>NZ_OZ245929.1:0-1130000 GCF_965229775.1 Roseibium sp.
GATGAAGGCGAAGCGGACGTGTTCGTGCACATCTCGGCGGTGGAACGCTCGGGGCTCGCGACGCTTGACAGCGGGCAGCGCATCTCGTTCGAGACCGAACCGGATCGTCGCGGCAAGGGCCCGAAGGCGGTGAACCTGCAGGTGATCGAAGAAGGTGCCGAGGCAGGAGAAGCCGAGGACGCCGCACCCGAAACGGGATCGCCCGAAGAAGAATAAGGCCGCATGGCCGGCAATACTGTATTGAGCGAGCGCAGCTTGGCTGCGCTCGTTCTTTTTCAGCACGTACCAACGCTCCATGAGGGCAGGCCACGAATACGGCAGGTCGGGCCTGCCCGGATGCATTTGCCATGACCCAGACAGTTTCTCCAGCAACGATCCGTCCGTTCGAACCCGGCGATCTCGGCGCTCTGCTATCTCTCAACAACGCGGCCGTACCGGCGGTCAACGAACTCGGCGCCGAAGAAATGCTCGACCTGATAGGCCAGTCGCTTCTGTGTCTTGTCGCACTTGCCGAGGACACACCGGTCGGCATGCTCCTCTGCTTCGGAGAAGGCGCGGACTACGCGAGCCCGAACTACCGCTGGCTCAGCGACAGGTACGAGCGGTTCGCCTACACCGACCGGATTTTCGTCGATGACACCCAGCGCGGGAAGAAGATTGGTGACGCTCTTTATTCCACGCTTTTTGATCACATGCGGGGGACGGGCCGCTGTTTCACCTGCGAGGTCAACGAACGCCCGCCAAATCCCGGCTCGCTGCGATTTCACACCGGATTGGGTTTCGAGGAAATCGGCAGGGCGGACAACGGTGCGACATCCGTCATTTACATGCGGCGCGATCCCGAACCCGCGCGCTGACCCTCTTCAGGCCGGAATAGCGACATGAACTACAGACATGCCTATCATGCGGGAAATATCGGCGACGTGCTCAAGCATGCGGTGCTTGCTCGGCTGATCACCTATTTTCAACGCAAGGACAAACCGTTCCGGATGCTGGATACCCACGCGGGTATCGGCCAATACGATCTGACGTCGGAGGAAACGAGCAAGACGGGAGAATGGCAGCAGGGCATCGCCAGGGTGCTTCAGGCGGATATGCCGGACGTGGTCGAGCCCCTGCTTCGCCCCTGGTTGGAAGTGGTTCGGGATCTGAACCCGGGTGATCAACTGGAGATCTACCCGGGCTCGCCCGCGCTGGCACGGCGCCTGATGCGCAAATCCGACAGGCTGACGCTCACCGAGCTTCACCCGGAGGATTTCCGAACCCTGTCGGATCTTTTTGCCGGCGACTTCCAGGTCAAGACCATTCATCTGGACGGATGGCTGGCCATGGGCAGCTTCCTGCCACCGAAGGAAAAGAGGGGCTTTGTGCTGATCGACCCCGCCTTCGAGGTCACGGACGAGTTTGAACGAATGACCGGCGCGGTTCTCAAGGCCTGGAAAAAGTGGACTAGCGGAACCTATGCGCTCTGGTACCCGTTGAAGGACACCCGATCGATAAAGCGAATGCACGACGCATATGCCGCGTCCGGCGTGCGGGATCTGCTTTCAGTTGAACTGCGGGCAGGCAAAAGCGGACTCGATACGAGGATGCTCGGCTCCGGAATGACGCTCATCAATCCCCCGTTTACGCTCGCCGATGAGATGCGGACACTCCTGCCCTGGTTCAATGACGTTTTGCACCAAGGCCCCGGCTCAGGGTGGGACGTGACCCAACTGATTGGCGAATAACTGCATATTCTGGTCCTTTTGGCGCACCAAGTCCTTGACCTTGGGGCTTCCCTCCCCCATCGTCTGTCACACTGTTTGCCTCTCGGAGACCATGCCGTGCACATCGCCCGTTTCGCCCGATTGATCCTGTCCAGTCTTGCTGTCTGCGCCTTCCTCACCGTTCCCTCGGTCGCGGAAGAAAACCGCGCCTACCTCTCCTTGAGCGGCAAGAACCGCTTGCCGGAATGCACGGCCAACTCGGTGCAGAAGGCCGTTCGCAAATCTGTCGCGCGTGCTTATGCAGACTACTACGAGGGCAGAAAGATCGTCGGCATCGAGGAAATCACCGAAATCGCCTTCAAGGTGAACGAGGTCAGCCCGCTGGCACGCCGCCACTGCACCGGAACAGCCAACATGTCCGATGGCTCCCACCAGCATCTGCATTACCTGATCGAGGAACATGCCGGTTTCGTCGGTGTGAGCTGGAACGTGGAAACCTGCCTGTCCGAACTCGACAAGTGGCGTGTCTACGGGTCGCACTGCAGAACCACAAAGCCACAGTGAGCCAGACGTCATGGCTCTTTTGAGCCGGGCGGCCGGCCTGACGGCTTTTCTGATTTGGGTTCTGGCGTCGACAGCAAGCTTCGCCGATGAGCCCGGCGACTTCGATTTTTACGTGCTTTCCCTGTCGTGGTCACCGACCCACTGCAAGCAGGAAGGCGTGGACGCCAACCCGCATCAATGCGACGTTCGCGATCCCTTTCGCTTCATCGTGCATGGTCTTTGGCCGCAATATGAGCGCGGCTATCCGCAGACCTGCCGGGGCCCGAAGCGGATCGACAGGCGTATCGCGGTCGGCATGGAGGACATCATGCCCAGTCACGGGCTGGTCTTTCATCAGTGGCGCAAGCACGGAACCTGTTCCGGTCTCGATCCGGAGGACTATTTCGACCTGACCCGGCGCGCCTTTGAAAAGATTTCGATACCAGGTGCGTTCACCAAACTGCAGAAGCGGGGCAAGGCGTCTCCCCAGACAGTGGAGAAGGCCTTTCGCCTGGCAAATCCGGGCCTTGACGAAAGCGCCATGGCGGTTACCTGCTCCCGCGGCGAATTCGACGAAATACGGATCTGTCTGACCAAGAGCCTCGATTTCCGGTCCTGTCCGAATGTCGACCGCCGCGGCTGCCGCGCCGATAGCCTGTCCGTGCCACCACCCGGCCGATAGCAAAAGACCTTCTCAGGGCGTCACACCCCCCGGGTGCGGACCCGTCCCAGTATCAGGAGTAACTTCATGATGAAACTTCGCTCATCGCCCCCCTCGCCCTTTGGACGCAAAGTCAAGATCGCAGCGGCGATGCTCGGCCTGAAAGACCGGATCGAAATCGTCGAAGCCAACACCGCCGATCCGGCCGACAGTCTTCGTGGACAGAACCCGCTCGGCAAGATCCCCGCCCTTGTTCTTGAGAACGGCGACGTCCTCTACGACAGCGCCGTGATCCTGGAATATCTGGACTTCCTGGCCGGCGGCAACAGGCTGTTTCCGGAAGGCGAAGCCCGTTTCACTGTCCTGCGTGATCAGGCCCTTGCCGACGGCATTATGGATGCCGCATTGCTGCGTGTGTATGAAAAGCGTTTCAAGCAGCCCAACTATCGGGATCCGGCCTGGGACGCTTACCAGGGCTCGAAAGTGGACCGTGGACTTGCCCACTTCGAAGCGAACACCCCGCCGGCTCCGGCAACCGCCGATGACGTCAACGCGGCCACGCTGACACTGGCCTGCGCGCTCGGGTATCTCGACATGCGGTTTGGCGACGGCTGGAGGGAAAACCATCCCGCACTCGTTGCCTGGCTGACCGCCTTTGAGGCCGCTGTGCCTGCCTTTACCGACACGCGTCAGCCGGCCGCACCCGTACCGGACAATGCTGCCGTTGAGCTTCGCTAGAGCATCGGGCGATAAGTGTGCACCATTTGACCGGATCTCCTTTGTCTGCTGAGGAGGCGGATTGCGCGCCGTGGTGTTTCCCACCACAAGTGCGATCCAACGATGTCAGCGGGCAAAGGAGAGCGGCCCTTCGTGTGATGCTCTAGGCCGGTGTCGAGGTCAGCTTAAGGCGTGGGCGTTTCGCCGTGTTTTCCCTGCAGCGGACGGCGTCCCTTTGCCTTGAGCAGGCGGCGTCCGCTTGATACCGACTGGCCGAAGTCTCTCTGAACGGCGAGCAGTGCCGGAACGAGCAGGATCACCAGGAACAGGCCGACACCCAACCCGTAAGAGAGGGTGATCACGGTCGGTTTCAGGAATTGTGCCTGCCGGCTGGTTTCAAAAAGCAGTGGTGCCAGGCCGAATACGGTCGTTGCGGTCGTCAGGACGACGGCGCGCAGTCTGTCACAGACCCCATTGATGAGCGCCTGCCGGAACGGATGGTTGCGCGCATATTCATCGATCGTGGTCACCAGCACGATACTGTCGTTGATGATGATCCCCGACATGCCGATGAAGCCGACGACCGAGAACATCGACAGCGGCACACCGTGAATGTAGTGCCCCCAAAGCATTCCGATCGACCCGAACGGAATGATGATCATGATCATCAGCGGCCGCGTCCAGGATTCGAAAATCCAGCACAGCACCAGGTAGATACCGGCCAGGCAAAGCGCAAAGCCGACCATGGCGTCCGACAGGAAGGATCTCTCCTGTTCAGCAAGGCCCGCCATCTCGCTCTCGACATCGAATTCTGCAGCCAGTTGCGGCAGCAGCTCGTTTTCCAGGAAGGCGGTCACCCGGGCAGCCGCTTCCGGATCGTCTTCGGAAACATCGCCGCTGACTGTCAGCGTCCGCAACCCGTCGCTTCTTCTGATGGACGCGAACCCGTAACTGCTGTCGGCCTGCACGATCTCGCTCAGGGAGACATAGGTCCCTGCCTCGGTGCGTATGCGCGTGGAGTAGAGGAATGAGGCGTCCGTCTCCTCGTCCGGCATCAGAACCTTTACCTTGGCGGTGCGGCGGCCAACCGGGAATTCCGCAACCTCGATCCCCTCCAGGCGATTGCGCAGGATCCGCGCAACATCGTCGGTGCTGAAGCCGAGAGCTTCCCCCTTGGGCGTCAGGCTGAGACTGAGTTCCGGCTTGTCATAGGCCAACGTATCTTCAAGAGCGCTGACACCTTCAAGCGGGGCAAGCGCCTGTTTCAGGCTTTCCGCAGCCGCCTTCAGGTTCTCCGTCGACGTTCCGTAGAGCCGGACATCGATTGCATCGCCGCCCGGACCCGAGCGCTCGCCGCGCAGGGCCAGGGTTTCAAGCAGCGGCGGCCGCTTGATTTCCTTGCGCCATTCGCCAATGAATTTGAACGCCGAATAGGGACGCAGGTCCGGGTCGATCAGTTCTATGGAGATGCCGCCCAGCTGGTCGACATCCTTGCTGTCTGCGCCGCTCAGGCCCCGCCCGGCGGTTCCACCGACGGTCGACAGCGCGAACTGGACCGGCTCATCGCCGTATTCTTCTCCGTAACGCTGATTGACGACATCGAGCGCCCGCTCCATTTCCGCGATCATCGCCTTGGTATCGTCCCGGTCCGCACCGGGCATCATGGCGATGCTGGCGGACACGACGGACCGTTCCGGCGCATTGAAGAAGCGCCAGCGGACGCTGCCGTCGACAAAAAGCGACACGGACAGAAGCAGCACCATCAGCGCAAACCCGAGCGCCGGGTAGCGCACTGTCAGGATCCAGTCGATGAACCTGCGGAAGACCTGTTCCCTGAACCACACGAACCCGCGATTGAAGACCCGGTTCGGCATGTCGTACCAGCGCTGTTTCTTGCTGGCCGAAAGGGCGTGGTTCATGTGCGCGGGCAGGATCAGGAAGCATTCCACCAGACTGGCGATCAGCACCACGGCCACCGTGAACGGTATGTCGGCAATCAACGTACCGAAACGTCCGCCAATTGCGATCAGGCCGACAAACGCGATCAGGGTCGTTATCGATGCCGTGAACACCGGAGCCGTCATGCGCCGCGCGGCGAGGCTTGCGGCTTCCGCCGGCGGATACCCGCGCCGATGGAGCGAATCCGCGTGTTCCCCGACCACGATGGCATCATCGACCACGATGCCGAGGCATATGATCAGTGCGAATACCGAAACCATGTTGAGTGTCAGCCCGAAGGCATACATCAGGCCGATGGTCGCAAACATGGCGACTGGAATTCCCGCCGCGACCCAGAACGCCGTACGCGCGGACAGAAACAGGAACAGGAAAGCAAGAACCAGCCCGAGCCCGAACAGTCCGTTTTCGATCAGGATATTCATCCGGTCGATAATGTTCTGCGACCGCGTTCGCGTCAGCTGAACCACGACGCCTTCGGGCAATGTCTTTTGAAATTCGGCGGTGATACGCTCCACCGACCGCTGGATCGAAATCGTGTCTCCCTGGGCACTCCGGTCAACCCGCAGCACGACGGCAGGCATGCCCCGGTGATAGTAGGCCCGGCCGCTTTCAACACCTTCGGTGACAATATCCGCTACGGAACGCAGTTGCAGCTTTTCGCCCTGGCTCGGGGCCTTGAGGACGATTTCCCCCAGTTCCTGTTCGCTGCGGCGGGTCTGCCCGGTTCTGAGCCGCGCGCCGCTGCCACTGACGTCTCCTGCGGGTGTCGTTTCCATTTCCGCCGCGACGACATCGGCAACGTCCCGCAAAGTCAGGTCGTGCCGGACCAGCATGCCCTCACCCACGTTGATCCGGATGATCGGATTTGCCAGCCCCTGGATCGACACCCGGGTGACACCGCCGCGGAACAGCACCGTCTGCAGATCTTCGGCAAACCGTGCAAGCTGATCGATATCCACGGGACCGTAGATCACGACATCCGTTACGCGGTCCCTGTAAACGCCCCGGCTGACGACAGGTTCCTCGATCCCTTCGGGCAGACTGGACCGCGCCTGGTCGACGGCGGCCTTGACCTCGTCCGTCGCCTGGCCCATGTCCCAGCCATCTTCGAATTCGAGATTGATCGACGCGCGGCCTTCGCGCGACACCGAAGTCGCCTCGTCTACGCCGTTGATGGCCAGGAGCTGCGGGCCGAGGATCTCGACCACCGAGCGGTCGAGATCGTCCGGACCGGCCCCCGGCCAGGAAATATCGACATCGACTTCCTCGCGCACGAAATCGGGAAAGAACTGCGTCCTGATTTGGGATCCGGCTGCGATCCCGGCCAGAAGCATCAAGGCCAGAAGCAGGTTCGCCGCCGTCCGGTGGCGCACCATGTAATCCAGAAACGATGCAAATCGCGGTCCGCCGGGAGAACGCATTCAATCACTCCAGTCTCGGCGCGGGCGGAAAAGCACCGCCGGCCTGCCCTCGGGTCCTAACCCTTGCGCCCCTGCCGCTGTTCCAGCCGGTCCACCAGATCCTTGGGCACCATGGGCTCGTTCAACAGCGCAAGCAGTCGCGCCTTTCGGTTTTCAGGCATGTTCGAGTTCGTCAGTTGCGCGATCAGCGCCGCGCGCCTTTCCGGGTCAAGAGCAACCAGGTCACCGGCAGGCTGGCCTGCACCTTCCGGCGCGCTTGCCGTGACCGGCGCGTCTCTTTCAGGTTTGCCATCGTCGCCGCGGCGCGGCGACACTTTCAGACCCTTGCCGAGTTGCGGAAGGCGTTCACGCACATAGTCGGTCCCGAACGGAACATCCGCCAGCAGCACTTCGTTCCCCATGCGCCGCAGGACGCGCGTCGTGATTTCGTCAATGCGTTCGTCTTCCGTGACAATGAGAAGACGGCCGTCCTCCGTCACGGCCGCCGCAGGGACTGCAACAACATTGGTGAGTTCCGGCTCTTCGACCGCCACCTTGACGAAATCTCCCGGTCGCAGAACCGTCCCGGCCTCGATCTCAAGCGCGGCGAACAATGTCCTTCCGGCTTCGCCTTCAGAGACGATCGCGGCGGCCCTGTCGATGCGTCCGGGAACCTCGACGGATCTCCCGCCGAGCTGCAGCGTGACCGTGACGGGTGCCTTGACCAGCTTTCCGCTTTGATCGAGCAGACGCGAAAACTCCGCGGTCGACAGCGAGAACTGCACTTCCAGGGCCGTGGGATCGATCAGCATCGCCAGGGTTTCCGACGGGCTGACACGGCGGCCAAGCGTGGCATCCACCTCAGCAAGATACCCGTAGAACGGCGCCGTCAGCGTGGTTTCCTGCAGCACCCGCTCCGCATCCTCAAGTGCCAGCGTGGCGCGTTGAACCGTCAGGTCCATGCGCTCCACCCGCCGGCGCGCGGTGATAACCGATTGCAGCCTGTTGTTCAGGGACTGTTCCAGCGAAGCGACCGCCAGTTCTTCCGTTTCGACCTGAACAGCGGTCGAGTAACCCTTGTCCTTGAGCTGGGATTGCCGCTCCAGCGCCTGTTTGCGCAAGTCCAGCTGTCGGCGCGCCGCTTCCAGTTCCTGTTCTGCGACAACGATCGCTTCTTCGGCCTCGGCCTTTTGCGCTTCGGCATCCGCAAGTGCGGCTTCGGCGTCGAGAAACTGGAACTCCGCGTTCGCCGGGTCGATCCTGAGCAGCAGTTCGCCCTCTGCCACGGCGGCGCCGTCCCTGAACTTGCTCGCGACATCGACGAGCCGCCCTTCCGAGCTGGCCCTGAGCTGCAGCGTTCGCCAGCTTTCGATTTCGCCATAGGCAATCGTCACCGGGCTGATCGACTGCGGAGTAAGCTGCGCGACATTGACGGTATAGCTGCGCTCACGCGCCGGGCGCTCGCGTGCGGTCTCCTCGACCGTCATGGCGCCATACAACCTGTAGGCTCCGAACCCTGCGAAGCCCAACATGATCGCCATCAATGCCAGACCGACAAGTCCGCGCATCAAAAACCGCATTCACTTCTCCACTCAAACCGTCCCGCCAGCCTGCCAGGGGCACCATCCTGACACCCAATATGGCGCGGGGACCCTGTTTTACCATGGACTTGGGGCAAATTTCGTAAAAGCTTGTATCCACTTGTAACAAAAAACCGGCCCCTTCCGGGACCGGTCTTTTTGTATTTGGTTGTGGCGGATATCAGAACTTGTATCCGACACCAAAGCGCACGAGTTGATTGCTGAAGTCAGACGTCACGCCTGTCCCGTTCAGGTTGAAATCCTGATCGCCAAAATCTTGGTAGGCATAGTCGAGGCGTGCGGTCACGTTGTTGGTGATTGCCGCTTCACCGCCGACACCGAGGGTCCAGCCGACCGCAGTCTTGCTGTCCTTGTCGCCGTTGCCCGAGACTTCAAGATCCGCCAGTGCCAGACCACCTGCCCCGTAGACCAGATACCGGTCGAACGCGTAACCGATCCGGGCACGGATGTTCGAGTTCCAGTCCGACTTGGACTTCAGCGACACGCCGCCCGCGGTCTTGTTGTCTTCCAGATCGGACAGGGTGAAGTCCGCTTCCGCACCAACCACGACGTTTGGCGTGACCTGGTAGTTGTAGCCGGTATAAAGACCGCCCGCGACACCGTTTGCATCGGTATCGAGATTGGTCCCGCCGAACCGGTTGTCGAAACTGCCGAATGACCAGCCGAGATTGCCACCGACATAAATGCCGGTCCAGTCGATGCTCTGCTGCTGAGCCGGAACCGCCTCATAGGCCGGGGCCGGAGCCTGGGGAAGGTCCGCAGCCAGAACCGGGGCGGTTCCCACTGTTGCGGCAGTCACTGCCAGGCCTGCAAGCGCAAGACGTTTCATGAATGATACTCCAGATCCATACTATCCATACTGAGCTGGCCAAGTTCCTTGACCAGGCAAAAGGGACGGTTATGCCGCGCCCTCACTCCCCCGGTAAGGACATATGGGGAGCGTTTGTGGCGGATCAGGATTTAGATTTGGGAGTTTTGATGACAAATCGGGGCAACAATCTGTCAAGGTGAACACGACGTTAAGCGAGTTGCAATTTGCAATGAAACCGGAACAAAGATGCTTGTCCCCGGGTTTCCCCATACCAATCTATTGCGTATAAGGCGCCCAAGTGATTTGCGCGCTCCCTCCGAAACCGTGCGCGCAGACCACAAAAACCCGAACCGGAACTCGTAGATGCTGTTTGACTATATTAGCCTCGCTGGCGGATTGGTTGTGCTGATTATTGCCGGCGATGTCTTGGTCAGGGGCTCTGTGGGTATCGCCCAGCGGCTGGGGATTCCGAATCTGGTCATCGGGTTGACCATCGTCGCATTCGGCACATCGGCACCGGAACTGGTCATCTCCCTCAAGGCCGCGATGGAAGACGCCGGCGGTATCGCGATCGGTAATGTGGTCGGGTCGAACATCGCCAATGTTCTCCTTGTTCTCGGCATGCCGGCGCTCATTGCCGCCACACCGTGTGGAGAAGACGGCGCGACTCGCAACGCCATGTTCATGGTTGCCGTCACCGTCGTCTTCATCGGTCTGTGCTTCTTCACGCCGATCGGCCTGCTCGCCGGGATCGTACTTCTGGTCCTTCTGGCGATTTTTCTGACCGCCTCCACGATCACCGCCCGCCGCCATCGAAAGAAACAGAAGACAATTACGGCCGCATCGGCCGGCGCTGCCGTCGCCGACGCGGAGATCGACGACGACGACACGCTGGACGATGTCGAGGACGTTCCGGATTCCGTCTGGATTGCGCTGGTCTATATTGTTCTCGGTCTCGTCGGACTGCCGCTGGGTGCGCATTTCACCATTACCGGCGCGACCGACATCGCGTCCCACTGGGGCGTCAGCGAAGCCGTGATCGGCCTGACCGTGATCGCGCTCGGAACATCGCTTCCCGAACTCGCGACAACGGTCATGGCCGCCATTCGCCAGCACGGCGCCGTCGCGATCGGCAATGTCATCGGTTCGAACATCTTCAACCTGCTCGCGATCATCGGCATCACGGCAGTGGTGGTCCCGATCGACGTCCCGCCCGAGGTTCTCAAACTCGATGTCTGGGTCATGCTCGCCTGTGCGGTGCTGCTGGCCGTTCTCTCCGCATTCCGCATCTGTCTGGGCAAAATCTCCGGCCTTGCCATGACGGCCGCCTACGGCCTCTATATCACCACGGTGTACATGCTCGGCCACGCAAGCTGACATTTAGGGCAGGAACCGGCACGCACGGCACGGGAATACCTCTTTCCCAATGAGCCGATGACGCTTAAATGTCGGGTATGCAGGACAGATCCGATTCTCCAGAAGCTGACGGCGACACGGCCACGGAAGACCCCGCCCGCACGCAAAAGGGCGTGGAGGTCATCGCCAACGAAGTGAAGCGCTTGCCCAACGGTCCCGGCGTCTACCGGATGCTGGACGAGAACGGCGAGGTGCTTTACGTCGGCAAGGCCAGAAGCCTGAAAAAAAGGGTCACCAGCTACACCCGCCTTCAGGGGCAGTCCAACCGGATCATGCGGATGATCCTGTCGACGGCGGCTATGGAATTCGTGGTCACCAAGACGGAACCCGAAGCCCTTCTCCTGGAAGCCAACCTGATCAAACGGCTCCGGCCGCGATTCAATGTCCTTCTCAGGGACGACAAGTCGTTCCCCTATATTCTGGTGACGGGTGACCACGAGGCGGCGGCGATCGTCAAGCACAGGGGCGCCCGGAAACGCAAGGGCGACTACTTCGGCCCGTTTGCTTCCGCCGGCGCGGTGGACCGGACAATCAACGCGCTTCAGAAGGCCTTCCTGATCCGCACCTGCTCGGACAGCTATTACGAGAACAGGTCCCGGCCCTGCCTGCAGTATCAGATCAAGCGATGCGCCGGACCCTGCACGGGGGAGATCGACCCGCAGGACTACGCCGGCCTTGTCTCGGAGGCAAAGGCCTTCCTGTCCGGGCGCAGCCAGCTGATCAAGAAACAGCTTGCCGAGCAGATGGAAGCCGCTTCCGCCGACCTGGAATTCGAGCGCGCGGCAATTTACCGGGACAGGCTATCCGCCCTGTCCCACGTCCAGGCACACCAAGGCATCAACCCGCAGTCTGTCCAGGAAGCGGACGTCTTCGCCATTCACCAGGAAGGCGGACAGTCCTGCGTCCAGGTCTTCTTCTTCAGGACCGGGCAGAACTGGGGAAATCGGGCCTATTTTCCGAAGGCCGACAAGACGTTCGGCGAAGCGGAAGTGCTGGAGAGCTTTCTTGCCCAGTTCTACGACGACAAACCGGCTCCGAAGCAGATCCTCCTGTCGCACGAACTTGCCGAGCAGGACCTGCTGGCCGAAGCACTGAGCGAACGCGCCACCCGAAAGGTGGAGGTTGCCGTTCCCAAACGCGGCGAAAAGAAGGAACTGGTCGATCATGCACTGACCAACGCACGCGAAGCACTCGGACGGCGTCTTGCGGAAACTTCCAGCCAGGCCCGCCTGCTCAAGGGTGTGTCGGAAGCCTTTGATCTGAGCGCACCGCCACGGCGCATCGAGGTCTACGACAACTCCCACATCATGGGCACCAATGCGGTCGGCGGCATGATCGTTGCGGGTGCCGAAGGCTTCGCAAAGGGCCAGTACCGCAAGTTCAACATCAAGTCCGGGGATCTCGTTCCCGGCGACGACTACGGCATGATGCGCGAGGTTCTTACACGCCGGTTTTCACGCCTCCTGAAAGAAAGCAGCCGACGGGAACCCCCGGACGCAGAAATCCAATCTTCGGATGTCGACAACGGCGAGGAAGCGGATGTTCCGGAAAGCACCGCCGACATGCCGGATTGGCCTGATCTGGTTCTGATCGACGGCGGACTTGGGCAATTGAACGCAGCCCGCGAGACGTTGGAGGAGCTCGGCATTTCGGACGTCCCCCTTGTCGGGATCGCGAAGGGCCCGGACCGCGACGCCGGGCGCGAGAAATTCTTCATCCCCGGAAAGCAGTCTTTCATGCTGCCGGAACGCGATCCGGTGCTCTACTTCGCGCAGCGCCTTCGCGACGAGGCCCACCGGTTTGCCATCGGCAGCCACCGGGCACGGCGGAAAAAGGATATCGCAAGGAACCCCCTGGACGAGATCGCCGGGATCGGCCCGACCCGCAAGAAAGCGCTTCTCCAGCATTTCGGAACGGCCAAGGCCGTCTCGAAGGCTGGTGTGGACGACCTGGCGTCAGTCCCCGGAATCTCGGAAGCGATTGCGAAACTGGTCTACGATCATTTTCATGAGTGACCACAGGTTCGCGGACCTGTCCACCGGCAGAACCATCAATGCGGCAAGCCGCACCCGTGCCAGGGGCCCGATAGCAGAATGTCTTCTACAAATTCCAAACGCCGCTGGTCCGTTCTTCTTGCCCTTGTGTCCTTGATCTGCTGGTGCGGCTCGCTCGCAGCTTTGGTCTTCTGCGCGCTCGGCATCTCTGCCTTTGTCGCACCGGATTTCTGGTTCACGGACAACATGAGCTTCTTCTTGAGGCAGTTTCTTGCCGCGGGACTCCTGGGATGTGGCGCGGCGGCTCTCGGCCTCCTGTTGCCGCACCGGTTCGCCCGGACCTATCGGCTGATGTTCGGGCTTGCCCTGGTCGCGTTCTCCGGCCTGGCGGCGGCAACCGCGATGCGGACCCTGGAGAACACGGCCGAGACCCAGGAGCCTGCCGAAAGCGGGCTTTCCCTCAAGATCGTTTCCATCAACGTTGAGCGCATGTTTCTGGGTGACCGGAGGCTGACACGTTTTCTGGAACGCGAAAGTCCCGACATCATCGTGTTGCAGGAGGTGATGTGGTGGCTGCAGGAACGCCGCTGGGAGCGGCTTGAACTGCCTGTCGGAAGCACAGGGGAAAACGGTTTCCCGGAGTTCTTTTCCGTCGGATCGGCCGAAAGCCTGGTCGTCTACTCAAGGTTTCCCATCCTTCAAACCAGGTCCCAGGTCGTGCTGGGTGATCTGCATGAGGGCGCCAGTGTCATCCACGACGCGGATCGTGAAATTCTGGAGGTCGCCCTGGACACGGCAAACGGCCCGCTGAACCTTGTTTCGGTTCATCCCGACAGCCCCAGAAATGAAGTCCGCTGGCAAAACAAGAGGCGGTATTTTGCGGAAGCCGACAGGTCCATCCGGGACCTCCGGGATAGCGATGCAGGTCCCATACTCGTTATCGGGGACTGGAACAGTGCGCCCTGGTCCGCGCGTTTTCAGAGAACACTCGCCGACAACAATCTCCGGACAGCCTATCCCGGGGGATGGCCGAGAACGACGCGGTTCTTTTTCGACCATCGCCTTCGCTGGATCTTGGGCGCTCCCGTCGACCAGTTTGCCGTTTCGGGCGGCATCAAGGTGCTCGGCGTATCAACCGGACCGCATGTCGGCTCCGATCACCTGCCGCTCATCATTGAAATCGAACTGCCTGCACCGAACTGATCCTGCCCATTCCCTGTGACTTCAGGGCAAAAGTGTTTGAGCCCGCCACGCGGATTGGGAACACTGCGGAGAACTTCAAACCGATTCTCAGACGATCTGAATGGCCAAACTCTATTTCAACTACTCTTCCATGAATGCCGGCAAATCCACTGTCCTGCTGCAGGCCGCCTACAACTATGAGGAACGCGGCATGAACGCCCTCCTCATGATCGCGGCCGTTGACGACCGGGGTGGCAAGGGACGGATCGCCTCCCGGATCGGTCTGGCCGCGGATGCCGACATCTTCACTGCCGAGGACAATGTTTTAAGGCACGTGGAACAGGTGCACACCAAGACTCCTGTCGACGCCGTCCTTGTCGATGAGGCGCAGTTTCTGACCGAAGAACAGGTCTGGCAGCTGGCCAACGTTGCCGACCAGCTGCGCATTCCCGTGATGTGTTTCGGTCTGCGCACCGACTTTCAGGGAAAACTCTTCCCCGGCAGCGCCACATTGCTGGCCGTGGCCGACAACCTCAAGGAAATCAAGACGATCTGCTGGTGCGGCCGCAAGGCGACCATGGTTGCCCGTCTCGACGGCAACGGCCGGATCGTGGAAGAAGGCGAGCAGGTCGTGATCGGCGGCAACGAGACCTACGTCTCCCTCTGCCGCAAGCACTGGAGCCGCCGGGAACTGGCCTAGATCCACCCGGTTACGCTCCGCCCTTGATGTGACCTAGCGTGAGGCATAAAAAGATCGGGACAGGGGTCCGTCAGACGATCCAGATTTTCAAAATATGGCGGCCTGTCGGTCGGCCAAAATCAAAGACAATCATTTAGGGAGGAAATCCATGAAGAAGACCTTGTTGTCACTTGCGCTCGCAGCCACGATGGGACTGGCGTCCGGCGTTGCTTCAGCCGAGACGCGCATCACCTACAAATCCGCCAAGTCGACGTCTTCCTATTACCAGATGGCCGTGCAGATCGCCGAAGCGATGAAGGCCGGCACTGATGGCGACATCATCGTCACGGTGGAAGAAAGCCAGGGCTCGGTCCAGAACGTCATGGAAGTGAGAGCCCGCGGCGGCGACTACGTGTTCACGACACCGCCTGTGCTCGTCAAACTGGCGCAGGGCGGCAAGGCCATGTTCGAGGGCAAGTCGGACCCCAAGTTTGACGAGATCCGGGCGCTGTTCCCGATCCCCTCGCTCACCATGCATTTCGTCATGTCCGAAGGCAGCGGCGTGACCGATTTCGCAGGCATGGAGGGCAAGACCATCCTTCTCGGCAAGGGCTCCTTCGGGGCGCGCGAAGGCGAGAAATATCTCAAGCTGTTCGGCCTTGAAGGCAAGGTGGACCTTGCCGAGGTTGAACTTTCCAATGCCGTTGCGGCCCTGAAAAACGGCCAGATCGACGGTTTCGTCACAGCCGGGTCCTTCCCGGCCCCGAACGTGATCGAGGCCGCCGCGTCAACGGGCGTGAACGTCATCTCCCTGAACGACGACCAGATCACGCAGACCAAAAGGACGAGGCTCGTCATTCCGGCCGGCACCTATGCAGGGCAGACCGAGGACATCGTCACCACCTCACTTCCGGTCGTGGCTTATACCACCACCGCAATGGATGACGACGCGGCCTACGAGCTGACAAAAACCTTCTGGGAGCAGAAGGCCGACATGGGCAACGCCGCTCCCTGGTGGAACGGTGTCGACAAGGGCCTCATGGGCAACATCACCGGCAAGATCCATCCCGGTGCCCTGCGCTACTACCAGGAAGCCGGGTTTGAATTGACGCCTGAGCAGCAGTAACTCCTCGCCTTTGCGCATAGCTTCTGCGCGCCCGCGCGCGGAAGCCCATCCTTCCAGCCTCACCAGCCGCGCCGGTTCTTCGTGCGCATGTTGCCTCCACCGGGAACAATGTCTTGAGACCATTGATCATCGCTGCAGCGCTCGGTCTTGTTGCGTTTCACCTCGCCTTGATCTTTTCGGGCCTCGTTCCCAACCTTGTGAGCCGCCCGCTCCACCTCGCCTTTGCGCTTCCATGGATCCTGATCGCAGCCAAACAGGGCATGCTTTCAAGGGTGAGCGGCATCGTCCTGAGCGTGTTTGGGGTCCTTGCCTGCATCTGGGTGGCGGTGTCGCATGACAGGCTGTCGGATCAGTACGGATTTCTGGAAGGCGATCTTCAGTTTGCGATTGCCGCCCTGCTGCTGTTTGTCGTTCTGGAAGCCGCGCGGCGGGCAATTGGCTGGCCGCTTCCGCTTGTGGCGTTGCTGGCCCTGCTCTACGGCCTGTTCGGGCAGCATATCCCCGGTGAATTCGGTCACTCCGGGACGCCGATCGCAAGTTTTCTCGGAACATTGACCATCGCCGAAGGCGGCATCTGGGGCAGCCTGACGGGCGTCTCGGTGAACGTGGTCGCGATCTTCGTGATCTTCGGTGCGGTCCTGAACGCCGGTGAAGCCGGTCAGGGCTTCATGAACATCGCTTCGGCTGCCGCGGGACGCCTGAACGGCGGGGCCGCCAAGGTCTCGGTCCTGTCTTCCGCGCTCTTCGGTTCGATATCCGGCTCGGCGTCGGCGAATGTCGCCTCGACCGGTGCAATCACCTTGCCCGCCATGACACGGCTCGGCTATCCCAAGCGCCTCGCGGCAGCCGTTGAAGCCGTCGCCTCTTCGGGCGGCCAGATCATGCCACCCCTGATGGGGGCCGGTGCCTTCGTAATGGTCGAACTGACCGGCGTCCCCTACACATCCATCATGGCCGCGGCGCTTCTGCCCGCCATCTTGTATTTTCTCGCGGTCTGGATCGGCGTCAACGCTTACGCCAGCCATCACGACCTCGCCGGGCTGGACGAAGAGGACCAGCCCTCGGGCCGGGATGTCTTCATCACCTCCTGCTTTTTCCTGATCCCCTTCACGGTCCTGCTTGTCGGCATGTTCTGGATCCGGTTCACACCGCAATACGCCGCGTCGATGGCAATCCTCGCCAGTTTTCTGCTGCTGTTTTTCAACGCCGGGGGGCTCGGCTCGTTCAAGGATAGCCTGGCCCGGGTCGAAAAGGCCCTGGTCAGCTCGGCGCGGCAGGTGTCGATGATCGCCGCCATCATCGTCTGTGCATCGATCATCATCGGTGTCCTGTCGATCACGGGCCTCGGCGTGAAAATCACCTCACTCATCCTGTCCGGGTCCGGCGGGCTGCTTTGGCCGTCCCTGTTCCTCACCGCGCTTGCCTGCATGGTTCTGGGAATGGAAGTGCCGACCACCGCCGCCTACGTGATCTGCGTTTCCGTCGCCGGCCCGGCGCTCATTCAACTGGGTCTGGAGCCCCTGCAGGCGCACCTGTTCGTTTTCTGGTTCGCCCTGCTTTCGACAATCACGCCGCCTGTCTGCGGTGCGGTCTTCATTGCCGCAGGCATGATCAACGAGAACTGGCTGAAAGTTGCGCTCACCGCGATGGCGCTCGGGATCGGCCTTTACATCATTCCGCTCGCCATGATCGCCAATCCGGAGCTCATCCGGCTTGAAGGCAATCCGCTGGGCGCGCTTCTGGCCGCTCTTCAGATCGGTCTTGGACTGGCACTGATCTCCTACGCGATCATCGGATTCCGCAATCCCCTTTACCGGATCCTTGCAGGCAGCGCCGGCATGGCGATCATTTTCTGGTCCCTGCTGCTGACCTGAGACATCTGTCGCCACGCGTCAGGTCACCGATGCCGCTCCAGCCCGGCGGCTTGCAGGGAAAACGGGACGTATGACCCCTGCTGGAACCCGGCACCTGGACAGGCAGCCTTCCGCGCATGACGAAATCGTAAAGCTGTCCCCCTTGATGCCCTCTGCCGCTCCCCCTAAAAGGGAACAAACAGTAAGGAGTGGGCGTTATGCTCGGCAAAATGTTCAAATCCCTTTTCGGGTCTTCCGAGGGGGGGCAGGCCACGAGTTCGGCAAAAGCCACCATCGTTGACCACGAAGGCTTTCAGATCATCGCGGAGCCGCAGTCCTCGGGCGGCCAGTGGCAGGTCGCCGGCCGGATCGAAAAGCAGGTCGGCGAAGAAACCAAATCGCACCGGTTCATACGCGCCGACGTGATGCCGGGCGAAGCCGATGCCGCCAACGAGATGATCCGCAAGGCGAAAATGATGATCGATCAGCAGGGTGACCGAATATTCGATTGAGGCAAGCAGCGCAGAAATGCTAATCGAAGGCAATGTGCGAACCGGATCAGACTGAATTGGCTGACCGGCGCCCGAACCGAATTGTGCCGTCGCGGTGGCCCGGACTGTCCCTGAATTGAAAGCCGACATGAAACGTAACGTAGCCCTTAGCCTGCCCAACCTTTTGACCTATGGGCGCATTCTGGCTGTGCCGGCGGTCGCGTTCTGTTTTTACTTCGAGGGAACGACCCCGCGCTGGATCGCACTCGGCATATTCATCGTTGCTGCGATTACGGACTTTTTCGACGGTTACCTTGCCCGCGCTTGGCAGCAGCAATCCGCTCTCGGGCGCATGCTCGATCCGATCGCCGACAAGCTGCTCGTTTCCGTTTCGCTCCTGATGCTTGCTGCGGACGGCACGATCGGAGGCTGGTCGCTGGTGGCTGCGATCATCATCTTGTGCCGCGAAATCCTGGTCTCCGGCCTGAGGGAGTTTCTGGCCGAACTGCAGGTCAGCGTTCCGGTGACAAAGCTCGCCAAGTGGAAGACGACGGTCCAGCTCGTCGCCATTGCCTTTCTGCTTGCCGGGCCGGCCGGCGATACCATCTTCCCCTACACGACGTTGACAGGGCTGATCGCGCTTTGGCTCGCCGCCACACTTACGCTATATACCGGGTACGACTATTTCCGTGCCGGCATCGGTCATCTCATCACCGAGTAGGCCGGTGATTTCAATTGCCGCAAAGGCTGCGCAGTAAGAGGTCGCATGAACATTCGCTATTTTGCCTGGGTGCGGGAACGTGTCGGCAAGGAAGAAGAAACCCTGGACCTTCCGGCTGACGTGAAAACCGTTGCCGATCTGATTTTGCATCTCAAGGGGATCGACGAGTATCACGCCTCCGCATTCGAGGAAGAGGACGCGATCCGGGTCGCGCTTGACCAGGAGCATGTGGAGACGGATGCGGAACTCGGAAGCGCCCGCGAAGTTGCCTTCTTCCCACCGATGACGGGTGGATGAACATGCCGGTCACGCCGAGGATAGTGGTTCAGGCCGACGATTTCAGCGCCCAGGACGAAGCCCGGCGGCTTACGGACGGCCGCAAGGACGTCGGAGCGCTTGTGACGTTCACGGGGCTCTGCCGCGACGAGGCCGGGACCTTGAGCGCGCTTGAGCTTGAGCACTACCCCGGCATGGCGGAAGCCGAACTGACCCGCATTTGCGAGCAGGCGATCGAACGCTGGCCCCTGACGGGCCTCACCGTCATACACCGCTTCGGCAAGATACCGCCCGGAGACAACATCGTCCTCGTGATCGCCGCCTCCTCGCACCGCCGTGCGGCCTTCGAGGCCGCCGACTTCCTCATGGACTACCTCAAGACACGTGCACCTTTCTGGAAAAAGGAACACCTCGTCGCCGGTGATGCGAGCGGCTGGGTCGAAGCCAGGGATTGTGACGACAAGGACGCTGCACGCTGGACCTGAGCGTTCCGACAGCATAGACTGACCGTCTCTCAGCCCGACAGCGGTGCCGTTTCGATTTTCAACGGGGGTCTGTCAGCGGCAAATCTTTGAACTGGTTCCGATACAGTGAAAACCGACATCGAGCATTCCGATGCTGCCGTTGCTGACTCGTCCACCGGCGCTTCGCGGCCCACCGGCGAGGTCCTGCGGGAACCGGGCATTCCATTCGCCGAATTCGTCGCGATCATCGCCATGATCATGGCACTCAATGCCATGGCGATCGATGTCATGCTGCCGGCGCTTCCGGCAATCGGAGACGCGCTCGACATCATCGAGGAAAACAATCGCCAGCTGATACTGACCACATACCTGGCCGGGTTTGGTGGCGCACAGCTGTTTTTCGGACCGCTGACGGATGCCCTTGGCCGCCGCAAGGTGCTCATTGGCGGGCTGGCTCTTTACAGCCTCGCGAGCATCGGGGCCATTTTTGCATCGGACCTTCAAACGCTGCTGATCGCCCGCGTGCTTCAGGGGGTCGGCTGCGCAGGTGCGCGCGTCGCCGCACTGTCGGTCGTCCGTGACTGCTATACCGGACGCAGCATGGGCAAGGTGATGTCGCTGGTCATGATGGTGTTCATGGCCGTCCCGGTGATTGCGCCTTCGGTCGGACAGGTGGTGCTTCTGCTCGCCGGCTGGCACTGGATCTTCGCATTCCTGCTGTTTGCAGGTCTGGCGGTCCTGGTCTGGTCGATGCTGCGCATGCCCGAGACGCTGGCCCCTGATCGCCGCCGACCGGTCGAGATTTCCGAGATATCTAATGCCTACGGAACGGCCATCACCACGCGTGTGTGTGTCGGTTATGCGGTCGCGACCGCCTTCGTCTTTGCCGGACTCTTCGCGTTTCTTGCCATGTCTCAGCAGATCTTCGTGGACATTTTCGGGCTTGGAAACCTTTTCCCCGTCGTGTTCGCATCGATCGCGATCGCGATGGCAATCTCCTCTTTCACCAATGCGCAGCTTGTCGAAGCGATGGGAATGCGGCGGCTCTCGCACGCGGCCCTGATCGTCTATACGCTGTTCGGCTTCTTGATCTTCGCCGTTTCGGCACTCGGCCTTGAAAGCCTGGCCTCGTTTTTCATTCTGACGACGATCGTCATGATGTGCTTCGGTTTTGTCGGCGCGAACTTCAATGCGATGGCGATGGAACCGCTCGGCAAGATTGCCGGCACGGCCGCCTCCGTGATCGGGTTCATCACGACGCTGGGCGGCGCGCTTCTGGGACATGTCATGGGACAACTGTTCGACGGAACAACCGAGCCGCTCGGGCTGGCCTTTGCCGTCTACGGCCTGGCGGCAATCGCCTGCGTTCTTTTTGCCGAAAAGGGCCGCATGTTCCACGCCCTTCATGACGGCAGACAATGAAAAAGGCGGGCTGAGCGGCCCGCCTCATTGACCCTCGATACCTCGGCTTCGATTAGCCGGCTGCCGCCTGCAGAGCAGGTGCGTCGGCTCTCACGGCCGCATCGTAGTCCTTCATCAGCGTCTCTATGATTTCGCCGACTTCGAATGTCGTACCGGCAATTTCCGAGACCGGCGTGACTTCTGCGGCCGTTCCGGTCACGAAACACTGTTCGAACCCTGGAATTTCCTCGGGCATGATCACACGCTCGATGACTTCGATACCGCGGTCCCGTGCCAGGTCGATGACGGTACGGCGGGTGATCCCGTCCAGGAAACAGTCCGGGATCGGCGTATGGATCTTGCCGTCCTTGATGAAAAACACGTTCGCTCCGGTGCATTCCGCGACCTGACCACGCCAGTCCAGCATGAGGGCATCGGTGTAACCCTTCGCTTCTGCAGCGTGTTTTGAAACCGTGCAGATCATGTAGAGGCCTGCGGCCTTCGCCCTGAAAGGTGCCGTTGCCGGATCCGGGCGCCGGTACTGGGCCATGTCGAGCCGGATACCCTTGAGCCGTTCTTCGGGCTTGAAATAGCTGGGCCATTCCCAGGCCGCAATGGCCAGGTGGATCGTGTTGTTCTGCGCGGAGATACCCATCATCTCGCTGCCGCGCCAGGCAACCGGGCGGATATAGGCATCCGTCAGATTCATGCGTGCCAGGGTCTCTTCCTTGGCGGCATTGATCTGGTCGGCCGTCCAGGGGATCTCGAAACCAAGCGTCCGGGCGGATTCCAGCAGGCGTTCGGTATGTTCCTCGGATTTGAAGATCCGCCCGCCATAGGCCCTCTCGCCCTCGAAAACGCTGCTGCCGTAGTGCAGCCCGTGACTGAGAATATGGAGCTTCGCATCCGACCAGGGCACGAATTCTCCGTCATACCAGATGTCACCACTGAGCTGATCAAAAGGCGCTCCCGCCATGTTTCTTCTCCCGGCCGCTCAAAGAGCGATTATTGATTTCTTTCAACAGACGCAAATAACGCCAAAGACTTGCGCCCGTTTTGCTGCTGTATCTTTTGCACAGCACGCGAACTATCGGTATCCTGATGACCGCAGCGGCGCTGAACGGATTCGCTTGTCGACGGATGCCCAAAAAATGCATCTTTGAGACCGATCATTTCGCGCGCGGCTGCTGACAAGTAACAATCGACCAGAATTATGTCAATATGACTGACGTAAATTTCAAAACTGCTGTTTCCCGCGGCCTGCCCGGCCAGGAGCGTGCCGTGTCCGGAGCGGACGTCGGCCCGTCTGAGGACACGTTGCCCTACGATCTGATCGAACTTCTGTTCTTTGCCTACAAGGACTTCACGGGGGATCCCGACGACGTGCTGGCGAAATTCGAATTTGGCCGTGCGCATCACCGCGTGCTCCATTTCGTGGAACGCAATCCCGGTATCATGGTGACGGATCTTCTGGGCATTCTGCGCATTACGAAGCAAAGCCTGGGACGGGTCCTCAAACAGCTCGTTGACGCCGGCATCATCGAGCAGCGCGAAGGTCTGAACGATCGCCGCCAGCGTCTGCTCTACACGACGGAGCGCGGCCATACGCTTGCCGAGAAACTCGCGCGCCTGCAGCAGGAACGCCTTGAACGCGCCCTAATTGGATTGCCTGATGGCAGCGAGGAGATCGTGCGGCGGTTTCTGCTGCAGATGATCGACCCCGACGCCCATGCAGACATTCTGAAGCTCGTCAGGAGCCCTTTTCCTCTCAAGGACTGAAAGCCGCCGAAAGCAAAGGAACCAGCCGCCGACATGAAAGTCCAGGTGCCCGACGACAACGCCAACCACATCCTTCTTGTTGATGACGACAAGCGCATCCAGGATCTGCTTTCCAGGCTGCTGAAGGAGAACGGCTATCGCGTCTCCACGGCCGCCAATTCCGCGGACGCCAGAAAGTGTCTGTCCGGATTGGAATTCGACCTGATCATTCTGGATGTGATGATGCCGGGCGAAACCGGGCTCGAGCTGGCGGCCTCCCTGCGCGAGGAGTCGGAAGTGCCGATCCTGATGCTGACGGCAAGGTCCGAGGCTACCGACCGGATCGCCGGCCTTGAAGCAGGTGTCGACGACTATCTGCCGAAACCCTTCGAGCCGCGCGAACTGATGCTCCGGATGGCGGCGATCCTCAGAAGGGGGAACAGTCAGCCTGCTGTCGTGAGCGAGGAAATCCGCTTTGGCCCGTTTTGCTTCAACAGTTCACGCGGCGAACTCAAGAACGGAGATTCAGTCGTGCGGCTGACGGACCGCGAAAAACAGATCCTCTCGATTTTCGCCGAACAGCCGGGGGCCACGGTGCCACGCCACAAGATCGTCGGCGGTGAGAGCGGTCTTGGCGAACGCACCGTCGACGTGCAGATCAACAGGCTGCGGCGCAAGATAGAAACCGATCCGGGCAATCCGATCTATCTGCAGACAGTTCGCGGCATCGGCTACCGTCTGGCCTGCGATTGAACAGGTGCCAATGGCCAACACAGAAGTCCTGTTCCGCAAACTTTCCAAATCGGCCTTTTTCAGGCCGTTTCTGCGTGGCTACAGGTCCGTGTCCCGGCTTTTGTACCGGCTCATGCCGAAGGGCCTCTATACACGGACCTTTCTGATCATTGTCGCGCCAATCGTCATTCTTCAGTCGGTGCTGGTGTTCGTGTTCATGGAACGGCACTACCAGCTCGTCACCAAACGCATGTCGGAGGCGGTCGTCCGGGAGATCGCCGCAATGGTATATGTTCTGGAAAACTACCCGCAGGACCCTGACCACGCGAAGATCGAGCAACTCGCCTCCAGCGCGCTCGGAATGTCGACGACGATCCTGCCGCTCGAACCGTTGCCGCCGCCGGCGCCAAAGCCGTTTTTCGACGTCATCGATCAGGAACTCAGCCTCGCGATCAGCCAGAAGATACGCAAGCCATTCTGGATCGATACCGTCGGCCGTTCACGCTTCGTCGAAATCCGGATCCAGCTCAAGGACTCGATCCTGCGGGTGTTCACGCGGCGCAGCCAGACCTTCGCATCGAACTCGCACATCTTTCTGGTCTGGATGTTCACCACATCGCTGGTACTCCTGATCATTGCCCTGCTGTTCCTCAGGAACCAGATCAGACCGATCATCCGGCTCGCCGATGCGTCGGAAGCCTTCGGCAAAGGCCGCTCGGTGGAGAATTTCCGGGCAAGCGGCGCGCGCGAGGTCCGCCGCGCGAGCGTCGCCTTCATCGACATGCGGCGGCGCATCGAGCGGCAGATCGAACAGCGCACCACCATGCTGGCCGGCGTGAGCCACGATCTGAGAACCATCCTGACACGTCTCAGGCTGCAGCTCGCCTTCCTGTCTGAATCGCCTGAAAGCGAAGCGATGCGGAAGGATGTCGACGAGATGAGCCACATGCTGGAGGACTATCTCGCCTTCGCAAGTGGTGATGGAGACGAGGAAGCGCAGACGACGGATATCAGTCTGCTGCTGGAGGAATTGGAGGAAGAAGCCGAGATCTCCGGTCTCCTGGTAACCACGCATTTCGAGGGGCCGACGGATGCGCAGGTCAAGCGGCTGTCGCTGAAACGGTGCCTGTCGAACCTTGTGACCAACGGCTGCAAATACGGAAACCGGGTCGAAGTGGCCGGTTCGATCGAAAGGGATTGGCTCACGATCACGGTCGACGACGACGGGCCGGGCATTCCCGAAGACGACCGGGAACTTGCGTTTCGCGCCTTCCACCGCCTCGACCTGGCCAGAAACCAGGACGAGTCCGGCAGCGGCCTCGGGCTCGCCATCGCCCGCGACGTCGCCCGCTCGCACGGCGGAGATCTTTATCTGGAAGACAGCCCGCTCGGCGGCCTGAGAGCGCGGCTCAGGATTCCGGCCTGAGGCCGCGTTGCGCTTCTGTCAGTAGAGCCGTCCGCCGACCGGCACGTCCTTGTCAGGCGCGAGCAGGACAACTTCGCCATCCTCATCCGGAACGCCGAGCGTCAGGACCTCCGACATGACCGGTCCGATCTGGCGAGGCGGAAAATTCACCACCGCCATGACCAGCTTTCCGGCCAGCGTTTCGGGCGTGTAGTGTTTCGTGATCTGCGCCGACGTCTTCTTGATGCCGATGTCCGGGCCGAAGTCGATCCGCATCTTGTAGGCAGGCTTGCGGGCCTCAGGAAACTCTTCCGCTTCGACGATCCGGCCGACACGGACATCCACCTTCAGAAAATCGTCGAAACTGATTTCAGTGCTCATGGTCTACCCCTTGCTTTCAGGGGCGACCATGACGGCTGGCAGCCGGCGCTGCAAGCACAAATCGCGTCAGGCGCCAGCCGGTTCCTCACTGGAATAATCCGGCTCGTGATCCCCGTCATCCTGCGACTGTCTGCGCCGTCCGCGCCGCCCGGCAGCGGCCTTCCTGAGGAACGAGCGCATGCCCTTGGCGAAACCTTCGATCCCGTTCAGGCGCTTCATGAATGCGGAGCCGCTGTCCAGTTCCTTGTCCAGCCGCGCCATGGTCCGGGGCATGCCTTCGTCGTCTTCGTCCAGCCAGACCCTGACAACGCGCGCAAAGGCGACCGACAAGCCCTGTGCGACGATACCTGCCTTCAAGCCGGAAACGTCAATCCCGGCCGCGATCAGCATCCATTTCTGGGAGCGGACTTCCAGACGGTTGAAATCCAGCGCCAGCGCCGGATCCTTGCGCGCCGCCCTGTGAAGGGCTCTCACCGCCTCCTTGTGCCCGTCCAGTGCATCGATACGTGACATGAGCACGTCGAACAGCCGGTCGCGGGGCGGCTGGTCATGCATATCCTCGTCACGCTCATCCAGCACCGTCTTGTCGACGCTCTCCGCAAAGGCCGCAACGAGATCCAGTTTCGAACCGTAGGCGCCCCGCATGTCCGACAGTTTGATCTTCGCCTTTTCCGCGACCAGCGGCAGGGAGACGTCCTCGTAGGGATGATCTGAGAGAAGATCCAGAAACGTCTGGAGGATCTTTTGCTTCGTCTTCGCGGTTGTCATGGAGCAATCTCCCTTGGCTCTTGATTGGGAAGATAGGAGATCGAGGGTGCGCCGAAAAGGGTGGCGCACTGCCGCAGTTCACGAATTTGCGTGCAATCCGTCAGCAATTAGGGCGCAGCCGTCTCAGGCTCGCCCCCAGGGGCGATGCAGGAAAACCTGCCTTAGCCGGCCAGTTCCCGTGCCCGTTTCACCGCGGCTGCAACGGCCTCGCTCAGAACGGGCTGAAGCCCCTCTTCATGCATGAGAACATCGAGCGCCGCTGCCGTCGTTCCGTTCGGACTGGTCACGTTCTGCCGCAGGACCGAGGGATGTTCGCCCGACTGATGCAACAACTCGCCCGCACCGCTGACGGTCGCTATCGCCAGTTCATGCGCAATGTCCTCCGGCAATCCGGCATCCTGGCCCGCCTTGCTGAGCGCTTCCGCCAGGTAGAAGACATAGGCCGGTCCCGACCCGCTGACGCCGGTCACGAGATCAATCTGGTCTTCCGCGTCGAGCCAGACGACTTTCCCGACGGCCGCCAACAGCCGCGCGACGGCGTCTTTCTGACCTTCGCTGACCAGTCCGGTCGGATAGACCGCGGTGATGCCGCGTTTGACCATCGCCGGCGTATTCGGCATGCACCGGCAAACCGGCACATCGCCGAAAACGGACAGGAATTTGGAAACGGGCGTGCCCGCGGCCACCGACATGATCAGCGTGTCGGAGGAGACCGCCGGTTTGATGCCCGGCAGAACGGTGTCCATCATCTGGGGTTTGACCGCGACAAGAACGATGCCTGCCTGAAGATCATCCGGGACCGCCGCCACGTGCCGGATACCGTGCCGGTTCAGCAAGGCATCCATCTCGTCCGACAGGCCCGGATCGCAAACGACGATGGCGGCCGGATCGATTCCTTCCGCCATCCAACCGGACAGCATGGCCCCACCCATCTTGCCGGCGCCGACAAGAAGAAAGGGCCGCTCCTTTGAAAAACTCATGCTTCTCCTGCGGTCTCGAACAAGGCCGAGTTCATTGCCTCCGTGGCGGAATGCCCCGCCCACACAACAAACTGGAATGCCTGATAGAAGCGCTCGCAATTCTCAAGCGCGTTTGTCAGCATTCCCTCGATCTGTGCGGAAGACGCCTCGGCGCCACCGCTCAGGAGCAGCGATTGCCTGAACATGATTACGTTTTCTTTGTGCCAGAGGTCGAAATGGCCCATCCAGAGCTGTTCATTGACGAGCGCCAGAAGACGCAGGACTTCCGTCTTGCGCGGTTCGGTCACCTTGAGGTCAAAAGCACACGCCAGATGCAGGGCTTCAACCTCTTCCATCCAGGAAAAGGAGACATGGTAATCGCACCAGCTGCCTCCCAGGGAGATTGTGATTTCGTCATCGTCTGAGCGCTCGAACGCCCAGTCGTTCAGCGCGGCAACGGTTTCGATGGTGTCGACGGGATTGCCAGGTCGCTCGAATTCGATCTCGATGAGGCTCATGTGCCTTCTCCCCTTCCGAGCCGGAGGCCGGGAACCCGATCAGGATAACCGGGCGGGCCGCCGGGAAATGTCCCATGCCGGAGGAGCAAAACGCGTCCTTTGGTGGCCCGTTACGATCGAACCGGTTCCGTCTTGCTCCGACGAATCCCTGTTACATCGAGTATAGGATCAGGAATGATTTAATGGATACACACCAAATCGGACCAAAAAGCTGAAACTTGTGGAAGAATTTGGAGAAATTCTGATCAGACTGCCCAAAATCACTGCATTCCCGCCAACTTTTTTGGTCGTATTTCTGTCATCAACAATCAACAGAAACCGCTCAATTCGGCGTCAACGAACCTGCTCAGGCGTCTCCACTTCCCGTTGCGTCGCCACCTTCCAGTTTGGCAAGCCGTGATTCGAGCTCTTCGATCCGGTCGAGTGCACGCACCGCCATTTCCTTGACGGCTTCATGCTCCTCACGGGAAACCATGTCCATGTCGGACAGGAACCGCTCGGCCTGTGCCCGAAAGGCGGTCTCCACCTCGCGCCGTGCACCCTGTGCGACGCCGGCGGCATCCGTCATCAGCTTGGCAAAATCATCGAGTAGGCGGTTCGGGCCCTGGGTCATCTGACCCTCCTTGTACAAGAAATGTTCAACACCAAAGAGGTATGGGTGAAACGCGGCAAGTTCAAGAACCATTTCCGTCGCACCGCCTGTCACCCGGCGGGCTACGTGCTTGACGAACAGGGAAAGATAGCGCAAGCGTTTGCCCGAATGCGCGCAAGCGACACTCCGCCAGGAAGGACCTCACGTGCCAGCAGTTTTCGTCCTGCCGTTTCCGGCAATCGACCCGGTGATCATCGAAGTCGGCCCCTTCGCGCTCCGCTGGTACGCGCTGGCCTACATCGTCGGCATCATTCTCGCCTGGCGCTACATGCGCGCCCTTGTCCTGAATGACCGGCTCTGGAACGGCGCGAAGCGGCCCTCTCCCCTGGAACTCGACGATTTCGTCCTCTGGGGAACGCTCGGCATCATCATCGGTGGGCGCCTCGGCTACGTGTTGTTCTACAATTCGGCCTATTACCTCTCCAACCCGGGCGAAGCTTTGGCGATCTGGTCCGGCGGCATGTCGTTCCATGGCGGGTTTGCAGGCACCGTCATTGCGATGATCCTGTTCGCCTGGCGCAGGGGATTGCCCGTCTGGACGCTGTTCGACCTGGCCGGATGCGCCGCGCCGATCGGCCTCTTTTTCGGGCGCGTCGCCAATTTCATCAACGCCGAATTGTGGGGACGGACGACCGATGTCCCCTGGGCATTCGTGTTTCCGGGCGCCGGCCCCGAACCGAGGCATCCCAGCCAGCTCTACGAGGCGGCCCTGGAGGGGGTCATCCTGTTTTTGGTCCTGCGCTTCCTCAGCCACCGGTTTCAACTGCTGAAAAAACCGGGTTTTCTTGCCGGCGCGTTCGCATTCGGATACGGCATCGGCCGCTCGATCGCCGAGTTCTACCGCGTTCCCGACGCCCATATCGGATATCTGTCGGGCTTCCTGACGATGGGTATCCTCTTGTCGTTGCCGATGATACTCGCAGGGCTCGCGCTCATGATCTGGGCGTCACGCCGCCCCTTGAAGGACGCCGCGGCTTGACGGAGCTCAAGGAGAAAATCAAGGCCCGTATTGCCACTGAAGGCCCGCTTCCGGTGGCGCACTACATGGCCCAGTGCCTCGGCGATCCGGACCGGGGCTACTACAGGACGCGGGAACCGTTCGGCAGCGAAGGCGACTTCATCACCGCCCCCGAGGTCAGCCAGATGTTCGGCGAACTGGTCGGCGCCGCCTGCATCGCCGCATTCCAGGCGCTCGGCGAACCTGAGGCGTTCAATCTGGTGGAACTGGGTCCGGGACGCGGCACGCTGATGGCCGATCTGTTGCGGACGGCATCGCTTCGTCCGGGCTTCATCGCCGCCGCGCAGCTCAATCTGGTCGAGACAAGCCCGCGTCTCAGGAAGATCCAGCAGGCCACGCTTGCCGGCGCGCCCCTGAAACCGGCCTTTCACGACGCTGTCGAGGACATACCGGAGGGACCTTTCATACTGGTCGCGAACGAGTTCTTCGACGCGCTGCCGATCCATCAGTTTGTCAGGACACCCGACGGCTGGCAGGCGCGCGTTGTCGGGCTGGACGCAGGCGGAGAACTCACATTCGGCGCCGGAACGGCACGGATCCCGGACAGCGACATACCGGCGGATTTCCGGAACGCGCCACCCGGGACGATCCTCGAAACCCAACCGGCCGCAAATGCGATCGCCGAAGGGCTGGGGCACAGGCTCGCGCGCGACGGCGGCGCTGCGATCATCATCGACTACGGCTATCTGAAATCCGCGACCGGCGACACATTGCAGGCACTTTATCGTCACGCCTACGACGATGTCCTGGCGCACCCTGGCGAGGCCGACCTGACCGCCCACGTGAATTTCGAAGCCCTGGCAGGCGCGGCGCTCAGGGGCGGAGCCGCTTCGCACGCTTTCCTGACCCAGGGCGAATTCCTGCTGCGGTCGGGGCTTCTGGAACGGGCCGGGTCTCTCGGCACCGGAAAGACGCACGAAGAACAGGAGGCCATTCGCGACGCGGTCGAGCGTCTTGCCGCTCCGGCGCAGATGGGAGATCTCTTCAAGGTTCTGGCCCTTTCGAGCACGCCGGCACCCTTTCCGCCATTTGACAGTATCCCATGAAGCAACCAAGGATCAGAGGTCGGACGCGAATCGAAGCAGGCCAGGGGCGCGATGTCCGGGCAGGTCAGCCGCGCGCGTCTTTTTGGGGCAGATTATGAAGATCGAAGCAGAAGCACTGAACCTTGACGGGATCCGCCACGGCTTTTTCACGCGGGAGGGCGGCGTTTCGACCGGTATTTACGAAAGCCTGAATGTCGGCCTTGGCTCCGAAGATGCGCGGGACACGGTGCTCCGGAACCGCGGCCGGGTCGCCGATGTACTGAGCGTGTCGGCGGACCGCCTCCTGTCACCCTATCAGATCCACTCCTCCGATGTGCTTACGGTCAAAGGGCCCTGGGAAGATGGCCGACACAAGAAGGCGGATGCGCTCGTCACCGACAAACCGGGCCTGGCGGTTGGCATCCTGACGGCCGATTGCGGCCCGATCCTCTTCGCGGACCCGGATGCCGGCGTTGTCGGTGCCGCCCATTCGGGCTGGAAAGGTGCACTCACGGGCATTCTTCAGAACACGGTCGCGGCGATGGAGGCACGCGGGGCATCCCGCGAAAACACGGTAGCGGTACTCGGCCCGACGATTTCGCGCCGATCCTATGAAGTCGGACCGGAGTTTCACGACCGCTTCGTCAGTGATGCGGCCCGCAACGAGGCCTATTTCACGCCGTCCGAACGCGACGGGCACTATATGTTCGATCTCCCGGCCTTCATCACCGATCGTCTGCGCGAGACCGGCCTGGGCAAGGTCATCGACCTTGAACTCTGCACCTATTGCGACGAAGACCGTTTCTTTTCCTACAGACGGACAACCCATCGCGGCGAGCCGGATTACGGCCGCCAGATCAGCGCGATTTCCCTTGAGACCTGACGGCCAGTTTAGTGAATGTGAGGACGACCATGGCACTGCATTTTTCAGACGCTGAATTCGAGCGCCGCTTTACCGAACTGAAAGCCGCCATGGACGCCGAGAAACTCGACGCCATGCTGCTGTTTGCACAGGAAAGCATGTATTGGCTGACGGGCTACGATACGTTCGGCTTCTGTTTCTTCCAATGCCTCGTCGTGACCAAGGACGGGGAAAAGGTCCTGTTGACGCGCTCGGCAGACCAGCGCCAGGCGCGCCATACCTCCAACATATCCGACATTCGGATCTGGATTGACCGCGGCTCCGCCAGCCCCGTGCTGCAACTCAAGGAGATGCTGTTCGACATGGATCTTCTCGGCAGCAGGATCGGGATCGAATACGACACGCATGGCATGACCGGCAAGATCGCGCTGCAGATCAATGCCGAGCTGACCAGTTTTGCCGACCTGCGCGACGCGTCGGCGCTGATACCGGACCTGCGCTCGGTCAAGAGCCCGGAAGAAATCGTCTATGTCCGCAAGGCGGCAGAGCTGACGGACAAGGCGTTTCACGCGGCCATGGACGAAATTCGTCCCGGAGCCGACGAAGGCAAGGTCCTTTCGGCCATGCAGGGGGCGATCTTCGAGGGCGGCGGCGACTATCCGGGCAACGAATTCATCATCGGCTCCGGACACGACGCGCTTCTGTGCCGGTACAAGTCCGGCCGGCGTGTCCTTGACGAACGCGACCAGATCACGCTCGAGTGGGCCGGAAGCTACCGGCATTACCACGCGGCCGCCATGCGGACGATCATCGTCGGCACGCCTTCGGACAGGCACCAGGAAATGTATCTGGCCGCGCGTGAGGCCCTGGCGGCGGTGGAAACCCAGTTGGTGCCGGGAAAGACCTTCGGCGACATTTTCGATGCCCATGCGGAGCGCATGGATGCCCACGGCATGATGCAGCACCGGCTGAACGCGTGCGGCTACTCGCTCGGCGCCCGTTTCACCCCGAGCTGGATGGACACGCCCATGGCCTACCGGTCCAATCCGGCCCCGGTCAAACCGAACATGGTGATTTTCATGCACATGATCCTGATGGATTCAATCACCGACACCGCGATGACGCTCGGACAGACCTACCTCACCACCGAGGGGGCGCCGGAGTGCTTATCCACTCTGCCACTCGACCTGCCGGTAAAGTCGGGATAAACCAAATGCGACACGGGAATCGGCCGGACGGAGCATCTGTCCGGCAGGTCCTGGATCGGAATGACGCAGACATCTGGAGCCGGACCCCTTCATGCTCTCAATTTCCAGCCAGAACTCCTATTCCGTTTTGCGGGCGGCGGCGGCTCTCTTGCTTCTCGGCTTCCTCGCCGCGTGCCAGTCTTCTCCGCAGACACCGACACCGATTTCAGGGCCGGTCTCGCAACCTTCCATCGCCGGGCAGGCCGACGCGGAAAATGGCGTTACCTTTGCGTTCGAACCGTTTACCGGCGCCCCGGGCAACATTGCCGATGAATTGTCGGAATATATCGGCAGGGAAGCGCGCCGGCAGAACATCACGCTCGTCAGGCGTGTCGGCGCGGCCGCGACGTACCGGGTAAACGGATACCTTGCCGCCACCGGTCAGCCGTCCAACGGAACCGTGTTCTATGTGTTCGATATCGTTGACGCAAACGGCAGCCGCCTGAAACGCATCTCGGGAACCGAATCGACCGGAGGCGCATCGGGAGATCCCTGGCAGTCCGTCAATTCATCGACCCTGTCTCGAATCGCGGCGCGCTCGATGGTGGAAATCGAGGCCTGGCTCAACCGATAATGATCGCTTAGCCGGATAACCGTGGTTTTGCGTCACAAAATTTCAAAAAAACAACGTGAGAGGGCCTATCACCTGTTGTGGTCCGGTTGCTTGGTTGTTACAACGCCGCCGCCTGCCGGGGGTCGCCTGAACACAACCTGCGGCACCCGGCACTCGACACGACATAGGCCTTTTCAGCGTGTTTGCGGGATATGACAGTCCTCATTCGCGCCGTCGCACCAGAAGGACTTGCGGCTCATGAAGATCGTCGCGGGCAATTCGAACCGAGCCCTGGCTGAGGAAATCTCCAATTACCTGGATGTGCCTCTCGCCAAATGCCAGGTCAGGCGCTTCGCCGACCAGGAAATCTTCGTAGAAATCCAGGAAAACGTGCGCGGCGAGGATGTCTTCGTCGTGCAGCCGACCAGCTACCCGGCAAACGATCACCTGATGGAGTTGCTCATCATCATCGATGCGCTGCGCCGTTCCTCTGCCAGACGCATCACCGCGGTGATCCCCTATTTCGGCTATGCGCGCCAGGATCGCCGTGCATCGGGTCGCACACCGATCTCGGCGAAACTGGTGGCCAACCTGATCACCAACGCAGGTGCGGACCGCGTTTTGACCCTGGATCTCCACGCCGGACAGATCCAGGGTTTTTTCGATATACCGACGGACAATCTCTTTGCGGCCCCCGTCATGACCCGGGACATCAAGGAACGCTACGCGACCGACAACGTGATGGTCGTGTCGCCCGATGTCGGCGGCGTCGTGCGCGCCCGCGCGCTTGCGAAACGGATCGATGCCCCGCTCTCCATCGTCGACAAGCGCCGCGACAAGCCCGGGGAATCGGAAGTCATGAACATCATCGGGGAAGTGAAGGGCTATGACTGTATCCTGGTCGACGACATCGTCGACAGCGGCGGCACGCTCTGCAACGCGGCCGAGGCGCTGCTGTCCCAGGGCGCGGAATCCGTGACGGCCTACATCACGCACGGCGTGCTGTCGGGCGGCGCCGTCGCCCGGGTGACGTCCTCGAAGCTGAAAGAGCTCGTGATCACCAACTCGATCGAGCCCACGGCAGCGATCACCGCCGCCGCCAACATTCGCACGATCTCGATTGCGCCCCTTATCGGCGAGGCAATCAACCGGACGGCACTGGAAAAGTCGGTCTCCAGCCTGTTCAGCTGAGGCAAGGCAAAGACGTCCTGAAAACGCCGGTCCAACCGGCGTTTTTTGTCTGCTCCACAAGGCGGGCCGCGTCAAATTCACAACGGGCTGACCCTGCGGCCGGAAAATTTTCCCAAATGATCAAAAAATTCGCTCCAAGACTGCGTGCACAGCTTGTGAGCACGCATATTTTGTGATCAACTTTTCGGGCTAAAAATACTTCCAGGGGATTCCGATGCTCGTATCAAAACAATTTTCCAGGGTCCGCAGGACCCTGTTGTCGGCTGCATTGGCCGTCACAGCCACTGTCGCCTTGCCGTCTGCCGGCGTGCTGGCCGCCGACCCGATCAAGGTGGCTGCGATCTACACGGTTCCGGTGGAACAGCAATGGGTCAGCCGCATAGACAAGGCGCTGAAGGCAGCGCAGGAGCGGGGTGAAATCACCTACACCTTCTCCGAAAACGTCGCCAACACCGATTATGAACGCGTGATGCGCGAATATGCCGAACAGGGCATGGACCTCGTGGTCGGGGAAGCCTTCGCCGTGGAACGCGCCGCGCGCAAGGTTGCTGCGGAATATCCGGACACGGCCTTTCTCATGGGCTCTTCCTTCGGCCCTGCCAAACCGAATTTTGCCGTCTTCGACAACTGGATCCACGAACCCAGCTATCTGTCCGGCATGATTGCGGGTGCGAGCACCAAGTCGAACGTGATCGGCATGGTCGGCGGTTATGCCATTCCGGAAGTCAACCGCCTGATGCACGCCTTCATGGATGGCGCGACCGCCGTCAATCCGGACGTGAAGTTCCTCGTGACCTTCATCAACTCCTGGTACGACCCACCCAAGGCCAAGGAAGCGGCCTTCGCCATGATCGACAAGGGTGCCGACATTCTCTACGCCGAGCGCTTCGGCGTGTCCGACGCGGCCAAGGAAAAGGAAATCCTGGCGATCGGCAACGTGATCGACACCTCCGCGGACTATCCCGGCACGATCCTGTCTTCCGCGCTCTGGCACATGGAGCCGACCATCGATCGCGCCGTGACCGCGGTCGTCGACGGCAGCTTTGAGCCCGCCGACTACGGTCCATTCAGCTTCATGTCCTATGGCGGCGGCAGCTTCATCGTCGATGAAAGCCTCGCCGATCCGGCCGCCGTCGCGGCGGCCAAGGAAAAGGAACAGGAAATCCTGGATGGCCTCTTCCGCGTCAACGTGAATGACAGCGAACCGAAATCGACCATGTAACGGTCTCTGCCGGCGGCGGCCTGCCGCCGGCATCTCCTGCCCAAGCCGCATTTGCGGCCGACAAACCAAATTCCGGAGCTCCGCATGACGGAACCCACGCAAGCGGCGGAGACCGTCCTCAGGCTGGACGGCATCACCAAGCGTTTTGGCGATCTCACGGCGAACGGCGACGTGTCGCTCGACCTCGCGAGGGGTGAAATTCTGGCGCTTCTGGGCGAAAACGGTGCCGGCAAGACGACCCTGATGAACATCCTCTTCGGGCACTATGTCGCGGACGAGGGCCAGGTCTATGTCGCCGCGCCCGGAGCCGGACTGAGCGAACTGGAAGCCGGATCGCCGCACGCGGCGCTTGAAGCCGGCATCGGCATGGTGCACCAGCACTTCACGCTGGCCGAGAACCTCAGCGCATTGGACAATATTGTCCTCGGCACCGAGAAGCTTTCGGCGGTGACCTCGGCGCGAAAACCGGCCCGCAAGAAGCTTGAGGACCTGATCACGCGCTCAGGTCTGAGCGTTCCGCTTGACGCCCGGATCTCGCAACTGTCCGTCGGCGAGAAGCAGCGGGTGGAAATTCTCAAGGCGCTTTACCGCGACGCCCGCGTTCTCGTTCTGGATGAGCCGACCGCCGTGCTGACGCCGCAGGAATCCGACACCCTGTTCGCGACCCTGAAAAAGCTTGCAGCGGACGGACTGGCAATTATTTTCATATCCCACAAGCTGGCAGAGGTGATCGCCTCGTCCCATCGCGTTGCCGTGTTGCGGGGCGGACGCAAGGTCGCCGATCTTGCCACTGCCGAGTGCGATCTGCGCAAGCTGGCGGAACTCATGGTCGGACACGAGATCGTGGAAACAGTCCGCAGCAAAGGCACACCGGGAGCGCCCCTGCTCGTTCTGAACGGCGTTTCGGCCGGCAGCGGACGCGATGCCCTTCACGGTGTGGATCTCACGCTGAATGCGGGCGAAATCCTGGGGATTGCAGGCGTTTCGGGCAATGGCCAGACCATGCTCGCCCGCGTCATCTCGGGCCTGCAGGCTCCGGCATCGGGAACATTGGCTCTCGCAGGATCGGACGAAACCGGTGCCAGTGCGCGCAAGATGATCGACGCGGGTCTTGCCCGCATCCCCGAAGACCGCCATCACGACGGCATCGTCGGGGCCATGAGCGTTTCGGAGAACCTTGCCATCGAAGCCATCCGGAAACCGCAAAACCAGCGCTTCGGTCTGCTGCGGTTTTCGGCCATGCGCGAAACCGCAAGGCGGCTGATAGCGTCCTATGACATTCGCTGCCAGGGAGAAGACAGCCAGGCGCGGCTGCTTTCCGGCGGCAACATCCAGAAAATCGTGCTCGCACGGACCCTTGATCCCGAACCGCAAGTGGTCCTCGCAGCGCAGCCTTCCCGCGGCCTGGACGTCGGCGCGACCTCTGACGTCCACAAGCGCCTTCTGGCCGTGCGCGACCGCGGTGCAGGCGTGATCCTGATCTCCGAGGATCTCGATGAACTGATGCGCCTGTCCGACCGGATCGCCGTCATGCACCGGGGCAGGCTGTCGGCCGCAGATCCGACCGAAGACCTGGATCGCGGTACGCTCGGATTGCGCATGGCCGGCCAGAGTGGAGAAGCAGCATGATCCGGTTTGAACCTCGCCCGCCGGCATCCGTTTCCCGCATGCTTGGCGTCTCCCTCGCCGCAGCCGTGGCCGCGCTGGTTCTTGCCGCCATACCCATGCTGTTTGCGGGACTATCGGTTTTCGAAGCCTATGGCCTCATGGTCAAGGGTGCCTTCGGATCCCTGTTCGCCTTTACCGAAATGCTGACACGCGCAACACCGCTGATCCTGACCGGGCTCGCGGCGGCGGTAGCCTTCCGGGCCAAGCTCTGGAACATCGGCGCCGAGGGCCAGCTTTACATCGGGGCGCTGGCCGCCGTTGCCGTCGGGACCGGCGCCATTTCCGCTCCGGCTTTCGTTCTCATACCGATGGTCGTTCTCGCAGGCGCCCTGGCAGGCGGCCTGCTGATGCTCGGCCCCACGCTGTTGAAGACCCGTCTGGGCGTGGACGAGGTTGTCACGACCCTCCTGTTGAACTTTATCGTCCTGCTCTTCGTGCAGATGATGCTGGAAGGTCCGATGCAGGACCCCATGGGGATGGGCTGGCCGCAGTCGGAACCGATCCTCGATGAAGCCGCCCTGCCCAAGCTTCTGGAGCGCATGCGCATTCACTGGGGCCTCGTTCTTGCGCTCGCCGCCTCGCTCGGGGTCTATTTTCTTCTGAAGCGAACGGTCTGGGGGTTCGAGATCCGCGCCGTCGGCGAAAACGCGGCCGCGGCCCGCCACGCGGGCATTCCGGTCACCGCCACGTTCATTCGCGTCGGCCTTCTCTCCGGTGCGCTCGCCGGCATTGCCGGTGTCGGAGAAGTCGCCGGACTGAAAGGCTATCTCACCGCGGACCTGTCGCCCGGTTTCGGCTATTCCGGTATCGTTGTCGCCATGCTGGCCGGCCTGTCCCCCATCGGCGTCGTTTTCGCGGCCCTTTTCATCGCCAGCATCTTCGTCGGGGCGGATTCCATGTCGCGCGCCACCGGCGTGTCCAACTATCTTGCGGATCTGATCGTCGCCATGGCGCTCCTGTGCGTCCTCGTCTCCGGCCTGTTCCTGCGCTTCAGGGTAAAGTTCATCAGCGCGCCCGCTACGAGGGAGGCCGGACGATGATCGAAATCATCGACATTCTTTTCTCCGCAAATTTCTGGGCCGCAGCCCTGCGCATTGCCACACCGCTGATCTTCGGCGTGATCGGAGCGCTGATCTGTGAGCGCGCAGGCGTGCTCAATCTCGGCATCGAGGGGATCTTCACCGCCGGCGCCATGGCCGGATGGATGGCGGTCTGGCTCGGGGCCGGCCTTTGGGGCGGTGTTCTGGTCGCCGCGTTTGCCGGGGCGGTCTTCGGGCTGATCCACGCGATCCTGACCGTGCCGTTGGGGCTCTCCCAGCACGTCTCGGGCATCGGCGTGACGCTGTTTGCCACGTCCCTGAGCTATTTCATCTACCGGACGGCACTGCCTGATGTCTCTTCTCCGCCAAGGATCGACGCCTTCCAGCCGCTGGACGTTCCGGTTCTGAGCGAGTTGCCGTTCATCGGCCCGGCCCTGTTTCAGCAGACGCCGCTGACCTTCCTGGCCCTGTTCCTGGTGCTTGCGACGGCCTATGTGCTCTACAAAACCCCGCTTGGCCTGGCGATCCAGGCCGTTGGTGACAACCCGGCCGCGGTCGAATCCCAGGGGCTGTCCGTCTACGCCGTGCGCATGAGCACCGTCGTCGCCGGATCGGCGATCATGGCGCTCGGCGGCGCCTTCCTGACGATGTCCGCTTTCGATGCGTTTTTCTTCGGCATGGTGAACGGCCGCGGCTGGATCTGCATCGCGCTCACGGTCTTCGCGTCCTGGCGTCCCGGAAAGGCGTTGATCGGCGCCCTGCTCTTCGGCGCGTTCGACGCCTTCCAGGTGCGGCTCCAGACCGAAGTCGGCAGCTTCATCCCCGGTCAGGTCTTCCTGATGATGCCGTACATTCTTTCGATCGCGGCGCTGATCGTGGTGGCAAGACGTGCCGACTATCCGCGCGCACTGCTGGTCCCCTATTTCCGGGGCCAACGCTGAGGTAAGAGCCCATGAGTCTTGATCTTCTGGTAAAGAACGCAAACCTGCCCGACGGTCGAACCGGGGTCGACATCGCCTGCAGAGACGGCCTGATCGAGGCTGTCGAGGCGGGCATTGATGCTGACGCGGGCGACATCATCGATGCCGCGGGGAAACTGGTTTCACCGCCCTTCATCGACAGTCATTTTCACATGGACGCGACGCTCTCGCTCGGCCTGCCGCGCATGAACCGCAGCGGCACGCTGCTGGAAGGCATTGCGCTCTGGGGAGAACTCAAGGAGATCCTCACGGTCGAGGCCGTTGTCGAGCGGGCCCTGAAGTACTGCGACCTCGCCGTTGCGCAGGGGCTGCTCGCCATCCGCACCCATGTGGATGTCTGCGACGACCGTCTGACGGGTGTCAAAGGCCTTCTGGAAGTCCGCGAGAAAGTCCGCGACTACATCGATCTGCAACTGGTCGCCTTTCCGCAGGATGGCCTCTACAGGTCACCGAACGCGGAAAAGAACCTGCTGACGGCGCTCGACATGGGTGTCGACATCGTCGGTGGCATCCCGCATTTCGAGCGCACCATGGACGATGGCGCCAGGTCGGTTGCCAGGCTGTGCGAAATCGCCGCCGACCGCGGCCTGATGGTCGACATGCATTGCGACGAAACCGATGACCCGATGTCGCGCCACATCGAAACGCTCGCATACGAAACGCAGCGGCTCGGGCTTCAGGGGCGCGTTGCCGGATCTCATCTCACGTCCATGCACTCGATGGACAACTACTACGTTTCCAAGCTTCTGCCGCTGATTGCCGAGGCCGGGGTGCACGCGATCGCCAATCCGCTGATCAACATCACCCTTCAGGGCCGCCACGACACCTATCCCAAACGGCGCGGCCAGACCCGTGTACCGGAGCTGCGCGCCTATGGCGTCAACGTCTCTTTCGGCCACGACTGCGTAATGGACCCCTGGTACTCCATGGGTTCGGGAGACATGCTCGAGGTTGCCTCCATGGGCCTGCACGTCGCCCAGATGACCAGCCGTGACGACATCCGCTATGCCTATGACTGTGTCACGTCTCATCCGGCAAAGGCGATGGGATTGGACGGGTACGGGCTGGACAGGGGATGCAAGGCCGACTTTGTGGTGCTGCAGGCACGCGACACGATTGAGGCGATCCGCCTGAAGGCAACCCGGCTCAAGGTGATCAAGGGCGGCCGGGTCATTGCCTCAACGCCCGAACGCAAGGCCGACCTCTTCCTTGCGGACCGCCCTGCGGCAGTCGACCCCAGCAGCTACGCGCCGAACGAGGGTTGATATTCGCGCGCGCTCCTCATCCTGAGGAGGGACCACAAGATCTGTCTCGAAGGATGGCGGCAAGGCATGAATCCGTCACCCATCCTTCGAGGCTCCGCTTCGCTCCGCACCTCAGGATGAGGCCGTGCAAGGAACTGACCCCACGAGTTCGCCCCCGGCAGTCATTGCCAGACTTGATCTGGCAATCCATGCCATTGCCTCACTGCGATCGATGGCTGCGCAACTGGAGGCGAAACGGCATGGAAGCCATGGTCAAGCCATGGCATGACCTGCAGGTTAGCTGCCTTGTCCTGAAATGCGTAATGGAGGCTCGATGGAAGCGCCGCGCGCTCCGAATACACCGCATCATCCTTCGAGGCTCCGCTTCGCTCCGCACCTCGGGATGAGGTGGAACTTGCTGTCCTGGCCAACATCTTCCGGCGTCATCCCCGACTTGATCGGGGATCCACTCGTTTCCAGAGCCTATGCCGTGTGAAACTTCGGACAGGCTGATACTCTCATACGCGGAGCACCCACCGGGTGGCGCGTTGGACTGGGTCCCGGATCAGGTCCGGGACGGCGAATTGGCGGTCGTTAATTGCAAAGTACCCTTCCGCGGTCATTGCCGGACCTGATCTGGCAATCCATGCCATCGCCTCACTGCGATCGATGGCTGCGCAACTGGAAACGGGGCCGTGCACCGGAGGTTCGGTGGAGCCTTTCGGTTGTTCCCTTCCCCCGGTGTGGGGGAAGGGTCAGGGATGGGGGACAACGACCCGGCCGTTCGCACCCCCACCCCCAACCCCTCCCCCAAAAGGGAGAGGGGAGCCTGCCCACCGGGGCAGGTGGACGGCAACAGGCCTTCGGCTTGCCACGGGAAGAGGCCGCGCCGGGAACGGCGGTCGCGAATTCGCAAAGAACCCACCGCGGTCATCGCCAGACCTGATCCAGCAATCCATGCCAGTGCCCCGCTGCGATCGATGGCTGCGCAACGGGAGGCGGAGCGGCATGGATGCCATGGCCGAACCCAATTCGGCCCGGCTTAATCCGAATTGGATCTGGTGAGGCGATCCCCTGCCAAGGAACTTGTCATTCCGGCTGAAGCGCAGCAGAAGGCCGGAACCCAGTACCCCCGTGTTTCTCCGTTTTGTATTCCTCGTCGGCCACACGGAAAACCGGGATGACAGATCCGGGAATCGATTTCGCATCCCGACTTGGCACCGTAAGAAACGTCTCTCCGTTCCACATCACAGATGTTCGACAATGTTTGTAAAACCGAAACAGGCCCCGGCGCAGCGCCGGGGCCTGTTGTTTGTCGCATCAGGGAAAGCCTGGATCGCCGTTGAGCCTCAGGCGGCCGCCACCGCCTTGAGGAAACGGTCGACGGTCTCACGCAGGTCCGTGGTGCGGGCGTTGACGTCGGTGGATGCGTTCAGCACCTGACCGGCGGACGAGCTGGTCACCTGGGCCTTTTCGGAGATCGTGATGATGGTCTGCGCGACCTCTTGCGTTCCCTTCGCGGCATCCTGGACGTTGCCGGAGATCTCGTTCGTCGCAGCGCCCTGCTGCTCGACCGCTGCGGCGATCGTGCCGGTGTATTCGTCCACCTGGCTCATCGTCTCGGTGATCCCGGCGATTGCGGAGACGGCTTCCTTGGTCGCCGCCTGGACTTCCGTGATCTGTCCCTCGATCTCTTCCGTGGCCTTGGCCGTCTGCGTGGCAAGCTCCTTGACCTCGGAGGCGACGACGGCGAACCCGCGCCCGGCTTCACCGGCCCGCGCGGCCTCGATCGTGGCGTTGAGCGCCAGCAGGTTGGTCTGTTCGGCGATTGCCGAAATCAGGTTGACCACATCGCCGATCCGCTGCGCCGCTTCCGCAAGACCTTCGATCTTGGTGTTTGTCTGCACCGCGGCCTCGGTCGCGCTTTGCACGATATCGGTCGTCGACTGGACCTGACGGCGGATTTCCTGAATGGATGCCGACAGTTCTTCCGAAGCAGAGGCCACGGTCTGAACGTTGGTTGAAGCCGCTTCCGAGGCGCTGGACGCATTGGAGGCTTCACCGGCTGTCTCATCTGCAACGCCGTTGAGTTCTTCTGCCGCGGTTCGCATCTGCTCGCTGTTGCTGTAGACGGCATCGAGCATCTGCGTGACTTCGGACCTGAAATCGGAGATGAGGCTCGCAACCGCATCCGCTTGCCGGGCCTGCTCGACGGATGTCTCCTGCTGTTCCTGCTCCAGCCGCTCGCGTTCGAGGGCATTTTCGCGGAAAATGCGGACCGAAGCAGCCATCTCGGTGATCTCGTCACGTGCCGATTGCGCCGGGACATCGACACTCGTGTCCCCGCCGGCCAGTTTGTTCATGACATCACTGAGACCGGTGATACGGCCGGACAGGCCCCTGGCCGTGACCAGGCCGAACATGGCGGCGATCAGTGCACAGACGATCGCGCTTGCGAAAATCCAGATCTGCAGCGTCGTCAGCGGTGCCAGAACCTCGCTGGCCGCCTGCACGACAACGACGGCATAGCTCTGGCCGAACGCAGTGATCGGAACGATCGCAGCAAAGACGTCCTGTCCGTTGAAGTCCGGCAGGCGCGTGAAGGTGTTCCCGCCTCCCATCGATGCAGCGATTTCCGGTGCGTTGAACTGGTCGCTAAGCAGTTCGGAGACCTCGGCCGTACGCAGGCTGTCATTCATCGCGAGACCTTCCCCGTTGAGAAGCAGGGTCTCACCGGTGTCTCCCAGGCCCGCAAACTTGCCGAGCAAAGTTGTGACTTCGACCGTCGGCGCTTCGTAGACCGCCATGCCGATCGTCTTGCTGCCGACCGAGATCGGGGCGGCCAGGAAACCGGTGGCCTCGTTGTTTCGTCCCGGATAGTGCTCCGGATCATAGGCAACCACCGCCTCGTTGCCGTCAACGACGATCGTCTTGTAGGCGTCGGCCAGGGGTGTGGTCTGCCAGGCTTCGGCCTGAACGTTCACACCGAAGTCATCCAGTTTGCGCGCGCTGTAGATGACGTCGCCATTGAGATTGACGAGCAACAGGTCGGGAAAATTGTTCGCGTCCGCAAAGTCGCGGAGCGGTGTGTGATGCTTGGCATGGGCCTTGTCGTAGGGCTTGCGCCCGGCCTTGACCAACTGGTCCCGCTCCTCGACCGGGTGCGGATTGTCCGTCACATAGATCTTCGTGAGCGTTGCGGACGCCTTGTCCTTGTATTTGGCCCAGGCGGCATCAAAAGCACTGTAGGCCGCCCTGAGCGTCTTGCCCTGGACATGCCCTTCGATCGTTCTCTGTTTCCCGTGATAAAGTTCCAGCAGGCTGTCCCGGCGGCTCTCGGCCAATGCCATCAATCGCTGTTCTGCCTGTCCTTTGACGGTGTTTGCGCTTGAAACGTAACTTGCGATACCGACGCCCGCAGAACACAGAAGCGCTATCCCTAGGACAAGCGCTGGAAGTTTTGCCGCAACCTTCACGGAATTCTCCAAAGTCTCGCGGGAAGGCGCTGCCTTCCCGCATGTGTGTAGATCAGAGGTTTTCGACGTTCACACCGAAGGTGACGGCACCGATTGCTTCGCCGCTCTCCGGGTCGACGACCGTGACGCTGACCTGGCTCTGGAGGGTCTGCGTGCTTTCGTCTTCTTCCAGTTCACTGATGTGGACGGCGCCCTTGCCGTTGGAATAGGTGTCCTGCCACTTCGCTTCGTCGCCCTGCCAGTAGTCGGAGGTGACGTCGCTCTGGCCGACGTTCAGGCCCTTGCCGTCCATGACGAAGATTTCAGTGAACAGACCATCGCTGCTTTCCTGGACATCAGCCAGGAAGGTCGACAGCGGGCGTTCCAGCACGGTATCAATCATGGGCTGGTCGACAGCCTCTGCTTCCGCGCGCCAGGTTTTGTCGAGTTCGTCGATCTTGGCCTGATCGAAGGCAGCCGTTTCGCCGTTCTGGGCGCGGACGGCGTCAATGACTTCGCTGGAGGTGGCGATCTCGGCGATCTTTCCTGCAGCCAGCGTTTTCAGTTCGCTTTCGAATTCATTTGCGGTCGCTGTACCGGCAAACAAGAAGCAAAGTGCAGTTGTAGTGTAGACGAGATTTTTCATTTTGCTCTCCCAAGGTGTTCAACCCGGAAAAAGCATGACTTCAGCAGATTAAAATTCAGTATATGAAGAACTTAATGCTTAAAATAACAAAATATTAAGTCGAGAACCGCGAAAAATACTAATATACAAAACGAATATATTTTTCAAACTACTCTATTTTTGATTGAAAATTACAATCTCAGAACGAGCTTCAAGACTCAAAACACCGGACAGGAAGCTGATTTCCGCTTCAAAAGCAGCACACTACGAATTTGCGCAGCGAAAGGCCGTCCGAAAGATACCCGCATGACGCGAAACCGTCCCGCTCCAGGTGAGTGTCGGAATCCGGCCAGACCGGACCTCGCCGGAAAAATCGGTCACCGGCGGCACAGATTTGGTGCCGACTGTTGCATCGCGCAGGCTTTTCCGCTATACGCGCGCTCGCGCCTGCACCCCTGGAGGAGGCGCATCTGGACCGATCCCGAACAACTCAGGTCATGTCGATACGGTGGTTCGCCGGTCCGCTATCATACACTCAAGGAGTTTGCCATGGCTGCCAGCTATGAGCTGAAGGCGTCGGCACGGGACCGGGTGGGCAAGGGGGCCGCACGGGCACTGCGTCGCGAAGGCCTTCTACCTGCCGTGATCTACGGCGACAAGAAACCTGCAATGCCGATCACCATTCCGGTGAAGGAAACCACCATTACCCTTCACAAGGGTGGTTTCACCGCGCAGATCGGTATCATCGATGTCGATGGTGAAAAGCACCAGGTCATCGCGAAGGACTATCAGTTGCACCCAGTGCGCGACGATGTCCTCCACGTCGATTTCCTGCGCGTCGCAAAAGGTTCGACACTCACGGTCGAAATTCCGGTCCAGTTCCTCAACGAAGAAATCTGCCCGGGCCTCAAGAAGGGCGGCGTTCTGAACATTGTTCGCCACACCGTTGAAATGACGGTTCCGGCCGACTCCATTCCGGAAGCGCTCCAGCTTGACCTGGCAAATGCAGAGCCGGGCGACAGCCTGCACATCTCGGCTGTTGAACTTCCCGAAGGCTGTCAGCCGACGATCACCGACCGCGACTTCACCATCGCGACGATCGCTGCGCCGGCCGGCGTTCAGGAAGAAGAAGAAACCGAAGGCGAAGCTTCTGAAGAGGAAGGCGCCACGGAAGAAGAAGCAAGCGAGTAAGTCTCCGCTTCGATTTGACACGACGGGAGGCGGCCACCGCCTCCCTGCTCCGGCAGCCGTTTTCGGCTGCCTTTTCGTTTCAGCCATGATGGTGCAGGTGCGAGATGAAACTGATCGTCGGACTTGGCAATCCGGGAGCCAAATACGCCGGGCACCGGCACAACATCGGTTTCATGGCCGTCGACGAGATCCATCGCCGCCATTCCGGCTTCCAGCCATGGCGCGCGCGTTTCCAGGGCCAAGTTTCCGAGGGCCGCCTTGGCTCGGAAAAGGTGCTGTTGCTGAAGCCGTCGACCTACATGAACGAATCCGGCCGCGCGGTCGGCGAAGCCATGCGCTTCTACAAGATCGAACCGGAAGATATCGTTGTCCTTTACGACGAACTCGATTTGCCGCCCGCGAAATTCCGGATGAAGAAAGGTGGCGGTCACGGGGGCCACAACGGTCTGAGATCCCTCACGGCCCATATCGGTGCGGACTATCGCAGGCTGCGTCTTGGCATCGGCCACCCGGGCGACAAGAAGCTCGTCTCGAATTATGTGCTCGGCGACTTCGCAAAGGCAGACAGGGACTGGCTCGAACCGCTCCTGTCAAACATCGCTGACCAGGCGGCTCTCCTCGCCGAGGGCAAGGACAGCCAGTTTGCCAACAAGCTTACCCTGGCGCTGGAACCGGAAAAGGCCCAGCGGAAGGACAAGACCCGAAAATCTTCTGACACTCCCGCGAAAACCCAAAAGCCCAAGGGCCAGAGCCACATCAGGCAGGCGCGGCAGGGAAAGCCGGCCGAACTGCCCAAATCGGGGCCGATGGCCGAGATGCTGAAAAAGCTGCTTGGCGGCAGCTGAGATCCGCATCAGACACCATTTCCCCTGCTTCACAATACAACCAATACGAGAACAAAAAATGTGACTCGCGTCACAAAATGGCCATGACAACCATGCAAAATCAGGATGTTACCTGGCGCGCATCGGGGGAGATGCCATGTCTCGGATCCTGTTCTTTGCATTGATTTCATTCTCTTGTTCAAGCCCTGCCCTCGCCTTTATCAAGCTGGAGGGATACTTCATCGCCGAGAAAACCTGCGAGGCCTTTCACAGCAAGAACCGGCAGACAAACCCGGGCGGCATCACCACGCACCCTCACATGGCTTACACGATGCTCGGCATCAACAAGGAGGGCGGTGACTTCTTCCAGGTCGAGGTACCGGGCGCGCCCGTGACGACGTCGCGCTGGGTAAGTACCGATTGCGGCGTCCATGCGGTCCGGGCAGATACGCACACCGGCGCAGACGAAGAAGACGACGAGGTGGTGCTGGAGCCGAACGGAACGGAATCCACCGACAACCTCTTGACACTGAGCTGGCAACCCGCCTTCTGCGAGACCCGGCCGGGCAAGAAAGAATGCCGGGACCTGAACGACGGCAACCTGCCCCACACGACGAGACAACTGTCGATCCACGGACTTTGGCCCCAGCCGCGGGGCAACGACTATTGCGGTGTGCCGGCCTCCGTCAGAAACCTCGACACGCCGGGGAACTGGCACCGCCTGCCCGCGCCGCAAATCGATACGGAAACGGCCGACGCGCTTCAGGCCGCCATGCCGGGCTTCGCAAGCTTTCTGCACCATCATGAATGGATCAAGCACGGCACCTGCTATTTCGGTGAAGGCGGCGCCGATGAATACTACGACGACACGCTGTATCTGACCGGACTGGTTAACGACAGCGCCGTCGTCGACCTTTTCATCAACAATGTCGGCCAGGAGATCACCGGAGCCGAGATTCGGGCCGCGTTCGATGCAAGTTTCGGAAGCGGAAGCGGCGAACGGGTCCAGATCAAGTGCACGCCGGATGCCGGCAGGACACTGATCAACGAGATCTGGATCAGCCTCGGCGGAACGATCACCCCGACCTCGGACCTTGGCGAACTGATGCGCGCGGCGGCACCGATCGGCACCGGATGCGATCGCGGGATCGTCGACCCGGCCGGCCTGCAGTGATGAATAGGCCCGATTGTCGCCGTACACGTTCGCAAACCAGGCGATTTGGAAGCCTCACGGGCGGCAAGTCTTGACCTGCCCGGCCCGCTCGGGCATGTAGCGCGGCGACAGTTTCGAAAAACGAACCGAAAGCGATCTCCCATGGGATTCCAGTGCGGCATTGTCGGACTGCCGAATGTCGGCAAGTCCACGCTTTTCAACGCGCTCACAAAAACCGCCGCGGCCCAGGCCGCAAACTATCCGTTCTGCACCATCGAGCCGAATACGGGCGAGGTCGCCGTACCGGACGCACGGCTGGACGCCATCCGCGGCATTGCCCAGTCGAAGGAAGTCATCCCCACCCGGATCACCTTCGTCGATATTGCGGGTCTCGTGCGCGGCGCGTCAAAGGGTGAAGGCCTGGGCAACCAGTTTCTCGCCAACATCCGCGAAGTCGATGCGATCGCGCACGTGCTGCGCTGCTTCGAAGACGACGACATCACCCATGTCGACGGCACGATCGATCCGATCGCCGATGCCGAGACGGTGGAAACCGAGCTCATGGTCGCCGACATGGAAAGCCTGGAACGCCGCATTTCACCGCTGAAGAAAAAGGCGACCGGCGGCGACAAGGAAGCGAAGGCCGTTCTTCCGATCATGGAAGCTGCCCTCGCACTTCTCCAGGACGGCAAACCGGCCCGCGTGCTGGAAACTGCCGACGCCGAAGAAGCAAGGATGCTGAAGGGTCTGAACCTTCTGACCTCGAAGCCGGTTCTTTATGTCTGCAACGTCGACGAAGCCTCCGCCGCCGAAGGCAACGCGCTGTCGCAGAAGGTTGCCGAAAAGGCCGCCCAGGAAGGTGCGGTTGCCGTTGTCATCTCCGCTGCGATCGAGGCCGAGATTTCCCAGCTTGAAAAGGAAGAGCAGGACGAGTTCCTGGAAACCATCGGCCTCGAGGAGCCCGGTCTCGACCGCATGATCCGCGCCGGCTATGATCTGCTCGGCCTGATCACCTATTTTACCGCCGGCCCGAAGGAGACAAGGGCCTGGACGATCACCGAGGGTACAAAGGCTCCCGGTGCCGCAGGCGTGATTCACACCGATTTCGAGCGGGGCTTCATCCGCGCCCAGACAATCGCCTACGGCGATTATGTCTCTCTTGGCGGCGAAAACGCGGCCAAGGAGGCCGGCAAGGCCCGCGACGAAGGCAAGGAGTACATCGTCAAGGATGGCGACGTCCTGCTCTTCAAGTTCAATACGTGATCGAAAGACTGGGCTTCCTGCCATAGGATAGGGTCATCGGATCACCAAAGATTGCCGGGACGGAGGCCCAGATGAAAACAATCCTGCTCACCGGTTTCGAGGCCTTCGGTACGACGCCGGTGAACCCGGCCGAGATGGTTGCCCGTCGTTTGGACGGCGAAACAGTCGAAGGTGTGCGGATCGTTTCACGGGTCATCCCCAACACGTTTTTTGTCTGTATCGATGCGGTCAGGGAGGCCATGGCGGAAGTCGGGGCAGACGCTGTCGTCATGATGGGCGAGTTTGGTGGCCGGGCCACGATCACGGTTGAGCGGATCGCCCTGAATTTCAACGATTCCTCGCGCTATGGCCTGAAGGACAACGCCGGCGTCTCGCTTCAGGGTGAACCGACCGCACCGGACGGGCCCCTGGCCTACCAAAGCACATTGCCTCTTCGGGCAATGGTCAAGGCGATGCGCGAAGGCGGTATTCCCGCAGACATTTCGGATGCAGCCGGAACGTTCTGCTGCAACCACCTTTTCTACGGGATACTGCATCACATCGCGCAGTCCGGCACCGCAATACCGGCGGGCTGGGTTCACCTGCCTCACCTGCCGGAAGTCGCGGCAATGGAAGCCAATCTCGGCGCGCCGAGCATGTCGGTGGAAACCGCGTCGGAAGGCCTGCGCCTTGCGCTCGCTGCGCTTGTCACGCATCCGCGCGATATCGACGACCCGATCTCGGGCCGCCTGCAAATCTAGATTGGCTTTTGGGGGCGCTCCAGCTCATGCCCCCATCGATGCCGAGAATAGATCGGCCTCGGCGTATCGGTCGATCACACCAAGGGCAGCTTTCTGGCGACCGACATTCGGACCCTGCAGACCGCCCGGCGCTGTCAGTGACCGTGGACTGACCATATTCGGCGCAAAGAAAAACCCCGTTGGTCTCAACGGGGTTTTTTCTTAGCTTCGGTCCAGTCCCATCATCAACAGCGGGTTCGGACCCTGCTGGTCCTGCCATTTGCGCCGCCTGTGATGGCCGGACTGTGAACTCCAGCCTGTTTTAGGTGCACCGTATTCCTGAGTCAGGCGGTGCGTTTGGTAGTTGGAACGAATGTTGTATTCCATCGTCTCTCTCCCTTTCTGTGCAAGAACCCTTTGTCCTTGCGTCTGTCAGGGATATGGGGATCTCGCGTGTCCAATGTGTGAAGGACACATTACAGATCGGACACACGAATTTAAGTCATTGATTTAATGAATAAAAGAAAAGAATGACACTGCGATGCGAGGCCTGCGCACTGTGAGATTTTGACGAAATCGGGACATGCACGACAAAACCCCCGCCGGTCTTCCGGCGGGGGTTCTGTCAGCTGCGGTCCAGACCCTGCATGGTCAGCGGATTCGGACCTTTCCGGTCTTGCCATTTGCCCTTGTTCTTTCCGAATCCGAACAAGGATCCGAAAAAGTCCTGCTGGCTCTGCGCCGCGCGGGCCATGACATCGACACTGTCGTAAGATTGACCTCTGTACTTCATTTTACTCACTCCCTTCATTGCAAGTGCATCATTGCCTTGCGTCTGACAGAGATATGGCCACGGCACTTGTCCGATGAGTGGCCTTGAGATTAACGTTCGGCCATGTTCAGCTTTGTCCTGTTGTCACTGTCATTTCTCCGGGGGCCCCTTTCGTGACTTTTGACCAGATCGCCTTGTTTGTGCTTTTCGGAATTGTCTTTGCGCTGCTTGTCTGGGGCCGGATCAGGTTCGATCTCGTCGCCTTCGCCGCACTGATCGTCGGGGCCTTTCTCGGGCTCGTTCCCTCCGGCGAGATCTTCAACGGCTTCGGCCACGCCGCCGTCATCATCATCGCGCTGGTCCTGATCGTCTCGAAGGGGTTGATGAACTCGGGGGCGGTCGAGCTGATAGCAAACCATCTCCTGTCGGCCTCCAGAGGCCTTGCGCGCCACATCTCGCTGATGTCGGTGGTCGGTGCAGGGCTCTCCGGCATCATCAACAACGTGGCGGCGCTTGCCCTGTTGATGCCCCTGGACCTGGAAGCCGCGAAGAAGGCCGGACGCTCACCCGGCCTGTCGCTGATGCCGCTGTCTTTCGCGACCATTTTGGGCGGCATGATCACCCTGATCGGAACACCGCCCAACATCGTCATTGCCGAATACCGGTCCGATGCGCTCGGCCGCCCGTTCGCCATGTTCGATTTCGCACCGGTCGGGCTCACGGTCGCCGTCTTCGGCATCGCCTTCGTCGCCCTGTTCGGCTGGCGCTTCCTGCCCGCTCACTTCAGGGAAAAGCCGAAAGACGAGGGGTTCGCCGACAGTCTTTATTCGGCCGAATTGAAGATCAGCAAGGTCTCTGAGGAAAAACCCGTGGCGGTGGGCGATCTTTATCCGGTCGCCGAAGAAAAGGATGTCGTGATTATCGGCCTCATCCGCAACGGCCGGCGGATAAAGGGCTTCGCGCGCCGCGAACCGATCAAGAGCGGCGACTTTCTCGTGGTCGAGGGCGATCCGAAGGCGATCGAGAGTTTCATGGGGGCGGCCAAGCTCGACTTTGCAGGCTCCGAGCAGCACAAGGGCGGCCTTGGTGGATCTTCGCTGTCCCTTGCCGAGGCGATCGCGCCCGACAGCGCGCGCATCACGGGCACCAGCGCCTTCAGGCTGCGGCTTCTATACGGACACGGTGTCACCCTGCTCGGCATCTCCCGCGAAGGCCGCCGGATCCAGAAGCGGGTCCGGCACGAGATTATCCGTCCGGGGGACGTGCTTCTGATGATCGGGACCGAAGAGCGGCTTGAGAACGCCTTTTCCTGGCTGGGTGTGCTGCCCCTGGAAGGACGCAGGACGGACATGATCCAGCGCAACAAGGCCTGGCTGGCAATTGCCGGCTTCATTCTGGCGATCGCGGTCGCTGTTGCCGGTTTTGCCTATCTGCCGGTGGCTCTTGCAGCCTGCGTCGTCCTTTATGCAGCGACCGGCCTTGTCAGCGGCTCTGAAGTCTATAACGCGGTGGAGTGGAAGGTGATCGTGCTGCTCGGGTCGCTGATACCGCTTGGCCAGGCCTTCGAGAATGCGGGCAATGCTCAGCTGATCGCCGACGGCATCGTCGCCCTCACGGCGGGCGCCCCGGCCTGGGTCACGCTCACGGTGCTGATGATCGTGACCATGACCCTGTCCGATTTTCTGAACAACGTCGCGACCTGCCTGATCGCGGCGCCCATCTCGGTGCAGATCGCCGGAAGCCTCGGTGTCAACCCGGACCCGTTTCTGATGGCCGTCGCGGTTGCTGCCTCCTGCGCCTTTCTCACGCCGATCGGCCACAAGAACAATACGATCATCATGGGCCCGGGAGGGTACCGGTTCGGAGATTACTGGCGCATCGGCCTGCCTCTGGAGATCCTCGTTCTGGCCGTGGCCATCCCGGCGATCCTGGTGTTCTGGCCGCTGTCCGCCTGACCGCTCAGGCGGCCGGTTTCAACGGCAGGCAGATATCCGTCAGAAGATCCGCCGGCGCGGTGTCGCGAGGATTGTTCAGATAGACTTCCATGCACGGCGCATCTGCCGGCTCGCGTCCCGACTGGGTCAGCCATTCGCCATAAAGCCATTCGTAGGCCCATTTCATGTCGGCGTAAGGTCCCTTGTAATGCAGGATGGCATAGTCGCCCCCATAGGTTTCGACAGCTTCGAAGGGGGCCTCGACGGGGAAACCGTCAGACACCGCCACGCCTGCAGCGGACCGAAGCTCGTCTTCCGGGACATGTGTCGGATCGGAGTAGTACAGGCCCTTCATCGCGCCCACCTGTCCAAGCTGATTGCGGCTGGCAAGAACCCCGATGGCCTTTTCAAACGCCTTGCCGATCTCCATGTAGGCGCCCTTGTGCGGAATGACGGCAAGCGTTTCGGTGCCAATGGATTTGATTTCAACCTGATGCATGAGAAGAGATCCTCTTTTCTTGGGAATGGGAGCGCCGCCATTGGCGGGCTGGAGGCGGCCTTCGACACCGGCCTCCCGATAGGCCGAGGGAGACTGGCCGTAGACTTTCTTGAAACTGCGGCTGAAGGCTTCCTGACTGCCGTAGCCGGCGCGCTTCGCGATCTCGGCAATCGGCATCCCGGAATAGGTCAGATCCGCGGAGGCACGATGGAGCCTCAACCGCTTGACCGTCGCGACGATGGATTCGCCATAGGCCGACTGCCAGACACGGTGCCAGTGCCATGGTGACAGGGCGGCGACTTCGGCAAGCATGGCCAGATCCGGGTCTTCGTCGAGATGCGCGTAGATATATTCGATCACCCGCGTGAAGCGCCTGAGATAGCCGTCATCCTTCGGCGAGATGGACTGCTTTTCGTGCTGTGTCATTGGAAATGGCCCTGTTTCTGTCAAAGGGACACTAGCACCGGGCCATCTGACAAATCTTGCTGACTTGGACGCGAGAAGACTACAGGCATGAGGCATCGACCCGTTTGAAGGCGCACGCTCTCCTTTGAGCGCGTCTTTGTGTCCCGCCTATCGAAATTGCATCCAGTCTTGTGCTACGACAGACGACATCAACGTCCTACCGCCGCAACCGTGACCGGTTCCAGACAACACAGCCCGACCAGATGACACATCCTCAGTATTTTGAAGACTTTGCTCCCGGGCAGGAAATCCCGCTCGGCTCCATCGAGGTCACCCGGGACGACATCATCGAGTTCGCGACCGAATTCGACCCCCAGGATTTTCACATGAGCGAGGAAGGCGGCAAGGCGTCGATGCTCGGCGGCCTGGCGGCATCCGGCTGGCACACCGCTAGCATCGTCATGCGCCTTCTGGCCGTGAACCTCTTCAACAAGAGCACGGGCCGGGGGTCGCCCGGCGTCAGCAAGCTCAGGTGGAAACACCCGGTTTTTGCCGGCGACACCCTGTCGGCGCATGCCGAGATCCTGGGTACGAAACCGCTGCGCTCCAAGCCCGGCCTCGGCCTTGTCTTCATCCGCATCCGTGCCGCCAACCAGAACGGCAAGGACGTTATCGACTGGGAAAATCCCGTTCTGTTTGAAAGACGGGAGCCGGCACGATGATCGATTTTTTCGAAGATATCCGCGAAGGCGACACCCTGGAACTCGGACGCTACACCTTCCAGACGGACGAGATCATCCGCTTTGCGGAAAAGTACGATCCGCAGCCCTTTCACCTGAGCGAGGAGGGAGCGGCACGGACGCATTTCGGGCGTCTGTGTGCCTCCGGCTGGCACACGGCAAGCGTTTTCATGAAGCTGTTCGTCGCGAAGATGAAGGCCATGCAGGCAGCAGCGCGCGAAACGGGCGCCACGGCGGCAAAAATTGGCCCCTCACCGGGCTTCGAGGATCTGAAATGGATCAAGCCCGTCTTTGCCGGCGACACACTGACCTATACCCGGATCGTGACTGGAAAGACCGAGAGCCGAAGCAGGCCCGAATGGGGTCTCGTTCACTCCGACATGCTGGCCCACAACCAGGACGGAACGCTGGTGTTCTCGTTCAAGGCAACCGTTTTTGTCGAACGACGCGCCGCCCGGGCCGGCTGATAAGGAGATCCTTGCCTAAATGTCTTGCGGCTGGTCTTCCCGGCGCGCTCCGGAGACGTGCGCGGCGCGCTGATGAAAGAAACCGAAAGGTGGCGGCGGAACGTGGAGTGCATTGCCGTCTGTACGTCTGTTCAAGTCGCCTAGAGAGTGCGCGCGAACAGGATTTCGTCACGGATTTCGATGCCGTAATCGCCGCGCAGCGGTATTCCGGGCTTCTGTTCGCGTTCCTCGTCAATAACCCCCTGCCCGATCCGCTCGAAGCGGAACCCGCGCCGCTGATAGAAGCGGAAGGCATCCAGGTTGTCATTTGATGTTCTGACGGTCAGGCGCGGAACCGACTGCGAGCGCGCCTCCGTGACGACCGCGTCCAGCAACTGGCTGCCGACACCGCCCCAGCGATTGATCGAATCCAGCGTCAGGATCTCCCACTCCCCGTCCCGCTTGATCAGCGTGACCAGGCCCACCAGATCGGTCCCGTCAAAGGCAACATAGCCAGGAAGCCGGGACGCATCGACCATCTCGTTGTCCAGCATGATTTCCGGAGCGGTCCAGCGATCCGTCAGGAGCTGACGCACCGCGGGATAGTCCCCTTCTTCCGTTCGGCGAATGACTACAGGCATTGAAGCGCTCCTACCGGTGAAAAACCCTGTTTGAAAGTGGACTGCGGGCCTGCCATCGCGCGCGTTCCAGTTCCGGGTCGACATGTTCTTCTTCAGGATAGCCAACACATAGATAAGCCACGAGCCGCCAGTTCCCGTCAACCTGAAGGATTTGGCAAACCGTTGCCGGATCCAGGATCGAGACCCACCCGACGCCGACACCTTCCACCCTGGCGGCGAGCCAGAACGTATGCACCATGCTGACCGTGGAATAGGCCAGCATTTCCGGCATGGTCGCGCGGCCAAGGCCATGTCCCTGCTCCGGGTCGGTGTCGCTGAAGATGGCCAGATGCACCGGCGCTTCCCGCAATCCGGCAAGCTTGAGCTGCCTGTACCGGGTTGCCTTCTCGTCTGGATATTGCTCCGCCGCGGCTTCGTTTTCCGTCTCGAAACTGGCAATCACGCCGTCCCGCATTTCCGGGCTCGCCACGACGACGACCCGCCAGGGCTGACTGTTGCCGACGGAAGGTGCGAGATCGGCCAGATGCAGGAGACGGTCGAGCAGCCCGTCCGGCAATGGATCGGTGCGAAAGCGGCGCACATCCCGCCGCCATTTCAGCAGGGTCTCGAAATCTTGCCTGAACTGTTGGGAAAACCGCGGCCCTTCCGCTGATGGAGGCATGGCGTCAGTGCCCGGGAAATTCCACCAGCGTGCGCACCGGCACATTGAGCGCTTCAAGCTTCGCGCGGCCGCCCAGGTCCGGCAGGTCGACGATGAAGCAGGCGGCTTCGATATTCGCTCCCATGGATTTCAGCAGCTTGCAGGCCGCTTCCGCGGTACCACCGGTCGCGATCAGGTCATCGACAAGGATAACCCGGTCGCCCGGCTGTATGGCGTCCTTGTGCATTTCCATCTCATCAAGACCGTATTCAAGCGAATAGGCAATCCGAACGGTTTCGTGCGGCAGTTTCCCCTTTTTCCGGATGGGGACGAAGCCCGCCGACAGCTGATGCGCAACTGCGCCTCCGAGAATGAAACCCCGCGCCTCGATCCCGGCAATCTGGTCGACTTTCGAGCCCGCCCAGGGCTGCACGAGTGCATCGACGGCACGGCGGAACGCGCGCGCATTGCCAAGAAGCGTGGTGATGTCGCGAAACAGGATTCCCTCTTTCGGATAGTCCTTGATCGTTCGGATCGAATGGACCAATTCATCCTGGATCGTCTGTTCGGTCATCGAACTCTCTTTCTTCAGCTTGTCGTTCGGGCACATGCCCCGACCGACGCTTATAGCAAGTTTGCGTCTTCTATCGAAGCAATTTCAGCATGTTGCATTGATCGGTGTAACAACCGCTCTTGCGTCAGGACGTCTGGTTCAGAACACGACCGGCGACGGCATCGAGTTTCGCCACAAGCGCGGGGTCCCGCTTTTCGGGTGCCGTCATGAAGGCAAACTCGAGTGCCGTGTCGGACCCTGCCGGACAGGATTGATGGTCCCGCGGCAGATCCCTCGCAACCCGGGCGACAAGACGCTGGGCGTTTTCGGCATTGTCATGAAGAACCTTGATGATGGCCTGGATATCCACTTCGCCGTGATCGGGATGCCAGCTGTCATAGTCGGTAACCATCGCGACCGTCGCGTAACAGATCTCCGCTTCGCGCGCGAGTTTGGCTTCCGGCATGTTCGTCATGCCGATCACGTCGCATTCCCACGACCGGTAGAGGTGGCTTTCGGCAAGCGAGGAAAACTGCGGGCCTTCCATCGCAAGATAAGTCCCGCCCTTCGCATAGGCGAGGCCTTCGGCTTCCGCAGCCGCGGCAACGGCCTCGATCAGCTTCGGGCTGACCGGTGTTGCCATGGACACATGCGCGACGCATCCGGTGCCGAAGAAACTCTTTTCCCGGGCGATCGTGCGGTCGATGAACTGGTCGACCAGAACGAAGGTGCCCGGCGCATGCTCTTCCTTCAAGGACCCGCAGGCCGAGACAGACAGGAGATCGGTGACGCCGCAGCGCTTCATCACGTCGATATTCGCACGGTAATTGATTGTCGTCGGCGAATAGACGTGTCCCCGGCCGTGGCGGGGCAAGAACACGATTTTCAGTCCGTCTATTTCACCGATACGGACCTGGTCAGACGGCGTTCCCCAGGGGCTGGCAACAGTGATCCATTCGGCGTTTTCAAGCCCGGGAAGATCGTAGATGCCCGAACCGCCGATAATCCCAAGAACCGCATCAGCCATTGCCAAGTCTCCAGTTGAAACAAGAATCCAGTCCTGTCAGCTGATTAACAAGCAGCGGGAAACTTGAATAGGTCAAAAAACAAAAAAGGCGGCCTCAAGGCTGATCAGCGCCGCGAACCGGCCCGGCCTCATCCTGAGGAGGACCGCAAGGTCCGTCTCGAAGCAACCCTGATCAGGCAGCGCCACCTTGCGGAGTTTTTCCCTCTCCCGATGGGAGAGCGGCCTGATCTCTGAAAGGGACTTCAACACTTGTCCCCTCACCCGGCCTTTCAGGCCGACCTCTCCCGGCAGGAGAGGTAGCAGCCGCAGCGGCAAGAACGTTTTCGCCCCGAAAGCTGCCTTTCCAAGCTCAAACATCCGCTGGCGTCCCGGCATGGATTGCGAGAGCAAGTCCCCTGCCGTCCGGTTTAGAAAATACTATCGAAGTGATGCGGCTGAGAAAGCTGCATAGTTCCATCCGTCGCCACGTCTGAATGCGAACTTGTTTCCCTGATTTGTCATCCCGGTTTGCTGCGCAAGCAGCAAGACCGGGACCCAGTATCCCCTATGACTTGAGGCCGATGATAGGAAGGAGAAACAAGTGGCTACTGGGTTCCGGCCTTTCGCTGCGCTGCAGCCGGAATGACAAGAACATTGACTGGGGAGCACCTCAAAAGATGATCGCCAGGTTAAACTCGACAGCAGTGAATCAAGTCTGGCAATGACGGCTGAAATCAAGGGGGATGAATTCGCCGACCAATACGCCGCGAACCGGCCCGGCCTCATCCTGAGGAGGACCGCGAGGTCCGTCTCGAAGGATGGCGTAGCCGGCTCTGAAACTGCCGCCCATCTCTCGAGGCTCCGCTCCGCACCTCGAGAGGAGGTTGGGGATTCAGGTCGGCGGCCAGCAAAAAAGGCGGGCCCAGGGCCCGCCTTTTTCAAGATCTGCCGGTGTTTGTGCGGATCAGTGTTCCGCGTTGCGCCAGAGCTGCTTCTTGGTGAAGTACAGCAGGCCTGCAAACACGATCAGGAACACCATTACACGGAAACCGATCTTCTTGCGGTCTTCCAGATGCGGCTCCGCGGCCCACATCATGAATGCGGAGACGTCTTTCGCGTATTGCTCGACCGTCATCGGCGTGCCGTCGGTATATTCGACAGCCTCGTCGAACAGCGGCGGTGCCATCGAGATGAACTGGCCGGCCAGGAACGAGTGGTTGTAGTACTGGCCATCCGGCACGGTTACGTCAGCCGGCGGGTCCACATATCCGGTCAGAAGCGAGTAGATGTAGTCAGGACCGTTTTCCTGGTACTGCGTGAAGATGTCAAAGACGAAGCCCGGGAAGCCGCGTTGCGCGGCACGGGCCTTTGCCAGCAGCGAGAAATCGGGCGGGTACGCGCCGTTATTCGCTGCGCGGGCAGCCTGCTCGTTGGGGAAAGGCGACGGGAAGCGGTCCGCCAGGATCGCCGGCCGGTCATACATGTCGCCGAAATCGTCCGGGCCGTCGACAACCGTGTATTCGGCAGCAATAGCCTTGGCCTGGTCTTCCGTGAAGCTGGGCCCGCCGTTTTCCGCCAGGTTCCTGAAGGCGACAAGCCTCAGGCCGTGACAGGCGGAACAGTTTTCGCGATAGACCTTGAAGCCGCGCTGCAGCTGTCCGCGGTCGTAGGAACCGAACGGTCCGGCGAAGGACCAGTTCTGATAGTCGATTTCCACCTTGGCTCCGGCGGCGAGCGCCGGTGTCGCGATGGCAAGGGATGCCACCGCCACCAGGGAACGAACCATATTGATCATGGTGCTCATTGTCTCAAATAACTCCTGATCCGGTTCGCGTTATTTCGTTTCCGGCGCGGCGGCTGCGCCGGCGGGTTGCCCTGATCCGCCCTTCAGCACCGCTTCGGAGATCGAGGCCGGCAACGGGCGCGGCTTCTCCAGGAAACCGAGCATCGGCAGGACGATCAGGAAGTGGGCGAAGTAATAGGCGGTGAAGATACGCGACAGCGTCACGTAGATGCCTTCCGCAGGCATCGCACCAAGATATCCGAGTGCAACGCAGGTCAGTGCGAAGATCCAGAAGAACTGCTTGAACAGCGGCCGGTAGGTTCCGGAACGGACCTTCGACGTATCGAGCCAGGGCAGGATGAACAGGACCGCGATGGCACCGAACATAAGCACGACGCCGCCAAGCTTGTCCGGCACGGCGCGCAGGATCGCGTAGAACGGCAGGAAGTACCATTCCGGAACGATATGCGCCGGCGTCACCAGCGGGTTTGCCTCGATGTAGTTGTCCGCGTGGCCCAGATAGTTGGGCAGGTAGAAGGCGAACCACGAGAAGAAGATCATGAACACGACGATCGCGAACAGGTCCTTCACCGTGTAGTACGGGTGGAACGGCAGCGTGTCCTGCTTGGTCTTCGGCTGCACGCCCGTCGGGTTGTTGTTGCCCGTGGTGTGGAACGCCCACACGTGCAGGATGACAACGCCGAAGATCATGAACGGCAGCAGATAGTGGAGCGAGAAGAACCGGTTCAGCGTCGGATTGTCGACGGCAAAACCGCCCCACAGCCACGTCACGATGGCTTCACCCACGAGCGGGATCGCCGAGAACAGGTTCGTGATGACGGTCGCGCCCCAGAAGGACATCTGGCCCCACGGCAGAACGTAGCCCATGAAGGCCGTTCCCATCATGATCAGGAAGATGATCACGCCGAGGATCCAAGAGATCTCGCGCGGCGCCTTGTAGGAACCGTAGTAGAGGCCGCGGAAGATATGGATATAGACGGCGATGAAGAACATCGACGCGCCGTTCGAATGAAGATACCGCAGCAACCAGCCGAAATTCACATCGCGCATGATGTGCTCGACACTGTCGAATGCGGCATCGGTGCTGGGCGTGTAGTGCATCACCAGAACGATTCCGGTGAGGATCTGAGCGATCAGCACGAAGAACAGGATCCCGCCGAAAGTCCACCAGTAGTTCAGGTTTTTCGGTGTCGGGAAGTCCACGAAGGAACCGCGCATGAGCGAAATGACCGGCAGGCGGCTTTCGAGCCACTTGGCCGCAGCGCTCTGCGGTACGTAGTTTGAATGTCCAGCCATGGCTGTCTCCTAAAAATTTCTGCCGTTAACCGATCTTGATTGTCGTGTCGCTGACGAATTCGAGCGGCGGAATCAGCAAATTCTCGGGAGCCGGGCCTTTACGAATGCGGCCGGCCGTATCGTAGTGCGAGCCATGGCAGGGGCAAAACCACCCGCCGAACTCACCGGCGTCGCCAATCGGCACGCACCCCAGGTGCGTACAGATACCGATCTGCACGAGCCAGTTTTCCTTGTCCTTGACGCCCCGGTTCGGGTCGGTTGCCTCGGCGTCGGCGGGCAGGTTGGCGTTCCGGGCCAGTTTGTCCGGCAGATCCGCAATCGGAACGTCCTTGGCGTCGGTCACTTCCGTTTCCGTACGGTTGCGGATGAATACCGGCTTGCCGCGCCATTTGACTGTGATTGACTGCCCCTCTTCGACGGCAGACACGTCAACCTCGATGGATGCCAGCGCAAGCGCCGAGGCATCCGGGTTCATCTGGTCAATGAACGGCCATACCAGCGCGCCGGCGCCCACAACGCCCATTGCGCCGGTCGCGATATAGAGAAAATCACGGCGGTTCGGTTCTTCCGCATCCGTGTTGTGTGCCAAGGTCGCGTCCCCTCAAAAGTTCTACCTGTACCGATAGCCCGCATCATGTCCCACCGCCATCCTGGGAGAAGGATAGAGGGAACCATGCCGGGCTCAACGGTGGCCAAGTGCGGCAGTTCCCCGCATCGGCCAAGCGGCTTGTCTTTTTGCACCCTTCGAAACGCTTGTCCAGACAAACAAACGCCACAAAACGCATATGTCGCAGGCAAAACAACAGCCACGCCGCTTTTCTGCCCTTTTTTGGGGAAAAAGCGCAAGACCGGAATTCAAATGAATCCCGATCCCGCCATTTCGTTTTGTCAATTATGCCGCCTGAACAGGCGCCAGAAAGCCGCCCGACTGGTGCTGCCAAAGCTGCGCGTAAAGACCGTTGGCATCCAGCAGTTCCTGGTGCGAGCCTTCCTCGATGATTCGCCCCTGATCCATGACGATCAGCCGGTCCAGCGCCGCGATTGTCGACAGCCTGTGAGCGATCGCGATCACGGTTTTGCCCTTCATCAGTTCGAAGAGACTTTCCTGAATGGCAAGCTCGACTTCCGAATCCAGCGCGGATGTCGCCTCGTCCAGCACAAGGATGGGCGCATCCTTGAGCAGGACCCGGGCAATCGCAATTCTCTGCCGCTGGCCGCCGGACAGCTTGACACCGCGCTCACCGACATGGGCATCCAGCCCCGTGCGTCCGTTGAGATCGGTCAGGCCCTTCACGAAGTCCATTGCATGCGCCTTTTCAAGCGCCGCCTCGACCTCGTCCCGCTCGACATCCGGCTTGCCATAGGCAACGTTCTCGAAGATCGACCGGTGCAGAAGCGATGTGTCCTGCGTGACCACCCCCACATTCGCCCGGATATCGTCCTGCCGCACACCGGCAATGTCCTGTCCGTCGATCCGGATGCGGCCACGCTCCAGGTCATAGAAACGCAGCAGCAGGTTGACGATGGTCGACTTGCCGGCACCGGAACGCCCGATCAGACCGATTTTCTCGCCCGGAGCGATCGTCAGGTCCAGGTCCTCGATCACGCCGGACTTCTTGCCGTAGTGAAAGCCGATTCCGTCAAAACGGATCTCGCCCTTCGGCACCGAAAGCGCTCGGGCATCGGGAACATCCACCACATCCCGCTCGCGCGAGATCGTGTTGATGCCGTCCTGCACGGTCCCGATGTTTTCAAACAGGCCGGACACTTCCCAGAGGATCCATTGCGACATGCCCTGGAACCGCAGAACGAGGGCAACCGCGACGGCGATTTCGCCGGTCGTTACCCTGCCCGCCTGCCAGAGCATGATCGACATGGCCGCAACGGCGAACAGCAGCACCATGTTGAGCGTCGTCAGCGTGATGTTCATGCCGGTCACCAGCCGCATCTGCAGGAACACCGTCTTCAGGAACGACGTCATGAAAGACCTGGCATAGTCTTCTTCGCGCTCCGCATGGGAGAACAGTTTCACGGTTGAAATGTTCGTATAGGCGTCGACCACGTGCCCCGTCATCACGGACCGCGCATCGGCCTGCTCCCGCGACACGTCCTTGAGCCGCGGAATGAACACACGCATGGTGATCAGGTAACAGCCGAGCCAGGCCATGAACGGGATCGCGAAGTAGATGCTCGCTTCTGCGACCACGAACAGCGCCGCGACGAAATAGACCACCACGTAGACCAGGATATCCGCGATCCGCGTGACCACCTCGCGCACCGCCAGCGCCGTCTGCATCAGCTTGTTGGCGATACGGCCGGCAAAATCGTTCTGGTAGAACGAGATGCTCTGCCGGAGAAGGTAACGGTGGACGCGCCACCGCACCGACATCGGATAGGTGCCCATCAGACCCTGGTGAAACAGCATCTCCCAGATCGCGGCAATTCCCGGCAGCAGAACCAGCACAACGAGCCCCATCCAGACGAGCTGCCCCCAGTTGTCCTGGAAGAACGTTTCCGCGTTTTCGGTGCTGAGCCAGGTGACCAGCTCGCCCAGAAACGTGAAGATGGTGACTTCCAGAACGGCAATGAGCGCGCCCAGGATGGAAACGACGAGCAGGATCGGCCAGACGGGCTTGGTGTAATACCAGCAGAACGCCCAGAACCCGCTTGGCGGAACGTCGAGCTCGGTCTTCTCGAAGGGATCCACGAGCTTTTCGAAACGGTCGAACATGACTACCTCTCAGAGCGGCTCAAACGTAGCACGGTCAGATGCGCCATGGCATCCTGACCGGCCATCGATTGCGGCCGCGGGCGAATGGTTGTCCCGGCCGTCATGAAGAACAGGCCGGACATCAGACTTGTAAATGACAGCGCAATGATCGCCGTGCCCCAGAAGAGGGCACCCAGTTCGTCAACGAAGACGGAGACCGGGATGTGCCTGCCTGCAACTTCGAGGGCCTCGACGCGGCCCAGGTTGTAGACGAGCACCGGCACGAAAAGCAGCACTGCGACAATGAACGTGACACCGGCAAACGCTGCGGCATGCAGCAGGCCGCGCATCAGCCTGCGCCGCGCACTGCCTTGTGGAACAGGCGGCGGCGGCACTTCAACATCCGGACGGTCCGCCGGCGCGGACGGGTCCTGTGGGTAGAACGAATTCATCGGAACGGCTCCGAAAACGGGAATTTGGTCAATGGTGACGGCAGACACGTGACAAGAAACGCGCAGCACACGGACGGCTTAAGCCGGTCACCGCAGAACTAAGATGTGAAAAAGGAAGTGTTGGCGCCTAAAGCTGCCGGACGACCACCTTGGTGCAGCCAGTGGGGACTGGAAATGCCTGGATCATATGATGATCTATCATGTAAGCCCTCCTGGTTGCGCGGCCGACGGCCACAAGGAAAATCAAAAGGTCAACGACGTGAGGTTGACTGCCGGTGTTGGTAACCGTTTTAGGCGAAGATGGAAAGAGCTATCTTGCCGGCACCGCAACGAAACTGACACCTGTTGCCAATCGGACACATTGCGCCTGACCGGCGGAACACGGTCGAAACCTCAGTGGTCCTCGAAGACGAATTCGCGAACGTGGATCTCGGCTTCCCGGGGCGTCTTCCACGGCGAAACGATCGGGCCCTGAATATGCCCGCAACCCAGATCCCGCAGAATCTTCTCTTGTTCGGGCCGCTCGACGCCGAGAGCGACGACCTGATAGTCAAACTTCGCAGCGAGATTGACGACGGCTTCAACCAGATGCCGCCTGTCGATGCTCGTTTCCAGATCAGTGATGAGCGAGGGGCTGATCTTCAGAAGGTTCGCCCCGCTGTCGATGAATTGACCCAATCCGCTCTGAAGGCTGCCGAAGTTGTCGAGCGCGACACGGCAACCTGATGTCTTGAGGCTCTCCAGCGTGTCCTTCAGCCTGATGCAGTCCTCGATACGAACGATTTCCGGATCGAGTTCGATCGTCAGGTCAGACAGCGCGAAACCCGCGTCCTCGCAAAGTTGAACAAGCAGCGCCTCGAATTCCGGATCGCTCAGGCTGGCCGCGGTAAGGTCGACGCTGAGCCGCAACGGCATCCCGGACGCCTCGAGCAGCCTGCCCATTTCGGCGAGGCCCATCTCCAGCGCAAACCGCTCGATCCTTGAAATGCGCTTTGCGTCATCCTGGCTGCTCAACATCATCCTGGGATCGACAAGGCCTTCGGAGGGATGCAGCCACTGGGCGGAGACCTCGTAACCGGTGATGCGCCGCGCGTGGAGATCGAATTGCGGTTGCATCAGGAGCGTCAGATTGCCGGTCTCCAGATCCTGATCCAGCTGCGCCATGCTCATGCGCCGGTGCCGGTGCGCCGCCCCGAGCGCTTCGGTGTACCAGCAGTACCGTCCGCGTCCCGATTTTTTCGCCGCGTAAAGGGCGATGTCGCCGCAATTGATCAGTTCCTCGAGCCCGACCCTGGTGCAGTCGGCCAGGACGAGCCCGGCGCTCCCGCCGATCTTGTAGCGCTGGTGCTCGATTGGAACCGGCTTCGAAAGGTCGTCAAGCAGGCGGCTCGCCAGGCGTTCCAGTTGCTTGCCTTCAACCGGCTGAAAGAAGGCGACCATGAATTCGTCGCCGCCGATCCTTGCAGCCAGCCCGTCGTCGCCAATCACTGTCTTCAGAACGCCGGCCACGTGACGCAGGACGGCATCGCCTGCGCTGTGACCATGACTGTCGTTGATGTCCTTGAAGTGATCCAGGTCGAGCAGCAGCAGGCCGATCTGATCCGCTTCGGCCCGTCCTGCCGACAGACGCTCCTGCAGGAATTCCGTGATTTTCGCCCGGGTCACCAATCCCGTCAGCTCATCGTGTTCCGCCTGGTACTTGAGCCGCTTGCGGGTTTCCTCCAGTTCCGCGAAGCGCTCGACCTCGCGCGTCACGTCCTGGCACAAGATGATCATGCGGGTGTCGTCTTCGGTTTCAGCCTCGATGCGCGCGAATGTGAGCTGGTTCCAGAACAGTTCGCCGTTCTTTCGCCGGTTCTGGATCAGTTCCTTGAAGCCGGACGAAAACTTGTCCAGGTCGAACTTGAAGTTTTCAAGCTCGTCCGGTGCAAGTTGCTTGTTCGGGGGCAGGATGAACTCCTGCGGGCGGCGTCCCCGGATCTCCTCGGCGGTATAGCCGGTGATCCTGGTATAGGCGGGGTTCGACCATTCGATCCGGCCATAGACGTCCTGGAGGACAAGCCCCTCGTGCGCATGCTCGACCACCGTTTTGAGAATGGCAGCATCGTTCCCGAACTCCGAAGGTCGCTGTTTGTCCGAAAGCGCCCACCCGCGCCGGCCCAAGATAAACCCGGCGGAGAGGAACACGGCCCCAACTCCGGCACAAACAAACAGAAAAAGTACAGGCCAGTCGGCCGGGGACGTTTCCATGCCAGTTCATCAACTGCTTCACAAGTTGAAGACTATCCTGGCAGAATAACTTGAAGGAAACGCTAAACGGGCAGCTTCAATACAGTCGTATTATTGACAATACATGCAACGCACGCATTGAAGAAGCTGCGACATGCGAAGACCGCGCCGGAACGTCAGGTCACCATTCTTGTCAGCACGTAGCCCATGCCGGCCGAGAAGGCCGAAAGCACGGTTCCCCAGGCGACATCGACCACGGTCACGATGACCGGCCAGTCCCGGAGCGTCGCGTAGTTGGTCACATCGTAGGTCGCATAGGTGAAGAACCCGAACATCGCCCCGTAAACGATTGCGATCGCGAGGCTTTCAGACTTAAGTGCCGGCGCGACAGCGAAGATCACGATGCCGACGACGTAGATGATGTAGAACGCGCCGGCCGCCCCCATATTCGGTTTATCCATGAGCAGATGCCCGATGCGGTCGAAATAGAACCGCGTCGCGATCTGTGACAGCCAGACATAGTCGACTGCCAGAAACACCAGTGCAGTCGCAAAATAGGCAATGATGTGTTGAACCATGGGACCCTCGGAAACAAGATATGGCTGATACGTGTCCGGGTGTCGGTCGGATCATGTGTTGCAACCGCACGGCCCCTTTGTGCGCCGGTCAGGCCGTTTCGACGTCCGCCTTCAGGAAACCTCCCGACTGCCTGCGCCAGAGCTGCGCATAAAGTCCGCGTTCGTCCGCAAGGAGCGCCTCGTGGGTTCCCTGTTGCACGATCTGTCCCTTGTCCATCACGATCAGCCGGTCCATGGCCGCGATCGTCGACAGTCTGTGCGCAATCGCAATGACGGTCTTCCCGGCCATGAGGCTTTGCAGATTGTCCTGGATCGCCGCCTCGACTTCCGAATCGAGTGCGGACGTCGCCTCGTCGAGCACAAGGATCGGTGCGTCTTTCAGCAGCACACGCGCAATCGCGATGCGCTGCCGCTGTCCGCCGGACAGTTTGACACCGCGCTCACCGACAAAGGCATCGAACCCGCTCCGCCCCCTTTTGTCCGCAAGCTGTTCGATGAACTCGAGCGCGTGCGCCTTGCGGGCGGCCTCGACAAGATCCTTTTCACTGGCTGTCGTGCGGCCGTAGAGGATGTTCTCCCGGATCGACCTGTGCAGAAGCGACGTGTCCTGTGTCACCATGCCGATCGACCTGCGCAGCGTTTCCTGCGCAACCATGCTGATATCCTGGCCATCGATCACGATGCGCCCGGTTTCCAGATCAAAGAAGCGGAGCAGCAGGCTGACCAGCGTCGTCTTTCCGGCCCCTGACGGTCCGACGAGACCGACCCTTTCTCCGGGACGGATGGCAAGGTTCAGATGATCGATCACACCGCCGTCCTTGCCGTAGTGGAAGCGGATATTCTCGAACCCGATCGCACCCTCTTCGACCTTCAACGTGGTGGCGTTCGCGGCGTCCGTCAGCGTTATCGGCTTGACGACCGTCTCCATGCTGTCCTGTAGCGAGCCGAAATGCCGGAACAGACCATTGAGCTGATTGAACAGCCGGTTGAGGAGAATGTTGAGACGCAGGATCAGGCTGAGCGCGAAAGCGACATGGCCGGTGCTGATGCCGCCGTCCTGCCAGACAAGCAGCGAGGCAGCCGTGATGGATACGATCATGACGCCGTTGATCAGCGACATCGTCATCCTGATCGAGGTCAGGTACCGGGTGAAGCGCTGAAGCTTGGAAATAAAGTGTTCGACCGCCTCGCGCGCGCCCCGGTTTTCCTCTTCCGTCGAGCCGAACAGCTTCACCGACTGGATATTGGTGTAAGTGTCGACGAGTCGTCCCGTTACCCCGGAATAGCTGTTTGCCGTGTCCTTGGCCGCGAGCCGGATGCGCGGAACGAAGTAGACGGCGGTCACGGAAAAACACACAAGCCAGACGGCAACGATCGCTCCGAGCCGCACGTCGAGCTGCGTGACCAGAACCAGGGTCGTGATCGCGTAGACGATGATGAACCAGGCGACCTGCAGCAGGTTGACCATGAAATCGCCTGCGGACAGCCCCGACTGCAGAACCTTTTGCGCGAGACGACCGGCAAGATCGTCCTGGAAGTAACTCAGGCTCTGTTTCATGACACGCTGGTGGCACTGCCAGCGGACCAGGTTGAAGAAACCCGGAACAACGGTCTGCTCCTCGACCAGCGCCATGAGCGAGTTGACGATCAGCCGCAGAACAAGAACCACGAACGCCATCCCCGCGAGCGTCCAGGCGTGGTCGGTGAAGAAACTGTCCCTGTTGCCCGTTTCGAGAAGGTCCACGATCCGTCCGAGGAAATTGAAGATCGTGACTTCCACAAAAGCCGAAAGTCCTCCGAGCACCAGCATGGCCACGAAGGGCCACCTGACCTGCATCACGAAATGAGCGAGAAATGCAATCCCGTTCCGGGGCATGTCCTGTGGCGGCGGACCTCGAAACGGATCTATCCATGTTTCAAATGTGCGAAAGAGTGAGGACACGTGCCGTCTCCGGAGGTGGTGCGATTCTAGGGTCAGGACTCATTAATTTGGTTTAATTGGCGCAGCAAACGGCGATGAGCTGCGAGGAAATGCGCGAAAAGCGGGCTTCCTGCCCGGTTGAGCGGTTTGACGAAGCAGATCGAAGCCGTTTTTGCGTCCCGCAGGGATAGGGTGAATTTACCCGGCAACGTCGTTGCAAATCTTTGGAAACCGGACGGTTTCCTGCAGCTTTGCGCCTCGTATCCGAACAAATTCATCCCTACCAATTCATCCAAATTAATGAGTCCTGACCCTGGCGATCATTCTACGCGCGGAAGGTGTCACCCGACCAACAATATCCTTGCGGTTTTCGCAAACGCGAATGACATTTGGCGCCCAGGCTGATATCCAGCCGAGCCCGAAATCCTGTGTTGAAAAGAGTTCCCGAAGCATGCCCGACCTAGCTCTCTATCAGCCTGACATTCCACAGAACACGGGCACGATCCTGCGCCTGTGCGCCTGCATGAGCGTAACTGTGCATCTGATTGAGCCGGCAGGCTTTCCGATTTCGGACAGTGCACTCAAGCGCGCCGGCATGGATTATCTTGAACGCGCTTCGATGCGGCGGCACAGGAGCTTTGCGGACTTCGAACTGTTCAGGCTGACCCAAAACCGCCGCCTGATCCTGCTCACCACCAAGTCGGACAGGAACTATACGGATTTTGAGTTTCAGGCCGACGACATTCTGGTCATGGGCCGCGAAAGCACCGGGGTTCCGCAGAGCGTGCACGATCTGGTTGACGCGCGGCTGACTATTCCGATGGCCGAGGGTATGCGTTCGATCAACGTCGCCATATCCTCCGGCATGGCGCTTGGTGAAGCCTTGCGGCAGACGGACACATTTCCTAAGAAACTGGATTGAAAGCCGCCCTGGCTCGGACACCTGCTGACGCGAAGGCCAATCACATGACAGCACCTGCTCCTGAAAAACGCGGGGGACCGATCCCCGACAACATCGAGCAAAAGAAGGAAACGGCGCCTGCCTGGTTCGAGGGTCTGCGCGACAGCATCTGCAAGGCGTTCGAGGACCTTGAAGACGAAATCGGCGCACGGTCCGGCCCCCTGTCCGACCAGCCCGCGGGACGGTTCGAACGCACGCCCTGGGAGCGCACCGACAGCTCCGGCCAGAAAGGCGGCGGCGGTGTCATGTCCATGATGCACGGGCGCGTCTTCGAGAAAGTCGGCGTTCACGTCTCAACGGTCCACGGGGAGTTTTCTCCCGAGTTTCGGGGACAGATACCCGGAGCCTCGGAAGATCCGCGGTTCTGGGCGTCCGGCATCAGCCTGATCGCGCATCTGCACAATCCCCACGTGCCCGCCGTTCACATGAACACACGCATGGTCGTGACAACGAAGCAGTGGTTCGGCGGCGGCGCGGACCTGACACCGGTGCTGGATGCCCGCCGCACGCAGGAAGATCCGGACACGATCGCCTTCCACGAAGCGATGCGGTCTGCCTGCATGGCCCACGACGTCGCCGACTATGACGCCTACAAGGCCTGGTGCGACGACTATTTCTTCTTGAAGCACCGTAACGAAGCCCGGGGCATCGGCGGCATCTTCTACGACTATCTTCACAGTGGTGACTGGGACGCCGACTTCGCCTTCACCAGGGCCGTCGGCGAGGCATTCCTGGGCATTTATCCAGAATTGGTGAGAAAGAACTTTGAAAAGCCGTGGTCCGAGCAGGAACGCGAGGAACAGCTGGTCAGGCGCGGCAGATACGTGGAATACAACCTGCTCTATGATCGCGGCACGATCTTCGGATTGAAGACGGGAGGCAACGTCGCCTCGATCCTCTCGTCCATGCCGCCGGTCGTGAAGTGGCCCTGAGACGCCTTCGACCGGTCAGGCTGCCGGGGCTTCCCGCGTGACCGCGCCGAAGGCCCGCCCGAAGAGCATCTGGAAAAGGCTGGCGACAATTTTCTGATCCAGCTTCGGCCCCATGTCCTTCAGCATGTCGACTGCGGTGCGCGAGGGAACGCTGCCCCTGTAGGAACGCTGTTCCGTAAGCGCGACGAAGATGTCGCAAACGGTGATCAGCCGCACCTTCGGGACAAGCTGCTCGCCGCGCAGGCCTTTCGGATAACCGGAGCCGTCCAGCAACTCGTGGTGCTGAATGGCCATACGTTTCACATCCGCGGACACTTCCAGTCTCGACTTCAGGATATCCCGTCCGAACACCGGGTGCTTGTCGATGATTTTCCGCTCCTGGGGCGTGAGCTTGCCGGGCTTGTCGAGAATTGTCAGCGGAATACGCATCTTGCCGATGTCATGGACAAGCCCGCCGGCGATGACTTCCTTGCAGTCCTCCTCGCTCCAGCCGATATGCTTGGCCAGCATGCCGGCAAGGCCGGCGACCTGAAGCGAATGGCTGTATGTGGCGCTGTGATGCGTCTCGAAGGCATTCAGCCAGCACGACACGCCGTCCTTCTTGAGCGCGGTCAGCATGTCCTCAGCGCTCTCGTTCATCAGGCTGATGCGGATCTTGGCCCCTTCCACCGTCGACAGGCAAAGGCTCTCAAGGAAGGTGTTGCTCGACTTGTAGGCGCGGGCCGTCGTTTCCGGGGTCTTGTGCGGCAGTGCTTCAAGGATATCGGTCTCCATGAGCTGCTTCAACCGCTTCAGGAGGAGCGCGAACGGCGCGTCACGTTCAAGCGTCTCCGTCTTGCCGAGTGCCCCGGCCTGGATGACCTCCCTCCGGTTCTTCTGCGACACCAGGCAGATGACAGGTATGGATGCGATGCTGCTCCAGGACGCCTTCAGTGCCGCCAGTCCGGCATCGGTGGCACCGAGCAACTCGACCACGGCCACCTTGCCCTCACCAACCGTGTGCGGCGACACCATATCCATGTTTATGAGGCGGGCCGGAAAGAAAAAGGGAAGCTTCCTGACCGGGGAATCCATCGGTAGTGGCCCGTCTGAAATAAGAACTATTTCCATCGATCGTCTCGTTCGCGCCCTCAAAACATGTGAGACATGAAATACAGGTGGATTCCTATAGGGAACTGCAAACGTTATCTTGCAGGAATTACTTTTAAAATTTCGCTAAGACGCGGCACCGGACCGTTCGAGCAATTGCTCCTTGGTCAGTGCAAACTCGCTTTCGATCCACGCGACTTCCAGCCGCCTCAGAAGTGCGCCGAGTTCCGGTCCGGCCTTGTGACCGAGCGAAATCAGATCCGCGCCTTTCAGGGGAAATTCGGGGATGACCTGTGCGGCGAGATCGGACAGCATGCCCTCGTAGAAGGCGCTGTCCTCCTTCGCTCCCGCAAGACTGGCGGACCAGACAGCCAGCAGGCCGTCGATCGCACCTTCCCGCCCGAACGCATACGACATCGCCGCAGCGCTCGGACGCCGTGCGGTCTGCAGGAACCGCTTCTTCGCGGCCCACGCCGTTTCCATGCGTTTGCGTTCCTGGTTCGAAAGCCGGAAGCGGTCGGAGATCCTGGCCAGGTCCTCGCGCACGAAACCCGCGAGCACAACAAGTCCGAGTTCGGCATCCCGTGTCTGCGGCGCGACGCTGTCCAGCGACCGAAGCGCATCGTAGTCGTCAATCCGGGCCAGGCCGCCGGTTGCGATTTCCCAGAGACCGCAATCATTCATCATGCGAAGCGCGTAGGCAGCACGCGGCGCGCGCAGCAGCCGGCGCATTTCGTGACCGATACGTTCAGCGGACAGCTGCCGTAACCCGTTCCTCTGCCGAAGGCACGCGCCGAGACCCTCCGCGTCGAGTTCCCCCTCGCCGTAAGCCGCGTAGATGCGGAAGAACCTCAGGATCCGAAGATAGTCTTCCTTGATGCGGCCGTCGGCGTCGCCGATGAACCGGACGCGGCGGCCGAGACAATCATCGAGGCCGCCAAGCGGATCATGGAGATGCCCGTTCCGGTCCACGTAGAGCGCATTCATGGTGAAGTCCCGGCGTCTTGCATCCTTTTCCCAGTCGCGGCCGAAGACAACGCGCGCCTGCCGGCCGAACGTTTCGATGTCCTCTCGCAAGGTCGTGACTTCGTAGGGAAAATCATCGGCAACAATCGTGATCGTGCCATGCTCGAGCCCGGTTCCGATTGCTTTCAGACCGGCGTCCCGGGCGCGGGACATCACGACATCCGGCGGAGCGGTCGTCGCGATATCGACGTCGGGAACGGGATGATCCAGCAAGGTGTTGCGCACCGCACCGCCGACGACCCGCGCCGCGTCTCCGTCGCGTTCGACGGCGGAGAACACCGCCTGAATGCCGGGCGCGGCAAGCCAGTCGGCGTTCGAGAGCTTTTCGTCCACACTGGAAGTCATGTGCCTATTCGAAACCACCGGGCACGAAAACGCCATCCTTCATTTGCGTTGGCCGGTAGTCGGTCCCCTCGGGCCCGCGGTTCAACGTGGACATGACGATGAAGCCCGCGATCACCAGAACAAGGCCTGACACGGTCAGCCATGCCAGCGGCCCCCGCGCCCAGCGGTCAGGATCCTTGCTTCTCTTCGTGAGCCACAACCAGATCGCGTAGCAGAGAAAAGGCAGGAGAAACAGGAGCAGGTGGGTCAGTGCAACACGCAGCATCAGCGATAAACCGTCTCGTACATGGATCTTATGATTCCGGCGGTAACGCCCCAGATATAGCGTTCTCCGAACGGCATGGCATAGAAATAGCGCCGTTTGCCTTGCCAGTCCCGGCTCTGTTTCTGGTGGTTCACCGGGTCCATCAGGAAATTGAGCGGAACTTCAAAGACGTCTTCGACTTCGTCCGGGTTGGGTTGAAACGGGCCGGTGGTCTGCAGCTTTCCGACGACCGGAATGATCTTGTAACCGGAGCCGGTCAGATAGGGGGCGAGCGTGCCGAGAGGTTCGACCCTGTCCGGCAAAAGCCCGATTTCCTCGTCCGCTTCGCGCAGCGCCGCCTCGACAGGTCCCGCATCGGTGGGGTCGATCTTGCCGCCCGGAAAGGCAACCTGGCCCGCATGTGCCTTCAGGTGTCCGGTGCGCTGCGTCAGAACCACGCTGAGGCCGGCGTCGCGTTCCAGTATGCCGATGAGCACCGCCGCATCCCTTGGTGCGCCCTGCCAGCGCGCATAGGGCGGAAGATCGGGATTGAGGATATGATCGCCGGTTTCGGGCTGTGCGGCACGTTGGGCGGCAACATCAAGGCGTTGCCGAAGGTCTTCCGACCATCGGTTCAAATGAATCCCCTTGTCCACGATTGGAGCGCTCATCCGGAAACGGGCTCTGGTTTGGTTATTGTCCGCACAATCAAATGGTTATTCCGTTCATTTCAGCAAGTGTGCACCGATCGGAAAAAAGCTCCCTTCGCTCCAGATCCCGGTTTCGGCGCCGGCGGCGCCCTCGCGTTCCACGATCAGCTCCGCCAGCTGGTACATGAGCGCGCGCGTGAACAGCGCTTCCAGCCTGCCCCGCACCAGAACATAGGGTTTCAGGCCACCGCTGTCCGTTTCTTTTTCAAATCTCAGCGGGTGTCCGGCCCCAACTTTCACGAGTTCACCGAGATTTGTCCTGAGCGTCAGTTCCTGTTCTTCCCCCGTTCCCGCCACGGCCATTTCAACGGCCAGAAACGGGGCATCATCGACGGTGATGCCGATCTTTTCGACCGGTGTAACGAGATAGTGCTTGCCGTCGGCATCCCGTCTCAGAACCGAAGCGAACAACTTCACCAGTGGCTGCCGTCCGATCGGCGACCCGAGGTAAAACCACGTTCCGTCCCGGGCAATCCGGATGTCGAGATCCCCGCAAAACGGCGGATTCCACTTCTCCACCGGGGGAAGCGACCTGTCCTTTCCGTCCGCCCTGCTCATCAGGGCCTTCAACCCCTCCGGCATGTCTGCCGCGGCTGGATTGTCATTTTGTGGCATTTGTTTCACAGTCCTGAAAAGAAATTCCGGCCCCTCCGGAAAATTGCCGAGACATTAACTTACCCGTCGGTTGCCGGCCCGGGAACGCCCTTCTTAAGCACAGCCTTTTCCCCAACACCTGGAAAGAATCTTGGACCTTTCCACTGTATGGCGCACAATTGCGCCTTATCTACAGATTTATATGGTGTCAGACTGCATGAGTCGCAGCAACCGAAGACAATGCCCCGCGCCGCCTCAGGTCCGGGAAAAGACAAGACGGGAAAGGTGATTCATGAGCGTTGTTTCCCCCTCGAACCCCAGCGATGAAGATCTCGCCGCCGTAGCGGAAAACGCGGAACGGGCGGTTTCGCGCATCACCGACGCGAAGGCCGATATCGCGCGGATCATCTTCGGTCAGGAAACGGTCGTGGAGCAGTCTCTCGTGACCATCCTGGCGGGCGGCCACGGTCTGCTCGTGGGCGTTCCGGGGCTTGCAAAGACGAAGCTTGTTGAAACGCTCGGCACCGTTCTTGGCCTCGATGCACGCAGAATTCAGTTCACGCCGGACCTGATGCCTTCCGACATTCTCGGCGCCGAGGTCATGGAACAGTCGGCCGATGGCGGCCGGTCCTTCCGCTTCATTCCTGGGCCTGTGTTTTCTCAGCTGCTCATGGCCGACGAAATCAACCGGGCAAGCCCGCGCACGCAGTCCGCACTGTTGCAGGCGATGCAGGAATACCACGTGACGGTGGCCGGTCACCCGCATGACCTGCCGCGGCCGTTCCACGTTCTGGCAACGCAAAACCCGCTCGAACAGGAAGGCACCTATCCGCTTCCGGAAGCGCAGCTCGACCGCTTTCTCATGCAGATCGATGTTCATTATCCCGATCTTGAGGCTGAGCGCCGGATCCTTCTGGAGACGACCGGTGCGGATCAGGCGGAAGCGCAGGTTGCGATGAATGCCGAGGAGCTGATGGAATATCAGCAACTCGTGCGCCGCATGCCGGTCGGTGAATCGGTTGTTGAGGCCATATTGAAACTCGTCCGTTCGGCGCGGCCTGACGACAGCTCGGCCGAGAGCGACATCACCAAGCTGATTGCGTGGGGACCGGGGCCGCGAGCAAGCCAGGCGCTCATGCTGACGGTGCGTGCACGCGCCCTGGTGGACGGCCGTCTGGCCCCGTCCGTGGACGATGTGCTCGCCCTGGCGGAACCCGTTCTGCAGCACCGGATGGCACTGACCTTTGCCGCCAGAGCCGATGGTCATACTGTGAGAGACGTCATTCAGCGCGTCAAAGAGACAATCGCCTGAGACCGAGTCTTTCGCAGGAGCCCGAGACCATATGGACCCCCGGACAAACAAGGCAGGCATAGACCAGGACACGTGGCCCAGCGTCATCGGCGAGGCAAGATCCGTCGCCGACGCGCTGCCGGATCTCCTGGTGGAGGCGAGCCATGTCGCCAGCTCGATCATTGCCGGCTGGCATGGCAGGCGCAGAGCCGGTCCGGGCGAGAGTTTCTGGCAGTTCCGGCCCTTCAACATGGGCGAGCCTGCCAAGCGGATCGACTGGCGCCGCTCCGCGCGGGACGACCATCTCTACGTACGCGAGCGCGAGTGGGAAGCTGCGCATACGGTCTGGCTGTGGTCCGACCTGTCCTCCTCGATGGTGTTTCAGTCACGCCTGTCCATGGTCAGCAAACGGGACCGTGCCATCGTCCTGATGCTTGCGCTTGCCGACATGCTGGCGGAGACCGGCGAACGGATCGGGCTTCCGGGACTGACCAGGCCCTTTTCCGACAGGCGCGCGGCGGAACGGCTCGCAGACGCCCTCGCCCATCTGTCAAAACCTGTCGCCTTTCCCGATACCACATCGGTGAAGCGCTTCGCCGACGTGGTTCTGGTCTCCGATTTCCTCGATCCGCTCGATGACATTGCCGAATGGGTCGCCCGCGTCGCCAGCACCGGCGCGAAGGGTCATCTGGTGCAGGTCCTCGATCCGATCGAGGAAACCTTTCCCTTCGATGGCCGGATCGAATTTACCGATCCGGAGCTCGGAACGCGCCTGACTGCGGGCCGCGCGGAAAACTGGCGCGAGGACTATCACACCAAGCTGGAAGCACACCGGGCAGAGGTCCGGGACATGGCCCGCCGCGCGGGCTGGACCTACGTGCTCCACCATACCGACCGGCCCGCGGCCGAGCCGCTTCTTGTCCTGCACAGCGCGCTGTCCGGTGCGCTCGACGTGATGAACAGGGGAGGTATCTGAGCCGATGTTAGCCGGTCTGCCCCTGACCTTCACCGCCCCTTGGATCCTCGCAGCGCTCGCGCTCCTGCCGGTCATCTGGTGGCTGCTGCGCCTGACCCCGCCGCGTCCGCGCGAAATCTCATTTCCCCCGACGCGCCTGCTTCTCGACATCGACCAGCACGAGGAAACCCCTCAGCGCAGCCCTTGGTGGCTGACCCTTTTGCGGCTGCTGCTGGCTGCGATCCTGATCATTGCCCTGGCCGGGCCGGTCTGGCGCACGTCCGAACCCGTTGCCACCGGAGACGGTGTTCTCTGGCTTCTGGTCGACAACGGCTGGACGTCCGCAAAAAGCTGGGACGCGCAGCTCAGCGCCGCCGAACAGATCCTCGCAACCGCCGAACAGTCGGGGCAGCCGGTCGTCTTCGTGGCGACAGCGGAGGGCCCAAATCAGGGTTTCACGCCGGAAGCTGCAAGTGCCGCGCTCGAAAAGCTGCGGGCACTGGAACCACGCCCCTACCCGCCCCAGCGCAGTGAACTGAATATCGGCCTGCGCAAGGCCGCACAGGACACCATGCCGGGCACGATTGTCTGGCTGTCCGACGATACCGAGCTGGAAGGTCCGTTCATGACCGACCTCGCCGCAATGACAGGCAATGTCCCGGTCACGATTCTGACCGGCCTCGACACCCCGATGGGCCTGAAGAACCTGCAAAACGATACCGATGCGCTGTCCGTAACCGTGGTCCGCCACGACGAACAGCTCCTGGGGACGGCCAATGTCAGGGCTCTGGATCTGAAGGGACTGGTTCTCGGCGAAGTCCAGGCCAGTTTTGACGCCGGCAACACGGAAACCACCGCACGGTTCGAATTGCCGAGCGAATTGCGCAACGACATCGCCCGCGTCGAGATCTCCGGGGAAGCGGCTGCCGGTGCAGTCCAGCTGGTCGATGACAGCTGGCGCCGCCGCACGATCGGCCTCATTTCCGGTCAGTCCGGTGATCTCGATCAGCCCTTGCTGTCGCCGGTCTACTATCTTGAGCGCGCGCTGTTGCCGTTTTCCGATATCCGCCGCTCGAAGGACAGCGATATTGCCTTGGCCGTGCCAGAACTGATCGACCAGGGCATCTCCGTGCTGGTTCTAGCCGATGTCGGGCGTCTTCCGGACACGACGGCCGCTGAACTGAGAGAGTGGATTGAGAACGGCGGCACGCTCGTGCGCTTCGCCGGTCCGCGCACGGCAGGCGGCAGCGACGACCTGATCCCCGTGCGCCTTCGGGCCGGTGATCGCTCGCTCGGCGGCTCTCTTTCCTGGAAACAGCCGCAGCACCTTGCCGATTTCCCGGACGATTCCCCCTTCTTCGGCCTGAAGGTGCCCGAAGAAGTGACCGTGAACCGGCAAGTGCTGGCGGAACCAACATCGGACCTGCCTGAAAGAACCTGGGCGATGCTTGAGGACGGCACGCCGCTCGTGACCGCCGCGCCCATTGGCGCAGGCAGTGTTGTCCTCTTCCATGTCACGGCCGATTCGGCCTGGTCCAATCTGCCGCTGTCCGGTGTCTTCCTGAACATGCTGCGCAGGATCCTGGCCGTTTCGAACGTTGCCGCCGCCTCCGAAACCACCGATGACAGCACGTCGGCGTCAAGCGTGCTGCCGCCCTTGCGGCTGCTTGACGGCTACGGGCGCTTCAGTGCCCCGCCGGTCGAGGTTACGCCTGTCAGCGCGGCAGATTTCCGGGAAGCGGCTGCCAGCCGGCGAACGCCGCCCGGCCTCTACGGAACCGAAGACGGTTTCCGCGCACTGAATCTCATGGGCGCGGAGGACACCCTGTCATCGCTCGACCTGACGCTGCTCGGCGACCGGGCAACCAGGACCGCCTACCCGGCGTCCGATCCGATCGACCTCAGGGCGTTTTTCTTCACGCTCGCTTTTCTGCTGCTCGTGGCGGACGCTATCGCCGTCTTTCTGCTTGCCGGCGGTCTCAGCCGCATCGGACTTCGCAGCCGCGCCGCCGGGATTGCCGGTCTGCTTGCCGTGATGTTCACCTGCGCGGCGTATATCGGCACCTCTCCGGCTCTGGCGCAATCGACATCGGACGAACTGCAGGCGCTTGAATCCACGCTGGATACGCGTCTCGCCTATGTCATCACGGGCAACCCGGAAATTGACGATGCAAGTGCCGCCGGCCTGGCGGGCCTGACCCGTTTTCTGGCTGAAAGAACCGCGCTGGAGCCCGGCGCGCCCGTTGCGATCGACATCGCGAATGACGAACTGGCGTTTTATTCTCTGCTCTACTGGCCGATCGATCCTGTCGCGGACAAGCCGAACGACCAGACGATGGCCCGGATCGACACGTTCATGCGCAACGGCGGCACCATCCTGTTCGACACGCGCGATCATATCAACGCATCCGCCACCGGTTTTTCGTCGACACCGGCAACGCTGAAACTGCGCGAGATCCTGGAGGATCTGGACGTCCCGCCCTTGCAGCCGGTCCCGCCAGATCATGTCCTGACCAAGGCGTTCTATCTGCTTGATGCCTTCCCCGGACGCTATGCCGGTAGCCCGCTCTGGGTGGAGAGCCTTGAGGAAATCGCCGCGCGCGGCGACCGTCCGGTGCGGGCGGGCGATGGCGTATCGCCCATCATGATCACGGGCAACGACTTCGCGTCGGCCTGGGCCATCACCGAAGAGGGCGAATTCATGTACCCCACGGTTCCCAACAGCCCCGTGCAGCGCGACTACGCCTTCAGATCCGGCGTCAACATCGTCATGTACAGCCTGACCGGCAACTACAAGGCCGATCAGGTTCACATCCCCGCCCTGCTTGAACGGCTGGGACAATAGGAGCGCCGATGGTCTGGTCCCTTTCCTTCGACCCGCTGCTGCCCCTCTGGGCGCTTGTTGCCGGAGGCGCGATCGCCCTCTTTCTTGCGGCGCTATCCGGTTACCTCAGTCTGCGTGGATGGGTCCTGCGCTCGCTCACGATGGCTCTGTTGCTGTTTGCGCTCGCCAATCCGGCGGTAGAACGCGAGGACCGCGAACCGCTCTCCAGCGTGGTTGCGCTGGTCGTCGACAAGAGCCAGAGCCAGCGCCTGGCGGACCGGGAGGCAACCACGGACGAAGCGGCCGCCGAGATCCAGCGCCGCGTCGCCGCACTCAAGGGCTTTGACCTGCGCGTCCTGGAATCCCGCAATGCCGGCTCAGGCAACGGGACAGAGCTCTTTCAGACCCTCAGCAACGGACTTGCGGATGTGCCGCCGGAACGGGTGGGCGGCGCGATCATTGTTTCGGACGGACAGATCCATGATGTGCCGGAAAGCGCGGGTGCGCTCGGTTTCGACGCTCCTGTCCACGGTGTGATCACCGGCGCACCGGACGAGCGGGACCGCCGTATCGTGCTCGACAAGGCTCCGAGATTCGGCCTGGTCGGCTCGGAGCAGACCGTCAGCCTCACCGTGGTTGACCAGGGCGCGGGCACCGGTCCGGGAGATCTCGTTCAGCTGTCGGTCAAGCGGGACGGCACCGTGGTGAGCGAACGCACGGCGCGCACCGGTGAAAAGATCGATATTCCGGTCGAAATCGCGCATGGCGGCGACAACATCTTCGAATTCGAGGCAGCCCCGCTCGAGAACGAACTGACGACTTTGAACAATCGCGCCGTGGTTACCATTGACGGCATCCGAGAAAACCTTCGGGTCCTCCTCGTCTCGGGCTCACCGCATTCCGGCGAGCGCACCTGGCGCAACCTTCTCAAGTCCGATGCGTCCGTCGATCTTGTCCATTTCACCATCCTGCGCCCCCCGGAAAAGCAGGACGGCACGCCGATCAACCAGCTTTCGCTGATCGCCTTCCCGACACGCGAACTCTTCTCGGTCAAGATCGACGAGTTCGACCTGATCATTTTCGACCGCTACGTCAGGCGTGGCGTGTTGCCGATGCTCTATTTCGACAACATCGCTCGGTACGTTCAGGACGGCGGCGCCGTGCTGCTCGCGGGCGGTCCGGACTACGCCGAAGCGGGCAGCCTGTACCGGACGCCGCTTGCGCCGATCCTGCCTGCAAGCCCCACGGGTGGCATTTTGGAAGAACCTTTCCACGCGACGCTGGCAAGCCTCGGCGAACGGCATCCCGTGACCAGGGGCCTTCCCGGTTCGGAGCAGGATCCGCCGGCCTGGAGCCGCTGGTTCCGCGCGGTCGATACCCAGCTTGATGCCGGACAACAGCTGATGTCCGGCCCGAGCGATACACCTCTGCTGGTGCTCAACCGCGAGGGCGAAGGCCGCGTCGCGATGCTGCTCTCCGATCACGTCTGGCTTTGGGCACGCGGCTTTGAGGGCGGCGGACCTCACGTCCCGCTGCTGCGCCGGCTGGCACACTGGCTGATGCAGGAACCTGATCTCGAAGAAGAAGCGCTCAATGTATCGATCCGGGGATCCGACCTTGTCGTGGAACGGCAAACCCTGGGAGACACCGTGGGTGAAGTGACCGTCACCGCACCTGCGGGCGACACGACGCTGGTGGACATGAGCGAGCGGGAACCCGGCCTTTGGCGCGGGGACATGGCCGCGGACCAGACTGGATTGTTCTCGGTGACGGACGGCACGCTGAGCGCGCTCATTCATGTCGGCCCGCAAAATCCCAAGGAATACACGGACGTTCTTTCGACGACCGACGTGCTGACACCGATCAGCGAGGCAACCGGCGGCAGCACCCAGCGGCTGAGAGACGTGGGCGGCGACCTGGACATTCCCCGCGTCGTCTCCATGCAGCCTTCCGCGAGCTATGCCGGCAACGGCTGGATCGGCCTGAAGGCGACCGAAGCCAGCGTCCTGAATGGTGTCGACCGTTACCCGCTGATGATCGGACTTCTCGGCCTGGCGCTGCTGCTCGGCATGCTGTCCCTGACATGGTATCGCGAGGGACGGTGACCGGCACGATTCCGGACGTTTGAACCGAGACCCAACGCCGTACCCTGGCCTTCAGGCCGTTCTTTCCGTTTGCGCACCTGCCTTCAGAAAGACGGCGAGATCGTCGACCTGCATCGGCTTGGCAAGCGCGAAACCCTGGGCAAAGTCGCATTGCATCGTTGCCAGGCGCTCGACCTGTTCCAGCGTGTCTGCCCCTTCCGCGATGACGGGAATGTTCAGGGAATGCCCCATATCGATGATCGACCGCACAAGCCGCTCGAACGTATTGCCCGCTTCGATGCCGGAGACGAGGTTACGATCGATCTTGATATGGGACGGTTCGATGTTCATCAGGCCCATGACGGAGGCGTTTGCCATTCCGAAATCATCGAGATCAAGGAGGCACCCGGCCGCCCGGATCTGGTCGAGCACCCCGGCCACATGCGCGTCGAGATTGTCGAGAGCGATGGTCTCCACAAGTTCGAAACGCAGCTCGAACGGCAGGTCGCGAACAAGCTTGAGCGCATCCGGAAACTCCGGTGACGTCAGCCTTTCTTCAGACAGGTTCACGGCAAGCGCGGGCACATTGATGCCTTGTTCGCCAAGGCCCTTCAACAGACCGACGGACCGTTCCAGCATCATGGCGTCGATTTCGCCGAGAAGATTGAGATCCTTTGCCGTGTCCAGAAAGTCGTGCGGCGACAGCAGCCCGCGGTCCGGGTGCTCCCATCTGACAAGCGCTTCGACACCGGAGACCGTCTGATCCGGCAACCGGAACTGCGGCTGGAAGTACGGCAGGAACTGGCCCTTCTCCAGACCGTTCAAAATTTCAGCCGTCAGGGTTCGCTCTTGCTGAATTGCCGTCCTGAGCGCCGGCGAATACATCACGAACCGGTCCTTGCCGGCCTTCTTGGCATCGTACATGGCAAGGTCGGCGGCCTTCATCAGGTTGGAGCGGTCCGTCGCGTGCTCGGGAAAGCAGGCAAAACCGACGCTTGCCCCGATCCGCGTTTGCGCACCGTCCAGAACGACCGGCTCCTTGAGGCGATCGACGATCAGCCCTGCAAACTCTTCGATACGGTTGACCTTTTCGGACGGGATCCAGATCGCGAATTCGTCTCCGCCGAGACGCGTGACCAGGCAATTGCGGAACGCATCCGGCGAAATCTGACCTGTCTCCTCCGGATCGATGTCCGACAGCCTCTCGACACCGAAAACCTCGCACAATCGCTTACCGACGACCTCGAGAACCTTGTCCCCCACGTCGTGTCCATGCACGTCGTTCACGGCCTTGAACCCATCGAGATCAATCAGCATGAGCGCCCCGGATTGCCCGGCGCCGATCGCGTTGTCCAGTTGCTGATGCAGGTAGGTCCTGTTGCCGAGACCCGTGACCAGATCCTGGTAGGCGAGCGCATTGATGGTCGACAGGTTCTCCCGCAGGCGCAGCACCATTTCCCGGAAACGCCGGCTCAGCTCGTTGAACTCGACCGGCAGCAGACGGCTGGAGCCCTGCAGGTCCGGCAGGCCGAACTCGCCTCCCGCGATCCTGGACGACGCCCGCGATATCTGTTCGATCGGCCGGACCACACGCAGGGAGACCAGAAGCGCGAGCGCCAGAGCGGAGGCCACCCCGATCGCCAGGACGATGACCCCGGACCGCCGTGCGATGTCGGCCTTTTGCTGCAATTCGGCGATCGGCTGCGGGATCATCACCCCCCAACCGACAGGATGAACGAAGGTGAATCCGGCAATCATGTCGCCCTTAAGCGCAGGGGAATAGAAGGTCTCGACACCGGTCTGCCGCGCCAGCATGCGTTGCACCGCCGAGATCCCGGACATGTCCTTGCGCGCGGCAACCCAGTCGGGAAGGGGATGCGAAAGCGCCTTTCCGGTGTGATCGACGATCGCGGCGTGACCCCGGACACCGAAGGAAATCGCTTCCCCGAGTTCGCGGAAATAGGTTGTCCGCACGGCACCGACCGCTAGTCCGTCCTCAAGCGGACGAACCATGTGCAGCACGTTTTCACCGTCCGCGGTTTGCACGACCGGGCCGAACGTGACTTCGCCCGGAACAGCGAGCGCCTTGAGCCGGTCAAGTTCCGTTTCGGGGATCGTGTCGGGACAGGGAGCGGAGGCCGATGCCAGCGTCAAAGTCACCTTGCCGGTGTCCCAGTCCGCGATACAGACATGACGGAAACTCAGATTGTCGAGCACGCGGACCATCGACTTGGTTTCCGACCAGGCTTCCGGCGTGTCGAGAAGCAGGTCGAATGTGGTGACGAGATCCCGGTAATACCGCTCCAGGGCTGCCGCAAGGTTTCGCGCCAGGAGCAGGTGGCGTTCATGCACCTCGTCCAGCTCGCCTTCCAGTACTTCCGAGTGCGGCCACGCCTGGAAAAGCAACAGTGGTGTCATCGACAGGAAAAGAAACAACGTCAGCAAAAAATATCTGAGTTTCATGTTTCGAATGCCTCGGCAAAATCCTGTCGCGAGGGATTCTATATGCCGAAACTCTTAACCCGAAACAAAAACAACAATAGGAAAAATAATCAATGGCGCGATAAAGCGGACTTTCCTCTGCGTACACGCGAATGTGACCTTTTCACCGGACACCTGTCGCATACCGGGCACGCCTTCCGGTATGAAACCAGGTAGTTGATGTCCGGCTGACTGGACAGGGTCCGCCAGGCTGGCGTTATTGCCCGCCCTGTACCGCACCTTCGGGCATCTCTGCCCCATTCACTAGCGCGACCAGCAGCCTTGCCGGATCGACCGGACCCGGCAGCGTGATCTGGCCGAGGGGCACTTGCTGAAAACCGAAAGGACTGTAATAGGGCGCGTCGCCGACGAGAAGAACGATCTTGTCACCGGCCAGTTCGGCAGCATCCATGGCGGTGCGCATCAATGCCTTGCCAAGCCCCCTGTTCTTGAAGTCGGGCGACACGGTCAGCGGTCCGAGCAACAGCGCCGCGGTGTCACCGATGAGGATCGGTGACAGCCGGATCGACCCGGCAATCTGCGATCCGACGAGACCGACAAAGGAAAGATCCCGCCGGGGTTCGACACTTTCCCGGATGCGGAACGCGGTGCGCGCGAACCGGCCCGGTCCGAATGCATTTGCCTGGAGATCTTCAATTGCTGTGGTGTCGGCGGCCTCTTCCGGCCGGATAACCCAGGTGGTCTGTTTCATGAGATTGGTCCTGAACAAGCGATCTTAAAGCAAGCGCGCCTGCCGTGAACCCGAAATGAAAAGCCTTGTTGGTCCGGGATGAGGTCAGCCGCGACGGAACGGACGAGAGATGTCTCGTCGGTCGGTTCGTCGTCGGAGTGTCAGACCTGCGGTCATGGGTCCCAGTCTCTGGATTACGACCACCAATCGTCAAGCGATGGCGGTTTATTTGTGAGGCAAAGCGGTTATCACGCAACCTTCTCCCGGTCCAGCATTTTTTGGAGATCGATTCGGATTTGATTGTTCATGGATCGCGAACACAGCATTCAGTTGATTGAATTCCGGCACCGGCGCACAACCTATTCCACGAGGAAACACGAAGGAGCGCGCAATGGGTTTGCTGGTAAACGGGGTCTGGACGGATCAATGGTACGACACGAAGTCGAGCGGCGGCCGTTTTGTCCGCAAGGACGCAGCGTTCCGCAACTGGATTACCGCTGACGGGTCAGCCGGTGCCAGCGGCAAGGGCGGCTTCAAGGCGGAAGCCGGACGGTATCACCTGTTCGTTTCCTATGCCTGCCCCTGGGCACACCGGACGATGATCTTCCGCAAACTGAAGGGTCTCGAAGAGGCGATCTCGCTCTCCGCTGTCCAGCCGCTGATGCTGGAAAATGGCTGGGAGTTTGCCGAAACGGAACCGCTCACCGGCGCCAAGTACGCCTGGAACATCTACGCCAAGGCCGATCCAGAATATACCGGACGGGCAACCGTGCCGATCCTCTGGGACAAGGAACAGGAGACCATCGTCAGCAATGAATCGTCCGAAATCATCCGGATGTTCAATTCCGAGTTCGACGGCCTGACCGGCTCCAACCTCGATTTCTATCCGCAGGACCTGCGTGAGAAGATCGACACCATCAACGAGCGTATCTATCACACGGTCAACAACGGCGTTTACAAGTCCGGCTTCGCAACCAGCCAGGAAGCCTATGAGGAAGCCGTCACGGCGCTGTTTGAAACGCTGGATTTCCTTGAGGATCTGCTCAGTGAAAACCGCTACCTGACCGGAGACCGGCTGACCGAGGCGGACTGGCGTCTGTTCACCACGCTCGTGCGCTTCGATGCGGTCTATGTCGGCCACTTCAAGTGCAACATCAGACGCATTGTCGACTACCCCAACCTGTCCAACTACCTGCTGGAACTCTACCAGGTGCCGGGTGTTGCCGAGACCGTCGACATGGCAACGATCAAGCAGCACTATTACGGCTCGCACGAGAGCGTCAATCCGACACGGATCGTACCGGTCGGACCGGCACTCGACTTTCTGAAGCCCCACGACAGGGACCGGCTTCCGGCCGCTGCCTGAGCAGGACGGGATCTCCTCTGAGGAATTTCAGGCCGGGATTTCAGGCCGGGATTTCAGGGATGGCTCACCACCAGGCACCTGAGGGAAATGTCCCGTCCGCGAATTCTGAAAGACGCCGCGCGGTTGCCGGGCTCAGATCGTCTGGCAGCGCGTCGAGCGGAAAGAAACGCGCTGCAGCAATTTCCGCATTCGGCGCGAGAAATGCCGGGGCCTCTTGCCATGTATCCAGTTGAAACAGGCCGACATGATCGCGGCCTGTTGCCTCGCGGTTGAGATACATGCCCAGGAGGCGCGGCGCATGTTGCGCGGCGATCCCCGCCTCTTCCAGAACCTCCCGGATTGCGGCCTGTTCCAGCGTCTCGCCGCGGTCGACGGCCCCGCCCGGCAGATACCATCCCTCGAGATAGGTGTGACGCACCAGCAGGACGCCGCCGCGATCGTCTACCACGATTACCCGAACGCCCAGGATGTAGGGGTTTCTGATCAGAACTGCGCTCTGCACGATGCGCTTCGTCAGGCTCGTCGGCAGGAAGGATAACAACTTCAGCATGTCCGTAGATTGCACCCCCTGCCGCCAAAGGTAAACACGCTTGACCCATGCAACCGCTGCAGGGCTGATACGCGGGAATAGCTCTCCTCCTGCGCCGGGTGAATGCCTATATAGCGTGCACAGTGATGAATTCGAAGGCAGGTGAGACTGCCGTGACCTTACGAAGGAACAGACAATGTTGAACGCAATTTTCGGCAAGCGCCGCACCCGCCAGAACCACTACCAGTGGAAACCGGCCCTCGATCTCAGCAACCCGCGCGTTGTTGCTGCCCTGACCACGTTCCCGAGCAACTAAGCTTCGGACGAGCCCGCGGAGGCAGAAGAATGTTCGGTTTTGTACATGTCGTGAACGCGACGCTGCGCGAGACCACGCGCACCGCAAACACGTCCTCGGGCAAGACTGCCAGACCCGCTCAGGCCAAGTAGGCCGGCCCGGGGCAGGATGCCCTTTATTCAAAAACAGATGCTCAGCAACCTGAGCGCCGCGTTATTTTCTTGACGCGGCGCTTTTTGCTTTGAAGATGCGCCACCATGTTCACGCTTGCGCATATTTCCGACCCCCATCTCGGCCCCCTGCCCGATCCCAAGCTTATCCAGCTGGTTTCAAAGCGTATTCTGGGTTACCTCAACTGGCGGCGAAACCGTTCCAAGATCATGGGCGCCAGCTACCTCGACCAGCTCGTCGAAGACATGAAGGCGCAGTCTCCCGACCACATCGCCGTCACCGGCGACCTCGTAAACATCGCCCTTCCCCTTGAAATCACCGGCGCGCGCGATTGGCTCGAAGAGATTGGAGAGCCGGACAGCGTGTCCGTCGTTCCGGGAAATCACGATGCCTATGTTCCAGGCGCCGTCTATAAGGCACGTGCGGTGTGGTGGCCGTATATGTGTTCTGACGATGCGGCGGCGAAACCACCGGAAGGCGCGCGCGTGGAAGCGACCTTTCCCTATGTCCGCACACGCGAAGATGTCGCCCTTGTGGGCGTGACCACCGGGCGCGCCACGGCCCCCTGGTTCGCGACCGGACGGGTCGGGTCCGAACAGGCAAGACGCTTGCGGGTCATTCTGGAAGAGCTCGGCAGGAAAGGCTATTTCCGGGTCGTGATGCTGCATCACCCGCCGTTCAGGCACGCCACGAAATGGCACAAGCGGCTGTCGGACGCCTCGCGCGTGCGCGCCGCCATCAAACACGCGGGCGCGGAACTCATTCTCCACGGGCACACGCATATCGTCAGTTTCGAAGAAATCGAAGGGCCGGCCGGTCCCGTGCCCGTTGTCGGCGTACCGTCTGCAACAAGCGCACCAGGCGGGCGGCACCCGGCCGCACGCTACAATCTCTTCAGGATCGAAAAGTCCAATACCGGCTGGACCTGCCGCATGGAAGAACACGGTTTCGATGCGCCCGACACACCGGTCAAGCTGCTCGCGGAAAGGGACGTCAGTATTCCAAACGGTGATTAGCCGGGACGGTGTCTGCGCTTCTGCATCCCGCGATACACCAGTCTTGTCATCCCTGCGAAGGCAGGGAACCAGTAATCTCCAGCGCTCATCACCTGAATCTGAAGTTCGCTTCGGAGGTTGCAGGAGAATTGATGCGAACTTCAAATCCAGTGCCGTGTGGCCCATCCTTCGAGACAGGCCTAACGGCCTTCCTCAGAATGAGGGTTTGCGAATGTGAGGTTGGCCCCAATAGCGCGGCCTCTCCCTGTCATCCCGGACGCAGCACAGCGAGATCCGGGACCCACTCGTTTCCAGAGCCCTCGAGTGGAACACGGAGAAGCGGACACAATCGCCCGATGCGGCAAGCTGACAGGCGAGTAGGCCCCGGATCAGCGCTGACGCTTGTCCGGGGTGACGGCAGAAGCAGATGGACGGCAAAAATATTTCACCTACCGCATGCATGCGCTCAAGCCTCTCCCTCATCCTGAGGAAGCGCGTCAGCGCTGTCTCGAAGGATGGGCGGCAAATTCAGTGCCGTGTGGCCCATCCTTCGAGACAGGCCTATGGCCTTCCTCAGGATGAGGGTTTGCGAGTGTGAGGTTGGCCCCAATAACGCGGCCTCTCCCTGTCATCCCGGACGAGCACAGCGGAGATCCGGGACCCACTCGTTTCCAGAGCCTGCAAATGGGAAACGGAGAAGTGGACACAATCGCCCGACGCGGCAAGCTGACAGGTGAGTAGGCCCCGGATCAGCGCTGACGCTTGTCCGGGGTGACGGCAGAAGCAGTTGGACGACAAAAATATTTCACCTACCGCAGGCATGCGCTCAAGCCTCTCCCTCATCCTGAGGAAGCGCGTCAGCGCTGTCTCGAAGGATGGGCGACAAATTCAGTGCCCTGCGGCCCATCCTTCGAGACGGGCCTGACGGCCCTCCTCAGGGTGAGGGTTTGCGAGTGTGAGGTTGGCCCCAATAACGCGGCCTCTCCCTGTCATCCCGGACGAGCACAGCGAGATCCGGGACCCACTCGTTTCCAGAGCGCCCAAATGGGAAACGGAGAAGCGGACACAATCACGCGATGCGGCAAGCTGACAGGCGAGTAGGCCCCGGATCTGCGCTGACGCTTGTCCGGGGTGACGGCAGAAAGCCAAGACCTTGCGCTTTCAAACTGCCGGAACGCGTCTTTTTTTGTCATCCCAGGGTAACAAGAACACTGTGAGACAAGCGTTTAACAGGTTCCGGCCTTCCCCTTCGCTGCAGCCGGAATGACGGGTTTACTCACAGGAGATCGTCTCGCGAGAGCCGTATTGAGGTAAAACTAAAAGCAGCGGCACAAAGACAACGCAACGTCAAATCGGGTTGGCAAACCAGGCGAAGGCGACGAGGCCGACAACGCCTGCGGCAATCCCGATGCCGAATGCACCGGCAACCGCGAGCCAGGACGTTCTGCTTTCACGCACCCGGACAACCTTGGAGTCCTGCGCGACTTCCTTCAGACGGTTGTTCAGCCAGTCGCCCTCGAGCGCCTTTTCCCGTTCGATCACCCGCTCTGCGATGTATTCCGTCAGGCAGTCGGCCATGTCGTCGATATTCGCGGTTTCGAGTATGACCACGCGGCCAAGGCGCGTGTCCTTCAGAAAACGGTAGGTCTTGCGATCCCCGCCGACGGCCACGTGGCTGGTGGCATCGATCCACAGGCGCGGTGTCGACCCGGAAATGATCTGCAGCGAAAACTGGTCGTCATCCTCAGGGATCTCCTTGAAGACATCCTTGAGCTCGTCGGCCAGCATGTCGAGCCGTGCCCGTTCCGTATCCTGCAACTCGACAACCACGTCCGATCTCTCGACTTCGCCCAGCTGCACCTTGCGGATGGCATCGCGCAAGGAGCGAATACGCGTGTGTGGGACAACGTTATCCTGCATTTCAGACATAAGGCGCCTGGCTCCGTTCTTCTGCCGTCGTGAACACAAAAGTCTTAACCGACTCGCGCAGGGGCAGAACGGCGCTCCGTCTTCACCTGCTGCCTATCCACCGGCATTGATCCTAAAATGGTTAACAAAGCTTAGGGGAAAATTAACCGTAACGCCAGCAAGGCAGCGCTGGTCTCACTCCAAATCATGGGTTATGCAAAGCTAGAGTGATCTTTCGTCCACCTGCCACGGGGAGACTGCGTCATGAATGTTGATGGCAAGAAATACCGCACGATCTGGCTCGCTCAGGACGGAGGCAGCGTCGAGATCATCGACCAGACAAAGTTTCCCTACGCCTTTGAAATCATCAAGCTGCACACCATGGAAGACGCGGCCCATGCCATCCGCGTCATGCAGGTGCGCGGTGCGCCGCTGATCGGTGCCACGGCGGCTTACGGCGTCGCCCTGGCGATGCGGGCGGACTCCTCCGACGAAGCCCTGCACAATGCCTGCTCCGCGCTTCTGCAAACGCGCCCTACCGCCGTGAACCTGCACTGGGCGCTCGACCGCGCCCGCAAGAGCCTGATCCAGGTGGAACCGGCGCTGCGGGCTGTGGCCGCCTTCACGCTCGCCAACGAGATCTGCGACGAGGACATCGGCATCAACATGGCCATCGGCATGCACGGCATGGAGCTGATCGCCGCGATTTCCGAGACCAAGCGCAAGGGTGAACCGGTCAACATCCTCACCCATTGCAACGCCGGCTGGCTCGCAACCGTCGACTGGGGAACGGCGACGGCACCGGTCTACATGTCCCACGATGGCGGCATCCCGGTTCATGTCTGGGTGGACGAAACCCGTCCCCGGAACCAGGGTGCGTTCCTGACGGCCTGGGAACTCGGCCACCATGGTGTGCCGCACACGGTCATCGTCGACAATGCCGGCGGGCACCTGATGCAGCATGGCCAGGTGGACATGGTGATCACCGGAACGGACCGGACGACGGCAAGCGGCGATGTCTGCAACAAGATCGGCACCTATCTGAAGGCGCTGGCAGCCAGGGACAATGATGTGCCCTTCTATGTCGCCCTGCCCTCACCGACGATCGACTTTGCCCTGTCCGACGGTGTCCGGGAAATTCCGATCGAGGAACGGGCGGGCACGGAGGTCAGCAAGATGACCGGACGCACCGATCGCGGCGACATCCAGACGATCAACATCGTCGCGGAAGGATCCGATGTCGGAAATCCGGCCTTCGACGTCACTCCGGCCCGGCTGGTCACGGGGCTGATCACCGAGCGCGGCGTCCTGAAACCGAACCGCCAGGCGATCGCCGAGGCCTTCCCAGAGCGTGTCAAGATGAGCGCCTGAAATCGTACTCCTCACACTTTCCTCTATCGGCGTCATCCCGGCCAAGCGCAGTGTGAGCCGGGATCGGAGAGGCGGATGCCTTGCGGATTGGGCGATACCCATGCCAGCGCACCCGGGCACCCCGGCCCCGGATCTCACGCTGTTCGCCCGGGGTGACGATGGAGAGTGTTGATGCGCTCCCCTCCCAGGTCATTCCGGATAAGTGAGACGCAGCCGAACGCCGATCCGGAACCTGTGCCCGGCTTGAACGGGTAACCAGATATGAGCGTGAGCACAGCGAACCCAAGTCGCAACTGAACTGGTTCAGGCCGCGCCTGCAGCGCGAATTCCCACACCAAGGGTCATCCCCGACTTGATCGGGGATCCAATCCAGATCTCGGTAACCACGGGCTCGGCAAACGAGCGAGGCGTTGCGGAGCCCTGTCACCGCTCATCTTCAGCTCTGGAAACGAGTGGCTCCCCGATCAAGTCGGGGATGACACCGGAAGTTTGCTCCAACTTTTGGAATTCGATCTTGTCCGCCCTCATCTAGGGGAAGCGCGAAGCGCTTTGTCGAAGCATGGGCAACTTGCGTCTCTGCCACTTGCCCTCTACCCCTTGATCACCGGCACATGCGGGGCCGTCTCGTGCGGATAGAGCCCGAGCAGCCGCGGGTCGTCGTCGATCTCGATGGACCGCTTGTAGGGCCTGAAGCCGCAGGACGTGTAGAACTTCATCGCCTGCGGGCTGTCGCCCGTGCAGGTGTGCAGCCACAAGCGCCTGGTTTCGGGCCGTGACCAGGCGATGTCCACGGCCTGCGCCATCAGCCAGCGCCCGAGGCCGCCGCCGATCGCCTGCGGGATAAGGCCGAAGTAGGAAAGCTCCGGTTCCTCCGGATTGCCGAACTCCAGCTCGAGCGTTCCGATCGGCGTACCGCCCTGCATCGGCAGATAGTTTTCACGGGCCGGATCGGCCAGCATTTGCCGGAGTTCCTCGTCCCCGTGGGTCAGCCTGCCGAACCAGATCCAATCCTCGCCCACCTGCCGGAAGAGCTGCCTGTAGGCGGTGAGGTTCGGTTCGTGCCACCGGACAAGTTCGACATCGTCCCGCGCCGGCGCGAGCGGTTTGGCCGGCGCCTCCAGCATTTCCAGAAAGGTGACGACAAAGGCGATCTTGCCGTCGGGCACGTCCGTGTATCCGGTCAGATTGAGCGTTTGGTCAGGCATGAGAAGATCCCGGATCAAAGATTTGAAAGCACCCGTTCGGCTTATCAGCTGGTCCCGATTTGACCAAGTGCGGCCGTTGCGGTTTGCACGCCTTTAACGCTTCATTAACCACGTCCTGAGAGATTGAAACCGTATCCAGGAAAGATGCGCCCATGCCCAAGGTCGGGAATTACGTCCAGAGAGACTATCACAGCCGGTTCCGGTCTCAGGGGAAATCCACCTGGTCCGACTACAACCAGGCATGGTCCAAGCGGCGTCAGGCCTCAGCACAGAAGATGCAGGAACTGCGCGCCCTCGCCAGCAACTTCAATATCATCGGCACCCAGGCTTCACAGGCCAACACGGCTTTCGTGTTCCAGAACAGGAACCAGGCCGGCCCATACGCCAACGCGACCGCCGTCGCGGCGCGCGTGAACGTGCTGGTCTAGCGCCAACTTCTTTAGATCGACCCGACCGTCTTCAGTTTGATGCGCGGGTGAACCTCGGCCTGGCTCATGATGGTCGTGTGCGCGCGGAAGCGTTCGACGATGGACCGCACGAACGGCCGTGTCTGCGGCGACGTCAGAAGCACGGGCACCTCGCCCTGCTGGGCGGCTTCCTCGAAGGCATCGCGGACCTTGCCGACGAATTCCTGCAGCTTGCTCGGCTGCATGGCAAGCTGGCGGTCGTCGCCTTCCCCGACAATCGATTCCAGGAACGCCTGCTCCCATTGCGGTGACAGCGCGATCAGCGGCAGGTAACCGCCCGGGGAAAGATTTGAGGCGCAGATTTGGCGGCCGAGACGTGAGCGCACATGCTCGGCAATCGTGTCGGTGTTCCGTGTCATGCCGGTTGCCTCGGAGACGCCTTCCAGGATGGTGCCAAGATCGCGGATCGAGATCCGCTCGTCCAGAAGCGCCTGCAGCACGCGCTGAAGACCGGAAACGGTGATCTGCGACGGCACCAGATCCTCCACCAGCTTGGCCTGCTCGCCTTTCAGTTCCTTCAGCAGTTTCTGGACATCGCCATAAGTCAGCAGTTCGCTGATATTGGTCTTGATCGTCTCGGTCAGATGGGTTGAGAGCACCGTTGCCGGATCGACGACCGTATAACCTCGCAGGGAAGCGTCTTCGCGGTATTGCGCCTCCACCCAGGTTGCCGGAAGGCCGAAGGTCGGTTCCGTCGTGTGCGTGCCGGGCAGTTTCACCTGACCGCCCGCCGGATCCATGACCATGTAGTGGTTCGGATAGAGAATACCCCTTCCCGCTTCGACTTCCTTGACCTTGATGACATAATCGTTGGCACCGAGCTGGATATTGTCGAGAATGCGCACCGGCGGCATGATCACACCCATGTCGCCCGCGACCTGGCGGCGCAGTGCCTTGATCTGTTCGGTCAGGATATCTCCGTCGCCCTGGGCCTTGCCATTGATCAGCGGCAGCAGTGCATAGCCGAGTTCGATCCTCAGTTCATCCATCTTGAGCGCATCGGTGATCGGCGGCTCGGGCGGCGGCTTCGGTGCATCCTCGATCGCCTTTTCCTGTGCGACCTTGACCTCTTCCTTCTTCTTGTTCGCACCGACCCGGTAGGCGAGGTAGCCCGCGATCCCGGCAAGCGCGAGAAACGGTACCATCGGCATGCCGGGCAAAAGTGCCAGGATGACCATGACGGCCGCCGACATGCCGAGCGCTTTCGGGTAACCGGTGAACTGGCTGGACAGCGCCTTGTCGGCCGCGCCGTGCACACCCGCCTTGGAGACGAGAAGGCCGGCAGCGGTCGACACGATCAGCGCCGGGATCTGCGAGACAAGACCGTCACCGATGGTCAGAAGGGTGTAGTTGTTGGCGGCCTCGGTGAAGCTGAGCCCCATCTGGGCGACGCCGATGAAGATCCCGCCGAGAATGTTGATGAACGTGATCAGAAGACCTGCGATCGCGTCGCCGCGGACGAATTTGGAGGCACCGTCCATCGCCCCGAAGAAGGAGCTCTCGTCCTCCAGTGCTTTCCGGCGCGCCTTGGCCTCGGCCTCGTCGATCAGCCCGGCAGAAAGGTCGGCATCAATGGCCATCTGCTTGCCGGGCATGGCGTCCAGGGTGAAGCGCGCGGCAACTTCCGCGATACGGCCGGAACCCTTGGTGATGACGACGAAGTTGACGATCACCAGAATGGCGAAAACGATGATCCCGATGACGAAATTGCCGCCCATCACCAGGTTGCCGAAGGACTGGATGACGTTGCCGGCTGCAGCCGTGCCTTCGTGACCGTTCGACAGGATCAGCCGTGTCGAAGCGATGTTGAGCCCCAGCCGGAGCATGGTCGCGATCAGGAGGACGGTCGGAAAGGAGGAGAATTCAAGCGGCTTCTGGATGAACAGGCCCGTCATCAGGATCATGACGGAAAAGATGATCGACACGGCGAGGAACGTGTCCAGCATCATCGGCGGCATCGGCAGGATGAGCAGCGTCAGGATGACCAGAATACCGGTGGCAAGGCCGACATCGCCCTTGCGCAACGTATCGATCACTTCCTGAACACCCGGCAGGGCCGAAAGGCCGCCGGCGGACTGCGGTGCCGCCGCCGGTTTTTCGGGCGCGGGTTCAGGTGCCCCGCTCTGTCCGCCTGCTGCCGTATCCGACATTCCTACTTCCGGTTCCTGACAGGCGATCGACTAGAAAAACCCACGCCGTGAGATGCTTGATTGACTGGTTTCAGGGACGCGCCTCGCCCGGAGCAGGCACGCTAATTCCTTCATCGGTATACTGATTCAGCTTGTTGCGCAGCGTGCGAATGGAGATTCCCAAAATTTTCGCCGCGTGTGTCCGGTTGCCCAGGCAATGGTCGAGCGTGTCGAGAATGAGATCGCGTTCCACGTCTGCCACCGTGCGACCGACAAAGGATCTGGTGACGGCTTCGGCTGTCTCGGCCGCGCGCTGCGCCGGTCCCCTGGAAACGGACAGGGGCGATCCGTCGGGCATGCGGATCGCCTCGACGCCGATCTCCGGGCCGGACGCGAGCAGGATGGCCCTGTGCATTGTGTTTTCAAGCTCACGCACATTGCCCTGCCAGGGATTGGACATCAGGGCCTGACGCGCCTCGACGGAAAGCGGGCGCTGGGGCACACCGTTCGCCTCGGCGTAGTGCTTGATGAAGAACTGGGCGAGTTCCATGATGTCGGCCGGGCGCTCACGCAGGGCCGGCAGCTTGAGATTGACGACATTCAGCCGGAACAGGAGATCCTCGCGGAACTGACCCTGCCGGACGCTCTCGGCAAGATCCCGGTTGGACGTCGCCAGGATCCGGATGTTGACGGCGACCGGGCGGGTGCCGCCGACGCGGTCGATCACGCGCTCCTGAAGCGCACGCAGCAGCTTGGCCTGGAGCCGCACGTCCATTTCCGATATCTCGTCAAGGAGCAGCGTGCCGCCATCGGCCTCCTCGAACTTGCCGATGCGCCGTGCGACTGCGCCGGTAAAGGCGCCCTTCTCATGGCCGAACAGTTCCGACTCCAGCAGGTGTTCTGGAATAGCGGCACAGTTGATCGAAATGAAGGGCTTCGAGGCACGGTTGGAGCACTTGTGCACGTGCCGCGCGATTACCTCCTTGCCGGTGCCGGACTCGCCCGTGATCAGGACGGATGCTTCCGATGGCGCAACCTGTTCGGCCAGTTTGACGACATTCGCCATCGCCTCGTCGCGATAGATGAGATCTCCCCGCTCCTGAGCCACGGCATGCAGCACGGCGGCGATCATCTCCGGATCGGGCGGCAGGGGGATGTATTCCTTGGCCCCGGCGCGGATCGCCGACACGGCGGCCTGCGCATCCGTTTCCACACCGCAGGCGACCACGGGCACATGCACCCGTTCGTCCTGGAGCTTGCCGATCAGCCCGGCGATGTCGAGATGGACTTCAACCATCAGCAGATCGGCACCGCGGCCGGATCTGAGCACCTTCAGCGCGCCTTCCACGTCATCGGCGTGGGTGACCTGTGCGCCCCCCTGCATGGCGATCTTCGACGCCGTTGTGAGCTGACCGCCTAGTGTTCCGACAATGAGCAGACGCATCTGAGTAATCCTATCGGTCGGTCTTGATGATTTCCGTCATGGTGACGCCCAGCTTGTCCTCCACCAGGACAACTTCACCGCGCGCGACCAGACGGTCATTGACGTAGATGTCGATTGCCTCCCCGACCTTGCGGTCAAGTTCCAGAACGGTTCCGGAGGCAAGCTTCAAGAGCTCAGACACATGCATGCGGGAATGTCCGAGAACGGCCGATATACGGACTGGTACGTCAAAAACGGCTTCCAGATCCGCGGCGGACTCCGGCGACGGAACATCCTCGTCCTCAAGACTGCGTTGCGGAGCTTCCAGTTCGTCAAGCGGGATATTGGTCTCTTGCTCGTCGCTCATGCGTCAGTTTCCTTTTCCGCTCCAGGCGCGGATGAAGTGCCTTTCGTGCCTGCGCCGCGTGCGCGCAGATAGCTGCGAATGCTGGTGTCGATTTCGTTCTCGAGCGCTTTCCGGTCACGCTTGATGCCGCCATCCGCCCATTCGATGTGGCAGTCTCCACGGCCGATTTCCGGTTCGCCGAGGATCACGAGACGGCCGTCGAAGCCTTTCTCATGCACGATCGGGTCCACCCGGGACTTGAGCCCCTCAACGTCCTTTTCCGCGATCCGGATGACCAGGTGAGGCGCTTTCCGGAGCGGACCCAGACATTCTGACACCAGTGCCACGGTTTCCGCCAGCGGCTGACGCGCAATCAGATGTGCACAAAGACGTCTGGCCACAAGAAATGCGAGGCCGATGGCATCTTTTTCCTGCACCGCCAAGCCGTCGTCGATCTGTCCGATCGCGTCAGCAACGACATCGACCAGCCGGTTGACCTCCGCCGTCAACAGGGTCTCCTGCTTGCTCTGAAGGTCCTGAAGCGCCTGTGCCCGCCCTTCCTCGAAGGCCTGGGCCTTCGCGTCGGCAAGCAGCTTTTCATGATCGGCCAGGGGGATGGACGGGATGTCCGGCTCGGGCGGCGCAACGACCTCCGGCTCCTCCGGCTCGGAGAAGTCCATGTTGAACAGAAATTTAGACGGGTTGGTCATTTTGCCCATTCTGCTGTCGGTATCTGCCTGTCGCCCGAGTGTCATCAGTAGATGATTTCCTCATCGCCCTTCGACTTGGAGATCATGATTTCGCCTTTCGCGGCCAGATCCTTGGCCTTGTTCACCATGCCTGTCTGCGCTTCATCGACATCACGCAGCCGCACGGGACCAAGCGCGTCCATATCGTCCTCGAGCAGTTTCGCCGCACGCGACGACATGTTGCCGAAGAAGAACTCGCGGGCCGTGTCGGTGGAGCCTTTGAGCGCGATTGCCAGCTGATCCTTCTCCACGTGACGCAGCAGCGTCTGACAGCTCGCCGCATCCAGCTTGAGCAGATCGTCGAAGGTGAACATCAGCGTCTTGATCCGGTCCGCTGCCTCGCGGTTGTCTTCCTCGAGCGCCGCCAGGAACCGCGCCTCTGTCTGCCGGTCGAAATTGTTGAAGATGTCCGCCATCATCTCGTGACTGTCCCGGCGCGAGGTGTTCGTCAGGTTGGACATGAACTCCACCCTGAGCGTCTGCTCCACCTTCTCAAGGACTTCCTTCTGCACGGCGTCCATGCGCAGCATGCGGCTGACCACTTCGAGTGCGAGTTCTTCCGGCAGGATGCCGAGGACGCGCGCGGCGTGGTCGGAGTTGATTTTCGACAGCACCACGGCGACGGTCTGCGGATATTCGTTCTTCAGATAGTTCGCGAGAACATTCTCTTGAACGTTGGAGAGCTTTTCCCACATGTTCCGTCCGGCCGGTCCCCGGATCTCTTCCATGATGACCGACACTTTGTCACCGGGAAGAAAGTTGGCCAGCAGGCGCTCGGTCGCATCCACGTTGCCCGTCAGGGCGCCTCTTGAGCTCACCCGGCGAACGAAATCCTTGAAGAGGCTCTCCAGCATGTTCGGCGTGACCGGTCCAAGGTTGGCCATCGCGGCCGAGACCTGACGAACCTCAATCTCGTCGAGCTTTTCCCAGATGGGTGAGCCATGCGACTCCCCCAACGCAAGCAGGAGAACCGCCGCCCGTTCGGCACCTTTCAGCTCACGGTCTTCTTCATCCGCGCTTATCGTGAGGTGTTGTTGAAGTTGATCGGTTACCATCAGGCCGCCTGCTCATCCAGCCAGCCGCGCACGATGTTAACGGCTTCAGTCGGATGATCCTTGATCATGTCGCCCACTTTTGCGATCGAACTCGCCTGCATTGCCCCTTCCTGCTTCGCCTGCTCCAGCCATTCGATCACGAATTCGTCTTCCATATCCTCTTCCTGCGGCACATCCGTCTCGACGACCAGTGTTCCGTCAGGGCCGATCATGAGTTCCTGCGGCTGTTTTTCCTCCGGTGTGACGATGCGTCGGAGCAGCGGCCGCACCACGAACAACAGCAGCAGGATCGTGATCAGGAACAGAACCCCGAGTTCGGCGAACCGGATGATATCGTCCCGCGTGAACTCGAACAGCCCGTCTCCTTCTGCCAGAAGATCGTCCTGGGGCGGGAGCGCGAATTGCAGATTGACGACCTCGACAAGGTCACCTCGGTTTTCGTCGAAACCGACCGCCGAGCGCACCAGAACCGCGATACGGTCGAGCGTTTCCTGCGGGCGCGGTGTATAAACCGAGTTCCCGTTCCCGTCGGGCTCGTAGGTGCCGTCGACCAGAACCGCGACTGACAGCCGCCTGACCTGCCCGGCTTCCACAACCTCGGTCCGCGTCGAGCGCGAAATCTCGTAGTTGACAACCTCCTCGGTAAGCGAAGCCGTGTCGCGCCCGTCATCCTCCTGCGGCACCTGCGCATTCGGAAGCTGGTTCCCGGCCGTCACCTGCCCGTTGCGGCTGATGGAGGACGTCGCCTCTTCCTTGGTCTGTGTCGACCGCACGACCTGGCCTTCCGGATCGAAGGTTTCCGTCGTTTCTGTCAAACGGTTGAAATCGACTTCGGCGTTGACGCGCACGCGCGCCCGGCCGGGACCGACAACCGAATTCAGAATTTCCTCGACCTGGTTGCGCAAGCGGCCCTCGATGGCGACCGTCCGCTCCTGAAGCGACGTGGACACCATGTCCTCATCGCTGGCGCCGGCACCGGACGCAAGCAGTCTGCCGCTTTCATCGACGATCGACACCCTGTCGGGGTCCAGACCGTCCACAGCCGTTGCAACAAGGTGCTGAACCGCGCGGATCTCGCCGGGCCCGAGGGCACCGCGCACATTCAACACGATCGATGCGGATGGCGGGCGGCGGTCTCGCTGAAACAGCTGGCGCTCTGGGATTACCAGGTGAACGCGCGCCGTCTTGATCCGGTCCAGCGATCCGATTGTCCGCGAAAGCTCGCCTTCCATCGCCCTCAGGTGGTTGATGTTCTGAACGAAGCTCGTCGCGCCGAGCGTGTCGCTCCGGTCGAAGATCTCGTAGCCAATGGAACCGCCGGTCGGCAGACCTTCGGCGGCAAGCTGCATCCGCAGCCTTGCGACCTGGTCCTTCGGAACGAGAATTGTGGCACCCTGGCGGGAGAGTTGAAACTGGATGCCCTGGCTCTCGAGCTGGCTGACGATCGCGGCGGAATCCTCAAGGGTCAGCTCGTTGTAAAGCGTCGTCATTTGCGGCGCGGTCACGCGAAGGATGATGAAGGCGAACACGCCCACGAGAATGGCCGCAACCGCTCCCATGGCGGCGATCCGCGCCGGACCCAATGTCTTTATGAATTCAATTATGCCGTTCACGAATGCCCGCCCGCATCTGAAACATGTCCAAGCCGTTATTGTTGGAGTCGGCTCGACACGCCACACCCTCGATGGGCAAAATTTGCCGCCCAGACGGTTAACAACTGGTTAACGGTATCCGGCCCAATTTGGCAAAACGACGGATTTCCGGGATTTCGGGAATCGCAAAACGCGAGCGAGGTGGGGAAAAAATGCCCAGTTCATTAACTTTTGGATAAACCGGGATCAGACAAGGCAAATAAAAAAGGCCGGAATAACCGACCTCTTCAAACGAGCAGCGGCACGCGCCCGTATTACTCTGATTTCAGAGCGTCAGCCCCTGTATTGCTGGATGCGCGTGGCGCGCAAACCCGCAAGTCCGTGCTTTTCGATGGAACTCTGCCAGGAGAGGAATTCCTCAACCGTCAGGGTATATCTCTGACACGCCTCTTCGAGGGACAGGAGACCTCCGCGAACTGCGGCGACAACTTCGGCCTTGCGACGAATAACCCAACGCTTCGTCGATGTTGGTGGCAGATCCGCAATTGTGAGCGGGCTACCATCGGGGCCGATGACATATTTTACACGCGAACGAATTTGTTCGGTCATTGTACTCTCACACTAACCATGACCAAGGTGAGATGAGACTACAAGACGACGCTTAACAAACGCCTAAAGCAAAATTGTGTTTTTATTAACTATAAAATCTAAATTTAGTGAATGATATTTAGGAAGTCCCAAAGAAAAAATCTAAAGTTATTAACTGTATTGCATGGTTCTGTTAACCATGAATTCCCGCATGTGCAATTTGCGAGGCAGATCGAAGGAAACGCAAAGCGGTGAGTTGGCGCACGAGGGACCCGGCCCGCAAAAAAATCTGCTCAACCCCACCGGTTTTCCGGCGAAACGGCTGATCAGGCCCGAATATCTGGCCGATTTTCCTGAAAAGATGCCCAGGCAGGTGGTAAATCCGCCCTGGAGTTGCATCAGGAGGGAGCAGAAACGGACGTCACCGAGGAAATGGGAACGCTCTGACCGCCGACATTCAGAACGACTTCCGATCCGGAAAGATCGACGCTGTCGACGATGCCCTTCGTCTCAGTCCTGACGGTTTCCCGGTTGCTGGCGGCATCCCGAACATCGAACGAGATCGTATAAAGACCGGCGGGAGCTTCACCGCCGGCGGACAACTGGCCATTCCACGTGACGGTTCCCGAACCTGCCCTGAGATCCGCATCGCCGGTATAGACGACCACGCCGCTGGAGTTGCGGACTTCATAGGTTCCGGTTGCGTCTTCGCTGACGTCGTAGGTCCAGGTTGCCTGGCCGCCGGACAGCGTGGTGGTAGATGCATCCGCCGTCACCTCGTTGCCGATATAGCCGACATAGCTCATGCTCATGTTGCTGCCGAGCATGGCGATGATTTCTTCGAGGTTCTTGTTCTGCTGGATCGACTGTTCGACATTTGAATATTGCACAAGCTGGCTTGTGTATTCAGCCGAGTCCATCGGATCGAGCGGATCCTGGTTCTGGATCTGCGTGGTGAGGATGCTCAGGAACAGCTCATAGTTGGCCATGAGGCCGGACTGGCTGGCCGTGCTGGTACTCTGCGAGGTCCCAGTCGTACTGGAAGAAACGGTTGTCACGCTATGCTCCTTGGATGACCCGTCATCCCGTTCGTCAAATCTTCACGTCGAGGCCGCCGCGGCTCTCGGCAAGTGTCAGCCGGATGATCTCTTCGGTCTCCGGATCCAGGTCGTCACCTTCCGGACCGCCCGCGCCTTCCGCTACTTGTGCGCCCTGGTCACCCTGGCCGTCACCGGAGGCAAAGCCCCGTCCTCCATCCTGTTTCAGCGAAAACTGAAGGTTCTCGGAATTCGTGCTGAGCCCGGCAGCTTCCAGGGCCCGCTCAAGACTGCGCTGGTCGCGCAGGAACATGTCGAGGGTTTCTGGACGCTCCACGATGAGATGTGCCTGCACGCCGCCGTCAGCGCCGACGCGCATGTTGACGTCAACGCGGCCGAGTTCCGGAGGATCGAACCGCATCTGGAAGCGGGTCTGACCATTCTTGAGATGTCTGGCAATCTCTGCGGCGACCTGCGTCGCCACCTGTCCCGACTGGGCCTGACTTGGGGTCTGCAGACTCTCGGTCCTGACGGCACCATGCGTCTCGCCACCGCGCACGGTGGCGGCGAAATCGCCGGTCGTTGTGAATTCAACCGGCTTTGTGAGGAGGTCCGGGTCATCAACAGGAGCCTGGGGTGCCAGCGCGGCGGCGGCCAGCGGACCGGCCACCGGACGTGCATCGGCAACATTGGCTCCTGCCTGCGGCGCGGAATTCGTGTCACCGTGAGGCACACGCCCCGGCGACTGGTTGTCCGGACCGGCTGCCTGCTGCGGCGCCTTGCTGTCCTTCACGCCGGTTTCCGTTTTCAGGGAGACAGGTTCGACCCCTTCCGGAGCCACATCAGCAGAAGGGTCGCTTGCCACCTGAGGTGTCAATGGCCCGGGACCGGTGTTCTGCGCCCCTTGCCTTGCAACCTGTATCAGCGGAACTGCCTCGGGCCGGTTGCCTGAAGATTCACTTCCGGCTGCGGGCAGCGGATCAGAACCGGCCACCGGCGCGTCACTGGCGGGCTGCGCCACCCTTGTTCCTGTCTCGGGCAGCGTGCTCGCCGGCACGGGTGTCTGAACGGGAACCGTCGGCGCCTGTGCGTTGCCGCCGGCCGGCGCACTGGAAGCGGCAGGCGGTGTTGTCGTGCTGTCAGCCACTACAGAAGCTGCAGCAGCCTGCGGCGGCAGCACGACCTCCGCGCTCCTTGAGAATGCCGGGACCGGTGCGCGCAATTCGCTCGGCAGTTCGCTCTGCCACCTGCGTCCATTGGCAAGCAGCTGAGCCGCCGGCTGTGCGGGCGCGCTCGGGACAGCAACTTGCGCGGGCCTCTGCGCAGCGGCAGCGCCCGCATCTTGCGCCGGCGGCGGCGCGGGCTCTGCAGGCCGCGGTGTATTCGCTGGCGCGTTCTTATCAGGCACAGCAGCTTCCGGCACAACGACCCGGGCGGCCTGAGACACGGGAACCGGGTCCGCGTCCGGCTGCGGTCCAGGTACATTGACAGCGGCTTGCGCAGGTGCTGCCGGTCCGTTTTGCAGGCCGCCTGTCTGGGCGACGGGTCCGGACTGTACCGGCGGCGGCGGCTGAATGGGCGTATTGGCCGGCCGGGCCTGCTGCTCATCGGCAAGCCCTTCAGGCGGCCCGGCCGGGATCGGTTGAGGTTGCGACGTCTGCGCTGATGGCTGGCCCGGAAGCTCGGGCACGTCCGACGGTCCCGTTTCCGGTGCACGCGCCGCGCTACCCGCGGAAGGAAGCGGAGGGCCCGGCAAAGGAGCAGCAGCCCCGGCGGGTACCGGCGCAACACCTTCGCCGTCTGCATCGGGAACCGGAAGGGGCGCCGGACCGGCCGGCCCCGCTGCTTCCGGCGCCTCGCCGCCAGCCTCAGGGTCGACCCCGGGCTCAACCGGATTGAACAGCGCCGCAAAGGCGAGCGGAAATTCGCCGCCGGCAAATTCGGTGCCGTCCGGCATCCCGGGCGCACCGTTGGTGGTGACGTCCGAAAACGCGGTCAGCTCTGTTTCGAAATCAGATGTCCCGACCCGATCGCCAACAGGCTTTCCCAAACCCGGAAGCGCACCCGTCCCGGCAGCCAGGGCTCCGGCAGATACATCGGTCATCAGTCCAAATGGCAGCAAATTCGCCCCCGAAGTCATTGCCCTGCAAGAAGGGCACATTGCGTCACCGCCTACAAAGCAAGCCGCAGGCCAAGTCGGAAGGCAGGGTAAGTCGTTGAAAAGTATAAAACTCCTTGACAAAGAATGGCCTGACCCTCGACTGCGGGTCGGCAAGAGTTGCCGATCCGGCAAAGCATGCCTGCCGCGCGCTGCCTGCAATTGGCATTGCATGATCCTGTCTGTATAGTGCCGCCAACTTTGAAATGGCCTTGATCTGGCGCGCAGGGATCCTGAAGACGCGATCGGCGACCTTGGACAAAGGTCCGCCGCAAGGCCGACGCTTCTGGAAGTGTTGAAAATGGGAAACAGTCTTGATCTGCCCGGCCGTCCGGAGGATACGCGCGTCGTTGTCGCCATGTCGGGCGGCGTCGACAGCTCCGTTGTCGCCGCGCTCATGAAAGCGCAAGGGTACGACGTCATCGGCGTCACCCTGCAGCTCTACGATCACGGCGCTGCGGTCGCCAAGGCCAAGTCGTGCTGCGCCGGTGTCGACATCCACGATGCGCGCCGCGCCGCGGAGAAAATCGGCATCCCGCATTACGTGCTGGATTACGAAAGCCGCTTCAAGGAACAGGTCATGGACCGGTTCGCCGAAAGCTACATCGCCGGTGAGACCCCGATCCCCTGCGTGTCCTGCAACCAGACCGTCAAGTTCACCGACCTCTTGAAGACCGCACGCGATCTCGGAGCAGACGCCCTTGCGACGGGCCACTATGTCCGCTCGGCGCAGATGGGCAACAAGCGCGCACTTTTCCGCCCGGCCGATCTCGACCGGGACCAGAGCTATTTCCTGTTCGCGACCACGCAGGAGCAGCTCGATTTCATCCGTTTCCCGCTCGGCGGCATGCCCAAGTCCAGGGTACGCGAGCTAGCCGCGGAGTTCGGCCTGTCGGTCGCCGACAAGCCCGACAGCCAGGACATCTGCTTCGTTCCCAATGGCGACTATGCCGAAGTGATCCGCAAGCTGCGGCCCAATGCGGCCGAACCGGGCGAGATCGTGCACATGGACGGGCGCAAGCTCGGCACCCATGACGGCATCATTCATTTCACCATCGGTCAGCGCCGGGGCATCGGCGTTGCGACGGGCGAACCGCTTTACGTTGTCCGCCTGGATGCCGACAGCCGCCAAGTGATCGTCGGCCCGCGTGAGGCGCTGGCAACCCGGACGATCCTGCTGCGCGAAATGAACTGGATCGGCGACCAGCCGCTCGATGAAGGCGACGAGGTCGAGCTCTTCGCCAAGGTCCGCTCCACGCGCCCGCCCGCACCGGCAACCCTGCGTCTTTTGGGCGGCAAGGGCTTTGTCGAACTGGCAAACGGGGAAACCGGTGTTGCGCCCGGCCAGGCCTGTGTCTTCTTCGACAGCGACGACGACACCGCCCGCGTGCTGGGGGGAGGATGGATCGACAAGACCGAGCGATCCGTCGCGGCACCTGCCGATTTTCCACAATCCGAAGCCCCGGTTTCCGCGGCTTGAAGCATGGAAAAAGCGTTTGCGGTCAGGCGCTCATTCTGCGCTTGACGCCTGCCCGCAGCCTCACTATAAGCACCCCACGTCGCGCCGGCCTCAACCGACGCCCGCGCGCCCGGTTGGCGGAGTAGCTCAGGTGGTTAGAGCAGCGGAATCATAATCCGCGTGTCGGGGGTTCGAGTCCCTCCTCCGCTACCAAAAAGACCTCATCAAAATGCGATAGTTAGGTCGCGCACACAGTGGGATCAGTCACCTGTGGATCGCCCGGGGTTGCATTCTGGGTTTCAAATGCGTGAGATTGAATGCGACGGGTTGGGCAAACAGGACTTGTCAGCTTAGTAATTCACAAGTTACCTGCGGAGACCTAGTCTAACCGCGAGGAAAGATCTTGCTAAAAGATGACGTCGAAACGTTTATCGCCTCTGGTATCCGCCCTGAGAAACTTAAGCAGTTACTTGTTCGTTGCATGGAGGATGGCTCTCTAGACGCCTTGTTGCTCGCTCGAAAGCTATTTGAAGATGATTATGGGGGAACAACACACAAGTGGGCGCTCAAGGCTCCAGCCGGTCTTTGTCTACTCTTTTGGGGAGAGATAGGCATCCAGCAAATTGTGGAAGTTTTTGAAGCAAATGACACATTCGCAAATCAGTCTCTTGCTGTTGGGTTACTTGCGGATGTGGCTGCCTGCGAAAGGCCCTATCGACTAAAAATTGCGGGCTATGATGACCTGTTCAAAACCGTAGAGCACAAGACGGGCGGCTTCCACGAACTATCTGACGTCGCGAGACAAGCTCTTGTAAGATGCATCCTCGCTTTCGCTGATGATAGCGATGTGAGTAGCGTAGTGGGTACAGTACTTACGTTCCAACAACTGGGAAATGCGCAATCCTCGCAAGAGCTTGTGAGGGCACTTTCTGCGCGTTGGCTTGCGCTCAGCACACCGGTTTTGAGCGAGTTCCAAAGCCTGATTGAAAGCCAGCCAAGTCATGAGCCGTCCTTCCAGCGCTTTTTCGAACAACACCCCCAACTTCTAGACCCTATACCCCAAGCGAACGTGGGCGGAGTTGGAGCAAATCTCAGTTCGGCATTTCGAATTTTTTGACACCCTTCGCCACGGATCCAGATTGAACCGCTTTCTTTTGTCAAACGGGTAAATTTTGCTTAGTTGCAAACAAAGTTTTCTCACCCAAAGACATTTTATCTTTTGACGAAAACCTTTTTTGCGCTGCTATATGGATAATCTGAGATCATATTTTTTTATAGATATGTAAAAAATACACCTAAATCGAGTTGACTCAACTGCCAAATTTAAATTGAATAAACTAACTCAGCGTCAAGAATTTAGACATGCCTCAACAAAGTCGACAAATAATATTGATATCGCTAAAGAGACTTCTAGCTCAGAAGCGTTTTAATGATACCAGTGATTGGATATTGGTTCGAGTGTCTGACTCCCTCGATTTATATCTACCAGGAGGTGGCCCAGCTAGGGCGGCATTCCTTTACGAGGTTCACGAGGCACAACCCTTCGCAGACGACGGGGTATCGATGCATCCCGATGATGTACGCCACACAAGGACAGTCGGAGAATACAACGATGCGATCAAGCAGTGGTATCGCAACAATGGTTATACGCTTACTCCCTGATAACATTTTATCTTTTGGGAGAGCGCTTAGTCTATACGGCTCTGTTTTCATTTTGGCGATCGGCGGATTTGAAAACACTGCTTTCGGACTACCGATTGAACAACTCAAAAAATACGATTTCAATGAAAACGGTAGAATTGATGTGGGAGACGAGCAGTCAGTCTACATACTGCATCTGCAGAACCGTGTTCTGCGGAAGTATGACTCTGACCCCGTAAATGGACGACTGGATCCAAATGAAGTTACAAGTATTGAGAAGGATAGAGACGTTAAGTTGGGTAGAACCTATTCCGAGACGGAAGTAGACGAAGTACTGTCTGACTTAAATTTCGGCCCATCTCGACAAGTTGCGGATTTGGCAGATCCCGACGAGGCGTTACAAGACGAAAAGCGATCGGATCAAAGGTTCTTTCTACGAAACAACCGGTTGAACATTTCTGTTTACAACAAGTCCATCGCAACTTCTGCGGCAGACGGAGCGGAATTCAGTATTGTTCGCAACGAAACTGCGAACGATAACCAGTTCCAAGCAAAGGGAGTTGCGTCTCTAGTACTGTATCGCAACACGAGGGTTGAGCGTCCAAGGGGACAAGCTGCGAACGACCTTTTTGTTTCGGGATTGGCGTCCGCGGTTTGGGCGGACTTTGACTATCTGGAAAGCACCGGCAGCCCCGACGCTGAACGCGACAAACTAATCTTCGGCCTTGATAATCAAGTTGAAGTTTTTGGCGGTTTCACGAAAGGAATCCAAGTTTTCAACTTTAGTCCAAGCTTTCAAACCGATTTCGAATTTGAGGGTCGAATTTACGGCGCTGAAGCAAGTTGGCAGCCTTACATCACTCCGATTGCGCTAGGAAGTTACATGTCGGTTCCGAACCTACCCATTGGTTTCACTTGGTTGGCTCAGGCCGACACTTTATTTCAACAAGTCGACCGCGCAGGAAAAACAAACTTGGAAGATAACTCTGGATATTGGTGGGTCGGCGGCGCTCTTGACGCAACGATTTGGCTTTATCCAGAAAAACTAGAACGAAAACTATTCGCAAAGCTAACTTTTCCCTACCATCGCGATTTGAACACCGGCCAAGAGGCTTGGATGTTTTCATCAAGTCTCAACTACAACATTGACGATAAGGGAATTACTGCTCTGAGCCTAGGATACGAGAACGGTGAAGACTACCGTACGGGCAAGGAGCGTGAACTATTTACTGCAGGAATTAAACTTAAATTCTAAATAAGAACTGCGGCGGGTTTCAAGGCAGTTACCCTGAGGCCGTCTTCAAAGATAGCATTACAAGCGGATGTGCAGCGTTATCGTGGCCAGGACACATCATCGATAAGGTGCACTAGCGCGTGTTACCGAGCCCCTATCTTGCATGTTTTCTTCCGCCTTGCCTTTTCAGAGCATTTTGGTAACTATCAAAGAAATGCTGCTCGTATTTGTCTAGTCTATGGTCGTAAAATATTTCAATTACTCTCTTAAACACCAAGTTTGGCAGTAAATTGATAATGAAAGCCAGTTGACCCGCACGTCTATCCCAAGATTTTGTGGTTAAGCGCACTGATGGATTTATTTTGCCAGAGCGTTTTACGTACCATTCCGCCCCAAAATGCTTATAAACGAGATTGGGTGGCAAAGCGTTAGCCACCATGTCATTCGCCTTAGTTCCCCGATGGTACTTTCCCTTCAGCAGTGGTTTCGCATAGTTTACAAACTCCTTGTTTCCAACACGAGGTTGCCCAAACGTATATAAGTGACCAAATTCAAACTGGTCTTTGAAGCTGCAACTTTTTTCATCCAGGAATCGCGTGGCGGCCAAGACGGCAATAGCACCGCCAAGACTGTGACCAGTAATCCAAAGTTTTTTGTTTTCTATTTGATCGGTTTCTCTGCGAACGAAACACGCTAACTTCTCCCAAATAGCGTCTAGTTGCTCGAGAAATCCATGGTGGACACTCCCGCCACTTTCGAATTTTTGCAACCAAGCCCTAGAGTCATATCGAATATCCGTCAGGTCATTTGTACCCCGTATGGCAATTAGTATAAAGGTTCGAGTAGATATAGCGTAGGCCTCCGCGCCACTGCGCTTATCCTCAAAATACTCAATCTTACAATCATCCATTTGAGAGAAACCATCGAACGCCCCCTTGATCTGCACTTCAGATTTGTAAGCTAAATTTGAAGCCCAAGCCATTGCCCAGCCATTTACTGCTTTATAGCCCTTACGATGAGGGTCAAATAGATCCAACGGGTGCTGTTGATATTGATTCATCATTCCACTCCAAAATACTTGATTAGGCCAAGTGACGTTACAGCAACAGGGGTTGTTTTATTTAATCTTTGCCGACCATAGTTATTTGCTCGCCTCAAGCAGGCAGATGCCCCCAAAACTGAGTGAAACAAATTTTTCGTTATTTAACGCTCAAATCAGCCTCACCAGTTTTATCAATTCTATCGTCTAAGTAATTTTCCATTTTTTCTAATATTTTATTTTATACAAATAAAATTTTACTATTCCTCTTTTTGTTTTTGCTTTATCAATTCCTCCGGCTGAACCGCTGATATTCGCTCATAACCTTCTGACAACACCTTTAATAGGAGTTCAGTATTCTCGTTCGACAATTTCGATTGCAAAATAGCGACCTTTAAGCGCCAGAAAGCACTGTAGAAAACACTCGCCATACGCCCCGGTTGAACGAAAGAAACAATTCCAACTATGACAGATGAAACTACGCCAAGGTACTTGGTCTCAAGAGAAAAAACGCTAATATCGGCAGCGATTACGGCGCCGATCGCGACACCAACAACGCCTAGCACAATATGGGTCGAAATAAGTAAATGATAGTAAATTCGCCACCATTTACTTACTTCTTCGCATTGCTTTTCAACTTCATCAATTTTCATTTTCACCCCGTTGCTTAGACTAAATGATCAATCATAGCGCGACAATTTTAAGCGCGGCAACCAAAATGTTAAGTCGCTGGGAATCGTTAGGCTGATTAAAAAAATTCCAATTGTCTGTGAGGTTGCTCGAAGGATCAAAATTTGCCCACCAATAAAACAATCATAGAATGTGTTACCCTAAGGAACATGTAACTTGACAACCTCTGCGCGTGTTTTCATTCTTGATAGTAGCAAACATTTTTTCATCTCTTTTTTGAGGCATAGAAATGAATTTTTTCGCGGCTACGATGATAACTTTGACGTCGGTGATTATTTTTTCTACCAGCGTCGCAGCGCAAACATTTGACGAAACTCAATTGAGAGCAAACATTCACTCGACGCTAAAACAAGGTCATTCGAAGATTAGCTACACTCACGCTTATGACGCCCTCGAACAGATTTTCGAAGACCCCGCAAATCCAGAAAACCTGATCCTCTTTTATACCAATCGCTCCCAAAAAAAGTCTCAAAGGGTGAATCAAGACAACCAAAACGGTTGGAATCGCGAACACTTGTGGCCGCAATCCCACGGTGCGAAACAAAAACCCGTAAAGAGTGACCTTCATCATCTGCGTCCCGCCGATGCTACAGTCAATAGTCGTCGCGGAAGCCTTGATTTTGATGACGGTGGCTCTCCTGAAGGCGAAGCACCGGACACGTTCAAGGATCATGACAGTTTCGAACCGAGAGACGCCATAAAGGGCGATGTAGCCCGCGCGATGTTTTACATAGATGTGCGCTATGAGGGCACGGGCACCGAACCCGACTTGGTGCTCGTAGATAAATTGACTGGAAAGGGCACAACTTTAGGAGACCTTTGCACTTTATTCGATTGGCATCTAGCAGACCCGCCTGACGCGGAAGAGCGACGCGTCAATGACGCCATTGAGCAAATCCAGGGCAACCGCAACATTTTTATCGATCAACCGAAGCTCGTAACACTACTGTATGGTTCCGATTGCGGTGCGGCTTTGCCTTCATCGGCTACCTCTATAGTCTCGTCGATTGCGTCTGCTTCGCCCACTACGTCAGCGGCAACGTCCACACCGGGTGAATTGCGGCTTGCGACATGGAACATTGAAAACTTTTGGCACGTGGAAGGAGAGCACCTACGGCCGAATAGAGACGGTAGCCAAGGCACGACGCGAGATAGCGAAGACTACGACGCAATCCGCCAGATTATCGAAAATTTAGATGCCGACATAATTGGTTTGCAGGAGATCGGAGCACCAGCAGGTGTACGACTTCTGTTCCCGAGCACAGACTGGGATATGGTTTTCTCCAAAAGACTTGATGATGATCTCAACGATAACCCCGACCAATTAGACATCGACACAGAGCGTGACATTTACACCGCCGTTGTCGTGCGCCGCGACGCCGCCAAGATCATAGGTACTGAACGTATCGCGCTCAACAATCTAGGCGGCAAGAAAGATAGGCTTCGCGAGGGTACCGCTGTTCTTCTGGAGGTTGATGGAGAAGAAATTTGGGTGGCCTCAATTCATCTCAAGTCAGGCTGTTTTTCTGACAATAATCTCAATTCTAACGGCACATGCCGGACGCTTGCCAAGCAAATTCCCCTATTGGAAGACTGGCTAGATAGAAAATCTGCGTCTGATCAGAAAGTAGCGTTACTCGGAGACTTCAATAGACAAATTGATCGCGCAAATGATGTTGTCCGCAAAGATCTCGACGATGGCAAGCCCGTTGATATATTCAAAGTTCCTCATAAACAACAGCTGCCTTGTACAGCGTTCAGCTCAAGCGCCCGAACGTCGATCGACTATGTCATCGTCAATGAGCCTCTTTGGGCGTATGTGAGCGTTCCTCCGACACCAAAGTTTGATTTTAGCGATCCACAAATCAGTGACCATTGCCCGGTCTTTGTCGACGTAAACCTCGATCAGTAAGACCAATTTTTTGGGAGAATGACTATGCCAACTTCCTTACATCCAATTTTCGATGCCCGTCTAGGTGAGGCAGAAATAGCCGTGTTTGATTTGGAGACTACCGGGCTTAATTCCTCGAAGAACCGAGTGATCCAGGTGGCTATCGTGCAGGTTGCCAATGGAAGAATAATAGATGGCGGGTGGAACCAATTTGTGCATCCGGGCGAAGACCACCTTCCGCTCACAGAAACTGTGAAACGGATTACCAAAATTGATGAAAAAGACCTAAAAGGGCAGCCGTCGATGGCTGAAGTGGTAGTCGAGTTCGATAAACGCGTCGGAGAAAAATTTGTTGCCGGCCACAACATTGCTTCTTTCGATTTGAGGTTTATGCGAAAAGCTGAAGACCGGCACCGTGTCGAGCTGCAAACCGACTACTACATCGACACGATTAAACTGATGAGAAAGCTTCATCCCGATATCGATAGCCACAACCTTGCAACGTCAGCGAAGCACTACGGGTTGGATGTGGATGAAGAAAAACTTCATAACGCACTTGTGGACACAAAGCTGACCGCTGAACTCATGCTGAAACAAATTGAAGAACTTGCTGCAAAAAATGTTCGCACTTTCGGTCAAATGCTGACTTTCCTACAGTCATAAATGCATTTCTTTCGGTTTCTCGAGGTAAAATCGAGGAGGTTTGCTCCATACTAACTTCAATTGAAATATTTGGCGATTCAAGAGCGGTTTAACATGTTAGCTGCGTCGAAAATGAAGAAAGCAATGATTGTTATTGCTGTTTCAAAGTACCGAGGAGCGTACCAGGATCTGCCCGGTGTGCTCACTAGTGCGGCTCGCCTCGTAGAGTGGGCGAAAGTAGATACCCCTGGTAGGGGCTACGAAGTTCTTGAAATTACCGACGCCGATGGTCAAGACGTCACTGTCGACCGGCTTCGCCATGAAATACCGAAATTTCTTGAAACCCGAGGCGTTGATAGACTTTTTGTTTATTTCGCTGGCCACGGTCTTGCTCGATCAGGATCGGATCAGTTTTGGCTGCTGACCGGAGCATCCGACGACTTGAGAGAGGGCATCAATTTCCCCCGCTTTGTTGAGGGCGTTAGCCGTTATGGTCTTGCCTCGACAAACAAGGAAATGAAAAGAGGGCAGCTCATTGTAGTTGCTGATGCTTGTCGAAACTCTTCTAACCATACGATCAACTTTGTAGGTGACCCCATTCTAACCAGGAGTGGACCAACCTCTAAACTTGAAGTCGAACTGAACTTATCGACTACCCTTGGGGAATATTCGTTTCAATCGAATGCAGTTGATGGGGGAGAGCCATATTGTATTTTCTCAGATGCGCTTTGCGACGCACTCGAGGGAGGAGTTAGCGAAGTTCTCGATGAGGTGAGCGGTTTAGGCACCGTTATTCACAATCAATTGCTGGCAAATTACTTAGAAGAAGAGGTAAAGAAACGCGCCCAGGAGTTGAATGAGGATATGACGCCCGATATGAATCCGGCGCTTCGGATATATAATCACTACTACGATATCCTGGATGACAAGGGAAAAAATCCCGAAGAGCAATCAAACACGGATCCATCTGTAGGCACAAAAAGTCCCTCGGACGAAGGTACTAGACCACCGGCGTCTTCAAAGAGACCCCGAGCTCGTGCGAGGCGAGTTACACGGAAAGCAAGATCCAATCTTGCGCCTGATCGTAGTCTTGAGCACGCATACAATTTGATTGAGCAAAGTGGTGCAAAGCAGAAATCGAGAGGATCAGTCGTAGTCGACGGAGAACTCAATGTAGCTATACCTACACAGGCCGGCTCAGGATCTCTAACAGAAAGGTATGGTGTATGGCGTTTTGAACCTCAGCCGCAAAAGATTACACCTCAACCAATTGTCTGCCAAGGGGACGCTTGGACTCTTGTACCTATGTATCCGAACAGCATTAGTTTGTTGTTGTCTAGAAACTCTGGTGACATCCTCGTCTACTCAGGTGAAAGTGATTGGGATACCTCGCTTACAACTGGCATGTTTGGCGGTAGTCGTAGAGTTCCTCGCATTTCGGACGCTCTCAGTTACGCCGATGCGATAAGATCCGGCAAAGAAATCCAGCCGCAACGAGCAGATCTAGCTGCATATGTTTATCGGATGGTAGGTGACCAGGATAATATCATACGGACAGCGCACTTTATGGTCAAAGCCGGGTTCTTGAGTTGCGACCTGGCGCTTTTGGCGGGCCAGCAGCCAACATGGACGCAGGGTAAGTTTGGATGGCAGTTACAAGTCGACTTGCCAGCGGTTGAAGAATACCACGACCCTGAGCGTCCAAGATACGCAACAATTGCAATGAACGCGCGCGACCGCGTCGTTGCCAACACATTGTTTCCTGTATATCGGCAAGGATGGCTGCGCATGCAGGAGCTTTCAGGCGCGAGTGTTCCAAAGGTTATTAATCAAATCGCTGGAATGGCTCTCGGTTATGCTGCGGTTGTACTTCCAAAGAATGCGATAAATATCGTCTCTGATCATTTCGACTATGCGATTCACAACTAACGTTGCGAGGGAAAAAGAGAATGCGTCGGCTAGTTTTTGTTCATGGCATAAACAACGAAGACTTTACGCCCGAGCAGATTGAAACAGATTGGAAAAACGCTTTGCACTCCGGCATAGGCGATCGGGCTAACGAATGGTGGAATAACGTTGAAGTAAGAACCGCCTACTATGCGGATGTACTTGCAAAAGAAACTAACGCTTGGGGGAGAGCCGAACCTGCTGGTGTTAGGATGGGGGCCGAGGCGCCGGATGCTGACTACGTCGAAGATAGCATCGCTGAGCTCTACTTAGAATTACAACGCGCCTACGAAATCGATAATAACACTGTCTCACTGGAGTTAGATGACAGCGATGAGCCGAAGTTCGCACGACGTATGGCAGCCGGCGTCCATAAGAAATGGCTCAAAGCAATCACTCGAGCGCTTGAGAAGATAGTTCCGTCTGCGGGCCATGGTCTTGCTGGGATATTCCTTGAGCAAGCGGCTGCATATCTGAACAAACCAGGTCTGTATGAAAAAATAAACGCACTTGTGGAAGATCAGGTTTTGCAAGATTTTTCAAACCTTGACAATACCGTAGTGGTTGGTCATTCACTAGGCACGGTCGTCATGTATTCACTATTGCGTGCCACTAGCAGTGAGGAGAAGATACCTCAATTCGTAACGCTCGGCTCTCCGTTGGGAATTCAGATTGTCCGGAAACGTATCGGGCCTCCGTTTATCAAGCCAGAGATAGTCAAGAGTTGGACGAACGGTGCAGACCCCGAGGACTTCGTTGCGTTACATCCAAAACTCGACGCGCAAACCTTTGGGCCCGCCAAAATTACAAACTATTCAGAGCTCAACAACGGTCAAGAAGACGCACACTCCGTGCGACGTTATCTTAGCCAACCTGAAATCGCTGGAGTAATATACGAAGCGCTGAAGTGAGTCTCATTGAAACAAGTGGAAACCAAAAGTACAAATCAAACAAGTGAATGAGACATTTTGTTAAGGGACCACGCAATCGTTAGCCTGCAACGTGCGTCAATTCTTCAGGCTATTTAAATGATCGTAGGACTCAAGTGGAAGTTTTCTTGTCCCAAGCGCGTCGCTCAACAGGTAGGCACCGTCACCTTTCTGAAACTTGCCAAGTACGGTCACAGCCTGGTCGAAGGGATTCGCTCGAATTGAGTCTAAGTCTTCTTCATTAGCAGAAAATAAGAGTCCGAAATCTGGCGACACAGACATCGCCAATTCAAGCGCGGAAACTTCGAAACACTCTGCGACATGTCGAACATCATCGTCCACCAAGTGATCAATATCTTCGAGTCGGATCTGCAAACCGCTGTGTTCACAGATATCTGCGATGGCATTTCCTAGTCCGTCACTCGTGTCTTGCCCTGCGTACGCCAACGAGTTGGTGGCTAACCATACGCTGAAATCAATCGGTGGAGACGGTCGGCGCCAACTGCCAAGCAAGCGCTCAGCAATATCGGAAGAAACGGGACGGCTGCCTACCCCTAGTAGCGCTTTCTGGGCTGCCCTGCATCGACCCGCCGAACCTGCAAGGCATAAAAATTGCCCTGGGGTAGCAGCGTTTCTTTTCAGTATGCGCCCTCCTTGAGCGAAGCCAAAACATGTAGCGCTTATGACAAAACTAACATAACCACCCGTATCCCCACCGACGATGCGAACGTCAAAACGTTTGGCGGCGTCGGCCAAGCCGGCGAAAAACTCTTCCTTGATGTGTGCTGGAGTGTCTTTCGGATATCTAAAAATGTCTAGAAGCCCGAAAGGCTTTACGCCCATAGCAGCGATGTCAGATACGTTAGCGGCGACAAGGTAGTGTGCAAGATCGAAAAAGCTTAGGTGGCCAGCTTCGGCAAGATTGAAATGTGGTCCTCGAATAAAATCTGACGCGATGACAAGCGACCCAGAGTTCTGCGTAGAAATCACAGCCGCATCGTCAAAATACTTGCGTTCCAGCAATGGTTCATCGCCGGCTGTAATCAGAGAAAAAATCTCTCGTTCTGTCAAACCCAGAAGTGTTGACATTCTAGCCTGTTTTCTCCTCGCTTTCCTTCATTTCGAAAACAAGATCACTATCGGTGCGCAACTGATTTGCTAACCAAAATGCATAGTTGATAACTACCGCCTTCGGCGCACTCGCGACGGTAATCAAACGAACAGTGCTAAGGAACAGCAGCACATAATATTGGCGAAGGTGAGCTTTTAATCTTTGATCTGTTAGCTCTATACCATCATTATTACTATTGTAGAACTTATATATTGCTGCTCGTAAAATAAGTCTCATCGCGCCAATTACAGAATGGGCAACACCTTCGTAAGCGTTGTAGTCCGGGAAAACTCTGTTCTCAGAATACGCATCCAAGTCTGGTTGCCCCGAAGCGTTCAGAATTATTTCATCGACCTCACGCGGCCCATCGTTGGTGGCAGGCTCAAGCTTAATATCTTCCGAAAGCCACTCACTTTCAATCCTAGTGATTATTCGCGTGATTTTGTCGAACCCAACGTAATCCTCAAGAAAAAATACAACCAAGGACACTTCTAAAGACGCCATATCCAGAAACGCGAGGTCAGATTTGCTAGAGTTCTCAAAATCAATTAGAGACACAACGTCGCTTAGATTTTTGATTTCTCTTCTTCTTTGATTATTTGCATCGGATTGATCTTCATCGCTATCCACACTGTGGCGTTGGACAACTATGTTCTTTTGATGCATGTCGCCGTGGACAATACCGCATATTGTCTTAACCCCTTCGGTCGTTGCTTCAAAGACAATGTTACGCAAGAAATGCTCAATAAATCGCAGTTCAGTTTGAAGGCTATTCGTTTTTAACTCCCCAGAAAATTTAGTGTTTCCCATATTTTGCAAGGCATCAAGAATGTTGCTCAGTTCAGATCCAGTATCGACATCAGAAAGCTTACCGGGCATTGCTTTTCCGTCGCTGAATTTCCATGAGGAAGGCTTAGTGCCGAGCTTACCGAAAAGTTCAGTGAGGATCTTTTGAATAGTTTTCGCGGCCGTCTTGAGCTTTTCCGGCTCAGGGTCTGCAAAGCATTCGGTCAGGAACGGAGTAAGAGATTGCGCTCGAGTGCCATTAATTAGCAGTTCGTAGGCAACTCCAATAGCATGCTTGTGCTGTTCTGACTCAATTGCCGTATAGTTTCCTATGCAGCTAAAGAACTTGGCCACCTCAATTCCGTTTAGTTCTTTCGCGGCGCGCTCAAATCGCGATGAGACAGCTGGCCCATTATGGACTTCAATGTTTTCACCGATCCTCAGGAATCGAAAGGCGAACGCTTTGACTTCGTTAGTGTCTTTTCGTTTGAGCTTAGTGTGTACAATCAGTACGCGCACCCTGTTGCTGAGCCTTGAGAATTCTTCGACGGTGACTTCAAACATGGAGGCTATCTTTTGGGCCTTAAGGTGATCTATGCTTTCAGCATCTGCTCTAGCTTCTTCCGCGGGCGTTTCCTCGTTCAGATCAAGGTAAAGCAGCTTTGCAAGAGCCACGGTCAGGGCTGCGGAAACGTCATCACTGAGATCTGTGACAGCATGGAAGGGCGACGCTACTGCTAGTGTCATCCGATCCAGGTAACTCCAGTCGATCTTTCCTTCGTTCGCTTCGAGGAACCTATTGGACAACGAGAACTTTTTGGCTGTTTCTAAGACCTCCGGTGGGGCAACATGGACCTCTTCACGCAGTGCTTTGTCTATACGGCTTGCTCCGAACAACGCGCCAAATGCCATGCACGGGTCCGCATTTTTTAGCAAAAAACGCATTTGCTTACCGAGTGACCCGGGCCACAACTGCCCTGCTGGTGAGAATGGTATAGGTTTGTCGAGGGATTCCACCGGAAACGCAAGCAACGAGCACTTTTCTAGGCGGGGTGACTTCTGCAGGTAATCTCGAAGCTTGGCCCAGGTCGAAGGAAAATTGTCCGCTTTTTTCAAGAAATCTGAAAGAGCGAGAGTGAAATAGCCACCTTTTGAATGAGAGCTTTCATGTGCCTCATTCCAATTGGCTGCAAGAATTATGAGCTCACCCGCTTCGAAACTTTCTTCGGTTGCCAAACCAATTTTCGCGGTTACTTTTTCGACGCTGATCCTAGCGCTCTCGCATGCATCCAAAATGAGCGTTAAGCGCTGCACCCTGGGCTTACATACCAATTCCACTGCGTAATCGATAATGTCAAAGTCCAGGTCGCTATCGCTACGTTTAGAGGGTGTCCAATATCCTTGACCGTCTGATTTGCCATGGCCTGCGTAGTAAATAAGTACGTCCCAATTTTCCGAACTAGTACTTATATAGTCCTGCAGCTCGTCTATAGCTTCACTCCCCGCCACCTGATCGTAATTTATCAATATGTTTGCAAGTTCCCATGAATTAAGCTCAAGGACATTTGCCATCGTGACGACATCGTGCGGAACGAAGTTTAGTTTGGATTGGTCAGTGGTGTAGATTTGGTTGCCGAACAAGGCAGCTATTTTCTTTGGTGTACCCATTTCTGCATCTACTTCTACTTTTGAATTTTTTATCGATGGTTGCGAGAAATCGCCAATCGTTAAGAAAGTTGTGTTTCCATAGAATACTGATGCTCTGGGCGTTGCAAGGCCTAATGATTCGATATAATAGGCAGATGAAGCATGGGTCCATTAAACTTTGAGAAAGCTCCGTATGACAGATAGTTGTTGGCTCTGCTCGAATGACCGCTTTGTGCTGAATGAGCAACTCGGCTTGCCTTCAGAGGAAACGCTCGTCAGGCGCTCCAAATATTTTATTGCGGCCGTGGACATCGCACCGTTAGTTATCGGTCATTTACTTCTGACGCCCGTCCGTCACGTTGAACGTTTGAGCGATTTGCGCAACGAAGAGAAGCGTGATTTGCAACAACAGCTCAGTTACTTCAGGAATCTTTTTGAGCGCAATGGCTTCGGGATTCTTTCATTTGAGCATTGTGACAACGGTAAGTCTGCGCGCAAATGTGTGAGCCATGCACATGTACATTGCTTACCAATCTCGAACGCTAGGATGGGTTTGGTGGACGCAGTGGTGTCGAACTTTGCGACCGGTTTGCCGAGCGACACGAATTATTTGCAGGTTTTCCTGGATGAACAGGTTCGCTGTGTTTGTGGGTTCAGTTCTGCAGAGCGCGCGCGCTCCGCGTTAGAGGTTGCAGCGGCTGGAGTATGTCGCCCATGGCGAGATCGCTTGCAACAAGACTTAGAAGAACTTCCGCGGCGTTTGATCGAGTCGGTAGGGTTTATTGAACGGTTGAAAGCTGTAACTTGAAAAAGCTCATTGACCTTGGTGAAGATCGCATCACACGTGAGCTGATCCTCCCAAAATTTCCGAGCGTATCAGATAGCCGCTATGGAGCAGATGATTGTGCATTGCTGAGGCGAGGCTCTAAGTCCTCAACATTGGTGCATACCACCGACCCTGGCCCCACACCTGTCGTTTTTGAACTTTTCGAACCGGACTATTTCCATCTTGGTTGGATGACTGTCACAGTTAACGCTAGCGACATTGCCTCGATGGGAGCAAAGCCAGAGCAAATGTTGCTGTCTGTTGAAGCGCCCGAACAAATGTCAGTATTCGATTTTGACCGCATGTTAGAAGGCGTTGCTGCTGGCGCTGAAGCGATGGGGGTTCGCGTTGCCGGTGGCAATCTCCGTGACGCAGAACGTGTAAGGTTAACCGGGACAATGATTGGCGCGGTTCCTAGTGGAGAGCCGTTGAGGCGAGGTGGAGGCAAAATCGGGAATGCTATCTGGGCAGTTGGACAAACAGCCCACTTTTGGCTTTCTGTGTTACTCTGTCTTCGGCGCGGCTTTAAAGAAAATTCGAATTCTCAAAATGTCACCAGCGCGTTGTTGAAGCCTATGGCAAAGACTGCATTCGGAATGGCGCTTCAACGATCAGGTCATACGGCCACGGCCACAGACGCCTCAGATGGCTTGATGTCTGCCATTGGATCGATTGCAAGCACAGCCGGCTGTGCCGCAAATGTAGACATTTTACGTCTAGAGGCTAACTCTTGGGCGATTGAAATGGCGAGCGAATTAGGGATCGACTACAGAACCTGCGCGCTCGCGTGGGGAGATTGGCAGATATTAACAGCCATTGAACCTGAGTTGGGAAACGAGATTCGAACTCTCGCCTCTAATTACGGGCTGCACGCAATGCACTGTGGAGACCTTGTTGAAGGGAAAGCTGGTGAAGTTCACTATACATGCGGTGGAGCGCCGGTAGTACCACCCGATCTGCGGTCTAAAAAATTTAGCCAAAGACATAGAGAATGGAGTTATTCAGACTGGGCTGATTTAATTGGAAGTTACAAGTTTGCAAATTAAGTACGGATGACCTGCTGACGTGTTCCCCTGAAAGTTCCTCGTTTTAGTTTAGTTTGTTTCTTATATTGAGGTCCGCTCTGTTTTTGGCTGGCCTCGGGCGGGTTTTCCTGGGTATCGGCTATCGGTATTGGCCGACGAGATCTGACAATGCCGAGTTACGTCAGAGGCGGAGGGAACTAGCATCGGAGTGATGGCGCTTAGAGCTCTTTTCATGTCATTCGTGTGGATTGCTGGAATTCGGATAAAAGTCACCCCAAAATCGGCAAGCAGTGAATTGTGCACAAAGTCTAAATGAATGATGAGAAATAGCAGGTGCTTAAACGGGGGCCGCACGCCCCCTCACCGAACAGCGCCTATAGCGCGTTCGGCAAGGTAGTTGGTTTACCAACGAACACCTTGCGCGTTTTAATTTGAACCGGAGCTCCCCGGTAATGAGGCGTGTGCGCTTGTTCTATCGAGTGCCTTTGAGATCATTATTGCTCTTGCGGCAGGCTGGTTTCTGCGCGAGTCCCTCACCTGGGTTCATTTCGTATCCGCGGCGCTCGTCGTTAGACGATGCGCGACAGGGCCAATAGGAATGCCTGTGATTTCATCAGGTCACTCATGCGCGGCTATGTATGAAGTCTCTGCTGCTCTCGTTTCGCCGATACGTTTAATCGTCAATTTGCTCCGGAAGCGAAAAGATCTTGCCATTGATCGCGAATCTGTTCGATCACGGCATTAACAAGTGGCCCAAGAAAGCTAGCTGAATTATCGACAATACCCTCTGCGACCTGGTCCGCGGCCTCTCCGATTACTTTGCTACCCAGCGTTTTCAACGCCCCCTTGATAACCGCCTTCACACTATTGTCAGGCGCGCCGGCATTGACCAAAGCATCCTTGATAGCCTCGTGTTGATCGTTGGGGATGATGTTGAGTATTAAGTCTGTGACTGTATCCAAGGGAGCGCGCACCAACGCAGAATTGAATGATGTGTCGGAAAAGTGTCCAATTTCCCGGATCCTCTGGCGCATATGCGCGAGAGTCAGCGGGTTCTCGATCTCCATCACAAAGTAATCGCCATCTTTGGCGAACTTGGTATTGATTAGAGCCTGTTTGATAAGCTCGTCGAGCCTCTCCTGGTCACTGCCATATTGGCGTATTTCCAGATCGAAAATTAGCTGCGAAGCTTTTGTTCGTGTGACCATCAGATCTGTCATTAGACTGTAGATCGTCGCTTCAGTCTTAACGATGCCAAGATTTCGCATCAAATCGAAGACGCGTAGTTCGATCTCGCGCTTGGGAAGCGAGCCAAAAGCCGGTGTCATGAAGTCCTTGAGGAAGCTTGCAATTTCGGATTTTAGTTTTTCTTCTTCGACTACGTCAAGCGCTTGCGCGATATCCATTCTGTCCTCCTGCTTCCTGCCCATCCTAGAAAGTTGCTGCACCGCAAATGAATGTCTGCTTTTGGGCGCAGCCTAAAATTCGGCGCGCGACCAAAATTATTCGATCATTGCCGTTGCAAGTTTGGAACTGAGCAGCTCGTCTTCGATCAAAATGTAGATTTCTTCGGGTGGAGTTTTGAGCGAGTAGACCATCAAACCAGGATCGATCCCCATCTCAATCAGATATTCCATTGTTTCACCCTGACCATACTGTATTCCTTCCACAGCCAAGAGAACGGGCATGTACCCCGGAGCCCTGTAGTAATGCTGATGCATCCCTATGGCTGAGCTTTTCGACGCTGACCGCTCGACACCTGCAGCAAAAATGTATGGGCATGAAGAAAGGCACACCATGCCTGGCAACATAGTGGTGTTGACCTCGGTCGCACGTAGGCTACGTCCAATGGTCAGTGCCTCTTGGACATCGCCGCCGGGACTGTGGAGGGTTATCAACCCTGGTGGCTCCGGAGTGCTAGCAAGGAAACTCGCAAGGCGCTCGGCATCACCGGTCTCAATGCGACCATGCATAAAGAGTGCTTCTCCCAAATCACCAGCGTCCATCAATTTGAATTGCAGCCTTGGAGGCATCTCACTTGGAACATCGATGTCTAGCGGGATCGGGGTTTTGGTAAGGTCAGGGAGCGTTCGGGTTGGTTCGTAACGCCTCACTTGATCACCGGGCGTCGCTGGCCCGGTAGGCAGTGCATTGTTCCCGCTGAAGCTAGGGAACCATTGCGTTTGTAAGTGCGAAAGGACCAGTACGGTTGCCAATATCGCCTGCGCGATCAGTATCCACTTCAAGCTGCGTTGCACAGTGATCCGCGATGTATCAAAGCGTTCAGAAAACACGACGCGCTACTCCGCAGCATTTAAGTTCGCAGGTTCTGAAGCTTCCGCATTCGCGACACGGCGCAAGACTTCTTTGTCCGCGGCGCCCATCGAAGCCTCGACATCTTTCATCGCATTTATAGCTGCCTTCAGGTCGGCCAGGGTGAGGGTCTCTTCGATGCTAAGTCCATCTCGACCACTGCGGATCGATGCCTGTGTGATCGCGAGGACGAAGACTAGCACGGCGGGCAAAAGATCGATTGCAATCGCGCCAGCCCAAGAGGGGACGAAGTTCCCAGCATATTTGATCACTGCGTCAGCACTCGAGATCGGATTGTAGGCAGTCTCTTGCGGCGGCTCCAAAGCCAGCACTTCATCAGCCGCACGTTTCAGGGTTTGGCTGCGTTGGTCGAGTGCGTTCAGAACCGAGGCAATGGTGCTTGATTGGGCTTCTCGCACGCTGCTGTTTCGACCGTCGAGTTCGGGCAGAACAACAGACGCAGGCAGGTCCTCAGCAGCTCGTGCGACAAGCGGGGCAACCGAATATTGGTTCAGGTTGGTAATCACCCCAGCAAGGCGAACGCTTTCTTCCGAGAACGCCACTGATCTTTGTTCAACCGGACCAGGCGCAACAGTGAGGGCTCTCATTCGTCCAAGAATCTCGTTACCCTCGTCAAAGGCTGAGTCAATCAGCGGCTGCTGTTCCCTTATCTGTTCCTCGAGATTTTGTAGCTCTTCTGTTTTTTGCGTGAGAACGCGAAAGACTGCTCCCTCGCCAGCTGTGCCTGAAAGCTCGCCAGAACGTTCTTGCTGGGCGAGCGCTTCGAATGCCTCTTTTGCCCGCTGAACTTCGCGTCCGAGAGCTTGCCCTGAAAGGGCAATTTCGTGTGCCTGCTCTAGCGCTGCTTGGTAGTCACGGACTGTAGTGTCCAGATGCTGTTCAACAGCTGCTGATCCCGCGAGCGCAGCCGCGTTCAGCCAACTCGACATTGCAATTATTGCAGCTGATCCAACTAGCATCGAGACTGAAAGCCCAATGAATCCTGCTGCACTTCGCATCGCAGGCATCAAGCGAAGCATGTAGCTCCAAAAGACAAAGATGCCGACCGAAACGGCGATCGAATACGCGACTGCTGCGAAGAAACTCATCGCACCGGTGTCCTCCAGCAGAGAGGACACGCCCAGGTATGTGTAGATTCCTGAGGCGATTGCGAGCACGCCCAAAGCTGCGGGAGTAAATGTTTCAAGCCAGGAAAGATGGCCTTCAAGCTCTTTGGCGGTGCGAAGGCCCTTTGCCTCTGCAGCGGTCAGTTTTGTTTGACTGTCTTCCATAGCATTTCCTCACGAGCTTGCAGGCAGCTCAGCTTAGCCAATCGGCATGGTTCAAGTACGCAAGAGAACTTTGAACGACAAGGCGCATTCTAAGTGTATATTGCGCTCAACAATAATTAAAAGTTGTATCTGAGTTGTGATAGTTACCCCACCTTTTTGTTAGCAGTAGGGCCTACGTCCAATCTTCTTAGCCACTCCCGGCTGCTCAAACTTGGCATAACGCCCACCTGAATAGCGTCGGCAATCTAGGGCGACACCGGCGGCGACGGCTAGGGCCGCGATATCTCTGCCGTCTATGTAACAGATTGCGACGATCCTGCCGTATCGGTCTTGGTCAACCGCCTCACAACGCAACTGTTGCCCGCTCACCAAGCCTCGCATAAACCTCGTCGCGGCATTACCACCTGTGCGTCCGGTTTCTGGAGCGTCCAGACCGTTTAGCCGGATAGTAAGCGTACCGTGCTCAGTAGATTGAATTCGCAGTGTGTCACCGTCTGTGACGCGGACAACTTTACCGGTGAATTCTGTTGCCCCGGCTTGTGTGGCTATACTAAGAAACGACAGCGCTGTGCCGATCACTAGGATTGATCGCCTCATATGACTTCTTCCTTTTTTATTGTTTTCAGCGCCGCACGTAGCTGCAAGTTCACACCACGTCAATAAGTATTAAACCTAAACAAGACTGATTTCAGAGAACTACATTGACACATGCAAAATTTGTCATGATTTTTGCTTTACGCCTAACTCTAAAAACTAAAGGGCGAACATTTATATCTCATAAGATGCTTGAACACCTTAAGCGTTGAGGTGTGATGAATTAGTCGAAGATGCCGAACTTACAATCTCAAATCTGTCAAAGATTATATCGTTGAAACGATCCTAGAACCATGTTCAAATTGTTTGTCAAACGCGACAACTAACGCTTTTACATCTTCATTCGATTACCTCTTGCAGTCGTTGCAACGTGTCCAGAAGAACATTTTTGAAACGAAACACCTCGAGGTCGATAACAACCCGTTCTCTTCGGGACATGATCAAAAACGCCTCCAGAACCGCGTCAGAATGATGGGAGAGCATTGCTAGGTGAGGCCCGCTTGGCCCGTGCTCTGCCGCAAGCCAGTTCGTAACCGTACGTTCGCCAGCACCGGTCCACCGACGTACCGTTTTTACGGCTCTGTGTGTTCCTCCAAGTTCTCTACGCAGCGCGGTCGCAATGACGGCCGCATAAGCTTCTGAGCTCAGTTGTTCGATTGAACCAACATGCAAGTTGTTGCGCATTTTCGGCGACATATTGCATCCCCTCTCCAGATATAGTTTTCGTTGGGTTTTCGCTGTTGCGGGTTAAGCAGCAAAAACTCGTCTTAGATACCTGCGCATAACGGCTGGAAGATGGGTTCGAGAGAGGACATCGATCAGAGCAAAGATGGTGAGCGTGACGAGCTGAAAGCGCGTGCCGCCGAGTATGTTCGCATGTCGACTGAGCATCAGAGGTATTCAACGGAAAACCAAGCCGAAGCAATCCGTCGTTATGCAAACAAGCGTGGTCTCAAGATTGTTCGCACGTACGCCGACTCTGGACGAAGTGGCTTAAACATCGAAGGTCGCGACGGACTCAGCCAGTTGATCTTGGATATCGAAAGCGGCAAGGCAAATTTCTCGGTAATCCTTGTCTACGACATCAGTCGTTGGGGGCGCTTTCAAGATGCAGACGAGAGTGCGTTCTATGAATATCGATGTCGGCGAGCAGGTGTTCAGGTGGAATACTGCGCAGAGCAGTTCGAAAATGATGGCAGTATCGGTTCCGACGTACAAAAGGTTGTCAAACGACGAATGGCAGCGGAGTACAGCCGCGAACTCTCCGTCAAAGTGTTCGCTGGGCAATGCCGTCTCATTGAAATGGGTTATCGACAAGGTGGAATGGCTGGCTTTGGTCTGCGTCGCGAGCTCAGAGACGAGCACGGCCGACCAAAAGGTCTTCTGACGCGCGGTGAAAGGAAAAGCATTCAGACTGATAGGGTTGTGCTCGTTCCAGGGCCGTCAGAGGAAGTCGCAATTGTCAGGTGGATCTTTCAACAGTTCGTAGAACGCGGTTTGGATGAAACAGCAATCGCCCAGCAGCTAAACCAACGAGGTGTTACCACAGACCTTGACCGCCCCTGGACCAGAGGCACCGTGCATCAAATTCTCATCAACGAAAAATACATCGGCAACAATGTTTGGAACCACGTTTCATTCAAGCTAAAGCAGCATCGACTGAAAAATGATGCGTCGATGCTGGTTCGCGCTGACCATGCTTTTGAGGCAATCGTTGACCCGCGAGCTTTCGATGCTGCCCGAGCAATAATTGAATCCCGCTCACATCATCTGACCAATGACGAGATGCTTGACCAGTTGAGATCCGTCTATGAACGCACAGGCGTACTTTCTGGATTGATAATCGACGAAACGCAGGACTGCCCTTCGAGCAAAGCCTTTAGCCATCGGTTTGGCGGGCTGCTGAAAGCGTACAAGCTGATCGGATACACTCCTGAAAGAGACTATCGCTACATCGAAGTAAACAGGGCTCTGCGGCGGCGCTACCCTGATACGGTTAATGAGACGATCTCAGGGATTGAGAAGGCTGGAGGGAAAGTCTCCAGAGACGAGATTACCGATCTTCTGACGATAAATCAGGAGTTTACAGCTTCGCTTACGATCAGTCGTTGCTTTCAAACGAACGCAGGCTCTCTGCGCTGGAAAGTGCGGCTTGATCGGAGCCTGTATCCAGACCTTACGATCGCAGTGCGGATGAATACTGAAAACACCAGTGCGAAGGATTATCTCATCCTCCCAACATTTGATGTTGAAGCCGAAACTCTGAGGCTTTCTGAAGACAATGGGGTTTGGATTGATGCCTATCGATTTGAAACGCTAAGCCCACTATTTGCTTTGGCGGAACGGCTCTCAATTCACGAGGCTGCATGATGCCAGACGCAGAAAAACTGCAAATCGAGCTGGTTCCCATTCACAGGATCTCCATCCTGAACCCTCGGTTGCGTAACAAGAAAATCTTTAGAGAAATCGTTTCAAGCATTCGCGATGTGGGGTTAAAGCGACCCATCACCGTTTCTAAGACGGAAGAGGCAACAGAAGCGCGTTACCAACTGGTGTGCGGGCAAGGCAGGCTTGAGGCCTTCAAACAGTTAGGGCAGGTGGAAATACCCGCGATCGTCATTCGAGCAGATACTCAAACAAGCCTGGTGAAGAGCTTGGTTGAAAACTGCGCACGTAGGCAACACCAAGCGATCGACCTGGTTCGTGACATAGAAGGTATGAAGGAAAGGGGCTACAGCGAGCCAGAAATTGCCAGAAAGACAGGGCTTTCAACCGAGTATGTAAAGGGCATCGGCAAACTCATTCGCCAAGGTGAACAGCGCTTGCTTCGTTCCGTTGAAGCTGGGCAAATTCCGATCAGTGTTGCTGTTGAGATTGTTGATGCGGATGACGACGGAGTTCAGGACGCTCTTCAGAATGCTTATGAAAATAACATTCTTAGAGGACGTAAGCTTCTTATTGCTAAGAAAGTTGTCGAGAGCCGGACCCGTCGGGGCAAGGCTCTCCTAAGCAGCGTGCAGCGGAAGAGAAGAATTTCGTCCGAGGCGTTGGTACGTGCCTACAAGGAAGACACTGACCGCAAAAAACTCCTCATTCGAAAAGCGGATGCAACGCGCAATCGGCTGATTTTCATCGCCCACGCACTGAAGGAACTTCTAACTAACGAAGGGTTCCTTGAACTGCTCAAATCCGAGCAATTAGACACAATACCTAAGAAGCTTGCTGATCGGATGGAGCGTCAGGAGCTGACGCGATGAGCCCAAAAGAAGCTCCTTTGGTCAAACTGGCGTTTCATCGTGAGCCGATAAGGCTTTTCATCTCCAGTATCACACCTCTAAGAATTGTGTCGGACAGGATAAAGAAGTCCAAGAAATACGGCCAGATACGTTCCTCGATCTTCTATTCCGGTTTAGCTGAGCCTCCGGTTGTCGTTCCAGATCGCGATGAAAAAGAGAAATACCTCCTGTTGGACGGACACATGAGAGTGTCGGTCTTGACGGAACTCGGACATGAGGAAGTCGACTGTTTGATCGCAACGGATGATGAAGCTTACACGTACAATAAGCGGGTCAATCGGCTCGCGACCATCCAAGAACATCAAATGATCCTGAAAGCCATTGAAAAGGGTGTGTCTGAAGAAGTGCTCGCGCGTGTCTTGAACGTCAATATTCAGAACATCAGAACGAAACGTGGACTGCTTGAAGGAATATGTGCCGAAGTAGTTGAACTTTTAAAGGACAAGCACGTCCCGATAAACACCTTCAGGGAACTGCGTAAAATGAAACCTCTGAGGCAGATTGAAGCCGCCCAGCTTATGATCGCGATGAACAAATTTTCTTGTCCATACGCACGGTCGCTCGTCGGGGCTACACCTGTCCCTCAGCTAGTTGAAACTGCAAAACCGAAGAAAATAAATGGGCTTACCGACGAACAAATTGCGCGTATGGAGCAAGAGTCTGCCCAATTAGATCGTGAGTTTCATCTGCTTGAAGAAACCTATGGCCAGGATCATCTCGATTTGGTGATTGCAACAGGATACGTGAAACGTTTGATCGAGAATGCGCGCGTGGTTCGCTACCTCGCCCAGAGTTTCCCCGAGCTGTTGACCGAGTTTCAGAAAATTTCTGAAATCGACGAAACTTCTAAATTCAATTCTCCAAACTAAGCGACGGCACACTCACAAAAACGGTACAAGACACTCCAATTCGAGGTCGATGCATCAATGCTTGTTGTCGACACGACGTGTAACTAACATCATGTCGACCGTCGATTTGGAGACCTTTATGATCGATACTGCTACGCTGATTGCATATGTCACCATCGTCCTGGGGTTCGTGTTCATACCGGGACCGGCAACACTACTGACCGTGGCACGGGCGACGAGTTCGGGAACAAAGGCCGGAATTGCAACCGGAGCAGGGATCGCTGCCGGGGACGTTGTACACACCTTCATGGCGATCATCGGTGTATCGGCGATTATTGCGACGTCAGCGCTTCTTTTCAGCCTCATCAAGTACGCAGGGGCCGCGTATCTCGTTTATCTCGGCATTGTCGCCATCTTTGACAAGACACCTCTGGATCTCAGTCGTGGGAGCGCGCCGATCACGGCAAAAAAGGCGTTCAAACAGGCTATCATCGCAGAGATCTTAAATCCGAAAACAGCGTTGTTCTTTCTGGCCTTCCTACCGCAGTTCGTGAAACCGGAGAACGGTTCGGTCATGCTTCAACTAACTGTGCTTGGTGTAATCTTCGTGCTGCTAGGCCTATTCAGTACCGTGATCTTCGCTGTCGGGGCTGGCAAGCTCGGTAGTTTCCTTAAGAAGCACCCTGCCGTCGTGAAATGGCAAAGCAAAGTCGTTGGTGGCATTTATTGCGCCCTCGGTGCCCGCCTAGCATTGCAGGAGCGGTAACGGGTTAGGCGTTAATGAAGACCGGTGGTGCGGAAGTCCGGGTGCCCAGTCTCTCAGAGTGTGTCCGTTGCTGTATCGAGAAGAATGTAGATCCCGGCAGCGATCATAACGAAAGGTGAGAGGTTTTCGAAAAACCACTGGATTCTTCGGTTACTCCCAAAACTTTTGGTTAGCAGGGTGCCAGCGACGACAAGGCCCGTTACTGCGATAAGAGCACCTAGAAGGACATGCCGATCGAGCACCGCGGCCGTATCGGCGAAAAAAGCAGCGATGAGGATGAATGTATCAGCGCTTAACGCAAGGAAGATAACCGCGGCGCTGAAGATTGAGTGCGCTGGCTTTGGTGTGTCTGTGCTCTTTCCAGAGCGAGACATGTTTCTCCAAACTTCCCATACACCAAGAGATAGTGGCACAATGCCGAGATAGCCAAGAGCGTGCGGTGTCAAGAATGTTACACCCGCGCCTGCAACATATGCCCCTACAACAACCAGAATCTGCGCAAACAGGAAACCGATCAGCGCTTGTTTGTACCTTCCTGATGTCGCGATTGCGAAGAAGGCAAAGAGGCCATCGATATTGGTAAGCGCATAGGCGAGTGCAATTGAAAGAGCAAACAGCATCGACGTCTGCTTTAGGACGGGACAAGCACAAAAACAATCGCAAAGGCATCATACAATCGAGAAGGACGAGTATTTCAGACAACATTCTCCGAAGGTGCAACAACTTTAAGACTGGCATCGACGATTTAGGGTGTTGGCTTCCCGTCTGCACCTTCGTTCGCAATTCAGCGAGTATCCGTTTCCCGCCCCTTCCCACAAATTGCTGCATCTGAGTTGAATGTCCGCTTTTGGGCTCAGGTTTCAACGCAGCGAACATCAGGAATGGGGCCGCAAAGCGGACTCGCCGCACATTCCAAGACCAGTCCGAAAGTTATGGGACCGCGAGGGGACTGTCTTCTTTCAGACCAGTTTTGGTGAAAACTGCCATCCGATCGATCTGATGAAATGCCTCGATCGCCGACCAGGCTCAGTTGTTGACCTGAGCGCCTACGCGATATGCGACAAAAGCTTTGTGCCCGTCACGCAAATACAGCTTCAGGCTCATGATCCGCGTCGTCGGGTCCCTTTCCTCAATATGGTCGAAGCATTTAAGCAGCAGCTTCCACACGTCTGGGATCGAGAGCTTGCTGCCCGGGACGGGAATCGAGAATTCATGTCGGACTATGATTCCGGCCCGATAATGCTCGAAGCCGCACCGGACCGAGATGATAGGTTCGTTCGTTTCGATCGCTCGACTCTGGGTGTAGGCCCAAACGTCGAAATTCAACGAAAACAGCTCTAGTTCGGAACGGCTACTCGATGCTTGCAATCGAACCGTGTCCTCGAGTTGTCCATTTTCTTCACATGATTGCAAAGCGCTTCGGAGCGAAGACAGGCAAAGCCTACTGGACAAGACCGTCGTCGGATAGCTCATGTCCAATACCAGCGTTCGCTCCTTGTTGAGCCGATATGTGTTCACCTTAATCTTGGTCTCATGACCCTCGGCGACCGAGATTTCGCGGAACAACTGCAGTGCAGTGGGTCCGTAAATATCATCGAGCGTCTCCCTAATGACGATTTCGCCGACTACAGCGCCTAGGAATCTTGCCGCACCTTCGTATTCACTTTGCTTGTTCGGATCCCAGCGCTGCGGACTCTTAAGCGAATGATGACGCAGCTTACCACGCAGCAGAACCAAGGCTCGAATCTTTTCGCGAGTGCTGTCTCCAGGTTTAAAGAGATTGAACGCAGGCTCTCTAGTTGATTTTTGCTTGGCGAACACCTTCGCATTGTTCTCGATGGCTTGGCAGAGCTCTGCTTGCTTTAACAGGAGGTCCGTCTGCTTTTCATTACCGGTCTTTCCATCGCAAAATCGCGTCTCTAGAAACAGGTACATGTTGTTATACGCGTCGACATACCGTCCAGCACCGTATGCTAGTCGCCCTTCGCGAAAATGCGAATTCGATTCTATTCGATCATCGGAAATCTGATTTACGCAAAAAGCCCTTCCGATCTGCTCGAAATCGCACTCCCGATTCAGAGCATTGTAGGCATTCGAGCGAAACGACGTGAGATGAATACTGGTTTCTTCACTCACGTCTTCCGCGCGGAAGCGCAGTTCGTAATTGTCGTAGTCCAGGTCTACTATCTGCTGGCCGCTAATAACGGCCTGCCAATTCATGATGCTCTTCCGAGCCCGAGAGGCATGCCCGCCTCCCATTATCTTGATGGACGGAATCTCGGCTTCCGACCCGGTTGGCTGCACTAACGGGGCCTGTGCGACATCCACGCCGGAGAAGGCGACGCAAACGCGCTTCAATACGTTGGCTTCACGTTCCAGCAAGAAGGTCCTATCACCCAACTTGATAGGCCAGTCTTCCACCACTTCAACGTGATTCTTTACATCAAATGCTACTGTAACGATCATTACCTGATCTAGCCGAGCAAGAAAGCATTAGGCAATCCTTATTTCGGTCGTCATTGGATAATCGGGCAATTATCCGATTGCGCGACCGCTGCAGATTCTCGACGGCAGATAAGCTTCACCGCCGTCTGAGCTCTCGATAGCTGCCTGCATTGCCTCGATGACGTCGGTTGAGCTTGACGCAATGTTTGCAAGGCGAGGCCCAAACCCTCCCAAGTGCGTGAACTCGTCGAGCGCCCCGCTCGAATGCTTCTGTGACCTGTGATGGCCATCATCACGACGGGTTTTGAGAACTATCAAGGGTATTCTCAGGAACCAAATGGGCGCACAAAGCTGCCACAACCCAAAATAAGAAAATTGAAAACATGCTGGGTTGCAGTAGGGGTGCAAATGCTGCTGGGCTTAGGTGCAACACGCTGGATAAGTTTGAGGCAAGACAAAGACAATATCCTGAACAAGATCAATCGGTCCGCGAACCGGTCTGGGTCGGCGCGCAGCTTCATGATTGAGACTTAAGCCTAAATCATAATCCGCGTGTCGGGGGTTCGAGTCCCTCCTCCGCTACCATTTTCCAAAATGTCCGATCCGGAGACATAGGAAACGTTTTGTACCAGAGACATGGGTTGCAACCTCGTGCCGAACGGGTTGTCGATTGTCTGTAGTGTTCTCTGCTCCAGGTCGATATATCCCAGATCATAGCTCATGAAGCTGATCAGCCAATTTCCATCCTCCACTTCTTTTATTCCGAGCCTCTGACCGGCCAGTACGGTCGAGACGTTGATCTTCTTGCGATGCCTGCAGATCCGCCCACAAGCCGTGACCAGGGTGTCCCGGTCATGGAATGGATAGTCCAGGTGCGGCAGGCCCTAATAAAGCCTTGCTGAGGATGTGAAGACTTTCGCTGGGGTCTTCATGGCAAGTGCTTCGTGAGGCCTTTCATCGTTGAATTCGTTGACGAAAGCGTCGAATTTGGCTCCCTGCTGCGCCATGTGGGCCGATTTATGAGGCTATGACCTATTGTGGCGAATTTGAAATGCGCCTCTTTTTCTCAGCACAAGCCAGAACGTATTTCAAATTCACCGCACTAGCGCGCAAGCCAGCCCCCATCCACATTCAGAACGGCACCGTGAATGTACTGTGCCGCGGGCGAGGAGAGGAACACCGCGGCCTCGCCGATATCGCTCGCTTCTCCCCAGCGTCCGGCAGGTATCCGCTCCAGGATCTGCCGGTTGCGTTCCGCGTCATTCCGAAGAGCTTCCGTGTTGTTGGTCGCTATGTAGCCGGGCGCGATCGCGTTGACGTTTATTCCTTTTGCGGCCCATTCGTTGGCCAGGAGTTTTGTTATGCCAGCAACACCGTGTTTCGAAGCCGTGTAAGAAGGCACGCGAATACCGCCCTGAAAGGAAAGAAGTGAGGCGATGTTGACGATCGCGCCCTTTCGTCCTGCCCCCATTGCCGCCCTGCCGAAGGCCTGACAGGTGAAAAAGACCGCCTTCAGATTGACATCCATGACGTCATCCCAGTCCGTTTCGTTGAACTCGGCAGAATCTGACCGGCGGATGATGCCGGCATTGTTGACCAGGATGTCTATCTGTTCGCGTTCGAAAACCGGAACCGCCGCCATCGGATCGGAAAGGTCCAGCGCCAGATACCGGCCATGGTCCAGCTTTTCCAGCGTCTCTTCACAATCCCGGCGGGCTGCGCAGATCACTTCTGCACCGGCCTTTCCCATGGCGACGGCAATCGCCTGCCCGATGCCCGTGTTGGCACCCGTTACGAGTGCCCGCTTGCCGTGAAGATCAAAGGCGCTCATCGCAGGTCCCCAATGGCGACCATGTCCATGTCGGTGAAGTCCATATTGTCGCCGGCCATCGCCCAGCAGAACGTGTACGCTCCGGTCCCTGCCCCGCAATGGATCGACCATGGTGGAGAAAGAATGGCTTCCTCGTTCGCCACCACCAGGTGCCGGGTCTCATCCGGCTTGCCCATGAAGTGAAACACGCGCTGGTCGGCTCCGAGGTCGAAATAGAGATAGGCTTCCATGCGGCGATCATGAACATGGGCGGGCATCGTGTTCCACACGGACCCGGGCGCAAACTGCGTGTACCCCATCATGAGCTGGCAGCTTTGGGCAACTTCGGGGTGAAGGAATTGCAGGATGACCCGCTTGTTCGCAGTTTCGGCAGAACCCAGTTCGACGCGCCTGGCTTCCTCGGCCCTGATCAGTCTGGTCGGATGACCGCGATGTGCAGGTGCGGACAAAACGTAGTAGCGCCCGGGTGCCGAGAAGCTGACCGGCCCCGCGCCCATTCCAACATAGAGAACGTCGCCTCGGGCGATCTCGTAAGTCTGACCGTCCACCTCAACAGTTCCAGTGGCCCCTATGTTCAGAACACCGAGTTCGCGCCTGTCCAGCAACGATGGCGTACCTGTCTCTGTTACTTCGTCAAGCACCAGTTTTCCGTTCACAGGCGCAACGCCCCCGAGGATCAGCCGGTCGTAATGGCTGTAGACCATTTTGATTTCATCATCGACGAATAGACCGTCGGCATGAAAGTGCTTGCGAATGCCATCAGTATCCAGGGTTTTCGCGTAATCGGGATCGATCGCGTAGCGCGTCTCAACAGTGAGCATGATGCGGATTCCAGGTGTCTAGGGTGTCAGAGAAAATCGTCACGGCGCGGCGTGAACGTATCAATCAGGGTGCCTGGCTCGACGCAAATGCAACCGTGTCTGGCTCCTGAGGGAATGATGAAGCTGTCGCCAGCAGCGACGTCAAATTCCAGGCCATCGATCGTGAATCTGAAGGCGCCGCTTTCGACATAGGTCGATTGCACATGAGGGTGCGAATGAAGTTTGCCTTCGGCATCCTTCTCCTCAAACCGGAAGGCCACGACCATCAGCTGCGGACTGTCGGACAGCACTCGCCGGGATACGCCCGGATCCGCTGGGACTTGCGGGAACTTTTTTACGAACACGTTCTCAACCTCAATGGAAAAGAGATGGTAGCCACAGCGACAGGGCCGGGATGTAGGTCACAAGCATCAGCGTGAAGACGGCAGCGCCGTAGAATGGCCAGACCGTGCGAATTGCATCCCAGACGGATATCTTCCCGACCGCGCAACCGACGAAGAGAACCGTACCGACAGGGGGTGTGCACAGGCCTATCCCGAGGTTGAGAACCAGGATCACGCCGAAATGCACCGGATCGACGCCGAATGCCGTTGCGACCGGCAGAAAAATCGGGGTTGTAATCACGATCAGCGGTGACATGTCCATGAAGGTTCCCAGGAACAACAGGACGATGTTGATCATCAGCAGGATGACGATCGGGTTTTCTGAGATGTCCTTCAGGAAAGCGACCAGTTCTGCCGGAATTTTCAGGAATGCCAGTAGCCAGCCAAAAGATGCCGCACAACCGATCACCAGAAGCACCATCGCCGTTGTCCGGACGGCAGCCTTCGTGGCAGCGACAAATTCGTTCCAGCGCATTGTCCGGTAGGCAAGTGTCGTAACAAGGAGCGCATAGACCGCCGCAATGCAGGAACTTTCAGATGCGGTGAAGACACCTGAGCGTACGCCTCCGAAAATGATCGCAATCAGCAGCAGACCGGGAACTGCATTGATGAACAAAGCTCCGAGCGCGGCCATGCCCGGAAAGGCTTCGGTTGGGTACCCGGCACGCCGGGCGACAATCCAGGCCGTGATCATTAGGGCCGCCGCCAGCAAGAGGCCCGGCAGAATACCGGCCGTGAACAGGTCGGCAATCGACAAGCGGCCACCCGCGGAAATCGAATAGATGATCATGTTGTGCGATGGCGGCAGCATCAGCGCGATAATCGACGACATGACGGTGATATTCACGCCGTACTCGACCGAGTAGCCCTTCTTCTTCATTTGCGGGATCATCAGACCGCCAATTGCCGTTGCATCGGCGGCGGCCGAACCGGAGATCCCTCCGAAGAGGACCGATGCGGCAATATTCACTTGACCCAGCCCGCCGCGAAGGTGGCCGACGACCGCGCCGGCGAGCGCGACCAATCGGCGCGCGATATCGCCACGCACCATCAGCTCCCCGGCAAAGATGAAGAACGGAATGGCCATCAGCGCAAAGACGGAGACCCCGGAATTCAACCGCTGAAAAACGATGACGGGAGGCAATCCCATGTAGAGCACCGTCGCCAGCGAAGCCGCACCGAGGCAGAACGCCACCGGCGTCCCGATCAGGAGCAGCAAGGTGAATGTTCCAAACAGAATGAAGGGTTCCATGTCAGACCCCTGCCGTATCGGTTTCGCCGAAACGCGCGGTCGGCTGGCCCGCAGCCCGCCGGGCAAGACGTTCCAGCGAGAACAGGAATACGAGACAGCCACCCCCGACCAGCGGAAGGAAGTCGATGGCTCCGGAGATGCCGAGCGACGGCAACTTCACGTCCCAGGCCGACAAGGCAAGCTCCGAGCCGTACCAAGCCATGCCCGCTCCGAAAGCGGCAACAACCGCATCGGATATGCTGAAGAGCACATGTTTGGCGCTTTTGGGCAGAAAATAGAGCAGCACATCAAAGCTGAGATGATAGCCTTCGCGGATACCGACCGCCGCCCCCAGAAAGATGAACCACCCCATCAGGATCACGGAAGCCGGTTCGCTCCAGACGAGGCTGTCGTTCAGAACGTAGCGCATGAACACCTGTGCGGAGATGAAGACGGTCATCAGGATGAGCCCTGCGCCTGCAAGCCATAAAGCCAGTGTTGAAATCCAGCGCATTACGCGTGCCAGAATTGAAAGTTGTGCCTGCACGTCATTTTCCCGAAAGTGAAATCTGCGGCCGGAAGGCCGCAGATTTCCGGTTGCTTCAGTCTGTTGAGCGGATCCGGCCGACAAGGTCCTTCAGCTTGTCGGACGTGACGTGCTTTTCGTAGACGCTGTCCATCGCGGCCATGAAGGGTTCCTTGTCGATTTCGGTGATGACCTCGACACCGGCTGCCCTGACCTTTTCCTCAGAAGCTTTCTCCCGCGCTTTCCAAAGGTCGCGCATGAAGGGAACCGATTCCTTGGCCGCCTGCTTCACGGCTTCCTGGTCTTCCGGCGAGAGCTTGTCCCAGGACGCCTTGGACATGACCAGGACTTCCGGAACGATCAGGTGTTCGTCCAGGGTGTAGTAGCCTGCCACTTCGTAATGCCCCGAGGACTCGTAGGACGGCCAGTTGTTTTCCGCCCCGTCTATGACCCCGGTCTGAATGGAGGAATAAACTTCACCGTATGGCATCGGCGTTGCATTCGCGCCCAGCGCCGACATCATGTCGACGAATATGTCGGACTGCATCACCCGGACCTTCATGCCTGACAGGTCCTCGATCGACTTGATGGGCTTGACCCTATTGTAGAAGCTGCGCGATCCGCCGTCGTAGAAGGCAAGACCCACGTAGCCATGTGGTTCAAACGCTGCGAGAATGTCCTCGCCGATCGGGCCATCCATGACCCTGTGCATGTGATCGACGCCCTTGAAGACGTAGGGCAGCGAAACAACCTTGGTTTCCTCCACAAGGTTGTTGAAGGGGCCCATGGATACGCGGTTGAGATCGATCACACCGAATTTCGTCTGCTCGATGGTGTCCTTCTCCTGGCCAAGCTGCGCCGAATGAAAGACTTCAACGCAAACACGGCCGTCCGTGCGCGCCTTCAGGAGCTCACCCATATGCTTGACGGCTTCAACAGTCGGGTAGCCGTCCGGATGCGTGTCGGAAGATTTCAGGGTTACTTCGCAGGCAATTGCCGTCGTTGTGAGGGCCGCCGTAGCCAGAAGCGCAGCAGCAAGTGATTTAAGTACTGTCATGTATTCCTCCCGAAGATGTGGCTCCTCAGAGCCGGTAGGCCTGCTTTGCAAGCCTGTATGCGAGGTCGATCGCGACCTCGTAGGCCTCGTCCTCATCCAACCTCCCGGATGTCACGAGGGATGCGAGATATGCACAGTCGACCCGCCTGGCCACGTCGTGCCGGGCAGGGATCGAGCAAAATGCGCGGGTGTCATCGTTGAAGCCGACCGTGTTGTGAAAGCCGGCCGTTTCCGTGGTCATTTCCCTGAAGCGGAGCATTCCTTCCGGGCTGTCGTGAAACCACCATGCAGGTCCGAGTTTCAGTGCCGGATATACTCCGGCGAGCGGGGCGAGTTCGCGCGAATAGGCGGTTTCGTCCAATGTGAAAAGAATGATGCCGAGGTTCTTCTCCTCACCAACGGCATCCAACAGCGGTTTCAGCGCGTCGACATAGGTCGTTTGCTTAGGAATATCGAAACCCTTGTCCCGGCCATAGGCGTTCAGGACAGGGCTGGAGTGATTTCTGAAACTGCCGGGGTGAATCTGCAGGACGAGGTCGTCATCCAGGCTCATCCGGGCCATTTCGGTGAGCATGTGGCCACGAAACCGTTCCGCATCGGCAGGCGTGCATGTTCCCTTCAACGCCCTTTGAAAAAGCCCGTCCGCCTCCGCTGCCGAAAGGTTTTCGGTATGCGCGGAAGGATGGCCGTGATCTGTGGACGTCGCTCCAAGGGATTTGAAAAATGCACGACGCTGCCTGTGTGCGTTGAGGTAGCCTTGCCAGCCAAGGGTGTCTTCTCCGGCAAGTTCGCCGAGTTTCTCAACGTTTTGAGTGAAGCCCTCGAAGTCGGGATCAACGACGTTGTCAGGCCGGTATGCCGTGACGACCTTGCCGTTCCAATCACTCTCCCGGATCGCGCGGTGCCAGCACAGATCGTCCAGGGGAGATTCGGTTGTGGCGATGACCTCGATATTGAAACGCTCGAACAGCGCACGCGGCCGGAACTGCGGCTTTGCGAGACATGCGGCAATATGATCGTAGGCTTCGTCCGCATTTTCTGCGCAAAGCCGCCGTGTCCAGCCGAACACCTCTTCAAAGGCATGCTCGAGCCACAGACGCGAGGGCGTGGCCCGGAAGAGATGATAGTTTTCCGCGAAAAGGTGCCAGATCGTGCGGCTGTCCGTTTCCGTCCAGCCGTCATCTGCGCGCGGGACCCCGAGGTCACTCAGATCGATTCCCTGCGAGTGCAAAAGGCGGAACACGTAGTGATCCGGAACAATGAAGAGCCTCGCCGGATCCGGGAAAGGGTCATTTTCTGCGTACCAGCGCGGGTCGGTGTGACCGTGCGGGCTCACGATCGGCAGTTTCGAGACTGCCTGGTAAAGACTTCTGGCAACCGACCGCGTGGATGCTTCTGCCGGAAACAATCGGTCGGGGGAAAGGCGGGCTTTTGCACTTTCAGTTGCTTCCGCAATTCCAAATGCCATCATAGTCTCCGCAGAACAAACAAAGCCAACATTTACTGCAGCTAGACAACTGATATGCTAGTTATCTAGTCAAGTCAATGGAGAGTCGCCGTATGAGCGAAAACAGCGCATTGAAAGCGCTCGGACCGATAAAGGTGCAGTCCGTCACCGACACCGTGTTCGAAGAACTGAACCAGCAGATTCTGTCCCTTGACCTTCCCCCGGGGACCAAGGTGTCGGAGGTTGACGTCGCCAAGGCTCTTGGTGTCTCCCGTCAACCTGTCAGGGATGCCTTTTTCAGGCTGTCGCAGCTCGGCTTCCTGTTGATCCGTCCCCAGCGCGCCACCGTGATTTCAAAGATTTCCGAAGAAGCAGTGCTGCGTGCGAAATTTATTCGAATTGCTCTTGAGATCGCCTGTTGGTCCGCGGCGGCGGATGTCGTGACCGGCGAACAGATCAAAGAGCTGAAAGAATTTCTGAAACAGCAGAAGTCAGCGGTTGATGCCAACAATCAGAAACTGTTCCACGAACTGGATGATGCGTTTCATCGCACGATCTGCCGGATCGCCGGACATGAATACGTCTGGAGCTTCATCCGGGAGCAAAAGGCTCATATGGACCGCGTCAGGTTCATTTCGTTGACGATCGGAGCAGCACAAACCGCATATGAAGACCATATCGTTCTGATCGACGCACTCCAGAACCGGGACAAGTCACGCATCGAACCAGCATTGACCGAGCATCTCGGCCGGATCGAAAAAATTCTCGAAAAAATCAGATTGGAAAAACCGGAGTTCTTTCAGGACTGAAGCCACCAGGTGATCAGCAAACCAAGAAAGCAACTTACGTAACAACGATTGCACTTGAATGGAGTTGGCCCAAACCGGGTCAGTCATGGTGGCGGTAAAGATCCTGCGATCTGTCCAGGTGCGAGCGCATTGCGTTTTCCGCGTCCGCTGCGTTGCCCCTTTCGATGCACGCGACAATTTCCATGTGTTCTTCAAGCGTTACGTTTTCCCTGCCGGACCAGATCAGCAGGTCGGTGTGGTAGTTGAAAAGCCACGAGAGCATCGCATCGCTGACAGCCGCAAAGATCGGATTGCCCGACATGGAGGCAATCTTGCTGTGAAAGGCGATATCGACACGGATGAAGTCAGAGGGGTTGCCGAGCATCTTCTTCTGGTCGTCGACCAGTTGCTTCAGATCCGCAACATCCTCGGGCGTCGCGGACTGCGCGGCAATCTTGACCATCCCGACCTCGAACAACCGCCGCGCCTCCTTGAGATGTTCGAGGTTGTCCGAAGACGAGGACAACAGCATCCTGGCAACCATGTCCATCTGCCGGAACGCCAGGTCCGCGGACAACTCGCTCACCTTAGAGCGTTCTCCCTGGGAGATCGTGATGAGACCCTGCGTGTGCATGATCTGCATGGCCTCCCGCACGGCGGGACGCCCCACGCCGAACCGCTTCATCAGTTCACGTTCAGAAGGCATGGGATCACCGGGAGCAAGATCTCCACGCACGATCATTTCACGAAGCCGTTCGAAAACCTGATCGGAGAGCTTTTGCCGGGTGATCTTTTCCTCGCCGGCTCCGGAGCCATTCCAGTTTTCCATAACCCGCCAAATCGCTCTCATTGTTGACCGCCACGATAGTATATCGCTGACAACCGGGCTGCGAGCAATGGTGTCAGTCCCTGCACCTAAAGCCACAGGATTTCATAGGGCCCAAGGCTCACACGCTCCCGGCAGTCAACCTGAACTTGCTCCGGCGTAAGATTGGCAATCAAAAATTCCGGTTGCACTCCAGTGTCGATGCAAAGTGCCGCAACCCGGCGGGGGGCGGTATTGCTGCATTGAAGCAAACGTTTTTCGCGCAGTCGCGTCAGCCAACTGACGGCCCGGCCAACCGGCAGGAGGGCTCCTCCCTCTTCCCTTACAAGTCCCCTTTGGCCTGCAAATGAACACGGCACCCACTTTTCGACACCGGCGGGAGCGATTGCCGACGCGTATCCGATCGTCCAGGCCGCGGCGAACTGACCGCGTTGACGCGGATCGTCATGGCTCATGCAGATCCGGTCTCCGTCGGGGTTCTCGAATGTGCGCGACCCGTAAGGGTTCTGACGCATCCCGATGCTGGAGGGGCCAATCCTGTAGGAAGCGTTATTCCCGATGATGGCGCGCGCGGACCGCGTGATATGAGGGAGCGTTTCCAGTGTCTCCATGACGCTGATGTCGTCCGCCGCATGGACGATCGGGTTCGTTGCATGGGTCACGAAATCCAGAAGATCCAGGGGGGGCCGCTTCCGGTTCAGTTCCGTGAAATAGCTGAACATCCCGCCTCCCAGGGGGACATCGGGAAAGAACTTCCGAGCCGCCTCGTAGACGCTCTGCAGCGGCGGGCAGTCCGGCCACTTGCTTCCCGGCGGTGTCGACTGCCTGTCGACAGACGGACAGACCGCGAGCGAACTCAGAACAAGTCCGGACCCGGCAACACTGTCGTGCAAACGCTCGAACTCATCTTCCAGCTTCGTTCTTGATCCGACAACGTACTCCAGGTCGAACGGCAGGTGCAGCTCGTCCTGCAGTCTCCTGAAATCCTCAAACGCTTCATTATTGTGACCCGCGGTGGGGTCAAAGTGACAGAGTATGGCGTGCGGAGCGACACGCGCCAGAAGTTCGCCTGTCCTGATGGCCTGTCCGGCATCCTCGGGGGATACGAGCAATCCTACCTTCGGGAACGCGATATCACTGGGTGGGCCGGGTTCGATGACGACCACATCCACACCCTGGCGCGCGCGAACCGCTTGCGGTTCTTGCGACGTGATCGATAGGCTTACTGCCTGCCGGTGAGTCCCGCCGGCGGGTATCTGGTAAGGCCAGGGCAGTTCAATCGGACGGACATAGGTCTTGTAGGATGCATCGGACCAGTTCCGCTGGTCCTCCATTTCAAAGACATCCCCTTCCATGCGGCACGTCGCCCTGAGGCCTTCGCAAGGCGCGTGGGTCAGGGCACGTATCGACTTGAACGGCTGCCAAGGTTCGATCAAATCCGGGAAAACGGTTTCTTCTAATGAGCCGTCACAATGCTCGACGGTGACGTTTGAACCGGAAACACCCTCTATTGGATGCAGGATGTTGAAACCGGTGCGATTGGTTTCAAAATCCCGGTCCGCACATGCTGTTGCGACGAATTCGACAGCGCCGGAGCTATCGCCTGAAATTTCTGTCTCCACTATGAGGAGCGATCCCTGGTTCTCATACGTCGCCTGATAGGTGATGCGGAAACCGGTGGGCGCCTCCTCGATTTCCAGATCCGTCATTGCCGGTTCAAGCGTTCCCCAGTCCCTGTCGCGGACGACATAGGAGACAGCGCGCAGAATTTCGACGCCGCCGAATTTCACATATCTCAGATTACCGTTTTCCAGCCGCACATCCAGTGCACCTGCACGCAGTATGCGATGAGGTGCCGGTGGTTTGCCGGTGCCGAAAAGGCGCTGTCCTTCGGAAACGGGCATGTTCATGAACCGGTCAGCTGAATGGTTCGATTTCCTTCGGCGGCAGACAGATAGGCAGCCTCGACCAATTCCAGTGTTTTCAGATTGTCCTTTCCCGACGTTTCGGGCGAGGCAGACGCGTGCAGGCAGTCGATAAAGTGCTCCTGAATGTTGCGCACGCTTTCCTGGATGTTGTGCCATGGCCGCTCGGCCCAAGGCAGCAAGGGCGGGGAAACGTCCTGCTGCTCAGTGCCGTCGGCAGACTGAATCACGAGCTGATAGCCGGGCAACAGTCTCAATGACCCGGTGTGCCCGTCGACCTCAAGGAGGCTTTCGGGAAAGTTCTCGCGCGGCAGCAAGGAAGCATAGCTGCAGTCGACAATGCTGGTGACCCCGGTCTCGTGAACCAGCATCATGGTCGCCACATCCTCTGCTTTGATCAGCGGATTGACGCGCTTTGTGCTCGCAGCAATGGAGCGGGCATCACCGAAAAGGAAACGAGCGATATCCAGTATGTGAATGCCGAGATCCTGAATGATGAAGCGGTCGTCGGTCGCAAGATAAGGCTGGCCTGAATAGACATCGTAGGCGGAGCGAAAACTCACGCGGCCCCAGAAGGGGTCTCCAATCCGTCCACTGTCCAGAACGTCCTTCACCACCCGGATCGCCGACTGCCACCTGAAATTTTCATGCACCATCAGTGATACGCCGGCATCGTCGGCAGCACGCGTCATCGCCTGTGCATCCTCCATGGTGTCGGCGAATGGCTTCTGGCAAATGATGTTGACCCCCGAAGCCGCCGCAAGTTCGACAAGCGGGCGATGGGTCTGGACCGTCGTGGCAATATCGACAAAGTCCAGCTCCTCAGCATTCAGGAGCTCGGCGGCATCCGCGTAGGTGCGCTCGATCTTGAACCTGTCGGCCGTTTCCCCGAGCCGGGCAGTATCCCGGTCACACAGGGCCGAAATCTCGACGCCGCTCAATTCCTGCCAGGCATGCAGATGATTTTGGGCAAAGAATCCGCACCCTATGAGAGCTCCCTTTTTCATTTCTTCCCCTTCAAGCCGCCAGTGCCTGTTGCTGCAGCGCGACCCGCGCTTGCAGTCTCTGTTGTGCCTGATCAACCACGACAGCCGCAATGATCACCAGACCCTTGATGACCGTTTGCCAGAAAGAACTGACGCCCATCATGACAAGCCCGTCGGACAGGACACCGATCACGAATGCGCCGACGATCGTTCCGCCGATCCGCCCGCGCCCGCCGGACATTGACGTCCCGCCAAGCACAGCCGCCGCGATGGCGTTGAGTTCAAAGGTTTCTCCCGTCGCCGGATGGGAAGCGACCAGCTGGGAAGAAATCACCAGGCCGACGATCGCCGCGCAAAATCCGGAGAACATGTAGACGAACATCTTTACACGCTTGATCTTCACACCGGAAAGCGCTGCTGCCTTTTCATTGCCTCCAACGGCATAGATATGACGCCCAAGGGGCGTTCTTCCCGCGATATAGGCCGCCGACAGGCCGACGGCGATCAGCAGCCAGATCGAGATCGGGATACCCAGGAAACTGCCGGCCCCCAGAAGATAAAACCCGGTTGAACCGTAGGCTTCGTTACCAACCAGGTTCGGGAACGTGGCGCCGTCGGAAGACAGCAGAGCAAGACCGCGCGCGACGTATAGCGTTCCAAGCGTCGCGATGAACGGCGCAACATTCAACCGCGTTATCAGCATCCCGTTCACCGCGCCGACAAGGACACCGACAGCCAGCGTGATCAGGATGATTTCGAAGAGATTGAAATAAAGCGAATATCCGATCCCGAGATCCACACCGTTCAGGATCAGGTAGCCCGCGACCATGCCGCAAAGGCCAACGATCGATCCGACCGAGAGGTCGATGCCGCCGGTGATAATGACAAAGGTCATCCCGATGGCCAGAAACGCATTCAACGCCACATGTTTGGACATGATCACGAAATTGGCGGCGCTCAGGAAATTCGGAGCCGCGAAAGAGAAAAAAGCAAACACGGCAATCAGCGCGATAAAGGTACGGAGCTTCAGGAGCAGCAGTATCATGGACTGACCACCCGCAGCGCCCTGGCGCTCAGTTGCTGTTAGCGACGTCATGCGTGAGGTCTCCCGTTCTTCTGGCCTGGCACACGATCAGGGGCATGACCGATCGCGGACGCGGCTATTATCTGTTCTTCGGATGCATTGCCCCCATCGAATTCCCCTGTGATCCGGCCATTCGACATGACGATGATCCGGTCTGAAAGGGACATGACCTCTTCCAGGTCCGACGTGACGAAAAGAATACCGAGCCCTTCCGCGGCGAGCTTTCGCATCGTCCGGAACACTTCGGCTTTTGCACCAATGTCGATGCCTCGGCTGGGTTCGTCCATGAGGAGCACCTTGGGTGCTGTCATCAGGGCCTTGCCGATGACGACTTTCTGCTGGTTGCCGCCGGAGAGCGAACTTACCGGGTTTTCCATGCTGGCGATCTTGATCGCGAGATCTTTCACGAACCGGCCAACCTCTTCACGTTCACGTCTAAGGTTCAACTGAATATGCCGCACGAATTTGCCGAGACTGGACAGCGACATGTTCTCGCGGATCGGCAGCATCTGAATCAGGCCTTCCGATTTCCGGTCTTCGGGGATAAGCGCCAGCCCGCGCGCGATGCGGCCGGCAACATCCGGTTCGTCCAGCAACCGGTCGTCGACAAAGAACGACCCCCGGCAGGTCGGATGCTGTGCCATGATGCATTCGAACAGCTCGGAACGCCCTGCGCCCATCAATCCGTAGATGCCGACGATTTCCCCCGCCTGCAAGGACAGGGAAACGTGATCGACGACGAGCTTCCCGGTACGCCCCGTCAGGCAGATGTCCTCGCAGCGGAACACCTGCTCTCCGAATTCATGTTCGACGGATTTCGCGAAATCCTTCGAGGCCGCACCGATCATGTTCTGCACGATCCACTGGACATCCACGCCCTCCATCGAGCGCGCGCCGGTGCGCACCCCGTCCCTGAGAACCGTTATGTAATCGCCGATCCTGATCAGCTCCTCGAGGCGGTGCGAGATATAGACAATACCGACACCGCGCTTTTTCAGGTCCTCGATGACGCGGAACAGAATCTCGACTTCGGCCGCGCTCAGCGCGGAGGTCGGCTCGTCCATGATCAGGATGCGGGCATCCTGGGCGAGCGCCTTGGCAATCTCCACGATCTGCTGTTCGCCGATCCTCAGGTCGGACACCAGTGCATCGGGCGAGATATCGTGCTCCAGCCGTTTCATGAGCTCCGCGGCGTCTTCCTTCTGCTTCTGAGCGCAGATGTCGACACCGCCCCGGGTCTTCTCACGGGCGATGAAGATATTGTCGGAGACCGTCATGTTCGGAAACAGGTTCAGTTCCTGAAAGACGATGCCGATGCCATCGGCCGCCGCTGCGCGCGTATCCGGAAAAACCTTGATCTCGCCTTCCATCAGGATCTCACCGGAGGTCAGCTGTTCGACACCGGCAATGACCTTCATCAGCGTCGACTTGCCTGCGCCGTTCTCTCCGACCAGAACGTTGACGGCGCCCAGATGTACGTCGAAGCTGACATCCTTCAGCGCCACGGTGCCCGGATAGACCTTGTTGGCACCGCGTACCGAAAGCCCGATTTCGTGTCGTGCCGACGTCATTGTCCGCCGACCTTCATTGATACCGGCGTCACAAGATAGGGCGGTCCCTTGCCGCGCTCGGTGAACGCCCCGATCGCATCGACCGTTTGTCCTGCAAGAGCATCGCGCGGAAGGTCCTTCAGAACAGTCTCGTAGGCGCGCGTGTTCAGGGATCGCGACAACTGGGCGAACTCGATCTGGTCGGTGAAGGACGAGAAATCGACAAATGGCAGGATATCGCGCAGGGCCGTACCCCGGATCACCGGACCAAGCTGAAGGGTCACATCTGCGGCCCCGTCCCCGTTCACATCCACATCGGCGGTCGCTGCGCGCGTATCGGTCTTGGCCGACACGATCACCCCGTGGACCTGCACTGCAAAATTCCAGGGGCTTCCCTCGCTGGACGGACGATATCCGCTCGCCTCCCCTGCACTGTCAAGGTCGGTCCCGATCGCAGCCGCGAGGTCTTTCATGTCTGTTGCGGTCTGCCGAAGGTGCGGAACCACCTGGCTCTCCCAGATCCCCTCGACAAGCGCGGTCATGTCTCCGCCCTGCGAACCCGAGACGACCTGCTGCGACGATCCTTCCGAAGCGATATCGTTTCGTTCGAGTTTGCATCCACCCAGGCCGAGAACGGACGCGATCGCCAGAAAGAGTGAGACGGTGCTGCCGCGTTTCACTTCAAAACCTCCTGCTGGAATTCAGTTCCGGCATGCTGCGTTGCCGCTGCAAGTATCCGGAACCTGGGACGGCTGCGGCGGAAACCGGCGCAGCCGTCGCGGGTCTTACTTCAGCGAGAAGGTTTCCAGGTCGCCGGCATTGGAGGCGGTGATCAGGATACAGTCCATCAACTGCTTTTCGTCCTGACCGGTCGATCCTGTCTTGAGGTACTGATCAGCCTGCTCGACCGCGATCTCCGCCTGGCGGTAGGCAGGCTGCAGGACAGTGGCCTTGATGCCTCCTTCCAGGATGGAGTCGCGCACATCATTGCTGCCATCGAACCCCACGACAATGACATCGGTGCGGCCCGCAGCCTTCAGCGCGGCCCAGGCTCCCATTGCCATCGTGTCGTTGCCTGAAATGACACCTTTGATCTCCGGATTGGCCTGCAGGATCGTCTCCATCTTTTCGTAGGCCTCGGTCTGGCTCCAGTTGGCCGATTGCTGGGCAACCATTTCCAGATCCGGATACTGGTCGATCACGTCGTGGTATCCGGCGGACCGGATACCGGCATTGGTATCGGCTTCGCGGCCAAGCAACTCGGCATATTTCCCTTCCTCGCCCATAAGCCGGACGAATTCTTCGGCTCCGAGCTGAGCACCCTGGTAATTGTTGGAAACGATCTGGGAAACGGCAATCCCGGTTTCCTTGATCTCGCGGTCGATCAGAAACGAGGGAATTCCGGCTTCCTTGGCCCGCTTGACGGGAGCAACGGTGGCGTCAGCCCCGGCGTTGTCGAGAATGATCGCCTTCGCTCCCCTGGCGATGGCCGTATCGAACAGCTGGTTCTGCTTGTTCGGATCATCATCGTGCACGAGCACGAGCGTTTCATAGCCAAGCGCTTCCGCGCGCTTTTGGGCGCCCTCGGCTTCCGCCTTGAAGAACGGGTTGTCGTGCGAGGGCGTAATGATCGCGATCAGGTCTTTCGCCGATGCATGGGCCGGAGCCAGCAAGGTCGCGGCGAGTGCCGCTCCCGCGAGCAGGGTTCTGCGGGTAATAGTCATGATTTTCCTCCCAAGATGATTTGGTACCAGTTTGCGCACCACCAGCTCCTCCCGGGCGTGCGCGGTGCAGGTCGGGGCAATCCGGATCCTTGACGCATCCGGCCATCCCGATCAGGTGATCTGCCGGATGCTCTCCTTGATTTCTTCCGGGCGGAACACGCCGATCCAGTCACTGCGCATGAGGCGCGTCTTGCCGTTTGTGATCGCCTTGTTGCAGGCGTCGGAAAAGACGCCGTCGACTTCTTCCATGACGACAGCGCCGAGGACATTGAGATGGCCGAGCAAAAAGTCCCGGGCAGCGTCGCGATCAACGCCCTGACGAACGACCTCGTCCATGGCTTCCTTCATGATGACCAGCAAGGTGGCGCACACCGTCTCTGAGAGACCCGGCTCCAGAAGTGCCATCTGTTCGACGGTGACCCTGTGAGATCGCAGAATCGGCTGGAAGATCGTCTTCGCAATCTCTTCACCAACGGCAAAATGCTCTTCGGGGCCTTGCATCAATGCGCTGACGATCGCCTGCTTGGCTGCAATCCCGCCAAAAAAATCCCGTTTGGCGTTCGTTTCGGTCTCGTCGTTGAAGATCGGTGGGTGGCACGGATGCGTCACGAAATAGGTAACGTCTTCCCGCTCGGGGAAATGCCCCGCGAAAGGCGCGGCAGCGTCCAGCGCGATCACGATCGTTCCAGGAGCGATCTTGTCGATCAGTCCGGCCGCGACTGCGCGGATCGCGGTATCTGGCACGGCCAGAATGACTGCCTCGGCGCTCGCAAGAGCTGTGTCGGCGTCAACGCAATCGACCCCAACCTCGGCCTTCAGCCGGTCCCTGCCCGCACTGCTGACCTCAACGTGAGAAACGTCGTACCGGGAGTTCTTGAGGTTGCGGGAAAGCCGCACTCCCATTTTGCCTCCCGCACCGATAAGCGCGATCTTCATGGTTCCTCCAGTATTTTCTGGTCGGATTAACACATATGAAAATCATGTTGTCAACTGGTATGATAAGTTGATAAGACGATGAATATGGAAATGGGAGCAAAGGAAGCCAATGCAAAGGCTGCACGCCACCTACGAGTTGGAAACGCCTCTGTCGCTGGACAGTGCGGCAAGCGTCATTGCCGGTGAACAGTCGTCGGGCACCTTTCTGAAGGTCCCTGGCGAGACGGATCTCCTGAGAGAGCGTTCAGGCGCACGTGTCGAAAGGATCACCGAGACATCCGCCCGGACCGCACCATCCCTGCCCTGCCGGATAGGTGCCGACACTTACCGGCGCGGTGAAATCGAAATCTCCTGGCCATTTGCCAATCTCGGCGCATCCTTGCCCAACTTGCTGGCGACGGTTGCCGGCAACCTGTTTGAATTATCGGAAGTGTCGGCACTCAGATTGACTGACGTTTCGCTCCCGGAGGACTTCGCCGCAGCTTACCCCGGACCCGCATTCGGCCAGACGGGCACCCTGGAACTCGCAGGTGTGAGCGGCAGGCCGATGATCGGAACGATCATCAAGCCGAGCGTCGGACTGTCTCCTGAAGAAACGGCCGAACTCGTTCGCACCCTGGTCGAGGGTGGCATCGACTTCATCAAGGATGACGAGCTGCAGGCCAACGGACCATATTGCCCGTTCCCAGACCGGGTTTCCAAGGTCATGGCAGTCCTGAACGACCATGCGAACCGGACCGGCAATAAGGTCATGTATGCGTTCAACATCACCGACGAACTGGACCAGATGCGGCGCAATGCAGACCTCGTGCGTGAAGCCGGCGGCACATGCGTGATGGTCAGCCTGTTCTCGCTCGGACTGGTCGGTCTGAGCGCGATGCGAAGGCACTGCGAATTGCCGCTTCATTGCCATCGCAATGGCTGGGGCATCTATTCCCGGTCTCCAGACATCGGTATAGATTTCAGGGTCTGGCAGAAACTCTGGCGACTGGCAGGCGCAGACCACCTGCACGTCAACGGGATCGCCAACAAGTTCACGGAGCCGGACGAAGTCGTGATGGAAAATGCCCGCCTTTTGAACCAGCCGTTGGCCGGTTCACCCGGATACCAGGCCATGCCGGTTTTCTCATCGGGACAAACCGCGGTCCAGATGGAAGCCACCTTGAACGCGATCGGCCATACGAATTTCATCTTCTGCGCCGGCGGCGGCATCATGGGCCACCCCGGCGGGGTGAAAGGCGGGGTCGCGAGCCTGAGGCAGGCTGCCGAGGCATCTCTGAGCGGCATGCCGATCGAGGTTTTTGCCCGCGGCCACAGGGAGCTGCGCGACGCATTGGCAATGTTTGGAGATAAGCAACAACCCGGCTCCGGGTCATGAGTAGCGGTTTTTTCCTGTCCTACTACGGAGATGACTTCACCGGCTCGACCGATGTCATGGAGGCACTGTCGGCAGGCGGGGTCGAAACGGTCCTGTTCACATCGATCCCCGACCCGTCCCGCCTGGAATGTTTCAGTGCATTCAAGGCCATTGGCCTTGCCGGAACCAGCAGGAGCCAGTCACCGGAATGGATGTCGGAAGCCATGCCCGCCTCCTTTTCCTGGCTACGCGATCTCGGCGCCCGCTTTTGCCACTACAAGGTCTGCTCGACATTTGACAGCGCAACGGACAAGGGATCGATCGGGCGCGCACTCGAACTCGGCTTGACGGTCTTCGGTCAGGAACGGACGGCGATCGTCGTCGGCGCTCCGCAACTGCGCCGATACACGTTTTTCGGCAACCTTTTCGCCGCTTACCAAAACAAGATCTATCGCATTGACCGGCACCCGGTGATGAGCAGGCACCCGGCCACGCCGATGAATGAAGCCGATCTCGTGAAGCATCTCGAAAAACAAACACCCCTTCCGATTGCAAGCGTTTCACCGGAGGATCTGCCGGGTCTCGCAAACCGCCTTTCGACCGGTGAGGGTCAACCGCCGAATGTGTCACTGTTGCTCGACGTGTTCGATCATGCGTCGCAGCAGGCTGCCGGCGAATTTCTGAATGCAAACGCTTCCAGGCTCGGCCCATTCGTTATCGGGTCTTCGGGTGTTGAATACGCACTGCTGCACGCATGGGAGAGATCAGGGAAAATTCTGTCCAGGCCAAGCTTTCAACCGCTGGAAGCCCACTCCCGCATTGCGGTTGTTTCGGGAAGTTGCTCGCCAACAACCGGCAGGCAAATAGATCATGCTCTGCAGCGCGGATTTAAAGGCGTTCAGGTTGACTATGCCTCTCTCGTGAGCGGGGTGGGGTTGGAAGAAGAATATGAGCGCGTGCTTAACCTCGGCTCCGCCATCTTGTCTGAAGGATCAAGTCCCTTGCTCTACACGGCGAAAGGGGCCCAAGGCACTGAACCGGAAACCATGGCAGGTGATCAGGACCGTGTCGGTCAGACGCTCGGACGTCTCCTTGCGAAGCTTCAGCAGTTGCACGACCTGAAGAGGGTCGTCGTCGCAGGTGGCGACACATCAAGCCATGCCTTGAGCGAACTCGGGATCTATGCGCTGACTTTACGCTACCCCCTGGCGGCAACACCCGGATCGCCGGTGTGTCATGGACACCTTGAAAACGGCCATAAGATCGAAATCGCCCTCAAGGGGGGACAGATCGGTGACGATACCTATTTCTCGTCGCTCAGGGACGGAAGCGTATAGAGGACTGTTCTGCCGGAGTTGGCGCGCGTCACAAGCATTGACCAAAACCGTCGTGGGTCCAAGGAACGCAGACCCTACCAGCAGCAAAATCCACCATCAACGAGAAGATCCACGCCTGTACAGTACGAAGCGGCATCCGACAGCAGAAAGACAGCCGGTCCCACCATTTCATTGACATCCGCCATCCTCTGCATGGGAGTCTGGCTCTCGAAGTCCTTGGTCTGGTGCACCATTTCGGGGCGCGTGTTCATTGGTGTGGCTGTGTAGCCAGGAGAAATCGAGTTTACACGAATGCCACGATCGACCCATTCCATTGCCATGGATTTCGACATGTGAATGACGCCTGCCTTCGAGGCGTTGTAATGCACCTGCATCAATCCCCGGTTCACGATCACGCCTGACATTGAAGCGATGTTCACAATGGACCCACCCTGTCCATGAGAAAGCATGGCGCGCGCTTCGGCCTGGCAAGACAGCCAAACACCTTTCATGTTGATGTCCATCAACGTTTGGTACTGCTCTTCGCTCATGTCTTCGCATGCATCGGCATTGGCGATGCCGGCAGCATTGAGCGCCAAGCGCAGCGGTCCGAGTTCCGCTTCGGTGCGGCTCACGGCATTGGCCATGTCCGCAGCAGATGTCACATCCGCAGTGATTTGCAGGGACTTTCGTTTCGCGGATGCAATGAGTTCTGCGGTTTCCTGAAGGCCGCCATCAGAACGACGGTCCACCAGCGCCACATCGGCTCCGCACTGCGCCAGGCCAAGTGCTATTCTCTGGCCGATACCGCTGCCGGCACCGGTTACAAGTGCGGTGCGATCAGAGAGATCGAACAACGCCGGGGCATTCAGGTTCTTAGTCGACATGACAGGTCCTCAAATTCTTCGCTGCCCAAATTTCACATTGTTGCAAGTTCCATGACTGAAACGTCGTTTGCCTCCTCTCGTTTCAGTATTCCGGAAAGCCTGCCTTGCGCCATGACCATTACGCGATTGGATACACCGAGCACCTCTTCCAGATCGGAACTGATCACGATGACCGATACCCCTTCCTGGGCAAGGCCAACGATGATGTCGTAAATCGAAGAGCGTGCACCGACGTCGATCCCTCGTGTCGGTTCATCCAGCACGACGACACGCGGATTGCGGGCGAGCCACTTGGCGATCACGACTTTCTGCTGGTTCCCCCCTGATAGTTCGTCGGCGTTCTGGTGGCTTTTTCCTTTTACGCCAAACTTCAGTATTCCGCCGTCGGCGAAGGCCCGGGTCCGTTTTCTTGTCACCCAGCCCTTCTTCGCGACCTGGTTCATGTTCGAATACGCGAAATTCTCTGCGATGGAATGTGGCAGTACGAGACCCTGCTGCTTCCGGTCTTCGGGCACCAGAACGATCCCGTTGCGGATGGCATCCTGTGGTTTTCGCGGAGAAATGTCCTTGCCATCGAGCAGGACCTTCCCCTTGGAAACCGGGTCGATCCCCACTATCGCCCTCGCAAGCTCGGTGCGGCCCGCCCCCACCAGTCCGGCGATACCGAATATTTCGCCGCGAGCAACATTGAAGCTGATGTCCGAGAAGCTGCCCTGCGCCGAAAACAAGTCGCGGACTTCAAGCACGATTTCATCCTGCGGCTCGGGGATCGGAGGAAACATGCGCTCAAGGCTGCGCCCCACCATGGCTTCAACAATCGTGCGAACCGGCACATCCGCGCTTTCGAATTCCTGCACCTTCGAACCATCCCGCATCACCACAATGCGGTCAGCGATCTGCTTGATCTCTTCGAGCCGATGCGAAATGTAGATGATACCCACACCGTCCTGTTTCAGCCGCTCAATCTGCTCGAACAGTTTCGCGGTTTCTTCGCTGCCCAGAGCAGCCGTTGGCTCATCCAGGATCAGGAGCCTGGCATTCAGCGTCAACGCCTTCGCGATCTCGATCAATTGCTGGTTGGCGGTCGAAAGGCCTTGAACGAGACGCCGTGGCGATATGTCGAGACCCAGACGCTGCAGACCTGAATGCGCTCGCTCTTCCATCGCTTTGCGGTCCACAAATCCAGCCTTCTTGAGATAGCGGCCGACAAAAAGATTTTCAGCGATCGAAAGATGCGGAAGCAGCAAAAGTTCCTGATGGATCATGCTGACGCCGGCATCGATCGCTTCGCGCGGGCTGGCGGGCGCAAACGGCGCGCCTTGCCATTTCATTTCACCGGAGCTGGGGAGGATCGTTCCGGAGATGATGTTCGAAACCGTCGACTTTCCTGCGCCGTTTTCACCCAAAAGCGCCACGACCTCACCGGCTTTGATGTCCAGATCGATCCCGTGCAGGACTTCGATCGGCCCGAAGGACTTTCGCACATTCCTAAGCGACAGGAGTGGCGTGGACATGTCTGACGGCATTGTCATGGCGCTTTCGGTTATTTTGTCAACTCAGGGGTGCTTCTCGACGAATTTGGCCGCGTCGTCGCACGTTGTCAGCACGGCATTCGGGATCTGGCGCGCCGGAACGGAAGCATCATTGGCAACAGCGATGGCCGAATTGACTGCCAAAACCCCCATGGCCTGCGTGCTTTGCGTCGCCGTTACGATGAAAGGCGTGTCGCAAGCCACGAGCGATTCCAGTGCGGCCCCGTCGCCGTCATAGCCGCCGATGATGACCTGATCGGCCAAACCTGCCACCTCGACTGCCTTGGCCGCACCCATGGCAAGACCGTCGGCCTGGCCGAAAATGATCTTGATGTCAGGATTGGCCTGCAACATGTTCTGGGCAATCTGGAAGCCCTCGTCGGGCGACCACTGCTGGCTCCACTGCTGGGCAACCAGCTCCACGCCCGGGTTCTCATCGATGGCACGCTTGCAGCCCTCAAAACGTTGTACTTCCGGCGTTGTGCCCTTCTGACCGTGAATCACCACCATTTTGCCTTCACCGCCTGCCAGGCCAATGATGTGGTCGCAAACCTGGTAAGCGGACAGTACGTTTTCACCATAAATCACCGTGTCGCCCGGCGCGCCTTCAGGTTCGCGGTCAACATTGATGACGGGAATGCCTTCGGCGCGCGCCAAGCGCGTCGGCACGGCAGCGGCTGCAGCACCGGCCGGAATGTAGATAAACGCGTCAATTCCCTGGGTGATCAAGTCCTGAACCTGGCTCACTTGCGTGGCGGTGTCGTTCTTTGCATCAACGACGATGACCTCAATGCCCAGCTTGCCTGCATAGCCCTCGACACCGAGCTTAATCTGATTGAAGAAGTCGGCTTGGAGGTTTGGCACCGCGAGGCCGATCTTCTTGATGCCGACGCCTTCGGCAAGGGCTGCGCCTGACGTTGCCACCATCGCGGCCGCAACAATTAGGCTCTTAAAACTTGTTCTCATGGTATCTCCTCCTGGTTTGACGGTCCTCTTCATTTTTTGGACCCTTGAAGGCCCGAGCGATCGGACCAATGAAGACTGCTGAAACGAGCGGTCGGGATTAGCGGCTCTCATCGCGCACCACGGTGTTTGAAAGTTTCCGCTGCTACCGCCAAAACGATGACAAGCCCAATGATGACGGCCTGAAGAAACGGCGATACGCTGAGCAGGTTCAGGCCATTGCGCAGCACGCCAATGATCAGAACACCTATGATCGTTCCGACCACGCCCCCAGTTCCTCCGGAAAGGCTGGTGCCCCCAATCACAACCGCGGCAATTGCGTCCAATTCATAGGCGACACCCGAACTCGGCTGGACCGAGTCGAGGCGGGCGGCAAGCAGTATTCCCGCCAGTCCGGATAGAACCGCGCAAACAACATAGACCATGACTGTCGTCAGCCGCACGTTGATGCCCGCAAGTCTGGCCACTTCGGGATTTCCGCCAATGGCGTAGAGCGATCGGCCTTCTTCTCGAAAGCGGAGAAAGAGGATGGCAACGATGAAGACAACGAGCATCACCGCGACAGTGACGGTCAAAAATCCGAAGTGACGAATGATGGCGCCAAGGTTGAACCAGGTGGGAAACCCGATGATCTGAGATCCGTTGGTGATCATGTTCGCAAGCCCGCGTGCGATCGACATCATCGCCAATGTCGCAATGAACGCAGGAACTTTGAATTCGGTAATGAGCAACCCTGACGCTGCGCCCGCGATTGCCGACGCCAGCAAAGCACCGGTGATCGCAACGCTCATGGGCATGCCGGCCTCGACGTTGAGATAACCGAGAACCATCATGGACAAGGCCAGGATCGATCCGACCGACAGGTCGATGCCGCCGATCAGAATGACGAAGGTCATTCCTACGGCCATTATGCCGAGGACCGTGATCTGATCGGCAATGTTCAGAAAGTTTCTGAAGGAAAGAAACGAGTCGGTTGCAACGGACAGGAACGCGCACAACAGCAATAGCCCGATCAAGGGCCCTGTCGCCCCGCTGAGCGAAAAAAAGTCCGAGTGTTTCGGCTTGGTCTCCGTCTCGGTAGACGTCGTCATGTGCTTCTGCTCCTCCCGTATCGCATATTTATTCATGTGCGATATTTATTTCGTACCTTCTTCTTTTTCTGATGTCAATCGGCTCTTGCAGTAACGCTCGATCCACATTGAACTCAATTGGTTTGCCGTGGTCGCTTGACACTTGCTCATTTTGCATGTTTTTTTAAGTGTGAATTTTTATACACGGATCGACAATGAACACGCAGGAACTTCAAATCATTGCAAACCGCATCAGGCAACGCGACCTGAAAGCCGTCTTTGAAGCGGGAGCGGGACATATCGGAGGTGAGCTCTCGGTCATTGATCTGCTGACGGCCCTGTATTTCAAGGTCATGTCGGTAGATCCGAACGATCCGTTGGCGGCAAACCGCGACCGCTTTGTATTGAGCAAAGGCCACACAGCGCTCGCGCTGTACATCGTTCTGGCAGAGAAAGGCTTCATTCGGAAAGACGAAATTTCGACTTTCCTGAAACCTCATTCGAGGCTGAACGGGCATCCGAACCGCACAAAAGTTCCAGGTGTGGAAACCAACACCGGTCCGCTGGGGCATGGGCTGCCGATTGCTGTTGGAATGGCAATGGCGGCAAAGCTGAGCACAGCATCCTGGCGGACTTTCGTGATTACCGGCGATGGCGAAATGCAAGAAGGGTCGAACTGGGAAGCGATCATGGCTGCGGCGCATTTCAAATTGGGGAACCTGACCTTGATCATTGATCACAACCGGCTGCAACAAGGCGCGCGTCTTGAAGAAACCAACGACATTGCGCCTTTCCGGCCGAAGCTCGAAGCATTTGGCTGGTCGGTCGACGAGATTGATGGTCACGATATGGATCAGATCTGTTCGACGCTCGATTCACCGCCGATCGTGTCGTCAAAACCGAAATGCATCATTGCTCACACGAACAAGGGATCTGGGGTCTCGTTCATGTCCGACAACGTGGCCTGGCACCACAAGGTGCCTGATGAAGTCCAGTACAAACAGGCGATGGCTGAATTGGAAAAGGCAGCACCATGAATGCACCCTTCGAAACAGCCAGGTTACACGACTGCCGCGATGCGTTTGCGGGAACGCTGGAACAGCTGGGTGCGTCCAACGAACAAATTGTTGCCGTATGCAACGATTCGGTTGGGTCTTCGAAGCTGGCAGGGTTTCGTGACAAGTTTCCGGAGCGTCTGATCAATGTCGGCATTGCCGAACAGAACATGGTCGGCGTCGGTGCCGGACTTGCCAATGGAGGGAAGATCCCCTTTGTTTGCGCCGCTTCGCCATTTCTGACCGGCCGCGCACTTGAACAGATCAAGGCCGACGTTGCCTATTCTGAAACAAATGTGAAACTGGTCGGTATCAGCGCGGGTCTTGCCTATGGCGAGCTTGGTGCAACTCATCACTCGATTGAAGATTTTGCGTGGGTGCGGGCCCTGCCCAATGTCCCTGTTGTTGCGCCGGCGGACCGAAACGAGACAGCAGCCGCCATCAAGTGGGCTGCAAGTTACCAAGGGGGACTCTTTCTGCGCTTGAGCCGGGTTGGTGTACCGGACCTGTTTCCTGAAGACCACGTCTTCAGTCCAGGGCAAGCCAACGTCTTGCGCGAGGGGGCCGACGTGACCATCATCGCCAACGGGACTTTGACCTTTCGAGCGATGATCGCGGCGGAAATGCTCCAATCACAGGGGATATCGGCACGTGTCCTCAATATGGCCACGGTCCGCCCGATAGACACGCAAGCCATCGTCAAGGCTGCAGAAGAGACAGGTGCCATAGTCACATGCGAAGAGCACACGGTTTATGGCGGTCTTGGAAGTGCCGTTGCAGAAGTTGTCGTGGACGAATGTCCGGTCCCAATGAAACGATTGGGCGTGCCGGGTGTCTTTGCTCCGACAGGTTCAGCAAACTTTCTTCTGGAAGAATTCGGTATGTCGCCGGACGGCATCGCCGGAAGTACAGCTAACCTACTGAGGCGCAAAGGATAGATCGTGTCGCGCAGTGTCGTTCTTGCGATTGACGAAGGTACGACGAACTCCAAGGCCGTGCTTGTTTCGCAAACAGGGGAGATCGTCGCCTCAGCCAGTGCACCGGTCCCCATTGAGCATCCCCGATCGGGATGGGTGCAACAGGATCCCATGGCGATCTGGACAGCAACTCAGGGCGCGATCGCGGATTGCCTCCGCAAGGCACCGGACGCGGACGTATGCGCACTTGGAATCTCCAACCAGCGCGAGTCGGTGCTGATCTGGGACCGGAAGACGGGTGAGCCCCTTGGACCGGTTTTGACGTGGCAATGCCGCAGGACAGCGGCAGCATGCGCCGACCTGAAGGCGGCAGGGCATGAACCTGACGTCATTGCGCGCACGGGCTTGCCGCTTGATCCCTTGTTTCCACCAACGAAGATCGCCTGGTTGCTCGCGCATCACGGCGCAGGCACTGACGACATCTGCGTCGGAACAGTGGACAGTTGGCTGATCTGGCAGTTGTCGGGTGGACGCGTGCATGCCACGGACCGTTCAAATGCAGCGCGCACACAACTGTTCAATCTTGCTTCGGGAAGATGGGACGACAGCCTTTGCCGCTTGTTCGGAGTCGATCCGGCTGCGCTTCCCGAAGTCCACGATTCCGCACATATCTTTGGTGAAACGCGGAATACAGGGGTTCTGCCCGAGGGTGTTCCTATTTCATCTGCGATCGGCGATTCACATGCGGCCCTGTTTGGTCACGGGGCATTCGAAAACGGCGATGGCAAGGTCACCTTCGGCACGGGTTCGTCGATCATGACCACAATTCCGGAATTTGTTTTACCGCCCGGCGGGCTGACGACAACGATCGCCTGGTCCCTCAAAGGACAGACAACCTATGCCCTTGAAGGCAACATTCTGGTGAGCGCGTCAGTGTTTCCCTGGACTGCAAAGATCCTGGGCCTTCAGAACGTGGATGATCTGCTTGATCTGGCAGAAACGGTCGAAAACGCCAATGGCGTGTGCCTGGTGCCTGCGCATGTTGGTCTCGGTGCGCCTCATTGGAGCGCACAGGCGCGCGCGTTGATCTCCGGCCTGTCTTTTGTAACCGAGCCTGCCCATGTCGCCAGGGCTGCGGCTGACAGCCTGGCGCAACAGGTTGCTGATATCCTGGATGTCATTACAGGGTCCGGAATGAAGGTGGGCAGGCTTTTTGTCGATGGAGGCCCGAGCGAAAATGGCTTCCTGATGCAATTGGTGGCCGACTTTCTTGCACACCCCGTAACACCTTGCAGAAACTCCGAAACGTCAGCCCTGGGAGCAGCTTATCTGGCGGGCCTTGCATACGGTTTCTGGCCCGATCTGGATGCCTTGAGAAGCGTTATTTCTCATGACGTTCCCATCGAAGCAAGCATTCCCGACGAAGAAAGGACAGATTTGCGCGCTGATTGGCGAGACGCCATTGCACGCACCACACTCAGCCTGTAGTGAATTTTTATTCACTGCTAGTCCTCAAAAGGTCCTCCGAATGTCCCGGCTTAACGAACTTCGAATGATTGCGCGCGTTGCCCAGATGTATCACGTGGAAAATCAGCGTCAGGCCGATATCGCCAAACACCTGAGGATCTCGCAGGCGACCATTTCGCGAATGCTGAAACGTGCACAGGAAGAAGAGATCGTCAGAACAACGGTGGTGGCTCCGTCCGGCACCTACGCAGATCTGGAGGCAGCCCTGCGCGACAAATACGACTTGTCCGAGGCGATTGTCGTTGAGTGTTCGGAAGATCGGGACGGAGCGATCATGGCGCGAATTGGAGAAGCTGCCGCGCACTTTGTCGAGGCGACCCTTCAGCCTGGCGAAATCATAGGAGTTTCAAGTTGGTCCGAAACCATTTTGAAGATGGTGGACAACATTCATCCGATGAAATCCGGCAAGGCCAAGTTTGTCGTGCAAACACTCGGAGGCATGGGGGACCCGACAGTCCAGATCCACGCCAATCAACTGACCACTCGCCTGGCCAGGCTCACGGGAGCAGAAGCATTTTTGTTGAGCGCTCCGGGTGTCGCGCAATCAAGGGAAGCCAAACTGGTTCTTTCGGGTGACGCTTATGTGCGCGAAACCATGGATTTGTTCGAGAAAGTCACGCTGGCGATCGTCGGGATCGGAGCAATAGAGCCGTCCAGCATGTTGGCACGCAGCGGCAACGTGTTTTCCACCCGAGAGCTCGCAGCAGTAAAGGAAGCCGGCGGTGTTGGTGACGTCAGCCTGCGGTTTTTTGACATTGACGGGAACCCCGTGAAAACGCCTCTCGACGAGCGTGTCATTGGCATGACGCTGGCCGAACTCGCCCGGATCGACAGGGTGATTGCGCTGGCCGGCGGACAATCAAAGACGCGTGCAATTCAGGGCGCATTGAAGGCCGGCATCATCGATCTTCTCGTTACAGACAAATTCACAGCCGGGCGTCTCGTCTCAGATGTCCATGACCAAATCCAATCGGAGTAGTATTGATGGACAGATTTGCAGGCAAATGCGTTGTTATCACCGGCGGCAACAAGGGGATCGGCTATTCGATGGCCGAACGTTTCGTTTCCGAGGGCGCAAACGTTGTCATCGCTTCGGTCGAGGAGCAGGTGATGGACGCAGCAACCAAACTCGGTCCGAAAACTCGCGGGTTTGTCTGCAACGTGACCGACAAGGCGCAGGTCACGGATCTCTACGATTTTGCCAAGAACGAATTCGGCGGAGTTGACGTGTCGGTGCAAAACGCGGGCATCATCACAATCGCCAGGATCGAGGACCTGAGCGAGAAAGACTGGGACGCGACGATGGAGGTAAACACCAAGGGTGTATTCCTGTGTTGCCAGGAAGCCATTCGTCAGATGCGTGCATCAGGTCGTGGCGGTCGATTGATCAACACCGCGTCGGGACAGGCTCGCGACGGGTTCATCTACACACCGCACTATGCGGCTTCCAAATTCGGCGTCATGGGTTTGACCCAAAGCCTCGCCAAGGAGGTTGCTCTCGAGGACATCACGGTCAACGCCATCTGCCCCGGCATCATCAAGACGGAGATGTGGGACTACAATGATCGGGTCTGGGGTCAGATGCTCGGCGATTTCGGGCCCGGCGAGTTGATGGAAAGCTGGGTGCAGAACAATATTCCCATGAAGCGCGCGGGCGAAGGAAGTGACGTGGCCGGCCTGGTGGCATTCCTTGCAAGCGAAGACGCCGCCTACATAACCGGTCAGACGATCAATGTGGACGGCGGCTTGATCATGTCCTGACGTCCTGCACCCGGGCCGCTTCCCGGCCTATGCCGCAGGAGCGTCCAGATCCCGATAGAGCGTGGCAACAGCAAGGGCTGCGTCCGCCGCTTCGCGCCCCTTTTTGACAAAGTGCTCCGAAAAGAACTTGATGTGATCGTCGGTCGGCTGAAAGTTGTGCGGCGTCAGAGACACCGACAGAACGGGAACGCCAGTTTTCAATCCGACTTCAAGGAGACCAGACACGACGGATTGGGCGACAAAATCATGTCTGTAAATACCACCGTCGACCACCAGGGCGGCCGCTGCAATTGCATCATAGTTACCGGTTTCCGCCAGCTTTTGAGCAAGCAACGGCATTTCGAACGCGCCTGGAACGTCAAACACCGAAATCTCCGCATTCGCGTCAAATTCACCGAGTCTACTCTGGAATCCAGCAAGCGCCTGATCGACAATCTCGGCATGCCAGCGCGCCTTGATGAACGCAAATCTAGGGGATTTTGCCACTGCTCTTGATCCTTTTAAATCACGAAATCCCAGAGCGTTGAAGTAGCCGGACCAACGCAGGCCACCGGAATTTTACCGGATTCTGCTGGCCTACCTTATGAGGGCCGCGCCCACGAGATACATCCATTGATTGCAATATCAACTCGCCCTGAGAATGCACGTTCTCTAGCCGATGGCACCCACTTCGTCAAAACAAAAGAGACGATATGTACCTCCGCCGATACCCCCTGGCTCGAGTTGAAATGCCTTCGCAGTTTAGGTGTTCCCTTCTTCTCATTCTTCCGGTGATCAGGGCCGCGTCGGCCGCTTCGGACGGAAGGTGTCCCTCGTCAATACGGGACAAAGCCGCCACGGGAATTTTCTGCTTTGCGATTTTCGGATGCGTCACCTGAAAGTACGGGAGGCAATTCCCGTTTGAGGAAATCAAGGAATGCTTCAAACGCGGGCAAGAGGCCCCGCCGGGAGGCCATCAGCAAGCTGATCTGCGGGCGGCCTGCTGTCCAGTTCGGCAAGACACGAACGAGGGAACCGGCATCCAGCTCGGGTCGGCAGACGTAGGACGGCAAGGCAACGACACCGAGGGAAAGTGCCGCCGCGCGTTTGAGGGTCGTCATGTCGTCGCTTGCCATTCGAACCCGACATGGCACGGAAGCAGTTTGCCCTTCACGGTCCGCAAGCAGCCATTGGTGCGTTTCTCTCTGCCGGCCAAGAACCAGCGCTGGATGGTGTGCCAGCGTAGCCGGCTCATCCGTCCGGCCCAGATTTACGAGATACTCGGGCGAACAGAAAAGGTGCCACTCGACGTGCGCCAACCGCACCTGGATCAAGCTCGAGTCCGGCAATTTTTCCACATGCCCCCTGATTGCAACATCGATGCCTCCCTTCACCAGATCATCCATCTGGTTCGAGGCCTGTTGCACCAACGTGACCCGGGGATTGTCCTGCAGGAAACGAGGCAGAATCCGATCAAGCGCAAACTGGGCCATCCCCACGGAACAGGAGAGGGTCACGACGCCTTCGATACTGTTGGTCCTGCGGCGTATGACGGTTTCGGCAGCCTCAAAACGGCCCAGCGCGTCCTGTGCAAGGCGATAGTATTCCTCACCAAGTTCCGTCGTGGTCACGACGCGCGACGTGCGCTGCAGCAAGCGCACGCCCAGATCATCCTCAAGTTGCCTGACCCTGCGGCTGAGCCTTGACTTGGGAACGTTCAGCACGCGAGAGGCGGCGGAAAAGCCGCCCTTCTCGACGACCTGAACGAAATAGAACGCATCATTCAAATCCATTCCGCAACCCTCCTACTGTTCCATCAATAGAACAATAGGTTCTGATAATGGCTGATTTTCAAAGAATTGTCCTGACCTTATTCTCAATACTCAGAAAATGAGGAAACCGACATGGACAAGCAAGTTGTCAAGAAATCGACAGTCCAGCCCTTTCGGAGACCGGCTCCTAGTGCCGGCAGGCGGATCGCTCTGGGCGATGGGTTCTCGGCCAGGAGCTACATTCACAGCGATTTTTCGGGGCTTATGGATCCTCTGATCATGGTGGACCATTTCGTCATGACAGAGCCCACTTTCGGAACGCATGCCCATGCCGGACTGTCGGCAGTGACCGTGATGTTCGAAGACAGCGAAGGCGCGTTCCGCAATCGCGACTCCCTCGGCAACGATGTCGATCTGGCAGCCGGCGACCTCTACTGGTTCAAGGCCGCACGCGGGGCAATCCACAACGAAGAGCCGCGCCCTGGAGCGAGAACGCACGCACTGCAGGTCTTTGTCAATCTGCCCCAAAAACACCGGCATGATCCGCCGACAGCATTTCACCTTCCTGCGAAGGATATTCCGCGCGTTTCCGGTGAGCGAGCTGAGGCTCGGCTTGTTCTCGGTGAGAGCAATGGTGTCACAGGTGCGCGTGCACCGGACATCCCTCTGACCCTGCTCGATATCAACCTACGCGCTGGAGGGAGGTTCCTGCACGAGGGCGCAAGCAATCAGCACGCCTGGATTCTCTCCATTGAGGGTTCCGCCGCCGTTTCCTGGAACGGAACCTCGACCGCTTTGCAGTCAGGTAAGGCTGTCGCACTGGAGGGCATATCGGACATCAGCATTGCGTCGGAGCTTGGCGCGCATGTCGTTCTCTTCAGCGGAAATCCTCTACGCGAAGCATTCGTCCAAAGGGGGCCGTTTGCAATGGGCAGCATGGCTGAACTCGACGCGGCTGAAGCCGACTATCGAGCGGGCCGGCTTGGATCAATTGACTGAAAACCGAACCAGAAAGGAGAATTCAATGACCAACTCTCACAACCCGGAACCGTTGACGCGTGACAATGCCGCCGTGGTGCTTGTCGATCACCAGGTAGGTCTGATGACCGGAATCCGCGACTATTCCATCGCGGAGCTGAAGCACAATGTTGTCGGATTGGCCAAGGCCGCAAGGGCCCTTGATCTGCCGATCGTGACCACGACAACGTCTGCAGAAACGCTGTGGGGACCGGCCTTCCCGGAACTTGCGGACGCCTTGCCCGAACACGCATTCATAGACCGGACAAGTGTGAACGCCTGGGACGACAAGCGGGTCGAAGAGGCCATTCGAGCAACCGGCCGCAGCAAACTGATCTTTGCCGGTGTTTCGCTGGAGGTTTGTGCCGCTTTTCCGGCGATGCGCGCGGTGCGCGAAGGGTTCGATTCCTATGTGGCGGTAGATGCGAGTGGAACCTTCAACACAACCAAGCGCGAGACCGCTCTTGTCCGATTGACGCAGGCCGGTGTCGTCGTCGCGGATGGAGCAAGCCTCATGGTTGAAATCCTGGCGGATAATGCGAGCCCCGAGGCGGCTGGAGTATATGCAGCGCTCGGCATGGATTGGTCGATACTTGTCGGGCAAGTCCGCAGGAGCGCATAGAGCGGTTTCGAATCATTCGTGTCCGGCGATAAGGGCACCGAACACCTCCGGGTCCGTGACGCCTTCGGACCCGATGACGAGGACACGCGACTGCGCATTCAGTCCAAGCTTGTCACGCAGTGTTCGATTTTTCGCTCCGCATATCAGTCCGATCAGACCCGCGACCGCACTTTCGCCTGCTTCGATACATTGGTCTCCCGTTTGACCCATTGCAAGCAGGCGCAGGGCCGGTGCAACCAGACCATCAGGTATGGTCATGAAGCCGGAAACGGATTGCTCAAGAACGGTCCAGGCCAGTTGGGAAGGCTCCCCGCAAGACAGTCCGGCCATGACCGTTTCCTTTTCGACACGAACCGGCGTCGGCGCACCTGCTTTCGCACTCGCCAACAGGCAGGGCGCCAGATCGGGTTCAACAACGACGTTCCTTGGCGCGTCTGCTCCCCAATCCTGAGAGAACGACGCTATGGTCGCTGCTGCGAGACCGCCGACACCGCCCTGAAGAAAGACATGGGTCGGCGGCAGCGGCAACGCCTGTACAATCTCTCGTGCCATCACACCATAACCGGCCATGACGTCGAGCGGAGCCTCGGAATATCCCGGCCAGGATGTGTCTGACACAATGCTCCAGCCGAATTCCTCGGCGTCTACACGTGTCCGAGCGACCGCAGCGTCATAGTCGCCATCCACCCTGATCACCTCCGCCCCGAGGTCCTGCAAGGCTGCGGCACGGAACCGGCTGACCTCTGCGTGGATGTAAATCCGGCACTTTGCCCCGAAACGCGCCGCGCCCCAGGCCACTGACCGCCCATGATTGCCGTCAGTCGCCGAAACGATCATCATATTCCCGATCAGCGATGAAAAGGCCCCACCCTGGATCTCATCGACCGAGACATCCCGCCCCTCTGTCTCCGTCAGGGCGCGTTGAAGGCTGCGCAAGACGGCATATGCGCCGCCCAATGCCTTAAAACTTCCAAGACCAAACCGGGGGCCTTCATCCTTGTAGTGGATTGCCCTCAGGTTCAACTGTCGCGCCAGCCCCGGAAGATCGACAAGGGGTGTCGGTTCATATCCGTCCCAGGCCGTGATCAAGGCATGAGCCTGATCAAAGCGGCCGGCAGGCAGGGTCTTGTTGATAGAGGACCCGAAGGCGGGTTCGCCGGCCAACAAATCAATCTTTGCATTTTCAAACATTTCGAACATGGATGCGCCTTTTTGCAATTCTCAGCAAAAATGCTTCATCTTTGTCGAGAATTGGCATCCATATTTTGCTAAATAGTGAGAAATTTTTGCGAGATAACACCATGAAGCAAGACATTTTATCGAACGAGCTCGATAGCTTTGATCGCGCGATTCTCAGGATCCTGCAGGAAGACTGTACCGTGCCGCAGAGGCAGATCGGCGAGGCCGTGAACCTGTCGACGGCCGCCGTGCAGCGAAGGATCAAACGGATGGAACAGGACGGCATCATCTCCACACAGGTTGCCCATATTGCCCCAAAGGCTGTTGGACTTCCCCTGACCATTGTCGTGGAGGTGGAACTGAGAGAAGAAACCGGCGGCAGGATCGACGAAATCAAGCAGCGCTTTCACGAAGCTCCGGAAGTCCAGCAGTGCTACTACGTCACGGGAGAATGCGACTTCATACTGATCGTGATCGTCGGGGACATGTCGGAATACGAAGCGCTCACGCAGCGCCTGTTCTTTCCCAACAGAAGCATTCGAAAGTTCCGGACACTTGTCGCGATGGACAGAACCAAGGCAACGATGCAGTTGAACATTTGACCGGCGGACTGCGCCGTTCCACCCGAAGGTGCCTTTTCCCGCAGGCCAAAAAGTGTCATGTGAACAGCTGACTGCATGCTTGCAACGCTGAAAGCCGTTTGATCAAGCAACGTTACAGTGAGTTCGTGAAGTTCGTGAAACGGCTTTGAATGATGTCGGTCCAACCTGCCTGATAGTTTCCCCTGATGTCTGCGGCTTTGTCTCCACGCACTTCCCAGCCGCTGTGAACCAGCGTGACGAGCGTGTTGCCATCATCTGCAAGCTCGAACTCGACAGAGACTTTCGTTGCTTCGTTTTCCGTCGAACCGGGATGCCAACTGAAAGCGACATACTTGCCTTCCTGGTAGTCCAGGATGGTACCCCAGATCCTTTGGTCACCCTTCGCAGAAATCTCGAAGATCTTTCCCCCTTCGTATCGCTCGATCACAACAGTGTCCGGCGCAGGCTCACCCAGATACGGGCTGACCGAATGCGTGTCCAGCGGCCACCAGTGCGAGGCCTTGGACATGAAGGCATCGAAGGTTTGACTCGGGCTTCGGTTGATCTTGGAAACGACTTTGACCGGATCGAGAGACATCGGACTACTCTCCTTTTTCGTCAATTGAAGCCAACAGATTTGACCAGTGCGCAGTCCAGAACGCCCGGATTTCGTCCAGCTTGACCTTGTTGATGCAGTAGATATTCCGGGTCCCTTCCGCACGCGCGGAGATGAGACCGGTTTCCTTCAGGACCTTGAGATGCTGTGACATGACGGGTTGCGATACGCCAATTCTCGACGTCAGTTCACGCACGGACATCGGCTGCCGTGCCAGCTCATCTATCACGCTCTGCCGGATCGGGTTTGCAAGGGATTTGAGCTCATCTTCATAAGGCATTCCTAATGATAAAAAAATTCTTATCAATAAAGCAAGTCAAAAGTTCGCGCTGACGAACGCGTAATCGAAATGCGGTTCTAGGATTGCTGAACAGAAGCTTGCACATTGGGCTTTACGAAAACATTTGCTGCGTGCTGTTGCCTTGTCGGTTCCGAACTGGGAAAAACAAAGGCGAAAAACACGCCCTACAGCTCCCTTTGGAGAGCCGAGAAATTCGATCGAGTATCAGTCTAAGAGCCTGAAGGCGAACCTCAATCCGCTCCACGCACGGGTATGCCGTCACCCGGTTTCGGCTGGACGAGGCGCTGCACGGCGAAGACCGCAGCTGCGACGGACAGGCCTGCCAGATCGGTCCAGAGACCACCTTCGATCATCAGGAGGGCGGACGCGGCCAGACCCAGTCGCAGATAAGACGCTGCAACCTTGCCGAGGAACCAGCCCTGGACGCCCGAACTCAGCAGGAACACGCCCACGATCGCCGTTCCACCGGCGCGCATGATGTCGATGGCATCGCCGTCCATGAGAATTGCCGAATTGTAAAAGAACATGAACGGCACGATGAACGCAGCCAGCCCGAACTTGAACGAGGTAACAGAGGTTGCCATCGGGTTCGCGCCGGAAATCCCCGCAGCCGCGTAGCTCGCCAGCGCCACCGGTGGGGTAATTGCCGAAAGAACGGCGAAATAAAAGACGAAGAAATGTGCCGTCAGCGTCGGAATGCCGAGCTGCACCAGGCCCGGCGCAACCACGGATGCTGCAACCGCATAGGCGGCGGTCGTCGGCATGCCCATGCCCAAGAGGATCGCGATGCACATGGCAAAGAACAGGGCCAGAAGCTGACTGGCTGCCGCGAGATCAAGAAGCAGGCTGGAGAACCGCGCACCAACACCGGTCAGGCTGATCACGCCGACGATGATGCCCGCACAGGCACAGACGGCAATGATCTGGATCGACATGACGCCGGCCAGCTCAAAGGCCTTTATGATTGAGCGTAATCCCATGCGATGGGGTGTGAACCAGGAGACAACGGCGGCTGAGACGGTTGCCAGCGTCCCGGCGCGGATGACCGAATAGCCCATGAAGAGGGCTGCGATCAGAATGATAATCGGTACGAAGAGATAGACCCGCGCCACCATATCCTTGAAATTCGGCAGTTCGTCGTCGCGCATGCCCCGCATGCCGAGCTTTGCCGCCTCAAAATCGACCATGAAGTAAATCGAGACAAAGTAGAGCACGGCAGGAATGATCGCGGCGATCGCGATGTCCTGATAGGGAATGCCGGTGATCTCGGCCATGATGAAGGCCCCTGCCCCCATGATCGGCGGCATGATCTGGCCGCCCGTGGACGCCGCGGCCTCGACAGCCCCCGCAGTCTTCTTTTCGTAGCCGACCCTTTTCATCAGCGGAATGGTGAGCGAGCCAGTGGCAACGACATTCCCGGCAGAGGTGCCGTTGATCATGCCCATCAGCCCGGAAGCAAAGATAGCCACTTTCGCCGGCCCTCCGCGCGCGCGTCCGGCTGCGGCAAAGGCGAAATTCACGAAATAGTCGCCCACTTTGGAGGCCTGAAGGAAAGCGGCGAAGATAATGAATAGAATGATGTAGGTCGACGAAACCGCCGTGGTCGGCCCCAGAATACCGGCATCGGAATAAACATGTCCGAAGAAGCGCTGCCAGGTGTAGGCGCTTTGAACCGCCAGAATGCCGGGAAGCAGGTGGGCGGTGAATGTGTAGATCAGGAACACGGCGGTGATGATGACCAGGGCAAGGCCTGCGACCCGGCGTGTGAGCTCAAGGATCATTGCAGATCCCGCCGTCGCAGCGAAGGCAACCCCGATCGGAACGAATGTTGTGCCGACGGAATTTCTGGCCGCCGTGTCGTAGATGGCGATGAAATAGGTCGCGACAACCATGGCGCAGACCGCAAGCACGACATCGGATGCGGCAAAACGCTCGCGGCCCCGGCGCTCAAGCCAGCCCGCGACGATCGCTCCGAAGGTTGCGATCAGCAACGGAACGCCGAACCACCATACTTCGTTTTCGTAGATCTCGGTGCCCGGAAAAGCCGCCCAGGTCGTTAACCCGCCCATCTGCGGCAGGGTGCCTGAATGGATCAAATGAACGAAACTGATCGCCGTTGCCCCCGAAACGAAGGCAGGCACAAGAAGCAGCAGCGCGAGAATGCTGACGACACGTGTTTCTCGATGCGGCGCACCGGTTGCGTGAAAGATGTGAGCGGAAAAGAGCAGAAAGCCGAGCGCCAGGGCACCGGCAATATGCGCGATACGGAAATTCCAGGTCTCCATCGGAAACTGCGGCAGGAAGGGAATGGTTATCCCGGTCCATGCCGAAATGGAGACGCCATTGAGCGCAACCATGTGAAATGCCGCGTAAAGCGCGGACAGGCCTGCCATGACAAGATAGGCGCGCCCGTCAAAAAGACGGCGATTGCTCTCGATCGGTTCTTCATCGACACCTTCAGCCAGAACTTTGTCGCCGACATCTTCGGCCGACTGGTCGATCTTGTCTGTCATGGGTTCCTGCAATGGCCGATCTTGGCGGCTCTGTCTTCTATTGTCGGGGCATTCACCGTCTCACGCACGGACGGGTCTTAGTTAGATCCGGCACCCGCACGAGGAGGATCTCCCCGTGCGGGCACGACTGGCGATCAGTTGCCGTAGATCATGTCGGCAGGAATATCGGCGCCCTGGGTTTCCTGGAACCAGCGCGCAGCACCCGGGTGCCACTTCATGACCTGGTTGCGGTCCCAGAACTCCGGCAGCGTCGAACGGGCCGCCTTGTGAGTGGCGACCATGCGCTCATTGTCTGACATGACCGCCTTGACAACACCGTACACGAAGGTTTCAGGCAGATCGCAGTTGGCGATCGCAAAATTCCACATGGAGACGGACCGTGCCGGAGCCTCCAGCGTTGTGTAGCTGTCTGCTGCAATGTCGAAATTCGCCACGGGGAACGCCTTGGTGATTGCGGCCTGTTCTTCTTCCGTGAACTCGATGATGTTGATGTCTGTCTGCACTTCGAGCTGGCTGACAGCCGGAACCGGCACGCCCGCGGCAAAAGCGATGACGTCCAGAAGGCCATCCTGCAACTGGCTGCCGAGGTCGGACCAGCCGCCGTTGCGGCGTTCGAACTTGACACCGAGCTCTTCCATCATGCGCGGGAAATAGGTGTCGGACGTCGATCCGGCCGGGCCAAAGCCAATGCGCGCACCCTCAGGAATATCGGCAACGGACGTGATGCCCGAGGAACTCAGGGCCGTGATCGAAAACGGGGTCTGGTACATCGGGAACATGGCGCAGGCCTTGTCCATCTGCAGTCCCGGAGCGATGGGATTGGATCCGGCTATTGATTCCGCCGCAGGTCCCATGGTGGTCATGCCGAACGGCAGGTCGCCCGAATGAACCAGGGCCATGTTCTGCATCGGCCCGCCGGTGACTTCGGCAGCACCGGACACACCAAGCTCTTCACCGGCGATGTTCGCCCAGCCTGTGCCGTATCCGAAATAGGTGCCGCCCTGCGATCCCGTTCCCACGGTAAAGCTCTCGGGCCAGCCAGTCTTGTCGACTGTGTCTGCAACCGCTGCGGTTGCGGTCAATGCGGCGATCACAAAGGCGCCGGTCATCATGCTGAATTTCATGAGTTCCTCCAGATATTCTTCATGAAAGGTCCGTTGTCCGAGCCCACATCCTCCTGCGGACGGCAAAGACCGGCCCTTCACCAAGACTGCACGCTAATCCGCCGCCACGGCGCTGCACAGCGCGGAGAAATTATATAAAAAAATGGAATAATTAATGGCTATGCCGAAATGGCAAGCTGCTCCACATACTGATCGAGCGTTTGCAGAAGAGCGTCGCGCGATGAATCCCGCGTGTCACGAACCCAGGCGACCGACAGAGCCAGTTTGTTCTTCGCAGGCCCGGTGGGCAAGTCAAGCGGAACGAACGTAACGCCGCCAACTGCCAGCCTGGAAATCCAGCGTGGAACAATGGCAATGCCGACACCTGTACTCACCAAATTGACAATGGTCTGTTTCTCCTCCGCAATCTGCGCAACACGCGCGGGCAAACCTGCCTCGAGAAACAGCTTCATCGTCAGATCATGGCTATGCGGCCGCGATCCCTTGTCCGGGACGATAAGCGGCTCATCCGCCATGTCCTCGACGCGTATCCGATCCCTTTTTGCAAGCGGATGCGTATCCGGAACAGCAACAACAGCTGTTTCGATGAAAAGGGATCTCAGAACAAGGCGGGGGTCCAGAACCTCGGGTGGCCTGACGATTGCGACATCGAGCCGTCCCGTCAGCAGACGAGGCAGCAGGCGAATGGTCTTCTGCTCAAGGAGCTGGATATCGATCTCCGGATGCGCCTCTCTGAAGAGCGGGATCAGTTGTGGCACAAGACCGACGGCGGCACTGTCTATGGCCCCAATCCGCAGGACAGACGCGTTGTCCCGCTGGCTCTCCCGGAATTCGGCTTCGAGCCGGTCGGCGCGGTCCACGACATCGCGGGCAGCTTCCAGAAGATCGCTGCCGGCCTGGGTCAATGCAACGGTCCGGGTCGTTCGCGTCAGCAACCGGCTGCCGAGACTGTCCTCCAGCATCTTGATCTGGCGTCCCAGTGACGCAGGCAGGATATCGAGCTTCTGTGCGGCGCGGCCGAAATGCAGCGTATCTGCGACTGCGATAAAGCACTTCAGTTGACGGAGTTCCATGGGTCTCTTTGATTATATCATTTTTTTATATGATCGAACCAGCATTGCCGGAATGAACGGAGATTGCAAGTCTGGCGGCAATTCGACGGCAGGCGTGGGAGGACATGCGCCGCTGCCAGCCCCCAAAAGCAGGAATTTGTCATGCGCAGCTATCAGATTGCAGCCATCCCGGCCGACGGCATTGGTCCGGAAGTGATTGAAGCGGGATCGGAAGTTCTGGCTGCGCTCGGACAGCGCTCCGGGGATGTGAGTTTTGACCTGACCTTCTTCGACTGGGGATCAGACCGGTACAAGAAGCACGGCGAGATGATGCCCTCCGACGGACTGGAACAACTCAAGCCCTTCGACGCGATCTATTTCGGCGCCGTCGGCGCACCGGATGTCCCGGACCACATCACGCTCTGGGGTCTCAGGTTGCCGATCTGCCAGGGATTCGATCAATATGCCAACGTGCGGCCCACCAAGATTATTCCCGGCGTCACCTCGCCCCTGCGCAATGTCGGGGTCGGGGATCTCGACTGGGTGATCGTTCGGGAAAACTCCGAAGGCGAATATTCGGGAAATGGTGGGCGCGCCCACCGGGGTCTGCCGGAGGAAGTCGGCACCGAGGTCGCAATCTTCACCCGCGTCGGCATCGCGCGGATCATGCGCTACGCCTTCAAGCTGGCTCAGTCGCGGCCGCGCAAGCTGCTGACGGTCGTGACAAAGTCAAACGCGCAGCGGCACGGTATGGTGCTCTGGGATGAAATCGCGGCAGAGGTCGCGCAGGAGTTTCCGGACGTGACGTGGGACAAGATGCTGGTCGATGCCATGACGGTTCGCATGGTCAAGAACCCGCAAAGCCTCGACACGATCGTTGCAACCAACCTGCATGCGGATATCCTTTCCGATCTAGCGGGCGCGCTTGCCGGCAGCCTCGGCGTTGCGCCGACGGCCAACATAGATCCGGAACGGCGGTTTCCGTCCATGTTCGAACCCATTCACGGCTCGGCTTTCGATATCACCGGAAGGGGCATTGCCAATCCCGTGGCAACATTCTGGACGGCTTCCCAGATGCTGGATCATCTGGGCGAACAGGAATCCAGCCGGCGCTTGATGACTGCCGTTGAACGCGTTTGCGATGCAGGCATCCTCACGCCTGACGTCGGTGGCAAGGCAACGACGCGCGAAGTGACCGATGCCGTGATCCAGGCAATCCACGGGTCGAATACGTGAGACTTGATCTTTCTTTGTCGAGGTAGACAAAAGGCGCCTCACCACTCGAATTCAGACAGCGTTCAATCCGCCACCCGTTGATCCTTCAGGGCCGCGACGTAGCCATCGCGCGCCGCCTTCACTTCCGGGCGTGCAGAGACTTCCGGCACGGCGACATCCCACCAGGGACCACCGCCTGCCTCGCCCGGACCGTGCATCGGGTCGGTGTCGATCACGATGACCGAGGGGACTTCACGGTCGCGCGCCGCCAGGATCTCGGCTTCGAGGCCGACGATGTCCTTCGCCTTGACCGCGTGCGCGCCCATGGCCGCAGCGAGGGCGACGAAGTCGATGTCCGACTTCGCCTCGACATTGCTGCTCCGGTAGAGATTGTTGAACTCAGCCCCCCCCGTGCCCCTCTGCAGCCGGTTGATGCAGCCGAAGCCGCGATTGTCGGTCAGGACCACCGTGAAGGGAACGCGCCGCATGGCTGAACCAGTCGAACTCGGCTCGTGAGAGCCAGTCGGTAATCGACTGGTAGATGATTTCAGGCCCATCCGACCGCACAGAGAGCACTCCGTCGACGGTGCTCTCGGTCGGCTTCGACCATCGCAAATGCCGTGAGAGCAATGACATAACTTCGCAAAGACGTGTGATCAAAACCGTCCGTGATGCCATGGGTATTCCCAGAAATGGACGCGTGCCGTTACTTGGATGGAAGTGTTCCCACAAACGCGGCGCATTCTTCGAGCCAAGAGGCGAGCGCTGCGTCCTCTGCCAGCCCCTCCGGAGAAATCAAGACATACCCGGTCATCTTTTGTGTACGGTCGTGGAAACGTGACTCTCTTGCCGCAAGATCATTCGAGTGTAGCACCTAAGAAAGCGGCGATCGCGGCAGCATCCCAGCCGGTAAAGGCCTGTTCGCGACCATCTGCAAGCCGGACATAGAAGCCCGGCGTTCCTCGTATCCCAAGAGCACGCATCGCGGCAGTGTTGATCCGCATTTCGTTCTGGTAGGCATCGATGGCTTCCTGAGTGTCAGTCAGACTTGGCAAGATTCCGAGTTTCTCAAGTTCGCGCAAGGCCCGCACGCCGTTCACCTGACCCCGCCCCTTCATCAACGCGTGGTAGGCGCGGTTGTAATCGGCAGGGGAAACGAGCGAGAATGTGTGTGCCGTCGCTTCGCGCGAACCTGGCCCGATCAAGGGCACGTCCACCGCGACAACACGGGTGTTGTCGGGCATTTGCGCAAGAAAACGGCCCATCTGCCGGTGCGCGATCCGGCAGATGGAGCAGTTGAAGTCGAAGAACTTATAGATCACGAGATCACCTTCTGGGTTCCCGAAATATCCGCCTCGCGCATCGGCGGCGGCCAGTGCTTCGGCGATGATCGCCTGCGGGTCTTCGCCGGTATCGGGGGCTGCGGTCACCGCCAGCGGCAGCGGACGGGTCTGTGCAACCGGTCGTCCGGCGATGCGGTCGTCGATCCAGGCCGCGATGGCCCGGCGCCCGGCGCCGCTGACAACGTGGGGGACGGCGAAGGTCTGCAACTCAACCGACAGGTTCGCGTCCGACAACGCCGCGATCGTGGCGTCAAGCTCCTCAGCGCTGAATCGCGAGTCGCGGGTGCCATAGCCGATAAGCACATGGGCACCGTTTTTGATAGTCCAGTCTTCAGCCTGCACTTCAGGCGGAAGGCCACCAGCGAACGCGATGTACCCCGCTGCAAGATCGGGGTGCGTCAGCGCAAGTCCGAGCGCCATCGACGCTCCCTGGCTGAAGCCGACGACGTAGACCTGACGCGGATCCGCACCGAGTTCCGCGGTCAGGGCCGCAATCGCGACCGCAACAATATCAGCGTTGGTCGTGAAGTCGCCAGGCTGGCTCAAGACGTAGCCTTCGCTGCCATCGACCGGAAACCAGGCGTGCCCTCCGCCCTCCACAGGTACCGGCCCCCGGAGCGCGACAAAGCTGTTGCTGGAGGCAGGTTCGATGTTCACGAGTGTCTCGATCTGGCCTTCATTCATTCCGTAGCCGTGCAATCCGACGATCAGGGAGGCGCCGTCGGTCGCCGCGCGACGAATGACCCGCGCAGTCAGTTCCTTGCCGCCCGCTTCGACCGAAAGCGTCGTCGGCTCTGCTTGTGCCAGGGCCCCGGTCGGGGCCCCAGCGATCAGGGACAGGCCAAGGCAGAGTGCCGTGAGTGGTGATCTGAGGAATGCCATGGCCTGCACCTTACCGATCAAGACCTTGACGCGATTTCGCGCGGGTGCGGCTCACCGTTTTCCAGGAAGTACCTGAGATCCTCAATCCCAAGCCCTGCGAAGAAAAAGAAGTTCGACCGAGCAAAGGCGATGGCGCTAGGCGGCACGCCTGGCGCGGTCGAGAAGGTGATCGTAACGTTGACCTCCGAGGTGACCTCGTCGACCGGCGTCACACTCCAGACTGCCTCGTTCGAGGTTACGAAGGGCGGCATTCCTTCTTCGATCGTGTAGGCATAGGTGAAGCTGTCTTCGTCGTATCGCGTGATCACTTCGCGCGTGGCGCCGCCGAGACCCGGGATGAAGCACGACCGGACGTCACCGATCGCGCCGGCATCGGCATCTTCGAACTCGATCGACTGGATTACACTGGCCCATTCGTGAGCATTCGCGTAGTTCTCGGCTACTTCCGCCCAGACCGCCGTGGCGGAGACGTCGAAAGTCCGGGTATGCGAGAGCGTCACCTCGGCGAAGCCGCTGTGCTCTCCGCTGATGTACCCGCCGAACCGCTCTGCCAACCGCTGAGCCGCCGCCAAGTAGAGCGCCGACGCGTCGGCCGAAGCCTCTCCGTCGAAGTACTGCTGCCAGGATAGAACCGACCCGCCGCGCTCGTCGGCTGGGCGCACCTGGATCACGGCCAGGTGGTTCGACAGACCCATCGGGTTCTCGGCGGGCAGGCTGTAGGCAAAGGACATCTGACTGGCGTCGCTCACCTTGATTGTTTCCGACACCACCGTGCCGTCGGCCAGCGTCAAGTCACGCATTATGCCGTCACCGGAAACCTCGACACCAGCGACGCTGTCGATGATTTCGTCAACATTCATGCTGTCCGAGACGAAGGCAAAGACGTCCGTGGGCGACGCGGCCAATTCGACTTCGATCTCGAACTGCATCGGCGCCAATGTCAGTTCGTCGACCAACACGGCGCCGACGACGCGCGGCGGCATCTCCTGTGCGGCGGTCACCGTCGCAGCGCCGGCCAGGCTTGTCACAACCGCGATGACGGCGGCTGTCGTTTTGAAAGTGGAAATCAGGCGCATGGGAAACCTCCTGTTGATACCTGCGCCATCGTGCTAGCTTACTTGAAAACGCACCGCACGTTCCATTATAGCGCCACACTGGACCAAAATTGGAACAGTCATTATTGCTAGGACCATGTAACTGACGACTCATCCATTTTTGCACTTCAGACGACGAGGAGACCCCGAACGCATGTCAGTTGACTGGAATGACCTGAGGGTTTTCCTCGCCGTGGCCAGGGCCGGTTCGATCCGCGGGGCCTCCGAAAGCCTCAAGGTCGCGCATTCGACGGTGTCGCACCGCATGGACGCGCTGGAATTAGCACTGAAGACCCGGCTCTTCGACCGCACGCCCGACGGACTGCTGATTACGCCGTCCGGGGAAGAGCTCGTGGTCTCCGCGCAGAAGATTGAGGAAACCATGCACGCCGCTGAGCGGTCGGTTGCTGGACGGGACTCGGCACTGTCGGGGGACGTGCGCTTCACCCTGCCCCTGCCCATGGCGGTCTGCGTGCTGACCGACGACCTCACGCGCTTCGTCAAGCAGAATCCACTCGTAAACCTGACCCTGGAACTGACCGAGGATCTGCTCGACCTCTCCAAGCGCGAGGCCGACATCGCCATGCGGTTCACGTCGCAAGGCAACTCCCCCCCCCAACTATCTCGTCGGGCGTAACCTCGCGACGCAGGCGTCCTGCGCGTATGCGTCAGCCGACTATATCGATGCGCACGTCTTCAGCGGCGTGAACCGCAACGCCAAATGGCTGGGCTGGGACGATGTGGTCGAGTATCCGAAATGGGTCCATTCCGCCGGGCTGGAACCCATGCCGGTCATGGGCAGCTTCGACGACGTGTTCGTGCAGATGGCGTTCGCAAAACGGGGACTCGGAATGGCCTATCTGCCTTGCATGATGGGTGACCTCGAACCGGATCTTCGACGAGTTCCCAGCGCCCGCGCCGTGCCACATACCTCGCTGTGGGTCCTTACCCACCCGGACCTGCGCGACAGCGTCCGGCTTCGCCGGTTCCGGGAGTACCTCTACGACGTAGTGTCCGACAAGCTGGATCTGATCGAGGGCCGGGGGGCCTAACCCCGCGCCTCTTGCAGCGCGTTAAGGACGGCGCCGGGCGTTAGCAGTTCCGGCAACACAATGCCGTCAGGCGCGCCCGGCCCATAGACGGCATTGAACGGGATGCCATAACGCCCTTGGCTCGTCAGGAAAGACAGGATCGCGTCGTCGCGCTGGGTCCAGTCTGCCCGGAGCGGCGTGATGCCCTCGGCCTCCAGCGCAGCCCGCACATTCCCGTCGCTGAGGGCAAGGCGCTTGTTCACCTGGCAGGTGATGCACCAGTCCGCCGTCACGTCCACGAACACGACATCTCCGGCGGCCACCAGGCGATCGTGTTCCGCAACGCTGAAATTCGCGAAATTTGTCGTCACAGCCTGGGGCGCAAATGCACCTCCGGCAGAAAAAATGGCAGGACTTGCCATGAGAGCAAGCGAAAGCGCTGCGGTCGCTGTGCCGACGAAGGCCGACCGGTTTGCGTCTCCGCGACCGGTCCAGAGAACCGCCCCGATGCCCAACAACCCTGTGGCAACGACCAGGGCGAGGACTTTCCCTGAGACGCCGGCGATGACGAACAGCAGCCACACCACTGTCGCCGCAAGTGCCAGACCCAGAAGTTTCTTGAGCTGTAGCATCCATTTGCCAGGCTTTGGCATCGACGTCGCCATTTTCGGGAAAATCGAAACGAGCAGGAACGGCGCCGCGAGCCCAAGGCCGAGAGCCGTGAAGATGGCCAGGATCTCGGGCGCCCCCGAGGACAGCGCGAAACCGACCGCCGTACCAACGAAGGGCGCTGAACAGGGCGTGGCTAGGAGCGTCGCGAAAACGCCGGTCAGGAAATGCCCGCGCAGGCTGTCTGAATTTCCGGTCTGTGCGGCGACGGACATCCATTGCGGCAAGGGTATCTCGAACATGCCGAAGAGGTTGTAGGCGAAGATCATAACGACGCTAGCCATTAAGACCAGGAAATACGGGTTCTGGAACTGGATGCCCCATCCCACCGCGACCCCAAGCGCGCCGAGCGCAATGGCGCCGAAGGCCAGCAACCAGAAGGAGGCGACAATTCCGAACGCTGACGCCAAGAAAGAAAGACGCACGCGCGTTGGGCTTTGCCCGCCCTGCGAGACGACCGACAGAAGCTTGATCGACAGAACCGGCAGGACGCATGGCATGAGGTTCAGGATCAGGCCACCAACAAAGGCGGTGCCCAGCAGCCCCAGGAAGGCCGTCGTCGGAACCGGGGCGCGGGACGCTGCGGGGTTGCCGTTTATCCCCGTCTCAAGGCCGCGTGCACCGTCAACGACCGTAATCGTGATGTCTTCCGCCGAGAGGCGCGCGGCCCCGCCTTCCAAGGTTTCGGCCGGCACGGACGCCGTCAGGACAAGTCCGTCCTCGCGCAACGCGATTTCAGGCCTGCCGAAGGTAACGTCTTCCGGCCCCTCGATGATCACGTCCGGAGAAGTGAACGGAAAGATCGACGCCACCTCGACACTCACGCGGGACCCGCCTGGTTCGATTGCAGCCGTGCGAAGGTCCAGCCCTGCCCTGGACCCATCGCCAGGAACCTGTGAGCTGTAAAGATCGATAAGCTGAGCTTCGGTGCTGGCCACCGACACGCCCGGTTCCAGCGTCAGAGAAACCTGGGCGACCTGCGGGATGCAGACCTCCTTGCAGAGCAGGTAATCGACAGTGGCGTTCAGATGCGTCGGCCGCGAGGGGTCGGGAACAGTCACATCGAAGGGAAAGAGCACCCGCTCGCCATAACCGAGGGTATCGAGATCGAAGAGCGAAAAACGGTACGGTGCGGGCCATTGCATCTCTCCGACTTCCGCATTTCGCGACCCGGACCAGTCAACGGTGACGGGATAGCCGGCGTCGCCAGGGCTCCTCCAATAGGTCTTCCATCCGTCATCAAGCGCGATGTCGACGCCTATCCGGATCGCCCCGTCCGCCGGCAGTGCCGTCTGAGCTGCCACGATCCGCGTCTTGGACAGATCGAGCTCTGTCCAACCTTCCTCGGCTAAAGACGCCTGCGGCGCCGTATGAAGCAAAGCGGCCATGAAGGCAGTGAGCATGAGACGACGCATCGGCTTTCCTCCTGCGGTGGTCAGGGAGTGGGGTCGTACCGCACGTTCTTAGCGGATGGATTTCCGTCCAACACCTTCGAAATTTGCACCTCACTGGTGCAAAATTAGAAGTGGCAAAAGCGAGGGGCGGCAATCACTTTCGACGATGCCAAGCGAACAAAATCGCGCCAGAGGACACGCCCGAAATGACCAAGCACGCTTTAATTCAACTGGAGCTCAAGACGCCCGAAACTGCAGATGGCGCGGTGGCGGACATCATCACGTGATGTCGAACTTTCCAACCGCTCACTCGATCCCGCCGAGGACAGAGATTCTGTCCTCCGGACACGAACCAAGAAGCTTCAATCGAAAACCCTAAAACGCGAAAGGAACCACCATGCGTGCAGAACTGACAAAACGGATCAACGCTTCGGCAGAGGACGCTTGGGCGGCCTTCAACGACTGGGGTGGCATCTGGCGCTTCCAGCCCTGGGTCGTGCGCTCGCCTCTGCTGAGCCAGAACAACGAGGGCGTCGGCGCGAAACGGCGTTGCGAGTTCGTCGACAAGACCTCGATCGTCGAAACAATCACCAAGATCGAGGACGGCCGTGCGGTTCACTTGTCGCTCAGCGAGGCGCCGAAACCGATGAAGGGCGGCACGTCCGTGATACGCCTTTCTCCGCGCGGCAACGCGACCGATGTCACGGTGGAGATGGACATCCAATTGGGCATGGGGCCTCTGGGCGCGATCATGGGGACCCTGATGATGAAACCCATGATGAAGAAGCGCGTGTCGCTCATGCTCGACAGCCTCGAACATCACCTGAAAACCGGTGGCAAGATCGACAGCAAGGGCGTGAAACACGCCTCGCCCGTGGCAGCCGGCGCCGTCCCTGCCTGATCTTAAAAGTGAGCGTTGGTTTAAAGGGGCGCTTGTGGCTGGAGTGCATGCCCGTAGCCCGCCCTTGCCAGACCTTGTCTCACTAGGTCCGAAGTGGACGTTCGTTGTAGATAAGATCAATGTCCGCTGCGGGCCGTTATTACTAAACTGGTTGTTGATGCGCGCACACCAGGTGCCACGCACCTCTTTTTGTTTGCAAAAATTATTGCGGTTAAGCGGGCTCAGGTTGGGGAGTGACAAGTGTCATGCCGACTTCCTGTGCCATCGCGAATACTGACGGAATATCGGGCTCACTTGGCGTTGGCAGGTCAGTCTGGCCCTCGGGCAAAGGTTGTCCAATACCGGTGAAAAATCTGTCGTGCATCATCCCTGGCGCGTTGATGATCAAGACCCGTGCGGGCGTGTCGCCAACTGCCTGAAACGCATGAACTGCACCGTCCGGGATCGCCACATGATCGCCCGGCCCCGCCAAAAACTCTTCTCCATCAACCATGAAGCCTATTTGACCCTCGGTCACATAGAACGATTCCGTCTCTCCTGCATGGTGATTGGGCGGTGCGCCTGCACCAACAGGGACCAGGCATTCAACGAAACAGAACTTGCCCATCGTCTCAGATGGAAACGCATGAAACTTCATGAGAATGTTCAGGACATTGTAGGTACGAGGACGATCCGACATGCTGAGGCTCCTTCTCTTTATGAGCGGTGAACACAGCAAACGGTATTCGAGACCAATAAATCTGTTAAACCGATTATTTTGATAGTATTAATTGGCATGGCCAATTTATCTACCTTCGACCTCAATCTTTTGCGCGTGCTGGATGCGCTTCTCATCGAGCATTCGACTGTCAAGGCTGGAGAGCGTTTAGGTCTTTCCCAGTCGGCTGTGTCTGGAGCACTTGGAAGGCTCCGCGTGGCACTGGAAGATGATCTGTTCTTCAGAAGCGGACAAAGGCTTGAGGCAACCGAATTTGCACTGTCTCTGCGGGATCCACTTCAGGAAATTCTGGGACGCATTGAGTTGCTTATCGGCCAGCGGGCGGTGTTTGATCCTGCATTTTCCGAGACGACGTTTCGTATCTCTGGAAGCGATTTCTTTGCAGAAATGCTAATGCCGCAACTGGCTGAACATTTGGCACTTCTTGCACCTTCGATGCGTGTTCACCTTGTAGACCTTGTTCCAGACGACCGTGTTGGGGCGTTGGCACGTTACGAAGTTGATTTTGCGCTCCTGCCAGAAACGCAATTGCCGGATTGGGCTGAAGGAGTACCGGTGTTCAGCGCTTCCTTTTCCGTCATTGCCCGCAAAAAGCACCCGAGGCTTATTGAAAGAGGAATCAAGAAAGGTGACGTGATGCCTTTAGGTCTCTTCTGCGAACTGGGTCACGTCCTGTTTTCAACAGAGGGCCACCCGACAGGCGTTGGCGATGAGGCGCTGGCGCGCGTCGGACGCAGCCGCGACATTAGAATGACGCTTCCGGTATTCTCCGGAGTATATCGTGCTGTGGCGGGTTCGGACTTAATTGCGTTGCTGCCAACCGCGCTCGCAAATCGTGTGGCTGGTTCTGTGGACTTTGAGATCTTTCGACCGCCAGTGCCAGTCGATCCAGCCCGTCTCTTTTTGATCTGGCATCGTCGATACTCGGTCAGCCCCCCGCACCAATGGCTTCGCGAGCAGATATGCGACCTCCTGAAGTCCTATGACGATGCTTAGTATAAAGACCAACAGTCTCGGCTGCGGACAGGGTTCGGCATCTTATGAGCAGACATTCACCACTCGTGCATCAAAAGTCGGCTCAGGGATGTTAGTCGCCGCATCCTGTGCGCCTTCGAGTTTCGGTTGTTGAGGGAGCAGGATTTGAGCCGACGACCTTCGGGATATGCTTCAGCTGCTTTTTCACACAGCCACAATTCTTGAATTATTCTTGGCCTGCAATTGATTTTGTATTGAAGATTTTGTACACGAATACATGTGAGACATAGAAACATGATTGATTTCATTTTTTTGAAATCAATGCGTTATGAGGAATGGAGGTTCGAGTGCCTCCTCCGCTACCAAATTTTACTCTCGCCACATTCCCTTCAGACTGCTATTGGCTGTACGAATGACAAAGTACACCAAATGATCTCCATCTCGTTTCATACCCCCCATCTGCCACTATCGTTGAACCTTGATCTGGCCAGCTTGCGTGGTGGCGGCTCCTACCCCAGTCAGTTTTATGGTGAGACACAGGAAGGTCGGGAAATCTATGTCCGCTACCGGGGTGGACATCTGAGCGTTGAGCAATCAGACAATGACGGCCGCAAAACCCGGCTTCTGGAAACAGATATCGGCCCGCCTCACGACGGGTCCATGTCGCTGGCGCAATTCTGCCGTTACTTTGGCGTGACCGTAAATGGAAAAGTGCCGGAGGAAACGGACCCGGAAGCGCGTCGCTACACCGACTTTTCCGGTGCGACGACATATTGGACCGCAGATTTTGGTCGTGTGACCGAACAGACCTCCCGCAGAATGTTGGAAACCTGCCGCAAGGCTTGGCCGGAGGCCCTCCTGCTGGAACCCGTCTGGAACAGCCGGCACGAGCTTTTGGACCTGCGTGAAGCGAAGCCGGACAACATCAGATCTTATCGCGTATGGCTCGTCGACGGTGCCGCTCGCCTTAGTGACATCGACACGCACCCCGATGAGCATCTCCTGCCAAAAGAGGGGCAACTCCAGGTCAGTGTCGACTATGGTCTCTGGAATTCGACGGGAATACCATACGGGAACAGTCACCTGATCTCGGCTTCAAAGGAGCTGGGCAGATCCATTTATGTAGCGGGCAAGTACCGTCAAACGGATATTGTCGAAATTGAAGACTGCGCCTTCAAGCTTAGAGCGACCTTCCCCACCTGCGATGAAACGCCCCGCGAAAAGCTGTCCAATCTGGCCACGGTGCTCTTGCCGCACCTTCCGCAAACAGAGCTGGAGCGTGTCAACCTTGGCACCGGCGAGGTTGTGTCGACTTTCACGCGGCCGATCGACCCGGCAATCATTCACTGGTGTTCGCAGGACGACGACCGCTGGATAGCCGTTCTGAAAGATGAAACGCGGGGTCCATGGGTTGGCGTGCGCGCTCAGCGAGCCTGACTTCCTTCCGCCTCCGACACTGTTTGTTCAGTCAGCCTCCACAGAGACTGAAACGGTGGACTTGAAGTTCACATCCTGAGGGATCGAACCGGTCCTCAACGGTGATTGCCACCGATTTGAATCGATGAGCTTCAGTGCCATGTCGATCCCCGAACCGGACAGACGGTTGTCACGGGATGATCCGATCCTTCAGGATATTTATACCAGCGCGCTTCAACGCCTGATGAAACCGACAAAATTCGCGATCAGATCTGTGTACCTGCAGCTCGGCGAGGCTCCGACTAATGTCCACGCCCCTCCCCTCGTCACGTCTGCGTGAGGCTTCAACGCTTCTCATGGCACTTTCCGTTGCGATCAATTTATATGATCGCGTCAAGTTCAACCATCAGACGACGCCTGGAGACCACGATGCGTAGCCTTGTCACCGTTGCCCTCATGAGTTTGCTCACCGTTCCTGCCTTGGCCGAGACCCGCACCTACAAGACCGATGCAGGCCACACGGAGGTACGCTTCGGGTGGGACCACGCGGGTGTCAGCCGCCAGCACGGCGAGTTCGACCGCGCCGAGGGAATTCTGGTGATCGATCCTGCGGATCCGGCTTCGGCCACGCTGGAGGTCACCATCGATGCCGCATCGGTATCCACCGGCGTCGGGCCGCTCGATGATCACGTGAAGAGCGCCGACTTCCTGGTCGTGGAGGACCATCCGGCCATACGCTTCGTCTCCACGTCGGTGACGCCGACCGGCGATACCACGGCTGATGTTGCCGGCGAGGTGACGCTGCGCGGGGTGAGCGTGCCCGTGACGCTGCAGGTCGAACTGATCCATCAGGGCCCGCACCCTGTCGCCAAGTTCATCGATTACTACAAGGGCGACTGGCTGGGCTTCCACGCGACCACCGAGATCGACACGGCCCCCTTCGGTTTCGCGCTGCCTGTCGGTCCGCTCTCCATCGATATCTCGACGGAAATGCGGGCCCAGTGACACTCCGGTCGCTGCAGCTTGCCTAACGGGGGAAGTTGGGCCTCGGGGCTTACTCCCGCCATCAGAAAAGTCGGCAGCATTCTCCGGCTTCCGATGGTCGGGCAAAGAAAATCTCAAAGCTGTTTGAGCGAAAGCCCCTCAAACCAGTCAAGAATGGTATCCGCCCAGCCTGCCGGTGCGGTGTGACCACCCTTGTGCAACAGAAGGTCGACCTGCCCCTCTTCGCAGTCCGTCCAGTGCCGCAGCCAGTACTCCCCCTCAAAACTGTTGGTTTCCGGCTGCCGGTTACCGCAACGGTTCGTTTCCCTCAACACCTTGAGGGAGGCCCAGACATCGCCCTGCACAACGGTGCCGTCCCTGAAGGACCGGCCCTCCAGGGGAACCGTCCGGTCCGTCCAGCCATGCGCATGAAACAAGCGCACCGGGCCCGCGCAACGCTCCGGCAGGCTGTCCCAGAACGCGCCTGCGACGGGCGCATAGGCATCCGCAAACTCAGGCAACCGGCAGGCCATGTCCCAGACCATGGATCCGCCGCGCGAAAAACCGGCGAGCACAAACGGTGCGTCCGCCAGCCGGTATCTGTCGCGGACATCGGCAATCACGGTCTGCAGGAAGACCGCGTCGTCGCGATCATGACGCGTGTTGTCCGCCCGCACGGACCAGTCCTTCGTCCAGCGCGCCTCGGGATGTTCTCCGTTAGGGGCAACGAACACATAGCCGCGGGCGACCGAGACACGCGCAAGATCGGAATTGAGCATTGCCTTCCCGCTGCTGCCGCCGCCATGAAGATGCATGACAATGCCGGCAGGCTCAATTTCTGGCAGGATCAGGTGATAGCTTCCGCTTTCAACACGGCACGGGGTCTCCGCATCGCCGCACGCCTGTTGCGCGGAAGCCGCGCCCTGAAAAAGGAAAAATGCCAACATCAAGCCGGCAATGTGAGGCAATCCCCTGCTCTGCATGTCTGTTCCCACCACATGACGCGATCCGAGTGCCTGGCGTGGATCCGCACGCGTTCATAAGCGTTCACGCCGGTCAGCCTGGCATCAGATTTGTCAGGCAATCGCCGGCTGGATGCAAATCACTAAGTCGGAGGAATCGCTCGGAGACTGTTCAGGCACGCATCGAATATCGTCTCACCTCAGGCGCGGCTCGTGCCAACCTTGTGAAACCAGCTCCGCGCATAGGCCGTATATGCGGGATCCGCAGTAACAACTCCGGTCCTGTCCACCGGCTCAACCGGGTTCTTCAACGTGTCGGAGACCAGCAAGGCGGCTCCGAGACCCGTGCCGGTGGTCGAGACGTCCGAACCTGCGGCAATACGGGCGGTCGCGGCTTCAAGCATCTTCATGAACAGATCATTCCTTGCAAACGGGCCCTCCACGATCGTCGGCCCTTCAGCACCGATGAGCTCCAGGCACCGGCTCGTCACCAGCGCAAGGTAGAAAGATGCGGCCGCATACCGTTCGCCGTCGGTGAGTGCGCTTTCGTCCACGCTCCAGCCTGCCCGGGCGCCCTGAAAGGGTCCCGACAGCGGATCGACCGCAGGATAAAGCTGGATTGGGTGCGCCAGAACGCGGGACACATCCTCTTCGGAGGCGTGACGGGCTCCTTCCTTCATCACCAGGTCAAACTCCCGTCCGCCCATGAACCGTGCCGACGGGACGGGGTCTCCGAACGCGTTCACGTTCAGCAGGGTGTCGCGTTCCGGAGACAGGTCCTTCCCGCGTCCGCCGACCGCAAAGGAAATCACCCATGTTCCTGTCGATACGACTGAAAAAGCACCTTTCAGGGCGAGGAGGTATGGATAGAGCGACGCATTGGAATCGTGAATGCCGCTGGCAACCGGTATGCCCGCCCGAAGACCCGTGAGAGCGGCGATGTCCGGTCTCAGCAGGTGCGTGCATCTGGCCGCGATCTGAGCCGGCGCCATCTTGTCGGCAAGTCCCAGGCGCCGAACCAGGGATGAGAAGCGGCGGTCCTGCGGGTTCCAGAGGTCCGTGTGGGCGCCAAGTGACGTCATTTCCGTGTTCTTCGCACCCGTCAGCTTGTAGGACCAGTACTGGGGATACGTGACGACGCTGGCGATGCGGTCCAGCAGGTCAGCATCGCGATCGAGTTGCCAGTAGATCTGGGCACCGACATTCAGTCCGAGCGGAAGGCGCGGCGATCCCGTTTCCTGAAAGTCCGGGCGAATGGCATCGTAGCCTGCCGAAAGGTCATCGGGCCCGGCAAACTCGTAGTCCAGCATCGGCACAGCCAGGTTTCCGTCCCTGTCCAGAAGAACGATGCTGGCGCCATGCGTCGCGATCGAGATCGCATCGATACCGTAGTTTCCGTTGTGCCTTGCAAGCGCATCGACGATGAAGCTCCAGAGGCCCTGAAGGTCATAGTGCGGATAGGGCGGTTCGGCGAGGACGGTATTCGGCTGCGTCGCTATGTCAATTTCGGCGCCATGGATGGCGTCCACCACGCCGACCTTGGCGTTCGTCTTGCCGATGTCTATGACCGCAATGTGTCTCACGCACATAGTTCCCCATGGAAGCGGCGTCACCTGGCGTTCGCTTGCGGACCGGTTGAACGACGCGCTTATTTCAAATCTGTCACACGCCCCGTGTCATCTCAACGCACGCTCCGCGCCGGTTTGCGACCACAGACGGGATCGAAGCTGCGGCGGCGATCATCGCCGGGGCACGCCTGGATTCAAAACGCTGCGGCAAACAATCGACAAACACCCTTGCCCGGGTTTCGAGCGACAGGTAGCATGTTAGTATACCAATGATCGAGACGACGGCCACAGATATGGAGACCTCCGGCACCGTTCTGTTGACACCTTTGTCAGAGTACGAGGGCAGTCTGTCGTCTCGCGTTTACATGAGCCTGAAAGACGCGATCCTCACCCTGGCTTACGAACCCGGTGAGGTCCTGCGCAAGGCCGAGATATGTGACCAGCTCGGCATCTCCCGGAGCCCCGTTTCCGAAGCCGTGGCGAGACTGGCCGCGGAAGGATTGCTCAGGGTCATGCCGCAGTCGGGCACCTATGTGGCTCAACTGTCCATGGACGAGGTGCGCGAGGGCGCATTTATCAGGGAGGCTTTCGAACTGGCTGCCGTCGAATATGTCGCCCAGATCATCACCGAAGATCAGGTCACGCTTCTGCGACGAAACCTTAAGGTACAGCAGGGACTTGTGGAGGATCAGGACATTCAGGGATTTTACAAGTCCGACACCGCGATGCACAATCTGATCATGGGCTTCACCCATTTCAGACGCCTGGCATCCATCGCCGAGACCAGCTGGCTGCATGTCAACCGGGCCCGCCAGCTTGTCTTGCCCAACCCGAGGCGGGTTTCAGACACGCTCGAAGAGCACACCGCGATCGTCGAAGCGCTTGCAGCACGCGACCCGCACGCTGCCAGAGCCGCAACGGAGTTTCACCTGAGCCAGCTCATCCGCCACCTTGAGGCGGTAGAACGCGACCGGCCGGAGCTTTTTTCTCGACCATGACACGCCCCAATCGTCCTCGCTACGCCGCCCGCCTGAATGCCTTCAAACAGCTCTCGCCGGGATCCGATATATGCGATTGGATCGCTGCCGCAGGACAGGTCGAAGGACTTGGTGCAGCCGACCTGAACTATCCGGATCACGTTTCGAAACACGGCGAGGACGCCGTCAAGGGTGCCTTGAATGATGCGGAACTGGAATTGAACGGCATTGCGATGCGCTACTATTCCGAGCCGGCATTCAAGCTCGGAGCCTTTACCCATCCAGACCCGTCGGTCCGGCAGGCCGCCATCGACATCACCAAAAGGGGAATGGACGCCTGCGCCCGGATGGGCGGCAGGGTCGTCACGCTCTGGATGGGACAGGACGGCTTCGACTACGCCTTCCAGATGGACTATGCCGCGGCCTGGGAGCATACGATAGATGCGATCCGGGACGTGTGCGCGCACAACACCGGGCTTGATATCGCCATAGAATACAAGCCCAACGAACCGCGGGCGTTTTCCCTCATGCCGGACATCGGCACGACATTGCTCGCCTGCAGGGAAGTCAACGCCGCCAATCTCGGCGTGACGCTCGATTTCGCGCATGTCCTTTATGCAGACGAAATGCCCGCCTGTTCGGCCGCGTTGATTGCGCGCCATTCCCGGATGATCGGTCTGCACCTGAACGACGGCTACGGCAAACGCGACGACGGCCTGATGGTCGGGTCCGTTCACGCCATCCAGACAGTCGAACTCCTGATCGCGATGCTGCGGGCGAACCAGACGGATGTGATCTACTTCGACACGTTTCCCGACATGGGCGGCCTGAACCCGATCGAGGAGGCACGCACGAATGTCATCATGACCGACCGGCTCCTGGACGTGGCGGAGAGCTTGTCGGACGACGCCGAACTCGGCGACGCGATCAGCCGGCAGGACGCTGCGATCTCGCAGAGGATTGTTGCCCGGAAGTTGTACGGGGCATGACGATCCTGGTTACAGGGGCACTGCATTGGGATGTCGTGGTGAACGCGCCCAGGCTGCCGCATATCGACGAGACCTTGAAGGGGTCCTCCGTCGCCTATCAGTTCGGCGGCAAGGGCGGCAACCAGGCCATCGCGGCGGCCCTTGCCGGGGCAGATGTCGCCTTCGCGGGGCGGATCGGATCGGATCAGGCCGGCGCGGAGATGAGACGCAGATTGATGAACGCCGGGATTGACATATCGGAACTGCAGGTCGGGCCGGGCGCTTCGGGAATGAGTGCCGCGATCGTCGACGGAGACGGCAACTACGGCGCCGTGATCGTTTCCGCGGAGAACCACAAGTTCGACACCGGGCTGCTGACCATCCCGGGCGGATGCCGAATGGTGCTCATGCAGAATGAGCTGACCCATGCCGCTTTGCTTGAGATCAAAGCAAAGGCGCATCAGGCCGATGTTCCGGTCGTGCTCAATGCCGCCCCGGCCCTCGGCCTCACCGGCGCGGACCTGGAAGGCGTGAACGTGCTGATCGTCAACCGCGTCGAGGCTTCGGATCTGCTGGGCCGCGATCCGGCGGAACTCGATCCGCCCGAGAGTGTCCGTGCACTTCAGGGCCTTGCCCCCGGATCGGATATCGTGGTGACACTTGGCGGCGACGGCGTGATCTTCGCGCAAAGAGGCGAAACACCGGAACATCAACCGGCCTGGAAAACGACTGTCCGCTCCACCCACGGCGCGGGCGACGTTTTTGTCGGCACCTTCGCCGCCGCACACGTCGACGGTGCGCCTTTCGGTACGGCGATCGGAAGAGCTCAGGAAGCGGCGGCCGATCACGTCTCAAGGAACCGGGCAACTCCCTGATCGATCACGGGGCGTCTTCGCGCACCAGACCCTCGCTTTTCAGGTCGGCCCAAAGTGCCTCGGGGATGTCGGCGCTTTCCGCCTTGAGATTGCTCTCCATTTCGCTGACACCCTGTCCTCCCGGGATGACCGAAATCACCGATGGGTGCCGGAGTGGAAACTGAAATGCGGCATCCACCAGGCGAACGCCGTGGCGGTCACAGATATTCTGGATCGCGCGAACCCTTTCGAGCACGTCTTCGGGAGCCGGGTCGTAGTTGTAAAAAGCGCCCGGTTTCGCTCCCGTCGCGAGGATGCCGGAGTTATAGGGGCCGCCGATGACGATACCGATGTTGCGCGCCTCGCAAAGCGGCAGAAAGCTGGTCAAGGCCTCCTGCTCGAGCAGCGTGTATCTCCCTGCCAGAAGGAAGATGTCGAAATCGCCGCGTTCGGCCATCCACTGGCAGGGTTGCCATTCGTTCACGCCCGCACCGAATGCCTTGATCGTTCCCTGCTCCCGAAGCGAAAGCAGCGCCTTGTATCCGCCATTCATGAACTCGTTCAGCTTGGCATCGAGCGCGTCCTGCGTGCCGTGATTGAAAATATCCAGATCGTGAGCAAACAGGATGTCGATGCGGTCAATTCCGAGCCGTTCCAGGCTGAATTCGATCGAGCGCATCACCCCGTCATAGGTGTAGTCATAGATCTCCCGTCTGGCGGGCACGTCGAACCATTTTCCGAACCCGTCCCGATCCTCGGGGCGCGTCGCCGCCAGGATCCTGCCGATCTTCGTCGACAGGACATAACTGTCCCGATCCTTACCGCGCAGAAACGGATTGAGGCGGGTCTCCGAGAGACCAAGTCCATAGAGCGGAGCGGTGTCGAAGTAGCGCACACCGGCGTCCCAGGAAGCCGCCAGTATCTCCTGAGCGTCCCGGTCCGGGATCGCCCTGTACAGGTTGCCGAGGGGCGCGGTTCCGAATCCGAGTTCCGTTACCGTGACACCCCCGTTGTCGATCCTGTCCCAATGTCTGGTCTGCAACGCCATAGCATGCCTCCTTTTAACTGACATGCTAGTATCAAATGAGCTAGACTGCACCCTCAAATTCGGCTGCAGGACTGCGTGGAGGAAACTTGATGGCGAATTTCGAGACTGTTTTTGGAACCCCCAAACCCGTTATCGCCATGGTTCATTTCGGCGCGTTACCCGGAACACCGCTTTATGACGCGGAACGCGGTCTCTCCGGCCTGCTAAGCGATGCCGAAGCCGATCTTCACGCCCTTCAGGCAGCTGGCGTGGATGCCGTCATGTTCGGCAATGAGAATGACCGCCCCTACGAGTTTTCCGTGGACACTGCGAGCACGGCCACGATGGCCTATGTGATCGGCCGACTCAGGGACCAGATTACCGTTCCTTTCGGGGTCAACGTTCTTTGGGACCCGAAGAGCACGATCGCGCTCGCTGCCGCGTGTGGCGCAACCTTCTGCCGTGAGATCTTCACCGGCACCTATGCCAGCGACATGGGGCACTGGGCACCTGACGCCGGTGAGGCCCTGCGCTATCGAAAGCGCCTGGAAAAGGACGATCTCCTGATGCTCTACAATGTCTGCGCCGAATTTGCCGACAGCCTCGATCGTCGCTCCCTCGCCGATCGCGCCCGGTCCGCGGTTTTTTCCTCGATCCCGGACGCCATTCTCGTTTCGGGCCAGATCACCGGGGAAGCTGCGCGCATGGAGGATCTGGAAGCCGTGAAGACCGCTCTTCCGGACACCCCCGTTCTGGCCAACACGGGCGTGAAACTTCACACGGTCGCCGACGTTCTTCGCATTGCTGACGGATGTGTCGTCGGCTCCAGCCTGAAAGTGGACGGCAACACCTGGAATCCGGTTGACCCGGATCGCGCCAAGCAGTTCATGGATCGTGCGAGGGCCGCCCGATGATCAGCGAAGACCTCCAGGCACTTGTCATGATCCCGGGTCTGTCCGGCCATGAAGACCGCGTCGCCCGCGAGATTTCCGCCAGAATGCCGGTCCCTTGCAGGACGGACCGCCTGGGCAACCTGATCGCAACGTTCCCGGGAACCGGGCCGTCGGTGATGCTGTTCACCCACATGGACCAGTTGGGATTCGTGGTCAGGAAGGTCGAGGAGACCGGCCTGATCAGGGTTCAAAGGCTCGGCGGTGTGCCCGAGCGTGCCCTGCTGTCGCAGGCCGTCGTTCTGTCCGTGCCGAACGGCAGGGACATCCCCGGCGTGATTGCGAACAAGAGCCACCATGCCACCCAACCCGACGAAAAATACACGGTTCCCAAGGCAGCCGACCTTTACATCGACGCCGGCTATGCGAGCAGGGCTGACGCAGAGGCGGACGGCATCCAGATCGGGACACCGGTCACCTACGCACCAAACTACATGCACCTTGCCGGCGGCCGCGTTGCCGGCACGGCGATAGACGACAGGGCCGGATGCGCGGTGCTTCTGGAGGTCGCCAGGTCGCTCGCCGGGCGGCAGGACGGACCGATGGTGCATGCCGTGTTCTCCACGCAGGAGGAATTCAATCTACGCGGTGCCGTCGTTGCCGCCCAGAGCCTGAAGCCGGATATCGCGATACAGATTGATCTCATGCTGGCGTGCGACACGCCGGACATGTCGGCTGTGGGCGAGATGCGTCTCGGCGGCGGACCCGGTATCAGCCTCTACAGTTTTCACGGACGCGGAACGCTGAACGGCGTGCTGCCGCATCCCGCGCTCGTCACCGTTTTCGAAGGTGCCGCCAAGGAGCTTCAAATGCCGCTGCAGCGATCGGCACAGGTCGGCGTTCTGACCGATCTCAGCTACGTGCAGCTTGTGGGAGAAGGCGTGGCGTCGATCGATGTCGGTTTTCCCATGCGGTACAGCCACTCCTCGCTGGAAGTGTGCCAGATCAGCGATCTTGAGGATCTGGCCAGACTTTTGTGCACCGCGCTGGAACACATCACACCGGAAACCAGGCTGGAGCGCGGCGCATGACCTACACCCTCGGCGTGGATATCGGCACCTATGAAACCAAGGGCGTTCTGGTTGATGCGACCGGCAACGTTGCCGCCACCGCGCGCCACGCCCACGAAATGACCGTGCCGCAGCCCGGCTGGGCGGAACACCGGCCGGAAGAGGACTGGTGGGGCGACTTTGTCACGGTTACCAGGGACCTCATCCGGCAAGCGGGCGTCAACGGCGATCAGATCAAATGCGTCGCCTGCTCGGCGATCGGCCCCTGCATGCTGCCGGTCGGCGAGGACGGCTCGCCGCTGATGAACGGTGTGCTTTACGGCGTCGACACCAGGGCCATGCGCGAGGTGTCCGATCTCACCGGCCGGATCGGCAATGACGTTCTGCTGCAACGGTGCGGCAACGCGCTCACATCCCAGTCGGTCGGCCCGAAGATCCTGTGGCTGAAAAACAATCGTCCGGAGATCTATAAACAAGCGCACAAGATACTGACATCGACCAGCTTCATCGTTCATCGGCTGACCGGTGAATACGTGATCGACCACTACACGGCCGCGAATTTTTCCCCTCTCTATGACGTGACCACGCAAGACTGGTGCTTCGATCTGGCCCCGGAAATCCTTCAGCCAGACAAGCTGCCGCGATTGCTGTGGTCGTCGGAGATCGCCGGCCGCGTGACCTCGAAAGCCGCAGCGGAAACCGGCCTTGCCGAAGGAACGCCCGTCACAGCGGGAACGATCGACGCGGCTGCCGAGGCCCTCAGTGTCGGTGTCCGGTCGAACGGCGACATGATGATGATGTACGGATCGACCATCTTCATCATCACGTTGACCGAGGACCGTGTTCAGGATGGGCGGCTCTGGTATGCGCCCTGGCTGTTTCCCGGTCAGCACGCGTCGATGGCAGGGCTTGCGACCTCCGGAACGCTGACGCACTGGTTTCGCGATCAATTCGCGCGCGAACTGCCGAAGGAGACTGCGTTCCTGACACTCGCGCAGGAAGCGGAGGCGATTGCCCCGGGCGCGGACGGGCTGCTTTTCTTGCCGTATTTTTCCGGGGAGCGGACGCCCTTGCATGATCCGCATGCAAAGGGGGCCTTTTTCGGTCTGAACCTGACCCATACGCGCGGGCACATGTACAGGGCCCTTCTTGAAGGGATCACCTTTGGAACGGCCCATGTCGTCGAGACATACCGGGAGGCCGGTGTCGAACCTGCGCGCATCCTCGCCGTCGGTGGCGGGACGAAAAACGCCGTGTGGCTGCAGGGCACGTCCGACACATCCGGGCTGAGCCAGATCGTCTGCCAGAAAACCGTCGGCGCGAGCTACGGCGACGCATTCCTGGCCCGGCTGGCGATCGGCCAAGCACGGATCGACGACATTGCCGCGTGGAATCCGGTCTCGCAGACGATCCATCCGAACGAGGTTCAAAGCTACCGCAAGGCCTATCCGCTGTTCCGCAGGCTCTACGAGCAAACCAGGGATATTGCCGCCGAGCTCGGTTAGACGGGCGAGCCGTTCGAACTGACGCTGCCGGTCATTTCACCGCACCGGCAGCCATACCCTTGATAATAAAGCGCTCCAGCGCGATGCCGATGATGATAAGTGGCAGAATGGCCGCGAAGCTGAGGGCCGCCATGGACCACCAGCTTATGCCCTGCGATCCGGTCTGGCTCGCAACCATCACCGGCAGCGTCGTGGCGTGGCTCGACGTCAGGAGTGCGGCGAAGAAATATTCGTTCCACGTCAGAACGAGCGACAGGATGAACGATGCCACCATGCCGGGCGCCGCGATGGGCAGGATGATGGTCAGGAACGCGCCCCATATCGACAAGCCGTCGACGAGCGCCGCTTCTTCGAGCTCGGTCGGTATGGAGCCGAACTGATCCCGCATGATCCAGATGACGATGGGCAGAACGGTCAGCGTATAGAGCAGAATGAGGCCTATGCGCGTATCCAGCATTGCGAGCGACTTGTAGAGCACCAGGAACGGCAGCGCGAGAACGACCGGCGGCAAAATGAGCTGGCTCAGGAAGAAGAATGAAATGTCCGGGTTGCGCATGAAGCCGAAACGGTAGTTGAACCGCGACAGGCCATAGGCGGTCATGCTGCCCAGCATGACCGCAAGCGTGGAGGCGGAGACCGCGACGACGGTCGAGTTCCAGAACCTTTTCAGGAACTCTTCGCGCACCGTGCTCTCGTTCGCAATGGTGTCGGGCGACAGTCCGAGCGAGCGCCATCCGAGCCACTTGGGGATGTAATCCCACCAGGGCACCATGTTCCCCTTCATGACGTCGGGCGCCATCTTGAAGCTCGTGGTGATCGTCCAGTAGATCGGAAAGATCGAAATGAACGCCCAGATGATCAGGATCCCGTAAATCAGAATTCGTCCCGAAATCCGTTTGGCCCTGAAGGCCTTGTCGGCGTCTGTGTCGTGGAATATCTGGGTCGTCATCTCAATACCTCGGGCGCATCCAACGGTCCGCCGCCTTGATCAGAAGGGTCATGGCGATGACGATGATGACCAGATAGACAATGGCAAGGAGCGTTCCGTAACCGACATTGGACCGGTCGCGATACTCCCGGAAAATGAAGCTCGTCACGCTGTCCGTCGCCCCGCCGGGACCTCCGGACGTAACGTTGATGATGATGTCCGCAAGCTTCAGCTTGAAGATGATCCGGATCAGGATCGCGGTGATGGAAACCGGCAGCATGAGCGGGAACGTGACTTCCCAGAACTGGGTCCACGCGCCAGCCCCGTCAACGCGCGCCGCTTCGTTAAGCTCCCGCGGGATCGCCTGCAGGCCCGCAAGGATCATGATCATCATGAAGGGAATATACGTCCAGGCATCCATCAGCATGATCATCAGCTGGGCGATTTCGGGAGACGAAAAGAACGAGGGATTGTCCACGCCGAGCTCCCGCAACAGCCTGGCCACGGGCCCGAACCGGTTCTCCAGCATCGATTTCCCGATCATCCAGGAAACCGCAACCGGGGACAGCATGAGCGGCAGCAGGAACGCCACACGAAAGAACTTGCGCGCCCTGATTTCCGCGTTCAGCAGCAGGGCGAGACCGAAGGCGATGGCATACTCCACGATGATCGCGAGCGTGTACCAGACCATGTTGCGCAGCGCGTTCCAGTAGAACGGGTCACTCCACATTTGCCGCAGATTGTCTATTCCGTTGAATTTCCGCCCGTCGGGCGACGCAAGGTTCCAGTCGGAGAAGGCGATGACCAGCCCGAATAGGAGCGGAAACACGACCATCGAGACCACGAACAACGTGGCCGGAAGCACAAACAGCGTGCGCTTGCCATGCTCCCCACGCGTGATCACCTGCGACGCGCATAGGCAGATGCCCCAGAAAATATAAGCATAGAGGGTTGGCCGCCAGTTCGCGAACCCAAGGTCGATCCAGCCGCCCTGGTCTGCTGCCTGGAGCAGTGCGACAAGTGCCAGCAGGCCTGCTGAACCCCAGACCAGAAATCTGCCGAAACGCTTGCGTTGTTCGGAAATGTCGTCGGCGGTTACAACATGAAGCCGATCGCCTTCGGAACTCATTAAAGTCTTGCCCCGCCATTCCATGGATGTGCGGGCAGGCGCCTGGCGCCTGCCCGCTGGTTCAAATCACAGCCCAAGCGAAGCCTTGTAAAGCTTGATCTGGTTCTCCCGGCCGATCTGGTCGGTGATCTTTTCCCAGGCCGCCGCGATTGCATCGCCGATTTCCTGAGCCGATCCGTACTGGCCGGCGTAGCCTTTGGCCAGTTCGTCCTCCGCCACCGAATAGTATTGGAAGATGCCCGGGATCCGAGGCTCGATGGCCGCGTTCGGATGATTGTAGCTGTCCGCGTTCGAGCCCAGATAGTCTTCGATATAGGCCCGGTCGTAACCGGCTGCTTCCCACTCGTCGAACTGGAAGTGGGAGTTGCGGTAAGGCTGGAAGCCCGACGGGTAGGCCGACATCCAGAGGCTGATGTCCTTGCCGCCGAGATGGGCTGCTGCGCTCCACGCGGCCTTGCGCTTCTTCTCGTCGCCGGACACCCGCTTGGTCACGTAAATGCCCCAGCCGAGATAGGCCATGTTCGGTGCTTCGTTGTAGGTTTCTTCCCATGCGCCCGACTTCCTGTTGTAGACGCGGTCGGAACCCGGATTGATACCGAAGCCGACAACGTCGCCGACAACCGAAGTATCGGACGTCCGTGCACTTGAGCCGATATCGCCCCACCACATCAGCATGGAACCCGTTCCGGCAAGGAACTGCTGGAAGCCGGTCGTTCCCGGGTCCGCGTTGATCTGGTCAGCCGGATAGGCGCCGGCCTCGATCAGATCGAGCACGTCCTGGATCGCCTGCACCCAGGCCGGGTTGTTGACCAATGGCGTCATCGTGTCCGGATCGAACAGCCAGGCCGGATCATCCGGATGCTTGGCATAGACCGCGGCGCGGTTTTCCAGGAAGTAGAAGCCGAAGCCGCCCCAGCCCTTGAGCGGATCCAGATATCCGTGCGCGGGCAGCCCGGTCAGCGGGTCTTCCTTGCCGATCAGCGCCTTGGTGACGGTATTGACGTCCTGCCAGGTTTTGGGAACCGATGCCCCGCCGATCGCACCGTCGCCGAAATAGTCTGTCCGGTACGCGAACGTATGGCAGTCGCCGTCGATGGTGACCCGGTATTTCTTGCCATCCCACGTGCCGACGGGCGGCTTGAGATAGCTCACGAGATCTTCCGCATCGATCTGCTCTTCGACCCAGTCGGGCATCTCGTCGAGAAGGCCCTTGCCGGCCGTGTCGCCCTCGAACGGCGCGCCCATCTCGATGATGTCGAAATCGACGGTTCCGGTTGCGATCGCCTGCTGCAGACGCGGATTGTAGTCGGCCTGGGCAAGGTCAACCCAGTTGATCTTCGCGCCCGTATAGGCCTCCCACGGCTTCAGGAAACCGCGAAACAGGAAATTGTGGAGGTTCTGGTTGTTCAGCCCCATGAAGGTCAGCTCGACACCCTCGAACTCGCCTTCGGCAACGCGCTCCTTCGTCGGGCCGAGGCACATCTCGCCGACCTTCTGCCAGTCGGCGTCCGTTGGCGACCCCTGGCCGACGCCCGGAATTTTCAGAATTTCAGCGCGCAGATCCGACTGGGCCCTGGCCGGACTGAAAGGGATACCGGTTGCAACCGAGCTCACGGCAGCAATCGCACCCACGCTCGCGGCACCCTTGAGCAAACCGCGCCGGTTTAGCTGACGATGCATTATCGTATTGTAATCGCTAACTTTCACGTCACTTCCTCCCATTACACGTCAAGTTGGCCAACCCCTGCAAAGGCACCCTTGTTGCCGGGCGCTCTCCTCCAAAGCAGGCAGGTCTTTTCCAATCGGAGCAGACTTCCGATGAGTAACGTCCCAATTCGCGTACGTGCTGTCAAGTAGCTAACATGTTAGTAGGGTCAGAGGTGGACAAATTCCTGACAATAAGCTACCCGGTGAAGAAGGTAGGATCGGCTTTGTGAGGCTCAATGGCTGAAGTCGCTGTCAAGCAAGTGCGCAAGAGTTATGGCGATACCGAAGTTATTCACGGTATCGACGTGCAGATCACGGATGGCGAATTCGTGGTCCTTGTCGGACCGTCGGGATGCGGGAAATCAACTCTTCTGCGCATGATCGCCGGGCTGGAGGAAATCACCTCTGGTGACATTCACATCGGGGAGCGCCGGGTCAATCATTTGCCGCCTAACGAGCGCGACATTGCCATGGTGTTCCAGTCCTATGCGCTTTATCCGCACAAGACGGTCGAGGCCAACATGGGGTTCTCGCTGAAGCTGAAAAAAATGGACAAGGCGGCGATCAAGAAACGCGTGGCGGACGCCGCGGAGATCCTCGGTCTCACGCCCTATCTCGGACGCTATCCGCGCGCACTTTCGGGTGGACAGCGCCAGCGGGTGGCGATGGGCCGCGCGATCGTTCGCGATCCGCAGGTGTTTCTGTTCGACGAACCGCTGTCGAACCTGGACGCCAAGCTGCGCGTGCAGATGCGCACGGAGATCCGGGAACTGCATCAGCGGCTGCAGACCACCACCGTCTACGTCACCCACGACCAAATTGAAGCCATGACGATGGCCGACAAGATCGTGGTCCTGAACGGCGGCAATGTCGAGCAGATCGGAAGCCCGCTTGATTTGTACGACCGGCCCAAGAACAGCTTCGTTGCCAGCTTCATCGGGTCGCCGGCAATGAACCTCATTGATGGAAAGATTGAGACGTCCGGCACGGACAGCGTTCAGGTCTCCATTGGCGGAAACGTATTGGATCTGCCCGGTTTTGGCGGACTGGAATCCGGTCGCGCCGTCAGGCTGGGCGTGCGCCCGGAGCATCTGCAGCTGGCCGACAAGGGGCTGCCGGCGACCGTCAGGGTTGTCGAGCCGACCGGCCCGGAAATCCATGTCGTCTTCCAGTTCGGGGACGGGGAACTGACGGCGGTTTTCAGGGAACGGCACGCCCTGTCCACGGGAGATCAGGTCCATCTCGGGATCGATACGGACCATTTTCACCTGTTCGGGGCCGATGACGGACTAAGGATCGAACCATGAGCAAAGGTCGTTTCCGGGCCGGACGATAACCAGACTTGATCCGCGGCGCCACGGAGACCGGTATCAGCAGAGAGGAGCCAGGAATGCTGAAAGGGATTGATCCAAGACTGAATGCCGATGTCCTGCACTGTTTGCGGGCCATGGGCCATGGAGACGCGATCGTCATCTCCGATACCAATTTCCCTTCGGACAGCGTTGCCAGAAACACCGTTTACGGGTCGCTTTTGCGGATGGACAATCTCAGTGCCGCCGAGGCGATAGAAGCGATCCTGTCCGTGCTCCCGCTGGATACCTTTGTCGACGATTTCGCGATGCGGATGGAAATTGTCGGCGCGCCGGATGAGGTCCCGGACGTGCAGAGCGAGGTCCAGGAAAAGATCGACACGGCTGAGGGCGGGTCCCGCCCCATGATCGGTGTCGAACGCTTCGCGTTTTACGATCTGGCGCGCAAGAGCTATGCCGTGATCCAGAGCGGGGAGCGGCGCTTTTACGGCTGCTTCGTGCTGCGCAAGGGCGTCATAGGACCGGATCAATGAGCCTGGACATCGTCATTCTGGGTGTCTTTGTCGCGGACACCGCTTACCGTGCGTCACGGCCGCCCAAGATGGGTGAGACCATCCTGGGCAAATCCTTTGCGCTCGGACCGGGTGGCAAAGGTTCCAACCAGGCGGTTGCGGCCGGCATGGCCGGTGCCAAAGTCGGCATGCTGACCAAACTCGGAGTGGATCCTTTTGCGGACATGGCCCTGGCAACATGGTCTAAGGCCGGGGTGACATCGCTGGCTTCGCAACATGCGGACGGTTACACCGGTGCCGCCTATATCTTTATTGACGACGCCACCGGCGACAACGCCATCATCGTGTGCCCCGGCATCGCGGCCAGTCTTGGACCATCTGACATTGATGCCCAAAAAGATGCCCTCAAGTCCTGCAAGGTGTTTCTCACGCAGCTCGAGCAACCGCTGGAAACCGCCGAATACGCGTTGGACGTGGCAAGGAATGCCGGTGCGACAACGATCCTGAACCCGGCACCGGCGGCCGAACTGCCGGATTCCATGCTCGCGCTTTGCGACTATGTCACACCGAACGAATCGGAGACCGAGGCCATCACCGGTCTGAGCGTTCACACCGTCGAAGACGCCACCAAGGCTGCCGAAGAACTGATCAGGCGCGGCGCAAGGGCTGCGATCATCACGCTCGGCGAAAACGGCTGCCTGTTTAATGACGGCGCTGACGCCGTGCACGTTCCCGCCATGTCGGCAGGGCCCGTCCTTGAGACGACAGGTGCCGGCGACGCGTTCAACGGCGGCTTCGCGGCCGGCCTCGCACAGGGCATGTCCCCCCTGGAGGCGATCCGGTTCGGGACCGCAACGGCATCCATTTCCGTCACCAGGCAGGGTACGGCCCCATCGATGCCTGCCCGCGCGGAAATAGAGGACCTGTTGCGGCAAAATCCCGGCTGACCGGACCCGGCCTTGTAGACTTCGGCAGGACGGGGCTCTCCATGAAGAGCCCCGCCGGGTGGTCTGTCGGTGTCAGCGACCAGCGCCCCTTTACCCCAGCCTACTCCGTGAAGGTCCTGACCAGTCTGTTGCTGAGCGGCTGCGCCAGGTAACTCAGTACGGTACGCTCCCCTGTCGTTATGAACAGGTCCGCCGGCATTCCCGGAACAAGATCCAGCCCGGCCACGCCGGAGGGCTGCTGTGCGTCAAGCCTGACCTTGGCAACATAGAAGGCGTTGCCGGTTTTCTCGTCGGTCACGGCATCGGCGGACACATCGTAGACCTTGCCGTTCGCTTCCGGCACCTCTTCCAGGTCGAACCCGCTCAACCTGACCCTGGAAGGCTGTCCGATCCAGAGTTTCTCGATGTCGGAGGTGTTGATGCGGGCTTCGACGATGAGTTCTTCATTCTGGGGAACAAGCTCCAGTATGTCCTCGCCGGGACGGACGACACCACCAAGCGTGTGCAGCGCCATGTTGACCACCGTACCGCTGACGGGTGCGTTGACGACCACGCGTTTCTGACGTTCCACAGCCCCCCTGAACTGGGGCTCGACAGCGGCCATCTGTGCCTCCACGGCGGCAAGGTTTTCCGAAACCGATTCAAGTCTCTGCTGCTCTGCACTGAACGCGTTGAGCTCCAGCTCACCAATTTCGTTGCGCGCGCGGGCCTGGTCGGTCCTGAGACCGGCGTCCAGTCCGACGAGGCGCTCGATGTCCAGACGGATGGAATTCATCCTGACGGCCGTCACCAGACCTTTCTCGAACAGCGGCTGCAGCGTCTCCAGCTCTCCATTGGAAATCTGGGTCTGCCGGGCGTTGGATTGCCGCTGCTCCTCAAGACCCCGGATCTGGTCTTCAAGAGCCGTGATCCGGCGATCGAGCACAGTCTTCTCGCTGGCCCGCGCCCTGGCTTCAGTTTCGAAAACCCGCTTTTGGGTCAGGTAGGAACTCTCCCACAACACCTCGGGAACGCTGTCCCCGATCAGAACGGCGACATCGCTCCTGCGGAACATGTCGGCCTGGCTGATCTGGGCGAGCAACCTTGCGCGCCGTGCCGCCAGTTCACCGATCTGACTGCTGAGGACCGTGAGGTCGACATCCGCTTCGGTGCTGTCGAAGACCACAAGCGGCTGTCCGGCCTCGACGAAGTCGCCATCCGTCACCAGAAGATTTCGAACGATGCCGCCGTCCAGATGCTGAACCGTCTTGCGGTTCCCGTCGACGACGAAAGACGCCTTTGCGACCACCGCCCCGTCGAGCTTTGCCTGATGCGCCCAGTAGGCCGTGCCGCCGAAGAAGGCCGTCATGACCAGGAGCCCGAAGAAGACAAGCACGCCGATACGCGGTTCGGCGAATTTTTGTCCGGGTCTTTCCGGACGCTCGAGATGAGAGACGTGGCGGCTTTGGGAAGAAAGTGTCAGGTCTTTCATTGGACTGCCCTTTCCTGGGTATCTTCGCTGATTGCATTCCGTTTTTGCCGGCTTGCCGGCAGAACGTTCCGCTTCGTGTCACGCAAAACGTCATCCCGGGCGCCAAAGGCGGTCTGGACGCCCTGATTGAGCACGAGCACCTTGTCGACCACCTGCAGGGTGCTCGGGCGATGGGTCATCATCACGACGACACCGCCGCGCGCCTGGGTGGCGCGCACCGCTTTTTGCAGCGCTGCCTCTCCCGTTGAATCGAGGTCGGAATTGGGCTCGTCGAGCACCAGCAAAAACGGATTTCCGTAAAGAGCCCGGGCGAGCGCAATCCGTTGCCGTTGTCCGCCGGACAGGAAATAGCCGTTGCCGATGCGGGTTTCGTAGCCGTCCGGCAGATTGGAGACGAGATCGTGCACGTCGGCCGCCAGGGCCGCCTCCAGCGCGAGGCGATCGTCGATATCTGCTGCAAAGCGGGCGATGTTCTCCCTGACCGTGCCGTCGAACAGGGCGACGTCCTGAGGCAGATAGCCGATATTGCTGCCCAGTTCCTCCGGGTCCCATTTGGCCGTCGGGCTGCCGTCGAGCCGGATCGAGCCGCGTTGCGGCGCCCAGACACCGGCAAGCATCTTGGCGAGTGTGGTCTTGCCCGACCCGCTCGGCCCGATCACCGCCACAGCATCGCCGGCCTGAAGATTCATCCGGATATCCGACAGGGTCGCGGTCTGCGCGGTCGGAGGCCCGGCTTTCTGGATCGCCACGCTCACGGAAACCTGCGGCCTTGGCAATCGCAGACGTTGCTGGTCCGCCGGATATTCATGCACGAGGTTCCTGAGCTTGGCGTAGGAACCGGTCGCCGCCAGAAAGCTGCGCCACTGGCCGATCAACTGGTCGATCGGTGCCAGCGCCCTGCCTAGCACGATCGTCGCCGCGATCATGATACCGGCCGAACTTTCGCCGGAGATGGCAAGCGCACCACCCAGGCCGAGGATGCCGGACTGCAAGGCCGCCCGGATCGTCTTGGAAAAAACGGAAAAGGTCGAAATGCGGTCGTTGACCCTGGTCTTCAGCTGATGGGCCTCGACCTGAAGCTCGCGCCATCTGAGGGCAAGATCGCCGCGCATGCCCATGGCATGGACGATTTCGGCATTCGTCTCGCCTGACCTGTACAGTGCATCGCTTCGCCTGCGGGCTTCGGCAGCTTCGATCATCGTGTCATGACTGCGCGCATTGTTGATCAGCGCAAGAACTGTCAGAACAGTCGCGCCCACCAGACCCAGATGACCCAGATACGGGTGAAGGATGTAAAGCACGCAGATATAGACCGGGATCCAGGGCGCATCGAAGAACGCCAGCAGCGTGCTTCCGGAGACGAAGTCCCTGAAGCCGTTGACATCTTCGACGGTATTGTCGCCGTCCGACCTGCCGCCGTGGACCTTCCGCCGCATCGCCGCGTTCAGGACAGGAACACCGACCTTGAGTTCAAATCTTGCACCCAACCGGTTCAGCATCCGCTGCCGGATCCAGTCAAGCAGGCCCGTGACGACAAGGACGCCGCCGAGCAGCAGCGTGAGTGCGATGAGCGTATCCATGTTCTGGCTGGTCAGAACGCGGTCATAGACCTGAAGCATGTAAAGCGGGGCTGCGAGGGCCAGAATGTTGAGCGCCATGCTGAAGAGCGCAATTGCGGCAAAACCGGCGCTGAGTGAGGACCAGGCCTGCCGGACAGGAGAGAGATTGCGGAACATGTGCTTGCTCCATATCGAGGGGTTCGGGTCAGGTATTCGGGAAGGCCACAGGGTGGCGACAGCGGCCACCGCCACCCTGAGCAACTGGCTCAGACGAGGAAGTCGTCTTCGCTCAGTTGCGACGCGTCGATGTTGACCAGGCGCAGCGTGCTGTCCGACCCGAAGGACAGGACTGCATCCGAGCCATCTTGGACCGCGCCGGACAGAACCTCGGCAACGTCGAAATCAGGGGCAAAGTCGCCGCCTGAGATCAGATCCGAGCCCAGTTCGAAGTCATTGACGGTGTCGGCGCCGAGGCTGGCAACGAAGATGTCCGAGCCATCGCCACCCTCGAGCAGGTCATCACCACCGGCACCGTTCAGGACATTGTCGAAATCGCTGCCGGTGATGACATCGCCATCGTTGGAACCGATCACGTTTTCGATCGAGCTGAGCACATCGGTCTCAACCCGGTTATCGATGACGTCTTCGCCGACGACACCCGTGTTGGTGACCTGATCCGCCACGTCGAGCGTTGCTCCGGCATCCACGAGCGTATCCTGGACAACCGGACCGTTCTGACCGGCGGGCGCGTTGTGCAGATGGATGGCCGACACAACGCCGGGGATTGGCGTTTGCAGGTCGGCCTCGTTGAGGCCGGACACGTCAAGCACACTCGAATATGTGACCTCACCTGTTGCCAGGTTCTGCAAGATTGTCACGCTTGCCTCGCCGGTTGCCTCGCTGTCGGACAGCGGTCCGGGTTCCTGAGCGGCGTCCAGTCCTCCGGAGAGTTCGATCGTGCGGATGCCGTGCTCCGTGACGTCGCTGTCGACAAGCAGCTGCCCCCTGATCTCACCTCCGGAAAAATCCGACGTGTGGATGTTGTAATAGAGGTTGCCCGCAACGGCCTGATCAACGAACGCCGCACCATCGGCGATCGCAGACCCGAACTGGGCGGGAGCCGCAACGACGGCGTTGTCGACGCGGACGGTGAAGCCGGTGTCCCGGGTTGCCGTTCCGTTGCCGTTTGCACCGAGGTTCACATTGACCGCGACATCCAGGTCCGAGAAGTCTGCCGTGTCGGTGCCCTCTCCGCCGTCCAGGAAGTCGTTGCCGAGACCGCCGACAAGGATGTTGTCACCGTCGCCCGCAATCAGCACGTCACGTCCGGCGCCGCCGTCGAGAACACCGTCCACGAGGCCGAGATCGACAAAGATATCATCGCCGTCGCCGAGCAGGACATTGCCGTTGATGACGCCGCCGTCGTTGACGATCGTGACGTCGCCTGCCTCGCGGGCATCGATGGCATTGACCTTGCCGGAAATCTCGCCTTCGTTGATGATGGCGCCCAGAATATCCAGACCACCGTCGATCCGGATACCGGCGGCCGCGTCCGAGGCTTCGGACCCGGCAATGACACCCTCGTTCTCGACAAGGCCGGCGAACCCGGCATCTTCCACGTTGGAGAACAGGCGCAACCCGTCACCGACCGTGTTGCCTTCCGTCGCATCCCCGCCGCCGAAGATGGCGCCCTGGTTGATGACGGACGCCGAGACGATATCACCGTCAACATCCCCCGTCTGGAGCGAAACACCCGAGGCGTTGTTGCCGCTTGCGTCGACCGTGCCATGGTTCGTGAAGGTGTAGTTGTCGGCGGTGCCGTCAGCGTAGACGGTTCCGTTGCGCTGCGCGCCTGTCGCCAGGATGGTGCCCTTGTTGACGACATCCAGACCTTCGCCGTCGATGTTCAGTGCCCGGCTGTCGGACGACACGGTTCCCCGGTTGATGAATGATCCGCCGGAATGATCACCGGTTCCGAAATAGACGCCGTTTTGAGCGCCGGCAAAAACACCGCTCTCTTCGTTGACCAGGGACCCCTGGAAATTCACGCCGTTGACCGCCCGGAATGCACCGACGGTCCCCTGCTGGCTTTCCGCGGTGACGGCTCCGGAGTTGGCGATCGCACCGGTGAAGAGTGCCGACGCAAATCCGCCTTCAGGCAGACGCACGCCTTCCAGCCGGATGCCGTCGCCGGCCGTTCCAGCACCGGCGGACGCCTGACCGCGGCCGTTGATCGATCCGGCGTTTTCGATTTCAACATCGCCGTTGCCGTTTTCCGCAAGCGACAGGGAAATACCGGCACCGTCATTGTGCTCGCCCGCGTCGATGACGCCGGTCGGCAGGTTGTTGATCGAATAGTCGCGCGCCGTGTCGTCGGCATAGATCGTGCCGTTACGCTGATCGCCCGTACCGAGAATGTCGCCACCGTTGATGAGATCGACACCGGACCCATCGATGTTGACCGCCCGGCTCCCGGACTGGATCGTGCCGAAATTCTGGACGCTGAGGTCGTGCTCGGCATCACCGATGTAAAGGCCATTGCGCGGACCTTCGATCGTGCCGGTGCCGGAATTGAAGATCCGGCCCTCGGCCGCAACACCGTCGGCAATCCGGATACCGGCCGTTGTGCCCTGGTTGCTTTCCGTGCTGATGAGACCGCTGTTGAAGATATCCGTCTCAAGGACCGCGCCTTCCGCACCATCGTCAATCCGGAGACCGTCGCCGGCAAGAGGGGTGTTGGAGGCGGCACTGTCGCCGCGGCCCTGGATGACGGCACCGAAACCGTTGAAGATCGTGCCCTGAACGACGTCGTTCAATTCGTCGCCGACCTGGAGCGAAATACCGGCACCCTGGTTGCCTTCACCGGCGTCGATCGTGCCACCCGTGAAGTTGCCGATCGAAAAGTCTTCCGCGGTGCTGTTGGTATAGATCGTGCCGTTGCGCTGATCGCCCGTGCCGACGATGTCTCCGAAGTTCCGGACGCTGACGCCCTCACCCTGGATGTCGACCGCACGGCTGTCGGAGGAGATCACACCGCCACGGAAGTTATCGAGCCTGCCGGAGGATTGGGCACCGGCGAACTGGACACCGTTGAAGTCGCCGTCAACGCTGCCGAAATTCCTTATGACGGCACTGCCGCTGACCTGGATACCGGTCGCGAGGGCGTCGGGACCGCTATTGGCCTCGATGCGGGCGTTGCGGAAATTGAAAACCTGCGCGTCTTCGCCGCCCACCGATACCGCGGCAGCTGCATTGTTGGTCGTGACCTGACCGAAGTTCAGGAAGCGTGCGAAGTCGTTGTCGAGAACGAAGGCCGGCGTGTTGTCGACGACCGCGTTGTTGAATACGCCATTTGTCAGCGACTGGCCGTCGCGGACGGTTTCTTGTGCCAGTGTGGACGTCGTGAGCAATCGCGCCCGAAGACCGGCAAGCATCCCAGATAGCATTTGGAAATCTCCATGAGTTATGTCACCCGGGTACGCCCTCTGCATGACGGCGCCCGGCACTCATGGATCTGTTGCGAGGGCCCTGGTTGTTGAAATTCATATTGCCAATACGGGCCATAACCTTTTGCAATAATCACGCCTTCCTTTACCGGCGATTTTCATTTTCCCTTATGCTTTTCAGATACTTAAACAAGACCGCGTTGGCAGGGACAGATTATTCCCTCACTCCTGATGGAAAAAACGTGAACAAAAGAACCGGATTTTTTCGCGCTCTTTTTCGAGCCTGAGCGGCGAAAGGCCGCGCCGGCCACCGGACGGGTGCCTCCAACAACTTGTGAACGATTGTTATTTCACCTTCTTCGGTTCGTCCTTAAATCTTGTGCTGCCAGCAACACGTATCAGAGCTTCGGATGAACCTCCGCGATCTTCAGTATGTCGTCGCAGTCGCACGGCACAGAAACTTCACGCACGCCGCACGTGCCTCGAACGTGAGCCAGCCCGCACTTTCCAATCAGATCAAGAAGCTTGAACTGGAGCTTGGTGTCCGGATCTTCAAACGGACGAAGAACGAAGTGTTGCTGACAGAGTTCGGTGAGCACATCGTCGCAGGTGCAACGAAGATCAATACGATCGTGGACGAAATTGCTAATACCGCCCAGCATTTCCAGAAGCTGGACGCCACGCCCTTCAGGCTGGGCATGACACCGACACTTGCTGCGTATCTGTCCGGCTACTTTCTCGACATGCTCGCAAGCATCCATAGCGGCATCCGCCTGGTCATCGTGGAAGAAAAGCCTCGGGAGCTGTCGCAGATGATCAGCGAGATGCAACTCGACACCGCCCTGATTTCGCGAAACAGCTACGAGATGATCTATTGCGACGACACGCTTGACCTTCCGACCTTTACACCGCTCTGGCTGGAGCCGCTTTATCTCGGGATGCGGCAGGGGCACGTGTTGTCGAAGAGACGGGACATACAGGCCTCAGAGGTCCCGGCAGAGTTCATCGTGCGTTTCGACACACCATTCGGGTATGACCTGGAAAAGGATCTGCCGGCTTCGTCCTCCGGAGCGGCCGAGCGCCTTGGCATCGACGTCAGATCCGCCCGTTTCGAAACCCTGTGCCGCCACCTGGCTCATAGTGACGCGTGCACGATCGTAAACGGCATCGCGGCCGAACAGTTCAAGAGGGACAACATGGGACTGACGTTCGTTCCCTTCCACGGCAACGGCAGCTTCCGTGAACTGGGTGCGATATCGCGCAAGGACTATTCACGCTTCGGCGTCATCGACTCCATCAGATCCTTCATCGAAGCGAAGCCGCCAACCGGCACCGTCAATCTGGCACACGGTCCAACGTGCTGACCCACGCCCGGGGACTCCTTCCCGTCGTCGTTGACCTCCCTTTTGCCCTATTCACGTTCGCTTTGCCCCGGCCCGGTATCCGGCAGGGCGAAAGCGACAAGGGCGGCGAGCGTGATCGTCGCCGCCGACAACAGGAACACCCACGACGTCATCCAGCCATAAAGCAGACCGCCGCCTATCAGGCCGATGATGCTTGCCGCCGCACTGAGACTGCTCGCCAGTCCCTGAACGGCGCCCTGATGTTCCTTGCCAGCGAAGGTCGACAGGACGGCGGTGAAAGTCGGCCACATAAGCCCGTTGCCAACAGCAATCAGGAGTGCCCCAAGATAGATGCTGGGTGTCGTGTTCCAGAAGAGAGACACGAAGCCGAGGGCAAGGATCAGCCCGCCGCCGGTGACCAGCAGGCGTTGGGATGCCACCTTGGCGGCGCGCGCGAGCAGCGGTCCCTGGACCAGCATCATGAACAGGCTCAGGACGGCGAAGAAAATGCCGGTGTCCGTCACGGTCCAGTCCAGCCGTGTGGCCGCGTGAACCGGAAAGGCGATGTAGAAAAAGCTAAAGCCCAGCATGACCAGAAAATTGACGAGCATCAGTTGCGGGATCCGCGGCAGGCGCATGAGATCCGTCTTCGGCGTTTCGCCGCATCCCTTCAGGCGGTAAACCTCCTTGGTGTCCTGTCCGAACACCTTGCAGGCATTGGAGAGGCCCGGCTTGGTCCGCAGCATCGCCGCATGCGTATCCGGCAGCCCGAAATACGTCAGGACGCTTGCGACCACGGAAATCAGCAGCGCGGCGATCACCGGCAGCATTTCCCCGAGAACGCTTGCGCCCAGAAGGCCGGCAAGCGCCGGTCCGAGAATGAAGCCTGCATTTGTCGACATCGCCATCCGGCCGAAGTTCTCCGTGCGGTGGTCATCATCGGTGATGTCGGCAAGATAGGCGTTTGCGACTGACACATTCCCGCCGGTGAGACCGTCTGCCGCGCGGGCAAAGAACAGGACGATCAGCGGCAAGGTCAGCGAGAACTGCCCCAGCAGGGTGGTGTCAACGCTGACGATCGCATCCGCCGGAAGGTAGAAGGCGATGAGGAACACCACCCAGGACGCCAGTGTGCCCAGCTGGCTCACAAGCAGCACTTTGCGCCTGCCGATCTGATCCGACCATCTGCCCAGGATCGGCGCGCCGATGAGCTGAAACGCCGAATAGGTCGAGGCAAGCACCCCGTAAACCAGCGCATTGCCGCCCCAGTCGGTGACTAGGAAGACCATGAACGGAACGACGATGGAAAAGCCCAGCGTTCCGACGAAGTTCACAGACAGAATGGGCAGGATCGACGGCAAGCGTGGCGGCGTCAATTCGGAAACGGTGTCTGCCATGTCGAATCGCCTGCCTGTTCCGGGCCATCAACCGGCTGCCCGTCCCGGATGGTCGCACACTGCGCCGGAAAATCAACGTGGCTTGGGTGCATCTATGCCCGGCACCAGGGCGACCTGTTCCGTCACATATTGCAGAAACGATGACAGCCGCTTCGGCTGGCGTCCTGCCGGGAGATAGGCCGCGTTGATCCTGAGTTCCGCCGCGCGCCAGGCGGGCAGAATGTCGGTCAACCGGCCTGCGTCGAGATCCGCCTGCACGAACCAGCGCGGCAGAATGGCCGCTCCCGCCCCCTTCAAGACAGCCCTGTGGACGGCGAAGATATTGTTGGTCGCGACACTGATGCGCGGTTCGAAGACAAGGTCTTGCCCCTGTTCGTGCCGCAGACCGATACGGCCGCCCTCGAACGGTGACAGCGCCACGAACGGCAGGTCGGAAACCGAGCTCTGCATCACCGGGCCGAACCCGGCCACGAGACCGGGACTTGCCACGACCAGCCTCTCGACCCGCCCGATTTCCCGCACGACCAGGGTCTCGTCCGGCACGCCGCCGATCCGGATCCAGCAGTCGCATCCCACTTCGGCAAAACGGATCGGCTGGTCATTCAGGTCCCAGGTCAGCGAGACCTCCGGATGCGCCATCTGAAAGTCGGCGGCGATGTCGGCAAGAAAAAGCTGACCGAGCGCAACCGGAGCAACCACTTTCAGCGGACCACGGACGGCACCGTCCGCGTCCGCGTGCTTTTCCCGCATCGCGTCCCAACCGGACAAGAGGCTCCGTGCGTCGCGCAACAGATCCTGTCCGGCCGGTGTCAGCGCGAGTGAATGGGTCGTCCGCCGCATGAGCTGCAACCCGAACCGGCGCTCCAGTTCCTGCAGATGCCGGCTTGCCGAGGCCTGTGACAGGCCGAGGTCCTGCGCCGCGCCGCTGATTGATCCCCGCTCGGCAATGCGAACGAAGGTCTCCAGCAGCGACAGGCGGTCGAGAGTCTTGCTCATACACAATACGTATAACAGATACTCTCGATAATTGGCTATACGAATAGACGTCAAATGATCATCTTGCCCTCATCAACACGGCATCAGGAGATGAGCAATGATCAATCGAACCTTCACGATCGGCGGCGAGCTTACCGTCAACCGCCTCGGCTACGGCGCGATGCGCCTGACCGGACAACCTGGTAATTTCGGTCCCTACCCCGACTGGCAGCAGGGTCTCGACCTGCTGCGCCGCGCCAGTGATCTGGGCGTCGACTTCTTCGACAGCGCCTGGGCCTATGGGCCGGAAACGGCGGACCGGATCGTCGGCGAAGCCCTGGAAGGCCGGTCCGCGGTCATCGCAACAAAGGGCGGTGTCGACAAGCCTGCGCCCGGCAACATTGTCACGGACGGGTCGCGGGACACGCTCCTGCGCCAGATCGACAAGGCGCTCGTCAATTTGCGCCGCGACCGGATCGATCTGTTCCAGCTTCACCGGGTCGATCCCGAAACGCCGATCGAAGTCTCGGTCGCCGCCCTTGCAGAAGCGCAGGCAGACGGACGCATAGGTCACATCGGCCTGTCCAACGTGACCTTGAAGGACCTGGAGCGCGCGCTCACCGTCGCCCCGGTTGCGAGCGTGCAGAACCGCTTCAACATGGCCGAAACCGGCGAACAGGACCTGGTTGCATTTACGGCCGAGCGTGGCATTGCCTTCATTCCCTACGGTCCGCTTGGTGCAAATCCCATGAAAGCGGGCGCAAGGCTTGAGCCGAAACAGGCGATCGCATGGCTGCTCGCACACGCGCCGAACATCATCGTCATTCCCGGAACGACCTCCATCGCGCACCTTGAAGACAACTGGCGCGCCTGGGATATCGCCGACCGGACCGCCGGGGAGCAGGAGAGATGACAAGACCCGGCAAACACAAGATGGCCCTCATCACATGGCTGGTCGTCTATCCGATGATCACGGTGCTGCTCGCCGCGCTTGAACCGGTCCTGAGCGAGGCGGCCATGCCGCTGCGAACCCTGGTTCTGTCGGTGATCATGGTCCCTGCCATGGTCTATGGCGTCATGCCCTTCGCCACTGCACGCCTGGGCTGGTGGCTAAATGAGACGTCCGGCCCGCGCTTGCCCCGGTCGGAAAACCCGGATGTTTGAGGAAACGGCGGGCTCGGCAAGCGATCCGGGCGCCTTTTGCGAGCCGGGCCCACGACGAAAACCGGCGGAAACCTCCCGGGAAAATCCGGCGCACGGCCGGGGATCGGAATGCCCAAATTGCCGCTAAGACAGCCTCACCTTCGAAAAAATGCTGCCGACGCTGTTGCCAAGCGCTTAAAAAGGGACAAATAATGTAACCAATCAAAATTGGTTCCATAAAAGATCTCATATGACAGAAGACCGGCCAACCCGAAGAAACTCCAGCCTGGCTCTTGAGCGCCTGCGAATTCTCGTGGATCAGCTGGCGCTGGACGGCGTTCGCCAGCTCCCGACGGAACGGGACCTTTCCGAACAAATTGGTGTCGGTCGCCGTGCGGTCCGCCGCGCGCTGGAAGTTCTTGAGACCGAAGGGTTCATCTGGCGGCGGCAGGGTGCGGGCACCTTCATCGGATCCAGACCGAGCGACGGCGAGCCCCAGCTCAGCAAGCTGCCCGAGATGAGCAACATGCTCGAGGTCATGGAAGTGCGCCTGCGCCTGGAACCGGCCCTGGCGCAACTGGCCGCCATTCGGGCAACCCCGCAGGACATCGTCCAGATGCGTCATGTCGCGGACAAGGTCGGCGAGGCAGACGACATGGACGGACGTGAGCTGTGGGACGGTGCGCTGCACCGGGCCATTGCCAAGGCCGCCGGCAACACCCTGTTCCTCGCGCTGTTCGATGTCGTTGACCGCATGCGTCAGAACGACAGTTGGCGCCACGTCCGTGAAGCCCTGCGCACCCGCGAGACGGTCACGCAATACAAGGCGCAGCATTCCGACATCGTGGACGCGATCGAACGCCATGACCCCGTATCCGCCGAGCGGCTGATGCGTCAGCATCTGCTTTCCCTGCAGGAACGGCTTCTCTTCCAGACCCCGGAAAGCGCCGGCAATGAGTGAGCGCCCGGAAAATCCGGAATCCCGTCCGGACGGCCCGCCGCTGCTGACGGTCGAGAACCTTTCGATCCGCTTCAAGAATGCACCTGCCAACACGGTCGATGGAATCTCCTTCAGCGTCGACCGCGGCGAAACGCTGTGCATCGTTGGTGAAAGCGGCTGCGGCAAGTCCATCTCCGCGCTCGCACTGATGGGTCTTCTCCCCATGCCGCCGGCGGAAATCGCGTCCGGACGGATCTCCTTCGATCGGCGGGATCTGCTGACACTGCCGGCCAAGACCCGTGCGGATCTGCGCGGCGACCGCATGGCGATGATCTTTCAGGAACCGATGACGTCGCTCAATCCCGCCTTCCGCATTGGAGACCAGATTGCCGAGGGCGTGCTGCGCCACCGGGCGATCAGTCAAGCGGATGCGCGCCGGCGGGCATTGGAGATGCTCGATCGCGTCAAAATTCCGGCTGCCGCCGAACGCCTAGACGACTATCCGCACCAGCTGTCCGGCGGCATGCGTCAGCGGGTGATGATCGCAATGGCCCTTGCCAACGACCCGGATCTCCTGATCGCGGACGAACCGACGACCGCACTCGACGTGACCATCCAGGCCCAGATCCTCGATCTCATGCGAACGCTTCAGCAGGAAACGGGCACGGCGCTGATCATGATCACGCACGACCTGGGCGTTGTTGCCGAGGTCGCCGATCAGGTTGCCGTGATGTATGCCGGCAGGATCGTCGAGCAAGGTCCGGTTCAGGCCATTTTTGACGATCCGCAGCATCCCTACACCATCGGCCTCATGAGCTCCCTGCCCTCGCTCGGGCAGAGGCAGGGCCGCCTCACCACGATTTCCGGCATGGTTCCGACGATCGACGCGATGCCGACCGGTTGCCGTTTCGCTCCGCGCTGCCCCTTCGCCGAAGAGACCTGCACGGCGCAGTCGCCGGAACTGGCTTCCATGTCCGGAGCGCATCTCGCCGCCTGCCATAGGGCCCCGCTCGAGACCCATATGGTGGAAGCGGTATGAAGCATTTTGCGCAGGATACGATCCTCGAAGCCCGCGATGTCGGGCGCATTTTCACGCGCGGCGGCGGTCTCTTCCAGCAGAAGACGATTGTCCGGGCCGTCGATGGTGTCGACCTTGCTGTGCGGCGCGGCGAGACCCTGGCCATTGTCGGGGAAAGCGGGTGCGGAAAGTCCACCCTGGCCAGAACCCTGGTCCGGCTCCTGGAGCCGACCAGGGGCCAGGTTCTCTACGAAGGCAGCGACATTGCGCACCTTCCCGCCCGAGAGATGCGCAAATTGCGCAAGGATCTGCAATTCGTCTTCCAGGACCCCTTCTCGTCACTCAATCCGAGAATGACGGTCGGGGCCATCGTCGAAGAACCCCTGACTGTTCACACGGATGAAAGCAAGGCGCAGCGGCGGGAGAAGGTCGCCGCTCTGCTGCAAAGGGTGGGCTTGCGCGCAAGCATGGCGGACAGATATCCGCACGAATTTTCCGGCGGCCAGCGGCAGCGCATCGGCATTGCCCGTGCGCTTGCGAGCGAGCCGAAGGTCATTGTCGCCGACGAACCGGTTTCCGCCCTCGATGTCTCCGTTCAGGCCCAGGTGATCAACCTCCTTGAGGACCTGAAAGCGGAGTTCAGTCTTACCCTGATCCTGATCGCCCATGATCTTGCCGTCATCCGGCACATGAGCGACCGGGTGGCGGTCATGTATCTCGGAGAGGTCGTCGAGATCGGGGACACGGAAACCGTCTATGGCGCGCCCCGGCATCCTTATACCCAGGCCCTGATGCGCGCGATCCCGGTGCCGGCGCCGGGCCTGCGAGCGATGACCGCCGATCTTCCGGGCGACATCCCCTCACCGCTGAACCCGCCATCCGGATGCCGTTTCCACACCCGCTGCCGTCACGCCGACCAGGCCTGCGGAACAAGGCGCCCCGCGCTTGAAGCCGCCGAAGGCACACGCCAGGTCGCCTGCCATCACTGGCAGCAGATCGCGGCAACCCGGACCGGACAAGAACAAGAGCCGACCCGAAGTGCGGCCACTGAAAAACGCTTCTCCCTATACCGGGAGTGGAGCCAGAAGAAGTCGAAGAACCAGGCCTCCGTCCCCGGTAACACAACCACCCAGAGGAAAGACTGAAATGCGTAAATCTCTCCTAGCAGCACTGCTTCTCGGTGTTTCGTCGGCAATCGCGCCGGCGACAGCTGCCGACCTTCGCATCGGCCTCCAGGAAGATCCGGACGTTCTCGACCCGGATCAGTCGCGGACATTTGTCGGCCGTATCGTCTATGCATCCCTGTGCGACAAGCTGGTCGACATCACGCCGGATCTGGAGATCATTCCCCAGCTCGCATCGGGTTGGTCATGGTCCGACGACGGCCTGACGCTCACGATGGACCTGCGTGACGATGTCACCTTTCATGACGGCACGCCGTTTGATGCCGAAGCCGTGAAGGCCAATATCGACCGCTCCCAGAACCTGCCCGAAAGCCGGCGCAAGAGTGAAGTCAAGAACATCGAGTCCGTCGAGGTCACCGGACCGCATCAGGTCCAGTTCAAGCTGAAGGGCCCCGATGCGACCCTTCTGGCTCAGTTTGCGGACCGTTCCGGCATGATGCTGTCACCGGCAGCCGCGGCTGCCGCCGGTGTCGATTTCGGCGCAAAGCCGATCTGCAGCGGTCCGTTCAAATTCGTCGAAAGGGTTGCGCAGGACAGGATCGTCCTGGAAAAATTCAGTGACTACTGGAACGCGGACGCCATCAATTTCGACAAGGTCACCTTCCTGCCCATCCCGGACACGACCGTCCGCCTCGCCAACCTGCGTTCGGGCGACCTTGACATGCTGGAGCGCCTGGCGGCAACGGATGCCGCGTCGGTCAAGGATGACGGATCGCTTCAGTACGAAGAAGCGGTGAGCCTTGGCTATCAGGGCATCACGGTCAATGTCGGCAACGGCGACCGCGCCGACAATCCGCTTGGCCAGGACGCCAAGGTACGCGAGGCCTTCAGCCTTTCGCTGGACCGCGACGCGATCAACCAGGTTGTCTTCGAAGGCGCCTTTGCTCCCGGCAACCAGCCCTATCCTCCGACCAGCCCCTGGTATGACAAGGACCACCCGGTACCGGCAAGAGATGTCGAGAAGGCCAAGGCCCTGTTGAAAGAAGCCGGCTTTGACAGTCTTGATGTGGAAGTCCAGGTCGCCAACAACCCGGTGCAGACACAGCTCATGCAGGTTGTTCAGTCAATGGCCGCCGAGGCCGGCTTCAATGTCAAGCTGAAGTCGATGGAGTTTGCCAGCCTTCTGTCGGACCAGTCCGCGGGCAACTACCAGGCCAGCCAGATCGGATGGTCGGGACGCGTGGACCCGGATGGCAACATCCACCAGTTCGTGACGTGTGAAGGCGGTATCAACGACAGCAAGTACTGTAACCCGGAGATCGATGCTCTGCTTGACGCGGCCCGCACTTCTACGGATCTGGAAATCCGCAAGGAGAAATACGATGCGGCCCGTGACATCCTGAACGCGGACATGCCGCTCATCTATCTCTACCACGTCACCTGGATCTGGGCGCTCTCCGACAAGCTCGAGGGCTTCACGCCCTACCCGGACGGCATGATCCGTCTGGAGAACGTGAAGTTCAATTAAGTCCCGAACACTGCGGACCCCGGCATTCCCGCCGGGGTCCGTTCACCGGCGGACCCCGACTATGCTGTCATTCATCGCAAGACGACTCGCGATAGCCATTCCGACCATTTTCCTGGTCTCGGTCTTCGTGTTTTTCCTGCAGAAACTTCTGCCCGGAGATCCGGCGCTGGTTCTGGCGGGTGAAGAGCGCGATCCCGACACGCTGGCATTCATCCGCGAGAAGTATCACCTAAACGAGCCGATCCTGGTGCAGTATTTCTATTGGGTCAGCGGAATGTTGCAGGGTGACTTCGGCATATCGCTGCGAACCAACCAGCCCGTTCTGGAACTCATCGGTGAAAAACTGCCGGTCACGATCCAGCTCGCCGTCATGGCCATGTTCATTGCCATGATCATCGGCATACCGGCCGGCATCGTGTCGGCGGTCAGGAAAGGTACCGCCGTCGACTACACGGCCAATATCGTTGCGCTGTCCGGCCTGTCGATCCCCAACTTCTGGCTGGGCATCATGCTGATCATGCTTGTCTCGGTTCATCTCGGCTGGCTGCCGGCATCCGGGTACGAGTCACCGTTCGTCGATCCCGTCAGGTCTCTAGAGACAATGATCATGCCGGCCTTCGTGCTCGGAACCGCCCTGGCGGCCACCTTGATGCGCCACACCCGCTCGGCAATGCTCGGAGTCCTGCGGGCGGATTATGTCCGCACAGCACGGGCAAAGGGCTTGCAGGAAAAGGTGGTCGTTCTGAAACACGCCTTCCGGAATGCGCTGCTGCCGATCGTCACCCTGAGCGCTATCCTGTTCGGAGAACTGCTGGCCGGTGCCGTACTGACCGAACAGATCTTCACCATACCCGGTTTCGGCAAGCTGATTGTCGATGCGGTTTTCACCCGGGACTATGCCGTTGTCCAGGGTGTGGTCATGTGCACGGCCGTCGGCTTCATTCTCATGAACCTTGTTGCCGATGTCCTTTATTTCCTCCTCAATCCTCGCATGAGGACTGCCCTGTGACCGTTGTTGCCGATCTCCCCGCGACCGGATCCGACGAACAACCGAGGTCCGGCAGCCGCGCCTGGAAGAAACTCAGGGCCAACAAGAGTGCCTTTGTGGGCTTTCTGCTGGTCGTCTTCTTTGTCTCGATTGCCGTTCTCGCGCCGGTATTGCCGATCGCCGACCCCACCGCAACGGACTGGGGTGCCATTCGAAAGGGCCCCTCTCTGGCCCATTGGCTCGGAACGGATGAACTGGGACGCGACATTCTCTCAAGAATGATCTGGGGCGCACAGGCATCGCTTCTCGCCGGCGTGGTATCCGTGCTGATCGCCGTTTCCATCGGCGTCCCGTTCGGCCTGATATCCGGCTACTTCGGCGGCTGGATCGACCAGATCATCTCGCGCGCAACCGACGCCCTGCTGGCAACGCCATTCCTCATCCTTGCGATCGCGCTCGCCGCGTTTCTCGGACCGAGCCTCACCAACGCCATGATCGCGATCGGCCTGTCCGCAATGCCGATCTTCATCCGGCTGACCCGGGGCCAGGTTCTGGCGGTCAAGACGGAAGACTACGTCGAAGGCGCCCATGCCATCGGTCTGTCCACACCGGTCCTTTTGGCGCGCTACATCCTGCCGAATGTATTCGCGCCCATTCTCGTGCAGGCAACATTGACCATTGCAACAGCCATCATTGCCGAAGCGAGCCTCTCGTTTCTCGGGCTCGGCCAGCAACCCCCGGCACCCAGTTGGGGATCCATGCTGAACGTGGCCAAAAACTTCATGACCCAGGCTCCCTGGATGGCGATGTGGCCAGGCATTGCGATCTTTCTGGTCGTCCTTGGCTTCAATCTTCTGGGCGACGGGCTGCGCGACGCGCTCGATCCCCGGGAAACATAAAAAACACCCAGGAAACGCTCAAACCCGGAATTCCAAATGACAGTCTTTACCACCAGACCCGAAATCAAAGGCACCTTCGGTGTCGTCACGTCGACCCACTGGATTGCCACTGCGGTGGGCATGCGGATGCTGGAACTCGGGGGCAACGCCTTCGACGCCGCAGTCGCCACCGGGCTGGTGCTTCAGATTGTCGAACCGCATCTCAATGGCCCCGGCGGCGACTTGCCGGTCCTGCTGCACGATGCAAGCCAGAACGAAACCAAGGTGCTCTGCGCACAGGCACCCGCGCCGGCAGGTGCAACGATCAGTCACTACAGGTCCGAAAACCTGGACCTCATCCCGGGCAATGGTCTCCTTTCGACCGTCATTCCCGGCGCCTTTGACGGGTGGATGCTGCTCCTGCGTGATCATGGCCTCCTGCCGCTCAGAACCGTTCTTGAACCAGCGATACACTACGCCGCCCACGGGCATCCCCTGCTGCCCAGGGTCAGCGCAACCATCGCGGGCCTGAAAGAGTTCTTCGAGACCGAATGGCCGACGTCCCATGAGATCTGGGTTCCGGGAGGCAGCGTCCCTGCGCCGGACTCCAATTTCAGGAACCCGGTTCTCGCCGAAACGTGGACAAGGCTTTTGAACGAAGCCGAAGCCGTCACCGGCCGCGAAAACCAGATCGACGCCGCGCGCGACTGTTTCTACCGCGGCTTCATCGCCGAAGCGATCGGCCGGTATCTTGAAACCGCCGAGGTGATGGATGCCTCCGGAGCCCGCCACAAGGCTGTCCTGACAGCCGACGACCTGTCCGGCTACGCGGCGGCCTACGAAGATCCGGTCAGCGCCGCCTATGACGGCTGGACGGTCCTGAAGACCGGCCCCTGGGGTCAGGGGCCCGTCCTGTTGCAGTCGCTGTCGCTGTTGCGCGGGTTCGACATCGCATCGCTTGACCCGTCCGGACCGCAATTCGTGCATCTTGTCGCCGAGGCCATGAAACTCGCCTATGCGGACCGGGAAGCCTATTACGGCGATCCGAATTTCTGTGATGTCCCGCTGAACGTGCTTTTGTCGGAGAGCTACAATGCGGACCGCCGCGCGCTCATTTCCGAAACGGCCTCCACCGATCTGCGTCCGGGCCTCGTTCCCGGTTTCGAGGATCAGGTCGCACGCACGCTGAGCGTCATCGAGGCCGCTGGCATCTCCGAAACCGGCGTCTATGAACCGACTATGGCGCATTTGTCGGAAAAACGCGGCGATACGGTCCACATCGACGTCATCGACCGCTGGGGCAACATTGTTTCCGCCACACCTTCCGGCGGCTGGCTGCAGTCGTCTCCGACTGTCCCCGGCCTCGGCTTCGCGCTCAATTCCCGGGCACAGATGTTCTGGCTTGAAGACGGGTTGCCGGGTTCGCTTGCGCCGGGCAAACGTCCGCGCACCACGCTCACGCCGAGCATCGCGTTACATGAGGACGGAACCGCCCTTGCCTTCGGCACACCTGGCGGCGACCAGCAGGATCAGTGGCAGCTGTCCCTGTTCCTGCGGCTGGCGCATCACCAACGAAATCTTCAGGCCGCGCTCGACATGCCGCTCTTTCACACGACCCACTTTCCGGCGTCCTTCCATCCGCGCCAGCGGCAACCGGGCCACATCATGGCCGAAGAGAGCTTCGGCGCTGACACGCTGTCGAACCTCAGGAACCGGGGACACTCGGTCGAAGTGGCCGATGAATGGACAATCGGCAGGTTGACCGTCGCCGCGCGCGACCCCGCAGGCCTGCTGCGCGCCGGTGCAACGCCTCGCCTGATGCAGGCCTACGCTGCAGGCCGATGAGAAGGAGGACGCCGGATGACGTTTTCGATTGTCGCCCGTGACAAGGCAACCGGGTATTTCGGGATCGCTGTCGCGAGCCGTTTCTTCGCTGCCGGCGCCGTCGTGCCGCACCTGGCAGGTCAGGTCGGTGCGATCGCCACGCAGGCGCTCGTCAGTCCTCTTTACGGGACCGAAGGTTTGACCCTCCTGCGCTCCGGCGTTTCGGCGCAACGGGTGATCGACACCGTTGTCAGCCGCGACGAGGGACGCCATTCGCGCCAGATCCATCTCATTGATGCAAAGGGGCGGGCCGCGGCCTTCACCGGCGAGAAATGCATCGACTGGTGCGGTCACCTGGTAGAAGACAACGTCACCGTCGCCGGAAACATGCTGGCCGGGCCACAAGTGGTGAATGCCGCCATGGAAAGCTGCCTGGCAAACGCGGACCTGCCTCTCGAAGAGCGGCTTTTAACCGCCATGGATGCCGCAGAGGCTGCCGGCGGGGACAAGCGCGGGCGTCAGTCGGCCGCTCTCAGGATCGTTCACGACGAAGACTATCCGTGGCTCGACATCCGCGCCGACGACCATGGTGTCCCGCTGGAAGAACTGCGCCGCCTCTACGCGGTCGCCCAGGAACGCTACCTTCACTTCGCCAAATTGATGCCGACACGCGGCAACATTCATGGCCCTCTCGACCGCACCGAAATCGACCGGAAAATCGCGGAACTGGAGGCCGAAAGAAAAAGGACCGGACGCCCCAGCGCGTCATTTGCGACACCGGCAGCCTGAAGGTAGCAAGCTCGCCGGCCACTGCAGCGACGAAGCGGAGTTGGGAAAACCGAACCCGGCGGCAGGCTTCCATTGTCCGTAGCTTTTTCGGGCGGTCTTTAGCCAATGCCGCGCTGTCTCCGCCGATACGGCAGGACGACGCACGAAGGATACTTCGATGTATCTGGCTAACCCATTGGCAACTTTTCCCGGCTCCGATTGCGCTGAAAATGTTCAGAACATCCATCGATTTGATCCATATCCAGGGTCAGCGTGCATGCGGCCTCGTGCGGCTTGTTCTATGTCTGGGCGTTGTTTTTTGCGTTTCAGTTCAAACGATCGAAGCCGAGCCAACGCCCTTCCGGCAACCCCATCTGGAGGGTTTCGTGGATGGACTGGTCACCACCGTCCTAGATCAGGATGCCGTTGCCGGCGCGGTTGTGGTCATCGTCTCCGGCGACAATGTCATCCTCTCGAAAGGCTACAGACTGGCCGACGCTAGGACCGGGCGATTGATGACACCTGATGAGGACAAGGTTCCGCTGGCCTCCGTGACAAAGGTTTTCACGGCGCTCGCGATCCTGCAGCTTGCAAGGGTTGGACGGCTTGCGCTCAACGACCCGATTGCAAGGCACTTGCCGGATCTGCAATTGAACCAGCGGTTCGGGGACATCCGCATCCTCCATCTTCTGAGCCATACGGCCGGACTTGAAGATCGCTATCGCGGCTACTTCGCTGCGCACGACAAGCTTGCAGCCACGTCCGAATTCGATCACATTTCAAAGGTTCTGCCGAAACAGGTGCGCTCGCCGGAAGATGTGATTGCCTATTCGAATGCGAGCTTTGTCCTGCTCGGTGCGATCGTCCGGGCTGTCTCGGGTCTGCCTTTCGAAACCTATCTTGCGGAGGCGGTCCTCGCCCCGATGGGGATTGATGACCCTCATTTCATGCATGAACCCCAGAAGGCAGGCACCGTCAGCCCGTTTCACGTCTGGCGGGACGGTCGCTATCATGCCATCGACCCGAAACCGTTCGCAGCCATCCACACACCGTCCGGGGGGCTTGCCCTGACCGGGCGCGACGTGGCGCGTGCCATGCAGTTCCTGCTGCGAAGCGGTTCTGGCAGTGCAGGTGCTGTTCCCTCTGCCAACCTGGCCGCGGACATGAAACGTACCGCCTGGCCGGGCCGTCGGGCCTTTGCGGGGCGCAGTCTCGGGTATTGGACCGAGACCTGGGCCGGGCACCGGGTTTATCATCACGGCGGCTCACATTTCGGGTTTCAGTCCGGCATGACGCTCGTGCCAGCGCTCGATATCGGGATCTTTGTCGCCGCCAACGGCCCGGGCGGCGACGCATTGATGGCGCTGCCGCGCCGCCTTCTTCGCGAGATTGCCGCGCCGCATGAAAGGCCGTCGGCCGCGCGCACGATCTGCAACGTGACCTGCCTTCACGCCTACGAGGGCCGCTACCTGACCACACGGCGCAATGACACCGGTCTGGACCGTGTTGTCGTGCCCTATCAGACTGCATTTACCGTCACAGCCACGGAGAACAACACGCTCCTGGTTACCGGGTTGGGTCACTCACGCCGGTTCGAGGCGATTGGAGAGGACTATTTTGAAACCCCTGAAGGCGACACACGCCTTGGGTTCCGGCGCAACAATCTCGGACATATCGCCGGCGCCCATCTCAACGGCGGATTTCACAGCTTTGACAGGCTGCATTTCTGGCACACGGAAGCTTCGCTGGACTCGGCCCTTTGGACAGCCCTGGCCGGAGCGCTTTTGTGTCTGGCAGGTGCCTATTCCGGTTGGCGGGCACGACAACGTATTTCAAGTTTGCCGCTGTGGCACGGATTGACCTGGATCGCCATCATCGCCGTCGTCATGGAGGTCCTCGATCAGGCAATACACGGCGATGATCTGTCCGTAGCCGCTTCGCCCGGCGCCGGGCTGTGGACCATGACAGCCCTCTATGGGGTCGGCGCCATATCGTTGCTGCCGGCCTTGGTCTGGCTTTCGTCGATCAACGGCAAGCGGCACATCGGCAAGGGAGAGCGCTTTGCCGTAATCGCGGCATTGCCGTTCTTTGTCTGGTCGTTGTTTGCCGCCTGGAAGTGGAACCTGCCAACGGCTGCCCTGACCTGGTGACAGCCCCGCCTTCGATCACTCCATGACACCGGCCACGTGTCGTCCGGATGCCCCGTCTAATTGTCCTTCCCGTCCGGCGTGGACAAAACCGGACCGACCGCCGTTGAGCTGGATCGGTCTTGCGGATAGTCATTGTGCGAAACGCGCTACTCATTCCCCGGGCACGTGCTGGAAATGACATTCGACACCCAGACAATACACGCGGCAACGATCGCGGCCACTTTGTCCGTTGCCGCATTGGCCACCCTGCTTGGCTGGCAGCAAAGACGGATCGATCCGTCACGCACGTTCCTGACTGCGTTCTTTGCGGTCTTTGCGATCAGCGAGATCGATTCCGTATTCAGCGTGTTGATCGAAACGGCACCGCAAGTTGTCCGGGCCGGATCCGAGTTGGCCGGTTTCGCTGCAAATTTCTGGCTTGGACCGCTCTTTTTTGCCTATGTCAGGAGTATTGCGGGCCTGACGCCGAAAACCGGCGGCGAAACGAGGACCCGGCTGCATTTCCTGCTGCCCGGTGTCGCCACAGTGTTTGCGATCGGTGCGTTTGTCTATCTGGATGTCGCGCAAATCACCTGGAATGCACACGGATCCTCTCGACTTGCGGCGTTCTTCCTCATCTTCCTGCACTATGGATTCTTGTTTCTGAGCATTGCACTCGCGGTGCAATGGGCTGTTTATGTCGCCTGGGTTTTGCTCACGCAGGCCCGGCATGTCGACCGTTTGAAACAGGTTTATGCAAGCACCGAAGGCCTGGAACTGCGCTGGGTATCCATTCTGGCGTGTGCGCTTGGTGTCTATGTCCTGCAACATCTGATCGGGCAGATCATGATCCTCCAGGGTGGGCAGGATGTTGTCGGCCCCCTGTTCGACAGCGTCCTTGTCCTGGTGGTTGTCTTTGCGCTAGCCCTGTGGAGTTTGCGCCCCGCTCCGGACCTGGATAGCGCCACCAGAACGCTCGGGAAAATCGAGATCCCGAATGACCGGAAGTATGAAAAAAGCGCATTGGATCCGGTACAGGCCGAGCGCATCGCCCGAAAGATTGTGCGCTCAATGGATCAGGACTGCCTGTATCGCGACCCGAACCTGACGCTCAGCATGCTGGCACAGCACGTGGGCGTGTCCCTCAACCATGTCTCGCAAACCCTGAATCAGAACCTTGGTCAATCCTTCTTCGAATTCATAAACAGCTGGCGCATCAAGGAAGCGATGCCGCTTGTCGAAAAGGGCGAGACAACGGTCCTCGCCATCGCCTATGAAGTCGGTTTCAACTCCAGATCGGCATTCTATTCCGCGTTCAAGCGCGAAACCGGGCAGACACCGACCGCCTACAAGTCGGCCCGGGCGAGAAACTAGAGAACACGGTTTTCAACTTCACGCATTCGCAATCGGGCGCTGGTCCGCAAAGGGACGGGTTCCTGGTCTCTCAACTTGAAGCCACGTTTCAACGCCAGGCAAACGTACCGCCGCGTTGTCCCGGCCAATAATCATGTTCCTTGCCTGCCGGACAGGACGATACCGGAAGCACTTCGGGCTAGCAAAGCCGGGCAAAGCGTTGCGGGGTCCGCCCCGTCAGCCTTGCCAACGAGATGCGCGGCCCGGTTCGTCCAGCGGTCGCGCACTAACCAAACAAACTCAAACCGTGTTGTGAGACAATGCCGACTTTTCAGCCAAAGAGCGAGTTCTCATCGCAGCTCAATGCGCGTGCGGGCAGATACCTGTCCCGCAGCAAAACAGGCCGCTTCGCCGGTGTTGGCCAATGGTTCAGATCCAGCCTTCTCTTTCTGTTTTGCGCCGCGGTCTACAGCCTGATCTATGTCGATCCAGGCCCCTGGATTCTCCTGATTTCAGCCGCCGTCCTGGGCGCAGGCATCTACACGCTTGTCGCGACGGTCTGTCATGATGCCGCCCATGGCTCATTTGCAACGTCCAGATGGGTGAACGGAGTTTGCCTGTCCGCCGGCTTCTCACTCGTCGGCATTTCAGGAAAGCTCTGGGCCGAAAGGCATCTGCGGCTTCATCACATGTACCCGAACATTGCCGGGACCGATATTGATGCGGACGGCTCAAGCCTGTTGAGACTGTCGCCGTCCAAACCGTGGCGGGCATGGCACAGATTTCAATGCTGGTATGCCATTTTCCTGTACGCACTTGTTCTGCCCCACCTGGCCTTTGCCGAGGATTTCGAGCATCTGCGCAAGGCAAGACGCAACTGGCCCGGCAAGTTTTCCGGTGTCGGGCCACTGGCCGAATTCGCCGCGGCGAAAATCGTTCACATCTGCCTTTTCCTGGTGATGCCGCTTTTCTTGTCCGAACACGGGATTTTTCTTCTCGCGGGCTACTACATCGTATTCGTCTCTTCCGCGTCCTTGTTGTTTGTCGCGATAAATGTCGGCAGTCATATCAGCGAAGAGGCCGAGTTTTTTGATCCCGACGAAGACGGAACGCTCCCGCTGGACTGGGCCCATCATCAAATCCGTACATCGGTCGACTGGGCACCGACGTCCAGATTGGCTATTGCGTTGACGGGCGGGGCCAATGCGCATTGTGCACATCATTTGTTTCCCCGGTTCGCGCATTCGCACAATCGGGCGCTCAGCAGAATGGTGATAAGAACCGCGCGTGAATTTGGTGTGAAACTCAACATACTCGCACCCTGGGAAGTCGTGCGCGCGCATATGGCACACCTTTACAAGATGTCCCGGCCGCCACGGATCATCGACGGCAGCAGCGCCGGCGGCCGGTGACACCCTTCACGGGTTCGCGGGTCATGATTGTCGTCGGCCCCGAGCCGGGCCGGGCATGGCCCGCCCCGGCAAAACGGTCTTCGACACGCTCTGCCGGCGCGCGTTCACTTGATGTCGCGCGCGCCGCCGGAGACCCGCACGGAGGCACCCGCCGTGTCGTCCAGCGAGACCTTGATCAGCGAGGGACTGCCCATGTCTTCACCCTGGCGGATCGTGAAGCTGCCGTCGTGGGGCCACTGACTGTCACGCAGGTAGCCGGCGAACGCTGCCGCGGCGGCTCCGGTCGCCGGGTCTTCAAGGACACCGCCGGACGCGAAGGCGTTGCGCACGACGAATGTCTGGTCCCCTTCGATGTAGACCAGCATGACCGTCACCAGATCGTGCTTGCGCATCACGTTGCGACCGTCGTCAAGGTCATAGGACATGGCCGCAAGCCGGGCACGGTCCTTCATCGGCAACACGGCATGGTTGGCGCCGCCATGGATAAACGCGGGTGCAAGCCGCGGATCGAGGTCCTCCGGAGAAAGAGCGAACAGGGCCATGACGTCCTGTTCTTCCGCATCGGTCATCGCGCGGCTCCGTGTCGGGGGTGAGGACAGGGTCGCCATCATCCCGTCCGGGGTTTCCTCCGCATCGACGGTGATCGTGGCGTCGTTCAGTTCAAGCGTATAAGTGCCGGCACCATTGTGTTTCCCCAGTGCTGCGCCGAGAGCAATTGTCGCATGGCCGCAAAAAGGCACTTCGGATTCCGGGGAAAAGTAACGGACACGCCAGGACTTGACGTCATTGCCCTTAGCGACTGCGAACGCGGTTTCCGAATACCCGACGTCGGCCGCGACCCGCGCCATCTCGTCGGCGCTCACCGCCTCCGGCAACAGCACCACACCTGCCGGATTGCCGCCCTCGGACCCTTGGCTGAATGCCGCAATTCGTTGAATATCCATCGGTAACTCCTGTCTTATCCTTGGGGAGAATTTAACCGCCAGGCATCATGGCTGTCCCCGCGATTGCGATGGCTGTTCGGCTTTTTCTCTTTCGTATCGTTTCTATCTGACCTAACTTGTTTTCATGTCGAAAGAGCTGGATCAAACAGACCGTCGGATCGTCGAGATTCTCGAAGCCCAGGGCCGCACCAGTCTTGCCGATATCGGCAAGGAAGTGGGTCTTTCCGGTCCGGCGGTGGGCGAACGGCTGCGCGGTCTGCAGGACCGCGGGTTTGTCGTCGGGTTCGGTGCACGGCTCGACCTGCGCAGGCTCGGCTACACGATCCAGGCGCTTGTCAGAATCAAACCGCGCAGCGGCCAGCTTCACACCGTCGAAAACATGATCCGCGAGGAACCGCGTTTCACATCTTGCGACCGGGTCACCGGCGATGACTGCTATGTCGCCCGGTTGCTTCTGAAAGACGTGGCCGAGCTGGACGATATCCTGCTGCCGTTCCACGACCGGGCGGAAACGAACACCTCCATCGTGAAGTCATTCGTATTTGAAAACAGGCTGCCGCCTCTGGATTAGGCGGCAGCCCCGTTCCACCGCTTTCCATCCGAGCGCGTGCGAAACAGGGTTGTCGCTATAATGACCGGGTCGATGCGAGACCGCCCGCATCGGTCATGAACACAAATTTCCAGTTCAGGGCTCTGCCCGGCAGAGCGGCGCGGTCTTCATCGTTGCCGGGCGGGAAATGCCCAGAAGCGCGAGGATGGTCGGGGCGACGCAGCGCTGGTCCAGGATCTCGTCCGGTCCGGCATGCAGCCTGTCGGTGAAGGACAGAAACGGCACATGACGTTCACTCGCCCTGTCGCCGCCATGGTTGCCCGCCTCGTCCATGCCGTGATCCGCCGTCACCAGCACATGATATCCCCGGGCTGTCAGCCGCGGGATGAGCTGCGCCAGTGCCGCATCCACCTTTTCGGCCTGCCGGACATAACCCCGGCCCAGACCGGTATGCTGATGCCCCAAGGTGTCGCAACTGGAAGAATGCAGCAGCAGGTATTCGGGCGCATGCCGGTCGGCGATCGACCAGGCCTGTGCGCACAGGTCGATCTCTGCCGGTTGAACACTGTTGTCGGCATCGTATCCGTCCATGCTGTAATAGCGCGCATAGGCGATCGGGGCATCCGGGTCATTGATTTCAACGTGAGCGAACGGATCGAACGGAGTTCCGCCGAACAGCGTGTGAAAATAGCAATGACCGACGACGCCGCATTGCCCCCCAGCCGCCTTGACCTCGGAAAAGACACTCGGGCCGGACGAAGGGCGCAGACCTTCATTGTCCATGAGCCCGTGGTCAGCCGGGGCGCGGCTTGTGTGGAGTGTCTCGTAGAGCGGGGCGGACATCGTCGGCAGGCAGGCGCGCATGGTCCAGATCCGCGCGTCGCCCTTGGCGACGGCGGCCATCAGATAGCTGCAGGCCGCGCGCGCGGTGTCGTCGCGCAACCCGTCGACCACGATCAGGCAGACCTTGGGCATGACCGGCGATCCGGCGGTCCCGGCGGACGCTGGACTAAACAGGATCGTGCCCCGTGTGAAGATCCACCAGACGCTGAACCCTCGGCGCGAAATGCCGGAAATCCGGCGTTTCCATGCCTGCCACCTTGCCCGCTTCATCCAGATACCGCACGGCGATGATCTCCTTGAGGTTGGGATTCTTTTCGAACTCGGCGACCTCTTCGGCGCTCATGGCGCCGCCCTGCAGGTTCAGCGAATGAACGGATGCTTCCGAAAGGCGGTCGAAATAGGAAGGTTTCGTCGCGCAAAGATACCGTTTCGCTGCGACATGGTAGCGGCAGCAATCGGTGACGACGCTTGGAAAGAAGCGTTCGAGGATCTCCGCACCGGCATCCTCGTGATGCCGGTCTTCGGTATCCTCCATCGTGAAGGTACCGAACTCGGATGTGAAATGGCCGATGTCATGAAGCAGCGCGCCGACGATGATCTCGTCGGGTTGTCCGCTCCGTTCGGCCAGAGTGGCCCCCTGCAGCATATGCTCACCCATGGTCACCGGTTCGCCCAGGTATTCCTCCGATCCCCGGCGTTCGAAAATCGAGGCGAGAAATTCGACGATCGTATCGGCGGTAAGCTCTTGCGGTGATGGTCTCATTCTGCCGCCTCCAGCGATTTGCGGCGAAGCGCGTCACGGGTTGAACGGAGCCCGTCCTTGTCCGCGTAGCAGCCCTGCAGCCAACGTTTGCCGGCACCCGAATAGGCTTTGCGGGCGTGCAGGACGCGCGTGTTGTCCACCACGAAGGCCTCGCCCGGATCAAGACGGAAAACCACCTCCATCGCCGGGTCGTCGATGATCTCGCCGAATCGCCGATAGGCCGCGTACCAGAGATCCATCCGGTCGAATGGAACGTCCGTCACGGCTGCAAGCGAGCGGTTGTTGAAGCGCACGCCGATCAGCTCGCCATCAGGCGCCAGGTCGATGAGCGGACGGCGGGACGTCAGGCAGACACCATCTTCACCCGCATATTCAAACCGCGCGCAGTGGTCGGCGAGCACATCGAAATAGTCCGGATTTTCCTGTTGCAGCCGGCGGGCACAGGCGAACCCGTCCACCACCATGTTCTCGCCGCCCGCCGCGGAACTTTCCAGGCAGTAGAGCACCTGGATCGTGGGAACCGGGTCCCGGTAGGGATTGTCGGTATGGGCCTGCAGGCCGAGGCCCGTATAGGCCAGGTTGGTGGGGTTGACCTCGGTTCGAACCTCGAACAACTTGCCGTAATTGGTTTCGCGCACATAGCCGAAGAGGTCGACAACCTTGAACAGCGCCCCTTCCTCGACCGGGCCGCCTTCGATCTTGCCGAAGCCGTAGCGCGCAACCTGTTCGATCCAGTCCTGAAACGCCGCGCCGCGCCGGGTGAGCATCGGGTAGTTTCCGGCAGGGACATCTTCCTGCAAGCTGGAATTCCAGGGCGTGACCTCGTCCGGGAGCCACCCGCGTACCGGTGGACCGGATACGTCATACTTGTGGGCGTCTAGCCAGCCCAGACTGTAGCCGATTGTCTTTTGTTCCGGCGCGAACGTCACGTTCAGGGTATCGCCCTCCACCACCGCAGCGACGATCCTGGTGTCGGCGGATATGTCCCGCAAGGCAATCAGGCGCTGGCCGTTTCCCGGAGCCCGTGTCTCCGGGTCCTGCGCATTGTCCCGGAGCCAGATGGCATGAAAGCGGGTGGAACCATCTTCGGAGTGCAGGGTGAGGACAGCACCGTCCTGGCTGAGTGTCGTTTGCATGGCATTTCCTTCCAGACTGGCCGCACGAAGTGATTTCTTCCATCTGAGGCAAAAAGCTGCATAAACTCAAATCATAAAAACTAAAACTGAGCAGTGGTTTTACTTATGGATGAGTCCTTCTACAAACTCCCGCCCCTGGAGTGGGTCCGCGCTTTCGAGGCCGCCGCCCGCTTGGGCAGCTTCACCGCAGCCGCAGCCGAAACCGGCCTGACCCAGCCGGCGATCAGCCAGCGGATCGGGCAGTTGGAGAAACACCTCGGCACGCAACTGTTCCTGCGCCAGGCGCGCACGATTTCACTGACGGTCGATGGCGAAACATGGCTGCCGCATGTTCAGGCGGCCTTGCGCACCTTGAGCGAAAGCGCCGAATTGCTGTTCGCGAGCCGCCGGCTTCGCCTCACCATCTCGGCCAGCCAGTCCGTGATTTCAATGTGGCTGGCCCCGCGGCTGGCCAGGGCCTGCGCGGCAACCGGCGCCCAGATTTCCGTGCAGTCCTATATCCTGGGCGGCCAGACCGCGACGACGGACACAATCATTCAGATCAGATACGGCTCCGGGGACTGGCCGCATCACTTTCAGCGACCGCTTTACAAGGAAGCGCTTACTCCCGTGTGCGCGCCGGAGCTGGCAACTGAAGACTGGACCACGCTGCCGCGGATCGCCTGCACCGGACCGCGCCCTGATTGGGGTCAGTTTTCCGAACGGTTTGGCATCCCCTCCACGCCGATACCCCGGATCAGGGTCGACACCTTGCACGGGGCAATCGCCGCGGCCAAGGCCGGACAGGGCGTCGCGCTCGGCTCGCTTGCGCTTTGCGCAGAGGAGATCAATGCCGGCACGCTGATCCGTCTCGGCAACGATGTTTACGAGCACAGCGAAACCTATTGGTTGCTCGCCTCGCGGAACGCGATCGGCGGGCGGCAATGGGACGCGCTCTCCAGCGAACTGGTGTCACCGTGATCAAGGGAGAAACGGAGACAGCCAGAAAACACGGAGCCATTCACAAAGGCATCTAGAGCATTTTCCGACCAATTTGGATCATTTGACCGAGGCCCTTTTTCGCGCTGGCGAGACGGTTCGACCGCCGTGGTGTTGCCCACCACAAGGGTGAACCAACGACGCCAGAGCGGAAAAGGGCCCGGCCAATCTTGATGTTTGTCGCTTGAATGCGTTCCACAAAGGGTGAGGATATCCAGCCCATCGGCTGCGTTGTGCCACTTGCACGATGCACCGCATCGCGCTTCGTGACCCGCCTGGCCGAGTGAACCGGATATCCGCATCAAATGATTCAAATTGGTCGGAAAATGCTCTAGAACACGAGGTTCATGACCACCAGCGACACGACCAGAAACAGGACGGTCATGATCCCGCCGCTCTTGATGAAATCCGTCACCTTGTAACCGGCCGGCCCCATGATGAGTGCGTTGACCTGATGGGTCGGGATCAGGAAGGAATTCGACGTCGAAATGGCCACGGTGAGCGCGAAGATGGCCGGATCGCCGCCAGCGGCGATGGCAATGGAGACCGCGAGCGGCACCAGCAGAACCGTCGCCCCCACATTGGACATGATGAGCGTGAACACCGTAGCCAGTACGGCAAGCCCCGCCTGCAACAACCACACCGGCCAGCCGTGCAAGAGCAGAAGGATCTGCTGCGCGATCCACTCGGCGGTTCCGGATGTCTGTACCGCTTGCCCGAGGGGAATGAGACTGGCCAAAAGAAAGACCGTGCTCCAGCTCACGGCCTCATAGGCGTCATCGATGTCGAGAACCCCGGTAAGGATCATTCCCGCCGCACCGGTCAGCAGGCACAGGGACAGGCGCAAATCCGTGAGCAGGATCAGGGACAGGGACACTAGGAAGAAGAACAGGGCCCAGACGACCTTTTTCGGCCGGAGTTCCTCGTGCGGAAAATCGGTCGTGACAACCACGAAGTCGCGGTTTTGCGTCAGTCTCGTCAGCGCCTCCCAGGTCGTGTGAACCACGATCGTGTCTCCGGCGCGAAACGGAACCTCGGCGATCTGCGTCGGTTCATGATCTTCCGTCGACACCAAGCTCAGCGTTTCCTCGCCCCGGTGGATGGCCAGCATGCTCGCGCCATAGGTTTTCCGGAAAACGACGTCATGGGCGCATTTGCCGATGATCGAAGAGCCCGGCGTCACGACGATTTCGGCCACGCCGGATTTCGTCGGGGCGTAATCCTCGGCAAAGACATCCAGCTTGTCGTGGAGGATGAACTTTGCATCCTCGACCATGTGCCGGACTTCCTTGGCGCGGCCGAGCACCGCCAGTCTGCAGGGCGTCGTGATTTTGGTCGTGATGACCGGTGCAAACCACGTTTTCCCGTGGAAGGCGCTGCCGATGATGTAGACATGGTAACGCTCAATGACGTCATCGAAGGTTTGCCCCTCAACGGGATGTCCCGCAGGGATCGTGATCTCGAAGATGTCGGTTTTCAGACCGTAGATCTTCTTGAGGTACTCCTTCATCGGCTGTGCGCTGGTGGCATCGCCGGCTTCCTGCTCCCCCGGGAGGATCCAGCGGCCGAAGATCATGAAATACAAGATGCCCGAGGCGACGAGAGCGACGCCGACAGGTGTCACCGAAAACAGGCTGAAGGTGCCCATCTGCGCCGTGTCCGGAAGCGACCGGTTGGCCGTCACGATCAGGTCATTCAGCAGGATCAGCGGCGAGGAACCGACCATTGTCAGCGTTCCACCCAGGATCGCGCAGAAACCCATAGGCATGAGCAAACGGCTGAGAGGCAGTTCCGTCCGCACCGAGATACGGCTGACCACGGGCAGGAACAGGGCCGCGGCACCGACATTCTGCATGAACGAGGAGATGACACCGACCGTGCCCGAGACGATTGGAACGACCCGTGCCTCGGAACTGCCGCCGTGTTTCAGGATCAAGGCTGCGACCTTGCTCATCAGGCCGGTCTTGTCGAGCCCGGCGCCGATGATCATGACGGCTATGATCGAGACGACCGCATTGGACGCGAGCCCGTTGAACAGCGTGCTGACATCCGCGAGGGAATGAAGACCGGGCATCTGACTGAGAAGGCCGAGCAGCACCATGACCAGAATGGCCGCAAAATCGATACGAACGACCTCCGAGACGAACAGGACGACCGTGAAAACGAGCAGCCCCAGAACCACCATCATCGGATAGGTTAGAGTGATTGCCTCCACCTTGTGTGCCCCCCGGCATTTTGTTTTTGTCAGACCGAAGCGGATCGGCCCTTTTTTGCCTCAACCACCGGACCGGCGTGTTCGCGTGTCCGTGGCTGTCAGGCAGGCTAGCAAACTGAAAGACCGTAATCCATCCCGTAGCGGCCGCATGTGGTCCTGTGTGTCTGCGCGCGTTCCGCCGCTCGCCGGTCGCGGCGGGAAACGGAGGCAGCAACGTCTGCGTGATCCCGGTCAGGCTTCCTCGTTATTGTGATCCCGCAAGGATCTTCGGGACCTTGTTCGGCCGCAGACGATGGGCATCCGGCATGCCTTTTCCAAGAAGCGGGCGCAGATACAGGCGGAACTCGTCCGTCACATCATGTCCGGAAGCCGTGATGAATTCGTCGGGCATCGTCCGGGTCTTTCCGGCAACCAGCTCCAGCGGCACCAGTTCGTAGTCCACGGAGTAGTGACCGGTGCGCTTGATCGTCACCGATCCGTCGCGATCACCGAACATGCCGTATTGAACGGCTTTCTCACCGACTTCTCGGGCTTCGTTCTGGTCGACATCGGACACGCATCCGACAAAACTGCGCTGGATATAGCCGAGCGTATCGCCCCGGACCCGCGTGATCTTCAATTCCTGCTTGACCTTCTGTGTCAGCAGATCGGCCAGGGCGCCGGTTCCGGACAATTGCACATTGCCATGTGCGTCGCGTTCGATCTCGCTGGCCAGCTTTGCGATGATCGGCGTGCCGGAGCCGTCATGGATACCTTCGCTCACGGCAACGACACAGCGCCCGTGCCGGTCATAGACGTCCTTGACGTCCCTGATGAACTTGTCGATCTCGAATGTGCGCTCGGGCATGTAGATGAGATGCGGGCCGTCATCGGAGAATTTCTTGCCCAGCGCCGAGGCGGCCGTGAGAAAGCCGGCATGGCGACCCATCACGACACCGATATAGATACCGGGCAGCGCCGCATTGTCGAGATTGATACCCATGAACGCCTGCGCCACGTAGCGGGCGGCCGAAGGAAAACCGGGCGTGTGGTCATTCTCGACCAGGTCGTTGTCGATGGTCTTCGGAATGTGGATGCAGCGCATGTTGTAGTCGGCCTTGCGCGCTTCTTCATTCACGATCCGGACCGTGTCCGAGGAATCGTTGCCGCCGGTGTAAAAGAAATAGCCGATCTGGTGCGCACGCAAGACCTTGAAGAGTTCCTGGCAATATTTCAGATCCGGCTTGTCCCGCGTCGAGCCAAGCGCCGAAGACGGCGTATCGGCGACCATTTCCAGATTGTGAGTCGTCTCCTGGGTCAGATCGTAGAAGTCCTCGTCCAGGATCCCCCGCACACCGTGGACGGCACCGTAGATCAACTCGACGGAGCGGAACTTCCGTGATTCCAGGACAGCGCCAACCATCGACTGATTGATAACCGCGGTCGGACCGCCCCCCTGGGCCACAAGTACCTTGCCGTGAAACACAAAAGATCTCCTTTAAATTCCAGATCTAGAACCTCGCACCAATCATGGTCAGAGGACAAGCGCCCAGAGCAAATCAATTGCGTGTTGGATCATTTGTTGCCGGAAGAACAATCGCGGACCGGGAGGCAAGCTGCCCCGGGGCGGCGTCAGTGAGCGGGAACGCGGATTTCCAGGTCCGCGAACAGTCCGGCAAAATCCGCCGGCGGCGTTCTGTCGGTCACGAGATAGTCTCCGGGTTTGAGCGTCGGTTGACGCAGCGCCGGCTTGCGCATCTGCGGCTCGAATTTGGAATGATCGACCGCCATGATCGCGCGCCCCGCATTCGCCAGCATCGCGCTCGCGATATCGACTTCGCATTGCTCGTGGACGAGGAAGCCCTTCCGGGCATCGACCAGCGACGCCGACAACAGCACGTAGTCGACCTGCATCCGGTCGATGACCTCGAACGCCGACCGGTCGAAAGACGCACCATCATGATCCCGGAGCTGCGTTCCCGCCATGGAGACATTGTTACCCGGGATCATCGCAAGTGTGCTCGCCACATAGGCCGAATTGGTGACCACCGTCAGTTCGCGGCGGCTTCGCAGAGCTTGGGCGACAAAACCGGACGTCGATCCGGTATCGATGGCAATGCTGTCACCATCCTGGATGATTTTCACGACCTCTTCGGCGATTGCCACCTTGGCTTCCCGGTTCAGGTTCATGCGGGCGAGGTAAGGCAGATCGGCCGCCGACTTGGTCGAAACCAGCGCACCATGCACCTTCTGCAACGCGCCGCGATCCACCAGCGGCCGCGAAACCCGGCGGATGGTCTGATCCGAAACACCGAGAAGACGCGACAGTTCCTGCACGCTGACGGTGCCACGCATATCCACGGTCTGCAGGAGCGTTGTTTCGTATTTCGACATGAAGCCTGTTTACACCAAAGTTTCTGGTCGAATAAGTCTATTTTGCACCTGCATTTCAACAAAAATCAACATTTCGATTGTCACGATGTTGTTTTTTGTTAGCATTTGAGCCGACTGACATCACGCGGACCTGCAAAATGATCCAACATTCGGCCAAACACCTGATCATCGGCGGCGGCATTATCGGGTGCTCGATTGCCTATCATCTGACCCGGATGGGGGAAAGGGACGTGGTGCTGCTGGAGCGTGCTGCCCTGACCGAAGGCGCAACCTGGCATGCCGCCGGACTGGTCGGACAGCTGCGCTCGTCCCGCAACACCACCCGCATGCTGAAAAAATCCGTGGAGATGTACGACCGGCTGCAGAATGAAGAGGGCATGCAGTTCGACTGGAAGAAAACCGGGTCGCTCAGACTGGCCGCAACCCGGGAGCGTCTGCTGGAGGCAAAACGCCTGGCGACCATGGCGCGCAGCTTCGATCTCGACATGCAGATCATCACGCCTGAAGAAGCCAGGGACCTGTTTCCGCTGATCGATGCACATGGGCTCGAGGGCGCGGCGTTCATTCCCACCGACGGCCATGTCGACCCGGCCTCGCTCTGCCAGGCCGTCGCGGGTGCTGCCCGGCGCCAGGGCGCAGACATCCGTCAGGGTGTCGAGGTGCGGGACTTTTCCGTCTCGAACGGCCGGATCACGGCGGTCGAGACAAGTGAAGGGTCCTTCGAAGCGGACACGGTGATCCTTGCCGCCGGCATGTGGAGCCGCGAACTGGGTGCGAAGCTCGGCATTCGCGTCCCCGCCTGCGCGGTCGAACACCAGTATATCGTGACCGAACCCACCGGGACTGACGTCGGTCACTTCCCGACACTGCGCGACCCGGAAAGACTGGTCTACTACAAACCCGATGTGGCCGGACGGCTGGTCATAGGCGGCTATGAGGAAGATACGCTTCCCTTTGGGGATCATGGCATTCCCGGTGCTTTCGTGCGCCAGTTGCTGCCGGAAAACCTGGACCGCTTTCTGCCGCTTGCGGATCTCGCCAGCCAGGTGACACCCGTCGTCAACGACGTCGGCATCCGCCAGGTCATCAACGGGCCGATCCCCTACTCCGCCGATGGCGATTTCGTCATGGGCTGGCAGCCCGGCTTCGACAACCTGATGATGGCAACCGGCTTTCTCTATGGCATCGCGGCAGGTGGCGGCGCGGGGGAAATGGTTGCCGAATGGGTTGTCGACGGCCGTCCCTCTCTCGATCTCTGGCCGCTCGACGTGCGTCGCTTCGGACCTCATCACGGCACGCGGACTTTCATGTATCCGCGTGCGGTCGAGCACTACGCCCACCACTACAAGAAACGGTATCCCGGCCAGGAACATGAGAGTGCGCGGCAGCTGCGCCTGTCGCCGCTTTACCAACGGCTGAAGGACCAGGGTGCGGTCTACGGCTCGAAGAACGGTTGGGAACGGCCGCTCTGGTTTGCTCCTGAAGGCGTTGAACCGGTGGACCAGCTCGATTTCCTGGATCCGGGCTGGAAGATATATGCAGCCGAAGAACACAGGGCCGTGCGCGAGCGGGTTGCGCTGATCGACCAGTCCAGCTTTTCCAAGTTCGAGATTGCCGGATCAGATGCCCTTGCCGAGTTGCAACGGCTGACCGTTTCCAACATGGACAAGCCTGATGGCTCGGTCATCTACACGCAGATGTGCAATGACCGCGGCGGTGTCGAAGCGGATGTAACGATCATCCGTCTGGCTCGCGACCGGTTTTACCTCGTAACCGGATCAGGTTTCGGCGTTCACGACAGCGACTGGATCAGGCGCAATCTTCCCGAAAACGCTTCGGTCTATATCACCGAGGTCACCAGCGGATACGCGGTGATCAACATTGTCGGCCCAAGGTCGCGCGACGTGCTGGCGGCGGCATCCGAAAGCGATGTCTCAAACAAAGCAATCCCGTTCGCGACGATGCGGGAAATTGTCGTCGGCGCAGCCCCCGTGCGGGCAGCCCGCATCGGCTATGTCGGCGAGCTGGGCTATGAACTGCACGTTCCGACGGAATTCGCGGCCCATGTTTACGATACCCTCTGGGCAGCGGGCAGCGCGCATGGCATCGCTAATGTCGGCTACCGCGCCATCGAGAGCCTCAGAATGGAAAAGGGCTATGTCTACTGGTCCGCTGACGTCACCCCGGATTACACGCCGGTCGAGGCGGGTCTCGGCTCCCGGGTGCATCTCAAGTCGAAAGGCGACTTTCTCGGACGCGCGGTCCTTGAGGGTCAGAAGACCTCGGGCGTCGAACGCAGGCTTTGCACGTTCGTGACGCCGGAACATCTGCCGCTCACCGGCGGGGAGACCATTCTGCTTGGAGATAATGTCGTCTCTTCCGCGACCTCTGTCGGCTATGGCTGTACCGTCGGCCGGACAATCGTGCGTGGCTATCTGGACAAGGCTCACTGGGACTGTTCAGATTTCAGTCTCGAAGTCTTCGGCGAACGCTATCCGGTCACGCAGACGGAAAGCCCGCTCTACGATCGGGAAAACAGGGCGCTCAAGGGATGAACGGGGGAAACATGACGGAACACGCTGACAAGGTACTCGCAGCCCTGCGCACCGCACCGCAATTTGCTCATGTCACATCGGCGCTGCACATAACCCGGCTGGGCGGACTGACCAATCTCGTTCACCGCGTCGACCTCAAGGACCAGTCGGTTATCGTCCGCATCCCGGGCGAAAACACCGAGGAATACATCGATCGCGGTGTGGAAAAGCACAATGCGGAGGCCGCCGCCCGCGCCGGTGTTTCCGCCGAAGTACTCCATGCCGATGCAGCATCCGGCATCATGATCACGCGCACGATCGAGGCAATCGAGACCATGACGCCCGATCTCTTCACATCGCGTGCCGGCTCACCGGGCCGCGCTGGTGTCGCCCTCGCCCGGCTGCATGCCTCGGGTGAGACTTTTCAGTTCCGCTTCGAACTGTTCTCGATGATTGACGACTACCTCAAGGTTCTGTCCACCAAGGACGTTTCCCTGCCGGACGGGTATGAGGACGTCGTAGCCGCAGCGATGCCCGTCGGCGAAGTGCTGGCTGCGGCGGATCTCCCGCTTGCGCCCTGCCACTGCGATCCCCTGTGCGAGAATTTCCTGGATGACGGCCAAAGGATGTGGATCGTCGACTGGGAGTATTCCGGCATGAATGATCCGCTCTGGGACCTCGGAGACCTCTCGGTTGAAGCTGGAATGACGGCGGAACAGGACGCGCAGATGCTGCGGGCCTATTTCGGCCGCGAACCGACAGCCGCCGAGACGGGACGGGTGGTGATCTACAAGGCCATGTGCGATCTCCTCTGGACCCACTGGGGACTTATTCAACTGGCGGACGACAATCCGGCCGAAGACTTCTGGGCCTACGCCACGGGCCGGTTCGACCGGTGCCGGAACCTGATGCAGGACCCGTCCTTCGACGGACACGTGGCCGCCGTCAGGGCCGGTTGAGAAGGTCCAGCAGCTCCGCGTGCAATTCGGGTGTCGCCGCCGTGACCGTACGCCCGTCCGATGTCATCGACAGCGGGTTGCCCTGCCAGTCGGTCATGATCCCGCCGGCTGCCGTAACCACGGCCGAGACCGGCAGATAATCGTAAGGCTGCAGGTCATAGTCCACGACGGCGTCGGCAAGGCCGCGCGCCACAAGCGCATGCGGATAGCAATCGGCTCCCAGCCTGCGCAAATTCCCTGCCCGGACCAGACGCTGAAAAACGTCCGCTTCCGAGATGGCCAGCTTGTCGCCCTCGTTTACGAACAGGCGGGCGTCGTCCAGCGACCGGCAGGCGCGCGTCCTGATCGGCGTTCCGTTGCATGAAGCCGGCAAACCTTCGCCCCCGGCATAGGCTTCGCCCAGAGCCGGCATGCGGATCACACCAAGTTTCGGATGTGCGTCCTCAAGATAACCGAGCAGCATCCCGAACAGCGGCAATCCGGCAATGAAAGAGCGCGTGCCGTCGATCGGATCGATGATCCACATCGCAGCGCCTTCTCCGGTCCGGCCGAATTCCTCGCCGAAGATCGCTTCGCCCGGAAAGTGATCCTGGAGACTGTCCCGCAGAGACTGTTCGGTTGCCTTGTCGGCCAGGGTCACCGGGCTCTGGTCGGCCTTGATTTCGCTCTCGGGATCGTTCCTGAAAAAGGAAAGACTGACCGCGGCGGCATCTGCCGTGATCTCCAGTGCCTTCTCCAGTCTGGCTGAATAGTCCGGCATCCCTCGAGCCCCGCATTTCTGATGTTTCTGTCTGTCGAATGAACACGTAATGCTCAAAATGTATCCAAAATCCACAAAATTCGAAGCTAAATGTTGCTTTTTGTTGATTTATGTTGGCAGTCTATGAGGGTGTCGTGCCGAGTTGGCAGCTGCTGACGGGGTCATGCCCGGGCAGTAATGCATTGGCAATTTCAGACGGGGAGAAAAATATGAAGCGCGTTTCATTGGCACTGTCCGCTATGCTGGCTGTCGCGCCTGCGCTCGCAGCCGAATCCAGCGATCCGATCAAGCTCACACTTCATGACTGGTCGGGACAGCTGATCACGACCAAGCTCATGGGAGAAATCCTGAAGGAGGCCGGTTACAACGTCGAATACGTTCAGGCGGACTACATCGCCCAGTTCGCGGGCCTGAAAACGGGCGACCTGCATGTCGCCATGGAAATCTGGGAGACCACGGGACGCGAGGCCATGGATGAGGCTTTCGCAACAGGTGATGTCGTCAATCTCGGTGAAACCGGTCTGCAGGCGATCGAGGAATGGTGGTATCCCGCCTACATGAAGGAGCGTTGTCCGGGTCTTCCCAACTGGGAAGCGCTGAAGGATTGCGCCGAGGAATTCTCGACGCCCGAAACCGCCCCTTTCGGCCGCTATCTCGGCGGTCCGGTCACCTGGGGCGGCTTTGACGAGGAGCGCGTGGAAGCGCTCGGACTGGACTTCGAAGTGGTCCATGCAGGCACCGATGCAGCTTTGTTCGCCGAGCTGGAAGCGGCCTACCAGCGCCAGGATCCGATCGTGCTCTGGGTTTATGCGCCGCACTGGGCACCCGCGAAATATGAGGGTGAATTTGTCGAGTTCCCGCCGTTTTCTCCCGAATGCTACAGCGACCCTTCGGTCGGCGTGAACCCGGACGCAGCCTATGACTGCGGCAAGCCGCGCGGTCCGATCTGGAAAGTCAGCTGGGCGGGCGTTGCCGACAAGTGGCCGGGTGCGGCAAAGGCGATCGAGAACTTCAAGCTCTCCAATGCCGACTACGGCGCCATGGTCACCGAAGTGGATCTCAACGGAAAGTCCGTGGAAGACACGGTCGCCGCCTGGATGGCCGACAACAAGGACACCTGGTCGGGCTGGATTGCCAAGTAAGGTCGTTCCATACTTCCTGCACGCAGCAATCCGATCTTGATGCGTGCAGGATACCAGTCCGGATGACTGGCAAGACAGTTTCCCGATACCGGGAAGAGAACCTCCACCGAGGACTGGATGACGACGCCCGTAATTCTCGATTGCCGGAACGTATGGAAGCTTTACGGACCGCAGGCCGATACGTTTTTGACCTCCAACCCTGCCCCCTCTTCTGCCGATCTGGACGCCGCGAATCTCATCGGGGCGGTGCGCGCGGTAAACGTGCAAATCCGGATGGGAGAGATTTTCGTCATCATGGGGCTTTCCGGCTCCGGCAAGTCGACGCTGGTGCGATGCATGTCACGTCTCGTGGACTCCACGGCGGGCGAAATCCGCTTCGAGGGCAAGGACCTGCTCAGCGCAAGCGAAGAGGAACTGATCCAGATCCGGCGCAAGAAAATGGGAATGGTGTTCCAGCAATTCGCCCTGTTGCCGCATCTGACGGTCCTGGAAAACGCCGCATTCCCGCTCGACATCCAGGGCGTCGACAAGAAGACACGCGAAGCCCGGGCCCGGGAAGTCGTGGAACTTGTGGGCCTCAAGGGACGTGAAGGCTATTTCCCGCGTGAACTTTCCGGTGGCCAGCAGCAACGCGTCGGTATTGCCCGCAGCCTGGCGGCGGAACCGGAAATCTGGTTCCTGGACGAACCGTTCTCCGCACTCGATCCGCTGATCCGACGCGAGATGCAGGACGAGTTCCTGCGCCTTCAGAACATCCTGCACAAGACGATTGTCTTCATCACCCATGACTTCGACGAAGCCATCCGCCTCGCGGATCGGATCGCCGTGATGAAGGACGGCATCATCGAACAGGTGGCGACCCCCGAAGACCTCGTCCTGCAGCCGGCAACGGACTACGTTGCCGAATTCACCCGCCACGTCAGCCGCGCGAAGGTGATCCGTGCCGCATCGGTGATGGAGCCGATCAACGGCGACAGTTTTGCTGGCGAGGTCTCCCATGATGCGGTGATCGAAGCGATTGCCGATCCGGTGGAAGCCTCTGACCTTCCCCATAAGGTCATGGAGGGCGAAAAACCTGTCGGGCAGATATCCCGCAAGGCGGTCATCGACGTGCTGGTGGGCCGCAGATGATCGCACGGGCGGCAAGGTCGGGCTGGATGTTCTGGGGAGCCCTGTTCGCGGCAACCTGGCTGCTGTCCACCTATTCCTTCCAGCTTTATAAGGCGCTCGACGCCCGCTGGATCGTTCGCTATCCGAAGGGGTGGGAACTGCCGCTTGAAGACAGGATCAGCGCGTTTCTCGACTGGCTGGTCGAAAGCGCCGGCTTCTACTTCTTCACATTCCGCGACCTGACCCGCGCCATCTCCGCGCTGATCGAAGCCCCCTATCAGGTTCTGCGCAACCTGCTTGTCGAGGGGTTCACGAGCGGTGTCGGCGACGCGGCCGTACAGGTCGCGCCGGCGCTCAGCTGGATCGCGGTGATCGTGACGATCATGGCTATCGGGCACTATGCCCGCGACTGGTTCCTGTCCGTCCTCGTGGGCGCTTGTTTTCTCTATCTCGCCGTTTTCGGCCAATGGGAAAGCGCCATGGTCACGCTCGCCTCGGTGCTGATCTCCGTTCCGATCGGCGTCGTCGGCGGGCTACTGCTCGGTATCCTGGCCTATCGGGTCAGCTGGATCGAGCGGATGCTGCGTCCGGTTCTCGACCTGATGCAGACCGTTCCGGTTTTTGCCTATCTCGTTCCCATCCTGATCCTGTTCGGCTTCGGCCCCGTCGCCGCGCTTGTTGCAACGGTGATCTACGCCATGCCGCCCATGGTGCGCGTGACCATCGTTGCCTTGAACTCGGTTCCGAAAGAAGTGATCGAGGCGGGCCGTATGGCCGGTTGCCGCAACCGGCAGATGATGTGGAAGGTTCTCGTTCCCTCCGCGGTTCCAACCCTGATGGTCGGGGTCAACCAGGTGATCATGCTGACGCTGAACATGGTGATCATCGCGTCAATGATCGGCGCGGGCGGCCTCGGCTTCGACGTCCTGTCCAGTCTGCGCCGGCTGGATATCGGCGGAGGTATCGAGGCAGGTCTCGGCATCGTGGCCATGGCGATCGCGCTTGACCGGGCGAGCCAGGCCTTCGCAGAACGCAGCGCACGCCACCCCCTGGAAGGCAACGTTCTGCAGCGCCATCCCTGGTCGGGAACCGTCTTCCTGGTGATCGCCTCGACATTGATCCTCGGCCGCTTCGTCCCGGCGGTCCAGACCTACCCGGACGCCCTGACCATCACGACCGGCCCGTTCTGGTCGAATGCGATGGAGTGGATCAACGTCAACTTCTTCGACACGTTCGAGGCCATCAAGACCGTCATCCTGCAATGGCTGCTTCTCCCGGTGAAGAAGTTTTTCACAGGCATTCCCTGGGCTTGGGGGATCATTGCCACCGCCCTGATGGCCTGGCGCGTCGGCGGCTGGAAGATCGGACTGCTCGCCGGCCTCCTGATGAGTTTCATTGCCGCGTCGGGTCTGTGGCCGAAGGCGATGGTGACGATCTACCTGTGCGGTGTCTCGGTGCTGATCGCAACGCTCATCGGCATCCCGCTCGGCATCTGGGCTGCGGAAAGCCCGCGAGCCGGACGGGTCATTCTCGGTCTGATGGACACGCTGCAAACGCTGCCCAGCTTCGTCTACCTGATCCCGGTCGTCATGCTCTTCAGGGTCGGCGATTTCAGCGCCATGATTGCGGTGATCCTCTATGCGCTGGCCCCTGCCGTCCGGTATGCGGCGCACGGTCTCAAGGAAGTTCCGCCGCCCCTCATCGAGGCCGGGCTGATGTCAGGCTGCACCAGGCGGCAGTTGCTCTGGCGCATCAAGCTGCCATTGGCGACACCCCATCTTTTCCTGGGGTTGAACCAGACCATCATGCTGGCGTTGTCCATGCTGGTGATCACGGCCCTCGTGGGGACGAGGGATCTTGGCCAGGAAGTCTATATCGCGCTGACCAAGGCCAATGCCGGACAGGGCATCGTTGCCGGTCTCTCTGTCGCTTTCATCGCGATCATCGCGGACAGGGTCATCAACGCGCTGGCTTCGGGCCAGCGTCAAAGGTTGGGGATGTGACACATGAGCGAAACCGCAATTGCCCGCGCTGCCGCGCTTGCCTGCTTTGCCGATCCTGAGGACATTACCCCGCTCGGAGGCGGCATCACCAACGTCAATCTTCTCGTTCGCGACGGCAGCCGCCGCTTTGTCGTGCGCCTGGGTGACGACATTCCCGAACACGGTGTCCTGCGCTGGAACGAGCTCGCCCTGAGCCGGGCGGCCGAGATGGCCGGCATTTCCCCTGCGGTCTTTCATCAGGAACCCGGCGTTCTCGTGCTGGATTTCATAGAGGCAAGAACCTTCGAGGAAGCCGATGTCCGTGACCCGTCAAACCTGGCGAAAATCATCGAACTGGTCGCCAGGGCGCACCGGGAACTGGGCACACATCTTACCGGACCTGTCCTCGCCTTCTGGCCATTTCAGGTGAACCGCACCTACGCAACGCGGCTGAAAGCAGACGGATCGCCGCATTCGGACGCCCTGCCCGGTCTCATGGACACGCTGGCCGATCTGGAAAACGCCGTCGGACCCGTCGACCTCGCCGTCGGCCACAACGACCTGCTCGCCGCCAATCTGCTCGATGATGGTGACAGGCTCTGGCTGATCGACTGGGAATACGGCGGCTTCAATTCACCACTGTTCGATCTGGCCGGCCTTGCCTCGAACAATGGCCTCAGCGAGGCGCAGGAGATGTCGATGCTCGAACAATATTTCGAAGCGCCGGCAAAGACCCGCTGGCGCGCCTACAAGGCCATGAAATGCACATCCCTGATGCGCGAAACCCTCTGGTCGATGACATCGGAAATTCATTCCGATCTGGATTTCGACTACGCCGCCTACACCCGAGAAAACATGGACCGGCTGAACGCCGCCCTGTCCGAATTCCGTGAATTGTGAGAGCTCTCATGACACTGCCTTCCTCTTCGAAGATCATCATCATCGGCGGCGGTATCGTCGGTTGTTCAACGGCCTATCATCTGGCGCAGATGGATCAGGAAGTGCTGCTCCTGGAAAAGGCCGCCCTGACATCCGGCTCCACCTGGCACGCCGCGGGTCTCGTCGGCCAGCTGCGTTCCAATGCGAACATCACCCAGCTTCTGGGCTATTCGATCTCGCTCTATGACAGGCTGGAAGCAGAGACGGGACAGGCAACCGGCTGGAAGATGAACGGCGGCTTGCGGCTCGCCTGCAACAAGGAACGCTGGACGGAGGTCAAGCGCCAGGCGACGACGGCGCACAGTTTCGGCCTCGACATGCAGTTGCTAACACCCAAGGAAGCGCAGGAGCTGTGGCCCCTGATGGACATCAACGATGTCGTCGGTGCGGCCTATCTGCCGACGGACGGCCAGGCAAGTCCGTCCGACATCACCCAGGCTCTCGCCAAGGGCGCGCGCGCGGCAGGCGCCAAACTGGTCGAGAACACACCAGTGCTCGAGATCATGACCGAACGCGGCCGGATGACCGGCGTGCGGACGGCCCAGGGCGAGATCGCCTGCGAAAAGCTTGTGCTGTGTTGCGGGCAATGGACGCGCGAACTCGCCGCGACAATCGACGTCACCGTGCCGCTGGTTTCCGTCGAGCACCAGTACATGATCACGGAGGCCTTTGGCGTTCCGTCCAACCTGCCGACCTTGCGCGATCCGGACCGGCTGACCTACTACAAGGAAGAAGTCGGCGGACTGGTCATGGGCGGATATGAGCCGAACGGCATTCCCTGGGCAGTCGACGGCGTGCCCGACCCGTTCGACTATCAGCTGCTGGACAGCAATTTCGATCATTTCGAGCAGTTGATGGAGCTGTCGTTGCCGCGCGTGCCCGATCTGGAAAAGGTCGGCGTCAAGCAGCTGGTCAACGGACCGGAAAGCTTCACGCCGGACGGCAATTTCATTCTGGGTGAAGCGCCGGAAATGGAGAATGTCTTCGTCGGCGCGGGTTTCAATGCCTTCGGCATCGCGGCCGGTGGCGGCGCCGGCATGGCCCTGGCCGAATGGGTCGCCAAGGGCGAGCCGCCCTACGACCTCTGGCCGGTCGACATCCGCCGTTTCGGCCGGCCGCACACCGATACCGACTGGGTGCGCACCCGCACACTGGAAGCCTATGGCAAGCACTACACGATGGCCTGGCCGTCGGAAGAGCATGACAGCGGCCGCCCCTGCCGCCGCTCACCGCTCTATGACCGGCTGAAGGCGTCCGGAGCGGTCTTTGGCGAAAAGCTCGGCTGGGAACGGCCGAACTGGTTCGCCGACGCCGGTGAGGAGGCGCGTGACATCTACACGTTCGAGCGGCCGAACTGGCACGGACCGGTCGGCCGGGAACACACGGCCGCGCGCGAAGCCGCCGTCCTGTTCGACCAGACATCCTTCGCGAAGTTCATCCTCAAGGGACCGGACGCCGAGGCCGCGCTGAGCTGGATTGCCGCAAACCGCGTCGACAAGCCGGTCGGGTCGATCATCTATACCCAGATGCTGAACGATCGCGGTGGCATCGAGTGCGACCTGACCTGCGTGCGCACGGCCATCGAGGAATATTACATCGTCACCGGAACCGGCTTTGCCACCCATGACTTCGACTGGATCAGGCGGAACATTCCGGACGGTCTCAACGCCCAGCTCGTCGATGTCACCTCGTCAAACTCGGTGCTGTCGCTGTTCGGACCGAAGGCGCGTGACATTCTGTCTGCCTGCACCCGCGCCGATGTCGGCAATGAGGCCTTTCCCTTCGCGCAGGCGCACCGGATCGGCATCGCCGGCTGTCCGGTGCTCGCGCTGCGCATCACCTATGTCGGTGAGCTCGGCTGGGAACTGCACCTTCCGACCGAATATGCGCAGACGGTTTATGACGCCCTGCACAAGGCCGGGGAACAGCACGGCCTGCGCAATGCCGGGTACCGGGCAATCGAGACGCTGCGTCTGGAAAAGGGGTATCGCGCCTGGGGATCCGACATCGGACCGGACCATACGCCGGACGAAGCCGGGCTCGGCTGGGCCGTCAAGATGAAGACAAATGCCGATTTCAAGGGCCGCGCCGCCGTACAGGCACAGCGCGAGAGCGGTGTGAAGAAGATGCTCGCGACCTTCACCACCGACGGCAACGTCATCCTGTCCGGCCGCGAAACCATCTACCGCAACGGCGAACGGTGCGGGTGGCTGAGTTCAGGCGGCTACGGCCACACGCTCGGCAAGAGCATCGGGATCGGCTATGTCCGCCATCCGGACGGCGTCACGAAGGACCACGTCCTGTCCGCGGATTATGAGCTCGAAGTCGGCACGGAACGGGTCAGCGCCGAGGTCACGCTCGCACCGCTTTACGATCCGAAAATGGAGCGGGTCAAAAGCTGACATGAAGACGCGACCGGATCTCAAAGAGATCCGGTTTCGAGCCGCGCCCTCCGGCATCGCACCTATTCGACCTTGAACTGCCGGCTTGCGTCGAAGTCCTGCAACGTCTGATAAAACGTGTCCGCCGGACCGACGATTTTCGGATCCGCGTCGAGGTTGATTTCCGTGTCCGCCGCCGGATAGGACAGGGAACGGATGAAATACCGCATGCAATTCAGCCGGGCGCGCTTCTTGTCGTCGGAACGCACGACGGTCCACGGCGCATCCGCCGTATGGGTATAAAAGAACATGCTCTCCTTCGCCTCGGAATAGTCGTCCCACATGTCCAGCGACTGGACATCGACCGGGCTGAGCTTCCAGTGTTTCAGCGGATCGCTGTTGCGCGACTGAAACCGTCTCAACTGCTCCTCCCGGCTGACCGAGAACCAGAATTTGAACAGGCGAATGCCGCTTCTGACCAGCATGCGCTCAAATTCGGGAACCTGGCGCATGAATTCCATGTATTCGGCCGGTGAGCAGAAACCCATGACCTTTTCGACACCCGCCCGGTTGTACCAGGAGCGGTCGAAGAGAACGATCTCACCCTTGGTCGGCAGATGCCTGACATAGCGCTGGAAGTACCATTGCCCCTTCTCTTCCTCCGTCGGCTTTTCCAGGGCGACGACGCGCGCACCGCGCGGGTTCAAATGCTCCATGAACCGCTTGATCGTGCCTCCCTTGCCGGCCGCATCCCGGCCTTCGAAAATGGCGATGATGCGCTGGCCGCTGTCCTTGACCCAGTTTTGCACCTTCAGCAGCTCTATCTGGAGTTCCTGCTTGCGTGCTTCGTATTGCGACCGGTTCATGCGCCGCTTGTAGGGATAGTTCGCCGGCAGGCGTGCGCTGTTGCCTTTGGAAATCGAACGCTCGTGCAACAGCAGGGAATGGCTCTTGTGGACTGCCGATTTGTGACCGGACTTGGCCGTCGCCGGCTTTTTGGAAGCCTTTGCGGAGGTTTCTGAGAGGGACGTTTCAGCGCCGGAAGTCGCCGCCGTCCGGCCTGATGAGCCGGCCTGTTTCAGTGTCTGGTCCATGGTGTGCTTTCCGTCGGTAAAGTGAGCCTTCTGCCGATACGCACCCTAGATCCCGGAACCGGTCCGGTCTCTGGGGCGCGCCCGGGCACGACCCAAGCCCAAAACGGATCATCGCGCATTGACCTCAGACAAACGGCACAGCGATTTCTGCAGTTTTGCAACTATCGTCACCTGCGGCGGGTTGCTCTTGTGCACCGGATCGCACAGCCCAATTGCGAAGCTTCGTCTATAGCGCCAGCCGAATGACGGCGTCGGGAACGAGGGTTGGAAGCTCAGCGGGATCCGTGCACCGCGGGGCGGGCTAAGGCAGGGGCACCGACAGAACTTCGCTGAAAAGCAGCGTGCAGGCGACGATGACGCCGGTAACGCTCAGGAGAAGGATCGCCCAGTTCTTCGCCGAGTACCTGTCGTGCTGCGCGATGACTGTCAGAGCGACCCCGAGTGCGACGGCGGTTGCGGCAAATCCGAAAACGGGAAAAGCGGACACGGCTGCCAGCATGACCAGCGGCAGTGCGCTCATGCGGAACCAGGAGCCTTCGACGGATATTTCGGTCACATGTCTGGTCAGCGCAAGACGAACGAACGCCAGGCAGACGAGCACCGCCATCGCAATCGCGATGGTGCGCGGGAAAACGGCCGCCTCCGGATTGAGATGCGCCGATTGCTGCAGGGCCAGAAGCGCGATCCCGCCGGCAATCACAAGCGCAATACCGTCGCGCAGGATGGCAGGTTTGGGGGCGTGTTCGCGCGGCGTCACGGGATTGTCCGTGCTTCGGGACACGATCTGCTTCAACCGCGGCAGGAACGGGTAGAAGAACGTCAGCAGCGTCAGCGCGATGATCGCCATGGACAGGGGCCGCCCGAAGAACTGGCCCCAGAGGTTGCCGATTGCGTCACCGATCGTCCAGCTTTGAACGAAGCCCTGCTCGGCAATGCGTCCGAGGATCAGGCCGAGCACGATGGGCGAAACCGAAAAGCCGCGTTTGCCTGCCACCCAGCCGATCACGCCAAGGACGATCATGATCGTGATGTCCGACAGGCTGTTGCGGATCGCGAAGGTACCGATGACGGTCATGAAGGCCACGACCGGCACAAGCGCCGCCTTCGGCGCGCGCACGATGGCCCCGTAGGCAAAGCGCCCGATCATCAGCCCGACGGGCAGCATCAGGACGGTCGCCAGCAAAAGCCCGAAGATGAACGTGTAGACGATGCTGGCCCCGTCGGCGAAAAGGCTCGGGCCGGTGCGCACCCCCTGAACCAGCAAGGCCCCGAGAATAACCGCGTCGGGCGGCGTTCCGGGAATTCCGAGCACAAGCGTGGGAATGAAGCCGCCGCCAACCGTTGCGTTGTTCGCCGATTCCGTTGCAACGATCCCGCCGGGGTTGCCCTCGCCATAAGGCGGCTTGCCCTTGTTGGTGCGCCGGGCTTCGGAATAGGCGACGAGACCTGCGATCGAACCGCCTGCTCCCGGAAGTGCGCCGACCATGGTGCCCACCACGGAACTGCGCATGACGTTGATCTTGTTCTTGAGCAACAGGCCGAAGGCTTCCGGCAGCCGGAAACCGCGGGTCTGTTCCGGCGCTTTCAGATGCCGGTCGGGGGTGGCGACGAGATCTATGAGAACCGGAATGCAGTAGAGCCCGATCAGGGCGGACACCGTCTCGATGCCGCCCAGGAGCACATTGGACCCGAACGTGAAACGGACCTCCGCGCTGGTCTCGGAAATCCCGATCATCGCGAGCAGCAGTCCGAAGCAGGCGCCGATCACCCCTTTGAGAAAGTCCCCAGTGGACAGCGCGGCGATCAGCGAGAGACCGAAGACCGCAAGCCAGAAATACTCCACCGGGCCGAAGGCCAGGGCGGCCTCTGCCAGCGGCGGCGCCAGGAGCAGAAGCGCCAGTGCGCCGACGAGTCCGCCGATGACGGACGAGATACAGGCGACCGATACCGCCAGGTCGCCATCGCCGCGCTTCGCCATCGGATAGCCGTCGAAAGTGGTCGCGATTGCCGACGGCGTGCCGGGTGTATTCAGCAAAATGGCGGCATAGGCGCCGCCGTAGATTGCCCCGGTATAGATCGCCCCCATGAGGATGAGAGCGCTGTCCGGAGACATCGTGAACGTCAGCGGCACCAGCACGGCCACCGCCATGGTCGCTGTCAATCCCGGGATCGAACCGATGATCGTACCCGCTGCCACACCCAACAGGGCAAGCAGAAGGTTCAGCGGTGACAGGGCACCGACAACAAAATCGAGCATCAGGTCCTCCCGGGAGAGACGGCGAAGCGCGTCACGGATGTGAGGATAGAGGCGCGCAGCGCGCCTCTATCCGCTGTGTCACTCGATGATACCTGCCGAGCGTGCGGCGTTCAGGTATCCCTCGGCCTTTTCGGCGATGAAGGCGTTCATTTCATCGCCGTAGCTGACGTCAACGAGAGCAAATCCGCCATCCAGCATTTTCTGCTGGAACTCTGCATCCGCGTTGATGGCCTTGATCGCGTCGGAAACCTGCGTCCTCACCTCTTCGGATGCGGAATTCGGCACCGCGATGCCGCGATAGGCGCCGGAGACCATGTCATAGCCCAGCTCGCGGAAGGTCGGAACGTCGGGGAAAGCCGGGTGGCGCTCCTCCATGGCGACAGCAAGCAGCCGGACCTTGTCGCCCTGCGCTGCGCCAACCGTGGTGTAGCCCCACGCCGCCTTGACCTGCTTGCCGAGTAGCGCCGTTACAGAAGCACCGGTCCCCTTGAACGACACGTAGGTGCTCTCGATATCCGCCATGTCGTCAAACTGGACCTGAGCCAGATGGTTCGCGGTGCCCTTGCCGGATCCCGAGAAGATCACCTGCTTCGGGTTGGCCTTGGCATCATCGATGAGGTCCTGCAGCGTGTTATACGGGCTGTCCGCCGTCACCACGATGGCATCGGGCGTGTAGTGGAACATGTAGACGGCTGCCAGATCCTCGGTCTTGAAGCCGACATCCCCTTGCTAGGGCTTGATGATGATGTGGGGCAGGTTGATCCCCATGATCACCGAACCGTCACCTGCCATGTTGTTCAGCTGGGACCAGCCCACGGCTCCGCCACCGCCCGGCTGGTAGTTCACCACCATCTGTTCGCCGAAGAGCTTTTCGAAGAAGGGTTGCTGAAAGCGGGCGGTAATGTCGGACTCGCCGCCGGGTCCGAACGGAATGATGTAGTCGACGCTTCCTTTCGGAAAATCTTCTGCAGTCGCGGTGCCGGCAAATGCGGCCAGTGTCATAGCCAGAATGGCGGACTTCAATTTCATGCTTGTCTCCTCCCAGTTGAAATGCATGTTTTTTGTCGTCTTTTTCTGATCTTAGGCATTCTGAACCGCGTTCGTCACGCATTTTGCGCAATAATGCTCCTCAGTTCATGTGTCGTCGTCCGTTAAAACCTGCAGGACATTTTCAACGGTGACCTGGCTTACGCGTGCATTCGCAGGCTCTGTGACGCCTGCAATATGCGGCGTCAGTATGAGATTGGGGCACCCTTTGAAGACGGCGGCGCCGGCGGCATCGAGTGGTTCGGCTGTGAAAACATCCACCGCTGCACCCGCCAGCCGTCCCGTCCTGAGCGCCGCCGCAAGCGCGGCCTCGTCAACAACACCGCCGCGCGCCGTGTTGATGAGCACCGCACAGGGTTTCATCTTCGAAAGCGCATCCGCATCGATCAGGTTCCTCGTGGACTGTGTGAGCGGCACGTGCAGCGACAGGACGTCCGCAAGCGCAAACAGCTCTTCCAGGCCGCAGGACCGGACGTCCGACCAAGCCGGATCGGTTGGTGTGAGATAGGGCTCGAAGGCTGCGATCCGCATACCGAGTGCGCGGGCTGCTTTCGAGACCGCCTGGGCAATCGCTCCGAACCCCACGAGCCCGAGCACCTGGCCGTGGACTTCTCCGCCGCCTCCAAGCGGTCCGCGCGGCCAGTCCCCTGCCAGAACGTCGCCACTTGACGCAAACACGCCCCGGCGCAGAACGAGCATTGCCCCGATGACATATTCCACGACCGACTGCGTGTTGGCGCCTGTCGCAGGCCTGACCGCAACGCCCTTCTGCGCGCAGGCGTCGAGGTCGATATTCTCCAGTCCGACCCCGAGACGGCCAACAACGCGAAGCCGCGGCGCAGCGTTCAGGAGGTCGAGGTCGACACGCGTTCGATTGCGCACGATCAATGCATCCGCCTGCGCGAGTTCCAGCCTAAGGCGTTCCGGATCGTCGACGAGCGCCGGGTCATACCGGATCTCGATTGCCGGTCCGAATGCCTCCAGCGCCGTCTCATTCATGAACTCCGATACGACGACTTTTTTCGCCACTTGCGCCCCTCCCCTCGGCAACCCGTTCAAGTGTCATCGATACTAGGGTACGGACTCATAAATGAAGTCAATTTGGTTTGGATCGTTTTGACCAACTGCGAGAAGCGAAAGCGCAGGAAATGTAGTGCATTTTCAAACCTTTCGCGACGATGAAGATGGCCAAAACCACCAATTCCGAAGGACGGCGAAATGGCTCTACCTCCCAGCGTCGCCGCGCTTGACCGGGCAAAGGCCCGCTCTGCGCACGCTTCCTTGCGAGATTTTGCCAATCCTGCCGCCAAATCGGCTTCAGTTATGGGTCCGTACCCTAAGCCTGCAGATCCGCTCCGGCCAAGCCGGTCCGTTCACCCGATCGGGCACCCAAAGCAGGTGCCGGCGACCCCGGTCCTGCTACTGTTCGCCGTTGAACCGGCGCAGGATTTCGCGTGACACCACCCGTGCTGCCGCGGTTTGAACCTGACCCTTGCGGGTCAGGAAGGAATAGGTTTCCACGGACAGGGGCAGGTCGGTCTGCAAAATAGCCAGGGACCCCGGAGATCCGTCCGGCAAGAGCGCAAAACTGTCCGCGACCGACCGGGCAACGGGCCCGATGGCGTTCGATCGTTGAATGGTCGCGAGTGTAAACAGGAACGAGGACGTGGTCAGGATCTTCGAGGGAAGCTGAAGTTCCATGTCGCGCAGGGCGCTTTCCGCGGTCGTTCGAATGGGCGCACCGACCGGAGGGAACACCCAGTCAAAGCCCAGGAGAGCATGCGCCGGGATCGGCACCGGATGACGGGTCAGCGGATGGTCCAGCCGCGCAACCATGCATGCCGGTTCCCGCCGCAGGGGCTGTTCGTCGAAAAGGTCCGGATCCGCGTCGAGGGGCACACGGCTGAGGGAAAAATCAAGCCGCCCGTCCTCGAGCATCGGCGCCAGCACCGTACTTGGCCCGATTTCGACCGAAACGGAGATTTCCGCATAACTCAGGCGAATGTGCCGAATGGCCGGCAGAACGTATTCCACCGCCGGTCCCGTGACCGACCCGATATTCACGTGCCCTCTTTGTCCCGAGACATGATGCTCGATGTCGACGGCGGCATCTGTCAGCTCCTGAAGCACCCGGACACATCGTTCTGCCAGGGTCCGGCCGACTTCCGTCAGTTCGATACCGCGCCCGCTGCGCAAATAGATTTCGGCATCCGCGACATGCTCGATTTCCGCCATCAGGCGCGATGCTGCCGGCTGGGTGATGCCGAGGGCGGCGGCCGCGTCCGTCAAGCGGCTCTGCCGGCTGAGTTCCGCAAGAAGCCGCAGATGCGAAATCTTCATGCCGCGCCGCAACAAGTCCAGGGTCAAATCGCTTCCTCTTGAATACATACCGTTCTCGGTAAGTATTGATAGCAAACAATGATTTGACGGTCATGTGTCTTTTCGCAAGTTTGAAGGCGGCATCCCCGGATGCCTCATCAATTTTGCGGTCGGACCTTTACCGGCCAGGGAGGAACACATGAATTTCTTTTCCAAGGCACTGATTGCAGTCGCCGCCACGGCAACGCTCATGTCCGGCACGTCATTCGCTTCAGACAAGGGAGCGGTCGGCATCGCCATGCCGACCAAGTCCTCCGCCCGCTGGATCTCCGATGGAAACTCCATGGTCGAGCAATTCACAGCCGCCGGCTATTCGACCGATCTGCAGTATGCGGAAGACGACATTCCAAATCAGCTCGCGCAGATCGAGAACATGATCACGAAGGGCGTCGATGTTCTTGTGATCGCGGCAATCGACGGAACCACGCTTTCCAACGCCCTGGAAAATGCCGCCGCCTCCGGGATCAAGGTCATTGCCTATGACCGGCTGATCCGCGACAGCGCCAATGTCGACTACTATGCGACGTTCGACAATTTCAAGGTCGGCGTTCAGCAGGCAACCTCGCTGGTCAACGGCCTGAAAGAGCGCTTCGGCGACGGCCCCTATAATGTCGAACTGTTCGGCGGATCGCCGGACGACAACAACGCCTATTTCTTCTATGACGGCGCAATGTCGGTCCTCCAGCCGATGATCGATGCCGGCACGATCAATGTCGTCTCGGGACAGATGGGCATGGACACCGTTGGAACCCTTCGCTGGGACGGTGCGGTCGCGCAGGCCCGCATGGACAATCTCCTGTCCGCCCACTACACGGACAAACAGCTTCATGGCGCACTCAGCCCCTATGACGGCCTTTCCATCGGCATCCTGTCGTCGCTCAAGGGTGTCGGCTACGGATCCGGCGATCTCAAGATGCCGATCGTGTCCGGACAGGATGCTGAAATTCCGTCCGTGAAATCCATTCTTGCGGGCGAGCAGCATTCGACCGTCTTCAAGGACACCCGGGAACTGGCCCGCGTGACGGTCGGCATGGTCGAGGCCATCCTCAACGACGGTGAACCCGAGATCAACGACACCAAGACCTACGACAACGGTATCAAGGTGGTTCCGTCCTATTTGCTGGAGCCTGTCGCGGTCGATGCTTCCAACTGGGAAGATGTCCTCATCGGCAGCGGCTACTACACGGCTGATCAAGTCAAGTAAACCTGGTCCAGCGAAAGACCCGTCCACGACATTCCAGTTGCGGGCGGGTTTTTGGAATTACGGAGATCGGGGTAAATGGCACTCCTGTCCATGCAAGACATCAGCAAGACCTTTCCGGGCGTCAAGGCGCTTGATCAGGTCAATCTGGATGTTCAGCAAGGTGAAATTCACGCCGTCGTCGGCGAGAACGGCGCGGGCAAATCGACCCTCATGAAAATCCTCTCCGGCGTCTATCCGCATGGAACCTACGATGGTGAAATCGTGTTTGACGGCGCACCGGCACGGTTTGCCGGCATTTCGGACAGTGAGCGCCAGGGGATCATCATCATTCATCAGGAACTAGCGCTCGTGCCCCAGCTTTCCATCGCCGAGAACATCTTCCTCGGCAATGAACGCGCCAGGAGCGGGGTGATCGACTGGCGCGAAACCAACCGGCGCACGGAAGAACTTCTCGCGAAAGTCGGCCTTTCCGAAGCTCCCTCCGCGCTGGTGGACACGCTCGGTGTCGGAAAGCAGCAACTCGTGGAGATCGCCAAGGCGCTGTCCAAGGACGTCAAGCTGCTCATTCTGGACGAGCCGACGGCCGCGCTTCAGGAAAACGACAGCCGCAAGCTGCTGGACCTGATGCTGGAACTCAAGGCACAGGGCGTCACCAGCATCATCATTTCGCACAAGCTCAACGAGGTCCGCTACGTTGCGGACACGGTCACCGTCATTCGCGACGGCCTCACCGTTTCGCGCCTGGATGCCAGGGCCGGGTTGAGCGAAGATGAAATTGTGCGCGACATGGTCGGCAGGGACATGACGCACCGGTTCCCGGAGCATCGGCGCACCCCCGGAAAAGTCCTGCTGGAAATCAGCAACTGGAATGTCTGGCACCCCGAACATACCGGGCGCCAGGTGATCCGCAACGCCGCGCTCAACGTCCGTGCAGGCGAGGTTGTCGGCATAGCCGGCCTCATGGGGTCCGGCCGCACCGAGCTTGCCATGTCGATCTTCGGCCGGTCCTACGGCCGCAATATCTCCGGAACGGCGAAGCTCAACGACAACGAAATCGATATCAGCACCGTCGACAAGGCGATCGGTGCCGGAATTTCCTACGTCACCGAAGACCGCAAGTCGCTTGGCCTCGTGCTTGATGAAAGCATCCGCTTCAACACCACGCTGGCAAACCTGGACGGCGTTTCCTCTGGCTCCGTCCTGAAAAAGAACGAGGAAACCCGGATTGCCGAACGGTTCCGGCAGGCCCTGGCAATCCGCACACCTTCGGTTTTCCAGAAAACCGTGAACCTGTCCGGCGGCAACCAGCAGAAGGTCGTGCTGGCAAAGTGGCTGTTCACGGAGCCTGAAGTGCTGATCCTCGATGAACCGACCAGGGGCATCGACGTAGGTGCGAAATACGAGATCTACACCATCATCAACGATCTGGCGGACCAGGGCAAAGGTGTCGTCATGATCTCGTCCGAAATGCCGGAACTGCTCGGAATGTGCGACCGGATTTACGTCATGAACGAAGGTGCGCTGGTCGGTGAACTGAATGCCGCGGATGCAAGCCAGGAGCGCATCATGTCGCTCATCGTCAACGAATAGAGTTTCAACATGGACTTGGCACAAAGCGATACCAATCCCGCTGCGCAGACAAAAACCAAAAGCATCGGCCAGTACCTTTCCTCGCATCTGCGGCAGTACGGCCTGTTGTTCGCGCTCATTGCGGTGATGGCGTTCTTCCAGATCGTCACCGACGGCACGCTGCTGCGGGCCGTCAATGTCACCAACCTGCTGCTGCAGAATTCCTACATCATCATCATGGCGCTTGGCATGCTGATCGTGATCGTGTCCGGAAACATCGATCTTTCCGTCGGTTCGGTGATGGGCTTCATAGGGGCGCTGGCGGCCGTCATGATCGTCAACATGGACCAGTCGGTCCCGCTGACCATTGTCGTGTGCCTCGTCGTCGGCGGTCTCATCGGCGCAGCGCAGGGTTATTGGGTGGCCTACTGGAAAATTCCGTCCTTCATCGTCACCCTCGCCGGCATGCTGGTGTTCCGGGGCCTGTCGCTCTGGTTGCTGGAAGGCCAGTCGGTCGGTCCTTTCCCGAAAGAATTCCAGATCCTTGCCACGGGCTTCGTGCCGGACATCTTTCCGATGAGTTGGGGCGACTCCCTTGCAAACATGCTCGAAATGCGGCGCGTGAAACACGTCAACATGCTGGCGCTCTTCACCGGCGTTGCTGCAGCGGCGATGATTGTCTGGATCGGCCTGCGTCAGCGGGCGCAAAACCGGCTTTACGGCATTGAGGACGAGCCGAAGCTCTTCTTCATTGCCCGAAACGTCATCGTTGCGGCCGCACTCATCTTCGTCATGTACAAGCTGTCGCTGTTCCGCGGACTGCCGAACGTGCTGATCACCATGGGCGTGTTGACGATCATCTACGCCTTCATCACCGAATCGACCACCGTCGGCCGCCGCATCTATGCGCTCGGCGGCAATGAAAAGGCCGCCAAGCTGTCGGGCATCAAGACGGAACGGCTGACTTTTCTCGCCTTCACCAACATGGGCGTTCTGGCAGCCGCGGCGGGCCTGGTTTTCGCTGCCCGCCTGAACACGGCAACACCCAAGGCCGGGTTTGCTCTGGAACTGGATGTGATCGCAGCCGTCTTTATCGGCGGCGCGTCCATGTCCGGCGGCGTCGGCACCATCATCGGCGCGGTCGTCGGCGCTTTCCTGATGGGTGTCTTGAACAACGGGATGTCCATCATGGGCATCGGCATCGACTACCAGCAGATGATCAAGGGCCTTGTCCTGCTCGCAGCCGTAATCTTCGACGTCTACAACAAGAACAAGCAAGGATAGTCACATGTTGCTCTCTCAGATCCTGGACGCTCAGGGAAACTGCGCCGTCGTTGTGCGCAACGGCAGTGAAGCAGGTGTCCTGAAAGGGGTCTCCTCGACCTATGAACTCGTCATGGACGCAATCAGGAGAGGTCAGAGCCTGACTGAACGCATCCGTGCCCACGAACTGGGTCCTGCCGTGGACCTGGAGAAACTTGCCGAGGACGGCCGGCTGCTTCTGCCTCTCCACCATCCCGATCCGGCGCACATGCATCTGACAGGAACCGGTCTCACCCATCTGGGGTCGGCGGCTACACGCGATGCCATGCACGCAAAGACGGAAACCGAAGAAACCCAACTCACGGATTCCATGAAAATGTTCCGCATGGGATTGGAGAACGGCAAGCCCGCCAACGGTCATGCCGGTGTTCAGCCGGAGTGGTTTTACAAGGGCAACGGCACCAGCGCTGTCGCTCCGGGCGGCGACCTGGTCAGTCCCGGGTTTTGTGACGACGGCGGCGAAGAACCGGAGATCGCCGGGATTTATGTCATTGGGCCGGATGGAACACCGCACCGCGCCGGGTTCGCGCTCGCAAACGAGTATTCCGACCACGTAATGGAACGGCAGAACTATCTCTATCTGGCCCATTCCAAGCTCCGCCCGGCATCCTTCGGGCCGGAACTGCGTGTCGGCGACCTCCCCGAGCACGTGGAAGGCAGCAGCCGGATCATCCGCAACGGATCGGTCTTGTGGGAAAAGCCGTTCCTGTCCGGCGAAAGCAACATGTCCCACACCCTGGCCAATCTGGAGCATCATCACTTCAAGTATGATCTGTTCTGCCAGCCCGGCGACGTGCATGTTCACATGTTCGGAACGGCGACACTTTCCTTTGCCGACGGCGTTTCCTGCCAGGAGGGAGACGTGGTCGAGATTGCGGCGAGCGGCTTCGGCGTGCCCTTGCGGAACCGTCTTTCCTTCGAAGCGGAAAATGACGGCATGACCGCGGTCCGGGTGCTTTGACGCAATGACCTTCCAACCGGCAAATTGGCCCCGGAAGTTGAGATCGGCGGCGTGGTTCGGCGGCACCAGCCGGGACAATATCTATCATCGCAGCTGGATGAAGAACCAGGGCTTGCCGGATGATCTTTTCGATGGCCGCCCTGTCATCGGCATTTGCAACACGTGGTCACAGCTGACGCCCTGCAACGCCCATCTCCGGGATCTCGCAGAGCGCGTCAAACACGGCATCTACGAAGCGGGCGGGTTCCCCGTCGAGTTTCCGGTCTTCTCCACGGGTGAAAGCACGTTGCGGCCGACGGCCATGATGTTCCGCAACCTCGCGAGCATGGACGTGGAAGAAGCCATTCGCGGTGCGCCGCTGGATGGTGTTGTTCTGCTCGTCGGCTGTGACAAGACCACACCCTCCCTGCTCATGGGGGCGGCATCCGTCAATCTGCCGGCAATCGTTGTATCTGGCGGACCGATGCTGAATGGCTGGTTTCAGGGGGAACGCGTCGGCTCGGGCACACATCTGTGGAAGTTCTCCGAAGCCGTGAAAGCAGGCGAGATGACCCGGGAGGAGTTTCTGGAAGCCGAGGTGTCTATGAGCCGTTCGCCCGGCAGCTGCAACACGATGGGCACGGCTTCCACCATGGCCTCGATGGCGGAAGCTCTCGGCATGGCGCTTTCCGGCAATGCCGCCATTCCCGCCGTCGACAGCCGGCGCCGCGTGATGGCACATCTGAGCGGCCGCCGGATCGTCCAGATGGTCAAGGACGACCTGAAGCCATCGGACATCCTGACCAGACAGGCCTTTGAAAACGCAATCCGGACCAACGGCGCAATCGGCGGCTCGACGAACGCGGTGATCCACCTGCTTGCCGTTGCCGGGCGCATCGGCATTGATCTCACCCTCGATGACTGGGACCGGCTCGGACGTGACATCCCGACGATCGTCAACCTGATGCCTTCGGGGAAATACCTGATGGAAGAGTTTTTCTACGCCGGCGGTCTCCCGGTCGTGGTGAAGCGTCTCGGTGAGGCCGGACTGCTCCACAGGGATGCCATTACCGCCTCCGGCAAGACGATCTGGGATGAGGTCAGGAATGTGAAGAACTGGAACGAAGAGGTCATCCGGCCGGTTGAAAAGGCACTGACGGAGCAGGGCGGGATCGCCGTTTTGAAGGGCAACCTGTCCCCGAACGGCGCGGTTCTGAAACCCTCGGCAGCCTCACCGCATCTCCTGAAGCATCGCGGCCGTGCGGTCGTTTTTGAAGATATCGATGACTACAAGCGGAAGATCAATGATGAAGGTCTCGACATCGACGAGACCTGTATCATGGTTCTCAAGAATTGCGGTCCCAGGGGATACCCCGGATTGTCGGAAGTCGGCAATATGGGCCTGCCGCCGAAAATCCTGCGCAAGGGCATTACCGACATGATCCGCATTTCCGATGCCAGAATGTCTGGAACAGCTTACGGAACGGTCGTTCTGCACACGGCGCCGGAAGCAGCGGCCGGCGGACCGCTGGCGGTGGTGCGCTCCGGCGATTTCATCGAACTGGATGTGCCGAACCGACGGCTTCATCTGGACGTTTCCGACGAGGAACTGCAACGGCGGCTGGAAGCCTGGACACCGAGCCACGCGGTTCCCGATAGCGGCTATGCCCGCCTCTTTCACGATCACGTTCAGGGAGCGGATACGGGCGCGGACTTCGATTTTCTGATAGGCTGCCGCGGCTCCGCTGTGCCGAAGGATTCCCACTGATGACTGAAAAACTGGCTCTGGTCGGCATCGGCAAGATAGCCCGGGACCAGCACATCCCGGCCATTTCCGCCAACCCCGACTGGTCGCTCGAGGCCACCGTCAGCCGTCACGCCTCGGTCGCCGGCATCGAGTCGTTTGAAACGCTTCAATCGCTGTTGGAAGCGCGGCCGGACATTTCGACAATTTCGCTCGCCATCCCGCCACAGCCGCGGTTTGCCTATGCGGAGGCAGCCCTCAGGGCCGGTCGGCACGTCATGCTCGAAAAGCCCCCCGGTCAGAGCCTTGCGGAATGTTTCGCGCTTGAGTCCCTGGCGCGCGAGATGGGCGTCACGATCTTCGCGACATGGCACTCGCGTTTCGCCGATTGCGTTCCGGACCTGAAAGCCTGGCTTGCCTCGCGTGAGCTCAGACGCCTGCGCATTGTCTGGAAGGAGGACGTCCGGCATTGGCATCCCGGACAGGAATGGATCTGGGAGCCGGGCGGCATGGGCGTGTTTGATCCCGGGATCAACGCGCTGTCGATCATGACGGAAATCCTGCCCCATGCCGTTCACGTCCGGGAGGCAACGCTCGAATATCCGGAAAACCGGGCGACACCGATCGCCGCCGAACTCAACTTCACCGATCCGGCGGGAGCCGATGTGTCCGCCCAGTTCGATTGGCGTCAGGAAGGGCCTCAGACCTGGGACATTGAAGTTGAAACCACTGACGGCAACGCCCGATTGTCCCTTGGGGGCAGCCGGCTCGAAATCGACGGTGAGTTGGTCAGGCAAGGCTCCGACAATGAATATGCGAACCTTTACACAAAAATGTCGGATCTGATCCGGACACGCTCCAGCGACATGGACCTTTCCCCCTTCATCCATGTCTGCGATGCCTATTCGCTCGGCCGCAGGGTGACAACGTCACCTTTCCATTACTGATCTGATCGCAAATCGAACGCGACCGCACGTCTGTCGGGCGGACGGAGGGGCTGCGAAAAGCGGCTTTTGAGAACAGATACCGATTCCCTTGTGGCGGTTCCGGACACCTGCGGCTAACCTGCCCGCACACGCCCCGCGAATGGAAATCTGATGGCTCGTCCCCTCCCCTTCACCTGCGAAAAACGCCCCGCCTCCGGTTCCATCGGCATGGTCGTGACCAACCATCCGCTTGGAAGTGCCGCCGGAACCGAGATGCTCGCCGCGGGCGGCAATGCCATTGATGCCGCCGTTTCCGCCCTGCTGACGCTGACGGTGGTCGAGCCCATGATGGTCGGCATCGCCGGTGGCGGGCTGTCGCATGTCCGCCTTCAGGACGGAAGGCATCTGGTCATGGATGCGCTCGCCTGCGCCGCGAAGGATATGCATGCCGGGAGCTACGATCCGGTCTCGGACACACCGCCGAACCACATGGACGTGAAGGACCGGCGCAACACGGTCGGTCCTTCGGCGGTCGCTGTTCCCGGCAATCTCGCCGGGTGGTGCCGCCTGCATGAACTGTATGGCAAACTGCCCTTCCCGGACCTTGTGGAGCCTGCCATCCGCACCGCCAGCAAAGGCTTTCTGGCAACCCATTATCTCAGCGGCGCAGTCAATGAATTTCAGGAAGATCTGCGCAAGGATCCCGAATGCGCCAGGGTCTTGATGCCCGAAGGACGGCCGCCGCGTTTTGGTGAGCGGATCTTCATGCAGGACTATGCCGACAGCCTCCGGCTGATTGCCAGGGAAGGCGCCGCTGCGCTTCATGGCGGCGCGCTCGGTGCTGCACTGGCCGACCGCCTCGCAACCGGCGGACCGGATGCCGGATGGGTGACGCAGAATGATCTGAGGGACTACCGCCCGGTAGAACGCGGCGTCATCACCGGCACCTATCGCGGTTTTGAGATCGTCGGCCCGCCGCCGCCGGCCTCGTCGGGCGTTCACATCGTCCAGATGCTCAACATCCTGGAAGCCTACGACATGTCGGGGCTCGGCTTCGGCAGCGTCGAGGCGCTGGATCTTCTGGCGCGTACGATCGCGCTTGCCTTCGAGGACAGGCGGGCCGCTTCCGGAGATCCGGATTTCGTCGACGTTCCGGTCGAGCGCCTGACGTCGAAGGACTATGCCTCCGACTGCCGCACCCGCCTCGGCTTCAACCAGCAATCCGCACCGCAAGCCGAAAGCGCCGACACAACGCATGTCACGGTCGCGGACAGAGACGGCAACATCGTCACCGCCACGCACACGATCAACGGTCTTTTCGGCGCGCGGATCATGGTGCCGGAAACCGGCATCATTCCCAACAACTACATGATGAACTACGATCCGCATCCGGGCCGGGCGCTCTCGATCGCCCCCGGCAAACGCGTGCCGACCTCCATGGCGCCGATGATTGTCACGCGGGATGGAACGCCGCGTTTCGCGCTCGGTCTTCCGGGCGGTCTGCGAATTTTCCCCTCCGCGATGCAGGCGATCGTCAATCTGATCGATCACCGCATGAGCCTGCAGGAAGCCGTCGAGGCACCGCGGATTTGGACCCAGGGGCAGGAAGTGGAAATCGAAAAGCCCTACGCACCGATGGCCGAAGGGCTTGCTGAGGCGGGGCACGGCGTGAAAGTCGTCCCGCATATCGGCGGCGGCATGAATGCCATCGGCTTCGAAGAGAACGGCTTGACCGGCGCCGCCTGCTGGCGCGCTGACGGAACGGCAATGGGCATCGGCGGCGGCCTTGCCCGCCCCGGCGTCCGCTTCTGGCCGGACAAGGCCCCTGATGACGACGGCGCCAGCACGCCGGGCACGGATAGCAGCGAGGCCAGACCATGATCCGCCTGGTCATCCTCGATCCCGTTTCCGAAGACCGGTTGAAACGCTTTGCCGGCTATCTACCGAACGACTGGTTTTTGGCAAACGCGGTCTCCCGCGCGCCCGCGGATCAGGTCGCGGCTCTGGAAGGGGCCGGCTTTGCCATTACCGCGGACGTTCCCGTAACCGCAGACATGATGGCAGTGCCCGGACTGCGCGCCGTCCACAAATGGGGTGTCGGCTATGACAACATAGACTGCGATGCCGCGGAAGCACACGGCGTCCGCGTCCTGCGCACGACGGGATCCAATGCCGTGTCGGTGGCCGAGACAGCACTCGGTCTGATCCTTGCCCTCAACAGGAATCTCGTCCGCGGGCACTCCGCCGTTCTGGAAGGTCACTGGCCCAAGTCGGAGCTCGGCGCGACGTCGATGCGATTGTCCGGCAAGACGGTCGGGATCGTCGGGCTCGGGCATGTCGGCAAAGCGCTGGCCCGCTTGCTCGGCGGTTTCGGCTGCGACATCCTCTATTGCGGGCGCACACGTCAGGACGTGGAGACCGAGACCGCCCTTGGTGTCCGGTTCACATCCCTTGAGGACCTTCTCGCCCGTTCGGACGTCGTCAGCCTGAACTGTTCGCTCACCGACGCCACACGCGGAATGATCAACGCGCGCACGCTTGCGCTTATGAAAACCGGCGCGCTACTGGTGAACGTCGCACGCGGCGGTATCGTCGTGGAGGCGGACCTCGCCGACGCCCTCACATCCGGCCACCTGCGTGGTGCCGCCAGCGATGTCTACATGGAGGAGCCGGTCCCGGCGGACAATCCCCTGATCGGGCTGGAGACGGCGATCAACACGCCGCATATTGCGGCCGTCTCCGCCGACACGTTCGAACCGACCGTGAAGCGAATGATCGGCAACCTGCTTGCCCTCCACGAAGGCCGTGAACCGCCGGAAGGGGATGTCGTGGTATGAGCGCCTGAAGAGCCACCGCGCTGCGGTCGCGCGCCCGTAAATTGACCGGCGCTCAGCACGAATGGCGCGGGTCCGGATCACCGGAAAGAAGATGGAAGGTCGTGACCTCACCGCCCGCAACGGTCAGCCTGTAGGTCTTGCCTCCCGCACCCAGTGACCAGCGGCCCATCGATTCAGCAGTATAGCCATCGCAGCTTTCGGCGAGGAACACCACGTTCTGCCGCCTGAGCAGGCGGCCGGTTCGGCCCCCACCGTCCGTCTTTTCGAACCGGTAGGTCTCCAGCAAGGCCTGAAAGAAAAATCCGTGCCTGTTCGAACTTACGGAATAGAACGCACCGTCATTGCCGATTGCGAGGATTTCCGTCGACTTCGCATAGGCAGGGACATCTGTTTCTTGCCAGGTCCCGGCCAGTGACGCGGACGCTGTCAGGAGCAGCACCGAAAACGCGTGCACAAGAAAACCCGCGCAGTCGATTCGCCACACCGGCAGCGACAATCCCTTCCGCTTGCCGGGCCCGTGGTCTGCGCGCGCGCCCGCCCGCGCGCTTGACCGCTGCAGCATCGGCCAGATCCGGCTTGCAGGCGATCGCTGGCAAACGAGTTTGAACGGCACTGTCATGGCAGTTTACGGACTTTCTGATTTCGGAAAGAAAAATGCAGTCAGCATTGTGGGTTGAAGCAATGCTGACTGCAGTTGTCTCGGCGCAGAGTGTGTTAGGTAGCCGAGCGATATGTCCGTTTCCGATTAGGGGACGACGGTTCCATGCTTGTTGTTCAACACCAGCTCTTCATGCATACCGGGCATCGACTGCCCGCGCTCAAATCACTGATGCGTTCGCGTCAAGGCAATGGTGTCTGAGCAACATCCAATTGATACAAACTTTAGAGACTGAAGTGTTATGCAGAAACCGAACGTATTTCGGTTTCCCCTCTGCTTCCCTGATGGTGCGAAAACGAAGAATCCACGCAAAAGATGCGCGTTTAGCGCAGCAAAATACGAAAATCCGGACAACAGGAACTTCATCGGTTGCTGAAAACGCGGCTATTTTAGCGGCCGGCAACCGGAAATGCTGTTTCGGGTGCCACCGGCTGGGTGCACGAAACGCACCGGACGTCTTTTCCAAGGCAGTTGTCCGGATCACGCATCCTCAGTCTTCGCGACGGCAGCAGGAGCCTGGGACCGGTTGCCCGAATATGGTCATCGGACCGTGGTCCTGGCACCCGCAATCTGGTCCCCAAGACGATATCGGACGACCTCTGAAAGCGTGCGACTGCGGCACACGTCGGTATTCAGCCCGCCACCGATGGTTCATGCGAAAGGATCTGCGCTCAAGTTTCAAGGCGCACCCTTAGCCGGCTCAACCAGAAACGGTTTGCCCGGACAAGTCTGTTGATGTGGATTGAGATTTTAGCCGCTCCCATCCGCAGCGGCATAGAAAACACAGGTCTTGAACGCACTGTTACACCAGTTTGCGCAACAAGATCTGCAAAGGGGGACGGCCCGGCAACTTGGAGAAAGCCGGGCCGTTGACTGACTGAAATTTTTGGAGGTCTCAGCCAGAACTCGTGAGACGGTCCTTAGAAGGTCCGCTGCAAACGGACGCCGAAGAGGAGTTCTTCAAGCGAGTCGTCGTCATCCGGGTCAACGTCATTGATTTCGGTATTGGAGTAACCAACATCTGCACCGAGTACGAAGCCTGATGCAGGTGACCACTGGACAGACCCATCGATCGCCCAACGATCAATATCGTCAACACCACTTGTCAAATTGGCAACATCTGCATCGACGTGTGCATAAGACCCATCAACAGCCAGTCCGACAGTTGGCGTTGCCTGGATGTAGAGACCAGCGGAAAGGGAGTAACCGGTATTGGTATCATCACTGTTGACCGCATAGTCGGTCGCTCCGAAATCCGAATCCGTTATACCGTTCCCGATGTAGGATAGCGCTCCGTCAGCATAGAAGCCCTGAAAGTAGACGTTGGACCCAGAGTTTGCGAACGGCAGGTTGATATTCACACCTGCACCAATTGCCCAGCCGAGCGATTCGTCTGCTGAATTCGTTCCCTGGTTGGCAGCCGCATCGTCTGGATAAACTTGATGCAGAGCACCGGAGATCTGAGCAGAACCCCACCCTTGAGAAATCGCCAGCGCACCGACGAGATCGGGAGCGCGAGTGCCACCATAGTCGCCCACTTCGCGACCGGAGCGGTCTTCAAGCGCGATCGTGGCAGAGAACCCACTGCCGAAGGCCGCTGTATACGCAATCTGGTTCATCGTGGCGTCGGACCAGTCACGCGTGACAACCCCTACGAAAACCTGACCAGTGTAAATGTTGAAGTTTGAACCCGCGCGTCCAGCGACAACGTTGCCCCATTGAATGTAGGCGGCATCAAGCGTAACACTATTGGTTCCGTTGGTGTTTGTCGCATAGATGGACGTATAGGTCCGCAGTGTGCCGAATTCGGTCTCGGTCTGAGACTCGAGATAGACATACCCACGCGATAGCCAAGAGTAGCCATCATCATCGCGACCACTCCAGTCACCATCATCTTGGACGTTGTTCACAACGAACTGAGTACGAACACGCCCTCCGACGCGCAGGCAGGTTTCGGTGCCCGGGATGTAGTAGTAGCGGGAGCCGTAAGCGTCGCAAATGCGAACGTAGTCAACCGGCTCCGGAGCGACCGGAAGGTCGGCTGCCTGTGCGGTGGTGGCAGTGGCTGCCGCAGCCGCACCAAGCAAGAGTGTTTTGAGTTTCATTCCAGACATTTAAAGATTCTCCTCGAAAGGGGTCAGCTGCCCACTTCCTGGAACCGATGAAATGCTGGTCTTGCCTGGTTTTCCGAACTCCGGGATGCAACAAAATTATTCATTTTGTACAAACGCAGGAAATTAGCAGGACGCCGCGCTTGTCAACCCCGGTAAAATTGAGTAGTCATTTGGTCAGCCGCTTCTAACCGCTGAAATTCGCTGAGTATTTCTGACTGTAACAATATGAATAATAGTGTTGCAGAAAAGAAACACGACTGAGAATGGGTGTGTTAGTCTTATGAATACCTCCTTGTGCAATCAGCAGCCTGCGCAAATGCGGCTGTATGACCAGACCAACCGCAGGCTCTACGTCAACGCGGAAGAACGCCGGCGTTTCATCGCCGTCGCCAACGATCAGGGCCTGCCGCAAAAGGCTTTGTGCCTCACTCTCCTGCATACCGGGTGCCGGCTGTCGGAAGCCCTAGCGCTCACGTCGGAAGCGGTGGACACGATGAGCCACCTCGTTTCGATTCGAACCCTGAAGAAGCGCGACAGGCACCACGTGAGGGAGATCCCGATTCCCCCTGCGTTGACCGGAACCCTCTCCGCGCTGATGGACGCCCGCGCCGGCGAGACCTTCCTCTGGCCGGAAAACCCGGACCGTCCGGTCTGCCGGATCACCGGTTATCGCTGGGTGAAGAAGGTGATGACGGCGGCCGGTATCTCCGGCGCCCAGGCGTCCCCCAAGGGGCTCCGGCACGGATATGGCGTCTACGCCCTCCGCTGCGGCGTCCCCCTGACGATGCTGCGCAAATGGATGGGCCATGCCTCGATCGAAACCACCGCGATCTATACCAATGCCGTCGGCAAGGAAGAGATGGAATTCGCCGGACGCATGTGGTCGTGAGTGGCGTGCCGGCCACTCTCGGCGGACAGATGCGGGCATGAGTGGCGCGGATGGTTTCTGGTCCGCACCCGGTCATGACGGTCCCGGTTCCAGGCCCGGTGATGCAGGACACGCGAGCCGCATCTGAAAGTGTCGCCCTGAACGGCACCTGACGGCACGCTTGCGCCATTTCGCACTGGATCAGCCTGCCGGATGGGCGGCTTCGATGGTCACATGGGAAACGCCATATGCCCTCTCCAGCAAACCGCGGATGTCCTGCTTGACCCGCCGCGGGTCTTCTCCGGGCTTTATGTCGACTTCCATCGTCATCATGGGTCGCTCCTGCGTCACCGACCAGGCATGCAGATGCGTGACCGCCGCAACGCCAACGACTTCGGCAGCAATCGCTGTCGAGACGGCGTTCAAATCAAGACCTTCGGGTGTGCCTTCGAGCAGGATATGTCCGCTTTCCCTGACCACCTTCCAGGCAGAGCGGAGGATGAGCAGGACCACCAGAACGGACAGCAGGGGATCGATCGGCATCCAGCCGGTGAAAATGATTACGAGCGAGGCGGCAAGTGCGGCGATCGACCCGAGCAGATCGCCGGCGACGTGCAAGGCGGCCGCCCGGATGTTGAGATTCCCCGCCTCGCCACGCGTGAGAATCCAGAAAGCGGCCACGTTCACGACCAGCCCGCCGATTGCGACCCACAGCATCGGTCCGCCGAGGATCTCGACCGGTTCACGAAAACGGTTCACCGCTTCGTAGATGATCCAGGCGGCAATGACAAAGAGCGCCAAACCGTTCACGAACGCGGCAAGGACGGAGAACCTGTCAAATCCATAGGTCATCTTCCAGGTGGCCGGCCGACGGCCAAGGCGTACCGCGAACCACGCCAGAACAAGCGAGGCAAAATCCGTCAGCATGTGCCCGGCATCCGCAATCAGGGCCAGCGAACCGGACACCAGTCCGCCGACAATTTCGGCTAACATGTAACCGCCCGTCAGAAGTGCGGCCAAAGCCAGTTTTTTCTCGCTCACCGGACCATGCGAGTGCCCGTCAACGGCATGACCTTGTCTGTCCAAAAGCTACTCTCCCTGCACGCCGGCAATTGCACCGGCTGGAAGGCGACCGTGAGCGTTCGAGCCTGCTCCCGGGCACTCTGGGCCGGGCTCCGGGAAAGGGTGACATGTGCGCAGGACCGGCGGCGGTGCGCGATCGCTTTGAATAAACACAACCATAAAATGCTTTTCGCTGCAAAACTCTTTTTAGTTTTACCTGTGTCGAACTGTGTGCCCTGGGCCTCCTTCAGCGATTGCTTCGCCGGATATTGTTTTCAGGTCTTTGCAATCGCCGCGCAAAGGATCAGTCTTGATTACAGAACGAGCGTTCTGTAATATGTGGCAATGGCACGGCCCCGAACCTATGACAGCGAGACCCTCGCTCTCCGCACCCTCAACGCCTTCTGGCAGGGCGGCTACCACGCAACGTCGATGGACGATCTGGTGCGCGCCACGGGGGTCAGCCGCCACGGGATCTACAAGGAATTCGGCGGAAAGAAAGGCATGTTCCTGAAGTCGTTCGACCTTTACCGGACATCGATCGTCAGTCCGGCTTTCGAACGGGTCGAGAAAAGGACCGCGACGCTTGAAGATATTGCGGCCTATTTCGAACACCAGATCTCGCTCGCCGAAGCGAACGGCTTGCCCGGCCCCGGCTGTCTCGTCGCGAATGCGGCGACCGAGGTCGCCCCGCACGACCCGGACGTCCGGCAGAAGGTCGATGCACACAATACCCGTCTCCTTGAGGGATTTGCCGCCGCAATCAGGAACTCGGCAGACGGTCTCTCGGTCCGCCGGTCGCGGCAGCTGGCAGAAACCGTCCTGATTTTTGCCACTGGCCTCTGGTCGCTGTCGCGCGTGACCTCGGACGCGCAGCAATTGCGCCGGGTCACAACCACCTTTTTGTCCCTGATGAAAGGAGCGCTCAAGTGAATCTCCCAGGCAGGCTGCAGGCCGCGCAATCGGATAGCGGCACGATAGGGGTCGCCCTTTTGTTGAACTTCGTCTGGATCAATCTCTCCGAGGTGTTCAGGTACTTCGTCTTCGTAAGACCGATGATGCAGGAAGCCTTCCCTGCGCTGCCCGATGTCGCGCCGATGAGCGTTCCGGTGTTTCTGATCTGGGGGGTCTGGGACACAATCCTCGTGATTGCCGTAACCCTGGTCGCCGTACTCGCGATCGAACGGCTGGGCGGTTCACCGAAAAGCATCTTCAGGATTGCAACGGGCATCTGGGCCGGAATCTTCGTCATTCTCTGGCTTGGCCTTTTCAACATGAACCTGGCAACACCCGGCGTTCTGCTGGTCGCCTTGCCGCTTGCATGGCTTGAGATGTTTGTGGCCGTTCACCTGGTTGCCTACGCCATGCGAAGGTCGCAATGACCGGGGTGCACAAACCGTCAAATCCGGACGTCACACGAACCGCCCCGTTCGCAGCGTCATCCCTACTCGAACCTTGCCAAATCGATTGGCCGGAAAACAGCAATGGAAAACGGCCACTTTCGCCAGCGGCGCTCTTCCGGTCGGCACGGCAACAGCCGGGCCGTTGCCCACGATGCCCGGACACACTTCGTTTGCGATAGGGGATCAGGCTGGCGGGTCCCGGAAGGCTATGAGCCGGGAGATCTGCTCTGACCGTCGGCTCATCCGGAAAAGGCGAACCGGAAAAAGAACGTCAGGAGGTTCTCAGAAGAAACTGAAGACGGTGAAGATGAGATACAGGCTCAAGGCGACGGAGCCCCAATAGAGAAAGTTCTTCAGCAGCAGGAAGTGGAGGTCGCCATCGCCGTCATTGCGCTTTGGCGCGGATCCCAATTCCTCGCGCCACGCTTCAAGCACGGCGTCGTTCGACGTTTTTGCATTTGCAGACGGAAGTGTCACCATGCCGGAGAACGAACCGGTTGCCTCTGCAGAAACACCGCTGCGGACGAGACCGAAATCGCCTTTTCTTCCGAGCCACACGTTCACCACGGTCGACAACACATACGAAGAAGATCTGGAATTCGCGAGGCTTTTAAGTAGCCGGCTAATCATTCTCATCAATCCTTACATAACAACGCCTGCAAACCTGGATCAGGATCACACCCAAGGCACCTCAGCCCTGATTGACCGGGATGATTGACCCGGCACCCGAGCCCTTGAGTAAAAGCCCGCCGAAACATCCTCCGGATTGCCCGCCGATCAGCGGCCGAGCGCAGTCTTCAGATCCAATCGTCCAAACTTGACGATACGTATTATGTGCACACGCATGGAGAGCACTGTTATGCCTGAACCGAAAAAGACGGTTTACGAAATCTTTAGGAAGCCCGTTGAATTCATGAACAAAAATTAACGATTACGCATTTTGCGCAAGCATCGTCCCGCCTGACTGAAACAGAAGCAAAGTGCCGGGCAAACAAAGGCGAGGCTGTGTTGACCTGGTCCGGGAAAGGCGTCAGCCAAGCACAACAGCTCAAGACAAGCATTGACTGAAAACACGCGACACAGCGAGCACCCGCCAGTGCAAGCACCCGGTCAACGGACATCTGGTGCGTTTCCGGCCACTGCACCGGCTTTGCGCAGGCAAGCCGTCAACACGCGCCGGAGTCGCTTTCGCAAGTCACCTCGGCAACAAACCGCGGACGTCTCACCTGGTTGTCGCTGAGCGTGAAAGTGCCGATAAGCTCGTTGATGAGCATCGGCGTATATTCAGCGCTCACCATGGCGTAAATAACGGATTCGCCCTCCCCGATGTCCGGAAGATCCAGCTCATCCAGGTCTGCCTGATCCAGCACGGCGGCGTCGACATTGCTGCGGCTCCAAACGAGTTCGGGATCGTCATTCTCGTCGACATCGAAAACGTTCCGTATGCTCGCGACGACCACGGTGAAATCCGAATTGATAGAATATTTGCCCGCAAGCGCTTCACCGATGGCAACGAGTTCGTCAAAGTCGTCGTCGTCGATCGATCCCCGGTCGCGCGTCACAAGATCCACGACAACTCCGGTGACCTTCGACATGATCTTGTCGCCTCTGAACCCGTCATAAAACGAGACGACGTTGATCAGGACGAGGACCAGAAAGGGAAAGACGAGCGCGAATTCAACGGCTGCGAGACCGCCGCTGTCGCGCCAGAAGGAATTGGGCCGGAAGAGGGTGTGCATGGTCATGTCAGAACGGCTCGTTGAGGAAGGCGGTCGAGGAGATCAGCTCAAAGCGGTCGCTTGTCGTTTTCGCAAGGTTCAGGCCGAACCCGAGACCCGGGGTCAAAAGATCCACCGTCAGGCAGACGCGCATGAAGACAATACTGTTGCCCACCCCGGGATTGAAGGTAACGGCAGGTGTCAGTTCAACCGTGGAATCCCGGCATGCCGCGTCGCTGGTCGGCAGGGAAGACATCGAGGTTATTTCCGTGAGTTCCACCGTGATTTCGTTCGTGCAGTTCGGTATCACCGACGCCGTCACGCCGCAGACAGCCGCTTCGATGTCGGACTGGGTGAAAGATCCGGCTGCGACACCCGCCGACACTTCCCCGGTATAGACCTGTTTGGAGACCACATTGACGGCATGATCGACCATCGCCATGCGGGTGAGCAGAAGCCCGACTTCGAACAGCGAAAACAGCATTGCAAAGAAGACGGGCGCAAGCAGTGCGAACTCGACGGCGGTCGTGCCTGCCCGGTCACGCGTCAGCGCCCTGAACATCCCCCTTCCGATCCTGCATGTCCGGTACCTGCGCATCAGCCTGAAATCCGCAGACTGTTGATCGACGCTGCTATGCCGTTGAAGGCACTATCAAGGTCGAAGCCGTCGACGAGATAGTAGTTACTCGGTGTGCTTGCACAATATTGCAACAGCGTTTCCGCGTTGCGTCCGCTGATGATCCTGTACCCGATTGTATAGACAACGACACCGTTATCTTTCATCAGATCGCACATTCTCTTGAAATAGGCCGTCGCGTTGTGAGGCGTCGCCGGGTCATCGGTGACCCTCCCTTCCACCACGGCTGTCTGCATTACGGCCCCGTCCTTGCCATGGGGCTGTTCGCTGCTTGTCGGCGACGCCGGACGATACTGCGGAGTTATCTCTCCGTCGGTCATGATGATCGCGATCTTCATGGTGTCATCATCATCGAAATCTGCAGGGCGGTCGGTAAAATCTCCCCCGAGGTCGCCCTTCAGACTGGGTGACAGCGCCTTCGCCCCCCACATGGCACCGATATCCATTCCCGTTCCATCCGACAGGGTCATTGCGTCAATCCGGTCTCTCAGATCGGATGCCTTGTTCGAGTTGAAAATGGCTTCGGTATCGGACCGTGGACACCAATCGTTCTTTTGACCGTACTTTGTGAAATTGGGCACCTGGGGCCGCGAACCCGACGGGATGTCCAGAAGGTCAAAGTCATTGTCAGTGTATTCGACACAGGTGTTGCCGTGTGTGAACCTGTAGACGGTGTAGGGTATACCCGTCCCTTGCGCGTAATTCGCATCGGTCGGGTCAATGTTGGAGGAATCGGAAGCAGCCGGGACGGCCAGCTCGGCAAAGAGGTCCGCGCCGATATTCACGGTGCCGCCAAACGGGATCAGGTTGATTGAGGTGTGGTTCACCAGGTCGCCATCCAGCATATGATCGACGAAAGACTTGGATGCACTTCTGAGGTCGGCGATCTTGGTGCCGCTCATGGAGGAAGAAATGTCCAGAACCATGGAAATCTCGATGTCGGTCTGCGACTGCACGGCAACCGATTTTGCCCTCACGGTCTGTGTATTTATGCCGATCAGCGACAGGAATGGCGTCTTGAGGGTGACGCTTGCCGTGATTTCGAGTTCCCTGGAACTCTCCGTGTCGTCGAGCACGTTGGTCGTATAGGAAAGCGTGTCCCAGACCGCACCATCCGGAAGGTTGGCGTCCATGTAAGTGTCGACGACGTCTTCCAGGTCACCGCTTTGCGAGAGCGCGGCGGCGGCCAGGGTGGCGGAATCGAGCATGATCTGCAACCGCTCCTGCGTCGATGTCATTCTCAGGACATCGACGCTGCCGCAGGCCGCAACGATCAAAGGCAGGGCGCAAAGCGCCGTCAGAATCGCGACATTACCGGAATCATCACGACGAAACCGTGCCAGTCGCGGCACAAAATTCGCAAATGGAGCCATCTCAATCTCACCAGCATTGTATTGCCAAGTACAGATGAAGACCCCATTCAACGCCTGTAATATAATATCTACTTTTATTACATTAAAACTCGATTAATGGAATTAAAAATCAAAATCGAAAAACAAAACGAAATAAAATGATTAATAATATCCTAAAATCAAGCAAATTCCTTCTCAGAATTCGTACGCTTACTGAAATCCATCCGGAGGCTTGCGCTCCGCGACATGATCACCAAGTGAGGTCAACTCTCTGAAATTCTGTAGTTTTCGCGACTTTTTTCAGCAACTTGCAATGCTTCCGGCAGGGAAATGCGTTTCCTCAAGGGTCATTCGGAGGGCTGAATTCGGAAAAAAATTTAAGTTCTCGTTCAGGAATTCTATTTCAATTTTCTTATGCCTGAAGAAAACACAACCTGGAATTCATATCATTGATCGATCTGTAAAAAGTGTTCCGCAGGCCAGCAGAAGGCCTAACGGACTTATCGATCCTCTGAGCCAGCTGGCTGCATCGGATAACATGCAAATTGCCGATTCAGGTATGTCGTTTGCGCAACTTGATGGCGGAGGTGACGGGACTCCCCCACCACCTTGTTCCAGCAGAAAACGGATCTCGAAACTCGCACGCGTCGGTGCCGCCCCGGCGTTCCGGCACGCATGAATGAACCGGTTGTTGATTCGCCGGCATCCAGCGGCCTGGCCCGCTTTTTCCGCAAATGCCGCCCGGACAGGCCAATCCTGCAATTTATGCTGATACTATAAGCGAAAATTATATAGTCATTAGTTTGATTTATATATTTGTTTACCGACAAACGGTCTTCTTTGCTGACAACAGCCTTAAAGGAAGCACCGACATGACTGACGAAACACTGCAAGAACGTTTGGCCTTCAACAGGATCGACGAAGGAACGATTGCACTGCTCAGGGAGAACGCGGCGACAATCCTGTCCATTCTTCCCGGCGTGCTGGACGGTTTCTACGTCCATATCGGCGAAGTCTCCGAAACGAGAGCGTTCTTTCGTGATGAAGCACACATGCGGCATGCCAAACAGAAGCAGCTGGAACACTGGCAAATCATCGCGGAAGGCCGGTTCGACGGCGACTATGTTGCCTCCGTGACCCGCATCGGAGAAGTCCACAATCAGCTGGGCCTCGAACCGCGCTGGTACATCGGCGGCTACAATTTTCTGATCACGGGCGTTGTTGACGCAATTTCACGGACGATGCCGGTGGGATACACAACGGGAAAACGGCGGGCGTACCTGCGACGGCTGCAGACCGCGGTGATCCGGGCATCGATGCTCGACATGGACTATGCCATCGACGTCTACCTCAAGGCCGGAATCCGGGACCGGCACGAAACGCTGGAGCGCCTGGCAGCACAATTCGAGGAGTCCGTCGGTGGAATCGCCTCGAGCGTTGCAAGTGCCGCCGGTGGCTTGTCGGACGCGTCCCGGGAGCTCCAGGACGGAGCCCAGGAAACATCGGGAAACATTGCCGCTGTTTCCGCCGCAGCCGAAGAAACGGCATCGAACGTACAGACCGTGGCAGCTGCGACGGAAGAAATGGCCGCGTCCGTGACCGAGATCACCCGCCAGATAGCAAACTCGACGGATCTGTCGTCCAAGGCCGTGGAAGGCATGCGGGCCACCAATGGCAAGGTGGAACTGCTGACGTCATCATCGCAGGTAATTGGCGAAATCGTCAGTCTCATCAGCGACATTGCGGAAAGAACAAATCTTCTCGCGCTGAATGCGACCATCGAGGCAGCCCGTGCAGGTGGTGCCGGCAAGGGCTTTGCCGTCGTCGCTTCGGAAGTCAAGCAGTTGGCGGAACAGACAGCCAAGGCAACCGCCGAGATCGAGACACAGGTTGCCAGCATTCAGGGAGCCACCACCGATGCGGCTGCGTCGATCTCAGCCATCAGCAAGATTATCGAGGAAACGCATGTCATCTCCGCGGCCATCGCCTCGGCCGTGGAGGAACAGGACACGGCAACGCAGGAGATCGCGCGAAATGTTGAGGAAGCCGCCAAGGGGACACAGGACCTGTCCCGCAACGTTTCGGCCGTGAGCAAGGCCGCAGAGACCACCGGCATGTCTTCCAGCCAGATCTCCGGCTCCGCCGCACAATTGTCGGAACAGTCCGGCTGCCTGAAGGTGGAGGTCGACAATTTCCTGAAATCGGTTCGATCCGCCTGAGGTTCACGCCGCCGCACGCACGGACCGTTCTCTGCCGGATGCGCAACTGCCGACGGATCAACAGGACCCGACCGGGCAGTCTGCAGCTCTGTCGAAACGTCCCGGCCGCTTACTCCGATCGTCTCAAGGTCGTTCGCGTGGCCGACGCGGAGTTCCCTGTCTTGCTTTTTGTCCCTGCGCCAGGGCCACCAGGGACACCGCCCCGAAGGCAAAGGCCAGATAGGACAGCAGCGGTGCAGCCCCGAGCAGGATCAGCCACCAGAACGAGACACTGACGAGGCCGAATGCCTTGAGCACTGCAAGGACGAAGCATGCCGCCCAGTAAGCGTAAATTCCTTTTGCGTAGGTCACGATTGTCTTTCCTCAACGCTGTCAGGGGAAGCCGGTTTTCGGGGACCGGACATCTGGAAAGCAGGTCGCGGCGCAGACGCGGAATGCGGGTCATGAGCCCGCCTCGCGATGCGCTTGCCACCCGGCCTGCAGAAACGCGGACCGTCCGGGGTTGCCAACGTCACGGCCGACAAAGGAAAACGCTGTTGTGACAGCGGGCCCAAACGCCTCGCTGTTCGATCAGCGCCCCATGCAGTTGTAGAACGGAAAACAGTGGGAACCGGCCGGCTGCGGAACCGGCGAGCGGCATCCAGATCCGGCACGGGTTCGCCAGGAATGGTCTTCGTTGAGAGCCGGCGGTTTCGCGTTCTGTGCGGACGGCACCAAAGCAGCCAACATGAACAGATCATCAATGGACGTCTTTCGTTTCAGACGTCCCCCACACAGGGTCTGGATAGTCGATTGCGATTAAGATTGGATGAAATGGAACCTGAAAACTCGAACGGTTCATGCGGCGCTTGAACGGACCGTGGAAACAGAGGCGGCGGCAGCGAACCCGTTTTTGAGACACCGAATCCGCTACACGAATACTGTGTTTTGCATCGCCGGAAATACTCGCAGTTTTTACAGGGGATTCGCAACATAATATTGCGCAACCTGTATTAACAACCAAAGATTTATCCATGATTGCATACCCAGATATTCTCAGGGCTTTGTCCGGACCTGAGAACTCTGGCGATGATGACTATTGGATATTCAAATGTTGAACGGAAAACTTCCGAAGCAAAATATGCAGGCAACCGAAGTTATCGCACTCCGCAAGTGCATTGAATGCCTCCACTTCGCAAACGCGGATGCAAGGTTCGCGTCAGCACGCAATCCGACGCGCGGAAAGTCCTATGTCGCAGCGCGTGCGCTTCTCGATTACCTCGGAGGAAAGAAACGCGGTTACAGACTGATGCGCGCCGTCGACCAGCACAACGTGCCGCATTACTGGGTGGCCAGCTCGAATGATGCGATCCTCGACCCGACAAAGGCACAATACGAGGTCATGGGAGAGTTCCCACCCTATACGGCTGGAATATCAGTCAGTTACAGGCCCAAGAACAAGCACAGGACCCTGCTTGCGGCAATGAGACGGCTCAAGGTCGCCTAATCCCGTCAGTCGCACGGGCGGGACCGGTCCCCAGGATAAACGGCGGAAAATTCAACACACGATGTGTTGCACGCAGTGTATTTTCCGCCGTTCCTTGATTTGAAGGGCTCAGCTCCTTGACGCGCCCGTGCGGCCCGCAAACGAATTTCCGCGCAATCATTCCGGCAAAACGCGACCGCCGATTTCGTTGCCGCTCGTCCGCCTCGCCACAGCCCCGGATCTTGTGTTTCGGGTGCCACCTGCCTGCCGGACGCTTCGGTTAGCCAGCCCGTCTCACTGCAGATGAAGAATCACTTTCCCAAAATATCACCGGCCTCGATACAACCGGGCAGCAACCAATTGTTGCGCAAGTCGCATAACCGGCTGAATTTCTTCCAACTACTGTCGCACCAGAGCGGGCATTGGCAGCACAGTTTCCAGGGTGCCCAGCGCCCCCCTGAACGCAACTGAGCTGCCTTGCACACTTGTGAACCGATCGGGAGTTCAGCCGCAGACAGACATCGGCTTTCCGGGATGTTTGGTCAGGACGAGACAAAGGAAGGCGCCGATGCGCGACGTTGAAATTTTTTCGACCTGTATTTTCCAGCCGCACAAGCGCGAAGGAGACCGGGACGCCCACCTTCTGTTCTGGTTCATTATCCGTCAGAACGAAATGGACAAGCTGGCAGCCATACGTGTCTACGGTGTCTCCGCCCACGAAAAAGACCGGGCGCGGGAGAATGCATTTCAGCGTTTCAAGGAAGAGCACCCCGAATTTGCCATGGTTCCAATCGTTGCTCTCGACACGGAGAAACCCGCAACAAGGTGATGCGCCGGTTTCCCGCTGAAACCGAAGCCGGAAGGACGTCCCTGTCGGCTCAGCGCAGGGTTCAGGTTCCCGTTGCACTGCGGGCAGCGCGCATCCGCCAAGGCGGCGCCGTTACGCCGCTTTGATTTCTTCCAGAAACTCATCGACTTCCACTTTCAGCTGAGCCGCCTGGCCAGAGAGTTCGGCAGCCCTCATCGTGACCTGGTTCGCCGCGGCCCCCGTTTCCAGAGAGGCCATGCTGATCCCCGACACGGTCTCGGATACGGCATCCGTTCCCCTGGAAGCCTCGGTGATGTTTTGAGCGATTTCCCGCGTTGCCGTGTTCTGCTGATCCAGAGCTGCGGCAATCTCGAGCGTCGTTTCATTGATGGTCGAGATCGTGCCACCGATATCTGCTACCGAGGTGACCGAGGCGCGCGTCTGATCCTGTATCTCCCTGACCAGAACGGCAATACCGTCCGTCGCTTTCGCCGTTTCATTTGCCAGCGCCTTGACTTCGCTGGCAACCACTGCGAACCCCTTCCCGGCATCGCCGGCGCTCGCCGATTCGATTGTCGCGTTCAATGCGAGCAGGTTCGTCTGTCCTGCGATCTTGGAAATCATCGATATCACTTCGCCGATCTTCTCTGCCGTCTGCGCGAGACGATCGATTTGTGTCTCCGTTTTGGAGACTTCCTCGACAGCTTGCCTGGAAATCTCCGATGCCCGCGAAATCCGCGCGCTTATTTCAGCGATGGAGCTGGACAGTTCTTCAGTTGAGCCGGAGACGGCAGAAACATTTGTCGTTGCTTCTTCTGTTGCCGCTGCGACGGAGGTCGTTTGGTTGCCGGTTTCTTCCGCGATGCTCGACATGGACTGCGCTGTCGTTTCAAGTTCCGCTGACGCAAGCGACAAGGTGTCGACGATCGTACCGACTTTCGCAATGAACCGGCTCGAAGCCTCTGCAAGTTTTTTCTGTCGGGCCGCCTCGTTCTCGCGCTCCTGCGCCTGCGCCTCCTCGAGTTCGCGGGTTCGGATCATCCTCTCGCGGAAAGTCTGATAAGCGGCCGCAACGGCGCCGATTTCATCGCGGTGGCGAACCGCGACCTCCCTCGAAAAATCACCTTCGATCAGGGCGTTTATCCCGGCGACAACTTCGCTCAACGGACCGGTGATTGCCCGTCTGCTCAGCAGCAACGCCAGGACGAGCGACCCAACCAGGACGACGCCCGAAATCAGCAGAATGCTTCGAACCGCGAACCGTTCGGCTTCCAGTGCGCTCTGAGCCGCTTCAAGGGTGAAGACGCCGAGGTCCGCGACCATGGCTTCAAGTGCATGGTTCAGGTTGTCCTCGATCGACTCGATGTCCTTGTGAAGGCTCAAGGCCTCGTCCAACTGGCCGGCGTCGATCAATTCATAGGCACGTAGCGCGCGCTCGTTGAAGGTCTTGTGTTTCTCCGCAATGGCATTAAAGGAAACCTGGATCCTCCGGAATTCGCGTTTTGATTTGTCTGAAACCGCCGATACTTCGGCCGCATTGGCAAGCTTTTGCGCCTGGGAGATCTCCTCGTGCACGTCAACAGCGTAGGCAAGAAAAGACTTGCGCGCGTCATCGAACGCCTGCCGCGCTTCAAGATTGCGCTCGAGGCTGAACCCCGCCAGCAGCGAACGTTCCAGGCTGATGGATTGTTCCAACTGATGTGTCGTGATTTCAGTCACGGCATTCGTCAGAGGCACATCCCTGTTTGCGACGTCGTCAATCAACGAGCCAATGTTAACGAGCTGCCACAACGAGATCCCGGACACGAGGACCAGGCCCGCGAGGCACATTGCGACATGCCCGACGATCTTGGATCCTATGCTCAAGGACGATTTGTGTGCGAGGTGACCTGGCTGATTTGAAACAGAAGTCTGCTGCATGTGCCGCTCCGAAAAATTCTGGGAGAAGTCGCGGTATCACCGGGACTTGGAAGGGACGGGATGGAGGCATGAGACATTTCCGAGCGGCCCCTGCGGCATTGGCCGGGGAGCTTCGCTGGGCGAAAGTGGCAAGAAACCGTCAAGGGCTGGCGCAACCGGAGGGCAATCGGTGCGACCGGGCACTGAGCCTTGGCTCCCGGATCGGTTTGGAACCGGAAAAGCGTACTGGTTGCAAGGGAGCATTTGCTGCGGGTACCCGCAGCCGCCCTTTGAACATCAGGTCATTTGGAGGAAGCAGATTGTTGCTGATCATTCCCGGACGTCTCGTTTCTCGGACGTCCCCCACACGGGTTTCACGCTACTGTTTGAATACTGAAAATAGGGTAAACACTTTGGGTCCGGCCAGGTCCGGCGTGAAACGGCAACCGTTCCGTTGACAGGATCGGAGCACGTCGTCCGTTTCGAAACAGGGCGACTTGACAGCCCGCTCGTAATTGAGCCGGCAAAGCAATGGGAGACAACGGAACAGACCGGTCCGCATATTCTGCCCCCAAGGCGGTGAAGGCGTTGCGGCCCGGGTGTACCAAGTCACTCCGTGCGGGATCTTCCGAACCGGGTTCGGGGCCGGTCTGGCGAATGTTCAAGCCGGCCGGCCAGTTATCCGGCAAGAGCTTGGTGCGGCCCGGTCAGCCGGGTGGCATGTTCGCGCGTCTGCGAGGGCAGTTCACCGAAGTGTTTGCCGTAGTAGGACGTGAATCTGCTCCACTCCCAAAACCCTTCCTGTGCCGCAATGTTTCCGATGGACTCGCGATCAAACGTCCCGTCTCTGAGTTTTTTCCGCGCATTATGCAATCGAACAAGGCGCGCATAGGACAACGGCCCCATGCCGACCCGTTCCGCGAAAGCCTGTTCAACGGACCGCTTCGAGCCGAGTTCGAAGATCGCGTGCTGATTGTTGCCTGCCAGATTGTGCGGATTTTGCCGCACAATGCGACGTGCCTTCGCAAAGCGCTCGAGAGCAGCAGATCTTCTCGGGACGTGGAAGCCTCCCTTTTTCAGCCATTCAAGAGAAAGGGAATTCGCAATGTTCGAGACCGCAAGATGATCCAGGGTTTGGAGGTGTTGCTGAGCGCGCTGCCCCGCGTCATTGCGCAGTTTCAGCAACGCATCGCTCACGAAACGGCCAGCCAGGGCTTGCGAACAGATGGTTTCGCCGTCGGAGGCAAGTTTTTCGAACCACTCGGTGATCTCGGGCAGAAGACTGTCGCTCCGCTGCAAAGTCTCGCGATTCACCGTCACGATCAACAGCGGAAACTTTGCCGGCAAAACGGCATTCGTCTCTCCGCGCGGCGGCAACACGTACACCCAGGGAGTCTCTGCCGAGTGTCCGAAAACCGCATGCGCGCCGGCACCGTCCGAACAGATGCAAAAGACGAAGCTGTCCGCATCAGCGACAATGTGCTGCTCGACGGTTTGATTGCAGACCGACAGCTGAACGGCCACTTTTCCAGACACCACCCGTACCAGCTGCCCCCTGAAAACACCTTCGCTCAGCTGCATCAATCTGGCACCGATGCCACGGTAGAGGCTTGCATGAAGGTCGAAGTCGTCCGTTTCGAAACGTTCGGCAGTCAAGTCCGTCAGGTCGATCCTCTCAAGGGATCCCGTGTTTTCCTGTGTGACCAGATCATTCATCGCCGTTCTTCCGCGTCAGTTGGTTGTCGCGACACAACTCCGACTGGGATCTTGCGCGAGATGCCGCACGTCAGCGCCTTCAGCTGGCGAAATGCGTATCTGCAAGTATTTGGCAAACAGAGAGAAGTTGAACGACGAACGCACCGGAACACTGCCGTTTGGCATCATCGCTCGCCCGACATCATGTTGCCAACACAACCAGGATGTGCCAAGGTCGATAAGGCCACCCACCCAGGTGGCACGGGCGCTGAACAGGTGTGGGGGACCTTTTGCGCCAGACCCCGTGTTACTCCTGGGCGGGTGGGTTCGTCCGACACGATCGATCACCGTAAATCAGCGAGGGGTAGCACCTTGCTGACAATTGCGACCGGCGCACCGGAAGTCATTGACCACTCATCCGCAACACACGCGTTTGAGCAGTTTCGTCAGTTCGCGTCACAAGTGGCGCGACACGAACTGACGCTGGGTGCCTTTGTTGCGAGCAGAGGCACCGGTGTTTCTAGTCCGCAGCATCCAGAACCCGCCATACAGGATCCTTCTCACCGGCCCGAAAGGCGGACAATCCGCGACTGACAAAAGACGAGGTCTCCGGCTCTGAGCCCTGCAGGCTTTCCGCATCGCGGCTCGCGGCTGCCTGCCCCCGAGAGAGGCCCTGATTGTCCTGAAACCTCTCCCGCCTGCCTGAAAGAACTGCTTTCTGCAGCAAGCTTTGAAAGGCACAGGCGTCGGCGTTGACGAAAATTCCGTATTTGGGTGACAGGATCCGGAAGGGTGTCCCGACTGATGCCACCGTCAGTGATAATGCGCCATCTGCCGTCACCAAGATCACTCTCCAGTTTGTGAAACGTTGACCAAGTTTTACGGGATTCCGGCATTGAAGCGTTATGCAGAAACCGAATGCCTCACGCCACCATCGCCTGAACTTATTTGTTTGAAATCAATAGCTTGATAATTATCGTGAGCGAATTGCGAAATTCTGAGATTAACACAACATTAACGATACTCAGGAGAGCTTTTCGCGAGCGTGAATCGGGTGGGTCAGGCAGCAGCGGCACCGGCTCCTTCAGGACGGACCGGTGGGTCTCGCCCGGTGAGATCACTCAGGTCACGCTCTTGCGTGCAGAATGGCAGCATCTGCTCGGACGCGAAACGTTCATAGCCTGGCCGGGAGGCCCGCCCGAAATTTTCGTTTCTGAGGGAAATCGGGAAAAGATCTTTCACTCGCGCAAGAACCCGGTTACATCCTGCACGCAAGGTGTGGGACCGGACCGGCTCGATTGGTTTCCGGAATTTGCAGTCAGCAAGTTCGGCGCCCTCGGGCTCGATTGTTGAGGAAACGACGTGAACATCCACACCCCCGGGCGCTTTCGCCCTGCCACTCTTTGCGCCAGGCTGGCGCATGGTTTAACAGCCTCGGCATGCATATTCCTGTCCGCAATCGGCGGAGCGGCTTCACAGGACAGAACCGTCACGATTGCCGCATGGGCCGACTACATCCCGCCGGAGGTCATTTCCGGTTTTGAAGCGAAAACGGGGATCGACGTCGTCTACGACACGTTCGACTCTCTGGAAATTCTGGAAACGAAACTCCTGACAGGTGGCTCCGGATACGATCTGGTCCTGCCGTCCGCCCTCGTTGCCAACAGGCTGATACAGGCGGGCGCGCTTCAGAAGCTGGACAGGGAAAAGCTCGGCAACCATGCGAACCTTGATCCGGATATTCTGGCGTTTCTTGCAAAACACGACGAAGGCAACCGGTACGGCGTGCCCTATCTGTGGGGCACGACGGGCATACTCTATAACCCGGCGCTCGTTTCCGACCGGTTGGAAAATGCGCCTGTCGGCAGCCTGGACGTTCTGTTCGATCCGGCGATTGCGGCACACTTTGCCGATTGCGGTATCGCCATGATCGACTCGCCCGAGGAGGTCGTCGCGATCGCGCTGAACTATCTGGGACTTGACCCCTTTACCGACAGCGCAGCCGACCTGGAAAAGGCGGAAGCCCTCTTGACGTCGGTCAGACCATACATTCGGCACTTCCGGACCGGCGCACTCATCAATGGCCTGGCCGATGGCGACCTGTGCCTGGTCCTGGGGTGGAGCGGTGATGCCGGTCTTGCCCACGCGCGCGCGCTCGAAGCCGGCAACGGCATCGAAGTCGCGTATTCCATCCCCCAGGAGGGAACCGAAGTCTTCTTCGACTTCCTGTCGATCCCCGTGGATGCGCCAAACCCTGAGAATGCGCACGCATTCATGAACTACATGATGGAACCGGCAGCCATCGCCGAGGTCACCAATCAGTACTTCTATCCCAACGGCAACAAGGCGGCATTCGAATACGTGGCAGAGGAGGTCAAGAACGACCCGAATGTCTATCCGCCGGAAGATCTGATGGACAAACTGTTCCCCAACCTTCCGCGCGACCACAGGACCCTGCGCTTGCTGACCAGGAGCTGGACACGGTTCAAGACGGGCAGCTAGGTGTTTGGCGGGCCCTGATCGCTGCCGTTGGGTTCAGGGCCATAGCCAGGCTCCTCGCCGGAGTCGATGCGGGCGGACCGTTCGGAATCCGTTTTGCCGGACGACGACAATTTGCGACATTTCGGGCACTTGAAAGGAAACTGCGCGCACATAAGTCTGAACGACTTGTTGAAAGAGGACGGCACTTTCGATGCAAACTGCGACCTCCGCTGAAAGCCAGGTCCCGGCTGTTCTGGCGGGACCTATCCTGCGGAAGACCCTCCCCGGCCGGCTGTGCTTCTGGCTGGCGGTGCGCGCACCCGCATCTGTCAGACTGGAACTCTTCCCTCCGGACGCTCCGGTACAGACCCACGAGCTGGAGCCCTACTCGGAGGAGCTGGCGTGCCTCAGGGCCGGGGAGCAGCTCTGCTATCTCATGATCGACCTGCGCCTCGAAACGGAGCTGCCGAAGGAAACGCTGGTCGGTTACCGGCTGAGCCTGAAGCTGAGCGACGATCCTGCCGGAGCCTGGCAGGACCACGAGACCTGGGCGGAAGATCTCTGCTACCCGGGATGGAAAACGCCCTTCCTGCGGGTTCCCGACAAGGTGTCGTCCGTCATGCACGGGTCCTGCCGGAAACCTCACAGCCGGTGCTCGGACGGACTTGTTGCAGCCGACCGTCTCGTCGCCGGCCTCCTGACCTCGCCGGACGCATCTGAGCGTATCGCGAACACCCTGCCCGAGTTGCTCGTTCTGAGCGGCGACCAGGTTTACGTCGACGACGTCGCCGGTCCGATGCTGCAGGCAATCATGTTTCTCACGGGAGCCCTCGGCCTGCCCGACGAGACCTTTGACGGGCCCGAAGAGGGTCTGCCTCATTCGGGCGCGCAGCTCCGCGAAACCGGCGGTTGCCTCTATCACCGGGATCAATTGTTGCCCAAAATCGACCAGAAGAGCACGGTGTTCGACGTTCTGTTCGGCGGCACCAACAAGCCGGTCTTCACCTCGGCGCATGCGCGCAATCATCTGATTACACTCGGCGAAATGCTCTGCATGTATCTTCTGGTCTGGTCACCGGCAGCCTGGCGGATCCTGCCCGGCTTCACGGTGCCCGAGAGCCTGGACGACAAGGACAGGCACATGTACGTCCGGGAGCAGAAGACCCTGCGTGAATTTGTCGACGGCCTGTCCGGCGTGCGCCGATTGCTCGCCCATCTGCCGACCGCGATGATTTTTGACGATCACGATGTCACGGATGACTGGAACCTGTCGCTGGCCTGGGAAGACGCCGCCTATGCACACCCGTTGTCACGGCGCGTGATCGGCAATGCGCTGATCGCATACGGGATCAATCAGGGTTGGGGAAACCGGCCGGCAAGGATCCGCGAGGACCTGGAACATCTCTTTGAGACAGCTCTTTCACAACCCGGCACGGACGCGCACGAGGCCGCGATCGACAAGATCCTCGGTTACGAGAAATGGGACTTCGTCTGGCCGACCGACCCGCCGCTCATCGCGCTGGACACGCGCACCCGGCGCTGGCGATCGGAGCGAAATGCGCATTACCCGTCCGGTCTTCTCGACTGGGAGGCGGCAACGGACCTGCAGACCCACCTGAAGGGACAGGATGCGGTGCTGCTTGTATCGGCGGCCCCGATCTTCGGTGTGAAGCTGATCGAGGTGGTGCAGAAGTTCTTCACCCTGATAGGCAAACCGCTCATGGTCGATGCGGAATACTGGATGGCGCACCCGGGCACGGCGAGCGCGATCTTGAACATCTTTCAGCATCGCGACACGCCGAAGCATTTCGTGATCCTGTCCGGTGATGTGCACTATTCCTTTGTCTACGACGTGGAGCTGCGCAACGGCCATTCCGCGCGCCATCGCACCGCGCCAGCCGGTCCGAAGATCTGGCAGATCTGCTCGAGCGGGATCAAGAACAAGTGGCCCGACAGGCTGATCGCGGCACTTGACCGCGGAAACCGGCTGGCATTTTCACCCAGGTCACCGCTCAATTGGCTGACGAAGCGCCGCGGCATGCGGATCATTCCGAGAAAGCCGCACGGCACGCCTGGTGGCAGAAGGATATTGAACGCGTCCGGCATTGGTGTCGTGGAATTGGACAACGAGGGTGCGCCGACGCAGATCCTTCAGATCACGGCCGAGGGAAAAAGCCATACATTCGAACGCCGGGAGGCGGAAGCCCGGATGGACTGAGAAAACACTCAACTCTTTTGTGCCAGCGTCCCGCCGAGGGTTCTTGCACCGCGCCCGGCACCGTTCCGCATCCCTTTGCGCCTGAACGTCTCGTAGAACGCCTCCGCTGACATGGGACGCGCCAGACCGTAGCCCTGCAGAATGTCGCACCCGATGGCGGTCAGGGTCTTGATTTGCGACGGCGTCTCCGCACCCTCGGCAATCACCTCCACCTCAAGGGTCCGGGCGATGTCGATGATCGACTGCACCAGGCTCTTCATGGCCATGTCGGTATCGACGTTCGAAACAAGGGTTTTGTCGATCTTCAGACGTTTCGGACGAATGTTCACCAGACTGGCGATGGACGCGTAGCCGCTGCCGAAATCATCGATTTCCATCTCGATGCCGAGGTCCTGCAGTTGACTGAGCGTCTTCTTGACCTGCTCGCTCGTATCGTCGAGGAAGGTCGACTCGATCAGCTCGAACGACAGACTGGGGACATTGTCTTCAAAATTCTCGAGCGAAAACAGAAGGCTGGGATCTGCCAGACGGTCGGACGAGACGTTGACCGCAAGGCGCGGCAGGGCCAGTCCCGTTTCGTGCCACTCGTTCACCGTGGCGAGAGACTTCAGGAGCACCTGCCTGTCGATTTCGGCGACGCAGTTCATTTCCTCCGCATATTGAAGAAACTCACCCGGAGACAGAATCCCCCTCTTCGGATGATGCCATCGCACCAGCGCCTCGGCACCGGCCAGTTCCAGGCTGCCGGCGTAAAACTGCGCCTGGAAAAACGGGACGAATGATACGCCATCCTCCAGGGCAAACTGGATTTCTTCCTTTGTTTTGCGAATGGACGCCGCCTGCAGGCTCATTTGATGGTCGTAGACCATGTAGGTGTTCTTGCCTGCACGCTTGGCCTTGTAGAGGGCCTGATCGGCGTTTCTCAGAAGATCCGACGCATCGTTTGTCGATTCTTCCGACAGCGCGATGCCGACACTTGCTCCAAGGCTGATCGAGCGGCCCTCGACGATCATCGGATGTTCCAGCTTCCTGATGAGCCTCTCGCTGAAGCCAATGGATCTTTCCGCAGTGCTGTCGTCCTGAAGGATGGCGATGAATTCATCGCCGCCGCTGCGCGCAATGAAGTCCTCCTCGATCGAGAGATCTTTCAGGGTTTCCGCGAGCCTGCACAACACTTCGTCGCCCGCCGCGTGACCGAGCAGGTCGTTCACTTCCTTGAAGTTGTCGAGATCTATGTGCAGAAACGCGAGCGCTTTGTTCCTGGCAGGCTTGCTGCGCGCCTTTTTGGCCGAAACCAGCTCCATGAACCTGCGGTTCGGAAGACCTGTCAGGCTGTCGTGCAGGGCGGCGTGTTCGACCTTCTTCTTGGCGAGCAGCAATTCCTGATTTCGCTTTTCCAGCTCGATCTTCGTCTCGATCAGATCCGTGACATCCGAGTTCGTTCCGACGATCCGGACAGGTTCGTAACTGGGATTTCGGATAACCTTGCCGCGCGAGCGCCACCAGCGCCACGTTCCGTCCCTGTGCCGCATGCGATATGTGACGTCGTAAGGGCTGTCATTCTGCAGCAACGCATCATAATAGGCGAGAACGCCGTCGATGTCTTCCGGGTGCACCCGTTCCTGCCACCACTCGAATTCCGTCGGCGGGGTATCGTAGCTTTCCCCCAACAGGTCGAAATTCTGATCCGAGAAATAAACCTGTCCCGTCTTGTAATCGAGGTCCCAGACGCCGTCATAGGCAGCCTTGATCGCAAGGTCGTATCGCTGGTTAGAGACGAATGTGTGATGGTCGGCTTCGTCAAGATTGCTTGTGCCACGTTCCTCGTCGCCGACAATCGGCAGCCTGTTTTTGCGGTCGATGGAAAAGCCGAGCAGCTCGGCGATGGAGGCAATGAACGCAATTTCACCGCTGGACCAGTCCCTCCGCGCCTGAACGGTCTCCGCACAGACGATGCCGATCGGTTCAACGGCAGATCTGATCTGGGCAACCAGCATAGAAACCGCAGGTGCCGGCCGGCGGCACGCTATCGAGAACGCCGATACCCGTGCATCCCGTGCGGCGTCGCTGGTTTCAACCACCCGTTCCGCAAGTACGGCCTCGAAGAAATCCGGGCAGTCCGCGGCGCAGAGCTGTCGGACCGGCAATTCATCAAACGTTTTCTGAGGATATCCCACCACGCAATCAAGGCGCGCCCTGTCCTGCGGAAACAGCCAGACGCTCAGGCGATCGACATCGAGCTCGTAAAAGGTCTCCTTCGCAACCACGCGCGCGTATTCCAGGCTGGTCGGCTTGCTGTCGAGGAAGAAGCGTTTGAGTTCACCGGCGGGGAAGCAGGAGGGCACAACGGCTGCCGGGCGGAGATCCGGTCTGGGCGGGTTCGTTTTCATTTTCTTTTCCCTTGCCTGTCTCGCTGGTTGCGCCGGCCCGCCGCTCGTCTGCGACCGCCAGGGAGCTGAGCCATCCCTCCAATTGAAGCACCGGACGGACCGGGTGTATCCGCGTCCACTCCTGTCCTTGTGATCAGGCATCTGGCAACTATGGAAGTGGTGAGGCGGGAAACACAGTCGGCGCGACCGGAGAAGTCACCGATCAACAAGCGTGAATTGCAGGCAGAAAACCGCATGGGGCGTGTAAAACACAACGCAAGTACTGACACATACGTCAGCGGATGCTGGAGACCGGAACTCGGCATCATTGGACGTCTCTGTTTGGACGTCCCCCACACGTGGTTTTGATATATCCGAGATTTGTGAATGTAAAGTAAATTCTTACTCTAGGATATCTATCCACTTGGAGATTATTACATCGAAGTCAATAAACTGCGACTGGATGATAGCAAATTACTGATATATTGAATTTTTCGCAAAATTAATTTGCATTTTTCTTTGATATTTTTACTTATAGATAGTCTAGATGACACGACCAGGAATGACGACAATCAATGAAGTTGCCACCATTTTGCTTACTGATTGGATTTATTTCGAGGAAAAAAGTGTCGAAATTCCCGCAATACGAGCATGGAATATGTAATTATTCTATCGATCCTTGTAACACTTACTTGGAAACAAAATACAGCGCTGGCCGTCAAATGTCTCAATGACCGGTCAGCTGTCTGCTGGCGGCATCTCGACGGGACCGCCCTTTTCGGCCCACTTGGAAAAGCCTTCGCGCAGGTGTGCTGCTTCGAACCCCATGTCCTGCAGGGTCGCAACCGTCAGCGCAGAACGCCATCCCGACGCGCAATGAAAGACGAACTTCTTGTCTTCGCCGAATATCTCCTTGAAATACGGGCTCTCCGGATCGACCCAGAATTCCACCATCCCCCGCGGAGCGTGGACGCTTCCGGGAATGAAGCCTGACCTCTGGCGCTCGCGAATGTCGCGAATGTCAACGATGACGACGGCAGGGTCGTCCACCTTGCTGATCAGATCCTCGACCTCGACTTCCTCTATACGGTTCCGGGCCTCGGCAACCATCGAGGCTGCGTTCTTCTTGAGCTTCTTCATGATACCTGATGTTTCAACGGGAATTGGGTTGCGCCCATGTTGACCGCCGGCGCGGACACTTGCAAGTGGCTTAGTCCGGGGTTTGCACCGGCCCTTTGGGACAGGAGACCGCCCGGACATGTCGAACGCGCTTGAAGCCCGGTCGTACGGCTGTTGCCGTCGCACCTCTCGTGAAGTGTGTCCATCACGCCGCATTCCGCGGCAACGCGTTCACAAAGGACGTTTGAACGGAAACCAGAGGCCTGGAACCCGGCCGGCAGACCTTGTGGTCACGTGTTGCGGACCAGATCCTGCCAGGCTTCCGCATAGGTTTTGAGAGACGGTTCGCAGACAGTGTACGCTTTCGCCCGGTGCGCCGGCGCACCGCGCTCGCTGCGCGCGCCGGAGACGAGCATGGCTGCTCCGATGGCCGTACCTGTCGCTGCAGCGCCCTGGACTTCGACGCGCCTGCCGGACGCGGCCTGAAGCATGGCCAGGAAACATTCATTTTGCGCGAAGGGACCTTCAACGATGATCAGGCCATCCGCGCCGATCATCGTCAGCATTTCGGCAGTGACGAGGGCAAGGTAGTATGAGACCGCAACAAAGCGTTCCCCGTCACTCAGACCGCTGTCTTCGACACTCCAGTGTGCCTGCCTACCCTGAAAGGGACCTGAGCGCGGCTCCACGGCGGGAAACAGCATGATTTGCCGGTCAATGACCGTATCGGCATCACGCCGGGCAAATGCATGTTTCCGCGCCTTCATGATGATTTCGAACTCACGGCCACCCATGAACCGGGCAGAAGGGACCGCATCCCCGAACGCATTCACATTCATCAGCGTATCGCGGCCGGGGTCGAGTTTGACCCGGTGTCCGCCGATCGAAAACGCTATGACCCATGTGCCGGTGGAGACCACCGAAAATGGCGCGTCCCGCTTCAGAAGATGGGGCAACAGCGAGGCGTTGGAATCATGAATGCCGCAGTAGACGGGCGTTCGGGGCGGCAGACCGGTTCGCTTCGAAACGTCCGGCTCGAGCGTGCCTAGACAGTCGTTCGCAGGACGCAACCGGGCCATCTTTCCCGAAAGACCCAGCTTGCCGACAAGCGTGGAATACCGGTTCTCGTGCGGATCCCACAGATCGGTATGGCATCCGAGCGAGGAGACCTCATTGGCCTTCACCCCCGTCAGGCGAAACGCCCAGTATTGGGGATAGGTCAGAAACACATCGGTTCGTTCCAGAAGACCGGGATCCGACCTGAATTGCCAGAACAGCTGTGCCCCGACATTGAGACCCATGCCGAGCCGCGGCGACCCTGTTTCGGCGAAACCGGGGCGAAGTGCCTCGTACTCGGACGCAAGGTCGTCCGGACCGGTGAATTCGTAGTCGATCACCGGAGCCGCAAGATCACCGGAGGCAGTCAGAAGCACGCCCGACGCGCCGTGGGCCGTCACCGACAGCGCATCGATGGGATGTGCTTCGTTGAGCTGGCCGAGCGCATTGCAGATGAAGTCCCAGTGTGCCGCCGTGTCGAAATGCGGATAGGGCGGCCCCGGCAAGACCACGTTGGGACAGGTCAGCACGCCGACTTCGCGGTCTGTCTCAAGGTCGACAACGGCCACTTTCACATTTGTCTTGCCGATGTCCAGGATACCGGCATGTCGTGCGCCGCGCATCAGTCAGTCCATGTGAAAGACGGTTTCAAGAGCTTTTGCGACCGGTTCGTTATCCGGCTTGGCCTCCATGATGTCGGCCATATGGGCCCACCAGCGCTGCATCACCGCATGTTTCGGCAGATCGTCCATGCGATGGTTATCTTCCCGCCACAGCACACCGAAAAGCGTCCCGGTCTCACGATCCAGATGGATCGAATAGTCGCGGATACCCGCCTCTTTCAGAAGCTCCACCAGTTCCGGCCAGATGTCGTCGTGGCGTTTCCTGTATTCCGCTTCCATCCCAGGATGGAGCTTCATCTTGAAGGCAAATTTTTCCATGACCTCACCCCCTTCTCGCCGCCAGCATGCGCCTGGCAATCCGCGGCAGCGCGATCACCCCGATCAGGAGCAGTCCGATGAAGATCGACATGACAATCCCCGGCACGTTCAATAAACCGAAGCCGAACGTGACCATGCCCATCACGAATGCGGCGATGACGACGCCGGGGATCGTTCCCGATCCGCCAAGGATGTTGACGCCGCCCAGGACCACCATGGTCACCACTTCAAGCTCCCAGCCGAACGCGATCGAGGGCCTTGTCGCACCAAGCCGGGACGTCAGGCAGATCGCCGCAACGCCGGACATGACACCGGTCAGGAGAAACAGGGCGAATTTGACGCGTGGAACGCGGATACCCGAAAACAGGGCACCAACCGGGTTGTTGCCGATGACGTAGACGGCCCGTCCGAAATTCGTCTTGTGCAACAGAACCCCGAACGCCACCGCCATGAGTGCGAACAGGACGAACTCGAAGGAAATCACCCACCAGACATAGCCCTGTCCGAAAAAGGCGAAATCGGCCGGGTAACCGGTATAGGCCTTGTCGCCCAGAACAATGTAGGAAATGCCCCGGAACAGGCTCATCGTGCCGATGGTCACGACAATGGACGGCAGGCCGAGACCTGTCACCAGAGCTCCGTTGAAGGCGCCGCACAGGAGGCCGACACCGAGCCCGACCAGAACCAGCATCGGGGTGTCCGCGCCGAGCTGCACGGCAAAGCCCATGGCGGTTGACGCGAGCGCGATGATCGAGGCAACGGAAAGATCGATTTCCCCCGACACGATCAGCAGCGCCATCGCGAAGGCGATCAGCGCCTTTTCGGTAAAATTGAACGTGGCGTCCGACAGGTTCCAGGGGTCCAGAAAGTAGGGCGAGGCAAAGCTGTTCAGGATGAACACCGCGACAGCCACGCCCAGGAGCAGAATTTCCCAGCTCGCCAGAAGACGCTGCAGGGGGCTGCGCAGCCGGTCCGGAACCTGCCGGAGGGGTGCTGTTTCGTCGGCCCGCGATACGCTCATTGTGCGTGCTCCGCTTTCTTGAGGATCACCCGGCCCCTGCTCCTGTTCGACGTCGCGTTGAAGGCGACCGCGATGATGATCGCGCTGCCGGAAATCGCCAGCTGCCAGAACGGCGAGATATTGATGACGGGAAGCGCGTTCTTGACGATGCCGAGAAACAGCGCGCCGAGCAGGGCGCCACCCACGGAGCCGATCCCGCCGGCAATCGAGATGCCGCCGATGACACAGGCCGCGACCACCTCAAGTTCGAACCCGCCGGCTATGTCGACATAGGCGACCGCGTAACGCGCAACCCAGAGATACCCGGTGAGACCGGCGAGCGCGCCGGACAGGACAAAGGCGGCGCATTGGGTCCGGCCCACGTTGATCCCGGTATAGACAGCCGCATGCGGATTTCCGCCAACGGCATAGAACGCCCGGCCAAGCGCGGTGCGGCCGATCAGAACCGTGAAACCAAGGACGGCAAGAATGGCAATCCAGGATAGAACCGGAAGTCCCAAAACGGCAGCGCGCGGAAAGGCCTTGAAACTATCGCTCATTTCGTGGGCGTTGATCCACGCACCGTCGGAAATCAGGAAGATGATGCCCCTGAAAATGGTCATCGTCCCGAGCGTCACGACGATCGGCGGAATATCGAGTTTCCAGACCAGCAGTCCGTTCGCCAGTCCCATGATCGCGCCGAGCAGAATGGAGATCGCCAGGATGACGGGGATCGGCAGACCGGGATAGAGCGTGTTCAGCATCGCGACGACCATCCCGGTCAGCGCCAGGTTGGCTGCAACGGAGAGGTCGATGCAGCGCGTCAGGATCACGGCCATCTGACCGAGCGCAAGAATGATCAGCGGCGCCGTATCGTTGAACACGTTGGCAAGGTTGGACGGGCCGATGAAAGCCGGAAAGCGGCTGGCAATGGCCAGGAGCAAGGCCAGGATCGCCGCCCCAAGGACCAGTTCGCGCGACTTCAGGAACGACTTTGTCATTGCGTTTCTCCGGACAGACCGGCCGCGGCCCGCACAAGGCGTTCCGGCGTCAGGTCCGCACCCTCGAATTCGGCCGCGATGCGCCCTTCCCGCATGACGATGACCCGGTCGGACATGCCAAGAATTTCCGGGATCTCGGACGAGACCATGATCACCGCGAGCCCTTGCGCGGCCAGTTCCGCCATGAATTCGTGGACGGCTGCCTTGGAGCCGATATCGATACCCTTGGTCGGCTCGTCCAGGATGATCACCCTTGGCTGCGTTGCCAGCCATTTTGCGATGATCACCTTCTGCTGGTTGCCGCCGGACAGTTCGCCGATGTCCTGATCCAGCGCGGCTGCGCGCAGGTCGAGCCGCCGGGTATAGTCGCGCGTCAGCCTGAATTCCTCCGCAAGACGCAGAAACCCGTTCCGCGACGTGGATCTGAGCGACGGCAACGACACGTTCTGGAAGATCGGCAGCCCCTTGATGGCGCCCTGTTTGCCGCGGTCTTCCGGCACATAGACGATACCGTGACTGATCGCCTCGTCTGGCGTTCGGATCACGGCAACGGTGTCGTCGATCCGTATCGCCCCCTTCGAGGGTTTGGTTATTCCGAAAAGCGCCTGCATGAACTCGCTGCGCCCGGCACCGACCAGTCCGTAAAAGCCAAGTATTTCTCCGCGCCGCAGGGTGAACCCGATATCCTCGAACTCGGTCGGATGGCTGTAGCCGACCACCCGCATGATCTCAGATCCGAGTTCGGGCGTTCGTTTCGGAAACACCTGGTCGACGGAACGGCCGACCATCAGGCGCACGAGATCCGGTTCCGATACGTCGGAGATCCTGCCCGCGCCGACCATTTCTCCGTCCCGGAAAACGGTATAGCGGTCGGCAATGCGGAAAATCTCGTCGAACTTGTGGCTTATGAAGAGGATCGCTTTGCCCTCGGCCTTGAGCCGCTCGACCAGCTCGTAGGTTTCCTCGATCTCCTTGTGCGACAGCGATGCCGTCGGCTCGTCCATGATGACGATGCTGGCGTCGATCGAGAGCGCGCGCGCAATGGCGACCAGGTGCTTGTTGGCAATGCCCAGTTCCTTGAGGAGAACGGACGGATCTATCTGGGCGCCGATCCGCGCAAGCAGATCCCTCGCCTGCCGGACCATCGAGGCCTTGTCGATCAGACCGAAGCGCGTCCTGGGGGCGTGCCCGATGAAGATGTTTTCGGCAACCGACAGATCGTCGAAAAGCACCGTCTCCTGATGGATCGCCGTCACGCCGGCCCTCCCCGCATCCTGCGCGGTCGGGAAGCTGACGGCAACGCCGTTTATGGCGATCTCGCCTTCGTCCGGCTGGTAGATCCCTGTCAGAACCTTGACGATGGTCGATTTACCGGCGCCGTTCTCGCCGACGAGGGCCGTGACCTGCCCAGGATAGAGATCAAGCGCGACTTCGGACAGGGCTTTGACGCCGGGAAAGGACTTCGAAATGCCCCTCAGGGACAGGATCGGCTTTTGCTCATTTGCTGCTGACGGATGCACGTCGCCGACGCCCTGCGTGTTCGCAAGCATTCCCAGTCCCCCGGTGTGTGAAATCTGTTTGGGTCATGGGCCGGCCCGGTTGCCCGGGCCGGCTGCTGCCTGGTCAGCGAAGCTTAGAAGATATCCTTGAAATCGTCGATGTTCGAGCTGTCATAGACGAACGGGTCGGCCATCGCGCCTTCGTTGTTGTCATTCAGCGTCAACGATCCCATGCGCCCCATCGGGATTTCCGCACCCGGCTTGGCTTCGGCATTACCGGCCGCAAGGTTGTAGGCGAGCATCGTCGCGGAGTAACCGAGGTCGATCGGATTCCAGATTGCAAAGGACTTGGACGCGCCGGAGTCGATATGGCCGGCCATTTCCGAGGGAAGACCAAGACCGGTGACGTTGACCTGTCCGGCCTTTTCGGCATCGGACACGGCTTGCGCGGCAGCAACGATACCGACGGAGGTCGGAGCGATGATCGCCTTCAGGTCGGGATAGCTCTGCATGAGACCCTGGGCTTCGCGGTAGGACTTGTCGGCAAGGTCATCGCCGTAAACCGTCGCGACAACATTGATGCCCGGATAGTTGTCCTTGACCTTGTTCATCTCCTCGATCCAGGTGTTCTGGTTCGTCGCAGTCGCCGATGCCGACAAGACGGCGACATCTCCGCCGTCAGGCAGATGATCCGCAGCGAGCTTGATGATCATGTTGCCGATCAAAGCATTCGAGGACGGATTGAGGTGCAATTGCCGCCCCTCGGCTGCAACGCCCGAATCCCAGGAAATCACCGTGATCCCGCGCTGCATCGCCTTCTTCAGGGCCGGAACGAGCGCATCCTGATCATTGGCCGAGACGGCGATCGCGTCGACTTTCTGCGCAATCAGCGCATTGATGACTTCGATCTGGCCCTCGGCGGTCGTGTCGGTCGGACCGGTATAGATGATTTCAACGTCGCCGAGTTCCTTGGCAGCTTCTTCCGCGCCCTTGGCTGCTGCTTCGAAGAAACCGATGCCAAGGGCCTTGACGACCAGGGCGATCCGCTTGGTTTCTGCCTGTGCCGGCACAGCTATGCACATGGCGGCAACGGCTGTTGCTGCTAACAGTGACTTCAAGAGTTTCATTGTCTTCCTCCCTAGATAGCTGCCGGTCCTCCCAGGTTCCGGCAGGACACCGGCTACCCGCTTGAGGTCGCCTTTGCTTGTGCGGCGCTCGTCTGCGCCACGATTAACTTGACGTCCGCCTGCTCCAGCATGCTGGCCGCGTGGTCGGGAATTCCCTCGTCCGTCACGACGGTCGAAATGCGCTCCAGCGGACACAGGATCAGCGATGAGCGGGCGCTGAACTTCGAGGAATCCACCAGAACCACGAGTTCGTCGGCCTGCCCGATCAGTTTCTGCTCCGCCTGAATCAGGAGCGGGTCGGCCTCCATGAGCCCGAGCGCTCCGAGCCCCTGTGCGCCCATGAACATGCGCTTGGCGTAGAAGTTCCGCGTGACGTCATTGTCGAACGGACTGAGAATGATGTTCTGCTCGCGGTAGATAGCTCCGCCGGAGAGCATGATCGTGTTCTTGGAATTCTTCAGAAGATGCTCGGCAATCGGAAACGAATTGGTGAAGACCTGCATGCGCCGTGTCGCGAGCGGATGCACCATCTGAAAGGTTGTCGTGCCGCCGTTGATGATGATCGGGTCGCCGTCTTCGCACAGCTCGACGGCCTTTTGCGCGATTGCGCGTTTCTGAGCGATGTTGATTGTTTCGTTGACCGAAAACGGCCGTCCGGCGAGACCGACGAACTGGGGCGGATGGATCGACTCCGCACCGCCGCGCACGCGGCGCAACTTCTTCTGCACATGCAGGGTTGCGATATCCCTGCGAATGGTTGCCTCGGAAGATCCCGTCAGGGTCACCAGTTCCTGGACCGTCACGACGGGCCGGTCCTGGACTGCGGACAGGATGATCCTCTGGCGTTCTTTCTCGTGCATTCCGTTCTCCCGTTGCTCAAACGTTTTCATCAAAAACAGTCATTGTCAATCAATAATTGTCACAAACGCTCATATTGCAGTGCAATATGATTGAATTTGATTGTTTTTGATTGACACGACGGTGCTTTCGAGCGAGGTTCTAATCAAAGAGGCTTGCACTGTCAGGCGTATTTTCGGGAGGTATCGATGTTGAACTCTGCTGCGGGATCACGGCTGCAAAACCTATGGGATGACGAAACCGCGCAGTCGATGACAGAAGCCGAGTTGCTGCTGTACCGGTCGAACCTTCTGGGCTCGGACAAGCGCATCACCAATTATGGCGGCGGCAACACCTCGGTTAAGGCGATGGAGAAAGACCCGCTGACCGGTGAACAGGCCGAAGTCCTGTGGGTCAAGGGATCAGGCGGCGACGTCGGCACCATAAAGATGGACGGCTTTGCAACGCTGTACATGGACAAGCTGCGCGCTCTGAAGGGTCTTTATCGCGGCGTCGCGTTCGAAGACGAGATGGTGGGCTACCTGCCGCATTGCACCTTCAACCTCAATCCGCGCGCTGCCTCTATCGATACCCCGCTGCATGCCTACGTTCCCGCCAGACATGTCGACCACATGCACCCGGACGCGATCATTGCGATCGCGGCAGCAGCCGACAGCAAGACCATGACCGCCGACATTTTCGGTGACGACATCGGCTGGCTGCCCTGGAAACGTCCCGGCTACGAACTCGGCCTGTGGCTCGAAAAATTCTGCCTCGAAAATCCCGCTGCAAAAGGGGTGGTACTGGAAAGCCACGGTCTGTTCACCTGGGCGGACGACGCCAGAACCTGCTACGAAATCACCATCGACACGATCAACAAGGCAATCGAATGGTTCGAGCAGAAAACGCTCGGCCACAGCGCATTCGGCGGCGCGAAATGCACTGCTCTGCCGCCGGTGGAGCGCCGGAAGACCGCTGCTGCCCTGATGCCGGTCATTCGCGGCATGGTCAGCGATGACCAGCATATGGTCGGCCATTTCGATGACACTGACACGGTTCTGGAATTCGTCTGCTCCAACGACATGGAGGCACTGGCCCAACTCGGGACAAGCTGCCCGGACCATTTCCTGCGCACGAAGATACGTCCGCTCGTGGTCGGCTTCGACCCGCAGACCCCGGACATCGGGAATACAATTGCCGGATTGGGTGATGCGGTTGCGCAGTACCGGGACGACTATGCAGCCTACTACGAGCGGTGCCGCCGACCGGACAGTCCGGCGCTCAGAAACCCGAACGCAGTCGTCTATCTCGTGCCGGGCGTCGGCATGATCACTTTCGCCAAGGACAAGGCAACGGCCCGGATCTCCGCGGAATTCTACACCAACGCCATCAACGTCATGCGCGGCGCATCGAGCGTCTCGACCTATCGGGGCCTGGAGGAACAGGAAGCATTCGACATCGAATACTGGCTTCTTGAAGAAGCAAAGCTTCAGCGGATGCCGAAACCGAAAAGCCTGGCGGGAAAGATCGCACTGGTCACCGGCGGCGCGGGAGGTATCGGCTCTGCGACCGCGGAACGGTTCCTGCGCGAAGGCGCGTGCGTGGTCCTGGCCGATATCGATGAAGAGGCCTTGACCGAAACCGCGAATGTGCTTTCCGGGCGGCACTCGATGGATCTGGTGCGATCGGTGGTGATGGATGTCACCAGCGAGGACGCTGTCGCCGACAGTTTCGCGCGGGCCTCGCTTGAATTCGGCGGGATCGACATTCTGGTTTCCAATGCCGGCATCGCCTCCTCGGCGCCAATCGAGGAAACCTCACTGCACCTTTGGAACCGCAACATGTCGATCCTGTCGACGGGCTACTTTCTGGTTTCCCGGGCCGCGTTTCAGCTCATGAAGACGCAAGGCACGGGCGGCGCGATTGTCTTTATCGGATCAAAGAACGGTCTCGCCGCTTCTCCCGGCGCCAGCGCCTACTGTACGGCCAAGGCCTCCGAACTGCATCTTGCGCGCTGCCTGGCGCTCGAAGGCGCTCCGGACGGTATCCGGGTCAACACCGTCAATCCGGACGCCGTCCTGCGCGGATCGAAGATCTGGTCCGGCGACTGGCTGAAGGAACGGGCGGAGGCCTATGGCAAGGACACGGCGGAGCTTGAGGAGCACTATCGCCAGCGTTCCCTGCTGAAACGGTCGGTTCTTCCGGAAGATATCGCCGAGGCGGCCTACTTCCTTGCCTCCGAGTTCTCGTCCAAATCGACCGGCAACATCCTGAATGTCGACGCCGGCAACGTTCAGGCCTTCACGCGCTAGGGTACGGACTCATAAATGAGACTGAAATGGCATGCGAAATGGCGAAATCCCGTCAGGAAGGGTGTGCGGAGCGGGCTTCCTGCCCGGTCAAGCACGCTGACGACACGGGGGGATGCCATTTCCATGTCCTTCGGATTTGACCGGCTTGCGCCTCCTCCGCGTCGCGAAAGGTTTGAAAATGAACCACATTTCCTGCCCTTCCACTCCTTGACGAGAAGCAAGCCGCCTCAAACCATTTCGGTCTCATTTATGAGTCCGTACCCTAGAGGAGACCGGTCATGCCCATGATCGACAGCGCGCTGGTCGCGCAGGAAAACGAAAAGCTCATCACGAACCTTCGCCGCGACTACGACGCTCTTGGTGAGCAGTTCGACCGGCGCGGTGTCGTTATCGACGAGATCAAGCGGAAAGTCTCCGCCTATGGCGTTGCAATCCCCTCCTGGGGCGTGGGAACAGGCGGTACCCGGTTTGCACGGTTTCCAGGACCGGGAGAGCCCCGCAATATCTTCGACAAGCTCGAGGACTGCTCGGTCATTCATGAATTGACGGGCGCAACGCCCAGCGTTTCGCTGCATATCCCCTGGGACAAGGCGGACCCGGCATTGCTCAGCAACAGGGCCGACGAACTCGGCCTTGCTTTCGACGCGATGAACTCCAATACCTTTCAGGATCAGGAGGACCAGCGGCAGTCCTACAAGTTCGGGTCGCTTTCGCATACCGATCCGTCTGTCAGGCAACAGGCCATCGAGCACAATCTGGAATGTATCGAGATCGGTGCCGCGCTCGGGTCGAAGGCCCTGACGGTCTGGGTGGGGGACGGGTCGAACTTTCCCGGACAGACCCACTTTACCCGACAGCTGGAACGCTATCTGGAAAGTGCCAAAACCATCTACGCGCGGCTCCCTGGCGACTGGCGGCTCTTCACCGAACACAAGATCTTCGAGCCCGCCTTCTACTCCACTGTTGTTCAGGACTGGGGCACCAACTACCTGATTGCCACGGAGCTCGGCGAGCGTGCCTTCTGCCTGGTTGATCTCGGACATCATGCACCGAACGTGAACATCGAGATGATCGTTGCCAGGCTGATCCAGTTCGGCAAGCTTGGCGGCTTTCATTTCAACGACAGCAAATACGGCGACGACGACCTGGATACGGGCAGCATCGATCCCTATCGCCTGTTCCTGGTCTTCAACGAACTGGTGGATGCAGAAGCCCGCGCGGTGCCGGGGTTCGACCCCGCCCATATGCTGGACCAGTCGCACAACGTCACTGACCCGATCGAAAGCCTGATGGTGTCTGCCATGGAAGTGCAGCGAGCCTATGCCCAGGCGCTGATCGTCGACCGGCCCGCCCTGGAAGCATGTCAGGAAAGCAATGACGCGCTCATGGCGACCACCACGCTCAAAAAGGCCTATCGCACCGACGTTGAACCGATCCTGGCCATGGCCCGCGCGGACAAGGGCGCCGCGATCGACCCGGTTGCGGTCTACAGAACGTCCCGTTACCGGGAGACAGTCGCAAGGACGCGCCCCGCCGTCTCCGGCGCGGGCGGCGGTATCGTCTGAGGGTTCCTCGCTGCGGGTGGCAGGCGCGAGCGTCAGCAGCCGCACGCGAGGGAGTCATTTCCGCCGCGAGGGCAGATCACTTCCTGCCTCGGGAAGCTGATCCTGTGTGTCGCGAACTCCGCGAAGAAGCCGCCATTGGCCCAGCACCACTTGCCCTCGCCCATCGTTGTGCTCGATGCATCGCAGGAGCGACCGAGATAGAGCGTCTCCCTTTCGCGCGTCACCGACGACGCCGCACCCGCCTCGAAGAAACGGGTCACAGGATATTGGGATTTCAGGACGTAGCCGGACGCGTTACAGCTGAGCGACCAGCTGTGATTGTCGCCGACATAGCCGAATTCCTCGGACAGGGACGCTGCGGAAAAGGTACCAGTAAGGACGGCGCAGGCCGCAAGGGCTTTCAATTTCAAGATCATCTTGCGAATTCCAAAAAATGACTGTCTACGAAATAGCGCAGTCAATCATACCAAACGACCGCGCTGAGAGGCAGCCTGGCGTTGGACTGTAGCAGCCATGCCGGCGAACAGCGGGTCGCTCGTGCTGAAAGACGGCCGACAATCACGCTCGCAGCTCGCTAGGTCATACCCACATAAAGTAGGCCGCAATAGTCTAGAGACCCTCCACTTTCGCCAGCCTGTCCTGCGCAATGGCTTCCGTTTCGATCCGGTTCTCGGTTTCAGCGTCAAAGAGGTGCACGGCCCTTTGCGGGATCGTCAACTCGATGGGATCGCCCGCGGCAACGCCATTGTCACGCGCCATCGTGGCGACGAGACTTGCGGTGTCGCTCAGGTCTACATGGATGTTGACGTCCGCCCCGGTTTTCTCCACGAGCTTGACGGTACCCGTTATCGCACCGCTCCGGGCCGTGATCAGATCGGAAGGCCTCAAGCCGCAGATGACCTTCTGTCCCGGCTCGGCTTTCAGTCCGGCATCGAGCGGCAGATTGATATGCGGCCCGACGAAGGACGGGTTTCCGTCTTGAGCCGTGATTTCACCCTCTATGAAATTCATCGAAGGCGACCCGATGAAGTCGGCTGCGAACCGTGTTGCCGGCCGGTCGTACAGATCATCCGGCGTTCCGACCTGCTCGATCTTGCCGCCCTTCATCAGCACGATCTTGTCCGCCATCGTCATCGCCTCGATCTGGTCGTGGGTGACATAGATCGTCGTTGCCTTGAGGCGCTCATGCAGCTGACGGATCTCGACACGCATATGCGCCCTGAGCTTGGCGTCGAGGTTGGACAGCGGCTCGTCAAACAGGAACACCTTGGCGTCGCGGACCATGGCCCGGCCCATCGCCACGCGTTGTCTCTGGCCGCCGGATAGCTCCCTTGGATAGCGGTCGAGATATTCGGTCAGGTTCAGGACGGCCGCCGCCTCGTTGACCTTCCGCTTGATCTCATCCTTGCTGAGCCGCTTCACTTCCAGACTGAAGGCAATGTTGTCGAACACCTTCATCGTCGGATAGAGCGCATAGTTCTGGAACACCATGGCAATGTCGCGGTCGCGCGGATGGACCTCGTTCATCACCTTGCCGTCGATGGTCAGTTCGCCGCCGGTTATGTTTTCCAGGCCTGCCGTCATTCTGAGGAGCGTAGTCTTGCCGCAACCGGAGGCACCCAGCAGCACCGCGAACTCTCCGTCGTAAATGGACAGCGACAGGTCGCGCATGACCTCGAACGAACCATACGACTTGCAGATATTGTGATAGGCGACTTCTGCCATAAAAGCTGATTTCCTCAGTAGGTTTGCCGCGTCGGCGTCAGGCAGATCTCCTGAACCAGGGCCTTTTGCGGCAGCTGATAGGCATTGAGGATCAGGTCGCCGACGATGTCCGCACCGATACCTCCGCCCATCTTGACCTTGTTGCTCTTGTAGTTTGCAAGCGTTTCTTCATCCAGCACACCGGAAAGCACTTCCGTTTCGATCACGCCCGGCGAGAGCACGATCACGCGCACATCGTAAGCCGAAAGGTATTCGCGCAGGCTCTCGGAGACCGCGTGCACGAAGTATTTGGTCCCGCAATAGACCGTGTGGTCGGGATAGACCTTGCGGCCGGCAATGGAACTCATCATCACGAGCGTCCCGCGCCTGCGCTCCATCATGCCGTTCATCACCGCGTGGACCGTGTTCATCACACCCTTGGTGTTGATGTCGATCATCTCGTCCCACTCTTCGGGGGGCTGACGGCCAATATCGGCAAGACGCGCAATGCCCGCATTGGCTAACATCATGTCGACCGGTCCGAAACGGTCTTCGGCGTCGCGCACCGCGGCTGCGATCGCCGCCCGGTCGCGCACATCCACCTGCCGGAGAACGGCGTTCGGCAGGCCGAGTGCTTCCATGCGGTCCATCCGGCGGGCCATCAGCAGAACCGGATGTCCGGCGGCTGAAAAGGCGCGCGCTGTTGCTTCGCCGATACCGGAGCTTGCCCCGGTTATTGCGACAAGAGGCTTGGTTTCCACGGGTTCCTCCCTGCCCAGACTGGCGGGAAGGGTGTTGCCACCCTTCCCTGTTCTCGTTTGCGAAAAACGGTTAGCCCGAGACGATCTTGTCGACGGACACCGCAATGTCGTCCATTGCTTCCTTCGGCGAGCCGTAGTCGCCGGCAAAATACTTGCCGAGCCGGACCGGGATCGTGTCGTTGGACAGTTCCGCCCATTGCGGCAGATCCGGTTCCGACCCCATGTCCATCGCGATCGTGTCGCGCACAACGTTGAGGTGCCGGGTGGTGCCCGGTCCGACGCGGTTGTTGGCGATGATGCGCGGATCGTCGTAGACGCTTTTGCGAGTCGGCCCGGTACCGCCACCCAGGGCCGTGATCAGCACCTGTGTGTCGTAGCTTGTCGCCCACTGCATGAAAATCCAGGCGGCGTCCGGATTCTTGGAGTTTTTCGAAACCGCGAGCGACGAGCCGCCCTGGTGTCCGACACCCGGGATCTCGCCAAACCCGGTCTGGTCGACCGTACGCAGCGCCCGCATTGGAGGCGGACAGCGGACGGCTTCCATGAGACCGGACACCTTCGTGGCCGACGGGTCGTCGAAATAGGGGAAGAATTCGCCCCAGCTCATCATCGACGCGGCGACGCCCTGGGCAACGGATTGCCCCTGGCCGTCCCAGGTCCAGCCCGTCACGCCCGGAGGCATGGTCTTCCAGAGCTTGGTCCAGTAGTCCATCGCTTCCAGGCCGTATTCGTCGTTGCCCGAGAACTTGCCGTCCGCGTTGAAAATCGACCCGCCATGGCCCCAGAGCCATGCCGTCCAGTCGCATTCAAGACTGTAGTGGCCGGATTTCATCTGACCCGTGGAACCGTAGAGATCCGGTCCCTTGGCATCGGTGATCGCCTTGGCCTGCTGGTAGTATTCTTCCAGGGACGACGGCGCTTCGAAACCCATTTCTTCCCAGATGTCCTTCCGGTACATCATGATGAAGATCGGAATATCGTACGGGACGCCAACCCAGCGATCCTCATACTTCGCGATACCGTCGACAAGCGCCGGCAGGAAGTCGTCGATATTGTAGTTCGGCATCGCGAGGTCGGGCTTGTTCTCGATCTGCTCGCGCGGATCGAAGACATCCTGGCTCACCGACGCCGCCCAGCTCTGGTCGATATAGTAGAGATCGTAGGTGCCGAGCTGCGACGCGATGTCCAGCGTCATTTTCTGAAGAACCTGCTCAAGCGGCAGCACTTCGATTTCGACCGTCATTCCGGAGGCTTCTTCGAAATACTTCTTGAGCTGGCTGTTGATCGCGTTCGACGGCGGTGTGGATTCCGTCGCAAGCTTGAGCGTCGTTCCCTTGAACGGTCCGGACACATCCTTCACCCATTTCAGGACCTCGTCGGATGGCCGAAGGTCATCGGCAGCATTGGCCAGTGGCATCGAACCCAGACCGAAGGGCCGGCGCATACCCGCACCGAAGGCGGCAGCGCTCAATCCGAGCAGGCCGGCATTTCGCATGAAATCCCGCCGCCCCATGCGCCGGTTGACAAAGGCGTCCACCAGATTGGCGCGATATTGTTTCCTGTCTGTATCTCTCATGACTAACTCCTCCCGTGATACGTGAAAGATGGTCTCCTGAAGACTTTGTGTTGCTCCTATTGCTTGAGGGAACCGAGTGTCAGCCCGCGGACCAGCTGTTTCTGGACCAGCAGGATGAAGAGGAACGCCGGAGCCATCGCAGCCACTCCCAAGGCTGCCATGTTGCCCCAGGCGGTGCCTGTGGATGTGACGAAGCTCGACGACACGACCGGCACGGTTTTCAGCCCGGTCTGCGTCAGGGTCAGGACGAAAATGAATTCCGTCCAGGAAAAGATGAAACAAAGGACCGCGGTCGCCGCGATGCCGCCCTTGGCCATCGGCAGGATGATACGGCGGAAGATCTTCCAGCGGCTTGCACCGTCGACAATGGCGCTCTCGTCGATCTCCCGCGGAATGTCGTCGAAGAAACTTTTCAGCAGCAGAACCGCGAGCGGCAGGTTCATCAGCGCGTGGATCAGGATGATCCCGGTATAGGAATCCATCAGGCCGATGTCCTTGTAGATGAAGAACATCGGGATCGCGACCGCGACGGGCGGCATCATGCGGGTCGACAGGACCCAGGCGACGAAGTGGTGGCGTCCGCGAAAGTCCATCCGGCTGAGCGCATAGGCGGCGAAGGTCGATATCGCGATCGCCAGCGCGGTTGAAAACACGGCAACGACGATGGAATCCCACAGGCGCGGCGCCATGTAAAAATTGCCGCCACCGGGCAGAACCTCCTGCTGGCGCAGGAAGCCGAAGGAAATGCCGAACACCTCCTCGAAATTGCGTAGCGTCGGCGTGAAAGACCAGACGGTCGGCGGGACCGAAAAGATCTCCTTGGCTTCCTTGAAGGCCGTGGTTCCCCAGTAATAGAGCGGGAACACGAACAGCGCGGTGATCAGCCACGCGGCAGCCATGCGCGAGTAGCGCCGATATTTGCTCTCGACAATCACCAGCGCACCTTCGCTATCCAGATGAACAGGTTGGCGATCACGAGGATCAGCACGAGACTGACAAGGCTCAGCGTCGCCCCGTATCCCCATTTGATGAAACTGAAGGTCTGCTGCCAGGCATAGAGCGACAGCGTGTAGGTCGACGTTCCCGGACCGCCGGACGTCATCACGAACATGTAGTCGAACGCCCTGAACAGATCGATGCCGCGGATCAGGACGGCGACCGCGATCACCTTGGACATCATCGGCAGCGTGATCCGGCGGAACGTCTGGAACGCGGACGCGCCGTCCAGCATGGCGGCTTCATAAGGCTCCTGGGGCAGCGATCTCAGCCCGGCGAGAAAGATCAGCACCATGAACGGCGTCCATTGCCAGATGTCGGCAAGCATCACGCCCGCCAGCGCCGTCGAACTTGTCGCCAGGATCGGGTCCTGACCGGTCAGGATCCCGAGGGATTCCAGCAGATAGGTGAGCACGCCGAACTCGGGATCTTCCATGAGAAGAAACATCATGCCCGTGATCGCCGGCGGAATGACCAGCGTGAGGGTGAGCAGGCCGCGCAGCAATCCGAAGCCGGGTTCGTCGGAATCCAGCAGCAGCGCGATGATCATCCCCAGGACGACCTGGATCGCCAGAAGCACGAAGAAATAGGTGAAGGTCACCGACAGCGCTTCCCAGAAACGCGGATCGTTGACCAGAGTGCTCCAGTTCTCCGTGCCGACATAAACGAGCCGACGCTTGAACGGCGCATATTCATGGAACGAAAGCCAGATGTTGTAGAACAGCGGATAGATCGTGAAGACCACGAGCATGGCGACCAGCGGCGCAAGCCACGGCACCGGGCTGTCGCCGGTGATGTAGCCTTGCAATCCTCTGGTTCTTACGAACGCCATGCCGATCCTCCCATCAATTTGGCGCTGTTACTTCTTCCTCGCCGGCGGCTTCCGGGTGGCCGCCGCTTTTGCCGCAGGCTTTCTGGCAGCCGCCGCTTTTGCCGCGGGCTTCCTGGCCGCTGCCGGCTTCGCAGCCGGTTCTGCCGCCGCCTCGGCTTTTGCCGCAGGTTTCTTTGCGGATGCCGCCTTTGCCGCTGGTTTCTTTGCCGCCGCCGTTTTCGCAGCCGGTTTTTTCGCGGCACGGCGTTTGGGTTTCGGCGTCTCTTTTCCGGCATCGTCCTGCAGGCCGTAGCCGGCGAAACCGCGATGCGTGTCATCGATGGCCGCGTCGCTCAGGAGCACCGAACCGCCGATCGAAAGACTGAGGTAATACTGCTTTGCGATGGTCTCCAGCTCGATCGCGCGCCACATCGCCTTGGCGAGATTCTCGCCGATCGCGATCATGCCGTGATTTGCAAGCAGGCAGGCCGTCCTGTCGGTCATGGCGTCGATGGCAAGTTCGGACAGTTCTTCCGAACCGAATGTCGCATAGCCCGCACAGCGGACGTTGTTTCCGCCGAACGCGGCGATCATGTAGTGGCAGGAGGGGATCTCCTTGCGCGCGATTGCCAGCGTCGTGCAGTAGGTCGGATGCGCATGAACGACCGCACCGGCATCGGGACGGCCGCGCAGCAGCTTCTGGTGAAAACGCCACTCGGTCGACGGTTTCAGCGGCCCTTCGTAGCGGCCGCTCGTGTCCTCAAGGCCGACCGACGCGATCATGTCGGGCGTCATCTGGTCATAGGGTGTCGCCGAGGGAGAAATCAGCATCCGGTCTTCGTACCGGACCGAGATGTTCCCGGAGGTTCCCTGGTTGATACCGCTGGAATTCATTTCCCGGCAACGGGCAATGATGTCCTCGCGCAGTGCCAGTTCGGCCTTCTTCATGCGCTCATTCTCCTGTCTGAAACGTTTCTTGCTGCGATCAGGGCGTTCGCAAGCTCTGCAAATCCTTCACCACCCCGCCCGGTCGTGATCCAGCCGGGTTCCGCGTCGATCCGGCCCTTGAAGTCCAGGACGTTCGCCACGCCGCAGGCATTCGGAAAGAAGCCGAACATCGGCGCGTCGTTCGGGCTGTCGCCGCAAAAGACAATCCTGTCCTTCTCCGCGTCCAGGTCCAGGTTCAGAACGTCGCGCGCAAACCTGCGCGTCATGGTCAGCTTGTCGTAGCTGCCGTACCATCCGTTCACATGGATCGAGGACACCTTCGCCACCGCGCCCTCCTCTTCGAAAATGGCCTTGATGCGATCAACGTCCTCACGCTCAAGCGCAGGCACGTCTTCGCAGAAATCGATGGCGAGGTCCGCCTCGCGAAACGCCTGATCCGCCGATACCGCTGCCCCGGGCACTTCCCTCAGGATGCGTGCCGCAATCTGCTCGTAGCGCAGCTTGTTGTTGCGCCTGACGACGTCGTTTGCCGCAAAGACCCGCCGCATCTGTCGCGCAGCGCTGTCATAGGCGTAGTAGAAAGCGCCGTTCTCCCCGACCACGCCGTCTACGGGCCAGAAGCGGGCAATCATGTCGCACCATCCGGCTGGCCGGCCAGTGATTGCCGCGACCTTGAAACCTGCGTGCCTGAGCTTCTCAAGCGCCGCATAGGCGCTTGCCGGAAGACGCCCGTCATTCGTGAGCGTGTCGTCGATATCGGCCATAACCGTGTGGATTGTGGCTGCGGTGTCCCGGGGCATGGAGGCAATCGGCTGCATTGTTTCAGACCTCCCTCGCCGCAAACTCGTCCAGCAGGCCCGAATCGCAGGCCAGATCAGCGAAAGAGAAACGGTTCCGCATTTCGTGCGCATGGCGGACGGCTTCGCGGTAGAAATCGGCGGGCAGTCCGAGGTCCCGTCCGCTCGTCGCGCCACCAACCTCGTTGAGCTTCGCCGTCATGTTGCTGACCGGATCGACCAGCTTGCGGCACTCCGCGCGCAGCTGCGGCCAGATCTCCTGCAGACGTTCGTTGATCCGCGCCGCGCCGTTCTCGTCCAGCGCTTTCTTCCGGTATTCCGCTTCGCATTGCGCGGCGATTTCGGGGCCCATCCGGCGCGCCATGTCCTCGCCGTCAACGCGGGTCGGCCGGATCTCCGGCGGCCGTTCCTGGTTCAGAAACCAGTCCTGGATACGGCCCATGGTCAGCGTCGCGACCCCGACCTGTTCGCCGTGCAGCGTTCCCGTGTGCCGGTCACCTGCGAAACAGTCGATATAGTGGGAAATCTGGTGCTCGCCCATCGAGCCATGGTTGGAGACTTTGGTAAAGGCAACGCCCAGACCGGACAGGACAAGCGCCCGGACAAGATAGCCGACAGCCGTGACATCGCCCTGCTTCAGGCCGGACGCATGGGTTTCCAGCATGCCTGCGTCCGGTTCGCCGATCAGATAGGGTTCCATCCAGAACCGGCTTCCGAGCAGCTTGTGCGACATCCACCAGTCGATCCGTGCGACGCTGTTGCAAAGACAGTCGCCGAAACCTGCAGCCGCCATCCGGCTCGGTGCGGCCGCAATCACGCCGAGATCCAGGAACACCCCCTTGGGCGCATGGGCCGGCAAGGAGATTTTCAGCCCGCTCGGCAAACCCATCGACGCCGTCGTCGATGCATAGCCGTCCATCGAGGCGGCCGTGCCGAAAACACAGTAGGGACGGCCGTCCTTGGCCGTGACATATTTGGTGAGATCGTTCACCGTGCCGGATCCCACCGCAATGACGGACGAAAAATCCTGGAGCCGAACCGCCAGTTCATCAGCAGCGTGAACGGTGGCGTGCGGTTTGCCTTCGAGCAGGACTTCGCCGACCGTGATGCCGGCGCTTTTCAGGGTATGCGCAATCCTTGAACCTGCGGCATCCCAAGTGTTGGCATCGGCGACCATCGCGGTTGAATCGCCGATGCCCACGGAGCGCACGAGGTCTGCCTCGGCTCCGTCAATCGATTCGGAAATCAGGATCTTGTCGACCGGAGCCCGCGGTCCGGTCTCGCCGGTTTCCGGGTTCACCCATCGGCCGAGATACACGTCCTCAATATGCTCCATCCAACCGTTTTCCGGCCGCTCTGGTAAAGAGGGAGTCTGTTGACTTATTGAGGGCATGCAAAACCTTTCAGCTCACGAATGACAAATGACAGCATCTATTGACATTTGTCAAATCGAATTTCAAACTTCACGGATCGCAAAGGCGAAAGCGAAACAATGTCAGACAGGAAAAGCGACGGTTCAGGCGAGGAAAATGTCAGGTTTGTCGAGGACACGACGGCCTGGGCGACCTGGCTTTACTATGCGGAGTCGCGCACCCAGGCGGAGGTTGCCAAGGCCTTGGGTGTGTCGCGTGCATCGGTTGCCAATTACCTCGCGGATGCGCGCAGGCGCGGACTTGTCACCATCAGTCTGGCACCCGGTCTCCTGGAACAGGCCGAGCTGAGCAAACGGCTCGCGGCCCGCTTCAACCTGAAGGGCGCCTTCATTGCCCCCGAGATCAGCGAAGAAGACGGCGATCCAACCCAGCTTCGAAAACGTCTTGGCATCGCCGGAGCCCAGATCCTCCTGTCGCGGCTGCGCAAGGACATGACGCTTGGCGTTGCGTGGGGCCGGACGATGCTGGAATTGGCAAACGCCTTGCCGGAGAAAAATCAGGAGAGCCTGCGTGTTGTGCAGGTCTCGGGCAGCTCCCTCGGGGATGATGTCACGTCGCCGGAAGCCTGTACGCTCTTCATCGCGAACCGTCTTGGTGCGAAATGCCATAACTTCCACGCGCCGGCAGTCGTCACCACATCGGACCTTCGCACCGCGCTTCTGCGCGAGCCCTCCTTGAAACGCCATTTCGAGCGCGTTCACAGCTGCACCACCGTGGTCTTCGGCGTCGGTGAACTCAATGACGAAACCAGGTGGGCGGACGGCAACAACCTGATCCAGCCCTCCGCCGAGGACTACATGAAGGCCGGCGCCGCCGGTATCGTGATCGGCCGGTTCATCGACGCGCAGGGAGACGCCCTCGAAGGGCCGCTGTCCGGGCGGCAGATCGGAATGGAGCTTCAGGATCTGAAAGCCGTTCCCGAGCGCATTTGCGTTGCAGGCGGAACTGAAAAACTGCAGGCCCTGAAAGCCTGCCTGACCGGCGGATACGTCACCGATCTGGTTACGGACAGGTCGACGGCCGAAGCGTTGCTGAGGGAGAAAACATGACGCAGGATCTGGTCATCGGGCTCGACAGCTCCACGCAATCGACCAAGGCCGTCGCCTGGACAAGAAACGGAACACCGGTGGCCGAGGGGCGCGCGTCCATTCCCCTGTCCCAACCGCAACCCGGCTGGGTCGAACAGGACGTTGAGGACTGGTGGTCCGCTGCCTGCACGGCTTTGCAGGATCTTGGCGACAAGATCGACATGTCCCGCGTCGCCGCACTTGCGATCTCCAACCAGCGCGAGACGGTTGCCTTTCTCGACGCCGACGGAAACGCCTTGCGTCCCGCCGCGCTTTGGCTCGACGAACGCGCCCGCGCGGAGGTCGATCTCCTGAGCCGCGAGATCGGAGCCGAGAAACTGCACCGCGTTTCCGGAAAACCGATCGATATCACGCCCGTGATCTACAGGCTGTCCTGGTTCCGCCGCAACCAGCCTGAGGTCCTTGAACGGGCCGCAAAGGTCACCGACGTTCATTGTTTCCTGACCGGACGTCTCACCGGCAACTGGATGTCCAGCTGGACGAGCGCCGATCCCTTCGGCCTGCTTGATATCGAAAGCATGACCTGGTCCGAAGACTTCCTCGCTCACCTGGGCATCCGCGCCGATCAGCTCGGAACGCTTGCGCGTCCGGGCACGGTCACCGGCACGGTTACGGCAGAGGCCGCGGCCAGCACCGGTCTGCCGGAAGGCTTGCCTCTGGTCGCCGCCGGCGGCGACGGCCAATGCGCGGGGCTCGGCGTCAACGCCGCCAGGGAGGGTGTCGTCTATCTCAATCTCGGAACCGCCCTCATTACCGGGGCCTGGGCACCCGATCCGATGATCAGCCTCAACTGGCGCACCATGACTTCACCAACCGGCAACGGCTATTTTCTGGAAGGATGCCAGCGCGCGGGCGCCTTCCTGATCAACTGGTTCGTCGACACCTTCGCGGGCGGGCGCGACGACCCGTCGGTGTTTTCAAGGCTGGAAGCGGAAGCCGCGACCATACCGCTCGGCTCGGAAGGCGTCACGGTCTGCCCCTACCTCACCGGCTGCATGGATCCACACTGGGACACCGGTGCGCGTGCCAGTTTCAACGGCCTGTCGCCGAACCACGGCCTTGGTCATCTCTACCGGGCGGTTCTGGAAGCCATGACGCTGGAAAGCGCGCGCGCGATCACGGCCATGAAGGACAACGGCCTGAAGATCGAAAAGATCGTCGCTGTCGGCGGCGGCGGCAACAGCCCCCTGTGGACCCGGATGTTTGCCGACGCAACAGGCCTGCCGGTCCACATCTCGCAAAGCCTGGAAGCGTCCTCTCTCGGTGCGGCCATGAGCGCAGCCACCGGAGCAGGCTGGTTCGAAACCCTCGATGCCGCAGCGGCGGCCATGAGCGAAGAAGGGGAAACGGTCATTCCCGACCCGTCAATGCAGGATGCCTGGTGTGCCTTTCTGCCCGGCAATTCGCGAGTTACCGGCCTGAATACGCGGACACCTGACCGACGTTTCAAAAACGAAGCGTTTCGAGGGAATAGTCCGGCAGGACGCCGTCGGCCGGAGACATCGCCTGGACTCCTCCAGCGATCAGCAGCGTCCGGCAGCCGAGCGCGGCCGCACCGGCTATGTCGTGATGATGGCTGTCGCCGATCATGAGCACGCGCCCGGGATCGGGGTCCCCGAGAACCGCCAGGGACTTTCGAAAAATCTCCGGACCCGGCTTTCCGGCATAGGTAACGCTGCCGCCGTCGTCCTCGTAATCCTGCGCAACGCGTCCGGGACCGAACGCTGCCTTGCCGTCGGCATAGACCACGTGATCCGGATTGGCACAGATAGCGGGCACACCCGCTTTTGCCAGCGGACCAAGCATCTCGCGATAGGATGCGCGGGAAACCTCTTCCGGTTTGAGACCCGAAATGAGGACAAGACGGATGGCGTCACCGGGGTCATCCGACGGGACAAGTCCCAACCCGTCGAGCACGGTCGTGTCGTTCTCGCGAGTGAGGTTCAATACCCTGTCTCCCGTTGCAAGATCTCCGGAGGCAAGCATGTCGGCGATCCGGGCGCGGGCGACCATGCCCGACGTGATCACCTCCCCGATCAGGTCTTCGGTGAACCCGAACCGGTCGAGGCGCTGTCTGTTCGGCTCCTTCATCCGCCCCGAATTGGTGATCGCGACCACCGGCTTGTTTATCTCGGCAACTCTTCGAAGACAGGGCAAGGCCTCCGCAAAGACCGCCTTTCCGTCATGAAGAACGCCGAACTGATCGATGAGGATGCCGTCAAATTCCTCGATGATCTCGCCCAGGCCAGAGATGCGGCGGGTCATGCGCGATCCTTTACAAAGCCCCAGGCAATGCGCGCGGACCCCGCTGCCGCTTCGCCGGACGCTACCGGGGCCTCGGGTGTGTTCAGCATTCGGGTGCGCATGCGTGTCCAGGTCCTGTTGGACGCGCCGCCGCCGACGGTCCGGATGGACGTCAGTTTCGGGCCGCCCAGTCCGGCCAGCCGTTCAAATCCGAGTTTCTCGATGGCCGCGATCCCCTCCAGCAGCCCCTTCAGGAACTCTTCCCGTGTTTCCGGGCGCGGATCAACACGCGATTCAAGATCCGGGTCATTGACCGGAAACCGCTCACCGGTGCGCGGCAAGGGATAGTAGTCCAGTCCCGTGGAGACCTCGGGATCGATCCGCGCGCTCAACGAAGCGATCTCGTCAGGCGGAAAATGGGCCGCAAGCGCCTCGCCGCCGCTGTTGGAGGCACCACCCGCAAGCCATTGATCTCCAATACGATGACTGTAGATCCCGAATTCGGGTGCAAAGATCGGTTTGTCGGAAAGCAGTTTCAGCGTCAGCGTTGTGCCGAGTGCGGTCACGCCGTCTCCGGGGCTCGACGCACCGGTGGCAAGAAACGACGCACAGCCATCGGAAACACCGGCAACGATCGGGATGCCTTTCGGCAGTCCGAACGCACCGCACGTGGCGCCGGTCATCGTCCCGGTCGCGACGACATCCGGCAAAAGCGCGGTGTCCATCCCGGTCGCCGGCATCCAGTCAGGCCAGGTCCTCGCGATCGGGTCATAACCCGTTTTCAGCGCGTTGCTTTCATCACTCGGCACGGGCTTCCCGGCCAGTTGTTCCGCGATCCAGTCCGCCTGGTGGGCAATGCGCGCGACACCGGTCCTCGTCTGCAATGAGATGCAGCGGGCAAGGGCGGAGCTGGCCCCGTGAGCCGCGCTTTGCCGGGGAGCGACAGCGGCGATTGCCTTCGGGATCGACGGATCGTCGACGGTGTCGTTGTACATCAACGCATGCCCCAGAGGCCGGGCCGCATCATCCAGCGCGAGCACGGTGCCTGAGGTCCCATCGACACAGATGGACGTGACACTGCCCGGATCGATGGCCTGGAACATCCCGGAGAGCGCCTCCGACAATGCCGCCAGCCAGACGGCGGGGTCATTTCTCGGCCCCCTGGAAAGATCCATGGCCGCCTTCGTCACCGTGACAACCTCAAGGTCCTCTCCGAGCGCGGCCACGCGCACACCCGACGTGCCGACATCGATCCCGAGCGCAAGAGAGTGTGTCATGCTGTTGCGCCATCGCTCGTGTTGAGGGCCTGGCGCAGCTTCTCCGCATCCCAGTTGATCAGCTCATCCTCCTGCTGGTCCGACAGACGTGTCACATCCGAACCCGGCGCAACGCGCACGAGCACGTCGCCAAAGGCACGCACCAGTGTCAAGGTCGCGGCATTCGCGTCCGCGGGAATGGCGACCCCTTCGCCCGGACAGATCACGAGCTTCCGCTCCGACCGCCCCGCCGATCCCCGGCGCGCCGCTTCGGCAACCGTTTCCCCTTCCCTTGCGACCACGCATCCCGGCCCGAGAAACACGACGTGGTCGGGATAGAGGGAATTGCCATCCGCGATCTCGAGCAGGCCGTCATCGAACGCGACCGCCTGCGTCGTTTCAAAGGGCGCCGGCACCCAGCCCGTTCCCTCCAGGGAGCGGACAAAGGCCGCCTGCGCTTCGCCCGCATGGTCGACTGCAGCGGGCTCCAGCCGCCGGGAGACCTCGAACAGCCGGTCCCGCGCCTCGCCGGCACTTTGTCCGGTCGCGACCAGGCCGTGATTGCCGAGGATCAGGATTTTGGTCGAGCCTGTTGCCCGCGCCATGATCGCCTGCGCGAGATCGAGGCCAGGCTTCGCGTAGGGGATGAACACCGCATCGAGACCGGCAAGCTTGTCCCGGACAATCTCCTCGGCATCCGAGCGAATTGCGATCGCGATCGTCGCCACGCAATGCGTGTGCAGCACGACGGGACTGTCGAGCAGCGCATGCACGGAGGTTTCGATCGACGAGCGCAGCTGCGGCGCTCCGTCCACGTCGGCGAGAAACCGCGCCGTATCGCCGGCGTCTTCGTCTCCCGATTGCAGGGCGGCCACGAACCGGCCGGAGAACACCGGAACCATGATGTCGCGTGTTTCCGCTTCGGCCAGCCACGTGCCCGATGCCTTGATCCACATCTGCCCGTCCCGCTTTAACGACGTGTTGCCGCCTGGCCCCTGAACCTGCAAAGGGTCCTTGCCGAGTTCGGCGGAGATCGATCGAAGTCTTTCGAACTCTGCATCATTCCGCAATTCTAGAAACGGGTTCATCAAGTGTCGGCCTCTTTTCCAACCAGGTTTCAAAATCCGACTTTTCCTGCCGCGTCAGGAACAGCCCGTGCTTCGTGCGGCGGAGCAAAATGTCTTCAGCGCTCACGGCCCATTCGTTTTCGATCAGCCAGACAGCTTCGCGTTCGAAGAAACAGTGTCCGAAATGGTGCCCGAGATCGGACAGGGCGTTGACGCCGTCCAGCAGCCGCACGGCATCGGTTCCGTAACAGTGCCCCAGGTGGCGCAGCAACACCTCGGGCAGGAACCCGTAGCGCTTGCTGAACCCGGCGAACCAGGTCTCGAACTGCTTGTCCGGCAGATCGCCACCCGGGAGCGGGGTGTCCGCGGTCCAGGCTCCGGCCATCTCGGGAAAGTAGGGTCCGAGCATTTGCAACGCGTGCTCGGACAGCTTCCGGTAGGTCGTCAGTTTCCCGCCGAAAGCGGAGAGAAGCGGCGGAGATTTTGCATCGGGGTCAAGCGAGCCGTCGAGTTCGAACTGATAGTCGCGTGTCACGGCGGACGCGCTCTTGCTGGCATCGTCGTCGAAAAGCGGCCGGACGCCCGAATAGTCGAACAGGACGTCGGCCGCGTTGAACGTATGGTCGAAATAGTTGCCGAGAATTCCGAGCAGGTAGTCGACTTCCGACTTGTCGATCGCGACGTCTTCGGCCTTGCCGTCGAAGGGAATGTCGGTCGTGCCGATCAGCGCCATGTCGTCGAAATAGGGATTGACGAAGATGAGGCGTTTGTCGGGCGCCTGCAGAACATAGCCGTGATCGCCCTGCCACCACTTGGGCAGCACGATGTGGCTGCCCTTGACCAGGCGCACACGCATGCGCGAATTCACGCCCGCAACCTCGCCGATGACCTTTTCGACCCAGGGTCCGGCCGCGTTGAAGATTGCCTTAGCATAGACGGTTGACGGACTGCCGGGCTGGTCGCCTCTGAGTTCCGCGCGCCAGACATCCCCTTCCCGCCGCGCCGATACGCACGGGGTTCTGGTGAACACCTGCGCACCGCGCCGGGCCGCATCCACCGCGTTCAGGACAACCAGACGCGCATCATCGATCCACACGTCCCAGTAACTGAACCCCTTCTTGTATTTGTCCTTGAGTCTTTCGCCGGCAATGTTGTGTCTGAGATCGAGCGCGGAGGAGCGCGGCACCCGTTTCCGGCCGCCCAGATTGTCGTAAAGAAACAGTCCGAGGCGAATGAGCCATCGCGGCCGCTGCTCAGGACTGTGCGGCAGCACCAGCTGCAGCGGCCAGGAAAGATGCGGCGCGGCCTCCAGAACCACCTCGCGCTCGTTGAGTGCCTCGCGCACGAGCCTGAATTCGTAATATTCCAGGTAGCGCAAACCGCCGTGGATATACTTTCCCGATCTTGAGGACGTGCCTTCGCCGAGATCCCCCTTTTCGCAAAGGACGACGGACAAGCCGCGCCCGGCGGCATCGCGCGCGACGCCCACACCATTGATCCCCCCGCCAACGACCAGCAGGTCCACGGGGCGATCGGCGGATCGTCCCTGCGGCTCGTATCTGGTATGGTCGGACGTCACAAGGTTCATTCAGGCCTCAACACGGACTGAGCGGCGGTTCGTTCGAAATCCAGCGCCGCACTTCTTCGGCAATCCTCTGCGCGGCAATCTTCACGGTCTTGCGCGACGCCCCGGCGATATGCGGCGTCAGTGTCACGTTGGGCAGCTGCAACAGCGGATCGTCGGGCCTGGTCGGCTCCACGGCAAAGGTCTCCAGCATCGCACCGCCCAGGTGCCCGCTCGACAGGGCCTCGAACAGGGCGTCGTAGTCCATCAGCGGGCCGCGGGCCGTGTTGACGATGACCGCCCCCGGCTTCATTGCCGCAAACGCCTCTGCGCCGATCATTCCCGTTGTTTCCCTGGTGACCCGCGGGTGCAGCGTAACGACGTCGGATTCCTTCAAAAGGGTTTCAAGGGAGACCTGTTCGACACCGTCGCGGCTGTCCTCCACGGAGAGTTGTACATAGGGATCGGAGACCAGGACGCGCGTCCCGAACGCGCGCAGCAGCTTCACCACCCGTGTCCCGACATTGCCGTAGCCGATGACGCCGACACACATGTCCGAGAGTTCGTTGCCGGCAATGTCCGCACGGTAGAGATCGCCCCTGTAGTCGCCCTTGCGCAAGGCATCATGGCCCTTGGTGATGTTGCGCGTTTCGGCAATGATCGCACCGATGGTGAATTCGGCGACGGCCGAGGCGTTCCGTCCGGGTGTGTTGACGACAAGGACGCCTTTCTCCCGCGCTTCGTTCATGGCGATGTTGACAGGTCCGCCCCTGGAAACCCCGACGAGCTTGAGATTGGGTGCCGCCTCCAGCACACCAACGGAAACGGGGGCCAGATGCGTGACCAGCACCTGTGCGTCCTGCACGTGCTCAAGCACCATTTCAGGTGTTCCCATGTATTCCTTCAATCCCTCCAGGCCGGGAGAAGCGTATCCGTGTTCCATCGGCTCGTCTGGCCACGCAAGATCCAGGCACTTGCAGGTGACGCGGTCACCGCACAACGCGAGGATTTCCCTCTCGAAGACCGAGGACTCCATGAACCGGTCGCCTATGATCGCCACAGTCGTCATTGGGTCAGCTCCCGTCTCGCCCGCGCCTGCGCATCCCAGGCCTTCGGCAGGGCAAGCCTCGTTTCCAGATAACCGTTGAAAAGGGTGTCGTAGAGCCGGACCAGTTCATCATCGGGAAGAATCGCGTCGTTCAGGAGCGGGGTGACCCAGCTGTCCACCGCGCTTGCCACGTTCCTGAAAAGACCCTGTTGAACGGCAGCGATCATGGCCGCGCCTGCGGCCCCCGCCTCCGGCTGCGCAATCGTGCGCACCGGCGCATTGAGACAGGCGGAAAGGAGCGAGCGGCAGGCCTTCGACTTGGCGGCACCCCCCGTCATCCGGATCTCGCCCGGCACATCGCCCATGGTCTGGTAGCAATCTCTGGCGGCAAGCACGAGACCGTCGAACACGGCCCGCAGCATGTCCGCCCATGTCGTCCCCTGATCGAGACCGGTCCAGCTCGCCCTCGCATCGGGATTGGTGAACGGCCCACGTTCGCCGGCTGACGAAATATAGGGGTGAAAGAAGGCTGCGCCTGGCGTTGCGCCAAGGACAAGATCGTCCATGGAAGCCAGGAACTGTTCCGGTTCCACACTCAGGTTCTGCGATTGAAACACCTGCACCGCGAGACCGAGCGCCCAGTCGAGATTCAGCGTGGCGGCCATGTTGGTCTGCATTTGCGCGAATGCCCCGCCGGGAAACGGCATCGTGTATCCGCACATGTCCTCGTTTAGCACCACCGCGTCGGCATCCCCCACGAAGCGCATGTGCATGCCGGTGGAACCGAGAATCGTGAGGCCGGGCGAAACCGCCGGATCATAGAGACCCGCCCCGAGCGCGCTGCACATGACATCGACCAGCCCGAGACAGACCGGCGTTCCGGCGCGCAGACCGCTCTTCACCGCTGCCTCAGCGGTCAGGCCATGCGAAACGGTCGTGCCGTCGATGATCGGCGGCAGCAGATCCCTGTGCTCGGCCAGATCGAGGCTTTCAATCACGTCCGGCGCATAGTCACGCGTCCTGTAGTCACCGAAGGTGAACACGCCCTCGGAAATGTCCGCGGCCAGAACACCGGTGAGCTTGAAGTAGAGCCAGTCCTTGCAATGAAGGGCACTGGCGCTCTTTTTCAGGAGCTCGGGCGCATGCTCTTTCATCCAGCACAGATGCGTGCGCATCTGGCACACGTTGATGCCGGTCGCGGTGCGCTCATAGATGAGACGGCCGCGTGGCATTTCCGCCAGCCGGCGCGAGGTCGCGGCAGCGCGGGAATCAAGCCAGAGCCAGCCGTCGTGAACCGGCTCGCCCTCCCGGTCGATGAGCCATGTGCCGTCACCTTGCCCTGTGACGCCGATGGCAGCGCACCGTGCCGCGCAATCCGGCACCTGCTCGACCAGCTCTGCCAGCACGAGGGCGGTATCGGCCCAGGTGCGGTTCATGTCCTGCTCCACGCCCCCGTCCGGCAGGCTCACATATTCATTCCGGCGGCTCGCCAGTGCAATCTGCTGTCCGTCCAGCCCAAAGGCGACCGCCTTGATAACCGACGTCCCGGCATCGATCCCGATGAGGAGATCCTTTGCACTCATGCCAGCTGCCCTCCGTGGCTGAGTGCGTCACCCGACCTGGTGTCGAATATGTGCAGATCGTCGGCTGATATCGCGACACTGATCCGGTCACCGGGCTTGGGAAGCGCCAGATCATGCACGACCGAAACGATGCTTCCGCCGGCGAAACGCGCGGCAATATGCGTCTGGTCGCCGAGCCACTGGTTCGCGAACACCTCCGCGGGCAGTCCCTCCTCGGTCAATTGAACCGAATGCGGCCGGATCCCGATCATGATCCCGTGGTCTTGCTGAATACGGTGCTGCAGATCGCTGGAAAAGGCAGAGGAAGGATAGGACAGCACGATGTCCGGTGACAGACGCAGCTCGACCCGGTCGGAACCAACCTGTGCTGTCGCTTCAAAAAGGTTCATCGGCGGTTCGCCAATGAAAGCGCCGGTGAAGATGTTGGCCGGCCTGTTCTTCAGGTTCTCGGGAGTGTCGAACTGCTGCAGTACGCCGCCTTCCATGACGGCAATCCGGTCGGCAAGTGCATTGGCCTCGGTCTGGTCATGGGTGACCAGGATGGCCGTCAGTTCGTGTTCCTTGATGTAGTGCTTGATACGGCCGCGCAGGATCGCGCGCAGCTGCGGTTCAAGCTGTCCCATCGGTTCGTCAAGAACATGAAGATCCGCACGGCGGATGAGGGCGCGTCCGAGGCTGACCCTCTGCTGTTGCCCGCCGGAGATTGCATTGGGATGCTTGTCGAGGATGTCGTCGATTTCCAGGAGAGCGGCAATCTGCTCGACCCGCGTGTTGACTTCCGGCTGAGGCAGTTTTTCCGATTTGAGCGCAAACGCGATGTTCTCGCGGATCGAAAGCGGCGGGTAGAGCGAGTAGCCCTCGAAGGCCATCGCAACGCCGCGTTTGGCGGGTGCAAGACGGTCGATGCGGCGACCGTCGATATCGACTTCGCCGGAACTGACTTCCTCGAAACCGGCGATCATGCGCAATGTCGACGTCTTGCCGCAGCCTGACGATCCGAGCAGGGCGACAATCTCGCCGCGCCGGACCTCCAGGTCGAGATCCTGCACGGCATGCACTTCATGCGCAGTGCCCGGATTGTACTTCTTGTTGACCGATTTCAGATGGAGTTGCGCGCTCATGCTGCCTCCTCCACGCGGTTGCCGTCCGGTTCCGGCGCGATCCTGTTTCCTGTCTCGCGATCGAACAGGATGGCGTCCTGTGCCGCGATCCTGAGGTTGACCTCAGGCCCCGGCGGCACCGGATCCTGCGCCGGTTGCGACAGAAGGATTTCCCGCCCGCGCAAGGTCGTGACGAGGGTAACCGTCTTTTCGTTGAAGGGGGTCACCGCCTCGATGGTGACCGGAAACCCGCCCGTCTCGGTGAAGGACAACGCTTCCGGCCTCAGGCCGACAATGCAGTCCCGGCCTGCGACGCCGGGGAACCGGCCGTGGAAGTCGACCCTCTCGTCGGAGATGAAACCATGCAGGCCCCGGTCGTCTTCCTTCGGAACGATATCGAGCAGATTGATCGTGGGATCGCCGAAGAGCTGTGCGATCTGCGTGTTGGCGGGCCGCCGGTAGATGTCGGCCGGCGAGCCGATCTGGACGATCTTGCCCTGATCGAGAACCGCGATCCGGTCACCGAGCGCCATGGCTTCCTTGTAGTCCTGCGTGACATAGATGATCGTCGCACCACGATCGGCCAGAAGACGGGGCAGCTCCAGGCGCATCTCGAAGCGCAGTTTCGCATCCACGTTGCGCAGCGGATCGTCGAGCAGAAGAACCCTGGGTTCGGAAACCAGCGCGCGGGCCAGAGCGGTCCGCTGTTTCTGGCCATTCGAGAGCGCCTTGGGTGCGTGCGAAAGCACATGTTCGATCTTCAGCAGCTGCGCGACCGCCTCCACCTTCGTGCGGATCTCCGACGCGGACATGCGCTTGGAGGTCAGCGAACTGGCAATGTTGTCGTAGGCGCTCATGTGGGGAAAGAGGGCGAAGTTCTGAAACGCCATGCCGATCCCGCGGTATTCGGGTGGAACGTCCGTGACATCCTCGCCACCGATGAGGATGGTACCGCTGTCCGGCTCGATCGCGCCGGCAACACTCCTTAGCAACACGGTCTTGCCGGCGCCCGACTTGCCGAACAGCACCAGGGTCCCGCCCTCGGGCACGCTCAGCGACACGCCGTCGAGCACGGTTTCCGCACCGAAGGTTTTTGTCAGTGATGTGAGTTCAAGAAATCCCATTCAGATCAACCCTTCACCGCACCGAGGGAAAGCCCTTCGACAAGATACCGTTGTGCCCAGAGCGCAAGCGCAAGTGTCGGCGCAATGGACAGCACGATGGCTGCCGCGATCTGTCCGTACTGGATACCCGACGCCGTCACGAAGGCAAGGGCGCCGACCGTCACCGGCTGCTTGTCTGCCGAGGCAAGGACCAGGGCGAAGATGAAATTGTTCCACGCAAAGATGAAGGCGAGCAGTCCGGCGGCCGCGATACCGGGACCGGCAAGCGGCAGGGCAATCTTCCGGAAGGTCGAGAACCAGCTGTGGCCCGCGATCCGGTAGGCATATTCGATGTCCGGCGAAATATCCTCGAAATACCCCCTGACGATCCAGAGGATCAGCGGCAGACAGATCAACTGGTAGACCCAGACCAGCCCGAGATAGGTGTCCGCAAGACCGATCTCCTGGAAATAGAGCGTCAGCGGCAGCAGAACCAGCAGTGGCGGGGCGAAGCGGAAGGACAGCAGCGTGAAGGCAATGTCTTCCGATCCCCGGAACTTGTGCCGCGCGAATGCATAGGCCGCGGGAACGCCCAGCGCCAGGGCGACCGCCACGGAGCAGACCGACAGGATGATCGAGTTCATGAGATTGTTGACGAAGTCGATCCCCATGCTGGCGACGTTTGAATCCAGGCGCCCGGCGAGGATCGCCGTATAGTTGTCCAGTGTCGGCGCGAACGACATGGAGGGCGGGGATCTCAGGATCGTCTCGTTGGTCTGCAGGCTCATGAGCACGATCCAGAAGATCGGGAACATGAAGAAGATGATGATCACCGTAAGTGCCGCGCGCCGGAACCAGCGTTCAAGGAAGGAAGTATGATCCATTTCACGCGCCCCCTTTTGCGCGCTCTCTCAAGCGGAGCCAGTTCTTGACGAAGATATTGGACAGCACGTAGGTGATCGCCCACAGGATCAGAAGCAGCGCCGCCGATCTTCCGACATTCGTCGACTGGAAGAAATTCAGATAGGCCTCGACCTGGAACACCATGAGCGTATCGCCCGGCCCGCCCTGCGTCATTGCGTAGATGATATCGAACTGCTGAATGGAATCGAGCAGGCGGAACAGGGCAGCCGTCAGGATATAGGGCATCAGCATCGGCAGCGTGATCCGCCAGAACTGTTCCAGCTGCGGCACCCCGTCCAGGGCCGCCGCCTCGAAGGGCTGGGTGGGCAACGATCGCAATCCGGCAAGCAGCAGGATCATCATGAAGGGCGTGTAGACCCAGATATCGACCAGGATCACGGTGAACAGCGCCGTGTCCGGCGACGAGCCCCAGCGGAAGTCGTCAAATCCGATCACCTGCATGAAGTAGCTGAGGATCCCGAAATTCGGGTTGGTCATCAGCTTGAACATCAGGGCTGCAAGCGCGGGTGCCGTCATCAGCGGCAGGAGCAGCATGATGGAGATGAAATTGTTGACTGTGCTTCGCTTCTTCAGGAGCAGCGCAATTGCCAGTCCAAGCAGAAGTTCCAGAACCACCGTGGAGCCCGCATAGACCAGAGACACTTTCAGCGTGTTCCAGAAATCGGAGTCGGTGAGGAATTTGACGTAGTTCTCACCCCAGTTCATGCCCCGGTTCCAGGGCTGGGACATCCGGTAGCGCTGAAGCGAATAATAGATCGCCGTCACGAACGGGATCAGGATCCCGATGCACACGAGGAGCGCTGGAAGGCTCAGAACATAGGGGAGTGCCCTGGGCGAGATCAGCTGACGCCGCCGGGTCGTCAAGGTGTCGGTCATGGAAACACCGGGTCTGGATTGTCTTTGTATGTCGGCTCAGGACGGCATGTGCGGCGTTGGGTACCGCACATGCCGCAGGCTGCGGCCTATCTCAGTCCAGCTTCGGTGAGCTGGGAGTTCATGCTCTCAGCAAGCTGATCAAGGCCTTCATCGACCGGAACCTCGTTGGCAACCATGCGCTGCAACGTGGCTGCCCATTCCGTGGTCAGGTCGAAGAACAGCGGCTGCGCCGTAAACTTGATCGACGCCCCGGGCGCGGACACGTCATGCATTTCCACGTATCCCGGATAGTTCTTGTTCAGCCGCTCGCGGAACACGTCGCTGTCCCAGACCGACTTGCGGACGGGATTGACGAAGTCCATTTCCGTTGCGCCGAAAAGTCCGTGCTCCGGTCCGGATGCCCACTGCATAAAGTACCATGTGGCATCGAGATCCTTGGAGAACTTCGACATGGCGAGCGACCAGATCCAGATGTTGGGAGTCGGTGCCGACGCTGCCGGGTTCGCCGCGAACGGTGCGAAAGCCAGTTGGCCTGCCATTGCGTTTTCGCCGCCATTCATGAAGTAGCCGAGAATGTCAGCGTCGAAGATCATTGCCGACTTGCCGGCGCCCAGATCGGTTCCGACCTGATACCAGGTATGGGTCGACCAGTCGCTTGCACCGCTTTCCTGGATCATCTTGACCCACTTGGCATGGAACTCCTTCGATCCGGCCGTGTTCATCGCCGCGCTGAGCTTGCCGCCGTCGTTGCTCAGATCCGACTCGCCGAAATTGGCATAGGCGGACAGGAAGCCCGGGTGAATCGTCGCCCAGGACCGCGACCCGCGCACACCGACACCGTAGACGCCGTCATTGCCCGCCTGCACGGCGGCAGCTGCCTCCAGCATTTCATCGAGATTCGTCGGCACCTTGACGCCGGCCTTTTCGAACATGGCCGCATTGAACGTGATGTTGTTCTGCTCATACCCCCAGGGGATGCACCACTGCTTGGCATCGGCGGAGCCGAGTTCGCCACCGGGCACGCCGTTCCAGGCACAGGACTTGCGCACGCCTTCCAGCATGTCCGCCCAATTGTAGTTGGGATTTGTTTTCGAAGCATCGTTCAGCCATTCATTGTGATCGACGATCCAGCCCGCCGGGCCGTAGGTCCAGGTCATGTAGGCGCCGGTCATGAAGGCGTCATACTCGCTGGAACGCGAGGACAGGGCCGCCGTGACCTTGTCGAAATAGACGTCTTCCGGGAAGATGTCGTAGGAGACATCCATGCCGGTCAGGTCCTTGAACGCCGGCAGGTTTGCGATCATCGCATCCGTGTAGGGATGCTTGTTCAGGAGAAGCTTGACGCTTTTGCCCTTGTGCTTCTGCCAGTCGAAGTCGGCGGCAAGTGCGCTGGTCGCCATCATGTTGTAGAGCGTGCCCGCGGAGGCCGCGGTCATGCCAAGTCCGCCGAGACGTCGAATAAGAGCTCTGCGATCCATTTCACCGCGCAGGAACGCTCCTATGGCATCTTTTTCCTTTTCGTACATCTGTATTTCCTCCCTAGTGAATTCAGGCTCGTCGCGTCATTGGTGATCTTCTACAAGCGCCTTTGCAGTTACCTCGTCAGTCAACAGACCGGTCAGATGACCGTTCTTGAGTGCAGCGGTGATCGCTTTGACCTTGTTTGCTCCTCCGGCAATCGCGGTCACTTCGCGTCCTTTCAGGCTTTCGATCGGCGGTGCCATGACCCGTTGGTCGAACTCCGTTTCGATCTGCTGCCCGTCAATGTCGAAGAACTGGCCGAGCAGTTCCGCGACAGCTCCGCTTTCGCGGAGTTCTCTCGTCCTGTTGAGATCATCGATCGCCGTGTCGATGATGCTGCCCGAGTCCGGATCGAGGCTGCCGACGCCCAGCACCACAAGCGAGGCCTCGTCGATCAGGGACATTGTGTCGGCGATGCCGAACTGCTTCATCATCACAGCCTTGTCCTCCGCCGTGTTCGCATAAAGTGGTGCCGGCAGAAGGTGGGCCTCTGCCCCCGTTTTCTGGGCGAGGCGATAAATCACGTCATAGGGGTTAGCGGCAAAGGAGCGCGTGAGCCCGCCGAGCACAGACACGAATTGCTTCCCCACCACCGGGTCGCGCCCCATGGCGTTGACCGAAGCCGTCAGGGTCCGGCCGTTGCCGAGCCCGATCGTCTTGTGCCGGCTGCCGCCTGACACCTCCATCAGGTACTGCGCGCCGACGGTCGCAAGCGAGCGGAGCGGCATCGGGCCGCTCTCGGGAATTTCCATCGCCACCCGGCAGAACTTGAGACCGAAGCGCTCCATCAGCTGCCGTTCCAGCATCACGCATTCGGTTGCTTCAACATCGACGAAAATCTGCACAAGGCCGTCGGCCTGCGCCCGCGCGATCAACCGGTGCGCCCGGGTGTTGGTCACGTTCAGATGGCGTGCGACCTCACCTTGTGTAAGTCCGCCGACAAAATGCAGCCACGCTGCGCGTGCCGCGACATCGGGATTGGTTTTTGCGTCGATCGCCATTCCACCACTCGAAGACTGCAAAAAAATGCGTTAGTGAAAAATATTGCAGAATGAGTGCAAACGGTCAAGCACTCAAAAAAGAATGTCGAAAGCGGCGCGCGGAAACCGGCCAGTCCCTGCTGCCGAATGATGCGGCCACACGGATCCGCACATACGGCACCAAGGGCTTGTGCCGAGCCGCAGTTCTTTGATCTGCCGGGGAAAATCGGGAGTCGGATACCTGCACGAGCACCGGCGAAGCGGCACTCTCGCTAAAGCGCGCGCCTGTCGGCCCGCGACATGATCGCCGGAAGTCTACGTGAACTCGGCCACCGCAACGCCGGCTTCGCGCAGCATCTGCCGGGAAACCTTGAAACTGTAATCGAGTGCCCCGTCTGCTTCCGGTATCGGGGGAGCAACGATTTTCCGGATACCGGATTGAATGATGGCACGTCCGCAATCCGCGCAGGGAAACCGGTTGACGTAGAGCGTGCACCCTTCCAGCCGGGCGCCCGCGCGCGCTGCATTGTAGATCGCATTGCGTTCCGCGTGCTCGAACCAGAAGAACTTTTCGCCGCTCGGACGGTCGAACCTTGCCGGGTCGGAAGAAGAGACCCCGCGCGCCAGGCCGTTATATCCGGTCGACCTGATCTCGTGCCCCTCGGGAGAGACAATGACGCAGCCCACCTGGAAATCGCGATCCTCGGACCACGCCGAGATATGATCGCAGAGCGCCATGAAACGCCGGGTCCAGGTGTCTTCTTCCGCCATGGTTTCAGTCCTGTGCCAGGCTCTGCTTCAAGGCCGCTCCGGCCTCTTCGGGAAGCGTCAGGAAAGGCGGCAGCACACGGCGCCATTCCGTGTTCCCCGTCCTTTCCCCGACAAGAAACTTGATCCCGGAGATCAGCGTCGGTCCGGCCATCAAACTCCTCAGCCGTGCGATCTCCCCGCAAGCTGCCGGCACAGGCGCGTCCCGGTTGGACCAGATCTCCCCGGCCAACGGTGCCGTGTGGTTCAATGTGGCGGATATGCATCCGGCGAAGCCGTCTTTGACGGCCGTCTGCAGGGCGGTTTCGGAACTCGGAAAAACGCTCAGGGACGGAGACGCTGCAACGATGGACCGGCAATAATCCAGGTCGCCGGACGAATCCTTGATCCCGGCAAATCGGTCAGGCGCGATGGCGGCAAGATCGGAAATGACGTCGACCGGGATGGTGATCCCGGTCATCTGCGGAAAATTGTAGAAATAGATCCTGATGCCGCGCGACCCCAGGGCATCGTGAAGCGCCAGATACCAGCTTTTCAGGCCCGACGGTGTTGCGGGCTTGTAGTAGTAGGGCGGCAGAACCAGTGCCACCGGGTAGCCCAGATCGTCCGCGTGTTCGGTCAGCGCAATCGTTTCCCTCAGGGACGGTGTCCCCGTTCCGACCATCAGCTTTTCCTTGGCAAACGCATTTGCCGCCCAGGTCATCACATCGCGCCGGGAAGCGGCATCAAACGAATTGGCTTCACCGGTCGACCCCAGGACATTGATCCCGTCACAGCCGTTTCTCAGCACCCAATCGCAGTGCTCGAGGAACAGATCCTTGACGGGAGTGAATGACCGGTCGACCGGGGTTGGAACGGCTGCAACAACGCCTTGCATCAACGCGCGCCCTTTCTGAGATAGTGTTCGGCCAGCGTCGCCAGCCCGGGTGGGTCCTTGAGCGGCTCGTCACCTTTCGACCACCCGCCCGGTTCCAGAAGGGTGTCGGCGCCGTCACGAAACGCTGCATCGTTTATGGCAAGAAAAGCGTGCTGCGCCTCCTCGACCTCGTCGGCATACCGTATCGCATCAACGGGGCAGATGCTCTCGCACATGCCGCACTCGATGCATTCGGTCGGGTGGATGTAGAACATCCGCTCGCCTTCATAGATACAGTCGACCGGGCACACTGTTGTGCATATGCCGTCCTTGACGTCAATACAGGTGCTCGTAATGACGAGTGTCATCGGATCAGCGCCCTTTCCAGACCGGCGCCCGCTTTTCCCGGAATGCGGCGACCCCCTCGCCGGCATCATCTGAACAAAGCGCCGCCTCGAGTTCGTCCGTCGGATACCGAAACGCTTCCTGCGCCGCCAGATGCGCCGTCTGCCGGTTGATGGCCTTGATCGCCCGCAGGCTGAGCGGGGCACACGTCAGCAACTCGCCCACCCAGCGGTCGGTCTCCGCGTCCAGATCTTCAGGCGGAACGATCGCGTTGATCAGTCCGTAACGTTCCAACTCCGGCGCCGCTAGCAGCCGTCCGGTCATCATCATGCCCATGGCGATGTTGCGTGGAACCAGACGCGGAAGCAGCACCATGCCGCCATCGAGCGGCACGCGTCCGACCTTCGCTTCCGGCAGCCCGAAGCGCGCCGTCTCGGCGGCGATGACGATGTCGCACCCCAGAACCATTTCCAGCCCGCCGCCAAGGGCAAGGCCGTTGACGCGCGCGATCACGGGGGTAGACATTTGCCGGAGCGCAATCCCCGTGAACCCGGACGCGCTGATGTTTTTCCAGTAGTCCACCCCGGTCAGGCCGGTGTTTTCCTTTAGGTCCGCGCCTGCGCAGAAGGCCTTCGGTCCGGCGCCCGTGAGAACCGCACACCGTATGTCCGGGTTCTGCTCGACCTCTTCCCAGATCTCCGCCAGTCGCGCATGGGCTGCGCTATCGACGGCGTTCAGACGCTCAGGACGATTGATGGTCACGCGCGCGACGTGACCAGCAACGTTGAAGTCGACACTCATTCAGCCGCCTCGTTGCTCAGGAGCGCGGCCAGTTCCTGCAGCACTTCTTCCGTGTGTTCCCCGAGTTTCGGAGGAACATGACGGACGACAAGCGGCGCGTCACTCAGATGGACGGGCGATCCCGCGAGGGTGATCTCGCCAAGCACCGGATGGTCGATGGCATGAAGCATGCCGTTGATCATCGTCTGCGGGTCCGCCAGCGCGTCTCCGAGCGAGCGGACGGGGGCACACAGAAGATCCTGTGCCTCCAGCCGTTCCAGCCAGTAGGCGGACGTGTTCCCGGCAATCGCTTCCCGGAACCGCTGCTGCAGGAAGGGTTTGTGCCTGCGCTGCACGTCCAGCGTCGGATAGTCGGGCGACAGGTCGTCGATCTCCAGGGCAGAGCAGATATCCTGCAAGGGGTTCGCCTTGAAGGCACCGACGATCACGATGGCGCCGTCAGTGGTGTCGAAAACACCGGTCAGGGGCATGGCAGCCCAGTTCAGCACTTCCCTGTGCTTCGACCATTGCGCCGCTTCCTGCATCTGCATCGCGATCATGCTGTCATAGAGCGAGACCTCGACTTTCTGACCCTTGCCCGTCTTGTCACGCATCAGGAGTGCGGCCAGCACGCCCTGCACGAGATGCATGCCCGCCGAATAGTCGCAAAGCGTCGTCGGATAGATCGATTTCGGAATGGAAGGATCCTGGGTCTTTTCCATGACACCGGTCATCGCCTGGGCCAGCACATCCTGCCCGCCCTTGTGGGCGTAGGGGCCGGACGAGCCGAAGCCGGTGCCGGAGGCGCAGATGATCCGCGGGTTGAGTTTCGACAGCGCGTCGTAGCCGAAGCCCAGCCTGTCCATGACCCCGGCCCGGAAGTTGTCGACGACGATGTCGGCCGTCTTCACAAGATCAAGCACCTGCTGGCGGCCCGTTTCGGACTTGGTGTCGATCTCGATCGACCGTTTGTTGCGGTTCAGCGAAGCAAAGACGGCATTGTTCAGCGCTTCTTCCGTGCGCTCGCCGTAGAACCCGCGGCTGAGGTCTCCTGCCCCTGGCCGTTCGATCTTGATCACGTCCGCCCCGAAATCACCGAGCATCTGGGTCGCGCACGGCCCCAGCATGACTTGCGTGAAGTCGATGACCCGAATGCCATCAAGTGGCATGATTTTCTCTGACATGTGAGCCTCTGCTATTCCGCCGCGACGTGATCTTCGATGAGAGCGTTCGGCGACGGTATGTCTCCCGGATCGGCGCCTTGGGCGCGCATTTGTTTCTGGATGGCCTTGTAGTCGACCACGCGGAGCGGCTTGTTTCCGTCGAGCGCCAGGGCGGCCGCAACACCCGCAGCTTCACCCTGCGCCATGCAGGGAGGAATTTCGCGCGAAAGCTTCTGCGCATCGCTTTCCACGGAGTAGTGGCGTCCGGCGACGATCAGGTTGTCGATGCCCTTGGGAAGCAGTGCACGATACGGGGTGTAGTAGTCACGGCCGCGGCACACGGTGTCGGCGAAGTAGCGACGGGATTTCACGTCGTCCTTGTTGACGACATATTCCCCCTTCAAGAGCCGCGTCTGGCGGATGCCCATCTGCTCGGCCGCTCCCAGCATCGTGGCATTTTCAAAGCCCGGAATGTTTTCCTTGGCGAACGCGTGCAGCTTCATCATGCGCTCGCGGCCCTCGATCTCCGAGGCGACCATGTCTTCCACGGACAGCCCGTCGTAACCCGGCATGTGCGGGCAGTTGCACCAGACCACCCCCGGGATCGGCGTCTTGAGCCACCACATGCCCCAGGCGCCGCCGATCCTGCGCCGCGCTTCCCGGTCGAGTTTCTTGTATTGCTCCGGATCTGCAAATTCGAACGCGACGGCCTTGTCGGTGTCAACGTTCGCGAGCCGGAAAACGGTCGTGACGATATACTGGCCGTCGATATAGTCCGCCCCGGCCGCAACCCCGACGTCCAGGTCGCCGGTGGCATCGACGACATAACGTGCCCGAATGGCCTGACGCCCGAGCTTGGTCTGCGCGATGACGCCGCTGATCCGGCCGTTTTCCATCAGCACATCCGAGAACCAGCTATGCGTGCGCAGGTTCACCTTGGCTTCCACCACCATGTCCAGGCTGACCCGTTTCCAGCCATCCGGGTCGAACGCAACCGCGTGAATGATTGGCTGCGGCATCATCGCCTTGTGAAAGTCGATACACCCCCAGCGCGACCATTTCTGCCACATCTGCCAGTTGGTCTGACAGTCCTCGGGTGGGGGATAGACCGCAGCATCCTGCCGCTCCAGCCGGTCGACGAACTCGCTCACGATCCCGGTAGTGACGATCTCGTTACCCTCGTTGACCATGTCGTCGAGAACGAGAACCATCCCGCCGGACGCCATGCCGCCCAGGTGATGATAGCGCTCCAGCAACGTGACCGAAGCGCCGTTCCGGGCAGCCGAAACTGCGGCGGCGTGACCTGCGGGCCCGGCGCCGATCACGACCACATCACAGTCCGCAACGACCGGAACCTGCGCGCCTTCGACCTGAACGGTTGTCGTGTGACGTTCTGCCATTGTCCTTGATCCTTTTCCTTGAAATCCAGTTACCGGCGGCGGCGCTACCAGCGAACAACGAGCTTTTCGGCAACCGAAACAGCCGTGAACAACAGCACCGACAAGCCGGAGGAGACGAAAACGGTCGCGTAGAGAAGTGGTGAGCGGAAGTTGAACGTACTGTCGATGATCAGCGCTCCCAGACCCACATCGGCACCAATCCATTCACCGACGATCGCACCGATCACGCAGGTGGTTGCCGCGATCTTCAGTGCCGAGAACAGGAACGGAAGCGACGACGGCAACCGGATCTTCCAGAAGATCTCCGACTTGGACGCGGACAGGATGCGCGCCAGCTCAAGGGTTTGCGGTGACACCGACTGCAGCCCCCGCACCATGTTCACCAGGGTCGGGAAGAAGCAGATCAGGGCGGCGATCACGACCTTGGCCGTCATTCCGGCACCGAATATCAGCACGAGGATCGGCGCGATGGCCAGGATCGGGATCGTGTTGATGAAGACCGCGATCGGAAAGAACGCCTTTTCGACCGTCCGGCTATGCACGAAGGCGACCGCGATCAGGATCGCAGCCAGATTGCCGACGGCAAAGCCCGAAAGGCTCTCTATCAGCGTCGGCCAGAAGTTCCGCAAAAGCAGCGTGTATTCATTGGCGAACACGGCAAGGACATCGGTCGGCGCTGGCGCGATATAGGTCGGAACCTCGAAAAACCGCACCCCGATCTGCCAGACCAGCAGTATCGAGACGGCCGTTCCAAGAGGAATGGCGATCTGAGCCGCTCTCAGCCTTGCCTGTTCAAGCATGCCGAGTTTGTCGTCCTCGACGTCGGGGGAAACCTGGGTCAGAGACATCAGCATTCCTCCAGCAACTGGCGAAGCCGGCCGCAATAGCGGTTGAACTCCGGTGTTTCCCTGAGGGCGATATTCCGGTCCGGCGGCAGATCGATATCGACCACGTCCATCACCCGGCCCGGATTGGCGCGCAGCATCAGCACCTTCTGACCGAGGAACACCGCTTCCGAAATCGAATGGGTCACGAACAGGATCGTGACGCCCGTTTCCTGCCAGATCTCGCGCAGCTTCAGGTTCAGAAGGTCACGCTTCATTTCGTCCAGAGCACCGAACGGTTCGTCCATCAGCAGCAGCTTCGGTTTGCACACAAGCGCTCTTGCGATTGCGACCCGCTGGCGCATGCCGCCGGAAAGTTCGTGCGGCAGGGCGTTTTCACGTCCCTTCAGCCCCACGAGTTCCAGGAGTTCCTGCGGGCTTCGATCCGAAGCGGGGATCTTCAGCCCCCGCTTGCGGCCCATTTCGAGGGGAAGTTCCACATTCTTCAAAGCGCTGCGCCACGGCAGCAAGGTGGCATCCTGGAAGACGAAGGCAAATTCGCGTGCAAGCCGCGCGGCTTCTGTCGACTTGTCGAGGATGGTGACCTCGCCTTCGGCCGTGGGAACCAGGTCCGACACCAATCTCAGCATGGTGGACTTGCCGCACCCGGACGGGCCGAGGATGGTCCAGAACTCGCCTTCGCCGATCTCCAGGTTGATGTTTTCAAGAGCGGTGAAACGTCCGAATTTCACCGAGGCTCCGGACAGGCGGGCCGCAACCTTGCGGCCAGCCGGCTCCTGTTCGGGACATTCGTCCGCGAAATCAGCCAAATGTTGGACGGACATCTTTGGTGGCTTCGAGAATGTCCAGCGTCATGATGTCGGCCACGTTCGGCGCACCGTTGGTGAACTGCTCGAGGCTGTTATAGGTGTCGATCTGTTCCTGCCAGTTGTCGGCCGTCATGATGCCCCAGCCGCCGGCCTTGGTCTTGTCGTTGAACGAGAAACCGAGAACGAGATCGACCGCCTTCATTTCGCTGTCCTTGTCCAGGTTCGGATAGCGCTCGACGAGCGCGTCGACGCCGGCTTCCGGATTTTCATAGACAGCGCCCCAGCCTCGTGAGATCGCGCGGATCGCGGCGGTGATCTTGTCGCCGTTCTCCTGCAGCACATCATCTGTCGTGTAGTAGGGGTTGGCATAGAGCTGGATGCCCGCATCCCACAGTTTCATGTCGACCCGTTCGTCGCCGAGCACGGAAAGCGCCCCGACATTGGTCTGCCAGCCGGTCGCCACGTCGACCTGCCCGACCTTGAGCGGTGCCATGTCACCGCCCATGACGGAGACTTCGACCTGGCTTTCGTCAATGCCGTTCTTTGCAAGAAGCGCACGCAGCAGGATCCGCGCCGTTCCCTGTGTGGCGACTTTCTTGCCGACGAGATCTTCCGGCTTGCGCACGGGATTGGCTTCCATGGAGAAATAGGTGAACGGGTGTTGCTGATACCCGGCCGCGACGCACTTGATCGGCAGCCCGGCCGAACGGGCCAGCATCAGGGAGGGAGAGGACGAAATCGACCCGAAATTGTTGGCGCCGGATGCAACGGACGCCACGCCGTCGATGTTTGGTCCGCCGGGGATGATCTCCAGCTCAAGGCCTTCTTCGGCAAAATAACCCAGCTTGTCGGCCATGACCTCGCCGAGAATGCCGTTAGACGCCAGCCAGCCGAGCTGCATCCTGATCTTGAAGTCGGCAGCCGCGGAAGGTCCGACGGAAAGGAAAGTCCCGGTTGTCGCCAGTCCGGCAGCCGCTCCGAGCCCTTGCAAAACGTGCCGGCGATTGAGTCCCCTGTGTGTCATCTGAACGATCTCCTGGTAGGTGTTTTGTCCGTGTCTCCCTTTTTTTCTTGAGAGTAGACGCCCGCCTGGCGTTGCGGATAGAATTTAGTTTGGCACATAGCGATGCCTTTTTTGCATCGCCTTAGGGTCGGGACCCAGGGCAGAGTTTACATGCACAGCAAGTTTCTGAACTATTTCGACGAGGTCGCGCGGCAAGGCTCCATACGCCGCGCCGCAGCGGTCCTGCACGTGTCGTCGTCCTCCGTGAACAGGAAAATACTCGATATCGAGCAGCGTCTCGGTGTGAAGCTGTTCGACCGCCATGCGGAGGGCGTGGAACTCACGGCGGCAGGAGCGGTTGTCCTCGAGCATTGCCGCAAGACGATCTTCGACTACGAAAAGATCCTGCATCTTGTCGCGGATATCAGGGATTTGCGTGCCGGGCACATCGACATTGCGTCACTCGATTCCGTCGCCCTTAGCCTTCTGCCGTCGGCCATCGATCAGTTCGCCCGTGAATACCCCGATATCACCTATTCGATACAGACCGCCCAGCCGGATGAAATCGTGCGAGCCGTTGCCGAGGGTGAGGCCGGGATCGGGATTTCCTTTTGCAACGATCTCCACCCCGGCGTGCGTGTGCGAACGGAAAAGTCCGCACCGATCGGTGCGATCCTGACGGAGAACCATCCGCTGGCGGAACGCGATGCTCTGGACATTGAGGACCTGACGCCGTTTCCGCTCATCCGGTCCTATGACGCGCTCGCCGAACGGTCCCTCGTCAATCTTGCCCTTGCCGACAACAACATCCCGCTGAAGACCGCCTGCTTCACCAATTCCCTGCCGCTTGCCCGTTCGATGATCATCAGCGGCCGCGGCATCGGGCTTTATTCGAAAATCGGTTTCCTCGAGGAAATCGAAGCCGGAAAACTCCGCTACATTTCCCTCAAGTCCAGTTTTCTGAAGGACCTCAGGATCGGTCTCCTGATCCCCTCGCGGAGCAACCAGACACCGGTCGAAAACGCCCTCTGCCGCATTCTTTCAAAATCGCTCCGGCAGCTTCGGCTGGATTCCTAACTAGGGCCATATGCGGCCCGCGTATCCGAACATGTTCATCCATACCATTGCGGCCTGATTTATGAGTCCGTGCCCTAAAGCGCGGTCAGGGACCCGAGGCTGGCACCACCGCAAACGTAGAGCGTCTGGCCTGTCACCCAGCTGTTCTCCGGGTCAGTGAAAAAAAGCGTCGCGCGGGCGACATCGCCGGCATCTCCCAGACGTTTCGTCGGCAGGGACGCAGCCAGTTTCCTGAACGTTTCGCTTTCTTCCGGAATGTCGGCGGTCAGCATGTCGGTCACCACCGGCCCGGGGGCAATGGCATTCACGGTGATGCCGTGGCTTCCGAGTTCAAGCGCCCAGGTCCGCGTCATCGAAATCAGGGCCGCCTTCGTACCGGCGTAGACCGTTCGCTGCGACAGACCGACGACCGCGCGCGAAGACATGTTGACGATGCGCCCGAAGGCCTGCGCCTTCATGTGTGGCAGCACCGCCTGCACAAGCATGATCGCGGACCTGAGGTGCAGGTTTTGAAGCGTGTCGAATTCCTCGTCGGTGATATCTTCCACTGGCGTGTTGCGCACGACCCCGGCATTGTTGACGAGGATATCGACCTTGTGAGTCTCCCGGATGAGATCGGCACAGTCGCGGACTGCCTGCGGATCACTGAGATCGACGCAGAGCGACGTCACGTTTTCGGACGTGATCTCCAACGGCCGCCGTGAAACCGAGATGATCTTGCAGCCGCGCCCCAGCAAATGTTCGGCAATGGCCTTGCCGATGCCCGTGCTCGCTCCGGTGACAAGCGCCGTCCGTCCCTCATAACCACCCATCGTCTTCTCCCGCTCACACCGGCCCTGAAACGGCCGCCCGCATGACCCGCCCATTCTGTCAGCCGGTCAACGGGAATTCAATTTATATGAAATTTCATCTAAATCAAACCTCCCTTGAAATGGTCGCAACGAATGGGTTCCTGTTCCTCGTTACGAATAAAAAAGCTCAATAAAACAGGAACTCACTCACTCCGCCTCAACACTTGAACCCTTGCCTTTCAGCCTCTTCGGAATTTCTCTTTGACAGAAAAGAAGACAATTAATATGTTTTTTCATATAAATATCGCATCGTGGTCAGCATGCGTTGTCGGGGGAGGACGAGACTTTGAAAGGTGGCTTGGCGACCGTATACGACTATTTCGTCACGGCCCATGATCGCTGGCCCGACCGCCCGATGCTGAACTTGCTGCCCGAGACGGCAGAGGCCTACGCAATCCCCTCCGGCGAAATTACCTACACCGAAGCAATGCGCCGCGTGAACGACCACGCCACCCGCTTGCAACAGGCCGGTATAGGCGAAGGCATGCGCGTCGCCCTGCTTCTGGAAAACCGGCCGGACTACTTCCTGATCTGGCTTGCGCTCAACAGCCTGCGGGCGTCGGTTGTGCCGATCAATCCCGATCTGCGCGCCAGCGAACTGGAATACCTGATCGGCCATGCGGAACCGGCACTGATCATCGCCGTACCGGACCGGCTCGAAGCGCTCCGCTCCGCTGTTGGGGAAAGCGGCATCGACGCAGGTGTCGTAGCAGCGGATGGCGCAATCCCCTCCCCGCGCAAGGACGCGGTCACGGCACGCCTCTCTGAGAATGGAGACGACCGGGAAGCGGCAGTGCTTTATACGTCCGGCACCACGGGCAAGCCCAAGGGCTGTGTTCTCGACAATTCCTATTTTTCGGAAGTCGCGGAGTTTTACGCGGATCTGGGCGGAATTGCAGACCTCGGCGAAGACGGCGAACGCATGATCACGCCCCTGCCGATTTTCCACATGAACGCCATGGCCTATTCCTTCATGGCGATGCTGCGTGTCGGCGGATGCCTGACGGCCCTGGACAGGTTCCACCCGCGGACCTGGTGGCAGAGTGTGCGCGACAGCCGGGCAACGTGCCTGCACTATCTTGGCGTGATGCCGTCCATCCTGATGGAAATGCCACCAGGTGAGAACGACCGAAACCACACTGTGCGTTTCGGCTTCGGTGCCGGTGTCGATCCCAAGCTCCACGCACCGTTCGAAAAGCGCTTCGGCTTTCCCCTGAGCGAAGGCTGGGCAATGACGGAAACCGGCGCCGGTGCGGTTATCATGAACAACCAGCCGGACCGGCTTGTCGGCAAGGCCGCGCTCGGCCGCCTGCCGGACTGGCTGGAAGTCCGTCTCGTCGACGAAACCGGGAGCGATGTTCCGGAAGGCGAACCGGGGGAACTGCTTGTCCGGCGAAAAGGACCCGAACCGGGGCGGGGATTTTTCCGCGAGTACTACAAGGACCCTGAGGCCACCGAAAACGCCTGGAAGGATGGCTGGTTTCACACCGGTGACGTCGTGCGGCAGGAAGCGAACGGCTTCCTGTTTTTTGTCGACCGCCGGAAGAACGTCATTCGCCGGTCGGGTGAAAACATCGCCGCCGTGGACGTCGAGAGTGTGCTCATGCGTCATCCCGACGTTACGGCCGCAGGCGTCGCACCCGTGCCGGACCCAATTCGCGGCGACGAGGTCTTTGCCTGTCTGACAGTCCGGGATCCCGGGCCTGAAACGGCTGAAGCGATCACCCGCTGGGCCCTCGGCCAGATGGCCTATTACAAGGTGCCGGGATATATTGCCTTCGTGGACAGCCTGCCCCTGACATCGACCCAGAAAATTCAGCGCGCGGAGCTGAAGGCGCTTGCTTTGCATCACCTGGAAAAATCATCGACAATCAATCTGGTGCATCTCAAGAAAAGACAGGTTTCATGAGCCGGACGCGCCTTGGCTACGAAGGGGTCGCAGTTGTCTCTCCCGCGACCGTTCCCTACCAGCGCTTTTCGGTTGAAACAGCGCACTGGTGGATTGCGCGCGCGCTCAAGCAAAGCCTCGATCAGGCAGGACTGAGACCGGGCGATATTGACGGATTTGCCGTTTCGAGTTTCACCCTGTTCCCCGACAATGCCGTTGGCCTGACCCAGCATCTGGGCCTTTGTCCCCGCTGGCTCGATCATGTCCCGATGGGAGGTGCCTCCGGCATCGTGGCGCTTCGGCGCGCAGCCAGGGCCGTTCAGGCGGGCGACGCCGATATTGTGGCCTGCGTCGCCGGTGACACAAATCATATCGACTCGTTCCGGAACCTTCTGTCGAGCTTTAGCCGGTTCTCCCAGGATGCCGCCTATCCCTACGGGTTTGGCGGCCCGAATGCCAATTTCGCGCTCCTGACGGACCGCTACATGAAGGACTATGGGGCAACCCGCGAGGATTTCGGCCGGATCTGTGTCGCACAGCGCGACAACGCCTTGCGTAATCCAAAAGCGCTCATGAAAAAACCGCTCACGCTCGATCAATATCTGAACGCACGGCCGATCTCCGATCCGATCGCGCTGTTCGACTGTGTCATGCCCTGCGCCGGGTCGGAGGCCTTCCTGGTCATGACCGTCGAGGAAGCCCGGCGGCGGGATTTGCCCTTCGCGGTGATTGCCGGAACGATCGAGCGGCACAATGCCTTCGCCGACGATCCCATCCAGCTCCGGGGTGGCTGGGCAATGGATATCGACGACCTGTACGGCATGGCCAAATGCGGCCCCTCCGACATCGACCTCCTGCAGACTTATGACGACTATCCGGTGATCTCGATGATGCAGTTCGAGGATCTGGGGTTCTGCAAGAAGGGCGAAGGCAGCCAGTTCGTGCAGGACCGCGACCTGACGATTTCGGGAGACTTCCCGCACAACACCTCCGGCGGCCAGCTCTCCGCCGGACAGGCCGGGGCCGCAGGCGGTTATATCGGCCTTGTCGAGGCCATCCGCCAGGTCATGGGCAAGGCCGGACCGACGCAGGTTCCAGGCGCATCCCGTGCCATGGTTTCCGGCTTCGGCGTGATCAACTACGACCGCGGCGTCTGTTCCGGTGCGGCGATCATAGAGGGGGGAAGCGCATGAGCGAACCGATCGCCCCTCCGGGGAAGAAGAACCCGCAACGGCGGACCGGTGTCCCGCAGACACCGCCGCAGCAGCGCAGCAGGGCGGCTCTTGGTCTGGCCGCAGCGGCAGCGGAGGGACGCTTCATGCTGCAGGTCTGCGGCGCCTGCGGTGCTGTCCAATACCCGCCACGCGATGCCTGCTGCAAATGCCTGTCGGTCGATCTCGACTGGCAGGACGTTTCTCCGGACGGAAAGCTGATCGCGGAGACGCAGGTGCGCGCCACGACGGATCTCTACTTTCGCAGGCAATTGCCGGTGCGCGTCGGGACGGTCAAGCTGGACGTCGGCCCGTCCGTCATATGTCATGTGCACGGCGACGTCGCTGAGAGCGCAGATGTCAGGCTTGCGATCAAATTGGATAGATCCGGCCAGGGTGTCATGATGGCACTGCCGGTGAAGGAGACACCTTTTATGGAAGATGATCCGCGGCTTCGCGAAACGAGCTGTACGCCCAGGCACCGCCGCGTGCTCATAACCGACGCGCGCAATCCGAACACACCGGCGATCGTCAGCGCCTTGAAATCGGCCGGAGCGGAAAAGGTCTTTGTCGGGCTCTCCGAAGACTGGCGGCCAAGCCGCTATCACGACGAAATCATGGCTGTCCCGGGGGTCGAGATACTGCCCCTCGATGTCACCGACGGCAAGTCGGTCGAGGAGCTGGCCGCGGAACTTGGCGGCAAGACCGATATCCTGATCAACAATGCCAGATACGTCCGGCCCGGCGGTCTTATGACGCGGAGCGATACCGTGTTTGCGCAAAACGAGATGGACGTGAACTACCTGGGCCTGATGCGTCTCGCGCAGGCCTTCGGTCCGGCCATGTGTGCACGCACCGCCGATGGCACCAATTCGGCGGTCGCCTGGGTGAACATTCTCTCCGCCTATGCCATCGCCAACTTTCCGGATTATGGCTGTTTCTCGGCCTCGAACGCAGCCGCTTTGTCGCTCAGCCAGAACATGCGCGCCGATTTCCGGACATCCGGGCTTCGCGTCCTGAATGTCTTTATCGGACCGACGGATGACGACTGGCACCAGGAGCTTCCGCCTCCGAAAGTGCCCGCAAAGGTGCTTGCCGGAAGCATCGTGCAGGGCCTCGTCGACGGTCTGGAAGACGTCTATTGCGGCGACGTCGCCAGGGACGTGATCGAACGCTTCCGCGCCTCACCGAAAATACAGGAAAGGGAATTGACGGGGTTCCGCTCATGACACTGCTGGAAAACCTGGCCGATGCGCTCACCGGCGGATCGATCGAGATTGTCGATCTGACCCACACCCTCGACCCGGACTTCCCCGTGATCGTTCTTCCGCCCGAATTCGGCCAGTGCGCGCGGTTCCGCATGGAAGAGGTGAGCTGCTACGACCACAGGGGGCCCGCCTGGAAATGGCACAACATATCCATGTCGGAGCACACCGGGACGCATTTTGACGCGCCCAGCCACTGGGTCAGCGGCCGCGACGTTGCCAACGGCTCCGTCGACGAAATCCCCGCCGGTAACCTCATGGCCCCCGCCGTCGTCATCGATTGTTCCAAGGGCGCAGCCGGGAACGACGACTTCGAGCTGACACCGGACATTCTGCTTGAATGGGAGCGCACTCATGGGCGCATCCCAGAGGGCTGCTGGGTCCTCATGCGCACGGACTGGTCCCACCGCAGCGGGGCGGCCTATCTGAACATGCGCGACGACGGTCCCCATTCGCCCGGGCCGACACCGGAAGCAGTCCGCTTCCTGGTCGATGAACGCGACATCCTCGGCTTCGGCACGGAGACGATCGGCACGGATGCCGGTCAGGGCTCGCACTACACGCCACCCTATCCAGCGCACTTCTACCTGCATGGTGCAGGCAAATACGGGTTGCAGTGCCTGCGCAATCTCGACAGGCTTCCGGCCACCGGCGCAATGCTGGTGACCCCTCCCCTGAAAATCAGAAACGGGACGGGCAGCCCGTTGCGCGTTCTGGCGCTCAAAGAAGTCTGACCGGGCCACCGGAGAGCGGCGGGTCACGAAGCGGCGGGCCGAAGATCTTCCAGACGTTCTGCGTGACGACCACGCCTTCTTTTGCTGTCCCAGTCACGCGCGCGCCTTCTCCCGTTTCGGATCGAGGAACGGCAGGTCGACCACGGTGCACGGCAGCCGCTTCATGTGCCCGTCCAGTTTGCCTGCCTCCAGAGTACCGCCGGCCTCGGTGTTTTCGACCGCGATCCTGGCCATGGCGATCGCATGTCCCAGTTCCGGCGAATAGGTTCCGCTCGTGACCACGCCGACCTGTTCCCGGCCGGCAAAGATCCGGTCCCCGTGCACCGGAGCCTCGCTTCCCGTGAATGTCAGACCGACCAGCTTGCGGCGCGGCGCCGTGGCATTGCGCTCGAGCGCGGCACGTCCGATGAAGTCTCTTTTCTTGAAATCGACGGCGAAGCCCAGACCGGATTCAAACGCGTCACTGTCCGGTCCGAATTCCGCCCCGGCGACCATGAGGCCGGCCTCGATCCGCAGCATGGCCAGGGCTTCGGAGCCCATGGGTACCAGCCCGTGCGGGGCACCGGCCTCCATCACGAGATCCCAGACAGTCAGTGCGTCATCCTGGTCGCAGAAGATTTCGTAACCAAGCTCGCCGGTGAAACCGGACCGGCTCACCATGACCGACGGACCGTTTTGCTCAGCAAGGCGTCCGATGGTGAAGCCGAACCATTTCAGCGCATCGAGCGCCGGACGCGTCGCTTGCGTCACCACCAGGTCGCGCAGGATGTCCCGGGACTTCGGCCCCTGGATTGCGAGATTGACGAGCCGGTTGCCCGGTGACAGCACCCTGGCATTGAGGGACAACGCCTCCGCCTGTTCGCGCAGATGCAGCGCCGAGTTCTGCGAGCCGCAACACCAGCGGAAGGCATGTTGCTCGATGCGGAAGAGCGTCCCGTCATCCAGAACGCTGCCGCGCTCATCGCAGACGAGCGCGTAGAAACCGCGATGTAGCGACAGCTTCGAAACGTCCCGCGTCAGGCAGGTCTGGAGCAAGGCCTCGGCGTCAGGTCCGACGACATCGAACTTGTAAAGACCCGACATGTCCTGGAGGGTCGCCGCGTTCTTGCAGGCCCAGTATTCTTCGATGGCGCCGGTCCCGTCGAAACGCGCAGGCACCCAGAGATCACGTGATGCGACGAAGCGGCTGGTCAATTGCGACGTGCGCGGATGAAAGGCGGAATGACGGGTCAGTTTCCCGCTATCCTCGGGCTGCGAACGCCACGAAACCGAGTGTGAGATCGAGGTGTCCTCCTCATAGATCCTGACGTGAACATCCGTCGGGTTCCAGCCGTTGATCGGATCGATGTCGTCCGGACAGGCCGTTGAAACACAGACGAGATCGGTCAAGGCCTGCATCGCCACGAAGTCACCCGGCCGTGACCAGGCCTCGTCGCTGACAAGCCCGTGCGCCGACCAGTCGATCCAGGAGTTGAAGAAAAAATTGATCGCGGGCCACGCCGCGCGCTTGCCGATCCCGAAGGGAGAGAATACGGCGCTGATATTGTCCGAACAGTTCAGGTGCCCGGGGAACCCGCGCTCTTCATAGCCGTTGGCCGTGCAGGCAAGCGCGAACGTGTCATGCCTGCCGACCGTGTCCTGGCGCACGGAAAGGAGCGGATTGATGTCCTGATCGTAGAATTTGTCGAACAGGCCCGGCAGCGGATAGGCGCTGTGCGTCTTTGTGCGTGAAACGGTGGAATCGATATAGCGCTCACGCCCGGCCTCCAGGTTTCTGGCGCACATTGCCATGAAATCGGAACACTGCTGTCCTTCGACATCGATGATCTGGATGAACTGGCCCTTCTTGACTTCATAGGCCTTGGCGGAGCCGCGCCCGACGCGCCATTCGTCCCGGATCTTGCCGAGCGGCGGCGGCAGCCAGCTGTCCTGTGAACGTCCTTCAGGCGGTTTGATCCTGACCGTGAAACTGGACCCGCCACCGCCTGCAACATAGTCGTCGTCCATGGGTGCGATGACATAGAGGCTCGTCTCCTCCAGCGCTCTGGTGACAAACTGGTCGCCGGGCAAAGAGCTGCCGTCGAAGATCGAATGGAAGCTGGCAAGGTCGAGACTGCTCCCCCGTGCGGCGGCGAGCGATGCCAGCATGTCACGGTCGAACACGCCCGGATATTCCTGAACGCCGACGGGGGCCGGAACGTCGAGTGGCCGTGTCGTGAAATGTCTGTCTTCAGGTCCGCGCGCCGTCAGCAGAAGCCGTCCACCGCCGTCCACGTTCGTTACGGAAATCAGGGCTCCTGCCGGAACATCGACTGTGCCGACGCAGCCCCAGTCAACCTGAAGCTGGAAAAACACCGGCTCTTTCAGGCCACGGTAGACCTGACGGATAGCGCTGTGGTCGGTCTCGGCTCTCATTCCCTGCGACCTTCTCCCTCGAAGTCGTCCGGTCCTGGTTTACGCGATATAACCGGTTTCATTATCGCCAATCAAAAAGAGGCTTGCGCCTCCGTCAGCTCTAATGAAACCGGTTACATAAAACAACTTGAAACGAGATATTGTCAAGGCTAACTTTTCATCACAGGATGGGATGGAACAGCGCTTGGAAAAAAGAATCGGCAAGATACGGGATGTGGCGCGGGAAACAGGGCTTTCGATCGCCACCATCTCCAGGGTGATGAACGGGTCTGCAAAAGTCACCGAAGAAACCCGCCAACGCGTTGAAGCCGCGTGCAAAAAGCTGAACTACTTTCCCAATGCAGCGGCGCGCTCGCTGTCGACGAACAAGACGAAAACGGTCGCCACAATCATTCCGAACATCGAGTATTCCATTTATGCCAAGTTCATTTCGGCCATCGAAGAGACCCTGTCCGAGAGGCAGTATTCCCTCGTTCTGGCGATCTCCAACGGTGACGAGGAAAGGGAATTCAAGGAAGCGCGCAAGCTTCTGGGAATGGGGTCCGAAGCCTTCATTTTGAGCGGCGCCAGGCACAGCCGGGAGCTTTACGAACTGCTTGAAGGCAGAAACATCCCCTACGTGTTTACTTCCGTATGGGATCCCGCAATTTCCACGCCCATGATAGGTTATGACAATGCCGGTCTCGCCCACGCCGCCCTCACCTACCTGAAATCGAAAGGTCATTCCAGGATTGCCGTTGTCCATGGCCCGGTCGGATCGAGCGACAGGATTTCCGCACGTGTCGAGGGCGCCCGCAAGGCCTGCGATGACACGATGACTGTCACCTTTTTCGAGACCAGCCTGGACGCCTCCGGGGGCAAACAGGCCGTTCAGACGCTTCTGGAACGGGACACGAAAGTCACCGCGATCCTGTGCCTCAGCGATGTCCTGGCACTCGGTGCCTATTTCGGACTTGCCGACGCAGGCCTCTCGATCCCCGGGGACATGTCGGTCATGGGGTTCGACAATCTGGACTGGTCCACCGAAATCGTCCCCCCGCTGACCACCACGAATCTTCCCGCCAGGCAAATGGGGCGCTCGGTTGCGCTGCAGTTGATGGATTTGCTGGACAGGAACATCGCGCTTCAGCCGGCTCTGCTCGAAGGGCAGATCGTCGAAAGGGGTTCCGTTCTGGACATCTGAAGACTAGATGTATTGCTATGTGCATACCGGTTCGGCACGACCAATCCGCACCCCTACTTGAAACGCCCTCCGGACCTCCGGGATTTTCCTGAAATGACCATTCGCACCGCGACCCCGCAAGATGGTGACATCCTCGCTGAAATCTATGCGCCATACGTCCGGGACACCGTCATCTCGTTCGAGACGGAATGCCCGACGGCGGAGGAAATGGCTCGCCGGGTGGCGTCGACCACCGGGACTTTCCCGTGGCTGGTTCACGAGGAAGACGGCGACATCCTCGGTTATGCCTATGCCGGAAAGCACCGGCAGCGCGCGGCCTATCAATGGTCCTGCGATGTAACCATCTACATGGCGCCCCAAGCGCAGCGCCGTGGCATCGGACGCCGCCTTTACAAGGCCCTGTTCGATATCCTCGTTCGGCAGGGTTTTGCCGCCGCCTATGCCGGCATAACGCTGCCGAACGAAGCAAGCGTCGGCATCCATGAAGCCATGGGTTTCCAGCCTGTCGGCATCTATCGGGGTGTCGGCTTCAAGAACGGTCGATGGTGCGACGTCGGCTGGTGGCATCTCGCATTGCAGGAACCTGGAACGCCACCCGATGATCCGATTCCGTTTTCCGCACTCGACAGTGTCTGATGTCAACGGAAGCCGAAGAGACGCAGCAGTGTTTAGACACCCCTTGCAGACGGGTCACCTCCAGAGGTTTCCAAGGGACCCCGCTTGCACCTAACCGCCTAAACCAGAACGAAAAACCACCAGTTTTTTTACCTGTTTCAGCGTTTGGCGAGAAGCAGGTTGCCGCGATTTCGGACCGGTTTCGAGACATCAGGCAGAGCCGTTCAATCGTTGAACGCCTTTGTGAACGCTAAGTCACCTGAAACCTGAACCGCTTGGCCGCAGATCCATCCGCTCAGAAGCGCCGGAATCCCTGCCGTAACGACACCTTTCCGGAACCGGCGCGCCTTTTCCAGATACCCCTTGACTCCGGTAGGCCGGAGCGGTCTGTTACCGGTCAGGATAGCGCAGCTTGGGTTGCATTCTGTTTCACTCCAGCAGATGCGGCTGCGCAAACATCCTTAAAAGCCAGCTGGGGATCACTATAAGATCGCGCCGGACAACCGGCCCCGGTTCAAACAAAGGGGAACATTATGACAAAGACATTCCTGAAGCTGACAGCCGCGAGCCTGGCGCTTTGTGCCGGCCTCAGCGCAGCCAATGCTGAAACACTTCGCTGGGCGCGCGCGGGTGACTCGCTGACGCTCGACCCGCACGCCCAGAACGAAGGCCCGACCCACGCTCTTGCACACCAGATGTACGAGCCGCTCCTGCAGCGCGACATGGAAGCCAAGATCATCCCGGCCCTCGCAACCAGCTGGGAGCCGACCGAAGATCCGAACGTCTGGGAATTCAAGCTGCGTGAAGGCGTCAAGTTCCATGGCGGCCAGGACTTCACCGCCGATGACGTCGTCTTCTCGCTCAAGCGCGCGATGATGCCGACCTCCGCGATGAAAGAACTGCTGGCGTCCGTCAAGGACGTGCGCAAGGTTGACGACCTCACGGTGCAGATCGAGACCACCGGTCCGAACCCCCTGCTGCCGAACAACCTGACCAACCTCTTCATCATGGATGCGGACTGGACGCTCGAAAACGGTTGCGAAGCACCGCAGGATATTGCCAATGGCGGCGACAACCCGTGTGTGCGTTCCGTCAACGGCACCGGCGCATTCGTGCTGGACAGCCGCAAGCAGGATTCCAAGACGGTCCTGAAACAGAACGAAAACTACTGGGGCAAGGGTGAGTTCCCGATGGAAGTCACCGAAATCATTTATACGCCCATTCAGGAAGGCGCGACCCGCGTGGCGGCACTCCTGTCCGGTGAGGTTGACCTCATTCAGGACGTTCCTGTGCAGGATCTGGCGCGCGTTGGAGAAACCGACGGCCTCAAGCTGAACACGGCGCCGCAGAACCGGACGATCTTCTTCGGCATGAATCTCGGTGCCGACGATCTGGCATCCGACACCGTCGACGGCAAGAACCCGCTCGCCGACAAACGCGTCCGTGAGGCAATGAACATTGCCATCAACCGCGACGCCATCAAGAAGGTCGTGATGCGCGAGCAGTCAGCCCCGACCGGTGTGATCATGCCTCCGTTCGTCAACGGCTGGACAGAAGCGCTCGACGCCTATCCGGAATACGACGTCGCCAAGGCGAAGGCCCTGATGGAAGAGGCCGGTTACGGCGATGGCTTCGGTCTGACGCTCAACTGCCCGAACGACCGCTACATCAATGATGAGGCGATCTGTCAGGCCGCCGTCGGCATGCTCGGTCAGATCGGTATCAAGGTGAACCTTGACGCCAAGCCGAAAGCCCAGCACTTCCCGCTGATCACGAACCGGGAAACCGATTTCTACATGCTCGGCTGGGGTGTTCCGACCTTTGACTCGGAGTACATCTTCAACTTCCTGGTTCACACGACCACCGACAAGTACGGCTCGTGGAACGGGACGGGTTATTCCGATGCCGGCATTGATGCCAAGATCCAGAGCCTGGCCTCGGAAACGGATGCGGAAGTCCGCAACGCCACGATCGGCGAAATCTGGGATACGGCGAAGGCTGAAACCCTGTACCTGCCGATCCATAACCAGGTTCTCAACTGGGGCATGAAGGACAACGTTGACTTTCCGGTGCAGCCGGAAGACCAGCCGCACTTCAAGTTCCTGACCTTCAAGAAGTAAGTCTTGAACGCAAGCCATCGTGCCTGCTGCCTCGGCAGCGGGCACGGTGGCTGTTTTGGTTAAACTGCGCGCCACCGGTGCCGGGCCGATTGCCGGCCGGTTGCTCCGCAGCGAGGGGCAGTTCCGCTGCCGGGGCAGAAAGTGCTGGAACCGCTGGTTCTCGGGAACGAGGGAGAACCGTCGGGGCAAGACCTGAAGGCGAAAGCCGCGGACGCACTGGGTTTTGATTGGCGTTTAAAAAATGCTTGCTTTCATCATACGACGTCTGGGACAGGCCCTGCTTGTCCTGATGGCAGTTGGTTTCATTTCATTCGCCATGTTCAAGTTCATGGGCGACCCGGTCGAGAACATGCTGGGGCAGGAAGCGACCCTGGCCGACAAGGCCGAACTGGAAGAGCGGCTCGGCTTGAACGATCCGATAATCGTCCAGTACTTCCGATTTTTGCAGCGTGCGCTTTCCGGAGACTTCGGCGTGTCCTACCGCGCTGGACTTCCGGTTGGAGAGCTCATCCTCGACCGGCTGCCGGCAACGCTTGAACTTGCGCTCCTGTCCGGCGTGATCGCCATATCCCTCGGCTTCGTACTGGGCGTCTACACGGCGATCCGGCGGGACGGAGTAGTGGCCAATTTCATCATGACGGCATCGCTGGTCGGAGTGTCCCTGCCGACATTCCTGATCGGCGTTTTCCTGATCTGGCTCTTTGCGGTCAATCTCGGCTGGCTGCCCGCATTCGGGCGAGGCGAAACACGAAGTCTTTTCGGCGTTGATCTGGCCATCCTGACCTGGAACGGCTTCAAGTCGATGATCCTGCCCGCAGTCACGCTCGGGCTCTACCAGATGACACTGATCATGCGTCTCGTGCGGTCGGAAATGCTCGAGGTGCTGAGGACGGATTACATCCGCTTTGCGCGTGCACGCGGCCTCAGCCAGAAAACCGTCAATTTCGGCCATGCCATGAAAAACACGCTCGTCCCCGTGATCACCGTCACGGGCCTGCAATTCGGATCGATCGTCGCCTTCGCGATCATCACCGAAAGCGTGTTCCAGTGGCCCGGCGTGGGGCTCCTGTTCATCAACGCCGTAAGCTTTGTCGACATCCCCGTCATGTCGGCCTACCTGCTTCTCGTTGCGGTGATCTTCGTGACCATCAACCTGATCGTCGACCTGCTCTACTTCACGATCGATCCGCGCCTGAGCGTGAGCAATAACTGAGGACAAGCCGCTCATGGACATCCAGACCCCCAAGGGAGCCTCGGCTCGGCCCGAATTCAACGAAGCGGCCGCCACGTCCACGTGGCAGCGCTGGATGAACTCGGACATATGGCATTCCTACAAGTCGTCGCCGGTCATCATCGTGTCGTCGCTGACCTTCCTGCTGCTTGTGCTGGGCGCGGTGCTCTCCCCGCTCATCTCGCCGTACACTCCCTTCGACCCGGCGAGTCTCAACCTGATGAACGGCTTCACCAAGCCGATGTCGGCGAACGAGTTCACCGGAGACTATTTTCTCCTGGGAACGGACGACCAGGGCCGCGACGTGCTGTCGACGATCCTTTTCGGTCTGCGCATTTCCCTGTTCGTCGGGGTTGTCGCCGTTCTCTTCGCCATGACCCTCGGCGTGGTGCTCGGGCTCCTGTCCGGCTATGCCGGCGGCTGGCTCGACGGCATCATCATGCGCATCGCCGACATCCAGATGACCTTCCCGTCCATCATGGTCGCCATGCTGCTCTACGGAATCGGCAAGGGCCTCATACCGCCCGATCTCAGGGATGAAATGGCAATCTGGGTGCTGATCATCTCGATCGGCCTGTCGGAATGGGTCCAGTTTGCCCGCACCGTGCGCGGCGCAACCATGGTCGAACGCCAGAAGGAATACGTGCAGGCGGGCAACCTGATCGGACTGACCCGCTGGAGCATCATGCTCCGGCACATTCTGCCGAACGTCACCGGCCCGATCCTCGTCATCGCCACGATCAGTCTCGCGCTGGCGATCATCGCGGAAGCGACGCTGAGTTTCCTCGGCGTGGGCGCGCCCAAGACCGAACCCTCGCTCGGAACGCTGATCAATGTCGGCCGGCAGTACATCCTGTCCGGCGAATGGTGGATCCTGCTGTTTCCCTCGCTCACCCTTCTGGCACTGGCTCTGTCCGTCAACCTCTTCGGCGACTGGCTGCGTGACATCCTGAACCCAAAACTGCGATAGACCCGTGTCCGATACTCCTCTTCTCAAAGTTTCAGATCTCATCGTCGAGTTTCCGACCCGCAGCGGCATGCTCCGGCCCGTGGACCGGGTCGGGTTCGAAGTCCGCGCCGGCGAAATTCTTGGCCTGGTGGGCGAATCCGGCGCCGGCAAGTCCATGTGCGGATCGGCGATCATCGGGCTCATTGACCGCCCGGGGCGGATCAGCGGCGGTGAGATTGCCCTCGATGGCGAGCGGATCGACAATCTGCCCGAAGACCGCCTGCGCCGGATCCGCGGCAAACGTATCGCGATGGTCTTCCAGGATCCGCTGACCAGCCTCAATCCGCTGATGACCGTCGGACAGCAGCTGATCCAGACAATCCGCACGCACCTTCCCGTGTCATCCGGCGAGGCGCGCGACCGGGCCATCGCGCTGCTGGAGGAAGTCGGAATTCCGGCGGCCGCGACCCGCATCGACGCTTATCCGCACCAGTTCTCCGGCGGCATGCGCCAGCGCGTCGTCATTTCGCTGGCGCTTGCTGCCGAACCGGAACTGATCATTGCGGACGAACCGACCACCGCGCTCGACGTCTCCGTGCAGGCGCAGATCATGGCGCTGCTCAAGAAGCTGTGCCGGGAGCGCGGTACGGCCGTGATCCTGATCACGCACGACATGGGTGTCATCGCTGAATCGACGGATCGTGTCGCGGTTCTCTATGCCGGACGCATCGCCGAGATCGGCCCGACGCGCAACGTGCTGAGCACCCCGTCGCATCCCTATACCAAGGGGCTCATGGCATCCACGCCGTCAACGACAGGCACCATGCACGCCCTCAGCCAGATCCCCGGATCGATGCCGAACCTGCGCGCCATCCCGAAAGGCTGTGCCTTCAATCCCCGGTGCGAAAAGGCCTTCTCCGTGTGCTTCAAGGACATTCCGGTCCTTGAACCGGTCGATGGCAGCGAGGTCGCCTGCTGGCTCTACGACCCGGCCGTCAATCCAGAAACAAAAGAGATCTCCGGAGTCTCCGAATGACCGGTGAAACACCCTTGATCAGTGCGCGGCAGCTCGGCGCGGTTTTTGACGTGTCCAAGCCCTGGCTCAACAGGATGCTCGCGCTCGAGGCCAAGCAATACCTGACCGCCGTCGACACGGTCGACTTCGACATTCCGAAAGGCAAGACCTTCGCGCTTGTGGGCGAGAGCGGCTCGGGCAAGTCCACCATCGGGCGCATGATCGTCGGCTTGCAGAAACCGACCAGCGGCCAGGTGCTGATCGATGGCGAGGACTTCTTTTCCATCTCCAGCGAGAAGAAGAAGATGGCGATGCGCCGGCGCATCCAGATGATCTTCCAGAGCCCCTATGCGTCGCTGAACCCGCGCTGGCGCGTGCGGCATATCATCGGTGAGCCGATCCGGGCGTTCGATCTGCTTCCCGCCTCCGAAGTGGACGGGCGTGTCGCGGAACTGCTCGACCAGGTCGGCCTTGCGAAATCGGATGGCGAAAAATTCCCGCATGAGTTTTCCGGCGGCCAGCGCCAGCGTATTGCGATCGCCCGCGCCCTCGCCTCCAATCCGGAGTTCATTGTCTGCGACGAGCCGACATCGGCGCTTGATGTCTCCGTGCAGAGCCAAGTGCTGAACCTGATGAAGGCCCTGCAGCGCGAACTCGGCCTGACCTATTTGTTCATCAGCCACGACCTCTCCATCATACGCTACATGGCGGACGAAATCGGCGTGCTTTATCTGGGCCGCCTCGTCGAAGTGGCCGACAGGGACACGCTGTTCGACAAGCCGCGGCACCCCTACACGCGCATGCTCATGGACGCCGCCCCCCATATCGACGCGTTCGGCCGGACCGCCGAGATCGTGAAGGGCGAAATCCCCGATCCGATCAACAAGCCAAGCGGCTGCAGCTTCCATCCGAGATGCACGTTGACGGAAGACATCTGCCGAAGGGAACGCCCCGAAGTCAGGGAATTCGGTACGGAAAAAGCAAGGGTCGCCTGTCACCTGTGCACCGACTAGGTGCACGGGTCCCTAACCGCCAACAACGCGCTGGTCTGGCCAGAACAGATATATATGACGGAGCTTCTCTCAACTGCTCCTCATCCTGAGGCGCGTAGCAAAGCGAAGCCTCGAAGGATGGGCCGCGTGATGAGGCCGAACCACCGATCCTTCGAGACAGGCCTTCGGCCTTCCTCAGGATGAGGGCTGACATTCACACGACCATCAACCCATTGCGTTGATTGCAATTCCCCGAAACGACTGCGCCTCCTCCGCAAATGTGATAACCTTACGTCACCCGTATTTTTACAGGACTTTATTTATGCATTTTTGTCGGAGAGCCACATGCCCAAGCTTCCAGGAAAATCATATGACGAAATGAAAGCGCTCATCGCGAGCAACCATGGCATCGGTTACGTTTTCAGCTGGGAATTGCTGATCGCCATCTGTTGGGAGGAATCCTTCTTCAACAACCAGGAGCAGGAAGGCGCCGGTACTGCGTGGGGTTTCGGCCAGGTCGAACCCTCGGAGTTCTACAAGTTCGAGACCGAGCAGGCAAAAAAACACGGCTACTATGTCGCCAACCTTCCCAAGAGGGCAAAGGTCGGCAACAAGACCAAACTTCTCGGCAGCCTGACGGACAATCAGTCCGTCCAGGTCGTGTCCGCTGCGTTGAGACACAACTATTATGCGCGAAAGCAGGACAAGCGTGACGCGCTCTATGTCTATGGGGGCGTCTACTACAAGGGCCCCTCTCCGCTGACGGTCGCCGAGCGGATCGCAATCATCAACGGCTGGCTGGATTGCGAAAAGCACTTGCAGTTCTTTCACCAGGGTCACGACCCGAATGAAATCATCAAGGGACTGCACATGGCGAAGAACTTCAAGGATTCCGAGGCGACATTCCGGCCCATCCTTTTCCCGTTCGGTCAGGACGATCTCATCAAGTGGCTGAAAGAAGAGATCGCCAAGCTGAAGGCGGGCAAGCAGTATCTCAAGACCGGCAACACGGGTGACGATGTCGCCGCCCTTCAGAACCTGTTGAACCACAAGGCGCTTCCGGGCGTCGAAAGCCTCGCAGCCGACGGCATCTTCGGTCCGAAGACATATGCCGGGGTGACCGGTTACCAGCACCGGAACCAGCTTGTTGCCGACGGCATTGTCGGTCCGAACACGAAGCAGAAACTCGCCACGTGACCCGCCTTGAGGAGCGATCAGGCATTTGCTCGAAACGCCTGATCGGGAAACAAATCGCTACTCGAACAGCGACGGCAGGAACATGGAGATTGCCGGCACATAGGTGACCAGCAGCAGAGCGGCCAGCAGGGCGAGATAGAAGGGCCAGATCGATTTCAGCGCTTCCTCGATTTTTATCTTGCCGACCGCGCACCCGACGAAGAGGCATGTGCCGACCGGTGGCGTGCACAGGCCGAGACCCAGATTGACCAGCAGCATGATGCCGAACTGGACGGGATCCATGCCGAGTTCCCGCGCGATCGGCAGGAAGATCGGTGTGCAGATCAGGATCAGCGCGGCCATGTCCATGATCATGCCGAGCGCAAGCAGCATCAGGTTGATCATGAGAAGTATGACGATCTTCTGTTCCGAGATGCCGAGCAGGAAGTCGCTGAGCTTGGCCGGAACCTGATAAAGCGCCAGAAGGTAGGCGAACGAACTGGCGAACCCGATCAGGATCATGACCATGGCGGTGGTCCGCAAGGCGGACGTGACGGAGACAACGAACTCGTTCCAGCCGAGCGTCCGGTAGGCCACGGCCGTCAGCACCAGTGCGTAGATTGCGCCGAAGGCACCAGACTCCGTCACGGTGAACACGCCTGACAGGACACCGCCGACGATAATCACGGCCGTGATCAGTCCGGGGATCGCGCCGACGGCCGTTTGAACGACGACGCTCCAGCCCGGGAAGGGTTCGGATCCGTAATTGTGTTTCAGGGCCACGAAATAGGCCGCAACGGCAAGACACAGGCACATCAGTATTCCGGGAATGACGCCCGCAAGGAACAGCTTCGAGATGGAAACGCCGCCGCCGGCTGCCACAACGAAGATGATCATGTTGTGGCTGGGCGGAATGACGATGCCGGCGATGGACGATGTCACCGTCACGTTGACCGCATAGTCCGGCCGGTAGCCCTTTTCCTTCATCACCGGGATCAGCAGCGATCCCAACGCGGAAATGTCGGCGATGGCCGACCCGGATATTCCGCCGAACAGCATGCTGGAGAAGATGTTGACCGACGCCAGGCCGCCCCGGACATGACCGACAAGGGAGGACGCAAAGCGCACGAGACGAACGGCGATCCCGCCATGCAGCATCAGTTCGCCGGCAAAGACGAAGAAGGGAATGGCCAGAAGCGAAAACGGCGTGATGCCCGAAATCGTGCGCTGAAACGTGATCAGCAACGGAAAGCCTTCATACCAGAAGGCGGCGGCCGCCGAGATACCCATTGCAAAGGCGACGGGAACGCCCAGGAGAACGCTGACGCCGAAGACGCCCAGCAGAATTGCAAGACCCATCTCAGTTACTCTCTTCTTTTTCGTAGATCTCGCCGCGAAGGGCCGAGCGCCCTCGCAATATGAATCTTGCGCCTGCGAATATGACCATCAGTCCACCGCAGGCGACGGCAGAAGCGGTTCGGATGCTTTCGGGGATATTGAGCATCGGCAGGAGCGTCGACCAGCCGAACTGGAAGAGTTCGAGGCTTGCCACCAGCATGACGCCGCCGAACACGGCCAGGCAGAGGTCGGTCATCAGCAGAAGCAGCTGACGCGCTTTCGGCGGCAGGGCATCCCGCACCAGGGTAACGCCGAGATGGGACTGCTCGTGGATACCGACGGCGGCCCCGAGAAAGGTGATGTAGCAGATCAGGACCAGCGCGAGCTGTTCGACCCAGGTGGGTGTCTCGTTCAGGACGTAGCGCCCGAAGACCAGCCAGCCGAAAGTGGCCACAAGGACCACAAGTGCGAGCGAACCCACAAACACGCACAGGCGCTTCAACCAGACCAGAGACAGCTCCAGCCGCGCCAGAATATTCTCGCCCTGCGGCATTGTTTCCCCCCGGGAGTTTGCGGACCGCGCATGGCGCGGCCCGCGGTGCACAGCGTTATCAGTTGGCGTTTCTGAAGATTTCGACGAGCTCGCTCAGCTCGGGGTTCTGAGACAGGAACTGATCGTACACCGGTGCCATGGCTTCCTGGAAAGCCGCCTTGTCGGCGATCTCGTTCACGGTCACGCCGCCCTCGGCGACCTTGGCCATGCTGGCCGCTTCACGCTCCTGCCAGAGCTTGCGCTGCAGCTCAGTGCTGTTGCGGCCGGCTTCCTTGACAATCGCCTGCTGTTCCGGCGTGAGGCTGTCGAAGGTCTTCTTGCTCATGCACAGGCACTCGGGAATGATCAGGTGCTGTGTCAGCGAGTAGTATTGCGCAACTTCGAAGTGGTTGGTGGATTCGTAGCTCGGCGGGTTGTTTTCCGCCCCGTCCACGACACCGGTCTTGATCGCCTGATAAACCTCGGCAAACGCCATCGGCGTCGCGTTGCCGCCGAGAGAATCCACCATTCCGACGAACAGGTCGTTGTTCATCACGCGGATCTTCATACCGCCGACATCGGCAGGCTCGTTGATCGCCTTGACGGATGTGTAGAACGAACGTGCACCGGCGTCATAGAACCCGAGCGCCACCAGCCCCTTCGCTTCCAGACCCTTGCTCAGTGCAGCACCGGCTTCACCGTCCATCAGTTCGTACATCTGCGGGATGCTCTTGAAGATGAACGGCAGCGAGACGACGTTTGCTTCCGGCACGACCTGGCCCATCGGCCCAAGGCTGAAGACGCCGAAATCGATGACGCCAAGGCGTGTCTGCTCGATCGCGTCCGGCTGCGAGCCCAAGACACCGCTGTGATAGACCTTGCCGGAAAGCTCGCCTCCGGTCTTTTCGCTGACTTCCTTCAGGAACGATTCCATGCCGTGTGACACGGGATAGTCCTCCACGTGAATGTTCCATCCACGAAGGTCGCGCGCCTCCGCGGTCACGGCGGTGACCGCGAGAACAGCGGCCAGAACGGAGCCGCGCATGAGACCGGCTTTGATTGACTTGAAACGGATCATTGGTACCTCCCTGTTGATCTGGCTTCACGATATTTATTTTACAAATTTTTACAAGTATAAAAATCAATTAAACAAATTTTAGGCGTTTTTTGGATCAAGACATTGAATTTTAACGGGAAAATGAAGTATGTGATTTGTAAGCCCGGCTCGAAACCCAAGGTGACAACCCCGCCCCGGATTGCCGGAAGGCGGGGTATGCCGGCCCGAGGAAGGCGTCAGGAGAACAGCAGGCCTCCATTGATATCGACACAGGCGCCGGTCATGAACGCGGCCTGATCGGACGCCAGGAAGACGGCGAGGTTGGCGACTTCTTCCGACGTTCCCTCGCGCTTCAGCGGCGTGACGCCGGCCACGTGCTTCCGGACATCCGGCTTTGTGAAAACATTATGGAAGTCGGTGTCGATCATGCCGGGACAGAGGGAATTGACGCGGATATCGGGCGCAAGCTCCTTGGCGAGTCCGCGGGTCATGGTCAGGACCGCGCCCTTGGACGCTGCATAGGCAAGCGCACCTGGTCCGCCGCCGTCACGGGCAGCCTGCGACGCCATTGTCACGATCGCCCCACCCGGTTTCATGTGCGGCAACGATGCCTGGACAAGCAGAAAGGCGGAGGAAACGTTCAGATCGAAGACATTTTGCCAGTGCTCTGCCGTAATCTCGGTGACGGTCTTCCGGGCAATCAAGCCGCCCGTAATCGGCATGACGATGTCTAACCCACCGAATTCACTGACTGTTTTGTCAACGAGGGCTTGAACTTCCTCCGGTTTTGTCATGTCACCCCGAAGAGCGAAGGCCTTGCCTCCGCCGGCGACGATCTCTTCGACCGCGCTGTCTGCGCCGCTGCTGCTGCTGAAATAGTTAATGGCAACATTTGCCCCTGCCTTCGCCAGGGCAAGCACACAGGCGCGCCCGATGTCGCGCCCCCCACCCGTGACGATTGCTGTTTTTCCGCTGAGATCCATTTTCGTTTTCTCCTTTAAGAGCATTGAGTGTCGTCTGTTTCGGAACGCCCGGTCTCGTGTGAGCCAAACCGCCCCGGATGTGGTTCGCGGAAACGGAGCCCGCGCCGACGCACCCGGATGCCGCTTGTCCCTCTCCGAATGTGTCTCTTTCGCCGTCGCCGGGTATGCAGTGAGGACTAGGCCGCAACCTGCCACAGCGGTTTTGTCACGCCCGATCAGCCACGGTTTACAAATCAGACCAAATCACGCAGCGAGCGAAAGTAAATCTGAAGCCTGATCCGTGAGCTCAGCTGGCCTCACAGGGACACCGACTGAACAGAAAGACGAAAACAGTCTGATTTCGCTATGCTTTCGGGAGTCGCACCTCCGGTCTCATTCATCCTTTGCACTTGCTGCCCGAGATCACGGCCTCATGTCTCGAACCGTGGAAATCACCGACTGCAATCGGTATCTTAATCAACCCACACAAATCAACACAAATTTTTACAAATAAGCTGCGCACAAAAAAATTGGGCACTGAAACCGGCGGAAAGTGCCCTGAAACGGCATGTTCCGGGAGACCCGCAGACGTACGCAACGCTTTCGCAGAATGACCAATTCTCGGAAAAATCGATTGAGTTCAGAAACTTATAGGGAGAAACAAGTGCGAGACGCTATCATTGCGAAATTTTCGCTTTTGGATTTTACAAATAATTGACAAGTTTTCCTTGCGGGCTTAATCATCACGAAGAAGAAACACGTGCCTGTTTGCACTGGAGCGGTGGGGAGAACCGGATGACGGGTCTGGACGATCAGACGAAATTGAAGTTCATGAATGTCAGCACGGCAACGCTCACGACGGTGATGTTCAAGCGGGGTTTGCGCAACATCTTTCTGCAGGGGATCCATCGGCTGCGTCCGGGACCGAACATGGTCGGGATCGCCTATACGCTGCGATACATCCCCGCCCGCGAAGATCTCGACCATCTGGACTCTTTCGCGGATCCCGCCAACGCCCAGCGCAAGGGCGTTGAGGAGTGTCCGGCAGGCGCGGTTTTCATGATCGACTCCCGCGGGGATGCATCTGCGGCTTCCGCGGGGTGCATCCTTGCAGCCCGCCTGCAGGCGCGCGGCTGCCGGGGCATCGTCACCGATGGCGGGTTCCGGGACACGCCCGAGATTGCGCAACTGGAGATGCCCGGCTACCACGCGCGGCCGAGCGCACCGACCAACCTGACAAAACACCACGCGGTTGCCGTGAATGACCCGATTGCCTGCGGTGGTGTTTCGGTTTTCCCGGGAGACATCATCGTCGGCGACAACGAAGGTGTTGTTTGCGTGCCGCAACATATGGCAAATGAGGTAGCGGACGAGGCCACCGAAATGACAGTGTTCGAGGACTTTGTCATGGAGATGGTCAAACAGGGCGCATCGACTTTCGGGCTCTATCCCCCGACCGATCCGTCAACACTGGACAGGTTTAGATCGTGGCGGCAGGAAAACGGCAGGTAAGGGAAAATTCGGCTTCGGACCGGCAGATCCGGGATCGGACACTCTCCGACAAGGTCTACGAGAGCATTCTCGCCAAGATCATGGACGGGGACATCCCCGTCGGCGGCAAACTGCCGACGGAACAGATGCTGTCGGACGAGTTCGGCGTTTCGCGGCCGATCCTGCGCCAGGCCCTCAAGCAGCTGCGCGAAGATGACGTGGTCGTCTCGCGCCAGGGTTCCGGCTCCTACGTCAAACGTCGGCCCGAAGGCGCCGTGCTCGACTTCGCCCCAGTGGGATCGATCGCCGACATCCAGCGCACGTTTGAGTTTCGGGCGGCCGTCGAGGGCGAGGCCGCCTTTCTTGCCGCGGAACGGCGCACGGACTCCGACCTGAAGGAATTGCAGGATTCGCTGACCGAACTGGACCGCTGCATCGCCGAAGGAGAACTCGGCGTGGCGGCGGACGAGATCTTCCACGTTGCCGTCTGCAATGCCGCGGACAACAAGTATTTCGTTGCCGCGCGCTCCTCCATGAAGTCCAACATCCTGACCGGCATGAACCTGACCCGGAACCTGTCGCTGACGAAACCGCAGGACCGGATGAAGCTGGTGCAGTCCGAGCACTACGACATCTTCAACGCGATCGAGGCGCGCGATCGGGAAGGCGCGCGGCAGGCCATGCGCGATCATGTCGAAAACGCCCGCAAACGCATTTTTGAAGGCGGTTGAACCCGTCCCCCCTTCCCCACCGCCAAAAAGTACACACATTCATTGTGTTACATTTCCTTGCGTCAAGGTGACCGCAAGAGCGGTCGGGCCTGACAGAAAGGTGAGACGGTCCGGCGCACGCATCCGCATGGTGAAGGGTCTGCAATGTCGAAAACCACAAGTCTGACGCTGCGATTTGCCAGACGAACCGTTGTTTTCCTGTTTGCCGTTTTCATCCTCCCCGCGCTGCTGCACCTGGCGGTCTGGAGCCTGAAGGACCGCCCGCAGGGCTGGCGCTACGCCACATGGGCAAGCGCGGGTATTCTTCCGGAAAAGCCGCCTGCCGATCAGGCGGAAATCTATGTTCTGACCGCGCGCACGGGAGGCATGAAAGGGGCCTTCGCAACACACTCCTGGCTGGTGCTCAAGCCCAAAGGCGAAGAGCGATACGACCGGTACGATGTCGTCGGGTGGGGCACGCCCGTCCGCAAGAATGCCTACGACGCCGACGGGCACTGGTATTCCAACAAGCCCGTCATCAACTACCGACTGGTCGGAGAGAAGGCCGAAGAACTCCTGCCGAAAGTGGAACGCGCCATCGCAGGCTATCGCTGGCGCGAGCGGGGGGACTACACGATCTGGCCGGGGCCCAATTCGAATACCTTTGTCGAAACCGTTCTGCAGCGGGTCCCCGCCCTTGCCGCGTCAACACCCAGCACCGCGATCGGACGGGATTTTCCGGCGGACGGCAGATGGTTAGGCTACCGGGACGACGGAGCTTTCTTTGCGACCGCGGGTGGTTATTTCGGATTTGTCATCGGCAGCAAGGTCGGTCTGGAGCTCAATTTCCTGGGCCTGGTTGCCGGGATCAATCCGGCCGCGGCCAGGGTCTCGATCCCCGCTTTCGGCGCCCTCGACTTGACCGGCCTGAACAGTCCGTCTTTCTGACGCATAACGTAACGGCGGTCAGCCGTGCGCTGACCGCACAGCCGCCCGTGTTTCCCGTGTATCCGGAACATCTTTCGAGAGACCGGAAACACCTGGCACCAGGGCAACCGGGACACCGGCGTCGTCAAGACGCTTCAGATCGTCTTGCGTCTCTTCGCAGGAGACAGGGTCACCGGACATCAGGCGCACGACATGTTTGCCCTGGCGTGCGAGCCTCACCATGCGGTCCCGGATGTCTTCGTCCGCTGCGTCCGGATCGGAATTGCGTCCGACAAGCATGCGTTTGGCTTCCCGGCGCGCGAGTTCCAGCACCGTATCGTCGACCCGGCCATCGAACAGGATGACATCGGCAGATTGAAGCGTCCGCATGGCCTTGAGCGTGAGGTGTTCCGCGTCTCCCGGCCCTGCGCCGACAAGGGTGACCCGCCCGGTTGCCGTTGCCACGGCATCGTCAAGCAGCGTGTCTATCGCGCGCTCGTCTTCCGCGTCCGGGAGGGATCGCGCTGAGAAGGCCAGATCGGTGAAGCCTTCCCAGAACCTGCGGCGTTCGGACCCGGCTGCGAGGGTGGCCAGCACGTTTGCACGCACCCGCCCGGCCAGCGCGGCCCAGTCACGCAGGCTGACCGGCAAAAGGGTTTCGATGCGGCGGCGGATGGCTTGTCCGAGAATGGGCGCGACACCATTGGTCGAGATCCCGATCACCACCGGCGAGCGATTGACGATCGAGCCGAACTGAAACTCGCAAAAGGAGGGCCTGTCGATCACGTTGACGGGCACACCGGCTGCGCGGGCCGCACAATAGAAGGCCTGCGCCTCGCCATCGCTGGCCGCGTCGCCGATGGCCAGCGCGGCGCTGTCGAAGCAATCGGTGCTCCAGACCCGTTGGTGATGCACAAAACTGCCCTTGACGCTGCCACCGGATAAAAGCGTGGCAAATGTCTCGTCGAGGCGGTCCGCGTAGACGTGAACCTTGGCCCCGGCAGCGGCGAGAAGCTCCGCTTTCCACGCCGCAGCGTCCGTGCCGCCCGCGAGCACCACCTTCCGTCCCTTCAACGAGAAGAACAGCGGCAGACTTGCAAGGGCATCCACGCGCGCCGGACGCCGGCGTCTCAGCGCCTTATCCGGCGCGGGCAATACGGGCCTCATTGGAGGTCTCCTTGAAGTTCGTATCGAGAATGGACTGGATTTCCGAGCGGCAAGACCCGCAATTGGTCCCGGCCTTCAGGCAATCGCCGACCGCCCTGACGGTTGCCGCACCCTGTGCGGCGGCGGCTGCAATTTCATGGCACCCGACCTGAAAACACGAGCAGACGATGGCGCCCTTGTCAGGCATGTCGGCGGGTGGCCGTCCGGCCAGCACATCGAGGCGCTTTTGCCGGTCGGTCGATGGGGCCGCCAGAAGCCCGCAGGCCCATTGCCGGGACACGGAAACGGGTTCGGATGCGAAGAAAAAAGCTCCCGAAAGCATGTCGCCGGTCCAGCCGGCAACGCGCTGAAGCCCGAGACCTGCGTCCTCGAAGCGAAGCAACTCGGTGTGTTCGCCCAGCAGCGACTGAACGAGGCCCTCAATGTCGTCGCACTTGCGTCCTGCCAGTTCGACGCGCCAGCCTCCATAGGCGGGCGCAACTGCCCAATAACCGGTTTGAAGAGCGCCCGGTTTTTCGCGCAGGACGGCAAAACCGTACCAGTCGAAACCGCGCTTGCGCAGCGAAACAGGTGTGAATTTCGAGCCCGGCTGACCGGAGACCGGATCGACCTCGGCAGAGACGACAGCATCAATCCGGCCATTGGACGCGAACTGGTCGGTCCAGTGCATGGGAACGAAAACCGAGCCTTTGCGGGCCCGTTCCGTTACCTGGGCGCGGACAATGACGGCACCATGCGGGCTCTTGACCTCGACGAGGTCCGCAGCAGAAATACCTGCCAGGGCTGCATCCTCCGGATGCAGTTCCGCGAAAGGTTCGGCAATGTGGGAGGAAAGCCGCGGTGTCTTGCCGGTGCGCGTCATCGTGTGCCAGTGATCGCGGACCCGGCCGGTGTTGAGAACGAACGGGTAGCGCTTTCCAAGGGCTGCCGGCGCAGCCTGCTTGACCGCAACGAGAGAAGCCTTGCCGTCGGCGGTGAAGAACCCGCCTGCCGCAAAGAAACGCGTGGTCCCTTGTCCCTCGCCAGTTCGTTGCGGCCATTGAAACGGCTGCATCTTGTCGAAGTCGTGCCCTGACAGATCGCGATAGGCACTGATATCGAAGTCGCGGGAACCGTCATTCCGGAACCCTGACAGGGCGGCGTGTTCGCGGAAGATCGCAGCCGGGCCGTCGAAGTTGAAGGCCGGTTCGAATCCCATCCGGCGCGCAACCTCGCAGATCTGCCACCAGTCCGCTCTGACATCGCCGGGCGAGGCCAGGAAAGATGTCTGCCTGGAAATTCTCCGCTCCGAGTTGGTAACCGTGCCGTCCTTTTCGCCCCATGCGGCTGCAGGCAGAAGCACGTCCGCGTAGGCAACCGTGTCGGCAGCATGCGTGACGTCCGAAACGACAACGAAGGGACAGGCCTCGAGCGCTGCCGCGACCCCGTCCGCATCCGGAAGGCTGTCCACCGGGTTGGTCGACATGATCCAGATTGCCTTGATCCTGCCGTCCCGTGCCGCCTTGAACATGTCGACGGCTTTCAGCCCTTGCTGCTCCGCGATCGCCGGGCTGTTCCAGAAGGATTGCACGAGTTCGCGATGGTCCGGATTTTCGATGGCCATGTGGGCAGCCAGCATGTTGGCAAGCCCGCCGACCTCGCGCCCGCCCATGGCATTGGGCTGGCCGGTTGCCGAGAACGGCCCCATGCCGGGACAGCCGATACGCCCTGTCGCCAGGTGGGTGTTGATGATCGCGTTGACCTTGTCCGTCCCGTTGACCGACTGGTTGACGCCCTGGCTGTAGACGGTGACCGTTTTCGGCGTGCGGGCCACCATCGTGTAGAACGTTGCAAGGTCACGCGGGGACAGGCCGGTTTCTTCGGCGATCCGGTTGATTTCGCACGGTCCGGCCGCCGCAAGCGCTGCATCGAAGCCGTGGGTGTGCTGGTCGATGTACGCCCGGTCAAGCGCGTCGGTGTCTGCCAGGAAGGCCAGCAAACCGTTGAAGAGCGCAACATCCGTATCCGGTTTCAGAGCAAGGTGCAGATCGGCGATGGCGCAGGTCGCGGTCTCGCGCGGGTCCACGACGACCACCCGCATCTGCGGATTTTCCGCCTTCGCCGCCTCTACCCGTTGAAACAGTACCGGGTGGCACCAGGCCAGGTTGGACCCGACAAGAACGAGCAAATCGCAGCTTTCCAGGTCCTCGTAGGTTCCCGGCACGGTATCGGAGCCGAACGCCCGTCTGTGCCCGGCGACCGAAGACGCCATGCAGAGGCGGGAATTCGTGTCTATATTCGCCGAGCCGATGAAGCCCTTCATCAGCTTGTTGGCGACATAATAGTCTTCCGTCAGGATCTGACCGGAGACATAGAAGGCAACGCTGTCCGGGCCATGCTCCCGGATGGTGCGTGAAAATGTTTCGGCGACGAGATCGAGCGCTTCTGACCAGTCCGCCTCTTTCCCGCCGACCTGCGGATGAAGGATCCTGTCGTCGAGAGACAGCGTTTCCCCGAGAGACGACCCCTTGGAACACAGGCGTCCGAAATTCGCCGGATGCTCCGGATCGCCCTTGATGTCGACGGACCCGTCAGCCTGGGGTGTCGCGAGGACCCCGCAGCCGACACCGCAATAGGGGCAGGTGGTCTTGACCGTTTTTGTGTTTGAAAAAGCGGTCACCCTGCCCTCCTCGTTCTTTCCTCTCCAGACCCGGGCGTCTCGTTTTTTTCTTCAATCGCCATCTTCCGGTCTTTCCTTCATCCGGCCCTGCGGGCCAGATCATCGGCGGCAAGCAGCACCTTGCCGTTCTCAACACGCGCCGCCGTCACGGGGACAGAGCCTTCGTCGGCACCGCGCGCCAGTCCCGTTGCAAGATCGAAAACCCAGTTGTGCAGCGGACAGGTGACGGAGGACCCGTGCACGATGCCCTGGCTGAGGGGACCACCCTTGTGCGGACAGCGGTCATCCAGGGCAAAGACCTCGTCATCCACGGTGCGGAACACGGCAATGCAGCCGCGATCGGTCTTCACCACGCGGGCGCCTTCGCGCGGAATGTCGGCGAGATCTCCGATCGCCACCCAGTTTCTCGTTTCCGCGTTCATTCGGCCGCCTCCGCCTGCAGGATCGCCATCGGTTTGAATTCATGCTTGTCCTTGCCGGACACGCGCTCGGACCACGGATCGACCTGGGCGAATTTCTGGCTGAAGACGAACCGTTCGAAATAGGCTTTCCGCTTGTCTTCGTCATCCATGATCTGGCTGCGGATCTCGTCGTAGCCGATCCGCTTTGCCCATTTGTAGATCCGTTCCAGATAGTGGCCCTGCTCCCGGTACATCTGCGTCAGTGCAACGATATGCTCGAGCGCCTCTTCCTCGGTCCTGACCAGACCGAGCACCTCGGTGCCCTTGATATCGAGGCCTGCCGCACCGGCGAAATGGATCTCGTAGCCGCTGTCCACGCAGACGACACCGATATCCTTGCAGGTGGCTTCCGCGCAGTTCCGCGGACATCCGGAGACGGCAAGCTTGAGCTTGGCCGGTGTCCAGGACCCCCACATGAATTTTTCGATCTTGATGCCGAGACCGGTGGAATCCTGGGTCCCGAAGCGGCACCAGTCCGTCCCGACGCAGGTCTTCACCGTCCGCAAGCCCTTCGCATAGGCCTGGCCCGAGACGAAACCGGCCTTGCCCAGATCCGCCCAGACCGCCGGAAGGTCTTCCTTCTTGATGCCGAGCATGTCGATACGCTGACCGCCAGTGCACTTGACCGCCGGGATGTTGAACTTGTCGACCACATCGGCAATCGCCCGCAGCTCCTTGGACGAGGTCATGCCGCCCCACATGCGTGGCACGACGGAATAGGTCCCGTCCTTCTGGATGTTGGCGTGGACCCGTTCGTTGATGAAGCGGGACTGGTAGTCGTCGGCATATTCGTCCGGCCAGTCGCTGACGAGATAGTAGTTGAGCGCCGGGCGGCATTTTGCGCAGCCGCCGGAGGACGTCCATTCCAGTTCCTGCATGACGGCGGGAATGGTTTTCAGCTCTTTGGACTTGATGAGCCGGCGCACCTCGCTGTGGCCCAGATGCGTGCAGCCGCACATGGGTGTCACCGCAGCCGGATTATAGGCATCGCCAAGCGTGACCTGCATCAGTTGCTCGACGAGACCCGTGCAGGTGCCGCAGGATGCGGACGCCTTGGTATGCGCCCTGACATCATCCAGCGACGACAGTCCCTTTTCGGAGATCGCATTGACGATCTTGCCCTTGCATACGCCGTTGCAGCCGCAGATTTCCGCATCATCCGGCAAGGCTGCAACGGCCGCCGTAGGGTCCAGGGGGGCACCCCCCTGATACGCCTGGCCGAAGATCAGTGTCTCGCGCATTTCCGAGACATCCGACTGTTTTTTCAGGAGATCGAAGAACCAGGGCCCGTCGGCGGTTTCGCCGTAGAGAACGGCGCCAATGATCCTGTTGTCCTTCAGGACGAGCCGCTTGTAGACCCCGGCGGCCGCATCGCGCAGAACGATTTCCTCGCGGTCCTCGCCCTCGGCAAAGTCCCCGGCCGAATAGAGATCGACCCCCGTCACCTTCAGCTTGGTCGCGGTGACGGAGCCCGTGTATTCCGAAGTCCCGCCCAAGAGGTTGTCGGCGATCACTTCCGCCATTTCATAGAGCGGAGCGACAAGTCCGTAACACATGCCGCGGTGTTCGACGCACTCGCCGAGTGCGAAGATGTCCGGGTCGCTGGTGCGCATGTCGTCGCCGACCTGAACACCACGCCCGACATCAAGCGCGACGGACTTGGCAAGATCGGAGGACGGACGGATGCCGACAGCCATGACGACGATCGACGCATCGATTTCGGTGCCGTCATCGAGCCGGATACCCTTCACGCGGCCCGACCCGTCATCAAGGATCTCGTGGCTGTTCGCCTTGGTGCGCACCTCGATACCGCGGCGCTTGAATTCCTCTTCCAGAAGAAAACCCGCGGCCGGGTCGAGCTGACGTTCCATCAGGGTCGGCATCAGGTGAAGCACCGTGACGTCCATGCCCTGCATCTTCAGACCGGCAGCCGCTTCAAGGCCGAGAAGACCGCCACCGATCACGACCGCACGCCCGCCGCCTTTGGCGGCTTGCAGCATCTTTTCCACGTCGTCCAGATCGCGGTAGGTCAGAACGCCGTCAAGATCCTTGCCCGGAAGCGGGATGATGAACGGGTTGGATCCGGTCGCGATCACCAGCTTGTCGTACTGGGCGCTGACGCCGTTTTCGGCGGTGACCGTCTTGGCGGCGCGGTCAATTTCCGACACCCTGGCGGACTTGTGCAGGGTGACCCCGTTTTCGCCGTACCAGTCATCGCCATGGGTGATGATGTCTTCATAGGCCTTTTCGCCCGACAGGACGGGTGACAGCATCAGCCGGTTATAGTTCACCCTGGGTTCTGCGTTGAATATGGTGACGGCGTAGGCGTCCCTGTCCTTTTCGAACAGGTATTCCAGCATCCGTCCCGGCGCCATCCCGTTTCCGATGATGACAAGTTTCTTCTTTTCCATCGGTCTACTCCGCGGCCTCCGCGTTTGAATAGGCAGCTTCGATCATCACGTTCGAAAGCACCGCGTAAGCGTCGCTCCAGGCGGTTCTGGTGGCATCGTCGAAGGCGTCTCCAAGCCCCTGTTCAAGGGTCCAGATCAGGGCCGCGCCAACCGGCGCATAGTGGGAGGGTGTCACCCCGTAGTCGACGTGCCTGACTGCAAGTGTCCTGGCGGCCGGCAGGACCGCATCGAAATCCGAGAGCCCGTTCACGACCACGCCCAGCGTGGTCATCAGCTTGCGGCCCTGCTGCGTGATATCGGAGGTGAACAGCGGCTTGATGTCCGGGGCGATTTCGAAAAGCCGGGCGTAGAAGAGCTCGGCCGCCTTGTCGGATATCGGAACGACCTTTGCGAACGAGGCCTGCACGAGCTGGATCTGATCTGGCGTCATGTCTGGTTTCACTCCTGCACTCACTCGGCTGCCTGGACGGCCGCCTTCTGGCGGGCCATGCGCGCGGCACGTTTTTCCTGGATGGATTTCAGCTGCTCTTCACTGGGGTCCGCACCGCCTTCATAGGCTTCAAGGAAGTCCAGCAACTCTTCGCGGTAGGCGTAGTAGTCCGGGTGTGCGAGCAGCTCCTTGCGCGAGCGCGGACGCGGCAGATCGACATCCATGATGTTGCCGATCCGTGCGTTCGGACCGTTCGACATCATGACGACGCGGTCAGCGAGGAGAATGGCTTCATCGACGTCGTGGGTGACGCAAATCGCGGTGACCTGCGTCCGCTTCCACACATCCATCAGGACATCCTGCAGCTCCCAGCGCGTCAGGCTGTCGAGCATCCCGAAAGGTTCGTCCAGAAGCAGCAGTTTCGGCGAGAGCGCAAAGGCGCGCGCGATGCCGACACGCTGTTTCATGCCGTTGGACAGATCCGCCGTCGCCTTTTGCATGGCATCTGCAAGTCCGACCTTCGACAGGTAGTACTCGATGACGTCGCGCTTTTCGGATTTCGACGCGTCCGGGTACACCTTGTCGACACCGAGGGCGACGTTCTCATACGCAGTCAGCCACGGCATGAGGCTGGGGGCCTGGAACACGACGGCCCGGTCAGGACCGGCCTGGGTGATATGCGTCCCGTCAAGGATGATCGCCCCTTCCGTGATCGGATTGAGCCCGGCGACCATGGATAGAACCGTCGACTTGCCGCAGCCGGAGTGGCCGATCAGCGTGATGAACTCGCCCTTGTTCATTTTTAGGTCGAACCCGTCAACAACCGTGAGCGGTCCCTTGGGTGTCGGGTAGACCTTCTTGAGCTGGGAGAACTCGAGAAAGCGATCGTCCTTCACGCTTTCGGCGGCACGCTCGTAAGCGGACGGCAGCTTGTCGTCCTTTGCTATCCGCTGGGTGATCGGCACGATGTTCGGCAGAACGATGTCCCGTTCCATGTCCGCCCCGCGCTCTGCGCCGACCGCCATCAGATACTCGGTGATATCGGCTCTCAGCTTGATGAAGTCGTCATCGTGGTTGAGTTCGCCGCGTTCGCGCGGGCGCTTGAACGGCACCGCGAATTCCGGTCCGAGTGTTGCCTTCGCGCCGGGTTTCAGCGGGATGATGCGGTCGGCAAGCAGAATGGCCTCGTCGACATCGTTGGTGATCAGGACGATGGTCTTCTTTTCCTGCTCGCAGATCGCCGCAAATTCATCCTGCAATTTGGAGCGCGTGAGAGCGTCCAGCGCGGAGAGCGGTTCGTCGAGCAACAGGAGTTCGGGCTGCATGGCAAGCGCCCGCGCGACGGCGACGCGCTGGCGCATGCCGCCGGATAGTTCAGCCGGTTTGCGGTCGCGGGCATGGGCGAGACCGACCATCTCGATATACTTGTCGCAGATGGCCTTTCGCTCCTTGGCGGACTTCTTCTTGAAGACCGTGTCGACGGCGAGCGCCACGTTGCCGGTGACCGAAAGCCAGGGCATCAGGGAATAGGACTGGAACACCACGCCCCGGTCCGGACTCGGTCCGTCGATCTCTTTTCCCTTGAAGATCACCCCGCCCTGGTCGGCCTCTATCAGGCCGGCCAGCAGGGAAATCAGCGTGGTCTTGCCGGTGCCGGAGAACCCGACAATGGCAATGAACTCACCCTCTTCCACCTTCAGGTTGATGTCGTCCAGCACATCCGTGCGGTTGGCACCCTCACCGTAGGATTTGGAGACACCGGATATTTCCAGAAAGGACATAAATGTCTCCTTAGCGGTTGGCGCTGAACGTGAATGCGCGCTGCAGGGCGAACATCAGACGGTCGAGCATGAAACCGATCAGACCGATGGTCAGAACCGCGACCATGATCTTGGCGAGCGACTGCGACGACCCGTTCTGGAATTCATCCCAGACGAACTTGCCGAGGCCCGGGTTCTGCGCCAGCATTTCCGCGGCGATCAGAACCATCCAGCCCACACCCAGGGACAGGCGAAGACCCGTGAAGATCAGCGGCAAAGAAGACGGCAGAACGAGCTTGGTGATGGTCTTCCAGGTCGGCAGCTGCAGAACACGTCCGACATTCATCAGGTCCTTGTCCACCGAGGCAACGCCCAGCGCGGTGTTGATCAGGGTCGGCCACATGGAGCACAGGGTCACGGTCACGGCCGAGATCAGCAGAGACTTCGACAGCCAGTCATAGGGATTGGCATAGGTGGCCGACACGATCATCGTGACGATCGGCAGCCAGGCGAGCGGTGACACGGGTTTAAAGATCTGGATCAGCGGATTGATCGCACCATTGAACGATCTCGACAGGCCGGAGGCGATCCCGAGCGGGACCGCGATGATCGTCGCGATCAGGAAGCCCAGGCCGACCGTCTTGAGCGACGTTCCGATCTGATCGATATAGGTCGGCTTGCCGGTGTAATTCCGCCACTTGATCTTGTCCGTCTTGCCTTCCGCCTCGTATTTGGCGTTGCGCGTGTCCTGGCGCTCATAGAAAGCGGCCGCCTTTTCGCGTTCGCGGACATGGTCGTCCCACAGGTTGATCGCCTGGCTCCAGACGGCTGCAGGTCCGGGCACGGCGCCAAGGGACGTCTGGACCTGCGGTGCGAGCGCGCCCCACAGAACCAGGAATGCGGCGATGCCGAGGAGCGGGATCAGCAGCACACGCTTCAATTCCCCCATTTGCTCCTTCGGGCTGTCGCCCGCGGCAATCTTCATCAGTGGCACAAGCCAGGAGAACCCGAGCGCATCCAGCCAACCGCCGGTCTTGTTGATCCAGGTGAAGAGTTTTTCTTTCCGGGCGGCCCGGGCGAGATCCGGAGATCCGGCGGTATCGGCATTGGCCATGGGGTGCGTCCACTGTTTTGAATTGGAAATTTCAGAAGGGGAGCAGCGGACGGGACGCCCGCTGCTCCGGATGTCCGGATTAGCCGCCGACGACTTCGCTACCGTCGACGATCTGCTTGCCTTTCAGGCCGATCGGCAGGCTGTCGATATAGGCGTTCGGCTGTTTGCCGTCGTAGGGAATGCCGTCGATGATGTCGGCAGCCGGCGTCGGCGCACGGTAGCCGTCGGAATCCCACGGGAAGTCCTCGTCGGCGACATGGCCTTCCTCGACCAGCAGGCGGGCGGCTTTCAGATAGGTTTCCGGCAGATAGACGGACTTGGCGACTTCGTCATACCAGCTGTCCGGCTTGTGCTCCGGGATCTGACCCCAGCGGCGCATCTGCGTCAGGTACCAGACGGCGTCGGAGTAGTACGGGTATGTCGCGTAGTAGCGATAGAACACATTGAAGTCCGGGATCTCGCGCTTGTCGCCTTTCTCGAATTCGAACGTTCCCGTCATGGAGTTCGCGATCACTTCCGCGTCGGCGCCGACATATTCGGACCTGGCAAGGATCTCGACGGCTTCCATGCGGTTGGCGTTGTCGTTTTCATCGAGCCACTTTGCGGCACGGATCAGCGCCTTGGTGATGGCAAGCGTGGTATTCGGGTTCTCTTCGGTGAACTCCTTGGTCAGGCCGAAGACCTTTTCCGGGTTGTTCTTCCAGATCTGGTAGTCCGTGATGACCGGAACGCCGATCCCCTTGAAGACCGCCTGCTGGTTCCACGGTTCACCGACGCAATAGCCGTAGATCGTGCCGGCTTCGAGCGTTGCCGGCATCTGCGGCGGCGGCGTCACCGAAAGCAGGGCCTCGCCCTGGATCTGGCCTGAAATATCCGTCTTGGAGTAAAAGCCCGGATGAATGTCCCCGGACGCCAGCCAGTACCGCAGTTCGTAATTGTGGGTCGAGACCGGGAAGACCATGCCCATGTTGAACGGCTTGCCTTCGTCGATGAACTGATCGACCACCGGCTTCAGGGCAGATGCCTTGATCGGGTGGACAGGCTTGCCGTCATCCTGCATTTCGATATGCGGCTTCATCATTTCCCAGATCTCGTTGGAAACGGTGATGCCGTTGCCGTTGAGGTCCATGGAGAACGGCGTCACGATGTGCGCCTTGGTGCCGAAACCGATCGTCGCCGCCAGCGGCTGACCTGCAAGCATGTGCGCACCGTCCAGCTCACCGGTGATGACCCGGTCCAGAAGCACCTTCCAGTTGGCTTGCGGCTCAAGCGTTACGAACAGGCCTTCTTCTTCGAAATAGCCAAGCTCGTAAGCGACCGCGAGCGGCGCCATGTCGGTCAGCTTGATGAAGCCGAAGGTGAGCTCGTCTTTCTCGACATCGAGCATTTCCGCGAATGCAGACGAAGCCGGTACAAAGGCCGTTGCGGCCATCAGGGCCCCCAACGCCAGCCGGCGGGTCATCTGGAATTTTTTCGTGTTCGTCACGTCCTGTTCCCTCTTGTCTTCCGCGCCCTTTTCCGGACGCCGGCTCAAAATGAAAAAGCCGCCGTCTTGGTCTGCGAAAGGGAGGAGAGGTGCAGACCAGAACGGCGGCTTTGCCTGGGCGTCCGTCAATGGACGCGATATGATTCCGGCCAGCGTCGGCCACGAGATATCGTTAGCACGAAGCGTGCCAACTCAGTCGAAACGCCATTTCTTCTTGTTTTTCAGAATTTTACCCATACGCCCAAAATTGCATCACGGCACCAGGTGCACGAATTGTTGGCTGAGAATTGAGGCAAGTGGCGGTTTTTTGTGCAGCGCACACATTCTGATACTCGCTCACCGGATGCGCTCCGCAAGCCCCTGTCATGCCGGCGCGCTGTCAAACAGCCGGATCGACTTTTCCGCCGGCGCCGCACCAATCTGCAAGGCATCCCGGTAGAGCGCGGGGGAGAAAATTTCCAGAACATCGGCTTCGCCGGATGCCGAATAGTCCGCCTGCCCCCATCTGACCATCTGGTCGTAGAACCATTTTCCGTGAACGGGCGACGGCGCTGCCGCCAGTCCGCCAGAGAACTTCAGGAAGTCGGGACGCGCAACCGATGTGGTCGCACCCAGGCGCACATCGCCGCTGAGCGCCGGACGGCAGAGATCCGGTGAACAGGCCAGGTAATCCGGCCCTGCAAGCAAATCTGTCAGGTGGTCCACATTCGCAGAATCTGAGCACCAGTCTGCCGCGCGCGACATGGCGCGCATCAGGGCCGCCAGTGTTTCGGGGCTCGATTGCGCCCACTTTCGCGTCACGCCCAGCACCTTCTCGGGGCTATCCGGCCAGATGGCCTGCTTGTAGGTGACGATACGGCCGGTCCCGGCGGCAACGGCTGCCGTGTTCCAGGGCTCTCCGACGCAGTATCCGTCCAGTTGCCCGGCCGCGAGCGCGTCCGCCATGAGCTGCGGCGGCAGAACCGTGATCTCGACATCCTTGTCGGGATCGATATCCGCCGCGGCGAGCCAGTAGCGCAATTCGTAGGCGTGACCGGAAAACGGGTGCACCACCCCGAACCGCAAGGAACTTTGGGCGCGATCGCCACGCCGCGCAACCGCCTTCGCCAGAGCCGTGCCGGTCGAGGCCGGATCACCGTTACGATCTGATCCCAGATCCGCCATTTCCCGCCAGAGCGCCGTTGATACCGTGATGGCATTGCCGCCGAGCCCCAGGATCATCGGGGCCAGCATGGGAACGGCGAGGCTGGTCAGGTTCAGGCTCGCGGCGATCGGCATGGGCGCGAGCATGTGCGCGACGTCGAAGTGACCGACCGCGACCCGGTCGCGAATGTTGGCCCAGGAAGATTCGCGCACCAGTTTGATCGCGATCCCTTCGTCTTCCGCGAACCCTATCTCCCTCGCAGCGACAAGAACCGCACTGTCCAGGAGTGGAATGAAGCCTGCAAATACGGGTGTCAGCTGACCCACGACGTTCCTCCGATTTCCAATCTGGCCGCCTCTCCCTGGCAGGTATTCTGGTTTGACATGTTCAATCTCCCAGCAGCCCGCTGGCGATGACGAGGCTTTGCGCCACATCGATGATCTTCCGGCTCTGGTTCATCGCGGTCCGCCGCAGGAGATCGTAAGCCGCCTGTTCGGACAGCCCCTTCGATTTCATCAGGATACCTTTCGCGCGGTCGATGGTTTTCCGGTCGGCCAGCTCCGTGCGCGCGTCCTCCAGCTCCTTGGAGAGTTTGGAAAACGCGTTGAAGCGGCTGACGGCCATATCCAGGATGGGCTTGACCCGTTCGCGTTTGAGGCCGTCGACCACATAGGCGGACACACCGGCGTCCACGGCCGCTTCGATCGACTGGCTGTCGGCCTTGTCCACGAACATGGCGACGGGCCTTCTGACGGCTCTTGAAACCTGGAACATGTGTTCCAGCTGATCGCGATTGGGATTTTCAAGATCAATCACGATCACGTCCGGATTGATTTCCGAGATCTGGCGGACAAGCCCGTCCATGTTGTGAACGAGAAGCACTTCGTCATGTCCGGCATCGCGCAGCCCCTCTTCGATGATGGACGCCCGGATCTTGTTATCATCGATGACGAGGATCGAAATTCCGCTACTCATGCCCGCATTATGCGCAGAGCCATTTTTTGTGCAATAATTTTGTTGCAGTGCAATAGAAATTCACACCCGCTGTCAACAAGGCAGCGCGCGCTCCCGCCTCCCGGGAGAGATCCGGCGCGTCAGAACGCCCGGAATCCCGTTGAAAAAGGCGTCGAGAGATGATCAGACGTCCCTCGGTGGGAACGCATGAAGGCGTCAGGTGATGACGTCCGGACCGGATCGGTTCAATTGAGCGATACCGGCAATTTCATGCGCTGCCGCGATCACCGGCGCGAGCGCCGTCTGCACGTCCTGACCGAGCTTGTCCGGATCGGTTTCCAGCTGTTCGATGTAGAGCCGCAGGGTCGCCCCTTCGGTTCCGGTTCCCGAGAGCCTGAAGACGGCGCGCGCGCCGTTTGTAAAGCGGATACGCAGTCCCTGATTGCTGCTTTTCGATCCGTCGATCGGGTCCTCGTAGGCGAAGCTGTCGGCAGTTTCGACGGTCAGACCGGCAACGGACTGCCCGGCGAGCGAGGTCAATTGACTGGTCACACGATCCATCAATGCGCTCGCGTCGGCGTTCGGCAGCGCTTCGAAATCATGCCGGGAATAATAGTTCCGGCCATATTTCTTCCAGTGATCCTCAACCAGGTCGGCAACCGAGCACTTTCTGGCCGCCAGGATGTTCAGCCACAACAGGACAGCCCAGAGCCCGTCCTTCTCGCGCACGTGATTGGAGCCTGTTCCGAAGCTCTCCTCACCGCAGATCGTCGCGCGTCCGGCATCAAGCAGGTTGCCGAAGAATTTCCACCCGGTCGGCGTTTCGAAACACTCGATGCCGAGATCATCGGCGACCCGGTCGGCAGCGCCGCTGGTCGGCATGGAACGCGCAACGCCTGAAATGCCGTTCGCATATCCGGGCGCAAGATGTGCGTTCGCCGTCAGGACGGCAAGGCTGTCGGATGGCGAGACATAGAAGTTCCGGCCGAGGATCATGTTCCTGTCACCGTCGCCGTCCGAGGCCGCCCCGAAATCGGGCCCGTCATCGCTCATCAGTTCGGCCATCAGCTCCTTGGCCCAGGCCGGGTTCGGGTCCGGGTGCCCGCCGCCGAAATCGACGGACGGCTCGGCATTGATCGCGCTTCCTGCCGGCGCGCCCAGAGAGCCTTCGAGGATCGCCCTCGCGTAGGGACCCGTGATCGCGTGCATCGCATCGAAGCGGACGCGGAACCCGGACGCGATAAGCGCGCAGATTGCGTCGAAATCGAACAGCTCCTTCATGAGGGCTTCGTAATCCGTCACCGGATCGACGATCGTGAGGATCATGCCGCCGATCTTCTGGTTTCCAAGACGATCGAGATCCGCGTCCGGCGTCTCGACCGTGACATATTGGGAGATCGTCGTTGTCGCCTCATAGATGGCTTCCGTCACTCCTTCGGGGGCGGGGCCGCCGTTCGGGATATTGAACTTGAGGCCGAAATCCTCGTCGATGCCGCCGGGATTGTGGCTCGCGGACAGGATCAGACCGCCATCCGTTGAATTCTTGCGGATCAGATGAGACGCGGCCGGTGTCGACAGAAGCCCGCCTCGCCCGGCAATGACCCTTTCTGCACCGTTTGCGGCTGCCATGCGCAGGATGGTCTGGATCGCTTCGGCATTGAAATAGCGGCCATCGCCGCCGACCACGAACGTCTTGCCCGCTGCCCCGCCAATCGCCTCGAACACGGACTGAACGAAATTTTCGAGGTAGTGCGGCTCCATGAAGACCCGTGTCTTTTTGCGCAAACCGGATGTTCCGGGCTTCTGTCCGTCAATCGGTTTCGTTGCAACCACTTTGATGTCCATGTCAGTCGTCTCCGTCCGGATAGGTATTTGCGCGTCCTGCAGCTTGCATGATCTCTGCCGTCTCGTTGAGGGCCGGAAGACCGCCGAGGGTTTCAAGCGGTGCATCATATATGCGACGCCAGTTTGAATGTTCGTCGATCGTCCCCGGCAAATTCTGCGCCTCTTCCTCACCGAGTATGTCGTCAAGCTGCACCGACGTCATGGCAACGGGCGCGTGCGCCAGCCGGGCGTGAATGGCCGGTGCGGGCTCGCTCCCGTCCGGAACGAGAGCCGCGACTGAAGATCGGCGGTCTTCACGCAGACGCCCGGCCCCATCGGCGTCGATCCAGCCGAGCTTTTGCCACCAGTCGATGTCCCGTCCCGCACAAAAACCGTGGAGCGTCGGCGTATCATGCGTTGCGAAACACGCCAGACTGTGGGGGCGCAGATGGGCCGGATCGCGGAAAGATCCGTCCGGTTCCTTCTCGTACTGCAGTACGGAATATCCGTAGAGGCCGCGCGCACTGAGCGCGTCGCGGAACCCGTCCGGAACCAGCCCGAGATCCTCACCGACCACGACACAGTTGGCGCGATGCGCCTCTATCCCGACCAGCGCAAGCAATGTCTCGAACGGCTGCTGAACATAGGCCCCGGGGCTGCCGTCATCCGGGATCCAGAAGCTGCGGTTCAGGCCGAGCACGTGATCGATGCGGATGATCCCGGCGGACCGCATGGTTTGCCGGAGCACGCTGCGCAGATTGTGATAGTGCGTCTTTGCGCTCAGAGACGGCGCGAAGGCGGCCAGTTGCCAGTTCTGGCCTTCCGGACTGAGATGGTCCGGCGGTGCGCCGAGCGAGACGCCGGTCGCCAGGCTGTCCTGGCCCATCCAGGCTTCGGCCCCGTCGCGGCGGGCACCCACGGCAAGATCCAGGTACAGCCCGAGCGGCATGGAATGCGCACTTGAAATCCGCTCCAACTGCGCATTCGCAACCCACTGCAGCCACTTGTGAAAACCGATCTCCTGCGGATCGACGCTGGAGTGCGGAGCCGTTTTCGGGTCCCGGATCAGATCGGGCCAGAGCTGCCAGTTCTCGCCATGTGTCACGGCGAGCGTTTCGTAAACGGCGAAAAGCTGCAGGTCATCCCCGCCGGCCTGAACGAAATCCCGGAAGCGTGATCGGGCACCTTCGTCCGCGTCCTGCATGAACAGAGCAAACAGATCTCTCAACAGGGGCTGCAGCCGCGCGTGGTACTGCTGATAGTCGATGGCGCGGACGTCCCGATCGGCCGCGTCGCGGACCCGGCCCACAAGCTCCGCCGCCCGTTGGTTTTCTGCAAGACCTGGAATGCCATCAGCGGCGATATGCAGCGTATTCAGAAAACCGCGGTGCGACGGTGAATAGGGGCTGGCAATGTCGGTTGTCGACCAGCCCCAGTCATGGATCGGATTGATGCCGAGAAAACTGGCCCCCTGTTGCCCGAGCGTCCCGGAAAGGATAGCAAGATCGGCATAGTCGCCCACCCCGAGATTGCGTTCGGACTTCAAACCGTAGAGCGCGGCGGTGACGCCCCAGACGCGCTCCGTTCCGATGCGGGATGCGAGGGAGGGCGTGCGTTCCGGGGCGGCAGGAACGAGGGCAACCTGTGTGCGGTCACCTGCGGCGACGGTCAGGAAATGGACCCCCACCTCCAGTGGCGGCAGATCCACCTTGTGCTCGGCGAAGCCCTCCACGATCTTCCGGCCATCTTCATCGCACAGCGACCAGTCACAGGACTGACGGACCGGAATAGCCGCGCCATGCCCTGCCGTCACGACGAATTCGGGCGACACGATGTGAGCGTCCCGCTCCGACCGGAGAAGCTCCAGAGACCGTTCCGCCTCCGCGTCGGTTTCAGCGCTGATCCGCATCGCCCGGAGCATCGCGCGCCGGGTATCGTCGCCTGTCCGGTGCTCATTGCCGTCCAGATCGTGAAAGACCGGGAGCACTCCGCAGAGCGCCGCCAGTTCGTGTAACGCAGTCCCGCTCATGTGCCGCCGCCTGACGCGATCAGGGCCAGAACAACAACCGATTGACCCCGGACAGGAACCGCTTCTCCCGCGGCTTCGCATTTCGGAAAAGCCTCGTCGGCCGCGGTGTCCAGTTCAAGCCGCCAGAAGAAGCCTTCTGCCGCATCGGGCAACCGTGCGTTCAGGTCTTCCGCATCGCGATTGAACAACAGCAGCAAGGTGTCGTGAACCTGGGCTTCCAGCGGGCATTCACCCGATCCCCTGAGGATCAGGGCGAAGGACGACAACCCCGGGTCCCGCCAGTCGAGCGGCCTGCAATTGAGATCCAGCCATTCGACATCCGGCAGCCCATCGAGCGCGCGCGTCGCGCCGTGCAGAAACCGGGATTGCCGCAGGCTGGAATGGCTCTTGCGCAGCGCTGCAAGCCCCGCGACGAAGTCGGCAAGCGCGTCGTCCCGGTTTTCCCAGTCGATCCAGCCGATCGGATTGTCCTGGCAATAGGCATTGTTGTTGCCGCTCTGGCTGTTGCCGATTTCGTCGCCTGCAAGCAGCATCGGTGTGCCTTGAGACAGAAACAGCGTTGCCAGAAGATTGCGTTGACGGCGCGATCTGCGGGCCACAATCAGGGGATCGTCGCTGTCGCCCTCGACACCGAAATTGTCGCTGAAATTTGCGTTGTGGCCATCCCGGCCGTCTTCGCCGTTCGCCATGTTGTGACGCCGCGAATAGCGGGTCACGTCGGCGAGCGTGAAACCGTCATGTGCGGTGATCAGGTTGACGGAAGACGATGCCCGGCGGCTGTCCCGGTCGAACTGGCTTGCAGACCCCAGAACGCAGCCCGCCAGTTCCTGGGTGCTGTGATCGTCACCGCGCCAATAACGGCGGCTTGTGTCGCGGAACCGGTCGTTCCACTCACCGAATTCGGGCGGGAACTGGCCGAGCTGGTATCCGCCCGGTCCGATATCCCAGGGCTCTGCGATGAGATGCACATCGGCAAGGACCGGGTCCTGCCTCAGGGCGTCAAAAAATCCGCCGTTCGGATCGAATCCGTGCGCCTCGCGGCCGAGCGTTGTTGCCAGATCGAACCGGAAGCCGTCGACACCCATGACCTCGACCCAGTAGCGCAGACTGTCGAGGATCATGCGCAACACGAACGGATGGGAGGCATTGACGGTGTTGCCGGTCCCCGTGTCATTCACATAGTAGCGGGACTGACCCTGTATCAGACGGTAGTAGGACGCATTGTCGATGCCGCGAAAACTGAACGTCGGTCCCCGGTGATCCCCTTCCGCCGTGTGGTTGTAGACCACATCCAGGATCACCTCGATGTCCGCCGCGTGGAACCGTTCAACCATCGCCCGGAACCCGGCCCGCCCTGCCGGTCCGTGGTATCGCGGTTCGGGCACGAAAAACCCGATCGTGTTGTAGCCCCAGTAGTTCCTGAGCCCCTTCTTTGACAGGAAGGCGTCATCGACAAATGCATGAACGGGAAGAAGCTCGACGGAGGTGACGCCGAGTTTCTGCAGGTGTTCAAGCACCGCATCCGAGGCCAGACCCTCATAGGTCCCGCGGAGCGCTTCCGGAACACCCGCGAACTGTTTCGTCAGCCCCTTCACATGGGCCTCATAGATCAGCATCTCGTCCGGCCGCCAGTGCGGCCGCTCCGTACCGGGAACAAGGGGCTCTGGCGCGCTCACCACCGCTTTCGGGACATAGGCGGCGCTGTCCAGCGAACTGAAGGAGAGATCACCTGCAGGATCGGCGGGGTCGAATCCGAGAAGGGCTTCATGCTGCCGGAACGCCCCCCGCAACTCCCGCGCATAAGGGTCCAGAAGCAGCTTGTTCGGATTGAAACGGTGTCCATGCTCGGGAGCATAAGGCCCGTGCACCCGGTATCCGTAAAGCGTCCCGGGCTGAATGCCCGGCAGATAGCCGTGCCAGACGGGGCCGCTGCGCTCCGGCAGGGCGACCCGCGTGGCCTCGCTGGCGCCATCGGCGGAAAAGAGACAAAGCTCCACCTTCTGCGCGTTGGCCGAAAAAAGCGCAAAATTGGTACCTTCGCCGTCAAAACCGGCGCCCAGCCGGTTTGGCGAACCCGGCAGCATCTGTGTGCTCATCCGGCACCCTCGCTTCGGCTGTCAAAAAGAGACTGAAACAGGGCCTCATACTCGGTGGCCGAGCTGTCCCAGCCGACCGGGTGGCGCATTGCGTTGCGCATCAGCGCCGCCCATCGCTTGCGGTCCGCAAACAGGGTGCAGGCACGGTCGATGGCGTCGGACAGGGCTGCTGCGGTCACGGGCGCAAACTGGAACCCGGTCGCGCATCCGGCCTTGATGGCGGCATCATTGGCGTCGATGACCGTGTCCGCGAGACCACCCGTGCGCGACACGACCGGAAGGGTCCCGTAGCGAAGCCCGTAGAGTTGGGTGAGACCGCACGGTTCGAAACGCGAGGGGATCAGGATCGCGTCGGCCCCTGCCTGCATCAGATGGGAAAGCTTCTCGTCATAGCCGATGATCGCACCGACGCTGCCCGCATGCGCGACCGCCGCGCTGCGAAACGCATCCTCCAACTGGCTGCCGCCGCTTCCAAGCAGCGCCAGCCGGCCGCCCCTCCCGACCAGGGTCGGCAAGGCGTCCAGAAGCAGATCCAGACCCTTTTGTTCCGTCAGGCGGCTGATGACACAGAACAGGGGAGCGTCAGGATTGGCAGCAAGGCTGAAGCGTTTTTCGAGCGCTGCCCGATTGACGGCTTTCCGTTTGAGCGTTCGCGCCGTGTAGTTTTCGGCGATTGCCTGGTCCGTCTGCGGATCCCAGACATCAAGATCGATCCCGTTGAGGATCCCGGTAAGGTCGTCCTTGCGCGCCTGAAGCAGACCGTCGAACCCCATGCCGAATTCCGGTGACATCAGCTCACGCGCATAGGTCGGGCTGACCGTCGTGATGCGTTTTGACGCGACGACCCCTGCCTTCAGGAAGCTGATCTGGCCGTAATATTCATAGCCTTCTGGAGAGAACCCGTCAGGATCGAGTTTCAACTCGTCCGTCAGGTCCGAAGGAAACAGGCCCTGGAAGGCGATGTTGTGAATGGTCAGCACGCAGGGAATATCGGACCCTTGCTGGTGCAGGTGCCAGGGGGCAAGGCCTGCCTGCCAGTCATGGGCGTGCAGGATATCGGGTCGCCAGCCATCAATGCCGTTGAGCGCGACATGAACGGCGGCTTCGCAGAGCGCGGCGAAGCGTTGCGCGTTGTCGGACCAGTCCTCTCCGCTTTCATCGAGATAGATCCCCGCACCCCGGTCGTAGAGGCCGGGCGCATCCAGCAGGATCAGCGAAATCCCCTCTCCCTCGACGCAAAGGAGACGCGCGGGACTGCCGTGCAGAACGCCCAGGTCCAGTTTGAAGCGCGCCTTGCCGGCCAGGGCTTTCAGTGCCGGGTAAAGCGGCAGGATGATGCGGCTGCTGACACCATGTGGTTCGAGCGCTTTCGGCAATGCACCGACCACATCGGCAAGTCCTCCGGTTTTTACGAATGGCGCGCATTCGGAAGCAACAAGGAGGACGTTCATCTTCAGGCCTCGAGTTTGTCTATCATCTGCTGCGTGATCAGGCAGATCCCGTTCTCCGTCCGGCGAAACCGCTTGGCGTCCATTTCCGGATCTTCGCCGACCACGAGGTCCTGAGGGATCTGGACACCCCTGTCAATGACAACGTTTGTCAGCCGGGCATTCCGGCCGATATCGACATGCGGCATCGCGACGACACCTTCCAGGCGCGAATAGGAATTGCAGCGCACACCCGTGAACATCAGGCACCGCAACAGGCTGGAGCCGGAGATGATGCAGCCGCCGGACACCATGGAGGAAATGGCCTGCCCGCGCCGGCCTTCCTCGTTGTGAATGAATTTCGCCGGCGGATTGAGTTCCTGATACGTCCAGATCGGCCACTCGGTATCGTAGATATCGAGGCTGGGCGTGAAATCGGTGAGGTCAAGATTGGCCTGCCAGAAGGCGTCGATTGTGCCCACATCGCGCCAGTACGGTTCTTTTTCGAGACCGCTTTGCACGCAGGAACGGCTGAAGGGATGGGCAAAGGCTTTGCCGTTCTTGACCAGTTTCGGAATGATGTCCTTGCCGAAATCGTGGCTCGAGCTGGGATCGGCAGCATCTTCGCGCAGGACATCGAACAGGAACTTTGTCTCGAAAACGTAGATGCCCATGCTGCAGAGCGCCTGGTCCGGATTGCCCGGCATTGAAGGCGGGTCGGCGGGTTTTTCGACGAAATCGGTGATCAGGTCGTTTTCGTCGACGGCCATGACGCCGAAACCCTTGGCCTCCTCCAGCGTTGCCTCGATGCAGCCGACCGTGACCTCTGCCCCGGAATTCACATGCTGCTCCAGCATCTTGGAGTAGTCCTGCTTGTAGATGTGATCCCCGGCGAGCACGATCATGTATTTGGGGGCATAGCTTTCGATGATGTCGATGTTCTGATAGACGGCGTCCGCGGTGCCCAGGTACCAGCTCTCCTCGTTGACTCTCTGGGACGCCGGCAGGATATCCATGGATTCGTTGCGTTCCGGCCGGAAGAACCCCCAGCCGCGATGCAGATGGCGAATGAGGCTGTGCGCCTTGTATTGCGTGGCGACGCTGATGCGCCGGATCCCGGAATTGATGGAATTGGAGAGAGCGAAATCGATGATCCGCGTCTTGCCGCCGAAAAAGACGGCCGGTTTCGCGCGCCGGTCGGTCAGTTCCTTCAGCCGGCTTCCCCGTCCGCCCGCAAGGACAAATGCCATCGCCTGCCGCGCGAGACTGCGTTGATCCTGCATCGACATCCCAGTTCCTCCCCTGTTGCCAGCCCGGTCAGCTTGCCGGTGCTTCACATTCGAAGAACAGAGTACATAAAGGCGGAAGCGTAAGGCAAAGCGAAAATGGTTGTCCGGACCAGGCAACTTCATCCGCTGCCACGCCCCCCAGATTGCCGGCCCCGCTTCCGCTATAGGCCTCGGCATCCGTGTTGACACGTTCCACCCACTTTCCGCGTTGCGGAACGCCGATCCGGCGGCCGGTGCGCATGACCGGCGTGAAATTGCTGACCACCAGAACCGGCGGTGTGCCGGGTTTGCCGCGCCGAATCCAGGCGAAGACGGAATCATCGGCATTCGATTCCATCCACTGAAACCCTTCGGCCTTGCAGTCGAGTTCATGAAGCGCGGGCGTTTGCGCATAGAGACGGTTGAGATCGCGCACAAGGTTCTGGACCCCCTTGTGCAGATCATTTTCCAGAAGGTGCCAGCCGAGACTTTCGTTGTGGTTCCATTCCCAACCCTGTCCGAATTCCGACCCCATGAAGAGCAGTTTCTTGCCCGGGTGGCCCCACATGAAACCGTAATAGGCCCTGAGGTTTGCGAACTTGTCGGGACCGTCTCCGGGCATCCGGTCGAGGATCGATCCCTTGCCGTGCACCACTTCGTCGTGGCTCAGGGGCAGAACGAAGTTCTCCGAAAAGGCGTAGTGCAGCCCGAACTCGATCTTGTTGTGGTGGTATTTGCGATGGATCGGATCCTCCTTGATGTAGGAGAGCGTGTCGTTCATCCACCCCATGTTCCACTTGTAGCCGAACCCCAGACCGCCCGCATCCGCGGGCGCGCTGACACCGGTAAAGGCCGTGCTTTCCTCGGCAACCGTCATCACGCCGTCCATGTCGGCATAGACAAGCGTGTTGGCACGTTTCAGAAAGTCGATCGCCTCCAGGTTCTCGCGTCCGCCGTATTCGTTCGGAACCCATTCCCCGTCTTCCCGCGAATAATCCCGATAGAGCATCGAGGCGACCGCATCGACCCTGAGGCCGTCGACATGGTGTTCGCGCATCCAGTAGAGCGCATTGGCGATCAGGAAGTTCTGAACCTCGGTGCGGCCGTAATTGTAGATGTAGGTCCGCCAGTCGGGGTGCCAGCCTTCCTTGGGATCGGCATGCTCGTAGAGCGGCGTGCCGTCAAAACGGCCAAGACCGTGTTCATCCTCGGGGAAATGCCCCGGAACCCAGTCGATGAGCAGGCCCAGACCGGCTTCGTGGCACGCATCGACAAAGGCGCGGAACTCGTCGAGCGTGCCGTAACGGATCGTCGGGGCGAACAGACCGATGGGCTGATAGCCCCATGACCCGTCGAAGGGATGCTCCGAAACAGGCAACAGTTCGATATGCGTGAAGCCCATGTCCTGCGCGTAGGCGACAAGCTCCCGGGCATGCTCCAGGTAGGAGAGAGACCGGTTGCCGTCTTCCGGAATGCGCCGCCAGGAGCCGAGATGCACCTCGTAGATCGAGATCGGCTGATCGATGCGCTGCTTCTCGCCGCGCGCCGACATCCAGCGGTCGTCCTGCCATGTGTAGCGGTTGAGGTCCCGCACCACGGACGCCGTCTTCGGCGGATGTTCTGCGCCAAACCCGAACGGGTCGGCTTTTTCGGGTAGAAGAGTGCCACCGGCATCGGTCAGTTCGAACTTGTAGACGTCCCCTTCGCCAAGATCGGGCATGAAGATTTCCCACACGCCGGTGCCGCCACATCTGCGCATGACGTTTCGGCGGCCGTCCCAGGAATTGAAGTTTCCGACAAGCGAAACCCGCCGGGCGTTGGGTGCCCAGACGGCGAAATGCGTGCCCCGCGTGCCCTCGTGCTCCATCACGTGCGCACCCAGTTTTTCCCAGAGGCGCAGATGCGAGCCTTCGCCGATCAGGTATTCATCGAGTTCGCCTAGAACCGGGCCGAACCGGTAGGCATCGTCGGCTTCCCAGGTATCGCCGCCGCGTTTGAAGCGCAGCCGGTAGGCGAAGCGCTCCGCCCGGCCGGTGACCGCATGAAAGATCCCGGGCGCTTCATGTGAGGAAAGAACGGCAACGCGTGCGCCGGTCGCCGCGTCGATCGCCTCGACTTCATCCGCATCCGGGTGAAAGACGGTCAGGCTCTGATTGCCGCCGGTCTCATGCAACCCCAGCACGGAGAAGGGATCGTCAAAGCTGCCTTCGCTGATCTGCTGAAAGGGGCGATGACCGGCCGCATTCATGTCCTACCTCACGATCTGTCCAGAAGGGACGATGTATTCCAGATATCCGCAGCATAACCCCGGATGGTCCGGTCAGACGAGAACCATCCCGAGCGGGACGTGTTAAGGGCAGCCATCCGTGCCCAGCGCGCATGATCGACAAAAGCGGTATCGACCTGCCGCTGGGTGTCGAAATAGCCGTCGAAGTCACAGGTCACGAGAAAATAGTCGTGCTCATGCAACAGGCGAACCAGGCCATGATAGCGCCCGGGATCGCCCGGTGAAAACAGTCCGTCGGCGATCTGGTTGAGCACGCGCGTCAGGCGCGGGCTCGCGGCGATCGCCGCACGTGAATAGTCGTGCTGGTTCCGGCGCTCGACCACCTCCTCGGCCGTCAGGCCGAACAGGAAGAAATTCTCCGCACCGACCCGCTCGCGGATTTCCACATTCGCACCATCGAGCGTTCCGATCGTCAGTGCGCCATTGAGCGCGAACTTCATGTTGCCCGTGCCGGAGGCTTCCTTGCCCGCCGTGGAGATCTGTTCCGAAAGGTCGGCAGCCGGTATCAGGATCTCCGCCATGGAGACATTGTAGTTCGGCGGGTAGACGACCTTGAGCCTGTCCCGGGTGACGGGATCGGCATTGATCACCCTGGCGACATCGTTGATCAGGTGAATGATCTCCTTGGCCACCACGTAGCCCGGCGCCGCCTTGCCGCCGAAAATCTTCAGCCTCGGCGTCCAGTCGCCATTGGGGTTGTCCCTGATTTCATTCCAGTGCGCGATGGTCTCCAGAATGTTCATGAACTGGCGTTTGTATTCATGGATCCGCTTGATCTGCACGTCGAACATGGCGGACGGGTCGATCTGAAGATCGTTCTGCTCTGCGAACCAGCTGGCAAGCCGCTCCTTGTTCGCCCGTTTCGCGGCCATGAACGCATCCAGAAAGCCCGTATCTGCAATGTGCGGCTCGAGGCGGCTGAGCTGTTCCAGGTCGTCGACCCATCCTTCCCCGATCGTCTTGGTGATCAGCGTCCGGAGCGGCGGGTTGCAGCTGTAGAGCCAGCGGCGCGGCGTGACGCCGTTGGTCTGGTTGATGATACGGTCCGGATAGGTCTGGTTGAGATCGTGAAATACGGTTTTCTTGACCAGCTCGGAGTGCAGCGCCGATACGCCGTTGACCCGGTGTGCCATGACGAAGGCAAGCTCGCCCATCTTGACCGCATGGTCCTCGATGATCCGGACATGGCTGCCTGTCGCAGCCAGGTGTTCTTCCTCGATGACCTCGATGATCTGGAGGTGACGCGGCAGCGTGCGCGCAAACAGACCGAGATCCCATCGCTCAAGCGCTTCTGGCAACAGGGTGTGGTTGGTGTAGGCGAGACAGGCCTTTGCGATTTCGATCGCCTTCTTCATCTCGACGCCGTTCTCGTCCACCAGCAGCCGCACCAGTTCGGGGCCGGCAATCGCCGGATGGGTATCGTTGAGCTGAATGGCGACGTGATCGGACAGGGTCTCGATATCGAATCCTTCCGATTTGAAGCGGCGGACAATGTCCTGCAGCGAGGCGGAGGTGAAAAAATACTCCTGCTTCAGGCGCAGTTCCTTGCCCGCTTCCGTCGTGTCGTCGGGATAAAGAACCCTTGAAATCGCACGGGCAAGGGCTTCGGGAACCACGGCACCCACGAGGTCGCCACGGTTGAAGCTGCCCAGGTCGAACAGAACAGTCGGCTTCGCGGACCAGAGCCGCAACGTGTTCGCCCAGCGTGCCTTCCAGCCGAGGATGGGCGTGTCATAGGCGTTGGCGATAACCGTTTCGGCGGGGTCCCAGGTTCCGTTGGCATGCCCGCCGAACCCGACCGGATAGTTGACTTCCGGCCGCTCGAATTCCCACGTGTGGCGTTGCGACAACCAGCCCTCGGCCACCTCGATCTGACGGCCGTTCTCGAAATGCTGCTCGAACAGCCCGTGTTCGTAGCGGATACCGTAGCCGTAGGCCGGAATTCCGAGCGTTGAAAGACTGTCGAGAAAGCAGGCGGCCAGCCGTCCCAGACCGCCATTGCCGAGCGCGGCGTCCGGCTCGTCATGCACGACCTCGTCATAATCGAGACCGAGGCTCTCCAACGCCGCGCGCGAGGCGCTTTCCGCCCCGAGATTGACGGCCACATCTTCAAGAAGACGGCCGATCAGGAACTCCATCGACAGGTAGTAAACCCGCTTGCCCGCAGCCTCATAGGTTTTGCGGGTGGACTGAAACCACGGATCGACGACAAGGTCACGCAAGGCCAGCGACAGGGACGTGCGCCAGTCGTAGAGAGTCGCATTCGCCGTATCCTTGCCGAGCGACTTCTTCAGATGGCGCAAAATGTTGAATTGCAGATCTTCAGAGGCAATCGTCTTCGTCAACTTTGTCTCGCTTTCCTTACCGGTGTCTGGAAGGGCGTTCGATCCTGAACGGCTTCCGGTTTCCCGACGTCTATTTCATCTCAAGAGCCCATCGGTGGTGCCGCCGGGCCTCGATATCACAACTGGGCGCCGATCACCGCCCTTTCCCGCTGGCGCAGAGCTTGCGGGCAATCGGCCATTTGTCATGGCTCAAGCACTTTTTCCGGCCCTGTGCAACAGCACGACCGGTTTGTCCGGGTTTATCCCTTTCAAAAAAGTGATGTTCCCTGGAATTTTTCCGATGCGGGCCCGTTTCTCACATGACCGCAGCGTTGCGGTTGCAGCAAACGTTGAGAGAGACAGACATGGAACCGATTGCCCCCACCAGGCTGACAGCCGCCAAGAAATCCTATGCCGTGCGCCGCGTGAATTTTTCCGATTGCAGCCACCTTGCAACGAACGCCTGCACGCCGAAGCCGGGCGACATCGTCCTGGCGCGCGTTCAGGCGCTCGGCTCGCACAAGCGGATCGAACTCCCGAACGGACGGAAGGCATCGTTGCGCGAAGGTGATGAAATAGTGCTTGCCTACGGCAACAGATACGCACCCGACCAGTACGAAGCCTACGTTCCCGAAAAGCTGGAAACCTGCCACATGGTGGCCGCGGGCGGCATTGCCGCAAGGGCAGCCTCCTGGCATGACAAACTGTCCGGTCCGACAGTCGTGGAACCGGTCGGCGTTTTGTGTACGGCCGATGGCCGGGCCCTGAACCTCACCGACTACGCCCTGCCGACGATCGCATGTTCCATGCCCTCCTGTGTGTTCGGCGTGTTCGGTACATCCATGAATGCAGGCAAGACGGCCACGGCCGCCGCACTCGTGCATGGCTTCTCGAAGAGCGGATACAGGGTCGGAGCACTGAAAGTCACCGGCACCGCCGCCGGCGGTGATCCCTGGCTGATGCACGATTCCGGCGCTGCAAAGGTCCTCGATTTCACGGACGGCGGCCTTGCAACGACCTTCGGGACCCCGCTCGACAAGATCGTCGGCACGACGCGAAACCTGTTGCGGACCCTCTACAGATCGCAATGTGATGTCGCCGTCGTCGAGATCGCCGACGGATTGTTCCAGGAGGAGACCCGTCAGATCGCGTCCAGCCCCCTGATGCATTCGCTTTTCGACGGTGTCGTTTTCGCGGCAGGAGATGCCCTTGGCGCCGTCGCGGGTACCAGAAGCCTGCAGCAACTGGATTACCGTGTTCTCGGTGTGTCGGGAGCGGTCATGCAGTCACCGCTTGCGGTGCGCGAAATCATCATGAACGTGGACATCCCCGCCTTTTCCCTGACGGACCTGCACTCACCGGGCACGATATCCGACATCATGGAGCAGACGCTATGCGGGCAACTCGCGGTGGCGCAGTGACATGAGCCACCGGCCCACAAAGCCGGGCCTTCCACCGGTATGGAATGCCCGGCGCGGCCTGGTCTGCGCCTGGCTGGTCCTGACCGGCTTCGCGCAGACGCTGGGCGCAATCGCGTTGTCGACCGGTTCGGCCGCCTTACTAACCGGCAAACCCGACGTTCACGGCGCCCCCGTGCTGATGGTGCTCTGCATATCCACGCTTGTCACACTTGGCGCCTTCATTCTTCAGAACCGGGGCGCCGAACGGTTTGCGCTCTCCTATGTGCACGACGTGAGACTGGCCTATGCCCGCCATGTCCTCCTGTTGCCCTTCGACGGAAAATCACCCGCGACAGGCCTGTCCCTGACAAGGCTTGTCAATGACCTGGGAGCCGTGAAGCTGTGGCTCTCCAGGGGATTGATTGCGCTCGTGACCTTGGGGGCGACGCTGCTGACGCTCGCAGGCTGGATCGTCGCGATGCGCCCGTCCTACCTGCCCCCCCTGACCGTGGGGCTCGCCGTCTGGTTACTGGGGACGGCACTGGCGATGCCCGGCCTGCGCAGGAGCATCAGGGCATCGCGGCAAAGGCGCGGCAATATCGCGATCCTGCTGGGAAGAACCCTGCCCGAGCGCCTTCCCCTCCTGCTGCACGGGAAGCTCACACCCATTCTAGACCGGCTGGCCGTCAAGAGCACGGAGGTCTGTTCGCTGCTCGTTTCCCGCGCAACCTGGTCCGGAATGATGCGGGCGGCAAGCCGGGCGACGTTTCCTGTCGCGGTCATCTCCTATGCGCTGTCCGGTGGCATCGATCCGGATGCGATTGCTCAGTTCCTCCTGATTTTCGCCTTTCTGGCAGCCCAGCTGGAAGCCGGCGCGGCGGGTCTGGAATACTTCGAGGCAAACAAGGTTGCGCGCGAAAAGCTCACCCGCGTTTTCGGCATCCCGCCGCTGGCACCCCTGGAAACCGGCCGGCGCCTGGAACCCGATTGGTCTCAACCCATTGAAATCTCCGCTCTGGAGCTCCCGTCCGGCGACCGGTTCTCAGGTCTGATCAAGCCGGCAGGCTGCACCTGGCTGGAACTGGACGATCCGCAGGACCGGCAGCACGTTGCCCTGTGCCTATGCGGCCTGACGCAGGCAGGAGCACAGGCGGCCATACGGCTTGCCGGTCATTCGTTCGCCGATATTGGCCGGAAAGCGCTCTGGCGCAGCGTGACTCTCATTTCGCCCATCAACGGGATCCCGCTCTATCAGAAGAACCGGCCGGCTGTGGTGCTCGGGTCCCGGGTAAAGGACAAGGCAGGAGAGAACGACATTCTCGGCAGGTTTTCCGGTCTTGTTCCGGCAACAACGGCCGCGGCCTCCCGTGCCAGGGCTGACAGGGACCAGATCCGCATTCGCATCGCGCGCGCCTTGCTCCGGCAACCCCGCCTCCTCGTGGTCCACGACGACCGCCTCCTTGGTGAAAGCGACCTGCTTGAAGACCTGCGGGAACAGGCGAGTTCGCTTGGCACGACGCTGGTCCTGATTGCAGAGGGGCGACGGATCGCGACATCCTGACAGCTGCCGGAAGCAAATTGGGCAAGCGCCGGTCAATCCCGGCCGGCGCACCCTGCTCATGGAAATCTCAGCACAAACCATCCGCCTGCAGCAAACCGTGGCCATAGACCGGGTCGTGGCCCTGATCTCCCAGGTCAAACGCGGCGTTCCGCAACAGGTCATAGATCTCTGCCGGCGTTTTGCCGGGGTGTTTCGCACGCACGATCGCGGCAGCTGCCGATACGAAAGGCACGGCAAAGGAGGTCCCAGTCCGCCACTTTGCACCCTTTATCGAAGCCGCGGTCCAGATGTTGACGCCCGGTGCGGCCAGGTCAATGTAGTCGCCGCGGTTGGCCCGCCTGTAGACCCGTTTGTTGCGGTCCACGGCCGTTACCGCCAGAACCTCGTCATACGCAGCGGGAAAAACCGGATCCGCGGCAGGACCGCCATTGCCGGCGGCTGCGGCAAATGCGATTCGCTTGTTGTCCGAAAGATCCTGGATCGCTGCCCTGACCACGCTGTTTGGCGGCCCTGCAAGACTGAGATTGATCACCGTCACGCCCTCGTCGGTGAGCGCATAAAGCGCCTCGACGAGCGTGAAGGCATCGGCACGCTCATCGCGGCCGGCCCGGTGGAAGGCATCGACTGCAACCAGACGGGCTTGCGGCAGAAGCCCGCGCACGCGCGTCTCCGGCTGGCCGACAAGCAACGCCGCGACCGCGGTACCGTGGCTCGCCTTCGAGGCCGGAAGCGCTTCGTCCGCCAGGCGCAGGACGATCACGTCCGATCCGCTGAAAACCGGATGCTTGTCGTTGATGCCGGTATCGATGATGCCGATGCTGCCGACATCCGGACAGGCGGGATCGGTTTGCGAGGAAATGCCGGGCCAGCCCACAAGCTCGTAGGCAGGGCAGGTTTCCCCCTGGCAGTCGGTTTCGCCACGTTCCGGCCGGTAGTAGTGGTTGAAATCGGTGTTCCGGCCCGACGGCAGCGCGCGTACGGCGTCGCGCGCGTCCGGAAGCGCAAGACCGTCCGGCACAGCCAGGCGGTAGTAGGTCTGCCCGCCGGCAGACGAGCGCTGTTCCAGCACCGTATAGCCGGCGTCGAGGAGGCTTTGAAGATCCGTTGCGTTGATATTGAGCACGATGATTTCGCCGGCGACGAAAAGAACCGGTGGCGCGGCCGTGCTTCGCGGCGCACGCGGCTGCCGCTCCCTTTCGCCGAACAGACGCCTGAGCGGCGCAAAGAGGCGCCCTGCACCGGCCCCCGTCGAACCGGCACCCTTGGACCCGGAACGGCCTTGCGTGCCTTGGCCGCCGCCTTGTCCGCCTCCCGGATCGCTGTCATTGTCGTCATCATCGCTGTCGTCGTCGCTGTCGCTGTCGCTATCGCTATCCTCGTCATCGGCATAGGCGGCCATGGGGTGCGAACCGTCCGGTGACCATTGAACGGTCGACGGCAGAACAAGAAACAGGGCGAAACCAAAGGCGATCAGGCGGATCATGTCAGGTCCTTTCAGGTACGCACTTTTTTCGGGAATAATCCGGTGCGTCAATCGTATTCGTTTCAATTACGTTTCAGCCGTCTGAAAATTCCATCGGGCGCCTGATTTCCGAAAAGGTTGTCGAATGCCGGATTGTTTTCATACTGCCCTGACCGAGAAATTGCCCAACTTGAGACGATTTGCGCTTTCGCTTTGCCGCTCCGCACACATTGCCGACGACCTTGTTCAGATCACCGTCGAGCGGGCGCTTGTGGCAAGAAAAAGCTTCGACCCGTCGTCGCGTATCGAATTCTGGCTGTTTCGCATCCTCAAGAACGCCTGGATCGACATGACCCGGAAACAGAAGGTGCGCGGACAGGAACTGGATATTCACGACGCGCCCGACCTCGGCGGCAAAGACAGTCATCCGGGTGACACGAGGTTGATGGTCGCAAATGTGCTCAAGGCGGTCGACCAATTGCCGCTCGAACAGCGGGAAGTGGTCGTGCTTGTCTGCTTCGAGGAGCTGAGTTACGCCGAGGCGGCTGACATTTTGGGCATTCCGAAGGGCACCATCATGAGCCGGCTGTCACGCGCGCGCGCGGCAATTGCGGCAAAAACCGGAATAAATTGAGCCTCAGTACGTTTTCCGCACAGGACGAGAAAAATGATGGATGAAATGAAGATGACCGATGAAATCATCATGGCCTATGCGGACGGCCAGTTGCCGGAAGCAGAGGCGCGCAAAGTCGAACTGGCAGCCCAGGCCGATCCGGCCATACGGGAGAAAATCCGGCTGTTTACGGAAACCGCGCGCCAGCTCAAGACTGCGGCTGCGGACCTGCCACCGGTACCCGACGCCCTGGCGCATAGAGTTTCCGCAATCCTGGAAAAGGACATCGGACAACAGGCCGCCCCGCGCGACGACAATGTCGTCCCTCTCACGCGCTGGAATTGGGTGAGCCATTGGCCAACGGCGCTTGCGGCGTCCATTACGCTTGCAATCGGCGTTGCCGCCGGAGTGGGTCTCGGGCCGTTCGGCATGCAGGAAACCAAACCGCCGTTCGGCATGGCGGCCCTGGCCGACCCGGAGATCGCCGTTACCCTCTCCGCCGCCGCATCCGGCAGCAGTGCGGTTCTCGCCTCCGGCGCGACGCTGAACGTCATTGCTTCTTTCGTCGACGCCGACAAGACGCTTTGCCGGGAGTTCGACTACGAGGCGGTCAATGGACCGTCGATCGTTTCGGTCGCCTGCCGGGTGAACGGCACCTGGAGCCCGAAGATCGCGATCGCGGCCAGTCACGATCAGTCCGGCACCTTTGCCCCGGCCTCGTCGCTGGATGCACTTGAAACCTGGCTCGGCACATCCGGCTTCGGCGATCCGCTCGAACTGCAGGAAGAAACACGCTGGCTCGCGGATCTGGACTGATCACATGCTGGCGCGTTTGAACTGTGCAGGCGTTGTTCCGGTCCAGCGTTTGAACGCCACCGAGAACGCTGCCTGGTCTGAGAAATCGAGCAGGAAAGCCACCTGCGCGATGTTGCTCTGACCTTTCAGGAGGCTCTTGGCAAGCTCGCATCTTGCAGCTTCGGCCAGCGCCTTGTAGCTGGTTCCCTCCGCGCCGAGGCGGCGTGTGAGCGTCCGCCGCGTCATGAACAGTTGCTCGGCAACCTCATCTCCGCTCGGCAGGTGCCCGGGCAGCTGCTGGCGCACAAGCGCGACGACCTTTTCCGAAAGGCTGGCGTTTTCCTTCGGCATCTGTTCCAGCCGCGCATCCCCGTGGGCGCGCAGGTGATCGAGCAGGGCGGAATCGAAGGTCGCAATGGGATATTCCAGACCGCCTTCGGGCAGCTGTACACCGCTCAAGGACTGACCGTGAATGACCGCGCAGTCGACATGGTTTGCAAGCTTGCCGCAGTGGGCCGCGTCGTTGCTGTCCAGATAGATCGTCAAGGGACCGAACTCCGGACCGGCGATTTGCGTGATCCTCTTGTACATGCCGAAGACCAGAAGCTCGCGGTGACGCGGTGCCTGGTGCCCGGAAAGCACGACGTTTTCAAGCGCGACGATCGGCCCCGCATCCGCGTTGACCAGCCTGAATGTCAGATGCGGGTCTTCCAGCGCGTAGTATTTTTGAGCGAATTCGAGCACCTGTCCGACCGTCGCGCTCGCATTCGCCAGATAGGCAAGTAGCGTTTTGGCCCCCGGTGTTGCAAGACCGGCCCGTGCGGCAAAGGTCTGATCGTCCAGGGCATCGCATGCCAGCGTCACGGCCGCCGCCTCGACAGAAAGTTCCACGCGAGCATCCGGGTCGGTCAGGATCGCGGGATCGACACCGAGATCGGTCAGAAGGTCCTCGAATGGCCTCGGCTCTCCTGGCTCTTGCGAATAGACCCGGGCCACATGCTTGAGCCGGTATGCGCTTAGTTTCGGCATGTTACCGGAACATCCTTCTCTCTTGTCCTTGCGGCCTCTCCAGCCGATCGATGCTGCCCGATTGTCCAGAAAAAGGAAACACGTGGCCAGAGCTCAAAAGATCAGCCCACGACTTTTCACCATCTGAGCCTCGTGAACGGAACATGCTGCCCTTGGGGGGTGGCTTTTTACCGAAAAAGCAAAGGACACATATCGTGAAAAAGCTCGCATTGCCGGCGCTTCTTGCTCTCGGCGCAATGACAACATCGGCCGCTGCCGCCAGTGGTGAACCCAGATGGTGGGTGCCGCCGGGAGAAACCGACACGTACACCTGGGTGGGACTGATCGTCTTCCTGCTCGCAATCTTTCTGCTGATACACCTTTATTCGCAGTTCGATCACTATGCGGAGCATCGCGCCAAGGGCACACCGCTGCGCACGACCATCCCGACGATGCTGACGGTCGCCCTTGCCTACGAAATCATGCCGGCGCTCAGCCATTTCAGCATCCTGCTTCCCGCAGCCCTCATCATGACCGCGATCGCCCGGGACTTCATGCTGTGGTGGCGTCCCGAAGAGTTGGAAGCGGTGGAACAGGAGACCGCGAAATGATCGAGATCCTTGTCACCTCATTCCCGTTCGTTTTGCGGGTCATGTATCTTCGCTGGCGCGGCATGCCCGTCACGCTCTATAACGTCCACCGGGCTCTGTTCCTGTGGTTCGTCCTGGCCCTGATCGTTTTCTTTGCGGTATTCTACTACTACCCCAAATCTTATACCGGCCTGGTTCCCTACCGCACGGTTCCGGTGGTCGCCGAGGCAGGCGGCACGGTTACCGAGGTCTTTGTGAAAGGTGGTGATCACGTAAAAGTCGGAGACGCGCTCTTTTCAATTGAAAACAGCTCGGAACGCGCAAAAGTGGAAGTCGGCCGCCGGCAGGTCGAGGAAGTGGAAGCTGCAATCGTGGCAGCGCATATGGACGCCGAGACAGCAGAAGCCTCGCTTGCCGCGGCACAATCCGCGCTCAAGCAGGCCGAATTGACCCTCGCTGATCACCTCGAGCTTCAGGCACGGGGATCCGCAGCTTATCAGCACAGCCAGATGGAGCGGGCGACATCGCAACGCGACACCCGCAGGGCTGAAGTCGATGCAGCCGAAAGCAAACTGGCCACGGCGAAAATCCAGGCGAACAACATTCTGCCGGCACAGCTGGAAAGCGCAAGGGCGTCGCTGAAGCAGGCCGAAGTGGAACTGGCCAAGACCCGCGTGCACAGCTTCGTCGACGGAACCGTCGAACAGCTGACCCTGAGCGTCGGGGCCCGGGCGGCGCAGGCTGCCATCAGCCCGGCGATGATGATCGTCCCGGACCGCACGCCGAAGGAAAAAGCACGGATCGTTGCCGGTTTCTCGCAGGTGTCCCGCACCGAGCTTTACGAAGGCATGGCTGCGGAAATCGCCTGCGAAAGCAACTTCAATATCGCCATGACCAACACGGTTCTGCCCGCCCGCATCACCCGGATCCAGGAACCAATCGCGTCCGGCCAGATGGCACCGACCAACCGACTGATGGAACCGGCAGAACGCGTCAAGCGCGGACAGATCGTGGCGCATCTCGATCTCGTCCACCCGGAACACCAGGACCTTCTCGTCCCGGGCAGCGGCTGTCTCGTCCAGACCTACACCACGCACCTGGAGGGCCCGCTCGAAGGCACCGTGACGGCGCACGTGATCGAGGCCCTTGGCATTATCAAGGCAGTCGGTTTGCGCATCAGGGCCTGGCTCGGCCTGGCGTCCGGTATCGGTCTCGCTGGCTCCGGTCACTGATCCCCGCCAACCGCCTCAGAAACGAACAAAGGCTCCCGGTGTCTGCCGGGAGCCTTTGTTCGTTTGCACTGCCGGCATCACGTCTTCCGGCAAATCGCGCATCATGAACACACATCAAACATCTGAAAAATTAAATTTTTTCTTCTCTCTTAAATTCTGCACCCCCGCGAGGTACCGGCATTTTTTGCGACGGCACACACTTTGGCCAGAACGAATAAACACGTGGCCAGACGCCTAAAGAAGCGCCCTGTTCCTTCAACCATATTCGGCTTGTCAACAAACGAACTGCCCTTTTGGGGGGCGGTTGAACAGCCAAGGAGCAGGAATATGAAACTGAAAGCACTCACCCTCGCAGCGATCGCCTTCTCGATCGGTTACGTCAGCGAAGTCAACGTGAACTCTTTCGCCACGGGTGGACCGCTCACGCTTCAGATGAGCGAAGCCAACGCACAGACCGCGTCGCAGAACGCCGCCCGCAGGACCTCGCGCCGCACGTCCAGACGCGTGAACCGCCGTCATGAGGCAGCGGAAAACGCCTACGAAAACAACTGAGCCCGAACCTCACCAAAGCAACACGAAACCAGATATCAATCCGCCGCAGCCCGAAAAGAGACGAAGGCGCGGCACCACGCTCAAGGGAAAATTGAAATGAACGCCAAAGCACTCACACTCGCCGCTGCAGCCTTCTCCATCGGCTATGTCGGAAACGTGGATCTTCCCACCCCGCAATCCACCGGTTCCCTCTCGTTCAAGGTCGGAGAAGCAAGCGCGCAGACCGCGTCCCAGAACGCTGCACGCCGGACGGCTCGCAGAACATCCCGCCGGGTGAACCGCCGCCACAACATCTCCGGCTGCACACCCTACAACGGTTACTACAATTGCGGCGGTGTCACCTATCAGGCCGTGACGCAGGACGGAACGACGGTCTATGTCGTCGTCAATCCGTAACCACAAACGAAGCAATCGCACGACTGATCTGCCGGAACCGGGAAACCGCTTCCGGCAGCAGTCGTTTTGAGGCGCGAAAACCCTTCATCCGGAGCCGTTGCCGGCACGGGCGCAAATGGCAGCAACCGGCGTCAATCCGCAAGCCCGTCGTTGCGCGCATTCTTCTCCGCGTCGATATGCGCCTGCGTGACGCGATTGTGGACTTTCCGGGTCCGCTCGACCCGGCCGATGAAGCCGGGTTCCTTTGCATACCCGAAAATCACGGTATGGCGTTCGCCCTTCCCCTTCACGACGCGGTGCAGGGAAAACCGGCCCTTGAAGATCTGCAGGTCGCCCAGTTCGAGCGACAACCTGCGCACACGGTCCGACCGGCCGTCCAGCACCTGTTCGACGTCGTCGTAACACTCGTCGCCCGGCTGACGGAGGTCAGGCACATACTCGAACGCGCCGCCCTCATGCGGTTTCCGCGTCAGCAGACTGACAATGAATTCGTTGGTGTCGTAGTGCCAGGCGAGCTGCTGGCCCTCCTTCATGACATTGACAACAACACCGGCGAGCGGATCGTCGAAGGTGAACAGTGTCTCCTCTTCCAGGCAGTCGGCGATGAACCGCTGGAAAGCCGGGCTTCTATAGAGCGACAGGCTCAGGCCGTTTGCCGGAAACCGGTCCATGGCGACGAAGCCGTTGGTGTTTTCCGCATAACGCCGCCGCGGATGGCTTTCCGGCAGAGCGGGATCGTCCGGCGTGAAATAGGGATTGATCGAAGAGGTCGAAAAGTGGGCGCTCGGGGCAACACCGTTCACCTCCGCAGCAAGGGCCGGACGGCACGCTTCACGGATGAAACCTTCGATCCGCGCACATCCAACCGCCTTGAGATCCTTGCGCACACGGGCGACCTTGAGCGCGTACTCCGCCGCGTCGGGTTCATGGATTGGCCATTCGTCCAGGTCGACGCAGGCCAGCGCGGCAAGCGCTGCCGTGTCGTTGTCATGCTTCATTTGCGCCTCCCTTCAAAAATCAGACCTGAAAATGAATGACAGCGGGAAACCGGCGCGTAAAATGGGTTTTCAAGTCAAATACATTAGAGTTGCTTATGCAATTATTGGATATCGCCCACTGGTCCCTCCTCTGCGCACTCAAGGATCGGGAAACGCTGTCCTCGGCAGCGGCCTTCCTGGGGATCACCCAGTCTGCGGCGACGCAGAGGCTGCGCGAGGCGGAAAGGCGCCTTGGCGTGACGCTGGCGCGCAAGAACGGACGCAGCCTGGAACTGACCGATGCCGGACGGACGGTCGCGACGGCCGGGCACGCAACCCTGCCCGTGCTGCGCCAGGCTGAAAGCGATGCAATCTGGCAAGGCAAGCGGAATGCCCGTCAGCTGACCCTCGTCCTGAGCCACTTCGATCCGGCAAATCTCACAATCCGCCTGATCGACATGTGCCAGCAGGCCCTGCCAGAGATCTCGGTGCAGCTGGAAAAGGTGCCGAACGACCAGTTGGTTGCAGCCGTAGCAAGTGGAGACGCCGATCTCGCCTTTCTACCCGGTGTGCCCGCGCTGCCCGACCTCCCGCGCACACAGGTTGCGCGGGACAGGCTTGTTGCCGTCTTCCCGAAAGGCGAAGGCCCGCGCATGGGCGAAGCGGTCACGCCCCTGCACTTTTCCGGAAAGACCTTCCTGACCTATGGTCTGAGGCCGGAACCGGGCTGGGAATACGATCTGTTTTTCGAACGCGGCAAGTCCTTTCCCGGCAAAGCGGTCAAGATCGAATCCACCGAACTGATTTGCCAGATGGTATCGCAGGGTATGGGGGCGTCCATTCTGCCCAGTGTCTGCGTCGAGAACTCCGCCTTTCCGGCACGGCTTGATGTCGCCGAATTTGGCGCGGACCAGATCCGCTTCGACTGGTATGTCATTCACGCGCGCTCAACGCCTCAGGAGGCGGTCGCAGCGATCAGCAATGCGTTCACCACCGGTCGCGACAGGGCCGCAAAGGAGTGATGCTTCGCTCTTGCGCCATGATTTTTCGCGGTCAAAGCTGCCTGGTCTCCGAAACAGCGAACAGAACAACCATGTCGAACTGCGGCAATCAAACACACAGATTAAAACGATGAAATTAAGTATAAAATTGAAGCATTTAAATATTTAATCGCCACATTTTAGACAAAGGATCGATTTTAAAAAACTTTCATCAGTTTTAGGGTATATAACTGATTCAGTGACGATACGGGGGTCATATGACAGTACTCATCACCGGCGGCGCCGGCTACATTGGTTCGCACTGCTGCGTCGCGTTTCTTGAGGCCGGTTACGACATTGTCGTTGTTGATAATTTGTCAAATGCCAGCGATGTAAGCCTGCAGCGGATCGAAGCGATCACGGGCCGCAAGGTCCCCTGCGAGATCGCCGACATTCGCGATCAGGCTAAACTTGAAGAAATACTTGAGAAACACAAGTGCAACGCCGTGGTTCACTTTGCCGGTCTCAAGGCGGTCGGCGAGTCCACCAAGATGCCGCTGGCGTATTACGAAAACAATGTGGTCGGTACCCACCGGCTGCTTTCGGCGATGGCGAATGCCGGTGTTAAGCAGCTGATTTTCTCCTCATCCGCGACGGTCTATGGCGAGCCACAGTTTCTACCGTTGACGGAGGATCACCCCACAAGCGCCGTCAACCCGTATGGCCGCACCAAGCTCATGATCGAGGAAATGCTTGGAGATGTCGCCGCCAGCGATCCGGCCTGGCGCTTCGGTATCCTGCGCTATTTCAATCCGGTCGGTGCACATCTCAGCGGCCAGATCGGTGAAAACCCGCTTGGTATTCCGAACAACCTCATGCCGTTCATCACCCAGGTCGCAGACGGCCGACGCGAGCAGCTGTCCGTGTTCGGCAACGACTACGACACGCGAGATGGCACGGGCGTGCGCGACTACATCCACGTGACCGACCTTGTCGAGGGACATCTGCGCGCGCATGAAGTCCTGGCGTCCGGTGCCGCGCCGTCGAACTGTTTTGCCGTCAACCTCGGCACCGGCAACGGCTACAGCGTGTTGGAGATGGTGCGCGCGTTCGAGCGCGCCTCAAACAAGGAAATACGATATACGTTCGCCCCCCGCCGCGATGGCGATGTCGCGGAGTGCTACGCCAACACGGAGCTGGCTGAAAAGGTGCTCGACTGGAAGGCGGAACGCGATCTCGACGCCATGTGCCGCGACACGTGGAACTGGGTCTGCAAGAACCCGCGCGGATACGAGACACCCGCAAGCTGAAAGACGGGCACTGCAATTGATCGCAGCGAAGTGGAGAACTTCGCTGCGGCATCCCGCCTTCGCAAGTGAATTCGAGCTGCTACGCAGCGAAATCCTGGTAGACGCGCACGTTCCGGATCGTCGTGGCGGCACCTTCGACATCACCGTCGTTCTTACCGGCAAACGGAGCCACGGCGTTGCTGAACAGCAGCATGGCAGGCGTATGGGCAAACCTGTTTTCAACGTCGAAGACATCGACGTCGTCGACGAAGAAACGGAATTCGTCTTTGGTCCAGAGCATCGCATAGCGATGGAATGACTGATCCAGCTGCGCCTCCGTACGATAGGTTGCCGCCAGGACGATCTTTTCCGGTTTCCAGCGCCGCGCGGAAACCTGAACGATGTTCGGGTACTTGACCTCGGCTATGTCGAGCTCGAACTGCGTGTCGCCCTGCTTGGACCTGTCGGACACCATCCAGAACGCATTGTTGACCCCCGCTTCGCTCGCAATGCGCATCTCGCATTCGAAATAGCCGTAGGTTTGGCGGAAGGAACGCGTCCGGATGTATCCGCCGGTGAACGGCCGTTTCGGATCGTTCTGATGGCCCAGTTCCAGATCGAGCTCGCCGTCCTCGACCAGGACGTTGCGCGGATAGCGCATGGTCAGGTGCTTGTGACCGCCGCGCTTCAGGGACTCCCACGTCGATTGAAACGCGACAGGATCATCGAACTCATCCTCGAACGTGAGCTGCCAGTCGCCCCCGGCCCGCGCAAGCGGCGCGGGCAACGGGCCACCGGAGAACGCGACCGCCGCTCTGGGCAGGGCCGGAGCGGTCAGCGCCGCGACGCCGCCCGCCGCCGCTTTCAGAAAGCGGCGGCGATCCGGAACATGGAGCTCCCGCGCTTCGGCCATCCTCATTGTCAGCTCGCCAGCTTCGCCTTGGGCTCGGGAGTTCTGACTTCGCGAAGCGCGAGTTCCAGTTTCCAGGCCCTGTCGCGCAAGGTCTGGATCTCTCCCGTCATGTAGCCGACTTCGTCCTGGAACCACTCCGTCACTTCGCCCAGGTTCTGGTCCGTCTGCACCAGATTGGGTTTTTCGAGCGCCTTTTTCGGCGGCGCGGCAACAGGTTGGACCAGCACGTGGTTCAGGCCGTTTTCCGTCAGGAAGCGGTGATACTCCGCATAGTTCAGCCGGTAGACGTGCTGCACCTTCGAGAAGTCTGCCTTCTCGAAAATGTTCTCCAGATTGATCGGCATGTAGTCTTCGACTTCGACCGAGGGAATGGCGAACAGCGTCGAGAGTTCCCGGATCCGGGAATCGTAGGTGAAGAAGACTGCCGGGATACCCTGGTGAAGTCCGATGACGTTGCCGTGCAGCCTGAAACCGACGAGGACGTCGACATTCTTCTTCGCATCGGCCGCCCATTCATCGACGTCGAAAAAGGCCTGCATGCGATCGCTGACGAGCGTCTCCACATCCTTGTCACCCTGAAGGCTGTATTTTTCCAGGATGGAGCGGATGTGTTTCTGCTTGGCCTCGCCCTGCTCGAAGATGGCAAGCGTTTCCTCGCGCTCGCCCTGCGAGTAGAGACGGTTTTCGGACCGCTTGGCGACGGCCTGGATCAGGGCGCGTTGCATCCGGTTCGTCTTGGTCGCGTTCGATGCATAATCCGCCGACAGATACCTGTTGAGCGTCAGTCCGACACGTGCATTGGCAGGGTCGATCGGTTTGATTTCGATCGAGGGACGCAGGTTCCTGTAGAAACTCGGGCAGCCGATGATCCTGATATTCTTGATGCCGATGTCGTTGAAGACCTCGGCGCTGTAGACGCCGCGCACGCCGATCGTCTCGCATTTGTCGGCGATGATTTTCCAGGCTTCCACGCTACCTTTCGGCAGTTCCAGCTTCTTGTATTTCGCGGCCTGTGCACCGACGCCGATCGGTACGATCGGCCCCTTGAGTTTCTTCAACAGGGGGACGACATTGCCGATATCGACCGTTTCGGTGAGGTAATTGGAACCCCGGATCACGGTCGCGTCGTAGTCCTCCTTCGGCCAGAGTTTCTCGTCGCCCGCATGAGCGAACTGAAGGTTCTTGATCTGGTCATAGGCGAGCGCCTTGAGCATGGCGTCGTAAACGAGCACGTCGCCCGTGTTGATGCCGCCGCGCGCAAAGGCCGAAAGCGGATCATCGATTTTCAGGAATGCCGATTTGTTGCCTGGCTTGACGGCTGCGCCGCCATTTAAAACGAAGAGCTTTTTCATGCGATCTGCACCTTCCAGTGTTCGGGCCAAATGCGCCCTTCAGTTATTGCGCGGAGGATTGACGGACTGAGTTTTGCCATACGGCGTCATCGCCACCGTCTTTCCGGACGTCAGTTGTCTCGCTTGTCGTCTCGGACTGCGGCAAGGCGACCTTTGTGCGCCGGATGCTTTGAAAGCGTTCCGGGAACCAGGTGTGCAGCTGCCTCAGGAATGGCTGCAGGCTCTTGTCCCAGTTCCGGTCGGCCGCCCGCTGAGCGGCACGCGCCGAAAGCCCGTTCAGCACCTGCGGAGACTTGGCAATGGCTTCCAGAGCGACCGTCAGGTCATGCGTGACCACGCCGTCATCGGTCGACCGCAACAGGATCCCGTCCTTCTTGTGATCGATCAGCTCCGATACGGCACCGACATTGGTGGCAATCGGCACACAGCCGAGACGCTGCGCCTCGATGATGGTCAGAGGAGCTCCTTCCCAGCGGGACGGGAGTACGAAGACATCCGCCCAGGCAAGCAGCTTGCTGAGAAGACGGCTGTCGTAGACCGGAGGTTCAACGCGAATGCCCACATCGGCAAACCGTTGTCTCCACGAACCACCCGCGCCGCTGTCCATGACATCGGATCCGACGATCCGCCAATCGATCGCGACACCGCGTCTCTTCAGCGTGCGGGCGGCTGCGTAGATGCGTTCAATTCCCTTCTGACGATCCAGTCGTCCCAGGAAGAGCGCCTTGAGCGGGCCTTCATGAACCTGGGTTCTGGCAGACGTCAGCCGCGCCACGTCTTCGCTCGAAAGCGGGTAGCCTGCAGCGTTTGGAATGTGCAGCAGCTTCGCGCTCGGCACGCCCATTCCGTGCAGCCATTCGGCCATGTCGCGCGAGCAGGTCAGGACGCTGTCGTAGATATGCTCATAGGCAAGCGCCAGGTACGGATGCCCCGCCGCACGGCCCATCTCCGAGGAATCGAGCACGTGAATGTAGTTGACGATCTTCACACCGCGGCGCCGCAGTTCGCCGAAGACGGCATTGGCAGGTGCCAGCTGATTGTTGACGACGACGTCGAGGCCGGACAGGAAACCGATGATTTCCCGGGCTTTGGCATTCTCGTCGTGTCCCATCAGGATATCGTGTCCGGAGAACATGTTCGGACCGCCCCAAAGCGGGTAGTCGTCGGCCAGAAAATTGATGCTGTCGAACAGACCGTCATTATCCGGTATCCGGTGGTAGACCGGTTGCCCGAACACGAACAGATGCACTTCGCATCCCGCTTTCTTCAGAACGTGGGCGGCTGCGTAGGCGACCTTTTCGACGCCGCCGAAAGTGGCGATCGGCAACAGCAGGCCGACACGCAGCGGCCCGTCCTCGGTGGTCAGGCGCGGCATCAGGGGCGAGGCGCCGAGCGAGTGCCGCAGCAACTCGTGATACTTGCTTCGGTCCGGGAAATAGGCGGATCTCCAGATCCATCTCTTGTTCGGACCGTTCCGGTAGCCGGAATCCCGCAGCGCACCGAGCGTTGCCAGAAGAGAGTTCGTCGCGGACAGCGCCGTTCCCTGAATATCGTCGGCGGAGAACGGACCCCGGACGACGATCTCGGCAATCTTCGGAGACGGTTGGGTCTTTCTGAGGGTGCGCACCCAGTCGTCCGACTTGTCTTCGACGCATTGCTGCACGATTCCGAGCGAACACATCCAGCCGAGTGGCCGTTTCGTGAGTTCCCGGCCCTCCCCGAGCGTTGCGACTTCCACGCCCAGCCTGTCCTTGTCGCTTTCGAACCGGATGGCGACGAAGTTGTGCGACTGCGACAGGCGTTCTCCGAGCCACAACACGTTGTGCAGCAGCCCGAATCCGTTGAGGGCATCGCGATGCGCCGGTGACATCCAGAGCCAGAAAGGCGGAACGCCGAACGTCTCCGGCTCCGTGCGTGCGGCCCAGAACATCTTGACGAATTCCTCGAACCCGCGCCTGTCGTGCTCGACAACCGGGTCGGTGAACATTTCGACAAGAAAGGAATCCGTCCCGAAGGACACAAAGCGAGGTGTTTCCTCGTGTTCCCAGCGCAGAAGCGTGTCGGCGGAGAACAGCTTTTTGTGCTTGGTTCTGATGTATCCGAGAATGCTCTCCCGCGTCCTGTTGGAATCGCGAAGCATGCTTTCGGCGCGTTGGCGGTATTCAAAACCGAAAAACGGGTGATTGGCGCCCTTGAAGCCAAGCGAAATCGCCTGCAGCCAGAACTCCCAGTCCTCGAAGCCTGATTTCATGGTTTCGTCGAACCGCACGCCGGCATCCAGGATGTTCCGGGAAACAAGGCTGCCGGCTTCGCAGATATTGTCGAAAACGACGTGCAGGAGCCTGGAATACTGGGCGGTGTAGTTGCCGTTCCATTCGATCCCGAACTTGTCGATATTCGGATAGATCCAGTCTATCCCCTTGTTTGCCCGCATGTAGTCCAGAAGGACCCGCATGGCCGTCGGGGTGATGCGATTGTCAGCGTCCAGGAAGTAGACCGCCTCAAGGTCGCTGAAGGTGCGAAGCGCAAAATCGATGCCGTAGTTTCGTGCTGAACTCAGGCCGCCATTCGGCTTTCGCAGATAGTAGACATTCTCATGCGCCAGCGCGTAGGCCTGACCGACCTGCGCCGTCTCGGGATAGGGGCAGCCGTCATCGACGATCACCACCGCGATGTTGAAGGGCGCCTCCTGGCACAGGGCCGAATCCACCGCCTCCGTCAAGAGCACCGAATGCTTGTAGACCGGGATCAGAATCGCGATTGTCGCAGAGGGTTTTTCGGACCCACCGAACTGTGCATACCGCACATTCGGATGATCCTGTTCTTTTACCGTTTGACGCAACATCCGGTTATCCGCTCACGACTGCGCGGAAATTCGTGAATTTCGCCCATGCGAAATCATTGCTGCCCTGTTCGCTCATCCGTGTGGCGAAATAAACGTTCTGCCAGGCGCCGACCTGTTCGCTGGCAAAGGCGCTCAAATGAGCGCTTTCGCCGAACGAAACGGTTTTCCAGCCCGAGTAGGCCTCACCCACCGTTTGCTCCCTTTCCTCGCGGAAAAGAGCGCGCGCCGCATCAAGGTTGCCGGCCACGGCGATCGCGAAATCGATGTCGGCAGCCCTGCTGTTGTCGATGAAGGCCTTCGCCGACATGCGGATGATCTGAGGCGGACACGCTGCGGGAAGCTCACCGATCGTCATGCCTTCGGCGGGCGGATGACAGCCGATCGCCCGTTCCGCGGGCAGCGGCATGATCGCCTCGAAATCGAATGTGACTTCGTCGGAATTTGCAAGGCTCGCATGTTCCAGGATGCCTGGGGCAATCGGCAGGTCCCGGAAGCCTTCGCCCTGCGAGAGCTGCTGGGACTGAGCGGGAATGTAGTTGGCGGACGACGGCATGGAGACGCCGGGAATGCCGCCCCAGACCTGCAGCGCCAGACTGTTTTTCAGAACCGGCATGCCGTTGGAGGCGTCCCGCACCTGGAACATTTCGATCGGCTGCAGGCTGCCGAGCGAAAGACGCGGGGTGTCCTCGTCCGCTTCTTCGATCTGAAGCCTGAACTCCAGCGTCCTGTTAAGACCGGCGGTCGACTTCGAAAGTCCGAAAATGTTCCATCCGCTGGCCAGATCGCCGCTGGAAATCTGCCAGCTGTCGACAATGCGCAGGTCTTCGAGCGTGACCAGTTGCGCCCGCAGTTTGAGATCCTGGCGCAGGCCGAGCTGATCCACATGCACCGAGACGCCGCTGACCCCGGAACTCGGGACAGGCAGGATCTGGCTGATCCCGTCCTGGGACGCGCTTGCAAGCACGTTTGCGTTGAGCGGGTTCTCGGCGGGTTCGTTGCTGAAGACAAGATCGAGGGGTTGCAGGCCGTTCCTGTTCAGGAAGGATTCGATCGCTGCGAACCTGTTCTGAAGGTCGTCATTCATGCTCCGGAGCGTTCTCAGCTCCCGGTTCGACAGGACGAGCCGTCTGGCCGCCGATTTCACATGCTCCGTGACCAGCGCAAGGATCGATGAAATCGCTTCATTTTCCTGGCCCCGGCTCCAGCTGACGACCGAGGGCAGCTGAACGACACCCTGCCTCTGAAGCCATTTGAAGAGACTGTCGACATCCGATGAGGTGCCCGGCTCGGCCAGAACGGCGAACGCCATGGTCGGCGCCTCGATCACCTGGAACACCGCGCCGTTCTGATCGGAGAACAGGACCTGGCCATCCGAGATGCCCTCGAACCAGACCGTTTGCACCGCACCCAAAAGCGCGTTTGGCAACTCTTGCCGTCCGACGCCGACCACCATCAGGGTCAGATCCTTGAGGAGCCTTTCCTCGATTGCCGGTTTCTCAACTGGAAATGCCTCTTGCGTGGCTACGACTGTCATTAGAGCCCCCAAATTTCACACATTACGGGCATTTTTTCCAAAAAGGCCCACACTCGATCACCAAGTACAGTATCAGAAATTTGCGTCAGTTTATGACAATAATGCGGCGCAGCATAGTAAAATTACTGTTTTTTTATGTATTTAATTAGTTTTAGGAAATTTTTATTGAATTTACTTCTGAAATAATTTGATTATTATTCAGAAAGTAATTTGAAATTAGAAATAATATTTGATTTTACGACTCAGATTGCAACCTTTCACTCAACGTCTGGTACGATATTGCAACCGCGCGAACCAATGCGATTGCAACAACACGGAAGTTGTGCGGCGCAGCAAAATTGCGTGTGCCTGGACGGTGCTGACCAGCACACTGAAGGAAATCACCGGCGGACGGAGAGGCCCTCCAGTCGTCCCGATCGCCCGTCCGTTCTCCTGCAGATACTCCTATGCACTTTGTTGCAAATCGCCGGTAATCGCCGGTGCGCCTTTGTGGCGGCCGGCAAGGACCGAGCGGTAGAAACTCAGGTGTTCCCGTGCGCAGTCCCGGTAGCTTTTCGGCTCCATGATCCCCGCCCGAAGCGAATTCCAAAGATCCTTGTTCTGCAGCACCTCGGTCATCTTGTCGGCAAGGTCCTCGGGACTGCCCGTAAGGAAATGCAGTCCGTCGACACCGTCCTTCACCTTCTCGGCCATGCCTCCGATGCCACTGCAGATCACCGGCCGCCCATGATGGAACGCTTCCTGAATGATGACGGGTGAATTCTCCCACCAGACGGAGGGCAGCAGAACCCAGTCGGCCTGGCGCATCAGGGACGGCATATCCCTGTTCTGATAAGCGCCCGCGAAGCGGACACGGCCTTCCGTTTTTTCGATCAGGCCGGCGATCTTTTCTCGGAACGCTTCCGGCTGTCTTTCCAGGTTACCGCCGAAAATGGTCAGCGACGCATCATCATTCCAGATGCTGTCCGGGATGCGCTGAACCGCATCCAGCAGGATGTCGACCCCCTTGTAGGGCGTCATCTGACCGAAGAACGCGAAACGCGAACGTCGGTCGCCGGCATCCCTGAGCCGTCTGGGGTCCGCCTTTTCGGGAACGTTCAGACCGTTTTCGATCACCGAAATCCGCTCGCCGGGTAGACCCCACTGTTCATATCTTTCGGCAAGAAACCGGCTGGGCGCGATAAAGCCGTCAGCGAGGCCGAACAGCGACTGGACGAATTGCTTTCGGCGCAGAAACTCGCCGGGCGAAATCTCGGGAAAGCATCCGTGGCAGGCAATGGGAGACGACATCCGGCAAAGCGCATGCGTGCCCGTCTTCACCATCTGGCCGTGATGATGGCAGATCGCCAGGAACTCATGCAGCGTCACGATGATGGCAGCGTTCGGAAGCGCGCTCCGCACGACATGCAGGGCCTCCAGACCAAGCCCGATAAAATGATGAAAATGAACCACGTCCGGATTGAGCGAGCGAACGAAGCGGCGCAGATCGGTCTGGAGATCGCCGGTGTTTCGGTTCGAAATGAGGAAGTGATCGTATTCGTCCGCGTGATAGAGCAACTCATCTTCCGCGTCCGCCACGCCCATCAGTGCTGACCGGCCGTGCCGCGGATAGTCGTCGCCGACCCGCGCAAGAAAGAACGACTGCGATCCCGTTGCCGATTTCAGACCAAGATGAAGATTGTAGGAGGCGACCTCGGCACCACCGAGGGACAACACCGGATGGCCATGGGAAATGACGAGAACGCGCACGGTTTCGTCGGCGGCTGCGTCCTGCTTTGCCGGGGTCGTGCCGGTCATTGCGAACCCTCCTTCATCGCGCCAAGCCTGTTGCTCCACACGTGGTCGAACTGTTTCCTGTCGTGCTGCCCGACAAGCTTGTGCCAGAGGCGCTCGCTTCCCTGGCCGTTTTCCGGGTGTACCATCTCCACCTGCGGCACCCATAAGGATTTCAGCCCGGCGGCCCGCAGTTTCAGGGTCGCGTCCAGTCCCTTCTCGTCCGTCCCGAGGTAGGCCCGGGCAAAGCCTCCGGACGCCAGGAACGCGGATTTCGGCAACACGCAACAGTCGAACGTGGCGGCCACGACTTCGGTGACCTCGGCCCCCATGAGCGTGCGGCGCGGGTAGCCGACATAGTGCTGCTTCAGGGCGTGCGCGCCATCTTCCCTTTCGATCCAGGTTCCGGCCCAGCGGATCGTATCGTCTTCGTAGAGCACGGTCGGTGTCACCAGACAGCCTTCGTCCTGCTTTCGGAATTCCGCCACCAGCGTGTCCAGCCACCCGGAAACAAGCGGCACTACGCCGGAGCCGAGACAGGCAACCGTTTCGGAAGGCGCGGCCTGAAGGCCCGCCTGGATCGCATCGAGCGTGTCTTCGATCCTGTTGGCCCGCACGACCCTCAAGGAAAGGTCGTAAAACGACGCCAGACGCGCAATTTCCTGAAACTGTTCGTCTATCGCGTTCGCGGCCGCACAGACGACAATCGGTGTTCCCCTGAGGAATGGATCAAGTGCGAGCACCGGCAAAAGCGTCCGCAGCCTGTCGATCGAACCGTCGGATCCGATCACGATGGACCTTGGTGGCGTCTCCGGGATTGCACCGATGTCCCTTACGTCCTCGACAGTCGGCTCCGCGTGCGAGGCCGCACCGAGCAAGGGAAGGAACTGACGCTCGATGATATCGGTTGACGAGGCAATCGTCGGATCAAGCCCGGCAACGAGACGGCGAAGTGCGGACCGCAACGATGTGCGTCCGAGGGCAATTGGCGCATAGGCCGACCGCCCGTCTCTGAGAACCACCTCAAGATACGGCTTGCCTTCGGAACAGCCGCCCAATTCGGGAACGAATGCGAGAAATCCGTGACGATTGCTTCCGGTCGCCGCGCCCACGAAGGGCGACAGGTCCTCAAAGGTCTCGCTGACATCGGGCCTGTTCTGCGTGGTCCAGATCTTGTCCAGCCTTGATGAACGTTCGCCGGCGCGCAGATGCACGGCTTCGGCATGATCTTCGGGGTTCAGAAGCCAACCGGAAATCACGATGTTGCCGCAATGCGTCGCGGCGCAAAAATCGACACCGATCCGCACGGGCACATCGAGCTCGCTGACCGTTTCCCGCCCGTCGAATCTTCGCGATGCCTGCTCAAGTTTGTCGCGGGCTCCACCGGATACATTGAGACGCGGCAGAAGGGCCCTCAGATGGCCGGGCAGCGCCCGCGCCTGTGAGACCGTGCCCCGTTCGTGCACCTCGACCTTGCTCCAGCCGCCGCGGCCTCGATAGAACAGGCTCCGGATCGCGGAGGCGCCGACATCGTTCACATTCTCCAGGATCCCTGCAAATCCGGGTGCCTTGCCACCCGTGTCCTTTCTTTCGAACAGGCAAGAGGAGAGATCGGCAACACGCAGCGACCCGTCGAATACAAACACCCGGTTGCGGCCCAACGGAGGGTCCTTCGACCAGCCCTGAATGTAGAAGTCGCCCTCGTCGAACTGTCCGAGCATTTCGACATAGCCGTCCCTGCGCGCGACATGCATGACCAGCTTTGCCGCGACCGCCTGGTTCTTCACCTCCGAATTCGCGGCAATCAGCGCATCGATCAAGGCTTCGACGACACTTGCCTCCTTCTGCGAAACGGCGTTGCCGACAAGACCGACGAAAACATCGAAGGCGACCGGGCCGAATTTGATCGCATAAGGATGGGAATGCCCCTTGCTGCGGATCGACACCCTTTCAAGCCTGGGCACCGCCACGGAATCGAGAGACAGGATCGCGACGAAGGGTGCACGTGAACCGTCCCGGTTCGATTTCTGCGAAAGCGATACGATCGTGCAGGGAACCGTGGTCTTGGGATCCTCGTTGAGCACGGCCTGGAGGTTGCGCGCAAAGTTTTCTCCAACGCCTGCAAGCAGGATCGTGTCGCGGTCAACCGCCGTGCACAGGACACTGCGGCCGTCAGCCGGCACAACCGCATCGGGCCAATCCGACCGCTCGCCCTTCAGCTTCCTGTGCTCGGCAGATGCGTCGGAGAGCCTCTTTGCGCCTTCAAGCGTGACAACCGGCTCCATTCTCGTCAGCTCCACAAACCGCCGGCGGCGGCAAAGACCATCCCGCCGACGAACCCGACCAATATGGCGAGCAGCAGCATGTGCACCTTGAGGCTGTTGCGGCTGCGGTCGGCAAGGGCCGTCAGACGATCATCAAAACTCTTCAGCGTGGTATCGAAGCGCAGCAGAAAAACCTCGAGTTCCTTGACGCGCTGTGCCAGATCACCCTGCCCGTTTTTCAGGATCGCGAGCGCCTCGCCAAGCTCACCTTCGGTCGATGCGAGTGTGTCGATCCGGCTGGTCGTTTCCTTCAGGAGCGCCGTCGCGTCCCGTTGTCCGAGCGCGCTCTGCCCCTGGATGGCAATCACCCGGTCCAGCTTTTTCATAACGATCGAGAGCGGCAGCGCTATGGCTGCTTCTGCGGCGCGTTCTTCAGCGCTCGGGCGCGGCAGCTGGATCTGCACCCCATCCCGCGGGGATTCGGCGATCACCGACAGCCCGTCCGGCGCCGATGCGGCCGCCTGCGGAAGCTGCAGGTCGAACGCATAGGCACCATCGCCGATGCCGTTGCGCTGCAGATCGATGCGTTTGGTATCCGCCAGCTTGCTCATCACGCGGTTGCCGTCGTGAAGAACATGTATCGTCATGCGGTCATCCGGATTGGCGGCATCCCAGGCCCACCCGAGAAGACGCCCGTCTTCGAACGCATCGACGCGGCCCTGAATCTTCGGGATTTCGCCCTTGTCCTCGTCCGTGACTTCGGTTTTTTCTTCCAGTTTTGCTGCGGTCATGGTGCTCTCGTCAGGCTGCAGGGTCGTCCGCGAACCGGCTCTGGTCTTCAAAAAGCTGGATATACTGCTCCGCGACCCCGGAAACGGTAGGAGGCTGTTGGGTGTTCTCCGCCAGGTCCCGATACATCTTCGGGTCGGCGGCGGCTTTTTCCATCATGGAAGCCAGGCCGGACGGATCGTTTCTGCGCACGTGAAGCCCGTCAACACCGTTTCGAACCGCTTCCGCCATTCCCCCGGCGCCGGTCGTGATCACGGGTCTCTTGTGCTGCTGCGCCTCGGCGATCACCAGCGGCGCGTTTTCCCACCAGAGCGAGGGCACAATCACCCAGTCGACCGGCTCGATGAGGTCTGCAACGTCATGCGGCTTGTAGGGCCCGAGACGAATGACGTACGGAGCCGTGTCCTTGAACAGCGCCTCGATCCGGCCGACGAATTCCGAACTCTGAAAGGGAGAGCCGCCATGCACGCGCAGCTCGAAGTCGACGTCGCGCTCGATCAGCAGCTTTGCCGCCTGCAGCAGGACCTCGATGCCTTTCCAGGGCGTCATGTTTCCGAAAAAGCCGAATACACGTTTCGGGTCCTCGGTCCCGGCCCGGCTCTCGGCCGCTGCGGTTTCGGGACGGCCATTGCGGATGACCGAAATCTTGTCGGCCGGCAGCCCCCAGCGGATATAGACATCCCTCAGGAAAGCGCTCGGCGAGACGAACTGGTCGACCGCCTGGAGATGGGTCTTGATGAAACGCTCGCGCAGCCGCATGTCATTGGGCTTCGCTGCCTCGACACAGCGGCACAGGCCGCCCGGGCCAAGCGCTGCACACGGTTCATCGGGGCTTTGCATCAGGACGCCGTCATTCGCACAGATCGCGTAATAATCATGCAGGGTCATCACGATGCGGACGTTCGGAAGCACGCGGCGGATCAGCACCGGCAACTCGACGCCAAACAGGATCAGATGGTGGATATGCACCACATCGGGCCGGAAACTCTCCAGCAGGGCGGTCATGTCGGGAACGAACGCTCTGAGGTCGATCTGGCTCATGTTGAAGCGGTCGAAGTGGCCCGCCCACATCAGCAATTCATCGCCGCTGTCGCTGATCGCCTGAAAGCTGGTGCCCGGGTGCGGTTCGCGGTGCAACTGGTTGGTGGCGCCGACGAAGAGCGACTGGTGCCCCGCATCCCGGTATGCCCTGGAGAGTTCAAGCGCAACAGTCTCCGTACCGCCGGGATGGAGGTCCGGATGATTGTGCGCGAAAACCAGAACCCTCATGCGCCCTGTCCCCGCGACGACTTAACGGCGACAAAGAAATCCTGGTAGTGCCGGCTGCCGGTCTGACCGCGCCAGTGTCCGAGTTTTTTCAGCGCGACATCAAAGCCCGTTCTGTGCAGCGTCGTGTCCAGGAACCCGTCGTCGAAGGCGACCGCGGCAAGGGGCGCAGCCTTGTCCGCGTGCCAGGACGGACCTTCGGGCGACCGGTGAAACCGGATCCTCGGCGTCAGGTCAGCGTTGCGCTGGCTTTCCGGCTCCATGATGAAGGCGGAAACGAACAGCCGGCCACCCGGCTCGAGCAGCCTGGAGATTTCACGGAAATAGGGCTCGATTTCGTTGGCCGGCAGATGCGTGACGACGGACGTCATGATCGCGAAGTCGAAGGAGCCGCTATCGAACGGCAGCGACAGGTCAGTGCCTCTGATGCGCCCATTCGGATTGTAGAGTTCGTTGGCGATATCGAGATGCATGAAACGGAAATTGGGGTAGACGCTTCCGATATGCTGCGCGCTCCAGTGAATGCCGGCAGGAGCCGGGTCGAGACCGGTATACTGCCCATCTTCCGGGTCGAGATACTGCGTCAGCGGAACCGCCATCCGCCCGATGCCGCATCCGATATCGAGGACGCGTTCGTCTTCGCGCAGTCCGCCGAGATCGACAAAGTGTCCCAGAAACTCGGTTCCGATTGCCAGGTAGTCGCCGTCGCCGACAAAATTCTCTTCCTGCGGCGGGACGGGCAGAAAACGGTTCCGCTCAATCGTTTTTTGAAGCAGGGCAAGCCGCTCGCCGCCCAGCGGTGCCGACTTCAAACGGACATGGTCCGGAATGACAACGGGTGAATTCATCCGGCCAGTACCCCGTCCCTTGCCCCGATTGACGACATGACATCCATAATTTCCTGTTCCCATCTGAGTTGCTGAAGCCAACGATTGTACTGAGACGCAACTCCCCGCGTGTAATCACCGTTTTTCTTTATGGAAATACGCTCGAAGTGATAAAGCTCAACATCACCCAAGTAATAGATCTTCTTGTTGCTGGCCCTTAACTTGAGACAGAGATCGCTGTCCTCGTAGTCGCCGATGATGAAGTCGGTCGTATAGCCACCGGCCTGCTCAAAGTCGGAACGCGCCATCACGAGACACGCACCGGTCACACCCGGCACCTCCCGCGACAGGCTGGCCTGCGCATAGAAACGCGGAAAGCCCTTGAAGTAGTGGTGGTTGAACCAGCGCTTCTTTTCGTCGTGAATGAACTTCAGGCCGGCATGCTGAATGGCATTGTCCGCGTAAAGCAGCTTCGCCCCGACCGCGCCGACCTGCTCGTCCATCATCAGGCTGGCACAGAGCTGCTCGAGCCATCCGCTCCCGGTGGGCACGACATCGGAGTTGATCATGGCCAGGTAACGGCCTTTCGCGCGCGCGGCCCCGGCATTGCACGCCAGCGCGTAACCGCCATTCTGCTCCATGACCACGAGCCGGATCGGCAGACCGTAGAGAAGATGGAATCCGATCAGCAGGTCTTCCACATGGGTCGCCTGTTCCGGGGAATCCAGCACGAAGATGATTTCCGCGTTTTCAGCCAGCCATCTGTCCGACGCGAACGCGGCAAGCTGCGGCTTGATGAACTCGTACACCTTGTAGAGCGGAATCACGATCGAAACCGTTGGCGCATCGACCGGAGCACCGATCGTGATTTCGCCGGGAGTCCCGACCTGGTCTATGAAGCGCTTCTGCAATTCGGCGAAGGGCTGCGCGAGACATTGCGAGATGACATCATCGCTCGCATGCCTGGGTGGAACCACTCCGAGCGCGCTCGCCCTGCTGTCCACCGCATCGCCCGGCTGCGGCGGCGGAACGAGAGATGCCCGCTCGCCCGACGCCAGCCTCAGCTCAAATCGTGGCTGGATGTGATGCTTCATCTTCGCACCCGCCGGCGCAAAGGCAACAAACTTGCGGATCGCGTATCCGCCCTGGGATTCGGGAAGGACACCATCGAAAGTGTGCAGTTCGAGGGGTTGCGGCTCAAGCCCGGGAACCAGGAGATCGAGCCCGGCATACGATCTGCCCGGATCGCGCATCCAGCCGCCGGCAAGCACGCCGCTGTCGACGGTCAGGGCCGTTTCCACGGCACAGAAGGATGCCGTTTCGCCAAGCGCGCCATGCCGTCTGGCCGGCATCGGTTCCGCCAGTTGAAGGTCGCGCACGGCCGCCCTGGTTTCCGGCGTCTTGCTGCCAAATCTGGTAATGAGATGATCGCGCAGTTCCGGCAGCTTGCGCGTGTTGGCCGCCCACCATGTGCCGAGCGAACGCGGCTCGCCGCCGGATTCAAGGCGCCGTATGGCAAGCCCCCAGGGGCCGGACAATACGAGAAAACTTTTCGACGGTGCCTTTGCGCTTGAGACCGCACCGACGAACAGGCGGTTCTTGCCGCCGTTGTAGAGGGCATTGAACGGCTCGGTCTCGAGCCGCCTGATGCCGTCGTCGCCGATCAGCACGGCGGAGGTGACGTCGGCGCACTCGCTGTTCAGGAGGGTTTCGATAATTCTGGTCTCGCCCACGCACGCGACACAGTCGGCAACAGGAGGCGCATCGTTCACCGAATGCAGCAGCTTCCTGGCGAAGCCGAGAAAGCTTCGCGAGCGCGAAAGCCGGAACATGCCGGACCAGGTGTTGAGAATCGTAGTGACGAGTACCGCGCAGGCGTTCTGGGTCAATCCGTTCGTGAGCGCGAACGGGTCCGCTGCGACCGCGCCGGATTCGGGACTGAACGCCAGTTCGGCGCCCGAGCCGACCGTTCCAGCGGTCAGCTTCAACCGCAGCGGCGCCGCATCCTTCACACCGAGCGCCCAGACGATCCGCGAACGGCCGTCGAGCAAGGCGAGACGCACGCTGGCCATGGCGGAGAACTTCCGGCTCGACATCTCCTCGAGCTGCGGCGGCGCATTGACGGTGTGAGCAGGATCCCAGGCGACCAGATAAACCTCAGGCGTCAACTGCAGAAACTGCGGGGCATCGAATGGCGATTCCGCGTATGTGCCGAGAGTTTCGAGCATCTTTAAACTTTACTACGTAACGATACGCTGATCCGGCCGGCGAATGACGACAGCACCGGGGCCGCCCGACGGGACGGACACCCCCGGGGCAGTCACGTTATGTCACGACGATGAAGCCTTCAGGATTGTCCTTCAGGTCATCTGCATCGATGTTGTTGAGCGTCACGGTGTCGCCGTTGCCCAGATCGATGACCGTATTGTTGCCGACCTGCGTCGCGCGATCCGCGACGTCCGCCGCAGAGCCAATACCGGTGTTGTTGATGTTTGCGGAAATCTGGACGAGATCGCCGACCTGGAAATCCATGATGATGTCGTTGCCACCACCACCGGTGAAAACGAACACGTCGTGGTTTCCGCCACCGAACATCAGATCGTTGCCGGCACCGCCGTCGATGATGTCGGTTCCCTCTCCGCCGAGGATGATGTCGCCACCATCGCCGCCTTCAATATAGTCGGACCCGGAACCACCGAAGATGGTGTCCGCGTCAGCGCCGCCAAGAATGACGTCGTTGCCGCCTTCGCCGAAAATCTTGTCGGCACCTTCGCCACCGACGATCAGATCTCCGCCTTTGCCACCGAAAAGAAAGTCGTCGCCTTCATTGCCCACGACAACATCCGCTTCGCCCAGCCCGAAAATGAAATCCTGGGCACTTGTACCCTGTAGGAAATCCTGGAAAGCACTGCCTTCAATTGTGGCCATAGCTTACTCCTGAAGTTTACCTCACTTAAACAACGCCCCGGAAACCGCGGCACCCCGCACCGCACAAATCCCGTTTTCTTGCGGTGCGAAATTACAATACACATTTATAACTGTAAGCAAAGGGATGAATAGTGAAAAAAGTAAGGCAATATTTAGGATATAGAGTATTTTATATGATATTACTCAAAGGATATACCAATTTTACCAGACTAATTCAGATGATTTACATCGATTTTCGAAACGTTTTTCCTCTTTTTGCAAGGTAAAATACGCCAACAAAGATATTTTAATCATTATTATCAATAACTTAAATCAGAAAAAATAAATTTTCGAACTAAACCCGCATACACGCGAAGGTTAGTAGAACTAAAGAAAAAAGTCTGAAAGCCGTTACACGTGCCGCAATTCTATGCTGCAATGCACAAATGAACGGCAGCTCAACAATGAGCTGCCGGCATCAAGAAAATTTACAGGGATAGTCAGGTGTCAGTCTTCGCGGAAAGCGCGGCTCCAGCTGTCTGAAATCGGTTCCACGAGATATTCGATCGCCTTGCGCGCCCGGCGCACGATCAGCACTTCGGCGGGCATTCCCGGATAAAGGGCAACGACCGGATTGTTCGCAAGCTCCGTCTGGTCGACCTCCGCCCGGACCACGTAGAACGCTTCCTGTGTCTGCTGGTCGACGCTCTGGTCGGCCGCGACGAAGGACACCGCGCCTTCCAGGGGACGCACGTTCCGCCTGTCATAGGCAGTCAGCCTGATTCGCGCCTGCGATCCCACCCGGACATGATCAATGTCCTTGAGGTTCATGCGCACTTCAACGAGCATCTTCTCGTCCTGGGGGACGATGTCCATGATGGCCTTGCTGGGCTCGACAACGCTGCCCGGCGTGCGCATCTCGATATCGTAGACAATCCCGCTTTGCGGGGCATAGACGACCAGCCTGTCGAGAATATCCTTTGAAGAAATGATCTGCTCGTTCGTGGTGTTGAGTTCGAGCTGTGCCGTCAGGATCTCGCTCGCGATTTCGCTCTGCAGTTCCTGCTCGGCCTGCAGAAGCGCCACTTCCGCGCCCTGCCGCGCCTTCTCCAGCTGCGCCTTGTCCGCCGCAAACTGGCCGCCGTCGCCGATCAGTTCGCTGAGTTCCAGCTGTTCGTCGCTCAGGATCGCCTTCGAGGCGAAACCCTTCTTTTCCAGCAAGGTAAGGGCTTCGACCCTTTCCTTGAGCAACGCCTGCCGGGTCGTGTTCGCCTGGATCTGAGCTTCGGTGGCCTCGATCTGGGCCTCGAACTGCTCGATTTCCTTCTGCCGGAACGCGACCTTGCCTTCATAGACCTTGCGCCGCTTTTCAAAGAAGCGCTGCTCTGCCGCCATCACGTCCGCGACGGCGATCGCATCGCTTTTCGTCAGTTCCGGAGGCATCTCGATCTCGTCCTTCAGGTCCCTTTCCGCGCGCAGCCTGGCAAGCGTCGCCATCAGGCTGATCCTCTTGGCGCGCAACTGGGCAAGTTCCGCGCGCGCCCGCGTGTCGTCCAGTTCGACCAGCGGCTGGCCTGCCTTTACGAAGTCTCCTTCCTGGACGAGAAGCCGGCGCAGTATGCCGCCCTCAAGATGCGTGATCGTCTTCCTCTGGCTGTCGACGACGACCTTGCCGGTCGCAACCGCCGCGCTGTCGAGATCCGCCGTGAAGCCCCACAGAAGGAAGCCGCCGAAACCGATCACGACCGCGATCGACGAGGCGATCAGCGGACCGCGTAGGCTCGTGGGTTTTTCCGCGTCCAGATTGTCCACCGGCTGCCAGAACGGTCTCTGGGCGGTGCCGGGCGCGTGCTGCGCCGTCTTAGCGACCTTGTTTTCCGGATCCGTTTTCATGCGACCTCTCCATTCGGCGGAAGGGCAGGTGTCGGTTTTGGTGCAGGCAGGCGCCGGGAGATATTGCTCACGACCTCCGTCCTGTCACCGAACTGGCTGATCCTGCCGTCTTCGAGCACCAGGATCTTGTCCGCAGCCTCCATGATGGCCGGGCGGTGTGCAATCACGATGACGATGGCACCATCTTCCTTGGCGCTCGAAATCGCCCGCAGGAGCGCAACTTCGCCTTCGGTGTCGAGATTTGCGTTGGGTTCGTCGAGAACCAGCAGGCGGGGGCGCCCGAACAGGGCTCTCGCCAGAGCGACCCGTTGCTTCTGTCCGCCCGACAATGTGAACTTGTTGTCGCCGACGGGCGTGTCGTAGCCGAGCGGCATGCGGCCGATCATTTCATGAACGCCGGCGGATCGCGCTGCGTCGATGACCATTTGCGGATCGGCATCGTACATGCGCGAGATGTTCTCGCGCACCGTTCCGTCCAGCAGCGACACCGACTGTGGCAGATAACCGATCATCGCGCCGAAAGACGCGCGCTCCCACAGATAGACATTGTGTCCGTCCAGGAACACGCCGCCGGTCGTCGGCTGGAGAGCACCGACCAGAAGACGCGCCAGTGTCGACTTGCCGGCCGCGGACGGCCCGACAATGCCCAGAACATCGCCTGGCTCAAGAGTGAAGGAAATGCCCTTGATCACCGGGACCGGCGTGTTCGGCGCGACAAAGACAAGCTTGTCGACCATGAGCGGACCCTGGCTGGGCGGCGTTGCGATGGTTTGCCGGATGGATGCGTGATTCTCCAGAACGTCGCGAACCCGGCCCCAGGCCGTGAACGCAAACACCCACTGTCTCCAGTTCTCGGTCATGTTGTCGAAGGGCATCAGCAACCGGCCCGTGATGATGCTGGCGGCAATCATCGTACCTGCCGTCACCTCTCCCTTGATGACCAGATCGGCACCAAGTGCGAGCACGCCGATCTGCATGCCCATGCGCAGGCTCCGGGTGAGCGCGTGGATCGCCTTACCGCGCCGGCTGCCATAGGCCATCAGTTCGCTCGCATGCAGCTGTCTCTTTTGCCAGCGCCGCGCAAGCGCTGGCATCAGCCCCATCGCCTCGATCGTTTCCGCGTGGCGCAGCGTCGATCCCATCTTCGCGACATTTTCCACATTCGCGGAATTGGCTTCCTTCAGCAGGGAGCGGGTCGCCATGTCAGAGATGAGATTGAGCCCGATCAGGACAAAAGCTGAGATTATGGCTAACAGACCGTAAAGCGGATGCAGTATGAACAGTACGGCCAGGAACATGGGCACCCAGAGCGCTTCGAGAGGGGCGCTGATGGCGTTGCTGGTGATGAAACTCCTAAGATCACTCAGGTCGCGAAGCACCTCGGAGGCCAGGCTGCCGCCCTTTTCCAGGGAAGATTTAACCCCTGCCTCGATCGCGGTGTGATTCAGCCGGCGGACGAGTTCGGTGCCCATGACCTGGAAAATCTGGCTTCTGATGAACTCCAGAATCCCGTAAAGCGCCAGTGCGCCGGCGGCAATGATGACGAGCATCCCGAGCGTGTCGAGGCTCTGGCTGTTCAGAACCCGGTCGTGAACCTGCAGCATGAAGAGCGGAGCTGTAAGCTGCAGGAGCGTGATGAAGCCGCTTAAAATAGCGGCAGCGATTAATCCAGTTGCAAAGGTCTTCCGGGCCTCTCGAACCAGCAAGGACGGGTCGTTTGCCGCTGGTTTCACCTGCTCAACCATTCACCATTCTCCAAACATTCAACCCAAAGACGAGTTCGCACGTGCGAAAAAATTCAGTATTTGCCTAGAAATCGACACATCTTTTCCCTATAAATGATGGAAGGTTGTAGACTAACTTGAGAGAAGTTTGGGATTTAATTGTGGCACGCAATTGATTCTCATGCAAAAGATAAAATTATAAATAAAAATAACAAACCACCGCGAAGACAAGGAGCAACTCGGTAATGAAAGTATTTCGAATTTAGTTCGAAATTTGGTGGGAGTTAGGGGCGTATGCACAAAATATTCACTGATGCACCACAACAGATAAATGGCCGGATCAACATCCCCAAACCAAAGGTGGACGAGAATACATACAAAATAGCGGAGTCGGACATGAGGGCCGAAATGAACCCGTACTCTCACGCAAACCACTTCGAACTCGTTCGCGTTATCGAGAGAATGTACCGGCGCTATCTGGACCGTCTTCGCGTCGACCTGATCCGTATCGGGGCGGATGACATATCGCCGTCTCACGCGATGCTCCTGTTCACGATTGGCGACGACGACCTGTCGGTTCGCGACCTTATGGACAGGGGGCACTACCTCGGATCCAATGCCTCCTACAGTCTGAAACAGCTGGTTCAGTCGGGATATGTTGACCGCACCGCGTCCGCGCGGGACAGGCGGTCGGCCAGGATCAGACTGACCGACAAGGGCAAGTCGCTCTGCCAGGCGATCAAGTCGGCGGACGAGGTCAACCAGGCACAGATCGTGCGCAACGAGCGCGACCGCATGGCCCTGGAAGAAACCTTCGCCCTGCTGCGGAAACTGGAAGTCATCTGGGCGACCGATCTCCAGCAGCGCAACGGCCGGATGGGCGTCAACGGGTTCTGACCAGAGGCGCCGCCAATGCATGTTGTTTTTGTGCACCGGCATGGCCCCGGGCAATTTGTACACATTGCCCGGCGTCTCATCCTTGACGGGTGGACGGTCACGCTGGTCTGCGAAAGCACCGACAGGCCCGTCCCCGGGCTCCGCGTATTGCGGTATGGCAGCACGGACACCGGCGCGCACGGGCGCCGGGACCGCAAAGAAGCATCCATTCCCTACATTGAGGCAGGTCGGCGCGTTGCCGACATTTTGAGCCGGCTGTCGCTGCACGGCAGAGCGCCGGATCTCGTTGTCGGGCATATTGCCTGGGGCGGGATGATGTTCGTCAAGGACGCCCTTCCCGATACGCCTGTGATCGGGTTTTGCGAGTATTATTTCCATTCCCAGGGTGGAGATGCCGGCTTCGCCCCGTCGGACGAGATCAGCCTTGAGCGAAGGCAGACCATGCGTCTGCGCAACACCGTGCAACTGGCAACGCTCGACCAGATGGACTACGGCATCAGCCCGACGATATGGCAGAAAAGCCGATATCCTGCCGAATACCGCAACAAGATCGTGGCCCAGCACGAAGGCATTGATACCTCCCGCGCGCGTCCCGACGCCCTGGCTTCCTTCCGCTTGCCGGATGGAACGCTTTTGAGTGCGGGCGATCCGGTGGTTACCTTCGCGGCCCGCGATCTGGAACCCTACCGCGGCTTTCCGCAGTTCATGCGCGCTGCGGCAGCAGTCGGCAAACGCAATCCCGATGTCCGTTTCGTCATCGCGGGCGGTGACGGCATAAGTTACGGAAGCGGACCGCAGGGCGGTGACAACTGGCGCAAACAGCTTCTGGAGGAAACCGGGCTGTCACCGGACAAGGTGCATTTCCTCGGTCAAATTCCCCATCGCGATCTTGTGCGACTGTTTCAGGTAACGGCAGCCCATGTCTACCTGACCTACCCCTTCGTCCTCTCCTGGTCGTTTCTGGAAGCCATGTCCTGCGGAGCACCGGTCATCGCGTCCGCCACACCGCCGGTGCGGGAAGTCGTCAGCGACGGCATCAATGGCCGCCTGGTGGATTTTTTCGACACCGACGGTTTTGCGGAAAAAATAGAGGACGCCCTGGCAAATCCGGACGCCTTCCGCCCGCTGCGCGCCGAAGCGCGACGGACAATCGTCTCGCGCTATGATCTGAATGACTGTTGCGCGAAACTGCACCGGTTCATGCTGCAGGTGGCGGCAAAGCGCCAAGAGACGCCATCAGTGCAGCAGGACCCTGCAATTCCGCTCAATGCCTGACGTGATCCGGCGAGCACGCCGGCGCAGTCCCGGGTAAACAGGCACCGCCCTTTTGCGGTTGCCTTTACATCAGAGACTGGGACGCTTCGCGCACCGTCGCCGTCGATCCTTCCAGCTGGCTGGCAGCGGACGAAATGGTCTGGAGGTTGGAGGTTACCAGTTCGACCCCCTGGGCCGCCGATTGCATGTTGGACGAGATGTCGTTGGTGACGGCGGTCTGCTCTTCGACCGCGGTCGAGATGCTCGTGGCGATTTCGGCGATGTTCTTGATCACGCCCATGATCGACTCAATCGCTTCAACCGCCCGCTCGGTTGTTTCCTGCACGGAGTTGACCTGCGTGGAGATCTCTTCGGTCGCCTTGCTGGTCTGGGACGCAAGGCTCTTCACCTCGGAGGCAACCACCGCAAATCCCTTGCCCGCTTCGCCGGCCCGCGCCGCTTCGATGGTCGCATTGAGCGCCAGCAGGTTGGTCTGGTCGGCAATCCCGTCGATGAGTTCGATGACCGAACCGATCGTCTTCGCGTCTTCGGAAAGACCGGACATGATTTCGCTGGACCGTTCGGCCTCGCCCTGCGCGTTGCCGGACACCTCGAGCGCCACCTGAACCTGCCGGCTGATTTCCTGAATGGAGGCAACAAGCTCTTCGGAGGCTGCGGCAACTGTCTGCACACTTGAAGAGGTCTGTTCGGCCGCCGACGCGGATTCGCTGGCCTGGTGTGCTGCCTCTGAAATCGACTGGGACATTTCCGTCAGATCCGCATCGATCTGCTGCTGCACCGACCTGCGGCGCTGGCGCTCCAGCACCTGCTCCGTGATGTCGGATGCGAATTTCACGACCTTAAACGGACGGCCCGAGGCATCCATGATCGGGTTGTAGGTGGCCTGGATCCAGATCTCGCGCCCGCCCTTGGCAATGCGTTTGAATTCATCCGCCTTGAACTGACCCTCGGCAAGTTCTTCCCAGAACCGGCGGTACGCGTCGCTTTGACCGTACTCCGCCTCCACGAACATCCTGTGATGCTGGCCCCGGATCTCGTCGATCGTATAGCCCATGGCACCGAGGAAATTCTCATTGGCGTCAAGGATCGTGCCGTCGAGTTCGAAGTGAATCACCGCCTGCGAGCGATTGAGGGCGTCTACCTGCCCTTCAAAATCGGCGCTGCGTATTTTCTGCGCCGTGATGTCGGACGCGATCTTGACGACCTTGACCACCTTGCCGGCTGTGTTGACAACCGGATTGTAGGAGGCTTGGATCCAGACCTCGTTTCCGGCCTTGTCGAACCGCAGGAATTCTTCCGCCTTGAATTCGCCGTCTGCAAGTTCGGCCCAGAACTCCTTGTACTCCAGGCTGTTGCCATAGTCCGGGTCCACGAACATCCGGTGGTGCTGGCCCTTGATCTCGTCGAGCGTGTAACCCATTGCCCCGAGGAAGTTCGGATTGGCATTCAGGATGTGCCCGTCCGGCGTGAACTCGATCATTGCCTGCGAGCGGCTGAAGGCCTCGATTGTTGCCTTTGCGGAGTTGCCGAAAAAAAGCGTCATGGCGTGTCCCTTCGGACTCAAAGTTTTCATTGCCGTTGAGTTACGCACTGTTAAGTAAAAAAAATATTGATCCAAAACGTTTTTGGAGTCGTATGAGCGCATTTTTGACTTCCGACAAAAGAATTGACACTTCAACCTTAAGTATATCAGTGAAACTATTCTTCGCAGAGATAATCAGTAAAATTGCCAATAAACGCTTGTCAGAATGCGCCAGGGCGCCCGAAATGCAAAAAACTGCAAATCTTGGTTGAAATTTGAACCGCCTTCAAAAAAAACCTATTGGCGAGGAAAAATTCGTTTCCCGTTTACAGCCAGACACGGAAATCCGGTCCTCATGCCAGGAATTTCTTGACCTCTTCGTTGAATCTGTGAAGGGCACCCTCGTAGCGCCCGAAGGTCAGGACCGTGTTGGCACCGCTCTCAAGCCCGGCCTGCACCGCTTCGTTGACGGCAAAATCTTCGGCAAGCGTCAGCGACGTGATCTTGTGGTTCCGTTGCCAATGCTCCGACCGGCTTTCCGTTATTTCCGCCGCCGGTGCCAGGGTGGTGATTTGAACTTCGGTATGCCCGGACGAGTGAGGATGCAGTCTCACCCAGGCTACGTGGTCCTGCATGAGCAGGAACTGGTTCGCCGGGAAAACGCTGTAAAGAACATTGGCATGGTCGCGAATGGACCAGCCCTCGGCGTCACCGGCGTTGAGGTACGCGATGGACGTCCGCGGCAGAACCGACCGGATATGGGACCCGAGCATCTCGTAGCTTGAGAGGTTGTCCGGGAAATGCGGACCGATGGTGTCCTTGTGCGTCACCTTGAAATGATAGGCCTCAAGCCCTCCTTCGACCAGCAGCTTCCAGTTCGCGGCCAAAGTGAACGTGTCGCTGGCCGCAATCCCGAGCATGTCCAGGCCGGCCCAAGCAAGGTCCCCGGCAATCGGATCGAGAAACGCGTCGAAGTCCGGTGTCCCGTCGGGGTCGGCGACCACCCAGACAAGTCCGAAGCGCTCCACGGCCGGCAGTCGCCTGAGGGCGAAGGCCTCACGATCCAGATCCGGGAAGCCTGGTTTTTCGTGCGGAACGCCGCGCAGCGCACCGGAACTGTTCCAGGTCCAGGCATGATAGGGACAACTGAAGCTGTGCTTGCAGCCCCTGTCTTCACCGACAAGGCGCGCGCCCCGGTGACGGCACACATTGACGAACGCATTGACCGCGCCATCCCTGTCACGCGTGAGCAACACCGGCAGTCCGCCAAATTGCCGCGTCAGGAAGCTGCCGCTTTCGGGCAATTCTCCGGCATGCGCGGCAATTATCGGAAGCCGCCGGAAGATCCTGCTCCGCTCACGCTCGAACCGGTCGGCACACAGATAACGTTCGACTGGAGATGACTGAACGTTGTCATCGAGAAAGAACAGGCCGTTCTCCTTCAACCCTTTCAGTTCCTGCAACAGCGAGATTTCCAGCGCGCGGTCCATCTTCTTTCTCTCTGCAAACTGCTTGCCTTACCAATCGGTAAGTCATACTTTACGACTGGTAAGTTGTCAATTGAATGCTATGATCGCGCCATGACCGGGCAAATCGATTCTCCGAAAAAGAAGTTCATCGACACGGCATTACAGCTGTTCTCAGAACGCGGGTTCTACGGTGCGTCCCTGGCGGATGTCGCCGCTGAACTGGGGCTCACGAAACAGTCGATCCTGTATCACTTCAAGACGAAGGAAGCCCTCTACGCCGCAGTGTTGACGGACGTTTCCGGGCGGTTCGATGCCATCATCGAGGACGTTTCGCGACTGGATCAGAGCGCGGAGAAAAAGCTGCGTTTCTTTCTGGAAAGACTGCTGGATCACGCACAGCACGCACCTTGCGACGGCCGGCTCATCGCCAGGGAACTGCTCGACAATCTGGACCGTGTCGAGACCAGCCGGAAGTGGTACCTGAAGAGCTTCCTCGACAAGAGCGTCGATCTGCTCACCGACCTGCCCAAATGGCGCTACCGCACCGAAGCGGAACGCACCGCAGCCGCCTACCAGTTGATCGGTGCGGTCAGTTATTTCGCGATTTCCGAGCCCACGCTGCACGCGATCTGGGGGCGAAGCAAACTGGAAGACACAAAAGACGTCTTCCTGTCCACTCTGCTATTGCGCCTGTAAGTCCAGGCGCCGGCGCCACAACACGGACCGGGGCGCGTGCGCCCCGGCCGGAATGCTATTTCCGCAATGTCATTGCCGGGTTATGCGCGAAGAAATTGAACGGCATGATGTGCACCGTTTTCCATTCCGTCGACATGACCGGCCAATCCTCCATGCGCGGGATGTGATGGAAGCCGGCAGTGAACCAGGACACCACGTCCTGGCCCATCAGCGGCCTGTCCGCCTTGACCCATTCGGCAAGCGTGTCCGACCCGTCGCTCTGCATGGCGTATTTGCCACCGGCATAGCGTTGTTCCGGATCATGTACCGTGGTCCAGGACGAGTATTCGATATAGGCGTTGCGCTTGAACGGCGGATCGATCTCGAAATCGAACGGGCCATAGGCGATCGAGCCGTGATGGATCATCCAGCCCGGTGTCTGCCCCAGATACCCTTCCCGTGCCGGATTGGTGATGTGCACGTGCTTGGGCTTTGAAGCGCTGAAGCGGTAGCGTGCGTCCAGTTCGCTGTCCGGCATCTCGTGCTTCCAGGTCCACATGGACCTGCGCGGATGGTTCGGGTCGAGGTCCGCGGGAACGATCTCCATCGTGCCCATGTGGTTGACCGGCTGATCGATGTCGAAGTCGATGCGGAAATTGAAATAGTGGTCGTGATTGGCGGCCACCAGGTTGGGTGCAATCAGCGTCCCGTATTTCGTATCCTCGGCCGCCGTCGCATCATTCATCGACGTCGATGCGACACCCTTGACCGCATCAAGACCGGTCGCGCCGATCTTGATGAAGATCTGCCCGTCCTGCTTCAGGCGGTAGTCGATCAGGTAGTCGTAGTTGCCGACTTCAGATGCGGTGCGCACGACCAGTTCGGTTTCCGGACGTCCTTCGGCCGGCGTGAACTGATCTGGGCCTTGCGCGAAGATCTCGAAATGACGCCAGGCCGGATCACCGATGTTGCGCTCGAAGATGCATATCGCATCCGGTATCTCCAGCGGAGCCCCGGCGTCATCCGTGATCAATGCGGGCAGGAAGGTCGCGTGGTCCGGGCAGTCGATCCCAGCCCGCAGCGGTGTCAGGAACAGACCGAACCCGTATTCGCCGCTGTCCATGTAGGTCCGCCAGTACCAGCCCTCGGTCGGGTCCATGTAGGGGACGAACACCTCGGACAGATGCATCTGGTAGATAACGGACCGCCACGTTCCCTGGTCATTTGCGTCGAGATTTGAAATGACCAGGCCCGGCCGCTTGTCGACACGGTAGTTGAAGCGCCAGATGTCCCATTCGACATGGCTGCCGTCGATCCTGTAGTTCGGGCCGCCCTCCTGCTTCAGAAGAACCCGGTTGGTCTCGGGGCGGAGCGGCACGCGTTCGGCGATTTCCTCTTCCGTGTACCCCCAGGGATCCTGGGGTATGGGAACGACCCCTGTATCGACGACCTCGATGACTGCCTTCTTGCCGACGTCGAACAGCGTGAACAACCCCTCGATGGGCTTGGCATAGAAATTCGAACCGGTCGGGTTCTGGTAGCAGGGGATTTTCATCAGGCGGGAATCTTCGAATTCCGGCGTAAAGAAGTTTCCGGCCGTCAGCGGCAGGCAGAAGGCATCCTCGGGTGTCAGCCCGCGGGCCTCAAGTCCGGCAATCATGTCCGGGTGGCTCAGCCCGCCTTCCAGTGCGGTCATGAATTCGGCGAAGAGGATCATCGGCTGGCCGGAATCCGGGATCGCCGCATTGCTCTCCACTGTGCCTTGCGTGATGTTGACGACGGCTTCGCTGAACCCATCCACGGTCGTGAACTGAACCATGGCCTTGCGGTCGAGCGCGTCGCCTTCGCTCCACGCCAGAACATCTGCCTTCGGCGGTTCCTTCAGCTCGATCAACGGGAACAGGGTTTCGTCCGTGACGGTCCCGCTGTCTTTCAGGATCTGGTTGATCTTCTGGTATTCTTCGGCCGTCAGTCCGTCCAGCGGATGCGCCAGTGCGCTCGTGGCCATGCCGGCCAGAACCGCGCCTGTGTTCAGGATCTGCTTGATTTTCATGAACCCTCTCCGGTTTCTCTTTTTGAGCCCGGAACCGGAACATCGAACACCGCGTGAGGTTCGGATCCAGAGCGTCCTCCCGGCTCCTGATCCAATGCGTGTTTTCGCGGACCGGCTCCCTCACGCATACGATACTCGGCCAGGCGCCGCAGTCTTGGGCGAGGACGCCAAAGGCTTTGGTTCAGAGCGACACTTTCTTCCTGAGATCGCCGGGCGGCATCCCGTACCTGTCGCGGAAGGCCCGGTAGAAATGGGAAAGATCGTTGAAGCCGCTTTCATAGGCGACATCGGAAATGGTATTGCGCCCCGGCCCTGCCGGTGCCGCGTTGAGGCGTGCCCGCGCTGTTTCCAGGCGGACCGCGAGCAGGCGCTTGCCGACGGGTTCGCCAAGCGCCCCGAATTGCCTTTGCAACGTCCGCGGCGAAACCTGGAGGAGCTCCGCCAGTTTCTGCGGCCCGAAATCGGGGTCGGTCGCGTGCCGGTCGATCAGCGACAGGGCACGCGACAACACCCCCTTGGATGTCCGGTCCCGAAGAGCCTCCTGATGTTCGACACTTCGGAAATAGGCTCCGAGGATACTGAGAAAGGCTTCCCCGTGATGTGGTGCGACGCTCGCGTCATCGGAAAAGATCTTGGTGAGCACGGCCCGCATCGCCACGAACAGGGGATCCGTGCGATCAATGGCGATTCCACCGGTGCAGATCGCGCCGAACCGGTGCAGCATTTCCGATCGGGGGAGATGGATCGACACCTGCCGCGCGTCGACACCGTTATAGACAAACTCCGAACAATGCGCGCTGTCCACAAGGTACATGTCACCGGGCGCGAGATGAACGGATGTGTCGTTCTGGTGGATCCAGCAATTGCCCTTGTCCTGTATCACCAGGAAGAGATGCTCTCCCGGGTCTCTCTTGATCATGCGCTTGTCGCGGAGAACACGTTTCGCATTTAGCGAAACGATCGCCGTTTCGAATCGTGACACGCTCACGGTGGAAACGTCGCCGTTCACACATCCGCTTCCGGTATCCGGCGGTTCGATTTCGAAATCGCCACACACATTGCGGATGTTTCCGGTCAGTTCCTCGACAGGCTGCAGCCGGGCACGCGTCGATGCCAGCGGTGATATGGGGAGATCGATGTCGTCAGGCGTCATTCGATCAACCTGTTCGCTGCGGGAGATGATCCGTGGGTTCGCTCGTGTCCTGGCAAGCTTAGACCCGGCAACGCTCTGCGGTAAAGAGAAGACCGGCCAAGTGGCCGGCAGTCCCCATGCACTGATCTGCTGTCGAGCAGTGCAGACCCGGACGCCGGGCCCTGCGGCGGATTGCTTCCATGCATGCTGTCCAATGGCCCCTCCCCTTGAAGAAATCAGACAGATCCGGCCGCTTGCGATCCCCGGTCCAAATGGGCACCATACGGTGCGGCCGCGCTTGCTCTGCCCCAGACGCTGATCACGCACGAAAATCAGACAACACTATAATTGATCGACCGGACGGTTTATGCAATAAGGAAATCGCGGACCCGAGGAGCCAGGGGTCCAGGGAGTGGAAAATGACGCAAAGCCAGACCGTTGTCTCGACGCTAGAGAACGGCGTCCTGAACATCACGCTGAACCGTCCGGACAAGCTGAATGCGTTCAACGAGGACATGCACCGCGCCCTTCGGGCTGCGCTCGAAGAGGCGAAGAAGGACGATGCGGTCCGCGCGGTTCTCCTGACCGGAGCCGGCCGGGGCTTTTGTGCCGGACAGGACCTTGGCGACCGCGACCCACGCAAAAGCACTGAAAAACCGGACCTCGGCCACACGCTCGACACCTTCTACAATCCCACGCTGCGGCTGATGCGCTCGCTCGAAAAGCCGATTGTTTGCGCCGTGAACGGCGTTGCCGCAGGCGCGGGCGCCAACATCGCACTGGCCTGCGACATCGTTTTGGCGGCGCGGTCCGCAAAGTTCATTCAGGCCTTTTCCAGGATCGGCCTCATTCCGGATGCAGGCGGCAGCTGGTCCCTGACACGTATCCTGGGGGAACCGCGCGCAAAGGCGCTTGCCCTCCTTGCCGAGCCTCTGTCGGCCGAGCAGGCCGAGAGCTGGGGCCTTATCTGGAAGACCGTCGACGATGATGCCCTCATGGAAGAGGCGGGAACGATCGCAACGCGGCTCGCGGCCGGCCCGACCGTCGGTCTCGGTCTCACGAAGCGGCTGATCCAGGCGGCACCGACACAGGACCTGGACACCCACCTGGACATGGAAAGGGATTGCCAGCGAACGGCCGGTTTCACCGATGACTATGCGGAAGGCGTGACGGCGTTTCTCGAAAAACGCCCGGCCGTGTTCAAGGGACGATAGCATGAAGCCCCTTGCCGAAATGACGCCGCAGGAACTGGCCGAAGCCTGCGCCCGGATCATGTGGGAAGACGACAATGCCTCGCAGGCGCTCGGAATGGAACTGGTGCGCATCGCCCCGGGCGAGGCCGATATGCGCATGACCGTGACGAGGATCATGACCAACGGTCACGGCAACATGCATGGCGGGTATCTCTTCGCGCTGGCCGACAGCGCCTTCGCCTTCGCTTGCAACACCTACAACCAGATGACAGTCGCCCAGCATTGCGCCATCACCTACGTCAAACCGGGCGCCCTCGGCGATGTTCTGACCGCACATGCGCGCGAAGTCTCCAAAGAGGGGCGATCGGGAATCTACGACATCAGTCTCACACGCGAAGACGGCACGGTGATCGCGGAGTTTCGCGGCCACTCCCGCACCATCAACCGCACATTCTTGACCGAATAACCAGAAACAGCGCACTCCGCGACCCGGGAGGACCCTCGATGATCGATCTCACCCCTGACCGTGACAGCCTTGACCCGATCGAGATCGCCAGCCGCGACGAGATTGCGGACCTGCAGCAAAAACGCCTGGCCTGGACACTCGACCATGCCTACGGGAACTCGCCTTTCTTCAAGGAGCAGTTCGACAGACACGGCGTCCGCCCGGGCGACTTCAAGTCTCTGGAGGATCTTGCCAAATTCCCTTTCACGGTAAAACAGGACCTGCGGGCCACCTACCCGTTCGGCATGTTCGCCACACCGCGCGAGGAGCTGGTCCGCATTCATGGCTCGTCCGGCACCACAGGCAAACCCACGGTGGTCGGCTATACGGCGAATGACATCTCCAACTGGTCAGATCTCGTCGCGCGTTCGATCCGCGCGGCCGGCGGACGCAAGGGCGACATTCTCCACAACGCCTATGGCTACGGCCTGTTCACAGGGGGCCTCGGAGCTCACTACGGCGCCGAAAAACTCGGCTGCACCGTGGTTCCGATTTCCGGGGGCATGACGGAACGCCAGGTCACGCTGATTGAGGATTTCCGGCCGGACGTCATTACCGTGACGCCCTCCTACATGCTCTCGATCCTCGACGAATACCGGCGTCTCGGTCTCGATCCGCGCCGGTCCTCGCTCAAGGTCGGCATCTTCGGTGCCGAACCCTGGACCAACGCCATGCGTGCGGAAATCGAGGAAGCATTCGACATGCATGCCGTCGACATCTACGGATTGTCGGAGATCATGGGACCCGGCGTCGCCCAGGAATGCGTGGAAACCAAGGATGGGCTGCATGTCTGGGAAGACCATTTCTATCCGGAAATCATCGATCCCGTCAGCGGCGAGGTTCTGCCGGACGGCGAGACCGGCGAGCTGGTCTTCACCACGCTGACCAAGGAAGGCCTGCCGATGGTGCGCTACCGCACCCGCGACCTCACCCGAATCCTGCCCGGCACCGCCCGGTCCATGCGGCGGATCGAAAAGATCACGGGACGCAGCGACGACATGATCATCCTGCGGGGTGTGAACGTCTTCCCGACCCAGATCGAGGAACAGATCCTGAAATGCGACGGTCTGACGGCGCATTTCCAGATCGAGCTGATACGTGAAGGACGCATGGACGCAATGATCATTCACGCCGAGGCAACACCTGAGCAAAGCAGCACCGAAGCCCGCGATGCATCGGCGAAGGAACTGGCCCATCACATCAAGTCGACAATCGGTGTGTCGTCTAAAGTACAGATCCATGAGCCCCACGGCGTTGCCCGTTCGCAAGGCAAGGCACAGCGTGTGGTCGACAACCGCCCGAAGGACTGAGCGCATGGGTCCGGTCTCTGTCGTGGCGTTGACCGTCACGCCACGAGCCGGGCCGAAACCGATAATCCGCCGGTCCACCGATAATTGACGGACCGGCTGGTCAATCCAGGAAACGCAAGCTAAAACCCCAATGAAGGCGCAAACTTAGGTCATATCAATGCCGTCAATTTCGTGAGGGCAAGACCTGGTTTCGAAAACGGAGGCCGGAACACATGGCGAGAACCCGCGCCAGTGACTTTGAAGAAAAACAGCACGGCCTGTTGCTGACGGCGGCCAATGTGTTTGCGACCCAGGGCATGGAAAAGGCGTCCATGTCGCAGATCGCGCAGGAGGCGGGGGTCTCCAAGTCGCTGCTTTACCACTACTACCCGTCGAAGGGCGCGCTGATCTTCGCCATCATTCAATCGCATCTGGCCATCCTCGACGCCGCGCTGGAAGAGGCCGACGACCCGTCGCTGCCCTCCGACAAGCGGCTGCGCAAACTCGTCCTGACGGTGCTGGACAGCTATCGGGGCGCTGATGATCAACACAAGGTCCAGCTCAATGCCGGCCCGGCGCTCTCCGACGAACAGAAAGCCGAGATCGTCGCCATCGAGCGGCGGATCGTGCGGCACTTCTCAAGTGTCCTGAAGGACATTCACCCGGATCTCGCGAACCCCGGCCGGCCGCTTCTGATGCCGGTCACCATGTCCCTCTTCGGCATGATGAACTGGGTTTACATGTGGTTCAAGGAAGGCGGCCCGATCTCCCGCGAAGACTACGCCAACGTCGCCACGACCCTGATCCTGGAAGGGATCAAGAAGGTGCGGTAGGGCGCGCGGTGCCAGTTTTCTAAGTCTCACGCGCCACGACCGGCTCGATTGCGTGCGTTGCCAGGCTTTCCCCTGCTTCCTGCATGGTCAGGTAGGTCTGATCGGCACCTGCCTCGGTAATCTGTTCAACGTGGTCCGCATGCAGCGCATGGCTGACGATCGTTCCGGAAAACCCGCTGGCCCGCAGCATGCGGGCGGCGATCAGCTTGGCTTCCAGATCGTCCATTGCCAGGACGGCAGCCGAGATGCCTTTCAAATCCACGCCATGCCAGAAATTGCTGTCTTCCGCATCGGCGAAAATCACGTTGCGCCCGGCGCCGGCGTGCCCCTCGACCTTGTACATGTCCGCATCCAGTCCGACCGGGCGATGCCCCTTGTCGATCAGGGCGTTGAAGGCAGCGGTTCCGGTTCTGCCCATTCCGAAGACCATGACATCCGCATCGCCGAGATCAGTCGGCTGTTCGTCCGGATGCCGGGCCTGCAACTCGAACCGTTGCAGCTGTGTCTCGAAACGCTCGAAGATCGCATGCGCAAACCGGTTGAGCGGCGCGGCGATCAGGAACGACACCGACACTGCAATGGCCAGCGGCACGAGATATTCCTCGGCGGCCGGAATGCCTGCGGCCACGATCAGACCGAACTCGCTGTAGGCCATCAAAGACAGGGCGGTCACGAAAGACGTGCGCGCCCTGAGCTTGAATGCGATCAGGATGAAGAAAAACAGAACGCCCTTCAGCGGCAGCAGAAGCCCCAGGGCAAGCGCAAAGGAGAGCGCGTTCCAGTCGGGCAAACCGGACATTCCGATCGACAGGAAGAAACCGATCAGGAAGACTTCCTTGAGAGCCCAGAGCGAGTTCGACAATTCGCCCGCACGCGGATGGCCCGACAGCAGGAGACCCATGACCAGGGCGCCGATCTCGCCCTTCAGGCCGATAAGTTCAAAGCCGACCCCGCCGACAACAAGGCTCAGCATCATGCCCGTCAGCAACAGAACCTCGTCATGTCCGGCCAGATCCAGCAACCGGAACAGCAGCGGCCTGAGCAGGGGCGTCGCGAAGATCAGCAGCGCCCAGGGACCGGGCAGCTTTCCGGCGAAGATCGCGAGAACGACAAGCGCAATGATATCCTGAACGATCAGGATGCCGATGGCCGTCCTGCCATGAAACGTACCGAGTTCGCGTTTGGCTTCGAGTATCTTTGCCGACAGCACCGTGGACGAAAAGGCAAGAGCAATGCCGATCAGAACGGCGCTCAACCAACCGGACGTGAAAAGCAGCCAGACAATGGGCGTGAACAGGGCGACCGAGACCGCGAAATGGATCAGCGCGCCGCCGATGACCTGGGGCTCGGTAATCTGCCGCAGTTTCAGCTTCAACCCGATGGTGAAGAGCAGGAGCAGAACGCCGAGTTCAGCGACGTAGTCGAGAATGGGCCCCGTTTCGACGGGCATGCCGAAACCCGGACCGATGAAATTGATGAAGAAACCGGCGGCAAGAAACCCGACCAGCGGCGGCAGACCGATTTGCCGCACCATGAGCCCGAAAACGAAGGCGGTTCCGATTGCAAAGACTTCAAAGTGCATTCCGGTCTCACCCACTCTTTCGTGCCTTGCGGCAAGTCAGTAACTTTTGGAAACCTGTTCGGGACGCAGTACTCGCTTGTCGTGTTCCTGAGGCCTTCATCCCAACAGAAATCCGCATGCGGGATCAACGAATTTCGCCAAGAGAACCGGGTATTCCACCGGAACAGGTGACAAAAGAACCTTTGTCTGCCGGTTCTGTGCGGCATCGTGCTACCCGCGGCGGTTCTTTCAAAAAAACCGGCGCTGGTGCAGGATTGCGCTTGATCCCGGCATCGATGCACCGGCGTCATTCGCGCAAACCGTACTGGTATCGCCGATTCGCCGGTTGAAATTGCGCCCATGTCGATTACAAGCATACCCACCCCGCGGCTTTCCAGGGATCGGCACCAGGACCGAGAAACGCACGGGGCGGGCGCAGCTGAACAAGAAGTGACACATGACGAAATCCAGAATTGTCCTGATTGACCGCCACCCCGGCCGGTCCGCACAAACGATTGGGATCGCCAATGAACTTGGCACCGATCCGGAGCTCATCCACGAACCCTCTGTCGGCGTCGTCGGAACGAAGGGGGACAGCCAGTGCTACCTGGGCGTTGCCCGCAAGGTCGATGCCATTCATGAGCACCTGAAGTCGCGTATCGGCAACGGCGAAGGTCAGCTGAAATACCGGCTGGTTCAGCCGGAATACACCATCGCGACATCGGACGGCATCCGCAACGGCACACGTGAAATGCGGTATTCGCTGATCGGCCGTGAAGTCACCAATGACGGTCTGTGTGAACACCTGGAAGCGTCGGGGCTTGCCGGAACGATTGCCGTCGTTGCCTGCGACAAGCCCCCGGTCGGGACCATGGCCGCGGTTCTGGAACACAACGAACCGGCAATCATCATGTCCGACGGCACCATCAGGCCGGGCAAGGACCCGGAAACAGGCGAGATGCTGGACATCGTCAGCGCCTACCAGGTCGCCGGCCACCAGGACGCGGCGGTCCGCCACCGCATTGCCTGCCACGCCTGCCCGGGCATCGGAAGCTGCGGCGGCATGTTCACCTACAACACCATGCAGACCTTCATCGGCGTGGTCGGCCTTCAGCCGCTGCACATGGTGGCGCCGCCGTCGGACGACCCGCGCCGTCTCGAAGAATTTCCTCAGCAGCTTGTCGCCTATCTGGCATCCATGATGGAAACCGGCCTGAAGCCGCGCGACATCGTCAAGCGCGATTCCATTCGCAACGCGGTGATCGTGGCCATGGCGATCGGCGGATCGACAAATGTCGTCCTGCACGTTCCGGAAATCGCCCGCGCGGCCGGATATGAACACTTCTGGCGCGACGTGATGACACCGGAGGAGTTCAATCACCTTTCCCGGGACGTCGTTCCGGTCCTGACGAATGCGCGTCCATACGGCAAGTATTCCATGCTCGACATCGATCGTGTGGGCGGCGTTCAGGTCATCGTGAAGGAACTTCTCGACGCCGGTCTCCTGAACGGAGACATGATGACCTGCACCGGCCGCACGCTTGCCGAACAGGTCGCCGATCTCGATGCCGCCTCACCCGATGGCGACGTGATCCATACCGTTGCCGACCCGTTCAAACCGACAGGCGGCCTGCGGATGCTCGGCGGCAACCTGTCACCGGACTTTTCGGCGATCCTGAAGCTCGCGGGTGTTGAAGGTGGCCTGGAGAACAATCTCTTCAAGGGCCGGGCCCGGGTGTTCGAGGGCGAGGCCGGCCTGATCAAGGCGCTGGACGAAGCTCCGGACAGCTTTCAGGACCAGGATATGGTCATTGTCCGCTATGATGGTCCGAGCGGAGGTCCGGGCATGCCTGAAATGCTCGATCCGACCTCGCGCATCACGACGCTATGCCGCGAGCGCGGCATCGTGGTTGCGCTCATGACCGACGCGCGCTTTTCCGGCGGCTCGGTCGGTTTGGTCATCGGCCATGTTGGCCCCGAAGCCGCTCTTGGCGGCCCGATTGCCTTTGTCGAGGACGGCGACGAGATCATCGTTGACCTCAACTCGAACACCGTGAATTGCGCAGCGCTGGACGATCCGGCAACGCTCGCGGCGCGAAAGGCGGTCTGGGAGAAGGCCGTTGCCGACAATGGCGGCATTCATCCGAACTGCGGGGTTGCTGACACCCGGCTGTTGCACCGGGCACGCCACACGGCCGTTCCGGCGGTTCGCGGTGGCGGTTTGCATCCGAACCGCGAGGTCTGGGTCCGCGACATGAGACCTGCGGAAGACACCGGCTTCGTTCCGCGCAACCGCCACCGCTAGAATTACATCGCGGCAGCGCGGATCACGCGCAAGAGCGGCAGCTGATGGATAACTTGATTGAAGGCGGCGCAACGCGCCGCCTTTACCAACCGTTCTCCTGGCTCCAGTCCCAGAGCCATTGCGCGGTCGACACAAGCGCCCTGTCTTCTCCGCGTGCCGTAACGAGCTGGACCCCCATGGGAAGACCGCCCGGCGTTGCAAGCAGCGGCAGGGTGATTGCCGGCGTGCCAGCCATCGTCCACAGCCCGTTGAAGATCGAGTCGCCCGTCGACCCCAGTCCGGCCGGCGCGGGTCCAAGCGCCGCCGGGCACAGGATTGCATCGCAGCGCTCGAACAGCGGTGCGAGCAACGCCGCCATGTCGTCCTGAAACGCCTTGGCGGCGAGGTAGTCGACGGCGCGAAGCGTCAAGCCTTCCTCGATCGCAGCCCGTGTCGGCGGACCGAGCTTGTCTGCGCCGCGCTGAAGATAGCGCTCGAAATAGTGGCCCATCTCCACGGTGTTGATCATCGCTCGCAAACGTGCGGCATCGTCGAATGCCTCCGGCAGCGACAGGTTCGTGACCCTGTCTCCAAGCGCAGTACGCAAGCGCTCGAACGCGGCGGGAAGCGTTGCGTCCGCGCGGTCCCATCCCGGAGGCGCAATGAAGCCGAACACGGGCGACGCGGCAGGCACTGGGCTCTCTGCTGCCTCGCCGCTCAAGACATCGGCCAGAAGCGTGGCCCCTGCCGGATCATTTGCAAAGACGCCGAGCGTATCCAGCGAATGGGATTGCAGCAACGTGCCCTTTCGCGGGATCGCGTTGAAGCTGGGTTTGAGGCCGACAATGCCGCAGAACGAGGCCGGGCGCACGACGGAGCCTCCGGTCTGCGTTCCGATGGCCAGTGGCACCATTCCGTCAGCCACAGCCGCCGCCGACCCCGACGAGGACCCGCCGGGCGTGTGCTCCAGGTTCCGCGGGTTCCGTGTCTTGTTGGGGTGCAGAAAGGCCAGTTCGGTCGTGACCGTCTTGCCGAACATGATGGCTCCGGCCTGCTTGAGCCGTTTCACCGCCTCCGCATCTTCCCGGGGCACGCGGCCCGCATCGACGGGACAGCCGTTCTCGCTTGGAATGCCCGCCGTGTCGATCACGTCCTTGACGCCGATGGGCAAACCGTGAAGGGGACCGAGCGGCGCACCGCTCGCTCTCAAAGAATCCAGACGCTCAGCTTCCGCCAAGGCCGCTCCGGCATCGAACCAGACCCACGCCCTCACCTCGTCCTCGCGCGCCTCGATCCGCGCGATACAGGCCTTCGCGAGTTCGACGGCGGACAGCTTGCCATCGGCAAGCCGGTCGCGCAGCTCTACCGCACTCAGCTTGAGCAAAGCTTCGTTTTCACTCATGGATGCCTCCGCGTTCCGGCGCGCTGCAAACGCCCGCCGGGGTTAGATACGACAAGGGTTGATCAATCCTCGAACCCGGTCCCAGTCATGCCCGGCGGCGCGCACGCTTGAGGGCCGAATTCAACCGGTTTGCTCGTTCCAGGCAGCCTCGCTAATTGCCGTAGGCAACAGACGGCAGCCAGGTCGTGAGTGCCGGGAAATAGAACACGATCAGCAGACCGAGCAGCTGAAGGATCACGAAAGGAACGACACCCCGGTAGATGTGCCCGAGCGTCACGCCCGGTGGACAGACACCCTTCAGATAGAACAGCGCGAAGCCGACGGGTGGCGTCAGGAACGAGGTCTGCAGCGTGACCGCCACAAGGATCGCGAACCAGACCACCGACGGATCCCGAACCTGATCGAAACCGGGTACGGCGAGGTCGAGGCCGACGATGATCGGCAGCATCAGCGGCATGATGATGATCGTGATCTCGATCCAGTCGAGCAGGAAGCCCAGCAGAAACACAATCAGCAGGATAAAGCCCACGGTCATGTAGGGGTCTTCGAACACCGAGAGCACCAGGTGCTGCACGATCTCGTCACCGCCATAACGCCTGAGCACAAACGCAAAGAAGTTGGCGGCAAGAAAAATACCGACAATGTAACCGGACGTGTTCAATGTGGACCGGCTTACGTCCTTGACCACCTTCCAGTTCAGCCTCCGGTTGGCCAGAGCCAGCAACGTCGCGCCCATCGCCCCGAGACCGGAGGCTTCGGTCGGTGTCGCAATACCTGCGAAGATCGATCCCAGAACCAGCAGGATCAGGAACATGGGCGGCACCACGGCAAGGAGAACCTCCTTCACATCCTCCCAATGCACCTTTTCAGGCTTTTCGGGAGCCGGCATCGCCTTGGGATTGATCAGGCCGTAGATGACGATGAAGACGATGTACAGCCCACCAAGGATCAGGCCCGGGAACAGCGCGCCCATGAAGAGGTCGCCAAGGCTGATCGCGAGCTGGTCGGACATGATGACCAGCATGATCGACGGCGGAATAAGGATTCCGAGCGTCCCGGCCGAGGCTATTGTGCCCGTCGCGATCGGTTTCGAATAATCCTGCTTCATCATTGCCGGCAACGCCATCACGCCCAGCAACGTGACCGATGCGCCGATGACGCCGGTGGAGGCAGCCAGGATGATACCGATCAGCATGACCGTCAGCGACAGGCCGCCGCGCAGAGATCCGAACAGCTTCTGCATGGAATGCATCATGCGCTGCGCGACACCGGACTGATCGAGCATCAGACCCATGAAGATGAACATCGGCAGGGCGACAAGAACCGGGTTCTTGACAATGCCGCCAAAGAGGCGCCCGGACAGCGCCTGCATGCGCTGATAGCTGATGCCGGTCCGGTCGAACTCGATGATGTCCCGGAAAAACGACCGGTTCGGATCAAGCAGAAACTCGGCAAGCAGCACGAAGACGAGGCTGACCCCGACCAGCGCCATGGCGACGGGGATGCCGCGAAACAGCATCCAGATGAAGGTGATGAACATCACCATCACGGCGATTTCGTTCAGCGTGAGAAACTGGCCAATAAATTCAAGCATCTATCTGTCTCACGCCGTCTTATTGCGGCTGAAAAGCCTTGCTGCGCCAATCACGACGAAGGTCAGGACCAGCGTAATCATGATCGTGTATTTGATGTCGTAGTTGCCGACCTCGACTTCGTCGAAAATGACGTGCCGGCTTATGTCGCGCGCCGTTGTGTCGGGTGGGCTGATGAGCCACACCACCCACCAGAGCGCGTAATAGGTCGCAAGGTTAACCGCGAACATCGTCGAGGGAAACGCGTAGAGCAACTGCTTCCAGAGGACGGGCCTTGTCAGCTTGGACAAGAGACGCACGTAGATCGACCACGCCGCCACCGCCATCAGGATGAAGGACAGGTTCATCAGCGTCTTGAGGATCCAGAGGTTGTGCAATCCGTTCGGGCTGTCGGACCCCTCGTCAGCCTTGATGGAGGATAGCGTGTAGTGCAGCGTGACGTCCCAACTCAGGATGATGAACGGCAGGAACAGCCAGGTCAGGGCGACGATGTCGGTCCTGAGCTTCTTCTCGCTGGAAAAGCCGTCATAAAGGATATCAACGCGAACGTGGCTGTTCGTTGTTACCGCATAGGCGATGCCGACCAGCACCGCCGACCCGTAGAGCCACCACTGGAAATCATCGAGCCAGGCCTGGTTCATGCCGGCGCTGCGCAGGACAACCTGGGCGCAGATGGCGACCATCAGGAACGGGAAAAGCCATGCAAAGATGTTGGAAATGAAAACGACGAACCGGTCGCCGCGATTTTGTTCCTCGCGTCCAACCGCACCCGGATCGGTGATCGCGACGCTGCCATCGGCTGAAATGACTTCTTCAGGCTTGTCCATATGCTCCCCGCCTTGCCTGCGATATGCCGAGCGCCTCCACACCCAGCAGAATACCGGGGCGATGACGCCCCGGTATGCATTGTGTCGTCCGGGATCCCGGACGGATCAGTGCAGCCCGCTTAGTTGCGCGGACGCGGCAGGTAGATGTTGTCGTTCCAGACCTTGTAGCCGGCACGGAACTCCTGGAGGTTGTCCCAGACTTCCTTGAAGAACGCATCCTCAGCAGCCAGCTCGGCAGCAACTTCGACCCACGCTGCTTCGAAAGCGTCTAGCATTTCCGGCGACCACTGCTTGATGGTCACGCCGTTCTTCTCGACGTTTTCCTGCATCGCATCAAAGTTGGTGGCTTCACCTTCCGCGAAGTTGTCGGTGATGTTCGCCATGCAGGCGATCTGGATCTGGTTCTGGGCGACTTCGTCGAGATCGTCCCAGCGGTCCTTGTTGATCAGGAGCTCGAACATCGTTGCCGGCTGGTGCCAGCCCGGGAAGTAGTTGTACTTCGCGATGTTGTGGAACCCGAGACGGGCATCGATCCGCGGCATGGAGAATTCGGTTGCATCGATCGCACCGCGCTCCAGCGCCGGGAAGATGTCACCACCGGCGAGCAGCGACGTGGACACGCCGAGTTTCTGCATCACTTCCGCACCGAGACCGAAGAAACGCATGTTCAGGCCTTCAAGGTCTTCAAGACCGTTGATCTCGTTCTTGAACCAGCCGGAGGTTTCCGGAGCGATGATCCCGCAGGGAATGACGTGAACGTTGTAGCCGTTTTCGTCATACATGCGCTGGAACAGTTCCGCACCGTCGCCATAGAGCATCCATGCGAGGAATTCGCCGGCTTCCGGGCCGAACGGCACGGCGGCAAACAGCGACGCGGCCGGGATCTTGCCCTGCCAGTACCCGGATGTCGTGTAGGCGGCATCGACCGACCCGCTGGAAACGGCGTCAAGCGCTTCAAGGGCCGGAACCAGCTCGCCCGGATCGAAGTGCTCGAACTCGACATCGTTGGAGATGGAATTGATCTTTTCGGTAAAGCCCACGGCAGCCGTGCCGAGGATCGGCAGGTTTTTGCCGAAGGCCGAGGTCATTTCGAAGGCTTCCTGGGCGGCAGCCGGTGCCGTCAATGCAAGGCTCGTCGCCGCAGCAATGGCGAAAGTACGGATCGTCATATGTTTCCCCCTGGGTTTTTTTGTGGGCCTTGACCGGCCCTTTGGAAAAAGAAACGTACGCAACTTACTTAGCGCAGTCAGCCAAAAGTGTTAATCCCCGGCTTTCGTATAAAGCGGGTTGGCGATGCCCTAAGTCTTTTTCTTTTCGTTGAAAAAAGATTTTCGGCAGCGTTTTCGCGCATGAACCGGAAAACGGTCCTATTGTTTTGACGGCCGGCTTCGCCGCGTCCGACCGGATCAGACAGGTTGCGCTATGAACAATGACGCCACGATATCAAGTGATGAGATAATCCGTTGGCTGATGGTCGAGGGACCCCGCCTGGAAACGCCCTCGGCACTGCTGAACGGCTACAGCCTGAAACTCCGTGAGGCCGGACTTCAGGTCGACAGGTCGACACTCGGCGCGCCGATCCTGCACCCGATCGCGAAGTCATCCTATGTTTTCTGGGATCTTGAGACCGGCCCGGAGCAACGCTGGTTCGTCTATACGCCGGACCAGATGGAAATGCTGAAGGCGAGCCCGATCCACAAGATCTACACGCGCGGCGAAGCAACATCGCTGCACCTGGATATTCCGGGCGAAAGGAGCTGTTACCCGATCGGTGAGGATCTGTGGGCGGAGGGGTACCATCAATACGAGGCCCTGCCGCTGCAGTTCTCCGATGAAACCTTCAAGGTCCTGACCCTTGCCACCAAGTCGCCCGGCGGATTTGACGGCCGCGCCAAGGCGCTGATCGATGCGACGCTGCCCGCGCTGACGCTTGTGTTCGAGGGCTTCATCGCGCGCAATACCGCAAGAACGCTCATGGAGACCTATGTCGGCACGAGGGCGGGTCTTCGGGTGCTTGATGGCGAGATCGCCCGCGGTGACGGCAGCACCATCGATGCGGTGATCTGGTTTTCCGATCTGCGCGGTTTCACGTCCCTGGCGCAATCGCGCAGCGAGGATGATCTGCTGAAACTTCTGAACGACTATTTCGGAACGCTGACGGACGCGATCGAGGCCCATTCCGGCGAAGTCCTGAAGTTCATCGGGGATGCCCTGTTGGCGGTGTTTCCGCATCAAAATGATGTCGGAGCAGCCGTGGCGAGAGCGGAAGCTGCGGCCCTGCAGGTCGCAGGAGCGGACCGGCCGCGGACCGACTATACGTTTGGCATCGGCCTTCATCCCGGCTCCGTCTTCTATGGCAATGTCGGCGGCGGCAACCGGCTGGACTTCACCGTCATCGGGTCCTCCGTCAACATCGCCAGCCGCATCGAGGGCCTGTGCGGTGCGCTCGGCGAAACCGTTCTGGCCTCCGGCGACTTTGCGGCAAAATCGGAAAACAGCTGGCGGTCCGTCGGACGCCGCGAGCTGAAGGGCGTTGCCGACCCACTGGAGATCTTCGCACCGGTCGTGCCTCAACGCAGATCATAACCAGACCGGGCTAGAGTACAGCCCCATGTCTGCCGCCAAATCGGCTTCATTTGTGAGCCCGTACCCTAGTGCGGTGAATTTGAAGTTCGCATCATTGCTGCAGCAGTCTCCGAAGCGAACTTCAAATTCGTAAACCGCACTAGAAACATAGACTTGCTAGTCACCTTCTTGAATCTGAAGTTCGTTCGAAGCCCGCTGAAAAATGAGTCGAACTTCAGATTCAGGTGACTAGTCGATCCGGTCCGGCAGGCCGCGCCCGTTGTTCCACCACCGGTTCGGATTGCTGCTTTTCGGGTCATAGGCCGCCCTGGAGGCCCAGTCCTCACGCAGGAAGATCACCGGTTCTTCGTAGTGATGGACAAGAAGGATCGCATCCATCACCTTTTCGAGGATTGCCAGATCCCGTTCAATGGAGATCTTGAGTTCAACCATCGGGTAGGTTTCGGTGTTTCCCGCCTCGAAACCTGCCACGTGGGTAGTCGTCGTGGACCCTGGTTCCGGTTGGGCGGTTTCCCTGCCGACGGCGGAAATACTCGCATTGCGCTGATAGCGCCCGAAGCTCAGCGGATGAACTTTCATAACCTCGTCGAGAATGCGGTCGGTGTCCTCAGGCAGCGTCTGTATCTCCAGGGTCCAGACCGGCAGAAAGGTACCGGATTTTGCCGAGTAGCCGTCGAGATGCATGGGTTCGCTCCGTCTTGGAGATTAGATTGTTCTTATTTTGTTCCAATGATCTCACAACGTCAACAAGTCTCACGATGTCTCCCGCGGCCCTGATCCATCCGATGCCGGACAGACGCGAAGTCACGCAGGCCTTGACTCTCGCACATAACTGACAGATATTTCTGTCATGACAGAAATTACCGACAAAGATAAAAGCTCTTCCAGATCCCAGTTCATCCTCTATTGGGGAGACATGGGAAGCCAGTGGGGCGTGAACAGGTCCGTGGCGCAGATCCACGCCCTCCTGTATCTCAGCACCGAACCGCTCAATGCGGAACAGATCTCCGAGGAACTCGGGATCGCACGCTCCAACGTCTCCAATTCCCTGAAGGAACTGGTCGGCTGGAAGCTGATCCAGCGCGTGCCCGTCGCGGGTGACCGGCGTGAGCATTTTGTCGCCGAGACCGATGTCTGGGAAATGGCGCTGCTCATCGCCAGGGGCCGCAAGGAGCGGGAGATCGATCCGGCGATCCGGGCGATCGACATGTGCGTGACGCAGGCGGAGACCGAACCCGCCCTCGATCCTGCGGTGCTCGGGCGCATGCACGCCATGCAGGATTTTCTGGCCACGGCCGACAAGTGGTCGGCCCAGATGCTCAGCGTTCCGAAGTCCAATCTCGCCGCCTTGATGAAGATGGGCAACAAGGTACTCACCCTCTTGAAGATTGGCGGCAAGACCGCAAGGTAGCCGCAAATTTTTTTGCCCAATAATTTCTCTTTATACAGAAATAACAAATAAAACAGGAAGGACTGGATATGCTGGAGAATATCGAGGGTCACCAGGGCACAACGCTCCCGGACCAACGGTTCCGCCGGTTGCTCGGTGAACCGGCCTGGCAGGCACTCCCCCCGTCCGTCCGCCGCCGCTTCGGCAAACGCCTGAAAGGCGGCTCGAGCGTGGTCTATCAGGGCATCGTCGTCTCGATGCGGCGCAATTTCGCCGGCCGCATCCTCTCTCATCTGGCAAGGCTCGTTGGCGCACCGCTTCCACATGACATGACATCCGTAAACCAGCCTGCCGTGGTCACGGTCACTGAAGACTGCGCGGGAGACGGACAGTTCTGGATCCGGCAATACGGCCGGGCCTCCGGCTTTCCGCAGGTCATTCACAGTTCGAAACGCTTCGCCGGTCCGACCGGGATCGAGGAATATATCGGTTCGGGGATCGGCATGGCGCTTCGCGTCGGTGTCGCAGACGACGGGCTGAGCTTCACAAGCGACCATTATTTTCTGCAGTTCGGGTCATGGCGGCTGCGGCTCCCCGGCTGGTGCAGCCCCGGCGCGCTGACTATTACCCACCGGGACCTCGGCGGCACCCGGTTCCTGTTCTCTCTGACCCTTGAAAGCCGGTTTTTCGGCGAGCTCATCCACCAGGATGCGCTGTTTCACGACATGGAGGTTCAACCATGACCGATCCCTTTCTCTGGACCCTGATTTCCGTTCAGATTGCCATGGGCCTGTTCGACACGCTTTATCATCATGAACTGACCGAACGCCTTGCCTGGCGTGCGTCCCAGAAACTGGAACTGCGGCTGCACGGCATCAGGAACTTCTTTTACGGGCTGATCTTTCTCTGCTTCGCATGGATTGAGCCGCACGGTCTGTTTGCGGCGGCGCTGGCCCTGGTTCTCGTCCTTGAGGTGGTGATCACGCTCTGGGACTTCGTCGAAGAGGATATTTCGCGCAAGCTCCCCTGGACCGAGCGTATCAATCACACGCTGCTGACCTTGAACTACGGTGCGATCCTGGCCCTTCTGGCCCCGATCCTGTGGCAGTGGAGCCAGCAACCGACGGCGGCAACCTTCGTCAGTTACGGATGGTGGAGCGTGATGGCCAGCCTCGCGGCATGCGGCGTTGCCGTATTCGCAGCGCGCGACCTGCTGGCGGCCGCGCGCAGTGAACGGCTGTTGCGCGGCGACCCGGCAGAACTCGTGTCGGTTCTGCCACCGCACCGGCATGTTCTCGTGACCGGTGGCACCGGTTTTGTCGGCTCGCGTCTCGTCGAGGCGCTGGTTTCGGCGGGCCACGACGTCACCGTTCTGACACGCAATGCCGGAAAAGCCGGGGCGCTGTGTCATCCGGTGCGCGTGATCACGAGCCTGGACCAGGTCAGGAACGGCGCGCATTTCGATGCGCTGGTGAACCTTGCCGGTGATCCGATCGCAAACGGCCTCTGGACCGCAAAGAAACGTGCGCGGATCATCCGGTCTCGTGTTCAAACGACAGAGGCACTGGAGGCTCTGGTTGCCCGCCTCGACAGGAAACCGGATTGCCTGATTAGCGGATCGGCCATCGGCTGGTACGGTCCGCGCGGCGATGAAGTGCTCACGGAAAAGTCGGAACCGGCAGCGGCCTTCACCCGCGAGGTCTGTGTGCGCTGGGAGCAGGCGGCAGCAAAAATCGAGAAATTCAACGTTCGTGTCATCCGGCTGCGCATGGGTCTCGTGCTCGGTGTTGACGGCGGCATGCTAGCACAGCTCCTGACGCCGTTTGAATTCGGCGGCGGCACAAGGCTCGGCGATGGCCGGCAGTGGATGTCGTGGATCGAGCGGGACGACCTCGTCCGGGCCATTGCGCACGCGATTGCGGACGGCACCTTGAGCGGGCCGGTCAACGCCACGGCGCCGGTTCCCGTGCGCAACGATGCCTTCACGCGCGCCCTTGCCCAAGCCGTCCGCAGACCGGCATTCCTGCGCATTCCCGCCTGGGCCCTGACTTGGGCCCTTGGCGACATGGCGCGTGAAACCATGCTGGTCAGCCAGCGCGTCATTCCGAAGAAGCTCATTGATCACGGATTTGAATTTCGGCATGCCGAGATCGCGCCGATGCTGCGCAAGATCACCGGAGCAAAACCGGAGCCTTCCGCTGACGTACCGGGGATTGACACGGCCGATGCAAAACCCTGACCGGGCATGGGTTTCAATCCGGATCGGACCGGGACCGCCTTGTCGGCGGTCCCGGCCCAGTCACTCAATCACGAGGCCCGAAAGCCAGTGGCTCTCCGGGTGGCCTTCTTCAAGATCGGCTTCGCGAACGGGTCTCTCGGACAGATCCCTGGCGGACGATCGCATCCTCCGCTCTTCAGGAACACAGGATACGCATAGGCTTTGACAGGAATCGCGCCTGCCAGGCCCGGTGAAAACCGCCATCTTCACGTCATCACGATCCCGTTGGCTTCAGATGGAGTTTTCACATGCCGACTTCGCACACCCCGTCGTCGAACGAGACGGCACCGGGTACAGACACGGGCACCAAGGTCACGACCCGTTCCGTTGCGTTTGAAAATACCGGGTCCATGCTCGCGGGCACGCTCTACCTGCCGGAAAATCATGACGGCTCACCGCTCGCCACCGTCATCATCACGGGCGCATGGACCGCCGTTGAGGAACAAATGCCCGCAAACTATGCACGCGCGCTGGTCAAGCACGGGTTCGCCGCTTTCACCTTCGATTTCCGGGGCTGGGGCAAGTCCGGTGATCTGCCGGGCGGCGCACGCTACGTGGAAAGCCCGAAGGCGAAATCCAGCGACATTCGAAAAGCGTTCGAATTCGCCGCAGCCCGTCCCGAAGTCGATGCCTCACGTCTCTTTGGCCTCGGCATTTGCGCATCGGCCGGCTACATGATCGACGCCGTATCGCAAAACCCTCTGGTCGAACGCATCGCGCTGGTCGCACCCTGGCTCCAGAACGCGGAAATCGTCGAGACGGTCTATGGGGGAGTGGACAGTGTTGCAGCGCTCATTGGCGTGTCACGCAGGGCCGAGGCCGCAGGTGGGGAGATGATCCCGGCAGCCGGCCCGGAAGGCGCGGACGGCGTCCTGATGCCCATCGGCGGCTACTACCATGAGCCAGCGCGCGGTGCGATCCCGCAATATGACAACAAGTGGAATAATGCCAGTTGGGAGGGGTGGCTGACCTACTGGCCGGCGGACAATCCCGGCCGCCTCGACAAACCCCTGGCGCTCATTCACTCGGAGGCCGCCGCGATACCGCAGGGTGCGCACCTTTTCCTTGAAGGTTTCAACGGTGACGCATCCGTCAAGTGGCTGGAAAACGTGACCCAGTTCGAGTTCTACGACGATCCGGAAATCATAGCGCAGGCGGCGGATTTCGTCGCTGCTCACTTCAAGGCGGCCATGTCCGGCGGGCGTTGAACGGACGGTTCTGGCCGTTTCGCGAACAATCAATCTTCAGCACCCAATCACTTCCAATGGAAAGGGAAAGACGATGTCACATGACACCAACACCTCACGCCGCGCGATTCTGACAGGCGGTGTCGCGGCAGCAGCGACCCTCGCCTCTTCGGCCGCGTTGGCAAACAGCATGCAGCCGGCAGCAGCGCCAAGCCAGCTTAGGCCCGACGGCCGTTTCAAGGGCAAGGTCGTTGCGGTAACGGGCGGCAATTCCGGTATCGGTGAAGCAACCGTGCGGGCGTTCGCCATGGAAGGCGCACAGGTCGTCTTCGGTGCCCGCCGTGACGAACTGGGCCGTCAGGTCGAAGCGGACATCCGCAACGCGGGCGGCGATGTCACCTGGGTCCAGACAGATGTGCGCGATCCGGAGCAGGTCGCCCGCTTCATCAAGTCGGCAACGGATACCTACGGACGACTGGATGTCCTGTTCAACAATGCCGGCATCTTCATGACGCCCAACCTGATCGAAGACATCGACATCGGCAACTTCGAGGACATGATGCGCACCAATACTTTCGGTGTCTTCTACGGGATGAAATACGCGATCCCGGTGATGAAGGCCCAGGGGGGTGGCGTCATCATCAACATGGCCTCAGTCGCGGCCCACCGCGGATTTCCGAACACGGCGCATTACAACGCATCCAAACACGCGGTTCTGGGCCTCACCCGCGCAGGTGCCAAGCTGGCCGCGGACAACATCCGCGTTGCATCTATTTCACCGTTGGCCGTCGACACGCCGATGTTGCGGGAAAGCTTCGACTACCAGGGGCTGACCTATGAGGGCATGGCCGGCTTTTTCGTAACGCCCCGCATCATGGACCCCCATGAAATGGCTGAAGGCGTTCTGTTCCTGGCCTCGGATGCGGCAACCGCCTTCAACGGCATGGATATCGACGCGACCGGCGGACAACTCGCCTGACCGCGCGCCCCTGGGTCAGCGCAATGAGACGCCACATTTCAAAGGAACATCATATGAAACACACGCTTTTGGCGGCACTCGCCGCAACAACCCTGCTCGGAGGAACCGCCATGGCGGACCAGACGGAAATCAGCCGCTCCATCACCGACATTGCCGCCGGTGCCGACCGGCATGACTGGGAGCGCGTCCGCGGTGCCTTTGCCGACACCGTCACCAGTGACTACACCAGCTTGTGGGGCGGCGAGCCGGTCACCCAGCCCGCTGACGAACTGGTCGCAGGCTGGGCCGGCTTTCTGCCTGGCTTCGAAAGCACGCACCACATGGTCACCAACCATTCGATCACATCCGTTGACGGCGAAAACGCCGTTGCAGAGGCGGATTTCACGGCAACGCACCGGATCGGCGATGGTCTGTGGACACTCGGCGGGCGCTACACCTATGAACTCACCAGCAGCGGCGACCGCTGGCTCGTCACCTCACTGACAATGACCGCCTTGTGGGAGACGGGTGACCGGGGCCTGGTGGCCACGGCCGGGGAGCGGGCCGCACAAGCCAAATGACAGGGCGGTTTGCTGCCTGCAAGGGCGGGCAGCAAACCCTCCGCATCGGCTTCCGGCCCGCCTAACGTTCCCTGTAGACCGCCGGTGTCACGGCGAATTTGCGTTTGAAATGCTGCGAGAAGCGGCTCATGTCCTGATATCCTGCCCGCCAGGCGATTTCCGATACGCTAAGCCGGCTTGTTCTGAGCAGCACCGAGGCAAGGTCAAGCCGGGCCCCGATGACGTATTGCAGCGGTGACACGCCGACCTGCTTCTTGAACGCCTTGGAAAAATGCGTGCTGCTCATTGCCGCAAGGTCCGCCATGGTGGCGAGCGTCAGGTCATTCGCCAGATTGTCATGGATATAGTCCAGAACCCTGCGCAGCCGCCGGTCTTCAATGCCGGCATGCCAGGCCGGTGCGGGCTTGATCAGCTGTACGACCTGTGCCGCGAGCGCCCTGGACATGGTCTCCCGGTAGAGAAGTCCGCCATCCCCGAGTTTTGCCGCATTGAGCGAGATGCTCAGAACGACCGGATCGATGTCGCCGATGATCGCCTGGAATCCGGCTCCCGAAGACAGGCCGAATTCGTCGAGCAGCCGGTCGTCCAGTGAAACGGTCACGAACTCAAGGTCTTCGTCGTATTCGCACACACCCTCGCTCCCGGCCGGGAGCAGCCAGCCCTGGTGTTTGCGGAGCGGACGATGGACGGCCCTGTCCGAGCCCTGCGAGATCCGGTGCGACGGTTGATCGTTCAGAAAAATGCCGAGCGTCAGCGACGACAGGGCAAATGCTCCGCCTCCTGCCGGCAAAATCATTTTTTCCGATACGACGTCAGGCATATCCTGAGTCTAGGTGCTTTTTGACCAAATTCAATCGACGATTGACGACCGCAAACGCGGCCTGGAAGCGGGAGGTCCGCCGTCTTCCGGTGGCACGGAACTCAACGGGCACCACAACCCGGGCAACAGCCGGAACGAGAAGATCTGTCCGCTTTTGCTTTTCATGTCGAAGAACTGATTGAAAGATCGCAACAATTGGCTGTTCTGAGCCAGGTTCTGGCGTCTTGCGCCAAAAGGTGATTAACTTAGCCGGAAAAATAAAAACAAGTATTCAAATTCCGGCGGCGTCATCAAAGTTAAAAAAAAGAAACGTAAGACCCTATCACCTCTGTGATACGTTGCACCTGCCGGACGGGCGCGGGGTCATGCTGTTCCAGATACGGGATGGCATGTGCGCTTTTGACGGGGTCTGGAATCGGTGTTGCGACATTGCAAGAGCCAGCTAGTGTTTATGCGAGCCAGTAGGATAAACTCATGAAAGATAACGAGAATCACACACTTACCTTCGACGAATTCGACGAAATGGTAAACCCGCGCCCGGAAGAGTGTGACTTTGACCGGATTGTGGAATCGGCCCTCAGCCGTCGCGGTTTTCTCGGCGGTGTCATGGCGTTCGGCAGTTTTGCGGCGCTTGGTGGCAGCCTGACCTCCGCGGAAGCAGCCTCCAGCCGCTTCGCCTATGACCAGATTGGCACTTCAACGGCCGACGAAGTCATCGTACCCAACGGCTACAAGGTCGACGTGATGATGCGCTGGGGCGATCCGATGTGGTCCGACGGAGCCGAGTTCGACCACGCGACCCGCGGCACGGCAGCCAGCCAGGAACGCGCCTTCGGCGACAACACCGACGGCATGGACGTGTTCCCGCATGACGGCAAGCTTTTGCTCGTTGTAAACAACGAATACACCAACCGGTCGATCATTTCTGCAAACGCGGTCGACAACCGCCTTGTCGGCGAAGACGACATCGCCAAGGGCATGATGGCGCACGGTGTCTCCGTCGTCGAAATCGCCTTCGTCGACGGCAAGTGGCAGATGGTCAAGGACAGCCCCTACAACCGCCGCATTACGCCGAATACCGAAATGGACCTGACCGGCCCGGCGGCAGGACACGATCTCCTCAAGACAGATGCCGATCCGACCGGAATGAAGACCCTGGGAACCTGGAACAACTGCGGTAACGGCAAGACACCATGGGGCACGTACCTTGCCTGTGAAGAGAACTTTAACGGCTATTTCTCCTCCAGTGAGGACGTACAGAACGACGATCCCAAGTCGATCACGCCGGCCATGAAGCGCTATGGCGTGAACACCGAGGACTGGGGCTACGGCTGGGCGGAAATCGACGAGCGTTTCGACGTTGCCAAACACCCCAATGAACCGAACCGCGCCGGTTACATCGTCGAAATCGATCCGACCGATCCCGCTTCGACACCGAAGAAGCGCACCGCTCTCGGCCGCTTCAAGCACGAGAACGCCGAAGCTGTCGTCAACGGTGACGGCCGCGTTGTGGTCTACATGGGCGACGATGAGCGCGGCGAGTTTGTCTACCGCTACGTTTCCAACGGCGTATTCGCTCCCGGTGCTCCGACCGACGATCTGTTGACCGACGGCGTGCTCTATGTCGCGAAATTCAGTGACAACGGCACGGGTGCCTGGGTCGCACTGACCCCGGAAACAACCGGCATGGATCACGCCGAGATCCACATTCACAGCCGCCAGGCAGGTTCCGCTGTCGGGGCCACCACGATGGACCGCCCGGAGTGGATTGCCGCCAATCCCAAGGCACCTGAAGTCTACTGCTGCCTGACCAACAACAAGAACCGTGGCGTGAAGCCGAATGCCGGTGGTGATGACACCGCCGTCAACGGCCCGAACCCGCGTGAGAAAAACAACTACGGACAGATCGTTCGCTGGCGTCCGGATGGCGGCGACCACACGGCACCCGGCTTCACCTGGGACCTTTACGTGCTCGCCGGCAACCCGACGGTTCATTCCGATGCGTATGCCGGATCTTCGAACGTCAACGCCGACAACATGTTCAACTCGCCGGATGGCCTCAAGTTCGATTCCAACGGTCTCGTCTGGATCCAGACGGACGGCAGCTACAAGAACGAAGGCGATTTTGCCGGTCAGGGCAACAACCAGATGCTTGCGGGCGATCCGGTCACCGGTGAAATCCGCCGCTTCATGGTCGGCCCGAACGAGTGCGAAATCACCGGTCTGACCTGGAGCCCGGATCGCCGGACCATGTTCGTCGGCATCCAGCACCCGGGTGAGCGCGGCAACAGTCACTGGCCGGAAGGCGGCGACTCTGTTCCGCGTTCCGCAATCATCGCGGTGACCCGTGAAGACGGCGGCCTCGTCGGCTAAACGCGACAGTCCTTGAAAAGGCAGATCGGCCGGTCCTTGTGACCGGCCGATTTTTTTGAGCGGCGGAAGGCCTCAGCCGAAGCGGGTGACAGATCCGGGATACGGCCGGCGCGAACACCCACCCGTCCGGGCTCAATCAACCTTGCTGTGATCGTACCAGACGGCCTCGATATTGTGGCCGTCGGGATCGAGAACGAAGGCCGCGTAGTATCCCGGCCAGTAATGCGGGCGATAGCCGGGACCGCCATTGTCGGCCGCCCCTTCCTGCAGCGCCGCCTCGTAAAAGGCGTGCACCTCTTCCCGGCTCTTGGCTTCAAAGGCGATATGGGTCGGCACGACCGGATCCTTCACCACCCAGAGATCCGTGTTCCGGCCGTCAAAGAAGCCTGCGGCATCCCCGACCTCCATCGAGATCGAGTAGCCAAGCGGCGCAAGCACTTTCAGATAGAACGCCTTGGACCTCTCATAGTCGCTGACATGCAGATGTGTGTGCGCAATCAAGCCGTCTTCCCCGCAGTGCTGGCGTTCCCGGTCTCAGCCTAGCACACCCCGCCGGCTTTGATCAGGCGGCCGCCGGCCACTCCTTCGCCACCATCGTCAGGACATCATACTGGGCGACGACCTCGTCCTTCTGGTTGGTTACCTGGCAGTCCCAACGCACTTCGCCATGCTCGGCGTTCTCACGCGGATTTATTTCCTTGCAGGTAAGCCGGACCTTGAGACTGTCGCCGAAATAGACGGGGGTCAGGAAACGCAGGTTGTCGACACCGTAATTGGCAAGCACCGGCCCGGGTTCCGGATCGACGAACAGCCCGGCGGCAAAGGAAGCGATCAGGTATCCGTGCGCCACCCGATCATCGAAGAACGGATTTGCCTTCGCCGCCTCGCTGTCCATGTGCGCATAGAATGTGTCCCCGGTGAACTCGGCAAAGTGCTCCACATCTTCCCGAGTGACTTCGCGCGCTTTCGTGATGATCTGATCGCCAATCCTCAGGTCTGCCAGGGATTTTCGGAACGGATGGATGTCGCTGTGACCGGCGGCTCCCTCGGTCCATTGACCGGTGACCGCGGACAGAAGCTCGGGCGTACCCTGGATCGCGCTGCGCTGCATGAAGTGTTTCACGCCCCGCATGCCGCCCATTTCCTCACCGCCACCGGCACGGCCCGGACCGCCATGCACCAGCGGAGCCAACGGAGATCCATGCCCCGTGGAACTTTTGGCAGAGCGGCGGTTGCCGATCAGAACGCGTCCATGGAAAGGCGCAAGGCCCGTCACAATCTCGCGGGCGACCGTGCTGTCATCCGTAAACAGAGAAGAGACAAGCGAACCCCGGCCCTTTTGAGCAAGCGCAACCGCCTCATCATTGTCGGAATAGGCCATGACCGTGGCCACGGGACCGAAGGCCTCGACCGAATGAACGGCCTCCGCACCGGCCGGATCGGCGCAGCGCAGCAAGATGGGTGACAGAAATGCGCCCTTCTCCGCGTCACCCGAAGACAGCGCGACACCATCAAGCGAACCGGAGACGATCTCTGCCTCCCTGGCCAGAAGCCCGACCTTGGTCTTCACATCCTCCCGGTCCCTGAGCGAGACCAATGCGCCCATCCGGGTGTTTTCGTTGTCCGGCAGCCCGATGGGTGTTGACGCCAGGCGTGCGGACAAGGCCTCCGCGACAGCGTCTTCGTAGGACTGGGGCACGATGATACGCCGGATCGCCGTGCATTTTTGCCCGGCCTTGACGGTCATTTCACGCGCAACCTCCTTGATGAAGAGGTTGAACTCATCGGTGCCCGGTCCTGCATCTGCCCCGAGGATCGACGCATTCAGGCTGTCGGCTTCCATGGTGAACCGTACGGAGTTCTGCAGGATCGCCGCGCCTGATTTCAGCTTCTGACCCGTGGAAGCGGAACCGGTAAATGTCACGACATCCTGTTCGATGACATGGTCGAGCAGGTCGCCTGCCGACCCGGTCACGATCTGCAGCGCGCCGTCAGGCAAGATCCCCGTTTCAAGAATGCGGCGCACCACCAGTTCTGTCAGGTACGCGGTCTGGGAAGCCGGTTTCACAACGCATGGCATGCCGGCAATCAGCGTCGGCGCGATCTTTTCGAGCATGCCCCAGACGGGAAAGTTGAACGCGTTGATATGGACCGCAACGCCCTGCAGCGGCGTCAGAATGTGCTGCGCGGAAAACGTCCCGTCGCGAGACAGCGGTTCGACAGGGCCCTCGGTGAGAACCTTCGTATTCGGCAATTCCCGGCGTGCCTTGGAGGCGAAGGTGAGCAGCGTGCCGATCCCGCCCTCGATATCGATCCAGCCGTCGGTGCGCGTCGCCCCGGTCGCGAAATTTTCCAGGTAGAACTCTTCCTTCTGATCCATGAGGCTCAGGCCGACCGCCTTGAGCATGAGCGCACGCTCGTGGATGGTCAGGGCCCGCAGTGCCGGACCTCCGGCGGCGCGCGCCCATTCGAGCGCCGCCTTGAAATCGAGCCCGGCGGTCCCGATCAATGCGTGCACCTCGCCCGTTGCCGCGTTCAGGACCGGCGCGCCCTCACCGTCGCCCGTGCGCCAGGCGCCTTCGACATAGCTCTTCAATCGGCGCGCAACCGTCCCCGTCCCGCTCATGGATCGTCCTTTCTAGAGTGTTCAGGCAAGTTTGAGGCTTGCCAGACGTGCCTCGGCATCGGCTTTCCACGCGCGCCGCAAGGTCTCGTTTTCGGTATGCCGCAGGCCCATTTTCTTCAGCCGGTCGAAACGACTGGAGTGCGCCGGGCCGAAAGTCTCGGCAACTTTCGGCATCCAGTACGCGATCGAAGCGACCGCTTCGTCCCTGGTATCCGGTGTTTCCGACACCCGGGCGAGCCCCTCCTGCCCGAGCTCCATGTGCCGCGTTTCCTTTGGCAGGATTGCGCGGAATTCCTCGCTGAGCGGCTGGTAGGACGTCAGCACCTGTTCCTTGAGCTGGTGGACCGTCGCTAGCCCCATGAGAAAATTCATGACCACGGCGTCGGTCCAGCCTTCAAGCGGATAGTGGAAGACGGACAGGCGCATATCGCCGCCCTGACGTTTCGGATCGACATGCGCGTCCCGATCCCGGCGCTGCGACCAGGAATGCGCGTTGGTGTAGAGCGCCTTGTCGGTTCCGAAATCGCCCATCAGGTCGAGAATGCGCTCGGCATGATCCACCTTTTCCAGCGTGATCCGGCACGCGGCGATGCGCTCCTTCAAACCGGGTGCCCAGTTGATGGCATCGGCGAACCCGGCCGACCCGGCAAGCTCGCTGTCGACAAAGGACGACATCAGCCGCAGCAACTCGCCCCGGTAGCGCGCCGGGACGTTTTCCGGCGATGTCAGCTTTCCTCCCTTTTCCAGGTAGTCGGACAGCGTCATCGTTTCGTCGTCGGGAAGTGTTGCCTCATTCGTCATAGCTGATCACCACCTTGTCGGAGACGGGAATGCACTGGCAGGAAAGGACGTAGCCGGCGCGGACTTCGTAGTCTTCAAGCGCGTGGTTCACTTCCATTTCCACCTCGCCTTCCAGCACCTTGGCGCGGCATGTCGAACAGACCCCGGCCTTGCAGGAGAAAGGCGCATCCATGGCATTGGCGACCGCTGCCTCCAATACGGACGTTCCGTCTTTCTGCATCTGAAAATTCCGCGTCGTTCCGTCGAGCGTGACGGAGAGTTCGCAGGTGCCCGCAGCGGCGGCAGCGGCCTTCGAGACCGGTCTTGCCTTCGCGCGTCCCGGCTGGGAGGAAGCAAACAGTTCGAACCGGATCTGCTCGTCCGTCAGACCGTGTTTGCGCAGGCTCTCCGCAATGGTCAGCATCATCGGTTCCGGGCCGCAGATAAAGGCGGTGTCGACCTCGTCGGCGTCAATCCATAGCTTGAACAGGAGGTCCATCTTCTCCGCGTCGATCCGGCCCGTGAAGAGATCGATGTCCTGGCTTTCCGTTTCCAGGATATGGATCAGCGACAGCCGCCCGAGATACCGGTTCTTGAGGTCTTCAAGTTCCTCCCGGAACATGATCGAGCTGGTCTGCCTGTTGGCATAGATCAGCGTGAAGGTGCTGTCCGGCTCGCGCGCCAGAACCGTCTTGATAATGGACAGCACTGGCGTGATGCCGGATCCGCCGGCAAAACCGAGATAGCCTTTTGCAGACGCAGGCTGCAATTCGGTATGGAACCGGCCCATCGGTGTCATTGCATCGAGGCGATCCCCCACCTTCAGTTCCTCATTCGCCCAGTTCGAAAAGGCACCGCCATCGACACGCTTGATGCCGACCTTCAGGCAGCCTTCGTCGAGACCGGCACAGATCGAATAGGACCGGCGCAGCTCCTCCCCGTCAAAGTCCCGGCGGAACGTCAGGTACTGACCCTGGATGAAGCTGAACGCGTCGGCATCAGCCGCATCCGGCCTGAGGGTGACCACAACCGCATCGCGCGTATCGCGGCGAATGTCGGTCACTTCGAGCGAATGGAATCGTGCCATGGGCGCTGCCCTCTTCCTGCGTCTAGATACATTTGAAATAGTCGAACGGTTCCAGGCATGCCTTGCATCGCCACGCGGCCTTGCAGGGTGTCGAGCCGTACTGGCTGACCCGTTCCGTATCGGTGCTGCCGCAACGCGGGCAGGCGACCTCCGGACCGCTTGCCCCTGACAGCCGTGCCGCCCGTGAATTCATTCCGTCGCTGGCGGTGCCGTCGACGGGCGGTGCGATCCCGAAGGATTTCAGCTTCTCCCGGGCATCCTGCGTGACCCAGTCCGTCGTCCACGGCGGCGAAAGCCGCCTCTCAAGACGCAGGTTCCGCACACCCTTTTCGCGCAGCTTCTCCTCGATCATGAGATCGATCACGGCCGTTGCCGGACAACCCGAATAGGTCGGTGTGACCGCGACGACAAGCTGGTCGCCCTCGTATACGACATCCCGGACGATGCCGAGTTCCGTTACCGAGACGACGGGGATTTCAGGATCGGGAACCTCCGCGAGCCAGGTCCAGATCTCGTCGATTGCCGGAAGGAGCGTTGAAGACATCACCGCGCCTCACCAGCTCGCGCCCGGATAGGCACGCTGCAGAAACTGCATCTCGGCAAGGATGAAGCCGAGATGTTCCGTGTGCCGTCCCTGTTTGCCACCAAGATGCGCATAGCCGCCGGGTTCAGGTGTCTTGAGCGTCGCCTCGTCCAGGATGGAGCGGACACTTTCATCCCAAAGACCCTGCAACCCGGCGAGGTCCGGTGCGATACCGGCTTCAGCCAGCACTGCATCGACATCATCGCCGGTGAACATTTCACCTGTATAGGGCCACAGCAGATCGAGCGCCTCTTGCATCCGGCGATGGCTCTCTTCGGTTCCGTCGCCGAGCCGCACGACGATGTCGGACGCGCGGTCGAGATGGTAGCTGACTTCCTTGAGCGCCTTGGCCGCGATCTCCGCGACGCGCGGGCTCTTCGACTGTTCGGCAAGCCACCCGAGCAACAGATGATGATAGGCATCGAACAGGAACTCGCGCATGATCGTCACCGCCATGTCGCCTTTCGGCAGTTCCACCAGCAACAGGTTGTGAAACTTCATGGCATCGCGCAGATAGGCAAGGTCGTCCGCGTCGCGGCCTTTTCCCTCCACCTCACCGGCAAGTCCGAGCCACATCTGCGTGTGCCCGATCAGGTCGAGTGCCGTGTTGGCAAGCGCGATGTCTTCTTCCAGGACCGGTCCGTGTCCACACCATTCGGACGTCCTGTGCCCGAGGATGAGCGCATTGTCGCCCATCCGGCAGAGCCATTCGAAAAACGCTGGCCGAATGGCATCATCGCTCAGGAACGGATCCGCCAGCCCGTTGGCAGCGTTTGTCTGCGCATCGGACATCACATTTTCCCCACTTCGTCGGGGATGTCGAAAAAGGTCGGATGCCGGTAGGTCTTGCTTTCGGCCGGGTCGAACAGCGGTCCCTTCTCGGAGGGGCTCGATGCTGTGATCTCATTGGAAGGCACAACCCAGATCGACACACCTTCGCGCCGGCGTGTGTAAACGTCACGCGCGTGGTTGATCGCCATCTCGGCATCCGGTGCGTGAAGGCTGCCGACATGCCGGTGGTTCAGGCCGTGCTGCCCCCTGATGAACACTTCCCAGAGAGGCCATTCTTTCTTGGACATGGCAGTTCCTCCCTCTCCTCGTCTCGATTATTCAGCTGCGACCGCAGCCGCCTTGCGGCGGTCGGCAGCCTTCTCCGCATAGGCATTCAGCCCCTCGCGGAACCAGGCACCGTCGTCCCAGGCCTTGACCCGGGCATCGAGGCGCTCGCGATTGCACGGGCCATTGCCCTTGATGACTTCAAAGAATTCGGACCAGTCCGGCTCGGAGAAATCGTAGCCCTTTTTGTCCTCGTTCCAGGCAAGGTTCTCATCCGGAACCTTGAGGCCGAGATAGTCGGCCTGCGGCACCGTCTCGTTGACGAACTTCTGGCGCAGCTCGTCGTTGGTGTTCATCTTGATCTTCCAGGCCATGGATTGCGCCGAATGAACGGAGTCCTTGTCGGACGGCCCGAACATCATCAGCGAGGGAAACCAGAACCGGTTCAGCGCATCCTGCGCCATGTCCTTCTGTTCCGGTGTCCCCGCGGCCATCTTCATCATGATCGCGTAGCCCTGGCGCTGGTGGAAACTCTCTTCCTTGCAGATCCGGATCATGGCCCGGCTGTAGGGCCCGTAGGATGTGCGCTGCAACGGCACCTGGTTCATGATCGCCGCGCCGTCGACAAGCCAGCCGACCGCGCCGATATCCGCCCAGTTCAGGGTCGGATAGTTGAAGATCGAGCTGTATTTCATCTTTCCCGAATGCAGCTTCTCCAGAAGCTCGTCCCGGGAAACGCCAAGCGTCTCGGCTGCCGAATACAGATAGAGCCCGTGCCCGGCTTCGTCCTGGACCTTTGCGAGCAGGATGGCCTTGCGTTCCAGGGTAGGTGCCCGGGTGATCCAGTTGCCTTCCGGCAGCTGACCGACAATTTCCGAATGGGCATGCTGACCGATCTGGCGGATCAGGGTCTTGCGATAGCCCTCCGGCATCCAGTCTTTCGGCTCGATTTTTTCACCGTTGTCGACCCGGTCCTGAAAGGCACGCTCTTCCGGCGACATCTCTTCGCGGGACTTGAGACCTTCCGATTTCACGAGCTGCGCATACATCGCATTTCCTCCAAAAGCACCTGTTCAGGCCGTGTGCATTCCAATCCTACACCCGCTCCAGCACCAGCGCGATGCCTTGCCCCACACCCACGCACATCGTGCAGAGCGCGTATTTCCCACCGGTGCGCTGCAGTTGGTAGGCCGCGTGTAGAACCAGCCGTGCCCCGGACATGCCGAGCGGATGTCCGAGCGCAATGGCGCCGCCATTCGCATTGACATGCGCGGCATCGTCCGGCAGCCCAAGTTCCCTCAGGACGGCCAGCGATTGCGACGCAAAGGCCTCATTGAGTTCGATCACGTCCATCTGCTCAAGGCCAAGACCCGCGATATCGAGCACCTTCCGGGTCGCCGGCCCCGGCCCGATCCCCATGATCCGGGGCGGCACCCCGGCCGCTGCCATCGCGACAACCCGTGCCTTGGGAACAAGCCCGTTGGCATCCGCTGCCGCCTCGGAGGCAACAATCACCCCCGCCGCCCCGTCATTGACGCCGGACGCGTTCCCGGCCGTCACGGTGAGGTTCGGCCCGTTGACGCCGCGCAATTTCGCCAGCGCCTCGGCGCTCGTGCCCGGGCGCGGATGTTCGTCCGTATCGACGATGATCGGCTCGCCCCTGCGCTGCGGGATCGTGACGGGAACGATCTCCTCCCTGAAGACACCTGCTTGTTGAGCAGCTTCCCAGCGGCGCTGGCTTTCAGCCGCAAACCGGTCCTGATCAAGCCTCGAAATCGCATAGTCTTCGGCCACGTTATCGGCCGTTTCGGGCATGGAATGCGTCCCGAACGCACTCTCAAGCCGCTTGTTCTTGAAGCGCCAGCCGATCGTCGTGTCATACATCTCCGCATTGCGCGAGTAGGCCGTTCCGGCCTTTGCAACGACAAACGGCGCGCGGCTCATGCTTTCCACACCGCCGGCGAGCATCAGGCTTGCATCGCCTGCGCGGATCGTTCGGGCGGCCAGCCCGATCGCGTCCATGCCGGACCCGCACAACCGGTTGACCGTCGCACCCGGTACGCTCACCGGGAGACCGGACAGCAAAACGGCCATGCGCGCCACGTTCCGGTTGTCTTCGCCCGCCTGGTTTGCGCAGCCCAGGATGACGTCATCGACCGCGTCCCAGTCCACATCCGGATTGCGCTCTTTCAGGGCCGCGAGCGGAATTGCGGCCAGATCGTCTGCGCGCACCGACGACAGGGCGCCGCCATAGCGCCCGATCGGAGTACGGACGGCGTCGCAGACATAGGCTTCCGGCATTGCTCTCTCCCGCAGCAAACTCGCGGCCGACCCTTATTCGTCGACCGAACGGTCAGCGTTATAGCATCAAAACATCACACTTGAAACCCCATATCAAAAGAAAGTGTGATCCTTTGATGCAGGAAGCGTTGGGAAGCAGGGTCGTTCAGCCGGTGAACGAGACCGCCTCGCGTGCCAGCCTGTCCAGCCGCAGGTCCGTCACCTCCGTCGCAGACGGCAGCAAACCATGGGAATCGCTGAAGGACCCTCCGATGAACGCGTCCGCAGGAGCAGCGAGCGCCAGGTAGGCGCTTACAAAAAGCCGCCGGGCGTCAGGTGCCGGCCAGTCGTCGGGCCACGCTTCGCGCGGCAGTCGCGGATCTTTCAGCGCTGCCAGCCGATAGTGATGGATGAGCGACAACCGCAAGCCCAATGCCGTCTTGCCGTCGATGTCTCTCAGGCTCGTGTCACGCAGATGTCTTCCAAGCGCGTCATAGCGCTCCAGAAACGACCGGTACCTCTCGCCGACGACGTCCAAGTCCCATAGATCGGCAGCAAGGTCAGGCCAGTCTTTCCGCTCACCGATCGCTTCACCCGAGACAACAGCGCCGGATGGCCGGACAATATCGGAGCGATTGGGGGCGAGAGCCACCCCACTCCCCATCGAGACCCAGCCGTCCGGAAGGGCTTCGCGGGTCTTCAAGGCAAGCAGCCAGCCGCGCGCCGCAGGCGGGGGTGTATAGAGCACTCTGGAGGCCGACCTGAATTCTTCTTGCGCCTGCTCGGTCAGCCTGTAGAAACTCCGTCGCCCGATCCTCTCGCCCAGCAGCTTGCCGGCCGCGACAAGCCTCGATACGGCGGTTCTGACCAGACTCTCGCTGATCCCCTGCTCTGCACAACAGCTGACAAGGTCTCCCATCCACAAAGTCCCGCCCCTCGGTTCGATCGCGTCACCATACAGCGTGACGATAAAAGCTGGGGCCCGCGGGATAGTTGCGCCGCGTGGCGCCTGAAGGAGTTGATCGATTTGGTGTCCGGTCATGGAGATCTCATGTGCGACATTCGGGAAATCATAGCACGGATCTCCTGTTGATTAGAAAATTTTGTGATGTTTGAAGCAGTGCATCAAATGCGTGCAGGGCGACCCGTTTCGTCGTGGCTTGTGCGCCGATGTCCGGATGGTCTTTCCGCATGTCGGTCCTGATTGACTTTGCCTGCAAACTGCGAAATCAGTCGTCAAACACACGCGAAGCGGAGCCACTGCCTTGAAGATCGTTCACATCTCGGACACGCACATTCAGGATGATCCCATCATGGGGTCGATCCCGGCAGACAACTTTCGGGCCTGCGCTGCGCACGTCCAAGAACACTGTTCCGATGCGGACATGGTTGTCATTTCGGGCGATCTTGCGCATCACGGCACGGACGCGAATTACGCCTTTCTGACCGCGCTTTTGGACGAAACCGGCCTGGTCTCGATGAACCCGCGCCTGATGATCGGCAATCACGACGACCGGACGGCCTTTCGCGCGGCATTTCCGCAGACGCCTGTCGACGAAAACGGCTTTGTCCAGTGGGTGGAGGAAACCCCGCTGGGGCACTTCCTGTTTCTGGACACCAACGAGCCCGGAACCCACGCGGGTCACTATTGCGCCAAACGGCAGGCCTGGCTACGCGCCGCGCTCGACGATGTCGTGCGCCGGAACTCAAACGCCTACATCTTCCTGCATCACAATCCGATGACGGTCCATGTTGCCAACGCGGACCAGATCGGCATCGTCCAGGTGGAGGCATTTCAGGACATCCTGGAAGACTACAGAAACGTCATCCGGCATCTCTTCTTCGGCCATTGCCACTTCAGCCTGTCCGGGTCCGTCTGCGGTGTTCCGCTCTCTGCCCCGCGCTCGACGAGCCATCCGAACTGGCCGGACTTTTCCGGAAACAAGGATCGCGTCGGCTACGGCGGCATGGCGCAGAATTACAACGTTGCGTTTCTGGACGCCCGCAGCACCGTCATCCATTCCATGGATTTTCTCGATGAACGCAACGCGACCTGGGTCGAGACCGAGGCAGACGGCTGGCTGTCGGAAGACAACATCTGAGAGCCCTGAGCTACATCCGTCCAATGCGCCCAGCGCCGGGTTGAAACACGGACCTGTTTCCCGAAATTGTCATCCCGGTTTGCCGCGCAAGCGGCAAGACGGGGACCCAGTATCCTACGCGGCTAGCGATTGGGAAAAAACAGTGAAACCAAAAGACTACTGGTTTCCGGCCTTCCGCTGCGCTCCAGCCGGAATGACAAATCTAGGGTCAGGACTCATTAATTTGGTTGAATTGGCGCAACAAACGGCGATGAGCTGCAAGGAAAAGCGCGACAAGCGGGCTTCCTGCCCGGTTGAGTGCTTTGACGAAGCAGATCGAAGCCGTTTTTGCGTCCCGCAGGGATAGGGTGAATTTGCCCGGCAACGTCGTTGCAAATCTTTGGAAACCGGACGGTTTCCTGCAGCTTTGCGCCTCGTATCCGAACAAATTCATCCCTACCAATTCATCCAAATCAATGGGTCCTGACCCTAGTGACAGAAGAATTGCATAAAAAACGGCGGTCCTTGGTACACCGGTCAACAGTTGATCGCCCGCTTAGCGCAAACCTTCGTTGATGCTCTTCAGCACCCGGCTTCCCGGGCAGAGCTCGTCCTTGCCCATGCTGTTGAGCGGCTGGCTGGCAAGTTCCAGCGTATGATTGAGATCCTGTGACGTCGGATCGAGGTAGAGCAGCCCAGTCAGCACCTTTCCATTGCGATCCGCCGCCTGGAGCGCCATGAGAGCGTCTTCGCGGCTGTCGGCTTTGTAGTCCTTGCTGGCCTTGTGAAGATTGATGTTCGAGCCGTCGTGCAACGTGACAGTCTGGGTCGATCCTTCCTTGTACTGCGTGCGGATTTCCTCGCGCATCGGCACGAAGTCGACGGGCATGGCCTCAAGGTTCTCGCGCGTGGCCGCGTAGCTCTTGGTCGACCCCACATTGTTGGCAAATGTCACGCAGGGCGAAACGACGTCGATAAAGGCGAAGCCCCGATGCGCCATGGCCGCGCGGATCAGCGGTTCAAGCTGTTCCTTGTCGCCGGAAAAGCTGCGCGCGACGAAACTTGCCCCCTGAAGCACCGCAAGGCTCGCAAGGTCAATGCCCTCGAACGGGTTCTGCGTGCCGTACTTGCCGACGGACCCCAGATCCGCGGTCGCACTGTCCTGGCCCTTGGTCAGACCGTAGCAGCCGTTATTGGCAACGATGTAGGTCATGTTGACGTTGCGCCGGATCAGGTGAACGAACTGTCCCATCCCGATGGAGGCGGTGTCGCCGTCACCGGAAACACCCAGATAGATGAGGTCGCGATTGGCAACGCTCGCCCCGGTCGCAACGGACGGCATCCGTCCATGCACAGAATTGAAGCCGTGGCTGCGCCCGAGAAAATAGGTCGGCATCTTCGACGAACAGCCGATCCCCGAAAGCTTGGCGATGCGGTGCGGCGGAATCGAAGACAGGAAACAGGCATTGCGGATCGCGGCGGAAATGCTGTCGTGCCCGCATCCGGCGCACAGTGTCGAAATCGATCCGTCATAGTCCGCAACCGTGTAGCCGAGTGCGTTCTTCGGCAGTTTCGGGTGCTGGAATTTCGGCTTGTAATAGGACATCAGGCAGTCTCCGGATGCAGCTTGACGACATCGGCGCTCGTGGCGTTCAGGGAACGCCGGATCTGACGCGCAATCGTACGCGCGGTGATCGGCGTACCGGAATAGTTCAGGACAGAGGTCAGTTTGTCCGGCGCGATATGACATTCGTTCATGATCAGCTGCCGCATTTGACCATCGCGGTTCTGCTCGATCACGAACACCAGGTCATGCTCGTGAATGAAGGCGTCGAGGCTCTCATGGAACGGGAAGGCCCGGATGCGCATCACGTCGATCGGGTAACCTTCCGCAGCCAGGATCTCGACCGCTTCGTAGGAGGGCGACGCGGAGGTTCCGAAGAACAGCGCACCGAGCTTCTGTTTGGTTTTCGGTTTCTTGACCGGGATCGGATCATGCACCTTGGGAACCGGAACATAGGACTTGGCGGTCTCGAACTTGCGCAGCAGCCGGTCGACATTTTCGACGTAATCATCGCCCTTTTCTGAATAGACCGCCATGTCGTTCTTTGACGATCCCCGCGTGAAGAACGCGCCCTTGTCCGGATGCGTGCCCGGCAGGGTGCGGTAACAGATACCGTCGCCGTCGACATCGACGTAGCGCCCCCAGGTTTCCGCTTCCTCCAGCGCGTTCTTGTCCAGGACCTTGCCCCGGTTCATCTCGTAGTCGTCGTCCCACTCCAGCGGCGGCGACATCCAGTCGTTCATGCCCAGGTCGAGATCCGACATCATGATCACGGGCGTCTGAAGCTGCTCCGCCAGGTCGAAGGCCTGTACGGTCATGTCGAAACACTCCCGCGGTGTCGCCGGGAACAGCAGCACATGCTTGGTATCGCCGTGGGAGGCGTAGGCGGCCGCAAGGATATCCGACTGCTGGCTCCGGGTCGGCATTCCCGTGGATGGCCCCGATCTTTGAACGTCGATCAGCACGACCGGGACTTCGGCGAAATAGGCCAGGCCAAGGAACTCGCTCATTAGTGAAAGTCCGGGGCCGGATGTCGCCGTGAAGGCCCGCGCGCCGTTCCAGCTGGCTCCCACCACGATCCCCATGGCCGCCAGTTCGTCCTCGGCCTGCAGGATCGCGAAATTCCGCTTGCCGGTCCCGGCATCGATCCGCATCCGTTCCGCATATTTGGAAAAGGCATCGACAACCGACGTCGACGGGGTGATCGGGTACCAGGCCGCAACCGTCGCGCCGCCATAGATGGCGCCAAGGGCTGCCGCGGTGTTGCCGTTCATCAGGATATGCTGGCTCTCGCGGATATGCGGAGCGTCGATGACGCTCGGGTCCAGGCGGATCGGCAGCGGGCAGGAGAAGTTCTCCTGGGCGAACTGATACCCCATTTCGAGCGCGTGCACGTTGGGCGAGATCAGCTTCTCCTTGCCTTTGAACTGGTCGTTCAGAAGGTCCTTCAGGATCGAAAAGTCGATATCGAGCAGCGCGGCCAGGGCCCCCACATAGACAACGTTCTTCAACAGCTGCTGCAGGCGCGCGACCTTGAACTCGCGCATGCACATTTCCGTCAGCGGGATACCGAAATAGCTGATGTCGTCGCGCTTCAGATGAGGCGCCAGCGGGCGCGTGGAATCATAGACGAAATAGCCGCCCGGCCCGACACTGGCGACATCATCTTCCATGGTCTGCGGATTGACGCACAGCATCAGGTCCACGCCGCCCCGCCGGCCGAGATAGCCCTTGGCACTGACCCGAACCTCGTACCAGGTCGGCAGACCCTGGATGTTCGACGGAAAGATGTTGCGCGGGCTGACCGGCACGCCCATCCGGAAGATCGCCTTGGCAAAGAGATGGTTGGCCGACGCGGACCCGGTTCCGTTCACATTGGCGAACTTGACCACGAAATCGTTGACGCCCTCGAGCTGTTTCATTTGACATCCACCAGGTTGGGCGTCGCCTTGGCAACGTTGTAGAAGAACATCTGCATGTCCCATGCGGCCGTCGGACAGCGTTCGGCACACAGGCCGCAATGCAGGCACACGTCCTCGTCCTTGACCATGACCCGCCCGGTCGGCAGCTTTCCGGAGACATAAAGATCCTGCTCGGGATTGTCCGCCGGGACCATGAGCTTGCCGCGCAGTTCCTTCTCCGGAGCATTCTGGGTGAAGGTGATGCAGCTTGTCGGACAGATATCCGCGCACGCATCGCACTCGATGCAGTTGGAATCGGTGAACACCGTCTGCGCATCGCAATTCAGGCAACGCTCCGCCTCGATGAAAGCCGTTTCCGGATCGAAACCCAGCTCCACCTCGACCATCCGGTCGCTCAGGGATTTCTTTAGATCCTCCAGCGGTACGATCTTGCGCTCGTCGGTGATCGGAATGGAATCGTAGCTCCATTCGTGAATGCCCATCTTCTGTCCGACAAGAGTGACATCCGGCGGAGGCCGCTTGGAAAGGTCCTTGCCCTGGCAGTAGAGATCGATGGAGACGGCCGCCTTGTGGCCATGGGCAACGGCGGTGATGATGTTCGATGGCCCGAAGGCGGAATCGCCGCCGAAAAAGACTTCCTTGCGGGTGGACTGGAACGTCTCGTCATCATTGATGATCGGCGTGCCCCAGCTCGTGAAGCGGATGCCCGTCTCCTTTTCGATCCAGGGAAAGGCGTTCTCCTGGCCGATGGCGACAAGCACGTCGTCGCAGGGAAAAAACTCGGGTTCCTCGCCGGTCGGCACCAGTTCGCGGCGTCCGTCCCGGTGATAGACCGCCTTCACTTTTTCGAAGGTCATGCCGACGAGCTTGCCGTCCTCGACCACGAACTCGCGCGGAACATGGTTGTCGATGATGGGAATGCCTTCGTGCATGGCATCTTCCTTTTCCCAGGGAGATGCCTTCATGTCTTCGAACGGACTGCGGACGATCACCTTGACGTCCTCACCACCAAGCCGGCGCGAGGTACGGCAGCAATCCATGGCGGTGTTGCCGCCGCCGAGCACGATCACGCGCTTACCGATCTCCTTGATGTGTTCGAAGGCGACGCTGGCGAGCCAGTTGATGCCGATGTGAATATTCGCGTCGGCTTCCTTGCGGCCCGGAAGCTTCGGCAGATCGCGGCCCTTGGGCGCACCGGACCCGACAAAGACCGCGTCATAGCCCTTGGTCAGCATGTCGGCCATGCTGTCGACATAGGTGTTGAACACCGTTGTGATGCCCATGTCGAGGATATAGCCAATCTCCTCGTCCAGAACGCTTTCCGGCAATCGGAACGAGGGGATCTGGCTGCGCATGAAACCGCCGCCCTTGGCCTGTTCGTCGTATAGATGCAGCTCGTAGCCGAGCGGGGCCAGGTCGCGGGCGACGGTCAGGGATGCCGGGCCGGCCCCGATCAGGGCAACCTTCTTGCCGTTGGGCGGTCCCGCCTTCGGCAGCATGTCCGCCACTTCGTCCTTGAAGTCGGCGGCGACGCGCTTGAGCCGGCAGATTGCCACGGGCTCTTCCTCGACGCGGCCGCGCCTGCAGGCCGGTTCGCACGGACGGTCGCATGTCCGGCCGAGCACGCCCGGAAACACGTTGCTTTCCCAGTTGATCAGGTAGGCATCGGTATAGCGTTGCTGCGCGATCAGGCGGATATAGGCGGGCACCGGCGTGTGCGCCGGGCAGGCATACTGGCAGTCGACGACCTTGTGGAAATATTCCGGGTTCGTCGTATCGGTGGCTCGCACGTCCTTTTCCCCTCCCATGAGTCCAAGACATCTGGCTGCTTCAAATTAAAGCGTGCCGTAATCACCTGTGTAAAGAGTACACCATCCGATCCGAGAAGATATTTGACTTTCGAATACTTGTTTGAGGGCTTTCGAGTTCACGGAAACATCAGGGCCAGGCGTGCAAAAGCGCCCGCTTCAATTCATTGCGAGCACATCGGTCTAGGCTATCTTTACCTGGCATCACGAAGCCGGGCAGCGTTTCAGGGGGCCGTTGTGATAGGGAAAATCCCAGCGCAGCGTCAGCTCGTCGCCGGCCAGTCTTAATCCGAGGAAATACCCGCGCACACTGTCCTCGCCGCATTGTGCTGTTGCCGCCGTGAAAGCACCGTTGTCACCAGTCTCGACCGGCCCCCAGTCGAGCCTGCACCAGAGCTGCCCCTGTTTCATCCAGAGCCGTCCGATCTCGAATGGTGCGGCCAGTACCGTGCCGCCGGGTTTTATCGGAGCGCGGGCACATTGTTCTGCCGTCCCCCACGTGCCGTGGAACCGATGATGTTCATCCGCCCCGGCGGAACCGGCGAAGAACAGCGCTATGGGGAAAAGCGCACGCAACAGATATGTTTCCATCCCGCAAACATGCGCCAGATCAGGCAGCACGGAAAGACGGCCGTCGATCACGGCACCGCAATCCGGCGTGATGTCAAATTTCGTGGACGTCAAGATCCTCGGCGACCGCGGCATTGCCGCCGAACGCATCGGCGAGCGCGGTCAGCGCGGAGGCCATGTTCTCCGGAGCATCCATGTGCACCCTGAAATGGGTCAGGAGCAGCCGCTTCACCCCCGCTGATTTCGCAAGCTCGCCAATTTCACCCGGCGTCGGGGTCATCTGGGCCATCAGCGGCTGCGCCGGTTCCCCGTCGAGCCGGTAGCACCAGTGCAGGAGCAGGTCCGCACCCTGCATGAGCACACTCAGATCATCACAAGGACCTGCATCCCCGGAATAGACAAACGTCTTCGCCCCACATTCAAGACGGAACGCCATGCAGGTCAGATGCGGCTGTGCATGCGGAACGCTGCATGATGACAAGCGCCACCCACCTGTCTCAAGCGCGAAACCGGGGCCGATTTCCGTTATCTCGGGCGCCGGCCACGGCCGGGGCACCTTGCCGCCGCGCGCGCGCCAGACCTCCTGGCTGGGAGCGAAGTCGATCCGGGCACGCAGATCATGCGCATAGGCGCCCTCCGGTCCGAACAGGCAGTCATGAATGTGCTGCAGCGGACGCGGGCCGAACACCCTGAGCTGCTTGCCGCCCATTTCCCAGGCCGCATGCACAAGCCGCGCGTAGTCCATCATGTGATCGGAATGAAGGTGGCTGAAGAAGAGCGTGTCGATATCGGCCGGGCTGTGGCCGGCCTCGATCAACCGGCTGACCACCCCTCCGCCGCAGTCGAACAGGATCTTTTCATCTCCCGTTTCGATCAGGTAACCGGACGAGGCGCGCCGGGAATAGGGTTCTGGCGAACCGGAGCCGAGCACCGTCAGTTTCATCCGTTGAGCTCCGGCGGCGGTGTCGCGGCGGGTGCGCCGAGTTTCACTGCTTTTTCACGGCCGCCATATCCCTCGATCAGCGCCGCCTGATCGGCAAAGGCCTGTTCATTCGCGGCCTCGACATCCACGAGACCACGCAGTTCACCCTCCAGATACGTTACCGTTTCCCGGTAAGCTGGATCGGCGGCAAGGTCGGTCAACTCCTCCGGGTCAGTGTGCAAATCGAACAGTTCCGGCGGAAAATCCACGTACCAGTTGAGTTTCCAGCGCCCCTTGCGCAGCATGAAGGCACCCGAAACGGCCCCGACGGCGTGATACTGGCTGAGGATCGGACGCTCCGGGTCTGCGGGCCGGCCGGCAATAGCCTGAAGCGGCTCCCCTTCGCACGCGAAGTCCAGGCCGAAATGCGCGGGGATCGACGCCGACAGATCCAGCAGACTGACAGGCGTGTGACAGGTCGCCGGAGCAATCCCCGGCCCTGCCATGATCATCGGGATGGAAACGCTTTCCTGGTAGAGGTTCGACTTGCCCCACAAGCCGCGCGCGCCGACATTGTCGCCGTGATCGGACGTGTAGACAACCAGGGTGTCCTCTCCAAAACCCGCCGTTTCCAGACCCGTCAGGATCCGGCCAACATTGTGGTCCATCCAGGTCGTCAGTCCATAATAGGCCGACAGGGCGCACAACCGCTCGGCCTCATCACGGAACTTGCTTTCCGAATCCGCCATCGCGTTCTGTTTCTCGACCCAGGGATGCCGCTCGTAGCCCGTCTTCGGATGCAGCTTCACCTCCGGCAGGCGATCGGCAGGATATAGGCCGAGATAGTCTTCCGGGACCACGAAGGGAAAATGCGGAGCGACCAGGCCGACATAAAGGCACCAGGGACGCGCGTCTTGCGACTGCGCTCTGTCACGGAACCAGCCGATTGTCCGCTCAACAACGGCTGCGTCGTAATCGGTATAGTTGCTTGTGCCCGGGCCGATGTAGTCGCCGAGCATCCGGCCCGGCATCTTCAGACGCTCGTCTTCCTGCCGGATCGAGGCCCACACCATGCCGACGCCCCCGGCGACCTGCATTGCGATGTGCTCCGTGTCGAAGCCTGCCGGATCTTCGTCATGCCGGTAATGCAGTTTGCCGATGCTCTCCACGGGGATACCCGCCTGTTGCAGCGCGTGGCCCCAGCCGCAGGGCGTACCCGTGTAGGGCATGGCGTTGTCCCAGAGCCGGTTCTGATGAACGTGTTTGCCGGTCGCAAAAGCAGCCCGCGCGGGAACGCAGATCGGCGACGGTGTATAGGCATCGGTGAAACGGACACCCCGTGCGGCGAGCCGATCGAGGTTCGGCGTTTGCACGAACGGATGCCCGGCACAGCCCATGGCCCGGGACTGGTGTTCATCCGACATGATGACGAGGAAGTTCGGCTGCGTCATATGTCCAGGTCATCCCTTTCTGCCGCGATCTCGAGCTTGTCGAGCGCGCGGTACAACGTGTCGAGTTCCGACTTGCTCATGGTGGACCTCAGTGCGCTTTGGCGCGCGCGCATGATCGGCAGGACCTTCTGATAGAGAGCGTGCCCGCCCTTAGTCAGGGACAGGATGGAAATGCGATGGTCCGCGTCGTCCTCGCGGCTTGCCACAAGTCCACGCTTGATCAGGGTCTTCAGGTTCCGGCTGAAAAGCCCCTTGTCGAGCGCCGCCCGCCGCGTGAGTTCACCCGCATGGCTTTCCCCGGACGAGCCGATCAGCGCGATGATGCGCCATTGAATGAGCGAAATGTCTGCCGCCTGGGACAGGATCCGCTGCGCCTGCGTGTTCAGCTTCGCCTGAACGCGCGACAGGCGATATGTCAGAAACTGGTGCAGCGGTTGGGCGAACAACGTGTCGGCTTCTTCCGCCTGCTGGCTCGGGCTCTTGGTCATGGCAACAGTTTCACCCGGTTTGGTTGACCCGTCAACTTTAATGTTGACCAGTCAACTAATTTGTGGCTCTCTTGTTCAAACAGGGAGGACAACATGAAAAACACGCTCAAAGCTGTCATGGCAGCCGCATTCCTCACCGTCGCGGGAGGATCTGCCCACGCTGCCGACTGGACACCGCCTGGCCCCATCAAAATGATCATTGCCTTCGCAGCAGGCGGCGGAGCCGACACACAGGCGCGGCTCATCGCGGAGGAACTGGAAGCCCGTCATGGCTGGAAGGTCATCCCGGAGCAGGTGACCGGCAAAGGCGGGTTGAACGCCGTCAAGGCGCTGAAAGACGCCCCTGCCGACGGCACCACGATCGGCATGATCGTCTCGGAAACGCTCGGCTACAACATGGCATCCGCAAAGGCGGGCAAGCCAACCGATGTCACTCCGATCACGACGACGGCCGGCACCCAGATGGCCGTCGTTGCGCTCACGTCCAAGGGGTACACCTCCTTTGCCGACGTCATTGAAGCGGCAAAGGGGGGCGAAGAGATCCGCTTCGGCGTCATGACCGGTCTGCTGGGCGACATTGCCTACCTCGCCGGAAAGAGAAACGGCGTCGACTTCAACATCATCTCGGTCCGGGGCGGCAAGGCGGTCATGAACGGCCTCAACGCCGGCGACATGGACATAGGCTTCGGTGCCGGCATCCAGGCCAAGGCCGTCGCGGCGGGTGACATGGTCGAACTCGCATCGGCAAGGGGCGAGCCGCTGATCAATTCGCCGGATGCACCGTTGCTGTCGGAATTCGGCGTCGAATTCGTCAACGAAACCACCTTTCTCTTCGCCGGGCCGCCCGACATGGACCCGGCCGCCCGCGACGCGATCGCAAAGGCGATCGGTGAGATCGTCACAAGCGACGGCGGAAAAGCCAATGCGTTCATCACCAAGGGTTTCGGCGGCCCTGTCGTCATCTCCGGCGCAGATCTGGAAGCCAGCCTCCAGCAAAGCTTCGACGCGTCCGGAGCGCTGATCTCGGCGGTCAACGAATAACCCGTCACCCCTCGTCGCGGGCAGCATTTCCCGTCCGCGACGACCCTTGCCGTTGGGGGCCGGAACATGCACAAACACGCGACCAATCTTGTTCTGGGCCTCGCCTGCATTGTCTTTGCGCTTCTCGTCGCATTTGCCTGGATCCCTCTCGACACCGACACATGGCTGGTTGAGCGCTCGCGCGGAAAATATGTTGTCGGTGACAGCCTGGCACCTACGCTTGCCGCGGTTTTCATTCTGCTTGCCGGCCTGATGCTGCTAATCGAGCGCCGCTCCGAGGAGACGCGCCCCAGCCTTGAAAACCTGAAATTCATTGCAGCGATGATCGCGCTTGGCGCCGCCTCGATCCTTGTCATGAGATGGGCGGGTCCCGCGGCGGTCGGGCTCTTTCAGGGCGATCAGGAATACAGGCTCCTGCGCGACACGGCCCCCTGGAAATATATCGGTTTCGCGCTCGGCGGCGGCCTGATGGTCTTTTCGATGATCGCCTTCGTCGAGGGCAAGCCCTCGCTGCGGGCGGGCCTGATCGCGCTCCTTGCGGTCGCCGGGATCATCATGCTTTACGACCTGCCTTTTGACGACGTTCTTCTGCCTCCGAACGGAGACGTCTGATGAGTGACCTCGGCGCGCTCGACTACATCTGGATGGGGGCTCTCGCAGTCTTTCAGGGACCGGAACTGTTTTCGTTTCTTGGCCTGCCCATCTCCGTGACGCTGGCAATGGTCATGTTCGGCCTGGTCCTCGGGATCGTGGTCGGCGCGACGCCGGGGCTCGGTGGCGTCATCGCCATGGCGATTTCCCTGCCGATCCTGATTTCGGTCTTCGGCTTCAACGCCGACGCCCTGCTGCCGGTCATGGGCTTCCTCATCGGCGTCATGAAAGGATCGACGGTCGGCGGCGCCGTGCCGGCGATCCTCTTCAACACGCCCGGCACGCCGGACGCCTTCATGACCACGCTCGACGGCTACCCGATGGCGCGCTCCGGAAAAGCCCGGAAGGCGTTGAAGATCTCGCATTTCTCTTCCGCTTCGGGCGACACCTTTTCCGATCTCGTCCTGATCGTTTGTGCACCCTTTCTGGCGATCCTGGTCGAGGCTTACCTGGACCTTCCCGAAAAGACCGCCCTGATCATTCTCTCGCTCAGCTTCATTGCGGCCGTCGTTGGCGGTTCTCCGGCCAAGGGTCTCCTGAGCTGCGGCCTCGGTCTCCTGGCCGTGCTCATCGGAACCGGCGAAGACTTCTACCCTCGTCTGAGCTTCGGCACCGATGCCCTGTCGGACGGCATTCCGATTACCGCGGCCGTGATCGGCATCCTGGTGTTGGGTGCGATCTTCACCGAGCTCGAAACTCTCTGGCACCAGTCCCGCCGCACCGGTGCGATCGAGATCGTCAAGGACGAGGGTGACCAGCGCCTGCACTGGCAGGATATCAAGCGCATTCTGCCGTTCATCGCCCGCTCCTCGGTCATCGGAACCGCGATCGGCGCGCTTCCGGGGATCGGCTCCACGTTGGCAGCGACAATCGGCTACGCCACCGGGCAGCGCTTCTACAACCGCCGCAAATCGCCCGACGACCCGGATTTCGGCGAAGGTGCGCCTGAAGGGATTGCGGCAACCGAAGCCGCGAACTCGTCCGTTTCGGGCGCCAACCTGATCCCGGTGCTGTCGCTCGGCATTCCCGGCAACACGGCGGCCGTCTTCCTGATCCTGGCCGCCGAGAGCATTGGCGGTTTCAATCCCGGCCCGGCCGTCTTCAAGTTTTCCACCGACCTCAACCCGGAACTTGTGATCGTCTTCGGCCTGTTCACGACGATGATCATCGCCAACATCCTGAACTGGACCATTGGCGGCGTTTTCATGCGGTCACTGGGTGTTTTGTCGAGGATACCGAAACAGCTCCTTCTGCCGGTCGTCTTCCTGCTGACGCTCGCCTCGCTCTACGTTCAGGAAACGGCGATGAGCGCCGTCTGGTTCGCCTTCGGCTTCGGTGTCCTGGGCTATTTCATGAGACGCTTCGGGGTTTCCCCGCTTCCCTTCGTGATCGCCTTTGTTCTCGGCAGCCGGCTTGAGGACACCGCGCGCCAGGCTTTCTCCGCCACCGGCGGTGACCCCTTCTTTCTTTTGAAAAGCCCCATCGCCGCGGTCTTCATCCTGGCTGCGGTCGCGATCGTTTTCTTCTCCATCCGCAGCCCCAAGGTTTCAGGCAAATGACCCGTCCCAACATCCTGCTGATTTCAGCTGACCAGCAACGCGCCGACTGCTTCGGCTTCATGGGGCGCAAGGTCAAGACACCCCATCTCGATCAGCTGGCGCGCGAAGGCACGCATTTCACGGCCTGTATCACCCCATCCGTGGTGTGCCAGCCTGCGCGCGCCTCGATCCTGACGGGTCAGCTCTGCCGGACGCATGGGGTGCATGACAACGGCATCGATCTCGACCCCGAGATCGGTGAAAAAGGCTGGGCCGGCGCGATGGCGGCCGCAGGTTACCAGACAAGCTATTTCGGCAAAGCGCACTTTTCGACCTATCACACTTACGAGCCGACCGGTTCACCCGAGTGCCTGCGCTCTTCCGCCAACTACCCGGCCGATTGGAACGGGCCCTACATGGGCTTCCAGCACCTCGAACTGATGCTTGTCGGTCACAACTGGTGGGCGCCTGAAAAGCCGCCCGCCGGACAGCATTACGAACGCTTCTTTCACATGGATGGAAAGGGCGACGAAAAGATCAAACTGATGTGGGAAAACGCCGGCGACACCAAGGACGCCGCGCAGACCTGGCATTCGCGGCTGCCGACCGCCTGGCACAACACGCCCTGGACCGCGGACCGGGCCATCGAGTGGCTCAAGCACGGGCGCGACACGGAAAAGCCGTTCTGCACCTGGGTCAGCTTTCCCGATCCCCATCATCCCTTCGACTGCCCCGAACCGTGGTCCTGGCTGCACAAGCCCGAGGATGTCGACCTTCCCGAAAACCGCACCCGTCACTATGAAGGCAAGCCCTGGTGGCACAGGGCCGCGATGGAAAACGATCCCGCGGACCCGAAATTCGCGGATATTCGCAAGCAGTACAGCCGCATCGCCCCGCAGACGGACGAACAGCTGCGCGAGATCATCGCCAACACCTATGGGCAACTGGCTTTCATCGACCACCAGGTCGGCCGTCTGATGATCGCGTTGCAGGAAGCCGGCATCGCTGACAACACCATCGTGATTTACGTTTCCGATCACGGCGACTGGCTGGGCGATCACGGCCTGATCCTGAAAGGCCCGATGCACTACGAGGGCCTGCTCCGGGTTCCGATGATCGCAAGGGGCCCGGGCATCCGGGCCGGTGCCGCGGTCGACCAGCCGGTGTCGACCCTCGACCTCGGACCGACCTTCTTTGACTATGGGAGCGCTGATCCTCTGCTCACCCAGCATGGACAAAACCTGCGTCCGCTCCTGGAAACGGCAGACGCAACGCGCGACTTCGCATTGAATGAGTGGGGACTTCTGCCCGGGCGCGTCGGCGTGGCGCTGGAACTGCGAACCGTGCGCACGCGCACGCACAAGCTGACCGTCGACCTGAACTCGGGCACGGGGGAACTCTACGACCTGACTGCGGATCCTTTCGAACAGACCAATCTGTTCGACGATCCGGACGCTGCCGGAATGCGGCGGAAACTGGAAGAGCATATCGCCACCCGCCCGGACGACTTGCGGCCGCACAACACCCCGGTCGGCACCGCGTGACCGGGACGGCAATTTCGAAATCCCCAAAAAGTAATCAAATCTTCCATTGTCAGATAAACATAGTAATTATGTAACATACTACTTCTTGTTTGACAGCAGAACATAAATTGTCTGCAATAAATCCACTTGAACAAATACACACGATCCGCTCAAACGGACCCGGTGAAAAAACAAGAAAGTGGGATGGAGTCGCATGCACTATTTTAGCAAGGCAGTGGGCCTTTCATTGGGCCTTGTGGGTTTCGCCGGCCTGTTGACCGGTGGCGGCGCCGCCCAGGAATCTTCCGCGCCGAGCCAGGTACTGTTCACCAATGTCCACGTCTTTGACGGCGTGAACGAGCAGCGTATCGAAAACGCGAGCGTGCTTGTCGAAGGAAACCTGATCAAGTCGGTCTCAACCGGGGCCATCGACGCACCGGACGCCGAGGTAATAGACGGCGGTGGACGTACGCTGACACCCGGGTTCATCGAGACCCATGCCCACCTCATGCTCATGGGACCGAGCCTGCCGCTGATGGAATCCAACACCACCTGGGAAGATTTCGGCATTCACGGAACCAGGATGGCGGAAATGTATCTGATGCAGGGTTTCACCACCGTGCGTGACGCGGGCGGCGGCAACGGCGGCCTGCGCCGGGCCATCGATGCGGGCCAGATACCGGGCCCTCGATACTACCCGTCAGCCGCTTTTCTCGGCACCCGTGGGGGCCACGCCGACTTCGCCAATTTCACCGCGCCTCCGGGCTCGGAAACCAACTTCAGCCGTCTCAACATGGCGCAGGAAGTCGACAGCGTCGCCGACGTCCAGAAATACGGCCGCAACAATTTCCGCATGGGAGCCACCCAGCTCAAATACATGCAGTCCGGTGGTGTCGTGTCCGCATTCGACCCGTGGCAGCTGCTCGCCGGATCAAAGGCGGAAATCGAGGCGGCCGTCCAGGTCGCGAACGAGTACGGCAGTTACGTGATGGCGCATTCCTATCGCAAGGAAGCCATCCTGAACGCGCTTGAGGCAGGCGTGAAATCGATTGAGCACGGGTTTTCGTTCGACTGCGAAATCGCCGAGGTCATGAACGAAAAGGGGGCCTATATCACAACGAACCTCACCGCATTCGACCCGGGCCTGCTCGACATCCCCGCAGTCGCCAGCGTGCCGTCAAGCCTCGCCAAGGCGAAATCGGCTTCCGCAACCTTCGCCGGCTACATCGACAACATGAAAAAATGCCCCGTGAAACGCGGCTTCCAGACCGACTGCGTCGGCTCCGTGGAGGCCTGCAACATCCAGATTGCCTACGAAAAGCATCTCAACAACGATTTCTTCGGCGCGTACACCTCCATGGTCACGCTGACCTCCACCGGCGGTGAGATCGTTGCCCTCTCGGGTGACTTCATGAACCCCTATCTGGAGGGCAAGCTCGGCGTGATCGAGGAGGGAGCGTATGCGGACATTCTCCTGATCGACGGCAACCCGCTGGAGGATTTTTCCGTTGTCGGCACGGGGGATCAATGGTTCGGCGCGGACCCGCGTCCGGAAAGCCCTGAAACAATCCGCCTGATCATGAAGGACGGCCAGATCTTCAAGAACACGCTGAACTGATCGGGGGCCGGAAAGGATGACGTTTCTATCGCGCAGATCAGTGATGACGTTTGGCCTTGCGGGAATACTCGCCGTGCTTCTTGCGCTGCCGTGCCATGACACGGCACATGCATCGGAAGTCTCCTGGAGCGAGCTGCCCGACCGGTCCGCGCAGACCTTCGAGGATCCCTACCGCGATCTGAGCGCTGCGCAGCTTGATGCACTTCTGACGATTGTCCGCGCGCGCACTGAGTTGCAAGGCCCGGACCTTGCCGGCAACCGGCGCGCCGGGTTGGAAGAGACCCTTGCCGGCGCGGTTGGCGAACTGGAAGCGGCCGGGATCGAGCCGGACTGGCTGATTTCCCAACGCTGGGTCGTTGCCGAGCGGCGCGAGCGGGCGGCGACTGCCGGCAATCCCGACCTCGACGGTTCGCAGGCGACGCTGTCGGGTTTCGTGATCCCGGCGCCACCGGACGCGGAGGGACGGTTCACTGCTTACCTTGTTCCCGAGCGCGGCATGTGCAGCCACGTACCACCACCACCGCCCAATCAGCTCCTGAGGCTTGTCTTCGAGGAAGCCTGGTACCCCCAATTCATTTACGAACCGGTCAGGGTCAGCGGCCGTCTTGAAATCGATCCGTCAAACCGGGTCATGCGCGTGGTGGATGGCCCGGTGAAGATGGCGTCGACATTCACCATAGATGTCGCCAGCGTGGAAACGCTCACGTCGCCGAAGACCGAAAAGCCGTGGCCCCTTCGGCCGCCGTCCGCCGACGATGGCAGGCAGGCGGACCGGAAATGACTGGCCGCTCCCGGACATCGCTGCTGTCGCTCTGTCTCGTTTTCGCTGTAACGGCAGCGGGTCCGGCATGGGCGGAAGATACCGACGCACCGGGTCTCGGGGGTCCGAGTTCCGTCCGCGCGGAGCTCACGGAGGGCGACGGGCTGACGGACCCGCAGTTCAGATCCCGCTTTCTCCAGACAAACCTGCCAGCCTGGTTCGGCTTCAAGCAGACGCTGAAGGAAAACGCGAATATCGACTTCAAGATCGACTATCTCAGCCTCGGGCAATGGTCGAACGCGGAAGTCGGCCAGGGCCACGCCGCTGGTGGCATTGCGAGGATATACGGCACCTGGCAGGCGTTCGAGAACGGCGGGCTCACCGCCAAGCTGGAGCACAGAACCGCCTACACCACCGTCGCGCCGCAGTTCTTCGGCTTCGACAGCGGCGCCCAGTCGATCACCGGAACCGCCTTCAACGACATCCAGCTTGCCCTGACCAACCTGTTCTGGACGCAGCGGGGACCAAACAGGGCCTGGACGGTGCAGGCAGGCCAGATCGACGTCACGGATTTCCTCGATGTCTACGGCCTCGTCAGCCCCTACACTGCCTTCCAGAACCTGGCCTTCAACACCAACCCGACGATCAACGCGCCCAACCCCGGCCTTGCCATTGCCGGCGGTGTTCGCCTTCACGAGAACATTTATGCGATCGCGAGCATCGCCGATGCCAACGGCAATCCCGCCGAACCGAACTTCGACGTCTTCAAGACCGGCGAAACGTTCAAGAGCATCGAGATCGGCTACATGAGCAGCCAGGACCGGATCTATTTCGACAACATCCACCTGACCTTCTGGCAAAGCGACGGTGCGGACGACGGCTCGCGCAGGGACGACTGGGGCGTTTCCGGGTCGGCGGCCTGGTTCTTCAACATTCGCTGGATGCCGTTCCTGCGCGCCGGGATCTCGCAGGGCGATGCGGCGCTGTACAAGGCAACCGTCTCGGCAGGTCTGGGTTACTACACCCGCCAGACCGATCTCTTCGGCTTCGGTCTGAACTGGTCCGATCCCGGAGAGGCATTCGCTGATGATCAGTATACGGCGGAGGTCTTCTATCGGCTGACCGTTTCCCCGAATCTTGCGATCACACCGAGTGTTCAGCTGATCGCGAATCCGGCTCTGAACCCGGGAGAGGACAGCCTGGCCATATTCGGGCTTCGCGGACGGATCGCCCTATGAAGCGTTTCTGGAGCGCCGTCCGGTCGAGGCTGTTCGACAGCCCGCTCCACAGCGAGCTGACCAGCAGAGAAGATCTCGCCGAGCGCATGGACCGGACCTCGCGGGCGACGGTGCCGTTTTTCCTGATGCTCTCGCTCAGCGCGGTGCTGGCGACTCTCGGCCTCATCGCCAACAGTACGGCGACCGTGATCGGAGCGATGATCGTCGCTCCTCTGATGTCACCGATCATGAGCACGGCTTTCGGGATCGCCACCTTCGACATCAAACTTGTCTTGCGCGCACTGCTGACCGCGGTTCTAGGGTCCTGCTGCGTTGTGGCGGTCGGCTATTGCGGTGTTCTCCTGGTGGGCGCGCGCGTCGTCGGCCCGGAAATCCTGGCCCGCACCAGCCCGTCCATGCTTGACCTCGTCGTCGCCCTCGCCGCCGGATGCGCCGGCGCCTATGCGCAGACGCGGCCCCGCATTGCCGACTCGATCGCCGGTGTCGCGATTGCCGTTGCCCTCGTGCCGCCGCTGGCGGTGACCGGGATCGGGCTCGCCCTCGGCGACAAGGCGAGTTCGGCACTCGGGGTCGGCATGGAAGACCTGGGGCTCCGCGATGGCGGTCTTGATATCGCCGCCGGAGGGTTTCTGCTGTTCCTGACCAACTTTGTCGGCATCGTCATCATCGCGGGCCTTGTCTTCATCGTCCAGAACTATGGCGATTGGAAAAAGGGCCTCGCGACGCTGATGGTGATGATGGTCGGGAGCTATGCACTCATGCCGCCCCTGCAGACCGCACTATACGAAATTTACGTGAAGAACCGCCTCTTGAGGATCGTCAACAAGAACCTCGATCTCGACAGAGCCATGAACGAAGATCACAAGGTTGGCCGTATCCATTCCGTCAGTGTGGACTACAGGCACGGTCGGGTGCTCGTCTCCGTTGTCATGACGGCAGACCGTGCAGAACTCGACACCGCCCAGGCCGGTCTGGACCGGTTCGTGGCCCAACTCTCGCGCGACATCAAACAGGAGGTTGTGATCCAGGTGGATATCGAAGCCGTCGACATCCATCGTTTCACGTCACGTGGCGACGAAGGCTAGTTGATCTGGCCTCAGTCAGATCGGTTGCCAAGCGGTTTGCATATGGACCGGATCCAGTCCGCCAGGCATTGCGCTTCTTCCGGCAACGCCGCACCGGCGCGATGCACAAGGCCATAGTCCGACCCGTCCGGTGAAAAGCCGAAAGGGGCGACAAGGCGGTTGCCGGCGACATCGTCGGCGGCGATCACATAGGGTGACAATCCCACACCAAGGCCTGAACACGCCGCCTCCGCCATGAGGAAATGATGGTCCATACCGCGGCGTTCCCGCGGCCGCGGCGCGTCGGGGTTGGCGACGAGCCAACGGTCCCACGCATCTGGACGGGTTTTGGTGACGAGAGCAACATAGTCGCCCGCTTCGAAACTTGCCCGCATGCCATCCACCATGACGGGACCGACACGTTCGGGAAACAGCGGTTGATACGTCCATCCGTCGTCGAGCGCAAAATCCAGCCGGCGAAGTGCGAGAAACGCGCCATTGCCGTGCTCTTCGACGGCACCGCCACCAACCGACAGGTGAACCGTCACGTCCGGATGCGCGTCTTGAAAACGGCTCAGGCGCGGGATCAGCCACCGCATGGCCACCGAGCGTTCGCAGGAGAGAAGGACCGCATGGTCCAAGGTTCCCTCTGCGTTTCGAATGGAGGTGATCGTGCGCAGCAAATCGTCGAAGCTGCGCCGGCATGCATCGCGCAGGCTCTCCCCCGCCGGCGTGAGCACCAACCCGCGCCCGGCCTTGCGAAACAGCTTGGCACCGACCGTCTCCGACACGCGCGCAACCCTGCGGCTCACCGCCGCGTGGGTCAGGGAAAGCTCGTTTGCCGCAGCGCGCACAGACCCGTTTCTTGCGGTGGCCTCGAAGGCGCGCAGATCGTCGAGATAAGGAAGTTCAGATCGTTTCATTGGTGATCTTTTATCACCATTTTTGGTGAGAAACCATCGCTTGTCTTCGGCGGGAAATGCGCCAGTTTGCAGTATCAGTCTCTGTTTCAAGGAGCGCGCTGCGTGACCCCGATCTCAAAACCGCTCGTCATTTCCATGGGTGATCCGTCCGGCATCGGCCCGGAAATCATCGTCAAGGCGTCTGCGAAAGGCGACGCGGACAACTGCGTTGTAACCGGGTGCCCCTCCGTCCTGAAGGACGCCGCCAACGCGCTCGGTTCCGGGCTGCTCGTCCGCGAGATCGAAGCGCTCGAGACTGCCGCGCCCGTAGATGGTGTCATGGAGGTTCTGCGCACATCACCCAACGGCGCCTTTCCTGTCGGTACGGTCTCGCCTGAAAGCGGACATGCCGCGTTCAGGGCGATCGAGGCGGGGATCATGCTCGCAAGATCCGGCCGTGCATCCGGCCTTGTCACGGCGCCGATCAACAAGCAGGCCCTGGCCGCTGCGGGTTTCGACTATCCCGGTCATACCGAGATCCTGGCCGACCTGGGCGGAACCGGTCAGGCCGCGATGATGCTGGTGAATGATGATTTCCGGACCGTCCTGGTGACGATCCATGTGAGTCTGCGGGATGCCATCGAAAGGGCGGATTTTACGGCCCAAATGACCGCGATCCGTTTGGCGAACCAGGCCTGCCAGGATCTCGGCATCGAGAGGCCTCGCGTTGCCGTCGCGGGTCTGAACCCTCATGCCGGCGAAGGCGGGCTCTTTGGCCGAGAGGAGATCGACGTTATTGAACCCGCGATCAAGGCGGCGCGGCACGAGGGCATCGACGCATCGGGCCCCTGGCCCGGCGACACCGTCTTCATGGCAGCACGCAAGGGTGAACACGATGTCGTCGTCGCGCAATATCATGACCAGGGACTCATTCCTGTGAAATATCTCGGCGTGGAAAAAGGGGTAAACGTGACCCTGGGCTTGCCCTTCGTGCGCACCTCGCCTGATCATGGCACCGCATTCGACATTGCCGGCAAAGGCGTCGCGGATGCGGGCAGCCTGGCCGTTGCCATTCACACTGCACGGCAGCTGGCTGCCACACGCCAACACAACGAGGAGGCCGCCTGATGGGTCTGCGTTTCATCTTCATGCTCACCCGGAACGACCGCACGGTGGCGGAAGCCGCACAGCATCTTGAGACCGCACTTTCCCTGGGTGTCCGCCATATCGGTTTCAAGGACATCGGCTTGCCGATCGAAGAGCTGAAAGAGCTCAATTCAACCATCAGGGCCAAGGGAGCAACGTCCTACCTGGAAGTGGTCAGTCTTGACTGCGACAGTGAAGTGGCATCGGCTCAGGCCGCGGTCGAAATCGGCGTCGACATCCTGCTCGGCGGCACGCGGGTGGACGACGTTCTGCCGATCCTGAAAGGCACCCCGACAGAGTACTACCCGTTCCCCGGCGAGATCGTCGGACATCCAAGCATCCTGAAGGGAAGTCAGCAGGAGATCGTCGAAAGCGCCCGCGCAATGGCTGCACGCGAAGGTGTCCATGGCCTTGATCTGCTGGCCTACCGCTCACCCCTGGACGACATTTCAGGTCTCATCGCCGCGGTCTGCAGAGCCACGGAAAAGCCGGTGATTGTTGCCGGCTCGATTGCAGATCCGGAACGGATCGCATCCGTGAAAGAGGCGGGGGCTGCCGGCTTCACGATCGGAACGGCCGCCCTTGATGGCGACTACCCCAGCGAGGGCGAAGGCCTTGAGGCCCAGCTTTCGGCAATCATTCGCGATGTTGCCGAATTGAACGGTCACCTGTCTCCCTTCGCCAAGAAAAATCTCGACCGTGCCTTCAGCAGTTTTGATGACCACTGGGCCCCGCGTATTGCCGGGCAGATCAACAACATGCTGATCAAGCTTGCAAAGTTCGAGGGCGACTTCACATGGCACTTCCATGAGACGGAAGACGAGCTCTTTCTCGTCCATCGCGGGCGGCTTCTGATGCGTTTCCGTGACCGGGAGGAAATCATTCAGGAAGGAGAGTTCATCGTGGTGCCCCACGGTGTCGAACATTGCCCCGTCGCCCTGACGGAAACCTGCGAAGTCATACTCCTGGAGCCCGCGACCACCATCAACACCGGCACCGCACGGGACGGCCGCCGCAAGGAGGATCTCGCGACAGTCTAACCCCCTGCCCCTCGACCGCTCCGGCATCCGCACTAAATACATGGTGTGGGGCAGAGGACTGAATCAGGACAGCGACCGATGCTGCAGGAAAAACGTCACGATCTGGATGCCGAAAAGCGCAAGGAATTGGTGCAGCGGCTCGTTGTCGAGCTGAGCCGGCTGGGCGGCGATCTCTACTATCAGCCAACCAGCCAGATTGCGCTGCAGATCAGACAGTATGTCGATGGCGACGCCAAACTCACTGCCGAGGAAAAGGCCCTGCTCGCCCCGCTCAGCCAGCGGGACATCGAAGTGCTCTTGAGCCTGCACTAGGTGTGGAGTCCAAAAAGGTTGTTCCAAATTGGTCGGAAAACCCTGGCCGAACCCAACGCACGCAAAATAAAATAAATCAGCTAACTTCACGTAGAGGTATTAACTTCCTCATATACTCGCGCGGTGATCTATATAGACTCCGCTCGAAACTCAAAGACGTTATTCGCAAACGGCGATCATTGGTATAAACAATAGGAATCGTTCATTTCACGCTCGGAGCGGAATTACTATTTTAGGGCCTTTGATCGACCTCATGATACGGTTTGTTACGCTACTCTTTTTACTTGTTCTTGCGTCAACCGCACACTCTCAGACCCGACAGGAAAACCTGCCTGCTTCGGACCAGCACACATGCGCTGTTCCGGACATGCGCACGCATATCAGTCCCGACCCGGACGGGGTGCCGACCGTCATAAAGACGGGTGTCCGGGTCATCGATATTCGTGAGATCAACGACGTCGACCAGACCATCACGATCGATCTGGCGATCCGCCGCATGTGGCAGGACGGCCGGCTTACGAACCTGGAAGGCTGCAAACTGGATATCGGGTCCGTCTGGTTTCCGGAATTGGTCCTGCTGAACTCGGGACGGCTTTTCGAGCGGTGGCCGGAGACGGTGACCATCGGTCCGAATGGCACGGTCACATACCTCCAGCGCATTTCCGGCACGCTCGCAAGCTATCACGCGCTGCGCGACTTCCCCTTCGATTCCCAGGCGATCGATCTGAGCTTCATTCTGCTCGATTACGAACCGGAGGAAGCCTTCATCGAACTCGATGCGGAATTTGTCGGGATTTATGATGTTCTCAACATTTCCGACTGGCGCATCAAGGGCGTGGAGGCGCAGATCGACAGCGGCTTCATCGCCGACGCGTTCGACGAGACCCGGACGAAACTGGATCTGACGATCGAGGCCGAACGCATCCGCGCGTTCTATGTCTGGAAGATCATTCTGCCGATCTCGCTGATCGTCTTCATGTCGTGGAGCGTCTTCTGGATCGACCCGGCACAATACGGCCCGCAGATCGGCCTCTCGGCGACTTCCATGCTGACGATCATCGCGTTCATCTTCGCGGCAACCAACATGCTGCCACCGCTCGGATACTTCACGCTCATGGACTTCTTCATCGGCGGCGCGACCATATTCGTCTTCCTGGCCCTGCTGGTCTCGCTTACGACGACGTATCTGAACACGATCAAGTATCGCGAGGGCGCGAAGATTCTCGACATTGCGTGCCGTTTCGTTTTCCCGCTCGCCTATGTGGCCTTCAACTGGTTCGTATTCCGCAGCGTATTATAATCGCACGGGAGTCCTAGAGCTGCCCACTGCCGAGACCGGCGGACAAGTGACTGATACTCGTGTCCCTGGTTTCACCCGGCGGGCGGAGACGATCGCCCTCCAGCCGGCCGCTCCAAGCGCAGCGAAGTTGGAAGACAGCAACAGATGACTCACCTGGTTTCCGGAGCACTGCCTTCTGCGCCGCTGTCAATCAAGGCACGTTCCAGCAGGCCTTGCAGCACCTTTTCTTCCTGCTTGGAAATCGGTGCAAGGATTTCGCCGATCGTTTCGGCGACGGCCTGCCGGAGTTCATCGACCACCGCTTCCCCTTCCCTGGTGAGATGTACCAGGCTCACCCGGGCATCGTCCGGCGACGCCCTGCGGGCCACCAGGCCTTTCGTCTCCAAAGAGCGGATCGTGCGGGTCATCTGCGACTTGTCGCGCGCCACGCGGCGGGTCAGCTCGTTCAGCCCGGGACAGCCCATGTCGGCGAGCGTCAGCAGCACGATGCCGCCACCCGGACCGACCCGCTCCCGGTCGAAGTCGTGTGCCTTGGACTGAAGGCCGAAGTGAATTTTCCGCATGAAGCGGTCGACGAGAAGCGCCAGTTCGATGTTTTGCATGGTCACGATATTGTTGACTTTATCCACCAAATCGGAATAGTGGATAAAGTCCACTAAATATCTCCGGACCGGCGATCGGGCCGACTCGGAAAGGGAGAGGTTCAATGACGGGCAATCATAGGCATGCACTCAGGGCCGCGGCAATCCTCTGGGTCATCTGGGGCCTGGTCCACATGTTCGCGGGTATCATGACAATCGGGCAGGAGACCTCCGCAGCCGTCGCCGGGATTGCCGACGCGGTCGATCCCGCAATGCTGGCAAACGACTACCACGCAGCCGTCGGCGCGCTCATTAACCAGCACGGCTTCAACCTGCTCTGGATCGGGGCCTTTACGGTGGTGGGCGGTATCTTTGTCTGGCGCGGCTCGGTCACGGCGATCTTCATGACCGCGATTGTCGGCTGGGTCACCGATGTCGGCTATTTCGTTTTCATGGATCTGGGCGGTTACGTGCACTTCGTGCCGGGGACGGTCATGACGATCGTATCCACTGCCGCCGTCGCGCTCAGTCTGTGGGCCTATGCCACGGGCCTCCGCCCGCAAGGTCGGCAGGCGGCATGACTTGCTACGCCAGCGGACGTTGCGGCGCTGACAGGGTCATCCGGGCACATGCGCGCCCGGATGAGAAAGCCGGCTCAGGCCTTTTTGGCGCGCCGGCGGGCGACGAAACCCATGGCACCGAGACCGCCAAGCAGGAGCACACCGCCTGCCGGCAGCGGCACCGGCGTCGCTTCGATGTCGATGGTGAAGAGAACCGTATCGGACGTGATCAGGCCCGCATTGGTGACCCCGAACAGGGCTTCAAGCGCATTAAAACCGTTGCCGCCCATCCCGTCGTCGATGTCGAGAAGACGCTGGATGACACCGCCTTCAACAGCACCATCCTGGATGTCCTGGCCTGGGAAGGCCGCTCCCAGCAACTGGTTCACTTCGGTTCCGGCGTCCCAGATCGAGCTTCCGGTGATCTCGATCGTCTGCTCGATCACGTTGCCGGCGGCGTCGAAGATTTCGTAGGCGAACGGATTGTCATTGCCGAAAAACGTGTCGTTCGAGGGCACGAACATCGACAGGAAGGTCGCGTAGCGGTTCGTTGTCGGGTCCGCGACATCGATGGTCAGCGTGCCTGATTCCCCATCCTGGATCGGTCCGCCCGGTCCGAAAATGAAACCGCCCTGAGAGTTGGGTTCAACCGCAAGGCGCTCGCCCGCGATGAGGTTGGGCGGATTGGGCGGAACCGGCACTTCCGCAACCTGTTCAACGCCGGCGCTTGCCGCCGAACCTGCGTCGAACGCATCGAAACTACCGGAATGGACACCCGTGTAGACAGGCGTCACCAGAAATCCGAACCCGTTGGAATTGTTGAAAGTAATGTCAATCGTGGCGGCCTGCGCCGACCCTGCCATGAGCAGGCCCATTACGCTTGCCCCAAGCAGCGTTTTCAGTGTCTTCATGTTGCCCTCCTGGTCAACCCGTTTGAAAGGCATCCGTCATTGGATGCAGGCAGACCTTAAGGGAACAGACCCTCAACTCGGGTCACTTCGCCACACGCCCCACACACATTCGCGCGAGACTAATCTCCCCTCAAGCTATTGTGAATACTATTAAATTCTTGATCACTCGCTTGAAATTGATTTGCTGGCAAGAAGGCGTGAGCCGGACGCCGGACGAACCTGTTGCGCCCTGTCGGCGATGCCGGCCGGACCGTGCAGTGGGCTGCCCGATCTGCATTTTGCGGAACGCGTCCCCTCAGGGCCTTGTTGCCTGTTTTTCCTTGCGCACCGTTTGCCCGAAGTGCCACGTTGACCGTCAATCGAACGACCCGGAAGAGAACCTAAATGGCGCAAAACAGCTGGAACATCGCGGTCATCCCCGGCGACGGCATTGGCAAGGAAACCGTTCCCGAGGGCCTGCGTGTCCTGAACGCGGCGCAAAAGCGCTTCGACCTCGGCTTCGAGTTCACCGAGCATGATTTCGCCTCCGCCGACTATTACGTGAAACACGGAGAGATGATGCCGCCCGACTGGAAGGACCGGCTGGGCGCGAGCGACGCACTCTTTTTCGGCGCGGTCGGGTGGCCGGACATTGTACCCGACCACATTTCGCTCTGGGGGTCACTGATCCAGTTCCGGCGGGAATTCGATCAGTATGTCAGCCTGCGCCCGGCACGTGCCATGCCGGGCGTGCCGCTGCCGCTCGCCAACCGCAAGCCCGGCGACATCGACATGATGATCGTGCGCGAAAACACCGAGGGTGAATATTCCTCGATCGGCGGCAAGATGTTCCCCGGCACCGACCGCGAAATCGTTATGCAGGAAACCGTGATGAGCCGCACCGGCGTCGACAGGATCCTGAAATATGCCTTCGATCTTGCCGAACAGCGCGGCGGACACCTGACATCGGCGACCAAGTCGAACGGCATTTCGATCACCATGCCCTATTGGGACGAACGGGTTGCCGAGATGGCGAGACATTATCCCGATGTGACGGTCGACAAGTATCATATCGACATCCTGACGGCCCAGTTCGTGCTGCATCCGGACTGGTTCGATGTCGTCGTCGCCTCGAACCTGTTCGGCGACATCCTGTCCGACCTCGGCCCCGCCTGCACGGGCACGATCGGCATCGCGCCCTCGGGCAACATCAACCCGGAAGGCACCTATCCTTCGCTCTTCGAGCCGGTCCACGGCTCGGCGCCTGACATTGCCGGAAAGGGCATCGCCAACCCGGTCGGCCAGATTTGGGCGGCGGCCATGATGCTGGACCATCTGGGAGCGGCGGAGGCGAGCCAGGCGATTGTCACGGCGATTGAGCGCGTGCTGTCCGAACAGGCTCTCAGGACACCCGATCTCGGTGGCCCGGCGGATACGAAGGCCTGCGGGGCGGCGATTGCCGACGCGGTTCTGGAATCCCCTTAGATGACCGCATCACGCTTCCTCCGGGGGTTTGCGCTGAAGAAGGCGGGCCTGCCCGGCGTCGACATCAATTATGCCTGCGCCGGCGAAGGACCGCCTGTCCTGCTGCTTCACGGCCATCCGCAGACACACATTGTCTGGCGCAAGGTCGCGCCCAAAATCGCCGCTGCCGGATACAGGGTGATCGCCCCCGATCTGCGCGGCTATGGCGACAGCGGCAAGCCCACGAGCGATGCCGAACACCTGCCCTATTCCAAGCGGGTGATGGCACAGGACCAGATCGCGCTGATGGCAAGCCTCGGCCACGACCGGTTTTCCGTCATCGGCCATGATCGTGGCGGCCGCGTTGCGCACCGGCTGGCGCTCGATTTTCCGGACGCTGTGGCGCGTCTCGCCGTTCTCGACATTGCCCCGACACGCACGATGTACGCGCAGACGGACAAGGAATTTGCAACACGGTATTTCTGGTGGTTCTTCCTGATCCAGCCCCACGACTTTCCCGAACGGATGATCGGCGGCGACCCGGAATATTTCCTGCGGCGGCACATTTCCGGTCAGGTCAGGACCGAAGGCGCGGTCGGCGAAGATGCCATTGCCGAATATCTCAGAACCTATCGCAACCCGGAAACGATCCACGCGATCTGCGAGGACTACCGCGCCTCGGCCACGATCGACCTGGAACACGACGAAGCCGACGCGCACCGCCGCGTTGCCGCACCGCTTCTCGCACTCTGGGGGGCCAAGAGTGTTGTCGGCGATCTTTACGACGTGATCTCGACCTGGAAGGAAAAGGCGGACAACGTGACCGGCTGTGCCCTCCCCTGTGGCCACGCCATCCCCGAAGAAGCCCCCGACGAATTGACGGCAAGGCTACTTGAGTTTCTTTCGGGCAGTCCGGCGCAAGGCTGACCGGCCGTTGCCGGGTTCCAAAAGGCGATCGAAGACACAACCGCGTCCTGAGAGACTGGCCCGAAATTAGTTGAGTGATCCCGGTCGCATGTGATTCCGTTTTTGCGCTAACAGAACGGAGCTTCGCCATGTGGACCGAGACCACCCGCGCCAACTATGACCGTCGCAGCTTGCGTTACGCAAGTGATCTCACGGACGAAGAATGGAGGTTCATCTGTCCCCATCTGCCAGCCCGACGAGATCGAGGTCGTCCGCGCACCACGTCGCTGCGGGAAGTCGTCAATGCCATTCTCTATCTGCTGCGCACAGGCTGTCCCTGGCGGTTTCTGCCTGCCGACTTCCCACCACGTTCCACAGTGCAGAGATACTTTTATGCGTGGCGTGACAATGCGTTATGGCCAGCGCTGAACCGGCGGCTGGTTGAGCGGCATCGCCAATCACAAGCGCGCAATGCTACTCCGACCGCCGGTGTCATTGACAGTCAGAGCGTCGCAACAATCCAAGTCGGCGGTCCTCGGGGACTTGATCCATTCAAACGCATCAAAGGTCGCAAGCGCCACATTGTCACTGATACGGACGGGCTTCTTTTGGACGTTCTGGTTCATCCCGCCAACGTCCAGGACGTCCACGGAGCGGTGCCATTGCTACGCAGCCTGCGGCAGACCTATCCCAACCTTGCTCATATCTTCGCCGATCGGGTCTACCGAGGGCCGAAGCTATTGAAAAAGATCGAGGATTGTGGACCGTGGACGATTGAGATCGTCGAACGGCCAACCGGGGTGAAAGGATTCGCGCTTCTGCCAAGACGATGGGTCATTGAGAGAACATTTGCCTGGTTTGGGCGACGGCGGCGTCTTGCAAAGGACTTTGAAGTCAAACAAGAAACACAGACCGCTTGGCTGTACATCGCTAGCATCGAACTCATCATCAGGCGCTTGGCAAAGGCTCAAGAATGAATTTCGAGTCAGACTCTGAGGACGGCCGCAAGCCTGTCTCGAAGGATGAGGTGAGTTGGCGCCGGTCATGCGCCCGTCCACCGTCATCCCGGACGCAGCGCAGCGGAGATCCGGGACCCACGCGTTTCCAGAGCCGGAGTTTCGCAAGCACGACGCAACCGCCCTCCCCTGCCCCCCGGCTCACGCATCCGCTGCAACGTGGAATGGATCCCGGATCAAGCCCGGGATGACGCCGGTGGGTGCGGTCCGGCGTGCGGCTTGAGAACGACAAGAACAACACCCTCATCCTGAGGAACACCCCAGGCCTGCCTCGAAGGATCAGCTGGAGGACAATAAAGTGCGGCCCATCCTTCGAGGCTTCGCTTCGCTCCGCACCTCAGGAAGAGGTGAGTTGGCGCTGCCGGTCATGCGCCCCTCCACCGTCATCCCGGACGCAGCGCAGCGGAGATCCGGGACCCACTCGTTTCCAGAGACGGAGTTTCGCAAGCACGACGCAACCGTTCACCCCTGCCCCGGCTCACGCATCCGCTGCAACGTGGAATGGATCCCGGATCAAGTCCGGGATGACGCCGGTGGGTGCGGTCCGGCGTGCGGCTTGAGAACGACAAGAACAACACCCTCATCTTGAGGAAGGCCGCAGGCCTGTCTCGAAGGATCAGCCAGGGGAAAATACCGTGCAGCCCATCCTTCGAGACGCGCGCTTGCGCTGCCTCAGGATGAGGTGAGTTGGCGGACGGTCATACGCCCCTCCATCGTCATCCCGGACGCAGCGCAGCGGAGATCCGGGATCCACTCGTTTCCAGAGCAGGAGTTTCGCAAGCACGACGCAACCGCCCTCCCCTGCCCCCGGCTCACGCATCCGCTGCAACGTGGAATGGATCCCGGATCAAGTCCGGGATGACGCCGGTGGGTGCGGTCCGGCGTGCGGCTTGAGAACGATAAGAACAACACCCTCTTCCAGAGGAAGTCCGCAGGCCTGTCTCGAAGGATCAGCTGGAGGACAATACCGTGCGACCCATACGTCTCGCTCCGCGCCTCAGGATGAGGTGAGTTGGCGCTGCCGGTCATGCGCCCCTCCACCGTCATCCCGGACGCAGCGCAGCGGAGATCCGGGACCCACTCGTTTCCAGAGACGAAGTTTCGCAAGCACGACGCAACCGCCCTCCCCTGCCTCCCGGCTCACGCATCCGCTGCCACGTGGAATGGATCCCGGATCAAGCCCGGGATGACGCCGGTGGGTGCGGTCCGGCAATGTGCCTCCGCCAAATCCGCAGCCGCGTCACCGCGACGGGAGTGTGAACTCGCCGATAGCCACGGCTTCCAGAAGGGCGGCCTCGGCGGCGCTGACAAGGCTGGTCCTGGGCGCGCCTTCCCGGCTCGCCAGACCCAGCACCCGGCTCGGGCTGTTGTCGCCAAGCGACAGCGTCTTCAGCGGCAGGCGGCCGCTTTCGCGGATGCAGCGCTGCGGCACGATGGAAATCCCGAGCTCCGCCGCGACCATGCTGGAAATCGCCTCCAGGCTTTCCAGCTCCATCGCGTCATGGACCGGGATGGAGCTGTTCTGCAGCCAGGTTTCGATCTGCCTTCCCACCACCGCGTCCCGGTTGAAGCGGATGAACGGGCGGGAGCGCAGCAGCGCCTCCGGGGAGAGATCTTCCGTCGTCTGCGACACCAGCAGAACCAGCACCTCCTCGGCGAGCCTTGAAAAACGCATCGACCTTGAGAGCAGATCGGGGCGCGAGATGACGGCCGCGTGGATCTGACCGCGATCGATCTGGGAGAGCAACTGGTTCGACAGCCCCGGGACAATGCGCACGCGTATGCCCGGATGCCTTTTCTTGAGTTCCAACAGCGCGAGCGGCACCAGCCCGGTGAGTGTTGTCGGAACCGCGCCGAGGATAAGCTCGCCGGAGATCTCGTCCTTCGGCGCCACCCGGTCGGCCAGGCCGTCATAGGCGGCAATGACCATCTCCGCCTCGCCCACCAGCGCAAGTCCTGTCTCCGTCAGCTTCGGCGTCCGCTGGGAGCGGTCGAACAGGGTCAGGTCCCACGCCTCCTCCAGGGTACGCATCTGCAGGCTGACGGCGGACGGCGTCAGGTTCTCCGCCTCCGCGGCGGCACGAAAGCTGCCGTGACGGTGGATCGACAGAAGCGTGCGCAGCGCGCGAATGCTCATGAATGGTCTCCCGGGCCGGGTAAATGGCTTAGTTTTATAAAGTTTTTCTTGCGCTTTGATAAAGAAAAAATCGTTTTTATCAATTTGATTTTATGATTATGGTCGCGGCCAATCTGAAAAACGCCGGATAACACGAGGCTCCCCATGGTCGCTCCGAGAACAAACGATTACCAGCTGATCACTGCCAAACCCTTTGCCCCGAACCTCGGCGCGGAGATCTACGGGGTGGATCTGAGCGAGCCCGTGCCGGACGATCAGTTCGACGAGATCCGCGACGCCTTCTTCCGCTACCAGGTCCTGTTCTTCAAGGAGCAGAAGGAAATCCCGCCCGCGCAGCACATCGCCTTCGGCAAGCGCTTCGGCCCGCTGCATGCGCACCCGGCTGCACCGACGATGGAAGGCTACCCGGAGATCTTCGAAATCCACGCCACCAAGGACTCCAAGGTGGCGAATGGCGAGTTCTGGCATTCCGACGTCTCCTGCGACGAGACGCCCCCGCTCGGCACCATGCTGCAGATCAACATCCTGCCGCCCTGCGGCGGTGACACCATGTTCAGCGACATGTATGCCGCCTATGACGATCTGTCGGACCCGGTAAAGGAGATGCTTGGCGGGCTCTCCGCGCTGCACAGTTCGGAGCATATATATAAAGGCCGCTACAGTGACCGGGGCCGCAAGGATGCCGACATCGAATGCCCCGAGGCGGTGCACCCGATCGTGCGCACGCACCCGGAGACGGGCCGCAAGTCGCTCTTCGTCAACCGGACCTTCACAACGCGCATCATGGGCCTGTCGGACCATGAGAGCGACGCGATCCTCGAGATGCTGTTCCAGCATGCCGAGCACATCAACTACCAGATCCGCTTCCGCTGGTCGCTGAACGACATGGCCTTCTGGGACAATCGCTGTTGCATGCACCGCGCGATCTGGGACTATTGGCCGGAGGAGCGCAAGGGCCGGCGTGTCACCGTCAAGGGCGAACGGCCGGTCTGAGCGCTGAACTTAAGCAAGGGGGGCGGAATGCGCGCGGCGGTCGTTCGGACGTTCAACGAGGATCTTGTCATCGAGACAGTCGCCGATCCGGCCTGCCCGGATAACGGCGTGGTGCTGGAGGTCGCCGCCTGCGGCGTCTGCCGTTCCGACTATCACGGCTGGACCGGCGAACATCCCAAGGTCGTCAGCGGGTCGATCCTCGGCCACGAATATTGCGGCACCGTCGTCGAGGCGGGCCCGAACGCCCAATATGCCGTTGGCGACCGGCTGATCGCCCCGTTCATCCTGAGTTGCGGCCGCTGCCCCGCCTGCCAGACGGGCGTTTCCAACACCTGCCCGGACCAGATCGTGCCGGGCTTCGGCACACCGGGCGCCTATGCCCAATATGTCGCCGTGCCGTTCGACCACAATCTCGTGCGCCTGCCCGAGTGGCTGTCGCCGGCGCTGGCTGCCGGTCTCGGCTGCAGGGTCACGACCGCCTGGCATGCGCTGACCGACCGGGCCGCCGTCACCGCCGGGGAATGGGTCGCCGTTCACGGAACCGGCGGCATCGGCCTTTCCGTCCTGCTGCTGGCCAAGATGCTCGGCGCCCGGGTGGTTGTCGTCGATATCGTCGAGGAGAAGCTGGACTACGCCCGGCACTACGGTGCGGATGCCACGGTGAATGCTTCGGACGGCGATGTCGCGGAAAGGATCCGCGAGATCACCGGCGGCGGCGCGCAGGTCTCCATCGAGGCACTCGGGATCGAGGCGACGACCAATGCCTCGGTCGAGTGCCTCGCTCTTCTCGGCCGCCACGTCCAGGTCGGCATGCCCTCGGGCGACGGCCGGATGGAGGTGAACATGCGCGCCATCTACACCAAGCAGCTCGCCTTTTACGGCACCCGCGGCATGCCGTCTTGGAAATACCCCCGCCTCCTCGACATGATCGAACGCGGCGCCGTTGACATCCGCCCGATCGTCGCCCGCGAAGTCCCCCTTTCCGCCGCCAGCGCGGAGCTGAGAGCCATGCACGGCCCGACGTCTCCGGGCACCGCGGTGATTACCGATTTTCTGGGCTAGGACGTGTTGACCCGGAAGGCACTAGCATCCGGAAACCTGGTTCGCGTTGGTCTGTTTCACAAGCTCTTGCTCGGACGCCCGGATCATGGGCTGTCCCGACATCCGGGTTCCCAGCCAGCCGAATTCCGTGCCTGCATTCGAAATGCTCGGCACGATCGGCTCGGGCGTTATCTTTCGGGCCGCGCCGTCGGCGTAGTCCGCGATCGCGAAGCGGAAGATGTAGGTTGGCGACAGGCCAAGGCGATAATCCGAGGCGACAATCCTGCCATCGATGAGATCGGTCCGGACGAAGCCGTCGCTGAACCAGAGCATCTTGTGATACTCCGGATCGTCGGCGACACACGAGACGAGCGACGCATCATAGGCGTGCGAATAGACAACGGCGTCTTCGTCCCCGTCGAACAGCGACACATAGAGATTGTGATACTGGCCCTCCGCCTGGCCGATGACACGCCACAGCAGCGTGTTGAAAGGCGTGACCACGGTCTTCACGTTTTTCACGTCCAGGCCCTTCGCGGCAAAAATCGCGTTCCCCCGTTCATGAATGTGGGCCTGAACGGCAAGACCCCACACCAGGTATCCGGCGCTGAAGGCAAGTGATCCGGCAAGGAACCTGCGCAACCCCTTTGACCATTTGCCGCTGGCGAGTGCCCAGACGACAGCCGCAAGCAGCGGAACGGTAAAGACGGGATCGATGATGAAGACGGATCCCGTCCCGACGGGATCGGGATGAAACGGCCAGAATATCCGCGCGCCATAGGCGTTCATCGCATCGAGCAGCGCATGGGTTGTCAGACACAGGAAAACGGTCACCCAGACAAGTGCCCGCTGGTCCTTCAGCGAATTGAAACACCGAACCAGCACCTCGCCGATGACCGGCGTTGCAAGCACATGAATGAAGAACGAATGTGACCAGCCGCGGTGATAGACATATTGATCGATCCGCGTCTCGAACGGGATCAGGACATCCAGATCCGGCAGCGTTGCGATGACCCCGCCGATCAGCGCTGCCTTTCTCGGTCCCGTCTTCGACCCGAGACACGCCGCGGAAACGGCGGCACCGAGGGCAAACTGTGTCAGCGAATCCATTCTGTCTGCGTGCTCCGGATGTTCGATTTGCAAGGTGGAAAGACATTCACCCCATCAGGGGCGACACCGCGCGCGCGACGTCTTGCGCACTATCCTGAGGCCGCGAGCGTTCAAGACCGGTCAGGACACCAGATAAAATGTCTTTTCGTCCTGATAATCTGGAAGAACGCGGAAACACTATTCCGAAAAATCAAATAATGGCGATCAGGCCCGAATCCCGGCGTCTGGCGACGAAAGCGCCTCTTGGGCGTCGCCCGGACTTTTGGCGTCAGACGGCAATCATCGTTGCTTGTCTTGTATGCGATCATCGGTCGGCCAAGCAATCGGAGCGTCAGGTTTCGGCCGAAAACGAGCGGGTGGCAGATCAACCTTGAGACCGCGCGGTTGGCGAAGCCGAGGCACATCAGGCGGTTGAACAAACCGGACCACGTGGTCATGACAGCCGGCACCGACATGGCTTCGTCGCCGTGATGCAGGTCGCCGTTCATTTGAACGACCATCCCTTTGTCAATGCCTATCCCCCGCTTCCGGTTTACTTCCAGAAACGGATGGTCACCCCGTACGTTAATCAACACTAAAAATCCTGCAGCCTTCCGCAACCGCATCAGTTGAAGGTCGCAGTGCAGAACGGGCATTGGCCGTCGTAAACATTGCGGAGTTTGCCTTGAGAGGTCAATCAGAAACCTTCAGCAGATGATTTGTCCGCCGGCAAACTGCCGAACGCCATGGACAATCAGGATTTAGAGCCATTTGACGTGATTTTCCATGCGTTAACCAAAGCAGGGAATACTCGCGTGACAGCAGGCAATCATGAAAGAGCCCTGTGACATGGTCGGACGCCTGAAATCCCATCTTGAAGCGCCAATAAGCATTCAGTCGCTGGTTGTCGTGCGGATCGCCTTCGGGTTGATTCTGGCCTGGGACTGCTGGCGTTACATCGATAACACGCGCATCTACCGCTACTATGTCGAACCGGAGATGCTTTTTCCGTTCCTCCCGTTCGTTCATCCGCTTCCCGAGCCGTGGATACATTTTGTCTGGGGTGGGGTCGGTGTCTTCGGTTTCATGGTGGCACTTGGGCTGTTCTACCGCGTCTCGATCATCGCGCTGACGCTGACCTTCGCCTATTTTTTCCTGCTCGATCGGGCGCAGTATCTCAATCACAACTACATGGTGATCCTTTACGGCACGCTCCTGTGTTTCATGCCCGCCGGACGCGCTTATTCGCTCGATGCCATCCTGTTCCCGCGCATCAGGTCGCTGGTGATCCCACGCTGGCCGGTATCGGCCATCAAGCTGCAGACAGAGATCATCCTGATCTATGCAGGCTGGGTGAAGATCGCCGATGACTGGCTGCGGGGGGAACCCTTGCGGATCTGGCTGCAGGGCAACGAGGATCGGATCTTCTACGGTTTCCTGTTTCAATACGATGCCGCCTTCGTCATCGCGGCATGGGGAACCGTGCTGTTGCACCTGCTGGGCGCTCCCTTGCTTTTGTGGCGCCGAACCCGCCTGACGGTTTTCATCATCTACGCGTTTTTTCACTGGTCGAATGCGCAGCTTTTTAACATCGGTATCTTTCCATGGATCACGCTTGCGCTGACGACGATCTTTTTCGAGCCGGACTGGCCGCAAAGGCTCTGGCGCCGTGTTTCCGGCACGCTACGGCCTCTGCCGGAGGCACGCCCGTTGCCAAAGGTGCAGTTCCGGCTCAGCCCCGTTCTGGCCGGTGGGCTCGCGCTGTGGTTTGCCGTTCAGATCTATCTGCCCGAGAGACAGCTGAGATTTGACAACAATGTCGCCTGGACGGGCGACGGTCACCGGTTTTCCTGGCGCATGCGCATCTACACAAGAGAGCGGGAGGGCATTTTCCGCGTCGTGTCGGCTGACGGAACCGAGACCTGGGAGTTCAGTCCCTATGATCACATGGCCCGCCGTCAGGCGCGCAACGTACTGGCCCGGCCCGATATTGCTTGGATGTATGCTCAAAAACTGGAGGCAATCTGGGCGGCCAACGGCTATGAAGACGTCGGTGTCTATGCCGACGTCCGCGTCTCACTGAACGGGCGGCCGATGCAAACCTTTATCGACCCCGACGTCGACCTGACGGAAGCACCGTGGGACCGCTTCGGCCCGACGCGCTGGATCCTGCCGCTCGAAACAAGGGTCTCGGTCTCTTGGCTGCCAGACAGCTACCCGCCGGATTTCCTGCGCCGCTGACCGTGTGAGCTGATCCCCCGAAGCCCCAGCCTTAGCGGAACATCACGTTCCGAGTGAATCAGACAGGTTCGACCCGTATGTGAGCGCCCGCCTCAGGCCTGTGTCTCCCCGCCCTTCAAAAGACCAAGATCGACAATCTCGAAAAGAAAGGCGAGAAGGCCAAGAAGCATCAGCGTGCCGCCGATCTCTGCGCGGGCGCAACCGATGCCAGCCATCGGCGCGGGATTCGCCAGCGTGCCCGGCGCGAAACAAGCAACCAGCCACAAGTTGACTTGCCTGCGCCCGCGATCCAGCAGACGTTTCACGGAAAGTACGACGGCCGGTAAATGAAAGAGCAGCAGGTGCTCAAACCCGATCCTGAATTGGCCGTTGCCGGTCTGACCCGACAGTTGCAATTCGCTGAGACCCGGACCGCGCCCGCCTTCAGCGCCGGACACGCTCGCTCAGTCGCGCGTCCCGCCCCGCTCCGGTGCAGCGCCTGTGGCGCGCGCGACGAGCTCCGCGGCGGCGAAATCATGCGAGGCGACGATCGCGAGATCCGGCAGCCGCTTTTTCAGCACGCGCACCTTGGCAAACGACGCGCGCAGGACCTCTGCCTCCCCGACGCCCGGAACAACGTCCTGGTCCAGAAGCGCGGCCTCGTAGGTCAGGTCGCCGGCCAGCAGGATCGGGTCCCACCCCGCCTGGCGGATCAGCATCGACAGCGACCCCCTGGTGTGTCCCGGCGTCGGCAGGAGGATCATGGAACCGTCCCCCAGAACATCATGGATCCCGTCGAAGCCGTCGAAAAGCGGATCGTCGGTCGGCGTAAACGCGATCTGCCGCCACTTCGCCGACGGGGTTTCCAGATGCTCGCGCAGGATCCATTCCCGCTCCGGGTGGGGCTCCGACAGGATCGACCACTCCCGTTCGCTCACCAGCAGATCCGCCTGCGGGATCTGCGCGATCCCGCCGGTGTGGTCAAAATGGAGATGCGAAATCACGGCAGTCCGTATGTCGCCCACGGCAACGCCCGCTCTTTCCAGGACTCGGTCGATGCGGTCCGCTTCGCCGAGGTCGAACCGGAAGATGCGCGGCAGCAGGAAACGGCCGATGGCCTGCGAGATATAACCCTTGTCCGATGTGATCGCCGGATCGATGCCGGTGTCGAACAGGACCGGTCCGTCGCGGTGCTCAATCAGGAAGAACTGCAGGGGCAGCGGCACCCACTTTCTTGAAAAGAACACCCACCAGAGCCTCGGCGTCCGGCTGCCGAAGCGATGCTCCCTGTGCTGCTCCGCCCGCCCGCAATTGAGCACCCGCACCGCGGCAATCGGCGGCTCAAGCCCGGTCCCGGCCGTCGGCAAATCGGCATGCGCATCGCTCATGACAAATCCCCCGGAAGACTGTTGCGCGATCAAACCTCCTGCACGGGCAAGATCAGGCAGAACCGTCGCAACGACCCCTCCACCACCAAACCCGGCACGCCCGGCTGAGTAGCATCAGAAACCCCGCACCGCCTTGATCTCGGTCAGGTGGCGGAAATGCGGGATGGTTCTGGGGGGCTCGGTTGTTTTCAACGAGGGTGATCTCTGAACCACCTGTGGGCCGGCAAGAGGAGACAGTCGGATGGAGGTGACTTTGCACGCCGTCGACATCCCCCACATCGTCGCAAATGAAGGCCCTCCCTTCGCTCGCGGGTCGGAACTGATAGCCGGGCACGAGGCGGCGTTGCCGAGACAGTGGTTAGGGACTTTGCGGGGTGGTGGAGGTTCGAGAGGGCTAGTAAGCCGGGCTTTGCGGCTTGAGAGGGAGGCGGTGCATGCCTGCTGCCCAGAGCTTTCAGCAGGAATTCTTGTACCCTTGGGACTTTAGCCGAGACTGCTGAACCATCCAGGCAGAACCTTTTCTTCAAACAGCAATCAACATGAAAAAAGGGGCAGAACCGGTTTGTCTTTTCTTGGATGTAACGGCGTGGTGACCAAAGACAATTAGCGGTCTATACCGTTGAAAAACTCCTGTTGTTTTGAGAGACCAACGCTGATTCAATCTCCTTGCTGACTTTGGAGATGCAGGCGATGATGGGTCCGAGACAGGAAGCGCAAAGCGCGCTGTTTTATGAATTCTCGATTGAGGATCATGTCCCAAAGGATCATCTACTGCGGTCGATTGACCGGTTTGTTGATCTGTCCGACCTTCGTAAACATCTGGCTCCGTTTTATAGTTCAACCGGTCGTCCTTCAGTTGATCCGGAACTGATGATCAGGATGCTTCTGGTCGGTTACACGATGGGCATCCGGTCAGAACGGCGGCTGTGCGAGGAGGTCCATCTCAATCTGGCCTATCGCTGGTTCTGCCGCCTGGATCTGAGCGATCCAATACCGGACCACTCGACCTTCTCCAAGAACCGTCATGGACGGTTCCGGGACAGCGATCTGTTGCGGCATGTCTTTGAGACGGTTGTGGCGCGCTGCATCGAGGAAGGACTGGCGAGCGGCCAACGTCTCGCAGCTGATGCGAGCCTGATCCAGGCGGATGCCAATCGGCAGAACTCCACACCACAAGCGGACTGGGAGCCAGGGCAGATTGATCCCTGTGATGCTCCGCGAGCGGTCAGGGAGTATCTGGAAACACTGGATGATGAAGCCTTCGGCGCAGCCAGTGCGATAGAGCCGAAGTTCACCTCTCATTCCGATCCGGCATCCCAGTGGACGGGCGCACGCGGCGGCCCTGCCTACTTCGCCTATTCGACAAACTACCTGATCGATACCGACAATGCAGTGATCCTGGATGTGGAAGCCACACGTTCGATCCGGCAGGCTGAAGTTGGCTCTGTGCGAACCATGATAGATCGGGTGGGCGACAGATTTGACTTGATACCTGAACGGCTGATTGCCGATACCGCCTATGGTTCTGGTCCCATGCTCGACTGGTTGGTCAAGGAGCGCGGAATCGCCCCTCATATTCCGGTTATAGACAAGTCGGGACGCAAGGATGGAACCTATGAGCGGGCGGACTTCACCTATGACGCCGTAACCGATGCCTATATCTGCCCAGGAGGCAAAGAGCTCAAACAATACCGCCGTGCGTTTGCGACACCACGGACTGGAGCTAACAAGGATGGGACGCTGCGCTACCGCGCTCGAAAGGCTGACTGTGATGCCTGCGGCCTGAGGCCGAAGTGCTGTCCGAAGGAGCCGCAACGCAAGGTCACAAGGTCAATCCATGAGCCGTCGCGCGATGTTGCCCGTGCCATCTCACACACCACCCAATATGCAATCTCGTGCAAGTTGAGAAAAAAGGTCGAGATGCTGTTTGCCCACCTCAAACGTATTTTGAAGCTCGACCGGCTTCGATTACGGGGACCAACCGGCGCCCGCGATGAATTCCACCTCGCAGCCACCAGCCAGAACCTCCGCAAGCTCGCAAAACTCATCCCGGCTCCGCAAACTGCCTGTCCCAAATGAAAAGGGATCAGATTGCCCAAAATCAGCACACCCTTCCAAACCCAAAACAATCGAGTTTTTCAACGGAGTAGGCCCGGAACGGACGTTGGCGCAAATTTTAGCGAACGTCCGGATCGAGTCCAAAGAAGTCGTTTGAAGCAGCAAGGAACTACGTTATACGGCGCCCGTGCTCGGGCCCAACCAGATACCTTTGGTGCGAGTTCATCAACTGAGTGGATTAACGCCTAGAAGTAGCTAGAAGTAGATGGAGAAACCTAGGTATGCGGTGTAAGCCTGTCCTTCGACTTTTGCTGTGCATACTGGTCCTTGTTGCATTTCCTGTTGTAAAGGCCCATGCACATTTTCTTCTAAACCTGAATGTCAGGGTGCTGCACATTGAACATGTCGAAGATGGCCTGCGCTTGTACATCAGACTGCCCATGCCATACCTCGTCGCAGATAAGCTTGGTAGTGCGCCTGCAGGCGAACTTCCGGACCCAGCGCCGTTCACGACCAACAGCTTTGAAAACGACGTCGTGGTTCACCATGTCGACGTAACGGCGGTTCTGGAAAATCCGGAGGGTCTCGCGGAGTTTGTATCAGTTGGCCATATGCTCTTTGTTGACGGAGCGGTTCTGACACCGGAGTTTCGAAAACTGCTGATACATGCAGTCGGTTCCCAACCCGGATTCGCAACGCTTAGCGAGGCCAAAGCGGCGATGGCGGGTGAGCTGACAGATCCGACAAACAAGAGCACATATGTCGGAGATACAATAGTAGACGTCGAACTATTCTTTCCAAGTTCGCAAGCCGTTTCAAGCTATTCGATATCGAGCAGCTTGAATCCAGGTTTGCCTGGCCAAGAAAACACAGCGAACCTCATTTTGGACTACGCAAATGACGATCCTAAGGTTTTTCGTTCCCGGGGTCTGATGGATGAGCCTGTTACAATATCCCAATCCAGTTTTACTGCTGCAATAACATTCGTTTGGGAGGGTGTCCGCCACATACTGGAGGGGATCGACCACGTACTTTTTGTGATTTGCCTCGTGATTAGTGCGACCACACTGTCTTCGCTTTTGTGGCGTGTCACGGGTTTTACCGTTGGCCACAGTGTAACCCTGACTATCGGTTTCTTTGGTTTTGTTCCATCTGCCGCATGGTTTGTTCCGGCAGTGGAAACAGGAATTGCGATGTCAATCATTTATGCAGCACTTCTAGCGATCTGGCCTCGCTTCGCAGGGAATGGTGGCAATGGCAAAATGCTCGTTGTAACTGCTGCTATTGGCTTGCTGCACGGTCTTGGCTTCTCGTTTGTTCTGCAGAAGATCCTGCAGGTGGATGCGCCCAACATTTGGCAAAGCCTACTTGCCTTCAACTTGGGGGTCGAAATTGGTCAGGTTGCAATCGTACTTGTTGTTTGGCCAGCACTCGTCGCGCTGAAAAAAATAAATGTACCAACGTGGCGTGTTACGCGATTGGCTTTAGCTGGCGGCTGCACAGTTATCGCTTGTGTGTGGACGGTTGAACGGCTCGGACAGTTGACTGCCGCGCTATGACGAGAAATTGCGAAATTCAGTCAGCTGCTGGACATTTGGCTTTCCAGAACCGTCAAACCGCTGATTTTCCACAAACCTCCAAACGCGACCAAATCCACCAAAGCCCTGTACTCGACCGTTCGTGTATGTCTATGCCCCCAATGCCCCCCGGTCGCCTGCGACTGCCATGTAACGAGCGCCTGCATGCCTCGACCCTCTGCAAGGGGCGACACAGACTGAACATCAACATCCGATTGAGACGTCACCCTTGCAATCCCGCCACCCGGGAGCCTTATTGCTACGCCTCGTTCGATTTCGGCGGCAACATCAAGAAGTGCTTCTTGAACGACGATCGGCGCCAGAGCCGTTCTACGAAACTCTGGACTTGGTTCCAATGTGGCGAGATTGATCTGGCTGAGAGCCTTGGATAAGAGCTGAGACGTTTCTTCCTGTCCAGGCGCTTCGAAAACCAACAACGGTAATCTGGACGGTTGGAAAAAGACGAGACTTCCAAGACCCAATCCCATCATAGTGCAAATCACGGCAATCGTCCGCCGTGACTTTCCAAGAGCCAGAAAGACAATTCCGCCGCCGGCCAAAAAGGCCGCAAGACCGGTCCATATCATGGTATCAATACGGCTCACGCCATCTCCAAGCGGTAAAGTTTCGATTTGCAGGTTCCTGTAAGTCAATAGCTGATTGGTCCACAAAATCTCCGCACGATCCTTAGTGACGTCGCTGAAAAAGGGGCTTGCGACGTCCGTAATAACGATCGGTACCTTGGCTTGAGCCTCGCTGAAGACATCCCACAAAACTGCCACACGCTGCGGCAGAGCCTCGATTGGGTAAGATACCACAACGCCAACAAAAGCAGCGTTAGCGCTCGTGTCTTGATCATCTTGCACAACCTCAAAACCGCGTTCCCCAAGATTAAGGAACGATGCACGGCTGGCTCGAGGTGCTTTCGCATGTCCATCCATCTGAAGCGCATTTCGCGTTTTAAGAAACGCCTGTGCAGCAGCCAAAACCTCCTGCTGGTCTTCAGGGTCCAATGCAGAATTCATTTTGAAATCATGGCCGATCAGTCTGCTTAAATCCCGAAGCCGCACGAGAGTTTCAACGCGGACCTCGCGCGGCTCCACATAAAGAAACCCGGTCGTAGCTTCCTGCATTCGGCGGTTCAGGGAGGGATCACTAAACTGCGTGTACCATGGATCCTCCCAGTTGATATGCAGCCGCATCAACTGCGCGAAGAAGCGGAATTCGGAGACGGGAAGCCCCCTGTCGCTCACATGTGCGCCAATAACTACTGGAACACCCTCATTGTCACGGGGCGGCAAAAGTTGGATCACGTCGGGCTTCTGTCCTTCGAAGGAATAGAACAGCCTTACAAAGACAACTCTCGGGTCATCAGGCGGCGCTGGAACGGCACGACCGGAAAGGGGGTCACGTTGTCCTGCCACAGGCGAGGACCTGTCAACGCGCAAACGAGGTTCGATCAATTGCACAGTTAACGGCAGAAGAGAGCCGTCGCCGCGACGGAGTGAAATCCCATTTAGTGCAAACCGAGCAAGGCGCTGCGCATCATCCCTAGCGCCGCCTGCTGTCTTGGAGAAAAGCCGTGCGGGCAACAGGTCTGAAAATGATCCGAGGTCCCCAAAGAAGATTTCAAGGTCAATTGTAACTCCGTCATCTCCGACATTCACGATGGCAATGTTATTGGCGACCTGTGATGCGTTGAAGGGGGACGTATCGGCGAGGCCGTTGACTACAAGCCAAGGTGCAATGATCAATCCAAGAAGGGTTCGTTTAATGATTGAGAGACTTTGCGTCATGGAATCCGGAAATCGTTTTCCTTGATCGAAAAAGAACGATGGACCTGAGTAAGGTCCATCGCATGATCATTCGAATTGAAATTGTTTGATCTGCGCCCTTATCAGAAATAGGCACACGGCTCGTACATCACTCGCGCGGCGCAGTCGTTGTAGGTTCGACGTTTGTCCCGAACTCTGCGTTGAATTCATCTACGAGTTCGTTGATTACCGCTGCAATCTCAGGGTGATAGCCGTCAAAGGTTGTTTCCGTCCAAACGTATGGCTCTGCATCGCGATTGGGGACAAACTCCCGTTGAGGAGGCTCAGGGAACCGCTCGTGGTTTGGAACGGCCATTCGGACGCGAATTTCGTCCGCTGTTACGTTCCATGTCATGAAGTCAGTCGCCATGCTCAGCGGGCCGTCGTAGGTTTCGCGAATGCCTTCCAACACGACAGGTGCCGTGTCAGCGTCGTTCTGGAAGTGGTAAGCGACGGCCATGCGCGGCTCTGTCAATGCCATGACTTTGCCAAACGCCTGCGGAGGTGTATGAGCTTGTGTGCCTGCTTGTACTGCTCCGACGGCGTCCAGATAGTATTTTGTCACCCACATTTCTGGTGGCAGTACCACTTCGTGAATTGATATGTCGGCGTCCTGCGTGTGTTCAACCCACCAACGGTTGGGGCTCGTGTCACTTGAATAGGCGAACTTCAGACCATTCCATTCGAGTATAAAGCTGACAGATTGGTCTGCATGAACCGCAGGGATTGTGCGGATTTGCACGCCATTTTCATCGTAAATGACAGCGTTTTCGGCGGTCCAGTCAAACTCGGTGATTTCGATTTGCAAGCCTCGCTGGTCAACAGCACCGCCTCGGCTGGCTTCCTCCCACGCCCAGGCTTCACGAATCTTGTTGAACCAAGTTTCTGTTCCCCATTCGGGCTTTACGCCATTGGGGCCAAACAACCGTGTCGGCGAACGACCAGAGTTGATGCCCTTGGTGAAGTAGTATTGTGGAAAGTCACCAGCGTGATCCAGGTGGAGATGGCCGAGGAAAACCTTGTCCAAAAAGTCAATCGGAATACCAAGCGCGGTTAGACGTTCAAACGATCCGTAGCCCATATCGAAAATAAATTTGTCGCCGTTTCCAAGTTCAACCAGAAAGCACGCGGCAGCTTGTTTCAAACGTGGTTGCGGCATCCCTGTTCCACAAGCGATCACACGCATCTCGTCTTCTGCGAGTGCTTCTGTGCCGGGATAATAAACCTCACGAACGGGATAGGGCTCAGTCGGTGAAAACTCTATTATTCCAGATGCGACGTCTTGTGCTGCCAGCTGTGCAGGCGCCACCATCAGAAACAACGCAGGTAGTGCCAACAATGTTTTTTTCATTTTTCACTTCCGGTTCTCGAGATTAAGGACTGATTGGTATTAAAATTTAGCTGCAAGCCTCCAACAGGGCAAGCTACATCCGTGCATAGGCTGCCATTGAGTTTTATAGTCCGCCTCGGTTGCTGTTTTCACGGCTGTGGCCGCACCATATGGGCGCTGGCCTCGCAACTGCTCCGGATTCGCTTCGACTGAAACGGGTTCTGCAATCAAGTCAAAAGTTTCGGCGTTTGTGATTGATACCAAACTTTCAACGGGACACGTCCCAGCGCGAACACGGCAGGCCAATCTGGCGAAGAACACTTTCTCGATTTTGACACTCACGTTTGCCGGCGTAGCACCAGGTGCTGATCGCGATGCTCTCAAATAGGCATCCGGTCAACGTCTGGCGTCCTTTTGATGTCTGGTTTGAGTCGGTTTGGTTTGGCCTAGTTGGTTCTATTGCAGTTATCTTCGCGACAACAGTTGCGTCTGCATTGTCCGCAACACGGTCATTCGTTCAACCCGCAACAAACGTCCGCTCTCCGCCTATACCGTTGAAAAACTCCTGTTGTTTTGAGAGACCAACGCTGATTCAATCTCCTTGCTGACTTTGGAGATGCAGGCGATGATGGGTCCGAGACAGGAAGCGCAAAGCGCGCTGTTTTATGAATTCTCGATTGAGGATCATGTCCCAAAGGATCATCTACTGCGGTCGATTGACCGGTTTGTTGATCTGTCCGACCTTCGTAAACATCTGGCTCCGTTTTATAGTTCAACCGGTCGTCCTTCAGTTGATCCGGAACTGATGATCAGGATGCTTCTGGTCGGTTACACGATGGGCATCCGGTCAGAACGGCGGCTGTGCGAGGAGGTCCATCTCAATCTGGCCTATCGCTGGTTCTGCCGCCTGGATCTGAGCGATCCAATACCGGACCACTCGACCTTCTCCAAGAACCGTCATGGACGGTTCCGGGACAGCGATCTGTTGCGGCATGTCTTTGAGACGGTTGTGGCGCGCTGCATCGAGGAAGGACTGGCGAGCGGCCAACGTCTCGCAGCTGATGCGAGCCTGATCCAGGCGGATGCCAATCGGCAGAACTCCACACCACAAGCGGACTGGGAGCCAGGGCAGATTGATCCCTGTGATGCTCCGCGAGCGGTCAGGGAGTATCTGGAAACACTGGATGATGAAGCCTTCGGCGCAGCCAGTGCGATAGAGCCGAAGTTCACCTCTCATTCCGATCCGGCATCCCAGTGGACGGGCGCACGCGGCGGCCCTGCCTACTTCGCCTATTCGACAAACTACCTGATCGATACCGACAATGCAGTGATCCTGGATGTGGAAGCCACACGTTCGATCCGGCAGGCTGAAGTTGGCTCTGTGCGAACCATGATAGATCGGGTGGGCGACAGATTTGACTTGATACCTGAACGGCTGATTGCCGATACCGCCTATGGTTCTGGTCCCATGCTCGACTGGTTGGTCAAGGAGCGCGGAATCGCCCCTCATATTCCGGTTATAGACAAGTCGGGACGCAAGGATGGAACCTATGAGCGGGCGGACTTCACCTATGACGCCGTAACCGATGCCTATATCTGCCCAGGAGGCAAAGAGCTCAAACAATACCGCCGTGCGTTTGCGACACCACGGACTGGAGCTAACAAGGATGGGACGCTGCGCTACCGCGCTCGAAAGGCTGACTGTGATGCCTGCGGCCTGAGGCCGAAGTGCTGTCCGAAGGAGCCGCAACGCAAGGTCACAAGGTCAATCCATGAGCCGTCGCGCGATGTTGCCCGTGCCATCTCACACACCACCCAATATGCAATCTCGTGCAAGTTGAGAAAAAAGGTCGAGATGCTGTTTGCCCACCTCAAACGTATTTTGAAGCTCGACCGGCTTCGATTACGGGGACCAACCGGCGCCCGCGATGAATTCCACCTCGCAGCCACCAGCCAGAACCTCCGCAAGCTCGCAAAACTCATCCCGGCTCCGCAAACTGCCTGTCCCAAATGAAAAGGGATCAGATTGCCCAAAATCAGCACACCCTTCCAAACCCAAAACAATCGAGTTTTTCAACGGAGTACGCCCGAATAGGACGTTCACCTCACAATCGGCGCAACCACATCCTGCGGCTACCCCAGAGAAGTCCCGGGAGGTGTCGCCCAATACCAACGCATGCTTTCAGGTAGCGCAGATGCAGTCAGTCCCTTTGACACCACAGATCCCCGTGCCGGTTTCCAAACAGCTACGCCAACTAATTGCACCAGGATTGTAGCCCCTTCCAGGTCACAATTCCTGCCTTCATCCGTCCTCTCGCACAATAGACTCCGGCTCCGGATCACCCCCCCTCACGCCCGATACGCCGGCAGCGGCGCGCGGTCCTGCAGGTCGATCATGCGGCGGAGCATGGTTTCGGTCACGGTGTGGCGGATGGCGGCGGCGCTTGGGGCTTCGTAGAGATTGGTGAGTTCGTGCGGGTCGGCCTCAAGGTCGTAGAGCTCGTTCCAGTCCTCGCCCGCGCGCAGGGACATGCGGTAGCGGTCGGTGACGACCGTGCGCACGCGCTGGGGGCGGTCGAAGCCGGTCATGGTGCGCTGGCTGTCCTCTTCCACCACGATCGCCTCCGGCGGCGCCGTGGTGATCAGGTCCCGGCCCTGCAGGCCGTTGAAGCCCTGTATCCCGGCCCGGGCCAGGACGGTGGCGGCAATGTCGATGGACGAGGCCAGCCCCGTGTCGACCGGGCTGTGCGCCGGGTGGGCCGGATCGTTCCAGAGGAACGGCACGCGGATGATCCCCTGGTAGTGCAGCAGCAGTTTCAGCATCAGGCCGTGATCGCCCATGTAATCGCCGTGATCGGAGGTGAAGATGACGACCGTGTTGTCGGCCAGCCCCAGGGTTTCGAGGCGTTTGAGAACCCGGCCGATGGCGTCGTCGATCATGGTGATCATGCCGTAGGTCAGGGCGATGATGGCCCGGGCCTCGACTTCGGTCACGGCGAAGGGGTTCTGGTTGTCGCGCGGGTCGGTGCCCTTCTCCATCGCCTCTTTCATGGCCCGGATCGGCGGCAGGTCGCCCTTGCCGAACGAGGCCGGCAGCGCCACATCGGCCGGGTCGTACATGTCCCAGTAGCGCCCGGGCGGCGTGAACGGGTGATGCGGATCCGGGAAGGACATCTGCAGGAAGAACGGCGCGTCACGTGTTGCCTGTTCCGTGAGCCAGGCTTCCGACCGGTCGGCGATCCACGAGGTGGAATAAAGTTCCTCCGGAACGGCGGTGCGCCAGGCCTGCGGCGCGGTGATGCGGTTGTCGGGCAGCGCATTTTCCGGGCCGGTCAGGCGATCGAAATCCGCTGTCTGCGCCCGCGCCCAAAGGAGATAGTCGCCGGAGGCCTGGTCGCCATGATCGGCGGCGACCTCGACATGGCCGAAGCCGTAGAAATCCCCTTTCAGCCGCTCGGCCAGGGGCGTGTCCCAGGCGGGCGCGACTTCGAGATCATAATCCGCCGAGTGCCGGTTGTTCTTGTAGGCATCGCGCAGATGCGCCGACGGGGTGCGCAAACCGTCCCGTGCCTCGAAGCGGTTGGTGGCGGGCAGGCCGGTGAAGCTCTGCAGGTGGGATTTGCCGATCAGGCCGGTGCTGTACCCGGCATCGCGCAGGAGTTCGACAAAGGTTGTGTGGTCCTTCGACAGGGGAATGCCGTTGTGGCGCGCGCCATGCACCGAGCACATGCGTCCGGTCATGATCGAGGCCCGGTTGGGCATGCAGATCGGGTTGGCGACGTAAAAGCGCTCCCACCGCGTGCCGCCGGCCGCAATCCCGTCGATGTTGGGCGTCTTCACCATCCTGTTGCCGTAGCAGCCCAGGTGATCGGCCCGGTGCTGATCGGTGATGATGAACAGGAAGTTGGGTCTCTGGGTCATTTCGGCGCCTCGGACATCGCGGCTTTGGCCCGGCCGGCATGGATATCGAACGCGATCAGCGCAAGTCCGATGGCAATGGCGGGCAGGTGGATCATCGGATCGGTGGCAAGGCAGGCGAACGCGGCGGCAAAGCGCACCACGATCTCCGGCACGGTCAGCCTGCGGCGGTCGAAACCGGACAGAGCCGACGAGAACAGCCAGATGCAGAAACACGTGCGGGCGACGATCCAAAGGAACGGCAGCAGGCTGAACTGCTCGATGATCAGGATCGTCGGGTAGAAGGCGAAGATGAACGGAATGATGAATTTCGCCATGCCCAGCCGGAACGACATGAACGCGGTCATCAGCGGATTGGCCTGCGCGATCGGCGCTGCCGCATAGGCGGCAATCGCGACCGGCGGGGTCAGCGACGAGGCAACACCGTAGTAGAAGACGAACATGTGCGCGGTCAGCATCGAGACGCCGAGTTCCTGGATGGCCGGTCCCATCACCAGGATGATGATCAGGTAGGCGGGCAGCGTCGGCATGCCCATGCCGAGGATCAGCGCCCCGGCCATGGCGACGAGCAGCGCCGAGAACAGGCTTTCGCCCCGGATGCTGGCAATGACATTGGCCAGCTTGAGGCCGAGGCCGGTGCTGTCCAGCGAGCCCACGAGGATGCCGATGGCGGCAATCGCAATCAACAGCGTCGCCCCGGATTCGGCGCCTTTAAGGAACGACTTCCAGAGCCGGGCCGGGTCGCCGCGCACCTCCGGGTTGATGACCGACAGCACCAGCAGCACCACGACCGCGTAAAAGCCGGCAGCGGAGGTGGACAGTCCTGCGACAAGCGATCCGATGACCACCAGGATCGGCCCGATGAACAGCACGGAGTTGATCAGGTCCGTCCGGGTGATCTGGTCGTCGACGGTCATTTCCTGCACCTCGATGCCCTGGCGGCGGGCTTCGACCGTGACGGCGGCGAACAGGCTGAAATAGTAGAAGAGCGCCGGCAGCAGCGCGGCGACGATGATGTTGAGATAGCCCGCGCCGGTGAGGTCGGCCATCACCAGGGCTGCAGCCCCCATGATCGGCGGCATGATCTGTCCGCCCGACGAGGCCGTTGCCTCGATCCCGGCGGCGAAGGTCGGCGAGAAGCCGCGTTTCTTGATCATCGGGATGGTGAAGGTGCCGGTGCCGACGATATTGGCAACGGTCGAGCCGGACATGGTGCCGAACATGGAGGACGCCAGGATGGCGGCATGGGCCGGACCGCCCCGGGTGCGGCGCGTGGCGAGGAAGGCGAATTTCAGCAAGGTGTCGCCCGCGCCGGTGCCTTCCAGCAGCACGCCGAAGATGATGAAGATGAAGACCGTGCTGAGCACGATGTTGGTGATCGAGCCGAACACGCCCTTGTTGGTGTTGTACCAGAGCGCCTCGGCGACCTCCTTCAGCGAAAAGCCGGAATGGGCGAGGATGCCGGGCAGGTCCTGCCCGAAGAGAAGATAGACCACGCCGAACGTGCCGACACAGAAGAGACCCCAGCCCCACAGCCGACGGCAGAGTTCCAGGAACACGACCAGGCCGGCGAGCGCCGGCCAGGCATCGCGATTGGTGACGTCATAGAGCGCGGTCTCCATTTCGGTCTGGACGAAGTAGAACGACCAGATCGACCAGAGCCCGGCGATGATCAGGGCGATATCGAGACCGAGATGGAGCGGCGTGGTGCCGCCCCGCCGCTTCTGCGAGACCGAGACGGCAACGATCAGGGCAAGCCCGAACCCGGCGGCCCGGTGCAGCTTGGGATCGATCAGGCCGACGCCTGAACTGTAGAGCGTGATCAAACCCAGGGCGAGACAGCTGAGCGCCGCTGCAAAGCCGAACAGGCGGGTCGTGACGCTGGCAGAAGAAGCCGCATCGGTCATGACGAACCATCACTTCTTGAAGGGATCGGGGACGCTGCCGGGTGACGGTGGCCCGCTGCCCGGCAGTCACGAAGGGTCAGGGGCGCAGGCCGTCCGGGATCGCGATGCCGGCCTCGTCATAGTAACGCACGGCACCTGGATGCAGCGGCACGTTGACCGAGGTGAAGGCGGTATCCTTCGTCACGTCCTTGAGGAAGAACGCGGTATTGTGCACCTCGGCAAGGTTCTCCCAGAACGCCTTGGTGGCATTGTAGACCACGTCCTCGTCGACGCCGGCATGGGTGCCGACGAACTGGGTGAAACCGAGCGCGGTGATCTCGCCGTCGGTCAGCTGCCCCTTGTAGACGTCGCCGTCAAACTGCAGCATACCGCGGCCCGGCCGGCCGAACAGGGCCTGCATCTCTTGGCTTTCGACCTTGTCTTCGGGGATCGACAGCACGCGGAACTCGCCACTGAGGCCGAACCGCTCGATATTGGCCGAACCGATCTCGGCGGGGCGCACCATCATGTCGATCTTGCCGTCGGCCAGCGCCGCGTAGCCTTCGCCCCAGCTCAGCCTGACGGCGGTATAGTCCTCCCCGGCGACGTAGCCGGTGATGATCTTGATCAGCGCTTCCGACGTGGCGGAGGCCGAGCCGGCGGGCGGGCCGGTGAACACGGTCTTGCCCTTGATGTCTTCCCAGCTTTCGATCCCCGAGCCTGAAAGGGTCACCGGGTGATAGGCCCCAGCCTTGAAGCCGAGAATGGCGCGGATGTTCTTGGCCAGTTCCGGCGCGCCTTCGATCTTCTCGTACATCCGCTTCTGGCCCGCCATCAGGTTGACCAGCGACGGCACGGTGGAAAAGAAATCGATATCGCCCTTCGCGCCCTTGAGCATCGACTTGGTCAGGGTCTGGCCGGCATTGACCTGGATCTCCACGCCGGACTTGCCGGCCTGGTTGGCGAAGGCGACGAACATGGTGTGAACCGGGTCACCGACACCGGCGGTTTCCCCCTTGAAGATCTGCGCGGACGCAGCAAGGGGCAGCGCCAGGACAAAGCTCGCGCCCAGAAGGGCCCGGCCGAGTGACTTGAAATGAAACATGCTATCCTCCCATAGACGTTTCCCGGACGTTACCAAGTCTGATTGATATGGAATAATCAAACTTTTGGGCTTATACATACCAATCAGTTATGAAACTTGACCCCAAACACCTGGCCCAGCTCTCGGTCGTCGTCGAGGCGGGCTCCTTCCAGTCCGCCGCCAATCGGCTCGGCACGACCCAGCCTGCGCTCAGCCGGAACATGAAGGCGCTGGAGGCGCGGCTCGGAGCGCCCCTGTTCCAGCGGGAGGGTCGGCGGTCGATCCCCAACAACCTGGCCCTGCGCCTGGCCCGGAACGGGCTGGCCATCCGGCTGGCCGAGGAACAGGCGGGCATCGTCGCGGACCAGTCGGCCAAGGGCTCCGTCGGCGAGCTGCGTATCGGTGCGCCGCCGATCGTCTCGGGCCGGTTCCTGAGCAACGCCCTGACGCCCTTCATGAAGGCCAACCCCAATTGCAGCGTCGAAATCCGCACCGGTCTGGTGCATGAACTCAGGACCATGCTGGAGCGCGGACAGGTCGATCTGGTCTTCGGACCGGAGAGCCTTGCCGAACCGGTCGACGGGCTGGTGTTCGAGGAACTGATCGACGACGGGGTCGGCGTCATGTGCCGCGCGGGCCATCCGCTCGCCGCGCGCAAGCGCATCATGGCCTCGGACCTGGAAGCCCAGGTCTGGCTGGCCCATTCCAGGGGAAGCCTGCTGCGCCAGCAGACCGAGGCGGCCATGATCGCCTCCGGCGTGCGCTCGATGCAGATCGGCTGCGAGACGGATTCCATCCGCTCGGTTCTGGAGATCGTTTCGGAAACCGACCTGATCACCACCATGCCGAAGGCCACCACCGCCTCCTACCTGGAGAACCGCCTGGTCTTTCTGCCCTTCGACCACCCGCAGTTTCACCGCCCCCTCGGTGCGATCCGCCGCACGAGCGCAAAATCCAGCCCGATCGAGGACCGGTTCCTGAAGGTGCTGAAGCAGAAGATCGCGCACAATCAGCACCGCTGAGGGTGCACATCCTCACGCCTGCGCCGCCTTGCCCTTCAAAAAGCCCAGATCGACAATCGCGACGAGAAAGGCAAGAAAGCCCAAAATCATGAGCGTGCCGCCGAGCGCGGTCGGGCTTGAAACAGGGATTCCGCCGATATTTTCGTATGTGAAACCGATACTGGCTGTCTGCGCGAAATTCGCCAGGAGGCCCGGTGCGAAATAGGCGATGAGCCACAGGTTGAGGCGCGTGCCCGCGATCCCGCAGGCGCTTCATCGACAGCACAACGGCCGGATAGAGGAAGAGCAGCAGGAGAGCGAACCCGATCCACTGGCCCGTGCGTCCGAGGATAAGCACAAGCCCCGTGACCGCGAGGGAGATCAGAACGCCGGCGACGAACAGGATCAGTAACCCGATCCAGAACCGGCCCCGCCCAATCCTTCCCTCCGCTGAAAACAGGAGGCTCATGTTGCGCGGTCCTTTACTGCGTGAAGGTGAAGGTCAACGTGCTCGACTGGCCTTCACCGATGGTCACGGACTGCGTGTGGGTCTCGCCGGTGTCCTCGTTCTTCAGCGTGACGTCGTAGATCCCCGGCGTCACGTAGTTTGCGCCCCGCTGGTTGCGCCAACCGGTCCGGCCGATCTCGCTGCCGCCCGCGCCGCCACCCTTGCCGTGAAAACCGAGTTCCATCAGCGCGTCGTCCGCCAGTCCTTCCGCTTCCAGAACCAGGCGGCCCTGCCCGGTGATTTCCAGTTCAAGCCGCTGGTTGCCGTCTTCGGCGGGGGGCAGCTCGACGATTTCGCGGTGGTCATGCCCCTTGAAGGTCAGCTCGACGCCGATCTCGCCGTCACTCAGCGGATAAACGCCGTCAACGCCAAGCGGGTCGAACCGCTCGGCCCAGTTGATCCAGAAGATCGACCCGTCGCCTCCCCTGTCAACACTTTCCACCTTGCCGACCTTGCTGAAGTTCCATTCAACATCGACACTGACATCCGTGCGCTCCGGCCCGAACACCGGCACGATCCTCAAGCCCTTGGGAGCCTCCCCCTGCCCGCTCTCCGTCTCGTCCCCGTTACACCCCGCCAGCCCGATCGCCAGCACGACAAGAAGAAGCGGAAACTTGATGCGTTTGAACACGGGACTTGCTCCGGTTTTGAAATGTCTGAAGGCCGGAAAGACCGGCGGCGGGAAAAAGAACTTAGTCAATCTGGTGCCGGTCGAAGACCGGGCGAGGTGAGCAAATCACAGAGGTGGCCCTGCGGATAGTTATGGGAATCCTTAGGGGGGAAGGGTCGGGTGGGCTGGGGTAGTGATTGGCGATCATCCGATCTTTGCAAGGAGAACCGAACTCTCCGCTACCTGAAATCGATTCGGGGCGATCTTCCGCTTTTGGTCGTTCGTCCTGCGCTATCAATAGCTTCGAAGCCGACAGCCTGCTTCGCCGGTTGCTGCGCGCGGGAAGCTACGAGGTAAACGCTGCAGCCGCGATCTCATTCTTATCAGAATAAACGGGATGCTTTTAATCTCGCGACCGTTCTTGTTGCGTGCCCTCCATCTCAAGTATCCACTAAACATAGTGGCATACTTGCGTAGCTGCGATTTTTGGATCGGAGAAAGGTAGAACGCTCACCGCTGGCTCACGGCCATCGCTTCGATGATGGCATAAGACATTTAGGCTGATGCGTATAGCAAGTCATTTTGGATCGCCAATGGTTGGCGTTCCTCTCAAATTCGAATAATCATTAGCCTGTGATGAGATTACTTTAGGTGGCGTAAGCATTGGAAGATGTCACTTATCTTTGGGTCGCCGAAACGGTTTTGAGGAAGCATAAGCGTCCTCTTTCTGCACGTGAGCTTGTCAACTACGGACTTGAAGACGAACTTTTTCCTGCAGCAGGCCTGAGCAACACTCCACAAAAGTCGATGCAGGCGCGACTAAGCGTTGACATCTTGCACAATGAAAACTCGGTTTTCATTAGAACTGGTCGAGGACGTTTCTATCTTCGTGAATTGCTTGCACAACAGCAGCCCGGCGATTTAGCAGCCCTCAAAATTTACAAGGCTGAGCGCAGGACCCCAGCTCCTTCGTCAGAGATGGTTCTTTGCATACCAAAGACGACCTACAATACCTTCCTTCAATACCAAGGCATTGGCAACGAAAACCCATACAATCCACTCACAAAACTTCAAGATTCTGAAATATCTTATCTACCACGCTCTATCGCCGAAACAAACGATGACTACAAACAAGTAATTACTTACACGATAATTCAATATCAGTCGAAAATTTTGACTTTTCGGCGAGGACTTTATAATCGAGCCGCAAAGTTCCTACGAGGCGCGCAGTGCGTCGGCTTTGGCGGACACGTGAATGAGCATGACAGAGACCTGTTTTCGAGAGATGACCTTGGCGTGCGCCAGAACGCAGCTAGGGAGATATCCGAGGAACTGATGTTGCCCAGTGGTAGACCGCAAGTGAATGCTAACGATCTAGAATTCCTCGGAATACTGAACGACGACTCTTCGGATGTCGGCATCCGCCACATGGCGGTTGTTCTGAGATACTGGGTAGATGATTGGTCTAAGTGGAAGTCCGTCGGCCGGGGCGAAGTATCCATTAACAAGATAAAATGGCTAGATACGCTCAAGGAAACTATTAATCTATCTGAATTCGAATACTGGTCTCAGATTGTAATTCGCACGCTCTTCAAGAGCTCTATGAAGATGGTACCAAGTTACAAAATTCAAAAAAGATCTATATTCAAAACACCACATATACTCTGCGTTGTCGGATCTATTGGGTCCGGCAAATCCGTTACCAGTGCTCTTTTGCGCGAAAGACATGGCTACATAGGCGTGAACTCTGGTCAAGTGCTGGCGAATTTAATGCAAATGCCGCCTATTCCAACCACGCAGCGCGATGTCTTCCAATCGGCTGCTGAGGCATTCATCGAAGGACCGAAGGGCCCCGAAGAATTGGGGCGTGCTCTAGCGACTCAAGCCGCTGCAACCGGTTTGGAGTTAGTTGTAATCGACGGAATAAGGCACCCTGAAACACTAGAGGCTTTAAAAAAATACTCGCAACTACCAGTAGCATTGTTTTATGTATATACTCCTCCAGACGTTGCTTTTGAGATGTACCGTGACCGGGAAGGTCACGCCGAGCAAGGCATAACATTTCTGGAGTTTGTCAGGCTGTATAATGCAACTGTTGAAAGCAAAATTCGATATATGATTGGAGACGCGGACGTAATTATATTCAATTGGCTTGGACTTGAAGCTTACGAACTGGCATTGTCCGCTCTCATGGAGGAACTTGATGCTAGTTGAGTCAAATGGTGGCTACGACGAGGGATACGAGGCTGTTACTGGTTTCTGGGGCACTACGCCTGGGTCGCTTGTCCGGATACACCTTGCGAAAAACGACGTCACCGGACTGAACGTCCTAGATGTCGGCGCAGGCGAAGGCAAGAACGCAGCCGCCTTCGCACGAGCTGGTGCAAATGTCACCGCGGTAGAGTGTTCTGCGACCGCGGTTAAGAATGGGCACACGCTGTTTCCAAACGACACAATAAATTGGATACATGGCGACGCCCTAGAAATCGATTATCCAATGGATTCTTATGACGTCGTCATTTCTTATGGACTGACGCATTGCTTGCCATCTGAGGCCTCCGCGAGTCGGCTGATTAGGGACCTCCAAGCCTTGGTTGCCCCAGGTGGCACATTCATTTTAGTTTCTTTCAATTCAGGCAGTCACGACCTCTCAGCCCATCCAGGATTCAAGCCACTGTTGCTTGACCACACTTGGTTCGTGGAGATTTTCGAAGGCTGGTGTTTCAGTAGCTTGTCCGATTCTATCCTTTTCGAAACACACCCCCATAACAACATTCCGCATCACCATACCCTTACCAGATTGATGGCAACCAAACCATGAGGGCAACAGTTCCCCTAGAACTGAAGAAGCTCTATCGACAAGGGCGCGTGGTCCCATTCGTAGGTGCCGGTGCATCTATGTCCTTTGAGTGGACGACACCGGGCTCAACCAGTGTCCAACGGGGCCCGTCTTGGTCGGAGATGGTGAGCGAGGCCTGCCGCTTGATGGGATATTCTGATCCAGAATTACTTCGATATCGGGGAACCGACCTTCAGATTCTTGAATTCTTCGGCCAGAAGAAGGGCAACTTTGCCCCTCTTACCAATTGGCTGGTCAGAAAGCTCGACGTTGACGATGACGCAATCAAACAGTCGAGGGTACACACCGCCCTCGCTGCCTTGTCGAACTCGAAAACTTACTACACTACAAATTACGACGACCTGCTCGAACGTTCACTGCGCTTGGCAGGAAGGCAGGTTAGAGTAGTTGCCCGAGAACGCGACATAGGAGGAAATGAACCTGTCGAAGTCGTCAAGTTCCACGGAGACTTCAACAATCCCGATCTGATGGTATTTTCCGAAGCTCACTACTATAAGAGGCTACGTTATGACACGCCCCTTGATTTTAAGTTGCGCTCAGATCTTCTGAATCGGGTGGCGCTATTTGTTGGTTACAGCTTCAGTGATGTGAACATTGGACTTTTGTTCGACCAACTTAACGAGCTACTTAAGACTCTACCAGACAGCGACACCGGCAAGAGGGCTTACATCGTTGTCAACAATCCGTCCGATTTCGAATATACTCTATTTCAAAAACGTAACATCGAAATCATACCAACCTTCGGCGACAAACGTACCGAAACGCTAGTCGAGGTCTTAAAGGAGATTGTGGCATGAAAAAGCGCTCCATCTTCTACGCTACGAGAAGCAAATTCAAAGACGAAGAGCTCTCTATTATATCCGAACTAGATTTCGTAAACGAGTTTGGAGAAAATTGTCGCATCGGTGACGCTATCGACTTTCATGTTTCCGACATCCCAACCGAAGAACCGCTCGAAATAGATCTCGAACAGATGGTGCGACACAAGGCGCGTTCCGCATACAAGAGGATCCTAGCGCCATGCATTGTTGAGCACGCAGGGTTGATACTTGAAAAGAACGAAGGCAGCGGCTTTCCAGGCGGATTAACACAACCAATGTGGGATGCACTCGGTCCAGATGGGTTCCTCGATCGAATAGGTTGCGGCGGTGAGCGCGCCATAGCGCGCGCTGTCGTCGGCTATTGCGACGGGATGTCTATCCATACCTTCATCGGCGAGACGAAAGGTCAGCTCGCTGAGTTTCCCGCAAAGGGGCGCGGTTTTTATTGGGACGTCATTTTCAAGCCCGATGACGATCAATCGGGCAGAACGTACGCCGAAATCGCAAGCGACGGCGATGGCCTCGAAGTCAAGTTAGAAATCTCGCAATCCACCAAAGCGATCCGAGAATTTGCAAAATTCTTGTCCGCACAATCCGGCGATGCTCTTTTCAGTATTGCTTAGTAATCACACGCTCTCCGTAGGATGGCGGAGAAAACACATCCGACTATTTTCCGTAGCCTACGCTGCATCGGAAGAAGCGCTGCCTCTTTTTTTGTAGCGCCCATACAAGGGTCAAAAAATGACTCAATTGCCATTTCGCGGCTCCCGCGTTCGCTTAGTTCCTCCATCGGCTGCGTGCGAACAGTTCCCTCCCTGCCCCAATCCAGTCACGCGAACGAGCCACGACGAGTATCAGCGCGCGCCCGGCAGGTCTTCGAAATTTCTCCACCAAAACAAAGACCTGCCCTCGGCTGCGGCACCATGGTGTTGATGGACAGAACCCTAGCCGCCGCTCCCGCTCGCAAATCCACCTCCGCAGTCGCCCCTGCTATTTGCCTCACTCCGGCACCGACGGATACTTCATCCCCGCGACTTCCTGCATCAGGCGGATGACCTGGGTGCTGTAGCCGGCTTCGTTGTCGTACCAGACATAGAGAACGAGGCGGTTGCCGTCGACGATGGTCGCCTGGCTGTCGACGACACCGGCATGGGTTGATCCGACGAGGTCAGAGGAGACCAGTTCCGTGGAGGCCGTGTAGTCGATCTGGTCCTGCAGGGAAGATTGCACCGAGACGCCGCGCAGGTAGTCGTTCATTTCCTGATCGGTCGTTGCGCGCCCGAGGTTCAAATTCAGGATCGCCATGGAGACATTGGGAACCGGCACACGCACCGCGTTGCCGGTCAATTTGCCCTTCATTTCCGGCAGGCATTTTGCCACCGCGCTGGCAGCACCCGTGCTCGTCAGAACCATGTTGAGCGGCGCGGCGCGGCCGCGGCGGTCGCCCTTGTGGTAGTTGTCGATCAGGTTCTGGTCGTTGGTGAAGGCATGGATGGTTTCGACATGGCCGTTGTCGATGCCGAACTCGTCGTTGATCACCTTCAGCACCGGCGTGATCGCGTTGGTGGTGCAGGAAGCCGCGCTCAGGATGGCGTCGTCCTCGGTGATGTCGCCATGGTTGACGCCATAGACGACATTCTTGATCGCGCCCTTGCCCGGCGCGGTCAGAATGACCTTGGACGCCCCCGGGCACTTCAGGTGCTGGCCGAGCCCCTCTTCGTCGCGCCAGATGCCAGTGTTGTCGACCACCAGCGCATTGTGGATGCCGTATTTGGTGTAATCTACCTCGGCGGGAGAATTGGCGTAGATCACCTGGATGGTGTTGCCGTTGGCGATGATGGCGTTCCGCTCCTCGTCGACGGTGATCGAGCCGCTGAACGCGCCGTGGACGGAGTCCCGCCGCAGCAGGCTGGAGCGTTTCTTCAGATCCTCGCCCTTGCCGCCGCGCACGACGATCGCACGAAGGCGCATCTTGTTGCCCGCGCCGACACGCTCGATCAGCATGCGCGCAAGCAGTCGGCCGATCCGCCCGAAGCCGTAGAGAACCACGTCCTGCGGCTCCTGCAGGATGGTGGTTCTTCCCGTATTGATACTGGCCAGCTGTTTCTCAACGAAAGTCGCGGCATCGCCGCCCTCTTCCATGAAACGGTGGCACAGCTTGCCGAGGTCGACGCGGGACGCGGCAAGGTCCATCTCCAGCATGGCTTTGACGATCTCAAGGCTCTTGGAGACCTCCAGTTCCTGCCCGGTGATCTGCAGCGCGTAGCGGTGCGCCTTGATAATCTCGATGGCGGAGTTGTTCAAGAGCCGGCGTCCGAAAATCCGGATGTTGATGCCGTAGTCGCGATAAAGGTGACCGACCAGCGGGATCATCTGCTCGGCGGCATATTGTTGTTCTTTCCAGTTGTCGAAGTGATGATCCGTCGTCGCCATGTCGAAAGTGTTCCTCAGCGCAAATCCAGCAAGTGTTCGGCAGGCCTCCAAGGTCAGATCCCCGGCCCGCGCCCGCTGTCTAACGCCTGTTGAAAGCCGATGTCCAGTAGACGTTCGGAGCTTAATCGATTGAAATTGAAGGAAGAGTTCCTGGCCGGGGCCCAGCGCCAGGAAACGCAGTCTCAGGGGCTGTGCCGTGACCTGAAAATCGTCCCGTGACCGCTGGGCTTGTCTTCCGCCGACAGGATCACGGATAGGCGCGCTCCAGGGTTTGCCGCGCCCTCCGAACGATTTCTAAATCCGGAAGGGCGGCGAGGTCCCGGGCAGGCCCAGCGCCGTTGAAGGCAACGATCACCGGCTCACCGGTATAGAAATGCAGGTTCAGCCACTGATTGAACTGGCCTTCGGGCAGGCCGTTTTCCGGTGTCGCGATCCAAGTGACATCCTTATCCCAGAAGACGTCGTCATAGCGCAGGTAAACCTTGTCGAGCGTGCCCATTCCGAGCCTTGCAATCGCCTCCTGTTTCCAACGCGGCACGGGAGGCGAAATGGTGATCGCGCCCTGTTTCAGAACACCCAGCGGCACGGTCAGGATGACCGCATCGAACGTTGCCTCCCGGCCTTCACTGTCGCGCAGACGGACGCCGTCTTGGTCAACATCGATATGTGTCACGACATGCCCGAACCTTATGTCCAGGCCGGCGGTGAGCCCGTCCAGAAGCTGGTCATACCCTCCGGTCAGGATCACCTCTTCGCCATCATAATCGGCATCCGCCCGGTAGGCCGCACCGTTCACGTCTTCAGCATCTGCAGCCAGGGAATGTTGCACCTCCAGGACGTTTTCCAGCCAGGCCGGTGCGTCCGCATCGGAGATCTCCCGGCCGTCGCCGCCGCGAATGACATAGGTTTCGTCGGTGGCCCGCCTGACGAGGCCCTTCGTGCCGGCAAGGTCCGTGAGCGGGTTGCCGTCGGTGCCGTGGATCCAGCTGGCTCCGAGATCAAGCGGCATTCCCAGACTGCGATCCGTGACGATCCGTCCGCCGGTGCGGTGGCGCGCCTCCAGAACGGTGACCTCATAGCCTTCCTCGGTCAGCCGGTTCGCCGCCGCGAGACCGCTGGCGCCGGCCCCGACAACCGCCACCGCCTCGGCCTCCGTGTTTCCAAAGACGGCCTCGGCAGCCATAAGCCCGGACTCGTAGGCCGCGTGAACCGTGCTGTTGTAGTCCGGATGTGCCGCCTCGCCCGCAAAGAAAAGCCGGTCGCCGACGGGTTCTCCGAGGGCCGCATGGTCGCGCCGCCGCGCCCCCTTGGCGACATAGGAATAGGATCCGAAACTGTAGGGATCGCGGCTCCAGTTCGTCCTGAGATATCCCGTCGGCGCCCGTTTGCCCTCCGCCAAAACGGACAAGGGGACGAAACCGGCGGCCATGGCAGAGATCGCAGTTTTCAGCAAGGTTCTGCGTTTCATGGTCGGCCTGCTTTTTGCGCGCATGCGGCTTGAGGACGGTCCTGCTTCTGTCAAACCACAAGCAGGATAGTAAGGCTGGGGTCTCAATGAAACAGTAGACTGAGCCGGAGGGGAGCAAGCCTGTGGTTCGCCTCTCCCCTCCTCACAAATCCACCACCACCACACCGCCTTCTTCCGCCGCGCGCGATTGGCACAGGATGACCGCGTCTTCGCGCTGTTTTTTCGACAGCACGAAATCCCGGTGTTCCACCGCGCCGGAGACAAGGCCGCATTTGCAGACGCCGCAAATGCCGTCGGAGCATTTGATGTCGATGGCAATGCCGCTTTCAATGAGGACATCGGTGGCGGATTTCTCCGCCGGTATCTCCAGTTCGCGGCCCGAGCGGGCAAGCTTCAGCGTGAACGGGTGGTTCACGTAGTCAGGCACATCCGGCACGTTGAAATATTCGACATGGCGCTCATCCTCGGTGAAGCCGGCGCGCTCCGCCGCCTCCATCACGGAGGTCATGTAGCGGTCCGGGCCGCAGGCATAGACATGGCTGCCTTTTTCATACCCGCCCAGAACATCAGCGAGGTCGGCACGGGTGCCCTGATCGCTGAAATAGAGTTGCACACGGTCGGCCCACGGGAACACCGCCAGATCTTCCAGGAACCCGGCATCGGCCTTGCGGCTGCAGGAATAATGCAGCTCGAAATCAGCGCCTTTCCCGTGAAGCTCATGCGCCATCGCGATCATCGGCGTGACGCCGATACCGCCGCCCATCAGGAAGGTTTTGGTCGCCCCATCGGCAAGCGGGAAGTGGTTGATCGGTTTTGAAACGAAGATCTTGCGCCCTTGCGTGAAAATCCGGTGGAGCAGCTTCGAGCCGCCCCGGCCCTCGTCTTCACGCAAGACCGCGATCTGGTACCGGCTGCGGTCGGCCGGGTCTCCGGAGAGCGAATACTGGCGCAGGAATTCCGGCGCGACCACGATGTCGAGATGGGCACCCGCCTGCCACTCGGGCAGCGGCTCTCCGTCCAGCGCGGCGAACTCGTACTTCGTGACGCCGCCCGTCATCTGCTCGGCCTTGACGATCTCCACCCGGATGACCGGGGCATTGCCGGAGATGGTGTATTCGTGCGCGAGCCCTTCCGTATCGCCGCGCTCCAGCCGCGCCTTGTATTCCTGCGCCGTGATCAGAGCCTGATAGGCCTCGATGCCCTTTTCCCGGTCCATCGGAAAGGGAAACGGCCAGGGATGCGGGGCAAGGTTCGCCGGGTAAACGGCCAGCGTCTGATCCTCGTATTTCAGATCAAGGTCCTTCTGCAGACCGCGCACGTTGACCGATTGTTTCGCCGCCTTGTAGGAACCGTCTTCGTAAAGCTCGATGTCCCACCACCATTTCTTCACCGGGTTGCGCTCGCCGTGGCCTGCCATGTCGTCGAGTTTCGCCAGAAGCGGCGCTGCCTTGGGCACATGCATCGCCGCCCATCGGAACGGCGCTTCGGCGAAGATCCCTTCCAGGTTCCACGGACAGGTCTTCATGCAGCGCCCGCACATGGCGCCGCCCTCGTTGGTGATGCGGTAGGTCGTGCATTTCTGGCTGTCCGACTTCCAGATCTCGTAGCCATTGAACATCAGCTTCGGCCCGGCGGTGATGGCCCCGGCCGGGCACTCGCGCGCGCACTTGTTGCAGGCCTCGCAGAAAGCCTGCAGGCCAAAGGAAATCGGCTTGTTATGGGCAAGCGGCATCGTCGTCGTCACCGCACCGGATTTCAGCCGCGGACCGAGAAAAGGGTTGAGGATCACCTCACCGATGCGGCTGACCTCTCCAAGACCGGACAGCAGGAGGAGCGGCGGCTGCAGCACCTCGCCGTCGAGCACCGTATGGGCCTTGGCCCGGTAGCCGAGATTGCGGATCTGCTTGGCGACGATGCTGCCCAGGATGGCAAAGCGCAGATAGGCCCGCATCGACTGGGAGACGGCGATCCAGTCATCGCCCGACGCCCCTTCCATCGTCTCGAAGCCCTGGTCGACCACCATCGAAATCGCCTGGTCATGTGGCGGGTCGAGCGGCGCGCCGGTGGCGTCGTGGGAATACCAGGCCCAGTCCGGGCAGCGCGACATGCCGGCCGCGTCGATGCCGAGGAAGTAGGACATAGCCTTGAGATTGTCCGCATTGCGCTGCGGATCTGAGGTCGTGGCCGCAATCGCCGGTTCCGGTTCGCCGTCCTGCAGGAGGACGAAGGCCCCGAGCGCCCGCCGCTGCGCCATCGACGGGGCGGACTTGCGCGCGTAATAGCCGTTGGTGGCGGCCTGCTGGTTCTTCTTGCCCATGTCGCCGAACTGCGAACGGGCAAACATGTCCGTGCGCTTGGGCACTCGCGCGATCCGCTCCTCGTCGAAATAGGTGGTCGGCACATCAACCCGCTTCAGGTTTTCGAACGGATGCGGCCCATCGACGAAACGGCGGGTTTGATAAGGGTCGAGCGTCCGCGCGCTCTTGGCCGTGCGATAGCCGAAACGCCAGGCAAGGCCGTGGGTGACGGAGCGCGGCTGTTCGGCAAGAGGCACAAGCGGCCTGTCATGGGCAATGTCGAACTCCGTCGTGACGGCGGCAAGCGAAAAGCCGGTCCCGACATAGGGATTGGCCAGTCCCTCCTCCTCGGCCGTTGCAAGCCCCGCGGCGACCGCCAGCCGGTTGAGGTCGACATCGGACGAGGAGTGCCCGTGAGCACGCGCGTCGAACCCGAGCAAACGAATGTATTGCGCGATGACAACGGCAATTTCCATCGCCCTGAGGGCAGAGCGATGTGCACCCGCGCCTTCCAGCCAGTCCTCCCCCGGCTCCCCGGGCCGGACGGCGCGCGGGGTCTGCACGGCGAAAACCAGCGCGTGCCGGTGACCGTCTATGCCCTTGGGCGGCGCGTTCATGGCATCGCGCAGATCCGCCATGATCATGTCGATACCCGAGGCCAGCGTCTTGGTCTGGGTCGTGCGCAGCTTTTCCGCAAGCCGGTCAATATCCGGGTTGCGGAAGGGCTCAGCCAGCATCATTTCGGACGAAAGCGCACAGGTTCCGATCATGGACGCATCGGAGAAATAGCCGAACCCTTTCAGATGGTTCGCCCGCTCCTGCGGATCTGCCGGAACATCTGCTCGCGCCGGATTGACGATGCCGTCCCGGATCGCGTCGAGCATCGCCTGTGACTCGCTCATCGCGTTGATGATGTTCTCCGGATCGGGCTTCTCAAAGGACATCTGCCGGAAAGCCGGTACGGCCTCCGGATCCGGCTGGACCGCGGCACGTGCAAGACGCTCCAGCGGAAACGGCCCCAGATGCGCGGGGCGCGATTTGTCGGAAAACAGCTTCATGGCACACCCCCTTTCCCGCGCACTCAAAGGCGCATCAGTTGAACCTTTTCGCCTTCTGTCAGCGCGTCGATCGTCTCCATGAAATTCTCATAGATCCCCGGGTCTATTTTGCCGGCAAAATGATCATTCAGTTCGCGGACCAGCACGTGACAGGTTTTCAGCTTTTCCCGGCCCAGAGCGGTGAGAGCCAGTTCCGTGTAGCGCTTGTCGTCGTCGGGAGAGGTGCGCTCGACAAGTCCCCTCTCTTCCATGCTTTTCAGAAGACGGGAAATTGCCGGGCGCGCGATGCCGATATACTCCGCAAGGGTCGACGGTGTCTTGACGTTCTCCAGTCCGACACCGCACAGCACACACCACATCAGCCGCGTGATGCCATGCCTGGAAAGCCCCTTTTCCAGGCGCGCCTCCATGATCCGGGCAAGCCGTGTCACCTTGAACCCGATCCGGTTGTGCAGCCGGTAGCCCTCTGCCATTTCAATCCTCGCCGACAAAGCGGTTGACTTGCTATCCACCATATTTTCTTATGCAATTAACAACGATAATTAATCAAGTTAATTACTGAGGTATCAGTTTCGGGAGGGAGAGACAATGAAAATGAAAATTCAAGGTCTGCGGACGAAACTGTCGGCCGTGATGGCGTGTGCCGCTGTTGCGCTCGCCATGCAGCCGGTGATGGCGGACGAGTTGAAGATCGCCCATTTCATGCCGTCCATGCATCCGATGGACCGGGGCGTCATGACACCGCTGGCTGAAGAAATGGCCGAGGCCACCAACGGCGAAATCACCATGCGGATCTACCCTTCCGGCGAACTCGGCAAAGGTCCGGTCCAGCAATACAAGCGGGTCGTCACCGGCGTAGCCGATATCGTCTTCGGCATCCCGGAATATACGCCCGCGCAGTTCACCAAGACCGGGCTGGTGCACATTCCCGGACTGTTCGCAAACGGCACCGACGCGACCAACGCCCTGTGGGACAATATCGGATTGATCGAGGATGAATTCGCGAAGGCGAAACTCCTCGGGCTGTGGGCCAACAATCCGTCTGTGCTGATCACGCGCGAAAAGCCGGTTCGCACCGTCGCGGACATGAAAGGCATGAAAATCAGGACGCCAAATCCCGTCATGGCGGCACTGGTTGAAGGCTGGGGCGGCATTCCGGTGTCGATGCCCGTGCCCGATGTCTACAACGCCATGAACACGGGTGTCATCGACGCGGTCATGATCGGCCCGTCCGGTATCCGGTCCTACAAGCTCAACGAAACCGGCAAATTCGTCACCACGAACATCCCCTCCGCCGTCGACAGTTTCTATCTCCTGATGAACAAGTCGAGTTGGGACGGTCTTTCCGACGAGAACAAGGAGAAGCTCACCGGGTTGACGGGGCGTGGGCTCAGCCTGCGCGGCGCGAAGGCCTTTTTCGAGGCCGGTCAGGCCGGGCTCAAGCTGGCCTCCGACAGCGGCCTTGAACTGATTGGAATCACACCGGAGGCCGATGCTGAATTCCGGGAAAAGATGGCGCCGTCACTGGCCAAGGTCATCGATGAAAAGGGCAAACAGTCCGGAAGCGACGCGCATGCAATCGTCAAAGCACTCGGTGGCCGCTAGACCGTGCCGTCACCTGCCCCTGAGGACACCGGCCCGCGCTTGACAGGCTGGCGCAAGCGGTTCGCGGTCCCTTTTGTGGTCGCCGGTGCGCTGCTCGTGTTCGGGTTGATGGGTCTTTCCGTCACCGATGCCTTCCTGCGCTCGGTGATCAACAGCCCGATCTTCGGGGCGAACGACTATGCCCAGATCATCCTGTCTTTCGTCGTTGCGGTCAGCTTCCCCCTCTGCGTCCTGTCCGGCCGCCTGATCGCCATCGACACGCTGTTGCGGTTCTTCCCGGCAAGGCTGCAGGCGTTCCTCGACTGGGCATCGTCGCTGCTTGGCATCGCCATGCTCACCTATCTCGCCTGGCGCGCATTCTTCAATGCGCTCGAGGCGGCGTCCTTCGGTGAAACAACCTTGCTGCTGCAGCTCCCGTTCGCCCCTTCCTACTATGCCGTTGCCCTGGGCTGCGGTCTGTCCGCGGTGGTTCTCCTTCTGGAAAGATGGGCGAAATGAGCCCCGAAGTCTGTGGCACACTCGGTTTCCTGGCCCTGTTCGTTTTGCTGGCTCTCGGCACCCCGGTCGCCATTGCCCTGCTCGTGGTCGGGTTTTCCGGAACCGTCGTATTGTCGGGTTTCACCCCTGCAGCCTTCACCTTGAGCGGACAGGTCTTCGCAACGGTGACGGTGTATGAGCTGACCATCATTCCGCTCTTCATCCTGATGGGAAATCTCGCGTCCACGGCCGGATTGAGCCGAGACCTGTTCGAGGCCGCCCACAAGACCATCGGGCATCTGAAAGGCGGGCTCGCGGCGGCTACGATCATGGGCTGCGCGGGCTTTGCCGCCCTGTCCGGCTCGTCCATCGCCTCGGCCGTCACGATGGGCAAGGTGGCTTATCCGGAGATGCGCCGGTTCAACTACGGGGCAAGGCTCGCGACAGGGTCGATCGCGGCCGGCGGCACGCTCGGAATACTCATTCCTCCTTCGACCGGGTTTGTGATCTACGCGATCCTGACGGAACAGTCGATCGGCCGTCTATTCATGGCGGGGGTCCTGCCCGGTCTCCTGCTGACCTCCATGTTCCTGCTGGCAATCGCGATCGTAACGCTGATGCGGCCGGAGGAAGGCCCCCGCGGGCCTCGCTTCGGCCTGCGCGACAAACTGGTCAGCCTGTTCCGCGCGACCGGGATCGGCGTGATCATCCTGATCACGATCGGCGGCATCTATACCGGTTTCTTCACACCGGTCGAAGCGGCCGGCGCAGGCGCCTTCTTTGCCTTCATCATGCTGATCCTGAGGCGCAAATGCACCTTCCCGGCGCTCTATCAGATCAGTGCCGAGACGCTGAAAACGACGGGAATGGCCTTTTTCATTCTCGTCGGGGCGAATGTGTTTGCGCCCTTCGTCGCACTGTCCCATCTGCCGGCGACGATCGCCGACGGCATGACGGGGCTTTCGCTCGGCACCTACGGGACCCTGTTCCTGATCCTGCTCGGCTACGTCATTCTGGGCATGTTCATCGAGGGCCTCTCCTTGCTGGTCATCACCTTGCCCATCGTCTTTCCCCTCGTGACCGGCCTCGGGTTTGATCCCATCTGGCTGGGCGTTGTCATGGTGATTGTTCTGGAGATGGGGCTGATATCCCCACCGGTCGGCGTCAACGTCTTCATTGTGAAAAGCGTGGTTCCGGACGTTCCGATCGAGACCATCTTCGCGGGTATCATGCCATTCTGGCTGGCCATGATCGCAACACTCGCGCTCGTCGTCGCCTTTCCTGATCTGGCGCTGATGATTCCAAACGCGATGTTCGACTGACGTTCCAGCAGACTACCATGCATTGGCTGCCGCATATCCGGTGCAACACCCTCATGCCTTCGATGCTGTTTCCGGGGCTCTGATCGGCCAGAGGAAATCCGCGTCTCCTCCAGCGCGCCGGGCAACCTGCTTCGGACGCCCAACGCGAAACGGCCGGTTCATCTGGCGACGAAATAGCCTGCACCTGATGCGACCGCGACAATCCTGTCCTTGCCCAGGGAACCCAGCCGCACCGGGCTGCGGAAGCGGTTGTCGAGGACCAGCGCATGATCTGATTGGGCGACCAGCAGCGTCATGTGGCCCTGGCCCTTCGCAGTCTCCAGCACGAGAAGCGGCACCTCCGCGTCGCTGAACCCGGCGGCCATCAGCATGGCGCGCTTCAAAAGCGCGTGGTCTTCGCAATCGCCTGCCCGGCCGAGCAGCGTTGCAAGCGGATTGGCCCAGTGGTCGTCGATGGCCAGGTCGCTGACATAGTGGATACGGCGGGACAGAAGTGCCTGAACACGTGCAGGCCGAGACTTTCTGGGGGTGGCCCTGATGACGGCAACGGCCTTCATCCACGGTTCGATCCGCCTGTCCCGGCAGGCCCCGCGTGAACAGGAGGCAAGCCAGTCCGCTTCGGCTTCCAGCCTCGGCCTTGACATGCCCCAGCGCCGCGCAAGCGTCGTATCGGACCGGCGATTGAAATCAAGCCCGGCATGGGTTGCCGCCAAGGGCACCCGCTGCACATTCGCGTGCACGCCCTGTCCATTGTGTGAGATGATCCGGGAGATGTCGGCCAGACGTGTCAGCTCGGACGCCTGTGCTCCGGCTGCAAACACCAAACAGAAGAAAAACAAGACTGCGAGCCCTCTCCAGAGCCCGGAACCATACCGCATCGACGTCTGCCCCGTTCAGGCACGCCGATGCTCCGTTATCGTTCCCGTAAAGCTTCCGAACGCGCCTTGATGATCGGCTTCAAGAGGTAGTCGAGAACGGTTTTATTCCCGGTTAAGATCGATGCGCTCACCACCATTCCCGGGATTATTGGTAAACGTTTGCTTTCCGAGCCGAGCCAGTTGCGCTCGGTCCGCAGGATCACCCTGTAGAACGTGGTTCCCTCTTCGTTGGTGATCGTGTCCGCACCGATCCGTTCGACAACACCGGGCAGGTCGCCATAGACGGTGAAGTCATAGGCGGTCACCCGGACCCGTGCCGGCTGTCCGGGAAAGAGGAAGGCAACGTCCTGCGGACGGATCTGCGCCTCGATCAGGAGGCTGTCGTCCAGTGGCACGATTTCCGAAAGGCTCTCCCCGGGCGAAACCACTGCCCCGATGGTTGCAACGGAGAACTTGTTGATGATCCCGCGCACCGGTGCCCGGAGCACCGTGCGGCGGACCTTGTCTTGCGCGGATTTGATCGTTTCGTCGAGGATCGTCAGCTCGTTGAGCGTCCGGGTCAGGTCCTCGTGGGCCCGTGCCCGGAAGCCGAGTACGGCGCTTTCGAGGCGCGCGGCCGCCTCGGTGATGGCTGCCTCAGACCTGGGAATAGAGGCGTTCACAAGCTCGACCTCCAGCGTGCCGCCCTGTGCTTCACGTTCGAGGCGAAGCAGGTCCATCTTCGGATAGGCGCCTGCGGCCGACAGGTTCCGCGCACTTGCAAGTTCCTCGTTCAGGAGTTCGGCGGACAGCCGGAGGCTCTTGAGCCGCGTTTCCAGTTCCACCTTTTCAAGCCGGCGCTGGGAAAGCTGCTGCTCGATGACCGAAAGTTCCTGCTTCAGCGCGGTGGCGCGTGCGTTGAAGAGTGCCATCTCGCGGGCAGCTGCCAGTTGATCGAAACCGCCACCCGTCAGATCAAGGCCCGTTCCCTGCGCTTCGGCGTCCAGCCTGCGGGCGCGGATGAACAGCGCGCTGCGCTGCTTCTGCAATTCACCGAGATCGGCGGCGAAATCGGTATCGTCGATCCGGACGAGCGGTTCGCCTGCGTCGACAACATCGCCCTCCTTGACGAAGATTTCCGCGACCAGCCCGCCTTCAAGAGATTCCACCACCTGGATCTGGCTGGACGGGATGACACGGCCGTCGCCTGTCGTGACTTCTTCTATTTCCGCAAGATAGGCCCAGGCAATGAAGGCACCGAGCAGCAGAAGCACCGCGAACAGAAGCGCCCAGACACCGGTGTTGGTCCGGCGGGCCAGAGCCTCGCGCACGTCGTTGGCAAATGTCTCCTCAACCCGGGACATGGCCGCCCCCCGTACCGGATGCCTGCGACTGGTAGCCGGCCTTCGCACCCGCCTTCAGCCGGGCGACGACCACATCCTTCGCGCCGTCCATCAGCAGCTTGCCCTTGTCCAGCAAAAGAATGCGGTCGACGAGATCCAACGGCCCGTCGCGATGGGTGGCCACAAACAGCGTGATGCCGTCATCCGCGATCTGCCGCAGCCGGTCGCAAAGTTGTCGTTCCGACATGATGTCGAGATAGGCCGTGGGCTCGTCCAGGCAGATGATCCGCGGCGATCTGACAAGACATCGCGCCAGGGCGACCGCCTGCCTTTGCCCGCCCGACAGGCTGCGCCCCCGTTCCTCGATATGCATGTCGAGACCGTCCGGGTGGCGCGCGGCGAAGAAATTGACCCCGGCGAGTTCGACCGCACGTTCAAGCGCGGCTGCCGATGCATAGGGAGCGCCGATCAGGATGTTCTCCCGGAGTGTGCCGGTAAACAGATCCGCGTCCTGCAGGCACAGCCCGACCATCGACCTGAGATCGGCTGCCGAGAATTGCCGTGTGTCGATGCCACCGAGGAGATAGGTTCCCGCATCCGGCTCATAAAGACCGGCCAGGATGCGCACAAGCGAGCTCTTTCCGGATCCGACGCGTCCGATCACGCCGATCTTCTCACCCGGTTCGGTGGAAAAGCTGATGTTCTCAAGCGCCGGAACCGAGTTCCCGGGATAGTGCAGCGACACGCTCTGGAAGGCGATCCCGGTCTTCCCGAACCCGGAAATATCCCGGGCGGTGTAGCCGCTCTCGGTTTCGGATTTCATGAGGCCGTCCAGGCTCCTCAAGGCGCTTCGCGCGTGCAGAAGGCGGGCCAGCGTCTGCGCAATGTTGTTCAGGGGAGCGAGCACCCGGCCTGCGAGGATGTTCGCGGCGATCAGCGCGCCGATTGTGATCAGGCCGTCGAGGACAAGGAATACGCCCCAGACGACGATGGTAATCGACACGAGCTGGAACACGACGCCCGTGAAGGAGGAGGCGACATTGGCCCAGTAGCGGGCTGTCGTGGTCGACCGGCTGGCGGCGGCAACGGCACGGTCCCATAAACGCCGGAACCAGCTCTCCCCGCCGCTGACCTTGATCGTCTCGAGCGAAGAAACCGTCTCCACCAGAATGGATTGCCGGCGCGCTGCGTCCTGCTGGCTCTCTGCAAGTGCCCGCGACAGGGGAAACTGGACAAGGCCCGTCACCGCGATGACGACCGGCACCGCAATCGCGGGCACAAGGGCGAGCGGTCCGACCAGAAGCCACATGACCCAGACGAATATGCCGATGAACAGGAAATCGGTCGCCGCGATGACCGTGGAAGATGTCAGCGCATCGCGCACGGAATCGAGATCGCGAACCTGGTTGGCAACCCCGCCGGTTGATGGTGGCCGCGCGATCATCTTCAATCGTAGGAAATGGTCGAACATGCGTCCGGCGACGGCCATGTCGACACGCCGTCCGGTTTCATCGACGATCTTCATGCGCAGCATCTTGAAGATGAAATCGAACAGAAACGCGATGAGCACGCCCAGCGTCAGCACCCAGAGCGTCGGAATGGCCAGGTTGGGGATCACCCGGTCGTAGACATTCATGATGAAGAGCGGACTGGCGAGCCCGAGCAGGTTGCCGATCAGGGCGGCGATCACAACTTGCGTGTAGCTTGGCCAGAACCGGCGCACGGCAGACCAGAACCAGTCCTTCGGCGTCTCGGTCCGGTCTTCCGGCGAGCGGCTGCGCGCCATGACACTGACGAACACGACGACCGGATGCTTCGACCCGGAAAAATCTGCAAGCGGAAGCGTCCGTTCTCCTTCGGAAAACGCGGCCGACCAGGCCCGGGCAGTTCCTTCGCGCTGGTCGATCCTTTCGACCACGAAGGCGGGCTTTTCCTCTGTCAGGACGATGACGGGAAGCGTTACGGCAGGGATGGATCTTGCGTCCATCTGATCCACCCGCACCGACAGGCCGAGCCGCTGCGCTGCAGCCTCAAGGTGCTTGACTGACAAACCGGCCGGAGACGCCGGAAGTCCGCGCAACAATTCAGCCCTGTTCGCAACGATGCCGTGGAATCGAGCAATCCGGATCAGCGCATCCACAAGTCCGTTTGACGTCTCTTGCGATCCGGCCTTGGCTGCATGCCCGATGTCATGTGTGTCGTCCGAGGTGTCGGACGCATCGAAGTGGATCGTTTTGTCAACTCCGTCCACCGCGGCCGCCTCACCACTTGCGCAGTGGTTCGATCAGTCCCCTGGATCCGACAAACCAGGGCACGTCGTCCGACCCGGGCGCGCCTTCCGGTGGCGCGGCTACGCCAACGGAGGCCAGCAGACTGCCCGTGGATGCCAGCAGTCGATAGCGGGAAAACACGGATATGGTTTCTGAACTGATCAGTTGAACACGTGCGGTAAAGGCCGAATTCTGTGCGATCAGCAGATCCAGAAGATCGCGGAGGCCTGCCTCGTATTCCTTTTCATAGCTCTCGATCACGGCTTCGGCCGCAACCGTCTGATCGCGCAAGGCCTTCAGACGGATGTCATTGGCAACGATGTCGCTCCACGACCTGCGGACGGTCTCGTCGACCGTGCGCCGCAGCTGATCGAGCTGCATCTTGCTTTCCGTCACCTTTTCGCTCAGCTGCCGCCGCCGATTGGTGTCGATCGTTCCGTTGAACAGGTTCCACGACATGGTCATGCGAACGGCAAACTCGTTGTTCCGTCCCGGTGTCCCGTCCAGATCCTCGCCGACCGAGGCCAGTCCCTCCACGCCCAGGCTCGGCAGGAACGGCGCTTGGGACTTGTCATAATCTGCCGTTGCAGCATCCACGTCTGCGGAGCCGGCCTTGAGCGACGGATGATTGTTGCGTGCGGTTGCGATCGCGCTGGCCTGCGACTTCGGCACAGATCTCGGATGACGTGGTGCCTCGAGAGCTGGCGGCGCAATGCCGATGACACTTTGGAACCGCGCATTCGCCGCACCCAGCTCCCGCAGGACGTCCGCACGCACCGCATGAACCGCGGCAACCCGCTCTTCCGCCTGCCGCAGTTCACTCTCCGTCGCGGAACCGCCCTGAACCTTGGTGCGCACGATGCCGAGCAGCCGCACGTGCTCGCGGATATTGTCATCGGCGGCGCGCAGGATCCGGTGATGCCGGAAGACGTCGAGAAAGGCCTCGGCCGCATCGAGCCCGGTCAGCTCCGCACGCTCCATTACCCGGGCGGCGGAACCGTCGATACGCGCTGATTGCCGATAAATTTCGTTTGCACGCGCAAAGCCGTCGAAAAAGACCTGTCTGGCGACCAGCGTCGCCTCACGGGCATTGCGCCACTCCCGGTTATCGGTCACTTCAAGCGAGTTGGGACGGTCGATATACTGTGCACCGAAGGAGGCTTCGAGGTCGACTGTCGGCAGATAGGCACCCAGTGCCTGATCATATTCGGAAGCGACCGAGCGGCGGTTGGCGGCAGCAGCAAGGACCTGCGGGTTCGTGGTCACCGCCTGTGAGATGGCTTCATCCAGTGTCAGCGCATATGCAGGCGTGAAAACGGGGCTTGCGAGGACCAGCGGCAAGACCAGAACGCGGGATTCAAGGAACCCGGCGTTGGGCCGAAGAAGAAAATTGACGCTCTTCACAACAATTGCAATTTTAGATTGCAAAAAATTAATCATACCACCAAACCAAAAATGCACTGACAATTTTAACCAGGCATTTTCCCCACTCCGAACGAATTACTCTGCGGAATTTTAAGACCGACATTCCTCCAAGTCCGTAATTAATCCTGCCCACTCAATAACCATAGCGCAGTTTATTTGGACACGGCAAAGACTTTTTGTTAAAAAAGTGTTAAACAAAAATTAAATCTATTGCTGTCCGTTTTCGCGCTTTTGTTAATCCTGCTGATGAGCATGTGTCGTGACTAGCATTCCGAGTTCCGGAATTACATTTACGGAAACTGAAAATAGTGCGGTTGTCGACGCGGCTAATGGCCTGCCTCGAATTCAGGATTCAGCTCTGTTGTTTCGCGGAAATTACGCGAGGCAAGGCCCTGATCTTGTGATCCAGCATGATGATCACGGGACCCTGACGATCCTTAATTACTTCGCACAAGCGCATCTGCAGGATCTCGAAACCGTTGAAGGGGCGGTGTTGAGGGGCGACACCGTCGAACGGCTGGCAGGGGCGCAGGCACCTGGCCAATATGCACAGGCCGGCGCCGGAAGTGCAGGCACTCCAATCGGAAATGTTCAGTCTGCGGAAGGGTCAGCAACCGCGCTGCGGACGGACGGAACGACTGTCACGCTTTCTTCGGGCGACACAGTCTTCCAGGGCGATGTGGTTCAGACAGCCGGAAATTCCTCTCTCGTCATAGTGTTCCTGGACGAAACACTCTTCACCCTGTCGGCGGACGCCCGCATGGTTCTGGACGAACTTGTCTACGCGCCAGGCGGGTCGGGGAACTCCATGGTTATGAACCTGGTCCAGGGAAGCTTCGTTTTCGTAACCGGACAGGTCGCTCCCACCGGCGACATGCGAATCGAAACGCCGACGGCAACGATGGGCATTCGAGGAACGACACCCATCGTCGACATCAGCACGCTGGATGGGGCGACGCGATTTGCGCTTGCGCTGGATCCGGGTGGGCAACTCGGGTTCTATCAGCTGTTCGACAAGGTGACCGGCCAGCTGATCGGAACCGTGAATACGACCGATTCAACGTTTCTTGTCACCGCGCCCGGAACGGTTCCGATCATAACACCCAGGACGCCGTCCGAATTCGCCGCCGCCGAAGGACAACTGCAGCAGGCCTATGGTGCCTACGGTGCCGCTGGCCTCGGTCAGCAGAACCCCAATGACACAGGCCCGGACGGCTCCCAGGCCCCCGGCGGTCCCGGCAGCACCGATTCAGGCGCCAACGAACTGAACGGCGGCCCGGTGCCGGAACTGTCCGATCCGGACCTGTCTCCACTTGGTGACGGCAGCAGCGGCCTCAGCAATGACGGGCCATCCGGCATCGGCGACCGTGACCGCTCCGGCCCCGCGCTTCGGGATGCGTCGCCCCCTTCGAACAATCTGCAGCAACAGATCGACGATAGCTCGGTGCTTCCGGTCGAAGACAACAGCCTTGCGCTGATCCTGCCCCCCAATCTGACGACACCCGAAGACCAGCCGTTCGTCTTCAGCGGGTTGAATGTTGAGATTCCCGGCAATGGTATCGCAACCGTCACGATCGTGGCGAGATCGACCGTCACACTGGCTCAGATTACAGGGTTGACCTTTCTGGAAGGAGACGGCACCGACGACGAGGTGGTTACGTTCTCCGGTCGCGAAACGGATATCAATGCCGCCCTTGCGACCATAAGCTATACCCCGACACCGAACAGCGAAACCGGGGGACTCGATCTGACGGTTGTCGTTGGCCAGCAATCCGTTGAGGCGGAGTTGCCAATTTTCATCCAGCCGGTCGCGGATGCGCCACTGGTCTTCGACATCGACCTGACGGTTGCGGCAAACGGCAGCATTACGGCACCATTCCTTGGCTACGACCCGGATGAAGGCGACACGATTTCATTGTTCACCTTGTCCGAACCGTCAATCGGCCTTCTTGATGTGTCCGAAGACGGGACATTCACATTCGACACCAACGGTGCGTTCGACGGCCTCAGCGCCAATACGACGCAGGAGATCTCGTTTCAGTACACCGCCGTGGACAGCACTGGACTCGTATCGGAGAACCCGGCAACGGTCACCATAACGGTTCAGGGTATCAACGACGCTCCGGTCGCGGAAGACTTTGAGCTCGTATCGAACGCCACGCCCAACAGCGGCTTCGAAGACGGCTACGCGGGCTGGCAGCAGATCACCGGTCCGCAGGAAGGCCCCAACGGCGAGACCATAGCGTCCCGCTACTCATTCTCGTTCGACATTGACCAGTCCGGTGCGCTGATCCCCGGTGACCTGCGCGTTGCCGATATCCGGTTCTCCGGCTTGCTTGATAGTTTCCGGGATGGACCGGATATCGGAACTGCATTCGGCCCGTCGCTGGAAAGCGACGTGTTCTTTGCGTTTGCAGGTGACCTTGTCGAGTTCGAGTATCGCGTTTTTGCAGGCAAGTCGATCGGCACTGGCGACGCGGCGGTGATAACGGCAGACCTGATCAACCAGGATACCGGTGAGATCGAAGCCGTGTTTTCCGAGATGCTGCCGTTCAGGGCCACCGCAGAACCACAGAACCTGAGCCTCGCCATTGAAACGCCGGGCGACTACACGATACGCTTCAATGTCGGAAGCTTCGACGAAACGGACGGCGGCATCGTCGGCGCGCGGCTTGCAATCGGCACGGCCGGCATCGTCGGTTCACAAGTGCTTGCGGGCGGAACAACCAGTTACGACGCCGAGCGCTTCCTGGAAAACGCCTCGGATTCGGATGGCGACACGATTTCTCTGGCAAGCGTCTCCGAGCGCAGTCTGTTCGACGCCAGCTTAACAATTGAAAACGGCATGGTCATCTATGACACCGGCAATGCTTTCGATTTCCTTGCAGACGGACAGATAATCACGGACAGTTTTCAGTACACGGTCGCTGACGGCAATGGCGGTTTCGCAACGGCCATTGCGTCCGTTGTCGTGACCGGTACCGGCATTGGCGCTAATAGCGCGGGTTTGAATTTCGTTCCCGTCGCGGATCAGACGGGTCAAGGTCCTGAAGTCCAGCAAACCTTCACGGGTCCGATCGGGAATGCGGTCACGCTTGGAAATACACTCGCCGTGCCGACCGTAACCTACGCTTTCCCGGCAGCAAACCAAACCGGGTCCGGATTGTCGGCCTACACCCCCGCACAGCAGATGGCAGCGGTCGCCGCCTTGTCTGTTTGGGCAGATGTCTCAGGTTTGAAAATCGCCCCGGCCGGAGATGGTGAGCCGGCTACAGTCCGCTTTTTGCACTCGTCGGAAATTTCTTCCGCAGAGACATTCGTAACCCGGACAGGCAGTACGATCGTCACCAACGCGGAGGCAATCGGCGGGGATGGCTTCGCACCCGGCACGTTCGCATTCCAGGTTCTGATGCACGAGGTCGGGCACGCGCTCGGGCTCGAACATACCCCTGAGACGGTCTCCCAGCTTCAAAGCATCATGTCATCGGTAACGGCAGACCGCGTTGGCTCGGACTGGTGGAACGAACAGGGCGACTGGACCTATGCGCAAACGCCGATGGTGGAAGACATTTCCGCGATCCAGCTTGCATATGGCGCCGGCTCGCAAACCCGCGCTGGCGACACCACATACGGCTTCAACAGTTCCGAAACCGGATCGATCTACGACTTCACCGCCAATGCAAACCCGGTTCTTGCAATCTACGACGCGGACGGCTCGGACATCCTCGACTTTTCCGGCTGGGACACGCCTGCAATCCTGAACCTGAACCCGGGTGCCCTATCGTCAGCAAACGGCATGACGAACAACATCGGCATCGCGCATGGAACCGTGATCGAAAAGGCGATCGGCGGTGCCGGCGATGATCTTTTGATCGGAAGCGAACTGGCAGAAGAACTGGATGGCGGCGCCGGGCTTGATACCCTGATCGGCGGCGGCGGTGCAGACACCTTTATCCTTTCACACGATGATTTCGCAGATGTCATAGTCGATTTCGACAGCGGTGAGGACAGGCTCGATCTGTCGGGCCTGCTGGACGCCAACTTCAGCTCCGGGACTATCGGCGACTACGTGAAGGTTGAACAGGAAGGCGCAGACGCGGTCGTCAGCGTCGATCGTGACGGCTCTGGCGGCCCGTCGGAATTCCGGGACGTGGCCGTGCTGCAATCAGTCGATGCGGGAGGAATTATTGATTTTGTCTTTTCCGATGACGGTGCCCAGACACCGGACACGATTGTTTCCTGAACCTGCCTCGGAAGTCTGCCGGGCACGCCTGCCGATGCTTTCCGACATTCGATGAAACAGCTGATCCGAAAACTGAATTCCGTTTTCGGCGTCGCGCGCCTTTCGGCGTTTGTATTGCTGATCGTCTTGCTCGGGGTGCGTCTTCTCGACCCGTTCGTCGTGGAACTCGTTCGCCTCAAGACTTTCGATTTCTATCAGGTGCTCAAGCCGCGTGTGTATGAGGACGTTCCCGTCACGATCGTTGACATCGACGAGAAAAGTCTCGCGCAACTCGGTCAATGGCCCTGGGCGCGCACAACCATGGCTGACATCCTGAACAACATCGCGCAGGCAGGCGGTATCGCGGTCGCCTTCGACGTTGTCTTTGCGGAACCCGATCGGCTCTCTCCGGATCAGTATGGCAAGACCATTCGCGGCCTGAGCGAGGCGGCGCTCGGGGAACTGGCTGCCCTGCCGTCCACGGACAAGGCAATGAGCGATGCCATGCGCCGGGTGCGCGTGGTTGTCGGCCAGGCGGGCGGCGTCGATTTCATAACGGCGGACCGGCCGGAGCAGCCGCAAACACCGGTTGCTCTCCTCGGCCCGGATCCCACGGCGTTCATGTTCGAATATCCGAAGCTGCTGAGAAACATTCCTCTCCTGGAAGACGCCGCGACCGGAAAGGGATTGTTTTCCATCTATCCCGATCCCGACGGCATCGTGCGGCGCGCAGCCCTGACAGTGGTTGTCGAAGGCAAGGTCCACCCCGCTCTCAGCGTGGAATTGCTGCGCGTCGCAACCGGGCAAAATGCCTTCGCGGTGAAAAGCAACGAAGCCGGTATCAGCGCGGTCGTGGTCGGCGGTGTTGAGGTGCCGACTGACAGGAACGGACGGATCTGGGTTCACTATACGCCATCCAATCCGCAACGTTTCATCTCCGCGGCCGATATTGCCAAAGGCACGTTCGACGCCTCAAGGATCCGGAACCACCTGATCCTGTTCGGCACATCGGCGACCGGCCTGCTGGATCTGAAGGCGACACCCGTCAACCCGGCAATGCCCGGTGTCGAAGTACATGCGCAGATACTGGAGAATATTCTCAGTCAGTCCTTTCTGACGCGGCCGAACTACGCATTGGGCGCAGAACTTGTCGCGACAACGGTCCTGTCGCTCCTGACACTTCTGCTCGTGCCAATTCTCGGCGCCCTTCCGGTGCTCGTCTTCGGCTTTGTGCTGGCGGCGAGCTGGGCCGCGGGCAGTTGGTACTTCTTTTCCAGTGAACAGCTTCTCCTGGACGCAGGCTATCCGCTGTTTGCAAGCCTGAGCGTCTATATCCTGCTCGTCTTCATCAACTATCGCAGGGAAGAGATCCAGAGACAGGAAATCAGGTCGGCATTCTCACAGTACCTTGCGCCGGACTATGTCGAACAGATCGCGCGGAATCCGGAGAACCTCACACTCGGTGGCGCAAGGCGGCGGACCACCGTGCTGTTTTCCGATGTCCGCAACTTCACCAACATCTCGGAAAGCTTCGCGTCGAACCCGCAGGGGCTGACCAGCCTGATGAACCGCTTTCTGACGCCTTTGTCCAACGGCATCATGGAAAAGCGCGGAACCATCGACAAATACATGGGCGATGCGATCATGGCCTTCTGGAACGCGCCGCTAGACGACGATAGTCAGGAAATCCACGCCTGCGAGGCAGCCCTGGTCATGGTCAATCGCATGCGCACGCTCAACGAGGAACGGATGCGGGAAGCCCGGGCGGACGGGCAGGAGTTCTTCCCTCTCAACATCGGGGTCGGGATAAACACCGGTGACTGTGTTGTCGGGAACATGGGTTCCGAGTTCCGCTTCGACTACTCGGTGCTCGGCGATTCCGTCAATCTCGCGTCAAGGCTCGAAGGACAGACCAAGGTATACGGCGTCACCATCCTGATCGGAAACAGCACTGCGGAGAGGGTCAGCGATCTGTTTGCACTTGTTGAGGCCGATCTCATTCGGGTCAAGGGCAAGCAGGAACCGGAGCGCATTTTCTGCCTTCTGGGGGACGTCGACATGGCGCTGAACCAGACATTTGCGGCCGGCAAGGCAAGCTTTGAAGACATGCTGCGCCACTACCGCAATCAGGATTGGGACGCTGCACTGGCCCGTTGCCTGGAAATCTCGGAGGCGGGGGACGGCGAACTGGCAAGGCTCGCCGCGACGTTCCGGGCAAGGATCGAGAATTTCAAGAAGACACCGCCCCCTGCAAACTGGGACGGCGTCTATGTCGCCGAGACCAAGTGACGCCGGACCCTGGTATCAGGCGGTCTTGACGTTCTGGGTCTGGGTGCCGAGTTTTTCGATACCAAGACGCATGACTTCACCGCCCTTGAGATAGACCGGCGGCTTCTGACCCATGCCGACACCCGGAGGGGTTCCGGTCGAGATCACGTCGCCCGGCTGCAGGCTCATGAAGCGGCTGCAGTAACTGATCAGGTGTGGAACCTTGTACACCATGGTCGACGTCGAGCCGTTCTGATACCGGTGGCCGTCAACCTCGAGCCACATGGCAAGCTGATCGAAATCACCGACTTCGTCCGGCGTCACGAGCCAGGGCCCGAGCGGTCCGAAGGTGTCGCTGCCCTTCCCCTTGTCCCAGGTCCCTGCCCGGTTCAGCTGGAAGTCGCGTTCCGAAACGTCGTTGATGACGCAGAAACCGGCAACATGCTGCAAGGCGTCTGCTTCCGCGATATATTTGCCGCCCTTGCCGATCACCACACCGAGCTCGACTTCCCAATCCGTCTTTTCCGAGCCGCGCGGAATCTCGACATCATCGTCGGGGCCGACGATTGCGGAGGTCCACTTTCCGAAAACGACGGGTTCAGGCGGCACATCCAGTCCCGACTCGGCAGCATGGTCGGCATAGTTCAGGCCGATGCAAATGAACTTGCCGACGCTGCCGACACACGGTCCCAGCCTGAGATCCTCCTGGGGCTGCCCCGGAACAAGGGGTAGGCTGCTTGCATCGAGGCCTTTCAGCTGCGCCACCTTCTCCGGCAGCAGGCTGTCGCCGGAAATATCGGTCACGTGTGCGGAAAGGTCGCGCACATGTCCGTCGTCGTCGAGCAATCCGGGTTTTTCTTGCCCTGCCGGGCCGTAACGCAGCAATTTCATGTGTCAGTTCTCTCGTTTCGCCAGTGGTCTGCCGGTCAACCGCAACGGACGGCTGCAAGCGCCGGGTCATTCATATGGGATGCGCCTTGCCGGAAGAAGCCCGCATCACCGGATTCCGGTACGTATTCGAAAGGACAGGGGCGTGCATCACGCGCCGTCGTTTTTTCAGATCGTGACGCCGCCATCAACCGCCAGTGCCTGTCCGGTCACGAACTGGCTTTCGTCCGAAAGCAGGTAGATCGCCATGGGTGTGATGTCCGCAACCTGTGCCAGCCGCCGCATCGGCTGTCGCGCGATGAAATCCTTTTCGGCCTGCACCGGATCCGGAGCAGAGGCAATCCGCCCGCGAAGGGACGGCGTGTCGACCGTACCCGGACAAAGCGCATTGCAACGGATGCCCTTGGTGACGAAATCAGCGGCGATGCCCTTGGTCAGACCGATCACGGCAGCCTTGGATGCCCCGTAAAGCGTCCTGACCGGAAATCCCTTTATGGAACTGGCCATGGAGGACATGTTGACGATCGAGGCCGAACCGGTTTTTTCCGCCTGCCGCAGCATGCCCGGCAGGCAGGCGCGCGTCAGCTTCATCATGGATGTCACATTCAGATCGAAACCGCGCTCCCAGTCCTCGTCGGTCACGTCCAGCAGGGTGCCGTGATGCACCATGCCCGCGACGTTAAACAGGCCGTCGAGGTCGGGAAGGGACGCAACGAATTGATTGATCGCGGTGCCGTCGGTCACGTCGAGCCCGTGGGTCTCGATCCCGTCGAGGCCGTCCAGCAGCTCCACGTTCTTGTCCGTTGCGATGACCTTCGCACCTTCCGCCGCACAGGCGATTGCGCTCGCTCTTCCCATGCCCTGACCCGCAGCGGTGATCAGGATGGTTTTCCCCTCAAGACGCCTCACATCACCGCTCCAATTTGCCAGGGAACGAACTCGACACCGCCAAAGCCGAGTTCCTCGCTTTTCGTGTGTTCGCCCGATGCGACGCGAAGCAGCAGTTCGAACAGTTCCTCGCCCTTTTGCTCGATGGTCACACCGTCCGTGACGATGTCGCCGCAATTGAGATCCATGTCCTCGGACATGCGTCGGTACATGTCCGAGTTCGTCGCCAGCTTGATGCACGGCGTCGGCTTGTAGCCGGAGACGGATCCCCGTCCGGTGGTGAACACGACCAGGTTTGATCCCGACGCCACTTGTCCTGTCACCGAACACGGGTCGAAACCGGGGCTGTCCATGAAAACGAAGCCCTTCCGGTCGACCGGTTCGGCAAACTCGTAAACGCCGGCGAGCGGCGCAGTCCCGCCCTTTGCAACAGCCCCCAGAGACTTTTCAAGGATCGTCGTCAGGCCGCCGCGCTTGTTTCCCGGGCTTGGATTGTTGTCCATTTCACCGCCGTGCCGGGTGGTGTACTCCTCCCACCATCGGATGCGCTCCAGCAGCTTTTCGCCGATATCCCGCGATTGAGCCCGGCGGGTCAACAGGTGCTCCGCGCCGTAGATCTCGGGCGTCTCAGACAGGATTGTGGTGCCGCCGTGACGCACGATCAGGTCCGAGGCAAACCCGAGCGCGGGATTGGCCGTGATGCCGGAATAGCCGTCGGAGCCACCGCATTGCATGCCCACCGTGATATCGCTTATCGGCGCGGGGCTCCGCGCCACCTTGTTGGCAATTCCGGCGATCCCCTCGAGTTCCTCAAGCCCCTTCTCGATGGTCCTGCGCGTACCGCCCTCGTGCTGAATGGTCATGTAGCGCAGGGCGCCGTCCGCCCGGATCGGGCGTCCGCCGACAAGATCGGAAATCTGCATGACCTCGCAGCCGAGGCCGATCAGGAGGATGCCGCCGAAATTCGGGTGCTGTGCGTAGCCTGACAGCGTCCGGAAGAGCGCCGCGTATCCTTCGTTTTCACCCGACATGCCGCAGCCGGTCCCGTGCACGATCGGCACGATACCATCCACGTTCGGGAACCGGTCGAGAAGCCCGTTTTTCTCGGCCGCCTCCGCGATGAACTGGGCGACGGACCCCGAACAATTCACCGAGGTGAGAATGCCGAGATAATTGCGCGTGCCGGTGCGTCCGTCGGCGCGCCTGTATCCAAGAAACGTTCTTAAATGGTCGATCCCCGGCAACGGCGTATTGTGCGAGGCGAATTCATGTGTCTGCAGACTGTGGTCCTGCATGCCCAGATTATGCGAATGCACGTGTTCTCCGGGCAGGATGTCCGTCTTCGCCTGTCCGATGACCTGACCGTAGCGATAGACGTTGTCTCCCTTGGAAATTGCCGAAGACGCGATCTTGTGACCCGGCTGGATCTGACCGCTCAAAGCCCGAGACACTCCGTCAAGTTCCGTGCCTGCGGGAAGCGGTCGCAAGGCGATGACGACATTGTCGTCCGGCCTGAGCTTGATGAATCCGCTTCCGATCATACCGCGCCTCTCCCGCACCAAAGGTCTTCAAGTGTGTGGGTCATTATTCTCCCCACGACCTATCTTGACTTGCTGATCTTGTCAACTAACATGTTAGTCAGCAAGAGGCGATCATGACAAATACCGACATCGATGCGGCGCGGCTCCAGGACATCAATGCGTTCGAGGGCTCGCTTGCCCAGAAGGTCTATCTGGCCCTCCAGGAAGCAATCCTGTCCTTGCAGTTCAGACCGGGAGAAGTGCTGCGCAAGGCACCGATTTGCGAAAAACTCGGCGTGTCGCGGTCTCCCGTTTCAGAAGCGATCGCAAGGCTTGCCAACGAAGGCCTCGTCGACGTCATCCCGCAATCGGGAACCCGCGTCGCCTATTTCTCGATGGATGATATCCGCGAAGGCTCTTTTCTGAGACAGGCTCTGGAACTGGCGAGCGTCGCAAAGGTTGCCTCGGACCGGACAGAAGACCAGTTCGCGCAGATCAACAGGAACATGCGGCTTCAGACACTTCTCATTGAAGATGGCGACATCCTGGGATTCTACCAGGCGGACGAGGAGTTTCACGAACTGCTGATGCTGTTCACGGGATACCCGAGGCTGAAAGCGGTCGCGCGGCTGGTGTCGCTGCAGGTGACGCGGGCACGCATGCTGATGCTGCCCACGCCCGGCCGCGCGGTCGAAACCCTGGAAGAACACCGGGCCGTTTTCGACGCCATTCAGAACCGCGACCCGGACGCGGCACAAGCCGCACTGCGTCACCATCTCGGACAATTGATGCCGCGCATCGAAGCGCTTGCCGAAACCCGACCGGAACTTTTCCAGTCCCGCTGATACAGGAACCCCGCATGAAGGTAACCGACACCACCTTGTTGAACGGCCGCACGAAAAGGCAGGTCCCGCTTACGAAAATGGGTTTCGGTGGAGCCCCCCTCGGCAATCTCTACCGTGAAGTGTCCGAAACGGACGCCCAGGCGGCCCTGCAGGCCGCGTTTGACGCCGGGATCCGCTACTTCGACACGGCACCTCAATACGGGCTCGGGATTTCGGAACGAAGGTTCGGCGAGGCGCTGGCAAGGTTCGGCAGGGACAATGTCCAGCTCTCGACGAAAATCGGCCGTCTTCTTCTTGATTGCGAGCCGCATGAAGTTACCCCGGAAGCCTTCGTCAACGTGCCGCGGAAGCGGATCGTGTTCGACTACACATATGACGGTGTCATGCGCAGCTATGAAGCCAGCCGCGAACGCATGAAAATCGGCAACGCCGATATTCTGCTGGTGCATGATGTCTGCGTCTTTTCGCAAGGTTCACAGGAACAGAGCGACGCCAAGGTCAGGGAGCTGTTCGACGGCGGCGGCTACAGGGCCTTATGCGAATTGAAGGACGCCGGAGACGTCGCGGCCATCGGCGCGGGTGTGAACGAATGGCAGGTCTGCGAGAAGCTGCTCGGCCTCGGGGATTTCGACGGCTTCCTGCTGGCCGGCCGGTATACGCTCCTGGAACAGGAGGCTCTGGAGAGTTTTCTGCCGCTTTGTGAAAAACGCGATGTCGGCATCATCCTGGGCGGCCCCTACAATTCCGGCATCCTGGCAACCGGTCCAGTCGAGGGCGCCAAGTACAACTACGCTGATGCGCCGCCGGAGATCCTCGAACGCGTGCGCAGGATAGACACCGTCTGCAAATCGCACGACACGCCGCTGATCGCGGCCGCGCTTCAATTCGTCCTCGGACATCCCTGCGTCAAGACGGTCATCCCCGGAGCCGTGAGTGCCGCCGAGGTCAGGGCCAATGTCGAGGTTCTGGAAACACCGGTACCCGCCAGCCTGTGGTCGGATCTTAAACGCGAGCAGCTGATCCACCCCGATGCACCGATACCATCGGAGACCTGACTGGGCTGTACGCCCGGCTAAACGCGTTCGCTCTCGGACGGACGCGGGATCGCGGCGGCTTCTGAGAGCGGAAACCACTTGGCGAACCGGGCGCAGACGGCGCTTTCGCCGACCAGGCTTATCTGGTCGGTTTTCAACGCGCTCGAGAGCGGACGGTCTCCCATCCAGACCTCCATCATCGTGCGGGACCGCGACGTGATGAAAGCGTTCACGTCCTTGCCCGGATCCTGGTAGCAGAGATCGACTTCGCCGCCGGAGCAGATCAGCCACCAGGTTCCGAACTCCTGCAGATCGGGAAACTGGAAACAGATCACCGTTTCCCCGTCTGGCAGCTGGTCGAGCGCGAGATTGCGCTGGATATCGAACATCAGGAATGTGACATCCAGATCATCGTCGTCCATTTCGTCCCGGGCCCAGCGCATTCCCCACACGGCCAGCGCCTGGACAACGTCGGACAGCTCCTTGCCGGCGGGCGTCAGCCGATAGTCATGTCCGCGCTGGCCGCTGATCGGCCGCTTGACGATGACGCCGGAGGCTTCCAGCTCCTTCAGACGCTTGTTCAGGATGGTCGGTGAAATGCGCGGCAAGCCGCGCTGCAGGCTGGAAAACCGACTGGACCCGAGCAGGAGTTCGCGCACGATCAGCATCGACCAGGGATCGCCCAGGATCTCGCTCGCCTTTGCCACGGGACAGAACTGGCCGTATTTTTTCATGCCGGACCTCCTGGATATCCTCTAGAACACGAGACCTAACTACGCAATACGTAGCTCATTGCTACATCTGCAGAAGTATCGCGGAATAAGCTCAAACCGTATCTGAAGTCACATCAACACAGCGGTTGCCGCAGCTGCGGCGCTTTGCAGATGGAGACCTTGGATGAGACGCCCCGGACTGATGCTTTACGGCAACCTTTGCTATATTTTCTTCAATATCGCATTCCTTTACATGGCCGGGTTCCTGCTCGGCATCGCGGTTCCGAAGGCGATCAACGACGGCGTTCCGTCCGATTTGCCGGCGTCACTTGCAATCAATGCTTTGCTTGTCTTCCTTTTCGGCTTCTTTCACAGCCTGATGGCCCGTCAGTGGTTCAAGGACCGGTGGACGAAACTGATCCCCATAGAAGCGGAACGCAGCACCTATGTGCTGCAGGCAGCTGCCTTCCTGTCCCTTCTCATGCTGTTCTGGAAACCGATGCCGTTCGCGATCTGGTCGGTACACGGCATTTGGGCTCTGCTGGTTTATGCTGTTTTTGTCACCGGCCTGATCACGGTGCTCCTGTCCACCTTCCTGATCGATCACTGGGAGCTTTTCGGCTTGCGCCAGATCCGGGCGAGCGCCATCGGCGCTCCGGCACCGCGGCCCGTTTTCAAGACACCTATGCTCTACAGGCTCGTGCGCCATCCGATGCAACTGGGCGTCATTCTGGTCTTCTTCGCAACACCCGACATGACCGCAGGCCACTTGTTTTTCGCCGTCTCCATGAGCGTCTATGTCCTCATCGGTCTTCATTTCGAAGAACGCTCCCTGGTCCGCGAATTCGGCGCGACTTACCGGGACTACCAGACCCGCGTGCCGATGCTGGTGCCCAACCCCTTCCGGGTGCTGCAACGCCGCGCACGAACCGCGTGACCTTCAAGGTCATTCCTTCTCAAGTCATCAGCGCCGAAGCCCTGAACCAGCGCAACACGCATTTACACTCCGAGGAAAAAGTCATGACGAAACACGCCCTTCAGGCCCCTCACCATTTATCCGGTCCCGAAACAACGCCAATCGTCGATTTCTGGATCGAGGTGATGGCGCCGAAGTTCCTGAAGTACCGGCATGTCCTTGTGGGCGGCCTGCGCCATCACAGCGCGGCGATCATGCCCGCACTGCCCATCCGCAGGGGAGATCGGGTGCTGGATGTCGGCTGCGGCTTCGGCGACACGGCCATCGCGCTCGCCGGACGAACAGGTGACGACGGGCATGTCCTCGGCATTGATTGCGTGCCCGCCTTTGTTGCCCAGTCATGGCATGCCGCCGAACAGATGCTGGTCGGCAACGTCAGCTTCGCCTGCCGCGATGCCGAAAGGTCCCTGCCCCGGGGCGAATTCGACTACGTGTTCGCGCGCTTCGGCACGATGTTCTTTTCCAATCCCGTGGCGGGCCTGCGCAACATGCGCAGGGCCTTGAAATCCGGGGGCCGCCTGACGCATATCGTGTGGCGGGACCGCGACGCGAACCCCTGGCTTTCCGCCGCCCGCGAGGTCCTTCTGACGCATCTGCCCCAGCCCGACGCGAATGCGCCCTCCTGTGGTCCCGGTCCGTTTTCCATGGCCGACGAAACCGCGACACGCGCCCTCATGGAGGCTGCCGGTTTCCGGAACATTCGCTTCGAAAGGATCGACGCCAAAGTGCTGGTGGGCCGGACCGTGGAGGAGGCGATCGCCTTCCAGCTCGCCCTTGGGCCGGCCGGAGAAATCTTCAGACTTGCAGAAGCCGAAGCGCAAGCAAGGAAAGCCGTCATAGAAAGCGACCTCCATCGTCTCTTCGAGGCCGTTCCCAGGGATGATGCCGGACTGTGGATGGACAGTTCGTCCTGGGTCATCCACGCGGACGCTGCGGATTGATGGGCACGTCAAACCCTTGTGCAATGCTTGAGCGGCAAGCGCTGATGCCGTCCGGATCAAGCGCGCACCCACTCAAATGCGTCGGCCCGCGGTCAGCCCGTTGACCTTCTCGATGATGGAGTCCGCGTCGATCCCGAAATGCCGGTAGAGGTCGCCGATCGTGCCTGTCTGACCGAAATGCTCGACGCCGAGCGGGATCGTCTGGTGGCCGGCGACGCTGCCCAGCCAGGCAAGCGTTGCCGGATGACCGTCGATGACGGTGATCAGCTTGCAGTGTTGCGGCAACGTCTCCGTCAGCCTTTCGATATGCGAAATCGCGGCCGCATTGCCGCGCGATCTTGCCCGCTGCGCCGCGGTCCAGCCGGCATTCAGCCTGTCGGCAGATGTGACCGCCAGAACGCCGACGTCCCGCCGGTTGCCGGCGAGCTGCCCCGCGGCTTTTATCGCTTCCGGCGCGACGACACCCTGATAAGCGATGACGACGTCGCAGTTCGGGCCGGGTTTGCGCAGCCAATAGGCCCCGTCGATCGCCCCCTGGCGAAAGTCTTCGTCGGCCCGCTTGACGGGCTGCTCGATCGGGTTGGTCGACAGGCGCAGATAGACCGAGCCGCCCGTTTCGTCACGCAACCAGGTCCGCTCGTCCGGATCGCCTTCCCCTTCCCGCTGCAGATAGTCGAAAGCCCACTCCATGATCACGGCAAGCTCGTCCGCGAAGGCGGGTTCGAAGGCCGCAAGCCCGTCCTGGCTCATGCCGATCAGCGGCGTGCCGACCGACTGGTGCGCCCCGCCTTCCGGCGCCAGCGTCGCCCCCGACGGCGTCCCGACGATCATGAACCTGGCATCCTGGTAACAGGCGTAGTTGAGGGCATCCAGGCCGCGGCAGACAAAGGGATCGTAAACGGTCCCGATCGGAATGAGGCGATCTCCGAACAGCGAATGCGACAGCCCCGCCGCCCCGAGCAGCAGGAACAGGTTCATTTCCGCGATGCCGAGTTCGATATGCTGACCGTCCGGGGTAAACTCCCATTTGGCGGTTGACGGAATGCGATGTTCGATGAAGGCATCGGCCATGGCGTGGCGGGCGAACAGCTTCCGCCGGTTGACCCAGGGACCGAGATTTGTCGTCCCCGTCACATCCGGCGACGTCGTGACGATCCGCTCGGCGAGTTTGCTGTCCCCCTTGGAAAGATCATCGAGCACCTTGCCGAACGCCATTTGCGTGGAGATCTCTCCTCCCGGCTGCAGGGCAATACTGGGCACGTCGATCCGGGCGTCGGAATAGCGCCGCGTTCCCTTTGCGAAAAATGGAACCCCATCGAGGAACGCCTTCAGGGCCGGAACGTCTTCCACCGTGGCGAACGGCTCCCATTCCTCTCCCTCCGGCACACCCATATGCGCCTGCCAGTCGCGCATCTGGGCCTTGTTCATCAGGCCGCCGTGGTTGTCCTTGTGGCCGGAAATCGGTGTCCCCCACCCCTTGACCGTGTAAGCGAGAAAGCAGGTTGGCCGGTCGTGATCAATTGCTGCAAACGCCTCGGCCATGGTCTGTGTGCAGTTGCCGCCCAGGTTTTCCATCAGGTCGGCAAGCTCCGCATCGCTGCGCCGGTCGATCAGCGCGGTGACGTCGCCCTGATCGCCGAGATCGTCCATCAGTCTCTGCCGCCAGATCGCGCCGCCCATGAAGGTCAGGGCGGAGTAGTCCTGGTTGGAACAGGCATCGATCCATTCGCGCAGTCGCCCACCGCCGGGTTCGGCGAAGGCAGCCCGCTGCAAAGCGCCGTATTTCACGCGCACGACATCCCAGCCGAAAGCATCGAATGTTTTCTCCACCCGGTCGAACAGGCCTTCGCGCACGATGCCGTCAAGCGACTGCCGGTTATAATCGATGATCCACCAGCAGTTTCTGAGATCGTTTTTCCAGCCTTCCTGGAGGGCTTCGTAGACATTGCCTTCATCGAGTTCCGCATCTCCGACAAGCGCGATCATCCGCCCGAGCGGGCGCGCCGCCGCCCACGGCTTGGCGGCAATGTAGTCCTGAACCAGAGAGGCAAAGGACGTGATCGCAACGCCCAGACCGACCGAGCCGGTTGAAAAATCCACGTCGTCGCTGTCCTTGGTGCGCGACGGGTAGGACTGCACACCTCCGAAGCCGCGGAAGTTTTCCATCTTCTCCCGGCTCTGGTTGCCCATCAGATACTGGATCGCGTGAAAGACTGGCGATGCATGCGGTTTGACGGCAACACGGTCCTCGGGCCTGAGCGCGGAAAAGTAGAGCGCCGTCATGATCGACACCATCGAGGCCGAACTCGCCTGGTGGCCACCGACCTTGATCCCGTCAACCTTCGGCCGGACGTGGTTGGCATGATGGATCATCCAGTGTGACAGCCACAGCAGCCGCTTTTCGATGGTTTTGAGATGCTCGATATGCATTGCCCGATCCCTGATGAGTATGGCGTTCGCGTCAATTTATCGTCGGCGTGAGGCGGATTTCTTGCTATTTCATACGCCTATTGGATAGATATTGGCTTTATTCAGCAGAAAAGAGATTGATTGTGGCGAAATCCTCCAACCTGGACGCATTCGATATCCAGATCCTGCGCGAACTCCGGCAAAACGGCAGAATCTCCCTTCAGGACCTGTCGGAGCGCGTCGGTCTCAGTCCGACACCGGTCGCTCGCCGGCTGCGCCAGCTGGAGGAAGGCGGCATCGTGACCGGCTATTGCGCCCTCATTGACGAGGTTGCCCTGGGCTACGAGGTCTCCGTCTTCGTCTCGGTGCAGCTGGACAAGCAGGTTGATGTGTCGCTGGACCAGTTCGAAAACGCGATCCAGACCTTTCCCGAAGTCGTCGATTGCTGGCTGATGACCGGCAACCGCGACTATCTCCTGCGTGTTGCCACGACCGGCCTCGCCGCGTTCGAAACTTTTCTGACCGGGAAACTCACTAAGGTTCCGGGCGTCGCCAATATCGAAAGCTCGATCCCGTTGCGCCGGGTAAAATCGGGCGTGGCGCGAACACCTTAGGAGAGACGGTACGCGTAAATCTGATCGGAGATGCGAACAGGGGTGAAAGATGCTTGAAGCTGGCAGCCCATCCTTAGAGACAGCGCTTCGCGCTTCCTAAGGATGAGGTGAACGACAGCGGAACGCCTGATCAGATGCAATAACCTGGGAAAAACGCATCGCATCTCCAATCGTCACCCCGGGCGAACTGCGTGAGACCCGGGGCCGGGGAACCCCGATGCGCCGAATGGTGCACCAAACCAACCGAAGGGGCGTTGCCTCCCCGGTCCCGGCTCGCGCTTCGCTTGGCCGGGATGACGAGTCGCGCCTAAACTCTCGCGTGTCAGCACGGATGTCTGTCAGGCGCCTAACATACGAGAAAAAGGGCCGGCTTCCGGGGAACCTGAAGCCGGCCAGGGCAAGCAGGACGGGCTGACGTGGGAGGTCAGCCGATCCTGGCTGCAATGCTCTTGGTCTTGCAATAGCTGGTCAGGCCTTCCAGGCCCTTCTCGCGGCCGAAGCCGGACTTCTTGTTTCCGCCGAACGGCACCTCGATCCCGCCGGCAAAATACTCGTTGATGTAGATTTGCCCGGCGTCGATCTTGCGGGCGAGCTGGTGCGCCCTGGCGAAATCCGAGGTGTAGATCCCGGCGACGAGACCGTATTGGCAGTCATTGGCGAGCGTGAGGGCGTGGTCCGCGTCCTCCGCGATCTGCACCGTCAGCACCGGCCCGAAGATTTCCTCGCGGGCCAGTTCATTGTCTGCCGAAACGGCGTCGACGATGGTCGGCTCAAAAAACCAGCCGCGCCCCGTCGCCGGGTCTTCGGTGATCGAACCGCCGGTGACAATGTCCGCGCCGCCGGCCCTCGCCCGGTCGAGAAAACCGTTGATCTTGGCAAGGTGTTCGGAAGAATTCACCGGCCCGACATCCGGGTTGCCGAGGCCGTGCCCGAGCTTCAGCGCCTTCGTCCGCGCCACAAGCTCCGCCACGAAGTCGTCGTGAATGCTCTGTTCGATCACCAGACGCGACCCGGCGGAACAGATCTGGCCGGCATTCTCGTAGATCGCGCCGAGCACACCGGAAAGCGCCTGCTCGCGGTCGCAGTCGCCGAGGACGACCACGGGAGACTTGCCGCCGAGTTCCAGAACGACGCGGGTGATATCTTCCGCCGCCGCCTTCATGACCGCCCGGCCGGTCTGAACCGAGCCGGTGAAGGTGATGTGATCGACATCGGGATGCGCGGTCAGCGGCGCACCGGTCTCTGCACCCGTGCCGGTGACGACGTTGCAGACACCTTCAGGCAAACCGGCCTTGAAAAGCAGCTCCGCGAGCAGCAGCGCTGTAAACGGCGTCTGCTCCGCTGGTTTGGCGACAACGGTGCATCCGGCCGCAAGCGCGGGCGCAAACCCGCGAGCGGCCGTTGAAATCGGAAAGTTCCAGGGAATGATGTGGGCCGTCACGCCGACCGGTTCATGGATCGTATAGCCAACATAATCCGGACCGAGCGGAAAGCTGTCGCCCTGCAGCTTGTCGCAGGCCCCGGCGTAATACTCGAAGGCGCGCGCCGCCCCCCTGACATCGCCCATCGCTTCCTGCAGGGCCTTGCCGCTGTCCAGTGTTTCCACCACCGCAAGCAGATCCAGGTTCTCAAGGATCAGCGCGGATGTCCGCTGCAGGATCCTTGAGCGTTCAACCGGGGCCATGTCCCGCCAGACCGTGTCGAATGCCCGTCGCGACGAGGCGACGGCCTGATCCACATCCTCTTTCGTGCCGGCGGTGAAGCGGGCGAAAGGCACACCCGCGCCCGGATCGAAACTCTCCATGGTCAGGTTATGCGCCGGCTGCGAGGACACCCCGTCGATGAAATGGCCGGCCGGCAGCGCACCAAGCGTGCCCGTTTTGTTGTATTCCGCGATCAGATCGTCTGCGTGGGTCATCTCAGTGCTCCCGGGAACTGATCTTGTACGTGGATTTCGCAAGCCACTCCGGGTTGATCTCCACGCCCCATCCCGGCGCGTCCGTCACCGTCGCGTGGCCGTCCGTGATCGTATAGGGCGACGATACGTAAAGATCGGTCTGCCATGGATAATAGTCTTCCTGCTCGATCGAGAATTCGAGATACTTGCCGGCATTCGGGATCGCTCTCAACAGGTGCATGGTGAACAGCGTCACCAGTGACAGGTTTGCTGCGTGCGGCGTACACGGTATGCCCGCCTGATCGGCCATCTCCGCCACCTGCATGGTGCGCACCATGCCGCCGAGATAACAGACATCCGGCTGGATGATGTCGACGACCCGCTGATCGATCATGCGCTTCCAGTCGATCAGCGAACAGTCCTGCTCCCCGCCGGTGACATCGATATCCAGCGCCTCGGTGACCTGTTTCGTCTGATCGTAATGCCAGTAGGGGCACGGCTCCTCGTAATGCGAGATGCCGTTGTCCTGCAGGAAATGTCCGATCTCGATCGCCTTTTGCGGCGAATAGCAGGAATTCGCATCAACAAGCAGCGCCGTGTCGTCGGAAAAGGCCCGGCGCATGGTCGGAACGATCTCTTCCGTCCGGCCGGGCCACTCGTCCTGATCCCGCCCGCATTCTGCGCCGATCCGGAACTTGAAGGCCGTGAAGCCGAAATCGTCCTGCTGTTTTTTCAGCCGGTCGGCCTCGTCCTGCGGCGTGATATCCCGTTTCATCGACGAGCCATAGGCTCGCACCCGGCCAGGTGTGCCGCCGAGAAGTTCACACACCGGTTTGCCTTCCAGCTTGCCCCTCAGGTCGAACAGCGCGGTATCCAGCCCGCCCATGGCGCGGCGCAGATAGGAGCCCGGAAACTTGTGCTCCCTGTCCGGAATGATGTCCATCAGGTGCGCGATGTCGAACGCGTCTTCACCCAGCGCGTAGGGAGCGACCTGGCGATGCACCACTTCGGCGGTGATATCCGCATAATACGGCGCAACCTGCCCCCACCCGGTGGCGCCGGTGTCCGCCGTCACCCGGACGAAGCAGACGAATTCGTCTGTAAACGTTTCTATCGATTGGATTTTCATAGGTACATCAGGCTCTTGCGGCAGAGGTCTCCGCGGGAAAAACATGGGTCTCTTCAAGCTAACCTACGCATAATTGGACTTGATTTAAGGTCCGTTTTGCTGAAAGTCTCATACCAATTGGGAGAAATGCATGAAGCGGCACGCAGGCGCGGTCCTGTCATCCATCAAGATCGACAAGTCCGCGGAAAAGAAAATCTCGATCCAGCTCTACATGTCCTTGCGCGACCTGCTCCTGGCAGGCGCGTTGACACCCGGTGAAAGATTGCCGGCCACCCGGACCCTGGCTCGGGAAATCGGCGTTTCGCGCACAACCGTGATCGACGCCATCGACAGGCTGATATCGGAAGGTCTTCTGGAAGCGCGGGTCGGCTCCGGCACATTTGTCAGTGAAGCCCTGAACGCCCGGCTCGCGCCCAGACCGTCCGCGACCGCCGACAACATCGTTCCGGTCGTGCCGCGCCTGTCGCATGCGTCCCGCCATGCGATCCCGGACTTTGCCCCCCGCGCGCGTCTTCCGCACAGGTCCGAAGCCTTCGTGACCGCCCTTCCCGCGCTCGATGCCTTTCCCATGGCCCAATGGGCGAAACTGTCGGCACGCCACTGGCGCAAGGATCGCGATCACGTCACCGGTTACGGGGAACCGTCGGGATATCCGGGCCTCAGGAACGCCATTGCGCGGCAACTCAACGCCTCGCGCGGTATCAAGTGCTCCCCCGAACAGATCTTCATCACCAACGGAGCCCAGCGCGCCTTTTCTCTCGTCGGCGGCATGCTGGTCAATCCGGGTGAACCGATCTGGTTCGAGAACCCGGGCGCGATCGGTGCGCGCAACGCCTTCGTCGCGATTGGCGCCTCCCCCGTTCCGGTCAGGGTCGACGAGGACGGTCTGTGCATCGAGGACGGTTTGTCGAAGGCTCCTCATTTCCGTCTGGCTTTCGTCACTCCCTCCCACCAGCAGCCGCTTGGTCACGTCATGAGCCTGTCCCGACGCCTGGCGCTTCTGAAGGCGGCGAACGATGCCGATGCGATGATCGTTGAAGACGACTATGACGGCGAATTCTACTACGGCGATCAGCCGCCGCCGACGCTCAAGAGCATCGACACGCACGGGCGCGTCATCTATGTCGGCACGTTCTCCAAGTCGCTGTTCCCGGCGCTGAGGCTCGGCTTCGTGCTCGTGCCCGAGCCTTTGGTGGAAAGCTTCGAGCGCGTCTGCCAGACCTGGCTCGCCGGCGTACCGACCGTCACCCAGGCGATCGTTGCCGACTTCATGGACGAGGGCATGTTCGCCACGCATATCCGCACCATGCGTCAGCTGTACAGAGAGCGTCACGATGCCCTGATGGAAGAGGCGCGGAGACTTGCGGGACTGATCGACCTTCAGCCGACAAGAAGCGGTTTCCATGCGGTCGGGCTGGTGAACCCGTCCCTTGACGAAAACCTGATCGTCGCGAAAGCCGCCGAAGAGGGCATCACCACGGTACCGCTGTCGCGCTACGCCCTCGCCCCGATTTCGCAACGTGGCCTTGTTCTCGGCTTCGGCAGCACCAGTCCCGAGGAAATCCGAAAAGGCATCGACATACTTGAGAAAATTGTCACGACCGGTCATTGTGAAAGGCTGTCGGCATAATCAATTGGACTGCTAAAATATCCGTAATGGCTATATTTAACAGGCCAATCCACTTCTAACCTTTGTTTCCGCTTTTTATGCTGTGCGCAGTCATGGAGGAAGTCATGCATTTCAAATCTACTCTAGCAGGCCTTTTGGCGGCAACCATGCTCGCCGGTGCCGGATCGGCACAGGCCGAGACGCTTCGCCTTTTGACCTGGGGTTCCTATGCGCCGGACGAGCTTATTGAAAAGTTCGAGGCGGAGTATCCGGATATCGACGTCGAGGTGACCTTTTCCAACAACGAGGAAATGATCGCAAAACTGCGCGCCACCGGCGGTGCCGGTTTCGACCTTGCCCAGCCGAGTCACGACCGCATCTACGCGGCCCAGCTGGAATACGACATCTACAAGCCGCTCGACCTGTCGAAGATCGACACATCCGTGATGGAGGCGAAGCTCCTGGACGGCGTGAAGGCCAACACCACTATCGAAGGTGAGGTCTATGCCGTTCCGCACCAGTGGGGCACATCGGGCCTCATGGCCGACAAGACCAAGGCGCCCGACCTGAAAAGCTGGGCCGACCTGTGCGACCCGGCCTACAAGGGCAAGACCTCCATGCGCCTGAAGCGCACGATCCTGCTCGGCACGGCCTTCTCCATGGGTGAGGACCCGTTCGCGGCCTATTCCGACCTGGAAAAGTACCAGGGCATCCTCGACAAGGTCGCGGACAAGCTGATCGAGTGCAAGGACAACATCAAGGCTTACTGGAAGGGCGGAGACGACCTCTCGGCGATGATGCTGTCGGGTGAAATCGTCGGGTCCGAAACCTGGGATTCCACCGCCTACAAGCTGTTCGACCAGAACGAAAACATCGTCTTCGTGCCGCCTGCGGAAGGTGCGTTGGCCTGGATCGACACCTTCGCGCTGCCGCGCAAGGCAAAGGCGGACGACGCCGCCTACAAGTGGATCAACTTCGTGCTTCGCCCGGAAAATGTCACGCTGATGTCCGCAAGCACCGGTGCCATCGCCGCCGTTCAGGGTGGTCAGGACCTGTTGCCGGAAGACAAGAAGGCAGCGGTCAACGCGGCCTTCACCAAAGAGGACATCGACAACCTGAAATTCTTCGCCAACATTCCTCCCGGAGTGGAAGACATGGAAGGCAAGACCCTTGAAAAGATCAAGGCGGCGACAGGCGGCTGATGATCGGGGGGCAGCCCCGTCTGCCCTTCACTGAAAAGAGCTAGGGTCAGGACCCATTAATTTGGATGAATTTGGTAGGGATGAATTTGTTCGGATACGAGGCGCAAAGCTGCAGGAAACCGTCCGGTTTCCAAAGATTTGCAACGACGTTGCCGGGCAAATTCACCCTATCCCTTCGGGACACAAAAACGGCTTCGGTCTGCTGCGTCAAAGCGCTCAACCGGGCAGGAAGCCCGCTTGTCGCGCTTTTCCTTGCAGCTCATCGCCGTTTGTTGCGCCAATTCAACCAAATTAATGAGTCCTGACCCTAGGGTCCAGACCCTGGAAGCTCAACACCAAAGGGGGATATCGCGCAAAGCCGGTATCCCCCTGCTTTCTGACTTTGCAGCTGGCGTGCCCTGATGACAGACACTTCCCCCTACGATCTCGAAGCCCTCGGCGTTTCCAAGAACTTCGGCTCCTTCAGCGCGGTCAAGGAGGTCTCGTTCGACATTCCGAGCGGGTCGTTCTTTTCCATCCTGGGGCCGTCCGGCTGCGGCAAGACAACCCTCATGCGCATGATTGCCGGCTTCGAGGAGCCCAGCGGCGGCGATATCAGGATCAAGGGCAAATCGGTCCTGGGAACCCCGCCCAACAGGCGCAACGTCAAGATGGTGTTTCAGCACCTCGCTCTGTTCCCGATGATGAATGTCTACGAGAACATCGCCTATGGCCTCCGCTGCAACGGGGCGAGCAGCGCCGAGATCAAGCGCAAGGTGCATGACGTCCTGGAACGCATCGCACTGCCGGATGTCGGCGAGCGGGAAATACACCAGCTGTCCGGCGGACAGAAGCAGCGCATTGCCATTGCCCGCTGCATGGTTCTGGACCCGGATGTTCTTCTGCTCGACGAACCGCTCGGCGCGCTCGACCTGAAGCTGCGCGAGGCCATGAAAATCGAACTGAAACTGCTGCAGCACCAGTTCAACACCACCTTCGTCTACATCACGCACGACCAGTCCGAGGCCCTGGTGATGTCTGACAACGTCGCCATCATGAACCAGGGTGAGTTCGAACAGATCGGCACGCCGCAGGAGCTTTATCATCACCCGAAAACCGCGTTCGTCGCCGGCTTTGTCGGCGACAGCAACCGCTGGTCAGGCGTGGTCAGGGCGAGCGACGGGACGGGTGGCAGGGTGGAAACCGAGCAGGGCCTGCCGATGAGCTTTTCCTCCGCCGGCCAGACAGCCATCCAGGAAGGCTCGAAAGTCAATATCTTCGTGCGCCCCGAATTCATCAAGACGGTGCGCGCCGGCGATGCCGGTCTAGAGGCCGGGAGCGGCGACAACAGGATGGACGGCATCGTCGACAGCCTGCTCTTCAACGGCGCGAACAGCCGTATCCTGGTGCGCACCGGCAGCGGTGAACTGGTTGAGGCGGACGTGACCCTGACCGGCGACAACGACCTGAAACCCGGAGAGGATGTCCATCTCGTCTGGTCCGCAAAACAGGCCATGTGCTTCGCCGAGCAGGGGACCGCGTGATGCAGAACAAGGACATCAAGCGGCTGTCGCTCATCCTGCTGTTTGCACCCTTCGCGCTGTGGATCATCCTTCTGATCATCCTGCCGCATATCGGCATGGTGATCCTGTCCCTGAAGGAGAAGGTCGCCCCGCGCGTCTACCAGTACAGCTTCGCCAACTACCTGGAATTCCTGAACGAACCCATTTACTGGAATACACTTCTGCGCACCGGGTCGATGTCGTTGCTGGTGACGGCTCTTGCGCTGATCATCGGTTTCCCGATCGCCTACTACATTGCCAAGATCGCCGGGCCGCGATCCCGCGGCGGCCTGTTTCTGCTGTGCCTCATACCGCTCTGGGTCAGCGACCTGATCCGCGCCTTCGGCTGGATCCTGCTCCTGCGCGAAACCGGCGTCATCTCGAACTTCCTGCTCTGGACCGGGCTTGTCGGCGCGCCCGTCGAATTTCTCTACAACGACGTCGCCGTCATTATCGGCCTCACCTACACGGTGATCCTGTTCATGATCGTGCCGCTGGTCTCCACGCTGGACGGCATGGACAACTCGATGATCGAGGCGGGCTACAATCTGGGCGGCAACGGCTTCACGGTCTTGCGCCGGATCATCATTCCCTACGCCATGCCGGGGATCGTCGCGGGCTGTATCGTGACCTTCATGCTCACCGCCGGGTCCTATCTGACGCCGATCCTGCTCGGCGGCAAAAATTCGAGCTGGTTCACCGAGCAGATCTACAACCAGTTCATCACACGCTTCAACTGGGAAGGCGGTGCCGCGTTCGGCATGCTGCTCCTGCTGTTCACGTCGTTCGTCATCTGGCTCGGTCTGAAATTGAGCGGACAGACGCTCGCCAACACCGTTGCCAAGAGCTGAGGAGGACGATCATGCTCGCGCAGAACAAGACCACGCCCTTCCTGCTCGGCTACCGGCTTTACGTTGTTGCCTTCTTCATCTTTCTCGCGGCACCGCTGATCTCCGCCGGCGCGTTCGCCTTCAATGACAGCCTGTTCCCGGCCCTGCCCTGGCAGGGTTTCACGCTCGACTGGTTCTTCGGCGACACGGAGCCGAAACTCGGCATGTTCCACGACCGGCGCCTGCTGCAGGGGCTCTACTATTCCTTCGTGATCGCGATCTTCGTTGCCGCGCTCTCCGTTTTCGTCGGCACAACGAATGCCTTCCTGTTTGTCAGGGGAGAGTTTCCGGGCAAGGACTTCTTCTACATCATGATGGTCGTGCCCCTGGTGATCCCCGGCGTGATCCTCGGTATCTCCATCCTCGTTCTGGCGAGCGACACCGCCAACCTTTTCGAAGACCGCTTCGATCTGGAACTGGAATTCCTGCGGCCCGGACTTCTCCTCGTCGTCCTCGGGCAGTTTTCCTTCATCGCCACGATCACCTCCCTGGTCATCACCGCGCGCTTGAAGAAATTCGACGACACGATGGAGGAAGCGGCGTTCAATCTCGGCGCGTCCCGCGCCCGCGTCCTGCGCACGATCACGCTGCCGTTCCTGCGTCCGGCCATGATCGCAGCCGGGATAGTCGCCTTCCTGGTCTCCTTCGAAAACTTCAACACCACGCTGTTTCTCGTCGGCTCCGAAGCACCGCTGACCATCACCATGTATGACCGCATGGCGAAGGTTGGTTCGACGCCGGTGCTGAATGCGGTTTCCTTCTTTCTGATGGTCGGATCCGGATTGCTGGCCCTCTTGTCGATCGTGGTTCAGCGCGACAAGTCGGCCCGGTAGGAGTCCGAACTGGTTTGGGCACGTATATGAGCGAATTCGACTTTGTCATCGTCGGAGCAGGGTCTGCAGGGTCGGTCGTTGCCAACCGCCTCTCGGCCAACGGCAAATACTCCGTCTGTGTCCTTGAGGCCGGCGGCTCCGACCTGAACGTCTGGATCTGGATGCCGATCGGCTACGGCAAGGCGTTCTATAACCGGCACATCAACTGGATGTACCGGACGGAACCCGATCCGGGTTTGAACGACCGCTCCGGCTACTGGCCGAGGGGAAAGGTTCTCGGCGGGTCAAGCTCGATCAACGCGATGGTCTATATCCGCGGGCAGCAGGCCGATTTCGAAGACTGGAAGGCCATGGGAAATCCCGGCTGGGGCTGGGAGGATGTCCTGCCCCTCTTCCGGCGGTCTGAATGCAATGACGCGGGCGCAAGCGACTTTCGCGGCGGCGACGGCCCGCTCCACGTTTCCAGCATGACCCGGGATGTCCATCCCCTGTGTGCGAACTTTCTTGACGCCGCCGAGGACGCCGGTTTCAAGCGCAATCCCGATTTCAATGGTGCCGACCAGGAAGGCGTCGGGCTTTACCAGATCACGGCAAAGGACGGGTTTCGCATGTCGGCCGCGCGGGCGTTCCTCGCCCCGGCCCGGAAGCGCCCCAATGTGGACGTGATCACCGGGGCCCACACGACGCGTCTGATCGTCGAGGAAGGCCGGGTGACGGGCGCGGTCTACAGCCGCAATGGCGCGGAATTTGCCGTGACGGCGCGGCGCGAGGTCGTCCTCAGCGCGGGCGCGGTCAATTCACCGCAGATCCTGATGCTGTCCGGGATCGGCGATGGGGCCGGGCTGCAGGCGAAAGGCATCGACACCGTGCTGCACCGGCCCGCTGTCGGCAGGAACCTTCAGGATCATCTCGGACACGACTATCTCTACCGCTCCAGGGTGCCGACCCTCAACCAGCAGCTCTATCCCTGGTGGGGCAAGCTGATGCAGGGCATGCGCTACGTGCTGACCCGGAAGGGCCCGCTGTCGCTCAGTGTCAACCAGGCGGGTGGCTTCGTGAAAAGCAATCCGGACACAAACCGGCCGAACATGCAGCTCTACTTCTCGCCGGTCAGTTACACCAAGGCTCCGAAGGGCAAGCGCCCGCTCATGAACCCGGACCCGTTTCCAGGTTTCCTGCTCGGCATGCAGCCGACCCGGCCGACAAGCCGCGGCCACATCACGCTTCGCTCCGGCGATCCCTTCGACACGCCGGAGATCCACCCGAATTCGCTCAGCACCAACCACGATCTCACCGAAATGATCGAGGGGTGCCGGTTGTTGCGGCAAATCGCCGAAAGCCCTGCCCTGCAGGAGATCATCGAGGAGGAGATCAGTCCGGGACCTGCGGTTCAGTCCGACGAGGAGATACTGGAGGACGTCCGCAACCGCTGCTCGACCGTGTTCCATCCGGTAAGCACATGCCGCATGGGCCCGGACGACACGGAAAACGTGGTCGATCACAGGCTGAAGGTTCATGGTCTTGAGGGCTTGCGCATCGTCGATGCCTCGATCTTTCCGACCGTCACCTCCGGCAACACCAATGCGCCCGCGATCATGGTCGGCGAAAAGGGGTCGGACATGATCCTGGAAGACACACGGGCGGCATAGCGGGCGCGATGCGATCGGACCTCTTCACCGACGGCTACAAGACGACCCCCTACTGGCAGGACATCGCCTCGCAGGTCGACCTTGCGGAAAACCGGCTACCCGAGGAAATCGACGTGCTCGTGGTCGGTGCCGGCTACACGGGCCTCAACGCCGCGCTTCAAACCGCCCGGGAAGGGCTGGGCACCCTGGTTATCGATGCCAAACAGCCCGGCTGGGGCTGCTCCATGCGCAATGGCGGCCAGCTGTCCACGAGCCTCAAGCCGTCGTTCTCCGCGCTGTCGAAAAAGTACGGACCCGACCTTGCAACGGACCTTTGCAGGGAAGGACAGGCCTCCCTCGACTACATGCACGGCCTGTCGGCGGATCCTGATCTCGACCTCGGCTTGAGAGAGGTCGGCCGTTTTCACGGCGCCCACAAGCCCCATCTCTACGAAGCGCTGGCGCGCGATTGCGACAATGGCCACCCGGTCTGGAAGACCGATGCCTTCATTGTCCCGAAGACCGAATTGGCGTCCGAACTCGGAACCGATGCCTATCACGGCGGCATGGTGCTTCCCCGCCATTGCAGCATCGACGTCTCAACGTATCTGCCATCGCTCCTTCGCAAGGTCGTATCTGCAGGTGCCGCTGTCAAAGGCGGCTGCCGCGCAGTGTCGCTGGAGCGTGACGGCAACGGCTTCCGGGTCACAACCACCCAGGGCACCTGCAAGGCAGGCAAGGTCCTCCTGGCAACCAACGGCTACTCGGGTCCGCTGTCTCCCTGGCATCAGCGCAGGGTGATCCCGATCGGGTCCTATGTCATCGCGACGGAGGAAATCCCGGCCGACTTGGTTGACCGGCTGTTTCCGACGGACCGCATTCTCTCCGACACGCGCAAGCTCGTCTATTACTACCGCCTGTCACCGGACCGCAAACGCGTCCTCTTTGGCGGACGGGTTTCCCTGAGCGAAACCGATCCGCTGAAGAGTGCCGCGAAGCTGCACGCGGACATGACCGCCCTTTTTCCGGACCTGGCACCGGTCCGCATCAGCCACGCCTGGATGGGCTTTGTCGGCTACACATTCGACACGCTTGCCCATTGCGGAGAGGACAACGGCCTTTACTTCGCAGCCGGATATTGCGGCTCGGGCGTCGGCATGGCCAGTTATCTCGGCATGCGCATGGGCCGAAAGGCCGCCGGCCTCGAAACGGCTCCCTCCGCATTTGAACGCATCTCCTACCCGACCCGCCCGCTTTATTCCGGAACCCCCTGGTTCCTGGCCCCCTCGGTGCTGGTTTACCGGCTCAGAGACAGGCTCGGCATCTGAAACTTGGGTGTCGCGGGCTGCAAGGCGGCCCTTCGCTGCGGCGCGAACGAACAACCGGTCGAGAGACACGTGGCGCGTCTCCATTCAGGTTTTCAAAGATCATCCAATCTCGCGAAAACGCTGAAGTTACATTGCGATTGCAGCTCTGATTGCATCGATATAGCCGGGGCCCTACATGCAACAGTCGAGAGGCGATCCTCGCGCGTTCCGGATCACTGCGAGAAGGTGACCCACAACGGCCAGTGATCGGATCCCGTTGCCTGATCGTCGATCGACGCCGCCGCCACTTGCGGTGCAAGCGATGCAGAGACGAAACAATGGTCTATCCGGGTCTTGGCATTCGGGTGCGTGGACCCTGAAGTTTCGTCGTGCCCAGCCAGAACCCAGGCGTCGAGGAGGCCTGCGCGGTTGGTGAGCCGCCCGTATCCCGGGGCAATCTCGCCTATCATTCTGGCATATTCTGTCGACCCGGGAGAAAAATTCAAATCCCCCAAGAGGACTAGCTCCGAAGGCATCGGAGGTTCGTGTTCCTCAAGCCAACCGCTTTTCGGATCCGGATGGCCGCCGCACCATGCCCCCCCCTCTGCCGGCGCGGAGGCCAGGATCTCCAGAATTCGATCGATCTGGGGCAACCTTGTCGCTTCGCACAAGTGACTGAGATGCACCGAATAAAAGCGGACAGGGCCGACCGGTGTCGCGATCACCGCTTCCAGGATCCCTTGCTGTATGGAGTGGTGTTGACGATCTCCCCATTTGGGCAACGGAAAATTGCGTGAAGACAGGATGGGCCAACGGCTCAAAATCATCGTGCCAAACTGCTTGCGGCGCGAAATTTTGCGGCCATCCGCAATCCAGCCGGCGTTCATGTCCAAATTCGCGCCATAAACCCAATAGTGATCCGGCAAATGATCTGAAAGAACTTGTGGGCTGTCGACCATGCCGCTTCTCTTCCAAAAGCGGTCCACTTCCTGAAGGGCGATTACGTCGGCGTCTTCGATTTCGCCAGCTATGCGGGCGAGATCGTAGCGTCCGTCGGAACCGAGGCCGTACTGGATATTGTAGGAAACGACTTTCACGGGTTTTCTCCCAGGACTTTCAAGGCAACTTCGAGATGGTCAAGATTGATATAGTCAACATGCGTGTCAGCGAAGCTCTTGAAGACGGCCGGTGTGCTGCTTTCGGAATACCCGATGACTTCAAGCCCTGCGGCTCTTGCAGCGCGCACGACGGCATCCGTGCATTCTGCTTCTTCAAGCTCGATAATATCGGCGCGGTACAGCGAACGCGCGACAGAGACATTTCGCGCAACAGAAAGAAGAATACTGGTGCGCAGGTCCGGTGCGGCGCTGGCAAGTCCAATTGCCATCTCCGGTTTGTGCGCGAAGGCGAAAGAGTGCTCCATCATGCACGTTTCGCGCAGCGTTCCAGCCAGGGTGTCCGGGTTGCACCACTTTAATTCAACATACGCCCCCGCGCCTCGAGCGCGAAGGTTATCGAGAAAGGCGTCGAGCCGAGGAACCTTTGCACCGCAAAACTCGGGCGCAAACCAGCGCCCCGCATCCAGGGCGTCAATGTCCGCGGAATGCATGAGTTCCAGTAAACCGGCACCATCCGTGGTTCGGTCGACGGTGCGATCGTGCAGCACATAAAGGACACCGTCCGCGCTTTCGCGGACATCCAGTTCGATGATGTCGGCGCCCAGATCGAGAGCCGCATTCGCGGCCTCAAATGTGTTTTCCGGTGCGACGAGGGACGCGCCCCGGTGTGCGATAAGACGTGGTCTCAAGGCATGAACCGCGCAGTTACGAGTTCGTGATCCGAAAGATAATCACCATGCGAGGAGATCGCCGGCACCGTCATCGGTTCGAGACTGTCGAGACCTCGCACGAAAAGCCAATCAAGCCGCTTCAAGGGATAGTCGACAGGTTTTCCGGGGGCCGCACGTGTGGTTGGCTCGCCGTTGTTGGCAGTTTTCCAGCCGAAACCGTCAGCTTCGAATGCCCCGAAACAAGGTTCCCAGATTTGAGGTTGATTCAGGCAGGAAAACACGGATCTACCTGCCAGGTCTGCCGTGTTCAGATCACCGCCAATGATCATCGGGGCCGGTCCGTAAACCCTGCGCAATGCAGAAAGCATCGTTTCGGCTTGTTGAAGACGTCCCTGCGCATCGGACTCGCTTTCGAAATGGACAGCAACCAGGGCAATGGGTGCCGGGCCAACCTCCACATCTGCGGCGATCGCCATGCGTCCGCCGACCCGTCGTTGCCCGTCGGATTTTGGGGATCCTGTGAACCAGTGCCCCTGATCATCGAGCGGAATGACCCTGGGTCTATGCAACGGAAATCTCGACAGGATCGCGTTGCCATGCAGCCCGGCGTGATTAGCGACATCGGAAAAGAGACGGGTTTCGTAAGTGTCGCCGGTTCCAAGCTCGACAAACTCCACCCCGTACACATATCCAAACCCCAGCAGGCGGGCTAAATCCCTTGTCGTGTGCCGTTGCCCGGATCGGGCCATCCCGTAATCCATCTCGGTCGCGAGAACGATATCGACACCTGCGCGCCGGAGCAGATCAGCGCTGTCCTCGACGCGTTTGCAACGCTCCATGTTCCATGCGGCGATTTTCATCTCTGATGGATTGGAAAAGGCGGCTGGCGGCGGGGCCAGTTCGAGGGTCTGCAAACAGCGCCAGTCAGCAAGGTAACGGCTGTGACGTTCCCCTGTCGCTTCGCCATGGGCGGCTTTAAGGCGTTCATCCTGAGCTGGGGGCAAGATTTCGAAGACGCACTCGCTGAGGATGTCACGCATTTTCCGCAACCAGTCTTGCGTGCCCATCCATGCGCCGGCCGTCTCGGTCGAAACAGACCGCGTCTGTTTCTTCGAACCGCAGAAACAGGTCCGCACCCGACTGCCAGCGTGTCGCAGACGAGGCTTCCAGAAAGCGGACATCACCCAATGTCGTTTCGCAGGTGATCAACGTCTCACGTCCCATCAATTCGACAGTTTTTACCGTGGCTTTTAAACCCGCTCCTGCGGGCCGGATGTTTTCAGGGCGAACACCAATCTTTTTGGTGCCTTCGGGTGCATTGATTTCCACCCGTCCGGCCTCGAAGAAATTGATTGGCGGCGAGCCGATGAAACCTGCGACAAATGTGGTGTCCGGCCGCTGATAAAGATCGAGAGCGCTGCCGCGCTGTTCAATCTGCCCCGTATTCATGCAGACGATCCGATCCGCCATCGTGGTCGCTTCCAGTTGATCGTGAGTCACGAGAACCGTTGTCACTCCAAGTTCGCGTGTGATCCGCCGGATTTCCGCACGCATGGTCAGACGCAGAGTGGCGTCGAGATTGGAAAGCGGTTCGTCCAACAGAAGCAGGTTCGGGGCCTTGATCAACGCCCTGGCAAGGGCAACCCTCTGCTGCTGCCCGCCGGACAGTTCCGAAGGGCGTCTGTTCAAAAGTCCATCCACCTGGACAAGTTCCGCCATTTCCCGCGCCTTTGCTTCCGGGTTGTCGATTTTTTGAAAGCGAGTCGGGAAGAGGATGTTCTGCAACACGTTCATATTCGGATAGAGCGCGTATGACTGAAAAACGATCCCGACATTGCGCAGGCGCGCTTCGACCTCGTTGACCCTTGCCCCGTCGAAAAGAATTTCACCGGAGGTTGGCAGGTAGACGCCGGCCAACATGAACAGCGTGGTGGATTTACCGCATCCGGACGGACCAAGGATGGCAAGAAATTCGCCATCTTCGATCGTGAGTGAAATGTCGTCGACGGCGACCACATCCCCCCAGCTTTTCCGCAATTGATTCAATGTAACCCTGGCCATCAGCCCTTGATGCCTCCCAGTGTCATTTGCGTAAGGTAGCGTTGGCAGAACAGATAAAGGGCAAGCGAAGGAATGATGTAGAATACGGAGACCGCTGCAACGAGGCCATAATCCACCCCCATGACATCCTCGGCCACGTAATAGAGATACGTGGACATGACCCAGTAGGAGGTGCCCGTTCGAAGTGCGGTGACAAAAACGTATTCCTCCCAGCCCTGGATAAATCCAAGAACGGAGATCGCGATAAGCCCGGCGCGCACCTGGGGCAACACGACATACCAGAAGGCCTGCCGGCGCGAGGCACCGTCTGTCATCGCGGACATTTCGATGTCCCACGGCACCGCGTCGAAAAACCCTTTCATGATGAAAATGAAAAAGGGCAGTTGAATCGCCGTCAGTACCAGGATCGGTCCCGTCAGCGTGTTCAGCAATCCAACCCAGAAGATGACCAGGAAAATCGGGATTGCGAGCATCCATGGATGAAAGACTTCAATCAGCAGGAGGCCCTGCAGAAAGGCAGATCGGCCTGCAAACGCAAAGCGGCTGATGTAGTAGCCCGCCAAGGTCGCGACGCTCACCTTCAGGGCCGTCGAGGATGCCGCAACCAAAAGCGAATTGCCGAAAGCTTCCCACACCCAGGGGAACTGACCGCCGGCCGTCGCAGAGCCCCGTATGTCCTCGATCAAATTCGGATTGATCAGGAAACGGTAGTTGTTGAGATGCAACTCGCTGCCAACCGTTACCCATAGGCCGAGAATGGCTGCGGCCAGACATGCCAGAGCAGACCATATCCGGTGTCTCGGCAACGAAAGATGAAGTGCCACATAAGCCAGGGTCGCCGGCATGAGCACGGCGCAGGCCCGCCACAATACGGCGCTTTCCACTCCCCCCGTTCGAGCAGACAGCGAAATGACCAGCATCCAGAAGAACGGCAAAAGCACCGGCAGGGATACAATCGACAGAAACACGATTAACGCGGCATTTTTCAGGTTTCTTTGGCGCTTCGATATCTTCGCCAAACTTTGCCAGTCGCTCATCAATGCACCTCGATTCGCGGTTTTGCGAGCAGGCGCTTCATGTTGGTCAGCCGCCAGAGGATCATGGCGACAGCCATGCCGATCACGATGAGGATCAATGTGATTGCAGCGCCGTAGGCGTATTGCCCAGAGCCAATGTCCGGGGCCAACGTCTTCGTGTAGGCCAGCATGGACATTGTCATGGTCTGACGCGCCGGCCCCATGATCAGGAAAATGTATTCAAAGCTCACAAGGAGAGCGAGAGTTTGAAACACGGTGATGTAACTGAGCGGCCACCTCAAAGCGGGCAGGATAATGTGCCGGACGATTGACAGGCTGCCGGCGCCGTCGGCGCGGGCGGCGTAGAAAAGGTGTTGCGGTATCGAGCGGATGGCAGATGTCAGGATGAGCATGCCGAGCGAAGCGCCGATGAACCCGTTTGCGAAGACAATCAGTGTCACCGGTGCATCCAGCTTCATGTTGACCGGGCCAAGGCCGACAACTCCGATGATCTGGTTCAGTAGCCCGCGTTCCGTTGGGTCGACGGTCCAAAGCCACAAAAGACCGTAAACGACAGAGGGTGACATCCGCGGGAGCAGCCAGATGGCGCGGTAGAGCCCGCCCAACCAATCCGGTAAAGCGGTGGTTGTCAGCGCCAGGATCAAGGCGAATGTGACGTTGAAGATTGCAAGGGTGAAGAACACGTAAATGGCCGACAGAGACAGCGCACGATAGAATGATCCCCTGAACTCGAACCCCCACCAACTGGCTTCGGAAGGCCGCGCCAGCTTTTCGAACTGGCTCGTCGTGAATTCGTTCACCTTGATCGTCTGGCTCATGTCGGTGAAGGCGACCACCAGATCCACGACGATCGGCACCAGCAGGAGACAGAACAGAAACAGGCATGCCGGGCCCAGGAACACCAGCGCATTGACGGTTTGACGGGAGCTTGATGTGGACATGGCGAGGAGAAGACGGGGCAGCTAATGCCGCCCCGTCAAAGACCCTTTAGTCAAGGATGATCACGTCGTCGCCGAGCTCGACTTCGAGCTCTTCAATGACCATTTCCGTCGCTTCGGCAGGGGTCATTTCACCCGTTTCAACAGCCTGGACACCGGAATAGGTGATGGCATTGTACTGACCGATCTTGGCGTGGTTCGGCATGAACTCGGCATATTCAAGCATGGGTGTGCCGGCGATCAATGCCCAGCCCTCTTTCTGAAACTTCGGCATTGCGGTCTGACCGTACATGATAGGCGTGTGATTGGTCGTCACCGCATGTTCGGTATTGGGAACGTGCTGAGAAGCCATCGCAACGAGCAATGCGGCAAGATCCTTGTTCTCCGTTTCGCCTACGATGTAGATGATTGGGTGACTGAGGTTTTTAGGTGCTCCGCCCTTTTCGGCAGGCGGGGAATGGATCCAGGTGATCTTGTTGAAGTAGTCTTCCGGACCCGACAGGTCGAAAGCCTCCATCTGTGCGCCGACATTCCAGATACCGTGGAACTTTCCAAGTGCGCTGCCACCGCGGAAGGCCGCGTGTGTGCTGTCCCAGCTGTAGGTCGTCATGTCCGCTGGCAAGGAGCCGTTGTCGACACAATACTTCAGCCAGCCGTAATATTTTTCCAGGCCGGACTTCGTGATCTGGAGCTTGGCTTCGTCTTCATTGTAGATGTCGATACCAAACGAGGCCATTGCCATCTGGAAATCGGGGCCGACATTCGGGCGATGCACCCAACCGATTTTTGCAGCGCCCTTGTTGACCGCGTCCGCCGCAAGGTCGCACCAGTCATACATGGTGAACTCGCCGGCTTCCACTTTGCCCGGAAGCTCATCGATGAAGGTCTGATCGTACCCGGCAGCGCGCAGGATGTCGTTGTTCACGAAGAACATGCGGATCTCGGAATCCTGCGGAATACCGTAGCGCTCTCCCTTGTACATGACCGAGTTCCACAAGGATGGAATCATGTCTGAGTACAACGCTTCGTTCGCAGCAATATGATCCTCAAGGTTGGCAGCAAGACCCGCTTCAACAAAGGACCCAATCCACTCATGCGCGGCCACGGCTATGTCGGGCGTGTCACCTACCGAATGGGCTTTCAGCAGATCGAGTGCGTCGGCGTCAAAACCCTTTGCATTGGTTTCGATGAGGTTCACCTCGACCCGGGTCTCCGAACCGGCAGCCTCGAAGACCCGGTTGAGTTGCTCGGCCGCGGCAACGATGTTACCGGCGCGCAGCGGACCGGACCGATCAGCACGAGACCAAAGATCGATGGTGACGGTTTCAGCAATTGCAGGAGCAGCGACTGTCAGCGCGACAAGGCTCGCCGATATGGATTTCAAGATGTGCATGGTAACTCCCCAAAACTGGATGGCAGCTTTGGTTAACCAGCAAATTAACGTAACGAACAAATGTCGGTATTGTGAATTTATTAATACATATTGATTTTTATTTAGACATCTAATTTATTTTTCCAAGTAATTTTCTAGTTTTGCAATAATTTACTCTACGTAATAATTCGAACGCATCGCTCGACCTACCTTCTGCCGCCTGTCACCGGACCTTCGCCGGAGCCTGACTTACGCCGCTGCCGGCGGATCCTAACCGAAACCTAACGCAGCACAAACCGGCTCAAAACCCCGCTGGATTATACCCGGTGTCCCGGGAAGACGCGCGGAGGCGCTTCCCGTTCGAAGTTTGTCGAAACACGGACCCAAGGACGTAACCAATGAAGACCTACGGAAAGAACATCGCGGCGGTTTCCATGGCAATGGCCATGAGCTTTATGGCAAATCAGGCTCTCGCCGTTGACGAGCATTACGTCGATGGCGGCGCCGTCGTCGGCGGGACCGACGTCGTTGCCTATCACACCGTTGGAGCACCGACGCCCGGGTCTGCGGAATTTGCGTCCGAGTACCAGGGCGCGACCTGGCACTTTGCGTCCGCGGAGAACAAGGCGCTGTTTGATGCCGATCCTGCGAAATATGCACCGGCCTATGGCGGTTGGTGCTCGGCAGGCGCCAGCAAGGGCAAGAAAGTGCCGACACAGCCCGATCTCTGGGCGATCGTTGACGGCCAGCTCTACCTCAACAGCAGCCCGGCAGCCCACAACAAGCTCTTCCTCGCCGACACCGAGACCGTGATCTCGAAAGGCGAGTCCAACTGGAAAGTGATCTTCGCCACCTCCCGCGAAGCCCTTCTGGCACAATAGGCTTTTGCTCCCTGCGCCGGCATCCGGCTGATGCCGGCGCACCGCCAATCAACTTCCGGTATCCGGAACGTTATTGGACGCAACACGCGAGGGAATGCACCCTTTTTCCCGTCCAGGAACATGTCCGGAAAGGTGGGCGCCATCGTTGCCAAGGCAAAAATTCTGGTTGTCGAAGACGATGAGAACATTCTCAATCTTCTGAGCGCCTATCTTGAAAGTGCAGGCCACGACGTCGTCGAGCATCAGGACGGTTCGACGGGATACAAGGCCGCTCTCACCGGCATGTTCGACTTCTGCATCTTCGATGTGATGCTGCCGCACAGGTCGGGGACAGAGATCGTCGAGGCGATGCGTTCGCAAGGCATCTCGACACCCGTCCTGTTTCTGACGGCGCTCGGCGCGGAAACCAATGTGCTGCAGGGGTTTGCCGCCGGCGTGGATGACTATGTCGTCAAACCGTTTTCCCCACGCGAACTGATTGTTCGCATCCAGGCGATCCTGCGCCGCAGTCAGATGCCCCATACGCACCGCGACGATGTGGTCGAAGTCGGCCCGCTGAAGCTGGACCTCGACCAGCCGACCTGCAATCTGTGTGGTGAGAACATCGCGCTGACGCCCTATGAGCACAAGATCCTGAGACGTCTTCTGGAGCAGCCCAGCCGGGTCCTGTCCCGCGGCCAGCTGATCGCACTTCTATATGGAAACGACGCCGCCGTCGGGCCCAAGGCGATCGACGTGCACGTCCACAATCTGCGCACCAAGCTTGGAGACGAAACCGGCTCGATGATTGAAACGGTGCGCGGCTTCGGGTACCGGTTCGCCGCCGCAGGGGACCTGGAGCGCAGGGTACAGTGAAACATCGTCTGGACCGGCTGCCCTGGCTGACGCTGCAGATGATCGCGGCGAACACTGCGATCGTTCTCATGCTCGGTGTCGCCTGGTACTGGCTCTTTCTGGGTCAGAGCACGACATATTCCGACCGCCTGATGACCACATTCAACATCGAACCCGGCCAGGTGCATGCCATGTTCGTGGACGAGGTCGAGCGCCAGCTCTGGACAAGCATCTCGATCGGGCTGGTGTTCGCTGTCGGGGCTTCCATCGGGGTGACGCTGCTGATCGTCCGTCCGCTGGGCGTGCTTGCCCGGACCACGGAACGGCTGAGGCAGGGCGATTACAGCGTGCGCGCAAAAACCCAGTCGGGAGAGGTCGGAAGACTGGCCGACACGGTCAATGCGCTCGCCGCGGCGCTGCAGCAGGAAGAAGAGCGCCGCGCGCGCTATCTCGCCGATCTAGGGCATGAATTGAGAACACCCATAACAAGTCTTCGCGGTTACACCGAGGGCCTGGAGGACGGCGTGTTTCAGGCCGACGAAAAGTTCTTTTCGCTCATGTCGGACGAACTCAATCATCTGACGACCCTGACCCATTCCATCGAGGCCCTGGAACTCTCACCCGAGGATGAAGACACATGGTGCGAGGGCGTCAGTGTGCAGTTCGTTCTGGAAGATGTTCAGCGCCGGTGGCAAACCCAGTTTCAGGCCAAGGACCTCCGGCTGAATGTGCAGGTGGACGATGCGCTGGCCGGCACATCGATTGCCCTGTCCGGGACATCCCTGCGGCACATCATCGACAACCTGATGTCCAACATGCTGCGATACGCTGATCCGGACGCGGACTGCCGCGTCGTCTTTTCAAGGCATGGGTCACGGGGCGTGGAAATGACCTTTGCGAACGGCGCAAAGGATTTGCCCGTACAGGATGTTCCCTTTCTCTTCGATCGTTTTTTCCGTGTCTCCAACAGCCGGACCCGGGGACGCAACACCCACTCCAGCGGACTGGGACTGTCGATCGTGAAGCAGTTGTGCACCAGCTGCGGGGGCTCCGTTCGCGCCGAACTGCTGGACTGCAGGCTGAACATCGTCGTACGGCTCTCCCTGCTGGAGCCTGCCCCTAAGGCTCTGAAACCGGCGGTGGAACACCCCTGCCCGTAAAGACCGGCCAGTATACATGCCGTTTCGGAAGGGTGGTTCTATATGATCGGAAAGTGCTCTAACGTCCTTTCAAAAGGGAGGACGAAATGGAGCGACGGCTCACGACCGTATTGGCCGCCGACATTGTGGGCTATTCAGCGCTGATGGACCACGACAGAACCGGCACGATCGCCGCGCTCAAGGCATTCCGTGAAGAGACGTTCACGCCAATGCTGGCCGCCCACAATGGCACCTTGGTCAAAAGCATGGGCGACGGCTGGATTGCCGAGTTTCAATCGACATCAGAGGCCGCGGATTGCGCGATTGCGGTGCAGTCGGCCGAAAAGCCCGAAGGCATAAAGCTTCGAATTGGCATTCACACAGGCGAGGTGGTGAGCGACGGCGACGACATCTTCGGTGACGGCATCAACGTCGCCTCGCGTCTCGAGGCTCTTGCAAAACCGGATCAGATCCTTCTGTCCGATACCGCCCACAACAGCCTCGACCGGGGCAACGCGGCTTCATTCGACGGCGGCGAGCAGACCGAGTTGAAAAACATCACCCGCCGTCTTGGCATCTGGCGCTGGCCCAAGGGAACAGGCGCCGGTTTTGCCGTCAACGCGGATGTCCGGCCGGGGATCGCCGTGCTTCCGTTCGACAACATGTCGGGAGATCCGGAGCAGGAATTCTTCGCCGATGGCATTACCGAAGACATCATTACGGAGCTTTCGCGCTTCCGGTGGCTCATGGTCGTGGCCCGCAATTCATCCTTCACGTTCAAGGGGCAAAGCATAGACATACGCGAAGTCGGCCGTGTGCTGGGTGTCAGGTATGTGCTCGAGGGTTCCGTCAGACGGGCGGGGCAGCGTGTCCGGATAACGGGACAGCTCATCGATGCGGAAAACGGCAGCCATTTGTGGGCGGATCGCTTCGATGGCGTGCTTGACGACATTTTCGAGCTGCAGGACAAGGTGACGCAAGATGTCGTCACCGCGATCGAACCGTCACTGCGGCAGGCTGAAACCAATCGTGCGCGCGCAAAACCCACCGCGGATCTGCAAGCCTATGAACTCTATCTGAGGGCTGTTTCGCATTTTCACCTGTTGACGGACGCAGACAACAAGGAAGCCATCAGGCTGACCAAGCTGGCCCTGGAGCGGGACCCTGACTATGCGACCGCGGCCGGCCTGCTGGCCTGGCTGCATATTCAGCGCCTTGTCCAGGGCATGGAGCCTCTGGACCGGGGACCAAAGTCCGCGGTCGCTGCCGCGGAACGTGTGTTGCTGAGCGACCGCGCTGACGGCATTGCCAAGGCCTATGCGGCCCATTCCATCTCCATGCTCGCGCGCGACCTGTCCCGCGCCCGTGAGGCTTTCAAGGAGGCGATTGCGGAAAATCCCAACGCGGCGATCGTGCACATGCTGGCGTCGATCAACCTCTTTCTGCTGGACCGGCCGGACGAGGCGTTGCAGCACGCGACACAGTCCGTCGACCTGAGCCCCCGCGATCCGATGCGTCACGCTTCCTATCTCGCCCAGGGCTGCGCCTTTTTCCACATGGAGCGCTACCAGGAAGCGGCAGCGGCCTGCCGCGAGGCCCTGTCCGTACGCTCGGCGTTCGTGATGAGCCACCTGATGCTCATAGCTTCACTTGCACAGCTTGGCGACATCGACGCGGCACGGGCTGCCGTTGCCGATCTGAAAGAGCTCAGACCCGGAATTTCGTCGTCACTTGAGACAACGCGGCTGCCCATTTTCACCGTTCCGGCCTGCGCGGCGCGTTGGCGGGACGGCTGGATCAGGGCCGGGCTGCCTGTCGAAGCCTGACATCTGTTCAGCGCAACATCAGAGGCAAACGCTGCCCGCTCATGGCACCTGGAGACGTGTCTCACTTGTCGGCCATGACCCTGCCCGGCTGGCCTTCTTCATGAACCCTGAACACCAGAATGGTCGCACCGTCGCTGCCGGACCGGGCCGAGTGTACTTGCATAATACGTCGTGAAGCTGGCTGGCTAGTTACTGCCTTCGGGTCGACCTTCCCTGAACGGCGCAAGCACGGCGTATGCGAATTGGTGGCTGGGTGTCGGAATACCCAGCTCCCTGCCTCTTCGGATGACGTCTCCGGACAACCAGTCAAGCTCGATCCGCTTGCCTCTGAGAAGGTCATCAAGCATCGACGCATGAATATCCGTTGGAAGTCCCATGAGAAAGTCAAAGGCACTTTCTCCTGCGTCGTCGGGAATGGTGTCGTGTGATGCCTTTGCGACCGCAGTCGTTTCGTCGACGAGAGATTTGAGTAGTTTTCGGGTCGCTTCGGTCTTCTGGATTTCGCCGATATTCAATCGCGTTGAAACGGTTGTCGCCGAAAATGCCGAAAGGCGAATGAACTTCTCCCAGAGCGACCGCCAGATGTCCTCCGAAAGCATCGCTGGAACGCCGCTGCTCGCGAACGCCTCATGCGCTTTGAACGCTTGCTCGGATGTTCCGCCCTCGTATGGCCCGAAAGTGATGCCTCCCGTTTCCGCCTCTACCGGAGTTCTGATCACACCCGGCTCCTTGATGTCAGCGGGCAGGTAAACGGCACCGGGAAGAACCCGATGCGCACCGAAGCGCGCTGCCAGGACTTTCTGCGCCCAGACACCGTTCTGAACTGTCATGATCGCAGTTGCTGGCCCCACGAGACTTGCCATTTCGGAAAGTGTCTTTTCGACATCGTAGTTCTTTACTGCGAAGAATATCAGATCGCTCTGACCAACTTTCATCAGGTCATCGGTCGCATCGACACGGTCGAGGCTGAAATGTCCAGAGCGGCTTTCGATGCGCAAACCGTCACCTTGCATGGCCGCCAAATGCGCTCCCCTGGCGACGTAGGTGACTTCGTGACCGTTTTGTTGAAGTCGTGCGCCAAAGAAGCAGCCCAAGGCTCCTGCGCCCAAGATCACCGTTCTCATATCGGTCCCCCGAGATACGTGTGCACAGACTGTATCTTCAAAAATTCCTTCCGAAAACGTTTCGAAGATCGATGGAGCGTGCTTTCAGGCTTCGCGTTGCATGGATTGAGTTCCGATAAGGGCTCGTTCCGGTCCTTCGCTGCGCTTCGCCCCAACGCCCCCTCTGCGCCGGAACTGCACATCGAAAAACCTTCACCGCCCCGCTGCAGGCCCAAGTCCGACCTGACATTTTTGCGAAGCCCCTTCGCCGGGAAATGCGGCAGCTCGCGCGAATTCTTGGACGCGCCGCGGCGGAACTGGCCGCAAATCAACGATAATCGCATATCTAACAAAGTGTTATGTTTTGCTTTCGCTTGCGTCTGCTAAACTCTCCCTTAGGGCATCTTTTTATACTTTACGACCGGAGTTGGGCTTGGCTCAGCCTGCGCTGGTGTGTGAAGTAGTGAAAATACGGGCAGAACCGCGCTGGAACGGTGTTCCTGTTCGAAATTGGGAATGACACGGAATATGTCGATAGACCTCGATATCGAGAAAGGTGAACGCCGTCAGATCACGGCGCTTTTTTACGACATGGTCGGCTCGACAACCATGGTCAACAATATGGATGTCGAGGATTTCCGGGAGATCCAGCAAGCCGTCCACCAGGCGGCACACCGCGCGATTGCCGCAAATGGCGGTCATCTGGACCTTCTGATGGGAGACGGTGGCTCCGCCTATTTCGGATATCCGGTGGCCAGCGAGGACGCTCCGCTTCAGGCCGTTCTGGCCGGCCTGGCAATCCTCAATGAATGTGCGAAGGCACAGGACGATTTTGATGTACCGGTCAGGATCAGGGTCGGCATTGCCACCGGCTCGGCGGTCGCCGGCCAGGCCGGCAGCGGCGCTCTTGCGACACGCGACGAGATCATCGGAATTGCACCCACGCTGGCCGCCAGGATCCAGGGCGAGGCGAATGTCGGCACGGTCGCCGTCTCCAACGCGACCTACAAGGCCACGCGCAGGCTGTTTCATTATGAAAGCCTCGGCGCCCGGGACCTCAAGGGGTTCAACGAACCGCATGCGCTGTGGCAACCGCTTGGCCGCCGCAAGACGGTCGACCGCTTCGAAACCCTGCGCAACAACGAACAGCCGTTCGTGGCGCGGCAAACCGAGCTCGCCGGGGCCAAGTCGCAATGGCAACAGGCGCTGGAAGGAAACGGCCAGTTTCTGTTTATCCACGGCGAACCGGGCATCGGAAAATCCCGTCTCTGCCACCAGGTGGTGGAAGCCGGGCGGTCGGACGATGCCCATGTGCTTGATTTTCAATGCGAGCCGACAAGCCAGGAAACGCCGTATTACCCGATCGTGCGCAGCCTGCGCGCCGTTCTGCAAAGGCACGACGCGACCTTCGATTTCGACGCGCCGTCCGCCGGCGCGATCCGAAGCGCACTGTCGCTGCCCGGCGATCATCCGGACGAGTTCTTTGAATCGCTTGCCTTCCTGATCGCGCCGCTTTCACCGGACCAGCAGGACCAGGAGGCGGACGGCCCGGGCGACGCCCATTCCGCCGTCGGAACGCTCGTCGACGCGGTCATGGCAATCGCCAGCGCAAAACCCTGCGTGATGAAAATCGAGGATCTGCACTGGGCAGACAGCCAGACGCTCGAGGTGGTCGCACAACTGGCCGGGCGGATCCAGGACGCCTCCGTCTTCGTTATCGTCACGTCGAGAAATCCGCCTGACGATGACTGGAAGGCGGCGGGCAACTTTTGCACCCTGGGACTGACCCGTCTCGGCTCCGACAGCCTCGTGGAACTGATCGAAAATCTTGCCGGCGCAACTCATCTGCCGGAAAAACTCATCGATGCCATCGTCGCCCGTTGTGACGGCGTTCCACTCTTTGCCGAAGAACTGACCCGTTTCGTCCTGGACCGGAACGCCGACGACGCCCTGGACGAAGGCATGTGGGAGAAGCTGTTCGAATCCGACGAAACCGCCAGCCTCCAGGACCTTCTGGCCGCCCGTCTTGCCGCGCTCGGGCCTTCGAAATTCGTCGCCCAGGCCGCCAGCGTGATCGGCCGCAGTTTCAACGTCCTGACGCTCGTCGCGCTCCTGTCGACAACGGGCAACCCGGCTGGTGCCGAGGAAAGCCTGAATGAGCTCGTCGCCGGCGGCTTCATCGAACAGCAGGCAAGCGAATTCGAAACGTCGTACCGGTTCCGGCATGTGTTGGTGCAACAGGCCGCCTATTCCGGCCTGCTGCGCTCGAACAAGCGTACGCTTCACTCCGCGCTCTACAAGATCGTCACCGAAGACGCCGAACTCGGCGAAGCCTTCACGAGTGCGGAACTTGCAGCGCACGCGGAACAGGCGCAGCTGCGGACCGAGGCGGTGGGCCACTATATCGACGCAGCGCGGTCCGCCTCGTCGCAGTCGGCTCTCCAGGAAGCACGCACGCTGCTAACGCGGGCCGGTGAACTCACGGCCAAGCTCAAGGACAAGCCGGCGGCAAACACGCTCGAGCTCGAGATCGTGAAACTGCTGGGGCCGGTCGTTGCCATGCTGGACGGCGCTGGGTCGCCTGAAGCCTCCAAGCTCTACCAGCGCGGCGTGGAGCTTCTGCATGACAATCCGGATACGGATCGGTCCACCGGCTTTCCCCTCTACTGGGGCTGGTGGTTCACGGCTCCGAATTTTCAGGCACAGCGGGAACGGGCCGAAATGCTTCTTGCGGACCTTGCGGGGTCCAACAACAAGGAAGTCGAACTGCAGGCCCTTCACTGCCGGTGGGCAACGGCCTTCAACACGGGTCAGCATGCGGACTGCCTGAATGCAATTTCAAAGGGTCTCGAGCTTTACAGCGAAGACGAGGCACTCGACCACCGGACCCGCTACGGCGGACACGACGCGAAGGTGTGCGGGCTCGGTGAAAAAGCCCTGTCGTCCTGGTTCATGGGCAAGACCGAAACCGCGCTTCAGCACATGGATGCGGCAGAAGACTGGGCGCGGCACATCGATCATGTCGGCAGCAACTGTCACGCGCTTGATATCGGCATCATGCTGCATCGCTACAGGGGCGACATCGACCAGGTCGCACGGTTCGCACGGAAGATGCGCGACACGGCCACCGAGCACGATCTCAAGTCGCTGGAAGCAAAAAGCCTGATTTTCGGCGGCTGGGCAAACGGCATGGCGGGCGATCCGGGCAAGGGCAGGGAAATCCTGGCGCAGGGCCTGTCGATCCAGCAGGAAATCGGCACGGAGGAGGATTTTCCGGTCTACCTGGAAATGGCTGCCGAACTCGATGGGCAGCTCGGGCGTCATGCCGACGGCATCGCCCTTATCAGCTCGGCGATCGAGCGCGCAGAAACCGCCGGACACGCCTTCTGGCTGGCCGAACTCTATCGGCGCCGGGCAAGGCTGCGCAGTGCGTCCGACTTCAAGGAACAGCAGATCGAACTGGATCTGGCCAGGGCGGAAGACATCGCCGGCCAGCAGAACGCGACCGTGCTCCTGCTGCGCACCCTGACGGACCGGGCGGTTCTGCTTCCCGATCATGGCAAGGGGCCGGAACTGGGCGACCGGCTGGGCGATCTCCTGGCCGACCTGGAAAGCGGTCTGGAGCGGGACCGTGCTCTCAGCCTGCTGGCGGGATTGCTGAAGTGACGACTGCCGCTGGGTCCCATCCCCGGGAAACGGGCCGTCTCTTCAGCGCTGACACTTATCTGAACCGCTTGAAGGGACACCTTGGGTCATTCGGCATCACCCGGCTGGCCGACATAACCGGTCTCGACAGGATTGGCATTCCCGTTGTTCAGGCCGTGCGGCCTCTGGCAAGATCGAATGCCGTCAATCAGGGCAAGGGGCTGCAGTTGGAGCAAGCCGCTGTTTCGGCCATTGTGGAAGCGCTCGAAACGGAAGCCGCCGAAACAATAACCTCGGATGCCGCACCGCCCGTCTCTCCGGACGCTGTCTACGGGCCCGACGCGGGCAGCAAGCTCGCCCACCATCTCTTGCCGGACTTGCCTGATGACTGGACCCGAGCGCCGCTGCCCTTCGTGTCCGGAACCGATCTTGTCTCCGGCGAGACGGTGCGCCTGCCCGTTGCCCTTGTCAGCACCGACTTCACACCCGGCTCGCCGCATGCAGCGTCACCATTCATCAGAACGACCACCGGGCTCGGCGGCGGCGCAACCCCGGAAGAAGCGCTCGTGCAGGCTCTCTTCGAGACGCTTGAGCGACTGGGCACGGCCCGAGCCATGAGGATACACGGGTTCTTCGAAAAGCAACGGCTCGCGGTCGAGACGCTGGCGGATAAGACGTTGGACAGCCTCGTCGCACAGCTGCAGAACTCCGGTCTGCTCTGCGCCCTTTACGATTGTCCGCACGCGGGCGGCCTGCCTGTTGTCTGGGCGCGTGTGCTCGACGACAGGAACGCGCCGACGTCGCTGCCGTTTCACGCCGACGGCTTCGCCTGCCGCACGTCTTATGCGGAGGCGGCCATCGCAGCGTTTCTGGAGGCGGTCCAGACACGGGCGTCCGTCATCGCGGGAAGCCGGGAAGACATCACCCGCCAGTTCTATCCGAAACGGATCGACCAGGCGCTTGTCGACTTCGAGCGCGCACAAATGCGTGGTGGAACCGGCAGCACCGCGCCGGCAATCGATCCACCGCCAGAGGCAAGCCCGCAGGCGCTCGCACAGGCACTGCACAAGGAGGGGTTCCAGGCGATTGCGGTTTCCCTGATGGCCGAAGAAGCAATCCCGCTCCACATCGTGCGTGTCGTCACGCTCGCACACGGGGAGCCCGTGACGTGAACCGCCGCACACTCCCCGTGATCGTCTTTGCCGGTCCCAGTGTCAGCGAAACGGAGTTTCCCGAAGGCCTCAGGACGCATCTGTCGGGCCCCGCCGCACAAGGCGATATCGTCGCGGCGGTCAAGGAACACGGGCCCTGCGTCATCGCTCTGATCGACGGCCTGTTTCAGGGCGTACCCGCGGTCAGGCACAAGGAGATCCTCTGGGCAATGTCCCGGGGCGCGATCGTTTTCGGCGCCTCGAGCATGGGTGCCTTGCGGGCTGCTGAGCTCTGGAGCTGCGGCATGCACGGCCGTGGGGTAATCTACCGGTGGCTCCGCCGTTTTCCGCTTCTTCCGGACGACGCGGTCGCCGTCCTTCACGCACCGCCCGAACTGGGTGCCGGAGCACTCACCGAGGCGCTTGTCGATCTCAGGCAGGGCATCAAGCGCGCCTGCCGGAGCGGCCTGGTTTCACGCAGCCTTGCGCAGATCCTGCTGCAGAACGCCCGGGAGCTTCACTATACCGAACGGACATTCGCGAACATCGCCAGGGATCTCCCGCAGCAACAGCGCACCGATGTCGTGGCAAGCATCTGCCGTCCCGGCTGGTCGCAAAAGAAACGGGACGCGCTGACCCTGCTCCGGGAGCTACGGCAGCGCCAGCTGGACGACAACTGGCCTCACCCCTTGTCCGGCGCCGGATTTGTCTACACCGACGCGTTCCTGCATGATCTGGCTGACGGCGGTTTCCCGATACACACGCTTGACGTTCATTGACAGCCTTTAAAAATTACCTAGAGTAAAAAGTCTGCACTGGCGATGAATCGAAAATAATCCTGTCGTTCCAAGGAAATAAAAGCAGCACCGCACGAAATTCGAACCTGATTTCACTGCTCCAACCGGATGGTTTTACAACCGTCTCTTCGAGGCCGATTTGAGTATCTATGTGGACCAGCAGTCAGTCTCGCCCAAGACGGGAAGTCTGGGAACGCGGTTCCTCATCTATCCTCAGGTACCGCACCTGACCGGCTACGAAAAACCAGAGACGGTCTGGATCAGCACGCCGCCGGCCGAGATAAAATCCGGCCCTGCCGACCGGCGCATGTATGTCGTCGATCCGCTTTTTGAAAAACCGGTCTACGAATATCCCTACCAGCCGCCCTTCATCGGCGACCGTTTCCCGCCCGCCGAGGCAGGACCCGACGGCCACTTCGATCATCTCGACCCGCAGAGCCGGGAGTTTGTCTGTGCGCATGTCTTCGCCACGCTCAGGCGCGTACTCGATATCTGGGAAAGCTATCTCGGTCACGAGATCATCTGGCACTTCGCCCAGACCTATGAGCGCCTGGAAATCATTCCGCAGGTCAACTGGCACAACGCCCAGTCCGGCTACGGCTACATGGAATTCGGCATCGAGCGCGGTGACCGGGAAAACGCCCTGCCCTATGCGTTGAACTTCGACGTGATTGCGCATGAATTCGGCCATGCCCTGATCTTCGCCGAGATGGGCACGCCGACCGGAAGCGCAGGACGGCAATATTTCGGCTATCACGAAAGCGTCTCCGATCTGATCGCCCTGATCTCGCTGCTGCATTTCGACAGCGTGCTTGATCGCCTGCTCAGGTCGACCAACGGCAACCTGCTGACCATGAACGAACTCAACCGGATCGCGGAACTGGCAGGAGACAAGCAGATCCGCACGGCCAGCAACGACCGCAAGATGAGTACGGTAAGCGATGCGGTTCACGACCTTTCCAAGCCGTTCACCGGCGCCATCTTCGATACGCTTGTGGAACTCTATCACCGCGACGCGGTGGACCAGGGTCTTGTCGATCTTCCCAAGGAAGTCAGTCACGACCGCCTGTTTGAACTCGACCACCACGAAATCGAGTTGATCGGCACCCGGTTCGCCGAGGCGTTCGCCGCCCGCTCCTTCCTGTTGAAATCGACCCTTGAAAACGCGCGCGACCTGCTGGGTTCGGCGATCGCCCGTTCGTGGAGCACCCTGGATCCGGACACGCTCAATTATGCGGTCGCGGGCGCGGCAATCGCGGACCAGTTCGACGAGATGGGCGAACCGGACGCCGGAGACATCCTGATGGAAAACCTGGAATGGCGGGAAATCGTCATTCGCACCTGAAAACACGCGGCATGAAAACGAGAAGGGGGACTTAGAGATGACTGACGAGACTTCCAACGGGCAATTCCCGACAATCCAACCGGACCCGTACTACGATCCCGCCGAGATCATCCTGGTCGGCATGAACATATCCTGGATCAAGAACGAGAAGGCCGCCGATGTGAAGATCGACACCGGCGCGAACGCGGCCAGCCGCATCTCGATCCAGCTCCTGTCTGCTCCCGGCAGCCAGATCGCACTGGTCAAGGCCTATATCTATGAAGGCCGTCAGTATGACCTGCCCAAGCCGAAAATCATGATCGTCTCCGGTGAAGGCGAGGACCTCCCGGGCAACTATGTGCCGAAGGACCGGCCCCTCAAGTTCTGGCGCATGAACAAGCTGACCCGAACCGCGGAAATCACGATCGAGGACGGACTGCTCGAGAACCTGATCCTGGAGGCCAATCTGCCGGGCCGGAGGTCACCGAATTCCTATGCCGCCAACATGCAGATGGCGCACAGGTCCGGACGCCTGAATTCCTGACAACGCGCCTTGGCAGACCCGCCGGAACCGTGACAACGGACCGGTGACGCTCTCAACGGCCAAACAAATCAAGGATAAGCAGATGGCAGAAGTCCAGTCCGTAAATCTCGATCAATGCGCCCCTTATGAACCCGGGGAATTTGTGATTGACGACATCAAGGCCGCCGAAACCAAGGCGCCTGCGCTGGTGCCCGGCATCATGAATGTTGTCGGCGTGGGTTTCGTTTACATTCCGCAGACCCACGCTGAAGGCAGCAAGCATGTGGTGATCAAGAAATTCAGCCTCGAGGACAACCTGGCCGGCACCCCGGCACCGGTCACCGATCTCCTGCTCGATTTCCAGGATGGAAACTACGAGGCACGGGTCGCCGTGCGGGAACCTTTTCGGGTTCAGCGGGATTTCGAGATGGCGGTGACGCTGGAGGCGGACAGGGAGGGCGTCGATGGCGGTTTTCTGAGAGTTCTCTTCTTCTACGACCACGAAGAACCCAGCTAGAGCCTGTCGTGCTCACGGAAAGAATAGGCCCGCCTGGCAGCGGGCCTTGCTGTTTCTAGAAGTCGAACCTGACGCCCTGGGCAAGCGGCAGCTCGGCAGAATAGTTCACCGTCGAGGTCTGGCGGCGCATGTAGCCCTTCCATGCATCCGAACCGGATTCGCGCCCGCCCCCCGTTTCCTTTTCGCCGCCGAACGCACCGCCGATCTCTGCACCGGACGGGCCGATATTGACATTGGCGATCCCGCAATCGGAACCGGTCGCCGACAGGAAGGTTTCGGCTTCGCGCATGTTGAGCGTGAAGATACAGGACGACAGTCCCTGCGGCACATCGTTCTGCAGTGCGATTGCTTCCTCCAGATGCTCGTATTCCATCACGTAGAGGATCGGCGCGAAGGTTTCCGTTTTCACGGTCGCGGTCTGGCCCGGCATTTCGACCAGCGCGGGCGCGACATAGGCGCCACCCGGCACACCGTTTGAAACAGGTGCGCCGCCATGCACCGTGCCGCCTTCAGCACGGGCATTTTTCAGGGCCGTCTGCATCGCCTCAAGCGAGGCATTGTCGATCAGGGGACCGATAAGCGTTCCCTCGGTGCGCGGATCTCCGATCGGCAGACTGCCATATGCTTTGACCAGCTTCTTTACCAGATCGTCCTTGATTGACCTGTGCACGATCAGCCGGCGCAGCGATGTGCACCGTTGCCCGGCGGTGCCGACTGCGGAAAAGACGATGGCGCGGACAGCCATTTCAAGATCGGCGGACGGCGCAACGATCATGGCATTGTTGCCGCCAAGCTCCAGGATCGGTCGTCCCCAGCGCGCGGCAACCTTCGGTCCGACAATGGAGCCCATGCGCGTCGACCCGGTCGCGGACAGGATCGGCACGTCTTTCGAGTTCACCAGCACTTCGCCGATTTCGGAACCGCCGATGACGACCTGCATCAGGTCTTCCGGTGCATCGTCGCCGAACCGGGCAACCGCCTTGTCGAAGATGCGCTTGCAGGCCAGCGCGGTCAGGGGGGTCTTTTCGGACGGCTTCCAGATCACCGGGTTGCCGCAAATGAGCGCGAGCGCGGTGTTCCAGGACCAGACGGCGACGGGAAAATTGAACGCCGTGATCACGCCGCAGGGCCCCATCGGATGCCAGGTTTCCGACATCTTGTGACCCGGCCGTTCCGAGGCAATGGTGAGACCGTAAAGCTGGCGCGACAGACCGACGGCGAAATCACAGATATCGATCATCTCCTGGACTTCACCGAGCCCCTCCGAGGTGATCTTGCCCGCTTCCAGGGTGACCAGCGCGCCGAGATCTTCCTTGGCAGCGCGCAGCTCCTCGCCCAGCAGCCGGACAAGCTCGCCGCGGCGCGGCGCAGGCAGGACACGCCAGCTCCGGAAAGCCGACTGCGCGCGCGCAATCACGGCGTCCATGTCTCCAATCGGCGTTTCCGCAATCGCGGCAACGCTCACCCCGTCGATCGGCGAGGTGACCGCCAGACTGCCACCCGCGAGATCGCGCTCGGCAAAGCCGAGCGCGCGCAGAACCTCTGCGTGCTCCATGACTGTTTCTCCTGTGTGTTGTCAGCCGCTGTAGCGCGCGCCGTTCTTTGTTTTCAGGAAGGCTTCAAGCGGCACATCTTCCTGTTTGAGAAAGCCCTTTGCGGGCAGCGCACCGTCTCGCACCATTTCGATGATCGCAACGACCGAAGACGCGGTCGTCCAGGCAATTGCGGTCCGTTCGCGGCCCGCAATCTCGATCGGCTTCAAGCCCCTGACGAACTCCTTGCGCAGAGTGCGCCCGTCCCGTTCGCCTTCGGCCGCCACGTGGATGTAGACGATGTCATCGCTCACCGGCGGCTTCGCGTTCACAAGGATCTCACCGGCTTCCTTGCGCCGGTCGCGCATCAGAAGTTCGTGGAAGAAGAAGTTCATCAGCTGGACGTGGCCCGGATAGCGCATGGTCTTGTAGTCCATATTCGGCACGCGCGACCTGTAGGTCTCGCACATGGTGCCAAGGCCGCCGGAAGTGGTGAAGGCTTCCAGTTCGATGCCGCCGATGACGATCTTTTCGATCCATTCCATTGGCGAGACCCATTTGATCTCGCCGTCCTCGAGAACCTCGCAGTCGTTGAGATACTCGTTGACCACGCCTTCCGGCGACCAGTTGAAGGAATAGCCCATCAGCCCGGTGGGGTTCTGCGGCAGGGCACCGACCCGCATGCGGCAGGACCGGCAGCTCTCGAACTCCTCGATCAGGCTGGCGCTGACGATCCCGACAAAGCCGGGCGCCAGCCCGCATTGCGGCGCCATCAGCCCTTTCGAGGATTTGGCAAGTTCCATGATCGCCTTGGTCGTCGGAACGTCTTCGGTCAGATCGAAATAATGAAGACCCAGTTCATGCGCCGTACTGGCCACGCCGACATTCAGGAAATAGGGCAGGCAGGAAAGCACGGCATGCGAACCGGAAAGGGCGTTCCGCAGGGCGTCCAGATTGCTGACGTCGACATGGCGGGTTTCAAACGGCAGATCGGCATTTGCGTGCGTATCGAAGCCGGTCACGTCAAAACCGCTGTCGTGGAGGAGTTCACCTGCCAGCGCACCAACCTTGCCAAGGCCCAGAACAGCTATCTTGTCCATCTGCAAACTCCCCCGAGAGTGATGAATGTCAGGATAACTCTCCTTGACCTGCACAATAACACCTGAAAAATAGTTATTTTCATGACTATAACTCATAGGTTTGCAAAGCCATGGAACGTGACTTCCCAATCCCCACCATTTCGGTCCTGCGCTGCTTCGAAGCCGCCGCGAAACACCAGAGCTTCACCGCCGCCGCCGAAGAGCTTGGCCTGACGCAAAGCGGCGTCAGCCGTCAGGTAAAGGAACTGGAGGACCAGATCGGCGCGCCGCTGTTCCGGCGGGAAGGTCGCGGCATCCGGCTCACGCAGGCCGGCAAATCGCTCGCCGAGGGTGTTTTCTCCGATCTGTCGCGGCTGCGGCGGACAATCAGCCAGGCGGTCGCCGCGGGCGGCACCCAGGAACTCCTGACCATCGCGGCGCTGCCCTCCTTCGCAACGCGCTGGCTCGTACCCCGGCTGAAGCACTTCAAGGAACTGCGCCCGAACCTGGACCTGATGGTCCACAGCCGTTCCGAGCCTTTCGACCTTGTCGAGGAAGGCATCGATGTTGCAATCCATTTCGGCGCGAACGACTGGCCCGGCGCCAAACTCAGTCCGCTGTGTCCGGAAGATCTGATCGTGGTTGCCGCACCGTCGCTACTGGCGAGCAGTCCCGTTGAGCGGACGTCCGACATATTGAAGCTGCCGCTGCTTCACATGACGGCGCGCTCGCACCTCTGGAAAGTGTTCCAGAAATCGGTGCCCGGTACCTCCGCCCATGTCCAGGTCGGCAGCTATTTCGACAGGTTCTCGCTGGTGATTGCCGCCGCCAGCAGCGGCATGGGGGCCGCGATCCTGCCGACCTATCTGATCGAGACCGAGCTTGCCTCTGGCGCACTCGTTAACCTGGCATCGGTAACCGACAATTCCGAACACAACTACTACCTGGCAACGCCGCCGGGCCGGATCAGCCCGCCTGCTGCCGAATTCCTGACCTGGATCCGCGGCCAGGTCAGCCGCAGGGTCAAACCCGTCTGAGGGCCACCTGCAAGCCGGGCTCGGCGACGCGTATACAGGCATCGGCACATTTATTTTAAGTTTGAAATTTTAGACTTGAAGTAAATTCCGAAACGTGGTTCGCTGAGCGTGATGATGGGGCTCGCGTCATGTGGAGGATCTGATGAAGATTGCGTGTTTGGGCGGTGGGCCGGCGGGTCTCTATTTCGCGATATCCATGAAACTGCGCGACCCGTCGCACGACGTCGTCGTTTTGGAACGCAACCGCGCCAACGACACCTTCGGGTGGGGCGTTGTGCTGTCGGACGATGCGCTCAGCCGCATGGAGGGCAATGACCCCGTCAGCACCCGGGCGATCCGCGATCACTTCGCCTACTGGGACGACATCGCCGTGGAACACAACGGTGTCCGCACGGTGTCCGGCGGCCACGGCTTTGCCGGGATCGGCCGCAAGCAGATGCTTGTTCTTCTTCAGGAGCGCGCGCGCGAACTCGGCGTGGAGATGCGTTTCGAAACCGAATTCGAAGACGCCGAAACCTTTCGCCAGGACTACGACCTCGTTGTCGCCTGCGACGGGATCAACTCGAAGGTCCGCACCGAATACGAAGATGTCTTCAAGCCGGACATCGACACCCGCCTGTGCAAATTCATCTGGCTGGGCACACATCAGAAATTCGACGACGCCTTCACCTTCATCTTCGAGAAAACCGAACACGGCTGGATCTGGGCGCATGTCTACCAGTTCGACGACAACACCGCGACCTTCATCGTCGAGTGCCTTCAGCCGACATGGGACGGCTGGGGCTTTGCCGACATGTCGAAGGAAGAGACCGTCGAAACCTGCCGCAAAATCTTCGAGAAATACCTTGGCGGCCACGACCTCATGTCTAACGCCGCCCATCTGCGCGGCTCCGCGGTCTGGATGAACTTCCCGCGCGTGATCTGCGAGAAGTGGTATCACAAGAACGTCGTCCTGATGGGCGACGCCGCCGCGACCGGACATTTTTCGATCGGCTCCGGGTCGCGCCTCGCCTTTGACAGCGCGATCGCGCTTGCCGACTATCTGCACAGCGAAGCGGACATGGAAACGGCGTTCGAGCGCTATCAGGAGGAGCGGCGGCTCGAGGTTCTCAGGTTGCAGTCCGCAGCGAGAAATTCGCTGGAATGGTTCGAGAACGTGGAACGCTACCTCGATCAGGACCCCGTCCAGTTCAACTACAACCTGCTCACCCGCTCGCAACGGATCAGTCACGAGAACCTGCGGCTACGCGATCCGAAGTGGCTTGAATCCGCGGAAAGGTGGTTCATGGACCGGTCCGGCGCCTCGCCGAATGCGCCGGTTCGTGCGCCCATGTTCGCCCCGTTCAAACTGCGCGAGATGCCGCTGAAGAACCGGATCGTCGTGTCGCCGATGGCGCAGTACAAGGCCGTCGACGGTGCTCCGACCGACTGGCACCTGATCCATTATGGCGAACGGGCGAAGGGCGGTGCCGGCCTGGTCTATGTCGAGATGACCTGCGTCAGCGCCGAGGGCCGCATCACACCTGGATGCCCGGGGCTCTATGCGCCCGAACACGAGAGCGCCTGGAAGCGCCTCACCGATTTCGTGCACGGCGAAACGGATGCGAAAATCTGCTGCCAGATCGGTCATTCCGGACGCAAGGGATCGACGCAGATCGGCTGGCAGGAGATGGACGCTCCTCTCCCCGAGGACAACTGGGAACTGGTGTCTGCATCCGCGATCCCCTGGTCCGCGAACAATGCGACGCCGCGCGAGATCAGCCGGACGGAAATGGAAGAAATCAAGGCCCAGTTCGTCCGCTCGGCCGAGATGGCGGAGCGTGCGGGGTTCGACATGATCGAACTCCACGCGGCGCATGGATATCTTCTCTCTTCCTTCATCTCGCCGGTCTCGAACGTCCGCACCGACGACTATGGCGGCACTCTTGAAAACCGCATGCGCTGGCCTCTGGAAGTCTTCAGGGCGATGCGCGAGGTGTGGCCACAGGAAAAACCGATGTCGGTGCGCATCTCCGCAAATGACTGGGTCGGCAGCGAAGGCGTGACACCCGAGGACGCCGTTGAAATCGCCAGGATGTTCCGCGCTGCCGGCGCCGATCTCATCGATGTTTCGGCCGGCCAGACGACACCGGATGCCAAGCCGGTTTACGGCCGCATGTTCCAGACACCGTTTTCCGACCAGATCAGGAACGAGGGCGGGCTCCAGACCATGGCGGTCGGCAACATCTATGAGGCGGACCACGCCAATTCCATCCTGATGGCGGGACGCGCAGACCTTGTCGCCGTGGGCCGTCCACATCTCGCCGACCCGTACTGGACCCTGCACGAGGCGAGCCGCATCGGCGACAGGAACGCAACCGACTGGCCCCTGCCCTATCTTGCCGGCCGGGATCAGGCCTGGAGGCTTGCGGACCGGGACGCGGAGATCCTGCGCGCATGAGTGTGTCCGGCAAACATGTCATCGTCACCGGTGGCGGCAGCGGCGTTGGAGCGGCCTGTGCTGCGCTCCTGGCGCAAAAGGGTGCGACCGTCACCATATTCGGCCGGACCGAAGCAACACTGGCCGCGCAATCCCTGCCCTACCAGCTGTGCGATGTCACCGATGTGGGCACCGTCAAGTCCGCCTTCGAAGCCGCGCGGAAAAATGCAGGCCCGGTGGACGTTGTCGTTGCAAATGCCGGTGCCGCCGAAAGCATGCCGTTTTCGAAGACCACGCCGGATCTTCTGCACGACATGCTCTCCGTCAACCTGATCGGGGTCGCCAATGTCTGGCAGGCGGCGCTTGCCGACATGAAGGCCTCCGGATGGGGACGGATGATTGCGATTGCGTCCACAGCCGGGCTCAGGGGCTATCCCTATGTCACTGCCTACTGCGCTGCAAAACACGCCGTTGTCGGTCTGACAAAGTCTCTTGCGAAGGAACTCGCCAAAACCGGGATCACGGTCAACGCCATCTGTCCCGGTTTCGTCGAGACACCGATGCTGGAACGCTCGATCGACAACATCATGGCAAAGACCGGCCTTGGCCGTGAAGAGGCCGAAAACACCCTGAAGGCAGACAACCCGCAGGGCCGGTTCATCCAGACCGACGAAATCGCCGAAATGGCCTGCTGGCTTTGTTCTTACGGCGCCCGGTCGGTCAATGGTCAGGCCCTGAGCCTGTCGGGAGGTGAGCTGTGACCGGTCGGACCGAAACTCTCTCCAAGGCCCGTCTGCGCGTCTGGCTGAAACTTCTGAAGGCCTCGAACGGCATCGAGGCCGAGATCCGGCGCAGGCTCCGCGACGGTCACAACACGACCCTGCCGCGTTTCGACGTCATGTCGGCACTGGCCAGGTTTCCCGAAGGCCTGAAGATGAGCGACCTGTCCACGTTTCTCAGGGTATCCAACGGCAACGTGACCGGCATCGTCGACAAGCTGACCGAGGAAGGTCTGGCGCAGCGCGTCGCGGTGCCCGGAGACAAGCGCGCCCAGGTCGCGCGTTTGACCCGGAAGGGGGAAGCCGAGTTCGAAAACCTCGCCAGCCGCCACGAAAGCTGGATAAATTCCCTGCTCGAAGGGCTCACCACTGATGACCTCGAAGCGCTGTCGGATACACTGGAAAGAGTGCTGGCCCAGAGCAACGAACAGGAGCGGGCGGATGCGTAGCGACATGCAACATTTCCGATGTGAGATTTCGGACGGCATCGCGCGGATCGCGCTCGACCGCCCGGAGCGGAAGAACCCGCTCACCTTCGAAAGCTATGCCGAACTGCGCGACTGGTTCCGGGATCTGCATTATGCCGACGATGTCCACGCGGTGGTCATTCTCCCGAATGGCGGCAATTTCAGCTCCGGCGGCGATGTCCACGATATCATCGGGCCGCTGACACGCATGAACATGAAGGAACTGCTGGCCTTCACGCGCATGACCGGCGACCTGGTCAAGGCCATGCTCGGATGCGGCAAGCCGGTGATCGCGGCGGTTGACGGGATCTGTGCCGGCGCGGGTGCGATCATGGCCATGGCGTCCGACCTGCGTATTGCAACGCCGGAAGCCAAGGTAGCTTTCCTGTTCAATCGCGTCGGCCTTGCCGGCTGCGACATGGGTGCTTGCGCCATGCTGCCCAGGATTATCGGCCAGGGACGCGCGGCGGAACTGCTTTATCTCGGACGTTCCATGAAGGCCGATGAGGGCCACGCCTGGGGGTTCTTCAATTCGGTCGTCGAGGCGGCGGAGCTTGAAGGCGCGGCCGTCGACCTTGCCGCGCGCATCGCCGCCGGCCCGACCTTCGCCAATTCCATGACCAAGACCATGCTGGCTCAGGAATGGTCGATGAGCCTGGAACAGGCGATCGAAGCCGAGGCCCAGGCGCAGGCCATCTGCATGCAGGGCAACGATTTCCGCAGGGCCTACGAAGCGTTCGCGGCCAGGGAAAAACCGGTGTTTGAGGGCGACTGATGGCAGACCGGACCTTCCTCAGCTGGCCCTTCTTCGACGATCGTCACCGCGCCCTGGCCGACGAGCTTGAGGCCTGGGCCATTGCCAATCTCGGTGGTCTCGACCACCACGACACGGATGCGGTCTGCCGGAAGCTGGTCGCCGATCTCGGCGAGGCGGGCTTCCTGAGACTTACCGGATCGCCTGACGGCCAGCTCGACGTCCGCAGCCTCTGCCTGATCCGCGAAACACTTGCGCGCCATGACGGGCTTGCCGATTTCGCGTTTGCGATGCAGGGGCTCGGCACCGGTGCGATTTCGCTCTTCGGCACCGACGCGCAAAAGGATCACTGGCTGCCGCAATCGCGCAGCGGCGGCGCGATTTCCGCCTTCGCACTGACGGAACCGCAATCGGGCTCCGATGTCGCCAATTCGACAATGACGGCGACCCCCGATGGTAACGACTATGTCCTCAACGGGGAAAAGACCTGGATCTCCAACGGCGGCATCGCCGACGTCTACACGCTCTTTGCCCGGACCGGTGAGGCACCCGGAGCCAAGGGTCTCTCCGCCTTCATCGTGACCCCGGACGCGGGCGGCTTCGAAGTTGTCGAGCGTCTCGAAACAATCGCCCCGCACCCGCTGGCAACGCTCCGCTTCACCGATTGCCGGGTTCCGAAGACAAACATGATCGGCGCGCCGGGAGCGGGGTTCAAGGTCGCCATGTCGGTCCTTGATATCTTTCGCTCGACGGTGGCCGCGGCCGCGCTCGGGTTTGCAAGGCGCGCACTCGACGAGGCCCTGGGGCGGGTCACAACGCGGAAGATCCAGGGCGCACCCCTGTTCGACCTGCAACTGGTCCAGGGCCACATCGCGGACATGGCGCTCGACATCGACGCCGCCGCGCTTCTCATCTACCGCGCTGCGTGGGCAAAGGACAGCGGTGCGCCGCGTGTCACGCGCGAAGCGGCCATGGCCAAGCTGTTTTCGACGGATCAGGCCCAGCAGGTGATCGACAAGGCCGTTCAGCTTCACGGCGGCGACGGCGTGCGCAGCGGCACGACGGTTGAAAAACTCTACCGCGAAATCCGGGCGCTTCGGATCTATGAAGGGGCTTCCGACGTTCAGAAGATCATCATCGCACGCCAGACGCTGCAAAGCCTCTGACGGCCAACCAGAAGGGAAGGAATGAGCATGACCAAGGAACTTGACGGCGGCATCACCCGGAACGGCGAAGGCTTCGACGGCGTGGCACTCAACATTCTGGGACAGACCTACTATCCCAAGGCCTGGTGCGAGTCGACATTCGCGTTCGAGACCAATTCCGAACCGGGTCAGTTCGTTCCGGTTCATGTTCACCCGACCCAGGACGAATTCATTCTGGTGCAGGAAGGTGAACTCGACCTCAAGCTCGACGGAGAATGGGTCAAGGCGCGGGCCGGTGACCTTGTGCGCATGCCGATGGGCGTCCCCCATGGATACTTCAACAAGTCCGACAGCCCCTGCCGTGCGCTCTTCTGGGTATCGCCCGCCGGCAAACTGAAGGAACTGTTCGACGAACTGCACGAGATGACGGATGTGGAAGCGGTGGTGCGCGTCTCGGCGGAGCACGATGTCGACTTCCTGCCACCGGAAGCCAATGAGTAGCCGAAGAACCAAATAGCTGATTTTTTCAAAAGCGTTAGAGCATCTTGACTGCAACAGGCAGACGTCGGAATGCTCTGCTGTCCGTTTAACGAAAGGGGAAGATGTCGATCATGGCCGGTACACTCTCGTCCTCCGCGCATGTGGACACCTTCGCACGCGACAACCTTCCCCCTGAAGACCAGTGGCCGGACTTCCTGCTGGACGGGTTCGACTATCCCGAGACCCTGAACGCCGCCGTTGAACTGACTGACAGGATGGTGGAAAAAGGCTTTGGAGACCGCACCGCTCTGATCGGAAACGGTCGCCGCCGGACCTACAAGGAACTCGCCGACTGGACCAATCGTCTTGCCCATGCCTTGACGGCCGACCTTGGCGTGAAGCCCGGCAATCGTGTCCTGATCCGCTCCGCCAACAACCCGGCCATGGTCGCCTGCTGGCTGGCCGCGACCAAGGCCGGTGCCGTTGTTGTGAACACAATGCCGATGCTGCGGTCGGGCGAGCTGTCCAAGATCGTCGACAAGGCCGAGGTCGAGTTCGCACTTTGTGATACGCGGCTGATGGACGAGCTTGTCGCCTGCGCGAAGACGTCCGGGCACCTGAAGAAAGTGATCGGCTTCGACGGCACCTCCAATCACGATGCGGAGCTCGACAGGCTCGCCCTGGAAAAACCCGTCCTCTACGACGCGGTTCAAACCGGCCGTGACGACGTCGCCCTGCTCGGCTTCACCTCCGGCTCGACGGGCACGCCGAAAGCCACAATGCATTTCCACCGCGACCTGCTGATCATCGCCGATGGCTATGCCAGTGAAGTGCTCGGCGTGACACCAGACGATGTCTTCGTCGGCTCGCCGCCGCTCGCCTTCACCTTCGGCCTCGGAGGGCTGGCGGTCTTCCCGCTCCGGTTCGGCGCAGCGGCAACGCTGCTGGAAAGCGCAACGCCGCCCAACATGATCGAGATCATCCAGAAATACAAAGCCACGGTCTGCTTCACCGCGCCGACGGCCTATCGCGTCATGCTTCAGGCCATGGAGGAAGGCGCGGACTTGTCCTCGCTTCGCGCCGCCGTTTCCGCGGGCGAAACACTCCCTGCCCCCGTCTATGACGCCTGGATGGAAAAAACCGGCAAGCCGATGCTGGACGGCATCGGCGCAACGGAAATGCTGCACATTTTCGTTTCCAACCGCTTCGACGATCACAAGCCCGCCTGCACGGGCAAACCTGTGACGGGGTATGAGGTCAAGGTGATCGGCGCGGATGGCGAGCCGGTAGCACCCGGCGATGTCGGCCGCCTTGCGGTGCGCGGCCCGACCGGCTGCCGCTACCTCGCCGACGACCGCCAGCGTGACTATGTCCAGAACGGCTGGAACATCACCGGCGACAGCTTCACCATGAGCGAGGACGGCCACCTGCATTTCGCCGCCCGCAACGACGACATGATCATATCCTCCGGCTACAACATTGCCGGTCCGGAAGTGGAGGCTGCACTGCTGGCACACCCGCAGGTTCAGGAATGCGCCGTCATCGGCGTGCCGGATCCAGAGCGCGGTTCCGTTGTCGAAGCCCATGTCGTTTTGACCGCGGGCACTGAGCCCGGCGATGCGACGAAGAAATCCCTCCAGGACCATGTGAAGGCGACGATTGCGCCCTACAAATACCCGCGCTCGGTCGTCTTCACCGAAACATTGCCGAAAACGGAGACGGGAAAGATACAGCGCTTCCGGTTGCGACAGGACTCGTAGCTGCGAAAGTTCATCCGCCAATGGGGTGCGCGGACGAAACAAAAACAACAACACCCCAACCTTCGGCGCTTGAAATAAAAGCGCTAGAAAACCAGAAACTTAGGGTCAGGACCCATGAATTTGATAGAATTGGCGCAGCAAACGGCGATGAGCTGCAAGGAAAAGCGCGACAAGCGGGCTTCCTGCCCGGTTGAGCGGTTTGACGGTGCAGATCGAAGCCGTTTTTGCGTCCCGCAGGGATAGGGTGAATTTGCCCGGCAACGTCGTTGCAAATCTTTGGAAACCGGACGGTTTCCTGCAGCTTTGCGCCTCGTATCCGAACAAATTCATCCCTACCAATTCGATCAAATTAATGGGTCCTGACCCTCGGGTAACAGAAGTCGAAAGACCAACAGGAGCAAGCAATGAAAATGGTAACTTTGGCGGCAGCCGCCGCGCTCGCCATCGGCATCACGGGGGCTCAGGCCGAGCCGGTGAAGGTCGGCATGATCACGACCCTGTCCGGGGGCGGAGCCGGTCTTGGAATCGATGTCCGTGACGGCTTTCTGCTCGCCGTGAAACAGGCCGGCAATCCGGATCTTGAAGTCATCGTGGACGACGATCAGCGCAAGCCCGACATTGCCGTCCAGCTCGCCGACAAGATGGTTCAGTCGGAAAAGGTCGACGTGCTTACGGGCATCATCTGGTCGAACCTTGCCATGGCCGTCGTCCCGTCCGTGACCGCACAGGGGAAATTCTACCTGTCGCCGAATGCCGGACCGTCGGCGCTCGCGGGCAAGGGATGTCATCCGAACTATTTCAACGTCGCCTGGCAGAACGACAACCTGCACGAGGCCGCCGGCGCCTACGCCAAGGACACCGGCTACAAGAACAGCTTCATCCTCGCGCCCAACTATCCGGCAGGCAAGGATGCGCTGACCGGTTACAAGCGCTTCTACGGCGGTGATCTCGCCGGCGAGCTTTACACCAAGCTCGGCCAGACGGATTACGCGGCAGAGCTGGCGCAGATCCGGGCCTCCGGCGCCGACAGCGTCTTCTTCTTCCTGCCCGGCGGCATGGGCATTTCGTTCTTGAAACAATACGCGGACAGCGGCATTGACCTGCCGGTTGTCGGCCCGGCGTTCTCGTTCGACCAGGGCATCTTGCAGGCCGTTGGTGACGCGGCGCTTGGCGTGAAGAACACCAGCCAGTGGAACAAGGACATCGACAACCCGACCAACAAGGCGTTCGTCGAAGCGTTCCAGGCCGAGTATGGCCGCCTCCCGTCCCTCTATGCGTCACAAGGGTTCGACACGGCAAACCTCCTGCTCTCTGCGATGGCCAAGGCTGACGTCAAGGATGCCGATGCCTTCCGTGCGGCCCTGAAGGAAGCCGACTTCGATTCAACGCGCGGTGACTTCAAGTTCGGTCCGAACCACCACCCGGTCCAGGACATCTATGTCCGCGAGGTGATCAAGGAAGGTGACGTCTTCACCAACAAGATCCTTGCAGCCGCCCTCACCGATCATGCCGACGCCTATGCCGGCGATTGCAGCATGTAAGTGATCTCCAACAGTGCCGTCCCGGCCGTGCGCCGGGACGGTATGGGGGCTGAATTTTCATGTCATTTCTGTTGCTCATAGAGCAGGTTCTGAACGGCCTGCAATTCGGCATCATGCTCTTTTTGATGGCTGCAGGCCTGACGCTGATCTTCGGCGTCATGGGGCTGATCAACCTTACGCATGGCTCGCTCTACATGATCGGAGCATTCTGCGCCGCTGCCGTTGCCGCCGCGACCGGGTCGTTTCTGCTGGGTCTTGTCGCCGCACTGGCAGGCGCCGCCGCCGCCGGCGCGCTGGTGGAGCTTGTCGTCATTCGCAGACTGTACGACAAGGACCATCTCGACCAGGTGCTGGCAACCTTCGCCCTGATCCTGATCTTCTCCGAAGGCACGAGATGGATCTTCGGATCGTTCCCCCTGTTCCTCGATGTGCCGGATTTTCTCTCCGGCCCCGTGACGCTGCCGGGCGGAATTGAATATCCGCTCTACAGGCTGACCCTGATCGTCATCGGCCTGCTCGTTGCCCTCGGTCTTTACATGCTCATTTCGCGGACACGCCTCGGCATCCAGATCCGGGCCGGTGAAAACGACCGGGAAATGATCGCCGCGCTCGGTATCGACATTGCCAAGCTCTACACCATCGTCTTCGCGCTCGGCGCGGCGCTGGCAGGTCTCGCCGGAGCCCTGGTCGGCGCCATCCAGTCGGTTCAGGTCGGCATGGGCGAGCCCGTGCTCATTCTGGCCTTCGTCGTCATCGTCATCGGCGGCATCGGCTCGATCAAGGGAGCACTTGTCGGGGCAATCCTTGTCGGGCTGACCGATACGCTCGGCGGCATCTTTCTGCCCGAAGCGCTGAAACTCTTCCTCGATCCGTCAACCGCGACATCGGTCGGATCGTCGCTTGCCTCCATGGCGATCTACATTCTCATGGCGGCGGTCCTGATCCTGCGCCCCGCAGGCCTGTTCGGAGCGCGCGCATGATCCGGGAAACCTATCTGAACGCCCTGACGCTCGGGCTCTTCGTTCTCATTCCGGCCTGGGCGCTGGTCGCGGACGAGCCGTTCACCATCACGCTGATGACCCGGGCCGCGATTTTCGCAATCGCGGCGATCGGCCTCAACATCGCCCTCGGCATCGGTGGCCTTGTCAGCCTCGGCCACGCCGTTTTCTTCGGCATTGGCGGCTACGCGATGGGCATTCTCGCCTACCACGCCCAGACCTACACGCCCTTGAGCGAATGGCCGTTTCTGATCGACGGCACGAAGTCGATGCCGATCATCTGGCTGGTCGCCGTTCTCGTATCCTCGCTTGCGGCCCTGGTTATCGGCGCCCTGTCGCTGCGGACGGCTGGCGTCTACTTCATCATGATCACGCTGGCCTTCGGGCAGATGTTCTTCTTCTTCACGATCTCCTGGGCGGAATATGGCGGCGAGGACGGGTTGTCCATCTATGTGCGCAACGGTTTCCCCGGCCTGAACACGCTCGCGCCGATCCAGTTCTACGGCCTTTGCTTCGTCATCCTGTGCCTTGTCCTGCTGTTCACCTGGAGACTGTCAAAATCCCCGTTCGGGCTCGCGCTCAATGCCGCACGGCAAGCCCCCGTCCGCGTCGAAACGGTCGGTCTCGATCCGACCCGGCTGAAGCTCGTCGCCTTCGTGATTTCAGGTGCCATCACCGGCCTGGCAGGTGCCCTGTTCGCCGACCTCAACCGCTTTGTCAGCCCGACCATGTTCAGCTGGCAGACCAGCGGCGAGATCATGATCTTCCTGATCCTGGGCGGTGTCGGCCGTCTCTACGGGCCGGTCGTCGGGGCGCTTGCCTTTGTGGCACTCGAACACTGGCTTGGCGGCCTCAGCGACTACTGGCACATCTATCTCGGCATCCTGCTTTTGCTCATCGTGCTCTTCGGCCGGGGCGGCCTGATCGGGCTCGCCTCCGGCAAGGAGGCCGTTCATGACTGATCTCGTTCTCGAAACGCGCGACATCTCCAAGAGCTTCGGCGCCCTGCGCGCAAGCCGCAACATCTCGCTCGACCTGAAGGCGGGGGAAATCCACGCCATTATCGGACCGAACGGCGCCGGCAAGACCACACTGATCGGTCAGATTTGCGGAACACTGAAACCGGATTCAGGCGCGGTTCGTCTGCTGGGCGAGGATGTCACCGGGCTGGCAACGCGGGAACGTGCGCAGAAAGGCCTCGGCCGGACGTTCCAGATTTCCTCGCTGGCCATGGAAGACACGGTCCTCCAGAACGCGGTTCTCGGCGCACTTGGCGCAACCGGAAATCCGTGGCGGTTCTTCGGCGATGTCCTGAAGGACCAGGACCTTCGCACCAGGGCCGAGGAGGCGCTAGTCCGCGTCGGCCTGCAGGATCATGCCCTCACCCGAACCGCCGAACTCAGTCATGGCCAGCGCAGGCAGCTCGAAGTCGCCGTCGCGCTGACGAAACAGCCCCGGGCCTTCGTCATGGACGAGCCGATGGCGGGCATGGGCTCGGAAGGCTCCAAGCGCCTGACCGGCTTTCTCGACGAGTTGCGGGCAGAAGCTCCCATCCTGCTGGTCGAACACGACATGGATGCGGTCTTTGCCCTTGCCGACAGGATCAGCGTTCTCGTCTATGGCGAGGTCATCGCAACGGGGACCGTCGACGAGATCCGCGCGGATGCCGCCGTTCGGGAAGCCTATCTCGGAGAAGACGCATGAGCCTTTTGACAGCCTCCAACGTCACGGCCTCCTATGGTGCCAGCCAGGCCCTGTTCGGCGTCGACCTCACCATCGGCGAAGGCGAAGTCCGTGCCCTTCTCGGGCGGAACGGCATGGGCAAGAGCACCACGGTGAAGTGCATCTGCCGCATGCTTGCCTCAAGCGGCACGCTCACCTTCAACGGCACGGATCTGACACGGCTGCCGAGCCATCGCGCGGCGCGCCTGGGTCTCGGTCTTGTTCCCGAAGGACGCCGCTGTTTCGGCAATCTGACGGTTCATGAAAACCTGATCGCCGCGGCCCGGCCGGGCGACTGGACCTTCGAGCGCGTCGTGGAGATGTTCCCGAGGCTCGGCGAAAGGCGCAATCAGAATGCGTCCTCGCTGTCGGGCGGTGAACAGCAGATGCTTGCGATCGGCCGGGCGCTGATGACCAATCCGCGCCTTTTGATACTTGACGAGGCTACGGAGGGCCTGGCCCCGATCATCCGTCAGGAAATCTGGTCCGTGATCCGCAAGCTGAAGGCGGAAACCGGTTTGTCGATCCTCGTCATCGACAAGTCGATCCGCGAGCTCCGCGAGGTCTGCGACAGCGCCACCATCCTGGAACGGGGCAAGTCCGTCTGGGCCGGCACGATCAGCGAACTCACCGACGACATAACAACCACCTATATCGGCGTCTGAAACATCCAAGGAAAGTCTGAAGCCATGCCATCGAAACACATTCAGCCAGAGGGTTGGGCACCTGCAAAGGGATACGCAAATGGTATGCTGACCAAGGGCCGGACGTTGCATGTCGGCGGTCAGATCGGCTGGAACAGGGACCAGGTGTTCGAGTCGCATGATTTCATCGGCCAGATGGAACAGACGCTCCAGAACATTGCCGAGATCGTTGCCGAGGCCGGCGGCGAGGTGACGGATATTGTGCGGTTGACCTGGTTCATCACGGACAAGCGCGAATACCTGGCGCGCCAGAAGGAAGTCGGCCAGGCCTACAGGCGCGTTTTCGGTCGGCACTTTCCGGCCATGTCCGTCGTGGTGGTCGCGGGTTTGATCGAGGATGAGGCCCTGATCGAGATCGAGGCGACCGCTCAGCTCGACTGAACCGTCCCCGAGCCATAGGGTACGGACCCATAAATGAAGCCGATTTGGCGGCAGAAATGGCAAAATCTCGCTAGAAAACGTGCGCAGAGCGGGCTTTATGCCCGGTCAAGCGCGGTGACGCTGCGAGGTGAAGCCATTTTGCCGTCCTCCGGATTTGGCCGTTTCGGCCATCTGCATCGTCGCGAAAGGCTTAAAAATGAACCACATTTCCTGCGCTTTCGCTCCTCGCAGCTGGTCAAAACGATCCAAACCAAATTGACTTCATTTATGAGTGCGTACCCTAACCCTTAAGCGTGATCGTCTTCAGGATATCGGAAACACTCTCGCGCATTGCCGGCATGGTCGATTTCAGGATCGCCAGCCGGTCGAACACCTCGGGCTGCTCTGCAAGCGTTTGCCGGAGTGTCCGGCCGAAGGTCTGCCGCAGCTCGGTTCCCAGATTGAACTTGCACACCCGTGTTTCGCGCGCCAGCCGCTGGCGGACCTCTGGCGGGATCCCGCTGCCGCCGTGCAGGACGAGCGGCTTCGACGTCACCGCCTCAATCGCCCTCAGGGCATCGAAGTCGATCCCGTCGGTCTTCTCTGTCTGCAAATGCACATTGCCGACCGACACCGCGATCGCATCGGCGCCGCTTTCCCGGTCGAACCGTGCCGCTTCCTCCGGATCGGTGAAAGCCGACGCTGCACCCTGCGCATACCCCACATAGCCGACCTCGCCTTCGACCGAGACATCGGCCGCATGGGCTTCGCGTACGAGCCCTGCCGTCAGTTCGATATTCTCCGAAATCGGCAACTTGGATCCGTCGAACATCACGGAGGTGAACCCGTGGTCGATCCCCGCCCGGCATTCGTCCACGGTGTAGCCGTGATCGAGATGGCAGACCACAGGCACATTCGCCTGGTCGGCAAGATGGCGCATCATCTTGCCGATCACCGGAACCGGCGTATGCGCGCGGCATCCGGGACCGGCCTGCAGAATGACCGGACACCCGGCCTCTTCGGCGGCTTCGACGAAGGCGACCGCATCTTCCCATCCAAGCACCACGAGCCCGGCCAGCGCATAGCCGTCACTGAGCGCAGGTTCGAGAACCCCGGCGAGTGTCGCGGCTGTCATTTGAACTTCGCGATCATGTCCTTGATGCCGGGAATGGTCTCGATCTGCCAGGCGTGATCGGGCTGGAAAAACTGAACCAGCGAACGCTGCGAAAGCCCGCCCAGAATGGTGAAATAATACATCTCGTAGCCCGGCGCGACCACACAGGGGTGGTAGCCCTTGTCCAGCACGATCGTCGAGCCGTCGACGATGTGGTAGGCGTCGCCCACCTCGCCGTCCTCACGCTGAACGAGCTGCATGCCGAAGCCCTTTTTCGGGCGGAAGCGGAAATTGTAGGTCTCGTCATGCCGGCTCTCTTCCGGGATCCGGTCCGTGTCGTGCTTGTGCGGCGGGAAGCCGGACCATCCACCCTGCCCGACCGTGAACAGTTCCGACACGAGCAGGCGTCCGACCTTGTCGTGATACTTGGTGCCGAGAATATGCTTGATCTTGCGATGTGTCTTGGTGTCGTCCGATCCGTACTGGACCAGGTCGATATCACTTGCGCGCACATCGAACGGATCGAGCACCTTGTCGTATTTCGCACCGGCGATGAACACCTCTGCCTCATCACTCACGCACACCATGCGTGCCTTTGCGCCGCTCGGCACATAGGCACCTTCCGGCTCTCCGTCCCAGACGTCTTCGCCGCGGTTTCCGAGCGCGGCAAACGCTACCCCCTCGACATCCACATCGACGCTGCCGGTTGCCGGCACGATCGCGGTCTCGTAGCCGGGCACGGCATATTCGAAGGCCTGCCCCCGGCTCAGCTTGACGATGTTGAAATAATTGAGCGGAACCCGGCTGTCCTCGACATCGATAATGGCCTTGTTCTCATTGTCATAGGGAGGAAAGTGCATGGAATTATCTCCTCAGGACTGTGGGGCTGAGTGATTGGAAAGAAAGGTTTCGAGTTCCGGCGGGGTCGGCATGGCAGGTGCACATCCGAATTTCGACACCACCATGGCCGCAGCCGCCGAGCCTCTCAGGACGGCATCCTGCAGCGAATGCCTGTTGGCAAGCGACGCCATGAGCGAGGCCATGAAGGCATCGCCCGCGCCCATCGGCTTGAGAGCCTCCACGGGGAAAATGCCCGTTTCGAAACTCCCTTCGGCGGAGTAGACGACCGAGCCGCGCTCGCCGAGTTTGTAGATGATCACCTTGTCGCCCGATCCGAGCTCGCGCGCAAGATTCTGACCGTCTGCATGGGTGCCGTTGGCGACGACCGCGAACTCGTCATCGTTTCCGACCACGAAATCCGCGGTTTCGATCGCGGCGCGATAGATCTCGGCGGCCTCCAGCGCGCTCGGCCAGGAATACGGCCTGTAGTCCAGATCGATCACGACAAGCGCGCCGGCCCTGCGCGCATGTTCCATCGCCCGCAAGGTCGCCTCCCGCGACGGATTTCCGGCAAGCGCCGTACCTGTCACGATCAGCGCTTCATAGTCGGCGAACGGGACCGCAAGCACCTGATCGACACTCATCAGAAGGTCGGAGGCATTGTTGCGGTAAAGCGTGTTCTGCGTGTTTTCGATCCGGGTTTCTGTAACGGCAAGCGAGGTCCGCGACTCGCCACCCAGGACACGCACGTGATCGGTTCCGATACCGTAGTGCGCGAGCTGGTTCAGCACGAACCGGCCGATGGAATCGTCGGACACGCAAGTGAGAAGATCGACCGAAAGGCAATGCCGCGCGATCCCGGCGGCAATGTTGCCTGATGACCCGCCAAGCGCGGTGGTGAATTGCGCGGCATGCTCGGCTTCCGTGCCCGGCGGATCGGCATAAAAATCCATTCCCGCGCGCCCGAGCACCAGAAACCTTGATTTCGAGTTCAGGTAGGCAGACACGGTCAGACGCCTTTTCTCTGCGGCGCGCGTCCCGCTTCCCAGTCCGCGTGTGCCTGCCGGACCCGATCACTGTTGGAGACTTCGGGTGTGCCGACTTCCCACCACGTATGGCCTTCCTGCGTCCAGCCATCGAAAGCATCGACCTTCAGCGAAATGACATAGGTCCGGTCCGACTGCTTGGCACGTGCGAATGCTTCTTTGAGTTCGCTGATCGAATGAACCGTTTCCGCATTCGCCCCCATGGAGCGCGCATGTGCCTCGAAGTCGACGGCGAAGGGTTCGACGGCCAGTCTGCAGTCGGCAATGAGATTGTTGTAGGATTCGTTGCCGGTGTTGTTCTGCAGCTTGTTGATCACCGCGAAGCCGCCATTGTCACACACGACAACGATCATCTTCGCACCGGACAGAACCGAGGAATAGATATCGGAGTTCAGCAGCATGTAGGAGCCGTCGCCGACAAAGATGATCGTGTCCTTGTCCGGATGGTCCTCCATGTGGCCGAGCCGTGCACCCCAGCCTCCGGAAATCTCGTAGCCCATGCAGGAAAAGCCGAATTCGACGTCGACGCTGCCGATGGATTTCGTGCGCCAATTGGCGGTCACTTCCGCCGGCAGCCCGCCGGCCGCCGCAACGACACGGTCGTCCGGATCGCAGACGTCATTGACCGCGCCGATCACCTGGGCATAGGACATCGGACGGTTGCTGCCGTCTTTCGTTACCGGCGAGGTATTCTCGTCGACATAGGCCGCCCAGTCCGCCCGCTCTTTCGCGGCCTGCTCGACCCATGCGCCAGGCGCCGCAAAGGAACCGAGCGCCTCGGAGAGGACCGGAAGCGACAGTTTCGCGTCGCCCACGACGGGGAGCGACATGTGTTTGGCCGCGTCATGCCGTCCGACATTGACCGCTATGATCCGGGCATCTGCCGCGAACGCCGTCCACGAACCGGTGGTGAAATCCTGAAGGCGCGTGCCGACGGCAAGAATGACGTCGGCCTCCTTGGCCAGATTGTTGGCGGAATTCGATCCCGTGACCCCGACCGGGCCGCAGTTCAGGGCATCGTCATGAACGAAGTTGGCCCGCCCGGCAATGGTCTCAACCACCGGGATGTTGTGCTTGCGCGCAAAGTTCTGCATCTCGGCGGTTGCCAGCGAATATTGCACGCCGCCACCGGCGATGATTAGCGGGCGCTCAGCGGTCTTGAGCACCTCCGCTGCCACAGTCAGTTCGCGCGTGTCGGGCAGTTGCCGCCTGAGATGGTGCGTCTTTTCCTCGAAGAACTTTTCCGGATAGTCATATGCCCATCCCTGCACGTCCTGCGGCAGCCCGAGGAAAACCGGACCGCAATCCGCCGGATCGATGAGCGTGTTGATCGCCGCCGGCAGCGACTGCAGCAACTGCGCCGGATGCGTGATCCGGTCCCAGAAACGGGTCACGCTCTTGAAGGCATCGTTGACCGAAAGGCCCGGATTGGACGGATGCTCCACCTGCTGCAGCACGGGGTCCGGCAGGCGTGTGACAAACGCGTCGCCGGCCAGCATCAAGAGCGGCAGGCGATTGGTATGCGCGATCCCGGCGGAGGTCAAAAGGTTGGTGGTTCCAGGTCCGGCCGAGGAGGTTGCGAACATGAACCGGCGGCGCAGCTGCTGCTTGGCATAGCCGACCGCAGCCATCGCCATGGACTGCTCGTTCTGGCCGCGCCACAGCGGCAGCTCTTCCCTGTGTTCGTAAAGCGCTTCGCCGAGGCAGGTCACGTTGCCGTGCCCGAAAATGCCGAATCCCCCTGCACAGAAACGCTGCCGTTGCCCGTCGATTTCGACGTATTGGGCTGCCAGGTAGCGAACAAGAGCCTGCGCCATTGTCAGGCGCACCGTTTTCTGGACCATAGGCCTCTTTAACCTCCCGAAACGGATTTTTTGTCTGCGCCCCGAGGGGCTCTTGACTGTGAAAGCTAATGGGTGTTTAGCTGTTTTGCAAGCGGTTGCAAAAATGGATCAAAAACGAATGGAAACGCGCGAGATTGGCATCGGCATCATCGGGGGCGGTTACATGGGAAAAGCCCATGCCGTTGCCATGCATGCCGTCGGCGCCGTGTTCGACACGCGGCTGCGCCCCGTCCTGGAAATGGTCTGCACGACCACGCCGGACGGCGCTGCAAGGAAGGCGCGCGAACTCGGGTTCAAACGGTCGACCTCGGACTGGCGCGCGCTGGTGCGCGACCCGAAGGTCGAGGCGATCGTGATCGCCTCCCCGCAGAAAACCCACCTGGAAATCGCAACGGCCGCGTTCGAACTCGGCAAGCCGGTCTTCTGCGAAAAGCCGCTCGGCGAGAACCTGCAGCAGAGCCGCGACATGACGGCGGCCGCCAGGGTGTCCGGCTGCGTCAACATGGTCGGCTTCAACTACATCAGAACGCCGGCTTCCCAGCTTGCGCGCGAGATCATCGAAGCCGGCGAGATCGGCGACGTCACCTATCTTCGCGGCGAACACACGGAAGACTTCTTCGCCGATCCGGATCTCCCGGGAACCTGGCGCGCGCAGGGCCGCGCCAACGGCAACATGGGCGATCTCGCGCCCCACATCATCAACGGCTCCCAGGCCCTCGCAGGTCCGATTGATCGTGTGCTCGCCGAGATCGACACTGTCGTCAAGGAGCGCCCCTCTGAAAGTGGCATGGTGCCGGTTACCAACGATGATCAGGCGCAGCTCATGTGCCGCTTCGCTTCCGGAGCGCTTGGCTCGCTTTACATCAGCCGCACCGCCTGGGGACGGAAGATGGGCTATGCCTACGAGATCTTCGGGACGAGAGGCGCAATCCGCTTTGACCAGGAAGATCAGAATGCGCTCTGGCTCTATGAAGGCGGCCAGAACCCGTCGCGGGAAGGGTTCCGCAAGATCCTGACCGGTCCGCATCATCCCGACTATGTCAATTTCTGCCTGGGAGCGGGACACGGAACCGGCTATCAGGACCAGATCATCATCGAGGCCAAGGACTTTCTGACGGCCATAGAAACAGGACAAAACATCTGGCCCGCCTTCGAGGACGGCCTTTATGTAAACCAGGTCGTGGAAGCAGCCTGGCAATCGCACGAATCCAAAAGCTGGATCAAACTCGACGACGTCTAGGCTCCAATGCCAGGCTGTCTATTCTGGATGCATTACATGACAATCAAGATCGGAAACGCGCCCTGTTCCTGGGGTGTTGAATTCGCAGACGATCCACGCAATCCGTCCTGGCTGACGGTGCTGGATCAGTGCCGGGACGCCGGCTACAAGGGCATCGAACTCGGCCCGGTCGGCTTCATGCCCGAAGATCCTGCCGAGCTGGGAGACGCGCTCGCCGAGCGGGATCTGGAACTGATCGGCGGCGTGGTTTTCCGTCCGTTCCACGACCCCGCCGCGTGGGACGATGTGAAGGACGGATCTGTCCGCACCTGCGAAGCGCTGAAAGCCCATGGCGCCAGGCACCTGGTCCTGATCGACAGCATTTCGCCGCGCCGCGCACCGACCGCGGGCCGTCCGGCCGAGGCCGAGCAGATGTCCGCCTCCGAATGGACCGGCTACTGCGCCAAGATCCGGGACATCGCCAGGATGGGTACGGAGGAATACGGCCTGATCACGGCCATCCACCCGCATGCCGGCGGCTTCATGGACTTCGAGGACGAGGTCGAGCGCCTGCTGAACGAAATCGATGAGAGCCTCTTGAAGATCTGCCTCGACACCGGCCACAGCCTCTATGCCGACTTCGATCCGCTGGCCTTCATGGATCGCCACATGGAGCGGATTTCCTATATGCATTTCAAGGACATAGACCCTGAAGTCCGTGCCCGGACCGTCGCCAACCGCACGGATTTCTACGAGGCATGCGGCGACGGGATCTTCTGCAATCTCGGCAAGGGGTCGGTCGATTTTCCGGCCGTCAAGGCCAAGCTGGAGGCAGCCGGGTTCGAGGGCTGGTGCACGGTGGAGCAGGACTGCGACCCGGAAAAGGCGCAGTCTCCGCTGGACGATGCCCGCGAAAACCGGTCATTTCTGCATTCCATAGGATTTGAGGTCGCAGCATGAGCAAACTCAGATGGGGTATGATCGGTGGCGGCCAGGGCTCCCAGATCGGCCCGGCACACCGCATCAGCGCGGCCCTCGACGGCCATTTTCACCTGACGGCCGGCGCTCTGGACATCGATCCGGCACGCGGCAGGGCCTTTGCCGCGGAGCTGGGCATCGCCGAAGATCGTGCCTACGGCAACTGGCAGGAAATGCTCGAAGCCGAACGCACACGGCCGGATCGGCTCGATCTGGTTACCGTCGCCACGCCCAATGCCACGCACTACGAAATCTCGCGGGCTTTTCTGGAAGCCGGATTTCACGTCCTGTGTGAAAAACCGCTGACCATGACGGCCGAAGAGGCGGAACATATCGTTGCGGTTTCGAAAGAGACCGGCAGGATCTGCGCGGTCAATTACGGCTATAGCGGCTATCCGCTGGTGCGCCAGATGAAGGCGATGATTGCCGCTGGCGAGCTTGGAGACATTCGTCTCATCAAGGCGGAATTCGCCCACGGCTTTCATGCGGATGCGGACGAAGCCGACAATCCGAGGATCCGCTGGCGTTACGATCCCGAGCAGGCCGGGACGTCGGCCGTGTTCGCCGACGCCGGCATTCATGCTTTCCACATGGCCTGCTTCGTCTCCGGACAGACGCCGGCCGAACTGTCGGCGGACTTTGCCTCCATGGTCGGCGACAGACAGCTGGAAGACGACGCCATGATCAACATCCGTTTGTCTGAAGGCGCCCTCTGCCGGCTCTGGACAAGCGCCATTGCGGTCGGCCGCATGCACGGCCTGACCCTTCAGGTGTTTGGCGAGAAGGGCGGTCTTTCCTGGCAACAGCAACATCCAGAGCAGTTGCACTGGACCCCGCTCAACGGACGGACACAGGTTCTGGAACGCGGAGATGCCTCCCTGTCGCCCCAGGCCGTCCGCGCCTCAAGGATTCCGATCGGGCATGCGGAGGGCATGCCGGTGGCATTCGCCAATATCTATCACGATCTCGCCGATGTGCTGCGCGCGGAACAACGCGGCGAGGAGCCCGATCCGCTTGCAATGGACTTCCCTTCGGCAATGGACGGATTGTGGTCGATGCGCGCGATCGAAGCCGCAGCGCAGTCAGCCAGATCCAGGGGAGCCTGGGTCGGGCTCTGAAGGTCTGTTCGAGGCGCGGCTAGCCGGTTTCAGGAATGGGACGCAGCGAGCCGCGCTCGACGACAGAGCAGGGAAACAGGCGGATTTCCGGGCTCCGGTCCGGATTTTCCACCATGCCGACGACCAGTTCGACCGAGCTCATGATGATGTCGCGGATGGGCTGTCTGATCGTGGTAAGCGCGTAGGCGTCCCAGCCGGCCATGCCGATATCGTTGAACCCAAGGAAACCGATATCGTCCGGGATGGACTTGCCTGCATCGCGGGCGGCATCCATGGCGCCCATGCAGATGAGATCGTCGCCGCAGAAAACAGCCTCGATGTCCGGGTTTTCAAGAACGTTCCGCATCGCGTCGCGGCCCGCCTTGTAGGTGTAGTTTTCCGCAAAGCAGACCTTGGCGACCTTCAGCCCGAGTTCACCCGCCGTGCGTTGAAACCCGGCGGCCCGGTCCTGCGTCGACGTTGCCGTCTCAGGCCCGCCGAGCAGGGCGACGGTTCGATACCCGCGCTCTGAAAACGTCCGCGCCGCCATGGCGCCGCAATAGTCGTTGTCGATGCCCACGACATGGACATTGGCGTTCGCCTGGAACTTGCCGAAGGTATGGATGACGGGAATACCGGCCATCTGGAAGGCAATCGCGAAGCTCGTCGGCAAGGTAGACGTTGCCACGATGACACCGTCGACGCTGTATTGACGCAGCAGTTCGACAACCTTCTTCGGAGAGGTCTCCGCGGACAGATTGACGAGGAGCGGCCGAAGCTCGCGTTTCTGCAATTCGCTGGTAAACAGGTCGAACACATCGAGAAACGCGGGGTTCTGGAAATTGTTCGCGACAAGACCGATCAGTTTGGTTCTGTTGGTCGCAAGGCTGCGGGCAATCAGGGACGGTTTGTAACCGAGTGTCTTGGCCGCCTTCTCCACCTTTTCCCGTGTTCGTGCCGACACGCTGGCGCCGTCCGTAAACGTCCGGGACACAGCTGAACGGGAAACGCCCGCCAGTTCCGCGACTTCCTTGAGTGTTACCGCCAAGCCCTTTGTCCAACCAGATCGTTCATCTGGGCATCGAACCTACACGAATGTCCTGACGCGTCAATTTTTTTGCAACCGGTTGCAAAGTTTTTGAGATTGTGATTGTTTGAGGTCAGGCACGTCTCACTTTGCACAAAGTGAGGCGTCGAGCCGTGAACTTGGGAGGAAATACATGAAGAATATCGTGAAAAGTGTCCTCGTGGCAGGTGCCCTTGCCGTGTCTTCGCCCGCATTTGCGACGGACATCATTGTTGTGTCGCATGGTCAGGCGAATGATGCGTTCTGGTCTGTTGTGAAGAACGGTGTTTCGCTTGCGGCCGAGCACACGGGTGCGAATGTGGACTACCGGGCTCCGGAGACGTTTGACATGGTGGCCATGAGCCAGCTGATCGATGCGGCCGTGAACCAGGAGCCTGACGGGCTTGTCGTGTCCATTCCCGATGGGGATGCGCTCGGGCCGTCGATCCAGCGTGCGGTCGAGGCCGGCATTCCGGTGATCTCGATGAACTCCGGCTCCGATGTTGCCCCGGGTCTCGGCGTGACGCTTCACGTCGGCCAGTCCGAGTATGACGCGGGCGAGGCGGCCGGCAAGAAGCTGGCCGAGATGGGCGGCAAGAAGGCCGTGTGCGTGAACCACGAAGTGGGCAACGTCGCGCTTGACCTGCGCTGCGAAGGCTTCACCAAGGGCTTCGGCGGTGAGGTGACGGTTCTGCCGACCTCCAACGATCCGGCCGAGATCGAAGCCAAGGTGGCCGCGGCCCTGTCGTCCGATGAGGACGTCGACACGGTCATGGCGCTGGGTGCCAGCACCGCCGGTGAGCCGACCGTTGCCGCTGCCAAGGCCTCCGGCCGGGACCTCAACGTGGCGTCCTTCGACCTGTCCGCGAACTTCCTGCAGTCCATCGTTGACGGCGATGCCGCCTTCGCGATCGACCAGCAGCAGTTCCTGCAGGGCTATCTCCCGGTCGTGTTCCTGGCCAACAATGCGGCCTACGGCCTGATGCCGGGCGGCAACGTTCCCTCCGGTCCGAACCTCGTCACCAAGGACAAGGCGGCCCAGGTGATCGATCTGTCCGCCAAGGGCATCCGCTAAGCGCGTGCCGCTGGGCAAATAACAAACAGAACAAGGGGGCGGCGCGCCCGCGCGCCGTCCTTCCATGAAAGGGAGGCAACAATGAGCGACGCCGCTCCGACAGATGCAGACGAACGGGTCAAGAAGGAATCGTTCTTCTCCAAACTCATGAAGAAGCCGGAACTCGGCGCGATTGCGGGCGTGATCCTTGTCACCCTGTTTTTCCTGGCAACCGCCGACGAGGCCATGTTCAGCCTGTCCGGCATCATGAACTTCATGACCCCTGCGGCCCAGCTCGGCATTCTGGCCATCGGCGCCGCCATGCTGATGATCGGCGGCGAGTTCGACCTGTCGATCGGCTCCATGGTTGCCTTTGCCGGCCTGTTCTTCGCCGCCTGCGTCGTCACCTGGGGACTGCCCCTGGTGCTGGCCATTCCCCTCACCTTCGTCTTTTCCGCCTGTGTCGGCGCCATCAACGGCACCATCGTGATCCGCTCGGGCCTGCCCTCCTTCATCGTCACCCTGGCCTTCCTGTTCATCCTGCGCGGGCTGTCCCTCGTCGGCCTCAAGTGGGCCACCGGCGGCGCCACCCAGCTGCGCGGTGTCCGCGATGCGGTCGAGGGCGACTGGCTCGCCCCGTTCTTTTCCGGCGATGCCTTCGGCGGTCTCTTCAACTGGCTGGCCACCAACGGCATCGTCGACACCTTCAAGAGCGGCGCGCCCAAGGTTCCCGGCATTCCGGTCGAGATCCTCTGGTTCATCCTGATCGCCCTGATCGCGACCTACATCCTCCTGCGCACGCCCGTCGGCAACTGGATCTTCGCCGCCGGCGGCGACAAGACCGCCGCCTCCAATTCCGGTGTTCCGGTCAACCGGGTCAAGATCTCCCTGTTCATGCTGACCGCCTGCTGCGCCGCCCTGGTGGCCATCATCACCGTCATGGATGCCGGCTCCACCGATGCCCGCCGCGGCTTCCAGAAGGAGTTCGAGGCCATCATCGCGGCCGTCATCGGCGGCTGTCTGCTGACCGGCGGCTACGGCTCGGCCATCGGCGCCTTCTTCGGCTCCATCATCTTCGGCATGGTCGTCATCGGCCTGACCTACACCAACTTCGACCAGGACTGGTTCCAGGTCTTCCTCGGCTCCATGCTGCTCATCGCCGTTCTGTTCAACAACGCGATCCGCAAGCGCGTCACGGGGGAGCGCTGACATGACCCAGGACACCAAGTTCCATCACGGCGATGCGCCCGAGTTCGAACCCATCATCCACATGGTCGACATCGAGAAACACTTCGGCAACATCATCGCCCTGGCCGGCGTCAGCTTCGACGTCAGGCCCGGCGAGTGCCACTGCCTGCTCGGCGACAACGGCGCCGGCAAGTCGACCTTCATCAAGACCATGTCCGGCGTGCACCGGCCCACGAAAGGCGAGATCTTCTTCGAAGGCAAGCCGCTCAGCTTCGCCACCCCGCGCGATGCCATGGAGGCCGGCATTGCCACCGTGTTCCAGGATCTGGCCATGATCCCGCTGATGAGCGTGACCCGCAACTTCTTCATGGGCCGTGAGCCGACCAAGGGGCGCGGCCTGGCCAAGCGCTTCGACGTGACCCGCGCCAACGAGATCACCATGGAGGAGATGCGCAAGATGGGCATCAACCTGCGCGGTCCCGACCAGGCGGTCGGCACCCTGTCGGGCGGTGAACGCCAGACGGTCGCCATTGCCCGCGCGGTCTATTTCGGCGCAAGGGTCCTCATCCTCGACGAGCCCACCTCCGCCCTCGGCGTGCGCCAGACCTCCAACGTGCTGGCCACCATCGACAAGGTCCGCAAGCAGGGCGTCGGCGTCGTCTTCATCAGCCACAACGTCCGCCACGCCCTTGCCGTCGGCGACCGCTTCACCGTCCTCAACCGCGGCAAGACACTGGGAACCGCAAAACGCGGCGAGATCACCCCGGAACAGCTCCAGGACCTCATGGCTGGCGGACAGGAAATGGCACAACTCGAAGGATCCCTCGGAGGAACCGTTTAGGAACGCCTCCCGGATGCGCGCGGCCCGCTGGGTCTGCACGCATCCGGCGCCCATGCTGATCGGGCAGCTTTCACGCGGCTTTCAGGTGTTCCTGGACGGGGATGGTCAGGATGAACACCGTGCCTTCCCCCCTTTCCGACGCACAGGAAAGCTCCATGCCGTTTTCCCGGGCAAGCTCGTAGCAGACGGACAGTCCGAGACCGTGACCGTCGGATTGCGCGCCTTTGCGATAGGCTTCGGCAAAGTCGCCGATTTCCTCCGCGCTCATGCCCGCTCCCGTATCAAGCACGCACAATTTCAGCTCGTCCCCGCGTGACAACACACCGAAGAGCACCTTGCCCTCGTCGGTATACTTCACCGCATTGGAAACAAGATTGCTGACGATGCGCATGATGATCAGAGGCGGAACGGAAACGCTTTTGCTCGACAGGACGCGCCTGAGTTCGATGCCCTTGGACACCGCTTCTTCGCGGAACATCTGATAAACCGTGTCGAGCACAAGCGACAATTCGTAGATTTCCGCCTCGCCTTCGGTGGCCGGATCGCCGCTTCCGTCTTCGGTATCCGCGACGTCCTCCGGATCATCCCCCGACGGCTCTGACACCTCACCCGGGGTCGTCTGGCGGAGATAATCGTTGGAGAGCGCCTCGATATAGTCGAAGGCTTCTTTCAGGCGGCTCCGGATTTCGGGCTCCAGATCGGCGGCCAGACTGTCGACATTCATCCGCAGGGACATGATCGGCTGCTTCAGATCGTGGGACGCGGTGGCGAGCTGTCTTTGCCGCAGGCTGGCCAGCTCGCGCGCCCGCGTGTAGTTGCGCTCGGCGACCAGCAATTCCTGGCTGCGCCGGGCTTCTGCTTCGAGTGCGGAGAGTTCCGCCTGCACCGCTTTGGAATGCTGCCTGCGAAGATTGATGATATGCGCGGTGAGACCAGTCATGGTCGCGACCAGCAGAACGGAGAAAACGCCCTTCACCGCCGTGGAGACCGGGATGATCTCCGCCCGGCTGCCTGCCACCAGCAATGCGACAAGCCCGGCGCCGAGCACAAACCCGGTAACGGCGATCAGCGTACCGGCCAGATGGATCTCTCCCTGCTTCCGGCGCCAGACACCGCTGGAAACAACCATCGCGACGAACATCAGAACCAGAAGCCCATAGCTGAACAGCGCCGAATAGGGGCCCGGCGAATAGAGCGAAATGACGAAGCCCGCCACCGACAGGAGGCTCAGGGCGGACAGTGCCACCGACAATCGCGTTTCCCCGTCTTCTCCCCTCACCGATCGTCCCGAAATCAGGAAGCCCGTTCCCGACAGCGCGAACAAGAGGAAGAAGCCGATCGCGGACTGGAGATCGGGCCGCTCGGGATAGAAGAAGCGGAACCACAGGCCATCGATATAGGCGATCAGGGCAAGGCCGACGGTGAACTGGATGGCGTAGAGCATGCCGATCCCGTTCTTCATCGCCAGGTGAAATCCAAAAAAGAAAACCAGGCTGGAAATGCAAAAGGCATAAAACGCCGTATGCGTGATCCCGGAAGCGAAGGCGGACGCTTCCAGCTCCGACGGGGTTTCAAGCGCCATCCGGAACGACTGGAACGGACCGAACTTGAAGTTCACCAGCAGGGTCACCTGCTCCTGCGGCGCGATTTCGAAGACTGGCGTCCGCAACCGTGTTACGGAGTGATCATCAGCCCTGAACGGCTCGAAGATGGAATAGTCGATCAGCGCTTCGGTAAAACCGCTTTCCCGGATCAAGTAGACATCCACTTCGCTGACGAGCGGAAGATCGACCACGAGCACGAACGGGTCTGCCCCGCGGCCATCGTCGATCGTGTCGTTGAAAATCTCCGTCCCGGCCCACGCCTCCGGTGCATAGTTCCATTCCAGCATGGTTGTCTGCAAATCCGGGCCGAACGCCCCCGCGCGGTAGAGCTTCAGGACTTCGCCGAGCGATTTGGACGGATCGCTGTGGTAGGTGAGCTGGCTCTTGAGATCCGCAACACCTTGCCCCGGCGCGAGAAAAACGGTCTCCGCCCGCGCAAGACCCAGGGCGGCAAGAGCAAAAAACAAAGACAAAACAATGCGGAGCGAACTGGTCATTTCCCGAAAGGCATGTCAGGGTTATCCGTGTTTCTAAAAGGATCTTGGGTCGTGAACGAACAAAAATATAACGCCATCATTGCCGATGATCATGCAATTGTTCGGGCCGGACTTAAAGATGCTCTTGAAAAACCGGGATTGATCGAACCGGACGGAATTCATGTCGTCGCGGAAGCGGGGGACGGGCTCAGCGCGATCGCGGAAGTCCGCAAGCACAGGCCCGACCTGCTGCTGCTGGACGTATCCATGCCCATGGCCGGGGGCGTGGAGGTCCTGGTGGAAGCACGGCGCTGGTCGAAAGAAACACGGGTCGTCGTGCTGACCGGCATCTCGGCTGTCGGGCTCGTCTCCGATCTTGTGGAGGCCGGTGTCGACGGCCTGTTTTCCAAGGCCTCCGACAACACGGAATTTTACGAGAAACTCCCCGGCATCTTGCGCGGTCAACGGCACATCTCGGAGTATTTCCTGCAAGTGCTCCAGGAGACACCGAAGCCGCCGGTCCTGACGGACCGGGAGCGCCAGACGCTGAACATGATCCTTGCCGGCAGGTCCAACAAGGAAATCGCCGAAGGCTTCGGCATCAGCATCAAGACCGTCGACAAGCACCGCACCAGCCTCATGCAGAAACTGAAGGTGCATTCTGTGCCGCAACTCATTGCCCGTGCGCTCAAGGAAGGGCTGATTGACCCCTCCAGGGAACTGTGATCCCGCGCCGGAGACTGGGGCATCGACCCCATGGTTCCGGGACCCGGAAAGCGGGATCATTGCCGAAACAACCGGACGAAGGACAATCGCCATGACGCGCAGAACACTGAAGACCCTGTCGATTGCGGGATGTGCAGCGCTCATCGCGCTTTTTCTTGACTTGCCTTTGACGGGAGAGGCCCTGGCGGATGAGGGCGACGGCTTTCGCGACATCCGGGTCGCGCCCGGTGTTGCCGTTGCCGACGACATGATCGATGTGATCCTGCCTTTTCTGCAAGGGCACCCGGAACGGGACGAGGGCAACGGCGGCATGCAACTCGGCATCCGCAAGGAGGATGGCGGGTACCTCGTCAATATCGTGCTGACGGGCTATCTCGATGACAGCCTCTATGGCGAGCATTATCGCGGGTTCGTCATCCCCCTCCCGGATGACCGCTGGGAACTTGCGGCCATGTCCGTGAAGCCACTTTGCGCCCGGGGGCAGATCATTGATGGCTATTGCGGCAGCACACCTGCCAATGAACGTATCCTGGCGCAGGACGTCGCCCCGGTCGGTCCAAAAATGTGCGTGAACGTTGCCGGCGATGACACGCTCAACCTACGTGCCGGACCCGGAACGCGCCACCGCGTCGTCGGCGCGCTTGCAAGTGGCAATTGCCAGGTTGAGCTTTTCGACATCTGCGAGGGCAGCTGGTGCCAGGTGCGGTGGGGCCAGGTGTCCGGCTGGACAAATACCCGTTATCTTGGCGCTCCCAACTAGTCTAGTGTGCCGCGAAGCATTATCTGAATTCAACGCGAGAAGAACGACAGTCTGCCTGATGTCCAAACAAGGCTTCCAATCGACCGGTTTCTTTTCTCCAGGTCTTCTGGCCGGAAGCCTTGTGGTATTCGTTTCCGCATGTCTGGCCTTCGCGCAGGACACGCCCAAACCGACATTCCTGGAAAGCGGCGACAATGATCTCATCCGGTTCCAGATGGGCGGCCTGCCGACAGGACCGGTCTCCGGAGCGCGCGCGCTGTCCGGCAGGATCAGCGAAGCCGTCCCGGTGATCAGCCCGGCGACCGCGCCGGAGGCCCTGAAAGAGGAAGGCGTAGCCGAACAGGAAAGTGCTGCCTTGGCGCAGCAACGCGCCGAATTGGCCAAACGCGCTGACAGGGCATCTGCAGAACCCGTGAGGACATTGGTTCCGGCGCCACCTGCCGGTCTTTCGGCCGCTCCGAAATCAAAGCCGCATCCCGCACCCGCCCGGACCCGGCAGAACTCTGTCGAGGTGGGATCGTCCGCCGCCCTGTTCGACAGTGCTGCACCGGATGTGTCGGGGTTGGCACCTGCGAGCGGCCGGGAAGCGGAGAGCCGGGCGTTTGCCAACACGGTCCGCGCGGCACCTCAGGAAGTTGCAGAACCGCAACCGGTCCTGTCCGATGCGGTCAATGCGCGCCTCGTTACCATATGCCTGAACAACCCGGATGATGCCAATGGTGCCAAGGCTTTCGACATCCGCCGGGAGGGACCGCCGCGCTACGTGGCCGATATCGGCGCGTCCACCTGCGCCAGGTTCGAACCGACGCGGCACACACTGTATCTCTGGAAGACGAACGACATCGGCGCTTTGTCACTGATCGTCTCAAACAGGCTGGACCTGAACGGCGAGGACGGCACCCAGGTGACCCTCGACTGGCTGCGGGACCAGTAGGTCCCCAAAAGAAAACCGGCGGACAAGGTGATCCGCCGGACGAAGGGGTTGATTTCAAGGGTCAGCGTTGCGCCACCTCCGCAAGCCGCACCAGGCTCAGAAACTCGGACCGGTAGCCGAACGGGTCAACCCCGCGATTGGCCCGGGCGAGCGCTTCGACGTCCTTGAAGCTCCAGTCTTCCAGATAGTCGCTGCCCTTGAGCAACTGGCCGAAACCGGCAACCGAGGCGGCAAAAAGCGTCTCCGCTTCCGGGATGTCCTTCGTGCTGACCGTAACGGGGGTTGTCACCAGCTTGCTTTTCTCCGCTCCGGGAGCCTTGTAGCGCAGCTTCACGTAAGCGAGCTCACCTTCGAAGGAGTGGGAAACGGGCTTTGCGGAGGGCACCTCGTTGCCGTAGCGCCGGTCTGCAAACTTGCGCGCGGGCGAGCCCACCGGCGTGATCTCGTAAAGCGCGGTGACACGATGCCCGGCGCCGATATCGCCGGCATCCACCTTGTCGTTCCTGAAGTCCTCGGTCCGCAATGCGCGGGTTTCATACCCGATCAGCCGGTATTCGCTGACACTTGCCGGATTGAACTCGACCTGGATCTTCACGTCCTGAGCGATCATCGAGATGGAACTGACCACCTGATCCACGAGCACCTTGCGGGCTTCCGAGAGCGTGTCGATATAGGCGGCAACACCCTGGCCGTTCTGCGCAAGGGCCTGCATCAGCTCGTCATTGTAGTTGCCGCGGCCGAAGCCGAGCACCGAGAGTGACGTTCCCTTCTTGCGCTGCTCGGAAATGTAGCGTTTCAGGCTCTGCGTATCGGCAAGCCCGACATTGAAATCGCCGTCGGTGGCAAGGATGACGCGTGTCTGCTCCCCCTCCCCGCTCATCTGTTCCGCAAGCGCATAAGCACCCTTCAAGCCTTCATGACCGGCCGTCGAGCCGCGCGAGGTCAAGGCATTGATCTTCTGCAGGATCAGCGACTTGTTCGAGGCCTTGGTGGGCTCCAGCAGCACACCGGCGCTTCCCGCATAGGTCACGATCGCAACCTCGTCCTCGTCCCGCAGGGACGACAACAGCAGACGGAAGGACTGTTGCAGCAGCGGCAGCTTGTTGGCATCGGCCATCGACCCGGATGTGTCGATCAGAAAAACCAGGTTCTGCGGAGGCAGATCGGTCAGCGGAACCTTGTATCCCTGGATGCCTATCTGCATCAGCCTTGTATGTTCGTTCCACGGTGTCTCCACGACGGAGACGCTCGTCCGGAAGGGAACCTCCAGGCTTTCCGGCACTGCGTAGTCGTAGCTGAAGTAGTTGATCATTTCCTCGACACGTACCGCGTCCTGGACCGGCAGGCGGCCACCGTTCAGATTGGCCCTGACGAAGGAATAGGACGCCGTGTCCACGTCGATCGAAAACGTCGAAACCGGGTCATCGGCAACCTGTTTCAACGGGTTCGTTTCCGCGCTTGCAAAGCGTTCCCGGTCCGGCTGCTGAAGGACGGGGCGGGACCTGTCATGGGACATGATCGCCTGTTGACCGAGCGCTTCATGCGCCACGTCGGCCTGTTGGCTCAAGCGGCGCTTGCCCTGACTGGAGTAGCCCTGGGTCGACAGTTGCCCGTTTGAATGAGCGGTGAGTGTCCTGATTTCGGCAGGCTTGGGCGCTGGTGCAAGCGCGGGTTCTGGTAACCTGTTTTCGCCGTCGGTCAATTGCGCCGGTGCTTCGGACCGCTCAGGGCCCGGCTCGACCGTTTCAGCCGGGTTCAGCCCGGTCACGACCGGTTTGGTGCGCTCGGCGAAAAATTCGGTCACGTCGAGGGATTGCGCGGCCAGCGCGACGAGAGCCAGCGTCACGATCGATGCCGAACCGATCAGGACGGCCTTGGGGAGATGTCTTTTACGTGTCATGGGAGCAGTTCCTCGGGCGGCCGAAGAAGCTGCAAAACGCGCAGTCCTGCCGCCGGTTGAAGGGAGAAAACGAAATTCACGGATGCACCGCCCCCCAGCCCATGAACACCATGGATTTGGCGATACCGGCACTGCTCATGTGCCGTTGTTCACTGCAAGTCGCTTGCCGGCGCCGACTGGGCCCCGGATGAGCGAGGTGCGTCTTGATCAGGCTTTGTGTCGGACCTTCCTTTCCAGTGCTGCGTTTTGCCCGCAGGTTCGCGCCGGGCGTTCGACGCGGGAAAGATGACGGAAGCCGATTTCATGCGGTATGGGGTCAATACCCCATATTGGCCGGAACCGGTGATCCGGCCCATCGGCACCTGTTATTTTTCGCGAGAGACGCCGAAAAGGGCCGGCCGGCCCGATTGCCGCGGATTTCTGCCGGAAAACGGCAGATTTGGTAAACAATATCTTCCGCGTGTACTTGCCTTTACACCGTGCTTTGTAATTGTATTTCTATAAACAATCGCTACATAAGTATCGCTACATTGATTGATATTCGGGAAGGGGCACATGGCGGATTTCAGCGCGCAAATTGAAAAATCCAAACAGGAAGTCGCTGCGGCACAGGCAAAGATCAGCGAACTGACGTCGAAGATCGAGACGGCAAGATCCAAGCTGGAATCCGGCGAGGATATTTCAATCGACATCGAAAACGCGACGCTGGACGACGTGCACTCTCACACCGAGCTCATGGGCGCCAATATCGCCGAACTCATCATGGGTCTTGACGATGTGACAGCGAACTTCTCCAAGGATTTCGACGCCATGCGCTCGAAAACCGGCTGGGAGAGTTTCATCGGTATCTTCTCCAAGGCGCGCTCCGACAGCATTCGCCAGGAACGCATGCGCAGCGCCAGCATCGACGACAAGCTGCAGGATCTGATCTCCAAGTCGAACGTGATCGGCCAGCTGCTGCAGGATCAGCTCAACACGCTGAATGAGCACAGCAAACGCGTTGAAGGCAATCTCAGCGAAACGCTCGGCCAGCGCGAACAGACCGTCGCCGGCCTGGAAAGCATCAAGAAGGAACTCGTGGCGATGGATCCGAAGATCATCGCCCTTGAGAACAAGATTTCGGTCGAAACGGATGCTGCGACGCGTACCAAGCTGGAATCGGAACTTGCGGAGCTGAACTCGGAATACAACCGGCTCGCGCAGGAAGAGCAGGTCAAGCTTGCCGAAAGCCAGACGCTCGAGCGCTACATCGAAAAGGGCAAGACCTGGGTCGACAGCCTCCAGAACCAGGCGGCAACCCAGATGGTGCTTATCAACAAGCTTCAGACGGACACCAAGCAGCGTGTCGTGCTGTATGACGCCCTGGTGAAATCGCTGAAGACCGCGCAGCAGCAGGACGTAGCGCACAAGATCAACGAGATCGGCGTTGCCACGGACAAGGAAGCGCAGTCCGCGATGGCGGCCATCGGCTCGGCGACGAACCAGCGTATGGCCGACATGATGGAAGCCCACGAGGATCACATGGTCTTTGCGCGCAAGGTTCTGGAAGAAAAGGCGAAATCGGATGAACGCTTCGCCCGCCGCTTCCAGCAGATCGTGGACAAGCACGACAAGAACGCCTACGGAGCCTGAGGGCTGAACGTTGGATCTGACCCTCGATCACAGAACCCTGGAAGAAGCGCATGAAACACGGCGCTACTTCGCCAAGTTCGAGCGCATCATCTCGCACGTGCAGGGCGTCGCGGACAGCATCGTGTCAGAAGACACGGCGCTCTACACCGAAATACCGATCCTGCAGGAGTATCTGCAGGCGCTTGCGGGCACCTTCACGGCGCTGTCCTACAAGTACCTGCTTGCAGGGCGCGTTTCGGACAAGATGCCCAATCTCCTGAGCATCGACCGCCAGGACAGCGGCTTTCCGATCTACCAGGAACTGCTGGAGATGGCCAACGACGCCATGCAGGCGGACAACCATCTCAGGTCCCTGCCCGAGATGCGCGATCTCAAGATCGCAATGGTGAACCATATTCTTCGCGAGCAGTCGTCGCCCGTAAATCTGCAGTTCGCCGCCTCCGAGCGCCAGTACTACGAGCAGTTGACCGGTGCCCCACTGTTCTGGGCGCGTAATGACCCGCGGATCACCTGGACGGGGAATGTCAGTGAGAAGCGCCGGAAGTACCGCGTGCACTGGGGGGTCTACGACAGTCAGCAGAACATACCGCTTATCTACGTCATGGACCTGGAAGACAGTGGCAGGCGGCCGCTGGCCAAGGACGAACGGCGATGGCCGCGCGTTCAGGGGCATCTGACGTCGCAGTCGTCGGCCGGCCTGAAACTCCTGACGATCGCGCGCGGCTTCGACCACGACTTCGATGATCTGCATCCCAAACGGCTGCGCCGGTTCTACGTCGGACCGATGTACAGCCACACGTTCACGCAGCAGTCCGGCCCGCTCCGGGACGTTCTGGCACAGGCGGGACAGACACCGGGCGAGGACTGGGCGCTGGCCTGGACCACCGAGACGCTGATCGCCTCGGGCACTGAAATGGAATCCACGGGCTTCTTTTCTTCCGTCGAACGGCAGGTCTACGACCTGGATCCGTTTTCGGCCAGCGGAGATGGCGCCCAGGAGGCGGCCGGACACACCAGCAGACGCCGTTCACTCATTCTCCCCCAGCGCCCTTATCAGGTGCTGGAAGAACTGAACCCGCCGGGGTTTAGCCAGATTCGCAAATATGCCGTCAGTCCAAGCGGCAAGATTCTCAGCTACAAATAGGTTTCCATCGTGACCGTTTCCAACGACCTTATGGAACTGAAGGAAGACAAGATCCTCGAGAAATACGCCGCTGCAGAAGCGCTGATCTCGGGTTTCGACCACACGCCGCGCATTGCCGCAAAGCGCGAACCGGATGTCGTCCGGGAACGCTCGCCGGGTCTCGGTACACGACGGCGTTTCCGGTCGACCACGCCCGGTCTTGTCACACGATCCACCGCCCGGCCGGAAGGCGTGCAGCTTGCCGAACGTGTGCTGGAAAGCGACGACGACGCGCTGACGACACCGTTGCAGGCAAGCGTCCTGCGGGCCCTGCGCCGGTCCCTGTCCGTCGCCCAGGTGATGTCGGATCAGTACGGGGAACAGACCGGGCTCTCCGATCTGAAGCGGGCCAATCTGGCCGGCACGCTGGACGCGTCCCAGAAAGACAGGTTCCAGCAGCTGCTCTCCGCGTCGGCCCTGATTTCGCTGCACGTCTTCGCCAACATGATGGACTTCCTGCTGTCCGGCATTGCAGCCGACACCGAGGAGAGCGAAATCCAGTGCGGCGAGGTCGAGGAAATTCTGCTCGACAACGACCAGCTCGCGCTGCACGGCGCGCTCTGGGAACTTGACCAGGAGATCGCGTCTGCCTCCATCGACACCGATGCACAGCTGGTCAGCCTGATCATGTCCTACTGTGAACAGTTGATGGAGAAGGTCACGCTCCGGGCCGAAGGCGTGGAGCTGCTGCAAGCCTTTTCCGACGCCCGCTACCGGGTCGAGGCCGACAATTTCGAGATCACCGGGTTCACACCGGCCGCCCGCGCCCGCTCGACAACGCTGGCAATGGCTTTCAAGAAACCGGAAGAGGTCGTCGGCAACCACATTGCCAAGTACCAGGCCATGAAACTCGCCAAGATGCTGATGGCCTACGACTTCGACCGCAAGCTCAACCCGTTCGCGGAGCTCGGCGGGTTCATCTTCACCTTCATGGGCGATGGCAAACCCGGAACCGGCAAGACCACGCTCATCCAGATGATGGCGGGCCTGATCAACGACTACTGCGCCAATGCCGGTTACGTCTTCCGCTATCAGAACCTGTCGACGGACAGCATCGACAGCTATCAGGGCAAGTCCGCGCAGAACGCGAAATCCTTCATCAGAAACGTGACGGATCCCAATGTCATCGGCTTCGGCACGATCGACGATATCGATCAGCTCGCGGGCAAGCGCGGTGACCGGCAGTCCTCGGCAGGGCAACTGGAAATCACCGCGGTCCTGATGGAAAGTTTTGCAGGCGCCAACACCGTGGTGCGCGGCAACTGCACCTTCGGCATGTTTTCCAACTACCCGGAGAATGTCGACGATGCGCTGCGCCAGCGGGCGGGCGCCCGTTTCCTCGTGGACGGTCCGCAGACCCGCGAGGACTATATCGACATACTTTATCTGCTGATGGGCAAGAACCACTCCATTCCCGTTGGCGACCACGATCTCTTCGAGGCGCAGGTAATCCAGAAGGCCGTGGCGGCCTCCTACGAAAGCCACGCGAGGCCGAAGGAAGATGCGCTGATCAAGGTCTTCGAAAAGGTCAGCGGCGGCATCGGCGACCTCGATACGATCGCGAAGATCGGCGCCTACCTGAAGGCGATCCAGGAAGCCGACGAACGCTTCACCGGACGGGCGATCAAGAACATCACCGACGCCGTCAAGGTGCGGGCCATGGATTTCGAACTGCCCGACGAATGGATGGAAAACCCCGACCTGTTCCTCCTGAAGAACTACGAGACCAAGAAGAACATGATCGCCGACCTGGCGCAGCCGATCACGGTCGACATGGTGATCCAGGAAATCAACCGCTACGCCGACAGCGAGTTCCGTTACGCCGACAAGTCGGACGAGGTCGCGATCGACAATGCGGTCCGCGACATGCAGCGCATGGAAGAAGCCAAGCGCCGTTACATGGAACAGTCACGCACATGATGAGGCTGGTCAAACACGGGCTGATGTACGGCAATCTCGTGGAGGTGACGTCCCCCTCCATGGTGAACCGCTACAATCGCGCGCTGGAGCATCTGACCGGCAAGCGAACGGCCTTGCAGGAATTCCATGTCGACATATCGGGCTTTTCGCCGGAGATCGGCGAAGAACTCGGCGACAATCTGTATCTCAACCCGAACGGATGCAATCGCCAGTTCATTCTCCTGAATGTCGCCCAGAAGACCGCGCCGCTTCTCAATGCCCATTTCTCGACATCCCGGTCGATCCTCAGACGGTTCATCGACGAGAATGAAGAGCAGCTGTTCGCGCTGTCCATTCGCGATGCGGTCGTCGGCGAACTCGTCAACACGGTGTTCTCGATCAGCTCTCCGCTCGATCTGTTCGACATCCGCTCGATCGACGTGGAAGCGGACACGGTTGGCGGACATGTCGAGGCTGGCGACGAACTCACGGAGAAGATCGACCGGTTCATGAGCGAACCGGACGGGTGGTGGGATGATGTCCTGATCGCCGAGATGGTGGAGCTGTCCAGGCACACGGGCGATATCATCCGGACACCGATTGCGCTCGAACCGCAAAGCTTCGAGCAAGGCAACTTCTACACGTCGCACTATGGCGGGCTCTACATTTTCCGCTCCGTGAAGCGAACGGCGTGCATCTCGGCAAGACAGCTCGACATCGTTGCCGACCTGCCGGTCAAGCACGTTCTGACTCTTGAGGACAGGCGCGAGATCGCCTCTTTCCTGTCCCGGAACAAGCTTGCCGAACCCATCGCCGGTGCGGGCAAGGCCCATGCCGAAAGCATCCTGAGACAAAAGCTCGATTTCATCGTCATCGATACGGCGGCCAACAACAACGAGGATCTGTCCGACGTGTCGCGGCGCGACCTGCGCGCCCTCAAACGCCGCTATCACAGAGACCTGCCCGACGCCTATCACGCGCTTGAGCGTTATGTCCGCGCCCTGTCGAAAGGCGGCAGGCCACCGCGCCTCAGCTATGACGATCCTGCCTATTTCTATTTGCTGCGGTCCGCGAACCACCGCGACAAGCAGCTTGTCAACATGCTGCTGGCGCAGCTGACGCCGCTCGACTTCCGCCAGCTCTTTATCTGTCACAAGGATGCGTTCTATGCTCACTACCAGGGCTGGAGCGATGCAAAGAAAACCTACGCGGCACAGTTCCTTGCCGAGGAATATGTCGTCGACAAGGTCGGCACGCGAACCGAACTGTTCGGCCCGGAACCCGGCATGAACGAGGACACCGATCCCGAGGATTACGGCTTCGGCAAGAACATGGGACCCTGGGGCGCCATTCCGCGGTATCGCGACGATGACGACGACGATGATGATGACGACGAGGACGACGACGACTGATGAAATACATTAAATGGATCGTCGGCATTCCCCTGGTGCTCGTTATTGTCCTGTTCGCGCATTACACGCTTCCGGGACGGGATGTCGTGCGCATTGTCGGCACGGACGTCAAGCGCATGGATATCGGGTCGTCATCGCTCTTCTGGGCCGCGCCGGATGCGGGAACGAATCCGAACTGGACCCGCGACGTCCGGTTCATAAACGCCGTCTGGCCGAACGGTGAGCCCAGGGTCTATCGCAACGAGGACACCGAATGGCGCTGGCCGCCCTACCTGAAGTTCAACAGCTCCAACGTCACCGCACAGGCGCAGGATCTGGCGAAGAAGGACGGGGAAGTCTGGGTTGCGGTCACGCACTATGGCTGGCGGATCCAGCTGTTCACGATCTTTCCGAACATCATCAGCATTCAGGAAGTGTCGGGGCCGAACGCGTTCCTGATCCCCTGGTTCAACATCATCTTCTTCCTTGTCCTCGCGGCCATCGCCTACATGGTCTTCCGCGTCGTCCAGGCCTTCAAGCGCAGGCGTATCGACCCGGTTGTCGAAAACATCGACGGCTTCATGGATGACGTCGGCGAAAACGCGGAACAGGCACGCGCCAAGGCGGAAAAACACGCGACGGCGGCCACGTCAGGCTTCCGGCGCTGGTTCAAACGCTGGTTCGGCTGACCGCCTTTCGTGCCGTCTGCCGGTCGCACATCTCCCAACCGCAGTCCATCGCAGTCCTTTCTGGAATACGCTGCCGAAGAGATGCTGCTGAGAAGCCAGCATAAGTCGGTCCGGTGTAAATTCGGAATACGGAAACGTTTCCCGGATTTGTCTTCCCGGTTTGCTGCGCAGCGGCAAGACCGTAATGACAAAAGGCTGGAAGAAGCCGTCATTCCGGACAAGTGCAGCGCTAGCTGCGCGCCGATCCGGAAACCAGATGTATTTCGCGCCGAAGGCGCGGCTTATTCTAGCCGTATCAACAAGAGTGTTCGCTTCGCTCACGCAGATTTCTGGATTCCAGATCAACGTTCGGCATTGCCTCACTTGTCTGGAATGACGGTCGGGGAACGTCACTCCTTCCGTTGCCGCACCGTACGAACATCGTAAGATAGTGGGTTGAACAGCAGTGGATCACTGCCTGACAAAGACGCCCCATTTTGGGCTCAATCCGACAACGTGCTCAATTGTGTGTGAATGAGTTGATGAGAAACTCATTCAAGGGCATCACCGCACGAGATCCATGTCGGGTTAACCCGGACTGCGGCGCTCCCAACCAAAGCACCAGACCCGAACACGGCCCCGTTTCACGTGGGGAACCGGGGCGAATTCGCCGCTCGCGGGTGATGTGACTTGACCAATCCGGCGGAAAGTTTCACTGTTAATAAAAAATTTTACACGCGGAAAGTTTCAGCCGCTGACCGCACGATCGGCAGCAACCTGGAACCGGATATCTAGGGCGGAGTGTCAGGGCAAACACATGACGGAACGCAAAATCAGGAATATGGAAGAATTTGCTTCCGTCAGCGGCATCTCAAGGCCGACCGTTTCGAAGTATTTCAACGACCCGGAAAGTGTGAGGCAGTCGACGCGAGAACGGATCGAGCAGGCCCTCGAGCGTTACGACTTCCGCCCCAACATATTCGCAATCAACCAGAATCGCCGCCTGACCAAGAACGTCGGCATCGTCGTGCCCTACCTGGCCGATCCGTTCTTCGCGGAAATCGCGCGGAACATCGAACATCGCTGCCTGGACGCCGGCTACTGGCCCATCCTGTTCAGCGCTCACGGTCAGCAGACCCTGGAAAACGACATCCTGAACAGCCTGCGCTCCCTGAAGCCGGCCGGTGTGCTGCTGGCGCCGCTCGGCCGCGCATCGGACCGCAGCTCCATCGAAAAGTTCTGCAGGGATGTTCCTACCGTCCTGTTCGACAGTAATCTCGATGGCATCGGCGAGGCCTTTGTCGGTTCGGATAATTTCAGTTTTGTCTCGCAGACGGTGGAATACCTGACGCGGTCCGGCGAGCCGCCTTGCTTTTTCGAGATGAAGACGCCGGCCAACCCGAACGCCAACAAACGCCGCATCGCCTTTATCGAGGTCATGGAACGGCTGGGTCTTGAACCCCATGTCGTGCGGGTCGAGGGCGAAGGCTGGGCGTTTGAGGAAATCGGCCATGAGGGTGCCATGCGCATTCTGGAAGTCCACGGCTTCCCGACCGATACCGTCCTGTGCAGCAACGACCGACTGGCGATCGGGCTTTTGTCGGCTTGTTACGAAAAAGGGCTCCGGGTCGGCCGTGGTGAGGGCTGCGCCCTGCGCGTTGCCTCGCATGACGACCATCCGTTTTCCCGCTTCACCTGCCCTTCCTTGACCACGGCCGCACATGATTATGACTCGGTCGCCAACCATGCATTCAGCACCCTGATGGAGCTGATCGAGGCCGGCGGGACATTCAGCGATCGCCAGGAAACCCTTTTCGCAGCAAGACTTATACTACGCGCGTCCGCCTAAAATTTTACGCGCGCAAATTTTTTCTTGACGCCAGCCAATTTATGCCTCAGGCTCTCTTCAACATCCAAGCCAGGGAGGACATAGGATGTCGTTGAAGAACGCATTACGTGCGGTCACCGCACTTACTTTGATTACTGCCACCAGCGCCTTTGCTGACACGATCACCATTGCCACCGTGAACAACGGTGACATGATCCGCATGCAGGGCCTGACGGAAGACTTCACCAAGAAAACCGGACATGAAGTCGAGTGGGTCACGCTCGAAGAGAACGTGCTGCGCCAGCGCGTCACCCAGGACGTTGCCGCCAAGGGCGGTCAGTTCGACATCATGACCATCGGCATGTACGAAACACCGATCTGGGCAGCCAACGAATGGCTCGTGTCTCTCGCCGATCTGCCGGCAAGCTACGACGCGGATGACATCCTGCCGGCCATGCGCGCCGGTCTCAGCCATGACGGCACGCTGTATGCGGCTCCGTTCTACGGCGAGTCCTCGATGATCATGTATCGCACGGACCTGATGGAAAAAGCCGGCCTGACGATGCCGGACGCACCGACCTGGAGCGACGTTGAAGCCGCTGCCAAGGCAATGACCGACAAGGACAACGAGATCTATGGCGTTTGTCTGCGCGGCAAGGCCGGCTGGGGTGAGAACATGGCGTTCATCACCACCGTTGCCAACTCCTTCGGCGCACGCTGGTTCGATGAAAACTGGAAGCCCCAGCTCGACACGCCGGAGTGGAAGGAAGCCGTTACATTCTACAACAACCTTTTGAACAACTATGGCCCTCCGGGCGCATCGACCAACGGCTTCAATGAAAACCTTGCGCTGTTCCAGCAGGGCAAATGCGGCATGTGGATCGACGCGACGGTTGCGGCATCCTTCGTGACCAACCCGAACGACTCCACCGTTGCCGACAGCGTCGGTTTCGCGCTGGCGCCGAACAAGGAAGGTGTCGACAAGCGCGCAAACTGGCTCTGGGCCTGGGCGCTCGCTATTCCGGCCGGTACCCAGAAGGAAGCGGCTGCCAAGCAGTTCATCGAATGGGCGACCTCCAAGGAGTACATCGAACTGGTGGCTTCCAAGGAAGGCTGGGCAAACGTGCCTCCGGGCGCACGCACCTCTCTCTACCAGAATCCTGAGTACCAGAAGGTTCCGTTTGCCGCGATGACGCTGGACAGCATCAACGCCGCCAACCCTGACAGCCCGACCGTCCAGCCGGTCCCTTATGTCGGCATCCAGTATGTCGCGATCCCCGAATGGGCAGGTATCGGCACGGCTGCCGGACAGGAATTCTCTGCAATGGTCGCTGGTCAGCAGACCGTCGAGGAAGCCCTGTCGAAAGCTCAGGCGAACACCGCCGAGGAAATGGAAGCCGCCGGCTACTAAGTTTTTCCTCCCCACTTGGGAGGGCGGAAGACAATTCCGCCCTCCCTTTTTATTAAGCCCCTACATCCCCTCGCTCCGCTCGCAACGGTAGACTGCTGCCGTCAACAGAGAAGGTGTGTCCATGGCTACGCAGCATTCACGCTCCGCCGCTCGCATCATGATGGCTCCCGCGGTCATCCTGCTGCTCGGCTGGATGCTCATCCCCCTCACGATGACCCTGGTCTTTTCTTTCAAGAGATACCTGCCCCTTCGCGGCGGCGATCTCGGATGGATCGGTTTCGACAACTACGTCCGTTTCGTGTCGTCCAGTGCCTTCTGGCCGAGTGTTCAGACCACTTTGATCATTGTGGGCGGCGTCCTCGCGATCACAATTGTTTTCGGAATTCTGCTGTCCATTCTTCTGGACCAGCCGATGTGGGGCCAGGGTGTCGTCCGGATCCTCGTGATCGCACCGTTCTTCGTCATGCCGACGGTTTCCGCCCTTGTCTGGAAGAACATGTTCATGGATCCGGTGAACGGGCTGTTCGCGCATCTCTGGAAAGCTTTCGGGGCGCAGCCGATTGAATGGCTGAGCGATGCTTCGCTCTTTTCGATCATCCTGATCGTCTCGTGGCAGTGGCTGCCCTTTGCGACGCTGATCCTGCTGACGGCGATCCAGTCGCTCGACAGCGAACAGCTTGAGGCTGCCGAGATGGACGGCGCACCGCCGCTCTCCCGCTTCGCCTATATCACCCTGCCGCACCTCTCGCGCGCAATCACGATCGTGCTTCTTATCCAGACGATCTTCCTGCTCGCGATCTTTGCGGAAATCTTCGTGACCACCAGTGGCGCGTTCGGCACGCGAACGCTGACATACCTGATCTACCAACGCGTTCTGGAGAGCCAGAATGTCGGTCTCGGATCCGCTGGCGGCGTCTACGCAATCATCCTGGCCAACATCGTTGCCATCTTTCTGATGCGCATCGTCGGCAAGAACCTGGACACCTGAGGAGGGAACGACATGGCACGTGCTGTAACCACCCGCCGGAAGACGATAAACACGGTCGCCGCATGGGCAATCGGTTTGCTGATCTTCTTCCCGATCCTCTGGACCATCCTGACCAGCTTCAAGACCGAGGCCCAGGCGATCAACGACCCGCCCCTGTTCCTGTTCTTCGACTGGACACTGGAAAACTACGCGGTCGTCCAGGAGCGCTCCGACTACATGCGGTTCCTGTGGAACTCGGTGATCATCGCCGGCGGATCCACGATCCTCGGCCTCATCATTGCCGTTCCCGCCGCCTGGTCCATGGCCTTCGTGCCCTCCAAGCGCACCAAGGACATCCTGATGTGGATGCTGTCCACGAAAATGCTGCCGGCAGTCGGCGTGCTCTATCCGATTTACCTGCTCTTCATCGAGCTGGGTCTGCTGGATACCCGCATCGGCCTGACGATCGTGCTCATGCTGATCAATCTGCCGATCATCGTCTGGATGCTCTACACCTACTTCAAGGAGATCCCCGGAGAGATCCTCGAAGCGGCCCGCATGGATGGCGCAACGCTGAAGGAAGAGATTCTCTACATCCTGACGCCGATGGCCATTCCCGGCATCGCCTCCACGCTGCTGCTCAACGTCATCCTGGCATGGAACGAAGCCTTCTGGACGTTGAACCTGACGGCGGCAAAGGCAGCACCGCTCACGGCCTTCATCGCGAGCTACTCCAGTCCGGAAGGCCTGTTCTACGCAAAACTGAGCGCCGCCTCGACAATGGCGATCGCCCCCATCCTCATCCTTGGTTGGTTCAGCCAGAAACAACTCGTACGCGGCCTGACATTCGGCGCGGTCAAATAGGAGTTCCCGACATGGGTCAGATCACTCTCAATCAGATCACCAAGAGCTTCGGCGACGTACAGGTGATCCCGCCGCTGGACCTGCGTATCGATGATGGCGAGTTCGTTGTCTTCGTCGGACCTTCGGGATGCGGCAAGTCCACCTTGCTGCGCCTGATCGCGGGCCTCGAGGACATTACCAGCGGTGTCATCGACATCGACGGCAAGGATGCCACCGAGGTTCCCCCGGCCAAGCGCGGCCTGGCCATGGTGTTCCAGTCCTATGCGCTCTATCCGCACATGTCAGTGCGCAAGAACATCGCCTTTCCGCTCAGGATGGCGGGCCTCGACAAGGCCGAACAGGACAAAAAGGTGAACGCGGCCGCCAAGGTGCTGAACCTGACGGACTATCTGGAACGGCGTCCGGGGCAACTGTCGGGCGGTCAGCGTCAGCGCGTTGCCATCGGCAGGGCGATCGTGCGCGAACCGGCCGCCTTCCTGTTCGACGAACCCCTCTCCAACCTCGATGCGGCCCTGCGCGTCAACATGCGTCTGGAAATCTCAGAACTGCACCAGACCCTCAAGACGACGATGATCTACGTGACCCACGACCAGGTCGAGGCCATGACCATGGCCGACAAGATCGTGGTGCTTCAGGCCGGCGTGATCGAACAGGTGGGATCCCCCCTTGAGCTCTATCACACACCGCGCAACCGATTTGTTGCCGGCTTCATCGGCTCGCCGAAGATGAACTTCATGATGGGAAGTTTTTCCGCCGAGTACGACGCGGCAACGATCGGCATCCGTCCCGAACACATCTCCGTCTCTCATACCGAAGGCAAATGGTCGGGCAAGGTCGGCGTTTCGGAACATCTGGGCTCCGACACGTTCCTCTATGTCGATGTGGACGGCCTGGACGATCCGGTCACCGTCCGCTCCACCGGCGAAATCGCCTTCCGTCACGGCGATACGGTTCACCTGACCCCCGATGCCGACAAGATCCATCGCTTCGACAATCAGGGACTGAGGATGGCGTGATGCGACTTGAAGGCAAATCCGCCCTGATCACCGGTGCCGCACGCGGCATCGGCAAGGCCTTTGCGGAGCGCTATGTCCGCGAGGGCGCAACGGTCGCGATCGGGGACATCGACATGGACCGGGCGCAGGAAAGTGCCGCTGAGATCGGTCCTGCCGCCTATGCCGTCTACCTCGATGTCACGGACCAGAATTCCATCGAAAAGGCGGTTGCCGCTGTCGAGGAAAAAACGGGCGGGCTAGATATTCTCATCAACAATGCCGCTCTGTTCGATCTTGCCCCCATCGTCGAGATCACACGGGACAGCTACGACCGGCTTTTCAATATCAATGTTGCCGGCACGCTGTTCACCATGCAGGCGGCGGCGAAGTCGATGATCCGGCGCGGCAAGGGCGGCAAGATCATCAACATGGCAAGCCAGGCCGGCCGCAGGGGAGAGCCTCTTGTCGGCGTCTACTGCGCAACCAAGGCCGCTGTCATCAGCCTGACCCAATCGGCGGGCCTGAATCTGATCAGCCACGGCATCAACGTCAACGCCATCGCCCCGGGTGTCGTCGACGGGGAACACTGGGACGGTGTCGACGCCCTCTTTGCAAAACACGAAGGCCTCGCGCCCGGCGAGAAAAAGGCCGCCGTCGGCAAGTCCGTGCCCTTCGGCAGGATGGGTACGGCGGAGGATCTGACCGGCATGGCCGTTTTTCTCGCATCCGCGGATGCCGAATACATCGTGGCCCAGACCTACAACGTGGACGGTGGCAACTGGATGAGTTGACCCATGACAACAAAGCTGAACATGACTGCGCTTTCCTTGCTTCCGGACGCCATCGCGAAACCGGCTTTCGACAGGTCTTCACTTTCCGCCGGGATCCTTCACATCGGTGTCGGCAACTTTCACCGCGCCCACCAGGCGGTTTATCTGAACAGGCTGTTCGAACAGGGCGAAGGTCATGATTGGGCGATCGTGGGGGCAGGCCTCATGCCCTACGACAAGGCAATGCGGGACCGCCTGCAGACACAGGACTGGCTCACCACGATCGTTGAACTCGATCCGGACGGATTGAGCGCACATGTATGTGCCTCGATGATCGACTTCATCGATGTCGATCCTGCTGTTCTGATCGACCGGCTGTGCCAGCAGGATATCAGGATCGTCTCCCTCACCATCACCGAGGGAGGCTATTTCGTCGATCCCAATTCAGGCGGCTTCGACGTCTCGCACCCGGAGATCCTGGCAGACCTGGAAAACCCCGAGGCTCCATCGACCGTCTTCGGCGTGCTGGTCGCCGCGCTCATGAAAAGAAGAGCGGCAGGGGTTGCGCCCTTCACCGTCATGTCCTGTGACAACCTGCCGGAGAACGGCCACATGGCCAAGCAGACCGTCGTCGGTTTTGCCCGGGCCATGTCGGCGGAGGTCGCCGGCTGGATCGAACAGAACGTCGCCTTCCCGAATGGTATGGTCGACTGCATAACCCCCGCCACCGGGGACCGCGAACGCACGCTCATCCGCGAGACGTTCGACGTGGAAGACGCCGCCCCGGTCGTCTGTGAACCCTTCCGGCAGTGGGTTCTGGAGGACAAGTTCCCGACGGGTCGTCCCGCTCTTGAAAAAGTCGGCGTCGAATTCGTCTCCGACGTGGCCCCTTACGAACTCATGAAACTGCGCATTCTGAACGGCGGCCACGCGGCGATCGCCTACCCCGGTGCGTTGCTGGGTCATCATTTCGTCCATGACGCCATGGCCGATCCGCTCATCCGCAGCTATCTCACGAAACTGGAAATCGAGGAGATTCTCCCGACCGTGCCGGAAATCCCGGGCGTCAGCTTTCACGCCTATCTCGAAACGGTGATGGAGCGCTTCTCGAATTCGGCCGTCGGCGACACCATCCCGCGGCTATGCCTGGACGGATCGAACCGCCAGCCGAAATTCATCCTGCCGTCGATCCAGGACAGGCTTCTGCAAAACAGGCCGGTCAGGGGGCTGGCGCTGGAGACGGCGCTGTGGTGCCGCTACTGTCTTGGATACAACGAGGCCGGAAACAGCATCGCGATCGAAGACGAACATGCCGACGTTTTGCAAACCTGGGCGCAGGATGTCTTTTCCGGTGCCACGTCGGCAAGAATGCCCGACCTCTTCGGACCGCTCGGCGACGACCCGGCCTTTCTTGCGGAGTTCAACACCGCGGCCGAACGGCTGCGCACGCTGGGAGTTGCGGGAACCCTGTCGGACTATGTGGCTCCGTCGGATGAAACGGCTTCCGGTTCGCATCCGCTTTCTGCCTGACGCGGCCGCCCCCCATTGAATTCCTGCACCTGATCGCCGGAAGTTGAAGATCCGTGTAGCGACGTCTGCACGGCGACGCATTACCTGTTGTCCGGCAGGCGTGCAGCGCCGGCATTCATGCAGACTTGAAGCAGGGTACCAAGATGATCAGGTTGAGCCGTCGTGAAATTCTGGCTGGGAGCGCCGCCCTCACGGTCACGGGCACACCGTCTTTTGCCCAGGACGCGGACCTGGGAGCGCTCGGCCTGGCCGAGCCCGCTTTCAACGTGGACGCGGAACTCAATATTCCGGACCTGACGGGGGCGATCCATCAGCTCGAGGATTATCGTGGCAAGACGGTCGTCGTCTCGTTCTGGGCGACCTGGTGCCCGCCCTGCCGCAAGGAAATGCCGACGCTGGCGCGCCTCGGGCGCGAACTCGGCACCGACGACTACGCGGTGCTTGCCGTCAATGTCGGCGACAGGCAGGACAAGATCGAGGCCTTTCTCGACCAGATCGACCATGAAGGCATGGCGATCCTTCTGGACAACAAGAAGGACATGCCGTCGAAATGGTTCCTGCGCGGATTGCCGGTGACCTATATTGTCGACGCGAACGGCAAGGTCGCCCTCGGCGCCATCGGCGAGCGCGTCTGGGATTCGCCTGAAATGATTGCCGGGATCAGGTCGGTCGACCAGGCTTCTTGAGCAAGGCGTTGGTCGTCCGCGCAATCGACAGTTTTAGATTTCCGTCCGCATCCGGTATCCGGGTGCGAAGATCAGACGGACATGGGTGATCGGCTGCTCCCCGGCCCAGGTGATCCGTTCCATCGCAAAGAGGGCAGAGCCCGCCTCTGCATCCAGCTTGCCGGAGAGGGTCTGGTCGGCACTGACCGCGAAAAACGACAGGTCGCCCTGGCTGTAGGGTGCGTTGTGCACCAGCCATTCATTGGCGCTGATGTCGTTGAATGACATGTCGCGGGCCTCGGGAGCCGCCTCCAGATTGATGTAGCGCTCCTCGAACGCATAGGGACGTTCGTTCGCGAAGTGGAGCGTCTTCAGAAAGAGGACATTTTCTCCCAGCGACACCTGAAACGCGCCATGCAGCCTGGGCGGCAACGGCCTAAGGTCCCGCTCCAGGATCAGGTGGCGATAGGGCTGTCCGAGCGACTCCACCTCTTCGCGCAGGATAGGGATGGTCAGCGTGGCCCTTTGCGGGGGATTGACGGCAACGCGTGTCCCGGCCCGGCGTTTGCGCACCACGAGACCGCTTTCGGCGAGATCGCGGAGCGCACGGTTGACGGTGGTGCGGGCACAGCCGAATTCCTCCGCCAGATCGGCCTCGTGGGGAATCTGTTCCCCGGGTTGCCAGATCCGGTCGTGTATCCGGCGCAAGAGCACCTCTCGGATACCTGTCCAGGAATTGGTGTCGGTCAGCGTCAAGTCACGGTCCTAAAGTCTGTTTCGAAGCCTTTTCATGGTCGCGCGGTACGCCGCACGGATCGCGTCGCCTTTTACATGTTTTCCACCGCGAACAACATGCCTGCCCGCCGACCAGACATCGCTCGCCATCCCGTCATCGCCTGCAAAGATATAGGCGTCGAGGATCTCGTCCCCTTCGCGCCCTTCCAGATCGATCGCCGCTGCATCCAGTGCAAGCAGATCCGCGAAACGTCCCTTTGCGATCCCGCCGGCATTTCGTCCCGCAGCCTGCGCACCGCCCGATACGGCTCCATCGAAGAGCACGCGTCCCGTCGACTTTTGCGATGTCGCGATGGTGGCGCGGCTTTTGTCCCGGAGCCGCTGCGAATATTCCAGCGTTCTCAGTTCTTCTGAGAGCGAAATGCGGATATTGGAGTCGGACCCGACACCGAACCGGCCGCCCGCCTGCAGATAGCGGACGCCGTCGAAGATACCGTCGCCAAGGCTTGATTCCGTGATCGGGCAAAGCCCGGCAACCGCTCCCGATTTTGCAAGGCCAAGCGTCTCTTCCGGCATCATCTGGGTACAGTGGATCAGGCACCAGTTCGAAGACACCTGGTGATTGTCCAGCAACCACGCGACCGGACGGCGTCCTCTTGCATTAAGCAGTTCGTCCACTTCGCCGACCTGTTCGGCCAGATGCATGTGGACAGGGCGTTCGCCAGCCAGGGCGACCGCACCGGCAAGTCCCTTCTCGCACACGGCCCGAAGCGAATGCGGCGCAACACCGAGAACCGCGTCGGCCGCCAGCGCCTTCAGGGCATCCCCTGCCTGCTCATGAAGCCGGGCGAACCGGTCGGGATCGTTCCCGAACCGGATCTGGCCCGGAGCAAGCGCCCGCTTGTCAACGCCGCCATATTGATAGAGCACCGGGAGATGGGTCAGCCCGATCCCGGTTTCCGAAGCCGCGGCGATGATCCGCACGGACAGTTCGGCAAGATTGTCGTAAGGCACGCCGCCTGGCTGGTGGTGCAGGTAATGGAACTCGCCGACCGCCGCATAACCGGCCTCGAGCATCTCCATCTGCACGAAGGCCGCGATCGCCTCGACATCGTCCGGGCCGAGCACATCCAGAAAGCGGAACATGATCTGACGCCAGGTCCAGAAACTGTCGCGCCCTCCCTCCCCGCGCCGCTCGCTCATGCCCGCCATGGCCCGCTGAAAGGCATGGCTGTGCAGGTTGACCGGAGCGGGGAGAAGAATGCCGGTGCGCACACCTGCAGGAGCCTGCCCTTGCTCGACCGCAGAGATCGACCCGTTTTCGGAGATCGAAACGAGGACATTCTGCGCCCATCCGTCGGGCAGGAGCGCCTTCTCCGCAAAAACAGTGGCACCGGAGCGTGTCGACATACCGCGTTTCCCTCGTTGACACGTTAATATGTGCATGCATATTATCTTATAACGCAATCTAATCAAGCCGGAGATCATTCTTGTCCCGACGCCTCCTGACCAATGCCGGCCTGGCAACATTCGCCGACATTGCAGCGCCCTACGGCCTGGTCGAGGACGGTGCGTTGGCGCTTGAAGACGGTGTGATCGCCTGGGCGGGACCTGAAGCGGACCTTCTGCCGGAATTCGCGGACTGGCCGAGGGAAGACCTTGGCGGATGCCTTGTGACACCCGGTCTGATCGACTGCCACACGCATGTCGTCTTCGGTGGCAACCGCGCCCGCGAGTTCGAAATGAGGCTCGAAGGCGCGACCTATGAAGAGGTTGCCCGCGCCGGCGGCGGGATCGTGTCGACGGTCAGGTCAACACGTGCCGCAAGTGAAGACGCCCTTCTGGAACAGGCCCTTCCGCGCGTCGACGCGCTTCTTGCCGAAGGCACCACCTCGCTCGAAATCAAATCGGGATACGGGCTCGATCTGGACACCGAACTGCGCATGCTGCGCGTCGCCCGGGAAATCGGCAAGGTCAGACCTGTCGGCATCCGCACGACTTTCCTGGGCGCCCACGCGGTACCAGCGGAATACAAGGGCCGCGCGGACGCCTATCTGGACGAGATCTGCCTGCCTGCGCTGGAGGCAGCGCATGATGCCGGACTTGTGGACGCCGTCGACGGGTTCTGTGAAGGCATCGCGTTTACGCCCGATCAGATTGCCCGCGTCTTCGACAGGGCGCGGGACTTGAACCTGCCGGTCAAACTCCATGCCGAGCAACTTTCCGATCTCGGCGGCACCGAACTGGCGGCGTCCTATGGCGCGCTGTCGGCGGATCATCTGGAATACCTATCCGAAAAGGGTGTCGAGGCGCTCGCAAGCAGCGGAAGCGTCGCCGTGCTTCTGCCCGGCGCATTCTATACGCTGCGGGAAACGCAACTGCCGCCGGTTGATCTGCTGCGTGCGCACAAGGTGCCGATCGCGCTCGCGACGGATTGCAATCCCGGCTCCTCGCCGCTCGCCTCGCTGCTCCTGACGCTCAATATGGGCTGCACGCTGTTCCGCATGACCCCGGAAGAAGCCCTGGCCGGGGTGACCCGGGAAGCCGCCAGGGCCCTGGGCCTGTCCGATCGTGGCACGCTTGCAGCCGGAAAGCGCGCTGACCTGGCCATCTGGAACGTCGCTCATCCGGCGGAACTCAGTTACCGCATCGGATTCAACCCGTTGAAAGAACGCGTTTTCGGAGGCTCACAATGACCGGCCTCACACTTGATCCCGGCCGTGTCACGCTCGCAGAACTTGAGCGTGTCTACAGGGAACAGCTTCCGGTCCGTATCAACCGGGCTTCGGAAGCCGCCATTCGCAAGGCATCGGAGCGGGTCGCGCAGGCAGCACGCGGTGATGTGGCCGTCTACGGCGTCAACACCGGCTTCGGAAAACTCGCCAGTGTCAAGATCGCGGCAGGCGACACGGCAACGCTCCAGCGCAACCTGATCCTGTCCCACTGCTGCGGGGTCGGCGAACCGCTGGATGAGACCACCACCCGCCTGATGATGGCGCTCAAGCTTCTGTCGCTCGGGCGCGGTGCGTCGGGCGTACGCTTCGAAGTCCTGGAACTGATCGAGAATTGCCTCTCAAGAGGCGTGACACCCGTCGTGCCGTCTCAAGGATCGGTCGGAGCCTCGGGCGACCTTGCCCCGCTCGCGCACATGACCGCCGTTCTCATCGGTGAAGGCGAAGCGACATTTGCGGGCGAACGGTTGCAGGGCCGGGATGCGCTTGAAAGGGCGGAGCTTGCGCCTGTCGTCCTTGGCCCCAAGGAAGGCCTCGGCCTGATCAACGGCACCCAGTTTTCCACTGCCTGCGCACTTGTCGCCCTTTTCGACAGCTGGCGTCTTGCCGAAGCGACGCTGATCACCGCAAGCCTCTCCACCGACGCCATCATGGGATCGACAGCACCCTTGCTGCCGGAAATCCACGCGTTGCGCGGTCATCGCGGCCAGATCGAAGTGGCTCAAGCGATGCGGCAGATCATGACCGGGTCGGAAATCAGGGAGAGCCACCGCGACGGCGATACCCGCGTGCAGGACCCTTATTGCATCAGGTGCCAGCCACAGGTTGCCGGTGCTTGCCTCGACCTGTTGCGCATGGCCGCCTCAACCCTGGAAATCGAGGCCAACGCGGCAACCGACAATCCGCTTGTTCTGATCGACGCGGACCGGATCGTGTCGGGCGGCAATTTCCATGCAGAGCCGGTCGCCTTTGCCGCAGATCAGATCGCGCTCGCCGTTGCAGAACTCGGGGCGATTGCCCAGCGCAGGGTTGCCCTGATGGTTGATCCGACGCTGTCTTTCGACCTGCCGCCGTTCCTCGCAAAGGATCCGGGTCTCAATTCCGGCCTGATGATCGCGGAGGTCACGACGGCAGCGCTGATGAGCGAAAACAAGCATCTCGCCAATCCCTGTTCGACGGACTCCACCCCCACAAGCGCGAACCAGGAGGACCATGTCTCCATGGCCGCGCACGGGGCTCGGCGGCTTGGCCGCATGAACGCGAACCTGGCGCATATTCTCGGCGTGGAACTCCTGTGCGCGGTCGAGGGGATCGAACACCGGGCACCGCTGAAAACCAGCCCCGCCCTGCAGTCCGTCATCGGCAAACTGCGCGCCGAGGTTCCACGTCTCGATGAGGACCGCTATCTTGCGCCCGATCTGGAAACGGCAGCCGACCTTGTGCGCACGCGCAGCCTGGTCGCCGCCGTTTCAGACGATCACATCATCAGACTGGGGGCGGCAAATGACTCCGTTTGAGGTAACAAGGGGCGACGGGCCGGTCGTGCTGGGTATCCCGCATTCAGGCACCTTCGTGCCCGAAGACATCTGGAAGCGTCTCACGCCCCTTGGACGGAAACTGGCCGACACCGACTGGCATGTGGACCGGCTCTACACAGGACTGTTGCCGGGCGTGACAATGGTGCGCGCCAATTTCCATCGCTATGTCATCGACGCCAACCGCGATCCCGAGGGCGTCAGTCTCTACCCCGGCCAGAACACGACGACGCTCTGCCCGACAACGGATTTTGACGGAAGGCCGATCTACCTCGAAGGCGAAGCACCCGACGACGGGGAAATCGAGGCCCGTCGGCTTGCCTGGCACGCGCCCTATCATGCCGCGCTGCAGTCCGAGCTCGAACGGGCTCGGGAGCGTCATGGCGGCGCGATCCTCTACGATTGCCATTCCATCCGTTCGCTCGTGCCGTATCTCTTCGAAGGAACGCTGCCCGACTTCAACATCGGCACCAATGGCGGGACCACCTGCGCACCGGAGATCGAACGCGCTGTTGTCGAGCGGACCGAAAACGCAAACGGCTTCACCGCAGTGCTGAACGGACGCTTCAAGGGCGGCTGGACCACCCGCCACTATGGCAGGCCTGAAGAGGGGTTTCACGCCATTCAGATGGAACTTGCCCAGAAGACACATCTGGCAAGCGAAGACACGCCGTTCGACTACGACGCAGACAAGGCACAAAAGCTTCGATCCCATCTCGGGGACATCCTCGAAGCGCTTGCAGCCCTTGCGCCGACGCTTGCCCAAAAAGCCAGACAAGATCCAGGGAGCGCATCATGACCGATCGCCGACACAATGCCCGCGACGTCTATCCGCCGACGGGGACGGAGTTGAACGCCAGATCCTGGCTGACGGAAGCCCCGCTCCGCATGCTGATGAACAACCTCCATCCCGATGTCGCGGAAAACCCGCACGAGCTGGTGGTCTATGGCGGCATCGGCCGCGCGGCCCGGACATGGGACGATTTCGACCGGATCGTCGCGAGCCTCAAGCAGCTCGACGAGGACGAAACCCTGCTGGTCCAGTCCGGCAAGCCGGTTGGCGTGTTCCGAACCCACAAGGACGCCCCGCGTGTGCTGATCGCCAACTCCAACCTGGTGCCGAACTGGGCCAACTGGGACCACTTCCACGAGCTCGACAAGAAGGGGCTCGCGATGTACGGCCAGATGACGGCCGGGTCCTGGATCTATATCGGCACGCAGGGCATCGTTCAGGGCACTTATGAAACCTTCATGGAGGCGGGCCGTCAGCACTATGACGGTAATCTGAAAGGCCGCTGGATCCTGACCGGCGGGCTCGGCGGCATGGGCGGCGCACAGCCTCTGGCCGCGGTCATGGCAGGTGCCTGTTGCCTGGCTGTCGAATGCGACGAGAAAAGCGCGGACTTCCGCCTGCGCACGCGCTACGTCGATGAAAAGACCCATTCCCTCGACGAGGCCCTGGCGCTGATCGAGAAGTGGACGAAGGCTGGAGAAGCCAAGTCCGTCGCCCTGATCGGCAACGCGGCGGACGTCTTTCCCGAACTGGTCAGGCGCGGCGTCAAGCCGGACATCGTGACCGATCAGACCTCTGCGCATGACCCGGTCAACGGTTACCTGCCGCAAGGGTGGACCGTGGCCGAATGGCGTGCAAGGGCGGAAACGGATCCCAAGGCCGTTGAAAAAGCCGCACGGGCGTCGATGAAGGTCCATGTTGCCGCCATGGTCGAGTTCTGGAACCAGGGCGTGCCGACGCTGGATTACGGCAACAACATCCGCCAGGTCGCACTGGAAGAAGGCCTTGAAAACGCCTTTGCCTTCCCCGGTTTCGTGCCGGCCTATATCCGCCCGCTGTTCTGCCGGGGCATCGGCCCCTTCCGCTGGTGCGCCCTGTCCGGCGACCCCGAAGACATTTACCGCACCGATGCCAAGGTCAAGGAACTCATCCCCGACGATCCGCATCTGCACAACTGGCTCGACATGGCCAGGGACCGCATTGCCTTTCAGGGACTGCCCGCGCGGATCTGCTGGGTCGGCCTCGGTCAGCGCCACCGGCTCGGCCTCGCGTTCAACGAGATGGTCAGGACAGGGGAACTGAAAGCGCCCGTCGTGATTGGCCGCGACCATCTTGATTCCGGTTCCGTGGCCTCACCCAACCGGGAGACGGAAGCAATGAAGGACGGTTCGGACGCCGTTTCCGACTGGCCGCTTCTGAATGCGCTGCTCAACACCGCCTCCGGCGCGACCTGGGTGTCGCTGCATCATGGCGGCGGTGTCGGCATGGGCTTTTCACAACATTCAGGCATGGTCATCTGCTGTGACGGCAGTGAAGATGCTGCACGGCGGATTGAACGCGTGCTTTGGAACGACCCGGCCACCGGTGTGATGCGTCACGCCGATGCCGGATACGAGATCGCGCTCGACTGCGCGAAAGAACAGGGGCTTAACCTGCCGGGAATCTTGGAGGAATAAAAACCACGGCAGGACACTCCGAACCCAAATTCGAATCGAGGGGTAGAACGATGAAAAGACGTGACTTTCTGAAAGCCGGCGCGACCGGTACCGCCGCCGTCGCGGCCACGACCCTGGCCGCACCTGCCGTCGCGCAGGACATCCGCCAGTGGCGCATGGTCACCGCCTGGCCGAAAAACCTGCCGGGACCGGGCGTCGCCGCACAGATGCTTGCCGACCGCATCACGGCGCTTTCCGGCGGACGGATCGAGGTCAAGCTGTTTGCGGCGGGCGAAATTGTTCCGGGCAACGGTGTCTTCGACGCGGTCGGTCAGGGCACTGCAGAGCTTTATCACGCGGTCCCGGCTTATTGGGGATCGAAGTCCAAGGGCATTCTCTTGTTCGGCTCGCAGCCATTCGGTTTGACCGCGCCGGAACAGGCCGGCTGGCTGATCCATGGCGGCGGCCAGGCGCTTTACGACGAGATCTACGGCGGTTTCAATCTCAAGCCGTTCCTGTGCGGCAATTCCGGCCCTCAATGGGCAGGCTGGTTCCGCACCGAGATCAACAGCGTCGATGACCTGAAAGGCCTGAAGTTCCGCTCGACCGGCCTTGCATCGGAAATGTGCTCCAAGCTCGGCATGGCGGTTCAGGCGATGAGCGGTCCGGCGATGTTCCAGGCACTGCAGTCCGGCGCGCTCGACGCGGGCGAGTTCATCGGCCCCTGGACGGACAGCGCACTCGGCTACTACCAGATCGCCAAGAACTACTACTGGCCGGGTGTCGGCGAACCGTCTTCCGCAGAAGAATGCGCCGTCAATCTGGACGCCTATAACGACCTGCCCGATGACCTCAAGGCGGCCGTCTCCCATGCGTGTGCGAGCCTCTACAACGACGTCCTCACCGAGTACAACACCAAGCACGCGCAGGCGCTCTCCCAGCTCGTCAACGAGCATGATGTGATGGTGCGCAAGTTGCCGGACGAAGTCATCATCGCAATGGGCAACGCGGCCGGCGAAGTCATTGCCGACTTGCGCGCCAGCGATGACGAACTGATCAAGCGCATTACCGAGAGCTTCCTGGCCTATCGCAAGCTGATGCATGAATACATGCCCTACGCCGACAATGGCCAGATGAACGCGCGGCTGCTCGATTACAAGTACGACTAGAGGGCCATTTAGCCGGCGAACTTCCCAAGATCGAGGGACCTACGGGTCCCTCTGAAAACCTGTTGTCATCCCTGCGAAGGCAGGGATCCAGTAGACGCAGGCCGCACAAGAACCATGAGCTCCGCGGTGTACTGGATCCCGGATCTTCGCTGCGCTCCGTCCGAGATGACAAGTCAGGGCAATTCTGATTCAAATTGAGTCTGACATCGAGGCAGGATCATCCGCAATGGAACGACTGGCGGGCGTGCTGGAGCGCGTCAATTCATTGATAGGCAACATCTTGTGCTGGGCGGCGCTTTGCATGCTGCTTCTGCAGTTCGTGATCGTTCTCTTGCGCTATGTCTTCGGTTACAGCTACATCTTTCTGGACGAGGGCGTGCTCTATCTGCATGCCAGCCTGTTCATGCTCGGTGCGGGATACACCTTCCTCGTCAACGCGCATGTGCGTGTCGACATTTTCTACGCCAAGTGCACCGAACGGACACAGGCGTGGATTGATCTCTTCGGGCATCTGTTCCTCCTGACACCGGCCCTCATCCTGCTGATCTGGTTTTCCTGGCCCTATGTGCGCGGCAGTTGGGCGATCATGGAAGGCCCGATTTCGGTCGGCGGCATCCCGGCCTCTTATCTCCTGAAAACACTGATCCCGGCCTACTGTGTGTTGCTGCTCATTCAGGGCATCGCGGCGTTCATCCGCGATCTCGTCAGACTGAAGGGAGCCGGCGCATGAGCCTGCCGCTCGACCTCATCATGTTCGGCGCGCTGATCGGCTTCATCCTGCTCGGTTACCCGGTCGCTTTCACCATTGCCGGTGTCGCAACGGGTTTTGCGCTTCTCGGCTGGATGCTGGGCGACTTCAACATTCAGCTCATGGGCGCGATGGGACAGCGGTTTTTCGGAGTTCTGATCAACCCGGTCCTGACGGCGATCCCGCTGTTTGTCCTGATGGGTGTCATCCTTGAGAAAAGCCGTATCGCGGAAGAGCTCCTGGAGACCATGGGACGCCTGTTCGGCCGCATGAACGGAGGGCTCGGCGTCTCGGTGGTGCTTGTCGGTGCGCTGCTGGCAGCATCCACAGGCATTGTCGGCGCGACGGTGGTTGCGATGGGTCTCATCGCACTGCCCACCATGCTGCGCAACGGCTATGACCCGAAGCTCGCCTCCGGCATGGTCTGCACGGCCGGAACACTCGGCCAGATCATACCGCCCTCGACGCTTCTGATCATCCTGGCCGATGTCATGTCGAACGCTTTCCAGCAGGCCCAATATGCGCAGGGCAAGTTCACGATCGAAACCATTTCCGTCGGTCAGACATTTGCCGCTGCCATGGTCCCCGGTTTGTTGCTGGTCGTGGTCTACTGCGTCTACATTCTGGCCCGCGCCAGGCTGTTTCCGAGCGACGCTCCGGCGATGCACGAAAAGGTCGACCAACCCTCGGCCAGGGAAATCCTCGCGGCAATCGTTCCACCCATCCTTCTGATCTTTGCGGTTCTCGGCTCGATCCTCGGCGGCATCGCCTCTCCGAACGAAGCCGCCGCCGTCGGCGCCGTCGGGGCAGTCCTCCTCGCCGGCCGCCGCCTGGGCGTTTCGACAAGGCTGATCGTGGCCGCGACCCTGGCGCTGCTGATCCTCGCGGTCGCCGCCACCCTGTTGCCGGTCCGCCTGCAGCGCTCCGATGTCACCGCCGCCGGTTATCTGCTCGCCGCAGTCTATGCAGGCCTCGCCATCTTTGCACTTGGTGTCGTCCTTCGCATCCTCTGGGCCGCCTTCCGCGACGGGCTTCTGAAAGCCTCGCTGCTGTCGACCCTGACCGTTACCTCGATGATCTTTGCAACGATCCTGATGGCCAGTTTCTTCTCCCTGGTCTTTGTCGGCCTCGGCGGCGAGGACAGGGTGCATGCAATCCTCAACGAGATGCCCGGCGGTCCCGCAGGGGCGCTGATTTTCGCGATGCTGTTCGTGTTCGTGCTCGGCTTCTTTCTCGACTTCGTGGAGATTTCCGTCATTCTGCTGCCGGTTCTGATCCCGCCGCTTATCCTGATGGGCATCGATCCCATCTGGCTGACCGTCCTGATCGCGATCAACCTGCAGACGTCGTTTCTGACGCCCCCGTTCGGTTTCTCCCTGTTCTATCTGAGGGGCGCCGCTCCGAAGGAAATCACGACCGGCCAGATCTATCGCGGCGTCGTGCCCTTCATCGCCCTGCAGGCCGTTGCGGTTGCTATCTTGTGGCTGTTCCCGATCCTCGCCACCTGGCTGCCCCGCACGCTTTATTGAGCCATCGACGCGTCCGCGGCGCCATCTCCGGCACTCAGCAGACGGCCCTTGAGCGTCAAGATCCGGTCATAGGCGGCATCGATCTTGCGCGCCAGGTCCGGATCAGTCGCCGCTGCCGCCTCGAGAATGTCGGCGACCTTTGCGGGGATCGCCGGATCCGGACGCTTGTCATTGGCAAAGAGCAGAATGTCGGTGCCCGCCATGACTGCCTTCAGAACGGCTTCCTTCAGTGTGAAATTCCACCAGATGGCGTCCATCTGTATGTCGTCTGAAATGATGACGCCGGTAAAACCCAGGTCCCCGCGCAGCACGCCGGCCAAGGCATCTTTCGAGAGAGACATGGGGACGGTCCTGTTCGCTCCCGCGATGGTCCGGTTGATGACATGTGCCGTCATCACAAGGTCGGCCATGCCGTCGGCGATGAGTTGCCGGAACGGGATCAGTTCGTCCTCCGACCATGTCCGCGTGATGTCGACAGCGCCCTTGTGGCTGTCCCGAAGGCTCGACCCGTGACCCGGAAAATGCTTCAGCGCGGTCAGAACTCCGTGCGCCCTGTGCGCGGAAACAAAGGCCGCACCGTATGCGGCCACCCGTTCCGGATCGGACGAGTAGGACCGGCCCAGCCTGCCGATGATCGGATTGCGCGGATTTGCATCGACATCCACGACCGGCCCCAGATTGAGGGTAAATCCCCAGTCGGCAAGATTTTCGGCTAGCACTTGGTAGGTGCGCCCGGCATCGATCGGGCTGCCCTTGCGTGCAAGTCGTTTTGCCGACGGCGTCTCCGGAAACCCGTCTCGGCCTCTCAGCCTTTGCACCCGCCCGCCCTCCTGATCGATCGCGATCAGCGGCGGCAATGCGGTTGGCGCGGCCGCGCGGAAAGCCGCATTCATGCGCTGGACGGTCTTCCTGTTTTTCAGGTTTCGTCCGAGATAGAGAACACCGCCGATTTCGCCGGCCTCCAGCTGCTCCAGAACGGTCCTGACGCCGGTCCGGGAGGGCGTCATTCCGACGAAGCCGACCAGAATCATCTGGCCGATCTTCTGCCTGATCGGGATCTCTTCGGCTTTCGCGGCGGTCCGCTCTGGCGCTTCAACCGCAATCTCGGACCGCGCGGGGAGTTGCGCAGCCAGGATGGACAGGCTCGCCAGAACAGCGGCGGCTGCGTTCCTGAAGGGTGCCTTCATGCCGGTCTCCGGACCTTCGACAATGTACCTCGAGATCTAAGATATGGCGGCAACCCAGCTTTTCACGTCAAACTTCCCGGCCTCAGCCCGCAAGTTCCCGCGCGCCGGCTTCCAGAGCCGCCTCGGTCTGGGCCAGGTCGGCTTCCGTAAGCGCCAGATGCGCATAAAGCTTGCTGTCGGGTTTCAGGATACCGCTTTTGCGCAGGCTACGATTGAGTATCTTGGCCCTGTCGGCATCATTCCTGAACATGTCCCGGTAATTTCTTACCGGCTGATCCGTGAAAACGACGTCGAACAGGAAGGGTTCGCCGACGATCTGGTGGGCAATGCCTGCGGCATCCAGATGGGTCCGGTATGCCGCCATCAGACGTTCGCCGTTTTCCCGGATGGTTTCATAGGCACCCGGGCGCCTGAGGATTTCCAGGGTCTTGAGGCCCGCAACACTGGCAATCGGATTTCCGCTCAGGGTCCCGATCTGGAACGTGAAGCCGTCGGCACCGGCAATGGACTTGTCGAAATGGTCCATGATCTCTTTCTTGCCGGCGATCGCGGCCAGCGGGAAACCGCCGCCGATGATCTTGCCGAGCGTGCACAGGTCCGGCGTGACACCGTAATATTCCTGCGCCCCGCCATAGGCAAAGCGGAAGCCGGTCACCACCTCGTCGAAGATGAGGACAATGCCGTGCTTGCTGGTCAGCTCCCTGAGCGCCTGCAGGAAGCCCGGTTCCGGCGGGATCAGACGCTGCAGCGGTTCGACGATCACGCAAGCGATTTCATTCGCATGCTCTTCGATCAGAGAACTGACGAACTCCGCGTCATTGAAGGGTGCGATCAGCATATTGTCGCGCACGCTTTCAGGAATACCGGCCGAGTCGGGAACGGCCTGCGGAAAGTTGATCAGCCTGGTTGGCGACAGGCTCATCAGCGCCTCGCCGGACATGCCATGGTAGCCGCCCTCGAATTTCAGGATCTTGTCGCGCCCGGTAAAGGCCCTGGCGAGGCGCATCGCGTACATGTCCGCCTCACCGCCGGTCGACACGTAACGCACCTGATCCGCACAGGGCACCGCCTCGACCAGCACTTCGGCAAGTTCGATCCCGCGCGCATTGTTGGCGAAGAACGTCATGCCGTCGGCAAGCTGTTCCTGCACGGCTTCCAGAACTTCCGGGTGGCCGTGCCCGAGGACCATCGGCCCGGAGCCGATCAGGTAGTCGATGAACTCATTGCCGTCCTCGTCCCAGACCCGCGAGCCCTTGCCATTGCGGATGACGACGCCCGGATCGAAATTGCCGAACCCGGCAGCCGGCAGCACGGCGGCCGCGCGCGCTTTCCAGTCGCCTTGTGAAATGGATGTTTTCATCTGCAAACTCCTTCAAGCAGCGAGAGAAAGGACGGGCTCGCCCAGGACGTTCGGATCCGGTGCAACGCCGAGGCCCGGTCCTTCGGGAGGTTGTATCCGGCCGTTGGCCCGGACCGGGGCGTCCGGATCAAGTCTTGGATAAACATAGCCGGACAGATCGCACACGTTAAGAATGGCCTGCGGCGGTGTCGACGCGGCAACATGCAGGGCTGCCGCCGTGGCAATATCCGACCCCCAGGTATCCTCGATGCACATCTTGGCCCCGAAATGAAGGCACAGGTCCCGCGCACGCCTCAGATCGGAAATGCCGCCGAATTTCGACAGTTTCAGCGCGACGGCATCCATGCAGCCGAGTTCGTAGGCTTTCATGAGACTGGCCGTATCGTGCGCGGTTTCATCCAGTTTCATCGGCAACCCGGTCGCCGAGCGGACGGCGGCGCATTCCTCTAGCGTCGCACAAGGCTGTTCAAGCATGATGTCAAGATCGCGGACGGCCCGGCCGACCCGTGTCGCGTCCAGCCGGCTGGCGCCGCAATTCCAGTCGCCATAGACGACCGGTCCCGGTCCGACGGCTTCCCGGACAAGCCTCAGACGTGCGACATCGGCTTCCCAGTTGGCGTCGGCACCCAGCTTCACCTGGATCTGGCGCATGCCGCCGGCCACCGCATCCTTCGCGATCGCGGCCATGTCTTCCGGGGCAATGCAGGTGATTGAATGATACAGCGGAAAATCGATCGATTGCCGGCCGCCGAGCAGCGTGTAGACCGGCAGCCCGCATGCCTTGCCAGTCAGGTCCCAGAGCGCGATATCGATCACCGATTGCACGTAAGGATGCCCCAGCAGCCAGGACCGGCACTTGCGGGCAATCGCATCAACACCGATAGGGTCCGCCCCGATGAGGACAGGCGCCAGTTCCTCGATCGCCGGTGCGACACCCCTGGCATAGGACGGCAGGTAGTGCGGGATCGGGCACACCTCGCCCCAGCCGCTGACATCCTGATCGGTATCGATCCGGAGCACCATGCTGTCGACGGTCGCACAGGTCTTGCCTTCCGCCATGTAGTAGGTTTCGTGGCTCGTGAGCGGCACTTTCCAGAGGGTCAGGCCTGTAATCTTGTACGCGGGATAGTTGCTCATAGGGGGTCCTCGTAAACCGCAACGGGCTCTCCAAGCACGTCGGGGTCGGGCGTGATACCAACGCCGGGTGAGGCGTCAAACCGCACGAAACCAGCCTGGTTGCGGCCTCCCTGACCGGAGACCGGGTCAACGGACAGGTGCGCATGGCACAGCCAGCTGGCGAGCCGGTTGGAATCGGGAGTCGAGGCAGCCAGATGAAGGGCGGCCGTGTCCGCAAACGCGCTGCCTCCGGTGTCTTCGATATGCATCTGCCAGCCGACGGCGAGGCCGAAATCGCGGATCTGCCGCGCCCGGGTCAGCCCGCCGACGCGGTTCGGCTTCACCTTGACACCGTGGCAAGCGCCCTGCTTCCAGGCGTCCAGGTGATCCTGAAAGGTGGCAAGGCATTCATCCAGCATGATCGGCTGCTGCACTTTTGCTGCAACGAAGGCGCACTGATCGAGGGTTTCGCAGGGCTGCTCGATCCAGTCTCGCGCCGAAACCGCATTCAGCACCTGGAGCGCAACGCCCGGCGTCCACGCCCGGTTGACATCGAAGGTCACCTGCTCGCCCTTCGGCAGCGCCTTCGAAATGGCTTCGATCCGCGCAATATCGGCGGCGGCGTCCTGGCCGCCAACCTTTGCGGAATGGGTGCGGTACCCTTTTGAACTCGCGTCCCGGATCAGCGCGATCATTTCGTCCGGAGTTCCGGTCGAGATCGATGAATTGATGGCAACCGGCGCGGGTTCCTCCGCCCCCAGCATCCGCCAGAGCGGTTGACCCGTCGCTTTTCCCGTCAGATCCCAGCAGGCGATGTCGAGCGGCGACTTGGCGTAAGGATGCCCGGGGAGCCGGATGTCCATGCTCCGGTTGATCTCGTCGTGTGCACGCGGGTCACGGCCGAGAAGAGCAGGCGCGAGAAGCTCAAGCGCCGATCTCAGACCAGGCCCATGGGCGGGCAGATAGGTGTGCCCCCACGGGCACCCCTCCCCCCAGCCGGACACGCCTTCATCGGTCTCGATCCGCACGAAGGTTGAGTCCAGTTTTTCGAATTTCAGCCGGCCGCCGGACAGCCAGTAGGGTTTGGCAAGCGGAAGATCGATCTGCCAGACGCTGATCCGCGAGATCCTCATGCCGCCTCTCCATAAACGGCGACCGGCGCGCCAAGGCTGTCGAGGTCCGGCTCGACCCCGAGACCAGGCGCATCGGAGGCGTAAAGCTTACCGTTTGAGGTTCTGGGGGCCGGAGATCCCGTGGATCGCGTGTTGTAGTTATGAAGATCCGTGGTGTTCTGAAGGAACTCCTCCGGCGTCGAGGCGGCGAAATGGGCCAGCGTCGCCGTCGCGATCTCCCCGCCCCACGTGTCTTCCGCGACGACGGGAATGCGGTTGTCAACGAAAAAGTCCCGCACCCGGCGCGCCTTGGACAGACCGCCGAGGTTGGAGATTTTCAGGCAGACGAGATCGGCCGCCCGGTCGGCAACGATCCGCTGTGCGGCTGCGAGACCCGTCACGCACTCGTCCAGCTTCATCGGCAGATCGATCCGCTGGCGGACCTGCAGGCATTCCTCGTAGGTGCGGCAGGGCTGCTCGAAGATGAAATCAAGGTCCCGTGTTGCCCGCCCGACGCGGAGCGCATTGTCGACGCGCCAGCCCTGGTTGGCATCCGCCATTGCCTTTTCGCCCGGCTTGAGCAGCGGCACGATCGCGCGGATCCGGTCGATGTCCTGCGTCCAGTCCGCCCCGACCTTGATCTGGAATTGCCGGTAGCCGTTTGCGCGGTGGCGCTCCAGTTCGGCAACCGTTTCCTCTGTCGAGCGGTGCGGGGCAACCCGGTACATCGGCGCGCCGTCGGTCAGCTTGCCGCCAAGCAGCATCCAGACCGGCGCGTTAAGGGCCTTGCCGGCGATGTCCCAGCAGGCCGCGTCGAACGGTGCCTTGGCATAGCTATGCCCCTGCACGAGGTGATCCAGCAATTGCTCGATCCGCGCAACCTGACGCGGGTCTTCTCCCAGAAGCGCGGGCGCAACAAGACGGGCCAGCGCCTCGACGCCTTCCGAGTGGGCCACCATGTAGTTCTCGCCGCAGGGCGTGAATTCCCCGCATCCGGATAGGCCCGCATCCGTGTCGATGACCACCACGGACGCGCGCGCCGTGGTGATCGCGTTCCCCGCGCCCCAGCCATAGGCACCGTCGACATAGGGCAGATCCGTCTTGAAGATCCGGATACGGGTTATCTTCATGGGATCACCACGATGTTTCCCGTATGTTTTTTCTCGATGAAAGCCGTCTGCGCCGCGTGAAATTCCTTCAGCGGGTAAGTTGCCGCGAGCGCCGGCCTGACCTCGCCGCGCTCGATATACCCGACCAGATCCTTGAAGATATGCGGCTCGACGACGGTGGACCCGATCAGGGTCAGGTCGTTCAGATAAAAGGTCCTGAGATCGAATGCGACGATCGGCCCCGCGATGGCACCGGAACACGTGTAGCGTCCCCCGCGCTCCATGACCGAGATGAGATTACCCCAGTAGGGTCCGCCGACAATATCGGCGACAACCGAAACGGTCTCCTTGCCGGTCGTATCTTTCAGGGCCGTCGCGAGGTCTTCGGGCGCACGGTCCAGCAGCACGTCCGCGCCGAGAGCTTTCACGGCCTCATGCTTGGAAGCCGAGGCAAGCGCGACGATGGTCGCGCCGCGCCGCTTGGCAAGCTGCACGACCGCAGAGCCGACACCGCCCGAAGCGCCCGTAACAAGAACCGTGTCGCGTTCGCCCACTTGCGCACGGCTGAGCATGCCCTCCGCTGTCGTGTAGGAACACGAGAACGTCGCAAGTTCCGCGTCGCTCAGATCCGACTGCACCGCGCCGACATTGTTCGCGTTGGCAACCGTGTACTCGGCATAGCCGCCGTCGCACTCGGAGCCGAAATATCCGGCCTTGTTCTTGTTGAACGGATCGGACCAGTCCCGGAGCCAGCCATCGACCATCACCCGCTTGCCCAGCAGCGTTTCCGGCGCACCGTCGCCAAGCGCGACAACCTCGCCGACCGCGTCCGCGCCCTGGATGCGTGGAAACGTGATTGGCGCGCCGCCCCAGGTCGGATCTTCTTCGCCCACCTCTTCATAGGCACCGCCGGTGGTGGCATCAGAAACGGTCTTGGAGTACCAGCCGGATCTCGTGTTCACATCCGTGTTGTTCAGCCCGCAGGCGCCGACCTTGATCAGGACCTCGCCCGGACCGGCCTTTGGTGTCGGCCAATCCTCGTGCCAGACCAGCTTGTCGAGCCCGCCATGTCCTTCCAGAACGATGGCCTTCATGGTTGCCGGTATTGTCATTCCGCCGCCACTCCGACAGGCGCGTCCGTTCTCGGCAGCAGGCTGTCAGGATCGTAGGCGGGAGCGTCCAGCACCCGGGCCTTGCGGACCCCGTTCATGATGACGACTTCCAGCTCCTGGCCCGGCTTCGCCGCTTCCGGTTTGACATAGGCGAAGGCGAGGATCTTGCCCACCGTGTGCGCATAGGCAACCGAGCTGGTCGCACCCACCGGCTCACCGTTGAGAAGCACGGCTTCGCCGCCATGCCCGTCTTCCACGCCGTCCGGCTCGATCTGGAGGTAGATGCACACCCACGGCAGTTTGGCAGACGCGGCACTCGCTTCGGTCTCTTCCCTGCCGAGGAAGTCTCCCTTGTCGAGCTTCACGAACCGCATGACGTCGGCTTCCGGCAGCGTGACTTCGTTGGTCAGTTCCCCGGCACCCTTGAATCCCTTTTCAAGGCGCAGCGCATTCATCGCGAACGAGCCGTAGTCCGCAAGCCCGAGCGGCTGGCCGGTCTTCCAGAGGGCGTCATAGACCTCCAGCATATGTGCGCGCGGAATGTGGAACTCCCAGCCGAGTTCTCCGGCATAGGACATTCGGAATGCCCAGACCTTGTTCCCGGCAATCTCGATTTCCTGCGCCGTCAGCCAGCGGAACGACGCATTGTCGAGCGGCGCCGGTGTATTGGGGGCAAGAATATCGCGTGCCAGCGGACCGTTGAGCGTCATCGCACCCCAGTCGGTGGAACGGTTCGTAACCGTCGCGTCTTCACCTTGAAGGTTCTGCGCAAGGTGATCCAGAAGCCGTTGTTCGAAGAAGGCGGCGCAGACCAGATAGAAGCGGTCTTCCGCAAGCCGGACGACCGTCAGTTCCATTTCGATGCGTCCGCGCCGGTTGAGCATGTGTGTCAGGGCGATGCCGCCGATCTTCTTCGGCAGCCGGTTGGCCACCAGCCGGTCCAGATAGCTTTCCGCATCCGGACCGGACAGTTCGATCTTGGTGAAGGCCGAGATGTCCATGATCCCGGCCGTCGTCCTGACAGCCTGCATTTCCCTTGCGACGGCCTCGTGCCAGGCCGCCCGCCGGAACGAGTAGTAGTCCCGCTGCTCCAGATCGCCGGTGGTGAACCAGCGCGGACGTTCGTGCCCGTAGACTTCCTCGTAGACAGCGCCCTTGTCCTTCAGCCGTTCGTAAAGCGGGCTCGGTTTGATCGGCCGCCCTTCCAACCGGTTGAAGTGCGGGAATGGAATCTCGTGGCGAAGGCAATAGTCCTCCTTGGCCTTGACGACCTGCCACTCCTGATCGGCATAGCCGCCGAACCGGCGCGGGTCGAACTCGCGCATGGAGATGTCGGCCGAGCCATGAACGATCCAGCGGGCGAGTTCACGCGTCAGGCCCGGCCCCCAGCCGATGCCGATCTGGGTGCCGCAGCAGCACCAGTAGTTCTTCACGCCCGGCGCCGGACCGATCAGCGGATTGCCGTCCGGCGGATGCGAAATCGCGCCATGCACTTCGCGCTTGATGCCGAGTTCAGCGAAGATCGGCATGCGGTCCATCGCGTTTTCCAGCCACGGCATGATCCGGTCATAATCCGCTGCAAACAGCTCGTTTTCGGCTTCCCAGGGGCAGAAGTCTTCCCAGACCGTGTTCGGGTTTTCCTTTTCATAGATCCCGATCAGCCCCGACTTCTGCTCCATGCGGATATAGCCGGAGACCAGCTTGTCGTCCCGGATGACAGGCAGCTCTTCGTCCAGTTCCTTGAACTCGGGAACGGTGTCGGTGACGATGTAATGGTGCGTCATTGACGTCATCGGCAATTGCAGCCCGCTCCATTCGCCCATCTGCCGCGCATAGGTCCCGCCTGCGTTGACCACGTGCTCGCAGGTGATGTCGCCCAGTTCGGTCGAGACTTTCCACTCGCCGTTGGCCTGCTGCTTGATGTCGGTCGCGCGGCAGCGGCGGATGATCTTGACGCCCAGCTTCCTTGCACCGATCGCCAGAGCCTGCGTGACGCCGGACGGGTCCGCGTGGCCGTCATCGGGCGTATGCAACGCGCCGAGAACGCCGTCGAGATTGTAGAACGGGTGCAGTTCGCGGATCCGGTCCGGTCCGACCAGCTCCATCGGAAACTGAAGCGCGCGCCCGACACTCATGGTGTGGCGGAGCCAGTCCATCTCGTCTTCCGTGTAGGCCAGGCGGAAAGACCCGCAACCATGCCAGGTGACCGATTGGCCGGTCTCTTCCTCAAGCAGACCTGAATAGAGATCGATGTTGTAGCCGACGCATTTTCCGAGCCCGAAGCTGGACGTGGAATGGGTGATCTGCCCGGCCGCATGCCAGGTGGACCCGGAGGTCAGTTCCGCCTTCTCCAGGAGAACGACATCCGAACAGCCCTCGTGGGCCAGATGGTAGGCGAGGCCGCAGCCCATGATGCCGCCGCCGACGATGACGACGCGGGCCGAGGACGGCAGTTTGGAGGTTCCGGTTTCCGACATGTGTGATCTCCCAGGCCGGTGATTTTTCGATGGACATCGTAATTGTACAAATGTACTCTCGTCAATCATGAATGATATGAATGTACCAAAAACAGGATTGAAGGCCCCGCAGGCGGTGCTTGACGATCTCGCATCCGAGCTTGAGGACCTGACGCCGGAGCTGCGCAAAGCCGCAAGCTATGTGCTTGAAAACCCGAACGATGTCGGCGTGAGTTCGATCCGTGAGATCGCCGACGCGGCGGGCGTCAAACCGAACACATTCGTGCGCATGGCACGCTCGGTCGGCTTTGATGGATATGAGGATTTCCGTCATCCGTTCCGCGAAGCGATCCGCAGCCGTGGCACGGATTTTCCGGATCGGGCACGCTGGCTGCAGTCCCTGGCAAAGGGCGGCCAGCTCGGCGCGCTGTTTGCGGAAATGGCCGCCTGCGCGATCTCGAATATCGAGAACACCTTCGCCGCGACCGATGCCAACGCGATGAAAGCGGCCGCCGATGCCATCGTGAAGGCGCGCCACACCTATGTGCTCGGCGTCGGCGTAAACAATTCCAACGCACGCAATTTCTCCTATCTCGCGGACATGGCGGTCGACACGATCTGGACCATTCCGAGGATGGGGTCTGTTGCAACGGATGATCTGGCACGTGCGGATGAGCGGGACGTGCTCGTCGCCATGACCTGCAAACCTTACCGCACCGATGTCATCGCCGCCGTGGAAACGGCGCGCGAACAGGGGCTGACGATCGTCGCCATCTCGGACAGCCCTGCCTCGCCCATTGTCGTTGGCAGCGACCATGCCTTTGTCGTCGATGCCGAGACGCCGCAGTTCTTTCCCTCATCCGTCTCGACCATCGCTCTTCTGGAAACACTGCTGGCCTTCGTCATCGCCGATGCGCCCGAGGACGTCATTTCCAGCATCGAGCGTTTTCACACCCGCCGCCACAAGATGGGGCTCTATCAGGAAGAGTGGAAGGACCGCTCATGAACGTTCACAGCCAGCTGACCCATTCGCTTGAAGCCCGCTACTACACGGACCCGGATCATTTCAAACGGGAAAAAGACGGGTTGCTGGCACGTACGTGGCAATTCGCCGGGCACGTCTCCCAGCTGGAGAAACCCGGCGACTATTTCACGGTCGATATCGCGGACGAAAGCATCATCTGCCTGCGCGACAGGGATGGCATGCTCCGGGCCTACTACAATGTCTGCCAGCACCGGGCGCACCAGCTGGTGCAGGGCGAAGGCAACACCAAGCTGCTGGTCTGCCCCTATCACAGCTGGACATACGAACTGACGGGCGGCCTGCGGTCCGGTCCGAATGTCCGCGCGGTTCCCGGCTTCGACCGCAGCAAGATCTGCCTTACCTCCGTGCGGATCGAAGACTTCTGCGGCTTCCTGTTCGTCAATCTCGACCCGGATGCCAAACCGATGGACGTGTGGTTTCCGAACGTGCGCGAGGAACTGCGCGCCTTCGTTCCGCAGATTGACCGCCTGAAGCCGCTCGAATGGGTGGAAATTGCCGAGAACTGCAATTGGAAGGTCTCGGTCGAGAATTATTCGGAATGCTATCACTGCCCCATCAACCACCCCACATTCGCTACCGGTGTGGTCAAGCCGGAGACCTATGACATCCAGCCACAAGGATACTGTCTCCGTCACACGACCGAATGCCAGAACCTCGACAGGATGACCTACGACATCGACCTGGATGCCAACGAACATGCCGGAGATTATTCCTCCTGGTATCTGTGGCCGTTGTTCTCCTTCCAGGTCTATCCGGGCAATATCCTGAACACCTATCACTGGCGCGCGGTCGACGTTGACCACGTCATCGTCTGGCGCGGCTGGTACACCGTGGACGGCGTCGACAGCGAAACCATCCGGCGTCTTGCCGTCCAGGACCGCTCGACAACCGTCGAAGAGGACATCTACCTTGTGGAGGCGGTTCAGAAGGGACTGCGCAGCCGCGGCTACAAGCCCGGCCCCCTCGTGCTCGACCCCGCCTGCGGCGTGAATTCGGAACATTCCGTCAAGGCGTTGCAGAACTGGATGCGGGAAGCCTGATGTCCGCGCCCGGATCCGAAGCGCAGGGCATGCCGCTGAAATGGACCGAGGACCAGAAGCTGTTTCCGCACCAGGTCGGGTTCACCTGCCCTCCGCACGACTGGGACGCGGCCCCGACCGACTTCCTGCGCATCGCACCCGGCAGCGTCGGGGTCCATGGCTGGATGCTTCACGTGTCCGACTACCGGCACCGGCTCGACCAGCGCACGCGGAATTTCGGCATGCTCGAGGAGTTCGCGTCCGTCATGGCCGACAACGGCGCCGATGTCTGCGCGCAGGTCGGGTCCAACTGGGTACACGCTTCAGGCATGGGTGTTCAGGGAATTGCCGATTTCTGCGCGCGGCTGAGTGACCGATACGGCCTTGCCTTTCACATGGCCGGTTACGCGATGGTCGAGGCACTGCGCGAGATGAATGTTGAAAAGGTCGCCCTCAACGCCGTTTATCACTGGCCTGAATGGTGGCAGGGCACGGTCGGCTTCCTGAAGGAAGCCGGGTTCGACGTCTTGTGGGCCGGGAACTTTGTCGACCAGGGCTGGTTCGAAAGCCAGGACGACGTGAACCGCAAGAGGTGGATCTTCGACGGCGATCTGGCCCGGCGCAGTTTCGAGTATGTAGCTGAAAGGGCCCCAAACGCTGATGCCTACCTCGCCAACGGCATGGTCAATTTCCGCAGCGGACAAAATGGCCAGCCGCAACGCATGCTGCACCTGACCCCGCAGCTGGAAGACCAGCTCGGCAAACCGGTGATCGCGCACGACACCGCCCTTTACTGGCGCGTTTTCCGCTCGCTCGATCTGGCTCCGGAAGGCAGGCACGGACAATTGCTGGAGCGCCTCGATGCATAAGATCGTCGCGCTTTGGGCGGTGCCCCGGTCAACGTCCACCGCGTTTGAATGGATGATGCGCCAGCGCGGGGATCTGGACTGCCTGCACGAACCCTTCGGTGAGGCTTGGTATCAGGGTGCAGAGCCTTTCTGGCCAAGATGGCAACCCGGAGACAGGACGACTCCCGGCCTGACACTGGAAAGCGTCTGGGAAGACATCCGGGCGCGGGCCGAGGCAGGACCGGTCTTCATCAAGGACTTCCCGCATTACATCAGCCACATGTGGGATCAGGACTTCCTGTCCCATTTCACCCATGCGTTCCTGATCCGCGATCCCGCGCTCACGATCACGTCCATGTACGACAAGTGGCCCGACTTCGACAGCGCAGAGGTCGGTTTCCCGGAACAGCGCGCCCTGTTCGACCTGCTTTATGCCTCGCACGGCAAGGCGCCGCCCGTGATCGACAGCGATGACCTTCTGGAAGACCCCGAAGGCACGGTGAAAGCGTTTTGCGAAGCGGTCGGGATACCCTTCATTGCCGATGCGCTCACCTGGGAGCCGGGGGCCGACACGGCGCAATACAGCTGGTGGGACGGCGGCTCGTTCCACGCCAATCTCAAAAACTCGACCGGGCTCCGGCCGCAACAGCGGCGTTATGTCGAACTTGATGACGCGCCCGAGTGCGTGCGCCACGTGCACCGGCGCATGAAACCCCACTACGACAGACTTCATTCTTACAGGATCAGGGCCTGATGACCGATCTACCGGCCTATTGGCACAATTTCATCGACGGCGACTACTGCGAGGGGGGCGCCGGCCATATCGAGGTTCTCGATCCCGCAACCGGCGAACGCATCGCCGACCAGGCGATTGCGGACGAAAACGATGTCGATCGCGCGGTCTCGGCGGCCGGGGCCTTGAGTGCCAGCGGTGACTGGTCGGGCCTGCGCCCCGTGGAGCGCGGCCGTATCGTCCGGAAGATGGGAGAGTATATCCTAGAGCGGATCGACGAAATCGCTCCGGTCCTGACCGGGGAAGCCGGCAAACCGCTCTGGGAAGCAAGGCTCGAACTGGAAGGCGCCGCACGCTACTTCGAATATTACGGCAACCAGGCCGAGACCATGGAAGGCCGCTCCATTCCCCTTGGCGGCGGCTATTTCGATTTTACCACGCACGAACCCTTCGGTGTCTCGGCCCAGATCATTCCGTGGAACTATCCGATGGAAATGACGGCCCGCTCGTTGTCGGCCGCGCTTGCCGTCGGCTGCTCCGTTGTCGTGAAGACACCGGAGCTCGATCCGCTCACCAACCGCTTTTTTGCCGACGCGGCGCTCGCCTGCGGCCTGCCCGATGGAGCGCTCAACATCCTGTGCGGACTGGGCAAGGACACCGGCGCGGCCTTGACCGCCCATCCCGGTGTCAACCAGATCGTCTTCACCGGTTCGGTGCAGACGGGATCGGCGATTGCCACCGCCGCGGCCCGCAATGTCGTGCCCTGCGTCCTCGAACTCGGCGGCAAGTCCGCCGCCATCGTCCATGACGATGCCGATCTGGATGCGTTTTTATCCGACGTCCGCTGGGGTATCTATTTCAACGCAGGGCAAGTCTGCTCCGCCATGTCCCGCGTCGTTGCCCACGAGAAGGTTCACGACAGGCTGGTCGACGGCATCGTTGCCATGGCCGAGGATCTCGATGTCGGCGACGGGCTCGGCTTTCCGGACTTCGGCGCAAACATGGGCCCGATGATCTCCGAAACCCAGTGCCAGCGCGCGGCCAGCATGGTCTCGCAGGCCGAACGCGACGGTGCCCGCACCGCCGCCGGCGGACGGCGGATGAACCGGCCCGGCTATTTTCTCGAACCGACCGTGATGACGGGCGTGACACCCGACATGACGATCGCCAACGACGAAGTCTTCGGACCGGTCCTGTCCGTCCTCAAATTCAGCACCGAGGAAGAGGCCATCCGGATCGCCAACGGTACGCCTTATGGTCTGGTCGCCGGCGTGTTCACATCCGACATCGACCGGGCCATGCGCGCAACCAGGGGCCTCAGAGCCGGTCAGGTCTTCGTCAACGAATGGTATGCCGGCGGTGTCGAAACCCCCTTTGGCGGTTTCGGCAAATCCGGCTACGGTCGCGAAAAGGGCCGTGAAGCGCTGCTCAACTACGTTCAAACGAAAAATGTCGCGATCAAACTGAGGTAAGAGATGGATCAGGATCTGTTCGAAAAGGGACTGGAACAGCGCAAGGCGACGCTTGGCGCCGAGTATGTCGAAAACAATCTGGCCAAGGCGGATGATTTCACCCGCCCGTTTCAGGAAGCAATGACGGCGTGGTGCTGGGGATTCGGCTGGGGCGACGAGGTCATCGACGCCAAGACCCGGTCCATGATGAACCTTGCGATGATCGGTGCGCTCGGGAAGATGACCGAATGGGAAATCCACTGCAGGGGCGCCATCAACAACGGCGTCACCAAGAAGGAAATCCAGGCGATCATCCATGTTGTCGGCATTTATTGCGGCGTTCCGCAGGCCCTGGAATGCTTCCGGGTTGCCCGGAAAGTGCTTGAAGAACAGGGCGTCGCATAACGACATCTGACCAAGGTGTCACAGCGTGTGCGGCACCCGGTGGGAACGCGGCCTTCGCACAAGGTTTGAGTTGGATTTTTATGCATTTTACGCTATTTTTTCCCGAAGCTTGGGAGGAAACGCGTAAATGGACGGATTCTGGAGCGTCCTGGGCGGGGCATTTGCCCTCGTCTTTGCACTTGATCCGGATCTTCTGGAGATCATCGGCCTGTCGATGCGGGTCACGCTGACGGCCGTCTTTTTTGCCTGCCTGATCGGATTGCCGCTCGGGGCTGCCGTCGGCGTCTTCCGCTTTCCCGGACGCACGTTCCTCTCCGTTACACTGAACGCCCTGATGGGACTGCCGCCGGTCGTGGTCGGTCTCGTTGTCTACCTGATGCTGTCGGCATCCGGTCCGTTCGGCCCGCTGCGCCTTCTCTATACACCGGGCGCAATGATCATCGCCCAGATGATCATCGTCACACCCATCGTGGCCGCGCTGACGCGCCAGGTTGTCGAAGACCTGAACCGCGAATATGCCGAACAGTTTGCCTCCCTTGGCGTCGGTGCACTGGACCGGATGCTGTCCCTGCTGTGGGACGCCCGCTACAGCCTGCTCACCGTCGCGCTCGCCGGGTTCGGACGGGCGGTTGCCGAGGTCGGCGCCGTCCTGATCGTCGGCGGCAACATCAACCACGTAACGCGCGTGATGACCACGACGATTGCCCTTGAGACGTCCAAGGGAAACCTCCAGCTCGCGCTCGCCCTCGGTGTCGTTCTTCTGGCGATTGCCTTCTCGGTGACCGCCTGCGTCATGGCGCTGAAAGCCTCTGCCGTGAGGGCCGCCTATGCGTGACGCCGGTTTCGATATGCCCGCCGCGGCATCCGCCTCACGACAGTCGCTTGCACCCGAGCTGCTTCTGGAAGCGCGTGGCCTTGTCTTCGAAGCAGGCGGACAGCGCCTTCTGAACGGTGTCGATGTGGCGATCCGAAAAGGGTCGCGGACCCTTGTCATGGGACCCAACGGCGCAGGCAAGAGCCTGCTGCTGCGGTTGCTCCACGGGTTGATCAAGCCACAGCAGGGCACGATCTCCTGGCAGGGCAGTCCCATCACGAAACAGGATCTGCGGTCGCAGGCGATGGTGTTCCAGCGCCCGGTCCTGTTGCGGCGGTCCGTTCTCGCCAATCTCAAATTCGCCCTGTCGGTACGCGGCCTTCGCGGTTCGGAGCGTGCGCGCAAGATCGACGCCGCCCTCGCCTCCGCCGGCCTCGATCATCTTGCCAAGCGGCCGGCCCGCGTTCTCTCCGGCGGCGAACAGCAGCGACTGGCGGTCGTCCGGGCGCTTGCGTGCGATCCCGACCTGCTGTTTCTGGACGAGCCGACAGCGAACCTTGACCCCGCCTCGACCGCCGCAATCGAGAACCTCGTGCTGGAAGCCAATGCCCGCGGTGTCACGATCGTTCTTGTCACCCACGATTCCGGTCAGGCCCACCGTCTCGGCGAGGATGTCATCTTCCTTCAGGATGGCGTGGTCGCCGAAACAGGATCCGCGCACCAGGTCCTGAATGCGCCGCAAAGCGAACCGGCCCGCGCGTGGCACGGCGGCAGGCTTTACCTTGGCCCCGTTACCCGGTCCGCCGCGGACCGATCCAGGAGGACACCTTGATCAGACACCTGTTGAGGCTCGCGATTGCAACGCTTGTTGCAGGCGCGGCGGCTGTCTCTGTTGCCTATGCCGACGACGAGAAATTCATCATCGTTCAATCGACCACCTCGACCCAGAATTCGGGCCTGTTCGATCACATTCTTCCCACCTTCCGGAACAAGACGGGGATCGAGGTCCGCGTTGTCGCCGTCGGCACGGGTCAGGCGATCCGAAACGCCGTCAATGGCGACGGCGACGTGCTTCTGGTGCATTCGAAACCGTCCGAGGAAAAGTTCGTTGCCGACGGGTTCGGCGTTTCGCGCGCCGACGTCATGTACAATGACTTCGTGATCGTCGGCCCCGCTTCCGACCCGGCAGGGATCAAGGGCAGCCGCAACGTGGTGGCCGCCCTGCCGAAGATCGCGGAAGCCGAGGCACCCTTCGCCTCGCGCGGTGACGACAGCGGCACGCACAAGGCGGAACTCCGGCTCTGGAAAGCCGCGGAGATTGATGCAGCCGCGTCGTCCGGGACCTGGTACCGGGAAACCGGTTCGGGCATGGGCTCCACCTTGAACACGGCCATCGGCATGGACGCCTATTCCATGACGGACCGGGCAACATGGATCGCCTTCGGCAACAAGGGCACGCACGAAATCATGGTAGAAGGCGACCCGCGCATGTTCAACCAGTACGGCGTGATCCTGGTGAACCCCGAGGTGCATCCGCATGTGAAGGCTGAAATGGGCCAGGTGTTCGTCGACTGGCTCCTCTCCAAGGAAGGCCAGGCCGCGATCGCGGATTACACGGTCGACGGTCAGCAGCTGTTTTTCCCCAACGCCAATGACGGCTCCAGCTGATCGCGATTGAACCATCCTGGACGGTGAAGGGTGCCGCACACGCATTGCGGTCCGGTTTAGAAAGTACTGTCGAATTTATGTCGTTGAGAAAGCTGCATAGTTCATTGCGGCGCCAAATCGGGAAACAGAGTTATTTCCCCGATTTGTCGTCCCGGTTTGCCGCGCGCGCGGCAAGACCGGGAACCAGTACTCCCTGTGGCCGGAGACTGAAACAAGACGGAAAATCCGGTGGGTACTGGGTTCCGGCCTTCCGCTGCGCTTCAGCCGGAATGACAAGCTCATAGGCTGGGATCGCATCGCTAGATCAATTCCGAGTTAAACCGGACAGCAGTGCCGCACACGAGACTGTGACCGGTCTGTGATTGTTGGCGGCCGCGCTGATACGGCATGGTGTCTTCCAACGCGGTTGGAGACATCATGCTGAAAAGACTCATCCCGTCAGTTCTGGCATTGGCAGTCGCAAGCCCGGCGATGGCCGTGGTGCTTGGCGGTGAGATTGTCGACCAGCGCGGCAACGGCAAATTCGTCCTGCTGGATACGAGTACGCCTTTCAGCGTCGGTGCCGACAACTTCAACACCGACAATCTCTACGCATTTGACGAGGACCAGAACATTGTTCTGACGGAGCCGATCCGGGTCGATTTCGGAGGCGACAACGGCATCATCCGGCAAGGCGAAACCATCGCAAGCCACTATGTCTTTTTCGACAGTTTTGCAGGTGTTCACTACGGCTACGTGGACTTCGATGCACCCGTCCTCGGCATCGCCGCGTTTCAGGACACGATGGCGGCAACCGACTTCCTCGCCAACAATGATGTGAACTACATCAGCACCGAATTGCGCGGACTGGAACCGGGCGACCGGGTCTGGGTCGACAGCCAAAACCCCAATCGCCTGTGGGTGTTCTGGGCAGGGTCATCGCCCGGCGACTATATCCGGGTCTTCACTGAAAAGTCGCTCGGCGCGATGATGTAAAGTGAAGCGTGATGCTGCCAGGCGGTACCGTCCTGGTGGACAGGCTTAGTCTCCCAGCCTGACAGATGAACCGCTGGCCTGCTCGGCGCTTGAGAAGCCCGCGCGATCGAGAACCTGGCTCGCACCGATGGAAATGACCACGATTGCGGCAAAGGCCGCGAACATAGCTCTCATTGTGTTTCTCCGTTCTTGTCCTGCGAGCCTGCCGCCGTTTTTAGATAATTGACCAGGTCGGTCCGGTCCTCGGGCTTGGCGATCACCTGCATCGGCATTTTCGAGCCGGGGATGAAATGATCCGGGCCATCCAGAAACAGCTGATCGATTGTCTCTTCCGTCCAGATGATATCAGACCCTGTCAGGGTTTTCGAATAGGGGTAGTCAGGCAGCGTGCCGGCGCGTCGTCCGAAGACCTCGTAAAGGCTCGGCCCTGCCTTGCGCGCGCTGCCCTCGGTCAGGGCGTGGCAGATGGAACACTTGCGCGCGAACTGCCGTTCACCATTCGACATCTGCTCCGGCTGGCGCAGGAATTGAGGTGTTTCCTTCGCCATCGGATCGAATTTTCCAAGGCCGGCAACCGGCCAGGAATAGACGATATCCTCGATCCCGCCGGCATGCAGGACCTCGCCATCCTTCGAAAAGGCCAGCGCCCAGATCGGTCCCTTCAATGCAGCCTTGAAATCGGATTCGATCGTCCATGTTTCCGTGTCGAAAACGGTGATGTAGCCGTGACCGTCACCGGTCGCGAGCCGCTTGCCGTCTTCGCTCAAGGACATGGCGAGAATGGGCCGCCGTTCCAGCGTGAAGTCGTGGAGCCGCTCGCCGCTTTCAATGTCGACGATGCGGGTGATACCATCCTGCGATCCGTAGGCCACCCAGGTCTCGTTGCTGTTGCGGCCGCCGAGCGCCAGCACGTTCACGCCGAAACCGTTTCGGACAATAACCCGCTTTTCGGCCTTGGCCGCCACATCCCAGAGTATGATGGACCCGTCGACGGAGGCTGAATAAAGCCAGGCCCCATCCGCCGAAAACGCGACCTTGTTCACGCCTGCGCTGTGACCGCTCAGGAATGTCGGCGCGCCGCCATCCACCGGCCAGAGGCCGATTTTCGCGTCCCAGCTTGCGCTGGCAATCATCTTGCCGTCAGGAGACACCGCCAGACCCATGACCTTGGCCGTGTGGCCCTCGCGTTTTTCCTGGGAGCCGTTCTCAAGGTTCCAGAAGATCAGGGTGTTGTCATCACCGGCCGAGACGACGAGATCGTCAGTGACAAACCTCACCACCTTGACCGCGGCCTCGTGTCCGTCCAGCCAGTTCGGTTTGCGCCCGGACCAGATCCCGACCGCATTGTCGAAACTTGCCGTCGCAACGCGCCCGCTGTCCCGGGACACGGTGATGTCCATGACAGGGCCGCCATGACCCTTCAGTGTCTCGAAATCAGCGGAAAATGAAGGGCCGGCGATGCACAGCGATACGAAAAATGCCGCCAGCCCGGACGACCACGCGGAGATCCAGGCCCAGCGTTTGGCCTGAGCAGGTTCTGATGAGCCATGAAGGCCTCGCATCCACCTGGAAATCGCAACGCCAAACCGATTGGGGAACGGCCCCCGGCTCTGCGCGTCGCTTGGCCGGGGTGACACCGAGGCGGATTTCGAGCCCAAAACCACCGTTTCTGCCCTACTCAGCAGGAACCGCGTTTTTGTCCGGCGCTTCGGATTTGCGCTGCGCCTCTTCGACTTCCTTGACCCACAAGCCATGGTGCTCACGCGCCCACTGCAGCTCGACCTCGCCGGACCCCATGGCATCGTATGCGCCTTCCATGCCCACGGAACCGATGTAGATGTGCGCAAGGATCATGGCGATCATCAAGAACGCGACGATCGTGTGCCAGAGTTGCGCATACTGCATTTCCTCGTGCGGCGCGAGTTCGGTCGGCAGGGTGCCGAGCCCGACAAGTTGCGGCAGACCGAGATTGTTCAGGATTTCGAAGGTCTTGGCGAACATCGGGAAATCGAATGGAAACAGCAGCGAAATACCCGAGGCGGAAATTGAGGCACCGAGGACGATCACGCCCCAGAAGATCATCTTCTGCCCGAAGTTGAATTTCTTCGCCGGAGGGTGCACGCCTTTTTTCAGGAGGCCGCCCCCAACCGCGATCCATTTGAGGTCCGTCTTGTTCGGAATGTTGTGCACAACCCACATGACGAAAATCATCACGAGGCCGAGCATGAAGGCCCAGGACACGTTGTTGTGGACCCATTTGGACGCCAGTGCGATGGGCGCATAGGCATCCTTTCCAAGCAGCGGAATGATGGCGACCCGCCCGAAGAGAACGATCAGACCTGTTACGGCAAGCAATATGAAGCTGCCGGCGAGCAGCCAGTGCCCGAATCTTTCGATCATCTTGAAACGCGTGATCGTCCGTCCGGTCTTTTCTCCGTCGATCCGGATCCGGCCGCGAAGCAGGTAGAACAGCGCAAGGAAGGCAAGCGTGCCGGCAAGCAGATAGGCGCCGTAGGTCTTCAGGGGACCGTTTCGGATTTCAAGCCAGCGCATGCCGCCATCCTGCATCAGGACAGTGGCTTCCTTGCCGCCGGACGAGACCGTGATATCGGCGGACCCGAAACGCAGGGCGCGCCACAATTCGGGATCGGATACCCCTCCGAGCGTTCCCAGCTGATTGGTCATGCCGGCTGCCGAGTCGGGGTCCCCGGTGGCATTGCGCCTGAAATCGTAATCGACCTTCTCGCCGCGCTGACGCTTCATGATGTCTTCGAGCGTCTGCGCACCGCCGGTCGCGCTCCGATCGGCCTGCGGTGGCTCCTGGGGCTGCTCCTGGGCAAGTGCCGGAGACAGAAATGCCAGAAGAACAACAACAGCCAAAACCAAGCGTTTCATAGCCGGATCCTCATTCCTTGTGCAGCGTTTAAAGCCTACCAGAGATGAACAGGGCGGCAAGTTTGCCGCCCCGTTCAGATTTAAAGAGGGACCGGGAAGGTCCGGCGGCAGAGCCCCTCTGCCACCGCCGGACGCAGTCCGGTTTACCCGCCTCTTTGACCGTAGGCGGAGCCCCAGCCCCAGGCGCCGGAGCCGAAGCCACGGGCAACCACACGCTCGCGGTAGATAGCCGACACGACGTCGCCATCACCGGCAAGCAGGGCCTTGGTGGAGCACATTTCCGCACAAAGCGGCAACTTGCCTTCCGCGATACGGTTGGCACCGTATTTCGCGCGTTCGGCGGTCGAGTTGTTTTCTTCCGGACCACCTGCACAGAAGGTGCACTTGTCCATCTTGCCGCGCGATCCGAAGTTCCCGGCCTGCGGGAACTGCGGGGCGCCGAACGGACAGGCGTAGAAGCAGTAGCCGCAGCCAATGCACAGGTCCTTCGAGTGAAGAACCACACCTTCTTCGTTCTGGTAGAAACAATCGACCGGGCACACCGCCATGCAGGGTGCGTCCGAACAGTGCATGCAGGCCACGGAGATCGACCGTTCACCCGGGCTGCCATCATTGATGGTCACGACCCGGCGGCGATTGATCCCCCACGGCACTTCATTTTCGTTTTTGCAAGCCGTGACACAGGCATTGCACTCAATGCATCGCTCAGCGTCACAAAGGAATTTTGCTCTTGCAGCCATTGCGTCTCCTCCTTACGCGGCCGAGATCTTGCAGAGAGTCGCTTTCGTCTCCTGCATCTGGGTCACTGAGTCGTAGCCATACGTCTGAGCGGTGTTACAGCTTTCGCCGAGGACATAGGGGTCGGCACCTTTCGGATACTTCGACCTGAGATCCTCGCCCTGGTAATGACCACCGAAGTGGAACGGCATGAAGGCAACGCCTTCCCCGACCCGCTCGGTCACCATTGCCATGACTTTCACCTTGCCGCCCTCAGGGCCTTCGACCCAGACCTGCGCACCGTCGCGCACACCCAGGTTGTTGGCATCACGAGGATTGATCTCAACGAACATGTCCTGCTGAAGTTCGGCAAGCCACGGGTTGGACCGGGTCTCGTCACCACCGCCCTCGTATTCCACCAGACGGCCGGACGTCAGGATGATTGGATAATCCTTCGAGAAGTCCTGCTTCTGGATAGAGGCATAGAGCGTCGGCAGGCGGTAGAACTTCCGGTCCTCGTAGGTCGGATAGTCTGCCACCAGGTCGCGGCGGTTGGTGTAGAGCGGCTCGCGGTGCAGCGGCACCGGATCCGGGAACGTCCAGACGACGGCGCGGGCTTTCGCGTTACCGAAAGGTGCGCAGCCATGCTTGATCGCAACGCGCTGGATGCCGCCGGAAAGGTCGGTTTTCCAGTTCGTCTTCGGTCCTGCGACCGCTTCGATCGATGCCCGTTCCTCGTCGGTCAGGTCGCCATCCCATCCAAGGTCCATGAGCATCTGCATCGTGAACTCGGGATAACCGTCCTGGATTTCCGAACCGGGGTTCGAAACACCGTCGGCAAGCAGGTTGTCGCCGTCCCGCTCGACGCCGAAGCGTGCGCGGAAACACAGACCGCCTTCAGCGACAGGCTTGGACATGTCGTACAGGTTCGGCGTGCCCGGGTGCTTCATGTCGGCGGTGCCCCAGCATGGCCACGGCATACCGTAGTATTCGCCGTCATTCGGTCCGCCCACCGCCTGAAGCGTCGTGCGGTCGAACGTATGCTGGTTCGCCATGTGCGACTTGATGCGCTCCGGCGACTGCCCGGTGTAACCGATCGTCCACAGCCCGCTGTTGAACTCGCGGGTGATGCTTTCCACGTTCGGTGTTTCCGGATCGTCCATTTCGATGTTGCGGAACAGCCTGTCGCCCCAGCCGAACTTGTTCGCGAACTTGGCCATGATGACCTCGTCCGGAAGGCTCTCGAACAGCGGCTCGACAACCTTGTCGCGCCACTGCAGCGAGCGGTTCGACGCGGTCACGGACCCGCGGGTCTCGAACTGCGTACACGCCGGCAGCAGGTAGACGCCGTCGGTGCGGTCATGAAGCACGGCGGAAACCGTCGGATAGGGGTCGATCACGACCAGCATATCCAGCTTTTCCATGGCGGTCTTCATTTCCGTCATGCGGGTCTGCGAGTTCGGGGCGTGGCCCCAGAGAACCATCGCACGAACCGCATTCGGCTGGTCGGTGTTTGCCGGGTCCTCGAGGACACCGTCGATCCAGCGGCTGACCGGGATACCGGTGAGGTTCTGAAGGCTCTTTTCCTTGCCGTCAGCGCCTTTCACGGTCGCGAACTGGGCTTTCAGCCAGTCTGCATCCTCGTCCCAGACGCGCGCCCAGTGGCCCCAGGCGCCTGCGCTCAGGCCGTAATAGCCCGGCAGCGTGTGGCTGAGAACGCCGAGGTCCGTTGCGCCCTGAACGTTGTCGTGGCCACGGAAGATGTTGGTTCCGCCACCGGTGGTGCCCATGTTGCCGAGGGCAAGCTGCAGCACGCAGTAGGCACGCGTGTTGTTGTTGCCGTTGGTGTGCTGGGTACCGCCCATGCACCAGATCACGGTGCCCGGACGGTTGTTGGCAAGCGTCCGCGCGACGCGCTTCAGCTGGCTTTCCGGGGTACCGGTGACGCGCTCGACTTCGTCAGGCGTCCACCTGGCGACTTCTTCGCGGATCTGGTCCATGCCCCAGACACGGGTCCGGATGAACTCCTTGTCTTCCCAGCCATTGTCGAAGATGTGCCAGAGAATGCCCCAGATCAGGGCCACGTCCGTACCCGGACGGAAACGCACATATTCGTCGGCGTGGGCGGCGGTGCGCGTGAAGCGCGGATCGCACACGATCACCGGAGCGTTGTTCTGTTCCTTGGCGCGCAGCACGTGCAGCAGGGAAACCGGGTGAGCTTCAGCCGGGTTGCCGCCGATGATGAAGATGGCCTTGGAATTGTGGATGTCATTGTAGCTGTTGGTCATGGCGCCGTAGCCCCATGTATTGGCTACGCCGGCAACCGTCGTCGAGTGGCAGATACGGGCCTGGTGGTCGACGTTGTTCGTGCCCCAGTAGGCTGCGAACTTGCGGAACAGGTAGGCCTGCTCGTTGTTGTGCTTCGCCGAGCCGAGCCAGTAGACACTGTCCGGTCCGCTTTCCTCGCGGATCTGCATCATCTGGTCGCCGATGGCGTTGATCGCCTCGTCCCAGCTGACACGTTTCCATTCGCCGCCTTCTTTTTTCATCGGGTACTTCAGCCGGCGCTCGCCATGTGCGTGCTCGCGAACCGCAGCGCCCTTGGCGCAGTGCGCACCGAGGTTGAAGGGGCTGTCCCATCCCGGCTCCTGGCCGGTCCACACGCCGTTCTTCACTTCGGCGATGACGGTGCAGCCGACGGAGCAGTGTGTGCAGACGGATTTTACGAGATTGACGGCCTCGTCGGACGACTGGGCCTGTGCCTGTGTAACGGTACCGCCTGTTGCGGTAATGGCGGCCAGGCCACCTGCGGCAACTCCGGATCCCTTCAGGAATGTCCGGCGGTCTACCGATTTGTGTGCAGCGTCTCTAAGGATACTTGCACCCTGGGGGCGTCGCGCAACCCCATTGGTCTTTTTCCTAAGCATATTGCCCTACCTTGCTTGTATCGGGTCCGATACTGCTGGGTTGGTTTTCAGCGAACCGGCCAGCGGGCGTCACGCAACCATAGGCCGGGTGTGAAGTCAGGGTCCGGTCAGAACCGGGCGCTGTCGAAGTAGGCGCGGGTGTGCGCTGTGTCCTGCATCTTGTCGGATGTAAGATCCACTTCCGCTGCTTGAGCGGTACCGGAAACCGCTGTCGCGGCCACGGCTACAGGGGCCGACAGGGCCGCCAGTTTCAGGAAATCCCGGCGGCCAGAACCCTCACGGGGCACCGCTTGATCGGGCTTTTTCATCGTTGCAATCCTCCTCTCCTTGCAGCGGCCCGCGGCCGCTTAAATTGACAACGTGAACTTCAATTCGGCAGCATACCGAAGGCCTCGGCCTCAATCTCCATAAACTGCCGCCCCAAAGCACCGACCGCCCCGTAGAAAACGGAGGTTTTCGATGCTTCAAGATCCGAGAAAAAGTGTATTGCCCAGGGCTCGATATGATCCTGGAAGAACTGCTTCTGTTCCGCCACCGATGTGACGGTGCCGAAACGGCCGACGATCATGCCCGCCATCATTTCCATGAGCGAGGCGATGTTGTCTTCCGGTTCATGGGTGCCGTCGGCGCGTCCGATCCCGCGTCTTGCCATGTCGGCGCGCAGGTTTGCCAGGGGCTTTTCATTCAGGAAACCGGTGAGATAGTGACTTGCGTAGGGGAGAAGTTCACCGCGCCCGAGCCCGACGAACAGGGCATTGAACTCGCGCTCTGCGGTTTCGGCCGATGTCACCGAAGCGACCTTTGCCAGCACGCCCAGTGCGTTTCCGAGCGTCGTTTCGTCAGCTGAAAGTCCCGAGACTTGCTTCAACAGGGAGGCGTCTGCCGGCTTGACCAGCAACAGTCCTATAAAATCATAGAGTTCTGATCGAGCCTGATCTTCAGGATCGATGACATATTCCGTGACCGCTGCGGACATCCGCGATCGTCCTCCCTCGTGCGCTGACCAGTTTCACCTTTTTGGCGCGCCTCTTACATTCAACTTTAGTATCAACTGTAGTCGAACCGCAAGCGCCGCCGCGTTACCGGAAAGTCAAAGTCAACTTTTTCGGCTTCCGATTCTTGCGATTCCGCCCGGTTCTCCTGCTTTTCTTGAGATTGCAGGATATTGTCTGCTTGCGTCAATTGCACAGATGCTTCTTCATTTTCAACATAATCATTGTGCGCCGCAACATTATCTTCGACGACCGCATTTTCTTTGGAATTATTTTCTTCTACAAAGGTTTTGTCCGGTTTCAACTCGGGCACTGCCTCGGCATCGTCTTCAGCCTCCGCGAATTGCTCCAGCATGCCTTTCCCGATCTTGTAGACGGTCTGGAGATTGTCCACGACCGTCGCGGCGTCGGTATAATCCTCTGCATAGTCGACGAGCCCGTCGAGATTCGCCAGCACGGGATTGAGGCCCCAGAGCCTGCGGAGCGCGCGCCGCCGGATCCGTTCCGGCACGGCCGCGGACAGGAACCCGGAAAAATCGTCTTCTTTCGTCAGGGTCTCCGGATCTGGCAGACCGAGTTCCTCCAGCACGTCCTCATCGCTCTTTTCTTCCAGCGCCGCCCGTTCTTCCGCCGCCAGGGCGGCCTGCTCCTTTACCTGTTCGGCTTCTTCCGCCTTGCGGACCGCCGCCTTGCGGCGCGACCAGAAATCGCCGCCGGTCTCGTCCTGCCCACCGCCGCTCATTGCAGGGTGTCCTTGGGCTTGCGGCCGGGCGCGCGGTAGACGTCGCTGATCTGCCGGATGCGGGCATCCCCGATGCCGTCCTCTTTCAGGTCGATCCGCTTCTTGTCACGCTTGCGCTTGATGAAGATCTCGTCCTCGTGATGCAGTTCGACGAAATCGCGGATCCAGGCAATCAGCCCCGGAGGCATCGGCACCTTTTCCACCATGACGTCGCTCGTGTCGGCATAGTCCTGCCCCTCGTAGGCGGATGCCGTGAGCAGCATGACGTCCATGGGCACATCGCGATCCACCTCGTCGGCAGGGCGCATGATCACGTAAATGGACGGGACCTTGTCCGAAAGCGCGGTGAGATAGGCTTCGGTATCCGTCCGGTAGAGTTCCAGGTTCAGCGTTGCCGCGTGATATTCGACAGCATCGCCTTCCTGCCGCATCACTTCCCAGTCGGCAGCTTTCGCGCCCGGAAGCAGGGAGACCGGCCGCCAGCTCCATTTCTGCCACCTGGTCACGCCGGGCAATCTTCTGACGACGACGCCGACCGGCATCGAGCGCGTTCTTTCAATTGTCACTGCGGACTTCCTCCCACCCGCGGATCATCAACCGCTTTTTCTTCTCTACATGCTGTAGCAAGTTGCAGAAATTTCAAGTCCGGCGGAAGTCGAACTTGACCTGATGCGACATACGCCCTTGATATGGTAACCGGGCATGCGCGAATCCGGCGGGGAGAATCCGGAACAGGCGGTCCCGGGAGAGGACGCAACAAGAATGACAGATTTGAAGCTTCTGCTGTGCGATTGCCGTAAAAGCCAGGCGATCGACGCGGAACGGTTGGAGGAGGCGTGCGGCGTCTCCTGTTCAAGGGTCTACTCTGAACTCTGCAGGGCCGAGGCCGGCATTGCCGAAGACGCGATCCGCTCGGGCAATGCGATGATCGCCTGCGGGCAGGAACAGAGCATCTTTCAGGAAATCGCAGCCGACATCGAGGCCGACGAGCCGCTGTTCGTCGATTTGCGTGACCGCGCCGGATGGAACGACGGCAGCGGCGATGCAAGCGCGAAGATGGCGGCGCTCATTGCCGACGCGCTCCTGCCGCATCCGGGCGAGAAGGTCGTTGATGTCTCTTCTGCAGGAACATGCATCATTCTCGGCGATTCGGCGGATGCGAGCGAAGCGGCGGACCTGTTGTGCGAGACCTTGAGCGTCACCGTGCTGCTTGCTCCCGACGCGGAACTGCCGGTCTCCGACGACCGGCGCTACGACATCGTCCGGGGACGCCTGAAGGGCGCGGCCGGCGCACTTGGCGACTTCAAGCTTTCCTTCGATGCCCTTCAGGAACGCATTCCCGGAGGCCGCGGCGCCTTCAACTGGACGGATCCCCGCGATGGCGGCCGGACCGGATGCGACATCATCGTCGATCTGCGCCGGGGAGCCCAGCCGCTGTTCCCCGCTCCCGAAAAACGCGAAGGCTATCTGCGCGCGGATCCCGGCAATGCCGCGGCGCGCACCAAGGTGTTGATGGAGGCCTCGCAGCTGATCGGAACCTTTGAAAAGCCGATCTACATCAAGCTCAACGAAGAGCTTTGCGCGCATTCGCGCGCGCAGAAGCCCGGATGCTCACGCTGCCTGAACCTGTGCCCGACGGGCGCGATCACGCCTGCCGGCGATCACGTCGCCGTGGACGCCATGACCTGCGCCGGATGCGGCAGCTGTTCGGCAGTTTGCCCCTCCGGGGCGATCTCCTACGACGCACCACCGGTGGACCATGTGTTCAAGCGCATTCAGACTCTTGCGTCGACATGGCGGAAACTCGGGACGGGCAGCCCGCGCTTGCTGGTTCACGACGCAAGCCACGGGCTCGACATGATCCGGCTGAGCGCGCGTTACGGCAAGGGTCTTCCGAGCGACGTGATTCCGCTCGAGACCGCAGCATTGGCGGGCTTCGGCCACGCCGAAATGCTGGCGGCCCTGGCAAGTGGATTCAAATCCGTGACCCTGCTTCTGTCGCCGGGCACCGAAAAGGACGGACTTCCCTTCCAGGCTGAACTGGCCGCGACACTCGCCGGTGATGACCGGATCAGCCTGATCGAGCCGGCGGATCCGGATCAGCTCGACGACCTGCTGCGCCTTGAGACGCCTGACGCCCTTCCCGTGCAGCCCATCCTGCCCGTCGGCTCGCGCAGGCAGGTCACGCGGCTTGCCGCAAAGGCGCTCAATGCCGGCGACGAACCGATCACGCTACCCGCCGGCGCGCCCTATGGCGCCCTCGACATCAACCTGGACAGTTGCACGCTCTGCCTGTCCTGCGTCTCGCTGTGCCCCTCCGGCGCATTGAAAGAGAACCCGGACAAGCCGCAGCTCCGCTTTCAGGAAGATGCGTGTCTTCAGTGCGGCATCTGCACCAACATCTGTCCGGAGAGCGCGCTGTCGCTGGATCCGCGCCTGAACCTTGCCGACGAAGCCCTGACGCCCATCGTTCTCAAGGAAGAAGAGCCGTTCGAATGCATCGAATGCGGCAAGCCGTTCGGCGTGCGCTCGATGGTGGAACGCATGACCGAGAAGCTCGCCGGCAAGCACGGCATGTTCAAGGACAACAAGGCCGCGTCACTCATCCAGATGTGCGACGATTGCCGCGTGAACGCGGTCTACCATTCGGAAAACAATCCCTTTGCCATGGGAGAACGTCCGAAGGTACGCACCACTGACGACTACATCAGCAAGCGGCGCGACCATTGATAACGGCGGAACGTGTTCACTGGTACTGGATCGGTGCTCCGAGATCGGCTGGCGGTATCCTGGAGACGAAGGCCAGGATGGCATCGAGTTCGTCCAGCGTGATCTCGACCGGTGCGATCGGTGACGGCCGGCTGATGTCGAAGGGTTCGGTCACCCCGTCCACCTGCGTGAACGAGGGGTGCGGGTTCAGGGCGAAGAACGCTTCGAAGCGCGCGCGCCAGTCGGAAAAACTCCGCATCACCGCAAAGGACGGCGACGACCCGATTGTCGTCAGCCGCGTCGCCTCGTTCACCATGTGGCAGCGTCCGCAATGGACGACGGCCAGTTTCTCTCCGGAAACGACGTCGCCGGCAATCGCCTCCGAAACAGCTTCCTTCGGCTTGGCAACCGCGGCCGTGAACACCTGCCCGCTGTCCGGCTTGAACGACGCGATAGTGTTTTTGCCGACATCGCTGACGAGCCATTCCTCGAAGCGTGCGACGTGCTCATTGCCCGCGTCCGCAATGCCCAGGTACCAGTCCTTGCCGATGCCCGAAAAGGCCGGTGTCCCGGTATTCGACGTCGAAAAGGCCGCCTCGGCGGTCCCGGTCTCCGGCACGATTTCAATCCGCACGCCGGTCTTGAGCGAGAACCGCGGCAACAGATGCTTCAGGAAACCGGACGCGACAAGGTCGTCCGGCGCACTCAGGCGGAATGTCTTGGCAAAGGCCTCGCCCGTCACGCCCGGCCCTGCGACAAAAAACAGTCCGATCAGGACTGCAAACATAAAACGGCAGCACACGCGCTCCTCCCTCACGTTGCTGACAGAACGCGTTAGGTTAGGGGGGAAATCATTCAGCCGTCAATTCACACGCTGCTTATAGAGAGGTTAAGATGAGCGACGAATTCAACATGTCCATGCGCAAGTTCCTGAAACAGGTCGGCGTGACATCCCAGCAGGCGATCGAGGAAGCGGTCAGGAAGGCCGGTGCGTCGGAGGGTAGGAAATACAAGGTCAAGGCAGTCGTGACGATTGAGGAAATCGGCCTTGAGCACGAGGTAAACGGCGAGATCGAGGGGTAAACACGTCGTGTCACTGACGCGGGAAACGGTTCTAAATTCACTCAAGTCCGTCAAGGATCCGGCAACCGGCGACGATATCGTCGCCATGGGCATGGTGCGCGCGCTTCAGATCGGTGAAGGCACCATTCGCTTCGTGATGGAAATCGACGCCAGCCGCATGAACGAGATGGAAGCCCTGAAGAGCGAGGCCGAATCATGCCTGTCGCAACTCGACGGGGCCGGCAACGTCCAGATCATCATGACGGCCCACTCGGAAAAGGCTGCCGAGCCAGCCAAGCCGAGCGAACCCACGCCGATCAAGCCACGTCCCGCACCCCCTGGAACCTCCGGACCGCAGCGGGTCCCGGGGATCGACAGGGTCGTTGCCGTTGCCTCCGGCAAGGGCGGCGTCGGCAAATCGACGGTTGCGGCCAATCTTGCCTGCGCGCTCGCAGCGGAAGGCCGCAAGGTCGGTCTGCTCGACGCAGATGTCTACGGCCCGTCGCAACCGAAAATGCTCGGCATCTCCGGACGCCCGACATCGCCGGACGGCCAAATGATCCTGCCGCTGCGCAACCATGGTGTCACGCTGATCTCCATCGGACTGATGACCTCCGGGGACCAGGCTGTCGTCTGGCGCGGTCCGATGCTGATGGGCGCACTGCAGCAGATGATGAGCCAGGTACAGTGGGGTGCGCTCGACATTCTCATCGTCGACCTGCCGCCCGGAACCGGTGATGTCCAGATGACGCTGTCGCAGAAATTCATCGTCGATGGCGCGATCATCGTGTCGACGCCGCAGGATGTTGCGCTTCTGGACGCCCGCAAGGGCATCGATATGTTCCAGCAAATGCAGGTTCCGATTATCGGAATGATCGAAAACATGTCGACGCATATCTGCTCCAAATGCGGTCACGAGGAACACGTCTTCGGACATGGCGGCGTCGCCGCGGAAGCGGAAAAGCTGGGCGTGCCACTCCTTGCGGAAGTCCCGCTGCATCTGAACATCCGCCTGGCCGGCGACGGCGGCACACCGATCGCGGTCGGGAACCCGGACGCGCCCGAGGCGGCCGTGTTCAGAAAACTGGCGAAAACACTCGTTGCGGAGGGGCAGGCGTGAGCGATCTGCAATTTCCGCCGATGTTCCAGGGAGAAGGCCTGACCGGCCCCGCCGATCCGTTCGACCGGGCGCTGGCGCTTGCAATCACCGGCACGGATGCGGGCACAGTCGTCTACAATTTCGCAGGCGACACCCTGAAAGCCAGCCTGATCTTCACCCCCGAAGTACCGCTGGAAGAAGCCATGGCAACCCTGCCCGTCTGCGGCCTCGGGTTTCAGGCCGCTCTCGGCGCCCTTGCCCCGCCGGAGGTCGCCGTCCATCTGGAATGGGACGGCACGATCCGCGTGAACGGCGCTGTCTGCGGAAAGATGCGCCTCAAGGCGTCGACGTCGGATCCGGCGGAAACACCGGACTGGCTGGTTCTCGGCCTGGAGCTCAACATGACCAGTTCGACGGAAAATCCGGGCACCGATGCCGACACGACCTATCTCTCGGAGGAAGGCTGCGCCGAAATCACGCCGGATGGGCTCCTTGAAGCCTGGGTGCGCCACAGCCTTTACTGGATCAACCGCTGGCTCGACGAGGGGCTGCGGCCCGTTCACGCTGACTGGCGCGGCCTTGTCCCCACGCTCGGGGAGCCGATAGACATCGATGGCAAGTCCGGAACCTTCGTCGGGGTGGACGAGAATTTCGGAATGCTGCTCAGAACCGGGGACGAGACGACCCTGATCCCGCTTTCGAGCCGACTGGAGACCTGAACTCATGAAACTGGCCCGTGCGATCCACATGGATGACAGCGACCGCAATGTCTATTTCTCGCCGGCACGAACCGGTGAATGGTGCCTGTCGGGAGGCTTCGAGTTTTCCGACTGGACGGAGGCCGACCTTGTGGGCAAGGCCCGGCAGGCCTTTTCAAACGGCTGGCTCGGTCTGGAGACGTTCGGCCGTGTCACCTTCGTCGCCATCACGCCGGTTAGCGAAGACGAGTTCTCTGCCCTGGTCGACAATCTGGCCCGCCATTTCGTCGAGGTCTATGGCGCGCCATCGGTCGATGCGGCCAGAGGTGTCGCCGAGGACGAACTCCGCTACATGGCCGAACTTTGCTCCGAGCACGACGAGAACATGCTGCTCGCCGTTCACCGCGAACTCGCTGATGAAGGCGTGAAGGAAAGCTACAGCGCCATCGAGGCCCCGGCGGCAGAACTGGATCTCGTCGCGATGCACGGGGACATGCAGTAAACGCCATGAATCTCGACAACCAAGACTGAACTCCCGACCGGCCTGAACGAGTGCCTTGCCGCCGGCGCAGAGGCCGACTAGTCTCTCGGGACGGAGGCACCCGATGACACGTCATTTTCAGACTGTGGTGAGACACGAGCACATGGAGCGATAGCGGCGGTCCGTGCCGTTTTCCATGTGCCCCCGGCCTGGATCGGGGGCATTTTTTTTGACTTGACCTGATTAGAGAAACCCTTGGCCCGCACACCGCCACATCTCGTCACGATCATTCTGCTGACCGCGTTTTCACCGCTGTCACTGAACATGTTCCTGCCGTCCCTCGGCACGATCGCCGTGGACCTTCAGACGGACTACGCCCTGGTGAGCATCGCGATTGCGGGCTATCTGGCCGCAACGGCAGTCATACAACTGATCGTCGGCCCGCTGGCAGACCGCTACGGCCGGCGTCCTGTCCTCCTCGCCGCGCTGGTCCTCTTCAGTTTTGCGTCGTTTGTCTGTGCAATGGCTGAGAACATCTGGGTGTTTCTGCTGTTCCGGATGCTGCAGGGAAGCATCGTTGCCGGAAACACGCTTTCGCTTGCCATTGTGCGTGACACGAACCCGCCGCAACAGGCCGCGGGACTGATCGGTTACATCAGCATGTGCATGGCCGTCGTTCCCATGCTTGGTCCTGTCTTGGGTGGGCTTCTGGACACCGCGTTCGGCTGGCGTTCCAGCTTTTATCTTTACACGACCTGCGGACTTCTGATCCTGGCGCTCTGCTGGTTCGATCTGGGGGAAACGAGACCGGACAGGCAGGACGGCGCCCCGCCGCTGGCACGCGCGATCCTTGAACTCGTCAAGGACCCCCGTTTTTCCGCTTATGCACTCTGCTCGACCTTCACGGTGGGCGCCTTCTTCATCTTTCTCGCCGGCGCACCGCTGATCGCGACAATTTCTTTCGGTGTGACCACCGCAGAACTCGGGTTTCTGATCGGCAGCATCACCGTCGGATTTTCCGCTGGCGGCTTTCTGGCGGGCAAACTCTCGTCACGACTGCCGCTGCCCGCAATGATGCTGGTCGGGCGGCTCACGGCCTGCATCGGTCTTTCGGTTGGCTTGCTGGTGTTTCTTCTGGGCGGTGCGTCGCCCTACGCCTTTTTCGCCGGCACGATCTTTGTCGGCATCGGCAACGGCATCACCATGCCCGGCAGCAACACCGGCGCAATGTCGGTGAGACCCGATCTTGCCGGGAGTGCCGCGGGATTGACCGGTTCGATGGCGCTTGCCGGCGGCGCGGCGCTGACAAGCCTGACCGGTATCGCGATCGGATCAGGCGATCAGCCCGTCACCGTGCTTGCACTCATGCTCGCCAGTTCCGCCATCGGACTGGCCGCTGCCTTTGCAGCCCTGCTTCTTGAACGGCGCGCCAAGGCAAGGCCGCTGGCCACGCCTTGAGCGTTTCGCCAGGAATGGCGAAGCAAGGCGGACTACCGCCTTGCTCCTTTCTTCTTTTTCCAGAACGGCTCGATATCGCCGGCCATGATGCAGCCGAACGGATCGATATAGTCCTCGATCTCGGCCAGACCGTATTTCTTGATCTGGGCGACGACCGCGTCCGCCTTCTTGTAGCCGGACGGCAGTTCGGAGACGTCGATCTTCTCCTCGAAGAAGCGGATGTCGAGCCCTTCCGTTTCTTCGCGGAGCATCTCTTCCGGCGTCTTGCCGAGCGAACGGCGCTTGTGCTCGGAACGCGAGAAGTTGCGCCCAGCACCATGCGGCGAGAACCCGAGCGCATGACCGGCATCCCTGCCGCGCACGACCAGAACCGGCTCCGCCATGTTCAGCGGGATCAGGGTCAGGCCGGTCGCGTCGGACGCATAGCCGTCCCAGGCAGGCGTTGCCCCCTTGCCGTGGTAGAAGAGCCCGTCGCGTTCGAACACGAAGTTATGCTCGTTCCAGAAACGGTCCGAGTGGCTCGCACCGCTCGCCTCGACCGTCGCCTGATGCAAAGCGTTATGGTTGGCCTTGGTCCACTTGCGGATCAGCTGCAACGCGTCCCAATAGGCTTTTCCTTCCTCGCTCTCGGACGGGATCCAGGCATTCTGCTTCAAGGTCTTCGGCGACAGCTTCCTGCGGTATTTTTCCGCAACGCTCATGCCGATCCTGTAGAGCAGTGCGCCCGGTCCGCGCGATCCGTGATGGGTCACCATCGCGGTCTTGCCGGTTTTCCTGGAGACGCCGACAAACAGGAAATGGTTGCCGTCGCCCTGGGTCCCCAGATGCTCCTGCGCCGAACGCAGGATCTTCGGATTGTTCAGGAACCGGTTCTCGCGGAACTGGTCGTAAAGGTCCATCGACATGGTGAAGCGCTTGCCGTTGGCACGCCCGCCGCCGCCGAAATGGGTCACCGAATGCGCCGCATCCAGAACCGCCTTCGGGTCGGCATCCTCGAACTCGGTCATCATCACCGAGCAGCAGATATCGGCACTGTGCATCCCCGGATGGATCGCACCGCGCGCCGCCACCACACCGCCGACCGGAATGGTTCCGAGCGGACCGGCCGGACAGGCGTCCGGCATGATGGCCCCGGCTTCGACCGTCGGTGTGCGCATCAGCTCCGTCATGTGATGCTTGACCGCCTTCAGGTTCACCTCTTCGTCTTCGCCCTCTGCGTCCAGGTTGACGTGAAACGGCTTTGCGCCCGAAGCGGCCAGCGGCAGAACCGGGTCCGGCTTGTAGCTTTCCAGCATTTGGCGCACGGCCTCCAGCGACGTGCCTTCATCAAGCGCGGCCTGGCCGTCCCTGAGGGCGGCACCGAAGGCCTTGCCTTCTTCATGGCCCCAGGCAGTCAGCATCGTGCTGGTCAGCGTCATCGTTTCCGTTTCACTCGTCATCGTCTTCTTCCTTCATACCCGCCTGGCGGCTAGCGGCGGCAGGACGCGTTGCATTGAACAACACTTCTGCCGGCATCCGCCAGGCTATGCGGGGCAAGGTCGGGCAAGATCTTTTCCGCCACCGGATTGCTCCGGGCCAGACTTGAACTGGCACGGGAGGCGTATTCGCGCCTCCCCTCCCGGCCATGCCGGGAGGCGTCTACCTGTATTCCTGCCGGCATCCCCGATATCGCGGCAGAGCCGCATTCAGATACCTGGTTCAAATTCAATTCCGGTCAGGGCGACAAATGAGTGCAAAACGTTCCTGCTCTACCGATTGAGCTACGCTGCCTCAGTTGGTTGCAGCGGCGGGACTCGAACCCGCAACCTGGCGATTATGAGTCGATGTAGTTCTGCGGGCATTCGCCCTGACCGTGAATTCGGGTGCGGCGGCAAGGAATGACAGGACACTCATGGTCAGGAATGTAGTCCTGCCGGCATCCACCGCGATTTTCGTCTGGTCTCCGTTTCGTGTCCGGGCCGGTCCGTGTCCGGCCGAAAAGTCAGGCCGGTCAGGGCGACAAGGTGGGTGCAAAACACTCCTGCTCTATCCGTTGAGCTACGCTGCATCAGTTGGTTGCAGCGGCGGGATTCGAACCCGCAACCTGGCGATCCACAGTCGATGTAGTTCTGCAGGCATTCGCCCTGACCGGTTCAATTTCTTGTTGAGATGCGGTGGCAAAAATGAAGAAACCCGGAGAGCCCCGCTCAAGCCTGAGAGCGCGTGCACGATCAACCTGCGCTCAAAAGGGCGCAGACAAGTTGATCGACCCGTTCGGACCGATCAGCTTTTGGACATTCACTCGGTTTCGATTGAATGTCCATTGATCCGGAGGGGAGTCGAACCCGCTCGGACTGTTCCGATCCTGGAGCAATGTAGTTCCTTCGGCATCCGCCAAATCTCGTTGTCAGCGTGGCGGGCGGTTACCCGCCGCGCTTTCGGGTGTCATTCGAGATCGATTGCCTCGATCTCGCCGACCCACTGGTCGGCAGTCATGGTGCCCTTGGCGAAGGCCGCAACCTGGTCGAACACCGCATCGGAGAAGCCCCCGATGTTGAGGATATCCGGCCGCGGCTTGGCCTGGGTCGACCCGTAAGGCGCGATATCGATGCACACCATTTTTGCGTCCGGGTTACGCCTTTTCAGCGTTTCCCATTCACGCATCACACCGGTCTGGTGACCCTGCTGGACCCCGGCCCAGGACTGGTTATCCGAAACCAGGATGACCAGATCCGGAGCACGCCGCTTGGCATTCAGCCACGCCAGCGGTGCCGCACAGTTCGTTCCGCCGCCCCACTGCTCGGTGAGCTTTCGGGCGTTGGTCATCACGGTGTCTCGCCCGGTCAGCTTAACCGGCCGGACCTTGACCTCGAACGGCAGGACCGTGGCCCCGCGGTTTCGGCGCAGAACGGCTGCGGCAACCAGGGCCGCGACATCAACGCAGCGCGTTACCGTCGTCGCCCCCTTTCGGTACCCGGTCACCGGCGAGGCCATCGACCCGGAGACATCCGGGCACACAACCACCTGGCCCTTCAGGGCCGGGACATTGGCGACCGAGATCTCCATGGCTTCATGCATCGCCTCGCGGATCTCCGCCGGCATCTCGTCCGACAGGGCCTGAAAACCCGTCAGCAGCTGATACGGGAAGGCACGCGCCTTCCTGATCCGCTTCGGATCCTTCAGGATATCCGCCACCAGACGCACTGCCGGCGTCTTTTCGAACCTTGCACCTTCAAAGACGCCGTGGCGCAGGAAGGTGTTCAGGTTCATGCGCACCATGTTCCAGGTCCCGCGCTCCGCCAGCTTCGTCCAGTCTTCCTTCGAAAGCGGCAGATGCGTCAGCATCTGGAACGGGACATCGGGCAGTGCCCGGCCTTTCGGGTTCTCCTTGAACGCCACGTAGGCACGGACCTGTTCCGGCAGCTTGTCAACGTCACACGGCTTGCCGATCAGCCACGCGAACAGGGCATCTCGCTCGGCATCGCGCGGTTTCGGGTGCACCATCTTGATGACGTCCGCCAGCGACGGATCGTTGCCGATCGAGGCCTGCAGCAGCTGATACTCCGTTGCCGCGTTCAGCCACCCGCGAACAAGCGCCTTCGGCCGTGTGCCGAGCGACTTGCGCCCCGTCTGCCCGGAACGCATGATCTGCACGAAGTTGCGCAGCATCCTGCCGTTGGTAACCACATGCGGAAACGCCCTGGCGAACAGACCCGCGTCACGCGATGCCAGAACCGCCAGCAACAGCGCAGGCAGATCCTTCATCCTGCCCTTCTGACGGGCGTAGACCGCCGTCTTTGCCAGGAACGCATCCGGAACCATGTCGGCGGCTTTCAGAACCGCCTCCAGCTCAAGCTCGGCGGACTGGTAGAACGTGTTGCCGATGGACCCGGTCGCCGCCAGCTGGGCCAGCTTGTGACGGTACTCGTAGGCATAGGCCTTGCCGCCCGCCAGGTTCCTGGCGTCGGCTTTGCCGGAAAAGCGCCCGCGCTGGGATGCAAACAGGGTTTTGTTCGCCATTTTCTCTCTCCTCAAATCCGCGCCCTGAAGGCGTTGGGGTTGATGTCCGTGTTGAGAAGGAGAATGCCCGCACCCGGCGCACCGCAAAACAAAAAAACAAAATCAAGATAACTATTTGAAATATATAAGTTTTTCGCCAAATTGACATTTTCGAAAGAATACATTCTTATAAACCAATATATCAAATTATAAAATTGGATAAGCATCCTTGAAAAAGAACGTTGTCATCGGCTTTCTCGGTACCCAACTGGACGCTGGCAAGAAGCGCCGGTGGCGGCCGTCGATCGCCGTGACCCAGCATGGCCGCTTTCCGGTGCACCGCCTGGAACTGCTCTACGACAGGGCCCATCATCGCCTGGCCCAGAACGTGAAACGCGAGATCGAGGATGCCAGCCCTGCAACCGAGGTGTGGCTGCAGCAGGTCGATCTGCGCGATCCCTGGGACTTTCAGGAAGTCTATGGCGCCCTTTTCGATTTCGCTCGGGACTACGGCTTCGACGAGGACCGGGAGGATTATTTCGTCCACCTGACGACGGGAACGCACGTCGCCCAGATCTGCTGGTTTTTGCTAACCGAATCCCGCCACGTTCCGGCCAAGCTGGTGCAGACCTCCCCGCCGCGCGGCGAGGACGGCGACATTGCCGGCCAGTACAACATCGTCGATCTCGACCTGTCGCGCTACGACGCCCTGCAGCAGCGGTTCGATCTTGTTGCCGAGGAATACAATGCGCTCCTGAAGGCGGGCATAGAAACGCGCAACGCGGCCTTCAACGGCCTCATCGAGCGGATCGAACTGGTCGCCACCAACACCGATGCCCCTCTCCTGCTGCTCGGCGACACCGGCACGGGCAAGAGCGAACTGGCCGAACGCATCTACGAACTGAAACTCCAGCGGCGCAGGGTCAAGGGCCGGCTGGTTCACGTGAATTGCGCGACCCTGAAAGGTGAGCGCGCCATGTCCAGCCTGTTCGGTCATCGCCGGGGATCGATGGGCACCGGCAGCCCGGACCGCCGCGGCTTGCTGCGCGAAGCCGATGGCGGCGTCCTGTTCCTGGACGAGATCAACGAACTCGGCCTCGACGAACAGGCGATGATCCTGCACGCGGTTGAAACCGGCCGCTTCCTGCCGGTCGGTTCCGATCACGAGATCACCAGCCGTTTCCAGCTGATCGCGGGTACCAACCGCAATCTCGGGCAACTCGTGTCGGAAGGACGGTTCCGGCCGGATCTTTACGCAAGGCTGAATCTCTGGACGTTCCGGCTGCCGTCCCTCACCGAACGGCGCGAGGACATCGAGCCCAATATCGAGTTTGAACTCGACAGGTCGGAAAAGCTGCTCGGCAACCGGGTCGGTTTCAACGCGGACGCCCGAACCCGGTACCTGGATTTCGCCGCTTCCCCGGCAACGCCCTGGCCCGGCAACTTTCGCGACCTAGGTGCCTCGGTTCAGCGCCTGTGCACGCTGGCACCGCGCGGACGCATCACCTTGTCCCTCGTGCAGCAGGAAGTCGAAGCGCTTGAACGCCAGTGGACAAGTGCTGAAGTGAACCCCGATGACGTTTTGCTGCAAGATCTCCTTGGCGACCGCGTCACGGAAATCGACGCCTTCGACAGGGTTCAGCTGGCCTATGTGATCCGTGCCTGCCGCAAGAGCCCGTCCCTGAGCGCTGCCGGCAGATCCCTGTTCGCAGCCTCGCGCGCAACCCGAACAAGCCGCAACGACGCCGACCGCCTCAAGAAATATCTGGAACGGTTCGGCCTGAACTGGGCGGCCGTCACGGCGGACGAAACCTAGAGAGCGTTCGGGTCGCCCTCTCCGAGTCGGCGCCTCCAAGGCTCATAACGGCGCTATCGCGTCCGCGTGAAAACCCGCGAGCGGGCGTTGAAATAAACGTCAGAACCGGGAACACCCAGTTGAATGCAAGTTACCAACGGCCTTCCTAAATCAAGGGCGCAACAAGATCTGTAACCTGGAAGGCTAATGAACATGATGACACTTACTTCTGAAAACAGGTTGGTCGGCGCCCTGCCCACCATCAATTTCGCAACGCTCGGGCTGATGTTCGTCTCCGGTTTCTTCGCAACGGTCGCCTTCGACCTCTGGGGCCAGGTGATCAGCCCGGCGCTCGGTTTCGCCAAGCTCTCCCCCCATGGTCTGGCCCAGAGCCTGCTCGGCAGCCTCGGACTTCCCAACAATGCATTCGCCGGATACTTCGTTCACTTCTACGTCGTCGGACTGATCGGTTATCCCATCGGCTGGATGTTCATTTTCGCACCGCTGTGGCAGCGCGTGGTCGGCAACACCCACTGGTTCATCCCGTCCGCGATCTACGGCTTCGGTCTCTGGGTCTTTGCCATCGGCGGCATCACCTCCCTCGCAGGCCTGCCCTTCTTCCTGAACTTCACCGGCATCGTCTGGGTCGCCCTGATCGGCCACGTCCTTTACGGCATCGTCATGGTCGCCATGCTGCACGTGATCGAAAAACAAAAGAACGCCTGAATAACAAGAAGAGGAAGTCCAAGTATAAGGGCGGCCTACGCCCACCTGAAAAGAACGCGCCACCTCGTGGCGCGCTTTTTCGTTGAGGGCCATGATCCGGGATCGTTCAACGATTGCCGCCATCCTTCGAGACAGCGCTTGCGCGCTTCCTCAGGATGAGGTCAAGGCAAGGCTTGGCGCCCCGTCAGGTGAGCAACGCCAGGAGCAAGCGTATCTCCGTCCTCGATCGTCACCCCGGGCGAACAACGTGAGACCCGGGGCCGGAGAGCCCTATTCCGATAGCAGGGACAAAGCGCAAACCGTCAGACCTCTGCCTCCCCGATCCCGGCTCGCGCGATGCTTGGCCGGGATGACCGGTGTTGCCAGACCCGTGCAGTGAAATCTCCACGTTTCAAACCAGCTTCTGATCTTCATTTGTCATCCCAGCGAAGGCTGGGATCCAGTAACCTCCAGCCTCGCCGACGATGTCCTTTGCCAGCCACACGGAATACTGGGTCCCGGTCTTGCCGCTTGTGCGGCAAACCGGGACGACAATCTCGGAATACCCGCAAAAACTGCACCGCACCTTCACGACCCGAACAAGCCTGCGAGGGCAATTCCCGGCCTTTCAGAAGCCAGCATCTGATCTTTTTTCCTTGTCATCCCTGCGAAAGCAGGGATCCAGTAACCACCACCTAGCCGACAATGTCCTTTGCCAGCCACATTGAATACTGGATCCCGGTCTTGCCGCTTATGCGGCAAACCGGGACGACAATCTCGGAATACCTATTAAACTGCACCGTTCCAAGCACACTCGAAAAACCACCAAACGTCCTCCCCTTCTCTGACGTCACCTCACCACTCACGCCGGCCAGTCGTCCTGGATCAGACAGACGCCCTTGCGCCCGGCGTCCAGCATGGTCTCCGCCGCCGCGTCGTTGTCTGCAAGGCGCGCCAGCGTGACGGTGCCGAGCATCAGGGCAAGCGTCGCAAGTCCCTGGGCCGGGTCGTTCCCGGACGTGAGCTGCGCTGATGTCCTCTGAAGGGCGTCAAATCCTTCTCGGCGGGCATCCGGTGCCCCTCTGTTGAGCTCTCCGGCAAGCGCCGCCAGGGGACATCCGTCTCCCCGGCTGCCCACATGGCAGAGCGACAGGTAGGTGTCGATGTAGTCACGCCGCGCTGCCGCCTTCGCGTCGCTACCGTCGGCGGCCTCCATGTCGGCTAGGACCCCATCCACGGCCGTCCTGAACGCGGCGGCAACGAGTTCGTCCTTCGATTTGAAGTGCCGGTAAAAGCCCCCATGGGTCAGGCCGGCGGCCTGCATGACGTCGGAGACACTGGTCGTCTCGACACCGCGTTCGCGGAAAATCTCGCCGGCTTTCTCCAATATCCTGTTGTGTGACTTACGCTTTTCGGCTTCCGACATTCGCGGCATGGGCGCGGCTCTCCCCGGGGCTTGACATTATAGATTTCATCTATCATCTATATTTTTAGATTACAATTATCATCTATAAAGGACGCCTGATCGTGAAACCCAAGATCCTCGTGACCAGCGCAGCCGGAAAGACCGGCCTGCCAACCGTTCTGCAACTGCGCGAAAGAGGCTATCCGGTGAGGGCGTTTGTCAGGCGGCGCGATAGCCGCTCGGCACAGCTTGAGCGCGCCGGAGCAGACATCTTCGTCGGCAATCAATACGCCCTGACGGATATGCGCGCGGCAATGGACGGTGTGAAGCGTGCCTATCAGTGTGCGCCGACGGCCCCCAACGGTCTGCACTTCAACGCGGTCTTCACGGTCGCCGCGAACGAGGCGAACCTGGAACACGTGGTGACACTCGGGCAATGGCTCAGCTCTGCCGATCACCCGTCGCTCTTCACCAGGGAAGTCTATCTCTCCGACGCGATGATCCGCCTGTCTCCGGCCATGAGCGTGACCTCGGTCGACCCGGGATGGTTTGCCGACAACTACCTGATGGTCATCGGCATGGCCGCGCATCTGGGACTTTTCACCATGCCGCTCGGACCGGGGGACGAAAAGAAAAACGCGCCGCCATCGAACGAGGATATCGCCGGTGTCGCCGTTGCGGCGCTGACCGATCCGGAGACGCACGCGGGCAGAAGCTACCGCCCGACCGGCCCGGAACTGCTGTCGCCGAACGACATTGCCGCAGCCATGGGACGCGCGCTCGGCCGCCGCGTCCGCTATATGGACATCTCCGAGAAGATGATGACCAAGGCCCTGCGCGCCCTGCCCCCGTCAAACTATTCGGAAGCCGCCGTCTCTCAGCTCGCCATTTATGCAGAAGAATACCGGCGCGGCAGTTTTGCGGTCAACGCACCGACCGGCGACGTCCTGCGTCTTACAGGCCGGACTCCCGAGACCTTCGAGACCATCGTGCACCGGACGGTGGCCGCACAGCCGGACCTGAAGCGGAGCCTGCCGGCCTCGGCGCGTGCGCTGGCCGGGTTCGTGAAGATCCTGCTGACCCCTGCCCTTGATCTCGACCGCATCCAGTCGCAGCGCGACTACGTCCGGATTGCAGCCCCGAAATACAGCCAGGATGCGCCGGAGTGGACCGAAACCCATACGCCGGTGGCACCGCTTTCAACACCCGCAAAAGTCGCCTGATTTTCTGAAACCGGAGGAATACGGAACCATGACTGACACCACAGCCTTGCTCACACGGAACGGCCGCTTCGCGGACACGTTTGCAGCCGCAGATCTTCCCGTATTGCCGAAACTCGGCACGCTGATCCTCACCTGCATCGACGCCAGGGTCGATCCGGCCCATGTTCTCGGTCTCGAGCTGGGGGACGCCGTTGTCCTGCGCAACAATGGCGGACGGGTCACGCCGACCGTCATCGATGAAATCGCGACCCTCGCCTTCATGGTGGGCAAAATGACCGGGAACCCCGAGCCTGAATTCAATGTGGTCCTGATGCAGCACACGCAATGCGGCGCCCAGAACTTTGCCAATCCCGGTTTTCAAGAAGCGCTTCGCGGCACATTGGGGATCGACGTCTCCCAGTCCGCGATCCTGGATCAGGAGACGGACCTGAAGCGTGACATCGACCGGTTGAGCGACGCGCCGGTTATACCCGGCGGACTCACGGTCTCCGCACTGCTTTACGACGTAAAGACCGGCCGCGCCCGCGAGATCAGCGCTCCACGAAGGCTTGAAGATCTCCGCGACTGATCCCTGGCGGGATATGCAGTGAACGGACGCTCCTTCGACAGTCGGAAAAGCCTTCATGCTGTTCGATAGCCCCCTTGAAACAGCATCTGCCGAAACACGTGCAGCCACCCCGGCTCATTTAACACCAAGCCGGGGGTGACTTTTGAGAGTGTGTTCCGTGGCACGCAGGCAGCGTCACTCGATCTGCTCGATCGGTTGCCATTCCATTCCGAAGAGATCGCGCACGGCCTCCACTTTCTTGTCGCTTGCCGATGCTCTTTTCAAGACCTCCATGAGACCGTCACGCACGGGGTTGCCATCCAGAGCCCCGAAAGCCACGGCCTGGAGCTTTGGATCGATTTGCTGTTTGGCGCGCATGGCAAAGTCCTTACGCGGCAAGTGCCCGTACTCACTTACAAACTTCTCGATGTCACCCGCCCACCGAATGACGCCGTCAAGCACCTTGTCCTGATACGCTTGAACGAACGCACCGGCTTCAGGCGACAAAAGCGGCAGAACGTCGTCGGTCGCACCTGTCGCGATCCATGCCAGAAGGTTCTTTTCATGCGACAGGCCGGCAAGTGCCTTGTGCCGCAGCGCATAGGCGTCGGTTTTGACCTTTACGCGATGACCGTCTTCAAAAGCTATGACATAGCCCTCGACATCCTCTTCAGCACGCGTTCGCGACCAGAAGGACGCGTAGTCCGTGACACTCTCGAAGGTATTGACGAGCGGAACATGGCACTCCCGTGCAAGTTTCTCCAACTCGGGATGCGGCATGTAGGTTCCCGACCGCATGTCCCGCACGGCAAGGAGCGTCAGTTCCGGCTTTTCGTAAGCAAGAACGACACGGTTTTCCGGCGAGGTATACTCGAATATCGGCGTAAACCCGGCTGCGATCATGTCCCGGCAAAAGTCACGCAATTCCGAAGACGCCTCCTTCCAGGCCTGCTTCGACTGCGCCGACATCCCCATCCGGGTCATAAACACGATTTCACCACCCACGAGCGCCGGATGGACCATGGAACCATCGAGCTTGTCCATAACGACATGGTCCGCATCCCAGGGCTCTTCCTGAGCAAGCCGTTTTTCGCCGAGATTGAAAAACTTATGGAACGGTCGCGCGATCAGTTTTCCATTTCGATCAAATTTCAGGCCGCGGCACTCCCGGGCAATGGCCGTTTCGAATGTGGTGTCGATCGTAAAAACGTAGTTGATGACCGAATAGCCATCGTGAATGGAATGAATGATTCCGCTATCGGGTGCGATAAACGGAAGAACATCGTCCAGCGTGTCGATAACCAGTTCCATTTCAGGCTCCAAAAACAAAAAAAGCCGCCTCAATCGAGACGGCTCGCGCTCACATCTTAAGGTTGCTTAGATCAAATCGATCCGACCTCCGGAGCACAGCCGCCAACGGTCCCACCTTCTCGGTGTGACACGTTCACTGTTTCGCTGAAATTTGACTGACCAAAATTCATGACTGTTCTCCTGCACGCACACAACACCAACCACAACCCAAAGTCAACACATGGGCCTTGCGGTCAAACGCGTTCATATGCCTGAATACGAACAGGGGATGCGAGAAAAAGAAGCCCGCGAAAACGCTCTATTGGCATCCGCCTTCGGCCCAGATCCGGAGCAGCTGCTTGAAGACGCCGCCGAAGGGATGTTCCTTCGTCAGGGCCCGGGTCTGGTCGTTCATGTAGGTCTGGGCCTGGGTGCAAAGATTCGCCTGTTCCCACTGATGGCAGGACGCACATGTCTTGTCTTTCCAGGCCGCCTCGGGCAGTCCTTCGATCGGTGGAAAGCGCGGGCTCGCGGAAATCAGGTCAGAAATGCTGCGCGTCGCGATTTCCGGATCACCGGCCCCGAGCGGCGTGTTGAAGGCGACGACATCCGGGAGCCCGCCATCGGTCTCTCCCGCCGTCACCTCGGGTTCCGGCGCGACCGGAACAACCGGGTCCGAAATCGGATCCGTCCGTGGCTCGTTCTGCTCGATCGTCTGCAGTTCCAGGCGTGCCAGTTCGGAAAAATGTCCGTCCGGAAAGGTATCCAGGTAATTCTTGTAGGCCTCGGCTGTGCCGGCCTGCCGCGCCGCCTCGATAAGCTCACGCTCCGCGTCGCTGGGGTCGACCGAAACCGGCGCCTGTGCGGGCACCTCGGGCTCGCTGGTGGCCGCGGTTTCCTTCATCTCGCTGGAAACGAGGTCCTGCAGCAGCGAACGGGCCTCGCCGGCGAACCGGCTGTCCGGATTGGCGCGCAGGTAGAGCATGACCTGGATCGGGTCCTTGCTCAGTTTCACCGTTTCCCAGAGCTGACGCTCCTGGATCTCCGCAGGTGATGGCATGACGGCCGGCACGAACTGGAAGTTCGCGGTCATCGAGGACGTGTCCCAGGGGGTCTGAACCCCGTTGGTTGCTTCCAGAACATCGAGACGCACATTCTTGAACAGCGTTTCGATGGGAATACCGGGGGTCGACATCCGGCGCGCAAGCGATCCGGTGAAAGGGCTGTTTGCCCCCACTCCGTCAAGGGCGACTTCTCCCGGCCCCGTCGAGTAGGCCAGGAACGTGCCGCGCGGCGCCTTCATCTCCGCAAGGCCGTTCTCGTTGAGATCGGGAATGGCTTCAAAGGGATTGTCGCGGCAGGCATCGAGGATCACGATGTTCGTCTGGTTCCTTGCGGAGAACATCTGCCGCAGCAGTGCCTGTGCCGGAACGGCAACCAGGCTGAGATCGGCGGCATCGGACAGATTGACATCGACCGGGAGCAGAAAGTTTGCACCAAAGGACTGGACGCCGTGCCCTGCGTAGTAGAAGAGGCCCGTTGCGTCGTCGTCCGCATCGCGCAGTTTTCGTCCGAAATCGGCAATCGCGCGCGTCAGCTCGTCACGGGTTGCGTCCGTCACCAGCATGACGTCGAAACCGACCGCCTCCAGGGATTCCGCCATCAGTGCGGCATCGTTCTTCGGGTTGTCGAGCGGCGTCACATGCGTATAGGCCGAATTGCCGACGACCAGCGCCAGCCGCGGATCATCGGTGTCATCATCGTCTGCCCATGCCTGCTGAGCCTGCGAAAACAGGAACAGGACAGGCAGAAGAAACAGCAGGGCCCGGTGCAATCTGGTCTTATTCGACAACGGTAAACTCGATACGGCGGTTGCGGCGCTTGCCGTCAGGTGTGTCGTTGGAGGCAACCGGTCTGGTCTCGCCATATCCGACACTGGAGATGCGCAGTGCGGACACGTTCTTCGCAGAGATATAATCTTCAACCGCCGCGGCACGCCGTTCGGACAAACGTTGGTTTCCGGCAGCACTGCCGTCGCTGTCCGTGTGGCCGCCGACCTCGATCCTGAGATCCGGGCAGCGCTGAATAATGTCAACCAGGCTGTCGAGCAGCGGAGCGCTCCTGGCATCGAGCCGGGCGCTGCCGCTGGCAAAATAGATATTGTCCGTGCGGGAAAGGATTTCGAAACGTCCCTTGCAGGCTTCCTCGTCCAGGTTTCCTTCCGGCTCGATTGCCGTGGCCGCTGCCTCGGTCACCTCGGGCTTCGCTTCCGCAACGACCTGCTCGCCGGCATTCTTGGAGAACAGGAAATCGAAGGTCACGGTCGCCGACGGAACGATGGCGACATTCGCAGCTTCTTCAAGCTTCTTGATGCCGCCGTCCAGATTGAAGTCGCTGGTCGCGATAGAAATCGGTGCCGTGGAGGAAACCGCGACGATGTCCTCACCGACAAGCGTGACTGCGACTTCGGTTTCAAGCGACTTGTTTACACCGTGCAGCTTGAGATCGAAGGTGAGCGGAATGATCTTCCGCCTCAGCTTGGAAAGATCGGCAAGCGCAGCCGGATCAATCTTCGTGGAGATCACGGCTTCCGGAAACTCGAAGGTTTCGAAGAACAGGAAACGCATGCGCACGTTTCTGAGATCGATCTTGGTGTCGACGGAATCAAGGAAGATCCGGATTTCGGCAGCCCCGTCCGGATCGATCTTTCCCTCGAACTGGACGAAGCCGCTGCTCTCGACCTTTGTCAGGTTCTTCACGGACTGGAAGCGAACGGTCGACGCGTCCGGCTGCAATGTCCAGCCCGGTTCAAAAATGCTGCCCTGTGCTGTCACCGCCTGCGAAGAGAACACAAGACAGGCGACACACAGGAATGACAGAACAACCCGCGCAACCGTCATGATCAGGTCCCCTCACTTCAATCTGGCGTCGGCGCTACCCTAATGGCGTATTCGTTACGTTAGTCTTACAGCGGCGTAGGCTCAATGCAATGTTCCGCACAAGTGATCGGCGATCTTATGTGCGGAATCGCGCCAAGGAAGGGGACTTTTCCACTTGCTCACATCAAGCGGTCAGACAGTGCCGCTCTGAGCCTTGTCAAAGATCTCAAGTGCACCGTCTTTCGTGAGGGCGACCGGATTGCCGCCCGCCGTGGGATCGACAATGGCCATCTCCGCGATCAGGTCGCGCTTGCTGTCGTCGACATTGAGACCGGACAGTGTGTGCGGTACGTCAAGGTCGCCGCGCAACTTGAGCACGGCATCGAGCACCCCCTGATAGCCGCCCGGGATCCCGAGGAACCCGGAAAGCCGCTCGAATTTCTGTTCGATCGCCGGCCTGTTGAACTGCAACACGTAGGGCATGAAAACGGCATTGGTCATGCCGTGGTGGGTGTCATAGAGCGCACCGACCGGATGGGACAGAGAATGGATCGCGCCGAGGCCCTTCTGGAACGCGACGGCCCCCATGGCGGCGGCGCTCATCAGATGGCCGCGCGCCTCCAGGTCCGTGCCGTCGGCAGCGACCTTCGGCAGGTTCTCGAACACCAGGCGCATGCCTTCCAGCGCAATGCCTTCCGACATCGGATGGTACATCGGCGCCGAATAGGCTTCCAGGCAATGCGCCAGGGCGTCCATGCCGGTTCCGATCGTGATGAAGCGCGGCATGCCGACCGTGAGCTCCGGATCGCAGATCACGATTTCCGGCAGCATCTTCGGATGGAAAATCACCTTCTTGGTATGAGTTGCCTCGTTGGTGACGACGCCTGCCCGTCCGACTTCGGATCCGGTTCCGGCGGTCGTCGGCACCGCGATGATCGGAGCGATTCCGTCGGCATCCGCCCGGGTCCACCAGTCGCCGACATCCTCGAAATCCCAGATCGGCCGCGTCTGGCCGGACATGAAGGCAATCAGCTTTCCGGCATCGAGACCCGAGCCGCCGCCGAAGGCAATGACCCCGTCATGCCCGCCGGCCTTGAAGGCCGCGACACCGGCGGAGATGTTGCTGTCGACCGGGTTCGGCTTGACGTCGGAGAAGACCGCAGCCGACAGTCCGGCAGCCTTGAGGCTTGCAATGGCGTCGGCGACCATCGGCAGACCGGCAAGGCCCGGGTCGGTCACCAAGAGGGGATTGGTCATGCCGACCGCCTTCACGGCATCCGGCAGTTCCTTGATGCGGCCGGCGCCGAAACGGACGGACGTTGGATAGGACCAGTTGACGTTGGGAAGTGTGCTCATGGCGATCTCGTGTGTTCAAATTGAATGTCGTTCGTCGAAACGGGTGTTCGCGCGCGTGCGCGGGGCGGCTAACGATCCTCCGGTTTATCCTCCCGGCGCAGGCAGGGATCCAGTGCACCTCGGTGCAAGCGTTCACCGGTTCCGGAAACTGGATCCCGGCTGCCCGATGTGGCGCGGCCGGGATGGCAATTCAGAAGGCCGGCAGCGTGTCTGTGCCTTTTCTCCTGGCTCAATGGTCCACGCGGAAGTGGAACGATTTCGGCCGGGTCAGGTTGTGGAAGCCGATCTCGGAAAGCGCGGCACCCTTGCCGGTTTCCTTGACGCCGGTCCAGACAAGCGCCGGATCGAGATAATCGCAGCGGTTCATGAAGACCGTGCCCGTTTCGATCCTGTCGCCGATCTGCGCCGCGGCCTCGACGTCTTCGGTCCAGATCGACGCGGTCAGGCCGTACGGGCTGTCGTTCATGAACTGCAGCGCTTCCTCGTCGTCCTTCACCTTCATGATGCCGACAACCGGTCCGAAACTCTCCTCCCGCATCACCGACATCTGGTGGTTCACGTCGGTCAGGACCTGCGGTGCCAGATACGGCGTGCCGTCCTTGTTCTCCGAAAACGCCGACATGTCGATATGCGCCTTCGCGCCCTTGCGCAGCGCTTCGTCTGTCTGCTCGCGCACCCAGGCCGCGAACCGGGCCTGCGCCATCGGGCCAAGCGTGGTTGCCTCATCCAGCGGGTTGCCCAGCTGATACTGCTTCGTCAGATCGACAAAGCCGTCCACGAACCTGTCGAACTGGCTCTCATGCACGTAGACGCGTTCGATGCCGCAACAGCACTGACCGGCATTGTAGAATGCGCCGTCGACGAGATTGCCGATGGCATAATCCAGATCGGCATCGGCGCGCACATAGGCCGGATCCTTGCCGCCGAGTTCAAGACCGAGCGTTGCGAACGTGCCGGCCAGCGCCTTTTCGATGGCACGGCCACCGGCGACGGATCCGGTGAAATTGACATGATCGATCAGGCCGGAGCCGAGCAGCTTCTCGGTGCCCGAATGCGTCAGCACGATGTTCTGGAATACGCCCTTCGGCAAACCCGCCGTTTCAAAGGCCTGCGCAAGTCGCTCACCCACAAGCAGCGTCTGCGCAGCATGCTTGAGCACCACGGCGTTCCCCGCCATCAGGGCGGGCATAATCGTGTTGATCGCCGTCATGAACGGGTAGTTCCAGGGTGCGATCACCATGACGATGCCGAGCGGCACCCGCCGGAGGTAGCGCTTGAAGCCCGGCTTGTCAGTGCGCTCGATATCGGCCAGCGCATCCGCGGCGATGGAGGCGCAATATTCGGTGCGTTCGACCGTGCCGCCTAGCTCACCGCCATAGCGCACGGGACGGCCCATTTGCCACGCAAGTTCCGGCACGACATCGTCGTTCATCGCCTTCAGTGCTTCCAGCGCCTTCATGCACAAGGCAACGCGCTCGGCAATCGGGGTGGCCGCCCACCCGGCCTGCGCGCTCCTGGCAGCCGACACGATCTTTTCGACCGCAGCCTCGTCCAGCGCAGGACGCTCCGCATAAACCGACCCGTCAACGGGCGAGACCAGTTTGATCACATCTGACATTGTTGCCTCACTACATCCTCTTTGCGAGGTTTCTTCGATTGCGTTGTTCTTGAAGGTGCCCTCATCCTGAGGAGAACCGGAAGGTTCGTCTCGAAGGATGGGCCGCTTGTCCGGAACCTGCCGCCCATCCTTCGAGACAGCGCAAACGCGCTTCCTCAGGATGAAAGGATGGCCGGGGCGCCCTTCGTTTTGCTAGGCCCGTTCGAAACCCCGGGCGATTTCGTAGTCCGTGACCGCCCGGTCGAATTCCTCGATTTCCCATTCTGCTGCACGCGCATAGTGATCGATCACCGCATCGGAAAACGCTTCGCGCAGGAACTTCGACTTGCGAAGCGTGTCGCGCGCATCGCGCAGGGTGTGCGGGATTTCCCTGGCCCTGCGGTTTTCGTAGACATCGCCGGTTGTCGGCGGATCGAGCGGCAGCTTTTCTTCCAGTCCCTTGATGCCGGCGGCAATCAGCGCGGCCAGCGCGAGATAGGGATTGAGGTCCGATCCGCCGATCCGGCATTCCACCCGCAGCGCCTTGGTGCCTTCGCCGCACAAGCGGAAGCCGGCAGTCCGGTTGTCCACCGACCAGACCGTCTTGGTCGGTGCAAAGGTGCCTTTCTGGAACCGCTTGTAGCTATTGATGTAGGGCGCCAGGAAATAGGTGTAGTCCGGCGCATATTTGATCAGGCCGGCAAGGTAATGACGCATCATGTCCGACATGCCGAGCTCCGCCTTGTCGTCGCAGAAGACGTTGTTGCCTTTCTGATCGAACAGCGAATGGTGCACATGCGATGACGAGCCGACCTTGTCGCTGCGCCACTTGGCAAGGAAGGACACCGAGCGCCCCTTCGCCCAGGCGATCTCCTTGACCGCATGTTTTGCGATCGTGTGATACTCGGCCGTATCAAGCGCCGGTGCGTACTTGATATTGAGCTCTTCCTGCCCGGTCTCCGCTTCGCCCTTGGTGTTCTCCACCGGGATGCCCGCGCCGAAGAGACCGTTGCGGACCGGACGCAAGACGTCCTCTTCCTTGGTCGTCTGCAGGATGTGATAGTCCTCGTTATAGCCGGAAATCGGCTCGAGATCGCGGAAGCCCTCCTTGCGGATCTCGTCGAAACTCTTCTCGAACAGGAAGAACTCCAGTTCGGTCGCCATGATCGGCGTCAACCCCATGTCGGCGAGCCGGGCGACCTGCGCCTTGAGCATCGCGCGCGGCGAATGGGGAACGTCCGCGTGAGTGTGATGATCCTGTACGTCGCACATCACCATGGCCGTGGCTTCGAGCCAGGGAACCCTGCGGATGCTGGAAAGGTCCGGCTTCATCACGTAGTCGCCATAGCCACCCGACCAGCTCGTCGCCGCATAGCCTTCGACCGTATACATCTCGATGTCGGTCGCCAGCAGGTAGTTGCAGCAATGGGTCTCGTCATAGGCCGTGTCGACGAAATGCTGCGCGTGGAAGCGCTTGCCCATCAACCGCCCCTGCATATCGACAATACACGCAAGCACCGTATCAATCTCGCCGGATGAGACCAGCGTCTTCAGTGCATCAAAGGTCAGGTTGCCTGGCATTTTAGGGTTTCCGCAGGTTTATGTGAACGGTTCATCGGCACGAAAAGGTACGGCCCCGGAGAAACAGGTCTCCGGAGCCGGATTGGCGAGACTCAACCGAAGTTGTAGGGAGGTCCTGCCTGGTTGATTACCGAGTTGTATTCCTCGAAGATCGAGATGATCTTGGCCTGCAACTCGCCTTCTGCAGCAATCTCTTTCCAGAAATCCTTCGCCGCGTTTTCAACCTCGGCCCATTCGGCAGCCGGAACCGTGCGAAGCTGCAGCTTGTCGCCTGTTGCGCGCAGCCGTGCCTCACCGCCCCAGTACCACTGGTTACGATAGGTGTGACCGGCTTCAGTGGCAGCCATCACGAGTTGTTTCAGGTGATCCGGCAGGTCTGCCCAGCGCTTCTGGTTGACAAACCAGGAACCGATCCAGGCACCCGAAATGTTGTTGGTCAGGAAGTAGTCGGTCACGTCCGCCCAACCGACCGTGTAGTCTTCCGTGATGCCGGACCATGCCATCCCGTCGAGTTCGCCGGTCTGCACCGCAACTTCGGCATCTTCGTAAGGAATGGAGACCGGAACAACACCGAACTTGGACAGGAAACGGCCAGCCGTCGGGAACGTGTAGAGCTTCAGCCCTTCCAGATCCGCGACAGACTTGATTTCCTTCTTGGTGTTGAAGTTGCACGGGTCCTGACCTGCGGCGGAAATCCAGGACACGCCGACCTTTTCGTATTCCGACCGCCAAATGTCCGCAAGACCGTACTGGTTGAACAGCACGGGCACGTCCAGAATGTGCTTGGTCGCGAACGGGAAGTACCCGCCGAACTGACGCAGCGGCGTGGGCGACGCCATGGAATCGTCGTCTGAGTGAACAGCGTCGATGGTGCCGCGCTGGAGAGCCTGGAACAGTTCGCCTGTCGGAACGATCTGGTCAGCATAGAACAGTTCGATCTGCAGCTCGCCGTTGGAGGCGTTGTTGACGTAGTCCACCATCGGCTTCGTCACATGTTCGCCAAGCGCACCGCCGGCATAGGTCTGCAGCCGCCATTTGATCGGCTCCTGCGCCAGCACGGCAGGTGCCGCCAGCGTCGTGGCTCCGGCAGCAGCTGCTGTTCCCAAACCTGCGTTTTTCAGAAAATCACGTCTGTTAGTCATCACATGTTCCCCTTATTAAGTTCACGATCCATGCGGCCGGACCTTTTTCAGGTCCGCTAGAGTCCGCTGCTAAAAATCCGTTTCTTCCGGATCTTATCTTTATTGTCCCGTTTCTCGTTGTCATTTGCCATAGACCAGATTTGGCAGCCAAAGCGCGATTTGCGGGAAAAGCATGACCAGTGCCAGCGCCAGAACCATCACCAGGACGAAAGGTGTGATCGAGCCGTAGATGTCGCGAAGGGTGATGTCCTTTGGCGCCATCGCCCGCATGAGAAAGAGATTGTAGCCGAAGGGCGGCGTCATGTAGGCGATCTGGGTCGTGATCGTGTAGAGCACACCATACCAGATAAGGATGTCTCCGCGCGGCATGCCGAGATCCAGAGATCCAACAAGCGGAACATAGAGCGGCGCCACGATCACCAGCATCGCCGTGTCGTCCAAAAAGGTTCCCATGACAAGGAACGACAACTGCATCAGGATCAGGATCATCCAGGGCGACAGGCCGAGCTGTTCGGTAAAGAGGTTCTCGATCGCCTTGACCGCACCTAGCCCGTCGAAGACAGCGCCGAAACCGAGAGCCGCCAGGATGATCCACATGAACATGCAGGAAATGCCGAGCGTGTTCCTGAGACACAGGATCAGGATGTCCCACGTCATCCGCCGCTTGACGATCGAAGCGAGCAAGGCCGTCAGCGCGCCGACCGCCGAGGCTTCCACAAGGCTGGTTTTACCCATCACGAATGGCACCATCATGACCGCAAAGATGAAGAGCGGCAGCAGACCGGCGAGCAGAAGGACGTACTTGTTTTCCTGTGATGCATCGCGATCTTCGTCCGAAATCGCAGGCCCGAGCTCGGGCTGGATCCGGCATCTGATTGCGATGTAGACAACGAACAGCGCGGCCATCATCAGGCCCGGAACCGCACCTGCAAGCCAGAGCTGGCCGACAGGCGCCCGCGCGATCATGGCGTAAAGCACCAGGACGACTGACGGTGGCACAAGGATCCCGAGCGATGACCCGGCCTGGATCACGCCCGTGACCATGCGCTTGTCGTATTTCCGTTTGAGCAGTTCCGGCAGCGCGATCGTCGCGCCGATGGCCATCCCGGCAACGGAGAGGCCGTTCATGGCCGAGATCAGCACCATCAGCAGGATCGTTCCGATCGCCAGCCCCCCGTTGATCGGCCCCATCCAGACATGGAACATCTTGTAGAGATCGTCCGCGATCTTTGTTTCCGACAGGACATACCCCATGAAGATGAACATCGGCAGGGTCAGCAGCGGATACCACTTCATCAGCTTCATCGCCGCGGAAAAGGGAATGTCGCCGCCGCCGGTGCCCCAGAGCAGAATTGCAGCAATGGACGCGATCCCGCCGATCGCACCGAACACCCGCTGACCTGTCAACAGCATCAGCATCATCGACGAGAACATCAGAAGGGCGATCATCTCATACGACATCAGATCGTCTCCCCCTTGATGCGGGCAATATCCTTGAGGAATTCCGCAAATACCTGGAGTAGCATCAGGAAGAACCCGAGGATCATGATCAGCTTGACCGGCCAAATGTAAGGCCGCCACGCGGTCGGGCTCCGTTCAACGAAACCGAGCACTTCGTTTGCGGCGGACGGACCGCCCGTCAAAAAGGCCAGGATCAGATCTTTGTAGAACGTGAACGGCTCCTGGGTGAAATGTCCCAGCGAATACGCGAAGGAATTCAGCGCGCCATACATGAGGACACCGAGATAGAAGAGCAGCAGCAGCACCGTAAAGGCATCGAACCAGGCCTTTTTCTTATCGCTCCACTCGGCATACAAAAGATCCATCCGGACATTCGATCCCAGCTGGATCGAGTACGGACCGCCGAGAACGTAATAGGCGACCATCGCAAACTGGGCGACTTCAAGTGTCCAGAGCGAGGGTGAGAAGAAGGTTTTCGACATGGACGACCAGAGCAGGATGCCGGCCATGACGAAAACACCCCACATGATCACCTTGCCGAGACCGCGATTGAAGCCGTCGACGATGCGGACATAGACGCGTGCCGCCTTAAGCATCGGCACCTCCTGCAGCAAGCGGCCCGTCTGCAGGCGAGCCGGCATGCACCGCCTCGGCCAGCAGAGGCGCCAGAAGGTCTGCCCAGTGCGTTTCCTGATCCGGTGTGGTGATCTCGTCGTTCCGGATCTCGATCATCAGGCAGGGAAGCTGCCGGTCTTCGCCATGCCGGTGGATCGTGTAATAGACGCCGTCGGAAGGCGCGTAAGGCTCGTTGTCGCCCACTGTCAGGTCGCCAAGGGTTTCGAGGCCGGCAAGAACAGGTTCTGCAAGACTGCGGTCCCTGTCCGAGATCAGTCCGATTTCCCAGGGCCGGCTCCGGCCCTTGTAGACGGGCGTGAAGGAATGAACCGAGACCACGGCGGTAGCGAGCCCGCGTTCCCGCCGCGCCTCGATGACCTCGTCGATCGCCCTGTGAAACGGGCGGTGAACGAGATCGAGCCGGAAGGATTTCTCGTCTTCGGGCAGATCCCTGTTTCCGGAGATCTCCGTGGTCTCGCTCAAGCTCGGTATGAGATCGTCCCGGTCCTCGTCCCGGTTGCAATCGATGATCAGCCGAGAAATCGTGGTGTGCACCAGCGGCGAGTCGAGCCGGTCCGCAAGCCCCTTCGCGACACCCAGCGCGCCCGGATCCCACGAAATATGGGCGGATTTCTCCGTTTCGGTGACGCCGAGGCATTGATCATAGGGCGGCGGAAAATAGTTCGAGGCATGGTCGCAGACGAAAACGAACGCGCCTTCGCCGGCGGCGTTCTCGATCGCCACGGCCCCTGATGTCACGCCGTTCGCAGGGCTTTCACCCATTCCCCGTTCCCCTTGAAAATCCACGACCGTGATTTTGTAATGTTTATTACAGGATTGCCGCTTGATCCGAATTCTGTAATATTTGATACGAAGATTGGTGCCGCTGTCAAATGAAAATAACGATCCGCGGACAAAAGCAGGCCACACCTATGGAACGCCCACTCCTGGAAGACATTCGAGACCGTCTCGACGAATTCACGGCCACGGAAAAAAAGGCCGCGCACGCGCTGATGGCAAACTATCCCGTCCAGGGCCTGGGGACCGTTGCCCAGTTCGCGGAAGCCGCCGGCGTCAGTTCGCCGACCATTCTCCGTTTCATCGGCCGTCTCGGATTTCCGGGTTTCTCGGAGTTCCAGAAGAAGCTCAGAAGCGAGCTGGAAAGCCAGCTGAACTCGCCGCTCGCCCGCAGCGCCACGCTCGAGGCGGAACAGGGCGGCGACCCCCACGTCTCACAGCTGCTGGAAAATGTCAGGGAAACCTTCGAGAACCTCCCCAAGGGCGAGCTGGACGGACTGATCCGGCTCCTGTCGGACGAAAAACGCACGTTGCACCTGATCGGCGGCCGGTTTACCGACGGGCTCGCCCGTTACACGGCGGCGCATCTGAGGATCGTGCGCTCGGGCGTCAATCACATCGCCGGTCAGCAGGGCAACTGGCTGGATCAGCTGCTGGGGATGGGACCTCGGGACGTGGTCCTGATTTTCGACATCCGCCGCTACCAGACCGAGATCATCCAGTTTGCCGAGGCCGCCGCTAGGCAAGGAGCGACCGTTGCCCTGGTGACGGACAGCTGGATGTCGCCCGTCGGCCGTATCGCCAGCTTCGTGCTGCCCGCGCGGGTTGCCGTGCCCTCCCCCTGGGATTCCTCCCTTGCCCTCATGGCGATATCCGAAATCCTGATCGCTGGTGTTACCCGCGAAAACCAGCAGCGCGCACAGGAACGCATGCGGGCATTGGAAAGTTTGAGAAACGAGATCGATCCGACAACGGAAAGCCGCTCGTCCGGACCGGATATCTGACGCACCGCGCGGATGCCATAGTCGGAAAACGCTTCGTCCGGCATCGGTTTTTCACAACATTCGACAAGCCGCGGCGGCCTTTCAGGCGAGACTCATCTATACTTGGCAAGCGCCTGGCGATCGACGCCGGCCGCGACATCGAACCGCCGCTTCGACGCTCCCCGGATCTGGATGCGGCAGGAAGGGGCTGGAGCGATTTCTGTGAATGACACGCCGAATCACCCTGTCTTCAGACCGGGCATCCGGTCGACGCCCCGGGCTTTTATCCTGAGCGGGCGAAATTTATTGGTCCAGGAAAAACAGCACCCTGTGAAAGGCCGGTACTTCACGTTGCCCGGTGGAAAGCAGGAACCGGGCGAGGACCTCGTTGCCGCTCTGAAACGGGAATGCCGCGAAGAAATCGGTGCCGACATTTCCGTCTCGAAACTGGTGCATGTCGCTGAAGTCTATCGGGAAAAGTCCGGTGGTGCGGTATGCCAGCATCAACTCGATTTCATCTTCGCATGCAGTGTCCCCGACACCTACACGCCCCGGCTCGGTCCCGAACCCGATCCGCACCAGGTCGCCACATGCTGGATTACCGGTGAGGACGCCCGGCATCTGCGTCCGCTTTATGTCACAAAACTGTTTTCACTTGGCTGTAGGCGGAACGCCGAAGTCTATCTCGGATCATTCAATGACTAACATTCCAAAGACCATCCGGGAAAATCTCCATTTTCTGTGCTCGGAGATCGATGGCCAGTTGCTTCAGCTCGAAGCCTTCTTCAAAACGCCGACCATTGCGCATGCCAGGCGCATTCTGGATCGCGCCGGCTACGCCCATAATCTGAAGTCGCGCATTCATGCCGCCTGCATCCAGCATCTGGCGAACACCAATACGGGGAACCGCAAGCACCTGACGCTGCGCAGCGTGGAATTCATCGCGACCGATCTCCTCAGAATTGCCAATCTTGCCCGGTTGTCCCTTCGGCACGTCGAACGGATCGACACATTTGAAACGCTTGAGCCTGCCCGCTATCCGGCAGTGATCCGGCTCGTCCGCAGAGGCGTGTGCAAGATCGAAGAGGCATTTTTGGGCAACGACACCGAACAGGCAATCGAGATCGGCGAGCTGCAGAAGAAGATCGAGGCCGAGTACAGGAAACTGTTCAAGATCTACACGCGCGGCATGCGCGACCCGAAGCTGCGGCCCGCGGATATCGCAAACAGCCTCCTGGTGGCGAACGAGTTCCAGAGAATGGGCGAATCCCTCAAGACGATCGGCGAGGCGGTGATTTCCGCCAATATCGGGCAGGCCGTCAATCTGGAACGTTATTTTGCGCTGCAAAGCCTCATGTCGGATCTCGACACCAACGGTGCCGGGCTGAAAGTCGAAACGATAGCCGAAACCCGGTCGGGCAGTTCCATTTCCGCGATCAAGGACAGGAAAACGGAAACCGTCGCCGCCGTTTTCAAGGACGGCGAAAAAAACAAGCTCAAGGAAGAACGCGAAGGCGTGAAAAGCTGGCACGCGATCTATCCCGGTCTTGCTCCCAAGATCCTGTCCTATGAAAAACGCGACCAGTCCGCTGCTCTGTTGATCGAACATCTTCCGGGCATGACCTTCGAGCACATCGTCCTGAATGAACCCGCCGATCATTGTGAAAAGGCGCTGGCCTGCCTTTCCCGGACGCTGAAGGATGTCTGGAAACAGACCAGGACCAAAGAGCCCGCAGAACTCGGCAGCATGCAGCAATTGGCCAGACGCCTGGAAGAGGTTCGCCGGGTCCATCCGGAATTCAGGGACACGTCCATTCGCTTTGCAGGCCAGAAACTGAACTCTCTGGACAGCATTATCCGGGAAGCAACCCGGCGGGAAGCAGCGGTCTCCTCACCCTTTTCGGTCTATATCCACGGCGATTTCAATGTCGACAACATCATCTACGATCGGGACGAGAATCGCGTCCACTTCATCGACCTGCACCGGTCGCGCTACATGGACTACGTCCAGGACGTCTCGGTTTTCATGGTGTCGAATTACCGGCTTCAGGTCGTCGACCGCGAAACCCGCCAGCGCATCATGCTGGCATCGCTGACCCTCTACAAGGCGGCCAAGGCCTTCGCCCGCAAGCAGGGTGACGAGACATTCGAATTTCGCCTTTCGCTCGGGCTGTCGCGTTCCTTTGCCAGCTCCACCCGCTTCATTTTCGACAAGCAGCTCGCGCGGCGCATGTGGCTGAAAGCCCGGTATCTGATCGAACGCACCATCGCATGCCCCCCCGGTGAGGAAGCCAGGTTCCGGCTTCCCGTGAAGGAGATCTTCATTGACTGACCTGAAAATCGGCGTCATCGGAATCCCCGGCAAGTGGTCGACCGAAGTGCTCGCGGATGCACTGGAGCAACGGACCAGCTTCCGGGCCGTGATCGGCATGGCGGACGTCGCGCTTAATCTTGAGACACGGACCCTGAGAGCCGGAAACCGGAACCTCTGCGATCTTGATGGACTGGTGATCAAGAAGATCAGCGAGGAATACAGCCCGGCGACGCTCGACCGGCTCGAAATGCTCCGTGTTGCCGAAAGCGCGGGTGTCAGGATTTTCTCAAGGACGTCCGCGATCCTCGGGCTGGTCAATCGCCTGAGCTGCACGGTCACCCTGTCGAGCGCAGGCATCCCGATGCCGGCCACCTGCGTGACGGAAAACGAGGCGGAAGCGCTCGCGGCGGTAGAGCGCTACGGCAGCGCCGTGTGCAAACCGTTGTTCTCGACCAAGGCACGCGGCATGACGCTGCTCGACGCCGCGGCGGGAACGCCTGCGCTCAAGGAAGGCATTGCCGCCTTCAAGGCCGACAATCCGGTCATGTATCTCCAGCAGAAGGTGAACCTGTCCGGGCGGGACCTCGGCATGGTGTTTCTGGGCGGCCGATACCTCGGCACCTATGCCAGGGTCGCGCAGACGGACAGCTGGAACACGACCATCCATCACGGCGGAAAATACGAACCCTTCGACGCGGACAAAGACCTGATCGACCTTGCCCGGCGGGCCCAGGCACCTTTCGGCCTGGATTTCACGACCGTCGACATCGGCCTGACGGACACGGGGCCGATCGTCTTCGAAGTCTCTGCATTCGGCGGCTTCAGGGGGGCACTTGAAGGCGCATCGATCGATGCGGCGGGCCTCTATGCCGATCATATCATCGCAAAGGTGCGCGGATGAGAGAACTTTCGGTCCAGGACGTCATTGATGCGCTCGATCCGGTGCGCGCGACCAGGTCGTCCGATCCCGTGTGCCTCAGCGTCGGCGGCTATGTGATCGAAGTCCGGTGCACCTCGCCTGCACTCCTTGCCGAACTGCTCCGCTACTTTCAGCATGTCATCTCCGCGCCGGTGGAGCCGGATCTGACGGTCCATGTACTCGGCGAGGTGGAACTCCCGTTCGATATCGACTTTGCCGACTGGATGCGGGAGCCCGGAAAGACCGGCCGTAAGGACGCGATTGCCGACCTTGCCGGCGGGCGGATGGTCCTGAAAATCCGCACCGGCGTGCAGTTTCTGCAGTCGTCCGGCTGGGCCGTCGCCTTCGGACCGACCGAAGACCATCCCAACCAGGTCATCAACTTCATCAACACGCAGATCCTCAACAGGTTTCAGCGCGACGACTGGGTTGCCTGCCACGCTGCAGCCGTCCGGACGGCAGCCCGGGGCCTTGCCATTTCCGGTCTCTCAGGCGGCGGCAAGTCGACGGCAATGCTGCGCCTGATGGAAGTCGCAGGCACACGGTATGTGACCAACGACCGGCTGCTTGTGCGCAAGACGGGCACCGGCACGCAAGCCCTCGGCATCCCGAAGCTGCCGCGGATCAATCCGGGAACGATCGTCACAAATTCCCGCCTGGCCGGCCTGATCGACGAGGAGCGGGAAGAAGAGCTCAGGAACATGGAGCGGGACGAGCTCTGGCATCTTGAAGAGAAGTACGACCTCTTCATCGATGACATCTATGGTCCGGGACGCATTTCCCACGAAGCGCAGCTCACCGATTTCTGGGTCCTGAACTGGACACGTGACAGCCGCGCGCCGACCGCGGTGACAAAAGTCGATCTCCGGGAACGAACGGATCTTCTACCCGCCATCATGAAAAGCCCGGGACCGTTCTACCAGACGAAGGAAGGCCCGTTCTGGACGGACAGAACGCCCTTGGATGCAGACGCTTATCTTACCGCGCTGGAAGAGATCCAGGCGTGGGAAATAACGGGTCAGATCGATTTCGACGCGCTTTTCGACGCCGGAACGGCCCTACTGGGTGACACGCGATGAGCGCCCGGTTTGCCATCCTGCTGCGCCACGGCGCCTATCATCAAAAGCCAGGCGCTCCGAGCGCCCTGCAGCCATATGGCCTGACGGCGTCCGGGCAGGAACAGGCAAGGGCAGCCGCCGTTGACGTCCTGGATCTGGCTAAGACCGGAGGCTGGCAGATCGATCCGGAGATCGTCTGCTCGCGTCAGCAACGGGCGTGGCAGACGGCGGCAACGCTGGCAGCCGAACTGACCGCACGAAGCGGTGCACCAGTCCACGTTATCGAGGACGAAGCGCTCGCCGAGCGCAGCGTCGGTGCGTTTGCCAACCTGACAACTGCCGAAATCGAGGACATTCTTGCGCGGGACCCCAGATATGCAAGACCGCCGAAAAACTGGAAGTCCGACAGCCATTACAAGCTCCCGGCCCAGGGTGCGGAAAGCCTGATGGAGGCAGGCGCGCGTGTCGCCGATTGTCTCTCGTCCCACATGGACAGGCTGTCCGATGCCGAGGGCCCGATGGCCCGGATCTTCGTCGGCCATGGCGCCTCGCTGCGGCATGCCGCACATCACCTTGGCATCCTTGGCCTTGAAGACATCTGCCGCCTCAGCATGCATCACGCCAGGCCCGTGGTGCTGAAACGCGCACGGGACGGAACCTGGCATCACCACTGCGGCAGCTGGAAACAACGCCAGCCTCTCGAAACATCACTCGACTGACGAACCCCGGATATGACCAACAGTCCATTGATACCTCTTCTTCCGCCGATCGATCCCGCCGCTGCCGATGATCTCGGCATACCGGAAAGTTTTGTACCGTGGCCTCTGAACGCGGAGCCGGACACCATGATTGCGGAACCCCCGGCACCGGATCTCTTCACGAGCCTGTCCAGGGTGAATGCGCTTGGTCCCTGGGGCTGGCCGGACAGGCCGGTCGTCTTCATTTCGGACCTGCACGCCGACGCGGAAAGCCTGCTACGGTCCCTCGTCGCAGCGCGCGTGATCCTGCGCACAGGTCAAGGCCTGACCGACTATAAGCTGACCACCTTCGGCAAGAGCTGTCAGATCATCATTGGCGGGGACTGCCTCGACAAGGGCCCGAGCAATCTCGATTTGCTGGACTGCCTCGCGGCGCTGATGCAGGCCGGACCGGACATCGTTCTGCTTGCGGGCAATCACGATCTCCGCCTTTATCTCGGGCTGCAATCTCTGACCGTCAAACGGGGGTCGCTCAACGCACACATGTTCGTGCGCATGGGAAAGAAGGTGTTGCCGCTTCTGCGCGAGGTCTTCGACAGGCATGTCGATTGGGATCGGGAAAAGCGGGAGATGCCGGACGAGGAGACGTGTCTTCGCCTGATGATCCCGGGCAGGAAATGGACACGGACCTTCCCGAAAATGGCCGCACGGCACCTGAACGAATCGGCGGTCCGCAAGGAAATGCGCCGCCTGAAGAAAAAGACAGAGAAGTTTGCCGATCACGCGAGGGAAGCTGGCATGTCGGTCCGTCAGCTCTATGCCGCGGCACTGGCATGCCGCGACCTCTTCGTTGAACCCGCCGGTCGCTACGCGTGGTTCTTCAAGAGCATGAAGGCCGTTCACCAGAGCGGATCCCTGCTCTTCGTTCACGCCGGAGTGGACGACAGTATGGCTGCCCTGATTTCAGCAAAGGGCATCGCGCATGTGAACAGGCGCTTTCGCAAGGAAAGCAGAAAGGATCCCTTCGTTTTCTATTCCGGAACGGTCGCCAACCTGATGCGCACCAAATACCGGGATGTCGATCACCCGCTGACGGAACGGGGTGTTGAAGACCTGCATCTGGCCGGGATCAAGATGCTGGTCCACGGACACGTCAACCGGCATCGGGGCCAGGAACTCAAGACCAAGCACGGGCTGCTGCATCTGGAAGCCGACATTACACTTGACCGGCATTCCAGAAGGTCGGAAGGTCTGGACGGTATCGGAACGGGAGCGACGATCATTCATCCGGACGGCAACATCATCGGCATCAGCCGCGACTACCCGCACGCCAAGCTGTTCGATCCGCATCGGTTCCTCAAGCAACACGGACTGACCTGATGATGGAACGCAAGGGCCGGTTCCGGCATCAATCCCTGCAGGACAAGAAGTCCATTCTGAAAATGCTGGACGCGCTGAAACGCGGGATCTCCAAGGGTGAGATCGAGTTTGGCGACGATACCGGCGACATCACCCTGGAGCCGCATGGTCTGATGAATCTCAGGGTCACCGCCACCAACGAGGACGGACAGTCCCGGCTCGACATGCGCATCAGCTGGACAAATGACAGCCAGGAAAACAAGGATGTCGGCAAGCTGAAGGTGAAGGGCGGGTAGGTTCACCCGCCCGACATTTCCTACCTCAAGGGGCGCTGGCCGAAAGACGGCGTCTCTCTGTCCATGCGGTCCAGATTGATGATGGTCGACAGCATGATCCGGTCCTGGCTCCAGTCCGCCGGCTTCTGGATGGACAGGGCGGACAGGAACACGATCGCGACCATCGGCAGGACGGCAAGCCAGACAAAACCCCAATGCGGACGCATCCGATCTTTTTCCAGAAGGGCTTCGACCCGTCGGCGGAGCTTTTGCGCGGGCGACCGGCGCAGGAACCGGTCCTGCACTTCGATCAGCGCAACGGCCGCGACATTGCCGACCTTGTCCTTGGCGGCAAGGCTCTGCCGGCGTCTAAGCCCGGCCTGTGCCGCCCGCAGCAGGCACATGCAATAGGATCTCAGATCGACGTCCGACGCGTCGGTCACCTTCTGGTCGCAGGCAAGCTCGCGCAGGCGCTCGACCTCGGACTTCCAGATATAGAAGAACGGGTTCCAGAAGAAGAACGGCCGCAGGAATTCCAGACCGATTTCCCAGCTGACGTCACCCTGGCGCAGGTGCTGGAATTCGTGCTTCAGGACGAATTTCAGGTCACTCGGTTTTGCCAGCAGTTCCGACGGGATCACCACGTAGTTGCGTGTCAGCCCTCTTGCTGAAAACGGCACAAGCGCATGATCGGACAAGAGCAGGTGCAGACGCCCGGACCGTCGCCATGAGTGACATCCGGACAGCATCCGTTTGAGACGTACGACGTTGAGGCCCAGCCGCGCCGCGAAAAACGCGAAACCCGCCAGCAGGAAAACGCCGACTGCCATGCCGAAACCGGGTGCGAAGGACACGATGCCTTCCGTCACACGGCTTCGAAGACCGAGCAGCGATTGAAAGTCCTCCGCGGGAATGGCGATGCCGCCGCGCAGATATTGCGAGACGGCATAGTCGGCAAGATTGAGCGACCCCGCCACCGGGACGACCTTTGCGACCTGCATGTATTGATAAACCGCCACCGCAAGCGGCGACAGCACCATGACCGCGAAGAGGCCGTTCAGGATGGCCAGCTGATAGTTGAAGGCCAGTTTTCTTCCGAACCGGTTCAACGTCAGTTTCGCGGCGAGCCAGATGATGGCCGTGAGGGCCAGCGTAATATTCAGATCGACGTAAATGTCGAATACCTGGTTAAGTAGCGTCATCTGTCCTCCTCCTGTCCAGTAACGCTCTCATTTCCTCCAGATCGTCGTTCGAGAGTTCGTATTCGTCGACGAGCCTTGCCACGAGGGACGCAGGTGTGCCGTCGAACAGTTTTTCAGACAGATTTCTCAGGGAACGGGACTGGTAGGTGTCCTTGGTCAGCCGGGGGGTATAGATGAATGTTTTGCCTTCTTTCCGGCTGTCCACGAAGCCTTTCTCATCCAGGATCCGCATGATGGTTGCACAGGACGTGTAGGCAAGCTGTCTGTCCGACGGCAGCGATGCGAGGATATCCCGCACGGAGCCTTCGCCGAGCTTCCAGAGTTCGGTCATGAACTCCAGTTCGACTTCGGTCAGAAACTCGTTGCTTTTACGCTTTCTCATTACAGCCCTGTGCCGATTGAGGATTGGATGCGGCTCAGGCCATGCCCCAAAAGATCTTTGCGATGATTTGATTGCATGCCCGGAACCTATTCATGCACGATTGCTTCGAAATTACTATCGCTTTGGCTGTTTCCGCCCGTTTTCTTCTGCTGGCAAAGGCCGCGCCTCCGCCTGCACGTCACACCTTCCAGAAACAGAACGCCCCCCAGCCGATGCTGAGCGCGAGCGGCCACCACAGCGGATGACCCATCAGCCCGAGCCAGGCAAGGAAGATGTAGGCCGTTCCGAGCAGGGTGATGAAGAGACGGTCGCCTCGCGTTGTCGTCAGGCCAAGGACGCCGCGGCGGGCATCGCCGCCGGGGTACTTGATTTCGAGCACGGTCAAAAGACCGATTGCGGAAAATATGCCGACGAACAGCAGCGCCGTCGGCCAGGTCCACGCCATCCAGCCGAGCATCAGACCCTCCCCAGGGCAAAGCCCTTGGCTATGTAGTTGCGAACAAAGTAGATGACGATGGCGCCGGGAATGATAGTCAGGGTCCCGGCGGCCGCCAGCAGCCCGAGTTCATAGCCCGCGGAGGAAGCGGTCCGGGTCATCACGGCGGCAATGGGTTTGGCCTCGACGGCGGTCAGCGTCTTGGACAGCAGCATCTCCACCCATGAGAACATGAAGCAGAAGAAAGCCGCCACACCGACGCCCGACTTGATGGCAGGCAGGAAGATGGTCACGAAGAACCGCGGGAACGAGTACCCGTCCACATAGGCGGTTTCGTCCAGTTCCTTCGGCACGCCGCTCATGAAACCTTCGAGGATCCAGACAGCGAGCGGGATGTTGAACAGGCAGTGCGCGAGCGCAACGGCCAGGTGCGTGTCGAACAGTCCCACCGCCGAGTACAGCTGGAAGAACGGCAGCGCGAACACGGCGGCAGGTGCCATCCTGTTTGTCAGCAGCCAGAAGAAGAGCTGCTTGTCGCCGACGAACGAATACCGGGAAAAGGCATAGGCCGCCGGCAGCGCGACCATCACCGAGATCACGGTGTTCAAGGTCACGTAGATGATCGAGTTGATGTAGCCCCAGTACCAGGTCGGGTCGGTCAGGATCTCGATGTAGTTGGCAAACGTCCAGGTTTGCGGGAACAGCGAGAACCCGGCCAGGATTTCGTTGGTGGTCTTGAAGCTCATCGCGACGAGCCAGTAGATCGGCAGCATCAGGAAGAGAATGTAGAGCGCGGGAACCAGGCTTTTCAGACGCATGATCTGTCTCCTCAGTTCTTGTTATCGTTCAGTGTCATCAGCGTGTAGAACAGCCAGGAGACAAACAGCGTGATGGCAAAGTAGATGAGCGACATGGCAGCTGCCGGTCCGAGGTCGAACTGACCGAGAGCAATCTTCACCAGGTCGATGGAGAGCAACGTGGTGGAATTGCCCGGTCCGCCACCGGTCAGGACGAACGGCTCGGTGTAGATGTTGAAGCTGTCCATGAACCGCAACAGGATCGCGATGGTCAGAACCGTCTTCATCTTCGGCAGCTGGATGAACCGGAAAACCGCCCAGTTGGATGCCCCGTCGATTTCCGCGGCCTGGTAGTAGGCGTTGGGGATCGACACCAGGCCCGCATAGGCAAGCAGCACGACAAGAGACGTCCAGTGCCAGACATCCATGACGATGATGGTGACCCAGGCCGCAAAGGGATCCTGCGTCATGTCGTAGGACAGGCCCAGCGTGTGGTTCATGAAGTAGCCGAGCAGGCCGATATCGGGCAGCGTGAAGATGTTCCACATCGCGCCGACGACGTTCCACGGGATCAGCATGGGCAGAGCCATGGTCACGAGACAGAACGGCACCCATGGACCCTTTTTGGGCATGGAAAGCGCGATTGCGATACCGAGCGGCACCTCGATGATCAGGATCAGGAAGGTGAACAGGAACTGGCGCCCGAGCGCATTGTGAAAGCGCTCCGAGGTCAGCACCTGTTCGAACCAGTCCAGTCCTTGCCAGAAGAACAGGTTGTCGCCAAAGGTTTCCTGGACGGAGTAATTGACCACCGTCATCATCGGAATGAGCGCATTGAACGCGACCAGCAGGAGCACTGGCGTCACGAACCACCAGGCGCGTTGATTCTGGGTTTTCACTGGACACCCTCCCCAGGCGTGCTTGCCAGCCATCCGTCTTTGTAAAGCCGGGTCTGGGATTGCTTGAACGCGAGTTTGATGGAATCGCCGGCATTCGGCGCGTCACCTTCAAGGATCGCGTGAACACGGCTGTCACCGGCCATGGCCTCGACCACCTTGTGGCGGCCGACATCGGCGACCTTGCGCACCTTGGCATCAAGGCCAGATCCGTTGCCGGACACGGAGACGAATTCCGGGCGAATGCCGATTTCGGCCGCGCCGTTTGCGGTTCCTTCCAGCGGTCCCTCGAGGCTGATCAGTTCGTCACCGAAAAACGCCCCTCCGTCACGCACGTCGCACGGCAGCACGTTCATGCCCGGCGAACCGATGAAATGGCCGACAAACGTGTGCGCGGGACGCTCGAACAGTTCGACCGGTGTTCCGATCTGCACGATCTCGCCGTCCTGCATGACGACGACCTGATCGGCAAAGGTCAGGGCCTCGGTCTGGTCGTGGGTGACGTAGATCATGGTCGCCTTGACCCGCTGGTGGAGTTCCTTGAGCTTCGACCGCAGCTTCCACTTCAGATGCGGATCGATCACCGTAAGCGGTTCATCGAACATCACCACGTTGACGTCCTGGCGCACCAGCCCGCGGCCCATGGAGATCTTCTGCTTGTTGTCGGGCGACAGGTTCGCGGCACGCGTGGTCAGCATGTCGGTGACCTCGAGCATCTCTGCGATCGCGGTCACACGCTCCCTGACGGTTGCCTCGTCCCGGCCGCGATTGCGCAGCGGGAATGCCAGATTGTCGTAGACCGTCATCGTGTCGTAGATGACCGGGAACTGGAACACCTGCGCGATGTTGCGCTTCGCCGGCGGCAGCGACGTCACGTCCTGATCGTCGAACAGGATCTTGCCTTCGGACGGCACCAGCAGTCCGGAGATGATGTTCAGGAGCGTGGACTTGCCGCACCCGGAGGGTCCGAGCAGGGCATACGCACCGCCGTCATCCCAGGTCAGGTCGATTTTCTTCAGGGCATAGTCCGCATCACCCGACGGATTGGGGTGATAGCTATGCCGCAGGTTGGAGAGCTTTATTTGTGCCATGGCGTTCTCTCCTCAAGCCACCAGTGCGCCGTCGGGCGCAAAGAAGAAACAGTGGCTCGGGTCCAGGTAGAACGCGTGGACCTCGCCAACGAAATAGGGATGAACGCCCGGCGACAGCGACACCCAGGATTGCCCCTGGAGATCGAAGTGGGCGCTGCTTTCCGAGCCGCTCAGTTCCGTGACCTGGACGTGGCCTTCCAGGCGGACCGAATGCGCGGGGGTTTCCACCGGCATGACATGGTTCGGCCGGATCGCCAGCGTATAGGGTCCGTCCTTGAGAGCAGCGACATTCGCCGGCGCCTGCCAGCGAATGTCTTCCGTCAGCACCACCATGTCGCCCTGTTTGGTGACCGGTGCGGTGTTGATCGGCGGATTTGAAAACACCTTGGCGGCATCGAGGTCCTTTGGCTTCCGATAGATCTCGGAGGTCGGCCCGAACTGGACCACGTTCCCGTCCGTCATCAGGGCGGTCTTGCCGCCCAGCAAAAGCGCCTCTTCGGGTTCGGAGGTCGCGTAGACCACCACCGCGCCGCGGCCTGCAAAGAGATCGGGCAGCTGGTCGCGCAGTTCCTCGCGCAGCTTGTAGTCGAGGTTGGCGAGCGGTTCGTCGAGAAACACCGCGTCGCTTGTCTTGACGATGGCGCGCGCGAGCGCCGTGCGCTGCTGCTGACCACCGGAAAGCTCATGCGGCTTGCGGTTCAGATAGGGTTTCAGCCGGAGCAGATCGGCGGCTTCTTCCACCCGGCCCTGGATTTCCGATTTGGCGACACCGGCCACTTTCAGCGGCGAGGCGATGTTGTCGTAGACCGACATGTGCGGATAGTTGACGAAGAACTGGTGCACAAGGCTGATATTGCGCTTTTGCGCCGACAGCTTCGACACGTCCTTGCCGTTCAGAATGATCTGTCCCGATGCAAGGCCATCCAGTCCGGCCATGAGCTTGATGAGCGATGTTTTGCCGGCGCCGGTCTCACCAAGGAGAACGTTGAATTGGCCGGGCTGAAGCGTCAGGCTCGTGTCCTTGATATGGGTGATACCCTGGACCTGCTTGGTGACGTTTTTGAGTTCAAGAGACATGTATTCTAGCCCGCGTCCGGACAGGGCAGTCCATGGAAGCGTTGTGCTTCGTGCCCGTCACAGTCGGATCGGTGATGGACCGGGGACGAGCCCCGGCCCAGACGAGTCAAGTGTTACACTTTTGCTTATTGACCCCAGCGGGCAACAAGCTCGTCATAGTTGACGGTGACACCCTGCGGCTTCTCGTTTTCGAGCTTGGCCTTCGGGGCACCCGGCTTGGACAGCCAGACCTGCGGGTCCTGCGGCTCGTTGAGACGCGGTCCGCAACCGCCGTAGACGTTGGCGCGCTCGTCGGCCTGCTGCATGCGGGCCATGACGATGTCCATTTCCTCGGCGAGACGATCCATCGCTTCCTGCGGCGTGAAGGCGCCGGAGTTCACGTCACCGATCTGCTGCCACCAGATCTGCGCCAGTTTCGGATAATCCGGAACGTTGACGCCGGTCGGCGACCAGGCCACACGGTCGGGCGAACGGTAGAATTCGACCAGACCACCCAGCTTCGGTGCACGCTCGGTGAAGGATTCGTGGTTGATGGTGCTGTCGCGGATGAACGTCAGACCCACGTGGCTCTTTTTGGTGTCGACGGTCTTGGACACGACGAACTGTGCGTAGAGCCAGGCTGCCTTGGCACGGTCTTCCGGGGTGGACTTCAGGATGGTCCAGGAACCCACGTCCTGGTAACCGACCTTCTGGCCTTCTTCCCAGTAAGGACCATGCGGGCTCGGCGCCATGCGCCACAGCGGCGTGCCTTCATCGTCAACCGTGTTGTTGCCTTCCGACTTCGGCTTCACCATGTCGGCTGTGAACGCGGTGTACCAGAAGATCTGCTGGGCAACGTTGCCCTGGCTGAGCGCCGGCAGGGACTGGTAGAAGTCGAAGCTGGCAGCACCCGGAGGCGCATAGTTGCGCAGCCACTCGTCCCACTTGCGGATCGCGTAGACGGCCGCAGGGCCGTTGGCAGCACCACCGCGCGACACGGACGCACCGACAGGATTACAGGTGTCCGCTTCCATGCGGATACCCCATTCATCGACCGGGATACCGTTCGGCTCACCCTTGTCGCCCGCGCCGGCCATGGAAAGCCAGGCATCGGTCATGCGCCAGCCGAGGTCCGGAGCGCGCTTGCCGTAATCCATGTGACCATAGATCGTGACGCCGTCGATTTCCTTGACATCCTTGGAGAAGAACTCCGCGATGTCCTCATAGGCCGACCAGTTGACCGGCACACCGAGATCGTAGCCGTACTTGTCCTTGAAGGCCGTCTTGAGGTCTTCGCGGTCGAACCAGTCTTTGCGGAACCAGTAGAGGTTCGCGAACTGCTGGTCGGGCAGCTGGTAGAGATCGCCGTCGGGACCCGTGGTGAACTGGGTTCCCATGAAATCCTCGAGGTCGAGCCCGGGGTTGGTCACGTCCTTGCCGTCGCCGGCCATCCAGTCAGTCAGGTTATAGGCGAGCTGCAGGCGGGAGTGGGTTCCGATCAGGTCGGAATCGTTGACATAGGCGTCATAGAGGTTCCGGCCGGTCTGCATCTGGGTCTGAACGGCCTGAACGACCTCACCCTCACCAAGGATCTGGTGATTGACCTTGATGCCGGTGATTTCCTCGAATGCCTTTGCGAGAACTTCCGACTCGTAAGAGTGCGTCGGAATGCCTTCGGACAGGACGTTGATTTCCATGCCGTTGAACGGTTCGGCCGCCTTGATGAACCACTGCATCTCGGCAAGCTGCTCGTCCTTGTTCAGAACGGACGGCTGGAATTCCTGGTCGATCCACTTCTGTGCCGCTGCTTCATCGGCATAAGCAGATCCTGCTCCCGCAAGTACAGCACCGGCTGCAACTGCGGAGAGTAGATACTTGCGCATCTTCATCTCCTCCCATGTGAGTATGAAAGCCGTTTGTAACCGGCTCGTCATACTTGGTCACACCGTTGCCACGATGTCAAACTAAATATTTAGTAGGTATTTTTTTCGGGGGCGTAAAAAAATAAGATATTGAATCTAATAATTTATTTTGGACGAAATTCTTGCCCACAAAGTGCGATTCAACAGGTGTTTCAAGCCGCCGATCAACGCAGTGTGGCACAATTTTGACATTTCACATAGCGCAAATTTCGATTTCGCTTCTTTCGCTTCAGCATCGAAATAGCTTCATTCAAGCTTCATTTTGCAGTGCAAACGAAAAAAGCGAACCGGATTTCGCAACGCGGTATGCCGTTTGGATCGGCGCCTGGCGAAACCGGCGATACATTTCGATGGACACGGACGGCACAGTCGGCAGACCGGTCATCGGAGTAAAAGGTCTGCGAAGTGACGGGCCTTTCAGAGCACGGTCCTGACGTGCCAGAGCTCGGGAAAAAGTTCGACCTCGAGCATGCGTTTCAGATAGGAGACGCCGCCCGTACCACCCGTTCCGCGCTTGAAGCCGATCACCCGCTCGACGGTTGTTACGTGATTGAAACGCCAACGCCGGAAATAGTCCTCCAGGTCGACCAGCTTTTCACCGACCTCATAAAGGGCCCAGTACCGGGATGGATCCCGGTAGACGGTTTGCCAAAGCTCTTTAACCGGTTCGACGGCCGCATGCGGCGCAGACGACGGCACACTGAGGCACTCTTCCGGCAGCGTGAAGCCCTGGCGGCAGGCGAATTTCAGAACAACCTGGTAGAGGGTCGGTTTCGCAAGTTCGCTTTCCAGCAGAGCGGTCCCGTCCGGATCATGGGCATGCGGCTTGGTCATTGCGATGTTGCGGTTGCCCAGGACATATTCGATCAGCCTGTACTGGAGCGACTGAAAGCCGGAAGACTGGCCGAGCGCATCGCGGAACCGGGTGTAGTCGCTCGGCGTCATGGTCCGCAGCACGTCCCAGGCCGAATTGAGCTGTTCCATGATCCGGCTGACCCTGGCCAGCAGCTTCATCGCCTCCGGCATCCGGTCATTGTCGATTGCATCGCGCGCTGCATGAAGTTCATGCAGCATGAGCTTCATCCAGAGTTCCGAGGTCTGGTGCTGAATGATGAACAGCAGCTCGTCCGGCGCATCGGAGAGTGCCTTTTGCGCCGTCAGAATTTTTGAAAGGCCGAGATAGTCGCCATAGGACATCTTGTCGGCGAAGGCCATTTCAGCGCCGTCATCCGCCGGATTGTAGGCCGTGTTGGGTTCTTTTTTGTCGGTCATCGGGACATCTCGCTCAAGACAGCGCCGGGGATTCGCGCCAGCCGGCCAGAACGTGTCGGTCAAACGCAAACGCGGCCGGGTGGAAAACTCATAGCGGCAAGAGAGCTATCACGAAAGGGTGCACCGGTTTTCCGGCCGGAGGCAGGCCGTCGCAACCATATGTCTGTGTTGGCAAAGAAACACGTGGTGCGGTGCGTCAAAGTATGAAACGCTACACCCCGTTTTTCCAGCCCACGGTGATCACGGCCTCCAATGTCCATAAGAGCAAGTATCTATCATCTCACGCACTACCGCTACGACCGCCCGGTTACGCTCGGGCCGCAGATCATCAGGTTGAGACCGGCCCCGCACAGCCGGACACGTGTCCTTTCGCACTCACTGAAGGTTTCGCCCGGCGGCCATTTCGTCAATCATCAGCAAGACCCCTACGGCAACTGGCTCGCCCGGTTCGTCTTTCCCGAGCCGGTGCGTGAGTTCAAGATCGAGGTCGATCTCACCGCGGACATGTCCGTCTACAATCCCTTCGACTTCTTCGTCGAAGAAACTGCGGAATATTGGCCGTTCGAATATCCGGAGGAGCTCCGCGACGATCTCTTGATCTACCGGCGTGTCGAAACACCGGGACCGCATCTCCAGCAGTTCCTGGACGCCGTTCCGAGGGAAAAACAGAAGACCATCGATTTCATCGTTGCCCTCAATGCGCGCGTGTCCGGCGAAGTCGGCTATGTCATCCGCATGGAACCGGGCGTGCAGACGCCGGAAGAAACCTTCGAAAGGGGAACCGGCTCCTGCCGTGATTCGAGCTGGCTGCTCGTGCAGGCCCTCAGGCATCTCGGCTTCGCCGCGCGCTTCGTGTCCGGTTACCTGATCCAGCTGAAACCGGACCTGGAAGCCCTTGACGGACCTTCGGGCACGGATCATGATTTTACCGATCTGCATGCCTGGGCGGAAGTCTACCTTCCCGGCGCGGGCTGGATCGGGCTCGACCCGACCTCGGGGCTCCTTACCGGTGAGAGCCACATTCCGCTGGCGGCGACACCGCACTACAGCAACGCGGCCCCCATCGTGGGCATGGCGAGTGCGGCCGATGTCGACTTTTCCTTCGACATGCAGGTCTCCAGGATTGCCGAGCACCCGCGTATCACCAAGCCGTTTTCCGAAGAGGCGTGGACGGATCTCAACCGGCTCGGAGAGGAGGTCGACCGGATCCTGAAGCAGGAAGACGTTCGGCTGACCATGGGCGGCGAACCCACATTCGTTTCCATTGACGACTTCGAAGCTGCGGAGTGGAACACCGACGCCGTGGGGCCGACGAAGCGGGACCTGGCCGACAAGCTGATCCGCCGCCTCCGCTCGCGGTTCGCGCCGGGCGGCTTTCTGCATTATGGCCAGGGCAAGTGGTATCCGGGTGAAACGCTGCCGCGCTGGACGTTTTCGCTCTACTGGCGGCAGGATGAAAAACCGATCTGGTCCGATCCCGCGCTGATCGCCGCCGAAGGCACGGAGACCGGCGCCGATGCCGGTCAGGCCGAAGCTCTCCTGCAGCAAATTGCCGAGCGCCTGGAACTCGAACCGGACTACGTCGTACCAGCATACGAGGACCCGTCGGTCTGGCTGATCAAGGAAGCCAATCTTCCCGAGAATGTGACACCGGACAATTCGGCGCTGGAAGACGCCGAGGCAAGGCACCGCATTGCGCGCGTCTTTGATCGCGGCCTGACGAAACCGGCGGGCTACATTTTGCCCGTGCAGCGCTGGCAATCGAAATCGACCGGAAAAAGGTGGCGGTCCGAGCACTGGAAGCTGCGCCGCGATGCGCTGTTCCTCGTGCCCGGCGACAGCCCGGTCGGCTATCGCCTGCCTCTGGAATCCCTGCCCTATGTCCCGCCGGCCCAGTACCCTTATACGAATATCGCCGATCCGACCGTTCCCCGCGAACCGCTTCCGGAATTTTCAGCCGAGCCGCGTCCGGCAAGACGGCAGGGTGTCGCCAGTTTCACCGCCGGCGGACCGACGCAGGACAGGCGCGAGCAAGGTCAGGGCGAAGGTGAGCTCGGCGACGCGGACGTCAGGACGGCCCTGTCCGTCGAACCGCGTGACGGGCGGCTTTGCGTGTTCATGCCGCCGGTCGAGCGCCTCGAGGACTATCTGGAGCTGATCGCCGTTGCCGAAGCGGCGGCGGCGGATTTGAATCTCCCTGTGCACATCGAGGGCTATCCGCCCCCGCCCGACCCGCGCATGAACGTCATCCGTGTGGCGCCGGACCCCGGTGTCATCGAGGTCAACATCCATCCGGCCGGCAGCTGGAAAGACTGCGTCGACATCACCGAAGGCGTCTACGAGGAAGCCAGGCAAAGCCGTCTCGGCGCCGACAAGTTCATGATTGACGGCAAGCACACCGGAACTGGCGGCGGCAACCACGTCGTTATCGGGGGAGCGACACCGCTCGACAGCCCGTTCCTGAGGCGCCCGGACCTGCTCAGGAGCCTCGTGCTCCACTGGCAGCGCCATCCGAGCCTATCCTATCTCTTCTCGGGTCTCTTCATCGGCCCGACGTCCCAGGCCCCGCGCGTTGATGAAGCCCGCCACGACGGGCTTTACGAACTGGAGGTTGCCCTTTCCCAGATCCACCGTCCCGGCGAGGGTGCCGCTCCGTTCCCGTGGCTGCTCGACCGGCTGTTGCGCAATCTCCTGGTCGATGTCACCGGCAACACGCACCGGGCGGAAATCTGCATCGACAAGCTCTATTCCCCGGACGGTCCGACGGGCCGCCTCGGTCTTGTCGAGTTCAGGGGTTTTGAAATGCCGCCGGACCCGCGCATGAGCCTTGCGCAACAACTGCTTCTGCGCGCGCTCGTCGCCCGGCTCTGGCAACATCCGCTTTCGGGCAATCTCACACGCTGGGGCACGACGCTGCACGACCGTTTCATGCTGCCGCATTTCGTCTGGGCGGATTTCATGGACGTGCTCCGCGACCTGGAGCATCACGGCTTTTCTATGCGACCGGAATGGTTCGAGGCCCAATGCGAATTCCGTTTTCCCTTCTGCGGGGAAATCGAGGTCGAAGGTGTCCACCTGGAACTGCGTCAGGCCCTGGAGCCCTGGCACGTGCTTGGCGAAACCGGCGCAATCGGAGGCACTGTCCGCTACACAGACAGCTCCACAGAGCGGCTTCAGGTCAAGCTGTCGGCCGCCGATCAGGAACGCTACGCCGTGACCTGCAATCGCCGGATGATCCCGCTCAGGAAAACGGAGACCAACGGCATTGCGGTTGGCGGCGTCCGCTACAAGGCCTGGCAGCCGTCCATGGCGCTCCATCCTGTTCATCCGGTGGATGCGCCGCTGACATTCGATATTTTCGATCGTTGGAGCGGCCGTGCCATCGGCGGCTGCGTCTATCACGTGGCGCACCCGGGAGGGCGCAACTACGACACATTCCCCGTCAACGGCAACGAAGCCGAAGCCCGGCGGCTGTCGCGCTTCGAGCCGCACGGCCACACGCCCGGGCTCTACACGCCGCAGACCGAGCACCCGCACCCGGAGTTTCCATTGACCTTGGACCTCAGACGCCCTGTGGGTGTATAAGGCTCTTTCGGCTTTGAAAGACCCGGCACGGGAATCATGGAATGAGTTTGGACGAAACGGCAGAAAGCGGCGGTCAGGGATACGGTTTGTTGAAATCCTACCGGCCGTTTCCGGGCGTTTCGGACGAACTGCTCGATCCGGCCGGCAACGTCCGTCCCGTGTGGCGGCCGTTTCTGGACCACCTGTCCTCGCTCAGCATCGAAGACATCAACGACCGGTTCGCGCGCGGCAACCAGTATCTCAACGACGCCGGCGTTTACTTCCGCCAATATGGCCAGGACGGCGCCATGGAGCGGGAATGGCCGCTCAGCCACATTCCCGTCGTCATTGGCGAAGGGGACTGGCAGGCGATCGCGGACGGGCTGGTGCAGCGGGCGGAGCTCCTGGAAAAAGTGGTGGGGGACATCTACGGCGAGAACCGCCTCGTGTCCGACGGCTATCTGCCGGCCAGCCTGATCGCCGAAAGCCCCGAATGGCAGCGTCCTCTGGTCGGCGTCACACCAAGGTCTGGCTACTTCCTGCATTTCCTTGCCTTTGAAATCGGCCGGGGTCCGGACGGGACCTGGTGGGTGCTGTCCGACAGGGCGCAGGCGCCGTCCGGTGCCGGCTTCGCCCTGGAGAACCGGGTGGCGACGGGACGCATCTTCAACGAGTTCTTCGCCAGGGCCAACGTCCACCGGCTCGCCGGCTTCTTCCGCCGGTTTCGCGACCATCTTCTGGATCTGCGCGGTGAGCAGGACAGCCGCGTCTCCATCCTGACCCCGGGCCCTCTCAACGACACCTATTTCGAGCATGCCTATATCGCCCGCTATCTGGGCTTCATGTTGCTCGAAGGAGAGGATCTGACGGTCGAAAACGGTCGTTTGATGGTGCGGACGGTGGCGGGTCTGAAGCCGATCAGCGTCCTGTGGCGGCGGCTCGATTCGGCCTGGACCGACCCGGTGGAGTTGAACGAGGAGTCGCATATCGGAACACCCGGCATGGTGGAAGCGGTCCGCGAGGGGACCGTCACGATGGTCAACGCGCTCGGCACAGGCATCCTGGAAACCCGGGCGCTGCTCGCTTTCCTGCCGCGCATTTGCGAGCACTTGCTCGGAACGTCCCTGAAGCTGCCCAACGTCGCCACCTGGTGGTGCGGCGAAGAGGCGACCCGCGCCTATGTCAAGGACAACGCCGCGGCGATGATGTTCAGTCCGGCGCTGTCGACTGCGCTGCCCTTCACGTCCGGACATACCGATTTCATCGGCAAGGATTCCGACAAGTTCCACAAGGGCATTCTGGAAAACTGGATCGACACCGAAAAGGGCCGGCTCGTCGCGCAGGAAGCCGTGACCCTGTCGACCACCCCTGCCTACCACGAAGGTTCGCTTGTGCCGCGCCCGATGAGCCTGCGCGTCTTCCTCGCACGCACGCATAACGGCTGGGAAGTCATGTCCGGCGGATTCGCGCGGATCGGCAAGGAGCCGAGTGCAAGCGCGATCGCCATGCAGTCCGGAGGGTCGGCCGCCGATGTCTGGATCGTCGGCACGCGGAAGCTGGCGATGGACACCCTGCTGCATCAGAGCGAGTCACCCTTCTTCAAGTCTCAATCGGGAGCCCTGCCCTCGCGCGCCGCGGACAATCTCTTCTGGCTTGGCCGTTATGTCGAGCGCGCAGAGGGCGCCGTGCGTCTCCTGCGGGCCTATCACGCCCGGCTGCTGGAGACAGCGGACCCCGAAGCGCCGCTGGTCGCCCGCACCGCGGAATATCTCGACGACATCGGCGTCGCTCCGGAAAGTCCGATCCCCGAAGGCCTCTGTTCCATGCTGCAATCGGCCGTGAACAGCGCCGGCAAGGTCCGTGACCGTTTTTCCGTCGACGGCTGGCTGGCACTCAATGACCTTGCCCAGACGGCGAACGGAGCACGGCGTGTCATGAAGGACGATGCGGACGTTCCCCAGGCGATGAGCCTGCTGCTCCGCAAGATCACCGGCTTTTCGGGACTGGTTCACGAAAACATGTACCGCTTCACCGGCTGGCGTTTCCTCAGCATCGGCCGCGCGCTGGAGCGGGCCAACAGGATGGCGGATCTGCTTTCCGTGTTCACCGGACCGGATGCGCCCGACGGTGCGCTGGAACTTCTTCTGGAAGTCGGGGACAGCGCCATGTCCATGAGCCGGCGCTACGCGGTGTCGCTGAGCCACGCGACGGTGCTTGATCTGCTTGCCATGGACCCGAAGAACCCGCGTTCGGTGATGTATCAGCTCACCGACATGAAAGAGCACATCGATGTCTTGCCGGGAGCATCGGAAAACGGCTATTTGTCCGACCTCGCCCGCGCGGTTCTGCAGATCCACACCAGCCTTGCCGTCGCCACCCCCGAGACGCTGACCCAGGACGCCCTGGGAGAGCTCAGGGACCAGATTGCATTCCTGTCGGTCGAGCTATCAGATGCCTATATCCGCTAGGGTCCGCCGGAGCGGACAGGATCAAATGCGGGAGGAGATGCCGTGCTCTACGACGTGAACCTCGAAATCACCTATGACTATGCCAGCCCCGCGAATTCGGGCCGGCATTCGCTGCGCCTCGTGCCCGCATCGATCCCCGGTGAGCAACGACTCGTGTCGTCAAGCGTCAGGCTCTCGCCCGGACCGACGGAACGGCGCAACAGGACGGATTTTTTCGGCAATGCCGTCACCGATGTGGTCTTCCGACGCGCCCACAGCGAACTCGCCTTCAGGCTGACGGCCCGGATCGACCGCACGTCCGTGCCGCACGAACTCGACATCTCTCCTCCCCTGTCCCTTCTGAAAAGGGAACTGGCCGGCCTCCAGTCCCTCGGGCCCGACGAACCGGTTCATTTTCTGACCGCGTCGCCGCGCCTGCCTCTGGCACCGGCCTTTGCGGTCTACGCGCAGGAACACACCAGCCCGGAGATGAGCGCGGTGGCCGCGGTCGAGGCGATCGGCAGGGCCTTGAATCAGGACATGGATTTCGATGCGGATGCCACCACGGTCGACACGCCGGCGATCGATGCATTCGAGCGCCGGCACGGCGTGTGCCAGGACTTCTCGCATATCATGATCGCCTGCCTCAGAAGCATCGGCATCCCTGCCGGATATGTCAGCGGCTTCCTCAGAACGATCCCGCCGGAAGGCCAGCAGCGCCTGGAGGGCGCCGATGCCATGCATGCCTGGGTGCGCGCCTGGTGCGGCATTGAGAGCGGCTGGATCGAGTATGATCCGACCAATGCGCTGCGTGTCGGCCAGGACCACATTGTCGTGGCCCGCGGCCGGGATTACGGCGATACCGCGCCCGTGAAAGGCGTCCTGCGCACCGCCGGCACCCAGACCACGGGTCACAAGGTCGACGTCATTCCGAGGTAGCGCCGGTCAGCAAAACGAACAGCCATGAACCGGAATTTTGTCCTCCCGGTTTGCCGCGCAGGCGGCAAGACCGGGATCCAGCATTCCCTTTGGCCGGAGGTCAAAAAAGAACAAGAAGACAAATGGTTACCGGTTTCCGGCCTTCCACCGCGCTTCTGCCGGAATGACATGTTCATTGATAGTCAATCGCCTCACGAGATCGACTTTTCCGGTCATGCCATAGCTTGACCATGGCATCCATGCCGTTTCGCCTGCAATCGCACGGCCTCGTATCGCCGCGAAGCAAGGGCATGCATTGCCAGATTAAATCTGGCAATGACACAGAAGAGCGAAAGGCAAACGCCGCAATCTGAGCAGCGCGCAGAGCTGGCAGGCAAGCGCCGAAGCGAACGTCCCCTCTCCCGTTGGGAGAGGGTCAGGGTGAGGGATCAGACGCTTGCGTGTCACACCGGGGTTTGTCCCCTCACCCGGCGCAGTCGCGCCGACCTCTCCCAATGGGAGAGGTAACCACTTCCGAGGAGCGCGCAGAGCTGATGCGCACGCGCCGAAGCGAGCATCCCCTCTCCCGTTGGGAGAGGGTCAGGGTGAGGGATCAGACGCTTGCGTGTCTCACCGGGGTTTGTCCCCTCACCCGGCGCAGTCGCGCCGACCTTTCCCAGTGGGAGAGGTAACCGTCACCCGGCGATCAATGAGCCCGTTCGACCCTAGGCGCAGACCGGAGAGCACTCTGCAAGTCCGGTTACCGGATCGCCTTGTCGTCGCCGTCGAAGAAGTGCATCCGTGTCTCGTCGAACGTCAACCCGATCCGCGCGCCCTCCTCGATTGAATCGCTGCCGCTGATCCTGACGAGAATGGTTTCAAGACCGTCCAGCGCCACATAGAGGAAGATGTCGGCGCCGAGATATTCGGCGACCTCGACCGTTCCGCTGCAATGGCCTTCGCCTTCACCCACGATCGTCATGTGTTCGGGCCGGATGCCGAGCTTGTGCGGCTTCTGTGGCTGATCCGCATGCGGATAGTGGCCGCCGCCATGCCCCTGGAGCGAGAACTGGTCCCCCTCGACGGAACAGGGCAGCACGTTCATTTTCGGCGATCCGATGAACTGCGCGACGAAGAGATTGTCGGGCCGTTCGTAGAGTTCGCGCGGGGATCCGACCTGCTCGATCCGTCCGGCCTGCAGCACCACGATCTTGTCGGCAAGCGTCATCGCCTCGACCTGGTCGTGGGTCACGTAGATCATGGTGGTCCCGAGGCTCTTGTGCAGCCGCGCGACTTCGAATCGCATCTCCACGCGGAGCGCTGCGTCGAGGTTCGAAAGCGGTTCATCGAACAGGAACGCGCTCGGCTCGCGCACGATCGCGCGCCCGATGGCCACACGCTGGCGCTGGCCGCCCGACAGGGCCTTCGGCCTGCGGTCCAGGTAGTCGTCCAGCTTAAGAACTTCTGCCGCCGCGTTCACCTTACTCTCGATTTCAGGCTTGGGAACGCCCGCGGTCTTCAGTCCGAACCCGACATTCTCGCGCACGGACATGTGCGGATAGAGCGCGTAGGACTGGAACACCATCGACAGGCCGCGGCCGGAAGGCGGCAGCGCAGTTACGTCCTTGGCATCGATCTCAATCGAGCCGCGGCTTGTCTCCTCCAGCCCCGAAATCAATCGCAGCAGGGTCGATTTTCCGCATCCGGAAGGTCCGACGAAGATGACGAATTCACCGTCCTGAATATCCAGGTCGATGCCCTTGATCACCTGGAGTTCGCCGAACCATTTCTCGACTTTGTTGAGCTGTATTGCTCCCATGTCCTCAGTCCTCCGGCTTTCTACGCTGCTTGTTTCACATGTGTTGGGGATGCCCAGGTCAGCCAGATGGCTGCGGTCCACGAGAAGGTGCCGCCGCCTGCACCTGCCGCGGTCTCCGGGCTGAAATATTCGGCGAAACCGCTGGTCTCGACCAGCTGCGCCGTATCGCTTCTCAGTTTCTCGGCGCGAACGGTGTCGCCCGCCTCCGCAAAGCCCCGGGCGATCATGTAATTGACCATCGCCCAGACGGGACCGCGCCAGTAACGGAGCGGTTCGAAGCTGCGGTGGTCCGGATCATAGGACGGCATCGTGTAGCGCACCTTGGCGGCGATGCGGTCGAAGTGACCTTGCAGCGAGGTCAGCGTCTTCTCGTCCGCCAGTCCTGCATAGGGGGCCAGGAACGACATGCTCGAAATACCGTCCGTGTGTTTTCCGGATCTGCGGTCAAACGCGACATGCGCCTTCAGGTCGTCGCTCCAGAGATTTTTCGCCCCCTTTTCCATGAGCGCGATCCAGCCCCTGATCTCGTCTGCTTCCGCTGTCTTGCCGAGCTTGTCTGCGAGAACGAGAAGGTCCCGCGACGCCCGCAGGAAAATGAACGTGACCCCCGGATCGGCAACGAAGAACGGGCAGGTCCTGGCGACTTCCGCCGGATCCCATCCAACACTCCGGCATGCTGCCATGATGCTGAGATACCGGTCGTAGTCTTCCTTGTGCGGCCGCATCGCCGGGTCGACATGCGAGGTGTCCTTGCGCTCGTAAGGTTCGATATCCTTGACCTCGACGGCCCGGAGCGCGTCATCCCAGTCGGGCAGATTGTCCCGCCCCGATTCCCAGGGATGGATGATGGCCAGCACGCCGAGATTGTCCGGGTCCCTGTAGGCCAGATACCAGCGGTGCCAGTTCATCAGCTGCGGGAACAGCGCACCGGCCCGTTCGAGCGCGCGGCCGCTCGTGTCGGTGTCGACAAGATCCCGGATGACCGTCGCGGCCACGGGTGGCTGGGAATGGCCGGAGCTCGGGATCGGACCGCCATCCGTTCCCCAGACCTTCGGCCCCGGAAAATAACTCGGGTCGTCCTTTCTGAAGAGGATGTGCGGCACCATGCCGTCCCGCCACTGCCCCTCGAACAGCATTTCGATCTCCCGCCAGGCACGATCCTGGTCGAAGGTTGCAAAGCCGAGCGCGACAAACACCGAATCCCAGTTCCACTGGTAGGGATAGAGCCCTTTTGTCGGCACCGTGTACCCACCCTGATCGTTCTCGATCAGGATGGTTCTGGCTGTGTTATCCAAGTCTGCGTTTGACACAGAAGTCTCCTTGGCCGTTGTGGCCGTTTCATGCGTTGCCCTAGCCCTTGACGCTGCCGGCCGTCAGGCCCTGTACAAGGAAGCGTTCGAACCAGAGGAAAATGACGAGGACGGGCACGGTCGCAATCACCGCGCCCGCCATGAGATGCTGACGAGGCACCTCGGAGGAATTCAGGGAAACGACACCGCGCGACAGCGTGAAGATGTCCGGATTGTCGAGGAACATGAAGGCGAACAGGAACTCGTTCCAGGCGATCATGAAGACATAGAGCGACACCGATGCGAGCGCCGGAAGCGACAGGGGCAGCGTTATCTTCAGGATAACGCCGATGCGCGTCAGGCCGTCCATCAGCCCGGCTTCTTCCAGTTCGGAGGGGATGCCACGGAAATAGCCCTGCAGCATGTAGAGCGCGACCGGTATCGTTGTTGCCGGATAGACGATCAGCAGCCCCGTCAGCGTGTTGCGCAGTCCGAGCTGCGAGAACACGGCATAGAGCGGGATCACCAGCACGATCGCGGGCACCATGTAGATCAGGAGAACCGATCGCGACAGGAACGCCTGCCCCGGAAAGCGCAGCCGTGAGACCGCGTATGCCCCGGGCACGGAGAACAACAGCGTCAGGACGACGGTGGCAACACTGACATAGGCTGAAACCATCAGGTAGCGCCCGAAGTTGAACTGGGTGAACAGTTCGACATAGGAGCGGAACAGCCCGTCCAGCCCTTGCGATAGATCGATGGACAGGTCCAGCGGGTTTGCCAGGAGGGTCTGCTGGCTCTTCAGCGACGTCATCACCATGACGTAGAACGGCAGCGCCACGATGATCGTGAAGATCACGAAGCCGACACCCTTGGCGATGCGGATGTAGATCACCTCGCGCTCGTAGCGGCTCATGGCGCCGAGCCGGGCACCGTTGAGGCATACGGTGGTTGCCCAGGTGGCACCCAGAACGGTCACGATGAGTGCCAGCCCCTGCCAGACCGGCACGGTGCCGAGCGACAGGTTGAAGGGCGCCGCGAACGAGCCGATCATCAGGAGCACGAACATGGTGATCGCGGCAAGCGCCCAGGCGGGCAGACCGCCCTCGGCCCCGGAGGATTGCCGCCACACGAAGACGAGTGCGCTGACGAGCCCGGCAATGCCGGCGGCCGTTGCCTGCGGCAGGGCCACTTCGCCCGTGATCAGCGTCAGCGTTACGGCGACGACGACGATTGAGGTCACGCCCCAGACAAGGCCGGTGACGGCTGCAAGCAGGATGCTTCCCGGTCTCATAGCCCTTCCTCCTTCGGTGAGAAGCGGATGAACAGGGTGGCGAACGTGACCAGCACGACGAAGACGACCACCGCGACCGCGGCACCGGCTCCGAGATTGGAAAGCGCAAAACCCTGTTCATAGACGTCGACGGTGAGCGTCCGTGTCCCGGCATTGCCGCCGGTCAGCAGGAAGATGTCGTCGAACTTGTTGAACGTCCAGATGAACCTGAGCAGGAACAGAACCGACAGGATGCCCATGAGCTGGGGCAGCGACAGGTACCAGAACTGCTGCAGCGGTGTCGCCCCGTCCATTTCCGCGGCTTCATACATGTCCGTGTTGATGGATTGCATGCGTGCCAGGATGAACAGGAACGAGAGTGGGAAATACCGCCAGGCCTCGAACGCGATGACGGTCGTCAGCGCCAGCGGAAACTCCATCGGTATCCCGAACAGGGAGTATTCGATGGCCCGCTGCCCGAAGAAGTTGATCGGGTCGGACACGACGCCCATTTTCGTCAGGAGTGCATTGACCGTGCCCGAAAACGGATCGAACAGCACGACCCAGGTGAAGGCGACCGCAATCACCGGCGAGACATAGGGGAACAGGAACAGCCCGCGCACGATGCCGCGTCCCTTGAAGACCGTGTTGAGCAATTGCGCGGCAAAGAGGCCGAGAACCAGCGCCCCGCCCGTTCCGAAGATCGTATAGTAGAAGGTGACCCTGAGAACCGACCAGAACTCGTCCGCGCTGAAGATCCTCTGAAAGTTCTCCAGGGTGAAATCGAAACTCGTCAGGATATTGTTTGCGTCGCCCGTGATGACCGGCTCGCTGGCGCGTTCCGGCCTGTTGGCCGAAAGAAAGGCGTCGGTCACCGTGCCTTCGATCCTGAGCCGCTCGCGCCAACCCGGCTCCACCGTGCCGATGGTGCAGGTCAGTGCACTGCCGTTCAGCGCGCAGACGTCCGGCAGCGCCGTGACGTCGAAGCCTGCCGGGATGGCATCGGTCAGGACGACATCGCGGACCTCCTCTTCCTGCGAGGAGTTGCGCAGGCGGTACTCGAGCTGGGCGCTGTCACCCGCCGCCTCGGGACCTCCGCGCACACGTTCGTTGACCAGCACGGTCGGCGGACGCAGATCCGCAAGCTGCACGGGTTTCACGCTGATCCAGAAGTTGGCCAGGAGCGGCCCAGCGACGATCATCAGAATGATGGCGAATGTCGGCGCGAGCATGAGATATGCGAGCCACATCTCGCGGCGCTGCATGGGTCCGACCCCTTTGGGCGGGCCGAGGGACTCCGAATTTTGGTTTTGTGCGCTCATGGTTCCAGCTCTGTGTTTCGGCCCTTTGGCAGCGTCTCTGTCGAGGTGCGAAAGGACAAGCGGTCCCTACCCTCCCGCGGAACGTGCGGGAAGAAGCGGTTGGTGGGGACCGGGCGCTCTGCGAACCTGCGTCCGGTCCTGATGTCCTGGAGGGGTGGGTTCCACCGGTCGGCCGATGGAACCACGTGCGTCAGTCTTTACTGAACTTTGGCCAGTTCTTCGTTGAGCTTTGCAACCGTTGCCGCTGCATCGCGCTCGTCGTCGATATATTCACGCACCAGACGGTTGATCACCTGGCTGTTGATGATCTTGGAGGCAAGCGACAGCTGGCCTTCCGTCACGCCCCAGCGGCTGGCGGTATCCAGGCCGGCAACGATCGTGTTGATCGTGTCGGGGTCATAGAGATCGGTCAGCGGTGCCTTGCGGTCGACACCGACCGGCAGTTTCGACCATCCGTCAACGAAGGCGGTCGGGTTGTCGGCGTTGCCGCGGCGGATCGGGAACTTGCCTTCCGGCGCGATCGACAGGGTCGACATGTAGCCGTCGTCCATGGAGAATTCGACGAACTGCATGGCCGCTTCCGTGTCGGCGTCGTTGGTGATGCCGAAGTAGCGCACGTCACCCCAGGCAGCGCCGTCCGGGTTCGACGGACCGCTCAGGGTGGTCACGACACCGGTCTTGGACGCGAGTTCCTTGGAGGTCGGGTCGTCTGTGATCGTCGGGGGTGCACTGTCACGCAGACCTGCAAGCTCGTCCAGAATGAACGGCGACCAGATGATCATCGCTGCTTTGCCGGCAAAATAAAGTTCGCGCGACTGCTTCCAGAAGAGGTCGCCCGGAGGAGACGCCTTGGCGATGGCCTTGTAGAATTCCAGGGCCTCGATGGTTTTCTTTTCATCAAGCGCCTTGAAGCCTTCACCATCGACCGGCGTGATGCCGTTGGCCAGAAGCACGTGCTCAAGCACCTGGCTCATGAAGTTCTCATCGATCTTCGTCGCAGCGACGAATGCGAACATTTCCGGCGGATTGTGCAGCTTTTCAACAGCGGCCAGGATATTCGCGTAGCTGTCCGGCGCGGCCAGCCCGTTCTCGTCGAACAGGTCTTTCCGGTAGACGACCATCTGCGTCCAGCCATCGACCGGAACGGAAGCGATACCGCCGTCAACGGCAGCCATCGCGACAGCACCCGGCGCGAACGTGTCCTTGCCGAGATTGTCGACGACTTCCGTGGCGGCTTCCGTATCCAGGATACCGGCTTCGGCCCATGGCAGCGCGTACTGCAGCGTGTGATAGATCACGTCCGGCAGATCGCCGGCAGCAAATGCGGCGGTTGCGCGCGTGCCGAGATCCGACTCGGACACCGGAATGACCTCGACCTCGATGCCAGTCTTGTCCTTGAAGGCGGCTGCCATTTCTTCTTGTTTTGCCAGGCGCTCCGGCTGCTCTTCCGTTGTCCAGAAACGCAGCGTGTCTGCCTGTGCCGTGGTCAGACCGAGTGCGAGTACGCCCGCAATGGTCGAGGCCAGGAATTTACTCCTCCCAAGCATTTCATTCTCCCTTACTGCCGGAAAGTGGCTGTTCGTTCAGCCGGTCACGGAGCACGCCTGCCAGCGCCTCCGACGTCATGGTCGGCGCGCCGTCCGAGGCGCGCCGGATGAGTTTTGCCTTGGCCAGCGCCTGCAATTCATGCGGCGCCTTGCCGTCGAGAACATCGATGAGCATGCGGGCCACGCGTCCGCCTGCTTCCTGTGCACTCTGTGTGAAAGTCGTCAGCGGCGGGTCGACATATTCGCCCGCCGGCAGGCCGTCATACCCAATCACCGTCACGTCTGCGCCCGGCGTCAGCCCAAGCGTTCTGCAGCACTGAATGGCGCCGATCGCCAGCGCATCCGTGGCGCACAGGATGGCCGTCGGGGGTGCCTTTGCCGACAGCAGAGCCCTGGCACCCGCAATGCCGCCCTTTTCGCCGACCGGCTGCAGGGTTTCCAGTTCGCTGTCATGGGCAACGCCCAGCGCTTCGAGGCCCTGCCGGTATCCTTCCAGCCGCTGCCGTGCGAAATTCAGCTCCAGCGGCCCGCCGATGAAACCGATCCGCTCGTGGCCGAGGCTGTAAAGGTGCCGTGCACCCGTTGCAAAGGTCTCTTCGTTGTCGATGTCGAACCAGGCATAGCCGGACGGATCGCGCGTGCGCCCGTGCGCCACGAAGGGAAAGTTCTGTTCCTGAAGATAGGCGATGCGCGGATCTTCGACCTCCGTCCGCGTGACGATGAAGCCGTCGACCTTGCGCCGCGCGATCAGCCGCTTGAGCGTTGCAGTGACGTGATCGCGCGAATGGGCGGTGGTCACCAGAAGATCGAGCCCCAGTTCATCGAGCGCGCGCGCGATGCCGTCGATGAATTCCGCCAGAAACGGATCCGCACCATTGCCGTGGCCGACCGGAATGATGATACCGAGCGTGTCCTGCCGCCCGCGCTTCAGGTTCCGCGCCGTCGCCGAAGGCTGATAGCCGAGATCCTGAACCGCTTTCAGGATGCGTTTGCGGGTGTCAGCGGAAATATCGGTGTAGTTGTTGAGGACGCGCGAAACGGTTCCCTTGGCAACGCCGACATGGCGGGCCACGTCGTCAATTGTCACGGAACCACGAAGTCGCGACATCATTCCTCCCACGGGGCACCCGGCCCCAGACTTATTCGCCGCCAATTGCGAATGGCGCGATTTATTAACGGAAAGTGTTCCAAAACCGGTTTCGGAAGTCAACAAAATCGGTTTCGGAAACAGAAAAGATTTATTTCGCAATGCGGGAACACGTTGGCGTTAAAGCAAAACACCGCTCAAATTGGTTTCGGAGAAGGTACGGCCTGCCACGCAACGCCCCTGCGTAATCAGGCGTTCCAGTACACGGGAGGCCTGTTTACGGCCCCGTCATCCCGGGGAAGACCGGGCGCGTTGTGCCAGGACATAGACGGTTTCCACGGTGTCATCCCGGACCTGGTCCGGGAGCCAATCCACGGTGCCACAAGATGGACCGGCGACTGCCTGGCTTGGGAGGCCGCCGTGCGCATAGCAATCAAGCCTGTGGAAACGAATGGATCCCGGATCTCCGCTACGCTGCGTCCGGGATGGCGAACGAGCGTGCAGATGCAATCCCCCGCCGCCGTCATTGCCAGACGTGATCGGGCAATTCGTGCCCTGGTACCGCCACATGGAAAACAATTGCAAAACGGAAGCCAAACGGCATGGATGCCACGGCATAACCAGTTTATGCGCGAAATGTGTCTCATACGGCGAGCCCGCAAACATAGATTTGTCATCCCTGCTGAAGCGCAGCGGAAGGCAGGGAACCAGTAACCTCTTGTCGCTCCTCCTACTTCCAACTTCAGCCACACGGCGTACTGGCTCCCGGTCTTGCCGCTTGCGCGGCAAACCGGGACGACAAGTCCGGGAGCCAATCCACGGTGCCACAAGATGGACCGGCGACTGCCTGGCTTGGGAGGCCGCCGTGCGCATAGCAATCAAGCCTGTGGAAACGCGTGGATCCCGGATCTCCGCTCCGCTGCGTCCGGGATGACACGGAAAGAGATTGGCCGCGCCGACGCAGCGCCCACACCCTCTAGAAGCACGAGAGCGCCGTATTGACCGATCGACGTCAGAGCAGATCCGTGCGACCGCTCCTTCGAGACAGGCCTGCGGCCTTCCTCAGGATGAGGCCGGCTTTGCAAGGAGGCTATCTGGTTCAGCTTGGCGTTTGGACAGCCGCACTGACTACGTCAGTCTCTCGACCGTCACCCCGGACAAGCGTCAGCGCAGATCCGGGGTCGGTGAGGCAGAAGTCTTTATGTTTAAGTGATCTCCGCACCGCTGCGCCTTGCCTCTCCGGCCCCGGGTCTCACTTTGCTCGCCCGGGGTGACGAAGGAGAGTGTGACGGTTCCCCATCGTCATTCCGGACAAGTGCAGCGCAAGCTGCACGCCGATCCGGAAACCAGATGAATTTCGCGCCGAAGGCGCGTCATTGCTCAATCCGGGTGTCAGAGCAAACCTACTCCTCAGGCAGCTCACCTTCCGGCGGCTGCCAGAGTTCGACCCCATTGCCTTCCGGGTCGAGAAAGCGGAAGAAGCGGCCGTATTCCTCGTCGTCGTAGCCGAGTTCGGTCACGCCATCGGCACGCAGGCTCGTCATCAGGGCGTCGATATCATTGACGCGCAGATTGATCATGAACCGGTTCTCGGCGGGCCCGAAATAGGACGTGTCCTCCTTGAACGCAGCAAACACGGAGGGGCCCGCATTCTGGTGCAGCCAGGTCCCCATGTTGATGTCGAAGTGTTTCTTGTAGAACGCGGCCTGCCGGTCCGGATCTTTGCTCTTGAAGAAGACCCCTCCGATGCCGTCGATTTTCGCTGATTGAACCATCTCCGATCCTCCTTCTGTCCTCACGCCAGGGAGACCAGGGCCTCACAGAGCGGTGCCGGGTCGTAGAAGGGTGCCGATGTCTTGCTGACCAGGTCAAGTCTGAGCACCGAAATGCCCCGTGCGCGGACCTCCGCCGTTTCGCTGTCAGGTACGCTGCTGTCGACGATCACGAAATTGAGCAGCTTGTGCGCAGGGCACTCCGCACCGGCATCCCGGTGAAGATAGCTCAGAAGCGTGTGCACCTTGTCGGCGAGGGTCAGGTTAGCCGTTTCCGGGTCCCTGCCGAGGCTTGGCACATAGACTTTCGGAACCGTGCGTGACGCCACCGCCCTGCCGACACCCCTGGGCAGGAGATTGGCTACAAGGCTGGTGTAAAAGCTCCCCGGCGCGAAGCAGATCAGATCCGCGGACTGCACGAGCGTGCGGTTGCGATCCGGAAAACGGCTTTCTGCCGGTGATCTGTCGGTAAGCCCGTGGTTCAGGAACAGATCCCGGATCGGAGACGTCAGTTCCGCGTGTTCCTTGCCTGTCATCAGGTGCTGCCCGATGACGGTGTTTCCGTTGGCGAGATCAGCGCCGAGATGCAGATTGTCGTCGGTGACCGCGCGCACCGTCCCCTGCACGCCCACAAGCTTGGACACGAGGAAGATGATCGGCTCCAGGTGCTGGTTCTGGTTGAGATAACCACCCGCCAGAATGAGATTGCCGATGCTTGCCCCGCGCAGGTCGAACGTCTTCGGACAGGCGGCGCGGAACATGCCCAGCTGGTTCTGGATCAGCGTGCGCATCGGCTGTTCGATGGCCTCTACCAGCGTGTGCGTTCCACCGATCATGCTGTCCAGTTCACCCTGCAGATCGGCGTCATTGGCCGACTTGGCGAACCGGTGCGTGAACAGGCGGAAAACGTCCGGGTGACCGAGCACGGTCTCGTCGGCAAGCGCCATCATCCGGCTTCTGAGGTCGCCGATGGCCGGCATGTCGAAGGCAACGCGCAGCCCTTGCGAACTGCCGCCGGAGTCGAACGGTGTCACCAGGTGGATGGAATTGTGCGTGTAGCGTTTCAAGCATTGCGAAACGCCGTTCAGCGCGGAACCGCCACTGAAAAACAGAAGACGCGGTCCGAGCTTCGGGTTGGACAGAAACCGTTCGATACGAAACGGGTCCGGCATGCGCACGGCGCGCGTGATGGTCACTTCGGACATTTCAGGGTCAGGCCTCAGCGTCGGATCATGTCATTCCCCAATCCATATCGCACGGAAATCGTTCACATTTGTCAATGTCGGCCCGGTAACAACCTGGTCGCCGATCTTTTCGAAGAAGCTGTGAGCGTCGTTGTCCGCCAGTGCATCCGAAGCGGAAACGCCGCGCGCAGCAGCCTTTGCCAGCGTGTCCGGCCCGATAACGGCGCCGGCAACCTCTGCGGCCCCGTCAACGCCATCCGTATCGCAGGCGATCGCGTGAATGCCGGATGCCCCTTGAAGCGCGAGCGCCAGGGCAAGCGCATATTCCGCATTCGGTCCACCGACGCCTTTGCCGTTGCGGGTTACCGTCAGCTCGCCGCCCGACAGAAGCAGCAATGGCCGGCCGGAGCCCTGGCGCTGCTTGTGATGCTCCAGCGCAAGTTGCGCATGAGCACGTGCAACCTCCCTGGCTTCCCCTTCGAGCGCGTCCCCGAGAATTTCAACGTCGCAGCCGAGCCCCTCGGCAAGGTCCTTCGCCGACTCAAGGGACTGGGACGGCGCGGCAAAGATCGTGTTCGTCACACGGGACAGCCTGTCATGGTCCGGAAGCAAAACGCCGGACGCTCCGGACAGAACCGCTGTAACGGAAGAGGGCACATCGATCTGCCAGCGCTCCAGGATCGCCGCTGCGTCCGCGGACGAACTGTCATCGCCGACTGTCGGCCCCGAGCCGATCTCTGCGGGATCGTCGCCGGGCACGTCCGACAGCAACAGCGCCAGCATTTTCGCCGGATGGGCCGATGCCGCGAGCTGGCCGCCCTTGACCGCGCTCAGGTGCTTGCGCACCTTGTTCATCTGGCCGATCGGCGCGCCGGAACTCAACAGCGCCTGGTTGACCTCTTGCTTTTCGGAAAGGCTGATGTCACCCGCCGGGGCGGTCAGCAGGGCGGAGGCGCCGCCCGATATCAGCGCCAGCACGAAGTCGTCTTCGCCCAGCCCCTGAACAAGGTCGAGCATGCGGCGCGTTGCGGTGAGACCCGCTTCGTCCGGCACCGGGTGGGCCGCCTCGACAATCTCGATGCCCTGGCACGGACGTCCATACCCATATCGTGTGATGACAAGACCGCTGCACGGACCCCATGCCGCCTCGACGGCCTCGGCCATGCGCGCCGACGCCTTGCCGGCCCCGATCACGGTGACCCGCCCTTCCGGCTTATCAGGCAGGAAGGCGGCAAGGCTTTTCATCGGATCGGCCACCTCGACAGCCCGCTGGAACAGATTGCGCAGGATATCTTCCGGCTGCTCACTCATCAGGAATGCACCTCTCAGGTTTCGCACGGTTAGGGTACGGACCCATAAATGAAGTCAATTTGGTTTGGATCGTTTTGACCAATTGCGAGGAGCGAAAGCGCAGGAAATGTGGTTCATTTTCAAGCCTTTCGCGACGCAGCAGATGGTCAAAACGGCCAAATCCGAAGGACGGCAAAATGGCTGTTCCTCGCAGCGTCACCGTGCTTGACCGGGCAAAAAGCCCGCTCTGCACACGCTTCCTCGCGCGGTTTTGCCATTTCTGCCGCCAAATCGGCTTCATTTATGGGTCCGTACCCTAGAGACCTGTTTTGGGACAATTTTCAAGGCTGATTTAGCGTCAATTTGTTCCGGTCAGCGTCAAAGACGGCATATTCGTGCATTTTCGCACCGGCCCGTTTCAGGAATCGGGATTGCCAAGCCGGGTGTCCGACCACACCTTTGACCGGAAAGGAGTGCCCTAATGTCAGACACATCCATCGCCGCCCTCAGGGACGCGATCAGAAATCCGGACAATTCCGACCACATGATGGTCATCAAGACGGCCCCACGGCGCATGCGCGTTTATGCAGGCGACACCCTGCTCGCCGACAGTACCAGCGCGCTCAGGGTGATGGAACTGGGCAAGTCGGTGTATGACCCGGTCGTCTATTTCCCGGCGGAAGATATCGTTGCATCTCTGGACCCGGTGCAAAAATCCACCCATTGCCCGATCAAGGGCGATGCCAGCTATGTGTCGCTGGCCGGCGAGGAAATCGGCTGGGTTTACCAGGACCCGATCCCGATGACCCGGCAACTCAGGGGGCATCACGCCTTTTGGCCATCGAAAACCCGGCTGGTCGAGGGCGAATAAGCCCGTACCCTAGGGTACGGTCCCATAAATGAAGCCGATTGGCGGCAGAAATGGCAAAATCTTGCGAGGAAGCGTGCGCAGAGCGGGCTTTATGCCCGGTCAAGCGCGATGACGCTGCGAGGTGAAGCCATTTTGCCGTCCTTCGGATTTGGCTGTTTTGGCCATCTGCCACGTCGCGAAAGGCTTGAAAATGAACCACATTTCCTGCACTTTCGCTTCTCGCAGTTGGTCAAAACGATCCAAACCAAATTGACTTCATTTATGAGTCCGTACCCTAGTCTTTTCCCACATCCTCGACATAGACCAGTGCCCGGCCCTGGCAGATCCGGGTTCCGTCCGGTGTGGAGCACACGGTCTCAAGATCGACCAGGTGCTTTTCGGGGCGCAGCCGGGACACCGTGACCGAAGCCGTGAGCGCTTGGCCGACCGGTGCGGGTGCGAGAAACTCGAGGCTCTGTTTCAGATAATTGGTTCCCCGGCCCGGCAGCTCCACACCAAGCAGGTAGGAAAACAGCCCGCCGATCAACGGCCCGGGAACCGATGTCGGTACGCTTGCCAGATCCCCCGCCAGCACGGCAAAATCACGCATGTCCTCGTCGGTATAGGTGCGCGTGATCTCTTTTTTCGCTCCGATTTCCAGCATCAGGCCGGCTCCCCGATCTTGCAGGTTCCCGAAAGCGTCACGGCGCGGTCGGCGGTCCTGCTGATTTCGATCAGCACCAGACCCGGTTGATCAGGGTCCTCGGCAAAGGAAAGCGCCAGTTCCTCGCCGGCATAGGACGGATTGGGAAACATCAGGGTTTGCACCTCGTGTCGCCGGCCGGGGTAGAGTGTTTCCAGGCAGGCGAAAGCGCGGGTGTAGAGCAGCATGCCATGTGACACCGTGCGGCCGAACCGCGTGCGTGCCGAGAACACGGGATCGACATGGATCGGATTGTCATCACCGGACAGTCTCGCAAAGGCATCGAAATCGCCTTGGGTCGGTGTCCAGGTGAAAACGGTGGCAGATGGTTTTTCAAAGGCAAGGGTCATCGCTCACACATCCTCCTGAATGGACGTCGCTGAATGTGCCTCCTTCAGGACATTCTTCCGGACCTTGCCCGCCGCCGTGCGCGGCAGGTCTTCCGTGACGGTAAAGCTCTTCGGGATCTTGTAGGGCGCCAGCTGCGCCCGGCACCAGTCCGCCAGCCCGCCGGTATCCAGGATCTCACCGGGACGCGGCACCAGGAACGCGGCTCCGACTTCCCCCCACCTGTCATCCGGAACACCAATGACGACCGCTTCCAGGATCGCCGGGTGGCCGTCAAGCACCTTTTCCACTTCGGCCGGATAGACGTTCTCGCCGCCGGAGATGTACATGTCCTTGATCCGGTCGACGATGTAATAGTAGCCGTCCGCATCCCGCCGGGCGATGTCGCCGGATTTCAGCCAGCCGTCCTCGGTGAATGTTTCGGAAGTTGCCCGCCTGTTGTCCATATATCCGGGCGTGATGTTCGGGCCGCGGAACTGGACCTCCCCCTCGCCCGCGCCTTCAACGATGCGTCCGTCGGACGCCGCCAGCCGGACATCCGTCAGGATCTGCGGCTTTCCGACCGACCCGATTTTGGCGGCTGCATGCCCCGTGTCCATCAGGAACACGGTGGGCCCGGTTTCGGTCATGCCCATGCCGTTGCAGATCGTCACCCCGCGCGCCTGGAAATCGACAAGCAGGTGTTTCGGGACGGGCGCCCCGCCGCAGCCGAGCGAACGGACCCGCGAGAAGTTGGTGTCCCCGATCTTCGGTGACAGGGCAAGCGCCTGATAGATCGCCGGCACACCGAAGAAACAGGTGACCTGGCCATCGTCGATCAGGTCGAGGACCTGGTCCGGATCGAACTTGCGCAGGAGGGTTGAAGACCCCCCATTCAAGAAGATCGGCAGGGTCGGCAGGTTGATCCCGGCGGTATGAAACAGCGGCAGGAAGTTGACACCCTTTTCGCCAACGCCGAGGCCGGTTGCCTGGCAATAATTGATCATGTTGGCGTAGGCCATGCCCGCCGTTTGAATGACCGCCTTCGGAAGACCCGTCGTTCCGGAGGTAAAAAGCAGATACCAGGGAGCACTCGCGTCGATCTGCCCATTGCCGACGGGCGACGGATCGACCGCATCCAGAAGATCATCCAGTGCGCTCGCACCTCCAGCCGCAGCCCCCATCGGCAGCAGATCGATCCCGCTGTTTCCCGCAAGCCCGCGCGCCGTTTCCATGTGGGCCTCGTCGGCAAACATCACGCGGGCGTGCGAAGCTTCGAGGATCGGCCCGAGTTCGGCAACCGGTTGCCGCCAGTTGAGCGGCACCAGCAGAATTCCGGTCTTCTGTGCCGCGAACAGCAACACGAAGAAATCCGGATGATTGAGGCAGAGCACGGCAAAGCGGTCGCCCTGCCGCAATCCGGCGCCGAGCAGGAAATTGCCCAGGCGGTTCGCCCGCTCGTTGATGTTCCGGAACGAATAGAACCGGCCGCTGTCCAAGTCAAAGAAGGCGACGGCATCGGGTGCCAGCTCGGCCCGCTTTGCGGCCATGTCGGTCAGAAACTCCATGTGTCCTCCTGGCACGTGGTGTTCGGATCAGGTGAAATCATCATGCACGCCGTTGCAGGAATGCTTTCATGCCGGCGAGCGTGTCCGGCTGAACGATCAGCTCCAGAAACCTTGCCTTTTCCTGGTCAAGCCGCGCCCGGACCGTGTCAAGCCGCGCGGCATCCCAGACATTTGCCCGGGTGACGGCATGCGTTGACGCGGACCCCGCTGTCAGGCCGTTCAGCCAGCCTTCGACAACGGCTTTGAGCTCCGGTTGCGGGCAGACGGACGAAACCAGGCCCAGCGCGTGCGCCTCGGCAGCAGTCACCCGTTCGTTCAGGTACTGGATCTGGAGCGTTTTCGCGGTGCCGATCCGGTCCGGCAACAGCGCCGTCCAGCCGCCGTCGGGCGCGAACCCGACGGATGAATAATAGGGCTGGATGAAGGAATGCTCTGCCATCGCCGCCATGTCGGCTGCAAGAACGAGACCCGTCGCCCCGCCGGTCACCGGGCCGTTGACCGCAGCCAGAACGGGCGCGGGAAAGGAAAGCAGCTTCAAGACAACCTCGTGCAGACCGCCGACAAGTTTGTCGGCATAGTCCAGAAGCGCTTGTCGTGAGCCGGCATGTGCGAGAAAGCCCGCAAGGTCACCACCGGTCGAGAAGCTGGCACCATTGCCCGTGAGAACGAGCGCAGCAGGTTTTATTTCGGCTGCACGATCGAGAGCTGCCTCAAGCTCGGCAACCAGTTCCGGAACGAGCGCATTGTGACGGCCAGGGCGATTCAGGCGGACCCAGACCGCGCCGCCGCCTTCTTCAAGGACGACCTGTCCGGTTCTGGCGGTCACGGCTTGAGCCCGTTCGCGATCAGGTCATAGGCAGTGTCGACAAGGTCGGGTATGGGCGTCTTGTTCCCGAACACGACAATTTGTTCGCCAAGCGCACGCGCGATGCCCATGAGCGCCCAGGCGCGTGTGTCGGGATCTCCTTCCGAAATCTGACCGGCTTCGGCAGCCTCCTTCAGGCCGCTGCGGTATCCGTCTGCAAAAGCGCCGTAATACTCCCGGTAAGCGTCCGGATCGACGAACTGGGCTTCCTGGACGATACGGTAAAGGTCGGGATGCGCCTGAACGAATTCGAGAAAGGCCGTCAGGCCGGCCTGCTCCGCTTGCAGCCTGTTCGAGATCGCCTGTGTCGCGTCGGAAATCGTGTGGCGCACAAGCCGGCCCATTTCCAGAACCAGCTCCGAAAAGACCTCTTCCTTGGTCTTGAAATAAATATAGAACGTGCCTTGGGCGACCCCCGCTTCACTGGTAATCTGCCCGATGGACGCATCGTTGTAGCCCCGGGCGCCGATCACGCGCTCCGCGGCGGACAGTATGGCCTTCTTCGTCGCTTCGCCGCGCGCCGTCTTCGGTTGGTTGAAAGGCGTCCGTTGGGACATGGCTGCATTGCCGGCCGGATTTGTCACACCCGCGCTCCTGAAAAATGAAACATGAATCAGTATTCATGTTTCGAACGCGAAAGCAACTGTCTTCTTGCCGTACACGAAGCGTCCGCGTTTCTGTTCGGGACGGCGAGGATATGGTCTCGTGACGTGATGTTCTATGACTTTTGGACGCATCACCCCTGTTTGACCTTGATCAAGGCGATTTGCCTGATTATGCAGTTTAGAATATCTTAAAGGTGCCCGGAAACGCCATGCGTTAGGGGAACTGACGCTCAACCGCCGTGACGCGAAAAAACGGCTGGGGAATGATTGAGAGGCGCGCGCTGGCCGAAGCGGGCGGAGCAGAGGACCGGTATTATGGACGTGAACGCCTATCTTGAAGAGCGCCTTGGCAAACTTCATGACAATGGGAACTACCGGGTCTTCGCCGATCTCGAACGCCAGTCCGGAAATTTTCCGCGTGCGACACGCTACCGTGAGGACGGGTCCACACAGGATGTGACAGTCTGGTGCTCCAATGACTATCTCGGCATGGGCCAGCATGAAAAGATTGTCGGTGCGATGCAGGACGTCATTGCCAAGTGCGGCGCCGGTGCCGGTGGTACACGCAACATTTCCGGTACCAACCATTACCACGTACTTCTCGAGCAGGAGCTTGCGGACCTGCACGCCAAGGAAGCCGCGCTGATCTTCACGTCGGGCTACGTGTCCAACTGGGCCGCCCTCGGAACTCTGGCGTCCCAGGTTCCTGGCATGATCGTCTATTCCGACTCGCTGAACCACGCCTCCATGATCGAGGGTATCCGCCACGCCCGCTGCGAAAAACGCATCTTCAAGCACAACGACTATGAAGACCTGGAACGGCTGATGGCAGCCGACGATCCGGACGCGCCCAAGATGGTCGCCTTCGAAAGCGTCTATTCCATGGACGGCGACATTGCCCCGATCCGGGAAATCTGTGACGTCGCGGACAAGTTTGGCGCGATCACCTATCTTGATGAAGTCCACGCTGTCGGCATGTACGGCGCGCGCGGCGGCGGTGTTGCCGAACGCGAAGGCCTGATGGACCGGCTGACGATCATCGAAGGCACGCTCGGCAAGGCTTTCGGCGTCATGGGCGGCTACATCACCGGCAGCAGAACGGTTGTCGATTTCATCCGTTCCTTTGCCTCCGGCTTCATCTTCACCACCGCGCTGCCGCCGGCACTTGCCGCCGGCGCGACCGCATCGATCAAGCATCTGAAGGAAAGCCCGTTCGAGCGCAAGGCGCACAAGGACCGGGTGGAACAGCTGCGCGCGGCGCTCGACAAGCGTGGCATCCCGCACATGGAAAACCCGAGCCACATCGTGCCGGTGATGGTCGGCGATGCCAAGAAATGCAAATGGATTTCCGACATCCTGCTGGAGACCTATGGCATCTACGTGCAGCCGATCAACTACCCGACCGTTCCGGTCGGCACGGAACGTCTGCGCTTCACGCCGACCCCGCTTCACACGGCAGCCGATATCGAGCATCTGGCCGATTCAATCAACGATCTTTGGTCGCAATGCGCGCTCGCCCGCGCGGTCGCCTGACCGGTTCCTTCTCCTCCCGAAGGTACATCCTGCCCGCCCCGATGGGGCGGGTTTCTTTTTGCGCAAAAGCAAGCGGCCGGGCGCCGAACAGGCCTGTGCCGCCTTTTCGGTGATGCCAGCGGGCTTTCTCTTTTCGCATCGCTGCCCTAGCTTTCATCGAGGAGCCTGTTTTCGGGGAGCGGAAATATGAGAATCGCGTGCATTGTTGTTGCCTGGCTTTTGCTCTTCGTGACGCCTTCGGTTTCCGAGGAACTCGACCTCGAACTCGTTCTCCTTGCAGACGCCACCGGTTCGATCGATGAAGCCGAAATCCGCTTTCAGCGCGCCGGATATGCCGCCGCCATCACCGATCCGTCCGTCTTGAATGCCATCGCGGGCAATGCCTATGGCAAGATTGTCGTCACCTATGTCGAATGGGCCGACATGTTCTCGCAGGATGTGGTGGTTGACTGGACGGTGATCGACGGGAAGGCCTCGGCAGACGACTTTGCCGCCAGGCTCATGGAAGCGCCGAGACAGGCCTATGGACGCAACGCCATCGGCGCGGCACTTCTGAAGGGCAAGGAACTCATCGACACGAACGACTACACGGGTCTGCGCCGCGTGATCGATCTTTCGGCGGACAGCGCCAACAACTGGAACGGCCCGCCGATCCGCGAGGCGAGGGACATCGTGGTCGGTTCGGGCATCGTCATCAACGGTCTTGCCGTCCTCTGCCGTCACTGCTCCGGGCGTCCGGTCTCATACGATCTGGAACAGAGGTTTTACGACGAGATCATCGGCGGCCCTGCCGCCTTCGTCGTCACCGCCGACAGCGCGGCAACCTTTGCGGATGCCGTGCGCAAGAAACTCATTCTCGAGATCGCCGCCAGGCCGGAAGATGCGGAGCGCATCCTGTTGCGGCTTGCCCGCGCGGACTGAAGCGCGGCAGCAATTCTGCAATGCTGCAACCGGCGTCAATCACAATTCTCCCCTTCGGTAAATTCACGATTGCCACACGGCAGTGTCATCTGCTTATGATTTGAATCAGGGGGCAGCCGTCTGCATTTGTATCGCGTGGGCTTCGGGAGAGAGAACGTAATGGCCACCGGTCTTTTGATGCTGGCGATGTTTACGGTCTGCTACACGCTGCTGGCGAAAACGCTGTCGAACGGAATTCTGACCGCCCCGATCCTCTTTATCGGTTTCGGTTATGTCATGGCCCAGACAGGCCTGATGCCCTTCGCCGAAGCTGAACATCTTCTGCACATTGTTGCCGAGCTTGCCCTGATCATCCTGCTGTTCCTGGACGCTGCTCAGATCAATCTGCGCGCGCTTCGCGAACGCCATCAGTGGCCGCTCCGGATGCTGCTTGTCGGCCTGCCGCTTGCCGTCGTGATCGGCACGGCCGCTGCCGCACCGTTCATGACATCCTACCCGCTGATCGTCGCCGCGCTGGCCGCTGCCCTGCTCGCCCCGACGGATGCGGCCCTCGGTCAGGCTGTCGTCACAAACGAGGCCGTACCGGAAAGGGTTCGCCGTGCGCTCACCCTCGAAAGTGGACTGAATGACGGCCTCGCCCTGCCGGTCATTCTGCTGTTTGCCAGCCTGACAGCCGAAGTGATGCATCAGGACGCCACCAACTGGCTGGTCTTTGGCGCGAAACAGCTGATCTTCGGGCCGCTCGTCGGCGGCATCATGGGGCTTGTCGGCGGCTATCTGTTCCTTGCCGCCAAGCGCCGCAAGATGACCTCCGTGACGATCGAAGGCATCGGCGCCATCGCCATGGCGGGCGCGGCCTATCTCGCTGCCGGTCTTTTGGACGGCAACGGCTTCATCTCCGCCTTCGTTGCCGGCCTGTGCTTCGGCAACATCATCAAGGGCCAGTGCGCCTTCATCTACGAATTCACCGAAAACGAAGGCCAGATGCTCGCCTGGGGGGCGTTCTTCCTGATCGGCCTTGCCTTGCTGCCGGGCGCTATCGCGCATCTGGATACCGGCATGCTGGCGATCATCCTGACCAGCCTGTTTGTTGTCCGCCCGCTCGCCGTCTGGCTGTCGCTGTCGGGAACGGATGCCGCCCCGGTGACGAAACTGTTCTTCGGCTGGTTCGGGCCGAGAGGCCTCGCCACCGCCCTGTTCGCCCTTCTCGTGGTCGACCAGATCGATCATGACATCGGCGAATATCTGTTGAACCTTGCCGTCAACGCGGTCTGGATCAGCGCCGTGCTGCATGGCGTGACCGCCGTTCCGTTCGCCAGGTGGTATGGTGCGCGCATGTCGGACGACGAAGACGCCGCGGAGATGGCCGCCGTCCCGCCAATGCGCCCGGAAGGGGCAGCCAAACACTAATTAACCCAAGAAAACACCAGAATATCAGCCAAGGTTTCACAAAGAATCAGAAGCCGTTAGCCGGGGGAAAAAATGAAAAAACACGCTGTAGCCACCTTGAGCGCCCTGCCGGACCGCGACCCGCAATACGCCCTTGTCGCGGATGTCGATCTGGTGGTCGTCCGCTTCGATGAAGAGGTGTCCGTCTTTTACGGCCGGTGCCTGCATCGCGGCGCGCTGATGTCCGATGGCTACGTCCAGGGGGACAATCTCATTTGCGGTGTCCACTACTGGGACTACCGTGTCGACAGCGGCGTTTCCGAATACAACAATTCCGAGGCCCTGCCCAAGTTCAAGAGCTGGATCGAAGGGGACGAGGTTCTGGTCGATGAGGACGAGATCGCGGCCTGGGCGAAGGACAACCCGCAGCCGTTTCAGCGCGATCGGTACCTGGGCCTTTATGCCGACACCAGCCACGGCACGGAGGAAGAACCTTACAACGGCCTGATCCAGCAATATGCGCGCGACGGCCTGAGCAAGACCGGTCACCATGGCCGGGTCGATGCAATGGGTGTGCCCCGCACCCAGCTGCCCGACTGGGACGACATCCAGATCCTGACTGCGCAGCTGCAGCGCTTTCCGCTTCTAGACGATGATCCGGTCGGAACCGACGTCGTCATCGGACCCAATGCACAAAAACCGCTCCGCCTGAAAATCCCGCTCTTCGTGTCCGACATGAGCTTCGGTGCGCTGTCCGAGCCGGCCAAGGTGGCGCTTGCCCGCGGCGCGGAGCTCGCCGGCACCGGGATATGTTCCGGAGAAGGCGGCATGCTGCCGGAGGAACAGGAAGCCAATTCCCGCTATTTCTATGAACTCGCCTCGGCCCGTTTCGGCTTCGACTGGGAAAAGCTCGACCGGGTTCAGGCCTTCCATTTCAAGGGCGGTCAGGGTGCCAAGACGGGAACCGGCGGTCACCTGCCGGGGGCCAAGGTCAAGGGAAAGATCGCCGAGGTGCGCGGCCTGCAGGAAGGCACCGACGCGATCTCGCCGCCCCGTTTCCCGGACTGGACCGACGTCTCCGAAGTCAAGGACTTCGCCGACGAAGTGCGCACCCGGACCGGCGGCATTCCGATCGGCTACAAGCTGTCAGCGCAGCATATCGAGAAGGACATTGACGCGGCGCTGGAAATCGGCGTCGACTACATCATCCTGGACGGGCGCGGTGGCGGCACCGGCGCGGCCCCCATCATTTTCCGTGACAACATTTCCGTCCCGACCATTCCGGCTCTTGCCAGGGCGCGCCGCCACCTGGACAAATCCGGAAGGTCGGACGTCAGCCTGGTGATCACGGGGGGCCTGCGCAAACCGGCCGACTTCGTGAAGGCAATGGCGCTCGGCGCGGACGCCATTGCGGTCTCCAATGCGGCCATGCAGGCCATCGGCTGCATCGCCATGCGCGCCTGCCACACCAACAACTGCCCGGTCGGTATCGCGACCCAGAAGCCGCATCTGGTCAGCCGCATTCAGGTCGAAAAGTCCGCCCGCCAGCTCACCAACTTTTTCGACGCGTCGGTGGAACTGATGCAGGTGATGGCGCGCGCCTGCGGCTACGCGCACCTGAACGAATTCAACCCGGACGACCTGACCACCTGGAAGCGGGAAATGTCCGACCTGTCGGGCGTCGCCTATGGCGGTGTTGCCTGACCCGGTCAGAAAGTTTTGAGGGAGACGAACATGAACACCCAATCGCTTGACTGGATCAGGGTCGGCCACACCGACGATCTGCCGGAAGGCCGCGTGAAGACAGTGACCGCGCGCACCACCTCCATCTGCCTGTCGCATTTCGACGGCCAATGGGCCGCCATGGAAAATCACTGCCCGCACCAGCGCGGGCCGCTCGGGGAAGGATCAATCGAAAAGGGCACCGACGGCAAGTGCTGGATCCGCTGCCCCTGGCACGGCTGGGATTTCGACCCGCTCACCGGCAAGCCGCCCGGCGGACACGAAGACAGCGGCCAGCAGATCTACCCGCTCAAGATCGAAAACAACGAGATCTTCGTCGGCCTCGAGCCCGAACCCGAGCACGAGCGCACCGCAACCGATGTCATGGCCGAGACCATGGTCAACTGGGGCGTCAAGCGTGTTTTCGGCATGGTCGGCCACTCCAATCTCGGCCTTGCCGATGCGATCCGGCTGCAGGTCAACAAGGGCAAGCTCGGTTATGTCGGCATCCGTCACGAGGGAGCAGCGGCCTTTGCCGCCTCGGCCTATGGCAAGCTGACAGGCAAGCCGGCCGGCTGCCTGACCATTGCCGGCCCGGGCGCGACCAATCTGATGACCGGCCTTTGGGACGCCAAGGTTGATCGCGCCCCTGTCCTGGCGCTCACCGGTCAGGTGCAGACCCAGGTTTTCGGCCCCGGTGCGTTTCAGGACATTGACCTGAAGTCCGCTTTCGAAGCCGTTTCCAGGTTTTCCCAGCCCGTCCTGAGCACCTCCAACCACGCCGAACTCATGTCGCTCGCCCTGAAGACAGCCATTGTCGAGCGCGATGTCGCCAACCTGATTTTCCCCGACGATGTCCAGACGATCCCGAGTGAAAAGCCCGCGGGGCATCCGGAAGGACGGCTCGGCGGAACCGGTATCTCGCCCTCGCCGGACGATCTCGCGAAAGCCGCGGAAATGATCAACGGCGCGAAACGGCCGACGATCGTCCTCGGATACGGTGCCAAGGACGTGCGCGACAAGGTCATCGCACTGGCCGAGAAAATCGGCGCTCCGGTGATGACCACCTTCAAGGGCAAGGGACTGATCCCGGACACCCATCCACTGGCCGCGGGCGTGCTCGGGCGGTCCGGCACGCCGATCGCCAGCTGGTTCATGAACGAGGCGGACCTGATTATCTCGCTCGGCTCGTCCTTTGCCAACCACACCGGGATCGCGCCTTACAAGCCGATCATCCAGGTGGATTTCGAGCGTATGCAGCTCGGCAAGTTCCACCCCGTGACACTTCCGGTCTGGGGTGAAATCGGTACCTTCTGCGACCTGATTGCCAGCTCCGTGTCCAAGGCGGCGGATGCCGCCGACCAGAAGGCGGAACTCGTCGAGCGGTGGGCCATCTGGCGGCAGGAAAAGGAAACACGCCTGTCGGAAGATCATGGCGGCGGTATTCATTCCGCCGCGATCTTCAAGGCGCTGACCGAGCTGTGCCCGGACGATGCCATCATCCCCGTGGATGTCGGCAACAACACCTATTCCTTCGGCCGCTATTTCGAACCGCGCGGCCAGCGCATCCTGATGTCAGGCTATCTCGGCTCCATCGGCTTCAGCTTGCCCGCCGCGCTCGGAGCCTGGTGCGCAACACAGGATTTCGAGGAATATCAGGGCCGCAAGGTCATCTCCATTTCGGGTGATGGCGGCTTCGGTCAATATGCGATGGAATTCACCACCGCCGTCAAATACGGGATGAACATCACCCATATCCTGCTCAACAATTCCGAACTCGGAAAGATCTCCAAGGAACAGCGTTCCGGGGAATGGCCCGTCTGGGAGACCAACCTCACCAATCCGTCCTTCGCCGCCTTCGCCCGTCTTTGCGGAGGACACGGGCACCGTGTCACGGAAGCATCCGAACTCGGCGATGCCATTGCCACGGCCATCGCTTACGACGGCCCGTCGCTTGTAGAGATCATCACCGACGCGGATCTGGTGTGACCGGCCTTGCAGCGCGCCAGAACCTCATCCTGAGGAGGGCCGGCAGGCCCGTCTCGAAGGGTGGCGACAAAACGCTGGATCAGACCGGCCATCCTTCGAGACAGCGCTTTGCGCTTCCTCAGGATGAGGCTAACGTTACGTGTCGATCCCGGCCTCGCGCTTCGCTTCAGCCGGGATGACAAACGAAGGAAATACGGAGGGCACCCGTTGCAGACTGCAGAACTACTCCTTGAGCTGGGCCGCATCTACCTGATCACCGGCGGGATTGTTGCCGCGCTGTTTCTGGTCATCGGCATCGATCGCGTGGAACCGTCCGCGCGCGGGTCCTACGCGTTCCGCCCCCTGCTGATACCGGGCATCTGCCTGATCTGGCCGCTGGTCCTGTATCGCTGGATCACACTCGAAAAACACGGAGAAGATGCCCGGTGAAACGCGCCCATCGCACAGCCCACGCACGGATCTGGACGGTCCTCGGCATCCTGCTGCCCCTCGCCTTTTTCACGGTCCTGGCGTTGCGTCAGACGCCGCCTGCTGACCGGCCCGCCATTCTGATCGAAGCACCGGCCGGCGGTGCGAACGGGACGGAGGCCGCGCAATGAGTGTGCAATACACACCGGTCATCTGGAATCGGAACAAGATCTTCTATGACGCCGTCCTGCTGATTGCCGTGGCGCTTTATCTCTACATCTATATCCGCGTGGCCCCCGGCTTCGAGGATGTGACCAAGCCGATTGACGGCGCGACCCTGCGTATGCGCGCCTTCGGCAGTTGCGCCTTCCTGATGCTGACGGTGATCCTGTGCATCGGGCCGCTTGCTCGGCTTGACCGCAGGTTCCTGCCGCTTCTTTACAATCGCCGTCATTTCGGTGTCATGACTGCCGGGATTGCGGCCGTGCACGCCAACTATGTGCTGGGCTGGTATTACAATTTTTCGCCGACCGACAAGTATGTCGCGCTTCTGTCCTCCAACACGAATTACGGCCAGGTCCTCGGGTTCCCGTTCGAGACACTCGGCATAGCCGCGCTCCTGATCCTGTTCGTGCTTGCTGCCACCAGTCACGATTTCTGGCTGAGTTTCCTGGGGGCACCGATCTGGAAAGCGCTGCACATGTTCATCTATGCAGCCTACGCCTTCGTCGTGCTGCATGTCGCGCTCGGCGCGCTTCAGGGAGCGGGCGATCCGATCTTCACCAGCGTCGTCGCAGCCAGCGTCGTTCTGGTTTCCGCGCTGCACGTCACCACGGGCCGGATGGAAGCAAGACGCGACCGGGGCGAGGAAACCGCGAAGGCATCGCTCCAGCAACAGGGCTGGCTGGTCGCAGGGGAACTCGACGAGATCGACGACGACTGTGCCAAGGTCGTGACCCTGTCGGACGACGAACGCGTCGCCATCTTCAAGTATGACGGCAAGCTGTCCGCCATCACCAATGCCTGCGCACACCAGAACGGTCCGCTCGGAGAAGGCAAGGTTCTGTGGGGCTGCATCACCTGTCCCTGGCATGGCTACCAGTACAATCTAAGCGACGGGCGCGCCCCGGCGCCCTTCACCGAGAAAATATCCACGTACCGGCTGCAGCTGATCGGGTCGACAATCCTGCTCGACCCGAACGCATTGCCACCCGGCACCCATGTTGACCCAGTCGAGATCGGAGAACCGGCATGAGCTGGAGACAGACAAAAGACGCGCCGTTCTATGTCGGCTATCTCAACGCCGTCCCGAAACCGCTCGTGACCTTTCTGGCGGTCTTCGCAATCTGTTTCACCGGCGGGCTCGGGCTTGCAGCGCTCGCCCTGTCATCCACCCAGAACGATCCCGGCAGCGGCGGCTTCCAGTGGGGCAACCGCTTTGAGAATGTCGGCATTCTGGAACTGCGCCCCTATCCGGTCCTGAGGATCGCGGCGGATGGCGAAACCGGGGCACGCACCTACATGCTCGCCGGACAGGGCAAACGCGGCGCCTTCAACCAGGCGGAGAAGCACGGCAGCACGCCGGTGACCCTGCGCGGCGTGCCGGTCAACCGCGGCGATCTCACCATGATCCAGGTCGGCAGGGTCGAGACCGCCGGGGATACAGGTGCATCCTTCACCCCGTCCGAACCGGTGCCGCTCGGGCGCTGGAAGCTGACCGGAGAAATCTGCGACGGCAAATGCTATGCCGGGGCGATGCGGCCGGGACGCGGTCTTGCGCACAAGGCCTGTGCCGACCTCTGCCTGACCGGAGGCATCCCGCCGGTCTTCGTTTCATCCGGCCCGGTCGAGAACCGCAACTTCTTCCTGATGGCGGACAAGGACGGCAATCTCCTCGGCGATGAAATCAAGCCGTTGCTTGCGCTCTATGTCGAGCTGGAGGGAGACGTCGAACGCCTCGATGATCTGATGGTCTTCAAGGTCGACCTCGCAAAGGCGAGGATCCTGAAATGAGCGAAGACCAGACCCCGAGGCCCGCCTGGCAGACCATCCTGATCTCGCTCGTTCTGACGGCTGCTCTCACAGCAATCGCCTATTACGCCTGGATCTACGCCAATATCGGTGTGCGCCAGTGGGACATCACCAAGAACAGCCTGACAACGGATCTCCGGTTTTTTGTCGGACTGCTGACGGTCTTCGTTGTCCTGACATTCCTCGACAAGATCATCATCTTCGTGAAATCGAAGATCGGCGGCGGCGACTGAGACGCCGTCAACGCTGGTCGATCAGATCCGTGAGCAGCGTGTTGAACCGGGCTGGTTCTTCCATATGCGGCGCGTGGCCCGAGCGGTCGAAAAGGTGCAGCTGAAAGTCGGGCACATGCGCTTCATGCCAGCGATGGACGCCTTGCCCATAGAGCTGGCTCCTGCGTCCCGCGACAAGGTGAAACGGCACCGGAAAATCCTGCAACAAAGACCGGAAGTCCTGCGCGGTGAGCGACGCCCACATCGGCTTCAAGAGCACGGGATCGGCTTTCGCGATCTCCTGCGCCGCCCTTTCCTTCTGCGCCTGCGTGACGGGCAGCCCATCCGCGAACAGCCGGCTCGCGATCCGTCCAGGCAGCTTCGGCCAGTCCGGAACGATGGCATCGAGGAACACCTGGTTGAGCTCCGCATTGAGCCCGTTCAGCGTTCCGTTCTGCCAGGTGGACGTGTTCAGTACTTTCGGCGTCATGTCGATCGCAACGAAAGCCGACAGCCGATCCGGGCCGTAGCGCTCGATCATCGAATAGGCGACCAGAGCCCCCATGGACCAGCCGCAGACGATGGCGTCGGTTATGTCCCGTTCCGCCAGTTCGGCATGCACCGCGTCGGCCGCCGCCTCGATCGAAAGCGGCAGGCGGTCGCCGGTCAGCCCGTGCCCGGGAAGATCGGGCACGAGGCAACGCGCTTGCCCCTGGAGGCCGTCAATCTGATTGCGAAAGAACTGGCCGGGACAGGACCAGCCGTGAATGAGCACCACGGGGCGTCCTGCCCCGGTGTCGCGTATGTAAAGTCCCTCGTTGCTCAAGCACGCCCCGCCCGCAATCTTCCGACAATCCCGCTCGGAAAGAAATAAACCGAGAGGATAAATAGCACGCCAAGCCAAAGCAGCCAGCGTTCCGGCGCAACAAACGTGGAGACAAGCGGCACGGAGCTTGTCGCCTCCGCCGCAACACCCATCAGGTTTTGCAGATAGGTCTGCGCGAGAATGAACAGCGTCGCTCCGAGAACAGCCCCGTAGAGTGTGCCCATGCCCCCGATCACCACCATCAGCAGGATGTCGATCATGATCTCCATGGAGAGCGTCGTGGCCGGTCCCGTGTAACGCAGCCAGATCGCCAGCAGGGATCCGGCAAGCGCTGCCATGACGGCGGACAGGACCGTTGCGGTGGTGCGGTACCAGACCACCTTGTAGCCGATCGCCTCGGCCCGGAACGCATTGTCCCGAACGGCCTTGAGCGTCCGCCCGAACGGCGAATTGACGACCCGGAGCATGACCAGAAAAAGCGTCAGCGACGCAAAGAACACGAGGTAATACGCCAACAGCTTGCCGTTGATCCGGACACCAAAAACCTTCTCCTTGACCAGCTTGAACGCCGGTGTCAGCTCGCGCGGGATCTTGTAGTTGAGCCCGTCCTCGCCACCCGTCAGCCAGGACATCTGCGACACGAAAACCGCGAACGCGCTTGCCACCGCCAGCGTCACCATGGCGAAGAAGATCGCCTTGACGCGCAGCGAGAAGAGACCGATTGCGAGGGCAAAGACAGCTGCGACGAACGCTCCGGCAAGGGTCCCCCAGGTGAGCGACCAGTAGCTCGGGCCGGAGGTACTGAGCGCGAGCGCCGTCCCGTAGGCGCCGATACCGAAGAACATCGTGTGCGCGAACGAGACAATCCCCGAATAGCCGAGCAGGAGATCATAGCTCGCCACCAGCACGATGAAGATGCAGATCCGCGCCGCGGTTTCCAGCGACTTGGTTCCCGGGAACAGGAACGGCGCAAAGGCGAGCGAGATCAGAACGGCCAGGAGCAACAGGGTCAGGAGACCGCTGCGCGGTGTGTCGCCGGAAAGAAGTCTGGTGAGCATGTCCGGCCCCTCACTTTGCCTTGACGACGGGATAAAGGCCCTGCGGCCGCCACATCAGGATCACCACCATCAGCGCGATCGTCGAGATCAGCGCCACCTTGGGCGCGAGGAACGCGGTATAATTGGCGAGCAGACCGACCAGCAGCGCGCCGATGAAGCAACCCTCGACGGACCCGAGCCCGCCGATGATCACCACGATGAAGACCAGCACCATGATCTCCGATCCCATATGCGCGGTGATCGTCTCTTGATAAAGGCCCCACATCACGCCGCCGAGACCGGCAAGTGCCGACCCGGTCATGAACACGATCAGGAACAGCCTGCGGATCCTGTATCCGAGTGCCTCGACCATTTCGCCGTTCTCGACCCCGGCCCTCACAAGCAGGCCGACCTTCGTGTTCTTCAGGACATGGCGCATGGCCAGGAACAGGGCGAGCCCGATGGCGACCGCCACGAGCCTGTATTTCTCGATGGCCGCCTCACCGAACACCACTGAGCCCTGAAACGCCTCGGGGCGCGAGATATGCAGTTCGTCCGGCCCCCAGACCACATAGATCATCTGCTGGGCAACAATCAGACCGCCCATCGTGACGAGGATCTGCTTGAGATGCTCGCCATAGACCGGCATCACGATGACCCGTTCGAAGGCGTAGCCGAGCAGACCGGTCACCACCATCGCCGCGAGGATGGCAATCAGAACCGCGGCGAGATTGAGCAGGACGCTCGGCGAGGCCGTCCAGCCCGCGAGCCAGGCCAGGACCGTGAAGCCGACGAAGGCGCCGACCGCAACAAAGGCCCCGTGGCCGAAATTGATGACATCCATCAGTCCGAACACCACGGTCAGCCCGGAGGCCATGATGAAGATCATCATGCCCATGGCCAGGCCCGCCACGGTCAGCGTCAGCCAGCTTGCCGGGTTGCCTATGGCGATGAGCCCCAGCAGCGCGAGCACGGGCACCAGCAGAACGGGCAGTTTCTGCAACACCTGTTCGCGAAGCGGCACCTTCTCGATGCGCGGCTTGATTGCGGTTTCGCTCATTGATGCGCCTCCAGGCTCAGCCCCATGAGTCTCTCCTGCAGGTTCTCGTCTGCCACCAGGTCCTGCATCTCGCCTGCGTGGATGATGCGGCCGTCATCCATGACGGCGACCGTGTCTCCGATGGCGGACGCCATCGCGAAATTCTGTTCCACGAGCAGGATCGTGGTGTCGGTCTGTTTCAATTCGCGCAGGGCGTCGGTCATCGCGTTGATGATTGCCGGTGCGAGCCCCTTGGTCGGCTCGTCGATCAGGATCAGCCGGCGCGGTTCGATGATGGCGCGGGCGACGGACAGCATCTGTTTCTGACCGCCCGATAGCGTTCCGGCGGACGCCTCCCAGAAGGTGCCGATCGGTGGAAACAGATCCTTGATCCACCCGAGGCGTTTTTGATCGATCGGTCCCGCCGAGGCCGCGAGCGCCATGTTCTCGGCGACCGTGAGATCCGTGAAGATGCCCATGTCTTCCGGCACATAGGCAACGCCGCGCCGGGATATGTCGGGGGTATCCAGCTTCGTGATCAGGTGATCATCGAAACGGATCTCGCCCTGGCTGGCGGTCCACAGACCCATGATGGTCCGGAGCGTCGTTGTCTTGCCCGCACCGTTTCGCCCGAGGAGAACGGTCACGCCGCCTTCCGGCACAACAAGATCAACGCCTTGCAGTATGTGATAGGGCCCGATCAGGGTGTGTACGCCGGAAAGGGAAAGCAGGGTTCCGGACATCAGGCCGCCTCCGGAGCTTTGCCGAGATAGGCCTCCTGCACCACGGGAAGCGCAATCACTTCGGCAGGTTCCCCGTCGGCGACCAGTTCGCCGTTATGCAGGACGACGATGCGGTCCGCCAGCGACCGGATCACGTCCATCTTGTGCTCCACCAGCAAAATCGTCCGGTCCATGTCCGCCTTGAGCTTCCGGATCAGCTCCAGAATGACCGGAACTTCGTCGACGCTCATTCCTGCCGTCGGCTCGTCGAACATCAGAACCTGCGGCCCGAGGGCAATCAGGAGGGCCACTTCGAGCTTGCGCTGGTCGCCATGGGGCAGTGCTGAAACGATTTGGTCGGCCTGATCGATCAGCCGCACCTCAGCCAGAACATGATCGGCGCGCTCCAGAAGTTCGACATGGCTTTCCGCGATCGAAAACAGATCGAACCCCTTGCGTGCCTTCGATTGTGCGACAAGGCGCACGTTCTCGCGCACGCTCAGGGTCGGAAACAGGTTCGTCAGCTGGAAGGCGCGGCCGATGCCGCGATCGGTGCGCTCGGGGACGGATTGCCTGGTGATGTCCTCGCCGTTCAGCGTCACGGTGCCGCTCGTTGGCCTGAGCTGCCCCGACACGAGATTGAAATAGGTCGTCTTCCCTGCACCGTTCGGTCCGACGATTGCCGTCAGCGTTCCCCGGTCGAAGCTGCACGACACACGGTCGACCGCGACGTGACCGCCAAACCGGATCGTCAGGTCACGGGTTTCGAGAATGGGCTTTTCTGTCGCCACCGGAACGCATCCTGTGAATTTGAAGACATTTGCCGGCAAAGACCCGGCCGGCCGGGCTGCTTTGCCGGCCGGGTACCTTACAGGATTTCTGGAAACGGCGCGTGGTCGATGGGGTGAAACGCGCCACTCGCTTTACTGGTTACGGACCGGAATGTTCATGTCCTCGATCTTCAGTTCGCGAACAAGTTCCGGAATGCCCCATTCCACGTCCGGGTCGACCCGGATCTTGAAGTGATACATGGGCTGCAGGGCCTGGTGGTCTTCGGCGCGGAACATCATCTTGCCCTTCGGCGTTTCGAATTCCATGCCTTCCATCGCACCGATCAGGTCTTCCGTTTCCGTTGACCCCGCCTTGCGGATGGCCTCAACAATCGCGATCCCGGCAGACATGCCGCCTGCGGTAAAGAAATCGGGCGGCGCGTCGAACCGCTTCTGGTGCTCGGACACCAGCCAGTCGTTCACCGGGTTCTTCGGGATCTCGTAGTAATAGTAGGTCGCCCCTTCCATGCCAGGCAGTTCCTTGTAGGCTTTCATGGCCGCCAGGATGTTGCCGCCCGTCGCGATCTCGACGCCGAACCTCTCCGGCTCCATGGCCTGGATCTTGCTGATCGGATTGCCGCCGCCGGCCCAGATCACGAACAGGAATTTCCTGCCCGGTTCATCCTTCAGGGCATCGAAGATGCGCTGCGCATTTGCCGTGAAGTCCTTGGTATCCGTCGGTGCGTATTCCTCGAAAACGAGATTGGCGCCGGTGCCCGCAAGGGCCTCCTTGAAGGCGGCAACTCCGTCCCGTCCGAAGGCATAATCCTGCGCGAGCGTAGCGATCGAAACACCCTCCTGCCCGAGCGCAACGGCGTTGGCGATCGCGTCCTGCGAGGAGTTGCGCGACGTCCGGAACACATACCGGTTCCAGTTGCTGCCCGTAATGGAATCGGCCACGGCCGGCTCCACGATCAGCAGCTTTTCGTACTCCTCCGCAACCGGCAGCATCGCGAGCGCGACGCCGGAAGACACCGGCCCGACCGCAATATCGACCTCGTCGTCGCCATAGGCTTCCGCCAGCGCCGCCTTGCCGATATCCGGCTTCAGCTGCGTGTCCTTTTCGATCACAACGATCTTGCGGCCGTCAATCTCCATCGAGCCGTCAGTGGCATATTCAAGCCCCATCATTAGGCCGGTATGGGACTGTTTGGCGTAGGCCTCGAACGGCCCCGTCTTGCCATAGACATGCGCGATCTTGATGTCTTCAGCCAAGGCGCCGGCAGTACCGGCGGCGAGCAGTCCGACAGATGCGAAAAACGGCAGAGACCAGCGGAAAAGGCGTTTGGTCATCATGTTTCCTCCCAGTGCGCGAACAGGCTTCCGTGGATCCTCGAACGTGCGCTTGACACCCGAATGACACTGGACCTTCCCCTGACGCGTGGATATATATGAAACCTGAATCAGTATTCATGTCAAGGGCAGACAGAGCCAACCACCGCATGCCGCCCACCTTTCGCCGCGCTCGCTGAGCGTGCGTCCACCGGATGAGGAGTTCCACTCCTTGTTGTCATCCCGGCCAAGCGGAGCGCAGAGCCGGGACCCACTCGTTTCCGGAGCCGACGGAAGAAGGCTGGGAGGCGGCGGTTGTTGGACCAATCCCGTCTGTATGTGATAATGGCCCCGCACCCCGCGCCGTCCCGGACCTGATCCGGGTCACTCCAACCCACAACCTCATCCTGAGGAGCACGCCTGCGTGCGTCTCGAAGGATGGATTGCGGGCACCCTGCCGTGCAGCCGATCCTTCGAGACAGCGCTTGCGCGCTTCCTCAGGATGAGGTTTTTTTGGCGCCCGTCACCCCGGACGCAGCGTAGCGCAGAGCCGGAATCGGGGAGGCAGAGGACTTGAGGGTCTTGCTCCGCCCTCCCGGAACACCGGGGCTCCCCGGCCCCGGGTCTCACGATGATCGCCCGGGGTGACGAAGGAGGGGATCGGTTGCGTTTCCCTCCGTCATTCCAGACAGGTTGGTATTCGGCTATGCTGAACGCTGATCCGGAACCTTTGCCTGGCTTGATCCGGTAACCGGAAATCAGTGTGAGTGCAACGAACCTGCATATCAATTGAGCAGGACGGGACTTGCGGCAAAGATGCGGTCTGTCGTTTTCCGGAGGGATTTTTCATGCAACCCAAGATTTCGCTTTCATCGTAAGAAATGACAGGCTAAATCTGTTCAGGTGTGGGGGACGTCAGTACCAGTAGGCGTCCAGAATGAAGAAGTTTTCTCGTCAGCTGCTGCTGACCATCTTTTCCGCCGGTGCGCTCGTTCTTGCGCTGGCCTCCCATGCCCTTTCCCAGGATCTCATCATCGATGGGCCCGTCACCAATACACAGACCGTTGACAGCATCACCTACGACACGATCGTCATCACCGGCGACGGCAGTATTTCAACGACAGGCAATAACAACCATGGTGTTTCCAGCACGGGCGGCGGCAATACGGTCCGCAACCAAGGCCTGATCCTGACGGAAGGGGACTACGCATTCGGGATTTACAGCACCGGTGCCAACGCCACGATCACCAACAGCGGTGACATCCTGACAACAGGGGTCGACGCATACGGGATTCTCAACATCGGTTCCGACGCCACGATCATCAACAGCGGCGATATCCGGACATTCGCGGACAGCGCAGGCGGGATTTCCAACATCGGTTCCGACGCCACGATCATCAACAGCGGCGATATCCGGACATTCGCGGACAGCGCAGGCGGGATTTCCAACATCGGTTCCGACGCCACGATCATCAACAGTGGTGACATCCGGACATTCGGGGACAGCGCACGCGGGATTTACAACTGGGGTAACATCACCACGATCATCAACAGCGGCGATATCCGGACAAGCGGGCAAGACGCAATCAGCATTTACATCTACAGTTCGGATTACACCAAGATCACCAACAGCGGAGTGATCGTCAGTGAAAAGAGCCACGCAATCTTTGTTGACTCCTTCTCCACCAGCACCACCGTCAATCTGAACGTCCCCTCCTTTCTCGGCGGGGCCATCACCTTCGATTCCGAGACGACGCTGAACCTCACCACCGGGGCCTCGCATTCGGTGCTCTGGCAGCTGCCGACGACGAATGTCGCGGGCGGTCAGGCCAATGTCTCGGGTCCTGTCCCCTGGTTCTATGACAGTACCACCGGCCAGTTCGCCACCTTCGACCCGACGGGCCTCACCGCCAGCTTCAACCAGATGGCCAACACTGCCAACATGCTCGGCCGTCTCGGGCGCTACGGCCTCCGGCAGGCGGGGCGCGGCGGGTCTGCGGGTGCACCTTCGTCCGCTCTGGCCTATGGCGAGGACGGAACACAAACACCAGAAAGCTTCGATCAGCTGCTCGCCACCAATTCCGGACCGAAAGCGGCTTATGGCCTCAGGACCGGGTCCTTCTGGCTCACCGGTTTCGGCGGCGAAGCCAATTATGATGGCGATGACACCACCCTCGACCACACAATTGATCAGATCGGGGCGGCCCTCGGCTATGCCTGGAACCAGTCGCCCGATATGCGCCTCGGGTTCATGGCAGGCTACATGAACGGTTCCATCACCGCGAAAAGCACCTGGGCGGATTCGCAGGATATCACCAGCAACGGCGTCTTTGCCGGTGTCCATGGCGACCGGCGCTTCGGGCGGCTGACATTCGGCCTCGGCCTTGCCGGCGGCTGGCAGACAAATGACAGCAGCCGCTTTGTCAACGACAACACGGCGCTGACCGGCGGTCTCACGCTTGGCGAGAGCACCGCCGATGCCTCCTATGACAGCTGGTTCGTGACCCCGGAAGCATCGCTCTCCGCCGACATCGGCCTTGGGCGAACCGGCATCGTGCTGACCCCCTCCATACGCGGGCGCTATGCCCTGCAGCAGACCGGCAGCTACACCGAAAGCGGCTCTGCCGCCAATGCCACGGTGGACAGCCACACGTTCGGTGTTGTGGAAGGCGATTTTGAACTCGCCCTTTCCAGAAGCTTCGGCATTGCAACCGTGACAGGGCGCGCGGGCTATCTGCTGCGCAGTTCCACCGGCGATGATAATGTACCGGTGACGCTGCTCGGCATCACCAATTCCATCGGTCTCGGCGAAACCGGCCGCTCCGCCGCCTATCTCGGCGCGTCGATGGACCTCAACCTCGGCCCGCAGGCCAGCTTCACCCTCGACGGTCAGGGATACCTTTCCGATGACATCGACGCGCTGGAAGGCATGGCCCGGTTTGCGATCAGGTTCTGATGATAGCCCCGCAGCCCGCGCCGTCCCGGACATGATCCGGGACCTGAGCACTTGGCAATGTGGCCCCGGCTCAGGGCCGGGGCGGCGCTCGGGATTGCCTCGTCCTTCTTCTTGCAACGAGGTATTGCGTCGTGCACTCGACCCACCGCAAGGTCGATAACCTCTCCCGGTGGGAGAGGTCAGCCTGAAAGGCCGGGTGAGGGATGAGATCTGACAGCACGCCTCAGACATTTGCCCCCTCACCCTGCCCTCTCCCGGCGGGAGAGGGAAACCGGGGCGGCGGCTTTTCGACCAATGCCGTCTGTATGTGATGACGGCCCCGCAGCCCGCGCCGTCCCGGAGCTGAACACGGATGGCGGGGGCCCCGGCTCAGGGCCGGGGCGGCGCTCGGGAATGCCTCGTCCTTCTTCTTGCAACGAGGTATTGCGTCGTGCACTCGACCCACCGCAAGGTCGATAACCTCTCCCGCTGGGAGAGGTCAGCCTGAAAGGCCGGGTGAGGGATGAGATATGACAGCACGCCTCAGACATTTGCCCCCTCACCCTGCCCTCTCCCGGCGGGAGAGGGAGAACGGGGCGGCAGTCGTTGGACAAACTCGGTCTGATTTTTGATGTTGACCTGCAGCCGGCAACATCCAACTCCTGATCTGGAGACCTCATCAAGCTCCGACCTCATCCTGAGAGACAGCGCTGCCGCGCTTCCTCGAAGATGAGGTGTTCAAGTGTCACGCCTCTCCGGTAAAACGTGACCCTGTGCGGCAAGGTCTGACACGGCGGCAGCTCTTCCCGAACTCACCGCAACCGCTTCACTGCCTCCGCATCGAAGAAGAAAGCCGAGGACGGATCTTCTCTCTTATTTGCCAACCCGGTCATACGCAGCGCAGAATTGGGACCCACGCGTTTCCGGAGGGGTTAGAGGGGCAAAGCGGCGAAAGGAACCTGCCGGTTGAGCAAGCAGAGATGAGAGGAGGTTCCGGTTCGAGGCCAGAACCGCACGACGTCCATCCGCTGTTTTACTGAAACACGAATTGGCATATCCGTTTACCGTGGGCACCTAGTCTGCCGATTGGCCCAAAAAACTGATCGACTTTCATTGTCCGTTCAGGACACTTGGGTTAAAAAATGGGTGTGTGGGGGACGTCCGATTCGAGAGACGTCCGAAATGTCGAGCTTGTCCCGTCAGCTTCTGCTGACCACCTTATCGGCCGGCGTATTTGCCGCCGCGTTGAACGCGCCTGCAATACGCGCCGACGACTTTGTCGTCGAGACGCCCGAATTCACCACACAGTCGGTTGATGGTGACGACACGCTCACTATTACCGAAGATGGCAGCATTTCGACAACGGGAGCCAGCGAGTACGGCGTCTTCAGCTCCGGCGAGAATACGATTGTCAACAGTGGCAACATCCGAACGGGCGGCGACGATGCCGACGGGATTCGCAACAACACAAGCGGCGCCAACAGCACGATAGTCAACAATGGCAATATCCAAACGGACGGGCAAGATGCCAACGGGATCTACAACCAGGGATCCAACGTCACGATTACAAATGAAGGCGCAATCCTTACGACCGCGAATGGTGCAGAAGGGATTTTCAACTTAGGAAATGACGCCGAAATCACCAACAGCGGTATTGTCAGGACGACGGGCAACGGTGCAAGCGGTATTCGCAGCTGGGGAGATCGTACCGTTATCTCCAACAGCGGTCGTATCCATACGGCCGGGCAAAATGCGTATGGGATTTACATCTACAACTCTGACGATGCCGTTATCTCCAACAGCGGCGTGATCATCAGCGATCAGAGTTATGCAATCCGTGTAAACAATGCTTCCAACGGCACCTCCGTAAATCTCAACGCCCCCGGTTTCCTTGGCGGGGCCATCTGGTTCCAGCGCGCGACAACGCTGAACATCAACACCGGGGCCTCGCATTCGGTGCTGTGGCAGCTGCCGACATCGAATGTCGCGGGCGGTCAGGCCAATGTCTCGGGTCCTGTCCCCTGGTTCTATGACAGTACCACCGGCCAGTTCGCCACCTTCGACCCGACGGGCCTCACCGCCAGCTTCAACCAGATGGCCAACACTGCCAACATGCTCGGCCGTCTCGGGCGCTACGGCCTCCGGCAGGCGGGGCGCGGCGGGTCTGCGGGTGCACCTTCGTCCGCTCTGGCCTATGGCGAGGACGGAACACAAACACCAGAAAGCTTCGATCAGCTGCTCGCCACCAATTCCGGACCGAAAGCGGCTTATGGCCTCAGGACCGGGTCCTTCTGGCTCACCGGTTTCGGCGGCGCGGCCAATTACGACGGCGATGACACCACCCTCGATCACACCATCGACCAGATCGGTGCGGCCCTCGGCTATGCCTGGAACCAGTCGCCGGGCACTCGCCTTGGTCTTATGCTCGGCTACATGAACGGCTCCATCACCGCGCAGAGCACCTGGGCGGAGTCTCAGGACATTACCAGCAACGGCGTCTTTGCCGGTGTCCATGGCGACCGGCGCTTCGGACGCATTACGTTCGGCCTCGGTCTTGCCGGCGGCTGGCAGACCAGTGACAGCAGCCGCTTCGTCAACGACAACACCGCCCTCACCGGCGGTCTCACGCTCGGCGAGAGCACCGCCGATGCCTCCTATGACAGCTGGTTCGTGACCCCGGAAGCGTCGCTCTCCGCCGACCTCGGCCTCGGGCAAACCGGCATCGTGCTGACCCCCTCCATACGCGGACGCTACGCCCTGCAGCAGACCGGCAGCTACACCGAAAGCGGCTCTGCCGCCAATGCCACGGTCGACAGCCACACGTTCGGCGTTGCGGAAGGCGATTTTGAACTCGCCCTTTCCAGAAGCTTCGGCATTGCAACCGTGACAGGGCGCGCGGGCTATCTGCTGCGCAGTTCCACCGGCGATGATGATGTACCGGTGACGCTGCTCGGCATCACCAATTCCATCGGACTTGGAGCAACGGATCGCTCCGCCGCCTATCTCGGTGCGTCCATGGACCTCAATCTCGGCCCGCAGGCCAGCTTCACCCTCGATGGTCAGGGATACCTTTCCGATGACTTCGACGCCCTGGAAGGCATGGCCCGGTTTGCGATCAGGTTCTGATGATGGCCCCGCAGCCCGCTCCGTCCAGGGCATGATCCGGGACCTGAACACGGATGGCAGGCGGCCCCGGCTCAGGGCCGGGGCGGCGATGGTGGGTGCAACACGCTCCCGCCGTCATCCCGGCCAAGCGTAGCGCAGAGCCGGGATCGGGGAGGCAGAGGACTTGAGGGTCTTGCTCTTCCCTCCCAGAACACCGGGGCTCCCCGGCCCCGGGTCTCACGCTGTTCGCCCGGGGTGACGATCGAAAAGAGGAGGCTGTTACCGTAGACATGGTTGCTTCGAGACAGCGCTGCCGCGCTTCCTCGAAGATGAGGTGTTCAAGTATCACGCCTCTCGAGTCAAACGTGACCCTTTGCGGCAAGGTCTGACGCGGCGGGCAATCTTGCCGGACTCAGCGCAGACGCTGCTCTGTCTCCACATCGAAGAAGAACGCCGAGGACGGGTCGAAGGATATCTCGACATGCCCTTCCGTGACGGGCGCTTCCTCGCCCTTGGTTTCCACGATGATGCGTTCTCCGGTCGGGCAGATCAGGTAGGAATAGGCGACACCGCCGAGCTGCTCGCAAAGGTCGACCGTTGCGCCTTCCGCGCTTGCGGCAATCTTCAGATGCTGCGGGCGGACGCCGACGAGAACTTTCTTGCCTTTTTCCGGAAGCGCAACCGGCGTCGGAACGCTCGCACCGCCGAAGGCCGGCACCGAGACGGCGCCGTCGTCTGCGACGCCCTCCACGAAGTTCATGCTCGGCGAGCCGATGAACCCTGCAACGAACCTGTTATCGGGGTCGGAATAGAGCTTCATGGGCGATCCGACCTGTTCGATCTTGCCCGCACGCAGGACGACGATCTTGTCCGCCAGCGTCATCGCCTCGACCTGGTCGTGCGTCACGTAGATCATGGTCGCGCCGATATCCTTGTGCAGCCGCGCGATCTCGACCCGCATGTCGACACGCAGTTCGGCGTCAAGGTTGGACAGCGGTTCGTCGAACAGGAACACTTCCGGTCCGCGAACGATTGCGCGTCCGATGGCGACACGCTGACGCTGGCCGCCCGACAGGGCCTTCGGCTTGCGCTTGAGGTAGGGGTCGAGTTTCAGGATCCGGCTCGCCTCACCGACCTTTTCGGCAATTTCCGCCTTTGGGTGGCCGTTCATCTTCAGGCCAAAGCCCATGTTTTCCTCAACCGACATATGCGGGTAGAGCGCATAGGTCTGGAACACCATCGCGACGCCGCGCTCGGACGGGTCAAGCCTGGTCACGTCACGGCCACCGATATGGATATTGCCGTCGCTGGTCTCCTCCAGACCCGCGATCATGCGCAACAAGGTGGATTTGCCGCAGCCGGACGGGCCAACGAACACACAGAACTCACCATGTTCGATCTGAAGATCCACGCCGTGGATAACTTGCAGTTCGGCATATTTCTTGACAGCTTTGGTCAGCGTGACGCCAGACATTTGGTTTCTTCTCCCTGGGAATTTCTTATGCGGGGAACTGCCAGTCTTCAACGGCTGCAGCGATTTCGGAAGCGGTCTTCAAAAGCACGGGCTGTACCTTTGAAAGCTCTTCCAGACCCTTACGTGTGGTGGACGTTGTAACGGACAGGGCCCCGATCGGGCGCCCCTTGGACGATAGCACCGGCGCAGCGATGCAGACGATACCGGGCTCATGCTCCTCCCGGTCGAACGCGACACCCTGCCGCCTGATCTCTTCCAGGTCGGCTCTCAGCTCGGCCTCTGAACTGAGTGTTGCCGGCGTGTAGCGGTAGAACGACTGTTTCTTGATGGCCTCTTCGAGCTCGGAAGGTTCGAGGAAAGCCAGCAGGGCCTTGCCGACGCCGGTGCAGTATCCCGGGCCGATCTTGCCAGCCTGAGAGTACATGTCGATGGGGTTGATCGCGTTCCGCTTGTCGACGTAAAGCACCTGGCCGCCGTCGAGCTGGGCAAGGTGGACGGTTTCACCGACCTCCTCCGACAGCTTGCGCACGAACGGGCGCGCGATCGGCGCAATGGAGCTCTGGCGCCACGCGGCATGCGCCAGGCGCACGAGACGAATTCCGAGCGAATAGGTCTGCTGCCCTTCGTCATAGGCAAGCATGCCCTGGCTCACCAGTGTCTGCAGCAAGCGGTACAGCGTCGCCTTGGGATGGACGCTGTCGGAGAGCAGTTCGGTGAAGCGAACCGGACGTCCGACGGCAGCGACCCTGTCGAGCACGTCGAGCGCTTTGCCGACAGTTCCGTCGCCGGTGGCCTGCTTGTTCATGTTTTCCTCCATAGGCCCGTTTCTTTTCGCCGAACCTGTTGACAACTTAACCTGATCGCATCAAGGTATCAATATACAAAACCAAGTTTCACATAATGGAACCTAAAGGGAGGACACCATGCGTTCCATGTTGAAGACGTCCGCGGCTGCTTTTGCCATTCTGGCAGGCACGATGGGCGCTGTTTCTGCTGACGGCCTGACGGGCGATCTGAAAATTTTCCTCGACACATCCAACCCGGCGCCGCGGGCTACGATGGAACAGATGATCGCGCAGTTCCAGGAGAAGAACCCTGACCTCAACATCGAGACGACCGTGATCGATCGCGAGGCCTACAAGACCCAGATCCGCAACTTCCTGACTGCGAATGCGCCTGATGTCGCGACCTGGTACGCTGCCAACCGCATGCGTCCCTATGTCGAGGCAGGTCTCTTCGAAGATGTTTCCGATCTCTGGGCCGAGCCCGCGATCGCCGACAACCTGGCATCGACCAAGGGCGCGATGACCATCGACGGCAAGCAGTGGGGCGTGCCCTATACCTACTATCAGTGGGGCGTTTACTACCGCAAAGACATCTTCGACGAACTCGGCCTGAGCGAGCCGGCGACGTGGGAAGAAGAAAAAGCCAATTGCCAGAAGATCATCGATGCCGGCAAGAAGTGCTACACGATCGGCACCAAGTTCCTCTGGACCGCAGGCGGCTGGTTCGACTACCTGAATATGCGGACGAACGGTTTCGACTTCCACATGGACCTGCTGACGGGCAAGGCGTCCTGGCAGTCCGATGAAGTCCGCAAGACCTTTGCCAACTGGCGCGAACTCATCGACATGGGCGCGTTCATCGACAACCACCAGACCTACAGCTGGCAGGAAGCCCTGCCGTTCATGGTCCAGGGCGATGCAGCGGCCTATCTGATGGGCAACTTCGCGGTAGCGCCTCTGCGTGACGCCGGCCTGAGCGACGACCAGCTCGATTTCTACCAGTTCGTCGAAATCACGCCGGGTATCGAAAAGGCGGAAGACGCTCCGACCGACACCTTCCACATTCCGGCAAATGCCCAGAACAAGGAAGCGGCCCGCGAGTTCCTGCGCTTCGTCGTGTCTCCCGACGTTCAGACCGAAATCAACAACGGCAAGAACCTCGGCCAGCTGCCGGTCAATGCCCAGTCTTCGGTTGACGACGACAAGTTCCTCGTCGAGGGCTTCGAGATGCTGTCCACCAACTCTCCTGGTGGTGTTGCCCAGTTCTTCGACCGTGACGCACCGGCTGAAATGGCGAAGGTCGCCATGGAAGGCCTGCAGGAATTCATGGTTAAGCCGGACAACCTGGACAAGATCCTGGCCCGTCTGGATCGCGCCCGTGAGCGCATCTACAAGTAAGTTCCGCGTCTCGGAACCGGACAGGGTGCCCGTGCACCCTGTCCTTCTTGAAAAGGTCCCGGTAGCCAAATCCTGAAGAGGCAAACATGGCCCAAGAGTCCGTTGCCCAAGACCACCAGAGCTCGTGGTGGCACAGAAACCAGCAGCAGCTGACACCCTGGCTGTTTCTGGCTCCAGGAATCCTGTTCTTCCTGTTTTATGTGATCTTCCCGATCTTCCAGTCCTTCAACCTGTCGCTCTACGAGTGGGACGGGCTCGGCAAGGCGGAATATGTCGGTCTCTACAACTACGAAGAACTCTATTGGGACGAGGCGTTCTACACGTCTTTGAAAAACAACGTCATCTGGCTGTTGCTGTATCTTCTTGCGATCCCGGCCGGCCTGTTCATCGCCCTGTTCCTGAACCAGACGGTTACCGGAATACGGCTCTACAAGTCCCTGTTCTTTTTCCCGTTCGTCATCTCCCAGGTCGTCGTCGGTCTCGTGTTCACGTGGTTCTACGATCCGACCTTCGGCATCCTCAACGTTCTGCTTGGCTCCATCGGACTGCCACCGATGAACGTGCTCGGCGACGAGAACTGGGTGACGGTTGGCATCATCGTTGCCGGTCTCTGGCCGCAGACCGCCTATTGCATGATCCTCTACCTGACGGGTCTGAATGCGGTAGACCCGGAGCAGATCGAAGCCGGTCGTCTCGACGGGGCAAAGGGCTGGAAAATGCTCTGGTACATCATCGTGCCGCAGCTGCGCCCCGCCACCTTCATCGCCTTCGTTGTCACGATCATCGGCGCGCTGCGCTCGTTCGACCTGATCTCGGTCATGACCAACGGCGGCCCGTTCGGCGCCAGCCGCGTTCTCAGCTTCTACATGTTCGAGGTCGCCCTGTCCGAATACGGGTTCCGCATGGGCTATGGCGCTGCGATTGCCGTCGTCCTGTTCCTGATCATGCTGGCCTTCATCGCCTACTTCCTGTGGTCGATGTATAAAGAAGAAAAGGCGCGCTGAGATGTTTCCGACACCGATCGAACGCACACCGCGCTCCTGGCAGGTCACGTATCAGGCCTTCCTTCCGCTGGCGCTGATCCTCTGGCTGCTGCCGCTCATCGCCGTCGCCATCTTTTCCATCAAGCCGGATTCCGATTTCGCCAACGCGAACTATTGGGGATGGCCCTCCGAGTTCAAGGGCTTCACCAACTACTGGCTGGTGTTCACGGCATCCGACATGCCGCAATACCTGCTGAATTCGTTCAAGATCACGATCCCGACGGTGATCGGTGCGGTGGCGCTCTCCTGCATGACCGGCTTCGCGCTCGGCATCTACAAGTTCAAGGCGAATATCTGGATCTTCTTCATGTTCGTCGCCGGCAACTTCGTGCCGTTCCAGATCCTCATGGTGCCGGTCCGCGACCTGACGCTGCAGCTGGGTCTCTACAACACGATCACCGGCCTCGTCCTGTTCCACGTCGCGTTCCAGACCGGGTTCTGCACCCTGTTCATGCGCAACTTCATCCGCGCACTCCCCTTCGAGCTCATCGAGGCGGCGCGGGTTGAAGGCATCTCGGAATGGCGGATCTTCTGGTTCGTGGTCCTGCCGCTGATGAAACCGGCGATCGCGGCTCTTGCGGTGCTCATGTTCACCTTCATCTGGAACGACTACTTCTGGGCGATCGTGCTGACGCAGGGTGTCGAAAGCCAGCCTGTCACCGCGGGGATCACCTCCTTCAACGCGCAGTACCGTGCCGCGTATCACTTGATGAGCGCAGGCTCCATCGTTGCCGCGTTGCCGCCGGTCGCAATGTTCTTTTTGATGCAACGGCACTTCATTGCCGGTCTGACACTCGGGGCTGTGAAATGATCGGCCTCCGAAAGGCCGGTCTGGACACAAGAGAGAGTGCGGGAGTCTTGGGAATGCAGGCGAAGACCTGGCATCTTGGCGATTCTCATCAGAGCCTGGTTCTCGCCAGCTTTGGAGATGGCCTGCCCGAGGCGGTTTATTGGGGCCCGCCTCTTCCCGAACACGAAGACCTGCCGTCGCTGGCGGCGGCATCGGCAACCGATGTCACCGGCGGCATGGTGGACAGAAACGCTCCGATCAGTCTCTGTCCGGAAGCCTCGCAGACCTTCCCCGGCCAGGTCGGCCTGACTGGACGTGACGCCGAAGGCCGGACCCTTTTGCCAAGGTTCCGCTTCGAGAGCGAAACCGTGTTGGAACACGGTCTGATCCTGGTCTACACCGACACCGACCTTGAACTCTGTCTCGTCCTCGATCTGTCTCTGACACCCGGAACATCGCTGTTCCGGATGCAGACCCGTCTGGAAAGTGCACGCGAGATCACTGTCGACTGGCTGGCGGCACCCGTCTTCCAGGTCCCGGCCCATATCGGCGACATGATCGAGTTCTCGGGCCGCTGGTGCGCGGAGTTCCAGACCCGAAGGCTGCCTTTTGCCCCGGGGGCCCGGACGCGCGACAACAGGACCGGCAGATCGGACCACGCCCATTTTCCAGGACTGATTGCCTGTTCCGGCCGGACCTGCAACACCTCCGGCGAGGCCTATGCATTCCATTATGGCTGGTCGGGCGGACATCGGATGGTTGCCGAACAACTCGCCGACGGCAGACGTCAGGTTCAGTTCGGACACGCGTCGGCGAGCATGAAAAGGGATCGCAGCTTCAGCACAGCGCCGCTCTATGCCACCTATTCCGGCGCGGGTTTCAACGGTGCGGCTGTCCGCTTCCAGAGACATCTGCGCGACCACATCGTGGTCGGTGCGAGACAGCCACGTCCCGTGCATTACAACTGCTGGGAAGCGGTTTATTTCGACCACGACCTGGAAGAACTGAAGGCGATCGCAACCAGGGCGGCGGGCCTGGGGGCCGAGCGTTTTGTCCTAGATGACGGCTGGTTCGGACTGAGGGACGACGACACGTCTTCTCTCGGTGACTGGGGTATCGACAAACGGAAATACCCCGACGGACTGACCCCGTTGATCGATCATGTCAAAGCGCTCGGCCTCGAATTCGGGATCTGGTTCGAGCCTGAAATGATCAACGAGGACAGCGACCTGTTCAGGAGCCGTCCGGACTGGGTCCTCGGTCCGCTGGACCAGGTAAGGGGACGCCAGCAGCTCGTTCTGGACATGGCGCGCGAGGACGTGCGCGCCTATCTCTACGACTGCATCTCGGCAACCCTTGCCCAGAATGACATCGGCTACATCAAGTGGGATCACAACCGGGTTCTTCCCGTTGTCGACGCGGCCCAGACCGAGGGCGTCTATGCACTGATCGACAGGCTGCGCGCCGACTTCCCCCACGTCGAAATCGAGAGCTGTGCATCCGGCGGCGGCAGGATCGACTTCGGCATCCTCGAACGTACACAGAGAGTATGGCTTTCCGACAGCAACGACGCCCTTGAACGCCAACGCATTCAGCACGAGGCTGCACTGTTCCTGCCGGCGTCCGTCACCGGGTCCCATGTCGGGCCGCGTGTCAGTCACACCTCCGGGCGCACGCTCGACATCAGGCTGCGCGCCTGGACGGCTGCCCAGAGGCACCTTGGCTTCGAGATGGACCCGCGCGAGTTGTCCGACAGCGAGATTGCGACCCTGAAGGAGGTCACCGGCTGGTGGAAGGCGAACCGGGACTGGATGATGCGGGCCGACATATTGCGGCTTGACGCGTCCGACCCGGCCGTTGTCGCGGAACAGCAACTGGCCGAGGATGGCGCCAGGTTCGTGGTGTTCGCAGCGCTCTTGCGCGCCTCGGACCCGATCCTGCAGCAACCGCTGCGCCTGACGGGTCTCGACGCGGAGGCGCGCTACAGGATCAGCCTTATCAATCGCCAAGATGCGCCCGGGCTGTCCCGCGGCGCACCGCTCCTGAAGGAAAAGGAACTGGACGTGAGCGGGCAGTACCTGATGTCACACGGACTCATCCTGCCCTGGCGGTTCCCGGAAACGATCTGGGTGATTGAAGGCCACCGGCAATAACACGGAATGACGTCGCACGGCCCTGGACAAGGGCGGACGCGACACGAAAAGAGGAAGCGTCTGATGCACGCAAACTATCCGGACCTCAAGGGAAGGTCGGTCTTCATCACCGGAGGCGGCTCGGGAATCGGTGCCGCCCTGACGAGCGGATTTCTGGCGCAGGGCGCGCGCGTTGCCTTCGTCCAGCGCTCGGATGCGAGCGAGTTCTGCGACGAGATGGAACGCCGGCACTCCAACCGCCCCTTCTATCAGCCGTGCGACATATCCAACATCGCCGAGCTGAAAGGCACCATGGACAAGGCTGCCGAGGCGCACGGGCCGATCACGGTTCTCGTCAACAACGCGGCCAATGACAAGCGCCACGCCACCGAGGACGTGGACGAGGATTTCTGGGACTGGTCCCAGGCGATCAATCTCAAGGCGTATTTCTTTGCCTGCCAGCATGTCATTTCGGGCATGCGGTCCGCCGGTGGCGGCTCGATCGTGAACTTCACGTCGATTTCCTACATGATGGGCAACGCCGGTTATGCGGCCTACACGACCGCCAATTCCGGCATCAACGGCATGACACGCAGCCTCGCGAGGGAATTCGGCCCGGACAACATCCGCGTCAATGCAATCGCACCCGGCTGGGTTCTGACGCAAAGACAGAAAGATCTCTGGGTGACACCGGAGGCCCTCGCCGCGCATATCGACCGGCAGTGTCTCAAATTCGAGCTGTCGCCGGAAGATATGGTTGACCCGGTGCTGTTCCTTGCGGCAAAGACCAGCCGTGGAATGACCGGACAATCGCTCGTGGTTGACGGCGGAGTAGTGGTGACGGGATGAGCCTTCAGGCAAAAGCGGACTGGATCGCAGTGGATTGGGGCACAACCAATCTGCGCGTCTGGGCGCTTGATTCTCGTGGCGACGTGTTGGCCCACCGCACATCCGGCAAAGGCATGAGCAGTCTTGCCCGTGACGAATTCGAACCGACACTGCTGACGCTCATCGATGACATTCTCGTCCCGGGCGTCGAAACCCCGGTGATTGTCTGCGGCATGGCCGGCTCACGCCAGGGCTGGGCGGAAGCGCCTTACAAGTCCACACCCTGCACGCCCCCGGAGCTCAAGGACGCGACCATCGTGGAAACGGCCGATCGCCGCCTTGACGTCCATATCCTTCCCGGCATCAAGCAGGCCGACCCCGCCGACGTCATGAGGGGCGAAGAAACACAGATAGCCGGTTTCCTCGCGGCAAACGCCGGTCATTCGGGAACGCTCTGTCTGCCGGGCACGCACACCAAGTGGGTTGCCATGAGAAACGGGGTTGTCGAGCACTTCAGAACCTGCATGAGCGGCGAACTCTTTGCGCTCCTGACACGGCAATCGGTCTTGCGCCACAGTGTCGATTCCCCCGAACTTGACGAGACCGCGTTCGAAAACGCCGTTCATGAGGTCACGCAGCGCCCGCAGGCCCTTGCCGCAAGCCTGTTCGGCATTCGTGCATCGGGTCTCGTCTCGGGCATGCCTGCAGATACCGCTAGGGGCCGTCTCTCCGGTCTTCTGATCGGCGCGGAAATCGCAGCCGTCAGGGATGACTTCGACCTGGCGTCCGTGTCTCTTCTGGGCAGCGATCACATCGCAAAGGCCTATCACGCAGCCCTGGGCAAACTCGGGCATACCGCATCGATGCTGGACGCGGCCTCCATCACGCTGAACGGCCTCGCGCTGGCACATTCAACATATTCGAAGGTTTCCTGATGAGCCGAAATCTGATTGCCATTTTGAGGGGCGTGACCACCCAGGAGGCGTTGCCCGTCACCGAGTGCATCCTGAATGCAGGTATCACCCGGATCGAGGTGCCGCTGAACTCGCCCGAACCGCTGAAGAGCATCGAGGCCATGGCAAAGACCTTTGCCGGCCGCGCCGAGATCGGCGCCGGCACCGTGCTCTCCGCGGATCAGGTGCTTCAGGTCAGGGCGGCCGGCGGAACCCTCATCGTGTCGCCGGACTGCAATCCGGACGTCATCCTGGCAACAAAGGCGGAAGACATGTTGTCCTTCCCCGGCGTCATGACGCCGAGCGAGTGCTTCACGGCATTGCGCAACGGTGCGGACGGATTGAAGTTTTTCCCGGCCTCGCTGATCGGGCCGGACGGCTTGAAAGCCGTGCTTGCCGTTCTTCCCAAGGGAACTCCAACCTACGCGGTCGGCGGGGCCGGTCCCGACAATTTCGGCGCCTGGCTTGCAGCCGGCGCGACCGGCTTCGGGATCGGAACCGCTCTCTTCAAGCCGGGTCTGACGGTTGCGGAAGTCAAGGACCGGGCCGAGCGGATCGTCGAGGCCTATGACGCCGCCACGTCGGCAACTGGATAAACTGGCATGAGCAACGTGTTTGACGAGCGCCGCTGCGTGCTCGGTGAAGGGCCGCTCTGGCACCCCGAGCGGCAACAGCTGTTCTGGTTCGACATCCTGAGCAAGCAGCTGATGACCCGCGAGAACGGCAAGGCCGGCAGCTGGGAATTCGACGAGTGTGTTTCCGCGGCGGGCTGGGTCAGCAAGTCGGAGCTGATCATCGCAAGCGCGAGCAGGCTGTTCCTGTTCAATCTCGACACCGAGGCACAGACAAAGCTCTGCGACCTGGAAGCGGACGACCCGGTGACGCGCTCGAATGACGGGCGCGCCGACCCGAAGGGCGGCTTCTGGATCGGGACGATGGGGTTCAATGCCGAACAGGGCAAAGGGTCGATCTACCGCTACTACAGAGGCGAGCTGCGACGGCTCTACAGCGGCATCACCATCTCCAATGCGATCTGTTTCTCTCCGGACGGCCGGACCGCCTATTTTGCCGATACGGCAACCAGATCCATTCAGCAGGTCGCCCTGGATGCCGACGGCTGGCCGGACGGCACACCGACGCTCTTTGCTGACCTGTCGCAGGAGGGTCTCAATCCCGACGGGGCCGTCATCGACGCGGACGGTCATCTTTGGAACGCACAATGGGGCGCGAACCGGGTTGCCAGATACGCGCCCAACGGCAGTTTCGTGGAGGAAATCGGCTTCACTGCGCATCAGGTGTCCTGCCCGGCTTTCGGTGGCGCCGATCTCGGCACGCTCTTCGCCACCACGGCTGCCGAAGGGCTGGACGGGACGGTCGAGGGCCAGACCTATTTCGCGCAGACAGCCGCTGTCGGTCAGCCGGAACACCGCGTCATTCTTTGAATACATTTGGATGCCAACCAACCGGACGAATGTTCCTGCAGTCCGGGCCGAATGGCCCCGTATTGTTCAAAAGGGCTCTAACATGAAGCGTACGCTTGGAACCTGCTACTACCCGGAACACTGGCCGGAGGAGATGTGGGAAGCCGATGCCCGGCGCATGGTGGACGCGGGCCTCACCTGGGTCCGTATCGGCGAATTCGCATGGTCCAGGCTGGAACCCGCTCCCGGCGATCTGAGATTCGAGTGGCTTGACCGGGCGATCGATGTGCTCGGAAAGGCAGGTCTGAAGGTTGTCCTGGGCACGCCCACGGCGACCCCGCCGCGATGGGTTGTCGCGAAACATCCAGACATGGTCGCACTGGACGCGGACGGCAAGGAACGCGGCTTCGGATCCCGGCGCCACTACTGCTTTTCCCATGAAGGCTATCGCGAAGAGTGCGACCGCATCGTCAGGCTGTTTGCCGAACGCTATGGCAGGAACAGCCATGTCGGCGCCTGGCAGACCGACAATGAATACGGCTGTCACGACACCACGCTTTCCTATTCTGCCGCCGCGCTCGCTGCCTTCAGAACCTGGCTCGAAAACCGGTATGGAACCATTGAGGCGCTCAACCGCGCCTGGGGCAACGTCTTCTGGTCGATGGACTACCGCGCGTTCGACGAGATCGGACTGCCCAACCTGACGGTCACCGAGCCGAACCCGTCGCACACGCTTGCGTTCCGGCGGTTTTCCTCCGATCAGGTGGCAAGCTTCAACAGGCGCCAGGTCGAAATCATCCGGGCCCATTCGGACGCGCCGGTCAGCCACAATTTCATGGGCCGGATCACCGAGTTCGACCACTTCAAGGTGGGCGACGACCTCGACATCGCGACCTGGGACAGTTACCCGCTCGGTTTCCTCGAGGATCGCGTCGGTGCGGATGCCGCGCACCAGCGTGCCTATGCGCGCCAGGGCGATCCCGATTTTCAGGCCTTTCACCACGATCTCTACCGGTCCGTCGGCAAGGGGCGCTGGTGGGTCATGGAACAGCAGCCGGGCCCGGTCAACTGGGCGCCGTACAATCCCGCACCCCTGCCCGGCATGATGCGCCTCTGGGCCTGGGAAGCCTACGCGCATGGAGCGGAAGCGGTCTGTTATTTCCGCTGGCGGCAGGCCCCGTTTGCGCAGGAGCAGATGCATGCCGGCATGCTCCGCCCCGACAATGCCGACGCACCGGCTCTCATCGAGGCCCGTCAGGTGGCCGACGAACTGCGCAACGCAGGCGTTGTTGCCGTTCATAAAGCGCCGGTCGCCCTCGTCTTCGACTACGATGCGGACTTTGCCTGGGCGACCCAGCCGCACGGCGCCGGGCTGAATTATTTTCAGGTCGTCTTCGACGCTTACCGGGCGCTTCGCAAACTGGGCCTCTCGGTCGATATCCTGCGGGCGCAGACACGTGATTTTGCAGGCTACGGCATCGTGGCCGCCCCCGGCATGATCTACATGCCCCAGGACCTGAAGCGCGCACTTGCCGAAACAGACGCGGAGATCGCGCTCGGACCGCGCTCCGCCGCGCGCAATGCCGACATGATCATCCCGGTCCCGCTGCCGCCGGACATGCCGGATCTCGACGTGACCGTTGCCCGCGTTGAAAGCACGCGCCCCGACATGCCGATGCCGCTCAAGGGCGGTGGCCATTTCGTCGGTTACCGGGAAGAGCTGGAAGGATCCGCCGACGTCGTTTTCGAACTGGAAGACGGCCAGGCCGCCGTCATGCGCTCAGACAACCTGACCTATGTCGGCGGCTGGTGCGATGACGCGGCCTGGACACGCCTCTTCAAGGATCTGTGCGGCAAGGCCCGCATTCCGACAATGGATCTCGCCGGCGGCGTGCGCTGCCGCGACGCTGGTGATCTCAGGATCTGGACAAACTACGGCTCTGCGCCGGCAGATACGCCCGCCGGCCGGATCGAGGCCGCCGGGGTCCTGTTCGAACACCTGTGACGCGGTCAACTCCAACGCCGCCTGAGCTGTAGATAGGGATACCGGTTTTTCCAAGAGATTGTCATCCCGGTTTGCCGCACGAGCGGCAAGACCGGGATCCAGTATTCCGGGCAGCAGGCGATTGGAAAAGACACATCGACAAGCGAATACTGGGTTCCGGCCTTCCGCTTCGCTCCAGCCGGAATGACAATCACAGGCGGAAGAGGGAGGCCGCTGTCGCCTCCCTGAATATTGCCTGAGGCTCTCCTTGCAATCTTGAACCCACGCCTTTGTAGATCCACACCGTCTCGCCTGCGGCTCTGGTCACCGCGTCAGGCCGCCTCGCCGTTCGTAAGCTGCCGGATGATCGCCGTGTAGTTGTCGACGCCCTGTGCCCCGGACACGAGATGGCGGCGCTCGAAGATGACGGCGGGTACGCCGTGAATTCCGTTCTGCGTCCAGAAGGTTTCCTCCTGGCGCACCTGGTCTGCGTAGCGGCCGTCTTCCAGCACTTTCAGTGCCTCGGCACGATCAAGATCCACAGCTGCCGCGACGCCGGCAAGGACCTCGTTCTCGTTCAGGTTTTTCCGCGCCTGAAAATAGGCTTCGAACAGCGCCATTTTCAGCGCATGCTCCTTGCCCTCACTGGCCGCCCAGTGAATGAGCTGATGCGCCTTGAACGTGTTCACCATGCGCATGTCGTCCGTGAAGCGGAAATCGAAACCGAGACCCGACCCGATTTCGGTCAGGCGCTCGCGCGCTTCCTGGGACTGCTCCCGGCTTGTCCCGTATTTGCGCATGATGTGCTCACGCAGGTTCTCTCCTTCGTCCGGCATGTCCGGATTGAGCTCGAACGGATGCCATTTTACGGCGGCGGAAACCCCTGTCTGCGCAATTGCCGCTTCCAGCTGCTTGAAGCCGACGATGCACCAGGGACAGACGACATCGGACACGATGTCGATCTGCAGAACGTTTTCCAAGTCGAGGTCAGCCATGTCAGCCACGATTGTCTTCTCCTTCCGGCGTCAGTCCCAGGGTCGCATCGCTCTTCGGAGGCGGGTTCCAGCCCCGTTCCGTGCGTTCGTGGCGTTCTTCGCCACGGTCGACCTTCATGATGTCAAACAGCGTTTCCGCATGCGCGCGCATGGCATCGAGATAGGACTTGTCGACGCCGCCGTCATTGTAGTTCTCGCGAAGGTCATCAAGCATCGCGAAGTCGTGATTGCGGAACTCCTTCGCCTTGGTCTGCGCCCGGAACGGATGGCTTCCGAGCTCGACGAGCGCCTGCTTTCCAAGCGCCAGCGCCCCTTCGAAAACCTCGCGTTCAGCCACATGCGCACCGACATTTTCCAGTTCGTAGACATGGTGGCGGTCGCGTGCCCGCGCAAGGATCTTGACCTTCGGATAGGTCTTGGCGACGTGTTCGACCACGAGCGTCTGCTTGTCCCGGTCATCGATCGCGGCGATGAAGAGATCCGCCTCGCCGACGCCGGCCGTGTGCAGAAGATCGGGCCGCGTGGCGTCGCCATAAAACGTCCGGATGCCGACCTTGCTGAGATTTTCGACCGTTTGCGGATCGTGGTCCAGAATGACGACGTCATAACCGCTGGTCAGTAGGAGCCGCCCGACGATCTGGCCGAAGCGCCCCATGCCGACGATCACCACGCGGCCCTTGCTGTCGACGACATCCGGCTCCCGGTCCGACCGGGCCGCGGCCCTTGGCGCGATCACCTTTTCATAGAGGATGAACAGCGCAGGTGTCAGCAGCATCGAGATGGCAACGACAAGCGTCATCGTCTGCAGCAGGCTTTGCTCGAGCGCGCCGGAACTGCTGGCAAAGCCGAACAGCACGAACGCGAATTCACCGGCCTGCGCCAGCCCGAGCGCAAACAGCCATCGGTCCGGACCATCCAGGCGGAACAGCGTACCGAGGGCGAACAACAGCGCGAACTTGACGGCCATCAGCCCCAGCGCCAGCCCGAAGATGGTGACCGGTGCCCCGAACAGGAGATTGAAATCGATCCCCGCGCCGACGGTCAGGAAAAACAGCCCGAGGAGCAGGCCCTTGAACGGTTCGATGTCGCTCTCAAGCTCATGCCGGTAATCGCTGTCTGAAAGAACGACCCCCGCGAGGAAGGTTCCGAGTGCCGGAGACAGGCCGACGAAATCCATCAGGAGGGCGATCCCGATCACCAGGAGGAGCGCGGTTGCGGTGAAGATTTCGCGCAAATGCGCTTCGGCGATGAACCGGAATACGGGTCTGAGCAGATGCCGTCCGGCGACGATGATCGCGATGATGACGGCGATGATCACCAGCGCCTGGGCCCAACCGGGCAGCGCGGCGAGTGCCTCGCCGCCATGCGCGCCGCCACCTTCGTGTCCCCCATGGCCGTCCGAATGCGCCACGCCGCCGCCGGTGGCGTGGCCAACTGCAAGAAGCGGCAGGATCGCCAGCATCGGAATCACGGCAATGTCCTGGGTCAGGAGCACGGAAAAGGAACTCTGTCCGCCCTGGGTCTTGAGCCAGCCTTTTTCATTGAGGGTCTGAAGAACGATGGCGGTCGAGGACAGGGCGAGGATCATGCCGAGCGCAAGGGCCGCCTGCCAGGCAAGGCCGAAGGCAAGCGCGATCCCGGCAAAGACGGCAGTCGTGCCGACGACCTGCAGCCCACCGAGGCCGATCAGCTGCTTGCGCATCTTCCAGAGCACGGCGGGTTGCAGCTCCAGGCCCACCAGGAACAGCATCATCACCACGCCGAATTCGGCAAAATGCTGCACCTCCGTGGTTTCGGACCCGACGATCCCGAGCACCGGCCCGATGACAACGCCGGCAATCAGGTATCCCAGGACCGAGCCGAGACCGAGCCTGTTGGCGATCGGCACGGCGATGACGGCCGCGCACAGATAGACGAATGCGTCGCTGAGAAGCTCCATCAGGCCGGCTCCCCCTTGAGAAGAAAATCGTAAAGGTCTTCGGTCAGAACGTCGGCCCGGGCCGCCTTTTCTAGGTCCAGCCGCTCGGCCACCAGCGCTTTCAGCAGGTCGTCATAGGCGTTGCGATGCACATCGAGACGCCCCTCTTCCACCGCCCGCCCGGCACCGAACAGAACAAACGGCGCGAGATATGTCATCCGGCACAGATCGGCGGTTTTTTCAAACGGGGCCAGCAGGCTGCGCAGGTCCGCGTGGTTCATGCCCTCTTCCGAGTAGGCCGCCGACTTGGCACCTGTCGTCACCGCGTTCAGGAACACCTTGTCATCGAGCGCGTGTCCGTGCTGTCCGTAGGCAAACCCGTATTCCAGGACGAGATCCTGCCATTCCTTCATGATCGAGGGTGCGGAATACCAGTAGAGCGGGTGCTGAAAAATGACGACGTCATGCTCGGTGAGACGCGCCTGTTCGGCATCGACATCGATATTGAAGTCCGGATAACGCGCATAAAGATCAACGGCGGTGACACCTTGCACCCCCTGCGCCGTTTCGAACATCGGGAGATTGACCTCCGACCTGTCCGGTCTCGGATGTGCGAATAGTACCAGTACCTTGGCCAAGAGTTCCCCCGTCCGCCCAATTGACACCGGGCGGCTTTGCCGCCCGGTTGAAAACAAGTCTGTCCTCATCGCGGCGAAGACCGCAAGGCCTGCATCCCGCGATGAGGGTCTGACGTCTTGCCCGCTCCGTCACCGGCCATGCGGCTCAGGTTGCCGGAGGAGGCCCCTCTCCCGAAGAGGTTACGCGTCCTTTACGTCGCTGGCAAAACGCGCCGCATTTTCTTTCAGGAATTCAGTTTCGTCCGCCTGTCCCCAGAAGGCCGGCTGCGCCTTCGGTATCGTCAGCGCCTTGCGGACCGCCGGGCGGGCATCGATCCGGTCGAACCATGCCCTGAGGTGGTCGAGACCGTCCACGGACACCTTCGCCCAGACATAGGCGCGCGCCCAGGGATAGGTTGCCATATCCGCAATCGTATAGGCATCCCCCGCCAGCCACTCACGGCCGTCAAGCCGGGTGTTCAGCACTTCCAGCAGGCGGCGCGTCTCGTCGACATAGCGCTTGATCGAGAAGGGTTCTTCCTGTCCGTTCGGAGCCGCGATCCGCTGAAAATACATCGCCTGCCCCATCATCGGGCCGATCCCGCCCATCTGGAACATGAGCCACTGCAGCGTTTCCGATCTCGCCTTCGGGTCTTGAGGCAGGAACTGTCCGTACTTCTCGGCAAGGTACCAGAGGATCGCCCCGCTTTCGAAAACCGCGAAGTCATCATTGCCCCGATCGACGATCGTCGGGATGCGGCCGTTCGGATTGAGCTTCATGTAGTCCGGTGCCTTCTGCTCCTTCTTCGCGAAGTCGATGAAGGTCAGGTCATAGGGAACACCCGCCTCCTCCAGGAAGATCACCGGCTTGTAGCCGTTCATGGTGGCGGCGGTGTAAAGGTGGATATCAGGCTGCGGCATTCAACGTCCCTCCCGAAAACGGATGAGTCTGGTGGCCCTTGATGATCAGGACTTTTGCCATGGTGTGCTCGACCTCCCGGCTTGCCTGCCGCCGCAGCAGCAGCTTCATGTTGATTTCCGCCAAGAGATGAGGGACAAGGTAACAAAAATCAACCAGTATACTTTTTGTAACCTGAAAAGAAATTGGAGATCGGCAATGACGGGACGCCTTGCAACGGTCGGCAGGAGCAGAATTGTTCTGGAAGCCTGCACCGAACCGTGTCCGATCGAGCGCGGCATGCGCATTCTCGGCGGCAAATGGACCGGGTCGATCCTGTGGCACCTGAAGGACGGGCCGGTCCGCTTCAACGACCTCTCGCGCATGCTCGGCGGCGCCAGCAAGAAGATGATCGCGGAGCGCCTGAAACAGCTGGAAGCGCGCCGCCTGATATCACGGAACGTGCTGCGGACGGCGCCTGTAACGGTGCAGTACGAGATAACGGAATTCGGCCGGACCGCCCTGAAATTCCTGGACGAACTCAGGATTTGGAGCGAGACGCTCCCCGAAGATCAGATGCGGCCGACCTGAACCCTCTGCCCCGTTTCGCCGCTTTCCGCGATCGCGTGAATGACGGCTTCGAAGTGGAGCGCTTCCCTGAAGGACGGCACCGCTTCCCGGTCTTCCGAGATCGCACTCAGGAACTCGTGAACCTCGATGACCTTCAGATCGTTGAAACCGAGCTGATGCCCCGCGGCAGGCACGAACTGGCCATATGGCGGATGGGCCGGCCCCGTTAATAGCGTCTTGAAGCCCTGCTCCGCGAGCGGGCCACGGTTCTGGTATAGCCGCAACTCGTTCATGCGTTCCTGGTCGAAGGTGATCATGCCTTCGGTTCCATGCACTTCGAAACCGATGTAGCTCTTGCGTCCCCACGCGCTGCGCGATGTCGAAACAACACCGTGCACACCGTTTTCAAAGGTCAGCAAAGCCGAAGCGATGTCCTCGTTCTCGACTTCGCGCCGCTCGCTCGATCCGTCTCCCATCGGCCGCGTGACATGGACAGTCCTGGTTTCCGCGATCAGGCTTTCGACCGGCCCGGCGAGAGCCGTTGCCAGTGAGATCACGTGACAGCCGAGATCGCCGAGGGTACCCAGACCCGCGTCGGCCTTTGTCGCCCGCCAGGTCCAGGCGAGGTCCGGGTCTGCCTGATAGTCTTCATCGACCATTCCGCGGAAATGTACGATCCGCCCGATCGCGCCATCGGCGATGAGTTTCTGCGCGTGCCGGAAGGCCGGATTGTGCAGGTAATTGTAGCCGACGATCGTCCTTGCGCCCGTTTCTTGCGCCAGCGCCAGCATTGATTTGGCATCATCGAGCGTGAGCGCCATCGGTTTTTCCAGGTGCACGTGCTTTCCGGCGGCAAGAGCGGCCATCGCCATGTCCTTGTGCACCTTGTTGGGCGTCGTGATGCAGACGATGTCGACCTTTGGATCGGCGACAAGATCCCGCCAGTCATCCGTTCCCCGCGCAAAGCCGAACTGGTCTGCAAGGCGCGCGGCCTTGTCGGCCGGAACGTCGCAAAGAACTTCCAGACGCGTCGCGGGGACGTCCCCGAAAACGGCGCGCACCGAGCCATAGGCAAGTGCATGGCACTTGCCCATGAAACCGGTGCCGATCAGTCCGATGCCAACGCTGTCCATTTGCTGTGATCCTTTGTTGCGATCCGGAAGTACTGCACGGTCGTCAAGGCGCGCGCCTCAGATTTCGTCAACGCCCACGGAACGGCGTTCGGCCACCGACTTGAGCGCGGCCTCGGCGAGTAGCAGTGCCTTGAGCCCATCATCCCCGGACGGATGCGGCGGCGTCCTGGTCTCGATCGCTTTGACGAACGCCGCAATCTCGGCAGCATAGGCATCGATATATCGGGTCATGAAGAAATCATGCAGCGGCGGCCGCACAAAACCCGCATCCGTCGCGACTTCGATTCCGACCGGCCGCTGGTTTTCCGCGGCAACCGCGCCCTTCGATCCATGCACCTCGATCCGCTGGTCGTATCCGTAGGTGGCCCGGCGCGAGTTCGAGATGGAACATTGCTTGCCGGACCCGGTCGTCAGCACGACCGTCGCGCTGTCATAGTCGCCGAGCTTGCCGATCTCCGGGTCCACCAGAACCGAGCCGGTCGCGTAGACCGTCGACACTTCCTCGCCGAGCAGAAACCGCGCCATGTCGAAATCGTGAATGGTCATGTCACGGAAGATCCCGCCGGAGACCTGAATGTAGGTACCGGGAGGCGGGCCGGGATCGCGCGAGGTGATGTGCACCATCTCGACATCGCCGACGAGACCGTCGTCTATCGCATCGCGGACCGCCTTGAAATGCGGATCGAAGCGCCGGTTGAATCCGATCATAAGCGTTGCGCCGAGCTCTTCAACGGTCGCGAGGCAGGCCTTGACCCGTTCCACGGAAAGGTCGATCGGTTTTTCGCAGAAGACCGCCTTGCCGACCCTGGCGAACTGTTCGATCAGATCGGCATGGGTATCGGTGGGCGTACAGATCACCACCGCGTCGATGTCGTCCGCCGCGGCGATTTCATCGATCGTGCTCACCCGCGCACCATGGGCACCGGCGAGCGATTCGGCGGCTTCTGCAAAAACATCGGCAACGGCCACCAGCGACGCTCCTTCGGTGGCAGACAGCGCCTTCGCATGTGCCTTGCCGATGCGGCCGGCTCCGAGCAATCCTATTCTTACAGTCATGTCTCTCTCTCCCGAAGTTTCCGGTACGCGTATGGCCTTCACTGCCACCTTGCCATTTTAGAATAAAAATTCCAAAATCACTTTCAACGGAATGTGTCAAGTAAGAAAAGAAGACGGACATGAGTGAGCCTGACCCCGATCCGGTATCCGCCAGCCCCGCACCGGAATCGATGGACGCCTTCTTCCGGCGTCTGGGAAGCACCACGGAAAAGCTCCCGAAGCGGCTGAAGCAATTCGCACAATACATAGCCGCCAACCCGGACCGGGTGGCCGTCTCGACAATTGCCGAACTCGCCGAAGGAGCAGCGGTGCAACCGTCTGCCGTCATGCGCTTCTGCCAGGAGATGGGGTTCTCCGGTTTCTCCCATATGCAGAAACTGTTCCGGTCCGATTATTCCGACAAATGGCCCGACTATGCAACTCGGCTGGAACAGCTTCGGGAGCAAGGATCCGACACGCCCTCGGCGCTTCTGGCGGAATTTGTCGATGTCGGACGCTCATCCCTGGAAAATCTGACGAACACCGTGGATCCGCGTGCACTGCAGCAAGCCGTCGATGTTCTGGCACGGGCGGAAACAATCCATCTTGTCGGGTTCCGGCGCGCCTTTCCGGTCACGTCCTACCTCGCCTATGCCTTCGAAAAAATGGAGGTGCCCGCCATTCTTCACTCCGGGCTCGCCAATATGAACATGGACCATTTGATCCGGCCCAACGATGCGGTCATTGCGGCCACATTCGCACCCTATACGGAACTGACGCTCGATATCGCCGCGAAAGCGCGCGGGACCGGTGCGGATATCGTCGCCATCACCGACGTGGTGACCAGTCCGCTGGCGCGGCTGAAGGCCATCCAGCTGCTGGTCGCAGAACTTGATGTCGGCGCCTTCCGCGCCCTGTCGGCCAGCCTGTGTCTCGCGATCACCCTCGCCGTTTCGGTCGGGGCGCAACGAAATGGAAAGTGATTTTTCAGAAAATTTCTGTTGCAAATAGGAAAAAACAGAATATTAATTCCAAAATCAGAATTCAGAGCGGGTCCGGCTGAGTAAAAACGCTTGGGCGCGCCGGGGGAGCCCGGGAGGGCATGCGCAGATGACAGAATGGGCTGCAACACGGCGCAGCAGTGTCTCGAGGGTTTGCCGATGACCGTCAGGATCGGTTGCTGTACCTGGATTTTCGGCGACGCCCCGCTTGCGAAAATTGCGCAGCGCGTCAGGCGCAGCGGCCTGGACGGGGTCGAGCTTTTTGGCGATGTTGACGGCCTCGACCCCGCCAGTGCGCGCAAGGTTCTGGACGGCGAAGGCCTGGAAGTCTTCTCGATCACACCGGCAGATGCGGATATCTCCCATCCCGACGCCGATATCCGGAAGGCCGGCATCGACTACTACGACCGGCTGATGGACTGGGCCGGCGATCTGGGAGAACCGCTGATTTCCTGCCATGGACAGGTCGGCCGCATCAAACCGGTCGCGAGCCAGCAGGAAGAAGACGATCTGCTGACCGCCTCCGTGGACCGGATTTGCGCAATGGCCCGGGCGCGCGGCCTGGACGTCGTGTTCGAAATCCTCAACAGGTACGAGACCCATCAGATCCGCACGGTGGCGGAAGGCTGTGCGCTGCTGGACGCTGTCAGGGCGGACAATCTCAAGCTTCTGCCGGACGCCTATCACATGAATATCGAGGAAGACGATCCGGCCGCCGCGCTCAGGCACGGTGCAGGCCGCATCGGTCTCTATCACGCCGCCGACAGCAACCGGTGCGGCATCGGCCAGGGGCATACCGATTTCGCCGCCCAGCTTGGAGCCTTGCGCGACATTGGCTACGGCGGGCCGATCATCCTGGAAACGAATGCGCCCGGACCAAACCCGTTCACGCCGGCAAAGGGCCGGGATTTCAGGGAGATTGTCGAAGCGCAGCTGTCGGCTTCCGGCACCGAGCTCAGGAGGCTGGCGGCATAGAATTCGGCCAAGGGCCGATAGTGAACCGCGATCCCGCGGTTGGTTTGTAAAAAACACTCGGGAGGAGTGAGTAAATGAAAAACTTCGTAAAAGGTGTGGTCGTTGCCAGTGCGATGGCTCTGACAACCCCCGCATTTGCGACGGACATCATTGTTGTGTCGCATGGTCAGGCGAATGATGCGTTCTGGTCTGTTGTGAAGAACGGTGTTTCGCTTGCGGCCGAGCACACGGGTGCGAATGTGGACTACCGGGCTCCGGAGACGTTTGACATGGTGGCCATGAGCCAGCTGATCGATGCGGCCGTGAACCAGGAGCCTGACGGGCTTGTCGTGTCCATTCCCGATGGGGATGCGCTCGGGCCGTCGATCCAGCGTGCGGTCGAGGCCGGCATTCCGGTGATCTCGATGAACTCCGGCTCCGATGTTGCCCCGGGTCTCGGCGTGACGCTTCACGTCGGCCAGTCCGAGTATGACGCGGGCGAGGCGGCCGGCAAGAAGCTGGCCGAGATGGGCGGCAAGAAGGCCGTGTGCGTGAACCACGAAGTGGGCAACGTCGCGCTTGACCTGCGCTGCGAAGGCTTCACCAAGGGCTTCGGCGGTGAGGTGACGGTTCTGCCGACCTCCAACGATCCGGCCGAGATCGAAGCCAAGGTGGCCGCGGCCCTGTCGTCCGATGAGGACGTCGACACGGTCATGGCGCTGGGTGCCAGCACCGCCGGTGAGCCGACCGTTGCCGCTGCCAAGGCCTCCGGCCGGGACCTCAACGTGGCGTCCTTCGACCTGTCCGCGAACTTCCTGCAGTCCATCGTTGACGGCGATGCCGCCTTCGCGATCGACCAGCAGCAGTTCCTGCAGGGCTATCTCCCGGTCGTGTTCCTGGCCAACAATGCGGCCTACGGCCTGATGCCGGGCGGCAACGTTCCCTCCGGTCCGAACCTCGTCACCAAGGACAAGGCGGCCCAGGTGATCGATCTGTCCGCCAAGGGCATCCGCTAAGCGCGTGCCGCTGGGCAAATAACAAACAGAACAAGGGGGCGGCGCGCCCGCGCGCCGTCCTTCCATGAAAGGGAGGCAACAATGAGCGACGCCGCTCCGACAGATGCAGACGAACGGGTCAAGAAGGAATCGTTCTTCTCCAAACTCATGAAGAAGCCGGAACTCGGCGCGATTGCGGGCGTGATCCTTGTCACCCTGTTTTTCCTGGCAACCGCCGACGAGGCCATGTTCAGCCTGTCCGGCATCATGAACTTCATGACCCCTGCGGCCCAGCTCGGCATTCTGGCCATCGGCGCCGCCATGCTGATGATCGGCGGCGAGTTCGACCTGTCGATCGGCTCCATGGTTGCCTTTGCCGGCCTGTTCTTCGCCGCCTGCGTCGTCACCTGGGGACTGCCCCTGGTGCTGGCCATTCCCCTCACCTTCGTCTTTTCCGCCTGTGTCGGCGCCATCAACGGCACCATCGTGATCCGCTCGGGCCTGCCCTCCTTCATCGTCACCCTGGCCTTCCTGTTCATCCTGCGCGGGCTGTCCCTCGTCGGCCTCAAGTGGGCCACCGGCGGCGCCACCCAGCTGCGCGGTGTCCGCGATGCGGTCGAGGGCGACTGGCTCGCCCCGTTCTTTTCCGGCGATGCCTTCGGCGGTCTCTTCAACTGGCTGGCCACCAACGGCATCGTCGACACCTTCAAGAGCGGCGCGCCCAAGGTTCCCGGCATTCCGGTCGAGATCCTCTGGTTCATCCTGATCGCCCTGATCGCGACCTACATCCTCCTGCGCACGCCCGTCGGCAACTGGATCTTCGCCGCCGGCGGCGACAAGACCGCCGCCTCCAATTCCGGTGTTCCGGTCAACCGGGTCAAGATCTCCCTGTTCATGCTGACCGCCTGCTGCGCCGCCCTGGTGGCCATCATCACCGTCATGGATGCCGGCTCCACCGATGCCCGCCGCGGCTTCCAGAAGGAGTTCGAGGCCATCATCGCGGCCGTCATCGGCGGCTGTCTGCTGACCGGCGGCTACGGCTCGGCCATCGGCGCCTTCTTCGGCTCCATCATCTTCGGCATGGTCGTCATCGGCCTGACCTACACCAACTTCGACCAGGACTGGTTCCAGGTCTTCCTCGGCTCCATGCTGCTCATCGCCGTTCTGTTCAACAACGCGATCCGCAAGCGCGTCACGGGGGAGCGCTGACATGACCCAGGACACCAAGTTCCATCACGGCGATGCGCCCGAGTTCGAACCCATCATCCACATGGTCGACATCGAGAAACACTTCGGCAACATCATCGCCCTGGCCGGCGTCAGCTTCGACGTCAGGCCCGGCGAGTGCCACTGCCTGCTCGGCGACAACGGCGCCGGCAAGTCGACCTTCATCAAGACCATGTCCGGCGTGCACCGGCCCACGAAAGGCGAGATCTTCTTCGAAGGCAAGCCGCTCAGCTTCGCCACCCCGCGCGATGCCATGGAGGCCGGCATTGCCACCGTGTTCCAGGATCTGGCCATGATCCCGCTGATGAGCGTGACCCGCAACTTCTTCATGGGCCGTGAGCCGACCAAGGGGCGCGGCCTGGCCAAGCGCTTCGACGTGACCCGCGCCAACGAGATCACCATGGAGGAGATGCGCAAGATGGGCATCAACCTGCGCGGTCCCGACCAGGCGGTCGGCACCCTGTCGGGCGGTGAACGCCAGACGGTCGCCATTGCCCGCGCGGTCTATTTCGGCGCAAGGGTCCTCATCCTCGACGAGCCCACCTCCGCCCTCGGCGTGCGCCAGACCTCCAACGTGCTGGCCACCATCGACAAGGTCCGCAAGCAGGGCGTCGGCGTCGTCTTCATCAGCCACAACGTCCGCCACGCCCTTGCCGTCGGCGACCGCTTCACCGTCCTCAACCGCGGCAAGACACTGGGAACCGCAAAACGCGGCGAGATCACCCCGGAACAGCTCCAGGACCTCATGGCTGGCGGACAGGAAATGGCACAACTCGAAGGATCCCTCGGAGGAACCGTTTAGGAACGCCTCCCGCATCCGTTTCGACACGGGGCCAAGGCAAAGTCCACGGCCCTTCAAAAATGGAAGACTGACGTGAAAAAGCTCGATGTCATCACCATCGGCCGGTCTTCGGTCGACCTTTACGGCGCACAGGTCGGCGGCCGGCTCGAGGACATGTCGTCCTTCAACAAGTATATCGGCGGTTCGCCCACGAACATGGCCGCCGGAACTGCGCGTCTCGGATTGAAGTCCGCCGTGATCACGCGTGTCGGCGATGAACACATGGGGCGCTTCATCCTCGAGGAACTTGAACGCCACGGCGTGGACACGCACGGTGTCGTCACCGACAGGGAGCGCCTCACCGCGCTTGTTCTTCTGGGTATCCGTGACCAGGAACAGTTTCCGCTCATTTTCTACCGCGAGAACTGTGCCGACATGGCGCTGTGCGAAGATGATATCGATCCTGACTTCATTGCCTCGGCGAAGGCCGTCGTTGCGACGGGAACCCACCTGAGCCACCCGCAGACGGAAGCGGCCGTCCTTAAGGCGCTGAAACTGGCGCGCAAGAACGGTGACCGCACCGCGCTTGACATCGACTACCGGCCAAATCTCTGGGGCCTGTCCGGTCACGGCGACGGCGAAAACCGGTTTATCGCGTCGGAAAAGGTCACGGAAAAACTTCAGTCGACCCTGCACCTGTTCGATCTCATCGTCGGCACCGAGGAGGAGTTTCACATCGCGGGCGGGACGACCGATACCATCGGGGCGCTTAGGAATGTGCGCAAGGTGTCGGGTGCGACGCTGGTCTGCAAGCGCGGGCCGATGGGCGCGTCCGCGTTTGAAGGCGAGATACCTGACCGGCTGGATGACGGTGTTTCCGGACCAGGGTTCCCGATCGAGGTGTTCAATGTGCTGGGTGCGGGTGACGGCTTCATGTCCGGCCTTTTGAAGGGCTGGATCACCGGAGAGGACTGGGTCACCAGTCTCACCTATGCAAATGCCTGCGGTGCCTTTGCCGTCTCCCGCCACGGATGCACGCCGGCCTATCCGAGCTGGGAAGAACTCCAGTTCTTTTTGAAGCGCGGTGTCAAGACGAAGGCCCTGCGCAAGGATCCTGAACTGGAGCAGATCCACTGGTCGACGAACCGTCATTACATTCACGGCGGCGACTGGTCGACGATGCGGGTGTTCGCCTTCGACCACCGCATCCAGCTCGAACAGATGGCCGATGAGGCGGGTGTGACCCACGAACATATCGGCTTCTTCAAGAATCTGTGCCTGGACGCGGCGCAGAAGGTAGCCGGTGGCCAGCCGGGCTACGGTATCCTCTGCGACAGCCGCCTTGGCCAGGACGCTCTGTTCCGCGCCGCCGGAACCGGTCTCTGGATCGGGCACCCGGTTGAATGGCCGGCGTCGCGTCCGCTGAGCCTGGAACCCGAAATCGGTGAAGATTTCGGTGGTTTGAGCGAGTGGCCGGCCGAACACGTGGTCAAGGTGCTGTGTTTTTGTCATCCGGACGATGACGGCGGCATGAGAGCGCAACAGGAAGACGTCCTGAAGCGCCTGTTCGCGGCCTGCCGGCGCAATCGGCTGGAACTGCTGCTCGAGGTCATTCCTTCCAAGGTTGCTCCGGTCAATGACGATACCAACGCGCAGATCATCCGCCGCATCTACGAACTCGGCATTTACCCGGACTGGTGGAAACTGGAACCGATGACCTCACTGGACGCCTGGTCGAAAGCCTGCGCGGCCATTACGGAGAACGATCCCTACACGCGCGGAATCGTGGTTCTTGGCCTCGACGCACCAGAAGAGCAACTGGCCGAGAGCTTTGCTCAGGCAGCCCGCTTTCAGCTGGTCAAGGGATTTGCGATCGGGCGCACGATTTTCGGCGACGCTGCGCGTGGCTGGCTGTCCGGAAAGATCACCAACGAAGCGGCGGTTGAGGACATGTCTAACCGCTTCGAACGCCTTTGTCAGATCTGGGACAACGCGCGTGACGAGGCGCGCCTCAACTCCCTGCAGGGAGAACCGGCATGAAGACGATCCGCCTCACGGCCGCGCAGGCGATGGTGCGCTATATCGCGGCCCAGATGAGCGAAGACGGCGACCGCTTCATCGACGGGATCTGGGCCATCTTCGGTCACGGCAATGTGGCCGGTCTCGGCGAAGCGCTGCAACAGGCGGGCAATCAGCTACCGACCTGGCGCGGCCAGAACGAGCAGACCATGGCCCATACCGCCATTGCCTATGCAAAGGCCAGGAAGCGCCGGCGGGCGATGGCGGTGACGTCGTCCATCGGCCCCGGCGCGACCAACATGGTCACGGCCGCGGCGCTTGCCCATGTGAACCGTTTGCCCGTGCTGCTGATACCGGGCGATGTCTTTGCCAACCGGGCACCGGATCCGGTCCTGCAGCAGGTGGAGGATTTCGACGACGGCACGGTCTCGGCGAATGACTGTTTCCGGCCGGTATCGCGCTATTTCGACCGGATTGCCCGGCCCGAGCAACTGCTCACCGCTCTGCCGCGCGCCTTCCGCGTCCTGACTGACCCCGCCGCGTGCGGTCCGGTGACCCTGTCTTTCTGCCAGGACACCCAGGCCGAAGCGTTCGATTATCCGACGAGCTTTTTCGAACCGAAGGTCTGGCGCATCCGCCGGCCCCAACCCGACAGCCGTGACATTGCCGATGTTGCGGAACTGATCAGGTCTTCGGCGGCACCTGTGCTGGTGTGCGGCGGCGGCGTCGTTTATTCCGGCGCAGAGGACACACTCGCCGCTTTCGCCACCCGTCACGGTATCCCGGTGATCGAAACGCAGGCGGGCAAGTCCGCCCTTGCCCAGGCGCACCCGATGAACTTCGGCGCCGCAGGTGTCGACGGCGCGGAAAGTGCGAACAAGCTGGCGGAAGCCGCCGATCTCGTGATCGGTGTCGGCACCCGCTTTCAGGATTTTACCACCGGGTCCTGGGCGCTTTTCAAGCAGCCGGACCGGAAGCTGGTTTCCATCAACATTCAGGGTTACGATGCCGACAAGCACGGCGCGGTCGGTGTTGTCAGCGATGCAAAGGTTTCTCTGGAACGCCTGTCCGCTTCCCTTGAAGGCTATCAGGGCAGCGCTTTCGATCCGCAATCCCGCCTTGACTGGCTTGCCAAGGTCGATGCCCATTGCAGCGCCAGGACCGGAATGCCGGAGGGCTATCTGCCGCTCGACGCGGAGGTGATCGGCGCCGTCCAGCGCACCGCGACGGAAAAGACGATCGCCATGTGCGCGGCCGGGACCATGCCCGGTGCGCTGAAGCTTCTGTGGCAGGCACCGCAGGGCGGCTATCACATGGAATACGGCTATTCCTGCATGGGCTACGAGATTGCCGGCGCCATGGGCATCAAGCTCGCCCAGCCGGACCGGGACGTGGTCTGCTTTGTCGGCGACGGATCCTACATGATGGCCAATTCCGAACTGGCGACGGCGGTGATGCGGCGTGTTCCCTTTACGGTGGTCCTGACCGACAACCGCGGATTCGGCTGCATCAACCGGCTGCAGATGGGCACCGGCGGAGCCCAGTTCAACAATCTCTACCGGACGAGCAATGTCGAGGCCCAGCCGGATATCGACTTCGTCGCCCACGCTGCGGCGATGGGCGCGTATGCGGTCAAGGCGAAGGACATTGCCGCTCTCGAGGCCGAGATCCTGGCAGCGCGCGATCGTGAGATCCCCTCGGTGATCGTGATCGACACCGACCCCATGCACGGTCCGGGCGAGGCCGGCGGCGGTCACTGGTGGGATGTCGCCGTGCCGGAAGTCTCTGCACGCCCGGAAGTGAAGGCGGCGCGCGAGGGCTATGTCGCGGCCCTGAAGGATCAACGGGCGGCGGATTGAACGCTGGAAGCAAGAAAGAACAACCGAACCGAAATCCTCATCCTGAGGAGGGCCAAAGGCCCGTCTCGAAGGATGGGCCGCAGGGCACTGAATATGCCGCCCTTCCTTCGAGACAGCGCTGTCGCACGTCCTCAGGATGAGGCTCCCGGGAAGAAACCAACCAATAGAACGGTGCAAGGAACGTTACAGGACGAATGCCATGATCCTATTCGGCGCAAATCCCATTGCCTGGGCCAATGACGACGACCAGTCGCTTGGCGCGCACATACCAACGGAACAGATCCTGTCGGAGGCATCGGAAATCGGCTTTGACGGCATCGAGAACGGTCACCGCTGGCCGGACGATCCGGAGGAACTGAAACAGCTGCTCGGAAGCCACGGCCTCAAGTTCATTTCCGGCTGGTACTCGCTGAACCTGCTGGCGCAGACGGTCGAGGATGAGAAGACGGCGATCCAGCCGCACCTCGACAAGCTGAAACACAATGGCTGCAAGGTCTGCATTGCCTGCGAAACCTCCAACACCATCCAGGGGTCGGATGTCGACATCTCCACCAGCCCGGTGCTGAGCGACGCGGAGATGCAAGCCTTCGGCGCGAAAGTGGAAGAACTGGCCGTCTTCTGTGCGGGTCAGGGCATCGACCTCGTCTATCACCATCACATGGGAACGGTGGTCGAAACGCTGCCCGAAATCGATGCCTTCATGGCGGCGACAGGACCGGCGACAAAACTGCTGTTCGATGCCGGCCATTGCTACTTCGGCACCAGGGGAGAAGACCCGGCGCCTGTCTTGCGGAAATACATCGACAGGGTCGGCCATTTTCATGCCAAGAATGTACGCCCGGCCGTGATGAACGACATTCGGTCGCACGGAAAGTCCTTCATGGATGGCGTCAGGGCGGGTGTCTTCACCGTTCCGGGCGACGAGGAAGGCGGCATCGAGTTCACTCCCCTTCTGCAGATCCTGAAAGACGCGGACTACAGGGGCTGGATCGTCATCGAGGCCGAACAGGACCCTGAAGTCCATAATCCGTTCAAGTATCAGAGCCTGGGGCTGAAAACGCTCAAGGCGATCGCAAGCGAGTTGGATTTGAAATGAGCGATCTGTTGCGCAAACCGTCGGCAACCTCCGGCAAGGTTCACGACATCACCATTGAGAGCGCCAGGGGGCCAAAATCTTCTGACTGGGGTTATGTCGGCTTCGGTCTCTACCGGCTGCGCGCCGGGGATATCGTTTCGGAACAGACCGGCGACCTGGAAGTCATTCTGGTGATGGTCGAAGGCAAGGCGTCGATCTCCGCCGGCGGCACCGATTTCGGTGAGCAGGGCAACCGCATGAACGTGTTCGAGCAGTTGCCGCCGCACAGCGTCTATGTGCCGAACGGATCGGACTGGTCGGCGACGGCGACGACCGACTGCACCATCGGGGTCTGCACGGCCCCCGGCAAGGGCGGGCATGAAGCGCGCGTTCTGCCTGTTCCGGAGAAGGTCATCCGCGGCAAAGGCGCCAACACCCGCTACATCTTTCCGATCGCGATGGAAGAAACGGACGTTGCCGACAGCCTGCTGGTGACGGAAGTGTTCACGCCCCAGGGCAACTGGTCGTCCTATCCGCCGCACCGGCATGACGAGGACAACTTCCCGGACATGACCTATCTGGAAGAGACCTACTATCACCGGCTGAACCCGGATCAGGGCTACGGCCACCAGCGTGTCTTCACCGAGGACGGTTCCCTTGACGAGACGATCTCGATGAACAGCCACGACGTGGTTCTCGTCCCAAAGGGGCACCATCCTTGCGGCGCGCCCTATGGCTACGAGATGTACTATCTCAACGTCATGGCGGGGCCCATGCGCAAGTGGCGCTTCAAGAACCATCCCGAGCATGACTGGATCGCGCAACGGGACGCGTAAGCCGGAACGTGAACAAGAAAAGGGGCGCTGCAATGCAACGCCCCTTTTGACTTCGCATTGGATGCGATCAGGCAGCGACAAGGACGTGATCATCATCCAGACGATCAACGAATTCGATGCCGCAGCTTGACCCGGTTTGCCGGGCGACCGTTCCACGCAGTTGCGTTCCGTCCTTGAAGCTGAGCGACAACCGGGCACCGACCGGCAGATCGGGCATATCGACGATCTGGGCGCCCGAAACGCTGACATCTACAAGCTGCACCGAATGGGCAGCGCCGTCCTCAAGTGTCAGGGTCACGTTCTCGGAAAGCGATTTGCGTTCGACTTTCCGTCTGTCTTCGACATCCTTTGTGACCTCGAACAGGAATTGTTCAACCTCCTCGGCGAGCGTCGTGCTTGCCTCCGACACGAGGTCGGACGCCGAGTTGACCGAGCTTGCCTCTTCCGATGTCTGCTGTACGGCGGTTGAAACCGTCTGCATGCTGCTCGCCGCTTCGCCGGTGCTGTCGCTCGCGGACTTTGCAGAACGTGCGATCTCCTGGTTTGCGGAACGCTGTTCCTCGATTGCACCAGCAACGGAACTTGTCAGGCTCTTGATTTCGGACACCTTGTCGGCAATGTGCTCGATCGCGCCTGCCGCGTCTTTTACCGAGGTCTGGATGCCGGTGATCCGGCCGGAAATCTCGTCTGTCGCCTTGGAGGTCTGCTCCGCGAGTTCCTTGACCTCGGACGCGACAACCGCAAAACCACGTCCTGCTTCCCCGGCACGGGCCGCTTCGATTGTGGCATTGAGCGCAAGGAGGTTCGTCTGTTCAGCAATGTCGCGGATCAGGTTCACCACGCTGCCGATATGTTCGGCCGCTTCCGAAAGCGTCTGAACGTTCTTGTTACTTGCCTCGGCAGCCTCCACGGTTTCGGTGACGATCCGGGTGGTTGTTTCCGTCTGGTTCGCGATTTCCTGCACCGTCGCCGTCATCTCCTCAGTAGCTGCAGCAACCGCAGCAACATTATCCGACGCGCTGGACGATGCATTGCCCGCCTGGTCGGCTTCCGACCTTGCGTTAGTGGCAAGTCCGTCCAGTGTCGTGGCGGCCTGGCGCATCAACCCCATCTGTTCGGAGACCGTTGCCAGGCGCTGCGAGATTGTGGACTTGAAATCGTTGATCAGGCCTTCAAGGAATACCTGGCGCTGACGTTCCCGGTCTCTTTCACTGCGCGCATGCGTTTCAAGTTCGTGACGCTTCAGGGCGTTTTCCCTGAAGATGACGACCGCCTTGCTCATGTCGCCGATTTCATCCACGCGGTCGGCATCGACTATGTCGAACTTGGTATCCCCGGTGGCAAGGCTGTTCATGGCCCTGACGATCCGGTCTATCGGACCCGTGATGCTCCGCGCGGCGAAATAGCCGCCAATCGCTGCAACCACCAACAGTCCCAAACCGACGAGAAGCATTCTGTTGCGCATGGCGACAACAGGGGCGATCGCTTCTTCATGGGCCTGCATGGCAAGCAGCATGAAGTGTTTGCCCTGATAGTCGAACTTGATTGCCTCGACATCCATGAGTTGGCCGCGATAAAGATCCGAGTATCCGAACGCCATGCCATTGGCCTTGGCTTCCTCGACAACCGGTGCGTCGATTTTCGTGGTCAGAATGTCATTCACGTCCGGCGTGCTCGGTGTGTCGTTGCGCATGAGACCGTCTTCGCCGATCAGCGCGAGTTCGCCTGTCTCGCCAAGCCCGAGGTCGTGTTGCATCAGTTCGTTGATGCGGTCGACCGGCATCTGAAAGGCCAGGACACCGACTGTCCTTTGCTCCGCGTCAACAACCGGGTGCGCCACAAAACTCGCCGGTGCGTCATAGCTCGGCCCGTAGGGTGCAAAATCCTCGAAGGCCACATCGGAACGGCCCGTAATCTTCATCGCCTTGCGGTACACTTCGCCAAGGTCCGATCCGGCCCATTTGCCGCCGTCCGGCTTGAAATTGGTTGCGTAGTCCAGCTCCTTGAACACGGAGTAGATCAGGTTTCCCTCGGTATCGAACAGGAAGACATCGTAATAGCCTTCATCCTGCTGAAGCTTGTGGAACCAGGGATGGTATTTCGCATGCACCGCGTCGTAGGCTGTGTCGGTCGCCGCTGCGTAAAGCTTGTCTTTTTCGCCTGTCGGATGCGGGTTCTCGGTGATGTAAGCCTTCTGAAGTTCGCTCTCCATGTCGATTCCCTGGTTCGACATGGTCTGCCAGACATCCGCGAATTCCTCGACCGCGCCCACCGTTCCCGGGTGCTCCGCGACCAGCACGAGCTGGTTCTCGATGGCTTCGAGATAGGAATGGATCTCGTCGGCTCCCGACTGAGCGGCTGCAAGAAGCCGCTGCTTCGTCAGATCCTCAAGACTGGCAACGGAGGTGAGGTAGCTGGCCACCCCAATGCCGATGCCGACAACGGCGGCGGCCCCGACCAGCAAAGCAGGAATTTTCTTCGACAGTCGCATACTTGAGAGCATAAAAACCTCGCAAGGAAACAGATGCCTGCCGCCCGGCATAAACAGCGGAGGACCTTCGGATTTCCGATGATTGTTTGTTTCAATTACTTGAAACTAATATCTTGGATAGGGCCAGAATGAATGGTTAAGAAATTTCGCCAGACACGGCTTAGAATTGACCAATTACGACATTTTCTTTGCAAATTGACCCAGATGGACCCAGTCATAATACTAATGCAGAAAAGTCGTAATGAAGAATACACGTACGTATAATTCTGCACTACCCGCGAACAATCTTGCCTTTTGCTCTGAAGACTTCGGGTGACCGTTGCATATTCCACCGAGCGTGCATCATGCGTGCCGGCTGTCTTTTCAATCGCAAATGAAAGTTGAACCAGTCCGGGAACCGGACTGGTTCGTGTTTGCAGGCTTCGCGGACACGCACTCATGGCCGCGAAGCTGCGTGGGAATCAGGTAAACTTCTTGATTTCGTTGCTCTTCAGCCGCGTCAGGTAGCTGTCCAGTTCGCGCTTGACGATCGGCATCAGCGCGTAGAGCGCCACGATGTTGACAACCGCCATGGCGAAGATCGCCGCGTCGGAGAAGTCGATGACCGGGCCGAGGCTGGCAGCCGCGCCGATTACGACGAAGATGCAGAAGATGACCTTGAAGACCAGTTCCTTGGTCTTGCCTTCGCCGAACAGGAAGGTCCAGGCCTTCAGGCCGTAGTAGGACCAGCTGATCATGGTGGAGAAGGCAAACAGCACCACGGCCACGGCCAGCACGTACTGGAACCATCCGAAGGCGGACGAGAAGGCTGCAGAGGTCAGCGCAACACCCGAATTCCCGTCAACGGTCTGGATTGCGGAACCGCCCTCATTGAGAAGGTAGAGACCGGTTTCCGGGTCGGAGACCAGCTGTCCCGTGATGATGATGACCAGCGCGGTCATGGTGCAGATCACGACGGTGTCGATGAACGGTTCCAGAAGCGACACGAAGCCTTCCGTGATCGGTTCCTTGGTCCGTACCGCCGAGTGCGCGATCGCCGCCGAGCCGACGCCAGCCTCGTTGGAGAAAGCTGCCCGCTTGAAACCCTGGATCAGGGCGCCGACAAAGCCGCCGGCAACGCCGAGACCGGTAAACGCACCTTCAAAGATCTGGCCGAAGGCCCAGCCGATCTTGTCCGCATTCATCAGGAGGATGACCAGTGCGGTAAGGACATAAAGAACGCCCATGAACGGAACGACTTTTTCAGTGACCGATGCGATCGACTTCAGACCGCCGACGATCACCGCAAAGACGATGGCCGCGAAGATGAGACCGGTGATCCAGCCCGGGTAATCGCCGACTACGTTGGCGATCTGCGCATGCGCCTGGTTGGCCTGGAACATGTTGCCGCCGCCGAACGCGCCAAGGATACAGAAGATCGCGAACATCACCGCGAGGATCTTGCCCGCAGGCAACCCGCGTTCCTCGAACCCCTTGGTCATGTAGTACATCGGTCCGCCGGAGACGGTGCCGTCGGGAAATTCGTTCCGGTATTTCACGCCGAGGGTACACTCGGTGAACTTGGACGCCATGCCCATCAGCCCGGCAAGGATCATCCAGAAGGTCGCGCCCGGACCGCCGATGCCCACGGCAACCGCGACACCGGCAATGTTGCCGAGACCGACGGTGCCCGAAAGAGCTGTCGCCAGCGCCTGGAAATGGCTGACCTCACCGGCATCTTCCGGATCCGAATAGTCGCCGCGCACCAGCGCGATCGAATGCGGAAACGCTCGGAACTGGATGAAGCCGAAATAGATCGTAAAGACGGTTGCCGCGATCACCAGCCAGCCGACGATCCACGGAAACGACGTTCCGGGAAACGGGCTGAAGATGAAGCTGACGAACCAGCCTGTCGAATTTGCGAACAGCGTGTTGACTTGTTCGTCGATGGATTGAGCCATTGCCGGCAGCGTGCAGGCAAGGACAATGGAGGCGGCAAGAGCCGCTGCGAAGGATTTTTTCATTTTCTGAGCCCCTGGAAGTTTTATGGAACGATGGTCACCGGCACCGGTGACGCCTGCGCAAGGCTGCCCGCGACGGATCCGAACACCCGGGTGGACAGCTGCGAATGCCCTGTCCGGCCAATCACGATCTGCTCGACACCGTCCTCGTCGGCAATCTTGATCAGCGTTTCGGCGATGTGCCCGTACCGAAGTTCGGATGTCGCTTCCAGGCCGTCGCTCGAAAGCTTCTGCATCACGGGATCGAGCACGGCCTTGCGTGCACGCTCAAGCTCCTCGGTCCTGCGCGCGTGCCGTTCTTCAATTTCGTTTGGCGTCAGGAATGTGTAGGGCGACCATTCAAGTACATGTGCAATCACAAGCCCCGCTTGACTGGCCTTTGCCAAGTTAACAGCGAAATCGACCGCGTTGTCCGATGCGCTGCTGCCGTCGTAACCGACGACTATTTTCTTGTTCATTTAGGTTCCCCTTTTCAACGGCCCCATGCCGTAGAGGAAACGATATCCCACGTTGCAAAGGAAAGGTTCTCATTTTTCAATTGAATTCAGAAATTTTCTCAATAATTATCGAAATATCGCAAATTTTTCGGAATTCTTACGATGGATCGGCTTGATCAGAAAATACTTTCGATTTTGCAGAAAAACAGCCGCATTTCGATGGCGCGGCTGTCGGAGCAGGTTGGACTGTCCCTGTCGGCATGCCACCGGCGGGTCAAACTTCTGGAATCGAGCGGGATTATCGAGGCCTACACGGTCCGGCTGGACCGGGCATCGCTGAACCTGGAAATGCAGGTCTTCATCGAGGTGAAACTGACCAGCCCGCGCAGGGAGGACGCACTGGCGTTCGAAGACGAGATAGCGCGCATGCCGGAGGTCCTGGAATGCCACCTGATTTCCGGCGAATTCGATTATCTGATACGGCTGATGACGAAGAACACGGCGGCTTACGAGAAGCTCTACAGGGGCAGGCTGTCACAGATCCCGTCGGTCGCGCAGATGAAGACGCTGCTGAGCCTCAGCACGGTCAAGGAATTCGAAGGCCTCAACCTGGACGAAACCACCATCACCGCCACCGACAACGCCGTCATCTGACCGTGGTTCAGGCAGGCTCGAAGCAGTCCACCAGGGCGCCGCGATGCTGGATCACCGTTCCGGCGAGCCGGGCACCGGCATCGACACTGGCGGCGATGTTGCCGCTGACCAGGTATTCCGCCAGAAACGCGGCGTTGAAACTGTCTCCGGCGGCGGTCGTGTCGACGATATTGGAGACCGGCCTGGGCTGAAACGCCTGCCGGCTTTCGCTGGAGGCACAGATGACCTCTTCCGGCCCGTTCTTGACCACGACCATGCCGGCCCCGGCAGACAGGTAGCGGTCGGCGCTGACCTCTGCCGTCCCATCCCCGAAATGGGCCAGCTCATCCTCGAAGGACGGCATGACGAAGTCGCACAGCCCGGCAGCTTCGGTGACACAGGCGCGCATCGTGTCTTCCGTTTCCCAGAGACGCGGGCGCAAGTTCGGATCGAATGCCGTTTTAGCGCCGCGTGCACGGGCAGCTCTCAGCACGTCGAAAAAGGTATCGCGATCCCGCTCCGGCAGGATCGCAAGGGTGATACCGCTGAAATAGATCAGCGCGGCATCGGCAACCGCTGCCTGCAGCTGACCGGCATCGGCCGCGAGTTGACGCGCAGCCGCCTGGGACCGCCAGTAGGCAAAGCTGCGCTCCCCGTCCTTGAGCTGGATCATGTAAAGCCCGACGGTCCTGTCGTCCAGCCGCCGGACCGGTCCGACATCGATGCCGGACTGCTGCAGAAACCCGAGCATCTGGTCCGAGACCTGGTCGCGGCCGACCGCGGTGCAGTAGCCGACAGTCCAGTCTGACGGCAGGCACTTGCGGGCATACCAGGCCGTGTTCAGCGTGTCTCCGGCAAATCCCATGGCAAACGTGCCTTGACCGGTCGGAGCCATCTCGACCATGCATTCGCCGACGGCCAGAAAAGTTTTGGACACAGGTTTCCTCCCAGGAAATCACAGCGCACAGCGTTGTTCAAAGTCGCTGATTTCTGCAATTTAAATCCATTTAAATTCGCCTTGAGTTAATAGCATGAATGCAGCGCGCGTCAATCATCCTAAAGATTGAATTCGGTCGCCGGCCGGTGACGCCAACCGGTACCGAAACCCGTCACCGCGCGAAAATTTCCGAAGATTTGGCCGGTTGACGCCAGGAATTTCTATTTGATGCCGGCGCGCATGAAGCTCTGGACAAACTGCCGCTGGAACAGGAGAAACGCGATCAGCAACGGCCCGGAGGTCATCAGGGTCGCCGCGTTGATCACGGACCATTCGATGCCGCTGTCGATGGCCGAGAAGATGCTCAGACCGACCGTGACGGGGCGCGTCTCGACGGAATTGGTCACGATCAGCGGCCACAGGAAGTTGTTCCAGTGATGGCTCACCGACACCAGGCCATAGGCGAGATAGGTCGGCTTTGCGAGCGGGATATAGACCTTCCAGAGCACCCCGAGAACCGACGCCCCTTCGATGCGGGCCGCCTCGTCCAGCTCCTTCGGAATGGTCATGAAGGTCTGCCGCAGCAGGAAGATGCCGAAGCCGGACGCGACATAGGGCAAGGCGATGGCCGGGATGGTATCGACGAGATCGAGGAGCCGCATGGTCTTGTAGTTCTCGACCATCAGGATGTCCGGCATGACCAGAAGCTGCAGCAGCACCAGCGCAAACAGGATGTTGCGGCCCGGGAACTCGAACCGGGCGAAGGCAAAGGCCGCCAGGGTGCACAGGAAAAACTGGCCCGCCAGGATCATCGTCACCAGGATGAAGGTGTTCAGGAAGTAGCGGGCAAACGGTGCCGCATCCCAGGCCTTTGTAAAATTCTCCAGCGTCAGGGGCGCAAACAGTTCAAACCGCGCCTCGTAGGCAGCCGGGTGAAACGCGGTCCAGACCGCATAGGCCAATGGCAGGACCCAGAGCAGCGCAAGAGCCCAGGCTGCAATGGTGTTGAGCGCGCGGTCGAAGACGTCGGAAGGGCCGGTCATTTGTAATGCACCTTCCGGTCAAAGAAGAAGAACTGCCCGATCGCCAGCAGCGACAACAGCGCGAGAAGGGCGACCGTCAGCGTCGCGCCATAGGCCGTTTCCCAAAAACGGAACGCGACTTCATAGATGTAGAAAAGCAGAAGCGCGGAGGCATTATCCGGACCGCCGTCCGTCAGGATGAAGATATGGTCCACGAGGCGGAAGGAATTGATCACCGCATTGACACAGACGAAGAGCGTCGTCGGCATCAGTAGCGGGAAGGTGATCCGCCAGAAGATTGTCCAGCGCCCTGCCCCCTCGATCTGCGCCGCTTCCTTCAGCGAGACGGGAATCGCCTGCAGCGCGGCAAGGTAGAAGATCATGAAGAAGCCGGCTTCCTTCCAGACGGTCACCACGATGATCGCGTTGAGCGCGGTATCAGGGTTGCCGAGGTAGTTGCTGGCAGGCCACCCGAACAAGAAGCCCGTGATCTGGTCGAACAGGCCGAAGCCGGGCGTATAGAAGAACAGCCAGATATTGGCGACGGCGATCAGCGGCAGGACGGTGGGGGTGAAATAGGCCATGCGCACGAAACTGCGCCCCGCGAGCTTGTCGTTGACCCACAGGGCCATGACGATCGCCAGGGCGACGGAAGCCGGGATCGTGCCCAGCGCGAACCAGAGATTGTTCCAGAGCACTTTCCAGAACACCGGGTCGTTGATCATGCGGTCATAATTGTCGAGACCGATGAATTTCGCCGACCGGCGGCCGCGCGGCGTCGAAAAGAAACTGTTGATCAGGGTCGTGACCGCCGGAATGTGCGTGAAGGCAAACAGGAACACCAGCGCCGGCAGCAGCAGCAGCCATCCGTGGATCCAGTCCCGCTTCAGTTTCAGTTCCCGCATCGTCGTCCCAGTCAGACCGTTGAATTCAGTTGAATGAAGGCGGAGCGCCTCAGTGGGGTGGCGCTCCGCTTCGACAGGACCTTAGCGATACTCGGCCAGGATCTTGTCAGCCTGCTCCTGCGCTTCCTTCAGCGCCGTGGCAGGGTCCTTCTGTCCGGTGATCGCGGACGCCAGCGCGTCGTTGAAGATGCCGGTGACGCGCTGGTTCTGGAAGGTGGAAAGCTCCGCCTTGGCAAACTCCAGCTGGTCGCGGGCAACAAGGGCCGGAGCGAAGTCGGCCGTATAGGCTTTCATCGTTTCCGTGTCCCAGGTTTCTGCACGCGGCGCCACATAACCGGTTGCGATGGTCCACTTCGCGGCCTGTTCCGGAGCCGTGATCCATTTCACGAACTCGACCGCGGCCTTGGACTGTTCATCGGAGGCACCCTTGAACAGGTAGAAGTTGCCGCCACCTGTCGGCGCGCCGCGGGTTTCCTTGGCCGGAAGCATCGCGACCCCAAAGTCGAACGGTGCATTGTTGCGCACGTTGGTCAGGTTGCCGGTGGACGTCCACATCATCGCCGTCTGCCCTTCGAAGAACGCTTTCGGTGTCGCGCCCCATTCGATGATGCCGGGTGCCATGACCGCGTCCTTGGTGCTCAGATCGACCAGGTACTGAAGTGCTTCGACAACTTTCGGATCGTCGAAATTGGTCTTGTTGCCGTCGGCATTGGCCAGGATCGCGCCATTCTGGATGGCCAAGCCCTGGAACAGCCAGTAGGGGAAACCGGACGAGGGAATGCGCACACCCCACTGGGTGACCTTGCCGCTGGCATCCTTCTTGGTCAGCTTCTTGCCGAACTCGACCATTTCATCCCAGGTTTCAGGCGCGACATCGGGGTCGAGACCGGCTTCCTTGAAAGCTTCCTTGTTCCAGTAGAGCACCGGCGTCGAGCGCTGGAACGGAATTCCGTAGGTCTTGCCGCCGGTCTGGCTGTTTTCCATGAAGGCCGGGTAGAACCCCTCGATCCATGTCTTGTCTTCGTCGCCGGAGAGATAGTCGTCGAACGGCACGATCAGGTCTTCGTCGATCAGCGTGAACATGTCGACGGACAGGATCACGGACAACTGGGGCGGATTGCCGCCGCGAGACGCGGTGATCGCCTTGGCAACCGTGTCCTGGTAGGAACCGGCGTAGACAGCATCGATGTTCACATCCGGGTTCTGAGCGACATATTCATTCGTCAGCTCCTGGATGGTTTCAGCGGCCGTACCGCCAACGGCGACCGGGAAATAAAACTGCAGGTCAACGGCCTGAGCGGACGCCCAGGTGCTGAACGTAAGAGCCGTTGCCGCAACGGCTTTCAGGAAAGTGGACTTCAACATCTCAATACTTCCTAAGGTTTGAACATCCGCATCATTGCGGCTGATCTACGCAGGCGCGCGCAGTCGGTCAGGAACGCAAAAGCGTTCCGAATTCGGTCACGAGGTCGTCCCGCCGCCGGCCTGTATCGGCGTCGAAAACGTGAAGGGCGTCGGGTTCGAATCCCAATTGGATCGATTGCCCCGGCGCCACGGATCGGTTGGTCGGCAGCCGCACCTGGAAGGAGGTATCGGCAACGACGCAATCGGCCAATATGTCCGCGCCCAGATATTCAACGGCCCGGATGTCGGCCGTCATGGGCCCGTCGTCGGCAAGGTGCATCGCCTCCGGACGGATGCCGAGCTGGAAATCCGGCGCGGTGGACAGTTTCTTGAAGGCATTCGCCGGAAACAGGTTCATGGGCGGCGTCCCGATGAACTTCGCGGCAAAGGGGCTAGCCGGTTTCTCGTAAAGTTCACGCGGTTCTGCCGCCTGTTCCAGCTGGCCCTCGTTCAGGAGCACGACCTGGTCGGCCATGGTGATTGCCTCCACCTGGTCGTGCGTCACATACACCATCGTGAAGCCGAGCTGCTGCTGCAGCGACCTGATCTCCAGGCGCATTTCGTGCCGGAGCTTGGCGTCGAGATTGGACAGCGGCTCATCCATGAGGCAGATGGGTTTTTCGCCGATGATCGCGCGGCCGAGCGCCACACGCTGCTGCTGTCCGCCCGAGAGCTGGCCCGGCTTGCGCTCCAGCAGAAGCGACAGGCCCAAGAGGTCGGCAACACGCTTCAGGCGCGCATCGCGCTCGCTCCGGTTCACCCGGCGCACCTTCAGCCCGAAGATGATGTTCTCGGCGACACTGAGATGCGGAAACAGGGCATAGGATTGAAACACCATCGACAGATCGCGCTTGGAGGACGGCTTTCCGGTCACGTCGTCACCTCCGATCAGGATCCGTCCCGCGTTGACGCTTTCCAGCCCTGCGATCATGCGCAAGGTGGTGGACTTGCCGCAGCCCGAAGGACCGAGCAACGCCGTGAAGGAACCGGCCGACACTTCGATGGACAAGTCGTCGACGGCCAACGTTTCTCCCCAGGACCGCGAAACATGCTCAAGCGTTATCGGCTTGCCGGATATCTCAAGGGCAGTTTCCGCCATCAGGCTGCTCCCTCCTGATCCGCAATGAAGACATCCGTTTTGGAACCCTTGAGACTTTCAAGAAAGACCGCGGGAACCGGGCGGTCGCAGAATACGGCGTCGACATCCGAGAGATGACCGCCGCGCACATGAGCACTGCGTCCGAACTTGCTGTGATCCAGAACCAGGCAGGACGTGCGGCAGTTCTTCAAGATGGACTGGCGCGCGGCAACTTCGTCTTCGTGAAAATCGAGCAGGGTGCCGTCTTCATCGACGCCGGCAACGCCGAAAACACCGACATCGACCTTGTAATTCGAAAAGAAGTCCTGCGCTGCCGACCCCAGGATGTCGCGGTCGCCGTGCCGGAGGCGTCCACCGGCGATCGTCACCTGAAAGGACGGGTTGCTGGACGCGGTGAAGGCGACATTCAGATTGTTCGTGAAGATTGCCAGCTGCTCATGGCCTGCCAGCGCCTGCATCACGATCTCCGGTGTCGTGCCGATGGAAAATGCGAGCGACTGATGGTTCTTTATCCGCTCCGCCACCAGTCTCGCGATCTGCTGCTTCTGCCGCAGATTGAGGATCTGCCGGGTCGAATAGTGGATATTCGAGGCAGGGGCCGGCGGCTCGACACCGCCATGGGTCCGGCGAAGCATGCCGAGTTCGCACAGGCCGTTGACGTCCCGGCGGATGGTCTGCGTCGTTACATCAAAACGTTCGGCGAGCTCTTCGACGGACGCAAAACCGGTCTTCTGAACGAGATCGGTGATCTCGGCCTGGCGTTTGGAAATTTCTATCTGGCCCAAGGTGCGCATATATGTCTGTGCCCATTGCCCAAACCAGCCGGAACCGGCCTGGTTTCATTAGACGTCAATTGAACGGCAGCGAGGTGAACCGTTCTGGAAACATCATACACCATTTTCATATGAACATAATTCGACGTTCATATGAAAATCATATGACAAGAACGAACAGGCGTGAAAACAACGGGATGCCAACAAAAATTCATGCCGGCGGAGGTCGGGCACGGCGCGAACGGGCTGCAAAACAGGCGCCGCGGCCGTCTGCGCAGGCAGGCCGCGTCGACCGGCGGGCATGCCGGAAACTCAGGTAAACGGACTGTCGTCTCCGGGCCGCGTCTTTCGGCGAACCCGGGTGGTCAGCGGCTCTACAGACGGAAAATCGGTCCGTCTGGCCAGGGTCCGCACCCTAACGGTACAGGAACGATCTGCCGTCGCTGTCGAACAGATGCAGCTTTTCCGGAACCGCCGTCAGACGGATGGTCGTGCCCTTGTCGATCTTGTGAATACCGGGAAGCTTGGCGATGAGCGCATCTTCTCCGTTCTGCGACTTGAAATAGAGCACCGTCGTCTCTCCGAGCGCCTCGACAATCTCGACTTCCGCGGACACGAGATAGTCGTCGCTTTCGGTAACCGTGAGATCTTCGGGACGCACGCCGAGCTTGACGGCATTTGCAATGTCGCCGTCGCGCGACTGAATGGGAACATCCGCGTGACCGCCGTCGGACATCTTGACGGACGTCACGTTGCCGGTTGCCGTCACTTCAGCCGTGATCAGGTTCATCGCCGGCGACCCGATGAACTGCGCCACGAACGTGTTGGCGGGCCGTTCATAAAGGTCCAGCGGCGCGCCGAACTGTTCGACATTGCCACCATGCAGCACGACGATCCGGCTGGCCAGCGTCATCGCTTCCACCTGGTCGTGGGTGACGTAGATCATCGTGCTTTCCGGCATGCTTTCCTTGAGCTGCGCAATCTCGATCCTCGTGGCCACCCTGAGCGCCGCATCCAGGTTGGACAGCGGCTCATCGAACAGGAACACCTTGGGATCGCGCACGATCGAGCGGCCGATGGCGACCCTCTGGCGCTGCCCGCCCGACAGCGCTTTCGGCAGCCGGTCGAGATACTGCGTCAGCTGCAGCGTTTCGGCCGCGCTCTTGACGGCCTTGTCGATCTCTTCCTTCGACTTGTGCGCCAGCCTCAGGGCGAAGGCCATGTTGTCATAGACCGTCATGTGCGGATAAAGCGCGTAGGACTGGAACACCATCGCGATGCCGCGCTGGGCCGGCGGCACGTCATTGACGACCACGTCATCGATCTCGAGCGTGCCGCCCGTAATCTTCTCCAGGCCGGCGATCATGCGGAGCAAGGTGGACTTTCCGCATCCCGACGGCCCGACGAATACGATCAGTTCGCCCTGCTCGATCTCAAGGTTGATGTTCCGCAGAACCTCGATTTCACCATAGGACTTGCTGACATCTTTCAAGGACAAGGAGGTCATGCCGGCTGCTCCCCAATGTGTTTCTTGTTCATGTTATTTGACCGATCCTGCAAGGAGACCACGAACCAGGTACCGCTGCATCGCGAAGAAGACGGCGAGCGGAACGGCAATCGAGACGAAGGCCGCCGTCGCCAGGATTTCCCAGTTGCCGCCGCGTGTACCGAGCAGTTCGACGATCTGGTTGGTCATGACGGTCGTCGATCCCGTCGCGTCGATCAGGAACACCTTCGCGACCAGAAGGTCGTTCCAGGTCCAGAGGAACTGGAAGATGGCGAAGGACGCGAGGGCGGGAAAACTGAGTGGTAGGATGATCCGGGTGAAGATCTGGAAATCGGTGGCGCCGTCGACCTTGGCGTTCTCGATGATATCCCGCGGAAGCCCGACCATGTAATTTCGAAGGAGATACACGGCCAGAGGCATGCCGAAGGCTGTGTGCGCAAGCCAGACCCCGAGATAACCCTTGCCGATGCCGATGCCCAGATGCAGCCGCAACAGCGGTATGAGCGCCAGCTGCAATGGCACGACAAGCAGCCCGACGACCGCCGCGATCAGCAGCGCACGGCCGGGAAATTCCATCCAGGCGAGCGCATAGGCGGCAAAGGCCGCGACCACGATCGGTATGATCGTTGCCGGGATCGTGACCGTCAGCGTGTTGAAGAAGGCCTTGGCCATGTTGTCCTGGCCCGAGCCGGAAAACAGGATCGTGCGGTAATTGTCGATCGTGAACTCGGGCGGAACTGTCGCGGTAATGAAGATACGCTGCCCGCGCCCCGACAACTGCTTGTCGTTGCCGCGCCAGACATAATTGCCGTCGGCGTCGAGCGTGACGCTTTCGCCGTCCTTCATCTCCGCGGTTTCACCGGGCTGAAACGCCGAGACGTCCCTGGACGAGATTCCCCAGGCCCGGATCTGGCGGGGATCACCGTCGAAGATGTTTCCGGTCACCACAAACATGTCGCCGTCGGCAACCCGGTTGTCGTCCGGATCGGCGGCGCGGTAGACCTCGTTCTGTTCGGATTCAAACAGCGCGGCCCACCAGCCGGAACTCGAGATCTGGTCGGCGGTCCGGAACGACGACACGAACAGGCCGATCGTCGGAAACAACCAAAGGAGGACAAGGAAGACGACGGAGATATGGACTGCCCAAACCAGTCCGGATTTCTTGCCGGCGATCGTGGCCATTATCTCATCTCCTTGCGCGCGTTGTAGACGTTCCAGACGAGGATCGGCGTCACCAGCAGCATGATGATGATCGCGCTCGCGGACCCGACACCCCAGTCATTGGCGCGGAACAGCTTGTCGTACATGTAGTTCGCCAGGACCTGTGTCTCCCACTGACCGTTGGTCATCGCGAAGACGATATCGAAGACCTTCAGAACGGTGAGCGTGATTGTCGTCCAGACGACCACGATCGTGCCCATGATCTGCGGCACCTTGATCTTGAAGAAAATCTGGAAGGGATTGGCCCCGTCGATGATCGCCGCCTCAACGGTCTCCTCCGGAATGCCGCGCAGGGCGGCACTCAGGATCACCATCGCAAAACCGGTCTGGATCCAGATCAGCACGACCATCAGGAAGAAATTGTTCCACAGCGGGATCGTCAGCCAGGTCTGCGCTTCACCGTAAGGCAATTCACCGATCCAGAGCCCGATCAGGGAACTGACGGAGACCCAGATCAGCCACAGCGCGCCGCCGGCAACAAGCAGGCGGAGCGGCAGCAGCCAGACGGACTTGTCTTCGCCCTTGGCGATGATGCCGCGTGCGAATGACCAGGCGACGGAGGCGACGATGACGATAAACCCGATGAGCAGCATCGAGGGCAGCACCTGCAGCATCAGCACCGAGCCGATGCCGCCGTCGAATTTCAGCCAGACGGCGTTCAGGATACCGATCTGGTTCTGATCCTCCGGCCGGGTATCGTAAATCAGCTTGAAGATGACCGACGCGCCGACGAAGGAAATCGCCATCGGCATGAAGATGAGGGACTTGGCAAGGTTGCCCCACCTGATCCGGTCTGTCAGCTGCGCGACGAGAAGACCGAAAGCGGTGGAGATGGCTGGCACCACGATCAGCCAGAGCATGTTGTTGCGCACGGCCTCCCAGAACTTGGGTTCCGCCATCATCTGCTGGTAATTGGCCAATCCGACGAAAGCGCCGCCCTGGTCCCTGTCCGTCAGCGACAGGCGGAGCGTTTCGAAGACGGGATAGGCAAGATAAAGCAGCAGCGCGAACAGGGCCGGGAACAGAAACAGCCAGGGCCGCACCATGTTCGCCCGGTTGATGTTCCGGCCCGCATTCGGTCCGGAAGCCGGAAAGATGACCTTGTCCAGAACTACGTTCGAAAAGAAGAAGTAACCAAGGCAGGCACCGACGCCGATAACGATGGTCGCCAACCCGAGGAGTGCCGGGTTATCCGCAAACATGGCCGTTCCATCCCATATGTCGTTATGGAGGTTTTCCGGTCGAGCCGGACAACACGTCTCATTCAGGCAAGGCGCGAAGTTGACGCTGCCTCGCCGGAAACGGCCGGCCGCCTGTCACATGGAAGGGCGGCCGGCAGAGTGCTACTTCAGAGCGTCCCAGCTTTCCTGGATCTCTTTGGTCACCGCCGCGGCATCCTTGCCGCCGGTGTAGTCGACCATGCCGGTCCAGAAGGTGCCGGCACCGACACCGCCCGGCATCAGGTCGGATCCGTCGAAGCGGAAGGTCGTCGCATTGATCAGGATCTCGCCCTGGCCCCGCAGCGTGTCGTTCAGATAGGCGTCGAGATTGACACCCTTGTGCGGCGTCAGGAAGCCGGTCTGCGCCATCATGATTTCATGCGACAGCGGCAGCTGGAAGAACTTCATCAGCTCGGTCGTCGCGTCGGACGGCTTGGTGATCGCCATCAGCGTGCCGCCACCCAGAACCGGGTTGCCGAGATCTTTTTCCGCATAGGCAGGGAAATAGAAGAAGTCGACATCCGCACCGAACTCGACACCATCCGGGAAGAAGGCCGGAACGAACGACGCCTGGCGGTGCAGGTAGCACTGCGGCGGCGAGGAGAACAGGCCCTTCGGGCTGTCGCGGAAGTCGGTCGAGGCGACTGCATCGGCGCCGCCGGCAACCTTGTCGTCGTCACGGGCGAACCAGCCGAACTCCTCGATGGCCGCGACAACGCGTTCGTCATTGAACGGAATTTCGTTCGAGACCCACTGGTCGTAAACGTCTGCCGGCTGGGTGCGCAGCATCATGTCTTCCACCCAGTCCGTCGCCGGCCATCCGGTCGCAGCGCCCGATCCAAGGCCGATGCACCACGGCGTTTCGCCGTCGGCAACGATCTGCTCAGTCAGCGCCTTGAGGTCTTCCATGGACTCCGGCACTTCATAGCCGGCATCCTCGAAGTTCTCCGGCACGTACCAGACGAGGCTCTTGACGTTGACGTTGTAGAAGAAGCCGAAAAGCTGGTCGTTGCCGTCACCGTCCTTGTAGGTGCCGAGATTGACCCAGCTTTCGCCCGCACCGTAATTGTCGCCGACCCAGCTTGCCATGCCCTCGGGAAGCGGCTGCAGGAGACCGCGCGATGCCATGTCCGACGCAAGGCCCGGCTGCGGGAACACGGCGATGTTCGGCGCAGCGCCCGCTTCCGCGTCGATCACGATCTGCTGTTCGAAGGAATCGGAACCGGTGTAGATGACTTCAGCACCGGTTGCCTCCGTGAAATAGGCGAGCACATTGCGGAAATAGCCGTCTTCCGGCTGCAGCCACGGGCCTGCGATCGTCACGGTCTGTCCCGAGAGATCAGGCGCACTTTCCGCCCACGCAGTGTAGCTGTCCCAGGTGAAGGGGCCCTCGCCCGGAGGGAATTGCAGCTCCGCAGAAGCGCTTCCAAGTCCCAGCGAAACGCTTAGTGCCAAACCGGCCGCACAGGCCATCAAACGTGATTTCATGTCAGTCCTCCCAGATTGTCCCCTTGGCGGGACATTCCCTTTAAAGTGGCACACCTTACCAGCCGGCAGCAATACCGAGGCTCCTCCCTCATGCAGCAAACCAACCGGAACCCGGCATCCAAACCGCTTTGGATTTGCCCTAAACATGTCGCTACGCTTCGGACTTGTCAAGCGAACAACTCACGAATTAATGTTGCATTTCAATAACAGCCTGAAGGGAGGGCGCTTTCAAAGCGTTTTGGGCACACATGAGCAAGGGTGTGAATCTGAAGGAACTGTCGAATCGGCTGCAACTTTCGCAGACGACCGTCAGCCGTGCATTGAACGGATATCCGGAAGTCAGTGCCGAAACGCGGCGCAGGGTTGCCGAAATGGCGGAGAAGCTCGGATACGCCCCCAACAGCCAGGCTAGGCGCCTTGCCACGGGACGATCGATGGCGATCGGCCATGTCATCCCGCGATCGATCCACGAGATGATGAACCCGATCTTCCTGGAATTCATTGCCGGTGCCGGTGAAACCTATTCCAAGCACGGCTACGACATGATCATTTCGGTGGTCGAGGACGATCACGAGGAAGATGCCTACCGCCAGATCGCCTCCCGCAAGAAAGCCGACGGCGTGATCATTCATGGACCCGCAGCTGATGAAAGCCGGCACAGGCTGCTGCGCCAAATCAACCTTCCCTTCGTCGTTCACGGCCGCATCCCCGGTGCCGAAAAGGAAACGTCCTGGGTCGACATGAACAACCGACGCGCCTTCGAGCGGGCGACGAACCTGCTTCTCGATCTCGGTCACAAGCGGATCGCCCTGTTGAACGGCCTCGAGCACATGGACTTTGCGCGCCGGCGCCGCGTGGGCTTTGAAGACGCACTCAAGGCAAGAGGCCTGACACCGGACACTGAGATCATGCGCAGTTCCGACATGACGGAGCCCTACGGCTGTGACAATGCAATGGAGATGCTCAGGTCCGGCAACCCGCCGACCGCCTTTCTGGTGTCCTCGATGATTTCGGCCATCGGCGTCGCGCGCGCCATCGGCCAGTGCGGGCTGGAAACCGGGAAAGACGTCTCCATCATCACCCATGACGACGCTCTCTCGTTCCTGCCGAACAGCGGTGAAGTTCCGATTTTCACCTGTACGCGTTCGTCCGTGCGCTATGCCGGTCAGCGCGCCGCCGAACTGCTGCTCGACCACATCGCCGACCCGGAGCGAGAACCCTCATCCTTGCATCTCGATGCGGAATTGATCGTCGGCCAGTCGACCGGACCGGCGCCCGATCGCTGAACAACAACCGGCAGGACCGTCACCGGTCACACATAGGAAAGACCGCTGTTTCGAAGCAGATCGTCCATCGTTTTCAGACCACTGAGGCGGTGCGCATTTGCAAGCTCGGCGGCTTGCTCCGCCTCGCCGGCGGCAATCGCGTCGACAATCTTGCGATGCGTCGCATCGCGCGCCGCAGGGGCATTGTTCAGCCGGAGCAGCACGGAGTTCGCCCTGAAAACCTGGTCCAGGAGACCGCAGATCTCCGAATGCAGTCTGTCGTTGCCCGAAAGCCCCGCAACAAGGCGGTGAAACGTGTCGTCGAGTTGCGCCCAGGCCGAAATGTCTTTCGCCCGAAGCGCCGTTTCACCTTCTTCCAGAACCTGGCGAAGACCTGAGAGCGGTTCGCTTGCAATACCGATCTGGGCGGCAGCATGTGCCGCCAGGCCTTCAAGCACGGCAAGTATCTCGAAAATCTCGCGAAAGTCCTTCTGCGAAATCGCAACAACGCGTGCGCCGCGGCGCGGAATCAGGTCGATCAGCCCTTCCGCCTCAAGCCGGATCAGGGCCTCCCTGACGGGTGTCCGGCTCATGCCGAGACGACTGGCAATGTCAGGTTCCGGCGCTTGATATCCGGGCGGCAGCACACCATGCAGGATCTCGTCTTTCAGACGGTCATAGGCGCTGTCGACGCGCGTTGACTTGACTTTCGCTAACATTGCGGAGGCTCTCAGAACACGATTTCGAAAATGACGGCGCGCCCGGATCACTCGGCGGAAATGGCCTCGCCGGACTTTGATGTTCTTGCAAACAAACCCATTCAGCATTGATAATAATACTGATAAAATTTTACTCAAAGTGGATCGAAACTGGAAAAGACGCGGCGCGATCGGCCTTCGACACCACTCAAAATATTGATTTTAAACGTGAAAATCACACAGTTCAGCAAAAAACATCGTAAAAATTACTGACTTATTTCAGCGCGAACGCGTTTCCGGAGTGTGGATTCGAACGAGTGCGGCTGCAGGCGTCTTAACGGTTTATGCATACCCCGTGCAGGTGCACGCCTTGACGCACGGATCGCCGGCATCTTCCTGCTTGGCGATATGGGCCGTCTTGCACCGGGCCGCTCCCCGTTTGGCGCACCGTGTCCGGACCGGCTTCTGCCACGCTGCCTTCCTCTTGTGCCGGGCGCCGCTCCTGCACTAGAGCATTTTCCGACCAATTTGGATCATTTGACCGAGGCCCTTTTTCGCGCTGGCGAGACGGTTCGCCCGCCGTGGTGTTGCCCACCACAAGGGTGAACCAACGACGCCAGAGCGGAAAAGGGCCCGGCCAATCTTGATGTTTGTCGCTTGAATGCGTTCCACAAAGGGTGAGGATATCCAGCCCATCGGCTGCGTTGTGCCACTTGCACGATGCACCGCATCGCGCTTCGTGACCCGCCTGGCCGAGTGAACCGGATATCCGCATCAAATGATTCAAATTGGTCGGAAAATGCTCTAGGGTCAGGACTTTCCCTTTCATGCGCGCGGGTTGTGTTTGCGAACCGATGCGTTTTCCGGAGCTGCCATTGATGAAGCCAGTTGTTCCCTTCATTCCCGAAGCCCATTCGCATGAGCGGGAGGTCTGGCAGCAGGAACTGTCCGGATCGCTCAGTGACCTGGCCGAACTCAAACCGTTCGACGCGCTCAGCGAAGAGGAGCGTCTTGCCGCCAGAGTTGCCATCGTCGCAAATCCGGACCCGGCCCATGTCGCGGCCCTGCCAAACCTTGTCTGGGTGCAGAGCCTTTGGGCCGGCGTCGAAAGGCTGATGTCCGAATTGCCGGAAGAGGGTCCGCTGATTGTGAGGCTTGCCGATCCGCAAATGGCCGAAACCATGTCCGAGGCGGTTCTGGCCTGGACGCTCTACCTGCATCGCGACATGCCCCGTTACATGGCGCAGCAGCGCCGGGGCGTGTGGCAGGAGCATTTTCTGAAAACCCCGGCGGAACGCACGGTCGGAGTTCTCGGACTGGGCAATCTCGGCACGGCTTCCGCACAGCGCCTGCGGGCCAACGGGTTCACGGTTGCCGGTTGGAGCCGGACGGAGAAAACCATTGACGGGGTCCGCTGTTTTCACGGTCCGGACGGTTTGAAACAAATCCTCGGCGAAGCCGACATCGTCGCCGTGCTGGTCCCCCTGACAGACCAGACGCGGGGACTGCTCGGCACGAACGAATTCGGTTCCTGCAAGCAAGGCGCCGCGATCATCAATTTCGCGCGCGGCGCGGTGATCGAGACCGGTGCATTGGTCGACGGTCTCGACACCGGGCACCTGTCTCATGCGGTTCTCGATGTTTTCGATGAAGAGCCGCTGCCATCCGAAAACCCGCTCTGGCGGCACGAGAAAATCACCGTGCTTCCGCACATCTCGGCGCCGACGATCATCAGCACGGCCTCGAAGCTTGTTGCCCGCAATCTCAAGACGTTCCTGGAAACGGGCGCAGTTCCCGATCACGTCGACCGAAAACGTGGATACTGACCTTCCCTTGCCCGGGCGTCGCAATACCGTCAAGGATTGCACGGTATCAGGCAAACAGATTCACTTGCCTTGAAGGTACATCATGCCGACCCTTCCGATCCTGGGCGCAGCGCTCAACGTCAACAGCCTGGAAACCCATCGCAAGCTCATGCTCGACAAGCCACGGGACCTCGAGCTTCAGGATTTCTGGCCCGGCGAGGTACTCAACGGAGACTGGATGCCCCTTGTGGAGCGCGCCAGGGCATTGCTTGACGGCCACGAAGGCCGCCTCGGTATCCATGGGCCCTTCTGGGGCTTCACCATCGATGCGGTCGACGTGGACGTGCGCGAAGTGGTCAGGAAGCGCCTCCTGCAGGGTCTCGAAGTCTGTGAAGCGCTCGGCGCAACGCACATGGTCGTGCACAGTCCCTATTCCACATGGGATCACAACAACCTCGACAACTACGAGAACGGGCGCGAACGCAAGATCGAGCTCTGCCACCTGACCATGGGGGCTGCCGTTAAGCGGGCTGAGGACATCGGCTGCGAGCTCGTCATCGAGAACATCGAGGACAAGGATCCGCATCTCCGGAAGATACTCGCCGATAGTTTCGGGTCCCCGATGGTGAAAGTCTCCATCGACACGGGCCATGCCCACTATGCCCACGGGTCCACCGGGGCTCCCCCGGTCGACTACTACGTGAAGGCAGCCGGAAACGACCTGCGCCACGTGCATCTTCAAGATGCCGATGGCTATGCCGACCGCCACTGGGCGCTTGGCGAGGGAACCATCAACTGGCACGCGGTCTTTGCGGCCCTGTCGAAACTGGAAAGCGATCCGCGCCTCATTGTCGAGGTCCGCGATCACGCCGACGTGCCCGTTTCGATCAAGAACATGGCCGCTCTCGGACTGGCACAATGATGCCGAGAAACGGCCCGCAAGCCCGACCCCACAAATTTGTGAAGAGGCGTTAGCGGACAGGTCGCCGGCCTTTGCCTAAGTACAGGTCTGAACCGAGGTGTGTTCCGGCGTTCCGCGACCGGAACGGGCTCTTGCAAAGGTGTGCTGACAAATATGCTTGAACTGCCGCTTGCGTATCTTGCCGGTCTTCTGACCCTCATAAATCCCTGCGTCCTGCCGGTTCTGCCGATCGTGCTTGCGTCAGCGCTCAATGCGGACAAGCGTGCACCAATCGCGCTTGCGGCGGGAATGAGCGTTTCCTTCGTGACCGTCGGAATGCTGGTTTCGACGGTCGGTTACGCCATCGGCCTGACAGAGGATGTCATGGCAAGGGTCGGCGCGACGCTGATGATTGTCTTCGGCCTCGTGCTGCTGGTGCCGGCGTTCAGCCAGCGCTTCGAACTTGCCACGGCCGGCTTTTCCGGTTCGGCCGGACAAAAGCTGCACAGCACCGACACCAGTGGCCTGCGCGGTCAGTTTCTCGGTGGAGCCCTGCTCGGTGCGGTCTGGTCGCCCTGCATCGGTCCAACGCTCGGCGGCGCAATCGCCCTTGCCTCCCAGGGCCAGAGCCTCACCTGGGCCGCCGCCATCATGTCCTTCTTCGCGCTCGGGGTTTCGACCTTCATCGTCGGTCTCGGGCTCGGTGCCGGAGAAACCATCCGCCGCAGGGCCGACAGATTGCGCGGTCTTGCGGAGAAATCCAAACCCCTCATGGGGGTCGTATTCATCGCAGTCGGCGTGCTGCTGCTGCTCAACGTCCACAAGATGTTTGACGCGTGGGCCCTGAGCGTGATGCCGATCTGGCTGCAGGATCTTTCGGTCCGGTTTTGATCTTGAAGTGAAGGGAAAGGAACGAACATGAACCGCCGTCGCTTTCTTGTGACAACTGCAGGCGCCGCGCTCACGGCAACCCTGCTGCCCGCAACCGCGTTTGCAAACGGAATGGTCGACTATTCGCCGGGGCTCATCCAGAAGCATCTTGCTGCCGGCAAGACGGTCTTCGTCGACTATGCCGCCTCATGGTGCAGCACCTGCGCGCGCCAGGAGCGGGTGATCTCCGCCCTGCGCCAGGCCAATCCGGAATACGACCGGACGATGGTCTTCGTCCGCGTCGACTGGGATGCCTATGGCGGTCACGAAGTCACCACGTCACGCAAGATCCCGCGCCGGTCCACCCTGCTCGTCTTGAAAGGCGACCAGGAGCTGGGCCGCATCGTTGCCGGGACGAGCGAACAGCAGATCAAGGCATTGCTGGATACCGGCCTGCAGGCAGGAAGCTGACATTAGAGCTCACGGTGTCAGCTTGGCCCTGCGGATGAAGCAAGCGGCCGGCGACGCCAGGATGATGGCGTGGCTGTCGTCTCGATGATTTGGTCTGAATGCGATGACGAAAGAGCCTCCGCGAACAATCGCGGAGGCTTTTTGCTGGCCGATCAGCCCATCGCCCACGGGCCGTGATAGCCGCCGCCGTCCTTGTCCGTGCGCTCGAAACCGTGCGCGCCGAAAAAGTCCCGCTGGCCCTGCAGCATGTTCGCCGTCGAGCGCGCCGTGCGCATGATGTCGAAATAGGACAGCGCTGCGGACAGAGCCGGGACCGGCAGGCCGTTGAGGGCCGCCTGCGCCACCACCTGCCGCAGTTGGGCTTCGGTTTCCTTCAGCTTGGCCGAAAAGAAGGGTGCCAGCATCAGGTTGCGTTCCGCATCCTCGGCAAGCGCAGCCGACATGTCGTTGAGCATGGCGGAGCGGATGATGCAGCCGTTGCGCCAAATCTTCGCGATCTTTGGCAGGGGCATGGCCCAGCCATACTGGCGCGCCGCCGCCAGGATAAGACCGAAGCCTTGCGCATAGCAGACAATCTTGCCGGCCACGAGTGCCGCTTCCAGCGCGTCTATGGCGATCAGGTCCCGGCCGAGAGCCGTCGGCGCGGCACCGAATTCCGCCTCTCCTGCCGTCCGTTCGTCAAGCCGTGACGACATGTTGCGCACGGCAACCGCCGCCTCGATGGTGCTGGCAGGCGTGCCCAGCATCAGGGCCTCGATGGCGGTCCAGCGGCCCGTGCCCTTCTGCCCGGCACGGTCGAGGATGATGTCGAGCATCGGCCGGCCCGTATCCGGGTCCGCTGTGGTCGCCACCTTTCCCGAGATCTCGATCAGATAGGATTGCAGGATGCCCTGGTTCCACGTGTCGAAGACGGCGCCGATTTCTGCAGCCGGCATGCCGAAGCCGTCGCGCATGACACCGTAGACCTCGGCGATCATCTGCATGTCGGCATATTCGATGCCGTTGTGGACCGTCTTGACCAGATGCCCCGCACCGGCTTCGCCGAGATGGGCCGCGCAGGGCTCTCCCTCGTGCTTTGCGGAGATGGCTTCCAGAATATGGCCGACCTGATCCCAGGCATCGTTTGCGCCGCCGCCCATGATGGACGGCCCGTAGCGCGCCCCTTCCTCCCCGCCGGAAACGCCGATCCCCATGAAGCGGGGTCCGTGTTCCGCGGATGCGGCAGCGCGCCGGTTGGTGTCGTGGTAGTTCGCGTTGCCCGCATCGATGATGAGGTCCTGGGCATCCAGCAACGGGCGCAGCGCCTCGATCTGTGCGTCCACGGCCTCTCCGGCCGGCACCATCAGGATCACGGCGCGCGGCGACTTGATCGAAGCGACAAACTCTTCGAGTGTTTTCGTGGGGACGAGTTTTCCGGCCAGGTCCCCGGCCTTCGCCATGAACTGGTCCGTCTTCTCCGTGGTCCTGTTATAGACCGCAATCTGGAATCCGTTCTCGGCAATGTTGAGAGCAAGGTTGCCGCCCATCGTGCCCAGGCCGATCAGGCCGATTTCCGCAACAGCGCCGTTTGAACTCATCAAGGAAGCCTTTCTCGGATCGATTTAATTTGTCGTTACGAGGTGATAACCGACCCGCCTCCTCCGGGCAATGGCTGCAAGGGAGGATCGCGGTACAGGCATCCCATATCTTGCAGCCGATCGCGAAAACCTGAAACCGGAATCCGGAAAACGACCCGATCCCGTGATTCTCCCGGGCGATCGAAAAAGACTGTCACATAAGCCTGCTAACCACCTTTGCACCCGCATCCTCCAGCGGCTTTGCTCAAAGGATTAGTCAGATGAAGAACATGTTGATCGCAGCCGGCCTTCTGGCCATGGCATCCACGCCTGCCTTCGCGGACGATATTTCCGGAAAACTGGTGCTGTACACCTCGCAGCCGAACGCCGATGCCCAGGCGACTGTTGACGCGTTCACGGCAAAACATCCGGGTGTCGAAGTCGAGTGGGTCCGAGACGGCACCACCAAGATGATGGCAAAGCTGCGCGCGGAGTTCGAGGCCGGCGCACCGAAACCGGATGTGCTTCTGATCGCCGACATGGTCACCATGGAAGGCCTGAAGAAGGAAGGCCGGCTGATGGCGCATGAGGGTGCAGATGTCTCGGCTTACGACCCGGCCATCATGGATGGCGACAAGACCTATTTCTCCACCAAGCTGATCACCAGCGGCATTGTCTACAATACCAATGCGCCGTTGAAGCCGACATCCTACAAGGACCTTCTGAAGCCGGAAGCGAAGGACAAGCTGGCCATGCCGTCGCCGCTCACCTCCGGTGCTGCGACGATCCACATGGCGGCCCTGACCTCGAATCCGGACCTTGGCTGGGCCTACTACGAGGGTCTTGCCGATCAGGGTGCCAACCCGAAGGGTGGCAACGGCGGCACCTACAAGGCGATCGCAGGCGGTGAGAAGCTCTACGGCTTCGTCGTCGACTTCCTGCCGATCCGCGAAAAACTCAAAGGTGCTCCTGTTGAGTTCGTCTTTCCCGAAGAAGGCGTTTCCGCAGTGACCGAGCCGGTTGCGATCCTCTCCACCGCACAGAACCCAGACGCCGCAAAGGCCTTTGTCGATTTCCTGATTTCAGAAGACGGCCAGGAGCTTGCCTCTTCCCAGGGCTATCTGCCGGCACACCCGGCTGTCGCGGCCCCGGAAGGCTTTCCGGCACGCGATGAAATCAAGCTGATGGAGTTCGATCCGGCTGCAGCACTGGACCAGGACCAGGCCAACAAGATCAAGTTCACGGAGATCTTCGGCGGCTGATCTTAGCAAGCTTGAAAATTCACGCGTCAGCGCGGCCGAAGCTGCGCTGACGTGCTTTCGTTCCACAAGTTGTACTGCCCATCCCCTTGCAAGCGTCTTCGCCCTCGGAAAAAGCAACCCTTGTTGCGCTCGTCGCCGGTGCAACGGCGATTTGCGGCCTCCCGCTCCTCCTGCTTTTCAGGACCGGCCTGACCGGGGAAACCGGGCTGGATCTGGCACCATTGCTTGAAGCAATCCAGAACCGTTCCGTACAGCGCGCCCTTTGGAACTCGATTGAAAGCAGTTTTCTGTCCGCACTTGCAGCAACGATGCTCGGAGCGCTGCTCGCCCTTCTTGTCGGTCTGACCGACATCCGGGCCAAAGGTCTGCTGGTCTTCCTGCTTCTGCTGCCGATGATGATCCCCCCGCACGTGACGGCAATAGCCTGGATCCAGGCGCTTGGACCGGCTAGCCCTGTTCTGCGCTGGCTGGGGATTGCGCCCGAACTCGGCTCCACCCACCCCCTTTATTCGCGCGAAGGGCTCGTGCTTCTTCTCACGCTTCAGCACAGCCCCCTCGTTTTTCTGCTTGTACGCGCTGCCTTGAGATCGTTTCCGCGGGAATTGTCGGATGCCGCCCGCATATCCGGTGCGGGAACCTGGACCTTGTTGCGCCGGATCACGTTACCGCTCCTAGGCCCTTCCCTGCTTGCGGCCTTCGCCCTTGCCTTTGTCGCGGCGCTCGGCAATTTCGGCATCAACGCGCTCATCGGCATTCCTGCGCGCTACACCACGCTGCCTGTTCTGGTCTGGCGCCGACTGGCAAGTTTCGGACCGGATATCCTGCCGAATGTCGCAGTGATTTCCGTCATCCTCGCAGTGGTCGCGCTTTTGGCCATCACGATCCAGAGCCTTCTGCAAAGGCGCATGCGTGCCAGCCTGATCGGGTTGCCACAGGACCCTCTTGCCATTTCTCTCGGACGGAAACGACCTTACATCGAGGCGCTCCTCTGGGGCTTCGTTGCCCTGGTTCTGCTTCTGCCTGCGGCATCCCTGGTCGCAACGTCCCTGGTCCGGACCTACGGATTGCCGCTTGGGTTGGACACGCTGACACTGGAGAATTTCGTGGAAGTTGTCTGGCGGCAGTCGGTGACCTTGAGGGCCTTTGCCAACTCCACATTCATTGCCGGTATTGCAGCGCTCGTCATCGCGGCGACAAGTCTGTTGCTCGGCTATTTCCTGACTCACAGGAGACGGGCACATCGCCAATGGGCAGGGCTTGCACTGACCCAGTCCGAAATCGCGTTTGCGGTGCCGGGACTGGTGATGTCGATTGCGTTCATCCTGGCGTTCATCCGCCCCGTGCCGGTTCTCAATGTCTCGCTTTACGGCACCTTGTGGATCATCCTGATCGCCTATGTCTCAGTCTTCCTGGCCGTCGGCCTGAAGCCGGTTCTGGCCGCCTTCCTCCAGATGGACGGATCCCTGGAAGACGCGGCACGGGTGTCCGGTGCCGGGTTCTTCACGCGGATGAGGCGCATTTTCACTCCGCTCGCGGCCCCGTCTGCTGCCTCCGGTGCCATCCTGGTCTTCCTGACGGCCTATAACGAGGTCACGGTTTCGGCGCTCCTCTGGTCGACGGGGAACGAAACCATCGGAACGACCATCTTCAACTATGAAGACGGCGGCTACACCACGCTGGCTGCCGCCATGTCCGTGGTCGTGGTTGCGGCAACACTTCTGATCATGCTGGCAATGAACGCACTTTCAAACCGGGTTCCGGCGGGAACGATTCCCTGGAAGGACTGATAACAACGGCATCAAGGACCTTGTTCCGGAAGCACCCAGCTACGTGTGACCGCAAGCGGCAGAACGGCGCCCACCGCCGCCTTGGTGTGAAGTGTCACAAGCAGCGGGTCTTCGAGCCCGTCGACAGCGACGAACACGTCCCAGGCCCCGCCCCGGTAAACCGTGCGCAAAACTGTCCCCTCGAGATCCGGGTTTTCGGCATCGGGGACAAGATGCTCCGGACGGATGAGAAGCGTCACGCGTCCGGGCAAGGTTCCGGCTGTGCAGTCCGACAGGATCGAGCTGCGTCCAAGCGACACCTTCGCCTGCTCACCGATCACATCGTCGACCCGGACCGGCACCAGAGAGCTGCGCCCGATAAACCCGGCAACGCGCCGGGAACCCGGACGACGGTAGAGGGTGTCAGGCTCGTCGACCTGCAGGATCTCTCCGTCCCACATCACCGCCACCTTGTCGGCGAGCGCCATCGCCTCACGCTGGTCATGGGTGATGAACAGGGTCGTGGCACCGCTCGCTTCATGAAAGGCATCCAGCTCTTCTTCCATGACGCTGCGCAGGTGCGGATCGAGATTGGCAAGCGGTTCATCCATCAAGACGGTCTTGGCACCCTGGGCAAGACAGCGGGCAAGCGCCACCCGTTGACGTTGACCGCCAGAAAGCTCAGCTGGCTTTCGGCTCGCAAAGGCCGTCAGGGACACGGTCTCCAGACAATGCGAAACCCGCGCTGACACGTCACCACGCTTTTGTCCTGCCGTTTCGAGGGGAAAGGCGACATTGCCGGACACGCTCATGTGCGGCCAGAGGGCGTAGGACTGGAAGACAACACCAACCTGCCGATGCTCGGGTGCCATGTGGAACCCGTCACGTGCGACCTCACTGCCTCCAAGCGCGATGCGTCCCGCATCGATCGGCTCAAGGCCCGCGATGGCGCGCAACAGGGTCGATTTTCCGCAGCCCGACGGGCCCAGAACGACAAAGAAGGTTCCCGTCTCGATGGAGAGCGACACGTCGTTCAGAGCCCTGTGCGGGCCGAAGGATTTCGAAACTGAAGAAACCGAAATGGACATGCCCTGCGGTTATCGCCCGTCCATGACAGGAAGATTACACGGCAAACTTTTCGAAAGACTACTTGCTTCTGAGCCTGAGCAGCAGATCGACTTCTTCTTCCAGCGCACGGCCATAGGCGCGTGCAGCCGGTGCATTGGTCTGGCCGAGCGTTTCATGCCGGAACAGGCAATAGGCCGCCAGCCGCCAGTGATAGGCGCTCCGCTCTTCCAGGAACCTTTCGGCGGTTTCCTGGTTCGGATAGTGCTTCAGGAACATTTCTTCCGCATAAGCGACCAGCGGATGCAATCCGTAAAGCTTCAGGAGACCCGGCGACACGAAGCCGGCAATATCCTCGACCGGATCGCCATACCCGGCGAATTGCCAATCGATCATGCGCGCCCCGTGCTCGGTCGACTGGATCGTCCCGAGGCAGAAACTGCGATGCACGAGCACGCGCTTGATCTTCCGCCGTTTGACGGCATTCTCGCTCGGCCTCAGCCGCTTGAGGTTCACGGCTTTCCGGCTGTCCGGAATGGCGGCGAGCATCGCATCTCCGTTTTCCAGGACGTCGTGATATCCGGCCGGCACTTCCCGGTGCCCGGGCACCGGCTCCTTGAGTTCGGCGATCCGGCCGATCAACTCGGCGGCTTCCCCGACATCGATCTGGTCTGTCACCGGCGGCCCGTAGCCATAGACCAGCAACGGGGTTCCGGACGGGCTTTGGGTATAGGTTTCCAGCGCAGGGGCAAGGTCGTACCTTGCCAGGAAAGTCAGCGCCTCGGCTTCCTGGTCAGGCAGGGTTGGATAAAGCGGATTGACTTCAGCGCCCGGAAAAAACTCCTTCACCACAAAGATCCTTTCCGGCGTGTCAAGACGCCAGAAACGGCTGGTGTAGTTCACCGGAAGCGGGCGCAGGCGCGCGCTGGCCCAGTCCTTGACCGGCAACAGGCCCTTGAGGAAGGCAAGAAGATCTGAATCAGTGAGCCGTTCGTTCACGCCGGTTGGGTCCACATTCCATTTGACTGATCTCTGATCGCTGTGAAGCTCCAATTCGTCAAGCTTAACTTTGAAAGAAGCCTGTTGATGGGGCCCGGTGCACGTCCGGCATGTCGGAGTTGAAGCAAAGGCCGTCGTTCTGAGACTGCCCGTAAAAACAGGGCGCTCCGCTACAGTCGGCTCATCCTGCGATCTTGCCGGTCAAGCCACACGGCAACGCAAGACCTGCAAATCGCGAAACAATGGCGGATCGGATGACAGACGAAGCTGGCACTGTTGCCTTGAACGAAACGGCCCCTCCACGGCGCGGACGCCGCCGCAGGGGCGGCGGCGAAAAGGCGGGACCGGATCTCTTCCCGCAAAAACCCTTCAGGCAGCCGCGGCACATCTTTAAACCGATCGAAGCAATTTCGGCAGACGAACTGGAATCGATCCACGATGCTTCCATGCGCGTGCTGGAAGAAATCGGCATGGACTTCCTCCACGAGGACGCGAAGGCGATGCTCAAGGCCGCCGGTGCCGACGTGAAACCTGGCGAAGACCGCGTGCGCATGGACCGCGCCATGGTCGAGGAACTGATCGCCAAGGCGCCAGCCGAATTTACGCTTCGCGCCCGCAACCGCAACCACGACCTTCAGATGGGCGGCGACGCGATCGTGTTCTCCTGCGTTGCCAGCACGCCCAATGTCGTCGATCGCGACGGCGGCCGCAGGCCCGGCAACCGGGAGGACTTCCAGAAGCTCCTGAAACTCGGCCAGTTCTTCAACATCATCCATGCGCCGCTCGGTTACCCAGTCGAACCCGTGGACCTTCATGCCTCCATCCGTCATCTGGACTGCATCGCGGATGCGATCCGCCTGACCGACAAGGCCCTCCATCTCTATTCGCTCGGCATGGAACGCAACCACGACGGCATTGAGCTCGCCCGGATCGCCAACGGCCTGACACACGAGGAACTTGTCGACACGCCCTGCACACTGACCGTGATCAACACCTCGTCCCCGCTGCGCCTCGACACTCCCATGCTTCAGGGCATCATCGAGATGGCCAGGGCCGGGCAGGTGTCCGTCGTCACGCCCTTCACGCTTGCCGGCGCGATGGCGCCCGTCACCGTCGCCGGCGCATTGACACTGCAAAACGCCGAAGCGCTGGCAGGCATTGCCTTCGCGCAACTTGTCCGTCCGGGAGCGCCGGTCATTTATGGCGGCTTTACCTCGAATGTCGACATGAAGTCCGGCGCACCGGCTTTCGGCACGCCGGAATACATGAAGGCGGCACTGGTCAGTGGCCAGCTTGCAAGGCGCTACAAGCTGCCGTTCCGCTCCTCCGGTGTCTGCGCCGCCAACACGGTCGACTATCAGGCGGCGCTCGAGACGACGCTGTCGGAATGGGGCGCGATCAATGGCGGTGCCAATCTGATCAAGCATGCCGCCGGCTGGCTTGAAGGCGGCCTCAGCGCCGGCTTCGAGAAATTCATTGCCGACATCGACCTGCTGCAGAAGATCGCCGAGTACCTGACCCCCCTGGACGTGTCCGAGGCATCCCTTGCCGTCGATGCGATCGAGGACGTCGGGCCTGCGGGCCACTTCTTCGGCACCGAACACACGCAGGCCCGCTACAAGGATGCCTTCTACCCGCCGATCGTGTCGGACTGGCGCAACTATGAGACATGGTCGGAGGCCGGAAGTCCGATCGCCTATGACAAGGCCAACATGCTCTACAAGAAAGCGCTCGAGGCTTACGAGCAGCCTGCCCTCGACCCCGCGATCGACGAGGAAGTCACCGCCTTTGTCGATCGGCGCAAGGCCGAAGGCGGTGTCCCCACCGATTTCTAGATCATCCCATTGAAGGCCCCGCCGAACCCTGGCGGTCAGTCCGGAGCAGACGCATGAAAACTCACACTCAGGTCGTTGTCATTGGTGGCGGCGTTGTCGGCTGCAGTGTTCTTTATCACCTCACCAAACTTGGCTGGAAGGACGTCGTCCTTGTGGAGCGCGACGAGCTCACCTCCGGATCGTCCTGGCACGCGGCCGGAGGCTTCCACACGCTCAACGGCGACCCCAATGTCGCGCAGCTTCAGAGCTACACGGTCGATCTCTACAAGGAACTGGAGGAGATTTCCGGCCAGTCCTGCAGCCTGCATCTGACCGGTGGCGTGATGCTGGCGGACACGCCCGAGCGCATGGACTTTCTGCGCCTCGCCCAGGCCAAGGGCCGGTATCTGGGCATGGAGCTGGAACTGATCTCCGTCCTGGAAGCCAAGGCCATGTTCCCGATGCTCGACGAAAAGCATTTCATCGGCGCGCTCTGGGACCCGATCGAAGGCCATCTCGACCCCTCCGGCACGACCCACGCCTATGCCAAGGCCGCGCGGGTGAACGGCGCCACCGTCTACCGGCACACCAAGGTCGAGGAGCTGGTTCAGACGCCGGACGGCACCTGGGACGTCGTCACGAGCAAGGGCACGATCCGGGCAGAGCATGTCGTCAATGCCGGCGGCCTGTGGGCGCGCGAATGCGGCCGAATGGTCGGGCTCGAATTACCCATACTCGCGATGGAGCACATGTATCTGCTGACGGACGAAATGCCGGAAGTGGTTGCCCATAACGAGGCAACCGGCAAGGAGCTGATCGGCATCCTGGACTTCGGTGGCGAAATCTACACGCGCCAGGAAGGCAAGGGCATGCTGCTGGGAACTTACGAGCAGAACTGCCGTCCGTGGAGCCCGCGCGAGACACCCTGGGATTTCGGCCATGAACTGCTCGCGCCGGATCTCGACCGCATCGCACCGGAACTCGAAGTCGGCTTCGAGCACTTCCCGGCGCTGCAAACGGCGGGCATCAAGCAGATCATCAATGGCCCCTTCACCTTCGCCCCCGACGGCAACCCGCTCGTCGGGCCGGTCCGGGGCCTCCGGAACTACTGGGTCGCCTGCGGCGTGATGGCCGGGTTCAGCCAGGGCGGCGGCGTCGGGCTGACGCTTGCGAACTGGATGATCAACGGCGATCCCGGTTACGACATCTGGGGCATGGATGTCGCCCGCTACGGCGACTGGGCGACGCTCTCCTACACCAACGCCAAGGTGCAGGAAAACTACCGCCGCCGGTTCCGCATCCGTTTCCCGAACGAGGAACTTCCGGCCGGCCGGCCGCATCAGACCACCCCGCTCTATGACCGCATGCTCGCGCAGGGGGCCGTGATGGGAGACAGCTGGGCGCTCGAAACGCCGCTCTGGTTCGCGCCGGAGGGAGTGGAGGCCAAGGACATCTTTTCCTTCCACCGGTCCAACGACTTTGAGCATGTCGGCGCCGAATGCCGGGCAGTCCGGGAGAGCGTCGGCATCACCGAAATCGCCAATTTCGCGAAATACGAGATCAGCGGACCGGGCGCGGAAGACTACCTGTCGCTCTTGATGACCAACACCATGCCGAAGGTCGGCCGCATCGTGCTGACGCCGATGCTCAACGAAACCGGCAAGCTGATCGGTGATTTCACCATCGCACGCGCGTCCGACGAGACATTCTACATGTTCGGGTCCTCGCAGGCCGAGGTCTATCACATGCGCTGGTTCGAGAAGCACCTGCCGGAAGACGGCTCGGTGACCTTGAAGGCCATCAATCTCGGTTGGGTCGGTCTCTCCATCGCCGGTCCGAACGCGCGCAAGGTGCTTGAGAAAGTCACCGGAGAAGACGTATCAGGCACGGCCTTCCGGTTCATGGACTTTCGTGAAATGGACGTGGCCAATGCGCCGTGCAAGGTCAACCGGATCACCTATACCGGCGACCTGGGCTACGAGATCTGGATGACGCCGGAATATGAGCGCCAGGTATACGAGGCGCTGATGGAGGCCGGGGCCGAATTCGCCATCCGCAATTTCGGCATGCGGGCGCTGCTGTCCCTGCGCCTTGAAAAGAATTTCGGCACCTGGTTCCGCGAATTCCGTCCGATCTACGGGCCGTACGAAGCCGATCTCGGCCGGTTCGTGAAGCTGTCGAAGAACCGCTTCATCGGCCAGGAGGCCGCAAGAACCGAATTCGAGGAAGGCCCCAAACGCCGCCGTGTCAGCTTTGCCGTCGACGCCTCCGATGCCGATGTCATGGGCGATGAACCGGTCTGGCATGGCGGCAAGGTCATCGGCTGGATAACCTCCGGCGGCTACGCCCATTGGGTCGAGAAGTCTCTGGCCCAGGGATACATCCCCGCAGAGCTTGCCGAAGACACCGGCGAAGGCGCGTTCGAAATCGAAATCCTGGGCGAAATGTGCAACGCGACCATCCTTCCCGATCCCCCGTTCGATCCGAAGGCCGAGCGCATGCGCATGTAAGTCACGACAAGGGCCGGCTACACAGGGAGGAGGTGTCAGCGCCATGAACACGGAACATTTTGGCCGCCACAGGCGGAAGATCATGCCGGCCGAACTGCCGCTTCACCCTGGTGATGCGGCAGGCTACGAGGCGCTCGCAGCCTATGCCAGCGAAAAGGCGACGGTGCTGAACAGGCATGTGCTCGGCTATGGCGACCTCGCCGAGGCCGAATGGGCCGCACAGGGTCTGGAAGCCCCCGACCTGGACGCCATGCGCGCCTACCGGCTCGCCCGGATCCGCGGGCAGCTCGAAAAACACGACCTGAGCGCCGCAATTCTGTGCGACCCGCTGAATGTCCGCTACGCGACGGACGCAACCAACATGCAGGTCTGGTCGACGCACAACGCCGTCCGCTACACCTTTGTTGCCCTGGACGGGCCCGTCGTTGCGTTCGATTTCCACCACTGCGAACACCTGTCCGGACACAACCTGCTGGTCGACGAAGTCCGCCACGGCATTCCCTGGTTCTACTTCGAAGCCGGCCCGCGCTCAGAGGAACTTGCGCTGAAATGGGCGGACGAGCTCGCCGATCTGGTCAAGACCCATGGCGGCGGCAACCATCGCATTGCGCTCGACAAGGCCCGCCGGGAAGGCGTTGCCGCATTGCAGGCTCATGGGCTGGAATTCCATGACGGTGAAGAGGTCATGGAACTGGCACGGTCGATCAAGAGCGCCGACGAGATCAAGGCGATGCGCCGGTCGATCGCGTCCTGCGAGGCGGCCATGCGGGAAATGGAAGATGCGCTCGTACCCGGGATGACGGAATGGGACCTCTGGGCCCTCCTGCATGCAGGCAACATCAGACGGGGCGGCGAGTGGATCGAGACCCAGCTCCTGGCGTCCGGTCCGCGCACCAATCCCTGGTTCCAGGAGGCATCGTCCCGCGTGATGGAGGATGGTGACCTGGTCGCGTTCGACACGGACCTTGTCGGGCCTTACGGCATGTGCTGCGATATTTCCAGAACATGGCTCTGCGGCTCCGGCATGCCGTCCAACGAGCAGCGCAGCCTCTACCAGATGGCCTATGAGCAGATCGAGGCCAATATCGGCATGCTCGCGCCCGGCCGCAGCTTTCGCGAGCTGTCACATGAAGCCGTGAGCTTGCCGGACGACTATCTCGCAAACCGGTATTCCGTGCTCTTTCACGGGGTCGGCCTGTGCGACGAATACCCGGCGGTGCCCTATCCGTCCGACTGGGAAAGCGGCGGCTACGACGGCAGCCTTGAGCCCGGGATGGTCGTTTGCGTGGAGAGTTATGTCGGCCGGCACGGCGGCCACGAGGGCGTAAAGCTTGAAGAACAGCTTCTGATCACCGACACGGGATACGAGCGCCTCAGCACCTATCCCTATGACGAGAGACTGCTGGGCCGTTCAACATGACGGCCCGGCAGTCGGAATAGCTCACTTCAGGCGCAGGACCTTCGATCCCAGTCCGCGGGCATAGTCGTCGCGGGTGAAGACGACGACATTCGTTTCGCGAACTTCGGTCATTTTCAGGTCAAGCGGCGTTTTCCCTTCCGGGTTGACGATCACTTTGCGGGTCGGCGGCAGACCCCGGAAAACCAGCACACCGGCTTCCTTGGTGACAATCGCCCCGTAGGGTTCGTCGTGCACGATGCGGGTGGTGCCGCTCTCGGCATATGCGGCGGTTGAAACAACTGCAAGAAGACCTGCTGCGGCAACGACTGATTTGAAAACCGTTTTCATGACGCACTCACTGTTAACTATTGAGTTACCGAGAATCGTAACGCCTTGTTAACTTTTGCGCCAGCATTTCAGCCGAATTCACCAGAAAAGTGTGCCATCAAAAAAGAACATCGTTAACGAATGTCTTAAAATGACACACTTCAATACTCAGGCAGCCACCTTCGGATGAACCTCGACACCTTTTTCAACAAACCCGGCATTTGCTGACAAGAGATCCGACAGGCCTTTCCTGAACTGCGACTTCAACAGGGGTGTCATCAGCCACCCGACAGGTCCGAATTTCGGCGTGAAGGCGATCCGCATGGTCACACGGCTCCGGTCGGGTGACAGCGCCTCGAAATCCAGGGTTACGACGGCCTTCTTGAGCGGCAGGTTGGCGTCGAAGATATCGACGACAATATGCTCTTCCGGCTGATAACCGATGATCCGTTCCTTGAGATAGGTTTTCCCGTCGATATGCCTGCAGATGCGCTCGGCGCCCATGCCGGTCGGCGCGCTCCTCGGAAGGAGCGGCGACTGGTTGATGACGGGATTGAACCTGTAGATCTCGTCGAAACTGTCCCAGCTGCGCCAGAGATCGGCCAGCGGGGCGTTCACATCCTGTTTGACGACGACTTCCGCCATTGTTTCCTCCTGTTTTGAATGAAATCAGATCCGGCGCAGCCAGTCGGCGATGCCCTGGCCGATGACATGCGGATGATCTTCCTGGAGAAAATGCGATCCGGCTCCGACGAAACGCGCTTCGATATTGGCAACGTTCGCCGTCAGGTAGTCCGCGACGGGCTTCGGCATCAAGGCTCCCGGTTCGGCATAGAACATCAGCTTGGGGATCTGGCTCGACAGGAGCCATTCACCGTTGAGCCTGACCTCTTCGACGACGTCGGCGGGCTTGCCTTCGATCGGCACTTCGCGCGGCCAGGCAAGGACTGGCTTGCGGCTTTCAGGTGTCGGAAAGGGTTTGCGGTAGTGATCCATCTCCGCTTCTGACATGGTGCGAACGACACCCATTTGCGGCAGCACGAACTCGACGAAGAAGTTCTGGTTGAGCACCATGTCGGCGCCCTTGTCGCTGTGCATCAGACGGAAGAAGTCCGCAAGCGGTCCGGGCATGTCGTCGAAGGATGCGACCGGCAGAACGGGCGGCACGATGGCCTCCAGGAACACCAGACCGGCTATACGCTCCGGGTTCAGGCGGGCATAGCGCATGCCGAGCGCCGACCCCCAGTCATGAACCACCAGGATGGCGTCGCTCAGATCCAGTTGATCGAGGAACGTGTCGAGATACCGCGCATGATCCTCGAACCGGTAGCCGCTGTCCGGCTTGCCGCTGTCACCCATGCCGATCAGATCGGGGGCAATGGCCCGGTATCCCTCCGGCACATGCGGAATGATATTGCGCCACAGATAGGACGAGGTCGGGTTGCCGTGAAGAAAGATGACCGGGCGGCCCGCACCTTCATCGACATAGGCGATGCTTGAATCGAGTACCGGCATCTCTTTCTTCTGGAATGGAAACGCGCTGCCGATTGGAACACCGTAGGGCGCCGCAGGGTCGGAGCCCAGCGTCTTTTCGCTCTGTTGAGCAGCTGCCGGAAGCGCGGGTATCAGCGCCAGGGCCACTCCGCCGGTTGCCGCGCCTTTGAGCAGGGCGCGCCGCCCAAGATCGGGTTTGGTTTCCTCTGTCATTCTCGATCCACCTTTGTCAGTTGCCGGAAACCGCGCTGATTGCGCGTCCGGGTGAAAATGTGGCGGATTGATTTTTAAATGGAATACACCCAAATTCACCAGAGCGGATAAAAAACGATCCACCAGGTAACAAGCGGGAGTTTGACATGAAGCCGGATCTTGATTGGGATCACGTGCGCACATTTCTCGCGGCCGTGCGCTGCGGCAGTTTCAGACAGGCCGCCGAGAAACTCGGGGTCAATCACGGCACCGTACACAGGGCCATTTCCGCACTGGAAACAAGCCTGGGGACACGTGTCTTCGATAGGACAACAAGCGGCCTGCAACTGACTCAATCGGGCGAGGCACTGATCGAGCCCGCGGAGGAAATGGAAACCCAGGCCAACACGATCACCCGGAAACTCTCGGGTCTCGACCTGGAACCGGCGGGAACCGTTCGCCTCAGCCTGCCCCCTGCGCTGTCGCACGGGTTGCTGTCGGACATGCTGTTTGAGTTTTCAGAGCAGTTTCCGGAAATCTCGGTCCGCACGATTTCGACAAACCGCGTCTCCGACCTGCAGCGGCTGGAAACGGATATTTCCCTGCGGGTGGCCCGCAACGTCGACGAGGACGTCCTCGGCCGGAAGCTCCTGACCTTCGTTCAGGCCGTTTACGCGGCGCCCGGCTATCTGCGAAAGCACGAGGATCTGCTTGCGACCGGCGGCAAGGGCGCACACTGGATTGCCTGGAGCGAATTGCAGGACTGGGTGGCAGACAGCCCGTTTCCGAACGCAACGGTCCGGCACGTCCTTCCCGAGGTATCCATGCAGATCGAAGCGGCCGCGAAACAACTCGGGCTGATCAAGATCCCGGCCTTCACCGGCGACGCCGATCCGCGTCTCGTGCGCGTGCCGGATGTGCCGCTGCAGCCGGGCTATCCCGTCTGGCTGCTGTATCACCGGGACTTGCGCCGGGTGGCCAGGGTGCGCGCCTTCGTCGACTTCGCGATTGCGTATTTTTCGAAGAACGAGCGGCTATTTACCGAGTAACCCGGAAGATCTCATAAAGCGTCAGGCGAGCTCCGGGTATCCGCGCCTTGCCGCGTTGCGTTCCATTTCAAGGATCGGTGCATAGTCCGCTTCCGATACGCGCGAAAATCCATTGATGAGGAGCCTTTCCCGGTCTTCAGCAATCGCGGCGTCCGCAAAAACGGCTTGCACCACAATTGCGATTTGTTCGGCCTCGGCCTCCGTGAAGCGCAACGAAGTCACGAGCGGAAGACATGGAACGGAACCGGTCCGCCCGATTGAACGGAGCCGCGATACAAGGCCGGGCAATTCCTGGCAGGCAAGCGCCCAGCAGACCGCATCGACGCTCGCTATGTCGGCCGTACCTTCTGCAACCGCGTGCAGGGACGCCAGATGACCGCCGCTCTCTCTCACGCTTGAAAAGAACGGCGCGCCGCCGGCGATCCGGGACACCTCATGCCGGAAGACGTTCATGCCCGACTGGCTGTCAGGCCCGTTATAGACCGCGCGGCTGTCCTGCAGATCGGCAAGCGTTTGATAGCCGCTGTCCCGGTCCACGACGAGATGCGAACAATAGCGTCCGCCGTCGCAGCCGTCGGCGGCATAGTGGGGAACGCCGACGGGCCGTACACTCCCTGAAAGCGCATGCGTCAGCGGATAGCCGCAGGTCTGGCTGAGGAGCAGGCCCGGCTGGAGCCAGTCGACCTCCAGACCCCGGTCCTCCGGCCAGGGGACGCAGTCGGAAGGGGGAAGTCCGAGCGCGCCGGCAATAGCGTCCTGCAACGCGGTCTCCAGCCGCTTTGTCGAGGCCCTGACCTCCGGCCAGTCATACATGGGCAGCCGGACAGGGTGATAGCTCCGGCGGCTCACCTGTCGGCCTCACCCGCAGGCCGGCGTCTCAGGGGATGGGCGACCGGTTCCTTGACCTTGAAGAGAAAATTTGCGGCAAGCTGCAGGTAACTGCTGAACACATATCCCCCGTTGCGTTGCTGCCAGGTCTGTTTGTTTGCGCGGTACATCGCCGGCAGGTCATACCACGGCGCACGCGGATGGGCGTGATGGACGACATGAAGATTGTTGTTGAGAAAGAGAAGCGAGAACAGCGGGCAGAATTCCACGATGATCGAGCGGGCTTCTGCTCTGTCATGGGCACGGTGTTCGGCGTAGGTGCGCAGCATCAGAAGGCTCATCGCGGGATAGGAGATGCAGCAGACATAGAGCCAGAGCGGCATCCCGCCGACCAGGGTGATGAAGACCACGACCGGAACAGCGCCGGCGATGTGATGCAGCCAGGCGCGCAGGACAATCGTGTCCCCGGAGCGGATCATCCTCAGCTCGGAACCGAGAAAACCGATGACCGACACGAGCGGCCCGATCAGCAGACGGCCGAGCAGGGTATTGTTGACGGTCAGCACCGCTTGAAGGAAAGCGGGCAGTTTCTGCCAGTCCGACCAGGCCATGTAGAAGGTTTCGGGATCATCATAGGGATCGGTCAGCCGGTCATTGTTGTGATGACGCAAATGCAGCGACTTGAAACGGCGGTAGGGAATGAAGAGCCCGAGGGAGCAATAGACCAGCGCCTCATTCACTGCCGGATTGCGTGTCGGATGACCATGCAGAACTTCATGCTGCAGCGACGATTGCAGGGTGACCACAAGAACCGCAAGCGGACATACGATCCATCCGCCCAGCGATGTGTAGTTGCCGATCAGCAGCATCCATGTTGCCGCGGCGGTCAGAATCAAGGCCAGCGTCGGCCATTCGCGAAAGCTTGCCCGCGTCAAGTGTCACTCCAAATTGTTGAAAGAACCGGCAAATCCGGCGCCCAACACCAGCATGCCCAATCACGGCCACCGCTGCAATTTGAGAGTTTAGAACAAAATCCGCATGATTTCGCAAAGTCATCAACTTGGTTAAATAAATAAGCAATGCGATTTTTTATGAGCATTTCGCGCAGTTTCTCATCACGCATGCCTGTTTCGGAACACTCAATGGCGGATTTTATTCTGGACAAACCGGACGCCATCGCCTGACCTGAAGACCTTGTCCACACGCAGTACGCTGCCAGACCGGTCTGGCAGGAAACAGCCGTGCATCCGTGTGCCGCGAGACCTACCGCCCGACCCGCCCGAAGTGCGCAGATCAATGGAAATCGAACATATGCCCGCCAGCCAAACTGACCCGACCCGCACCCCGCAAACCTATGATGTGATCATTATCGGGGCCGGTGTCATCGGCTGCGCGATCGCCTACAACATGGCCCGGGACGGCTTGAAGACTTTGAATGTCGACGCCCTGCCTGCCGCCGGTTACGGATCGACGTCAAGTTCTGCCGCGGTGATCCGGACCTACTATTCCACGCTCGACGGCACGGCGATGGCCTATGATGGCTATCACGACTGGAAACACTGGCCCGAAACGCTCGGAGCGTCTTCAGAGGAAGGTCTGGCCCGCTTCGTCCAGACCGGGACGCTGATCATGAAAACGGCGTCCAACAACCTGGACAATGTCCTCAAGCACGCCGACACGCTCGGGATCACCTACGAGATCTGGACGCCGGACCATATCGTGGAAAGCATGCCCGGTTACAATCTGGAGTGCTTTTCCCCGGTCAAAACGATGGACGATAATGCCTTTGGCACGCCGACGGGCGGACGCATCGAGGGCGGTGTCTTTTTTCACGCGGGCGGCTACGTCGACGATCCGCAGATCGCGGCGCGCAACCTGAAGGACGCCGCCGCGGCGCTCGGCGCGGAGTTTCTGTTCAACACCCGCATCGCCAGGATCCCGGCGGAAGACAACCGAGTGACAGGTGTTGTCTCGGACCAGGGCAGCTTCTTCCGTGCGCCCGTCGTGATCAACGCGGCCGGCCCGCATTCTGGCAAGGTCAACGGCCTGCTGGACGGCGATGCAGGCGTCAGGATCGGCCACAGGCCGCTGCGGCAGGAAGTCGTGCAGGTCAAGCCTCCGGAAACGCTCGGCTATTCGCGGGAGGGCATGCTGATCGCCGACAACGACATCGGCGTCTACATCAAGCCCGGCAGCGGCGGGCAGCTGATGATCGGCAGCCTGAACCCGCCCTGCGATGAACATATCGTGGAAGATCCGGACGATTTCCGCAGGGATCTGACCGACCGGGCGCTGACCTACGCCTACCGGTTGTCGCAGCGCCTTCCCAGCCTCGGCGTCTCGCAGCATCCCCTTGGTGTTGCCGACCTCTACGATGCGACCGACGACTGGCTGCCGGTCTATGACCGGAGCGATGTCGACGGCTATTACCTGGCCATCGGCACCAGCGGAAACCAGTTCAAGAACGCGATCGTCGCCGGCCGCCTCATGACACGGCTGGTCGCCTATTGCGAAGACGGCAACGATCACGACCGCGCCCCGCTCCAGTTCCGTCTGAAACACATCGATCACACGCTCAACGCTGCGACCTTCTCCCGCAAGCGCGAGCTGACGAAGGAGAGTTCGTTCTCCGTTCTCGGTTAGGGTCAGGACCCATTGATTTGGATGAATTGGTGGGGATGAATTTGTTCGGATACGAGGCGCGAAGCTGCAGGAAACCGTCCGGTTTCCAAAGATTTGCAACGACGTTGCCGGGCAAATTCACCCTATCCCTGCGGGACGCAATAACGGCTTCGATCTGCTTCGTCAAACCGCTCAACCGGGCAGGAAGCCCGCTTGTCGCGCCTTTCCTCGCAGCTCATCGCCGTTTGCTGCGCCAATTCAACCAAATTAATGAGTCCTGACCCTGGGATCGCCGGAAGGTGCAGCGGGTGCCGGCCGGAATTCGCGCTTGGAGGAATCGGACAAATCAGGTTAAGCAACCGGGTCCGCAATTCTCGGGAGCACATCCGTGGCCTGGTCTCCGCAACAAGACGATGCACTCAACGAAGCCGCTGCATGGCTCAAGCGCGGCGACCGGCAGGTCTTCCGGCTGTTCGGCTATGCCGGGACCGGCAAGACAACCCTGGCGCGGCACCTAGCCGAGGATATCGACGGTGATGTCTGCTTCGGTGCCTTCACCGGCAAGGCCGCTCACGTCCTTCGGCAGAAGGGCTGCGAAGATGCCGGCACGATCCATTCCCTCATCTATCGCCCACGCTCCGCCAAGGAAGAAGAGGACCTGGACGACGATGAGGAGGACAGTGGCCCGCAATTCGCCATCAAGCGGGACAGCGCCGCCGCAACCGCGAAACTGATCGTGATCGACGAATGCTCCATGGTCGACGAGGAACTCGGCAAGGACCTCCTGTCCTTCGGCACCCCTGTTCTCGTCCTTGGTGATCCCGCGCAGCTGCCACCGGTGAAGGGGGGCGGATTTTTCACCGAGGCCGAGCCGGACGTCATGCTGACCGAGGTCCACCGGCAGGCCCAGGACAACCCGATCGTGCGCATGTCCATGACGATCCGCGATGGCGGCAAACTGGACTATGGCACCTACGGCGAGAGCAAGGTCATCCACCGGACCGAGATCGACAAGGATCAGATCCTGTCCTCCGATCAGGTTCTGGTCGGCACCAACAAGACACGGCGCCTCTATAATGGCCGCATTCGCGAGCTCAAGAATTTCACCACGCCGATGCCGGCGGTCGGCGACAAGCTGGTCTGCCTGCGCAATGACAAGACCAAGGGCCTGTTGAACGGCGGCCTGTGGGCGGTCAAGCGGTTGCGTCAGCCGCGCGGCAATACGCTCCGCTTCGATGTTGTCTCGGAAGAAGACATCGCCAAAACCACCGTGAAGGTGAAGGTCCTGCCGGCCATGTTCGAGGATGGTGCGGAGAGTATCCCCTATGCGATCCGGCGCAAGGCGGACGAATTCGACTACGGCTATGCGCTCACGGTGCACAAGGCACAGGGCTCGCAATGGGACGACGTCATCCTGTTTGACGAGAGCTGGGCGTTTCGGGAGCACAAGAGCCGCTGGCTCTACACCGCCGTCACGCGCGCGGCCGAGCGCATCACTGTCGTAAAGTAGGCAGGCTGATTGCGTCGCCGCCGAAAACCGACTCGGGATCACGGATCGGCAGGGCACGCAATCCCGTCTCGACGAATGTCTTCAGGTCAGGTTCGCTGATGCCGCTCCGTCCGAGCATCGCGATGGCTGAAAACTGTCCGTCAAGAAAGGTCGCCGCACTGTCGATATCCGCGTCGGGCGCCATTTCGCCGGCGGCCGCGGCCTTGAGCAGCCGGTCGCGGATTGCCGCGTAGCGGGATTCCCGCAGGCCGTTCACGACCTCGCGGTGGCGCTCGGTGCCATAAGTGCAGTCGACGATGGCGTTGACCAGAAAACAGCCTGAGGGGGTGTTCCTGTCCAGCGTCAGGTCTGCGATCGCTCCCAGGAAATCCCTGAAATCATCGACCACGTGCTTCCGCGCTTCCTGGAGCCGCGCAAACACGGGTCCGCCATAGGTTTCGAAATAATGCAAGAGCGCTTTTTCGAACAGGGCTTCCTTGTCACCGAAGGCCGCGTAAAGCCCGGGCTTCGCCATGCCCGAGGCTTCGGCAAGATCGTTCATGGACGTGCCGGAGTATCCGTTTTGCCAGAATGCGGCCATCACGGATTGCAGGGCATCCTTGGCCTGTATTTTCCTTGGCCGTCCACGTGCCATCTTGCGCCTTCCCTTTTGCCATACAGCGGTTGATCGCGACCACGGACCAATCCGGAAGCTGTGCACATCCCCCGAAACACGTCTATACGCTGCACAACCTTAAAGTCGATCACGACAACTTTGCAAAAGAATAGCGCCAATCAGGTACTGCAAAATCCGCATTTTGTTGCATTTCGTTCGACAAACTTCGAAAAACAATCAGCAAGTGTGTCCCGATTGCATGATGTTCCCAGACTTGGCTCGGAACGGAACAGTATTGATCAAGGTCTCGAAAGCACTTGATAACGACCGTTCTACCTGTCTGGAAATTGCCGTGGACGGCGAAACCGGATCTCTTTTCCGAGCGGTCAAGGCGGCATATCTTGCACCGTTCGGACCCGACCATGCATGAGACGCAGCAACCATGACCAGTATTTCTTCCAAGAGCAGCGCACAGGCAATCGGCGGACAGGGGGCATCCGGCGATGTCGCCCTGCGCATTGCGCATCGAATTGCAGACGAGATCGGATGCAAGGCGGGCCAGGTGAATGCAACCGTTCAGATGCTGGACGAAGGATCGACCGTTCCCTTCATCGCGCGATACCGCAAGGAAGCGACAGGCGGGCTGGACGACAGCCAGCTCCGCAAGCTGGAGGAACGGCTGATCTACCTGCGCGAGCTGGAGGACAGGCGCGGCGCGATCACCCGCTCGATTGAAGAACAGGGCAAACTCACCGACGAGCTCACGGCCGGTATCCAGGCCGCCGAAACCAAGTCACAGCTGGAAGACATCTATCTGCCCTTCAAGAAGAAGCGGCGGACGAAGGCACAGATCGCACGCGAGGCCGGGCTGGAGCCCCTGGCGGACCTGCTGCTCGGCGATCCGGCCAGGACGCCGGAGACCGAAGCGTCCGCCTTCGTGGATGAGGCGAAGGGCGTTACCGACACCAAGGCGGCACTCGACGGTGCCCGCCAGATCCTGATGGAGCGCTTTGCTGAAAATGCCGAACTGGTCGGCCGCCTGCGCCGCCATGTGGAAGACCGGGGCGTCGTGCAATCGAAGCTGGTCGACGGCATGGCGGAAAAAGGCGCCAAGTTTGCCGACTATTTCGATTATTCGGAAAAGTGGTCGAAAATTCCGAGCCACCGGGCGCTCGCCCTGTTCAGAGGCCGGAACGAGGGCATTCTCGCCGTTGACCTGACCGTCGATGCCGACGATGTCTCCCCGGTGCTGCCGGCGGTGAAGATGGTCGCAGACACTTACGCGATTGCCGACCGCGGCCGGCCGGCGGACAAGTGGCTGATGGATGTCGCCCGCTTCGCCTGGAAGGTGAAACTGGCCCTTCATCTTGAACTCGACCTGATGGGTGTCCTGCGCGACAAGGCCGAGGAAGAGGCGATCCAGGTCTTCGCAAGGAACCTGAAGGATCTCCTCCTCGCAGCACCTGCGGGCGCAAGGTCGACGCTCGGCCTCGACCCGGGCATTCGCACCGGCGTGAAGGTCGCGGTCGTGGATGAGACGGGAAAGCTCGTCGACACGGCAACCATCTATCCATTCCAGCCGCGCAATGATGTCTCCGGATCCCGGTCGGCCCTCCTGGCGCTGATCGCAAAACACAAGGTCGGCCTGATCGCCATCGGCAACGGCACGGCGAGCCGGGAAACCGACAAGCTGACCGGTGATGTGCTCACCGATATTCCTGCCGCGCAGCGCCCGGTCAAGGTGATCGTCAACGAGGCCGGGGCCTCCGTCTATTCGGCGTCCGAACTCGCGGCGAAGGAAATGCCCGATATCGATGTCTCGCTGCGCGGCGCGGCCTCCATCGCGCGCCGCCTGCAGGACCCGCTGGCCGAACTCGTGAAGATCGAGCCGAAATCCATCGGCGTCGGCCAGTACCAGCACGACGTCAACCAGACCCGCCTCGCCCGTGCGCTCGATGCCGTCGTCGAAGACGCGGTGAACGCGGTCGGTGTCGACCTCAACACGGCTTCCGCGGCGCTTTTGTCCAGGATCTCCGGCCTTTCGGACAGTCTGGCCAAGGCCGTTGTCGACCACCGCGACGCGATCGGGCGTTTCGAAAAGCGCTCGCAACTGAAAGACGTTCCCCGTCTTGGTGCCAAGGCCTATGAGCTTTGTGCCGGTTTCCTGCGCATCACCGGCGGCAGGGAACCGCTCGATGCCTCTTCGGTGCATCCGGAAGCCTATCCGCTGGCCAAGCGGATCGTGAAGGCCTGCGGCCGGGATGTACGCCAGATCATGGGGGATGCGTCCGCGTTGAGCGCACTGGACGCCTCGGACTTCACCGACGAAAAATTCGGGCTGCCCACTGTCCGTGACATTCTCGCCGAACTTGAAAAGCCCGGCCGCGACCCGCGCCCGGAATTCAAGACCGCGGCGCTTCAGGATGGTGTCGAGGAAATCTCGGACCTGAAACCGGGCATGAAGCTGGAAGGGACGGTCACGAATGTCACCAACTTCGGTGCCTTCGTCGATGTCGGCGTGCATCAGGACGGCCTGGTTCATGTCTCCCAGCTTGCCGACCGTTTCGTCGACGATCCGCATCAGGTGGTCAAGGCCGGCGACATCGTCAAGGTGACGATCCTCGACGTGGACGTTCCCCGCAAGCGGATCTCCATGACCATGAAATCCCAGGCCGACTACCAGGGGCAGCGGGAGCGCTCGGACAGGGACCGCTCCGGGTCAAACAACCGAAATCAGGGCAACCGCAACCCGGGTCAGCGCGGTCCGGGCGGCCGAGGGCCCGGAGACGGCAGCCCGCGTGGTGGCGGCGGTGGCAAAGGCGGCGCGCCGAAGAGTTCCGGCGACGGCGGTGGCAACAACGCCATGGCCGCTGCGCTGGCAGCCGCGATGAACAAGAAGCGGAAATAGGCTTCAGGCGAAGACGTCCGCTTCCGCGACGGGCGACTCGCCCCGTTCTTCAAGGTCCTTCAGGTAAGCCCTGCAGACAATGACCGAAAACACGGCAAACCCGTAGCCGGACACCAGTTTGGCAAGCAGCAGGACGATGCCGCCGGGTACATTCGGTGTTCCCGCAGGCGTGATGGCATCGGAACCGATACCCGCGTTTTCGGCGAACAACAGGATCAGCACTGCTAGACCCGCCAGGGCGCCGGACCCGAATAGAAGTCTCGGAAGCAGGTATCCGGCTTGACGGAGCGACCGGCCGACCGCTGGTCCGATCCCGGCGTTGACGCCCTTCAGATGCGCGGGAAAAACCGTGCCGAACAGGAACGTGGTCAGGAAGGCCACGCCAGCACCGGCCAGAACCGTGAAGACAAGAAAGATCTCCTGCCCCTGCAAACCCGCTGGAAACACGGACATGGCGCCGAACACGACAACCAGTGAGATCACGACGACCGGCAGATAAAGCAGCAGTATGTAGCGAAGCATGAACCCGCCGTATTTCTTGTTGATGTCCTTGGACTTGAGATCCAGCCCCATCAAGGCCGCACAAAGATAGAAAACGATCCCGGATTCGACCAGCGCCCGTGCTACTGTCAGTGCGTTGGCAAGGTCGTAAACGATGCCGGCGGTTTCAAGCACCCAGATCGCCGCGATAAATCCAAAAAAATACGTCCAGCACCCGGCGATCGCCGAGAATGCTTGCATGAAAATGTTCTGATCCGGTTTCAAGAATCACCTCTGGGTTGCGGCTGGATCGTCGTTAGGCCACAGATTGCTTTCCCACACAACAACAATCGGATCACCGGTCGCCGGCAAGAACGGGCAGGCTCGACGCTGACGGCAGCAAAGGCTAGGGTACGGACCCAAAAATGAAGTCAATTTGGTTTGGATCGTTTTGACCCGCTGTAAGGAGCGAAAGCGCAGGAAATGTGGCTCATTTTCAAGGCTTTCGCGACGATGCAGATGGTCAAAACGGCCAAATCCGAAGGACGGCAAAATGGCTTCATTTATGGGTCCGTACCCTAGTTCTACAGAACAAACAGACGAGGCACAGGGCATGTCGGAGGAAGATGCCAGGGAGGACTGGCCAAAGCAGGACATTGAATCCGGCACGATCGGTGCGCTTGCCCACCTTTACCGGGCCGAGGTTTTCCGCAGCACCCATTGGCGCACGCGCCTGGACAACACGACCAACTGGGCCGTTGTCACGACGGGCATCGCTCTCTCCGCCACGTTTGCCAATCGCGAGGCCTCGCCCCTGCCGATGGTGCTCGTCGGCCTGCTGGTCACCGTCTTTTTGATCTTCGAGGCGAGGCGCTACCGCTACTACAACATGTTCCGCGCGCGCGCCCGGCTGATGGAGTCGGATTTTTACGCACCGATCCTCTACGGCAAAAAGGTTCCCTGGAACGGCGATTGGGCGAAGCTTCTGGCCGACGACTACGAAACGCCGCACTATCACATCAGTCTCGTCCGCGCCGCCGGACGGCGCCTGCGCAGCAACTATTCCTGGATCCTCGCCATCCAGGCCGTTGCCTATTTCGGCAAGCTCGCCATTCACCCCGTTCCCCTGACCGAGCTATCCGAGGCCTTCGAGCGTGCCGCGATCGGTCCCGTGCCCGGCTATCTCGTCTTCCTAGCCGGCGTGATCTTCCACACCAGCTGGATCGTCTTTGCCATCGTCACGCTGCGCCTCGACAAGCGCTACCGCAAGAAGCGCAAGTCGCCGATGCAGGCGATCTGACGGGGCACGCCCGGCAGCACAGGAACCGCTCAAAAGTTGACGCAGCTCGAGGGACCGGTTGAAATTGCCCCTCTATGGTCGGTTGAGTGGCGTTAAGGCATGAGTTACGTCGAGATCTCGTTTGCGGATGACAAGGACAAGGCGGCGATTGCCGCGACCGTCGAAGATCGTCTGCTGCACGCGCTGGCAGAGGAAAACGAGCAGTCAGACAACGAGGCCTTCGTACTGAAGGCAACCGATGACAAGGGCAGGCTTCTCGGCGGCCTCACAGCGAGCACGTCCTATCACTGGCTCCTGATCAAGACGCTCTGGGTGGATGACAGCGTGCGCGGCGCAGGTCTCGGCGCCCGGCTCGTGGAACTGGCCGAACACGAGGCCCGCCGTCTTGGCTGCCATGCGGCCTGGCTGGACACGTCCAACCCAGACGCGCACAGGTTCTATGAGAAACTCGGCTACGAGGATTTCGGCATCCTGGGTAACCTGCGCGGTCAGCCTTTGCCGGATCACCGGCGCTGGTTCATGAAGAAGGATCTTTGAACCAGCGCCCGTTCCGTTAGCCGGTTGTGCCCGGATTTGCAGACTTTTCCGAAATCAGAAGCCAGGAGAAAAGGGCAAGCGCCAGTGCAGCCCCGATGAATTCCGCAACAATGAAACCCGGCAGGTCGATCGGACGGATGCCCGCGAACGTGTCGGTGAACGCGCGCGAGATCGCAACCGCCGGATTGGCGAAGGAGGTCGACGCGGTGAACCAGTAGGCCGCCGTGATGTAGAGGCCGACCAGCCAGGGCACGGCGGCTTCGCGAAACCGGATACCGGCGAGGATGCTGGCCAGCAGGCCGAAGGTCGCGACGATCTCCGCGACCCATTGCGCAGGCCCGGTCCGGGCCGTCGTTGAGGCCTGAAGGACCGCTTCCTCGAACATCACGTGGGCGATGAGCGTGCCGCATATTCCGCCGGCGATCTGGGCCGCGATGTAACTGAGGCCGACTGTCAGGCTCAGGTTGCGTTTCAGCCAGAAGACGAAGGTCACGGCCGGGTTGAAATGCGCGCCGGAAATCGGCCCGAGGATCGTGATCAGGACGACCAGGATGGCGCCCGTTGGGATGGTATTACCGAGCAGGGAAACCGCGACATCGTCGGAGAGCCTGTCGGCCATGATGCCCGATCCGACCACCGTGCCGACGAGCATTGCGGTCCCAAGCGCCTCGGCGGTCAGGCGCCGGTTCAAACTGAATTCTGACATGAAGGAAACCCCGGTTAGTCGGATGTGGCGCCGATGGCCGCCAGTCTGCTTTTGCCGTCCTCGGCCTCAAAGACATCGTCGCCAAGCGCGAGCATGGCGTTGATCCGCCGTTCCAACCTTTGATAGGCCAGGTCGAAGGCCGCGCCGCGCGCATCATCGTCGCCTTCGACAGAGGCCGGGTCGGGAATGCCCCAGTGCACGACCATCGGGTGACCGGGCCAGACCGGGCAGGCTTCGCCTGCCGCGTTGTCGCAGACGGTAATGATCAGATCCATTTTCGGCGCATCCGCGCCCGCGAACTCTTCCCAGCTCTTGGACCGGAACCCTTCGGCGGAAAGTCCGTGCCTTTCAAGACAGGTCAGCGCGTCGGGATTGACCGTGCCCCTTGGAGTCGAGCCGGCAGAAAAGGTCGCGAACCGGCCCTTGCCGAGATGGCGCAGCAGCGCCTCCCCGAGCACCGAGCGGGCGGAATTCGCCGTACATAAAATCAAGGCATTGCGCATTGTCGGATTGACCGCCTGGAACCTGGCTTCAGAAACCCTTTGTTTCCGAGCACGAACTGGAAGAGAACAGATTGGCGATTGGCGCACACAGGTCCGGGTTTCCACCGCAGCAGTCCTGCAGAAGATAGGTCACCAGATGCTGCATGGTCGCCAGCTCCGCACTGTAGTGAATGGAGCGCCCGTCGCGTTCGGCCTGCACAAGACCGGCCCGCGACAGGGCGCTAAGATGGGTCGACAGGGTGTTCGGACGAACGTATAGGGCGTCTGATATGGCACCGGCGGACATGCCCTCTTTTCCGGCTTTCACCAGAAGGCGAAATACGTCGAGGCGTGTTTCCTGTCCAAGGGCGGCCAGCGCATTCAGGGCGTCGTCTTTTTCCATAGTTCGAGAATACTCGAAATAACGAACAATTCAATCTATTTGTGGGACGCTGACGGCGGAAAGTCCGTGCATTCAGACCTTCCGGTAAGCAAACAACGCATAGACGAAAGCGAGCGCGACCAGCAGCGCTGCGAGACCCAGAACGGCTTCGTAACCACCGATGGCAAAGGCTGCGCTTGAGGCCGACAGGCCGACGGTGCCGCCGATCATCTGTGACGCCATCGCGATGCCGCCGCCCTGTCCGTGCTTGTATTCGGGAAGCGACCCCATGATGGCGGCCCGGCTCGGCAGAAACAGAAACGGAAAGGCGATACCGGCAACCAGCAGACCCGGCGCAATCAGGTAGATGTTGTTCAGCGGCTCGACGAGAAACAGCCAGAGCAGGCACGCGAACAGAAGCAGATGGCCGACAAAAGCGAGCTTGCGCGGATGCGTCCTGCCGACAAGCCGCCCGCAATAGGCGGCGACAAACGGCTGCGGGATCGGGGTCAGCACGATCAGGAATCCGGCGGCCAGCGCGCTGAGTTTCAATTCTGTCTGCGCATAAAGGGCCATGAAGACGAAGATCGGCATCTTGGCGTATTGCGCCATGAACAGGTTCACGTTGCTCGCGGAGAACACCGGGTTGGTGAAGAGGTCGACTTCAATGAGCGGTGCCTCCTGCCGCAGTTCAAACCTGCAGAACCCACCAATCATCGTCCCGCCGCAAAGAAGCAGAAACCAGATCAGCGGACTTTCCCAGCCCCAGTCATCGGCCTCCATGAGCGCAAAGACGATGCAGAACATCCCGATTGCAATCAGCAACAGCCCGGTCCAGTCGATGCGCCGTCCGGGCGGCCTGTCGACGTCACGCCAGGTGAGCGTGACGACAATCGCGATCCCGATCACCAGGAACGGATTGATCCAGAAGATCCAGCGCCAGCTCAGGAACTCGGTGAACGCACCACCAGCCAGCGGGCCGAGGGAAAGAAAGATGGTCCCGACGGACCCGGTGACCGCCAGCGCCATCCCGTGTTGTTCCTTCGGGAAGGTCATAGTCACCATGGCCATGAACAACGGAAACATCACCGCGGCCCCGAGCCCCTGAAAGGCGCGTGCAATGATCAGCACCTCTCCGGATGGCGCGAAGCCGCAGACCACAGAGAAGACACCGAATATCGCCAGTCCCAGGAGGAACATGCGCAGGGTGCCGAACAGATCCCCGAGCTTGCCGCCGACGGCGACGAAACAGGCCAGCGTCAGCAGGTAGGCGTTGACGATCCAGTGCGCTTCATTGCTAGACAGCGAAAAGGTTTCCTGAATGGAGGGCAGCGCGATGCCGACAACTGTCTCGTCCAGGAGCACCAGTCCGAGCACGCAGCTGACGGCCCCGAGCAGCCACCACTTCCGATTCGCCTCGCCGATTACCTGCATGGCGCCCCCACACCGACCCTTCGCGAAGGGGCGATCTCCCCATGCGCGAGACGGAAAGGGTGGCGGAAAAGTCATGAGGAAACAAGGCGAAGGTCTTGGCCGCGGCGTCTGCACCTTCGCCCCGAAGAAAAAAGCTCCCGCCTGAACGGGAGCCTTTGTCTGATCAGTCAGCGCTTGTTCGGGTGCGCGTGACCGCGTCCTTCCACCCGGCCAGAAGCCGTTGTCGATCGGCCTCGGACAGTTTGGGCTCAAACCGCCTTTCCAGCTGCCATTGTGCTGAAAACGCGTCCTCGCCGGGCCAGATACCCGCCTTCGAGCCTGCCAGCCACGCGGACCCGAGTGCGGTCGTTTCCGCAACGGTCGGACGGTCGACGGGCGCTCCGAGGATGTCGGCCAGGAACTGCATGGTCCAGTCGGAGGCCGTCATGCCCCCGTCCACGCGCAGGACCGGCTTTTCCGCATCCGACCAGTCGGCCCGCATGGCATCGACCAGATCGCTGGTCTGGTATCCGACACTTTGCAGCACGGCGCGCGCGATTTCCTTCGGCCCTGTGTTGCGCGTCAGGCCGAACATCGCACCGCGGGCATCGGCGTCCCAATAGGGCGCACCCAGCCCGACAAATGCCGGCACCAGATAGACGTCGTGGTTCGGGTCCGCCTGTTCGGCAAGCGACTGTGTCTGCTCAGCACTGTCGATCAGGCCAAGCCCGTCGCGCAGCCATTGCACCGCCGCGCCGGCAACGAAGATCGATCCTTCCAGCGCATAGGTGGTCTTGCCGTTCAGCCGGTAGGCGATCGTCGTCAGCATCCGGTTGTGCGAGCGCACTGCCGTTTCACCCGTGTTCATGAGCGCGAAGCAGCCTGTGCCGTAGGTCGACTTCACCATGCCCGGTTTGAAACAGGCCTGGCCGACGGTCGCAGCCTGCTGGTCGCCGGCAACGCCCAGGATCGGGATCGGTCTGCCGAATAATTCCGCATCGGTCGCCCCGAACTCGTCGGCGCTGTCCTTGACCTCTGGCAAGAGGCTCAGCGGGATGTTGAGCACCTTGCAAAGGTCCTCGTCCCAGCGATTTTCGTGAATGTTGTAGATCAGCGTACGCGCCGCATTTGTCGCGTCGGTCACGTGGACAGTGCCGCCGGTCAACTGCCAGATCAGCCAGGTGTCGACGGTTCCGAACGCAAGTTCACCCCGTTCCGCACGCGTCCGCACCCCGTCGACATTGTCGAGCAGCCAGGCGATCTTGGTTCCGGAGAAATAGGGATCGAGCAGCAGGCCGGTCTTGGCGGTGAACGTCTCCTCAAGCCCCTGTTCCCGCAAACCCGCGCAGAATTCCGAAGTTCGCCGATCCTGCCAGACGATGGCGTTGTAGACCGGCTCGCCGGTCGACCTGTCCCAGATCAGCGTCGTTTCGCGCTGGTTGGTGATCCCGATCGCCTCGACGCCTGCGCCCTGGTCCGGGGCCTTTTCCATCGCCTCGCGGCAGACCCGCAAGGTGCTGGTCCAGATATCCGACGGCGAATGCTCCACCCAACCGGATTTCGGAAAATGTTGCGGAAACTCCTGCTGTCCAACACTGACGGGGCTGAAGCCGTCGTCGAAGACGATCGCACGGCTTGACGTTGTGCCCTGGTCTATCGCCAAAACACATCCGGCCATGGCGCACCTCCCACTTTTATTGCTTGTTGAGAAGAACTGCCGGCGCGCCCGGCAGCCTGAAATCCGCTCCGACTATGCCGCAGCCCCGGTCCGGTCTGCAAGTTGGCCGGACATGTACGCATCGAGCGCGTCCACTTCCTGCTTGCCGAGGCGCAGCCCGAGTTTCGTTCGCCGCCATAATACGTCTTCGGCCGTGCGCGCCCACTCGCGCTCCATCAGCCACTTGACTTCCGCTTCATGCAGATTGGAACCGAAGGCCTTGCCCAGGTCGGCCAGCGAAGCGGCCTCGCCCAGGATCCGGCGTGCATCCGTTCCGTAGAGACGGACCAGCCGTGTGGCGAAACCGGTATCCAGGAACGGGTAGTCGTTTTCCAGTCCGGACACCTCGGCGTCGAACGCATCGACCTTGAAGCCCCCGCCCGGAAGCGGTTTTTCCGACGTCCAGACACCGCTCTTGAACGGAACGAAATCCTCGAGCTTGGCCAGCACCTGCTCGGCCAGCTTCCGGTAGGTTGTGATCTTGCCGCCGAAAACGGACAGGACCACCGGCCGTTCGCGGTCACCATCCACTTCAAGAACATAGTCGCGAGTCGCGGCTTTCGCGTCCTTGGCGCCGTCGTCGTAAAGCGGCCTGACGCCGGAATAGGTGTGCACCACGTCTTCAGGCGTGATTTTCTTTTCCAGGTATTCGCTCGCGGCGGCACACAGGTAGGACACCTCGTCCTCGGAAATGCGCACGTCGCTGAGATCGTCCTGGTAGTCGACATCCGTCGTCCCGATCAGCGTGAAGTCCTGCTCATAGGGAATTGCAAAGACGATCCGGCCGTCGCCGTTCTGGAAAATGAAACAGCGGTCGTGATCGAACTGGCGCGGCACGATGATGTGGCTTCCCTTGACCAGCCGGATCCCGGACGTGTCGTTTTCGCCGACCACACCGTGCAGAAAATCAGCAACCCAGGGCCCGGCCGCGTTGACGAGGGTCCCGGCCGTGACCGTCCTCTCGTCTCCCGTGGCGAGGTCCTTCAGCGTGACCGTCCACTTGTCGCCGTCACGGCGGGCACTCACGCATTTGGTCCGCGTCAGGATTTCCGCGCCCCTGTCGGCGGCATCGCGTGCGTTGAGCACGACGAGACGTGCATCGTCGACCCAGCAATCGGAGTATTCGAACCCCTTGTGGAACAGCTTTTTCAGGCCTTGCGAAAAAGGTGCCTGATCGAGCCGCACCGTCTTGGTTGCGGGCAGACGCTTGCGGCCGCCCAGATGGTCATACATGAACAGCCCCAGGCGCAGCAGCCAGGCAGGACGCAGGTCCTTGTGGTGCGGCAGAATGAACCGCAGCGGCCAGGCGATATGCGGCGCGATGGCCCAGAGAACCTCGCGTTCCTTGAGCGCTTTGCGGACCAGGTCGAACTCGTAATATTCCAGGTAGCGGAGCCCGCCGTGGATCAGCTTGGTGGAGGCCGACGAGGTCGCTCCGGCCAGATCCCCCATCTCGGCGAGAAGGACGGATGCACCGCGTCCGACCGCATCCCGGGCGATCCCGGTTCCGTTAATGCCACCCCCGATTACCAACAGGTCGTAGTCAGCCGCCATAGCCTCGTCTCCGGCTCGAATTGATATGCGCAATCATCCTGAAACGAAAATAAAGCGAAACTTTGCGAAATTCAATCAACAATCAGAAAATCTTCCGCGCCAATCCGCACGTGCGCCATTGCGCGCGGTCGAACGCGCGCCAGACGGTGGCTGAAAAGGTCGTGGTGGCGTTTGCAGTGAGGCAACACCCCGCGCATGCAAATTGCTGCGGATACACAACGTCAGATCAGGTCGATCATTCCGGCCCTTATGCCGGGGTTCGAAACACGGCCCTCAGCGCCCGTCCTCTTCCGGCGGCGCATCGTCGGTCGGTTCGGGTGTCTTGCCTTTCTTCTTGCCGCCGGCCTTCTGCAGCGCAGTCTCGGCCGCGTAGGGAGGTGTCGCGGCATGGTAGGTGACCTGCGGGAACGGGATTTCAATGTTCCGCTCGTCGAACACCTGCTTGATGTATTCGTTGTAGGCCCGCCCGATGCTCCACTGGTCGCCCGGCGTTGTCTTGATCCGGGCGCGGATATCGATCGAGCTTGCACCGAACATGGTCACGCCGTGCATTTCCAGGTCGCCGAAGATCTTGGACTTGAAATCGGTCTCCTGCAGGCGCCTGAACGCCTCGACCATCGCCTCCTTGGCGTAGGCAATGTCGGTGTCGTAGGAAACACCGATAAGCGCGACGTGATAGGAAAAGCCGCGCATGAAGTTCGACACCATGTCGACGGAGGAAAACGGAATGATATGCGTCGTGCCATCGAGGTCCCTGATCCGGACCGAGCGGATGGTGATGCCTTCCACCGTGCCGGTAATGCCGGCAACCGTGACCACGTCGCCTTCGTTGATCGCGTTTTCGATCTGGATGAAGGCACCGGTGATGATGTCCTTCACCAGCGTCTGCGCACCGAAGGAAATCGCCAGGCCGACCACGCCGGCACCGGCGATCAGCGGGCCGATATTCACCCCGATTTCCGACAGCGCCAGCAGCGCCGCCATCACCATGATGATGATGGTGAACGCGTTGCGGAACAGCTGGAACAGGGTCCGCTCGCGCGCACTGACGATGTAACCCGCCCGCGACTGCAGGCGCAGGTCCACCCAGGACATCACCGCAAGCCAGATCAGGAAGGCAACCAGCAGCACCATGATCGCCGCCCCGTAGCTGCTCACCAGCGCGGACCCGGTCTCGCTGTAGAACCAGTCGATCACAGCCAGTAGGCCCCAGATGTCGAGCAGCAGCAGGATCGTTCCGAGGAACACCACAAAGCGGATGATCTTCAACAGGCGCGGCACGAAGGCGTTGAGCCGGTACTGAAGCGCCGGAAGCTTCTGGTTCAGGTCGTCCGGCAGCCTGATGCCGCCCTTGATGGCCCGGGTCATGACCAGCGACAGCAGCATGCCGGCCATGATTGTCACGATGGAAAGCGCAGTTGCGCGCAGGATGATCGTCGTCGCGTCGAAGGGCCGCGTGACCCAGACGAGAAACACCGCAATGATGTAGCCGTAGGCGCCGACGTGCCAGAGATTGCCCAGATTGGCGAGCGCCCTTTGCGCAAGGGTGGTGTGCATGGTTTCGGCATAGGCTTTCGCACCCTCGCGGACGCTGACCCGGTTCCGCTTGATCAGCACCATCAGGTAGAGCATGCCGGTGAGCACGATGATGAACCGGAGCGCGTTGCCGAGCACGAACGATACAGCGAGATTTGCGGCCGGCACCGCCAGAAAGACACCGAAATTGTTCCAGTACATGTAGATCCGGAGCCGGGAATACCAGTAATCCGCGCCGTTGTCGGAAAACGGCAGCAGGCGCAGTTCCGGCCGCTTGGGCGCGAACACGAAGCGAAGCGCGACATTCGACATGCCCGTGATGAAGAAGGCGTTGAGCGCAAGGCTCTCCTGGATCGTGACGCCGGTTTCAAGACCGCCGAACCCCGTCAGTGCCACCAGGTAGCCGACACCGAGCCCGATCGCCACGGTGGCCGCGTCGATCGTCGTCGTCACCAGCAGGATACCGGCGCGCATCAGCCCGCCTCCGTAGCGCGCACGAACCGACATTTTCGGATAGACCAGCCGCGCGACGACCTGTGCCGCCAGGAACGCAGCATAGGCCGCCACCAGGACGATCGCCACCTGCAGGAGAACCTCCTGCACCCGGTCCCATCTGATCGGAATGTCACCTCGCAGGACCAGCAGAAGCCCTCTGAGTGAATGACGTGAGCGATCCAGAACAACGCCGATTTCATCGGCAACCGCCCGCGTATATTCCCCCACGCGAATAACAAAGCTCTGTCCGGCCGACACGGTGTCAGCCGCGTTCTCTGCAGGCGGCGGTGCCGAACTGTCTGCGTCTGTACCCGTCCCGGAAGCCGCCGGTTCGGTTTCCGCATTCTTTTTCAGAAGCTCGATCAACTCGTCGCGGCTCTTCGGATCGTTCAGGATCTTGATCAGAGCCTCGCTCGCCTGTTTGACATCAGGGGCTTCGGCCGAGGCGCTCCCTTCGGCAGGGGCAGCACTTTCACTCTGTCCGGCGGCAGGAACCGCTGAACACAGAATGGCCCCGAAAAACACGGCAAGACACAGGCGCATGATCTTCATGTCGAATTCGCTTTGTTGACGCGCGAAGGGCGCACTCTTTCACTTCCGAACAATAGAAAGGAACCTTGCAAAAAGGAAAGCCATTTGCCTTTACATTCAACGGTTTTCGAAGAACAGGAATTTGAGAACACGGTTTTTCGAAAGATTCTTAAACCTGATCAAACAATTGCATCACTATTCGCGCTTTTCGACACCCCGTTGAAGACTACGCATGCAAACTACTGGAGCGCCACTTTTCGGTAACGTAAAAATAACAATATTGACTAATCATTCCTCGAACGGAGGAAAAATGCCCAGTTCACTCATCAGGCTTGCGAAAGATGAGACTGCAGAGGCGAGGCAAAAACTGTTTGCCGAGGTCAGCAGGCTTGTCGCGACGGATCTGGAAGACAGATCCGACTCCGAGCTTGAGCTGTTCGCGGAGGTGATGCTGAAACTTTACGGCAGCAGCGCCACCGATGACCGACTGCAACTGGCTCAGAAACTCGCCCCAAGCACACAAAGCCCGGCGGACCTGCTCCGCAGGATCGCACGGGACGAGGTGAAGATCGCCATGCCGGTCCTGGCGGAAAGCCAGACGCTGACCCGGCAGGATCTCCTGGATCTCGTTGAGCAGGTGAGTGAAGAGCACATTCAGGTGCTGGCGCGCCGCAAGGATTTGCCTGTCGAGGTCTCCGATGCCCTTGCCGCACGAGGCAGTGCGGCCGTTCTCAGGATACTCGCGGCAAACAAGAACACCAAGCTCTCGCGCGAAACCATGGGCGCACTGGTCAAGCTCGCCGCCGAAGACGAGGTGCTGCGGGCAGGACTCGCACAGCGAAGCGACCTGACACCGGCCGTGTGCCAGGAATTGCTGCCGATTGTCGACGATGAGACCAAGAAGAAGCTGCGTAACGTCATCGAGGGGTCCCTTTCCAAGGAACAGCTTGACCAGATTGCGCGGCTGAAGGTGTTGCGCAAGACCTTCGGCGAAGCTTTGGGCAACCAGGACGTCGGGAGCCTGTGGCGCGAGGCCGAACGCTCGGCGGTGACACTGGACGAACTCATGATCCTGCTCTTGCAGGATGGGCGCTTTCACCACGCGATCGAACTATTGGGCGCCAGAGGCAGGATCGCGCAATCCGCGCTCAAGGATGCCATGTTCAACGGCAAACGCGACGTGGTCATAAGAACGGCTCTCAAGGCCGGGCTGGACGTTCCGGCGTTCGCCCTGCTCGCCAAGGCGCGCTGTGCGCATCTCAAGCTTCCTGCAGCACAGGGCGGCGAGTGGACATCGGCCTATGCGAAGCAGATCGCGGACGCTGCCAAGGCCAGGGAAGGCCGCTGCGACGACTTTCAGGCGCGCCGGCGCGACAAGAGCTGAACCTGGAATTCGTTCCGACCACTCCACCCCAACAAATGGGTCCGTGCCCTAGATCCGTTTGCAAATGCTGGCGGCTGCAGCCGTGGTGAGCGTTGCTCCGGCGTAAAACCACAGTCCCGGCAAAATTGTCGCCGCAGCCAGTCCGCTTGTCTTGGCCGCGAACAGGACCAGCGCAACGAGCATCACGTCCAGCATGGACCATTTGCCGACCGTGGAAAGCAGCGCGAGGGAACGGGACGAGCCGCCGGTAAACGCGGCGACGTGGATGAGCGCGATCTTCACGGCCGGAAACCCGACCGAGAAAAGCCCGACAACGGACGCAAGGGCCACGTCCCCCTGCTTCCAGAGCTCCAGGATCAATTCAATGAGACTTGGACGCTCTTCGAGAAAGTAGAGCTTTTCAAATCGCATGAGGGGTTGGGTCAGCCCGAGCGCAAACGAAAATGTGGACAATGGCAGCAACAAGGCCAGAAACAGTTTCATTGGAATGGGGCGCTCCGTGGCGTGCGAAAAAACGTCATCAGAGACAATTGTCGACGCAGTGCCCGGATTGCAACGCGCAACGCCGCTGAACCACCGATAAAATACAATTTTCACGAAAAAACCCCGATCGCCGGATTATGCGATCAGGGAGACGGGCATGTTGGCCGCCGGGCAAAAACGAGACGCCCGGCCTGGGGAGGCAGGCCTGCGCGCGCTATCTGAGGCGCGCTCTTGCGGCTACTTCGTCGAGCTGTTCCTGCTCGGCCATTTCCTGGGCCGAGCGCTCACGCTGATGGTCGCGTTCTTCCAACTGTTCGAATTTCTTCAGCTCTTCGATTGCGGCACTCAATTCGTCCTGCGCACGCTGGAGCTGATCATCGAGCTCATGCGCGGAGTTGCGCAGATTGTCGCGCCGGTCGGCTGCGGCCTTGGCAAAGGTCGGATACGCAAAATGTGTGACATCCGTGATGCCGACGCGTTCCTGCTCGGTCCGGATCTGATCGTCCAGTTCATCGGCCATGCGATTGAACTCGGCAATCATGCTCTCGATCTGAGCCAGCTGGCGCCGTTTTTCATCAACTTGAAACCGCTTCAAACGGATCAAACTGTCGCGGGTTTTCATAACTCAATACTCCCCTAACATGGGCAGTCTACCCCGGAGTCATTTCCAAAAGGTTGGCAAGATGCAAATAACCTTCAGAAAGTGACGTCGCCTCGTCCTTTCCCTGATTCAGGAAGTCGTCGATCAGCTCGAACCTGTGGATTGCCTCGTCAACGGTTGGGTCCGATCCCTTTCGGTAGGCGCCGAGACGGATGAGCTCTTCCATATCCGTATAGGTCGACAGCAACTGCCTCGCCTTACGTAGTACAGGCTGATACTCGGGCGGAACGCAACGTGGCATCGTCCGCGAAACGGATTTCAGCACGTTGATCGCAGGATATCTTCCACGCTCCGCAATCGCGCGCTCCATGACGATGTGCCCATCCAGGATCCCGCGTACGGCGTCCGCGACCGGTTCGTTGTGGTTGTCGCCCTCGACAAGCACCGTGAAGAGACCCGTGATCGACCCCGTACCCGTCTTGCCCGGACCCGCCCGTTCCAGAAGGCGCGGCAACTCGGTGAAAACGGTTGGTGTATAACCCTTGGATGTCGGCGGTTCACCGACGGACAAGCCGATCTCCCGCTGCGCCATCGCAAACCGCGTGACGGAATCCATCATGCACAGGACATTCTTGCCCTCGTCCCGGAAGTGCTCGCTGACCGTCATGGCAAGATAGGCAGCCTGCCGGCGCATCAGCACGCTCTCATCCGACGTCGCGACAACGACGACCGAGCGTGCCAGGCCGTCTTCGCCCAGGTCGTCTTCAATGAACTCCTGGACTTCCCGGCCGCGCTCGCCGATCAGGCCGATGACGGCAACGTCGCAATCGGTGTTGCGCGCCAGCATCGACATCAGAACCGACTTGCCGACCCCGGACCCGGCGAAAATGCCCATGCGCTGCCCTTCGCAGCAGGTAACGAATGTGTTCAGCGCCCGCACACCCAGATCAACCGGTGCCCCCACCCTCTGCCGCTCGGACGCCGGCGGCGGCGAACTTCGCAACTTGCGGGGCACCGCGCCGCTGGAGATCGGTCCCTTGCCGTCGATGGGATCCCCCTGTGCGTTTACGACGCGCCCGAGCCAGGCGTCCCCGGGATGGACGACGCTTTCGCGCGAACTGATCACCGCGCGGCAGCCCATGCGCACGCCCTCAAGCCCGGAGAACGGCATGCAAAGCGCCTTGTCCTCCCGGAAACCGACCACTTCCGCCGGAACCTTCGGGTTGTCCTCGCCATTGTCGATCAGGAGACGCGAGCCGACGCTCATCTCGTGGATCGGGCCGGCGATTTCCACAAGCAGGCCCTGAACCGCCGTGACCCGCCCGTAAATTTCGGTCGGCAGAAGCGAATCAATCTCGGCAAAAAGCGCCTTCAAATGAAATTCCTTTCACTGTTAACCGTTTTGGTAACCGATCGTTTACGAGTCTGGTTAATCTTAACCTTTGGAAGGCTGACAAGCGATAGCCATTTCGAAGTCAGACCGGCTTTGTCGAAAGGAATCTGAACGGAATCGGTTAGATCTGTTTCTTAATGTTCAACATTAAGCTTTGTGAATTCGTGTTTTTTTTGGGGATTCAACAAGTTGCCCGTTGTTCACAGATTCATTTCTTCGGAGCTTGCCGCTGCGAATCATATTTTGTTAACCATTAACCGGTAGCTTTGAGTCGGGGTTAACAACAGTCCTTCGTAGCGCACCGACAGAGCCGTTGCGACTTGCCCAGGAAAGGCAGAACAAGGGGATTGGCATGCGTGTATTGTTGATTGAGGATGATAGCGCCACAGCGCAGAGCATCGAGTTGATGCTGAAGTCCGAGAACTTCAACGTCTACACGACAGATTTGGGCGAGGAAGGCATCGACCTCGGCAAACTGTACGATTACGACATCATCATGTTGGATTTGAACTTGCCGGACATGTCCGGATATGAAGTTCTCCGGACACTTCGCGTGTCGAAGGTCAAGACGCCGATCTTGATCCTGTCCGGAAATGCCGGCATCGAGGACAAGGTTCGCGGTCTGGGCTTCGGCGCCGACGATTACATGACCAAGCCGTTCCACAAGGACGAGCTGGTCGCACGCATTCATGCGATTGTCCGCCGGTCCAAGGGACATGCCCAGTCGGTCATCGTCACCGGCGACCTGAAGGTGAACCTGGACACGAAAACAGTGGAAGTCGGCGGCCAGCGTGTCCACCTGACCGGCAAGGAATACCAGATGCTGGAGCTGCTTTCGCTCCGCAAGGGAACGACACTCACCAAGGAAATGTTCCTGAACCATCTCTACGGTGGAATGGACGAGCCAGAGCTGAAGATCATCGATGTCTTCATCTGCAAGCTCAGGAAAAAGCTCGCTTCTGCCACGTCCGGAAAGAACTACATCGAAACGGTGTGGGGCCGCGGATACGTTCTGCGCGAGCCGGAAGTCGAGGCGGCGGCTTAACCGGCAAGACCACACGGAATTTCACGAAAAAGCCCCGGATGGATCATCCGGGGCTTTTTACGTTTGATCTCGAGGTTCTCACCTTTCAAAAAAAGGCCGGCAAAGCCGGCCTTTTCGATGACATCAGGCGTTTCTCAGAGATGCATCTGGTAGGACGCCGGAACGTAGCGGAAGCCACTGCCGTCAACGGCAACGTAGCCGACCGCGGGGAACGGCATGTGGTAGCCGACAAACGGGATACGGTCGGCCGCGAGCATGTCGAGAACGGACCGGCGGGTCGCCGCTGCGGCTTCCTTGTCCATGTCGAAGCGCACTTCCCATTCCGGACGCGCGAGCGACCAGACATAGTGGTTGGCAAGGTCCGCCGCCAGAAGAAGCTGCTGACCGCCGCTTTCAAGCATGTAGACCGTGTGACCCGGCGTATGGCCGTGCGCATCCATTGCAGTGATGCCGGAGGCAACGGAGCCGCCACCGTTCAGGAAGGTCATCTTTTCCGCGAGCGGCTTCACGTTTTTCGTCATCAGCTTTGTGACGCCGTTGGCTTCCGGATCCATCGCAGCCCAGAAGTCAAATTCCTTCTGCGCGGTCACGTAACGCGCGTTGGGGAATGCAGGTGCGCCCCCTTCCATGAGACCGCCGATATGATCCGGGTGCATGTGGGTGATGACAACGACATCGACCTGCTCGGGGGTATACCCGGCGCTCTCAAGGGCAGCGCGCATGTTGCCCCGTGCGGGACGGCCACCTTCCCCGACGCCCGTGTCAAACAGGACGAGTTCGTTGCCGGTGTTCACCAGCGTCGGCGTGAAATAGGCCCGGAACGTATCGGAGGGAATGAAATTGTCGTCGGAATGAGCAACAAAGGCATCCGGCTCGACATTCATGCCGAATGTTTTCTGCGGTTCGCCGACCGTGACGGCGCCGTCCAGGAGCGTGTTCACTTCGAAATCGCCGACACTGTACCGTGCGACAGGCGCTGTCATGGCACCTTGTTTCTCCGCTGCGGCATGCGCGACGCCGGCTGTCGTCAGGCTTGCGCCGGCGATCGCACCACCTGCGCCCAGGAGCGCGGCCCGGCGCGTCAGTTCAACTTTTAATCCCATTTCAGTCTCTCCGGCAGCCTCGACATTTTCAACCTGGACGACCGAAAAGAAACAACCCGAGGCCAATTCAATTTCAGGATTGCTTCTTTCTGAGCAAGTCGCCCCTGCGGTCAAATTGGCGCAATAGCGGCGAAAGGAAACCCGCTTCTTCTTCAAAGACGTGTTATTTCGCGACTTCTTCAACTGGTTGCGTGTCTGAAAAATTTCATTTTTTTCAATAAATTACATGAAATGAATTTCATGCTTCTTGAATGACACGCCGGTTTGGCCATACTTCGGCAGCCGAAATCGAAAGTCTCTTAATGAACCGGAACTACATAATTCAGGCTTTCCTTCTGGCGCTCGCCGCCGCCTGGCTGCTTGCGTCGACACAGATCCAACGGCCGGACAGCTGGCCGCTCGCGGGACTATATCTCTACTGGAGCATCCGGATTCTGCTGGAAGCCGGTCTTTTCGTTGTTTTCCTGGAGGTGTTCGCAAGGTTGCCCGGCGCCCTGGGCCAGACCCGCTGGTCCGTCGTTCTGGCGGCTGTGGTCAGCCTTGTGCCGTTTGCGCTCGCCGTGACCGCGTTCGATCTCATACTCGGCCTGCCCGAACTCAACGAAATGGTCAGAACCAGCGCATCCACGGCAGCGGCAGGAGGCACGCAATCCGTCGGCCAAACCCATATCGGGTCATTCCTGCTGGAAGTCATTTATTTGTCCGACAACCATTTTGTCCTGTGCGCCCTTTTGACGATCCCGCTGTTTTTCCAGGCAGGGCACTCGAAATCCTCAGAAACGGCCCCCGGCACCGCAACGTTCGGAGACGAAATCGAGTCTGCAGGACACCCGGAGGCAGAAAAACCCGTGCCGGAAAGCGGGTATCAGCGTCATCTCGAACCGCCCCTGACAATGCCGGTCCTGCGCGCCGAGGCGCAGGAACACTACGTCCGTCTGACCACCGCCACGGAAAAGCGGATGGTGCTCTATCGCTTCAACGACATTGTTGCCGAATTGCCGGACCAAACGGGAATGCAGGTGCATCGCAGTCACTGGGTGGCATACGAGGCCATGGCCCGCCTGGTCAAGGATGACAGCCGGCTGTGGCTGGAACTGACGGATGGCGAACGTATACCGGTCAGCCGGAAATATGCCGAGGACGTGCGCGGAAAGGTTGATGCACTGGCACCGGATGCAAAAAGGGCGGCCACCTGACCGCCCCTTGTTCCTTATCGCCGGAAAGCGCCGCCGGCGCCGGCGGCAAGCCGCTGCCCCGCCGGTGTCCCGGCCGCCGCCTGGACGGCCTGCTTCTTCTGGAAGAGGCCGCGTTTGCCGGGAACCGGCTTGAAGGCATCCGTCAGGCCGACCACGGTTTCGGCGGCACCTAGCACCAGATAGCCGTCGTCCGGAAGCGTCCTGGAGAGCCGGCCGAGAATTTCGGACTTGGTCGCCTGATCGAAATAGATCAGGACGTTCCGGCAGAACACGATGTCGAATTCCCCGAGATGCGTGAAGCTCTCGAGCAGGTTCAGCTGCTTCCATTCGATCATCGCGCGCATGCCGGCATTGATCTGCCACATGTCGCCCTTCTGGTCGAAATATTTCAGCAGCATCTGGATCGGAAGACCGCGTTGCACCTCGAACTGGCTGTAAAGGCCGGTCTTGGCCTTTTCAAGCACTTCCTGGGACAGGTCCGTTCCAAGCACCCGTGTCCGCCAGCCCGGCATCTTGGCAGCCTCTTCCTTGAGGCAGATCCCGAGCGAATAGGGTTCCTGGCCGGTCGACGCGGCTGCGCACCAGATCTTCAGCTGGCGGCGCGAGCTGCGCGCATCCAGAAGAGCCGGAAGCATCGTGTCCTTGAAATGGTCAAACGGTGTCTTGTCGCGAAAGAAGAACGACTCGTTGGTCGTCATCGCTTCGATGACTTCCGTTTCAAGCGCCCTGTTGCCACCGCGCTGCAAGGTCTGGATGACCGCGCTCAAGGTCTCGAGCTTGGAGCTGCGGGCGATCGGCTGCAGACGGCTTTCGACAAGATACTGCTTGTCATTGGACAGAACCAGGCCAGAACGCGTCTTGAGAAACGTCTTGAGGAATTCGAACTCACCGGGAGTCATCGTGTATTCCCCTTCAAAACGCGTGATACTTTGGGACCGATCTGGTTCAGCGGAAGAATGTCGCAGCACACCCCGGTCGCCGCGGCGGCACCCGGCATCCCCCAGACGACGCTCGTCGCCTCGTCCTGCGTGATGATGCTGCCTCCGCCCGAGGCGATGGTCTTCACACCGTCCGCTCCATCGTGGCCCATGCCCGTCAGGATGACCGCAAGGCTCGCCGATCCGTAGGCTTTGGCAACACTGTCGAACAGCGGATCGACAGCAGGTTTGCAGAAGTTCACCGGCGGACCGTCCGTGAGGCGGATTTTGACCGCACCGGCGTCCTTCTCGACAATCATGTGCTTGCCGCCGGGAGCGACATAGATATTGCCGGGCTTGAGGATTTCACCGTCCTCGCCTTCCTTGGACGGCCTAAGAGCCGCTTTCCCGAGATGCTCGGCAAGGATCGACGTGAACGTCGGCGGCATGTGCTGGGTGATGACGACGGGTACGTCGTTCATCGCCGTACCGACCTCCTTCATCATCTCCTGAAGCGCCTGCGGACCGCCGGTCGACGATCCCACCGCCAGAATGCGCGGGCGCGCCGAGGAATACGGCCGTGTCTTGAATTTCGGTGCAGCTGCGGCGGCGGCAGGCTGCGCAGCGCCGCGGAAACTTGCCCTGGTATCCGTCGCGGGACGCGCCGAAACAGGTCTGACCGGCTGAGTGGTCTTGCCCGCGCGTGTTTCCGCGCGCATGGTCCGTGCCGGGCCGCGCATCCGGATCGCGCGCGCGCCGAGTGCCTTGACTTTCTCGATCAGCTCGCGGCGGAAATCGACGGAGGTGGTGACTTCGGAATTGGACTCGGGCTTCGGCACATAGTCTGCAGCGCCGAGCGACAGCGCCTTCAGGCTGATTTCCGCATTCCGCCTCGTGAGCGTCGAGGCCATGATAACAACCAGGTCGCGCTTCTTGGCGAGCATGAGCGGCAGCGCGGTCATGCCGTCCATTTCCGGCATCTCGATGTCCAGGACGACGACGTCCGGATTGCTTTTTTCGATATCCTCGACGGCGAGTTTGCCGTTCCGGTGAGAACTGACGACCTTCAGACCCTTGTCGTCTCCGAGCCAGCGGGTCAGAAGACCGCGAATGACGACCGCGTCGTCGACGACCATGACCTTGATAGGGTCACTGCCGGGGTTAGCGCCCACAGGAGCACTTCTTTGCGCTAATGCCATAAAAGACTGCCCAAACTCGAAACTAGATAAGACCGACTTCCTGAAACTTGGCTTCGACGATTTCCCTGTCGAACGGCTTCATGATGTATTCGTTCGCCCCGGCGCGAATTGCGCGGGCAATGTGTGCGACGTCATTTTCCGTGGTGCAGAAAACGACCACGGGGTTTTCACCGCCCTCTTCGGTCCTGAGACTGGTCAGGAATTCCAGCCCGTCCATGACCGGCATGTTCCAGTCCAGCAGAATTGCGTCCGGCATTGTCTTCCGGCAGGCGTCGAGCGCTTGTTGCCCGTCTTCCGCTTCTTCGATTTCGAAGTTCATGTCTTCGAGGATCCGGCGGGCCACTTTACGGATGACACTCGAGTCATCAACGACGAGGCACTGTTTCATCACCTGTTACTCCACTCGTGGGCCATTGGCCCGTTACGCTGCTGCCATCGGTTCGGTAAACATTGCGCCCAGAAGACGGTCGACATCCAGGATGACCATCAGCTGACCGTCGAGGCGGTGGACACCACCCGAAATTTCCGCCCAGCGGCGATCCAGGTTCGACGGGTTCGATTCCGCCGACGCGGCCGGAAGGTTCAGGACTTCTCCGACCGTATCGATCACGAGGCCGTAACTTTCCTGCTTGTATTCGATGCCGACCGCCATCATCTGCTCGTCTTCGAGCGGTGGCAGATGCAGCCGGCGGCGCATGTTGATTGCGGTAACGATCCGGCCACGCAGGTTGAGAACACCCTGCACTTCCGGGGCAGACATCGGGACGCGCGTCACGCTTTCCGGCACGAAGACATCATGAACCTGGGAGATCGGCAGGCCGAACAGCTGTCCGCCGATGACCACGGTCACATACTGGATCATGTCGCTGGCGGCGTTCTCATCCGTGTCCGCATTGAGTTTGTGTTCCAGCACACTCATGCTGCTACTCCCAGTTCATTGGAGAAGACATCTTTCAGGGCGGCAATCAAACCGGGCCGGTCGAATTTCGCGACATAATCGTCAAACCCGGCCTGGCGGCCGCGCTCGATGGACGCCGGCGTCACCAGCGACGAAAGTGCGAGCATCGGGATATCGCGGAACCGCGGGTCGCGCCGCAGGGATTCGCAGAACTCGAAACCGTTGATTTCGGGCATCTCGATGTCACTGACGATCGCGTGGTACTTGTCGCCGTTTTCCAGCAGCTCGAATGCCTGCTGCGGGCCGTTACACGTTGTCACGTCGTATCCTGCCGCTTTCAGGACCGGTGTCAGCATGTTGCGGAAGAAGGAGCTGTCATCCACGAAGAGAACTTTCTTCGTCAACGCCTCGATATCCATCTCCTTGCGCATGAACCAGTCTTCGAAAGCCTGCGGCAGGTAGTAACCCAGATCGATGATCTCGGTCGCCCGTTCCTTGACGACCGCGGAGCCGAGAATGCCCGGGCGTTCCGATCCGACCTCGATGTTCATGCGGTCTTCGACGATGTCGACGATCTCGTCGACAACAAGACCCATGGACCTGCCGGCGTCGGAGAAGACCAGCATCGGCTGGGTCCCTTCCGTCTTGTGGCAGTCGCCGTCGTTGACATAGACCAGCGGCATGAGCGCGCCGCGATACTGGACGAGATCCCGGCCGTTGGAACGCTCGATCTTCGACACCTCGAATTCCTCGAGACGCGTGACCAGCGACAGCGGCACCGCCTTGGGTTCCGGCGCACCGGCGCGGAACAGGAGCAGCGAAATCGAATTCTGTCCCGTCATGGCCTTGCGGTGCAGGTCATCCTGCTCCTCTTCCTCGGACTCCGCGACCGAGCTCGATGCGTGGCTCGCCATCGCACCGGCAATACCGTTCGGATCGATGATCATGATCACCGAACCGTCGCCCAGAATGGTGTTTCCTGAGAACATGTTGAGATTGCGGAGCATGGTCGACATCGGCTTGACGACGATTTCCTCCGTGTGGAAGACACCGTCCACGACCACACCGAATGTCTGGCTTCCGACCTGCATGACGACGATGAAACCGTTGTCCTCGTCGATCGCCTTGTCGACATCCTCGCCTTCATAGATGCCCAGAAGCTGGGACAGATGCACCAGCGGCAGCAACTTGTTGCGCAGGCGCAGGACCGGCGTGTCCTTGATCCGCTCGATCCGGTGTTCCGAATTGGTCTGGACGCGGACAAGTTCCACGACCGACAGCTGCGGGATCGCAAAACGGTCGCCGCCCGCCTCGACGATCAGCGTGGAAACGATCGCAAGCGTCAGCGGGATCTTGATGATGAAGCTGGAGCCCTTGCCGGTCGCCGACCGCAGGTCCACGGTGCCGCCGATCAGCTCGATATTGTTGCGCACCACGTCCATGCCGACACCGCGTCCCGAGACGCTGGTGACTTCGGCGGCAGTGGAGAACCCGGCGTGGAAGATGAACTTGTGGATCTGCGAATCCGTCATCTTTTCGACTTCGGATTCCGAGGCCAGCCCCCGTTCCAGAACCTTGGCCTTCACCCTGTCGACGTCGATGCCCTTGCCGTCGTCGCGAACCTCGATGATGATGTGTCCGCCTTCGTGATAGGCGGCCAGGGTGATGATGCCCTTCTCGGGCTTGCCGGCGGCGCGCCGCTCTTCCGGACGCTCCAGGCCGTGGTCGGCCGAGTTGCGGACCATGTGCGTCAGGGGATCCTTGATCATTTCAAGGACCTGACGGTCAAGTTCGGTATCCGCGCCGATCATTTCCAGGTCGATCGGTTTTTCGAGTTCCTGGCTCAGGTCGCGGACGATGCGCGGCAGTTTCTGCCAGGCGTTGCCGATCGGCTGCATCCGTGTCGCCATGACACCTTCCTGCAGTTCGGCAGTCACGTTGGACAGGCGCTGCAGCGGCACCTTGAATTCGCTGTCTTCGTGCCGGCGAACGATTTCAAGAAGCTGGTTGCGTGTCAGCACAAGCTCCGAGACCATGGTCATCAGGTGCTCGAGCGTATCGACGGCAACGCGGATGCTCTGGTTGGAAACCCCACCGCCGGCAGCTTTCTTCTCACCGCCTTCGCCGCCGGCTTTTTTCGCGGCAGCTGCCTTTTTCGGCTGTTCCTTGGGTTCGGCCTTGGCGGCCGCAGGCGCCGGGGCAGGCTCTTCTGCCTCCTCGGGCGCTTCCTCGACTTCGATGACTTCCGCTTCGGCAACCTCGACCTCGATCTCGGTCTCCTGGAATGCGCGTTCCAGTTCGTCGAGGGAGACTTCCCCTGGCCTCAGCGGGCGCTCAAGGGTCTGCTCGGAAGTGTCTTCTGCAGCCGGTTCTTCGGCTTCGGCTTCCTCGGGAGCTGCCTCGGCTTCCTCGACTGTCTCGCCAGCCATGGCTGCATCCGCCTTGGCCGACATGTTCTCAAGCTTGCCGATCAGTTCGCTGTCGTCGCCTTCCGGTTCCTCGCCCTCGGCAGCCTCGAGATCGCCGAGAATATCCTTGATCTGGTCGATGGAGATCAGGATCAGGGACACGGCTTCCTGCGTGACCGGCGCGCCGTCGCGAAACTTGCCCATGAGCGTTTCAGCTGCATGGGCAATACCTTCAAGCCGGGGAAGGCCCAAGAAACCGCAGGTGCCCTTGATGGTATGCACCAGACGGAAGATATTATCCAAAATAGTCGCGTTGTTCGGTTCCTGCTCGAATTTAACGAGCTCTACGTCAACAACATCGAGACTCTCGTTCGTCTCGGTAATAAATTCCCTGAGGAGGTCGTCCATGGCCTGCTCTCACCCGACTTGTTACTGGTTCCGCATCCTGAAACGGATGTCTGGACCGGAAAGTCCATGAGAGTAGGTTGACGGCAAAGAGTTAAGATACGCTGAAACGAGCGGACACTTTTGTCGCAGTCGATCAGACCTTTGGCAGGGCCGTGATTTTTACCAATTCTTCTTGTTTATCTATTGTTAATACCATGTTCGATTCACGCGCCAGAAGCAAAGTATAGATCGGCTGAACCGAATGGGCATCGATCCGTTCGGGCTCCTCTCCGTCAAGCGTTTCCTTCATTCCGAGCGGGATACGCGGATTGAGACCGCTGGCAGACAGAGTGAAGGACGGCGACTGCGGATCACCCTCCATCTCGACCTTGATCTCGCCACCGCGCGGAACGCATTGGTTGGCGATGAGAATGAGGTTAAGCAATAGTTTGACATAATTTTTCGGCATCAGGTGCCGGGAAACTTGCCAAACTAGATCGGATTTTTCGTTTTCCATAAAGCCTGTGGCAACAACCTGGGCATCACCCAGATCGATCTCGGCGCCGGCGGAACCGGCCGCGCCGAACGCAAGGCGCGCGAATTGCAGTTTCGCCGATGCCTGGCGTGCACTCTTTCGAATGAGATCCATTGCGAAATCGCGCATGTCTTCGGAGCCCTCTTCGTCAAGGACTTCAAGACCGTTCGTGATCGCGCCCACCGGGCTGATGATGTCGTGGCAGACGCGGCTGGCAACCAAAGCGGCAAGGTCCAGAGAGGAAAGCTCTTTAAGTGCTGACATGACGTTGTAAGGCTCTTCTGAAAGGGTCTAAGCGAAATGCTGATTCGCCTTGCTTTGCGCAAGCGTTACACATCCGCAAAGCCGCTGCCAAGACAACGCCGCCACGCAAACGGGATCATCCAGATGAAAGTTGCCTGTTTCCCGGATTTCAGCGGAAAAGGCCGACCCTGAGCGGAATCTGTGCTCCGGCAATTGAACGGAAAATGAGTCTATAACGCGGGCGTGCAGCCGGTGCTGCGCGCATTGGATTGCGCTTCCTTGGCCAGCTGCGCCCCGTTGGTCACAAACAGGAAGCGATTTACGACGGAATGGAAAAAGACAAGCCGGCCTTCCACGACCGCGTAGATGAAGGGATTTCCGGCCGTGGCAAACCCTTCGGACAGCGCGTAGCCGCCGCAACCGGCGAACATGGGCGCATAGGTTTCCGGATTGCGTTGAAAGGCGGCCATGTTGCCTTCGTTGACAAAGACCCACTCCGCGCCGCCCCAGGCGATTTCGTTTTCCCTGTCGCCCTTGCGCGGGCGGCCGTCGACGAAATAGCTGACCGGGTCGTGCCCTCCGATGGCATAACCGGTGATCGGGTCAGGAACGAAAAGCTGGGGACGCGCGCCGACTTCATACACAAAAGCACCCAGAAGGGCACAGATCGAAACGGAAAGACATATCCATGTCTTTTTTTCAGGCCAGCTTTTCATCGATTCGGCTATGTAGGGTACCGAGGCTTGCGCGAATCAGTTGATTCTATTGCGATCCAGCGTACGGGCTGAGGCACTTGAAAACAATGCGCCTCATCCGGCAGATGATGAGGAGTCCCAATAAATGGCAAAAAGAGACCGGCAAGTGGCATCCCTGTTGAAAGCTGCGTTTTTGTGCTTTTGTCTGATTGCCGTACCCAACTTCGCCATGGCTCAAACGTCCGGTGCGGAACCGATCGACAGTGCCCAGACCTACGATGAAGACGAGATCCTGAAAACCGGCCACGAGTTCTTCGGCTCCGTCTCCGGCGGTCTCGCCTCCGTCATCGAACGGGCCTTTTCAAGATACGGAGAACCCAACGGCTACATTCTGGGCGAGGAAGGATCGGGAGCGTTTGTCGCCGGCGCCCGGTATGGCGAAGGCCATCTCTACACGCGCAACGCGGGAAACCACAAGGTCTTCTGGCAGGGGCCGTCACTTGGATGGGATTTTGGCGCCGACGGTGCCCGGGTGATGATGCTTGTCTACAAGCTGCCGACCGTGGATTCGATCTACGACCGGTTTGCGGGCGTCAACGGGTCCGCCTATCTGGTTGGCGGTGCCGGCATGACCGTCCTGTTGCGGAACGAGACGATCCTCGTTCCCGTGAAAGCGGGTGTCGGCGCGCGCCTCGGCCTGAACATGGGCTATCTTAAATTCACGCCGAAACCGACCTGGAACCCATTCTGATCGGCTGCTTCCACTACCTTGGACAAACAGGGGTTTGATCCTGCAGGCATTCGTCGGCTCTTGGCGAAACGGCCTGTGTCGTCTAATGATTGAATATGGAATTGGGAGAACCACCGGGAACCCGACGTGATTGAAGCGGTCATGTATATTGCACTGGGGTTTTGCGCGGCCGGCCTGATCGGTCTTGCGATACTCCCTGCCTTCTACCGAAGGGCCTCCCGATTGACCGAAGAAGCCCTGCGCGCCGTCAATCCGTCCAGCTACGCCGAAGTCAGGGCTGCACAGGACCAGGCAAGGGCGCGCCATGCCATCGAACTCAGGCGCGTTGAACGTCAGCTTGACGAGGAACGCGCGAAAGCCGCCAAGCATCACCTGGAAGTCTCTCGCCTGCGAACGGAAATCGATGGCTTGAACCGCGGGCACAAGGCCCAGGTATCCGGACTGGAAACCAGGCTTGGCGAACTGCACGGCGACCAGAAAGCCGTCGATCTGCTGTCCTCCGAGGTGAAAGCACTGAAGGAGAAGCTTGCGGAAACGGAATCCGCGCTCGCCGAGAGCTGGAAGACACAGGCGCCGGAAGCCCCCGCTCAGGAATTTGAAGACACGTCCGGACAAGGCACGGACTGGCTTCCCGCTGCTGGCACCATGGCACTTGCCCAGATTACCGGACTGGAAGCGGAAGTCGCGACGCTCAAGTCGCGCTTGTCCAAGTATGAGCCGGTCGGAAGCCTGCAGGCGGACACGACGGAAAACAGCCCGCATATCTCCAGGCTTGCGGAGCTGGAAGCACAGCTTGTCGACACGGAATCGAAATACGTGACTGCACAGGCCGAAGTAACCAGGCTTTCCCTGCTGCTGGAGGCCGGACAGCCCGACCAGCCCGGCCAGCCTGAAGAAAGCGGGGAACTTTCCAGCGAACAGTTGGAAGAAATCGACGAGTTGAAACGCGTGAATGTCCAGCAGAAGGCCGAACTCGTCGCAAAGGAGCGCTCGCTGGACAGGATGGCAGGTCAGCTTGAGAAGCTTCGCAGCGATCTCGTGCAGGCGCCCGGCCTGATGGAACTCCGGCAGGAATTCAAGGCCCTCGCCGCCCGACTTGCCGGTACCGTGGCCACTCAGGCATCGGCCAGCACCGGGCCGGACGCACAGGCTGCAACTGCCGGAAGCGGCGAAGAACCTGGGAAGAACAGGACGCGGCAGGTGGTCGTGGCAAACAGCAAATCCACCAAGCCGCGATCGATCAAGGTCAGGGCAACGAAAATTGCGCCCGGAAAGAAAGCGGAAGATGCGTCCTCTGCCAAGTCCTCCGAGATCGCGACTGCTGCAGAGGCGCTTGTGAGCAGGATCGTTGCCTCTAATCGCAAGAAAGATACCGAGGAAAAAGACGCGGCGGCGGAACTTGCGCCGGACACCGACAGCAAGGCGGATACCACACCGGAAACCGACCCCGAAGACAGACCCACCAAACAAAACAAGAAAGATGTTGCTTGACCGTCGCGATCACGGGATTGCGCGACGTCGGATCACTCTCCTGAAAGCCTCCCCTGAATGCTGATTGAACGTCACAATGCAATTCTCGAACTTGCGCGACAGATGGGACGCGTGAGCGTTGACGATCTGGCACAACGGTTCGATGTCAGCCCGCAGACCATCCGCAAGGACCTGAACGAACTCTGCGAGCGGCGCTTGCTCGCCAGAACGCATGGCGGCGCGCTTTTGTCCTCGGGCATCGAGAACGTCGGCTATGAAGCCCGCCGTATCATATCCAGCAAGGAAAAGGCGGATATCGGCGAAAGCGTCGCCGCGCTCATTCCGGATAACACCTCCATCTTCATCAATATCGGCACGACGACGGAAGCCGTCGCCCAGGCCCTGCTTCAGCACCGCGGCCTGATGGTGATCACGAACAACATCAATGTCGCCAGCCTGATGCGCGGCTATTCCCAGATCGAAGTGGTGATCGCAGGCGGTGTCTTGCGTCATTCCGACGGCGGCATCGTCGGCGAGGCGGCGGTGGACTTCATGCGCCAGTTCAAGGTCGACTTTGCGGTCATAGGCGCATCGGCCGTCGATCCGGACGGATCGCTGCTCGATTACGATTACCGCGAGGTCAAGGTGACCAAGATCATCATGGACAACGCCCGCCACGTGATCCTCGCCGCCGACAGCACGAAATTCGAGCGGACAGCGCCCGTGCGGGTCGGGCATCTTTCCCAGGTGTCCACCTTCGTGACAGACTATTGTCCGGATCCGAATTTTGCGAAGATCGCCCGCGATGCGGAGGTCAAGCTGATCGAAACAGGGCAGCAGACCTTCTGAACCCCGGCGCGTTGCCGTTCGGTTCGGACCGCAGTGCACCGACAGGAAAGACCAGCCGGCCGGAGGACAAGCTGACCAGGGACAAACACCCATCCGCGCAAGGAGAGCCGGCTTCCGGCCACCTCGTTTTCCTGTTGTCGCCGATCGGCATGTCCGGGTCGAACTATCTCCGCAATCTGCTTGTTGCCGCCGGACTTTGCGCGGTTCCCTCGCACCCGGTGCTGCGGCGCGAGGACTGGTTTGTTCACGGATCCGACCACCTGCAGAGCTACATTTCGGATCTCGCTCATCACTGGACGAATGCCAGCGACGGCACAAGGTCACAGGAGATCCGCGCAACAGGCAACGAGATCCTGGAAGGCTTCGGCAACGTGCTCGCAGGGCTCGCAGCGGCGGATAGCGGCAAGCGGACCATCCTGAAGACACCGAGCACCCGGAACCTGGAAAACCTGGAAATCATGTTCCCCGGTGCCAGGGTCATCTTTCTGATACGCGACGGCCGGGACACCTGCTTTTCCAGGCTCAGGGCCGGATACGAAAAGAACCTTGAGGAGAGCGTTCGCTTCTGGTCGACGAGGGCGAGGCACATGCTGCGTCACGAAGAAAAAAGCCGGACCGGGGGCCACGGTGCAACGCGGCCTCTTTGGGTCCGCTACGAAGACGCCGTCGAAACGCCGGAGACAGTCCTCGACCGGGTTGCCCTCTATCTGGATACCCGTCGCGACACAGCCAACGATGTCGACGCGGGCCGTCTGCCGGTCTTCGGATCTTCCGAATTCGGGCATGGCGAGACTGGGGACTTCGCCAAGGTGACCGTCGCGCGGCCCGATGATTTCAATCCCGTCGGCCGCTGGAAAAGCTGGCCCAGGGTGACAAGGGAAATGTTCCACGAGATTGCCGGAGACGAGCTGATCGAACTCGGCTATGAGGCCGACAACACCTGGTGCACCGCGCCGGACGGATGAATTTCCTGGAAAAGAGTGGCACGCCCAACGGGACTCGAACCCGTGTTTCCGCCGTGAAAGGGCGGCGTCCTAGACCGCTAGACGATGGGCGCGCAGTGGCTCGAAACATGTCTGCATCAAGCCGAGGTCCGTGCGTATAAGGCCGCGCGCCGAAAGACGCAACCCCTTTTTTCGCCTTCCTGTCACGCCCCCCGGAAATCCTGTCAATCGACAGCAGCCTCGACCGCCCTGCTCGCATTGCCGGCTAACGCGCGACAAAATCCGTGCGGCCGATCTGTTTTCCGCTGACGGGATCCACGCGCAGAAGAGCCGTCTTGCTTCCTTCGCGGACCAGAACGAAAACGACGCCGTCGGAGACGGTGGCCTGCAGCACCTCGGCGTCAGGGCCGACAACGATCGTCGACGCGAAGGCATCCTGGGAAATATCGGTGTCGTCGGTGTTGATCTTGTAGAGAATTGCTGCAAAGACAGCAAACAAGCCCGCGAACATGATCAGCGACGAACCGAAAAGCAGACGCTTCAGTCTTGCCTGGATGCGTTCGGCAGCCGGATCGAGCGGCGGTTCGTTCTGGTCCTCGTCCCGTAAGTCAGGGTGTGACATGACAGATGTTTCCCATGAAGATCCGGTCGGCCCCGACACGGATTTCAGATTGACAGTAGATGCAGCCGATGCCGGGAAACGGCTGGATGCGGTTCTGGCAGCGCATCTGGACGCGCTGAGCCGCAACAGGATCCAGTCCCTCATCAAGTCCGGAGACGTCACCGTCGGCGGCGCGAAAATAGTGGAACCGAAATTCCGGGTCAATGAAGGAGATGCACTCACCTTGACGCTGCCGGAACCGGAAGATCCCGAGCCGAAGGGCGAGAACATTCCCATCCAGGTCGTCTACGAGGACGAACATCTCATCGTCGTCGACAAACCTGCCGGGCTTGTCGTCCATCCGGGCGCAGGAAACTGGACGGGCACGCTCGTCAACGCGCTGATCCATCATTGCGGTGACAGCCTCTCCGGAATCGGCGGCGTCCGCCGGCCAGGGATCGTGCACCGGATCGACAAGGACACATCGGGCCTGCTGGTGGTGGCGAAAACCGATCAGGCCCACCAGGGCCTCGCCGACCAGTTTGCCGATCATGGCCGCAGCGGCCCCCTGGAGCGGGCCTATGCCGCGATCGTCTGGGGAGCCCCTGCGAGCCTGAAGGGCACGATCGACGCCAACCTGGCCCGTTCCCAGAGCAACAGGCAGAAAATGGCGGTGGTCAAGACCAGCGGCCGGCATGCCGTCACGCACTGGCAGGTCAGGGAGCGCTTCGGTCCCGCCGAACAGGCGGACCTCGCTTCACTGATGGAATGCCGGCTGGAAACCGGCCGTACGCACCAGATCCGCGTTCACATGGCCCATATCGGGCATCCCCTGATCGGCGACGAGGATTACGGCTCCGGTTTCAAGACCAAGATCAACCGGCTGCAGGACCCTCTCAAATCCGTCGTATCCGGGTTCACAAGGCAGGCGCTTCATGCCGGATTGCTGGCATTCGAGCATCCGGCAAGCGGTGAAACCCTGCGCTTTGAAAGCCCTTATCCTGCTGATTTTGAAGAACTTTTGACTTCGTTACAAAAATTTTAGGATGGATTTGCGCGAACGTGCCATGCAATCGGCAATTTCCAACCTATATTAGACTCTCTTGTGTGCCTTAACGGACACGATTCTGCGTCCGCCTTTCCTCTGACATGGAGTGCTTGCGTAAACCGGAGCAGCTGGAGGCAGGGAGGATGCGACATGACGAAAGGGGGTGCATGATATGGCCCAAAACGTACCGACGCTCACAGCCGGGGAAGGTGGCCTCAGCCGCTACCTGGACGAGATTCGCAAGTTTCCCATGCTGCAGCCGCAGGAAGAGTACATGCTCGCCAAGCGCTACAAGGAGCATGAAGACCCTGAAGCTGCGGAACGCCTCGTAAATTCCCACCTTCGACTGGTTGCCAAGATAGCCATGGGTTATCGCGGTTACGGCTTGCCGATCGGCGAAGTCGTGTCGGAGGGCAATGTCGGCCTGATGCAGGCGGTCAAGCGTTTCGAGCCCGACAAGGGGTTCCGCTTGGCGACCTACGCCATGTGGTGGATCAAGGCGGCCATCCAGGAATACATCCTGAGATCCTGGTCGCTGGTCAAGATGGGCACGACTGCCAACCAGAAGCGCCTGTTCTTTAATCTGCGGCGCCTGAAAGGCAAGATCCAGGCTCTCGACGAGGGCGATCTGAAGCCGCATCAGGTCAAGGAGATTGCCACGCGCCTTGGTGTTTCCGAGGAGGAAGTGGTGTCCATGAACCGTCGTCTCGGCGGCGACGCCAGCCTCAACGCACCGGTGCGCGCCGAAGCCGACGCCGGCGAATGGCAGGACTGGCTCGTTGACGAAAGCGACAGTCAGGAAACCCTGCTGGCCAACCAGGAAGAGCTGGACATGCGCCGCAAGCTTCTGAGCGATGCCATGGATGTGCTCAACGAGCGCGAACGCCGCATTTTCGAAGCACGCCGCCTAGCGGAAGACCCGATGACGCTGGAAGATCTTTCCGGTGAGTTCGGAGTCAGCCGTGAGCGCGTGCGCCAGATCGAGGTGCGGGCCTTCGAAAAGGTTCAAAAGGCGGTGCGCAACAACGCACGGGCACAGGAACACCAGCAGCCCGTCGCCTGACGGCACGAAGGCAAGAGAGACAAAAAACGCCGGGGCGGAGCCCCGGCGTTTTTGTTTTGTGGCGGCGATTGCAGGCCGGTCATGTGAGTGACCGGACCTACTGCGGCCCGCGTGTCACCTGATCTCGACCGCGTAGGTCTCGACCGGAACCACCTTGCTGATAAGCCCCGCCTCCGCCATGAATTCGGCAAAGCGCTGATAACGGCCCTCGTCCAGGGTTGCGGGGCGCTTGGCAAACCGCGGCAGCGTATCCGCCCAGGCGCGCCGGTTCAGTTCGTCGTTCAGTTCCGGATAGGCCTTGATGAAGGCATCCCAGGCATCTTCGGGATGGTTCGTCAGGTAGACCGTGGCAGCCTCGATGGCTGCGAGAAATTTCGCGAAACGCGGATCGCCCGTCTTGTCCTTGTTCACGACATAGATGAGCTCATCAAAGATCGGCACGCCGTTTTCTTCCGGAAAGAACGCGACGCCCTTTTTTCCCTCGATTTCAAGCTGTGTCAGCTCGAAATTGCGGTACGCGCCGATCACGGCATCCACCTGCCCGGACATAAGCGCAGGTGACAGCGAGAAATTGACGTTGATCAGTTCGACATCATCGACACTCAGGTCGACCGATTTCAGCATTTGTCCGAGCATTGCGTCCTCGAATCCTGAAACCGAATACCCGATTGTCTTACCCTTGAGATCCTCAAGCGTCTTGATCGGACCATCTTCCAGCACGATCAGCGAATTCAGCGGCGTCTCGACCAGCGTACCGATCCAGGCAACCGGCAGGCCTTCCTCGATCTGCGCATGCAATGTGGGCTGATAGGAAATCGCGATGTCGCCCTGCCCGGCCGCAACCAGCTTCGGGGGCATTGCGGGATCGGCAGGCTCGATCAGTTCGACCTCCAGGCCCTCTGCCTTGAAAAACCCTTTCGTCTGCGCGGTGATGACAGGCGCATGATCCGGGTTGGTGAACCAGTCGAGCAGAACGGTCAGCTTGTCCGCGGCGTGGACCGGAGCGGTTGCGAGCAGGCCGGCCGCGACAGCCAGGGACAGGACTTTGTTTTTCATTCATTCCTCCAGGAAAAGGCAGTCAGTTTTCGACCTGCCAGGGGACAATCATCCGGGCAAACGCGTCAGCCGCGGCCCGGAGCAGAAGAACCATCACCGCCAGCAGAATGAGGGCCGCGAAAGTTTCATCGGTTTTCACGCGGGCATTGCTGTGCAGCATGACAAAGGCAAGCCCTCCCTTCGCGCCCACCCATTCGCCGACGATTGCCCCGATCGGGGCAAAGACCGCCGCGATGCGGATACCCGAAGCGAGCGCAGGCAGGGCGGCTGGAAGGCGCAGCATCCACAGTTCGGAAAGACGGGGCAGCCGGTACAGCCGGGCAAGGTCGACCAGGCCCGGGTCCATCCGGCGCAGACCGTCATACATGGTTGAAGTCACGGCGAAGAAAATCACCAGGACGGCCATGACGATCTTGGAGGCCAGTCCCCAGCCCAGCCACAGCACCAGGATTGGCGCGATCGCGAAAACCGGAAGGGATTGCGTCACCAGGATCAACGGCAGCAGCGCGGGGCGTGTTACCGGAAACGTCCAGAGCAGAATGGCGCTGAACGCCCCTGCCAGAACCCCCAGCACGAGCCCCAGAACCGTCTCGTACGCGGTAATGCCGGCGTGATGCAGGAAGAAGTCCGGCTTCGACGCGAAGGCAGACCAGACTCGCTCCGGCCCGGGCAGCATGTAGGGTTCTATGTTCAGCGTCCGGACAAGCAGCGCCCACAACGCAATGCAGATGACCAGACCGATGGCCGCCTTGGCGCTTGAGAAAACAAAGGCCTTCATGTTGCGGCTCCGTCCGAAGGAGCCGCAACATCAGCGTCTGCATCAACGGCCAGGTACTGACAAAAGGTCAGATCTGAACACATCAAAGGATCTCCCGTCCGGGAACCGGCACCTCTCGCAATGCATCTGATGCGAGATTTTCCGACCCCTGGGCCGCCTCGGACAGGCACACGATCCGACACGATCATGCGTCCGCCGACACGGCCGAAATTGACATTGGAGATCCGGGAATAGGCTAAGGATTCCGTCCCTTCGCCGGCATGACCCGGATCAGGTTCTAAGGGTTCGGCACCACGCCATCTCAGTTCCGGAAACCGGAACACCCCTCGGACCAAGACGGAACATGCCTTGCCCCGAAGAAAAAGGCAAGCCGTCAAACAGCAACTTTAAAAAGACTAGGGTACGGACTCATAAATGAGACTGAAATGGCATGGGAAATGGCGAGATCCCGTTAGGAAGGGTGTGCGGAGCGGGCTTTCTGCCCGGTCAAGCACGCTGACAACACGGGGTGAAGCCATTTCCATGTCCTTCGGATTTGACCGGATCGCGCCTCCCCGGCGTCGCGAAAGGCTCGAAAATGAACCACATTTCCTGCGCTTCCGCTCCTTGAGGAGAAGCGATCCGCCTCAAACCATTTCGGCCTCATTTATGAGACAGTACCCTAGAGTCCGGACCCTATCCCGCTTGCCAGGCCGCGACGGCCCGTTCCACGGCGTCCGAGCCATCCGCACCCTTTTCCAGAGTCAGAATGCCACGCTTGCCGTTCTCGTACAGCATCGGGATATCGATCCAGCCGCGTTCCCGCAGAAGGTTCAGGTTGCGCAACTGCTCGTTCGGAAGGTTCGACAGGGCAATCCAGAAAAAGCCCGGCTGCACCTTGACTGACGCACCGATCAGGGCATCGCCGCGCGCTTCCTCGGTCGGTTTCATCACCAAGCCGGGAACATTCACGACATCACCGGCAGCAAAGCTTTCCGGGAAATCATACTTGATTTCGACCAGGTGGCTCGCCGGAAGCGAGGTGTCTTCATTCGGCTTGATGCGAATGTCGACCTTCACGTCACGCTCCGGAATGTCGATCGAAGCGGTCAGGACCGATTGCTGCTGACCGTCGAGGTCGGTCTCTTCGGCAACGCCCCAGACAACGGCACCCTGGGAAGCGGTTCCAGCGCCGCCCGCGTCTTCGCCTTCCTCGTAAAGGATCGAGCGCTGTGCACCATCGCCCACAGGAGCCGCCGAAGACGGCGCCGGAGCAGCAGCCTGCTGCTGCGTATCCACCGCAGCCACATCGCTCTGTTGAGGCGCTTGCACGGCCTCGGTTCCCTGGCCGGATGGCACGGCCGCCTCCGGCTGGACCGGGACGGGTTGCACAAGTGCTGGAACCTGCTGATTTCCTGCGGTGATCGCGGGTTCGGCCGGAGCCGGTACGGGCTCGTTGGTTTGCGGATTGATCGTTGTTGTCGTCACTGTGCGCGCATCGGGCGCAATCACTTCTTCATCGCCGCCGTCTAGCAGACGATCGGTGTTTTTCGTGCCCGAGTCCGGGTCCGACTCTGCGACCGGAGCCGGTTCGGATGTCGATACGCCGGTCTGGGATGCATCCGTTGACTGGGTTTCACTTGTACCGGCCTCTTCCCGATTGATCGAAATCAGATTGTCGAGCGGGAGGAAGAAATAGGCACCGGCACCCAGCAGGACCGCCAGCGCGACGACCGCCAGCGAGATCGGGACAACGCGGCTGGAAGACGAACCACCCTTCAGCGCGTCGGATGCACGCGGACGCTCGCGCTTCGGGCGGGTCCTGGGCTCCGGCTCTCCGTCCGGTCCGTCCGCATAAAGCGGCGGTTCGTCGGAAGCGGTCACGTCGCCCGTGTTGTCGGAAACCGGCTGATCTGCTGGTGCCTCATCCGCAAAAACCGGCTCCTGGCGCGGCTCTGGAGCCAATGGCGCGGCGCCGGTTTCTGTCGTCTCGACCGCTTCCTTCGCGTTCTGGACAGCCTGGTTGGCTGCCGAACCGAGGGATTCGGCTTCCGACAAGGTCTCCTTCAACGGAGAGGGTATATCTTCCGCGCCAGCAGTGTCGGCCACCGCTTCGGGCACGCCGGCGGACGGCTCGGACGGAACCTCGGGTTCTGCTTCCACGGGTGCGGACGGTTCGGCCGCTGCCGGTTCCGCTTCGGCCGGCGCAGTTTCCGGCGTTTCCACTGGCGGAGGCGTTGCGGGAGCAGCGGCGACGGCCGCCGGTGTCAGACCGAGGCTTTCGCGCGCGGCTTCCGCCTCGACCTTCCGGATCGCTTCTTCGAGCCGCAGCTGTTCTGCGGTGATCTCGGATGGAGACAGGGGCGGCTCGTAGGCCTTCAACTGGTTGACGATGGCATTGCGAGCACGGCTGTAGACGCTCCGGCGCGCCGCACCGTTGCTTTCGGGCAAAGACGCGATTGTTTTCTTCAGTATTGAATAGTAATCAGCCATCTTCCTGCCTACCGGCCACGTGCATGAATCATTTCCGCCAGCCCAATCACTTCAGGCTTATAGCAAGTTTTTGAAGACCGGTGCCAATTCTTCATACTTGCATGAACTGAAAACCATGCTCGGCTTTATTCTATCACAGTCTAGAGGACGCATTTCGGCGATGCGTCCAAGCACTCGTTTCTTGCGAATGGTGATTCGCAGTTATGTATCAGCCAACTGATATTGACCGCGTTCAACCTCAGATCTCAATCCTGGAAAGGATTCTGCACAAGAATTGTGTCATCTCTTTCCGGGCTGGTGGACAGCAACGCGACCGGTGCACCGATCAGTTCCTCGACGTGACGCACATACTTGATAGCCTGCGCCGGCAGCTCCCCCCATGTCCGGGCACCTTCCGTGGATTCCTTCCAGCCGGGAAGCGTTTCGTAGATCGGAATGACCCGTTCCTGAGCGCCTTGCGACGCCGGCAGGTAGTCGATCCGTTCACCGTCCAGATCGTAGCCGATACAGATCTTGATCTCGTCGAGGCCGTCGAGAACGTCGAGCTTCGTCAGGGCGATCCCGTTGATACCGGAGGTGCATACGGTCTGGCGTACCAGAACGGCATCGAACCAGCCACAGCGCCGGCGCCGGCCGGTCACGGTTCCGAATTCATGGCCGCGGGTGCCGAGAAACTCCCCGACCTCGTTTTGCTGCTCCGTCGGGAAAGGCCCCTCGCCCACACGTGTCGTATATGCCTTGGTGATCCCGAGGACGAAGTCGACGGAACCAGGCCCGAGGCCGCAACCGGTCGCCGCCTGGCCTGCAACGGTGTTCGAGGACGTCACGAAGGGGTAGGTGCCGTGATCGATGTCGAGAAGGGCGCCCTGCGCGCCTTCGAAGAGGATCCGCTTGCCCTTGCGGCGCAGGTCATCGAGCAGGTACCAGACCTTGTCCATGTAGGGCAACACCTTGTCCGCGACGCTCGCAAGTTCGTCGTAGATCGCCTGAGCCGAAACTTCGTCCTGGCCCAGTCCGCGGCGAAGCGCGTTGTGGTGGGTCAGCAGGCGGTCGATCTTTGCCGGCAGCGTGGTCAGGTTCTTCAGGTCCATCAGCCGGATCGCGCGGCGTCCGACCTTGTCTTCGTAAGCCGGGCCGATGCCCCGCTTGGTCGTGCCGATCCGGGTGCCGGTGTTCGAGTTTTCGCGCAGCGCATCCAGTTCCCTGTGAAGCGACAGGATAAGCGTCGCGTTTTCCGCGACACGCAGGGTCTCCGGTGTCACGACGACACCCTGCCCGGCCAGCCGTTCCACCTCTTCGGCAAGGGCGTGCGGATCGAGCACGACACCATTGCCGATGACCGAAAGCTTGCCGGGACGTGCGACACCCGACGGCAACAGGGACAGTTTGTAGCTGACGCCATCGATGACGAGCGTATGCCCGGCATTGTGACCGCCCTGGAACCTCACGATGACATCAGCCTGCTCCGACAGCCAGTCGACAATCTTGCCTTTGCCTTCGTCACCCCATTGCGAACCGACAACAACCACATTCGCCATCTAGTCTTTGCTCTCCTGAAAGCAGATCTGCACCCCCGGAGCCTGTCCGGTGCGCCAACACGACAAGCCCCGGCAACCGGACCGGGGCAAACGGCGCGGACTATAGACAGGTTTGTGCGAGCTTGCGAGTCCGCGCGCGCAGTTTATGTCGTGCCGGGATGCATTTAGGCACTGCTTATAAACGCATCTTTGGCGTCATTTGGGCGCAGAGCCGCTTTCATCGGACTTTTCGCCCCTCGCCAGCCGGTTCATCATCGGCGATGTTCTCAGCAACCAGACGAAACGGCGCCTCTGATCGGCCGGAACCGCATCACGGCGGAACATGCGGACAATGATGAACAGAACCAGCATGAGGTGCAGCGTTGCCGTATAGACGAAGAAGGAAGCCGGCCCGAAAGCGCCCATGAGCACGGAAGCGACGAAAGGCCCGATCATCGCCCCTGTGCCGAAGGCGAGCATGATCCCGGCGGCAACATCGATGAACTGGCCGGGTTTTGCGTGGTCGTTGCCGTGCGCAGCCGAGAGCGAATAGAGCGGCAACGCGAATCCGCCGAACAGGAAGACGCCGATGAACAGCTCGGTTTGCGTCATCGACCGCGCGATGAAGAGGCATGCAGCGCCTGCACCCACTGTGAAGCCGATCAGAACGAACCTTCTGTCGACCCGGTCCGAAACCCACCCGGCCGGATACTGGAAGATCGCGCCTGCAAAAACCCAGATTGCGATGAACGCCGCAACCGTCTCGAGCCCGAGACCGATACTCTCAGCATAGATCGGGCCGATCATGCGAAACGCACCATTCGTGAGGCCGATGGTGAAAATGCCGACAATGGCGACCGGGGAAACCTGCCACAGCATCAGCGGATTGACGAGCCTGGCAGGTGGTGCCGGCGGGTTGCCGCCGCGCGCGAGCGAAATCGGCACGACGGCGAAACAGAACAGAACGGCGAGAACCATCAGAATGTCGGAACCGGATGCCCCGAAGACCGGCAGGATGAATTGACCGCCCATGACCGCGCCCAGGTCGACGATCCGGTAGATTGAAAGAATGCGTCCGCGCGAGGTATTGGAGGCAATCGAGTTGAGCCAGCTTTCCAGCACCATCGCCGTCCCGCAGAAGGCCGCTCCGCTGACGAAGCGTGCGAGCATCCACGGCCATCCGGCCGGCGCGAAGGCAAGTGCGAGAACGGCGATCGCGCTGATGGATGCAAGCGCGGCGAAGACCCGGATATGGCCTGCCCGGGCAATCAGGAACGGAGCGAGCAGAACGCCGGAAATGAGCCCGGCGAAGTAGAGCGACCCCAGAAGACCGATGCTTGTGTCCGGAAGTCCCTCGACACGTGCGCGCACGGCGATCATCGTCATGGACAAGCCGTTGGCGCCCAGCAGGCAGGCCGCCGCGATCAGCAACGGGTACAGCCGTCCGGCCTGTGCCGGGGTCTCGGAGGATTGATCGGTCTGCGTCATGTAAGAGAAGGTTCCTGAAGCTGCCGGGACCGGCAGGAGACGTCCGACTACATTGCCGAACTGAGACCGTTGCGCAAGCCGCTCCACCAGGATCGGCTCGTTTTTCGGGTGTCTGCCGGCGCACCATCGTGATAACCGGGGTGCAGTTCAACCGGGAATGATGAATCGGATGTCACTTCGAAACTGGATCATGCTGGCAGTGCTGGGCGCCATCTGGGGCGGCTCTTTCCTGTTTGCGAAGGTCGCCGTTGCCGAAATTCCACCCTTCGTTCTGGTGTTCCTGCGCGTGTCCAGCGCCTGCGCCGTCCTGCTCGTCGTCCTCTGGCATCAGAACCTGCTTGGACAGTTGAAGTCGGGCCTGGCCGTGCCCTTCCTGCTCATGGGGCTTCTCAACAATGCCATACCCTTTTCCCTGCTGTTTCTCGGCCAGACGGAAATCGGTGCGGGGCTTGCCTCGATCCTGAACGCGACGACCCCCATTTTCACCGTGATCGTCGCCGGGCTGCTGACCGGGCAGGAAAGCCTGCCGCTGAACAAGATCGCCGGCGTTCTCCTCGGCGTCGCCGGCGTCGCGATCATGCTGTCGAGCAGCCTGTCCGGTGTTGCGAATGATCCCGTCTGGGCCCAGCTGAGCTGTCTGGGAGCCGCCGTGTCCTATGCCTGCGCGGCCACATACGCGCGCCGCTTCAAGGGCGTCCGCCCCCAGGTTTCCGCAGCCGGCCAGTTGCTTGGATCGAGCCTGATCATGTTGCCGGTAGCACTCTACTTCGGAACCGGTTGGAGCATCGCCGAAACGAGCCTGACGGCCTGGGCCAATGTGGCCGCCCTCGGCATCGTTGCGACCGCACTTGCCTACCTGATCTATTTTCAGCTCCTGGCCGATGCCGGTGCCACCAACGCCTCGCTCGTGACGCTGATCGTCCCGGCCAGCGCCCTGCTGTTCGGATGGCTGATCCTGGGGGAAAACCTCAGCGCCCTTCAGCTGGCCGGCTTCGCGGTTCTCCTGATCGGATTGGTTGCACTCGACGGCAGGGTGTTCCGTCGGCAGAAACCGGCATCCGCCGGTGGTGAACGGACCTGACGCTTCCTTCGCGCCCACCACTCGATTCTCCGCCGGCATCGCCCACAGGACAATCATGAAGGACAAGGCCCTCTCCGGGCCTTGTCACTGAGACGGCTTGAGATATCGCGAAGTGGCTAGAATCTCAGGTCTTTCACCTGCTTGACGTGGGAAACCGCTTCCAGCCGCTTCATGACCGCGGTATCGACCTTTCCATCCACTTCCACGAGACAGATCGCATCGGCACCCGGGGCCTGCCTGCCCAGATTGAAGGTCGCGATGTTGACACCGCTGTTGCCCAGTTCCATACCGAGCTGGCCGATGAAACCCGGCTTGTCTTCATTGGTGATGTAAAGCATGTGCTCGCCCAGTTCGGCTTCCATGTTGATGCCCTTCACCTGAATGATGCGCGGCTTTCCGTCGGCAAAAACGGTCCCGGCAACCGAGCGTTCCTGCCGTTCGGTGATGACCGTCAGCCGGATGTAGGTCTCGTAGGCACCCTGCTTGTCACGGCGGATTTCTTCCACCTTGATACCGCGGTCCTTTGCCAGGATCGGCGCTGAAACCATGTTCACCGTCTGCAGCAGCGGCGTCAAAAGACCGGTGATGGCCGCCGCTGTCAGCGCCTGGACATTCATCTCTCCGACGGCACCTGCATATTCGAGCTTGACGCCTTCGATCCCGGTCTCGGTCAGCTGGCCCGCAAACGAGCCGAGCTGTTCGGCGAGACGCACGAAAGGCGCGAGCTTGGGCGCTTCCTCGGCGGAGATCGACGGCATGTTGAGCGCATTGCGCACGGCGCCTTCCAGCAGATAGTCGCACATCTGTTCGGCAACCTGCAGCGCCACGTTCTCCTGGGCCTCGGACGTGGATGCGCCGAGATGCGGGGTGGATACGAAATTCGGCGCTCCGAACAGGATGTTGTCGCGCGCGGGCTCATCCACGAATACATCGAACGCGGCACCGGCGAGCTTGCCCTCGTCGAGGGCCTGTCTGACAGCCGCTTCGTCCGCGAGACCGCCGCGGGCACAATTGACCAGGTAGGCGCCGGTCCGCATTTTCGAAATCGAGTCGGCGTTGATGATATTGCGCGTCTTGTCGGTCAGGGGCGTATGCAGGGTGATGACATCGGAGCGGGCAAACAGATCGTCCAGCTCCACCTTTTCCACTCCGAGAGAAACGGCGCGTTCCGGCGTGAGGAACGGGTCGAAGGCGACGACTTTCATCTTGAGGCCGATCGCCCGGTCCGCGACGATCGATCCAATGTTGCCGCAGCCGACGAGGCCGAGCGTCTTGCCGGTGAGCTCACGCCCCATGAAGCGGGACTTTTCCCACTTTCCGGCCTGCGTGGATGCATCGGCCGCCGGGATCTGGCGCGCCACGGCCATCATCATCGAGATCGCATGTTCGGCCGTCGTGATGGCATTGCCGAACGGGGTGTTCATCACGATGATGCCGCGGGCTGTCGCCTTGGGTATGTCGACATTGTCGACGCCGATACCGGCCCGGCCGACGACCTTGAGATTGTCGGCCGCAGCGATGATCTTTTCGGTCACCTTGGTCGCGGATCGGATCGCCAGCCCGTCATACTGACCGATGATCTCCAGCAGTTTTTCCTTGTCCTTGCCGACATCCGGCAGGAAATCGACATCCAGGCCGCGGTCCCTGAAGATCTGTACGGCAGCGGGTGAAAGCTTGTCGGAAATAAGTACCTTGGGAGCCATATTGACGTCTCCTTGAATGCAAATAGGTGCCGGACGGCGCGCCGCCCGGATGGTCTGTCATGATTGGAGACGTGCTCAGGCTGCCTGAGACAGGTTCGCCTTTTCGCTTGCATGCGCCCAGTCGAGCCATGCGGTCAGCGCCCTCAGATCGTCTGCCTCGATCGTTGCACCTGCCCAGATCCTGAGGCCCGACGGGGCATCGCGGTAGGCACCGATATCGAAGGCCACCCCTTCGCGGTCGAGACAGGCCGCAACCGACTTGGCAAAGGCCGCTTGCCCCTGGTCGTCCAGGGCGAGAATGTCCGGATCGGTGATCTTCAGGCAAACAGAGGTGTTGGAGAGCGTCGCCGGATCGGAAGCCAGGAATTCGGCCCAGGCGGACAGGCCCACCCAATCGGCCAGAACCTTGAGGTTTGCATCGGCCCGGCCTCTCAGCGCAGAAAGCCCGCCTATGCCGTCGGCCCAGTTCAGCGCATCGATATAGTCCTCGACGCAGAGCATCGACGGTGTGTTGATCGTTTCGCCCCTGAAAATGCCCTCGATCAGCTTTCCGCCCTTGGTCAGGCGGAAGATTTTCGGCATCGGCCAGGCCGGCGTATGGGTTTCTAGGCGCTCCACCGCGCGCGGGCTCAGGATCAGCACGCCATGCGCGGCTTCCCCGCCCAGCACCTTCTGCCAGGAGAAGGTCACCACATCGAGCTTGTCGAACGGGAGCTCCTGCGCGAAGGCGGCCGACGTGGCATCGCAGATCGTCAGCCCCTGCCGGTCGGCGGGAATCCAGTCGCCGTTGGGGACACGAACGCCGGACGTGGTGCCGTTCCAGGTGAACACGACATCCTTGGAAAAATCGACGGACGCGAGGTCGGGCAACTCGCCGTAGGCAGCCTCCAGAACCCTTGCGTCCTCAAGCCTCAATTGCTTGACCACATCCGTGACCCAGCCCTTGCCGAAGCTTTCCCAGGCCAGCATCTCGACACCGCGCGCGCCGAGCATCGACCACAGCGCCATTTCAACCGCACCGGTGTCCGATGCGGGCACGATACCGATCCTGTAGTCCTCCGGGACCTGCAGCACCTTGCGGGTGAGATCTATCGCTTCGGCAAGCTTCGCCTTGCCGGGCTTGGCCCGGTGCGAACGGCCGAGGGGCGCATCGGCAAGACCTTCCAGCGACCAGCCGGGTCGCTTGGAGCAGGGTCCGGATGAAAAATGGGGATTGGCCGGACGCACGTCCGGCTTTACGGCAAGCTCTGTCATATCTGTCTACCCTCGCAGATAGTTGCCCCTCGTTGGGGAGGGGTGTCCCACCTGCGGGAATAGAACGTTCCGCCGCCGGGGTCAATTCACTTCCCTCTAAAACGCGAAATGGCCGGTCTGACAGACCGGCCATTGCAGCTTCGAAGCGACCTGGATCAGAAATTGCTGCTGATCGGGCCCTTGTCGTAAATGATCGGTGCCGGAGCATGCGTCGTGTTGAAGGTGTAACGGGCACCGAGACGGAACTCGTGCGCGGACAGATCTTCATACTCGATGCGCGAGGTCTGGCCTGCAGTGGTGAAGGTCTTGGACTGGGCGTCGCCGATATTCAGGTAGCGATAGCCGCCATCAAGCGCGAAGTTCTGTGTGATGTCATAGCTGGCACCTGCCATCAGCGCCCAGGCAAAGTTCCACTTGCCATCGCTCTCATAGGTACCGGTCGAACCGTCCGGGTTGCGGAAATTGATATCGCTTGTCGACACGTAGGACGCACCGATACCGGCGCCGACATAAGGCGTGAACCGGTTCCAGGTGGCAATATCGACATAGCCGTTGACCATGAACGTCCAGACGTCGATGTCCGCTTTCTCGACCGAGTATCCGGGCGATCCGCACACGCCGCTACAATCGGCCTTCGCGCTGACTTCGGTCGGGAATTCGTAGTCGATCGTCAGATCCGTGCGGAAGTGGTTGTTCCACTTGTAACCGACACCGGCACCGATCATGAAGGTTCCGTCCATTTCCTCGTCGAAGAAATCGATTGTTCCGTATTTGATGTCGGGGGCCTGATAGATCTTGTATCCGATATCACCGCGCAGGTACCAGCCACCGACGGCGGGCACTTCCGGGATATGTTCGATGACCGGGGTCGGCAAATCCGCGGCAAAACCAGTTGTGGAAAGCGCGACTGCAAAGCCGGTCAAAGACAAACGCTTGAAAAATGATTTCATGTCCTCGTCCTCTTCCAGTGAGCGTCCGCTTTATGATTGCCGGACACATCAAACTTGGAAGCATACTGACGCGAATTCATTAAAGGTGGCTTAACTCTGTTCTTTAACCGTGTTTTTTTACCTTAACAAAAGCTTAATCCGAAAAGAAAACGCGGACACCCAGGCGCAGCTCCGCTGCGTCACGGGAGATCAACTTGTTCCGATTGGGTTTTCTTCAGGCAGCGGCTGTCGCGACAACACCGGCAATGTCATTGACGACCTGTTTAACGAGATCCGCATCATCCCCTTCCGCCATGACGCGGATGAGCGGTTCGGTACCGGAGGCCCGGATGACCAGACGGCCCGATGTTCCCAGCCGTGCTTCGCCGTCCTCGATGGCCATACGGACCCGCTCCTGTTCCAGGGGCTTGCCGCTGCTGTAGCGGACGTTCTTGAGGATCTGCGGGACAGGTTCGAAACGCCGGCAGACCTGGGATACGGGCTTGTCCTGGTCCTTGACGCAGGCCAGCACCTGAAGCGCTGCAATCAGGCCGTCTCCCGTGGTCGCGAAGTCCGACAACACGATATGGCCCGACTGTTCGCCGCCGACATTGAACCCGTTGGCGCGCATGTGTTCGACGACATATCTGTCACCGACCCTGGTGCGCGCGAGGTCAAGACCGATGCTGCCCAGATAGCGTTCCAGTCCGAGGTTGGACATCACGGTGGCAACGATGCCCGAACCGGAAAGCCGCTCGCTCGCCTGCCAGGATTGCGCGACGACCGCCATCAGCTGATCGCCGTCCACTTCCTGGCCGTTTTCATCAACGATGATGACACGGTCCGCATCGCCGTCGAGCGCAATGCCGATATCCGCGCGCACCTCGTGAACCTTCTTCGAAAGCGCGTCGGTCGATGTTGAGCCGCATTCCTTGTTGATGTTGAACCCGTCCGGTGTCACGCCCATGGAGATAACGTCGGCGCCCAGCTCCCAAAGAGCTTCGGGTGCCACCTTGTATGCCGCCCCGTTGGCGCAGTCGATCACGACCCTCAGACCCTCCAGGCTCATTTCCCGGGGCAGCGTTCTCTTGGCGAATTCTATGTAGCGCTGCTGCGCACCGTCGATCCGCTTTGCCCGACCGAGGTCTCCCGGTCCGGCAAGGGTCGAGGTGAGATCGCCTTCGATGAGCTCCTCGATCTTCCGTTCGATCTCGTCGCTCAGCTTGAAGCCGTCCGGGCCGAAGAACTTGATCCCGTTGTCGTGATAGGCGTTGTGCGATGCTGAAATCATCACACCGAGATCGGTTCTGAGCGAGCGTGTCAGCATAGCGACGGCGGGCGTCGGCATCGGACCCAGGAGAAAAACATCCATTCCGACAGATGTGAAACCGGCAACCAGGGCCGTTTCCAGCATATAGCCCGACAAACGCGTGTCCTTGCCGATGACAACGCGGTGCCGGTGGCGTCCGTTCTTGAAGACAAGGCCTGCCGCCATGCCGACCTTCAAGGCCATTTCGGCGGTCATGGGGTAGGAATTGGCTTGTCCGCGAATGCCGTCGGTGCCGAAAAACTTGCGCATCTGTCATGCCTATCTGAAAACGTCGTCTGCGCCCTTTTATCGCAAAAGGAAGCGGGCGTTCTTCAAAATATGTGAGCAAATATTACTATTCACTGACGATCCACAACCGCGCTCAAAATAAAACTGCCCGGCAATGCCGGGCAGTCTCGATCTCTTCTTTCAGGCAGGAAGGCCTCAGGACGGTTGAGGCTCCATTCCGCCGCTCGGCTCGTCACCGCCGCGCTTTGCGCCTGCGGTCGGAACCGCGGAGGACCGTCCGATCGGCTGATCGTCGTCCGTGTCGCGCACCGGCGGTTTGCCGTCGAGCAGATCCTTGATCTCGTCGCCGGACAGGGTCTCATACTCCAGAAGGCCCTTGGCGATCGTGTGAAGCTGGTCTTCATGATCGCGCAGGATCTTGTTCGCAGTTTCATAGCCCTGATTGACGAAGGACTTGATTTCCGCGTCGACGATCTTCTGGGTTTCGTCCGACACGCTCTGGTTCTTCGCGACGGAGTGTCCCAGGAATACCTCTTCCTGGTTTTCGCCGTAGAGAAGCGGCCCGAGTTTGTCGGACATGCCGAACTGGGTGGCCATGGCACGGGCGAGCTTCGTCGCCATCTGGATGTCGCCCGATGCGCCGGAGGTGACCTTTTCGTAGCCGAAGATCATTTCTTCCGCGACGCGTCCGCCCATGGCGACGGCGAGATCCGCCTTGCACTTGGCGCGGGTCAGGGAGACCTGGTCCTTTTCCGGCAGCCGCATCACCATGCCGAGCGCACGTCCGCGCGGGATGATGGTCGCCTTGTGGATCGGATCCGATGCTTCCTGGTGCAATGCGACCAGCGCGTGGCCGGCCTCGTGGTAGGCCGTCAGTTTCTTCTCTTCCTCGGTCATGACGAGCGTGCGGCGTTCCGCACCCATCATCACCTTGTCCTTTGCGTCCTCGAACTCCGCCATGGTCACGAGACGCTTGGAGCGCCGCGCCGCCAGGAGGGCGGCCTCGTTGACGAGGTTCATGAGATCGGCACCGGAGAAGCCCGGGGTGCCGCGCGCAAGCGTCTTGACGTCGACGTCCGGAGCCAGCGGCACTTTCCGCATATGAACCTTGAGGATCTTCTCACGCCCGGTGATGTCCGGGTTCGGCACGACGATCTGGCGGTCGAAACGGCCGGGACGCAGCAGTGCCGGGTCCAGGACGTCCGGACGGTTGGTCGCGGCGATGATGATGATGCCTTCGTTCGGCTCGAAACCGTCCATCTCGACCAGCAACTGGTTGAGTGTCTGCTCGCGCTCGTCGTTGCCGCCGCCAAGTCCGGCGCCACGGTGACGACCGACCGCGTCGATTTCGTCGATGAAGATGATGCAGGGCGCGTTTTTCTTCGCCTGTTCGAACATGTCGCGCACACGCGAGGCACCGACACCCACGAACATTTCGACGAAGTCCGAGCCCGAAATCGTGAAGAACGGAACGTTGGCTTCGCCTGCCACGGCGCGCGCGGTCAGCGTTTTACCCGTTCCCGGAGGACCGACAAGCAGCACACCGCGCGGAATACGGCCGCCAAGCCGCTGGAATTTCTGCGGATCGCGCAGGAACTCGACGATTTCCTGAAGGTCTTCCTTGGCTTCGTCGATACCGGCGACGTCTTCGAACGTCACGCGTCCGTGCGCTTCGGTCAGAAGCTTGGCCTTGGATTTGCCGAAGCCCATCGCCTTGCCGCCGGATCCCTGCATCTGACGCATCACGAAGATCCAGATACCCAGGATGATCAGCATCGGCAGCCATGAGAACAGGGCACCAAGAAGCGGTGAATTCTCCGCAGGCGGGTTGGCCTTGATCAAGACGCCCTTGCCGCGAAGCTCGTCCACATACTGCGCTCCGTCCGGCGCATAGGTCTGGAACGCGCCGCCGCTGTTGTACAATCCGGTGATTTTCTGTTCCTGGATCGTGACCGACCTGACCTCGCCGTTATCGACCTGCCTCATGAAGTCGGAATAGGCGATGTCATTCGTGGCACCCTGCTGCGCAGGGCTTTGAAACAGCTGGAACAATGCGATCAACAAAAGGGCAATGATGACCCAAAGAGCAAAGTTGCGAAAATGTGCGTTCATTTCGTTCCCTTAACCGCCCAACGCGACTTACTGCACGCGGTTACATTTCTCTTAGAGCGAAGATAGGTCGCCCAAGGCCCGCTGCCAAGGCGGTGCGCCATAATGCGCATATGCGCTGACTAATTTATTAAGCCCGGACCTCTATCAGAAGTTCTTGGAGAGGAAAACCGCAGAATTCCCTTCACAGGTCCCCTTGACCGTCCCTGCCGTCCAATAATTTACCCCGTATCGGCAGTCTCTCCAAATCCAAGCTGCAGCTATGGTTATTTTCACCAGTGCCCGTTTTTAGGGAGACGGCCTGTGCCAGAAGCCCGCCTTGGGCATTCCACACGGCGGGTGAACACTCGAAAGCCGACTTAGGCCATCCCTGTGGCCAGATGATGTCTTTCGAACTGACGGGGGCATGCATCAGCGGTCCGAGCCGCAGTCCGATGCCCCGCGCCCCGGCAGGACCGGCGTCAGGGACAGCGTATCGGTATCGATGATCCCACACGCCGGCACCTTCAGGGTCCGGCAGCGTTTCCGGCGGGACCCGCCCCGGTTCGCGCCAGCTCCACACGAACGTGTCGCCCGCCTCGAACATCGCGCCGCTGAGCGTCTGCCGGCCGGACGCAGGCGAACAGAACAGATCGTCAAGGGTTTCAATCTGCCTGAGGCGCGGCTCCGGCCGGCGGCCCGTCACGATCCGGACCATCTCCTTCAACAGCCGCTGGCGCAGATCCTCCGGCAGCGCCCTGTAGGCGGCGCGGTTCAGGCGCGCCGGTCCGGCGGGATGATTTTCCAGAAGTCTGGACGCGATGTCCTGCACGGCGCCCTCGAGCACCACGCGTGCCCGGCGCATCCGGCCCGCGGTTTCGGCAAGGCGGTCCGCCGTCAGGCCTTCGTCCTCGAGCAGGCCCATGATGCGGCGGAGCCGGCTCCTTTTGTACTTCCCGTCGTCGTTGGTCGGATCCTGGCACCAGCTGAGGCCGCGTTCCCGCAGGCTGGCTTCGAGCCGGTTCTTGCGCACGCCGAGAAACGGGCGCAGCAGTCGCAAGCCTTCCGGACCTTCGGGTTCGTCGATCGCCATGGCACTCAACCCGGACACGCCGCTGCCGCGCGTCAGCCGGTCAAGGAAGGTTTCGGCCTGGTCGTCCATGTGATGCCCGAGAACAAGCGCCTCGGCACCCGTTTCGGCAATCCGGCGCGCCATCAGGGCGTAACGCGCGCGCCGCGCTGCATCCTGCACGTTGCTGAGCGGCTTGATCCCCTCCCAGCGCAGGGTGTTGAATTCAAGGCCGTGCCGGCGGGCGGTTTCGCAAACGAACCGTGCTTCAGCGGCGCTTTCAGGGCGCAGACCGTGATCGACGACAAGAACTTCCGCGCAGCCGCTCCATCGATTGCGCTGACGCCACTCGTCAAAGAGAACCAGGAGACAAAGGGAATCGGCTCCGCCGGACACGGCGAGTGCAAGATTGGAAAACGAATTCAGTCTTGAAAAAAGCGCATCGGCCTCGTCAGCGGAAAGCCCGCCCGGTTCGTGGCCGTTGTCAGGAACATTGTGCACGGACGCGTTCATCCCGTGCCTGAGACAGAACTGCCGGTGCCGCATTGGGGAACTTGTTCAACAGTTCCGAAAACGTCGCACACGCGGCATCGGCTTCACCCAGTCCGCGCAACGAGACGCCCAGCTTCAAGAGGCTGTCCGGGCTTTTGTCGTTGCCGGGATAGTCCGTGTAGGTCTTGAGGAAGGCATCGGCCGCACCGCGATAATCCTGCTGCGCAAGAAGACTTTCGCCGAGCCAGTACTGCGCGTTTGCGACGAGGCTGCTGTCCGGGTAGGTCTCCAGAAAGGTTCTGAACCCACGCTCCGCACCTGGATAGTCGCCGTTGACCGCCATCGAATAGGCAGCGTCATAGTCGGAGTTCGGGTCGCCGCTGCCGATGATATTGGCAATCGCGTCGTCTTCCGTTCCGATCGATGGGCCGGGAACGAGCTCCTGCCCGGTCCCCGGGATCGTTTCCAGGCCGTTCGCCAGGGCGGACAGGTCAATCGGACCGTCACCCGGAAGACCCGGCTGCTCCTCATAACCGCCGCTCTGGTCCCAGGCGCCGTCGCCGGACCCGGTGGCGGGCAAAGTGGCCACGCCCCCGTTCGGGGCGACCAGCGTCCCGGTCTGCGGTGTTCCGTCAGCCGCCAGGCCGGGGGCCGTGCTGCCCGGTGCACCGGTCGGCGAAAATTCCGACCGCTTGCCCGGTGTGCCGCCTTCCAGCTGCTGGAACCGGTACTCATTGTCTTCCTGCATGCGGCGCATCTGATCCTGCATCTCGCGCATCTGGTAGGACAATTGCTCGATCTGTCCGGTCAGCGCGCGGATACGTTCTTCCAGCTGGCCGATCCGCACGGATGAATCGTCCTTCTTCCGTCCGAAAAGCTGGGCTTCGGACGGGCTCGCCGAGACAACAAGGGCCAGCATCACGAACATGCCGGCCAGTGTCTTGAATTTCTGCATTCGGTCCTCCGGGTCACAGACGCGTGGGCAAAGACGTGAGCGTTGCGGCAGGAATCTGTCCTGCATCCAAGCAACCGTCTTGCATAAGCAAGTCTTAGCCATGCCCGGCTCTGCACTCAAGGGACAGAGCGCCCGGACTTCGGCCAAATTTTGACGATCCGCGTTCTGAACGGCAGAAAGCGGCGATTTGCACCGCGGAAAACCAAAGGGCCGGCTCGAAAGGCCGGCCCCGTCATGTTGTCATGATCAGCGCGGTTCAGTTCGTGGCGTTGCTCAGCACCGTGACCGCACGCCGGTTCTGCGACCAGCAGCTGTTGTCGTTGCACACGGCGACAGGGCGCTCCTTGCCATAGGAAATCGTCTTGATCCGCGATGCGCTCACACCCTGTGCGACAAGGTAGTCGCGTGCCGCCTGTGCGCGGCGTGCACCCAGGGCAATGTTGTACTGGCGGGTGCCGCGCTCGTCCGCGTGCCCTTCGACCTGGATCGTGTACTGCGAGTACTTGTTGAGCCACTTGGCCTGACCCGACAGGGTTGCCTGCCCCTGGGCGTTCAGCACCGACTGATCCTCTTCGAAGAAAACCCGATCGCCGACATTGACGACGAAATCCTGGCCCGTGCCGGGCTTCACGTTACTGGAAAGCCCATCCGGCTTTGTCTGGGCACATGCGGCCGCAAACAGGAGCGCAAAGCAGACGACAAGCCATCTTGCTCCCTGGCCGGCAAATTCTTTGTTCAACATTCCCGTCTCCTACATCCCCAGCCCGTCAACCCGACTTCGGTTCCATCCGGTTTTAGGTAAACGCTTTCTAGCCAAACCTGGTTAAGGGCGTCTTTTCAAACATGGTTAACAGCACATGAAACGCCGGTTTCCGAACCGCGTCACGACGCGGTGTCAATTGATCAGCGGCGACCAGGACGGATCGGACGCAAAGGCCGGCGTGTCCACGCGCTGTTCGTTGTATCCTGTAAGGTCAACCGTCCAGACCTGCGGTCCGCCGTTGGCACCCGGCGTGTCGCGGAAAAACACCAGCACACGGCCATTGGGAGACCAGGCGGGGCCTTCGTTGTGATAGCCCTCGGTCAGGATCCGCTCTCCCTTGCCGTCCGGGTTCATGACACCGATCATGAAGCGGCCCTGGTGCTGCTTGGTGAAGGCGATCAAATCTCCGCGAGGTGACCAGACCGGCGTCGAGTATCGCCCGGGGCCAAAGGAAATGCGCCGGGCCTCGCCGCCACCGGCATTCATGACATAGAGCTGCTGGCTGCCGCCCCGATCGGATTCAAAAACGATCTGGCGCCCGTCGGGCGAAAAGGACGGGCTGGTATCGATCGCGGCCGTGTTGGTCAGACGCGTTGTTCTCCGGGACCGGAGATCCATCATGAAAATGTTGGCATTGCCGCCCTGCTGAAGGCTCATGACGACGCTTTGACCGTCCGGCGAGAAACGGGGCGCGAAGGTCATGCCCGGAAAGTTGCCCACGATCTCCCTTTGCCCGGTTTCGATATTGAGCAGATAGACGCTCGGATCGGCACCGCCGTAGGACATGTAGGTGATTTCCTGGCTGGTCGGCGAAAACCGCGGTGTCAGCACGAGATCGTCGCCCCGCGTCAGGTAACGCACATTGGCACCGTCCTGATCCATGATCGCGAGCCTCTTGACCCTCTTGTCCTTCGTCCCCGTCTCGTCGACGAAGACGATGCGCGTGTCGAAATATCCCTTTTCACCGGTCAGGCGCTCGTAGATGGCGTCGGAGATGATATGCGCGAGGCGCCGCCAGTTCTCCGGTGTCGTGTAGAATTGCTGCCCGAGCATCTGCTCCTGCGCGAATACGTCCCACAGGCGGAATTCGGCACGCAGCCGGCCGTCCGGCTGCTTGATCACGGTTCCGGTCACGAGCGCCTGTGCGCTGATCTGGCGCCAGTCCCCGAAGCGCGGTGTCGAATTCACGCTCATGTTCTTCTGAATGAAACTGGCCGGATCCAACGGGTTGAACAGACCGGAGCGCTTGAGGTCCGCGGAAATGACGCCCGTCATGTCCGCCGCCAGCTTGCTGTCCCCTCCCTCGGCCGAAAAGTCGGGAAGCGCGATTGGAAGGGGTTCGATGTTTCCGCCTCGAATGTCGATTTCCACGAGTGCGTGGGCCGATTGAAGCGCGAGCAGGAACATGCCGAGGGCAACGGCGAGGGTTCGTGATGCCGCGATCGTCATCGCACCCATTCGATCAAAGCTGTTGGTCTTCATTGTCAAGCCTGGCCTCCTGCCATTCAAGCGCGTTCCGTACGCTAGCCATTTGGATACAATGTTGGCTGCATTGTGTTCCAACCGTTCGGTCCGTCGTATTTTTCGCGCGGAAGGATCGAGAAACCGTCTTCCGCATCGACCCTGTACACCGCTCTGAGCGCGGCCGATGCCAGTGCCTGGAATCGTGGATCGGGATGAGAATTTTCCACCGTCGGCGCACCGGAGAGCTTCCCCTGCGGCGACAGTTTGAACCGGATGATTACCTTCAGATCCGACGGGTACTGGTCCGGCAGGCGGCTCCATTTCTCGCGGATCATCTGGGCAATCACGTCTTTTTCGTTGGCCGACAGCCCGGCATGCTGGACACCGTTCCGCGTCCCGGCCGATGCCGGTGCCTGCGAAGTGGACGTGTTCGCCAGCGCCTGGTTGACCTTGTTCAGGAGATCCGGATTGTCGGCGACCTGGATTTCTTCCGGCTTCTGCTCCGTTCGGGTCGGCGGTGCGGGCTTGGAACGCGGAACCGCGCTCGTGACGATTGGCTGCGGTTCGGGCGGTGCCTGCTGCGGCTCCTCGGCCGGCTCCGGCTCGGGTGCGGGTTCCGCGACGGGGGCGGGCGCCGGGGCGGGCTCAGGATCGGGCGCCGTCACGGGTTCCGGTGCCGGTGCGGGCGCAGGGGCCGGTGTCGGCGGCGGTGGCGTGGCCGCGACCGGTGCAGGTTCGGGGGCCACGGTTTCAGCCGGTTCGGGAGGTTCGGGCTGCGGCGTCTCGACAGGCTTCGGCGCCGGAGCGGCTTCGATGTCGCCGTCGGTTTCACCGATCTGAATTTCGGTAAGTTCGCTCAGCGACACCAGTTCCACCGGAAGGGAATCGACGACGGGTTCCGGAAAGCTCTCTGCGCCCGGCAAGGCCACCAGGCCCCAGACCAAAATAACCGTATGACCGGTCAAAGACGCGATGAGACCTGCGCGCATGACGCGTTACGAGTCCCGTTCTTCCAGAGTGACAAGGCCCAAGCGTTTGAAACCGGCCGCGTTGATGCGGCCCATGAGTTTCATCATTGTTCCGTAATCGGCATCCTGGTCACCGCGCACATAGATACGCTCTTCGTATCCATTGGCCGCGATGGCCTCGAGTTTCGGCACCACTTCATCAATGGCAATCGGCGTGTCCTGAATGAAGATCTCGCCGGTGGAATTCACGGAGATGGTGATCGGCTCCGTATCGCCTTCAAGCGCCGTGGCCTGCGTTTCAGGCAGGTCGATCGGCACACCGACCGTCAACAGCGGTGCCGCCACCATGAAGATGATGAGAAGCACCAGCATGACGTCAACGAATGGCGTCACGTTGATTTCGGTCATCAGGACCGCGCGTCTGCGGCGGCGCCCCCGGCGCCCGCCTCCAGCCTGCCCGCTACCGACCTGCATGGCCATGTATCAGCCCCTTTCGTCGATCTGTCTGGACAGGATGGCGGAGAACTCGTCCGCGAAACCTTCCATGCGGGCGACGGCCTTGCCGACATCGGAGGCAAACTTGTTGTAGGCAATCACGGCGGGGATCGCGGCCAGCAGCCCAAGCGCGGTCGCAAACAGCGCTTCGGCAATGCCCGGAGCGACAACGGCAAGGTTCGTGCTTTCCGATGCCGCGATGGCCTGAAACGCGGTCATGATGCCCCACACCGTTCCGAACAGACCGATGAACGGAGCCGCGGATCCCACGGTCGCAAGGATCAGCAGGCGGCTTTCCAGCCGCTCGGCCTCGCGCTGGATCGTCACGTCCATGACCCGGTCGATGCGCTGCTGCAGGGACCCGATCGCAGGTTTGGCGCCTTCGTGGCTGCGCTTCCACTCCCGCATCGCCGCGACGAACAGGGCAGCCATGGAGTGGTTGACCCGGTTGTGCAGGGTCCCGTAGAGCTCTTCCAGCGACTGGCCGGACCAGAACACCGTTTCGAACCGGGTCATCTGTCGCCGTGTGCGGCCCATCAGCAGGACCTTGTCGACAATGATCGCCCAGCACCAGACAGATGCTGCCAGGAGGCCGATCATCACGACCTTCACGACGAAATGCGCCTGCCAGAACAGCGAGAAAAAAGAAATATCGCCTTCCGGCGCCGCCAATGTCGATTGGACAAGTGTTTCCATAAATTCAATGACCCCTTGGCCGTCTGACGTTGTCTTTTCCTATGTCTCCGGGCTCTGCCGCAACAGGCCGGACTCAGTACGCCAGCATTCGATCGCCAGCCGCCTCTGTGACGTTTGAATTTGTCAAAACTGGGACTTTGCCGCGTAAAGCGCGTCCTTCTTAAAAGGAATCAATTAAGGTTACTGCAAGATTAACGCGGCGATCTGTTTTACAACATTTTACCGAGATCTATGGGCCGGTTGGCCATAACTCTCGGCAGAATCATTCATTCTACGGAAAAATCGCTGGGAGCGTGCGCCGCGAGTTTTTCGGACAGCGACACCGGCAACCGGGTCGGCCGCCCCTCGCTGGTGATCACGGCCACGGTCACAGCGGCGGAAACCAGGAGTTCCTCGCCCCGGTATGCCAGCTGATCAAGCTTGATTCTCGCTCCGCGGTATTCGGACAGGCTGGTATGGATCTCGAGCGTGTCGTCGATGCGGGCCGGCTTTTGAAAGTCGATGGTCATCCCGCGCACGGCAAACGCAAGCTGAGCACCGTACCGGCCATCGGCGAGCGCCTTGTGATGGATGCCGATGAGGCGCAGAAAATCCGAACGCGCACGTTCAAAAAAGCGGACATAGGCGCCGTGATAAACAATGCCGGTAAAGTCGGTGTCTTCATAGTAGACACGGACGGGAAGCACGTGACCGCCGTCTTCGAGGCGTCCAGACAAGTCCGGCCAATGCATTGCGATACTGTCCTCTTGTTCAAACAGACAAGGGCCGCCCGGTCATCTGCCCGGGCGGCCCTTCCATAGCTAGGCGCTGACTTACGCCGCTGCAACCTCGGAGAGGAATTTCTCGACGGAAGCCCGCAGATGTTCCGCCTGCTGCTTCATCTCGATGGTTGCCTGCAGCATGTCGCCGACAGCGGCCGAGTTTTCCGCGACGCCCTGGTTCAGGGAGACCACGGTCGTGGCCACGCTGCGCGTTCCGTCCGCTGCCTCGGCAACATTCCGGGAAATCTCGCTGGTTGCCGAGCCCTGCTGCTGAACCGCATCCGAAATCGTCGTGGTGTAGGAATTGACCTCTTCCACCGACTCCGAGACGCGGGCGATCTCCTCGACCGCTTCCGACGTGGACGCCTGGATCGCGGAGATCTGCGCAGAGATTTCTTCCGTTGCCTTGGCCGTCTGGCCGGCAAGCGACTTCACCTCGGACGCGACAACGGCAAACCCCTTGCCGGCATCGCCCGCCCGTGCGGCCTCGATGGTCGCGTTCAGCGCGAGCAGGTTGGTCTGTTCCGCAATCTCGGAGATGAGCGACAGGACGTCGCCGATCTTGTTTGCCGCTTCGGCAAGACCAGAGATTTTGGAGTTCGAGCTTTGCGCCGCCATCGTCGTCTGCTCGACGATTGACGCCGTCGTTTCGACCTGCCGCGAGATTTCCGAAATGGAGGCGTTCAGCTCTTCGGTTGCCGAGGCCACCGCCTGAACGTTCGAAGAGGCGTTCTCCGACGTTGAAACCGCCGTTTCGCCCTGCTCGGATGCAGAGGCCGAGCGTTCGTTGAGCGCAGAGGACACGTCCTCGACACGGGCGATATTGGTTTCCACCAGCTCCAGCACCGACTGCGATTCGGCGCGGAAATCCGCGATCAGGGAATCGATCAGTTTCTCGCGCTTTTCGCGGGCGATATGACCGACCTTGCGCTCGGCCGCGAGACGCTCCCGCTCCACGGAATTGTCCTTGAAGACCTCGATACAGCGCGCCATCCGCCCGATTTCGTCCTGCCGCTCCGTCGCCTCCACGGCAACCTCGAGATCGCCGTCGGCGATCCTGCTCGCAGCCACCGCGAGGTTCTCCAGCGGCGCGAACATGCGGCGCGTGACCCACCAGATGAGGCCGACGATCGGAACAAGACACAGGAAGCCGGAGATGACGGCACCATAGGTGATCCGGTCTGCTGCGGCGGAAAGTTCGGTCTGCTTGACCGCCTGAACAACGCCGTAGGGTGTGCTTTCGAACGTGTTCGTGGCCTCGGCGAACCGGTAATCGCTGCCATCCAGACTGATCAGGCTGTCACCCAACGAGATGTCCGCAATGGAGTGAACGATGGCAGCGTTTCCGGTTGCGTCGAGCTTGACCAGTTTGCCGAAGGCATCGACGAGAAAGATCTGTTCGCTCTCACCGATACCAGTCGGCTCGTTCAGAAGCGCGGCCAGTTTTTGCATGTCGGCGGTGAACGCCACAGCGCCGAAGAAGCGGTCGAGATAGAACACCGGCGCGGCCAGCACGAGTGAGACCGACCCGTCGGCACCGGCCACGAAGCCGGAGGAATAGATCTGTCCGGCTGCAAGGGTCTCGGCCTTGGCCGCCTCATAGAGGCTGCCCATCGCCAGTTGCACCGGGCTGCCCTTTATGTCCGCATCCTCGACATGGAAGGCGAACTCGGGTCCCTTCTTGTAGGTGTAGGTGATGAAGCCGTCCGGGTTGGCGAGCGCCGCGTCGGAAAACAGGCCCTGCGAGATCACGTCCTGATAGACCGGGTGAACGACCTTGTGGTTGTTCACGTAGTAGTTCGACTCCTCCGGCTCGGTCAGAAGGTGACGTTCGTGCGGCGGATGCGGATTGTCTGCCACGAAGATCTTGCGAAGCGTCTCTTTCTGACCCTCCTTGAGATTCTTCCAGCCGACCATTGTCTTCATGAGGCTGTCCTTGGCCTCTTCGAGCGAGACAAAGAACTTGGCACTGTAGAGAATCTGGTCGAGCGCCAGCTCGAGAACTTTCTGTTTTGCCTTGGTCGCGCTCTGCAGACTGTTGTCCGCCTGACCGTTCGCGACATCCCGCGACAACGTGGATGTCACTGTTACGATCGCCACACACATGGTGAGCGCACCGGCCAAGAACATGAGAGCCAGTTTGGATGAAAGGCGTTTGCGCATCGTGTCCCCCGAATAATTACGGGGACAATACGAATAAATTCGCCAACAAATGCTTAACCATACCACTCATCCGTGTAATCGGGCGGTGGCAGCGGCCATTTAATTCATGCGGACAGGTCACTCGGGATCGGTGAAGAGGCCCATTTGCGAAATATCGGACTTCTCGGGAACGGCAAGGCCGAGATGCGCAAACGCCATCGGTGTCAGCAGACGCCCCCTCGGAGAGCGCTGCAGGAAGCCGTTCTGGATGAGATAGGGCTCGACGATTTCCTCGATCGCGTCCCGGGGTTCGGAGAGCGCGGCCGCGATCGTTTCGATGCCGACGGGGCCGCCGCCGAAATTGACGGCAATCTGGTTGAGGTATCTGCGGTCAAGACCGTCAAGACCGGCGCTGTCGACCTCAAGCTGCAGGAGCGCCCTGTCCGCAAGGGCGCGGTCGACGCGATCGATGCCCTCCACGACGGCGAAATCCCGGACCCTGCGTAGGAGCCGGCCGGCGATCCGCGGCGTCCCGCGCGAGCGTTTCGCGATTTCGCGCGCGCCGTCCTCGGCCATGCCGATGCCGAGGATCGAAGCCCCCCGCTTGACGATGTGTTCCAGCTCTTCGACCGTGTAGAACTGAAGACGGACCGGGATGCCGAAGCGGTCCCGCAAGGGTGTCGTCAGCAGTCCGAGACGGGTCGTCGCCGCGACCAATGTGAACTTGGCGAGGTCGATCTTCACCGAGCGCGCCGCTGGCCCCTCGCCGATGATCAGGTCGAGCTGGTAATCCTCCATCGCCGGATAGAGCACTTCTTCAACCGCCGGATTGAGGCGGTGGATCTCGTCGATGAAGAGAACGTCCCGTTCTTCCAGGTTGGTGAGCAGCGCGGCCAGGTCCCCGGCCTTGGCGATGACGGGACCGGAGGTCGCCCGGAAATTGACGCCCAGTTCCCGTGCCATGATCTGGGCCAGCGTCGTCTTGCCGAGGCCGGGCGGACCGACGAACAGGACGTGGTCGAGCGCTTCGCCGCGCGCCTTGGCTGCCCCGATGAACACCTTGAGATTTGCCCGCGCCTGCGCCTGGCCAACAAAATCATCCAACACCTGCGGGCGCATGGTGCTGTCGATTTCGTCGCCGCGAATTTCGGGCGTCACGATCCGGGGTTCATCCGACATGGCTTACCACAACAAACAGGAGCACGATGAGCAGGACCGACCACGCGACCCTGAGCGCGTAGAATTTGCGGAACTGGCTGCGCACGAAAGGATCATCCGTTTCGATGCGCCGTCCCTTTATGGCAAAGGGCCGGTCTCCGACCGTCTGCGAAAACTTGTGATCGAGATACATGATCCCGCCAATGCCGAGAACAACGAAGACAACCGCAATCACGGCATAGGCAAGAGCGATCATCCGGCAAGCTCCTTCAGGCCGAGACGAATCAGGGTTTCCGTAGAGGCCTCCTCGCCGGCCGATTGCATGGCCTTGGCGACCGCCGCACTCGCCTGCGCCTGTGCGTAGCCGAGATTCACCAGGGCGGACACGGCTTCCGCCACCGGACGCGCGGCGACATTATCCGAAACGCTTTGCGAGACCGCGATCGTGCCCTGGTCAACGCTGGCAAGGGTGGGAGCCTTGTCCTTGAGCTCGCTCAGGATGCGTTCGGCAACGCGTTTGCCGACACCGGGCGCCCGCGAAATGGTCGCCTTGTCGCCGAGCGCAATTGCGTTGGCGACTTCACTTGCCTTCAGGATACCCAGGATGCCCAGCGCGACCTTGGCACCGACACCCTGAACCGTCATCAGGATGCGGAACCATTCCCGCTCCGCTTCGTGGCCGAAACCGAAGAGGCGGATCATGTCTTCGCGCACGATGGTCTCGATGAACAGGACCGCGGCTTCGCCCGGCCTCGGCAAGCCCTGCAGGATACGGGAAGGACAATGGACCTGATAGCCGACGCCATGCACATCGAGAATGACGTGGTCTTCCCCGTAACTGTCGATGGTGCCTTTCAGTTTGCCGATCATGCCGCCCCCTGCGCCATCAGGCGTGCCGTCCCGCTGCCGCGGTGTTGTGCATGGCAGATGGCGATGGCGAGCGCATCGGCGGCGTCGTCGGAATTGAAGGTCGCCTTGGGCATCAGGATCTTCACCATCGCGCGGATCTGCTCCTTTTCGGCATGGCCCGTGCCGACGACGGTCTTCTTGACCAGGTTGGGCGCATATTCGGCGACCGGCAAACCGGCAAGGGAAGGCACGAGCAGCGCGATCCCGCGCGCCTGCCCGAGTTTCAGGGTCGCCCCGGCATCCTTGTTCACGAATGTATGTTCCACTGCCGCTTCCATCGGATCGTGCTGGCGGACGATACTGGACAGTCCGTCATGCAGTTCGACCAGCCGTTCGGCCAGGCTTTTCCTGTTGTCGGACGTGACCGTGCCGGACGCTATGAAAGACAACCGGTTTCCGGCCGTCTCGATCATGCCCCAGCCGGTGCGCCGCAATCCCGGATCAATCCCGAGCAATCGAATCGCATGTGTCATGGAACAAAGCGGTAACAAAACTTGAGCACGGACGCCAGCGAAAGCGGGAACCCTGAGCCGAAAGACTGTCCAAAACCGGTCCGGCGGCGCCCGATCGGCGAAGTTCCCCGGGAATTGGTCGCAATCGTGGAAAAAGCGATCAATGATGGCATGATCATCGCCCTGATTCCGACGCCTCGAGAGCCTTGATGTCCGGACTGTTCGACACGTTTCCACCAGACCTGCTCGTGTTCCTCGCCCTGGTCTTCTTCGTCGCCGGATGCGTGCGCGGCTTCACCGGCTTCGGCGCCGGCATGATCTTCATCCCGATTGCCACCAGCATCGTGCCGCCTGCAGTTGCCGCAGCCACCTTTCTCTTCGTCGACAGTATCGTCACCCTGCCGCTGCTCGTCCGCGCGGTGAGAAGCTGTATCTGGCAAACCGTGCTGCCCGCCGTTCTGGGAGCAATCCTCTTTGTTCACCTGGGCGCCTGGCTGCTTGCGACCACCAACGTCCTGCTGCTGCGGTGGATCATTTGCGCGATCGTGGTCTGTCTTCTGGCGCTGCTCGTCTCCGGCTGGCGGTATCAGCGTCCGCCCCATCCGGCGGTGTCATTTGCAACGGGCGGTGTGTCGGGCGTTCTGGGCGGCATCTCGCAGGTCTCCGCGCCGCCTGTTGTTGCCATGTGGCTTTCAAGTTCGAACGATCCGCAGGTTGTCAGGGCCAACCTCATCGTCTTCTTCGCCCTGGCAAGCGTGGGAACCTTCGCCGCCTATCTGATGCATGGGTTTTTCACCGCTGACGTCGCCCGCCTGCTGATCGTCGCCGTTCCGGTCTATGGCCTGGCGATCTTTCTCGGGGCCCGGGGTTTCGGCAAGGCCCGGCCGGATTTCTACAGAAAGACCGCCTATGTCCTGATCGCGCTCGCCGCGCTGACCAGCATGCCCGCGCTCGACACTCTGCTACGATGACGCGCCTCCTCAGGATGAGGTTTGCTTCCGCAGATGTCACCCCGGACGCAGCGCAGCGCAGAGCCGGGACCCACTCGTTTCCAGAGCGGTACGAAACGAGCAAGCCGGCAGCCGGAACCTGTTGGCATTGCAAGCGGTGATGAGAGTAGGCCCCGGGTCTCACTGCGTTCACCCGGGGTGACGAGGGTGGATTTGCATCATGCGCGGAAATGGCCGCAACCCGGTCACCTCTCCCGGTGGGAGAGGTCGGCCTGAAAGGCCGGGTGAGGGAGCAGAGCCATCAATGCTCCTCAACCGTTCGCCCCCTCACCCTAACCCTCTCCCGGGGGGAGAGGGGAACCGGGGCGGCGATCGATGGCCCCGCAACCTGCACCGTCCCGGACAAGATCCGGGACCTGAACACGGGTGGCGGGAGGCCCCGGCTCGGGGCCGGGGCGGCGATGGCGGGTGCAACAAGCTCCCGCCGTCATTCCGGACAAGTGCAGCTGATGCTGCACGCTGATCCGGAATGACGGGTTCCCGGCATTTCGGCACTAAGCGAATAACGACACCTGAAAGCTGTCCTCAAAAACAAAACCCCGGCTGTGCCGGGGCTTTCAAGCTGAGACGAAGCATACTCAGGAGGCAAGCGCCGCCATGGTTTCCTCGTCGACATCGAAGTTCGAGTAGACGTTCTGAACGTCGTCATCGTCTTCGAGCATGTCGATCAGCTTCATCAAGGTCTGCGCCTTGTCCGCATCGACCGGCGTCAGGTTCTGGGGCTTCCAGATGATCTTGGTGGAATCTGCCTCGCCCAAGGCTTCTTCAAGCGCCTTGGCGACATCGTTCAGATCTTCGAAGGCCGCATAGATCGTGTGACCGCTTTCGTCGGACTGTACATCTTCGGCACCTGCCTCGATGGCGGCTTCAAGCACGGCTTCGGCCTCACCGGCCTCGGGCTTGTAGATCACCTCTCCGACGCGATCGAACATGAAGGAGACGGAGCCGGTTTCGCCGAGCGAACCGCCGCATTTGGTGAAATAGGACCGAATGTTGGAGGCCGACCTGTTGCGGTTGTCGGTCAGCGCTTCCACGACGACGGCAACGCCCGCAGGCCCGTAGCCCTCGTAGCGGATCTCTTCGTAATTGTCGCCATCTCCGGACTGGGACTTGTTGATCGCCCGCTGGATATTGTCCTTGGGCATGGATTGCGCCTTGGCGTTTTGCACGGCCAGGCGCAGGCGCGGGTTCGAATCCGGATCCGGATCGCCCATTTTGGCGGCGACGGTGATTTCCTTGGAAAGCTTGGAGAACATCTTCGACCGCGCCGCGTCCTGGCGGCCCTTGCGGTGCATGATGTTCTTGAATTTTGAATGGCCTGCCATGGCTCTTCTCGGCTCTTTGGATCTGATCTTGACGAAAACTGCGCCGCTTATAGGCAAATTGACGCTGAAAATCCAGCACCCTCGCGATGACCGGACCGATCAGTCCGCACTGGCCCAGAAATCGGGCAGGACCGGCTCCAGAAGGCCGCCGATGCGAATGGGTGCGATCCGTTCCGCGAGGCCCGTCCGCTCATCGGTCTCGATGGCCACGCCGCAGATGGTCGCCACTCCGGACGCGGGCGCGAAGCGCGAGCCCGGGATCTTGCGCTGGAACCGGTTCACCGGCTCGTCCTTTTCCATTCCCAGAACGCTGTCATAGGAGCCGCACATGCCGGCATCCGACATGTAGGCGGTGCCGTTTTCCAGGATCTGGTGGTCGGCCGTCGGAACATGGGTATGGGTGCCGACCACAAGGCTGACCCGACCGTCCAGGAAGTGTCCCATGGCCTGCTTTTCACTGGTCGCTTCCGCATGCATGTCGATGATGATCGCGTCGGCGACATCGCCGAGGGGACAGTCATTGACCACCCTGTCGATCGCGGCGAAAGGATCGTCCATCGCGTCCATGAAGACCCGGCCCATGACATTCGCCACCATCACCTGGGCACCGTTGCGGGCCGTGAAAAGATGGGCTCCGCGCCCGGGTGTTCCGGCAGGATAGTTCACAGGACGCAACAGCCTGTCCTGGCGCTCGATATAGACAAGCGTGTCGCGCTGGTCCCAGACGTGATTGCCGGTGGTCACGACATCTGCGCCCGCATCGAGTACATCTCTCAGGATCGCTTCGGTGATGCCGAACCCGGCGGCCGCGTTTTCGCCGTTGACGATCACGAAATCGAGCTGGTTGTCTTCAACCAGACCAGGCAGACGCTCGATCACCGCGGTGCGCCCGGTCCGGCCGACCAGATCGCCAAGAAACAAGATACGCATATATCCTCGCCAGATCAGCCGAACGACCGGTAGCCCCGTTCGGTCAGAATTCCGTTCAGGGGCTTGTCATGCGCTTCCGCAGGCACGCGGTCAACCTCCTGAAGCGAAAACGCGACACCGATACACAAAACCGGTCCGGATTTCTGAAGCGCTGAGATCGCCGTATCGTAGAACGCCCTGCCGTAGCCGATGCGGTTCCCGGCGCCATCGAACCCGGCCAGCGGCATCAGGAGCACATCGGGTCGGACTTCTTCCGCCGCTTCACTCGGCTCCCGGCACCCGAAGCCGGCTTCGACCAGCTCCGTGTCTCTTTCAAGATGACGGAAAATCAGGCTTGGCCCGCTCATGACGGGCAGGCTCAGCTTGTGGCCTTTCTGGCGCAAGAGATCGAGCAGCGGCCTGGGGTCTATCTCGTCGCGGATGGGCCAGAACCCGGCAACAACCGCGCCCGCCGGCAAGGGAAGCGTGTGGCCGTGATCGACCAGTTGAAGACTCTTCTCGATCCGCTCCAGCGCATCCATGTTTTTTCGCCGGGAAAGCACCTCTTTTCTGAGGCCGGCTTTCGCGGCTCCAGGAGTTGAAACGTCGTTCATGCCTGTGAAAAGATCCCGGTCTGCATTGAAATCTCTGGTCGCCGTGGAGTGAGCGCAGCCGTCCGACCGTTGGAATTGCAATCCCGGGAAACCTACAATGTAGGTGGGCGCCGTGTGCAACGGACCACGGCCCGGAGCAGGGACAGCTCCCGAGGGAATGCGTAAGGCCCCGGGGAAATATTCCTGACGTATCGGGCAGCCGCAGGTACCGCATATAGCCCCGCACCAGATGAATTACCAGTGCACCTTCGGCATCATCGATCGTGAAAGTGTGTTCGCCGTGGATCGCGTCCGGCTCAGGAAGGATCCTGGGGACGCAGACTGTTGGTCAGGCCCTCGGCGAGGCTCTCGATGCGGGCAGCCGCCGTGTTGACGGCACGGGAAAGCTCTTCCTCGTTCTGGCTCATGTTGTCGAGCGCGTCGACCTGCTGCTGCCGGGCTTCGGCGAGCTGCGTTTCAAGCTCGCCCAGCTTGCGTTCGAGCTCCGACAGCTGGTCCGTTGCCATGATGCCGGCCATCACCGTCAGACGCTGATCACCGATCTCTCCGAACGCGCCCTTGAGTTCATTGATCCAGCCGTCGAAGCGGGCGGCCAGACCCATCAACCGGTCTTCCTCGCCGTCGTCGCAAGCCATCCGGAACGCCTTGCCGTTGATCGTGACCGTTATCTGCGCCATGCGTCGTCGCTCTCCCGTGGGTCAGCCCCCGTGCGCATCCAGTACGCTTCGGATGGTTTCCATTGCGGAAACGAGCCGTCTGGATACATCCTTGTTGGCTTCCTCGAGCCGCGAGGCCCTTGCCTGGCTCTCATCAAGAGACGCGGCCAGTTGGGACCTGTCCTCGCCCAACCGCTGCAAGTCGTCCTGAAGGGAATTCAGCGACCTGTCCGCATCCATGCGGCGCTGGACCGCTGTCTCCAGATGCCCGACAGCCGCATCGAGCCGCTTTACCGCATCTGCCAGGCTGGTTTTTTCAACGAAGTCGATTTCCGCCATTATTTTAAGCCGTCCTGATGTTTTCGTGCGGCGGCCCGCTTTGATATCCCCGTCCTAATTTGAAGGAGTCTTGATGTTTTCACCCAGGAAGCGATCAACCGCTCCAACCCGCGCTGCCCGGCGCGTGAGAGCTCGCTTGCCATGGTGAAAAAGCAAATCCTCGTCAGAATATCGAGATTAGGCAACGGGACTTGCCCCAGTCAATGGCACCATTGGCAGAATCCTCAACTCTGTATTCCCCGGCTTGCCGTTTTCATAACTGCGTGTGCTTTCCGCAGCTTTATTGACTCGGTGCGCGTTCCTGATATTTGTCTGGCGCCTGAGCGGAACTGACAGCCGTCATTTCCGGAACGCACCGCAATTTACCGCGCCCGGCACCAGTCTGGCGTCGGAGGCTTCACAGCAGCAACGGGATAGTGATGACCGATCTTGAAAAACACCATCGCATGGCAAACGCGATCCGCTTTCTTGCAATTGATGCGGTGGAAAAAGCGAAATCCGGTCACCCCGGGCTGCCGATGGGTGCGGCGGATATCGCAACGGTGCTGTTTACCGAATTCCTGAAGTTCGATCCCACGGCCCCAGACTGGGCGGACCGGGACCGCTTTGTTCTGTCTGCCGGGCACGGCTCAATGCTGCTTTACAGCCTGCTCTACCTTCTCGGCTACGAAGACTTCACGCTGGACGAGCTCAAGAACTTCCGTCAGCTCGGCTCGCGCACGGCCGGTCACCCCGAATACGGTCATGGCGCCGGCATCGAAACCACGACCGGTCCGCTCGGTCAGGGTTTCGGCAACGCCGTCGGCATGGCGATCGCGGAACGGCTCCAGGCCGACCGGTTCGGAAACTCGCTTGTCGATCACTACACCTACGTCCTTGCCGGTGACGGCTGCCTAATGGAAGGCATCAGCCAGGAAGCGCTGACACTTGCCGGCCATCTCAAGCTGAACAAGCTGATCGTCTTCTGGGACGACAACGGCATCTCGATCGACGGCAAGGTCGAGATCACCGACAGCACCAACCAGCTGGAACGTTTCGAAGCCTCGGGCTGGAACACCCTGAGCGTCGACGGCCACGATCCGGAGGCGATCGCCGCTGTCATCCGTCAGGCCCGGGAAAGCGACCGGCCGACGCTGATCGCCGCCAAGACGACGATCGGATTCGGCGCGCCCAACAAGGCCGGAACCGCCAAGGCGCACGGCGCACCGCTCGGTGCCGACGAAATCGCGCTGACCCGCGAAGCACTCAACTGGCCGCACGAACCCTTTGAGGTTCCGAGCGACATCCTGGACGCCTGGCGCATTGCCGGTCTGAGATCCGCCCATGCGCACAAGGACTGGCAGAAGCGGTTTGCAGACGCCGACACGGAAGCCCGCGCCGAATTCGAACGCCGCAACCGCGGCGACCTGCCGTCCACCTTCACCCAGGCCGTGCTGGACTACAAGAAACAGCTTGCCGCCGACCAGCCGACCATGGCGACCCGCAAGGCGTCCGAAGCCGTCCTCAATGTCATCAACGAGGTGGTCCCCGAGACGATCGGCGGCTCCGCTGACCTGACCGGTTCCAACAACACCAAGACATCGCAGACCGTGCCGGTGACACCCGACGATTTCTCGGGCCGCTACATTCACTACGGGATCCGTGAACACGGCATGGCGGCCGCGATGAACGGCATGGCGCTGCATGGCGGACTGATCCCCTATTCCGGCGGCTTCCTGATCTTTTCCGACTACTGCCGTCCGTCGATCCGCCTCGCCGCCCTGATGAAGCAGCGCGTCATCCATGTCATGACCCACGATTCCATCGGCCTGGGCGAAGACGGACCGACGCACCAGCCGGTCGAGCATTTCGCGGCACTGCGCGCGATCCCGGACCTCACGCTGTACCGCCCGGCGGACATCACCGAGACCCTGGAATGCTGGCAGCTTGCACTGGAAGACCGCAACGGTCCGTCCGTTCTGGCGCTCACCCGCCAGAACCTGCCATCCGTCCGCAAGACCTACGAGGACAGCAATCAGTGCGCGAAGGGCGCTTATGTGCTCGTGGACACGGACGATGACGCGGCCGTCACGCTGTTCGCTTCCGGGTCCGAAGTGGAAATCGCGGTCGACGCACAAAAGGAACTTTCCGAGGCCGGCATCGCCGCAAGGGTCGTTTCCGTACCGTCCTTTGAACTTTTCGAAGCCCAGTCCGACGACTACAAGGCCGACGTGATCGGCGACAGTCCCGTCAAGGTTGCCGTGGAAGCAGGCATTCGCATGGGCTGGGACCGCTTCATCGGAAACGACGGCATCTTCATCGGCATGACGGGCTTCGGCGCAAGCGGCCCCTACAAGGCGCTTTACGAGCATTTCGGCATCACCAAGGACGCGGTTGTCGCCTCGGTGAAGGCAAGGCTCGAAGCCTGAGCGAATTCAATGCCCGGTCGCTTTTCCTCCAAGAGGGGCCGGGACCTGAGCACATGAGTGCTCTCAATCGCAACCACCCTCAGGTGGTTCACCATTCGGCGTCCGGTTCTTCGAAGGACGCTCAGGATTGCGGGAGTGGAAAATGGTTACCAAGGTAGCAATCAACGGTTTCGGCCGCATTGGCCGGAATGTTCTGCGGGCCATCGTGGAAAGCGGCCGGACCGATATCGAAGTTGTCGGGATCAACGATCTGGGGCCGGTTGACACCAATGCGCACCTGCTGCGGTACGATTCGGTGCATGGCCGGTTCCCGGCCGAGGTCGTGGTCGACGGCGACACAATCGCGGTTGGCGGCGGCAAGCCGATCAAGGTCACGGCGATCCGCGACCCGAAAGAGTTGCCCTGGGGCGAACTCGGCGTTGAAGTCGCCCTGGAATGCACCGGCATCTTCACTGCCAAGGAAAAGGCATCGATGCACCTGGATGCCGGCGCCAAGCGCGTTCTGGTCTCCGCTCCGGCCGCCGGTGCCGACAAGACCATTGTCTTTGGCGTCAACGACAGCGCCCTGACCGCCGATGACCTCGTTGTGTCCAATGCGTCCTGCACCACCAACTGCCTGTCCCCGGTCGCCTATGTGCTGAACGAAGCCATCGGCATCGAGCACGGCTTCATGACCACGATCCACTCCTACACGGGCGACCAGCCGACGCTGGACACCATGCACAAGGATCTCTACCGCGCGCGTGCTGCGGCCATGTCCATGATCCCGACGTCGACGGGTGCGGCCAAGGCGGTCGGCCTGGTGCTGCCGGAGCTGAACGGCAAGCTGGACGGCGTCGCGATCCGCGTTCCGACCCCGAACGTCTCCGTTGTCGATCTCAACTTCATCGCCTCGCGCCCGACGACTGTCGAGGAAATCAACAGCGCGATCCGTGAGGCTGCCGACGGCAAGCTGAAGGGCATCCTCGGCTACACGGACGACAAGCTGGTGTCGATGGACTTCAACCACGACAGCCACTCCTCGGTCTTCCACACGGACCAGACCAAGGTGCTGGACGGCACCTTCGTCCGTATCCTGTCCTGGTACGACAACGAGTGGGGCTTCTCCAACCGCATGGCCGACACGGCCATCGCCATGGCGAAGCTGATCTGAGACGCAGAGCGGATGGCTCACCATTCGAAATAACGCCAGCGGCGGATGCGGCTTCACCGCATCCGCCTTTTTTGTCCGACCCGTGTCTGACTCCAGGAAAAACTCATGGCTTTCAAAACTCTCGACGACCTGTCCGGCCTCAGCGGCAAGCGTGTGCTTGTGCGTGTCGACCTGAATGTTCCGATGGACGGTGACAGGGTCACCGACACGACGCGCATCGAACGTGTGCTGCCGACCATTCGCGAACTCTCCGACAAAGGCGCCAAGGTTGTCCTACTCGCCCATTTCGGCCGCCCGAAAGGCGAGCGCGTTGCGGACATGTCGCTCGCACCCGTTGCCCCGGCTGTCGCGGATCTGCTCAAAAAGCCGGTCGCCTTTGCCGAGGACTGCATTGGCGAGCCGGCCGCGACCGCAATTGCGTCAATGTCGGATGGCGACGTGTTGCTGCTGGAAAACACCCGCTACCACAAGGGCGAGGAAAAGAACGATCCGGAGTTTGCCCGGGCCTTGGCCGCGAACGGCGACATCTATGTCAATGATGCCTTCTCCGCCGCGCACCGCGCCCATGGCTCCACCGAAGGTATTGCAAAACTACTTCCCGCCTATGCGGGCCGCACCATGCAGGCCGAACTCGAGGCCCTCGGCTCCGCGCTCGGCGAGCCGGTCCGGCCGGTGCTGGCTGTCGTCGGCGGCGCGAAGGTCTCTTCCAAGATCGATCTGCTGGAAAACCTCGTCTCCAGGGTCGACATGCTGGTGATCGGCGGCGGCATGGCCAACACCTTCCTGGCCGCGAAGGGCACTGATGTCGGCAAATCGCTGTGCGAACATGACCTTGCGGACACGGCCAAGAAGATCATGGCCGCGGCCGACGCGGCAAACTGTGAAATCGTCCTGCCGGACGATGCCGTCGTTGCCAGGGAATTCAAGGCCGGAGCGGACAACGAAACGGTCTCGCTGGACGCCATTCCCGCCGACGCAATGATCCTCGATGTCGGCGCTGCGTCGATCAGGACCGTTACGTCGAAGATCGATGCGGCCAGGACCCTCGTCTGGAACGGTCCGCTCGGCGCATTCGAGATCGAACCCTTCGACAAGGCGACGGTCGCCGCTGCCCGGCACGCGGCTGAGAACACCGGGGCCGGTAAGCTGAATTCCGTTGCTGGCGGCGGGGATACGGTCGCAGCACTCAATCACGCTGGCGCAGCGGCAGGTTTCTCCTATGTATCCACTGCAGGTGGCGCCTTCCTGGAATGGCTGGAAGGCAAGGAACTTCCCGGCGTCAAGGCTCTGGAAGCCTGAGACACGAACAGGAGGAAAGAATGCAGCGCTGTTTTGCGAACATCCTGACCGAAGAAGTCGCGGCAACCGCCGCCTTCTACGAGACGCTGCTCGGCATGACGCCGAAGTTTTCCTCCGACTGGTTCGTCAATCTTGCGGACCCGGACAACGACGCCATCGAACTCGGCGTTTTGAAACAGACCAGCGAGATCGTTCCGGCCAGGGCCCAGAAGGCACCGGCCGGGATCATGCTGACATTCGTCGTGGACGATTGCGACGCCGTCTACGAGAAGGCGCAGGCCGCAAATGCCGTGATCGTCGAACCGCCGCGGGAAATGCCTTACGGCCAGCGCCGCATGGTCCTCAGGGACCCCGCGGGAACGTTTGTCGACATCAGTTCGCTCATGTGACGTGCCGGTTTTCGAAGGTTTTCCACCTGAAATTAATTCGTGATCCGAATTAATTGTGCTCGCAAATTTTCGCCATGCGCTTGTATTTTAATTGATTTAAGCGGGCGCGCCGCTCTTTCCAAGCTTGAGAATCTTGCTAGAACGACCACAGATTGACGTCGTGCCGCGACGTATTTCAGACTTCCAGGGTCCGCGGCAGGCGGAAAACCGATACCGGGAGACAATTGATGGCTCGAATTACCCTTCGCCAGTTGCTTGATCACGCTGCTGAGAACGACTACGGCGTTCCCGCATTCAACATCAACAACATGGAGCAGGCTCTTGCGATCATGGCGGCGGCAGATCAGACAGATTCGCCCGTCATCATCCAGGCTTCCCGCGGCGCGCGTGCCTACGCCCACGACGTGATGCTGAAGCACATGATGGACGCCGTCGTCGAGATCTACCCGCATATCCCGGTCTGCGTTCACCTGGACCACGGCAACGCGCCGCAGACCTGCATGACCGCAATCCAGGCTGGCTTCACATCGGTGATGATGGACGGGTCCCTGGAAGCGGACGGCAAGACCCCGGCCAACTGGGACTACAATGTCGGCGTCACCAAGACGGTTACGGACATGGCGCATCTCGGCGGCATCTCAGTTGAAGGCGAACTCGGCGTGCTCGGCTCGCTCGAGACCGGCATGGGCGACAAGGAAGACGGTCACGGCGCCGAGGGCAAGCTCAGCCACGACCAGCTGCTGACCGACCCCGCCGAAGCGGTCAAGTTTGTCCAGGAAACCAAGGTCGATGCGCTTGCGATTGCCATGGGCACCAGCCACGGCGCCTACAAGTTCACGCGTCAGCCGGACGGCGAAATCCTGGCCATGCACGTGATCGAGGAAATCCACCGGCGCCTGCCGGACACCCATCTGGTGATGCACGGCTCTTCATCCGTGCCGCAGGATCTGCAGGACATCATCAACCAGTATGGCGGTGAAATGCCCCAGACCTGGGGCGTGCCGGTGGAGGAGATCCAGCGCGGCATCAAGAACGGTGTCCGCAAGATCAACATCGACACCGACAACCGCATGGCGCTGACCGGCCAGATCCGCCGCGTGCTGAGTGAAAACCCGGGTGAATTCGACCCGCGCAAATACCTGAAGCCGGCCCGTGAAGCGATGCAGAAGCTCTGCGTGGAGCGTCTGGAAGCCTTCAACACGGCCGGTCAGGCCGCGAAGATAACCAAGATCATCACGCTCTCCGACATGGCTGCACGCTACGCTGACGGAAGTCTCGACCCGAAAATCGGCTAGAGCATCGGGCGATAAGTCTGCATCATTTGACCGTATCTCCTTTGTCTGCTGAGGAGGCGGATTGCGCGCCGTGGTGTTTCCCACCACAAGTGCGATCCAACGATGTCAGCGGGCAAAGGAGACCGGCCCTTCGGGTGATGGAAAGCAGCCCATCGGCAGCGTTGCGCCGCTTGCCCGATACACCGCATCGCTCTGCGCGACGCGCCTTGCCGAATGAGCTGCTTGCCAACATCAAATTGTGCAGACTTACCGCCCGATGCTCTAACGCACCGGTTTTCACCGCCGAGATCGGTGTTTTGTTGAAAGAGGGGCCTTGCGTCCCTCTTTCGCCGTCTTTAGGTGATGGATCCGATGACAAGAACTATTCCTTCAGGATCCGACACGTGAACCGACCCCGCCTTTTTCTCGTAACGCCGCCCCAGTTCGATGCCGATGACATGGCATCGCAAATCGAACAGGCGTTTACCGGCGGCGATATCGCGTGCGTCCTGATTTACATGCCCGGTGCAAGCACCAAGGCCGTGCAGGAGGCCGCGGACAAGCTGGTCCCTGTCATCCAGGCAGGCGGCGCTGCCGCCCTCGTCTACCGGGACACCCAGGCAGCCGGACGCAGCAATGCCGACGGTGTTCACGTCGACACCTCCCTTGAAGACGTCAGGCTTGCCGTGGAGAGTTTCCAGCCCGAGCGGATCGTCGGCACGGGCGGAACCAAGCTCAAGCATGACGCGATGGAGTGGGCGGAAACCGGTGTCGACTACCTGTTTTTCGGCAAGCTCGACCTGGAGGAGCGCGACAAGGCGCACGAGAAAACCCTTGCCGGGGCTGCCTGGTGGGCCGAACTCTTCGAAACGCCCTGTGTCGCGCTGGCGGGCAACACGCTCGACACCTTGCCCGAAGTTGCCGCGACCGGTGCGGATTTCGTCGCCCTGAAGGATGCGGTTTGGCGGTCAGAAGCGGCCATATCCGAGGTTGTCGCCAAGGCCAACGACATTCTGGAAGCGCACCCGTTCCCGGAGGTGCAATAGACGGCAAGCGCCGTCTGCTGAACACGGAGTTGCAACGATGCTGAAGCAAAGCGCCCGTCCCTGCCGTTTTCAGATCGCCATCTGCGCGCTCGCAGGCGCGCTCCTGCCCTTGTTGCCGGTCACGTCTTCCCGAGCCCAGGAAAAAAGCCCGGAGGCGGAAACGGAACTGGTGGTTGTCACCGAACCTGCCGTCATCGACATCACGACACGCGAAAAGACACTCTTTGGCATCATCGACGCCGGGCCGCCCGACCTTGACGACACGACCGAGGTCACGGCTGACATGGCCTATTCCGCCTTTCAACGTGGCTGGTTCCTGACCGCGCTCGGGCTGGCAACACCGCTTGCCGAGCAGGGCGACAAGGCGGCCCAGGCGCTTCTCGGCGTGCTGCACGAAAAGGGGCTGGGCATCCGGCTGGACAAGTCCAAGGCAGCCGACTGGTATGCGCTGGCCGCCGCTGCCGGGGACAATGGCTCGGCCTTGCAGCTGGCGCAGTTCTACCTCCTCGGAACAGGCGTGGAGGCAGACAAGGCAAAGGCGGCGGATCTGTTCGAACAGGCGGCCGATGCCGGAAACGCCTCGGCGCTCTACAACCTGGCCGTCCTCTACCAGGAAGGTGAAGGACGGCCGTTCAACGAGGAAAAGGCCCGTGAACTTCTGGAAGAGGCAGCCCGCAAGAACGATCCGGAAGCTCAATATTCGCTTGGCCTGTCCTACCTGGAATCGCAGACCGGCCTGAATGACCCGGGCCAGGGCGCATTCTGGCTGGGACGTGCCGCCCGCCGCGGGCACACGTCCGCGCAGGTCTACTACGGAATCCTGAGGCATCAGGGCAAGGGTGTCGATCCGAACGAAGCCGAGGCTGCCGACTGGTTCGAGAGAGCTGCAATCGCCGGCAATCCGGTCGCCATGAACCGTCTGGCAAGGATCTACGCTTACGGCCGCGGGCGGGAACAGGATTTCACGGCAGCCGCAGGCTGGCATCTGGCGGCGCGCTCGAACGGCGTGCCCGACTTCAATCTGGACCGGATCGTCGAAACGCTCGATGAAAAGACGATGGCGGATGCGCGCACACTGGCCGAACAGCACACAACGACGCTGCTCGCGCCGAGCGAAGATCCGGCAGCGGAATCCCCGTAAATCGTCCCAGAGTGGGTCAAACCTAGGAGAAATTGCCTTTTTCCCTTGAATCCCGCCCGCTTTTGTGGTGGACAGTCGCGAGCAATTTCTGGCCCTTCGGCGATCCGCCGGAGACCGCACTGCTCCAGATCCTAACAATTCATAAAATCGGTCGTTCCATGAAAATCAACGGTAACGAAATCAAGCCCGGCAATGTGCTTCAGCATCAGGACACCCTTTGGGCGGTCGTCAAGGTCCAGCATGTGAAACCCGGCAAGGGCGGAGCCTTCGCACAGGTCGAGATGAAGAACCTGATCGACGGCCGCAAACTCAACGAGCGCTTCCGCTCGGAAGACAAGGTCGAACGCGTCCGCCTGGAACAAAAGGACTTTCAGTACCTTTACACCCAGGACGACATGCTGATCTTCATGGACACCGAAACCTACGAACAGCTCGAGCTGCAAGCGGAGTTTGTCGGCGATCGCGCCGCCTTTCTTCAGGACGGCATGATGGTCACCGTGGAACTGCATGAGGAACGCCCCATCGGCATCACGCTGCCGCAGCACGTGACGCTCGAAATCAGCGAAGCGGACGCGGTCGTCAAAGGTCAGACCCAGTCTTCTTCCTACAAGCCGGCCCTGATGGAAAACGGCGTCCGTGTCATGGTTCCCCCCTTCATCACAGCCGGGGAAAAGATCATCGTCGACACGGGAACGCTGGAATACGTTCGCCGCGCTGAATAGGCGCGTGACGAGCACCTTTTTTGTGAACACCAATTCTGGCGCGCCCGGCTTCCTCGGGCGCGGCCCAACAACAAGTGACAATCCATGGCCCGCACAGCAATCCTCAACGTGATGGTACAAGCCGCAATCAAGGCCGGACGCAGTCTGGTTCGCGACTTCGGCGAAGTTGAAAACCTGCAGGTGTCCCGCAAGGGACCCGGGGATTTCGTTTCCGCCGCCGACCGCCGCGCCGAGGAAATCCTGAGTGGCGAACTGACCAAGGCACGCCCGACTTACGGTCTCGTCATGGAGGAGAGCGGCGTCGTGGAAGGCACCGACGGCCAGCATCGCTGGCACATCGACCCTCTCGACGGCACCACGAATTTTCTCCACGGCATTCCGATCTTTTCGGTTTCCATTGCGCTCGAACGGGCGGGGGAAATCGTCGCGGGCGTCATCTTCAATCCGGTCATGGACGAACTCTACACCGCCGAGCGCGGACGCGGTGCCTTTCTCAATGACCGGCGCCTGAGGGTCGCCGGACGCACCGAACTTCCGGAAATGCTGATCGGCATGGGTCTTCCCTTCATCGGCAAGGGCGATCATGGCCGCGCCCTGCGCGAACTGCGCCATGTCATGCCGGAAGTGTCCGGTGTCCGCCGCGCCGGTGCCGCATCGCTCGATCTCGCCTGGACCGCATCCGGACGGCTCGATGCCTACTGGGAACACAATCTGAATTCGTGGGATATTGCCGCTGGTATCCTGATGGTGCGCGAAGCCGGGGGGTTCGTGAGCGACCTGCAGGGCAAGAACAAGATGCTGGAAACCGGCGACGTTCTCGTCGGCAACGAATATGCCCACCGGCTTCTTCTGCGTTTGCTGAAGCAGGCAGAAACCGCAGCCTGACTTTCGTTCGCGAATTGGACAGCTAAGCTTGAACCGCTCTAAATCGCACGCGCTTTCATGAGCGCGGCAAGACCCGGTTAGCGGAAATTTGGGATTGAAGACGAGGCGCCGCCTGAATGGTCGGCGCCTTTCGATCCTCAGCCCCCTGGCTATTTGGTCTGCATACCTGCGACCATTTTCAGGACCTGCCTTCGCGGCATGAGCGGCGTCATCCAGTTCAGCATGAAGGACAGGCGCTGTTCGTTTATGGCGATCAACTCACCCTTCATCATTGCATCATAGCCGCACTTGGCAACGGAAGCCGGCGTCGCGCCCTTCTGCCTTGCCAGCCCAGTGCCGCCCAGATCCGCCGTTGCCACGAACTCCGTTTCGACGAGACCCGGACACAGGGCCGTGGACGTGATCCCGTCCTTGCGCATTTCCTGGTCAATCGCCTGGCTGAACGACGTCACGAATGCTTTCGTTGCGAAATAGACCGCCTGATAGGGTCCCGGAATAAAGCTGGCCGTTGAAGAAACATGCAGCATCCGGCCGCCGTTCCGGCGCTTCATGTCATTGCCGAAGTGATGGCTGAGTGTCACCAGCGCCGATATGTTCAGATCGATCATGGCCTGGTCCTTGGCAAGGTCACGATCGAGAAAGGCACCGTGCCCCCCGAACCCGGCATTGTTGATCAGGATGTCAACGTCGATGCCCTGCGCCTTGACCGTTTCGTAGAGCGCTGTCGCCTGCGCCGGTGATCCGACATCCTGTGCGACAACCGTGACTGTCACGCCGTGGGCGCTTTCAAGTTCGCTCTTCAGGGCCTCCAGCGGTTCCTGCCGCCGCGCCACAATGACAAGATCTCCGCCGCGTCTGGCGTGGTAGCGCGCGAATTCCATCCCGATGCCGGAAGACGCTCCGGTAATCAGTGCAGTGTGCGACATGACGTGCTCCTTTGAAAGTCAACAACTGTTGACGAAGCAGATAGGGTGAGGAAAACGAAAAGTCAACGCTTGTTGACAAAAATGTTCCCGGCGTCTAGTTGGGACCCATGAGCAAATCCAGTTCCACCAAGGAAAAACTTGTTGCCGCGGCCCGGGAGTTGTTCTGGACACGCGGCTACTCGAACGTCTCGGTCCGTGACATCACGGGTAAAGCGGGCGTGGATGCCGCGCTCGTGTCCCGCTATTTCGGCGGCAAGCAGGGGCTCTTCGAGGCAACCCTGGCCGAGATTCCGCCGTGGGAGGCGCTGACTGCCGAACCGGACGCGGTTCTGAAGAAGGCAGCCGAAAGCTTCGCGCACCCGTTTGATCCCGTGACGGATGCCACGAATGTGTTCACGATGCTCCTGGCCAATGTCATCGATCCGGAAATGGGCGGCATGATCCGCGGGCTGGTGCAGACGAAACTGGCCGACCCGCTGACAGAGAGGATCAACGGGCCGGAAGCGCGAGAGCGCGCGGCCCTGCTGCTCGCCGTCCTGTTCGGCATTGCGCTGATGCGCAAGAACTTCCAGCTTGAGGGTCTGGCCGACAAGTCACCCGAACAGCTTCAGGCGGAGATCATCCGGCTCGGCCGTGTCGCACTGGAGGTTACTGGGCAGGCGTGAACCCGGCGACAGGTTTGTCGGTTTCACGCCGCCTCTTTGGCAAGCGCCAGCAGCTTCCTGGAGAACTTCGCAGTCTTGCCGCCGCCCGGCAAGGACGCTAGACAGGTGAGCGTTTCCGGCCGCTCCGGGACGGTGCCCGCATCCACGTGAAGCTCGTAGTAGAGTTCCAGCATGCCTCCGATGTCCCGCGGACATTGTTCGGGTGGAAAATCAAGGATCAGACCTATCGCCTCGCGCACGTGTCCCGCAGCACCCCTCCCGGCCATCACGGCAAGTCCCTTTGTCCAGCGCGCCGTCGGCAAGGCACCTGACACGAGGAAAGCCCTGACAGCCGCGGCAAAGTCACGGGTCGCAAGACGCCCGCCCAACAGGGTCTCCACCGCAGCTTCAGCCGCGAGCGAGGTGACCGACTTGTCCTCCACCGCCATGTAGTAGGCCAAGATACCTGCGCCCAGCGGACGGATGTCCGGACCCGGACGGAAAAAGGGTTCGAGATAGGCGCGCGTATGATTGTCGCTCAGCTTCTGCCAGACATCCTGGTCGAGGAGCCCTTGCCGGAAAAACAGATCGGGCGCATTCGGCCGGACGAGCGACGCCCAGGCGACGTCGGCAAAGGATCTGCCGCTATGGCGAAGCATGTAAGGCGTCTGTGCTTCCCGTCGGGGCATGATCGACCGCCAGCCTCCGCCCTCTCCTTCGATCGCCGGCATGATCGGAACCGCCACGTCCACCCAGAAATAGGCGCCGCACTTGCTGTCCTTGCGAACAACATCAAGCGCCACCTCCGCCGGGACACCGCATTCCGGAAAGGATTTTCCGAACAGCCCGGCAACGCGTTTGTCTTCCCGGACCGGCCGGCGCGCGCACCACGCAGCGGCCCACAGGTCCGGCGTCGGTCCGACCTCGACATCCTGGCCCAGGGCATAGGCGAATGCGCGCCCCGGCTCGGAGTTCAGGTCGTGATTTTTGATCGGAACCGGCGTTTGCGTCTCAAGGCGCAGGAGCGCAAGCGTCAGGTCGGCAGGCCCCGGCGAGACACCCGCGGCTGAATAGTGCTGCAGTCTCTGTGACAGGTCTGCTGCTGAAATCATGCCGCTGCTGCCGCCCGGCAGCGAAAGCAGCGGGACGGACACACCGCTCAGAACCCGGTCGAGCATTTCGCCGTTCCGGTCAAGGTGGAGGGACTGCAACCCGGTATCCTCGACAAGAGACGCGCTTTCACGCCCGCCCTCGTCGCCTGTCAGGGAACCAATCGGCCGGCCTTCGCAAAGTCCGCGCCCGGTCAGCGCAAGCACCACCCGCACGCCAACACCGCCCGGCTTCGCCCAGATCTGTTTTGCCCGTTTCTTCAGCGGCGACAGGAGCGTCTCGCTCCCGCGCAATTCGGCACCGAACCGTGAGATCCCGTCAATGGCGCGCTCGACATCAAGAGGGTCGCGCGGCGTTTCAAGCACCGAAAGGTAAAGCGACAGCGCTTCAGCGGGGGTTCCGACCGGAGTAATTGCGACGGCCTGCGCTGGCGCGCAATGGACTGGCGCCGCGCCGTCACCCGGCCGAGCCGTACTCCCGGCCATGTCGGCAATCCGGCTCCGAAGGGACGGCACCATCAGATCCACATAGTCAGCGAGAAGTGCCTGCAGGTGTGCTTCATCGCCCTTACCCAGTTTCCCGACAAGATCAAGAGCAGCGGTCTGAACCCCGGCGTCTTCCGACACCAGCGCCAGCGCCGCTGCCTCCAGAGCCGCGGAGCGGACACCTTCGTCACGCGCGGCCGCCCGTTCAACAAGCTTCAGGGCGGCCAGAACAGACCCCTTGGAGCGCGCCTGCAGCGCAGGTGCCAGGCCTGCGAGCAGTGTCCCGGCGTCCAGAGGTGACGACGTGTCCGCCACCTTGACGAATTTCAGCGCGAAAGACACCGTCGGCGGAACGGAAGAGGACAGAAGCCCGAGATAGCGCCCGGACCGCGCGGCGATCTCCTCCTTCGTTGGTGCCAGCGCCGTATGGAAGCGCGAGTACCAGCCCGCGCGATATTGGCCGAAGTCCCGCTCAAGGGCGTCAAGCGAGGCATCAAGCAGCCTCTGGCGGTCAAGCCGGCCGGCTTCCGCGTAACCGATCAGCCGGTCGGACCATGTCGGCGTGCCCTGTTTTGCGAACTTGTCATGATTGGCAAGACTGAACTCGCCCCCACCCTCGACTTCGAAGAAGCGCCAGACGTCCCTGGAAAGCAGAACCTCTTCATCGGCTCCCCAACGCTCGTGCCATATGCCGTAATAGCCGAGGATGATGCCGTCGCTTTCCGGTCTGTTTGCAAGGCCCGCCTGCCAGAGCGGGGCCGCATTGCCGATGGCATGCGGATTTTGTTCGACGAGATGGTCGACGAGGCCCTGCGCGAAATCCAGTTCCAGAACCCTGAAAACATCCTGGATCGGCACCGATGCCGGAACGGGAACGAAGCCCAGTTTCTTCAGTTCCGAAAGGGTCGCCGTCGCGAAGAGGCCAATGATGACCGCATCACGGTCACGCGGTTTTGTGCCCTTGTCCCCGCGCTGCTCGAACCCGAACAGCACATGGTCCGAATAGAGCTTCGCGACCGCCTTTGCATGCGGTCGCCTGTCGGCCTGCGGGATCGCGGCCAGGCTCTCAAGCGCGGTACGCGCCTTTTTCGTCGTAAGGATCGAAATCAGTTCGTCTTCACGCATGCCGACCTCTCAAGCTGCATTTCAACCGCCAGCACATGCTTGCAGGGCCCTCTTTGACGGCCATGTTTGGCAAACCAGGCACAGGTGCAGCGCCAGCCATCTCCGTCCCGCTCGACTGTGTGGACAACGTCACGGCTCATGACGCTCGCCGCAGATTGACCCAGTGTGACCGCACCGGTGTCACAAAGCGCTTGCGCTGCCTTAAGCCGCGGATTGAGCTCGTCCAGCGGCGCGAGATCAAACGGCAGAACCCGGTGGAAATAGCCGCCCTGGCCGAGATCGAAACCGACGAGGCCTCTGGCTGCGAGCTCGGCAAGCGCGCTCTCGACGGTGTCCGCGTCAAGTCCGGTCGCGGATGCCAGTGTTGCGATATCGATCCTGTCCTGCCAGTTGAGCTGGGCACGGACCGCTGCAACCGCGTTGACCGAGGACGCTGCCAGGCCCGACAGGGTGCCGCCGTCACCGGAAAATCCGCGCCAGGGTTCCGCGTTCAGGACCAGCCAGAAGCGCTGGCTTCCGAAATCGAGCGACCATGCGCTTGCCCCTGTCGCCGGCGCGCTGAAAACCTCCAGGCCATTGGAGCGGCTGATCATTGTTTCCAGGATCCGCAGCCGGTGACCGCCACGCAGCATGACCGCACCTTCGACCAGGCGGGACGACAGTCTGGCGACACCTCCGCTCGCGCTCACCCACTGGACGCTGTCGTCCTTGCCGCGCGGCAAGGCACGAAGGAAACGCTGTGCGGCAACGCGCGGCAGATGAAAGAAAGGCCGCATCTGCGCCTGGACAACCTGGACTTCGGAAAATCCCCTGATCCAGCGCAACGGCAGCGGCACTTTGCGCTCGACAATGGTCTTGGCGTCACGCGTGATACCGACGCCGTCCACCTCGATGTCGAGGTGGAATTCTGCCTCCCGGCCGACATTCGCCAGCGCGCCCCGCAAATCGGCCCCGAAATCGACATTCGTTGTCCCGTTGCTGGCGTGGCTGACATCCAGTGCACCCGGCATCAGATCCATCCTGGCATAGACGCTGCAGCAAGCCGAAAAACCTTCGAAGCGCACCGCTCCAGGACTGACGGTTGCCACGGGATCGGCCTCACGCAGGATCCTTGTGAGCATGGCGGGCGGAACATAATAGCGTGCGGCCACCGTTTCGGAGACGGCGCGCAGCCCCTTGGCGGTGACATCGGGGTAAAGCACGCGAGCACTCAGGAACCGTCCGGAGGTCGACGGCGAAACACCGCAATCGGATGCCAGGGACAACCGGGCTTCTTCCGCATTCGCCAGGAACCCGGAAGCTGCCGAATATCGGTAGGTTTTGTCGGTCGCGGGCAATGGAGGGGACCCCGTCAAACAAAAATGCAAGTCGCAGTCTTGTGACGCATTTCAATTAAAACGGGATAAAAATAAATCCTAACAATTGTCATAAGTTCCAAGGGGTCGCGCGCCGGCGAACCTGTTCGAACGGCAGCCGTTGCCGTTCATGAGCCCATGTTTCAACGAAGACGCGGACCACACCCCGGACGGACCGCCGTGCGTACAGCGACGCTGGCCGAGATTTCTCTTAACTTTCAGATGGCTTACGCTAAGCTTGTCCAAACAGCGTCTTTGCTGCAGCGCGCGAAAAGGCCGTCACGGCGGTTATCGTCGAACCGCCGGGTCTTCAGACACGGCAGGCCCGGCCGCGCACGCGGCAACATTTGCGGGGATGAGTGCAATGGGTTGGCTTCGCTCTCTGGTGACGGGTCTGTCTGTTCCCTGTCTCATGCTCGGGCTCCTGTTCTTCGCCGCTTCACTGACCCCTTCCCTTATTCCGCGTGGCCCGCTGGTCCAGGGCATCCTTGGCGGCATCGTCATCGCGCTCGGCTACCTGTTGGGCAAGATCGTCGACCTGGTCTGGCGGGCTGCGGACCTGCCGCGTCTGCGCGGCAAGGCCGCCTTGAGCGCCAATCTCGTGCTCGCCGCGGCCACGCTCCTGTTCATTCTCTGGACCGCAACATCCAGTCTGAAATGGCAGAACGAACTGCGGGTCAAGATGGGTCTCGAACCCGCGGAAGCTCAACATCTCGTGACGATACTGGTCAGTGCAACGCTCACCTTTGTCGTCGCCTACCTGATCGGTGCGCTCGTTGTTGCCCTGTTCCGCTGGATCCGGTCGCGCTTCTACCGCTTCATGCCGGCGCGCCGGGCCAATGTTCTCGGTGTTGTCGCGGTGATCCTGATCCTGTTCGTGGTGACGCGCGACGGCATTCTCGATCGTGTCGTGACCGGTCTTGACGAAAGCTACGAGACGGCGCAACAGCTCTTTGACGCGGCCCCGCCGCCACCGGATGATCCGCGCCAGACGGGATCCTCCGCCTCGCGGGTCGATTGGGCCGCCATGGGCAAGCCCGGGCGTGATTTCGTGCTGTCCGGACCGGACAGGGAAGCGATCTCCGCCTTCACCGGCAAACCGGCCATGGATCCGATCCGGGTCTATGTCGGCCGCGCGAACGCAGAGACGCCGGAAGACCGGGCAAAGCTCGCGCTTGAGGAACTCAAGCGGCTCAACGCCTTCGAGCGTGAGGTCCTGATCGTCACCAGTCCGACCGGGACCGGATGGATGGATCCGGGGTCCCATGATCCGCTCGAATACATGCACAACGGCAACATCGCGACGGTCAGCGCCCAGTACTCCTACCTGCAGTCGCCCCTTGCGCTGATCCTGGAAACGCGGACAGGTCTGGACCAGGCGACCGCCCTTCTGGAAGTCGTGCACGACCATTGGAAGACCTTGCCGAAGGACAGCCGCCCGAGGCTCTACGCCCATGGCCTCAGTCTGGGAGCCTGGTCCTCCATGTACGGCACCAACCTGTTCCGCATGGTCGGTGATCCGATTGACGGCGCGTTCTGGGCCGGCCCGCCATTTCCCTCCGATCTCTGGAATTACGTGCAGAACGCGCGCAATCCGGGCACGCCATGGGTGTTGCCGGAGATCGGAGACGGCTCGCTCGTGCGCTACGCTTCCCATTACGCCGACGCGTCGGAAGCGCCCGCCGGCTGGGGCGGCATGCGCATCGTTTTCCTGCAGTATTCAAGCGATCCGATCGTCTTCTACGATCCTTTCTCGCTCTGGCGCGCACCGCCCTGGATGAACGATCCGCCGGCCCCGGACGCATCAGAGCATCTCACCTTCATTCCGGTCGTCACCCAGTTCCAGCTCGCGCTCGACATGGCGCTGGCTTTCGGAGCGCCGCCCGGACACGGCCATGCCTACTATGCACAGGACTATATCGAGCCCTGGGTCCAGGTGACCGCGCCCGAAGGCTGGACGGATGCGGACACGCAACGCCTGAAGGCCCATTGCGACCTCGGGTTCCAGAACGGCTGTTCCAACTGATCTTAGGTCGATGCCCATCCACGGGCACCGAATCGGGTGTCCGCCGCGCGCGGAGGCACGCAGCGGGGCTTCGCGCCGAATGCGAGGGAATCCAAGCTTTCCAGACATTATTGAGCCCCGACGGCGATAAGAGGTTTCCAAGGTGTTAAAAATCACGCTATCAAGGGGTTACCTCTGAAACAGGCGATTGATTGCGCAATATGGCCCGTGAATTTGACCCTTACAGTCTGTCCAGCCCGAGGGCGTATCTGACCTTCATGATCATCTTCCTGGTGATCGTCGCCTTCATCGCCTTCATCCTGTTTCCGCAGATTTCCGTCGCCTTCATGAGCAATCCCGGCCTGAACGGGCTCATCGTGCTGGTGGGCGTGTTCGGCGTGCTTTTGCTGTTCGGCAGGGTCATCCGGCTGTTTCCGGAAATTTCCTGGGTGAACAGTTTCCGGATGGGCGATCCGGCGCTCGACACCCGTTCGCCCGTTCTGCTTGCACCGATGGCGGCCCTGCTCGGCAACAAGGCCGGAGACATGGCGCTGACGCCGACGACGGCGCGCTCCATTCTCGATTCCATCGGCATGCGCCTGGAGGAATCCCGCGAGATGTCGCGCTACCTCACCGGCCTGCTCGTCTTCCTCGGTCTGCTCGGCACCTTCTGGGGCCTGCTCCAGACCGTGAGTTCGGTCGGCGCGACCATCCAGTCGCTCGACGTCGGTTCGGGTGATGCCAACGTGATCTTCGAGGATCTCAAGGCCGGTCTGGAAGCCCCCCTTTCCGGCATGGGCACCGCGTTTTCATCCTCACTCTTCGGCCTCACCGGATCCCTTGTCCTGGGCTTTCTCGACCTGCAGGCGGGCCAGGCCCAGAACCGGTTCTACAACGAACTTGAGGACTGGCTTTCGACCGTCACCGACATCGATCCCGAAGACGGTCTCTTCAATGCACCCGATGCGCCGGGTGTCGAACAGATACAGGCCTCGATCCAGACACTTCAGAAAAGCGTCGAGGACGGCGGCGGCAAGAACGCGGCGCAGGCCATGGCCAATCTCGCCGAAGGCATCCAAGGGCTGGTCAAGCATGTCCGCTCCGAACAGCAGATGATGCGGGACTGGGCGGAAGCACAGGGCGAACAGCAGAAACGCATCGAAGGGCTGCTGACGTCGATCTCAGCCGCGTTCGATCGCGCGAAGGAGTAAGATCCGATGGCCGCAGGATTGCGCGCCCGGCGCCGCGCCCAGACAACGGATTACTGGCCCGGCTTCGTCGATGCGATGGCAACCCTCCTGCTTGTCATCATCTTCCTCCTGTCGATTTTCATGATCGCGCAGTTCTTCCTGTCGCAGCAGCTGTCCGGGCGCGATACGGTGCTCAACAGGCTGAATGCCCAGATCAGCGAACTGACGGAACTTCTTGCGCTGGAACGCGCAGCCTCCGGCGAACTGGAAGACACGATCCTCGGCCTGCAGGCGAGCCTTTCCGATGCCGAAACGGAACAGAGCCGATTGCTGGGGCTTCTGGAAAGCAGTTCGGGCGCCGCCGACGCCGCCGGCGGGAGGGCCGCACAGCTGGAAAACCTTCTGGACGACGAGCGCCAGGTCAGCCAGGAGGCCCTTGCCCAGGTCGAACTGCTGAACCAGCAGATCGCCGCGCTCCGGCGGCAGATCGCGGCGGCCAACGCCGCTCTCGAAGCCTCCGAGGCCAAGGAAGCGGACAGCCAGGCCAAGATTGCAAGTCTCGGCCGCCGGCTGAACGCGGCCCTCGTCCAGCGCGTTCAGGAACTGTCGCGCTACCGGTCCGACTTCTTCGGACGTCTGCGGGAAATCCTGTCGCAACGGTCCGACATCTCCGTGGTCGGTGACCGCTTCGTGTTCCAGTCCGAGGTCCTGTTTGATTCCGGCTCCGAGGACATCAACCCGGCCGGTGAACAGGAACTCGAAAAGCTGGCGGAAGCCATTCAGGAACTCAGCGCACAGATCCCCGACGAGATCAACTGGGTCCTCCGGGTCGACGGGCACACGGACGCCCGCCCCCTGTCCGGCACCGGACGCCTACGCAACAACTGGGAGCTGTCGGCGGCCCGTGCGATTTCCGTCGTGCGCTATCTGATCGAAAAAGGCGTTGACCCAAAACGTCTGGTCGCCGCCGGTTTCGGTGAATTCCAGCCTCTGGAAGAGGGAGAGGAGCCCGAGGTCCTCGCAAGGAACCGCCGCATCGAACTGAAGCTCACGGAGCGCTGACCGCCGCCCTCACCGATGCGTCGGCATCCATTTGTCCAGTGCTTCGAGCATCTTTTCCTGTTCGCCCTCACGCATGCCGATATTGGTCTGGCTGTAGGGAAAGTTCTGGCCCCTGACCTCGGCGTGGAATTTTCCGAGCGCGGCCACGCGCTCTTCGTGGATCTGCCTGTGCAGGCGCCCGACATTGCCAAAGGCGTAGGCGTGTTTCGGCGGTGTTTCTTCCTCGCTTGCCTCGCCGCAAATATCCGCAACGAAGGAGAAGATGGCATCGCCCGCTTTTCCCGACCCCAGCGAAAAGGTCACGATGGAGGTCTTGTCGTTGATCGCGGCCAGAACCTCCTCCGCAATGCATTCCGCTTCCACGGCAAACACCCCGGCATCTTCCATGCGCTTGAGCGTCTCGAAGATCTTCATGGCCTCATCGGCAGTCCGGCCCCAGGCGCGCAGGCCGCCGCAGTGATGGCTGAAGGTCGGGATCAGGCCGATATGGCTTTGAACCGGGATGCCGTCGCGCGCCATCCGCTCCATCACGTCGAAGGACCGCAGCGTGTAATACATGTCCGCGCCGTTGCGCATGGTCTCGTAGGCATGGGCGATGATCTCGTCATCCGAGCCGAACTGCGCCCAGGTCGATCCCGCGCCGGTGAAGTGATGCGGCGCGATCCGCCGGACATCCTCCATCTGGTCGGCGCCGACAACAAACAGATCGATGCCCGCCTCGACGCAGGCTTTCAATTCATCATTGTCGGCCGGATTGGCCATCGACAGCGTGCGTCCCGATCCCTTCAGCGCGCGCAGGTCGGCCACGGTGTAGTTGCGCTTCGCCGGGTTCCGGCTGAAGTCGTAGATCCGCTTCATGGGGTCGGTTCCTTTTCCGGGCCGGTCAGGCTTGTGCGAGCAGTTCCGGAAGTCCGGTGATTTCATTCTCGCGGATCACGGCCGGATCATAGGCCTTGCGGGCAAACACTTCACGCACCATGGGCTCGAAAGTTTCCAGCGGTTCGCTCACATAGTCCGGATCGAAGCTGGACTGGTCCCAGTGCTCGCAGAATGCGGCGCATGTGTCGAACAGCGGGTGGTCCCGATATCGGTCACGCGCGTTGCGGTCCCAGCCATAGTGATGACCGAAATAGAGCGTCTGGAAGATGCCGTGATGCTCGACCGTCCAGGCGACTTCCCACCTCACGAAGGGACGGATCACTTCCGCCGACATCTTGTCGTGGTTCTGCGGCGCAAGCCCGTCGCCGACATCGTGCAGCAGGGCCCCGACGACCCAGTCGATGTCCGCGCCGTCCCGGAGCGCCCGGGTTCCGGACTGAAGGCCATGTTCGAGACGGGTGATCTTGTAGCCCTCGAGCGTTGCTTCTCCCGCCCGGCGCAGCTCGTCGAGCACACGGTCCGCGGTCAGGGCCAGGAACGGTTTTTCCAGCTTTTCCAGAAGGTCGTAGTCTTCCTTCGTGCCGTCCTTCATTGCGGTGAAACTGACGGTCTGGCTCATGAGGCATCTCCCTGCGCATACATTCCTACGGTCTGTTCGGCGCCAGCGGAAAGTGTTTCGGCCTGGCCGGCCAGTATCCGATCATAGAGCGCAAGATCGGCCGGATGAAAGAGCCCGCGTGGTCCGGCGATGCAGTCCCAGCCGCCACGGGGGGTTTCTCCCCGGACCGGCATGGCCCAGTCACGCCCGGGCGCATGATCGCGCACGGCGGGGGTGACGTAGCGAATGGCGAGCCCGATCCGGCGGTCCTGGCTGTTGTTGGCGCCGGACGCGTGAAAGCAGCGTCCGTGATGCAGCGACATCTCGCCGGGCTTCAAAGGTCCGTGCACGGCAGCGGTCTCATCGACGCCCGCAATCGATTGCCCGCGCGACAGGAGATTGTCCGCGTCAAACGTGTCTTCATGTTCGGCGATCCGGCCCTTGTGGCTGCCCGGGATGAAACGCATGCAGCCCGCCTCGACGGAGACGTCCGACAAGGCCACCCAGGCCGTCACCTCGTCATCGGTCTCCCCCATCCCCCAAAAGGTGATGTCCTGGTGCCAGGAAACGGTCTTCCTGCTGCCCGGTTCCTTGATGAAGAGCTCCACCGACCAGGCAAGCAGATCCGGTCCGAGCACGCTCTCGACCGCGTCGAGAATGGCGGGTGTCCGGGCGGCCTCGGCGAGCATCGGAATGACCACGTGTCCGTTGACCCGGAAGAACTGGGCAAGGTCGTATCCGCCGGCGCCGTCACCATGTTCGGCCTCAAGCGCTTCGATCTCCCGGCGCAGCTGCGCGGCTTCGCTTGCGGAAAAAACCGGAAGGCCGGCAAAAAACCCGTTCTGGCGATAGTCGTTGAGATGGCTTGGTGTGAAATCAAGCATCAGGGTCTCCTCCATTTCGCCTGAAGCTACAGGGTGAAACCACGATGAGAAGACAGATCTCTTGCCCATCAGGATAAGCTGAGCTTATGCTGAATTCATGAGCAAACGCATTCCCTCTTTGAACTGGCTGCGGGTGTTCGAGGCCGCCGCGCGCTCCGGCAGTTTCGCGCGGGCTGCCGAGAACCTTGCCATGTCGCCTCCGGCCGTGAGCCAGCAGATCCGTGCCCTGGAGGCGCATCTGGGCCGCCCCCTTTTTGAGCGGGCGGCAGCGGGCGTTTCGCTGACCGAAGCCGGCCGCGGCCTGTTGGGTGTTGTCGGCGATGCGCTCGGGCGGATGGAAATGGCTGCCGCCTCTCTGGCCGCTCCCGGTGGACCGCCGCTGGTGATCGGCGTTTCAATGGCGTTTTCCGTCGGCTGGCTGATCCCGCGGCTTCCCGGCTTCACATCGGCACACCCGAACGTGACGCTCGAACTCCATTCCCTGCTCGGCCGGCCGGAAACGCCGCCCAGAACCGCGACGCTCTGGATCGCATTCGGGCCGCCCCCGCCGGGGACAGAGGGAGAAGCCCTCTTTGGCGAACGGCTCGAACCGGTCGCCCATCCAGAGATTGCCGCGCAGGTCCGCACGCTCGACGATGCCCTCGCGCATCCCCTGATCGAAGTTGCCGATCACCGGCGCAACTGGGTCCAGATCTTTGGCGGCGAGGTGCTCCCCGGCGGCGCGCGCGTGACCTATGTCGACACGACGCTCAGTGCACTTTCACTTGCCGGCGCCCATGGCGGCATTGCACTCGCCCGCCCGCCGGCAAGCAACGATCTGGTCGCAAGATATGGGCTTGTGCCGTGCCTTCCGGGCTTCGGCATGCGCGGGGTCGAGGAGTATCACGTCCTTCATGCGGCGGGTGCCCTGCTCGATCCCCACGCGAAGGCGTTCCTTTCGTGGATTTGCAGCGAAGCCGAGAAAACGCGCCGGACACTGGATCCATAGAAACCCTCCCCCACATCCCATGTGGCTGTGCGGCTGATGGCGAAAAAAGCTAAGATCACGGCCAGAAAAGTTTGTTGCCCTGACACCTCAGCAGGCAAGCTAAAAGGAGCCTTTGGGAGGGAAACGGCGTGTCCGAGACAACAGAAATCGCATCCGGTTACGACCCCGATCCGTCGCGTTCCAGTTCACTTCAGGCGGCGGCCTATGTGGAACCGGACTGGTTCAGATCCGACGTGAACGCGATCCTCGCACGGACGTGGCAATGGGTGTGCCATGCCGAAAAGACACGCGAACCGGGATCCTACGTGACCGTCGAGATCGCAGGCCATCCGATTGCGGTGGTGCGTGCGAAGGACGGCGTTCTGCGCGCCTTCTACAATGTCTGCAAGCACCGGGCGCATGAACTCCTGTCCGGCGAAGGCTCGACCACGCGAATCATGTGTCCCTACCATGCCTGGGTTTACCGCCTGGACGGACAGCTCGTCCGGGCACCGCACACGGAATCGCTCCAGGATTTCGACACCGCGGACATCTGTCTCGACGAAGTCCGGGTCGAGGAGTTTTGCGGCTTCGTCTTCGTCAACCTGGACCGTCACGCACGACCCCTGTCGGAACAGTCGGGAGACCTGGAAACCGAGATCAGGCACTGGGCCCCGGACATCGATCAGCTGACTTTCGGCCATCGCCTGACCTACGACATCAAGTCCAACTGGAAGAACGTCGTCGACAATTTCCTCGAGTGCTACCATTGCCCGACGGCACACAAGGATTTCTGCGATCTGGTCGACATGGAGACCTACAAGGTGACGACACACGGCATCTATTCCAGCCACATGGCGGATGCGGGCAACGCTGCCAACAGCGCGTATGATGTCTCCAATGCCAGTGTCCGGACCCATGCGGTCTGGTGGCTGTGGCCGACCACCTGCCTGATGCGCTACCCGGGCCGCTCCAGCATGATCGTGCTCAACATCATCCCGGTCGGACCGGACCGTACGCTGGAGACCTATGACTTCTTCCTGGAAACGCCGGAACCGAACGACATGGAACGCGATGCGATCCGCTATCTCGACGAGGTGCTGCAGGTCGAGGATATCGGTCTTGTCGAAAGCGTCCAGCGCGGCATGAAAACCCCGGCCTTCACGCAGGGACGCATCGTTCACGACCCGGACGGCTCGGGAAAATCGGAACATGCGGTCCACCATTTTCACGGCCTGGTGCTGGATGCCTATGCAAGGGGCGCCGCGTGACGGCGCCCAACATCGTCGTGGTGATGGCCGACCAGCTGGCACCGCACTTTACCGGCGCTTACGGGCATCCCCTGGTCAAGACACCGCATCTCGATGCGCTGGCCGCGCGCGGCATGCGTTTCGATGCCGCTTATTGCAATTCACCGCTCTGCGCGCCCTCGCGCTTTGCCTTCATGTCCGGGCAGTTGATCAGCCGAATTGCCGCTTATGACAACGCATCGGAATTCAGGGCCTCCATCCCGACCTTCGCCCATTACCTGAAGGCGCTCGGCTACCGGACCTGCCTTTCCGGCAAGATGCACTTTGTCGGACCAGACCAGATGCACGGTTTCCAGGACCGGGTGACGACGGACATCTATCCGTCCGATTTTGCCTGGACGCCGGACTGGGAAGCCGCGGATGAGCGGATCGACAAGTGGTATCACAACATGCAGACCGTGAAGGAAAGCGGTATTGCCCATGCCACCTTCCAGATCGACTACGACGACGAGGTCGGTTTCGCGGCCCGCCGCTGGCTGTTCGACCGGGCGCGCGACAGGACGGTGGGGGAAAGGGCGCCCTTCGCGCTGGTGGCAAGCTTCATTCATCCCCACGATCCCTATGTTGCGCGGCCGGAATGGTGGAACCTCTACGAGGATGTGGACATTCCGCTTCCCGCCGATGTTCCGCGCCTTGAAGACCAGGACCCGTTTTCACGCCGGCTCATGGACGGGATCGAAGCGTCCTACGTCCCGCTGAGCGAGGAGGAAGTCCGCCGGGCGCGCCAGGCCTATTTTGCCAACGTCAGCTATTTCGACAGCAAGATCGGGGAGATCGTCGACACCCTCGATGAGATCAACGAGCTGGACAACACGATCGTGATCGTGACGGCGGATCACGGCGACATGCTCGGTGAGCGCGGCCTCTGGTACAAGATGAATTTCTTTGAGTACTCCGCGCGCGTGCCGCTTGTCATGGCAGGCCCCGGCATCGCAAACGGCGATACGCCGAACGCATGCTCCCTGGTCGATTTGCTGCCGACCTTCCTGGAGATTGCGGGCGGCACGCCGGACATGCTCGGAGAGCCGATCGATGGCCGCAGCCTGCTTCCGCTCGCGCGCGGTGAACAGGACCCCGTCGACGAGGCCATCGGCGAATACTGCGCGGAAATGACGGCCCACCCGGTGATCATGATCCGCCGCGGTTCGATGAAATACATTCATTGCGACAGCGACCCGCCGCAGCTTTACGATCTGAAACGCGATCCCCAAGAAAGAACCAACCTCGCCGCGGACCCGCAATATGCTGACATTACCGCCCGCTTTGCCGATGAAGTCGCCCGGCGCTGGAACGGGGCGGAACTGCGCCGCAAGGTCATGGCCACTCAAAAGTCACGCCGTGCGCTGCACGCGGCCATGGAAGCGGGCGCCGGCGAAGCCTGGGACTACAATCCGCCGTCCGATGCCAGCCAGCAATATGTCCGCAACCACATGGACTGGACGGTTGCCGCCAATCGCTACCGTTACCCTCCGCTGAAGGAGAAAAAGAATGATGCTTGATGGCAAGGTCGCGCTCGTTACGGGCGCAAGGGGAGGGATTGGCCGCGCGATCGTCGCGCGTTTTGTGAAGGAAGGCGCGAAGGTCCATGCCGCCGACCTCAGCCCCGAGGGTTCTCTTGACATTGCTGAAGATGATGGCAGCCGGTTCCTCAAACTGGACGTGACCAGCGAGGCCGATGCGATCAATGCGATGGAACAGATCCGGGAGGAAGACGGCAAGCTCGATATACTCGTCAACGCCGCCGGAATCGAGATCGAGAAGACCATCGAGGACACGTCCCTTGAAGAGTGGAACCGCTCGTTCGCGGTCAACGTGACCGGGACCTTCCTGACATCGAAATATGCGCTCCCGCTTTTGCGCCGGGCAGCCCAATCGGGGCCAAGCGCCAGCCTGATCAATTTCGGCTCCTATGACGGTTTCATCGCCGATCCGGGGCTTGCCGCCTATTGCGCCACCAAGGGTGCCGTGCATGCGCTCACCCGGGCCATGGCCTGTGATCACGGTCCGGACGGTATACGAGTAAATGCGATCTGCCCCGGCTATATAGACACGCCCATGCTGCAGAGCTTCTTCGACGGAGATGGCTCGGGCGGCGGTGGCGGCAACATCGAAACCCTGCAGCAGGCCGTCCGGGACGTGCACCCGATGCGCACCTATGGAACGCCGGAAGACATTGCCAATCTGGTCAACTGGCTGGCCTCGGACGAAGCGCGCTATGCCTCCGGACAGCTTTGGGTCCTCGATGGCGGCCTGTCGGCCCAAGTTCAGCAGATGAGGCTGTGATGCCCAGATCCGTTATCATCACCTGTGCCCCGACCGGCGGCATTCATACACCGTCCATGTCGCCCCACCTGCCGGTCACCCCGGCGGAGATCGCAACGGCCAGCATCGAGGCGGCCGAGGCCGGAGCCTCCATCATCCACCTGCACGCGCGTGACCCGGAAACCGGCAAGCCCGATCCGAGGCCGGAAACATTCAACCAGTTCCTGCCGGTGATCAAGCAGTCCACCGATGCGGTCATCAACGTCTCGACCGGCGGCGGTCTCGGAATGACGATGGATGAGCGGCTTCTGGCCGCGACCACCGCCAGCCCGGAAATGGCGTCCCTCAACATGGGCTCGATGAATTTCGGCATCTTTCCGATGCTGCAGAAATACACCGAGTTCGAGCATGACTGGGAGCGGCCGTTCCTGGAGATGACCGAGGACTTCATTTTCCCCAACACTTTCCGCACGATCCGCTACGCGATCGAGAAACTGGGCGGCGACCACGGAACAAAATTCGAGTTCGAGTGCTACGACCTCGGCCATCTCTACAACGTCAAATGGTTTGTCGATCAGGGTCTGATCAGGCCGCCGTTCTTCATCCAGCTGGTGTTCGGCATCCTCGGCGGAATGGGTGCGGACGCGGACAACCTCCTGCATCTGCACAAGAAGGCGGACGAGCTCTTCGGTCCGGAGAACTATGAGTGGTCGGTGCTTGCCGCCGGGCGCCACCAGATGCCGTTTGCAACCCAAAGCGCGATGCTGGGCGGCAACCTGCGTGTCGGTCTGGAGGACAGCCTCTTCATCGGCAAAGGTGAGCTTGCGACCTCCAACGCACAGCAGGTCAGGCGCATTCGCGGCATTCTGGAAAGTCTTGGCCTTTCCATCGCCACACCGGCGGAGGCGCGCGAACGGCTGGCGCTCAAGGGTGGTGACAAGGTCGGCTTCTAGGGAGGATTGGATATGCAGACACGCATGTTGATAGACGGGGAGCTGGTAGAGGGAACCGGTGAGGGCCTGGCGGTCCTGAACCCTGCCAGCGAAGCGGCGGTGGAAACCGTGAAGGAAGCCGGCGAAGACCAAATCGATGCGGCGGTGAACGCCGCTGCCGAGGCCTTCGAAACGTTCTCCGCAACAACACCTGCGGAACGCTCGGCGCTGCTTCTGCAGATCGCGGACGTGATTGAACGAAACAGCCTGGAACTGGCGGAGCTGGAAAGCCTTGATGTCGGCAAGCCCTGGCCGTCCGCCCACGACGACGAGATGCCGCTGACGATCGACGTATTCCGCTTTTTTGCTGGCGCGGCCCGCACGATGACCGGCTCGGCAGCAGGCGAATACATCGCCGGGCACACCTCCATGATCCGGCGTGATCCGGTCGGCCCGGTCGCCGCGATTGCCCCGTGGAACTATCCTTTGATGATGGCGAGCTGGAAACTGGCGGCCCCGATCGCGGCCGGGTGTTCCGTTGTTCTGAAGCCGTCCGAACTCACGCCCCTGTCAACCCTGAAGCTTGGCGAACTGCTGCAGGACGTGGTGCCCAGGGGCGTTGTCAACATCATCCACGGGCGCGGCCCGACAGTTGGCAGCGCGCTGATGAACAGCCCGAAGATGGAAGCGATCAGCGTCACGGGGTCACCTGCAACGGGCATGGCCGCCATGCGGGCAGCATCCAGCCAGATTCGGCACGTCCATCTGGAACTCGGCGGCAAGGCCCCGGTCATCGTCTTTGACGATGCTGATCTGGATGCGGTCGCGGAAACCATCCGCTATGGCAGTTATTTCAATGCCGGTCAGGATTGCGCCCAGCCCTGCCGCGTGCTGGTCGCCGACAGTGCCTATGACCGCCTTGTCACCGCCATTGCCGACCAGGTCGGCCAGATCAGGACCGGAGCGCCGAAGGAAGAGGGAACCGAGATGGGACCCCTCGTCTCGGCGGCACAAAGGGACAGGGTGGCGGGCTTCGTCGAGCGTGCCGGGGCAAGCGCAGAGATCGTGCTGGGAGGGAGCTCTGGCAGCGGGCCAGGGTTTTTCTTTGATCCCACCGTGATTGCCGATGTCGACAATGCGTCGGAAATCGCCTGCGACGAGGTCTTCGGGCCGGTCATCACGGTTTCGCGCTTTTCCGATGCCGATGAGGCCCTGAAGATCGCCAATGCCGGATCCTATGGTCTTGCGTCCTCGGTCTGGACCCGCGATATCGGCCTCGCCATGCGCATGACGTCCAGACTGCGCTACGGCTTCACCTGGGTGAACACCCACGGCATGGCGACGCCGGAAATGCCTTGGGCCGCGATGAAGGGGTCCGGCACCGGGTGCGACATGTCCGTCTATGCGCTCGACGCCTATACATCGATCCGCCACGTCATGGTTGCCCACTGATGCGTCTGGCCCGAAAGAAAGCCTTTGTGACTGGTGGCAGGCAGGGGATCGGCAAAGGCATAGTCGATGCCTTTCTGGCCGAGGGCGCGCATGTCACCGCCTGCGGCCGCGGCGAGAAACCTGCCGGGTATCCGGCGGACTGGCTGACCCTGGATGTCGCTGATCCCGGGGCTGTCACGGCTGCGGCGGCGTCCTTCGAAGCGCTCGACATCCTGGTCAACAATGCCGGCGTCCAGGTGGAAAAGACCGTTGTCGACAGCACGGACGCGGACTGGGACCACGTGATGAACACGAATGCACGTGGCGTGTTCAACACCTGCCGCGCCTTCATTCCATTGATGCGCGCGGGTGGATCGATCATCAATATCGGCTCGATATCGGGCAATGTCGCCGACCCGTCCATGGCGCTCTACAATGCATCGAAGGCCTTCGTCCACGGATTGACACGATCCATCGCGGTCGATCACGGTCCAACGGTCCGCTGCAACGCGATTTGTCCTGGCTGGATCGAGACCGGCATGCTCGACGCCGGGTTCGACCTTGCAAACGATCCGGAAAGAGCCAGGTCTGATGCACTTCAGCGTCACGCGGTGCGGCGCTTCGGCCAGCCCCGCGACATTGCCGCCATGGCGGTCTGGCTTGCCTCGGACGAGGCCGGCTTCGCCACCGGTCAACTCTTCACGGTCGACGGCGGCATGACCGCTGCCTCTCCGCTCAATCCGGGACTGTTCTGATGAACCAGATTTCAAATGTTGCGGTTCTGGGTGCCGGTGTCATCGGCGCAAGCTGGACCGCCTTGTTTCTCGCCTCCGGTCGTGACGTCACCGTCTATGATCCGGCCCCGGATGCCGAGACGAAAGTGAAGACCTACATCGAAACCGCCTGGCCGTCCCTGGAGGCCCTCGGTCTTGCATCCGGAGCAACAGCCGGACGGGTCTCGTTCTCGAAAACCGCCGCCGATGCGTCCGCGGGCGCGGGTTTCATCCAGGAAAACGTTCCGGAGCGGCTGCCGCTCAAACACGCGATCTACGCTGAAATCGAGCCGGTTCTTTCAAGGACCGCGATCGTGTCCAGTTCCACGTCGGGCCTGACGCTGGAAGCCCTGCAGGAGGGATGGAAAGATCCGGCGAACTTCGTTCTGGGCCATCCTTTCAACCCGCCGCATCTCATTCCTCTCGTTGAGTTGACGGCCAACGAAAGGACCGATCCGGCGGCGCTCGATACGACGGAAGCCTTCTACGAGGCGATCGGCAAGGTCACGATCCGCATCAGGAAAGGCATGCCCGGTCATGTGGCCAACCGCCTGCAGGCGGCTGTCTGGCGCGAGGCCGTTTACATGGCCGTCGAAGGTGTTGCCAGCGTGGAAGACATCGACAAGGCGATGTGGGCCGGACCCGGCCTCAGGTGGGCCGCGATGGGACCGACGATGCTGTTTCACCTGGGCGCAGGCGACGGCGGCCTTGAGGCCTTCTGCGATCATTTCAGGGAGACGTTCAACGGCTGGTGGGAGGGTCTCGGAGACCCGCGCCTGGACGAGGACGTGATCGAGAAACTGGTTGCCGGGATGAACGAGCAGTCACGGGGACGCAGTCCCCGGGAGCTTTCCGAAGAGCGGGACAGGATGCTGGTCGCGCTCCAGGCCGCAACCCGGTCGCTCAGGGACCGGGCTTCGGATTGATGTACGCCAGGTGGTTTGCCGCATGTTCGCGATCTGCAACCGGCGCTGCCTGGTTAAAAAACCTGCGGATAGGCAGCCGCCACAATCATTCCCGCGATCATGGCCCAGATGACATTCCGGGAAAACGCAGAGACGATGATCGCACTGACAGTCGCCGCAAGTGCCTTCAGGTCCATCCCGGCAAGAGATGAGGCCACGAGAGCCGCGATGACCGAAACCGACACTCCCCCGAGGAACTTCTCGATGCGAGGCGTCATTGTTATCCGGGCCATGAGTACGGCGCCGGACAGCCGTGTCCCGAGCGCGACCAGCGCAAGAACCGCGACGGCAACGAAATAGGAACCGTCACTCAGCATGACGCATCGCGGCGACACCGCCGCCAAGAAGTGCGGCCAGAATGATGTTCCAGCCATTGGGAAGATAGGGCAGCGTCGTCACCGATGCACCGGTTGCGACGAAAACCGGCAACAGGAGGGATGGCGTCGAGCGCACCATTCCGAATGCCGTTGCAGCGAAGAAACACAGCATCACGACGCCAAAGCCGAAAGCGTCCGTGTCGCCGAGCAGGTTTCCCCCGAAAGCCCCGGCGGCGGTGCTGCCGGCCCAGGTGATCCAGAGCATCAGTCCGCCTCCGAGAAGCGGCCCGAGGTCTGTTTCCCCGCGCTGCAGGAGCGATTGCGTATCGGCAAAGTTTGCATCGCTCAAAAACATCAGTGTCAGGAAACGCTTGCCTGCCGGCAGCCGGTTGACCCATTGGGCCAGAGCGGCACCCATGATCAGGTGCCGGCCGCTCAGCGCCAGCGCAACCAGCCCGAGGGAAAAGAACGCCACAGGCTCCTGAAGGAAGTCGAGTGCAGCGAATTGCGCCGTTGCCGTGAACACGAAGATGCTCATCAGCGTGGCCTTGACCGGACCGATTCCGCTGTCTGTCGCAGCAATGCCAAACGCGATGCCGAAGGGAATGACAAACAGGCAAATCGGCAACAGCCGCATCATGCCGCGCAAGACGCCGGACATCGACAGCGTTACGTTTCGAGAATTTCTAACCATAATAAAGGTTAGACATCCTTGCAGCTTGCCTGTCAACCTGTATAGGGGTTAGAAAATGCCATGAGCTATTCCGAAGGACATCCCGTTCGCCCCGTCGGCGGACGTCTTGCGCTTGATTTTGTCAACACCGCCGATTGGACGGCGAACGCCGATGTGGCACACGAGAAACTGAACAGCCTGGCTGATCTGGACGTTTGGTTGCGAGCGCTGCAGATTGAGGCGCGCTGTGGCTGCACACTGGATCAGCTGAAATCGCTCAGATCCGATCTTCGGGCGATGTTTCTGGAAGCGAAGAGCTCCGAAACCTTGAACGCTGTCAGGGAGTTGGACTTTGGCACCCCGGCGGAGACGCCACTTCTGCTGGAAGGCCTCCTGGCGGCATCTGCGATCTCCATACTAACCGATCCCAGGGAGCACGGCCGCCTCAAGATGTGTCCGGGTGACAACTGCGGCTGGCTGTTCATCGATGAGACCAGGAACAGCAGGCGGACCTGGTGCAGCATGGAGAGTTGCGGCAACAGGGCAAAGGCCGCAAGGCATTATCAGCGCACCAGGAAAAGCACCGTTTCCCGTTAGTCACGCACCGGACGTAAAGTCCGGCAGCGCTGTGCATCGCCCACCGCCTCACACCTGACCGGTGACCGGCTGATGACCGCCTAATCCGGTCCCTGCGTATCCGGCACGGGACTGTGCATCGGCCAGGCGCGGAACTCGAAGGGAACGCGGCCTTCGATCCGGTCGCTCCCCGGCGACAATCCGAAGCGCTGCTTGTAAGACCGGCTGAAATGCACCTGGCTGTTGAAACCGGACGCAGCAGCGATTTCGCTAAGCTTCATCTCTGTTTGCGTCACCAGCCCGCGCGCCCGGTCAAGCCGGATGTCGCGGTAGTATTCGACCGGTGACCGGCGCACATACTGTCTGAACAGGCGGCTGAGCTGTCGCTGGGACACATGAAGACGTGCACAGATGTCCGGGATGGAAAGCGGGTCTTCGAGGTTCTGCTCCATCAGATCGATCGCACGTCTCACGGCGCCCGGCGTTGCGTGACCCGTCGGTTCGGTTCCCTTCGGATTCTGCGAATGTCCCTCACACCGGATGTGATGATGAAACAGGTACCGGGACGCAGCGTTCGCAATGCTGACGCCGGCATGACGTCGCAGGAAATGAAGCGCCAGGTCGGTTGACGCCGAACCGCCGCAGCAGGTGAAGACCCGCTCGTCGATGACGAAGAGGTCCTCGCTGACGGCCGTATCCGGAGCGACTTCGATCAAGGCGTCGATATGTTCGTAGTGCACTGTGGCCGTTCTGCCGGCCAGAAGTCCGGCCTTCGCGAGCACGAATGCCCCGGTATCGAGCCCGCCGACGACCACGCCTTCGCGCGCCCATTTCTTCAGCGGCCCGAGCACCCGATCCGTGTAATGACGTTCCGGGGTCCAGCTCGTGCTGACGAGAACCAGGTCGGGTTTTGCCGCGTTCAGATCGGCAATCGCCCTGGTGGCGACACTAAGCCCGCTGCTCGACGGTACAAGCCCGCCCCGGTCGGACACGACCGTCCAGGAAAACCGGGCCGTTCCATTCAGATAGTTGGCGACCCGAAACGGATCGATAAACGAGGTTGTCGCCGACACGTTGAAATGCGGCGTGACGAGAATGACGATCCTGACGGGGTCGGCCTGATCAACGGACATGGCCAATTTTGTATATAGACGGCCGGAAAAATCAAATCGGCCTGCCGCAAGCCTGCGCGCGTGACATCAATCGGTTCGACCCTGCTAAGATACGGAAACTCAAAAAACCGGAAAGTTCGACAGCCGGACCCGCTTCCCATCGCCAGAACAGGAGAAATCATGCCAGGTTCCGATGCTGAAATCCCCGGTCCGAAAGTCTCGACCGAACAATGGGAACGGACCATCGAGCGCGATACCGTCCTGTTGCGCCGGGGGCTGGATCTTCACGAAAAATTCTGCGAGGCAGCGGACGCGCAGGAGGCCGAGCGCGAGCAGGCCGAAAAGGAAGCCGCCGCCCGCGGCGAAAAACATCCCTTTGTCGAAACGCAAGAGGAAAAGGCCTGGGACGCCTATCACGATCGCGCCCTCACCGGCATTGCGATCGACAACCGGCATGTGCTGGAACAGCTTGGCCTCGATCCCCGCAAGTCCGCTCTTTACGATACCTTTCCCGAGCTCCTGACGCAGGCCTGCAACCCGCAGACCCCGATCCTCTACGATCCGTCGATCCGGCGCTTCGGCCTCAAGGAGACCTGGGGTCCCGCGCTGCGCACCATCAGCCATTGCCCGTGGAGCGGCCGGAAACTGCCGGAGGATCTCGCGGACCGGTGGTTTGACCTGATCGAGGATCTGATGGGCACCGACGACTGGTCGACAGATGAGGCACGCGAAAAGCTGAGCGGCGACTATTTCAACGAGACCTGGTGGATCGAACGCGGGCTCTAACCGCCCTTCGGGTGCTCAGAAGAAGCTGTTGGATCTCGCGAAACCGGTACTCTTGACTTCCACCCTGCCCCCGGTCCAATCAGACCCATGCAGCTTCTCAAGGGCCACTGGCAACTCATCGCGATCACGCTTGTCCTGTTCCTCTTGTGGAACACGCCGGCAGTCATCCCGCTGAAGATCCTGATCGTGTTCCTGCACGAACTCGCTCATGCCATTGCCACCGTGCTGACCGGGGGGTCGGTGGTCGATCTTTCGGTGTCTCCCAACCAGGGGGGACACGTGATTTCAAGAGGCGGCAACCGCTTCATCACCCTGTCGGCAGGCTATCTCGGATCGCTCGTGATCGGAATCGTGCTGCTGGTCATCGCCCTACGAACACATGCCGACCGCGCCGTTCTGGCAATCTTCGGCTGCCTGACCCTTCTCGTTACCGTTCTTTACGTCCGGGACTGGTTTGCGCTTCTGTTCTGCGGGGTCACCGGCCTTGGCATGCTGGCGATCGCGCGCTACCTGAGCCGGCCCGTCAATGACATGGTGCTGCGCGTGATCGGTCTGTCGAGCATCATCTACGTGCCCTATGACATTTTCGACGACACGATCCGCCGGTCCGGTGCCCGCTCCGACGCCTACATGCTGGCCGACGAATTCGGCGGAACGACCCTGTTCTGGGGTGGTCTCTGGCTCCTCTTGAGCCTCGCCGCGATTTTCTGCTGCATCCGGTACGGGCTCGGCGCCGACAGTAACCTCTCGTTCCGCGAAAAGACCCGGGAGTAAGCCCGGCTTTTCCGAACGGTGGCCGGTCCCGGAGATTGCCCGCTGAAGGGCCTGCTAGGTGATGGACTCAAAAATGAGGCCGAAATGGTTTGAGGCGGATTGCTTCTCCTCAAGGAGCGGAAGCGCAGGAAATGTGGTTCATTTTCAAGCCTTTCGCGACGCCGGGGAGGCGCAATCCGGTCAAATCCGAAGGACATGGAAATGGCTTCACCCCGTGTCGTCAGCGTGCTTGACCGGGCAGGAAGCCCGCTCCGCACACCCTTCCTGACGGGATCTCGCCATTTCCCATGCCATTTCAGTCTCATTTATGGGTCCATCACCTAGGCTTCTGCCGCCGTCCGGTCCATAGTCTCGGCGAGACTGGCGTGGAACCACCGGATCGGATCCTCCGCCCCCGGACCGCGCGAGAGTGGTCCGAACTCGAAACCGGGCATCTCCAGACCGCGCTGTGTCTTTTCGCAGATCCAGATATCCTCTGTCTGAAAGTCACCGGTTTCCAGAGCGGGCCTGGTCCAGTTGTCCGAGGAAATCACCCCTGTCTTCTTGTCGTAACCCGGAATGGAGCCGCGCTCGTCCGTCCATTGCCACGGGCCGACCCACTGGCGGACCTCCAGCCGCGTCTTCGCCGGGGCGTAAGGCTTGAGCGAGGTGATCGAGAACCCGTAGGGCGTCGGAACGATCAAGGTGAGCGGGAAGAGAAAAAAGACACCGCCATACCCCGGCTCAGACGCGCTTTCGATGCGACCCGACGAACCCGCCTCCTCGCGGATCTTCAGTGGCAGGCGGTGCCGCACCCCTTCTTCGTTGGCATACCAGATCATGTGATCCCCGGCCTGCTCCCAGACATTCTTGTCCGGCGCGGGTCCGCCGAGCGTGTTTTCGTGAAGATAGGCAAGGTGATACCCGTCCAGGGCGTTCTCGGCAAAGACCTTCCAGTTGCACTTGAGGTCGTAGACGAGCGGAACGGCCTCCTTGACATCACTGGAAAACAGGTCATGCGGCCACGCCTTGTCCGCGATCGGCTTCACCCAGGCTTCAAAGGATGCCCCGGCATTCGGATTGACGAAGACGAGGTCCTTGAAGACACCGACCGCCGCCGGTTTCAGACCGAGTTTTGTCCGATCGAGATCGGCGAAACAGCTGCGCATGTCCGGGACGCCCCGCAAGGCACCGTCAAGACCGAAGGTCCAGCGGTGATACGGGCACACGATCGCCCCACCGGTATTCCCTGTCGCATTGTCCAGCAAGGTCGAACCGCGGTGGCGGCAGAAATTGTGAAATGCGTTGAGATCCCCGGTCTTGTCCAGAACCACCAGAACCACCGACGCTCCGACCTCCACAAGCCGGTAGTCTCCGGGTTCGGTAAAGTCCCGGACCGTGCCGGCAAATGCCCAGGCATCGCGAAACAGCGTCGCGCGTTCGAGCATGAACCGGTCCTGGCTGAAATAGGCGTCGGGGCGCAGACGCTCGGCGTCAGTCATTGTGAGCCTCCAGTGCAGTCAACAGAAGCTTTGCAGCAGATTTGGAAGAGGTGACGAACCGCGCACTGATCCCGATCGGATAGAGCGCCTCGACGTTGAAGTAGATGCCGGACAGTCCCGCGGCGACTGTTTGCAGAAGCTCGGCAGGCGCACGCGGACAACTGCGCGCAAGCACGTCTTCAAGGCGTTTGACGAAATCGTCCAGCCAATGTTGCAGCTGCCTTGCGAGCACCGGATCCCCTGGGGCTGCCGCACTCAACGCGTTGAAAACCAGGACAAGCTGAGGATTGGCGCCACGCGGGTCGAACAGGACATCCAGAAGCGTCTCGAGGCGGTTCTCGTCCGGCAGTGATGACACCAGGTCTTCCATCGCCGTTCTGCTGCGCGCGAGAAATCGTTTCACCAGGGCCTCCTGAAGGGCCTCCTTGTTGCCGACATTATGCCGGATGAGCGGCCTTGCCAGACCGGCGATCTCGGCCGTCTTGCCCAGCGTCGCCCCCTCCAGCCCGTAGCGCGCGACACAGTGTTCGAATGCATCCAGGATCTGTTCCCGGCGGTCCTCCTTGATCTCCGGCCGTGCCAATCCACATCTCCAAGTAAATTTTCAATCCTGACAATCAATTTAGGCAAACGCATTTAATTGTCAAGCTTGATAATTTTGATGCAGTCTCCTGGAACGTCCGGATGGACTACCGGCGCAGAACCCGGTTCAAGCCGCGAAGTCCTCTCAGCGTTTGGCAAACACCACCGCGACCGCGTGCGGGAGCACACTGAAAAACAAAACCGCCGGCTGTCACCAGCCGGCGGTTTTTCATTCATCGGTGATGAGGGTTGCCTTACTTGGCTTCCTCTTCGTCAGAAACCTCCTCATCGGAAGCCTCCGCGTCATCGTCGCCCTTCAGCGAATTCAGCTTCGCAAACACGGCGTCCGCGTCGATTTCCTCTTCCTCTTCGCGCCTGACCGGCTGGCTTGGATCGAGCGAGAAGGCGGCCGCGATCGCGTCTTCGCTGGTGCTGTCTTCGACCGGCATCAGCGTTTCGACGGGCTCGCCGGCAACAGGTTGCGGTGCATTCTTGGCGGCCTTTTCGACTTCCATGTCCAGTTCGAGCTGGCTGCACAGGCCCAGCGTCACGGGATCCGACGGCGTCAGGTTGGCCGAGTTCCAGTGGGTCCGGTCACGGATCGCCGCGATGGTCGGCTTGGTGGTGCCGACAAGACGCATGATCTGCGCGTCCTTCATTTCCGGATGGTTGCGCACGAGCCACAGGATCGCATTCGGACGGTCCTGGCGGCGCGACACCGGTGTATAGCGCGGTCCCTTGCGCTTGGTTTCAGGTACGACAACTTTCGACCCCTGAAGCTTGAGCTGGTACTTGGGATCGTTCTGCGCCTTTTCGACTTCTTCACGCGTCAGCTGGCCGGTCAGGATCGGGTCCAGACCCTTGATGCCCTGGGCCGCCTCACCGTCGGCAATCGCCTTGACTTCAAGCGGGTGCAGTTTGCAGAACGTCGCGATCTGCGTGAAGCTCAGGGCCGTGTTGTCCACGAGCCAGACGGCGGTGGCCTTCGGCATAAGCGGCGTGTTCGCCATCGGATAAATTCCTCTCGTGTGCTCCCTCGCCCGGCAGGGCGAAAAAGCGGTGTTCTAGTTCTGTTTCATGGAAAGTGGCGCGAATATATGCCGAACGCCGCGGAAACGCAAATGGAGTCCGCAACCGGCTATTTCGGCGCGTGGCCGTCTCTGTTCACACGTCGACGGTCAGAACGATTTTACCAATATGTCCAGAGCTTTCCATCCGCCGGTGCGCGTCCGCTGCCTGTTCGAGCGGGAAGGTGGAATCCATGACCGGCTTCACTTTTCCGGCTTCGATCAGGGGCCAGACCCGCGATTCCAGGCTTGCCGCTATGGCGGCCTTGAATTCATCGCTGCGCGGGCGCAGCGTGGAACCCGTATGGGTCAGCCGCTTCACCATGAGGCGTGAGAAATTGACGTTTTCGGCAACACCGTTGAGCGTCGCGATCTGGCAGATGCGGCCTTCGACAGCGGCCGCCTTCCAGTTCCGCTCGACATAGTCACCGCCGACCATGTCGAGAATCACGTGGACACCTTCGCCGCCGGTGATGTCCAGGATGACCTTCTCGAATGCGGCGTCGCGATAGTTGATGACATGATCCGCCCCGAGTTTGCGCACGGCCTCCGCCTTCGCCTCGGACCCGACCGTCGTGAACACCTCCGCTCCGAAGGCCTTTGCCAGCTGGATCGCGGTCGTGCCGATGCCGGACGTGCCGCCATGAACCAGGAACCGTTCCCCGGCAACAAGACCGCTGCGATCGAACACGTTGGTCCAGACGGTAAAAAAGGTCTCGGGAAGCGCCGCCGCTTCGACCATATCCATGCCGTTCGGGATCGGCAGCGCATGACCGGCGTTCACCTTGCAATAGGTCGCATACCCGCCTCCCGGCGCCAGCGCCGTGACCTTGTCCCCGATACCGAAGCGTTTGACCTGCGCGCCGCAGGCCACGATCTCACCGGCGACTTCAAGACCCGGCAGGTCGGACGCTCCTTTCGGCGGCGGATAGGCCCCTTTGCGTTGAAGAACATCCGGACGATTGACGCCGGCGGCGTGCACCTTGATCAGGATGTCATCCGGACCGGGCTCAGGCAGCGGGCGCTTTTCCAAAATCAGAACATCCGCGTCTCCGGGTTCCGAAATTGCAATGGCAGTCATTTCGTCCGGCAAATTCTGCATCAAAACGGTTCCTGTTGGTTCATTTTGGGACTGGCGGGCGGTTGCATGTGTAGCCTATGGTAAATAACCGTCGGCCCGGTGGAAGGAAAGACGGACTGGAAAATCCGGGTGCGGATTTTTTTCAACGGCACGGTTCGGAGAGCGAAGCGATGGGTGTTTTTGACGAAGATATCCCCAAAAAGCCGGAGGCCGGCAAAATCACGGTTGGCGAAGATCTGGCGCGTTTGTCGGAGGATGAGCTTTCCGAACGCATTACGGCCCTTCAGGAAGAAATTAACCGTACCCGGCAGGAACTGGAACAACGCAGCACTATTCGCGATGCCGCGAACTCTGTATTTCGCTGATTGCCTTGGTATTATTCGCGATAAATTCGAATTAATTCAGGTCTTTACCGGCATTCTGGTAAATAAGCTAGGTAAATTTTTACGCGTTTACCACTCATTAATCTTTCCAAAGTATAAATATGGCTATCCAGTCATCTGGATATGAGTGGCTCCTGTCCACTCTGTTTGACGCCTCCCTGTTAAAGACTCAGAGCCGCAACCGTGCGGCTCTTTTTTTTGCTTCGCACGCATAGTATCCTCGAATGGTTCTGGTTAACTGTCGATCCTGCGGCCGTCTGGCATGACGCTTGCTCGGTAGATGGCATGACAGCGCGTTCCGTTCCGATACGGGACATCTTTGGCAAGATGTTTCGACACGGGACACACAAGGCGGACGCGCTTGGAACCGGAAGAGTAGATGAGGCGTAGTTATCCCATGACGGAAGACAAGAAAAAAGCCGAAGGTCCTGCAAGTGCGGTGCACATTGCTCACCATCTTGCAAACTCGGACAACTTCCAGAACCTGTTTCAGGAAGGCATGTCTCTCGTCGAGGAGACCGCCATGTATCTCGACGGCGAAGGCCGGGAAGAAGCCAAGCAACTGCCGCGCCCTGCATCGCTTGCCTATGCGACCGAGTCCATGCGTCTGACCACCCGCCTGATGCAGCTGGCATCCTGGCTCCTGCTCCAGCGCGCCGTCAATGAAGGCGAAATGTCCCGCGAACAGGCGGGAAGCGAAAAGAACAAGGTACGGCTCGACAAACTCAGCAGCGCGACCGGTGGCCCTTCCTGGGACGAACTCCCGCACACGCTGCGTGACCTGATCGAACGCTCCACCCGCTTGCAGGAGCGCGTCGTGCATCTCGACAAGATGCTTTACCGCAAGGGCGAGGAAGAAACGGTCGAAGAAGCGGCCATCAACGACAATCCGGTCGCCTCGCAGCTCAACCAGCTCCACGCGGCATTCGCCAAACTGGGTTGATCGGGCTCAGCCTGAATTGAATTGAGAAGGCCGCCGCGAGGCGGCTTTTTTGTCTGAATGAGTGCGTCTGCCAGCTCCGCATGCCACACGTCATAAAACAAAAAACCCGGCCACTGGCCGGGTTTTCATGTTCTGCGCGGTTGCTGCGGCACTTAGGAGCCGAGGAAACCTGCAAACTTGTTCTTGAAGCGGGACACGCGGCCGCCGCGGTCCATCAACTGACGGTCGCCGCCGGTCCACGCCGGATGGGACGTCGGGTCGATGTCCAGCTGCAGTGTGTCGCCTTCCGCACCGTAGGTGGAACGGGTGGTAAATTCGGTACCATCGGTCATGACGACCTTGATGGTGTGATAGTCGGGATGAATATCCGCTTTCATGACCGGTCCTTTCAGGCGCCAAGTCCGGCTTTCACGGAAAGCCGAAGCGTCGGGCGCAAAACGAGATAAAGGGCCGCCGATCCGGATGCGGACGCCGCCCTCAGAAACTGAGGCGGGGATATACCTCAAGGCGGCAGGCAAGACAAGGGGCAAATTCCTGCAATCGGGCTTTGGCTTTGATCAAGGACGCGGCCCCCGCTTTACGGCAAATTGCGTCGCGCGCAGCAATACCACAGGCATTGTACACGCGATAGAACATGATAAAGACGGATGGGACCGCGCCGGACGGCGCGGACAAGGAGGAGAGGCCGGTTGGCGGACGCGATTGCATCAGAGCTTGACGAAAACGAGAAACGAACCCGGCGCTCGCTGCGGCCGCTGACGCGCCTGTTGCCTTATCTCACCAAACACCGGGGCATGGTGGCGGCAGCCATCGCGGCGCTTTTCTCCGCAGCCGTGATCACGCTTGTGCTGCCGGCAGCCGTTCGCCGGATGATCGACTATGGCTTCGGAGCGGACGATCCTGCCCTGGTCAATTCCTACTTTGCCGTTCTGATCGGGGTCGTCTGTGCCCTGGCGATGGCCAGCTCCATCCGCTATTTCCTGGTCATGTGGCTCGGAGAGCGCGTCGTTGCCGAAGTCCGGTCGGACGTCTTCGACCACATGACCCGACTCAGCCCGTCTTTCTACGACAGCGCAAAATCCGGCGAAATCCTGTCGCGCCTGACAGCCGACACCACCCAGATCAAGGCAGCGTTCGGCGCGAGCGCGTCGCTCGCCATGCGCAACCTGATCATGTTTGCAGGCGCGTCCGTCATGATGGTGGTCACCAGCCCGCGTCTTTCGGTTTTTGTACTCGCTGCCATCCCCGTCATTCTTGTCCCGGTGCTTGGGTTCGGCAGAAAGGTGCGCAAAAGATCCCGCTTTGCCCAGGACACGCTCGCCGATGCATCCGCCTATGCAAGTGAAATGCTGGGCTCCGTCCGCACGATACAGGCCTTCACGCACGAACAGCGCAGCGCCAACCGCTACACATCCGCCATCGAAACAGCCTTCACTGCCGCACGCCAGGCGATCGTGGCACGGGCCGCCCTCACCGGTTTTGCCATTTTCGTCATCGGCTCCAGCATCGTCGCCGTTTTGTGGATCGGTGCCAGCGACGTGTTCGCAGGCCGGATCACCGGTGGTGAACTCAGCCAGTTCCTGCTCTATTCCATCCTGGCCGCAGGATCTCTGGCCGCGCTTTCCGAGGTCTGGGGGGAATTGTCCCAGGCAGCCGGCGCAGCGGAACGGCTGTCCGAACTTCTTGAAATCGAGCCTGAAATCAAGGCGCCTGCGGTTCCCGCGAAGCTGCCGGAAACCACGCAGGGCGCCATTTCCTTCCAGGACGTCTCTTTCGCCTACCGCAACAGCGAGACCATGCCCGTGGTGCGGGATCTGACCCTTGAGGTGACGCCGGGAGAAACCGTCGCCGTCGTCGGTCCTTCCGGCGCCGGAAAGTCGACGCTCTTCAGCCTGCTGATGCGGTATTACGACCCGACATCAGGCGTCATTCGCCTGAATGGCGTCGCGCTTCAGGACCTCGACCCGGTGGATCTGCGCAGTCATATCGCGCTCGTTCCGCAGGACACCGCAATCTTCGGCGCATCCGTTGCCGAGAACATCGCCTACGGCCGGCCCGACGCCTCGCGCGACGAAATTGTCGCTGCCGCCAATGCCGCGCTGGCCGCCCCGTTCATCGAGAACATGACCGACGGCTATGACACCCTTGTCGGCGAACGCGGGATCACGCTGTCCGGCGGTCAGCGCCAGCGGATCGCCATTGCCCGAGCCGTTCTCAGAAATGCTCCGGTGCTGCTGCTGGACGAGGCGACCAGTGCGCTCGATGCCGAGAGCGAAAATCTCGTCCAGAAAGCCCTCGAACGGTTGATGGAAGGCCGCACGACGCTTGTCATCGCTCACCGCCTTGCCACCGTCTTGAAGGCCGACAGGATCGTGGTCATGGAAGACGGCCGGATCGTCGAAACGGGCACGCACGCGGAACTGAGTGCCGCCGACGGTCTCTACGCCAAGCTCGCACGCCTGCAGTTCGGTGCGGAATCGCAAAAGCAACTGGCCTGAACATCGCGGCCTTTGCGGGCCGGTTTCAGGCTTCCCAGACCGGAGGCTTGCCGATCTTCTCGATCAGGAAATCGATAAAGACGCGGACCTTCGCGGTGAGCACGTTCGAACGCGGATAAACAAGCCATACGGCCGATCCGTCCCGGACTTCGTAGTCCGGCAGAACCCGAACCAGCGTTCCTTTCCTGAGATCGTCGTGGACGCTCCAAACCGAATTCATGGAGATGCCCGCCCCGTTCACGGTGGCAACCCGCATGCAGGTACCGTCGTCGAAAACCAGGCGGTTTTCGGAACCCGCCGGAGGGAACATGGCAGCGGCCCCGGTCTCCTGTGCCTCCAGCTTCCGCGGCGGGCCATCCCGGAAAACCAGTAGCCGATGCCTGCGCAGGTCTTCAGGTGTCGCCGGAAACTCATGTTGGGACAGATAACCGGGCGATGCACACAGAATACGTCTGTCGTCGGACAGCTTGCGCGCTCTCAGGCTGCTGTCTTCGATCGCGTAGTTGCGCAACGCCAGATCGAACGCCCCCTCGATCAGGTCCATCTGCGTGTCGGACAGCCGCAGCTGAAGATCGATTTTCGGATACCGGTCGAGAAACTCGCCGAGGACCGGAGCAATGAACAGCTGCGTGAACGAACTCGGTGCCGCAAAGCGCAACGTCCCCTTGACCTCTCTGCCGTGATGCCCCTGCGCCGCGAGAAAGGCGTCCTCCTGGGCCAGTATTTCCCGGGCATAGGGAAGAAACTCCGCTCCTTCCAGCGACAGGGACACCTTGCGTGTCGACCGGTGCAACAGGTCGGAACCGACCTGCTTTTCCAGCTTGGACAAGCGCGCGCTCGCCACCGCCTGCGCCAGCCCGAGCTCACGCCCTGCCGCGCTGATGTTCAGCATGTCGGCCGCAAGGACGAAGAGCCTTATGCAATCCGTATCCATCAGCTCGGTCCTTTTCGCCTTGTTGAACGGCCCCTTACAGCGTCGGCCCGACACCGGGTGAATGCGGCACCTGGCTAGGATCCGATGCCGGGACTGAAGCCGGCTGCTGCAGCTGGCGTCTGCCAATCCGGGACTTGAGTCTCTATTCATAACAAAATCCGAATTCTGAAACCAATTTTTGCCGGATTAAGTCCAATGCCCGATTGAATTAGATGTTCTGTCGTGAGGCGCTGAACTCTTCCCCGAGCGCCGAACCGTCCTGGATATGTCTGCCGGGAACGCACCCAAGCATCGCTTTTGGACAAGGATCGTCTCGATGAAATACGACAATTTCACAACCTTCGACGTGAAGGTGGAAAACGCTATCGCAACGGTGACCTTCGATTTCGGCACCGTGAACGTGCAGGGTCAGGAAATGCTGGCCGACCTGAACAGCCTGGCCATGCGGCTCGAGAGAGACCGGGAAACCAAGGTGGTCGTCTTCCAGTCCGCGAACCCCGAGATCTGGGTCTGCCACTACGACACGGAACTTCTGAAGGACATGTCCACCGAGGCGGTTTCCCGCGACGAGGCCGAGCTTCTCGACCTTCAGGCGGTGTGCGAACGCATCAGCAAGGTACCGCAGGCGACCATCGCCAAGCTGGAAGGGTTCGCGCGCGGCGGCGGCCACGAACTGGCGCTGGCGCTCGACATGCGCTTTGCCGCCCGCGGCAAATTCAAGTTCATGCAGATGGAAGTCGGCATGGGCATCCTGCCCTGTGGCGGCGGCGCTTCGCGAATGGCGCGTCAGACAGGTCTGGGCCGGGCTCTTGAAATCATCCTCAGCGCCCGTGACTTCGACGCCGACGAGGCGGAAGCAATGGGCACGATCAACAAGGCGCTGGAGCCGGACGAGATCGGCGCTTACGTGGACAATCTGGCAAAACGCATCGCCAGCTTCCCCGCCGAGTCCATCAATGCCTGCAAGCAGATGGTCTATGAATCCATCGACCGTCCGATCCAGGACGCGCTCAAGGCCGAGGCCTACTGGCTCTACCAGGCGACCAGCAAGACACCTGCCGTCAAACGCTTCACCATCGCCGACGAGCAAGGGCTGGAACATGACATCGAGAACCAGAGAAACTGGCCCGATCTCGTCATGAAGGTTCAGGAGATCAACTGACCGGCCGGCCCCGGAGACGAAGACGGCCACGAAGACGACCCCGAAAGAAAAATGGCCGCCGGCGGACACCGGCGGCCATCCCATGAAGGGATCGTCGTTGCCTGCGACGGCAGGCATCACGCGTCAGTCGTCGTCGGGAACCGCAACGGTGTAGTTGAGCGGCATTCTTCCGCCGTCGGCCATGATCGTCTGGCCGGTAACGTAGCTGGCGTCACGCGACGCGAGAAACGCGGCAACTCCGGCAATTTCGGAAGGTTCGCCGATGCGCTGAAGCGGTGTCCGTGACATCACGCGTTTTTTCGCCGCCGGATCGCTGTTCACCGCCGCCAGCATGTCCGTCATGATTGATCCCGGTCCGATTGCGTTGACCCGGATGCCATGGGGCGCCAGCGCCAGCGCGGTGACCTTGGTCAGTTGCGACACGCCACCCTTGGACACGCAGTAGGGAATCTGGTTCGGGATCGCGAGAACCGAGTTGATCGACGACATGTTGATGATGCAGCCGGGTTCGCCGCCGTTTTCGACTTTCTCGACCATGTGCCGGGCAACCGCCTGGGAGCACAGGAAGGCCCCCTTCAGGTTGACCGCGAGAATCCGGTCGAAATCTTCTTCTTCCAATTCGAGAAAGTCGGCGCCGCCGACGATGCCCGCATTGTTGACCAGGATGTCGATGTCGCCATAGCCGTTGAGTGTTTCGGCCACCATGTTGCGAACATCCAGACGTTCACCGACATTGCAGTGGATATATGTCACATCCCCGAGGCTGCCGAGATCTTCGACCGTTTCCTCGCCCGCCGCGTCGTCGATGTCGGCGACGACCACCTTGGCTCCGTCGCTCACAAAGCGTTTGGCGATGGCGAAACCGATCCCTCTGGCTCCACCGGTAACGATCGCAACCTTATTTTCCAAAGACACGAAAAACCTCACGGTTTACTGACCAAAAGCGGCGCAGGAACGCGCCCGCGACGGCCCGACCATAAGTCTCAAAACCGGCGCTGTCGATGGCCGATGAGGTCCTCCAGTAGCGGAACTTTCGCTTGTCAGGCGGAAATCCCGTGTGATTTCAACGCGTCAGTGATTTCATCCAGAATCGCCGGATCGTCGATCGTCGCCGGCATCTTGTAGCTTTCACCATCGGCAATCTGACGCATCGTCCCCCGCAGGATCTTGCCCGACCGCGTCTTCGGCAGCCGCTCCACCGTGATGGCGATCTTGAAGGCCGCGACCGGCCCGATCTTTTCGCGTACCAGTTTGACGAGTTCACGCTCGATATCGGCATGATCACGGTCGACGCCCGATTTCAGCACCACGAACCCGCAGGGCAGCTGCCCTTTCAGCTTGTCCGCAATCCCGATGACGGCGCATTCGGCAACATCGGGATGCGTTGCCAGAACCTCTTCCATGCCGCCGGTGGACAGGCGGTGTCCGGCGACGTTGATGATGTCGTCGGTCCGCGCCATGATCGAGAGGTATCCGTCCTCGTCGATGATGCCGGCATCCGACGTCTTGTAGTAGCCGGGGAACTCGGCAAGGTAGGCATCGAAGAATCGTTGATCCGCGTTCCACAGGGTCGGCAGAACACTCGGTGGCAGCGGCAGTTTCACCACGATGTTGCCCAGCGTGTTCGCCCCCAGCGGATGTCCGGCATCGTCAAGCACCTGGACGTCGTAGCCCGGCATCGGCACCGTCGGAGACCCAGGTTTGACCGGCAACTGGCCGAGGCCGAGCGGATTGCCGACGATGCACCACCCGGTTTCGGTCTGCCACCAGTGGTCGATCACCGGCACCTGCAGCTGATCGATCGCCCAGTTGACCGTTTCAGGGTCGGCACGCTCGCCCGCGAGGAACAGCGACCGGTATTGAGACAGATCATACTTCTTGATCAGCTCGCCTTCGGGGTCCTCCTTGCGGATCGCCCGGAAGGCCGTTGGTGCCGTGAACAGCGACACGACATTGTGTTCCGATATGACGCGCCAGAAGACACCGGCGTCCGGCGTGCCGACCGGCTTGCCTTCGAACAGCACCGTCGTGCAGCCGTGCAGCAGCGGTGCGTAGCAGATATACGAATGGCCGACGACCCAGCCCACATCCGATGCCGCCCAGAACACCTCACCCGGCTGGATGTCGTAGAGATTGCTCATCGACCATTTCAGGGCGACCATGTGCCCGCCATTGTCCCGGACAACCCCTTTCGGCTGCCCGGTCGTGCCGGACGTGTAGAGAATGTAAAGCGGGTCCGTCGCCTTGACGGGCACCGGAGCGACCGTCCGTCCCGCCGCCCTGGCCTCGTCCATGAGGCGTCCGAGATCGTGATCCCGGCCTTCCGTCATCTCCGCGGCCAGTTCCTCGCGCTGGAACACGAAACAGGAGTCCGGCTTGTGCGCGGACAATTCGATCGCCTGGTCGACAAGCGGTTTGTAGGCAATCACGCGCCCGGGCTCAATGCCGCAGGAGGCCGCGATGATCGCCTTGGGAGAAGCGTCATCGATCCGGGTCGCCAGTTCGTTGGCCGCAAATCCTCCGAAGACGACGGAGTGAATGACGCCAAGACGCGCGCAGGCGAGCATCGCCATCACCGCCTGCGGGATCATGGGCATGTAGATGATCGCCCGGTCGCCCTTTGTCAGTCCCTTGTCGGCGAGAACGGCCGCAAAGGCCTCGACCTCGTCGAGCAGTTCCTCAAACGTGTAGGTCGCCTTTTTGCCGGTAATCGGGCTGTCGTAGATCAGCGCGGGCTGGCCGGGGCGGCCGCGCTCCACGTGCCGGTCGAGGCAGTTGTAACAGGTGTTGCACTCCCAGTCCGGGTACCATCGGCCGTATTGTCCCTGGTCCGGATCGAAGACCGTGTCCGTCGTGGAAATCCAGTCGATTTCGGCGGCCGCAGACTTCCAGAAACCCTCCGGATCGTCTTTCCAGCCCTGGTAGACCTCGTGATACCGGCTTGCCATGTCAAATCCTCCCGAACAGCCGCCTCGGCAATTTGTGACTACACTGCTGTAAGACAATGCGGAAATGCAAGTGGCCTGGCGTAAGCAATTAGGTGGTCGGGTCTTTACGTAATCTCTCTGGCGTGCTTGTTTCCGCCCTCCTGCCCAGCACCCGAGACAGCTTTCCGTCCCATGTCACCGATTACCGATCCCTGGTTCTATTTCGCCGCTTTTCCGGCCGTCATTCTCGTCGGTCTTTCCAAGGGCGGCTTCGGCGGCACGCTGGCCATGCTGGCGGTTCCGATCCTGACCCTGGCGATTTCCCCCATTCAGGCGGCCGGGATCATGTTGCCGATCCTCCTCCTGATGGATGTCGTTGCGCTGCTCGCCTATCGCGGACGTGCGGACTGGACCTGCCTTGCCATCATGCTGCCTGCCGCCGTCGTCGGCATCGTCATCGGCTGGGCGGCGGCGGCCTGGGTCAACGACAATTTCATCACCCTTCTGGTGGGCGTGACCTCACTCGCCTTCGTTGCGGATTATGTTTTCAAACGGCGCAAGCAGGAAACCGCAAGCGGACACAAACCTGCATGGGGTTTCTTCTGGGGCGGTGTTGCCGGGTTCACCAGCTTCATCAGTCATACAGGCGGGCCGCCCTATCAGATGTACACCGTACCGCTCAGAATGCCGAAGCTGCTGTTCGCCGGCACGGCCGTCATCTTCTTTGCCGCGGTCAACGCCATCAAGGTCGTCCCGTATTTCCTGCTCGGTCAGTTCGACACCACGAACCTTGCCACGTCGGCGGTGCTCATGCCGCTTGCCCTTGTCGCAACCCTTGCCGGCGTGCGGCTGATCAGGATCATCAATGCGGAAACCTTCTACAAGCTCATCTACGTCTTCATGGGCCTGATCGGCACCAAGCTGACCTATGACGGTCTCACCAACCTGCTTTCCTAGCCCGCACCAAATTCACACGGGAGATTGCGCAGACCGGCATTTCCGGATTTGATAGTCAAAACAGGGCAATAGCTGGGAGGATAGTTATGGATGCCGGCCTCAGCCCCTTCGAACAGGGGCTCGACAAGAACACTGCAAACTTCGCTGCGCTGTCTCCGCTCAGCTTTCTGGCGCGTGCGGCCGACGTCTTTCCGGAAAAGATCGCCATCGTTCACGGCGCCCAGCGCACCGATTACCGGACCTTCTACCGCCGCTCCCGTCAGCTTGCCTCGGCCTTGTCGGGACTTGGCATCGGCAAGAACGACACGGTCAGCGTGATGCTTTCCAACGTGCCGCCGATGCTCGAAGCCCACTATGGCGTGCCGATGACCGGGGCGGTGCTGCACTCCATGAACACCCGTCTGGATGCCGCCATCATTGCCTTTCAGCTCGACCATGCCGACTGCAAGGTCCTGATCACGGACCGCGAATATGCCCCTGTCGTGAAGGAGGCCCTGTCGATTGCCGCGGTCGAACCGGTGGTCATCGACTATTCCGATCCGGAATTCCCGCAGGACGGCGAGCGCCTGGGCACGACCGACTATGAAGAGTTCGTGCAGTCTGGAGATCCCGCGTTCGACTGGTCGTTGCCGGACGACGAATGGGATGCGATCACGCTCAACTACACGTCGGGGACGACCGGAAACCCCAAGGGCGTCGTCTACCACCACCGCGGCGCCTACCTGCTCGCGCAGGCCAACGTGATCACCGCATCCATGGCAAAGCACCCGGTCTATCTGTGGACCCTGCCGATGTTTCACTGCAACGGCTGGTGTTTTCCCTGGTCGATCTCCATCGTCGCCGGAACGCATGTCTGCCTCCGCTGGGTGCGCCCGCAGTCCATGTGGGACCTGATCGCCGATGAGAATGTCACCCACCTGTGCGGCGCGCCGATCATCATGTCCACGCTCCTGAATGCAACACCGGACCAGAAACGCGAGTTGGAGCGTGAGGTCGAGTTCTTCACCGCGGCTGCCCCGCCGCCCGAAAGCGTGCTTGCGGCCATGAAAACGGCCGGCTTTAACGTCACCCACCTTTACGGTCTGACCGAGGTCTACGGTCCCGCCGTCGTCAATGACTGGAAATCGGACTGGGACGTCCTGCCGCTGGAACAGCAGGCCCAGAAAAAGGCACGCCAGGGGGTCCGCTATGTCGCGCTGGAGGACCTGAAGGTGCTCGACCCTGAGACGCTTGCCCCGGTCCCGGCTGACGGCGCCACCCTCGGCGAGGTCATGTTCCGCGGCAATGTCGTCATGAAAGGCTACCTGAAGAACCCGGACGCAACCGCGAGCGCCTTTGAAGGCGGCTGGTTTCATTCCGGCGATCTCGGCGTCATGCACCCGGACGGCTATATCCAGCTCAAGGACCGGTCCAAGGACATCATCATTTCGGGCGGTGAGAACATCTCCTCGATCGAGGTGGAAGATGTGCTTTACAAGCACCCGGATGTCCAGGCGGCGGCGGTGGTCGCCCGGCCCGACGAGAAATGGGGGGAAACACCATGCGCCTTCGTCGAGCTCGCCGGCGGCTCGACGGTCACGGAAGCGGACTTGATCGCCTTTTGCCGGGAACACATGGCCAGTTTCAAGGCGCCCAAAACGGTGGTCTTTTGCGAGTTGCCGAAGACTTCGACCGGCAAGATCCAGAAGTTTGCCCTGCGCGAGCAGGCGAAACAGCTGTGAGATAAAACAAAATCGCCGCACATTGTGCGGCGATCCAAACCTTCCTCAAACAGTTATAAACTGTCTAGTGAAGCGTCTTGTCATGCCTTATTCGCTCAATCTCGTCCTTGATCTTGAGCTTTTGTCGTTTCATGTCGGCCAATTCCAGTGAGTCTGTACTCGGGTGCATCAGAGCGTCTTCGATTTTGCGCTTCATTTCCGCGTGACGGCGCTCAAGTTCTTCGAGATGCGACTGCATTGACATGGATAAACCTCCTGTCTGTTGGCTCAACATTACCATCGTGCCACATGAAATCTCGCCTTGTCGATTGCAGAATCCGCATATCTGATCCATTTCGCCGACAAAATATGCATTCGTGCATCTATCCTTAGAAAACCCTAAAGAACGCCCGTCGATTAACTGTCTAAAATCGCACGATAATCGCGCCTGTTTACTTCGCCGGCTGAGGAAATCACGCTGTGAACAATTATTGGACAATTGTGGAGCCATCCCGCCTCGCATCGTGGCCATCGGCAGGTTGGCGGGCGCGAAAGATGCTATCTTGCCCGCGACGGGCAAAATGGACTAGGACTTGATTCCTGGGCGTTGGGGAACAGAGGGCCAAATGGACACGGATGCATTGCGAATGGAGCTTGCGCAGCTTCGTCAGGAACACAGGGACCTTGACGTCGCCGTGGAGGCGCTTGCGGCAACATCAAACCATGACGTCCTGCAGCTGCAGCGCCTCAAGAAGAAGAAACTGCTGATCAAGGATCGTATCTCCGCACTCGAGGATCAGCTTTTCCCGGACATCATTGCATAAGCCTTGCGAGGGGTGGATCAGCCCGGTTGAACCGGTCGCCGGCGTTTTTGTTGGCATCCGCGCCTTTCCGGGGTTGCGATGCTGGCCGCTCTGCCTATACTCCGCGCCTTTCTGAGCCCCGGGCATGTGGAGCAAGCAATGGCAAATGCGGATGTCGCGATCATTATGGGAAGCCAGTCGGACTGGCCGACGATGAAACACGCGGCCGAAACGCTCGACCAGCTCGGCGTCAGCTACGAAGCCCGGATCGTCTCGGCGCACCGCACGCCTCAGCGCATGTATGATTTCGCCACGGGCGCAAAGGCGGAAGGCTTCAAGGTGATCATTGCCGGGGCCGGCGGCGCAGCGCATCTTCCCGGTATGACGGCCGCGCTGACCCCGCTGCCCGTGTTCGGCGTTCCCGTCGAGAGCCGCACCCTGTCCGGTGAGGACAGCCTGCTGTCGATCGTGCAGATGCCCGGCGGCATTCCGGTCGGTACCCTCGCCATCGGCAAGGCCGGGGCTACGAATGCCGGGCTGCTTGCCGCCGCCGTGCTCGCCCTCGGCGACCCTGCAATCGAGGCGGCACTTGACGCCTATCGCACCGAACGCACGGCGGACGTCGCCGAGTTTCCGGCAGACGACATCTGAAACCAGAAAACGCGAGACTTCGAAGATGAGCGACAAACGGCTAGGCCCGGGCGACACCGTCGGCATACTTGGCGGAGGCCAGCTCGGCCGCATGCTTGCTCAGTCTGCGGCCAGTCTCGGACTGAAGACCCACATTTACTGCCCTGACCCGCACAGCCCCGCCTTCGACGTGAGCGCCACCTTCACCATTGCGCCCTACGAGGACATCGATGCGCTCAACCGGTTTGCGGATGCCGTTTCGGTCGTCACCTACGAATTCGAGAACGTGCCCGGACCGACCGCCGCGCATCTGGATGCGAGGGTTCCGGTGCGCCCCGGTGCGCGCGCGCTGGAAGTGTCCCAGGACCGTCTCTTTGAAAAACGGTTCCTGTCGGAGACCGGCATCGCGATCGCCGGTTTCGCGGATATCGGTTCACAATCGGACCTGGACAGCGCCCTGAAGGAGTTCGGCGGCAAGGGCGTTCTGAAAACCCGGCGCTTCGGCTATGACGGCAAGGGCCAGCTGATGATCCGGGAACCGGGCGATGCGGAGGGTGCATTTGACAGGATCGGTGCCGTACCCGCTGTCCTTGAGGCGCTGATCCCTTTCGAATGCGAGGTCTCCGTCATTGTCGCCCGTGATCTTGACGGCGCATCCCGCAGCTTCGACATTGCACGCAATCACCATGAAAACCATATTCTCAAGACCTCCACGGTGCCCGCCGGCGTGTCGGCCCGGACCGCGGAGACAGCCCGTCAGATGGCCGAAAAGATTGTCCACGGGCTGGATTATGTCGGTGTCATGGGCGTCGAGATGTTTCTTGTCCGGGACGAGACCGGCGAAAAGCTTCTCGTCAACGAAGTCGCGCCGCGGGTTCACAATTCCGGCCACTGGACGCAGGACGCCTGCCTGACATCGCAGTTCGACCAGCATATCCGTGCCGTCGCGGGCTGGCCGCTCGGCTCTGCGGAACGGCATTCGGACGCCGTCATGGAAAACCTGATCGGCTTCGAAGCCGACACCTGGACGGACGTCCTGAAGGACCCCGGTGCCCGGCTTCATCTTTACGGCAAGTCCGAAACCCGTGCAGGCCGCAAGATGGGGCACGTCAACCGGATCACACCGAAATCGGACTGATCCTAGGGTCAGGACCCATTAATTTGGATGAATTGGTAGGGATGAATTTGTTCGGATACGAGGCGCAAAGCTGCAGGAAACCGTCCGGTTTTCAAGGGTTTGCAACGACGTTGCCGGGCAAATTCACCCTATCCCTACGGGACGCAAAACCGGCTTCGATCTGCTTCGTCAAACCGCTCAACCGGGCAGGAAGCCCGCTTGTCGCGCTTTTCCTTGCTGCTCATTGCCGTTTGCTGCGCCAATTCAACCAAATTAATGAGTCCTGACCCTAGATCCTGACCAGACCCAGCTCTTCCCGGCGCGCAAAGCGGTAGTTTGCCAGCAGCGCAACACTTGCCAGGCCTCCGGCAAGTCCGAGCCAGACGCCGACGCCGCCCCAGCCGGCCAGGAAGCCGAGCCCGAGGGACAGGCTGATGCCGACGACCCAGTAGCCGAACAGCGCATAAAGCAAGGGTATTGCCGTGTCCCCCAGACCGCGCAGATTGTTCACGCCGATGATCTGCCCGCCGTCGGCAAGCTGGAACAGCGCCGCGACCAGCAGGAAGGAAACGCCGTAGGCAAGAACCTCCAGCGCTTCCGGATCTGAAAAATCGAGATAGAGCCCGATCAATGTCTCGGGGATCGTCCAGAAGACAATCGCAAAGCACACCATGAAGAACGTGGTGACCCAGAGCGATGTCCACCCGGCCCGTCCTATACCCGCCCGGTCACCGCGGCCGGCCGCTAGGCTGACACGCGTCATCGCTGCCATGGAGAGCCCGACGGGCACCATGAACGTGATCGATGCGATCTGAAGCGCGATGCCGTGCGCGGCCAGCGGCACGGTGCCCAGCCAGCCGATCATGATGGCCGAGGCCGTGAACAGCGACCCTTCCGCCACGATCGTCAGCCCGATCGGCGTACCAAGCCGGAGGATCTGGAAAAAGACCGGCCAGTCGGAGCGCCAGATGCGGCCGAGAAGATTGTACCGGCGCAGTTTCGGATGCAGCAGTGCATAGCCGAGCAGGAACAGGAACGTGGTCGTTGCACTGAGAACGGACGCGAAACCCGCGCCGACAAGTTCCAGCCTCGGAAATCCGAGATGTCCGAAGATGAGCAGGTAATCCAGGATGGCGTTGGCAACCGCGCCGGCTATCGTTGCCCAAAGCACGACCTGGGTGCGCTCCATGACGGTCAGGAACCCCCGGATGGCCATGATCAGCAGCGCCGGCAGCATGGTCCATTGCAGAACCTGCATGTAGATGCCCGCAAGCCGTGCCAGTTCCGGCTCCTGGCCGAGCAACAAAAGGATCGATTCGGTGAAGAACAGGATGATCCAGACCGGCATACAGAAAATCACGGAGATCCAGAACCCCATGCGGACCGCGCGCCGCAAGTCACGGGGCCGCCGCTGACCGCGCGCTCGCGCCGCAAGCGGAATGACCGCCTGGAGGATACCCATGCCGAAGAACCACAGGAGCATGTAGAAATTGAACGCCAGCACGGAGGCGGCAAGCTCCACGGCTCCGAGGCGGCTGATCATCAGGACGTCGGTGGTGTTGATGGCGATCTGCGCCAATTGCGCACCGGCAAGCGGCATGCCGAGCGAAAGCGTCGGCAGGATATCGCTCTGCCACAACGACTTCGACTGCGCTGGAACAGGTTCCCGTGACGCGGGATGCGCCATTGTTTCCTCCAACAAACGGGGCGTTGAACCGCCTTCTTGAACGAGGCATTTGGGTTCTGGTGAGAAAATCACCTCTAGGGTCAGGACTCATTAATTTGGTTGAATTGGCGCAGCAAACGGCAATGAGCTGCAAGGAAAAGCGCGACAAGCGGGCTTCCTGCCCGGTTGAGCGGTTTGACGGTGCAGATCGAAGCCGTTTTTGCGTCCCGTAGGGATAGGGTGAATTTGCCCGGCAACGTCTTTGCAAATCTTTGGAAACCGGACGGTTTCCTGCAGCTTTGCGCCTCGTATCCGAACAAATTCATCCTTACCAATTCATCCAAATAAATGGGGCCTGACCCTAGTCTTCAATCGCTCTTGTGTCCATCTTTCTTCTGGTCCGGCACATGGTGCAGGGTCTGATTTCGCCCGGATTATTTGCGAATGGCTGTGGACAGGTGGTGCCTCCTCTGGTATGTACCGCCCTCATGTGAGCGACGCGTCAGCGGCGATTAAGTCTCTGTACACAAGTGAATGCATGGCAGCCTGGTGCTGCATCGGCACGTCACGCTGTGAGTTCGGGACGATCGATTGAAGGGCTGGCAAGGCGTCTTTAATCAAGGTTTTAATTTGCCTGCGGGTCTGTCGCAGGGCATCGAGAACAGGAAAAAACGCGTGCAGGTTTTGGTTCGCGACAACAATGTCGATCAGGCGCTCAAGGCGCTGAAGAAAAAGATGCAGCGCGAAGGCATCTTCCGTGAAATGAAACTTCGCGGCCACTTCGAAAAGCCGTCCGAGAAAAAAGCCCGTGAGAAGGCCGAAGCCGTGCGCCGCGCGCGCAAGCTGGCCCGCAAGCGTGCACAGCGTGAAGGTCTGCTTCCGGGCAAGTCCGCTCGCCGCTAGTCGCGGCTCGAGTGCACCCGGCTGAAAGGCCTCTTCTCTTTTGCAGATTTGCCGTAAGGCCGACCGGGTTCACGGTCGGCCTTACGGCGTTTTACAAAGAATTTGCCGGACGGAAACACCGTAGGGCAACGGCAGCCACATTCCCGCCCTATTGGAGGTCGATGAACGGCATGTCCGAACGCTTGAATGTCAGAGAGCATATGTGCCGCATGCGCAACTTCCTGCCACACGCGACCCTGTTCGCCTTTGCAACGCTCCTGGCCGCGTGTAACACCGCCGGCGTTTATGATGACGTGCCAGTCAACAAGTCGGCCGGATCTTCGACCAACATTGCCTCGCTGACGGCCGTGATCGAATCGAACCCCTCGGACGCAACGGCCTACAGCACACGTGGCATCGCCTACGGCCAGGCCGGCAAACTCGACCAGGCGATCGAGGATTTCAACCGCGCCCTGCAGCTCAATCCCCAGTCCTACCAGACCTATGCCAACAGGGCGCTCGTCTATCGCCGCCAGGGCAAGAACGACCTGGCCGTTTCGGACTATACGCGCGCCATCAATATCAAGCCCGACTATGACGTCGCCTATGTCGGCCGCGGCAACATCTATCGCCAGCAGGGCAACTACAACGCTGCGCTCGCCGACTTCAATTCCGTGATCGCCCGCGACAGCAGTGACGCCCGCGCCTTCTACAACCGGGGCCTGATCTACCAGGCTCAGAAGCAGGACAGTCTTGCCATCGAGGACTTCGCCACGGCCATCGGCCTGAACCCGAAGGCAAGCGCACCCTATATCGCCCGGGGCATTTCCTATCTCGCGGTGAACGACCCGAATGCAGCGTTCGAAGACCTGTCCATGGCCGTAAATCTCGACCGGGAATCAGCGATTGCCTGGGCAAATCGCGGTCTCGCGCTGGAACTTCTCGGCAAGCCCAAGGACGCCCGCCGCAACTATTCGCGCGCCATGTCGCTGGACAACTCCAACAAGATCGCCCGCGAGGGCCTTGGCCGCGTCGGCCAGGGCTGAAGCTACCCGTCCCCTCCGGACAACCCGCCTGATCCAGATCAACGCGACGACGTGACTTCACGCTATCATTGAGACCTGCCTGCAGCCGTTCTGAAACCGACAGGAGGTCTCATGAAAACCATCCTGATACTCGACGGTCACCCTGATCCCGACGACGGCCATCTGTGTCACGCGCTCGCGCACGCTTATGCCGCCGGTGCGGAACGCGCGGGGCACCGCTTGAAACTCGTCCGCATCGCGGATCTCGACTTTCCCCTTCTGCGCAAACCGTCGGATTTTACCGATGAACCGAGCCCCGAGGCCGTCAGGCCAGCGCGCGACGCTCTTCTGGACGCAGATCATCTCGTGCTGATCTATCCGCTCTGGCTCGGAACGCTGCCGGCTTACACCAAGGGATTTCTGGAACAGCTTCTTCACTACGACACCGCGTTCGAACGCTCTGCGGACGACCGCTGGCCAAAGGGCAAGATGCGCGGAAAATCAGCACGGATCATCCTGACCGCAGGCATGCCGGCCCTCGCCTACAGGCTCTGGTACGGCGCGCACAGCCTGAAGAGCCTGAAGCGGAACATCCTCGGTTTCGTCGGGTTCAAGCCGGTCAGATCAACGGTGTTCGGCATGGTCGAACACGCCGAACCGGCACAGGTCGGCCGCTGGCTGCGGACGATGGAAACGCTGGGGGAAAAAGCGATCTAGAACGGACACCGTGAGCGGAACGTGACCCGTTCGCCGCCGCTTGGATGATGAAGCTCAAGGCTCTCCGCATGAAGCGACAGGCGGCCCGATGCCGCCAGCGCATCACCTTCGGCATAAAACCGGTCGCCGAGGATCGGATGTCCCAGCGCCAGCATATGCACCCGCAATTGATGCGAACGGCCGGTATGGGGAAAGAGCCTGACGCGTGTCGTCTCTTCGGTCCGGCCGATGACCTCCCACCTCGTCAATGCCGCCTTGCCGTTGTCGAAGCACACCATCTGTTTCGGGCGGTTGGGCCAGTCACAAATCAGCGGCAGGTCAACCTCGCCGGTGTCTGCGTCCAGGCGGCCCCAGACGTCGGCAATGTAGGTCTTGCGGGTCTTGCGGCGCTCGAACTGCAGGCCGAGGTGGCGCTGCGCGGCAGGGTTCATCGCAAGCACCATGACGCCGGACGTATCCATGTCGAGGCGGTGCACGATGCGGGAGTTGGCGTGAACCCCGCGGGACCGGCTCTCCACGCAGTCTCCGTGTTCGGGTGCCTTGCCCGGCACGCTCAAGAGGCCGCTCGGCTTGTCGATGACCAGAAGGTCTGCATCCGAATGGATCACCGGCAGGAAGGGCTCCATCGGTGGATCGTAATCGAAAGACTGAGGCACCGCGGTCGTCATCGCCAGTTTTCCGCGCCATTCCGGACAAACGAAAGGCGCAGTTCCGGACCGCGCCTTTGCACATAGACGGGCGCTGGAACGCCCTGATTTCGGAGCCGGATCAGACCGTCAGGATCGCCAGGATGATCGTGAGCACGGTCACCGCGGTCGGCGGGATCCAGCCGGAATCGCCAAGGGCAAGACCGATGGCGGAAGCGACCATGGTGGCAATCAGCATCAGCCATCCGAACACGACGGCAGTGGTACCGCCAAAGCCGAACAGGATAAGGCAGATGACGATGTTGATGACGGCGATGGTGCCGACTTTGGAAAAGTTGATGAAGCCTTCGTAAGTCCGCTCGTGAGCGTCATAGTCCATCGCGGGCGCTTTTTCGTCAGACATTCAGATCCCCAGGAAAAACAACAGTTGGATGACTTCATACAATAAAGACTTCGGGGTCCGCAATGTCGGCAAACACATAATCCGACAGGTTTGACGCGACTTTTTGGCCTAGGCAGGACAAACAGGGTTGCCGGGAGCCGATTTTACCCTGGCGCCCCGGTCAGGCCGCGTTCGAAGTCCCCGCAAGGCCGGCACCGCGGAGCACATCATCCTGGCGCTGCCGGACCTTGGCCGCCTCGAAGCCCTCGATCTGCTCGTTGAACAGCTGGAAGAAATTCAGCTGGGCGCGCAGATGCAGGAAAACACCGCCAAGCCCGATGGCTGCGCGATCCATGAAGACAAATTCCTGCGGCACGGTGACCGGACCAAGCTGCTTCAACGCGGAATGCACCTTGAAGGCTTCTTTCCGGCCGTATTCGGCGGCGGAAACACCGTCCGCGATCGAACGCACGCGGTCGCTAAGCAGCGGGCCGTAGATGAACCGCGCCCAGATATTGAGAACCTCGACGACTTCCTTCTTGAGGTTCTTGAACCCCCAGCGCTCATAGGCCGAAACGACCCGGTCATTGTCTTCCTCCAGCAGCCCGAGATAAAGATTGACCACGCCTTCGACGAAGGATTCCGGGAACACCCGGATACAGCCATAGTCGAGCAGGTTGATCCCGGCCGGACGGCCCTCCTGTTCGAACACGGTGTAGTTTCCAAGGTGCGGGTCGCCATGAATGACGCCATAGTGGCTGAAAGGGTGCCACCAGGCATGGAACATGGTTTTTGCCAGGTGATTGCGGTCTTCCTGGTCATGTTCCTTGTAGTCCAGGAGCGGTTTGCCGGTGAGCCAGCCCATGGTCAGGAGCCGGCGCGTTGACAATTCGTCGACGACCGAGGGAACGCGGATCTGTTCGGTGTCGGACAGGATCTCCTGATACATCGCGATATGCGCTGCTTCGCGCGCATAGTCGAGTTCCTCGCGCACCCTGGCGCTGATTTCCTTCGCGATTTCGCGCGTATCGATCGCCGGGCTCATGCGCCTGTGCAGCGAGAACAGCATCTGCAGCTGCGAAAGATCGGCTTCGACGGCCGACGCCATGTCCGGGTACTGGAGCTTGCAGGCCAGGACGCGCCCGTCGTGAGCGGTGGCCCTGTGCACCTGTCCGAGCGAGGCCGCCGCCGCCGGCTCACGGCCGAATTCGGCAAACCGGCCCTGCCAGTCCGCACCGAGTTCCGCGCGCATCCGGCGCTTGACGAACGCCCATCCCATCGGCGGAGCACTCGCCTGCAGCTTTGCGAGTTCGGTGGTGTATTCGGGCGGCAGGGCATCGGGAATGGTGGAGAGAAGCTGTGCCACCTTCATCAGCGGCCCCTTGAGCCCGCCCAGCGCTTCGGCAAGCTCCGCCGCGTTCTTGGCGTTGTCGAGATTCATCCCGAAGAACCGGGCCCCGGCGAACTTGGCGGCAATGCCGCTCATGTTCGTGCCGACCTTGGCATAACGCCCCATGCGGGCGGTGAACCGGTTGCTCTCGCGATCTTTTGACTGTGCCATTCGGCAAGCTACTCCCTGCGCTGATCCTGTTTGCGCCATCCGGCCGGAAATCAATAGTCCAACACATATGATCTACGGCATGGAAATCCAGCTGGACCAGTCGACAAAACGCCGCTTTCGAAACTTACATCCGCTCAAGCGCTGCGGCAATTTCATCCCGGGCGCGGGTCATTCCCTTGTAGTCGAGCTGGTCTTCCGACAGATCCATCAGTTGCGCGCGCAGGTCGGACGCGATGTGTTTCCGGTCGTCCTGCTCTGCCAGCTTCGCCAGCGGATCGTGATGGATCCGGATCGTGAAGAGGATATCTCCGCTGCCGGCAAGCCTGCGCAGTGTCTGCCGTTCCACTCTCAGAAACAGCCTGGCGAACGTTTCTTGCGTGACAACGGAGGGAATGCGCTCCGGCATCGGGTGATGCAGGTTGCTGTCGGGATAGATCGACCAGTTGAACCGGCACACCAGCTGATCCGTCGTCAGGTTCTGAAACAGCCGCTCCACGACCTGCCCCATGCGCGCACCGTTGAAGTCCGGCACCCCCTCGTGGATCCCGGACATGGACCGGCCGATTTTTTCCGAAAGCCGCCACGATGACGGGAAACACACCGACGCTGCGACAAGCCGGTAGCCGTCCGGTCCCTTGCGCATGACCACAAGGTCTTCCTGCACCAGCCTGGACGCGGTCAGCAGGGCATCATCACCATCCAGCGCGATCCTCCGACCGGTGCCGGTGATCGCCGCCGTGCCCGTCTTGAAAGAATGCGTTTGACCGTGAAACCGTTTCAGGTTGTCCGTGACGAGGTCCAGCACTTCACGCTGAACGTCGAGCGTGTTCGCCTCGGCACGGAAAACGGCGGCAAGGTCCTTCGAAAAAAGGCGTTCCTTTTCCGCCAGATGCGCGGCAAGGAACGGGTCCGGCTCCAGCCAGGTCTCTTCGCCGATCGGTTTCAGTCCGACGGTGAAGGGCCGCGTCGATCCGTCATAGGGACGATGCCGGAACGGTGGCTCGTTGGGAACTGGCATCGGCGCGCGATCCGTTTACCTCATGCCGTGTCCAGCTCTTCGAGCTCATCGATGATCCGTTCGATGACGGAAAGGCCCTTCTTCCAGAAATCTGGGTCCGTGGCGCTCAGGCCGAACGGCGCCAGCAGCTCCGAATGATGCTTCGTGCCGCCGGCCTTCAAAAGTTCGAAATACTTCTCCTGGAATCCGGTTTCGGCATCTTCATAGACCGCAAAGAGCGAGTTCACGAGGCAGTCGCCGAACGCGTAGGCATAGACATAGAACGGCGAGTGGATGAAATGCGGAATGTAGGTCCAGAACGTTTCGTATCCCTCGTTCAGCTTGATCGCGGGTCCGAGGCTTTCACCCTGAACCGACATCCAAAGCTCGCCAATCTTCTCGGCGGTCAGTTCTCCGTTGCGCCGCTCCGTGTGGACCTTGCGCTCGAAGCTGTAGAATGCGATCTGCCTGACCACCGTGTTGATCATGTCTTCGGCCTTGGACGCCAGCATGATCTTGCGGGTCTGCGGATTGTCCGCCTTCGCCAGAAGCGACTTGAATGTCAGCATTTCGCCGAAAACGCTGGCGGTCTCCGCAAGCGTCAGGGGGGTGGGTGCCATCAGCGGACCGTTGTGACCGGCCAGAACCTGGTGGACGCCGTGCCCGAGTTCGTGGGCGAGCGTCATCACGTCACGGATCTTGCCCTGGTAGTTGACCAGCACATAGGGATGCGCACTCGGCACCGTGGGATGGGCAAAGGCGCCCGGTGCCTTTCCTGACCGGGCCGGCGCGTCGATCCAGCCCTTGTCGAAGAAGCGGCCCGCAATTTCGGACATCTGGGGCGAAAAGGCGTCATAGGCGGACAGCACCGTCTGCCGCGCTTCGTCCCAGGGGATCACCCGCGTGTCCGCGTCCGGAAGCGGTGCGTTCCGGTCCCAGCTGTTCAGCTGGTCCGTTCCGAGCCAGCCCGCCTTTAGCTTGTAATACCGGTGAGAAAGCCGCGGATAGGCATCGCGGACGGCGGCCACGAGCGCGTCGACAACGTCGCGCTCGACCCGGTTGGCCAGGTGTCTGCTGTCGGCAATGTCCTTGAAGTTCCGCCAGCGGTCGGAAATTTCCTTGTCCTTCGCCAGCGTGTTGGTGATCAGTGCGAAGGTTCTCAGGTTCTCCGAAAAGGTCTCGTTGAGCGCCTGAAAGGCGTCGCGGCGCTTGTCCGCCGACGGGTCGACCAGAAGATTGAGCGTCGGTTCGATCGCAAGCTTGTCGCCGTCGACGTTGAAGGTGAGCGCAGCCATCGTCTCGTCGAACAGCCGGTTCCAGGCATTGCTTCCCGTGACCGACTTTTCGTGAAACAGCTGTTCGACACGATCTTCCAGCTGATACGGCTTGCCCTTGCGCAGATCCTCGACCCAGGGCCGGTAATGCCCGAGCTGGCTGTCCTCCAGCGCCGCATCCATAACCGCGTCATCGACGGTATTCAGCTCAAGACCGAAAAACAGCAGGTGGGAACTGGCTGTCGTGATCTGCTCCTGCACATCGCCGTAAAACTTCTGCGCCGCAGGGTCGATGGTGTTGCCGGCATAGAGCAGACCCGCGAACGAAATCAGCCGCCCCATGAGGTCTTCCAGGTCCTCATAGGCGCGGATTGCGGTCACGAGGGCCGCAACATTATCCTTCGCCAGCTCCGAAAGCCGGCCCTTGTAGGACGCTTCGAACGTTTTCGCGCGTTCCAGGCTTTCTTTCAGGTCGCGCTCGATCTCGGGGGCATCCATTGCGGCATAGAGATCGGTCAGATCCCACTCCGGCAGGGCACCGAGCTCTGCGGATCCGGCGGACTGAGGAGCGTGGACGGGGTGCGGAAGAGGCATATTCAACTCCGGTGAGACCCTGCCCGAACGGGCAGCAGGCGTGTGTTTTCCGATATGTAGGACGGTCGGCCGCCGCCGTGCAATTCGGAAATCCGAAAATTCTCGCTTGTCGGGGACGATTTATTTACCCGATTGCGACCACAATGGATCGAAACGAGACAATTTCAAGTGAACTGATCCGGCCCATGCAAGCATCCAGTGGTAAAATTCTCATTGTCGACGACGACCCGATTCAGCGCCGGCTTCTCGAAGAAGCGGTGAAGAAATTCGGCTATCGCTCGAAAACGGCGGAAAACGGCGTCGAGGCGATGCAGATCATGAATGGTCCGGAGGCCAGCGAGGTCGACCTCATTATTCTGGACATGGTCATGCCGGAACTGGATGGCATGGGTGTTCTGGAGCAGCTGCGCAGCAACAAGAATGCGACGCCGGTGATCGTTCAGACCGGCCATGGCGGCATCGACACCGTGGTCAGCGTCATGAATGCCGGCGCGCAGGATTTTGTCGTCAAGCCGGTTGCGCCCGAACGGCTCAATGTCTCGATCCGCAACCTTCTGAAGACGTCCGCCCTCGAGGATGAAATCACCCGGTTCCGGAAACAGGCGTCCGGCACGCTGACCTTTGCGGACATCATCACGCACTCGGCGGCGATGGAACGTGTGATCAGCCTGGGCAAGCGTGCGGCCGCCTCCAACATTCCGATCCTGATCGAAGGCGAGAGCGGCGTCGGCAAAGAGATGATCGCCAGCGCGATCCAGGGATCCAGCGACCGCAGGTCTAAACCGCTCATCGCCGTCAATTGCGGCGCCATTGCCGAAAATCTCGTGGAATCCATCCTGTTCGGACACGAAAAGGGGGCGTTTACCGGCGCCGTCGACAAGCATATCGGCAAGTTCCAGGAAGCCCATGGCGGAACGCTGTTCCTCGACGAGGTCGGCGAATTGCCGCAGGATGTTCAGGTCAAGCTGCTCCGCGCCCTGCAAGAGAACGAAATCGATCCGATTGGCGCCCGCCGGCCGGTCAAGGTGGATTTCCGCCTGATTTCGGCGACCAACCGCCGCCTGATCGATCAGGTCAAGGAAGGCGTTTTCCGCGAGGATCTTTACTACCGGCTCAACGTTTTTCCGATCTGGATCCCGCCGCTGCGCGACCGGCGCGAGGACATCCCCGCGCTGACCCGTCATTTCCTGGCGCGCTTCGCCGCCGAGGAAGGAAAACCGCATGTCGCCGGTGTCAGAAGCGATACCGTCGCGATGCTCCAGGACTATCATTGGCCCGGCAACATCCGCCAGCTGGAGAACGCGGTGTTCAGGGCTGTCGTCCTGTGCGACGGCGCCCAGCTGACGATCAACGATTTCCCGCAGGTTGCCGCTGCCGTCGACCAGCCAGTGACGGAACCTGTTCCGCCGCTGCAGTCGAAGAGCATCAACAGCGAACCCGCCACCGCCCAGGCCGCCGCAGGTGCGAGCGCGGACACGCCGTCGCCCGAGTCTGCCGGCGGATCGGCCTCGCCGGCCGGATTTGAGTTTGCCGCCCCCTTCGGCTTCATGCGCAATCTCGACAAGGAGGGCCACGTCAGAAAGCTTGCCGACATCGAGGAAGAGTTGATTCGTGCCGCCATAAACCACTATTCCGGCCGCATGACCGAAGTGGCCAAACGTCTCGGAATCGGCCGGTCCACACTTTATCGCAAGCTCAAGGAATACGGTCTGGAAGACGACGACAAGAATGCCGCGGCCTGAATCGCGTCAAGATTCAGGCGACATCTGTTAAATGGACGATTTTTTGACGCATTCTGCCCTTATCCAGCCCTCATGCAGGGTTTTTCCGGTTTGCGGGGACCTCGTTGCATTTATGCTACGATTTCCCGGCAAGCGAATTTAGGGTAAAAACTTCTTAACTTGCAGCGGTTAGAGTTTGGCTCCTGCTGGGGAGCAAGGGATGGGCGTGAGCCCTCGAAAAACGGCGAGATAGAGATTGCGTAACCGATTTTTTGATTTCGGCGCCGTCGATTGGCTGACGCGAGCAGCGAGGGTTGCAGTGGCATGCGTGATCACGCTTGCCTGCATCACGACGATCGCGCATGCGCAGACCCGCACGCTGAAGCTTTACAACACCCATACAAAAGAGCGTGTCTCGATCACGTTCAAGAAAAACGGCCGATACATTCCGGGCGGCCTGCGCGAGGTCAATCGCTTCCTGCGTGACTGGCGCCGCAATGAGATCACCAAGATCGATCCTGAACTTCTCGACCTGATCTGGGAGGTTTACCGCGAGGTCCGCGCCCGGGATTACATCTACGTTGTTTCCAGCTACCGCTCGCCGGCGACCAACAACATGCTGCGCAAGCGCTCCAGGGGTGTGGCCAAGAACAGCCAGCACACGCTCGGCAAGGCGATGGACTTCTATATTCCCGGTGTCAATCTCGCCAAGCTGCGCGCAGCCGGACTGCGCAAACAGGTCGGCGGCGTCGGCTACTATCCGCGCTCCGGATCTCCGTTCGTGCATATGGACACCGGCCGGGTCCGCCACTGGCCGAAGATGAGCCGGTCCCAGCTGGCGAAGGTGTTCCCGAACGGCAAGACGCTTCACATTCCCTCGGACGGCAAGCCGATGAAGGGCTACAAGCTGGCGCTCGCCGAATCCAAATCCGGAAAACGCAGGTCGATCACCAAGCCGACCATTGTCGCCTCCGGCAGGAACGCAAGTTCCAACACTTCCAGTTCCGGCCTGAACACGCGGGATCAGAACCTGACCGCGCCCGGCAAACCGATCCAGACGGCGTCCACGAGCGAAAGACCGGCGTCTTCGGAAAGCAGCGGTGGCAGCCTCTTCGCAGGCCTGTTCCGGGGCGGCTCCAGAGATGAAGATCAGGCGAACCGGGGCGGCACGACCAGCAACCGGACGGCCGCCGCGCGCGTATCCCCGGTTCTCAAAAACCCGCCGATCCCGGCTCCCAAGTTCAGGGCAACACCTCCTGTAGACGCGGCTCCGGAAGTCTTGCTTGCAAGCGCCTCGCCCGGCGCCAAACCGGCCCCGGCCGGACCGGTACCGCCGCAAGCCATCGGCACCGCGCCCGCTCCCAACACGCTCGATGCCCAGCGTTTCGCGCTTGAAAGCGGGCAGACGGTGGCCGCCAACGAAGCGATCGACTCCCGGTTCCAGGTCGCAGCGCTGCCCGGTCAAAAGCCGGATAACGGCCTGAGCGAAGCCGCGAAGATCGCTGCGGCGCAACTCGGCATCGACGAAACGTCCGCGACGTCCGCGGCACCTGAGACCGACGATCCCGTTGCCGCGATCGCTGCTGCCACGGGGACCGCCGCACCGTTCCCCGCACCTGCACCGCGTCCGGAGGCGACACTGGCCTATGCATCGGCGACGGCAACGCCGCCTGTCCTGAACAGATCGCTGCGCACGAACGCCGCGTCGCAGCGGCAGGCCGCCCCCGCCCAGCTTGAGGCGGCACCGGCCGGCAATGCGCCAGCGACCGCCCAGCCGTCACTCTCGGGCCGCATTCCGCGCGATCAGATCATCGACCCGATGGCCGGCTTCGCAAGCTTGCCGGACAAGTCCGAACCGGTTCTGCTGTCGGGAGCAGGAACCACACGCCATCAGAAATTCGCACTGCTCAGCCACCCGAACCAGCGCCAGCTCAAGAACGTGATGATGCCGGGCAACCGCTTCGTCTCGGCGAGCTTCGAGGACGCGCCCTACGGCGCACTGAGAACCGACCGGTTTGACGGTCCGGCGATCGTGGTATTGCCGGTTCGTTACGCACGATAACCGGCTTCAAAACAAAGGCACGAAACAAAAAAGAGCGGTCACTGACCGCTCTTTTCTTTTTGTCGCGAAATCCGCCGACCGGTAAAGGCTCAGCTCTCCGGGGCAGCCGGCCCGGCCATACCGAGCGCGTGCATGTAAAGGTCTAGAACGGCCTCTTCCTCTTCACGCTCATGCGGCTGCTTCTTGCGCAGCGACACCACCTTGCGCAGGATCTTCACGTCGTAGCCGTTGCCCTTGGCTTCGGCATACACATCCTTGATGTCGTCGGCGATGACTTTCTTTTCTTCTTCCAAACGCTCGATGCGTTCAACAAAGGCGCGCAGCTGATCTGCTGCGACTCCACCCGGATCGGACATGAATTCTGGTCTCCTTTTTCATTCTTCTTGATGGCTCGACAGCCTGTTCCGGGCGAAAGCTGCCCGCCCGGATATTTGACAGAAGGGGTCACCGGTCTTGCGTGCCGCTTGAGGTCACGCGAAGGCCGGAAGTTCAATGTGAGGGTTTGTTCTTGTCGAATGCCGCTTGCTGTTCAGCCGTGGCTTCGGTCTGGTACTTGTCCTTCCACTCGCCGTACGGCATGCCGTAGACGATTTCGCGCGCATCCGCCTTCTCCAGCGAAATGCCCTTTTCCTGCGCTGCGTCCTGGTACCAGTTGGACAGGCAATTCCGGCAGAACCCGGCGAGGTTCATCATGTCGATGTTCTGAACATCGGTCCGGTTCCGCAAGTGATCGACGAGGCGCCGGAAAACCGCAGCCTCCAATTCCTGTTTCGTTTGATCATCCATCGCAACGGGTTCCTTCACTGTTGCTGTCTGCCTGTCAATGCGTGTCGGTACGCGAATTGAAATGCCGGATCTCCCTGCACGCACCAAGGCTCGCAATGTCGCGCAGGATCGGCGCCAGCCGTCCGGCCCATTCCATCTGACCGGCCTGGTCGGTGATCAGGTCCTGCCTCAGCTCCAAAAGAACATGAGCCAGCCCGCGACTGGTGCCATGCCGGTACATCGTATCGTTCTTGAGTGCGCCGTCATAAGGCTCGTTGTCGCCGATGACAAGATCGTCCTGGGCTCTCAGACCGCTCAGCACGGGCTCGACCGCGCGAGCGTCAAGGTCCCACAGTACGGTCGCGTGCCAGGGCCTGGGCACACCGCGCCAGATCGGCGTGAAGCTGTGGATCGACACGATGACGGGCGGTGCAGCAACACCGATCATCGCATCCAGCGTCTGGTCGATCAGATCGTGATAGGGCTTGTGGAACTGTTCGATACGGAACCTGCGCTCGGCCTCGTCGACACGGGCATTGCCCGGCACGACTGCGCCGTCGGACAGGCGCATGATCAGCGTCGGGTCGTCTTCTCCCCTGTTGGGATCGATCAGCAGCCGGGAGAAGGTCGAAAGACAGGCTGGTGCACACAGTTGCTTTGCAAGTTCAAGCGTGACGGCGCGGGCACCGATATCGTAGCCGATGTGACGCTCGAACTGCTCTGTCGCAACGCCGAGATTTCCGTAGCCGGGCGGCACGGTGTTGCGGGCATGGTCGCACAGGAGCAGGAGTCCGGACTTCGGGTCGCCGGCCACATATTCGGTCGGCCGAAAAATCTCACTCGCTATCGCTGCTGTCTGTGTCATGTCTCGCTACGTGGAAATTTGGTGAGCGCGGAATGCGGTCGCCGACAGCTTTACGTCAAACCGTGAGAAGAACCAAGTCGGAATCCGCAAAAACCGGAAAGTCGTGCCGTCCCCGCACGGAGTCCGCTGGATGTGAAGTGATCTCTGGAAAACTCTGTGAATTCATGGCGCTTTGTCCCGCCAAACCGGTTTTGTATACGCTTTATTGACGGCTAACATCTATCAGCGGGAAAACCGCCATGTTCCCGCCCCATTTCTGGCCACATAGGTGTCCTTATCGTTCCGGCGGGCAGATTTTATTGAACGGTTTCTGTAAACACGGTTGGGTGGGTGCCTGCACATTAACCTGTTAACGACGTTGACAAGACCCTGTTGTCGACGCAAAAAGCGAATGTCAGTAAAGCAGCAAAGTGAACGACTGCATATGTATGAGGTTGGGGAACGACACCAAGGATGGTCTCGGGCGCGCATCAACGCGCCTTTGAGGGCAGTCGTGGTCGCTGTCTTTACACTGCTGTTTTTCTCAATATCCAGTAACGGCGCATATGCCGATCTGCGGCTCTGCAACAAGACGGACAGTCAGGTTGGCGTGGCCATCGGCTACAAGGACAAGAGCGACTGGGTTACCGAGGGCTGGTGGAACCTCGCCTCGAATTCGTGCGAGACGTTGGTTCCGGGCGCCCTGGTGTCACGATACTATTACATCTACGCAGTTGATTACGATCAGTTCGGCGAATGGGGCGGACGTGCATTCATGTGCACCCGCGAGAAGGAATTCACCATCCGCGGCATCGAAGACTGTGTGGCCCGTGGCTTTGAGCGGACAGGCTTTTTTGAAATCGACACGGGTGAACAAAGCAGCTGGACGGTCCAGTTGACAGAACCCGTGCAACAAGGGACAGGTGGGCGATGAGGCGAAACCGGCGAGTGAAAATTCTAGCTACTCTCGGACCCTCTTCCTCAGAACAAGACATCATTGAAAACCTGTATCGCTCTGGAGCGGATGTGTTCCGCATCAACATGAGCCATACAAACCATGATCGTTTGGCACAGCTCGTTGAGCGAATCCGTTCTGCTGAAGAAAAGATTGGGAGACCGATCGGCATTCTGGCCGATCTTCAGGGTCCGAAACTGCGTGTGGGCACGTTCTCGGACGGCCCCGTTATGCTTGAAAACGGGGCGACATTCACGCTGGATGCAGACACGTCCGGCGGAGATATCAATAGGGTGCATCTTCCGCACCCGGAAATCCTGGAAGCTCTGGAACCCGGCCACCGGCTCCTGCTGGACGACGGCAAGATCCAGCTGACGGTGAAAGAGGCAAGCGCGACCAAAGCGGTAACCGAGGTCGTCGTCGGCGGAAAGCTCTCCGACCGCAAGGGTGTGAGTGTTCCCGATTCCGAGATCGCGACAAGCGCGATGACGGAAAAGGACCACAAGGACCTGATTGCCGCACTTGACCAGAAGGTCGACTGGGTCGCGCTCTCCTTCGTGCAGCGCCCTGACGATCTTGCCGAAGTCCGCAAGATCACGCGCGGGCGCGCAGGTGTTCTGGCCAAGATCGAGAAGCCGCAGGCCATCGGCCGTCTGGACGAGATCATCGAACTGTCCGACGCCATCATGGTGGCGCGCGGCGATCTCGGCGTCGAGATGCCGCTGGAACAGGTGCCCGGCCTGCAGAAGCGGATCACGCGCGCCTGCAGACGCGCCGGCAAGCCGGTCGTCATCGCCACGCAGATGCTTGAATCCATGATTTCCTCGCCGGTACCGACCCGCGCCGAAGTCTCGGATGTCGCAACAGCGGTGTTCGAGGGTGCGGATGCGGTGATGCTGTCGGCGGAATCGGCCGCCGGCGACTTCCCCGTCGAAGCCGTCTCGACGATGGACAAGATCGCCCACCAGGTCGAACAGGACAACAACTACCGCACGATCATCGACGCCCAGCGCGCGGAACCGGAAGCAACCGGTGCGGACGCGATATCCGCAGCAGCCAGGCAGATCGCGGAAACGCTCAACCTCGCCGCCGTCGTCTGCTACACGACATCGGGCGCCACCGGCTTGCGCGCGTCGCGTGAACGGCCGTCCTCTCCGGTGATCGTTCTGTCTCCCGTTCTGGCGACGGCACGCCGCCTGTCGCTTGGCTGGGGCCTTCACTGCGTTGTCAGTGAAGATGCGTCCAACGAAGAGGACATGATCGATCGGGCCTGCCGCATTTCCTATTCCGAGGGTTTCGCGAAACCGGGCCAGCGGGTCATCGTGACCGCGGGTGTCCCCTTCGGCACGCCCGGATCCACGAACATGCTGCGGATTGCCTTCGTCGGCAACGACGGCCAGGGCGGCATTTGACGGTCTAATCGGTTGAAACGGCATCGGGCGGTAATACCAACGGTCATAGATAGAAACCGATTTCATGGCATCAAACCGGTCCACTCGGTCAGGCGTGGTGCGCAGCGCGATGCCGGCGCATCGGGCAAGCGCCACAACGCAGCCGATGGCCGGTTTCATGCCACCGGAGGCCGGGTTCTTTTGCCCCAATGCCGCGTTGCGATTTGCTTGAAGTGCCGGCACTGCCGCGCAAACCGCGCCTTGCCTTGTGGCAAAACAATCCCGGTGAAATGGGTTTCTATCTATGACCGTTGGTATAAGTGCCGCCTGATCAGGCGATGTTGACCGGCCGGCCCGCACCGTCGCCGTCCGTCTCGACCGCGTCCGCGTCTTCAACCCGCCGCACCAGCTGCGACAGTGCCTTGGCGATCTCTTCCGTGTGCGTGTGATGGGGCATGTGACCGGCCTCGTCCAGCATGAGCAACTGTGCGTTCGGCAAATCCCGCAGGAGCCCCTCGCAGTGGATCGATGGCCAGACCACCGTATCGTGCGTCCCGCTGACCACGAGCGCGGGCTGCTGCAGCTTGGCATATGACCGGGACTGACGGATGATTTCCGGTTTCAGAAAGGCAATCTGGCGCGCGTTGGCGCGGAACGAGGCCGGTCTGAACAGAAGCGGCAACCTTATCCCGTCGGCATAGTCCTGCGGCGCGGGGTCGGGAAGAAACACGTTCGTCATGGCGCGCGGCGCAAGCAGACCGCCGACGGGAAGTGTCAGTGTCCAGCAGAAAAGCGCACCGATCACGGGCATGGCGGCAACAGTGTAGTACCAGTTCACTCCACCGGGCCACGCATGGCTGACTGGGGCGAGAAACGCCAGGCCCTTGACCCTTTCGGGCGCCGCAAGACCAAGCGCCGCCGTCACGGCGCTGCCGAGAGAATGCCCCACGACGACAGCGGTCTCGATCTCCAGCGCCTCCAGCAGACCGGCAATCGCTTCGGCCTGTCCGGCGGGCAGGTCAGAGCCCGGAGACCCGCAGCTTGAAAAGCCAAGACCTGGCCTGTCGATGAACAGAAGCGAATGCCGGCCCTCCAGCGCGTCCAGGAACGCCATCTTCATGTCATAGGCGTTGCCGCTTGCTCCGTGCAGAAACACGAGCACGGGCGCACGCTTGCCCTTCTCGGGCACGCTGAGGAGGTGATAGTGGAGTTTGACGCTGCCCGCCTCGAAAACGCTGCCATCGGGCTGGTAGCTCTGCCTGATTTGCCGAACCTGAACCAGGGTATACAGGAGCACCGCCAGGACCGGTGCACCGATGAAAAGAAAACCAATCAGAACCATAGCGCGAACATAGCTTTCGCGCCGGACGGTTCAAGGGCCGCCACGCAAGGATCGGGTCCACCGGTGCTATGCCGGCGCGCCCTCTGCCTCCTTTTCGAGATCCTCAATTGCCTCGACGGCATTTTCAAGCCCGGGATTGACCTCGAGCGCCCGCTTGAAGCTTACCAGAGCGTCTTCGTCGAAACCCAGCCGGCGCTGAATGATCGCAAGTCCGGAAAGGGCGCCCCAGTGGCGCGGTTCAAGCGCGAGCGTCCGCTCGATGTCAACGAGCGACTTGCCGAAATCTTCGCGCATGTAATGAACGGTTGCCCGCCGGTTCCATCCCTCTGCGAAGGACGGCTTCAGCACGACGACGACGTCGAGAAGATCGAGCGCCAGGGCGTGATCGTCAGCCTGGATCGCCTTGCCCGCGCGCGACATCAGGATATCGACCGTATCGCTGCCCGATTCCATCCAGATCATCTGGATCTCCCGCGCGGCGCGCTCCGCGGCGGATGGTTCGTCGGATTGGGCCAGATCATCGAACAACTGGTCCAGCCGGGACTTTTCTTCCTCCGGGTCGGTTTCTTCGACGACGACCTGGCCACCGGTATCAGGCAGATCCTCGGGCATGGGATTGAAGTCTTCCGCAGAAGGCGGGTCAACCTCGGGGCCGAGATCCGGGACCGGCTGCGCTCCGGCAAGGAGCGGCACCATGGAGAACAGGCATGTAAACACAAAAATCCGCATCCAACGATTATGGGTCGTTGAATGCGGCGGTCAATCCGGGAATTTGACACTTCTTCGTGCGCGCCACCTTTTCGGTGTCCGAAGCCGCAACCGTCAGTCGATTAAGGGCTTCGATCGTCAGGAGTTTTCAACGCTCCCGGGACGCGTGCGAAATACGGGACTTAGCCCTGACGCGCCTTGAAGCGCGGATTTTTCTTGTTGATGATGTAAACGCGGCCTTTGCGGCGCACCATGCGGTTGTCCCGATGACGGGTCATCAACGCCTTGAGCGAGTTCTTGATCTTCATGTCACTGTCCCCTTTCGGGGTCCCGTTACTTTAAACCAAATGAGCGCCTGAGGCGCTCACGTTCCAGTCGGTTGCCTTTGAGCGAAGCGCAGATCCTGCGCCGATCTCCGGATCAACCCGCGCGTCTTGAAACCCTCAATCAGCGCAATAATGGTGGGCGTGACAGGGATTGAACCTGTGACCCCTTCGATGTCAACGAAGTGCTCTCCCGCTGAGCTACACGCCCGAATTTCTCGGTAGTCCGGCACCGCTGTGCCGTAGTGGGGTGCGATATAACGGGGATCGGCATTCAGCGCAACCCTGTTCTTCATCGAACCGTCAAATTTTCCCTGTCCCGAGCGCCCGTCTGAAACGCGATGCGTCACGCCGCCAGCATACGCTCCACTTCCTGAACAAGATCCTTCAGATGGAAGGGCTTGGACAGGACCTTCGCATCCTTGGGGGCATCGGATTCGGGATTGAGCGCGACCGCAGCAAATCCGGTTATGAACATGACTTTGAGATCGGGGTCCAGCTCTGTTGCCCGCCGCGCAAGTTCGATCCCGTCCATCTCCGGCATGACGATATCGGTCAGCAGCAGGGAAAACGGTTCTTCGCGCAATCTTTCATATGCGCTCCTGCCGTTATCGAAAGAAACGACATCATGCCCGGCGTTTTCCAGCGCTTTTGCAAGAAACCGGCGCATATCATTGTCATCTTCAGCAAGCAGGATACGCGACATTGTAAACAACCATTGCTCAATTTTCGATTTGGCGGCATCGGGGTCCGGCCTTTTGCCGGTTATAGCCCGAATTCCACAGAATGATAGGGAGAAATAGTTCTTCAAAGCTTTTGATCAGCCGACTGTGGACTGTGTGTTGATTCCTTGGCACCATAGACAAAGGTAGTTGAAAGTGATCGGAGTGGCTTTGCCCGAAGGTAAAACAACAGGACGGACAATTTGACGGACGATATGCAGCCCCCGTTCAAAGCGCCATTCGTAGCCGACTTTAACGGCTTGCCAGCATTTGATGTCCTTTGTCCTGCCGATCAACGGGTACCCTACGTATTCAACTCGCCTCATTCCGGCCGGCAGTACTCGCAGCAGTTTCTGGCCTCCTCACGCCTGGACGAGAGCGCGATCCGGCGGTCAGAAGACGCCTTCGTGGATGATCTGTTCGCGCATGTCATTCCGCTTGGCGCGCCGCTGTTGCGCGCGCATTTCCCGCGCGCCTATCTGGATGTGAACCGGGAACCGTACGAGCTCGATCCCAAGATGTTCGACGGCAGGTTGCCCTCTTATGCCAATATCCGCTCGATCCGGGTCGCCGGCGGACTGGGAACCGTTGCCCGCATCGTCAGCGAGAACCACGAGATCTATCGGCACAGGCTGCCGGTCGAAGAGGCTCTGAACCGGATCGAAGAAATCTACAAGCCCTATCATTCGACCTTGCGCCGCCTGCTTGCGCAAACGCATGTCACGTTCGGGTATGCCGTCCTGATCGACTGTCACTCCATGCCCTCCAGCGTCAAATGCCAGGCAACCGACGTGCGCCCCGACTTCATTCTGGGGGACCGGTACGGCACGAGCTGCAACAGCGAACTGACCGAGTATGCGTGCTCAATTCTGCGGGGCATGGGATACAGCGTCAGCCGCAACAAGCCCTATGCCGGCGGCTTCATTACCGAGCACTATGGCCGGCCGGCCAGCGGGCTGCACGCGCTGCAGATCGAAATCAATCGCGGCCTCTACATGAACGAGGCAACGCACGAGCGCTCGCCCGGTTTCGACGACCTGTTTCACAATCTGAAGCAATTCGCACAGGAACTGATCGCGATGCCGGATGCCGCACTGCCTGCGGATTCCATTGCCGCCGAATAACTGTTCCTCAACCGCAAAAAAAGAGGCCGCACTCTTTCGAGGCGGCCCGAGTCTAGGGAGGAAACGCCCAAGGAGGGCGATGCGATAAAAGATATCGCACTGCAATAAAATCGCATTGCAGTGCACAAAGGTCAAGTCGGAAATAGGTAGTATCCTGTACAAACTATAGGCAAAAAACCCTGATTTTGAGATTCAATTTTCAGCACAAGAGATTATACAAGCGGCAAATCGAGTGATATTCGATGCGCGTGCTGAGGGTCCGTCAGGAAAATCCAATGAATGAAACCGTCACAAGCTCCAACAGGTTTGCGCCCTTTCTGGAGGACCTTGCAGAGGCCTCCACGGCGGCAATCATGCCGTATTTCCGCCAAGGCTTCGATGTCGACAACAAGCTCGACACCGGTTTCGACCCCGTCACGATCGCCGACCGCGATGGCGAGACCGCGATGCGTGCCCTGATCAACAGCACCTTTCCCGATCACGGCATACTCGGCGAGGAGCACGGGCCGGAAAAGCTGGATGCGGACCATGTGTGGGTCCTCGACCCGATCGACGGCACACGGGCGTTCATCACCGGTCTGCCCACATGGGGAACCTTGATCGGACTTCGGACTGCCGGGACACCAAGTCTCGGCATGATGGTGCAACCCTTTATCGGCGAGCGCTTCGCCGGAGACTGCCGCCAGGCGTGGTACCGCGGTCCGCAGGGAACCAGGACGCTCAGCGCCCGGCGCTGCAGCCGCCTTGAGGATGCATCCATTTTCACGACAACGCCGGTTCTTTTCACCGAAACGGAGCGCGCGGCCTTCGACCGCATCGAAGCCTCGGCGCGCCTGTCCCGGTATGGAACGGACTGCTACGCCTATTGCATGGTAGCCGCGGGACATGGGGACGCAGTGATCGAATCCGGCCTTCAGGCCTATGACATTGTCGCACTTGTGCCGATCATCGAAGGCGCCGGCGGTGTCGTCACGACCTGGACGGGCGGTTCACCGTCCGAAGGCGGCCGGATACTTGCCAGCGGAGACCCGCGTCTCCATGACAGGCTTCTGAAAGAGCTTTCGCAGGTGTGATTAAGGGTACGTACCCTAGGGTACGGACCCTAGGCTTGGCTGACCTCGGCCAAACCCGGCTTGTTGGAATCGCGCACGACCGTGGCAGTCGACTTCAGGCGGGCTTCAGCCAGTTCCTGCTCCGCTTCGAAACCGGGAATGAAGGCATCGAAGGCCGCCCAGAACTGGTCGCGGTAGACATCGCGTTCCATCATGATCTCATGGGCGGCGCCGGGTATCTCCACATAAGCGGCCGACCGGGTGCGTGCAACGAAGTCCTCGATGATCGGTGTTGAGACGATCCGGTCCTCTCCGGCGCCGAGCATCAGGCAGGGCAGCTTGATCCCGGGACCGGCGGTGCGCTTGCGAAGCGGCATCATCGTACGCGCGGCGGCATTCAGCCACCCGAAGGTCGCTGACCCGATCCCGAGTTCCGGCGCCTTGTCCAGAACCTTCCTGCACCGTTCGAAACGCGTCCGGTCCGATGTCTGGCGGTTCTTATCAAACGGCACCATGAGCTTGCTGTTGCCCCCCGGCACATAGAGCCGGCCGAGGCCGATGATCGACATCAGGCGCGCCAGCGGGTACCCGACCTTCTCCACGATGGCCGACGTCTTCGGAGCGCTTGCCCGCAGAGGAGGCTTGCCCAGAAGCCCTAAGGTGACGATCCGCATGAACCGGCGGTACGACTCGCCGATCCCCAGAGCGTGGCTGCCTGACGGCAGACCGAGCAGGGGGCTCGTGATCACCGCGCGGTCCAGCATCGTGCGAAGACGCACCGTATCGCTTAGCAGGACAAGGCCGCCGGTGGAATGCGCAAGGGCGAAATGCGGGCCGGCATAGTGGGCAAGGGAAACTTCCTTGAGGATCGTGCGCAGATCCGTCCGGAACTTGCGGAAGTTTGAAATATGCCCCCGCCGCGCACTGCGTGTCACGCGCTGGGAACCGCCCTGCCCGCGCCAGTCGAAGGCAACCACGTCGAAGCCGCGTTTGCGCAGATCCTCGACCACCTCGAAATACTTCTCAATGAACTCCGCACGCCCCTGCAGAAGCGTCACGGTTCCGCGCCGGTGCTCTCCCGTTCCGGCCCAGTGCGCATAGCGGATGCGGACACCGTCGGGCGTGGTCGCAAATCCGGCTTTGGCCCCGTCGGGTACGGGATTGTCGGGGTGATCGATCAGGTCCATGGTTCTTTGTGATACCCGCCTTCACGCGGCCCGACAACAGACTTCGGGCCGGTGCATTTAAGCACCGGCCGGAAAGTCGCCTTTTACCTCGGCAAATCCTACCAGCGGTATTGCCAGTAGACGCCATGGCCGATCGGGCGGCTGCGCACGATATGTGCATTGCGCGAATCAACGACAAGTCTCATGGGCATGCCGCGCCATCCGACCGCCTTGACGATATACATCGGCCCGCGGCGGTCGATGATCCGGATCCGGTGAAATCCGCGATGGCGCAGGCTGCGGCGGATCTGGCGCGGCCCGAGGGAATAGTGCCCTCCGCCATGTCCGCCCTGCCAGCCGTGGCCTCTTCCCTTGTGCTTGCCGTAACCCTTTTTCTTGTGATGGATCTGGATGACGGGCGCATCCTGCGAGGACTGGATCTGTTTCGCGGCGGAGAGCGGCGACGCAGCCGCTGCAGGTGCAAAACCGATTGTTGCCAGCAGGATGGCTCCGGCGATCGGAGCGGAAAGTTTTGAAGCAATCGATGACATTTCAATTCTCCTGGTCTGATCGCCAGCGTTTTGCTGACGTTGACCGGAAGATGCACGATCCAGCTTGAACCAAACCGGAAGGGACCGTTCATCGGGCGTTCATGTCGCACGCCGGTCACCGATCCGCGGCCTTGAAATCGAACCGGGCAATTCCCACCTCAACCGTGCAGGCGCCAAACGGGTCTGCAATCACCTCCCGTCCCGCCACCATGGGGGACAGGAAAACATGAAAATCAGTGAAGTATCTGTTGCTCAAAGGAGGACACTTTAATGCGTCACTTGGACTTCTCCCCCCTTTACCGCTCTACCGTCGGCTTTGACCGGCTTTTCTCGATGCTGGACACCGCCGGCAACGACACCCCGAGCTACCCGCCCTACAACATCGAACGCACCGGCGAGAACGCTTACCGGATTACGATGGCCGTGGCCGGCTTTACCGACGCTGAACTTTCCGTCGAAGCCAAGGAACACGTCCTGACGATCAAGGGCGAAAAGACCGACGAGGATTCCGACAAGGAAATCCTGTATCGCGGCATCGCCTCGCGCACGTTCGAGCGCCGTTTCCAGATCGCCGAGCACGTTCGTGTCGATGGCGCGAGCCTCGAAAACGGACTTCTGCATGTTGATCTCGTACGTGAGATCCCGGAAGCCATGAAACCGCGCAAGATCGAGATTTCATCCGGCGCGTCGAAGCAGATCGAAGCCAAGACCCACTAAGGTTCGGGTCTGCATCGAACTGCAGGAAAGTCGGGCGTCCGGGAAACCGGACGCCCTTGATACATGTGGCCGATCAAATACCGCCGCTCAGACTGTCCCGGCGAGCGTTTCCAGGAACGTTTTCACGTCCTCTTCTGAAGTTGCAAAGCTGGTCACCATTCTGAAACACACTTCGTCTGCTGCCGGGGCCACGTTATCCGACAGCTCATTGGCCGGCCATTCGTAGATATTCGCGCCGGCATCCCTGAGCGTTTCGAACCGGGTGCGTTTGACGATCGGGAACAGCTCGTTGGCTTCAACGCCCCATGCCGTCCGCCCGCCGAGTGCCCTGATCCCCTCTGCCAGTTTCAAGGCCATGGCGTTGGCGTGCCGCGCCGTATCCAGCCAGCTGTCATTTTCGAAATAGCCTTCGAACTGGGCCGCAACGAACCGGCTCTTGGAAAAGAGGTGTCCGGCGCGCTTCCGGAAGTATTCGAACTCCCTGGCCTGCTCCGGGTCAAAAAAGACAACCGCCTCGGCACACCAGCACCCGTTCTTCGTACCTCCGAAGGACAGGACATCGACACCGGCCTTCCAGGTCATCTCCGCCGGCGTGCATCCAAGCGTGACAAGCGCGTTGGTGAAGCGTGCACCGTCCATGTGCAGCGGGAGCGACCGGGACCGGGCAGCCTCCGCAATCGCGCCGATCTCGCCGACCGTGTAAACCGTGCCGCTCTCCGTGGCCTGACTGATGGAGACCGAGGCGACTTGGCCATGCATCACCACCCCGTCCGGAAACCTTGACATCGCAATCGTCAGATCGTCCGGCGCAATCTTGCATCCTCCGCCGGGAAGGCCGACGAGCTTGTTGCCGCTCGTCATGAATTCCGGGCAGTTGCACTCGTCTATGTTGATATGGCTGTCGCGATGACAGAAGACCGCACCGCCCGGTCTGCCGAACGTGGCAAGGGCAAGCGCATTTGCGGCTGTGCCGGTCGCCACGAAGTAGACCGCCACCTCACGCTCGAAAATGTCGTTGAAGGACTGGTTGACGCTCGCCGTCAGCGGATCTGCGCCATAGCCGGGCGCAAACCCGGAACTGTGGCGGGCCAGCGCCGACATCACCGCCGGAGCCGCACCCGCCCAATTGTCGCTAGCAAAATTCATGTGCCGGTTTAAGCAGGTCGGATTTCAACCGGCAACAGGATTTTCTCAGTAGTACATTTCCCGCTTGCGGTAGATACGCCCGAACAGCCAGTCGAGCGAGATAACGCCCGGTCCCTTCAGCGTCGGCACCAGCAGCAGGAAGATCCAAAGCAGGCGGTCATCGGCAATCTTGGAATAGGGGTCGCCGTCGAACATCGCTCCGATGGTCGCCGCATCCACGCCATGCCCGTTGATGTCCACATAGGTCATCACGATGATGAAGACGATCATGCCGAGGCTGGCGGCTCTCGTGAACAGGCCGACTACGACCAGTGCGGGCAGGATGAATTCCGCCCAGGTGCCCAGGAGGACAATCAGTCCGTAGGGAAAGAAGGCGATCCCGCTGGAGTCGTATCCGGCCGCTTCGAAGACAGTCGGCAGGATCTGGATATAGGCACCATCCGTCGGCACGAACAGGTTGGTAAGGCTCCAGTCGGCACCGCCGATCTTTGTCATCGCGGATTTCCAGAAAAACAGCAGCAGCACCGATGCAAAGGCCAGACGCGCCGCCAGACCCAGAAGCCATCCATTTGTGATGCGTTCAAAAAAGCCGAACACGGCCGTGTACAATCTGACAAAAAATCCGATGAGAGCGCCCATAAAGTCCCCCTTCCCTTTCCATACGACAACCTCAGGCTCTTGTCTGGTTTAAGCCTTTACGAGAGTTGTGAAAACACCATTTGCAAGACAATCCGACAGGGTGTCGGACAGTGAGAAGTCTTCGGCATGCCCGCTTGCCGCGGCTGCGGCGTCCGCAAGCGTGGCCCCGCCGAAAAGCGCGGTCACGAATATGTCGCCGCCGGGGCGGAGCAGCAGCAGCTCGACCTCGACATCCGGACGCGTGATCAAGACAGACTGCGGTGATTCGAGATCGATTGCGATGTCGGCGTCCGGATCGAACCTGTTCGCGCGTATCAGGTCCCAGACCGGCCACGACGATCGCAGAACCGAGGACGCCGGATGCTTGCCGAAACGCACCTGCCCGACGTCATCGGGTGCAATCGTCCCGATCTCGTTCGGATCGAGCGGTGCCGCGTCTTCCGCGTGATACGCTTCGAGCCAGGCCCATTCGGCCTGCGCCACGTCCGCGAGATAGGGATAGGCCTGCAGCGGCGGAAATCGTTCGATGAAACCGGCGAAGTCCGCGCCATACCACATCAGCACCGGGGTTTGAGGCGGGTGTTCGGCGACGAAGGCCCGCGCCAGCGCCTTGAAATAATCTGCGCCGAGCAGGTTTCCGACCGCCGGAAACGACTGTTCGAGGGCTTCGCTCAAGCTGACGATGACGTTGTTCCGGTAGACATTGAACCGTTTCGGCGCGGTCTTCCCGTCCGGTCCGACTAGGCCTGCCGGCGTTTCAGCGGCCGGATCCCACAGCGCTTCGCCGAATCGGCCGGCACTCACCTTGGGAGGAAACTCGGGGGCATTCATTTCAGACCGCACGTTTCAGGGCCGTGGCCGGTGCACCGCTCAGGATCGCATCGGCCGCTTGCGCCTCGGCCTGCAGGACCTCCCACGCCGGAACGTCGTTGTCCCACTCGATCAGGGTCGGTATCGGACCGTTTTGACGTATCACCGTCTCGTAAAGTGCCCAGACGGCGTCATCGACTTCCCGGTCATGCGCATCGATCAGCAGGGGGCGCCCCGCATCATCGGTATCCGGCGCGTGGCCGCCCAGATGGATCTCGCCGACGTCGCCGATGGGAAACGCCGCAAGGTAATCCTCGGCCGATCTTTCGTGATTGGTGCACGAAACATGGACGTTGTTGACATCCAGCAGCAGGCCGCAGCCGGACCGGCGCGTGATTTCCTTCAGAAAATCAAGCTCGCTCATCGTGCTTTGCTCGAAGGCAACATAGGTGGACGGGTTTTCGAGAAGCATCTTCCGCCCGACCACGGTCTGCACTTCGTCGATATGATCGCAGACGCGGTCCAGCGTTGCCTGATCGTAGGGCACGGGAAGAAGGTCGTTGAAATAGGTGGTGTCGTGGGTGGACCACGCAAGATGTTCTGAGAAGAGGCCCGGCTCGTATCTCTTGTTGAGGATCGCAAGACGCTCGAGGTGATCCTTGTCCAGTGGCGTTTCGCCGCCGATCGAAAGACCGACGCCGTGCAGGGACAGCGGATATCTTTCACGGATCGTCTCCAGCTGCCGATGCGGCATCCCGCCGGCACCCATGTAGTTTTCCGCGTGAACCTCGAAAAACCCGATATCGGCTTCAGTCCGGAGGATGTCGTTGACATGTTCGGCCTTCAGTCCCGCGCCGGCCCGCGCCGGAATGGCTGCGTCAATGCGGTGTGGACGTTTGTGCTCGGCGAACATGTCTGGCTCCGGGTGGAGAAAAAGCAGTCAGGCAGGCGGCATAACTCCGCCTGCCCGAAGAGGCGGCCGGTCATCCGGCCGCAAATCACGCGGAAATCAGGCTTCCGGCAGGTCGCGGTCCAGCTCGGTCAGCGAACCCTTGCGGCCATCCGGCAGTTCCATGGAGACGCATGTGCCCTTCGGTACGAGGGTCCAGGCATTGCCCTGGTAGTCGACGGTGGACGTGCCTGCGCATGTGGTTCCAGCGCCGGCCTTGCAGTCATTCTGGCCTTTGAGAGACACGCCGTAGCACTTTTCCTTGGCTTGCGCGTGCGCAGGGGCGGTAGCGGAAAGACCGGCGACTGCGGTTGCAACGGCACCAGCGACGATTGCTGCGGACATAGCCTTGTTTTTCATTTCGAACTCCTCTGGTCGAACCAAATCCAATTGGGGCCAACGCGCTCCGGGTGTGGCGCAGGCGCAAGACAGAAATGAGCCTATCGCCGATAAATAGGAAATCAAACGCCTGTGACCGCTTTGAGAGCAGCCTTGGGCGAGATTTTCACAGACGAAATATTCTTACCCAAATTCTGGCGAAAATGGCCTTTCGAGACAATTGGAACTTTTTCGATGAAACAATTATAATGCCGCCCCACAGAAACAGACTTGCTCCCGGCAGCGAAATCTGTCATGTTCCGCGCGCCTAGAATAGGACAGGTATGCTGTCCCAATTAATGCGGCGCCGGCGGTACATGCCAGCTGGCGGGAAAGAAGCAGCAAGTAGGCTGACCGGTCGACGGATCCGGGGAGGATTCGCGGCAAGACGAAACGGGATGTTTCGGCAGCGGCATGTCCGCTGCGTCAATGCGACGGTTTGTTTTGACAGGCCGGCGCGGTAATACATCGACAGAGCCGGGGCATTGAGGCCAGGGTTCGCCGAGCCGCATTCTTGATGGGATGCGACCCGAACGGAACCGGACGCTTCAAACCACGGCAGCACTGGGGTTAACAGTGAGGGCGCACATGACGAGAACAGAGCTGACGACCAGCACAGCCATGCAAGCAGGCAGCGCGGAGATGAAACCCGCCACAGCCGCGACACTTGCCGAACGACTGGGCACGGCCGCCGACAAAGGGCTCTACAATCCGTCGCGCGAACACGATGCCTGCGGTGTCGGGTTCATTGCCCACATGAAGGGCGAGAAATCCCACAAGATCATTTCCGACGGCCTGCAGGTTCTGGAGAACCTGACGCACCGCGGCGCCGTCGGTGCCGACCCGCTCATGGGCGACGGTGCCGGCATGCTCGTTCAGATCCCGCACGCCTTCTTTGCCGCCGAAATGGAAAAGGCCGGAACGCCGCTTCCCGACGCCGGCCACTATGGCGTCGGTTTCATTTTCATGCCGCAGGACGATGCACTGCGCGCCAAGTGCGAGGAAATCGTCGAGCGGGTGATTGCCGCCGAAGGCGAGGACCTCCTCGGCTGGCGCGATGTGCCGGTCGACAACGCGTCCCTGTCCAAAGCGCCCGACATCGCGGCAACCGAGCCCGTCTCCCGCCAGGTCTTCATCAAGCGGGCGCGCAGCGAGGACCAGGACGCCTTCGAACGCCGTCTTTACGTGTTGCGCAAGGTGATCTCCAACACCGTGCGCGCGGAAACCGATGCCGTCAGCAAGGGCTTCTACATCGTTTCCCTGTCCAGCAGGACCATCGTCTACAAGGGCATGTTCCTGGCCTACCAGCTTGGTGCCTATTATGCCGACCTGAAGGACCCGGGCTTCACGTCCGCCCTGGCGCTCGTGCACCAGCGCTTCTCCACGAACACGTTCCCGTCCTGGGACCTGTCGCATCCCTACCGGATGGTTGCCCATAACGGTGAGATCAACACGCTGCGCGGCAACGTCAACTGGATGGCTGCCCGCCAGGCATCCGTTTCGTCCGCGCTCCTGGGCGACGACATCTCCAAGCTGTGGCCGATCTCCTACGAGGGACAGTCCGACACCGCCTGTTTCGACAACGCGCTGGAATTCCTCGTCATGGGCGGGTATTCGCTTGCGCATGCGGCGATGATGCTGATCCCGGAAGCCTGGGCCGGCAACCCGCTCATGGATGACAACCGCCGCGCATTTTACGAGTACCACGCGGCGCTGATGGAACCGTGGGACGGCCCGGCGGCCGTTGCCTTCACCGACGGACAGCAGATCGGTGCGACGCTGGACCGCAATGGCCTGCGTCCGGCCCGCTACATCGTGACGGACGACGACTTCGTGATCATGTCCTCCGAGGTCGGCGTTCTGCCGGTCGAAGAGGAACGGATCGTCCAGAAGTGGCGCCTGCAGCCGGGCAAGATGCTTCTGATCGATCTCGACGAGGGCCGCATCGTCTCGGACGACGAGATCAAGCGTGAGCTGTCGACGGCTAATCCCTACAAGGACTGGCTCCACCGGACGCAGATCGTTCTTGAAGACCTGCCGGGCGTGCGTCAGCGCGCACCTGTTGCCGGCGAGAGCCTGCTCGATCGTCAGCAGGCCTTCGGATACACCCAGGAAGACATCAAGCTTCTGATGACCCCGATGGCGACCGTCGGCCAGGAAGCGATCGGCTCCATGGGAACCGACACGCCGATTTCCGCGCTCTCCGACAAGTCGAAGCTGCTGTACACTTATTTCAAGCAGAACTTCGCCCAGGTCACCAACCCGCCGATCGATCCGATCCGCGAGGAACTGGTCATGAGCCTGGTGTCCTTCATCGGACCGCGCCCGAACATCTTCGACCTGAAGGGCCTGTCCTCGTCCAAGCGCCTGGAAGTCCGTCAGCCGATCCTGACCAACGAGGACCTGGAGAAGATCCGCGCCATCGGCGACATAGCCGACAACCAGTTCTCCGCCAAGACGCTCGACATCACCTACAACGCCGAAAAGGGCGCCAACGGGATGGAAGGCGCGCTGGATGAACTGTGCCAGCGTGCGGAAAAGGCCGTCCGCGACGGCTACAACATCATCATCCTGTCCGACCGCCTGATCAGCCGGTCGCGCATCGCCATTCCGGCGCTGCTGGCAACCGCCGCGGTGCATCATCACCTGATCCGCAAGGGCCTGCGCACCTCCGTCGGGCTGGTAGTCGAGACGGGCGAAGCGCGCGAAGTCCATCACTTTTGCGTCCTCGCCGGTTTCGGTGCCGAGGCGATCAACCCCTATCTCGCCTTCGAGACGCTCCTTTCCATGCACATGGAAATGGACTTCCCGGAAGAAGTGGACCAGTTCGAGGTTGTCGAGCGCTACATCAAGTCGATCGACAAGGGCATCCTGAAGGTGATGTCCAAGATGGGCATCTCGACCTACCAGTCCTATTGCGGCGCGCAGATCTTCGACGCCGTCGGCCTCGGATCGGCTTTCGTCGAAAAGTACTTCTTCGGAACGGCGACCATGATCGAGGGCATCGGTCTTGGCGAAGTTGCCGAAGAGACCGTCCTGCGCCATTCGGAAGCCTTCGGTGATGTCGCCATCCTGCGCCGTTCGCTGGACGTCGGCGGCGAATACGCCTACCGCACACGCGGCGAAAACCACATGTGGACGCCCGAATCCATCGCGCAGCTGCAACATGCCGTGAGGTCGAAGCTGCCCGACATGTACCGGGCGTTCGCACAGGAAGTGAACGAGAAGAGCGGACGCTACGCGATCCGCGGCCTGTTCCGCATCAGGGACGCCGGCGAGATCGGCCGGTCCGCGATCGATATCGATCAGGTGGAATCCGCCGAAAGCATCGTCAAGCGCTTCGTCACCGGCGCTATGTCCTTCGGGTCGATCTCGCGTGAAGCCCATACGACGCTCGCCATCGCCATGAACCAGATCGGCGGCAAGTCGAACACCGGCGAAGGCGGCGAGGAGCCCGAGCGTTTCAACCCGCTCCCGGACGGCTCGCGTAACCCGCGCCGCTCCGCGATCAAGCAGGTGGCGTCCGGACGCTTTGGTGTGACCACCGAGTATCTGGTCAATTCCGACATGATCCAGATCAAGGTCGCCCAGGGCGCGAAGCCCGGCGAAGGCGGCCAGCTGCCCGGTCACAAGGTCGACGCGGTCATTGCCAAGGTCCGTCACTCGACCCCGGGCGTCGGCCTGATCTCTCCGCCACCGCACCATGACATCTATTCCATCGAGGATCTGGCGCAGCTCATCTATGACCTGAAAAACGTCAACCCGGAGGCGGATATCTCCGTCAAGCTGGTGTCGGAAGTCGGTGTCGGAACGGTTGCGGCGGGTGTTGCCAAGGCACGTGCCGACCACATCACCATTTCCGGTTTCGACGGCGGCACGGGTGCCTCTCCGCTCACATCCATCAAGCATGCCGGCAGCCCCTGGGAGATCGGCCTGGCCGAGACCCAGCAGACACTTGTGCTGAACGGCCTGCGCTCGCGCGTCGCCCTCCAGGTTGACGGCGGCCTGCGCACCGGGCGCGACGTGATCGTCGGTGCGCTGCTTGGCGCTGACGAGTTCGGCTTCTCCACGGCCCCGCTGATTGCCGCCGGCTGCCTGATGATGCGCAAGTGCCATCTCAACACCTGCCCGGTCGGCATCGCCACCCAGGACCCCGTGTTGCGCAAGCGTTTCAAGGGAACGCCGGAACATGTGATCAACTACTTCTTCTACGTCGCCGAGGAAGTGCGCGAGATCATGGCAGGCCTCGGTGTCAGCAAGCTGGACGACCTCATCGGCCGCTCGGACTTCCTGGACAAGAATGCGGCCATCGAGCACTGGAAAGCCCAGGGCCTCGACTTCTCGCGGATCTTCTTCCAGCCGGATGCCGAACCGGAAGAAACCCGCTGGACGCAGACCCAGGAACATCCGATCGTCGACATTCTCGACCGGCGCCTGATTGCTGCCGCGCAGCCGGCGCTGGAAAGCAAGGAACCGACCGTCATCGACGAGACCATCTGCTCGGTCGACCGTTCGGTCGGGGCGATGCTGTCCGGCGAGATCGCCAAACGCTATGGCAACAAGGGCCTCAAGAAACCCGACACGCTGAGGATCAATCTGAGGGGAACGGCCGGACAGGCGTTCGGCGCGTTTGTCGCACGGGGTGTCACCATCGATCTGGTCGGCGATGCCAACGACTATGTCGGCAAGGGCCTGGCAGGCGGCAAGCTGATCGTCCGCCCGCCGGAAAACACGCGCATCGTTGCGGAGAACAGCATCATCGTCGGCAACACCGTTCTTTACGGCGCGACCGAAGGCGAGTGCTACTTCCGCGGCGTGGCCGGTGAGCGCTTCGCGGTCCGCAATTCCGGTGCGATCGCCGTCGTCGAAGGCGTCGGTGACCACGGCTGCGAATACATGACCGGCGGCGTAGTCGTGGTGATCGGCCAGACAGGGCGCAACTTTGCGGCCGGCATGTCGGGCGGCATCGCTTACGTTCTCGACGAGGACGGTTCCTTCGGCACGCGCTGCAACCTGGCAATGGTCGATCTCGAGCCGGTCACGGAAGAAGACGACCTTCTGGAAAAGCTGCATCACCATGGCGGCGACATCGAGCACAAGGGGCGCGTCGACCTGTCGTCCGACATGAGCCGGCACGATGACGAGCGCCTGCGCCAGATGCTGACGAAACATGTCGAGCTGACCGGTTCGACCAAGGCAGCCGCAATCCTCGACGACTGGGCGACCTACCGGCCGAAATTCGTCAAGGTGATGCCGGTCGAGTACCGCCGTGCGCTGCGCGAAATGGAAGAACAGCGCCTTGGCATGGTTGCCGCGGAGTAATCGGAAAACGGAAAGAAAGGGCTCTCGGCCGCAGTCAGCGGCCGATAGAAGCCACTTTGGGAAGACGCAAATTTGAGGAGGTTGCCTTGGGCAAGGTTACCGGTTTTTTGGAAATCGATCGTCAGGAGCAGAAGTACCAGCCGGCTTCTGACCGCATCCGCCATTTCCGTGAGTTCACGATCCCGTTGAACGATCAGGAAGTCGCCAGCCAGGCGGCGCGCTGCATGGATTGCGGCATTCCGTTCTGCCACGGCCCCGACGGCTGTCCGGTGAACAACCAGATCCCCGACTGGAACGACCTCGTCTACCAGGGCGACTGGGACATTGCCCTGCGCAACCTCCACTCCACGAACAACTTTCCCGAATTCACCGGCCGCATCTGCCCGGCGCCTTGCGAGGAAGCCTGCACACTCAACCTTGAAGACATCCCGGTCAACATCAAGACCGTCGAGCAGGCGATTGCCGACAAGGGATGGGAAGAAGGCTGGATCGTGCCCGAACCGGCGGCTCGCAAGACCGGCAAGGCCGTTGCGATCATCGGTTCCGGACCCGCCGGCATGGCCGCGGCGCAGCAGCTCGCGCGCGCAGGACACACGGTGCACATCTATGAGCGCGAACCGAGCGCCGGCGGTCTGCTGCGCTACGGCATTCCCGACTTCAAGATGGAAAAGCACTATATCGACCGTCGCGTCGAACAGATGGAAGCCGAAGGCGTCACGTTCCACTACGGCGTGAATGTCGGCGTCGATACCGCGCTGGAAGAACTCGCCGAACGCCACGATGCCGTCATCCTGTGCGCCGGCGCCGAGCGCCCGCGCGACCCGGGCGTCTCCGGTATGGAGCTGGAAGGCTGCCACTGGGCGATGAAGTATCTCGTGCAGCAGAACCGCCGCGTCGGCGGCGAGCCGGAAGGCGACGAGCTGCCGATCTGGGCCGGTGGCAAGCACGTGGTCGTCATCGGCGGCGGCGACACCGCTTCCGACTGCGTCGGCACGGCATTCCGCCAGGGCGCCCTGTCCGTCACCCAGCTCGACATCCGCCCGATCCCGCCGCTCAAGGAAGACAAGATGACGGTCTGGCCCTACTGGCCGACCAAGTTCCGCACGTCGTCCTCGCAGGCGGAAGGCGCCGAGCGCGAATTCTCGGCAGCGACGCTGGCCCTTGTCGGCGAGGATGGTGTCGTCACCGGCGTGAAATGCGCCCGGGTCGATGAAAAGCGCCACCCGATCGAGGGCACCGAATTTATCCTGCGCGCAGATCTCGTGCTCGCGGCAATCGGCTTCTCCGGCCCGCTGCTGGACACCTACATTGCCGAGGCCGGCGACAAGCTCGAACTCGACGGCCGCACCAACGTCAAGGCCAACACGGAAGACTACAAGACCAGCATGGACAAGGTCTTTGCCGCCGGCGACGTGCGCAAGGGGCAGTCACTCGTGGTCTGGGCCATCCGCGAAGGCCGCCAGGCCGCGCGCGCCGTCGACGAGTTCCTGACCGGCACGTCGGATCTGCCGAGATAATCGAAAGGCGTTCAGGCGGCGCATACCCGCCTGCACCGGCAGGGCGCAGCTGCGCGGCAGCAGACGACTTGCGTCTTATGGAATTATGAGCCGCTGGGAACAGCGTCTTCCAGGACGGATGTGCCTTCGACAGCCATGCGCGGGTCATCGACGCGGCCGGGCATGGGCGGCAGCGGATCGCCCTTGACGAAGAAACGGTAGGCAGCGCTGTTCCTGTTGACCTTGCCTTCGTCGTCCTCGCCGCCCAGCAGAAGTGCTTCGGGCGAGGTTGTTCTGCCGGTCAGAACGATGAAGTTCGGATCATCCTCGATACCCTCGAACGCCAGCCCGCCATAGCCGCCGAGCAGCCTCAGAAGCTCGCGGTCGACGAAGAAGGCAAGTTTCTGATAACCGGGCCATGTGAAACCGATCCTGTCCCGCGTCCGCAGCCGGGCGTTCTTGCCGTCAACGTCCGGGCCGAAGGACGAATAGCTGCCGTCTTCGGCGAGGAAAATGTCCCAGATGTCGACATAGCGGACACGGCGATCCTCGGTCAGAGACTGGAAAATTGAGTTCAACTGCGTGAAATCCGCGTTGACGGTTTCCGTATTCGTCGGTGGCAGGCCCGCCCAGACGATGGGTTTCTTTTCCTGGCGCACGACCCGAACAAGCCCATCGACCTTCTTGCGATAGGCATCGATCCATTCCTGCGTCATGAATTCGACCGGCACTTCGCCCGGGAAGGGTTTGCCGAGATCCTGGCGGCCGATCATCACGACAACAGCCTTGACGTCGTCTCCGCGGATCTTGGCGAGCGCCCTCGTGCTCCAGTCCGGCGCCCCCTCACCCGCAAAGCCCGCCTTGTCCTCGGTGATCCGCTCGACGCGAATTTGCGGTTTTTCGGCAAAAATAAAATCAAGCCCGTCGGCAACGCCGCGTGCCATGCGGTCGCCGACAACCAGGATCACGCCTGCATTCTCGTCTTTCGCGACAGGTTCGTATTTCGGTGGTGTTCCGGCAGCGCGTGCCGGTGCCTGGCGTTTCTTGGTCTGTTGCTGGGGTTGCTGGCCCCGGCGCCGTTCCTTGCTGCCGAACAGCTTTTGCAGGGGAGAAAACGGATTGAAGCCGCGCAGCAGCCCGCTTTGCGCGACGACAATCTCCTTGTCTTCAGCCTGCTGGGCAAAGGCATCCGGGGACGGTCCGAAGGTCAGGCACAGCACGGCCACCAATGCAATCCTCATCAGATGCATCACCGCTCTCGTGCTGAACCTTGCCTTTCCGGCCATCAATGCCACCGCGAGTTTCCGCCTGTTCGTCTAACACAGATAAACCCAACAGCGCCGCAGGGGAAGCCACCAGATGCTTGTTGATTTGTGCAAGGCGGATATCAGCCGCCCTGCTTCACCTGCCTCAGCAACATGACCGACGCGTACCCGTCCGGCACGAGGCCGCGCGATTGCTGGAACGCCCGGATGCCCCGGCGTGTCGCCGGACCGACCTTGCCGTCGGCGGCGCCGACGGAAAAACCGCGGCTGTTCAGGAGGTTCTGCAGTTCGGCGGTTTCCGAACGGCTGAGCGGTTTATGATCCCGCGACCAGTCGCCCGCCAGGGGCCCGCCGCCGATCAGACGGTCTGCCAGGTGGCCGACGGCAAGGGCGTAGGCCGTCGCGTTGTTGTACCGCTTGATCACGTAGAAATTGCGCAGCATGAGGAAGGCTGGTCCGCTCGCGCCGGCGGGCAGCACCAGAACGGCCTTGTCGGAAGGCCGCGGAAACGCCCTGCTGTTGGAGCGGCCGATGCCGTATCTGCTCCACTCTCCGATCGTCAGCGTCTTCTCGCCATCGGCAAGGTGATAGTCGAAGCCGGACGGCAGCTTGACTTCGTAGCCCCATGTCTTGCCGGTCTGCCAGCCGTGTTTCTTCAGGTAGTTCGCGGTCGAGGCAAGCGCATCGGGAATGGATGTCCAGATGTCCCGGCGGCCATCGCCATCATAGTCGGAGGCATAGGCTTTCCAGCTCGACGGCATGAACTGGGTGTGTCCCATGGCGCCGGCCCACGACCCTTCCATGTCCTGAAACCGCACGTGGCCCGCCTGCACGATGGCAAGGGCCGTCACGAGTTCCTTGTTCCAGAAGCTCTTCCTGCGCGGTGCGGCATAGGCCAGCGTCGCAAGGGCCTGGATCACGTTGTGCCGGCCCATGAAGCCGCCATAGTTGGTCTCCATGCCCCAGATCGCCAGAACCGCTTCCCGGTCAACGCCGTACCGGCCTTCGATCTGCTGCAGGACAATCGCGTATTCCTCCAGCAGTTCGCGCCCCTTCTCGACGCGGGTATCGGAGACCGCGCTGTCCAGATAATCCCAGATCGGCTTCACGAATTCCGACTGCTTGCCCATCAGGCGGATCGTGTCGTCGTCGGGCTTCATCCCGGTGAAGACGGAATTGTAGGTCTGCGAGGAAATCCCGGCAGCCTTCGCCGTCGGCCAGAAGTCGCGTACGAACCGGTCAAACCCCGGATCGGCCTGTGCCGGTGCACTCACGGCGGCAAGTCCGGTTGCCAATACAGCGCAGCCTGCAAGCTGCCGAATTCGGGATTTCAAGACACTCAGTCCAGGCACCAAAGCCGTCACGTCAGCAGTCCGCCAATAAAAGCTCCGCATCGGGGCCTCCTTAAGCCCTGGGGCCGTTGCCCCTGTTCGTGTTCGCTTCTGCCCCCGCCCCATGAATGATCTTCGAGTGGTTACTGTACCGTTAATGACGGAACCTGAGACCGGCTTCGATCGCATTTTCGGTATAGTCGCTGCCGTCCTCGGAACTGTCGAACCTGCGATGCGTGTAATCGACGATCAAGGCCGTGTTGCGCGTCAGCGCGAATGTCACGCCGCCGAACCCGGTCAATGTCTTTTCTTCGATCGAAACGCCTTCATACGTCCTGTAACTGTATCCGACGCCTGTCTCCGCAACCAACCGGTCGCTGAAAGCGTGCGCCACCCTCAAATCTCCTGAATAAATGATCGAGCCACTGGAAGTGTCAATATCCGTCGCGACAAAGTTGGTTCCGAGCCCGGCCGTGACAGTCGTCAGCCGGGACGGCGACCAGACCAGCGATCCGTCGACGACAAGCCCGGAAAGAGCGTCCAGCCGATCGTCCTCGATGTCCTCGATACGCCACCCCAGGCCGATATTGCCCGTCACTTTCGGCCCGGACGCGATGCTCAGCCCGCTGCGCAACTGATAGCCGTTGGCATCACGCTTTTCGCACAGGCTGTCGCTGCACGCTTCGTCGAAGCGGCGAAGCAGCAGCGACCCTTCGACAAACGGCGTGAACACGCTGCCGGTATCCATGTCGAGCCTGAGATTGGCCGAGTAGAGCGTGTTGTCGCGACCGCTGTCGATATCGTCATCGGACGTGTAGACGATTCGGTCGAGCCCGACAAAGGCGGTTGCCGCGACAAGGCCGACGGCGCGCGTGGCGCCGAGATCGGCTGTAAAGGTCTGCACGTGATCGGCGCCTGAAGCTGTTGATTCGGCGCTCCCGTCTTCCTCGCGCGTATAGGTATAGGACACCCCGGTGTCGATCTGTGTCACGTCGTTGAGATCAAGCCTCAGGTCGGCTGCGGCCGACACGTTGCCGTCGTTGTCGTCGGTGTTTTCCGGATACCCCGTATAGGACCCGCGCAGGGAAGCGCCGAACTCGTGCCGCGACCAGTTCGACGTAAGCGCGAAGTCCGGAGAAATGCGGTAGAGCGCACCGGCCGTGCCCGAAGAGGATCGGGCGGTGTTGTCCGTCCAGCCGGTCGCAAGGGTGATCTGCGGCGTGAAGGTGAAGGATCCGAGGCGGATACCGCTCGGCCGGTCAAAGGCCGTGTCCCCGCCGAAGACACTGTCGTCGACGAGACTGTCGGACAGCGGCACCGCGCGGTCGACCGAAGTGATCCGGTCGGAAAACGGCCGGACCGGCGCAACCTGCCCGTTCGTGCCCAGGCCGGTCGAGCCGTCTTCGGCTTCTGCGCTGTTGAGCGTCCGGCGCAAGGCATAGACATCGGACTGGGCCGGATTGGCCTGCGTGCTCGCCTCGGCGGCGTCGGTTGCTCCTTCCCGGCCACCGGGCACATCCGTGCCGCGCAAGTCCGGCAGCGCCGTTTGCGCATGGGACGGCGCCGCCGCAAAAACGGTCAGGGAGGCAAGCAGGGGCAATAGGCGGCGCATTCAGGTATCGAACCGGTCGAAGTCTAGATCGGTTTCAAACTGACCAAACTTGGTTAATCCTTCGTTTCTTTTTTGCAAATTGACAAAGCGGCCGCCCCTTGCGGCGCCCGCTTGTGCGCGGCCCCCGTCTTCATCCACAACACATGCCGAAATCCACACGGGAAACCGCGCAAATGGAACAGCTTCCATAGATTTGGCGCAATCTGGGACGACAGAGGAGAAGAATGACGGAAATCCGGTACCGTTTGGCTCCTGCCGCTGCTTGATCCCCGCTGACGAGTGGTCTAGGTCATAACCAGTTCAGAAAAAGAAAGATCTTATGGCAACTCCATCCCCCGAAACCGTTTCCGATCAGACCTCGGACAAGCTGACGCAGAGCGTGGTATCTGCGGAGCGGACCCTGGAGACAGAAATCGCGGGATTGAGTGCCGTGCGGGCAGCGCTGAAAAACGGGCTCGCTGGCCCGTTCAAGCGCACCTTTGACCTGATCAGCAACAGCACCGGCCGCGTCATCGTCACGGGCATCGGCAAGAGCGGTCACATCGGCACCAAGATCGCCGCAAGTCTTGCGTCCACCGGAACGCCGTCCTTTTTTGTCCATGCCTCGGAAGCAAGCCATGGCGATCTGGGCATGATCGGCAACAACGATGTGGTTCTGGCCCTGTCCTGGTCCGGTGAGACGCAGGAACTGGCGAGCATCGTCAACTACACACGGCGCTTCAAGGTTCCGCTGGTGGCCATCACCTCCCGCGAGGACAGTGCGCTCGGGCGCGCATCGGACATTGTCCTGAAGCTGCCCGGCGTCGCGGAGGCCTGCCCGCATGGCCTGGCGCCGACGACATCCGCCCTCATCCAGCTCGCCATCGGCGATGCGCTGGCGGTCGCGCTGCTGGAAGGGCGCGGTTTCACCGCGCAGGACTTCCGTGTCCTTCATCCCGGCGGACGGCTCGGCGCCAGCCTGAAAACGGCCCGGGACATCATGCATTCCGGGGACAGGCTGCCGCTCGCGTCCGCAACCACGTCCATGAGCGACGGCATCGTGCTCATGACCCAGCGCGGGTTCGGTGTCCTCGGTGTGACGGATGAGCTGAACCAGCTGATCGGCATCATTACCGATGGCGACCTGCGGCGGCACGTTTCCGCGAACCTCCTGGACAAGACCGCGGGGGACATCATGACCCCGTCGCCGAAAACGGTCGGGCCGGACACCCTGTCGGCAACGATACTCGAACTGGTGAACAGCCTGTCCATCACCTCTGTTTTCGTGATTGAAGACGGCCGTCCCGTCGGCATCGTGCACCTTCATGATCTGCTGCGGATCGGCGCGGCCTGATTTTTTTGCCGAAACGCATCGGCAGCGACCGGTCACAAAACCGTCAGCGCAGCCAAAAAAGTTCGTTTTCCATGCACTTCGTCGAAGCGCATTAGGATTTGATTAGCCATACCAGTCTTAGACTGCACCCAAGTTTCACTGGCTGGAATGCCATAGACCTTGGTGTGTGATCAGAATGGATCTGGCGACCCTCATTGGAATCGTAGGTGCGTTTGGCATCGTGTTGACCGCTATTTTCCTTGGCGGCAGCTTCACGCAATTCGTCGACGTGCCCTCGGTCCTGATCGTGGTTGGCGGCGGCCTTGCGGCCACGCTTGTCCGCTTTCAGCTTTCGGACATCGCGACCGCGTTCGTGACCGGTTTCAAGGTTGCCCTGTCAGGCAAGGGCAACAGTCCGCGCGACCTGATCTCGGAGATCACCAATCTCGGCGAGATCGTCCGCAAGTCCGGCCCGCTCGGATTGGAAAACGTCGACGTCTCGGATCCCGTTCTGGCAAAGGGCGTGCAGTACATCGCCGACGGCTATGAGCTCGAATTCATCAAGGAAGCGATGGAACGGGAGCGGGACCTTCAGCTGTCGCGCCTGTCGGAAGGCAAGCGCGTGATGAAGGCGCTCGGTGATTCGGCGCCGGCCTTCGGCATGATCGGAACGCTCGTCGGTCTCGTGCAGATGCTCGCCAACATGGACGATCCGGCTGCGATCGGTCCTTCCATGGCCGTTGCTCTTCTGACGACACTTTACGGCGCCCTAATCTCGAACATCATCTGCCTGCCGCTCGTGGACAAGCTCGATGCGAAATTCGACGTGGACGAACTCAACCAGACGCTGATCATCGACGGTGTCTGCCAGATCCGCGAATCCAAGAGCCCCGCGCTCATCAAGGAAATGCTGGTGGCCTACCTGCCGGAGAAAGTACGCGCCGAACTGGTTGAGGCGGCTTAGCGGGCTAATCGAACGGACAGAAGCGCATGGCACGGAAAAAGCAGCAAGGCGGTGGCGGAGCTCCAGACTGGCTGGTCACCTTTGCCGATCTGATGTCGCTTCTGGTGTGTTTCTTCGTCCTGATCATCTCGTTTTCCATTCAGGACAAGGAGAAACTGCAGGTCGTCGCCGGATCGATGCGCGAAGCGTTCGGGGTCAAGGAAACCTCGCGCCGCACGGGCATCATCGAGGTCGAAGGCATTCCCATCCGGGAATACATGAAGGACATCAGCCAGGTCGAGCAGGAAAACGATTCCGATTTCTCCCAGGAGCGGCACGAGAAGCGCCGCAAACAGGGGCCGGAAGCCAACACGCATGACACGCTGGAAGCCGATATCGAGAAACCCCGCCAGTTCGCAACGGCAGCCGCTTCATTGCGCCAGGCCTGGCAGGAGATGCCGGAAATAACCGAGGTCTCGAGCAACATCATTCTGGAGGAGACCGAGGAAGGCCTGAACATCATGCTGGTCGACCAGGACGGCCGGTCCATGTTCCGCGAAGGCTCCAAATATCCCTACGAGACGACGCGGCGGCTGATCGCGAAGATGGCGCCGGTGCTGGCACGAATGCCCAACCGCGTCGAGATCACCGGACACACCACGGCGGGCCAGCAGACCAGCGACCCGAGCTACACCGGCTGGGACCTGTCGAGCGAACGCGCAAACGTCGCGCGCCAGATCCTTGCGGAATATGGTGTGCCCGAAGACCAGTTCTTCGCCGTTGTCGGAAAATCGGATACCGAACCGCTCTTTCCGAACGACCCGTATCTTGCCGCGAACCGCCGCATCGGCATCCTTCTGAAAGCCGAAGAGCCCCCTGTCCCGCCCGGCCACAAACTCTGAGTGCAGAACGTCTGCCCGGCGCGTTGCGTGCGCGCGTCCGGCAGCATCGAAACTCACCAGCCCGGGGCTGACGTGGTTCGCCCTAAAATCAACCACTCAAATCCACAGCCTCATCCTCTTTTGTCATCCCGGCCAAGCGCAGCTCAGAGCCGGGACCCACTCGTTTCCAGATCGGTTCGGATAGCGGCAGGCGCAGCCGTAACCCGTCGATTTCGCAAGCGGTGGTTAGAGGAGGCCACGGGTCTCACTTCGTTCGCCCGGGGTGACGATGGGGTGCGCTTGCGTCCTTGTGATTGGTCCCGCTTTGCCGCGTGGCTTTTCCGCAACCTGCGCCGTCCCGGACCTGATCCGGGACCTGAACACGGCTGGCGGGAGGCCCCGGCTCAGGGCCGGGGCGGCGAAATAGGTGCCCGCCCGTGTAGATTTTTATTTGCCCGTAAGGAATGACACGTTAATGATGACCCTCGTGTGGGGGACGTCCGATTCGAGAGACGTCCGGAATGTCGAGCTTTTCCCGTCAGCTTCTGCTAACCACCGTTTCCACCGGCGTGCTTGTGCTTGCGTTGAATACACCACCCGCGCGCGCCGATGAAATTGTTATCGACAGCCCCGAAACCACCACTCAATTCGTGGACGGAGATGACACGATTGTCATCACCGGGGACGGCAGCATCGCCACGGCAAATAACTTTGAGTCAGGTGTTCAAAGCACCGGTGACAGAAACACGATCACCAACGATGGCAATATCGACACGAACGGAAACTACGCGTTCGGAATCTTGAACACAGGCGCCAATAGCACAATCACTAACAGCGGTGATATCTGGACGGAGGGGGAGAACGCAGCCGGTATTTCCAATTTCGGTGGCAACACTGCAACAATCGCCAACGAGGGCAGTATCACGACAAATGATGAAAATGCGTTCGGTATCTTAAATACTGGTGACAATTCCAACATCACGAACAGCGGAACTATCCGCACCTATGGCTATGCTTCCGTGGGCATCCATAACTATGGAGCGAACAATGCCACAATCACCAACAGCGGCGACATCAGAACAGAGGGACAATACGCGGACGGAATTTACAACAGCGGAAACAGTACCACGATCCTCAATAGTGGGAGCGTTCTAACGATCTATGAGGACACGTTCGGGATTAGCAATGCGGGCGAAGCTTCACTTATTGTCAACAGCGGCGACATAGTTACCCAGGGAGAAGGCGCTGCCGGTGTTTACAATAGCGGCCAGGGCACATCCATCACCAACAGCGGCAGCATCAGAACAATCGAGTCCTACGCAGATGGAATTGCGAACACAGCAAATTACGCCAAGATCACGAACAGTGGCGATATTCGGACAGAGGGAAGCTATTCAGCCGGGTTATATAATTTTGGATATGATGCGACGACGAGAAATGAAGGCAATATCCATACAGGCGGGTTCAATTCACCCGGTATTGTGAACACAAAGCAAGGTACGGTCATCAACAACGGAACGATCCGAACGACAGGACGCAACGCCCATGGGATATACAACAGTAGAAACCAGCTTGTTGTGATTACCAATAGCGGAGACATCCGAACGAGCGGGGACGATGCGTACGGGATTTGGAACTACTACGGTTATGATGCGCGCATAACCAACAGCGGCGACATCCGAACAACCGGAAATGATGCTCCCGGTTTCTACAGTTACTACTCACACGGTACGGAATTCACCAACAGCGGTGTCATCATCAGCGAAAAGAGCCATGCGATCTATATTGGCAACGGTTCAGCCGGAACCACACTCAATCTCAACGCCCCCTCTTTTTTCGGCGGTGCCATCACCTTCGATTCCGAGACGACGCTGAACATCACCACCGGCGCCTCGCATTCGGTTCTCTGGCAGCTGCCGACGACGAATGTTGCGGGCGGTGAGGCCAATGTCTCGGGTCCTGTCCCCTGGTTCTATGACAGTACCACCGGCCAGTTCGCCACCTTCGACCCGACGGGCCTCACCGCCAGTTTCAACCAGATGGCCAACACCGCCAATATGCTCGGCCGCCTCGGGCGCTACAGCCTCAGGCAGGCGGGGCGCGGCGGGTCTGCGGGCGCGTCTTCTGCGCTCGCCTATGGCGATGACGGGACGCAAGGTTACGACAGCTTCGATGTGCTGCTGGCCACCAATTCCGGGCCGGACGCAGCTTACGGCCTCAAGGCCGGGTCCTTCTGGCTCACCGGCTTCGGCGGCGAGGCCAATTATGACGGCGATGAGACGACCCTCGATCACAGCATCGATCAGATCGGCGCGGCCCTCGGCTATGCCTGGCACCAGTCGCCGGACATGCACCTTGGTCTTATGCTCGGCTACATGAACGGCTCCATCACCGCGCAGAGCACCTGGGCGGAGTCTCAGGACATTACCAGCAACGGCGTCTTTGCCGGTGTCCATGGCGACCGGCGCTTCGGACGGCTGATCCTCGGGCTCGGCCTTGCCGGCGGCTGGCAGACCAGTGACAGCAGCCGCTTCGTCAACGACAACACCGCCCTCACCGGCGGTCTCACGCTTGGAGAGAGCACCGCCGACGCCTCCTATCACAGCTGGTTCGTGACCCCGGAAGCCGCGCTCTCTGCCGATATTGCACTCGGGCAGACCGGCATCGTGCTGACCCCGTCCATACGCGGGCGCTATGCCCTGCAGCAGACGGGCAGCTATACCGAAACCGGCGCTGCCGCCAATGCCATAGTCGACAGCCATACGTTCGGCGTCGCGGAAGGCGATTTTGAACTCGCGATTTCCAGAAGCTTCCAGCTCGTGACCCTCACGGGCCGGGCGGGTTATCTGCTGCGCAGTTCCACCGGCGATGATGATGTGCCGGTGACGCTGCTTGGCATCACCAATTCCATCGGTCTCGGCGAAACGGATCGCTCGGCTGCCTATCTCGGCGCCGGACTTGACCTGAACCTCGGCCCGCAGGCCAGCTTCACACTCGACGGTCAGGGATACCTTTCCGATGACGTTGACGCACTGGAGGGCATGGCCCGGTTTGCGATCAGGTTTTGATGGGGAGTATCGCAGCCCGCGCCGTCCCGGACCTGATCCGGGACCTGAACATGGCTGGCAGAAGGCCCCGGCTCAGGGCCGGGGCGGCGCTCGGGATTGCCTCGTCCTTCTTCTTGGAACGCGGTATTGCGTCGTGCACTCGACCAGCCGCAAGGTCGATAACCTCTCCCTGTGGGAGAGGTCGGCCTGCAAGGCCGGGTGAGGGATCAGAGCTATCAGCACGCCTCAGACGTTTGCCCCCTCACCCTGCCCTCTCCCCGGCGGGAGAGGGAAACCGGGGCGACGGTTGTTGGGTCAATTCCGTCTGTTTGTGCGAATGGCCCCGCAACCTGCGCCGCCCCGGACCTGATCCGGGACCTGAGCACGGCTGGAAGAAGGCCCCGGCTCAGGGCCGGGGCGGCGCTCGGGATCGCATGGCGCGGTTTGCGATAAGATTTTGATGAGGATTGCGGGGCGGTACAATTTAACGTGGGAGATGAACTTTGACCGAAGTCCAGAAAGGCACCTTGATCGAAGCCAGACCACAACCGGCTGGCACGAATGAAGCAGCGTCATCTGCAGATGCAGGCGCCGAAAGTCCGGCGCCAACGGAAACGCAACAGGAAAAGCTGGACATCTCCTGTTCATCGGGTCTCTCGAACTGGCTGCTCAGGAACAACTGTTCCATCGTCTTCACATCCTACCAGACCGGCCAGGTTTTTTTTGTCGGCGTCATGCCGAACGGCTCGCTGTCGTTTCATCAGCGCAACTTCCAACGCGCCATGGGTCTTTGGACAGATCCGGCAGCTCAGAGCCTCTACCTGAGTTCGCTTTTTCAGCTCTGGCGTTTTGAAAACATGTTGCATCCGGGCGAGGTCGCCAACGCAGATCACGACAAGTGCTACATTCCGAGGCAGTCATTCGTCACCGGGGACGTGGACGCGCACGATGTCGGAGTCGATGAAGATGGCAGGATCGTCTTCGTGAACACGTCCTATTCCTGCCTTGCGGTTCCCGACCCTGTCTATTCCTTCCGCCCGCTCTGGAAACCGCCCTTTATCTCAAAACTGGTGGCCGAGGACCGCTGTCACCTGAACGGCCTTGCCATGGAGGCAGGCCAGCCGAGATATGTGACCGCTGTCTGCCGTTCCGACGTCCTCAACGGATGGCGGGACCGGCGCGCGGAGGGTGGTATGATCATGGACGTTTCAGACGACACCGTGCTGACCGAGAACCTCTCCATGCCGCATTCGCCGCGGCTTTACGACAACCGGCTTTACGTCCTCGATTCCGGCCGCGGCAACCTGTGCCGGGTCGACCAGAGCTCCGGGACATTCGAACCGGTTGCTTTCTGCCCCGGCTTCCTGCGCGGGCTCGCCTTCCGGAACGGCCACGCCATCGTTGGACTTTCCCTTCCCCGCGACCGGTCGTTTTCCGGATTGGAACTCGACACGGCCCTGAAGGAAAAGGATGCAGACCCCTGGTGCGGTATTCAGATCGTCGATCTGAAGTCTGGTGGCGTCGTCGAATGGATTCGCCTGTCGGGCGGCATCCGCGAGCTCTTCGATGTCGCTGTGCTGCAGAACACCCGGTGCCCGATGGCGCTCGGATTTGTAGGAGACGACATCAGAAGAACGATCCGCTTCGGCGAGGAATTCGCCGAGTTCAAAAGGCCGGTCCCGGCAGACCGGTGATCGACCCGGTGCCAGCAAAAACGCCGCACCTGTCCGGCCGCCTCCGCGCCTGCGCCGCCCCTCAGGATCGGGACCGCGTATCCGCGGCGTCCTGGACCTGATCCGGGACCGGAGCAGCGCCTTGCAGGAGGCCCCGGCTCAGGGCCGGGGCGGCGATCAATTCACAGTCCCATGCGTCACAAAACGATCCTCATCCTGAGGAGCACGCTTGCGTGCGTCTCGAAGGATGGGCGGCAAACACTTTGCCGTCAGTGTGGCTCTTACTCGACTTGCGTAACCACCAGCCTGGCACCGTCGATGGACTCCACGCGAACCTTTGTTCCCGCCGGCAGGTCCGGGCCGGTGATGCGCCAGATCGTGTCGTCGATGGACAGGTTTCCCGCGCCCTCGCTGAGCGGTTTCTGCAGCGTGAATTCCCGCCCGATATAGCGGCTGCCGCGCTGATTGAGGCCGGGATCGCCGGCCTCGGACGCGAGCCTGCGCATCATCCGCCGACCGATCAGGAGGCTGACGATCGACAGGATCAGGAAAATGCTGACAAGCACCTGCCAGCTCGGATCGAAGATCAGCGCAACAACGCCGACGGCGAGGGCGGACAGCCCGAACCAGAGGAAGATGCTACCCGGTGCGACGATCTCCAGACCGAGCAGAAGCAGGCCGAGGACGAACCACGTCCAGGGCCCGAGCGCACTGATCGTGTTTTCGATGAGCGTCACGAGGAACCTCCCTCCGGACGGCCCGTATTCGGAATGCGGGACGATGTGCGGTCTTCCTGCGCCTTGTCGCCGAAGGCCTCCTTGGCAATCTCGCCGATCCCGCTCAGGGAGCCGAGCAACGAGGTCGCTTCCATCGGCAGGATCAGCGTTTTCTGGTTGCGGGAAGTCGCCAGGGCCTGGAACGCCTCGACATACTTGTTGGCGACGAAATAGTTGATCGCCTGGACATCGCCCGAAGCGATGGCGGCACTGACCATCTGCGTTGCCTTGGCCTCGGCCTCTGCTTCCCTCTCGCGGGCCTCCGCATCCCGGAACGCGGATTCACGCCGGCCTTCAGCCTCGAGGATCAGCGATTGCTTTTCGCCTTCCGCCTGCAGGATTTCCGACTGCCGCTTGCCTTCCGCTTCCAGGATGGACGCGCGCTTGTCGCGTTCCGCCTTCATCTGGCGTGCCATGGCATCGACCAGGTCCCGCGGCGGGTTGATGTCCTTGATCTCGATACGCGTGATCTTGACGCCCCAGGGTTCGGCCGCTGCGTCGACGACGCGCAGGACCTTCGCGTTGATTTCATCGCGGTTGGAAAGAAGGCTGTCCAGGTCCATTGATCCCATGACCGAGCGGATATTCGTCATCGTCAGGTTCAGGATCGCATTCTGCAGCCCGAGGACCTCATAGGCGGCACGCGCCGCATCCAGCACCTGATAGAAGGTCACGCCGTCGGCGGTCACGGTCGCGTTGTCGCGCGTAATCACCTCCTGGGACGGCACATCGAGAACCTGCTCCATCATGTTGAGCTTCTGGCCGACCGTATCGATGAACGGAATGATGAAGTTCAGACCCGGCGACAGCGTCTTGCGGTATTTGCCGAACCGTTCGATCGTGTAGTTGTAGCCCTGCGGAACGGTCTTGACCCCTGCGAAAAACACCAGGATGACGAGAACCACGAGAGCGATCAGGACAATACTGGCTCCATCGATATCGATTGGCATGAATTTCTCCTGTAGACGTCTGGATTTCCGCGGCCACTATGCTCTTTTTGCGTGAGTCGTTCCAGCGCAATTCAGGGTACAAAGCGGCAGGAACACCGCGCTTCCCACCCCTTTTTTCGCGAGTTGGGGCGCAAAACGGAAAAGCTCGGCCGGTCGGCCGGCCGCGTTCGCGTGAATAGGTTCGATGTGGTTCCTGCCGGGCGGCGGCGGATCGCCTCAGAGCCAGCCGCCGAGTTCGCGCCTGACGATATGCTCGATCACGTCCATGCCCAGTCCCGTGTCGTTGAGACAGGGAATGTGGGTGAAATGCTCACCGCCGGCTTCCTCGAAGATTTCTCCGGCTTCCCCGGCGATTTCCTCCAGCGTCTCAAGGCAGTCGGCAACGAAGCCCGGGTTCATGACGGCGACCTTGGAGACGCCGTCCTTGGCGAGCTGTTCAACGGTCTTGTCCGTATAGGGCTGCAGCCATTCTTCGGGTCCGAACCGGGACTGGAATGTCACGCGCAGCTTCTGCTCGTCCCAGCCGAGCACATCGCGCATCAGCCGCGTCGTCTTCATGCAGTGGCAATGATACGGATCACCGCGCTTGAAATAGGATTGCGGAATACCGTGGTAGGACGTCAGCACGACGTCTGGTTCGAAATCGAGCGTGGCAAGATGCTCCTTTACGGAGGTTGCCAACGCGGTCACGTAGACCGGATCATCGTGATAGGGCGGTACGGTCCGGATCGCGGGTTGCCAGCGCATCTCCAGCAGCGTCTTGCAGACGACATCATTCACCGTCGCCGTCGTCGTTGCCGAATATTGCGGGTAGAGCGGAAACACCAGGATCCGGTCGCAGCCCTCCTCCTTGAGCGCCTTCAGCTTGTCGGGAATAGAGGGCTGTCCGTAACGCATCGCCCAGTCCACCTTCAGCCGGTCGCCCTCACCCGACATCACCTCAGCCAGCTTGTCGGACTGGCTGCGCGTGATGGTCCTGAGCGGAGATTCATCTTTCTCGTGGTTCCAGATTTCGTCATAGGCCTTGCCGGACTTGCCCGGTCGGGTCATCAGGACAATGCCGTAGAGGATCGGATACCAGATCGCCCGCGGCCATTCGATCACGCGTTTGTCGGACAAAAATTCGCGCAGATATCGCCGCATCGGCCAGTAGTCGGTCGCGTCGGGGGTGCCGAGATTGACCAGGAGCACACCGACCTTGCCACTCTTGACGGGCGGGTGATCCCCGGGCAGATGCAGTTTGCGGTATTCGGCAGCCTTGTCGGCCACCTTGTCAGCGCTCAGCGGTGCGGTTGGTTGAACGTTCATCGGCTCGGCGTGTCCCTCAGCGGAAAATCCTCTCATGCCATACATAGGCCAACCTGCGGTCAAGGCCAATGCGGCATAGCGCTTACGCTGGACAAAGGCGCCGGATCACATGGAAACAGCATCTTGAACCGGCGAACGGCCAAAGGTGTTTGACCTTATAGCCCGAAATACCGGCTGCCACATGAGTTTCACACAGTCCGGGTCATGCCAAGGCTCGACCCTGGCATCCATGCCGCCGCGTTGCGTCCCGAAAGGCTTCACTGTTTTCGAAACGGAGCGGCATGGATTGCCAGATCAGGTCTGGCAATGACGAAGGGATAAAACATCGATTCCCTCCATCGTCACCCCGGGCGAACACCGTGAGACCCGGGGCCGGGGAGCCCCGGCGTTTGGGGAGAGGCGGAGCAAGCACCTCGGGTCCTCTTCCTCGCCGATCCCGGCTCGCGCTACGCTTGGCCGGGATGACGATACCGCGGGGTATGCCGTCTTTCCGGGAAAACACGTGACAGACCGACCCCCTGGCAACCCTCCCTCTTCCGGGTCATGCCATTGCTTGACCAAGGCATCCATACCGTTCCGTTTCTTCCTGAAGGGCTTCACTGTTTTCGAAACGGAACGGCATGGATTGCCAGATCAAGTCTGGCAATGACGAAGGGATAAAACACCGATCCCCTCCTTCGTCACCCCGGGCGAACGAAGTGAGACCCGGGGCCGGGGAGCCACGGCGTGCCGGAAGGAACGGGGAAAGAACCTCGTGTCCTCTGCCTCCCCGATCCCGGCTCGCGCTACGCTTGGCCGGGATGACGATACCGCGGGGTATGCCGTCTTTCCGGGATATCATCCGACAGATTGAACCCCGGGCAAACCTTCCTCTCCCGGGTCATGCCATGGTTTGACCATGGCATCCATGCCGTTCCGTTTCTTCCTGAAGGGCTTCACTGTTTTCGAAACGAAGCGGCATGGATTGCCAGATCAGGTCTGGCAATGACGAAGGGACAAAACATCGATTCCCTCCATCGTCACCCCGGGCGAACACCGTGCGACCCGGGGCCCACTCTGATCAGCGCTTGCGCAAAAGACGGGTTCCGACCGCCACTTCACCATTGCCGTACCGCACTGGAAACGAGTGGGCCCGGGTCTACGCTGCGCTTTTCCCGGGTGACGATCGGGCGTGTCCCGCTTCACATTGCCGAAACCGGGCGACCGGTTCCCTCACCCGTATTCGCGTTCATCGGCGATCACCTTGCCGTCGTTGGGCAGGGCCCCCGGCGGAACGATTTCAACGTCTCCCTTGAGGCGGGTGACCTCCTTGAGCGTCATGGCGACCCGGTCCGTCAACCCATCCGCGCTGATATCCGTTTCCACTGAGAGCGTCATCGCGTCGCTTTCGCCCGCACGACTGACGGCAAGCCGGGCCTTGCTGACTTCCGGATGCGCCGCGACGATCTGGGCGATCTGCGCGGGATCGACGAACATGCCCTTGACCTTAGTGCGCTGGTCCGCGCGGCCCATCCAGCCCGCAAGCTGCATGTTGGTGCGTCCGCAGGACGACCGGCCCGGGATGACCTTGGAAAGATCGCCCGTTCCGAACCGGATCAACGGATAGAGCGTGTTGAAATTGGTCACGACCAGCTCGCCGACTTCGCCGTCGTCCACCGGTTCGCCGGTTCCCGGCCGCACGATCTCGACAATGAAGTCCTCGTTGACGACCATGCCGGTTCGGGCTTCGGTCTCGTAGGCGATGACGCCGAGATCGGCTGTTGCGTAGCACTGGGCAACCTGAATGCCCTGATCCTCGTAGTCCTGCCTCAGGGACGGAAACAGGGCGCCGCCGGAGACAAGCGCCTTTTTGATGGAGGAAACATCACGGCCCTGTTCCCGCCCCCGGTGGAGCAACACCTTCAGATAGTCAGGCGTGCCCACGAAACCAGAAGGCCTCAGAACCTCGATGGCCTCGACCTGCGTGTCCGTGTTGCCGACCCCGGCGGGAAACACGGTACAGCCGAGCGCAATCGCGCCGTGGTCGAGAATGAACCCGCCCGGGGTCAGATGATAGGAGAACGCATTCAGAACCGTGTCGCCCTTGCGGAATCCGGCAGCGAACAGGCTGCGTGCGCCGTTCCACGGATCAAGACCCGGTGCCTGCGGCTCCCAGATGGGTCCGGGAGACATGAAGACACGCGCGGCTTCGGAAAGCTCGCCCGCCAGAAATCCGCCGAAAGGAGGATCGGCTTTCTGCCGTTCCATCAGGTCCGACTTGCGCAGGATCGGCAGGGCGGCCAGGGACACGCGGTCGACGATGCCCGCAAGATCGCACCCTTCCAGATGCGAGGCCCAGCCGGGTGCCCGGCGCATGGCATGTGCCATGAGTTCCGGCAATCTGACAAAGAGATCCCGTTCGCGCAAAGCGGGGTCCTGCCGCTCGCGCGCATCAAACTGTTGGTCGCTCATGGTCGTCTCCGCGTCTATGGCATCCGGGTCACATGCCCGTCAGGCCAGCCAGCGCTTCCTTCGCTTGTAATGTTTGACATTCCGGAACGAGCGGCGTCCTTCACCGCCGACGCCCAGATAGAATTCCTTCACATCCTCGTTTTCGCGCAGCGCCTTTGCATCGCCGTCCAGCACGATGCGGCCGGATTCCAGGATGTATCCGTAGGTCGCGTATTTCAGCGCGACATTGGTGTTCTGTTCCGCCAGCAGGAAGGACACGCCTTCCTTTTCGTTGAGCTGGCGGACGATCTCGAAAATCTCTTCCACCAGCTGCGGCGCAAGGCCCATGCTGGGTTCATCCAGCAGGATCATCTTCGGCCGGCTCATCAGGGCGCGCCCGATCGCGCACATCTGCTGCTCGCCGCCGGACGTGTAGCCCGCCTGGCTCTGGCGGCGTTCTCTCAGCCGCGGAAAATAATTGTAAACCATCTCCAGGTCGGCCTTGACCGCCGCATGCCCGTCCTTGCGCGTATAGGCACCGGTCAGAAGGTTCTCCTCGATGGACAGGTGGCCGAAACAGTGCCGTCCTTCCATGACCTGGATGCAGCCGCGCCGGACAAGCTCGTTCGGCGACAGAGCCTGGACCTCGTCCTGGTCGAACAGGATCGAGCCTTTCGTGACTTCGCCGCGTTCGGCGCTCAGGAGATTGGAAATCGCCTTGAGGGTCGTTGTCTTGCCTGCGCCGTTCGCGCCCAGCAGCGCCACGATGCCACCCTTCGGCACCGTCAGCGACACACCTTTCAGAACAAGGATCACGTGGTCGTAGATGACCTCGATATTGTTGACCGAAAGGATCGTGTCCGCAGTGTCCGCCGCACCGTCCGAACCGTTCTTTTCTACATCCAGCAATGCCATTCAACTCTCTCCTGGGATGCTCCGCCGCGCAGGGTGCGCGGCGGAACGGACTGCCTGGTCAGTTCGGGCAGGGTTCGGTGCGCTCCGGCCACGGCGCGTTCTTTTCCGCGTACTCGGCAGCAGCTGCCTCGAGAAGCGGACGCACGATGTCGGTCATCGGCTCGATCCAGCCGGATGCCTGACGCCATTGCTGTCCGTCCCACTCCTGGATGAAGACGGGATGGCTTCCTGCGTGGTCGTCACAGGTGACTTTCATCGGATGCGCGAAACCGGCAAGGCCGAGTTCCTTCAGACGCGCTTCGTCGAGATTGAGCGCTTCCAGCCCCATCCGCATGTCTGCACCGGTGATGACCTTCTTGCCGGTCAGTTCCTGTGCGGTGCGGATGCCCTCGGCGATGATGACCGAGTTCAGGACGCCGCGGTTATAGAGCGTGCCGCCGATCGAACTTGCGTCCGTTGAGCTGAGCCCGGCATCGATGACGTGTTTCTTGATGTCATCGAGAGCAGGGAAGTCGCTGCCGACGCCGGAGAAGTTCATGGCCTTGTAGCCCTTGGCGCCTTCACCGCCCGCTGCGGCATCGTCATCGCCCGCGGACCACCAGACGCCGATGAACTTGTCCATCGGGAAACGGATCTTGACGGCTTCCTTGATGGCGGTCGGGTTCATCGCGCCCCAGCCCCACATGACCATGTAGTCGGGACGGTCCCGGCGCACGTTCAGCCACTGCGACGACTGGTTCTGCATTTCCTTGACACCGACCGGGTACTGCAGCAGCTCGAAGCCGTATTTCTCGGCAAGCTGCTCCAGCAGCGGGATCGGCTCACGGCCATAGCCGGCATCCAGGAAGATGTAACCGATCTTCTTGCCCTTGAGGTTGTCGAGACCGCCTTCCTGCTCACCGATATACTTGATGACGACGGACGCGCCATCCCAGTAGGTATCCGGCACGTTGAAGACCCACGGGAACGTGGAACCGACAGCCGCCGCGGACAGGCCGTAGCCCATCGACAGGACCGGGATCTTGTCAACGCCCGCTTTCGGGATCAGCTGCAGCGTGATGCCGGTGGAATACGGATTGTAGACCAGAGCACCCTTGCCCTTCGTTGCCTCGTAGCACTCGACGCCCTTCTGGGCGTTGTAGCCGGTCTCGCATTCCTCGAGCTCCAGCTTGACGCCGCCTATACCGCCGTCGCGCTCGTTCAGCATTTTCAGGTAGTCATGCATGCCGTTGGCAATGTGAATGCCGGAAGCGGCAAACGGACCGGTGCGGTAGGTCAGCAGCGGCACATAATTGCTGTCTTCAGCCTGAGCGACCGTGGTTGTGGCAAGGCCGGAAAATCCGACCCCGAGCGCAACAGCGGTTCCCAGCGCAATTTGCTTGATGCGTTTCATGTTTCTCCTCCCATGCGGTTCCGGACCATCCGGCACCGCCAGACCTGTTGCGCCATTCCTCTCCGGACCGGTCCAAATCCGGATGACGTTCAAAATGACTGGCCTCCTAGTAGGGGAAGGGCCAGACCCTGAGCTTCTGCTTCGCGATCTGCCAGAGCCGCGCAAACCCGTGCGGCTCGACGATCAGGAAGAAGATGATGAGGGCGCCGACGATCATGAACGTGACATGTTCGACCGTTTCGGCAGCCAGGTTGATCCCGATGGTACCCGGAATGAACTTCAGGAACACCGGCAGGATCCAGATGAAGGCCGCGCCCATGAACGATCCGCTCAGGCTGCCGAGACCACCCAGGATCACCATGAACAGGATCTGGAAGGACAGCGCGATCGAATAGGACGACGGCTCTGCCGCATTCAGCCAGAAGAACACCATCATGGCGCCGGCGACGCCGCAGATATAGGACGAGACGGCAAATGCCATGAGCTTGGTCTGCAGCGGACGGATGCCCATCAGCTCGGCGGCGATGTCCATGTCGCGGATCATCATCCAGGAGCGCCCGATGCGTCCGCGCAGCACGTTCGCCATCAGGAAGGCGATCAGCGCGGTGATGCCGAGTACGATGAAATAGCGCACAATCGGGGTCGCCTCCGCACCGGACACCACGACACCGAATGCCTCGCGATGCGGGATCTCGATCGCACCGGACGCGTTGTCATTATAGAGCCACGGGATGCGGATGAAGCACCACTCGAGGAAGAACTGGGCGGCAAGGGTCGTCACCGCGAGATAGAGCCCCTTGATGCGCAGGCTCGGCAATCCGAACACCGCCCCGATCGCTGCCGAGAACACGCCCGATAGGAGCACCATCAGGATGACGTTGGCGTCCGGGAAAATCGTGGTGAGCTTGTAGGCCGCGTAGGCACCCACGCCCATGAAGGCACCTGTGCCCAGGGACAGCTGCCCGCAAAAACCCGTCAGCACGTTCAGACCGATCGCCGCCAGCGAAAACACCAGGAACGGGATCATGATCGACGTCAGGAAAAAGTCATTGGCAAAGGCCGGTATCACCACGAAGGCAATAGCCAGGATAAACATGAGACCGACCCGGTCCTGCAGGATCGGCATGAGCGCCTGATCCGCCTTGTAGCTTGTCTTGAATTGGCCAGCTTCGCGATAGAACATTCTTTATACCCGCTCGATGATGCGTTCGCCGAAGAGGCCCTGCGGCCGGAACAGGAGGAAAACGAGGGCAATGATATAGGCAAGCCAGGACTCGATCCCGCCGCCGACAAGACCGCCCCAGTAGAGCTCGCCGATCTTCTCGCCGAACCCGATGATCAGACCGCCCACGATGGCTCCGGGAATGGAGGTGAAGCCGCCGAGGATCAGCACCGGCAAAGCCTTGAAGGCCACGATTTCGAGCGCGAACGAGACGTCCGAGCGCGCGCCCCACATGATCCCGGTCGCAAGCGCAACGAGGCCTGCCGCGAACCAGACGATGGCCCAGATCTGGTTGAGCGAGATGCCGACCGAAAGTGCCGCTTGGTGATCATCGGCAACAGCCCTGAGAGCCCGGCCGATCCGCGTCTTGTTGAAGAAGATGCCGAGCGCCGCCACCATCAGCACCGCGATCACCGCCGCGGCGATATCGATATGCTGCAGGATGATCAGACCGCGCTCTCCGAACTCGATCGCGGTCGAGCCGGTCGGCAATCCGAGTTCCTCGGTGATCATCTGCTTCGGCTCACCGCCAAAGACGAATTCTCCGAACCCGATCAGGAAATAGGTCAGGCCGATGGTCGCCATGAGCAGGATGATGTCGGGCTGGTTGACCAGCGGCCGCATCACCACCCGTTCCACACCATAGGCCAGGATGCCCATGGCACCGATGGTCAGGGCGAGGGCCAGATAGGCGGGAACGCCGTTTTCGTTGAGGCCGACCAGCGTCAGGCCGGCGAACACCACCATGATGCCCTGGGCGAAGTTGAAGACGCCCGATGCCTTGAAGATCAGCACGAACCCGAGCGCAATCAGCGCATAGAGGATCCCTGCAACGAACCCTTCCCAGAGAACCTGGAGGAAGAAATCCGGCATGTCGTACATCTGCACGAAGGGATCGATGAAAATGTCGTAGAGCATCGTTTCACTCTCCCCTAGTGACTCACGCCGAGATAGGCGTCGATGACGTTTTGGTCGGCCTGCACCTCTTCGGGCGGGCCATCGGCGATCTTCTTGCCGTAGTCGAGCACGACCACCCGGTCGGACAGGTCCATGACCACGCCCATGTCATGTTCGATCAGCGCGATCGTGGTGCCGAATTCCTGGTTCACGTCGAGGATGAAGCGGCTCATGTCCTCTTTCTCTTCCAGGTTCATGCCGGCCATCGGCTCGTCCAGAAGGAGCAGGTCCGGTTCCATGGCAAGGGCGCGCCCGAGTTCGACCCGCTTCTGAAGGCCGTAGGGCAGGCGCCCGACGGGCGTCTTGCGGATCGCCTGGATTTCCAGAAAGTCGATGATGTCCTCGACTTTCCGGCGATGCTCGATTTCCTCGCGCTCCGCCGGTCCGCGCCAGATCAGCTGCCAGAAGAAATTGCGGTGCATCTTCAGCGAGCGCCCGGACATGATGTTGTCGAGCGTGGTCATGCCCTTGAAGAGCGCAACGTTCTGGAACGTGCGTGCGATCCCCTGGCTGGCGGCCTCGTACGGCTTCATCTTGCGCCGCTCCTTGCCCTGCCAGGTGATCGTGCCTTCCTGCGGGTGGTAAAACCCGTTGATGACATTGAGCATCGAGGTCTTGCCGGCACCGTTCGGACCGATGATTGCCCGGATCTCGCCCTTCAGGATATCAAAGGAAATATCCGTGATGGCCTTCACGCCACCAAAGGCCAGCGACACGTTGTCGACCCGCAGCAACTCCTCGCGCGGCGCGGTATCGGCAGCGCCGGCCGGGGCCGTTGTCACGTCTGTTGCAAAGGCGTTCATTCGGCGGCCTCCTGATAGCCCTTGCCAGGATCATGGGTTTCCATATCGCGAATCTCGACCGTTGCTTCGATCGCGCCCTTGCGGCCATCCTCGAAGGTGACTTCCGTACGGATGTGCTTGGAGGTCGAACCGTCGTAGAGCGCCTCGATCAGCGGTGCGTAGCGCTCGGCGATGAAGCTCCGCCGAACTTTCTGGGTCCGGGTCAGCTCCCCGTCATCGGCATCCAGTTCCTTGTGCAGGATCAGGAACCGCTTGATCTGGGCACCTGCCATCATCGGTTCGCGCGACAGATCCCGGTTGACCTGATCGACATGGCTTTCGACCATCGCGTAGACGTCCGGATGGGCCGCGAGTTCCTGGTAGGAGGCGTAGTTGACGTTGTTGCGCTCCGCCCACGACCCGACGGCGGTCAGGTCGATGTTGAGGAACACGGCGACCATGTCGCGTTCGTGCCCGAAGGCGACGGCTTCCTTGATGTTGGGAAAGAACTTCAGCTTGTTCTCGATGTATTTCGGCGCAAACAGCGCACCGTCGTTGAGCTTGCCGACATCCTTGGCCCGGTCGATGATCTTCAGGTGGCCGTTTTCGGCGATAATGCCGGCATCGCCCGTATGCACCCAGCCGTCCGGCGTCTTGGTCTTTTCCGTTGCCTCGTCATTCTTGAAGTAACCGACAAAGACGCCCGGAGACCGGTACATGACCTCGCCGTTGTCGGCGATCTTGAGTTCGACGTCGGGAGCAGGTTTGCCGACCGTGTCGCCGAAGATCTCTCCATCCGGCTGCAGCGTGATGTAGACGCTGGCTTCCGTCTGTCCGTACAGCTGTTTCAGGTTGAGGCCGAGCGAGCGGTAGAACTGGAAGATCTCGGGTCCGATGGCTTCACCGGCCGTGTAACCGACCTTCATCCTTGTCAGTCCCATCCGGTTCTTCAGCGGCCCGTAGACGAAAAACTCGCCGAGCCGGTAAAGCAGGCGGTCCTTGAAACCCACGGTTTCGCCGTTGAGGATCTTTTCACCGACGTTGCGCGCGACGTCCATGAAGTAGGTGAACATGGCACGCTTGGTTTTGCCGGCATCTTCCATGCGCACCATGATCTGCGTCAGCAGGGTTTCAAACACCCGCGGTGGCGCGAAGAAATAGGTCGGCGCGATCTCCCGGCGGTCGACATCGATCGTGTCCATTCCTTCCGGGCAGTTGACGCAGTAGGCGGCCGTGAAGGCCTGGGCCAGCGAAAACACGTGATCGCCGATCCACGCCATCGGCAGGTAGGCAAGCACTTCCTCGGTTTCGTCGAGGTGATCGAACACATTCGCGTTCCGGGCCGAAATCGCCAGATTGTCGAAGGAAAGCATGACACCCTTGGGACGCCCGGTCGTGCCGGAAGTGTAGAGCATCACCGCGATATCCGATCCCTTGCCCCCGGAAAATCCCTGTTCCCATTCACCTGCAAGCGCCCCGTTCTTCGCCTGCAGCGAGCGGCCTTTGTCCTGAACGGATTCATAGGAGTGCAAGTGCGTGTGGTCGTAGTCGCGCAGGCCCCGGATCTCGTCATAGATCACGTCCTTGAGGGTGGGCACTTCGTCCGACATCGACAGCAGCTTGTCGACCTGCTCCTGGTCCTCGACGACCGCGAATTTCACTTCGGCATGGCCTAGGACATAGGCCATTTCCTCGGCAACGGAGTCGGAGTAGACCGGCACCGGAACGGCCCCGAGCGCCTGCGCCGCAACCATGGACCAGTACAGCCTCGGGCGGTTGGCGCCCACGATGGCGATCTTGTCGCCCTTTTCCAGTCCGAGAGATTTCAGTCCGATTGAAAAAGCGCGGATTTCCTCGCACACCTCGGACCAGGTCCAGCTCTGCCAGATCCCGTAGTCCTTTTCCCGGAATGCCGTCCGGCTTCCAAACGTCCTCGCATTGCGCAAGAGGATTTTCGGAAAGGTGTCTTCCCCGCTCGGCGACGTGCCGCTCGACCCTGCCATTATTCGTTTCTTCCCCTTGGACCGCTGTCGCCGGACCTGTGTGCACACGTCCTTCGGTGATCCGTTCTTGTTCAACCGGCAGCAGCGGTGCCGCGACCGCCGGTCTGGAAGGTGCCCCGGTTCCGGGGTCGTTGTTTCAACGGATATGAAACAGCCTGCCGTCCCAACCTTCAACCGGTAATTTGTCGAAGACGACCCGGCATCGTGTCCCGTTGTCTGCCATCGGGACGCTAGACCGGCTGATTTGCAGCAATATGATCCAATTATTTCCAATTGTTGCATTTGCGCTGCGACTGCGAAGGCCAGGCAGGCCGACACTTGAATACTGGTGCGGCACCTGACCGGTAGATGGGAACGAGGGCCGGCCGGCGGCGCGGGCAGGAAGGAAAATCGCGGTGGTGCGCTACTCGATCTCGACAATGATCGTATGGGTCGCATTCTGTGCAAGCGCCCATGCCGCGCGATCCACAACCCGTGCGTTCTCCGCTATGCGCCCGGCGGGAACCAGCATTCCGAACTGTTGCCGGCCGCTGCGCCGGGCGGGTTGACCGCTCGCCCAGTTCTGGAAGGCCAGCGGCGCGCCGGACTGCCATCGGGGCCGCCCGTCCACTGTCTCCAGTCCTATCGTCGGGCCGTAATCGTTGAAAAGCCCGCGGCTGCCGCGGGTCCAGAGTTTGCGGTCGAACCGCACCATGTCGACGACGAAGGCGTGTTCTTCGGCGGAGTTGATTTCCACGAGTTTTCCGTCGAACCGGTCGAGCAGTTGCTCGATATCCGGTCTTCCGAAGGTTGATCCCATGTAGATGGCCGCGTAGAGCCTGTCCTGGAAATACCCGTAGATCATCTCGCGACCGGGCACGGCGCTGATCAGCTTGTGCAGCCTGGGGTCGGTTTCCAGGAGCCGCGTTTGGGCGTCGTCGATGAGACGCGCGGTCGCGGCGGACGTCGCGAACACTTCCACGTAGTCCAGATTTGCGTCAAGGACGCCGAGGGCGGAGACGGTCGCGCGCCCGAGATAACCGGTGTCGGCAAGGCCGTTGTAGCGCTGGAATGTACGCAGGGCGTTGATCGTTCTGGTGCCGGGCTGACCGTCCACGGCGCCGACGTCATTGCCGCGTGTCGCGAGCGCCGTCTGGACCGCCTTGATCCTGTCCCTCGGCAAGCGGATCATGTCCAGCGCCGCACGGCGCATGTCACCGTTGATCTCGGTCCCTTCAAGAGGTGTGCGGTATCGCCCGAAAACGCGATATCTGACCTCAGACTGCAAGGCTTCTTCTTCCAGGGTCACGGCACTCTTTGCCAGCGATCCCTCGGGATAGGATTGGAAGTACAGCGCCCAGGCCCTCGGTGTGTTCAGCTTGTCCGCCGCGCCGTAAAGAGCCAGCTCGTCTTGTAGTGAATTCGGTGTCAGCGCTGCCTGCTGAACGGGTTTCTCCGGTTCCGCGACCTGTTCGGGCGCTTTCAGGATGACCGATCCGATCAGGGAGGAATTGTCCCATGGCACCTGCCGTCCGTCCGTTTCCTGAATGACATCCTGCCGGACGCGGCGCATGACGACGCCGATATCTTCGCCGGGTGTCTCCAGATGCCGGACCAGCGCCCCGGTGAACGGGCTGTTTTCTCCCTTGCCGTCCAAGGCGACATTTCCGGGCTGGGTCGAATAGGCGATCAGGGTGCCGATGCCTGTCTCGACCGCGGCAAGCCCTTGCCCGACGCTTGCCGAGCGTGTGCCCATCGTCGCCGCAAGGTTGCGGAGCAGCGGGTTGTTGCGGCAGGCATCGAGGATGACCAGGTTCGTGCGCGGCTCCCGGTTCATCTGAGCGAGGATGACCTGCAATCCGATCGCCTCGAACTCGAGATCCGCTTCATCCAGCAATCTGGTCTCGATCGGAGCGAGATAATTCTTCCCGGCAACCTGCAATCCGTGGCCGGCAAAATAGAACAGGGCGATGTCGGCCCCGCGGATCGCGCGTGCGAACTGTCTGATCTTCGCCTCGAAGTCCAGACGTTGCAGGTCTATGCCTTCAATCACCTCGAAATCGAGCCGCCTCAACACTGTTGCAACCGCAGTCGCATCATTCACGGGATTGGCCAGGACTGGAGCATGCTCGTACGCACTGTTACCGACAACCAGCGCGACTCGTTTTGCCAGAGCGGGACTGCCGAAGGACGTCAGAACGACGATTGCAAGCGCGCAAACGATCCGTCTCATGAACATGCTCCCCACCTGTTGATCTTGACCCCGGCAGGAAAGACTAGAACGCAGGGGCAAGCGAAATCAACAGATCCACTCAAGTGGTTCGAGTTTCTCAGCGGCATCGTCTAGCAAATACATCTCTCAGGACATGACTTCGCAAGTAGCTTACGTAGGGTAATTGCACCCTCCACTGATCGCGCTTATACTCGGTTTGCGTACAAAAACGCAATATACAACCACGATACAACCGGAACGATTTGCGAGGGGGAGACGCCATGGCCAAACGTCCAGCCAAAGCGAAACAAGCCAGGAAAACGAAATCTCAGGCGGCGAAAAAGAAGGCCCCGGCGGCCAAGGCCTCACAGCCGGTAGCCGGTCCCTCTCTCGGCCGGCGTATCTTGAACGTTCCGCGCGATGCGACCGACCTGCGCGACCGCTACTACGAGCCCGCCCTCCTTGGCCTGGAACTCTCGATGAGCCCGCCCGGTCCGGACCTCAGCCCCATCCGCGACCAGGGAGGCGAAGGCTCCTGCACCGGCTTTGCGCTTTCCAGCGCGATCACGCTTCTCAATCGGCAACGTCACCGGCGCCTCTCGGGTTCGATGGAAGCGCCCCTTGCCAGCGCGCGCATGCTCTACGAGATGGCGAAACTGAACGACGAGTGGCCCGGCGAGGACTATGAGGGTTCGAGCATAAGAGCGGCGTTGAAAGGGTTCTTCAACAACGGCGTCTGCAGCGAGGATCTGGCACCCTATGTCGAGGGAGAGCGAAACTGGTATCTGAATAAAGATCAGGCCGAAGATGCCAGAAAGCTCGGCCTCGGGGCCTATTTCCGCCTGCGCCCGCAGATCATCGATTACCATGCGGCGCTGAACGAGGCCGGTGTCATCTATGCTTCCGCCATGGTGCATCGCGGCTGGCAACGCCCGCGCCGGGGAGACATTGCGCCCTCGAACGTGACGGAGGGCGGCCACGCCTTCATCATCGTCGGCTATGACGACAAGGGGTTCCTGATCCAGAACTCCTGGGGGGAAGAATGGGGCGGCTTCGACGGACAGCCCGGGATCGCCCGCTGGCGATACGAGGACTGGTCGGCAAACATCATGGACGCCTGGGTCCTGCGGCTCAATGTGCCAACCCCGGACTCGTTCGATCTCACGGTCCGGTCACAGGAAGACGCCAGCCGAAGCCTGCTGGGCTCCCCCGCCACGCGCGCACCTCGCCACGAGGAAATCGTCGGACACATCATCCATCTCGATGACGGCAATCTCGTCGAAACCGGCAAGTATCCGACGCCTGTAGCCAGTCTCCAGGAAACGGCAAACTTTCTGGCGGACGAAAACGCGACGGCCGGGCGCGACTACAGGCACCTGCTCTTTTATGCCCATGGCGGCCTCAACGATCAGAACGCTTCAGCGAACCGCGTCAGAAAAATGAAAGAGGTGTTCAAGCGCAACGGCATCTACCCGATCCACTTCATGTGGGAAACGGGATTTTTCGAAACGCTCGGTGACATCATTTTCGCATCGAACGCAAAGGCGGCGGCACGGGTCGGCAGCGTTTCGGACTTTTTCGACCGGGTTCTGGAAACGACGGCACGGCTTCCTGGACGGGCCATCTGGCGCGACATGAAACGCGATGCCGGCCAGTCTTTCCTCTCATCGGGCGGCGGCACCAAGGCCCTCAAGATCCTGCTCAAGGGCAATGCCAAGCGTCAAAAGCCGCTCAAGATCCATCTGATCGGTCACAGTGCCGGCGGGATTTTTCTGGGCCACCTGCTCGATCGGCTCAACGCCGTCAACCCGCTCTCCGAACCGGTTCAGTCCTGCTCACTGATGGCACCCGCCTGCACAATCGACTTCTTCAACAGGTTCTATCACCCGCGCATTGGCGGCAAGAACGCCGCATCTGATGTCGCGCAATTGGTGCAGTACAATCTGATCGATCAGCGCGAACGCGACGATTCGGTCGGCCCTTACAGGAAGTCGCTTCTCTACCTCGTCTCCAATGCCTTTGAAGACACGCGCAAGATGCCGCTTCTGGGAATGGAGAACTTCAGCAAGGACCTCTCCCTGAAACCGGCCCACAAGCTCCATTATGCAGGACGCGGCGACACGATCACGGACAGCAAGACCCACGGTGGCTTCGACAACGACCGGGCAACGATGAACAACATCCTGAAGAACATTCTCGGCGTAAAACCGTCACCCGCGAAAGGGTTCCAGCCGGAGGACATGACCGGCTACTGAGGCTTCATGAGGGCGCGCCGGTGCTTTTTCTGGCGACGAGCCAGGGTTTCAGCTGAATGTTTCCCTCCTCCGGCGGCGCGCCTTCGAGAAGGTCGAGCAGCAACCGGGCCGCCTGCTCGCCAACCGCGCGGCGCGGCTGATGGACCGTCGTCAGCGGCGGAACGAAGTGCCCGGCAATATCGATGTCATCGAACCCGACAACCGAGACATCCCGCGGCACCCGCACACCGGCTTCGTTCAAGGCGCAAATGAACCCGAAGGCCATCCGGTCCGCCGCGCAGAACACCGCCGTCGGGCGGTCCTTCAAACGGAGCCACGCCTCGGCCGCCTTTTCTCCCGCTTCCAGCGTGTAGTCGCCTTCGAAAAGCCAGTTCTTGTCCGGGTCGAGACCGGCCTTCGCCAGCGTCGACGTGTACCCGTCAAGCCGGTCCCGGCCCGGCTTGTGGGTCAGCGATCCCGTGACATGCCCGATCTTCGTGTGCCCGCACTCAAGCAGGTGCGAGACCGCCAGCCGCGCGCCGAGAAGATTGTCCACCACGGCGATCGGCACTGCCGGGTCATCGCTCCACTCCCCGCAGGCCACGATCGGCGGCAGCTTGGGGTTCATCGCGCGGATAGCGGAAATCGAGAAGTGTCCGTCGAGAATGACGATGCCGTCGCAATTGTTCTTGCTGAAGAAGTCGCTGACCGTCGAACGCGACATGGACGGCTTGCGCGTGTCCGCGATCAGAACCTTGAGGTTCTTTGCCGCGCAAACGGTCTCGATGCCCTGCAGGATGTTGGAGAAATGCGAGTTGCCGATATCGGGCACAAGCGCCACGATGGTGCCCGTGTCGCGCCTGCGCAGATTTCGCGCGGCGTGATTGAGCACATACCCTGTTTCCTCGACCGCCCTGGCAACCTTGTCGCGCGTCTTTATCGAAACGCGTTCAGGCGTGGACAGAGCCCGGCTGACCGTCGCCGTAGAGACCTTGGCCGCACGCGCGACATCCTGAACGGTGGGATTGGGTTTTCTGACGTTCGACTCGCTCATTCAATTGTTCTTAACCGACAAGACTCCGATCTGGCGATTTATTCTTCAAATATCGGAGCGGAAAGGCAATGCTTGCAACCGGATTGGCAATCTGAGGAGCGACTTATGCCCGATGAACGACTGATGGACGTATCGTCCGACGAACCGCCCACGGATTTCACGGCGCCGCAAAAGGCTCTTTGGTGGCTCCGGAAGGGTGACCTCGGCCTTGGTCCGGAGTGGGAGCGCGCGCACATGATCTGCCAGGAAGCGGAAGGCCAAAAGACACACGACTGGATCCATGCGCTGTGTCACCTGATCGAAGGCGATCTCGGCAATGCGGCCTACTGGTTCAGGCGTGCGGAACAGCCGCCCGGCGCGACAGATCCGAAAGAGGTTTGGGAGCGCATTGCGGCAGCGAACGGGTGAGACGGGAAACGCAGTTAGTCCGCGACGCCCAGATATTCCTCGATCTGCTTGACGCCGCGCTGCATATGGGCGTCGATTTCGTTCAGCATGAGATCCAGCCGTTCGCCGAGGGCCAGCTGCAGATACCGTTCATGGGCATCCACGATCGGGCCCTTGCGGCCATGCGCTCTCTGGTGCTCGGCAAGGTAAAGCTGCAGCCGTCCGGCGATCCGGCGCCAGCTTTCCAGGAGCAGCTTGTGCCCGCTCATCTCGTAGACAAGGGAATGAAACCGGACTTCCGCCTCGCTCGATGACACGTGATCATCGAGTTCCAGCGTTGCCAGAAGATCCTTGTGGCGCGCGTCCAGTTCGCCCGCGAATGCATCGTCCCGGCGATCCCAGATTTCACGGAACGCGAGCGTCTCGAGCGCTGTCCGAAGCGAATAGATTTCCCGGACATCTTCCGGCGACAGCTTGAGGACGCGTGTGCCCGTATAGGGAATCGTCTCGATCAGGCCTTCTGCCGCAACCTGCCCCATGGCCTCGCGCAGCGGCCCGCGGCTCACGCCGAACCTGGCGGCGAGGTCGGACTCGGTGATCTGGCTGCCGGACTCGATTTCGCCGCTGATGATCGCACGGCGCAGATTGGCGGCAATCTGGTTGCTGAACGTTTCGCGCTTGACGGGTTTGACCCGGTTCTGTGACATCAGTTGCGGTTTGTTCATGGTCCTGTGCACTTGGTCTTCTTCGGCCGGCGTCTTGCTTCGGTTAGCTGTCCCTGCGTTTTAGCGCAAGACCCAGTCCTTGTAAGCTTTTTCAGCTTCCGACGTGACGCTTCCGGGTTGACCGGTGCCGATGGTGCGCCCGTCGATGCGCACGACAGGGGTCACTCCCCCGAGCGTTCCGGTGATGAAGGCCTCGTCGGCCGAATAGGCTTCCGCGAGTGTGAAGTCTTTCTCCCGGACGACATTGCCGCCGTTCAGCCAGCTGTCGATGACTGCTTTTTGCGTCAATCCCTTGAAGGAAAACGAGCCGGTGGAGGTCCACAGTTCCCGCCCCCTGACGATGAAGAAATTCGTCGAGTTGCAGCTGGCGACAAACCCGCGCGGATCGAGCATCAGGGCTTCATCCGCGCCGGCATTGATCGCCTGGATGAGGGCCTGGATCAGGTTGAGCCGGCTGTGGGAATTGAGACGCAGATCGAAGACGTCCGGCCCGCTGGTCCGGAAGGTCGACGTGAACAGGGAAAGCCCTTTCGTCTTTGTATCGGCCCGCGGTGACTTGTATTCGGCCACGACCACGACGGTTGCCTTGTCGATCACGAAGCGCGGGTCCTGGTTCGGCGTGCTCTTGAGCCCGCGCGACACCATCAGCCGGATGTGAACCCCGTCCGTCATGCCGTTGGCATCCAGCGTCCTGCGAAGGGCGGCCTTGAGATCGTCCCGGCTCAAGCCGATGTCGAGCGCGATGGAATTGGCACCTTCGAACATGCGGTCAAGATGCGCGTCCAGCTGGAGAATGCGTCCGTCTACGACCCGCAGCCCCTCCCAGACACCGTCTCCAAGCACGAACCCGCTGTCAAACACGGAGACAACGGCCTCGTGCCGCGGTACCAGCTGTCCATCGACATAGACCAGCACGGTTTCGTTCCGAGGATCCGCGACATAGCTTTGCGCGCTTGCAGAGGTGTTCATCGAATTTTGGTCTCCAGAAATGGTCTAAAACTGAAATCGCCGGTGCTCTGCGAGGAATTGCTGCGTCAGGGGGCGTTTCGGATTCTTCAGAACGTCGTCAGGCGTCCCGCTTTCGTAGATGCCGCCTTCGGCCAGAAACAGGATCCGCGTCGCGAAATGATAGGCAAAGCCGATTTCATGCGTGACGAGCAGCATGGTGCGCCCCTCCGTCGCCAGCTGCTCGATGACCCCGAGCACCTCTCCGACCAGGGCCGGATCGAGCGCGGAGGTCGGCTCGTCGAAAAGCAGGATCTCCGGGTCCATCGCCAGGGCGCGCGCGATAGCGACCCGCTGCTTCTGCCCGCCGGACAGGCGTGACGGGAAGGTCTCGGCCTTGTCGGCAAGGCCCACGCGCTCAAGTTCCGCAACCGCCCTTTCCAACGCCTTCGGAGCCGGAACGCCGCGCACGGTCTTCAGCCCTTCGGCGACATTGCCGGCAACCGTCATGTGCGGGAAGAGATTGAACTGCTGAAACACCATGCCGACCCGCTGCCGCAGGGCGCAGAGTTCGCGTTCCGAAAAGCGCATGTCACCGGATCGCGACGGCTGACCGACGGTGTCGCCATCCAGTTCGAGGCGGCCTTCGCTCGGTGTCTCCAGGACGTTGATGCAGCGCAGCAGCGTGCTCTTGCCGGACCCAGAGGCGCCCAGAATGGCAATCCTGTCGCCCGGCATGACGTCAAGATCGATCTCCGAGAAGACGCGCAGTGACCCGAATTGTTTGCCGAAACCGGACAATCTGAGAACAGGTGCGTTCACGTTCAGTCACTCCGTGCAAGGTGGCGCTCGAGCGCATAGGTCAGGCGCACGATCGGATAGAGAATGATGAGGAAAATCGCGGCGATCACGGTATAGACCTCCAGCGGGTTGAAGCTGAGCGAGGCGATCAGCTTGCCCTGCTGCAGGAGTTCCACGTAGGCAACGACCGACGCCAGCGTGGTCATCTTGAAGATTTCGACACCCCGGTTGGTCAGGGCCGGAATGATGCGCCTGATGGCCTGCGGCAGGATCACCCGCCGCAAGGTCTGAAGACCGTTCATGCCGATCGCGCGCGCGGCCTCCCATTGACCCGGTTCGATGGACTGGATACCGCCCCGGTAGATCTCCGCCGAATAGGCGGCCGAATTCAGCGAAATCCCGAGGATCGCCGCCAGAAACGGCCCGATCTCGATCGGTGCGATGATCGGCAGCGCATAGTAGAACCAGAGGATCTGCACCAGAACCGGCGTGTTCCTGAAGAACTCCACGAAGGCCGTGGAGAGCCAGCGGACCGGCCGGTTTTTGGAGCGCTTTCCAAGGGCGACGATGAGGCCGAGCCCCATGCCGATGACAAGACAGACAACGAACAGCCGCAGCGTTCCGGCCGCGCCGATCGCCAGCGCATACCAGTTGTCGAAGACGTCCTGAAAGTTCCAGATATAGCTCATGGCGTGAACTCGCCGCTCTTGGCAAAGCGGCGCTCCAGGCGCGAGGCAACGAAACTGATGAAGGAAATCGACACGAAGTAGATCAGCGCGACGACTGTGAAGACTTCCAGCGGCCGGAAGGTCTTCTGGGCCAGTTCGTTGGCCTGGAACAGGAGGTCGGCGTAGGACACCGTCGCCACGAGCGTCGTCGTCTTCATCAGCTCGATGGACCGTTCCATCATGGAGGGAAACATCCGCTTGACCGCCTGCGGCAGGATGACCCTGTGCATGCACTGATTATAGGTCATGCCGATCGCCTTGGCGGCCTCCCACTGCCCGCACTCGATCGACACGATGCCGGCCCGGAAGATCTCCGCGAAGAACGCCCCGCTCTGGATCATGAAGGTTAGCGAGGCGGCGAGGAACGGGGTCATTTCAATCGACAACACGATCGGCAGGCCGAAATAGAACCAGAACAGCTGTACGAGCGGAGGAGTCGTCCGGAACACTTCGATGACGACCCCTGCCGGAACGTTGAGCCAGCGCCTGTGAGACAGGCGCGCGAACGCGAGCAGAAGACCGACGACCAGCCCGCCCGAGAGCGCCGTCGCAGTCAGGATCAGCGTGTTGCGGAAGCCGACGAGGAGAAAGCCGCCTTCCGCAAGTACCGGTGAAAAGTCCCACTCGTACATGATCGGTCCGCGCGGTTCAGAGGAGTTCCTTGATGATCGGCGGGGCGGATTTCGGATCGAGACCGAAACCGGAGAGGAATTCCTCGTACCAGGTCTGGATCTGGCCGGACTGGTAGTAGTCCGCCAACTGCGCATCGACGAAAGCGACGAAGTCGGTGTCGCCCTTGCGCACGGCGGCGCTGGTCGGGTTCGACTTGACCGGAGATGGCACGACAATCTTGCCGCGCCCGAGCTTCTGGCGCGCCGCGATCAGCGGCGGGTGAAACAGGCACACCGCGTCGACACGCCCGGACTGGAACGCCGCGATCGCCTCCGTGTTGCCCGGAAAACGCTGGATGTCCGCATTGCCGACATTTTCGGTCAGGAACTTGTCCATGCTGGTCGCCTGCGGCACGGCGATCTTGATCTCCGGCTTGTTGAGATCTTCCCAGGAGGTGACCGGAACGTCATCCTTGGCGAGAACGGCGAGCGAATAGTAAAGCAGCGGATTGTCCGGGAAGCTTGCGGCTTTCTTGCGTTCGTCCGTTGCATCCAGAACGAACATGACGTCGATCTTGTTGCTCTGCAGCGCGGCGACCGCGGTTCCCCAGGTGACTTCGACAGGTTCAAAGTCGACACCGAGTGCCTCTGCCATTGCTTTGCCGGCGGAAACCCCCACACCGGATGACCATTCGCCGGTTGCCGGGTCCTTCGAATACCAGGGGGGCGCCTGGGTCACACCCACGCGGAGCTTGCCGCGCTCCTTGATGTCATCCAGGGATCCGGCGGCAAGCGCCGGTATTCCGCCTGCGACCAGCGCCGAAGCCAACGTGGCTCCCGTGATTGTCAGAACTGTTCGACGGTTCAGTTTCATCTCTTGGTTCCCCTTTTTGCGATCGGCGCCGCTTGGAAAGCGCCCCTCTGAGGTCATAAAAACGACTCTATTGTAGATTGTCAACAATTTACCATTGCGCATGCCGCCATAACCTCCGACAGGAGGCTCCTATTCCGGAATGAAGCGCATTGGACCCGAGATAGTTATGAAACGAGCGAACGCCCCTCGGGATATGCACGTTCGGTTCCGGCCCGAAGAGGAAGCCTTCACCGGATTCGTCATCAAATGCACCGCTTCCGAAGTCGTCACCCCGGGCGACCGAAGTGAGACGCGGGGCCGGGGCGCCCCGGTCCAACGGACCGGCCACCGCAAGAGCCGATACGCCCTGGCTTCTGCCTTTTCCCTCTCCCACTGGGAGAGGGCCAGGGTGAGGAGGCAAACGTCTGAAGAGTGCCGACAGCGCTGATCCCTCACCCGGCCTTTCAGGCCGACCTCTCCCACCGGGGGAGATGACCGGATTTGCGGTGGGTGACATGCATGACGCAATTCCTCGTTGCTGAAGAAGGACCAGGCGAACATGAGCGCCGCCCCGGCCTTGAGCCGGGGCCTTCTGTAAAGTCGTGTTCAGGTCCCGGATCAGGTCCGGGACAGCGCAGGCTGCGAGGCCACCGCAAGAGCCGATACACCAATGCCTCCCCGATCCCGGCGCGCGCTGCGCTTGGCCGGGATGACGCCAGAAAGAGTGAAAATCCACATCCCTCGGAAGCGCGTGAGTGCTGTCACGAAGGCCCCACCTTCCGAATTTGCCACCCGTCCTTCGAGACGGGCCTTTGGCCCTCCTCAGGATGAGGAGAAACTTGCGGGGCATGGGATAGCAAATTCATCCCATTCCTATCAGTCGTCGTTGCCGGACTTGATCCGGCAATCCATGCCCTTGCCTCTCTGCGATCCTCGGCTGTGCAACTGGAGGCGGAACGGCGTGGATGCCATGGTCGAGCCATGGCATGACCTGATGGTTGATCCCGGCACACACTACGCTCGGTCGCACTCTCGATTTAGCCATCGTCACCCCGGGCGAACGAAGTGAGACCCGGGGCCGGGGCGCCCCGATCCAACGAAACGGCCACCGCAAGAGCCGATACACCATTGCTTCTGCGTTTTCCGTCTCCCACGGGGAGAGGGCTAGGGTGAGGGGGTAAACGCCTGAAGGGTGCCGACGGCGCTGATCGCTCACCCGGCCTTTCAGGCCGACCTCTCCCACCGGGGGAGATGACCGGATTTGCGGTGGGTGACATGCATGACGCAATTCCTCGTTGCTGAAGAAGGACCAGGCGAACATGAGCGCCGCCCCGGCCTTGAGCCGGGGCCTTCTGTAAAGTCGTGTTCAGGTCCCGGATCAGGTCCGGGACAGCGCAGGCTGCGAGGCCACCGCAAGAGCCGATACACCAATGCCTCCCCGATCCCGGCGCGCGCTGCGCTTGGCCGGGATGACGCCAGAAAGAGTGAAAATCCACATCCCTCGGAAGCGCGTGAGTGCTGTCACGAAGGCCCCACCTTCCGAATTTGCCGCCCGTCCTTCGAGACGGGCCTTTGGCCCTCCTCAGGATGAGGAGAAACTTGCGGGGCATGGGATAGCAAATTCATCCCATTCCTATCAGTCGTCGTTGCCGGACTTGATCCGGCAATCCATGCCCTTGCCTCTCTGCGATCCTCGGCTGTGCAACTGGAGGCGGAACGGCGTGGATGCCATGGTCGAGCCATGGCATGACCTGATGGTTGATCCCGGCACACACTACGCTCGGTCGCACTCTCGATTTAGCCATCGTCACCCCGGGCGAACGAAGTGAGACCCGGGGCCGGGGCGCCCCGATCCAACGAAACGGCCACCGCAAGAGCCGATACACCATTGCTTCTGCGTTTTCCGTCTCCCACGGGGAGAGGGCTAGGGTGAGGGGGTAAACGCCTGAAGGGTGCCGACGGCGCTGATCGCTCACCCGGCCTTTCAGGCCGACCTCTCCCACCGGGGGAGATGACCGGATTTGCGGTGGGTGACATGCATGACGCAATTCCTCGTTGCTGAAGAAGGACCAGGCGAACATGAGCGCCGCCCCGGCCTTGAGCCGGGGCCTCCTGTGAAGTCCTGTTCAGGTCCCGGATCAGGTCCGGGACAGCGCAGGCTGCGAGGCCACCGCAAGAGCCGATAAACCAATGCCTCCCCGATCCCGGCGCGCGCTGCGCTTGGCCGGGATGACGCCAGAAAGAGAGAAAATCCTCATCCTGAAGCACGCGGCAAAGCGGCTCTTCCAGGCACCGACCCGTGAAAGCGGGTTGAGAGAACATGCAGCTTCGTCAGGAGCGATCCGTCGCAAGAGCCTTCAAAACATCGTCCGGCGTCATCTGGAACCTGTCGGCCTGGTCACGGTCATGATGCACACCGTCGATCCAGGCATAATCGTCGAAGGTTTCCGCGTTCTGGATCCAGAACTCGTGGTAGAGCTTCGGCGCATGTCCCCAGGCACCCCGGTGGGCAATGTCGTCACGCCAGTTCTTCAGATCCGCGCGCGTCCGGAACCGGATAATGCCGATCTGGTCGCTGTCGTCCGCCTTGTAGAACTTGAGAGAGATGAAACCCGGCATTCGGGCAACCGCATGCGCCATGTCTTCGTTCAACGTCCTGTGCAGTTTCCAGTCGATATCGTCGCGATACCGAACGCCGAAAATGCAAATGATCATGCCGATCTCCGTATCCCACGCAGCTGTTGCCGGCCAGAATATCAGCCTGGATTGGGCGTATGCGAGGGCCGATTGCGGAAAACTGGTTTTCTGATGATTCTATTGGTTAAGATCACGAAACGAGTGAATGAAATCAATAGGAAAGCCCTGGAAGCAAAATTTGCGCGACACTTAATATTTATATAAAAAAATCTTAAACTTAACTATGGAATAAATAACACTCTTACTAAATTTTATTTAAAATATTTGAATGCTTCAAACAACAAGGGAAGCATTCGATGCCAAGATCACAAGCAAAACACTACCAATGGTATTCGTGGGGTCGTCAAGATGATGACGATCAGGAAGACAACCATGGCGCCGGGTCGAATGGCTCGGGGTCGAAGGGCTCAGGCTCGAAAGGCTCGGGTACCGGGTCCAAGGGTTCGGGCTCTGGGTCAAAAGGCTCAGGTTCAGGCACTAAGGGCTCCGGCTCCGGTTCGGGATCGAAGGGCTCCGGCTCTGGCTCGGGTTCGAAAGGCTCCGGCTCCGGTTCGGGTTCGAAGGGCTCCGGCTCCGGTTCGGGTTCGAAGGGCTCCGGCTCTGGCTCGGGTTCGAAAGGCTCCGGCTCCGGTTCTGGATCGAAAGGCTCTGGCTCCGGTTCTGGCTCGAAAGGCTCCGGCTCCGGTTCTGGATCGAAAGGCTCTGGCTCCGGTTCTGGCTCGAAAGGCTCCGGCTCCGGTTCAGGCTCGAAAGGCTCTGGCTCCGGTTCTGGCTCGAAAGGCTCCGGCTCCGGTTCAGGCTCGAAAGGCTCTGGCTCCGGTTCAGGCTCTAAGGGCTCGGGTTCCGGCTCCGGATCGAAGGGCTCCGGCTCAGGTTCCGGGTCGAAAGGCTCTGGCTCAGGTTCAGGCACTAAGGGCTCCGGCTCCGGTTCAGGCTCTAAAGGCTCGGGTTCCGGCTCCGGATCGAAGGGCTCCGGCTCAGGTTCCGGGTCGAAAGGCTCTGGCTCAGGTTCAGGCACTAAGGGCTCCGGCTCCGGTTCGGGTTCGAAGGGCTCCGGCTCTGGCTCGGATTCGAAAGGCTCCGGCTCCGGTTCGGGTTCGAAAGGCTCAGGCTCTGGCTCGGGTTCGAAAGGCTCAGGCTCAGGTTCGGGATCGAAGGGCTCCGGCGCCGGTTCGGGATCGAAAGGCTCCGGCTCTGGCTCGGGTTCGAAAGGCTCCGGCTCTGGCTCGGGATCGAAGGGCTCAGGTTCGGGTTCTGGCTCGGGCGGCAGTGGCTCCAAAGGCTCGGGCGACGGGTCCAATGACCACGGTTCGTATCACGACAGCCACAAACACTATGACCATGACGGCGGGCACGGCGGTCAAGGCGGACATGGCGACCACGACGACGGTGACTACTCCTAGTCGGCTTGCCAGGTAGTCACTGCTCCAACAACGGTCCTCGCCGGGCATCGGCGAGGACGAGGGTACGGACCCATAAATGAAACCGATTTGGCGGCAGAAATGGCGAAATCTCGCGAGGAAGCGTGTGCAGAGCGGGCCTTTGCCCGGTCAAGCGCGGTGACGCTGCGAGATAAAGCCATTTTGCCGTCCTTCGGATTTGGCCGTTTTGGCCATCTGCCACGTCGCGAAAGACTTGAAAATGAACCACATTTCCTGCGCTTTCGCTCCTTGCAGCTGATCAAAACGATCCAAACCAAATTGACTTCATTTATGGGTCCGTACCCTAGGACTTTGGCGGGATCCGTCTCGCAGCAATCGATCCGTGAAGGGAATTGGGTTTCGTGTTCAAAGAACTGAAAATAAGCAGAGATTACGTCCCTTACATGCGCTGGATGCTCGGGTTTTCGGTTGCGACCAATATCCTCCTGCTGGCGCTTCCGCTGCACATTCTGCAGGTCTACAGCCGTGTCCTGAAATCAGGCAGCATCTCGACGCTTGTCTTCCTGACACTGATTATCATGGCCATGCTGGCCGTCAGCGCATTCGCCGATTATACGCGCCGCCGGATCGCGCGGCGGCTGGCGAACAGATACCTCATGGATCACCATGAAAAGCTTGTCCGGTGCATGGTGCGGACCGAAGATGAAACACGGAGCACGTCCGGGACAATCAGCAAACTCAGGACGGTTGCGGGTTTCCTGAACAGCCGGCTGTTCATCGGGCTGCACGACCTTCCCTTTTCGCTGCTTTTTCTCGTTGCCCTGTTCCTGCTCAATGTCTGGCTTGGCGTTGTTGCAACCATCGGCCTCGCGGCGATGATCGCCCTGGCGGTTGTGAGCAACCGGTCCGTATCGGCGGCACAGGCCACCGCGGAGAACAGGGAAGCCGACGCCTTCAACTTTGCATCTGCGACACTGCGCGGCACCGATGAGGTGCGCGCCATGGGAATGACCGGAAAGCTTCAAGACCGCTGGAAAAGGAAACTGCGCTCGAACTCGGAGGCCGCCGATGATGTCTCGCAGCTGGCCGTGGGCCATTCGGCCGCCGGTACGTTTTTGAAACAGCTCATACAGGTCATGATCGTCTCGGTCGGCGCGCTTGTGGTCCTGTCATCATCAATGCCGAGCGTCGTGATTTTCGCGGCGATCCTGATCACCAACAGGATGCTGTCTCCCGTCGACCTGACGATCGGCGGTTGGTCGACGATCACGAAAAGCTATGACGCCCATCTCAGCCTCGGCAACCTGCTGGAGACCGCGGATCAGGTGTCCGGGCAGCAGTCTGCCCGCGCCTCCAACAGCCGCGTCAGTGCAGACAACATTTACCATGCGGACACTCGGCAACACCCTCATGTCCGTGTTCTGGACGGCGTCACGCTGGCACTCGACCCGGGCACGCTGACCGTCGTTACCGGAAAGCCGGGCAGCGGCAAGACCGCCCTGGCGCGGATCATGTCCGGGGCGATCGATCCACAGGCCGGTTTCCTGAAATTGAACGATGTGCCGCGGCAGAACTGGAGCGACGACGAATGGGGACGTGCCGTCGGCTATGTTGCCCAGGACATAAAGTTCTTCCCGGTACCGATTTCGGAAAACATCGCGCGGCTGTCGAGGAGCGACAATTCCGACCGTCTGATGCGCGCCGCAAAGATTTCAAATGCGCACGGGATGATCCAGGCACTGCCGCAGGGCTATGCGACCGTTCTGGAACGCGGGAATGTCAGGCTCACGGACAGGCAGAAGATCAAGCTTGCCCTGGCCCGGGCCTGTTTCGGCGGTCCGCGTGTTCTCGTACTTGACGAACCGGACACCGAACTCGACCGGGACGGTCAGAAGGAGCTTGTCGCGACGCTGAAGAAGCTGAAGGAAACCGGTGTGGCGATCCTGGTGATGTCCCGTCGATCGCGTATGCAGGCGGCGGCGGACAGGGTCCTTGAACTTGCCTCCGGCCGGCTCCGCGAGATCAACGGCAAACAGGTCCCCAGGACATCTGCGCCAGACGACCAGCCGGAAACCGGATCGATCCGGACAGAGCCTCCGGAAATTCCCGTCACGGCGGCAACGGCACTGGCCGAGATCCGCAAGATCAGGCGCGGAGACTTTGGCGGAAGGCCCACGAAGCACGCGGAAAATTTCGGAACGGAGCTTGATGCAGGCTTCAAGACCCCCACGCGACAATCACGGATGAACTGATGGCAAGTGACACGAAAAAACGAACCCGGACAAAACCGGATCGCAATTCGCACACGGAGATCGACGGGATTGTCCTGAGGGGCAAGAAAATCGTCTGCACGTTTCTGGGCGTATTCCTTCTGTGGGGCCTGTTTGTTCCGCTCCAGTCGTCGATTGTTGCAGAGGGCATAATCGCCGCGGCCGGCAGGAACAAGCTCCTGCAACACGAGGAAGGCGGCCGCATTCGGTCCATCGAAGTCGCCGAGGGCGCGAAGGTCGCGGCCGGCGATCTGATCATGGTTCTCGACGCGGAGACGAAACGGGCCGAGCTGTCGGAACTGCAGGCGCGGCAGGCGGTTCTGCTCGCGACCAAGGCGCACCTTGAAGCCCTGCGAACCGGTGCCGGTTTCCACGCGGCCGGAACCGGATGGACGCTGCGGACGCGAAAATTCGATGTAGGGGCCGAAGCCTCCGACCGCCTTGTTGCAACGGCGGCTGTCCAGAACCAGGCAGACAATCCGATAAAGGCGATATTCGCCAGCCAGCAACTCGAGCAGAAATTTGCTGACCAGGCCGTCGATGCGGAAATCGAAGCGCTGCGCAACCGAAGCAGCGGTCTGGCGCATGAACGGGCGGGACTTGTTGCGCGCCGCGCGGGTCTTACCGACAAGCTGCGTTTCCTGAGAAAGGAAATAGCCGCGCTCCAACCGCTGGTTCGCGACGGATACGTCGCCCGGTCCCGGGCCTGGAAAAACGAACGCGAAGAAAGTGAACTTGTCGCGGACATCGCATTCCTGAACAGCGAGATTGCCCGCATCGACGAACGCAGAAACGAAGCCGGCAACCGGGTGGAGGCCTATGTATCAGGCCAGCGCCGGAGGGTTGCCGGGGAAATGACGAAGGTGCTGGGCGAACTCGCCGAGATCCGGGACCGTCTGATTTCGGCCGAGCGTGCCTTGTCCAACACCCAGATCAGGGCGCCGGTCAGCGGGACGCTGGTCTCGTTTTCCGCAAATACGGTCGGCGGCGTCGTTCTCGCGGGAGACGTGATCGGCGAGATCGTGCCCGACGACGCCCCCTTGACGATCCAGGCACGTGTACGGCCGCAGGACATTGCCGAGGTCAGGCAGGGTCAATCGACAACAGTCGCGATCACGGCGCTCGACAGCCGCAAATATGCGCCCCTGACCGCTGTCCTGACCTATGTGTCTGCCGATGCGGTCCGGCAGACGCCGACCGCCGCGCCTTATTATCTGGTCCACGCAAAGCCGGAAGACGTGGCCTCGAACGCGGCGATCATCGGCATGCTGAAACCCGGCATGATTGTCAACGCGCACATCAATGCCGGCAGGCAACCGTTCCTTGTCTACCTGCTCGCTCCGCTGATCCGGGGTTTTGACACGGCATTTGCCGAACCGTGAGCGAACGTCCGGCGACAAGAAGGATCTGTCGCGGGCTTCCATCCGCAAATGCCCCAGGCAAGTAGCGGAAAGGTAACTTCGGCAAGCGATACTGACAAAAACAACATTGGCACTTTTAACGGGAACTTACCAATGGCCAAAAGCAAGTCTTCGGACGCGAGCACATTCCTGAAAACGGCACGGCGCGAGGAAATCGAGGCGCTCTGCAAGCGGGCGTTCGGACGCATTCCGAAACGGGTCGCTTTTCCCGGCGGGCGGTCACGGTCCGCATTCATGGCCGAAATCGGCGATGAGCGGTTCGTTCTTGCCAAGCGTGACTCCCCGGGCGACGCGGTGATCGAAGGCATCGTCATGAAGGTCCTGTCTCCGACCGGCCTGGTCCCGCGCGTGGTCAAGGTGGTCGACGAATGGGTCGTGCAGGAATTGGTGGACGGCATCCGGCTTCCGGTCTTTCTCGATGGCCTTGCAGATATCCGCGAGCGAGAGGCAATTCTGGACCAGTCCCTGTCGGCACTGGCAGATCTGCAGGACTATGCGCATGCGCAGAACCTCCACCACAGGGTGCCACGGGTCGGGCCCGACCGGGACTGGTCGGACGGCAATCTGATGCGCGCCAGAAAGATCTCCGAGATCGTCGGCATCGCGCCGCCATTGCTCGACTACGGCCGGCTTGAAAAACTCTTCAGGCTCGATCCGCGCGATTTCGTCAAGGCGGACGCCCGGCCCGGAAACGCCCTTGTCTGCGGCGACCGAACCGTCTGGTTCGACTGGGAAGGCTGCGGCCGGCGGCATGCGCTGGATGACCTGGCCTTCGTTCTCTCGGACGAATGGACCGCAATCGACCCGGACACCGAAACCCGTCTCATCGAAAGGCATCTTTCCAGGTTCGCGCGCAACCGGTCCGAAACGGAAGCCTTCGAGTACCTGATGGCGTTCGGCGTCTTCCACATGCTGGCGCGGATGCACCGCGCAATCCGCTATCGCGACAGGGACGGCAAATGGTGGAGCCGGGACAAATGCCTGCACAATGACAAGATTGGTGTAACGCCGACGGAAGTCGGGCTGATGTGCGACCGCGCACGGCGCTGGTCGCTCCAGGTCACAGCTCTGCACACACTGGCGCCCTGGTGCGAAAACCTGATGGAAAAATATGATCTCGACCTTCCCGATCTCGGCGCGACTGACCAGCGGAAGGCCGTCTGAGCCCGGCAGGCCTCATGCGATCAGCGGCAGCAGCTGTCGGCAGGCGCTGGCAGCCGCATCGGTCTGGTGGCCCTCGATCATCTCGATGGTCTGCCGCATCGCATCTCCCAGATGATCGGGGTTCAGCTGTGCCACGTCACACGAACTGCGGCGGACGATTTCAACATTCGACAGGGTGTGTTCGACGGCACCGTAACTGATTTTGTAAGCCTCGTTGCCGTGGCAGAAATCGTAGGTCTTCACACCGTTGGCGATCGCCCACTTGATGGTGTGGGTGTGAAGCAACAGGCCGATATTCGGTTCACGCGCCGTTTCGTCCCGGCCGGAAACGATGAAGTACAGATACTTCGCGTCATGGTCGACAATGCTGCACATCGCGCCGAGACGTTTGTCACCGTCCCAAAGCGTACTGAGCCGGATCGCATCGATCCGGTGGCTCAAGTCCAGAAATTCCCGGTATTTTGCCGCGGCCCGGAGCGCCGACTTTTTGCCGCGCGCCGGAGCCCAGCGGACCAGCCACATGCCGAGAAGCGCGTCCAGATCGGACGCAAAACTATCGGGTGTGCTGTCTGCGATTTGGAGGTCGTCGCTCCGCTCGTACCGGCGCCAGAACCGCCGCAACTTTTGCCGTGTCTTCGAACTGAGTTGCGACTGGGCATAAAGATCGAAATCGCCCGGCAGGCTCAGCCGCGGACAGACGAGGTTGTCGACCGAACCGTCGTTGATAAGCATCGGGCGGGAATTGATCCGGTAGGATTGCGGATCGGAAAACGCATGAAGGAGAAGGTCGAGCCGCCGCCGGCAGCCATCGTGCTTGAAGCTGATCCGTGCCCAGGGCGTGCCGGCCAGATACGCGGCAATCTCCGCAAGCGCCTCCACCTCGCGGGCCGGATCGCAGACGAGCCCGGTATATTGCGCCCATGCCAGTTTTCCTGCCGGTTTCATCTCCGTTTTGAAACGCTGACCGCTCTCGCTCCAATGCGTGTGGTGGCTCAGGGGCAGGAAACAGCCATATCCCTTTCCCGGCCCCCTTGCCCTGACGGCCAGGACTTTCCAGCGGCCGGGATTGGACCGGAACACCTGATCGAGCCAGCGCCAGGACAGGAAGTAGCCCGCGTCCGGATCAAGTCGGTGAACGCGCTCCCAGTCATCGCGCAATACCGCGAAGCCGTCCGGATCCTGGAAGATTTCGACCGTCATGGCATATCCGCTCCCCTGTCGTTGCCCTTTCCGCTTGAACCGCTCATCGCCGCATGACCTGATCCAGCACCGCGTCGATCCGCTGCAGTACCGTTGCTTCGAGTTCGACACCCGAAGCGCCGCAGTTCATCACAATCTGGTCCGGCCGGCTTGCGCCGATGATCGCAGAGCTGACCAGGTCTCCCCTGAGCACCCAGGCCAGGGCAAGTTGCGGCAACGTCAGCGACAAATCGGCGGCGATCTCCTGCAGGTTTCCAACAGCCTGCAGGACGGGTGGTCTGAAAAATCGGCCCAGGCCTTTTCGCGCGCCCCGCGATCCGGGCGGAGCCGCTTCGAAGGGTTTGTATTTCCCGGTCAGGATGCCCTGTGCGAGCGGCGACCACACGATCTGTCCGATACCCAGGTCCCGGCAGAGCGGAAAGATCCGCCTTTCGTTCTTGCGGTAGAGCATGGAATAGCGGGGCTGGCTTGAAACGAAGGTAACCGCGCCGTCGATTGCGCGCGCGCGTTTGATCTCGGAGGCGGGCCATTCGCTGAAGCCGACATAGCGCGCCTTGCCCGACCGAACGATGTCCGTAAGCGCCTCCATCGTTTCCTCCAGGGGCGTTTCCGCGTCACAACGATGACATTGATAGAGATCGACATGATCGACCCCCAACCGGCGGAGAGACGCGTCGATCTGTTTGAATACCTGGGCGCGGGACAGCCCCCGATCGGCTTCGGACATCGGGTAGTAGAGTTTTGTCGCGAGCACATAGTCGTCCCGCCGGTAGGCACTTAACAGACTGCCAAGCAGGTGTTCCGCCGCACCCTTGCCGTACATGTTCGCCGTGTCGAAGAAATTGATGCCGCAGTCGAACGCGGTGCGCACGCATTGTGCCGCGGTCCCGGCATCCACCGTCGTGCCGAACGTACGCCATGATCCGAGCGAGATTTCCGAAACCTGAAGCGAGCTCGTGCCCAGTTGCCGATATTGCATGTCAGGCTCCGCACATCTGTACGACCGGTCGCTTTTTCCTGCCGGCTCTCATGCCGCGAGCGAGGGATAGACGGAGCCGTCATAGTCATTGCAAATCGGCGCCGACGGCCGGCGGTGCCAGTAATTGATCAGCAGCGTCAGCCGTTTCTCTTCCGGCTCCTTGCCCGGATCGGCATCCGCGTGCGGGATCGAACTGTCCGGCAGCACGCCGTGATAGAGGTTCCCCGGAAAGATCACGTAGTTGTTCCGGATCGCGGCGACGGCAAGCGTCAGGTTCGGTTCCGTGGGGACTTTTGACTTGCCGTCCGGACCCGGCACCTGATCGGTCAGCACCGTCGGGCTTGAGGGAAAGTCGTTCAGGTAGAAGACGCTTCCGAGCAGCGGAAAGATACTCTCGCCCGTTTCCCGGCTGAGCACCAGGTCGCGGTCGAAGTGAAAATTCAGTTTCTTGCGATAACCGAGACGTCCCAGCCACCATTCCATTCCGATACAGTCCTGCGGAAGTGAAACCTTTTGCATCAGGACGGATATCGCCTCTTCCGCGACATTCGCCGGTGCAGCGCCCCGCGGATACCAGAAGGTCGTCGAATAGCTCGACTTGCCGCTCTGCTTCTCCCTGAAGGCGTTCCGTACGGCATCATCGACTTTCCGGAACAAGGTCTCCGGGAGCGCCGCTTCGCACAGGCGAACTCCGGAAAGGGGTATGTTTGAGCTGGACAAGTTCTTCACCTCCATTTTTGAACAAGAATGGAGCGAATATTTTAAGATTGGATTGAATTTAGATTTTTAAACTTGAATATACGCTATTGTGTTGAGTCAATTGAGATTTCATATTCTTTTTTGCGACAAAACGAAATAAAAACTGCTATTTATACTGATACATTTTGCGCAAACGGAGCGAAACGATCTCCGTCGCTCGCGACCGTCAGCATCCGGAACGTCTCTCCGCGTCAAAGGCCGCGCCAGCACCCTGTCAGACTTAACACTCGCACAACGCATTGGATCTATGCTGATATTGGAGGGAGGGCCGAAGGGTTTCAGTCATGAAGGTAACGTCGAGATTTGAAGCATGGAGACTTGTTTTTCTCGTCTCGATCGCCTCGCTCTTTCTTTCGTTGCTGTTCACATACCTCCTGTCGCCCCTGGGTCTCACGAAGGAGGCTCTCGTTCCGGCAACGATTGTTCCGCTGGTGGTTGCGCCGAGCGTCTCCTACGTCGTCGCGAACATGATGCTCAGGCTGAATGCCCTCAACCAGCGTCTCGAGTACCTCGTGCAATTCGATCCGATGACCGGGCTGCTGAACCGGGCGTCCTTCTTCGACCGTTTCGAAGTCTCCCGGCACACGGGATCGATCCTGATCTGCGACCTCGATCACTTCAAGACGATCAACGATACATACGGACACCGGGCCGGTGACGCCGTCCTGCGCCAGATCGCCGACATTCTTCAAAAGCAGGTGGGCACTGATGGAATTGCGGCCAGGTTCGGCGGCGAGGAATTCGTGGTCTTCCATCCCGCGAAACCCGCGGAGGCGGCCCGCGGCTGCGCAGAAGCGATCCGGTCGGCGGTGGCCGCGCATGTGACCGTCTTTGAAGACAAGCGCATTCACTGTACGATTTCCATCGGGCTGAGCGCCCTTGACCCGCAAACGCGGCTGGACGATGCCCTTGAGGCGTCCGACCGGGCGCTGTACCAGGCCAAGAAATCCGGCCGCAACAAGGTGGTACAGGCAACCGGTACCGGCGTCCCCGATCGCCGCAATTCGGATCTCGAGCCTGAGATGCAACAGGCGGCAACGAAAACCTCTTAAGCGATAGTCGCGAAGGTGTCCGCTATCCGCGTCGCCGCAAACTCGTAAAACGCGTTCACACGCGCGCTGCGGCGCACGTCCGGATGGGCGAGCAGCCACAGATGCCAGCCGGCACTCGCATCGGGCTCGTGAATGCGGACCAGTTCGGGATGCCTTTCGCCCAGATAACAGGGCATGACCGCGACGCCTGCACCGACCCCCACCATGTCAAACACGCTCATCATGGTGTTGACGATGATCACGTTCGCCTTTTCGGACCGGCAACGGGATGCGAGCCTGCTCATCGGCGATGGTTGTAGATCATCGCCGAGCATCACCCATCTCAGGCTTTCTGGAGACAGCCCGCAGGCGTCGCGCCAATAGTCACGGTGTGCGTAGGCCGCAAATGAAAGTGGCGCCAGCCTGCGTCCGACCCAGTGCTCCGGCGGATCTGGCGTCGGCCGCAGGGCGATGTCGGCATCGCGTTGCATCAGGTCGAGCGCACGGACATCCGACAGGAGCCGAAGCTCGATGTCCGGATGCCTTGCCTGGAAAGCCGCAAAGGCCGGCGCCAGGCAGTGCAGCAGGGAGTCCGTCGTGGTAATCGTCAGCGGGCCTTCAAGTCTCAGGTCCTTGCCGCTCAGTTCCCGCTCGATCCCGTCCATGCCCTCGCACAGCACAAGGGCGCGTTCGTAAAACAGTTCACCTGCAGGGGTCATGACATAGCCGCGGCGGCGGCGCTCGAACAGACGCACACCCAGTTTCGTCTCGACGCTTTCGACCCTGCGAAAAACCGTGGAATGGTTGACGCCCAGGAGCCGCGCCGCTCCAGCCAGGCTTCCGGCTTCGCAAACGGTCAGGATGTATGGAATGTCCGACCACTCGAGATTTTGGTCCAGACGCGATCTCTGTGCTTTCATGCAAGTTCTGTTTGCTAATTTGACCATTTTCTTTGCAGCAACAGACAGACATATTGGGCGGGAACAAGCAATGGGGTGATCATGAACACCGAAGCCACCTGGCCCGCTCGAAGGGGGCCGCGTCCGGAGACGACACGCCGGATTCCACATTCCCAACTCACCCAGCACGGGCCGGATGCGATCGTCGCCAAGCTGCATGACTGGTGTTTTGCCCTGCCCGGTGTGAACAATGAGCACAGCGGCATTTCCGTTCCGGGCGCGCGTGCCCTGGTCCTCCACGAAGGCTGCGCCTGCAATCCGGACGCTTTCATGGTCGGTCGCGAATTCGCGCATATCCACCCGCATCCGGACAGTGGCAGCATGCATGTGAAGCTCGCGGCAGAAGACGCGCGGAACATCGTCGAGGCAGGCTGGGGCGAAGACCACTTCCTGGTCACGATGGGGCGATACCCGCCGGGCCTGATCATGGTTTTTTCTCCCCGCGATGACGAAGAGCTCGAGGTCGTGAAGAGGATCGTCGCGCGTTCCTACGAACATGCGACAGGCAAACCACCCGAACAGAAAATGTGACTTGCCCGGATCCTGCCGTGCGCGCGGCTGCCTTCGCGCCAGGGCGAATGGGGGAATGACCCCATGGGGCGATCGCACGGAGCTGCTTATCTCTTCCTCATACCGGTCAACGGAAAACGGGCTTGATCCCCGAGTCCGTGACATCTTGAGGACGAACGATGCAGAACCAGACTATTCAGACTTCCCGGTCGCATGACAATCCGAACGCGGGACCCTGCCGGAAAAGACGGCAGTTTCTCGCCCTGCTCGGCGGCCTGGCTGCCGGTGCCGTTCTGGCGCCAGAGGGGGCAACTGCCCAGCAGGGTTTCATTCAGCCGCTCCAGAGCGGGATGTATCTCGGCTATTGGAAGGACGGGCGTGCCATGATGGATCGCGTCCAGGTCAGCGGCAACCAGATCTACATGACGCGCGTGGCCGGCGGCGATGTTCAGGGGAAGACGGCGGTCTTCATCCGGAGCGGCCAGAACACCTATAACACGCCGTCCGGCCACCAGATCTTCATAACCGGGCCCCGGTCCTTTACCTGGACCAACAGGCACGGCCAGAACGGCGTGTCCTATGTCATGCAATAGACCGCGGGGCCGGATGATTCGATCCGGCACGGCAGGCTGACGACGAGACACCGGCCGTGACAGCCCGAACGTCACTCCTGGCGACGGCATGTTGATCGAACAGATCAAATCGTCGTTGTTTCCGGACAGCTGAACTTGCAAGGCATGTGTCGATCGTGGTCTTTGGTCGCAAACAGCCGACCACTTGCAGACCTGGACAGGAAACATCATGCCCGATTTCGCCATATACCCGAGCCTGAAAGACAAGAGCGTGATCGTTTCGGGCGGGGCGCAGGGGATCGGGGCCGAGATGGTCAAGGCCTTCGCCGGACAGGGCGCCCGGGTCGGGTTTCTCGATCTCGACGAGACGGCAAGCGCCACCCTCGCCGGCACGGCGGAAAACATCGACTACGAGATCTGCGACCTCCGGGACATCTCCGCGATGCGGGCTGCCCTTGCAAGACTGACCGGCCGCACGGGCCCCTGTCAGGTCCTGGTCAACAACGCCGCGCGCGACGACCGCCATGACTGGAAGGACGTGACACCCGAATACTGGGACGAGCGCCAGGCCACCAACATCCGCCACATGTTTTTCGCGATCCAGGCCATCGCCCCCGACATGATCGCGAATGGCGGCGGTTCGATCATCAACATGGGGTCGAATTCATGGTGGGAAGCCGGAGGCGGCTTTCCGGCCTATACGACGGCCAAGGCTGCTGTTCACGGACTGACCCGCACCATGGCGCGGGATCTTGGAGACCACCGCATCCGGGTGAACACGGTGGTCCCCGGCTGGATCATGACGGAGCGGCAGAAGGAGCTCTGGGCGACACCCGAGGCCCTTGAGGCGCACCGCAGGCGTCAATGCCTTCCGGACCTGATCGATCCGGTTTATGTCGCGCGCATGGTTCTGTTTCTTGCCTCCGACGATGCTGCCATGTGCTCGGCCAACAACTACATGGTCGAGGCCGGCTCGATCTGAACCCCGCTCCGGCAAGGACACGTCGCGGCGGGCTGCAGCGTGAACCGGCCGCCTGCCCGCGGACCGGACAGGGCCGTATCGGCCGAACAGTCGCCTAGACGGTCAGCTGAACACCGGTCTTCGTTTCCGAAAGCGCCCACAGGTCCCTGGCTTGTTGCGGGTCGAGGACGAACGCCTTCAGCGGGCATGCGCCTACGGGACCGACCATCTCGAACCGGGTCGGGCCGTAATAGGTCGCAGGTTCCAGCCCCTCTTCGGTGGCGCACATGACCTCGGGCCAGGAGCCGCGCTCGGCGGATTGCGCCAGGGGCGAGAGAAGAACCGCCAGAACCCGCGTGACGGTTCCCGCCGTGTCCCGGATGAGACCGGTTCGCGACGCGCCCGGATGACAGACCTGGACTTCCACGCTCTTGCCCGCCGCCTGCACCCGGCGCTGCAATTCGTAACCAAACACCATCTGTGCCAGCTTGCTCTGGGCATAGGCATTCCAGGCGGAATAGTTCTGATCGTAGTTCAGGTCTTCGAACCGGATCCGGTTGTCGCCCATCTTGTAGCCGTTGCTGCCGACCATGACGATCCGGCCCGAAGACGCCTCGATCCGCTCAAAGAGCAGGGCGCATAGCAGAAAGTGGCCGAAATGGTTGACGCCGAGCTGGCTTTCAAAACCGTCCACGGTGAGCTGCTGCGTAGCAACCTGTGCAATCGCCGCATTGCAGATAAGGGCATCTATCCGGGGCTCGGCTTCCAGAAGGTTTGCTGCCGCGTCGCGGACACTGGACAGCTCGGAAAGGTCCATGCGCACGAAGCTCACCCCGGCATCGGGCCCGAATTCCCGCTTCAGGGTGTCAATGGCGGCCGATGATCGCTCGTCGCTCCGGTTCATCATCACCACCCGGGCACCCTTGGAAAGCAGGATTCGCGCCGCCTCGAAACCGGCGCCTCCGTTGGCGCCCGTGATGACATAGGTCTTGCCCGTCAGGTCGCCGATGCGCGCGGGCGTCCAGCCTTCCGGACCGAAGGGGGTCTTGCCAGACATGAGTTTCTCCTGGGCTGAAGTTGCAAAAGTAAAATCGTGTATTTACATTTAGGATGCGCATCAAAAAATGTAAACAAAGAATTTTACTTTTCTTGGCGAAAGTGATGAAAAATCGTGAAACTGACTGAAAAGAAAAGAGAAAATATAATCGAAGCCGCGATCGCAGAGTTTCGCGAACAGGGTTTTCTCGGGGCGAACACGACACGGATCGCGAAACGGGCCGGCGTTTCGAGCCGCACCCTCTACAATCATTTCGAGAGCAAGGAAGAGCTATTCGATGCGATCACGGACATCATGCTTGCCCGCAACTGCGCCATGGCACCGGTCGACTACGACCCGGACCGCCCGTTGGCCGGCCAGCTGACAGAGGCTCTCGAGCGCTATGTGGCCGTGATCACGGACAAGGAGGCGATCGGGGTAAACCGCATGATCATTTCAGAGTTCCTGCGCGACCTCGACCGGTCGCGCGCGTTCCTGGCGGAGGCAGCCGCGCATGATTATCCGGTCACCAAGCTGATCGCCGATGCGATGGAAGCCGGGGCGCTGAGAAAGGCGGATCCGGCATTCGCCGCAAGCCAGCTTCTTGCCCTGGTGAAAAACTTCTTCTTCTGGCCGGAATTCCTGATGGGCGAAAAACCGGAAACGGACGGCATCATGAAGGACTGCGTCGCGATGTTCCTGTCGCACTACGGGACGGACAGCGGACCTTCTGCCTCGCCGACGGCCCGGCCGTCACGTGCGGGACACTGATCCCGGCCCAGTTCGACCTGGGGCCGCATTCGCTGCGCGGTCCCTCGGGGCTGACGGTAGAGATGTCGTGAAGCGGTCTAGGCTCAGGACTCACTAATTTGGTTGAATTGGCGCAGCAAACGGCGATGAGCTGCAAGGAAAAGCGCGACAAGCGGGCTTCCTGCCCGGTTGAGCGGTTTGACGAAGCAGATCGAAGCCGTTTTTGCGTCCCGGAGGGATAGGATGAATTTGCCCGGCAACGTCGTTGCAAATCTTTGGAAACCGGACGGTTTCCTGCAGCATTGCGCCTCGTATCCGAACAAATTCATCCCTACCAACTCATCCATATTGATGGGTCCTGAGCCTAGTAGGAGATTGCGACCGAACCTGATCTGGGCTTGATCGAGGCGCCGTCGATCACGCCGGCCTGCACCATCTTGCCGAAGGACGCTTTTGCGAGCCCGGCGGACGCGTCCATGGCGGCCTCGTCCCCGTATTTCGCAACAACAAGACCGCTCCCGTCGCCGAGATCCACGATGTCGATGAAGATCGCCCCGGCCTCGGCCAGGTCGGCCCGCAGGTCTTCCGCTGCAACCATTGCTGCAGACATGTCGGGCGATGTGAATTCGGTAATCCGATAGACGGCCATGATGCTTCCCCCTTCATTTGTTTTTGATCAGACAACAATATGACGTAAGGGAAATATCACAAGAAACATTCAGACAAGAAGCGGCACTTGAGGCAAGAGGGACCCGTCATTCATCAATATTTTCCACTTAAGGGTAAAAACGCAGATGTCGGCAATCACACCGTGTTTGACACTTTTCCCTATTGAGATCTCAATCCTGCACTCCCAATTCAAACGCACGTTTGTCTGACGCTGGGCAGGTCAATGAACGCGCCGTGCGAGATTGCACCTGTGTTCTTCACCTTTCGGATTAGACAGTCCCGGTTCAGTCTCTTTCCGTTTTGATCTAGTCTTGCCCTCATGGAGGAGACTCGGCATTTGAAGGCGCAGCTTGATCTGATGCAGGCGGCGCTCGACCACATCAATCAGGGCTTCACCGTGTTCGACAGCGACCTCCGTCTGGTCGCCTGGAACCGCGGCCTGTCCGACATGCTCGACATGCCGGAGGAGATCATCCAGCGTGGCTCGCATCTGGAAGCCTTCATCCGGGTGAATGCCGAACGCGGCGAATACGGCCCCGGCGACATCGAGGGCAAGATCGCGCGCCGCATCGAACGCGCCAGGCTGTTCGAACCGCACTTTTTCGAGCGCGTGCGTCCGAACGGCCAGATCATTGCCGTATCCGGCACCCCGCTTCCCCAGGGCGGGTTCGTCACGATCTATTCCGACGTGACCGAAGAACGGCGAAGACAGGAAAAGCTGGAGCGGACAGTCGAGGAACGCACGCGCGCGCTGCAGCAGAGTGAAGACTGGCTGCGTCTGGTGACCGACAACATTCCGGCCCTGATCGCCTATCTGTCTCCCGGCCCGGTGTTCCGCTTCGCAAACCGCCGCTACGCGGACTGGTTCGGGCATTCCGTCGCCTCGATCGCAGGCCGCGCTGCTGCGGATGTCGTGGGTGCCGAGCTATTTGCCGAACTCGAACCGCATATCGACCACGCGTTCAAGGGAAACGCCGTCAGCTACGAGTATGAGCGCAAGCGGCCCGACGGAACCCAGGCCTATATGCGGTCCACGCTCATTCCAGACATGACTGCGGACGGGCGCACGCTGGGAATTTTCGTCCTGTCGCTGGACGCGACGGATCAGAAGCAGGCGGAAGCCACCCTGGTGCAATCCCAGCGCATGGATGCGGTCGGCAAGCTGACCGGTGGCCTCGCCCACGACTTCAACAACCTGCTGGCGATCCTGATGGGCAACCTGCTCTCCATCAGCCGCATGGAAGCTCCGTTGAAAAAGGAGGATCTGGACAGGAAGCTGGAACCGGTGCTTGAAGCCACGAAGCGGGGATCGGATCTCATCCAGAGACTGCTCGCCTTCAGCCGCGGCAAGGCGATCGATCCGCAGGCCGTCGCCCTGGCCAGGCTCGTGTGCAATGCCGAAAGCCTCCTCGAAGGATCCCTGCCGTCGTCGATCCGGCTCGAGACCGAGGTCGCCGACCCCAGCATCGGGGCATGCATCGACCCGACGCAGATGGAGACCGCCCTGATCAATCTGGCGTTCAATGCCCGCGACGCCATGCCGGACGGCGGCACATTGCAGATCGCCCTGAGCGAGACCAGCATCGAAAAACGGGAAGCGGACGAACTGGGCGTTCCCGAGGGCCGCTATTCGCGAGTCACCGTAACCGACACCGGCAACGGCATGGACGAGGAAACCCGCCTCAAGGTGTTCGAGCCCTTTTTCACGACCAAGACCTTCGGCACCGGCAGCGGCCTCGGGCTCTCCATGGTCTACGGCTTCATCCGCCAGTCCGGAGGCGCGGTCGCCGTGAACAGCAAGCCGGGCAGCGGAACGTGCCTGACGCTTTATCTGCCCTATCGCCGGATTGTCTTGTCCGGCGATGCGCAGGACGGGGCAATCCGTGACACCGATCTGAAGCGCGGCGACGGCGAGCTTTTGCTGCTTGTCGAGGACGACCCTGATGTTGCCAACGCCGTGACGGACCAGCTGCAGAGCCTGGGATACGCTGTTCTCAGGGCCGAAAGCGCGGACGACGCGCGCGCCCTTGCGCTTGACCTGCCTGAGCTAAAGGCCGTTCTCAGCGATATCATCATGCCTGGCCAGATGAACGGTCTCGTGCTCGCGAGGGAAATCCGGCGGCAACGCAAGGACCTGGGAATAGCGCTCATGACAGGCTATGCAGACTGGTCCGATCTTGCCGGCAACGAGCGGGACTGTCAGTTCCCCGTCCTGGCGAAACCCTTCACCGATGATCAACTGGCGCAGACGCTCCAGGAGATCCTCCACAGTTCAACGGATGTTCAGCCGGGACCGGTTGACCGGCCGGACGTTGATCGGATCCGATCCGATTCCATGAGTGAGTGATTGCCTTGCAGAAGAGCTTCGCACCATCGGCAAAACTGACCGTCTTCATCGTTGACGACGAGCCTGAGATCGGTCAGCTCCTGCGCGAAGCCATGTCGCATTTCGACATGACCGGCGAAACCTTTTCCACCGGCAGCTCCATGCTGGCGGCGCTCGCCAATGAAAGTCCCGACGCCTGCATCGTCGACCTCGGTCTGCCCGACATGGAAGGCATGGCGCTGATCAACGAGATCCGCAGGATATCTTCGGTGCCGATCATCGTTCTGTCTGCCAGGGGCCATTCGACCGACCGGGTCATGGGGCTGGAACTGGGCGCGGACGACTATGTCGTCAAACCGTTTGATCCGCGCGAAGTCGTCGCGCGCATCCGCTCGATCCTGCGGCGGTCCTCGGACCGGACACCGGCGCGCGGTGAAGTCGACCTGGCACGGTTCGAGGACTGGTCATACCGTCCCTCCTCCCATTGCCTGACCTCGCCGGAGGGGGAAGAAACCTTCCTGTCGACCGGGGAAGCCACCTTGCTTGAAGCCTTGCTGCGCGCGCCCAAGCGCGTCCTGACCCGGGACTACCTGCTCGAACATGGCGGACGGGACGAAAGCCTCGACCGGTCGATCGACGTCCGCATTTCAAGGCTCCGCAAGAAGCTGAACCGCAAGAACGAAGCCGCGCATATCAGGACGATCTACGGCTCCGGTTACATGTTCGCGACAGCGGTGACATGGAGTTGAGGTTATACCAACCTTCATAGATAGAAACCCATTTCATGGCATCAAACCGGTCCACTCGGTCAGGCGTGGTGCGCAGCGCGATGCCGGCGCATCGGGCAAGCGCCACAACGCAGCCGATGGCCGGTTTCATGCCACCGGAGGCCGGGTTCTTTTGCCCCAATGCCGCGTTGCGATTTGCTTGTAGTGCCGACACTACCGCGCAAACCGCGCCTTGCCTTGTGGCAAAACAATCCCGGTGAAATGGGTTTCTATCTATGAAGGTTGGTATTACGTACGGCTCAGCCGGACCGGAACTTCGTTGCGAACTCCTCACCTGTCATCTTTCGCGTATCGTCTGAAAACGCGTAACAGGCCGGTTTCTGGTCAATGAAGAATTCAGCCTTGAACGGCAAGTCCGGTTGAGCGTCAAACAGGCCGTAAGGAATGCCGTGAAGGTCGCTTCCTTGCGGATGAAAGAAGAGACTGGAGCCGCATTCGGCGCAAAACCCGCGCTCGAACCCGTCGGATGACCGGTAGCGTTTGACCGGACCTTCAAAGACCGCACCGGTGCAGGGCACCGCCATGAAGGGTCCGCCCACCCATTTCCGGCACATCGAACAGTGGCACGCCTGCAGGCGCGGCAACGCATCAGCCGAGACGGTCACGCTTCCACATAAACAGCTGCCGGTCAGGGTCATGTCTTCAACCTTTCGATTTGCCGTCTGGGGATGGCGGCCTGGCCCGAACGGTAGATCCTCTGAACGGTGAAATCAAAAAAAGGCGGGAGGATCGCTCCTCCCGCCGTCTTCAAGTCCAGCCTCTCGCTTCTTAGAAGCTCAGGGAAACGTCCCTGTGGCTGGAGAGGCATGCGGCAACGTCCAGCGCCATGTCGGTCGGCAGTCTGGCCTGTTGCCTCAGGCCGATATTGTTGACGACTGCCGTGTCGTATTCCTGCAGTGCCGGCAGCAGTTCCTTTGCAGCACGTTCGCGCCACGCGAGATCGGCCTGGAGCGCGGCAATCGACTTGTCGATCTCCGCAACGGCCTCTACTGCATTCGGCTCGCGGCTGCGCATGATCTTGCGGGCTTCGGTCAGGCCCTTGCGGATATCGCTTGTGCCCTCGGCCTCCCCCACTTTCGAGCGCATGGCCGCGATGGCCTCGACGGCCGCTTCCGGTTCGAGTTGCGGTACCTGAGCCTTGAGCTCCTCGAGTTCAGGCCCGAAGGCCGCGACCGTGTCGGCATCCGCGAGAATCGCCTTGACCTCCAGGATTGGCTCGTAGGCCTGGTCGACCGTGCGGCGGTACTTTTGCCGTGCGGTGGTCTCCGCTTTCTGGATCTTCGAAAACTCCCCGTAGACCTCGTCCCAGTTGTCCGGGATCCTGGCGAGGATCGCATCGTGTTCCAGTTGGAGCGCATCGATCTGTTCCTGCGCACGCTCACCCTGCGCAGCAGAGTAGACCGCGCCGTCGCCGGACCGGCTGACAATCACCTTAAGTTCTTCGATACGGGCATCGATCCGGCGCGCGTCACGCTCCAGAGCCCTGACTTCCGTATGGATGGGCTTGAAGGAACCCGAAGCCTCTGCGACAGCGTCTTCGGCATCCCGGATCGCCATCATCAGCGGCAGCGCTTCCTTTGCCGTTTCGAAGCCTTCGGCAAGATCGTCCTGCAGGTCTTCCGGCAGGTAGCTCAGGTCGACGCCCTCGACCTTGTCGATCGCCGCAAGGATGCTGTCACCGTTTTGACGGAAATCCTCGTAGACGAGCGTTTCCATGCAATATTGCAGGCGCGGGTTCTTCGGCGGCGGTGCGGTCTCCGACAAGAGCGAGGACCGGTTCGGCAGGTAGTTCACCAGCTGCGGATAGAACCCGACGATGCCGAGTGCAAACAGCTGCAGTGCAATGAACGCGATCACGCCCTTGTACATGTCAATGGTCTTGACCACCGCCGGCGCCACACCACGAAGGTAGAACAGCGCGAACCCGAATGGCGGCGTCAGGAACGATGTCTGGATGTTGAGGCCGATCATGACACCGAGCCAGACGGCGGTGACATTCGCTCCGGGATCGGAGAGCAGGATCGGCGCCACGATCGGCACCACGACCACGGCGATCTCGATGAAATCGAGGAAGAAGCCGAGGATGAAGATCACCAGCATCACGATCAGGAACTGCGCCCAGAACCCGCCGGGCAACCCTTGCAGGAATTCCTTGACGAGATGCTCGCCACCGAAGGCGCGGAAGGCCGAGGTCAGCATGGCCGCACCCAGCAGGATGATGAAGACAAGCGACGTGGTCTTGGCCGTCTCGACCATAACGCCGCGCAGCGTGTCATCCAGTTTCAGCGTTCGCCAGCCGGACCAGAAGATCGCCAGGAGGACAAGCGACACCGCGATGAGCGCGAGGATGAGGCTCAGGACGTCCTGCGAATTCTCGATACGCTTGATGTTGACTTCGCCGAAGAAACTGATGACGACGGCGAGACCGAGAAGCGCGAGGATTGCGAGAATAGCAGGCGAATAAGCGCCCTTTTCGCCTTCCTTGAGGCGGTAGCCCGCCATGACCATCGCACCGACAGCACCGATTGCACCAGCCTGGTTGACCGTTGCGATGCCGCCGATGATCGATCCGAGCACGAGGAAGATCAGGGCCAGAGGCGGCACCAGCGTGATCACGACCTTGCCCGCGAACTTGCGCGTGAAGGTCCCTTCCTCATGGACGGCCGGCGCGGCCTTCGGGTTCATCAGCGCGAACCCGAGAATGAACAGCATGTAAAGTCCGACTAGAACAAGGCCCGGCAGGAAAGCACCCAGGAACATTTCGCCGGCGCTGGTCGAGACCACGGAAAAGTCCGACGGCATGGAGAGTTCGCCGGTGCTGTCCTTGAACAGTGTCTGGCGGAGCGATCCCGCCTGGTCGACGGCGCTTGCGAGCTGGTCGGCAAGAATGATGAGAACGATGGACGGCGGAATGATCTGGCCAAGCGTGCCGGACGCGGCAATCGTTCCGGTTGCCAGCGGAACCGAATAGTTGTTGCGAAGCATCGCGGGCAGCGAGATCAGACCCATTGCCACGACCGTTGCACCGACGATGCCGGTGGTCGCGGCCAGCAGCGCGCCCACGAACACGACCGAAATGCCGAGGCCGCCGGGAACCGGACCGAAGAGACGGGCCATGGTCACCAGAAGATCTTCGGCAATCTTCGAACGCTGCAGCATGATCCCCATGAACACGAACAGGGGAATGGCGATCAGCGTGTCGCGTTCGGCTTCCCAGTAAATACCACGGAAATTGGTGACGCCGGCGCTTAGCCATTGCCCGGGCCCGCCGGAATCGAAGAAGGCATCGGTGCCGGTTGAAAACAGGTAGCCTGCCCCGGCCGCAAGTCCGATTGTCAGGATCGCCGCTCCGGGAAGGGCGAACGCGACCGGGAAACCGGATCCCAGTGCAAACGCCATCAGGACAACGAGAAGAGCTAGAAAGAAAAGTTCCATGTCAGAAGATCTCGTCAGGCGTTAGTTGACTGGATGGTTTTCATGGTCCCGGCCACCCGGCTCACCGCGAATATCCGCGATCGCGTCCAGGAAATAGGACACGAACTGGATCATCATGGTGACGGCGAACACGCCCAGGAATCCTGCCATGAGGTATTTGACATAGAGCCCGAACCCGGCCTGCGTGGTCTCGTAGGACAGGATCGGCGCGTTGATCACGTTCTGCTTTCCGGCCATACCGATCAGGATGATCACGGCGCATAGGGACATGCCCAGCACGACGGAACCGATGGCGTTCACGTATCCCTTGGTCCTTGCGGACATTCCGGCATAGAAGACGTCGACCCGCACGTGCCCTTCCTCAAGCAGGGTATAGGCACTTGCGAACAGGAACAGCGCCGCGTACCAGAACCGGACGAGATCGGCCATGAAGGCCTGTTCGTAGGAGAGGATGAACCGGCCGACCACGATCAGCAATTCGGCCACGACCACCAGCAGCGCCAGCCAGATGAAGCCGAGGGTTCGCGTGAAGGCGGCGATCACGAAGGACAGTCCGATGAGCGGCATGTGCACATACCCGCCGCGGAACTGGGACCGGCCGAGATTGGCGGCCATGTCCGGGCCGACCACGGCCTCAAGCAGTCCTTCGACGCGCAGGAAGGAAATCACGGCATCGATGAGACCAACGATCAGAACGGCGAAAAACATGGCCCTGATCAGGTAGGCGTTGATGTCGCTGATTTTTTTGCTGTCTTCGCGCAGCGACCTGTCCTTGCTGCGCTGAACGAGCAGCACGGCCCACACGATCGCCCCGCCGTAAATCGCGAGTTGGACCCAGGACCAGACAATCGGCATCGACCCGTTTGCCGGCCCGCCGAAAATCGGAGCGATGCCGGGAAGGTCCTGCCAGAAGGTCAGATAATTGTTGACCAAAAACGCTGCCATGATCATGAGGATCAGCCAGCCGAATGTCCGATACGATACCGCGCTTTGGTGTTGCCCTGCAGGAATGTCCCCACCTGCCGAGACGTCGTCTCCAACCCCGCCTACAGCCGCCATGGCGAATGTGCCCTATTTTTTTGTCAAACAAGAAAACGGGGGCGGGACTTCTCCCGCCCCCACCTTAGCTTTGCCGGAAGGGCTTAGACTTCGATGCCGAGCACGCGGTTGCGCTGCTGCGTGTAGCCGGTATCGGCGAGCAGCATCCAGCGGCCGATCTCCGAGCGGGCCTTCGCGAAGCTTTCGTGCGTCCGCGCTGCAAGGTCGGAGTGAGAAATCGTCTCTTCGAAGACCTCTTCGGCAGCTTCACCAAACGCGTCGTAGACCTCGTCGTTGAACTGTTTCAGTTCAACACCGTGCTCGTTGATGAGACGGTCGAGATAGACACCGTTGTTGGCGTTGGTCTCAGCCATCTGGCGGGCGTTTTCTTCGTTACAAGCGGCCTGGATGATGGCCTGGTCTGTCGGCGACAGCTGGCTCCACCAGGACTTGTTCATGCCGAAGGCGAGCTGGGAACCCGGCTCGTGCATGCCCGGATAGTAGTAGTACTTGGCTGCTTCGTAGAACTTCATGAAGTAGTCGTTGTACGGACCGACCCACTCGGTAGCGTCAACAGCGCCGGAAACAAGGTTTTCGTAGATCTGGCCGCCCGGCAGGGACACCGGAGACGCGCCGAGTTTCGCCATGACGTCGCCGCCGAGGCCCGGAATACGCATCTTCAGACCCTTCAGGTCGTCCGCGGTTTCGATTTCCTTGTTGAACCAGCCGCCCATCTGAACGCCGGTGTTGCCGCATGCGAAGTTTTTCAGGCCGAACTCGTCAGCAACTTCGTCCCAGAGCTCCTGGCCGCCGCCAAACTTGATCCAGGCATCGATCTCGGCATAGGTCAGGCCGAACGGAACAGCCGTGAAGTAAGCCCAGGCCGGGTGCTTGCCCTTCCAGTAGTAGTCGGCCGCGATGTAGGCCTGCGCGTTGCCGGATGCGACTTCGTCGAAGGAGTCGAATGCGCCGACGCGTTCGCCGGCCGCGAAGTACTGAACATTGATGCGGCCATCGGTCAATTCGCCGATACGGGCTGCCAGGCGCTGAGCCGAAATCCCGAGGCCCGGGAAGTCACGCGGCCACGTGGACACGATCACGAGATCCGTGGTGCCCTGCGCGATCGCCGGAGCGGCGAGCGCGGAACCTGCGGCGATACCACCGGCGCCAAGACCAGCTTTTTTGATAAACGAACGACGATCCATTAGTTTCCTCCCTAATCGGACCCAATATTTCCGGACCGGTCTGCAACCTTGCACCGATCTCGCCGTATGTCTAGTTGACGTGACGGACGGAAAGCTATTCGTGGTTCTGCGCACTTTCTCAGTAGTACTACCGAGAATTTCGCAATAGATGATGGCTTAGTGGACACCTGCGCAACGGGAAAGCAACTTTCGTGACCTTCAAGACCAAATTGCTACTCATCACGATCCTGCCGCTCATCGCGGTATCCGTTTTGATCGGCGGCACGACCTATTACCAGTCGCGAAAGCTCATTGACGCCGAGACGCAATCCGTCGAACAGCGGATCCTTGCAGCGAAACGGCAGGAGATTCGCAACTACGTGAGCCTGGCGCTGACATCGATCGAACAGATCTACAAGAGAGAGCCGGGCGGACGGCAGGCTGCCCAGGAAGAGGTGAAGGAAATCCTCACCAACCTCACCTTCGACCACGACGGCTACTTCTTCGTCTACACGCTTGACGGCACCAATGTCGTTCACCCCAAATTGCCGCATCTTGTCGGCGAAAACTGGTGGGACCTGCAGGACAACAACGGCGACTACGTCATCCGGAACCTGATCACCCAGGCCAAGTCGGGCGGCGGGTTCCACCAATATGTCTGGCACAAGCCCTCCACCGGATCGGTCGAGGAAAAACTCGGTTACGCCATCTTGCTGAACAAGTGGGGCTGGATGCTCGGCACCGGCCTTTACACCGACGACATTCAGAAGGAAGTCGCCACGATCAGGGCCGAGTTCGCGCAGAACATCCGCCAAACGCTGCTCGTGACCTTTCTGATCACCTTGGCCGGAATTGCCGTCGCCGGAACGCTGATCGCGGGTGTCCGCTTCTCCGAACAGCGATTTGCCGACAGCAAGCTGAAGGAACTGACGAACCGCATCTTCCAGGTCCAGGAACAGGAACGCAAACGCGTCTCCACCGAGCTGCATGACAGCATTTCGCAGCTGCTGGTCTCCGTTCGCTATGGCATCGAGATGATCCACAGCGAAGCCACCCGCGATCCCGATCTTCAGGTTCAGGCGGCGAAGTGCCTCAAGACCCTTGATGGCACGATCGCCGAGGTCCGGCGCATTTCCCGGGATCTGAGACCGAGCGTGCTCGATGACATGGGACTGGCGGCCGCACTGGGCAGCCTCGGCAAGGAGATCCAGAGCCAGTCGGGCATCGAGGTGAACGTGGATGCGCAACAGTGCCACAGCCGCTTGTCCGACGGCGCCAAGACAGCGCTTTACCGGGTGGTCCAGGAGTGCATGACCAATGTTGCCCGGCACTCGCGCGCCAACAGGGTCAACATCGACCTGAAGGTCGGCGTCCACGATCTGACCCTGTGTGTCGAAGACAATGGTGTCGGCCTGCCGAGACCATTGCCCAAGACCGGCGGCCTGGGATTCCGCAACATGCGCGAGCGCATCGAGACCTATGGCGGCAAGTTGATTTTGAGCCGGCGGTCATCGGGAGGTACAAGGATCAAGGTACAGATGCCGCTCGACAACACGTCGGCAAAGGCTGCTTGATTTGACCATGACATCGGATTCCACGGGTTCTCCTTCGCTTGAAAAACCCATTCGCGTCCTGCTTGCCGACGACCACGAACTCGTCCGCGACGGCATTCGGGCGCGCCTGGAAAAAGTGCCGGAGCTTGAAGTCGTCGGCGAGGCGACCAACGGCCGCGAGGCCGTCCGGATGACCCGCGACCTGAAGCCGGATGTGCTCCTGATGGATGTCTCCATGCCGGTCATGAACGGTCTCGAGGCGGCCATGGAAATCCGCAAGACCCAACCCGGGGTCGGTGTCCTGATCCTGTCCGTCTACGACAATCCCGAATATGTGCGCGGCGTGGTCCAGGCAGGCGCGCGCGGTTACATCCTGAAGGACATCTCCGCACAGGAGATGATCACCGCGATCACCAGCGTTGCGTCCGGCGGCTATTTCTTTTCGTCCGCCATCGGACCGACCCTTGTCGGCGCGAGCGCTTCCGCGCCCGTGGAAGACCCTTATGGTCTGACCGAACGCGAGCGCCAGGTCCTGACAGCGATCGCAAAGGGGCAGCCGAACAAGGAAGTCGCCAAGGCGCTGGGGATCAGCGTCCGCACGGTGGAATCGCACCGTCTCAACCTTCGCGAAAAGGTCGGCACGCGCAACGCGGCCCAGCTTTACAAGGTCGCGCAGGAATTGGGATTGCTGGACTAGGCGTCTTTCAGGTACATCTGCGTGCGGGGCCCCGCGCCCCGTGCCTACCTCTTCCTCGCAAGGTCCAAAATGACAAAACCGCTTGTCCTGGTAACAGCCGACGTCAAACCCATCGACGGGTTCAACTGGCATGCCGTCAACGCAACCTACCTGCACGCCGTCCTGAAGGGCTCGGACGCCATCCCGATGATCCTGCCCTCACTCGGATCGGAGCTGGATCTGGATGCGGCGCTCGATCAGGTCGACGGAGTGGTTGCCACCGGATCGCGCTCCAACGTGAACCCGGCCCTTTACGGCCAGGAACCGACGGAGGCAAACGGCCCCTACGACCCGGACCGGGATGCGACCACACTGCCCCTGCTGAAAAGGGCCGTGGAGCGCGGCATTCCCGTTTTCGCAATCTGCCGCGGCATGCAGGAACTGAACGTCGCCATGGGCGGCACGCTTCTGACCGAAGTCCAGGAACTAAGCGGCCGCAAGGATCACAGGGCACCGGTTTCCGAACAACAGGACGAGCGTTTCCGGATCGCGCACCCGGTCGACGTTGCCGAAGGTGGCAGGCTTGAAGACGTGATCGGTTCAGAACCGTTCGACGTCAATTCGCTGCACCGTCAGGCCGTCGGAGATCTCGGCAGCGGTCTGGTGATGGAAGCACGTGCCGAGGACGGAACGGTCGAGGCAATGTCCGTCAGGGACAGCGCAGGATACGTGCTCGCGACGCAATGGCACCCGGAATACTGGGTATCCACGGACGGGCCCTCGCAAAAACTCTTTTCCGCCTTCGGGGACGCGGTCCGCGCTTACCGGGTCAAACGGCTCGGGCTCTGACCTTTCAGCGGCAATGCACCCGGCCTTGCCCGGAACAATCAGCCCCAGCCGAGCGCGGCGACGAGCAGCGTCAGTCCGAGCAGGAACACGATGGCTGCGCCGAAAATCTCGATCGACCGGTGCACCCGGATCGCCATCGGGCTGCCTTCGCCGAAGAGACGCACGGCAAGGTCCTTCGCGCCGACAGCCAGTGCGGCCAGCAGCGAAACCGTGATGCCGGTCCCGACCGCCATTGCCAGCGTTGAAGCGACGCCCGCCACAATCATGCCCTGCGACAGGGCGAATACCAGAACCACCAGGGCTCCCGTGCAGGGACGCAGACCGACGGCCAGAACAATGGAAATGGCCCGGCCGAAGGTGATCTCGCCCTGAACCATATCTGGCGTCGGCGCATGCGCGTGACCGCAGGTGGTACACACGCCATCCGCACCAATTTCGTGATGATGATGGCTGTGCCCATGATGATCATGGTGGTGCCCGTGACCGTGCCCGTGATGGTGATGTCCATGGTCGTGATGTGCGTGATCGTGCCCATGCACACCGGCCAGCGCGAGACGGTTTCCGGATAGGCGGTTGGCAATGCTCATCGCAATCGGCTTTCCGGCCTTTTGCCAGAGCAGCCACCCACCCAGCCCCGTGATCAGGACATAGGAGCCGATCTCGAACCAGCGCGCCGTGTCCTGGATCGCGAGGCTCGTCAGATTGAAGACAACGGCGAGCCCTCCGACAAGAACGATGGCCGTGACGGCCTGCGCGAACGCGGACGCGAATGACAGCACAATCCCTTTCTTGAGGGTTTCGTTGTTGGCAACGACATAGGACGTGATGATTGCTTTTCCGTGTCCCGGCCCAGCGGCATGAAAAACGCCATAGGCGAAGGACAGACCGATCAACAGCCAGCCGGCGCTCGGATTGTTGCGGAAGGCACGCAGACTGGCAACCAGCCTCTGATAGAACTCTTTCTGCTTGATCGCGATCGTGCCGAAGAAGCGGTCGAGAACACCGACGCCAACGGCGGCCGCTTCCGGGCTGTTGATGACGGCAACCTGTGTCGAGGCAGCGACCTCGTCCGAGCGCGCGGAGGGAAGTGCGGAAGAATTGCTTTCGGCAAGCGTTTCGGTGTCCGCGCCGGTTCCGGCATCGGCAGACGCGATCTGCGTCTCGGCCTGCCCGGTGGTGCCCGGCGCGGCTGCACCGGCTGCCACGCCCGCGCAGTTGACGATCATCTGGTTGATCTGCGTGGCGGCGGCCGACTGCAGTTCAGGTGGCAGATCCCGCTGCTCGGGTCCGATCTGTGCCAGCGCATAGGCCGTAGCTGCGTCGAGCGGCGGCGGTTCCTTGCGCGTCACCTGGCAGGTGCCCGGCGCATTCTCCGTTCCGACCGCATCCGCCTCCTGACCGAACCTGAAATCCACGTAGTAGGTCGGATCATAAACATCGAGTGTTATCGGCGCGCTCGCATCGCTGGGATCCTTGAGTGGAAGCACGAAATGAAGCTCCAGGAGATCCACTTCCTTAATTGCCGTGCCGCCGTTCAGCCGGATGTCTTCCTCGATCGCTTCGAAGTCTTCCGGCTTCATCATCCAGTAGTCCCCAACGGGAAGCGTCGTGACCTCGAGCCAGTAATCCGTCGGTGTGGAAAAATCGAGTTCGACGCGCGTGTTGTCGCCGAACGTGAAGTAGCCGAAATCGGCCATGCTCTCGACATTGACCTTGGCGAGTTCGCCAAGCTCTTCGCGCGAATAGACGCCATCCTGGTTTGTGTCGAAGCCCTGGATCGCGAACGCGGAAAAAGCGTCGTCGAAACGAAAGACATGCTTGACGGCAACCGCTCTGCCGTCATCGTCGAAGATCAGTTTGGATCTCGCCTCGACGAACACATGCGGATGGGCCGCAGCGCTTGTCACGCTGGCGATCAGCAGAACCAGGACTGCCGCAAACCGGCTGGAAACCTGAATGGCGGCTTTTCGCAGGCGGTTGGAAAAACGGCGCAACGGATTCACCTTCTTCGTCGGACGAATGGGTTCACATGACATGATTTGTCCTCTGTGAACACAGAACACGGCAGCAAAATGACTGAACACGTTGCCGCAGCGCAAAATCAAGATGAAAATATTTTCACACTTTGCGCTGAATGAGAGAACGTTTGTTCCTCTCATTGCATTCTGATTGGGAGAAAAGAGACAAAATTCTCCGATCTCCGACTAAATTATTCATAGAGATAACGACCTGTAGAGCCAATCATGAATGCCTTGAACCCTTCCGCCCTGCACAGCGCCGTCTTCGACCATCCCGAAATGGGCGAACACGAGAACATCGTTTTCGTCAAGGACCGCGACAGCGGACTGAACGCGATCATCGCGGTCCACGACACCACGCTCGGCCCCGCGCTGGGTGGTTGCCGTGTCTGGCCATACGAAAAACCGGCCGACGCACTCACGGATGCGCTGCGCCTTTCCCGCGGCATGACCTACAAGAACGCGCTTGCGGGATTGAACCTGGGCGGGGGCAAGGCCGTCATCATCGCGTGTCCGCGCAAGGACAAGTCGCAGGACATGATGGAGGCGTTCGGCCGCCATGTCGACCGGCTGTCGGGCACCTATATCACCGCCGAAGACGTCGGTGTCTCGCCTGAAGACATGGAAGCCGTTGCCCGCCGCACCGATCACGTGCGCGGCACCAGCGCAACCGGACTTGGCGATCCGTCTCCCTATACGGCGCTCGGTGTCTTCGAGGGAATCAGGGCCTCGGCCCGGCATGTTTTCGGAAGCGCGGAGCTGGACGGCAGGACGGTGTCGGTGCAGGGGCTCGGGCATGTCGGTTTCGACGTTGCACGCCAGCTGGCCGATGCCGGCGCGCAACTGGTTGTCTCCGACATTCATGCCCCCGCCGTCGAGCGGGCGCTCGATGCATTCGGTGCAGCTGCCGTTGCCGCCGATCAAGCGCATTGCGTGGATGCCGATATCTTCGTTCCCTGTGCGCTGGGAGCCGGTTTGAACGCCCGCACGATACCCCAGATCCAGGCGCGGGTCGTTGCAGGTGCGGCGAACAACCAGCTGCAGACGCCTGCCGACGGCATCGCGCTCAAGCGGCGCGGCATTCACTACGCGCCCGACTACGCGATCAACGCTGGCGGCGTCATCTCGATTGCCCTTGCCAAACCGGGCGAAGACGATGGACGCGTCCGGGAGAAGACACTGGCGATCGGAGACACGTTGACGCGCATCTTCGAACGCGCCGCGCGCGAAGACACGACCCCTGAACGGGTTGCCGACAAGATGGCCGAGGAAAGGCTGGCACAATCAGGAAACTGACAGGGTGTCCGCCTGAGACAGCCCGGCGGATCGTGACCGGCGGGCCGGCTTCAGAACAATAATGCTCCGGGCCAGGCCTCAGGAATAGCGTTTTTCGGAGGCCGCCCTGAACATCAGCCGCACCTGGCTCTTGGCGTCTTCGACAGCCCGTTCTCCCATTTCCGCATAACAGGCGGTTACGCCCTCATGCAGCAGATAGAGCGTCGTTGCGAAGACTTCGTCTCCGCTCAGCACGCCAAAAAATGCGAGCAGTTCGCCCTTGTGCCGGGTAACCGTGTCCTTGATCTGGGAGCTGTCCGGGTTCGCTGCCAGGGCCTGACGGAAAAAACACTCCTTGCCCTGGGTCACGCGCATCCACCCGCCCAGCTTGTCGAACAACTGTTCTGCCGCGGCCAGTCCGGGTTCACTCACCCCCTCGCGCACATAGGCGAGATACCTTTGGTGACGAAACTCCAGCGCACCCAGGATCATGGCTTCCCGCGAAGGGAAATACCGGTAGAGCGTGCGCATGCTGACACCGACGCCCGCTCGCAGTTCCGGGACGCTGGGTTCAGCGAACCCGCGGCTCCAGAAAACCCGTTCCAGGCCGGCAGCAATCTGTTTTTGCGCGTCGTTCATCTGGTCAGACTGAAACGTATACGTTGCATTTGCAACAAGAAACTGTCCGCTGACGGGATCACGTTTTTCCGGTTGCCGAGCGGCACGCAAGCGGCAGCCCCGCCGCCCTCGATCCTGCTGGATAAAACGCGCCTTGAAGGCTTCGGCCGTTAGCAGCCCGGGTTCTTCAAGGACCAGTCCACCAGGAAATCCACGAACGCCCGCACCTTCGCACTGAGATGGCGTCGATGCGGATAGACCGCGTAGATACCACGCTGCGGTTCTTCGTAGTCTTCCAGCACGACGACGAGATCACCATCTCTGACATCCTTCGCGACGAAAAACAGCGGCGTCCTGAGGAAGCCCAGATCGGCCAGTGCGGCTTCCCGGGCGGCCGTGGCACTGTTGACTTCAAGAGGGCCGTTCACGGCGACGGACAATCGCTCGCCCTCGGACTGGAACGCCCAGTTCTGCTTGTAACGGTAATTGGTGTCGATGATGCAGGGCCGGGTCGTGAGATCGGCCGGAACCACTGGCGCACCATGTGTCTTCACAACATCGGCCGTTGCGCAGACAACGGTGCGGAAGGGCGCGATTTTCCGGGCGATCAGGCTTGAGTCTTCCAGTTGCGTGACGCGGATCGCGAGATCGAAGCCCTCTTCGACAAGATCCACGAACCGGTCTTCCAGGCGCAGGTCGAGCCTGATGTCCGGATACTGGGCAAGAAACTGCATCATCGGTTTGTTGAGCATATCATCGCCCATTGATCTGGGCGCCGATACGCGCAAGCGGCCGCGGACTTCCTGGTGCGTGGACTGCACGGAAGCCTGGAGATCGTCGATCCGTTGCAGGATTTCCGCCGCTTCCTTGTAATATGCCTCCCCCACTTCCGTCAGGGAGACCTGCCGGGTGGTGCGATTCAGCAACCGGACGCCGAGTTCATCTTCAAGTTCGCCGACATATTTCGAGACGAGAGCCTTGGACCGCCCCATTTCCCGGGCAGCGGCGGAAAAACCATTCGAGTCGACCACTTGAATGAAGCAGCGCATCCGCGTGATTGCGTCCATTCGGCATCCTTCCAGCTTGGGCAACGCATTAAGACGTGATTACCCGATTTGTTACGCGGTGGTCAAAACCACGGCTGTCCGGTTTAGGGTCAGGACCCGGTAACCACTGGTTTTTCCTTCTTCTTTCAACCTTCGGCCTTAGGGAGTGCTGGTTCCCGGTCTTGCCGCGCACGCGGCAAACCGGGATGACAAATCCAGGAAGCAATTCCGTATCGCGATTTGGCGATGCACGGAACTACTTCGGTTCCTCGAAGACATAAGTTCGACAGTCGTTTCCGAACCGGACAGCACTGGGTCAAAGAAGGTTGCTCTGAAGGGCAACAGTCAACAGATCCGACTATCGATGAGAGGTGGTTTTCCGGCGGCCAAGACGCACGAGACCGGCAAGCAGCCGCACCAGCACGAACCCCGCCAGTGCGCCGATGGCGGCGCTGACAAACCCGGCTATCGTCACCGGAATGGCGGGCTCGTAATCTTCCGCCGTTGCCTGTGCAAGCTGGGGATCAAATCCGCGCGCAACCACGAACATGCGCCCGACCGGCCCCGCCGCCTCAAGCGTCTCGCGCTGCCGCTTGAGGTCCTCAAGGCGCACACCGGCAACCGCCATGCTGTCACCCCGCGCCCGGATGAAGGGGTCATCGGAAGACCTCTGGCGATCAATCGCTTCGGCAACGGTCAGGCCGAAAGCCGATGCATCGCGTCTGAAATCGGCGAGGATGCCCTCAAGGGCGTCGATCGCCCCGCCGAGCCGCTGCCGGTATTGTTGCGAAAATTCGGGAAACTGCGACGTTGCCGTACCGCTCACCAGCATGACGAGTATGATCAGGGTTCTGAACATGAATGTCTCCGGTCACGGTTTGCCGGTCAGTCCTGCAAGCTTATGATACCCGCGTCGCCGGTTTCGGTTCCGAAGGCCAGCCGCAGGCCGTCCGCGTCCCAGTCCATCGCAGAAACAGGGCTATTTCCGGGCCGGCGCAATTGCACCTCCGCCTTGTCCTCGAACCGGCACATCGTTACCGACCCGTCCTGATACCCGATGGCAACGACATCCTCCTTCGGATGACAGGCCACTGCTGAGACCAGCAGGTCCGTCCTGGCGCCGAGTTGAAGCGGTGTTTGCCCCATCGGCCCGGTTTTCCCGTGGAAGGGCCACAGGATCGCGGAATTGGCACCCGACGTGGCCAGGTACCTGCCCTTGAAGGACCAGCTGAACGACTTGACCTTGGCCGGATAGCCGGACATGCGCATGTCCTGGGCATCCGACAGCCGCCAGCCATGCAGGGCATTTTCCTGCATCGCCGTGACAAGGAATTTTCCGTCGGGCGAAAAACTGATCCCCAGATGGGCGCCTTTCCAGGAAAGCTCGGTCGGCTGCCCATCGGTTCCGGCCCACCAGAGGGTTGCGCCGTCATACCGGGACACTGCCAGGCGCGTGCCCTTCGGCGCGAACGCCAGTCCGCCCACCGCACGGTCGTGACCGAATTCCCTTTCCCGGCCGTCGCTGAGATGGGCCCAGGCAACCCGGCCGCTGGCATAGGCGATTGCCCCGGACGGACCTGTGGCAATCAGATCGATCCATTTGCGCGGCCGCTCCGCAACGCATTCGGCGGAGGCATCGGCACCGCATCGGTAAATGCAGCCGTCATCGCCGGACGTGACAAGACCGGTTCCGTCCTTGAGCGGTTCGGCGGCGAGCAGACCTGCCTTGTGCGGCCGTATCTTTTTCTCGCCTGTTCCGGAAAAGGTGACGTCGCCCTCTCCGGATGCGAAGAAGGCGGACGCCTTCAGGAAACCGGCGCGGACCACGAAACCGTCCACGTCCACTGGTGCTATTGTCGGCACGCGTTCTTCCCTGTTATGCCGCGCAGGCTTGGAAACTCTGCTTCAGGACATCCCAGTTGAGGTCCCGCCCGATGAAGACAAGCCGGCTTTCGCGTGGTTCGCCTTCTTTCCAGTCCCGCTGGTGATCGCCCTCGACGATCATGTGAACGCCCTGGATGACATAGCGCTGGGGATCATCCTTGAAGGACAGAATACCCTTGAGGCGCAGGATGTTCGGGCCCTGGACCTGCGTGACCTGGCTGATCCAGGGAAAGAACATGTCCGGATTGAGATCCCCTGCCGTGAGCGAAATGCTCTTCACGGAGTGCGGGGCGTCATCGTGGTGGTGATGGTCATGCTCGTGGCCATGGTGATGATGGTGATCATGGTCATGGTCGTGATCGCAGTCCGGGCCGCATTCATGGGCGGCATGGCCGTGCTCCAGGAAATGCGGATCCAGCGACAGGATCCGGTCAAGATCGAAGGCACCCCGGTCCAGCACCTTGGCAATCTCGATTCCGCATCGCTCGCTCCGGTGCAGGACGGCGTAGGGATTGATCGAGCGGATGCGTGCCTCCACCGTTGCCAGTTCCTCCGGCGTGACGAGATCGGTCTTGTTGATCAGGATGACGTCGGCGAAGGCGACCTGGTCCTCGGCCTCCTCGGTATCTTCCAGACGCTGCAGGACATGGCGCGCATCGACGACGGCAATGACGGCATCGAGCCTGGCGGAGGCGCGCACATCATCGTCCATGAAGAAGGTCTGGGCGACGGGCGCCGGGTCGGCCACACCCGTTGTCTCGACAATGATGGCGTCGAAAGCGCCCTTCCGTTTCATCAGGTTCTGAACGGTCCGGATCAGGTCGCCGCGGACGGTGCAGCAGATGCATCCATTGTTCATCTCGAAGATTTCTTCGTCGGATTCGACCAGCAGGTCGTTGTCGATCCCGACCTCGCCGAATTCATTGACGATCACGGCGTACCGCTGTCCATGGTTTTCAGTGAGGATGCGGTTGAGGAGCGTGGTCTTTCCGGCACCGAGATATCCGGTCAGAACCGTGACCGGAATCTGTGCCTGGGCGTCCTGGGTCGCGGTCATTGCGAGGGTTCCTGGCCTTGTTGGATGTGCTCAGCCTGTCGGGAAACAGGTGCATTGGCCGCGAATATAAGCATATCGCGCGGCAATTTGGAGAGAGCGCACAAAAATTCCTGTGATGGCCGCCGGCAGGCTGGGGAAGGGCGAACGCCTCTGCCGCCTTCCGGTCTTTTCACGGAAAGGGTCGGGCGTTAGGTTACGGCCCAAAATCAACGGTCAGGACGACAAAAGAAAGCGAGCAGCGCATGTTGAAAACGATCAGCGGATTTGACCGCATTGGCGAGGAAAATGCGTTCGCCGTTCTCGCACGGGCGACCGAACTTGCCGGCCAGGGCCGGGACATCATCAACCTCGGCATCGGCCAGCCCGATTTCCGGACACCGGACCACATTGTCGAAGCGGCAATCAAGGCGCTGAGGGACGGGCAGCACGGCTATACCCCGGCGACCGGAATTGCGCCCTTGAGAGAAGCCGTATCGGCAGATCTGCTCAAGCGGCATGGCGTTGAAACCGACCCCGGCAATGTGCTCATCGTGCCCGGCGGCAAGGTCACCATGTTCATGGCGATCCTGATGTTCGGGGAACCGGGAGCCGAGATCCTCTATCCGGACCCGGGCTTTCCGATCTACCGGTCGATGATCGAATTTACCGGGGCGCGGCCGGTCCCCGTCCCGATACGCGAGGAGAACGACTTTGCGTTTTCCGCCGAGGAAACGCTGTCCCTGATCACGGACAGGACGCGCCTGATCATTCTCAATTCACCCGCCAACCCGACCGGCGGCGTGACGCCGAGGTCGGAGATCGAAGCCCTGGTCAAGGGCCTGGAGAACCATCCTGATGTTGCGGTGATGTCGGACGAGATCTACTCGCAGATGACCTATGACGGCATGGAGCATGTCTCGCTGCTCGGGTTCGAGTCGATCCGGGACCGTCTGATCCTTCTCGACGGCTGGTCCAAGACCTATGCCATGACGGGCTGGCGCATGGGTTTTTCCGTCTGGCCGGACAGCATTGCGGACAAGGCGCGCAAACTCGCCGTGAACGCCTGGTCCTGCGTCAACGCGCCGGCGCAGTTCGCCGGCCTCGCCGCCTTGACCGGCCCCCAGACGGCTGTCGAGGCGATGGTGTCGGAATTCGACGCACGCAGACGTGTGATTGTTGACGGCCTCAACGCGCTCTCCGGTGTGTCCTGCCGCACGCCGCTCGGCGCCTTCTACGCGTTTCCGAACATCAAGGACACCGGCTGGAAGGCCAAGGCACTTGCATCGGCCCTGCTGGAGGAAACCGGCGTTGCAACTATTGGAGGGCCGGACTTCGGAATTCTAGGAGAGGGATACATCCGCCTTTCTTACGCGAACTCCACAGAAAACATCCTCGCCGCCCTTGAACGGATCGGAACATTTCTGGATCAATAGAAAAAATGCCAGTGATTACTGCCATATAGGAAAAAATCACGGTTTTTTACTATTAAAAACACTCTTCCATGAGTGAAATAACATGCTGATGTATCGATTTTTTAATTCTTTCCTTGTCAGAATTTACGTAGGGGCATCAAACGGTGCCTGAATGACGGGAGGAAGTCGGTGGAGTCTGTCACACTCGATCTGCAGCAGTCTTTCGGCGGATTGAACGAGGCTGTTCTGGTCACGAATCCGGACAGGATCATCGTGTTTGCGAACGCCGCCATGGAAAAGCTCCTGCGCGTCGGTCAGCACGATCTGATCGGCAACACGACGAAGCCTTTTTTCGCCGACCCGGCGCAGTTCGACCGGATGGCGGAGCTGTATCAAAGACCGGCAGACCAGAAAAACCGCAGGATGTATGCCATCGAGGCTGTGCTGGGCGACGGAACCCGCAAGCAGCTCGAAGTGGTCAGTGCGCCGCTGTTCGACACCTCCCAGACCCTGGCAGGTCTCCTGTTCATCTCGCGCGATGTCAGCGATCGCAAGCAGCTCGAAACCCAGCTGAGCGATCTGGCACTCACGCTGGAAGATGCCCTTGACGCGATCCTCGAAGGCTTCGCGATCTACGATGCCGACGACAGGCTGATCATCTGCAACGACATGTACCGCGAAATCTACGCTGAATCGGCGCCGGCGATGTTCCCCGGAAACCGCTTCGAGGATATTCTTCGGTTCGGGCTGCGAAAGGCTCAGTACAACACCGGCGGTCTGGATGATGAAGCCTGGCTTGAAACCAGACTGAAACAGCATCAGGCGGCCGATGGAGCCGTGATCGAGCAGCAGTTGGAAACCGGACGCTGGCTCCGGATTTCCGAGACCCGGACGAGCACCGGCGGCATTGTCGGCATCCGGGCGGATATCACCGAACTGAAAGACGCCAAGGCGCTGGCGGAGAAAGCCTACCGAAACCTTCATCTCATGGCGGACAGCATGTCCGCCTGCGTCGGCGAAGTTGATCTTGAAGGCAAGTGCCTGTTCCTGAACAAGACCGGCTGCGCCTGGTTCAACGGAACGCCCGAGGAGCTTTTGGGAACCCGCCTCAGGGAAAAGCTGCCCTGGAATGAACGCGACAGCGTCCGGTCTCTGTTCATGGAAGCAATGAGCGGTGAGAAAGCCTCGGGCGAAATCGGAATGCACTTTCCCGACGGCGTCACCCGCGAATGCCTGATGGACTGCAATCCGCGGTTCAATGAAAACGGGGAGGTGGACGGTCTTGTGGTGGTGATTTCCGATATCACCGACCGCAAGAAGACGGAACGCACGCTTGCGGAACTCTACGCCATCACCTCGACGAGGGAACTCGGGCACGAGGACAAGATCGCCGAAATCCTGCGGCTCGGATGCGACCATTTCGATCTGCCGGTCGGTATCATCAGTCACGTGATCGGCGAGAACTACACGATCACGCACGCCCAGAGTCCGGGCGACACGGTCCAGCCCGGCCAGTCGTTCGAATTGAAGGACACCTACTGCACCCTGACGCTGCAGGCGGACGAACCCGTCGCGACGGGCCACGCCGGCCAGTCGGAATTCGCCGCTCATCCCTGTTACAGGCTGTTCGACATCGAAACCTATATCGGCGCGCCGCTGCTCGTGGACGGGATCGTGCACGGCACGATCAACTTCACCGGCCGGGATATCCGCAGGCGGCCCTTCACCGCCGCGGATGTTCAGATCATCCGACAGTTCGCCGACTGGATCGGCCACGAAATCGCACGCCAGCGTGACCACCAGGCGCTGATGGATGCGAAGATCCGCATGGAACGCATTGCGAGCATCGACGATCTGACGCAGATCCTCAACCGGCGCGCCTTCCTCGAAAAGGCAAACACCGAGATTCAACGGTTCCGCCGGACCAGCCAGGTGTTCACGGCCGTCATGATGGATATCGACCACTTCAAGAGCATCAACGACCAGCACGGTCATGCTGCCGGCGACGATATCCTGAAGCTGTTTACACGTACGATCAGCAGGGAATTGCGCTCCGTCGACATTTTCGGGCGGGTCGGAGGCGAGGAATTCTGCCTGATACTGAGTGGCACGGGCCTGGAAGACGCGTTTACGGTTTGCGAGCGATTGCGCAAGAAGATCGTCCGCTCCTGTCAGGACCCGAGGCTGTCCCAGGTGGTGACCTGCAGCATGGGGCTGGCCGTCTCCAGCCGCGAGGATGTCGAGTTTTCGACACTGATGCAGAAGGCCGACACGGCACTCTACCAGGCGAAATCCTCCGGACGAAACAAGTGCGTCATGCACGACGCCTCACCCGACTCGATCGCCGTCTAGACCGTTCTGAAGGCTTGACCTAGTCGGCGAGCCGCTGTGCCAGGCGCACCCCGGGCGGGGGCGAACTCTCGCGAATGCGGAGCTCCGGCTCTATCACGATCGGCTTGTTGGGAACCCGGTCGCCGGCGATCTGGCGCAAGAGGGTCAGCGCGGCGAGGCGGCCGATCTTCTCCGGCTGGTTTGCAACGGTCGTGAGCGCAGGCGTTCGTGCGTCGGCACCGTCGATATCGTCGTAGCCGGTAATGGCCATATCGGGTCCCGGTTCGATGCCGGCGCGCCGGAGCGTTGTCATCATGCCGAAGGCGACAAGGTCATTGAAGCCGACAATGGCTGTCGGCCTTTCCTCCGCTTCCAGAATGTCCGGCACGGCGGCCCGACCGTCCGCCTGCGTCATCAGCTCCGGCAGGTCGACCTGGCCGGCCGGGTCGATCCCTGCCTCCTCCAGGGCCTTTTTCCAGCCCTCGTGACGGAGCTTGCCGGTGGAACTCTCCCTGCGTCCGCCGACCATGCCGATCTTGCTGTGTCCCTGCGCCAGCAGATGCTTCGTGATCTGGTAAGTGCCGGCAACATCGTCACCGCGCACGCATGGCGCCCAGACGCCGGGCACTTCGCGCGCAACCAGCGTGACCGGAATGCCCTGATCGACGAGCCTGTTGATTTCTTCCGCCGTCGTCCCGACCGACGGACACAGGATCAGCCCGTCCGCCCGGTGCTGCAGCAGCGTGTTGACGAAACCGCGCTGGCGTTTCGCGTCATCGCGGTGATTGCAGATGAAGATCATCTGTCCCTGCTCTTCCAGCACATCCTCAAGAGCGGAAAAAACCTCTGCGAAATAAGGGTTCAGGATGTCATGAACCGCAACACCGACGATCTGGCTGCGCGAGGTGCGCAGAGAGGCCGCGGACCGGTTGTAGATATAGCCGATCTCTTCCGCGGTCTGCTTGACCTTCTCGCGGGTTTCTTCGGCCACGAGCGGACTGTCCCGCAGGGCGAGCGACACCGTCGCGGTCGAAATGCCGAGCTGATCGGCGATATGACCGAGTGTAAGTCGCTTGCCTGGTTTGGGCGGTAAATCCCCGGAGGAGGGCGTGGAGTCTTTGTCTTCGGACATTCAGTGGTCTCTATTCCCGCAGCGGCGGCGTTATCGAGCGATAATGCTCCCGGCCGCTGCGGTAAACAGAAAAATGATGGCGACGAGTGACCGGACGCCGAAATGCGTACCGATTTCGGCAAACCCGGAACGGACTTCAGCGCTAGCGCGCCTGCGGGGCGGATTCGTCGTACTCTTCCCTGAGGTTCACGACAACGCGCCTGTTTTGGGACTGACACTCGATCGACGAGCAATCCGTCACGGGCCGCTCGACACCATAGCCCTTGGACCACACGCGTTTCGGGCTCACGCCGAGGCTGACCAGTTCCGCCATGACGGCATCGGCTCTCTGGCTGGACAGTGTTTTCTGGGCCGCTTCGCTGCCCGGATCATCAGCATGCCCCTGCACCTTGACGAGCCACTTCTTGTTCTGTTTCAACCAGTCGGCCTGGTTCTTGATCGTCATCTTGGCTTCTTCGGTCACCACCGCGGAGCCCCGGTCGAAATACACCCGGCGACCGACATTGATGATGAATTCTTCTTCGGAACCGTTCGAAATCTGGCCGAACCCGGCGGCCGGCGCATTGGTGACATTCGGCGACGAAATTCCCCCTGCGGAGTTACAGGCGGCAAGCCCGGCTCCGCAGAAGGCGATGATCATGAAATTCCGGCCCCAATGGCCAATCCGATTAAACAAGAACGCCCCCCAAGACTAAGCTATTCCCCAAGCGTGCCGGCCTCAGCCGGCACTTGCGCCAAGATGTTCCAGAACCAGAACGCCGGTTCCTTTCGGGCATCTCTGGTAAAGATCGATGATGTCCTCCGGCAGCATGCGGATGCAACCGCTGGAGACATCATGACCGATACTCCAGGGTTCCAGTGTCCCGTGCAGCCGGTATCCGGTGTCGCTGCCGTTGTTGTAGAGATAAAGCGCCCGCGGCCCGAGCGGGTTGTTCGGCGCACCGCCCTCCACCCTGCGCGGCAGATCCGGCTGACGCTTGAGCATTTCGGGTGGCGGCACCCAGCGCGGCCAGAGCGCCTTGCGGTCGATCCGCGCGCGGCCGTACCATTTGAAGCCTTCCCGTCCCACTCCAACGCCGTATCTCAGCGCCGTGTTGTTCTCCCAGACCCAGTAGAGAAAGTGGTTCTGGGTATCGACCACGACCGTTCCCGGAGGTTCGTCGCTGAAATACTTGACCATCTGGCGGCGCCAGACGGGGTCGATGCGGTTCAGGTTCGTTCGACGGTACTGAAAGCCGTTGTCCTGCTCGTACCCGTTGAAATAAGCATTGGCTGCAGCATTGGCCTGCGCCAGCTGCGGCATTGCGAAGGTGCCCGCGACAGCTGCGGCTCCTCCCAGAAAAGTTCGGCGATCCATTGCCATCCCATTCCTCCTAGACAGGTTGGTGACCAGTTGTCACCCGGGGTCCACGCCAGGGGCCATTAAGAGGGAAACTCACGCGACCCGTCAACCGCCTAGCACTTTTTCCACCTAACACACGGGCGGCGAAGCACCCGCATCGGCAACAAATCCAGAGCCCTGACCCGACGCCCACCATCCAGACGATCTTCGTTTGGACGAACCGCGCAGGAACCGCTGCCGTGTCCAATCTGTGTCTTACAAACCGGGAATGCGGGAAATCGTCCCGATGCCTGTCGCTTTTCACACCGGTTTTGTGAGAACGTACGGCTAGGGTACGGACCCATAAATGAAGCCGATTTGGCGGCTGAAATGGCGAAATCTCGCGAGGAAGCGTGTGCAGAGCGGGCTTTATGCCCGGTCAAGCGCGGTGACGCCGCGAGGCAAAGCCATTTTGCCGTCCTTCGGATTTGGTCGTTTTGGCCATCTGCATCGTCGCGAAAGACTTGAAAATGAACCACATTTCCTGCGCTTTCGCTCCTCGCAGTCGGTCAAAACGATCCAAACCAAATTGACTTCATTTATGAGTCCGTACCCTAAGGTCCTGACCCTGGGAATGCATGTATGTGACGGAAAGCGGAAAACGCGATGCCGGTAACGGAAATTGACACCTGGCTTGGACGATTGTCCATCTGCGAAGCCGAAGCGGCCATTACCGAAGTTCACTGGAACGGCCCTGCGGGCCGGGATGAAACACCCCTGCTTCGGGAGGCCGCTGCACAGGTGAGCGCCTATCTCGACGGCAAACTCGAGACATTCGACCTGCCGCTCGCGCCGAAAGGCGGCGACCTGCACCAGTCTGTTTTCCAGGCAATGCTGGCCATCCCCTACGGCCGGACCCGCACTTACGGCGATGTCGCGAAGGAACTCGGCACCTACGGCCAGCCGGTCGGCCAGGCCTGCGGAGCCAACCCGATCCCGATCATCATCCCCTGCCACCGCATCCTGTCCGCCAACGGCCTCGGCGGATTTTCGGGCGCAGGCGGGCTCGATACCAAGATCGCATTGCTGAAGCTCGAGGGCGGGTATCCATTCCTTGTCTGACCGCGCGCGTTTCTCCTTGCCCGGCTCGAGCGTCAATGCGCACCTTGTGGACGTTTTTCGGGACCGTGTTGAGAATAGTCCCAATGCCTGAGACTATACGGCGATTGAATTTCAGGCGGAAAGCAGCCGCCCTGAAACGCATTTTTGCCACCGCGCAGCCAGACTGTCGTCGCGTCGCGCAAATCTTACCGGCCCGGGAGCAGCCATGAGCGGACTACTTGCCTTACTCGATGATGTCGCGGCGATTGCGAAAGTTGCCGCCGCCTCGCTCGATGACGTTATCGGCCAGGCCGCCAAGGCAGGCTCCAAGGCCGCGGGCGCGGTCATAGACGACGCGGCTGTCACGCCGAAATACGTGACCGGCTTCAAACCCGCCCGCGAACTGCCGATCGTCTGGCGCATTGCCAAGGGATCGCTCAAGAACAAGCTGCTCTTCCTGTTGCCGGTCGGCCTGGCGCTGAACGAGTTCGCGCCATGGACGATCACGCCGCTGCTCATGCTCGGCGGCGCCTATCTGTGCTTCGAGGGAGCGGAAAAGATCCATCACCTGTTCGCCCACAAGGAGAGCCCCGCGGATCTGCCTCTGGAGGAGGCGGTGGACGCGGTGCATCTGGAAGAGCAGAAGGTTTCCGGCGCGATCAAGACCGATTTCATACTCTCGGCCGAAATCATGACGATCGCCCTGTCGGAAATCCCGGAAAGCAATATCTGGATGGAGGCCGCGACGCTCGCGGTCGTCGCCATCGGCATCACGGTGATGGTCTACGGTTCCGTCGCGCTGATCGTCAAGGCGGATGATGTCGGCCTTATGATGTCGAACAAGGGACGCTTGTCCGTCATCCGCGCGATGGGCCGCGGCATCGTCAAGGCAATGCCCGGGTTCCTGAAGGTCCTGATGGTGGTCGGCACCGCGGCCATGCTCTGGGTCGGTGGCTCCATCGTGATCCACGGCCTGAAGGAACTCGGCGTCAAGGGCATCTACAACACGATCCATGACATCGCCCATTCCGTTGCCCATTCGGTCGGCCAGTTCGAAGGCTTCGTCGCCTGGGCGATGACGGCCTCCCTCGACGGTGTCCTGGGCCTGATCCTCGGACTGATCCTGATCCCGATCGTGGCGAAGATCATTCTGCCGGTTTGGAACATGTTCCGGAAAAAGCCGGAGGAAGCAGGCGAACACTGATTTAGGCACCGAGCCGCGAAAGCAGTTCATACCTGGCAGTCAGGTGATGGCAGGCCGCAGAAACCACGATTGTTCCTTTCCGGAACACCGGTCCGCCAGCGGTCCGTATATGTCGACGCTCGAGAGCGGAGTTATCTCGTATGGGTCTTGGTAGAGCGCACGAATATCCGCTTCCGGAACGGCGAACGGAGGCCCTTCCATGAGCGCCTGGTCATAATCATAGGTGACAAGCAACTGCGGCAGGCCATTGCAGAGCCGGCGCAAGTGGTCGGCATAACCGCCGCGCATGCGGGGCGGCATCGCAACTAGAGCCGCGCGATCGTAGACGGCGTCGGCGGGACCGAGATCCGCGCTCCGGAGCGCGAAGAAATCGCCCTGCCACAGGTCGAGCCCGTGGCTGGAATAGCACCGAAGGCCCCGCACATCCCGGATCTCGGGCGTGACATCCAGCCGTGCGAAAACGGCTTCAACTGCCTCCGCGCTCAGCTCACTGCCGCTGACACGGCAGCCCTGCGCAAGCAGCCAGTCGATGTCCACACTCTTGCCGCAGAGCGGCACGAACACATGCGCGCCCCGCCCGAGTTTCAGGACCGGAAAATGCCGCTCCAGATGAAAATTGACAGCACCTTCATGAAACGCGGTCTTGCCCTCGCGCCAGCGGTTTTCCCAGAAAGTCGGTTCCATCTGTCCATCCGTTCGGTTCGCCTTGCAGCGGAAGCCTGTCAAAATACATGAGGGCCGAAGATACGCCAGAAATAGACAAGCGACAGCAGTCCGCCGAAACCGACCACCAGAGTGCGTAGCAGCCGCTGGTTCACGGATCGCGCCCAGTGTCCTCCGGCATAGCCGCCGGCGGTGCTGCCGGCCATCATCGTGACTGCCGCGCTCCAGTCGATCAGCCCGCCGATCCCGAATATCACGATGCTGATGATCGTGAAGTTCGTTGCGAGCAGGTTTTTCATGCTGTTCGCAGCATGAAAGTCGGAATGGCCGATGATCTGTGCGATGGCGAGCAGGATGATCCCGAGGCCTGCTCCGAAATAGCCGCCATAGATGGAAACCAGAAACAGCACGCCATAAACGGCAAGGGAGGTTTGCGAAGCCCCCGCAAATCTGACGAATGCCCGGCGCATCGGCTCTCCGAAGGCAAACAGCAAGGTCGCCGCCAGAAGCAGGAACGGGACGAGAAACAGAAAGGTCTGCGGGTCGGAGACAAGCAGCAGGACCGAGCCGACAGCAGCGCCCGCGCCGGAGACCACGCTCAGTTTGACGAGCAAAACGCCGCCATTGCGCAGCTCCTCCCGGTAGGCCATCAGCGCGGCTGCATTGGACGGCAGCAGGCCGAGAAAGTTCGTGGCATTGGCAACCACCGGCGGCAGCCCGGCGGCCATCAGCGCCGGAAACGTGAACAAGGTGGCACCGCCCGCGATCGCGTTCCACGCCCCGCCGACCAGTCCGACGCCCAGCAATATTGCAAGATTCGTGAAATCCATGTCCCGGCCCCATCAGTTGACGGCAAAGCTAGGCGAGGTATTTTCATTAATAAAATGAATTGATTTGAAGCTCATCATGAAAAAAATCGAACAGATCTCCCTGAACAGCGACCTGCTGCGCGCCTTCGTGACGATCGCCGAACAGGGCCATCTGACCCTGGCCTCCGAACGATTGAACCGGACGCAATCCGCATTGAGCGTCCAGCTCAGGAAACTTGAATCCGGCATCAATGCGAAGCTGTTCGAGCGTCATCCCAAGGGCATGAAACTGACGCCCGATGGCGAGAAACTCCTGCCGATCGCGCAAGGCATCCTGGCGGATCTCTACCGGGCCCAGTCGCTGTTCGAGCATCCGTTGCACGGCAAGGTTCGCGTCGGCATCCCCGACCACTACGATGACATGATTTTTGAAACCGTCCTTTCGGATTTCGGCAAGTCCTACCCGCTTTTGGACATATTCGTGAAATCCGGCTGTTCCGCCGGTTTCCCGGCCGCGATTGAGGACGGGCGGCTTGATATCGCCGTCGTTGCCACACCCGAACCGGGTGCGCACGACCTACTTGAGATCGAGGCAAATCACTGGGTGGAAAGCGACACCTTCGACCACGATCCGGGCGAGCCGGTGCCGCTTGCGGTTCTCGACAGGGGATGCTGGTGGAGCAGGCTGCCGGTCGTTCTCCTGTCGAAACAGGAGCGCGCCTTCAACGTCAAGTTCAGGAGCGAGAGCTTTTCGAACCTGCGCTGCGCCATCCGGGCGGGCCTTGCGATCGGTGTGCTGCCCGCGCGCGCCGTTCAATCGGGCATGCGCATCGCACGGCCAGAACGGGGCCTCCCGAAACTGCCGGCAATGACCCAGTCGATTGTGGTCTCGCCGGATGCTCCCGCCGAGATCACCGGTGCGATCGTCACTGCGCTCAGGCAGGGGCTCTTTGAAAACGGCAATGCTGCCTGACAGCACATTGCCGCCGTTCTATGCGGTTCAGAACAGCATGAACCCGAAGAAGACGATCACGGCAGCCATCGTGACCCAGATCAGGAATGCGTTGAAATACTCCTTGCGCGACCCGAAGCCGGTCCTCAGAGCATCAAATTTCGCTGGTCCGAATCCGGACGCCCGGCCCGGATTCCCCGAGGCCTTTTGAAACCGGCGGCGCAACTCCGCCGCCTTCCGGGCCCCCCTTTCCTCGTTGATCGTCTGGTAGGTCATGGTCACTCCGATCTCCTTCAAGACCATCTCTGCATGTCCAATGACATGGGTTGAAGGCCGGACCATTGCAAATGAGCGATTTGTAATCTTCCGGTGAACACGCGTGTACTTGCGGCTGTCACAAAGACATCTTAGGAACGGGAAGCCTTCACCAAGACGACTGCAGTATGCGCCCAGACCCCTCCCCCGAACCTTCCTCCGGCGATGTCAACGCCGCGAATGCGTCTTCAGGTCCGACGCTTTCGGAAATCAGTTCGGTGTCGCTCAAGGTCGGCCTGCTCTCGTTCGGCGGCCCTGCGGCGCAGATCTCCGTCATGCACCAGGAATTCGTCGAGAACCGCAAGTGGCTGTCCGAGGAGCGCTTTCTGCACGCGCTCAACTACTGCATGCTGTTGCCCGGACCGGAAGCCCAGCAGCTCGCGACCTATTGCGGCTGGCTGAGCGGACGCACTCTTGGCGGGCTGGTCTCGGGATTGCTGTTCATTCTTCCCGGTGCCATTGCCATGGCGGTCGTCAGCTACATCTACGCCGCATACGGCGAGACCTCGTTTGTTTCGGCGCTCTTTTACGGGGTCAAGGCGGGCGTGCTCGCCATCGTGCTTCAGGCTCTGATGAAAATCGGCAGCAAGGCGTTGAAGACGCGCCTGGCTTGGTTCCTCTGCGCCGCGTCCTTCTGCGCGCTCTTCTTCGCCTCCATTCCCTTCCCGATCGTGATCCTCGGCGCCGCGGTCATCGGCCTGCTGGCAGGCCACGGCTCCGGGCCGCTGCCTGCGGGCGATCCGGGCGGGGCTCCGACAACATTCGCCAGGACGGTGAGGACGGTTCTGATCGGCGTCCTGCTCTGGGTCGCCCCGCCGTTTGCCGCGATGCTGTTCCTTTCCCCCGGAAACGTTTTCGTGGAGATAGCCGAGTTCTTCTCGCTTCTCGCGGTGGTAAGTTTCGGAGGTGCCTACGCGCTGTTGAGCTACATGGCGCAGGTCGCCGTGGAAACGAAGTCCTGGATCACGGCAGGCGAAATGCTCGACGGGCTCGGCCTGGCTGAAACGACACCCGGTCCGCTCATTCTGGTCACGCAATTTGTCGGCTTCCTCGGCGGCTGGCGCGACCCTGCTCCGTTTTCACCGCTCGCAGGTGCCTTGCTGGCCGCGGCGATGACGACCTGGGTCACGTTCGTGCCGAGTTTTCTGTTCGTCTTCGCCGGGGCGCCCTGGATGGAAAGGTTGCGCGGCAACAGGAAGCTTGCGCGAGCCTTGTCGGCTATCACGGCAGCCGTTGCGGGTACGATCCTCAACCTTGCAGTCTGGTTCGCCCTGAACGTCCTGTTTGCCGAAACCGGGACCCGGATTTTTGGCCCCTTCGAGATCACCTGGCCCGTGCCCGGGTCTCTCGATCCGGTGCTGGCGGCAATTGCTCTGGTGGCCGCGTGTCTCGTCTTTGTTCTGAAGCGGGGTATTGCCACGGTTCTGGCCGTGACCGCCTTGCTGGGGCTGCTGGCAAAAATGGTTTTGCTCTGAGGATACGTTCGGAGTACCTGGCTGGCACCGCTGGCCTGGAGACTGAGGCCGGGTTCCTTAACTCAGGCGGCGGTCAGTTCCTTGTTCTTGCCTGAACCCGTCTTCTTGTCGGCATCCGGGGTGTCGTCGCCATCGGTGTCAAAGTCGTTCTCATGCTCCGGATCGTCGTCAACGGCGAGCGACAGGTTCTTCTCCACCTGTCGAAGCAATTTCCGCAGCTTCTTCCGGTCCTTGTCATCCAGACCCGACATCGCCTCGCGCTCCAGGCGCTTCCAGGCCTTGTCGACCGAGGTAACCAGTTCGCGGCCCTCGTCGGTCAGAAAGACGCGCGCAAGGCGGCCGTCGGTATCGGACACCTGCCGGCGCACATAGCCTTGCGCGGACAGGCGGGTCACCATCTTCGTTACGGTTGGCGGCTGGACGCCCAGCGCTAGTGCCAGCTGGCTCATGGTGCGGCCGTCGGAGTCGGCCAGGACTTTCAGCACGAGTTCCTGCCCCGGATGCAGTCCGATCCGCATGAGATGTGCTCCGGATCTGGCTCTCTGGGCTTTCGCCGCCTGGACCAGCCGGAACGTGATGCTCTTTTTGTAGTTAAAGGCCATTGCCTGTCCCCATTCCAAGATCAGCCCGAATCAATCGGCTTTGCAACGTGGCGGAAACCTAGCCGGAGAATTTAACCGTCAAATGACATTATCAAGATGCGTGAATTTTTTGCAAAGCCACGTCATCGGACGATCCATCGCCGGCTAAGCAAATCAGGGATCCACCTTCAGCGAACCCGCAAGGAAAGGGATCACGAGCGTCAGAAACGCGACAACGGCGAAAGAGGCTCCCAGCGTAAACACCTGTCCGATGAACCCGAGGATCGGAGGACCGAACAGAAACGCGCCGTATCCGAGCGTTGCAACGGAGGCCAGTGCCTGCCCTTTCGAGACATGCCGGTCCGCGGCGGCGCGCGACATGGCGAGCGGAAACAGCACCGCATAACCGATGCCCATGATGAAACATCCGGCCCAGACGACACCGATGTTCCATCCCGACACCAGCAGGAGACCGCCGACAAAGGCAACAAATCCGCTGACACGCGCCACCGGCACGGGCCCGTATCGGGCGATGACGCGGTCTCCGGCAAGCCGCATGATCACCATCGCGATCGAGAAAACGGTGAAAGCCGTCGGCGCAATCGCCTCGGAGTATCCGAGATCGGTAATCTGGTAGAGCGCTGCCCAGTCGGTCACGGCCGCCTCGCCCAGCGCGGCGATCAGCGCGATCAGCCCGGCAAGAAGCAGCGCGCCCCTTGGGATTGCAAACAGCGGCGCCTTGCCCCGCTCTTCGTCCGGGCCGGTTTGCGGCGGCCAGGCCTGACGCAGGCTCCAGAAAAGGACGGGAAGTGAAAGCACCGCCCAGAGACAGAAATGCAGGGCAACGCTCAGCTCCAGCTTTATGGCAAGTCCGCCTGCCGCCGCGGCGGCACCAGCCCCGAGACTGAACAGGCCGTGAAACGACGACATCACGGGCCGCCCGAGCACCGTCTCGACTTCCGCACCCCACCCGTTCATGGACACATCCAGCGAGCCGAAGGCGAAACCGGCAAGAAAGAGTGCAACTGCCAGCAACGCGACGGAGGGTGACACCCCGACAAGCGTGAACGTGACGACCGTTGCGACAGCCGACGCCTTTGTGACCGTCGCCGGACCCTTTTTGTCGATGAATGCACCAGCGATCGGGAAAGCGGCAAAAGCCCCGAGCGCCAGAACCAGCAAAAGGACACCGAACCAGCCTTCGCTCAAGCCCGTCGCCGCCTTGACATCGGGGATACGGGATGCCCAAAGACCAATGAAAGTCCCACACATGAAAAACACCGCCGAGACAACCCGGCGTGCTGCGATCGCCTGCATGATGTGACCTGATACCCGGGACCTGAAATGCCCCCGAAAAGAAAATGCCTTCCTTCGGCTCTATCCTGTCCCGGCAGACCTTTCAACGCAAATCACGGCGGCAGGACGGATCAGGCCACGAGGGACGCCAGCAGGGCGTCGGCGTCGCGCGCTCTTTGAAGTGCGGACTGATAGGCCGAGGCAGCTTCCTGGCCGCGCGTGTCCGCACCGGAGGGATCGCCGCCGGATCCGCTGGAGGATCCCTCTTCACCTCCGGGCTTTGCATCCGGCCCGCCTGCAGGGGCTGTCTCCCCGCCTTCATCAGAGCCTTGAAGTTCGTCCGCCTTCGCCTGGCGGGCTTCCGCCTGGGCTTCCGATAATTGGGACCGAGCCAGCTGCGCGACCTTCAGATCCTGTGAGGACGGTTCCGCGGGAGCAAGGGCCGCCCGGATCACGATCTGCATTTTGCGGATCGTCTCCTGGGGTGTCTTTTCCTTGCTGGTATCGATCTGCACCTCGCCGCCGATCGCGTAGCGCTTGCCGTCCGGTCCCTGCTGGAACGTGTAACTGGGGGCGCCGGCATAGGGCCCGCCGACACGGGCATGCGCCTGCTCATGCGCCCGCACCTCGCGGTCCCGCTTGGCAAGCTCCTGAACCTGCTTTTCTTCGGCCTCGTTCAGCCCGTCTCCGTCCGGATCGTCCTGCTCGCCGGCCCCGGCCTGGCCCTGTGCAGGATTTGCGCCGCCTTGTGCTGCGGCGGCAACCCCGGCACCGCCGGCCGCCGTCTGTTGAGCAGGCGCGCTGTCAGTTTCGTCTCCGGCATTTTGCGTGTCCTGCGGTGACGGTCCGCGGCTCTGGGCTCCGGTCTGCTCCGTGCTCTGCAGTGCAAGAACCGCCTGCGAGGACAGGACAGGTCCGGAACTGCGCCGCGCGGACTGGGCGGGCGCACTTGCCAGGCTGTCGCGCGCACTTTCCCGCTCCCGGCCGGAACCACCCGTTCCCGGACCAGGCTCAGGTTCGCCTGCGACACCATTGCCTCTCAAAAGGTTCGCCGGCGTGTTGGACAACAGGGCGCCGATCATGCGCGTGAGTGTCTCAAAGAGGAGTCAGCAAATTCTAAATGAGTGTTAAGCCGCATCGATCATTTGTTCGTGAACACTTAATGGACTGTTGTCCTGCCGGCGCGCACTTGCCTGGCGCGGCCCGCTGTGCAAATGAGACATTCTGACATTCCCAAGGCAGGACATCGACATGCAGCCCCGGCGCTTCTGGCACGACATGACAACGGAGGATTTCAACGCTCCCTCCCGCGGGTCCTGGATCGCTGTCCTGCCGATTGCGGCGATTGAGCAGCATGGCCCGCATTTGCCGCTTGTCACCGACACGGCAATCGCGGAAGGGCAAATCAGGCGCGTCCTGGAACTCCTTCCTGACGATCTGCCGGCCACCTTCCTTCCGGTCCAGACCATCGGCAAGTCAGATGAGCACATATCATCGCCGGGCACGCTGACCCTTTCCTGGGAAACGGTGACCAGGTGCTGGATGGAGATTGGCGAAAGCGTTGCCCGGGCGGGTGTGCGCAAACTGGTCCTGATCAATTCGCATGGCGGCAACGTGCCGATCATGGATATCGTTTCCCGAGAACTGCGCGTGAAGCACGACATGTTCGTCACCGCGACCAACTGGTTGCGCTTCGGCCAGCCGGAGGGCCTGTTTCCGGAGGCGGAGTTCACCTACGGAATTCATGGCGGCGACATTGAAACATCCTTGATGCTGCATTTGCATCCCGGCCTCGTGCGCATGGAAAAGGCACGGGACTTCACATCGCAGCAGCAGTCCTATCTGAACGAGTTCAAACATCTTCGCGGCCACGGCAAGGCGCAATACGGCTGGAAGGCCCAGGATCTCAATCCGCTTGGCGCGCTTGGCAACGCAGGTGCGGCGTCAGCCGAAAAGGGACGGCAGGCCCTTGATCACGCGGCAAGGGGCTTCGTCGAATTGCTGCAGGACGTCGATGCCTTCGATCTCGCAAGGCTCTGGGACGGGGAAAACTGACGCTACGTCCGCCTTGCTGCATCCGGCAAGACAAGACCAGAACAGCCACAACAACCTGAAAACACTTAAAAGTTGAAACGCCGTGGAACAAAGTTTCTCGGGAAAATCGCCCTGAACAAACGGGGTTATACATGTCAATTTGGCAGGTGTCCGGCGGCGGCAGTTGACCTTCTCGCCTCGGGCGACACATTATTCAGATGACCACCATAGGGGCGTTTTTCGAGTATCAATGAACCTGTCAATCCGGCAATTGGCGACCTTTCGAGAGGTCATGCGGAGTGGTTCCATTTCGGAAGCGGCCCGCACCCTTGGCCGGACGCAGCCTGCTGTCAGCTCGACGATCGCAGGCCTGGAGACCGAGCTTGAGCTCAAGCTTTTCATGCGCGAGCAGGGCCGCCTCGTGCCGACACCCGAGGCGGAATTTTTCCTCGAGGAAGCCGAAGCCATCCTGAAACGGCTCGAAACCTCCAAGAGGACACTGCGCGGCCTCGCCAACAAGGAGCATGGCCAGCTGCGGATCGCCGGCATACCCGAAGCGGTTGCAGACTTCCTCCCCAACAGCCTGTCCAAATTCGTTGCCGACAAGCCCAGCGTGAAAGTTGCCTTGGCAAGCCGATCATCCTCCGAGATCGAGGAACTCATCGCCGCGCAGCAATTCGACATCGGCTTTTCCGAAACGCCCCGGGCGCGGAACTCCTTCGACCAGATCGATTTCGACCTTGAATGCATGTGCGCTGTTCCGGCGACGGACCCGCTTGCGGCGAAGGAAGTGATCACGCCGGAGGAACTCGACGGGTATCCCCTTGCGCTCCTTCATTCCGAGCACAGAAGCCACAAACAGACGGTTGCAAGGTTCAGGGACGCCGGTGTCCGCTTCAACCAGCGCTTCGAACTGCAGACGGCCCTGCCCGGGTTGCGGTTCGTGGAGACGGGTCTCTGCGCGCTCATTTGCGACATGCTCACCGCCTACAAGGCCCAGGAAGACGGACGGTTGGGTTTGGGCCCGCCCATGATCGTGTTCCGGCCGTTCCGCCCGCGCATTCAGAACGGCCTGTCGATCCTGACCCCGACACACAGGCCGATTTCCATCGTCGCCAAGGATTTCTGCGACTTCCTCAGCACGGAGATGTCCAGGATGCGCACGGCCATGGTCAAGAAAAGCAATTGACAGCGTGCTTCGCGGATCAGCCGCCACGGGTGCACGGCACCCGGATCACTTTCTTGGATTTCCATCAGCTATTCATGGCGCAAGCCGTCTGGCGCTTGCGGGGCCGGGGCGGCATAGTCTGAGGGCAACAAACAACGGGACAATCAAGCCGTGTCAGAAACTCTTTTTGCGCCGAAAGGCGGTCACCCCGGACAGGAAACCCTTCTGACCGACCGTGCCGTTTTCACCGATGCCTATGCGGTCATTCCAAAGGGAACGATGCGCGACATCGTCACCAGCTATCTGCCGTTCTGGGACGACACCCGGCTCTGGGTACTGTCCAGGCCCCTGTCCGGCTTCGCCGAAACCTTCTCGCAATACATCATGGAAGTTGCCCCGGGCGGCGGCTCCGTCAGACCGGAAACCGACAACGCCGCCGAAAGCGTCCTGTTTGTTGTCGACGGCGAAGCCACACTGACCGTGAACGGCCAGGCATTCGAGCTGCGCGAGGGAAGCTACGTTTTCCTGCCCCCGGCAACGGACTGGACATTCCGGAACAACAGCTCCGCAAATGTGTGCTTTCACTGGATCCGCAAGGCATATGAAGCCGTCGACGGTCTCGGCGCACCCGAGTTTTTCGTAACGCATGAAAGCGACAACGCTCCCGTGGCGATGCCCGGAACAGAAGGAAAATGGGCAACCACCCGCTTTGTGGAACCGACCGATCTTCGCCATGACATGCATGTCAACATCGTGACCTTTGAGCCCGGAGCCGTCATTCCGTTTGCCGAAACCCATGTCATGGAGCACGGCCTTTATGTGCTTCAGGGCAAGGCGGTTTACCGTCTCAACCAGGACTGGGTCGAGGTGGAAGCGGGCGACTACATGTGGTTGCGCGCCTTCTGCCCGCAGGCCTGCTATGCTGGCGGACCAGGCCTCTTCCGCTATCTTCTCTACAAGGACGTCAACCGGCACATGCCGCTCCGTCCTGCCGGCCGTTTTGATCCCGGCCGGTGAGAAAGCGCAATTGTCCCTAGGGACAATATAAATGAGATCAGTAGCTTAAAGCATGATAGGCAGTCTTTCGGAATGCCGGATTTCCGATGGTATTCCGTCTATGGAGAACCGAAAGACAGGTCGTACTCATGCGGATTGTCATCAACGGGTTCGGCCGGATCGGCCGGACTGTCCTGCGTCAGATCTTGACCCTGCCTGACGGCCAGGGTGTCACCATCGCGGCCATCAACGACATTGCACCGCTGGAGACGTGCGCCTACCTTTTCAAATACGACAGCGTTTTCGGTCCCTATCCGGGCTCGGTCGACGCCGGCGACGCGTCCCTGAGAATCGGGGATCTGGAAATCCCGTTCACGCGCGAAGCGGATCTTTCCACGCTCGACCTGGCGGGCGTCGACGTGGTGATGGAATGCACCGGCAAGGCCGACACCAGCGAGATCGCCCGGCGCGGCCTGGATGCCGGGGCGGAAAACATCCTGATTTCCGGTCCCTCGCGCGCGGCCGAAAAAACGCTTGTCCTGGGTGCCAACGAAGAGCAGCTCGGCAAGCACCGGATCGTCTCCAACGGTTCCTGCACGACCAACGCGCTGGCACCGCTGCTGCGCGGCCTGGACGATGCCATCGGCATCGGCACCGGGCACATGACCACGATCCACTGCTACACCGGCAGCCAGCCGATGGTGGATGCGCCGCGCGGACCGCTGGAACGCAGCCGGGCCGGCGGGGTCTCGATGGTTCCGACGACGACAAGTGCAACGAAACTCGTGGGCAAGGTCGTGCCGCGGATGAACGGCCGCATCACCGGCGCCGCGGTGAGAGTGCCGGCCATCAGCGTGTCGGCCGTCGACCTGACCGTGACCTGGGAACGGCCGCTCGGCGAACCCGTCAACGAGATGCTGCAACGGGTCTTTGCCGGCAGTCCGGTGATCGGTTTCACAGGCGACCGCGTAGTTTCCACCGACATGCGCACACGGCCGGAATCCCTCGTCATTGCCCTGCCCGAAACCCTGTCGGCCAGTGACCGGCAGGCACGCATTTTCGGATGGTACGACAATGAATGGGGCTTTTCGCGCCGGATGATCGACATGGCGCGGCTGATGTCGGCGCGGTAAGACGCCGCTTCCGCAGCGCCGAGGCGCGTGCGTCTCAGCCCTCGATGGCGTCCACGACAAAGGGGTCCGGGAACCAGAATTCTTCCAGGTTGTCGCCGTCGCCGATCCGGTCGACCACCACGAACCGCCCGGGTTCTCCGAGGGGCGCCAGCACGCCATGCCAGGTTCCCCGGTGAAGATTGATCGACTGCCCGGGCTGGCTGGCGAAGGCCTTCAGGTTGACCGGCCGGCCCGCCTTGTCCTCTGCCACGACGACCAGCATCGGCACCCCGTCCACGGGCATGAAGGCCTGGCTGCCTTCCGGGTGCCGCTCAACCATGTCCACGGTATGGGGCAATGTCCTGGCCTTGGCGTCGAACAGGCTGATGCCGGCGCGGCCCGAACCGAAGTCCAGGCGCGCAAGATCGTGGAACCGGCCGCACATGCCCTGATTGATGATCTTGTCGGGTGAACCGTCAGGCTCGATCACGTCCCCGAACGGTGCAAATGCCTTTGCGGTCAGAACCCGCGCGGTGATCGTCTTCGCGCTCACGGCAACAGGTCCGTCAAGCGGTGGCGGGCAATGCGCTCGACCTGCCGGCAGGCCTCGGCAAACTCCGTTTCGCCGTCATGCTCGATCCGCCGCTGGAATGCGGACAGGATCGAAGCCTTGTCATGATCCCGGACCGCGATGATGAAGGGAAACCCGTGTTTTTCGACATAGGCGGCGTTCAGGCCTGTGAAGGTCACCCGTTCCTCGTCGGTCAGGAGATCCAGTCCCGCGCTTGCCTGTTCCGATGTGCTCTCCGCCGTGAGACGCCCGGCCTGCGCCAGCTTGCCGGCGAGATCCGGATGCGCTTTCAGGACGCCGAGACGTTCTTCCCTGCTGGCGGAACGGAACACGCGGCAAAGCGCGTTGTGAACACCGGCGGCGCAGTCATGCGCCGGTCCGAGTTCCAGATCGAACGCGCGCTCCGCGATCCAGGGGGAATGCTCGAAAATGCCGCCGAACCGGTCAACGAATTCGCTCCGTGTCATGCGGCTTGGCTGCAGCCCGCGTTGCGGCGGGTGATGTCTGGCCCAGTGCTCGGCAATCTCGATCCGGCGCGGGCACCAGACACCTTCGTGTGACTGGATGTGGTCGATGAATTTCCGCAGCGCCATGATCTTCCCCGGCCGTCCCACCAGGCGGCAGTGCAAACCGATCGACATCATCTTCGGCGTGTCGGTCCCGCCTTCCTCGTAAAGCGCGTCAAACGCGTTTTTCAGGTAGTTGAAGAAGTCCTCGCCATCGCTCCAGCCGGGCGACACGGCAAATCGCATGTCGTTGGCCTCGAGCGTATAGGGAATGATCAGCTGCTCGCGCCCGCCAATTTCCAGCCAGTAGGGCAGATCGTCGTCATAGGTATCGGAGATATAGTCGAAGCCGCCCTCTTCCGCGACCAGCCGGACGGTGTTCTCCGAACAGCGACCCGTGTACCAGCCACGCGGGCGGTCACCCACCACTTCCGTGTGCAGCCGGATGGCCTCGGCGATCGCGGCCCGTTCCTCCACATCCGGCATGTCCTTGTGCTCGACCCACTTCAGGCCGTGACTGGCGATTTCCCAGCCGGCCTCCTTCATCGCCTCGACCTGTTCCGGGTTGCGCGCCAGCGCGGACGCCACGCCGTAGATGGTGAGCGGAATTCCGGCACGTGTGAACAGGCGGTGCAGGCGCCAGAACCCGGCCCGCGCGCCATATTCATAAATGGATTCCATGTTCCAGTGCCGCTGACCTGCCCACTGCGCCGCTCCGGGTATGTCGGACAGGAACGCCTCGGAGGCGGCATCACCGTGCAGCACGTTGTTCTCACCGCCTTCCTCGTAGTTCAGGACGAACTGAACGGCGACCCTGGCGTCTCCCGGCCATTTGGGATCGGGCGGAAAGGGGCCATAGCCCCGCATATTGCGCGCGTAGCGGTTCAAAACATGCCTCCTGTGTTCATAACTTTATAAGGCAGATAACGAGCATTGGCTTTCTGGAAATTATTGAAAGTGCTTTCAAAGTCACCAGCCGGATTTACCGGTCGAATGGCACCTTGCTTGTCACCTTTTCACAAATCGCTGCCTGAATTTGCTCCACCATGAAATCAAGAAACAGCCGCACCTTCGGGTCCTGCCGCTTGCGATGCGTGAAGAGGCAAGCCATCTGCACCGGCAGCGGCGGTTCGGTTTCCAGGACCGGAACCAGTTTTCCTGATGACAGATGGTCGGCGATCTCGAAGACGGGTTTCAATATGATGCCGTGGCCGGCAACGGCCCATTCGGTCAGGACATCGCCATGGTCGGACTCGAACGGTCCCCTGACAGCGACCTTCTTCAGCCCGCCGCCGGTCTGAAGCGGCCACTGGAATTCCGGGGCTCCCGGATATCGCATGTTGAGACAGTCATGCGCGCCGGACGCAAGGTCTTCATGACTTTCAGGCGCCCCTTTGCGGGCAATATAGTCTGGTGACGCACACAGGACCCGCACGCAGTCCGCGATCTTCCGGATTTTCAGCGTCGAATCCTCCGGCACACCAAGGAAAAAGGCCGCATCGAGGCCTTCTCCGGTCAGGTCCACTTTCCGGTCCGACAGCCGCAGACGGATGTCGATCAGCGGATTGGCCGCCTTGAAGGCGGGGATGGACGGTGCAATCAGCCGCTGCCCCATACCGATCGGAGCCGCGATGAAGAGCGTGCCCCGGGGCGAGCGCGTCACGTTGCTGATTTCTGCTTCCGCTTCCTCGACCGCTTCGACGATCTTGGTGGCCCCGCGATAGAACAGGTTGCCGTGTTCCGTGGGACTGAGCGCACGGGTCGTGCGCTGGAACAGCCGGACATTCAGATGATCTTCGAGCTGCGAAACCCGGGAGGACGCAACGGCGGAGGATATCCTGAGATCGCGCGCGGCGGCGGACATGTTGCCAAGCTCGTAGACACGCAGGAAAGTGCGAATATTCTCCAGGTAGGCCACGCCCCTATTTATCCGTTTTTTTTGAAACTGATCGGAATTATGTCGAGATACCAGAAAATATCAAGGTAGAGTAGGTTACGGACTCACAAGTCGGTCCGGAACGTAGTCACCTGAATCTGAAGTTAGACTCATTTGCAGCGGGCTTCGAACGAACTTCAGATTCAAGAAGGTGACAAGCAAGTTTATGTTCCTAGGTCGGTTTACGAATTTTGAGTTCGCTTCGGAGACTGCTGCAGCACTGATGCGAACTTCAAATTCACCGCTCTAGGGTGCCTGCATAGGGCTGGAGGGACAGCATGCTGGATATCGCCATCATCTGGGAATGGCTCGCATTCGCCGTCAGGTGGCTGCACGTCGTGACGGCCATCGCCTGGATCGGCTCGTCCTTCTATTTCATTGCCCTGGACCTGGGCCTGCGCAAGTCGCCGCACCTGCCCGTGGGTGCGTTCGGCGAGGAATGGCAGGTCCATGGAGGCGGCTTCTACCACATCCAGAAGTATCTCGTCGCGCCGGAACACATGCCGGAGCATCTCACCTGGTTCAAATGGGAAAGCTACGCCACCTGGCTGTCGGGTGCGGCCCTCCTGATGATCGTCTACTGGGTCGGCGGCGAGCTCTACCTGATCGACCCTGAAAAAGCGGATCTCGCCCTGTGGCAGGGCATCCTGATCTCCGCCGCATCGCTTTCGATCGGCTGGCTCGTCTATGATTTTCTGTGCAAGTCGCCGCTTGGAGACCACCCGACCATCCTGATGATCCTGCTCTTTATTCTGCTGGTGGCGATGGGCTGGGGCTATGACCAGATCTTCACCGGCCGCGCCACCCTGCTGCATCTCGGCGCCTTCACGGCGACGATCATGACCGCAAATGTGTTCTTCATCATCATCCCGAACCAGAAGATCGTGGTGGCCGACCTGAAGGCCGGGCGCACGCCGGACGCCAAATACGGCAAGATCGCCAAGCTGCGGTCCATGCACAACAACTACCTGACGCTGCCGGTCGTGTTCTTGATGCTGAGCAACCACTATCCGCTCGCATTCGCGTCCGAATACAACTGGGTGATCGCCGCGCTTGTCTTTCTGATGGGCGTCACCATCCGGCACTACTTCAACACCAAGCACGCCGGCGGAAAGGCTCCCATGTGGACCTGGCTGGCGACTGCCATCCTGTTCATCTTCATCATTCACCTGAGCATGTTGCCCATGTGGAAGGACGGCAGCTACGAAGCTTCGGAAACCCGTCCCCTGACACCCGCCGAACAGGTATACGCGAGCGCCTCCGGATTTGATGAGATCAGATCCATCGTCCCGGGCCGCTGCGCCATGTGCCACGCACGCGAGCCCGTCTACGAGGGTATCCACTGGGCACCGAAGGGCGTGGTCCTGGAAACGGATGCCGATATCGTGCGGGCGGCGCGCGAAATCTATCTGCAATCGGGCGTCACCAACGCCATGCCGCCGGCGAATGTCTCCTACATGGAAGAAGACGAGCGCCGCAAGATCGTCGACTGGTACCGCGCAGCACGTGAGAAAGCCCCATTCGGGGTCGCGCTCCAATAACCTCTGCCGAGGCTGGTTCGCGCGCCTGACCGATCTTGGCGATAGATCGAAGCAAGTCGCTGCGGTGGAGTAGCCTCCAGGCGCCGCCGGAGGCAGGCGCCACGGTTTGGCGATGTGCGGCGATGCGTGCTATCCATCAATCGGAACCTGCTCGAACCGGCACCGCGCGTCAAAGATGTTCACCGTTCTGGCCAATCGCACATACCGTCATCTTTTCGCCGCCCAGGTCATCGCGCTCTTCGGCACCGGGTTGATGACGGTCGCGCTCGCGCTTCTCGCCTATGACCTGGCAGGAGCGGATGCGGGCGCCGTGCTGGGCACAGCGCTGGCGATCAAGATGATCGTCTACGTGGCCCTGTCGCCGCTCGCCGCCGGGTTCGCATCCCGTTTTCCGCGCAGGGCATGGCTGGTCGGCCTTGATCTCGTGCGCGCAGCGACGGCCGTTGCGCTGCCCTTCGTGGATGCCGTCTGGCAGATCTACCTCCTGATTGCTGTTCTGCAGTCCGCGTCGGCCGCATTCACCCCGGCGTTTCAGGCGACGATCCCGGATATCCTCAAGGACGAAGAGGACTATACCAGCGCCTTGTCGCTGTCGCGCATGGCCTATGATCTTGAGAACCTTCTCAGCCCGGTTGTCGCGGCTGTCCTGATCGGCCTTGTCGGGTATCACTGGCTTTTCAGCGGCACCGTCGCCGGTTTCCTGGTCTCCGCGGGCCTTGTTCTCACGGTAACGCTTCCGGCCATTGCAGCAGCACGCGACACCTCTCCCTGGCAGCGGATCTCGCAGGGCATGCGCATCTATCTGCAGACACCGAGGCTGCAGGGCCTGCTCGCGCTCAACCTGACCGTTGCCGCCGCGGGCGCCATCGTGATCGTGAATTCCGTCGTGGTGGTCAAGAGCCTGCTCGGCGGCAGCGACACGGATCTTGCCCTTGCCATGGCGGCCTATGGCGGTGGCTCGATGGTAGCCGCGCTTGCCCTTCCCCGCCTGCTGAGGACGGTGAGCGACCGAAGCGTGATGCTGTCGGGCGCATGTGTCCTGCCATGCGTTCTGCTTGCATTTGCGGCCGTTTCGACGGGACTGCAACCGCAGGAACTTTGGCCGCTCCTGCTCGGTGCCTGGTTCATCATGGGAACCGCAAGTTCTGCAATCATGGTGCCTTCGGGCCGCCTGCTGCGAAATTCCGCGCATGCGGAGGACAGACCGATGGTCTTCGCCGCCCAGTTCGCACTTTCGCATGGCTGCTGGCTGATCGCCTATCCGCTCGCCGGCTGGCTGGGTACCAGTGCCGGACTTCAGACGACCATGCTCGCACATGCCGGTCTGGCAATCGTCGGAATGCTGGCCGCGTTGAAGCTTTGGCCGCTGGCGGACAGCAGGATCCTGGTACACGAACACCCTGAGCTACCGGCGGATCATCCGCATCTGCAGGACGCATTCGGGAAGCGTCACGCACATGCCTTTGTCATCGATGCCCTGCACGCAAGCTGGCCGACGGAACGCGGTTGATCCTCAAGACAGCCTCTTCGCCCCGCCACATGCTGAAATCAGCGGCCGAGGATCGGATCGAGATAAGTTCCGGGAACGAAACCGGTCATGCCATAATGGTCGATCCGGCACCACACGCCCCCGAGCATTTCACGTTTGGCCTCGGGACTTGCATCTTCAAAATCAAGCGGCACGATCTCGGGGAAACAGTTCAGGACGAGAATTTCGCTGGCCGACCTTGAGAGACTGCCGACGGTTGCCGCCCCGCGATCCCCCGACGCCCGCACGACAAGACGCATGCCGTCCGGAACATTCCGAAGCCTGTAGGCAGGGCCCCAGACACCGAAACCGGGCAGATCGGCGGTTTCCGCCGGATCGGAGGCGGCGGTCTGAGCCGAAGCGGTTCTTGTGTCCATGCCTGCAAGAAACAGGCAGACGAGAACAACGGACAGCTTTGAAAACAAAGGGGGCATCGCTCAGCTCCGGGCAAGTGGATTATCGAACAAGTCCGGCCTGCCTGGCATCCGCCAACGCATTCTGGCAGATCCGGGCGCCGCTGGGGTCCAGCGTCTCGACGCGGTGTTTCTTCAAGATGGCGGCAAAGCCGTCGATATCGGCGGCAAAGCCCAGCCGGATCGTGACGATCATCGCGTTGCCGAGTTCAATGCACGGATTGCCGGCAGCCGGGCCGGCGCTCTGGGCAACTCCGGAAGGAGCGGTTTGACCGACCTGCCCTTCCGGGTTGAATTCCGGAATGAAATCGCTCGGGTCGATTCCGATTTCGACACCGCCTGAAATCATCGTCGCCGGGTCCTCGCCTTGTTGCACAAGCGCCGCGCCGCCTGATTGCGCCAGCATTGCCCAGGGCCGGTTGTCGTTTGCAATCAGTCCGGCGGCGATCAGCTCCGCCAGGACGAAGGCACATTGCCTCGGCTGCGCCGACGCAACGCTGACGATGCCCTGAACCGCCAGGATCTTCAAAACGGCGGACCGCGTCTCGCGAGACGTCCCGCGCAGAAGGGGACTGACGGCAGGCTGCAGGATCACGCAGGCTTCCGCCAGCAGGGCACCCTGCCCGGCAGCGCCGATGCCCGGATCGCCGACCGCTGCACCCGCCGGCGGCGCGATCGTTTGAGCGGACTGGGAACCGGTGCCCGCCGGAGCTTCCTTCGGGCTCGGCCGGGGCACTGGAACGGCTTCGCTGGGAGCGGCCGCGGTACTGCCGACGCCGCCGTTTTCGGCCAATTTCCAGAGACCTTCATTCTGTGCGATCAGGTCGAGCGCTCTCCGGCACGCACCGGGATCGCCGGTCGCATCGGTGCTCTTCACACCCGCAATGACATAAATGCCGCGCAGATCCTGCACCTGCCGGGTTCCCGCCTGCCGGTTGATGATGGCGGTAATGCGTGCCAGCTCCACGCATGGATTGCCGCCACCGGCAGCAGGAGGCTGAGGATTGGGGACCGGCCCGCTTCCGGGCGCCGGTGCAGATACTGCCGGTTGCGATCCGGACGGCAGGGTCTGAACCGCAAGGTTCAGACTGATCTCCATGGAGGCAATCTGGTTTTGCCCGACCAGAACGAGGCTCGCCGACGCATTGCCCAGCCCGTCGAAACGCACCGAAACGTTCATGGGCATGCCACCCCAGCTGCCGAACCCGCCTGTCCAGGGTCCGGCGCCGCTTCCCGAAAGGCGGATCGGCGCATCGGTCACTTCGCGCGGCAGGACGAGGGTGGCGGAGGTTGGCGAGGATTTCTCGATCCTGACCGTCCCGGTCGCGTCAACGGGTGTCGGCTGCGTCACCCCGGCGGCCGTCACCTTGCCGCTGCCTCCGGTGACACCGTAAATATAGGTCCCGAGAACGTCTGCCGAGGTCATCAGGCCGGGTGCCTGAACCGGGCTGTTGGATATGTGCCGCATGTCGACCCAGCCGTTGAGACCGGGAAACGCAATGACGCACATCGTGCCTTCGCACTGGTTCGTCACGTTGATGCCGCAGGTTCCGACGCCGATGCCGCCGAGCACCGGACCATTCGTTGACGGCGCATCATAGACCCGCAACGAGTTCCCGCTCGGAGCCGAGGCGACACAGGTCTCCGGCGACGCTGCCGCCGGAGAAAGAGCCAGCAGCAGGAACGCGGCGCTAAGAAAAATCCGCTTCATCAGTTCACGTCCTCTCGCGTTGGGGCGGGACGGCGAGCTGCAGGTCTTCGACGGAAGGATCCTGCGACACAAGCTTCATCTCCGCGTCATCCAGGCGGAACATCTCCGAAGGTTTGAGCCCGTTGAGACCCGCGACGAAGTTCCACGGAATGGAGGCGGCCCGCGTGTTGTAGGCCTGCACGTTTCCGTTGTAGATCCTGCGCGCGGCGGCGACCTGATCCTCGGTTTCCTCCAGCTGCTTTTGCAGAAGGGCGAGGTTCTCGTTTGCGGTGATTTCCGGATTGTCTTCGGTATAGGCAAACAGCTGTCCGAGCGCCTGGCTCAATCCCGCCTCGGCCAGGGCGATGTCGGCGTGACGGTCGGTGGCCATCGCTTCCAGGGCGGCGGTCCTTGCCGATACGATCTTGTCGAGAATTGCCTGTTCGTGGCCAAGGGCCGTTCGCGCGGCCTGAACCAGATTGGGCACAAGCGCATGCCGACGCTTGAGCTGGACCGTAATGCCCGACCAGGCTTCGTCCACGCGGAAGCTCGCGGCCATCAGTGAATTGTAGCAGAGCACATAGGTTCCGGCGACCACGGCCACCAGAAGCATCAATATCAGCACAACCGTCATGGCGAGTTCACTCCGCGTAGTGTTTGAAGGAAACGGACGCTTCGGCAAAATCGCCGACGGCCTCCTGGACGAAGGCGTTCAGTGCCGCATCGTCCATGCTCTGCAGGTTCCGGAAGCCGGCGAAATAGACGCTGTCCCTGTCGATGATGACCCGCGCCGCGTACCTGTCCGCGAGGTCCAGAAGCCTGGTCTGGAGCGCGGGTGTGAGGACCTGCAGCGTTTCGACCGAGAGCCGGTCGAGCCGGCCCTTGTCTTCCCGTTCGCTCACGCGGATGTTGAAGGCGTTGTTGAACGCGATGCTCTCGGTCTTCAGATCCCGGTCGAGCGGTCCGACCGCACTCAGATTTTCAGGCATCAGCACGAGCCGGACCGAGGTATCGCGATCCAGCCGGTAAGCGGCGACCATCATCAGGACATTGCCCTGGGCACCTGCACCCGGCGACACGGTGTTCTGCTTCGGTCCGCCGAACAGCGCGGTCGAGGAATGCGCTCCGAGACCGACCCACAAGGGGGTCCCGTTCTCCGCCACGCCCCACATTTCGCTTTCGACCACGAGGGGGATCGACCCGCCGACCCGCAACTTGAACACTTCGGGGATCTGCTGCCGGATCTTCTGCATGCGGATGTCCGGGATCTTCGCCCGGAACCGAAACCCGAGCGTCTCTGCGGCCGAGCGGAGACGGTTCAGCCTATCCCTCGATGCACCGGTCAGGTGATCGATGGCAAAACCGCCGGCAATTCCGACCGTCACCAGAATAAACCCGAGGGGCCTCAGGCTGTCACTGAAGATGGCGAAGAGGAAACCTGGAACCGACAGCAGGAAGAGCGGCACTTCCAGCTTCTTGAACGGCGCAGGCAACAGAGGCTTCGCGCGTTCCAGCCGGGCCTCTACAGCAGGCTGAATGCGCGCTTCAAACGGATCCCAGAATGTGGTCTGCGCGCTCATGGGAACACGAGGTCGATCGTCTGGTCCGCTGCCGGCGCGATGTCGACCACTTCGACCACGGGATCCCGCTTGCTCTTGTCCCAGGCCTCCACGCGCACGGCGTATCGGCCCGGCAAGAGCAGGATCGGATCGCCGCCGATCCGCATGGCGAGGAATTCGTCGTTGTTTTCGGTGCTTTCGCCTTCATAGATCTGGAACCTGACATCGAATGTCGTCAGCTCGCTGCCGTCCCGGTTGAAGGCGCGGAACAGAACTTTCGAGGTCGCCGCAATGATCTCGGCCTGAACCGTTTTCCCGGTCGGAACGTCGATGTCGACACTGCCGGGCGACATCTTGTCGAGCCGCGTGATGACAAGGCTTGCCCGATACTGGCCGCTGGGAACAACCGCGACGAGGTTTTGCGTGTAGGCGGAAAACGTCTCGCCCGTGACCCGGTTTTCGATGTCCCAGCGGAAGTCCACGTCCGACAGCTTGATGTCCTGGTTTGCCATGATCGCCGCGAGGTCGAGCTGTCCGGCTCCCAGCACGAGATTGACGTCCGTCAGCTCGGTGTCGGACACGGTGATGCGTTCGGACGCCGAACTGCCCCTGTCCGTCCGGGCCGTCAGCAGATAGGAGCCCGGCTCCAGCCTTGCGCTGAAACGCGGCAGGGCCAGCAGCGTGATTTCCTCGCCGCCACCCTCCGGTACGGCACTCCAGAAAACCCGCACACCGTCGGCGTCGGTCAGCGCCTGCGCCCCTTCTTCCAGGCTGACCGAAACGGAGATGTTCTTGGAAAGAGACGCCGCCGGTGGCGCCGGCGCGGGAGCGGGGGCCGGAGCCAGGGCAACGGTTTGCTGAAGCGCTTCGCCAAGACTGGCCGCATCGTCGGCATTCAGGAACAGTCCGCCGGTGTTTTCGGCAAGACAGGCGACCTGGCCGCTTTCTTCCGCGGTGAGGCCGAACCCGATGACATGCGCGGTGAAATCGATGCCGAGCGCTTCCAGCTCCGATGCAACGGCGCAGGGATCAGCCTCACAGGTTTCAATACCGTCCGTGATCAGGATCACCGTCGCCTTGTCTTCCTGATAGCGCAATACGTCAGCTGCGCGCCTGACGGCCCTTGTAAGCGGGGTCTTGCCTTTCGGATTGAGCGATTGCACCGACGAAACCAGCGCACCTGATTGGGTTGCGGCTGGCCCGATCGGCACAAGCGTCTCGATGTCGTTGCAATCTCCCTTGCGGTTGTGGCCGTAGGCAACCAGACCGACTTCCAGGTCCGGCGGCAATTGCGTCGCCACGCGGGCAAGCGTTTCGCGCGCCGTGACGATCTTCGCCTGCCCGTCGATCTGTCCCCACATCGACCCCGAGCCGTCGAACACGAACATCGCGCGCCCAGGCGAAAGCTCCTGCGCGCTCAGCGGCGACAGGGTGCAAGATATTAAAAAACATAGAAAAAACAGTTTGGAAAAAAGCGCATGCATTCGCAATCGTCCTTGGATCGGCTAACGCCGTTAGGAAAACATGCGGTTGGCTGCAAGGACAGCTATCGATTCCCTTAGGTCACTGGCAGCCGGTGGCGTCCAGGAACCTGACCCAGTCCTTCCAGTGACTGAACGGCAGGCTGTGCCCGGCATTTTCCACCAGCGACACCCGCGCCTCCAGCCGTTCGGCGAAGGCCAGGATGCGCTCCGGCCGGATCGACCGGTTCTGGGTTCCATGCACGAAATGGACGGGAACGTTTGCCGGCTGCAAACTGCGTTCCCAATCGGAGGCCACGAACCGGCAATCGTTGATGAAGCTGTCGGACCCGGTTTCCACATGGAACAGGTGGCCCTGCCAGAATAGGTCCAGAAGATGCGGGTCCTGACAGGCATCCAGATCCGCAGGTGCGCCCCCGAAAACCGTTTGCGCAAAGCCGCCAGGGCCATCACGTTTGAGCCGTTTGTCGCCGATCTTCGCCATGTAGCTCAGCAGGGACACGGATACGCGCGGCAGGATTGCGAATAGTTTCTGTTGCGGTGGCGCGCTGGCGAAATCCTGGAAAGAGCGCATCGGTGGCTGCGCTGAGACGCAAAGAAGCTCGGACACGCGGTCCTGCAGTTGAGGCAGACACAGAAGCGCGAAGATGCTGCCGACGTCAAAGGCGACCAGCGACACCCTGTCCACGTCAAGCTGATCGAGCATTTGGCGCAGGTCATGGGCGTAGCGCTTCGGGTCCAGGAGCAAAATGTCATGCCCGTCGCTCTGCCCGTGCCAGGGACGTGCCGGAGACAGAAAGCGGATGCCGGACTGTGCAAAGTGGCGGGCCGCGGCGTTCGGCATGCGATTGCCGCAAAGACAACCGTGCAGGAACAGGACGGTCCTGCCCTCGGGCGCCCCCTGTTCGAGATAATCCAGCTTGCGCCCGTCCGCGAGTTCCACTTTGAACCGTGCCGAGTTCGCAGCTCTGTGCACGCCCGTAGACCGTCTGCTCGATGATGCCGCGACCGCTTTGGCAAGATCGGTCAGCTCTCCGCTGCCGCGCGACCGTGTCTTCATGATCATCGACTTGATCTGCTGCCGCACCGTCTCGACTGACCTGTTTCGTGCCTCGGCAATTTCCGACGGCGCGTGCCCACCGACCAGGAGCGACAGGACATCGGTTTCCGACGGTGTCAGACCGTAAAGGCTCTGCATGGCAAGACTTGCGCCGGGGCGCCAGAGGCTTTCAACCCCGCACAGGCGCCACTCCGGGACGGAAGACGTTGTCTCGGTCCTGGTCAGCGCCAGCAGGACCTGCTTGCCGGTTCCCTGCTTCGGTATGCGGACAACGGGCCAGTCGCTCAGTCTCCCGGACACGGCGTCACGGACAAGTTGCAGACCGTCGTCATCGATCGGCAGGTCTTCAAGCGATGTACCCGACATTGCGCCCAGCAGTGTTTCGGCAAGGTCGTTGGCTTTCGTGACCTTCAGGTCCGTCCCGATGGCCAATTCCGGGCGATCGGCCTCCACGACCGGTTTCGGCAGGTTCGACAGCAACTGTTCCGCCGTCTCGAAATGCGTTTCGATGTCGCGCTTGCGGCGGAGTAGTTCCTTGCGCGCGCTCGGATCCGAGAGGCTGCCCTCCGCCAGATGGATCAACTCATCGAACTTGTCCTGATCGAGAATGGCGCTGTAAGCGTGCGCAATCATGTCATCGAGCCGCGCCGGATCGGGTCCTTTTCCTGAATCGCTCAAACTGCGTCCACGCCCCTGTCTTCAGAAAATGACGATGAAAATTTCTTCAATGGTCCAGTCGAATGTAGCACCCGCGCCGGTGCAATCAACGGCATACCCAAAATTGGTCATGCCTTCGGGGAAGCCCTCTGTTAGCGAAAATGAGATGTGCAAATTCGGCGGTGCGGAGGATACAGATTGACCGACGTTGAAACGGATGACTTTGAACCGGAACACCTGACACACCGCGAAATCCAGTGCCTGCAACAGCTTGCCGTGGGTGAACGGCCACAAAGGATTGCGGCGATCCTCGGAATTGCGCCCATCACGGTTGAATTTCACATCCGGAACGCGCGGCGCAAGCTGGGTGCGAAGACCCGGGAACACGCGATCGCGATCGTTGTTTCCAGAGGGCTCCTGCCGGGCAAACCTGCGCAGCGTCTGGCACGGACACCGAAACTTCCCCTCAAGGCCGTCGCCTCCATCTGAGGCGCCGGACCGGACACCCGACCGGCGCGTGACGCGACGGTCCCGGGCCGCTTGAAAGCAAAAACACCGATTTTTCCCATTCTCTCTATTGACAAATTGGAACGTTCCAAGTTTTATGCCGTCAAGAAATTGGAACGTTCCAAAAAATCTCGGGAGGTATGCATGCGTTGGGCCCTGATCGGTGCGAGCCGAATTGCATCCGGATATGTCATCGATGCGATCCGCAATCAGGACGGGGCCGAAGTTTGCTCTGTTCTGAGCTCGAATGCGGAAAGAGGCGCGGCCTTCGCTCAGGAAAACGCCATACCGGAGAGTTTCACCGATCTGGACGCCCAACTGGCAGACGACACCGTCGACGCCGTCTACATTTCCACCACGAACGAAAAACACCATCCCCAGGCGATGGCGGCAATCGCGGCCGGCAAGCATGTCCTGTGCGAAAAACCGCTGGCGATGACGCTTGAAGATGCCGTCGAGATGGTGCGTGCGGCGCGTGAAAAGGGTGTCGTTTTCGCGACCAACCATCACCTGCGCAACGCCGGCTCGCATCTGGCCATAAGAGACCTCATCTCTTCCGGACGGATCGGCAGGGTCTTGAGCGCCCGGGTGTTTCACGCGGTCAATCTGCCGGAGCACCTGCGCGGCTGGCGGATCAACGATGCGGCTGCGGGTGGCGGTGTCATCCCCGATATCGTTGTCCACGATGCCGACACCATCCGCTTTCACCTCTCCGAAGACCCGGTTGATGTGGTGGCGAAAGCCGGAACCTCCGGGATGGGCGAAGGTGTCGAGGACAGCGTCATGTCTGTCTGGTCCATGCCGTCCGGCACCATGGTGCAGACCCACGAAAGCTTCACCCACGGGTTTGCCGGCACCGGCATCGAGTTTCACGGGACGGAAGGATCGATATTCGCCCGCAACGTCATGACCCAGCAGCCGGTCGGGGAAATCAGGCTTGTTGACGCCGGTGGCGAGAGCGATGTCCCGTTCCGGACCCACAACCTCTATCACCGTGCCCTCGGCCTGTTCACCGATGCCGTCCGCGGAAACGGCAAGCCCTCTGCCGACGGTGTTGACGGCATCAAGTCCCTGGCCGTTGCCCATGCCGTTCGCCTGGCCGCGCAGAGCGGCAAGACCGAACGCGTCGACTACGGAGGATTCTGACCCATGTCTTCCAAGATTGTCACCGTCGAAGCAGCTGTCGCGAAAATCGCGGATGATGCCGTCGTCACGGTTTCCTCTTCCTCCGGCCTCGGGTGCCCCGACAAAGTTCTTCAAGCCATCGGCGAGAGGTTCGACAAGGAGGGGCACCCGAGGAACCTGACGACAATCCACCCGATTGCCGCCGGTGACATGTACGGGATCAAGGGGATCGACCACATTGCGAAGGACGGTCTCCTGTCGACGATCATCGCGGGCTCCTACCCCTCCGGGCCGTCTTCCCTGCCGATGCCGGACATCTGGCAGATGCTGGTCGACAACCGCGTCGCCGCCTATAACGTTCCCTCCGGCATCCTGTTCGACATGCACCGGGACGTCGCCGCACGCCGCCCCGGCGTGATGACACAGGTCGGGCTGGACACATTTGTCGATCCCATCCGCCAAGGCTGCGCCATGAACGACGTTGCCGCCGGAAAGCCGATCGTTACCCGGATTGAACTCGGCGGCGAAACCTGGCTTCATTTTCCGAATATCGTTCCCGATGTCGCCATCATCCGCGCAACCACATCGGACGAGCTCGGCAATCTCACCTACGAACATGAAGGCGCCTATCTCGGCGGGCTGGAGCAGGCAATTGCCGTGCGCAACCACGGCGGTCTCGTCATTGCCCAGGTGAAGCGCGTGACCGCGTCCGGATCGCTGCGGCCCCATGATGTTCGCGTGCCGGGACATCTCGTCGACCTCGTGGTCGTGGATCCGGACCAGCGCCAGACAACGGAAACCGACTACGACCCGGCGATCTCCGGCGAGATCATGCGTCCCTGGTCGAGTTTTTCCCTTGCAGAACACGGTATCGAGAAAGTCGTCGCCCGGCGCGCCGCGATGGAGCTGAGCAGGGGGCAGACCGCCAATCTCGGCTTCGGCATTTCCGCCATGGTGCCGCGCGTCCTCCTGGAGGCCGGACAGGAACAGGCGGTCACCTGGGCCATCGAGCAAGGCGCCACCGGCGGCATGCCGCTGACGGGCTTCGCCTTCGGCTGCGCGTCAAACGCCGATGCCTACATGCCTTCGCCGCAGCAATTCACCTATTTCCAGGGCGGCGGTTTTGACGTCTCGTTTCTGTCCTTCCTGGAAATCGACCTTGAAGGCAACGTCAACGTCTCAAAGCTCGGCAAGAAGCCCTACCTGACGGCCGGCTGCGGCGGGTTCGTCGACATCACCGCAAATGCCGGCAAGATCGTCTTCTCGGGGCTGTTCGAAGCAGGCGCCGACCTTGACCTGACCGACGAGGGTTTGACTGTGAAGTCTCCGGGCAAGTTCACCAAGATGGTGGACGAGGTCGAACACGTCACCTTCTCCGGCCGCCGCGCGCGGGAACTCGGACAGGAAGTCCTCTATGTCACCGAGCGCTGCGTCATCCAGCTGACGGACAGCGGCCTGCTTGCGACCGAAATCATGCCGGGCATCGACGCGCAGCGTGACATCGTCGATGCCTCCGCGGGCCGTGTCCGGCTTGCCAACGATCTGAAGGAAATGCCGAAAGCGCTTTTGCGGCGTGAAGCGATGGAGCTGCACCTGTGAGCGCGCTTCATCTCATCATTGACGGCCCGGTCGCCGAACTCCGGCTCGACAACCCGGCGAAGCTCAACGCTTTCACCACCGACATGCTGGCGGCGATCGAGCCGCATTGCGCCGCCATCGAAAAAGATCCCGCCATTCGGGCAGTCGTCATCAGCGCCGAAGACTCGAAGGCCTTTTGCGCAGGCGCGGATATCATCGCCTGGTCGGAACTCGGGCCCTGGGACTTCGCCCGGCACTGGGTGCGGGAGGGCCACCGGCTGTTCGATCGCGTCGCCCGCCTCTCTAAGCCGACCGTCGCGGCGATAGGTGGCCACGCCTTCGGTGGCGGCCTGGAATTTGCCGCGACCGCGGATATCCGCGTGATGGCCCCGAACGCGACGCTGGCCCTTCCCGAAGCCTCCGTCGGCATTGTTCCCGGGTGGTCCGGCACACAGCGCCTCATCCGCCTATTGGGCGAACCGATGGTTAAGGAAATGGCGCTCTTCGGCCGCAGGATCTCCGCCGAACGCGCACATGCCGTCGGATTTGCCGCAGAACTCGCAGACGACCCGCGCGCAAGGGCCTTTGAACTGGCGGAAGCTCTCGCGGGCAAGTCCCCGTGTGCCATCGAAGTTGCCAAATACATGATCCACGCGGCTGCCGGCGAAGACCGCAGCGCCATGGTCGAAGCGCTCGGCGCAGGCATGATCGGCCAGACGGCAGACCGTACGGAAGGCGTCGCCGCCTTCCGCGAAAAACGCAAACCGGAATTTCCTGGGAATTAATGATGAGTGATCTCAACGTCGTCTCCATTAGTGAAGCAAAGATTCCAGCTGAGCCTTTCGTCGCCCGTCACATGATCGACGGTGCCTGGCGTGTCAGCGCGGATGCGGCAACCTTCGAAAGAACATCGCCGTCGCACGGGTCCGTGGTGACGATCGCCAGCAAGGGTGGCAAGGCTGACGCGGACGCAGCAATCGCCGCCGCCAGGCTGGCCTTTGACAAGGGACGCTGGTCACGCACGAGCGGCAAGGACCGCGCCACGCTTTTGCTGAAAGTTGCGGACCTGATCGACCGGGACCGGGAGCGGATCGCTCTCATGGAAACGCTCGAGTCCGGCAAGCCGATCAGCCAGGCGAAGGCGGAGATCGAGGGGGCCGCCGATATCTGGCGCTTCGCCGCCTCGCTCGCGCGCACCATGCATGGGGAAAGCCACAACTCGCTTGGAAGCGACTTTCTCGGCCTGGTGCTGAAGGAACCCATCGGCGTGGTGTCCATCATCACGCCGTGGAACTTCCCCTTCCTGATCGTCTCCCAGAAGCTTCCCTTCGCGCTCGCGGCCGGCTGCACGGCGGTGATCAAGCCTTCCGAAATGACACCCGCGACAACGGTCATCATGGGGGAGCTCCTGCTTGAAGCCGGTCTTCCCGCAGGTGTGGTGAACATCGTTCTGGGCTTTGGCGATCCGGTTGGAACGGCAATGACCCAGGACAGGCGCGTCGACATGGTGACCTTCACCGGCTCGACAGGCGTCGGCAAGGCCATCGTCAAGGCGGCAAGCGGAACCTTGAAGAAGGTATCCCTTGAACTGGGCGGCAAGAACCCGCAGGTGATCTTTCCCGATGCCGACCTGGAAAATGCCGCCGACGCAGTCGCGTTCGGCGTCTATTTCAATGCCGGGGAATGCTGCAATTCCGGTTCCCGCATCATTGTGCACGAGGACATCGCGGACGAATTCGTCGCCCGGACAATCGCCCTGTCGCGCAAGGTTCCGTTCGGCGACCCGCTGGATCCGTCGACCAAGGTCGGCGCGATCATCACGCCCGAGCATCAGAAGAAGATCGACAGCTATGTTCAGGACGCAAAGGCGGCTGGTGCCAACGTGCCGCTCGGCGGCAGTGCTCTGGATGTCCCGGGCCTGAACGGCCAGTTCTATCAGCCGACGGTCGTCACCAATGTGGCCGGTTCCATGGCCATCGCGCGCGAGGAAGTGTTCGGCCCCGTGCTCTCGGTTCTGACTTTCAGGACGCTTGATGAAGCCATCGACCTGGTCAACGATGCCGACTACGGCCTCTCGGCAGGCGTCTGGAGCGAAAACGTGCATACCTGCCTGGAGTTCGCCCGCCGCGCCAACGCCGGCACCGTCTGGACCAACACCTGGATGGACGGTTTCGCAGAGCTGCCCTTTGGCGGCTACAAGGAAAGCGGACAGGGACGCGAGCTCGGCAAATACGGTCTCGACGAGTTCCTGGAAGCAAAAACGGTCACCATGAAAATCGGCAAATCGCGCGATCCGTGGGTGCCGGCATGACGGCTCTATCTCGAAATCGAGAAAGGTCCCTCGGGCTGCAGCAGAACCTGCAGGTCTTCGACAGGTGCGCCGGAAATGCGGTCAAGGAGAACCTTGGCCATCGCCCGGCCCGTCGCGCGCAGATCCTCGTCGATCGTTTCGATACGCGGCCGGAAGTGGTTGGAAATCGGCGACGCCCGCTTGGCGACGACGTCGACATCCTGCCCCTCAGCCAGTCCCATGTCGTTGAGAAACGCGAGCGTGATCAGGGCACTGACCTCACCGACACAGACATAACCGTCCGGCGCGTCCGGTCCGGTGTGCAACATGCGCAGGGTCGCTGCGATGTCGTCGGGCTCGCTGTCCAGATCGACCTCGGTCGGGATCGTCAGCTTCATGCCGTGATCGGTCGCCGCCTGCCGCGCACCGAAGCGCAGATGCTGTCCGAACGTGTATTTCTCGTTCGGCATGACGATGCAGATATGCTTGCGTCCCTTCTCCACGAGACGCGCAATCGCCATGCGCACGAAGGCTTCATTGTCGAAATCGACAAAGGGATGCGGCGTCATGAAATCGGTACGCCCATGCGTCACGAACGGAAAGTCGTGCTCAAGCAGGTAACGCGCCCGGTCGTCGAAACACTCGGTTCTGGTGAACACGATCGCATCGGCCAGGGAGTGACGGCGGATGTTGCGGATGGTTTCAAGCCGGTCATCGCCGAGGCTGTCCGCTGTGATGTTGATGGAGTAGCCGGTCCCGCTGAGCCCTTCATACATGCCGCCGAGAAACTCGGAGGTGAAGCTCAGGAACTCGTGTCTCGGATTGATCAGAAGACTGATGACCTTGGTTCGTCCGGTGCGCAGTCTCTGGGCGGCGCGGTTGGGAACATAGCCGAGTTTGTCGGCGATCGCGGAGATCCGCTTTCGGGTGGTCTCGGCGATCCTGGGGTCGTCCGCGAGCGCGCGCGAAACCGTCGTCACGGCGACGCCCGCTTCGGCCGCAACCGTACGCAATGTCGGGCGCGCGTGCCCTTCGGCAGCCCCTTCCATCGTCGTTCCAGCGTTTTTCTGCGACATGCCCGCTCCCCTCAACCAGAGGCTTGTAGCTCATACGGTCCGACAAGTCTAATCAGGGAATTTAAAACGTTGCAACAAAGAAAGATGCTGCGATGCAAAATCACTGATTTCAAATTAACTGCATGTAAAAAAACAAATAATTTATTCTCAAAGAGAAAATATTAAAAGATTGACATGCACCGGGTTTGCAACGTTACAATAGGCGTTGCGTGACGAGCGAGCGCGAATGTTCGGCGCTCTTGACGACGACAGGCACGTAAAGGGAGGAAATCCATGCGTAAATTGACGATGATGACGGCGGCAGCCGCTCTTATGGCAGCAAGCACGGCCGTTAAGGCAGAAGACGTTGAAGTTCTGCACTGGTGGACATCCGGTGGTGAAGCCGCCGCGCTGAACGTTCTGAAGCAGGACCTGGAAGGCCAGGGCATCGGCTGGCAGGACATGCCGGTCGCCGGTGGCGGCGGCTCGCAGGCCATGACCGTGCTGCGCGCCCGCGTGACGTCCGGCAACCCGCCCACAGCGGTACAGATGCTCGGCTTCGACATTCTGGACTGGGCCAACGAAGGCGCGCTTGCCGACCTGAACATCCAGGCCGGTCTTGAAGGCTGGGATGACGTCGTTCCGGAAGCACTGCAGCAGTTTGCCAAGCACGACGGCAAGTGGGTGTCCGCACCGGTAAACGTGCACTCCACCAACTGGGTCTGGGCGAACAAGGCCGTTCTCGATGAACTCGGCATTGCGGTCCCGACCACATGGGACGAGTTCGTGGCAGCTCTTGAGAAGGTGAAAGCCTCCGGCAAGACCGCGATCGCACATGGCGGACAGCCGTGGCAGGACGCTACCGTTTTTGACGCCGTGGCCATGTCGACCGGCGGTCCGGACTTCTACAAGAAGGCGTTCATCGACCTTGACGAGGAAACCCTCGGCTCCGACACGATGAAGGAAACCTTCGACCGCATGGCCGTGATCCGGTCCTATGTAGACGACAACTTCTCCGGACGCGACTGGAACCTGGCGACTGCAATGGTCATCAACGGCGACGCAGCCTTCCAGATGATGGGCGACTGGGCCAAGGGTGAATTCCTCAACGCCGGCAAGCAGCCTGACACGGACTTCCTGTGCTTCCGCTTCCCGGGCACGCAGGACCAGGTCACCTTCAACGCCGACCAGTTTGCGATGTTTGCCCAGGGGTCCGAAGTCGGCAAGGAGCAGGCTGCGCTCGCAACCGCGATCCTGTCGCCGAGCTTCCAGTCCGCGTTCAACGTGGTCAAGGGATCCGTCCCGGCCCGTACGGACGTTTCCAACGAAGCCTTCGACGCCTGCGGCAAGAAGGGCATGGCCGATCTCAAAAAGGCTGCCGACAGCGGCAATCTTTACGGCTCCATGGCTCACGGCCACGCCAACCCGGCTGCCGTCAAGAACGCCATGTATGATGTGATCACGGCGCATTTCAACGGCGAGTATGACAGTGCAACCGCTGTCGATGAACTCGTGACCGCCGTTCAAATCAACAAGTAAATACCCTACGGAAAGCGGTGCCTCCGCACCGCTTTCCGGCAACCGGGGGCCTGAGATGTCTATTTCTGAAGCGGCGAACCCACGCGGTTCCGTTGTTGACAGACTGCGTGACGCTTTACCCAAAATCGTGTTGAGCCCGACTGTCGCCATTGTCGCGATCTTCGTTTACGGCTTCATCCTGTTCACGCTCTACCTGTCCTTTACCGACAGCCGGATCCTGCCGACCTTCGGATGGGTCGGCTGGAAGAACTACGAGAACCTGTTCCGTATCAGGGCGTGGGACACGGCCGTCGAAAACTTGGTCATTTTCGGTCTCCTCTACATCATCATCTGCTGCGCGCTCGGATTGCTTCTGGCCATCCTGCTCGACCAGCGCATCCGCGCGGAAGGTTTCATCCGCACGGTCTATCTCTATCCGATGGCGCTCAGCTTCATCGTGACCGGTGTCGCCTGGAAATGGTTCCTCGACCCCGGCATCGGAGTGGAGGCCGTGGTGCGCGGCTGGGGCTGGACGACCTTCGAGTTCAACTGGATCAAGGACAGCGACATGGCGATCTATACGATTGTCATAGCCGCGGTCTGGCAGACATCCGGCTTCGTCATGGCCATGTTTCTCGCGGGCCTGCGCGGCATCGACAGCGAGATGATGAAGGCGGCCCAGATCGACGGTGCGTCCACCTTCGCCCTTTACCGCCGCATCGTGATCCCGCAGCTGCGTCCGGCCTTCATGTCCGCCTTCGTGGTGCTCGCCCACATGGCGATCAAGTCCTATGACCTCGTGATCGCCCTGACCGGCGGCGGTCCGGGCACGGCGACCGAACTGCCCGCGACCTTCATGTATTCCTACACTTTCACCCGGAACCAGATGGGGATCGGTGCGGCCTCTGCCGTGATCATGCTGATGACGATCGCCGCAATCATCGTGCCCTATTTGTGGTCCGAACTGAGGGAGAAGAAGTGATGGCCTCTGCTTCCGCGAAAAGCTCCTTCAACATCGCCCGCTTTGTTCTCTACGCACTGCTGGCAATCTTCTGCATCTACTACCTGCTGCCGCTCTACGTGATGGTGGTGAATTCGCTGAAACCCCTGTCCGAGATCACGGCAGGCGGCATGATGGCGCTACCGCAGGAATGGACGGTCGCGCCCTGGCTCAGCGCCTGGTCGAGCGCCCAGGTCGGTGTCGAGGCAACGGGCTTGCGGCCCTATTTCCTCAACTCCATCATCATGGTCGTTCCGGCCGTTGCCCTGTCGACCATGGTCGGCGCGCTCAACGGCTACGTCCTGACCAAGTGGACATTCCCCGGTGCAACCATCCTGTTCGGCCTGCTGCTCTTCGGATGTTTCATTCCGTTCCAGATGGTGCTTATCCCGATGGCGCGCATGCTGGGCCTGATGGGCCTCGCCGGCTCCGTGCCGGGCCTGATCTTCGTGCACTTCGTCTACGGCATCGGCTTTTCGACGCTCTATTTCCGCAACTACTACGCCGCCTTCCCGACCGAACTGGTGCGGGCGGCGCAGATCGACGGCGCGGGGTTCTTCCGCATCTTCTGGCGCATCCTGCTGCCGTCATCCGGCCCGATCGCGGTGGTCTGCATCATCTGGCAGTTCACCAACATCTGGAACGACTTCCTGTTCGGGGCGTCTTTCTCCGACTTCGACAGCCAGCCGATGACCGTTGCGCTCAACAACCTGGTGCAGTCTTCCACCGGGGTGAAGGAATACAACGTCCATTTCGCGGGCGCGATCATGGCCGCGCTGCCAACTCTCTTCGTCTACATCGTCGCGGGCCGGTACTTCGTCCGTGGCCTGATGGCCGGCTCAGTTAAAGGATAAGACAATGGGCTTTCTCGACATCAAACAGGCGACCAAGTCTTACGGAGCCGTGCAGGTTTTGCACGAAACCGACATCTCCATCGAAGAGGGCGAGTTCCTCGTACTCGTCGGGCCATCCGGCTGCGGCAAGTCCACCTTGCTGAACATGATCGCGGGTCTCGAGGACATCACGTCCGGCGAAATCGCCATTCGCAACAAGAGCATGAACGGCGTGAAACCGGCCGACCGCAACATTGCGATGGTGTTCCAGTCCTACGCCCTCTACCCGAACATGACGGTGAGCGGCAATATCTCCTTCGGCATGGAGATGCACGGCATCGAGAAATCCGAACGCGAGAAACGCATCGCGCAGGTCTCCGATCTGTTGCAGATCAAGCACCTGCTCGACCGCAAGCCCGGCCAGCTGTCCGGTGGCCAGCGCCAGCGTGTCGCGATGGGACGCGCCCTTGTGCGCGAACCGGACGTGTTCCTGTTCGACGAACCGCTCTCCAACCTGGATGCAAAGCTGCGCGTCGACATGCGCACGGAAATCAAGAAACTGCACCAGAAACTCGGGACGACCATCGTCTACGTGACCCACGACCAGATCGAGGCGCTGACACTGTCGACGCGGATCGCGGTGATGTTCGGCGGTTACGTGCAGCAGCTCGGAACGCCCAAGGAAATCTATGACAATCCGGCCAACATGTTCGTTGCCGGTTTCATGGGCTCGCCGTCCATGAACCTGTTCCCCGCCAAGGTGGTTTCGGAGAACGGTCAACCGGCCGCCGAGGTTTCACTGGCGGACGGCAGCAAGGCGTCCATTCCCTTCGCCACGGACAAGCTCGCCTCGGACGTCGGACGGGACATCATTCTCGGCATCCGCCCGGAGGCAATCACCGACAGGGACGGCGCCGACAGGAACTCGCAGGCCGTTCACATTGTCGACGCGCCAGTGGAAGTCACCGAGCCCGCCGGTTCGGACACGTTCGTGGTCAGCCAGATCGGCGGCAAGGACGTGACCGGCCGGTTCCGTGCGGACGTCGCCGTCAATGCCGGGGAAACCTTCCCGTTTGCCTTCAACATGGAAAAGGCCGTCGCCTTCGATCCGCAGAGCGAAATCAGGATCGCCTGACAGGATGAGCGGCGCGCCGGACATTGTCATCGTCGGCAGCGGCATGGGCGGAGCAACCCTTGCCGCCGGTCTTGCACCGTCCGGCGCCAGGATCACGATCCTGGAACGCGGCCACCGCATTCCGGACGACGCACCGGCGAGGGATCCCTGGCGCATCTACACGAACAGCGCCTTTCGCTCGCCCGAGACCTGGCTCGACGAGGAGGACAATCCTTTCGAGCCGGGGAACTATTACAACGTCGGTGGAAACTCGAAGCTCTATGGCGCCGTCCTGATCCGCTACCGCGCGGAAGACTTCGATGAAATGGAACACTACGAGGGCGTGTCTCCGGCCTGGCCGTTTCGCTATGAAGAACTTGCCCCGTGGTACGAGGCCGCCGAGAAGCTCTATCAGGTCCGGGGCGATGTTTCCGGCGACGCGACGGAACCGGACCACGCAGGACCGTACCCGTTTCCACCGGTCGCCGACGAGACCGCAATCCGGGTCGCCCGCGAAAGGCTTGTGAAAGCCGGGGTCAGGCCGTTTTCGCTGCCGCTCGGCGTCGATATCGAGCAATGGCTCGCTGCCGGGAAAACCGGCTGGGACGGGTATCCGGATCTCAGATGCGGCAAGATGGACGCCGAAACCTGCGGGCTTGCCGAGGCCCTCGCGCATGACAATGTCGAGCTTGTCACCGGCGCGGACGTCACGAGCCTCGAGGCAGATCCGGAAACAGGAAAAATCCGCTCCGTCACCTACCTGAAAAACGGTGAAGAGACCACTTTGACACCCGCAATTGTTGCGATTTGTGCCGGTGCTGTTCAGTCGGCGGCCCTGTTGCTCAGGTCCGGTGTTGCCAACAGCTCCGATCGTGTCGGCCGCTGTTTCATGAACCACAATGCAACAGCGATGATCGCCATTGATCCGCGGTTCCGCAACGATGCCGTCTATCAGAAGACGTTCGGCATCAACGACTGGTACCTGCCCGGCGGAGACAGCGGCAAGCCGCTCGGCAACGTGCAACTGCTCGGACGGGTGACGCCCGACATCCTGAAAATCCAGGTCCCGCAACTGCCCGGATTTGCCGCCAGGTGGATCTCCGGCCACGCGCTCGATCTTTACCTGATCTCCGAGGACCTTCCGGATCCCGAAAGCCGGGTTGTTCTGAAAGACGGCAAGATCCAGCTGATCTGGCGCCGGTCCAACATGAAGGCGCACGAGGAACTGGTGAAGCGTACCAGGGCCACGCTGCGCAAGGCGGGGTATCCTCTTGTGCTGTCCCGCCTGTTCGACGGACGCGTGCCGTCACACCAATGCGGCACGGTGCATCTGGGCGATGATCCGAACACCAGTGTTCTTGATCCGGACTGCCGGTCCTGGGACCATCCGAACCTTTTCGTGACCGACGCTGCGGCACTGCCGACATCCGCGGCCGTCAATCCCGCGCTCACGGTCGCCGCCCTTGCGCTCAGGACCGCCGAAACCATCCGGCAGGAGCTGGCAGCATGAGCAAGGTCGCCCTTGTCACCGGTGGGCAGCGCGGCATCGGCCTCGCGATCTCCGCCGCACTCGTTGAAGCAGGCTACAAGGTGGCCCTGCTGGCCCAATGCGATGCCGGCGACAGCGAAGTTGGGGCCGCCCTGGAACAGCTCGGACCGGACGCGGCGTTCTATTCCCACGACCTTCTGAACATTGAGGACCACGGCAACGTGGTCAGCAGCGTGGAAGCCGATCTTGGTCCGATCACCACATTCGTCTCCAACGCGGGCGTGCCCGCGAAGGTCCGCGGCGACATGCTGGACATCACACCGGACAGCTTCGACTTCGTCATGGGCGTCAACCTGAAAGGCGCGTTCTTCCTTGCCCAGGAGATTGCCCGGCGCATGCTGGACCGGCCGGGCGACGGCTACCGGTCGATGTCCTTTGTCACGTCCGTCAGCGCCGAGATGATCTCCATCGAGCGCGCGGAATACTGCGTCTCCAAGGCGGGCGCCTCGATGATGGCGCAACTCTTCGCGGTCCGCCTGGCCCCGCATGATATCGGCGTGTTCGAAATCCGGCCCGGCGTGATCGAGACCGCGCTCACCGCAGGCGTCAAGGACACGTACACGGCCCGCATCAAGGACGGGCTCGTCCCCTCGGCCCGCTGGGGTTATCCCGCCGACATCGCGTCGGCCATTCTTCCGCTTGTGGAGGGCCGGATGGCCTTTGCCACGGGCTCCGTCATCAATGTGGATGGCGGGCTCTCCATTCCACGCCTTTGAGAGACCACCATGGAAAAGGGCTACGATTTCATCATCATCGGCGGCGGCAGTGCAGGCTCTGTCCTGGCCGCGCGGCTGACGGAGAACCCGGACGTCAACGTTCTGCTGCTCGAGGCAGGCGGCCGCGACTGGCACCCGTTCTTCCACGTACCCGCCGGTTTTGCGAAAATGACCAAGGGGATCGGATCCTGGGGCTGGCACACCGTCCCGCAGCGGCATATGCAGGAGCGGGTGTTCCGCTACACCCAGGCCAAGGTGATCGGGGGAGGATCCGCGATCAACGCCCAGATCTATACGCGCGGCAACGCCCTCGACTATGACGAGTGGCGCCAGATGGGCTGTGAAGGTTGGGGCTACGAAGATGTCCTGCCCTACTACAGGAAGGCCGAGGACAACGACACCTACGACAACCGCTTTCACGGCAAGGGTGGCCCCCTGGGCGTGTCGAAGCCCTGTGCGCCGCTACCGATCTGCGAAGCCTATTTCGACGCGGCCGCCGAGCTCGGCATCCCGCGCAACGAGGACGTCACCGGCGAGAAACAGGACGGCGCCGCCTATTACCAGCTGACCCAGAAGAACGCGCGGCGGTCCTCGGCGGCGATGGCCTATCTCGCGCCCAACCGCAATCGCCCGAACCTCCACATCAGGACGGACACCCAGGTGCGCCGCATTGTCGTTGACAACGGGGTTGCGACCGGCGTGGAACTGATCGACGGAACGGTCTTGAAGGCTGACGGCGAGGTGATCCTGTCCTCCGGATCGATCGGATCACCGAGGCTGCTGCAGCTGTCCGGGATCGGACCCGCCGACCATCTGAACAGCCTCGGCATCGATGTCGTCTGCGATCAGCCCGAAGTCGGCGCCAATCTCCAGGACCACCTCGACCTCTATTGTATCTGTGAGGTTAGCGGTCCGCACACATATGACCGGTATGCCAAGCTACACTGGTCCGCGATTGCCGGTCTGCAATATCTCTTCACCAGGCGCGGGCCGGTCTCCTCCAGCCTGTTTGAAACCGGCGGGTTCTGGTATGCCGACCCGGAGGCCAGGTCACCCGACCTGCAGTTTCATCTCGGTCTCGGCACCGGCATCGAATCCGGCGTCGCTGCCATGCCGGACGGTGGCGTCACGTTGAATTCGTGTTACCTCAGACCCCGCTCGCGCGGCAGCGTGCGCCTTCAGAGCGACAATCCGGGCGACGCGCCACTGATCGATCCGAACTACCTGGAAGATCCCCAGGACCGGGAAATGTCCATCCGCGGCCTGAAGCTGACCCAGGAGATCCTCGCACAGGGACCGCTGAAGAAATACATCAAGGCGGAGCGCCTGCCCGGCCCCGGCGTCAGGACCGACGACGACTACTTCAATTTCATCTGCGAGCACTCCAAGACCTCCCATCACCCGGCTGGAACCTGCCGGATGGGGTCGGACGAAAAGGCCGTGCTCGATCCAAGGCTCCGCTTCAACGGGATCGGCCGGTTGCGCGTCATCGACGCCTCCGTGATGCCGACCGTTGTCTCCTCCAATACCAACGCTGCGGCCATCATGATCGGCGAAAAGGGAGCCGACATGATCAAGCAGGACCACGGGTGACCTTTCATGATCAGACATATCGTCCTTATCAAGTTTCAACCGGATGTGAGCGAAGAAACGGTTCACGGCCTCTTTCAGGAGCTCCGCACGATCCGCGACCAGGTGTCCGGAATTCTCGACATCACCTCGGGCCGGAGCGAAAGCCCAGAAAAGATCGAGCGCGGCTACATGCACGGGTTTGTCGTCGATTTCGAGGATTGGGACGCCCTGGAGCGCTATCAGACCCATCCCGATCACAAGGCGCTCGGTGCAAAGCTGGTTGCGAATGCGATCGGCGGGCTGGACGGCATCCTCGTTCTCGACATCCCCACTGCGGCCTGACCAGCGGCGATCAACGTTTCAGGAGTAGCCGATGCTGACCCTCCCCACGCTCGACAATCGTCTGGAAGACTATGCGCTCCAGGGCGATCCGCTGATCCCGCGCGCTCCCGGCGTGCCGCTGACCCGGATTGCGTTTGCTGCTGCCCATGTCGTCTCCTCACCGCTTGCCGAACGCGATCCCTGGATCGGATCGCCCGCCGTCGACTGGGACAACACGCTCAGGTTCCGGCACTGGCTCTGGGACCAGGGGCTTGGCCTTGCCGAGGCGATGGACACCGCGCAACGCGGCATGGGTGTCGACTGGCCGACGGCGAAGGAACTCATCGAAAGAACGATGCGGGACGCAAAAGCGCATCCCATGAAGCCGCGGGTCGCCTGCGGTGCCGGCACGGATCAGAAACCCCGCGAGGACTATCGCACGACGGACGACATCGTTGCAGCCTACACGGAGCAGATGGAAGCGATCGAGGCCGCCGGCGGCCAGGTTATCCTGATGGCGTCGCAGGCGCTGCCGGCAATCGGGGCAACGGCCGATGACTACAAGACCGTCTACGGGACATTGCTGCGTCAGGCCGCATCGCCCGTCGTGCTCCACTGGCTCGGCGACATGTTCGATCCGAAGCTGACGGGTTACTGGGGCTCGAGCGACGTGGCAACGGCGATGCAGACCGTTCTGGACATCATCAACGCCCACGAGGACAAGGTCGACGGCATCAAGATTTCGCTGCTTGAAAAATCCTATGAGGAAGATCTGAGAGCCCGTCTTCCTGAAGGCGTGCATCTTTATACCGGTGATGATTTCAACTATGCGGAACTGATCGAGGGGGACGGAACGCGCTATTCCCATGCCCTGCTCGGCGCATTCGCGGCGATCGCCCCGGCTGCAAGCCAGGCGCTGGAAGCCCTGGCCAAGAGCGACCTTGCAACCTATCACCGCCTGCTGGAACCGACGGTCCCGCTCAGCCGCGAGATTTTCAAGGCGCCGACACAGTTCTACAAGGCCGGGATCGCTTTCCTCGCCTGGCTGAATGATGCCCAGAGCCACTTCATCATGCCGGGCGGCTTCCAGTCCTCGCGCGAGATTACCCACTATGCGGAAGTCTTCAGGCTTGCGGATCAGGCCCGTTTGCTGTCAAAGCCTGACAAGGCGGTCGACCGCATGAAGCTCCTGTTGAGGCTTCACGGCATCGACTAAGGACGAGAGACCGGGGCGCGCATGAAAAAGAGACCGACAATACTGGATGTCGCGCAGGAAGCCGGGGTGTCGAAATCAACCGTTTCGCTGGTTCTGCAGAACTCATCCCTCGTCAAGCCGGCAACGCGCACAGCAGTCGATAACGCCATCAAGAAGCTCGGATATGTTTACAACAGGTCAGCCGCCGGCCTCAGGGGGGCGGCCTCCGGTCTGATCGGCCTGATCATCAACGATCTGCGCAACCCGTTCTTCACCGAGTTCGCCGCGAGCGCCCAGATGGAGTTTGCCCGGAAGGGCTACTCGACGGTTGTCGCCAACACCGACGAGGACCCGGAAATCCAGGACCAGGTGATTGCGTCCATGATCGAACATGACGTGTCCGCATTCGTGATCTCACCTGCCTATGGCGGAGACGCAGATGCCTTTGCCCGCATCGAACGCGCGGGCATTCCCACCATGCAGGTGCTCCGCCAGATCGATGATCGCACCGACATCTTTCCCTTCGCCTCGCACAACTATTCCGCCGGAGGCGAATTGGCGACCCGGCATCTGTTCGACCTTGGATGCCGGAACATCGCCTTTGTCGGCGGGCTGGCGGACCGTCCCATCACCGAGGAACGCATGTCGGGCTACAGATGCTTCATGCAGGCGCAGGGCTTGCCGCCACGAACCTTTCACGGGCGGCCGTCCCGCGCCTTCGGACGGGATCTGGCGCTTGAGATCGCCGCGAAACACCCCGGCATCGAGGCCGCGATCTGTTTCAGCGATCTGGTTGCGCTCGGGATGATTTCGGGATTTGCGGAAGCAGGTGTGGAAGTCGGCAGGGAGATCCGCCTGATCGGCTTCGACGACATAGAAGAAAGCTCGCTTGTCTACCCGCGTCTGAGTTCGATCAGGTGCGACACGAAACATTTCGGCCAGAGTTCCGCGCAAGCGATGCTGGCTTGGATCGTGGACGGCAACCGCCCACCCGATGTCAAACACTATGACGTCAGGCTGATCGAACGCCAGTCGAGCATCGGTTTGAATTGATGGCGGACATTTTGCAACCGGCACATGAGGCAAGCCGCGCCGGTCTCGCTTCAGGTCGTGAGATGGATGGAAATGTCGAGACGATCGTTCGCGGGGCCACCGCACTGATTTTCGATTGCGACGGCACGCTTCTGAAAACACCGGATCTCTACGCTGCCGCGTGGCAATCCGCCTTCGCGAAGGCGGGCCATGAGATGGACCCGGACTGGTACCATCAGCGGGCAGGCATGTCGGAACACGTGCTGCTCGACGCCTTTGAAGCGGAAAAGGGTATAACGCTTGACCGGTTCCGCGCTGTGCGGGATCTGCGGCACTTCATTCTGGCGCATGTGGGTTCTGTTGAGGAAATTCCCGCGATCGCGGCAATCGCCCGCGCCAGCTTCGGCCATAAGCCGATGGCGGTTGCATCCGGAGGCTCGCACGAAATCGTGCATGCCACGCTACAGGCCTCCGGCCTGCTACATCTGTTCGAAGCAGTTGTCACGATCGACGACGTCGGCGAGGCAAAACCGGCTCCGGATCTCTTTCTGGAAGCCGCGAGCCGGTTGAAAGCGGCCCCCTCTTCCTGTCTCGTCTTCGAAGACAGCCCCCAGGGCATCAAAGCCGCAGAGGCCGCCGGCATGCGATGCGTGGACGTGACTTCACTGGGTTGATCTGGTGTCTCAAATGCAAAAAGCCCGCATGCGATTGCCATGCGGGCTGATTCTGGTTGCGGGGGTAGGATTTGATTGTTTTCTGCCCCGTTGCGTCGGACGTTGTCCTCCTTCCGGGGACCCCGTCAAGTTAAAATCGGCGACCCCTTCCAACAAAAAAGCCGCCCTGTTGGGCGGCTGTTTTGTTGGTTGCGGGAGCAGGATTTGAACCTGCGACCTTCAGGTTATGAGCCTGACGAGCTACCGGGCTGCTCCATCCCGCGTGAAGGTCGAGAATTCGTTGAAGAGTTTGGCGCTCAAGCAGCCGACAGGCGGTAGCGCACCAAGAATGTCAAACTGCGTTTAGCAGGCCTGGCGGCGACCTACTCTCCCACACCTTAAGATGCAGTACCATTGGCGCTGGGGAGTTTCACGGCCGAGTTCGGGATGGGATCGGGTGGGGGCTCCCCGCTGAGGCCACCAGGCCGGCGAAGCGCAGTTTTGTCGTGAACTGGTCTATTTCAGATAAGCATTGATTAATGAGAGCGATCAAGCCGAACGAGCTATTAGTAAAGCTAAGCTTCATGTGTTGCCACACTTCCACACGCTTCCTATCGACGTGGTGGTCTTCCACGGCTCTTCAGGGAGAACTGGTTTTGAGGTGGGTTTCCCGCTTAGATGCTTTCAGCGGTTATCCCTTCCGTACATAGCTACCCTGCAATGCGGCTGGCGCCACAACAGGTCCACCAGAGGTACGTCCATCCCGGTCCTCTCGTACTAGGGACAGATCCTCTCAATTCTCCTACACCCACGGCAGATAGGGACCGAACTGTCTCGCGACGTTCTGAACCCAACTCACGTACCACTTTAATTGGCGAACAGCCAAACCCTTGGGACCTGCTCCAGCCCCAGGATGTGATGAGTCGACATCGAGGTGCCAAACAATGCCGTCGATATGGACTCTTGGGCATCATCAGCCTGTTATCCCCGGCGTACCTTTTATCCGTTGAGCGATGGCCCTTCCACGAGGGACCACCGGATCACTATGGCCGACTTTCGTCTCTGCTCGACTTGTCAGTCTCGCAGTCAGGCAGGCTTATGCCATTGCACTCAACGAGCGATTTCCGACCGCTCTGAGCCCACCTTCGCGCGCCTCCGTTACCATTTGGGAGGCGACCGCCCCAGTCAAACTACCCGCCACACACGGTCCCGGATATTGTTGTACCGCGGTTAGATATCCATGACGACAAGGGTGGTATTTCAAGGGTGACTCCACCTCAGCTGGCGCCAAGGCTTCAACGTCTACCACCTATCCTACACATGTCGTGACGAATACCAGTGTGAAGCTGTAGTAAAGGTGCACGGGGTCTTTCCGTCTGACCGCAGGAACCCCGCATCTTCACGGGGAATTCAATTTCACTGAGTCTATGCTGGAGACAGCGGGGAAGTCGTTACGCCATTCGTGCAGGTCGGAACTTACCCGACAAGGAATTTCGCTACCTTAGGACCGTTATAGTTACGGCCGCCGTTTACTGGGGCTTCAATTCGGTGCTTGCACACCTCCTCTTAACCTTCCAGCACCGGGCAGGCGTCAGACCCTATACGTCGCCTTGCGGCTTCGCAGAGCCCTGTGTTTTTGATAAACAGTCGCCACCCCCTGGTCTGTGCCACCCCAATCCGGTTGCCCGAACTGAGGTCTCCCTTCTCGCGAACTTACGGGAGCATTTTGCCGAGTTCCTTCAGCATAGTTCTCTCAAGCGCCTTGGTATGCTCTACCAGTCCACCTGTGTCGGTTTCGGGTACGGTTTATAAGGTGGAGCTATTTCCTGGAACACATTCGCTGCACCCCCAATCCAATAAGGAGATACAACACACTGCATCCGTCACTACCACCAAGCTGCAGAATATTAACTGCATTCCCATCGACTACGCCTTTCGGCCTCGCCTTAGGGGCCGGCTAACCCTGCGCCGATTAGCGTTGCGCAGGAACCCTTGGACTTTCGGCGAGCGGGTCTCTCACCCGCTTTATCGTTACTCATGTCAGCATTCGCACTTCTGATATCTCCAGGACCCCTCACAGGTATCCCTTCGCAGACTTACAGAACGCTCCGCTACCGCGCATCAAAGATGCACCCGCAGTTTCGGTGTATGGCTTGAGCCCCGGTACATTTTCGGCGCGGGACCCCTTATTTAGACCAGTGAGCTGTTACGCTTTCTTTAAATGATGGCTGCTTCTAAGCCAACATCCTGGTTGTTTTGGGAGTCCTACATCCTTTCCCACTTAGCCATAACTTAGGGACCTTAACTGGCGGTCAGGGTTGTTTCCCTCTCCACAATGGACGTTAGCACCCACTGTGTGTCTGCCGGATAGTACTTCTCGGTATTCGGAGTTTGGTTAGGATCAGTAAGGCGGTAAGCCCCCATAGCCCATCCAGTGCTCTACCCCCGAGAGTATTCATCCGACGCTCTACCTAAATAGATTTCGCGGAGAACCAGCTATTTCCGAGTTTGATTGGCCTTTCACCCCTAGCCACAGCT
>NZ_OZ245929.1:1135000-1825000 GCF_965229775.1 Roseibium sp.
CCGGCGTTTCGTCCTCGAATGGCGGCAGCAGCAAGGGCGACCGGGTCCTGAAGACCGCCGCCGAATATTCCAGCAAGAACGTGATCGACGTGAATGTCGTCGCGCGCGTCGGCGACAAGGACCATATCCGGGTTCAGCCGCATGTCTTTGTCAGCGCCTCCCTTGCAACCCGCAAGGATCCGGAACTTGCGGACCTGATCCCGGCTTTCAATCCCCTGAACATGTTCTCCGACCGGACCGACGAACCCAGCGGAACGGAGTTTGCCGAGACAACGACGGCCCTGATCGCGGACAGCATCTACGGCGCCAAGCTGGAGAGCGAGGTCAGCATCTCCCTGGCACCGTTCCCGACCTCCAGTCCGTTGATCAAGGACGACAGGACCCCGTCGGAAACCGAGATCGAACTCGTTGTCCGGGAATCGGCACGGTCGCTATTGGCAAATTCCCCGCAGGCCGCCGCAAAGAAGCTGGTCGATCCGGGCCGCTTTGACTTCAATCTCGCTCTCCAGCCGGATCTCGAACGCTACGCCGTCCGCATCACGCCGGAGAACGTCTCCTTCGTCTCCAAGCGGGACGAAGAGATCCGCTTCGCCGGTATGGAAGAGAGCATCGTGCCGATCACCGAAGGCCAGAACCTGACCGACCTGCTTCTGGACTATGACGCGAGCACGCAGGAAGCGCGCAACATCTCTTCGTCATTCGCCAGCCTTTTCGGCATCACCGAACTTGAGGACGGCCAGCGCCTGCGCATTGCCTACGCGCCCTCACCGGACGATCTGGAAAAGATGCGGCCCGAGCGGGTGTCCCTGTACACCGCCACCGAACACCAGGCGACCGTTGCCCGGTCCGACAGCGGCAACTACATCAAGGCCGAGGAGCCGAGCACATTCCTCGCCGATGCCTTTGCCGAAGCGGACCGTGTGTCCTACGGCGGGCCGACACCCGCGATCTACGACAGTCTCTACCAGACGGCCCTTGAGCAGGACATGCCCGAAGAGATCATCGATGATCTGGTGCGCATGTTCTCGTTCGATGTCGATTTCAATTCCCGCGTCCAGCCGGGCGACGCGCTTGAGCTGTTCTTCACGCCCGGAGACGACAATTCGGCACCGAAGATCCTCTACGCGGCCCTCAATACCGGCAACACGAAACGCGAATTCTACCGCTACCGGACTCCTGACGACGGCGCTACCGACTTTTACGACGGCTCCGGCCAGAGCGCCAAGAAGTTCCTGGTCCGCAAGCCGCTCAACGGCGGCAAGTTCCGGTCCGGTTTCGGCATGCGGCGCCACCCGATCCTCAAATATACGCGCATGCACCGCGGGGTCGACTGGTCCGCTCCGCGCGGAACGCCGATCATCGCGGCGGGCAACGGCACCGTCGTCAAATCCGGATGGGCGTCGGGATACGGCCGGCGCGTCGAACTGCGCCATACCAACGGTTACGTGACGACCTACAGCCACATGACCGGCTTCGGCAAGGGCATCCGCGAGGGCGCCCGCGTGACGCAGGGCCAGGTGATCGGCTATGTCGGCTCCACCGGCCTGTCGACCGGACCGCATCTCCATTACGAGGTCCTGGTCAACGGCCGATACGTCGATCCCATGCGCATCAAGCTGCCCAAGGGGCGGACGCTGGACGGGCAAATGCGGGCAAGCTTCGAGGAAGAGCGCTACCGCGTCGACACGCTGCTGGAACGGGCCCGCAAGCCCTCGCGGGTCGCAGCCGTCAACTGAACCGGCCGGACAATCTGAGAGAACGGCAAGGCCCCGCGGAACGTCCGTTCCGCGGGGCCTTGTCTGTCGTGCATCGGATCCGGCAGATCACGCAGCCGCGCTCTCCGAACCGGCGACCTGGAACACCAGCCTGTCGCCACCGGCTGACACATCGACGGTCTGGCCGTCATGGATGTCTCCGCCAAGAAGTTTTTCAGCAAGCGGATCCTGGACATCCTTCTGGATGACCCGTTTCAGCGGGCGGGCGCCATAGGCGGGATCGTAGCCTTTCTGGGCCAGCCAGCCGAGCGCGCTGTCGTCCACGTTGAGCGTGATCTTGCGGTCCACCAGAAGCGTGCGCAGCCGCTCCAGCTGGATCTTGACAATATCGCCCATCTGCGAGCGCTGCAGGCGGTGGAACAGGACGATTTCGTCCAGCCGGTTCAGGAACTCCGGCCGGAAATGGCCGCGCACCGCCGACATGACTTCATCCCGGACCGCATCACTGTCCTGGCCTTCCGGCTGGTTGACCAGATACTCCGCACCCAGGTTCGACGTCATGATGATCAGCGTGTTGCGGAAATCGACGGTCCGTCCCTGGCCGTCGGTCAGGCGGCCATCATCGAGGACCTGAAGCAACACGTTGAACACGTCGCTGTGCGCCTTTTCGATTTCATCGAACAGCACGACCTGGTAGGGCCGCCTGCGCACCGCTTCGGTGAGCGCACCGCCTTCCTCGTAACCGACATAGCCCGGAGGCGCGCCGATCAGCCTGGCCACGGAGTGTTTCTCCATGAACTCGGACATGTCGATGCGCACCATCGCACTGTCGTCATCGAACAGGAAACTGGCAAGCGCCTTCGTCAGTTCCGTCTTGCCGACGCCCGTCGGTCCGAGGAACATGAACGAACCGATTGGACGGTGCGGATCCTGCAGCCCCGCGCGTGCACGCCGGACGGCGGTGGACACCGCGTGAATGGCCTCGGCCTGGCCGACGACCCGCTTCGCCAGCATGTCCTCCATGCGCAGCAGTTTTTCGCGTTCACCTTCCAGCATCTTGTCCACCGGAATACCGGTCCACTTCGAAACCACCTGCGCAATATGCGACGGCGTGACGGCTTCATCGACCATGGCATCCTTGTCTTCGGACGCTTCGGCCTCGGACAATTGCCGCTCCAGATCCGGAACGACGCCATAGGCAAGCTCACCGGCTTTTGCCAGGTCACCCTGCCGCTGCGCGATTTCCAGATCGGTCCGCGCCTGTTCAAGCTGCTCCTTGATCTTCTGTTCAAGGTTGAGCTTTTCCTTCTCGCCGAGCCAGCGGTTGGTCAGGGCCTGGGACTGCTCTTCCAGGTTCGTCAGCTCCTGTTCGAGCTTGCTCAGCCGGTCGCGGGAGGCCTCGTCGCTTTCCACCTTGAGGGCTTCGCGTTCGATCTTCAGCTGGATGATCCGCCGGTCGAGTTCATCGAGCTCTTCCGGTTTGGAATCGACCTGCATGCGCAGCCGGCTCGCCGCCTCATCGACCAGGTCGATCGCCTTGTCGGGCAGGAACCGGTCCGTGATGTAGCGGTTGGACAGGTTCGCCGCCGAGACGATCGCGCTGTCGGTAATGCGAACGCCATGATGGAGCTCGTATTTTTCCTTGATGCCGCGCAGGATCGAGACCGTGTCCTCCACGGTCGGTTCCGTGACGAAGACCGGCTGGAAACGCCTGGCCAGCGCCGCGTCCTTTTCCACATGCTTGCGGTACTCATCGAGCGTCGTCGCACCGACACAGTGAAGCTCACCGCGCGCAAGCGCCGGTTTCAGAAGGTTGGACGCATCCATTGCGCCATCGGCCTTGCCCGCACCGACAAGCGTGTGCATCTCGTCGATGAACAGGATGATGCCGCCAGCCGCCGCTTCGACTTCCGACAGGACCGCCTTCAGACGCTCCTCGAATTCACCGCGGTACTTCGCACCGGCGATCAGCGCGCCCATGTCCAGCGCAAGCAACTGCTTGTCCTTGAGCGACTCCGGGACATCGCCATTGACGATCCTGAGCGCAAGGCCTTCCGCGATTGCCGTTTTGCCGACACCGGGCTCACCGATCAGAACCGGGTTGTTCTTGGTCCTGCGGGACAGGACCTGGATGGTGCGCCGGATTTCCTCGTCTCGGCCGATCACCGGGTCGAGTTTGCCGTCCCGGGCGACCTCCGTCAGATCCCGGGCATATTTCTTCAGCGCTTCATACTGGTTTTCCGCGGTTGCGCTGTCGGCCGTCCGGCCCTGGCGAAGCTGGTTGATCGCGTCATTCAGACCGTTCGGCGTGACGCCATGGCGCTTCAGCAGCTTGCCGGCTTCGCTCTCGCCATCCATGGCAAGGGCAAGCAGCAACCGCTCGACGGTAACGAAGCTGTCGCCCGCTTTTTCGGCGATCTTTTCAGCCCGCTCGAAAAGGCGTGCCGTCGGCTGCGCCATGTAGAGCTGCCCGGATCCGCCGGAGACCTTCGGCATCTTGTCGAGGATCCCTTCCAGGTCCCCCTTAAGCGCCTTCGCCTGTCCGCCGGCCCTGTCGATCAGGCCGGTCGCCATACCTTCCGGATCATCCAGAAGCACTTTCAAAATGTGCTCCGGAGCGAACTGCTGATGGCCGCGCCCGAGCGCAAATGTCTGAGCGGATTGAACAAAGCCCCGTGCGCGCTCAGTGTATTTTTCAAAATTCATTCTCTACCTCCTACCCGTCCTCACCACCCGAAGCGTGGGGAACGTCGTTGGATATGGACCCCGAGGGCATCCATGCAGCCTCATCAAGCACTGCTCCCCTAATATAGTGTTGCATTTTCATCACAAAAGCCCCCACGGCCCAAAATCCGCGCAACAAAAAACGGCGCCCATGGGACGCCGTTCAGGATCATTGTGATTTGGCAGTTTGGCCTCAGTCCGACACCACCGCGGTTTCCGCCGGCGCGTCTTCACCGGTCTTGGGCCGACGGGTCCGTGTGGTCCGCCGGCGCGGCTTGGCCTGCTCGTCATCGGAAGCTTCAACCGAACCTTCGCCCTCTTCAGCCGGTGCCTCCGTCATGCCTTCCGCCTGGTCGCCGGATGCGCGCCGCGGCGCCCGCGACCTTGAGGTGCGTGCCCGGCGGCGCGGCTTGTCGTCGCCATCGCCGTCATCGGCATCCGCTTTCTGGCCTGCACCATTGACCTGACCTTCCTGGTCGATCACCGGCATGTCCTCGATAAACGGTTGCGGGCTGTTGGCGTCGACAACGTCGCCGTCCGCGGCGGCACGATCCTGCGCAGGCCGCTCCGAACCGTTGACCGGCGGCGTGGCGCCGTTTGTTCCGTTGGCGGCTTCGGCGGACGCCTCTTCGCTGTCTGCACGCGCCGCCGGCTGTGCCGACGGCTGCTGCTGCGGCTGTGCGGCGGCGACGATGCGCAGATAGTGCTCCGCGTGCTGGTTGTAGTTCTCGAACATCACGCGGTCGCCGGATGCCTGGGCATCCCTGGCCAGCTGCTGATATTTTTCCGCGATGTGCATCGCTGTGCCGCGGATTTTCACATCAGGACCGTTTGATTCGTAAGTCCGGGTTAACGGATTGGGACCTTTGCGGCCCCGACCGCGCATGCGCTTATTGCTCTGATTTCCTGGTCTCATCCTGCCGTTTTCTCTTGCGGAACGGCGGTCAGCGAAACGCTGACCCAACATCGGAATTGCATAAACCGATACGAAATACACACCGAAACCAACTATGCTGGTTCGCGGCTGCCTTTCAAAACACGCGCAACGCACTACAGGCCGAAGGCCAGCGCTCACGTCTTCCTCGTCGACAGTCCAAAACACCGGAAGGCCCGATTTGCAGCTGAATTGGTCGCGCGTCAAGCGTGTCCCGTTTTCGTGCTGCCGGATGCGTATGCCCCGCTAAACGCTGTTCACATTTCCGGTTTCGGCGAGTCGAACCTAACCGTTTCCGGTGCAATTTCCAAGTGCTTTTTCGCGTTTGGATCAAAACAGTAAAATTATATCTTGCGCGCAAGCGCAACACGGTCCTTCCCGGCGAGATCCTTAATGATTTCAATCTCTCCAAGGCCGTGTTGACGCAACTGTTTTTCAACAGTCAGTGCCTGGTCATATCCGATCTCCAGCGCGATCCGTGCGTCCGGCCGCAGGAATCGCGCCGACTGCGGAATAAGAGCCGTATAGGCATCCAGACCGTTTTCGCCACCATCAAGCGCGAGTCGGGGATCATGATCGATTACCTCCGGACTGAGGCGCTCCAGAACGCTGCTGCGGATGTAGGGCGGATTGCTGACGATCCAGTCCGGCCCGCTTCCATCGCCCGCATCCAGCGCCTCAAGATAGTCGGCGCAAAGGGGATGGAACCGGTCGGCCACGCCATGCTGGCGCGCATTTTCCATGGCGCATGCGAGCGCGGTCTCCGAAAGGTCGATCGCAATGGCGCGGCTGCGAGGCAGTTCGGCCAGGAGCGTAACCGCAATCGCCCCCGACCCTGTGCCGATGTCCCACAGCGTGATCGGCAGATCTGGTGAAGTCGCGCGAAGAACGGCGTCTATCAGCGTTTCCGTGTCAGGCCGCGGCTCCAGTGTCGCGCTGTTCAGGAGGAACCGCCGTCCGTAAAATTCACGCTCGCCGAGGATACGGCCGACCGGCATGCCGCCGATGCGCAGGCTGGCCTTTTCCTCGATTTCCCGCACGCGCGCGGCGTCGACCTCCCGGCTCGCGTCGAGAAGAAGGTCGGAGATGCCGATGCCCAGCAGGGTGCTGACGAGAAGCTTCGCATCAGGCTCGGGATCGGCAACGCCCGCGTTGCGAAACCGGTCTCTGACAAGCCTGTACAGCGCGCCCGCCTGCATTGTCAGGCGTCTTCGGAGGCAAGCAGATTGGCCTGGTGATCAACAATCAGCGCCTCGATGACCTCGGCAAGCCCTTCGCCGGCGATAATCTGGTCGAGCTTGTAGAGTGTCAGCCCTATGCGGTGATCGGTGACCCGGCCTTGGGGAAAATTATAGGTCCGGATGCGCTCCGAACGGTCGCCCGAACCAACTTGAAGACGGCGTGCCTCGGTCCGTTCGCTCGCGGCCTTTTCGCGCTCTTCGTCGTAGATGCGCGCGCGCAGCAGCTGCATCGCTCGCGCTTTGTTCTTATGCTGCGACCGCTCGTCCTGAACCGCGACGACGATCCCGGTCGGGATATGCGTGATCCTCACGGCGGAATCGGTGGTATTGACATGCTGGCCGCCGGCCCCGGACGCGCGGAACGTATCGATGCGCAAATCACTGTCCTGCACGTCGACATCGACGTCTTCGGCCTGCGGCAGAACGGCGACGGTTGCCGCCGACGTGTGGATGCGTCCGCCTGATTCCGTCGCCGGCACCCTTTGCACGCGGTGCACACCGGATTCGAACTTGAGCCGGGCGAACACGTTGTCACCCGAGACCGACGCGATGATTTCCTTGAAACCGCCGACCTCGCCTTCGCTCGCCGACAGGATTTCCACTTTCCAGCCCTGCAATTCCGCGAACCTCTGATACATGCGGAACAGATCGCCGGCAAAGAGGGCAGCTTCATCCCCGCCGGTCCCGGCGCGGACTTCGAGAATGGCATCGTTGGCGTCGGCTTCGTCCTTGGGCAGAAGGCCGATCCGGACCTCTTGCGAAAGCTGTTCCAGGCTTTCGCTCAACTCGTCGCGCTCGAGTTCGGCAAGTTCGCGCATTTCGGCGTCCGTCTCCGGATCGGCGATGAGTGCCTGGGCACCGGCAAGCTCGTCTTCCGCCTTGATGAGCGCACGGATTTTCTGAACGAGCGGCTCCAGTCCGGCATATTCCCGGGACAGCTTCACATACGCAGCCGGATCCGGTCCGCTCGACATCAGGTGTTCGATCTCGGCGAAACGGTCAAGCAGTGTATCGAGTTTCTGACGCGCCAGCATGAGCGCAGGATCTCCCAGGTCGGATTGGCGGCACACATACGCCGCACGCAATAGGTCGTCTTTGAGAAACGGGCGATGCCGGTGACGGCAGTCCGGTTCCAGGTTTGTTGTTCCGGCGCAGCGCGAGAGGACGCGAATCTGTTCGTTCCGGATGGCTTTCCGACATATCAGCGCAAGGAGCGGACAGCCAGAGGCGATCTGCGATCATCCCGCGCGGCGGATCCGGGCATTCGCAGCCGCGAAGGTCCGCACCCTAGAGCGCAACATCCGTCTCGGCCGCGAAACGCTTCAGCACATCCCGGATCTTGTTGTCGTCATGCCCGGGCTCGAGCCTCGGCAGAAGGCGCGCGGACAGACGGCTGGTATCGAGTGTGCGCAGCATGGCCTTGACCGGACCGAGCGCCGCCGGAGACATGGAAAGGTCGCGGTATCCCAGACCGATCAGAGCCATGGCCTCAAGCGGCCTGCCCGCAAGCTCTCCGCACAGTGTCACCGGCACATGATGTTTATTTGCGCTGTCCGCGATTGATTTCAAGGCACGCAGAAAAGCGACGTTCAGCGTGTCGAACCGTTCCGCAACCCGCGTGTTGCCGCGATCGACGGCGCAGAAGAACTGGAAGAGATCATTCGACCCGACCGAGACAAAGTCGACATAGGTCATCAGTTCGTCAAGCTGGAACAGGAGCGAGGGAACCTCGACCATGACACCCAGGCGAATGTTCTCCGGAACCGGGTGGTCATGACGGCGCAAGTGTTTGACCTCGCGGTCGACCAGCGCGCGCGCCTGCAGGAACTCGTCGACTTCGGCGACCATCGGAAACATGAGTTTCAGGTCGCGTCCGGCCGCGGCATGCAGCAAGGCCCTGATCTGCGTCCGCAGAAGGCCCGGGCGGTCGAGACCGAGACGCAGGGCGCGCCAGCCCATTGCCGGATTTTCTTCCTGGATGGACCGGAGATAGGGCAGCACCTTGTCACCGCCGATATCGAGCGAGCGGAACGTGACCGGCTTGCCGTCCGCCGCATCCAGGATCTGGCTGTACTGCGCCTGTTGCTCGCGCATGCGCGGAAACGCGGACGCGACCATGAACTGGAGTTCCGTTCTGAACAGGCCGACCCCGGCCGCGCCTGATTCTTCCAGATGCGGCAGGTCGATCAGGAGACCGGCATTCATCTGCAGGGAGAACTCCACCCCGTCCTTGGTGACGGAGGGCTTGCCGCGCAGCCGCCGGTACTGGGCCTGGCGCCGCGCCCGGAAGCGGACCTTCTCGGCATAGGCATTTTCCAGATCGGCCGCGGGACGCAGGTGAATTTCGCCGGTGTCGCCGTCAACGATGATCGCGTCGCCCGCATCCGCGAGACTGACGATGTCGTCGACCAGCCCGACGGTGGGAATTCCCAGCGCGCGCGCAACGATGGTCACGTGGCTCGTCGGCCCGCCTTCCTCCAGAACCAGGCCCCTGATCCGGTCGCGTCCATAGTCGAGCAGCTCGGCCGCACCCATGTTGCGGCCGACGATGATGGCGTCCTGTGGCAGTTCGCCGAGGCCCGGGCCGTGCTCGCGGCCCATGAGTTCGCGGATCAGTCTGTGCGCAAGATCATCCAGATCATGCAGTCTTTCGCGAAGATACGGATCCGTCTGGCGGAGCATGCGCGCGCGCGTGTCGCTCTGCACCTTTTCGACGGCGGCCTCGGCGGTCAGCCCGTTCTTGATCGCGTCCTCGATCTTGCGAATCCAGCCCCGGTCGTAGGCGAACATCCGGTAGGCTTCCAGCACCTCGCGGTGCTCGCCCATCGCGGCAATCTCGCCGCTCGCCAGCAGATCGTCGATGGAAAGCCTGAGCCGGTTGATGGCGCCTTCCAGGCGCGCGGTCTCCTGATCGGTGTCCTCGGCAATCAGGTTGGTGACGACGACGCGCGGTTCATGCAGCACGACGTGGCCGAGACCGACGCCTTCGGAAAGCCCGGCGCCTGTTGCCGTGATCGGTCTGGAGAGATCCAGCCCGGTCGCTTCTTGCGCGATTGCCTCAAGCTCTCCGGCCGCCACCATTTCGGCAATGACCATCGCCGTCGTCTGCAGGGCCTCCACCTCGTCCTCGAGATAGGTCCGGTGAGACTGGTTCTGGACGACCAGCACGCCGAGCGTCCGGCCGGCGCGCAGGATGGGCACCCCGAGAAAGGAATTGTAGGCCTCTTCACCCGTTTCCGGCAGATAGGTGAAACCCGGGTGGGCGCTCGCATTCGGGAGATTGAGCGGGCGGGCTTCCGCTGCAATCAAGCCGACAAGGCCCTGACCGACACGCAGCGACGCATTGTGAACCGCCTCGCGGTTCAGACCTTCGGTCGCATAGAGCTCAAGCACGCCATCCGCACGGAGGATATAAACCGAACACACCTCGGCAACGACGTTCGACGCAATCAGCACGACGATCTTGTCAAGTCGCTCTTGCGCCGTGATCGGCTCCGCCATGACTTCACGGAGTCTGCGGAGCAAAAGGCGCGGTCCGGCTAGGTTGCTGCGCATTGCGCCCCCGTCTGATTTCCGCCTCAGGCGGCCAGCGGCCCCGTTCGTCCGGTACCGCCCGCCGGTTTTACTATCCGTCTAACCCGTATAGCGAATGGAGAGTCCGGACCGCAAGTTCTGCATAGGCGGAATCGATCAGCACGGATATCTTGATTTCCGATGTCGTGATCGCCCTGATGTTGATGCCCTTCGACGCAAGGCCGCGGAAACACTGGGCCGCGACACCGGCATGAGAGCGCATGCCGATCCCGATCACGGAGACTTTGACGACGTCGGTCGCCCCTTCCAGATTCTGGAAGCCGATCTCGCTGCGGTTGTCGTCCAGCACCTTCTTGGCACGCTCGAAATCACCTTCCGGCACGGTAAAGGTGATATCCGTCGTCTTCCCGTCGGGCGAAATGTTCTGGACGATCATGTCGACATTGATGTGGGCGTCGGCGAGCGGCCCGAAAACCGATTCCGCGACGCCGGGCTTGTCGGCCACGTCACGCAGTGAGATCTGGGCTTCGTCCTTGGCATAGGCAATGCCGGTGACAACTTGCTGTTCCACGAGTTCATCCTCGTCGCAAATGAGAGTACCAATTGGGAGACCGTCCTTGCCGGCCTGCGGCGCGTCGGGATCGTCGAAGCTGGAGCGCACGAACGTCCTGACATTGTGCACCATCGCCATTTCGACGGAACGCACCTGCAGAACCTTCGCACCCAGCGACGCCATTTCGAGCATCTCTTCGAACGAGACACGCTCAAGACGCTGTGCCTTCGGCACGATCCGCGGATCGGTCGTGTAGACGCCGTCGACATCCGTATAGATGTCGCACCTGTCGGCCTTGATGGCTGCAGCGATCGCAACCGCGCTCGTGTCCGACCCGCCGCGCCCGAGCGTCGCGATCCGGTTGTCCGGCGAGATTCCCTGAAAGCCGGCCATGACGGCAACCTGTCCCTGATCCAGGCGTTCGGCCAGGAACCCGGCATCGATCTCGCGGATCCGCGCGGCGCCGTGGTTTTCGTCGGTCTTGATCGGAACCTGCCAGCCCTGCCAGGAGCGCGCATTCACACCCATGTCCTGCAGCACGATCGCAAGCAGGCCGGATGTGACCTGCTCGCCGGACGCGACGACGGCATCATATTCGCGTGCGTCGTGAAGCGGGGCGGCGTCGCGGCAATATTCCACCAGCTTGTTGGTCTGCCCAGCCATTGCTGAAACGACCACCGCAACCTGGTGTCCGGCTTCCACTTCCCTTTTCACGTGGCGGGCCACATTTCGGATGCGATCGAGATCGGCAACCGAAGTCCCCCCAAATTTTAAAACCAGTCGGGCCATACCACTCGTATTCAATCTAGTCTGTCATGAAGCGCGAGACGCTCCGGATGGATCGGCGGTCATGCATACAGTCTGTGCTGCCTTGCTGCAACTCCGTGTGACCTGCGCTCACTTGACAAATGGTCAAGGACGCTGAACGACAGCTAAACAGTGAACGGCGCCCAACACGCAGTGACGTCGCCGAGGAAAGGGATGTGTCCAATGTCAGTCAAGGCTCAAACGACCGCGAGTACCATCGACGAAGAGGAGGTTGCCCGCTTTTCCGCAATGGCTGAGCAATGGTGGGATCCGACCGGCAAGTTCAAACCGCTGCACAAGTTCAATCCCGTTCGCCTTGCCTACATAAAAGAAGAAGTGTGCCGGAAATTCGGACGCGATCCAAAGGCCTCCGACGCCTTCAAGGGTCTGAGGTTCTTGGATATCGGCTGCGGTGGAGGCCTGTTGAGCGAACCGATGGCCCGCCTCGGGGCCGATGTGGTCGGTGCGGACCCTTCGGAGACCAACATCAAGATTGCCCAGCTGCACATGGAAAGTTCCGGTCTCAAGATCGATTACCGTGCACAGACCGCTGAAGAACTCGCGGCGGCCGGAGAGACCTTCGACGTTATCCTGAACATGGAAGTGGTGGAACACGTTGCCGATGTTCCCCTGTTTCTCCAGGCGACAGGCAGCATGGTCCGGCCCAGCGGCATGATGTTCGTTGCGACCATCAACCGCACGCTGAAAGCCTATGCGCTTGCCATTGTCGGCGCCGAATACGTGCTGCGCTGGCTGCCCAAAGGCACGCATTCTTACGAGAAACTGGTCAAACCGTCCGAAATCGAGGGTCCGTTGAACGCAGAAGGGCTCACGATCACGGACAGATCGGGCGTGAGCTACAACCCGCTGACCGACGCGTGGGTCAAGTCCCGCGACATGGACGTGAACTACATGCTGCTTGCGGAAAGACCGGATGCATCATGATGATCGCTCCGCTCGTCTTCGTGCCCGGTCTGCTCTGCACGGAAAGTCTTTACGCGCCCCAGATCGCGGCATTTTCGGATCGCCCGATCATGGTGGCGGACAACCGGTTGGACGACAGCATCAGTGCGATTGCCGACCGTCTTCTGGAAGACGCACCGGACCGTTTTTCGCTCGTCGGGCTTTCCATGGGTGGCTACATCGCCTTCGAAGTCATGCGGCGCGCACCCGAACGCGTTGAAAGACTTGCGCTATTGAACACCTCGGCGCGTGCGGATTCCGAGGAAAGGGCGAAGCAACGGCAGGTCTTGACCGAACTCGCCCGGAAAGATCGTTTCGACAAGATCCCCGATCTCTTCTTTCCCGGTTTCGTTCACGAAAAGAATGAAACCAGCGAACACCTCAGGGCGATTGTTCACGAGATGGCCGCGGAGACCGGTGCCGATGCCTTCATCCGCCAGCAAGACGCCAACGCGGCGCGCGTCGACTCCCGCCCCTCCCTCGCAAGGGTCGCCTGCCCGACGCTCGTGCTTTCCGGGGATGGTGACCGCCTGATCGCGCCGGATCTCTCCGTTGAGATCCATCAACTGGTTGCCGGCAGCGAACTCGTCATTCTGGAAGACTGCGGACACCTGTCCACACTCGAGCAACCTGAGGAAGTGACGGCGAAACTGCGCGCTTTCCTTGCCTGACCCCGGGCGCCCTCCACGATACCGTCTGCGACCTGATGGCGCAGTTTTTTTTGATCCCTGTCAAAGATTCGAATTGCAGCAAAACTAGAGTTGTCTCACGCTGGTCCGGTAGATCCGGGAAAGATGGCACACGCAAACTCTCCTGCCACCCGGATGGAATGGATCTCAGGACGGTTTCGGGCCGCAGGCGCGAAAGGCAGACAAGCGGAGGATCACACATGGCAACCAAACGCAATCCGGACGTATTCGACTTCACCTCGCTCAAGTTCGAGTGGCCGATGCCGTCCTTCACGAACTGGTCCCTGGCCGAGCGGGAAGACAGGATCGAGGCCAAGACTGTCGCTGGGTTCCAGAAAATGGGAACCACCATGTGGTCCCATGCCGAAAAGGCTTTCGAGGACCATATGGAGTTCGTAAGCCACAGGCTTCACGAGGACTTTGAATGCGCGAAGTCTCTGACGAAATGTGTCGCGCCGGAGCAGACACTCGCGACGCTTCAGGAATTCTATTCGAAGATGGCGACTGAATACCAGGAGCACTTCGAGCAGCAGGCATCGTTGTTCCGGGACAGTTTTTCGCAGGGCGCAGCCGTCGTGGAGGAACTCAACGAGGCGGCAATGGAAAATGTCGGTGAGCTCGGCAAGGCGGCGGAAGAAACGCTTGCCGACATGAAACCGGCTCGGGCCAAGACGCCTTCGCGCTCTTCGGCGGCAGCCAAGAAGCAGAAGTAACCGGCGCAAGCAGGCGTCCGGCGGCACGTTGGAGATCGTCGCCGGACCCGGCGCCGGGTCAGTTCTTGTCTTCGGGAAGTTCCGGCAGCGGCATCACCGGGATGCCTTCTTCAAGGAGGTCGACGGCATCCTTGGGCGTCGTTTCGCCGTAGATGCTCCGCTCCTCGGCTTCGCCGTAGTGGATCTTTCGTGCCTCGTCGGCAAATCCTGTTCCGACATTCTCCGAGCTTTCGACGATCCGTGCGCGGGCCTGTCTGATGGCTTCGACAATTTCTTTCTGCCGAACGTCGCCGGGAAGCAGAGCGGAAGGATGCAGCGCGGTATCCACCGATTTGGATCTGGGCACGGCCGCAGGCTCTTCGCGCTCATGCGGCTGCGCCGCCGGGGCAATTCCGCGCGCCTCCTTGCTGCGCGATGTCGACACCGCGGGGGCCATGAGCCCTTTTTCAACCTTCGCCGATCCACAGGCCGGGCACGTCACCAGCTGCCGCGCAAGCTGGGAATCGAAGTCTCCGGAATTCCGGAACCAGCCCTCAAAACCGTGTTTGGCATCGCAAACAAGCGAATACTTGATCAAGCAGGCTCCTCCCTGAACGCCCGGGTCATGCGGCAGTCGAAATCACGTTCATTGGCAATTGCCGGAATGCGCGCGCGTGCCTTGGAAACCCTGGCTAGGTCAATCTCGGCGACCAGATGGCCCGGTGCGTCGGTGTCCAGTTCGGCAACGACATCCCCCCACGGGTCGACGATGAGACTGTGCCCGAATGTTTCCCGCCCGTCTTCGTGCCGGCCTCCCTGCGCAGCCGAGATGACATAGGCACCGTTTTCGATGGCGCGGGCGCGCTGTAGCACATGCCAGTGGGCCTGGCCAGTCTGCCGCGTGAACGCCGCTGGTGCCGTCAGGATGTCAGCCCCCAGGCGCGACTGAGCCCTGAAGATCCCGGGAAAGCGAATGTCGTAGCAAATGGCCATCCCGAGCTTGCCGAATGGCAGGTCAACGACTGGAACCTGTTCTCCGGCCCTGTAGGTGGACGATTCCCGCCAGCTCTCGCCGCCGGGCAGATCGACATCGAACATGTGGACCTTGTCGTAGGTCTCGACGATCGCGCCGTTCGGTGCGATCAGGACAGCCCGGTTGGCAACCTGGCCGCCCTCCGCAAGAACCGCAACCGATCCGACGTGAACAAAGACGCCCAGATCCGCGGCCACCTGGCGGGCCATGGTCACGAACACGTCCCGGTCGAGGACATCTATCCGGGCGATCAGCTCTTCACGGCTGCGCACCAGGACATTCGACATCTCCGGTGTCTGGATATATGTGGCACCGTCGCCGGCAGCCGCCCTGATCAGGTCTTCCGCACGCGCGGTGTTTTCCGAAATGTCCTTGCCACTTCGAAGCTGAATGCAGGCTGCAGCTATCACGGTCATTCGTTCGCTCTACCCGGAAGAACGCAATTCTCTACCCGGACACTTAATCAGGAAGCGAGCAGAGCGTCCAGTTTGCCCGAATGCTCCAGATCGTGCAGATCGTCGCAGCCGCCGACATGAGTCTGCCCGACAAAGATCTGCGGAAAGGTCGAGCGGCCGTTCGCCTTCTGTATCATCTGCTTCCGCAGCCCCCCGTCGAAGGTTGCATCATATTCGGTGTAGTCCACGCCCTTCTTGTCGAGCAAACGTTTGGCTGCGGTACAAAATCCGCAAAGTTGCCGCGTATAAATTTCCACCTTGGCCATATCGTAGTCCCGTCGTCTGCAGGTGCACCGCCGAGCCCGGAGGTGCCAATCAAAGTCGGGCGATATATGCGTGCAGTTTGCGGAAACACAAGACGCAAAGCGAAACGTCAGGGGTGGATTTCCTGCCCGGCGTCGCTTCGCGCAGGATCCGCAAGTGCAAATGTGAGAACGTCAACGGAAGCCGCCCCCGCCGCAAGAAGGGTTTTCGTGCATGCCGTCACGGTCGCGCCGGTGGTGATCACATCATCGATCAAAACAACGTGACGGCCTTCCAGCCGGTCAAGGCGGCTTTTGTCAACGCTGAATGCCGACCGGACATTTTTCCGTCTTTCCTTGGCCGGCAAACCAACCTGCCTTCGGGTCCGCTTCCGCCGTTTCAAAATGTCGGGCTGGTACGTCCCCCCGCACCCGGTCGCGATCACCTGCGCAAGCGTGGCCGCCTGATTGAACCGCCGGGATACCAGCCGGGCCCAGTGCAGCGGGACGGGAATGATCACGCTGTCCGGTCCCAGGAACTCGCGCCCGGCGTTACACATCCATTTGCCCATGGGCCGGGCGAGTTCCCGCCTGCCGCCGAACTTGTAGGCAAGCACGAGGCGCTGCGCGGAGCCTTCGTAGAAAGCCACCGAGCGCAGCCGGTCAAAAACGGGCGGCGCGGCAATCGCGCGCGGGCTCCAGGTCTCCTCACCGACATCATAGGCAAAAGGTGTCCCCAGCCTGTAACAGACCGGTTTCTCGATAAACGCCATGCCATGCCAGCAGACCGGACACAATCCGTCGTCCGACCCCACTCTCCGGTCGCAACACAAACACCTAAGTGGCAGCAGAGCATCCAAAGCCCCCCGGACAACGCCCGAGGAAACGCTCGACAGCTTTTCCCGCATGAAAATCAATTGATCAGTCCCCCAAGTGCAGCTCGCACGAAAGCAACTTATAATTGATAAAAACAGAATTGAACCCCTTTTTGAAAAATCGGGACTTTGACCTTGAAACCCGTATGTCCTAAGTGACGGTCACAAACGACCACCGACCGGACTTAACGTGACCGCGCAAACCGATCTGTTTGACCGTGCCTTGCTCCGAAAAAGGCGACAGCGCGCACTCAAGCGCGCGAAAACCGGGGCCGACTTTCTGCTGGCCAATGTCGCGGACGATCTGCAGGACCGCCTGCTCCTGATCAACCGGGTCTTTCGAACCGCGGTCGACCTCGGTGGCCACACTGGCCGGATATCAAAGGCGATCGGCGACAGCGGCAAGGCCGAGACCATCCTGCGTGCGGATCTGTTTTTCGCCGACCCGCATCTGCCACCGCCCGATCTCGTTGTCGACGACGCGCTTATGCCGTTGAAGGATCAGTCGGTCGATCTGGTCGTGTCGGCGCTCAACCTGCATCTCGTCAACGACCTGCCCGGAAGCCTGATACAGATCAGGCGCGCGCTCGCGCCCGACGGCCTGTTCATGGCTGTGTTGCCCGGCGCCGGCACGCTCACCGAGCTGCGGGACAGCCTGACGCGCGCGGAGCTGGAAACCAGCGGCGGCGCAGCGGCCAGGGTCCTGCCATTTGCCGACACGCGCGATCTCGGCAGTCTGCTTCAGCGCGCGGGATTTTCGTTGCCGGTCACCGACATGGACAAGATCACCGTGCGCTATGACACGATGTTTTCGCTCCTGCGCGACTTGCGGGACATGGGCGCGACATCTGTCCTGAAGCAGGGTGAAGGGCGGCCCCTGTCGCGCGCGGCACTGCTTCGTGCCGCCGAGATATACGCCGAAGACCACGCGGATACAGACGGGCGCATCAGGGCCACCTTCACGTTGATTACCTTGTCGGGATGGGCTCCGCACGAGAGCCAGCAAAAGCCCCTGCGTCCGGGTGCGGCAAAAACAAGACTGGCCGACGCGCTCGGGGTTCCTGAGAGAAAAGTCTGACCAGGATCAGATAGAAACTGCTAAATCGAAAAGCTTTCGGGAAACGGAAAACTACTTTGACGCGCTGTCCAGGGCACCTGCGATCGCACCGAAGACATCGTCGCTGATGGTGGTTCCCAGAGGCACCATGGCCAGAATGATGACCGACCCCAACAGCCCGGCAATCAACCCGTATTCGATGGCCGTCGCACCGCTTTCGTCATTCACGAAGCGGGAGGGCAGACGATTGGCCGATGCGTCCGGATTTGACTTCTTTTTCATGTTACAAACTCCCGCCCGACAGGTCTCTGCCTTGCCTGATTATACTGCGTCGATCAGGTGCGGAATGAGAGGTTCGTCAGCCGCCGGCATCGGAAAGTCTCTCAGTCTCATTGCCCGCACCCACTTCAGCGCCTGGTCTTCCCGTCCAATCGGGGTGCCAGTCCACCTGCGGCAGATGTAAAGTGGCATCAGCAAATGAAAATCTTCATAAGTGTGACTGGCAAAAGTGAGGGGTGCCAGACACGCCTCGTTAACTTCGATTCCGAGCTCTTCACCAAGTTCGCGGATCAGGGTTTCTTCCGGTCTTTCCCCTGCTTCCACTTTCCCCCCGGGAAATTCCCACAATCCTGCCATGGACTTGCCTTCGGGACGCTGCGCAAGAAGGATGCGCCCGTCCACGTCGACAAGGGCGCAGGCGGCAACTAGGACGATTTTTGTCATGAATTTCGATCCAGTTTTCAACCGGGGAACAAGGAGCCGTTAAGCATGTCAAAGATTACGTTGCGATATCTGCCAATTTTCGATCAGCTCCGGTAGTCACCGTTGATCGCGACATATTCCTTTGTCAGATCGCAGGTCCAGACCCTGGACCGGCCGGAACCGATCCCGAGATCCACCCGGATGGAGATGTTTTCCTGTTTCATCACGGCAGACGCAGCCTCTTCGCTGTAGCCGGGATCACGTTCGCCTTCTACGGCGACACGCACGTCGCCGAACCAGATGGCAAGCTTGTCCCGGTCGGCCGGCTCTCCGGCCTTTCCGACCGCCATGACGATCCGCCCCCAGTTCGCATCCTCGCCGGCGACCGCCGTCTTGACGAGCGGCGAGTTCGCGATCGCCATCGCGATCTTCCGGGCAGACGCGTCGCTTTCGGCGCTCTCGACGCTGATCTCGACGAACTTGCGCGCGCCTTCGCCGTCCCGGACGATCTGGTGCGCAAGATCCTGCATGACACCGCGCAGGGAAACCCGGAGGCTTGCGGATCTCGGGTCGTCGATCGACTGGATCGGCGCAACGCCCCGTTCCGCCGCGCGTCCCGTTGCAAACAGCAGGACGGTGTCCGACGTCGAGGTATCGCTGTCGACGGTAATGGCGTTGAAACTGCCGTCCGTCTCGGCGCTCAGCAAGGCCTGCAGCACATCCTGCGAAATCGCGGCATCGGTAAAAATGAAGGACAGCATCGTCGCCATGTCCGGGGCGATCATTCCCGCTCCCTTGGCGATCCCGCTGATGGTGACTGTCTGATCGCCCAAAACCACGGCGCTGGTTGCCACCTTGGGATAGGTGTCTGTCGTCATGATCGCCTTGGCGGCGTCAAGCCAGGCGTTCTCATCCTGCCCGGACTTCAGGCCTTCGACGACATCCTGGAACTTTTCGGCAGGAAGCGGCTCGCCGATCACGCCCGTGGACGCCAGATAGATCTCGTTCTCCGAACAACCGAGCGATCCGGCAACGATGTCGGCGGACAGTTCCACGGCCGCCTTGCCTTTCTTGCCGGTGAAAGCGTTGGCATTTCCGGAGTTCACAAGAAGCGCCCGCGCGGTTCCCGTCCGGAGCTTGTCCTTGCACCAGTCGACCGGAGCGGATGTGCACTTCGACCGGGTGAAGACACCGGCCACCGTCGTGCCTTCGTCCAGGGTCGCAAGCAGAACGTCCGTCCGGCCCGCATATTTCAGCCCCGCCGCCGCGGTGGCAAAGCGGACACCCGGGATCTCCGGCATGTCGGGAATGGATTTCGGAGCGAGCGGAGAAACGGTCGTCGACATGACAGCTGTCCCGGTTGATTGAAAGATCAGCTGTCCTTAGAGAGCGCATTTGGCAAGCGCAAGTCTTTTCGAAAAGGTTCGGAAAACGCGAGAACCCGGCGGATGTCACCGCCGGGTTCTTCAAAGATACGCGGACCGCGTTACTGCGCCGCCTCACCCTGTTGGCTTGGCAGCTGAAGCGCATCGTCGAGAATTTCCACTTCGGTCGCCGCCTTGAGCTCGGCCATCCTGGCTTCATACTGCTCGCGGATAAGCCGCTGGCGCAGCTCGCCGGCGACGGCCTCGAATGCCGGCTTTTCCTGACGCCGCTTGTCCTCCATCTTGATCACGTGCCACCCGAACTGGGTCTGGACCGGTTCCTTGGTATAGGCACCGGGCTCAAGTTCGAACACGGCGTCCTCGAACGGCTTGACCATCTGTCCCTTGCCGAAATAGCCGAGATCCCCGCCGTTCGGGCCGGAGGGCCCCGTGGAATTTTCCTTGGCGAGTTCGACGAAGTCCGCACCGTCGTCCAGTTGCTTGATCAGGTCTTCGGCTTCCACCTTCTCGTTCACCAGAATGTGACGCGCATTGACCTCTTCCGGACCCTCGTAGTCTTTGAATTCTTCCTCGTAGGCCGAATTGAGCACCTCGTCCGTGATCGCTCCGTCGATTTTCTGGGAGATATAGGCATTGCGCAATGCCTGCAGTTCAAGGAACTCCAGCTGCTTCTTGAAGTCCGGGTCCTGGTCCAGGCCATCCTTGCGTGCTGCCTGTGCAATCAGTTCCATGTCGACGACAACGTCCAGCAGGAGTGCCCGCCACTGATCGGGCGGAAACTGCTGCAACTGTTGGCCAAGGTCTTGTGCGGCAAACGCAATATCGGCTTCCGTGATATCCGCATCGCCGACCCTGGCGACCACGTCACCGGGTTCGGCGGCACTGAGCGAGGCGGATCCGAGCGTCACGGCCAGCATGGAAACGGCGACAGCCTGAACCGGCCTGCGCATCGAAATTCGGAACATGAGAAGTCCTTTACGTATAGGAACTGTAACTTTCGTTCCCTCATTCAGGAGGGCGTGGGTACTTTGCCTATTCCAGCGGCGTTGACAAGCATAGAGCCCCCTCTTATCTGTCGGGCGTCCCTGCTTTTGGGCGGGAAGGCATCTTTCAGGCCGCGTTCACCGGCCGGCGCGTTGCGTCTGGCGGCAACGTGGACAGCAATTGAGACGATTTCAAGGGCGGGCGCCATATTGCCATTGTGGGCGCCGCCGGGTAGGGAAGGACCGCCACATGGCTGGCCTTGGCGCACTAGCACGTAAGCTTTTCGGATCTGCGAACGACCGGAAGATCAAGACATTTCGAGCAAGGGTCGACGAGATCAACGCTCTCGAGCCGGAAGTTCAGGCCCTGTCCGACGAAGCCCTCAGGGCCCGGACCGATGAATTCAGGAACCAGCTGAAAAACGGTGCGAGCCTTGACGATCTCCTCGCTCCGGCCTTCGCGACCGTACGCGAAGCCGCCAAGCGTGCGCTCGGCCAGCGCCATTACGATGTTCAGCTTATCGGCGGCATGGTTCTGAATTCAGGACAGATCGCGGAAATGAGAACCGGTGAAGGCAAGACGCTGGTTGCGACCGCGCCGGTTTACCTCAACGCTCTGACGGGCAAGGGCGTTCACGTCGTCACGGTGAACGACTACCTCGCCCAGCGCGACAGCGAATGGATGGGTGAGGTCTACAAGTTTCTCGGACTGACGGTCGGCTGCATCGTCCACGGTCTGTCCGATGACGAGCGCCGCGCCGCCTACGAGGCCGACGTGACCTACGGCACCAACAACGAATTCGGCTTCGACTACCTGCGCGACAACATGAAACACGACCGCGCGTCGATGGTGCAGCGCGATCATTCCTTTGCCATCGTCGACGAGGTCGACTCCATTCTTGTCGACGAGGCGCGGACACCGCTGATCATCTCCGGGCCGTTGGAAGACAGGTCGGAATTCTACAACACCGTCGATGCCTTCATCCCCAGCCTCGCGGAAGAAGACTACGAACTCGACGAGAAGCAGCGCTCGGCAACCTTCACGGAAGCCGGTAACGAGAAACTCGAAGCCCTGCTCAGCGAAGCCGAACTCCTGAAGGGCGACTCTCTCTACGACGTGGAGAACGTGTCGATCGTTCACCACCTGCAGCAGGCCCTGAAGGCGCACAAGCTCTTCCAGCGCGACAAGGACTACATCGTCCGCAACGGCGAAGTTGTCATCATCGACGAGTTCACCGGCCGCATGATGCCCGGACGCCGTTTTTCCGAAGGCCTGCACCAGGCCCTCGAGGCCCGCGAAAAGGTGCGTATCCAACCGGAAAACCAGACGCTGGCGTCGATCACGTTCCAGAACTATTTCCGCATGTACGACAAGCTCGCCGGCATGACCGGTACGGCTGCGACGGAAGCCGACGAATTTGCCGACATCTACAAGCTCGAGGTCGTCGAGATCCCGACCAACGTCGAGGTCAAACGGCTGGACGACGATGACGAGGTGTATCGGACCGTCCAGGAGAAATTCACGGCGATCGCGCAGTTGATCGACGACTGCAAGGAGCGCGGCCAGCCCATCCTTGTCGGCACCACGTCGATCGAGAAGTCCGAATTTCTCGCCGATCTTCTGAAGAAGCACGGCTACAAGCAGATCGATCTCAGCGACCCTGCGGCCTTTGCCGCCGCCCAGAAGAAGGATGACGGCAAGTCCAAGATCTTCTCGGTCCTGAACGCCCGTTATCACGAACAGGAAGCGTTCATCGTTGCCCAGGCCGGACTGCCGGGCGCCGTCACGATCGCGACCAACATGGCCGGCCGCGGAACCGACATCCAGCTCGGCGGCAACGCTGACATGCAGATCGCCATGGAACTCGGCGACATGCCCGAGGGCGAAGAGCGCGCTGCGAAGGAAGCCGCGATCAGGGCCGAGGTTGAAGCGCTCAAGGAAAAGGCTCTCGCAGCCGGCGGGCTCTATGTCATCGGCACGGAGCGCCATGAAAGCCGCCGGATCGACAACCAGCTGCGCGGCCGTTCGGGCCGTCAGGGTGACCCCGGACATTCGAAGTTCTTCCTGTCTCTCCAGGACGACCTGATGCGCATCTTCGGGTCCGAACGCATGGACTCCATGCTGCAGAAACTCGGACTGGAAGAAGGCGAAGCCATCATCCATCCCTGGATCAACAAGGCCCTGGAAAAGGCCCAGCAGAAGGTCGAGGCCCGCAACTTCGACATCCGCAAGAACCTCCTGAAATTCGACGATGTCATGAACGACCAGCGCAAGGTGGTGTTCGAACAGCGCATCGAACTGATGGACGGAGAGGCGATCCAGGACGCGGTCACCGACATGCGGCACGACGTCATCGACGATCTCGTGGCCGCCCATATCCCGGAAAAGGCCTACCCGGAGCAGTGGGATACGGAAGGCCTCCAGGAGGAAGTCAAGAAATATCTCAACCAGGACCTGCCGGTGAAGGACTGGGCAGCAGAGGAAGGCATTGCCGAGGAAGAGGTCAAGGAACGCCTGCGCCGCACGGCGGATGAGGCCATGGCGCAAAAGGTCGCCAAGTATACGCCCGACATCATGCGCCAGGTCGAGAAGGCCATCCTGCTGCAGACGCTCGACAATCTGTGGCGCGAACACCTGTCCAATCTCGACCACCTGAGATCGGTCGTCGGCTTCCGCGGTTACGCACAGCGCGATCCGCTGCAGGAATACAAGACCGAAGCCTTCACTCTGTTTGAATCGATGCTGGCCCAGCTTCGCCAGATGACGACAGCCCAGCTGCTGCGCGTGGAACTGGTCACCGAGCAGCCGCCGCAAATGCCGGCGCAGCCGGAAATGCACGAGCATCACATCGATCCTCTGACAGGTGAAGACGAGATGGCGCGCGCGGATGCACAGCTGCAGGCCGTGCCTCCGGGCGAGCGCAACCCGGACGACCCCTCGACCTGGGGCAAGGTCGGCCGGAACGAGCTCTGCCCCTGCGGTTCCGGCAAGAAATACAAGCATTGCCACGGCGCGCTGACCTGACCCTGTCGTCATCGCGGACGGTCTTTGAAACCGGCACTCCACGCGAGTGCCGGTTTTGTTTTGGCTGTATGGAACATACATGGCCGGTGATCTCGCGGCAGCACAACGTGTTGTGCGGCACCTGATCATGGTTTACCTTACGTAATCAATCGAGTGGACGGGCTTGGGTTCTCGGTTTCAAGCACTAGGGTCAGGACCCTAAACGGCGCAGTTCGCCGCCATTTCGAGAGCTGCAATGCCCTGCGACAGCGAGGCCATGCAGAATGGGTACGTTTCACATCGAAATCATCAAACCGTCGCACTACGACGACGACGGCTACGTACTGCAATGGTGGAAGGCCTGGATACCTTCCAATTCCATGGCATGTCTTTACGCCATCGCACAGGACTGCGCGGACCGGAAGGTGCTCGGAGATGAGACCGCCATCTCGGTCAACGCCTATGATGAAATGACGATGCGGGTGCCGCTGGCAGATATCGTCAGCAAAACGAGAGACGGTGCCGGCATCGTCTGTCTCGTGGGTGTTCAGTCCAACCAGTTTCCCCGCGCGCTTGATATTGCAAGGCAGCTCCGCAAGGACAACGTGACCGTCATCCTCGGCGGCTTTCACGTCTCCGGCTGCCTGTCGATGCTCAAGGACATGCCATCGGATCTCCAGGAAGCGATCGATATGGGCGTCGTCCTGTTCGCAGGCGAGGCAGAGGAACATTTCGAAAGCCTGCTTGTGGAAGCGAAGGCCGGCACGCTCAAACCCGTCTACAACGTGATGCACGATCTGCCCGGACTGCAAAGCCAGGTGCCACCGCTTCTGCCGGAATCCATCGTGCGAAAATATGACGGCAGCCTGTCCTCCTTTGACGCGGGCCGCGGGTGTCCGTTTCAGTGTTCGTTCTGCACCATCATCAATGTGCAGGGCCGCAAGTCGCGCTGGCGCGACGCGGACGACATCGAAAAACTGATCCGGGCCAACCACGACCAGGGCATCACGTCGTTCTTCATCACGGACGACAATTTCGCGCGCAACAAGAATTGGGAACCCATTTTCGATCGTATCATCGAGCTGAAGGAACGCGATGGCATCCGTATCCACTTCCTGATCCAGATCGACACGCTGGCGCACCGGATGCCGGGTTTCGTCGACAAGGCCGCGCGCGCGGGTTGCACCCATGTCTTCATTGGCCTGGAAAGCATCAATCCGGAAAACCTCGCCCAGATGAAGAAAGGCCAGAACCGCATCACCGAATACCGGAAAATGTTCCAGCTCTGGAAGGAAGCCGGCATCATGACCTATGCCGGTTTCATCATGGGGCTGCCGAATGACACGCCGGAGAGCATTCGCCGCGACATCGGCATCATCCAGCGTGAACTGCCGGTCGACATGCTCGAATTCACGATGCTCACGCCATTGCCCGGCTCGGAAGATCACCAGAAACTTTACGAGAAAGGGACCTGGCTCGATCCGGACCTCAACAGGTACGACCTGGAACACACCACCTGCGAACACCCCACCATGAGCGCCGAAGTCTGGCAGCAGACCTACCGGGATATCTGGGACTGGTACTATACCGACGACCATGTCGAAACCCTGATGCGCCGCAACGTCGCCTATGGCATCAAGCCGGTCAGGGTCTGGCGGCTGTGCCTGCAGATCTACGGTGCCATGCGGTTCGAAGGGGTTCATCCGCAGCAATGCGGCTACTTCCGCTACAAGGACCCGCGCCAGCGCAGACCCGGGTTCCGCCGCCTGCCCGCGGTGCTGCACTATCCGTCCTTTGCGCTCGAAAGCCTCGTCAAATATGCACGCTTCGGGCTTTACGGGTGGAAGATCCACAAACTGCGCAAACGGATCCAGAAAGACCCGCGGGGAGCGGCCTACACCGATTTCGCCATTCAGCCCGTGACGGATGCCGAAAACGAGGATCTCGAGATCTTCAATCTCAATGACGCCGCAAAGCAGGCCGTAGCCAAGGCCAGGAAGCAGAAGGAAATCCTGGACAAAACCCAGCCCAGGGAGAAAACCGCCTCCGCCTGATTAGCGTGACGCAGCGGCAGCGTACAACATCGCGCAGCCGCGAACTGTGAAGCGCCGTGCCGGCAGCGAAGCTTGGGCTGGTCTTTTGCACGGATTTGCGGCAGGTTGCGCGGAACACCCTGGCCCCAATTCAGATCCGACACCTTGATGAACCAGACGGCTGCCTCGAAAATCTATGTCTCGCGCCGGGAGACAGCAAGACCGGCCGACCCCTTGCTCAGCGTGATTGTTCCCGTCTTCAACGAAGAAGACGTGATCGGTCATTTTCTGGAGGCAACCCGGCCGGTGCTCGAGAAGACCGGGCTCGCGTACGAATACGTGTTCATCGATGACGGCAGCAGAGATTCGACCGCGGACTACCTGTCCGAAAAACTGAAAAGCGGTCTTCCGGGACGGCTCCTCGGACTGTCGCGGAACTTCGGCAAGGAAGCAGCCCTGTCCGCCGGCCTTGAAGCCGTGCGCGGCGACATTGCCGTCATCATGGACGCCGATCTTCAGGACCCTCCGGACCTGATCCTGCAGATGCTGGATGGCTGGCGCGCCGGCTATGACGTGATCTACGGTCTCCGTGTGGACAGGTCTTCCGACACGGTACTGAAACGGTCGACCGCCAACATGTTCTACAAGCTCTTCAACCGGCTTGCGAATATCGACATGCCGGCCAATGCGGGAGACTACCGGCTGATCGACCGGGCCGTCATTGATGCCCTGCTTCGTCTGCCGGAAAGAAACCGTTTCATGAAGGGGCTGTTTGCATGGGTCGGCTTTCCGGCCATGGCCATCCCCTATGAAAGGCCCGTGCGCAAGGCCGGCGACGGAAAGTTCAACTACTGGAAACTCTGGAACTTCGCGCTGGACGGATTGACCGGCTTCACCACGCTGCCGTTGCGCGTCTGGTTCTACGGTGGCGCCGCGATATCCTTCGGCGCGTTCGCCTATGCCATTTACCTGACGGTGCGCACGTCCCTGTTCGGCGCGGACCTGCCGGGCTATGCCTCGCTGATGGTGGCACTGCTGTTCTTTTCGGGTGTCCAGCTGCTCTCCATCGGCATGATCGGCGAATACATCGCCCGCCTCTTCAACGAAGCCAAGCAAAGACCCGTCTACATCCTGCAGGACGTCATCGAGAGCGAGCAGCAGGAAGATGCCGGGACGGGCAAGGAAACACATGCTGGCTAAGGTGAACCGCGACACGCTGAAGACGGAAGGCGCGGCCGTCGGCAAGTTCGCGCTCATCGGCATTCTGGCCACCCTGACCCACGCCGTCGTCGCGTCCGTCCTGTTCGAGGCCGGTCTTCTTGCCGTCGTGCCCTCGAATGTCTTCGGTTTCCTGGCCGCCTTCACGGTGTCCTTCAGCGGCCACTATTTCTGGAGCTTCAGTCACCTGAGGCAGGCGGGGACCATGCTGAAGAGCATGGCAAGGTTCCTGGTCATTTCCGTCAGCGGTTTTGCGCTCAATTCGACGATCCTCGCCCTGTGGCTTGCCTTTGCGCCCTGGCCCGAGATCTACGGCCTCTGGCTTGCGATCGCCGTTGTTCCGGCCTTCTCGTTCGTCGGCGCCAGGTTGTGGGCCTTCACCCACCATCCCGCCGCCTCCTGACCGTCCGTCCTCAAGCCCGCGAAAAGGGAAACAGAATGACCGCTTCGCGCGCTGCACTGCTTTACGCCGCCGGTCTGACGCTGCTCTATGCGCTGATTCCCTCGCTCACGTTTCCCGGCCCGCCGCTCGACGTCGTGGAGGGATTTGCCTGGGGCCGCGAGATGCAACTCGGCTATACCAAGCACCCGCCCATGCAGGCCTGGCTGCTGGAAGCGACCCGTCACCTGACAGGCGGGACGTATGTCGGCGGGTACTGGCTGAGCGCGCTCTCCGCCGCGATCGGGTATCTGTTCATCTGGAAGATCTGCCGGCACCTCGGCCTGAGCGCTTGGCAAGGCTTCTGGTCGATCGTGCTGACCAGCGTCACATTCTACTTCACGCTGCCAATGCCCGAGTTCAACCCGAACATTCTGCAGATCCCTGTCTGGACAGGCATGATCCTCCTGTTCCTGCGGGTGCTCGAAACAAGACGTCTCGCCGACTGGCTGTTGCTCGGCGCTTTGGCTGCCTTCGGTCTCTACACGAAGTATTTCGTTTTTCTGCTCATCGGCACGATCGGACTTTACGTACTTGTTTTCCGCGATGCCAGGCGGGTGCTCGCGACACCCGGTCCCTGGCTCGGCGCACTGACCGGTCTGGTCTTTCTGGTACCTCATATCCTCTGGCTGCTGGACACCGATTTCCTGACGCTCCAATACGCCGCGAGCCGCAGCAAGCCGGCCGCTTCGATCGTCGGTCATCTGTGGAACCCGCTCAACTTCCTGCTTGCCCAGGTCGGTAATCACGCGGGGATCTTCCTCGTCATGATCGCCGGGTTCGGATGGCTTGGCCTGAAGACGTTCCGCTCCGGATGGAACCGGAGCTTCTTGCGTGCATCCGCGCACGAGGACCGGTTCCTGCTCTGGTTCGCCTTCGTCCCTCTGCTGGTCGTCCTGCTGGCATCGGCGGTGACTGGAAACGAATTCGAACACATGTGGGGCACACCGATGTTTGTGCTGTCGGGTGTCGTGGCCGTCCGGTTCGCCGCTCTTCCAGTGCTCTGGCCGTACCCGCGCCGTGCCCTGGCGGCGGCCATTGCCATCCAGGTGATCTTCCTGTCGGTGATCTTCGGTCAGGCGGTTCTGGAGCCTTACTGGAAGCAGAAACAGACCCGCATCCACTATCCCGCACGCGCGGTTGCCGAAGAAATGGCGCGGATCTGGAAAGAAGACCAGAATTCCGAACTGGCCTATGTGGCCGGTGACATGTGGTCCGCGGCCAATGTCACCCTGCACGCGCCCGGCAGGCCGTCGATGTTCTACCTCCACAGCCGGACGCTCAGCCCGTGGATCGACATCGGCGACGTGCAGGACAAGGGACTGATGATCGTTTGGCGCGGTGACAGGGACAGGCCCTTGCGGGAGTTTCTGGAACTTTATCCCGACGCCGTCCGCCAGGGCAGCAGGACATTCGACTATCTGTCCGATGCCGAAATTCCGCAGGTTACCGTAAACTGGCTCATCATCCCCCCGGGCAAAGTGGCCGAAGCTCCCGTGAATTAAGGACATACAGCGGCACGCTCCAACTGGAAACCGCGGGCAAAGACCACTACGTTGGCCCAATGATCAGTATGGCGAAAATCGACGACATCGAGGACTGGCTCATCGGCCAGGCCCTCGGGTCACCGGACCTTGCAGAGATGTTCGCACAGATGTGCGAGCGCATGCGCAAATGCGACGTCCCGATCGACCGTGCGATGATGGCCTGGTCCACGCTGCATCCCCTGATCGAGGCCGAGGTCGTCGTCTGGGAGAGCGGCAGTGAATTGCAGCACGACCTGATCGCGCATTCGGAGGAAGAGACCGAAGAATGGCTGAAAAGCCCGGTGCGCGCCGTCCTCGTCAACAAGGAGCCCCGGTTCAGACGCCGGCTGGCCAAGTCCAATGCCCCTCAGGAATTTCCGTTGCTGACCCGGCTGAGCGATGCCGGTTACACCGACTATCTCGTCTTGCCGACGAAATTCGATCTCCCGGTGACGAATGAGGACTACCCCACAACCGGTATCATTGTCAGCTGGTCGACGCGGCACGAAACGGGTTTCGGCGACGATGCCCTGTCGGCCATAGAATATATCCAGAAGCGGCTTGCGCTCGCCGCACGCGCGACCATCGAAAGCCAGATCAGCCGGACGATCGCCGAGACCTATCTCGGCAAGAACGCCGGCAACAAGGTTCTGAGCGGACAGATCCGGCATGGCGACGGCGAAACGCTGGACGCGGTCATCTATTACAGCGACATGCGCCGCTCAACGGCGATCGCCGAGGAACTTGGCCCCGATGCCTATCTGAACTGGCTGAACACCTATTTCGAAGCGACCGCCGGGGCAATCCTCGCCAACCAGGGGGAAGTTCTCGATTTCATCGGCGACGCCGTGCTGGGTGTCTTTCCGCTCGACACGCAGGGCCTCGACAAGGCCGGAGCCCAGGCGATCAGGGCGGCGGACGAGACGCGAAAAAGGTTGAAAGCCATCAACGACGACAAATCGAACATCATGGAAATGCAGGCAGGCGTCGCCCTGTCCGTGGGATCGGTCATGTTCGGCAATATCGGTGTGCCCAGCCGCTTGACCTTTTCCGTCATCGGGCAGACGGTGCATGCCGCCGCGCGCATCGAAAGCCTCACGAAAACCGCGGGATCCGATGTTCTGATGACCGAAGACGTCGCCAGACTGTGCGGTGCGCGCGCAATACCCGTCGGGTCGTTCGAACTGAGCGGCTTCACGGACCCGCAACCGCTTTTCGCGCTCGCATGAGGACGCCCGCCTTTGCGCTACCGCGCAAATTCAGAAATCTCCGATTGAGGCCTGGACCGAGGACAAACAGACTGACATGACCGATCTACGCCCGGCACCGCCGCAGCACCTGCCCTTCAACGACCAGGCCGCCGAGGGCGGCAACGACCAGGAACCGATTATCCTCCTGCACGGGTTCGGCGGAGACCGGCAAACCTGGCTGAACATTCAGACGGCGCTTGCGGGAAAGAAGCGGTCGCTTGCCTTCGACCTTCCCGGCCACGGGCAGGCGCTCGACTGGCCGCGCATCGGCAATGCCGGGGTTGCGGCCAAGGCGGTCGCGCAATCGCTGGAGACGCTCAACCTGGATCGGGTTCACCTTGTCGGGCATTCCATGGGCGGCGCGGTCGCCGCGCTTGTCGCGCTCAACGACCCAGACAGGATCGCGAGCCTCACTCTGCTGGCGCCCGGCGGCTTCGGTCCGGAAATCAATCACCGCCTGCTGCGCCGATACGCAACGACCACCGACACGGCGGGCATGGAAGTGTTGCTGGAACAGTTTTTCGGATGGGAGTACCGGCTCCCCAAATACCTGGCCAAGACCGTCGCCGAAAGCCGGTCCAAACCCGGCGCGACCGCAACGCTCGAGGCCATCGTGGAGGAAATCATCGACGGCGCAGTTCAAAAGACGCTGCCGAGGGACGAACTGGCTGCCCTGCCGATGCCGATGAAGGTGATCTGGGGCACGCAGGACCGGGTCTTGCCGACCCGGCAGGCACACAAGCTTCCCGGGATCGTCGCGACCCACATTTTCGAACGGGTCGGGCACATGCCGCATCTGGAGATCCCGAAAGACGTGACCCGGCTCATCCTGCAAAATGCGGGCGCCGTCTGACGCCCGCCCGGGGTCAGCGTCAGGGTCAGGCGTCCGGTAGCAGACCCTCGCGCCAGTCTTCGCCGATGACGCGGCGCGCCAGCATGTGCGAGCGCGGGAAATTGATGCTGTCGACCGCGATGAGCTTGCCGCCGCTCAGATAGGCGACATAGAACTTGTGGTCTTGGGGTGACCCGACAACGACCGTGTCGTCATAGCCTTCCGACAGGCCCGCGATCTGCAGTTTGACGTCGTATTGATCCGACCAGAACCACGGCAACGGATCATAGTCGACCTCCTCGCCCAACAGCGACTGGGCCGCGGCCTTTGCCTGATCGATGGCGTTTTGAACGCTCTCCATGCGCACGGAGCGCTGATACCGGTTGGAATAGAAGCGCGTGCAGTCTCCGACCGCGTAGATGTCCGGATCGCTGGTCTGGCCGGACCCGTCTACCAGTACGCCATTGTCGGTTTCAAGCCCCGCCTCCGTGGCCAGGTGATCGTTCGGCTCGGCACCGACAGCGATAAGCACGAGTTCGGCCGGAACGAGTTCTCCCCCCTTGAGCCTCACGCCGGAGACAGCGCCGTCGCCTTCCAGGCCTTCAACGCCGGTCTCCAGCCGGAGATCGATGCCGTTGTCGCGATGCAGCTTGGCGAAGTAGTCCGACACAGCCTGGCTGACCACCCGTTTCATCGGCCGGTCCTGCGCTTCGATGACACTCACCGACTTGCCCATTGCCTTTGCCACCGCGGCGACCTCCAGACCTATATAGCCCGCGCCGATGATCGCGATATTGCTGCTTGTCTTCAGGCCTTCGCGGATCGCGTCGACATCCGCAATCGATCGCAGGGTTGCGACCCCTTTCTTGTCGGCGCCCGCAAGCGGCAGCGAACGCGCATTCGTACCGGTCGCCAGAACGAGTTTGCCGTAGGGAAGCGTGTCGCCGTTCGCCAGATCGAGCCGCTTGGCCGCGCGGTCGATCGCGACGACCTTGGTATTCGGAATGTGGTCGATCCTGTTCGTCTCGAAGAACGCGGGCGGGCGTAGCCAGAGTCCTTCAGCGCCCACGTCTCCCGCGAGATACTTCTTGGAAAGCGGCGGACGCTGGTAAGGCGGATGCGGTTCCTCGCCTATCAGGCGCAAGGGACCCTCAAAGCCGCCCTGGCGGAGCGAATGAGCAAGCTGTGAACCGGCCTGGCCGGCTCCGATGATGACGATTTCTTCCTGCATTCCGTTGCGCCTTCTCAATGCAAATGTCGTCGTCACTGGGGCAACCGGAGTTCAATCGCAAGCGGCTGAACATCCAAAGTTGACCGTTTCCGGAGTGATCGAGCATCCTTGTGCGTTCATTTGAACGAACGATGCTCTAGCACGAAGATTATCGCTCCGCCAGAAGGGCGAAATGACGCGATGACTTTCCGGACTGGAAGCTCCGGAATCCATATCTTGCGGCGTTTGCAGAGTGTCCTGGCACAAGCTGTTTCGGTGCCGGTTCCCAAATGGAGATTGCGCGCCGCGCGAAGGCGGAATATGTCACTGCCTGAAGGCGCGCACTCTTGACCTCGCTCGGGGCGGGGCGGCGAGTGGCGCTGATGGACTTTCTTCGGACGCGCATCTGCGTCGATCCCCTTCTCGAGGCTGACTTGAGCTATCTGACAAAAGCCGCACCGGTGATCTTCGTCTTGCTGTGGTCGACCGGCTTCATCGGATCGAAACTCGGCGCGCCCTACATCGATCCGATGGTTTTCCTGACGGTCCGGTTCTTTTCCGTCTTGCCGATCCTTCTGGTGCTCGCGCTTTTTCTGACGAAAGCCTGGCCCGTCACGCCGATGGCCATTCTGCATTGCATTGTCACGGGAATGCTGGTTCACGGGATCTATCTGGGGGGTATTTTCTGGGCCATCAAGCAGGGCATGCCCGCCGGTGCATCCTCGATCATCGTCGGTTTGCAGCCCGTCCTGACGGCGCTGATCGCAGTCCTGCTGCTGGGCGAATCGATCTCAAGGAAGCACTGGATCAGCATGGTGATCGGCGGTGTCGGCCTGCTTCTGGTTCTCGGACCGAAATTCGATATCAGCGGCACCGGGATCACGGCGATCACGGTTGCTGTTGCCCTGGTGTCCGTGGCCGCGATCAGTCTCGGTACGGTCTACCAGAAACGTTTCGCCGTGAAGACGGATCTCCTCGCCGCAACGATCTGGCAGTATGTCGGGGCGCTGCTGGTCACTACACCGCTCTCCCTGTTCGAAACCTGGCACATCGTCTGGTCTGGCGAACTTGTCTTCGCGCTTGTCTGGCTGGTCCTTGTTCTGTCCGTCGGCGCGGTTCTGCTGCTGATGCTCCTGATCCGCGAGGGAGCCGTTTCGCAGGTGGCGAGCCTTTTCTATCTCGTGCCGGTGGCAACGGCGGTCGAGAGCTACTTCCTTTTCAATGAAACGCTCACGCTTGTTCAGGTTGCGGGCATGGCGCTCATTATCGGCGCTGTCCTGGTGATCCGGCAGACCCCGAAAAAGGCCTGAAGCAAAGCCTTCTGACGGTGCTCACACCTCCGAAGCGACAGCCGCGGCGGCCCGCTCCTTGACGCGTTTGCGGAAGCGGCGCTGCCGGGAGATCGCCGCGTTGAGTTCGCCGCCCAGAATGAAAACAAGCGAACAGATATAGAGAAAGATCAGGGCGGTCATGATGCCGGCAAGGCCGCCATAGGTGGAGACGTAATTCGCAAAGCTTGCCAGATAGGCACCGAAGGCGCTGCCCGCGATGATCCACATGACCAGCGTCGCCAGAACACCCGGCCAAAGATCCTGAAAGGACCTCTTACCGGCCGGCAACAGCCAGTGGGTCACGAACAGGCCGATGACAAGCAGCGACCCGGCGAGCGAATAGCGGGCGACGTTGATGGAGAGCAGGAAAGTCTCGACTTGCGGGGCATAGGCTTCCAGGGCGTCCAGGGCCAGCGGCGCGAGGACAACGAGAAATGTATAGGCCAGCAGGATCGCGGCACCGAGCAGCACAAGTCCGAGCGATTGCAGCCGCAGAAAGAAGATCGAGCGATGCTCCATCTGCCTGTAGGCCCGGTTGAGCGCGGTCCGAAGCGCCTCGACGCCGTTGGAGGCAAACCAGAGCGCGGCGATCGCGCCAAAGGTCAACAGGTCGCCGCGCGGGACGGTCAGGACATTGTGGATCTCGCGCACGACAGGGGCGGCGACCGATTCCGGCCAGGCGTCGAAAATCAGGTCCGAGGCCGTGTCCGCCGCGCCCGTCATGCCGAAAAAGGCGGACAGCGACGCGATGAAAATCAGCATCGGAAAAATGGCAAGCAGCCCTGACAGCGCGACATGACTTGCCATCGCGAAGCCGTCGTCGCGCGAAAAATGCCCGATCGCATCCTTGAGAACCGAATAAACGGCCAGAAAGCCCTGTTGCACGCCCATAACCTGATCTGGCCTTCGTCGCCCCTCGCAGTCAAGAGTAGACTGTGAATTCACCCCCCTCCGAAAGAAGAACAAATTCCGGCTCGACAAATGAGTGTGTGCGACGCAACATAGCTTCAACAAAAAGCGCCGTGGCGCAACAAATGAAAACGGAGATCGCCCATGTCCACTGCAGCCCTGTCGGCGGCAGAAACGCCAGAGAGCCTTGCCGAACAGACCGCCGCGGCGGTCGACACCCTCGATCGCCTGCTTGATCTTGCAGCGCAGCGCGTGCGCGTGCTCGTGACCGCTGACGGGCGCGTCTCCTCACGCCTGATGGAGCAGGAACAGCGCGCGACCCACGGCCTCGCATGGCTGGCGACCTATGTGGAATCGCTGCGCCAGCTTGACGCCTATGCGCAGCGCCTTAGCGAACAGGGCAAGTTCGGCAGTCTGGAAGAACGGATCGTCCAGCTGGGATTTGCCGAGTATCTGGCGCAGATTTTCGGTGGCATTCCGATGAACCAGGGCGAGTTCGTGCGCCTTTCGGATCTCGGCATCAGCGCCGGCGAGGCGGCGGACCACCGTACACCGGACATTGACGCCTTGATCGAAACCGGCAACACGCCGGCCATCCGCACTGAAATCGCGGCCCTGATCCGCGACCAGGCAGGACACTCCACCTTCGGCGACCCGGGCCTCGACGAGACCATGGAGCAGATCCGCAACGAGATGCGGAAGTTTGCCGAAGACACGGTCACGCCGCATGCGCACGAGTGGCACCTGAAGAACGAGTACATTCCGCTTGAAGTGGTCGAACAGATGTCCGAGCTCGGCGTCTTCGGCCTCACCATTCCGGAAGAATACGGCGGCCTCGGTCTCGGCAAGGAGGCCATGTGCGTGGTCTCCGAGGAACTCTCGCGCGCCTATATCGGTGTCGGTTCCCTGGGCACCCGCTCCGAAATCGCGGCCGAACTGATCCTGTGCGGCGGAACGGAAGAACAGAAGCAGCACTGGCTGCCGAAGATCGCGAGCGGCGAAATCCTGCCGACAGCCGTCTTTACCGAACCCAACACCGGATCTGATCTGGCCTCTCTGAAAACGCGCGCCGTCAAGGACGGTGACAGCTGGAAGATATCCGGCAACAAGACCTGGATCACCCATCCGGTGCGCGCGGACATCATGACGCTGCTCGCCCGCACCAATCCGGATGAACCCGGTTACAAGGGCCTTTCCATGTTCATCGCGGAAAAGCCGCGCGGCACGGACGAGAACCCGTTCCCGGCAGAGGGCATGAGCGGCGGCGAGATCGAGGTGCTCGGCTATCGCGGCATGAAGGAATACGAGATCGCGTTTGACGGCTTTGAGGTTGCCGGCGGCAATCTTCTCGGCCAGGTCGAGGGCGAAGGCTTCAAGCAGCTCATGCAGACCTTCGAAGGTGCGCGCATCCAGACGGCCGCACGGGCGCTCGGCGTTGCCCAGAGCGCGCTGGATCTCGGCCTGCGCTATGCCGAAGAGCGCGTCCAGTTCGGCAAGTCCCTGATCCACTTCCCGCGTGTCGCGGACAAGCTGGCGCTCATGACCGCGGAACTGATGATTGCCCGTCAGCTGACCTATTTCTCGTCCTGGCAGAAGGATTCCGGCAAGCGCTGCGATCTGGAAGCCGGCATGGCCAAGCTGCTGGGTGCGCGCGTTGCCTGGGCTGCGGCCGACAACGCGCTCCAGATCCACGGCGGCAACGGCTTTGCGCTGGAATACGCGGTTTCCCGCGTCCTGTGCGACGCCCGCATCCTCAACATCTTCGAGGGCGCGGCGGAAATCCAGGCCCAGGTGATCGCCCGCCGCCTGCTCGAAACCCGCGGCATCTAGAAATGCGACGCCCGCAAAGTGGTTGAAGAGACCACTTGCGATTGCGGAAACATGGCCGCCATCCAAAGAGAAACGCCCGGAAACCAACCCGGGCGTTTCTCATCTGTCAAATTCGTTCAGCTTGCCGCCGCCTGAAAGCAGCGAGACCTGCGAGCCCCCCCAGCAACAACAGTCCCGAGGCCGGCAGAGGAACCACGGACACGTCGCCGGTAACGCTGACATTATACCCCGTACCGCCGCCATGATCCTCGCGCAGCACTTGCAGATAGTTGGAACCGGCTGCAAGCGATCCAAGATTGAAAACATACTCATTCGGGGAAGCACCACCCGGTGACAGGGCGCCACCGACATAGATGCCGTTCAACCACACGAAGATACCATTGTCGACGCCAAAACTGGCGACCACGTTTGTCAGCCCCCCGTTTCCACCGTCGATTTCGTAGATAATCGCCGTCTCCGTGTTCACAGCCCAGCTACTCGGGATGGCCTGAGGACCACTCCAGCTCCCACCGGGCGTCGCTGGCGTGCTGAGCCAATTACCAAGCGCGGCGCTCGCCGCCGAAAGATCTGGCTCCGGGGCATTGGAAATGAGAGGGTCGTTCGGCGTAGAATTGTTGTTCGGGAACAGGAACGTGTTGATGTTGTTGTCATCGAGGATTGGATTCGTCCCGTTCAGGAGCCCACCAATTCCGTCATTGTACAAGCCATTGGTTGCGCCGTCGATCAGCGAGAGAGCCGATGCGGACACGGGTGTCAGTGCGATAGCGGCACCAACAATCATTGATCGTAAAAACATAGAAAATTCCTCGAAATAGTCTGGCCTTCCGCAATTCCTCGACCAGAGTTTACTTTACGTTAACCATATTGCCGCAAGCAAAGTTTGCCGTCAAGAATTGGAGCTTATTCATGATTGTCAGCGGACTTTTTCCGAAATGACACCGAAAGTCGGCGCGCAAAGAAGCCACCAGAAAACGGCAACGCATTTTGCACCCCAGCAGCAAGGAGCTTGTCTTTCATTGAAGTCTTGCCCGGATTCACCACATGTATAGCCGGCAGAAAACGGGAGACCTCACCAATGACTTCCTCTTTTTCATTTGAGGATCTTGGGTTCGAACCCGAGTATCTGGGTCCGGAAGAAGAGCAGAAAACCAACGTTCGGCAGAAACTGCTCGCAACGGCGAAGAAGGCCGCCCGTCAGGTTCCGTTCATGGAAGACGTGGTCGCCGGCTACTATTGTGCGCTGGATCCGGCGACACCGGCCAAGGTGCGTGCCACCCTTCTGGCGGCCCTTGCCTATTTCGTACTTCCGATCGACACGATCCCGGATTTCCTGATCGGCGTCGGCTTCGGCGACGATGCCACCGTTCTGATGGCGGCGATCGCGATGATCCGCGGGCATATGCGCGACGACCACTATCACGCGGCCCGCGAAGCCCTGAAGGACGAGGAGCTCTAAGGTAAGGACCCATTCATTTGGTTTAATTGACGCGGTCTGGTGCCCTCAAACGCTCCGCGGATCAATGGGTCTTTGCAACCAGCACCCGGATGTCCGCCCGGCAATGATCCAGTAGACAAGACCTGCGAAGAACCCTGCTGCGAGCGCGACGACGCTGCCCGGCCGCACACCGCCTGCCCCGGTCTCTGCACCGGCTTCCGGCCCGAGTGTCCAGATCAGGAACGCGATCCCACCGCCGGCGGCAAGGTGAAACACGATCCCCTTGAGACGCGCGAATTCGGCAATCGCGATTGCGATGCCCGCCGGCAGCATCGCCGCCGCTCCGGCGACACTCGCCGCGACAAGGCCCGTGCCGATCATGGCACCGAAGGCGACCGGATTTTCACCGGGATGCGCCGCCTGGAAGAAACCCCAGGCCAGAAACAGACCGCTGGCGATGAGCGCGAGCACGAACCCGGCAACGATTTTAAGGAGTTGAAGCAGGAATTTTCCGCCGTCCAAGTCTCTTGTCTCCTTTGAATCTCCCGGCAAACACTTACTTGAGGCATCGCCCTGCGAATTACAACAAGCACTCCGCGCACACCTGCAGGAAGAAACCTGCGTCAGAGGTTGCACGTGAATCGTCCGAGACCGGAGAAACCGCCGATTTCGGTTGACTTCCTGCCTGTTTCGCAGGATTTTATGTGGCAGCGCTAGGACATATGCAGCAGAAACCTTGGTACATGGGTCCCGAGGTTTTTTGTGCATGAAAAAGAGCCATGACCTGGCGCCCAGTTGAAACGTTAGAGGAGTTAGCGACCATTCGCCGTCCGTTCCGCGCCCCGCCTCCTACAAAGGAAGGCCCGCGCACAAACCAAGAAATTCGCGTTCGCGAAGTCCAGTTGATTGATCATGAAGGCGCCAACCGTGGTGTGATACCGACCGAAGAAGCGATGGATATCGCCCTTGATGCAGGTCTGGATCTCGTTGAAATTCAGCCGAACGCAAATCCCCCCGTCTGCAAGATCCTGGATTATGGCCGGTACAAGTACCAGGCCCAGAAGAAGGCTGCGGAAGCCCGCAAGAAGCAGAAGACCGTCGAGATCAAGGAGATCAAGATGCGTCCGAACATCGACACGCACGATTACGACGTGAAGATGAAGAACATGCTGCGCTTCTTCAACGACGGCGACAAGGTGAAGGTGACGCTCCGCTTCCGTGGCCGCGAAATGGCGCACCAGGACCTGGGCATGAACCTTTTGAACAAGGTCCGCGAAGAAACCTCCGAGATTGCGAAGGTCGAGTCCGCTCCCAAGCTGGAGGGCCGCCAGATGGTCATGGTGCTGGCACCGATCAAATAGCAGACACACCATTTTGGAATCAAAAAACCCCGCAATTTGCGGGGTTTTTTTAATGTCAAAAATCTGCTCGCTAGCCCCAATGGGCCACCATGTCGAATGCGAGCTTGTCTCAGCCTTTCATCCGGCGACGTGCGGCAAAACCCAGTCCGGCCAGACCTGTAACCAGAAGCAATGCTCCGGCAGGCAGCGGGACCGTGGTCGGAGTTCCATTGTAGTAGATCGAAGCGTGCGACAAGTTTTTCGTCGAGCTCCAGGTTCCAGTCAGCGGATTTGCGACAGTTAGATCCAAAAGGAAAGCGCCGAACCCATTGCCTGCCTTTAGGGTAATCACGACGTTCGACAATCCGGCGAGCGTATCTATCGTCCAATCGCCGCTCTGCGTGACATTGACGGGAGCGTCTGTGAACTCAATCGTCCCGTCGCCGTCGTTGTTGTCGTTCTTCTCGGAAAGAACCCAGCCCGTCATACCGAAAAGAGAGTAGGTCGAATTAATCGTGTTCGTATCGTTTCCGGTCGTGCAAAAGGCTTGCGTCGAATTCGCCAAGGTCAGAGTCGCCCCACTGTTGCCCAGCGAGGTTTGACAACTCATCGGGGCCGCCTGAACGGACAAGGTCGAAAGCCCAAATGTCGCAAGTGCAAGCGCAAACAGGCCTGCCAGTGAGCGTTTGAAAATACGCATACTCGTAACTCCCAAATGTAGGGTTTACGAAATGTAAAAAAGGCAGGTGTGTCAAATTAAATAACATTAATTTTCAGCGCATTACGGTTAAATACAACCAAAAACATATTTAAGGTTGCATCATGCGATTTTCGCGGTTCGTAAAACTGTCACATTTGAGAACTTGAGCCAGATGGAGCGCACTACCCCACATCCACCCATTCGCCGCGTTCTGCCGAGGCGAAGATGGCGTCGATGATCTTCATGTTCTGTATCGCGTCCTCGACCCCGTAGGTGAGCACTTTTTCGCCCAGGATCGCGCGGCCGAACAGGTCGGCAAGCTCGGCATACTGATCGCAAGGCGCGATGGTCTCGGGCGCGAGGGCGCCGTCCCCGAGTTTGGACCCGTCATCCAGCCGAAGTTCCACCGCCTCGCCCTGGGGTGCGTTGAAGGGTATGAGGATCTCGAGGCGCTTCTTGGAGCCGACCAGTTGCAGTCTCTGGAACGGCGTCAACTGGGTCGACACGGTGAAGGTGAGCTGGCGGCCCGCGCCGAAATCCATCATCGCGCTGGTGATCCGGTCCGTCCCGAAATCCGGGTCGCGATCGATCAGGGAGACCACGCGCTCGGGCTCGGCCTCGAAGAAGTAGCGCCCGGCCAGCATGGTGTAGCAGCCGATATCCATGAGCGCCCCGCCGCCCATGTCCGCCCGGTTGCGGATGTTGCCGGGGTCGGCATTGAAGAAACTGAAGAACCCCTGGATGGCGTGAAGCTCACCCAGTTCGCCGGAGCGGACGATGTCGCGCGCCCGGATCCATTGCGGATGCGCCCGGACCATGAAGCCTTCGGCCACCAGCCTGTCCTTCGGTAGATCGAGAAGGGTGGCCGCTTCATCTGCGCTCAGCGCCATCGGTTTTTCGCACAGGACGTGTTTTCCGGCCTCGACGGCCTGGGCCGTCACGGGAACATGCATGTGGTTGGGGAGCGGATTGTAGATCGCATCGATGTCCGGATCGGCAAATAGCTCTTCGTAGGACCCGTAGGCCTTTTCGATGCCGAGATCCGAAGCAACCTGTTTCGCGCGGTCGAGATCGCGCGATGCGATGGCGGCGGCAATGCCCGTCTGCGATGCCCTGATGCCGGGAATGACCTTCTCCCTGCCGATCTTTGCTGTCGAGATGATTCCCCAGCGGACCCTGTTGCCGTCCATTTTATTATTCTCCGAATAAAGAGGTTCAATCGCCAGTTGGCACGAAAAAATCCCGGCCTGCAAGGCCGGGACAACTACCAAAGTAACGTCGCGTATATATAAATCTAGAATTTCTCGGGCACGTAGAGATGCTCCGGCAGGACCTTGCGTTCGTAGTCCGGATTGGACCGGCGTTCCGGCAGGCTGATCGGGTCGTGCGGCACTTCCTCGTAAGGCAGCTGCGACAGGAGATGACTGATGCAGTTCAGCCGCGCCTGTTTCTTGTCGTTGCCCTCAACAATGAACCAGGGCGCTTCGGGAATGTTCGTGCGCTCGAAGGTCTCTTCCTTCGCCTTGGTGTAGTCTTCCCAGCGAACGCGCGATTCCAGATCCATCGGCGAGAGTTTCCACTGTTTGAGCGGATCGTGAATGCGCATCAGAAAGCGCAGTTGCTGCTCCTCGTCCGTGATGGAAAACCAGTACTTGATCAGCCGGATGCCCGAGCGGACGATCATGCGCTCGAACTCTGGTACATCGTTGAAGAATTGCTCGACCTGGTCTTCGCTGGCAAATCCCATCACGCGTTCGACGCCGGACCTGTTGTACCAGGAGCGGTCGAACATGACGATTTCGCCGGCCGCCGGCAGATGCGGTACGTAGCGCTGGAAGTACCACTGCGATTTCTCGCGCTCGGTCGGCGCCGGAAGGGCAACAACACGGGCAACGCGCGGGTTGAGCCGCTGCGTGATGCGCTTGATGACGCCACCCTTGCCTGCCGCATCGCGGCCTTCGAACACGACGACGATCTTCTCGCCGGTATGCTGCACCCAGTCCTGCAGCTTCACCAGCTCCGCCTGCAGCCTGAGAAGTTCGTGAAAGTAGGTGTTCCGGTCGATGGTCGACTTGTGCTTCTTGTCCGAGATGAACTGAAGATCCCTGGCGATCAGGTTGTCGTCGATTTCCATTTCCAGTTCTTCATCAAGGGAATCCGCCCATTCGGCCTCAACCCAGCTCTTTGCACTTTCCTCACTCATCAATCAGTCCTCTGAAACTTCCCGACCTACGAAACTCACCAGAAGTGTGAACAGCCTAAGCATGTAAGTTTTTTGACAGTCTGACCAGTTCGATGGCGATAGGTCACTGACATGCGTCAACGGTTCGATTCTTTGCTTGTAAATGAATGAACGTTCATTTATTGAATGAGGTCGGAGGAAGAAATGGCTACACATGCCGCCAGGACTGCAAGCCGGCCCAAGGGCCTGGAAACGGCAAAGCGCGTGCGCAAGGCTGCCCTGAAGCGGTTCGCCAATGCCGGGTATGCCGCCGTGTCCATGCGCGAGATCGCGGCAGACGTCGGCGTCAGGCCCGGCGCGCTCTACAACCATTTCCCGACCAAGCAGGACATCCTGAAGGACCTGATGCTGAGCCACATGTCCGAATTGCTCGCCGCCTGGGAGATGGCGGACGTTCCGGACGCCATGGACCCGCTGGAACGCTTCGTCCGCTTTCACATCCGCTATCACCTGGAACGCGCAGACGAAGTCTTCATCTCCTACATGGAGCTTCGCAATCTGGAGCCGGAAAACTTCACGGTGATTGAACGCGAGCGCCGCCGCTACGAAGCCATCCTGACATCGATCCTGGAGGAAGGGTCTGCGGCAGGCCGGTACAGGGCCGACGATGCCCGGGTCGCGACCCGGGCGATTATCGCCATGCTGACCGGCATCCCGACCTGGTACCGGGACGGCGGCCGGATCGGCAAGACCGAGCTAGAAGACCTCTATCTCACCATGGTGCGCAAAGCCGTCTCCCCCGAAAAAACAGACCGCCAAACGGAGGCCGGATGACATGAGCATCCTGAAATCGAGCCTGTCACCGAAAAGCAGTGACTTCGACGCCAACAGATCCGCGCACGAAGCGGCGATGGAAACCGTGAGGACGGCGGCGAGGGCAGCTCTCGACGGCGGTGGGGACAACGCCCGCCAGCGCCATGTTTCCAGGGGCAAGATCCTGCCGCGCGAACGCGTTTCGCGGTTGCTTGATCCGGGCTCCCCTTTTCTGGAAGTCGGTATGCTCGCGGCGCACGACATGTATGACGGCGCGGCCCCGTCTGCCGGAATGATCGCGGGCATCGGCCGGGTCGAGGGCCAGGAAGTGATGATCCTGGCCAACGATGCGACCGTGAAGGGTGGCACCTACTACCCCATGTCGGTCAAGAAACATCTCCGCGCCCAGGAAATCGCGGAGCAGAACAACCTCCCCTGCATCTACCTCGTCGATTCGGGCGGCGCCAACCTGCCCAACCAGGACGAGGTCTTCCCGGATCGCGACCATTTCGGCCGCATCTTTTTCAATCAGGCGAACATGTCCGCGAAAGGCATCGCCCAGATCGCGGTCGTGATGGGGAGCTGCACGGCCGGTGGAGCTTACGTGCCCGCCATGTCCGACGAGACCATCATCGTCAAGAACCAGGGCACGATCTTCCTCGCGGGCCCGCCGCTGGTGAAGGCGGCAACCGGTGAGGAAGTCACGGCCGAAGATCTCGGCGGCGGCGACGTGCACACACGGCTCTCGGGCGTCGCAGACCATCTAGCGCGCGACGATGCCCATGCGCTGGCGCTTGCCCGCCGTGCCGTTGCCAGCCTGAACCGGACCAAGTCGGATCAGCTGGCGCTGCAGACACCCGAAGATCCCCTCTACGATCCGGAAGAAATCCTGGGCGTTGTCCCGGCCGACCTCAAGACGCCCTATGACATTCGCGAGGTGATTGCCCGCGTGGTCGACGGATCGCGCTTCGATGAATTCAAGGCACGCTACGGCACCACGCTCGTCTGCGGTTTTGCGCATATCCACGGCATGCCGGTCGGCATCGTCGCCAACAACGGCGTGCTGTTTTCCGAAAGCGCGGTCAAGGGTGCGCATTTCGTCGAGCTGTGCTCCCAGCGCAAGGTGCCGCTTGTGTTTCTTCAGAACATCACCGGTTTCATGGTCGGACAGAAATATGAAAGCGGCGGCATCGCCAAGGACGGTGCCAAGCTGGTGACCGCGGTCGCCACAACCTCGGTTCCCAAGATCACGATGCTGGTCGGCGGCTCGTTCGGCGCCGGCAATTACGGCATGTGCGGCCGGGCCTATTCGCCCCGATTCATGTGGACGTGGCCGAACTCGCGCATTTCGGTCATGGGCGGCGAGCAGGCTGCAGGAGTGTTGGCAACAGTTCGCCGCGACGGCATTGAACGCAAGGGCGGCAGCTGGACGGCCGAAGAGGAGCTGTCCTTCAAGCAGCCGATCATCGACCAGTTCGAGGAACAGGGGCATCCGCTCTATGCGACGGCCCGCCTTTGGGACGACGGCATCGTCGACCCGCGCAAGACCCGCGACATCCTGGGCCTCTCCCTGTCGGCGGCGCTCAACGCACCGATTGACGACACCCGCTTCGGTCTCTTCAGGATGTAACCCGATGAGCCGGATCGAAACACATGTCGGCGACATCACCCGGCTGAAGGTCGACGCCATCGTCAACGCGGCGAATACCTCGCTGCTCGGCGGCGGCGGGGTGGATGGTGCCATTCACCGGGCCGCCGGACCGGACCTTCTCCGGGAATGCCGCCTCTTGAACGGCTGCAAGACCGGAGACGCCAAGATCACCGCCGGATACGATTTACCGGCAAGACACGTCATTCACACCGTCGGCCCGGTCTGGCATGGCGGCACCGAAGGCGAACCCGGACTGCTTGCCAGCTGCTACGAAACCAGCCTCCGCCTTGCTGCAGCCAACAACTGCCGAACGGTCGCCTTTCCGGCGATTTCAACGGGTATCTACGGCTATCCCGCAGGGCTGGCCGCTGAAACGGCCGTTGGAACCATCCGGAACACCCTGGAAGAATTGCCGGACATCGAAACGGTCACGCTGGTTGCATTCGATGATGCGGCCCATGCCCACCTGCTCAAGGCGCTGGAGAGGAAAGAAGACTGATGTTCAAGAAAATCCTCATAGCCAATCGCGGCGAGATTGCCTGCCGCGTTATCGAAACGGCCAAACGCCTCGGCATCAGGACCGTCGCGGTCTATTCGGACGCCGACGCAAACGCCAAACATGTTGCCATGGCGGACGAAGCCTTCCGCATTGGTCCGGCCCCGGTGGGCGAGAGTTACTTGAAGAGCGAGAGACTTATCGAAGCCTGCCGGAAAAGCGGCGCGGAGGCGGTTCACCCGGGCTACGGTTTTCTCTCCGAAAACCCCGACTTCGTCGAAGCGCTCGGCAAAGCAGGCATTGCCTTCATCGGCCCGAGCGCCAGGTCCATCCGCGCCATGGGCCTGAAGGACGCGGCCAAGGCCTTGATGGAAGAGGCGGGCGTTCCGGTCGTTCCCGGCTATCACGGCGAGAGCCAGGATGCGGATTTTCTGAAAGCCCAAGCAGACGAAATCGGCTACCCCGTCCTCATCAAGGCGCGCGCGGGCGGCGGCGGCAAGGGCATGCGCCGCGTCGACGATCCGAAGGATTTCGGCAGTGCCCTCGATGGCGCCCAGCGCGAGGGTGAGGCAAGTTTCGGCGACGGGCGCGTTCTGATCGAGAAGTATCTCACCAAGCCGCGCCATATCGAAATTCAGGTTTTCGGCGACAGCCACGGCAATGCGGTCCACCTGTTCGAGCGCGATTGCTCCCTGCAGAGACGCCATCAGAAAGTGATCGAGGAAGCCCCCGCACCTGACATGCCGGAAGAGATGCGCGCGGCCATGGGCGAGGCTGCGGTCCGGGCCGCAAAGGCGATCGACTATTCCGGTGCGGGGACGATCGAATTCATTGCCGATGTTTCGGAGGGTTTGCGGTCCGACCGGTTCTATTTCATGGAAATGAACACACGGCTTCAGGTCGAGCATCCGGTGACCGAACTGATCACCGGGGAAGACCTTGTTGAATGGCAGCTGCGTGTCGCCTCCGGTGAAACACTGCCAAGAACCCAGGAAGACCTCTCCTTTTCCGGCTGGGCGTTCGAAGCGCGGCTCTATGCGGAAGATGCGCCCAAAGGCTTCCTGCCCGCCATCGGCACGCTGGAGCATCTGGCGCTTCCCGATGCGATCGCCCGCGTCGACAGCGGCGTGCGGTCGGGCGACGAGATCACGCCCTACTACGACCCGATGATAGCCAAGGTCATCGTTCACGGCCCGACCCGGGACGCGGCACTGGGCAAACTGCTGGCGGCCCTTGAGGCCACGGAAGTAGCCGGTTGCGTGACCAACGCCGCCTTCCTGTCGGCGCTGTGCCGCCATGCCGGCTTCGCCAGGGGAGACGTCGATACGGGACTGATCGACCGGGATCTGGCAGACCTCATCGACGTGCCGGATGCGCCGGAAGACGCCGTCGCGCTCGCCGCACTTGCCGCGCTTGGTCTCACGCGTCCCGCGGAAGGCAGGGATCCGTTCGAGACACTCGCCGGATGGCGCATCTGGAGTGCCTCGCGGCAGTTCGCCTTGCTGGAGATCGGCGGAGAGCGGCGCGACATCGAAGTCCGCGTCCTCGGAAACCGCCGCTTTGCCGTGCACCTGGACACCGGGGTCAAGACCTATGAGATCGTAAGGGTCGATGGTCACGCATTGACCTATGACTGCGACGGTCACAGGGCGGGCGCCAAGGTGATTGTCGGCGAACATGATCTGACCGTCTTCCAGAACGGACACGCGTTTTCGTTCGGCTTGCCCGACCGGCTCAGCGGCGACGAGGATGCGGCGGGCGCGGGCAATCAGGTGATCGCACCGATGCCGGGCCTCGTGAAAGTCGTCTTCGCCGCAGAGGGGGAGGAGGTCGTCAAGGACCAGCCGCTGCTCATTCTTGAAGCGATGAAAATGGAACACACGCTGAAGGCCCCGCGCGATGGTATCGTCGGCGCGCTTCTTGTCACGGAAGGTGAACAGGTGACCGACGGCACTGTTCTTCTTGCCTTGAAGGAGGAAGCCGATGCTGCCGCATGATGCGCAGAGCTACGCGGATCTGTGCGCGCGTTTTTCCTGGGACATACCCGAACGTTTCAACATCGGAACGGCGATCTGCGATGCCTGGGCAGAACGCGAGCCGTCCCGCGAAGCGCTGATCTACGTGGAGGAAGGCGGCGATACCGCCACGTACACCTACGCAGACCTCAAGCGGCTGTCGAACCAGTTGGCCAATCTTCTCGTCAGTGTCGGTGTTCAGGCCGGAGATCGTGTCGGTGTGTTGCTGCCGCAGCGGCCCGAAACCGCGTATGCGCATATCGCGTCCCTGAAAGCCGGAGCGATCTCGATCCCGCTCTTTACTCTATTCGGCGAGGAAGCGCTCGAATACCGGCTGCGCGATTCGGGCACGAAGGTCGTGATTACGGACAGGAACGGCGCCGCGAAACTGGCACCGCTGAGAGACCGCCTGCCGCATCTGAGCGCAATCTTCTGCGTCGACGGCGAGGACAGCAGCGCCGAAGACCTGGCAAGCCGCATGGCCGGGCACATGACCGAGTTCGAGCCTTTCGACACGGGCCCGGATGACCCCGCCATCATCATCTACACGTCCGGAACCACGGGCCAGCCCAAGGGTGCACTCCACGGTCACAGGGTTCTGCTCGGCCACCTGCCCGGCGTGGAGATGAGCCATGACTTCCTCGGCCAGCCAGGGGACCGCATCTGGACACCTGCCGACTGGGCCTGGATCGGCGGCCTGCTCGATGTGCTGATGCCCGCGCTCTTTCTTGGCGTTCCCGTCGTCGCCTGCAGGTTTGCGAAATTCACCGCCGAAAGTGCCTTCCAACTGCTTGCCGACCAGAAGATCCGCAACGCCTTTCTGCCGCCCACGGCCCTGAAGATGATGCGCCAGGTGCCCGCTGCCCACGAGCGCTGGCAGCTTGACCTGCGGTCGGTGGCCTCCGGCGGCGAAACGCTTGGCGCGGAGCTGATCGACTGGGGCCGCCAGACCTTCGGACTGACGATCAACGAGTTCTACGGCCAGACCGAATGCAATATGATCGTCTCCAGCTGCAGCAGCGTGATGCCGGCACGGCCGGGCATCATGGGCCGCGCGGTCCCGGGTCATCGCGTCGCCATCGTTGACAATCACGGAGAACCGCTGCCGGCAAACACGCTCGGCAACATCGCCGTCAAACGGCCCGACCCGGTGATGTTTCTGAAATACTGGAACAACGACACGGCCACGGCGGAAAAATTCGCCGGTGACTGGATGCTGACCGGAGACACGGGGCAGCAGGACGACGACGGATGGCTGCATTTCGTCGGCCGGGACGATGATGTCATCACATCTTCCGGTTACCGGATCGGACCCGGTGAAATCGAGGACTGTCTGCTCCGCCACCCGGCCGTTGCCATGGCTGGCGTTGTGGGCAAGCCGGACCCCCAGCGCACCGAGATCGTCAAGGCTTTCATCGTGCTGAAGGACGGTGTCGAACCAACCGACACGCTCGCCGGAGACATCGCCGAATTCGTCAAGACCCGCCTTGCGGCACATGAGTATCCCCGCGAGGTTGCCTTCGTGGACGCCCTGCCCATGACCACGACCGGAAAGGTTATCCGCCGAGAGCTGCGGGCACGTGCAGAGCGGGAGGGCTGAGCCTGATGTCTGCACACAAACGCACCTCTATCTGTCATTCCAGACGAGAGCAGCACCAGCTGCGCGACGATCTGGAATCCAGACATCAGCGTGAGCAAGGCGAACACAACGAAGGACCGGCAAGAACGCGCGCCAAGCGAGAGGGATGAGCAAGTGGAAAAACGCCCGGACAAGCTTCAATTGTCATCCCTGCGCAGGCAGGGATCCAGTACTCACTGCGTCTTGCGGCCATTACAAAGGCCGAGGGTCACTGGTTCCCGGCTCTCGCTGCACTCGGCCGGGGCGACAAGTCCGGCAAGACAATCTGCCAAGATCTTTTCTCCCAAATGAGCACCAACATGCCCGAATTCGTCACAATCTTCGAAATGGGTCCGCGCGACGGGCTGCAGAACGAAAAGCGGTTCGTCTCGACAGAACGCAAGATCGAACTGGTCGATCGCCTGTCGGACTGCGGCTTCCGCAAGATTGAAGTCACCAGCTTCGTCAGTCCCAAATGGGTGCCGCAAATGGCCGATGCGCAGGACGTCATGGACGGGATCTACCGGCATCCGGCCGTGGTCTACGCCGTCCTGACTCCCAACGTGAAAGGCTACACGGCTGCCCGGAAGGCATCCACCGACGAGGTTGCGATCTTCGGATCGGCATCGGAAGGCTTTTCAAGGAAGAATATCAACTGCTCGGTTGCCGAAAGCATCGAACGGTTCAAACCTCTGCTCAAGAAAGCCGAGCAGGACGCGATGCCCGTGCGCGGCTACGTCTCCTGCGTCACCGATTGTCCCTATGACGGACCGACACCACCGGAGATGGTCGCGGACGTTGCCGGCCGGTTGCTCGAACTCGGCTGCTATGAGATTTCCCTCGGCGACACGATCGGTGCGGGCACCCCGGAGACGATCGGAAAAATGCTGGACGCAGTCCTGGCGGCCGTACCGGCCGACCGGTTGGCAGGTCACTACCACGACACCAAGGGCCTGGCGCTCGCCAACATCGAGGTCAGCCTTGAGCGCGGCGTGCGCGTTTTCGACAGCGCGATTGCGGGTCTCGGCGGCTGCCCCTATGCGCCGGGTGCCAAGGGCAATGTCGCAACCGAAGCCGTGATCGCGCTTGTCGAGGAGAGGGGTTTTGAAACAGGTATCAGATCCGATCGGCTGGAAGCCGTCGCGGACTATGCGCGCAGCCTGAGGAGCGTGGAGCCATGACCTTTGAAACCATATCGATTGCGCAGGATGATCGCGGCGTCGCGACCCTGACGCTCAACCGTCCGGACAAACACAATTCCATGTCCGCACAGATGATTGCCGACCTCACAGGAGCCGCCGCGCGGCTCGCTTCGGCGGACGATATTCGGGCCGTCATTCTGACCGGCGCGGGCGACAGCTTCTGCGCCGGTGGCGATCTGTCCTGGATGCGCGAGCAGTTCGAGGCGGACAGGACAACCCGCATGGCTGAAGCGCGCAAGCTTGCCATGATGCTGAAAGCGCTGAATGAACTGCCCAAACCCTTGATCGGACGCGTTCAGGGACAGGCGTTTGGCGGCGGCATTGGCCTGATGAGCGTCTGTGACACGGTGGTTGCCGTCGAGACGGCGCGTTTCGGCCTGACCGAGGTGCGGCTGGGTCTGATCCCGGCCACCATCAGCCCCTATGTCCTTGCCCGCATGGGCGAAGGCAAGGCGCGGCGCGTTTTCATGTCGGCGCGGATCTTTTCCGCAGAGGAAGCAAGGGCGCTTGATCTGGTTTCGAATGTGACCGACGGGGACGGACTGCAGGCCGCCGTTGAAAGGGAAATCAAGCCGTATCTGGGCGCTGCCCCGGCGGCGGTCGCCGCTTCCAAGGCACTTGCCAGGTCACTTGGTCCGAAGATCACCGATGAGATCATCGAGGATACCATCCGGCGTCTCGCCGATACCTGGGAAACCCCGGCCGCCCGCGAGGGTATCTCCGCATTTTTCGAAAAAAGAAAACCGGACTGGGTGTCCGGTTGAGCGCCCGCCGGAGGTGAACGCCCGGCCGGACGTCAGGGCGTTGCCTGACGCCGTGCGTGTTCGATCAAGGCGGCAATACGCGCGACTTCCACCTGTTCGGTCTTGGGTCCCTCTGGCTCGGGTCCGCCATACATGCGCTCGCGCCGCCTGCGGATCTTCTTGCGCTGCCACTCGCTGATGCCCTCCGGCAGGTCGATGCCGGCCCGGTCCATGCCGATCAGGATCCTCTGCAGATCGGGAATGAGTTCGGATGAAATCGTGAAGGTGCCGGTTACAGGATGCTGGAATACCAGCGTCTTGGTGCTTTCGGCTCCGTTCAGGAGCACGGCTTTCTTGTGCCCGATGGAGCCGATTGTCGACTGGAACCACGCGACCCAGCCGGAGGCTTCCCACAGACGGACCTCGATCTTTTTCAGTTCCTCGTAAGGAACCCGCGCGCGCCGGCCGAACTGGGTGAATTCGAAGCCGTTGCCGAAGAACCGGACCCAGGAGGTTTCCTGTCGAACGGCCACGGCGAAGAACAGGAAAGCCATGCCGGCGGGCAGAAGTACCGACAGGGAGAGGAGCGCGAGCGCTCCCGATGTGTTTGCCATTCCAAGAAGTGCGATCGGGAAGAACACGATTCCAATCCCGAAACCGATGGCATCCAGGGTCTGTATCGACGGCCTCGAAACCGGTCTGATCGCCCCGGACGGCGCTGTGGGACGCGGCAGGGCAGCGTAGATGCCGCCGGACGCGAGCAGACAGACCAGAGAGCTGAGCGGCGACATGAAGTAGAAGCTGCCCACAATGGCCAGCACGCCAAGGCTTAATGGTAACACGCGTCGTAAAAATTCAATTTTGGCCGATTTGCCCAAACCGCTCTCCATGCTTTCGAACAGCGAAACCGTAACAAACTGGGGAGACTTACTGATTCTTCCATTGAATCAACTGAGCGAAGCGAAATCAACAAAGAGATCGAGCTATCCAGAAACAATGTAACCGTATTCGTGAAGATGCACGGCCAAACTAGATTAAATTTAGAGCCAAATTGGCTTTCTGTTCGCCCGGGTTCTCAGGCAAGCAGTTGAAAAGACGGCACATCCGATGCGCGCCGGTCCGGCCGGCAGGCCTCAAGGCCGCGCCTGTTGAAATTCCGCGTTGATCCAGTCCAGGAAAGCCTCGGAAGCGGGCGTCACCGCATGAGACGCGGGCGGAAACAGGAAATAGGCTTCGGCCAGCGGCGCCGAATGGGCAAAAGGTCTGACCAGGACCCCGGTTTCCAGCAAATCGCCGGCAAGCGTGTTGTGCACCATGGACAGCCCTGCCCCCCGGGTCGCGGCAGTAATCGCGATCACATAGGTCGACGACAGGTTGACGTCGCCCTCCCGGTCGAAGTCCTGCCCCTGCGATTTGAACCAGGTACTCCAGGTCGCCGTTGTGCCCGCACAATCGAAGAGGATTGCGGTGGCAAGGTCCGGCCGGCCATTCTGATAATCCGGCGAACAGACCGGAAAACACCGGTCGGTCGCCAGGCACTCCGCCGCCGCAGACATTTCCTCGGGACGGCCGAACCGGATTTCGACCGTGGCGGAAGCCGCGTGCCGTTCCGGATCCCAGATCGGCGTCACGATGTTCAGGACCAGCCAGGGGTGCTGCGCATAGAGACGCTTCAGACGCGGCGCGAGCCAGAACACGGAAAACGCCATGTTGCACTGAAGGGTCAGGTTCGCGCCCCGGTCCGCGCCGACAAACGCCTGTGTGCTCGTGGCAATCAGGTCGAAGGCCTCGCGAAGACTGGGCAGGTAGTTGGCGCCGTCTTCCGTCAGTTCGAGCGCGCGCGTCTTGCGCACAAACAGATCCCGCCCCAGAAAAGCCTCGAGGCTGCGCACATGCTGGCTGACCGCCGACTGGGTCAGGTTGAGTTCCGAGCCCGCCCGCGTGAAACTCAGGTGGCGCGCGGACGCTTCGAAGGCGCGCAGCCAGGTCAGGGGCGGCAGGTTCGACTGAGACATGTGATGCATAACCCATGCATTAATTTTGTTAATGTCATAGCCTTGAAAAGTTTGTTTGTCAGCAGTGTCCGGTCTTGCAAGGATCGGAAGACTTGTGAAGGAGAGGGTGAATGTTGAAGCTCGCAGAAAACGCGAACATGAGCCACTGGCAGGAACGCGTGGACATGGCGGCCGCGTTTCGCTGGACAGCCCGGCTGAACATGCATGAAGCGGTCGCGAACCACTTCAGCCTGGCCGTCAACGACGACGGCACGCAGTTCCTGATGAATGCCAACCAGCAGCATTTCAGCCGCATCAAGGCATCCGACCTATTGCTTCTGGACGCGAACGACCCGGAGACGATGGAAGCGCCCAACGCGCCCGATCCGACGGCCTGGGGCCTGCACGGCTCCATTCACAGGCTTTGCCCGCATGCCCGCTGCGTCATGCATGTGCATTCGATCCATGCGACGGTGCTCGCCTGCCTGAAAGACAGCACCCTGCCCCCGCTCGACCAGAATGCGGCAACGTTCTACGGCAGGCAGGTTGTCGACGAAGGCTATGGCGGTCTCGCCTTCGAAGATGAAGGCGCGCGCTGTGCCTCCCTGCTGACCGACCCCAAGGTCAAGACCATGATCATGGGCAATCACGGCGTCCTGGTCATCGGCGACACGGTCGCCGATACGTTCAACCGCCTCTACTATTTCGAACGTGCCGCGGAAACCTATATCCGCGCCCTGCAGACCGGCCAGCCGCTGCGCATCATGCCGCATGACGTCGCCGAAAAGACGGCACAGGAACTGGAAGACTATCCGGGACAGGCCGATCAGCATCTCAATGAACTGAAGGCCATTCTCGACGACGAGAAATCCGACTACGCGAGCTGAAGAATGCCCGACTACGTTCCGACAAACGCCGCCTCTTCGGGTGTGAAACTCGACAAGAAAACGCTGAAGGCCATTGCGGCCCGGTCCGACCGGCCCGGTCTCGTCTATCTGGCCCAGTGGATCATCGGCCTGCTGGTCACCGGCTCGATTGTCTGGTGGTCTGTCGGCACCGTCTGGATGTGGCCTGCCATGCTCGTGCACGGGATCCTGCTGAGCGTTCCAAGCTACGCGATGAGCCACGAAACGGCTCACGGGACCGCGTTCCGCACAAGGTGGCTGAACGAAGCGGTGCTGTGGGTCACGTCGCTGATCTACATGGAAGAGCCGCTGCACCGGCGCTACACGCACACCAATCACCATACCCATACCTGGCATGTCGGCAAGGACAGCCAGATGCCCTTCGACACGCCGATGGGCTTCGGTGGCTGGATGGCGGAGATCACCGGTTTTGCGCTGTTGCGCTTCCACCTGTCGGTGTTTCTCGGTCTCGCGCTCAGGCGCTACACGCCGGTGATGGTTTCCGTGGCACCGGAAAGCGAGTTTCCCAAGATGACCCGCAACGCGCGGATCATGCTGGCGCTCTATGCGGCGATCGTGGCGGCTCCCTTTTTCGGGGTCTGGTGGCCCGTCTGGCTGCTGGTTGTTCCGCGCATTCTCGGCGCGCCGGTCATGTTGCTGTTCACGCTCATCCAGCATGTCGAACTTCAGGAAAACGCGCCGTCGATCCTGGAAAGCACGCGCTCGTTCCGCGGCAGCCCGATCGTGAATTTCCTTTACATGAACATGAACAATCACGTTGAGCATCATCTCTACCCGCAGGTTCCCTTCCACGGCCTGCCGTCCCTGTCCGAAGCGGTCAGGGATCAGTTGCCGGAACCGGATCCGGGCTTCTTCCGTACCAACTGGGAGGTGTTTCTGGTTGCACTGCGCCGCTCCCTGGGCCTGTCGACCCGGGCCATCAGCATTCGCCAGGCCCCGCACATGATCACCGACGGCGGACCGGTGCGCCGCATCGCCGAGCGCACGATGTGAGACCGTTCGTTCCTCGCAACCGGCTTGCGCCGTCTGCCTTGCGACCACCAGCCAGTTGCCCCGCGAGACACATTTGACAAGGAGACCCGATGACGACCTGGGTTGACGCCTGCGCCACCGGCGATATCGACGAAGACGACCTTATCGCCTGGCACCACGACGGCCACCGCTACGCGATCTACAACACCGACAAGGGCTTCTTCGCAACGGATCTGATGTGCACGCACGAGGAAGAAAGCCTCGAGGAAGGCCTTGTGATGGACTGCATCATCGAGTGCCCCCTCCATGGCGGCCGCTTCGACATCCGCACCGGAGAAGCGCTGTCTGCCCCAGTCAGCATCGACCTGAAAACCTATCCGGTGAAGGTGGAAGGTGGGCGCGTGTTCGTGGCCCTGGGATGACAGTCCGTACCCTTGCCCACCCTCGCACGGCGCAGCACGATCACAGAGCGTACGTAACGTAATCTGAATCACAGCCCCGCGCCGCTCACGCCTCTATCGTCCTTGCAGATCGCAACGGCACAAGGTGCCCGGATACGAGGAACCAAGGACATGGAAGTACTGAAAAACCCGCCCTTCATAACGTCTCATCAGGCGAGCGGTTCCAGCGCGGACGCGCCGTCGGATCAGGACACGTTCCTGTTCCGCGAGCAGCCGACGAGCAGCGCAGGCGACCACGACGACTGGATCCCGATCGAAACCATGAGCCCGCCGATTCATGGTCCCGGACAGTCTGCTGCAGATGGGGGCCACACCACCTGGATCCCGATAGAGACCATCAACCAGTCGCCCCACAAGCCCGGGCAATCCGGAGGCCAGGAGGACCAGCCCGGCACGCCGATTTTCGAGCTCGGTCAGGACGGCCCGATCATATTCGACGATTATTCCTTCTTTTGATTGCCGAACAGGACGGCAGGTCATCATACTGTCCGCCTCCGACCAAGACCGGGAGGCTCACATGCCGTCAATCGAAATTCAGGTAATGGAGGGCGTCTTTTCCGACGAAGAGAAAAGACGGATCATCGAGGATGTAACAGACGCCTTTGCAGGTGTCGCCGGCCAGACGATCAAGGCCGGCACCTCCGTGCGCATACAGGAAATCCGCAGCGGTTCGTGGGGTTACGCCGGCAAGCAGATCACGACCGAGGTCGCCCTGGAAATGAAGAAACGGGGCTGAAGCCCTCCCAGTCAGAAACAGGCAAGTCACGTCTCGCGCCCGAATGCCGGCCGCCCGTAACGTCTCCCCGCGATCGCGAACCTGCCTGCCCACCCGGAAGGGGTCAGCCAGGCCGGCGACGGCCGGCCGGTTCAAGATAAAACGCTACCTCTTGAAGGCCGATTTCAGTTTTTCCTTCAAGGCATGTGCGCGTCCTGACGAGGACTTCAGCGCGGACGGATCACGGCGCAGCATCAGATCGATTTCCCACATGATCCTCTGCGGAGCCTTGTGAATGCGCTGGTCCAGGAAATGCTCACCCTTGAAGCGCGATCCGGTTCTCGTGTATCCGACAAGAATGAACGGAGCCTCGCGCTGACAGCGATTGGCCTGTTCATAGAGATATTCCATGCGCCGCCGTTCCTTTTCGACGCGATCCATCCACTGCCCTTCAAGCTGGCCATTGGCCATCATGGCAAGAAGTGTGCTGGTCTCGGCCTCGGTGATCAGATAGGTACCGAGGATCGGCGCCGCTTCCAGGATCGTTTCGTTGTCGAATACCCTCTGGCGCAGCAGTTTGTTGGCCTTGGTGTATTCCCGGTAGTCACGGATCACCAGGAACAACACCTGGATCAGCGTGACCGCCGCCTTGCTGATGCCAATCGCGGGCCCGGTGGCCGCGCCTAGGTCGACAAAGAGTCCGGCCGTCTGGGCCCCGCCGGCCGTCAGATTGGTGCCAGACATGATCATGTATTGCGTGCGCTTGCGCTCTATGAGCCGCTGGACGGCATCAACCGACTGCATCGGCTGACCCGGCGCAATCAGTTTTGCGCTCACCTTTCCGACCTTGTTCGCATCGTACCAGCGCATCGCGCCCTTGATACCGTTGGTGGCGCCCTTGCCGAGGTTGGTGATAGCGCCCAGGAGCGGCATGCATCCGAGTATTTCGGTGGCAATCTCGGCACCGCCCTCGACAGCCACGGCATCCAGAATGCCGCCCGATTTGAGGATCTGCGTAATTTCAGTGATGATTTCCTGCTGGACCGGCGACGGTTCACCGTTGTAGCCGGTCTCATAGGTCGGATCGAACTTGCTGCTGTCCGTCATGGCAAGCGTGATGCTTTCCTCGATGCCGGTCATGATCAGCTCGCGGACCGAGGCCCTGGCCATACCATCACCACCTTTTTTGAAGGCCTTCCAGAAACCGCCCTGCTTTGCACGATGGGTTCCCATCTGTATGCCGGAAGCCGGTCCGCGCCGCGGCTCCGCCTTGACGAAACTCGCGCCCCTGTGCCCACCGGCAGTCACGGGCCCGCGTGCCGTGGTCGGACGGGCGCCGCTCCAGGTCGACTTGGGCGGCTCGGTACGGCCGTGCTTTTCCTCGAACGCATCCAGTTCCCCGCCAAGCGACTGTTTTGCCGCCTTGAGCATCTCCTTGTATTTGGCCTTTGATCCGGGACGCCACTTAAGGTGGGTGTTGTTGAGCACCCGTGCGCTCAGACTGTTTGCCGCCTCAACGACGACCTCGCGCATCGCTTCCATATCGGCATGAGACATTTCATTCATGGGCAACCGATCCTGACGTTGGGGTACAATCCTGAGCAGACTAGAGAGTCGTGCCGGGCCGTCAAGCGGAACGGAAACAGACGCGGCCTGCGCACGGCCCACCTGTTGACAGCATCATATCGTTGAAATGCCGTGGGAATTTCAAACAGGCGACGCAGGGACTCGGCAAGCCGGTCATTGCTGTCCTGTCAATCCGTTTGGCACCACGCGTGCTGTGTGCCACTCTCTCTTCAGCCGAACGGAGCGGGACGTCATGCCGGATGACAAGTTGAAGGGATGGAACTATCTGCCAGACGTGCCGCTGAAAACCTCCCCCTTTTTCACATGGCCGTTGAACCCGGTCGAGATGGTGAAATGGGTCTGGAATTCGTGGTTCCTGATCACCGAGAAGCTGATCATCGTCGGCATCGCCTTCGCCTGCTATGTCTGGTTTCAGCCGCCGCTTGAAGACATGAAGACGTTTGAACCCGGCTGGATCGCGCAGATCTACATGCGCAACATCCTCCTGACGCTGATCGTCGCCGGATCGCTGCATCTCTGGTTTTATACGTTTTCGGCACAGGGCCGGAAACTGAAGTTCGACCCGCGCCCGCTGATGATCGAAGGCAGGCAGTTCACCCTCGGCGGGCAGGTACGTGACAACATGGTCTGGACGCTCGGAAGCGGTGTCCTGATCTGGACGGCCTTCGAAGCGATCTGCTTCTGGGCGCTGGCCAACGGGTACATGAAACTGATCACCTTCGAGGCCGATCCTGTCTGGTTTGTCGCGATCTTCTTCCTGATCCCCGTCTGGGAGAGCTTCTATTTCTACCTCATCCACCGGCTGCTCCACGTGCCGTTTCTCTACCGGCACGTCCATTCCCTTCACCACCGCAACATCAATGTTGGTCCCTGGTCCGGCATGTCCATGCACCCGGCGGAACAGGCCATCTTCCTCGGATCGGTGTTCATCCACTTCCTGATCGGCGCCCATCCGGTTCATATCCTGTTCCACCTCCAGTATTATTTCCTGACCGCGATCACGACCCATACCGGCTTCCAGGGTCTCCTGATCAACGACAGGAACCGCCTTTCCCTAGGCACCTTCCATCACCAGATGCATCACCGCTATTTCGAGTGCAATTACGGCAGCCTGGAGATCCCCTGGGACAAGTGGTTCGGCTCCTTCCACGACGGCACCGTGGAAGCCAACGAGCGCATGCAGGCCCGCCGCCGGAAGATGATGGAGTAGCCGGTTTCGCGCCGTCAGACGATCGGCCCATGTTTCAAGATCGCGACGCCGTTTGAGCTTGGACAAAAGTTCTTGCGGACACATCATTGCCCGTTGCCGCCAGAACCAGCCAAATGCGGGCCGCCATCGCAAAGCGCGGGCGGGGCATCGCTGCAACGTTCCCAAGGGCAGAATTTCCTTGATCACAATCCGACAGCGGGTGAGTGTTTACCAGACCGGTGGGTCGCTTGGGTACGTCAGTTGGCAGCAGCTAGCCGGCTAAACTGTAAGCTACGCCGGATATCCGCATTGGCAGGTCATTGTCTCGATGTGACCAAATTGGGCGGGTTGAGCAAGGAGCCGGTATGCCAGACTACCCGAACGACCAAGCGCCCGAGCAAGACTTGCTGGCAAGCAAAAAGGAAGTGTTTGCCAAGGCTTTCCCGTCCAGGGTCCAAGACAGCGCGATCAGCAAGATGTGGGATTTGCTTGTCGCCGGCATCAATACGCAGTGGCGCTTCATCCAGGAGAATCCGCGCAGCGCCAAGTCCAGAACCAATCCTGAATACCAGGAATTGGCTGAGCAGTATTCGGAACATCTTTCGGTCATCGCTCCCGGTCGGCCATTCGCGCTCTGGACCGGAGGAATAGCCGTCAGTCTGTACGCGCGCGAAAAACGGAATTGCACGACCCTTGAAAATACGGTTCTGGGCAACGCAATCCACAAAATGAACCTGCATGAAACCTGCGTACCGTGGGATTGTATTGGACCGTTGTGGAACAGTATCTCGCGAATGTTTGTTGCAAAAATGCAAGGTCAGTCCGTTTATCTCTTCATGAGGACCCACGCTCCGCTCAGTATTTTTTATCGGCAGGAATTAACGCAGCTGGCAGCTTTACCGGCGATTCCAAGGACACCGGCCGACAACAGCCCCGACGCCGGGGCAACGATGCAGGAACTCATAACAAGGTTGAACCGTCTGAAACCCAATGGGAGCTCATCCCTCGGGCTTTACTTCGTCGCACTCTACGCCGAGCGAAACAATCCGACACCGGACGAATTCAGGGAAATCGATGCGTCCGGTCATCTCGTTGCACGGCACAATTTCAATAGGGAACGAGACGCGGTCGCAGCTATCAAGCGGTTTCATGTGTTAAAAATAATGGAAAGCGACAGGGTTTATCGGGAGCTTGCCGGCAAGCGTGACGTTCTGGACATGAAACTGTTCGCAGCGAACGATGGCGTCTGGACAGGGATCGATCCCAAGCCGGAGTGGTGGGACGAATTGGCCAGAGCATGGCAGATCGCAAAGGCGGCCTCCAACTCCGTGGCAGCCTCCGAGATGAAGCTGGATTGATGTCGGCACAAAAGGCTCTCAAAGAAGCATCGCTTTTAAAATCCCCGCCGCTCATCGACTGATGATCAACATGGCCACTTCCGGCGGTGGGACAAAAAGCGTTCTCAAAATGCAGTCCGGTTCGCATTCTGAAACATGAACTTTGCATAACCATAACAATTCCGCTGTCTTCGCTCCACCAGACCCCTCTTTGGAGATGGCACCGATGTTGCCACGGAACACGGGCAACCACTTGTTCCGGCAAGGGTGCCGGCGCTTCAGGGTCCTTGCACACGACATCCTTGAGCGCAGATGCAACAGCGTTTTCATCGTGTGCGAGAGGGATATTTTAGATGTTCAAGAAATTCATCGGAACCACACTTGTGGCGATGGTCCTGGCCGGACCGGCGCACGCCCTGACCATGGGCTATACCGAAGGCTCGCGGGATCTTGTCGATGGCACGCAAAAACTGGGTGATGCCTCGTCCAGCCCCCTGGGGTCCAATCTTGGCGTATTGGGTTTTGGCACGTCGGAATACCGTCAGATCGATCTTCATGGCCGGATTGTCGGTGCCATCGACGTTTTTTCCTTCAGCGCCACATCGAACTTTATCGTCGAGTTCATATTCGGTCCGATTTCCGTCAAGAACGGCACCAAGACGGTCGATGGCGGTTTCGTCCAGGAAGGCAACACCGGGAACAGGTCCGAATTCGTGCTGGAATTGTCGGACACCTCAGACAGCAAGATGTTTCAGACCAACATCCTGTCCGAAGCGGACAACATGGGCACGTCGCTCATCTTCAAGGCCATGGCAGGCACGCCTTACACATTCTCGGTTCAGAACGGACCAGCCAACAACCCAAGCGGTGCCGCCACCTATGACATCCGGTTGACGGCTGTCCCCATACCGGCAGCCCTCCCCCTCCTGGCAGGTGGCCTCGGCCTCCTCGGCTTCGTGGGCTGGCGCAGGAAGAAAGCGGCCTGAGGCGATCCGGAAAAACGGTTCAAGAGGCGGTCCTTCTGGGCCGCCTTTTTCATTCGGCGCCATTGTGCCCGAGGCGTACCAAACGATGGGCCGTCTCGCCCAGAAAAGGCAAGGCAGACAATCAGTTCGGCACGAGGTTGTAACCCATGTCTCCGGTACAAACTGTTACCTATGTCTCCGGATCGGACACAGGAAAACATGGTGCCGCTGATAGGACTCGAACCTACGACCCCATCATTACGAATGACGTGCTCTACCAACTGAGCTACAGCGGCGTTTCCCGGTGGCGGGAAGGGCGCGCGTGGTGCGCGCGAACTCGATCAGGATCGAGTGGGCCGCTAATTACCGGAGCTTGCGGCCAGATGCAAGAGGCATCTGGCAGGTTCCTGGCGGGACACCCGAAATTGTTTTTGAATGGCGCTGGTCACGCCCCTCTGACGGGGCGCGAACAACCGGAACCTCAGTTGAAGAAACGCGGCCGCGCGGCCTTGTCGGCCTTGTCCTTGTCGTCCTCGTCCGTGCCGGGGTCGTCGGGCATGCGCTTCAGCGGGAACTGGATGGGACCGTTGCTTTCCTCGGGCGTTTCCGCCGCGGTGTCTTCCGCCTTCTTCCCGCCTTCCGGCTTTGAACTTCCCGCCTCCGCAGCTGCGTCTTTCTCGTCCCCACCCTTGCCGGCATCACTCTTGTCGTCGTCACCCTTATCCGCATCCGCCTTGACGGTATCCGCGTCTTCGCCGGATTTTGCAGACGGTTCTGATTTGGACCCTGCCTCGGCCTCGGCCGGCTTCGCAGTTTCCTTGGCTTCCGGGCTGCTCCCCGCCTCCGCCTTCGGTGAGGCATCGGGCAAATTGCTAAGGGATGGACTGTAGCGAACGTCGTCCGTCGTGCCTTCGAAACCGTGCTTCGCGGTTGCGTCCGCCGCAGGGGTGACGGGTGAAGGCTCGCCGGTTTCCGGAGCTGCCGCAGCTGCATCGGCAGCGGGCTCCGCCTTGAGTTCCACGGTTTTCGGCGCATCGGCCACCGCCACGTCTGCGGTGGCATCGCCTGCTGCCGGAACCGGCTCCGGGGACTGTGCGGGAGCCGGGTCGGCCGCGGGGACTGCCGCCGGAAGCACGGGAGCTTCGAAAAGGCTGTCCTCAATGAGGTCGCCCTCTTCCTCGATCGCGCTGCCGGGAGCTGTCCACTGGAAGGCGTCCAGTTTGCCGGTCACCGGTGACACCGGCTGCCATTCCGCGGAAACAATGCCGTCCGCCACCCAGGCCTTGTCCTGAGGCGCCTTTAGGGCGCGTGCCAGCCAGTCCCGCATGCGGCCCCGGTCACCATGTTCGGCTTCCTCGACTTCGGCCATGAGCAGGAAGGCGGATCGTGTCGGTTCGGACTGCAGAAGCTTTTTCAGCTGCGCCCGCGCATCCTCGAATTCCCGCGCCTCGATGGCCGCCCGCGCAATCGCCAGCGCGCCTTCCGGCGTGTTGGTGCGCTGCGCCGACAGCGACTTCACCCGTTTCAGCCTGTCGACGGCCGAGTCGCCGGTGCGCACATGCGCATAGGTCTCCGCGAGCTCCGGATGGGGTGACAGGCGCCAGGTGGCTTCCAGCACCTTCGCCGCCTTGCGGATATCGCCGCGGCGCGTCGCCAGACGCGAGGTCAGAACGGCGGCGGGCACGAGGTCGAGCGCCAGGCCGTGGGCTTCCTTGGCCAGCGAGAACGCCCGCTCCGGTTCGCCGCCTTCGAGTTTCTGCGCCAGCGCTGTCAGGATGACGGCCCGCTGACGGCGGTAGCTCTTCTTGTCGACAAGCTTGGCGGCATAATTGCTTTCCAGCGTCTTGAGCGCTTCGTCCCAGTGATGGGCGACGGCCTGGTAGCCGAGAACGGCCTTGCCGGCCCACTCCAGGCCCGGCGATGTCCGGGCCGCTTCTTCCGCATAGTGGCGGGCGGCAACCGGCTCTCCCTGGCGTTCCGCTTCGACGAAGAGGCCGTGAAGGCCGAGCGCCTTTGTCTCCGGTTCATCCAGCATCGCCTCGAACCGCTGGCGCGCCTCGTCGTCCTTGCCGGCAAGCTGCGCGGTCTGGGCCAGCAGAAGCTTGGCCGCGGGCTCTTCCGGCAGCAGCTTGTCCGCGTCCAGTCCGTAGCGCCTTGCGAGCTTCGCGTTGCCGGTTCCGAGCGCGATCAGGCCGTGGGACAGCGCCGTATAACCCTTGTCCTTGCGGCGGCGGCGGAAAAATCGGCCGGCGATCGCCGGCGACTGCAGGATCGTCCGGATCACCCAGACGACGAGCAGAAAGGCAATGAGCGCGACACCGGCAACGAGCGCGACGACGACCGGCGGCTGTTCCCAGACATATCCGTTCCAGCTGATGGAAATGGTCCCGGGCACGTCCGCCAACCAGGCGAATCCGGCTGCCAGCAGGAACAGCAGGAAAAAGAAGACAAAGACGCGGATCATGTAGCTCGCTCCCAAGCGTCGCCGGGCGACTCCGGCTCAAAACAACAACGGCACGGACCGCCCACCGGCGGCCGACGCTTAACTGTCCTTCGCAGCAAGCGCATTGAGCACTTCCTGTGAAGCCTTTTCCGTCAGCCCGTCCACCTGGACACGGGCCTCGGCACGCGCGACCCAGGCGCTTCCGGCAGCCTTCGCGGCGTCGGGAAGGTCCTGATACGCGGCAATCGCCCCGGAAAGGTTCCCATTGGAAACAGCATTTTCCATCCGCCGCAAGGCCGCCTCGGGTCCGGTGCCGTCCGCATCGCCCGGACCGCGCACGGCGACGATGGACCTGGCGCTTGCAAGCAGACTGTCGAGAACATCGTCGGAGTGGTCCGGTTCCGAGAAGGTCTGGTAGATATTCCGGGCGACCGGCGGGAACTGGGCAATCAGCACGGACACCGGTTCCACCCCGGTCTCGGCATGTGCCTCCAGCGCCTTGACGTCGATATCCGCCGGCAGTCCGGCCTTGACCGCCGCGAGTTCGGTTTCGTAGGGACGGCCTGAATCGACCGCCGACTTGAGCGCCGAGACGGACAGGGCGCGGGCGGCGACTTCGCGGGCGGTCGCGTCGCCCATGGTGCCTTCGACCTGCTGCAGCCTCTTCGACAGCGCGTCCAGCTCCGCCCGGATGCTCTCCAGGGCCGCCGTGTTGGCGGCACCGACGGAACTGATGTCGGATGACAGGCTGGACAGCGTCTCCGTTGCGCGGGCCTGGCTGTCGGCAAGGGTCTTCAGGGAAACGTCCGATGTCGAGACGGCGGTCTGCGCCGCCTTCGCCGTGGCTTCCGCGTTTTGCAGACGGTTTTCGACATCCGCAAACTGTGTTTTCAGGCCACCCAGTTCCGTTTCGAGCCCCGAGACCGACCCCGTCAGCTTGTCGGCTTCTCCTGTGGTCGCCGCGGCTTCGGTTTCAAGCTTGGAAAGGCGGTCTTCCAGGGGGCTCAGATCGACGGAGGTCTGCTGTCCGGTCGAACTCTCCAGCGCATCCAGCCTGCTTTCCAGCGGCTTCAGATCAACCGACGCCGCCCCGGTTGCCGCGCCGCCTGCAGACGCGACTTCACTGCGCAGGCTTTCAAAGTCCTGTTTCAGGGCCTCGAGCGCAGGCGTCACATCCGACGCGGCGGCAGAGGCGGCGCTTTCAAGTGAACTTTCCAGCGCGGACACCTTGGTTTCAAGCGCTGTGAGCGCCTGGCCGGCGGACGGGTCCGTCGCGGCCGTGCCGAGTTCGCCGAGCTTCTGCTCGAGATCCGCGATCTTTTGTTCCGCGGCGGACAGGGCGCTGGCGACCTGCTGGTCCTGTTCGGGCGTCAGCTTCAGGATCCCGGTCTGGTGAAGACCGAAGCCGCCGCCGAGCACGATGATGCCGCCGATCACGGCTGCAATCAGTACACCGAACGCGCCGACGCCGCCGCTCTCTTCAGGTGCCGGCGGGGTCGAAAACGACGACCCGGAAGGCTTTGCGGAAGAGGATGTGGTTGACGTCGACCTTGCCGATGCGCTCGCACCGGACGAGGCGGAGGCGGACGTTGCGCCAGCGCCCGTCTTGGCAGTGCGCGGCGCACTCGAGGATGCCGGGGTAGATTTCGGTGCACCGGATTGTGCGGACGTGCCGGTACCCGGTGTCTTGGTGGAAGATGATGTCCCCGCCGGCGCGGCTGCAGCGGCTCCGGCCGCGGTTTTGCTGCCGGTCGAGGTGCTTGTGCCGGGCGCACCCGGCTTCGCGCCCGTTGGTCGCGTGCTGTCCGGTTTGCTGTCCGCCGGTTTCGGGTCAGACGACGCCGTGGCACCGGTTTTGGGTATCCCTGAAGACGGAGAACCCGCGCCCGCGCTGCCGGCCTTTTCGTTCACTTTTTCGGCCTTGAGATCGATCGTTACCGGGCGCTTCGCGCTGGCTCCCGACGCTGTGGATGGCTTGTCGCCGCTGCCGGGTTTGTCGGCAGAACCGGATCCGCTTCCGCCCGATGAGGATGCACCGCCAGAAGATTTTTTGTCCGTCGCCATCTGCTCTCCTCCTGAACCTTCCGGTCACACTATACACACCTGATGACGAAGCGGAACTGCCTCGGCACAGACTTTTTCGCGCTGCAAAACAACGACTCCACCGGATCTGGTTAACACGCTCCTAAGACCAGTTCCAATAATGCCTTTTCACTCGGGTCGTCAGCCGCTTCAACGCGCATATACCCAGATAAGGGCTCTGCAGCCTGTTGCGAGATCGCAAAGGCACGTAACCCGGAAAAAACAGTTTCGGGACAGCTTGAACCGAGCAGCTGCAAGAATGTCTCCGCCGTCCGCCGCGAGTAAATCAGCACCCCGTCGTAGCCGCCGTCGCACAAGCGGGTGCGGACGTCATCGGCAAGCGCTCCGGCGGCCGCCATCCGGTAGACGACCACGGTTTCGCTGCTGATGCCGTTTTCGCGCAGAAAAGCCTCGATATCGCTGCTCCGGTCCCGTGCGGCAGGGTAGAGAACCTTGCCGCCCTCAAACATGCCGCGTTTTGAGACGATGAGTTCACCGAGCGACGATGCGTCGCCGGAAGCCGAAAGGACCCGGGAAAAACCGGCTGCGCGGCACGCGGCCGCCGTCGCATCGCCGACGGTGAAAACAGGCAGGTCTTGCAGCAGTCCCAGTTGCCGGTGTCCGGCAAGGGCATCCAGCGCCCTGCGGCTGGTGAAGACCAGCGCGGAAACGGCCGTCAGATCCAGTTGAGCCGGTGCCACGGCCTCTAATTCCAGAAGCGGGGCCTCGTCGGCACCATGGCCGGCTGCGCGGATCAGGTCGGCGGTCCGTTTGCACTCCGGTTGCGGCCGTGTCACCAGGAAACGCATGCCGTCATCAACCTGAGAGGAAACCCGGCCCCATGCGCTCCTTGAGGGCCTCGCCGACCGAAACACCTATGGACACCGCGTTTTCCACCGGTCCGTCTTCCTCGGCCTCGTGGTATGCGCTGCCGTCCGGCTTGAGCACGATGCCTCTGAACCTGAGGGTTCCGTCCGCAATGGTTGCGAGCCCCCCGATGGGCGTCCGGCACGATCCGTCGAGAACCCCGAGAAAGGCGCGCTCGGCATCGAGCCGGATCTGCGTTTCCGGATCGTGGATGGGAGCGAGCTTGTCGAGCGTTGCCGTGTCGTCTTCGCGGCTTTCGATGCAGATCGCGCCCTGTCCGACCGCGGGCAGGAAGTCATCGATCCCGAGCATGCTGGTGATCTCGGCCTCGAGCCCGAGCCGCTTCAGACCGGCCGCGGCAAGAAGGGTCGCATCAACGGCGCCCTCGGCGAGTTTTTTCAGGCGGGTTTGCAGATTTCCGCGATACATCACCACGTCGATGTCGGGTCGCAGCCGCTTGATCATTGCCTGCCTGCGCAGCGAACTCGAGCCGACCACCGCGCCGTGCGGCAGCGCCTCGAGCGACGTCGCCTTGGGAGAGAGAAACGCATCCCGGACATCCTCGCGCGGGAGGAAGGCGGTCAGGGCGAGACCGTCCGGCAGCACCGTCGGCATGTCCTTGGAAGAATGCACGGCGAGATCAATGCGCTTGTCGAGCAGGGCTTCCTCGATCTCCTTGGTGAACAATCCCTTGCCGCCCACTTCGGACAGCGGCCTGTCCTGAATGCGGTCGCCCGATGTCTTGATAACCACGATTTCGAAAGCGTCGTCCCCTAGCCCGTGCGCGGCCTTGAGCCGGTCTCTGGTTTCATGCGCCTGTGCCAGCGCAAGCGCACTGCCCCGGGTTCCGATTCGCAAAGGATTTGATTGCAAGGTTAACCGTCCAGATGTTACGCCCGGCAGAAATCAGCTAGACGCGGGATGAATGGTGCCTGACCCTAGCACAGGCCGTGATCACTAAACCAATGACTTCAGTCAATTCAAATAGCAATGCGACCAATCTGACCGTTCTGGGCATTGAAACCAGCTGCGACGAGACCGCCGCCGCCGTTGTCCGCGGGCCGGAGGCAAGGGAGATCCTTTCCAACACCATCCGCTCGCAGATCGACGAGCACACGGAGTTCGGCGGTGTTGTACCTGAAATCGCGGCGCGCGCGCATATCGAGATCCTGGACCGGATTGTCGCCGAAGCGATGCGCGAAGCCGGCTGCGGCTGGGACGACATAGACGCGGTCGCCGCAACGGCCGGCCCCGGTTTGATCGGTGGTGTGATTGTCGGCTTCATGACGGCCAAGGCAATCGCGATGGCCGCGGGCAAGACACTGATCGGCGTCAACCACCTGGAAGGTCACGCGCTCACGGCACGACTTACGGACGATCTGGATTTTCCGTTTCTGCTCTTGCTTGTCTCCGGCGGCCACAGCCAGTTTCTGCTCGTTCGCGGTGTCGGCGACTATGAACGGCTCGGAACGACGATAGACGATGCCATTGGCGAGGCCTTCGACAAGACCGCCAAACTGCTTGGCCTTCCCTATCCGGGCGGCCCGCATGTCGAAAAGATGGCTGCACGAGGCGATGCCGGCCGCTTCCGCCTGCCGCGCCCGCTGCTCGACAGGCCTGGGCTGGACATGTCCTTTGCCGGCTTGAAAACCGCGCTGCGCACCCAGGCCAAGAAGCTCGAACCGGTGGACGATCAGACGGTCGCAGACCTGTGCGCCGCATTCCAGCAGGCCGTCGCGGACGTCCTGGCCGCACGGACGAAATCGGCCCTCGATCTCTTCCGCATCCGCCACCCCGGCATCGCGCCGGTCATCGTTGTGGCCGGCGGTGTCGCCGCCAACCAGGAAATCCGCAAGGCGCTTACCGTTGCTGCCGGGGAGGCTGGCGCCGGGTTTGTTGCACCGCCGATGCGGCTGTGCACCGACAATGCCGCAATGATCGCCTGGGCCGGGATAGAACGGCTGCGCGCCGGTCCCGTCGACGACATGGACCTGTCGCCCCGCCCCCGGTGGCCGCTGGATTCGGAACGGGCCGGCATCCTGGGTGCCGGCAAAAAGGGCGCAAAGGCCTGATCGTTTCCGCTTGCCCGCGAATTCTTGCCCCGACCACAAACTTGCCCTTTTGCACGTGCAGGGAGCCTGTTAGATCAACGGATGCTCGGTCGCCATCGACTGAACATCCGAAAACTGATCGGTCTTGGCAAAGCTCCGCGGAGCATGCCCCTCGCAAAGGAATCCGGCGGCATGAACGTCTACCACAAGGCTTACGTTTACCTGACTTGCGGCACGGACCTGCTCGTTTTTTCAGAGCCGGACTTCCCGCATGTGGGTTTGCAGGTTCCCGGCGGCACGCTCGATCCGGGAGAAAGCTACCTGCAGGCGGCGCGGCGGGAATTTTGCGAGGAGACCGGACTTTCGTTGGATATCGCGCTCGAATCGTTCGCCGACCAGGATCGGATCCTGAAGAATGTCCCCGATTGCCTCGATGGATTGCATCGGCGGCGGCATTTTCACGGGACTGTTCGGGAAAAGGCTGCCGAAGAGTGGGAACATTTCGAATCCTCTCCGAGCGCAGGCGGCCCGCCGATCCGGTTCCGCCTGTTCTGGATCGACCTGTTCGCAAGCGATGTGACCCAGGAGGCCCGGTTCTTCGAAGGGTTTGGAGCACAGCTTGAGACATTACGGTCGCGCATGGAAAGGCAAAGCGATGGGCGCCATTAAGACAGTCGGTGTTGTCGGCGGCGGTGCCTGGGGAACGGCCCTGGCCCTGACGGCTGCCCGCGCCGGGCGCGACGTCCGGCTCTGGGCGCGGGATCCGGAGACGGTCTCCACGATCCGCTCGCGCCGGCAGAACACGCGCTACCTGCCGGGCATCACCTTCGACGAGGATCTCAATGCAACGGAGTCGCTGGAAGATATAGCGGGCGCGGATGCCATATTGCTCGTCACCCCGGCGCAGACGACACGCGGTGTGCTTGCGGCCCTTAAGAAAACAGGCGCCGTCTCCGGTCCGGTCGTTCTGTGCGCCAAGGGCATCGAGCAGACTTCGGGCAAGCTTCTCTCTCGTGTGATGAACGAGGAGCTGCCGGGTGTCGAACCCGGTGTCCTGTCCGGACCGAGCTTTGCCGACGATGTCGCCCGCGGTCTGCCGACGGCCGTCACGGTGGCCGCGAACTCGGCCAAGACCGCTCTCAGCCTGTGCGAAGCGCTCCAGTCCGCCTGTTTCCGGCCCTACGCCTCGATCGATATCCTGGGCGCCCAGATCGGCGGATCGCTGAAGAATGTGCTCGCGATCGCCTGCGGAGCCGTCGTCGGCCGGAAGCTCGGCGCGAGTGCACAGGCAGCTTTGACCGCGCGCGGCTTTGCCGAGCTGACCCGGCTGGGCACCGCGATGGGCGCACAGGGCGAAACCCTGACCGGCCTGTCCGGCCTCGGCGATCTCGTGCTGACCTGCTCGTCGACCCAGTCGCGGAATTTTTCATTCGGCCTGAGGCTGGGAGAAGGTTTCATGGCCTCGGAGCTGATCTCCGCCGGCGGCAAGCTCGCGGAAGGCGCCTATTCGGCACGGGTTGCGGTCAAGCTGGCGCAGAAACACGGCATCGACGTCCCGATCTGCGAAACGGTCGCGCGGATGATCGATGAAGACCTCTCGATAGACGACGCGCTCAACACGCTGATGGCGCGTCCGCTGAAGGCGGAGACGGAAAGCCTTTGACACCCGCAATCCGGCATTGAGTTTGTGACGACTCGGCCCTAGGTTCGCAGGAGTCACTTCAACCAGGAACCCCCGGCCATGCTTTATGCCCTGATATGCACCGACAAGCCCGGTGCCCTGCAAACACGTCTCGACAATCGCGACAATCACATTGCCTTTCTGAAGGGCCTCGGCGACGGTCTCAAGGCTGCCGGTCCGTTTCTCGACGACGACGGCAACATGACCGGGTCCCTTGTCGTGATCGAAGCCGCGAACAGGGACGAAGCCCTGGCCATTTCGCAGGAAGACCCCTACGCCGTCGCGGGTCTGTTCGAAAGCGTCGAGATCCGCCCGTGGAACTGGGTGATCAAGAACCCGGAGGTCAGCTAAGTGCAGTACTGGTTGATCAAATCCGAACCGGACAAATGGTCCTGGGAACAGCAGAAAGCCAAGGGGGATGCCGGCGAACAGTGGGACGGCATCAGGAACTACCAGGCACGCAACAACATGCGCGCGATGGAAATCGGTGACAGGGCGTTTTTCTATCACTCCAACATCGGCAAGGAAGTCGTCGGCGTCGTTGAGGTCTGCAGCGACATTCATCCGGACACCACGACCGATGACCCGCGCTGGGAATGCGTGGATTTCAAAGCCGTGTGCGACATGCCCAAGCCGGTGACGCTTGCCGATGTGAAGGCGGAGCCGCGTCTTGAGAAGATGGCCCTGGTCGCCAACACGCGCCTGTCGGTTCAGCCGGTCACGGCGGACGAGTGGAAAATCGTCTGTGAGATGGGCGGGTTGAAAGATCCGGCTTGAGCGAACCCGCATGCGCTGAAGGCACACGGCTTGGCTCCCTTTCCCCATGGGAGAGGCGTCTGGCGCACATTTGAAACGGTAAGCCCTATGCCGCCCATCGAGGATCCAGCCGCGTTCATACGCCGGGAAACCACGGTCAAGCCGGTTCCGCATGCGGAGGAAATCAGGCTCCACGTCGCGGACGAGGCGATGGAACTCTGGCAGAAGACGGAAGAGGATCTCGGCGCGCTCGGCCTCGATCCGCCGTTTTGGGCTTTCGCCTGGGCAGGTGGCCAGGGCCTGGCACGTTACATTCTGGACACACCGACACTGGTCGCGGGAAAGACAGTGCTCGATTTCGCCTGCGGCTCGGGACTGGTTGGCATTGCGGCGATGATGGCGGGCGCGAAATCGTGCCGCGCGGTCGATATCGATCCGTTCGCCGTTGCCGCTGCGCGTCTCAATGCCGAGCTGAACGGTGTCCAGCTCGACCTCGAAATGACCGACCTGACACGGCAAGCCCCGCCTTCGGTCGACATCGTTTTCTGCGGGGATGTTTTCTACGACCGGCCGATGGCGGATGCCGTTGCGGGCTTTCTGGACCGTCTGATCGATGCCGGCATTGACGTCCTGGTCGGCGACCCGGGCAGATCCTATCTGCCGACCGGCCGCCTCACGGAACTTGGCGTTTACGAAGTTCCTGTCGTCGGTGCCCTGGAAGACAATGAAATCAAGAAAACATCCGTGTTTCGCGTTGGAAGAAGCTGACGGCGCATGCCGCAATTTCACCGTGAGAGTTCTGTACTCACAACGATCTACAGAAGTTTTTACCGTTCGGGTCTTCCCCTTTGCAGTTCTTGCGATAGGTTAGCCCCACAAAGAGTTTACAGCAGTTCTCCCAGGAGCCCTCCATGCCCATCGTTAACCGACTTGCCGACCTCGCTGACGAGATTACGGCCTGGCGCCGTGACTTCCACGAGAACCCGGAAGTTCTCTATGAAACCGTCAGGACCGCCGGAAAGGTCGCCGAACTTCTGGAGAGTTTCGGAGTGGACGAGGTGACGACCGGTATCGGCAGGACTGGTGTCGTCGGCGTGATCAAGGGCCGCAATGGCGGCACTGGCCGGACCGTCGGCCTGCGCGCGGACATGGACGCCTTGCCGATCGAAGAGGAAACCGGCAAACCCTACGCCTCGAAGGTCCAGGGCAAGATGCACGCCTGCGGTCATGACGGCCATACCGCCATGCTGCTCGGCGCGGCAAAATATCTGTCCGAGACCCGGAATTTCGACGGCACCGTCGTGGTGATCTTCCAGCCCGCCGAAGAGGGCGGCGCAGGCGCCAAGGCCATGATCGACGATGGCCTGATGACCCGCTGGCCAATGGACGAGGTCTACGGCATGCACAACTATCCGGGCATGCCGGTCGGCGAATTCGCGATCTGCAAGGGCCCGATCATGGCCGCCACCGACGAGTTCCGGATCACGGTCACCGGAAAGGGCGGTCATGCCGCGAAACCGCACCAGACAGTCGATCCGGTGGTTGTCGGCTCCAAGATCGTGTCTGCGCTTCAGACCATCGCCAGCCGGAACGCCAATCCGCTCGACTCCGTCGTGGTCTCGGTCACCGTGTTCAATGCCGGCAGTGCATTCAACGTGATCCCGCAGGACGCGGTCCTGCGCGGCACCGTCCGCAGCCTGAACGCGGACATGCGGGACCTGGCGGAAAAACGCATGGGCGACATCGTCACCTCAATCGCGGCGGCCTTCGACGCAACCGCCAAACTTGAGTTCCGGCGCGGCTATCCCGTGACGAGAAACCACGACGAACAGACGGATTTCGCCGCGGAGATCGCGGAAGGCATTGCCGGCGACGGCAAGGTCAACCGGAGCATCGAGCCGATGATGGGCGGTGAGGATTTTTCCTACATGCTCGAAGAGCGCCCGGGTGCGTTCATTTTCGCCGGCAACGGCGACACCGCAGGCCTCCACCATCCCGAATACGACTTCAACGACGACCTCATTCCGGTCGGCTGTTCCTACTGGGTCAAGCTCGTGGAAACCGCCCTGCCCGCAAAGGCTGCCTGACGGCATCGCCGGCTTTACAGGCCTAACGCCCTCTCCCGGTCATTGCAGGGCCCGCCCCTGCAATCCATGCCATTGCCTCGTCGGTGACCGGGGCCAGGTATCGGCATGGATGCCATGATCAAGTCATGGCATGACGGCTTGGGACGGTCCGCAGTCAATGAAATTGTCATTCCGGCTGAAGCGCAGCGGAAGGCCGGAACCCAGTAACCACCTGTTTCTCGTTCTTCTTTCAACCGTCGGCCACAGGGAATACTGGGTCCCGGTCTTGCCGCTGACGCGGCAAACCGGGATGACAAATCGGGGAAACAAATCCGAAACCCGGTTTGGCGCCGCACGTCATTGCAGAGCCGACCCTGCAATCCCTGCTACTACCTCTCCTCGATCACCGGGCCGCGTAGCGGCATGGATGCCATGATCAAGTCATGGCATGGGCCTTGGGACGGTCCGCAGACAAGGAACTTGTCATTCCGGCTGAAGCGCAGCGGAAGGCCGGAACCCAGTACCACCTGTTTCTCGTTCTTCTTTCAACCGTCGGCCACAGGGAATACTGGGTCCCGGTCTTGCCGCTGATGCCGCAAACTGGGATGACAAATCGGGGAAACAAATCCGAAACCCGGTTTGGCGCCGCACGTCATTGCAGGGCTTTCTCAACGACATAAATTCGACAGGACTTTCTTGACCGGACTGCCGTGGACCAGGTCACGGCATGACACGGTGGAACCGCGAGACTGGGCAACACTCACCTCCGGTCATTGCAGGGCCCGACCCTGCAATCCATGCCATTGCCCCTCCTCGATCACCGGGCCGCGTATCGGTATGGATGCCATGATCAAGTCATGGCATGACGGCGTGCTTGGGTTTTTTGGCATCTCACTCTTTCTTCATCATTGCGGGGCTCGACCCTGCAATCCATGCCGTTGCCTGTCCACCAAGGAGGAGGACAGCGGCAAACGGAACAGTTTCAGCCGATTTGTCACAATCGGCGGCCGGCGGGATGACGGCAGCCGGGTTTCCCTATATGACTGACGCCGGTTCCGGCAGCCATATTCCTTTGGGCATTTCGACATGACATCTCAACCGTTCAAGCTTCCCTTCCTGGCGTCCTACGTGCTGGTTGGTGCAATTGTCGGCGTTCTTGTCATCCATCCCCTCAATCTGGTGGTCGTCTGGTGGGAACTGGCCCGGTTTTCCGAGACGGCCCCCGATCTGATCGAGTTCCTGTCGGCGCGGCTCTGGTTACTGCTGTTGCCGCGCCACCTGGATGTCGCCATTGCCTACACGCTGCTCGGCGCGGTCGTCGGGCTTGCCTTCGGCATCTTCAGCCGCAACTACATGCGCACCTCCGAAGCCTACCGGTCCCTGCGGCAGGAACAGACGCTTCATATTCCGAGCATCATGCAAATGGGCGAAACGGACGGCGTCGAGTTCAAGTCGTCGCTGCGCTGGGACATGAAGGAAAACCGCATCAACAGGGGGCTGGAAAAGGTTATCGCCAAGACCATTGCCGGTTTCTTCAACGCCGATGGTGGCTATCTGCTGGTCGGTGTCGATGACGACGGCAAGGCGCTCGGTCTTGAGAAGGATCTCGCCACGCTGAAGAGCGCGGATCTCGACGCGTTCGAGCGCACCGTAAACGATATCGTTTCCAAGAACCTCGGCGGCGATCTCTGTCCGTCCATTCACACCGTTTTTGCAAGCGTCGACGGCAAGGATGTCGCGATGATCATCATCCGACCGGCGCCCCGAGCCGTTTACATGGAAGACGGAAGATCCTCGGTTTTCTACGTGCGAAGCGGCAATTCCACCCGGCAGCTCGATGTGCGCGAGGCGCTGAACTACGCAAGATCGAGGTGGTCCTGATCCGATGGAATTCCTGGCAGCGGTTCTCCCCGATGAACTCGGTTCCCTTTCGATCGCCACGCTGATCCTCGCCAGCTTCTTCACATCCGGCCTCACCGCCGCCGTCGGCCTGGGCGGCGGCATCGCCCTGATCGCGATCATGGCGAACCTGATGCCGGCCAGCGCGCTGGTGCCGGTCCACGGCGCGGTTCAGATCGGCTCCAACGGCGGACGCGCGCTCGTGCAACTGAAGCATGTCGACTGGTCGATATTCGCCTGGTTCACGATCGGTGCGATTTTCGGCGCAGCGCTCGGTGGCGCGATTGCGGTCGAACTGCCGTCATCCATCCTCAGGGCCGGGATCGGCTGTTTCGTGCTCTGGGTGATCTGGGTCAAGCCGCCGAAATTCGACAGGGTCCAGAAAAGGGCCATGGCGGCTGCCGGGTTCGCTTCCACGTTTCTGTCCATGTTCTTCGGTGCCGCCGGTCCGATCGGCGGTGCGGTGCTGTCGACGCTCGGCCTGACGCGTCACGGCTATGTCGCCAACCAGGCGGTCACCGCTCTCGTCATGCATGTCTTCAAGATCGTCGCCTTCGGAGCACTGGGATTTGCCTTCGCGCCCTGGGCCGGGCTGATCGTGCTGATGATCGTCAGCGGATTCCTCGGAACGCTCGCCGGGTCGCGCCTTCTCGGCAAGATGGATGAAAAGACGTTCAAGACCGGTTTCAAATGGGTCATGACCGCGCTTGCGCTGAACCTCTTCTGGCAGGCGGGCCGAGGTCTGATCTGATGGCTTCTCTCAGAATCCGGTGACGCTTGACGGTTCCCGCACGCTCGCTTGAGTTATTCGCAACTGGCCACGCCTTGAAAGACGGGGCGCGACGCGGTAACTGAGCGCAACTGTTTTCAACAATGCGGGATGGAACGTTCATGGCTTCTCACAGTCTTCTGCTTCTGCCGGGTGACGGCATCGGTGCCGAAATCATGAAGGAAGTGGAAAAGGTAATCGACTGGTTCAACACCAACACCGATATGACTTTCGACACCACCGAGGGCCATGTGGGCGGCGCTGCCTACGACAAGCACGGACAGGCGATCTCCGACGAGGACATGGCCAAGGCGCTTGCAGCCGATGCCGTGATCTTCGGCGCCGTTGGCGGACCGAAATGGGACAAGGTCCCCTACGACGTCCGCCCGGAGGCCGGTCTGCTCCGCCTGCGCAAGGAAATGGAACTGTTCGCGAACCTGCGCCCGGCAATCTGCTATCCCGCGCTTGCCGACGCGTCTTCGCTGAAGCCCGAAGTGGTCGAGGGCCTCGATATCCTGATCGTGCGCGAATTAACCGGCGGTGTCTATTTCGGCGAACCGAAGGAAATCACCGACCTCGGCAACGGCCAGAAGCGCGGTGTCGACACCCAGGTCTACGACACCTACGAGATCGAGCGCATTTCCAGGGTAGCCTTCGAACTGGCCCGCACGCGCAACAACAAGGTCACGTCCATGGAAAAGCGGAACGTGATGAAGTCCGGCGTACTTTGGAACGAGGTCGTCACCGACACGCACAAGAACGGCTATGAAGACGTCGAGCTGGACCACATGCTGGCCGATGCCGGCGGCATGCAGCTCGTCCGCTGGCCGAAGCAGTTCGACGTTATCGTCACGGACAACCTGTTCGGCGACATGCTCTCCGACGTCGCCGCCATGCTGACCGGATCGCTCGGCATGCTGCCGTCGGCTTCGCTCGGCGCACCGGATCCGGTCACCGGCAAGCGCAAGGCGCTTTACGAGCCGGTTCACGGCTCCGCACCGGACATCGCCGGCACCGGTGCCGCCAACCCGATCGCCATGATCGCCAGTTTCGCAATGGCGCTGCGCTATTCCTTCGAGGAAGTGGACGCGGCCAACAAGGTCGAAAAGGCAATCGAGGCCGCACTTGAAAAAGGCATTCGCACCAAGGACATCGCCAAGGACGGTGACACGGTCGTCACCACGTCTGAAATGGGCGACGTCATCCTCGCGGAACTGAACGCGCTCAGCACCTGATCCGGTGACGAGATTGCAATAAGGACCGCCTGCGGGTATCCCGTGGGCGGTTTTTCTTTCGAAAAGATGCTGTCACATGATCGACGACAAAATCGCACCCTTCCTCGGCACCTGGATCCTCGACGCGGACGAAAGCGAGTTCGACCAGGGCGAACCGCCGCAAAGCGCCACGCTCCGGATCGAGGACAATTTCGGCATGGTCTCCTTCACCATGAACCAGATTTCGGCGGACGGCGAGGAAAGCAGCGACACGTTCGAGGCCGTCCCGGACGGGCCGGAAGTCAAGCTGGGCAAGAGCGGGCTTGTCGACGCGATGCGGCTTGTTTTCCAGGGCGACAGGAACCTGATATCCGAGGCTCGCCGCGGCGGCCTGACCATCATGAAGGCGGACCGGGAACTCTCCGACGACGGCCGCACCTTGACCGTAACGCAGACCGTCCATCTCGTTGATGTCGCCAGCTTCACCAACACCTCCGTCTATCGCAAGGCACAATAGGCAGATGCAGCAGACCATCGGTGCGATTGCACTTCTTGTCCCGGACTACGATGCCGCCATCGCCTTTTATGTCGGAAAGCTCGGGTTTGACCTGATCGAGGACACGCACCTGTCGGAGGTCAAACGCTGGGTGCTGGTCGCGCCCCCGGGCAGCAGCGAAACCCGGCTTCTGCTCGCGCAGGCCGATGGCCAGGACCAGGTGAACGCCATCGGCAAGCAGACCGGCGGGCGCGTATTCCTGTTCCTCTACACGGATGATTTCGACCGCGACCACGGGCGCATGCTCGCAAACGACGTCGAATTCCTGGAAAACCCGCGCGAAGAGGTCTACGGCAAGGTCGCCGTCTTCCGGGATCCTTTTGGCAACAAGTGGGACCTGATCGAACGCTATTGAGCCGACCGGGTGCGGGCGGGCAGCCTGGTGCAGCAAATGAGTCGAACGTCAGTATCAGGCGACTAACCGCGTTTCACGATCAGCAATGACAGACCGATCGTGACGACACCGATCCCGAGCCATTCCTGAAAGCCGGGCGTTTCCCCGAGAACGGGGATCGCCAGAACAGCTGCGGAGGCCGGAACGGCGGCCGAGAAACCCGCTGTTGCGGTCGGTCCGAGATGTGTTGCCGCCAGCGCGAACAGGATCACGGCCACGAAACCGGGCCCCAGGCCCTGATAGGCGGCCTGGAATACGATGCTTGAAAGACTTGCGTCGGCGAGACCGGAAGGCAGGAAGAGCAGCCAGACAGGTATGAACAGGAGCGCATTCGGGACATTGACCAGAACCAGCGCCTGCCGCGGTGTGATCTGCCAATGGCGCACGCCGAAAATATAGACCGAGAGAACCGCCGAGGCGGACAGGAACAGGCCGATGCCGACGGCCACGTTTTTCCCGCCTTGCATCAGCCCGGTGCTTCCGACCAGCACTGCCCCGGCAACGATCACGGCAATACCGATGACTTGCATTCTGGCGGGGAAACTTGCCGCAAACACGGCGACCAGCGCTGCGGTGAAGACCGGCAGCGCACCGTTGGCGAAAACACCTGCATAGGCCGCAGACGCTTCGCTCAGTCCCCAATACATCAGCATCGAATAGATGACACCGGGCCCGCACAGCGACATCAACGCGACGGCGCGGAACGGCAGATGGCGAGGCCACCACCGGATGGCAAATGGAAGCGTGATCGCGCCCGCCACCAGGAACCTGAGACCGGTCATGTCTGCCGGGGTGAGGCTTGTCGTGACACCGGCACGCGAGAACACGATGAAGCCTGACCAGATGAAAAGCACCGCGACGGCACTCGCAACCCCGAGATTGCGGTTCTGAACGGCAGCAGATTGACTATTCAATTCCAGGTGTACCTTTCGGGGAAGAACGGCAACTGCGAGGCGGATGCCCTGAAAGACGATGCCGGCACAGCATCTGCGGCTTCAACAAGCGACTTCGACGTCTCTCAATAAAGCCATTGCACGCGATTGCAACCACTTGCAGCCACGGCATCGCGGGACTTTGCAAGTCACCGCTGTCCGGCTCGTCACAAACTGGATCCCGCAACGTGATCTCAAGCCAATAGACTTGTCATTCCGGCTGCAGCGCAGCGGAAGGCCGGAAACCAGTAATCCCTTGTCTTTCCGTCTTCTTTCAAGATCTGTAGGCAGGGGCTACTGGGTCCCGGTCTTGGCGCTTTCGCGCCAAACCGGGATGACAAATCCGGGAGATGAATCCGGATCCAGCTTTGAGGACGGACGGAGTGAAGCCCCTCGCAACGACAAAAACTCGATGCCACTTTCCAATTCGATAGGAGTGGTCGCCGTGACAGGCTCAAACAGCACCGGTTCGGTATTCGGTGCAGCTTCCGCCGGGCGCGGGTGGATCATGGTTTCTGTGTCTGGAAACGTCGCAAAACCCAACTGAATACACGATTTTGCGTCTCTTCATGAAATCTCCAGGTTCTCCTCATGTGGACCTCAAGCAAACCTTGCTGCGCTGATCTACCTTTTCGGGATCGCCCCTGCAGAACGCGGTGGGAGAGAGAACCGTCCGGAAGGAAAGGTTTTCCCGTGCGATCAAGACAGACAATCCCGCACAATGCGGCCGGAAGGAAATACACATGCACCCTCATCCTGGATCCCGTCTCACCTTCGACAAGCCCGGGCGGGGCCGCGTCTACAGCAGCATTCTGGAAACCATCGGCAACACGCCGCTCGTGCGGATCGGCCGCCTGGCGGCCGAAGCCGGATGCCAGGCCGAAGTCCTGGCGAAGCTGGAATTCTTCAACCCGGTCGCCAGCGTCAAGGACCGGATCGCCGTCGCATTGCTGGAGGCATTGGAGGCCGACGGCTCCATCGGACCGGGCAGTGTCATTGTCGAACCGACCTCCGGCAACACCGGCATCGGGCTTGCATTCGCATGCGCGGCCAAGGGGTATCGCTGCATCCTGACGATGCCGGACAGTTTTTCGCTCGAACGGCGCAAGATGATGCGGCTGTTCGGTGCCGAACTTGTGCTGACCCCCCGTGAAGGCGGAATTCATGCCGCCATTGAAAAGGCGCGGGAGATCATCGCCAGCACGGAAGGGGCCGTCATGCCCGGGCAATTCGTCAATCCGGCCAACCCGGGCATTCATCGCAGAACCACTGCGGAAGAAATCTGGAACGACACCAACGGCGTGGTCGACGCCGTCGTGATGGGGGTCGGCACCGGCGGCACGCTGACGGGGGTCGCTGACATACTCAAGACGCGCAATCGGGAAATCCGGGTCATCGCCGTCGAACCTGAAGACAGCCCGGTCCTCTCCGGCGGGACGCACGCCCCTCACCTGATCCAGGGGATCGGCCCGGGTTTCATACCCGATGTTCTGGAGACCGGCCTGATCGATGAAGTCATGACGGTCAGCAATGAAAGTGCATTCCAGACAGCAAGATCACTGGCATCGATCGAGGGTATTCCGGGCGGCATCTCGTCCGGTGCCGCCATGCATTGCGCGCTTGATGTTGCCCGGCGCGGGCAGATGAAGGGCAGAACGATTGTCGCCATTCTACCCAGTGCCGCGGAACGGTACTTGTCGACCGACCTTTTTGACGATTACGGCGAATAGTACGAATCTTGGCTCGACGCGTAGCGGGACCCACTGTTGTCCGGTTAAGAAAGTCCTGTTGAATTTATGTCGTCAAGAAAGCCCTGCAATGCCGTGCGTCGCCAAACCGGGATTCGGACTTGTTTCCCCGATTTGTCATCCCGGTTTGCCGCATGCGCGGCAAGACCGGGAGCCAGTACGCCCTGTGGCTGAAGGTTAAAAGATGAAGGAGAAATAGGTGGTTACTGGGTTCCGGCCCTCCGCTGGCCTTCAGCCGGAATGACAAGTTCATTGGCTGAGGACCGCCTAGCTAGATGAACTACGGGTTAAACAGGACAGCAGTGTAGCGGGAACAGACATCGTTTGACTTTACGTAATATCACGTGGAAGTCTTGCTTCCTGTCACAATCGACAGGGGTCAGTTTATGGGCAGCTGGAAATATTGCACCGCGTAACTGGAGATCATCCGGGCAGGAAAACACCACGGCCGATGACCCACCACCGAGAGCACGGAACATGGAACGAAAGCTGATAACGATCGTCGCGATGGATGTGGTTGGCTACAGCCGCATGATGGAGCGCGACGAGGAACAGACGCTGCGCCAGTTGAACGAGATACGCACCTCGGTGGTCGATCCCTCGGTCGCCCGCCATTCCGGGCGCACTGTCAAGACGATGGGCGACGGCGCCCTTCTTGAATTCTCGAGCGTCGTCAGCGCGCTCCAATGCGCCATCGAGATCCAGAAGGATCTTGCTGCAAACCCGGACCACAGAGGCCCCAGTCAACTCAGCTACCGGATCGGTATTCACCTGGGCGATGTCATTGCCGAGGGCGACGACATATACGGCGACGGCGTCAATGTTGCCGCACGTCTTGAAACGCTGGCGCAACCGGGCGGCATCGTGCTTTCCAAGCAGGTGTACGATCATATCGGAGGACGTGTACCGGTCGAGTTCACGGCTCTTGGCGAACAGCACGTGAAAAACATCAGCCGGCCGATCGAAGCCTACAGCATCGATCCATCCGGCAGGGAAACGCCGCCGGGCGCGCTCCGCTTCGGGGCCTATGAACTGGACCCTGACCGGTTTGAACTTCGGCGGGACGGCACACCGGTCGCGGTCGAGCCGCAGGTATTCGATCTCGTGTCCTACCTGGCCCGGAACGCCGAGCGCACGGTGACGAAGGAAGAGATCTTTTCCAGGCTCTGGGGTGACCGGTTCGTGTCCGATTCCGCACTTAGCAGCCAGATCAAGATGGCCCGGAAAGTTCTGGGCGACGATGGCACGGCGCAGCACACCATCCGCACGATCCACGGCCGCGGTTTCCGCTTTGTCGCCAAGCTCAGCCAGCCGGAGGAAAAGCCGGCGCCAAACGGCGTTCAGGTGCCCGAGGCCATGGCCTACAAGATGGCAACGATGAAACCGTCCGTCGCCATCCTGCCTTTCATCAACCTGAACACCGAGCCCTCGGAAGACTATCTTGCCGACGGCATCACAGAGGACATCACGACGGCGCTTTCCAAGAACCGCTGGCTCACGGTGATCGCGCGCAATTCGACCTTCTCCTTCCGGAATTCGGCGGACGGTATCCGGGTGATCGGCGAGAAGCTCGGCGCCAGTTACATCGTCACCGGCAGTGTCCGCAAGGCCGGTCAGCGCGTGCGCATCACCGTTCAGCTTGTCGATGCCGGCACCGAGAACAGCGTCTGGTCGGAGCGTTTCGACCGGGACATGAAGGACATTTTCGATCTGCAGGACGAGATCACCGAACTGGTGGCGTCTCGCATCGAATCCGAACTCGGCATGACCGAGCAGCGCAAGGCGGAGCGCCGCTCCAGGAAGAACCTCGGGGCGTGGGATCTCTACCAGCTTGGCGTCGCGGAGTTCTACAAGTTCACGCCCGAGGCCAACCAGCGTTGCCAGGACCTGCTCCGCCAGTCGCTTGACCTCGATCCCGACTTCGCAAGCGCGCACTCGAGGCTCGCCTACGCAATCGTGCTCAGCATGGTCTATTTCGATGCCGCGCCCGACGACGACCGGATGGACGAAGCCCTGATCGCGGCCAAGCGGGCGCTGGAACTGGACGATCAGGACGCCAACAGCTTCTTCACCATCGGCAGGGTGTACCTGGCGCGCCGCGAATATGATCTTGCGATCGACGCCCTGGAACACGCGGTCGAGCTCAATCCATATCTCGCGGTCACCTATTGCGGCCTGGGAGACTCGCTCGCTTACGAGGGACGTCTGGACGAGGCCATCGAGCAGTTCGAGATCGCCATTCGCCTGAGCCCGCACGACCCGTTCCGGTGGGCGTTTTATTCCTATCGCTCGCTGGCACATCTGTTCAGGGGAGAATACGAGGACGCCGTCAGCTGGGCGCGCAAGTCGGTCCAGATCCCGAATGCGCAATACTGGGCGAAGGCCCATCTTGTGGCCGCGCTCGGTCTTTTGGGAGAAAAGGATCAGGCGGCACGCGCCATTCGCGAGCTGACCAAACTCAAGCCCGAATTCTCGATCGACTTTGCCAGGGAGCATCTGTTCTACCTGAAGAAGGAAGACCAGATCGAGACCTACATGGACGGTCTGCGCAAGGCGGGCTTGCGCGAACGCGCCTGATCGGCACCTTCTGACGTTTCGGGAAGCAAGGCCGGATCGGGCAGACGGATCGCACCGCCTGCCCGACAGGGTCGCAGATTATTCTGCCGGAACCACGGCTCTTTCCCGCAGGCCGTCGCGGTAGAGCGCCTTGCCCAGCGCGACACACATCAGGCCCATCACCATGGTGAACGGCAGGGCGCCGATGATCATCGCGCTTTTCAGCGCTTCCATCGGATCGGCACCACCATTGGTCTTTCCGGCAATCAGCAACGTCCCGATCACCAGTGTCAGGATGACGCCCCAGACAATCCGGTGCTTGATGCCGGTCTGCTGCTCTCCGCCGGACATGATCGTGTTCATCACGAGGATGCCGGAATCGGCCGACGTCACCAGGAAGGTCAGGATCAGGACAACGCACATCACGGTGATGGCGGCCAGGAACCCTCCGGACAGCATCTGCCCGAGCGTGACGAACAGTTTCGCCGTGTTGGAGGCCCCGATGATCGCCCCGTCCGCGCCGCCTGTCAGTTCCAGGTCGATGGCCGTTCCGCCGAGGATCGTCATCCAGGCGAAACAGACAAGCGCCGGCGCAATGACGCAGCCGATGATGAATTCGCGCACCGAACGGCCCTTCGAGATGCGGGCGAGAAACAGCCCCACGAAGGGCGAGAACGCGATCCACCAGGCCCAGTAGAACGTGGTCCAGCCGGCCTGCCAGCCGAACTGGCGTCCGGGTTCACCGGCCGCATAGGCGGCGGCAAGCACGTTTTCCGGCAGCGCCGCGGCATCGCCTTCGAGTCCCGACTTGAATGCGTCGAACGAGCCCCAGGCATTTGTCGCGCCCGCCCGCAAGGCGTCCGCGAAGGGCGCGGCCTCCGGCGGCAGCGCCGCAGCAAATTCGGCCGGTGACTGCGGGCCGAACGCCCCGAAGCTCAGCGACACATAGTGAAGGATGTAATCGGCAAACGCGGTGGCGTAGGTCGTCATCGCGAACAGGAACGAGCCGAAGATGACGAATGTCAAAAGCAGAATGATCGACAGCACCAGATTGAGATTGGACAGGTATTTGACACCCCGTCCGACGCCGGAGACGGCCGAGATGATCGACAGCCCCATGATCACGACGAGACCGGTGACCAGGCCGACCGTACCGGGTGCGGGCGCATCGCCGCTAGTGTCCATCATCCACTGCATGCCCGTGATGGCATAAAGGCCGTCTATGAACTGGGACACACCGAAACCGATGGTGACCGAGACGCCGAGGATGGTGGCAACGACGCCGAGAACGTCGACGACATGGCCGAGAAACCCGTTCATGAGACGGCCGAACAGGGGCGTCAGCGCGGTCCGGATCGTCAGCGGCATTCCGCGCGTATAGGCATAGTAGGCCAGCGAAAGCCCTGTCACCACGTAGATCGCCCAGGCGTGAAAGCCGTAGTGAAGGAACGTGTACCGGTAGCCGGACTGAACCGCGTTTTCGCTGTTGGCGACAACGTCACCGGCCAGCACGACCGGGTTCGAGCCCCAGAGACCAAGCGGTTCCGCCGTGGCGAACACCATGAGACCGACCCCGAGACCCGCACCGAACATCATCGAAAACCAGGAAAATGTCGAAAACTCGGGGGCTTCGCCCGGCGTTCCCATCACCCGGCTGCCCGTGCGCGGCAGGATGGCGATCACCAGAAGAAAGAACGAGAACAGCCCGACGATGACGATGTAAAAACCGTTGAAGTCCTCCAGAAGCCGCCAGTTGAGGCTCCCCAGAACACCGTTTGCGTTTGCGGGCCAGACCAGCGCCCAGATCACGAGCGCGACCATGATCGCCTTGCTGAGAAGTGCGATCTCGACGCTGTGGCCATCATAGAACCCGCCGGCGGACTTCTTGATCTGAAGATCGGTAAAAGGTTGTTTGATTGACATGTGTGACCTCCTGTTCACATGTGCCGTTACTGTCCGGGTGGAGTGATGCCGGCAGCTCCCCGGGTGGCCGCCGGGCTGTTCAGGTGAGAAGCGCTTCGATCTTTGCGAGCGTTGCGGCATTGACGGCAACGCCGTCTCCCCGTGCCGCCAAGCGCCTGGATCGCCGCCCGTCGCCGGGCAAATGCGCGCCCTCCTGAAACCGGATCGCTTCAACCAGTTCGGAAACGATGATGTTGAAACTGCCGCCGGACATCTCGCCCGGGTCGATTGCGATGAAGCACTGCCCGGTCCGCGGCGGACCGCCGGCGGTTCCCGAAAACGGCGAAGCATTTATCCCGAGCGTTGCTCCAGCGAGCGCGGCGGCCATGACTTCCGTCAGCAGCGCAATCCCGACGCCCTTGTAGCCGCCCGACGGCGCCATCGATCCCTTGAGCCCGACATTGGGGTCGGTGGTCGGATTGCCCTCGCCGTCGAGCGCCCAGCCGATCGGGATCGGTTTGCCCTCGCGCGCATGTTTCATGACTTCGCTCTTGGCGATCGTGCTGGCGCTCTGGTCGATCAGCAGCGCGGGCTGACCATCGGCGCCCGGAACCGCGACCGAAAACGGGTTCGTGCCGACGACGGGCTTTGCGCCTCCGGACGGCGCAATGGACGCCGGTGCATTCGTGAACCCGAGCGCGACCAGTCCTTCCTGCGCCAGCCGGAAGGTGTGATAGCCGAGAACCCCGCAATTGTAGCTGTTCCGGATCGTCAGAACCGCGATGCCCTGCTCGCGGGCAGCCGGGACAAGGGCCTCAAATCCCAGGTCGATCGCGGCGTGCGCAAATCCGGTCGCAGCGTCAACGGTAACCACACCGGGTCTCGGCCGCGCAAGCACGGGCTCCGCCGTGCCGTCAACCTTGCCGCAGCGAACGTGCTCGCAATAGATCGGGATATAGGCCAGGCCGTGACTGGCGACCCCGTCCGCCTCCGTTGCCGCGGTGGCGAGTGCCAGTGCGCGTGCGCTCTTTTCCAACGTGCCCGCCGCTACGAGGGCGCGGAAGGAAAGGTCTTCGATTTCGGCAAGCGAAAGTGTCCGCGTCTCGGTCATGATTGCACCTCATCAGTCATTGTCGGAGAGGCCCGCGCCCGCGCCCCGCAGACGCGATTCACGGGTAGCCGGCGCGTAGGTGCGGTGCGCGAGCACCGCAAGCCGGTCCCAGCTGTCCGGATCAGGGCACATCTGCGCGCTGCGCGGCCGCCGGGAAGACATTGTTTCGCGCGCGCGAACACGTATCTTTTCTGCAAGGTCCGGGAGCATGTCAGGGCAAAGCAGAATGTCGCCGTCGGTCTCCGCAACATGGCCATCCATCTCGACCCTCAGGCAGCACGTCAGCTCAGCAGCCGCGTTCGCTGCGAATGGCAGGATGAACAAGGGCACCGCCACCCGTTCCATTTCCACCGGAGCGGTGCGCAGGCTGCGCGCGCAGTCGGACAGGAATGCGCCCGTCATGAGCGGACACAGATCTCTTGCGCCGCGCCAGGTCTCGCCCGCGGCAAGCGGCCGATGATCCACCGAACCTGCAAGGTCCTTGTCAAGCAGCACGGCAAGCGCGGCGACACCGTCATGGCCATTGCGGCAAAGCCAGCGGGTTGCCTTGGACGCTTCTTCCGCAAGGCCCCAGGAATAGCCGGCCCCGCGTGCGGCACGTTTCGCTGTCGCCTCGATCTCGTTCAGGGATCGTTTCATCCGCCCGGCTCCGGATAGACCCAGAGGTCGGCATTTGCCGTGGTGAGGTCTTCGGGATAGGGCGCACCTGAATACATGCAGATCCGTACCCATCGGTCGGAGCGGGGATCAAAATGCGTTGCACCGAAAAACGACAGTTTCGCACGCAGCATGTCGATCGGCATGACCGAGGCGCTGATCGTATTGTCGCGGATTTCCCCGTAAGGCGCGACACGTCCCATCTGCGCCCGCCGGACGGTGTGACGGTGCTCCGGATACCGAAGGAGAAACTTGGCGACGGCCTCTTCCGGGTCGCATCTCTCCAATGCGGCGAACGCGGCAGCCGCATCGCGCGCAGGCGCAAGCGGCTGCTCGTAATCGGCGATCGGTTCCTCGAACCGTTCCCCCATGCGCGGCTCGAGTTTCTCCTCCGAAACATACCAGGCGCGGCCGCAATTGGCGGGATCGGCCCAGTCGAGGTCCAGAGCCCAGCCGAATTGCTCCTGAAGCAGAGCCACGACGTCACGCACCGACATCGAGCCGTCAATACGGAATGCGTCCGGATTGCCGTCAGCCATGCACCCCGCGAGGCCATCGACGAGCGCGCCATAGGGCTCCAGGATGAGCGAGGCGACGAGTTCCTGCCCTTCTTCGCTCAAGGATCTCTCCGACCATTCGATCAGGCTGTTCCAGGGATGGTCCGCCGTCGCATTCCAATCGGGGAGATACTGCGAAAGGATCTGCAGGTCGGCCTTCAGACGGGACACTTTTTCAAGTTGCACCGGATGCTCCGATCGCCAGCGCCCGACGGAGACAGCGCTTCGTTCGACCAGTCGGCGGAAGTGTGCCGCGTCTTCGGGGCTTGCGTGCCTGACGCTCCGGACACGGGATATCGCCTCCTCGCGCACCATCATCCAGTTATTGAAAAGGATCGGATGATTGATGATGAACGGCGCCATGCCGAGGCCGGTGGAGTTGCCGATACCAAGACACCGCGCGATTTCCGGCTCCAGCGGGACCGCCCGTGTGCCACCAAGGCTTGCGGCCATGTGGTTTACAAGGTCGCGGACGAATGTCCTTGTCAGATAGACCGACAGCATTTCGGCCTGAAAAGGTGCCTGCATTTCCTCACGATCCGCGATCACATCCCGGTCGGCGGCGCCGAACTTGCCGGACCCGTAAACCGCGGTCGTGCGCATCAGGTAACCCACGGCATCGATCTGGTCACGATCCGGTTGCCGGCCGGATGCCAGCCGCTCGACGACATGGGTCCAGAGCCGCACGGACCGGTTTGCCCGCGACAGCGACAATTCGTGCTGGCTGACCCGCCCCGCTTCCTGCAACGGGACATTTTCGGCCAGCCGCTCGATGTCATCGCCGGTCGGAACACCGTCAAAGAGCGTGAAGGTTGCGTCCCAGGCATCGGCAATCACGCGGTCCGAGCGTTTGTCGGCCGGAAGATCGTGGGCGAAGGCGACCAGCGAATAGGCGCGCTCCGGGCCTTGCGCCGTATAGACCGCCCGTCCCACGCCGTTGCTGTCGATGTCGAACAGGGAACGCGAAAACTGCCAGGTCTCCCGCGCCATTCGGCGCGTCAGGATCCGCATGAAGCTGAGACGGCACTGATGCAGAGACCCCAGGCGGCTGAGCCGCATCATCGTTGCCGGGTCCCGGCGGGGCACATGCAACTGCTCGGGAGTCACCGGGGCATCCTCCCGAAGCTGTCGGCAAAGAACCGGTACCAGTTGTCCCCCATGATCGCGGAAATCTCGGCCTCGTTCATGCCGACCGCACGAAGGCCGTCTTCGATATTGCCGAAGTCCCTGTTGTCGCGGAACCAGCCGGGCATGTCGGGAAATCCGGGCTTCTCCGCCGAGCCCTCGCCATAGTCGATTTCCCTTGTCCAGCGCCCCACCCGCATCCATTCGACCACGCTGTCGGGCTGGTCCTGACACAGGTCCGTGCCGAGGCCGAGATGCTCTATGCCGTACTTGTCGGCCGTGCGGGCAATCATCTCGCAAAAGCTTTCAAGTGTGCACCCGGACTTGTCCTTCAGGTGATGCGGATAGATCGAAAACCCCAGTATGCCGCCATGTCCGGTGACCGCCCGGATGACATCATCGCGCTTGTTCCTGAGCGCCGGCGCCCAATCGAAAGGATTGGCATGCGTGATCGCGATGGGCCGCTCGGAAATTTCCGCGGCTTCAATGGTTGACCGGTCGGCCGAGTGGCTCATGTCGACGACCAGGCCGACCCGGTTCATCTCCTTGATGACCTGCCGCCCCATGCGGGTGATGCCGGTATCCTCACTCTCATAGCAGCCTGTCGCGAGCAGCGACTGGTTGTTGTAGGTGAGCTGCATGAACCGGGCACCCAGCGTGTGCACGATCTCGACCAGCCCGATATCGTCCTCGATCGGCGACGGATTCTGGAAGCCGAAAAAGACGGCCGTGCGCCCGGTGCGCCGCGCCTCGTCGATATCCGAGGCCCACGCGCCCTTCATGATCAGATCGGGATACTGCTCGAACCAGCGGTTCCACGTCTCGAAGTTGAGCACGGTTTCCCGGAAATTCTCATGGTAGGCGACCGTCACATGGATCGCGTCGACGCCGCCTTCGCGCAGTTGCCGGAAGATCTTTTCCGACCAGTTGGCGTATTGCAGCGCATCGATCCGCATCAGTCCGGGCTCCCCGCGCTGATATAGGCAGTCTTGACCGTGGTGTAGAATTCGGCCGCGGCCTTGCCCTGTTCTCTGGGTCCGTAGGAACTGTCGCCCCGGCCGCCGAACGGGACATGGTAGTCGGTACCTGCCGTCGGCAGATTGACGGTCACGACCCCGGTGCGCGCATTGCGGCGGAAGTGGCTGGCCCGGGCGAGGCTCTTCGTGACGATCCCGGAGGTGAGCCCGAAATGCGTGTCGTTCACCGTCGCCAGCGCCTCGTCGTAACTGCCGACGCGGATCACGCTTGTGAGCGGCGCGAACATTTCTTCGCGGTTGATGCGCATGGCGTTGTTTGTGTTCAGGAAGACACCCGGGGACATGTAATACCCCTCGTGTTGGCGCTCCAGCCGCACACCGCCGCAGGCGAGTTCGGCCCCCTCGGATTTTCCGAGTTGCACGTAGTCGAGGTTCTCCTGAAGCTGTTCTCCGCTCACCACCGGTCCCATCTGGGTTCCCTCTTCAAGCGCATGGCCGACGGTCATCGCCTTCGCGCCCGCGACCAGCTTGTCGACAAAGGCATCATGCACACGCTCGTGAACGACCAGTCTCGAAGAAGCGGTACATTTTTGCCCGGTCCCGCCAAAAGCGCCCCCGAGCGCGAGCGTGACGGCGAGATCGAGATCGGCGTCATCCATGACGGCGAGGGCGTTCTTCGAGCCCATCTCCATCTGCACCTTGGTCAGGTTCCGGATGGCCGATCCGGCAATTCCCTTTCCGACCTCAACCGACCCGGTAAACGAGATCGCATCCACCTGCGGGCTCTCCACGAGCCGCTGACCGATGGAACGGCCGGATCCCATGACAAGACTGAACAGTCCCTTCGGGATGTCCTGCTTCTCGATGATTTCGGTTAGCGCAACGGCGGATGCTGGCGTCAGGTTCGCCGGTTTCCAGACAACCGCATTGCCGTAGCACAGCGCCGGAGCGATCTTCCAGGAAGCTGTCGCAGTCGGAAAATTCCAGGGGGAAATGACCGCCACGACGCCCACGGGCTCACGGCGCACGTCGATTTCGACCCCGTCGCGGACGCTGTCGGCATTCTCGCCGATCTGACGCAGGCATTCGCCCGCATAGTAGGTGAAGAACTGCCCGGCCCGGTAGACCTCGCCTCTGCCCTCGGCTAGTGGCTTGCCTTCCTCGCGCGACAGCAGCCTCCCGAGTTCTTCGGCGCGGGCCATCAGCTCGGAGCCGATGTTGATCAGCACCGCTTGCCTTCGCTCCAGGCCATAGGACGCCCATTCGGCTTGCGCGGTGCGGGCACGCTCCAGCGAGAGATCCAGTTGCTCCAGACCTGCCTGCGCGAAATGTCCGATCAGGTCACTCAGGTCGGACGGATTTCTGTTCTCGATTTCGCTTGTTCCGGCCTGCCAGCTGCCGGCAATCAGGTTGAGGTGTGTCACGGCGGATCCCAGGTCCATGAAGTCTGTTGTCAGACAGCATGGACATCCGGCGCAACATCAGTCAAACTCAAATAACTTAAACTAACTTCAGAAAAATTTAAATATGTCCATCAAGATCGAGATGCTCCGCTGCTTTTGCACCGTGGCCCAGACCGGCAGTCTTGCCGAAGCAGCCGACCGGCTCGGCCGGACCCAGTCTGCGGTGTCGATGACGCTGAAACAGCTGGAAGACCATCTGGACAGGAGACTGTTCGAAGGCGAGCGCAAAAACCGCCTGTCTCCCCTGGGGGAGCAGGTATTTGAAATTTCCCTGAAGCAGGTGCGCCAGTTCGAGCAGACGGTTCGCAGCATCGAAACCGCAGCGGACGCGTCACAGGGGCTGATCCGCATCGTTTCCGTTCCCTCGGTCGCGGCAATCCTGTTTCCGGCGGTGCTGGACCACATGACGCGGATGTTCCCAGGCGTGAAGGTCGAATTGCGTGACACGGACACGCAGCAGGTGCTGGACGCGCTCGCCCAGGGCAAGGCCGATATCGGCATCGCCTCGGGGCATCATCCGCTCAGCGGTGTCACGTCAACACGCCTTTTCGAGGACAGGTTCGGCCTGGTCTGTGCTGCCGATCATCCGCTGATCACCCGGAGCAAACCGCCCCGGATCGCAGACGTCACCGCCGCTCCGTTCATCCGCAACGCCTTGTGCGACCTTATCAAGACGCCGCGTCTCATCGAAGCGATCCGGAACACCGAAGTCACGATCCACAATACCCATTCGCTGATCACGATGGTCAGGACCGGCGCCTGGGTCACCGTATTGCCGGAAACCGTTGCCCGCTTCATTCCCGAATCGACGGCTTTCAGGCCGATCTCGGACCTGGCCGACAAACGCGAGGTCTATCTCCATGTCCGGGACCGCACGCGGTTCAGGGACCTGACGAAGGAATGCTCCGACTTCATCCTGGGGACCGGGCTGGCCTGAGGGGTGGATCCGGTTAAGCCGCCGCCACGTCATTTAGGAAGTCCCTGATCTCGTTGCGCAGATCTTCGGTCCGTTTTACCACATCGCTGGTCCGGCTCTCCATTTCAGCGGCCGCAGAGCTCGACTGCTGGGCGATCTGCTCCACCTGCGCCATGTCGCCGACGACCGACCGTGTCTGGTCCGCCGCTTCAAGAACATTGCCCTTGATCGCGTCCGTCGACTGCCGCTTGCTTTCCAGATCGCCCGCGATCTGCGTGGTGCAGTTCGTGACATCGCCGATATCGGCGATGATCTTCTCGATCGCCTCGACGACGCGATCCGTGCGCTCCTGAACCAGCGCGACCTGGCCGGTGATCTGTTCCGTTGCCGAAGCGGTTTGCCCGGCGAGAGTCTTGACCTCGCCAGCGACCACTTCAAAACCCTTGCCGGCGTCACCTGCGCGCGCTGCTTCGATGGTCGCATTGAGCGCCAGGAGATTGGTCTGGTCCGCAATCGCGTTGATCAGTGACACGATCTCGCCGATCGACTTCGAAATTTCCGAAAGGCTTTCGATTTCCGCGTTCGCCGCGGTCGCATTCTGGTTCGCGGCCTGCGCGAGATCCGTTGCATCCTGCGCCTGCCGGCTGATCGCGGTTATGTCATTCGCCAGCACTTCGGTCGCCTCTGCGACCGCATCGACATTCTGCGACGCACCGGAAGACGCGGCGGCCGTGTCGCGTGCCCGCTGGTCGGCGTTCTGGGCCACGTCCTCCAGCGTTCCGGACGTGTGTTGCATGTCGGCGAGCGCATCGTTCACTTCCGACAGGAGATCGGTCATGCGGGTCCTGAAACCTTCGATGAGCGTTTCGACCCGTTGCTGGCGTTCCGCCGCGGCCTGCCCTTCCAGACGCTGGCGTTCCTCCGTCAGCTCGATCGTCCGGTCACGATAGTAGCCGACAGCGCGGGCGATATCCGAAATCTCCGTATGGCCGTAGGCAAACGGCAACTCCTTGTCGAGCCCGTCCGAGTCGGCCAGATTCCGGATCCCGCTGTTGAGCGCGTGGATGCAGTAAAGAATGGACTTGCTGAAGTGCCAGGCGACGCCAAACGCGAGCAGGAAGACGACCCCGAGAGCAATGGCAACACCCCACATGCGCAGCTTCGATTGCCCGACCATCGTCTCCAGCCTGGATGTGAGTTCCGTCTTGCTGACCTGTTGCAAGCCGTCAATCGCGGCAAGGAATTCGCCGAAACGCGCGCGCAGCGGTGACAGATCGATTTGTGTTCCGTCGGCCCCCTGGCCGACCTGTTTGGCCACGCGCGCCATTTCGCCCTGAAACTTGCCGTTTGCCTGCCGGTAGGCCTTGGCCGCCGTGCTGAACGGCGTATCCTCGCTTGATGTCAAGGCGCCCTGGTCCGCGCGGGTCGCAGCGCTGATCGTGTCTGCAAGCACCTTGAACTGGCCGGCTCCGACCAGCACCGACATGGTGTCGGCATGACTGAGCTCCGATTTGCCGGTGACCCTTTCACCATTGCGTACGAGAGCGCTGGTCCGCACCACAAGATCGGAAAGCTGACCGGCAACCAGACCGGCAAGGAAATTGGTCTCCTGGGACCTGTTGGCGGTGACACCGGATTTTTCGCCTATGCACAGGTTGACCCTGTGCGCCTGTCCCAGTCTTCCGGAACTGGAATCCGAAGGCTTTTCAGGTGCACATTCCGGATACGCGGCCAGCACGCTGCCGGGCAAGGCTTCCGAATCCCGCAGGACGGCCTCGTTCCACAGCGTTTGCAGCGCAGGCAGGCTTGCGAGTTTCGCGCCATCGCGCGCCAGGTCCTTGTAGGCTGACAGAATGATCCAGCCGGCGCATGAAACGATCGGCACTGTCAGCACAACTACCAGAAGAAATAGCCGCTTGCGGATGGTCAAAGGAGGTCTCCCGAATCGCGCTGGAACGCATTGAGAGAAAACCTAGTCCGAAATTACCAACAAATTCGAAACGGCAACAAGAACGGCAAGAACAGGCGCGGCGGCAAGCCCAGAGACTTTCAACCCGCCAGCGCTGACCCTCAGGGTTGAGACCACGTATTTGCGCCGTCCCGGACCTGATCCGGGACCTTCGCAGCGACTGGCAGGAGGCCCCGGCTCAAGGCCGGGGCGGCGAACGAAGGGCCCGCTGGATCACCGTTTCCTTCGCAATGAGGGATGTGCATCAGGCATTTCACCAGCCACAAGCCAAGTCACCTCTCCCCGTGGGAGAGGTCGGCCCGCAGGGCCGGGTGAGGGATCAGAGCCATCAGCCCTCCTGAGACGTTCGCCCCCTCACCCTGACCCTCTCCCCACGGGAGCGGGAAACCGGGGAAGCGGGGAGACTCTCACCCCGCCCGCGCCGGTCTTCAGAGTTGAGACCATCTACCCGCGCCGTCCCGGACCTGATCCGGGACCTTTGCAGCGACTGGCAGGAGGCCCCGGCTCAAGGCCGGGGCGGCGAACGAAGGTCCCCGCTGGATCACCTTTTCATTCCGCAATAACGAGGAATGCACGTCCTGCACCTGACCAGCCGCAAGCCAAGTCACCTCTCCCCGTGGGAGAGGTCGGCCTGAAGGGCCGGGTGAGGGATCAGAGCCATCAGCCCTCCTGAGACGTTCCCCCCTCACCCTGACCCTCTCCCGGCGGGAGAGGGAAATTGGGGAAGCGAGGAGACTTCATCCCGCGGGAGAGGAAATCCGGGCAGCGTGAGGCTCAGCAACGCTAAAAAACCCGGCTGCCGCGGCAGCCGGGTTCTTCAAGGAAGGAGCAGAAAAGCCCTGACTAGTTCAGCCGCGATGCCGGGCCGAGGTTGAAGAGTTGCGTTTCGCCCGGAGCGTCATCGACGCCGTCATTGTCGGTCACCAGGATCAAGTGACCGTCGGCGGTGATGGCAAGGCCCTCGGGCTTGTCGAGGATCCAGCCCTTGCCTTCAGCCATGGCCGGCAGAATGTCCATCGCGTAGCGCTTCTTCAGCACCGGCAGGGTTTCGCCGTGCGCGGCAGGAACGACATCCTTCAGGGAGATCACGGTGATCTGCTTGATCGCCGCATCCTCGCCGCCCTTGTTGTCCCGCTCCAGAACGGCGAAGTCGCCGCCGCCCATGGAAACGATCTCGGAAAGACCGACCCAACCGCCGGCTGCGCTCCTCGGCGCGTCGAGCGGATAGTGGACGAAGCCCCAGGACGCGTCTGCGGGATTGTAGATGCCGATCTTGGTGTGGCCCTTCGGATCGTCGTTCCATTCCCGCTGCACGGCGACAGCAACAAGGGTCTGGCCGTTCATCTCGAACTCGGCCACACCTTCGAACGAGAACCGTTTCGCCTGGTCGATGAGGCTCTGCGGCAGGGTGATCTGCTCCTGGATCGCACCATCGGTACCGACCTTGAGAAGGAGATGCTCGCGCTCGTTTTTCGGATGGCCTTCAGAGGCGAGCCAGAAACCGCCGTCCCTGGCAACCGAGATGCCTTCCAGGTCCAGCTTTTCCTGGTCGAAACCGGTGACGGTCACGTAGGACGTGATCTGCGCCGGTGTCGACGCGATGTCCAGGGTGTAGATCCGGGCATCGTCGTAGAAGCTGTCGCTGACGGCGTAGAGCGTGTTCGCATCCGATGGATCTGCCGCAAGTGCGGAGATCGCGCCCCAGCCGATCGGCGCACCCTTTTCCGGGTCGACGCCTGAAACGATGGACGGATAGGACGGTGCATCGGCACCGAACTTGTAGAGCGAGAGATGCGAGCGGACATTGTCCTCTGCGCTGTCGACCTCATTGGCAACGATGAACAGGTCCCGGTTCGGGATCGCCAGCAGGCCTTCCGGGCCGACATGGGTCGGCAGGAACTGGACGAATTCAGGCTCTCCCCCGGTATCCTTGTAGACCGCAACGAAATTGCCGCGTTCGGAGTTGACGAAGATCAGCGTGTCACCGCCAAAGGTACCGACGGCAACACCTTCCGGTTCGGTGCCTTTCTTGGCGGCGCGCTTCGCCGGATAATGGCCGTGCGACATGCCGAGATGTTCCATTTGGTTGCCGCTGTCGAACAGGACCTCGCCTTTCGTGTTCCAGATCGTGAAGCCGCGCGAGCCTCCTTCGTAGTCGCCTTCATTGGCGGTGACGAAGCGCTCATTGTCGATCCAGGCGACCGCATCCGGTTCGCGTGCGACATTCTCGTTGTTGCCGGACGCGTCGCTCATGCGTGCCTTCGACACCGGGATGTTTTCCGCAGACGCTGCGCCGGCGGAGAAATGGGCAACGACATCGCCGGATGCAAGGTCGACGATGGCCAGGTGATTGTTTTCCTGCAGCGTAACAACGGCCTGGTTCGCGGAGTTGATGGAAACGAACTCCGGCTCCGGATCGGTCGGCGCAACCTCGGCAAGGCCCGTCAGATCGACGATGCGGACTGCATCGCAGTTCGTCGGCGCGCCATTCTCGTCGAGATCGAAGATTGCAAGATGTCCGGCCGGCATTTGCGGAATGACACCGTCGTTGAGATCCTCGTCGCGCTCGTTTTCGATCGCGATCGCCACAAATTTGCCATCCGGCGAAATGGCGACGCTGTCAGGCTGGCCCTTGGCATCGCATGTTGCCGTGATGCCCATGCCTTCGAGCGCTATCGCGGCCAGATGACCGGCCGGATTCACGTAGTCCTCGCTGGTGTTGACACCTGCGTAGGCGGCTTTTTCGCCGACGGCAACGGATGTCGGCTCACCGCCCAGATCGACCCGTGCCATGGGCTGAATGTTCAAGGGATTGCCGGCATTGACGAACACGATCGCATCGCCCGGGCTGTCGGTGAAGGCCAGCGTGCGGCCGTCCTTGGACGCGTAGATGATTTCCGCGACGGTCTCTGTTGCCGTGTCGGCGCCGTCCGGCAGGGTCTTGTAGACCGGATAGGTGTTGATCCGTTCGAAGTAGTCCGCCTGCGCCGCCGACACGGTTCCAAGACCGGCCAGAATGGCAAGGCTGACGCCCTTCAGGAAACGTCCGCGAGGGTCTGACATTGCACTAGCTCCCAGTTTTTTTGGTGTGAGGTGGGCGCAAGCTAGTCGGCGACATTACAGAAACGGTGACAGTTGCATGAAGGTTCGATGACACGCACGCGCATAAATTATGCGCGCGATAGAGTGCCCGAACGTCAGAATTAACTGGACAAGACCCGACAATTCTCTCACGTTGCATCACGCAAAATTTCTTGCGCCGATTGCGCGCAATTCAATCTCGGATAACTCACATGCAGATCGGATTCGTCCGTGCCGCCCTTGTTCTGGGGCTGCTGGCAGCCGTCGGCCCGTTCGCCATAGACCTCTACCTTCCCGCGACGCCGCAGATCGTCAGCGATCTCGGGACGGACGACGCGGGCGCCCACATGACGTTCACCGTCTATTTCATCGCCTTCGGCCTGGCGCAACTCATCTACGGCCCGATCGCGGACTGGATGGGCCGCAGGCCGCCGATCTTCGTCGGACTGACGGTCTTCATCGCCGGATCGGTCATCTGCGCGATGGCAACCGACATCTCCATACTCACGCTCGGGCGTTTCGTCCAGGCTCTCGGAGCGGCAGCGCCGATGGTGATCGTGCGTGCCGTCGTGCGGGATCTGCATACGGGAACGGAAGCGACGCGGCTGATGGCGCTGGTGATGCTGGTGATCAGCATCTCCCCGCTCCTGGCCCCCCTGACCGGAAGCATGATCATCTCCGTGGCCAGCTGGCGCATGATCTTCGGTGCGCTCGGCCTGATCGCCCTGGCCGCGATGATCCTCACCGCCCTGCGCCTTCCCGAGACGCTGCCGCATGACAGGCGGGTGCCGGTCAATCCCGCGGCGCTCCTGCGCAGCTCCATCTTTCTGATGAAAGACTTCAGGTTCATGGGCCTGACGATGATCGGTGGCTTCGCCCTGGCGAGCTTCTTCGTCTTCATCGCCTCCGCGCCGCTCGTCTACATGACGCAGTATGCCCTCTCCCCGACGGAGTTCTCGCTCGTCTTCGCCGTCAACGCTGTTGGATTCTTCGCCGCGTCCCAGTTCGCGGCCGGCCTTGGCCAGAAATACCGCATGGGCCGCGTCGCCTTCTGGGCCGTCTGCGGCTTCGCCCTGGCGACGTCGAGCCTGTTTGCACTTGTCTGGCTGGGCTTCGATGACCTTCCGGTGCTGATGGCGATGTTCTTCCTTGGAAACTCCTGCCTCGGTCTTGTCATCGCGCCGACGATGGTCATGGCGCTCGAAGAACACGGCGAACATGCGGGCATGGCGTCGTCCCTCGGCGGGACGTTCCAGATGGTTGCCGGCGGGGTGATGATCCTGATCTGCAGCCCGTTCTTCGACCGGACGGCATTGCCCCTGGTCGGTGCGGTCGCAGCCTGCGCCCTTATCGCCTTCGTTCTGGCGGTGCTCACGCTCCGCCCGCAACCGGAAGCCAAGGCGCCCGCCTGAAGAAAAAATCAGGCCGGGGCCTTGCTGCCGATTTCGTCGAGCCGTTCCTGCAGTGACAGCTTGTCGAGCGACGACAGCGGCAGGTTGATGAAGATCGAGATGCGATTGTTCAGCATGCGGAACGTGTCACTGAACGCCAGCCGCTTTTCGGATTCGTTGCCATTGACGGAAGCCGGATCCGGAACGCCCCAATGCGCGGACATCGGCTGCCCGGGCCAGACGGGGCAGGTTTCCTTGGCGGCATTGTCACAGACGGTGAAGACGAAATCCATGACCGGTGCAGCCGGATCTGCAAATTCGGACCAGTCCTTTGACCTGAAATCCTCAGTCTTGAAATTCAGCTTCTTCAAGAGCGCCAATGCTTCCGGATGCACGTGACCGGCAGGGTGCGACCCGGCTGAGAACGCCTTGAAACGGCCGCGTCCGTCCCGATTCAGGATCGCCTCCGCAATGATCGAACGCGCCGAATTGCCGGTGCAGAGAAACAGGACATTGTAGGTTTCGCTGGACATCAAAATCTCCCGAAATACGCGATTACTTCCGGCACACGACCGTTTCCATCACCTGGGCACACAGCTCGGGGTGGCCGCCGCAACAATCGGCCATGAGGAAAGTCAGCAGATCCTTCGTTCCATCCAGATCCGCGAAATAACGGATCGAACGCCCGTCGCGCTCGTTTCGAATCAGCCCGGCCTGCAGGAGAATGGACAGATTGGTCGACATGGTGTTCTGGCGAACACCGAGGACTTCTCCGACGTCTCCCGCACTCATGCCCTCCGGACCTGCGTTGATCAGGAGCCGGAACACATCAAGGCGCGTTTTCTGGCTCAGCGCACCAAACGCGCCCAATGCATCATTTATATCCATAATTCATGATATCTTGATGTCTCGGTGTGATGCAAGAGACAAATTCGCTGACGCAACCGGACCCCGATTGTTCAGATTGCGTCATTTCGCAGGGTGCTCTTGTGTTCGGTTGTCCGACCTGCTGATCTGCGCTGACGGACGGAGAAAGAAACTGCATGAAAACACTGGCGAATGCATGGTTCGGCAATGGCCTGGACACAACACCGGAAATCGCTTCAGGTGACATTTCGCGATCATTGGGTCCGGCGCGGAACTTTTTTACGGACGTGACCGGTGTGACGCCGTCTCCGCTGCTGGATCTGCCGGCGCGCGCTGCGGAACTCGGGATTGAAGCTCTTTATATCAAGGACGAACGCAACCGCCTGGGTCTCGGCAGTTTCAAGGCGCTTGGCGCCGCCTATGCGATCGCCAAGCAGGCCTTCGCAAAAATCGAGGCAGGCGCAGCAAAGGATCCGGAGTCTGCACTCAATGGCACAACATTCGTCTGCGCCAGCGCGGGCAATCACGGTCTGTCGCTCGCCGAAGGGGCCCGGATCTTCGGCGCGTCGGCGGTCGTCTTCGTCTCCGAGACGGTTCCAGAGGCTTTTGCGGACCGGTTGAGGGACCGGGGTGCGCAGGTTGTCCGTGCCGGCGCGATCTATGAAGACAGCATGGCCGAGGCCGAACGGCAGGCAAGCGCGAACGGCTGGCAGCTCCTCTCCGACAGCACGTGGCCGGACATGACGGCACCCGGCAGGGACGTTATGGAAGGGTATCTGATCATGGGTGCGGAGATCGAGGAACAGATCCCGGAACCGCCGACCCACGTGTTTCTGCAGGCAGGCGTCGGAGGCCTGGCCGCCGGCTGCGCCTCGAGTGCGCGCACGAGTTGGGGAAACGAGGTCACCATCATCGTCGTGGAGCCGGAAGCAGCCCCTGCCCTTCAGGCGAGCATTGCCGCCGGCAGACCGGTTGTTGCCCCCGGCCCGGTCTCGAACATGGGCCGCCTCGATTGCAAGGAGCCATCCCACCTCGCTCTCAAGTTTCTGGCCCGTGAGGCGAACACCTTCGCCACGATCACGGATGAAGAAGCAGACGGGACCGTGACCTGGCTGAAAGACCATGACCTCGCCACCACGCCGTCCGGCGCAGCCGGGATCGCTGCGCTTCATCACGCCAGGGGCAAATTCGAGGACCTGGGTCTGACCGCGCAGTCGCGGGTGCTCTGTTATCTTTCGGAAGGCCCGGAACATGGCTGAACCGGATTTTCCGGAAACGGAGTTCGAAGAAAGACTGACGCGTGCACAGCGCGCGATGCGGTCAGCGGAGCTCGACGCGCTCTTCTTCACCACCGAGGCAGAGCTGCGGTACTTCACCGGTTTCCGGACGCTGTTCTGGCAGAGCCCGACACGCCCGTGGTTTCTTGTCGTGCCGGTATCTGGAAAACCGATTGCCATCATCCCCCAGATCGGCGCCCACCTGATGGCCGCGACCTGGATCGACGATATCCGAACCTTTGCTGCTCCGCATCCAACCGACGACGGCATTTCACTTTTGGCGGACTGTCTGTCGCGGTTCAGCAGGGTCGGCATGCCGATGGGCCGTGAGAGCACGTTGCGCATGCCGCTTCGCGACTTCCGGGAACTGACCACCCGCCTTTCACATCTGGAATTCGTTGATGCCTCCGATCTGATGCTGCGGCTTCGCATGGTGAAATCCGAACGCGAGATCGCGCTGCTGCGGCAGATCTGCGGGATCGGGTCGGCCGGATTTGCAAACGCCGCAAGACTTTTTCAGGAAGGGCAAACACTGAAAGAGGTCTTTCGCACCTTCCGGATCGAACTGCTGCGTCAAGGCGCCGATGACGTCCCCTACCTTGTCGGAGGCGCGGGACAGGGCGGCTACGGTGACGTCATTTCGCCGCCGACGGACCAGCAACTTGAAAAGGGCGACGTCCTCATGCTGGACACAGGCGCGACGAAAAACGGTTATTTCTGCGATTTCGACCGCAATTTCGCGTTCGGCGTCGCAACAGATGCGGTCCGTGTCGCGCATGAAAAACTTGTTCTGGCCGTCGAGGCGGCCGCGGCCGTCGCCCGGCCAGGCAGGACCTGTGCGGATCTTTTCAGCGCCATGACTGCCGTTCTCGACCAGGACGACGGCGATGTCGGCAGACTGGGCCACGGCCTCGGCATGCAACTGACCGAAATGCCCTCCGTCACGGGCTTTGATACGACCGGACTGCAGGAAAACATGGTCATGACACTGGAGCCGAGCATTGACCTCGGGAACGGAAAGATGATGGTGCATGAAGAAAACATCGTCGTGCGGGACGGGCCGCCCGAGTTTCTCAGCACGCCCGCACCGAAGGAAATACCGGTCATTTAGGGTACGGACCCTAGAGCAAGCACACCGGGAGGAGCACCTTGGAACTGCAATTTGAATGCGACGAAGGCATGGGCTCAAGGGCGGCGCTCGGCCTGATCGTGCTTCAGGCCGACGAGACCATCGAAAAGGAATTCCGCCCGCTCTTCGATCTTGATGACGTGGTGCTCTACCACTCGCGAATCCCGAGCGATCCGGAGGTCAACGAGGAAACGCTGATGCGCATGAAGGCGAGCCTCACGGACACGGCTGCCCTGCTTCCGGGAAACCGGCCTCTCGACGTGATCGGTTACGCCTGCACCTCCGCGTCGACGGTGATCGGCTCCGAGGCGGTCGAAACGGCTATCCGCAAGGCGCATCCGCACGCCCGCGTCACCAATCCGGCCGTGGCGGTCGTCGCGGCGCTGAAGCATCTCGGCGTGACCAGGGTCGGCGTTGTGACACCCTATATTGCCGAAGTCTCGGAAGCCGTCGTTGATCTGCTGCGGAAAGCGGGCCTGGATCCGGTCAGAGTGGGATCGTTCGGACAGTCCGGGGAGGCAACGGTCGCCCGGATCACACCGCAGTCTGTTGAGCAGGCCGTTCAGGCAGTCGGAGGAGACCCCGAAGTGGAGGCAGTGTTCGCCTCCTGCACCAACTTGCGCACCTTTCCGGTCATTGACGCGTGTGAACAAAGACTGGGCAAGCCGGTGATCAGCTCGAACCTGGCCCTTGCCTGGCACATGATGAAGCTGTCGGCTCTGAAAACAGCAGGAGCCGGCCCCGGCAAACTGTTCGAAAGCTGACCCGTCAGCGACAATCTCGGCGTTTGGGCAACAAATCGACCATTCTCTTTCCGATTCGCAGGTTTGCGTGTTGACTTCGCCTGATTTCCGGGCAAAAACACCGCCGTCTCAAGTTTTGACGATTGCGAGCACCCGATGAACCGGCTCCGCGCCGACATTCTGGATATGATGTCCAAGGCACTTGCCAGCGCAACTTTCCTGCGCGGCGAGACCCGTTCGGCTGCCGTAACCGCTTTCAAACGCACAACAAATACAACCAAGACCACCGCTTGACGGTGCCGCTCATCCCGCCTCCCCGGGGATGGGAGGCGCCGAGAGCCGGCCAGCCTTCTTCCGGGCAGCCGGTGAAGCGGGGAGACGGACAAGGACTAGACCGAAAATGGGTTTCAAGATCGCAATTGCAGGCGCCACGGGCAATGTTGGCCGGGAACTGCTGGATATCCTGGAAGAGCGCGGCTTTCCGGCCGATGACGTTGTCGCCCTCGCCTCACGCCGTTCCCAGGGCACGGAAGTGTCCTTTGGCGACAAGACGCTGAAGGTTCAGGCGATGGAGAATTTCGACTTCTCCGACACGGATATCTGCCTGATGTCCGCCGGCGGTTCCGTTTCCAAGGAATGGGCGCCGAGGATTGCCGCCAAGGGCTGTGTCGTGATCGACAATTCCTCGGCCTGGCGTTACGACGCCGACGTGCCGCTGATCGTTCCCGAAGTGAATGCCGATGCCATCACCGGCTTCACCAAGAAGAACATCATTGCCAATCCGAACTGCTCGACGGCGCAATTGGTCGTGGCGCTGAAGCCGCTTCACGAGCATGCGAAGATCAAGCGGATCGTCGTGTCGACCTACCAGGCCGTGTCCGGCACCGGCAAGGAGGCGATGGAAGAACTGTTCAATCAGACCCGCGCCGTCTTCGTCAACGACCCGATCGAGCCGAACAAGTATCCGAAGCGGATCGCCTTCAACGTCATTCCTCACTGCGACGTCTTCATGGAAGACGGCTACACCAAGGAGGAATGGAAAGTTCTGGCGGAAACCAAGAAGATGCTCGACCCGAGCATCAAGGTCACCTGCACGGCTGTCCGCGTTCCGGTCTTTATCGGCCACTCCGAAAGCGTCAACATCGAGTTCGAAAACGAGATTTCCGCCGAGGAGGCACGCAGCATCCTGCGGGAAGCGCCGGGCTGCCTCGTGATCGACAAGCATGAAGACGGCGGCTACATGACGCCGTACGAGGCTGCCGGCGAGGACGCGACTTACATCTCGCGCATCCGCGAAGATGCGACCGTCGAAAACGGCCTGAACATCTGGGTCGTCTCCGACAACCTGCGCAAGGGCGCGGCACTCAACACCATCCAGATTGCCGAAGTCCTCGTGAACCGCGGCCTGATCACTCCGAAAAAAGCCGCCGCGTGATCCCCTTTGGCGGGCGCCGTCCGGCGCCCGCCTGATCCACCCTTTCCGAAAATTCCGTCATGTATCTCTACGAAGCCGCCGCGCTTGGAGCGGCAGCATTGTGGGCGCTGACCGGGCTGCTCTCGGCAGGCCCTGCGCAGCATCTTGGCGCGATCGCCTTCAATTGCACCCGCATGGTCATGGTGACACTGATGCTGTGCATCTGGGTCGTGTTCGCGGGCGGTTGGGACACGATCGGCGGCGAGCACCTCGCACCATTGGTTCTGTCCGGTTTCATCGGCATCTTCGCAGGAGATACCGCCCTCTTCCTGACGCTGAACCGGATGGGTCCGCGCCGGACCGCAATGCTGTTTTCCCTGAATGCGCCGCTCTCCGCGATCCTCGGCTGGCTGGTTCTCGATGAGACCCTGACGGGCATGCAATCCATCGGGATCGTGACCATCTTTGCCGGCGTCCTGCTCGCGATCCGCTTCGGTAAACGCAAGTCCCAGCTGCACAAGTGGGAAAGCATCAAGGGACCTGTCTGGATCGGCGTCGCCCTGGGATTCGCCGCCGCGCTATCGCAGTCGGTCGGCTCACTCATCGCCCGGCCTGTCATGGAAACCGGTGCGGACCCGGTGGCGGCTTCAAGTATCCGGGTCGGTGTCGCTGCCTTCTGCCTGGTGGTTCTCACGCGGCTTCCCTTCAGCTGGGTGAAGCCCGCGGGCCGCTTCACGGTTCCGATCGTCGGTATCATCGCGCTCTCCGGCCTCCTTGGAATGGGCATCGGGATGACACTGATCCTGTTTGCGCTGTCCGGTGGCGAGGTCGGCATCATCGCGACGCTTTCAGCGACGACACCCGCGGTCATGCTGCCGATGATGTGGTGGCGGACCGGTGAATTCCCGGCGCTTGGCGCCTGGGCGGGAGCGCTTCTGGTCGTCGCCGGCAGCGCCCTGCTGTTTGCGTTTTAGCGCAATTTCGCAGAAGCAGACTTCTCTCATTTTTTCGTTTTCATAGTCAGTATTTTTAACGATGACGCATCCATGAAAGTCGACCTGTGCTTTTTCCACAGGCCGTTGAAATTCATGACTCATCGCTGAATACGTTTGCTCAAAATTTACTTTAATTCCGTAGATCCCCTTAGGAGAGGCAAAAGGGGTATTCCATGAAAAATCTATTCGCTCGACTGAGCGTCACGTCGACGCTGGCCATCGTTTCGGCCGGTGTCCTGACAATCTCCATGTTCGTTGTCGGGTTCATCCTGTATCAGGTCGCCCTCGGCCAGGCGCAGACCGCGGCAATCACCAAGCAGGACGTGAACCTGAGGGTGGCCGCGACGATCTTTCAGGACCGCGTGGAGGGGGCCGACGTCACCTGGACCGACACCGGTAACGTGACGCGGATCGAGCTCGCGGAATTCCCCGTTTTCAACGACGATCACAGCATGATCGATTCGATCGGCCGGATGACCGGCGAAACCGCGACCGTTTTCCAGTGGGATCCTGCAAACAAGGATTTCTGGCGCAAGACCACCAACATCATCAAGGGCGACGGCAAGCGGGCCGTCGGGACCCCGCTCGGCAAGAACGGCGCGGTCTATCCGGTGATCATGAGCGGCAAGACCTTCCACGGACAGGCGACGATTCTCGGCAAGGATTATTTCACCGTCTACAAGCCGATCTTCGACCCTCAGGGCAATATCACCGGCATTCTTTATGCCGGGGTCGAGAAAGCCGCGGTGGAAGCCAATGTCTGGGAGCTGATGGGCGACTACACCATGCTGGCGCTGCCCGTGGTCATCATTTCCGTGCTGCTACTGATCTTCGCGATCCGCCGGCAGCTGCGCCCGGTCACCGCGCTTGCCGAAATCACGTCGCAGATCGCGCAGGACAATCTCGACGGCGAAGTTCCGTTCAAGGAGCGGACAGACCAGATCGGCATGCTTGCGCAGGCGGTCAACGGGCTGAAGAACCGGGCAGCGGAACGCATCTCGCTTGCAGCGCAGCAGCGTGAAAACGACTCCGCCACGCTCGATCGCCAGAACACGGTGCAGACCCTGATCGAGGATTTCCGCAACAACGTTTCGAACGTGCTGAGCTCGGTCAACGACACCGTCCAAGACCTCGGCGGCACCGCCGGCCGGTTGTCCGACCTGTCCGGCCAGAGCGCATCCGGAGCGATCGAGACCCTCAATTCGGCGGACGACGCGACCTCGAGCGTGCAGACCGTTGCAAGTGCCGCGGAAGAACTGTCGGCCTCCATCGGTGAAATCTCGCGTCAGGTCGCACAAACGACGGAAGTCGTGAGCCGCGCAACCGAAGGCACGCGCGTCACCAACGAGAAGGTCGAGGGACTGGCGTCGTCCGCCTCCAAGATCGGTGAGGTCGTCACCCTCATTCAGGCCATCGCCGAACAGACCAACCTGCTGGCGCTCAATGCGACCATTGAGGCAGCCCGCGCCGGCGAGGCCGGCAAGGGCTTCGCGGTTGTCGCCGCGGAGGTGAAGGAACTGGCCACGCAAACCTCGAAGGCAACGGAAGAAATCGGTGCGCAGATCACGGCAATCCAGGACGCCACCAAGGAATCCGTCAGCGCGATTGCGGAAATCACCACGATCATGGAGGAGGTCAACTCCTACACCAGCACCATTGCCGCCGCAGTGAACGAGCAGGGCTCCGCGACCGGGGAGATTTCCCAGAACGCGCAGAAAGCCGCCGAAGGAACGACCTTCGTTTCCTCGCGCATGTCCGAACTATCGGGCACCGTCAACGAGACGTCCGAATCGTCACAATCGGTTCTGGATGCCTCCGAGATGCTCAACGCGCGCACGGAGGAACTGAAGCAGGAAGTCGAAACATTCCTGCGCAACGTGGCTGCTGCCTGAAGATATCTTTTAGGACAAATCCTGCACGGGGGCGTTTCGCCCCCGTGTTTTTTTTGATTTTTCAATCGCCGGAGACGTCGGCCAGCCACTTGAACACGAGCTTTGCCTGTTCGGAGGCGTGCGGATGCAGCTTGACGAAATAGACGCGCGGCGACGACACCGTTTCAGGCAGCAGCTTCTCCAGCCTGCCGCTTTCCACGAAGGAGCGGGTCAGTCCCTCCCAGCCCAGAACCGCGCCCATGTCGTCCTGTGCCGCCTGCAGGGCGATGACATAGTTGTTCACCCGATGCGCGTTGCGCAACGCACCGCGATATCCGAGCGCGGCAAACCAGTCCTGCCAGTCCGTCCAGTCGGTCCCCGCCGAATCCAGGTGGATCAGCGGAAGCGCGGCAAGATCCTCGATCGTTTCCATCCGGTTCTGTTCGGCAAAGCGCGGACTTCCCAAAGCAGAGATCCGGTCGTGGAACAGCGCCCGGCACGATCCCGTTTCCTGCGACATGTCCCCATAGTGAATGCTCAGGTCGCAGTCGCCGCCGCCCTGGCCGGTGTCGCTGACAATCTGCGAGACGGAAATGTGCGGGTGTGACTTCCAGAACTGCGCAAGGCGCGGCGTCAGCCAGAGCGCGCTCATCGCGGTGGTGGCACCCACGGTTACCGACGCTCTTGAGACCCTGGCGCGCAACTGGTCGAGCGCATCGCCGATTTCCTCAAAACCCCGTTGAAGCGCGACGAACAGATAGGCGCCGATCTCCGTCAGTTCCACGCCCCTGTGGTGCCGGTGGAAAAGCGCGCATTTGAGGTCCTGTTCAAGCGATTTCACCTGGTGGCTGACAGCGGCCGGCGTAACGTTCAACTCGGCTGCGGCGGCCTTGAAACTGACATGGCGCGCAGCGGCCTCGAAGCTCAAAAGCGCATTCAACGGCGGCAGGTCATAGGGGCGTTTTGGCAAATCGACCTCATGCAGAGCCTATTCAAAGTGGTTTCATCGTATGACTTGGCCGCCTCTATTGCATTACTTTTTCTAAGCCAGAGGAAAAATTTTTGACGTTGCCAGGAAGGGCATTCCCGGAAAACCATGACGAAGCTCACGCGTGACCCGTCAGGAAACCAGATGCCGAACGACCAGATAGCCAAGCTCGACGATGCCTTGCATGCCAAACGCCAGTCCTTCGACAAGATACCGGTTGTCGATCTCGCGCCTCTTCTGGACGGCAGCGACCCGGACAAGGTTGCCGGCGAGATCAACTGGGCGCTCGCCAATGCCGGTTTCATGTACGTGAAAAACCACGGCATCGCCGACGAGGTGGTCGAAAACGCCTTTGACCAGACCAGGGCCTTTTTCGATTTGCCGGAAGCCGAAAAGATGGCCCTGCACGTATCCCGCTCAGGTCAGACACTACGCGGCTATATCGAACCCTTCGGCGAAAACACCGACCCGGAAAAGACCAGGGACCTGAAGGAGTGTTTCGACCTCGGTCCTGAATCAGAACCGGACTGCCCTTTCTTCGGGCCGAACCTCTGGCCGGACGAAACACGGCTGCCGGGCTTTCGCGCGGCGGTCTACCACTACCACGAAGAGATGAAGCGCCTTTCCATGACGATCCTGTCCGGGATCGCGCGGAGCCTCGATCTTGCCCCCGACTACTTCGAGGCCAAGCTGAAGAAGCCGATCAGCATTCAGCGTCTCCTGCATTACCCGCCGCAGACCGGCATCGTCGATGAAAGCATCATCGGCATCGGCGCGCATACGGACTACGGCAATCTGACGATCCTGGCGCAGGACGATGTCGGCGGCCTGCAGGTCCTGAACCGGGACGGGCAATGGGTCGAGGGCACGCCGATCCCGGGAACGTTCGTCATCAATATCGGCGATCTGCTGCAGCGGCTGACCAACGACCGCTACCTCGCCAACCTGCACCGCGTGGTCAACACCAGCGGGCGCGAACGCTATTCCATCCCGTTTTTCATCGACGCCGACTACGACGCCGAATTCGCGCCACTCGCCTCCTGCATCGACGCGGACAATCCGGCCCGCTACGAAGCCGTGACCTGCGGCGCGCACAAATACGGCCGTTTTGTTGACAGCTACCCCCATCTTCAGAAGATACCGGCCTGACGTCATTCCGGAAATTGCGCCTGCATCCGGCGCACCCTTTCGCAGACCCGGGGCAGTGATGAAAATCGAACGTATCGACCTCTATCAGGCGGACCTGCCCTATGCCGGCGGCACCTACACGCTTTCGGGCGAACGCGAATTTCAGGTTTTCGATGCCAGCATCGTGCGCATGGAAACCGCCTGCGGCCTGGAAGGCTGGGGCGAAAGCACGCCGTTCGGATCAAGCTATATCGCCGCTCACGCCCAGGGTGTGCGTGCCGGCATTGCCGAGATCGCCCCGCACCTCATAGGCAGGGATTCGAGGCAGGTGGAGCGGCTCTACGACGCCATGGACGAAGCTCTTGCCGGTCACCTTCACGCGAAGACCGCGCTTGATGTCGCCGCCTGGGACATTCTCGGCAAGGCTGCGGACATGCCCTGCTGGATGCTATTGGGCGGCTCCACTTGTCAACGCATGCCGGTGATATCGTCGATCCCGGCCGATACGCCGGAAAAGATGCGGCGGAACGTTTCGAGGCATCGTGAACGGGGATATCTCGGGCACTCGGTCAAGATAGGTGCCCTGGACAGCGACGGCGGACCTGCGCTGGATGCGGCGCGGATCGAGGCGTCGCTGGCGGACCGGCAAGCGGGCGAGTTCTTTCTGGTAGATGCGAACGGTGGCCTCACACCGGAAACTGCACTCAGGCTGCTGACCCTCCTGCCGGCCGGTCTCGACTTTGTGCTGGAAGCGCCTTGTGCGACCTGGCGCGAAACACTGTCGCTCCGCACCCGCTGCCGGGTCCCGATCATGCTCGACGAACTCATGCAGGCCGATGCGGACCTTGCCCAGGCCATCGCGCTGGATGCCTGCGACGGCATCGGCCTCAAGATTTCCAAGGCGGGCGGCCTTACGCCCGGCCGGCGCCAGAGAGACATGGCCAGGGCGGCGGGCCTGACGCTCAGCGTCCAGGATACGGTCGGCTCCACGATCGCGTTTGCCGCGATCGCGCATCTCGGTCAGACGGTTCCGGAAAGACACCTCAGATGCATTCTCGACTGCCGCGACATGGTCACAAGGCAGCTCGCGGAATTCGACGCGCCCATCGCGAATGGCGGTGTGCTTGCACCGGATGCACCCGGCCTCGGATTGACCGTCGACCGCGCCGCGCTTGGCGATCCGGTCGCAAGCTGGACGTAGATCACCTCACGCTCTGTCAGTTTGCGTTAGAGAAGACCCTCAGTCATCGGCTCCGCGAGCCACGCGAAAGTCAGTTTCCCGGCAAAGGTTTCAATGTCGCCGCACATCTCCAGATGCGCATTTCGCAGGGCATCCCTTGTTCATAGCGGCAAGATCAAGGTGTAAACAACATGCGCATAATAGTGCGCATTACTTGCTTGCAGAACATCATGGCCATGCGTATTTATATACGCATTGACTGAGAGAACAGAGATGGAAACCAACAGCCGCAAGATCATCAAAAAGCTGGAAACGGACGGCTTTGAATTGGTCAAGGTCGTTGGCTCGCATCACAAATTCCGGAAAGGCGCACGGATAGTTACCGTGCCACATCCAAAGAAGGACCTGCCTATCGGGACGGTGCGTTCCATCTACAAGCAAGCTGGCTGGCTTTGAAGGGAGAATGAAATGAAACTCTTTTTTGCGCTGGTTCACCAGGACGAGGGCAGCGCCTATGGCATCCAGTTTCCAGACGTACCCGGCTGTTTTTCCGCAGCCGATGAACTGGACGATCTGAGCCGCAATGCAACCGAAGCTCTTGCCCTTCACCTTGAAGGCGAACTCGTGCCCGAGGCTCGTAGTCTGTCGAACATCATGGCAGACGCGGAAGTAGCGAAAGAGCTCGCCACTGGCGCTTTCCTGGTCGCCGTGCCTTTTGTCATGCTGACCGGTCGCAGCCAGCGGGTTAACGTCACGATGGACGCCGGATTGATCGACGCGATCGACACGACCGCGAAAGATCGCGGTCTGACCCGCTCTGCCTATCTGGCCGACCTCGCCCGGCGTGATATCTCCGGCTGAGCGTCCGGCCCCGGAACAATGTGGCCCGGGTCAATCTGCATTGAACACTCCCGTCGATCGTCAGCTGCCGGCGGGCAGCGCGTCCGGCAGGGCGGCGTCAAATCTTTCGGTTTCTGGATCCATCAGCCGAAGCTCTCCGGAGCCGATGTCGAACCAGGCGCCGTGCAGCAGCAGGCCGCCATCCGCGACTGCCCTTTCGATGAACGGAAAGGTGAGCAGGTTCTTGAGCGAATGCCGGATCCCGGCATATTCCATTGCAAGCTGCGGATCGTCGGCCTTGTCGATCGGCATGCAGGCCATGGCGATTGCGGCCGGCTCCAGAAGCTTGATCCAGCGGCCGATGAACTCACCGGTGGCCATCGGCTCGTTGGCGTGTTCGCGGAACGCCTTCACCCCGCCGCACTGGCCGTGCCCCATGACGACGATATGCCCGACCTTCAGGCCGTTGACCGCAAACTCGATCGCCGCGCTTGTGCCGTGCTGGCCCTCGGTTTCCTCATAGGGCGGCACGAGATTGGCAACGTTGCGGATGACGAACAGTTCCCCCGGACCGGCGTGAAAGATACCTTCCGGCGTGACGCGGCTGTCGCAGCAGGAAATCACCAGGACGTCTGGTTTCTGACCGTAGACCGCAAGGCGCTCATGCGTTTCCTTGTAGCGGACGAAGCCCTTGCTCAGGTAGCGGCCATAGCCTTCCAGAAGGGGTGCGGGAAAAGTCAACGAATTAGCCTCCTGAACTGCAAACAGGTCTTGCCGCCTGTCAGGAGGTTCTTATCACTTGGGCCTGCGAATGCAAATTGCCCGAAACGGCTTAGGGTACAGACCCATAAATGAAGCCGATACGGTCCGTGCCCTAGAAACGTTCCGCGCGCAGCACCGAACAGTCCGAAACGGTCACGACGCCGATATGGCGCTCGACCACCTCGAAAGCCGCCTGAAGCAGCTCGTCCAGCCGCTCGGGGCGGATGATGCAGATGATGGCGACCATGCCTCCGGCGCGCGAGACCTGGCCTTCACGGCTCCACCTTCCGGACCGGCCGCTGCCGCCCATCACCGGCAGGATCGTGTATCCGGTGACGCCGGCCTCGTCGAGTGTGTCTGTCAACCGGGTTTCCATCGGTGCTTCGATGATGATTTCCACCCGTTTCGCGTTCTTCATCTCCATGGGCTTAACCTCCCGTAGCCTGGGCGATGCTCAAGTAAAGCGGTATTCCGAGCGTCAGATTGAACGGGAACGTGATCCCGAGCGACATTGTCAGATAGATCGAGGGATTGGCTTCCGGCAACGCAACCCGCATGGCGGCCGGAACCGCGATATAGGATGCCGACGCACTCAGGGTCATGAGCAGCATGGTTCCTCCCACGGACAGACCGATGAGGCTGCCCGCCGCAAGACCGGCAACCGCTCCGATCATCGGCATCAGGACACCGAAGAGGATCAGCCCCGGCCTGAGCAGTCCCGCACTGCTGCGCAGGCCGCGCCCGGCAACCAGTCCCATGTCGAGCAGGAACAGGCACAGGACCCCCTTGAAGGGAGAAACGATGAAACTTTCTATCTCCGACAGGCCTTTCGGACCGGACAGGAAACCGATGAAGAACGATCCGACCAGCAGGACGATCGACCCGTTGAGGAGAATTTCACGCAACAGGCCTTTTGATCCCTTTGCGCGCTCCGCATTGGTGTCCGGTGAGGAAAACTTGGCGGCCAGCCAGAGTGCGGACAGGATCGCCGGCGCTTCCATGGCGGCCGCGACGGCAACGAGATAGCCCTCGCTGGCGATCCCCTGGCTTTGCAGGACCGAGGTCGCCGCAACGAATGTGACGATCGATATCGAGCCGTAGTGCCCGGCCACGGCCGCCGCATCGACCGTCCCGAGGCGCGTCATCACCCTCAGCAGCCCGAAGGCGGTGAAGGGGATCGCGAATGACAGGATCAGGCCGGCGACGAGCGCGAGCAGAAGCGTGGAATCGACGCCATGCGCGCTGACGCTGACACCCCCCTTGAAGCCGATGGCAAACAGCAGGTAGATTGAAAGTGCCTTGGCCGCCGCCTCCGGCACCGACAGGTCCGAGCGTACCAGCGCCGCGCCGAGGCCGAGCGCAAAAAAGAGGATGATCGGCGACAGCAGGTTTTCCGCCGCCAATGAGAGAATTGTGTCTGCCAAGACCGTTTTGCCCTTAACCCACGCGCATCCCGCCGATTTTCAGCTTGCAGCGGAATACGTAACAATACGTATTCGGGCGGATATGGGACATTCCGGCAGGCGGTTCAAGCAAAATCGGCTGCCGAGGCCGCGGTTTTACGACAACCTTCCCCTCGGCATGTCAGGTCGCCACGTTTATCTCGTGTCGCTCTTCCGTCTCGCCGTGATCTTCGTAGGCGTGGCGGATATTGTCCGGCCCGATCCCTTGCTGGGCGCCCCGGAGCGGGTGCACCGGTCCGTGTTCGACGCGCGGTTCAAGGGCCTGCAACGCAGCCGCACGATAGGCAGCCACTCCGTCGAGCGCGTGGTTTTCCAGGTGATGTGCATCAATGAGAACAGCCGGCTCGTCCGTGGAGTAACCGGTGTCGCTGTCGTGTCGCTGCGCGCCGTTACGCTTGCCTCTGCGGTCATAACCGGTGCCGTCACCGTCCCTGTCCGCAGGATACTCTGTCGCATGCGCCACGACCTGGGCCGATTGCGGCCTTTCGATCGTCGTCGCCATTCCGGCCTCCTGGCCATCAGAGAATCCCGCCTTCTGGCGGGACTTCCCTCATGATCTCAAGGAAGAATTAACAAATCTTTACGATCCGTTAACCGCTTGCTTCACTTCAGGAAATGCAACCGCGAATCATCTCCCCGGCCAGACACCGCCTGCTGTTCTAGGGTACGGACCCATAAATGAAACCGATTTGGCGGCAGAAATGGCAACATCTCGCGAGGAAGCGTGCGCAGAGCGGGCTTTATGCCCGGTCAAGCGCGATGACGCTGCGAGGTGAAGCCATTTTGCCGTCCTTCGGATTTGGCCGTTTTGGCCATCTGCCGCGTCGCGAAAGGCTTGAAAATGAACCACATTTCCTGCGCTTTCGCTCCTCGCAGCTGATCAAAGCGATCCAAACCAAATTGACTTCATTTATGGGTCCGTACCCTAGGCCGCCCGCGCCCCTTTCGCGCCAACGATCCTGACCACATCGGCCATGATATCCGTCAGCTGGAAGTCTTTCGGCGTGTAGACGGCGGCGACACCCATGGCCTTCAGTTGCGCTGCATCCTCGTCGGGGATGATACCGCCGACAACGACGGGAATGTCATCCGCGCCGGCCGCCCTGAGCCGCTCCATGACGTCGCGCACCAGCGCCAGGTGCGACCCGGACAGGATCGAAAGACCGATCACGTGCACATCTTCTTCCACGGCCGCGTTGACGATCTGCGCCGGTGTCAGGCGAATACCCTCGTAAACGACTTCCATGCCGCAATCACGGGCCCGCACGGCAATCTGTTCCGCGCCGTTGGAATGACCGTCGAGACCAGGCTTTCCGACCAGGAACTTCAGCCTGCGTCCGAGCGTTTCGGAGACGGCGTTGACGTCCGCCCGGACCGCGGCAAGGTCCCCGGCATCGTCGCGCGCGGATTGCCCGACCCCGGTCGGGGCACGGTATTCTCCAAAGACCTCGCGCAGCGTGCGGCCCCATTCCCCGGTCGTGACCCCCGCCTTGGCCGCCGCGATGGAAGGTTCCATGATGTTCCGGCCTTCCTGGGCAGCGGATTTCAGCTCCGACAGCGCCGCGGCAACGGCGGCATCATCGCGCGCATCCCTCCAGGCCTTCACCTTTTCGATGGCCTCCGCCTCGACATGTTCGGGAACGGTCAGGATCGCGCCGTCTTCTCCGGCCGCAAGGGGCGATGGCTCCGTTTCCGTCCATCGGTTCACGCCAACCACGACCTGGTCTCCGGCCTCGATGGCGGCCAGGCGCGCGGAATTGGATTCAACGAGCTGCCGCTTCATGTAGCTGGAGTCGACAGCGGCAACCGCACCGCCCATCGCGTCGATCCGGGCAAGTTCCTCGCGGGCTTCCGCCTTGAGCGCCTCGACCTTGTTGGTGATTTCCACCGACCCGTCGAAGATGTCGGCGTAGTCCAGAAGATCGGTTTCATAGGCCATGATCTGCTGCATTCTGAGCGACCATTGCTGGTCGAACGGCCGCGGCAGTCCGAGCGCCTCGTTCCAGGCAGGAAGCTGTACCGCCCGTGCGCGCGCATTCTTGGACAGCACCACGGCGAGCATTTCCACCAGGATGCGATAAACGTTGTTTTCCGGCTGCTGTTCGGTGAGCCCGAGAGAGTTGACCTGAACGCCATAGCGGAACCGCCGGTATTTCTCGTCCTCGACACCATAGCGGTCTCTGCAGATTTCGTCCCAGAGTTCGGTGAAGGCGCGCATCTTGCACATTTCGGTGACAAAGCGCATCCCGGCATTCACGAAAAACGAGATCCGCCCGACGGCCTTGGGAAAATCCTCTTCAGGGATCGCCCCGCTTGCCTTCATGGAATCCAGAATCGCAACCGCGGTGGCGAGCGCGAACGACAGTTCCTGGACCGGCGTAGCGCCTGCTTCCTGCAGGTGATAGGAGCAGACGTTCATCGGGTTCCATTTGGGCATGTTGGAATAGGTCCAGGCGATGACGTCCGTCGTCAGTTTCAGCGACGGTGCCGGCGGGAAAACGTAGGTGCCCCTGGAGAGATATTCCTTGATGATGTCGTTCTGGGTCGTGCCGGAGAGGAGTTTCCGGTCGGCGCCTTGCCCGTCCGCTGCCGCAATATAGAGCGACAGCAGCCAGGGCGCGGTCGCGTTGATCGTCATGGACGTGTTCATGCGCTCGAGCGGGATCTCGTCAAACAGGGTTCGCATGTCGCCGAGATGCGTGACCGGCACACCGACCTTGCCAACCTCGCCCCGCGCCAGCATGTCGTCCGGATCGTAGCCGGTCTGCGTCGGCAGATCGAAGGCAACGGACAATCCGGTCTGACCCTTGGCCAGGTTTCCGCGGTAGAGCTTGTTCGATTCCGCCGCCGTGGAATGGCCTGCATAGGTCCGGAAAATCCACGGGCGGTCCCGCTCTTTGCCTGTTTCACCGGTCTGGCTCATGCCGATAGTCCTCCTAAGACGTTCTTCTGACAGCCTTATTCTTCTTTCCTAATCCCCATTTTATCCGGATCTCCCGGTCCGGTGGAGCGTGCCTGACATTACGCGCATGCGAAATCTGTCTGTGCAATGCAAAATATGCTTGGCATCAAAACGCAAGTTAAGCAATAGTCGTATAGATCGACGCGCGATTTTGAACAATAGTTGCGCAAAATAGGAATTTGAGCCAAACATGCCTTGTGCAGTTGCGAAATCGCGAGCCAAGCAAAGCCCTGGGAGGGGATGAATGACTGCAACCGCTGAAGCCAATGACAACCGAACATTTGAGGATGCTCCGGTGAAAGACCTTTACGAAATCGGTGAAATTCCGCCGCTCGGTCACGTCCCGAAGAACATGTATGCCTGGGCGATCCGGCGTGAGCGCCACGGCGCGCCCGAGGACGCGATGCAGCTCGAGGTCGTGCCGACCTGGGAACTCGACAGCCACGAGGTGCTGGTCCTGGTGATGGCCGCAGGCGTCAACTACAACGGCATCTGGGCCGGCCTCGGCGAACCGATCAGCCCGTTTGACGGGCACGGAGCCCCCTATCACATCGCCGGATCCGACGCGTCCGGGATCGTCTGGGCCGTCGGCGACAAGGTGAAACGCTGGAAAGTCGGCGACGAGGTCGTCATTCACTGTAACCAGGACGACGGCGACGACGAGGAATGCAACGGCGGCGACCCGATGTTCTCCAACACGCAGCGCATCTGGGGTTATGAAACGCCGGATGGCTCCTTCGCGCAGTTCACCCGGGCCCAGGCGCAGCAGCTGATGCCACGGCCCAAGCACCTGACCTGGGAAGAGGCCGCGTGCTACACACTGACGCTCGCCACCGCCTACCGCATGCTGTTCGGACACCATCCGCATGAACTCAAGCCCGGCCAGAACGTGCTCGTCTGGGGCGCCTCCGGCGGTCTGGGGTCTTATGCGATCCAGCTGATCACGGCGGCAGGCGCCAATGCGATCGGCGTGATTTCGGACGAGGACAAGCGCCAGTTCGTCATGGATCTCGGCGCGAAGGGCGTCATCAACCGCAAGGACTTCAACTGCTGGGGCCAGCTGCCGACGGTCGGCTCGCCCGAATATGGCGAGTGGTTCAAGGAAGCCCGCAAGTTCGGCAAGGCGATCTGGGAATTCACCGGCAAGGGCAACAATGTCGATATCGTCTTCGAGCACCCGGGCGAAGCGACATTCCCGATCTCGACCTTCGTTTGCAAGAAAGGCGGCATGGTCGTCATCTGCGCGGGTACGTCGGGCTTCAACTGCACCTTCGATGTCCGCTACATGTGGATGCACCAGAAGCGTCTGCAGGGCTCGCATTTCGCCCATCTGAAACAGGCCGCAGCAGCCAACAAGCTGATGATCGAACGGCGCATCGACCCGTACATGTCCGAAGTGTTCCCCTGGGACCAGATCCCGAGCGCACACACCAAGATGTGGAAGAATCAGCACGCCCCCGGCAACATGTCGGTGCTGGTCTGCGCTCCGACAACCGGGCTCAGGACGTTCGAGGACGTTCTGGATGCCGGAAAACGCTGACAAAGAGCTCCCTGAAAGGCTTGGGCAACAGACCCTGACAAGCCTGATGCAGCCTGACCGGCCCGTGTTTCACGGGCCGGTTTTTTGTTCGGTGCCGATAGACCCGTCATTCCGCAAGGGCTTTACCGAGCATCAGACGCTGAATTGACCACACTCAAATCAGCCGTCCTTGCCAGACTTGCTTCCCCTGATTTGTCGTCCCGGTTTGCCGCAACGGCGGCAAGACCGGGAACCAGTACGCCCGGTGGCCCGAGATTTTAAGAAGAAGGAGAAACGGGGGGTACTGGGTTCCGGCCTTCCGCTACGCTTCAGCCGGAATGACAAGTTCAGTAACTGCGCACCGCCGCACGAGATCAGTTCCGGGTTAAACCGGACAGCAATGGACTCGATCTGGCAATCCAAGCCGTAATGCCAGCGGACGTCTGGGCTTGGAAAGACAGCTATTGGAGCGGAAACGGTCTTGCCGCCGCGACTGTTACCTCTCCCACTGGGAGAGGTCGGCCTGAAGGGCCGGGTGAGGGGACAGGTGTTGGCGTGTCTTTCCGATAAATGCCCCCTCACCCCGGCCCTCTCCCATTGGGAGAGGTGGAAAGCTCCGCTAGTTTTAGCTGCTCAAACAAGGTGGCTTCGACGGAGGCCCTTGGCCGTCCTTAGAATCGGGAGGACGATTGGAATGGCCTCCGGACGAGGTGCGGAACGCTGGCAGCAAATGCGCCAATGCCACCATCGTCACCCCGGGCGAACGACGTGAGACCCGGGGCCGGGGAGCCCGGGCGCATGTAAACGGCCACCGCGAGATCCGACACCTCAGTGCCTCTCCGATCCCGGCACGCGCTGCGTTTGACCGGGATGACGACAGGAAGAGTGCGAGCGCTGTCTCGACAGGCGGAACCTGGGTATTTAATCGAACCCGCGAGATCATACTTGCACCATCGCGCGTCATTGCCAGACGTGATCTGGCAATCCATGCCATTGCCTCTCGCCGATGACAGATATCGTAACCGGAAGCGGAGCGGCATGGATGCCATGGTCAAGCCATGGCATGACCGCTGAATACGGAAACCCGTCATTGACATAGAGAAAGCGGCAAACATCCCGTCCGACTCCAAATCGGGATACAGACTTGCTTCCCCTGATTTGTCGCCCCGGTTTGCCGCACAAGCGGCAAGACCGGGAACCAGTACGCCCGGTGGCCCGAGATTTTAAGAAGAAGGAGAAACGGTGGGTACTGGGTTCCGGCCTTCCGCTACGCTTCAGCCGGAATGACAAGTTCAGTAACTGCGCACCGCCGCACGAGATCAGTTCCGGGTTAAACCGGACAGCAATGGACTCGATCTGGCAATCCAAGCCGTAATGCCAGCGGACGTCTGGGCTTGGAAAGACAGCTATTGGAGCGGAAACTGTCTTGCCGCCGCGACTGTTACCTCTCCCACTGGGAGAGGTCGGCCTGAAGGGCCGGGTGAGGGGACAGGTGTTGGCGTGTCTTTCCGATAAATGCCCCCTCACCCCGGCCCTCTCCCATTGGGAGAGGGAGAAAACTCCGCTAGTTTTAGCTGCTCAAACAAGGTTGCTTCGACGGAGGCCCTTGGCCGTCCTTAGAATCGGGAGGGCGATTGGAATGGCCTCCGGACGAGGTGCGGAACGCTGGCAGCAAATGCGCCAATGCCACCATCGTCACCCCGGGCGAACGACGTGAGACCCGGGGCCGGGGAGCCCGGGCGCATGTAAACGGCCACCGCGAGATCCAAGGTCATTGCCTCTCCGATCCCGTCGCGCGCTGCGCTTGGCCGGGATGACCTTCACTTGCCCCCAACTGATTTTTACCCCGCCGTAATTCTGCTGTGATGTCCTCTTTTGCTAACTGCCGTTCGAATCAGGTCATTTCCGGAGCCGCATCAGGTGATCCAGACAAAATCATGTATCACGTCCGCCAGGCTTGCTGTCGCCGCGCTGGCGGTTCTCGTCCTGGCAAGCTGTCAGAGCGAACGCTTTCAGACACCGCCCTTCTACAAGGACCTGGCGCGCGCCGACGGCGAGGTCTACGCGGCGACCGCCGCGCAGATGATTTCGCAGTACCGGATCAACAACGGCCTGTCGGCCGTCACACCGGACGCCAAGCTCACCGGTATTGCAAAATCGCAGGCCGAGGCAATGGCCAGGGCGGGCAGCGTCCAGGCCTCGCTTGCACCGGACCAGCAACTGGCAACCCGTCTGTCGTCCATCGGCGAGCCGAAAACGGCGGCGGCCGAGAATGTCAGCGCCGGCTACCGGACCTTTGCGGAAGCCTTTTCGGGCTGGCGCGAATCGCCCAAGCACAACCAGGTGCTGCTGACACCGGATGCGACTCGCCTGGGCATCGCGACCGCCTATTCCCAGACGGCGAAACACAAGGTTTTCTGGTCGCTCGTGCTAGCTGCACCGAGGCCGGGCAGCTGACACCGCGGGCTCAGTAGCGCCTGGGATATCTCGGATAGATCGGCTGGACCGGCCGCACGACCGGCGGCGGACGCCGGTAGATGGGGTAGTTGCTGCCGTAACGCGGCACGCCGATATAGACCCCCGCACTCGGGATCGGCCGGCCGTAGTAAGACCCCTGGACACCGTAACTCAGGTACTTGCCCGAAACCCAGCCCTTCACATTGGCAAAGGCGGCATCGCACCAGGAGAAGTTTGCCGTACAACCGAAGACGGTAACGCCGCCGCCCTGCGGCACGGTTGCAAGAACCGGGTATTTGGTTCCCGGACCCGCACGCATGTTCAGGTTGGCGGTCGTGTAGGCAATCGCGGGACCTCCCGACTGCGCCAGCGCCGGCATTGTCATCATGGCCACGGCGCACAGGGCCAGCGGCAAGCGGATCAGCATCTTGTTATTCTCCATTTTATCTCGCTCCCGGGCGATTTCCGCCCGGACCGAATGCCCACACACGGCGAAGATGTGGGAAGACATCATGGCAAAAGTATAGCGCGGCAAGCGTGACGCGGCCGTGATGGCGCCCGCAAACCACTTTGTGCTTGCCCAGCCGCCGCCCGATCGGCTTCACTGTGCGAAGAATTCCAAGGGGGGGAACAAGCCAGGATGAAACGGTTTCAGGAACTTGCAGCGGCGTCCATTGTCTCGGCGGCCTTGCTGCTGGCCTCGCAATCGGCCGCGATCGCCTTCGATGCCCACGCCGGCTACTACTACCCCGAGCCCCAGACCAACGAGGTCTACATATCGGAGCTGCCGGTTGCCAATGACGCCCAGAAACGCTCCAGGGCGGCCTTTGTCATCGGCCTTGCCGCGCAGCATTCAAAGCAGAACCACGCGGCGGGATACCATCTCTTCGCCAAGGGCGGCGACCTTGAGAAACTGATCATCGTCGCAACCGGCGACGGCCAGTACGACACGCTCTACCGGCTGCGCGCGCTGCTCGCCGCGCTGACGTCACTGGCCCGCTCGACCGAGCTTTTCGCGCGGTCCAATCATCCGCACGAGCTGAACTTTCTCGATTTCTGCAAGCTGATCGGCTTCAAGCAGGTCACCATCACCAACGGCAAGGACATCGCCCACCAGATCAAGATCCGGTAAGCGTTCCAGACCGCAATTGGAGCTGTTGACCTGCCCGCGTCAGCGCCGCAGCTTGCCGTTGAGCCAGGCGCGGTACTGGGACTTCGTTCCGAAGAAGACGTTCCTGTCGACATCCCCCTTGATGCCCGGAATCCGGCCTTCCGCGGTATACTGCCAGAACACCCAGTCATCGCGCTGGTCGTAGATGTTCTTCGGATGGGTAGCCACGGAGCGCAGCCAGAATTGTTCGCCCTTCAGGGCACCGACCAGCCTGTCGCGGTGAAAGTCCACGGAGGAATAGATCACAGGGCGCTTGCCGTAATACCGCTCCATCTCGTCGAGGAATTTCTTCATTTCGCTCAGGATCTTTGTGCGCGCAGGGCGTTTTTGGCAGGTCTTGGAGTGTGCGTTCCATTCCATGTCCAGAACGAGCGGGATCGCTTCGGGATCCTTCGGCACGACTTCCTTCACCCAGGAAATCTGTTCCTCGACCGGGCGGCAGAAATAGTAGAAATGGTAAGCGCCTCTGGGTACGCCCGCCTTGCGCGCCGCGATCCAGTTCTGCGCAAAGCGCGGGTCCACGTGGTCACCGCCCTCCGTCGCCTTGATCCAGGCGAATTGAACGCCGGAGCGTTTGACCTCGTCCCAGTCGATTTCGCCCTGCCAGCGGGAGATGTCGATCCCGTGGACGGCATAATCTTCCGGTGTCGGGTCCGGAAAGTCATAGGCCGAGCAGGCAGCCAGCAGGAAAACCAATCCGATGATCGAAGCAAAGACACTAATACGCGGCAACACGGCACCCTCGACAGGTTAACAAACACTTTCTGTCATTGACCAAAATGCGCGGAATTTCCTAACGGAGCGTGGATGTTTCTTCGCTTTTTCCGCAAAAGTGATCGGCAATTGGCAACAAAACCGCCGTGCCGGACACTTTCGGCGAAACAGGGGCGAAGGCGCGCTTTCAAGAAAATCTGCGTCGATATTCACAGAATTGGAGCAGTGGCGGAGCAAGTCAATGTTATTGAGACTAACATTACGCCAAAGCCTTGCCGTCGAACAGTTTTCAGCAAATTTGTCAATGCAATCTCTTGCGTTACAACCAGTAATACGTACGATCCGCCCCGGAAAACATCCGCCAAGACACATAAAATCTGGCAGTCTCCAGAAAAACACACCGCATTAATTGTCCCTCATATGGACTCAACTGCCCGCGGACACTAAAAAGTGAAAAAACAAAAAAATACCGGGGGCATGAATGAACGAGCGTGAAACAAAGATTGTTGAGACAGCTCTTCAACTTTTTTCTCATTATGGCGTCAAGAAAACAACGATGAGCGAAATCGCGACGGCTGCCGGTGTCGCCCGGCAGACGCTCTACAACGCCTATGACTGCAAGGAACAACTGATCTACGACGCGGTTGAGCACCATGTGCGCAAGTCGGCGAATCTGATCTCGGAAGAATGCACCGACGTCGAGGATCTCGGTGCGCGGCTGGACATCGCGTTCATGCACCTCAGCGCGAAACCGTGCGAGATGATGTTGCAGATGCCCCATGGCGAGGAAATTCTTCAGATCCTGGAAGGCATCGACAAGACCAAGAAAAAGAACATCATGCGCATCTGCAACGAGGCCATCGGCACGGCGCTTGAACCTTTCAGGGACAGGCTGTCACTCGGGCAGGTTGATTTCGAGGACCTGTGCGAATTCGTCAGGATGTCCTTCGATCAGATCAGGACCAGGACCGAGGAAAAAGAGCAGATCTGCCGCTCGTATGCGCCGCTCAGAAAGCTTCTTGAAAACAGCGTCGTCGCCTGACACCAGAGTGCATGCCCCGTCGTGACGGCTTGAGCCGGCGCCCGCTTTCGTTCCGAAAGGGGGGCCCGGCAGTTTGGAGTCTGCCGGGCCTGTTGACTGAGAGGAGGTCAATCTTTCTCAGCCAGATTCTAATCCTGGGATTAGAACGTACGCTGCATACGAACACCGAAGAGGAGTTCGTCGAGGTCGTCAACGTTTTCGCCGGTGATGTCGGCGCTGGTGTTGGCGTAACCTACGTCGGCACCGAGGACGAAACCGGAGACCGGCTCCCACTGTACGGAACCGTCGATTGCCCAACGGTCGATATCCGCATCGGTGTTGCCGATGAAGTCTTCCTGGTCGACGTGAGCGTAGGAACCATCAAGTGCCACGCCGATGGTCGGCGTTGCCTGGATGTACACACCTGCGGACAGGGAGTAACCCGTGCTCTTGTCGCCGTTTCCGCCGTAGTCGGAGACGGAACCGAGTGTCGTGCCCGCGTTGTTGACCACGGAAACGCCCGTGATGCCGTTACCGATGTAGGACAGTGCGCCGTCAGCGTAGAAGCCCTGGAAGTAGATGTTGGAACCGGAGTTCGCGAACGGCAGGTTCACGACCGCACCGGCACCGATTGCCCAACCGAGGCTGTCTTCATCGCCCGAAGTGTTCGTGCTGTTGAAGGCTGCGTCCGGGTAGACCTGGTGCAGAGCACCGGACAGCTGTGCAGAACCCCATCCCTGGGAGACGCCGAGAGCAGCGACAACGTCGGGCATGCGCGTTCCGCCGTAATCGCCGACTTCACGGTCAGACCGGTCTTCCAGAGCCAGCGTTGCGGAGAAGCCGTTGCCGAAGGCAGCGGTGTAGGCAAGCTGGTTCGTGGTCACGTCCGACCAGTCACGGGTGACGACACCGATGAAGGCCTGACCGGTGTAGATGTTGAAGTTGGAGCCGAGGTAACCGGCTGTCAGGCCGCCCCACTGGATGTAACCGGCGTCCAGCTTGAAGCCGTTTTCGCCGTTTTCCACCTGCATGCGCAGCGCAACATAGGCACGCAGGGTGCCGAACTCAGTCGCGTTGCGGGCATCAAGGTAAGCGTAACCGCGTGTCAGCCAGTCGTAACCGTCCTGATCACGGTTTTCCCAGTTGCCGTCTTCCAGAACGTTGTTGACGACGAACTGCGTACGCAGACGGCCACCAACGCGCAGGCAGGTTTCGGTGCCCGGGATGTAATAGAAGCGGGAGCCGTAAGCGTCACAGACGCGAACGTAGTCGACCGGCTCCGGAGCAACCGGAAGATCGGCCGCCTGAGCGGTGGTAGCGGTGGCAGCAGCTGCCACGCCGAGCATCAAGCCCTTAAGTTTCATAGTAATCTCCAAGTTTTTTCGATCACAAGCAAACACATCAAAGTGAAAACCCCAAATTTCTTTCACATCTCAGCTTATTGACAGTGCTCATTGAGCCTTGGTTCAATAAATTGCCTGCTCGACACAACTGAAATCATTTTTCTCGATTCACCTCAAGAGCATTTTCGACCTCAGCTTCAGATTGAAAAACAGAGTCACTTTTTTGCAACATATTGAAATTACAGGATAATTAACAACAAAATTAGCTCCGCCGCCGCTTCACCCGACTCGGAGTTTTACTTTGTTACTATTATTTGGCGCTTGGCTATTATTAGCATGTTTTTGGAGAACCACCTTCCGGGGGCCTCTGGGAGAGCATCATCTCGCAAGTGCAAAATGGACTCAAATAACAATTTTGTCAAATTGTCTTTTTGTCCATTTGTCTAGAAAACTAGACGAGGCAGCGTCAAAATCGCGGAATTCCGTGGCTGGCCAGGTGAGCGGCGCGACCAAACCGGCAACATCAGTTTGTGAGGACACGGAGCCGTGAGACGGCATATTGCGCTTGCCGCCCGAATCCGTATGACTGTGCGGACTTCAACTGCTGCGGATACCTGACGATGAAAGATCGGCTCAAGCTCGTAACCTGGAACATCAATTCCGTGCGCTTGCGCATGCCGATCGTCGAAAAGCTGATCGACGAGATCGCACCCGACGTCATCTGCCTTCAGGAGACCAAGTGCCCGGATGCGAACTTCCCGGAAAACGCCATCCGCAAGGCCGGCTACGAGCATATCGCCATCAACGGGCAGAAGGGCTATCACGGTGTGGCAACACTCTCCCGCCGTCCGCTCAGCAACGTCGAGAAGCGGGACTTCTGCAATGTCGGAGACAGCAGGCACGTCGCGGTCGATATTCCCTTCAACGGCGCAAGCCTGCGCCTGCATAATTTCTATGTACCGGCGGGCGGCGACGAACCGGACCGCAAGATCAACCCGAAATTCGGCCACAAGCTCGACTTCATGGACGAAATGAAGGGCTGGCTGAAGGGACCCGAAACGGATCGGCCGGCCGTGCTCGTGGGCGATCTGAACGTTGCGCCCTATGAACATGACGTCTGGTCGCACAAGCAACTTCTGAAGGTGGTGTCACATACGCCGGTCGAAACGGACCTTTTCGAGAAAGTGCGCGAGGCAGGCGGCTGGCTCGACGCCATGCGCCGGTTCACGCCGCTGGAAGAAAAGCTTTACACCTGGTGGAGTTACCGGGCGAAAGACTGGTCGAAAGCCGACAAGGGACGCAGGCTCGATCATGTATGGGTCTCCGGCCCGCTCGCATCACATGTCAAGTCAACATCGGTGATGCGCGAAGCCCGGGGCTGGGAAAAGCCGTCCGACCACGCACCGGTCATCGCGGTGTTCGAAGCTTAGTCTGAACCCGGTCACTCGGACCGATAGTCAATTTCGGTGCGGTATTGCGGGCTGTTGGCCCAGTCAAAATACCTTTCCCTGATCGACAGGGTCACTTCACCCGGCGATCCGTTCGAAAACAGGCGGTCATCGATTTTCGTGACCGGCGCAACCCCCCCGCCGGATGTCGAGATCAGGACCTCGTCGCTCTGAAGCAATTCTTGGAGCGGAAGCGTCCTCGTCTGCGTCACCAATCCCAATTCAGCGCCGATTTCCAGCACCGTCCGCCGGCTGATGCCTTCCAGGACACCATCGTCAGGCGTCAGCAGGCAATTGTCCTTGATCGAAAAGACATTGAAACCGGGGCCCTCCGTGACATTCCCTTCCCCGTCGAGCAGCAACACGGTCTCCGCACCGGCGTCCTTTGCCTCGAAGAGCCCTTTCGTGAAGTCGCCCCAGTGATAGTTCTTCACCCTGGGATCGACACTGGACGCAGGGATGCGGGTTACCGTCCTGGCCACATGAACATAGGCGCCGGACGCCGCGATATCCGGCCGGATGACATGAATATAAGGCACGCACCAGGCAAAGAAGTGGTTCCTGCAATCCCTTGGATCGCGCGATCCCGGGACGGTATTGACCCCGCGGGAGGTCACCATCGCGACATAGGCCCGTTTCAGCCCGGTCGCGGACACAAGATCATGCAGCACGGTTTTGACATCGGTTTCGCTCAGTCCCGGATCCAGGCGGAGACTTTCCATCGACCGGAAAAACCGCTCGACGTAGAGCCCGAGCCGGAAGAACGCGCCCTCCCAGACAGGCACGACATCATAGGTGATGTCGGAATGGATGAGACCCCAGTCGTTGAGCGGGATCGACGCCTCGGCGATCGGCATGATCCTGCCGCGCATCCAGGCAGCACCGGACTGAAGATCTGTAGGACCGCGGTCGGCCTGTTGTTCGCTCGAGACTGTGGTCATGGCAGCGTCCAGTCCTTGTTCGGGTCCCCGGTCAGGTGACACGAGGCTTCAGGATCACCTTGCCGCGTACCTTGCGTGCGGCAATCTCGTCCAGCGCGACGGCGATCTCCTCCAGGGGATAGACCGCGTGGACATGAGGCTTCAAACGCCCCTCTTGCACCCAGTCAAGCAGGCGCGTCATGTTGTTCCGGTGGCCTTCCGGGTCGCGTTCAACGGCGGCGCCCCAGAAGACCCCGAGCACATCCACACCTTTCAGCATGACAATGTTGAGCGGTATCTTCGGAATGTCTCCGGCGGCGAAGCCGATCACCAGGAACCGGCCTTCCCAGGCGGTCGCCCTGAGCGCCTGTTCGGAATGGGTTCCGCCGACGGGATCATAAACCACATCGGCCCCCGTGCCTCCGGTGAACTCCTTGAGCCGTTCTTTCAGCGGTTCTTTCGAATAGTCGATGGTCAGGTCCGCACCGAGTGAACGGGCAAAGGCGAGCTTGTCTTCCGACGAAGCGCAGGCAATGACCTTCGCCCCCATCACGGAGGCGATTTCAACCGCGGCCTGACCGACACCGCCGGAAGCGCCCAGGACAGCCACGGTCTCGCCCGGCTGAAGATCGGCCCGATCTTTGTAGGCATGAAGCGTCGTCCCGTAGGTCACTGCGAGCCCCGCGGCGACCTCGAACGAAACGCCGTCCGGAATCCGGATCACGTCCGCAGATCGCACCAGCACCTTTTCGCGCGCTGCGCCCCATTTCATGTATCCCATCACCCGTTCACCGGCCGCGACGTCCGTGACGCCCGGACCGACGGCATCGACAATGCCGGCGAACTCCGCACTCGGCGAAAACGGGAACTCGGGTTTGAACTGGTACCTGCCCTGGATGATCAGCGTGTCGAAAAAGTTGAGCGCACACGCCTCCACCCTGACCACGACCTCGCCCGGACCGGCAACCGGCTCGTCGATTTGCTCGATCACCAGGCTGGACGCCGGACCGAAGGATTTGCAAAGACAGGCTTTCAAGGGAACCTCTGGACAACACGAGCGGATACGGGTGCGGCATTGCCGCCCGGGTGCAACGTTAGCAAGTCCTGACGAGAGGACCTATAGGCATTCCGGCTAAGCAGGCGGTTCAAAACCGGCCTGCTTTCCGGTATGAGGCTCGCACGAGGACAAACGGGACGAAGAGATGCGCGGATATTTTGCAATTGGAGCGGAAGGTCTTTCAAAACGCATGAATCTGGGCACGTTGATGAGATCGGCTCACGCCTTCGGCGCGAACTTCTTTTTCACCGTCGACGCGGATCAGAAAATCCGGTCCGCGCCTCCGTCGGATACCTCCAAGAGCCCCGGGCACCTGCCGGTGTTCACCTGGGACAACGTCGACACGATGGACCTGCCGCGCGGCTGTCAGCTGGTGGGGATCGAACTGACCGACGAGTCCATTGACCTGCCGAGTTTCGGACACCCCCTTCAGGCGGCCTATGTCCTTGGGCCGGAGCGGGGATCCCTGTCGCCCGAGATGCTGGAACGCTGCGACCACGTGGTCCGGATCCCGACAAAATTCTGCGTGAACGTTGCCATGGCCGGAGCGATTGTCATGTATGACCGCCACCGGGCACTCGGGCGCTACGCGGAACGCCCGGTGTCGTCCGGGGCCCCCACGAGCCAGCGCGCAAAACACGTGAGCGGCGGCCCGGTCATGCGCAAGGGCCGCAAGGTTCCAGGCACCTGACCAGCCGCCCGGGCACCAGCCGCGAATGGACCGGAACCGGAGCCTATGCACCGTGTTCCTTCAGTTTCGTGAGGAGCGAACGGCTCGCAACCCAGGCGAGGACCGCCATCAGCGCAAATGTCAGGAACAGCCACGCGGCGGAGTTCGCCGTCGCTGCGATGTCGTTGCGGGTATTGAAACCCGTTTGATTGGCAACCAGGCCGGCGACCGCCGTTCCGAACGACACGGCGAACATCTGGATCGTCGACAGGGCGGAGGCCGCGTTCTCCTTTTCCGTGACGTCGGTATATTGAAGGGCGAATGTGTTCAGGTGCGGCCAGCTCAGGCCGATGCCGGCCCCCACCACGATGAGCGCGAGCGACAGCACCCCCGCCAGCCCCGCCCCGCTGACATCATGGGCCGGGGTCGCGGCCGCCAGAACCAGCGTGCCCGCAAGCAGCACGGCCGGCCCCGCGAACACCACCCTGTGCATGGCCTTTCCGGTGAAGCGCGCGGAATAGACCTCCGCACATGACCAGCCGATGGAGATCAGGGCCGCGATGTAACCGGCCAGCAGGGGAGACAGGCCGTGCAGGCGCTGCAGATAGAACGGCATGAAAAACTCTGCATTCACGCAGAAAATCAGCAGCGACATCGCCGCGAATGACAGGAACAGCGGGGTTCCGTGCAACATCGCACCCCTCGGGAACAGGCGGATATCGGACGCGTTTTCACGGCGCATAAGCACCAGGACCAGAACGATCGAGACGGCAACGCCGACAGCCGCACCGGCGAACGACTCGGCGAGCGATCCCGCCGACACCGCCAGCACGGCACCCGCAAGCAGCGCCAGTTGGCCGAAGGCGATCGGTCCAGCCGGCGGCAACGTGTCCCCGACTGTCGGAAGGAGCCGCCAGGCAATCAGCGAGTAGACCGCCGTGACCGGGATCAGCGCGGCAAAGCCGCCGCGCCAGATGTCATACTCGGCAAACATGCCACCGACGGCAGGCCCGAACAGCATGGCGATGCCCCAGGTGCCTGAGAGCAGCGCCACGGCGCGAGACCACAGGCGTTCCGGGTAGGCGAAAACAATCATCGCGTAGCACAGCGTGAACATCATGCCGCCCCCAGCGCCCTGCACCGAACGTCCGGCAAGCATCACCGGCATGTCCGGAGCCAGCGCGGTGATCAGGCTGCCCAGCGCGAACACGGCGCCGGACAGGGCAAACGACCGTTTCACGTCCATGCGGTTCAGAATCTTTCCGGTGACCGCCGCGCTCAGGATCGCGGCAAGCGTGAACAAGGTGGCATTCCAGGCGTAAAGGCTCTGGCCACCGATCTCCGCGACGATCGTCGGCAGCATGGTGGCCGAAATATTGATGTTGACCGCATGCAGAATGATACCGCCCGCCAGAACCGCGGAAACGGGTGCATGCGCTCCCCAAAGGACATCGCTCCACCGGGCTTCCCCGGGTTGCTCGAATGTGGCTGTCATGAGTGGTTTATCTCTTTTTGAGAACAGGACTTCGGTCAATGCCGCCCCTACCTAGGGGCTCAACCTAAGTTGAGGTCAAGAGCTCTTTTTGAGCATCAGTCTCGGGCCGCCGGATGCGGGATCTTGCATTTCGCGGCAACGGGCGGTTTTCTTGAAGGGATTGCCGGGGGAAGATCGATGATTGTTCGTTTCAAATATCTCGTGTCGATACTGTGTGTTCTGCTCTTTACCCTGCCGCCCGGCGCGGCCGCGGCGTCGTCCGAAAGAGTTGCGCTTGTCATCGGAAACGGCGCTTACCGGACGATGTCGGCACTGCGCAACCCGCCGAACGACGCCAATCTGATGAGCCGCAAGCTCTCGGGCCTGGGCTTCGACGTGGTTCGCCTCATTGACGGGAACAAGGTCGCCTTTGCCGCGGCCCTCACCGAGTTCGGGCGCAAGGCCCAGGGCGCGGATGTGGCCATCGTCTACTACGCCGGGCACGGTGTTCAGGTGAACGGACGCAACTGGCTGCTTCCGGTCGACGCCGACATCATCGCCTCCACGGATCTCCCCGGCCAGGCGATCAAGGCAAACGACCTGCTGGAGATCATGGAGATTTCCGGCGCACGGCTGAAGCTTGTTTTCTTCGATGCCTGCCGGAACAATCCGCTGCCCCGGTCTCTCTCCAGGGGCACCTCCAACGGGCTCGCGCGTCTGGAAGCCAATGCCGCGGGCATGATGATCGCCTTTGCGACGGCACCGGGAGACGTGGCGCTGGACGGTACCGGAAACAACAGCCCGTTCACCGAGGCGCTCGCCCGCCTGATCGATACGCCCGACCTCGAAGTGCGCCACCTGATGGGCAAGGTGCGCGAGAGCGTCTATGTTTCAACGGGTCAGCGCCAGCTCCCCTGGCTCAACGAGGCCCTGATCGGCGAGTTCTACTTCGGCGGAAAATCGGAACAGGACGCGGCACCGACCACGCCTCCGAAGACCGCGGCGCTTGCGCTCAATCCCCCGCAGACGGCCCACGCGCCGCTGCCCAGATTTGCCGGCAGGCACTGCGCTTCAGCGTCCGGTTCCGGCGGCGCTTTCGATGTCTGCGCGAGCTCCATGCTGGACCCGCAGCTTGGCAACCGCTACGGCCCCAACAATCTGTTCGACGGCAAATTGGCAACCGCGTGGGTGGAAGGCGTGTCGGGAAACGGAGCGGGCGAGCGGATCCTGCTTTCTTTTGACCGGCCCCGGCAACTCGCCGGGTTTGAGATCGTCAACGGCTATGCGAAAAACCGCGACATCTTTAGCAAGAATGCGCGGGTCCGCACGGTCCGGGTGACTCTTTCCAGCGGAGACACCCAGGTCATTTCACTGCCCGACACGATGCGGGCAAGCAGCTTCAGCTTTGCGCAGCCGGTAGAGACCACCTGGCTGGAGCTGCAGATCGAAACCGTTTTTCCCGGATCGAAATACACAGATACCGCCGTTTCGGAATTTGTTCCCCTGTTCGCCGACTGACATGCGGGCAGGGTCATCTGCGATCGATGGCGAAATCGAACGAGCGGCGGGGAAAGGGTTCGTTTGCGAGCGTGAAGTGCCACCATTCACCCGGATAATTTCGAAACCCGCCCTTGCGCATGAGCGCCACGAGATCGCGGCGGTAGGCTTGTGCCGTTTTGGAAACAGCAGCGGAGTCGGTTCGGCTTGCCGGGTCGAAACAATCGAACGGCGTTCCGAAATCGACTGTGCTGCGGTCTGTTCGGGCGCAGACAGTGGCCCTGTCTTCAGCCGGTTGACCGGAGGACAGGTGTTCAAGACCCACATCGACTGTCGAACCGCGCGCATGACTGCTCTTGGCACCGATATATCCTTGCCGAATCAGTTGTGATCTCGAGACATTCGGGAAATAGGCCGGGTCCGTTCCCTTGCCCGATCCGACCCAGGCAACCATCGCGTCCACAGCGCTTTGCGGACGGTAGCAGTCGAAGACCACCAGGGAATATCCCTTGCCGACGGCTGCGTTCTGCACCTTGCCGAGCGCCTTGGCCGCCGCTTCGGTCAGGACACATTCGCCGGCATTGTATCCCGGCAGCCGCTTGCGCATGAAATTGTCCCGGCCCGCGTACCGGATTTCCTGGCGGATATCGGGAACATGGTCCTTCAGATAGACAAACCCGTCCGGAAGCGCACCGGCCTGGCCCGGGGAAACGAGAAGCAGCGAGACGGTCGCAGCCGCGCACGACGGCCTGGGGAACAGCTTCATAAATGACGTCAATTTGGTTAGCATCGTGTTGACCAGCTGCGAGAAGCGAAAGCGCAGGAAATGTGGTTCATTTTCAAGCCTTTCGCGACGTGGCAAATGGCCGAAACGGCCAAATCCGAAGGACGCCAAATCGGCTTCATTTATGCGTCCGTGTCCTAATCCACATCGACCGCTTCGTCGGCTTCGATCAGCTGACGCAGCCGGCCGAAGGCCAGCCGGATACGCGACTTGACGGTGCCGAGCGGCAAGCCGGTTGTCTCCGAAATCTCGCTGTGGGACTGGCCGAGGAAAAACGCGAGCCGGACGACTTCCATCTGCTCTTCCGGCAGCTTGGTGATTGCGGCACGCACCCGTTCTTCCCGCAGCCGCGCATCCATTTCCTCCGAAACATCGGGAAGGGGTGCCGGCTGGAGCGCAGGTTCTTCCGGATCCAGGTCCGCGGTTTTTTGCCGCCGCAGCCGGTCGATGCGGCGATTGCGCGCAACACGGAACAGCCAGGTGCTCGCCGACGACTTTCTGGGATCGAACAGATCGGCCTTGCGCCAGAGCGTGACCATAACGTCTTGCGCGATTTCTTCCGCCACCGCTGCATCCGCGCCTTGTTTCATCAGGTAGCCCTTCAGCCGCGGGGCAAAGTGATCAAACAATTCAACAAATGCGGTCTTGTCGCGGTCAGCCGCGACCTTGACGATCAGATCTGAAAAATACTGCGCTTGCACCAAAAGCTGTCGTGCTCCCTTTCCGACCCTATTCTTTAGCAGGTTCGAAACTTTTCGAAAGAGGGTTCAGCTGTTTCTGCCACACTGTTGCCGCGATTAACCGCAAGAGCCAATAGGGGAAACAGAAATAATAGAGATCAATCGGCAGGAACGTCAAAAACCCGCAATTGCCCGGCCAAGGCTTCAACCCTTTCGTAACCAGCTTTAAGTTATCATTAAAGCTAGGTTTATAAGAACGACGGCAATTGCATCAAATTTGACGAAAACTCATAGCCAGATGGTGTGGAGATGATGAAAGCAAAATCGCTGGTACTGGCCCTCGCAGGCCTGGCCGTTTCAAGTGCAGCAGCTTTCGCGCAGACCCCGACGCTTTTGAAGCAACACAAGGACTGGGCGGCGTACACGACGCCAAGCGGTGGCGGCAAGGTTTGCTACGCGCTGACGAAGCCGACCACAATGCTGCCGGGCGACCGCAATCACGGAGAGGTCTTTTTCTTCGTGACGTCGCGTCCCGCAGAAGGTGTCTCGTCGGAGCCCAGCCTCGTTGTCGGTTACCCGTTCAAGGACAAGTCTTCCGTTTCCGTCGACGTTGACGGCAAGGGATTTACGCTTTTCACCAACAATGACGGAGCCTGGGTCGAAAACGCAGCGACCGAGGCCCAGCTTGTTGCCGCGATGAAAGCGGGCCGTGAAATGACGGTCAACGGCGAATCGAGCCGCGGAACCCGGACGACCTACAAATTTTCGCTGTCCGGCGTGACTGCGGCCATCGACACGGCGGCGCAGGCCTGCCGCTAGCGCAGCTTTCGCCCGCTGTGCGGGACATCCCGGTCGGAACCGTCTGACCGGGAGCGGCATATCCGTGCGGCCGGAAAAGCCCGGCACCTTGATTTTTCGGCTCATCTGTGGTTTTGGAAACGCTTGACAAAGGGCCTGCCGATGCAGGCGCTCCGGGCGCCGCGGCTGCGTGAACCAACGCATCGCAGAGCGCTGGACACGACACGGATCACATCATGGCAATGACGCTCGACATCGCGCGGGACAATCCGAACGCGCCTACGGTGACTGCGGCAGCGGCGCAATCCCTGTCCGGTGAGGAAAAGCCGACGCTCGTGGGTCTTTCGCGCGAGGAACTCGGTGAAGCCCTCGGCACGATCGGCGTACCGCAAAAGCAATGGCGCATGCGCGCCTCCCAACTCTGGCACTGGCTCTATGTCCGCGGCGTCTCCGATTTTGGTGAGATGACGAACATAGCCAAGGATCTGCGCAGACAGCTGGACGAGGCCTTCACGATCGCCCGCCCCGAGATCGTCTCCGAACAGATTTCGGTCGACGGGACCCGCAAGTGGCTGTTTCGCTTTCCGCCGCGCGGCGCTGGCCGCCCCGTTGAAGTCGAGACCGTCTACATCCCGGAAGAAGGCCGCGGCACGCTCTGCGTTTCCTCCCAGGTCGGCTGCACGCTGACCTGCACGTTCTGCCATACGGGCACGCAGAAGCTGGTACGCAATCTCACCGCTGAGGAAATTCTCTCCCAGGTGCTGATGGCACGTGACCGCCTCGGCGACTTTCCCGATGCCGATACGCCACAGGGGGCCATCGTCCCGAGCGAGGGCCGTCTGGTGTCTAACATCGTCATGATGGGCATGGGTGAACCGCTCTACAATTTCGACAACGTCAAGAAGGCGCTGCTGATCGCCTCCGATGGCGATGGCCTGTCGCTGTCCAAACGCCGCATCACCTTGTCGACATCGGGCGTCGTGCCGGAGATTTTCCGCACCGGCGACGAGATCGGCTGCATGCTTGCAATCTCGCTCCATGCCGTGCGCGACGACCTGCGCGACATTCTGGTACCGATCAACAAGAAGTGGAACATCGACGCCCTTCTGGACGCCTGCCGCAACTATCCGGGTCTTTCGAATGCCAAGAGGGTCACGTTCGAATACGTGATGCTGAAAGGCGTCAACGACAGCAACCAGGATGCACTGGACCTTGTGCGCCTGCTCAAGGGCATCCCAGCGAAGATCAACCTCATCCCGTTCAATCCCTGGCCGGGCTCCGAGTACGAATGCTCTGACTGGGAACGGATCGAGGAATTCGCGGACATCGTCAATCGCGCCGGATATGCGTCCCCCATCCGCACACCGCGCGGCCGCGACATTTTCGCAGCCTGCGGCCAGCTCAAGTCGGCATCCGAACGCATGCGCAAGAAGGAACGTGAAGCGCTGACCGCTTCCTGAACATCGCGAAACCTGTTTGTCGTTCAAGGTTGAGCAGCGTTATGGCTCCGCGAGCCGCATCGTCTGCTGATCCTGCGTAGTTTTGCCGACGGCTCCCCGGCCGGGGAGGCAGATCGGCAGCATCCGGCCTGCCTCAATCATGCCGGACACGCGCCCCGACCCGGTAAACACCGCACACAAGGCGGTGAAACCTCTCATTTCTTTCAAGTCTTTGCAGGAAGCTTGTATTACCATGATCGGCAACCACTTCACCTGCACGGGCCTCTGCCGCCGATTTTGCGAAGGAAGTGCATTATGAGCAAAACCGTTTTGATTTTTCTGGCCCTGCTGATTTTGTCTGCAGTACTCGTGGACGCGCTGGCGCAGTCGGAATCGTCCGACAGCCACATCGCGATCGAGGACCCGGCCGAGTTGACCAAAGACGAAGCCCGCGAGATCTACGATAGCCTGAAGGCCCGCATGGCGGGGCTCTACGCCGGATCGGAGCTGGATGAAATCCGGAACTACCAGTCCTGGGAAATCTTCAACGACGCCCCCTTTGTCTCCGCGACACACGGACAGCGCTACGTCAACAACTACGCCAACGCCATCGCGGTCAATTACGCGATCCTGAAGGAAGGTGAAAAACTGCCTGTCGGCTCCGTCCTTGCCAAGGACAGCGTCACCGTCACCGGTGATGGCCGTGTTTTCCCCGGCGCGATGTTCGGGATGGAAAAACTCCCCGAGGGCACAAATCCCGAAACCGCCGACTGGCGCTACTTCATGGTTATCCCGGACGGGTCGATCTTCGGTGACACGACCGGCGACAATCCGCACCTCATGACCTATTGCCATGATTGTCATCTCGGTGTGGCCGAGCGCGATTTCACCTTCTTCGTTCCCGAGGAATTCAGGATCGGTCAATAGACCCTGCACCCCTCAAACGGAAAAAGGCCGCCCTCCAGCGGCCTTTCGTTTCTTGATCGCTTCACGCGGGCGGTCAGACCAGACCGGCTTTCGTCAGCGGCAGGTTGGTGACCCAGTCGCCTTTCCCGGCGGCAATCGCGTTGGCAACCGCCGGTCCGATCGGCGGCGTGCCCGGCTCACCGATACCGGTCGGCGCTTCGTTGGACGCAACGATATGCACCTCGATTTCCGGCATGTCGGAGATCCGGATCGGCTCATAGGTGTCGAAGTTGGTCTCTTCGACAACGCCATCGGCAAGCGTGACCTGGTTGCGCAGGATTGCGCCCAGTCCGTAACCGATACCGCCTTCGACCTGCGCCCGGATATTGTCCGGGTTGATCGGCGTGCCGCAATCGACCGCGGCAACCACCTTCTCGACCTTCACCGTGCCGTCGTCGCGGAAGGAGACTTCCGCCACTTCGGCGACATAGGAGCCGAACGACTTGTGCACGGCGACACCGCGGTGGCGTCCCTCGGCAGCAGGCGTATCCCAGCCGGCCTTCTCCGCGGCCAGTTTCAGGACATTCGCCTTGCGCGGATCGTCCTTGAGCAGTTCCAGGCGATACGCGACCGGGTCCTTGCCCGCCTCCTTGGCGATGCGGTCGACCATGGTCTCCATCACGTAGGCCGTGTGGGTGTGCCCGACGGACCGCCACCACAGAACCGGAACCTGGGTTTCCTGGTAGGACTGATCCATGTTCATGAGCGGGAACGCATAGGTCGTGTCATGCGCGCCCTCGGTCATGTTGTGATCAACACCGTCCTTCATCAGCATCGCCTCGAAAGGCGTGCCCTTGATGATCGACTTGGCCGCAATGTGGTACGTGAACGCGGTGACGTTGTTGTCCGCGTCCAGTCCGACCTTGATCTTGTGCGCCGACATCGGACGGTAGTAGCCGCCGGCCATATCGTCCTCGCGGGTCCACACGATCTTGACCGGAGCCGGGTCCATGCCGGCAGCCAGCATCGCCTTGGCCAGGAAGGCGACTTCCGCAACCGGATGGCTGTCCGCCTGTGCGCGGCGGCCGAACGATCCGCCCGCCCACAAGGTGTTGATCTTCACCTTCTCGAACGGCACCTCGAGAATCGTTGCCGCCACGTTGTGATCGATGGTCTGGATCTGCGAACCGAGCCAGAGTTCCGCTGTTTCACCATCATAAAGAAGCGCCGCATCGAGCGGTTCCATCGCACCATGCGCCAGGAACGGGAATTCGAAATCGGCTTCGATCACCCGCGCCGAGCCCTCAAGGGCCGCGTCGGCATCACCGTCTTCGCGCACTTTCAAGCCCGGTTTTGCGGTCATGTCCTTCAGCTCCGCCATCATGGCGTCGCTGGACCGGATTTCCGCAGCGCTGTCGTCCCATTCGATCTCCAGGAGATCGCGCGCCTTGATCGCCGGCCACGTGGATGTGGCGACGACAGCAACCCCATTCGGGATCTGCAGCACGTTGACGACGCCGGGAACGGCCATGGCTTCGGTCGCATCGAACGACTTCAACTTGCCGCCGAACCGGGGAGCCCGGGCCACGACGGCAACAAGCAGGTCGTCCCGCTGAAAGTCCATCGTGTAGGTATTCGGAGCGCCGATCGTCTTGTTCTTCACATCGACGCGTGGGAAGGACTTGCCGATATAGACCCACTGATCGGGTGTCTTGAGAACCGGTTCCGCCGGGACATCCTGCTGTGCCGCAAGGCCTGCGAGTTCGCCGAGCGTGGCGGACTTGCCGGAGCCGTGGCTGACGACACCGTCGGACACCGTGATTTCACCGGCCGGGACGCCCCATTCCTGGGCGGCGGCGGCGACGATCATCGCCTTCGCGGCGGCACCGGCCTGCCGGTACTGCATGAAGGAATTGGCCATGGCGGTGGATCCGCCGGTGCCCTGAACACCGAACAGGGTATTGGCATAGACCTGCGGATTGGACGGCGCATGCTCGACCGTGACCTGCTCCCAGGACGCGTCAAGTTCGTCGGCGACCAGCGTCGACAGGCCGGTTGCCGTTCCCTGCCCCTTGTCCAGGTGCTTGGACAGGACAACAACGGTGTTGTCGGGCCGGATATGCACGAAGGGCTGGATGAACGCGCCGTCGCCGGCCGCCGCCTGGGCAGCACGCGGCAGGTTCATCGCCAGCACGAGCCCACCGACGGTTCCGGCAGAGATCTTCAGGAACGTGCGCCGTGTCGGCGCAGCCGCTTCAATCGGCTTCTGCAACAGATGCAACATGGATCAACCCTCCATCTTGTCGGCCGCAAGGTGAATCGCCTTGCGGATGCGGGCATAGGTGGCGCAGCGGCAGACATTGCCGTCCATGGCGGCATCGATGTCTTCGTCGGTCGGCTTGGGCGTTTCGCTCAGGAGTGCGGTTGCCGCCATGATCTGGCCGGACTGGCAATAGCCGCATTGCGGCACGTCGAGTTCGTTCCAGGCCGCCTGGATCGCTTCGGCGGCCTTGCCGTTGATGCCCTCGATGGTGGTGATTTCGGCACCGTCCATGTCGCCGACAAAGGTCTGGCAGGACCGGATGGGAACGCCGTCCCAATGCACGGTGCAGGCACCGCAGGACGCAATCCCGCAGCCGAATTTGGTGCCGGTCATTCCCAGCTCGTCGCGCAGAGCCCACAGCAGCGGGCTTTCGGGATCGGCATCGAGCGTGCGCGTTTCCCCGTTGATCTTGAGTGTTATTGACATGAGGCGTCTCCCTTGGCTGGCCTTTTCTGGCTAAGGGGTGTAAACTACACTGTGCAGTGTAATACCGACTTCCGCGTCTGTAAACGCCCTAGTTTACATAGAGCGCATTTTTTGGGAAAAAAGAACGGGGCAAAGAAAACAAGAACAATGCAAACGGGGCTGAACTGAGCACGACATGTCCGTATCCGACCAGAAGAAAAAACAGATCGTGGAAGCCGCGATCGCGGAGTTTCAGGAAAAGGGTTATGCCGGGGCGAGCATGGACCGCATCTCCGAACGCGCCCAGGTTTCCAAGCGGACGGTCTATAATCATTTCGAAAGCAAGGACGTTCTGTTCCGGGCCATCAACCAGTGCCTGGCCGACCAGATCAACTCTGCGCTCGAGCTTCCCTATGATCCGGACCTTCCCATCCGTGATGCGCTTGTAAGGCTCGGCTGGGCCGAAGGCGAATTGATGATCAATCCGTGTTTCATGAGCCTTGCCCGCATGATCATGAGCGAAACCATTCGCGACCCTGAACTCGCCGCCGACATGAACGCCCGCATGACCAAGCTGGTCGTGTTCGCGGAATTTATCGAACGCGCGACGGAGGAAGGCAAGTTGAAGGCCAAGGACCCGGCCGTTGCCGCCGAACAGTTCCTGGGGCTGATAAAGTCCCGCGCCTTCTTCCCGAACATCTATGCCGCCCGTGTTCCGGGCCGCGAGGAAATTGGCAGGATCATCGAGGAAAGCGTCGATCTGTTCCTGGCAAAATACGGCGTTGCGCCGGCTACCCGCGCAGCGGCGGGTTAGCCTCGAGAGGAACGGGCTTTGGATCAAAACACCACGGAATCGCCGATCCTTCAGAGCGTGATCACCTGTCCCGAATGCGGATCGGCCACCGAGGAAACCATGCCGGAAAACGCCTGCCAGTGGTTCTACGACTGCCGGTCCTGCCATGCGGTTCTCAAACCCAAGCCCGGTGATTGCTGCGTCTTTTGCTCCTACGCAACCGTGCCCTGCCCGCCGGTCCAGCGCGGCGACACGTGCTGCGGATGAAACGTCCCGCCGCCATCCGGCACCTGACCGGCGGCCGTCCTTCCCCGTGACATCATCCTGAGGAGGACCATAGGGTTCGTCTCGAAGGATGGGCGGCAGGTTCTGAACGCGCGGCCCATCCTTCGAGACAGCGCTAGAGCGCTTCCTCAGGATGAAGTTGTTCAGGTGTTCGTCGTTCCGGACAAGTGAGGCGGAACCGAACGCTGATCCGGAAACCAGATATCAGCGTGAGCGGAGCGAACTCGAAACAGGAACGGATCAAGAAACCTCACCTTCAGCGCGGAACAGGTCTGGATTCCGAATCGGCGCACAGCTGGCGCTGCCCTTGTCCGGAATGACAGAGTTTTTACCCTTCGCCGTCGTTTGCGCCGAGTGCTGCGCCCCGCAACTCAGGACAAGGTACTCCCCCACTCGTCATCCCGGCCAGGCAACGCGCGAGCCGGGATCGGGGAGGCAAAGCGCCGTGTTTTTTTGATGAGAGATCTTACGAGACCGCAGCTCCCCGGCACCCGATCAGCGGCCGCCCGTCCCCGTGACATCATCCTGAGAGACTGGCCCGAAATTAGTTGAGTGATCCCGGTCGCATGTGATTCCGTTTTTGCGCTAACAGAACGGAGCTTCGCCATGTGGACCGAGACCACCCGCGCCAACTATGACCGTCGCAGCTTGCGTTACGCAAGTGATCTCACGGACGAAGAATGGAGGTTCATCTGTCCCCATCTGCCAGCCCGACGAGATCGAGGTCGTCCGCGCACCACGTCGCTGCGGGAAGTCGTCAATGCCATTCTCTATCTGCTGCGCACAGGCTGTCCCTGGCGGTTTCTGCCTGCCGACTTCCCACCACGTTCCACAGTGCAGAGATACTTTTATGCGTGGCGTGACAATGCGTTATGGCCAGCGCTGAACCGGCGGCTGGTTGAGCGGCATCGCCAATCACAAGCGCGCAATGCTACTCCGACCGCCGGTGTCATTGACAGTCAGAGCGTCGCAACAATCCAAGTCGGCGGTCCTCGGGGACTTGATCCATTCAAACGCATCAAAGGTCGCAAGCGCCACATTGTCACTGATACGGACGGGCTTCTTTTGGACGTTCTGGTTCATCCCGCCAACGTCCAGGACGTCCACGGAGCGGTGCCATTGCTACGCAGCCTGCGGCAGACCTATCCCAACCTTGCTCATATCTTCGCCGATCGGGTCTACCGAGGGCCGAAGCTATTGAAAAAGATCGAGGATTGTGGACCGTGGACGATTGAGATCGTCGAACGGCCAACCGGGGTGAAAGGATTCGCGCTTCTGCCAAGACGATGGGTCATTGAGAGAACATTTGCCTGGTTTGGGCGACGGCGGCGTCTTGCAAAGGACTTTGAAGTCAAACAAGAAACACAGACCGCTTGGCTGTACATCGCTAGCATCGAACTCATCATCAGGCGCTTGGCAAAGGCTCAAGAATGAATTTCGAGTCAGACTCTGAGGAGGACCATAGGGTTCGTCTCGAAGGATGGGCGGCAGGTTCTGAACGCGCGGCCCATCCTTCGAGACAGCGCTAGAGCGCTTCCTCAGGATGAAGTTGTTCAGGTGTTCGTCGTTCCGGACAAGTGAGGCGGAACCGAACGCTGATCCGGAAACCAGATATCAGCGTGAGCGGAGCGAACTCGAAACAGGAACGGATCAAGAAACCTCACCTTCAGCGCGGAACAGGTCTGGATTCCGAATCGGCGCACAGCTGGCGCTGCCCTTGTCCGGAATGACAGAGTTTTTACCCTTCGCCGTCGTTTGCGCCGAGTGCTACGCCCCGCAACTCAGGACAAGGTACTCCCCCTGCTCGTCATCCCGGCCAGGCAACGCGCGAGCCGGGATCGGGAAGGCAAAGTGCTGATTTGGTTGCAGACCATTATTGATCTTGAACGAGTTCCCGTCCTATCAAGTCACTTGACGTCTCGTTTTCCTTTCCTTCCGGTTTTGGTTTTTCAGTGACAGCCGCGAACAAGCTCATTCTCAGACCCGACCTTGCAAAGCTCTATTTGTGGGCGATCGGTGAATCAGCGGTCGCCGGAGCGGCGGTGTCCGGTGTGGTTTACATGTTGCTCGGGCAACTTGAATTGAACTTCTTCGTTTATCTGGCGATCGGGATTGCCGTTGGCGCAATTGTTCTCTTTACCTTGCGCCGGCCCAGGGCTGATACGTTCATTGAACTCAGCCGGGAAGCGATCAGGCTCGTCGAAGGCCATGAGGAACAGGTCCACGCCTGGCAGGATGTCTCCCGCTTCACGCTGCAGGAGGGCATCGTCAAGGACCGCCGGGGCCAGGAACACATCAGGAGGCATTACCTTGCTGCCCGGTTGCTGGACGGCAACAGCACGGACCAGGACAGGGATGCGCCGGTGCAGCCCGGCGAATCGGGTCTCCTGTTTCCGGTAGACAAATACATTTCCAACCACCGGTACTCGGACCGCAATGAAGACGCGGAAGCGGCCTGCAGCTCCCCGGAACGGTTTGCAGAGACCGTCAATGCATGGCGGGACTTCGCACTTGACCTCGAGATTGGAAGTGTTCCGACACCCACGGTGCAGGTTGACGACGACCGCGCGACCGAGTTCATGCAGAAGATCTCGATCAAGCTCGGCACCTGAGGCCGCGCCCGCACCCAAAAGGCGACGATTTGGCCATCCGGAAGGGCTTGCGCCGCGCGGCGAAACGGATAAATTGCCGCAAATTTTCAACGGTGCGGTCAATCCGCCCAAGACATCGAAACGGACTTTCCCAAACATGGCGCATGGAGACATCAAGAAAGTTGTTCTGGCCTATTCCGGCGGCCTCGACACATCGATCATTCTGAAATGGCTGCAGACCGAATTCGGCTGCGAAGTCGTCACCTTCACGGCCGATCTCGGCCAGGGTGAAGAACTGGAGCCTGCGCGCAAGAAAGCCGAGATGCTCGGCATCAAGGAAATCTACATCGACGATCTTCGCGAGGAATTCATCCGGGATTTCGTTTTCCCGATGTTCCGCGCCAATGCCGTTTATGAAGGTGTCTACCTGCTCGGCACGTCCATCGCCCGTCCGCTGATCTCCAAGCGCCTAATCGAGATCGCCGAGGAAACCGGCGCCGACGCGGTTGCCCACGGCGCAACCGGCAAGGGCAACGACCAGGTCCGTTTCGAACTGTCCGCCTATGCCCTCAACCCGGATATCAAGGTGATTGCACCCTGGCGCGACTGGTCGTTCAAGTCCCGCACGGACCTGCTCGATTTCGCCGAGAAGCACCAGATCCCGGTCCCCAAGGACAAGCGCGGCGAGGCGCCGTTCTCCGTCGACGCCAACATGCTGCACTCCTCCTCCGAGGGCAAGGTGCTCGAAGATCCGGCAGAGGAAGCCCCGAATTACGTTTTCCAGCGCACGGTTGATCCGACCGAGGCGCCGGATGTCGTCACCGAGATCGAAATCGGCTTCGAAAGGGGTGACGCGGTTTCGCTCAACGGCGAAAAGATGTCCCCGGCAACGCTGTTCGCCAAGCTCAATGATTATGGCCGCGACAACGGCATCGGCCGCCTCGACATGGTCGAAAACCGGTTCGTCGGCATGAAGAGCCGCGGCATCTACGAGACGCCGGGCGGCACGATCCTTTTGACCGCGCACCGGGCCATGGAATCGATCACGCTCGACCGCGGCGCGGCGCACCTCAAGGACGAGCTCATGCCGCGCTATTCCGAGCTGATCTACAACGGATTCTGGTACTCGCCGGAGCGCGAGATGCTGCAGGCCCTGATCGACAAAAGCCAGGAACACGTCACCGGCTCGGTCCGTCTGAAGCTCTACAAGGGCAATGTCATTCTGGTCGGCCGGTCTTCGCCCTACTCGCTCTATTCGGAAGAACTGGTGACGTTCGAAGACGACCAGGGTGCCTACGACCAGAAGGACGCCGCCGGGTTCATCAAGCTGAACGCGCTGCGCCTGCGCACGCTCGCAAAGCGCGACCGGCTCGGCTGAGGAAGACCATGTCGGCCCCGGCGCTCGCGAAACTGAACGACGATCTCGCGGCCGCCGGTTTTCTGTTGCTCGGCAGCTTTGAGCCATCTGCGGACGACGGTGTTCCGGACATCGCAGATGGCAGACCCGCACGCGCCCTCTCCCTGGTCGGCAGCACCGGCCCGTCCCTGTGGGGGCCGCTCACTTCAGCTCGGGAATACCGGGACGGCGCCCCGCACCCGATGGACCGCTACACGAAACGGGAACTCACCCGGCTGGCCGCCGGTCACGGCCGCAAGGCCCTGTTCCCCTTCGAAGGCCCGCCCTATTTTCCCTTCCAGCAGTGGGCGCTGAAATGCGGTGGTTTTTCCCAAAGTCCCCTGGGCGTGCTTGCCCATGAAACCTACGGAACCTGGACCGGGTTCCGGGCCGCCCTTCTGTCGCCTGACCCGGTCATCTTGCCGGACCGGTCGGGGGAACCCGGACCCTGCGAGGGCTGCCGCGACAGGCCCTGTCTCACCGCATGTCCCGTAGGCGCCATTTCCACGGAAACCGGCTACAATGTATCTGCCTGCAAGGACCATCTTCACAAGGGCCCTGAGATTGCCTGCTGGTCCGGCTGCCTGGCACGGCACGCCTGCCCTTACGGCCAGGACCACAAACCCCATCCGGAAAACGCGCTTTTCCACATGAAGAGTTTTGTCGGGCTCTAGGGTACGGACCCGGCCCCGACCGAGGCGAACTTGTCTACCGATGGGGCATCCAGCGGTTTGAGATGCAACCAGGGAACCTTTCCGGTTTCGAACACATTCCGCCCCCGCCTTGTCCAAACCGGCGGATGATGATCGCCGACGATCAGGATCTCAAGGCCTTTCAAATCCGGGTTCAGGGCGATGTCACGGATGCGAAAAAGCAGATCCATCCACATTTCCGTCAATCTGCAGACGGTCGGGTCCCTGAAGGGGCCACCCGTCTCGCAATCAAGCCGCGGCGTCGCCGCGCCCGCCTCGATCGGTATATGTGTGTTGAGCGTCAGCCAATATGCGAATTTCGGTTTCCCGGTCGGGTGCTCCAGAAAGGCCTCGACCACGTTTGCCACATCGCCGTCGCATAGCCCCTTGAAGGTAAGACCGCAGGTTCTGGCGAGGGTTCCATCCCCAGCTTTGCCAACGCTTTCCCGGAAGTACAGGGTGTCGAAACCCAGTTTTGGATACCAGTCAGCCCTGTTGAAGAAGCTGCCCCAATAGGCATGGAAGGAGGCGGTCTCATACCCGTCCGCCCGGTACCTGGCAGGCAGGCAGTCGTAAGCCGGTTGGTCTCGGAAGTCACGGTGATCACCCCAGTGCGTGCACAATTCACGTGCTTCGGCGGCGGTCGTTGAGCTGTAATAGGGACTGGTACCGCTCGTAACCTTGAAAGACGACCTGACCTGCTCTGTCTCGAAGATCTCCCAGAGCAGATTTTGATGAAGGGGATTCGAAATGGCCCCCAGTCCCTCCACCATGACAATCAGCACGTGCCCTTTCCTGCCATCGCGGCCTGGAACGTCGAGCCCGGTCTGCAAGGTTGCGGACGTGACTTCCTCTGGTTGCGGGAAGAACATTGAGGCAAACAGCTTAGTCGGCGGATTGAAACTGATGTCAATCGAAACAACGGCGCAAAAGGCCAGGAACGCAGGAACAAGACTCGCCTTTTTGAACATGTCGCGTTTCTTGGCAAGAATGGCGATATACAACCAGGCGACGAGAACAAGAAAAGCAGCCAGGATCATGTATCCGGAAAAGGAAAAGAGATTCAAGGTGGGAAGATGCTTTATCGAATCCACAATCAAGGATGGTGGAAGTCCGAATATTCCTGATAAAACAAATATCAAGTCAAAAGAAAACACGGCCAAAGCAAGTATCAAGAATACAAAAAAGTTCAAATGAAAGCTGATAATTGCCAGCAAGAAGTACAATAAGATTGGAAAAAACCTCATTGGACAGACAAATAAAGACAGAAATATATAAGGAATATTTGGTATAACAGCTGCTACGACAGCAAGATACATCGAGTTCCTGGATGTAAAATATGGATTTTGTATTGAATTGATTTCATTTCGGCGAAACGTGCCGGCCATGCCTTGCCCCTAAGCGCAAGGTCCCCCTACAATCAAGGGTTTAATCGGCCAGAATTAAGAGAGCGTTATCAAGGTCAAAACGGATTCAACCGGGAAGCCTGACGACACCGTCCTGGTCCGGGCAGGTTGCAAGTGCGTCCAGCGCCGTGCGGCCATCGCCCAGCGGCGCGTCGGGCCAGATTTCCGCAAGCGGGATGAGAACGAAGGCACGATCCCCCATCCTGGGATGCGGTACGTCGAGATTGTCTTCCTGCACCTTCCGGATACCGTAGATCAGCACATCGACATCGATGATACGCGGCCCCCAGCGAATGTCGCGGACACGGCCGAGTTCCTTTTCGACGCCAAGACAGCGCTGCAGAAGCTCCTGCGGGCTCAGATAGGTATCCACCACGACGCAGATATTGAGGTAATCGTCCTGCGGAACGGGGCCCCAGGGTGGCGTCCGGTAGTCCGACGACCGCGCAACCAGCGTGACGCCCGGGGTTTGCTCGATCAGCCTTACCGCGGCATCGAGATTGGCCCTGGGGTCTCCAAGGTTGGAACCAAGCCCGAGCGCGCAGCGTGTCGGGGCATCGGCGTGAGTATCGGCGTGAGTATCGGAAAGTGTCATTTCAGGAAGCGGTCCGTTCAAGTCGCGTTGCTTGCAGCATACGCACGCAATCCGCATGTGGACCGACATCATGTGCACGCACGATGGCCGCCCCTTTCAAAAGAGCTGTCATGTGGACGGCCATCGATCCATGAAGCCTGTCGTCGGTCTCCACATTGAGGACAGCGCCGATCATCCGTTTGCGCGAGGCGCCCGCCAGGATCGGCTGACCGTGTTTCTTGAGGTCTTCGAAGCGGTTGAGGATGAGAAAGTTCTGATCGATCGTTTTGCCGAACCCGAACCCGGGATCGAGGATCTGTTTCTCTCGCGGAATGCCCGCGCTCTGCGCGAGCTGTAGCGACGTCTCGAAGAACCGGTCGATATCGCCCATGATGTCGATGGCGCCGTCCGCCTTTTCCCGGTTGTGCATCATCACAACATGCACACCTGCCTCGGCAACAGTGTCGGCCATCTGCGGGTCCCGTTGAAGGCCCCAGACATCGTTGACGATCACGGCACCGGCGGCACAGGCGCGCCGGGCGATTTCAGCCTTGTAGGTGTCGATGGAAACCGCAATGCCGAGGTCGCAGACAGGTTCGAGCACCGGTGCAAGCCGTTTCCATTCGTCCTCCAGCACAACGGGCTCGGAGCCCGGCCGCGTGCTTTCCGCGCCGACATCAAGAATGTCGGCCCTTTCGGCGATCATCGCCTTGGCATGCGCCAGCGCGGCCTGTTCTTCATTGTGCCTGCCGCCGTCCGAAAAGGAGTCGGGCGTCACGTTCAGGATGCCCATCACGTGCGCACGGTCTTTGGGTAGAACGTAGCTTGCGGCTTTCGCCATCGGGAAGTCCCTTTTCTGTCTCGATGGACAGATGCCTGCTCCAGCGGACAGCGTCAAGCGCGCGGGAGCGCGCCTGCAAAAAATACCACCGCGTGCGGGGCAGGCCGGCTATTCGGCCGGTGCGAAGCGCACCGCCCTGTTCCTGAAGTGAAGGAATAGCCCGATACCGACGATCGGCATGAGAGGCAGGACCGTCGCCAGGCCGACAAGTGGGTCACCGAGAGTTGCGACGATCAGACCGGCAAGAATGCCGCCGCCGAATTGCATGAACCCGGTCATGGCCGAAGCAGCCCCGGCAATGTTGGGGAACGGTGCCATGGAATCGGTGAAGCTCGCCGGCAGGACGAAAGCAAGCGCAAACACGAACAGGGCAACCGGCCCCATCACGGTCAGAACGGTCGGCTCCATCGTCAGGCTCAGAACGCACATCAGCGTCGAGGAGACCACCCACAGCATCATGCCGAAAGGAACAAGCCGGCGCGCTTCCACCACCTTGAGCAGCCTGCCCGTGACAATCGTACCGACAATGAACGAGCCGGACTGGATGATCATGGCCATGCCGAATTGCGACGGTGACAGACCGACATCGTTCATCAGGACGAAGGGCAGGACATTTGCGAGCGCATAAAGCCCGCCGAGACCGCATCCGATGAGTATGCTCGGCGCGAGAAAGCGGGGATCCTTCAAAAGCGTCAGGTAGTTCGTGACAAGCTGCCCGGGATTGAGATGATGCAGCCCGGGATTGGGATTGGTCTCCACCTGAAAGACGGCGACGCACACCATCAGCACCGCACCGTAGATCACCATGCACCAGAACACTTCCCGCCAGCTGAAAAGCTCCAGGACGAAACCGCCGATGGTCGGCGAAATAGCGGGACCCAGGGCCAGCATCATCGCGATTGCGTTCATGATGCGCGCCGAGGCCTGCCCTGTGAACTGATCGCGGACGATCGCGCGCGAAACCGAGATGCCGACCGCTGCCCCGATACCCTGCAACGTGCGCGCAACGACCATGAACTCGACGGTCGGCGCGAAGGTCGCCAGGAAACTTGAGGCAAGATAGAGACTGAGGAAGGCCAGCGTCGCGCGCTTGCGCCCGAACGCGTCCGAAAGCGGGCCGCATATCAGCTGGGCGACCGCGAAGCCGGCGAAATAGGCGATCAGCGTCAGCTTGATCGCCGCCTCATTGGTTCCGAAAACAGCCACGAGCACAGGCATCGCCGGCGTGTAGAGCGCCATCGATATCGGCCCGATGGCGACCAGCGCCGCGCCGAGAAGCGACGTGCGCCGCGCACTCATGATGGCTGTCTGCGCGGTCACTTGCGGCGCCCCGGAAGTTCGTCGGAGATCAGGCTGTCCTTCATCACCTGAAGCAGCGATTCCAGAACGTCCCTGTCCTTCTCGGCAATGTTCTCCAGCGCGGTCGCGCGCACCGACTGCAAGGCTGTTCCGATCCGTTCCAGGAGCGGGTCGGCTTCCGCCGTCAGTTCAACAAGTTTCGCGCGCTTGTCGCGCGGGTCAGGGCAGCGCCGGATCAGCCCGGCCCGTTCCAGCGAATCCAGGTAGCCGACCAGCGTCATCGGTTCGACGAACATGATATCGGCGAGCGCCGCCTGACGATGTCCCGGATTGCGCCACACGTAAAAGAGGGTCCGCGCCTCACCGACGGTCAGTCCGGTCTCGACATCCGCAAGCGCCGCCTCGAAGCGCCGTCTGAGCATACGCGCGAGATCGACGACCAGCATTGTGACGCTTACATTCGGGTAGGCGATCGTCATGGGGACCAGCAGCTTTTATTAATAAGGTTTCCTTACGAATTAGAGCCTCACGGCCGTACTGTCAATGGCAGGCGGCAAGACACGCGGCACATGTGATCCGCCGCTTGACTGCATTGCATTGCACAATTGCCGCTATCCACGTATAAAGGCGCCAAATTCGGCGCATATGCCGATCCCAGTTCAAATTGTCCAGACAGACTGCGGGTCCCAACCGGGCCCGCTCTGTCTTTTGGAGCCACACATGAAACTTCGCAACATTGCCATCATCGCGCACGTTGACCATGGCAAGACCACCCTGATTGACGTCCTGCTCAAGCAATCCGGCGCGTTCCGCGACAACCAGCGCACGGAAGAGCGAATGATGGATTCCAACGACATCGAACGCGAGCGCGGCATTACCATCCTCGCCAAGGTCACCTCGCTGGTCTGGAAGGACACGCGCATCAACATCGTCGACACCCCGGGCCACGCGGATTTCGGCGGCGAGGTTGAGCGCATCCTGCATATGGTCGACGGTGTGATCCTGCTCGTTGACGCCGCTGAGGGGCCGATGCCGCAGACCAAGTTCGTGCTCGGCAAGGCGCTGAAACTTGGCCTGAAGCCGATCGTCGCGATCAACAAGATCGACAAGCCGGAACAGCGCGCCGACGAGGTACTGGACGAAGTGTTCGACCTCTTCGCCGCGCTTGACGCCAACGAGGACCAGCTCGACTTTCCGGTTCTCTACGGGTCTGCGAAACAGGAATGGATGGCCGAAGAACCGGACGGGCCGCAGGACAACATGGATCCGCTGTTCGACATGGTTCTGGACAAGGTTGCGCCGCCGGAAGCCGATCCGGGCGAATTCCGCATGCTGGCCACCACGATCGAGTCCGATCCCTTCCTCGGCCGCATCCTGACCGGACGCGTCGTTTCCGGAACGGCCGTGCCGAACATGCCGATCAAGGCGCTGGCGCGCGACGGCAGCCAGGTCGAAGCCGGCCGTGTCTCCAAGATCCTCGCCTTCCGCGGCCTGGAACGCCAGCCGATCGAACAGGGCGAGGCGGGCGACATCGTCGCGATCGCCGGCATGGCCAAGGCCACTGTTGCCGATACCCTGTGCGCACCCGGCATCGACGAACCGCTTCAGGCCCAGCCGATCGATCCGCCGACGCTGTCCATGACCTTCCGCGTCAATGACAGTCCGCTGGCCGGAACCGAGGGCTCCAAGGTGCAGTCCCGCGTAATCCGCGAAAGGCTGATGAAGGAAGCCGAAGGCAACGTTGCCCTGAAAGTGGAAGACACGGACGAGCCCGACGCGTTCATCGTGTCCGGTCGCGGCGAACTGCTGCTGGCGATCCTGATCGAGAACATGCGCCGCGAGGGCTTCGAGCTCGGTGTCGGCCGCCCGCGCGTCGTCTACCAGTTCGATTCGGCCGGCAACCGCCTGGAGCCGATCGAGGAAGTCATCATCGACGTCGACGAGGAGCACTCCGGCATCGTCGTGCAGAAACTTCAGGAGCGCAAAGCCGATCTTCTGGAAATGAAGCCGTCCGGCGGCGGGCGCACGCGCCTGGTGTTCAACGCACCGACGCGCGGCCTGATCGGCTACCAGGCCGAGCTTCTGTCAGACACCCGCGGCACCGCCATCTTCAACCGCATCTTCCACGGCTATGAAGCCTACAAGGGACCGATCCAGGGGCGTCACACCGGCGTGCTCCTGTCCAATGGCACGGGCGAGGCGGTTGCCTACGCGCTCTTCAACCTGGAGGACCGCGGCCCGATGATGATCGATCCGGGCACGAAGGTGTATCCGGGCATGATCGTCGGCGAGCACACGCGCGGCAACGATCTTGAGGTCAACGTCCTCAAGGGCAAGCAGCTCACCAACATCCGCTCGGCCGGCAAGGACGATGCCGTCAAGCTGACGACGCCGATGAAGCTGACGCTGGAAGCGGCGCTCTCCTACATTTCCGACGACGAACTGGTGGAAGTCACGCCGACATCCATCCGCCTGCGCAAGGCGGAACTCGACCCGCACGCCCGCAAGCGCGCCGAACGCGCCGCCAACAAGGCATCGGCGTGACGCCGGAAGGTCCTGACCCAATCAAAAGCCCGGGCAGTCGCCCGGGCTTTTTTGTGCGCTCACATACCCCGATTGCCCGTCCCGGTTTGCCGCGCGGTCTGCAGTCTCCCTCGGGGTAAGGCCGAAGACCGGCGGAAGCGGTTTGGCCAGGCGCCGGATTTCGGGAAACACCTCAACACTCTCCATCGTCACCCCGGGCGAACATCGTGAGACCCGGGGCCGGGGTGCCGGATTTCCTGTTCGATTGTCGTCCCGGCCGAGCGCAGCGCGAGCCGGGACCCACTCATTTCCGCAGCAGCGGAAAAGGAATGACGAGCCGGTTTGAACTGTCTTGCCCGAACGTGCCGAAAGGTGAATAGGCCCCGGATCTTCGCTCCGCTTCGTCCGGGGTGACATACGGCGATCGCGTCCAGGCATGTCTCCGCCCTTCCAGGTCAGGCCTTGGCTTGCCAAACTGCTGTTGAATGTATGTCATTGAAAAAGCAATAGTATCCGCCCGGCGCTAAATCTGGATACGGAATGAACCTCCGGATTTGTCATCCCGGTTTGACGCGTCAGTGGCAAGACCGGGACCCAGTATTCGTTGCACCTGGCGACGACAAACGTCACGCGGGCTGAAGATTACTGGTTCCCTGCCTTCGCAGGGATGACAAGAACGAAACCTGGTCTGTTCAAGCCACCCGAATCCACCTCGCCTTCGTCTCCCCGGGCGCAGCAAAGCGCAGATCCAGGACCGGAGGGCCACCGCGTTTGCGCGTGACGGGACATAGCTGCTCCCCGATCCTGGCTCGCGCTTCGCTTGGCCGGGATGACGCTTCGCAGACAGGGGTTGGCTAAATTGCAAAAGCCCCTCAGCCGTCATTGCCGGACTTGATCCGGCAATCCATGCCGTTTCGTTCCGGCGACCAAAAGCCGTGCAATGGGAAACGCCACGGAATGGATGCCATGGTCGAGCCATGGCATGACCCGGGAAAGAACATAGGCCTGAACTGTTTTCCGGCCTGGATGAAACAATATCATCCGGATTTGTCGTCCCGGTTTGACGCGCAAGCGGCAAGACCGGGAACCAGTACCCGTTGGGGCGGGAGACTGAAATAAAACGGAAAATCCGGTGGTTACTGGCTCCCTGCCTTCCGCTGCGCTTCAGCAGGGAGGACAAGTCTCTATATATGAACCCGCCGCACGGAACCCGTTTCGTGATGAAACCGGTCATGCCATGGCTTGACCATGGCATCCATGCCGTTCCGTTTCCCATTGCACGGCCGGGCATCACCGACGGTTCACGCTATGGATTGCCAGATCAGTCTGGCAATGACGGTGGTGAGGTGCCGCGTTGCGGCCGGGCACCGCAGCCGCGACATCTGTCTTGATCACAGATAGGGCCAAACCCATCAGCCTCATCCTGAGGAAGCGCGCAGCGCTTGGCCGGAATGACCCTCCGGATTTGTCATCCCGGTTTGACGCGCAAGCGGCAAGACCGGGACCCAGGACGTCGTGCGGCCGGGGGTTAGAACAGGCCACAAAACAAGGGGTTATTGGGTCCCTGTCTTCCGCTGCGCTTCAGCAGGGAGGACAAGTCTGCAAACATGAACTCGCCCCACGGGACCTATTTCGTAATGATACCGTCATGCCATGGCTTGACCATGGCATCCATGCCGTTCCGTTTCCGATTGCACGGCCGGCATCACCGATGGTTCACGGCATGGATTGCCAGATCAAGTCTGGCAATGACGGTGGTGAGGCGTCCCATTGCGGCCGGGCACCGCAGCCGCGACTTCTGTCTTGATCACAGATAGGGTCAAACCCATCAGCCTCATCCTGAGGAAGCGCGCAGCGCTGTCTCGAAGGACAGGCGGCTCACGCCAACTCAGGTGGCCCGTCGGTTTACGCCCTACCCCCAACGTCTGACTTGCCTGTGTGCGCTGCAATAGGCTCTAATCGCGCCCAACAAACCGGATCTGGGAGGGATCGTTGAGCAAGACCAATCGCGGCAATTTTTTCGAGGACTTCGAGATCGGCCAGGTGATCCGCCACGCGACGCCGCGCACGGTAACAGGTGGTGATCAGGCGCTTTACACCGCGCTTTACGGGTCCCGTTTCGCGGTTCAGTCTTCCGATGCCTTCGCCCGGGCGCTCGGCTACGCCCATGCGCCGCTGGACGATCTCCTGACCTTCCATATCGTCTTCGGCAAGACGGTGCCGGACATTTCGCTGAACGCCGTCGCCAATCTCGGCTATGCAGGTGGCCGCTTCCTTGCGCCCGTGTATCCCGGCGACACCTTGTCGACGATTTCCGAAGTGATCGGCAAGAAGGAAAACTCCAACGGCAGGACCGGTGTCGTCTATGTCCGGTCCACCGGCTACACGGCCACCGGAACGGAAGTCCTGGACTATGTCCGCTGGGTGATGGTCAACAAGCGCGATCCGGAGTCTCCTGCACCGGAGCCGGTTGTGCCGGACCTTCCGGCCGCAATCGACCCGCATGCGCTCGGCACAGCGGCACCGCTGCTCGACACGGCAAACTGGGACAACGCCCTTTCCGGATCCGAGTTCCGCTTCGGCGACTATGCGGTCGGCGAGAGGATCAATCATGTCGACGGCATGACCGTCGAGGAAGCCGAACACCAGATGGCCACCCGGCTATACCAGAACACAGCCAAGGTGCATTTCAACCAGCACACGGAGGCAAAGGGCCGCTTCGGGAAGCGCCTGATCTATGGCGGTCACGTGATTTCGCTGGCCCGCGCGCTGTCCTTCAACGGTCTCGGCAACGCCTTCCACATCGCCGGCATCAACGGCGGCCGCCACGTTGCCCCACTGTTTTCCGGCGACACGGTCTATGCCTGGTCGGAAGTTCTCGACGCGTCCGAGATCGACGGACGCCACGATGTCGGCGCGCTGCGCTTGCGGCTCGTGGCCACCAAGAACCGCCCGTGCCAGGATTTCCCCTTGAAGGGCGAAGATGGCAAGTATCTCGACGACGTGATCCTCGACTTCGACTACTGGGCGCTGATGCCGAAATAGCGTTTGGGCCCGTAAGGCGCTTGAAGGTGACGGAGCCCCGGTTCCCGGTTACCATGGGTGCGAAGGAGGCCGGTCATGCTGACGACTCTCTCGGCACGGGAAACGAACCTGGTATTCGCCATCATGCAGGACATGGTCGCAATCCGGGAGGCGCACGAGTTGCGGCTGCAGCTGGGCGAACGCCTGCTTGATCTCTTCCAGGCTGACCATTTCGCGTCCTACACGTGGCAGAAGGATGCGGGCGACACCGGAGGCGTTTTCCTCAACATGGACGAGGACAACCTCGCCGCCTACGAAAGCCACTTCCAGTATTGCGACCCGATCACGCCGCGATTCCGCATGTGCCGGCGTGCCACCCATCTGAACCAGGTGATTGCGCGCGAAGACTTCCTGCGCACCGAGTTCTTCAACGATTTCCTGGCGCGCGACGGCCTGCGGCACGGGATGAACTTCCACGCATATTCCGGTGTGAACCATCTCGGTGACCTGCGCATCTGGCGCGGACAAGGCCGCGAGACCTTTCAGCAGCGGGACCTGGATCTGCTCGATGCCATCGGCACGGCCTTCGGCAATGCCCTTGCCAACTTGCGTGTGGAAGAAAACCGGCTGCGCGAAGCCGATCCGCAGCGGCGCTTCCTGGCCTGGGCGGAAAAACACGGACTGACGGCAAGGGAAAAGGACGTGCTTGCGCTGCTCTGCAAGGGCAAACGGGACCGCGAGATGGCGGAGGATCTCGGGGTCTCGGCAACTACGATCCGGTCCCACCTGAAGTCAATCTACCAGAAATCGGGCACCGGGAGCCGGGCGGAACTTCTGGCCAGCCTGAACGGGCCTCACGCCCTGCAATAAATGGTTTCCCTCCTCATTTTGGAGGATGCGGACATTCAGAATTCGGCGTTTGCTGTGTTCGCTTCCAAAAGAAGGGGAACACAAATGATCAGGCTTATGCTATCGGGCCTTCTGGCAGCCGCAGCGCTTCTCACCGCGCCCGCCGTAACCGCCCAGGACATCACCGATCTGACCGCCGCAGAGGCGGCAAAGGCGATCGCCGACAAGAAACTGACCGCGACGGAACTGGTGAACGCGCTGATCGCAAGGACCGGTGACGACCCAGGCAACGTCTATATCAGCTTCGACAGCGGAGGCGCAGCCGCTGCTGCTGCGGCGGCTGACGAACGCGTTGCCGCCGGGGAGGAACTCGGCCCGCTGCATGGTGTGCCGATTGTCGTGAAGGACAACATTGCTTCGCAGGGACTGCCCACGACAGGCGGCACGCCAGCGCTGAAGGACTGGGTCCCCGCTGCAGACGCTCCGGTCCTAGCGAAACTGCGGGACGCCGGTGCGATCCTGATCGGCAAGACCAACCTGCATGAACTCGCTTTCGGCATCACGTCCAACAATGCCGCCTTCGGCGCGGTCGCCAACGCTTATGATCCCGGCCGCTTTGCCGGCGGGTCCAGCGGCGGCACCGGCGCTGCCGTCGGCGCACGGCTGGCACCGGCCGGCCTCGGCACCGACACCGGCGGCTCCGTTCGCATTCCCGCTGCCCTCAACGGTGTATCCGGCCTGCGTCCGACGGTCGGACGCTATCCGGCAGGCGGCATCATCCCGATCTCGGCAACCCGTGACACGGCCGGACCGATTGCCCGGTCAGTGGCCGATCTGGTTCTGTTCGACACGGTCATCACGGGCACTGACAAGACTATTGCGCCCGCCGATCTGAGCTTCGTGCGCCTTGGCGTTCCGTCAGGTCTGACCGAAAATCTCTCGCCGGAAACGGAACGGCTGTTCCGGGAAGCGCTCGCCACGCTGGAAAAGGCCGGTGTCACCCTGGTTGAGGTCGATATCAGCAGCGAACTGGACCTTGCGGCCAAGGCCGGGTTCCCGATCGCACTCTGGGAGGTCAGGCGCGACCTTGCCGCATTCCTGGAAAAAAGCGGCAGCGGGCTTACTCTGGAGGACGTTGCCGCCGGGGTGGCAAGCCCGGATGTCAAATTCGTCTTCGAAAACCTCGTGCTCGGTGATCAGGCCATTCCGGATGAGGTCTACGCGGCGGCCATGACCGATCTCAGGCCCCTGGTGCAGTCGGGCTATGCGGAAGTCTTCGCCGAAAACAGGCTGGATGCCCTCGTCTTTCCGACGACGCCGCTCGCGGCCCAGCCGATTTCAGGATCGGACATGACGGTCTCGCTGAACGGGGAAGATGTGCCGACCTTCCAGACATTCATCCGAAACACGGACCCGGGCTCGATCGCCGGCATACCGGGCCTGTCGCTGCCCATCGGCCTGACGGCGGACGGACTGCCGGTCGGACTTGAACTCGACGGACCGGCTTACAGCGACCGGCATCTGCTCGCAGTCGGCCTCGCCGTTGAAAGCGCATTGCCAGGCATGCAGGCCCCTAGATAGGGCAACCTTGCAAACGATCCGATGTCAGTTGATATCTTGCGAAATCCGCGAACCCTGGCCGCTCAGGTCAGGGTTTGGCACCCGGAACAACGTCCGTCGCAATCGGACCGACACTGGCCTCGGCCTCTGTCGTCTTCGAACCGAAGGGAACCCAACGCTTCAGGAAACGTCCCGCAGCACTGCCGCTGGACTGTTCCTGCGGGGCAAAAGCCGTTTCGACCGCTGTCTCGCCGGTTTCCCCATTTGTTTCAACCGGAGCGCTTGCAGCGGCGACGGCACTTGCATCTCCGGCAGTGGATGCCGGCTGGCCGGCGGACGGGATCGTGGCCGTCGTGATTTCAGCCTCGTCGCCACTGTTGCCAAAGACTTCAGCAATACGCTTGTTGCGTTCTTCGCGGCGCTGCTGGCGCTCCTCGCGGGCATCGAAGCGTGCCGCAAGCTGCTGGAACTTTTCGTCGTCCTTGCTCTGCTTGGACGCAACGGCTGACGAGATGCTCGGATGCACCTGGTACTCCGGGCATTTGGCGCTGGCGCGGAACGGCACACCTTCGACAAGCGTCGTGGCGTCAAAGACATATTTCTTTTCGCAAACCGAGACTTTCGGCGGCTTCTGGGTCACTTCGAAATGATCGTAACCGGTCTTCAGCATGTTCCAGTAGTCGAGATGCTCGCTGTCGCGGTGACGCGCCATGTTTTCCGGTGTCATGCGGAACGGGAACGCCTGGACCTGGAAGGACTTCTGGCCGCCCTTGAAGCTGTCGCGGGCAAGCGCATAGATGTCCTCGACCTGCTCGTCCGTCATGGCGTAACAGCCGCGCGAGGAGCACGCCCCATGCACCATCAGATGCGAGCCGGTGCGGCCATGCGCGCGGTCGTACCTGTTCGGATAGCCGAGGTTGAAGGCCAGGTGATAGCTGGAATTCGGGTTCATCAGCGCAGGCGTAATTTCGTAGAAACCTTCGGGCGCCTGCCGGTCGCCTTCCTTGAACTTCGGACCCAGCTTGCCGGACCATTTGCAGATCTCGAATTCTTCAAGCTTCTTGTATTTGCCGGTCCGCGTCTGCTTCCAGACCTCAAGCTCCGACTCTTCCTTGAAGATGCGGATCATGATCGGAGACGTCGAACTCATGTTGAGGTCGGTCATCTTGCGCTTGATGGAATCGCTGACCGGACGCAGGTGCTTCGGCCCGGCGCCGAACTCGTCGGCCTGGCAGGCCGCCAGCACGCCGGCGGCAATCACCAGCGATCCGAGCCTTGCCGCTTTTCCGGCACCGTTTCCGGTGACCCGCTTCTGCAGCGCGGCTGGCGTTTTCAATCGGCGCCCAAAGACCATCTTACTATCCCGAACTGAGTGAAACCGGAAACGCGGAAGTCTCTTCCCGTAAAATCGTTTCTGGTTCCCTGCGTCTCGCCCCCGCGCAAAGGCTAGGGAATGTTAGTTGACGATAAGTTACTGAAACCCGCCTGCCCCTGCGAAGCAAATTCCGGTGATGCAAACAAAAACCGGGGCAATTGACCCTTCAATTGCCCTAACTGTGCCTGAATGCAGGCAGAATCTGGCCACACAATGGCAAAAATGCCCGCTTTTTCAATTGCGGAGCCGAATCCGTTGCTGACTTTCTCGTGAAGATACGAAATTTACCTTAGGTCAGCGTCCGGCCGATCGCGATGAATTTGTCGCGTCTCTGCTTGCGGATCTCGTCGGGGCTCAGACCGGCCAGCTCTTCCAGAGCCGCTTCGATGGACTTGCCCGCGGTGTCGATAACGATCTCGCGCGCCCGGTGCGCGCCGCCGACGGGCTCGACGATGATGTCGTCGATGACGCCCAGCTGCTTCAGGTCCTGAGCCGTGATCTTGAGTGCGGTCGCCGCGTCCTGCGCCTTGGCGCTGTCGCGCCAGAGGATGGACGCTGCCCCTTCCGGCGAAATGACGGAATAGATCGCGTGCTCCATCATGAGCACCTTGTTTGCCGTGGCAATCGCGATCGCACCGCCCGATCCGCCCTCGCCGATCACGACGGCGACGGAAGGAACCCCGAGTCCGAGGCCGACATCCGTCGAGCGTGCAATCGCTTCCGACTGGCCGCGTTCCTCGGCACCGCGTCCCGGATAGGCGCCGGACGTATCGACGAAACTGATCAGGGGAATATCAAAACGCTCGGCCAGTTCCATGATGCGCACGGCCTTGCGGTACCCTTCCGGGCGCACCATTCCGAAATTATGTTTCAGGCGCGTGTCGGTGTCATGTCCCTTTTCCTGCGCGAGAATGGCAACCGACTGACCCCGGAAACGGCCGATCCCGGCCAGCAGCGCATGGTCTTCGGCAAACTTCCGGTCTCCGGCCAGCGGCGTGAAGTCTTCCACGAGGCCGGCCACGTAATCGACCGCATGCGGCCGGTCGGGATGCCTGGCGACCAGCGTCTTCTGCCAGGGCGTGAGCTTGGAGTAGAGGTCCTGGAGTGTCTGGGCGGATTTCGCGTTGAGCCGCTCGATCTCGCCGTCGACATTGACCTCCTCGCCATCCTCGGCTGCGATGGCCCGCAGTTCCTGGATCTTGCCTTCAATATCCGCGACGGGCTTTTCGAACTCCAGATAGCTGTGCATGTACTTGTTTACCCGAAACAACCCGGCAGGCCGGCATGTGACGGGCCGGTCCGGAAAACTGACTGTAAGGTGCTTGCGCGCCCCGATGGCGTAATGTGGAGCGCTGTAACAAGAGACGCAAGGGGGCGCAAGTCTCCGCCCCGGTCAAGCGCGGCAAATGTGGTTGGCGTTGTTAACGCCGCGCGGCCTGGTCGCTGCCTGCGCCGTCAATTGTCAGCTTGGTCGCCTCCACCAACAGGCGCCCGTTCTTGGTGTCGATGGCAATGCGGTAGGGAATGAGGACATTGTCCCGGCCCATCGGCGCGATCCAGACTTCCATGTTCGCCTTTGCCATGTATTTCACCGACTCCTTGGAAGGACGGTGTCCGGCGACCGGCACCCAACGCGCCTTGCAGACGACCACCGTACCGTCGTAGCCGCGCCCGGAGACCTCTTTGGTGCCTTCGTAGCTCAGCTTGATGTCGAACCGGGTCCATCCGTCGAAAATGGGCAGTTTGCGGGAGCAGGCTTTCGGTCCGAAACTGTCCTTCGACCGCTTGACCGGCATCAGTGCGGCGCTGAGCGGATCGATCGCGTTCCGCTTGTGGCGGTTGGTGATCTTGATCCGTTCCTGGTTCGGCTTGAACTGGGGCGCGACCTCCATGGAGCGGATATTGCGCGAGCCCTGGTTGAGATTGACGTAGAAATCGAGATTGGCCGCTTGCGAGGCCATCCGGTACTTGGAAGGCACCACCTTCGACCCGACCAGCCAGCCGGACGCTTCCGCGCCGCCTTTCCCCGTCGAGAACAATGTTCCGATACCGGCGGGCGCAACCGTGACCTTGGCCGAATAGGCGTTGCCCTGCATCACGAGCGAGAGTGTTCCGCGCCCGATCTTGAAACCGGCGAGCGAGATTGCGTAGACACCGCCGACGCTGTTCTTTTTCGCCTGGGCGGGCGAAACCAGCAGCGCTCCGGCCAGCAATGGAAGGACGACGAGGCGTCCGAGTGACGACAGACCAAACACTTCAACAAACCTCCACGCTGCCCAACCGGCAACGATCCGCGCCCCGTGCCAATATGTTCCGTACAGTCAACACTAGCATGAAAATCGTCTTGGGAACCGCATCAATCATTCTAAATTATGGTAACTCAGTGGTTAACGCCGTGTACCTGTGCGAATAAAACCACAGAATCGGCTCCTCGGGCAGGACATGTCTTGACGTTCAAGCGCACTGCCATTATAGCGGGGCAACTTTTTCCGAGAAATGCCGGAGACGATGTCGCCGGACCTAAGGTCCGCGCCGGTTCCGGTTTGGACTTGCTGGGTTCCATGTAACGGCCCAGCCACGAAAACAAAAGGTGATATGATGGCACGCCGTTGCGAACTCTCCGGCAAAGATGTGATGACGGGCAACAACGTCTCGCACGCAAACAACAAGTCCCGCCGCCGGTTCCTGCCGAACCTGTGCAACGTGTCTCTCCTGAGCGACACGCTCGGCGAGACCTTCAAGTTGCGCGTCAGCGCCCATGCCCTGCGCTCGGTCGAGCATCGCGGCGGCCTGGATGCCTACCTTCTGAAAGCCGCTGACAGCGAGCTGTCCGATGCGGCCCGCAAGATCAAGGTCAGCATCAAGCGCAAGCAGGCCGAAGCGGCAGCTGCCTGATCCAACCCTTTCGGGACAAATGAAATGACGGATACCCGGAGCTTCTCCGCGGGACATCACGCCATCGCGATCCTCGCGATGGCGCTTGTCGTTGCGGCCTCCAATTACCTGGTTCAGTTTCCGGTCGAGCATGTCGTCGGCGGCGTCAATCTGGCCGACACGCTGACCTGGGGCGCGTTCACCTATCCGATTGCCTTCCTGGTCACCGATCTGACCAACCGCCGCTTCGGTCCGTCTGCGGCGCGCAAGGTCGTCATAACGGGTTTTCTGCTGGCAATCGTTGTTCCGATGATCTTCTGGGTCTTCAATGAAGCCTTCACCACGCCGCGTATCCTGATCGCTTCGGGCACCGCCTTCCTGGTCGCCCAACTGCTGGACGTCACCATTTTCGACAAGCTGCGCCGGATGACCTGGTGGAAGGCACCCATGGCGTCCTCCCTGATCGGTTCGGTGATCGATACGCTGCTTTTCTTCGGCATCGCCTTCTCGGCAAGCTTCGCTTTCGTGGACGCGCTTTTCGGCATGGAAGACGGCTCGCTGGCCTTCCCGGTGCCCTTCCTTGGTATTGGCGGCGAAACGGAGACTCTGCTCTGGGTCTCGCTCGCAGCCGGCGATCTCGTGGTCAAGATCCTGGTCGCCCTGGCCCTTCTCGCGCCTTACCGCATCATTTTGAACGTGTTTCAACCCACGCCCAACGGGTCTACGGCATAAAGTCAGACGCACCGGTTCGAAAGCCTGTTCTCCGTTTCGCAGCATATGTGCTACGCACCCGATGTTCGCAAAACGGAGTGCAGACATGGAAGTGACGTCTGGTGGTTGCCTGTGCGGTAAAGTCAGATTCGCCGTGCACGGACAACCTTATCGTGTCGGCCTTTGCCACTGTCTGGACTGCCGCAAACAGCACGGTGCCCTTTTCCACGCATCCGCTGTCTTTCCGGAGAGCGCGATCAGGGTTGAAGGCGAAACGCACAGCTATCAGGGGCGCCACTTCTGCCCTAAGTGCGGATCATCCGTCTTTTCGCGCACCTCAGACGAAATCGAAATCAATCTGGGCTCGCTTGATGATACGGACCGGTTCGTGCCGACATATGAACTTTGGACCGAACGCAGGGAAAACTGGTTGCCGGAGTTTCCGCTGAAGGCGCGCTACGCGCGAGACCGGCGCTCTGACCGCCGCCGCGAGGATTAGGGAACCCCGCTCCAAACGGTGACGATCAGCTTGAGACAGTATTGCTCAATCGCTCAACCGGAACCGCAGGAAAACCGTCCGCTGCAGTATGGAGCGGTTGTCATCCGACAGGAGCGTGAGGATCGTTTCTCCATCCGTGTTCTGATGCACGGCCAGGGCTTCCATGTTGTCGATCTGGTGTTCGAAGCCGGCCTCCAGGATCACCTCTCCCGTCAGATGCGCGCCCGGCTTGATCGAACTGCCTTCGAACCTGCGCAGTCTCAGACCGATCAGATCGCGCAGGTTGAACCTGCGTTCCATCAGCAAAAGGTCGCCATCGGGAAGGAAGGCGGCGTCGGTCGCATCGAACCGGTCCCGGCGATCGATTGCAAAGCGTTCGACACCGCCGGGACCGATGATGAACCCGGAAAAATCATGTGCATCGCTTTTGCTGGATTCGGAGACCGTAATCAGCTTTCCTGCGAGCGGGCTTCCGTCAGGGGCTGCGGCCAGGGATTCAAGACCGGCATTCCGCGGCAGGGCCGCAATGTCGTCCGGCAGATCGAGCTGTCCGATCATCCGCTCCCTGCCCGTCGCAAGCGGCCAGGGATAATGGTAGATCGCGTTCTGATACTCCGCGGTCACATAAAGACCGGATGGAGCAAGGGTCAGGGCCTCCGTATCGTGCCCCCAGCGGGCGCGAAGCGTTTTTCCGTCTGCGCCCAGGAGCGGCGCGAAACGGACATCCTTGATTTCGAGCGGCGTGCCGTCGTCTTCCTGTTCGACGGTGGCCCGCACCCAGTGGCCGTTGTCCGTGACGGCAAGAAAGGCATTGCCGCCGTCAAGCGACAGAAGCCCGGACAGGCCGCCAACCTTCCTGTCGGACGCAAGCAGCTCAAGCCCGCCCAGAAACGTGAGCTTGCCGAAAACCGGATCGTCATGACCGATGTGAAAGCTGTCGATTGTCCGGGTGCGCGCTTTGACGGACAGACCTTCACTCAGGACATCCTGCGCCCGCGCGATGGGTGCGTCGGGGAAGGAAACGGTCAGGACCAGAAACAAAGCGCCTGCGAAACTGGAACCGAACCGCTTCAAATGCCTCTGCCCCTCAATTCCCGTCCCTAACGGCGGCCGCCGCGCCGTCTGCCGTGGCCCTGTTGAGCCTGCTGGACCTCGTCATCAAACAGATCTGCCAGCTGATCGGTCATCGCGCCGGCCAGTTCTTCCGCGTCCACGATGGTCACGGCGCGGCGATAGTAACGCGTCACGTCATGACCGATCCCGATCGCGATCAATTCGACGGGCGACCGCGTTTCTATTTCCTCGATCACGTATCTGAGGTGGCGCTCGAGGTAATTCCCGGGATTGACCGACAAGGTGGTGTCGTCAACGGGTGCACCGTCCGAAATCATCATCAGGATCCGGCGCTGCTCGGGCCGCCCGAGCAGGCGCTCGTGTGCCCAAAGAAGCGCTTCGCCGTCGATATTCTCCTTGAGAAGCCCCTCCCGCATCATCAGCCCGAGATTGCGGCGCGCCCGCCGCCAGGGCGCATCGGCGGACTTGTAGATGATGTGGCGCAGATCGTTCAGCCGGCCCGGTGTCGGCGGCTTGCCCGCCCCGATCCAGCTTTCGCGCGACTGGCCACCCTTCCACGCCTTCGTTGTAAAGCCGAGGATCTCGACCTTCACCCCGCAGCGCTCCAGCGTGCGCGCCAGAATATCCGCGCAGGTGGCGGCGACCGTGATCGGGCGACCGCGCATCGAACCGGAATTGTCGAGCAGAAGGGTCACGACCGTGTCGCGGAAATTGGTGTCCCGCTCCTGTTTGAAGGCAAGCGGCGACATCGGATCGGTCACGGCGCGCGTCAGTCTCGCTGTATCCAGCAGGCCTTCTTCCAGATCGAAATCCCAGGCCCGGTTCTGCTGGGCCATGAGCTTGCGCTGCAGACGGTTGGCAAGCCGCGCGACGGCGCCCTGCAGATGCGTCAGCTGCTTGTCGAGAAACCCGCGCAGTCGGTCGAGCTCGGCCGTGTCGCAAAGCTCTTCGGCGGTGACGGTCTCGTCGAACTGGTTCGTGAAGACGCGGTAATCGGTTTCGGGCCGGTTGGAAAAGGGCGTGTCCTGCCGGTCGCTTTCTCCCGGTTCTTCGGAGTCCTGCGCCATGTCCTCTTCGGCGAAGTCCTCCATATCCATATCCGCGGCTTCTGTATCGCCCGCGTCCTGTTCCTCGCCGGACAGCTCCATTTCCTGCGGCGAGGCTTCCTGCTCACCGCTGTCGTTCTCATCTTCCCCGGTTTCGGCTTCGTCGTTGTTCCCCTGATCCTCGTTCTCTTCCGGATCGGTGTCCTGGTCCTGGTCACCAAGATCATCGCCCATATCGAGCGACTTGAGTACATCCCGGAACCGGCTCGCGAAGGAATCCTGGTCCTCGACTTCGGTTTGCAGCAGGTCGAGTTCGGAACCGGCCTTCTCCTCGACCCAGCCGCGCCACATGTCGACGAGGTTCTTCGCGCTTTCCGGCGGCTGCTCGCCGGTCAGGCGCTCGCGCACGATCAGGGAGAGCGCATCCTGAAGCGGCGCTTCATCGCGGCTTGCGATATCCGGCGCACCCGATTTTCTGAACCGGTCGTCCAGCATGACGGCCAGGTTTTCGGCAACGCCCTGCATACGCCGTGCACCGACGGCTTCGCAGCGCGCCTGTTCCACCGCCTCGAAGATGGCCCTTGCTTCCGATCCCTGAGGCAGGTTTTTCGAATGCACCGCCTTGTCGTGGCAGGCAATGCGCAGCGCCATGGAATCGGACAGGCCGCGCGTCACCGCGATATCGTGGGCATTGACCTTGCGCGACGGCTCGGGCAGGCGCGCCGTCATGCCGCTGAGGCCGGGGCGGTCTCCGGAAAACAGCACTTCCAGTTCCGCCTCGCCTGCGATCGCACGCATCGTGCCGCTGACCGACTGCTTGAACGGTTCGGTCGACGGTGCAGGCTTGTTGCCTGGAAGGGTGTTGTGACCCGGACGCGGTGCCATCGGATCCTCAACTCATCACGACGTTGACGGAGGATTCCGGCAGGTCTTCGCCAAAGCAGCGCTGATAGAATTCAGCCACGAGCGACTGTTCCATGTCGTCGCACTTGTTGAGGAAGGTCAGACGGAAGGCAAAGCCGACATCGCCGAAGATTTCCGCGTTTTCGGCCCAGGTGATCACCGTACGCGGGCTCATGACCGTCGAAAGATCACCGTTGATGAACGCATTCCGGGTCATGTCGGCCAGACGCACCATCTTGGAGACCGTGTTCCGGCCTTCCTCGGTCTGGAAGTTCTTGGCCTTGGACAGAACGATATCGACCTCGTTGTCATGCGGCAGGTAGTTCAGTGTCGTCACGATCGACCAGCGGTCCATTTGGGCCTGGTTGATCTGCTGCGTGCCGTGGTAAAGCCCGGACGTGTCGCCAAGACCGACGGTGTTCGCCGTTGCGAACAGCCGGAAGGCGGCATGAGGCCGGATGACCCGGCTCTGGTCGAGCAAGGTCAGACGGCCCGACGATTCCAGGATGCGCTGGATCACGAACATTACGTCCGGCCGGCCGGCATCGTATTCGTCGAACACCAGGGCGACATTGTGCTGATAGGCCCAGGGCAGGATGCCGTCCTTGAACTCGGTGACCTGCTGTCCTTCCTTGATCACGATCGCGTCCTTGCCGACAAGGTCGATACGCGAGATGTGGCTGTCCAGGTTGACGCGGATACACGGCCAGTTCAGCCGCGCGGCGACCTGCTCGATATGCGTCGACTTGCCGGTGCCGTGATAGCCGGTGACCATGACGCGGCGGTTGTGCGCGAAGCCCGCAAGGATCGCAAGGGTAGTCGCCCGGTCGAACAGGTAGTCGTCGTCACGCTCCGGCACGTGTTCTGACGGCGTGGAGAATGCAGGCACCTTGAGGCTGGATTTGAATCCGAACACCTCTTCAACAGAAACCTCGGTGTCCGGCGTTGCCATAGCCGCAGTCGTCGTCTCAGTCATCAGTCCTCCGAAGTCCCGGATACCGGGATGGATCAATTGGAAATGGCCGGCAGGGAGCTACCGGCTTAAAGGAAACCAGCCTTTTTCAGAACGTTGTAGGCCTGGATGATCTCCCTCAATCGGTCTTCGGAAGATCGGTCACCGCCATTTGCGTCCGGATGATTCAGTTTTACAAGCTCCTTATAGCGCGCTTTTATTTCCGCGCCACGGGCTGTGTAAGGCAGATTGAGCACATCCAGGGACCGTTTTTCAAGCGTTAGTAGCTTTCTCTGGCGAGGTTGTCGCACCTGTTCGGCCCGCTGGCGGGCGCGGCCGCGCATCTGTGCCCGCGGATCGTAGCCGTCCGGCCCGTCTGCCGCCTGCTTGTTCACTCCCATTTTCCAGGTCGGCCGATGACCGGTCAGGCTGTCTTTCTGGTAGGAGCGGACATCCTCGTCACCCATCCCGACGAAATAATTGTAGGACTTGTTGTACTCTCTGACGTGATCGACGCAGAAGTTGAAATACTGCCCCTCCCGGTCACGCCCTTTCGGCGCCCGGTGCGGGCCGGGGCGCTTGCAGCCCGGATGGTCGCACACCGGATGCGTATCCTCCGCGGCGCGCTCCTTGTCCGGCTTCACCCGGATGCTGTCGAAAAGTTTTGAGTCAAGTTTCATGCGGTCGAATATCGAACTCTATCTGTTGGCGGGCAACCCGTCGGCTGTTGCATTTCCCCGGTGTCCAAAGCTAATTTCCGGCACCTTGAACTGGCCGAAGCTAGGGTCAGGACTCATTAACTTGGATGAATTGGTAGGGATGAATTTGTTCGGATACGAGGCGCAAAGCTGCTGGAAACCGTCCGGTTTCCAAAGATTTGCAACGATGTTGCCGGGCAAATTCACCCTATCCCTGCGGGACGCAAAAACGGCTTCGGTCTGCTGCGTCAAACCGCTCAACCGGGCAGGAAGCCCGCTTGTCGCGCTTTTCCTTGCAACTCATCGCCGTTTGCTGCGCCAATTCATCCAAATTAATGGGTCCTGACCCTAGACAGCCCGTAACTTTATCAGGCCTCGCGGAACCAGCAAAGACTTGACATTTCAAACTCTGACCACACGTTGAGCGACATGAGCACCAAAGACACGATCACCGCCAAGCTGACCCGCGCCTTTGCACCGGAATCCTTGAATGTAATCGACGAATCCGAACAACACCGGGGCCATGGCGGCTGGCGTGAAGGCGGCGAAACCCATTTCCGGGTTCAAATTGCCGCGAAGTCCTTCGACGGCATGAACCGTGTCGCCCAGCACAGGGCCATCAATGAGGCCCTGGCCGAAGAATTCGAAAACGGCGTTCACGCGCTCGCCATCGAGGTCCGCTGAGACGCTGTGCGGCACGCGCCGGCATCTCCTCCGGGTGGCTCATCACCTCAGTATCCCGACAAGATGAAAACCGGCTGCTACTGAACCGGCACCGTCGCCGGACGCTGCGGTTCAGCCGCCGTCATGCCCCTCGAAGCGCCGAGCGGCATGATGCGCAACCGCGTGATCCGGTTTTTCTCCCGCCTCAGGACGGTGAACCGGAACCCGTGGAAGGTGAAGATCTGGCGCTCTTCCGGGATCATCCTCGCTTCATGGATGACAAGCCCGGCAATGGTTGTTGCTTCGTCATCCGGCAGGCTCCAGTCAGCGGCACGGTTCAGGTCGCGGATCGGCACCGATCCGTCGACGATGACCGAACCGTCGGCCTGCGGGCGGAGCCCTTCCAGCTCAAGATCATGCTCGTCCGCAATCTCGCCGACAATCTCCTCCAGGATGTCTTCCAGCGTGACCAATCCCATCACCTCGCCATATTCGTCGACAACAAGCGCAAAGTGCGACTTGTGCCGCAGGAAGGCATTGAGCTGATCCTGAAGGCTTGTGGTGTCGGGAACAAACCAGGCCGGCGCCGCAATCTCGAGTATGTCGATCTTGGTTGTGTCGCCATCGGCCGCGTGCAGGGCGCGCAGCAGATCCTTCGCATGCAGGACGCCGACGAAATTGTCGCTTTCGCCGCGCCAGAGCGGCAGGCGTGTATAGGGCGCGGCCAGCGCCGCGTCGACCAGCTTCACCGGGTCCTCGTCCGCATTCAGTGCCAGCATGTTGGTCCGGTGCACCATGACGTCGGAAACCTCGAGTTCGGCAAGGTCGAGCAGACCGCCCAGGCGATCGCGCTCGCCCTTTTCCAGTCCGCCCTCGATATGCTGCAGGTCGACCGCGCCGCGCAGTTCGTCATGGGCCGACAGGATGAAGGCATCCGCGCCGACCTGAACGCCGAGAAACCGCAGGATGTGTCGGACGATCCATTCCACGCCGGCCACAACGGGACCGAACACGGCCACCACGACCCGCACGATCGGCGATACCGTGAGCGCGAAACGCTCCGGGTTCGAAATCGCCCAGGTCTTCGGCAGGACTTCCGCGAAAATGAGAACCAGCGCCGTCATGACCAGCGTCGCGATCGCAACACCGGCCTCCCCGAACAGCGTCAGGAACACGCTTGTCGCCAGGGCCGACGCAAGGATGTTGACCAGATTGTTTCCCAGTAGAAGCGCTCCGATGAGGCGTTCCCGGGATGCGATCAGCCGGCTGGCGACGCGCGCGCGCCAGTCGCCGGTCTTTTCCAGTTGATGAACGCGTGCCCTGGACGCCGCTGTCAACGCCGTCTCCGAGCCGGAAAAGAACCCCGACAGGAACAAGAGCACGAACACGGCTCCGATCGCGAGCCAAAGAGCTGTTTCCGTCATTGATCGAGTTTCTCCTTGAGAAATTCAGTGACGACAGCGGGATCAACGCCTTTTTCGACAAAGGCTTCTCCGATACCGCGTGTCAGAATGAAGGTCAGCGCACCTCGGCTGACCTTCTTGTCCTGGGCAATGATGTCCATGAATGTGTCCGCGCCCGGCAGCTGACCCGGAATATCCTGGATCCGGACCGGCAAGCCGACATCGCTCAGATGCGCGCGCACCCTTGTGACCGTTGCATCGTCAATGAGACCCAGCCGCGCTGAGAATTCGTGTGCCAGCATCATGCCGATCGAAACCCCTTCGCCGTGGACAAGCCGTTCGGTCTCATAGGCAACGGCAGCTTCCAGCGCATGGCCAAACGTGTGCCCCAGGTTGAGCAGCGCGCGCTTGCCGGCTTCGAACTCGTCCGCGGCAACGATATCGGCCTTGGCCTGGCAGGACCGGGCAACGGCTTCCTCCCGTTCCGGACCGCCTTCGAAGACACCCTTCCAGCTGGTTTCGAGCCAGTCGAAGAAGTCGGCGTCACCGAGCAGGCCGTATTTCGCAACCTCCGCATATCCGGCGCGGAAATCGCGCAGCGGCAACGTATCCAGCACCGCCGTGTCGGCCAGCACGAGTGAAGGCTGGTAAAAGGCCCCGATCAGGTTCTTGCCGTGCCGGGAATTGATGCCGGTCTTGCCGCCGACCGAACTGTCGACCTGCGCAAGCAGGGTCGTCGGCACCTGAACGAACGCCATGCCCCGCCGGGTCGCGGAGGCAACAAAGCCCGCGAGATCACCGGCAACACCGCCGCCCAGCGCGACGACGGCGTCCCCGCGTTCGAACCGTCCTGCCAGCACCTCGTCACAAAGCCGTTCGAACTGAGCGAAACACTTGGTGCTTTCTCCAGAGGGAACCGTATAGGCGCTATGGTCAAGTCCCGACGCACCCAGGCTTTGCGAGAAAGATGCCAGGTGGAGCCCTGCCACGGTTTCATCGGCAATGATCGCCAGCCTTGCCTTCGGCAGGATCGAGGCGATTTCCGAACCGGCCTCTTCGATCAGGCCGCGCCCGATCAGAATATCATAACTGCGTTCGCCGAGATCTACCCGCACCGTTGTCCGCTCGGATGGGGCCGTGGCCGCAATCGTGTCTGCCATTACGTTCTAAATCCAGATTTCAGGTGTTCGAGGTCTGCGGAGCCGAACCGTCCCCGCCTTGAAACAGGTAGTCGGCCATCGTGAGGATGATCTGGTCGACAACAGTATCATGCGGCACATCCTTGGATGTGACCGTCAGCGCGGCCTTTGCGTAGACGGGTTCACGTTCGGCGAGAAGATTGCGCATGGTTCCTTCGGGATCCGGTGTTTGCAGGAGCGGACGGGTCGCACGCCGCCGCACACGTGCCATCACGGTTTCAAAGTCGACCTTCAACCAGATTGAAAGCCCGTTCGCCGCGATCTCAGCGCGCGTCGTTTCGCTCATGAACGCGCCGCCGCCGGTCGCCAGAACCTGAGGTCCCTCGCTCAACAGCCTTGCGATCACCCTTTCTTCCCCGCTGCGAAAATAGGGCTCGCCATGTTCCGCGAATATTTCCGACACGGTCATGTTGGCTGCACGCTCGATTTCGGCATCGGCATCGACGAATTCAAGACCCAGGCGCGCGGCAAGCCGTTTTCCCACTGTCGACTTGCCACACCCCATGATGCCGACAAGCACGATCGAGCGGGTCCCGAGTGCGCCAAGGAGCCGGTCGATATCGATGGAGCTGATCGTGTCGTCTGCGGTCAACGCGGGCTGGCCTGCTGTCTGGTCTTTGTCATTCATGCAGCGTTGTACCACATTCGTTCGAAAAGACACGTGGCGGAACGCAGCCAGCGAATTTCTTTGTTTGGCTTGCGCAAATCGCTACGTTTTCGGAACATTCAGGTATTCGATTCGTCCCGGGAGACTGATGTGCCGACATTGACCCGCCTGCTGCTTGTGCTTGCCCTGCTCGGCGCGCTTGGCTATGGCGCGGTCTACGCCCTGGCAAACTTCGTGGATCCCCGCGAACGGGAGATCACGGTCAGGGTCAAGAAGGATGGCTTCGGACGCTGATGGCACAGGGCTTCGACATCGAGACCTTCCTGGAAATGCTCGCCGCCGAAAGGGGAGCTGCCGAAAACACGCTCGAAGGGTATCGGCGGGACCTGGAGGACTTTTCCGGTTTTCTCGGCCGCAGGGAGGTGACGGACGCTCAGGCGGACGACATCTCCGCCTACATGAGCGACCTCACCCGGCGGGGCTTCGCCGAGACATCACAGGCCCGGCGGTTGTCGGCGTTGAAACAGTTTTTCAAGTTTCTCTATGCCGAGGGCACACGCAAGGATGATCCGACCCGTACCCTGTCCTCGCCGAAGAAACGCGGCAGCCTTCCCAAGGTCTTGTCGGTTGAGCATGTCGACCGGCTCATAGAAACGGCCCGGTCTGAGACACTGAAACCCCAGCGCAGTGCCGCCGCCCGTCTCCGCGTGCACCGGATGTACACCCTGATAGAGGTGCTCTACGCCACGGGCTTGCGCGTTTCCGAACTGGTTGCCCTGCCCGTGAGCGCGGCGATGCGTGACGCGCGACTGATCGAGATCAGGGGCAAGGGGGGAAAGGAAAGACTGGTGCCGCTTTCTCACGCGGCCCAGCTGGCCATGAAGGACTATGTGGCGCTGCGCGCCGCGGAGGGCTCTTACGCAAACAGCCCGTGGCTGTTCCCTTCGCACGGGGACACAGGTCATCTGACCCGACAGCACTTCGCCCGGGAACTGAAGGCGCTTGCCCAAACGGCGGGACTCGATGTGGCGAAAATTTCACCGCACGTTTTGCGTCATGCTTTTGCATCGCACCTTCTTCAAAACGGTGCGGATCTGCGTGTCGTCCAGCAGCTTCTGGGTCATGCGGACATCTCTACAACACAGATTTATACACATGTTCTCGATGAGCGCCTGCGCGAGCTCTTGGAACACGCGCACCCGCTGGCGCAGCGTTGATCGCAGATCCTATTGCACTGCAACAAAGAGCGCCCTACACTCCGCTGCCTAAATTTTTTGCATCGGACGCAGACAATGCTTCAACCTGCCAGCGACTTTGAAGCGCTGAAATCCGGCTTCCGCTGGTCGCTGCCGGACACCTACAACATGGCGCACGCCGTGAGCGATGCCTGGGCGGCGCATGACCCGCAACGGCTGGCCATTCGTCACGTTCTGCCAACCGGCGAGGTTGAAGACTGGACACACCTGGAGCTGAACCGGTCGGCCAACCGCTTTGCCAACGCGCTACGCGGCCTTGGTGTTGAGCGGGGCGACCGGATCGCGTTGCTTCTGCCACAGGGTCCGGCAACCGCCATCGCGCATGTCGCCGCCTACAAGCTGGGCGCCATTGCCGTTCCTCTTGCCTCGCTCTTCGGGCGGGACGCGCTGGCCTACCGCCTCACCAATTCAGGCGCCAAGGTGATCGTGACCAACGGCAGCGGACTTAAAAAGCTCTCTCTCATCCGCGATGAGCTGACCGCGCTTCAACATGTCATATCCGTCGATGAACCGGCCCTGGACGCCAGATCCTTTGAGGCTCTCATGGGCGCGGCGCGTGACAGCTTCGACACCCTGCTCACGAAACCGGACGACCCGGCGCTCATGATCTACACGTCCGGCACAACCGGCCAGCCCAAGGGCGTTCTTCACGGTCACCGGGTGCTGCTTGGCCACATGCCGGGTATCGAGCTGTCGCAGAATTTTCTCGGGCAGGCGGGAGATCTCCTTTGGACGCCAGCCGACTGGGCCTGGGCCGGCGGATTGCTCAACGCCCTGTTTCCCGCATTGAAACTCGGTGTTCCGGTCGTGTCGCACGCCGCTCGGAAATTCGACCCCGAATTCGCGTTTCACCTGCTAGAGCAACAGCAGATCAGGAACGCCTTCATCCCGCCGACGGCGCTGAAAATGCTGCGGTCGGTCGAGAACCCCGCCGCACGATATGCGCTTCGGTGGCGCAGTGTCGGGTCCGCCGGCGAAGCGCTCGGGCGCGAGACCTATGACTGGTTCGCGCAGGAATTCGGAATTCCGGTCAACGAGTTTTACGGCCAGACGGAGTGCAATGCGGTCCTGGGGTCAGCCGCAAGCCTCGGCGTCACCCGTTCCGGCGCGATCGGAAAGGCGACGCCGGGACATGAGGTCGCCATCATAGATGACACCGGCGCGGTTCTGCCGGCCGAAAACCTTGGCCAGATCGCCATCAGGAGACCGGATCCGGTGATGTTCCTTGAATACTGGAACAACGCGGACGCGACGCGCGACAAGTTCATAGGTGACTGGATGGTGACCGGCGACCAGGGCGTGATGGACGAGGACGGCTATTTCCATTTCGTGGGACGCGACGACGACATCATAACCTCTGCGAGCTACCGCATCGGCCCCGGCGAGATCGAAGATTGCCTGATCAGGCATCCCGCCGTCGCACTTGCAGCAGCCGTCGGCAAACCCGATCCGCTGCGCACCGAGATCGTCAAGGCATTCGTCGTCCTGAAACCGGACGAACAGGACAACGACAGCCTTGCATCGGACATCCGTGATTTTGTCCGCGAACATCTTTCCGCGCATGAATATCCGCGGGAGATCGAATTCGTCAGCTCCTTGCCGATGACGACGACGGGAAAGGTCATTCGGCGCAAGCTCCGCGAAATGGCGCGCGCGGAAGCGTCCTGACTGCCGGGTCAGGACCTGACCTTTCTCCTGACATCCCGGGCCAGCCGCCGCAGCGACTGTTCAAGAGCCAGATCCGTGGCACAGAGCCTAGTCTTGAACGCGGCCATGGGACCCGCGGCCAACAACAACGTGCCGATTTCCAGGCGGCCCCGCCACAGCGGTTCGATCATGGAGTGTCCCGGGATCGCGAGCGAGTCCGCCAGCGTGAATTCAGGCATGGCCAGGTTCTCCTGGAACGTATGGAGGACCAGTTGCGCACCTGGCGAAAACCGGGAAAAGGCCTCGTCAAACGCGATCTTCCAGGCAAAGACATGGCCGCCATCCACCAGCAGCACGAGCGAGGCGATCAGCGTTTCTCCCACCCGCAGCTCGTCGATCCGGACGCGGCCGGCACGGGCCGCCCCGGTGACTGTTTCCCGTGCAAAAGCCGCCGTTTGCGATTGGCTGGCGAGCGCCGTGTTCTCGCGTCCCTTCCATCCCGATGCTTCAAGTTCGAGAAACTGTTCGAAACGGCTCGGCAGGGCCTTTTCCCCGATCGTTTCCAGAGTAACCGGACCTTCGTCTTCAAGACGGCGCAGAAGCCGCTTCATTTCCTTTCGGCGCTTGCCCTTGAAGGCTTCATCAAATTGGGCCTGCCCGTCCGGCCCGCCGTCGTGACAGGCCCGATGATGGCTTTCCGCAACGCGGACATCCGCACCATCGAGGCCCATCAGCATACGGGCCGCCCCTGAGGCAAGCGGCAGGTGCGGGAGCGCGAGGATCCCGGCCTTTCCGGCGGCGGTTTCGAAGAACCGCCTGGCATGAGAGGTGCCGGCGTCGGGGTGCAGCAACGGTGTGCCGACCGGGCCATACTCCGTCGTGAACAGGGTTGGAACCGGAACGAGAACACCGGCCGGACGGATCCGGATAGGTGCCGACATCAGCCACCGGCCCGTAAGACTGTCCCGCACGGCCAGCAGCTTCACGTTCCCGGGTCCCATGTGCCTGAGATAGGCGCGCAGGTAAACCGGACCGAAAAAGGGGTTCGGATCGACCGCGACATCGCTCAGGTCCTGCCAGGCCTCGAGCGGCAGGTCGTCTTGCAGGGGATCGAAGACGCATACCTCGAGCCCGGACACACCTGCGCTGTTAGCGAGCATCCGGCTGCCTCCGGCCGGCCAGCATCAGCGGCAGCACGAATGTTGTGACATGCAGTTTCCGCCGGGCGGTCATCGCAAGCGCGGTCGCTTCGAAAAAGATCGCACAGCTTGTGGCAATCGCCGCACCTGCCAGACCCATCAGGGGAATGAAAATCAGGTTGAGCACCACGTTGACGACAAATGTGGCCGCATAGATCCCGGCACAGGACGTCTGGTGGCCCGTCATCGAAAGGAGCGCATCTGCCGGACCGACGGACGCCCGTGCGAGCACGCCGATCATCAGGAGGGCGATGAGCGGATAGCCGTCTTCAAATCCGCTGCCGAAGAGACGCAACAGCAAAGGCGCGACAAGCAGGAGCGCGAGCCCCGCGCCCAGCGAAGGCCAGAATGTCCAGAGCGTCGCCTGCCGCGTATAGGCCGCCAGCCCGTCCCTGTCCTCGTTATGCTTGTAGCTGGAAAAGCGGTGCGCGGACGCGGCCCGCACCGCAAAATAGACGAAATGCACGAGCGCGAGCGTTCTGGAGGCTGCAAAATAGACTGCGACCTCGTCAGGGCTCTGAAAGAAGCTCACCATGATCACGTCTGCACTGGTGAGCAATTGCAGAAAGCCTTCCACCATCAGCATCGGCAGGGAAATGGTAAGCCATGTCTTCAGGTCGACCCTGGCCGGCCCTTTCGGCACCTTGCGCGGCAGCCTCGCTCTCAGATGAAAGTATTGATAGGCAGCAACAAGGGATGTCGCCGCGACCGCGACCATTGCCGCCGTCGTCGCCGTTGCAGGCATGCCGGTGACACTCACCCCGACCAGCAGGAACAGAATGGCCAGCGGGCGCCAGATATAGGTCGGCAGCATGGCAAGCGAAGGCCAGTCGTGACTGCGTGCGATCCCGTCCTGAACCAGCCCGAAGGCGAAGAACGGCAGCGCGAGAAACACGATCACGAGCGGCTCGACATAGGTTGGCGCGATCTTGGCGCTGAACAGATACACCCCGGCGATCGCAAGAGCGGCCGTCCCCACGCCGATCAGGAAGGCGACTTGCCGGCTGGCCGTCAGAAACCCGCGAAGGCCGTTGAGATCGTCGGCCTGCCGGTATTGCGGAATGAACCGGCTTGCCGATGTCGAGAACCCGCCACAGGCCATCACCCCGAGCACAATCACGAATGTCCAGGCAACCGAATAGATTCCGTAGTCATGCGCGCCGAGAAGGCGGGCCAGGACTATCTGTGACAGGAAGGCAAGTCCCGCGCCGGCCACCCGGACGGCAAAAGTGGAAACGGCCATGCGTCCCGCAGCCGCCTTTTCAGACGACCCGCGACCCGAGGCAGCCGCGATCTGATCGGCACCCTTCCCCAGGATTTGCATCCAGGGAGCGTCCTGAAAACGCTTTGTCCAGAAGTTGGCGGTCGATCGCACGTGGTGGGCCCTTGAGAATTTCTTTCCGTATTTTTGCCACAAGGGACTTAATTTTCCGTGGCTTTCGGGACTCGCCGGCCGAAGCGTTTTCACACCTGCGTGATGAATTTCCGGAATTCTGCCCAATCGGGAACTCGCCGCTTGCCGCGCCCGGTTCGGCTGATCTGCTTGTCGAACCGGCAGGTGTTGCCGTGATCGTGCCGCATACGGGCTGAACGCTACCGGGTCTCCGCCGGTTTTCGGTGTCCTTGCAATGCGTTAGCCAATCAAAACAGGCGTCAGGACGATCCCCGCTTGACAGAGCGGCAAAAACAGGAACAAATAGGGAACAAGCGAGTCGTCCGGCACCTGAATGTCACGTTGAGTGCGTCCGGTCCGAACTATTTTGAACCCGGTTGTCTTGCGGATTCAGAGGGTTGCCTCCCCTTCGATCCGCGTCTTGATCCGGTCCCTGCATCGCCGCCAAGCGCAGGGGCCGGATTTTTTCTTTTCAGCTCCGCCGCGGGCAGGTTCGCCGAAAAATTAACCATAACTTAAGACAATTCCCTCGATTCGCGCAGATCTGATTGCGCCACCGATAGAGAGATTTTATAGGATGAGAAGATTTTTTTATGTGTTCGACATACCGCCGCGAACACCCCATCGGAATTCGAAACAGATTTCGCTTCGTGGCGGTCAAAAAGGAAAACCATAATGCTTAAGGCAATCGCGATCGCGTCATGTGCCGGCGCTGCGCTCCTCACCGCCGGGTCTGCAAACGCCATGATCATCAATGGTGATTTCGAAGACGTCTCGACCCTCGACCCGGCCGGCCTTGTCAAGGGCAACCAGCTTTCCAATCTCGCCACGACCGGGTCTTCCTGGGATGTGTTCGACGAGATAACCGGTTGGAAAACCGCGAGCGGCGCCGGAATCGAAGTACAGACAAACCGCACGCTCGGCTCGATCGACGCGCATTCCGGTCAACACTACATCGAACTCGACAGCCATCCGCGCAGCAACTCCAATTCGTCCATGGAACAGGAGGTGTCGCTGAGTGCTGGTAGCTACGCGCTTTCCTTCTGGTACAGCCCACGCACCGGGAATGCCGACTCGAACAAGATCGACTTTTCGATCAGTGGCGGTCTTCTGTCTGGCTTCATCACCGGCCCGGATGCTTCGCTGGGGACGGCGGTCGGCGCCTGGACGCTGGTCAGGGCACTGTTTGAAGTTCAAAGCGCCGGAGACTACACACTGACATTCGCTGCAGCAGGAAAGCAGGATTCCTATGGCGGCTTCATTGACACGGTGAACATCACCGCGGTTCCGATCCCGGCGGCTGGGTTTTTGCTGCCCGCGGGTCTCGGACTGCTCGGCTATGCGTCCCGCCGCCGCAAGGCACGCTGATCCCTGACGACACGCAGTTCGACACAAAAAAATGCGGCCCCAGAGGCCGCATTTTTTTGATCATCCCCGGGTATCGCGCGCGGACAGCGCGGATGGCCGCGTCAGGCAAACTGGCGCCAGAACTGGTAGGACCGATCCAACCGGTTGAGCCTCTTGCTTTTTTCGGAGGGATCCAGATCTTTCCGGTCCAGTAGTATTTCAATTTCTTTTCTGAGTTCTTCCATATGTCTGTTTGCATATCTCAACATTTCAACATCCTCCACTCAGGGTGTTCTTCGATACACAAAAGGTGCTACTGAAAGAGGAGATATTCAAATTAAGTATTTTTAAGAAAACCGGTCAAATTATTAAGTTGTATTACTTTTTCCGGTTCAATTAATTGAACTGAACGCGTTGGATAACTCTGCGCGCGCAGTCGTCATCAGGCTTCGGCAAGCTTCGGCGCGAGATCGCCGAATACATCCGGCTGACCCCGGACCTTGGCAATCAGCATCGCGCCCTCAAGCTGAGCGAGAATGCGCAGGCTTTGCCTGGCCAGATCTGCTTCCGGAACGCCCGCGCCCCAGTCCGATGTCCGCAATCCGTCCACCAACCACGCACCTGTCCGGTCGAAGAAGGCTCTGGCTTCCGTCACCACGGCCTCCGGCAGCCCCGACGATTCCGCCGCCAGAATACCGCAAAGACACATCTGTCCGTCCTGACCCAGGGATCGAGCGAATTCGCCGTGCAGTCTCACGATCAGCGCCTCGGCCGACCTGGCCGGATGCGCCGGATCGCCCAACAAGTCGAGAAACCGTTCCGTGTATCTCCTTGCAACCCTGGCACCCAGATCAGCCTTGGTCGGAAAATAATAGTGCACGCTCGAACTCTTCACGCCCACGCCGGAAGCGATGTCCCGAAAACTGAAGCCGTTGTAGCCGTTCTGCCGGATAAGAGCTTCCGCAAGATCGAGGATTCTTTCTTCTGTATCTGCGGTTGATGCGGTCACGGATCTATCTCCTTATCTATCGACTGATAGATAGGCCTTGACAAGTCGAAGCGCAACACTGATATGTCGCCTGTTGAATCTATCTATCAGTAGGTAGATAAATAGGACCGAACGACGAACCGGAGACAAACAATGACGAACAGCATTGCGATCATTCAGGGCGGAACGTCAGGCATGGGCCTGGCAACGGCACATCGCCTCGCGGCCCGGGGCATTCCTCTCGTTCTGATAGGGCGGAACCCGGACAAGCTGTCCACCGCGCGCGAACGGCTGGAATCCTTGCACCAGGTAGACGTCGGCACATGGCAGGCGGACGTGACCCGGAGTGAGGACGTGGAGCGCCTGATCGAGAAAATCGCGAACCTGGAGCAGCCGGTCGGATACCTGGTCAACGCGGCGGGCTATTTCAGTCCCAAGCCGTTCCTGGACCACTCGGGAGACGATTTCGACCTGTACCATGCCTTTAACAGGGGAACCTTCCTGATCACGCAGGCGGTTACCCGGAAAATGGCGGAGACCGGCAAGGGATCTGTCGTCAATCTTGGATCGATGTGGGCGCACCAGGCCGTCAAGGCGACACCGTCTTCCGCCTATTCGATGGCGAAGGCAGGCCTGCACGCCTTCACGCAGCACCTGGCGATGGAACTTGGAGACCAGGGCATTCGCGTCAACGCGGTCGCGCCTGCCGTCGTCGAAACGCCCATCTACGGCGCCTTCATTCCGGAAGACCAGATTTCGACGACCCTGAAAAAGGGATTTGATGCCTTTCACCCCATCGGGCGCATCGGAACAGCCGAAGATGTTGCCTCAGCGGTGGACTTCCTGCTTTCGGACGAGGCAGGCTGGGTAACGGGTGCCATCTGGGACGTTGACGGCGGTGTCATGGCAGGCCGGAACTAGGGGACGGACCCATAAATGAGGCTGAAATGGCTTCACCCCGTGGCGTCAGGATGGGGGGGTGCCGCTATCGGCACTCCTCATTCCGGGATTGCCTCCACGTAGTACCAGTGGCCTGCCTTCTTCCGGAACCGGCTGAGCTCGCGATGCGTGTGCAGCTTGCCTGCGGCAAGGAATTTCGCCTCGAACAGCACCGTCCCTTCCCGATCGGCAGCCTCACCTCCCCGAACCTGCAGAACCGTCAAGCCGGTCCAGTGATTTTCGCGCGCCCATTGCATCGTTGCGGTCTCATCGAAACCGGTCCGGTTCTTTGGCCACAAGGTGTCCTTCAGATAGGAGATGTTCAAAGTGACATAGGCCGAATATCGGGAGCGCATGAGCGCTTCCGCCGTCTCGGCATTTGCAAGGCCGGACAGAAAGGGACCGCAGCAGGACGCAAGGGTTTTGCCGCTGCCGCAGGGGCATATGTCAGTCGTCATCAAGATCTCTGGTACCAGGCATTTCGTCAGACTGACTATCACCAAATGCGCGAAACCGCTATCGTTAAGCATCTGAATAGTCTCAAGGTCTGGCGGCATGAAACTGGCCACATTCAACATTGAATCCTTTGGTAGCGACCGGTTCGACACTGCCGGCCTGAGACCGCGGGTCGGTGCTTTGCGTCCAAGGATCGAGGAACTCGATGCGGACATCCTGTGCCTGCAGGAAGTCAACGCGCAAAAGGTGAAGGGGGCGTCGCGGCGGCAGTTTCTCGCGCTCGATCTGCTGCTTTCAGGCACGCGATACGAAACTTATCACCGGGCGGCAAGCGAGCGCGCGCCCGGAAAGGGTCCCGGGGACAAGCACAATCTTGTCATTCTGTCGCGCTATCCGATCACTGCGCAGGAGAGCCTGTTCCAGCAGCGTGCGCATGCGCCGCTCTGGCAGCCGTCAACGGCGATGCCCGGATATGACGAACCGCAGCATGTCACCTTCGAGCGTCCGATCCTGAGGTCTGAGATCGACGTCGGCGGATTGAAACCTCTCCATCTGTTCGTGGTGCATCTGAGGGCACCGATCGCCGCGATGATCCGGGGCGGCAAGACCGAGAAGCGCACCTGGAAAACCACGTCGGTTTGGGCCGAAGGTTACCTGCTTTCGGTCCTGAAACAGACGGCCCAGGCACTGGAGCTGCGTCTTGCGGTCGAAGCCCTGTTCGACAGGGACGAAAAGGCAAGGATCATCTTGACCGGTGACTTCAACGCGACCGGTGAAACCGGCACCCTGCGCCTCCTGCGCGCGGACCCGGACGATACCGCGTCACCGGACTGGGCACATCGCAGGCTGTTTCAGCTCGACGCCTCGCTTCCGTTGCCGGAGCGCCAGACCGTCATTCACCGCGGCAAGGGTCAGGCGCTCGACCACATCCTTGCCAGTGCAACGATGACCGATCGCGTCGTTGATGTGCACGTCTTCAATGACGGCCTTCCCGACGAGGTGTTCGAAGCCGAGGACGACACCTACTCCGGTTCCTTTCACGCGGCGATGCGCGCGCAATTCGACATCTGACACCACGCCCGGCAATGGATGCTGTTCCGCATCCCATACCGTCAATCCGTCGAAAGCGAGTCGATATAGCTTGCGAGGTTCGCGATTTCGATATTGCCGAGATTCATGTTCGGCATTTTTGGATGCGGGTCTTTCAGGAAGGTGGCAAGTGACGCCTGGGTCCAGTCGGGGTCTTTGGCAATGTCATAGAAACTCGGCAGCGACACACTGGCGGCCGTCGGCTGATCGTCGGAGACCAGGTGACAGGACGAACACCACTGCAGCGCCAGTGTCTTTCCCGTCGCCGGATCGGCGGCGTGGACAGATGCCAAACTGGCAGGAGCCACCAGCATCAAGGCCGCAAGCCAGCTAGTTGCCAAGATTCTGGCCGGCCGGGCTGCCGGGTTATTGGTGTTCGCGCATCGGAACATGAAGGCCTCCTTGTAATCGTGCACCAACTCACACAAGTGAGAGTGACGCAGCTGTCGGATGGCGGCCTTGCGGTGGATCAAACAAATTGAAAGACTTCAACTTGCACGCGATTTTGAATTGCCGCACACCAGAGAATTCGGCACAGTCTCAACGACACGGCATGGGAGAGTGACATGGCTCGACGCTTGAATTTGACGATTTGCGCTGCCGCGGTGGTGCTGGCGCTGACCCCGGTCCACGCGTTGGCGCAGACCGCTCCGATCTACTCCCAGACGGATCTTTTCCATCCGGTCACATCCAGGAACGGCATGGTTGCCAGCCAGGAAGCGATCGCGACCGCCGTGGGTGTGGAGATCCTCAAGAAAGGCGGCAACGCGGTTGACGCTGCCATCGCGACCGGCTTTGCGCTGGCGGTGACCCTGCCCCGCGCGGGCAATCTCGGCGGTGGCGGCTTCATGATGATCCACATGGCCGAAAGCGGCGAAACCCATGCGCTGGACTACCGGGAAAAGGCACCGGCTGGTGCGTTTAAAGACATGTTTCTCGGACCGGACGGCGAACCGGACAAGCAAAAGTCCCGTTTTTCAGGGCTCGCCATCGGTGTTCCGGGCACCGTTGCCGGCTTTGCCGAGGCTTTCGAAGAACACGGCAGCGGCAACGTGACCTGGCAGGATCTCATTGCTCCGGCAATCGAACTGGCCGGAGCCGGCATCACCGTAACGGCGAGCCTCTCGGACGCGCTGTCCGCGCGCGCCGAGCGGCTCACCGCCGACCCGGCCACTGCCGAGATTTTCTTCAAGGCGGGCGGGGTTCCCTATCAGCCCGGTGAAACGCTCGTCCAGGCGGACCTTGCCGGAACCCTCCAGCTGATATCCGACAAGGGGGCAGCCGGTTTCTACCAGGGGGACGTCGCTGAAAAAATCGCGGGCAAGGTTCAGGCAGCTGGCGGCAGCATGACCGTCGAAGACCTTGCCAGCTACAAACCTGTCTGGCGTGAGCCGGTGACCGGCTCCTACAGGGGCTACGAGATTGCCTCCATGCCGCCTCCCTCGTCCGGCGGTGTTCATATCGTCCAGATCCTCAACATTCTCGAAAACTTCCCCATGAACGAGTTTGGACCGAACTCCGCTGATGCGATCCACGCCATGTCGGAAGCGATGCGGCTGGCCTATGCGGACAGGTCCAAATACCTGGGGGACCCCGATTACGTCAGCGTTCCCGTCAGCGGGCTGACATCGCCTGACTATGCAGCGGAACTGACCGGGACCATCAAGATGGACACGGCCCGCGCCTCCGAAGACATCAAACCAGCCGACCCGCTCCCCTATGAGAGCAACGAAACCACGCATTATTCGGTTGTCGACAAGGACGGCAACGCGGTTTCGAACACCTATACGCTCAACTTTTCCTATGGATCCGGTCTGACCGCCGATGGAACCGGCGTTCTCCTGAACAACGAGCTTGACGACTTTTCAGCAAAGCCCGGTGTCCCCAATGCCTACGGGCTGATTGGCGGAACGGCCAACGCGGTTGAGCCGGGTAAACGGCCGCTCTCCTCGATGAGCCCGACGCTGGTCTTCAAGGATGGTGCCTTTCACCTGGCGACCGGATCACCGGGCGGCAGCCGCATCATCACGACGACATTGCAGATCATCCTCAATATCGTCGATCACCAGATGAACATTGCCGAGGCAACGGTTGCCCCGCGCATTCACAACCAGTGGCTCCCCGACGAGATCCGCATCGAGGAGGGCATCTCGCCGGACACGGTCAGGCTGCTTGAGCAAAGGGGTCACAAGGTTGCCGTCAAGAACGCGATGGGGTCCACCCAGTCGATCATGAGCGTCGACGGCACTCTTGCCGGCTTCTCGGATCCGCGCCGCAAGGGCGCGCTGACCCTGGGCTATTGAGGTTCCGGAGGGAACTGCCTGTTCAGCGTGCTCTGGCTGTCGAGGTCCCGCAGGTGGTGGAAGAAGCTTTCCGCTGCGACCGCGAGAAAGGACACCAGCAGCACGCCGATATAGGTGGAATGCTCCAGCAATTCCGCGCGATCACCGACGATGACATCGAAGATCGTGAACCCCAGGAAGACAGCGATTGAAACGGTAATCGCAAGATCGGTGCGGTAGGCCACGCCCGGCTTGCCTTGCACAAGCCGTACCCAGGCCCAGACGAAAAAACCGGCTGCTGCGAACTCGACGATCCCGGCGAAGATCAACGTCGCCTGGACGAAGGCCGGGTCCAGTGCGAGCCTGTCAAAATACATCGTGAACTTTTCAACCCGGTGATTGCCCCACCAATGCAGGAACACGATGTCCTGACGCGCGAAAAACTTGTCGAGCCCGTTCAGAAGCCAGAAGAAGAACCAGAAGACAATGACGACGGCTGTGATCGGTTGGCGAAGTACTTGCATGACACTTTCCGTTTCCTGAAAGTCCGGAGACGTCCCTGAATAACAGCAAGCCGTTGAAGAAGGGTTAGTGTTCACTTTTGCGTGAGTGATCGCGGGAAGACCTACCGCTGCGCCGGTCCGAATGCCTTCGACACCATGGAGGCGAAGCGCTGGTCGAGCCGGATCCTGTCCTCGGCGGTCATGTTCGGCCACACGATCTGGCTGCCGACATAGGCGGCATATTCCAGTTGCGCGATTTCCCTGGCAAGGCCGGGTGCCAGGCCCGCATCAAGATAGAGACCGACGACGAACTCCGTTCTGATGCCGTCGACCTCTTCGACGATCGCCCGCGCGATGCCGTTGGCCTGTGCGAACTGGCGCACGGCTCTTTCGAGATCCTGATCCAGCATGTTGGCGATGTCGGACAGGGTCTGCGCACGCTTGTCCTGCGGCTGTTGCAGGATCGCATCCGCAACGTCCAGCGTGTTGCGTTGTTTCCATGCCAGGAACAGCGCCTCCAGAAAGGCGCCGTGGTCCTCGAAGTGGTGATAGAAAGAACCGCGTGTCCGGTTTGCGGCTTCGCACATGGCATCGACCGTCAGCGCAACTCCGCCATCCCGGGCAAGGCGTTGCAGCCCCAGGTCCAGCCAGTCCTCTTTCGCAAATCGCTTTCTTGGCTCCATCAAACTCCACCGGCAATGCCCAGCAGCGCGATCGGCAGGAACAGCCAACCTTGCGGCATTGCCTTGTAGGATTGTTTCTTCAACGGGGGAAGCGCCAATCCCAGGAAACAGAACGCGAGCGCAAGGCCCGTGGCCATCCATCCGAGTTCCCAGCTTTGCGGATAAAGGGCCGCGAGCCCGTACATCGCCGCCATCGCGGCGAGAACGATCGTCGCGATATGCCAGCAGTAATAGCTCACATATTTCGGCACGGGTTCGAGATCAGGCGCGCGCAGCAGGGGCACTGCGATCTCCCGCCCCCCGAGAAACGTGTGGATCAGAAACGTTAGTCCGGAGAGGGCCGCCGCAATCATGAGAAGAACATTCATGTCAAATTCCTTTCCATACCATATAGTATGGTTTGTATATAGATCATTCCCCAGGAACGCGATGCGGCGCGCAGTCACACCGTCCTGCGCACGAATCGGCTTGCTTGAACGGTCGCAGATTGACACTCCAAAAATGGCGTGTTAGCGCTATTCAAAGCGCTTTGAAAGTAGAGGCGCCCTTCCTGAAATGTCGACTGAACCTGGAGAAACGGCCATGCCGATCAGAACCCTGGTCTGGGGCGAGAACGTCCATGAGCAGCACAATACCATCGTCGCCCGCACCTATCCGGACGGCATGCATCAATGCATCGCCGATGCGCTGAATACCGATCCGGAAATCAATGCAACAACGGCAACCCTGCAGGACCCCGAACACGGACTGACCGAAGAACGGCTCGCCGGAACGGACGTTCTGGTGTGGTGGGGTCACGCGGCCCATGGCGACGTCGCCGACGAGGTCGTCGACCGGGTCTGCGACGCTGTCTGGTCCGGCATGGGCATGATGTTTCTGCACTCCGCCCATTTCGCCAAACCGTTCAAGCGCCTGATGGGCAGTCCCTGCAACCTGACCTGGCGCGAGGCCGGCGAGCGGGAACGTCTCTGGGTCACCAGCCGGAACCATCCGATCACCCGGGGCCTTCCGGACAGTTTCGAACTGGAGATGGAAGAAATGTATGGCGAGCCTTTCGGCGTGCCCGAACCGCTGGAAACGGTTTTCATCAGCTGGTTTCAGGGCGGCGAGGTTTTCCGGTCCGGCCTGACCTACCGGCGCGGTGCGGGCAACATTTTCTATTTCCGTCCCGGACACGAAACCTACCCGACCTATCACGACACGACGGTCCAGACCGTTCTGAAGAACGGCGTCAAATGGGCCTTCAACCCGATGGCGAGGATCACAGATCCGAATGCCGCACCGAATGTTCCCGTCGATGCCGCGCCTGAAAAAATAGAGGAGCGCGGGCCGAAACTTCACGCCGACGGCGAAGAAGGTTTCCGCTGATCGAAGATGTCAATGACCCGGCGCCTCCGGCGCCGGCTCCCGTTTCACAGCAGGACGGAGTTTCCCATGTCCTCATCTGATCGTCCGATCCGCCTTCTCATCCTGGGAACCGGCAACATGGCGGGAAATCACGCCGCCGCCTTTGGGAAGAACCCGGAGGTCGAGATCGTCGCGGGCGTCGACCGGCGCCCGGAGATGCTCGCCGGTTTCTGTGACAAATATGCGATCCCGCACCGGTTCGAGGATCTGGAAGACGCGATCGCCTGGGGCGAATTCGACGCCGTTTCGAACGTGACGCCTGACGCCGCCCACCATCCGACGACCCTGCAGCTTCTCCATGCCGGAAAACACGTTCTGTGTGAAAAGCCGCTTGCGACCAATGTCGCCGACGCTGCCGAGATGACCGCGCTGGCAGGGGACAAGGGCGTCGTCGGCATGGTCAACCTGAGTTACAGGGATGTCGCCGTTCTGCAGAAGGCGGCTCAATTGGTCGCCGCGGGAGAAATCGGCGCTCTCAGGCATTTCGAGGCGTCCTACCTGCAAAGCTGGCTGACACAGCCGGCCTGGGGCGACTGGCGCACGCAAAGCCAGTGGCTGTGGCGTCTGTCGAGGGAGCACGGCTCGAAAGGCGTGCTCGGCGATGTCGGTATCCATATCCTGGATTTCGCAACCTTTGCCGCGCAAAGCCCGGTTCGGGAACTGTCCTGCCGCCTGAAGACCTTCGACAAGGCGGAAGGCAACCGGATCGGCGACTATCCGCTCGATGCCAATGACAGCTTCACCATGCAGGCGGAACTTGAAAACGGAGCGCTTGGAACGATCACCGCGACCCGCTTTGCCTCCGGCCACCTCAACGATCTGCGCCTGCGTCTCTATGGCGACAAGGGCGGCCTGGAGGTTCTCTTTGAAAAACGCGGAGAGAGCCTGCGCATCTGCCGGGGAGCGGATCTGACGGAAGCCCGCTGGCAAGAGGTCGCCGCCGAACCGGTTCCGACCGTCTACGAAAGGTTCGCGGATGCCATTCTGGCCAAGGCCGGACCGGAGCCGGATTTCGCCCATGGCGCTCGTCTCCAGGCCGCACTCGACACGGCCGAATTGTCGGATGCGAAAAACGGCCAGTTCCTGAAAGTCGATTTTTGAGGCGAGGGCTGAATGAACAACGGCGGAGCCGGGGGGGCTCCGCCGCGCAAAGTGGGTACTACAGCAAGGCAACATCACCAGAAGACTGCAAAGTCCGCCGTCCCTCCATGTAATGTATGCACAAGGTAGCGCAGTCTCCCTGATACTTCGTTCAGGCCACTGCTGCGTTTTACCTCAAATTTTAGACGACTTGTCGTGCCGCTTCCAAAACGAGCACGCAGCTGCACCGAGATTTATCTGAAAACACAAATCGTTTCAGTGCCTTGAAATCTTAAAGTCACACACGGCGTTGCCACAACCTCTCCCGTAATTTCCGGTCGAAATCCTTTGATACACCGGTATCAGGCGGACCAGAATGTGTCGCTCTCTTCAGGCAGTGCCTCAACCATCCAGATCCTGTTTATCTGCTGACCGTGTATGGTCATGAGGTAGGCTGCGAAGTTGTGCAGCTTTCGGCCCTTGCGCACCGCCCGTACCTCGAACATCGCCAACACCTGGTCTTTATTGACCTCGGCAATCTGGGTGATCGTCAGGCTCGGGCGAACGGTCCCGATATCCAGTTGCGCGATCAGGTTCATGTAGGCGTCCCGGCTCTTTACTTGCTTCGTGCTGCCATCCTTCTGCGTCACCTCTGCCACGAGCTCATCAGCGAGACAGGACGCCATGGTCTGATGATCCGCTGCGTTGAACGCGTCAACGAAAGATAGGACAACGCGGGTGTTGCTGGTCTTGACGGACATGTCTACGCCTCCGGCCTCTTTCAGCGCTGGGGTCAGGAACGTGGAAATGGTTCGCGAAACCGTTTCCACGGTCAAGATGCTATGCTGCGGCGTTGCCGAGACCAACGAACAAACGTCGAAAGGAACACTTCGTGCCTGGAAGATCATTTGCTGCAAGCTGGAAAGCTCTTCTGGCTGCACTGGTGACCGCCGGTCTGTTTACAGGACTGGAGACCGCCGAAGCGCAAGGCTTTGCCGAACGGTTCGCCGACGGGTCCTGCTATTCACGGGTGTATTCGGCGGATCATCTTGCCGGACATCCCGGACAGAAGGTCGCGCACATCTGGTTCACCGCGGACCCGACCATGCGCCCGGACGACTATGCGATCGTGCTGAAATTTGGGTTTACGCTCAGGGACGGGCGGTTTTACCAGAGCTTCGCCTATTGCCGCGCCGACGGGTCTTGCGCAACGGAAGGCGACGGTGGCCGCATCCGGTTCACCCTCCGCGGCCAGAACCTGCGCATGTCCATCGTCGACCGCCTCATGGTCGAAGGCGATGATTTCTCACCGGACCTGATGCAAAGCGACGACCGCGTCTTCCTGCTCTATCCGGCGCCGCGGGCGGAGTGCGGGTAATCGCTCAGCCTAGACCCCAACAAACGTGTCATAGTGCCGTTCTTCGAGGCTCGGCTGGAATACGGGACCTTGAAAGCGATCGCTTGCAGGAGATCCGGGGGGACCCTGCAAGGCACCCACATTCAGGCCCCCGGGTGAAGACCAATCACCTGAGGGGAGCAAGATGCTGAAGGGGATCGATGCTCCTCTTGCCGGGCTGTTTGCAGTCAGCTCGAACTCCTGAGGCGTATGGCCCGCCCCTGCAAAGTCCGGCCCCTGGTCATTGGTGTTTTTTCCAAGCGGGTACCTGGCAGCGAGAATCTCGGCTGCAAAGGCCGGAAACTCAACGACGTCGCCGTCGAAATCGATGGTCCACCGGGACCAGCTGGACGTGAACCGCTTGTCGTATTCCGGCTCGAGAACCTTGCCGAAAAAGCCGTTTTTCCTTGGCGTTTCCCCTTTAGCCGGCGCATAGGCGATGGCGTTGTTCCTGTGGCTGAGGCCTGGCAGGAGCCCCTTCTTGATGTAGCTGGACCGGGTGATGAAGCTGTTGTGAAACACGTAAAGCCCGCTGAAAGGTCCCGTTGCACGCGCGACCTTCTTGATAGGTTTGAAGACCGCACCGCCCCTGTTGTCGTCCTTTTCGCCCTGTGATGGGTCCGGCCCCTGCTGTGTGCGGAAGGATCCCGTGTTGGAAAAGATGTACATCGGTCCGCGCGTCGCGCATTCGATTGAAAACCACTTGTGAACGTCGATCATGTCGTTGTGGTGGAACCACCAGTTCGACGCGCCGTCCTCCGGTTCGAACACATTGTCCCGGATCTGCTCGAACCTGTTGTGGTGTATGTGAAAGTCACGGTTGAGTGCGGCCTGGGCCGAGGTGTTGAACCCGTGTATCGCGTTGAACGCCGCCTTGATCGTGCAGTGGCGGATCGTGACGCCGCCGGAGATTTCATTGGACCGGAAGAAATCCCCGTCGAACAGACGGTAGTCCTTTTCAGCGTCAACCTCTTCGCCATGCACGCGGAACCACGGGATCTGTTGCCACAAGCGGTCAGGAACCGTGTCTTGTGTCCAGATACAATTCTCGATCAGGATATCCCGCGTGACAGCGCCCAGCGCACCGATGCAGAAGGTCGCATCTTCAAAGGCGCAGTCCTGAAGGCTGATATCGGCGGCCGATTCGATGAAGACGTGCGTCGGCCAGGACTTCGAAAAGGTCAGGCCGCGCACCACCACGTGCTGGCACCGGTAGATCCGCAGGCTGGCATCATCGATCCAGGGATAAAGGCCGGGAAAATCATATCCGATCTCGAGCGCGTACTGCGCCAGCCGATTGGCCGGGAGGCGAAACTCGTCCGCGCTCACGCCCCGGCTGATTTCGCAGTCCTTCGGATCGACACCCGGCGCGGGCTCGATCACGATGGGCCGGCTGGCGGCGCCGTGCCGGCGGCTGATGGTGTAGACGCCGCTGTAGATCCCAGGTGTCAATTGTATCCTGTCGCCGGCACACGCCGCATCAAGTGCCGGCTGAAAGGTCTCGGGGTCTACGGGTATGACGTTCACAACAGGGGTCCAATCGAAACAAACACGGGCGAAACGGTGCCTTTGGCGCGCAAAGAGATTTAACGCTACGTCAGTGTATAAATGCCAGAGCGCCCTGTAAAACACGCAATGGCAATTTGCCCGGCCGGAAAACGAGCGACCGAATTCCACCCTTTTCCGGCGGCGCTCCTGCCGGCTGTTGCCGTTCCTCGCAAATCGGGTACATATGCGTTTAAAGGTCAGTGGCCGAAACCGAAGCAGCGGAGCTCCATGAACCAGGCCACCGAGTCGAATTTGCGCGGCATCATCCTGATGGTCCTTTCCATGGGCGCATTCGCAATGGCCGATACCCTGATCAAACTGGTTTCGGAATCGGTCGCACCACCGCAGATCATGTTCCTGATGATGGCCGGCGGGTCGGTCATGTTTTGCCTGATCGCCAAGCTGCAGGGCGCACGGCTGATGGATCGCCGGATCTTCGCGCCGGTTTTCCTCGTCCGCTATCTCGCTGAAGTCGTGGCCATGGTCGGCATGGTCATGGCCCTGGCGCTCGTTCCGCTTTCCGCGGTCGGGGCGATCATCCAGGCGACGCCTCTGCTGGTGGCACTGGGCGCCGTCGTGTTTCTCGGTGAGAAGGTGAACTGGCGCCGCTGGAGCACGATCGCGCTCGGATTTGCCGGCGTTCTCCTGATCGTGCAACCGGGGGCCGACGGCTTCGACGCCGTGTCCCTGTGGGCGGTTCTGTCGATGGTCGGCTTGTCCGTTCGCGATCTGACGACGCGCATGACCCCGCCCGACATGGCATCTGCCAGCCTGGCGGCCTATTCGGCGCTCACCGCCCTGCCTTTTGCCATGGCATGGATCGTGCTGGATGGGGACACCTTTCTGCCGCCGGAGGCGGACTGGGTGTTTCTCGTCTCCATCGTCCTGCTGGGCTCGCTCGGATACCTGTTGCTCACCGCGTCGATCCGCTCGACCAGCCTGTCCGTCGTCGCGCCCTTTCGCTATGCGCGGCTTCTTTTCATGGTGATCCTGGGCATGGCGGTGTTCGGCGAACGCCCCGGCCTTTCGATGCTGGCCGGCACCGCCCTGATCGTGTTCTCGGGCCTCTACATGATGTGGCGCGAACGCCTGGTGAAGCAGCGGACCGGCTAGTCTGCAAGCGGCACTGGCCCGCGGCTTGTCATACTGCCATTTCAACCCAGCCAGACCGGCAATCGCGTTCTTTACACAATTGTAAAGTCGGGTGCAGGCGAGCGTAAGCTGCGCCGTCCATCTTCAGGTCATCGAAAGGCGCGGTGCCTTTCTGCAAACGCGAAGATGGAGAACTATCATGGACAAGAAACTGATCTGCGGAACTGTTGCGGCAGGCGTCCTTCTGGTGACGGGCGCGCTCGGCGCCGCCACGGCACAGACCACCCCTGCGGCGGTCGCCGTGGATGAAGCCAAGGCCGTTGAAATCGCGCTGGGCGAGGTTGCCGGTACGGTTCAGGAAACCGAGCTGGAGCAGGAGGACGGCAAGCAGGTCTACGAGATCGAGATCCTGACCGCCGACGGACAGGAAATGGAAGTCGAAATCGACGCGCAAACCGGGGCTGTCCTGGAAGTCGAAGCGGATGGCGACGATGACGATGACGATGATGACGACGACAAGTCTGCGGGCTAAAACAAAAGCTGACAGGGAACCCAATTGACGGAACAGGGTCCCGCGAAAAGGCTGCCGGAAACGGCGGCCTTTTTCCCCGGACGGAAACAGCCTATGGAAAGACATGCGAATTCTACTTCTTGAAGACGACCGGGATCTCGGACCATGGGTCGCCGGCGGGTTGCGCGAAGAGGGCCATGTCGTCGATCATTTCACGGACGGCAAGGAAGCCCTGCTCGCGTCCATGGGCCAGGACTACGACGTCCTGATCCTCGACCGCATGGTCCCGGGTCTGGACGGGCTCGCGGTGCTGAAATCGCTGCGTGCCTCCAAGGACACAACGCCTGCGCTGTTCCTGACGGCGCTCGGCGAAGTCGACTCGCGCGTTGAAGGGTTCGAGGCGGGGGGCGACGACTATCTCACCAAGCCCTTTTCCTTTGTCGAACTGTCGGCGCGCGTGAACGCGCTCGGCCGCAGGCGGGAGACCACGGCGTCGGAAACAAGCGAACCGACCGTGCTCCGGTTCGCGGATCTGAGCCTCGACCTTCTTTCACGCAACTGCGAGCGCCAGGGCCGGACCATCGAACTGATGGCCAAGGAATTCAAGCTTCTGGAATATTTCATGCGCCGCCCCGGCCGGCTGGTCACCCGCACGATGTTGCTGGAACAGGTCTGGGACATGAGCTTTGACCCCACGACCAGCGTCGTCGAAACTCATATCAGCCGCCTGCGCGCCAAGATCGACAAACCTTTCGGCGAGGAATTGATCCGGACCAGGCGGGGCGAAGGCTATGTCTTTGGCAGGTAGGCTCATCGCGCCCGTCCGCTGGCTGGTCCGCTCCTCGGCTCTGCGGCTGACGCTGCTGCTGTCCGGCCTGTTTGCCGTCGGCATGGCGGTTGCGATCATCGTGGCGCTGACGCTCGGCCGGGACGCCGTGCTGCAGCGGGTGGATACCTCGCTTGCGGGCCTCGCCGCCGCCGTTGAGGCCGATGACATGGAACGCGACGCATTTTCGGTGATCATCCGGCCGGTCTCCGGTCTCGGCGGTCTGCCGAAGGCCTTCGCCCGCGTCGCCGAACGGGGCGGCGGAACCGTCAGCCTGGAAAAGGATTTCAGGCGGTCGGAAGCCTGGCGCGTCCTGATCACCGAAGACAGCGAAGGCGAACCTGTCCTCATAGCCGTGCCGCTCGATGACAGTCTCGACGCACTCGAGCTTCTCGGCCGTATCTTGTGGACGACGGCGGGTGTCGTGGTGGCGATCGCGCTCGCCATCGGCCTGGGCGCGGGATATCTGGCACAGCGGCGCCTGAAGAAGATCAACGAAACGCTCGGCCGGCTGGCCGATGGCGACCTGAAAGCGCGCACGGGCACCGCGCGCTCCTCCGATGACCTGGATGATCTGGCCCGCCGCCTCGACAGGACGGCGGGCGAACTGGAGCGCCTGGTGGCGCAGACCCGCCATCTGAGCGCAAGCCTTGCCCATGACCTCAGGACCCCGCTTGCCCGTCTGAGGGCCCGGCTGGAAATGATGCCGGACGGGGAGGAGCGCGGCGCGGCGCTCGAAGAAGCCGAACGGCTTTCGGGCATTTTCGACACCATCATGCGGATTGCCAGGATCGAGGCTGGCGTCGGCCGGGAGGGGTTCGGACCGGTCGCGCTCGGGGATCTGGTGGAAGAAATCGCGGCGATATACGAGGCGGTGATCGAGGACAGCGGCAAGCATCTCGACCTTTCTTTGACCGCTCCCGCAACCGTCCTCGCCGACCGGCAGATGCTGGTCCAGGCGCTGGCGAACCTCATTCAGAACGCCCTGGTGCACGGGGGCGACCGGGTGACGCTGTTTGCCCATGGCGGCGCGATCGGCGTGGCCGACGACGGCGATGGCGTCGATCCGTCCGAGTTTGCGGAAATCGTCAAGCCGATGGTCCGGCTGGACACGGCCCGCGAAAGCGACGGCACGGGACTGGGCCTGGCGCTGGTGCGCGCCGTCTCAGACCGTCACGACGCGAAACTGCTTCTGTCGGAAAACAATCCGAACGGCCTGCGCGTCACGCTCAACTTTACAGAAATGTAAACTTGCGGTCAGGCAGGCGAAAACCCCGGGCTCCATATCAGGATTATCGAAGAGATCATGAATATGGAGAATTCACTGATGAAAACCGTTCTTGCAAAAATCACCTCCGCCGCCGCGGCCGCCGTTGCGCTGTTTGTCGGCTGCGCGCTGGCCGGTCTCGGCCTGGTGGTCATGGCCCTGCTGGCCATGTTCGCCCTCGCGGCCACCGGCCTTGCGCTCCTCGCGGCCCCGTTCATGCCGAAACCCTCCGAAGACATCGAAGGCCCGGGTTTCCGCATCATCCGCGAAAACCAGCCCGCCGCGTGACGGCGGGTGGCTTGCCTCTCAAGGCACCAACGCAAACAGCCGATAAAACGAAAAAAGCCGCCCGAAAGGCGGCTTTTTCAACTCACTACGCCCTGACGAGAATTGGTTGAAAACGGCCCGGAGCGGACGTTTGTTTTTATCGCAGCGAATGTCTGGAAGGAGCCCATTTTACCGACAATGCTGCATCGCAGCCAAAGTCCGCTTTCGGGGAGCGGACAAAACTGACCCTGAAATCTTGGCCCAAACCTGCCGCTCAAACCTCGTGCGTGCACTGCTTCGAAGCTGTCATTTGCTGCCGCGCATAAAGATATTGGCCGCGGGTGCCCGCACTGAGGACACAGCATGTTTTCGCTTCGCCCCTGCCAGAACCTGTGTTGGACGCTTTGCGCCTGCAGCGAACGGCGACAAGAACGGCAAAGGATACAAGCTCTTTTCCAAACGTCCGGCGCTTTTGTCCCGCCATAATGTTCCAAGTGCTGAACTGTCGGAAATAACAATCGAAATTCACATGCTTTCGCGGTTCTTCGGTCTTTGACCTTAGTCGAACAGTGTGCGACCCGCGCTGTTCAACTTTGAGCGAAGGCGCCACCAAGAAAGGCGGTTATCGCCTCTTTTCCTGCGTGCGATATGTCGTGACCTGTTCCATGCATGACGACATGTTCCACCGGGTTGCCGATTTGGCGTAGGGCGGTGGTGGCAGTTTCGGTTTCACGACGGCTCAGCAATTTATCTTCCGCGCCGGTCAAGATCAGGAAGGGGGGCTTGGTGCTGGCTTCGGCAGGCAAGGCGTCCTTGCGCTTCATGCGGCCTGCAATCGTAACGATGCCGCCCAGTTGCGCGAACCGGCGCGGCCCAACCTGATATGCCAAACCCGCCCCTTGAGAAAACCCCAAAAGGCCGACCGCCAGCGAGGGAAGGCCTGTTTGCGCCAGAATGTGATCAAGGAACGCATCAAGTTCCGCTGCCGCCAACAGAAGCCGGGCATCAGCCTCTGCGGGGGTGGAGCCACCGAGTTCCGGGATCGAATACCACATGCGACCTGTCGGCTTGCCGGGCACAAGGTCCGGCGCGTCAGGCGCGACAAAAGCGGTGTCGGGAAGCCCGGCCGACAAATTATCCGCTAGCGGCATCATGCGGCTGCCGTCAGCGCCAAACCCATGGAGCAAGACCACAAGGCTCTTCACCCGGCCTGATTTGGGTTTTCGTTCTTGGTAGGTCAGCATGGCTTTAAACCCGGAACCGAGGCTTCATACGCGCCAACGTGCCGTCTTTGCGGACGATCTGATTGTAAATCGCGGCCGCTGCATGGGCGAGTGCTGCAAAGAACAGCGCGATATTGATCGCAAAGTGAACGCTGCCCAAAGGTGCAATGCCATTCCAGGTCAGCATGCCGGTCACGACCATGCCAAGCAGCAGGCCATAAAGGGCCGCATGCATCGCGCTGGCCTGTCGGCCCTGTGTTTCGGACATGCCAGGCACATGGGCCGGCGCGCCGTGCCGCCACCGCAAAATCAACCGCGCGATGACCGCCAACATAATGACGCTGCCAATGCTGACATGGACCCAAGCCAGGGTGACGTCTGATGCATCCGCCGCGGTCCCTGCGTCTCTGGCAGCAAGGACCCGGACGATGGGTTCGTGTATCGCGATTTGAAGGATGACGCCCAAAACGACGATCCAGTGCAGCCAGATTTGGGCGGGGCGGTAGGCTTGCGGGACGGTCATGCTGCGTCCTCGGTCTCGATTTTCGGGGGCTTGAGGTGCAAGTTCAAGGTGGCGCCGGCTGGGTCTGCGCCGCTCAGCAGGCCGGTTTGCTCGTCTTCAGTCAACTGTGATTTCGCCCGCTCGAAAGCCTCGGGATCCGGGGTGTAAAGCGTGTACTCCAAAAGCCGGGCGGTCCCGTCTGGCGCGGGCTTTGCCCCCGGTCCGGCCCAGATATTGACCGCCAGCCGGTGCGTGTAAGGCGCACCTGCGCCCATATCCGCCATGCCAAAGCCGGGTAAGAGCAGGTTGCGGGCAAAGCCGATCCCCTCGAACCAGTCGAGCGCGGGATCTAAGCCCGGCACGTGCAGATGCAGATGCGCGACGGTCGTGTCACGGTGGAGCGGCAAGGCGGGGTCGGTCCCATCGGCCAGACCCAGTTCTGCCGTCAAATCCAAGCGCTCGCGCCCGCTGTGGGTGTTGCCGTCCGCGTCGATCAACGTGAACCGCCCGCCCTCGTTGCTGAACCGGCCAAAGCGTTCTGGCGTTTCCCACGCGATTTCAATGCCGTGCCCATCCGGGTCGCTGAGGTAGAGCGCCTTTGACATCAGATGGTCAACCGGCGAGAAGCCGATACCAAGCGCCGCAAAGTGGCGGATCCGGCGCGAGAATTCCGCTTGGGAGGCCATGCCAAAGGCGACGTGATACATCCCCGCATGACCCTGCGCGACCGGGCCTGTGGCCCCGGGGCGAAGCAGCACCAGCGTTCGATCCGGGGTGCCAAGGGCCGTCCCACCGGCTTCGCTCGGACGGGGGACGAAGCCAATGACCCGGGTCCAGAAGTCAACGGACCGGTCCAGATCGGTGACCGACAAGGTCAGCGGCCCCCAGGCCAAACGCTCGGGCAGGTTATGGGCTGCGCGTTCGCGAGCGAGCGTTAGGGCGTCTGTGTCCATGTCGGCCTCCTGTGGATTGTAGCTTAGCTGCGCGGCGCGATTGGGGCTTTTTTGCTGCGGCCCCAGATCACCAGAACACACAAGGCGAGGTAGATTGCGTTGAAGCCAAGGACGGAGAATTCGCCGCGGATCATGTGGAAGCCAATCGCAAGGATCTGGACGACCAGAAGTCCCCAAGCGGCCATGACGGTCAGGTCGGGCCGGATACGTGTGGCAGCCGGTAGGATCAGGCCAATCACACCCAATAACTCTGCAAAGCCTATGGCGCGGACGAAGAGCAGTGGTGCGTTTTCAACCCACAAAAGCCCCATGGCCACAAGGTCGGCGGGGGACATCAGCAGCTTCATATAAGCGGCCATACCGTAAAGCGCGGCCAGCGCAATTTGTGCGACCCAAAGGCCGATATGCCAGCCTTTGCTGGGCGGGGTCGCGATCTCATCAACAGTTGTCATGTCGTGTTCCTTTGTACGCATGCTGTGGGTAAACTTTGATGGGACGGAGATACATCTTTCCTCCCGCGAGATCATTCCGTAAGATATTGTCACTTCATTTCCTCAGGAGAAATGATTGATGGATCAACTGACCAGCCTTCGGGTGTTTGCGGCCGTGGCGGCGTCCTTAAGCTTTTCGAAGGGTGCGGACCGGCTCGGCCTGTCGCCCGCGATGGCCAGCAAGCACATTCAACGCCTTGAGGCGCGTGTGGCTGCGCGATTGTTTCACCGCAACAGCCGCAATGTCAGCCTGACCGAGGCCGGGGCGGAGTATCTCAAGACGGTCGACCCGTTGCTGCAAGGCTTAGACGAAGCGGAAGCGCAGCTGTCCAACACCACGAACGAAGCGAAAGGCACCCTGCGCCTGACGCTGCCGGTGTGGATGGCAAACCCACGCTTCGCGCGCTTTCTTGCGGCCTATACCGAAGCCCACCCCGGCGTGGAACTGGATGCGGATCTGACGGGGCGGCGCATCAATCTGGTGGAGGACGGGTTTGACCTGGCCCTGCGCGTGTCGCAATCGCTTGAGGAAGATCTGATCGCGCGCAAGGTTGGGGATGTGTCCTTTCTTCTGGTCGCAGCGCCCGCGTTTCTGGATCGGACAGGACGTCCCGCTTCGGCAGAGCACCTCAATGGCGCGCCGTTCTTGGTTTATGCCGAAGTGGCGGACAACGGGCGCATCCGCTTTGGATCAGGGAACGACGCTCTAGACATCACGACGCGCCCGGTTCTGAAAAGCGGCAACGAAACCTTGATCTACCAAACCGCCCTCGCCGGGATGGGCTTTGCGTTTTTGCCGGACTGGCTGGCGGCCGATGACGTGGCAGCCGGCCGGTTGGAATTGGTCTTGCCAGACGTCGCCCCGCCGACCGTCCCGCTTTATGCCATCTACGCCAATCGACATTTTTTGCCTGCCAAGGTGCGCAGCTTTCTGGATTTTTTGGCCATGCAGCTTGATCGCAGCGCGCGTTAGCCCTTGAGGGCATCTGAGCGGTCCGATACTTTACACGGCAATCGCAGCAGATTGGCCTGCCATGTAAACGCGCGTGGATCCGGGAATATTTTGATGCGCTCCACGCCTCCATCAACGTCTGTGTATTTCGGCCACCGACCCTTACTGCAGCCCAAAGTATTTCTTGCACTGGGCACTTTACCAACATCCTGCGGCGCGAGACGATCAACAACTCGAATTTTTAACGAACGTAAGCTGATTGTCTGATGGCTCGATCAAATCGCAACTGCAGCGAAGGTTAGCTCCCCGCACATGCTGTTTTCCGCTTCATCAGCAACCTGAAAAAGCGGCCATTGGTTAAATTTGCTCCAAAGTCGGCTCCGTCCGCAGTGCAGACATTTACTCAACCCGCACCAAGAGTCCGCCTTCCGCCCAAAGTCGACAATGAGTAGGCGGTACCTTTTTACGCATGTCCAAGTGCACACACTCGAAATACTGGTGTCGCTCAGGGGTCGAGCACATCTGCCAGAGCACAGCTAAGCGCACCTTGCCAACCTTGGGTGGAAATCCAGAAGTGTGAATAGAACTGTGAACGAGAGGGTTTTCTGCAAAAGCAAAAGGCCCACGATTTCTCGTAGGCCTTTGCAAAATCTGGAGCGGGCGATGGGATTCGAACCCACGACCCCAACCTTGGCAAGGTTGTGCTCTACCCCTGAGCTACACCCGCATAGTGTTCCTGCGCTCGGGCCGTCCGGCCTCCGCGTCGGTGGCGCAGTATATGGACCAAGCCGGGACGGATTGCAACAAGGAAATTGAAGAAATTTTTTTAGGTGTCTTTTTGAGGACTGCCGACCGGGCGGCAAGGAAAAACCGGCAGAAAACAGGCGTTTTTCCGATCGGTTTCCGCTTGTCGCAGGACGGGCAATCGCGCTAAACAGCCTGAACCAGACACTATCCCGGGAAAAAACATGCCAGCGACGCGCGACGACCTCCTGTCCTTCTTGGCCGAACTCGGCATTACGGTTTCCACCGTCGATCACCAGCCCGTTTTCACCGTGGCCGAATCCGGCGACCTGCACGACCGGATCCCGGGCGGGCACACGAAAAACCTGTTCGTCAAGGACAAGAAGGGCCGGCTGTTCCTGATCGTCGCGCTCCACGACGCGGAGATCGACCTGAAGAAGGTGCACCAGATCGTCGGTGCCCAGGGCCGGGTGTCCTTCGGCAATGCGGATCTCCTGATGGAGGTTCTGGGCGTTGAACCCGGATCGGTGACACCGTTCTCGCTGATCAACGACCGCGGCAGCCTGCGGGTCACGCCCGTGTTCGATGCGGCGATGATGCAGCACGACATCCTCAACTATCACCCGCTCAAGAATGATGCGACGACGGCGATCAGCGCGGCGGATCTCCTGAAATTCGCCGAAGCCTGCGGTCACGAGCCCCGCGTTCTTGCCGTCAGCGAACAGGCCAAGGAAGCCGGCCTCTAAGGCATGGGCCCCATAAACGATGCCGAATTCTGACGCTCCCGATACGGGAGTTTGTATTTCAAGCGCGGCGGCTCCATGTTAGGAGCAGATTCGAATAGTCAAGATGCGAGATTGGCCGGTGTGAAATCCACGGCCGGAAAACACGAGGCGGGCAAATGAGCAATGGCAACTACAGCGTCGGCGGCCAGGTCGGCGGCGGATTCGGTGCCAGCATGGGGGGCGGTTACGGCGGCCAGGGCGGTGGTTTCGGCGGCGGCGGCGACGGCGGTGGAAACGGCGCATCCGGCGGTGACCTGGTGTTCGACGTCACCACGCAGACCTTCATGGCCGACGTACTGGAAGCCTCCCGGCACCAGCCCGTGCTCGTCGATTTCTGGGCGCCCTGGTGCGGACCCTGCAAGCAGCTGACGCCGATTATCGAGGCCGCGGTCAAGGCGGCCGGCGGCACGGTCAAGCTGGCGAAGATGAATATTGACGATCATCCGGAAATCGCCGGGCAGATGGGCATCCAGTCCATTCCCGCCGTGGTCGCCTTCAAGGACGGCCAGCCGGTGGACGGCTTCATGGGCGCGCAGCAGGAAAGCCAGGTCAAGGAATTCATCGAGAAGCTGGCCGGGCCGGCCCCGGCGAACCAGACCGACGCCTACCTGGAACAGGGCGCGGCTCTTCTGGCGGAAAACGACTTTCCGCAGGCCGCCCAGATGTTCGGCGCCGTCATGCAGATGGAACCGGACAACGTGAAGGCCATTTCCGGCCTCGCGCAGTGTTATCTCGGCGCGGAAGAACTCGACCGTGCGAAACAGGCGCTCGAACTGGTGCCCGAAGACAAGCGCTCCGACGAGGCCTACGTGGCGGCGAAAGCGGCACTGGATCTAGCCGAGCAGGCCGCATCACTCGGGGATCTTGCCGATTTCCAGGACCGTATCGCAAAGGATCCGCTGGATCACCAGGCGCGCTTCGACCTCGCCCTCGGCCTCAACGGCAAGGGGGACAAGGAAGGCGCGGTTGACCAGCTGATCGAGATCGTGCGCCGGGAACGCGAATGGAACGAGGACGCCGCCCGCAAGCAGCTGCTGCAGTTCTTCGAAGCCTGGGGGTTCAAGGATCCGGCCAGCAACTACGGCCGGCGGAAACTCTCGGCGGTTCTGTTTTCTTGACGATCGCGCGGAATGACACACATAACCGGGTAAGACCGGTTCCAAGCACCGGTGCCTGAACGAACACAACAAAAAAAGGCCAGGAAATGCAGGCGGGAAATGCCATATACGAAACGATCGCGGATCTGCCCCCCGTGTTGCCCGTCTTCCCGCTTTCCGGCGCGCTGCTGCTGCCCAGAACACAGCTGCCGCTGAACATCTTCGAGCAGCGTTACCTCGACATGATCGACGCCGCCCTGTCCGGCAACCGCCTGATCGGCATGGTACAGCCCGCCTCCGAGGCCGCGTCCGCACAGTCCGATGCCCCGGCGCTGGCAAATGTCGGATGTGTCGGCCGGCTGACGAGTTTTCAGGAAACCGGCGACGGCCGTTACCTGATTACCCTTCAGGGCGTCACCCGTTTTGCGCTCGGCAAGGAGCTGACCACCTATAGCGCATTCCGGGAGGTCGAATGCGATTTCGCACCGTTTGCTACCGATCTGACCTGTGGTGACGGCGAGGAGGATGTCGACCGCAACGGGCTTCTCAAGACCCTGCGCGACTATCTCGATGCCAACAACCTGGAAGCGGACTGGCAAAGCGTGTCGGAAGCGGAGACCGAGGTGCTGGTCAATGCACTATGCATGATGTGCCCATACGGCCCGCAGGAGAAACAGGCGCTGCTGGAAGCCCGCGACCTGAAGACGCGCGCCGAAACGCTCATTGCCATCACCGAGATGGATCTGGCACGGTCACAGAACGATGGCGGCTCGACGCTGCAGTAGGCTGCCTCGCGTGGACCGTCCTGAGAGGAATTTTTCCGATGAACGACACACCCGAACGCCCGGTCGACCGGAAGCTGCTTGAGCTTCTCGTTTGCCCGGTGACCAAGACGACGCTGGAATATGATGCCGAGGCCAGGGAACTGATCTCACGATCGGCAAAGCTCGCCTATCCGATCCGCAACGGCATACCGATCATGCTGCCGGACGAGGCGCGGCAGCTGGAAGACTAGGATTCCCACCTGTGGAAATTGGAACGCAGAAAAGCCCGGACTTCACGTTCGGGCTTTTTGCTTACATGGAAAAGGCGATGCGGGCGATGAAACTCTGCAGGAACATGATGATCAGCAGCAGAATGACGGGCGAGATATCGATGCCGCCCAGATCCGGCATGAAGCGTCTGATCGGCCGCAGCGCAGGCTCCGTCAGATTATAGAGAACGCGGCCGATGGTGTTGATCACCTGGTTGTTCGAATTCACGATGTTGAACGCATAGAGCCATGAAAAAATGGCGCTTGCGATGATGACCATCGAATAGAGGTAGAGTGCCGTGCTGACAACGTCCAGGAGCGATCCGACCAAAGCGTTCATGTGATTTCCTACTGCCGAAATGCATTTCCTCTCATGTAGCCCCCCAGCCGCGCCCCTGCAAGACGGCACTTTCAAGATCTTGAGCAAGATCCCGGGATTGTTCAGAGGCGGCCTTTGACAGGGCTGCAGGCGAATCCGATGCTCAAATGCAACACTTCGTCAAAACAAGGATTCCTTAGGCTTTGAGTAAGGCTGCTTCGTGCTATCTTGCACGCAGATGATCTCCATATGGATGTGGCCTGAATGTTCAAGACCTTGACACGCGTTGCGCTCGCTCTCGCCATGGGCGCCGCGTCCGGAAGCGCCCTCGCACAGAGCAGTGAAATCTCCGCCGAGGATGCGACGAAACAATTCGTGGTTGACCTTGGCATCGGCGCGATCGTCCAACCGCGGTATGAATCAGCGGATTCCTATCTGGTTTACCCGATGCCGATCATTTCGGTCGGCCGCTTCTACCTTCCCGGCCTCGGCCAGGTGGTTGACGGACGCCGCAGGGCCGGCGTGTTCTTCTTCCCGTCCTTCAATTTCATCGGCGAACGCAAGGCGAGCGACAGCTCCGACCTTACCGGCACCGACACCGTCGACTGGGCGCTTGAACTCGGGCTCGGCGGCGGCTTCCGCACGGAACATTTCCGGGCCTTCGCCGAACTGCGCCAGGGCATCAACGGTCACACCGGTCAGGTCGGCCAGCTGGGGATCGACGGTATTCTCTACCCGGGCGACAAGTGGGAATTCAGCTTCGGCCCGCGCGCCAGCTTCGCGTCTGGCGAATACATGGACACCTATTTCGGCGTGACCGCCACGGAAGCCGCCAACAGCGGCGGCCGCCTGACGCAGTATGATCCGGGTGCCGGTTTCAAGAGCGTCGGTGTTGCCGCGCGCGGCAGCTATGACTGGAACGACGACGTGCGCCTGCATATTCGCGGCGGCTATGACCGTCTGGTCGGCGACGCGGCGGACAGCCCGATTGCGGAAGCCGGCAGCAAGGACCAGTTCAGCATCGGCGTCGGCGTCAGCTACCGGTTCGCGTTCGACGTTTTCTGAGAGTTGAAGATCCTCGCTCACAAGCGCACAAAAGGAGGCTCACGGCCTCCTTTTTCTTTGGTCCGGTCAATGTGAAGTCGCGTCCTAGAGCATTTTCCGACCAATTTGGATCATTTGACCGAGGCCCTTTTTCGCGCTGGCGAGGCGGTTCGCCCGCCGTGGTGTTGCCCACCACAAGGGTGAACCAACGACGCCAGAGCGGAAAAGGGCCCGGCCAATCTTGATGTTTGTCGCTTGAATGCGTTCCACAAAGGGTGAGGATATCCAGCCCATCGGCTGCGTTGTGCCACTTGCACGATGCACCGCATCGCGCTTCGTGACCCGCCTGGCCGAGTGAACCGGATATCCGCATCAAATGATTCAAATTGGTCGGAAAATGCTCTAGTAGGAACACTCGATCAGCTCGATGCCTTTCGGCAGCTTCGTGGTCGCGTCGCCGCAGGCGCCCAGGATCCGGCTCGGATCGAGGTTGTCCGCGCCGGTCAGGTCGGCACCGACCAGGCGCGTGCGGCGCAGGAGCGCCCCGTCAAAATCGACATCTGTCAGGTTGGCATTGGAGAGGTCGGCACTGACCAGCCGGACACCGGTAAAGTCCGCTCCGGAGAAGTCCGCGCCGTCAGCCTTGATCCGGTCCAGTTTTCCCTGCCGGATGCGCGCGTTCTTGAAATTTGCGCCGCTCAAGTCCACCCGCTCCAGGTTCACGCCGTCCATCTTGGCGCCTTCGAACGAAGCGCCGGTGGCAACCGACCGGATGAACGCGGCGTTGCGCAGATCGGCATTGTCGAAAACGGCTCCGTTCAGGATGCTGGCGTTGAGATCTGCGTCGCGAAGATCGACCCCGGTCAGATTGGCGTCGGTGAAGTCGGCTTTCTCCAGATCGGCGGAGCGCATATTCGAACCGGTAAAGTTGCTTCCGGCGAAGTTCGCCCGCTCCGCTTCCGCGCGTCTCAGATCGGAGTTGCGGAAATCGCCGCCGGTCAGCACGGCTTCCTTCAGGTCCGTTTCGCGCAGGTTGGTGCGGTTGAAATCCGGGTTTTCAACATTCAGGAACCTGAACTCGGTCAGTCTCAAATCGCATTTGGGACAGCCGCCGTTCTCCTTGATCTCGGCCATTTTCTCTTCGTCACTGCCGGCCAGGGCGCCGCCGGCAATCGACAAGAAAGCCATTGCACCCAAACCTGCTGCAAGAACATGCGTAAACCGGTTCGTCATTCCAAACCCTTTTTTCGATCTGACCTTAAGATAGGTATCCAACAGCAACAGTTTAAGGACGGTTTCTGTCCAGAAAACGCCTATTGACAAAAATGCTATGAGATTGCGGTCAAAATATCACCCGAATTGTGCAGCGGCGGGGCTGACACACGTCTTGTCCGGGTCTGTTTTGGGCAAAGCAAAGTGGGAAGAAAGAAGCGGGCGGGGTCGCAGATGCCCGCTTCTTTCCACCACATAAGGCGCTGACGACGCACAACCTGACAATCAGCGTGCCAATCAGATCGCAAAAGCCTTGCCAGTTTGTTGCCCGGAAAAAACATCCAGATCTAGTCAGTCGCACGAGCGCCACCACAAAATGCTGATTCTGTTCAGGAAGTCTTCATATGTCATGCATTGCATTCTGCAACGCTGGTTGCGAACGTGGCTAACAAGGCGTTAATCGCGTATCGGGCTGCGCGCCGGCTCAGGCGAACTCGTCCCTGAGATCAATGGTCGAACGCTTGCCGATATCGTCGAAATGCGCATCCAGCCATTCCTTTGCGGTGTCGCGTCCGAGATCCCGCAATTCGGTCAGGAAGGCCCATTCGGCATTCATCTTGGACGAGGCCTGCAGCGGTTTGAGTTCACGCGCGAAAATCCGGTGCATGTGAACCTTCATGTATTCGTCCTTCGAGAGTTTTCCTTCCTCGATGAGCCGCGTGACGAAATCGATCGCCCGAAGTTCCCTCAACAGGGTCGAGTTGAACGTGATCTCGTTCAGCCGGTTGACGATCTCCCGCGCCGTCCTTGGAACCTCGCGCCGCTCGAGCGGGTTGATCTGGATGAGTACGACATCCGGCGTCTCGGTGTTGTAGAACAGCGGATAGAGCGGCGGATTGCCCATGTAGCCGCCGTCCCAATACGGTTCGCCATCGATCTCCACCGCCTGGTAGAGCTGCGGCAGGCAGGCCGATGCCATCACCGCGTCCAGCGTGACCTCCTTTTCGCTGAACACCCGGATCTTGCCGGAAAAGACATTCGTCGCCGCAATGAACAGCTTGACGCCGGAACAGCAATGCACCTTGTCGAAATCGACCATCTTCTCGACGACATCGCGGAGCGGATTGATGTTGAGGGGATTGAATTCGTAAGGGGACGCAAATCGCGACAGGACGTCGAAATAGAGATAGCTCGGCGAGTGATCGAGGCTCCAGTTGCCGAGCATTACATCAAGCGGCGAGCGCTGGATGGGACTGAAACGGGCCTCGTCGCTGACCTCGCGCCAGAACGCCTCGAGGCTGGCACGGGCGCCTTCCTCGCCGCCCGCTTCCATGCCGCTTGCAAGCACCACCGCATTCATCGCCCCGGCGGATGTTCCGGTGATCGCCTCGATGGAAAAACGGCTGTCCTCCAGAAACCAGTCGAGGACACCCCAGGTAAAGGCGCCGTGGGCGCCTCCGCCTTGCAATGCGAGATTGATCTTCTTGGCAGCAGCCACGTCCGTCGCCTTTCTCGAAATTTGACCCTTGCAGATTTACTGGGCGGTCCAGCCACCGTCGATCGGCAGGACCGAACCGGTGATCGAAGATGCCGTATCGCTGCACAGGAACACGGCATATCCCGAAACCTGGTCGACCGTGACGAACTCCTTGGTCGGCTGCGCCTTGAGCAGGACCTCTTTCTTGACCTGCTCCTCGGTCATGTTGCGTGCTTTCATCGTGTCCGGGATCTGCGCCTCGACCAGCGGCGTCCAGACATAGCCGGGGCAGATCGCGTTCACGGTGATGCCCTGCTCCGCCACTTCCAGGGCGACCGTTTTCGTCAGGCCTGCAATCCCGTGTTTTGCCGCCACATATGCGGATTTGTAGGGAGACGCCACGAGCGCATGCGCGGAAGCCGTGTTGATGATCCGGCCCCAACCGCGCTGTTTCATGCCCGGCACGGCGGCGCGGATCGCATGAAATGCCGAGGAAAGGTTGATCGCGATGATCGCGTCCCACTTGTCGACCGGAAACTCGTCCACGGGCGACACGAACTGGATACCGGCATTGTTGACCAGGATGTCGACCGACCCGAAGTCCTTTTCGGCATCCGCCACCATGGCCGCAATTTCGTCCGCCTTGAGCATGTTTGCCGGCGAATAGGCACACTGGACGCCGAAGTCGGCTTCGATAGACGCCCGTGTCCGCTCGATTTCGTCGGCATCGCCGAGACCGTTGATCACGATGTTGGCCCCCTGTTCCGCAAAAGCGCGGGCACAGCCAAGGCCGATCCCCGAGGTTGATCCGGTTACAACGGCGGTTTTGTTGGCAAGCATGCGGGATCTCCCAGGCAAGAAAAAATCTGGAGCCACATTTCACCAGTTATCGCCGCACTGCAACATCACAATGATGAAAAGTGATACGAACCGGACCGGCTGCCTAGGTGATGGACACTCGGTTCAATCCCGCTTGACGCGCCTTGCACCGGCGAGCGCCTTGTGCGCGCGTTCGCGGGCAACCTGTCTCTGGGCATCGGCCTGCAGGTAATCCTCTTCGCGCAGGCCGAGTTTTTCTGCAAAGCGCTCGCGGATCAGACCGTAGAACGTTGCATGCAGGCTGGAAAAGACCCAGACCAGGATCAGCATGGTGCCCATCGGGAAGATTGCCGACCGGACCTGCTGCCAGAGATCGCTCGCCGGGACCAGACCGTCGCTGACACTCAGGAGAAAGCCCCAGACAAAAACCAGGAAACCCGCCAGCAGGCTCATGATCAGCGCCGAAAAGGCCATGGCCCAGCCCATCCCCGACGTTGCATGCCAGCTTTCCTTCAGTGTCAGCGGATCGTCGACTGCCGCGGCCGGCAGGACAACGGAGAGCCTCTGGACCACCATCAGCGCGATGAACGGCGCGAACACCATCAGCAGCGCGCCCAGACCTCCGGTCAGGGCAGCCGCAATCGATGCGGCAATGATCAGCGGGATAAGCGACAGGAACCCGATCAGACCAAGAACGATCTGGAAGAAGATCACCCTGATGGTCCGTCTTCCGACCACGACGGGAAAGTCGCGCGCATCGATCAGGATGCGCCGGACATAGGCAATCGCGATGGAAAATCCGACCAGCAGGTTGGCAAGCGCGGCAAGCGTGCGCAGGGCCCCCTCATCCGCCTTGGCGACCGGTTCCGTCATGTAGGACACGGTCGAAAACCCGCTCTCGGGCATCAGTGCGGATCCGATGGCAAAATTGAGCGCAAGCAGAAGCAGGATATAGGCCCAGCCGGTTCTGAAAACCGTCCCGACATTGTGCTGCGCCAGGGACAAGGATCGTTCCAGCACGGTAATGAACATGAATTGCCCCCAGGATGACCGACACGCTGCACTATAGGTAGAGATTCCTTAGAAAATCGCTAGCGTTGCGCGCCGCAACGCTCAATTCCGCATGCTTTTCGACGCACTTTTCCATCCAATGCTGGAAAGTTGGGCCAAATTCCCTCATATGGTGGACAAACATCCTCAACCGGTTGGCTTCAGTCATGATCGATGATTTCGCAAAACCCCTGCCCCGCCGAAAGTCCGTGGGTGTCATGGTCGGCAATGTCCAGGTTGGCGGTGATGCGCCGATTGTTGTGCAATCCATGACCAACACCGACACGGCCGATGCGGATTCAACGGTTGCCCAGGTCGCGGCTCTTGCCCGATCCGGGTCGGAGGTCGTGCGCATCACCGTCGACCGGGCAGAGGCCGCTGCACAAGTGCCGCGTATCAAGGAACGGCTTCAGCGCATCGGCATCGATGTTCCGCTGGTTGGCGACTTTCACTATATCGGCCACAAGCTGCTGACCGATTATCCCGATTGCGCCGCCGCGCTCGACAAGTATCGCATCAATCCGGGAAATGTCGGCTTCAAGGCCAAGCGAGACACGCAGTTTTCACAGATCATCGACATCGCCCTGAAGCACGACAAGCCCGTGCGCATCGGCGTCAACTGGGGATCGCTCGACCAGGAACTGCTCACGAAGCTGATGGACGAAAACGCGGAAAGTGCCGATCCGGTGTCCGCGGCCGCGGTCATGCGGGAGGCGATCATCCAGTCCGGCCTTTTGTCGGCGGAGCGGGCCGAAAGCCTCGGCATGGGCCGCGACAAGATCATCCTGTCTGCCAAGGTCAGCCAGGTTCAGGACCTCATTGCGGTTTACGCCGATCTGGCGCGCCGTTGCGACTACGCGCTTCATCTCGGCCTGACCGAAGCCGGCATGGGCACCAAGGGCATCGTCTCGTCGGCTGCCTCCATGGGCATCCTGCTGCAGCAGGGCATCGGCGACACCATCCGCGTCTCGCTGACCCCGGAACCGGGCGGCGACCGCACCCGCGAGGTTCAGGTGGCCCAGGAGCTTCTGCAGGTGATGGGGTTCAGGGCGTTCGTTCCGGTCGTGGCGGCCTGCCCGGGATGCGGCCGCACAACCTCCACTGTCTTCCAGGAACTGGCGAGCGACATTCAGGACCATATCCGCGAATCGATGCCTGCGTGGCGCGAGCAGTATCCGGGTGTCGAAAGCCTGAACGTCGCGGTGATGGGCTGCATCGTCAACGGCCCGGGTGAATCCAAGCATGCCGATATCGGCATTTCGCTGCCCGGCACCGGCGAAACGCCTTCGGCCCCCGTCTTCGTGGACGGCGAAAAGGTGGCGACACTGCGCGGTGACGGCATCGCGGACGAGTTCAAGAAAATGGTTCTGGACTATATCGAGAAGCGCTACGGCACCGGTGCGAAATCATCGTCCGATGCAGCCTGAACCACCGAAAGCACCGCTTCTGGTGATTACGTCCCAGGTCGTCCGCGGCGGCATCAGCGGCCGTGGGCTGACCTTTGCGCTGGAGCGGATCGGACATGCCGTCTGGTTTCTTCCGACGGTTCTGCTGCCCTGGCATCCGGGGCACGGCAAAGGCACGCGCATCGTCGCCCCCTCTGACGATTTTGCAGCGCTCGCCGGCGATCTTGCGACGTCTCCGAAACTCGCCGAACTTGGCGGCGTCATGACGGGTTATCTCGGCAATGCCGAACAGGCGGCCCCGATCGCCGGGCTGGTCAAGGCCGTGAAGACAGCCAATCCGGACGCGCTCTACCTGTGCGATCCGGTGATCGGTGACCATCACAGCGCGACGGGTGGCGGGCTTTACGTTCCGAAGGTAACGGCGGAGGCAATCCGGGACGAACTGGTGCCACTTGCGGATATCGTCACACCCAACTCCTTCGAGCTTGGCTGGCTGACGCAGCGCGAGGTTGAAACCGAACTCCAGGCCCTTTCCGCCGCGCGTTCCCTCGGAGCAAAGCGGGTCCTGATCACCTCGTCGCCGGCGCTCCGCCGCAATTCGATTGCCAACCTGCTGGCAGGTCCGCGTGATGCGGTCGCAGCCGAACACGCCGCCATAGACAATCCGCCCCACGGCACCGGCGATCTCATTGCCGGTCTGTTCCTGTCGAATGTCATGGCAGGGTTTGACGATGAGGAAGCCCTGAAACGCGCGTCTGCCTCGGTTTTCGAACTGGTCGCGAGAAGCGTCAAGAAAGGCGCCGACGAACTGCTCTTTGCGGCGGAACAGCAATCCGTCGTGCGCGCAATGGCGTTGGTGACGTCCCGCCGCGTGCTTGAATCGAGAAGCCGTGCCTGAGAGCACCGGCACCTGGGTCGCCGGCGTTGACGGCTGCAAGGCCGGCTGGGTTGCCGTGTTGCGCAATCTCGATGATCCTGCCGGCCTGCGTCTGGGGGTTTTCCCGTCCTTCGCCGGTATTCTGGCATACGATCCATTTCTTGCGGTCATCGCGGTCGACATGCCCATCGGGCTGCCGGAGAGGCTCGACCAGACCGGCAGAGGCCCGGAAAAGGCCGCGCGCAGACATCTGGGCGAACGGCAATCCTCCGTCTTTTCCGTCCCGTCGCGTGCGGCCGTCTACGAGACCGATTACCGGGAGGCTTGCGAAACCGCCCAAAAGACATCGGAACCACCGAGGAAAGTGTCCAAGCAGTGCTTCTACCTGTTCCCGAAAATCAGGGAAATCGACACGCTGATGACACCGGAGTTGGAGGACCGTGTCTTCGAGGTGCATCCGGAACTCGCCTTCTGGCGGCTGAACGGCGAGCGGGAAATGAGCTTGCCGAAGAAGATCAAGAGCCGCGCCAATCCCGATGGCCTCGACCAGCGCCGGGATCTGCTCGTATCAAAAGGTCTGCCCGCCGCTTTCCTCGATCAGCAGCCGCCAAAGGGCTGCGGCCGGGACGATCTCCTCGACGCGGCCGCCAACAGCCTGATCGCCGAGTGTTGCCTCAAGGGAATCGCGGAACCGTTTCCCGACCCGTTCCGGCGGGACGGGCGCGGATTGCGCATGGCGATCTGGGCGTAATGGGGTAACGTAGGCAATCCTGCCATCAGGAAGTCACCCGACTCGTGAGAGCCTCTCTTCGCAAGCTATCATGGAAACAGTGTCTGGCAGCATCGCGGCTGTCAGCTGATACTGCTTGAAGGAGGATATTCACGTGAGGCGACTGAAACTTATATCGGCTGCGGCGATCGGATTCGCGCTTGCCTATTCCAGTCCGATTGATTTTTCAGGTGTTTCTTCCGGGCTGCCGATCGTCGCTGGCATCGGAACCGCGAAGGCACAGAACGCAGCACGCAACACAGCGCGGCGCACCTCCAGGCGCACGACCCGCCGCGTCAATCGCCGGACCTCCGTCGCAGGATGCAGCCCATACAACGCCTACTTCAACTGCGGCGGTGTTTATTATCGCCCCGTCGTAGAAAATGGCGTCACTGTATATGTCGTTGTAAATCCTTGATGTTTCGGAGGTCGTCATGACACTTTTCCTGCACATTCGCAGCATCTGCATCGCTTTCGCGTTCGCTGCCGTCAGCACGGCAGCAACGGCACAAGGCCCGGTACAGGGTGTCCTCGAAGCATGCGAAACGGAAATCACCACCTATTGCGACCAGGTGACGCCCGGCCACGGCCGGATGCTGTCCTGCATGTATGCCCATGAGGACAAGATCAGCGACGCCTGCGCCAACTCCATCGTCGACCTTGCCGACGCTCTTGACTTCATGTTCGCCAATGCCAGCGAAGCCATTGCCATTTGCGCCGCCGATATCGAGGCCAACTGTTCCAGCGTCGAATTTGGCGGCGGGCGCGTTCTCTCCTGTTTGAAAGAGAATGCCGACAGGGTTTCATCCGATTGTCAGCCTGTCATGAAGGCATTTGCGGAAAAATTCGGTCTTGAAGACTGATCCCTCAAACGGCGCCGTGTCCCGTCCGCTTGCCGCTTGGCCGATCCCGGGCCAGGCGGGTCTATAGCGTTTCGAGCAGCGCCGTGATTTCCGTGTCCAGGGCTGCACCGCGCACGATCTCCCCGTGACACGGCACGATCATGGTCGGCACCCCTTCTGACAGCCGCTGTCGCACCCAATCCGAAAATCGCTTTTTGTCCTCAAGCCCGTAGGTCGGAAACGTCTTCGGAAAACCGGTACGCGCGCGTTCATCGCCCTTGTCCTTAAGACCGCAAAAGGCATCGGTGACAACCCAGACGATCTCGCGCGCTGCACGGATCACCTTCCAGACTTCACCAGTCTTGAGTCCCTCCGGTTCCACAAGCGACACGCTGTCCGGAAGCGCCTTGCGGAGCTCCGCAAGATCCCCGAAACGGCAACCGGTCACCTTTTCGAGCCTGGGCCTGGCCGCGTCCGAGGCGATGGGGCCGGCGGCTTTGAAGGCCGCGACATGCTCCGCAATGCCCTTGTTGTGATAGTGATTAGGCGCGAACAGGAAACGGACGTCATGCGTCTCCAGGAGGGCCGCACTTGTCTTTTCCACCGGACTGTAAAGACAGACGCCACCGTCGCGAAGATCCGTGATCATGCATCTGAGGTTGCCGCGTCGCAGGGTCCTGAGACCCGGAACACCGTCAACGTGTTCTGGTACTGGGGGTGTTTTCGTCATGCGCTCCGCTCCATGGCCCGCAATTGATCGCACAGCACGCCAACCAGAAACCGGCCGCCCCGGTTGGATCCGTCCAGACGGTTCTGGACATGAACCCCCATGACCCCGGACACCAGCCCCTTTGCCATTGAAGGACAGTCCGTCGACGGGTCGATCCGCGACTCGTCGGCCGCGTTTTCAAGGCAGGTCTTGAAACAGGTCTCAAGCGCCTGCCAGTAGCGCCGGACGGCTTTTTCAAGACGCGGACTTCCGACCCGGGCATTTTCGATTCCCGTGTTCACCACCAGGCATCCGTGCCTGCTGGAGGTCATCGAGCCGTCGCACACCAGTGCTTCCAGGAAACCGATAATGTCCTGAATGCCACCGCCTCTCATCGGCCGCATGGCGTGGTCAATGGCCTTCTGGCTATAGAAGTCCAGCGCTTCGAGATAAAGGCCTTCCTTGCCGCCGAACTCGGTCCGGATCGCGAACTGGTTCAGACCCGTCAGACGTTCCAGTTCCCTGAGGCCGAGGGCCTGGTAGCCATGCTGCCAGAACGCAAGGACCACACGTTCGACGACCTCTTCCCTGTTGTAGCTCTTCGGGCGTGCCATTCGACTATTTCTCTACAGTTGCAGTGAAATATTTTCTATACACTTACAAAGAAATGTCAAGCGCCCGTCTTTCCCGGCTCGGGCGGCTTCCCCCTTCCCTTTTCGTCAGAACCTGTTAAAAGGCGCGCCGCCTGCCGCAAGCAGGCCACCGGTCGCAGCCTACCCGGTGCCAGCGAAAACAAGGGACCACATCGTTGAAAACACTTGTCATCTGTTCCGGCGGAATGGACTCCGTCACCCTTGCGCACAGGATCGCGCAGGACCACGAGCTTGCCGGCCTCATCTCCTTCGACTACGGCCAGCGCCACAGGAAGGAACTGGAGTTTGCCGGTCTGTGCGCCGAAGAACTCGGTACCGAACATGTCCTGATGGACATCTCCAACATCGGCCGCCAGCTTACCGGCTCGGCGCTGACCGACGATGTCGATGTTCCGGACGGTCACTATGCCGAAGACACCATGAAGATCACCGTTGTGCCGAACCGCAACGCGATCATGCTTACCATTGCCTTTGGCATCGCGGCCTCGCGCGGCGCCGATACCGTGGCAACGGCCGTCCATGGCGGTGACCACTTCATTTATCCGGACTGCCGCCCGGCCTTCACGTCCAGCTTCGAGACAATGCAGCGCTACGCACTGGACGGGTACGCCGAAATCAGCCTGTTCACACCCTATGTCAGCATCAGCAAGGCGGACATCGCCGCCGAGGGCCTGCGGCTCGGCATCGACTACCGCAAGACCTGGTCCTGCTACAAGGGCGGCGAAAGACACTGCGGGCGCTGCGGCACCTGCGTGGAGCGCCGGGAAGCCTTTCATCTGGCAGGCGGCATCGATCCGACGGACTACGCGGACGCGGACTTCTGGAAAGTGGCCTGCAATGTATAGGATCACGAAGGAATTCCACTTCTCCGCCTCCCACCAGTTGCACGGCCTGCCGGAGGATCATCCCTGCGCCAGGTTCCACGGGCACAATTACATCGTGGAAGTGGAACTGGCCTCCGAAGAGCTGAACGCGATCGGCTTTGTCCGCGATTACAACGAACTCAAGTCGCTGAAGACCTATATCGACGAAACGCTTGATCACCGACATCTCAATGACGTCCTCGGCGATGACTGCGTGACCGCGGAACGCCTGGCGCGGCACCTTTTTGACTGGTGCAGAAATGCCTGGCCGGAAACGGCGGCCGTGCGCGTCAGGGAAACCCCGAAAACCAGCGCAGAGTACCGGCCGCTTGTCCATGTTCCACCGGAGCAGCGCCCATGACCGCCGCAACGATACGCGTCAACGAGATCTTCGGCCCGACCATCCAGGGAGAAGGCGCCCTGATCGGCCGGCCGACCGTTTTCGTGCGCACCGGCGGGTGTGACTACCGGTGTTCCTGGTGCGATACGCTGCATGCGGTCGACAGTGCCTACCGGGAAGACTGGCAACCGATGACCCCGGCCTCGATCCTGATGCAGGTCGACATTCTGTCCGGCGGGCACCCGCTGATGGTGTCGCTCTCCGGCGGCAATCCGGCCATTCAGCCGCTCGGACCGCTGATCCACCTGGGCCGGGAGGACGGCTACAGGTTTGCGCTGGAAACCCAGGGCAGCATCGCAAGGGACTGGTTCGGGGATCTCGATCTGCTGACCCTCAGCCCGAAGCCGCCTTCCAGCGGAATGGAGACGGACTGGCAAAGGCTCGCCGAATGCGTGGAGGCGGCGGGACCGAAGACCCGGGTCGCAATGAAGGTGGTCGTTTTCGACGACGCCGACTATGCCTATGCCCGCGAGGTCGCCAGCCGCTACCCCGGGCAGCCGCTCTACCTGCAGCCAGGCAATCACACACCGCCGCATCCGGGCGAGGAAGACGGCTTCATCGACATGAACGGCATCATGGACCGTATGCGCTGGCTGGTCGGCAAGGTCACGTCGGACCGGCTCTATTCGGCAACCGTTCTGCCTCAACTGCACACGCTGGTCTGGGGCAACCTGCGAGGCGTCTGACCCGGAACTGAACGCCCGCCCTCCGGGCAATGAAGCGGACGTAGGGCGACAAGGAGACAACCATGTCCGACAAGAGTATTTATGAAAATCTGACACAGCTTGGCGCGGCGACGGACCTGCCTGACGATCCGGAAAAAGCCGTCCTGGAAAAGGTGCCGAACCCGCAGGCCGGAACAAGATACATGGTCCGCTTCGTCGCCCCGGAATTCACCTCGCTGTGTCCGATCACGGGCGCGCCCGACTTTGCCCATCTCGTCATCGACTACGTACCGCGGGACTTCCTGGTGGAGAGCAAGTCGCTGAAACTGTTCCTCGGATCATTCCGAAATCACGGCGCGTTTCACGAAGACTGCACGGTGTCGATCGGCAAACGGCTGGTCGACCTTCTGGACCCCGAATGGCTCCGGATCGGCGGCTACTGGTACCCGCGCGGCGGCATCCCGATCGACGTCTTCTACCAGACCGGCCCGGCACCCGACGGCGTCTGGATCCCCGAGCAGGGCGTCGCCCCCTATCGCGGGCGCGGCTAGGACAGACCTGGTCCGTCAGCCTTCAGGCTTGGCCCGAAGCGCCGGATCGAGAGGGGATCCTTTGCTGAAGAGCGACCCAGGGAAATCAATGGAGTTCCATCCCCTATCGACCATCCAGTACGCTCTCCGATCGTCCATGCGGCGCCAAGCAATCCATTTGGCATCCTCCGGAACCTGGGGTCGGCACGTTGGAGATCCTCGGTCATGATGTCTGCAATAACCGTGTCGTCATCATAAGCCGTTTTCGCGGTTAGCCTGCAGGAACCTTGAGTCTTGGTGATGATGTACAGGTTCGAGGTTGCTTCGGCTGGGTCATCAGCGGCCGCCTTGACACATTGCTCGACAAACGCAGAAACGATTAGGGGATATTCGTCCTGACCTGGCCTGGTGAGCTGTGCCTCTACCAGTGATTCGCCGATTCCGCTGCAAGCGGTTAATGTGAGGCACGCCGCCAGCGCACAAGTCGATACACGCAACATAATGATTTTGTTCTCTTTTTTCTGCTCCAAGAAAGACACGTCGCCCCCAGCACACGGCATACGTGCACTAGATACTGCACTAACAATTGCATGTCAAAGTTGAATGCCTGCCACCTGAACACAAGTCATCCGTGCCTGCAGATGAATGGTCTGAAGGAAGGCTGACCGCCGCGGCCGGACGCTCGGCCAGCACTCTGCCGTAAACGGTTCACCACCGGGAAAACAAAGCCCGGGTCTCGCAACATTCCCTATCGCGAAAGCAACAAGGGTGGTCCGCACAACCCTCTATTGCGGGGTCGGCAGGGAAAGCTCCGGGGCCGGTTCGATCGTCTGGGTCGTCACCATCTCGAAATTGGGTGCGGTGGTCTCGTAAAGAGCCTTGACGATGAAGCCGTCATCGCGCGTAAGCCAATAGGTATATCTGTTTTCCGTGACCATGCCCTGGCTAACCGTCAGGTCGGCGGCAACCTTTTCCAGAACGACACCGTCGATGGTCTCCTCGCCGCACGCGGCATTACGGATGGTTTCCGCATTGGTCTTTTTCGCCGCGATTGCACCTTCCGCGTTCTGGGCACTGTCAAGATCGCGCACCTTGGCCCATGTCTTGCCCGCGTCCGCCGACTGGTACATGACGTTCTGATAGGTCAGCACCCAGGGTCCGGCCGGATCGGTCGGCACGGTCATGTGATGGTCCTGGCTGAGATAGAGAAAGTCATTGACCGTGGCCGGCGCGCCCTTGAACTGGGTTGTCGCGACCGTTTTCGTCGGAACGCCCTGGTCGAGCTGCATGTAGATCTCGGTGAAACGGTCACTGCAGTCATCGGCGAGAGCAGGCTGCGCAAGCCCGGCAAGGATCACGGCGGCAATCCCGGCCGGCGTCTTCAAAATGGTCATCAGTACCCCCTGAAAAAATCGTATCTGAAACGTAATCCTTGCCGGTCTTCCAAGTCTGCGCTCACCTCACTCTGCGGGAGCGGTGGCGCCGCCCGGCCGGTCTCCTTCGAAGGCCTTGTCCTTGATCTCGACGAACTTGTCGGACATCTGCGACAGCTTCGCGTCCCATTCCGGGTTCGGTGTCTGGCCGTCCGTCACCTTGAAGAACACCTGCATCATCAGCGTGATGGCGAGCGGCTCCAGAACGGCGGCCTTCACCGCCCAGGCGAAGATGATCGCAAAGACGAGACCGCCCGCACTCCACGATCCGGGCATCAGGTAGACCAGACCGGCAGCCGGTGCGAGCATGAACAGGAACACCAGAATGGCGATGATATAGGTGAAGAGGGCGATGAACGCGGCGTTCTTCAGCATCGGCTGGTAGTTCTGTCCGTAGAGGACCAACGCTTCGCGCGCCGAGGCCCAGGCATTGTCGGAGCGGGTGCGAATGGCATGGGCGAGAATGACTTCGTCGACGAAGCCGACAGCCACCTTCATGAAGGCCCTGAACAGCGACACAAGACCGTTCAGCCCCGGGATCGGCAGCACCGACGCGATACCCTCGACGACACCGCTGATCGCACGGATCACGCCTTTCACCAGCTGGTCGAGACCGAAAAGCGCGCTTGACTGGACGAACCGTTCCTTGACCACGCTTGCGCCATAGGCGACCTGGCCTTGCCCGTCGGGCAGGTCCTTGCCGTCCATCAGTTCCACCAGTACCGCAATGTGCCCGGCCTTGACCGTGTAAAGGAGATATTCGCGCAGGAGATAGATCACGGTCGCCGTCAGCCCAAACCCGATGAGGCCGCCCCAGAAAGCGAACCCGGCCTGCGAATCCGGACCGCCGAACCAGCCAAGTCCGTAGCCAACGCCCGCGCCAAATCCGGTAACGACGACATAGGCAACGGCAATGCCGCCATAAACAATCACTCTGAAAATCAGATAAGGAAATGTCCGCACCATCAATCCGACGGCGCGGGAAAAATCGAAATCCCACATAAACTGGCTCCTGTTTTTGACAGGTTTCCACGACAACGGACGTAAGGTTAGCCAATCTTTGGCGGCAGTCACAAGCGCCAGCGTCACAGTTTGATGATTTTCATTGCTGTCCGGTTCAGGGCACGGACCCTAGAAAGAACTGTCGAACTTTCGTGGTTGAGAAAGCGGCTTGTTTCCGTGCGGTGCCAAATCAGGATACGGAACTTCCCAAGACTTGTCGTCCCGGTTTGCCGCTAAAGCGGCAAGACCGGGACCCAGTACCCGTTGTGGCCGGAGATTGAAAAATTGATTAAAATCATGTGGTTACTGGGTTCCGGCTTTCCGCTACGCTTCAGCCGGAATGACAAGCATATAGACTGGGGATCGCCTCGCTGGAGCATTTTCCGAGTTAAACCGGACAGCAGTGGGTGTATTTGGTGAGGCAGCCAACCTCCGCCGCGTCAGTCCCCTGTCCCATCCTTGGAAGCGCCATGATCATGCGGGTGGAAGATCCCGTGATACCAGAAACTGTCCCACAGGTGCCGGTGCCCCGGTTTTTCGCGCATCTCGACACGGTCGAGATGTTCGCCGAAAAGGAGCACATTCCCGTCAGGATCGCGCGTTTCGAATTCGCGCATCCGCCAGGGCTGATCCCTGATATCCTCGGTAATATTGGCGCCGGACGCCTTTGCCAGCGCATGATAGGCGTCGATGTCGTCGACGAAGCAATAGGCAGTGGCGCCGCCGGGCTGGTCGCTCTGCGTCAGGTGGACACCGGCCTCTCCGTATTCGAGAACCGCGTAGCGGACCGGCTCTCCCTCACCGTCCGCCCACTCGAACGCGACGGTGAATTTCAGGCTGTCCCGGTAATAGGCGAGCGCTTGGCCGAGATCGCTGACCCGGAGGACAGGGGCGATGTGGGAAACCTTGGGCGGCCGTGCCTGGGACATTGTTCAACCCCGATCTGACAGATTGCGGACGGGGACCCGAACTCAGTAACACTCCAGGGTGACCGTCGCGTTTTCGAACCGTCCGTCTTGCAGATCTTGCGTCGAAATCGTGAAATAGACAATCCCGGCATCAGCCCACGCCCAATGCATGGCATCGTCGCTCGCAAGATGCAGGAGCAGGACGCGCGACGTCGGGCCGCCTTTCGGCTCGGACTGGACGCCATCGAAGGCCCCGCCCGTCCGGTGCGGCCGGTTGTCGTTCAACCGGCGCCAGTAGGGCTCGAACCGGCTGAGAACGTCCGCCGGGATCAGAGGCCGGTGTTCGGGATCGGCATAATAATCCGCGACGTATTCCCAAAGGCGCACATAGGCCGCGTTGTAGAGCCCGGAAAGCGAGACATCCTGCTCGAACGCCTGCACGCCCTGTTCGCTTCCCTCGGTGTTCCGGAACTCGAAATAGCTGGTCCGGGTCTGGTCGAGATGAACGGCAATATCGGCCCATTCCCCGTTCGAAAGCGCCCTGTCCGGCTCGTCCGAGCGAAGCTGGTTGATGATGTCGCGCAGGTCGCGCAAGGCATCCTCCCGCCAGCTCTCGTTGGCGCGGATGGTTTCCTGCCGGTAGTTCCGAAGCGAAACCGGCGACGGAAACCGGTCAAGCACCGCGGCCAGTCTCTTGTCGTGTTCCAGCCGTTCCTCCAACTGCCAAAGGCGTTCAAGGTCCGTTTCCGGCTGTGCACCATCCGTTTCGGCGGCAGCGCTCAGGGATTGTTCCAGCTCCCTGATCTCGTGTTGCAGGGCGGAGACATCCGGCCTGAGCGCGTGCAAAACCTCTGGGTCCTCCAGCGCGTCCAGAACCGTTTGCGGCAGATCGGGCTTGAGGGGCTGCTTGGCGAGGCGGGTCTCGATGGACGTCAGGACGTCAAGCGCCATCCGCACGGTGAACGGTTCCGGCACCGGCGGACGTTCGGCATCTGAGACTTCCTTGCCCGCATAAAGCACATGCGCGAACCGGTCCGGCGCGACGCGCAGGATTTCGCCGTCGCGAACGACTCTGTTCGGCACGGTCACGAAGTCGACCGGCCAGCGGCGCCAGGTGTTCGCGGCGTCACCTGCGCCTTCGGATTGAACATCGTGCGCTCCGGCGTGGGTTCCGTCTCGGACCGGACCCAGCTCCGCAGGCGCCGGACGCTCGGAGCCGAGCGCGCGCGTGTGGATCACGTGGCAGCCCTCGGTTCGCCCGTCTAGATCGCGCGTATTCGGATCAATGAAAAAGAGGAGCCAGCCGTCGCGCGGCCCCAGCCCGCCCCAGAGTTCCTCCGGCAGCTCCGCACAACAGATCTGTCCCAGAAAATGAAGCGGGATCTCGCCGCGCTGCGGATGCCCGAGCGAGATCGACTTCGGCCAGGGTACGTTGTCGGGCATCATCGGAAGCCCGCCAAGCCATGACCGCGGCTTTTCATCGGAGCGGATCGGAACCTGCCTGCGCAGCACCACTGAAACCGTTTCCAGTATTTCAGCCGACCCCCGGGAGGATCTGTCCGCATGGGAAACCTGACGTGCGGCGCTGCCGTCGAATGCCAGCCGCGCGGCGTCGGCGGTACGCCCGGCGTCTGCGCGGGCCTCCGGCTCCGGCACGGGCCGCCTGATGCGCCGCGCCGCCCGGTTGCTGGATTGCTCGAGGATATCGTGGATGCGGTCCGGCTCAACCGTGAAGGCTGGCGAGACCGTTCTCAATCTGGGGCTTCTGGGTAAAAACCCGACAATTTTAGACAAAAACAGCCAAAATCCGATAATAAAAATCATTAATAGTAAAGTTAACCCTGCAATAAATACCAATCCTGCTTCGCTATAAATATCCTCGGGCATTGCAACGTCCAAATATTATCATTCCCACACCTCATGTTTACTTTCAGACATTAAGCCCGGGTAAATTGAATTGTGAGAAAGATAACGAACGCGCCAAGTTTCCTGCCCAAAACGAAAACGGGCCCCGCAGGGCCCGCTCAAAGTTCACTCCGGTTTCAGCAGGGATCAGCTGCTGACCAGGTTCCGCAGCACGTAGTGGAGGATGCCGCCGGCCTTGATGTATTCCAGCTCGTCCTCGGTATCGACGCGGCACAGGCATTCGATGGTCTTGGTGGTGCCGTCCTCGTAGGTGACCTCCACGTCCATCATCTGCCGTGGCTTGATGTCGGCAATGCCCCGGATGGTGACGCGCTCGGTGCCCTTGATGCCGTGCGACTGCCAGCTCTCGCCTTCCTTGAAGGTCAGCGGGATGACCCCCATGCCGACAAGGTTGGAGCGGTGAATGCGCTCGAAGGACTGGGTGATCACGGCGCGCACGCCGAGCAGCTTGGTGCCCTTGGCCGCCCAGTCGCGCGAGGATCCCGTGCCGTATTCCTTGCCTGCAAAGATCACCAGCGGCGTGTCGGCTTCCTTGTATTCCATGCAGGCGTCATAGATCCATTCCTTCTTGCCGTCCTTCATCGTGACGCCGCCTTCGACGCCCGGCACCATCTGGTTCTTGATGCGGATATTGGCGAAGGTGCCGCGCATCATGACCTGGTGGTTGCCGCGGCGCGAGCCGTAGGAGTTGAAGTCCTTGCGGGCGACCTGGTGCTCGGACAGGTACTGGCCCGCCGGGCTGTCGGCCTTGATGGCACCGGCCGGAGAGATGTGGTCGGTGGTGATGGAATCCAGGAACAGGCCCATGACCGCGGCGTTCTCGATGTCCTCGAGCGGCTGCGGCTCCATGGTCATGCCCTCGAAGTAGGGCGGGTTCTGCACGTAGGTCGAGGAGACCGGCCAGGTATAGGTCAGCCCGCCTTCCACCTTGATGTTCTGCCAGTGTGCATCGCCCTTGAAGACGTCGCCGTAGCGCCCGCGGAACATCTCTTCGGTGATGGAAGCGCGGATGAGATCGGTGATCTCTTCCGTGCTCGGCCAGATATCCCTGAGATAGACCGGATTGCCGTCCTGGTCATTGCCGAGCGGGTCTTCGGTGATGTTGACGTTCAGATTTCCGGCGATCGCGTAGGCGACGACCAGCGGCGGCGATGCCAGGTAGTTGGCACGCACATCCGGGTTCACCCGTCCTTCGAAGTTGCGGTTGCCGGACAGCACCGAGCAGGCGATCAGATCGTTGTCGTTGATCGCAGCCGAAATGGCCGGATCGAGCGGACCGGAATTGCCGATACAGGTGGTGCAGCCGTAACCGGCAAGGTCAAAGCCGAGCGCATCCAGATCGTCCTGAAGGCCGGCCTTTTCCAGGTAGTCGGTCACAACCTGCGAACCCGGCGCCAGCGAGGTCTTCACCCACGGCTTGACGTCGAGGCCCTTTTTCAGCGCGTTGCGGGCGACGAGGCCCGCTCCGATCAGAACCGACGGATTGGACGTGTTGGTGCAGGAGGTGATCGCGGCGATAACGACGTCGCCGTTGCCGAGATCGTGCTCCTTGCCCTCGACCGCGACCCGCTTGGAAAGTTCGTCCGCTTTCTTGAACTCTTCCGCCATGGTCTTTGCGAAGCCGCTGGCGGCGTCGGAGAGATTGATGCGGTCCTGCGGGCGCTTGGGCCCGGAGACGGCCGGAACGACCGTGGTGATATCCAGCTCCAGCGTGTCGGTGAATTCCGGCTCCTCGCCGCCGGCGCGGAACATGCCCTGTGCCCTGGAATAGGCCTCGACAAGGGCAACCCGGTCCTTGTCGCGGCCGGTCGCCTCAAGATATTTCAGCGTTTCGTTGTCGACCGGGAAGAAACCGCAGGTCGCGCCGTATTCCGGAGCCATGTTGGCGATGGTCGCCGCATCTTCCAACGACAGGTTGTCGAGACCGGGCCCGTAGAATTCCACGAACTTGCCGACAACGCCTTTCTGGCGCAGCATTTCCACCACCCGCAGCACAAGGTCGGTCGCGGTGATGCCCTCGTTCAGCTTGCCGGTCAGCTTGAAGCCGATGACTTCCGGGATCAGCATGGAAATCGGCTGGCCGAGCATGCCGGCCTCCGCTTCGATGCCGCCGACGCCCCAGCCCAGTACCGCCAGTCCGTTGACCATCGTCGTGTGGCTGTCGGTGCCGACAAGCGTATCCGGGTAGGCGACCGTCTCGCCGTTTTCTTCCTTGGTCCACACCGTCTGCGCAAGATATTCCAGGTTCACCTGGTGACAGATACCGGTTCCGGGAGGCACGGCGCGGAAATTGTCGAATGCGGACTGGCCCCAGCGCAGGAATTCGTAGCGCTCCTGGTTGCGCTCATATTCCAGTTCCACATTCAGCTTGAACGCGTCCTTGGTGCCGAAATAATCGACCATCACCGAGTGGTCGATGACCAGGTCGACCGGAACCAGGGGATTGACCTTTTCCGGGTCGCCGCCAAGCTTCACCGCGGCATCGCGCATGGCCGCAAGATCAACGACCGCGGGAACGCCGGTAAAGTCCTGCATCAGCACACGCGCAGGCCGGTAGGAGATCTCGTGCGAGGATTTTCTCTCCTTCAGCCACTCGGCACAGGCAACGATGTCTTCCCTGGTGACGGAGCGGCCGTCTTCGAAGCGCAGCAGGTTCTCAAGAACGACTTTCAGGGAAAACGGCAGTTTGGAGACACCTTCGAGACCGTTTTTCTCCGCTTCGGGAATGGAGAAGTAGGTGTAGGTCTTGTCACCGACCTGAAGAGTCTTTTTGCAATTGAAACTGTCAAGGGACTGGGTCACGGCACGTGCTCTCCTTCACTGTCCGCAGCAGCAGGTTCGCGTCTGACCCGCTGCCTGTCATGATCTCCGGCGGCTCCGCGGATGGAGCCGAAAATGCCCGTTTCCGGTGGACCGACGGGCTATGCCGTCAAATGCGCACCGCCTCGCTGCCCCTATACAAAACTTTGGCGCCGATCACCAGAGTTAGCGCACGATTGTCTCGTGAGCAGGGCAACAAGTGATCGCCCGTGAAGGCTGGAGCCCCGTCGAACGGATCAGATTTTATATACAAACGTATACAAAAATTTCCAGAGCTTTGCCCGACGATTTTTTAGCGCCGTTTCCCGCCACCGGCACGGGACGAAGAGCCCTGTGTGGATTGACAATGTCAATACAACCAGAGATCGGGCTTTGCCGCCGGCACCGGATTATTGCCACGTTAACCCGTTCCCGCTATCAAAACGACCATGCGGCGCTTGTTTCTGACCTTCCTGATACTCGGCCTGACGGCCCCCCTGATCGCGGTCAACGCGCAGGAACCGGTTCGTGAACCGCTGGAAATCGGGGAATCGGGCGAGGAATATCTGCGGTCGATCCGCCTGCGGGGGATCGATCCGGACGTCGCCTACTATGATCCCACGGCCCCGGCGCCCAAGCTTGAAACCGAACAGCAGCCCCTGCAGCCGACGGCCCGCTCCGGATCGGAAAACGTCCCGTTGCCCGGTGCGCGCTGGACCTTCATGCTGATTGCCGGCCTCATCCTGGCCGGCATCATCTATCTTGTGCTCCGCTTCGGCGGAAACATCGCGATCACGTTGCAAAGGGACGCAGACAACCCCGAAAGCCGCCGCGCGGCCGGGCCTCAGAACACCCCGGCCTGGGCGGAAAAGCTCGGATCGTTCAATGATATCCTGGGGATCGCGGACAGACGCCAGGCGCTGGTTTTGCTGACGCAGAAGGTCCTGGCCACTCTGGCGACGACCAACGGCGTGCTCATGCAGCGCAGCTGGACAGCGCGCGACACCCTGCGCAACATCCCGCTTGCGGACGCCCAGCAGTCCCTTCTGCGCGCGCTTGTCCTGACCAGTGAGCGCGTGCAGTTCGGCGGCCGGGACGTGTCGGAGGACGAGTTCCGGGACCATGTCTCTTCCTGCCAGCAACTTCTGGGAGCCGGTGCGTCATGAGCGAGACGTCCACAGCACCCCGGTCCGGCGGCCCGCGCATCGAGGTCCTTGTGATTGCGGCCGTCGTCGTCGTTGCCGCACTGGCTGTTTGGTATGTCATGTCGCAGCGCCAGCAGACCCTACGCAGTTCACCTTCGGGCCTGGACGGCCTTCAGGTCTGGCTGACCTCCAACGACATCACCTCCTACAATTTTTCCGGCGGCTGGCCGATCGACCAGACAACCGTCGATCTCCTGATCCTGCCCGTCTATGACACCGCGCTGGACGTCGCGCGCACGCCGCCGGCGTCCAAGGAGGAATATCTGCTTCAGTCGGATGAATATGACTTCGCGACCGAGGCGATCCTCACCAAGGCGCAAACCGTTCCAACGCTTGTCGTGCTCCCGAAGTGGCGCAGCGGCATGCGCCTCACCGGGATCGCGCACCCGGTGCTGCTGATCGAACCCGGCAAGATCACGGACACGCTTGAGGAAATCACCGGCGGGGGTACAGCGGACCTTGTCTACGGACGAACGCCTTTTACCGAATTCAGCTATCGCGCCACGGACGGTGCCACCCTCGGCGCCAGGCTCTATGCCGCTCAGATGTTCCGCAAGGAGGGCTGCGATCCGATCATAGGGACATCCGATGCGATGATACTGGGCAGTTGCCCGCTGCCCGCCGACGCATCGCTTGAGGTCGACGGCGCACGCGATCGCGTGCTTGTCCTGTCCGACCCGGATCTCCTGAACAACCACGGTCTTCGTCTCGGCGACAACGCGCAAATCGCGGCGGACTTCCTGTCGTCACAAACCGGCGAGGGCAACATCGTCATCGATTACAGCCGGACATCCTGGTTGCGCGATCCGTTCCAGGAACCGGTCCGCGAACGCACTTGGTCCGACCTCAGCCGTTTCTTCGGTCCGCCGTTTCTCATTCTGTGGCTTGGCGCGGGTGCCCTGCTCGTGCTGTTCCTGTGGTCCGCCGCACTCCGGTACGGGCCGGTCCTGCGCGAGCGCGCCACGGCCGGCTCGGGCAAGGCGCTCGCCATCGAGGCGCGGGCCCGGCTGATGCGGCTTTCCGGTCAGGACGGGGCGCTCGTGCACGAATATGCAGCCGCCCGGATATCGGCGGTGGCGGCCTCGCTCTTCGGCCCGTCTCACGCCCGCCATTATGCAAGCGAGGATGAATTCCTGAAATTCGCGGACCGCCGGCATCCGGACCAGGCAGCCCGGCTCCGGTCGGTCCTTGCCGAGATCAGACGACTGCCCGCGCGCATTCACGCCGCAGAGGCAATTCACCTCATAGACGAGTTCGAACAGGTTTTGGAGCAAATCACCCATGACGCTTGAGGTCCTACGCCAACGCACGGACGCCCTGAGAGCCGAGATCGGAAAAGCCGTCCTCGGCCAGGACGAAATCATCGACCTTCTGCTGGTCGCTCTGTTTGCGCGGGGTCATGTCCTGCTTGAGGGGCCTCCGGGAACGGCAAAGACGCTTCTGGCACGCAGTTTTTCCGCTGCGCTCGACCTTGATTTCGGCCGCATCCAGTTCACGCCGGATCTCATGCCCGGTGATGTTCTCGGCACCTCGATCTTCGATTTCAGGACGAATGAATTCAATCTGACCAAGGGACCGGTCTTTTCCCAGGTGCTGCTTGCGGATGAAATCAACCGCGCGCCGCCCAAGACCCAGGCCGCCCTGTTGCAGGCCATGAACGAACGCACGGTTTCGATCGACGGCACCGACCATTCCCTCGGCAGCGAATTCATCGTTGTCGCGACGCAGAACCCGATCGAACAGCAGGGCACCTACCCCCTGCCCGAGGCCCAGCTGGACAGGTTCCTGTTCAAGCTCATGATCGATTTCCCGCCCGAGGCGACGGAAATGGCCATCCTGCGCCAGCATGCGGCACAGCCGCTGGAATCGGGACTGGAAACGGCGACGCTGTCGAAGGTGCTGGACGCGGCTGCGCTTGCGGAAACCCGCAAGCTGGTCGACGGCATCATTCTGAAGGACGACATCCTCGCCTATATCCTGCGTCTCGTCAGGGCGACACGCCAGAATTCCGAAATCGCATTCGGCGCCTCGACCCGCGCCGCCGACGCACTGGTCAGCGCAACGCGGGCGACCGCGGCCCTCAACGGGCGCGACTTCGCCATCCCCGACGACGTCAAACGCCTGTTCGTGCCGTCGCTTCGCCACCGGATCGTTCTTGGTCCGGCTGCCGAAATCGAGGGGCGCAGCGCCGATCAGGTTCTTGACAACATTCTCAACCAGATCGAGGCACCGCGCTGATACGCCCGTCGAAAAGATTGCTCGCACTTGCCGGCGTGACGCTTCTGGTTTCCTTGACCATGATCGTCGCGAGCACGGCGCTGCGCGATCTTGCCCTTCTTCCCTGGTTGCTTCTCGGACTGCTGGTCGCCTTCGACATGGCGTCATCGCTGCAGCGTCCGAAAAACCTGACCTTCGAGGCACCCCCGGAAATCTTCGTCGGCGAGACGGTCCGCCTCCGGCTTGCTCTTGACCGGGCACCGCGGAACCTGAGCGCGAAACTGGAGTGGCCGGAAGGCCTGAGCGGCGCGCACGAGATCGCCTTTCTGCCCGGCGCCGACGGCACCGGCCACGCGGACTTGGAGGTCCGTGCGGTGCGGCGGGGCATCTGGCATCTGGAACATCTCTGGCTGTTCTGGGTGTCGAAGCTGAGACTGCTCGAGTTCGTCCCGAGGCTCAATCTGGAAGCCGAACTTCGTGTCGTGCCCAACATCCGGCAGGTGCAATCCGGTGAAATCACGACGACGGTCATGTCGACCCTTTACGGCGTCAAGGAAAACCGTGCACTGGGCGAGGGATCCGAATTCCACCAGTTGCGCGATTTCGTGCCCGGCATGGACATCAAGTCGATCGACTGGAAACGCTCGGCCAAGCGCCGCTCGCTGGTCGCAAAGGAATTGCGTGCGGAACGGAACCACCACGTGATCATCGCCCTCGACAACGGCTATCTCATGCGCGAGGAAATCGCCGGGCTGCCGAAGATCGACCACGCGGTCACGGCGGGTCTCGCGACGGCCTGGGCCGCCGCAGTCGGCGGCGATCTCGTCGGATACTATTCCTATGACGTCCGCCCGCGAACCTTCGCCGCCCCGGCGCCCGGTCGCAATGCCTTTGCCCGGTTGCGCAACTGGACCGCGGAACTCTCCTATGTCAGCCGGGAGACCAATCACACGCTCGCGCTCACGGAACTGAACGCGCGCACGCCCAAGCGCAGCCTGATCATCGTCTTCACCGACTTCATCGACACGACCTCGGCGGAACTCCTGATCGAGAATATCGGCATCCTTGCAAAGCGCCATCTCCTGATCTTCGTCGCCATCCGCGATCCCGACATGGAAACCCTGGTTGAAACCGCACCGGACAGCCTCGACGGCGCGGCGACCCTCGTTGCGGCCAACCAGTCCATGAACGAACGCAGGCTCGTGCTGGAAAGACTTGCCCGCATGGGAGTGACGATCGTCGACGCCAAGCCGAACGCGGTCACGGCCCGCCTGATTTCGACCTACCTGGAAATCAAGGCGCGGGAGATGATTTGATGCAGGATCAGGATCTCATGCGCTCGGCGCGCTTTCGCAAGGAACGGGAGGCTGACTGGCAGCGGCTTGAGCAGCTTGTCCTGTCCGCGGAAAGCCGCGGCGTGCAGCACATGGATTTCGCAGAGGCCCGGGACCTGGCGTCCCTCTACCGGCAGGCAACGACATCGCTCGCAATCGCGCGCGAAATCTCGCTCGACAGGGCATTGCTCGGCTACCTGGAAGCTTTGACCGCCCGCGCCTACCTGTGTGTCTATGCGCCTCAGGAACGCCTTGGCGGCCTTTTTCGGAAGTTCTTCGCCTGCAGCGCCCCCCAGGCCATGCGCCGCTCCTGGCCTTTCATCCTGCTCGGGTTCCTGTGCATGGGGCTGGGTGCCCTTTCCGGATACCTTCTCTATTTCGAAAGCCCCGACTGGTACTACGTCTTCATGCCGGCGGAATTGGCCGGTGGACGCGGACCCGACGCCACCTACGAAGCCCTTCGGTCCGTCATTTATGACGAGAACCCCGACGCCTCCGGGCTGGGTGCGTTTGCCACCTATCTGTTCTCGCACAATACCCGCATCGCGATCTTCGTCTTCGGACTTGGCGTGTTCGCCTGCGCACCCGCGATCGTTCTCACATTCTACAACGGCCTGATGCTCGGGGCCTTTTATGCGCTGCATGTCGACCGGGGCCTCGGCCCGGACATCGCCGGCTGGCTGTCGATCCACGGGGTCACGGAGCTCTCGGCAATCTGCATCGCCTGTGCCGGCGGGCTGAAGCTCGGAACAGCATTGATGTTTCCCGGTGACGTCTCGCGCATCACGTCGCTGCGGCTGGCGGGCCGCGATGCCCTGAAACTGGCGCTTGTCGCCGCGCTGATGCTTCTGGTCGCAGCGTTCCTGGAAGGTTTCGGCAGGCAGCTCGTCCAGGACATCTACATGCGTTTCATCATCGGCTGGGGCATCGGCGCGCTCTGGCTGAGCTGGTTTGTGTTCGCGGGGCGTGACCACAAATGATCCCAAGGCTGCGAAAAAAACGGAAAACGGAACGCCCTTCACCCGATCAGCTCATGCCGCCGGAGGGCGTGCCGCTGACGATGCAGATTGCCGGCGTCGGTGTCCGGCTCGGTGCGCAGATCGTCGATATCGCCATCACGACCGCCGCTCTGATCTGCATCATGATCCTGTTTGCAACGCTGAACATCACCGGACCGCAGACCCTCGTGGCAATCGGCGCGCTCCTGTTTTTCCTCATTCGCGTTCCCTATTACATCCTCGCCGAACTGGCCTGGAACGGTCAGACGCTCGGCAAGCGCATCATGAAGATCAAGGTCGTCTCCCATGACGGCGGTCCCCTGACGACCCACGCACTGGTCCTTCGCAACATGATGAAGGAAGCAGAGGTGTTTCTGCCCGGGACGCTTGTTCTGATGCTGGACGCGTCCTCTCCACTGGCATCGCTCCTTGCCTTCGGGTGGATCGCGGTGTGCCTGTTCATACCGATCTTCGACCGCTATCGCCGGCGGCTGGGCGACATGATGGCCGGCACGCATGTCATCCACCTGCCGGTCCCCGTGCTCCTGAAGGACCTGGCAAGGGAACCCCGCGCGCTGACCCAGGACCGCAAGGGGTTCGTGTTCCTGTCCCACCAGCTCGACCATTACGGCGCGTTCGAACTACAGACGCTGGAAGGGCTCCTGCGCGCGCAAGAGACGCGCCCGGCCGGCAATATCCTGGCGGAGCGGGACAAGACGATCGCGGCAATCGTCGAGAAGATCCGCAAGAAGATCGGCTATGCCAGCCCCGTTCCGCCCGGAGACCGGATGAAGTTTCTGCAGGCCTTCTACAAGGCGCAGCGCGAGCATCTGGAACAGCGCCAGCTTTTCGGAGACCGGCGCGAAAACAAGCACTATGCGAAGAACGGTGAGGATGCGTGAGTGACCTGCTGAAACCTTCCGGAAATCCGGAGCCGTCTTCAATCTCGCCACGGCTGGAGCAAACATGACGGACGAACAGTTTCCGGAACCTCACATGCCGCTTGGCGTCGGCACCCTTGTTGCAGAGAGCTTCTCTACTCTGGGCAGGCATTTATTCCCGATTCTGATGATCGGCTTCGTGCCCAGCCTTCTGGGTGTCGTTCTTTCAGGTTCGCTCGTTGGTTTCGATACGGTCCTGAGCCTGGATGAAACAGAGACAGCATCCGGAGGCGCCAGTGCCTTGACCGGGCTGGTGGACCTGGTCGTCTATTCAGTCACAACCGCCTTTCTGGTCCAGTTGGCCTATGACGCAAAACTGGAACGGCCAATCAGGCTCGGTAAATACATAGCTCCCGCCATGGCGTCGATCTTTCCGATCGCGATACTCGGCATCGTCGTCGGCCTGCTCGTGGGGGTCGCCGCGCTCGCCCTCATCATCCCTGGTCTCTGGGTCTACGCCGTGTTTTCCGTGATGGAGCCGGCCGTCGTCATCGAGCGGCTTGGCTTCAAGGGACTGGGCCGCAGCGCGAAACTGACCAAAGGCTACCGCTGGCCGATTCTCGGAGCGCTGGCCATCACCTGGGCCTGCGCCATGGCGATCATCGTCCTGGCGCTGTTTGTGACCGATCTCGCAATGAGCAGCGGCATCCTGGCCGTGTCGATTGTCCTTTACGCCGCCCTCACCGCGATCGGTACGGGCCTTGTCAGTGTCCTGACTGCTCTGATTTACGCCCGGCTCCGCGAAATCAAGGAGGGCGTGAGTGTCGACCAGATCGTGTCGGTCTTCGACTGAGGCCTGCGAAATTGCCGGTGACGTTGTTGCATGGACGAATTGGAAAGCGAGGAAGATGTGATGGTGGATGTTTCGACGGCTCAGCCCCGGCAACCGCTTGGGATCACGACATTGCTTGGAGACAGTTTCGCAATCTTCTTCGGCAACTTTTTCAAGGTCTACCTGCTGGCCTTCGGTCCGACACTGGTCGGTCTGATCCTGTCGGGTGCCCTTATCGGATTTGGCACACTGGCGGGCACCTCCGTTCCCGACTTCGACGGAACCGGCATCGCGATCGCCATATTTCTGGTGATCATTATCCAGTTCGTGGTCTATGCCGTAACAACGGCCTTGCTCGTTCAGCTTGCCTATGACGCGAAAATGAACAGGCAACCGCGCATGGTCAGATATCTCGGTCCGGCATTCTCGACCCTGCTGCCCCTGATCATCCTCAGCATCATTTCGGGTATCCTGATGATGATCGGCTTGGCGCTGCTTGTCGTGCCCGGGCTGTGGATCCTGGCCCTGTTTTCCGTGCTGGCACCCGCGATCGTTATCGAAAAAGCCGGCTTTGGCGGCCTTGGCCGCAGTGCAGGGCTTACGAAGGAGTACCGCTGGCCGATCGTCGGACTGATCGTGCTGTTCCTGCTCATCCTGATCGGCATCAACATGGTGATCGGCGTCGCATCGGCCCTCGTGTCCATGCTGTTCGGAAACCTTGTCCTGGACCTGATCCTGGAAGCCCTGGTATCCACATTCGGCGCGGGCCTCTTCAGTATCCTGATCGCGCTGATCTACGCCAGGCTCCGCGAGATCAAGGAAGGTGTGAGTGTTGACCAGATCGCCTCCGTGTTTGACTGACCCTTCGGATCGGTCCGGGTCCGCCGCACCGCTTGTGGACAGGTTCCGTTGCTTTTATTGTCAGGATCCCCGGGACGAGGCGCCCGCGTTTCAGGTGCAGGCACAACGCCCCGGGGATTTTTGCATTAAGTGATTCTTTTTGACGAAAACGGAGTAATTGCATGACGGACACAGGTTACAGCCAACCCATGGCGCCGCTCGGTGTCGGCTCGATTGTCGGCGAGAGTTTCTCGATTCTGTTCGGCCACTTCATCAAGATCATCATCATCGGTTTCGTACCCACGCTGATCGGCTTCCTGATCTCGGGAGCGCTGACCGGTTTCAACGTCGCCCTTGGTCTGGAAGTTCAGGAGTTCTCGGGTCCGGGCAGCGTCGTTGCGAGCATTCTGTCGCTGCTGATCAACATGGTGGTCTATTCCATCACGACGGCACTTCTCGTTCAGCTTGCCTATGACGCAAAACTGTCCCGCCCCATCCAGCTCGGCCGGTACATCGGACCCGCCATCAGCGTCATCGTCCCTCTTGCGGTCATCACGATCGTCGTGTCGATCCTGGTATCCATCGGCCTGGTCCTGCTCATCGTGCCCGGACTGTGGGTCTATGCGGTATTTGCCGTGATCGCTCCCGTCATCGTCATCGAACGTGCCGGTTTCGGCGCGATGGGACGCAGCCGTTTTCTCACCAAGGAGTATCGCTGGCCGATCATCGGCGCACTGATCCTCGGGATCATCCTGTCCGTGATCATCAGCTTCCTTGCCGTCTTTGTGGTCGGCCTGATCGCCAGTATCGGTTCGATCGGACTTGTCATCGGTGTCGTGCTGTTTGCCGGAATGTCCACGCTTGGCGCCGGTTACATCAGTATCCTCATCGCGCTGATCTACGCCCGGCTTCGGGAGATCAAGGAAGGCGTCAACGTCGACCAGATCGCGTCGGTCTTCGATTGATTTGATCGCCCTCATCGTCCTCAACGGGCGCTGAGGGCAGTCTACCTCATGTTCCAGCAGCAAACCGTCGCGCGCGCATTTCCGCTTGAGCTCAAACCCGAGCCAACCTACGGTCGGCCAAGAACAATCAGGAAATTTCAGTTTTAGATAATTGCGAAATCAGACTGAACAGGCCCCATTGGTCCCTCATGATTCAGAAGATCAGGCAAAGCCGTATGTGGCGGCACCGGAACCCAAAGCGCCATTGGGTGTCGGCACCATAATCGCGGAGAGTTTTTCCATCCTGATCAAAAACATTTTCAGGGTGATCCTGGTCTCTTCGGTGCCAATGGCACTTTTTGTCGTGCCAATCGGCCTGATGCTCTCCAGTACGGGGGCGATCAATCTCGAAAACCCGGCCGCCAACTGGCCGATGGTGGCTGCTTATACGGTCACGTCCCTGCTGACGTTCTGCGCCGCAATCTCCCTTATTTCGGCGGCGGTGACGAAGCTGACCTATGATGCAAAACATCAAAAGACGAGAAGTCTGCGGGAGATTTTCGGGCCTTCGCTGGCCGCCGCACCGGCTATCGTCCTGCTTGGCCTTGCCATCGGTGTTGCTCTGCTTGCGCTCCAGGCCTCCGTGTTCGTCCTGGGGTTTGCGACAACGCTGCTCTCATTCGTGGCGCTGCCGGTGTTCTTCGTGATCTACCTCTGGGCAATTGCCGCATTCTCCCTCATGCCTTCGGCAGCCGTCATCGAGAAGAGGGGCTTGCGCAGTCTTGGGCGAAGCATGGAACTCACGAAAGGATACCGGCTGCCTGTGCTGGGAACGATGTTTCTGGCCGGTTTGTGCAGCGTCGCAGTTCAGCTTGTGTTCTCGATAGCCACGGTTTTGCTGACAGCATTGGCTTCACTGGTTTCGGACACCTTGAGCGGAATTCTGTCTTTCGCATCCTCCCTGGTCACCTTCGGTCTCGTAATCGGCTTCATTTGTATCGTTGCCTGCCTAGTCTACCTGCGGCTGAGGGAAGTGAAGGAAGGCGTTGGCATCGAAGAGATTGAGCAGATTTTCGATTGACTCTGGATGCCCGCCGATCGGTCCAGTGCACCCGGCCCAGACAGGCACACAGGTTTCTTCCATGGAAGCAGTGCGCGTTTGACAGAGATTAAGGCCGCCGAAATGTCTTGCGTGATAACAGTGCGCGGAACTAACAAGACAAACGTGCCCTTTCATGCGGAGCAGACTTCTGAAGCTTGTTGCCGAAAACCTGACGATCGACCGCGGTGGACGCCGGGTGTTTCAGGATCTGTCCTTTACCGTTGAAAAAGGGGAAGCTCTCGTCGTGACCGGTGCCAACGGCATCGGCAAATCGTCCCTGCTCAGAACGCTGGCCGGGCTGGTTCCGCTTGCCTCCGGCGCATTGCGGCTGGACGGCGGGCTGCCTGATCTGCTGCCGCAGGAACAGGCGCATTATTTCGGCCATCAGGATGCCGTCAAACCGGCGCTCTCCGTTCTGGAAAATCTCCACTTCTGGCAGAGTTTCACCGCGCCCTGTGAACCGGGCGGCTTCAGTGGCGGAAAATGCACGCCGCGAGAGGCATTGGAAACCCTCGGGATCGGCCACACGGCGCAGCTCCCTGCAGCCTATCTTTCCGCCGGGCAGAAGCGGCGCCTGTCCCTGTCGCGTCTTCTGATCACGCCGCGGCCGGTCTGGCTCATGGACGAGCCGACATCCGCGCTCGACAAGGCGTCCGAACAGCAGCTTCTCGGCCTGATGAATGCCCATCTGGAAAACGGCGGCCTCATCGTCACGGCGACGCATACCGACCTCGCGCTCGACCAGACCCGCACGCTGCACCTGAAGGCAAGCGACCCGGCCGCGTTGCCGATGGAGGATGCTTTGTCATGAGCGGTTGGGCGATGGCCTTGTTCAGGCGCGATCTGCGTCTCTCGGTCCGCGTCGGCGGCAGCGCGCTCGTGGGCGTCCTGTTCTTTCTGGCCGTGGTCACCGTCATTCCGTTCGGTGTCGGTCCGGACCTCAATCTTCTGGCCCGCATCGGTCCGGCCATCCTCTGGATCGGCGCTCTGCTGGCAACCCTTCTCGGGCTCGACCGGCTGTTTCAGGCCGATCGGGAGGACGGCACCCTCGATCTGATGATGATGTCCGGCCGCCCGCTTGAACTCGTGGTGCTGGTGAAATGCCTGGCCCACTGGATCGCGACCGGTCTGCCGCTGGTCGTTGCGGCCCCGCTTCTCGGCGTGTTTTTGAACCTCGACCCGGTGTCGATGGGGGCCGTCACCCTGACGCTGCTCGTCGGAACACCCGCGCTCACCCTGATCGGTGCGATCGGCGCATCGCTGACCGTCTCGCTGCGAAAGGGAGGCCTGCTGCTTGCCGTTCTTGTCATCCCCATCGCCATCCCCGTTCTGATCTTCGGCGTCAGTGCGGCCGATGCCGCCATTCATGACCCGGTCCCGTTCCTGACGCCGTTCCTGATCCTGTGTGCGCTCACCCTGATCGCCGCGGTTGTCGGTCCCGTCGCTTCGGCGGCCGCCCTGCGTTTCTCTTCCGACTGAGCCACAAGACGCGAACATCGCCCATTCTTGATCGAGCGCAATGCGGTCTGCGACATGGCAGTGCATTGAAGGAACCGGGAGAGTGCAGTAAGTAAGACACCATGGCATTTTGGGATTATGCAAATCCGACGCGGTTCTTGAGGCTGGTGCAGGTCATTCTGCCCTGGCTTGTCGGCCTGTGTGTAATCACCTTCGCAATCGGGCTCTACATGAGCTTCCAGGCACCCGAGGACTACCAGCAGGGTCAGACCATCCGGATCATGTACATCCATGTCCCGGCCGCCTGGCTGTGCATGATGTGCTACACGGTCATGTCGCTTTCCTCGATCGGGACGCTGGTCTGGAAACACCCGCTCGCGGATGTTTCCGCAAAAAGTGCTGCCCCGATCGGCGCCGCCTTCACCTTCATGGCGTTGCTGACCGGATCCTTGTGGGGCAAACCCATGTGGGGAACCTACTGGGTCTGGGATGCGCGCCTGACATCCGTCCTGGTGCTTCTGATCATGTATCTGGGTCTCATGACCCTTTGGCGGACGATGGACGACCCGATCAAGGCCGGCAAGGCCGCGGCCGTACTGACGCTTGTCGGCGCGCTCAACCTGCCGATCATCAAGTTTTCCGTGGACTGGTGGAACACCCTTCATCAGCCCGCCAGCGTCATGCGCTTCGACGGGCCGACCATCCACCCGGACCAGCTCTGGCCACTCCTGATCATGGCGGTGGCCTTTACTCTGCTGTTCTTCGTCCTGCACCTGATGGCGATGCGCAACGAAATCCTGCGCCGCCGCGTTCGCGCGCTGCGCATGAGAGCGGCGAGCGCTTCACATCCTGGAACCGCTGCGGCGACAGCGCAGCCTGCGGAGTAAGCCCATGGATCTCGGACCGCATTCCGGTTTCATCATCGCGTCCTACGCGCTTTGCTTTCTGACGGTTGTGGCCCTTGTCGCCTGGGTCAGGATCGACAAGGTCGTCCAGGACCGGGCGCTGAAGCAGCTCGCCGATCAGGGAATTTCACGCAACCGACCGGACACCAGCAAACAATGACCGAAATGGAAGCACCGGAAACCGGGCTCGATCCGGACAAGACCTCTGAAGGCACAGCCGGAAAACGCGGCTTCCCCGTTCTGGTCCTGCTGCCTCTCGTCGTGTTCATGGCGCTGGCCGGATTGTTCATGTTCCAGCTTCTGATGGGCAACGATCCCCAGAAGATCCCGTCCGCGCTGATCGACAAACCCGCCCCCGAGTTTTCCCTGGCCGCCGTGGAAGGCATTTCAAGCGAAGGCGCTCCGGTTCTGGGATTTTCCCGCGACGACCTGCTCGGCAAGGTATCTGTCGTCAACGTGTTTGCGTCCTGGTGCGTTCCCTGCCGCCAGGAACACCCGCTCCTGGAAGATCTGGCAAAGGTCGACGGCATTCAGCTGCTCGGCATCAACTACAAGGACAAGCCCGAGAATGCCCGGCGCTTCCTCGGAAGTCTCGGCAATCCCTACAGCCGCATCGGCGCGGATCCGGCCGGAAGAACCGCCATCGAATGGGGCGTCTACGGGGTGCCGGAAACCTTCGTCATCGATAGGCAAGGCACGATCCGGTACAAGTTCATCGGACCGCTGAGCCCCGCGTCCTACCAGGAAGTCTTCCTGCCGGAACTCAGTAAGATCATGGCCGAGAACCGGTAACGGCCAGGTCGGCCGATTTCACATTTCTGCGAATTTCCCCCGATCTCTCCGATGTCACCGGCTCGTGACTCGCGATTGAAAGCCAAGTTGCATATTTTACCAGCAACCGAAAAAGGAAACGAGCCAAATGGTGGGTCTTGAATTTCGGAAAGCGCAACGGGCTTTCCGGTCGTGTGCTGTTGTTCTGGCGGGAATAGCCGGACTGGTCTTGTCGATTGACGTCGCCGACGCCCAGCCGAAAAAGGTGGTGGAACTGTTCACGAGCCAGGGCTGCTCGTCGTGTCCGCCGGCGGACAAGCTGGCCGAACGCCTGGTTGAGGAAGACAACGATGTCCTGACTGTTCTGATGCCGGTCGATTACTGGGACTATCTCGGGTGGAAGGACACCCTTGCCAGCCCGGTCCACTCCCAGCGGCAGCGCGCCTACGCCACCCGGCGCGGCGACCGCTCGGTCTATACCCCGCAGATGGTCATCAACGGCGAGGAACATGTTGTCGGCAGCCGCGAACGCGACGTGCGCGCGGCCCTGGAACGCGCCGACCCGTTCACCGCAGAGGTGGATCTGACAATATCCGACATGGTCGTTCAGGCCGATCTGGACGGGCAACTGCCTGCCGGTGCCAAGATGGCAACGGTCTATTTCCTCAGGATCGAGGACGAGGCGACGATCGACATCGGCCGGGGTGAGAATGCCGGCAGGACAATCCGCTACGTGAACATCGTGCGCAACCTCCAGCCAATCGGTGTCTGGGAAGGCGGTGCGGAAACCTTCCGCATGCCGAAATCCAAACTGATGCTGAAAGGCGATGCGCGCTGCGCGATCATCGTGCAGATCGAGGACCGCGACGGACCGGGCAAGATCATCGGCGCCGCGGTCATGAACCTGCGCGACGGAGCCTGAGGCGCCGTCCGCACCGATCCGTCCGGACACCCGGTCCGGAAAGTACAGGATTAACGCGGCGAATATCTTGTTTCCTGCGTAAAAGCTGCTACCCCTTTGCCGCGACGCGGCTCACGCAACGGGGAAGTGCATGGATCAGGCTTTGAGGCTTCGGGTTGCTTTTGCGAGCATATTCGTCGGCATCCTCGTTCTGGCCCTCAAGATCGGCGCCTATCTTCTGACCGCGTCGGTCGCTCTTTATTCCGATGCACTCGAAACGTCGGTCAATATCGTCTCGTCCATCGCCGCACTCGCCGCCGTTTGGTTGGCGTCCAAGCCCGCGGACAAGAACCATCCCTACGGCCACGACAAGGCGGAATATTTTGCTGCCGTCCTTGTCGGCGTGATGATCGTGCTGGCCGCGATTTCGATATTCCGGGCCGCCTGGATCGGTTTCACCGCCGGTGACCATCCGAACTATTCTCCGCTCGGGATCGGATTGAACCTGGCATCGGCGATCATCAACGGCGCCTGGGCCCGGTTTCTGATGAGCTTCGGCAGAAGATCAAGCTCGCCCGCACTCATCGCGGACGGCAAGCACCTGATGACCGATGTCGTGACCTCCGTCGGCGTGCTTCTGGGCGTCGGACTGGTGCTGCTGACCGGCTGGCAACTGCTCGACCCTGCCCTTGCGGTCATCGTCGGCGTACTGGTGCTGTGGTCCGGCTGGGAACTCGTCAAGGAATCGATTGGCGGCCTGATGGACGAGGCTGCGTCCGCCGAGGTTCTCGGCACGATCCGCGAACAGATTTCCCAGCATGGAGAGGGAGCCCTGGAAGCCCATGACCTGCGCACGCGCATTGCCGGCAGGTCCACCTTCATCGACTTCCATCTCGTTGTCCCCGGGGACATGTCGGTCGACACGGCCCATGACATCTGCGACCGGATCGAAGCCGCGATCAAGGAAGGTGTTCCAGGTGCCCGGATCACCATTCATGTCGAGCCGGAACACAAGGCCAAGCATTCGGGTATCGTGGTCGTATGACCAGATACAGGGAAGCCGCTCAGGCGGAACGAAGTTGGAAACACCTTTGACACATGCATTCAGGCGCAGAGCCCGGACCATCGCGGATCACACGATCCTGATTTCAGGATCCGTGCTCATGTGTTTGCCGGTCTATATGCTCTTCGCCGCGACCACGCATGCCCCCGGCACTCCGATGCTGCCGCGCCTCGACCCGGGCGGAGCCCTTGTTGCCAATTACAGCGCCTTTTTGTCGTCAAGCGCCGGTTTTTCCGGAGATATCACGGTCGCCGGAATGCTGTGGAACTCGCTTGTGCTGGGGACCGGGTTCGCGTCGCTCAAGGTGGCCGTTTCCCTGCTTGCGGCCTACACGCTGGTCTATTTCAGGGTGAAGGGCGCAAGCGCCATCTTCGCGATCCTGCTGCTGACGTTGATGCTGCCGCTCGAATCCCGGTTCTTGCCCACCTATGACGTCGTCGCGCAACTGGGGCTGGTGAACACGGAAGCCGGGCTCATCTTCCCGCTTGTCGCCTCGGGGCTCGGAACCCTGTTCTTTCGTCAGTTCCTTCTGACCGTCCCCGACGTGCTCCTGGAATCGGCACGGCTGGACGGGGCCGGAAGCTGGAAATTCTTCAAGGACATCCTGATGCCTCTTTCGGCGCCGACGGCTGCGGCACTCTTTCTTGTCTTGTTCGTGAACGGCTGGAACCAGTATCTTTGGCCGGTAATGGTGACCTCGGAGGAAGCCACCTACACGCTCGTGAGGGGCATGCAGTTTTTCGGCCGTGCCAGCCTCCCCGGCCTGATGCTGGCCGTGCTTGCGATCCTGCCTCCGTGCCTTCTTGTCATTTTGTTTCAACGACAAGTCGTTAAGGGACTGTTCGACGGTTCGCACTAGGGTCCGTACCTTGGTACGGACCCGAACACCTCAAGTCAGAAAGGGACGATACGCGCATGGCATTTGAAGCAATCCTGTTTGATTGCGACGGCGTTCTAGTCGATTCGGAACTGATCTACGTTGATGTGGAACGGGAACACCTTGCCCGGATCGGCCTGCACTACGACCTGGACGAATACATGGACCGGTTTCAGGGTCTGGGGGGCACGGATTTCTGGGCGACCCTGGACCGGGACCACCGGGCACTCGGTAAGGGACCGCTGCCGGAAAACTTCAGTGCCGACCTCGACGCGGCCACCATGGAGCGCATCAACCGCGAACTGTCGGAAATTGCCGGTATCAAGCAGCTTCTCCAAGACCATGGCGGATTGCGGGCGGTTGCCTCGTCCTCGCGCCTGGCAAGGCTGGTCCACAAACTGCAGCACACGGGCCTTTACGCTTTTTTCGAGCCCCACATCTATTCCGGCGAACAGGTGCCGAACGGCAAGCCGGCTCCGGACCTGTTCCTGTTCGCCGCTCAGAAGCTCGGAGCAGATCCGCATTCCTGCCTGGTCATCGAAGACAGTGCCAACGGCGTTAAGGCCGGCCTTGCCGCCGGAATGACCGTCTGGGGGTTCGTCGGCGGCGGGCACAGTCACCACGGCCACGCGGACCAGCTGCGCCAGGCCGGCGCGCACAGGATTGTCGACACCCATGATGACCTGGCGGGCCTTCTGCGGTCCGGCAGCACCCCTGCGTGACATCAGCCGTTTCATTCAACATATTTTAGGGTATCGAAAGGCCGGCGCGGCAGACTCCGATACTGACCGCGGGCGTCCATGATTCGGATCCCGTAAACTGAAGGGACACCCCATGTTCAAGCGTGCCGTGATCACGGCTCTGATCGTCGGATCGATCCTGACCGTCATCAATCAGGTCGACGCCGTTTTCGGGCCGGCCGAACTCGTCATCTGGCAGGCCCTCCTGTCGACGGCCGTGCCCTTCATTGTCTCACTCGTCAGCGCCTATCTCACCCTGAAGACCAAGGAGGCGGGAAATGCGGGACGACCGGCCGCCACCCCTGTCGGAGCCGGGCCTGCCGGTCCGGGCGATCCGGACCGGGCGCCCGGCGGCGCTCTCTCACCGCTCCCCGTCGAAGAGGAGATTCGACAGCTGAAAGACGCTTGGGCCGTCGTTTCGGAGATCGGCCAGAACGCAAGGGCGGTGAACATCGCCAGCAAGGAACGTGCGGACTTTCTCGCGGACCTCATTTCGACGTCCGAGCATATCCAGAAGGATCTCCACTCGGTGGGCCTGGAAGCACAGGGCTGTACGCAGGATCTTGCCGATGCCGGAGGCAAGATCACGCAGGCGCGCGAGGGCATAACCGCAATCTCGCAAACCTGCCTCAGCGCCGCTGAGCTGGTCGGGCATCTGGGCACTGCGACGTCAGATCTGACCAGCAAGTTCAATGATATCGAAAATCTGGCGCAGGAGATCTCGTCGATCTCGTCTCAGACCAACCTGCTCGCGCTCAACGCCACCATCGAAGCGGCGCGGGCGGGCGACGCCGGCAAGGGCTTTTCTGTCGTTGCGGGCGAGGTGAAAGTCCTGGCAGGATCGACGGAGAAAGCGGTTGAATCCATTGCAACGATCCTTTCGGAAATGACGAGATCGCTCGCCGAGACACGACAGCTGGTCGAAACCGCGAAAGAGAAACTGCAACTTTCCGACACGCAAAGCGCCGACAGTCTGGAGCAGATTTCGTCGGTGGAGACCTATCTGAGCGACCTGACCAGCCGCAACGAGGCGACCTTCCGTCAGATGACGGATCGGACCGCCGCGCTCGACAAGGTGTCCAGCAACCTTCACCAGATCCGCAAGGACACGGAAAACGCCATCAAGGGGTCCGCCCGCAACATCGAGCTCGCCAAGCGCGCCTCGGAGACGGTTCAGGACGTGGCCGACCGCCTGACGCATTCAGCCTGACGCATTACAAATGAACGGCGGCACCGTTCCGAAGACAAAAAAAACCCGGGGTCGCCCCCGGGTTTCCAGTTTGCGGTCCGAGCCATTAGACCGCCTGGGAGATTTCTTTCTTCGCCTCTGAACCTCAGAGACGCTGAGAACCGGTTCCGAATTCCGGATAGGCTTCCACGCCGATTTCGACCTTGTCGAGACCAAGAGCCTCTTCTTCGTCGGAGACGCGGATACCCATGGTGCTCTTCAGGATGAACCAGACGATGCCGCTGGCAACGAATGCGAACACGCCGTAGGACACGATACCGATGATCTGTGTGCCGTAGGAAGCATCGCCGTTCGACAGCGGAACGATGAGGGTGCCCCAGATGCCCGCAAGCAGGTGAACCGGGATAGCGCCGACAACGTCGTCGATTTTCAGCTTGTCGAGCAGCGGAACAGCGAAGACAACGATCGCACCACCGACACCACCGATGAACAGCGTTGCCCACATGTTCGGTGCAAGCGGTTCAGCCGTGATGGAGACGAGGCCGGCAAGCGCGCCGTTGAGCGCCATGGTCACATCGACCTTCTTGTAGAGAACCTGCGTCAGGATCACCGCGACGATCACGCCGGAAGCAGCAGCCATGTTGGTGTTGGCGAAGATGCGCGAGATGTCCGTTACATCGCCGATGGAACCCATTGCGAGCTGCGACGCGCCGTTGAAGCCGAACCAGCCGAGCCACAGGATGAACGTACCGAGCGTTGCAAGCGGCATGGACGATCCGGGAAGCGGATGCACGGTGCCGTCAGCGCCATACTTGCCTTTACGGGCACCAAGGATGATGGCACCGGCCAGAGCAGCCCAGCCACCCACGGAGTGAACGATCGTGGAACCGGCGAAGTCGGAGAAGCCCATCTCCGAGAGCCAGCCGGCGCCCCACTGCCAGGAACCGGAAATCGGGTAGATGATGCCGGTAAGAACAGCCGTGAAGATCAGGAACGGCCAGAGCTTGACGCGCTCGGCCACGGTACCGGAAACAATCGACGCCGTTGCGGCCACGAAGACCATCTGGAAGAACCAGTCGGACGCCGTCGAATAACCGGTGTCGAGGGCGTCGCCGCCGACCGGATCGAAGGAATAGGGACCGAAGGAACCGATGAAACCGCCGTCGACGCCGGTGTACATCAGGTTATAGCCGGTGATCCAGAACATCACGCCTGCGATCGAGTAGAGCGAAATGTTCTTCAGGCACTGCATCGACACGTTTTTCGAACGCACGAGGCCGGCTTCCAGCATTGCGAAACCGGCAGCCATCCACATGACGAGGAACCCGCCGATGAGGAACAGAAGTGTGTTGAAGATATAAGCAACTTCCGGAGACACGGCCGGAGTTTCAGCTGCATCCTGAGCGAACACCGGCAGAGCCGAAAGGCTCAACACGGCAAGCGCCGCCGCACTCTTTGCGACAAGTTTTTTCATGATACGTTTCCTTACCTAAATCACAGAGCTTCGGCGTCTGTTTCGCCAGTGCGGATGCGCACAGCCTGATCGATCGAGTGAACGAATATTTTGCCGTCTCCGATCTGACCGGTCTTGGCGGCCCCGGAGATCACGTCGATTACCTTCTCGACATCAGAGGTATCGACGGCGACTTCGATTTTCAGCTTCGGCAGGAAGCTCACCGCGTACTCTGTTCCGCGGTAGATTTCGGTATGCCCCTTTTGGCGGCCATAGCCTTTCACTTCGGTCACCGTCAGCCCCTGTATGCCAATGCCCGTCAGGGCATCGCGCACTTCGTCGAGCTTGAACGGCTTAATGATGGCCATCACTATTTTCATTGCTCGTACCATTCCCCTTTTTTCGCCCCTTCCCGTCGAAGGGACTCGGTCGTCAGCCCCGGTGCCGTGTCTGTTTGAAGCCCCTCTGGAAGACTGTTCAGATCTCGCATGCACCATGACCCAATCGCCGGGCCAACGTCGGCGTCTGTTAATCAAGGACCGTGCCAACTGGCGAGAGAAAGTGAAAAAGATAATTTTTTCAGACACTTGTATGATCAGATCGAAAATTCACCCGTTAAGAAATCTGAGCGTGATGAATTTCGAGGCAGTTTTTCTGACTAAAAAATAGACGGATTTTAGGCAAGGTGTGAAAAATTAGGCAGATGGAAGACTGGGCAAAAGCATCGAAATGAGGCAACCGGATATCGAAGCCGGAAGACCGGCCGGTCTACACTGGGGCAACGGGCAAAAGGATACCGGCAAGCGGATTTCAGGCGGAAAAACCGCCATCGTCCAGATAGGCGATCTCTGCGGGAGTGGAGTCACGCTCAAGGATCTTGTTGCGATGCGGAAAGCGCCCGAACCGCCTGATCACGTCCATGTGGATCAGGGCGTAGTGATAAAAGTCCGTGTTTCCAAGGCGCCGGCACAGGTCAACGGACCGCTCCTGGTGGGACATGTCTTCGGAATGTTCAAACGGCAGATAGAAGAACACCCGCACATCCTTGGGGAAAGCGCGGTCGAAACCTCTCTCCAGGGCGGTCTCGGCAATCGACACGGCCTTTGCGTCGGAAGCAAACGCCTCCGGTGTACCCCTGTAGATGTTGCGCGTCATCTGATCGAGCAGGATCAGCAGCGCGAGGGCGCCGTCCGCGGTCTCCGCCCAGTGATCCAGCGCGCCGGCGGTCGCGGCTTCGACGGTTTTGCGGAACCCGTCGCGGCAGCTTCCATCGAATTTGTCACCACCCGCGAACCATTTCGGCGCGCCTGCCTGCCACCAGAAATCGAGAACGTCCAAGGGAGAAACAGGCATCTCGGGCATTTGGGCACGTCCACTCGTCATGACTTTTCCTAACGGGATTTCGTCATATCCCATGCCATTTCAGTCTCAAGAACGCAATGCGCGTGAACAACCTAGCCAGCGCACGCGCGGCTTTGCCAGTTTTCCCGGTGACGGCGCATCTGTTCTTGAAGATAGCCGCTTTCTTTCAACGCCGCCATTTCATCCCTGAACGCCTCGACGAGCTGGATGTCCGTGCCGCGGCTGAAGACGGCCCAGAGCGGTTTTGCCAGGTCTTCTATGTAGACGACGGGCCGCAATTGGTCGCCGTCATATCCCTGCCGGCATGCGGAGGCCTCGGCCAGAAATCCCGTGAGCGGCAGCAGATCGATCCTGCCGAGGTAAAGCATTTCGATCCCCTGGCGATAGTCGGTGATCGGAACCAGTTGGCCGGAGGTTTCAAGTCCGGCCTCGCGGAGATAGGCATGCGTGTTGCCGCCGTCCTGCACGCCGATCCGCACGTCGGCGCCCTTAAGATCGGCGACGGTATCGGCTGCAATTTCCGGGTTGGACCTGAGCTGATAAAGATACTGGCCATAGGGCGACACCTCGCCCAGCCAGAGAAACTGCTCTTCGCGCTTAGGCGTGCGGGAAAGCGAAAACAGCAATACGTTGGGAACCCTTTCCGCGGTCAGCATGGCGCGTTTCCACGGCATGAACTCGATCGACGCAGTCTTCAACGGAATGCGTTTTTTGACCCGCTCCATCACCGCCGAAATATACTGCGCCACATAGCCGTCCGGTGTTCCGTCATTGTCCCATTGAAGCGGAGCAAAACTCTGCGTGACGATCCGGATCGACTTGGTCTCGGCAGAGACACAGGGGGTCGCCCCAAGCGCGAGCAAGGCAACGGCGGCGAAGATCAGCCAGGGTTTCGTGGTCATGTCACTTCCGAACTATCCGGCATCAGAACGAGATGCAGGCGCTCCCTGATCGTGCGCGATTCGAACAAATGCACATGGCACTTTCATATCAGACGATCATTAATGGCCCTTGAAGGAATGGAAACCATCTGTCTTTTGAACTAGATCATGCCTTGTACGAAGAATGTGCGAGAAACCACGCGACAGCAAAAAAGAAGGTTTACTGTGTCCGAAACCCTGCTTGATCTGAAGGGTCTGAAGTGCCCGCTCCCTGTGCTCAAGGCGCGCAAGGCCATGTCGCGGATCCCTTCCGGCGACCGGCTGGTCGTTCTGACGACTGATCCGATGGCCGAAATCGACATCCCCCATTTCTGCCGGGAAAACGGCCACACGCTCGTTTCGAGCGAACGAACGGAGTTCGGTCACAGGTTCCTGCTCGCCAAGGGCGCCTGAAGCCCCGTTACATCAATCCCGGGACGCGATGCTGTCGATCTGACGGGCAAGCTCCAGGTCCAGTTCGCTCAGGCCGCCGACATCATGGGTGGCAAGCGTGATGTCGACCGTTCGGTAGACATTCGACCATTCGGGATGATGGTTCATTTTTTCGGCGATCAGCGCCACATGTGCCATGAACCCGAAGGCTTCGCAAAAATCCTTGAACTTGAAGGACCTGAAGATGGCCTCTCGTCCTTCGCACAGATGCCAGTCCGGCAAGGTCAGGAGCCCGGCGGCACGATCTTCCGGTTTCAGTCGTTCAACCATCTGTCCAACCCTTCGCTACGATATTGCAATTCCCGCCATGCAAAAGCACGATGTCGGTCCTGAGGATATCGGAGAGTGCGGTGACCCACAAAGTTCTGTTTGTCTGTCTTGGCAACATTTGCCGTTCCCCCCTCGCAGAGGGCATTTTTTCCGGGCTCGTCGGTGAGGCCGGCCGGACCTCAGATTTCCTTATCGATTCGGCGGGCACCGGAACTTGGCACGTCGGCAATCCACCAGATCCGCGATCGGTGGACATTGCCGCCAGACACGGACTCGACATCTCGCATCAGCAGGCCCGAACCGTCACCGAGGGAGATTTCGACCGGTTTGACGTGATCGTTGCCATGGACGGCGACAACCTGGCCGCCCTCGCGTCCATCAGCAAGACACCCCGCGCCGAGATCCGCCTCCTGCTGAACGCACCGCCGATGGACGTGCCTGATCCCTATTTTGGTGGTCCGGAAGGATTTGAGGACGTATTCCGCCTGATCCGGTCCGGGTGCGAGAAACTGCTCTCCGGCATTGCCTGAAAAGGGTGTGTTCGAATCCCGCGGCATTTGACCGGTTGTTTTCATAAATCCTTCTTACAGCCTGCGCTAAGGGTAACGTTCCCGACGGTGAGGCTGCGTTTGCAATGAAATTCCTCTGGTGGTCCCTGGCCGCCCTGCTCCTGTTGCTGGGACTTGCAACGGTATGGCTGCCCATCCCGACCGGGGTGCCGTTGCTTGCGCTCGGGTTGATCGTGATTGTCGGAACGAGCAGAAGCGCCGCGCGGCTCCTGCGCAGGCGCCGCCGCGCAACGCCGCCCTTGAACGATGCGATCACTTGGGTTGAAAACCGGTCCCCGTTGCGTTTCGCCAGAATTCTGAAACGAACCCGGCCAAGGAAAAAGCGGATCCAAGCGGATTCAGAGCACCTCACCTGATCGATCACAGCGCACCGGTTGGGATCACTGCTCCGAGAACCGCTGCAGGATCCCGTGAAGCAAACGCTTTGCTCGACGTCCGGCGCGGCGCAGACTGCGATGGAGACGGCGGCCCTTTACCGTGAACCATTCATCCATCTTCCGGTCCGTGACCAGCGGCGGAACCCTCTGGTAGAGAAGATGGTAGACGGCGAGAATGAGCAGCAGCGTCACGCCCCAGGAAATCAGCGTGTCGGAAAAGAAATGTCCGCCAAAGGCGACCCTGTTGGCCGAGAGGATCACGCAAAGCGGCAGTACGAAACAGAGCGTCGCCTTGCGCCAGCTTGCCGGTACGAGAAACGCGACCGAGGTAAGCCACATCGCGGCCGAGGCCTCGCCCGAAACGAAGGAACAGTTGCGCTCGCAATGATCGGAAATGACCCAGACCGGCTGATGCGGCAAGTCACCGCCGAACTCCTCGACATACCTGGGCCGCGGACGGCCCCAGTTGTCTTTCAGGATGGTGTTCACCAGGACACCGGGTCCCATGATGAGCGTGGTCAGCAGAAACAGCGGCTGTCTCAGCGGCAGGATCGGCGGCCGGCCGGGTGCAAGGAGCTTCAGAACAAGCACCGCGACGCAACTGATCGCAATCACGCGCACGAGAAACGGCCCGAGGTGTCTGACATCTCGCAAAAAGGCTTCATTTTGAGCCCAGAACCCCGCCGTCTCCGAATAGAAAAGGCCGCTGACGAGAAAATCGACACGCGGAAAGGCAAGAAAAAACGCGGAAACCGCGACGATGTAGATCGAGACGCAGACCATCGGGCGCGCCCTGCACCAACCGGCTATCTTGCGAAGCGGAGACCTGGGACTATTCTCGTGTGATAGGGTTTGCGTCATTACTGCTTTTCGAACCAGTTCGGAGTTTCGCGTTCAAGGTCGTTGCGGTGCAGCCTGTCTTGCAAAGCTATGACCTAACGCATCCGGCGATGCCATCCAAGCCCCGGAGACCGGCAGGCATTCAAGGGGAGTATCACAAGGTGTCCACAAGCCGCCAGACCGGTATGCATGCAAAATCCGACATAGGTTCCGAACAGGCGGACCTGCGGCCGACCGTGGAATTCTGGTACGAGTTCGCATCCACTTACAGCTATCTGGCAGCCATGCGCATCGAGACCCTGGCGAGCGACTGCAACATCCGCATTGTCTGGCGTCCGTTCCTGCTGGGTCCCATTTTCAAGAAGCAGGGTTGGGACACGTCTCCCTTCAATCTTCATCCCGCGAAGGGCCGCTACATGTGGCAGGACATGGAGCGGCAATGCGAACGATACGGCATCCCCTTCACCATGCCCGCACCGTTTCCCCAGCACAGCCTTCTCGCGGCACGGATTGCCCATGGTGGCCGTCAGCAATCCTGGATCGGAGCGTTTACGCGTGCGGTCTATGTCGCCGAATTCGGCCAGGGTCTGGATATTTCGGATGAAGGCCTCATGGCCAACCTTCTGCTGGAAACAGGTGCGCCGGTCACGCAGGTGCTCAACGAGGCCTCCAGTTCGGAAACCAAGATCGGTTTGCGGGCAGCAGTCTCGGAAGCGGAAGAGCGCGGTATTTTCGGCGCACCCAGTTTCGTTCTGGAAAGCGGTGAACTCTTCTGGGGCGATGACCGGCTGGAACTGGCATTGGAAACGGCCGCACGCGGGTAGCGCCACTCAGGTGCCGGCCCGCAAACTCCTGTCAGGATCACGAAGCGGCAGAAGGCTCATCCGCCGTCCTGCACGCGCTCCAGCGCGGCGAACAGGTCTGCCGGCGACAGCGGTTTTGCAATGACGTCGGCGAAACCCGCAGCGTGCAGCCGCGTCTCGCCGACTGACTCCAGCGCCGCGGTGACGGCGATCAGCGGCAGATCCGAAATCGCCGGGTCGCCCTTGATCTCGCGCGCGGTTTCAACCCCGCTTTTTCCGGGCATGTTAAGGTCGAGAAGCACCGCATCATATGCCTTTGATCTTATTGCGCCCAGCGCCTCATCGCCCGAGTGAACCACGTCGAAGGAATATCCGAACGATTCCATCAGCGCGGACATGAGGCGGCAATTCGTTTCGTTGTCATCGACGATGAGGACGTGTGCAGCGGCTTTTGCCGTCCACTTTTCCGCCCGGGGAGGAATGTCCAGGACAGGCCGGCGGACCGGGGCAGCGCCTCTTTGCGCGGGAATGCGAAGCTCGAAACGGCTTCCGCCCGCCTCGGGCCGAACCAGGCGAAGCTGCGCCCCCAGTTCGCTGGATTGACAGGCGGCTCCCCAGAGCCCGAGACCCGAACCCGCCACTGTCTCAAGACCGCGCCTGCCGCGCGAAAACGGACGGAACAATGTCGCCTCTTCTTCCGCGTCGATCCCGGACCCGGTATCCGTTACCGAAATGCGGACACACTCGTGTTCATCGCGTTTTTGGGCGTCGGATGAAAACCCCTCCTGCGTCACGTCGATGTCGACCGACCCCCGGTCGGTGTATTTGACGGCATTGTCCAGCAGCGTCGTTACGATCCGGCGCAGCTCTGCGGCATGGGATGTCACGAAGTCACATGCGTCCGGCTCAATGTGCAGTCGGAAGACCAGGCCCTTTTCCTCCGCCGCAATCTGAAACAGCTCTGCACAGTCCCGCACGATCTCGGCCACAGCCTGCTCCGGCGTCTCCGTTACTTCATCGGACCTGACTGCCTCGACAAGCTCACCGGTCATCGCCGTCAGCGCATCGATCGATCGAATGAGGATCGAGAGCTTGTCGAACTGGTCCTCGTCAAGCGGCCTGGCACCGATCAGTTCCGCGGTCAGCCGCATCGCAGCGAGCGGTGTCCTGAGATCATGTGCCAGCAATGCCAGCTTGACAGCTTCGTCGTCACGGTCCGGCATGAAGCCCGGTTCCTTCTGCGCGCAGGAACAATCGGATCACCGTGGTTCCAGCATTCGGAGGAAACGGGAAGACCCAGTGTCTTTTGTCAGTGCCATTTTGAAGGCTAGCGGCGCGCGATCCAATCCCCTAAAAGCAATTCCCAACGGCAATTTTCGACCACCCTTCTTCGCCCCCGAGGCCTCGCTGAAACCGGATGCTTGCACAGACCTTCCTGATCGTCGCCCCAGTCTTTCTCCTGATCGGGATCGGCTATTGCTTCGCCCGCTTTGGCGTCCTGAACCAGTCCATCGGTGCAGCGCTCGGCGACTTCGTCTTCATCGTCGCCGTGCCTGTCCTGATCTTTCGCTCCCTCATCAATGCGGACTTGTCCGGCGGATTTCCGCTGACCCTCTGGGGAAGCTACTTCCTGGGTGTCGCTGTTGCCTGGACACTTGGGACACTGGTCATTCGCAAGGTGTTTCGACGCGAGGCCAGGGCCGGCGCGATCGGTGCGATCTCGGCCTCCTACTCCAATGTCGTGCTTGTCGGCATGCCGCTCATTGCCGCCGTCTACGGCAATGGCGGGCTTGTACCACTACTTCTGATCATCTCCGTTCATCTTGCCACCATGACTGTCATCACGGCCATCGCCATGGAGCGCACGGCGGCGATCGACAGCGGCAGTGAAATGCCGCCGGTCGGCAGGCTCGTCCTTGAGGCCGGCCGAAAGGTATGCGCCAATCCGCTCATCATCACCGTTGTTTTCGCACTGCTCTGGCGTCAGACCGGTCTGGACATACCGGAAGTCGGCGACGACGTGCTGCGCCGCATTGCCGCGACAGCTCTTCCTCTGGCCCTGCTCTCTCTCGGCATGAGCCTCGTGCACTATGGACTGCGGGGCAACATTCTGCCCGGCTTTCTGCTCGGCGCGATCAAGGTCTTGATCATGCCGGCCGTGGTGTTTCTGGCGGCTGCCTTCCTGTTTCAGCTTCCGCCGCTCTGGACGGCCGCCGCAACGCTCGCCGCAGGCTGTCCGACGGGCGTGAACGCCTATATTTTCGCCAACCGCTACGGCACCGGCCATGCGATGTCGGCAAACGCGATCACCCTGACCACGCTCGTTGCAATCGGAACCATCAGCCTCTGGACGTCGTTTTTGGCGTACTGGTTCGATGGCGCGCTCTGACGGCGCTGATCAAAGGCCGATGCGCCGCCGCAGCTCCGTGAGCGTAAGCCCGCCTTCGCGCAACGACTTGAGGCTCGTGTCGTCGTTCGATTTCGAGAGCTTGCGCCCGTCCGGGCCGAGAACAAGCCGGTGATGCCGGTACCGGGGTTCCGGTAGATCGAGCAAGGATTGCAGAACCCGGTGGACGCTGGTTGCCTGATAGAGATCCTGTCCGCGCAGAACGTCCGTGATGCCCTGGCGCGCATCATCGATCACCACGGCGAGATGGTAGCTGGTCGGCGTATCCTTGCGCGCCAGCACCACATCCCCCCAGCTTGCCGCATCGGCCGGAACCGCTTCCGCGGGCCCGAAAAGGGCCTTCCCCTCAGACCCCGCTTCCTGCCAGGTGAGGCCGGCACCGACCCGCGCGAGCGCCTTGCGCATGTCCAGACGCAGCGTGAACGGCGCGTCGCTGTCCATACGTTTCCGCAGTTCACTTTCGGAGAGAACCGCGCTGTCGCCCGGATAGAGCGGCGCGCCGTCCGGATCGCGCGGCCAGGGTTTTCCGCTGTCTTCGGTATCCTGTACGAAGCGCCTTATTTCGGCTCTGGACAGATATGCCGAATAGATCAGTCCCATGTCCTGCAGCCTTTCGAGTGCCGCACGGTAGTCGGGAAAGTGCTCGGATTGCCGCAGGACCGGTTCGTCAAGCGGCAGGCCCAGCCACGCCAGATCCTCGAACATGCCGGCTTCAAGCTCCGGCGTACACCGGGCCTGGTCGATGTCTTCGACGCGCACCAGGAACCGCCCGTCCAGCGCCACGGCCGCACGCGCATTCAAAAGCGCGGAAAGCGCGTGACCGATATGAAGGTGTCCATTCGGAGAGGGGGCGAAACGGAAGACAGGCTTGCTCATGAAGGCGGCGGGAACGGGTTGACGCGGAGGCGGACATGAATCATGACCGCTTGTATACCTACCATTCCCGAGACGCCGCGCAAGACAAGACCTGCCAGATGAGACCCGCCAGATGAGATCAATTGAGACCGACGAGGACGTTCAGGCAGGATTGACGGAGCTGATCGCTGCACATCCGGAACTGGCCGCCGTCGCCCGGGCCACTGGCGCTCTGCCGCTTCGCCGCCGGACCGCCGACTTTGCCGGCCTGACCCAGATCGTTACGGCGCAGCAGGTGTCCGTTGCCAGCGCGGCCGCAATCTTTGAGCGGGTGCGCACCCTCGTATCGCCGCTGACGCCCGAGACGCTCGCGTGTTTCTCAGACGCAGACCTCGCTGCAGCCGGTCTCTCCCGGCCGAAAATCAGGACCCTGCGCGCCGTTGCTGCCGCCTGCGAGAGCGGACTGGATCTTGCCCGGCTCACCGAAAAACCGGCTGGCGAGGCACACGCGGCCCTTTGCGAGATAAAGGGGATCGGACGCTGGAGCGCGGATATCTTTCTGCTTTTTTGTGCCGGCCATCCGGATGTTTTCCCGAGCGGCGACCTTGCGTTGCAGATCGCCGTTCAGGATGCTCTCGGTCTCGCAGAAAGACCGGCGGTGCGCGACCTCGACGGGATTGCGCTGAAATGGGCGCCCCACCGCGCCGTCGCGGCCAGGCTGTTCTGGGCCTGGTACCGTGTCATGAAGAACGGCCGCGAGACCTTACCGGTCTGAGTGTCGAGGGCCTGCAAGCGCGGCTTCGATCGAGCGAAGCAGAAGGGCGATGTCCTGCGGGCGCGACAGGCGGTGGTCCCCGTCGGGAACAAGCGTGAACGTCACATCGTCCCGGGGCAGCGCCTCGACCAGCCTTTGCGCGTGGCTTGCCGGAACGTCCGGGTCCAATGCGCCCTGGAGGATCGTGACCGGTGCGCCGAGATGCAAGTCCCGCCCGAAGAGCAAGTGCTTGCGGCCGTCTTCGATCAGCCTGCGCGTGATGACATAGGGATCATCACCGTAGTCTGAGGGCTGTGCCCAGAAGCCCTTGTCGAGGATTGCCGACCGGATGTCGTCGTTGAAGCGCTGTTTCCACATCAGTTCCTCGGTGAAGTCGACGGCCGGCGCGATCAGGACAAGTCCTTTGACCAGCCCGGACTGCCTTCGTTTCAGCGCCAGCAGCAGCGCAAGCCAGCCGCCCATCGACGACCCGACCAGAAGTGCGCCGCTGCCGCAGAACCGGTCGAACACCGCCTCTGCCTCCTCCAGCCAGTCGGAAACACACGCCTCTTCGAAACGTCCGCCTGAGCGTCCGTGACCGGAATAGTCGAACCGCACGATCGCCCGGCCGGTGCGCCTGCCGAATTCGGTAACCGCCTCCGCCTTCGTGCCGGTCATGTCGGATTTGAACCCGGACAGCCACAGCACTGCCGGAGCACCGCCATCGGTGACATCGACCGCGATCTGGCGTTCCGTATCGCCTTTTCCGGCCTGAATGAATTGCGGTTCCTGTCCACCCATATTATGGCTCTCATTCCCTGGTGACGTTTCTGCCTGCCCTTTGACACGGCTGAACCGAACTTAAAAGCTCTCCGGAGACAAGAATTGCATCAATTCAAGCCCGGGACGACCGTCCTGCAAGTGATCCCCGACCTCAATTCGGGCGGCGCCGAACGCACAACCGTCGACGTCGCGCGGGCGATCGTCGATGCCGGCGGCATGGCATTGGTGGTCAGCCAGGGCGGGCAGATGGTTGCGGAACTGGAAGCGTCGGGCGCAGAGCATATCGTCTTGCCGGTCAAGTCCAAGAACCCGGTGACGATGCTCCGGAACGCCGGTGCGCTGAAGGATCTGATCACGGCAAGGCACGTCGATATCGTGCATGCCAGGAGCCGGGCACCTGCCTGGTCGGCCCTGCGCGCCGCGCGCGCCACGCGCGTCCCCTTCGTCACCACCTATCACGGCACCTACAATCAATCGAACGCCCTGAAGTCCTTCTACAATTCGGTGATGGCGCGCGGCGACGCCGTGATCGCCAATTCCCGCTTCATCGCGGATCTGATCTCTGCGCGGCATCCGTTTTCGCAAAAGAGGATAACCGTGATTCCGCGCGGCTCGGACCTGAAAGGCCTCGACCCTGACAGTGTGAGTGCGTTGCGGCAGCAGGCCCTGAAGGACAGCTGGGGTGTGCCGGCCGGAAAACCGATCGTGCTGAACATGGCGCGCCTGACCGGCTGGAAGGGGCAGAAGGTCGTGATTGCGGCCATGGCTCACTTGCGCGACATGGGTCACAGGGACCCGGTCGCCATTCTGGCCGGAGATGCGCAGGGCCGGGACAGCTATGTCGCGGACCTGAAAAAAATGATCGCAGACAACGCGTTGCAGGACCAGGTCCGGCTGGTCGGCCATTGCAGCGATGTCCCGGCGGCCCTTGCGCTTGCAGACGTGTCGGTCGTCGCTTCCGTTGAGCCCGAAGCATTCGGAAGAGCGGCGGTCGAGGCACAGGCGGCCGGCGTACCGGTCATCGTTTCCGATCACGGCGCCGTTCCGGAAACTGTTCTGGCTCCGCCCGAAGTCGCGGACGACGAGCGCACCGGCTGGCGCGTCGTCCCGGACGACGCGACGGCGCTTGCCGTTGCGCTCAACACGGTTCTTGCGCAGGAACCCGGGATGCTGGAGGCGATGAAGGCGCGCGCGCTTGACCACGTCCACCGCAATTTTTCGGTTGAAACGATGTGCCGCCGCACCCTTGATGTCTATGCAACGGTCCTGCATCAGGCCGCGAGCGGATAGGCCTCTTCAACCAGATAGGGGCCGCCGCCCACGCTCGACTTGGCCGAAAACAGAACGAAGCGTCCCGCAACGAAGGGCGGCGCCTGAAAGTTGCCCCGCTCACTGAGCCATTTGGCGACATCCTCGTTGGTGGATGTCTTGCAGCGTGCGATCGTGACATGGGGAATGTATTTCCGGCGTTCCGCGGGCAGATGCATGCGCTGAAGGATGCGCTCCTGTTCGGCCTGAAGTTCCGCAAGCTGTGTCGTCGGTTCAACCCGGGCCCAGACGGCGTGCGGTTTGCCGTTTCCGAAGGACCCGAGGCCGGTCAGCCGGATTTCGACCGGCTCGCGCCGAACGCGATCCAGCGCCGCGACGACTTCATCGGCGGTGCGGTCATCGATATCTCCGATGAAGCGCAGAGTGAGATGATAGTTTTCCGGATCGATCCAGCGGGCGCCCCGGAGGCCTCCCCGGAGCATGGAAAGCATGAGAGCCGTTTCGGACGGAATCTCAAGGCCTGTGAATAGGCGCGGCATGGGGTCTCCCTCCGCAGTCGCTGACAAAAACCATGAGGAATCAACTTCATGAAAATCGCAAGACAAAAATCTAAGCTTCTGACGCAGAATCGAAATTCGCAGTGCATGCGACTGACGGGCGAGGCATCGGACGCGAAAAACCGGACCATGCGCGGAAACTGATTCTCTTTTTGCGCGTGTGCACGCAAACGCCTAGGGCGCGGTGTTTCCGAATTGCTGGTGAATGGCGTCGATCTTTTCAAGCACATCGCCGCTCAGGACGAGGTCCGCGGCCGCAACGTCGGTTTCAAGCTGATCCATCCGGGTCGCACCGATGATGACGGACGTCATGAAACTGCGCGACTTCGCAAAGGCAAGCGCCATCTGGGCCGGATCGAGACCGGCCTCCTGCGCCAGTTCGAAATAGGCATCCACCGCCTCGAATGTCCGCGGGTGTTCGTAGCGCTGCATTTTGTTGAAGAGGGTCTTGCGGGCACCGGCCGGCAGTGCGCCATTGCGGTATTTTCCGGTCAGATAGCCTTGCGCGAGCGACGAATAGGCCAGCAGCCCGACGTCCTCGCGGCGCGCGATTTCCGCAAGCCCCGTTTCGAAAGTCCTGTTGACCATCGAATAGGCGTTCTGGATCGAGGCGATCCTGGGAACGTCGTACAGCTCCGAGGCGGTGACATAGCGCATCGTTCCCCAGGAACTCTCGTTGGAGACGCCGACAGCCCTGACTTTCCCGGCCTTGACCAGATCGCCCATGACTTCGAGCGTGGACTGGATGCTGTGTTCGTTCTCGACGGGTTCGGCATCCTTCCAGCGCGTGGGGTTGGAACCGAAGCCGGAGACGTTCCGATCCGGCCAGTGGATCTGGTAGAGATCAATGTAATCGGTCTTCAGGTTCTCAAGGCTTCGGTCGACGGCGAACTCGATCTGGCTGCGGGACAGCTCGCCCGTCTGACCGTTTTCGCGGAACCAGTCCATCACTGTCCGCCCGACCACCTTGGTCGCCATGACGACCTTGTCGCGGTGACCCGTCTTTTCGAACCAGGTTCCGATGATGCGTTCCGTGCGTCCCTGCGTCTCCCGGTTTGACGGGATGGGATAAAGCTCCGCGGCGTCGAAGAAGTTGATCCCCTTCTCAAACGCATAATCCATCTGTGCGTGGCCTTCGGCCTCCGTGTTCTGTTCGCCGAACGTCATCGTTCCGAGGCAAAGAGAGCTCACATGCATGTCGGTGCGGCCGAGACGGCGCTGTTCCATCGGACATTCCTTCAGGTTCTGAAATGAGCCCCCCGAGGACGTCGGGAAGGCCGGGAGCCGGACGGCCCCTCAGGAGGACTGGGCTCTTGCCAGTAGTTCTTCCACTTTCGGCAGGATGTTGTCGACAATGACGGCGACCCCGTCCGCATTCGGATGCATTCCGTCGGACAGGTTCAGATCCGGATCGAGAGCAACCCCTTCGAGAAAGAACGGATAAAGCAGGGCATCGTGAGCTTTTGCAAGATCGGAATAGATCGGATCGAAGACGTCGGCATATTCGGGTCCGAGATTCCGCGGTGCCAGCATGCCGGCGAGCAACACCTCCACACCGCGTTCGCGCAGCCGCCGGGTCATCTCGTCCAGATTTCTGCGCGTGAGGTCAGGCTGTATGCCGCGCAGTGCATCATTTGCGCCAAGCTCGAGGATGACCGCATCCGCGTCCGGACCGACCGACCAGTCCAGCCGCGACAGACCGCCCGACGTGGTGTCCCCGGAAACGCCCGCATTCACGACCTCGACCGAAAATCCGCGTTCATCAAGGACTTTTTGCAACTGTTCGGGAAAGCCTTCCTCCGGCCCCAGCTGATATCCGGCCGACAGGCTGTCGCCGAGGACAACGAGCTTCAGCTCGGCGGAAAGTACGGTTGCCGGTGAAAACAGAAACACCAGAGCGCTGAAGAATAGGCAGATACGGTTCACTTTAAAACTCTTTCAGGACTGGAAGACCAACCACATCAGGCCCATATGGTCGCAGAGCGCTCAAAAGTCGAGAGCGGACGTTGATCAGGAAGACGTCAACCGAGCCCTTTGTAAAGGTCTGATGATGACAAATACACCCGCGATTTCCCTCAAGAACGTTCATCTAACGCTTGGGGAGGGCGCCGGCAGGGTCCACATCCTGAAGGGCATTGATCTCGACATCGAAAAGGGAGTGTCGGTGGGTCTCGTCGGACCGTCCGGATCGGGAAAGTCCACGCTGCTGATGGTGATGGCCGGCCTCGAGCGGGCGGACGAAGGGTCGGTCAATGTCGCCGGATCGGAACTTGGTCCGTTGTCGGAGGACCAGCTGGCAAGGTTCAGGGGCCGCAAGGTCGGCATCATTTTCCAGTCCTTTCACCTCGTTCCGAACATGACCGCGCTTGAAAACGTCGCCGTGCCGCTGGAGCTCGCAGGCGACACGTCCGCTTTCGAGAAAGCCGAGGCGGAACTGAACGCGGTCGGCCTCGGCCACCGTCTCCATCATTACCCCGCGCAGATGTCGGGCGGTGAGCAGCAGCGTGTCGCGGTCGCGCGTGCCCTGGTTGTCGAGCCGGAAATCCTGATCGCCGACGAGCCGACCGGCAACCTGGACGATTCGACCGGTACGCAGATCGTCGACCTGATGTTCAGCGCCCAGCGCGAACGCAAAACAACGCTGGTCCTGGTCACCCACGATCCCGCTCTCGCCGAGCAATGCGACCGGATGATCCGGGTCCGCTCCGGTGAGATCGAGGAAGAAACGGCCATGAGCAGCCTCGCGCAGGAAGAGGTCACCGCATGAGCGGCTTTGTGCCTTCCGGCTCAGCCGCCGGCAACCAGACATTCGCACTGGCAAGCCGTTTCGCCCTGAGAGAACTTCGGGGCGGTCTCAAGGGGTTCTACATCTTCATCGCCTGCATCGCCCTGGGTGTCGCCGCGATTGCCGGCGTCACCTCGGTTTCGCGGGCGCTGACGGAGGGTATCGCCAACGAAGGCCAGGCAATTCTGGGCGGAGATCTCTCCTTTTCGCTGATCCACCGTCAGGCCGGACCCGACGAGACCGCGTTTCTGGACACGCTCGGCTCGGTGTCGCGCGTTGCGACGCTGCGCGCCATGTCGCGGCGCTCCGATACGGGAGAACAGGCGCTCGTCGAACTGAAGGCAGTCGACAACGCCTATCCGCTTTACGGCACACTCGACCTGCAGTCCGGCCAGTCCCTTGAAGACGCGCTGTCGCAACGGGACGGCGTCTGGGGCGCGGTTGCGGATCTGGCACTGCTTGCACGGCTGGATGTTGAGATCGGCGACACACTCGCCCTCGGCCGGTCGACCGTCCGCATCACGGACGTGATCGCGACCGAACCGGACAAGCTGGCCGGCGGCATGGAATTCGGTCCGCGCCTGATGATTTCCGATGCGGCGATCGGCGACACCGACCTTGTGCAGCCGGGCAGTCTCGTGCGCTGGCACTACCGCGTGCGCATGTCGCCGGCCCCGGACCTTGCGGACATCGAGAACGTGATTGAACAGGTCAAGGCCGAACAGCCGGAGGCGGACTGGCGGATTCGCTCGCGTGCAAACGCATCGCCCGGCCTTCAACGCAGCATCGGGCGCTTCGCCCAGTTCCTGACGCTGGTGGGTCTGACGGCGCTCGTTGTCGGCGGTGTCGGTGTTGCAAATGCGATCCGCGCCTACCTGGAAACCAAGCGGGAAGTCATCGCAAGCTTCAAGTGCCTCGGGGCGACCGGCGACTTCGTCTTCCGGATCTACCTGGTCCAGATGCTGGTGATCGCCCTGATCGGGATCGGGATCGGCCTCGTAATCGGTGCACTGATACCGTTTGCGGCCGCTGCGGCGCTGGCCAACGTTCTACCAGTTCAACTGGCGGCGAACATCTATCCGGCCGAACTCGGCCTCGGGCTCGTCTACGGGCTCCTGACGGCGCTTGCATTCGCCTTGTGGCCACTCGGGCGCGCGCATGACGTGCCCCCAACGGCCCTTTTCCGAGACATCGTCGCCGGAGGCACGAAACTCCCGCGTAAACGCTATCTGGCGGCGACCGCAGTCATGGTGGTCCTGCTGGCGGGCATCGCGGTGCTTCTCTCCCACGACAAGTTCATTGCAACCGTTTACATCACGGCATCTGCCTTTGCCTTCATCCTGCTCGTGCTGGTGGCCAGGGTGATCATGATGCTGGCGCGCAGGCTGCCGAGCGTGCGCTCTACCGAGCTTCGGCTGGCCATTGCCAACATCCACCGGCCCGGCGCGCTGACGCCATCCGTCGTCCTGTCCCTCGGGCTGGGCCTGTCCCTGCTTGTCGCGCTGGCCCTGATCGACGGCAACCTGCGTCGCGAACTGACCGCGACAATGGCGGACAAGGCACCGAGTTTCTTTTTCGTCGATATTCAGAGCCATGAACGCGATGCGTTCAACGACCTGCTGCGCGCGGAAGCGCCATCCAGCGAGATACGCAGCGTGCCGATGCTGCGCGGGCGCATCGTCAGCCTGAACGACATTCCGTCCGACGAATTCGTACCGGCCCAGGAGGGCTCCGACTGGGTTCTGCGCGGCGATCGCGGGATCACCTATGAAACCACGCTTCCCGAAAACTCCAAGCTGACGGAAGGAAGCTGGTGGCCGGAAGACTATTCCGGCGTGCCGCTCGTCTCATTCGACGCCGAAGCCGGTACGGAACTTGGACTGAAGATCGGCGACAAGGTCACGGTCAACGTCCTCGGCCGCGAGATCTCCGCAGAAATCGCCAATTTCCGCGATATCGAATGGCAATCCCTGTCAATCAACTTTGTCATGGTGTTTTCGCCGAACACCTTTGCAGGCGCGCCGCATGCTCATCTCATGACGCTCGGCTGGGAAGAGGACGTCCCGACGCAAACCGAACTCGACCTTCTGAAGATCGTGTCCAACACGTTTCCGACGGTGACGTCCGTGCGTGTCAAGGATGCGATTGCGCAGGTCAACGATCTCGTCGCGCAGCTGGCATGGGCGATCCGCGGTGCCAGTTCCATCACCCTGATCGCGAGTGTCCTGGTTCTGGCAGGCGCTCTTGCGGCCGGCCATCGCAACCGTATCTACGACGCCGTCATCCTGAAAACGATCGGCGCCACGAGGCCGCGGCTCATTCTGGCCTATGGCCTGGAATATGCCATTCTGGGCCTCACCACCGCCGTTTTCGCGCTGGTCGCGGGCGGTGTCGCGGCATGGTTCGTGATCACGCGCATCATGGAAGGGACGTTCGTTCTGATGCCGGTCACCGCCGCGGGTGCTGCCCTGGTTGCGCTTGTCCTGACGGTCGGTTTCGGATTGATCGGCACCTGGCGGATCCTCGGTGAAAAACCGGCGCCCGTCCTGCGCAATCTCTGACGGCGCGGGCTGCGGTCGCCGGTACGGACGCGGCCGCCCGGCAAACCCTGTTTTTCCGCACCTGCTGCAACCCGCTCTTGCTTGCATGGTCCGCTGTTCTTGTTTATCCGGATAGCTCGGGAAACGGAACGGAAGAAGGGCAGGTTCCATGTTTGAAATTACAAAGCGGTCAGCACTGAAAGTCATCGCGGCGGCAGGCATTGTCGCGTCGATGGCAGCGCTTCCATTTGCAGCGCCGGCATATGCCGAAAGTCCGTTTCACACCGGCGTCTGGCAGCTGAACACGCCGGAGGGCCCGCGCGGGCTTGTCGTCAGCGACTGGCTGGTTTTCGAAGATGGCCTGCCAAAGCGCTGGCTCTACCGCCGCGCCGGCACCAATGACGAAAACCAGTTCGATTTTTTCAGCCGCACCATGGGTGACAGCGGATACACGCCTGTCGGGATTCGCGTGTACCGGACGGGTGAGAACTCGATGAAGTACACGCTGGCCCCCAAGGGCGAAGAACCTGTCGAGGTCTCGGCCGTTCGCCTGTCGATCCCGAATTTCGAAAATTCCTGCCTGTCCGTTGAAAAGAAGGGCAAGCGGTTCTTCGGCAACTGGGTTGGCACGAACGGATCGAAACTCAAGAAACTCAATGTCGGCAAGACCAAGATGACCATTGACGGCGAGGCACGCGAAATCGCCATCGAGGAAGTACGCGTAGGCCGCATGGGCATCACCGAAGGCGGCAAACCGGTTGCGTTCCTGACGGATGCGGGCGGGGACTATGCCGTCCTGCAGTGGTTCAAACCGGGCGTGACCGTCGAACAGATGCGCAACAAGGAACGGGAAATCCTTGATTTTGCCTCGGAAGAAATCGTCCGCAATCCCGGTGGCGACTGCGACCGGCAGATCGCGTCCCGCCTCAAGGCAATGAAATAACTTTCATTTCCTTAAGCATAATGCGGTATAATGCGGTCAGGAGCAGAAAGATTAAGATTTTTTCAGAAAATCGATCTTGTGCTTGTGTCCGCATTTTCCCATATGTTGAGGGAGTTGTGCTGCATGTAATGGTACATGCAAAAATCGATCTAGAAGGGGAAGAACACAACCATGTCGACCTTTGACCGTCAATCTCAAGGCGCCTACACCGTTGCCGGCTCGCGCGCCGAGGCCGGCATTGATCAAGGCCTGCGCGCCTACATGCTGGGCGTCTACAACTACATGACCATCGGCCTTGCGCTGACAGGATTCTTCGCTTTGGCAACCATGATGCTGGCGACGACCTCCGATCAGAGCGCGGCTGTTGCCACCATGGGCAACGGCACGATGCTCACCCAGCTTGGCGTTACGCTTTACGGCAGCCCGCTGAAATGGGTTGTGATGCTCGCGCCGCTCGGAATGGTGCTCTGGCTCTCGTTCCGCGTTCAGTCCATGAGCGCTTCGTCCGCACGCACCATGTTCCTGGTGTATTCGGCCATCATGGGCATTTCGCTGTCTTCGATCTTCCTGGTTTACACAGGTGGCTCGATCGCACGCGTGTTCTTCATCACGGCCGCCTCCTTCGGAGCGCTGAGCATCTTCGGCTACACCACGAAAAAGGACCTCTCCGGCTGGGGCTCGTTCCTTTTCATGGGTCTGATCGGGATCATCATCGCGTCGATCGTGAACATCTTCATGGCGTCTTCCGCCCTGCAGTTCGCGATCTCCGTCATCGGTGTTCTGGTGTTCGCCGGCCTGACCGCCTACGACACCCAGCAGATCAAGGAAATGTACTACGAAGGTGACAGCGGCGAAGTCGCCACCAAGAAGTCCGTCATGGGCGCCCTGCGTCTCTACCTCGACTTCATCAACATGTTCCTGATGCTGCTGCAGCTGTTCGGCAATCGCGAATAAGCGCTCTGCATGCAAACGAGAAAGCCCGGCTCACGCCGGGCTTTTTTGTTTCTGCACATCGATGCTGTCGGCCAGATCAGGCGTCGACCACGCGCAGATGTTTCTTCTTCTCCAGAACGCGCAGCACCTGTGACAGGTCATGGCCGCGTTTCAGGATCATGCCACCGGCGCCGACAACGCTGTAGGCACCCTGGCGGCGCGCCAGCTTGGGATCCTTCTCGATGCGGTAGAGCGGCATTTCGGAGGTCCGCCGGAACACGGAAAAAACCGCCCTGTCCTTCAGAAGATCCATCGCGTAATCGCGCCACTCGCCATCGGCAACCATGCGGCCGTAAAGCCGAAGGATCGTGTCGAGTTCTTTCCGGTTGAAGGCTACGACGGGTTTGGAAGGCAGAGCCGGTTGGCTTAGCGGCGACGGGTTGGTTCCCGCGCCGCGCTGAAACGCGCTGTCATCGGCTTCGCTCATTCCGCCTCCATTCGATCGGTGTCCCGTAATTTGCCCCGGCGACCGGCCTCGGGGTCATCGTCCTGTCATGATGCGTCGCAATTGGGGCTAATGGCAAGCCCGCGCGTTCAGAAACATATTTCCGTCTCACGAATGCGTGAGGTGGAACGGCCTTTTTTGCGTGATTGCAGGCCCGTTGTCACGCAACGGTAACTTGCCCTGAAAGAATGCCCAAAATTCCATGATTTTGCCGCAATCCAGCCCTTGGCAAGCCATTTTAACTACCCATATTTCGATCATACCCTGATGGGTGTGACCAGTAAGAATCGCGGAATGCATTAGCCCCCCAGCCCCCCGGGGTTCTTACCAGTCAGCCAGATTTACAGAGTCAAACATCAGGGCAACTGAAGGGCCGGCATTATGCCGGCCCTTTTCATTTGCGGAGTGCGCGTTCCATGACCTGAAAAGGTCACCCCGACACAAGTCGCTTCTCACTTTTCGACGCTGCGCGCACATTTGCCTCTTCTCCATTGCCGGGCTTGTTGTATCCTTCACTCAGGATGAGCACGGATCTGATCGATTTACGCGCGGCACGGCCCGCGGACTGCGAAGCGCTTGCTGGCATTCACAGCGAGGCGTGGCTCGGCGCATACCGGGGCGTTCTGCATGGTGTCGACCTTCAGAAGATGGTGACACGCCGCGGGACCGGCTGGTGGCGCGGCGCTCTGGAGCGCGGCGTCGAGATCAAGATCGTCTCCGTTGCCGATGTCCCCGCCGGCTACGCGACATTCGGTCGATGCCGTTTGCGCGACACCGGCATGGAAGGGGAAATCTACGAACTCTACCTGAAACCGGAATATCAGGGCCTCGGCTTCGGAAAGGCCCTTTTCGGCAGCGTTCGCAAGACGCTCGCGTCCAGGAACCTGCATGGGCTTGCCGTTCAGGTCCTGAGCGAGAACGAACCCGCCCGGAGCTTCTACCGTGCCCTTGGCGGCACGCTGACCGCCAAGTCCTGGTACCGGATGGGCGGGCGCCGTATGGAACTCTCGATCTACAGCTGGCCGGGCCGAAAGACCTGACACCTGACACCGGCAGCACGCATCACTGAAAAATGCCCTTGTTTCCCGGCACTATCGGGGGAAGCGAGCAATCGGAGCTTCCGGCCATGGTGTCGGCCAGGTCACGGCTCATCTGGTTGGCACCGGGGTTCGCCTGGGCGTCGATCCTGCCGATCTGACAGGTCGCACCGGGTTTCAGCTGGGTCACGATGAGAACGCTTCCGGTCCCTTTGCCTTCGCCGAGGCTCGGAAACCATCTGAGGATGGTCGCGAACGGCACCCCGTCCCGCAATCGCCACTCCAAAGTGTCGTTGATCGTGTTGAAGCGGGAAAGCGTCTGGCCGGCGGCAGGTTCGTTCTCCGCGTCTGGCCCGAAGGAAACGAACATGCGCAGGTCTCCCTCCGAAACAAGCACCTGAAGCCCGCTATAGCCCGGGCAAGTCCAGCTGCCGCCGAATGTTCCCTCCTCCGCCGCGCTTTCCAGTTGGAAGCATGTCTCAAGATCGATCTTGGTATAGGCGCTCGTGATTTCCGCTGCACTCGCGCTCGGACCCGTGCAGGCAATCACCACGGCGACTGCGGTCGCGGGCCATTGGATGAAGGAAAAATTTCTTCGCATTTGTCATGTCTCCGGAACCGTTTGAGCGGGTAGATCTGCGCTTTCGACTTTTGGTGCAATGCAAAATAATAGCTTGAACTTCTCCGGCAGGATTGCGATAGACGCAGCAGCAATCAACAGGAGTTTCAAAATGCGTATCGATGCCGTGCCAATCGGCAGCAACCCGCCGGAAGACATCAACGTGATTATCGAGGTGTCTGTGGGCGGCGAGCCGATCAAATACGAGATGGACAAGGACGCCGGTGCCATGTACGTCGACCGCTTCCTCTATACTCCGATGCGCTACCCGGGCAACTACGGCTTCGTTCCGCACACCTTGTGCGGCGACGGCGACCCGATCGATGTTGTGGTCGTCAACCAGCGCCCCGTCGTGCCTGGCGCGATCATGTCCTGCCGCCCGATCGGTGTCCTCATGATGGAAGACGAATCGGGACAGGATGAAAAGATCATCGCCGTGCCCGGCCAAAAACTCACGAAACGCTACGCCCATATTCATGACGTGACCGACCTGCCGCAAATCACGGTCGATCAGGTCAAGCATTTCTTCGAGCACTACAAGGATCTGGAGCCCGGCAAATGGGTGAAGGTCACCGGTGTCGAAGGCGCAGAAGCCGCGAAGAAACTGATCACCGAGTCGATCGAGCGCGCACAGGCTGCACCGGCCGGATAAGAGCGGCCAAAACGGCACATCTCAGAAGAGGCCGCAGGCGGATCAAAGATCCGCGGCGGCCTCGATGCGTTCCATGTCCTGGTCGGACAGGCCGAAATGGTGGCCGATTTCATGGATCAGGACATGCGCCACGACATCGCCGAGGGTTTCGTCCATGGCCGCCCAATAGTCGAGAATGGGCCGCCGGAACAGCCAGATACGGTTGGGCATCTGACCCGTATGCTCGGCATCGCCTCCCTGCGCCAGCCCTTGCCCTTCGAACAGACCGAGCAGATCGTGCGGGTCTTCGATCGCGAGCGCATCCAGCACATCGTCGGGAGCATAGTCGGCAAGGCTGATCTGGATGTGGCCGCAGCGCAGCAGTACATCGTCCGGCAGCCCCGCGAGAACCTCGCTGGCCATCTTCTCGAAGTCGGACAGATCGGGTGCCCTTAGGTCGGACCAGTCGCTTCGGCTGATCGGTCGGACGGATGCCATGTTGCCTGCCTTGCTTCTCCGGAGCGCGATACTCGACCTACAAGTAGGTAACGAAAAGGTAGATCACCAGCCCGATCGCGAATATCACCCCGGCAACCCTGCCGATCCGGGTTCCCCAGACCTCGATCTGATCGTTTTCATCCTTGTCGGCAGCGTTCAAGTGGTCTTTTGCCCTGTCGGCCATGCGCACGAAGGTCGAGCCCACGATCGTTTCGCTTTCCGCCTGCACGCGATCGAGTGCCTTGAGAGCTTCTTCGCGCTGCTCTTCCTTTGGGTGCTTTTTTCCGCTCATGCGTTCACAGTGGCTTTGTTTTCTGCCCGCTTCAACAAAAAAGCGGCAACAAGGGCGAGGAGCGCAAGTCCGCCGGACGCAACGGCATTCCAGCCGGCGAAGGAAAGCCCAAGCATGCGCCAACTGGCTTCCGTACAACTGACGATCCGTGTCGATTGCAGTGCCTGCAGCATGTTGGCGGCCGAGTTGGGTGCGGCCGAACCGCCGCCGCAATCATTGGGACCCGCCCAGAACTGCCACTCCGCACCTGCCTGATAGATACCCAGGCCCGATCCATAGGCAAAGATTGCGGCCACGCCCAGGAGAGCAAACAAGGCCAGGACAGTGCGCTGCGTCGTGATCAGGAGAAGCGCGAGTGCGGTCACGGGAAGTCCGACGTAGTACGGCACGCGCTGTTCCAGGCAAAGCTTGCAGGGAACATAACCGCCAATCAGCTGAAAACCCCAGGCCGTCGCTATCACGGCAAGCCCGCCTGCAAGGACAAGCCCGGTCACGTTTCGAGCAGTCAAGCCCTGGATCATCGCATCCTCTTTGTTCAGATGTAGCGCAGCAGAATAAAGCCGCCGACCAGCAACACCACAAATAGGGTGAACATGAGACCGAGGCGTTTTTCGATGAACTCCTTGATCGGCGGGCCGAAGAAATAGAGCAGCCCCGCAACGATGAAGAAACGCAGGCCCCTGGAGACGATGCTGGCAACGATGAAAATCGGCAGGCTCAGTCCCGCCACGCCGGAGGCAATGGTGATGACCTTGTACGGAAAGGGCGTCAGGCCGGCGATGAAGACGAACCACCATCCCCAGTGATTGAAGACCGCGCTGAACTCGTCGAACTTGTCCATCTTTCCGTAGAAGGTCAGGATCGGTTCGGCGACCTGTTCAAACAGAAACATGCCGATTAGGTAACCCAGTATGCCGCCGACAACCGACGTCACGGTACACAGCAGCGCATACCACCAGGCCTTTTCCCTGCGGGCGATCACCATCGGGATCAGGAGAATGTCCGGCGGGATCGGAAAGAAGGAACTTTCAACGAAGGAAACGGACCCGAGCGCGGCAGGCGCGCGCGGTCCGGCGGCAAGGGACAGGGTCCAGTCGTAGAGGCGTCTGATCATGGCGCTTCCATAGCGGCAGTGGCTTAAAAAGTCACCAACAGATCCGCCAAATACCGGGATTGGTTGAAAATCTCGTTCGCGGAACAGGCCCGCCCTTGTGACAGGTCTCCGGTGGAAGGCGAAGACCTGCCGTCCGGGTGCCCGGTGTCAGCACTCCGGCAGGTTGACAGCCAGTCCGCCCAGCGACGTTTCCTTGTACTTGTCACGCATGTCCTGCCCCGTCTGGCGCATCGTTTCGATGCAATTGTCCAGCGGCATGAAGTGAACGCCGTCCCCGTGGAGCGCAAGCGAAGCGGCCGACACCGCCTTGATCGCACCCATGCCGTTGCGCTCGATGCAGGGCACCTGAACCAGGCCCTTCACGGGATCGCAGGTCATGCCGAGGTGATGTTCGAGCGCGATCTCGGCCGCGTTCTCGACCTGTGCGTTGCTGCCGCCAAGCGCGGCACACAGTCCCGCGGCAGCCATTGCGGAGGCCGAACCGACTTCCGCCTGACAGCCGCATTCCGCGCCGGAGATCGACGCATTGTGCTTGATCAGTCCGCCGATCGCGGCGGCGGTCAGCAGAAAATCGTCAATCCCCTTGCGGGACGTGTCGACGCAGTGATCCCGGTAGTAGCGGATCACTGCGGGCACGACGCCCGCCGCCCCGTTGGTCGGCGACGTGACCACCTGGCCGCCGGCGGCGTTTTCCTCGTTCACCGCCATCGCATAGACGGACAGCCAGTCGTTGATGGCATGCGGCTGCTGGCTGTTGGAGCCGGTTTGCTCCTGGAGGCGCTGATGGATGGCCCTTGCCCTGCGCTTGACGCTCAACCCGCCGGGCAGGATGCCCTCCAGCGTGAGGCCGCGCGTGATACAGGCGTCCATGACCGACCAGACGGCCGCAAGACGGTTGTTGAGCACGTCCCGTCCGAGGACGGATTCTTCGTTGGCCCGCTTCATGTCGGCAATGCTCAGGCCGGAGGCACGGCCCATTTCCAGCATCTCCGCTGCCGATCCGAACGGATACGGATAGCCGATGGCTTCCTTTTCGTCGTGAAGATCGACATCCGGTGCCTTTTCCGCGGCCAGAAGTTCGGCTTCCGTCGCGATGAACCCGCCACCGATGGAATAATAGGTTTCGGCGAGCAGAACGCGACCGTCTGCATCCCGGGCGGTCAGTTTCATGCCGTTTGCATGCAGCGGCAGGGCGGCACCGTAGTCGAAGACAAGATCCTGATCCGGATCGAAGCGGATATCGCCGCACGCACCGGCAGCCAGTGTCCGCGTCTGCTGCAATTGCAGCAGCTTCTGTTCGGCAAGCCCGGCATCGACATTGTCCGGACGGAACCCGAGCAGACCCAGCATGACCGCACGGTCGGTCGCGTGACCCTTGCCGGTAAAGGCCAGCGACCCGTGCAGCGATGCGCTCAGATGCGCGGCCTGTGTGGGCGCAAACCGTCCGCCGTCACCGGCGGCAAGCCGGTCCAGAAAGTCGACGGCCGCGGTCATCGGCCCCATCGTGTGCGACGACGACGGGCCGATCCCGATCTTGAAGATGTCGAAAACGCTGAGGAACATACGGCCGGCTCCGAATGCACGGCGCCCGTGAGCGCCGCGCCCTTGATTTATTCAGCCGCTTCCGCGTAGTCCGACATCGGCGGGCAGGTGCAAACCAGATTCCGGTCGCCATAGGCATTGTCAACCCGGTTGACCGGCGCCCAATACTTGTCGACGTCGAGCGAACCTGCCGGATAACACGCCTGTTCGCGTGTGTAGGGCCGGTTCCATTCCCCGACAAGATCCGCCACCGTGTGCGGCGCATTCTTGAGCGGGTTGTTTTCCGGATCGATCCTGCCGTCGATGATGTCCTGCGCTTCCGCGCGGATGGACAGCATCGCGTCGCAGAACCGGTCGAGCTCTGCCTTCGGTTCCGATTCCGTCGGCTCGACCATGAGCGTGCCGGCAACCGGCCAGGACATGGTCGGTGCATGAAAACCGCTGTCCATCAGCCGCTTGGCCACATCCTCGACCGTCACCCCGGCGCTGTCGGCAAGGGGGCGCGTGTCGAGAATGCACTCATGCGCGACCCGGCCGGTTTCGGATGTATAGAGGATCTCGTAGGCATCCTTCAGCCGCGCCGCGATGTAGTTCGCGTTCAGGATTGCGACCTTGGTCGCCTGCGTCAGGCCCGGCCCGCCCATCAGCAGGACATAGGCCCAGCTCACCGGCAGGATGGACGGTGACCCGAACGGCGCGGCGGAGACCGGACCGACGGCCGTACCGTATTCCGGATGACCGGGCAGATAGGGTTCCAGGTGCGCCTTGACGCCGATCGGACCCATGCCCGGACCGCCGCCGCCATGCGGAATGCAGAAGGTCTTGTGCAGGTTGAGGTGGCTGACGTCACCACCGATGGCGCCCGGCTGCGACAGACCGACCATCGCATTCATGTTCGCGCCGTCGATATAGACCTGGCCGCCGTGATCATGGGTGATCTGGCAGACTTCCTGGACGGTCTCCTCGAAAACACCGTGCGTCGAAGGATAGGTGATCATGCAGGCAGCAAGATTTTCCGAATGCTGCTCCGCCTTCTCGCGGAAATCGGCAAGATCGATATCGCCCTTTTCGTCAGACTTCACCGGCACGACCTTGTAACCGACCATCTGTGCGGACGCAGGATTGGTGCCGTGGGCAGACGTCGGGATCAGGCAGATGTTGCGATGACCTTCCCCGCGCGCAACGTGATAGTTCCGGATGGTCAAAAGACCGGCATATTCGCCCTGCGCGCCGGAATTCGGCTGCTGGCTGATCGCGTCATAGCCGGTGATCTGGCACAGCTTGTCGTTCAGATCGGAGATCATCTCGTGATAGCCCGCGGCCTGATCTTCCGGAACGAACGGGTGCAGATCGGAGAATTCCGGCCAGGTCACCGGGATCATCTCGATGGTCGCGTTCAGCTTCATCGTGCAGGAGCCGAGCGGGATCATCGCCCGGTCGAGGGCAAGGTCACGATCTGCCAGCCGGCGCATGTAGCGCGTCATTTCCGCTTCCGCGCGGTTCATGTGGAAGATCGGATGCGTCAGGTAGGCGCTCTCCCGCAAGGCGTGCTGCGGCAGCCGGTAGTCCCGGTTCAGCTCGCTGTCGTCGATCATGTCACCGCCGAAGGCCCGCCAGACAGCCTCGATGGTCTCCGGCCGGGTCTGTTCGTCGAGCGAGATGCCGACACGCGAGTCACCGACCTTGCGCAGGTTGATGCCGTTGGCGACCGCCGCATTCATGACGACGCCCTGCAACGCCCCGACTTCGACGGTGATCGTGTCGAAGAAGACCTCCGGCTCGACCTTGAAACCGAGTTTCTCAAGACCCGTCGCCAGGCGCGACGTCTTGCGGTGAACAGACTGCGCAATCGCCTTGATGCCGTCCGGCCCGTGATAGACCGCGTACATGGACGCGATCACCGCCAGCAGCGCCTGCGCCGTGCACACGTTGGAGTTGGCTTTTTCGCGGCGGATATGCTGTTCGCGGGTCTGCAGCGACAGGCGGTAGGCCTTCTTGCCGCGGCTGTCGATCGACACCCCGATGATCCGGCCCGGCATGCTGCGCTTGAACGCATCCTTGCAGGACATGTAGGCGGCATGCGGTCCGCCATATCCCATCGGAACACCAAAGCGCTGCGTGGAACCGACGGCAATGTCCGCCCCCATTTCACCCGGCGACTTCAGGAGAGCCAGGGCCAGCGGATCGGCCGCAACGATGGCAAGGGCCTTGTTCTCGTGCAGCTTGCCGATGATGCTGGTGAAGTCGCGCACATGCCCGTAAGTGCCCGGATACTGGAAGATCGCACCGAAGACGGTTTCCGGATCGAGCGCGTCCGGATTACCGACGACGACTTCGATCCCGAGCGGTTCGGCGCGCGTCTGAATGACGGCGATGTTCTGCGGATGGCAGTTTTCGTCGACGAAAAACGTGTTCGACTTGGACTTCGCCGACCGCTTTGCCATCGTCATGGCTTCCGCGGCCGCCGTGGATTCGTCCAGCAGCGACGCATTGGCGATATCGAGCCCGGTGAGATCGGACACCATGGTCTGGAAATTGAGCAGGGCTTCGAGACGCCCCTGCGAAATCTCCGGCTGATACGGCGTATAGGCCGTGTACCAGGCCGGGTTCTCCAGGATATTGCGCAGGATCGGTGCCGGGGTCGTCGTGCCGTAATATCCTTGGCCGATCAGGGACGTCAGCACCTTGTTCTTCGACGCAACCTGCTTCATGTGGAAGAGCGCATCGCGCTCCGACAGGCCGGGACCGCCCCAGTCGAGCGCTTCCTGCTGCCGGATCGCCGGGGGCACGGTGGCATCGATCAGGTCATCGAGGCTGGCAAAGCCGATCAGTTTCAGCATCTCCGCCATTTCGGAAGGCGACGGGCCGATGTGCCGGCGGTTGGCAAAATCATAGGCCTGGTAGGTCGTGAGTTCGAAAGCCATCTGTTGCAGTTCCCTTAGGCGATGAAGGCCTTGTAGGCGTCGAGATCCATCAGTTCGCTCAGCTGGTCGGTATTCGACAGCTTGATCTTGTAGAGCCAGCCATCGGCTTCCGGGCTTTCGCTCAGCGTTGCCGGGCTGTCCGCCAGGGAGCCGTTCACCTCGACGATCTCGCCGTCGACGGGTGCGTAGATCTCCGACGCGGCCTTGACCGATTCCACGACGCCGATCTCATCCGATTTCTCGAAGCTTTCACCGGTCTCTTTCTGCTCCACGTAGACGATCTCGCCAAGCTGTTCGGCAGCGTGGGCGGTGATCCCGAGGGTCGCGGTATCGCCCTCCACCTTGATCCATTCGTGGTCCTCGGAAAAATAGGTGCTCATGTCGGTCTCTCCACGATTAGCGCTTGTAATTCTGTTGTACGAACGGCAGCGCGACAACCTCGGCCGGTTGCGCCTTGCCTCTGATGATCAAATTCACCCTGGTGCCCGGCTCGGCGTGAGCGGAGGCAACATACCCCATCGCGACCGGACCGCCTGCCGTCGGACCGAAGCTGCCGGACGTGATCTCGCCGATGCTGCTGCCGTCCCCGGCCTGGACCTCGACACCATGGCGCGCGGGTGCGCGGCCCTCGGGGCGGATCCCGACGAGCTTGCGCGACGGGCCGTCCGCAATCTCGCGCTGAATGCGCTCCGCGCCCGGAAAACCACCTTCTTCACGCCGCCGCTTCTGGATCGCCCAGATCAGCGATGCCTCGATCGGTGATGTCTGCGTGTCGATATCGCTTCCATAGAGACACAGCCCGGCTTCAAGCCGGAGGGAATCGCGTGCGCCGAGACCTGCGGGTTCGCAGTTGTCATCCGCCAGGAAGGCCCGGGTGATATCGACGGCCTTGTCTTCGGGAATGGAGATTTCGTAGCCGTCTTCGCCTGTATAGCCGAGACGTGACACACGGCATTCAACGCCGTTGATGTCGGCAACCGTCGTCTCCATGAACTTGAGGTCGCGCGCGGCCGGGCAAAGAGCCCCGACGACATCCTCCGCCTTGGGTCCCTGCACCGCCACAAGCGCCCGGTCGAAGATCTCGGTCACCTCGACACCGTCGAGATGTGCTGCCATATGCGGGATATCCTGGTGCCGCATCGAGGCGTTGACGACGACGAAAAAATGGTCACCCGCATTGGAGACGATCAAGTCGTCCATGATGCCGCCGCTGTCGTTGGTGAAAAAGCCGTAGCGGGCCTTGCCTTCCTTCAGCGCGGCAAAGGTCTGCGGGCAGAGCGCTTCCAGCTTTTCGCCGACATTTTCACCCTTGAGGATGACCTGCCCCATATGGCTGACATCGAAAAGCGCGGCCCTCTCGCGGCACTGCTTGTGCTCTCCCATGATGCCGAGCGGATACTGGACCGGCATTTCCCAGCCGGCGAAATCCACCATCTTGCCGCCCAGCTCGACGTGAAGGTCGTAAAGGGGTGTGCGTTTGGGAGCGTCAGCCATGGTACCGGTCCTTTCCTGTTCCAGTTGGAGCCGCTCCGGTCCGGTTTCAGAACCCGGTTCCTTTCGAAAAAAGAAGGTGCGGGCCGGACAGGATGTCGTGGCATCGGGTCAGGGTGAAGACTACCACCCCGAAGCCCCGTCGAAAACGCCACAACGCTCCCCTTTCTCATCATTTGTTTCTTATAGGAAACTTTTCCATAATTCGCAACGTATGTTTTAAAGAGAAGAAATTGACCTGTTTCTGAGACTGTGCGAGTTTCAGGAAAATTCGGAAAGAGCTGACATGGACCCGGTTTCCCAATCCGACGAAGACATCACCGACGCAGGCGACACCGATCATCTGGGAAAGATGATCCGCGAGGCGCGGCTCAAGAAAGGCTGGACGCTGGAGGAGGCGGGAAAGGCGGCAGGCATCGGCCGGTCGACTCTTTCCAAGATCGAAAACAGTCAGACGCGGCCGAGTTTCGACATCGTTCGCCGTCTGACCAAGGCCCTGGATCTCAAGACGCCGCAGCTGTTCGTGCAGTCCGGTCCGAGCGATATTTCAGGCCGCCGCGACGTCACCTTCGCTGGTGGCGGCGAAGTACAGGATACACCCACCTACTCGCATGAACTCCTGTGCACCGAACTGACCAGCAAGCGCATGTTTCCCTATATCAGCACGATCAAGGCCCGCGACGTGTCCGAATTCGAGTCCTGGATCCGCCACCGGGGCGAGGAATTCATGTATGTGATCAGCGGCGAGCTGACCTTCTTCACCGAGCACTACAGACCGCTGCCGATGAAGGCGGGCGACAGCGTCTATTATGACAGCGGCATGGGCCACGGCTGCATTTCAACCGGCGACGAAGACGCGAAGGTGCTCTGGGTCAGCCTCGAATAGGCAGCCCCCGGCCTGTTTCTTTTAGGAAACTCACGGCCTGTTGTGAAAGATGAAGCCGATGAAATTGAGCAGGATCTGCGCCGCCAGGATCTGCGTGCTCTGGCTCGGATCATAGTCCGGCGCGACCTCCACCAGATCGATACCTGCGACGCTGCCCCGTTTCGAAAGCCCCTGCAGGATCTCCAGGACATCGTAGTAGAGGAACCCGCCGTGACTGGGTGTGCCGGTACCGGGCGCAATGGACGGGCAGAACGCGTCGATGTCGATGGTGACGTAGTATCGGGCGCCGGCGGGAATGCGTCCCAGCACCGCATCGGTCCCGAGCTTCCGCACCTGCCTTACCGAAAGAATGTCGGACCCCCGCGCACGCGCATCCTCATAACCTTCCTTTGCGGTCGAGGACACGTTGCGGATGCCCAGCTGGGTCATGCCGGAAACGTAGTCCTTCTCGATCGCCCGGCGCATCGGATTGCCATGGCCTGCCGTGACCCCGTGGCGCTCGTCGACGAAATCCAGATGCGCATCGATCTGGACCACATGGATCGGCCCGTTCGCCGCGCAATCGTCTCTGAACGCGTTGATACAGGGAATGTTCACCGAGTGGTCGCCGCCGATAACCACCGGCAGGACACCGGCTAGCAGGATCTTCTTCACCGCGTATTCGATGTTGGCGTGGCTTTCCTCGGTCTTGGTGTGAATGATGTCGGCATCGCCGATATCGACGATCCTGACATCCGCACCGAGATAGGTCGCGTCATCCTCGTGATCATAGGCCCCCGCGTGACCGAAACTGAAAAGCGTCGACGCCTCGCGCACGGAACGCGGCCCGAAGCGCGCGCCAGACCGGAACTGGCAGCCGAAATCGAACGGAGCGCCCAGCACGGCCACATCGGCATCGATCGCATCCCAGTCGGCGACGTATTCCTTCTTGCCGAAGGTCGAGATCCCGACAAAGGGCAGGTTCAGGCGGCCGGATTCATAACCGTGTCCCGACATGAGGCTCTCCGTTGTGTATGTTGTTTCGTTCGCCGGAGCGGCATCCTACATTGCTGGAATAACTACCGTTTGCAAGCAACTGCGCTCTCGGGAATTCGGCGCGCCTACTGACCCGGCGCGGGCTCCATATTCTGCTCGATGGCGTCCATGGCAGCAGCGGCGGCCTTTTCCTTGGTTTCCTCGTCGAGCTCGTCCGCACCGATGACCTCCACCTTGACATTCCGCTGCGCAAAATTGATCCCCGCCTTTTCGAATTCGTCGCGGATACGCTGGTAGGCGTCGCGGCGGATCGTCCACTGGCCGCCGGGCTTGGTCATGAACTTGACGCCGACGACCATGTTGAATTCCTCCATGCGCCGGACACCCTGAAACTTCAGGGGCTGGAGGAAGTTGCCGCCGTAATCCGGGTTTTCCTGCAGTTCCGCATCGATTTTCTTGACGATCTTCTTGGCAAGTTTGAGGTCCGTGTCGAAGGGAACCCGGAACTCCAGCTTCATCATCACCCAGTCGCGGCTGTAGTTGGTGAGCGACTTCAGCTCCCCGAAGGGGATCGTGTGAACGGCGCCGCGGTGATGGCGCAATTGCAGAGACCGGATAGACATCGATTCCACGGTGCCGCGAATGTCACCCATTTCGATATATTCACCGACCCGGAACGCATCGTCGATCAGGAAGAAGACACCGGAGACGATATCGCGTACCAGCGCCTGGGCACCGAACCCGACCGCCAGGCCGACGACACCGGCGCCCGCAAGCAGCGGCGTGATGTTGATGCCCATGGAGGACAGGCCGATCAGCGCCACCATCACCAGGATCGTCACGAGGACGACCTTCTTGATCAGGGGCAGCAAGGTTGCCATGCGCGCTTCCGGTCCAGGTGCCATTCCGGGCACCAGCTTCGGCATGCTTGCCATGCGCCTGTCGATGGCGGTCTTGGTCGCGGTCCAAACGAGATCGCCGATCAGGAAGGCCACCATGACATCTATCAGGACACGCACCACCTGTGCCGGTGCCGAATCGACGGCGGACATGTTCCACGGCTGAACACCCCAGAACAGCCCGATGCAGACCACCGCAGAGACGACGACGACAAACCGGCCCAGCCGCACAGCGACCGGCAGATAGACGCCGTGCATCGCCTCGGCATTTGCAATCGCCTCCTGCTCGGTCTCGTCCGGCGTCTGCGCGTCTGGTCCCGCTTCCTGCTCAACGGCGACTTCCGTCCCGGTTTCAGCCTCCGTTTCGGAGGCCGCGTCAGCTTCGCTGTTACCCTCTTCCGGCGCCGCCTCGGCCCGGCTTTCCTCGAAAGCCTGCTCGATCGTCTTGCGCACCATGCGCTCAGTGGGGATCAGCAGGGCAACGACGGCAAGGGTTCCGGCGGCGCTGTAGGCGCCGATCAGCCAGAGAATGAACAGCATGAACAGTGTCATCGAACCGATCACCGGAATCACGATGGACTGGCGTTTCGGTTCGCTGCGCGTGTGCATCAGCCAGAGCAGCAGGATCGCAAGCATCGTCGTGATCGCGGCGGCGATGATGTCGATCGTGAGGCCGACCGGTTCGTCGGCTCCCAGGACCACGATCGTCTCGGCCAGGCCGTGTCCGAACAGCATCACCGCGGAGGCCAGCATGACGCCGAGATAAAGACCCCGCGCATCCTGCCGGGAAAGCGGCACCAGGCGCAGCGCCTCGATGCGCGGGGCGAGCGCAAACAAGGCCAGCGCAGACACGACGCGCAGCATGACCAGCGCGAACAGGAGTTCCAGGACGAATTCCTCGGCATTGGGCGGCCAGTCGAAAATGACGAAGGTGCCGATTGTGCCGAGCGAAAAGAAGACGGCGCCGCCCGAGACAAGCGCAAGACGCGTCAGCGCCGAGCGCACCTTGTCGATGTAGCGGTTCGAGCGGGACAGCTCGATGCGTCTTCGAAAGTATCCGGCATAGCGCCAGTAGAGCCATTCAAGCCCGACGCCGACAAAGACGAAGATGATCAGCAGGACAACGAAATTCAGCTGCTCCCTCGGCGTCAGACCCTCCTGCCATGTATTGGAAACGGTGGCCGGAAGACCCGGCACGAGGGCCAGCGACGCGCCGACTTCCTGCACGCGAGCCTGGATCTGTACGAGGCCCAGTTCAACGCTTTCGCGGAATGTCAGGTTGGCGGGGGCTCCGTCCTCCCCCAGCCCTGCGGCCCGCTGCTGCAGCCAGTTGACCACCGCCGGATCGGCAAGCAGCCGCGCCAGTTCCTTGATGTCGTTCGGCGATGGTTCCGCCGGTGCCTTTGCCGTCTCGGCAGAACCGGCGCCCGGAAGCATCATCTGGGCGGACAGGGGCGTCGCCACATGCAGGAGCCCCAGGAAAATCAGCGTCGCGAACAGCCTGATCATGCGGCGCCCTCGCTCTGCGGAGCCGCGTCCGCGTCACGCGCGGCAAGGGTTTCTGCCCGGAGCAGTTCCTGGTATTCGACCGGGGATATCGTCGGATCAAACACCCGCTCGACAGTGACGGCCCCGCCGGCCGGCATGGCCTGGCAGGCAAGCCGGACGCCATCGGGAAGGGACCGGCGCGCAATCGTCTCCGTTTCGGTCCTGCCGGGCGGTTCAAGGTTCTCATGCCCCTCCAGAACGCGAACGGCACACGATCCGCAGCGTCCTCTCGCCCCGCAAAGCGCGGCATGGGCGGTGTCCATGGACTGCGCGGTTTCGAGCAGGCTGACCCCGGCGGTCCGCTCGATCGTCGGGCCGTCGCGGTAGGTGATCGAGATCTTCGGCCGCTTGCCCCAGAGGCGGATCGCGCGGGCGACGAGGATGACCACGACGAGGGCCGCGTACCACCACAGGACCTGGCTCTGGATCTGGTTCAGCGTGTCACCGACGGACCCGTAGGCAGCCGCGGCTTCACGAACCGGCGCCATGAACTCCGGATCGCCGCTGTTGGCAATCAGGATCTTGCCGGATTCGACAAACCCGAGCAGGGCGGCAACGGGCACGATGACGGCGAACGGGTAGGAAAAAGTGGCATAGCGCCCCCACCATTTCTGCACCTGCATCCACAGAAACAGGCCGTAGCAGGCGTGGACCCAGATGACGATAAGGGCAAGAACCTGCTGAATTCCGAGATGCGGCACGAACATCCAGTAAACCGCGAGCACCCATTTGAAATCCACATGCGCACCCGTCATCGCGGGGCCGACCACGGTGCCCATGATGTGGGGTAGGAGCAGCGGCACGATCGCCAGGCCCAGCGCCGCCTGTCCCGCATCGGCCCAGTTGGAAAAAAGCCTGTTGCGCCAGAAGACCGTCCACAGACCAAGGCCGGCATGAACGAAGAAACTCAGGATCAGGAGCGGTCCGCCGACCGGGTTGCCGAACGGCCCCATCAGGACCCGTCCTGCAGATTCCATTGCGCCGATCGAATAGAGCCCGAATGCGAGCGTCAGCAAGTGACCCGTCACGAACACGAACAAAACCAGGCCGCTCAGGATGCGTAGTCTGCTGATCATTTATCTTTTCCGTCCCGCATGCTGTTTTCCGCTTTGTGACCCCGGTCCGCCCGAAGACGGCACAAAGACTGCGGCGCAAAACATCCCCTCACCTGCTATCGATAACGTATAGCAGGTCCCGGCTCCAATAAATTGATGTGTTTCCAACGCCAAAACCTTGGCATCTGGTGATCAAGCGCAGGTATTTCAGCGGAACAGGTTTTTGGGAACCTTGATCCGGCGGCATGGGAGTGAATGGCCGCTCGCGCTTCTTTTAGCGCACGGCACGATTCATGCCGCCATCCGACAGGATGCTCTGGCCGTTGATATATCGGCGCAGATTTATAAAATTACCGAGTTAGCTTTTGACCTCGTTACGAAGATGTCTTGCTTTGTGATGTCACTCGGTGATTTCAATTCCGTTGGCCCGCACCCAATGATCAAATGCGACTACAATATTTCCGTCTTCAGACGCGAACTCTGAAACAGCTTCGCGTGAACCTGAATACTGAACCACGTCCAAAATTGGAGTGTTGGTAAAAAGTCCGCGGTTCATCTGTTTTCGCACCTGTTCCAGAAGCCGCTCCCTGTCATGGGGGTGATGATAGAACTCGCCAGTTCGGTATCGTTCCCAGTTCTTTAGTACGATGAAACATATATGATCCTGATCGGCGGCGAGCCTTTCGTCCCATATCCAGTGCCCCAAACCTTCAACATCAAAGATGCGCGCTGCCGTTCCTTTGTCGCAGTCCTCCTGATCTAGCACCCATGTTAAAACTTCGCATCCGTAGTCGTAGTTCCACGTCATGATCACACGATGCCAGGTCTCACGCGTCTGCTTCGACAACCATTCAATAATCGTGTCAGGCTGTTCCGCTGGCACGACCATATAGTTTGGGTCTTTCCAGTATTCGAAAAGCGCATCCATCTTCTTCATGTCTTAGGTCAACCTTTTTTCACGCTGGTCGTTCTGAATTGACGTGTCGTTGGCGATACATCGTCTAGGGCGCTAATTCTCGCTGATATGGACCGGCCTGAATTTCCAGCCGCGGCAGCCGGCTTCTTCAAGTTGCTGCTTGACCGGTTCGGTGCAAAGCACATGGCCGGTTCGGCTTTCGCGCCAGATGGTTGCGCCATGAAGTGCTGAGCTCCGCACCGTTTTTTTCGTGCCATCTATGCGTTCAACGTCGTGACCATCGACGTGTTTTATCTTGTAAATTTCTGTGCTCTTCTCGTCCCAGGTGTCGCGTTCGGTCAGAAGATTGGTGACGTAGAACGGCCCGCCCGGCACAAGACAAGCCTGCTTTTCTGCCCAAACCTGAGTGATTTCGACAAACTCGAAACCGCCCGGATTGACCCGTTCCAATGCATCCCTGAGTTTTTGGTTGACGACAGGAAAGCCGGTCCGAAAGGTGTTGAATTCGCCGATAATATGCAGCTCTGGAAGAGGGCAGACGTTCACGACAAGCCAGTGGGTTTGATACTTGCTGATGTCCTCGGCAAAAAGCCGGCCGTCCTCATGAAGTCTGGATTGGCGCCTGGCTTTCCAAGCGCCCTCTTTGATAATCGAATCGTGAGATTGATCTATCGACCAAACACCGCGGACATAGCTCCTAGTGTCGAAATCTGCGTCCAGTTCATAGACATTCATGACGTTCATCTTCGCTTTGTGAGGAAAAACAACTCTTCGTCGGTTTTGAGAGAGGCAGTGTGATTTTTTGCCAGTCTGAGAACAATCTGGAGTGGCTAGGCGCTTCATGGGTGTGGTTCTGCGCGTCAATTCCCCATCACTGGGCCCGGCGGTGTGCAATTCGCGTTCAGTCGCACATTCTGCAATCAAAAGGAAGCAGCTTCTGGTCCTACACCTTCTGCAGCAACAGATACCGGAAAACCCGCCCGCACAATGAGCCAGTTTACGCAATCCGGTCCGCAAAAGGGTGCCCGGGGGCTTGAGCCGTCAATCGAATTTGGAAAATGAAATGGTGCCCCCCGCCGGAATCGAACCGGCACTCCCGAAGGAACGGGATTTTGAATCCCGCGCGTCTACCAGTTCCGCCAGAGGGGCAACTGACACCGGAGAGGGTGCCTATCATGGGCCAAGTGCCGATGCAAGCAGTTGCACTGCCGGGTGAACCGGAATTCACGGACGCCTGCAATAATCAAAAGTTGCAGAAACAAGATGCTTCCGCAAAACCTTGCACCGTTAACCTGCTAACAAAAGCGCAAATTGTGCGCTTTTTCTGGACAAGCGTTTTCGGCTTGGCTAGAACGATTGCATGAGCAAATCAGGACGTGAAATCGAGCTCAAGCTCGAACTGGATCCATCCGCCCAGGACACCTTGAAGCGCATGGGCGCAATTGACGGTTTCACGGCCGGCCGTCCGGTGACCAAGACCTTGCAGTCGATCTATTTCGACACGCCCGACCAGGCACTGCGCAAGGCGAAAATTTCTCTCCGCGTCAGGAAATCCGGGCGCAGCTGGGTGCAGACCGTCAAGGTGGGAACCGGTGTCGTCGCGGGCCTGTCCTCACCCGTCGAAGCCGAACATCCGGTCAGGGGCCGCGCGCTCGACTTTTCGGTGATCGAAGATCCCGAAGTTGCCCGGGTTCTTGAGAAAACCATCGGTAATGCGCCCTTGAGCGAATGCTTCGAAACCGTGATGAAACGCACGACGCGCGAGCTGACGCGCGACCAGGACGGTGCCCGGATCGAACTGGCGTTCGACACGGGCAACATCCTCGCAGGCGACGGCAGCCAGCCGCTCGCCGAACTCGAGATGGAACTGCTCGAAGGTCCGGGCCAGGCAATTTTCGATGCTGCCAAGAGGCTGTTGAAAGATGCCCCTTTCCGGTTTTCCCCCTACAGCAAGGCCGAGCGCGGCTACCGGTTTGCCGAAGGCAGGCAACCGGAGACACCGGAGCCCTGTTTTGCCGAGAAGATCAGCTTCACACCCGGCACCAGCGTGGAACTGGCGTTTCGTGACGTGCTGCGGTCCTGCCTGAAACAGATTTCGGAAAACCGCGTCGTGGTCATCGGGTCGAGGGACCCGGAAGGCCCGCACCAGCTGCGCGTCGGGCTACGGCGCTTGCGCAGCGCGTTCCGGCTGTTCAGGCCGGGACTGAACCCGGCCACCGTCGCGCCCCTGGACCGGATGGCCAGGACGATTGCGGCCGAAGCCGGTTCGATGCGCGATCTCGATGTGCTGATCGACGAAATCGTGCAGCCGCTGGCGGACAAGACGCCGGCAAACCTGTCGCTCGACATCCTTCTGGCGAAACTGAACGCTTCTCGCAGCGAGGACACGCGCGATGCCGTCGTCGACCATCTGAAGTCGGCCGAGGTCAACGGTTTCCTGCTGGACCTGGCAGCCTACACGGAAGGCCGCGGCTGGCTCGATCCGGAAAATTTCGACCAGACTGCCCTGCTGGCGCAACCGATCGAAACCTATTCCTCCCGGGCCCTCGCCAGGCAGTGGAAAAAAGTGCTCCGCTACGGCAAACGACTGGAAGAGCTCACGATTCCCGAGCGGCACGAAATGCGCAAGGCGATGAAGAAGATGCGCTACGGCATCGAGTTCTACAATTCGCTTTATCCGGCGGACACGGTAAAGCCCTTCCTGAAACGGATGAAAAAGCTTCAGGACATTTTCGGTTACCTCAATGACGTGGCAATGGCCGAGACCCTGCCGCAAAAGGTTTCCGCAGGAGGCAAGGATGCGGTCGCCGTCGGCCAGGCCATCGGCTTCGTGATCGGCTGGCACGAATCCCAGTGCCAGACCATGTGGCACTACGCCAAGGGCTACTGGGAAGCCACCCGCGAAACGCCTCGTTTCTGGCTCTAGAAGCTGATCGCGAAGCTGCCATGCGATCCCGACCGCCACCCCGGCCCTGAGCCGGGGTCCCCTGTCCAATCGCATTCAGGTCCCGGATCAGGTCCGGGACGGCGCAGGTTGCGGAAAAGCCACACAGCAAAGCGGAACCTGTCACAAGGAAGTAAGCGCGCCCTATCGTCACCCCGGGCGAACAGCGTGAGACCCGGGGCCGGGGAGCCCTGGTGTTCCGGGAGGGCGGACCAAAAAAATCATGTCCTCTGCCTCCCCGATCCCGGCTCTGCGCTGCGCTTGGCCGGGATGACGAGCGCGCGGGGTAGTCCGTCTTTCCGGATGACAGCGGACAGATCCAACCCCAGGCTCTCCCCCTCTCACCGGTCATGCCATGGCTTGACCCACTGCTGTCCGGTTTGGGAAACACAATCGAGCTTACTTCGTTGAGAAAGCCATATGTTTCCGTGCGGCGCCAAATTGGGATACGGAATTGTATCCCCGGTTTGTCGCATATGCGGCAAGACCGGGAACCAGTACTCCAAGTGGCTGGATCTTAAAAATAAAGAGAAACAGGTGGTTACTGGGTTCCGGCCTTCCGCTTCGCTTCAGCCGGAATGACAAATTCCTTGTCTGCGGAGCTCCTCACGAGATCCAAGTCGGGTTAAACCGGACAGCAGTGGGCTTGACCATGGCATCCATGCCGTTTCGTTTCTTGCCGAAGGGCTTCACCGTTTTTCAAACGGAACGGCATGGATTGCCAGATCAAGTCTGGCAATGACTGAGGAAAAAACATCGACCCTCTCCTTCGTCACCCCGGGCGAACGAAGTGAGACCCGGGGCCCACTCTAGCCACCGCTTGCGAAAGCGACGGGTTCCGGCTGCCGCCTTGCTCGTTTCGTACCGCTCTGGAAACGAGTGGGCCCCGGATCTGCGCTGCGCTGCGTCCGGGGTGACGCGCGGCAAAAAAACACCTCATCCCGAGGAAGCGCGTCAGCGCTGTCTCGAAGGTTGGGCGGCTGGCACGCTGCCGTGCGGCCCATCCTTCGAGACGCACGCCAGCGTACTCCTCAGGATGAGGCTGTGGATTGGAGTGACCTAAAGTCAGGCGTCGGCGATCGACACGAGCGTCTCGCGCAGCCACTTGTGTTTCGGATCGCGCGTCATGCGCGGATGCCAGCTTGCGACGATTTCAAGATGGGGCAGCTCCAGGGGCGTGTTGACACGGGAAAAGCCGTGGTCGAATGCCGCCGCAATCCGGACCGGAACGAAGGCGAGCAGAGGTCTCGATTTCATGAGTTCCAGCAGCATCGCAAAACCCGGGACGGCAAGCACCACGTTTCTCTTCCGGCCCACCGCTTCAAGCGCGTCGTCAATCGGTCCGCGAAAGCTGCCGCCGGTCGGGTCGACGAAACCGTGTTCGAGTTCGCAGAACCGGTCAAGAGTGATGTCTTGGCCGTCCGCGAGATCCCCGTAACTGGAAAGGCAGACAAAGTCGTCCCTGTAAAGGAAGCGCGACGGCAGATCGGGCACCGCCAGCTCCCGGTCGCTGAGCACCAGATCGATCTCGCCGTTCTCCAGCTGCCGCGCAACCCCCTCCGCAGGCCTCGGAAGGATCGAGACGCGCGCGCCGGGCGCCGTCCGGAGCACCCTCTCGGCAAACGTGTCCAGGATCGTGTGCAGGAGATAGTCACTGCCGCAGACCCTGACCGTGAACGCGGAGCTGGTTGGGTCAAACGCGTCCGGTGCGAGAAGCAGGCCGATGTCATCCAGAAGCTCCGCCACCCGCGGAGCGATGCCGTCGGCCCTTGGGGTCGGCACGATGCCGTGAGATGTGCGCACGAACAGATCGTCGTCAAAGGTTTCCCGCAGTCGTCTGAGCATTCCGGACACGGTTGGTTGCGTGAGGGACAGCCTAGACGCCGCCCGCGTGACGCTGCGTTCCTTGTAAAGTGCATCAAATGCGACCAGCAGATTGAGATCGACATTCCTGATATTGAAGTTTTCCATATCACATATTCAATAATACATTTTGATCAATAACAAGCAGATGGCGATTATCTCTTTGTCCGGCGAACGTGGTGGCGGAGAGAAATGGCAAAGAGTTCAGAAATCTATCCGGCGTGGCACGCAGCCGAACACAAAACGTGGCTGTTCATCTGGCTGGCGCGTTTCCGGGCGTGGCGAAAACTGCGGCAAGATCGCCTGGAACTGGCCTCACTCGGCGACGCCGCGCTCAAGGATCTGGCCATCGATCGCAGCGAGATCCCGTCCATCATCCATGCAGGTGAAAAAGAGCGCCGGCGCAATCACGCCACCTGACGCAATCGCAAGTTCCTGTTCGCGTTCCAGCAACACCTCGGAGAAACGATATGTCCGCAATGTCCCGGCCGGCGGCCCGATTTCATGTCAGTCCGCGTTTGATCCTGCTCGCAGGGTCGTTGATCGCGCTCGTCGCCCTGGGGATGCGGCACTCTTTCGGCCTGTTTCTTGGCCCGGTCACCGTAAGTCTTCCCCCCGTCGACCGGGAAACCTTCGGGTTCGCCATCGCCTTGCAGAACCTCATGTGGGGCATCGCACAACCCTTTGCCGGCATGATCGCGGACCGGTTCGGCAGCGCGCGCGTGATTTTTGCCGGAGGCCTGCTCTATGCAGGCGGACTGCTCTGCGCATCGGCCGCGTCGACATCTCTCGGCCTTGTTCTGGGGCTCGGCGTGTTTGTCGGCATCGGACTGAGTGCCACCAGCTATGCCGTCGTGCTGGGAGCCGTCGGCCGGCGCTTTCCGCCCGAGCGCCGCAGCTCGGCGCTCGGCGTTGCCTCGCTCGGAGGCTCCCTCGGCATATTCCTTTCGGTTCCGGTCACACTGAGCCTGATCGACGCGTTCAGCTGGCCTCTGGCGCTCGTCAGCCTGGCACTCGTTGCGGCAACCATCTGCGTTCTCGCACCGGTCCTGAGCGGACGATCGGTCGAACCCGGCACTGACCAGTCCCTGCGGTCCGCGCTTTCCGAAGCCCTGTCACACCGTGGATTCGTGCTGCTCGTGCTCGGCTTTTTCGTTTGCGGGTTCCAGCTCGCCTTCATCGGCACCCATCTGCCCGCCTATCTGCTCGACCGGCAACTCCCGGGTTGGGTCGGCGGTGCCGCGCTCACAATCATCGGTGCGACCAACATCGCCGGAACATTCATGTGCGGCCTTCTCGGCGACCACCTCAGCAAGAAGAAGATCCTGGCTGTTCTCTACCTGGCGCGGGCGCTGGCCGTCGCCCTGTTCATCCTGTTTCCGCCGTCGGATATCTCGACTTTCGTCTTCGCGGCGGTGATCGGATTCACCTGGCTCGGCACCGTTCCCCTGACGACCGGGATCGTCGCCCAGATCTTCGGCGCCCGCTACCTGGCAACCCTGGTCGGAATCGTCTTCCTGATGCACCAGACCGGCAGCTTTCTCGGCGCCTGGCTCGGCGGGCTCGTCTTCGAGCGAACCGGGAGCTACGACATCATGTGGTGGAGCGTCGTTGCATCCGGCATCATCGCCGCGCTTGTGCATCTTCCGATCGACGAGCGCCCTTTGGCGGCAAGGCATCGCCTCTTCGGGAACGCACTGAGCAATGCGTGAGCGGTGCTGGGTTCTTTGGGGTGGCGTGTGCCTGGCTGTCCTGGCAGCGCTTTCCCTTCTCGGCATCATGTCGGTGAACGCCTACCAGAGGCTCTTTCTGGATCTGGCCGTCTTCCGGCTCATTTGTTTTCAAGAATATCCCGGCGTCCTGGCGCATCAAATTACAGTCTGAAAGGCAGTGTTTAGGAGAACGGCATGAGCGAACGAATATCAGGAAAGGGCCCGGTCCTCCGGCTGTTTCAGGTCAGGATCAGGCAAGGCCACGCAGAGACCCTTCTGGAGAAATTTGCGACCACGTCGGCGGACGTGGTCAGGCACGAACCCGGCAATTCAGGATATTTCTTCGGGCGGGGCATCGCCTCCGATGAGGGCTATCTCGTGTTCGCATCGCTCTGGGACGATCTTGATGCCGTGAAACGGAGATTTGGAGATACCTGGCAGCAGTCCTTCCTGCCCGAAGGATACGAGGACCTGATCGAGGAGCATTCGATCCGCCATGTCGATTTGAGCACTGGGTGGGCGGTTTCACCTCAGGCAACGGGGACAGCGACCTGAAATCGGCGGCACCACGCGAAAATCGAACGGAATGCAGCAGCGCGCCCGGTTCTGGACGGGCGGTGCCACTCCAGGAGGCCAGCTCATCTAAGCAATTCTCCCCGCTACGGAAGTTTGCTATGGTGAGCCATGATTTACTGCTTTGCGGATTTCGAGCTCGACACGACGCGCCAGGAACTTCGGTGCAAGGGTGAGCCGGTCAATGTCGAACCGCTGGCCCTTGATCTGCTGAAACTGCTCATCGACAACCACGACCGCATGGTCTCCAAGGACGAGATCAATTCGGTCCTGTGGAACGACCGTGCCGTCTCCGATGCAGCCCTGTCGACCTGCGTGAAATCGGCCCGGTCCGCCGTGGAGGATTCCGGTGCGAAGCAGGAGAAGATCAAAACCGTACATGGCCGCGGGCTGCGCTGGGTCGCCCCCTTTGAACGGCGCGCTCCGCAAACAGTTGCCGAACCGGTGGCAACACCGGATACCGGCAACGGTGACCACCCGGCGCAGGACGCTTCGCAGCGGCCGTCGATTGCCATATTGAAATTCGACGCCATCGGTGACGACCCGGTCGCGCGCACATTGGGCGAAGCCATTCCGCACGAACTCATTGCGGCGGTTGCCCGCCTGCGCTGGATTTCAGTGATCGCGCGCGGCTCCTCCTTCCGCTTCGGGTCACGCGACAGCGATCTGTCGGACATCCGGACACAGCTTGGCGTCCGCTACGTCTTGTCCGGCAGTGTCGAAAAATTCATCGACCAGGTCATCATCAACGTGGTCCTGACCGAAACCTCCGATGGCCAGGTTATCTGGGCGGACCGCATCAAGGCGTCGATCGCGGAGGTACATGACGTCCGCGAGACGATCATCGCCGAGGTCATCTTCGCGATCGAGGTGCAGATTCCCCTGAGCGAAGCCTCAAGGGCGCAACTGCAATCTCCGGAAAACATCGACGTCTGGACCACCTATCATCTCGGGCTCCAGTCGCTCTATCGGTTTGACGCCGTGGAGAACGAGGTCGCCATGGCCATGTTCAAGAAAGCAGTGGCGATGGAGCCCGGGTTCGCCCGCGCACATGCCGCGCTTTCCTTCGCGCATTTCAAGACGGCCTTCATGAACTATTCGGACAACCGGGCTTTCGCCGTCGATGCGGCCAGGCGGGCGGCGGAACGCGCCATCGAGATCGATCCGATGGACCCGTTCGCGAATTTCAACATGGGCAGATCCCTCTGGCTCACCGGCGATCTGGACGGGGCGAAGACCTGGCTGAACCGGTCCACTTCCCTCAGCCCGAATTTTGCCCAGGGCCTGTATGCGCGGGCCTGGACGGAGACGCTCACGGGATCCAGTTCGGACGGCATGCGGCTTGCCGACGAAGCCCGCGGCCTGAGCCCGCTCGATCCGTTGCTTTATGCGATGCTCGGAACACGGGCGCTCAGCCTTTCGATCGAAGGTCATGACAAGGAGGCCGCGCTCTGGGCGGAGCGGGCCGCGCGCGCACCCGGCGCGCACAGCCTCATTCGCGTGATCGCCATGTTCACCAACGAGCTTGCCGGCAACGAAGCCGAAGCGGCGCATTGGGCTGCACAGGTCCATGCCGAGCAACAGCCGATCACTCAGGAACACTTCTTCCGCTCCTTTCCGTTCGCGGATCAGGCTGTGCGCAAACGCTTCTCCGAGGCATTGAAGCGGCGCGGCGTCGACTAGGGTGCAAACCTGCGTCCAAAAATCTCCATGATTGGGGAACGCTTTTTCAAAAATCCTCATGGTTTCCTCAAACTTCGCTCAAGACTTGGTTGAAAAGCCGTGTCACTTTCCTCAGCGTAAGCAGATCGCATGCCGTGCCAGACACCGGCGGCGCTTTGTTGCAACCCGTTTTAACGCAAGGAAAGAGTATGACCGGCGGAACACTCAGAACGACATCAGGCGTTGGCCACACCTATGACAGTATTCTCGACACGATCGGCAACACACCGTCCGTGCGCATCAACAACCTTGCCCCGGACGGCATAAACCTCTTCGTCAAGTTTGAAGCGGCGAATCCGGCCGGCTCCGTCAAGGATCGCCTGGCCGTGAACATCATCGAGGCCGCCGAACGAAGCGGCAAGCTCAAGCCCGGTCAGACCGTCGTCGAAGCGACCAGCGGCAACACGGGGATCGGGCTCGCCATGGTGTGCGCGCAGAAGGGGTACCCGCTTGTCGTCACCATGGCCGACAGCTTCTCCATCGAGCGCCGCCGTCTCATGCGCATGCTCGGTGCCAAGGTTGTCCTGACGCCGCGTGCGGAAAAAGGCTTCGGCATGTACCGCAAGGCAGTTGAACTGGCGGAGGCGCACGGCTGGCTGCTGGCGCGCCAGTTCGAAACCGAGGCGAACGCGGAAATCCATGCGGCAACCACTGCCCGGGAAATCATGGCGGATTTCGAGGGCCAGCGGCTGGATTACTTCGTGACCGGTTACGGCACGGGCGGAACGGTGACCGGGGTTGGCCGCGTGCTCAGGGTCGAACGCCCCGACACGAAGATCATCCTGTCAGAGCCCGCCAATGCGCAGCTGCTTGGCAGCGGCCACGTCCAGGAACGGACCGACAACGGCTCGCCCGCCGCAAGCCACCCTGCCTTTGAGCCGCACCCGATCCAGGGCTGGACTCCCGATTTCATTCCGGCCGTCCTGCAGGAATCCGTCGACAACCACTACTATGACGACCTGCGGCCCGTGCCGGGCATGGCCGGCGTGGAATGGGCCAAGAAACTCGCGTCCCAGGAAGGCATCCTGACCGGAATTTCGGGCGGTGCATCCTTCGCCATCGCGATCGAGGTCGCCCAAAAGGCCGACCCCGGTTCGACGATCCTGTGCATGCTTCCCGACACGGGGGAACGCTATCTCTCCACGCCGCTGTTCGAGGATATTCCGGAGGACATGACAGATGAGGAAGTCTCTATCTCCAAGTCCACTCCCGGCTACCACCTGGGTTGAGGCAACGGATCAAGTCGACGTTCTCCGGACCGCACAGGCCCATGCAACGGCCTATCGGCGCGGTCTGAGGGAGAAACCTTGTGCACCGAAGCGAAACTACCGGGAGATGCTGGGCGTCTTTTCCGAGCCCCTGCCGGAAACCGGCAGCAACGGGGCCGACGTCGTGAACGAACTGGTGGACCGCGGCGAACAGGGGCTGACCCAGATGACCCATCCCGGTTTTTTCGGGTGGGTTCTGGGCGGCTCCTCGCCGGTCGGCGTGGCGGCCGACTGGCTCGCCGGTGCCTGGGGCCAGAACGCGGCCTTTCACACGTCTTCACCGACGGCTGCGGCGGTGGAAGAGATTGCCGCGGGCTGGCTGCTCGATGTTCTGCATCTGCCCGAAGAGGCAGCGGTCGGTTTCGTCACCGGCGCGACCGTCGGCAACTTCACGGCACTTGCCGCGGCGCGCGGCGCTGTCTTGCGCCGGGCTGGCTGGGATGCGGATGGGGACGGGCTTTTCGGAGCGCCCCCGATCACCGTTTACGTCGGCGACGATGCGCACACGTCGGTCTTTTCGGCTCTCGGCTATCTTGGCCTGGGACGGAACCGGGTGAAGCGGGTCAGCTCCGACGGCGAAGGCCGGATGATGGCATCGGATCTGGCGGCACAACTGTCAGGGCAGGATGGGCCAACCATCGTGATTGCCCAGGCCGGCCAGATCAACACCGGTGCCTTCGATCCCTTTCAGGACATCCTGGAGATCGCGAAACAGCACAACGCCTGGATACACGTGGATGGCGCTTTCGGGCTCTGGGCGCGCGCTCACCCGGACTACCGCCCTCTCACCAACGGTGTCGAGCGGGCGGATTCCTGGGCGGTCGACGGGCACAAGTGGCTGCAGACCCCCTTTGATTCAGGTTATGCCATTGTCCGCGATCGCGACAGTCTGGAAAGAGCGATGAGCATTGACGCCAGCTACCTGCCGACGGTGGGTGAACAGGACCGCATCCCGTCTTTTCTTGTCCCGGAACTGTCGCGCCGTGCCCGCGGGCTGCCGACCTGGGCCATGCTCAAATTCCTCGGAAGACAGGGCGTTGAAGAGCTTGTTGGCCGGCATTGCGCGATTGCCGGCAAGATCGCCGAACGCCTGCGCGGCGCAGATGGCGTTCGTGTCGTCAATGACGTTGTCCTCAATCAGGTGATTGTCAGTTTCGGGCGCGCCGAAGACACCGCCTTGCAACGAAAGGCCCTGACGGAAGCCGTCATCGCAAGGCTTCGCGACCAGGGCTCGATCTTCGTTGGCGGTGCCCGCTGGCGGGACGACTGGGTGATGCGGATTTCGGTGATCTGCGACGCGACGATGCCGGCCGACGCTGGCCCGGTCGCCGATCTGATCCTGAACGCCTGGGCAGAAGTTTCAGCAAGATCCGCTGCCCCAGCCGACACCATCACCGCAGGACCGCCCGGCTAGGGGTATGGACCCTAGAGCGTCCGGGCGATCTTCAAATCGGTTCGCGTCAGGCGGTCAGGGCCGGTTCTGCCGCAAGCTGCTCCAGAAGCCGGGCAACCGCTTCCGCGCCCGGATCGTTGTGGCCTGAAAGCGCAGCCTCCGAGACATAACTCGCCCTGCCCGCCCGCGCGCGGGTGATCCGGGACGTGGCGTCTGCCCCCTGGCGCGCTTCGCGCGCCGCCGCATCGATCCCGTTTTCCAGGGCATTGAGCGCAGGCATCATCGCGTCGATCATCGTCCGGTCGCCGGGTTTGGCGCCGCCGACCTGCATCACCCGGTCAAGGCCTGCCTTCAGCGCGCCAATGGAATCGCTCCCGCTTGAAGACGCATCGCCCGCAGCCGCGAAGAAGATCGCCAGCAAAACTCCGGACGACCCGCCCATCGTCTGGCTGAGTTCGACCCCGATTGCACGGTACAGCTGGGTCAGATCGGCCAGCGGCATCCGGTCGAGCGCCGTCAGAAGCGCGCGTGCGGCGGTCGCCAGCGTGCTTCCGGTGTCGCCGTCGCCCGATTTGGCATCAAGCGCGTTGAGGTCGTCTTCCGCCGCGATCAGGATGTTGCAGCATTTTTCGATGAACCGCCGCGTGTCGTCATTCTTCGACGGCAACGGCTGGATAGGTGACAGCCCATCGGGAAGCGGCAATATGGACACCGGACCGAGCGCGAGACAACCCGGCCAGACCCACGGCGCAACCGGTGCCTGCAGAAGCGCTTCTTCCGTCTTACTGACTGGCAGCAGCGAAACCGAGAAACCGTGCATGTCGAGCGAGGTCATCATCGCTGCCGGCCCGACAAGCCAGCGGATCTGTCCGCCGATGCGCGAATGCGTCAGTTCCTCGGCGAGGACGGACATTTCGAGCGGTGTCGTCCCGCCGAGATTGTTCAAAAGCGCGACATGCGGACCGGGCGCCAGCGCCGGTTCGAGCCGGTCGACCACCATGGCCATGGCCGATTTTGCGTTGGAGAAGGCAACCTGTTCGATCCCCGCTTCCCCATGGATGCCGAGGCCGAGTTCCGCCATGCCGGGGCCGATCCGGTCCTCCTTGGGAGACCCGGGGATCGTGCAGGTATCCAGCGACATGCCGATGGAAACCGCACCGGCAATGACCTGCTCGGCGGCTTCCGTCACCGTGGCGAGATCCGCCCCCTGGTCGGCGAGCGCGCCCGCGATCTTGTGAACGAAGAGCGTTCCGGCAACCCCTCTTGCCTGGGGCAGATCGGGCAGCGCAACGTCGTCATCGACGATCACCATGTTGACTTTCAGGCCGAAGGCCCGCGCCCGCTCGACCGCCAGGCCGAAATTCAGGCGGTCGCCCGTGTAGTTCTTGACAATGACGAGACAGCCGGCCTTTCCGGTAACCGCCAGGATGCCCGCCAGGACCGCATCAACAGACGGCGAGGCAAAAACCTCACCGCACACCGCGGCTGTCAGCATCCCCTGGCCGACGAAACCGGCGTGACTGGGTTCGTGGCCGGATCCGCCACCGGACACAAGCGCCACCTTCGACTTGTCCCAGTCCGTTCGCACCACCACCTTGATATGCGGATAACCGTCGAGACGTGCCAATCGGCCGCCTGCCGTACGCAAAGCACCGTCAATGGCTTCCGTGACCAGTGCTTCCTTTGAGTTGATGAACTGCTTCATGTTCCCTCTCCTCAGGTGATGCGGACGCCGCCGGCGTCAAAGAAAAGCGGATTGCGGGGCTGAATGGCGACGGTGTCGCCCGGTTCCAGATCCGCATGCGCATCGGCGAGCGTGACGACGTCATGCCCATCAAGCTTGAGATGCAGCCGGATCTGGTCCCCAAGGTGTTCGACGCGCTTCACCGTCGAACCCTTGCCCTCTCCTTGTTGTATGTGTTCGGGTCTGAGCCCGATTTGCGCGGCCCCGGCCGGGGCGCCTGCGAACATGTCCGCCGGCAGCACGTTGATGCGGGGCTGCCCGAGCCGGCCGGCGACATAGAGATTGACCGGGTTCTCGTAAATCTCGCGCGGTGTCCCGAACTGCACCAGCTTGCCCTGATCCAGAACGCCGATATGGGTCGACATGGTCATCGCCTCGATCTGGTCGTGGGTGACGTAAAGCAGCGTCGCGCCGAGACTTTCCTGAATACGCTTCAGCTCGATCCTGAGGTCCGAGCGCAGCTTGGCATCCAGCGAACTGAGCGGTTCGTCCATCAGGTAGATGGTCGGGTCCCGGACAAGGGCGCGGCCGATGGAAACGCGCTGCATTTCACCGCCCGAGAGCGCCGTCGCCTTGTTGTTCAGCTTGTGCGAGATCCGGAGAACCTCGGCGACTTCCGCCACCTTGCGCTCGATCTCGTCGGCCGGTGTCTTCAGAAGCGGCGAGCGCAGCGGGAAGGCCAGATTCTCCCGGACGCTCATATGCGGGTAGAGCGAATACTGCTGAAACACCATGGCGACATTGCGCTGCGCCGGCGTGTCCTCGACCACGGATCTGCCTCCGATCGAAACGTCTCCAGCGTCCGGCTCCTCCAGCCCGGAGATCAGGCGCAGGATCGTGGTTTTTCCGGCCCCGGTCGGACCCAGGAGCGTCACGAACGCACCATTGGGAACGGTCATGCTCACGTCGGAGACGGCGACCGTGTCGCCAAAGGTTTTCGAGAGGTTGGAAAGCCGCACTTCAGACATGGGCAAGCACTCCCTCGTTGAGATCGGACCTGAGGGCGCGTCCGCTCTGATTGTCGAAAAGCGTCGCTGTCGTCCCGTTGAACGCAAGGCCGACGGTCTCTCCGGGTCTGGCGGGCTGATCCGAGGGGATCCTCGCCTTCAGGTCGCCGCCCACGGTTTTCACGGTCACGATCTGGGTCGTTCCCAGATACTCGGCAGCGACCACCTCGCCCCGGTTGCCGCCGTCGTCATTGAGCGCGATATGCTCCGGCCTGATCCCGTAGACCAGGTCGCCCTCGAAGGGTTCGCGCACGGTCGGAACCGCAAGATCCACATGGTGCATCCGGACGCTCGAGGAACCCGCATGAACCTCGCCGTGAAACCGCAGGAAATTCATGGATGGCGATCCGATGAAATCGGCCACGAACATTGTCGCCGGTTTGTCGTAGATATCCTGCGGGGTACCGAACTGTTCGATAACGCCGTGGTTCATGACGACGATCTTGTCGCCCATCTGCATTGCTTCCAGCTGGTCGTGGGTGACATAGACCGTCGTGGCGCCCATGCGGTCATGAAGTGCGCGCAGTTCCTCCGCCATATGCTCGCGGAATTCTGCGTCAAGCGCACCCAGCGGTTCATCCATCATGAACGCCTTGGGCTCGCGCACGATCGCGCGGCCGAGCGCCACGCGTTGCCGGTCTCCTCCCGACAGGCCGCTCACGGGCCGGTCGAGAATATCCTCGATACCGAGAATGCGGGACACTTCGGCCACCTTTTCCGTGACATGCTTCTTGGACATGCCCTGGCTGACCAGCGGATAGCTGATGTTCCGGCGCACGTTCATGTGCGGGTAGAGCGCGAACATCTGGAAGACGAAGGCGATGTCGCGCTGGCGGGCAGGCTTCTGGCCAACCTCTTCCTTGTCGATGTAGATTTCACCCGAGGTCGGCAGTTCCAGGCCGGCAATCATGCGCAGCGTCGTGGTCTTGCCGCATCCGGACGGGCCCAGCAGCATGAAGAACTCGCCGTCCTCGATCTTGAAGGAAGAGGACTGCACGGCGGTGAAGTCGCCGAATTCCTTCCTGAGGTTCTTGATTACGATTTCAGCCATAATTCTAGTCCGGAAAGTGACTGACGATGATGAACATCACCGTGCCGGTCAGTGTGACGATGAAGGAGTAGGTGTAAGCCCACAGCACGACCGGCTGCATCAGCATGACGACGCCGATGGCGATCAGGACCGAGGCGAGCATCTCCCAGGGACCACGCCGCAACCGCATAAGACCTTGTACGAACTGGCTCATTTGCGCACCGCTCCGAACGTGATGCCGCGAAGCAGGTGTTTGCGCAGCAGGATTGTGAACACCATGACCGGGACGAGGAACAGGGTCGCGCCGGCAGCCACCGCCGGCCAGTCCTGGCCGCCGACGCCGATGATGGTCGGGATGAAGGGCGGTGCCGTTTGTGCGGTGCCCGAGGTCAGAAGGACCGCGAACGCATATTCGTTCCAGGAAAAGATCAGGCAGAAGATGGCCGTCGACGCGATCCCGGTGGCCGCCTGAGGCAGCACCACCTTGTAGAAGGCCTGGAACCGCGTGTATCCGTCGATCAGCGCGGCTTCCTCATATTCGCGCGGGATTTCGTCCATGAACCCCTTGAGCAGCCAGACCGCGAGCGAGATGTTGACCGCCGTATAGAGCAGGATCATGCCCAGATGCGTGTCTGACAGGCCGAGCGTGCGGAACATCAGGAAGATGGGAATGGCGACCGCGATCGGCGGCATCATCCTGGTCGACAAGATGAAGAACAGAAGATCGTCCTTCAAAGGCACCTTGAAGCGCGAGAACGCGTAGGCCGCGAGCGTCCCCAGGAAAACGGACAGGAAGGTCGATCCGAAGCCGATGATCACCGAGTTCAGGAAGCGTTCGCCATAGCGGGACGGGCCGGCGATCACCATGTCGCGGTTGCGCACGATCTCCTCGTACCAGGTTGCCGGCGGCGGCAGCGCCTGCAGCGCTTCCGGAGACACGCGCGTCCGGGTCGTGAAGAGGTTCACGTACCCTTCCAGCGAGGGTTCGAAGAAGACCTTGGGCGGATAGGCGATGGCATCGACGGGCGACTTGAACCCGGTGGTCAGGATCCACACGAGCGGCAGCAGCGTGATGACCGCGTAGAAGACGACCAGGGTACCGGCCAGCCACTTTTGCAGCCGCGAAGGTTCGGTAATGGAATAGCTGCTCATCTTTCCTTCACCTTGTTCAGGGCTTTCACATAGATCGACGCGAGACCGAACACCGTCACGAACAGGATGATCGCGTAGGCGGACGCGTATCCGGTGCGCCACTTCTCGAAGGCTTCGCGCTTCAGGTTGATTGAGGTGAGTTCGGTCACCGATCCGGGCCCGCCGCCCGTCAGCTGCACGACGAGATCGAACATCTTGAAGTTCTCGATCCCTCTGAACAGGACCGCCAGCATCAGGAACGGCAGCACCATTGGCACCGTGATCGTCCAGAACTGCCGCCATTGGCTGGCCCGGTCGATCTCCGCCGCCTCGTAGATATAGTCAGGGATCGACCTGAGCCCGGCGAGACATATCAACATGACGAAGGGTGTCCACATCCACGTGTCGACGATGACGATGGACCAGGGGGCAAGCTTGACGTCGCCGATCATCTGGAAGGACGACGGGTCGATACCTGTCAGGAAGGAGATCCCATAATTGAAGAGACCGATCTGCGGCTGGTAGAGAAATGTCCAGAAGTTACCCACGACGGCCGGCGACAACATCATCGGCAGAACGATCAGCGTCGTCCAGAGATCGTTGCCCTTGAATTTCCGGTTGATGAGCCAGGCCAGCGTGAACCCGATGAGCACCTGCAGAAGAATGGTCCAGAACAGGAAATGCGCCGTCGCCTGCATCGTCAGCCAGATGTCTTCATCCGTCAGAATGCGTTCGTAGTTGCGAAGCCCGATATAGTCGACTTCCCGGTTCGGCCGGTTGGCGCGAAAGTTGGTGAAGCTCAGGTTGATCGTCCAGATCAGCGGGAAAATGTTCACCGCCAGGAGCAGGAAGATCGTCGGCAGGACGAAAAGCCAGGCTATTGCGCGATCGCTCAAGCCCCGAATTTTGGCCGCAACCGAGGGCGGCGTCGCTTTCGCTACGCGGTCGATAGGGGTGTCTGACATCTGTGGCCCGTTTGGAAAGGTGGTCCGGAAAAACCGGCGGGAGAACATCCCGCCCTGGCGGTGGATCAGCCGCCCGCCGGCGTTTCGGGGTCGGGCGGGCAAGCGCGCTGCTTGTCCGCCCGTATTTCGAAAGCCCTCAGAGCTTGCCTTCGTCCTCGAAGACTTCCGTCCAGTCCTCGATCAGCTTGTCCAGTGCCTCTTTTGCCGTTCCCTGATCGGCCACGACATAGTCATGAAGGCGCTTTTGCATCGCCAGCAACAGCTCTGCATAGGCAGGCTCCTGCCAGAAATCCATGACGCCGTCCATGGCGAGCAGGAAGTCCGCTGCGAACGGGGCGCTGTCGGCAAAATTCGGATCGTTCAGCACGCTGACGTGACACGAATAGCCGCCGAGATCCCACCACTTCTTCTGAACGGAGGGCTGGGCGAACCACTTGATGTATTCAAGGGCTGCATCCTGCTTGTCGGAATAGGCGACAACGGAAATGCCCTGCCCGCCGAGCGTGGACGCTTCCTTCAGCTGTCCCGGATTGACAAAGAAGCCGATCTTGTCACCGCCGGTATCCGGATCGGCGTAGAGACCCGGGAAGAAGGCGAACCAGTTCATGGCCATGGCCACTTGGCCGGACTTGAACGCATCAAGCGACTGTTCCATGTAGCTGTCGGTGTAGCCCGGCGGTGTCGATGTCTTGTAGAGCTCCTTGTAGAACTCCAGACCCGCGACGGCATCGGCCGAGTTCACCGCGCCTTCCATGTCGTATTTGCCCGGCGTCATTTCATATTTGAAGCCGAACGGATACATGGCGCTGGTCGCGCCCATGGTGATGCCTTCCGATCCGCGCTCGGTGAAGATCGCGGCGCCGTAGCGCTTCTGGCCGTCAATTTCGCGGCCCTGGAAGAACTTGGCGACTTCCAGCAGTTCCATCTGTGTTTTCGGCGGAGCCAGATCGCGTCCGTGCTCGGCCTTGAAGGCCTCCTGGATCTCCGGCATTGCGAACCAGTCCTTGCGGTAGAACCAGCCGTTCGCATCGCCCATCGCGGGCAGCGCGTAATAGTTCGGTGTCCCCTTCGGCCAGGTCGAATAGGCATAGACGGTCGCCGGAGCGAAGTCGTCCATGGAGATGCCTTCCTTGTCGAAGAAGTCGTTCAGTTTGACGTAGTGGCCGTTTTCGGCACCGCCGCCGATCCACTGGCTGTCACCGATCAGAAGATCGCAGAGCTTGCCGCCCGAGTTCAGCTCGTTGAGCATGCGGTCTGCAAAGTTCGGCCAGGGAACAAATTCAAACTTCATGGTGTGCCCGGACTGGGCCTCGAATTCCTTGGAAAGTTCAACAAGCGCATTGGCCGGATCCCATGCGGCCCAACACAGCGTCAGTTCGTCTGCCTGCGCCTGAGACACGCTGAGCCCGCTGGCCGCCACAAAAGCGGTCGCCGCGAGAAGTTTCGCAGTTTTCATCGCTGATTTCCTCCCGAAATGATCGCACCCCGGCACCTGCCGGACAGAGGCACTCCTCCAAGTGCCCGGCAAGCCTATTTGACATACGTATGTCAAGTCAACATCAAAACTGACATACGTCTTTCTTTTTTCGCAAGCGAAACGGACAATGCGCAAACGGCAGCACATAACTTGCTAAATTTATTGAACTTTCGGGGATCTATCCGCGTGCGGAAGAACGTCCGCTCAGTAGAGATTTTCCCGCATGACGATCTCGATGCGGATCTGCTCCTGGGCTTCGTAGATGCCCGCATCATCGCATTTTGCCCGCAAGACGCGCAATGCGCTGCGCGCGAGATGGCCGACATTCTGCGCGATCACGGCATCGACTTCGCCATCCACCAGCGCCTGGCGTGTCACTGGCGTCAGGTCATGCGCGACGACCACGAGATCGAGACCGGCGGCCGATTCCCGCAAAGCCTCCAGCATGATGGCGTTGCCCGACCCCATGGAGTAGACGGCTTTCAGATCGGCATGGGTTGCCGTAGCGCGGGCCAGCGTATCGCGAATGCGTTGCGGGTCGTCGTGAAACTCGATGGTCGGCAGGGCCTTGAGCTTCGGAAAGTCGCGCGAAAGCACTTCATCCAGGCCGTAGCGGCGCTCGATACTGTCACGCGCCACCATGGAGTTGCTCGTCACCAGGATGCATCCGGTTTCCCTGCGCAGGAACCTTCCAAGCAGCGCACCGGCCGTCTGGCCTGCGGAGAAATTGTCGATTCCGATAAAGTGGTCACACCTTGAGTTCGGCAAATCGGAAACAAAAGCAACGACATAGGCGCCCGCACTCTTGATATGCGCAATCGCGTCGCGCACCTGCGGCGTTTCCGGCACCATCAGCGCGACCCCGTCGAGCGTCCCCAGATCCAGGGATTTCAGGCGCTTGACCACCGCGTGCGGGTCCGCCGCGTTGACATAGACGATCTCGACATCGGCCCGGTCGGTCACCTGGGCCGCCGCCGCCTCGCGCACCGCATCCGCGACCGTGTCGACGAAATGGTTTGGACCTTCCGGCAGGACGAACATGAACTTGTAGCGCCGCTTCCTGGCCAGGTTCGCGGCATTCGTATCCCGCACATAGCCGAGCTTTCGAACCGCATCCTTGACACGTTCGGCGTTCTTCGGCCGCACGTCCGCCCGGCCGTTCAAGACCCGGTCGACGGTCGAAAGACTGACACCGGCTTCGCGCGCTATATCGTGGACTGTCGGCTTCACTTCGCTTCTCTCCCGAGGGACCGTCAATCTGGCGCGCCAAACTGACATACGTCAATCAAAATGTAGCGCCGGTACAGTCTTTTCCAAGAAAATGAATATGTCTCAGGAGGTTATGAATAAGTCTTGCCCCTAAGGAGCGAGGGTTTCCGTGTGGCCGTCAATGGCGAGGATCTGTCCGGAGATCTTCCGGCCCGCGTCGGAAGCCAGGAAGGAAATCATGTTGGTGACGTCCTCCGCCGTGACCCAGGTCTTCATCGAGACGCCGTCGACGTAAAGCGCCCGCACCTCTTCCTCGCTCAAACCTCTGGCGGCCGCCTCGCTGGCGACAACCCGGTCCATGCGCGGCCCCTCGACGGCGCCGGGGCATATGGCGTTGACGCGAATGCCGTGCGGACCGAGTTCCATCGCGAGCGTTTTCGTCAGGCCGACGATCGCCCATTTGGCGGCCGCGTAGGGAGACCGCATAGGATAGCCCATGATGCCCGCGGTCGAGGACGTCAAGGTAATCAGGCCCGATCCCTGCGCCTTCATCACCCGCGCCGCCCAGCGGCAGGTCAAAAACGCGCCATGCACGTTCGTCGCGACACAGCTTTGCCAATCCCCGTAATCAAGCGTTTCGATCGCACCCGCCGGGCCACCGGTGCCCGCATTCGCACAAACGACATCCGCACCGCCCCACCGGGTCTCTAGCTCGGCAAGGAAATCCACCATCTCGCTTTCCGAGGTCACGTCGGCGACTACTGCAAAAGCATTCGGGTGCTGCTCGGAAAAAGATAAGACGGCATCCGCGTCGGCATCGCAGATGGCGACCTGCGCGCCTTCGCTCAAAAAGCGTTCGGCGATCACACGTCCGATCCCGGCAGCCCCGGCAGACACGAGAACTCGCTTGGTCATGAAAAAACGCCTTTCTGGATGAGACGACCTCGATGCGGGCTGGAAAGTGCCCGTACCCCGGGCGTCGCGCAAGCAGTTTTCCTCCATGTAGGCCGACGCGGCATGTGACTGAAACGAGGCACACCCGAGGGAAGCTCATCTGTCGGGACCGGAATAACCGGTGACGCATGCAGCAAATTCACTGCGACATTTTTTCGCACAATCATTGGACTCCCGCCTCGCTGATATGCAACGCTTGCGGGATGGGGAACAGAACGTCACGAGGAGGGGACATGTCTGACACACCAGAAACCAAGAAGATGCTGGATCCGGATCCCCGGGTCTGGGACTTCGAAACGGAGTACGAACTCGGGCAGGACAACATCCGCCCCTTCGGTCTGGATCTGCACAACCCGGTGTTCTTGATTTCAAGCATCCTGATCGCCGCCTTCGTCCTGATCGCCCTTGCGAACCAGGAAGCCGCTGCTTCGTTCTTCGGCTGGTTGCGGCCGTGGCTCACCAGCACATTCGACTGGTTCCTGGTCCTGTCGGTCAATGCGATCACGCTCTTCTGTCTGGTGTTGATCGTCCTGCCGGTCGGATCCGTTCGGATCGGCGGCAAGGACGCGAAACCCGACTATTCCTATGCCGGCTGGATCGCGATGATGTTCGCGGCAGGGATCGGCATCGGCCTGCTGTTCTTCGGCGTACTTGAGCCGGTCTACTACAATTTCGCCGAGAGCGGCGGTGCGAGCCCGCTCGGGATCGACATAAACGAGCCGGGCAACGAATATATCGGCATTGTCGGCACGATCCACCATTGGGGTCTCGAAGGCTGGGCCGTCTATGCCGCGGTCGGACTGTCGCTGGCAATCTTCGCCTACAATCTCGGCCTGCCGCTCACCCTCCGGTCCGCGTTTTATCCCATCCTCGGTGAACGCGTCTGGGGCTGGTGGGGCCATGCCATCGATACGCTTGCCGTTTTCGCGACCCTGTTCGGCCTGACCACATCGCTCGGCCTCGGCGCACAACAGGTCGCCGCCGGTCTTTACGAGGTCTTCGGCGTGGAACCGACACCAACTGTGGTGGTTCTGCTGATCATCGGCATCACCGCCATTGCTCTCGGCTCGGTTCTGCTCGGCATGGACGCCGGCGTGAAGCGGCTGTCGGAAATCAACATGATCATGGCCGTCGGCCTGTTCCTGTTCGTGATCATTGCAACGGGTATCGGTGTCGCCGCGACGCGCTACTTCTCGGTGATGACCGACTACATCATGCTGTTACCGGCGCTATCGAACCCGTTCGGGCGAGAGGACACCAGTTTCTTCCACGGCTGGACGACCTTCTACTGGGCGTGGTGGATCGCGTGGTCGCCGTTTGTCGGCATGTTCATCGCCCGCATTTCCAGGGGCCGCACGGTGCGTGAATTCGTGATCTGTGCCCTCATCGCACCGACAGCCGTCTGCGCCTTGTGGATGTCCACATTCGGCGGCGCAGCCATCGACATGCTGAATGCCGGCGGCGCGGAAGGCATCCGGGCAACCGTCATCGACGCCTACAAGCCGGAAGGCGCCCTTTTCGGCTTCCTGAAGGAGCTGCCGCTCTACCAGATCGTCGCGCCGATCTCGCTTCTGCTGATCGTGATCTTCTTTGTGACATCGTCCGATTCCGGCTCGCTGGTGATCGACACGATCACGGCCGGCGGCAAGATGGATGCACCTGTCATCCAGCGCGTCTTCTGGTGCACACTCGAAGGTCTGGTCGCGATTGCGCTGCTGCTCGGCGGCGGTCTGTCCGCCCTGCAGGGAGCGGCGGTCTCCACCGGAATTCCGTTCACGCTCGTCGTGCTGGTCATGTGCTACTGCCTGTACCTGGCACTGAGAGCGGAACGGGCGAAACTCTGAGCCAATGATCCCGGGCGCCGGCAAACCAACCTGCCGCCCGGAGCATTACCCTTGATTGCAGTGTCCGGCCAGGATCGGCCGGACACTGCTTTTTCAGCCATCCTTGTAGTAGTAGCTGTAGCCGTTGAGCGCCGGTGCGCCGCCAAGATGGGCGTAAAGGACTTTCGCGCCGTCCTCGATTTTTCCCTTCCTGACAAGGTCGATCATGCCCTGCATCGATTTGCCCTCGTAAACCGGGTCCGTGATCATCGCCTCCGTCTTGGCCGCCAGCCGGATCGCGTCGTTGGTTTCCTCTGAAGGCACACCGTAGGCCGGGTAGGCATAGTCGGGATTGATGACGATCTCCTCGTCCGAGACCCGCCTGCCCAGTTCGACGATATCCGCCGTATGGTCGACGATCTGGCGCACCTGTGCGCGCGTCTGCTCAAGCGTGCCGGAGGCATCGATGCCGATCACCCTCTCGGCGCGGTCCTGCGCCGCGAAGCCCACGACCATGCCCGCTTGCGTGGAGCCCGTGACCACGCACACGATGATATAGTCGAAGCTGAACCCCAGGTCGGCCTCCTGTGCTTTGACCTCTTCGGCAAACCCGACATAACCGAGGCCGCCATATTTGTGCACGGAGGCCCCTGCGGGAATGCCGTAGGGCGTCCCACCGGCGTCCCGCACCGACGTCATGGCGTCTTCCCAGCTTTTGCGGATGCCGATGTCGAAGCCGTCCTCGACGAGCCTGGAATCGGCCCCCATGAGCCGCGTCAGGAGAATGTTGCCGACACGATCGTAGACCGCATCGTAATGGGGCACCCACTTCTCCTGGACGACAACGCATTTCATGCCGAGTTTCGCGGCCGTCGCGGCGACCATGCGCGTGTGGTTTGATTGCACACCGCCGATCGAGACCAGCGTGTCGGCCCCGGATGCGATCGCGTCCGGAACGATATATTCCAGCTTGCGCAGCTTGTTGCCGCCGAAGGCAAGCCCGGAATTGCAGTCTTCCCGTTTCGCATAGATCTGAACCTTGCCTCCGAGCGCGTCGGAAAGGCGCGGCAAATGCTCGATGGGCGTCGGCCCGAAGGTCAGGGGATAGCGTTCGAATTTTTCAAGATTCATGGCAGGCACCTTGCGATTTCAGATCTCCAGAGGCTGACAGAGATCGGTAGAAAGGTGCTCTCGAATTTCGTCAAAAAACTATTCGTTACCTGTTATAGAGAAACAGAAAGGCAAATTTCCCTTCATTAGCAGGGTTACAAATGAAAGATTCTTCCGGTGAAATTTTGATCGACAGGACCGACAGGAAAATTCTCAAGTTTTTGCAGAGCGAAGGGCGGCTCTCCAACGCCGAGCTTGCCGAACGGGTGAATGTCAGCGCTGCGACCTGCCACCGGCGCACGCAGAGACTGTTCGATGAAGGTGTGATCAGTTCGGTGCGCGCCATGGTCAACCCGGACCAGGTGGATCGCGCCGCGCTGGTGATTGTCGGCGTCGTGCTTGACCGGTCCACGCCGCAGAGTTTCGCCGAGTTCGAGGACGCAGTTCGCAAACTGAGTTTCGTTCTCGACTGCCATCTGGTCGCCGGCGACTTTGACTATTTCCTGAAGATCCGCGTCAAGGACATGGCGGATTTCAATAGGCTGCATGGTGAGAAGCTGATCGCCCTGCCCGGTGTCCGCCAGACGCGGACATTCTTCGTCATGAAGGAAGTCACGGACAACGCGCCGCTGTCGTTCTGAACAGGAATGCGCCCGTTCCTTGTGGGAAGAACGGGCGCCGGGTGCATCGGCCTGGGATCGGGATCAGGCCCTTTTGCGGCGGCGAAGGCCGGCAACGCCGCCAAGTGCACCCAACAGGAGCAGACCGCTGGCCGGAAGCGGAACTGCGGTCACCGGAGCGGCCGTGTAGTCGACCACCAGGCGCGCCGCATCCCAGGTGGTGTTTTCAAGAGAAGCAACGCGGAAGGACGCGAAACTGTCCGTTTCGAACCTGACACTCAGCAGATCGCCGAGAAGTGCGGCCGTGACCATGCTGACGTCGGTAAACGCGATGGTCGTGACATCCCCGCCCGATCCGCCTTTCGCAACGCTTGTGTCGGCAACCTGGTCCCCGGCAGCATCATAGTCCGCGATCGAGACCGTCCCGTCTCCGAGATAGGCGAACAGGTCGACGGCGGCCAGGGCGCCCGTATTCGACACGAACCGGGAATTGGTCCATTGAAACGAGACCGAATTGATCGTTGCAGTGTCGTCGATGGCGGCAAGATTGAATTCGAAGATACCGTTGGTGATGTTGCCGCCCGACTGAGCGACGGACACCGACGTGTCGACGGTATCGACCACGGCCCCGCCAAACGTCCTCACGGAGCCATCATCGATCGTGCCGAGCGTCATCGTGGCGGCGGACGCCACCGTTGGAATCGAAAGCGCCAGCAACGCGGCTAAAATCTGTGTTTTCATATTGATCCTCACATTGAGTTGAAAATCGGATTTGAAGGAAATCACCTGGACTGACCTGAAAAACTGTACGGGCGCTGCAGCAGCCCCCTTTTCGCGTGCTGGCCGCGGCGTTCATTTTTCGACCGGACGGTTGATTTTTGAAGCACCGCGCATAATCATTTCCCCATTGCAGTATGCGCCGGTGACTAATGCAGAAAGCCCGCACAAGTGAAATGCCACCTGCGCGAAACCGTTGAAAAACAGTGATTTAATTCGTAAAGTCTAATTCGCGATGCGTGAAATTGATGTTGTTTTTGATCCCGAGAGAAAGCTCTTTCTCTATTTCGGCATAACGTTTCTGGCAATTGGCGTCGGTCCGTTCGGAACCTACGAAACGATGAGCCTTTGGCAGCGCACCGTGTTCTGGAGCCTGGACATTCTCGGATGCGCGCTGATCGTCGTTCCGATCGTGCATGTCAGTTACCACAGCCGGTTTCTGAAGTTCCTGTCCTCCCAGCCGCGCTTTCTCTTCGGGGTGGTCCTGGCTGCCTTGCCGGCAGCTGGCTACATATCGGTTCTTTATGGAACGGTCGGGAACAAGCTGGAGATCACGACCCCCTTTCCGCTCCTTTACGTCCAGGTGACGGTTTTCTCGGCGCTGCTTCTACTGACCGAATTCGTGCTCTGGCCGAAACTGTTCGGAAACCGAGGCGGCAAGGACGCACCAACGCAACAGCTGTCTGCATCGTTGGCACCGGATACAGCGTTGTCCGGCGAGATCCACCGGTCTCCGGGTGACACGATCCCGCTCATGTCGAGGCTGCCAGAGGAGGTACGGGGCGGAGCGATCGTCTCGATCTCCATGCAGGATCACTATGCAGAGGTCACCCTGACGAGCGGCAGGGCCCTGATCCTGATGCGTCTTGGCGATGCCATCGATCTGCTGGAAGGCTGTCCGGGCGCGCGTGTGCACCGGTCGCACTGGGTCGCATTGGACTTTTTCGAGACAATTGAAAAACGGGACCGGGGATACCGGGTTCGGCTCAAGGACGGCAGGGAGCTTCCTCTCAGCGCGACCTATCTCGAAGCTGCCCGGCAGCAGCTTGCTCAGTTTTCACGAGCCGAGACTGTCTGAACCGCGCGCAGCGTTCCTCAAACCTCGCCGTTTACCACGAGCTGGATCCTATCGGCAGCGGCGCGGGCGCGGGTATACTGGATTGGCTTGCCGGACGTGTCGAGATTGATGCTTTCAACGACCAGCACCGGTTGTCCGAGGGATATGCCGAGCTGTTGCGCATCCCTGGCTTCCACCAGTTCAGAAGTGATCCGGCTTTCCTTGCGCCGGTAGTCTTCGATCCCCGCCTGCCTGAGCGCCTCGGTGATCGATCCGCTCTCGGCATAATCGGCCACGAAATTCGGCACGGTCGCCTGCACGAACCAGCTTGTGCCCACGATCATCGGAACGCCGTCTGCAACGCGCAGCGTTTCCAGCCGGATCAGCATCGTGCCGAGCGGCACGTCGAGCTGGTTGGCAAGAAGCGCATCGGCCTCCTCCAGCGCGGAGCCGATCAGCCGGCCGCTCGGCGAACGGTCCTGGCCGGAAACGATCTCTGAAAACCGCGTTCTCGGACCGATCGGGTAGCTGAGCGGCGCCGAAGCGACGAATGTTCCCCTGCCCTGGTCCGCGCGCAGGATGCCTTCCGACGTCAGCGCGGCGATCGCCCGGCGGACCGTGTGGCGGTTGACGCCGAAGCGCGTGGCCAGACTGGATTCGGGCGGCAGCTTGCTGCCTTCCTCGAAAGCCCCGCTGATGATTTCAGCCTTCAGCGTCTCCATGATCTGGCGCCAGACGGCGATCCCGGCACTGCGGTCGAGTGAGGTTGTTTTCGTCATGTGCACGTCATCAAATTTCGGTACCAAAGAGTCAACTGGATTATTTGTATAGACAAATAGACAAATAATCGGTAGACAGAAGCTGTTTTCGACAGTTCCTCCCGTGACCGCCAACCTGAAGGCGCGCATCATGACCGAAGCCACACCTTTGAACCCGGACGAGAGCGGACACGCCGCCCGCCGGAAAATCATCGCAACGCTTGCCGCTGCATCACCGGAAGCCGTCGCCGAACGGTACCGGACCATCGACGCCCCCGACTATGAACTGGTCCGCCAGCCGGAAACCGGCCTGGTCATGGTGCGCGGCCGCATGGGCGGCACCGGCAGCCCCTTCAACCTGGGTGAAGTCACGGTGACACGTTGCGTCGTCAGGCTGGAAACCGGGGAGACCGGCAGCGCCTACAGCCTCGGACGCAACAAGGAAAAGGCCCTTCAGTCCGCCGTCATCGACGCCCTGTGGCAACGCACCGAGGCAAAGGAGCACATCGAGACCAGCGTCATCGCGCCGCTTGCCGCAGCGCAGGCCGATAACCGCGAAACCGTCCGGGAAGAAACCGAGGCGACGAAGGTCAATTTCTTCACCATGGTGCGGGGAGACAACTGATGGAATCGGCAACCGCAACATCCGGCCCGAATGACAGGCAAGCGCCGCTTGCAGCCGGCTTTACGGATCCGGTGCATGACGCGCAAGCCTGCTTTCGCGCGATCATGAACGCGATGGCACGTCCGGGAACACGCCAGACGCTGAAAACCGGCACGCTCGCGCCGCCTGAGCCGCTGACGCCCACCGCTGCGGCAATCGCCCTGACGCTGTTCGACTACGACACGCCGGTCTGGCTCGACCGGGCACTGATGTCGTCCGAACCCGTCAAGGCGTTCCTGCGGTTTCACACCGGCGCACCGATTGTCGGCGAACCCGTTGATGCCGCATTTGCGCTTGTCGGCGACCCGAAACAGCTGATCCCGCTTGCAAGCTTCAACCAGGGCTCGGCGGAGTATCCCGATGAATCGACCACGGTCATCTTGAGCGGACAGGAATTCGATACCTCGCAGAAGGTGACGCTGAGCGGTCCGGGCATCCGGGACACCACCGCGCTTGCCGTGAACCCGATCCCGCCGGTGTTCTGGGACCAGGTGATCAGCAACAACAGACAGTTTCCCAGAGGAATCGACCTGATTTTCGCCGGCAAGACGGACATCGCCGCGCTGCCACGCTCCACCAGTGTCGTGCTTACGGAGGTTTGACACATGTATGTCGCCGTCAAGGGTGGCGAGAAAGCCATCCGCAACGCTCACAAGCTCCTGGCAAAGCGCCGCAGGGGTGACACGTCCGTACCGGCGCTGACGCTGGAACAGATCGCCGAACAGCTTGCCCATTCCGTTGCCCGCGTCATGGGCGAAGGCTCCCTTTACGACGAAACGCTTGCCGCCCTGGCAATCAAGCAGTCCCGGGGTGACCTGATCGAAGCCGCGTTCCTGATGCGCGCCTATCGCACCACGTTGCCGCGCTTCGGTTACAGCCAGCCCGTCGATACCGCACGGATGTTGGTGGAACGCCGCGTTTCGGCGACCTACAAGGATCTGCCGGGCGGGCAGGTGCTCGGCCCGACCTTCGACTACAGCCACAGGCTTCTCGACTTCGCGCTGGCCGCAGAAGACGATCACGCACAGCCGGCCGCCGAGACGGCACCCGTACAGGACGAGACCATGCCACGGGTGACCGATCTGCTCGGCGACGAGGGTCTTATGGAACCCGACCAGAGCGCGGACGAGGACACACCGGTCGGAGACCTGACCCGCGAACCGCTGTCCTTTCCGGCCGACCGGGACCTGCGACTGCAGAACCTGGCGCGCGGCGATGAGGGTTTTCTGCTCGCACTCGCCTATTCAACGCAGCGCGGGTACGGCCGCACGCACCCGTTTGCCGGTGAAATCCGCTACGGCGAAGTCGAGGTCGCCTTCTTCGCGGAGGAACTCGGCTTCGAGGTGACGCTCGGCACGATCAAGGTGACCGAGTGCCAGATGGTCAACCAGTTCAAGGGATCGGCCAAGGCGGCACCGACATTCACCCGCGGCTACGGGCTGGTGTTCGGGCAGGTCGAGCGCAAGGCCATGTCGATGGCCATGGTCGACCGGTCCCTGCGCTGGCAGGAACTCGGTGAAGAGCCGGTCGCCCCCGCACAGGACATCGAATTCGTGCTCTCTCATTCCGACAACATCCAGGCGACGGGTTTCGTCGAACACCTCAAGCTGCCCCACTATGTCGACTTCCAGGCGGAGCTCGATCTCGTGCGCCGCATGCGGGCGGAATGGTTTGAAAAACGCCGGCAGGAAGAAGCCGGCGACCCTGCCCAGGAGGCCGCAGAATGAGCGACACGGCACAGCTCTACGATCAGGGCGAATACAATTTCGCCTATCTCGACGAACAGACGAAACGCATGATCCGCCGCGCGATCCTGAAGGGGATCGCCATCCCGGGCTACCAGGTGCCGTTCGCCTCGCGCGAGATGCCGATGCCCTATGGCTGGGGCACGGGCGGCGTGCAGGTGACCGCCTCGATCCTCGGCAAGGACGATTGCCTCAAGATGATCGACCAGGGATCCGACGACACCACAAATGCGGTCTCGCTGCGCGGCTTCTTTGAAAAGACCGCCGGCATCCGGACGACCTTCGAAACCTCCGAGGCGACGGTCATCCAGACCCGGCACCGCATCCCGGAAAAGACCCTGACCGAAGACCAGGTCCTTGTGTTCCAGGTTCCGATCCCCGAACCGCTGCGCTTTCTGGAGCCGAGGGAAACCGAAACCCGGAAGATGCATGCGCTCGAGGATTACGGCCTCATGCACGTGAAGCTTTACGAGGACATCGCCAAGAACGGCCATATCGCAACCACCTATGCCTATCCGGTCAAGGTCAACGACCGGTACGTGATGGACCCCTCGCCGACGCCCAAGTTCGACAACCCGAAGATCGACGAAATGGCGGCACTGCAGCTTTACGGCGCCGGCCGTGAAAAGCGGATCTACGCGATTCCGCCCTACACCAAGGTCAGGAGCCTCGACTTCGAGGACTACCCGTTCGAGGTCCAGAAATTCGACAAGCCCTGCGGCCTCTGCGGCGCGGAAAACGTCTACCTCGACGAAGTCATTCTCGATGACAGGGGCGGACGCATGTTCGTCTGTTCCGACAGTGACTATTGCGAAGAGCGCCGCGCAGCCGGCCACCTCGGCCCGATGGCGGCCGATCCGGCCGCGGCCCAGATCGGCAGCACCAACCTCCAGGAGACGACCCGATGAGCGTGTTCGCTTCCGAAGACCCGCTTCTGCAGGTTCACAATGTCACCCGCTACTACGGCGACAGGATCGGCTGTGCGGACGTGTCGTTCGACCTCTGGCCCGGCGAGGTTCTCGCCGTCGTGGGAGAAAGCGGATCGGGCAAGACGACCCTGCTCAACTGCCTGTCCACCCGCCTCGCCCCGACGACGGGCGCGATCGAATACCGGATGCGTGACGGCACCATGCGAAATCTCTACCAGCTCACGGAAGCGGAGCGGCGTCTGCTGATGCGCACGGACTGGGGCTTCGTTCATCAGAACGCGGCGGACGGACTGCGCATGACGGTGTCGGCCGGAGCCAATGTCGGCGAACGGCTGATGGCTGTCGGCGAACGCCATTACGGCAACATCCGCGCCACCGCCGATGACTGGCTCGGCAGGGTGGAAATCGAAAGCGACCGGATCGACGACGATCCCCGGTCCTTCTCCGGCGGCATGCGCCAGCGTCTGCAGATTGCCCGCAATCTCGTGACACATCCGCGCCTTGTCTTCATGGACGAACCGACGGGCGGGCTCGACGTTTCGGTCCAGGCGAGGCTTCTCGACCTGTTGCGGCGTCTCGTGGCGGACCTCGGCCTGTCGGTCGTCATCGTAACCCACGATCTCGCCGTTGCCCGTCTGCTGTCGCACCGGATCATGGTCATGCGCCATGGCAATGTCATCGAGGCAGGTCTGACCGACCAGGTGCTCGACGATCCGCGCGAGCCCTATACGCAGCTCCTCGTATCTTCCATTCTTCAAGTCTGAGCGAGGTATCTTTCTCATGCCCGTCCGCCTCTATCTGAACAGTGTCTCGAAGTCCTTCACCATGCATTTGCAGGGCGGGACCGTCATCCCGGTCGTCGACAAGGTGGAATTCTCCGTAAACGCTGGAGAATGCGTCGTGCTCGGCGGTCCTTCGGGGGCCGGCAAGAGTTCCATCCTGAAGATGATCTACGGAAACTACCGCTGCGGCTCGGGCCAGATCCTGGTCACGATCGGCGACGACATCATCAATGTCGCCGCATCCGAGCCGCGCGAGATTCTGAAGCTGCGCGAAGACACGATCGGCTATGTCAGCCAGTTCCTGCGCACCATCCCGCGGGTTTCGGCCGAGGAAGTGGTGGCGGAACCGCTCGTGGCGCAAGGCTCCGGCGAAGCGGAAGCCGTCGACAGGGCCCGCGGCCTTCTCGCCCGGCTGAATGTGCCGGAAAGGCTCTGGACCCTGCCACCGGCAACCTTTTCCGGCGGCGAGCAGCAGCGCGTGAACATCGCGCGTGGTTTCATTGCCCACTACCCGATCCTATTGCTCGACGAACCGACGGCCTCGCTCGACGCCGCGAACCGGGCGGTCGTGGTGCGTCTCGTCCAGGAAAAGAAGGAACAGGGCGTGGCGATGGTCGGCATTCTCCATGATCAGGATGTGCGTGAGGAAATCGCCGACCGGATCATCGACGTCACCGCATTTGCCGCCGAAGCCGCCGCCTGAACGCCCAGGCAAACGAAACAGTTGCGGACGGGAGCAAACTGTCACAGAACAGTCACCTCCCGCCGTTACGCCAGCCTCCTGGCCTTGGAAACAAAATCCGTGATACCGACATGCGCTACGCGATCTATTTTGCCGCCGATGCTGACGACACCCTGATGCGGCTGGGCAACGCCTGGCTCGGGCGCGAGCCGCTTGGCGGGGAGGGCGCGAGCATGCCCGGTCCCGCCGGCATGAGCGCCGCCCGCTTTCATGACCTGACTGCCAGCCCACGCCGCTACGGCTTCCACGGAACGCTGAAAGCACCCTTTCACCTGAAGCCCAGCGTGGATGAGGCCGGTCTGGTCACCACCTGCAAAGAGTTCGCATCCGAAATCGCCCCCTTCCGGATCGCCGGCCTGAACGTCAACCGTCTCGGGAAATTTCTCGCACTGACACCGGACCGGTCCGAACCCGACCTTGCCGCCTTCGCGGCCCTGTGCGTGCGCCAATTCGAACCGTATCGCGCACCCCTGTCGGAGGCCGATCTTGAGCGGCGCCGCGCGAGCAATCTGACCCCGAAACAGGACACCTACCTCACCGGCTGGGGATACCCTTATATTTTCGACGAGTTCCGGTTTCACATGACCTTGTCGAACAAGCTCGACAACGAGGACGAGGCCAACGCACTCGCGGAAGCGGCAAAATTCCACTTTTCCGAGGTGACCGGCAGGGAGCGCCTGTGCGGCTCCTTCGCCCTCTACCAGGAACCGGAGCGCGGCGCTCCGTTTGACGTTCACACCGTGTTTCAGCTGACCGGCACCACGCCTGCAAGGTCGGCGGAAACCCCGTCCGCCCGACCGATCGACAGGGAGAATGCATGACCACGCATCCAAAAGTCTTCAAAAACGCCCGTCTTGTTCTTGCAGACGAGGTGATTGACGGGTCCCTGAGCGTGCATACCGGCGGTACCATCGAAGCTGTTGCAACCCCGAGCAATGTCGACGGGCATGACTGCGAGGGTGACTATCTGCTGCCCGGGCTGATCGAGCTGCACACCGACCATCTGGAAACGCACTACGCGCCCCGGCCGAAGGTGCGCTGGAACACGGTCTCCGCTGTTCAGGCCCATGACGCCCAGATCGCCTGCGCCGGCATCACAACGGTCTTCGATGCGCTCCGGGTGGGAATGGATGAAGATGCGGATCTGCGCTATTCCGACATGCGCGCGCTTGCCGATGCGATCGAGACGGGCCAGCGCGAACACCGTCTGCGCGCGGACCACTTCATCCATCTGCGCTGCGAAGTCTCCGCCCCCGATGTCCTGAGCGCTTACGAAGTCTTCCAGGAGGATGACAGCATCCGCCTGATTTCGCTCATGGATCACACGCCCGGCCAGAGACAGTTCGTGTCCCTGAACGCCTACAAGACCTACTACCAGGGCAAGAAGGGTTTCTCCGACGCGGAAATGGACGAGTTCATCCGCCGCCGTCAGGCCCGCGCAAGCGGTCTTGCCCCCGACAATCGCAGGAAGCTGTCAGCGATCGCGCAGGAAAAGGGGATCGCGATCGCCAGTCACGACGATGCGACCCTGGACCACGTGGAAGAGGCCGTTGCGCTGAAGACGAAGATTGCCGAGTTTCCGACGACGCTCGAAGCCGCCAGAGCATCCCACGAGGCGGGCATGGCGGTCCTGATGGGGGCGCCGAACGTCGTACGCGGCGGCTCGCACTCCGGCAATGTATCCGCCCGTGAACTGGCCGAAGCAGGTTATCTCGACGTGCTTTCTTCCGACTATGTGCCCGTATCCCTCGTCCAGGCGGCCTTTCAGCTCGCCGACGAAATCGAGACCATCGATTTGCCCGAAGCCGTCGCCATGGTGACGTCCAGCCCGGCGCGCGCAATCGGGCTTACCGACCGGGGCAGCCTTGCACCGGGACTGCGCGCGGACATGATACAGGTCAGGCTCGTCGGCAACGTCCCGATCGTGCGCGGTGTCTGGCGCGAGGGCAGACGCGTTGCCTGATGCTGCCACAGGGCCGGATCAAAAGCTCGGACCGGGCCGGATGGTGCTGGTTGTCGGCCCGAGCGGGGCCGGCAAGGACACCTTGATGTCCGCGCTCCGGGACAGACTGAAAGACCACGCCGGCGTGCACTTCGCCCGACGGGCAATCACCCGGGAATGCGACCCGGAGGCGGAAGACCACGAAACCCTGACCCGCCCTGAATTCGACAGGCTGGTCAGCACAGGTGAAACGGCGCTTTCCTGGGAAGCGCACGGGCTTGGCTATGTCATACCGCAAGCCTGTGACGCCCGCATCCGCGCCGGCGATACGGTGATTGCCAACGGGTCAAGACGCGTGCTGCAGCGCGCGGCGGACAAGTATCAAACCGCCATTGTTCTGCTGATCACCGCGCCGGTCGACATTCTTGCAGACCGTCTGGCCGCACGCGGGCGTGAAAGCAAGGCGGATATTGCAAAACGCCTTGAGCGCGCGGACCTGGAACCGCAGGACGTCGCCAATCTCGTCCGCATCGACAACACCGGCACCATCGAAGACGGTGTCGAACGCATGCTGCGCGCTCTGGATCTCTAGGGTCTGAACCCTACAGATCCCGGTAGCTGATCAGCTCGATCCCGAGACGGTCGATCTCGCGCCGGACCGCAGGACTGGTGAGCGTCTCCAGACAGGTGACCCGGTCCGCGCGTACGTCCTCGTATCCCGGATGGCCCAGGCCGGCCAGTTCACTGCTATCGACCGCAGGATGATCGATGAAAATGTGTGTCCCGGGCGCAAGACCGCCCAGCGCTTCCACGAAGGACACTACGCGGGCCTCGCTGTCCCGCGGATGTGCAGGATAGGGAACGAACCTCGGCAGTCCGTCCTTGAACGGATCGTCCAGAAGTCCGAATTCGGCACAGAGCCCTGAGACAACGTCACCCAATCCCGCATCGAAATCGGCAAAGTGCCGCACCATGTGACAACTGATATGCGAGGCACCGGGGAAGAGATCGAGCCCATGTTCGATCTGGGCCCTGAATTCCGCGGCAACTTCTTCGATGCTCCATCGTCCGCCGCTCAGGGAGGGCCGGTCGTCACCGGGCCGGTCCTGCAACAGCGGCAGGAAGTTGCCATACCGGTCGACAAGGCTCGGAGCGTGTGTCAGCGGGCGCCATTTCACGCCGTCCCATTCGCTGGTCAGCGTCAGATGAATGCCGATATCGACGTCGGGACGGTCCTTGAAAAGCCGCGCCGCATCCGCCACCCAGGCACAGGGCATCATCACTTCGACACTGCGCGCGATGCCCTCGATGTTGGCCTTTAGGCACCCCTGGTTGGAGGCCCGGCAGGATCCCGCATCGTCGGCACGCACGAGCAATCTGACTTTCTCCGCCACGACCCGTAACCCCGCTTGTGTCCGGAAAGATCAAAGCACAGTCGGCCCGGCTTGTGCGAACTGTCATTGCCATGAATTGACGCATCCGAAAGGACCAACCAAATTAATGAGTCCTGACCCTAGCGTCGAGCTTGCGAATACGTGCAAGATCGAGAATTTGATGAATATTTGTGCAAGCTCAAAAATCTACAACTAAAGATCCAAAAACCTTTTCTTTGAGTGCACACTCGCCTAGGGTCAGGACTCATTAATTTGGTTTAATTGGCGCAGCAAACGGCAATGAGCTGCAAGGAAAAGCGCGACAAGCGGGCTTCCTGCCCGGTTGAGCGGTTTGACGTAGCGGATCGAAGCCGTTTTTGCGTCCCTTAGGGATAGGGTGAATTCGCCCGGCAACGTCGTTGCAAATCTTTGGAAACCGGACGGTTTCCCGCAGCTTTGCGCCTCGTATCCGAACAAATTCATCCCTACCAATTCATCCAAATTTATGGGTCCTGACCCTAGTCTGACTTTCTTTAAGGCAAGTCGCTAACATTTGAGTATCCCAGGTATGTCCAAGGCGCTTTTTGATAAATACGGCGGCTTCAAATCTATCAGCCGTATCGTAATGGACTTCTACGACAAGGTGCTCGACTCTGATCGGATCGGAGATTTTTTCGACGGCATCGACATGCCGAAACTGATCGACCACCAGACCAAGTTCATTTCGGCGCTTCTCGGCGGACCCGTTTCCTATTCGGACGAACGCCTGCGGCGCGCACACGCGTCGCTTGATCTGACCCATGAGGATTTCGACGAGATTCGCAGGCTCCTGAGCGAGACCCTGTCCGAGCATGGCTTTTCGCCGCAGGACATCGAGACGGTCATGATCGAAATCGAGGCGCGGCGGACAAGCATACTGTCAACGGGCGTGTCATGAGCATCACGGCCATCAATCAGCAGCTCCTGCGCGCGATCGGTGTCGGGATCGCCGTCGTGCGCGGTGATGATCTCCAGTTCATTTTCAGCAATGCCCCGTTTGCCGAATGGTTCGGCAAACCGGAGGCCGGCGCTTCCCTGCAGGAGGTGTTGCCCGATATCGATGTCGATGAAGTCCGCACCGCGATGGAGCAGACCGGGCGCTACAACGGCGAGATCTCGGTCAAGCTGAAGCGGCGCACGCTTGTGATCGCATTGGCCATTTCAAGCGCCGACGCGGAAGCAAGCGACCTGCTTGTTGTCGAGTGCCAGAACATCACGCGCATCCGCGAACTGGAATCGATGATCGACAGCTATTCCTCGATGGTCGAACGCAACACGCGGGAACTGGAACGCGAAAAGGAACGCGTCGAGCGCCTCCTTTTGAACCTGATGCCACGCACGGTCTATGAGGAATTCAAGACCTTCGGCGTGGTCACGCCCCAGCTCTACGACAGTGTCTCGGTGGTCATGCTGGACTTTGTCAATTTCACGAAGTTCTCCGCGAACCACGACCCGACGGTGACCCTGGGCGAACTCAACGATATCTTCACCGCCTTCGACCGCATCGCGGAACAGTTCGGGTGTGAACGGATCAAGACGATCGGCGATGCCTACCTGGCCGTCGCCGGCATGCCGGAACCGTCACCGGATCACATGCGGGCCGTCGCCAATTGCGCCGTCCGATTCATCCGGTATCTGGAACGCCGTAACCAGAGCCACCAGTACAAATGGGAAGCGCGCATCGGTCTGGGCACGGGGTCGGCGGTCGGGTCCGTCGTGGGCATCCAGAAATACGTCTACGACGTCTTCGGTTCGGCGGTGAACCTGGCGGCGCGCCTGCAGGCATTCGCCAATCCCATGTGCGTGGTCGCTCCCGATTCGATGAAGGAATACCTGGTCGAGGAGTTCCATCTCGATGACCTCGGCAAGCAGGAGGTGCGCAGTTTCGGGGAAATGCGCCTGATGCGGGTCAGCCCCGGTATCGAGCTGACGCGCAAGACCGGACGGTTCTGACCGGCGCCGGCGCATGGCGCCTGGCCACGCGCAGAGCGGCAGTGTGCGAGCGACGCCGGCGCGTCAGTTGTTGTCTTCTTCCTTCTTCCGCCCCAGGACGCTGCCGAGCAGCCCCGGCGGCAATCCGAACCCTTCCTCGACCGCCTGCAGCACTTCCTGGTCGTCGACCTCGCCGTCGATCACTTTCTGCACGTCGATCTGGGTCCGCCCGCCCGTCGCTCTGCGGATGGTCTCGTTGGCCGTCTCCACGAGTTCCTGGGGCGCATCCTTGTTGCCCTGCAGGATCGACATCAGCTCACCGCCCGTTTCCTGCAGTTGCTTGTAGGCCGCCTTGGGATCCTTGAGGATCCCGGCAATGTCCGGATAGATCTGCGGATCGTTCCAGGATCCCTTGATCACGATCGGAACCCCGAGACCGGCCATCTTCTTGTCCTCGCCCTTGCGGCGCGGCATCGGCGGCTGTCCTTCGAGCGTCGGCACGATGTTCGGTTCAACGCGCCAGTCGAGGCTCTGACCGGGAAGATCAGTGGTTCCGCTGCCGGTCATCCGCATCAGCGGCCCGACCATCGCAAGATCTTCCGTCCGGGCAATACCGTTCTGAATACTGAACGATGCGCTCAGGGAACTGAAATCCGTCTTTTCCGATGGATTCTCCTGCCAGCCAAGCAAGGTTTCGACGGACAGGCCGCGCACCATTTTCGGAATATTGATGCCCCGGATCGCACCATCCATGAATTCGTAGCTGGCGGCACCAGCCAGTCCCTGGACCAGCGCGAGTTGCGACCCGCCGCTGGAGGTTACGTCGAGATTGATGGCGGTCTTGCCCTCGATCCATTCGAAATCCGCTGCGTCGCGCAACAGCGGATATGCACTCAGGCCCGACAGCGTGAAACGCGCGGCCAGCTTTGGCGTCTGCGATGTACCGTCCAGCGTCACCGTGCCGTTTCCGGACCCGTCATAGAGCGCCAGCTTCTCCAGATTGGCGGTCAGCACGCCATTTTCGATATTGGCGGACAGGGTGCTTTCATCGATCTTGATCTTGTTCCAGCGGATCTGGCCGGCAGTGACCTTGAAGTCGACATCTGCGGCCCGAAGCCCGGAAAAGTCGATCGGATCGCTGCTCCAGCCGGCCGAGACGGATTGACCGGCGCCCGCATTGTTGCCGCCACCGCCGCCGGACGAACCTGCGCCCGCAGCGCCGCCGCCGGATGCCGAAGCGGCATCGCCGAGGTAGGGATCGAGAACCAGTTCCCGCAGCGCAAGACGCGCCGTCACCTTGGGTTTTCCGCCAAGGGCGATCCGGCCGTTTGCCTCGCCGCTTGTCTGATCGAGCGTGAACCGGGTTTCTTCGAAGGAAACCGCATCCGGTTGAATGCCGAAGATGCCGGAAGCCTTGAATGTCTTGAGACCGCCACCGGGGCCCAGCGGCTGACCAAGCCACGCCATGAGACCCCTGAGATCGGCCGTATCGACATTGACCGCACCGTCAATATTACCCGGCAGCACAACCTGACCCGCGAATCCCGCGCTCACCCTGTTACCCTTCAGGGAGACGGAGACCGGCGCGGCGTTTCCGGCCAGCAGGCTCGCCGTATCCGCTTCGCCGGCAACGCTGAACGCTTCGCCGCGCCAGGCAAGCGCGCCGCTGAGCGAAATCGGATTTTCGAGACCCTGCAGGTCGAGATCAAGCGCCAGATTGGTCAGCCGGTCAGCCTCCGGATCGCCGACCGTCGAGGCAAGGCCCAACCCGCCCACCTCGCCGTCGGAGATGGACACGGACCCGTTCATGTCGAGCCCGGCCACCAGTTCGGCACCGGTCAGCCCGACCGTTTCAAAGGCCAGATCGGCACTCAGGTTCCCGCTTGCGGGCAGATCCCGTCCGGCGAGCATCAAGAGGTCCTTGATCGACCCATCCTTGAGGACGAGCCGGCCCGACACTTCGGGAACGAGACCGGACAGGTCCGCGTCCGCGGCGCCGCCGAGCGACAACTGACCGAGGACCAGGTGAAGGTCGGCAAGGGAAACGGCAGCCTCCGTGCCAGACAGCTTCGCATCGAAAGAAAAAGCGCCCGGGTCGGCATCGAGCGTTTGCCCGGCAAGTTCCGCCAGAGCCTTGAGCGACGGGCCGGCGGAGGTGATCTCGAGCTGCGTGCGGACCGGTTCAAGCCCCGCCTCTCCCGAGACGGTGAATGTGTTCTCACCCGTCGACACCGTCAGATCCAGAGGCACCTGCTCGCCCGTCGCCATGCCGAGCGGGTTCTCAAGCCCGCCGGCAACGCTGATCGGGATGTCCTGAAGAACGAAACTCGACGTCAGATCGACTTTGCCGGACAGATCGGGGGCGGAGAGCGAAAGATCGAGGTCACTGACCTTTATCGGTGTGTCCTGTGAGGCGTCTTTGTAAGTCAGTGTGCCGCCGCTGATTTCAAGGCTGTCGACACCGATGCTCTTCAGGTAGCTTCCCGATGGCGCCCCTGTTTCGGTTCCGGCCGTCTGCGTCGCGGTTCCGGTGTTGCCCTGTTCCGGGGTCGCAGCAGTCTCCGCGTTTCCGTCGCCAAGGCCGAGATCACGGCGCGGCTCCCAGCTTGTCGATCCGTTCGGGCTCACTTCCAGGTAAATGTCCGGGTTGTCCAGGCTGATGCCGGTGATCTGTATGTTGCCCGAAAGCAACCCGCCCCAGGCCAGCCCGAACTCCATCCTGTCGGCCCTGGCAAATTCGATACCGTGCGCGCCCGCTTCGCCGGACAGACCGATGTCGCGCGCATCGAGCGTGAACCCCGGAAAAAGAGACAGGGAGACGGGGCCGTCCAGCCGGACGCGCCAGCCAAGGCGCTTGTCCACCTGTTCGACCACCTGACGTTTGATCTCGTCCTTGGGCAGGAAAAGCGGGACGATCAGAACGATCGCCACCAGCAAGATCACCAGACTGCCCAGCCCGATCAAAAGACGTCGCATGTTTCAGCGTCTCCTTTCGCGAATCGGCTCCAATGTAGACCAAACGGCCGTTCATCCACACCCACACTGCACCCTGAATTTGACAAAAGCAGGAAACGGAACGAATGCGCAACCGAAGAGGGCGGTTCATCGACGGATTTCAACCGGCTCAGGCAATGGCGACCAGGTGGTTGTCCCAGGAAAAACCGGGGGGACGCGACAGAACCTCGAGGGGTTCGTCCGGTTCGCCGACATAAGACACGCCGCCGTTCCCGTCCGAGATTAGAAACCCACCTTGATCGGTCGGCGCAACACCGCATCCGTCCGGGATGGATTGCACCCCGAGAAATTTCCCTGTCCCGGCACTCCAGAAGAGGGTGTGCCCGCCACGCGGCGCCGACGTGGCGATGACATCGCCGTGTCCGTTCGCGGTTACGGAACCGATGTAGTTTCCAAGTTTTCCGGCGAAAGGCTGCGGCACATCGATCGTCCGTGGCACGTCGTCCTTGGCGATGACCGCAACGAGCGGCGGCGCGTCCGAAGCCGGGCCTTCATACTGCCCGCCAACCCAGGCCCGTCCCTCTGCATCCAATGCCATGTGCCGGAGGGACAGTTGATGCAGGGCCGCGTCCAGGCGATGGACCGCCAGCAGATTGCCCGTGGCAGCATCAATGAAGGCGACGGACGGCTGCATCGTCTCCAGGTTCAGCTTTTCGCGGCCCGTTTCGGGATGTGTTGCGATGCCCCCGTTGGCGACGACCAGCGTCGTTCCGCCGGCAGAAAGCGCGATATCGTGCGGTCCGATCCCATAACTCGGGATTTCGCCGATCCTGCGCGGCGGCCGCCCGCTGACGTCATAGACGCCGATAACACCGCGGTTCGCCGCGAAGTCGTTTTCAACCGCATAGAGCAGCCGCCCATCGGCCGAAAAACACCCATGTCCGTAGAAATGCCGTCCCGGCTCGGCAACGAGCATCCCCGGGCTTACGTCCTCGAAGGGCCGGACGAGAATGGCAAACGTTCCCGGTCTACGCGCGAAGGCGACGAACCGCTGCCGGTCTGGCGAGACGGCAATCCCGTGCCCCCGGCCGGGCAGCGTTATCCTCGCCAGAACCGTGCCATAGTCATCCAGCAGACCGATGCCGTAGCTGCCGTCAGCCATCTTGCAGGCGCTGGCGAACAGCGCCGCATCATCGCCCGCGCGCCGCTCAAGCAGACTTTCCGCCAGTGGCGAGCCCGGAAAAGCAGGCGCTGCGGCCAGTCCGCCAAGGGCTGCCAGAAACCCCCGGCGCGAAAATGCGGTCCGTCTAGTCTCCGTCAAGGGCATTGAACCCTCCGGCAAGACCAAGTGCACCGGCAACGCCGTCAGTCATCAACTCCTGTATGGACGAGAGCGTGATCGAAAGCGCGGCGACACGATTGTAGTTTCCGCCCTCCGCAAACGTCTTGCGAAGAGGTTTTTCGAGCGCCGCAAGATAATTTCCGGCATTCGTGAATTCGAACCCCAATGTATCCAGGGTCCACTGGTCCGCCGGAGGCATCAGCGGTTTGAGATCCATGCTGAGAAGCGCATCGTGAATGCCGTTCAGTTCTCCCGTCAGATAGACCACACTGTTGCCCGACCGGGAAAACGGAAACCGTCTTGGTTTCGCCTTGTCTTCCGACTGTCCTAGCGCCGGGATGATGTCCTGGTCCTTGGCGATCGTGACGCCGGTCGCCAAGGCGTTGTACACCGCTTCGAGAGCCTCCTTTCCCGATCGGTACCTGTCGCTTTCCGGTCCGGCGGACAGCAATTGCAGACTGAAACCGTCCGGATCTGCCCAGTCGGCCGCAGCCGCCTCCGCGATCTCCGCGACATTCGCGGCAATGGCGAGAGCGTAACCGCAGGTGTAGTCCCTGTCTTCTCCCGAATGCCCGAGCGTGACGGTCGTGTCCGTGTCAAAGGCAATCAGTTCGAGGGCCGTCAGGCTTTGCACCGCAACGCTCTTCTTGCCGAGGCTTTGCGCTGACAGCACGCTCGGATCTTTCGTTACATAGAGCTTTCTGATCTGCCGTTGTGCCCTGCCGCGCGGGTCCGGCCGGAAAGACAGGCGGCTGAGCCTGTCGTCGTCGAGCAGCGGCCCGAAACGCAGGAACTGGATGCGCGAGAAGTCCCGAACGGTATCCGAAAACACCTTTTGAAACGCGCCGCGATGGACTGCGGTTCCTGCCGTGCAAAGCGTGGAAACAGCGTCGGGCAAGCCGAATGCGGTCTCGGCAAAGGCAGCTGTTGCCGGGCGGATATAGCCGGTGATCAGGCCTTCGAGCGGCGGGTTGAAGTCTGCCGCATTGACGGCTGACGTTCCGGTCAGAAACGCGGTCAGGATCAGGTATTTCATCTAAAGCGACTCCAAAAAGCGAATCAGTGCCCGTCGCCGGTCCGGCGCCATTGCGGCGACCTTGTCCCGGGCAGCCCGCGCTTCACCGCCGTGCCAGAGCACGGCTTCAAGCAAATTCCGGGCACGCCCGTCATGCAGGAACCGCGTGTGGCCGTTGACGGCTTCCGTCATGCCGATGCCCCAAAGCGGCGGCGTGCGCCACTCGCGCCCATTGGCATCTCCGACCGGGCGATGATCGGCAAGACCTTCACCCATGTCGTGCAGCAGGAGGTCGGTGTAGGGCCAGATCAGCTGAAACCGGTGTGCCGGGTTGTCCGCGTTCCGGCTGGTGACGTATTTCGGCCGGTGACAGGCAACGCAGCCGGTTTCGTAAAACACCTGTTTGCCCGCCAGTACGTCCGTATCGTCAAAGTCGCGGCGCGTGGGGACCGCCAGGTTTTCCGAATAAAATGTCACCAGCTCCATGACCGGATCCGGCGCTTCGGAAACACCCAGGTCTTCCTGCGCGCCATGCGGCATGGCCCGGCAAGCCGCCTGCGCGTCGGTGCAGTCACCGAAATTGTCCGGCAGGTCGGGTGTGCTGATGCCGATGTCGCCTGAAAACGCACCTGCGGTCTGCGCCCGGATCGTTGGATTGGAGGCCTTCCAGCCGAACCGGCCGACAGTGAGGTCGCCGGTGGCCGGATCACGCACGCGGCTGACTTTCCCCGATATTCCGTCACCATCAACATCCTCCGGGTCCGCCAGCGACTGAATGTCTCCCGGGTGAATGGCCTGCAACAGCCCGAGCCCGATCATGGGCGGTGCGACACGCGGCGAGATCAGGGTATCGGGATGCATCTCGCCGAACCCCAGATCGCGGATCCTGTAGACAGGCTTTTGCAGCACGGCCGTCTCACCCCCGCCGAGCGGAACGACAATATCCTCGGTCTCGATATCGAAGCGGCCTTCACCGGCAAGGCCATGCACCGCAAAGGCCTGAAATTGGCCGCCATAGGTTGGTTCGGGCACACGCAGGATCTCTTTTGCCGCCAGCGCTTTTTTCTGCGCATCCGATTGCGGTGGGATCGACAGACGCAGAAACAGCGACACCGCTTTTTCACCGGGCAGCGGAGGCCGCCCGCGCCCGTCCTTCAGGTGGCATCCCTGGCACGAGCGCGCGTTGTAGAGCGGACCGAGCCCGTCGGACGCACGGGTCGACGATGGAGAAGACGTCCAGAGTTTCTTGAAAAGTCCGTTGCCGACCTTGAAATCATGCTGCTCTTCAAAGCTCAGATTGGCATTTGCGTGGGAAAACGCATCCCTGCTCGGGCGGCGTGTCGAGGTTCCGGCACCGCCCTGCATCGGCTCGAAGCGTTCCGGTCTATCGAACTCCGCAGGTGGGGCCAAGACCCTGGAGATCCTGGCCTTGTCGTCCGCCGTCAGATCATCCCGGTGGGAAAACCCGCCATCTGCGGCGGCAGGGAGAGCGGCAAGGCAAATGCAAAACAGGGCGCTGTTCAGCGCCATCAACCGAAGCCCCAGTCTCATAAATCGCATCCTGATTGTGATCTGCGAGCCCCAATTCGCAAATGGAAACGTCAGGCGGCCCCGAAGACCGCCTGACATGGTGTCTTCATTCGAAAACGGCGCCCGGGTTGTCGAGGCTGTCCGACCCTTCAAACGCAATCGCGTCCAGGCCGAGAACCTTCACCACACGTTCGATTGAAGCGGTCTGGTCGACCAGGGCATCGACAGCGGCCTGAACCACGGCATTGCCCTCTTCGTTGCCTTCGCCGATCATCTGGTCGTAGGCTTCGCCGCCGTCCGCGCGCGCCTTCATCACCTCGAAGGCGGCCAGTGTTGCATCGAGCTTCAGCTTCATTTCTTCGGCAAGCTCCGGGTCCTTTTCAGCGACCATATCCGCAAGGGACGCACCCGAGACATTGTTGCCGAGCGGGCTAGCATAGGACCCGAAATAGACATTGCGGATGCCGATGACGTCGTTGAGATGCGACATGTGCGTGTTGTCCGCGAAACAGTCGTGCTCTTCTTCCGGATCATGCAGCAGCAGGCCGAGCTTGATGCGCTCACCGGCCAGTTCGCCGTAAGACAGCGAACCCATGCCGGTCAGGATCGTTGCAAGACCGCCGGTCTCGCCCTTTGCCGCCAGCTCTTCGCGGGCTGCACCACCGGGCTGCCAGGCCGCGGCCATGTCTTCCAGATCGGAAATCAGAAGATCGGTGACCGCGCGCAGGTACTGGATCCGGCGCTCACAGTTGCCACCGGTGCAGTTTTCCGGATCGAAATCGGTTGCCGGCCGCGCCCCTGCACCCGCATCGGTGCCGTTGAGATCCTGGCCCCAGAGCATGAATTCGATGGCGTGGTAGCCGGTGACCACGTTGGCCTCGACTTCACCGGCTTCCTGCAACTGGTCTGCAAGAAGAGAGGCAGTGATTTCGCTTGCGTCGATCGTCTCGCCGCCGGCCGTCAGGGACGGATTTGCGATCAGGTTGGCAGCGTAGAACGGGTTTTCCTCTGAGTCTTCGCCGTAGGATGCGTCGACATAGTCAATCAGGCCTTCGTCGAGCGGCCAAGCATTCACCTTGCCTTCCCAGTCATCCACGATGGCATTGCCGAAACGGTAGGCTTCGGTCTGCTGGTAAGGGTTGCGTGCCGCGATCCAGGCAGCCCGCGCGGCGTCCAGGTTTGCCTCGCTCGGCTCGGCTAGAAACGTGTCGATGGCAGCCTTCAGTTTTTTGGCGGTCGCGAGAGAATCGGCGTAGCTCGCCTGGGCGATGTCGCCGTAGGTCGACAGAATGTCGGCAGGCGCTGCCGCCATCGCAGGTGTGACCAGCATGGCCGCAGCAGTCAGCAACCCAGCCTTGAGTGATGTCATGGGTGAATCCCCTTTTTCGATGCAACCGGGGGCATGAAACATTGCCCCGTAATTTTGCGAGAAATCTGAAAAGCGCGACGCAAGGAAAGTCAGCGCCCTCAGGTTGAAACCATTTCATGAAGGTAATTGTCAAGTTTAAAATCAAGAAAAATCAATACTTTAGAATGATTCAAAAAAGTTGAGTAGAAAATACCGGATTTCATTCCCACTTTGGATTCATGGGCGGTTTTAACAAGTCTTTGATGCTCCGACGGGAATGGTATAGCTATTGGACCCCAAGACGGGACGCCGAAGACAGGAAGAAAAAGATATGCTGAGTGCGCTCAAAAGCTTCGTCCGGGAGATCACGTTTGGTGACAACGGCAAGAAAACCTTTGCGGAAGACGACAAGCGTCTGGCCGCCGCCGCCTTGCTGTTTCACCTGGTCGATATTGACGGCGTCATCGAGGAAAGCGAAAGCGCAAAACTGAGGGAAATCCTCCAACAGCATTACGAGCTCACCGACAAGGAAACGTCCGAGCTGATTGCGGCTGCAAGACAGCGCGACGAGGAGGCCGTTGATCTCTACGGGTTCACCTCGGTTCTGAAAAGAACCACCGACGAGGAAGAGCGGCTCGCTATCGTCGAAATGATGTGGGAGATCGTTTACGCCGACGGACACGTCCACGAATTCGAGGACAATACGATCTGGCGTGTTGCCGAACTCCTTGGCGTTTCGACCCGCGACCGCATGACCCTTCGTCACAAGGTGGCCCAGACCGCACCTGAGGAAGAAGAGGGTTCCTAGGAAAATCTGGCAGGCCCCAGTGCACAACCGAACAGCGTATGTTTTTCTGGTTTCAGCGTTTTCTTTGAACTCGCAGTGCAACAGGGGGTCGATTTTTGCGGCAAGCTCCCTCATATTTGTGTCATGAGATTTCAATCCAGCCCGGTGACCTGCCCCTCCAAGGTTCTGATCGTCCTGCACCAGGAGACCTCCTCTCCCGGCCGCGTGGGCCAGGAACTTGTGAAGCGCGGCTTCACCCTTGATATCCGCAAGCCCCGCTTTGGTGACACTTTGCCCGATACGTTGGCCGATCACGCCGGAGCGGTGATCTTCGGCGGGCCGATGAGCGCAAACGATCCCGATGGCTTCGTTCACAAGGAAATCGACTGGATCAAGGTTCCCCTCAAGGAAGAAAAGCCCTTCCTGGGGATTTGCCTGGGTGCCCAGATGATGGTGAAGCATCTCGGCGGGACCGTTGCCGGACACCGCGATGAACTGGTGGAGATCGGCTATTACCCGCTGAAACCGACACCGGCTGGCAAGGACCTGATGAACTGGCCGGAGAAGGTCTATCAGTGGCACCGGGAAGGCTTCGATTGTCCGCGCGGAGCAGAACTGCTGGCCGCGGGTCCGACCTACCCCAACCAGGCGATCCGTGTCGGCCCGTCCGCGTACGGCATCCAGTTTCACCCCGAGCTGACCCATCAGATGATGGTCAAGTGGACCACCAAGGCAGCCCCGCGCATGGAACTTCCCGGCGCGCAGCAGCGCCGCGATCATTTCGCCGGCCGCTTCGTCTATGACCCGGCGGTCAGGAGATGGCTCAACGACTTTCTCGACATCTGGATCGGCACGGCGGCAGTCCCGGTGAACCGCGCCCAGTTGAACGCGGCAGAGTAGGCTCCGCCGCATCCCTCACGTCCTGAGGACTATTGAACCAGCGTGATTTCGCCGGGCCGCCAGGTCTTTTCGAACCAGGCTTCCTCAGGTCCGTAAAGTCTCAGAATGGCAAACCAGCCCTTGTTCGCAACAGTCTGTATCCAGTTCTGTTCCTTGCCGGCCGGCGCTTTAGGACCGAAGTGCAACGTCACCGATCCGTCGTCGTTTTCCACCATCTTGTCGCGCCGGTTGTTTTTGCTCGGGAACGGCTGGCTCGTCTGCAGCTCGGAGCGTGTCTGCGGGTCATAGACAACAACCGACCAGAAATCCTTAGCCGGAACATCGGCCGGAATGGTTAGCGAGTAGCTTTTGGAGCCGTCGAGGAAGGTTCCGGTGTTGTCCGCGACATTGAGGGCATATTGCGAACCCTTGCCGGGCAACTTCAGGACCATGGCCGGAGTGTTGACGGTTGCCATGTAGAAAAACATTGTCCTTGCGTCCAGGTAGCGGCCGCCGTTTCCATCGTCGCGCAACCATTGCCAGTTACCGCCGATAAACGCAGTGTACCAGCCACTGTTTTCGTACAGGTAGGCTTCCTTGTCGCGCGGCTTCAGCCAGATGGATCTGGCCGTCGCATTCCCAACCGCAACGGCTTCGGTCAAGATCTTTGTCATCCGCTCGTCCGGATTGAAGTCCTTGCCCTTCTCGATGCCGATTGCCGCCGCCAGGCCGCGCAGCTCCGGATCAAACGTTGAGACCGGCTCTTTCTGGATGACGGTGTTCAACTCGTTATAGAATTCAAAGGTGTTCGCATGGATCGTGTTAAACACCTTTTTGGAAACATTGATGAATTCCATGGACGGCGGAGAAGCCTTGTCACGCAGAGGATAGATTTTCAGTCCTGTGCGATAAGCTTCGACGGCTGCGTCCGTCTTGCCGTCGACGAGAAAACCGCGCGCGATGAACCAGTTGATGTAGCTGGTGGATTTGGAGACGAAATAGGTTTCACCATCGACTTCCGCCTTGTAGCCGCCGACGGGCGGATCGAGATCGCCGTCATAATCAGGCGGCAGGATCAGGTATTTTCCACCCTCACCCTTGTCCGGACCGGGCACGCCCATATCCGTTACGAACCTGAAATAGGCATCATTGACCGTCGTCGGTCCCTGTCCCTTCGGCACCTCGATGACAACCGGGCCGTCCCGTTCCAGATCCAGGATCGAAGAGCCGTAAACAGTATCGGTATTGCCCGTTAGGAACAGCGGATTTGAATCCATCAGGTCTTCGAAGACAGCAAACTTGTTGACCGCATCGACCCCTACATCGGCCATGCCGCGCCGTATGCCTTCAATGGACGTTGCCGGAATGAAGTTCAGGAAGACTTCCATCCCGCGCACGAAGTCGAGCGTGTCGAACATGAGCGCGCTGGTTTCGGGTGTCGGGCGTCCATCCACGAACCTGAGCGTTCCGAACCGGGTCTCCACCTCGTCGGGTGTGAGAATGTCTTCCGGAATTGGCGTGTTATAGCCGGGCGGCGTGACGGTCTTGTCGGAAGCAAGAACTGCCGGGGTTTCGATGAAGAAACACAGTGCAAACAGTGACAGATATCTTTTCATGGCTCTCTCCAGCCTCTGGGCTGACTGCGTCGTTGCGCGGTCCTCTCAGAGACTGGCGAATCTGCCGGTGAAGTCAACAAAAACGCAACGTAAATTCAAAGAAGCGGGGTGTCTGGCACCCCGTTCTGGCGTTGCCTGTTCTGACAGCGGGGCTACTTGATCCGTGCATCTTCGACCGGATAGCCGAGGCCGCCCTGTTCGCCGAAATACTCCAGGTGGCATTCGCTGCAGGCGCTGACCACGTTGACCGCCTGCGGCGATCCATTCGGCGCGACCATCATGTAGTACCAGTCGCCGGTTTCCGGTGACGTGCCGGCGGCAACCTTTTCCATCAGGAAAAGCGGTCCCTTCGTCACCTTGCCGTCGTCACTGACGGCGAAAGATTCCTTTGCAATCCGGGTTCCGGCGGGCACCACCACGTTCTCCGGCTCGTATTTGAGATATTCGTCCGCCCCGATCGCGTTCACGTAGGTCATCAGGAACCGCCCGCCATGAAATCCCGGAGCAGCCGGAAAGGCGCTGGCCTTGGTCCAGCCGGGATAGTCCTTCACGAACGCCTCCGGGATCCATCTCTTCGGACCCTTTTGGTACCCGGCCTGCAAATCCGCCTTCAGGCAGTCGTAAACCGCCCCGGCTTCGTCCCCGGTCAGCTCGTAACCCGGCTTCTGGGCATCGCACGCTGCGTGGGCCGCGGTCGTCAGGGCAAGGGATGCAATCGCACCGCCTAGCCAAACAGGTAGCTTCCTCATTGTTCTCTCCCTTAGCTAACGCCCTTTTCAGGGGCCTTGCCGGAAGAGTGTCCGCCTGCAGAACACAAGACGACAATTCACATGACAGGTGATCGCATGTGAATTTGCGTGATTGGCTGGAATTTCAGAATAAAATACAAGTAACTAGCGCGCAGATCGCAGCAAAGTGCGACCTGCTCACCTTTGCTCGATCAGCTTTCGAAGACCACAAGAAGGTCTTTTGCATCGATTTGGGCGCCTGGCGTCACCAGAACTTCCTTGATCGTGCCGTCTCTTTCGGCGTGAAGCGCCGTTTCCATTTTCATCGCCTCGATGGAAACGAGCACGTCTCCGGCGGTCACCTCCTGCCCGGCGGCGATGGCCACCGTGGAGATCACGCCAGGCATCGGGGCACCGACATGGGCCGCATTGCCGTCCTCCGCCTTACGCATTGCCGCCGCACCTGTCGCGCCGTGCGCCCGGTCCGGAACCTTGACGTTGCGCGGCTGGCCGTTCAGCTCGAAAAAGACTTTCTTTTCGCCCTTCTCGTCGGTCTCGCCGATCGCCTGGCAGCGCACGACCAGCGTCTTGCCCGGTTCAAGGTCGACAAAAACCTCTTCGCCCGCTTCCAGCCCGTAGAAATAGACGGGCGTGGGCAGAACCGAGGTCGGTCCGTATTGCTGCTGCGCCTTGTCGAAATCGGTGAACACCTTGGGATACATGAGATAGGACGCCAGATCGACATCATCGATGTCACGTCCGACCGCCTCACCGGCCGTTTTCCGCTCCGCATCCAGATCCGCGTCGTCGAGAAGCGATCCGGGGCGCACGTTGATCGGCGCTTCGCCCTTGAGCACTTTCGCCTGCAGAGCCGTCGGCCATCCGCCAGGCGACTGGCCGAGATCGCCGTGCAGCATCTTCACGACACTGTCCGGGAACGCCACGTCCTTGGCCGGATCCTCCACCTCGGAAACGGAGAGACCCTGGCTGACCATCATCAGCGCCATGTCGCCGACCACCTTGGAAGACGGGGTCACCTTGACGATGTCACCGAACATCATGTTGACGTCGGCATAGGCCTGCGCCACTTCGTGCCAGCGCGTCTCCAGACCCAGCGAGCGGGCCTGTTCCTTGAGGTTGGTGAACTGGCCGCCGGGCATTTCGTGCAGGTAGACCTCCGACGCACCGAAGCGAAGATCGCTCTCAAAGGCCCGGTACTGCGTGCGCACGGCCTCCCAGTAGAACGAAATCTGGCGGATCGTCTTTGCATCGAGCCCCGTGTCCCGCTCGCTGCCCCTGAGGGCCTCGACGATCGAGCCGAGGCACGGCTGAGACGTCAGTCCCGAAAGCGCGTCCATGGCCGCATCGACCGCATCGGCACCGGCCTCCACGGCCGCCAGAACGGTGGCCGCCGCGATACCGGACGTGTCATGCGTGTGGAAGTGGATCGGAAGACCGGTTTCCTCTTTCAGGGCCTTGATGAGAACCCGTGCGGCCTCGGGCTTTAAAAGCCCCGCCATGTCCTTGATGCCGAGGATATGCGCACCTGCCGCTTCCAGTTCCTTGGCAAGGCCGACATAGTATTTCAGGTCATACTTGGGCCGGGCGCTGTCCAGCATGTCGCCGGTGTAGCAGAGCACGCCTTCGCAAAGCTTGTTCGCCTCCTGCACCGCATCCATCGACACACGCATGTTCTCGACCCAGTTGAGGCAATCGAACACGCGGAACAGGTCGATCCCGTTTTTCGCCGCTTCCTTGACGAAGAACTTGACGACGTTGTCGGGATAATTCGTGTAGCCGACACCGTTGGAGCCGCGCAGCAGCATCTGCAGCAGGATGTTCGGTGCCTTTTCCCGGATGTGATGCAACCGCTCCCAGGGGCTTTCGGTCAGGAACCGCATGGCGACGTCGAAGGTCGCGCCGCCCCAGCACTCAAGCGAGAACAGCGTCGGCAGGCCGACGGCATAGGCATCCGCGATGTTGACGATGTCATGGCTCCGCATGCGCGTTGCCAGCAGCGACTGGTGACCGTCGCGCATCGTCGTGTCGGTGATCAGCGCACGCTTCTGGTCCTTCATCCAGTCGGCAAAGCCCTTGGGACCGAGCGCGTCGAGAAGCTGGCGCGTGCCCTCCGGTTTGTCGTCGCCAAAATCGGGCACGACAGGCGCGGCCACATCTTTCGGCGGACGGACCCGGTTTTTCGTTTCCGGGTGACCGTTGACCGAAACATCGGCGATATAGGTCAGGAGCTTGGTCGCCCGGTCCTGCCGCTTGGTCTGTTCGAACAGCGCAGGCGTCTCGTCGATGAACCGGGTCGTGTAATTGTTGGCCCGGAAGTCGGCGTGATCGATGATGTTCTCCAGGAACACCAGGTTGGTCGCAACGCCCCGGATGCGGAATTCGCGCAGGGCGCGGTCCATGCGCTTGCGGGCGTCTTCCGCCGTCGGCGCCCAGGCGGTGACTTTCTCAAGAAGCGGATCGTAGAAACGGGTGATCACGGCGCCCGAATAGGCGGTGCCGCCGTCCAGACGAATGCCGAACCCGGTCGCCCCGCGATAGGCGGTGATGCGGCCGTAGTCGGGAATGAAGTTCTGCTCGGGATCTTCCGTCGTGATGCGGCATTGCAGGGCATGGCCGTTGAGACGGATTTTCTCCTGCACGGGAACGCCGCTTTCCGGTGTGCCGATCCTGGCACCTTCCGCGATGTGGATCTGCGCCTGAACGATATCGATACCGGTGACTTCCTCGGTCACCGTATGCTCGACCTGAACACGCGGGTTCACCTCGATGAAGTAGATGGAGCCCGTGTCCGCATCCATCAGGAATTCGACCGTACCTGCACCGCGATAGTTCACGGCCCGGCCGATTTTCAAACCGTATTCGCAAAGCTCCTTGCGCTTTGCTTCGTCGAGATAGGGAGCCGGAGCACGCTCGACCACCTTCTGATGGCGCCGCTGGATGGAGCAGTCCCGCTCGAACAGGTGCACGACGTTCTCGCCGTCCCCGAGGATCTGAACCTCGACATGGCGCGCCCGCTGCACGAGTTTTTCAAGATAGATCTCGTCCTTGCCGAAAGCCGCCTTGGCCTCGCGCTTTGCCGCAAGAACTTCCTTTTCAAGCGTCGCCTCGTCCGGGATCACCCGCATGCCGCGGCCGCCGCCGCCCCACGAGGCCTTCAGCATCACCGGGTAGCCGATCTCCAGGGCCTGCCGCTTGATCTCTTCGATGTCGTCGGGAAGCGGATCGGTTGCCGGCATCACCGGCACACCGGCCTCGATCGCCAGGTTGCGGGCGGCGACCTTGTTGCCGAGCCGCCGCATGGTGTCGGATTTCGGGCCGATGAAGGTAATGCCCGCCGCCTCGCACGCATCCACGAATTCCGGGCTTTCCGACAACAGCCCGTAACCGGGGTGAATGGCATCGGCTCCGGCGAGCCTGGCAACACGAATGATCTCGTCGATGGACAGGTATGCCTCGATCGGGCCGAGGCCCTTGCCGACCTGATAGGCCTCGTCGGCCTTGAACCGGTGCAGGGCAAGCTTGTCCTGTTCGGCATAGATCGCGACTGTTTTCAGGCCGAGTTCATTGGCGGCCCGGAACACCCTGATCGCAATCTCCGATCTGTTCGCAACGAGAATCTTTGTGATCGCCAAACGCCCTCTCCCCCATCTTTCGAAACGGCAAGTCTGATTTTGGAACGTTTTCTACTTTGGTCGCACGCACTTGAAAAGGGGCAGAAAGGGTGTCCTTTTCTTAACTTGGAAAATATTTTTGCGCGCGCACAGGTAAGCTGCGGAAAATGAACCGGAATTGCCGAAAGTTACGAACGTAACTAGACTTAGAAAAATTTTTGCAGCGCAGCATGAACATTTCACTCCGGCGATCAGAACGGCAAAAAACAGGGTAAACGGCCTGTGCCACCCTGGCACGCAATGCCTCTGCTGCCGGTCCGCAGACGCAGATCAAAAAAATATGCCGCAGGCGGCTTGGTGCGAAACGCGGCACTCGGCCCCAACATCTGGTACGGAACAAATCCCGAACTGCCGGGGCTCAGCGATTCGTGCCGCGTTCGTTCCCGCTGTGTCCCGGTGGTAAACGGGGCGCCGGGCGCCCCGGCGGCCGCGTTTAGACTCATTTAACACTTGACACGATTCGGCGGTCACGCGGACCGCATCTAGCGAAGCGATTCAAACCATTGACCAGATTCACGATTTTGTACCGCAAATCAGGCTGGGACCCATATCTTGTAGGGAACAAATCCTGAATCAGCGAGAGTCAGCGATTCGGTTTCGGTTTGTTCTGGAGTCGTTCTCCACAATTAATTAAACCGCGCGAAATCCGGGACCTTTGCCAAAAGAATCAGCGACAGTCGCGGTTTCGCTGTGTTAGATACCCGGCACAAGATTTAGGCGCAGAGCCCCGAGAAAGCCGACCACAAAACTCCCATGCCCCGTCCTTCAACGTTGCCTTTGCCGCCGGCGGCCAGGTCCCGCACCGTAACGGCCGTCCTGGGTCCGACCAATACAGGCAAGACGCATCTGGCCATCGAACGCATGCTCGCGCAGGCGTCCGGCCTTATCGGCTTGCCGCTCCGTCTGCTCGCACGCGAGGTCTATGGCCGGATGGTCGAGCGCGCAGGCGCCGACAGCGTTGCGCTGATCACCGGGGAAGAGAAGATCATCCCGGAAAAGCCGCGCTTCTGGGTTTCGACGGTCGAGGCCATGCCGCTCGATCTCGACACCGAGTTCGTCGCGATTGACGAGGTTCAGCTGGCCGGAAACCTGGATCGCGGGCATGTGTTCACGGACCGCATTCTGAACCTTCGCGGAAAGTCGGAGACGCTGCTTCTGGGCGCGTCGACCGCGCGGCCCCTCCTGGAAAAGCTGCTTCCGGGCCTCAACGTCATCACCCGCCCGCGCATGTCCATATTGGAATATGCCGGATCGAAGAAGGTGTCCCGCCTGCCGGCGCGTTCGGCGATCGTCGCCTTTTCGTCGGACGAGGTCTATTCGATTGCCGAGCTGATCCGCCGCCAGCGCGGCGGCGCCGCCGTCGTTCTCGGATCGCTCAGCCCGAGGACGCGCAATGCCCAGGTCGAACTGTTCCAGAACGGCGACGTCGACCATCTCGTGGCGACCGATGCGATTGGTATGGGGCTCAATCTCGATGTCCATCACATCGCCTTTGCCGGCAACCGGAAATATGACGGATACCAGTACCGTCAGCTGACCGCGTCAGAGATGGGTCAGATCGCCGGACGCGCCGGGCGCCACACCAAGGACGGCACCTTCGGCGTGACCGGACGGGTCGATCCGCTCGACGATCACCTCATCGAACAGATCGAAAGCCATCAGTTCGAGAGCCTGAAAGTGCTGCAATGGCGCAACAGTACGCTGAATTTTTCCTCGGCCGCGGCGCTGCGGCAAAGCCTCGACAAGGTGCCGCAGGAAGAGGGCCTGGCGCGCGCGCCGACCGGTGACGATATCACCGCCCTTGAACATTTGTTGCGCGATCCGGCAATATCCGGCATGGCACAGGGCGAAAAAGCGATCGAATTGCTCTGGGATGTGTGCCAGGTGCCGGACTATCGCAAGATCGCGCCGGCCAACCACGCCGAGCTTCTGAACGCCATTTACACCCATCTGATGCAGGAAAATTATATCGCGGATGACTGGTTCTCGCGTCAATTGGCCTTCGCAGACCGCACAGATGGTGATATCGACACTCTCGCGAACCGGATCGCGCACATCCGGACATGGACATATGTTGCCAATCGACCCGACTGGCTGGCCGATCCGGCCCACTGGCAGGGCGAGACACGCGACATCGAAGACAGACTATCTGACGCCCTTCACGATCGCCTGACACAGCGCTTTGTGGACCGGCGGACAAGTGTATTGATGCGACGTTTGAGAGAGAACGCAATGCTGGAAGCAGAAATCACGTCGAGCGGCGATGTGCTCGTGGAAGGTCAGCACATCGGGAACCTCCTTGGCTTCCGGTTTGCCCCCGATGCGGCCGCGGAAGGGCCGGACGGCAAGACGGTCCGCGCTGCCGCCCAGGTTGCATTGACAACCGAGATCGAGTCGCGCGCCGAAAAACTCGGCAAGTCCGAGAACGGCGATTTCGTGCTGACCTCCGAAGGTGCCATCCGCTGGCGTGGTGAACCTGTCGCAAAGCTCGTTGCGGGCGAAGAGGTTCTGGCTCCGACCGTGCTCCTGCTTGCGGACGAGCATCTGACCGGCGCGCCGCGCGATACGGTCCAGAACCGTCTCGATCTATGGGTCAAGGCGCAGATCGAAACGCTGCTGAAACCCCTTGTCGATCTGAAATCCGGCGAAGGCCTGGACGGACTGGCGCGCGGGATCGGTTTCCGCATCGTCGAGGGACTGGGCATCCTCGAACGCCAGGACGCGTCCGACGAGATCCGGCAGCTTGACCAGGACATGCGCGCTTCCTTGCGCAAGCACGGCGTACGGTTTGGCGCCTACACGGTCTTCGTGCCCGCATTGCTGAAACCGGCGCCCAGCCAGCTGATTGCCCAGCTCTGGGCATTGAAGCACGGGTCGCTCGACATGAACGGCATGACGGAACTGCCGCAGCTCTCCGCGTCGGGCCGCACCTCCATTCCCGTCGACGAAACGATCGACAAGGCGCTCTACAAGGTTGTCGGATTCCGGGTGTGCGGATCGCGCGCGGTCAGGGTCGACATTCTGGAACGCCTCGCCGACCTGATCCGCCCGCTGATCGCCTGGAAACCGCTTGACGCCGAAGTCAGCCCGCCGGAAGGCGCGATCGAGCAGGGCGGCGGCTTTATGGTGACCGTGGCGATGACGTCCCTCCTGGGCTGTGCGGGCGAGGACTTTTCCGCTGTCCTGAAATCCCTCGGCTATCGGGTCGAAACGAAGGAAGTGCAGCGGCCTGTCACGGTCAAGCCGGAAACCGCAACGGCGCCGGAGGAGGCTCAGGCCGGAACACAGCCCGAGGCCGGGGCGACGGACGACAGCGCTCCTGCGGTCACAGAAGAACCTCAGGCAGACCCTGCCGGTTCGGATGCAACTGTTGCCGAAACGGCCGCGGAAAACGAAACAGCCGCCACCGGCGCAGCGCCGGCAGAAGCGGAAACAGATCAAGCCGTGGCCTCAGACGCCGCGTCAACTGACGATCCGGCCACACCGGCTGATGCTGACGGCACACCCGCCGAAAACGCGGCAGCGCCTGAAGCGGCGGAAACTGCGGAACCGCAAAACGCCACCGCTGACGAAGCGGACAGCGAAGCCACTGAGGCACCTGCGGCGGAAAACCCGGAACCCGTCGAGATGGAAACCGTCACGATCGAGATCTGGCGTCCCGGGCGGCACGACCGCAGACCGCGCGGACGGCAGGACCAGCGCCGCGGCGATCAGCGCAGGGGTCAGAACCAGGGGCCCAAGGGCAACCAGGGCGACAAGCGGCATGGCAAGGGTGGCGGAAAAGGCGGCCCGAACCGAAATCGCGGTGGCAACAGGGGTTTTGACGGCGGCAACCGCCGCAGCGCTCCGCCCAAGGACAAACCGATTGATCCGAATTCGCCGTTTGCGGCCCTGATGGCCCTCAAGGCGGATATGGACAGCAAGGACAAGAAGTAATTCCGGCGGGCGGCCAGAAAGCGCCTGACGCAGGCGTCCTGCGTGTCGACAAGTGGCTCTGGTACGCCAGGGTCACCAAATCGCGCTCCCTGGCACAGAAACTGGCGACATCCGGCCACGTCAGGATCAACAAGGACAAGATTTCCTCGGCCAGCAAGACCGTCAAGACAGGCGATGTGCTGACCATCGTCCTTGAACGCAAGGTTCTGGTCCTGAAAATCGTGGCGCTCGGTTCAAGGCGCGGCCCCTATGAAGAGGCCCGCACCCTTTACGAGGATCTCTCACCTCCATCGCCACCCAAAAAAGCCGCAGCTCCGCCACCGCCCGGTCAGCGTGACGCCGGCGCCGGCCGGCCGACCAAGCGCGACCGCCGCAAGATGGACGCCTTCCGCGGTGAAAACTGACGCAGATTCCGGTTTTCGAAGAGAAAACGGAATAACTTTCTCTTGTTCGTCCGGATTGCGTCATCCTGGACGCTTGCGCGTACCAGACAAAAACGATAGGCAACACCGATCTGATTTTTTGGCCGTGCACCCCGCTTTGGACGTGCTGCACGCAAATGACAGCCGGTCGGATAACGGTTCGCGAAACTGCCCGGCGTGACCCGCAGCGAGGATTCGATGACCTACGTCGTCACAGACAATTGCATCAAGTGCAAGTACACGGACTGTGTTGAAGTCTGTCCGGTGGACTGCTTCTACGAAGGCGAGAACTTTCTCGTAATCAATCCCGACGAGTGCATCGATTGCGGTGTCTGTGAACCCGAATGCCCGGCCGAGGCAATCCTGCCCGACACCGAGCCGGGCCTGGAGAAGTGGATCGAAATCAACGCCGAGTACTCCGAGAAATGGCCCAATATCACGGAGAAGAAGGACCCGCTCCCGACCGCCGAGGAATTCGACGGCAAGGAAAACAAGTTTGAAGAGCATTTCTCTCCGAACCCGCCATCCTGATTCGTCGCGGCATTACGTGTGCGGCAACCTGCCGCATGCGGCGTCTTGACAGTGTCCTGCTGATAAATTGATTGAATTCAATGGCCTGCACGCGGTGCTCAAGCGGCCGTTTTGTGGTCATTGTGCATCACAAAAGCGTAACACTTTAATTTTCCACAAAAGTATGTTACATATTGGGGATAGTCGCCAACCACGAGAAGAACCCCCAAAACGGAGTGTACAAAACGTGTTCCGGATCCCAGCGAAACCGGATGCGTCACCTCCCGGCAGCTCTTATGACTGAACAGTTTCTATAGTGGAAAGGCACGACTGACCAGCCCTGACACGCCGCATATCAACAGGCGTTCCGTATTGGATCGCTCGGCGGGGTTCGTGTCGCAAAAAAACAGATGGCTAACACGGCCAAGCATCGGTCTGAAAAGATCGCAACTGCGCAGGAGAGAATATCAGTATGGCAACAAGCACCAAAAAAGCCGCGCAGCGTCAAGGTTTCAAGACAGGCGAGCATATCGTTTATCCGGCGCACGGCGTCGGCCAGATTACCGCCATCGAAGAGCAGAGCGTTGCGGGTCACACTTTGGAGTTGCTCGTCATCGTTTTTGAACAGGACAAGATGACCCTTCGTGTACCGGTCGCGAAAATCGCTTCCGTCGGAATGCGCAAACTCGGCGATCCGGCAGCGGTCAAGAAGGCGCTCGAAACAGTCCGGGGCCGGCCGCGGGTGAAACGCACCATGTGGAGCCGGCGTGCACAGGAATACGAGGCAAAGATCAATTCTGGCGATCTGATCGCCATTTCCGAAGTTGTCCGCGATCTCTACAGGTCGGAGAGCCAGCCGGAACAGTCCTACTCCGAACGCCAGCTCTATGAAGCGGCCCTTGATCGCATGGCCCGCGAAATCGCTGCCGTCAACAAGTGCTCGGAAACCGAGGCTGTGAAGCAGATCGAGCAGAACCTCGCGAAGTCGCCGAGCCGCCTCAAGGCTGCCGCCGCTGCCGAGGCTGATGTCGAAGAAGACGACGAAGACAAGGAAGAAGCTGCCTGAAATTCGTCGCCCGATGGCACATGACTTTCGGGAAGGGTCCGGTTAGCGCCGGGCCCTTTTTCGTTCCGGACCCGGGAAACCGGCGTAACCCTGTGCGCCACAACCGCTCACACCGGCATCACGCAGAAGTGCAAAAATTCCGCAACAGCAGCCACTCCGAGTAATCTAACCTGAGCACTGATACGTAGTTAACCCGATAACACATCGGAGCGTCAGTCATGTCGGGAAGCGAAAAGCGGCAATTGGTCCAGGCGGCAATGAAAGCACCCTACCTCACGCGTGAGGAAGAACGGGAGCTCGCAGTCCGCTGGCGGGATCATCGGGATGAAAAGGCGCTGGAGAAACTGTCTCTGTCGCACATGCGCCTCGTGATTGCAGTCGCATCCCGCTTCCGCAATTTCGGCCTGTCGCTCGGCGACCTGATCCAGGAAGGGCATGTCGGCCTGCTCGAAGCGGCCGCCCGGTTCGAGCCGGCACGCGAAGTGCGCTTCTCCACCTATGCGACCTGGTGGATCCGTGCCTCGATACAGGACTACATTCTGCGCAACTGGTCGATTGTGCGCGGCGGAACATCATCGACCCAAAAGGCGCTGTTCTTCAATCTGCGCCGTCTCAGGGCAAAACTCTCGAACAACCAGACACCGCTGACCGACAGCGAACTTCACCAGAAGATCGCCGATGCGATCGGTGTGAAACACGCCGATGTCGCGCTGATGTCCGCCCGCCTGTCCGGGCCCGACACCTCGCTGAACGCACCAGTCACGGACAGCGAAGGCTCGAGCGCCGACAGGCAGGATTTCCTGGTGTCCGATGCCCCCCTGCCGGACGAAATCGTCACGGGAAACATCGACACCGAACGGCGCAGGAAATGGCTGTGGTCGGCGCTCAAGGTGCTGAGCGAACGCGAACTCAGGATCGTGAAGGAGCGCCGCTTGTCCGAAGACGGGGCCACGCTGGAATCGCTCGGCGAGAAGCTCGGGATCTCCAAGGAGCGCGTTCGCCAGATCGAGAGCCGCGCCATGGAGAAACTGCGCTCGGCCCTTTTGAATGAACAGCCGGACGAGGCGGTCTACAGCGTTTGATTCGCAGTCCGTCCCGCTGAGAGCGGCCCCGAAAGTTATAGCACGCTACTCCACCACAAGCTTGACCGCTGTTCCCGTGGGAATGGCCTTGTTCGGGTCGAGATCGTTCAGGATGGAGAAGAACTGCAGTCGCCGGGATGGTTCAACCCCGCTCATGCCGACAGCAAGTTTGCGTGGCGTATCGCCTGGCTTTGTCTTGACCACCTTGATGCGCAGCGACTGCAGCCGCGCCCGCTCGGTCGGCGTCAGCTGCCTGAAACTGTCGACGGTCGCACGGAAATCCGTGTCGAAGCGCTGATTGGGAGACCGGCTGGCAAAGATGAACCGGTAGCCGGTCCGGCCGATACGGACCACGGCGATGCGGAAGGACCAGCCCTGCGTGATCGCGGCCCCCGTGACCCCCGGCAACCCGTTGATGGTCGTCTCCCGGACACTTTCCGGAAGAAGGCCGTTGATCCAGCCGGATTTCATGTAGTCGACCAGGTTGGGAAAGCCGCTGACATCCGCACCGTCGAAGCGGATGGCCGTCCCGTCGCCATTGCTGGCCAGAACCGCTTCCGTGGAGTTTTCCAGGATGTAGCCCTGCGGAACCGTGAAGCCGATGCCCAGCGCCTTGTGCAGGAAGGACCGGCCGCGCACGAACCCTTCCAGCGGATCGTCGCCGTAGAGCATGCCGTTGATCTGGTTGAGGTAGCGGTCCCGGTCCCGCTCGCCGATACCCGGCGCGCCGATCTGGCGTGCCGATTTCACCGCGATCTGGAGCCGCTCCGGCGTGGAAGGATGCGATGACAGGAAGTCGGGGGCGCCGGGCGACGAGGCGTCGGCCGACTGATACTGCGCATAGGCTGCCATGGACCGCAGGAAACGGGCCGCGGCATAGGGATCGAAACCGGCCCGTGCCAGCGTCTTGACGCCGATGGCATCCGCCTCCAGTTCCTGGACCTGGCTGAAGCGCGCGAAAGACAGCTGCGACGAGATGATGGCCTTGCGCGCTTCCTCCGAATCCTGAACCACGTCATTCAGGATCCGGTCGGCCAGTTGCTTGGCCTCGGCGCGCTGCTGCCGCTTGATCGCGTGGTTGGCCGTGACATGCGCCATTTCATGCGCAAGAACCGCCGCGACTTCCGACGTGTCGTTGGCCAGCGCAAGAAGTCCGCGCGTGACGTAAAGATAGCCGCCGGGCAGGGCAAAGGCATTGATCGCCGGAGAGTTGAGGATCGTGATCTGGTAACTCTGGGAGGGGTCCTCCGAGGCTGCGACCAGCCGTCCGACGACACTGGCCACGGCCCGTTCCGCACCCGGGTCCTTGTAGACGCCGCCATATGTGGCGACGACCCTGGGGTGTTCACGCGCGCCGATGTCACTGGTGAGTTTCGGGCGGACGCCCGTCGAGACGGTACCGACACTGGTTCCGTCGCCCAGAAGCTGGCACGACGCGGTGAGCAGCGACAGCGCGAGCACACCGAAAACACGCACGAGACGGCGGACCGGCCGCCCGGGACGTGAACCGGTGGCCGTCGAACGCATGCTGCGCCGGGATTCAATTGCCGTCCTGACCGCCACTTCCCACCCTTCTGCCTTTAAGGACCACCAGTTGCTCGGGATGCCGGAGCGCAATATACGGCCCGTCTCTCTCTTGCAAGACACCTCTGACCTCAACACTGTGCCCTTCAAGATCATCGACCATATGGCCGGACCGGCCAAGGGCCGCGTTGAACGTGTTTTCTTCGGAGGACTTGAACGTCACCGTAAGATCGGTTTTCCAGTATCTGCCGAAGTTGAGATAGCGGGTGCTCGCCGTTTTTCCAAGCGAAACTATGCGCCCGCGGGCAATGACGTAGCGCCCGGCGTGACCGGCAAACGTGTCCGGTTCCCATGAGGAAAAGAGTGTCGCACCGGCAACATCTCTCCAATGACCGGACCGTGCGCGCCTTGCCGTGTGTTCGGCGGCGCGCAAACGGTCGGCACACGCTCCGGACGCAGCGCCAGGAGCGAAGAGAGCCTCGCCATGTTCAAGGATCTCCGCCTGAAGCAGCCGCGTTTCATCCCGGTCCCGGCGCACGATCCAGGCGGGCACAAGCCCCCAGCGATCGGGTCCGGCGACGGGCACCGCCAGATAGCTGGCTGCGCCTGTCGTGAGATCGGCCAGGGCTGGCGCGCGGCGCGCGCCGTCCGTCAGGGGGCGCAGGTCGACGGCCAGGTAACGCGCACCGTCAACGCCTTCAAACGTCCCGTCCGAAGCCGCGGCCACCAGAGGCACGCCGCTGGCAATGTCCCCTGCACAGGCGACGAGAATTTCATCGGCATTGCTGGTTCTCTCCGCGCCGGAAGACACGGCCTGCGCCGCGGACGGGCCTCCACCGCAGATAATGCCGGACACCGCCAGGCAAAGACAGCCAGCCACCTGCCTGCCGGTTCTGGTGACCCTGCCTGCTGCGACCGGCCGGGGCAATCGCGAAGCCGCTGCCGAAGCGTCAGGGGCCGTTTCCCCTCGCGGCCGTCCAGTCCGCAAATCGCGCATGCGCCTGTGTTGTTTCTGGAACGCTATTGGCCACAATCCCTTCTGACATCGGGCACAGTCTGCACCCTGCAACGCCTTGCTCCTGTTGCTAAGCACCGAATAAGGCAAGCCCGAGACAAGGACGTGAAACGGCGCCTGCATGCGGCCGTTAACCTGCCTTGTGCGCAACAATGCCGACTTTCGCCCCGGACCATCTCCGGGCTCGCAAAGTCTGTCAAATCATGCTAATCGACCCTCTACCGGCCCCGTAGCTCAGCAGGATAGAGCATCAGATTCCTAATCTGAGGGTCACAGGTTCGAATCCTGTCGGGGTCACCACCAGTTCTGATGTTGTTAAAGAAATTACCCAAGCTTGTATGGGTGTGCGGAAGGTGTGTGAAACTTCTCTTGTGTGGCGCGCAAGTTGGTTTGGCAAATATTCAAAATTTTGTTTGGCTTTCTACTTTCTTCCATTTCCCACGCACATTTCGGTAGCAACAAATTTGGCGCTATCCGATTTAAGTTTCTTGAAAACCACGACTTGTTCGGTGAACAAGTCAACGCATTTCTCGAACTCAGTTGGTCTCAGATAGAGCGCCCCTGCAACCAGTGTAGCACCGGTCAGGATTGAAACCGGAACCAGAAATCTAGTCATTCGATGTTCCCATGGTTTAGCTGCCTCCTAAAAATTTGAGGATCGTATCAAGGATTTTTTCGATACTATCTTTCAAAGCTTCAGCATGATCCTTCAGAGTCTCAGCGGCTTCAGAATCCGTGAGAACTTTTGGAAGAACACTTTTACTAATAGACGCAATATACCCACCGATAGATTTCAACGCAGATCGCCAGATCGGTAAACTTTTCTCTCTCGTTTTGATATTCGGATTGTCTGCCTTCTCCAAACCTTCAGCGATATCTCGATTGTCTTTGTCTATTTCTTCTATCGCCCGATCAGTCAATATGTCCTGGGTATTTGGATCTAGTACAAGTTGTTCAATCTGTATCGACAGTTGGCGCATAATATCAATGTCGGACTCCGATATCCTGATCTCCGGGGCTTGTGGCTTGGGCGTTTTGGCATCCGAGAATTTCTCCAGGAATTTTCGTAACTTCCGAATTGTCATAATGAGAACGGTCAATTCGTCATCGAAACCACGCCATGCTCCCTTATCATCATCATCACGTCTTCGTTGCAGCAATTCGATCAGCCGCTCCCAGGTGTACCAGTTCTCATCTTTCTCTCTGGCACTAAGCAAAGCGCTGTTCGTCGTTGTCAAAACCATCCTGTTGGTCTGAGGTGAATATTCACCCCATAGACCGGGAAGGCTTTCACAATGACGAGCAATTTCCTCGAATATTTTCTGTAATTCCGATGGATCATTGACTTCCGGAATTCCTCCTGGAGGAGTATCGGTAACATCAATCTTTTCACCAGCAAGTATCGCACTGCGCGGACCCGTCGCAGCCAATTGCGATATTATATCTTCCCGAGAAGGAGACCATTCCGACCAATGCTCTGGATGCACCAGATCTTCCGGCAAGAGGACTCCGGTATCACCGTCCATCGTATTGAGCTGTTTCTGGGTGAATTGGATGGCACCGGAGAGGTCAGTTCTGATGTCATCAGAGTCCCCCCTCACCGTCCTAACATTCGCTTCCTTCAGATCCGCACTCCTCAGATCCGCCCACGCCAGATCCGCCCACGCCAGATCCGCGTTCCTCAAATTCGCTTCCCTCAGAAGTGCTCCCTCCAGATTCGCTACTGTCAGATACGCTCCCCTCAGATCCGCTCTCCTCAGATCCGCACTCATCAGATCCACTCGATACAGTTTCGCTTCACTTAGATCCGCACTCATCAGATTCGCTCGATACAGTTTCGCTTCCCTCAGATCCGCCCACGCCAGATTCGCTTTACTTAAATCCGCTCCACTCAGATCCGCTTTCTCCAGTTGCGCTCCCCTCAGTTGCGCTCTCGTCAGATCCGCTCCCCTCAGATCCGCTTTCTCCAGTTTCGCTTCCTTCAGATCCGCACTCGTCAGATCCGCTTTCTCCAGTTTCGCTACTGTCAGATCCGCTCCCCTCAGATTCGCACTCATCAGATCCGCTCGATACAGTTTCGCTTCCCTCAGATCCGCCCACGCCAGATTCGCTTTACTTAAATCCGCCCTCTCCAACCTCGATTTGCTTAGGTTCGCCCCCTTCAGGTTCGCTCTCGTCAGATCCGCTCCACTCAGATCCGGTACAAAAGGATCTTCTTCACGGCGGCGGTTCCACGATTCCACGCCTTCGCGCAGCCACTTTAGATGTTCGGGATTTGCCATTGTGGTCTCAATTATGGTGGAGGGAAATTTGCCTAAAGAGTGTGAGCATCCATCTCGTCTGCGAATGCAGTTTCAGGGGTTTTAACAGTCCGCCGATGCTGCGAAATTCGAACTGCCGTTTGATGCTTTCGGGGAGTTCTTGAGGGCCGCCTTCATGAAGTATGGTGCGATGATGACGAGGCTGGAGCACTTGCTCACGCTGTCGGCGAAAGTCCGGAAAACCTCTTTCCCGGTTTTGACGTCATCAATCGCAATATCGAGAAAGTGGAGATAGCCTTCTGTCCTGGTACTCCCTGAGACGCAGCCCGGCAGCAAAAGCGAAACAGCAAGAAAATGAAAAGTCGGGTCAAGTCAGCACTCCGGATCGTGAAACAGGTCTGTCCCATTATTGCTAACCGCCAACAGCGTCAGCCATTACCCCCGTTTGCGAATCCGAAGTCTCCCGCACTTTCTTTAAAGCTGCCAAATTGAGCTAGACAACCTTATGGCGAGTCGCTCATAAAGCCCTTGCAACTCACGATGAAGCGGGCGCGTTGGTTGCCTGATGCTGCCGGGACGGGCACAGGTTTTGGCGATCAGGCTCGCCGTCCGGACTTCGGTCCGGACCTTTCGTCAAGGTGGCCTACGTAGGAGACGGGTAATGCTGAGCAAGGAAATATTGCAGATACTACGCGTTGAAACCCGAGATGCGTCCTCCCTCGACGCGAACGCCCTTGCAAAGAACTCAGTTGCGCATGTGCTTAACGCGCTCAATTCGGTCGATGCTGATGAAGCCTGCCGAATTGCAAGCAAACATGTGAATGTAAAGTGTCAAAGGCTTGCCATACTACTCATCCGCTATCCATATCCAAACGATGCGCAAAAGCGTGTAATGGAGGACCATCGTTCCGAGGCGCTGGCAGCGATCGATAAGCTAGAGTCTGAATTCGAGCGATGCGGCCCGTCCGGCAAGGTCACTGCACTCGGTATAGACTGACACTTGCTCACTCCTTCGTCTCCACTTCAATCAGGGTGCTCCAGCCTTCTTCCGGAACAACCTTGTGCGTAACGGCCGAGGCGATCCAGAGGTTGCTTTCGATTGTCGCTTCGAAGCCGGACAAAGTCTGATGACCTTCGGAAACTCAGCGTGGATAGATAATCACCGCTCTTCGAACACCATTGCACCGAGGTCTGCTTTATCTGCGGCCTTTAGAGCAAGTTTCCGGCGATTTGCACTTCTGGTATAGATTTCGGTCGCCCTGGGGTCCTTGTGCCGGAGGATCGCCATGATTTTGATCAGTCCCACCTGAGTGCTCCGATTTGATTGATAGTGCATGACTGCGCTTTGGTCTATCCGGATGAGGGTTTCTGGTGCCGGCAGTCGGTAGCCCAAGGCGCTATGTGGCGCTTGGTATTGTGATGTTTCCTCCATTGTTCAATCAGGATTTGTGCTTCCTTCAGGCTATGGAAGGTTTCTCCGCCAAGCAGTTCATCCCGAAAGCGGGCGTTGAAGCTCTCGCAGTATCCGATTTCGACAGCCTTCAAACGCGAGTTCGGCATCCCTCCCGGTATCTGGCGGAAAGACCGCCTCAACGGTGCCATGCACGAGGTAGGAAGCGCCTAGTGCGGTGAATTTGAAGTTCGCATCATTGCTGCAGCAGTCTGCGAAGCGAACTTTAAATTCGTAAACCGCACGGGGCCTTGCCCCCGTCTGCGGAAAGGGCATCCGGCACCGGCCCGAACAGCAGGGCGGCGGCAAGGCAGGACTTCGCAAGTGTGGCACACAGGCCATTGAAACAGTCCATTTTCCCTCTCCTGCTTTATTCATGTTCCATGCCTATACTGCTGTTGTCAGCCGCCCTTCACCCCGGCGACATTGACGTAAAGCGCATAGACCGAGTGGCTCGCAGCCATGAAGAGGCGGCTGTTCGCGCGCCCGCCGAAACACAGGTTTGCACAGCGCTCGGGAAGTGCGATGCGTCCGATCGGCGTGCCGTCCGGTGAAAAGATCATGACCCCGTCAAGATCCGCCGATCCCATTCCCCAGCCGCACCACAGGTTGCCTTCGACATCGACGCGGAAGCCGTCCGGCGTCCCGGGCCCGGCATCGATCAGGATACGTTTGCCCGAGATCGACCTGCCATCCGCCGCAACATCATACTCGAGAATTTTCCGGCTCGGCACGCCGCGGGATTCGACGATGTAGAGCTTGCTCTCATCCGGCGAAAAAGCCAGCCCGTTGGGTCCGAGGATATCATCGGCGACAATCGACGCCTCCCCTGTCTCCGGATCGAGGCGGTAAACATTCTGGCCGAGTTCGGGTTCCGACCTGTGACCTTCGTAATTGCCCAGGATGCCGAAGGGAGGATCGGAGAACCACACTGATCCATCCGATTTCACGACGACATCGTTGGGAGAATTCAGGCGCTTGCCCTCGAAACGGTCGATCAGGACCGTGACCGTGCCGTCATATTCCGTGCGCGTGACCCGCCGGCCACCATGCTCGCACGTGATCAGGCGTCCCTGTCGGTCCCGTGTCTGGCCGTTGGCGAATGTCGACGGCTCGCGATAGGCCGACACCGCCCCGGTGACCTCGTCCCAGCGCAGGATCCGGTTGTTCGGGATATCGCTCCACAGAAGGTAGCGGCCATCGCCGAACCACACAGGCCCTTCATTCCAGCGGCAGCCCGTGGCAAGCCTCTCGACACCGGCAAGCGGCAGTTTCAGTGCGTCGAAACGCGGGTCCAGCGAAATGACGGAGGGATCGGGGTAGCGCGTCGACGGCGTCCAGCCGCCCCCCTGGTTGTTGTCGTTTGACATTCTTTCACACACTCTCGCGCGACGGATGGATCACTTTGCTCAGGTCATCGGCCCCCGGTTGAGCGGAACCGGCCGTTCCTGAGCCACTGACATTCTGCGCAGGACTTGCCACCGCCCGCAACCACGGAGCCTCAAGCGCGTGTTCGGAGAAGCGCATCGGCGCCGCCGCGCGTATCCGGTTCAGTCGCCGGCAAGCTTGAAGCGGCGCGCGACCTGATATATTGGTATATAAAAAAAAGTTTCATATACGGATCACTTGGGAGCCAGACGTCATGAAACCGCTGGAAGGATTGCGTGTCCTCGATTTCGCTCAGTTCCTGGCTGGTCCGATGGCAGCGCTCCGGCTCGCGGACCTTGGGGCGGAGGTAGTCAAGATCGAGCGGCCCGGCGTCGGCGACCTGTGCAGATCGCTGGTGATCTCCGATCAGAAGGTCGGCCCGGACAGCCTGCTGTTTCATACGATCAACAGGAACAAGGCGAGCGTTGCCGCCGACCTGAAGAATCCGGAAGACCTCGCCGGGATCAAGGATCTCCTGAGCACCGCGGATGTGATGATCCACAATTTCCGGCCGGGCGTGATGGAACGGATCGGCCTGGGATGGGAAGATGTCCGCAAAAGCAATCCCAAGCTTGTCTACGGTGCCGTCACCGGTTACGGCACGACCGGCCCCTGGGTCAAGAAACCCGGGCAGGATCTTCTCGTCCAGTCGCTGAGCGGCATGGCATGGCTGTCGGGAAACAGCGACGATCCGCCGGTGCCCGCCGGCTTTGCGGTTCTCGACATCACCTGCGGCAATCACCTGGTCCAGGGCATCATGGCAGCCCTGCTCCGGCGCGAAAAGACCGGCAGGGGCGGTCTTGTCGAGGTCGACCTGATGTCCTCGGCAATCGACATGCAGTTCGAGCTCTTCACGGCCTTCCTCAATGGTGACGGGGCCATGTCGGAACGCAGCGCCGTCGCCAACGCGAACGCTTCCGTCGGTGCGCCTTACGGGATCTACGCCTGCAAGGACGGTTACATCGCCATTGCCATGGCCCCCATCGCGAAACTGGCGGAGCTTCTGGAGTGCCCGGCCCTGGTGCCCTTCTCCGATCCCGGCCGCGCCTTTTCGCAACGGGACGAAATCAAGTCCGTGCTCCGCGATTTTCTGCGAGAGGGCGATGTCGGCGACTGGCTGGAGAGGCTGGAGCCTGCCGACATCTGGTGCGCCCGCGTGCTCGACTGGCCGGAGCTGATCGAAACGGAAGGCTTCGTGGCGCTTGATGCCGTTCAGACCGTCACGGCCCCCGACGGCACAGCGATCAGAACGACCCGCTGCCCGATCCGCATGGACGGACAGGTGATGACATCAAGTGTGGGCGGACCGGCACTTGGCGCGGATACCGCGTTTTATCTGGATTGAGCCTCAGGCAGCGCCGGATTTGGTTTCCGGGGTGAAATTCTCCGGGTGGCGATACTTCACGGTCTGCAGGTGCTCAGCATAGAGCGCCAGTTCGCCCTTGTTCTTGTAGACCTGATAGGACACCTTCACGAGCCCCATCTCTTCGTATTTCGGGCGTTTTTCCAGGTTTGTCCGCACCGTGTAGATCGTGTCTCCGATGAAGACCGGCTTGATGAAACGCAGCTTGTCGTAGCCGTAGGAAAACGTGTTGACGTTGTTGTGCGCCATCAGTCCGAGACCGTAGCTGAACACCATCGCGCCGGCGACCAGACGACGGTTGAACACCCCCTCTTCGGACGCGAAGATCTCGTCGGCGACGTAAGGGTGATTGTCCATGACAAGGCTGTTGAACAGCATTGCCTCTCCTTCGGAAATGGTCCGGCGGATGGAGCGCCACTTGTCGCCAACCACGAAATCCTCGTAGAGCCAGGTTTCCACGTTGAACAGCTTTGCATCGTCGTGCTCGTCGTCATAGCGCAGGTCACTCATGGCTTTCCTCCCTCCAGGATTGACGGATCATTTCGAACGGGTGCCGGCAAGGTATTGGCATGACTACGTTTTTCACCCTTCCCCGCGCATCTGCACCAGGTAGATATGCTCGGCGAACAGGACGGTTTCGTCCCTCTGGTTCAGGACCTCGCATTTTTCAAAGACCTGCCCCATGCCCTCCCGCTTCGGGTCCGGGAACTTCCGGTCGATCGTCAGACGCGTGCGGATCGTGTCGTTGATATGAACCGGCCTTATGAAACGCAGCCGGTCATAGCCGTAGGAAAAAGCGACGGGATTGATGGCGCTCGCCGTCAGTCCGATACCGATGGAAAACACCATGGTGCCGTGGGCGATCCGCTGGCCGAAGTCCTGCTTTGCGCACCATTCGGCATCCATGTGGTGGGGAAAGAAGTCTCCCGTATGCCCGGCATGAACGACAAAGTCCGTTTCCGTGATCGTCCGCCCGAAGGTCTCGCGCACATGCCCGATCTCGTAGTCCTCGTAGTAGATTTCCTGAATGTTCATTGGGGCTTCCTCGCAATCGGCGTGGCGGGCGCGGCGCTGCTTTCATAGGCGGCTTCGACAAGGGCCATCGTGTGCCAGGCATCCTCGACGCTGCTGACCAGGTTTCCTTCCTCTCCGGTGGCGACGCGCTGAAGCTGGCTCATCCGGCTCGTGAACGCATCCGGAAACCAGCTGCCGTCGAGCGCGATGCTCTGCCAGCCCTCACCCGTGTTGATTTCAAGAATGTCCGGCTCTCCCTTCGGATAGTCGAGGTTGACGCCGAGCTGCAGGTAGGCGGCGCCTTTCGTGCCGCAGATCCGGAATTCGCAGGCCTGGTGTTTGCGCCCGAACGCGTGATTGTGGTTGATCGACAGCGCGCACCGGACCCTGTCTCCATAGTCCAGGATTGCGGCGGTGCGGGTCTGGGCAATCCTGGACGAGGGATGTCCCATCGATTTGGCGTGCACGCCCGACGGATTGCCGAGCAGACCGCGGATGAAATCAAGGTAGTGAATCGAATGCAGGCTGATTTCGACGCGCGGCAGCGGTTCGAGAAACTTCCACAGACCCCAGGGCGTATCGAGTGCAAGCCAGGCATCGAAATCGACGATGTCGCCGAGGACACCCTTGGCCACCGCGTCCTGCAGGGCGAGCATCATCGGCGCAAAGCGCAGCTGAAAATTCACCGCGGCCAGAAGATCGCGGTCCCTGCAGATCTTCAGGATTCGCGTCGCACCGGCGAGATCGCTGCCCATCGGCTTCTGGATCAGCACCGCGGAGCCCGGCGGCAGGATGGCGAGAATGTCCGCATGCGCATCGGGCGGTGTCGCAAGATCAAAGACCGCGTCCGCATGGCCGGCCGCTTCCTCCGGGCTTGAAAAGGCGGCGATCCCGTGTGCCTGCGCGACCGCCCGTGCTTTTTCCAGGTCCGGGTCGTAGACCCCCGCGACGGGATATGCGGCATTGGCATAGGCCGGCAGGTGCGCGTCCGTCACGATGGACCCCGCCCCGAAAATGACGATCGGTTTCGGATTGGCCGCCCGTGGCCAATGCTGTTGCAGATCCTCGAACATCTTGTCTCCAGAGCCTTTCGTTGCCTGCATCGGGAGCCGGCCGCACCCGAGTCTGAAAAGGTGCTAGTCCAGGTGGAAGACCTCTTCCATCATGGCCCACCATTCCCCGTCCTTCCGGGTGTCCAGCGGTTTCTGGCAGGGCATGCAGACATCCCACCAGCGCTGCGTTTCCGGGTCGGCGGCCATTTTCGCCGCGTCGGCCGCAAAGTCCTCTCCGTGATATTCCCAGTAACCGAAAAGAACGTTTTCCGGTTCTTTCAGGAAGATCGAATAGTTGCGGATGTTGCAATCGGAGATCATCTTCAGGACACCGGGCCAGACATCCGCGTGCAACCGCTTGTATTCGGAGACCTTTTCCTGCTCCAGGCCGATCATCATTCCCATTCTTTGCATGACACGCTCCTATTGCGAGAAATCGGCATCGAACGGCGTGATCCGGGCCGCGGCCAGTTTGTCCTCGTCCCAGTCGATTCCGAGACCCGGTGTGTTTGACGGAATGGCACTGCCGGCCTCCATGCGCATCGTTGATGCGGTGAGACTGTCGAGTTGCGGGATGTATTCAAGCCAGGGCGCATTGGGGATCGCGCAGACGAGGCTGACATGAAGCTCCATCAGGAAATGCGGGCAGACCGGAACGTTGTGGGCCTCCGCCAGATGGGCAACCTTCATCCAGGGCGTGATGCCGCCGATCCGCGCAACATCGGCCTGGACGATGCCGGCCGCGCCGTTGACCAGGTAATCCTTGAACTGGCTGAGGGAATAGAGGCTTTCCCCCACCGCGATCGGTACGGATGTATGGGCCGCCAGCCGCGCATGCTCCATGACATCGTCCGCCGGCATCGGTTCCTCGAACCAGCCGATATTGAACTCCTCCAGGATCCGGGCCCGGCGGGTCGCCTCCGCGCGCGAAAAGCACTGGTTCGCGTCGACCATGATCTCGTAGGCATCGCCCACCGCCTCGCGCACGGCCTTGAGGCGCGCGCGGTCCTCGCTCAGATGCGGCCTGCCGATCTTGATCTTCGAACCGGCAAATCCCATCGCCTGGGCCGACAGCGCATCGTCCACCAGGGCCTGTGTCTCGATATGAAGCCAGCCGCCTTCGGTCGTGTACATCGGAACGCGGTCCTTCGCCCCGCCGAGCATGCGCCAGAGCGGCAGCCGCGCACGCTTGCAGCGCAGGTCCCAGAGCGCCGTGTCGATCGCCGCAAGCGCGAGAGACGTGATGGCGCCGACCGCCGTCGCATGCGTCGAGAACAGGAGATCGCGCCAGATCCGTTCGATCTCCTCGGCTTCCCGGCCGATCAGCTGCGGCGCGAGTGTGTGGCGCAGCAGCGCCATGACAGCCGGCCCACCCTGGCCGATCGTATAGCTGTAGCCGCGCCCCGAGACACCGTCGGAATCGGTGATCTCGACAAAGGGCGTCTCCTGACTGACGAAGCTCTGTATGGCATCGACCCGCTTCACCTTCGGTTTCAGGTCGGCCATGTAGATGCGGACATTTCTGATCTCGGCCATGTCTTACCTCAGCGACTGCTGGCTATTCGCGTCAAACAGGTGACAGCGGGTCAGGTCCAGTTGAAAGCGCAGCTCTTCACCGTCCGCCACAGGGCGCGGATTCAGCATCTTCGCCTGAACTTCCTTTCCGGCAAGCGATCCGAACAGCAGCGTTTCCGTGCCGAGCGGCTCGGACAGATCCACCTTCATGTCGAACTCGGTGAAGCCGCCTTCCATAGGCATTGCGTGCCCGCTCGGCATCAGATTGTCCGAACGGAACCCGAGAATCACCTCCTGGCCATTCGAGACCTTGCCTGCGAAAGGGTCAGGCACGGCAATCTGCGGACCGCCTTCGATGGCGATCCCGCCGTCCTTGATCACCCCGCCGAGGAGGTTCATCGGTGGCGACCCGATAAACGTTGCGACAAAGGTGTTCGCCGGTGTCTCGAACACCTGAAGAGGCGTTCCGACCTGTTCGATATGGCCATCGCGCATGATCACGATCCGGTCGGCCAGCGTCATCGCTTCCACCTGGTCGTGCGTGACATAGACGATCGTCGATTTGACCTTCTGGTGCAGCTTCTTGATTTCGGTGCGCATCTGCGTGCGCAGCTTCGCGTCGAGGTTCGACAAGGGTTCGTCAAACAGGAACACGTCCGGATGCCGCACGATGGCTCGTCCCATCGCCACTCGCTGACGCTGGCCGCCGGACAGCGCTCCCGGTTTCCGGTCCATGTAGTCCGACAGGCTCAAGATCTGCGCCGCCGCATCGACGGCCCGGTCGATTTCCTCCTGCGGCCGCTTCGCGATCTTGAGCGAGAAGCCGAGGTTTTCGCGCACGGTCATATGCGGATAAAGGGCATAGTTCTGAAACACCATCGAGATGTTGCGGTTGCGCGGCGGCAGATCGTTCACCACCCGCTCGCCGATGGATATTTCGCCGTCCGAGATGGCTTCCAGACCGGCGATCATCCGCAGCGTCGTCGATTTGCCGCATCCCGACGGCCCGACCAGAACGACGAACTCGTTGTCGTCGATCTCCAGGTCGATGCCGTGAACGACCTGCAATGCGCCGTATTTCTTGACAACCTTCCGCAGGTTTACTTTCGCCATTCTGTCTTATCCTTTGACGCCGCCGAAGGTCAGGCCGGCAATAAGGTGTTTCTGGACAAGGAAGGTGAGGATCAGTGCCGGTATGATCATCAGCACCGCGAGCGCGCACATCCCTCCCCAGTTGATGGTGAACTCGCTGGTGAAATCCCGAAGGCCCACCGGCATGGTCTTGGAAAAGGTCGACCGGGTCAGCTGGCTGGCCAGTGCATATTCGTTCCAGCTGGTGAGGAAGGCGAATATGCCGGCCGATGCGACACCTGCACGAGCCACCGGAAACTCCACCTTCCAGAACGCCTGCCAGCGCGTGCACCCGTCGATTTCCGCCGCTTCGGCAAGTTCGACCGGCACCTGGCGGAAAAACCCGTCGATCAGCCAGATCGTGAACGGTACGTTCAGGGCCACATAGACCAGGATCAGTCCCATATGCGTGTCGATCAGCCCCGTCTTCGCCATGACGATGAAGAGCGGCAGGGACAGGGAAACGCCCGGCACCGCCCGCGTCAGCATCAGGCCGATGAAGATGGATGCCTTGCCCTTGAACCGGTAGCGGGCAAAGGCATACCCCCCGGCCATGCCGACCAAGATCGCGATCAGTGTCGAGGTGACCGAAATGATCAGGGAGTTGGTGAAATACTGCAGCACCGGCACGCCGCCCTCGCCGACCGCACCGAACATCGCCCGGTAATTGTCGAGGTTGAGGTCGCCGGGCACCCAGACGGGCGGCTTGGCCATGATCTCGACGGTCGGACGGAAGGAGTTGAGAACCACCCACAGGCCCGGGACGCAGATGATGGCCATAGCGATGAACAGCGTCACGAAGTGCAGCACCTTCAGAAGGCGGGCCCGGATCCGGTATTGAAGATTTTCATTCATGTCTCAGCCCGCCATGCCAAGTTCGCTCCGCGCGGCATTCAGCTTGCGGAAGAAGTAGATGGTGAAGAAGATCGCGAGGAAGATGGAGATGTAGCCCATGGCATTGGCGTAGCCCATCTTGGCATCGACATAGCCGGTCCGGCCGATCAGGGTCCAGAGCAGCTCGGTCCTGCGCGCAGGCCCGCCATTCGTCATGATCTGCACGATATCGTAGGCACGTGCGACGTCGAGTGACCGGATCGCCAGCGCGATGTAGATGAACGGCATGATGTAGGGCAGCGTAATGTGCCGGAAGCTCTGCCAGGGCGTGCAGCCGTCGACCTTCGCCGCCTCGATCGGATCCCGCGGCACCGCGAACAGGCCTGCCAGGATCAGGATCGCGAAGACCGAGGTCGACGACCACATTTCGGCAACCAGGATCGAGAAGAAGGCAAGTTGCCCATCCACCAGCCAGGGGATCGCGACGTTGGAGAGCCCGAGCGACTGCAGGGCGTTGTTCACGAGGCCGACATTGTCGTTGAAGATGAACTTGAACTGGAACCCGACAAGGATCGGCGAGAACATCATCGGGAACATCATGATCGTGCGCAGCGTGCGCTGGCCGTAGGTGACCTTGTTGACGAGCAATGCCAGGCCGAGTCCCATCAGCATTTCAAGGTTGAGGGCAATGGTCAGGAGCAGAATGGTCCTTCCGAACGCGGCCCAGAAATGCGCGCTCTCGATCGCCTTTTCGTAGTTGTAGGTGCCGATCCACTTGTACAGCGTCTCCGGACGCGTCAGCCGGTAGGGCGTGAAACTGGAGTAAAGCGACAGCAGCAGCGGGATCAGAACGACTGCCGAAAGGATGATGATCGCGGGCAGCAGCAGAACGAACCAGGGCGGTGGCCGGAAGCGTGACATTGCTTGCGTCCTTGAAAACAGGGAATTTCAGTGGAACCTGGATGCCGGGCCGGGCCCGGATACGACCGGGGGACGGATCCCCCGGTCAATTGGCGACGTCAGTAGACGCCGTTTTCCTGCATCATCTCATCCACGGCTTCCGATGCGTCGCTCAGTGCGTCGTCGATCGACTTGTCGCCAAGGATGGCGGCCTGCAGCTCGGGATAGATGAGGTTGGTCGCTTCGATCCAGTAGGGTGTCTGAGGCGCCGGGAACGCATGCGAGGCGGCCGCCTGGAAGGCCTTCAGCACCTCGGTCCGGTAGGCGTCGCCCTCAGCCGAGGACACAACGTGGTCCCAGACGGCGGTCCGCGTCGGCAGGGGACCTGCGGAGCTCTCCAGTTTCTGGCTGTCCTCATTGGTCAGCCAGGCAACCAGGGACGCCGCAGCTTCCTTGTTGTCACAGGATTCCGTGACGGAAAAGCCGTGGTGGCCGGACCAGCCGGTGCGCACGCCGGCGGTGCCCGCGGGCTGAACCTTGACGCCGACATCTCCGGCCGCCTTGGAGGAGTCCTCGCCGTTGAAGAAACCGGCCCAACCCGGCCAGTCCAGGTTCAGCGCGATCGTTCCGGACGCAAAGCCCTGGCCGAGATCGTCCCAGAGATAGGAGGTCGTGCCTGGAGGAACGGCACCGGCCTCGTAGAGGTCGACGAACCACTTGAGCGCACGCTTGCCGGCGTCCGAATTGAAGGCAGGCGACCAGTCGTCGTTGAACAGCTGCCCGCCTTCGGCAATGACCAGCTCGTAGAAGCGGCCGACGATCGCCTCGTCCTTGCCGGCATATTGCGTGCCGTAGAAATTCGGCGCGTCGGTGAAGAAGATCGCCTGTTCCTTGTACTCGTCCCAGGTGTCGGGCGGAGCGAGATCCCGGCCGGTTTTCGCCTTGTAGGCCGCTTTGTTGTCCTCATCCTCGTAGACGGACTTCAGGTAATAGAGCGCCGACACGTCGAACTGTGCACGCGGCAGCATCACCAGGGCGTCGCCGATCTTGGAGGCGGCGATGTTGGACGGAACATATTCCCCGATGAAGTCGGATGTCAGGTAGGGCGTCAGATCCGTGTAGAGGCTCGGGTACTGGGACGCGAACGAGGAGTGATTGGAGCCGACGCACCAGCCGAGCGTTCCGGCGGCCAGGTCGGACTTGAATTCCTTGTCGAGTTCAAAGTGGTTTTTCTTTGAAATGACATCGACTTTCGCACCGGTCTTTTCTTCCCACTCACCGATGCGCGCATAGAGCGCCTCGTATTGCTGGCCGCCGATCAGCTTGGCCTGCAGCGTCACGCCGTCGAATTCACCGGCAGCAGCATTGCCGGCGACGGCCACCAGCGCGGTCGCGCACAGCAGCGATTTAAGTCTGTGATTACCCATCTGTTCCTCCCGTTGATCGGCGAAGGTCAGCCCTGCACTTCGCGTCAATAATTCATATATAAACTTGACTTTTATATTTAGTCAACGATTATCTGGAAACGGGAGGACCCTCAACATGCTGTTCGATACACACCTGCATCTCATTTACCGGGACCGGCTGGACTATCCCTGGCTGAGCGACGTCGAAGCGCTGAACCAGGACAGCCGGTTCGACACTTACACGCGCAACGCCGGCCGCCTCGGGATCGAGGGGTGCCTGCACATGGAAGTGGACGTCGCTGAGCAGCTGATTGAAGACGAAACCCGGATGATCGAAGAGTTGATGGCTAAACCGGACAGCCTGTTGCGCGGCGCCATTTCCTCCTGCCGCCCGGAGAATGCCGGCTTTCCGGCCTTCCTAGAACGCGCGGCAAGCAATCCAAACGTCAAGGGTCTGAGGCGCGTGCTTCATGTCGTTCCCGACGAAACGAGCACGACGGCAACCTTCCGCGACAACATCAAGAGCATGGCTGGAACGGGGCTAACCTTCGATCTGTGCGTGTTCCCGCGCCAGCATGGCCTGGCCCTGGAGCTGGTCGACCATTGCCCCGACGTCCAGTTTATCCTCGATCACTGCGGCGTGCCCGACGTCGCCGCCCAGTCGTTCGACCCCTGGCGGTCGGGCATCAAGGCACTGTCCGAGCGGCCGAACGTGGCCGCCAAGATCTCCGGAGTGATTGCCTATGGCGATCCGGACACGTGGACCCTTGAGGACATCAGACCCTATGTCGATGAAACCGTCGAAGACTTCGGCACCGACCGGATTGTCTGGGGATCCGACAGCCCCGTCTGCAACCTCGGAGGCGGTCTCGCGATCTGGGTGGCTGCCACGCACAACCTGACAGCAGGCTGGTCTGAAGATGAAAGAAATGCGCTTTACCGCAACAACGCTTGCAGGCTGTGGCAGCTCTAGGGTACGGACTCATAAATGAAGCCGATTTGGCGGCAGAAATGGCAAAACCTCGCGAGGAAGCGTGTGCAGAGCGGGCTTTATGCCCGGTCAAGCGCGGTGACGCTGCGAGGTGAAGCCATTTCTGCCGTCCTTCGGATTTGGCCGTTTTGGCCATCTGCTGCGTCGCGAAAGGCTTGAAAATGAACCACATTTCCCGCGCTTTCGCTCCTCGCAGTTGGTCAAAACGATCCAAACCAAATTCTCTTCATTTATGGGTCCGTACCCTAGGGCACACAGGGCCTTTGAACGAGAAACGAGGGATGCCCCGTGCCTGAGAAAGTCAAGGACAGAAACGAAGGCGGCGACGCCGACGCGAACCTGAAATACAGCGCGCCTGCTCTGTCGAAGGGGCTCGACATTCTGGAACTTCTGGCCGAGCAGTCGCAGGGACTGAAAAAAGCGGAAATCGCGCAGGCGCTCAACCGCTCGATAAGCGAGATCTACCGCATGCTGGCCGTTCTCCAGAGCCGCGGCTACGTGATGCTGGACACCGCAAGCGAGCGCTACTCCCTGACCATGCGCATGTTCGAGCTGTCCCATCGCTTTCCGCCGACGAAGCGCCTGACGGCCGTGGCCGGTGAAATCATGGAAGAAACGGCGATCCGGCTGAACCAGTCCGTTCACCTGGCGATCCTCAACGGCTCCGAAATTCTTGTCATCGCGCAGGTCGATCCGCCGGGAAACAACATCACCTCGGTGCGTCTCGGCGCGCGTGTCCCGATGGTGTTCACGTCATCGGGCGCTTGCCTGAGCTATCAGATGACGCGCGAAAAGCGGGCGCAGATGTGTTCGAAGAACCCCAATTTCACACAAGAAGCGCTGGACGTGTTTGAAGACACGGTGCGGCAGGCTGCCGAAACGGGCGTCTGCCAGAGCCCGTCGGCGATCATTCAGGGGGTCCACAACGTCTCCGTTCCGATTATCGGATTTGGCGGCGAGGTCGCCGCCTCGCTGACGGTGCCTTTTGTCCGGCGCCTCATCAAGTCCAGCGATCCCGACATCGACGCGTGCAAGAAAGTGCTGATCGATGCCGGCAACGAGATATCGAAAAAGATCGGCGCAGGCGCGGCCGGTTAGGTTCGGGAAAACAGGAAAGACAAGGCATGACCGGCGCGATCGCCCTCAAAGGAATGACATGGTCAGACCCGCGCGGCTACGACCCGCTGATAGCGGCGACCGCCGAATTCGAAGCGGCGAACCCCGGTGTGACGATCACCTGGGACAAGAGATCGCTGCAGGGATTTGAAAGCACACCTGTCGATGAACTCGCCGCCGAGTACGATCTCATGATCATCGACCATCCCCATGTGGGGGCCGCTGCCCGCGAGGGCTGCCTGCTGGCGCTTGACGCGAGCATTCCGGAAGAGGACCTCACCGCGATTGCCAATGAAACCGTCGGCAAGAGCTATGCGAGCTACACGATCGACGGCCATCAATGGGCCCTGCCCGTCGATGCCGCCACGCAGGTGCAGGCGCACCGGCCCGATCTCGGCGGTCGGGCCGCGACCTGGGCAGATGTGAAGGAGGCGGCGCTGCAGGGTGCCGTCATCCTGCCGATGCGCCCGCCGCACTGCCTGATGTGCATCTATACGCTCGCCGCCAATATCGGCCATCCGTGCGGATCGGACCGGGAGCGCCTGTTGCCGGGCGACGTTGCAAGAACCGTTTTTTCACAGCTCAAGGCCGTGACCGATCACATCGATCCGGACTGCTTCAAGATGGACCCGATCGCCGCGATGGACCGGCTGGCTGAAGACAGCTCCCTGCGGCTGGCGCCGCTCACCTACCTTTACAAGGGCTATGCCAACCGGGGGTACCGCGCGCATCGCATCGCCTTTACCGATATTCCGGTGCTCGGATCCTTCGGTCCGGTCGGTTCCGCGCTCGGCGGAACCGGTCTGGCGGTTTCCAGCAGGACCCGGCAGCCGGAGCTCTGCAGCCGGTTCGTCGCCTGGGTCGCCGGCGCTGACTGCCAGTCCGGCATTTATGCGCGGGCGAACGGCCAGCCCGGCAATGCGGTTGCCTGGGGAAGCGCCGAGGTGAACGAACCTGTGCTCAACGCCTACTGGAACACCAGACTGACACACGAGGCCGCGTGGCTGAGACCGCGGCATGACGGCTACATGGCCTTTCAGCAGGAAGGCTCGGAGATCGTTAACGCGGCGCTAACCGGCGAAACCGGTATCGACGTGGCTATCGCGGCGCTTGACGCCGCCTTCGCCGCGAGTTTCCGGGAGGGTGCCTGACATGAGAGACGCCCCTTTGAAGGGCCTGAAGATCCTCGATTTCAGCCAGTTCCTTGCCGGTCCTTATGCAACCCTCCGCCTTGCCGACCTCGGCGCGGATGTGATCAAGATCGAGCGCAGCGGCAAGGGCGATCTCTCCCGCTATCTCTACGTGTCCGATGTCCTGATTGACGGGGAGAGCACCATTTTCCACGCCATCAACCGGGGCAAACGCTCCCTCGCGCTCGATCTCAAGTCGGAAGCGGACCGGCAGAAGGTGTGGGAACTGATCGACGAGGCCGATGTCGTCGTGCAGAACTTCCGGCCCGGCGTCATCGAGCGGCTTGGCTTCGGCCCAAAGGACGTCAGGGAACGGAACCCGCGCATCGTTTATGGCTCCGTTTCCGGCTATGGCACCGACAATGACTGGTCCGCCTTGCCCGGCCAGGATCTGCTGGCACAGGCGCGCAGCGGTGTCATGTGGCTGACGGGGGCGGAACAGCACGGACCCGTGGCCATCGGTCTGCCGGTCGCCGACGTGCTGGCCGGCGCGGCCCTGGCGCAGGGGATCCTGGCGCTGCTGGTCCGGCGCGGGATCACCGGCGAAGGCGGTGTTGTCGAAACGAGCCTGATCGAAGCCATCACCGATCTGCAGTTCGAATTGCTGTCGACATTTCTGAACGACGGGCGGCAGACGCCGACCCGTCCGCGCAACAACCCCGCCCATGCCTATCTCGCCGCTCCCTATGGCGTCTATCAGACGGCCGACGGCTATATGGCAATCGCCATGAATGACCTTCAGGCGCTCTTCCGATGCCTTGGGATCTCCGCGTCTCTTGAGGGTCTGGACCCGTTCGAGGACCGTGATGTGATCGCGCGGCTGCTTGCCGAACAGGTCGCCACACAGCCGACGCAGGCGTGGCTGGACAAGATGGACGACGCAGATCTGTGGGCGGCTCCCGTCATGGACTGGCACCAGCTGGTCAACTCCGGGATACTCCAGGAACTCGGCATGATCGGAGAAACACGGCGCGGAGACGAAAGCTTCAATACCCTGCTGTCGCCCCTGCGCATTGATGGCAGCCGCCCGGCGGCGCAGGGACCTGCGCCCTATCTGGGCGAAGAACCGCTTTCCTGGACTTCACCAGCTGACTGACGCAACAGCCCGGCAGCCGGCAGGCCTGGCCGGGGCCTTGACAGGCGGCGTGCGGATAACGGTATCTAGGTACGGGCCCTGGTTTCCTGTGCTCATCCGCTCTCGGAAAGAATATTCTTGAAATGACGAAACACGCAAAATCCGTGAAGAAGGCGGCTGACAAACCGGCCGCGGCATCAAAGGGAGCACAGGGGAGCCTGACGCAAAACCCGCATCAGGTGACCGAAAAGCGGGAAAAGAAGCTCGAACTCGCCATCGGACGGGAAGTGCGCGAGCACCGCAAGCAACTCGGCATCACGGTGGCGGACCTCGCCTCTGCGACCGGGCTTTCGCTCGGCATGCTGTCGAAACTCGAAAACGGCATGATTTCGCCGTCCCTCTCCACCCTGCAGTCCGTTGCCGGTGCCCTGGGGATCCCGATCACCGATCTCTTCAAACGCTACGAGGAACCGCGCAACGCCGTTTTCGTCAAGTCGGGAGAAGGCGTCGAAATCGAGCGCAGGGGAACCCGTGCGGGACACCAGTACAATCTTCTGGGACACATCGAGAGCAACACCAGCGGCGTCATCGTCGAGCCCTATGTGATCAGCCTGACGGAGGAATCGGATGTCTTTCCGACCTTCCAGCATCTGGGCACGGAACTGATCTACATGCTGCAGGGCAAGGTCATCTACCGGCATGGAGACCTGACCTACGAAATGGAAGCGGGCGACAGTCTTTTCTTCGACGCCGATGCACCACACGGTCCCGAAGTCCTTGTTGACCTGCCGATCCGCTACCTGTCCGTCATTTCCTATCCGCAAAAGACCACCTGATCACGCCCATGCCGGTGTGAGCTTCAGATGAGAATATTCCTTTCAGGAAAAATTTATTCTTCATAGTTGAACCACTGGCATTGGCCTGATAACGTCCGTCCGAATTCGAAACGGAGGTTTTGCACGCAATGTGCGGCATTGTTGGATTGTTTCTGAAAGACAAGGCCCTCGAGCCGGAACTCGGGCGGCTGTTGTCGGAGATGCTCGTCACGATGACGGGGCGCGGACCGGACAGCGCCGGCATCGCGATATACACACACGGCGTCGAAAACCGGGGCAAGATCACCATTCAGTCGCAGACCCCGGAAACCGACTTCGGCACTCTTGAGGCGGACCTTTCCGGAGCACTTGGAACAGGCGTCGGCGTCGAGGTCAAATCCACCCATGCGGTCATCACGCTTCCTGAAGACAGGGTGCCCGATGCGCGCGCTACCGTGAAACGCCTGAGGCCCGATGTCACCGTCATGAGTGCCGGTTTGACTGTCGAGATCTTCAAGGAAGTCGGTTTGCCGAAGGACGTGGCAGATCGTTTTGACATTGCCGGGATGTCGGGAAGCCACGGCATCGGTCACACCCGGATGGCCACGGAATCGGCTGTCACCACGAACGGCGCGCACCCGTTCTCCACCGGTCCGGATCAATGCCTGGTGCATAACGGGTCGCTCTCCAATCACAACAATCTGCGCCGCGAGCTCATCCGGGCCGGGCAGACGTTCGAGACCGAAAATGACAGCGAGGTCGCGGCCGCTTACCTGTCGCACAAGCTTCAAAATGGCAGCTCGCTCGGTGAAGCGCTGGAAAGCGGGCTCAGCGATCTGGACGGGTTCTACACCTTCGTGGTCGGAACCCGGTCCGGCTTCGGCGTCGTGCGCGATCCGATTGCCTGCAAGCCCGCCGTCATGGCGGAGACAGACCAGTACGTTGCCTTCGGCTCCGAATACTGCGCGCTTGCGGACTTGCCGGGCATCGAGACAGCCAGGATCTGGGAACCCGAACCGGCAACCGTCTATTTCTGGGAGCATTGACCGTGCGCACATTCGATCTGTCGGCCCAGCCGCTTCGCGAGCTCAACCAGGCCCTTCACACCATAGATGACGGCAGCAACGACACCGCGTTTGAAGTCCTGAACCCGCGCGGCAGTCACGCCGTTGCGGTCGGCATCGATGCGCCGGTCAATGTCGATGTGCGCGGAAGCGTCGGGTACTACTGTGCGGGCATGAATGCCGAAGCCACCGTGACCGTGCATGGCAATGCCGGCCCGGGCGTTGCCGAGAACATGATGTCCGGGACGGTGATCGTCAAAGGCGACGCCAGCCAGTATGCGGGTGCGACCGGGCATGGCGGTCTGCTCGTCGTCGAAGGCAACGCATCATCGCGTTGCGGGATCTCCATGAAAGGCATCGACATCGTCGTGAAGGGCAGTATCGGCCACATGTCCGCGTTCATGGCCCAGGCGGGCAACCTTGTCGTCCTGGGCGACGCCGGCGACGCGCTCGGAGATTCGCTCTACGAGGCGTCACTGTTCGTGCGCGGCTCCGTCAAGAGCCTGGGTGCAGACTGCATCGCCAAGGAGATGCGGCCCGAACACATCGAGCGCCTGAGCGGCCTGCTCGAGAAGGCGGGCATCAGCGACGTGAAGCCGGAAGAATTCACACGCTACGGCTCCGCACGTAAACTCTACAATTTCGACATCGACAATGCGGACGCGTACTGAGGGGCCAGCCATGTCAACCAACAAGCCGATCACGACCCCGCGCCCGTCCGCGACCTTTGACGACTACACGCTATCCGAAATCCGCCGCGCTGCCGCGACCGGGATCTACGACATCCGAGGCGGCGGCGCGAAGCGCAAGGTTCCGCATTTCGACGACCTGCTTTTTCTCGGCGCGTCCATGTCGCGCTATCCGCTGGAAGGCTACCGCGAGACCTGCAACACCAATGTGGTGCTCGGGACGCGCTTCGCGAAGAAGCCGATCGAGCTCAAGATCCCGATCACGATCGCGGGCATGAGCTTCGGCTCCCTGTCCGGCCCCGCGAAGGAGGCCCTCGGACGCGGCGCAACGCTGGCCGGCACCTCCACGACGACCGGCGACGGCGGCATGACCGAGGAAGAGCGCGGCCATTCCGAACTGCTCGTCTACCAGTATCTGCCCTCAAGATACGGCATGAACCCGCGCGATCTCAGGCGCGCCGATGCGATCGAGGTCGTTGTCGGCCAGGGCGCGAAGCCCGGCGGCGGCGGCATGCTTCTGGGCCAGAAGATATCCGACCGTGTCGCGGAAATGCGCACCCTGCCGACGGGGATCGATCAGCGGTCGGCCTGCCGGCATCCGGACTGGACCGGTCCGGACGATCTGGAAATCAAGATCCACGAACTTCGCGAAATCACTGACTGGCAAAAGCCGATCTACGTCAAGATCGGCGGTGCGCGGCCTTACTACGATACGGCCCTTGCGGTGAAGGCCGGGGCGGATGTCGTCGTTCTGGACGGCATGCAGGGCGGCACCGCGGCCACCCAGGAAGTCTTCATCGAACATGTCGGCCAGCCGACGCTCGCCTGTATCCGTCCGGCGGTACAGGCGCTTCAGGACCTCGGCATGCACCGGGAAGTCCAGCTTGTCATTTCGGGAGGCATCCGCAACGGTGCGGACGTGGCCAAGGCGCTGGCGCTCGGCGCGGACGCGGTCTCGATCGGATCGGCCGCGCTGGTTGCCATCGGCGACAACGACCCGCGCTGGGAGGAGGACTACCGGAAACTCGGCACAACGGCCGGGGCCTATGACGACTGGCACGAAGGCCAGGACCCCGCAGGCATTTCCACGCAGGACCCTGACCTGATGAAGCGGGTCGATCCGGTTGCCGCGGGACGGCGTCTTGCCAATTATCTGAAGGTGATGACTCTGGAGACCCAGACAATCGCGCGCGCCTGCGGCAAGAACCATGTCCATAACCTGGAACCGGAAGATCTGTGCGCCCTGACGATTGAATCGGCGGCGATGGCGGGCGTACCGCTGGCGGGCACCGACTGGATCCCGGGCAAGAAGACCTTCTAGATCAACGAAAGACCATAAGAAAATACACCTTTCCAATCGGGAACGAGGAGTATCCATGAGCATCGATCTATCTCAGTTTGCGAAGGAGAATGGGGTCAAGTACTTCATGATCTCCTTCACCGACCTCTTCGGCTACCAGCGTGCCAAGCTGGTTCCCGCTGCCGCCATTGCCGACATGCAGGCGGAAGGCGCAGGCTTCGCGGGATTTGCGACGTGGCTGGACATGACACCGGCGAACTCGGATCTGTTCGCGATCCCCGATGCTTCCTCGGTCATCCAGCTTCCCTGGAAGAAGGACGTCGCCTGGGTCGCGGCAGATTGCGTCATGGACGATGCAGAGGTCGAGCAGGCGCCGCGCAACACGCTCAAGCGGCTGGTCGCAAGAGCGGGGACGCAAGGCCTCAGGGTCAAGACCGGCGTCGAGGCAGAATACTTCCTGATCCTGCCCGATGGATCGGAAATCTCCGATCCGCTGGATACGGCGGAAAAGCCCTGTTACGACCAGCAGGCCGTCATGCGCAGATACGATGTCATTTCCGAGATCTGCGACTACATGCTGGAACTCGGATGGGGCCCCTACCAGAACGACCACGAAGATGCCAACGGCCAGTTCGAGATGAACTGGGAATTCGACGACGCCCTGAAAACGGCCGACAAGCACTCCTTCTTCAAGTTCATGGTGAAATCCGTTGCCGAAAAACACGGGCTCCGGGCAACCTTCATGCCCAAACCGTTCAAGCATCTGACCGGCAACGGCTGCCACTGCCACGTCTCGGTCTGGAACGAGGCCGGCACGGCGAACGCCTTTGCCGATGACACCATGGAACTCGGCCTTTCCGCCGATGGTCTGCATTTCCTCGGTGGCATCATGGCGCATGCGGAAAGCCTCGCCGCGATCACCAATCCGGTGGTGAATTCCTACAAGCGGATCAACGCGCCGCGCACCACGTCGGGCGCCACGTGGGCACCGAACACGATCACCTGGACGGGCAACAACCGCACGCACATGGTTCGCGTACCCGGCCCCGGCCGGTTCGAACTGCGACTGCCGGACGGAGCGGCAAATCCCTACCTGCTTCAGGCTGTCGTGATCGCCGCCGGTCTCAACGGACTGGAGAACAAGTCCGACCCGGGCCAGCGCCATGACATCGACATGTATGCCGAAGGACATCTGGTCAAGGATGCCCCGCGCCTGCCGCTCAACCTGCTCGACGCGCTGCGTGCCTATGACGGCGACGCAGTCCTGAAGGCCGCGATGGGCGAGGACTTCTCGGCTGCCTATCTCAAGCTGAAGCAGAACGAGTGGAATTCCTATGCTTCGCATCTGACCGAGTGGGAGCGGCAGAACACGCTGGATATCTGAGTGAAGGCTGGCGATCCCGGCGCCGGCGTTTGACGGCGGCGCTCAGCTCAACGCGGTCACTTCGCTGATGAATTCCCCGGCCGCCTGCTTGCGGCGGTCGCGCGGCGTTATGCCGAAATGGTTCCGGAACACCTTGCCGAAATGGCTCTGGTTGGAAAAGCCGGTGGCGAGCGCCACCTCCATGAAGCTCAGCCTGGTCTTGCGAATGAGTTCATCCGCCTTCTTCAGACGCAGTCTCATGTAGACCTGCATCATCGGACAGCCGAATTGCTGGTCGAACCGGCGTTGCAACTGGCGCGGCCCACTGCCGCTGAGCATCGCGATCTGTTCGAGCGACAGGGGATCCGCGATGTGCGTTTCCATCAGTTCGACGGCGGCATCGACACTGGCATGAAACGCCTGCCTGCTGTCCGCGAATTCCAGGCGCTGCGGATCCTCCGCGCTGCGAATGCCGGTGTGGATGAACCAGTCGCTGACCGACTTGGCGAGCTCTGCACCGTGATCGGACCGGATGATGGCATGCATCATGTCGAGCGGTGCAACACCACCTGCGCAGGTGTACCGGTCCCGATCGATCACGAACAGTCTGCGTTCCATCAGGAACCTGTCGCTCAAGGCCTGCAGTTCCTCGTAGTACTCCCAGTGAACAGTGAAGCGCCGGTTCTGCATCACGCCGGCCTTTGCAAGAAAAACGGCGCCACCGGAGATCCCACCAAGCGGCACCCCGTGAACGCTCAAGGCACGCAGGTGAGACAAGAGTGCGCTTCCGGGCTGCGCCAGCGGGTCGCCACCGGCAACCACGAACAGGATATCGAGGTCACCGGTCGCGCTTGACAGCGGCTCGGTCTCGAAGGCTCCGCCGCAAGACGACGCGATCCAACCGCCTTCCTGCGAAAACAGGCGCGTACGGTAAAGGCTCCTGCCGCTCAGGAGATTGGCGGCCCGCAACGGCTCGATCGCGGATGTTGCCGGCATGAGCGCATACCCGCCGACAAGGACAAACCCGATAGCTTTCTCATTCCAGCCGATCATCGTCTTTCCTGCAAACCATTTGTGCGCGTCATTATTTGCATAGAATATGACATATTTGGGAGATTTTTGTTTTTACATTCCGGCACACTTCGCTGAAATGAAAGCGAGGAAGCGGTGTCCTATTCAGGTTTCAGGGTCATTCGGGAAGCGCTGACGGGTCACAAGGGCTGGAAACCTGCCTGGCGCGACCCGGACCCGCAATCCGGCTACGACATTGTCATCATTGGCGGCGGCGGGCACGGTCTTGCCACGGCGCATTACCTTGCCAAGGTCTATGGAAAGACGCGCATCGCCGTCCTGGAAAAGGGCTGGATCGGCGGCGGCAATGTCGGCCGGAACACAACCATTATCCGCGCCAATTACCTGCTTCCGGGCAATGAGCGCTTCTACAAGTTCTCGCTGGATCTCTGGGAAGGTCTGGAACAGGACCTCAACTACAATGCCATGGTCAGCCAGCGCGGCATCATGAACCTGTTTCACACCGACGGGCAGCGCGACGCCTACCGCCGGCGCGGCAACGCGATGATCCTGCACGGCACCGATGCGGAGCTTCTGGACGCTGAAGCGGTCCGGCGCGAAGCGCCGTTCCTGGACTTCGACAATGCACGGTTTCCGATCAAGGGGGCTCTCATGCACCGCAGCGGCGGCACGGTCCGGCATGATGCCGTGGCGTGGGGCTACGCCCGCTCCGCGGACAGGCACGGGGTCGACATCATCCAGAATTGCGAAGTCACCGGCTTCCGGATCGAGGACGGCAGGGTAACCGGCCTCGACACAACGCGCGGGTTCATCGGAGCACGAAAGGTCGGCGTTGCGGTCGCGGGCTCTTCCGGCCGGGTGATGGCACAGGCCGGCCTGCGTCTCCCGATTGAAAGCCACGTGCTGCAGGCCTTCGTCTCGGAGGGTTTGAAGCCGTTGATACCGGGTGTCATCACGTTCGGTGCGGGGCACTTCTATGTCAGCCAGTCGGACAAGGGCGGCCTGGTTTTCGGCGGTGACATCGACGGCTACAATTCCTATGCCCAGCGCGGCAATCTTCCCGTTGTCGAAGATGTCTGCGAGGGCGGCATGGCGATCATGCCGATGATCGGGCGGGTGCGCCTGTTGCGCCAGTGGGGCGGCGTCATGGACATGTCCATGGACGGCTCTCCGATCATCGACCGCACATCAATCGAAGGTCTCTATTTCAATGGCGGCTGGTGCTACGGCGGCTTCAAGGCAACCCCGGCCTCCGGCTTCACTTTCGCGCATCTTCTGGCAACGGACCAGCCGCATGAATGCGCGACAGCATTCCGTTTCGACCGGTTCGAAAAGGGCCTGATGATCGATGAAAAAGGGGTCGGCGCCCAGCCGAACCTCCATTGAGGGAAGGAACCCTGCCATGATCACGGAAGCGGCGCGTAACTTGATCGAAACATGGCGCCTTGGATTTGTCGCCACTGCCGACGCCGATGGGCAGGTGAACCTGTCACCGAAGGGGACGTTCATCGTCGTTGATCATGAGACGATCGCCTTTGCCGAAATGCGGTCTCCGAACACGGTGCGCAACATCCGGGTCCGGCCCGGGGTGGAGGTCAATTTCGTCGACATCCTGTCGCGCAAGGGCATTCGGCTGCGCGGGACCGCACGCCTGGAAAGCAAGGGCTCGGCAACCTTCGAGCGCTTGCTCCCGCACTTCTCAGCGCTTTGGCCGGATCTGACCGGAATGTTCAATGCGGTTGTCCTGATCGAGGTCGCCGCCTGCAAGCCGCTCCTGTCACCGATTTACGAACAAGGGGCCTCTGAAGCCGAGCTCAGAGCCCTGTGGAAGCAGAAAATTCAGGACATGCCCGCATGATCATTCCACATCCGCTCCTGGGTCCGAGAGATGCAGAGGAATTCGTCTATCTCGGCGACGCCTCGCTTCTGGACCGTCCGGACTGGCAGGCCGAAAACGCAGACGCTGCCTTTTTCACCTACCAGTATCTGCGCGACAATCCGGCCGGAGCCCATCGTGAACTCTGGTTCCATGAACAGGGCGACCGCTCCTGGCTTGTCGTCACGCGGGATACCACGACACATGAGATCCTGGATGTTGCATTTGCCAGCAACCTCGCCTTGGAAAAGGCGGGCAGCCGATGAGCCAGATCAACCGTCTCCAGAACGGCCTGCTGGACCGCGCCGCGGCAATCTCTTTTCGCTTCGACGACAGGACCTATACCGGCTTCAAGGGCGACACGCTTGCTTCGGCGCTCTTGGCGAACAACGTCAAGCTCGTCGGCAGAAGCTTCAAGTATCACCGCCCGCGCGGGATCCTGACCAGCGGGTCGGAGGAACCGAATGCGCTTGTGGAACTGCGTGAAGGCGCGCTGCGGGAACCCAACACGCGTGCGACCACCGCAGAGCTCTTCGACGGACTTGTCGCGAAAAGCCAGAACAGGTGGCCTTCGCTTGCCTTCGACTTGATGGGTGTCAACGACCTCTTCTCAAGTTTTCTGACGGCCGGCTTCTACTACAAGACCTTCATGTGGCCGAAGGCGTTCTGGGAAAAGCTCTATGAACCGGCCATCCGCCGCGCTGCCGGCCTTGGCGCGGCGAGCGGCGAGGCGGACCCGGATATCTATGACAAGGGGGCTCTTCACTGCGACATCCTGATCGCAGGCGCAGGACCCGCAGGCCTTGCAGCTGCGCTCACGGCGGGCCGCTCGGGTGCACGGGTGATCCTCGCCGACGAGGATTTTGAATTTGGCGGACGGCTGAATGCAGAAACCTACGAGGTTGACGGGCAGCCCGGTTCCGAGTGGCTGAAACCGGCACTGGACGAACTGCAGAGCCTGAAGAATGTCCGCCTCATGAAACGGACAACGGTGTTCGGTGCCTTTGATCACGGCATACATGGCGCTTTGGAAAGGGTCAGCGATCACCTGGCCGATCCGGACGCCGCCCTGCCGCGCCAGATCCTGTGGCGGATCTACGCAAGGCAGATGATCTTGTGCGCGGGCGCCACCGAACGGCCGATCGCCTTTGAAAACAACGACAGGCCCGGCATCATGCTGGCGGGCGCCATCCGGGCCTATGCCAACCGCTGGGCCGTTGCAGCCGACATGCAGACCGCGATCTTCACGAATAATGACGACGGCCACCGCACGGCGCTGGACCTGATCGCAAAAGGACTGGATGTGAAAGCCGTGATCGATGTCCGGCCGGAGGCGCCCAAATTCGGTGACTACGAGTTGCTGGCCGGAGCAAAGGTCATCGACGCCTCCGGGCGGCGCGCCTTGTCGGAGGTCACCGTCCGCCTCGCAGACGGGACCATCCGGACGTTCGCGTGCGGAGCCCTTGGTGTTTCGGGCGGCTGGAATCCGGCTGTCTCCCTGACCTCGCACAAACGCGGCCGCCCGGTCTGGAACCCTGACATTTCCGCATTCGTGCCGCCGGAATTCCTGCCGGCCGGACTGCAGGTCGCAGGGGCTGCCAACGGCGCGTTCGCAACAGCAGATGCTTTCCGGGAGGGCGCGCACGCATCCGGCAATGCGCTTCGGAATCTCGGCATGACCGCCGCTGCGTTTGCCATACCCGCATGCGAAGACAGTCCAGTATCCGTGTCCCCCTTCTGGCACACTGGCGAGGGCAAGGGACGCGCCTGGATCGATTTCCAGAACGACGTGACGGTCAAGGATATCCGCCTGTCGCATCAGGAAGGTTTCCGGTCGGTGGAGCACCTGAAGCGCTACACCACGCTCGGAATGGCAACCGATCAGGGCAAGACAGCCAATGTCGCCGGCCTCGCCCTCATGGCGGAACTGATCGGCAGGACCATCGAGGAAACCGGCACGACGATCTACCGGCCGCCCTATACGCCCGTTGCGATCGGCGCGCTGGCGGGCCGGTCCAGGGGCAAACACTTCCGGCCGGTGCGCACCACACCAAGTCACGACTGGGCCACCGAACAGGGCGCAATCTTCACAGAAGCAGGCCTGTGGCTGCGTGCGCAGTGGTTCCCCCGCGAAGGCGAGACGCACTGGCGCGACAGCGTCGACAGGGAGGTGCTGGCGGTCCGCAGGTCTGTGGGTGTCTGCGACGTGACCACGCTCGGCAAGGTCGATGTTCAGGGCCGCGACGCGGCAACGTTCCTGAACAGGGTCTATTGCAACGGTTTCGCCAAGCTGCCCGTCGGCAAGGTGCGGTACGGACTGATGCTGCGCGAGGACGGTCTCGCGATGGACGACGGCACGGCAGCGCGCCTCGCCGAAGATCATTTTGTCGTCACCACGACGACGGCCAACGCGGTTAGCGTCTACCGTCACATGGAATTCGTCCGCCAGTGCCTGTGCCCGCAGCTGGATGTACAGCTGATTTCAACCACCGAGGCCTGGGCACAATATGCCGTGGCCGGCCCGAATTCACGCAACCTGCTTGCCAAGATCGTCGACCCGGAATTCGATATTTCCAACGAGGCCTTTCCGTTCATGGCCTGCGCGGATCTCACGGTCTGCGGCGGCACCAGGGCACGCCTGTTCCGGATCTCCTTTTCCGGTGAGCTGGCCTATGAAATTGCCGTTCCCGCCCGCTATGGCGACAGCCTCATGCGGGTCCTGATGGCGGCCGGCGAGGAGTTCGATGTCACGCCCTATGGCACTGAGGCCCTCGGCGTCTTGCGGATCGAGAAAGGCCACGCGACGGCCAATGAACTGAACGGCCAGACCTCGGCTGCCCATCTCGGACTGGGCCGAATGGTGTCCCGGAAGAAGGACAGCATCGGCACCGTCCTGTCCGGACGCGATGGACTTTCCGACGAAAACGGCCTGCGCCTCGTCGGCCTGATCGCATCTGAAAAAGACACGTCCATCCCGGCGGGCGGGCATCTGTTCAACGATGGTGCCGAGCACGATCCCGCGAGCGACCAGGGCTGGGTGACTTCGGCCTGTTATTCCCCGCACATGGAAAGGCCGATCGCGCTGGCATTCCTGGAACGGGGCGACACGCGCCACGGGGAGAAGATCGTCGTTGCCAACCCGATTGAAGGCATGACGATGCGCGCGCAGGTCGTCAGCCCCCACTTCATCGATCCGGAAGGAGAGCGTCTGCGTGCCTGACTACAAACTGACCCAATCCGTACCGGGTTCGAAAACGGGTGAGACCCGTTTCACTCTCAAGGATTTCAAATTGGGCGTCGAGCCCGGCCTCGCACTTGCTTCGGTTGCCGTGAGAACCGGCAAGGAAGACGCGGCAGCGGCGCGCCTTTCGGATATCCTCGGAACGGATCTGCCGCCACCCGGTAAATTTCGGCAAGGTGCAGACCACACCGCCTTCTGGATCGGCAGGGACCAGTGGATGATTGCCGCTGACCACGAAACCCGTGAGCATCTCGCCTCCGGACTGAAATCGGTTCTTCAGGACACTGCGTCGGTCACCGAGCAGAATGACGGCTGGGTATGCCTGGATGTGTCCGGACCGGACCTTTCCGGCGTCTTCGAACGCCTGATGCACGCGGACACCGCACTGCTCTCCGAGGGCGCCGCCCTCAGAACCGCCATCGAACACATCGGTTGTTTCATTCTCTGTCTGGAGACGGACACGCACTATCGCCTGTTCGCCGGGCGCTCCTTTGGCGGATCTCTCTTCCAAGTCTTGCGCGAAGGCCTCCGCTCCACCGTTGCCCTTCGGGCGTGAGCGCAAGCCGGGCCGGTTTGCACGTCAAAGATGGAAATCCCGCGCACGGTCGGGACGATCGATCGCGTCCGTGCGGTCCTGATCGCCTCCCTGAAACCGGCTAGCACAGAAAGTTGGAATTGCCGGCGGCAACTTGGTAAAAGCGGACAGCTTTTTCACGAAGCGGATTTCCCGGACAGGCAAATGACGTGTTTTGCAGCGGCAGCTTCGCAAGACACCACTGGAGGAGCACTGAGGAAGATGCGTGTACTTGTGACCGGCGCAGCCGGCATGGTGGGACGGAAACTTGTTGCAAGACTTGCCGAAAATCCGGCTTTGTTCGGCACCGAGGTTGAAAGCCTCACCCTTGCCGATGTCATTGAACCAACAGTGCCGGCACCGCTTCAGGCAATCTCGACCACCCGGACGGTGGACCTTGCCAGGCAGGAAGACGCGGTGTCGCTCGTTGCCGGCAGACCGGATCTCGTCTTCCACCTGGCCGCAATCGTCTCGGGCGAAGCGGAGGTCGAGTTCGACAAGGGCTACGCCATCAACATGGACGGAACGCGCTACCTGTTCGAAGCCATTCGCAGCGAAGCCGCCCGGGAGCCCTATTGCCCGCGTTTTGTGTTCGCGTCCTCGATCGCCGTCTTCGGCGAGCCGTTTCCCGACAGGATCGGCGATGACTTCTTTACAACGCCCTTGACCAGCTATGGCACGCAAAAGGCGATCTGCGAACTGCTCCTGGCCGACTATTCCCGCAAGGGTTTCCTGGACGGGATCGGCATCCGTCTCCCGACAATCTGCATCCGGCCCGGAAAACCGAACAAGGCTGCCTCGGGGTTCTTCTCCAACATCCTGCGCGAGCCTCTCGTCGGCCAGGAAGCCGTTCTGCCCGTTGAAGACGACGTCCGCCACTGGTTTGCCAGTCCGCGCGCCGCTGTCGGCTTTTGTGCGCATGCAGCTTGTCTCGACACATCGCAGCTGGGGGTGCGGCGCAACCTGACCATGCCGGGACTGTCGGCCCTTGTCGGTGAACAGATCGAGGCCCTGCGCCGCGTTGCCGGCGCGAAAGCCGCGAACCTTATCCGCCGGGAACCGGACCCGGACATCCGGAAAATCGTCTCCGGTTGGCCAAGGAACTTTGATGCGCAACGTGCACTGGCACTTGGCTTCGAGGCGGAAGCGAGTTTCGACGACATCATCAAGATCCATATCGAAGACGAACTGGAAGGCGTAATCCCATGACCGAGACTTCAACGAGCACTGCCGACAGGATCGCCCTCGTGACCGGCGGCGGCACAGGTGTCGGCAAGGCGGTCGCCAAGGGTCTCAGCGCGGCAGGCTGGCATGTGGTCATCACGGGCCGGCGCGATCAGGTTCTGGCTTCTGCGGCGGAAGGCCTGGAGCGCGAGACAGGAAACAAGGTTTCCTGGATGACATGCGACGTCGGCGACCCCGGATCGGTCAGTGCACTTTTTGAAAAGCTGCGCGCCGAATTCGGACGGCTGGACCTCCTCGTCAACAATGCCGGCATCGGCAATTCCCCCGTTCCGCTGGAGGAGATCAGCTTCGAGGAATGGAGCAACGTGGTCGCGGCGAACCTGACGGGCGCGTTTCTCTGCACGCAGCAGGCTTTCAAGCTCATGAAGGCGCAGGAGCCCGGTGGCGGACGCATCATCAACAACGGCTCGATTTCGGCGACGACGCCCCGGCCGAATTCAGCGCCTTACACCTCGACAAAACACGCCATTACCGGGCTGACCAAATCGACGTCTCTGGATGGACGCGCATTCAACATTGCCTGCGGCCAGATCGACATCGGCAATGCGGCCAGCGACATGACGGCAAAGATGAGCGGTGGTGTTCCCCAGGCAAACGGCGAACTGGCGCCGGAACCGACTATGGATCCGGCCCATGTCGCCGACGCCGTGGTCTATATGGCCAGCCTGCCGCTCGACGCCAATGTGCTCACCCTGACCGTGATGGCGACGAACATGCCCTTCGTGGGACGCGGTTAGCGCAATTTCCGAAACAGCGCCGCCGGCAGAGCGCCGGCGGCAATTGAAATCAGCCCTTGGCCGCATCTGGCAGCAGGTCTGCGGGCAGGTTCTGATAGCAGACCGGCCGCAGCCAGCGGCGGATTGCCATCGTGCCGACGGACGTCGCGCCAAAGTTGGTCGAAGCCGGGTAGGGTCCGCCATGAACCATGGCTTCGGCGACTTCCACTCCGGTCGGGAAGCCATTGGCCAGGATCCGGCCCGCGCGGCGCTCCAGGATCGGCATGAGCGACTTCGCCAGGGGCGCGTCGCTTTCGTCCATTTGCAGCGTGGCCGTCAGCTGTCCTTCGAAACAGCGCGCAACCGACCGCATTTCCGCGTCGTCCCGAACCGTGACGATCACACCGGCGGGTCCGAAAACCTCTTCCTGCAAGTCGCGGTTTCCGACAAAGGTCTCGGCACTGGCCCGGTAGACGGCGGGCGTTGCACCCCGGTTGTCGCTGACCGAGCTGAGCAGCGTTTCGACGCCGGCAACGGCGCCGATCCGGCCTTGTCCGTCGCGGCAGGCGCTTGCGATCCCGTCGGTCAGCATGGTTTGCGTGCCCACCGCCTGTAGCGCTGTGACGGCGCTTTCCGCGAAGCTGTCAGCCTGCTCTCCGGCATGAACGACGACGACGCCGGGATTGGTGCAAAACTGTCCGACGCCCATTGTGAGTGACCCTGCCCAGCCTTCTCCGATCGCCTCTGCGCGCGACGCCATGGCGCCCGGCAAAAGGAAAACCGGGTTGACGCTGCCGAGTTCACCGAAAAAGGGAATCGGCTCCGGCCGCGCGGCACACAGATCGAAAAGCGCGCGCCCGCCCCTCAGGGACCCGGTAAAGCCGACCGCCTTGATCAGCGGGTGCTGCACGACGCCCTGACCCAGCGCGAGCGTGGTGCCCTGCAGGAAGCCGAACGTGCCCCCCGGAAGCCCGCAGGCTTTCACCGCGGCATCGATGGCCTGTGCAACCAGTTCGCCCGTGCCGGGATGGGCCGGATGTCCCTTGACGACGATCGGGCAACCGGCGGCAAAGGCCGATGCCGTGTCGCCGCCTGCCGTGGAGAATGCCAGCGGAAAATTGGACGCGCCGAAAACGGCAACCGGTCCGATCGGTCTTTGCACCAGGAAGAGTTCGGGACGCGGCAGCGGCTGACGGTCCGGCAGCGCGCCGTCGTGGCGCCTGTCCAGGTAGTCCCCTTTCAGGATCGTCTCGGCGAACAACCGCAACTGCCCGGTCGTGCGGCCGCGCTCGCCTTCGAGACGGGCGGCAGGCAAAGCCGTTTCCTGACCGCCGATCTCGGTCAGCTCCGCGCCCCGCGCCTCGATTTCGTCTGCGATCTTGTTCAGGAAAGCAGCTCTTTCCTGATCGCTCGTGGTGCTGAATACCTCGAAAGCCTCGTCCGCGGCACGGCACGCGCGGTCGACGTCTTCAACCGACGCCTCTGAAAAACTGTTTGGAGCTCCGTCGGCCGGCTGCGACTGAAACGTCGCTTCGCCCGAGACCCATTCGCCGTTGATGAGATTCTTGCCCGTTACCATGCCGCTTGTCCCCTAGATTAGATTGCGTTTTGACAGGTTGCGCATCAGTGCGCTTGTTCCGAACGACCATTCCGGGCACTCGGTCGAGAGCCGGACAGTGTTGCGCAGCGTGCCGAGCTGCGCACATGAAATGCTGACGATATCGCCGAGCTTGTGGGTGAAACCCTCGCCGGGGGCGTCACGATCCTCGGTCGGCGCGAACAGCGTTCCCAGGAACAGCAGGAACCCGTCGGGATACTGGTGGTGCCGCCCGCGTGTCTGACCGACCAGGTCGAGCGGGTCCCGGCTGATCTCCGTCATGGTGGAGTGACCGGACAGCTCGAATCCGTCCGTGCCCGATACTTTCAGATCCAATTCGAGACGGCGCACATCGTCGATCGAAAAGGTGGCATCGAACAGCCGGATCGCGGGACCGATGGATGTGGACGCATTGTTGTCCTTGGCCTTGCCCAGCAACAGCGCAGAGCGGCCCTCCACATCACGCAGATTGACGTCGTTTCCGAGCGTCGCCCCCTTGACCGTTCCGGAACTGTCGACCGCCAGCACCACTTCCGGCTCCGGGTTGTTCCAGTTGGACACCGGGTGCAGGCCGACCGAAGCCCCGTAGCCGACGGCGGACGTCGGCTGCGCCTTGGTGAAGACTTCCGCGTCCGGTCCGATACCGACTTCCAGATACTGCGACCAGACGTCCTCCGCAATCAGCGCTTCCTTGAGCTGTGCCGCTTTTTCGGACCCGGGGGTCACTGACCTGAGGCTGTCTCCGATGATCGCATGACAGCGCGCGCGAATGGTTTCCGCTTTCGCCGGGTCCCCCTTCGCCTTCTCCTCGATCACCCGTTCCAGCATCGAGAACGCGAAGGTGACGCCACAGGCCTTGATCGCCTGAAGATCGGCCGGAGCGAGCAGCCAGGGCCGCGCCGGATGGGGACTCTCGACCGAATTGGCCGCGATTTCATCAAATGTCCCGATCGCGACACCATCAGCATCGGAGACCCAGCCGGCAGGGTCTTCGAGTTCGAGCAGATCCCGCATCGTGGGCACCGCTGCACAGGTAATGTCGATCAGGGTATCGCCGCGCAACACGCAAAGACTGGGGCCGGACAGGTCCGGCCGCCAGACCCGGAATACGAAAATCCCGTCGCCCGGCAGGTTCAGTTGAGAGGTCATGATGATATCGTGTCCACTTCTGCAGGATGGCTGGCGCTCATTAACCAGACGCCAAGCGCATCAATCAAGGGGCTTTTTTGCGAATTCAGATCGGCGAGGATGCTTAGGTGGTGCGCTCCGCGCACGATGAGATGCCCCGCCCCGGCGCTTTCGGACATCGCAAGGGATTGCCCTTGGAACTCGTCGGTCTCATCTCCGCCGACAACACAAAGGAGCGGCGTGCCGATCGAGGCACCGATCAGACTGTGCGAGCGGATCTCTTCATCGGTCAGCCTGATTTCATCCTGCAGGAAAGATTTGGCGACGGGTGCTAGATCGTAGACGCCGCTGATCGCGACAACACCGGCGAGCCGGTCGGTCAACCCGGCCCTGAGCGCGATACTCACCGCCAGATGCGCGCCAGCAGAGTGTCCGACCAGCAGGAATCGCGTGTCACCGGAATAGAGTTCTGCAAGTCGGCCGAGGGCGGAACCCGCATCGCTGACAAGGTCGTTCAAGCGAAATTCGGGCATCAGCCGGTATTCGGCATTCGCGCATGTGTTTCCCAGCGAAGACAGACCGGTCAGCACGCACCGATGATCTTCTGCGCTCAAACTGCGCCAATAACCTCCGTGAATGAAGACCGGCACGACACGGCTTTGAACAGGGCCGCACTCCGTGGTCTCGATCCACTGCCGGTCATGCGCGCCGTAGGCGAAGCGTTCGAATGACAGCGACCGCGCTGCCGCGCGGCTCGCGGCGTCCCGCCACCGGAGCCATTCGTCAAAGTCCTCCAGAACGTCGGAGAACCGGAACTGCTGATTCCACAAGCCGCGCTCGTTCAAGTCGTTCATTCCGGTTTCTCCGCATGCGAACAAAGAAGATCCGCCGCTTTGGCCAGCTTTGAACGAAGCTCGTTTCCGGTCACGTCCCGGGTGCCCGGCAGCAAAACACCCACGATGCACCGCCGGTCTTGGCGTTGCGAGACAGTGGAGATCACGGCGCGCTGTGCCGCGACCGCCTCGAATTGATGAACAAGAGAAACCTCGGCGAGCCTCTCGGCATCGAAGGAAGGCGGGATCAACAGGTTGTAGTGCCGCTGCGGCGTCACGAAAGTGATACCGCGTCCGCTGGAAAACGGACCGATCGCGCATGCCCCATCGCTCAGGACGGCGAGGAAGGCTGTCAGCCGGGTCGATTGCCGCAGTTGGATGAGCACAGGCTCGGCCACAAGCGCAAATTCACCAAAACCGAGCGCGGACAGCCCGGTCGCCAGTGTCGACGGACCACGCAGATACGCCCCGCCGGTCGACCTGCCCAACAGACCTTCACTCTCCGCGATGGCAACGGCTCTGTACCCCGATGTCGTGGCCAGCCCGACCGAACGCGCAAGGGGAAGAGGTCCGGAGACGACCTTCTGGAGCGGTTGCTCAACGAGCCCTTCGAAGATATCGATGGCCTTGTCGTAAGGTGTGTCGGCCTTATCCATGTCGCGACCCTTGCCTGTTCTCCCCGTCCGACCGCAATCCGCGCAGGCTCGGCCCCTGGGACAGGATTGCCGTTCCGGGCAGGTCCCAGCCCACGTGCCGTTCCGCCCAGGTATCCGCGCGGACGCTTGCCGTCTCCATACCACGCGGAAGAACGATGGGAACCGGCACTTCCACCCTGCGCGGTACGGATTTGCCGGAAAGGATATCCAGCGCCACCTCGACAACCCTGGCCCCCATCGCCGCCGGGTAGTCGAGCGCGACGAACGGAACCTTGTGATAGAGCGCGAGCTTGTACATCTGGTTGAGATCTCCCCCTGTGTGGGCGGGCACGGCAAGGTCGTTCTCGATGAAGAACTTCAGGGACCCTACCCCCTGCAGACCGCTGTCGCACCAGATGCCATCCGGGGTGTTGGCTCCCTGTTCGAACAGACGCTGTACCGCATTGCGGCCACCCTCCTCTGTCCAGTCCGTGTAGGTCACCGCTTCGATCTGGATACCGGGAAATTCGGAAAAGCCGGCGAACGCCGCCGATTGGCGCCGCATTGCCGGGCTGGCGCCTTCCAGACCGGACAGCATCCAGATACGGCCGGCACCCTTCAGCCTTTCCGCCAGCCACACCGCGCTGATGCGCCCGATACGCCGATCCGAGGCCGTCACGAATGAGACCAAGGATGAGGGATCGCGCGGGCGGCGGTCGACCGCGACAACCGGAAGCCCCGCATCTGCAACATCCTTCAATTTACGGTCCAGCAAGGGGGAATGGGCGTTGGTCGTGCTGACCAGGAGCAGATCAAGCCCGCTTTCGACAAGTTCGTCTATCTGATGCACCTGTACCCGGGCATCATCGCCGGCCTCCCTGACCAGAAAGGTTTCGATGCGGTCCGCGTGCAGCCGTTCCGCATAGCGCATGCTTTCAAACATTGCCCTGCGCCACTCGTTGGAAAGCGATGCGTTGGCAAAGCCGATACGGAATGGAGCCGGCCTTTTGTAGCCATGCGTGGAGACCGTTTCGAACAGGCGCGCATCCCATTCGGTGACGGCGTGAGGGGAATCCGCAGCTGTTTTGTCCAGTGGCAGCGCTGCGGTGCTGCCCGGCAGCGCGGTGTCAACGGACTCAAGCGGAACATAGGCAAGTCCGGCGGCCTTTGGCCCCAGCCTGAGCGACCCGTGATCGACCCTTTCAAGCCAGCCCCGCAAGGTCAGGGCTCTCAAAAGCCCGAACCCGGTCGACCGGCCCATGCCGACGGCGTTCAGGATCTCATGCGTGGGCCTCGGACTGTTCAGGTGATCGAAACAGCCCAGGATCCGGGCAATTCGGATGAGGTTGGATCTTGGAGTTTCGCCGCCTGGCACGCGCTTTCCCTCAGCCTCGTATCAACGTCGTGACCGCCGCATGTAAACAGCCGCCGCCAGCAAGATCAAACTCCCCTTGATGACGAGTTGCAACTCTATGGACAGACCGAGGATAACGACGATGTTGAAGAGCGAGACAAGCACGAGCGTTGCCAGCAGAACCCCTGGAACACTTCCCTTGCCGCCGCTCAGCGCCGCGCCGCCGATGACGGCCGCGGCGATGCTGTCGAGTTCGTAGCCGCGCCCGGTCCAGTTGTCGACGATCCCGACATATCCGACCAGAACAAGACCGGCCAATCCGGCGAGCACGCCTGAAATCATGAAGGCGCTGACCACGAGCAGCCGGGTCGGCGCACCGGTCATGTAGGCCGCATCCGGATTGTCGCCGTAAAGTTTCAGGCGCCGCCCGTAAACCGTGTATTCCAGGAGCCAGTGCGCGGCGAAAGCAACAATTGCCAGCAGGATCAGCGCGACGGGAATGCCGAACAGATCACCCGTCGCAAGCCAGCGGAATGTTTCCGGCAAGGTGCCGCCGGGCGCGCCGCCCGTATAGGCAAACCGGATCCCCTGCAGCACGATCATCGTGGCAAGCGTTGCCAGGAAGGGGGTCACGCCGCGATAGGCGACAAGATACCCGTTGATGCCGCCGATCAGCGCGCCGAGCAGAATGCCGACGGCAAAGATCACGACCGTGTTGTCATTCAACCCGATGGAAAGAACCGCCACGGTGGCCATGATGGAAGCGACCGACAGATCCAGGCCGCGCACGATGATGACGATCATCTGCCCGATCACCACAAAGCCGAGTGGTGCGGCCTGAAGCAGGATGTCGCTCAGGTTGGCCGGGCTCAGGAACCTTGGCGACAGGGCCGTCGTGACCGCCCAGATGACGACCAGGAACCCGGTGAGCAGAAGCAGTTCCCGGTTCTGCTGCGCCCGGACCGTGTCGCTGTTTTTTTCGAAAAGCGCCGTCATGCTCATTTGCTTTTTCTCCCGACGAAGATGGAAACGGCGGCGATGATGATCAGTCCTTCCGCGATCCACTGGTAGAAGCTGGAAACGTTCATGAAATTCAGGACATTGGCGAGCAGCGCCAGAACGATCACGGCAAGCAGGGTTCCCAGAACCCCACCGCGGCCGCCGACCAGCAACGTTCCGCCGACAATGACCGGCGTGATCGATTTGAGGTCGAAACCGACGCCGGCTCTCGGATCGCCCACGCCGAAGCGGCCGCAGATGTAGATCGCGGTGACCGCGGCGAGGAACCCGGAAAGGGCATAGACGATCAGCTTTGTCGACTTGACCGGAACGCCCGATATCGACGCAGCCTGTTCGTTATCGCCGATCGCGTAGATCCTGAGCCCGAGGCGGCTTTTCCAAAGCAGGAAGCCGGCCAGTACATAAAGAAAGAGCGTGAAAATCGTGCCATAGGGGATCATGCCGATACGCCCGTAGACGAGGTCTTCAAAGAACAGGGGGACGGATCCCGTCGGCTGGCGCGTGATCAGCAGTGCCAGCCCCGAAAGGATGGTCGACGTTCCGAGGGTCACGATCAGCGGATGGATGCCCACAAACGTGACGATCCCGCCATTCACCGCGCCGATAAATACGCCGAGGCTGAGAACAACGGCGATCGCGGCCGCAAAGCTGGCGGGGTCTTCACCTGCGATCGAGGCAAACACGACCGTGAGAAGGCCAAGTGCTCCGGCATAGGACAGATCGATCCCGCCGGAAAGAATGACGATGGTCTGCGCAAGTGCGACGATCGCCAGGGCGACCATCTGATCCTGGACATTGGCGAAGTTGAGAGGCGTGGCGAACCGGTCGGAACTGTACATTCCGACAAGAACAACCAGGCCTATAAGCGCCAGCACAACCAGATGCACCGGCTGCGCGCGCGTCATGCGAATAACATCATCCATTGGAGGCAACTCCGTGGTGGCTCGGGGTTTCGGCCGCCGCGACGCTCATGATCGCTTCTTCCGATATCTCCTGAGACGTCAGTTCCGCGGCCAGCTCTCCATCGCGCATGACGAAGACCCGGTCGCAAAGCCCGACAATTTCAATCAGTTCCGATGAGATCGCGAGGATCGCCATACCTTCGTCGGCCAGGTGCCGGAGCATCTTGTAGATCTCGGACTTGGCGCCGACATCAACCCCGCGTGTCGGTTCGTCGAGAATGAGGACCTTGGGCCTGTTTTCCAGGAGGCGCGCAATCAGAACCTTCTGCTGGTTGCCGCCCGAAAGGGCCGAGATTGGCAGACCGACATTGTCGACCACGACGCCAAAGCGTTCCTTCATGACTCGGGCCCGGGCTTCCTCGTGTCCGATGGCGACACGTGCGGGATGAACCCCGTGTCCGGGCGTGGTCGCGGCGAAGTTGCGCGCGACCGAGCTGTTCAAGAACAACCCGTCGTCCTTCCGACTTTCGGTGAGCATGAGTATGCCGGCATCGATACTGTTTGAAGGAGACCGGTAATCCAGCGGCTCGCCTTCGATCAGGACGCACCCGTTCGCGGCTTCTGCGCCATAGATGGCAAGCGCAAGCTCCGTCCGGCCGGACCCCACCAGTCCGGCCAGTCCGAGAATTTCACCCGCTCTCACCTCGAAGCTGACCGGTGGCAGACCTTCGGCGACGACGAGATCCCTGATCTCCAGCATTGGGGCTCCGGTTTCGGCACCTTGAGCTCTTTCCGGGAAAAGGTTCCCAAGCTCTCGCCCGACCATCGCCGCGATAACCGTATCATGCGTGTATTCGGCAACCGGCCCCTGTGATGTGACCACACCGTCCTTGATCACCGTGATGTCGGTACAGATCTCGAAGATCTCGTCCAGCCGGTGCGACACGTACACGATGCCGAGGCCCCGTGCTCGCAGCTCGTTGATGATCTTGAAGAGATGCCGGGTCTCGTTCTGCGACAGCACGGCCGTCGGTTCGTCAAGGATGAGAACGCTGGCATCCGATCGAAGCGCCTTCGCGATTTCGACCATCTGCTTGTCCGCGACGCTCAGATCATCAACGAGGGATCTGGCGGACAGATGGATCCCGAGCTTGTCCAGCAGAACCTCTGCCTGGGCAACCAGAGCCTTGCGGTCGATCAGGCCGAACCGGGTCCGTGGTTCGGCATCGAGAAAAATGTTCTCGGCGACACTGAGTGCGCCGATTGTGGAAAATTCCTGGTGGACAACGGCAATACCTGCATCAAGGCTCGCCCTCGGGCTGGACCAGTCTTCCTGTTTTCCGTTGAATTCGACGTGACCGGATGTCGGGTGATAGAGACCCGTCAGCAACTTGATGAGGGTCGATTTTCCCGCCCCGTTCTCACCGCATAGCGCCACCGACGTGCCCGCGTGAACCTCGAATTCAATACCTTTCAGAACTTCGTTCGGCCCGAATGACTTTGACAGCGCACGCGCGGCCAGTACCGGCTCAGACATGACCTGGTCTCCTCCCGATCCACCGTGACCGGGCGGCCGAAGCCGCCCCGATCTTCCCTTACCGGGCGGCCGAGGCCGCCCGGTGCGGAGCCTATTTCGGATAATTAGCGGTGAAGGTTGCCGGATCGTAGTCCGCGCCGACGCCCGACGACATGATGACCGATCCCGGTTTGTCCATCAGCGCATAGTCGGCGGTGAAAACATCGGCCTTCACCGACGGGGTCTCGTGACCTTCCGAAACGACCACCTGCTGGTTCACCTCGATCCGGCGGGGAATGCCCTTGCCGTCAAGCACATCGAACAGGACTTCGAACCCCTCGGCCCCCATCGCCGGCGGATAATCGATACCGATCATCGGAACATCGTTCTGCACCGAGAGCTGATACATGGCGTTGAAGTCGCCACCCGTGTGCGGCGGGATCTTTCCGGCTTCGTACCCTGCAGCAAGAAACGCTTCGATGGACCCGGAGCCCTGCAGACCGCTGTCAGCCCAGACACCTGCAATCTCGTCGCCGTATTTCTGGATCAGGGCGGACATGATGGTCTTGCCGTTCGCGGGCGACCAGGATGTGTATTGCGTTTCCAGAACCTCGATCCCGGGGAACTGGTTGAACACTTCCATTGCCGCCTTGATCCGGTTTTCCGCAGGCGAGGCGCCGGCCAGTCCGCCAAGCATGACAACCTTGCCTTCGCCGCCGAGCTTCTCCGCGAGCCACTGGGCGGAAATGCGGCCCAGCGCCTGGTCGGACGCGGTCACGAACGTGATGTAGTTCTCGTCGGACGAGACCTGGCGGTCGACCAGAACCACCGGGATGCCCTGCCGTTTGGCCCGGCGGACCGCCGGATCGAGCGCCTCGGCGGTTGCCGGGCTGATCAACAGAATATCAACGCCCTGGGCGATGAGATCCTGAACGTCGGCCGCCTGTTTTGACGGATCGTCATTCGCGTCCGTGATGATGAAACGCTCGATCTTGTCGGCGTGCCGCTCGGCTGCTGCCTCGATGCCGTGAAGCATGGCAACACGCCAGGGGTTTGAAATGGACGCATTAGAGAACCCGATGACATAGGGCCCCTCCTTCTTGAATTCCGCGGCATCGAAGATGTCCACGGACCCCGGGTTCCAGAGGAACGTTCTCGGGACACCGTCATAGTCGGCCAGAGCCGCACTTGCAGACAGGCAAAGGGATGCGGCCGCAGCCACAATTGTTCTGATACGCATTTTCTCCTCCATAATAATGCGTTCGTGGATAGGGATTTTCGGAAGTGTTTACTCGGCGGCCTGAATCAGGCCCGGAGTTCGCTGCCCGCTCTCACGCGGATCTTTCCAGGCAACGCCGTCCTTCATGATCATGGCCAGGTTGTCCTGTTTCTGGAGCAGCGAGACGTCCTGCACCACGTCACCGCGCACCAGCAGGAGATCCGCCAGGTAGCCCTCCTTGACGAGGCCCAGTTCGTCGCTCCGGCCCATGAGCTCTGCGCCGACATGTGTGGCGCAACGCAACGCCTCGACGGGCGAATACCCGAAATAGCGGACGAAATGCTCGATATCGCGGGCGTTCTGCCCCATCGGCGTGACGGAAAACCCGTAATCACCGCCAACCACGACCCGGACCCCGCGCTTGCGTATTTCGTGATAGGTCGCGCAAGTCGCTTCGAATTTGCGGAACAGCCCCATGCTTTCGGCCACCTCCCGGGTGAGGCCAACGACATCGCCTTCGCGCGTGCTGTTATGAACGAGCCCGAATGCGGGACCGACGAAGATGCGGTCCTTGGCGCCTTCGAGCATGTCGAGAGCCTCTTCATCGGCAAAATCGCAGTGGTAGATGCAATCCACACCGTGGCGCACTGCCATCTTGACGCTCTGGGATGACCTGGCATGAGCGGCCACCATCTTGTCGAAGGCATGGGCAACTTTCACGAAAGCCGCAAGCTCATCGTCTTCCGTCGGCGTGATTTCAGCCCGCGCATGGCTGACGAATTCGTCCCCCGAGATGTTGATTTTCATGACGTCGACACCGTCGCGCACGCATTCGCGGGCCACGCGCCGCATTTCATCCGGCCCGTCTGCAACCAGGCCGAAGCTCTCCTGGTAGATGTGCCGGTTGCGCTCGTCACCGAGGCCGGCCGTTGTCGTGACTTCAGGGCTGCCGGCCATCATGCGCGGACCGTCAATCAGGCCTTCATTGATCGCATCCCGCGCCGTCACACCCAGCATCGGCTTGGCGGAGGCCGCTTCGAAGATGGACGTAAATCCGTGGCTGAGCAGGAGTCTCAGGTTCTGCGCCGTCAGCAGCATGTGCTTTTCCGGACACAGCTGCCCCAGCTCGGTCGGTTCGGATATTCCGGTGAAGCTCGGATGGCAATGGCCTTCGACCATGCCCGGCATAAGCGTCATACCGGTTCCGTCGATCGTGTTGTCCGAAAGGCCGGACGGCATTTCCGTGCCCTCGATAACCTTTTCTATCCGGTTTCCCTCGACCACGACGGTTCCCGGAACGGCGACGTCCGCGACGCCGTTCCAAATCATGGCGCCCTTAATGACGGTTTGTGTCATTTGATCCTCCCAAGTCACTCCGGCGAGGTCTTGCTGCCGGTGCGTTGCGGGGGAGGATGTCAGACTTCAGTTCGACAACAAGACAGGTTGTCGCACCATTTGTCCATATATTGGACTATTCTGAAATATGGATAAGTATTTCTACTTTTGTCGCAGAAACTGCCCTCACCATCGTCATTTTCGACAGGCATTCAGTGGGATTTGGACAAGACTGGACGAAGAAGCCGGAGTGCTCGGCCTCCAACGGAACAGCAAGGGAATAAAAAACGGAAGACTTTGGAAAACGTCAGGAGCCGCCGCTGATCGCCGCTTCCGAGCCGGCAGCCGTGACCACGTCGCTGTCGCCCGGCGTCAGATAGCGTTCCTGCGCGTTCACCGCCGTCTGTCCGTCTGTCGGCAGGTTGGTGTTGTAGGCCTGTCGCGGGAAGGGCTGCACGGTGTGAATGCCCATATTGGCCTGCATAGCGCTGCCTGCGCCGACCGTCACCGTGTCCCGGTGGCTCATGTAGTCGGCGCACCCGCCGAGAAGGAGCACTGCCGCGAGAGCCGCAAGCCGATCAGTTCTTGGAGTAAACATAACCATCCTCGAGTTCCAGATCGACGATATGGCCGTATGGTCCGATGAGACCATCGCCTTCCTTGTACTTGCGCAGCATGTCCTTGTTCACTTCCAGCAGGCCGAGCGCGAACATCTCGACGTCATTCGTGGGCCGCGTGTTGTCGAGCGGCGATGCCAGCGGTTCGTCCGGGCGCGCCGGCCGGACCAGCCGGGGCGTCACCACGATGACCAGGTCCGTCTCGCGCTTCTGGAAGCTTGTGGACCGGAAGAGCACGCCGAGAACAGGCACCTGGCCCAGCCAGGGCAGCTGGCTGATGTCGCGGGTATCGACATTCTCCAGGAGGCCCGCGATGGAAAAGCTCTGTCCGTCCTTCAGTTCGATCACCGCTTCCGCGCGCCGCGACGTGAAGCCGGGATTGCCGTTCACGTTGATCGAGTTGTCGATATCGCTGACTTCGGTCATGACGCGCAGATTGATGCGGCTGGCGTCAAGCACCGTCGGCACGAATTCCAGACGGACCCCGAACGGCCGGTAGTCTGTTGACGAGGCAACACCGCCCGCATTCGAAACCGCCGTCTGGATCGGCACTTCACCGCCGACATGGAAGCGGGCGGTCTCGCCGCTGATCGTCGTGAGGTTGGGTTGCGCCAGCCGGCGCACGAGGCCCTTGCCTTCAAGTGCGTCGATAATCGTGTCGATCCGGATTCCCGCGGTCTCCAGGACCTTGCCGATCAGGGTGCCGAAGGGCAGTGCCCCCTGCTGCGCGACGCTGGCGCCGGTGCCCAGGAGTGCGACAAGACCGCCGTCTTCATTGGTTCCGACCTGGACGCGCGAGCCGCTTGTACTCACGTTTCCATTGTCCGACCGGCCGACCCAGTTCACGCCGAGATCGCGGCCGATCGAACGGCTGGCCTCCAGGACGCGCACTTCCAGCGCCACCTGCTGCGGACTGCGCACGCTCAGCGCATTGATGACGGGCGCTTCGGAAAACTGCTGCGCGACTTCCAGGACCTTTGTCAGTTCCACGGCATTGTTCACCGAACCGCTCAGCCGGATCTTGTTCCCTATATTGGAAACGGAAACGAGAGAGGTCGGCGCAACGGCCCGGATTGCGCGAACGACATCGTCGAAATTCAGCTGCACCCGGACTTCGATAACCCCGAGCAGCGTTTTCGAGGCGTCGTAGATCGAAATGTTGGTCAGTCCAGGCGCCTTGCCCTGAATGTACAGAACCTGTTCGGAGAGCGGCACGATATCGGCCGTCTCCGGATTGCCGACCACGAGATCGGAGAACTTGCGATTGGTTCTCACGGTGCGCGTCGTTCCGGGCTGCATGACAACCTTGGAGACGCTGCCGCCGTTGACGACCAGCGTCATCTCGTCGACTTGCGCCTTGGCCGTGCCCGGAGCCGCGATGCTCATGCCGACTATCGCGATCACCATTGTCAATAGGGACGATATCTTCACGTCAGGTCTCGTCTTCAGAATTCGCAGTTTTAAACACTGCCGACGTGAATTTTGCTTCCGAACCCTAGCAAAAATACCTAAGATATTGAAAGAGTCCCCGCCGACTGACAATCAATACTAAGTTGCCGACGATTAACGGCTGGTGAAAAAAAACTTAAAACTGAAAGTGATCACGCAGAAACTTCATTAATCGAGATTTCAGACATGATTTTATCTTGACGATTGAAGCTTTGACCTCAGGAATTCAACCGCAATACACCTAAAAATTGAAGAACTAATCGTATCTGGCAACAAACCAGGTTTGAACCCGCGCGACGCGACCATTGCAATGAGGGGTGCTGGTGTGAAGGAATGTCAGGTTTTGGCTCAAAGTCACCGCTTGGGGCACAGTCGGCTGTACCCGTAAGGGCCTCACCGCTTTTCGTAGCGCACCTTGCCGTCGGCAGTGACCACGCGCCGGAACAGGGCCGATCCCTGGGCTGATTCCTGGACCGGAGCCGGCGGGCGCGCGAAGCTGACGCGCGGTGTGCCGCGCGCGCTCTCGAACCGGTTGACACTTTGTGCCGACAGGGCCGGTGAGAACATTGCGGTCGCCGTCGACGAATGGAAGAAGTCGATATCCGCGTCGACCCTGGTCTTCAGGTTGTCGACAGGAATGTCGGAGTCGCCGCGCTCGATCCGCATCAGCCTGACGCCTGACTGGATCTGGCTGAGCCGCTGGTCCATCTTCGCAAGGCGGCTTTGAACGCCGGTATTCATCAGCGCGACATTGCCTGAAATCCGTTTTTCGAATTCCTGGAGCCCGTCAAGCTGGCGGCGGATCTGATTGAGTTCCGCCGTCGCCGACCAGGAGAAAAACAGGCCGACAAACAACAGGATCGTCACCGCGACGGAGACGGCATTGAGCGCGACGAGGATGCGGATATTGCGTTGCAGGAAGGCTGCGACCGGTGAGGGATCCTTGCCTGCCGCAGGTGCCTTGACCGCTCCGTTGGAGCCTTCGTTCGCTTCGCCTGTCATCTTGGGCCCGTTCACGTCGCCGCGCTCCCTCACTAACCGCGATTGGCAAAGGAGGTGCTGTTGCGCAGCAGTTCCAGGTTGTTGGCAGTCGTCTGGTTGCTCGGGTCGATGTCATAGGCCTTCAGAAAATATCGCCTTGCCGACACCAGATTGCCGCGCAACATGTAGGAGTAGCCGACATTGTTCAGGTACTCCGGCCGGTTCGGTATCATCCGTGCAAGACGTTTGTAGCCGATGTCGGCATTGTCGAACCGTCCGATCATGTCAGCAGACGCCGAATAGCCGATCCACGCGACCGGGTCTTTCGGATACACTTCGACGGCCCGCTTGTAGATGGCATAGGCCTGACCGTAGTTCTTTTCCTTGAACTGCACCCTGGCAAGCTGCAGGAGCTCGTCATCAGGGTAGTAGGCAACCTTTGAGAGATCGTCATTCGAAGCGGCACTGTCGCCGAAGGTCGACAGGTTTGCCAGGTCTCCGGACTGGCAACCTGCCAGCAAAAACACCGATACCGCAAAAGCAGAAGACTGTTTACGCAACCACATTGTCTCTTACCACGCCGCTTATACTCTGACGGGGTCAATCCACTGCGGCAGCATTACTACGCAGTATTCACAGTATCCCCCGCCGCTACTCTGTCGGTCTGCATTGAAGTTAGAGGGATTGTGAAAATTATTGGTTAAGAGCACCGAATTACATTTCGTAAAAATTTGCCCTTCACCGATAAGCTTCCGCTAAGCAACTCCCGCGCGCAGGCACGCGGCCGCGCGCCGGCTTCGACAACGAACAAAAGCGAATGGAAAACGTCAGCCGGCCTTGGGCTTGCGCCGCTGCGCGGCAAGCTCTTTGGTATAGGCGCACAGCTGTTCGAGACTTTCTGCAGCCGCGACGGCGTCCCGCTCCTTGAGCGCACTCAGAAGCGCATCGTGATAGTCCGCGATCCGCTCGCGGTCGCGCAGGCGGTAGACAAGCATGTTCATCAGCGGCTGCATCGCCTCGAACGCGGCCGACAGCTGAAAGGCCAGCAGCGGATTGCCGGTCGACTGCGCGATGGTGGAATGGAACGTCACGTCGGATGCGCAGAATTCCTCATCGCTCGTCAGGGGATCCCGCTGCCGGTTTGTCTCCGCGCGCATGGCCGTCAGGTCGTCCTCCGCGCACTTGTCGGCGGCGAGCGGCAGGGCCGCGGCTTCCAGCGAAAACCGGGCCTCGATCGCATCTTCGAGCGGAATGTCATTCATGCCGATCAGCAGACGCGTGGTCGTCACGAGATTGTCCTGCGCCTCCGACCAGGTCATGCGATTGACGAATGCGCCACCGGACGAGCCGCGCTCGCTCCGGATAAGGTTCTGCGCCGCCAGGCGTTTGAGCGCTTCGCGGACCGTTGAACGGGAAACACCGAACCTGTCGGCCAGGTCGGCTTCGCTCGGCAGGCGTTCTTCGCCCGCCAGCCGGCCTTCAAGAATGGCGTCACGAATGGCATTGGCGATCTGGACCGAAAGTCCCTGTTTCTGAATCGTGTCGAATTCAATCGCCAAAACGCCCTCGCATGCCCTCAAGATGAAACGCAGACAACCTAGTTGCACCTCTCCAAACGGTCAATTGCAAAAAAACAAATGTCAGACAATTAAATGTTTGACTTTTAAATGATGGAAGCGCAGCGTAGCGCAACAAAAAATGGGAGGAGCGGGTGAAGGCATTGTCACGTCTTCTGCCCGGCCACGGGACACTGTGGCTGATGTTTTTCGGCGGCGTGCTTGCGGCATGGGCTTTGCTCGTTGCCACGCATGTGCCCGTTGCCGTGCCGCATCCCACCGCTGAATACGGGCTCGCCTACCTGATTTCACTGTGCACCCGGAGCGTCGCCGATGCCGGATTCGTGTCCGTGGCGGCCATGTGGTCCCTCATGTCGCTTGCCATGATGGCACCGACGGCATTTCCCGCGTTCAAGACCTATTCCGACATGACCTACACGGACTCGGCCAGCGGAACCTCGCTTGCGGTTCTCGTCGCCGGCTATCTTCTGGTCTGGATCGGATTCGCGGTTCCCGCGGCCTATGTGCAGGTGCAGCTGGCGGATCTTCATCTTCTGGATGGCGCCGGCAAGTCGACATCCGCTCCGCTCAATGCGCTGCTGCTCGTTCTTGCAGGCGCCTACCAGTTCAGCCGGCTGAAGAACGCCTGCCTTTCGGCCTGCCGGAATCCGATGACATTCTTTTTCAGCCACTGGCAGCCCGGACACACGGGCGCATTGCGCCTCGGCCTGCGCCTCGGTGCCGTCTGCCTTGGCTGCTGCTGGGCTTTGATGCTGCTCGCCTTTGTCGCCGGGACCATGAACCTGGCTTTCATGGGCCTCGCCATGGTGTTGATGACACTGGAAAAGCTGCCGCAGATCGGCAATCGCATCAGCGCACCGCTGGGCGTCTTTCTCATCATTTCCGGGACGATGGTCGGCGTCCTGGCACTTATCGATCTATTGAACGGAGGAATCTGATGTCCGGATGGGCCATACGCGGTGAATTGATATTGAACTGCAACTGCACGGTTTTCTGCCCCTGCGTTGTTTCGCTTGGAAAGCACCCGCCAACGGAGGGTTACTGTCAAACCTGGGGTGGTGTGCGTATCGACGAAGGCCACTACATGGGGGAAGACCTCTCCGGCCTGAATATCGGGCTTCTCATCGAGATCCCCGGCCTGATGGCCCGGGGCAACTGGAAAGCAGCGGTTTTTATTGACGATCGGGCGAGCGACGTCGCGTATGAGGGCCTCGTGAAGATCTTCTCCGGACAGGCGAAGGGCACGACGGGCCTCTTCAAGGTCCTCGTCAGCGAGTTTCTTGGCGCTGAGCGCGCGCCTGTCTCCTACACGAATGAAGGCAAGACCCGTCGCCTGGTCGTCGGCAAGGCCATCAAGGGTGAAGTCGTTCCCGTTCCGGGCGCCAGCCCGGACGAAGACGTGGTCATCTCGAACACCGAATACTGGATGGGCCCCGACATCACCGTCGCCACGGCCACCCAGGGCCGCGTTCGTGCCTATGGGCGGGTCTGGGATTTCGACGGCCGCAGCGCCGAGATCTGTCAGATCGACTGGTCAGGTCCTGCCGCCGAGCAGGCTGCGTAGGGAGGTTCCGGCATGCAGGTCCCGGCTCTTTCGATTTCCCGCCGCACGCGCAACACGCCGTTTTCGCGCCGGGTGCAGGCAGCAGGTGTCAAGGCCTACACGGTCTACAATCACATGCTGCTTCCGACGGTCTTCAATTCCGTCGAAGAGGATTACCATCACCTGAAATCCAAGGTTCAGGTCTGGGATGTGTCATGCGAACGGCAGGTCGAACTCTGGGGACCGGATGCCGCGCGGCTTGCACAGATGCTGACCCCGCGCGACCTGTCCAACATGGTCGAAGGGCAGTGCTACTACACGCCCATGGTCGACGAGACCGGCGGCATGCTCAACGACCCGGTCACGACGAAGCTCGCCGAAGACAAGTTCTGGGTTTCAGTGGCCGACAGTGACCTGCTGTTCTGGATCAAGGGACTGGCGCATGCGCTGCGGCTGGAAGTCGATGTCGACGAACCGGACGTCTCGCCGCTGGCCATTCAGGGCCCCAAGGCGGAAGATCTCGTTGCCAGGGTCTTCGGCGAGAAGATCCGGTCGATCCGCTTTTTCCGCTACGATTATGTCGACTTCCAGGGTCACAAGCTGGTGCTCGCCCGGTCCGGCTATTCGAAACAGGACGGATTTGAGCTCTATGTCGACGGAACGCATCTCGGCGAACCCATCTGGGACGCCCTGATGGCCGCCGGAGAGGACATGGATGTCCGTGCAGGCTGTCCCAACCTGATCGAGCGGATCGAAGGACAGCTGCTCTCCTACGGCAACGACATGACCCGCAACAACACGCCGCATGAATGCGGGCTCGGCAAGTTCTGTCAGACGCAACAGGCCATCGGCTGCATTGGCCGCGACGCCTTGCTGCGTGTTGCCGTTGAAGGTCCGGTGCGGCAGATCCGCAGCATCGCCATCGACGGTGATCCGGTCCCGTCCTGCGACGACCTGTGGCCGGTGATCGCCGGCGGCAAACAGGTCGGCACCGTCAGCTCCGCGGCCTACTCACCGGACTTTCGCACCAATGTCGCGATCGGCATGGTCAGGATGACCCACTGGGACGACGGCACCAAGGTCCAGGTGGACACGCCGCACGGCATGCGCTCGGCAACGGTCTGGGAAACGGCATTCACCAATCAGGGGGGGTAGCGATGAAAGAACATTACGAAGCGCTCCCGCGGCAGACGGCCAACCATGTGCCGCTGTCTCCCCTGTCGTTCCTGGAACGCACGGCGGCGATCTTCCCGGAAAAGACCGCGCTGGTCTACAACGACCTGCGCCTCACCTGGCGCGAGGTACATGAGCGGGTGCGCCGCCTGGCCTCGAGCCTGAAGGACATGGGCATCGGCCCGGGCGACACGGTCTCCGTTCTGGCCGCCAACACGCCGGAGCTCTTCGAGCTTCACTACGCCGTCCCGCTGACGGGGGCGGTGCTCAACACGATCAATATCCGTCTCGAAGCCGAAACCGTCGCCTACATCTTCGATCACGGCGATGCCCGGCTGGTGATCGCCGACACGGCCTTTTCCGGCGTCGTCAAGGCCGCTTTCGCGCTGAACGGCAAGAGCCTGCCGGTCGTCGACATCGTCGATCCCCATGCGCCGGGCGGCGACAGGCTGGGCACGGAAACCTATGCCGGCCTGATCGAGAAGGGCGATCCCGCCTTCGCATGGGCCGGTCCGGACGACGAATGGCAGGCCCTGGCGCTCAACTACACCTCGGGAACCTCCGGACGCCCCAAGGGTGTGGTTTACCACCATCGCGGCGCCTATCTCATGGCCATGGGAACGCCGGTCGCCTGGGAGCTCCCGCGGCACCCGGTCTATCTCTACACCGTGCCGATGTTCCACTGTAACGGCTGGTGCCACGCCTGGGCCATGACACTGATGGCCGGAACAATCGTGTGCATCCGCCAGGTCAGCGGCAAGGCCGTATTCGACCTGATCGACCGCTTCGGGATCACCCATCTCGGCGGCGCACCGATCGTGTTGTCCATGCTGGTCAACACCCCGGAAGATGACAGGCGGCCGCTTTCCGCACCCGTCAAGATCATGACGGCGGGCGCACCACCCCCGGCGGCCGTGCTGGCGGCAACGAAGGCGCTCGGCTTCGAAGTCATGCAGGTCTACGGACTGACGGAAACCTACGGCCACGTCGTTCAGTGCCTGTGGCGCGAGGAATGGGAAGACCTGTCCGCCGACGAGCAGGCGGAGTTGCAATCCTGGCAAGGGGTCGGCTTTCCGATGACGGAAACGGTGGATGTCGTCGACCGGGACACCGGCGAACCGGTTCCGATGGACGGCGAGACGCAGGGCGAGATCGTCATTCGCGGCAACACCGTCATGAAGGGCTACTACAAGAACGAGGCGGCAACGTCCGAAGCCTTCTCCGGCGGCCACTTCAAGTCGGGCGATGCGGCCGTGCGCCATCCCAACGGTTATGTCCAGATCCGAGACAGGCTGAAGGACGTCATCATCTCAGGCGGCGAAAACATTTCCTCCGTCGAAGTGGAGGGCGTTCTGCACCGGCATCCCGATGTCGTGCTTGCGGCGGTCGTCGCCCTGCCGGACGGTACATGGGGCGAAGTGCCGTGCGCCTTTGTCGAATTGAAGGACGGCAGCACCTTGACGGAAGATGAACTGATCGACTTCTGCCGCGCGCATATGGCCGGTTTCAAGAGACCGAAAAAGATCGTCTTCACCGAATTGCCGAAAACGGCGACCGGCAAGATACAGAAGTTTGTTCTGCGCGAGGACGCCAGGACGATGACGGAAAACACCAGCTAACAGGGCAGTTTGACCATGACTTTCAAAGCACTCCTCGTTGAAAAGAACGACGAAGGCAAGACCTCCGCGTCGGTTCAGGAGCTTGACGACAGCCGCTTGCCGGAAGGCGATGTCACCGTCGCCGTCGAATACTCCACGCTGAACTACAAGGACGGTCTGTGTGTCGGTCCGGGTGGCGGTTTGGTGCGCAACTACCCCCACGTGCCCGGCATTGACTTTGCTGGCACGGTCCTGGAATCCTCGGACGACTGGTACAAGCCTGGCGACAAGTTGGTCCTCACCGGCTGGCGTGTCGGTGAGGTCTGGTGGGGCGGCTACGCCCAGAAGGCCTCCGTGAAGGGCGAATGGCTCGTGCCGCTGCCCGAAGGCATCTCGACCCGCAACGCCATGGCCGTCGGCACGGCGGGCTTCACGGCCATGCTCGCCGTCATGGCCCTGGAAGACCACGGCCTGAAACCGGGCGACGGACCCGTTCTGGTGACCGGTGCGGCCGGCGGCGTCGGCTCGGTCGCGACCGCCATTCTCGCCAATCTCGGTTATGAAGTCGCCGCCGTGACGGGCCGCGAAAGCACCTGGGACTACCTGAAGTCCCTGGGCGCCAGCACCATCGTTCCGCGCGACGACGTCAATGAAACCGTCAAGCGTCCGCTGGAAGCCGAAACATGGGCCGGATGCGTGGACGCGGTCGGCGGTGCCATGCTGGCCCGCGTGCTCGGCCAGATGAAATACGGCGCGTCTGTCGCAGCTGTCGGCCTGGCAGGCGGCGCGGCGCTACCGGCAACCGTCATTCCGTTCCTTCTGCGCGGCGTCAACCTGCTCGGCATCGACAGCGTCATGAAGCCCTACGATGCCCGCCTCAAGGCGTGGGAGCGGCTGGCAAATGATCTGCCAATGGACAAGCTGGAAGCCATGATCCAGCCGGCCACGCTCGAAGATCTGCCCGGGCTTGGCGCCGATATCCTGAAAGGCCAGGTCAAGGGCCGCGTCGTCGTCGACGTCAACGCCTGACGCGGACCGGGCCTTCATCCGGTTCAACCCTCCTACCGAGACGCACGCTTGCGTGCGTCTCGAAGAATCGGCCGCCTAGTGGTTCCCATCCCGGTTTGTCGCACAAGCGGCAAGACCGGGACCCTGCAATCCATGCGGCGCGCATAAGAGAACAACGGCCGGACAGGAGGTTACTGGATCCCTGCCTTCGCAGGGATGACAAGAAAAAGAGCCTCGTCCTTCCGGAAAGACGGCGAGACACAGCAACACCCTCCATCGTCTCCCCGGGCGAACATCGTGAGACCCGGGACCGGGGAGCCCCCACGCACCGATGGGCAACCGAAAAACCGCCGGGTCGGTACCTCCCCGGTCCCGGCGCGTACTCCGCTCAGTCGGGGTGAAAAATCAGAGAGATCCGTCATTCCGGACAAGTGCAGCGTCAGCTGCGCGCTGATCCGGAATCCAGACATAATGCGCGCTGAAAGCGTGGCCTCTTGCACAAAAGAAAGATCCGGGTTCGCTCCGCTCACGCTCATATCTGGATTCCGGATCAGCGTTCGGCTCAGCCTCACTTGTCCGGAATGACAAACGGGGAGACGGACCAACACCCTCCATCGTCTCCCCGGGCGAACATCGTGAGACCCGGGGCCGGAGAGCCCCGACGTGCCGACGGGCAACCGAAAAACCGCCGGGTCAGTACCTGCCCGGTCCCGGCGCGAACTCCGGTCAGTCGGGGTGAAAAAAACCGAGCGCCCGTCATTCCGGACAAGTGCAGCGTCAGCTGCGCGCTGATCCGGAATCCAGACATAATGCGCGCTGAAAGCGCGGCCTCTTGCGCAAAAGAAAGATCCGAGTCCGCTCCGCTCACGCTGATTTCTGGATTCCGGATCAGCGTTCGGCTCAGCCTCACTTGTCCGGAATGACAAACGGGGAGACGGACCAACACCCTCCATCGTCTCCCTGGGCGAACATCGTGAGACCCGGGACCGGGGAGCCCCGGCGTGCCGACGAGCAACCGGAACTGGTGCCGCAGACCGAATTTCACCGCAGCTCCGCTTTCAGGAAATCGATCATGACCCGGACCTTTCGCGGCAGGAAGGCCTTGCTCGGATAGAGGATCCAGGCGGCCGTGTCGAAATCGGTTGCCGCGCAATCATGCGCCGGAAAGAGATCAACAAGACGGCCGTCCTTGAGATCGTCCCGGATCAGCCAGTTGGCCAGGAGCGCAACACCCATGCCGAGGCGGGCGGCCTCGCGCAGGGAGAGCGCGCTCGCGATCACCGTCTTGCCCGCAACATCGACTTCGAAGGGCCCGCTGTCCTCGCTCCGGAACTTCCAGCTGTTGCGGAATCCCGGCAGCGCGAAACACAGGCAATTGTGATCGGCAAGATCCCGCGGCGTACCGACCGGACCATGCTTTTCAAGATAAGCGGGCGACGCCACCACACGGTAGTGCGACGAAAACAGCCGGGTGGAAATCAGATCCCCCTTCGGAGCAGCCGCCAGCCGGACCGCCAGGTCGAGCCCTTCCGCAAGCAGGTCCATGTTGTAGTCGGACGGGTAGAGCTCGACCGACAGATCCGGATAACGCTCCTGGAACAGCGGCAGGACCGGCATGATACCCTCCTGCGCGAAGGCGACGGACGCTGTCATCTTCAGCGTGCCTTTCGGCAACGCGCCCTGCGACGCCGCTTCCTCCGCCGCCGTTTCAAGCTCTTCCAGCAGCGGCGCGATCCTTTGCAGATAGCGCCCGCCCTCTTCCGTCAGCGCCAGTTTCCGCGTGCTGCGCTGGAAGATCCGGACGCCGAGGTCCTTTTCCGCATTGGCAACGATCCGCGACACGCTGGAGGCATCGACATCCAGGGCTCGGGCGGCCCCGGCGATGCTGCCGATATCCCGCACGAGAAGCAATGTCTTGAGAGATTGAATGTCCATTCGTGCATTTTACGCACGATTCTGCTGCGTGCTATCGTGTTTTTCTTGCACCAGCGCAGAAATAGCTTTGGGCCTGCCACAAAGGAGACCTCCAATGACACTGCTCTTGCGCATCAATTCCAGCTCCCGCCGGACCGGCTCGCATTCTGCTGCCGTGGCTGATCATTTCGAAACCTGCTTCCGGGAGAAGCATCCCGGCTGCCGGGTCATCTCCCGGCAGGTGGCCGATGGCTCGATCCCGATCATCAGCCAGAAGACGATCGAAGGCTTTTATACGCCGGCGGAACAAATGACCGGCGACCTGAAGGCCGCGACCGAACTGTCCGACACGCTGATCGGTGAACTGCAGGAAGCCGACACGCTTCTGATCACCGCCCCGATCTACAATTTCAGTGTCCCGGCCGCTCTCAAGGCCTGGATCGACCAGATCGTCCGGATGGGCCATACTTTTTCCTATCAGGACGGCGCTTTCGCGGGGCTCGCCAGAACCCGCCGCGCCGTGGTCATCTGCGCCTATGGCGCGGAAGGTTATCTTGAGGGCCAGCCCTTCTCTGCGGCCAATTTCGTCGAACCCTACCTGCGTTTCCTTCTTTCCTTTCTTGGCATCCAGGACATCCGCTTCATCTCGGTCCAGGGAACCACCGGGGATACGGAGACCGTCACGGCACGTCTCAATGCAGCCAAGGATGAGTGCAGGATTGCGGCATGAGTTTGCCGTGAAGCGCGAGGACACGAAAAATCTGTCGCCGGGCGGGAAATCCGCCCCGCGACTTTCGACGCGTTCTGCCCCGAATCCGGTTGCAATCCGCCGAAACCTCCCATATAAGCGCCCGGTCCAGAGTCGTCCGGCTCGTCGTGGACTGGACTTCTGCATGCAAATGCAGGTCCTCCCGGCAGAAAAGGGCATGCCGTGTCGGCTCTGAATGCTCCAACAAAAAAGCACCCGCTCGATGCGGATGCGCCAAGGAAAGGATGCAAAATGCCCAAGCTGAAGACGAAATCCGGCGCCAAGAAGCGCTTCAAGGTGACCGCGACCGGCAAGGTGAAAACCGCGCAGGCCGGCAAGCGCCACGGCATGATCAAGCGCACGAACAAGTTCATCCGCAACGCACGTGGAACAACCACGCTCAGCGATCAGGATGCACGCATCGTGAAGCAGTTCCTGCCCTACGCATAAAGCCAGCCCCAAGGAGATCATCTAAATGTCACGCGTCAAAAGGGGCGTCACCGCCCACGCTCGCCACAAGAAAGTTCTGAAGGCCGCCAAGGGTTATTACGGCCGCCGCAAGAGCACCATCCGCGTTGCCAAGCAGGCCGTCGAGAAGGCAGGACAGTACGCCTACCGCGACCGCAAGGCCAAAAAGCGCACGTTCCGCTCGCTTTGGATCCAGCGCATCAACGCGGCAACCCGCCAGCACGGCATGACCTACGGCCGTTTCATTGACGGTCTGAACAAGGCCGGCGTTGAAGTCGACCGCAAGGTCCTGTCCGATCTCGCCATCAACCAGCCTGACGCGTTCAAGGTTCTGGTCGACAAGGCACAGGGCGCTCTGACCGCTTAAGCCATCAGACAAGAGAATTTACGAAAAGCGCGGCTGCATCGGCCGCGTTTTTTTTGTTGCGTCCCGGCGGCAAATTTCCACCGGGATTTCGGGACATGCACCGGACGCAACGGCGGTCTTCTTCTTCTCCGATCCGCTGATGGGCGTGCTGGCTGTCGTCAACTTGCTGGCACTCATGATGCTGTTCCCGACGGCGAAGCGGATCCTTGACGACTTCAAGGAGCAGATCCGTGCGGGTGTCGACCGGCCGGTGCTCAATCCGGACAAGTTCGCCGATCTGGATATCGACCGGACCGCGTGGACCGGCAAGGATCCGGAAGCAACCTGAACAGGCCCGGATTTTTCCGGGCCGCAACCGGTCGCAATCCAGCGCGCCGCTTCGTACTCGCTCCGAAATTCACCCGCAACGGTAAATGCAGTTGCGAGTGTAAGCAGGGTGACCGCCCCCCAACCGGTAGGCGTCAACCAGGCTGCGGGCGGGTCTGCTTTGCCCGGAATTGCGCGCTCCAGCACGCCGTGTCCATGGGCTCGTACGCCCCGCGATCACGCAAACTGTCTCCCAAAGCACCAAGCCGTTAACTTTTGTGACCTCGTTTTGGCCGGATTCCGCGGGCAAAAGGTTAACGGCATCTTATATTGGCATAAGGATTGCGGCGTTTCAGGCAGGAAGGCACTGAGCGTGCCATTTTGAAACAACGAGGCGTTTTTTAGTGCGAGTGAACCCGGTAAGTGCAACAGGCCGTTCCATTGTGAGGCGCCAGCGTCCCTCTTCGGGAGAGGCGCGGTCCGGGTCCGAGGGCGATTTTGCAGGTTACCTGCCGCCGCCGCCCGAGCCGGAGCACCGCAGCGAGCCTGAGACCTTCTTCCGGGACTATCACCCCAATTCGGTTTTCCTCGCCCACCTGCTCGCGTCAGGCGAGATCGAGCTTCAGGAGCGGCCGCGCCGCCGATCGGTTCCAGAGCTCTGCGCCGACGCCTATCGCGCCACCGCCGCGCTGCCGAGGCAGCGCGCAGCCGGGCATCTGATCCGGACCGACCGCTGACACTTTCTTGATTTCCAGAAGTACCACTGGAGTTCCTGGCCCGGAGCAATTTGCTCCGGGTCTTTTTTTCACGTGGCAGGCAAATCTGCGTCAAGTCGGCACATAAGTGATCTCCAGCACATTTGCCGGCTGATTCGATACCTATATTGAACCCAGATCCGGAAACACCGGACCTCCGACACGATGGCCACGGTCTGGCCCAACACGGAGTATGGAATATGATTGTCACACCTGTTCCCGCCGTCCATGCGATGCGTACGCGGCAGAAACCCCTTGATGCGCCGTTGACACAGATGGAAGACGCCCTGGCGGTTTCACGCCAGTTTTCCGATCTTCCGATGGTTCCCGTCCATGTCGCCTCCGCCGCGCTGCGCAACACCTATCACGGCGCGGACGCGGAATACGCAACGCAGTTGCTGGCCGGGCGCGAATTTCATCATGAAACACTGCTGGAACGCGAAGACCATGTCCGGCAATACGCCGCTGCGTCCGCCTACGAGGACGACGAGCGGACGCACACGGTGTCCCTCTCGGCCTGAGTCCGCTTCCCTCCCATTGATTCCAGCCGCCGATCTGCAAACAGGGACAAGCACCGCTGCGCTAGTAACCGGCGGCGTGCCCGTCCTTGCGCGGATCGGAGCCTGCGGTCAGGAGATGACGTGCCTTGTCGATCATGATCGCCTGGCTGCCGCCGATAGGACCGGACGCCGGAACGACCGTATGGCCGCGTGCCTTCAGGCCGTCGACGGTTGACGGAGGCACGAGCCGTTCCGCCTGGAGGTCGTGGGTGTCCAGATCGAAGAACATGCGCGGAAAGTCGATCGCGGCCTGCACGTCCATGCCGTAATCGATGATGTTCGTCAGCAGATGCGCGTGACCGCAGGCCTGATATTGTCCGCCCATCACCCCGAACGACAGAAACGGGGCACCATCCTTCAGCACCATGGCGGGAATGATCGTGTGCAGTGGCCGTTTGCCGCCATCGATCGAATTCGCGTGTCCCGGCGCGGCCCTGAACGACTTCCCGCGGCTATGCAGCAGCACGCCGCTTGCAGGGGCGACGATCCCCGAGCCGAAATCGCTGAACAGCGAATTGATGAAGGAAACCGAAAGGCCGTCCTTGTCGACGACGCTCAGGTAGACCGTGTCTGTCTGCGGCGAAAGGGAGGCCTCGGGAATCGGGAAGGTGCGGCTCTCCAGCGACACCAGGCTTGCGAGCTGGTCGATGTAGTCTGACCCGATCAGCCGCGTGTGGCACACATCCATGTAGTTCGGGTCGGTGACAAACTTGTCCCGGACCGCGTAGGCGATGCGCGAGGCCTCCATTTCCAGGTGAAACCGTTCCGGGCCGAGCGGGTCCATGTTTTCCAGATCGAACTTTTCGAGAATCCCGAGGATCACCAGTGCGATGACCCCCTGTCCGTTCGGCGGAAGTTCGGCGACCGAGTAGCCCTTGTAGTCGCGCATGACGGGGGCAACGGCGGTCGTGTGACATGCGGCAAGATCGTCTTCGGTCATCAGGCCGCCCTTGGCCTGGAGCGCTGACACGATGTCACGGGCGATGTCGCCGCTGTAGAAAGCGTCCGCGCCGCCTTCCGCGATCCGTTCGAGCGTGTCGGCCAGATGCGGGTATTTCAAGATGGTGCCGGTTTCCGGTGCCGCGCCGTTGATCAGGTAGCGCGCGGCCGAGATCTCATCCTCTGAAAGCTTGGCAACGTTCTGCGCCCAGTCGCGCGCAACTCTCGGAGCCACGGGGAACCCGTCGCGGGCATATTCGATGGCGCGCTTGAAGAGCTCCTTGAAGGATCGCGTGCCATGGGCCGACAGCAGCGTTTCCCACGCCCGGACGGCTCCGGGCACGGTGACGGCATGGGCAGACGTGTCGGTAATCTCCTTCACACCCAGTTCCGCGAGGCGTTCGGGCGACGCGGCCTTTGGCGCCGCACCGGACCCGTTGAAACCGGTGAGCCGGCCATCGGGCTCGGTCACGATCGCGAAGCAGTCACCGCCGATACCGGTCATGTGCGTTTCGACGACACATTGCACCGCGACCCCGGCGATTGCCGCATCGACGGCATTGCCGCCGTTTTGCAGAACTTCCAGAACGGCGCTTGTCGCCAGGGGGTGAGAGGTTGCAGCCGCCGCGTTACGCGCAAAGACCGGCGAGCGGCCCGGGGCCTGAAAATCACGCTTCACTGAATTCCTCCAACCCGAATTTCACATCACTTGTTCCGTTTCGCCGCAGAAGTTTCTCGGCGAAGCCACCTATTCGCCTGCGCTCTTGTCTGCTAGCAAGCCCTGATTGAGGGCAGCACCTTAAGGAGTGACCGGCAAATGCGCAAACATGCAAATGGGGCGCACACAGCTGAGCGCGGCTGGTGCCGTACGTAGCGCGACTTGAGAAAAGTGTTTGCCCCGCCCCGTTATGAACCTTCAAAAGGACGACATTCAATGGCAAATGGCATTTCACTTTCAACGGCAGAGACCATCACTTCCGCCGCATTTGCAAAAGCGGCCGAGCTGGGCCTGAAGCCGCTCACTGTTGTCGTTCTGGATGCGGGCGGTCATGTCGTGACCCTGAAGCGGCAGGACGGCTCGTCCAACCTGCGTCCCCAGATCGCGACCGGCAAGGCGAACGGCGCGCTTGCGGTCGGCACCGGAACCCGGTGGCTGAACGCCAACGCGGAAACGCGTCCTCATTTCGTCAATGCGCTCAACGGCGCCGCGGGCGGCAACATCATACCGGTGCCGGGCGGCGTTCTGGTCAGGAACGATGCAGGTGAAACACTCGGCGCTGTCGGCATCACCGGCGACACCTCCGAAAACGACGAAGCCTGCGCCGTGGCCGGGATCGAAACGGCCGGTCTGGTCGCCGATTGCGGCTGACGCTCAAATGTGAAAACAGCGCCCGGAAAAACAACGGCAGGAAGCGGCAACCCGCTTCCTGCCGTCATTCATTCTGATCGGCAACCTTGGCCGGATGTCAGGATTTGTCCGAAAGCTGGTTGATCTTCTTCTGCATTTCTTCCAGCTGCCGCTTCATGTCATCAAGCTCGCCGGGGCCGGATGCACTCTTCTTGGCATCGGCGGCGGGCGTTGATCCGGCGGTCGAGGAATTTCCCGATTCGCCGGTCGGGAACGGCATGAACATTTTCATGGCCCGCTCGAACATCTCGGTGTTCCGCTTCACCTGATCCTCGATCGCGTCGAATGCGGTCGCCCCGAATGCCTCGCTCATTTGCGAGCGCAGCTTTTCCTGTTCCTTGGTGAGCGATGTCATCGAATATTCGAGAAAGCTCGGAACCAGTCCCTGCATGCTGTCGCCGTAAAAGCGGATGAGCTGCCGCAGGAAGGTGACGGGCAGAAGGTTCTGGCCCTTGCCTTCCTGTTCGAAAATGATTTGCGTGAGCACCGACCGGGTGATGTCCTCTCCCGTTTTGGCGTCGTAGACCACAAAGTCTTCTTCTCCCTTCACCATCACCGCAAGATCCTCAAGCGTGACATAGGTGCTGGTGCCCGTGTTGTAGAGCCGCCGGTTGGCGTATTTCTTGATGATTGTAGGCTCGGTTGTCTTAGCCATTCGTCATTTCCGCCTGTCAGCCTTACGGCTAGTTTTCCATGTGGCGACAGTGCTTTCGCCGACGTGCCGCCTCCTCCGACTAAGAGACTAAGCCAATCGTATCGGATCGTGCCACTCTTTTTATGTGCGCTGACGAAAGGATTATGCCGCAAATGCGAAAAGACCCCCCGGATAAGGGCTGTTACGGTTGACACCGTATCCCGGGCAGTTTCTAGTCCTCCCATAATTGAGGATCGAAAAGTGCCCTCTAGGCACCGTCCGTCTACGGCCATTCGGCCATCAGTTCTGGAGAGTAGTATGAGCGCTTCCACAGATATCGTCATTGTCAGCGCGACCCGCACGCCTGTTGGATCTTTCAACGGTTCATTCGCCAACGTTCCGGCGCATGATCTGGGCACAATCGTCATGAAAGCCGCAATGGAGCAGGCGGGCGTCGAAGGCGGAGACATCGACGAAGTCGTGTTCGGTCAGGTCCTGACAGCCGCGCAGGGACAGAACCCGGCACGCCAGGCCGCGATCAATGCCGGCATTGCCGACAGTTCATCCGCCTGGACCCTGAACCAGGTTTGCGGATCCGGTTTGCGCACCGTTGCTATTGCAGCGCAGCAGATCCAGACCGGCGATGCCACGATCATGATGGCCGGCGGCCAGGAAAACATGTCGCTGTCGCCCCATGCTGCGCATATGCGCAATGGCTACAAGATGGGCGATTACAAAATGATCGACACGATGATCAAGGACGGTCTGTGGGACGCCTTCAATGGCTACCATATGGGCCAGACGGCGGAGAACGTTGCCGAGAAATGGCAGATCAACCGCGATCAGCAGGACGAATTCGCCGTCGCCTCCCAGAACAAGGCCGAGGCTGCCCAGAAAGCCGGCAAGTTCAAGGACGAGATCACGCCCGTGACCGTCAAGGAACGCCGGGCCGAGAAAGTGGTCGAGGACGACGAATACATCCGTCACGGCGCGACCCTTGAGAGCGTTGCCAAGCTGCGCCCGGCCTTCACCAAGGAAGGCTCCGTGACCGCCGCCAACGCGTCCGGCATCAATGACGGTGCCGCTGCGATCTTGGTCATGAGCGCTGCCGAAGCTGAAAAGCGCGGTCTGACGCCGCTCGCCCGGATTGCGTCCTGGGCAACCGCCGGCGTCGATCCGGCCATCATGGGCTCGGGCCCGATCCCCGCCTCCCGCAAGGCGCTGGAGAAAGCCGGCTGGGCCGCAGCCGATCTGGACCTCGTTGAAGCCAACGAAGCCTTTGCCGCACAGGCCTGTGCCGTCAACAAGGACATGGGCTGGAACCCCGACATCGTCAACGTGAACGGCGGCGCGATCGCCATTGGCCACCCGATCGGCGCATCGGGCGCGCGCATTCTGACGACCCTGCTGCACGAGATGAATCGCCGCGACGCCAAGAAGGGCCTCGCAACCCTGTGCATCGGCGGCGGCATGGGCGTTGCCATGTGCCTGGAGCGCTGATCGCGCGGATTTGACAAGGATCATGGCCGGCACCGTCCGGCCGTGGTCCAAGCACCGAAGTTTTAGACAAAACACTCTGTTGAAGAGCCGGGAGCCATAGCTCCAAGAGGCCAACTGGTAGTCAGGAGGAAGGGGAATGAGCAAGGTCGCACTGGTCACGGGCGGAACACGCGGCATCGGCGAGGCAATCTCGCGCGGGCTGAAGGACGCCGGCTACACCGTGGCAGCCACCTACGCGGGCAACACCGAAAAGGCGGAAGCCTTCAAGGCGGAAACCGGTATCCATGTCTATAAATGGGATGTCTCCGACCCCGAAGCCTGCGCTGCCGGAATTGCCCAGGTCGAAAGCGAACTCGGCCCGGTCGAGGTGCTGGTCAACAATGCCGGCATCACCCGTGACGGCATGTTCCACAAGATGGACTTCGACCAGTGGCGCGCCGTGCTGTCCACCAACCTGGATTCCATGTTCACGATGACCCATCCGGTCATCAACGGCATGCGCGGACGCGGCTCCGGCCGCATCATCAACATCTCGTCGATCAACGGCCAGAAAGGCCAGATGGGCCAGACGAACTACTCGGCAGCCAAGGCCGGCGTGATCGGCTTCACCAAGGCGCTGGCCCAGGAAAACGCCTTCAAGGGCATCACCGTGAACTGCGTCTGCCCGGGCTACATCAACACCGACATGGTTGCCGCCATGCCGGAAAAGGTGCTGGAGTCGATTGTCTCCAATATCCCGGTCGGCCGCCTCGGCCACCCGGAAGAAATCGCCCAGACCGTGGTCTACCTGGCCTCCGACGCCGCCGCCTTCATGACCGGCGCGGTCATGACCATCAACGGCGGCCAGTACGTCGCCAACGGCTGATTGGACGTCTGCGGACATCTACAAATCTGAAAAGAGCGCCCGCGAGGCGCTCTTTTTTTGCCAGTCATGCCGGAGTTGATTCCACTGCTGTCCGGGTGGGAAAGCGCTTTCGAATGTAAGTATATGAGAAAGCGGCATAGTTGCTTGAGGGGCCAAATCGGGATACGGAAACGCTTCCCCGATTTGTCATCAGATCATTTGAACACAATTGAGCGCGTCGTCGTAACGAGCCCAAGTGGACCGTCGTTGTCGGGCGTGACGTTCCCCAACTAGCATTCCAGACAAGTGAGGCGATGCCGAACGCTGATCTGGAACCTGTGCCCGGCTTGATCGGGTATCCAGAAATCTGCGTGAGCGAAGCGAACACTCTTGTCGATACGACCAGAACAAGCCGCGCCTTCGGTGCAAAATACATCCGGTTTCCGGATCGGCGCGCAGCGGGCGCTGCACTTGTCCGGAATGACGGGTTCTCCCAGCCATTTGCCATCCCGGCCTTCCGCTGCGCTTCAGCCGGAATGACAAGTTTATTGACTGCGGACCGCCTTACCAGATCAAGTCCGACCTAAACCGGACTGCGGCGGCAGCTCACAGCACCTTTGACCAGATCGGCCGGCCGAAGCCGCTGTCCTTTTGCGGGTCTTTCAAGATACCGTGGATCGAGTATTTGTCGCGTTGCACGATGGTGAGCGGCGCGAACGTGTCGTTGACCCGGAAATTGACGTTGCCCTCGATTGTCGTCAGCTCGTCGCCGTTGACCTTCACCACGAGGAAGTGGTGGTTTTCACCCGGTTTCTTCGTGACCGGGTCCTTGCCCCAGTTCGCAACCCCGTAGTCGCCGGGCTTCACGTCCGACGCCTTCATCACGGTCGTGAACAGCGTTTGCTTTCCTTGTTTTGGTGCTGCCGTGCTCACCATGGGCCAGGACCCGATCTTCAGCCCGGCAAGCTTGTAGACAGCAAAGACAAAGGCCCCGCACCACTTGCCGATATCCATCGGCGGCAGTGCGGCGGCATAGCGCTGGACGTCGGCGTCCGAAATATGAAGACATCGATGCGCCTGGATACCGGGGTTGCCGGTCAGCATGGCGATCTGCGCAAGGATGGCGCCGCCCTGGCGTTCCTTGGTGGTGCTGTCGGCCTGATAGTTCATCGCGATCCGCTGTCGGTCCGCCCCGAGCTGGTCGGAGAGCCGCCAGCCATGTCTTGCATGCATCTTGCGCGCAATGTCGACGATGCGGTCGCGCGCGGCCTGCTCATCGGCCGGCGGTGTCAGTGTCTTGATGTGGTTGAGAAAAGCCTCGATGAACTTGTCCAGCGCCCCTTTGGTCTTTTGTCCGACGATGCCGTCCTTGGCCAAACCGTTCTTGCCCTGGAACTCGACCACCCTGGCATGGGTCTTGCCACCGAAGATCCCGTCCGTCTCCAGCTCAGGGTAGATCGAGGCACCCGCGTGGTTCAGGCCGCCTTGCACCTGTTCCACGGCCTCGCCTTGCGAGCCGATTTTCAATAGCATCATGGCCGCTCTCCTCCGAAGCACACATCGCATCTTACCTTACGAGAGGCGCTGGAACACAATGCGTGTCCCAAGGCAGTCTGGCAACGGGGTGTAGATTTCGAAGACGCTTGGCTCGTCTCACCGGGACCGAGCGTCGGAAGGTGACGCCTTCATCGCGTCTGCGGAGGCTTGAAGTGGAGAAAAGACCTCTCCGCCGTGCCGGGTTCTTTCTGCGCACGCGGCACGACTGCCGTGACCTGCATGTCGAAGACGGCGATCATCTCCACCTGTCCGTCGATCAGGGTGATCTCCTGCCGGGTCGGCCTGATACTGAGCGTGCCGACAAGTTCGACCGGTTCGTAGAGGGAATCGGCCGTCCAATCCGTTGCTAGTGTGTAGCGGATCATCTGGTTCGGGTCCGGAGCGGGCGTGTGGGAACACATGCCCCGTTCCGGAACAAGATAACCGGTGGAGGATGCGTTCTCCGCGCCGAGAACGGGAATAACATAGCCGGCGATCGAGATGCGCCTGCCGTCAAGATCGGGATTTCCCGCCATCACCGCTTCCGCGCGCTTGCGGCCGATTTCCTGCCGGCGCGACAAAAGCCCGTCAGTGTCGACGCCGGACGCTGCCAGTTTCGCCTCTTCGCGATCGAGCCGATCCGCGGCATCCGCCCGCGAATTATTTTCAAGACCGGGATCTGCGAGCAGCTTGCGCAGCCGCAGAACCGTGCCGAGTGATCTCAGCTCGGCGAGACCGAGCGCGGCGAAGGGATCATCGAAATCGGCCGCGACCGGGTCGATCAGATCCTGCCAGTTCACCTGTTTCACCGCCCATGCCGGTTGCATGAGGCCAATCAGCAGGACCAGGCAAAGGATTGCGCGCATTTCGGGGACCCGTGTGTTCTTTTCAACTCGATTGCCTGATAGATAGCAGATTCCGGCCCGCAAGGCATATGACATCAGCGCAAGGACAACGCCATGACCTTTCTCGCAGACGGTTTCAGACGGGTGGACAATGCCGTCAACCTGGCAAAGCTGGAGACCTGCCTGTCATTGATGGAGCGCCTGCCGGACTTCCAGACCTACAAGAGAACCTCCTATGAGGCGCTGGTCCTTGGCCCGGACAGCAGGGTTGCCGACCTCGCCTGCGGCCTCGGCTTCGATCTGCCGCGGCTGAAGCAGCTGGTGCCTGGCGGCGGCGTCACCGGGTTCGATCTGAGCGACAGTTTCGTCAAGGCCGCACAGCGCCATGTCGCCGACGTACTTGGGGCCGCGGACCCGTCCATCACCGTGCGCCAGGGCGACATTCATGCGCTTGGATGCGATCCGGCTCTGTTCGACGCGGCGCGGATCGACCGGTCCCTCCAACACATCCCAGATCCCGCAACGGCGATCGGTGAAATGGCGCGGATCGTGCGCCCCGGCGGCATCGTCTGTGCCTCGGAACCTGACTGGAGCAGTTTCGTCATCGGGTCGGATCTCGCCGGGATTTCCCGCCATGCCGAGGACGCCTTCAGAAACGGATTTCTCAATCCGATGATCGGCCGGGAGCTTGTCGACCTCGTTGGCGGCCACCTCGCCATTACCCACCACAGCGTTCATCCCGTTCTGTTGAAAAGGCTTGCCGACGCCGAGATCATCTTCGATCTCACCGAAACCCTTCAGCGCTGTGTTGCGGAGGAGAGGATCCCGGCAGCCGAAGCCGGGACCTTCTACGCGGACCTGGAAGACCGCGACAAGAACCATCGCTTTTTTGCCTTGCTGAACATCCACGTGGTCGCCGGGCGGAAACGATAGACCCGGGACATTTTTGCGATTCTGTATTCCGCTGAGCCTTGACCTCGGTGCCCCCTTGCCCCTATTTCCCGGAAACACCTGATCTGGAGCATCGGCATTATGGAATTGGAACACGACCCGAACGATCCGACCCGCAAGGAGCTGTCGCCGCTCCTGAAGCTGGCGCTTGAACTGGGTCCGCTCGGCGTGTTCTTCCTGTTCAACTCGCGCGGCGAGCAGATTGCCAACGCGTTTCCGGTTCTGCAGGTCGTCGGCGAGCCGATTTTCCTGGCAACGGCGGCCTTCATGGTCGCCATCTCGATTTCCCTAACCGTCTCGCTGTGGCTGACGCGCCGCCTGCCGATCATGCCGCTGGTTTCCGGCGTCGTCGTCCTGGTCTTCGGCGCGCTGACGCTGTGGCTGCATGATGAACTCTTCATCAAGCTGAAACCGACCATCGTGAACTGCCTGTTCGGTTCCGTCCTGCTTGGCGGCCTCTTCTTCGGCAAGGCATTGCTCGGCTACGTCTTTGACAGCGCCTTCAAGCTGACGGACGAGGGCTGGCGCAAGCTGACCTTTCGCTGGGGTATCTTCTTCTTCGTGCTGGCAGCGATCAACGAGATCGTCTGGCGCAGTTTCTCGACGGATTTCTGGGTCAGCTTCAAGGTGTTCGGCATCATGCCGATCACGCTGGTGTTCACCCTGACCCAACTTCCCCTGATCCAGAAATACGCGATTACCGACGAGACCAAGGACGCCTGAGGCTAGAGTTCAAGCTTCAGCGTCAAAGATGCCCGTCACCGTGACCGAAGGAAACGTCGCGGCGCGCGCCGGTGATCGAGATCGAAAAGCCTGCGATCACGTCGATCAGCGATATCACCATCAGGATGAAAAACAGCGACGTGGCCGCCTGCGGCAGCACCAGAAACTCGACAAGGTAGGCGACGAAGACCAGAACCGAGAACATGTGGTCGAGCAGCGCCGTCGTGCCGATCCGCGTTGCCTTCAGGATTTCGATGAACAGAAAGAACAGGCCGAGCGTGATCAGGAGATCGCTCGCCAGGAGTTCGAACGTCGCGCCGGAAACCATCGCGATCGAGATCATCGGCTCCGACCAGAACAGCGGATTGCCGGCGCCCGTCGTGAAAGCAAGCGCGTTGTAGATCAGCAGCGAAAAGAGCGTGAAGGGAAGTGCGGAAAAAAGGCGCATGGCGCGGCTCCCGGTAGAGGCGGACACGGAGTGCGCCGACCTGACACGATCAAAGACACGATTTCAAGGCAAGATTTCAGGGCACCAATTCAGGACAAACGAAAAAGGCCGGCCTGTCGAAACAAGGCCAGCCTCAATCTGGTTTGCCAAGCGGCGATCCACCCTGCGGAAGAGCTTATGCGTCTTCTTTCGGGGAAAGGATCTGACGGCCCCGGTACATGCCGGTCTTCAGGTCAACGTGATGCGGGCGACGCAGTTCGCCTGAATCCTTGTCCTCGACGTAAGTCGGCTGCTTAAGGGCGTCCGTAGAACGGCGAAAACCGCGCTTCATACGCGAGGTTTTTCTCTTTGGAACTGCCATTTTGTTTTTCTCCGTGGTCCATAACCGCGCGGCCCGGACCGGGTCAGCCCGGGGCGTGGCGTCACGCAGCGTGTTGGAATGCGCGGCGTTATACAGGCAACGCCGGCGTTTTGCCACCCCAAACACAAAAAATTCTCGGTCATTTTCAGGCGCAACCGTTTGATCCGTCTTGTATCAGGGTTAATTCGCCAGAACACAGCCGAAAATCGGACCCGAAGACCGGACACGGGCGAGATTGGTCGCCGCCAGACGGCGGTGCCCGGCGGACGGATTGGCAGGGTTTCGACCGAGCGGATTGGGCAGTGCGGTGGCCAGACGCGCGGCTTCTGTCCGCGTCAGGTCCTTCGCCGGCTTGCCGAACCAGGCCTGCGCCGCGGCTTCCGCACCGAAGATGCCTTCGCCCCACTCCGCGATGTTGAGATAGATTTCCAGAACCCGCTTCTTGGTGAGGATTGCGTCCAGCATCAGCGCAAGCGGCAACTCGAGCGCCTTCCTGACATAGGAGCGTTCGGCCCAAAGAAACAGGTTCTTCGCGGTCTGCATGGTGATCGTGCTGGCCCCCCGGGGGCGTTCGCCCTCGCTGAGCGCCTCGACCTGGTCCTGGAGCGCCTCCCATTCCACGCCGTCATTGGTGCAGAACCCGCTGTCCTCGGAGGTGATGACCGATCTGACGAGGTTGGGAGAAATCTCCTCAAGGGGTACCCATTGCCGGTCGACCCAGAGGAACTGGACATAGCGGGCGAGCATCAGGGTGCTGACCGGAGGCACGACGGAATAGACAATCGTGAGAACGGGCGGCAACAGGATCACAACCAGCAGCAGCTGCAACAGCCGCCGCCGGACCCTTTGCCAGAAAGAACGCTTTTTGCGGGTGTCCCGGGAAGAGCCCTTGCCGCTCCCGGCTGCCGCCTTACGTCGTCCCATTCAACTTCCGTTCATTGTCCTGAATGAAATCGCGGATGATCGGTACGGCATCGCGTTCCTTCGACAGGAGCAGCTGGAAAACCATGTTCGAGCCGTGCAGAAACCCGAGTTCGACCGCGCACAAATAGAACTCCCACATCCGGCAGAAGGCATCGTCATAGAGCTCCGCTGCCACAGCGCGCTTCTCCTCGAAGCGGATGCGCCAGTCCCGGATCGTATAGTAGTAGTGCAACCGCAGGATCTCGTTGTCGCAGACCCATAACCCGAGGCGCTCGGTCGATGCAAAGACTTCGGACAGGGCCGGGACGTATCCGCCGGGGAAAATGTATTTCCTGATGAACGGCCCCGTCGTGCCCGGCGGCGTCATGCGCCCGATGGAATGGACCACGGCATAGCCGCGATCCGTCAGGCAATCCCGGATCTTGCCGAAATATTCATCCAGGTGGCCGATGCCGACATGTTCCATCATGCCGACCGAGATGATCCGGTCGAACTGCCCTTCGAATTCACGGTAGTCCTTGAGCACGAACCTGACCCGGTCCTCCACGCCCGCCGCCTTGACCCGTTCTTCCGCGATCTTGACCTGTTCCGGTGACACGTTCAGCGACGTGACGCACGCACCGGCCTCCGCCATCCTGATAGCCAGCGATCCCCAGCCGCCACCGATTTCCAGGACCTCCATGCCGTCTTCCAGGTCGAGCTTGGCCACCAGGTGCGTCAGCTTCGCGTCCTGCGCCGCCTCGAGGCTCACGTCCGGGTCGGTGTAGTAGGCACAGCTGTAGTTCAGGCCCTCGTCAAGAAACAGCCGGTAAAGGTCCGTCGACAGATCGTAGTGATGCCGGGCCTGCTTCTTTGCCCGTTCGACGCTGTTTTTTTGCTGATGCCGCCGGAATGCCTTCCACCCCTTGCGCAGGAGGCCCTGCACGGGATGCGCGCCAAGCGGTGCCCTGTTGATGGAGAACAGGAACATGAAATCGTAGCATGTCGACCCTTCTTCCATCGTCAGCGTGCCGTCCATGTAGGCTTCGCCTGCGGCCAGCTCCGGGTTCAGGAACAGCGCTGTGTAGAGCTTCTTGTCATGCAGGCGGATGGTCACCGTCGGACCATCCTCGCCGGAACCGAACGCGTGAACCTTTCCCGTCACGTCGATGACGCGCATGCGGCCCCGTTTGATGAAGGAACGCAACAGGTTCGACAGCAATTTCATGTGCGGGTCTCCAGGTGATGGCCCGATCCGGGCGCGGTATGTGGCTGGTCAAACTAGCCGGTTGATCTATTTTTTGAAATTCCGGTCTTGACGATACAAAGAATTGGTCTCAGGGAAAGCCGAACTTTGCAATTGCCGGAAATACGGTCTGGAGTACCTCGTGACGATTGAGCTGACGCAGCACCTGAGCGAACAGGGCGCCCGGATTGAAACCGTTCTGAAACACATTCTGGACCCGGCGGCGATTTCCGGTGAGATAGCACGGCCACCCCGTCTGGTCGACGCCATGCGTCACGGCGCGCTCAACGGCGGCAAACGCCTCAGACCCATCCTTGTCGTCGAGGCCGCCAGACTGTTCGGCCGCGATGATGACGGCGTCCTGCAGACGGCTTGCGCGCTGGAACTCATCCACTGCTATTCGCTCATCCATGACGATCTTCCCGCCATGGATGATGACGACCTGCGCCGCGGACAACCGACCGTGCACAAGGCCTTTGACGAGGCAACGGCGATCCTGGCGGGCGATGCCTTGCTGACGCTCGCATTTGATGTCGTCGGCAGCGAAACCGTTCACGACGATGCCGCCGTCCGGCTCCGGCTGTCGAGAGAACTGTCGCGGGCAGCCGGTGTCGGCGGCATGGCCGGCGGCCAGATGCTCGATCTTGAATCGGAGCACCGGGACCGTTCGGAAACCGAAATCCGTCTGCTCCAGTCCATGAAGACGGGCGCGCTCCTGCGCTATGCCTGCCGCTCGGGCGCCATCGTCGCCGACGCGTCCGATGACGACATCGACAGGCTGACACGGTTCGGCGAGGTGATCGGCCTGGCCTTCCAGCTGGCCGACGACCTTCTGGATGTCGAGGCCAGCCCGGAAGTCATGGGCAAGGCGACCGGCAAGGACGCCGAAGCGGGCAAGGCCACGCTTGTGGGCCTTTGGGGCGCGGAAAAGACCCATACCGAACTGAAGACGCTACTGCAGGAGTCCGAACAGCTGCTGGCACCCTACCGGGAAAACGCCCGCACTTTGTCGGCGCTGGCGGATTTCATCGTCAGTCGGTCGAACTGACCGGTGTCCCGGCCGCATGGCGGCCGAAGTCCGGCGCGTCCGTTTCCTGGCCCGCCTCGATGATCGAGCGCCGGATGCCCCGGGTGCGGGTAAACAGGTCGAACAGCATCTCGCCGTCACCCCAGCGGATGGCCCGCTGCATGGCGGACAGGTCTTCGGAGAACCGGGCCAGCATCTCCAGGATGGCTTCCTTGTTGTTCAGGCAGACGTCCCGCCACATGGTCGGGTCGGACGCGGCCAGGCGCGTGAAGTCGCGGAAGCCCGATGCGGAATACTTGATCACCTGCGATTTGGTCACGGTGGCCAGGTCGTCAGCGGTGCCCACGATGTTGTAGGCAATCAGGTGCGGCAGGTGGGAGACGATCGCCAGAACCAGGTCGTGATGCTTGGGCTCCATCAGATCGACATCGGATCCGCAGCCTTCCCAGAAGGCCTTGAGCCTGGCAAGCGCGTCCGGGTCCGTGTTTTCCGGCGGCGTGAGAATGCACCAGCGCTGGTCGAACAGGGTCGGGAAGCCGGCATCCGGACCCGAATGCTCCGTACCGGCGATCGGGTGTCCCGGGATGAAGTGCACACCGTCCGGAACATGCGGGCTCACCTGCTCCACCACCGATTCCTTGGTGGACCCCGCGTCGGTCAGGATCGCGCCTTTTTTCAGGGCCGGCGCAATCCATTTGGCAACGGCCTCGTTGGCGCCTACCGGCACACAGAGAATGACCAGATCCGCGCCTTCGACAGCCTCTGCGGCATCCAGCGCGTAGTGATCGCCAAGGCCGAGTTCTTCCGCGCGCTGCAGGGTCGCGGCCGAGCGGGTCGAAATGGCGATCTCGTTCACGAGGCCGCGTTGCCGCGCCACTTGCGCGAGCGAGGAGCCGATCAGGCCTATGCCGATCAGGGCCATCCGGTCGAATATGGGAGCGCCAGTCATGTCTTCTTGTTCTGCCTTCAGGCCTGTCCCAGGAATGTCTTCAGATGTTCGACGACCGTCCGGTTTGCTTCTTCCGAACCGACGGTCATGCGCAGGGCATTCGGCAGGCCGTAATTTGCGACCTGTCGCAGCACGCAGCCATGTTGCAGAAGATAGGCATCTGCATCTGCCGCCCGCTTGCCGTCTTCATCGGGAAAGTGGACGAGCACGAAATTGCCGACGCTCGGCGTCACCTTCAGGCCGAGCTTTTCCAGCTCCGCAGTCACCCAGGGCAGCCATTCGTCATTGTGTTCGACGGCCCGTGTCAGGAATTCGCGGTCCTGAACCGCGGCGATCCCGGCCGCGATGGCCATACCGGAAACGTTGAAGGGGCCGCGAATCCGGTTGAGCGCATCGATGATATGCGACGGACCGAAGCCCCAGCCGATGCGCAGATTGGCAAGCCCGTAGACCTTGGAGAAGGTCCGGGTCATGACGACATTGTCGGACGTCGCCGCGAGCTCGATCCCGCTTTCATAGTCGTTCTTGCGCACGTATTCGCCATAGGCCGCATCGAGAACCAGAAGCACGTGTGCAGGCAGACCCTCGTGCAGCCGTTTGACTTCCTCGAACGGCAGGTAGGTTCCGGTCGGATTGTTCGGATTGGCGATGAAAACCATCTTCGTCTTGTCGCTTACCCGGGCGAGGATGGCGTCGACGTCGGTTTTCAGATCCGTTTCCGGCGCAACGACCGGCGTGGCACCGGCCGCACGGATCGCGATGTCGTAGATCAGGAAACCATGTTCGGAATAGATCGCCTCGTCGCCGGCCCCAAGATAGGCGTAGGCGAGAAAGCTCAGGATTTCATCCGAACCGGCGCCGCAGATGATGCGGTCGGGGTGCAGCCCATAGGTCTCCGCGATGGCATCGCGCAGTTCGTTGGCGGCGCCGTCGGGATAAAGCTCAAGGTTATGCGCGACCGTTTCAATGGCGGCCTTCGCCTTCGGGCTCGCACCGAGCGGGGTCTCGTTGGACGACAGCTTGTGCAGCGTCTTGCCGTGCGTGCCCTTGGATTTGCCCGGAACATAGGCGGCAATTTCCATGACACCTGCGCGCGGTTGCGGGCGCTCGGATCTGGTCAAGTCTGCTTCACTCATCGTCATCTTCCCGCTCAGTCTTGCGGCTCTTCGCCGCCGAACTCGTCGTCGCCATCGGTTTCGCCGTCGATCGGCGCGGCATAGCCGCCGACCCGGCGCAGCACGTCCGGTCTGGCCCCGGCTGCAGTGCAGGCAGCCAGCGCATCTTCCTCGGTCAGTTCTCCCGATATCGCCAGCAATGCGTCAACACCGCTACCTGATCGGAAAAAGCTAAGAACTTCAATACCCTGATCCATAAGCTTGCCGGGCAGAACATCGGACCAGCGCGCGTCATAAACCGTAACGTCGGTGTTGTCGACCAGGTTGTCCGCCCGCGACAGAACCAGCGCCGGCAGATCGGCCGGGCGTTCATCGAGCATCACGAACGGCAAGCGCGCCCTCACGAGCGCGCCCGTCTCGCTGAGCCCCCGCCACCAGGGCAGGTCCGCCCGGTCGTTCAGGGCGACGAGACCGATTGCACTCCCGGATGAAAGACCCACCGCATCAACGACGTCCGAGGCGTCGCTGCAGGGGTCGAGCTCCGTCGAAAATCCGAAATAGAACCTGGCAAGGTCGAGCATGTCGATCAGCTCGGCGCCGCCGTCCAGGTAAATGACGGTTTCGGCTCCGTGCAGCGTGCAGGCACAGATAATGTCGCGCCAGATCTGTTCGACCGCGGCGATCGGCAGCGTGCCCCGGTGCCGTTCCAGCATCTGCCGGACACTGTCCGCATCCCGGTCAGGGCGGTAGGTGAGGGCCGCGACCGCGGTACCGCTGCCGGCATTCTGGAGCGCGGTTTCCACCTCCGCCCGCTCCATCAGGGCCTCGTGGATGCGCATGTCGATCTCGTCGACGCGAGTGCGCAGATCGACGGTTTTCATGCCATCGTCCGGTGATTGCGGCATCTGGGGTCCCAGCCTCGTTTCATGGTGCAGCGGCGCATAGTCATATTCATGTGATCGCCCAAACGCAAAAGAAATCATTGACTCATCGAGCCGCGCACGGCTAGGTCGCTCGTCTGGCTGATTTGCCGAACCCGAACCCTCGAACCGGATTTAGGGCACGCTCAGTCCTGTATAACATCATCACCCGAGGTTCCCCGGTTAATACAAGAAGAACGCCCGACCTGTCATGCCAACTGAGAGCAAAAATCCGGAAGCGCTTGACCATGTGAAAGCGAACGAAGCGGAGGCACCGTCGAGCAGGCTTGCGCGCTTTTCGGCGGATGAACCGCTTGAACTGGATTCGGGCGTCCAGCTGGCGCCGTGGCAGATTGCCTACGAGACCTATGGCACGCTTAACGCGGACAAGTCGAACGCGATCCTCGTCTGCCATGCGCTCACCGGCGACCAGTATGTTGCTTCGACCAACCCGGTGACCGGGAAGCCGGGCTGGTGGGAACTGATGGTCGGTCCGGGCAAACCGATCGACACCAACCACTATTTCGTTGTCTGTGCCAATGTTCTGGGCGGCTGCCTGGGCACCACGGGCCCGGCATCGATCAACGTGGAAACCGGTGCTCCCTACGGACTTGATCTGCCGGTGATCACCATCCGGGACATGGTCCGTGCACAGGCCCGGCTGGTTGATTTTCTCGGCATCGACACGCTCTTTACGGTTATCGGCGGATCCATGGGCGGCATGCAGGTGCTGCAATGGGCGGCGAGTTACCCGGAGCGCGTGTTCGCGGCCGTCCCCATCGCGGCCTCGGCGCGGCACACATCCCAGAACATCGCCTTTCACGAAGTCGGGCGCCAGGCGATCATGGCGGACCCGAACTGGTGCGGCGGCGGCTATATCGGAGAGGGCGTCCGGCCGACAAAAGGGCTCGCGGTCGCCCGAATGGCGGCGCACGTCACCTACATGTCGGACGAATCCCTGCACCAGAAATTCGGCCGGAACCTCCAGGACCGGGACAGGCTGACCTTCGGCTTCGACGCGGACTTTCAGATCGAAAGCTACCTGCGCCACCAGGGAATGACGTTCGTCGACCGGTTCGACGCCAATTCCTATCTCTACGTGACCCGGGCGATGGATTACTTCGACCTGGCGCATGAATTCGGCGGTTCGCTGCCGGCGGCCTTCGCCGGCACCAAGACCCGGTTCTGCGTCATGTCGTTCACGTCCGACTGGCTGTTTCCGACCTCCGAAAGCCGCAGCGTGGTCAAGGCGCTCAACGCGGCGGCCGCGAACGTGTCCTTCGTGGAGATCGAAAGCGACCGGGGGCACGATTCCTTCCTTCTGGATGTGCCGGAAATGTTCGAGACCATTCAGGGTTTCATGACCGGCGCGGCCCATGCGCGCGGAATACCAGCGCCGGGGGAGGCCGACTGACATGAACCTGGCTCCCAGACAGACCCGCGCCGGCGAGGTGCGCGGAGACCACAAGGTCGTCGCCTCGCTTGTTCCGCTCGGCGGGCGCGTGCTCGACATCGGCTCGGAAGATGGCGCGCTGCTCGACTATCTTGCGCGCGAACGCCAGGTTGACGGCCGCGGTGTGGAGCTGAGCCAGGCCGGTGTGAACCGGTGTGTCGCGCGTGGCCTGTCGGTCATTCAGGGCGATGCCGACAAGGACCTCGCCGACTATCCGGACGATGCTTTCGACGTGGTCATCCTCAGCCAGACGCTGCAGGCGACGCGCGAGCCGAAAAAGGTGATGAGCGAGCTTTTGCGCATCGGCAAGCAGGTGATCGTGTCGATCCCGAACTTCGCCCATTGGCGCAACCGTATGCAGCTCCTGTTCCGCGGGCGGATGCCGGTGACCAAATACCTGCCCTATGAGTGGTACGACACACCGAACATTCATTTCTGTTCGCTGCGCGACTTCGTGGAACTCTGTCACGAACTGGATGCGGATGTCGAAAAGGCGATCGCCCTGAGCGCACAGGGCAACAAGATCCCGGTCAATGCGCCCTGGTGGGTCTGGAACATCGTCGCCGAGCAGGCCGTTTTCCTGCTGAAAAGGTGATCCTGCGCCACATCACGAACCTTCCGGCACCTCACGTGACAGAATGGTCTTCTGGGACCGCACTGCCCTGACGGGCTTCAGACCCGTGGCAACGCCTTCGGGAATGAACACCGGGCGCAGGACCCGGAGACGGCTCTTCTTGCCGTCGGCAGGAAGGCTCTGAAAGACGACTTTTTCCGCTTCCACGACAAGCACGCCGCCGAAGACAGGCCAGATCCGCCGGCCGATCCCTTCCCAGGTGCGCGCGGCGCGCAGGATCGTGCGCGCCTTTGACGGCGGCATGAACAGCGCTTCCTTGTCGTCGACGACATTGAACTCGCAGCTCTTGAGCAGATCTTTCAGCTGGCCGCTCGAATAGGGGCGGCCGTAACCGAAGGGCGACAATTCGGATTGTGCCCAAAGGCCGCGCCGGTTTGGCACCACGGCAATCAGCCGTCCGCCGGGACTGAGCAGGCGCCAGGCTTCCTTCAGAACCGCCTCCGGTTCCGAGCAGTGATCCAGCGCATGCACCAGCATGATCCGGTCGAAGGAAATGTCCGGGAAGGGCAGGCTGGCGTCTTCGACAAGCGTGCAGGCACTGTCGCGCTCGCGCGGCCAGGACACGGCGCCCTGGGGCGCCGGCATTGCCGCGATCGCACGTTCCGCCGACTCGAGATAGGGGCGCATGAACGGTCCGGCATAACCCACGCCAAGGAGCCGCTGCCCGTTCAACTCGGGCCACATCTCGCGGATCGGCGCCCCGATCAGGCTGCGCAGCAGGCGCCCGAGCGGCAGATCGTAAAAGGCGCGCAAATGAACGACGTCGAGATACATTCAGGTCCGAACTGGCTAGGGTTCGGGCACCGACCGAAAGCGATCGCTTCCCGTCTTGCCCTCCGGCCTCCTGTTTGCCACTGTGGCAAACAACAAGTCAATCACTTCGGAAACCTTCGACATGGCCTTGAGCGACACAACCGAGATCCACCAGTTTCCCTGCCTTAACGACAATTTTGGCGTCCTGGTTCACGACAGCGAAAGCGGCACGACCATCGCCATCGATGTCCCCGAGGCCACCACATACGAAAAGGCGCTGTCGGAAAAGGGCTGGAACCTCACCCATATCCTGATCACCCACCATCACTGGGATCACGTTCAGGGGCTGGGCGATCTCAAGCAGGCAACCGAAGCAACCGTTTACGGCCCGGCGCGGTCGCGGCAGAAGATCGCGGAGCTGGACCGGACGGTGGAAGATGGCGATCACATCAAGTGCGGTCCGTACGAAATCAAGGCGATCGCAACCCCGGGACACACGCTCGATCAGATTTCCTGGTCTGTCCCGGAAATCAGAATGGCCCATACCGGAGACACGCTGTTCTCACTCGGTTGCGGCCGGGTCTTCGAGGGCGACAAGGAAATGATGTGGTCATCCCTCGAAAAACTCATTCACCAGCTTCCTGATGACACCAGCATCTATTGCGGCCACGAGTATACGGAGGCAAACGCGAAGTTTGCGCTTACCATCGAACCCGGCAATGCCGACCTGCAGGCGCGCGCCGAAGAGGTCGGCCGGATCCGTGCGAGCGGCGGGGCGACGCTTCCCACAACCATGTCTGCCGAAAAGGCGACGAACCCCTTCCTGCGCGCGGGCGAAGCTTCCGTCGCCGACGCGCTCGGCATGAGCGGAAAGTCTGCTGCGGAAATATTTGCAGAGATCAGGACACGAAAAGACAACGCCTGACGCGGTTTCTTTGCCGAGCGTTCAATAGGCAAAAATACGAGGCTCATTTCTTCGGCAAAAGCCTTATATCGCCGGTTTCCGTCCCCATATGCACCCAATCGTGATCATGTCGGGGCAGAAACCATGACACCAGCAAATGCCGGAACGTCCACCTCACGCACTGCCGAACAGCGCGCCAAGGACGTCGTGCACCGTATCCTGAGCCAGGCCGAGGCGATCCCCATGCACCATGGGGGCGGCCACAAGCTGGACATGCAGGTGCTTTACGAGGAAGTTGTCGCCGCTTTGCGGGAAACCATTGATGACCTCGCCTATTGTACGGATACAAACCCCTCATGAGCCGTGTTTGACCGCGTTCGGTCCTGAACGGTACACTCTTTGATTATGCAGGACTTTGCCACCATGACGGCGGACGTCGTCGTCAGCCTCCTCAACATGCAGCCGCATCCCGAGGGCGGCTACTATGTCGAAACGTTCCGTGACGAGGTCACCGACGAAACCGGCCGGGCTGCGTCCACGCTCATTTACTTTCTTCTGCCGGAAGGCATCGTCTCGCGCTGGCACAAAGTCGATGCCGTTGAAACCTGGCACTGGTATGCCGGAGCGCCGCTGGAGCTTTCCATCAGCGCCGACGGCAGGCAGAGGCAGGATCTCAGGCTGGGCAACAACCTTGGCGCTGGCGAGCGTCCGCAGGGAATCGTGCCGCGCGACGGCTGGCAACAGGCACGCTCGCTTGGTGCCTGGACACTTGTCGGCTGCACCGTTGCCCCCGGGTTTCAGTTCGAGGGTTTCGTAATGGCGCCGGACGGCTGGGAACCGGGTCGATGACTTGGTTGTTGCGGCTTGGTTCTGCAATTGAGTCAACGTCCAGATGGCCATGGTTCTTGCGAGTGGCCGCCGGCTACCTGTTTAGCGTACTAACATCGTGCAGCCTTCTTTTGATAGGCTGCGTTGCTTTTTCAATTGTTCGCTCAATTGATGGCTTATTTCGTTTAATCTTATTCGCATATACACTGATATTCGTTTATTCGATTCCGGTTTTTCTGATTTGCAGCTTATCATCAGAATATTATAAATTTCGAAGTATTGGCTACTACTTTTTCTTTGGCGCGGTGAATGGGATGTTGATGAGTTATTTGTTATTCCTGAGAGCCCGCCACGTTTTCGAAACGCCATACAACTTCAGTGATTTTTTGTTTTCTATTATGTCCGTTGTCGGCTGTATTTTCGGACTTGTCTCTGCGACCGCGTATTGGTTGGTTTCGGGCAGATTTGCGGGCTCTAGCCGGGACGGAGAGTTGCCCGACCCGCTCGACCGGAAGATTTTCTGATCGGCTCAATTCAATTTGGAACAACGCACAGCTCGCACCATCGTTGGGAGTGTTAGCAATCAGTCAATCTAGGCCGGTAGCGAACGCGGCAGGCAGTGGCCTTCTTGGCCACCGCCGTCGTCAGGAACGGTCCCCGGTCAGGCAGCTGCCCTTGCCTGTGCGATCGCCCGTTCCAGGTCATCAGCCGGTGTGGCCGTCAGAATGCTCGGCTGGTGCCGCGTCGTCAAAACCCTTTCGATCCCGACGAGCCCGAACCACCAGTTCATGTAGGCCGAGTGATAGTCCTCGCCGTATTTCCTGTCGGCCCCGGGCGCAAAAACGCCCGAACTGTAGAACACATGCGCCGCCTTGTTTTCCAGAAGCCCGAAATAGCCGCGTTCCGGTTCGAAGCCGAACAGAAGACCCGGCTGCGTGATCACATCGATATAGTGCTTGAGCTTGTACGGGATTCCGCCGTTCCACATGGGAATATTGAAGACATATTCGTCGGCGGCCATGAACCGCTGCGTGACCTCCACCACCTGGTCCCAGGCGGTCTTGCCGGCCGCATCCATCTCGCCGACGCCGAAGAAGGACAGTTTGGCGGCATTCTTGTCGCCGTCGAACTCCGGCAGGTCTTCCTCCCAGAGCGAAAGGGTATCGACGTCAACGGCCGGCTCCCTTTGTCTCCGCGTGTCGAGATAGGCGTTTGCCAGTTGGGCCGATTGCGACTTCGAACCGCGCGGCGAGGCATTGATATGCAGGATCTTGGTCATTCCGAAATCTCCTGGAAATGGGAAAGGATATCTTGCAACCTTCAAAATGCATATTTGACGGTTACATACAAGTTGAGCAACCTGCAAAATAACCGTTTGATGGTTTCAAAAACCCGTGAACGCGAAAAGGAAACCGAGTGACTGATCCGGCCGGAACGCCGCCCATCCTGATTGCCGATCATCCGGCGCTCGATTTCCTGAATTCGATAGGCGCGCCGCACGGAACCGAGATCGAGTGGATCGCGGACGGCCCCGCGTTGATCTCATGGATGACGGCCGCAGGTGTTCTGGGAGAGGCTCAGGCCGCGGACGTTGTTGCCCGTATCCCGGCGAAAGACCTGAATGAAGCGGCGGCGCAGGCGCGGGAGCTTCGCGAATGGTTTCGGGCGCTCGTCATCCGGCAGGACGGGGGCCCCGGCTGGCAGCTCACGGCGGAAGAACTGGAAGGGATCAACAACCTCATGTCCGCGGGAACCTACCGGTACCGGCTGCTGCCGGACGACACGGGCAGTGCAGGACTGCGGCTTCAGGGCGGCTATGAAATCAGAACCGCCGCGGATCTGCTCGTGCCGATCGCGCAGCAGATTTCGGAGCTTCTGACGGAGACGGATTGCCGGCTGACACGCAACTGCGCAGGGCCCAACTGCACATTCTGGTTCACGGACGTGACCAAAAACAGGAAACGCCGCTGGTGCGACATGAAGCTGTGCGGCAATCGCGCCAAGACAGCCGCCTTCAGAGAACGAAAAAGGAAAGCCTGAAGCGGCCCGAACCGTCAGGCGAGGCCGGCGATGGCGCTGGCAAAGTCCTTGGCCGAAAACGGCTCCAGGTCCTCGACACCCTCGCCGACGCCGATGAAATGCACCGGCAGACCGTGTTTGGCGGCAATCGCCACCAGGATGCCACCGCGCGCCGTGCCGTCGAGCTTGGTCATGACCAGCCCGGTCACGCCGGAAACCTTGCCGAAGATCTCGACCTGGTTGAGGGCGTTCTGGCCCGTGGTTGCATCGAGCGTCAGAAGAACCGTGTGCGGCGCGTCGGGATCGTGTTTCTTTATGACCCGGATGACCTTTTCCAGCTCATCCATCAGCTCGGCCTTGTTCTGGAGCCTGCCCGCCGTGTCGATCAGGAGCACATCGACCTGCTTCTCCTGCGCTTCCTTCATGGCGTCGAAGGCGAGCCCGGCGGCATCGGCCCCCGTATCCCGGGCGATCACCTCCGCACCGGTCCGTTCACCCCAGATCTTGAGCTGTTCGACGGCCGCCGCGCGGAAGGTATCGCCTGCGGCGAGCATCACTTTCTTGTTCTCGGACCGCAGTTTGCGGGAGAGTTTGCCGATGGTCGTCGTCTTGCCCGTCCCGTTCACGCCGACCATCAGGACAACGTGAGGTTTCTTGCCCGTATCGAGATCGAGCGGCTGTGCAACCGGCTCCAGAACTTTCTCGACTTCCTCGGCGAGGATTTCACGGACTTCTTCCGGGGAGATTTCCTTGTTGTAGCGCCCGTCCGACAGCCGCTCCGTGATGGCCATGGACGTGTCGACGCCGAGATCCGCCTGAATCAGAATGTCCTCCAACTCCTCCAGCATGGAGGCGTCCAGCTTGCGCTTGGTGAAGATCGACGTGATGCCTTCCGTCAGCGACGCGGACGATCTGGAGAGGCCTTTCTTCAGCCTTTGAAACCAGGTCTGCTTCGGCTCCTCGGGGGCAGGTTCCGGCTCGGCCACCGGTTCCGGTTCTTTCACGCTTTCCGTTGCCAATGCCTCTTCCGGTTCTTCGGCGAGATCTGTCGACAGGAGTTCTTCCGGACCGGCGGGAACCTGTGGCGGTGGCATGTCCGGGATCAGCTGCGGCTCCGACCCGATGCCGAAAGGCTCGGTGGGCGCACTCATCGAAGCGACCGGCTCGACATTCATTTCAACGGATGCCGTCACATCGACGGCATCTTCGTCGATCCGTTCCTGGACCTGTTCCGGAGTTGCCGTGGCTTCGGCAACAGCATCCGGCTCCGCGTCCGGCTTGTCCTTTCCGCCGAAGAGCCGGCCCAGAAATCCGCGTTTTTTCTCGCTCATGAATTTGCCCTAAAACTCGTCCGTCGCGCTCGCTGGCTGCCGGACTGACAGGTGACCCGATGTGAAACCGAATGCTGTCCGCAGGTCACGCGGCCTTCGAAAGGGCTTCGCCCAGCAGATGCCGTCCGGTATGACCGATAATTCGGGTTTCGACAATATCACCGGCCTGTCCGCCTGCGAGTTCCACCTGCGTGAACTGTTCGGTCCGGCCAAGGCCTTCCTTTTCGATCAGGACGGGACGCACCTTGCCGATTTCACTCTTCAGATGACAGAGCAGCACGTCTTCGCCCTTCGCCCGCAGACGCGCACCGCGCTCCTTGACGATGCTGCGATCGAGCTGCGGCATCCGCGCAGCCGGTGTGCCGGGCCTCGGTGAAAACGGGAAAACGTGCAGATGGGTGAGTCCGCACTCATCGACTATGCGGAGCGAATTTCCGAACATATCCTCGGTTTCGGTCGGGAAACCGGCGATGATGTCCGCGCCGAAGACCACGTCGGGCCGCATCCGCCTGACCTCTTCGCAAAAGCGGATCGTGTCGGCGCGAAGGTGCCGGCGCTTCATCCGCTTCAGGATGAGATCATCCCCGGCCTGCAGCGACAGATGAAAATGCGGCATCAGCCGGACGTCGTCCGCGATCACCTTCATCAGGTCCGCGTCCGCCTCGATGGAATCGATCGACGACAGGCGCAGGCGCTTCAGCTCCGGCACCATTTTCAGGATCTTGGCCGTCAGCGTCCCGAGTTTCGGCGCACCGGGCAGGTCCGCGCCGTAGGACGTGATGTCGACGCCGGTCAGAACGATTTCGTTGTAGCCGTTGTCGACAAGCCGCTTGATCTGGTCGACGACGACACCCATCGGCACCGAACGTGAGTTTCCGCGGCCATAGGGAATGATGCAGAAGGTGCAGCGATGATCGCAGCCGTTCTGGACCTGTACGAAGGCGCGGGCGCGCCCCGTCAGGCCGTCAATCAGGTGTCCGGCCGTTTCCTCGACGCTCATGATGTCGTTGACGCGGACTTTTTCGCTGTCCGAAATGCCGAAGGCAACTACGTCCTGGTAAGACTTGCGTTCAAGCTTTTCCGTGTTGCCGAGAACGAGGTCCACCTCTTCCATGGAGGAAAAGGTCTCGGTTTCCGTCTGCGCTGCGCAACCGGTCACGATCACCCTCGCGCCGGGATTGTCGCGCTTTGCCTTGCGCACGGCCTGGCGCGCCTGGCGAACGGCTTCATTGGTGACGGCGCAGGTATTGATCAGGATCGCGTCCTTGAGCCCGGCAGCCTCCGCCTCGCGCTTCATCACCTCCGACTCGTAGGAATTGAGCCGGCAGCCGAATGTCACCACATCGATGCTCATGAAGCCTCTCCGGCCTCGATTGCGTCCCCGGATCCGGTCTTGCGCCACTCGAGCGTGTCCAGATCGACCTCGCCCTCGAACTCCACCTCCGTCAATCCGGTCATGAGCACGTGATTATCGCTCTCGCGCCATTCGATGCCGATCGGACCGCCCGGAAGATGAACCGTCGTCTTGCGGCCGGTCTTGCTGTCGCGGGCCGCGGCGACACCGACCGCACAGGCAGCCGTCCCGCACGCCAGCGTCAGGCCGACACCGCGCTCCCACACTTTCAGGCGGATCTGGTTCTCATCGAACACATGCGCGAGTGAAATGTTGGCCCCTTCGGGAAAGATCGGGTGATGTTCGAGCAGGGGCCCGAACCGCTCAAGTTCGTAAGCTTCAACGTCATCGACCCAGAAGATCGCATGGGGATTGCCCATGTTGACGGCGGCTGGTGTATGCAGAACGGGATCGTCGATCGGTCCGATCTGCAATTCGATGGCACGCGTATCCGCAAACTCCTCGGCGAGCGGGATCTCTTCCCAGCCGAGCCGTGGCGCGCCCATGTCCACCGTCACGTTGCGCGGTCCCGGGCTGTCGAAGGCATGCAGAAGCCCGGCGCTCGTCTCGATGGTCACGAGATCCTTTCCGACCTCTTCCATCAAGAGGCGTCCGATGCAGCGGGTCGCGTTGCCGCAGGCCGAGACCTCACCACCATCCTGGTTATGGATGCGCATGAAGGCGTCGACACCGAGCGATGACCGTTCAACGGTGATCATCTGGTCGAATCCGATGCCGTTTTCCCGGTCACCGAGCCTGGCAATCACGTCGCCGGAAAGCCTCAACGGCTCCGCGCGCGCGTCCCAGACAACAAAGTCGTTGCCCAGGCCATTCATCTTCAAAAAGGGTCTGATCTCAGACGCCATACGAGGTGCACTTCTTTCAGGTTCTTGAAAAACGGATCGGTTTTTTGCGATCTGGCGCCTTATATGGCGGAAAACACGGCAAATTACCAGTGTGCGGCCGCTTCAGACCTGCCATGCGTCCGGCGCCGGGGTCGGCATCACTAAACGATTCTAAAGCTGCGCGGCCTTGAACGTGTCGCAGGCGTCGATCGCGCCGGCTTCGAATCCCTTCCTGAACCACCTTGCCCGTTGCTCGGAGGTGCCGTGGTTGAAGCTTTCCGGCACGACGTAACCCTGCGCCTCGAGTTGCAGGGTATCGTCGCCGATCCGGCTGGCCGCGTTGAGCGCCTCGTCAATGTCGCCTGCCTCCACAAAACCGCGCTGGCGCGCGGCATAGTGCGCCCAGATCCCGGCAAAGCAGTCCGCCTGCAATTCCACCCGGACCGACAGGGCGTTCGCCTCCGTCTTGCTGAGCGTGCGCCGGATCTTGTGAAACTCCGGCAGAATGCCGAGAACGTTCTGAATGTGATGGCCGACTTCATGCGCCAGCACATAAGCCTGCGCGAAATCGCCGGGTGCATTCAGCTGGTCGGCAAGCTGCTTGTAGAAGGACAGGTCGATATAGAGCTTGTCATCCGCCGCGCAGTAGAATGGCCCGGTCGCGGCGCTGGCATAGCCGCACGCGGACGAAACCGATCCGGAAAACAGAACCAGCGTCGGCTCCGGATAGTCACCACCGAGATCGGAGAAGATGGCACTCCACGTATCTTCCGTATCCGCGAGGATGACGGAAACGAACTGCGCGGTCTCGTCGTTCGCCGCCGATTGCGGCGCCTGCGACTGAAAATCGGGCGAATAGGATCCGCCGCCGTCGAGCTGGCTGAGCACGGTCAGCGGATTGATGCCCATGAGCCAGGCAACCCCGGCCACGATGATGAGCCCGGTCAGTCCGATGCCGCCGCCGGTGCGCGCGCGCCGTCCACGGGGCATGCGCAGGCGCGGGCCGCCGCTCCTGCCCCGCCTGTCATCGATATTGCTGCTACCGCGGCGGCCTTTCCAGCGCATGGCTTGCGTATCCGTCCGTTGTCCCTGCGTCATCAATAGCAGACCGGGCGTTCGTCCGGTACGCCAAAAAGACCCGGCGGCGTCCTGATTGTGATCCCAATTACAGCAATTTGGCGCTTTTCGTCGGAGAATGCGCGTCGTCAGGGCTGCAATTGAAGGACGTTTGAAATGCGCGATGTCACGGAACAGGAAGCCCAACGGCTCATCAGCTTCGCACGCGACCGCCTCGGGCGGCAGGAGGGCGACGGCCAATGCTGGACACTGGTCGACAATGGCTTCAGCGCGCTCGATTTTCACAAACCCTCGTCAACCTATGAATGGGGACGGGAAATCGAACAGCTGCATGGTGCCAGGCCGGGTGATGTCTTCCAGTTCACCAGCTTTCGTGTCGACGTCTCGGTCGATAATCCGGACGGCAGTGGTTACGACGAGTTCGCCGAACGCGGCACACCGAGACACACCGCGATCCTTGTCAGCATCGACGCCAACGGTCTCGCGACCTTCCTGGAATGCAATATCGGCGGCAGCTTCAGCGTACAGCAGCACGCGTTCCATGTCCGCACGGCCGACTGGACCAATGACGAGGGCCGGCGGACACGCGTTGTCACCCGCGGCTCGTTCACGGTGTACCGGCCGCAGACGGCGGCAGAGTGAACCCGAAGGAGCGCACGCGCCCCGGACCCTCTACCGCGTGATTGTCATGCACGACCCGGGCGCGGCGCGTTCGAGCAACAGGCGCATATGCGCGGGCGAGACCGCCACGCATCCTTCCGTGGGTGTGTAGCTCTCGCGCGCAATGTGAAAGAAGATCGCGCTGCCACGCCCCCTGACGGCCGGATACATGTTGCAGTCAAGCACCACGACGACATCGTAAAGCCGGTCGTCGCGCCACATTTTTTCGTGACTTGCCGCAAAGGGCAGTTTTACGGGACGGTTGTAGAGACGGTGCCCGGGATCGTCGCACCAGCCGGCATCAATTGTGATCGGCTCGACGGGCAGCACTGTTTTCGGCGGACGTCCCCTGTCGGGCCGGTAGAAGACATGCAGGAGCTCGAAGCAGCCCAGCGGCGTTGCACCGTCGCCTTCTTTCTTGCGGGCGATCACACCCGACCTCCCGAGGGCACACGGAACCGTGATCGGACCGAGCCGGATTATTCCCCTGGTCCGGTCACGCGCCAGGGGTCTGACTTCCAGTGTTTCCGCCGGTTTGCCCGAATTAAGCATGATCTGGGTTCCCGCCCCGCAAATGCCGATTGAAGATATTGATAAACCAGACCTAAACCCCGCGTGAAGAAGAATTGACGAATGCCTGCTTGTGCGGCGACTATTTCCCGCGCACATAGAGGCAGGAACACGCATGTGACGTTTGCACAAGTTGGCGTGATCAATTGAAGACACTTGGCGAGGACCGCACCCATGACCGCCCGCACGATCTTGATTGTCGATGATGATACCGAACTGCGCGAAGCGCTCGTCGAACAGCTCTCCCTCTACGATGAGTTCGAAACCATCCAGGCGGATTCGGCGACATCCGGTATCGGGCTTGCCAAGGACGAACATGTCGACCTGCTGCTGATGGATGTCGGTCTTCCGGACATTGATGGCCGGGAAGCCGTCAAGCTCCTGCGCAAGAACGGGTTCAAGGCACCCATCATCATGCTGACGGGTCATGACGGCGACAGCGACACTATTCTGGGTCTTGAAGCCGGCGCGAATGACTACGTCACCAAGCCTTTCAAGTTCGCGGTCCTGCTGGCCCGCGTGCGCGCCCATCTGCGTCAGCACGAGCAGAGTGAAGACGCGACCTTCGCGATCGGCCGCTACTCCTTCCGTCCGGCAGCAAAGGTGATGCAGGACGACGCCGGCAGCAAGGTGAGGCTGACCGAGAAGGAAACCTCAATTTTGAAGTTTCTCTATCGTGCCGGCGAAAAACCGGTCACCCGCGATGTCCTCCTGCATGAAGTGTGGGGATACAATTCCGGTGTCACGACACACACGCTGGAAACCCATATTTACCGCCTCAGGCAGAAAATCGAGCGGGATCCGTCGAATGCCGAGCTTCTGGTGACAGAAGCCGGTGGATATAAGCTTGTGCCCTGACCGCTATTCAGCGTAAATCTTGGGCATGAGCCTTGCCCAAGACATTGCGATTCTCAGACAAATCCCGATGCTCTCGGATTTCCAGGACGATCAGCTGCGCCTGCTCGCCTTCAGTGCCGAGAGCATGGATTATCACGACGGGCAGCGCCTCTTCGAAGAGAACGAGCGCGCTGACGGCGGGCTTGTGATCACAAGCGGAACGGTTGTTCTTCTGAAGAAGAAAGAAGACAGCTTCGAGGAAGTCGACAGGGTCAGCGCGGGCACGCTCATCGGCCAGACGGCGCTCCTGACGGAAAGCAGGCGGCCGTGCCGCGCCGATGCGGTCGGGACGGTCAGCATCATCCGCATCCGGCGCGCGCTCTTCAAGCGCATGATCCAGGAATATCCCGAACTCGCCCGCCGGCTCTTCGAACAGCATTCACTCAAGTACCGCGCCACGATTGCAGCCCTGCGCCCGATCGGCGACAAGATGGCGGAACTCGAACAGCTCAACGCCGAACGGCGCCTCAGGGATGATGCCAAGGGGGAGTGACCTCTCCTGATCCCAAGCTCCCGCGACGTTGCCAAAGTTTAAGGTTGCCGCCGGTTCGCCGCCACATTTCGTTCCCACCTCCTGATCAACCGCTCACGAAGAGCGTTTCCGATGAGAGAGGAGATGACTGAAATGATGAAATCCCTGCTTCCAGCTGCCGTCCTGGCAGGTGCATTGACTGCTGCCCCGGTGGCGTTCGCCGCAAACAACGACACCACTGCCATGGAGGGAACCTACCTTCTGGTGCAGCCCAATGAGAGCCAGCGGCTTCTCGCACTCAATCCCGGCGGCTCCGTCAGCCTCGTCAGCCAGGGCCAGCAGGTCCGCGGCTATACCTCCGGCCTCGGAACCTGGGAGATGACAGGTCCCGACAGCGCCCGCGCCGCGATTATCGACTTCAACGACCCTGCGCGCGAGAGCGACAGCAACGGCGCGACCCAGATGGTCTACGACATCAGTTTTTCCAGGGAGAAGGACGGCCGTTTTGAAAGCGTGTCCGGCAGCTTCACCGGCAAGGCCTATGCCAAGGGACAGAACCCGCTGGCGGACGATGCCGAGCCGAAGCGCAGATTCGCCAATCAGTTCGATGGAACGCGATTGACCGTGAACTGAAACCGGACCGGCAGTTCCACAAAGCCATACGCCTCTCCGCTTGCGCGCTTGTGGAGCTGCCGACGTCCGGACGAATCGCGTATTGATGACCATCAGTCGCGCTGCACCGGCCCGGCCTGTCACCTTCAGGGCCGACACGTTCCACCTGCAAATCCGGAGCTTCAGGAGAACCGCTGGATGCGTCCCAACCCGGCGTGTTCGGTTCCGGGATGCCAGAAGGCGCCCCCCGTTTCGGCCAGGCGTTGCTGCAGATCGTCCGCGCACATCGGTTTGCCGAAATGAAAGCCTTGCAGGTAGTCGCATCCCATGGCACTCGCGAACTGCGCGTGATTTTCCGTTTCGACGCCTTCGGCGACGATGCTCATTCCGAGGCTCTTGCCGATGCCGATGATGGACGCGACCAGAGCACGGGCGGTCTCGTCCTCAACGATCGGCTGGATGAACTGGCGGTCGATCTTCAGCACCGCGGGCTTGATTTTCAAAAGGCCCTGAACGGACGCATGGCCCGTTCCGAAATCGTCGAGCGCGATCGTCACGCCCAGCGCCCTGAGTTCGCCGAGCGTCCACTGAACGACATCGCCGATCCGTTCCAGGTAGACCGACTCCAGGATCTCGATGGTCAGTCTCTGCGGATCCATTCCGGAACTCTTGATGTCGTGAATGAAGGTCGGGTCCGCGAGCCGCCCGGCCGAAATGTTGATCGAAAGGCGTGGCAGCTCGACGCCTGCCTTGTCGAAGGAAGCCAGGATGTCCGGAAGCGCCGCAAAGGTGATTTCGTCGATCCGCTTCAGGATGCCCATGCTTGCCGCAGTCTCCAGAAACGCAGAGGGCGGCAGAAGACCGAGCCTGGGATGCGCCCACCTGACGAGCACTTCGGCGCTCGCGATCCTGCCGGTGGCAGCGTCGATCAGGGGTTGGAAATGCGGTACGAATTCACGTTTCTCGCATGCAACAAGGAGGTCCGACACGAGCCGCTTGGTCGCGATTGCCTCGGCATGCATTTCCTCGGTGAAGAAGGACCACCTGCCCTTGCCTTGCGACTTCGCGTGATAGAGCGCGATATCCGCGTCCGCGACAACCTGCTCCGGGATCTCCATTCTAGCATTCGCGATGGCAACCCCGACGCTTGCGCTGCAGAAGGTCGACTTTCCCTCGAATGCGAAGGGGGCGTGCATCTCCTGGACGATCGCGTCGGCCAGGCCGCTGATGTTGAGGGCACTGTCGCCAAGCGGTCTCAGGACGACGAATTCATCTCCGCCGAGACGTGCAACAAGATCCCTCCCGTCTGTCAGCCGGCGCAGCATGCCGGCAACCGAGATCAGCAACCGGTCTCCGGCATCATGGCCCAGGGTGTCGTTCACGGATTTGAAGCGATCCAGGTCGATGTAGAAGACGGCAAAATCCCGGCCACCCTGCTTGAGATCCGATATCCAGGACTTCAGCTCGATTTCAAAGTGCCGCCGGTTGGAGAGCCCGGTCAGCGCATCCTCGTTCGACTCCTTCGCGACGATCTTTGCAAGTTCGTGCAGCCGCGCATTTTCCTTTTCGAGCCGCTTGATCTTTTCGGCGAAGTCCGCGAATTGCGCCTGGTCCGGTTCCACCGCGGGATAGGGTCTGCGCCGCGCTGTTTCGCGAGGTTGGTCTTCCAGTTCCACCAGGGAGCAGAGCCACCAGCGATTGCCGGTTTGAGCGTCTGAAAGAGGCACCCAGCTCATCTTCTGCCAGTACTGTTCCCCGTTGCGTCGATTGTTGCGCACCTTCACGGAGAAATGCTCCCAGTTCATCAGCTTCTCGATGATGATCAGGTGATCGCCCTGGTCCATGCTCGACCCGATCAGGATCGTCCCGCGCTGGCCGACAATCTCATCGAACCCGTAGCCGGTGATCCGGGTGAAGGCGCTGTTGCACCATTGAAGCTCCATGATGGCGCCGTCTTCGTCGCAAGCCAGCGCAAGTGCCAGGCCTTCGGTGCACTTGTCGGTAATCTGGTCCAGTATTTGCGCAGGTATCACGTGTGGGCCTCGAATGAACACACAATCAATGGAGCACCAAGAGATTAGATAAGTGCTAACTTGGAATCATTTGAACGTCTTAAGCTTAGTTTGACCCATCGCATGATGCTAGTAAGCAATTTTCCCGGAATAGGATTCAGATAGGGCGACAAGGCAGAAAAAAATCAAGCATAAATCGGAACACTGCCCCATCGAGCTAAGTTGCATGCGACTTGCTCTATCGTTTTGCTTGCAGATTTCCGGCAAACGTTACGCAAATTTTTGCCCGACAACACCCCGTTACAGCGCACCACCCAGCACAGATCCCGTCGACCCGAGTCGCAGAAGCAGGTCAATTTGACGCAATCAGGTGCGGAAAAACACGTGGAATTGCGGACGGAACGGACAACCGCCGTGTGCTAGCGTGACCCTATCGAATGCAAGCAGATGGGGGCACGCGTGAACGTTCTGATTGCCTATGCAACCACTGAAGGACAAACCGACAAGATTGCCAGGTTCATGGCCGCGGCCTTGACCGAAGAAGGTCACGAGGTTCGGTTTCACAATGTGAGCGATCTGTCCGGAGGACTGACGGTCACCGACTACGACAAGGTGATTGCCGCAGGCTCCGTGCACTCGGGCAAACACCAGCCGGATCTCGAACTGTTTGCCTTTGCAAACAGGGAGCGGTTGAACCAGATGCCCGGCCTTCTTGTCTCCGTCAGCCTCGCGGCCGCATTTCCCGATACGCTCGACGAGGCCCGCGGATATGTCAGCACCTTTCTTGAGGCAACGCACTGGAAACCGGCCCAGACCATCCTGATCGCCGGGGCGGTGAAGCCCGGCAATTATGACTGGTTCCAGAAATCGGCCCTGCTGGAAGGCGACCTGGCGGGACATCTCAATGAAGACCTTCAGGAGATGCGCGAGTTCACCGACTGGGAAACCCTGAAACAGACGGTCACGGACTTCGCCGGCTCCTGAGGCGCGGTGTTTCGCGCGCACCGGTCATGACCCCAAGAAGTCAAACGCCTGCAAAAACGAAAAAGCCCTGCGCCCGGTGACGGGCAGCAGGGCTGTTTCGGTCTTGATCCGGTTGCCCGGGTCATTTCGGGGGCGTCAGCCGACGCGATGGGTTACACCCAGGGACGGCTTTCGCCCAACTTGCCTTCAAATGTGTCGATCTGTTCGGACTTCGCCATGGTCAGGCCGATATCGTCGAGACCGTTGATGAGGCAGTGTTTGCGGAAATGGTCGATCTTGAAGGCGATGTCGCCGCTTTCAAGGCCCCGGATTTCCTGGTTTTCCAGGTCGATCGTCAGGGTGAAGTTTGCGCCGCGCTCCGCCGCATGCAGCAGCGTCTCCAGCTCGTCTTCGGACACTTCGATCGGCAGAATGCCGTTCTTGAAGCAGTTGTTGTAGAAGATGTCGGCGAAGGACGTCGAGACGACGCAGCGGATGCCGAAATCCAGCAGGGCCCAGGGCGCATGTTCGCGCGACGAACCGCAGCCGAAATTGTCGCCGGCGATCAGGATCTTCGCGTCGCGATACGCCGCCTTGTTCAGAACGAAATCGACATTCTCGGAGCCGTCGTCATTGGTCCGCATTTCGTGAAACAGGGCGGTGCCGAGGCCGGTCCGCTTGATCGTTTTCAGGAACTGCTTCGGAATGATCATGTCGGTGTCGATGTTCACGATCGGCATGGGCGCCGCGACACCGGTCAGGGTTTCAAATTTTTCCAATGTTCTTTCTCCTGAAGAATCAGCCGGTCGCGGCCGCCGTGTTTCGGGCTCAGGCCGCGAGGCTTGTGGTCTGATCGACACCGAGCATCAAGTTGAGGTTCTGGACCGCCGCTCCGGACGCCCCTTTGCCGAGATTGTCGTAGACCGCGATAATGGCCGCCTGCGCGCGCGCATCGTTTGCAAAGACATGCAGACGCAGCAGATTGGTGTCGTTAACGGCCTGCGGATCCAGGAAATCGGCCCGCTCGAGTGCCTCCAGCGGGGCCACCTCGACAAACCCGTTGGCGGCGCCGGCGAAGTGATCGGCGAGCACGGCATGCAGCTCTGCCCCGGTCGGGATCCGGTCAAGACCGGCCAGGTTCAAGGGAACAACGGTCAGCATGCCCTTGTAATAGTTGCCGACCGCAGGCGTGAACAGCGGCGCCGAAGCGAGCAGCCCGTAGGCCGTCATTTCCGGCAGGTGCTTGTGATTGAAACCAAGACCGTAGGGCGCGTGGACATTCGCACTCGTGCCCTGTCCTTCATAGTCGGCAATCATTCCCTTGCCGCCGCCGGAATATCCCGAAACGCCATGGTAGGTCAGCGGAAAATCGGCCGGCAGCAGTTCCGCGGCAACAAGCGGGCGAACCGATGCAATCAGGCCCTGGGGCCAGCAGCCCGGATTGGTTACGCGCATGGCGCCGGCAATGACATCCGCCTGGCCTGGTTCCATCTCCGCAAACCCGTAGGCCCAGCCATCGGCAACCCGGTGTGCGCTGGACGCGTCGATCACGCGGGTCGTGTCGTTCTCGATCAGGGCAACGCTTTCGCGGGCAGCCGCATCCGGCAGGCACAGGATGGCAACATCCGCCTTGTTGAGGAAATCGGCGCGCGCCGCCGGGTCTTTGCGGCTCTCATCGGGAATTGAAATCAGCTCCAGATCGCGGCGCATGGCGAGGCGCTCGCGGATCTGCAGACCCGTCGTACCGGCTTCACCATCTATGAACACGCGCGCGGCCATGACCCGCTCCTCTCCTCGACTTCAGTAAAATCGAGAGCGTCATACACCCAATCGGCCGTCTTGTCACCGATTGTCGGCGCGACCAGATTTCAACGGGCCCTTGAGTGATACTCATCATTCGGCCGCATGTCGGTTGCCGCCGCGACCCGGTTGCTCATGTTGAAGAAGGCGGCCACGGACGCGATGTCCCAGATATCCCGGTCGCTGAAACCCGCATCTCGCAGGGCCTGCCGGTCGCTCTCCAGAATTTCGGCAGGCCGTTCGGTGAGTTTGACCGCAAAGTCGAGCATGGCGCGCTGCCGGTCGCTCAGATCGGCAACACGGTAGTTCATGACCATCAGCTCACCGAGCACCGGATCGCCGGACAGCTCGCGAACAGCCGCGCCATGAGCGGTCAGGCAATAGAAACAGCTGTTGACGGCGGATACCGCAACGGCAATCATCTCTCTCTCAAGTTTGGTGAGTCCACAATCCGCCAGCATGAGATCGTTGTACATGTCGGTGAAGGCGCGCAGTTTCGTGTCATCAAAGGAATAGGCCTTGAGCACATTGGGGATCAGTCCGAGCTTCTCCTCGCACAATTGGAAATAGGCCCTGGTTTTTTCGTTCAAAGGTTCGTTTGAATCGATTAGCAAGGCCGTGACTTTACTTGACAATTTGCCTCTCCCGTCATGAAAACTTTTATGTCGCAGCAATACAAAATCATATCATGCGGCAGAGCCACAACTAAGATCGCCTAGGGGGTATGAAATGCCGGACAAACATGACGTCGAGAAACAAAAACTCATCGACGCAGTTCATGCTGGTCTGAACCAGGAAAGTCCCGCCCTGGCGGAGTTTGCGGCCGCCTTCTATGACCGGGCCGCCGCCGAGGATCTGGTTGCCTACACCGCCGAGGAACTGAACGGCTTTGCCCGGAGCGCCTGGCAGGATTTTCAGGACCACGAGCTCGGCACCCATCGCGTCAGCATCACCAACCCCTCGACACAGAACAAGAATCCCAAGATCGACAGCCTGACGATCATCGAGATCGTCAACGACAACATGCCGTTCCTGGTTGATTCGGTCATGGACGAGCTGCAGAACAGCAAGCTCGACGTTCATCTTGTCCTCCACCCGATCTTCATTGTTGAGCGCGACGAAAGCGGAAAACTGCTGTCTTCGGTCGCCCGGAAGAAGCCGCCCAAGCGCAAGGATCGCCAGGAAAGTTTCATACATATCCACGTGACCCGGATCGATTCGGATGAAGCCCGCGACGCCTTGCTGGCGAGGCTCGACGCCGTGCTGACCTCCGTCAGGTCGGTTGTCGACGACTTCAAACCGATGCAGGAGCGCCTCGCCGAAGCGATCGACACGTTTAAGACCACGCAGATCCCCGGCAGCAGCGACGATCTCTGGGAAGCCATCCACTTTCTGGAGTGGATGGAGAAGAACAACTTCATTTTCCTCGGAATGCGGGAATACAAGTTCGAGGGCGGCGTCGACGAGGGCGAACTCTCCCCGTCCGAAGGCACCGGTCTCGGACTGCTGACGGATCCCGACGTCCGCGTTCTCAGGCGCGGCTCCGAATATGTCCAGATCACGCCCGAAATCCGCGAGTTCCTGAAGAACCCCGAACCGCTCATCATTGCCAAGGCCAATGTACGCAGCACGGTGCACCGGCGCGTGCACATGGACTATGTCGGCGCCAAGATCTATGACGATGACGGCCGGCTGACGGGGGAGCTGCGCATTGTCGGCCTGTTTGCCTCGACCGCCTATACCGAGCCGACCAGCACCATCCCCTTCCTGCGCCGCAAGGTTGCCAGCGTTCTGGCGCGCGCCGGCTATGGCTCTGAAAGTCACTCGGGGCGCGCACTCCGCAACGTGCTCGAAGCCTTTCCGCGCGACGAACTGTTCCAGATCGAACGCGAGCGCCTTTACGATTTCGCCATTGCCATCCTGCAGCTCGACGAGCGCCCGCGCATCCGTGTGCTGTCGCGTCCGGACAAGTTCGACCGCTACGTCTCGATCCTGGTGTTCGTCCCGCGCGACCGGTACTCGACCGAGGTCAGGATCAATATCGGAACCTATCTGGCATCCATCTACGAAGGCCGTCTGTCGGCCTGGTATGTCACCTACCTGGAAGGCCCGCTGGCACGGGTCCACTACATTATCGGCCGCGACACCGGCGAAACGCCGAAACCGGAACAGGAAGAACTGGAGACCGCCGTCGCCGATATGGTCCGCACCTGGTCGGACAACGTCAAGGACGCCCTGAACAAGGAATTTCCGCCGGTCCAGGCACGCCAGCTGGCCGAGCGTTACGCGCTGTCTTTCCACGGCGGCTACAAGGAGGTCTACAACGCCCAGTCCGCGCTTTCCGACATCGTGAAACTGGAAACGCTGAGCGAACTGGACGATACGACGATCACGTTCCACCGTCCGGCCGGATCGAGCGGCAACCGCCTGTCGCTGAAAGTGTACCACTGCGGTTCGCCGATCCCGCTTTCCGCCCGTGTGCCACTTCTGGAAAACATGGGCTTCAAGGTGATCAACGAGCGGACCTACCGGGTCACACCGGCCGACACGCCGATGTCGTACCTGCACGAAATGACCCTCGAGAGCCACTCCGGGGAAGACTTCGATCTTCCGGAGGAGCTCCAGACCCGGCTCGAAAGCATGTTCATGGCGATCTGGATGGGCCGCGCGGAAAACGACGGCTACAACCGTCTCGTCCTGACTGCGGACCTCGCCTGGCGGGACGTTGCCGTCGTTCGGGCGCTGTCGAAATACCTGCGACAGGCGGGCATCCCGTTTTCGGAAGACTACATGTGGAGCACCTTGAACAACTATCCGGCGATTACGGCGAAGCTGGTGGAACTGTTCCACCTCCGCTTCAATCCGGATGTGACCGAAAAGGACCGGGAACTTGGCTCCGATCGCCTTGCCGGCGAACTGGGCGAGGATCTGGAAGACGTTTCCAGCCTCGATGACGACCGCATCCTGCGCCGGTTCCAGAACGCCATCGGATCGGTCTTGCGGACCAACTTCTACCAGCTGGACACAGACGGCCAGCCCAAGCCGACATTCGCGTTCAAGATCGACAGCCGCCAGATCGACGATCTGCCGCAGCCGCGGCCCTTCCGCGAGATTTTCGTCTACAGCCCCCGCGTCGAGGGCGTCCACCTGCGCTTCGGCATGGTCGCGCGCGGCGGCCTGCGCTGGTCCGACCGTCCACAGGATTTCCGCACCGAGGTGCTGGGGCTGGTCAAGGCCCAGCAGGTCAAGAACGCGGTGATCGTTCCGGTCGGCGCCAAGGGCGGTTTCGTGCCAAAACAGCTCCCCTCGATCACCGATCGGGATGCCTGGTTCAAGGAGGGCACGGAAAGCTACAAGATCTTCATCAACGCCCTTCTGGATGTAACGGACAATCTGGATGAAGACAGGATCCTGCCGCCGGAACGGGTACAGCGTTTCGACGTCGACGATCCCTACCTGGTTGTCGCCGCCGACAAGGGAACCGCAACGTTCTCCGATACCGCGAACGGCATTTCGGAAGGCCGCCATTTCTGGCTCGGTGACGCCTTCGCCTCCGGCGGCTCCGCCGGCTATGACCACAAGAAAATGGGCATCACCGCGCGCGGTGCCTGGGAGGCCGTCAAGCGCCACTTCCGCGAGATGAACCGGGACATCCAGACCGAACCGTTCACGGCGGCCGGCGTCGGCGATATGTCCGGCGACGTGTTCGGCAACGGCATGCTCCTGTCCAAGGCGACCAAACTGGTTGCCGCGTTCGACCACCGGGACATCTTCATCGATCCGGACCCGGACCCGGCAAGGACCTGGGACGAACGCAAGCGCATGTTCGATCTCGGCCGGTCGTCCTGGAACGACTACAACACCGATCTGATTTCCAAGGGCGGCGGCATCTTCTCCCGTCAGCTGAAGTCGATCCCGTTGAGCCCTGAGATCCAGGCGCTGCTCGGCCTCGAAAAGGCCGCGGCGACCCCCCAGGAAGTCATGACGGCGATCCTGAAGATGAATGTCGACCTGCTGTGGTTCGGCGGCATCGGCACCTATATCCGTGCAACGACGGAGACCGACGCGGATGCCGGCGACAGGGCCAATGACCCGATCCGGATCACGGCGCCGGATGTCGGCGCGAAGGTCATCGGCGAGGGGGCGAACCTGGGCCTCACCCAACTGGCCCGCATCGAGTTCAACAAGAACGGCGGCCGGTGCAATTCCGACGCGATCGACAATTCCGCCGGGGTGAATTCCTCCGATATGGAAGTCAATATCAAGATCGCCCTCGGAGCAGCGGTGAAGTCGGGAAAACTGAACGTCGAGGAGCGGAACACGCTGCTCGCCGACATGACGGACGAAGTCGCCGACCTGGTTCTGCGGAACAACTACCTGCAGACACTTGCCATTTCGATGACGCAGCTGCGTGGCCTCGAGGATTTCGGCTTCCAGGTCCGCATGATGCGCCAGCTCGAACAGGCGGATCTGCTCGACCGCGTCGTCGAGCAGCTTCCCGACGAGGCCACCTTGCGCGAAATGCGAAAGGCCGGACAACTCCTCACGCGGGCCGAACTGGGCGTCCTTCTGGCCTATGCCAAGATCACCCTCTACGACGCGCTCCTGGACAGCTCCGTGCCCGATGACGCCTATCTCGCGCGGGAACTGTTCCGCTATTTTCCCGAGCAGATGGCAGCCGCCTACGAGGACGAGATCAACGGCCATCGCCTGCGCCGCGAGATCATTGCGACCATGCTGGCCAATTCCATGATCAACCGGGGCGGCGCAACCTTCCTCACCCGGCTGATGGATCAGACGGGCGCGACACCGACGGAAATCGCCCAGGGGTTTGTCGCGGTGCGCAACAGTTTCGACCTCACCGACCTCAATACGGAAATCGACGCGCTCGATACGAAGATCGACGGCGGCTTGCAGCTCGATCTTTACACCGAGGTTCAATCGTTGCTTCTGGAACGGGTGGTCTGGTTCAAGCGCAACGTCCATTTCGACAAGGGCCTGTCGGCGGTCGTCGACCGGTTCAGAAACGGCATCGCCGACCTGCGCGAGCGCCTGGAAAGCCTTCTGCCGGAGGAACCGGCAGAGCTTCTCAATGCGCGCGCTGCCGAATACGAGGAGAAGGGCGTTCCCGCCTCGCTCGCCCGGCGCATTGCCTGGCTGATCGCGGAACAGGCGATCCCCGACATCGTCATCGTGTCGGAGGAAACCGGCGCCGATCTCGAAACGGCGGCGGAGGCTTATTACCAGGTCGCGCATCACTTCAAGATCGGCAACATGCACGAACTGGCCAGCGGACTGGAAGTCCGCGACTACTATGACGGCCTTGCACTCGACCGGGCACGCGCGATCCTGTTCTCTGCCCATCGCGACCTTGCAAGCGCCGCCATCAGGGCCGGAAGTTTCGCCAACTGGCTGGCAGAGCATGCCGGTGAAGCGGAAAGCCGGCACGGCGCGGTCAACGAGATCCTGGATGGCGGCTTGAGCGTGTCCAAGTTCACGGTTGCGGCCGGCCTGCTGGCTGAAATCTGCGGGTCTGCATAACGGTCGGCAAGGTGACGTTGTAAACTCGGGGCCGGCAGTCTTTCTGCCGGTCTTTGCAATCGAAGAAGGACGTCACGTGACGGATGTTTCCACTGACTTTCCGGACAACACGGATCGCCGCGCCATCTGGTCCTGGGCGCTGTTCGACTGGGCGGCGCAACCGTTCTTCACCCTGATCACGACATTCGTCTTTTCCCCCTATTTCGCGTCCGTTCTGGCGGCGACACCCGAGGAAGGTCAATCGCTCTGGGGGTTTGCAACGGCAACGGCCGGTCTCGGCATCGCCTTGCTGGCACCGATCCTGGGGTCGGTGGCCGATGCGACCGGCCAGCGCAAACTCTGGATCTTCCTGTTTTCCATCCCCTTCGTCATCTGCTGCTGGATGTTCTGGTATGCCGCGCCGGGCGGAAGCAACAGCGTCGCCATAGCGCTCGTCGCCTTCGCGATCGGCACGCTCTGCATCGAGGTGGCCACCGTCTTCAACAACGCGATGATGCCGTCGCTCGTCCCCCATGAGAGGGTCGGCAGGCTGTCGAGCTTCGGCTGGGCCATGGGCTATGTCAGTGCGCTCATCACACTGGCAATCGCCCTGTTGCTGTTTTCCGCCAACGCGGAGACCGGCAAGACGCTGGCCGGCATCAGTCCCGTTCTCGGCCTTGATCCGGCAACACAGGAAGGCGACAGGGTCACCGGCCCCTTTTCCGCGCTGTGGTATGTCGTTTTCGTGGTGCCGATGTTCCTCTTCGTGCCGGACACGCCCGCACGGCGGAAAATCGCGACAGCCGTGCGCGAGGGCCTGTCGGAGCTCGCAGCCAGCCTCGCCCAGGCAAGGACAAACCGGAACATCTTCCAGTTCCTGATTGCCAACATGATTTTCAAGGACGGCCTGGTCGCCCTTTTCGCCTTTGGCGGGATCTATTCCGCCGGTCAGCTCGGCTGGGGTTCGATCGAAATCGGCGTCTTCGGCATCATCGTGATCATCACCGGGATCGCCGGTCTTCTGCTGGCCGGTCATCTCGATGACAGGTTCGGCGCGAAACCGGTGATCCTCGTTTCACTTGTCGTTCTGATGATCTGCGGACTGGGCATGATTTCCATCGACAGGACGACGGTCCTGTTTTTCATCAAGACCCAGGAGGCTCCGGCGGGCGCGCAATTCGCCTCCCTGCCGGAACAGATGTTCATCGGCCTCGGCGCGGTCATCGGCGCCGTGTCCGGTCCGCTGCAGGCCTCCTCGCGCAGCCTTCTGATCCGCCTCGCGCCGAAACAGCACATGACGCAGTATTTTGGTCTGTTGGCGCTGTCCGGAAAGGTCACCAGTTTCCTTGCGCCGCTTGCCGTCGGCATCGTCACGGCCCTTTCGGGCAGCCAGGCCGGCGGCATGTCGGTGGTGCTCGTGTTCTTCGCGGTCGGCTTTGCCTTGATGCTCAGCGTGCAGGAAAAACGCGCCGGATAAGTCTCCGGCGCGCGGCAACGGTCCATTTCAGGACGCGGCAGAGTGCTCTTGATCAGTGGCGGAAGTGACGCATACCCGTGAGCACCATCGCAAGTCCGGCCTCGTCCGCGGCCGCGATCACATCGTCGTCTCGCATGGAACCGCCAGGCTGGATGACGGCCGTCGCGCCCGCCTCGGCTGCGGACAAGAGGCCGTCCGCGAACGGGAAGAAGGCGTCGGACGCAACCACGCAGCCCTTGGTCAGCGGCTCGCTCGACCCTGCGGCCTCCGTCGCGTCCAGAGCCTTGCGCGCGGCGATGCGCGCTGAATCCACCCGGCTCATCTGACCGGCGCCGACGCCCACGGTGGCGCCGCCGCGGGCATAGACGATCGCGTTCGACTTCACGTGCTTGGCGACCCGGAAAGCGAATTTCAGGTCGGCAAGCTCCTGGTCGCTCGGTGCGCGCTTGGTCACCACCTTGAGATCCAGGTCGTCGACCACGCCGTTGTCGCGCGACTGCACCAGGAGACCGCCTGCGACCGACTTGACGAACAGGCCTTGCGCGCGCGCATCCGCCAGGCCGCCGGTCACCAGAAGCCGCAGGTTCTTCTTGGCGGCAATGATCTCCCGCGCAGCCTCGTCGGCATCGGGTGCGATGATCACCTCGGTAAACACCTTGACGATCTCTTCTGCTGCTTGTGCATCGAGTGTTTGGTTGAGCGCGACAATCCCGCCGAACGCGGACACGGGATCGCAGCGCAGCGCTTTTTCGTAAGCGTCCCTGAGGCTTGCGCCTTCCGCAACGCCGCACGGATTGGCATGCTTGATGATCGCAACCGCGCTCGTTCGTTCCGGATCGAACTCGCTGACCAGCTCGAACGCGGCGTCGGTGTCGTTGATGTTGTTGTAGGAAAGCGTCTTTCCCTGGATCTGTCGTGCAGTGGCAACGCCGGGCCGGTTTTCCCCGGTCTTGTAGAAGCCGGCCGTCTGGTGCGGGTTTTCACCGTAGCGCATGACCTCGGCAAGCGCCCCGCCGACCGCCCGATGCGCAGGCGTCGTTTCTCCGAGCTGGTCTGCCATCCAGTTGGAAACCGCCGCGTCGTAGGCCGCCGTGCGCGCAAACGCCTTGAGTGCGAGCCGCTTGCGCAGGCCGATCGGTGACTGCCCCTGATTGGCATCCAGTTCCGCGATCACGCCGTCATAGTCGGACGGGTCAGTCACCACGGTGACGTAGGCATGGTTCTTGGCGGCGGCGCGGGTCATGGCCGGCCCGCCGATATCGATGTTCTCGATCCCTGTGGCATAGTCCGCACCCGAGGCGACGACGTCTTCAAAGGGATAGAGATTGCCGCAGAAGAGATCGATCCCGACGATGCCGTGATCCGCCATCGCCGCCTGATGGTCCTGATCGTCCCGGATCGACAGCAGCCCGCCATGGACATTCGGATGCAGCGTCTTCACGCGCCCGTCCATGATTTCGGGAAAGCCGGTCACCTCGGAAATGTCCATGACCGCCAGTCCTGCATCCGCCAGGGCCTTGTAGGACCCGCCCGTCGAAACAAGCTCGACGCCACGTTCGCAAAGCGCGCGCGCGAACTCGACAAGACCGGTCTTGTCGAAAACGGACAGGAGGGCACGCTTGACGGGCACAAGCTCGGGAACGGGAACGGCTTTGGACACAATGGCCATGAATTTGCCTCGCAGAAGGGGACGATCGGGGGGTTCGACGACGCCCTAACATGTCTTCGGCAAAATCGGAAGGTCCGCAGGCGCTGCGAAGCGCGCTTATTCTTCCAGCGGCAACTCGTCCGGTTCGTCGAATTCGCTGGTGCCGCGGCGGCTCAGCTTGGCGGTCGCTGTTTTTCTGAATTGCCAGCCGACCGCCGGTTTTTCGAGCAGCGACCCTGTGACGACGATCTGGTCGGTCTTCCGGTGGCCGTAGACATCGGAAAGATAGATGCTTTCCTCCAGCGACAACTCGCTTCCCGGGGCTTCGAACTCCCAGGCCTCACCGTCCCGGCAGACCATGAGGACAGCGGAGCCGCCCCGCAACATGGAGGTCCTGAGCCCGGGATAGAGATGAAACCGCAGCGCGTAGCGGTGCTCGGCGTCGATCGACCCGAGCGCTCTCACGGTGTCGATGCCGTCAAGGACGGTCCCGTCTCCCGAAAGACGCAAATCGCGCTCGTGGAAGACGTTGAAATCCGATTCATAGCCGTCATGAGAGGCGGTGATGCGGCTTCCGGCCATGTCGTCTTCCCGCTCGAGGGGGACGTAGGACGGACCGGAGAGGATCGGAGAGCCGAGCATCTTTCCGAATGGCTTTTCCGACAGGAACCGGCAAGAGGAGGTGTCCTCGATGGTCAGGGTCGAGTGGGCCGCAGTCGACCGGCTGACCTTTCGCCAGAGCGGATTGGACCGAGGCGATACACCGCAATTCACCACGAGCCTGTTATTGCCCGAGGAAAACTCGAACGACAGGCACCCCGCATGTGCATCGCCGGAGACCGAGAGTGCGGGAACGGGTCCCGTGTCCATCAGAACGACCGAGCTGCCCCCGCTCAGCCTCTGGTAACCCGAGTGCGGCGCGTTCAGGGGCGGGGCACCGCGTGCATCGTCATAGGCAAGGATCGTCGCCACGAGATCGCTCGGCGTCGACCCCATGCCGTTGAAATGGCCCAGCGCACCGTCGCCGTGACGAAAGAAGCGGAGCATTGGCATCATGCGATCCACGGACTGAAGCATCGCCTGCGGCATCTCCAGCCCCTGTGCGACGAACGCCTGCCGAAGCGGCAGAAGATCCGCCAGAATGTCGATCAGCGCGCGCGGATTGCGCGAAACATGTCCGCCGTCGGGCAGGATCTGCCGCGTCAGCTCGTGATCGAGGCGCCGGAAGCTCTGGCGCGCAAACCGGCCCTGGCCCGCCATGGAGATACAGGCGGACGCGATGGCCATGGCAGCCCGCAGCCGGACCACCCCGTCCTCGGTCTCGTTAATCGTCTGACGCAGGTAACGCACCTGTCTTGCAAGCGATTTGACGAACCGCCGGTAAAACTCGTGATCACCATCCTGCAGAATGAAGGGCGAATGGGCCAGCCAGGAGATGATCCGCTGGGTCACGACCGGCGCCTCCCAACCGATCGGATGCCGCCGGCCGCTGTATTTCATCCAGTCTTCGACCAGGACACGCGCATTCTGCCGCGCGATCTGACTGTCGGCGGCCCTCAGGTCCCGCAGCCAGCCGAAACCGTGCAGCTCGCGTTGCCAATCCTCGTGAACGGCGTTCATCTCGAACGGAGACCGTCCCTGCGTTTCAACGAGATGCCCGGAAAACAGGAATCGGCCGCCGTAGATGTCGGCAGCGTTTGTCTCGTCCGCAGTGCGCAAATCCTGCGGAGCGATCAGCAGGCGCGAGGGCACAGACGAAAACGGCTGCAGGCGGAAGAAAGGTCCGCCATGCATCCATTTCAGGGTACGGTGCCAGATATGCAGGGCCACGAGCCGCCAGACGCGGCTTCTTTCGTTCAGGCTAGCTATATTCACCAAACCATCCCCGAGACTGATGGTTTACGCGCAACTATCGTGAATTCTCCGGTTTTCGAACCCTTCAGGGCTCTTCAGTTCTGAAACAGACAATTAAGGTTAGCATTTCATTTAAGGAAACAATGCAAGTGAACGGTTTAAGCTACGTTAAGAGCGCCTGAATCGGGCCGCAAAGAAACCGTCCATTCCGCGGATTTCCTCGCTCTCACCGGCCCTGTGCTGCGGAAGGCAGCGGAGATAACCCTCTTGGGTGATCAGGTGTTCCAGTCCGCCGGCTTCCGCCGCCTCCAAGGGCACAAGATCCACTTTGTCCCGATTGCGGGCTCTGAAATCATCGGCCTGAAGTTCTCCCTCCGCTTTTTCGAGCGAACAGGTGCAATAGACGATGAGGCCGCCCGGCTTGACCCAGTCGAGAACCCTGTCAAGCAACTCGCGCTGGATCTCACCGAGTTTCTCGATGTCATAGGGCTTCTTGATCCATGCCACATCCGGGTGCCGCCGGATCGTTCCGGTTGCGCTGCAGGGCGCATCCAGCAGGACGGCGTCGAACGGGCTCTCTGGCACGTAGGTCCGCAGATCAGAGACAACGGTCGTCACGTCGAGCCTGAGCCGCCGCATGTTGTCTTCAAGCCGCTTCAACCTGCCTTTCGAGATATCGACAGCCGTTACCTCCGCGCCGGCCGCTGCCAGTTGCGCGGTCTTGCCTCCGGGAGCCGCACAAAGATCCGCGACCTTCAGACCCTGGACGTCTCCCAGCAGACGCGCCGGCAGCGATGCGGCCGCATCCTGGACCCACCAGGCACCTTCCTCGTACCCCTCAAGCGCTTCGACCGCTCCTTTCCGGTCCAGTCTGACGCTACCGCCCACGACAATCCGGCCACCCAGCCGTTCGGCCCAGCCCGCCGCATCAGACTTGACGCTGAGGTCGAGCGCGGCCTCGCCCTGATGCGCGGTCGCAATCGCTCTGGCGGTCTCCTCGCCATACCCTTCCGTCCAGCTCTGCCACAACCAGTCCGGCGTGTTCAGCATCTGCGGATCGAGATCCGAAACAAGATCGGCCCGTTCGCGGCCAAGCCTGCGCAGAACCCCGTTTACGAGACCCTTGTAGGGGCGTGCCCTCCGGTCGAGCCCTGCATGATCGACAGCCAGGGAAACGGCGGCCCTGTCCGGCACATCCAGGAAAAGCATCTGCGCGATCGCGATATGCAGGATATCGATCACCCTGCCGGTTTTTTCCGGGATCGGCCGGTCGAGAAGCCGGTCCAGGATTTCGGAAATCTCACCGCGTCGGCGAAGCGAAGCCCCCACGATCGCCCTCACGAGCGCACGATCGTTGCCGGGCAGCGCACGAAACCCCGAATGTCCCGACGAGGCGTCAAGTTCTCCATCCAGCGGCCGCTTCTTGTGGACGACGTTGCCGAGGATGTCCGCCGCGACCTTTCGAGCCGCAAATCCGGGTCTGTCCGGTTGCTCGCTCTCTTTTTTGCCGGACGGACCCGGCCGCCTGTTGCCGCGATTGTTCAAGACGTGTTCCTGCTGAGTGTCGCATGTTCGCGACGAAATCGAAGCGCCGCAGACCGGATCTCCGGCTGCGGCGCGTGTGACAGATTTTACGGCGAATACCAAGGCCGGAAAAGAAAATTCTGAACCTCCGGCAGGCGCTTATCCCCACGGTCCTTTCGAACGCTCCGGCGAACTGTCTGCCGGCCGGCTGCCCATTCCCGACCAGGGACCCGACTGGGGGGCGTTGCCACCGGTCCGGAAAGCCGCATTACCGCCGGTTCCAAGGCCGGAATTCGCCAGCTTGCGCAATTCGTCGATCCGGTTCTGGGTGTTCGGGTGCGTTGAAAACAGATTGTCCATGCGCTCGCCGGACAACGGATTCATGATGAACATGTGCGCCGTCGCCGGGTTGGCTTCCGCATCCGGGTTATGAATGCGCTGTACACCGCCCGCGATCTTGCCGAGCGCGGAGGCCAGCCACATGGGTTCACCGCAAATCTGCGCGCCCATCCGGTCGGCGGCATATTCGCGCGTTCTGGAAATGGCCATCTGCACGACCATCGCCGCCATCGGCGCAACGATCATCATGAGCAGCATGCCGACGATGCCCAGAGGATTGTTCCGGTTGCCGCCGAAGAAAAACGCGAAGTTGGCCAGCATCGAAATCGCACCGGCAATCGTCGCCGTGATCGTCATGATCAGCGTGTCGTGGTTTTTCACATGTGCAAGTTCGTGCGCCATGACACCCGCCACTTCCTCGGGCGTCAGCATGTTCAGCAGGCCTGTCGTCGCGGCGACGGCCGCATTCTGCGGGTTCCGGCCCGTTGCGAACGCATTGGGCTGCGGATTGTTGATGATGTAGACCTTGGGCATCGGCAGGTCGGCGTTCTGCGCCAACTGCTTCACCATTCGGTAGAAATCGGGCATAGAGCGCTCATCGACTTCCTGCGCATGGTGCATGCGCAGCACCATCTTGTCCGCGTTCCAGTAGCTGAACAGGTTCATCGCCGCCGCAATCGCAAGAGCAATCATCATGCCCGCCTGACCGCCGATCATGAAGCCGATGCCCATGAAAAGCGCGGTCATGGCTGCCAGCAGCATGGCTGTGCGTACGTAGTTCATCGCGTGTGGTGTCCGTTTCCTGTTCCGTCTTGCCGGCATCGGCGGTGCCGCCGGCCTGTCAAAATTCCAGACTGAAGATGGGTATTGCCGGCAATCTTGGCAAGTTTGCCCTCTGCGCGCGCCGACATTTCGCTCTCCCGGGCGCATTCGGCACAGCACCGCCCACGCCATAAATTTTTTGAGAAATTGCGAGACGGAACAACGTTTTCGATCGGATTTGATGGTCGGGAAGACGGTTTGCAGGCAGGCGAATAGTGCACAACTTAATCTTGTGCAATCTAGAGTTTAACGGAATCTTCAATCATTGCTGCAACTTAAGGTTTTTACGATTTTCTTTTCACTCTCTTCCGCTGGGTCATCCAATTGTCGTCATCACGAAGCCTTTTGCCCTTCTGGGAATCGCGCGCCATCAAGACCGGTTTCGGCGGCCCGGTCTTCCTGTGGCTGCTCATCATCACCGCGTTCGGAACCCTGGTGTGCCTCTTCAACACAAGAGCTCCTCTCCTCTACCTTCCGTCATCGTTGAAAGACGCCCGGGTCGAGGATATGGCCGCATTCTACCGGGCCTCGGAGATGTCAAATTATGACGCTGTGTCATATGTTTATGACCCAGGCCTATTCCGAGACGGGTTGTCGGAGCGGCTTTCGGATCTGATCTTCCTCAATCCGCCGCACGCCATGCCGGTGTTTCATGTTTTTGCCTGGTTCGACTTCGCGACAGTCAAGATCGCCTTCATCTGCCTCACGCTGATCGCGCTTTTTGCGATCCCGCGCATGGCCGGGCAGACCTTCGCCCTTTCCGCCTTGTTCGCCGCCTCTGCGGCACCCGTTCAAATCCTGCTCAGATTGAACCTGTCCGTCTTCGTGATCGCGCTGATCGTGTTTGCAACCGTCCACGCCAAGTCACGGCCCGTTTTGTCCGGTCTCGCACTTTCGGTTGCAACGATCAAACCGCAATATGGCCTGCTGATCCCCTTCTTCCTGGCCGGCATCGGCGCGTGGCGATGCATTGCCTGGGCGACGCTCGGAACCCTGTTCATGGTTTTGCTGACGCTGATCATGTTCGGGCCCGGTCTCTTTGCAAGCTACCTCGCCTCGTTTTCGACCCCGCTGTATCAGGCTTACGCCTTGACGGCCCTGCAATGGGACACGTCCTTCCGGTCCTTTCTCGGCCGGCTGGATGTCGCGGCGGACCTCAGAACGGCGCTCGTTCTGGCAGCAATTCTTGCCGGCGCGATCTGCGCGTTCCGTCTTCCGAGGACGTGGCCATATGAATTACGGCTCGGCACGGTTCTGCTTCTCGGCGTACTCGTCGCGCCATCCTTCATGTATTACAGCTGGCCCTTGTTTGCGGCCGGTGTTCTGTTTATGGCCCGCGCGTTGCCCGACTGGCCCGTGGAGTTGCAGTTCCTGGCCGGCCTGACCTGGATGCAGCCCCTGATCTACATGCTGCTGCTGTCCCTCGTGCCACCGTCTCTCACCGCGCACGCGGCCGCGGTCTTCGTGTTGACGGCGCTGCTGGTTACGGGCTTCTTTCTGCTCATACGGCGAAGGGCGTCCGGACCCGTGCAACGGGACAGTGAGGTCCTGCAACGCGTGTGACGGTTCGATCAAGCCCGGGCGAGGGCCGCGCCTGGCTGCAATCAGCAAGCTGACGGCGCCCCGTTTCTTGATCGCATGAGGCACCATACCGCTGCAAAAGCTGCCAAGCTTGCCCTATATTGCGTCCGACAGCGCGTTTTCAGCGCATGAACCGAACCTGCCGCAGGCGATCATGACAGACGAACAAGACAATCCGACACACGCCTATCGCCAGAGCGATGTCCCGAGCCTCGCCACCGATATTGAAGACAGACCGAAAAAACGCTTCGAGGATCTGCCGCCCGCCGCCCAGCGCGCTCTGAAAGAGGCCGAGGCACGGCGCCGGGAGATCGACGCGAAACAGGACGCCCTGCCGGACGAAGTGAATGGCCGCGGCGGCCTTGAACCGACCCGTTACGATGACTGGGAAATCAAGGGACTGACCGTCGACTTCTGACGCCAGCAGTGCGGCCATCATGCGCGACGCGCTTGAACAACTCGTGTGCAATTGGGACGGCAAAACCACGTCCACGCTCAAGACCGCCTACGAGAGATTTCATCATCACCCGGATTTCGTCGATCACCTGATCAACCTCAGCGCTGATCGAAGCTGCGACCGCGGTGCAACCTGGCTTCTCAAACATGCGTTCTCGAATGGTGAGCCGAAGCTTTCCGGGGAACGCAGTGCGCGGCACCTCGCGGCCCTCGCCCATCTCAGCCACTGGGAAACCCGCCTTCACCTCCTGCAATATCTCGACCATCTGACAATACCCGGCGAGGCCGAACGTCTCCTTCACGGTTTCATTCTGGAAACACTTGAGGCAGAGAACAGGTTCCTGCGCGCCTGGGGGTATTATGCGCTCGCGCTGCACGCCGAACGGTTCCCGGCACATCAGAATGAGGCTTTGAACCGGCTGAACGAGGCAATGACGAGGGAAACGGCGGGTTCGGTAAAGGTGCGCATCCGCAAGGCCCTGGAGCGCATCAACCCCTGACATCACCCGTCGACAAGCGTCCGAACTTCGGATGCAATCACCCGGGCAAGCTCTGCCTGTGGCGCAGCCTCGAAATGCACCGCGTCCAGGGGACTCGGTGACATGATGCGCCCGACATCGAGAAATGCCGTTCCGTACTGCTCGGCAAGTCCGGCATAGACCCCGGCCAGCCGTCTCGACTGCACACCGCCATGGGCGTTCGAATAAAGGCCCTCATACTCGAGACCCGTGAAATCTCCGAGGGGCGGCGGGGCCATCAGCAGCACTTTCGGCGCACGGCCCTCGACATCGTCTGTCGCCTGGGTTGCCGCAAACAGCACTCTGCCCATCGCAAGGCCGATCGCGTTCGCGCTCATGTTGAAACGGTCCTGCAGATCATTCGATCCAAGCATGATGATCAGGACGTCGATGGGCATGTGGGTCTTGCGCACGGTCATCAGGTGCGCCAGCCCGTTCTTGTCGCCGCGTGTCGGGTCTTCAAAAACGGTGGTGCGGCCGTTCACGCCTTCCTCGATGACGAAGAAACCGGCGCCGAGTTCCTGCTGCAACCGGCGCGTCCAGCGGACATCATGGCCGTATCTGGACTTGTCCGTGGGATTGAACCCCCAGGTGAGCGAGTCTCCGAAGCAGACGACGGAAACGGGATCCTTTTTCAGCGCCATGAACAACCTTTTGCGATCACAATCGGATTTTCTCCCACGAGCTTAAAAAAGAACGGCACGGCAGGCAATCGGCCATCATGAAAGTCACCATTTGTTCCTTGGTTAATCAGAGATTTACCAAGAAGGCGATAGGGTCGGCTCAAAGTACTGCGTAACGACTGCCGGATATTGCATGACTGCCAGCTCTCAAGCCTATACGCGCGGCGCTGTTCTGCCGAGCTCCAATCCTTTTCAGCGCCTTGCCGAACTTCTTGACGGTAAGACCCCCGGACTTGACCCGATCATCATGACGATCGGCGAACCTCAGCACGCCATTCCAGGATTTACGGCAGAGGTTCTTGCCGAGAACATGGCCGATTTCAGGCGCTACCCGCCGATCAACGGCTCGGACGCCTTCCGGAGCGCGGTCGCCGGCTGGCTTGACCGGCGCTACAATCTGGATGGCGCGATCGATCCAAAGGACGGCGTTCTGCCTCTGAACGGATCCCGCGAAGGTCTCTCGTTCGGTGCGATTGCCGCCAGGGACCAGCTGGCCAAGGGTCTGGACCATCCGGTCGTGATCCTGCCGAATCCGTTCTACCAGACCTACGCGGCGGCGGCGCATGTCGCCGATGCGCGCGCCGTGCTTCTCGATGCCGTTCCGGGGAACAATTTCCTGCCGGACCTGGACGCTCTGGATCCGGACCTCCTTGAGGAAACCGTCGCGTTCTATGTCGCCTCGCCGACAAATCCGGAGGGCTTCCCGGCCGACCTCGATTTCTGGACCCGCCTGATCGGCCTTGCACGCAAACACCGGTTCTACATTTTCGCCGACGAATGCTATTCGGAGATCTACCGGAAGACACCGCCAACGGGCATCCTGGAGGCTGCCAGGGCGATGGGCGGCGGCTTCGCCAACATCATTGTCCTCAATTCGCTGTCCAAGCGCTCGAACCTCGCGGGCCTGCGCTGCGGCTTCGCCGCGGGCGATCCCGACTTTCTGCGGAAATGGGCGAAATTCAGGGGGTTGGCTGCGCCGCAGGTTCCGCTGCCGGCGCAAGCCGTGGCGGTCAGAGCCTATCAGGACGAAGACCACGTCATCGAAAACAGGCGGCTCTACAATCAGAAATTCGAGGCTGCCGAGCGGCATCTCGGCCCGATCATGGGCAACGTGACCGCCGAGGGCGGCTTCTTCCTCTGGCTTGACGTCAGCCGCTGGGGCGATGGCATTTCGCTCACCAGCCGGCTTTGGAGCGACTGCGGGGTCAAGGTGGTGCCAGGCGGATATCTCGCGTCCGATCAGTCGGACGGCACCAATCCGGGCCGCGATTTCATTCGCGTCGGACTGACCGCACCGCTCGAGCAAACGGAAATCGCACTTGAGCGGATGGCAAAATGGTTTGGAGAACAGGCATGAGACGCGCCAGCGCAATCCGCGGCAACGGCCGCCGGTCACCCGTCGACCTGTTGGACACCGAAAGCCCGATCAAGCGTTTCCTGAGGCGGAACCTCGTCGGCGCATCCGGGTTGGCCCTCATCGCGCTCGCGGCCATGCTCGCGGCCGCCCTGGCAACATGGTCGGTGAACGACCCGAGCCTCAATCACGCCACCGACGGCACGGTCCGCAATGCGCTCGGCACGCCCGGAGCTGTTGTCGCGGACATCCTCATGCAGACGATCGGGCTGGCGACCGCCGTTTTCCTTGTACCGCTGGTGCTGTGGGGCTGGCGGCTCATGGCGGGGCATGCGCTCGGCATCGGACGCAAGCGGCTGGTGTACTGGCTTGCCGGGTCGGGACTCTCAGCCGGCGCACTCGCGGCGCTGCCGGTCCCGGACAGTTGGCCTCTTCCGACCGGTCTGGGTGGCTTTTTCGGCGACTCCGTCCATCAGGTGCCCGCACTCATCACCGGGAACATGACCTCCGGCGCCGCGACCATCATCGGTGGTCTCGGGCTCGGCGTTCCAGCCATTTTCTTTCTCCTGTCGGCAGCCGGATGGCTGGGTGGCAAGGACAGCTACGATGCGGAAACGGATCCGGCGCATGGCACCCGCGCTGCAGCCGCAAAGGGACACGGCCGGTCGGTTGAAGAGGAACTGGGCCTTGATGACGACGACGCTGAATCAAGAATGTCCCTCTTTTTCAGCGCCATGGTTGGACAGGTCGAGCACTTGCGTCTTCAGGCAACCGCCAAACTCCGCCGTCTCACCGGTTTGAACCGCACCCGGCATGTCGACGAGGACGAAGACTGGGACGAAGACGGTTTCGATGAGGACGACGTCGGGATCGACAGCCACGGCCACGGCGACGGCCGGCGCGGCAGCAGGTTGTCCGCCTTGCGGCGCGCGTTGACAGGGCGGCTGATGCCGAACGACGACGACGGTCTGGACGAATTCTATGACCGCGGCCGCGACGCGGAAGATGAGGATCTGGACGATCCGCTGATAGACGCACCATTCGATGAGGACGGCGAAGGTTTCGAACCCGATGACCTCCTGATCGACAAGGGGCCGGTTGCGGGCCAGCAGGCGATGCCCGTCGGGATCGCGGCACCGAACCAGTCGCAGGCCGCTCCGGGACAGCCTGTTCCCCAGGTGCCTGCCGGCCGTGTTGTGCCGCCCGCTCCCAGGCCGAAACAGAGCAAGCGGGCGATCGAGGAAGCCCAGCCTTCCTTCCTGGGCGCTCCGGAGGAATACGAACTGCCGCCGTTGCGGCTGCTTTCCGAACCGAAGGCAAGCGGCAAGGTTCCCGGCCTGTCGGCCGATGCCCTGGAACAGAACGCGCGCATTCTGGAAGGCGTCCTTGAGGATTTCGGCGTACGCGGCGAGATCATCGAAGTGCGTCCCGGCCCGGTCGTGACCCTCTATGAACTGGAACCGGCTCCGGGCATCAAGTCCTCCCGCGTCATCGGTCTTGCCGATGACATCGCGCGGTCCATGAGCGCGATCTCAGCGCGTGTCGCCGTCATACCCGGGAAGAACGCGATCGGCATCGAGTTGCCGAATGCCCGGCGCGAGACGGTTTTGCTGCGCGAATTGATCGCCGCCCAGGATTTCGAAAAGTCCAAGGCCAAGCTGCCGCTTGCGCTCGGCAAGACGATCAACGGCGAAAGCGTCGTCGCCGATCTCGCACGCATGCCGCATCTGCTCGTTGCCGGGACGACCGGCTCGGGCAAGTCCGTGTCGATCAACACCATGATCCTGTCATTGCTGTACCGGCTGACGCCGGAACAGTGCAAACTGATCATGATCGACCCCAAGATGCTGGAACTGTCCATTTATGACGGCATTCCGCACCTCCTCACACCGGTCGTGACCGATCCGAAAAAAGCCGTCGTCGCCTTGAAGTGGACCGTCCGCGAGATGGAGGACCGCTACAAGAAGATGTCCAAGATGGGTGTCCGCAACATCGACGGATACAACACGCGCATCAAGCAGGCGCTTGAAAAGGGCGAGAGCTTCACCCGCACCGTGCAGACGGGATTTGACCGCGACACCGGCCAGCCGATCTACGAGGAAGAGGAACTGCCGCTCGAGAAGATGCCCTATATCGTCGTGATCGTCGACGAGATGGCCGATCTGATGATGGTCGCAGGCAAGGACATCGAGGGGGCGATCCAGCGCCTTGCCCAGATGGCACGCGCCGCCGGTATTCACCTGATCATGGCCACACAGCGCCCCTCGGTCGACGTGATCACCGGTACGATCAAGGCCAACTTCCCGACCAGGATTTCGTTCCAGGTAACCTCCAAGATCGACAGCCGGACGATCCTCGGTGAGATGGGCGCCGAACAGCTCCTCGGCATGGGCGACATGCTGTTCATGCTGGGCGGCGGGCGGATACAGCGCGTTCACGGCCCCTTCGTCTCCGACGACGAGGTCGAGGACATCGTCAAGCATCTGAAGGTCCAGGGCACGCCGCAATATCTTGAAGCCGTTACGGAAGAGGACGAAGAAGCCGAAAGCCCCTATGATGGCGGCGGCGGCGGCGGACTTGCCGGCGGCGGCGAGGGCAACGAGCTCTACGACAAGGCCGTCGCGATCGTGCTGCGCGACAAGAAGGCGTCGACATCCTATGTCCAGCGGCGGCTCTCGATCGGCTACAACCGGGCCGCATCGCTCATCGAGCGTATGGAGCAGGAGGGGCTGATCAGCTCGGCCAACCATGCCGGCAAGCGGGAAATTCTCGTGCAAAACGGTGTCGAGGAAGAGTTTTAGGCCGCAAATGCCAAAGCTTTGCCACACAGGCGCATTACCTGGGGTATAGTATTCGCGTCATTTAACGACTTAGGACATTGCATCATGCCGACACGCTTTGCCTCCCGTCTTGCCGAACACATTGGCCGCCTTTTTTTGGCGGCATGCCTGGTGCTCGCCTGTCTGCTGCCGGCGCACGCGCTGACACAACAGGAACAAAAGACGCTCAAGGAGCTGAGCAGCTTTTTCAACTCCGTGAAAACCATGCACGGCGACTTCATCCAGTTCGGTCCGGACGGCAGCCAGTCCGACGGCAAGTTCTACATGGCCCGCCCCGGCAAGGTCCGCTTCTACTACAACAAGCCGTCCGTTCTCGACATCGTCGCCGACGGCAAATCCGTTTCCGTCCGGGACCGCAAGCTCAACACGCAGGATATCTGGCCTCTGGGACAGACCCCGCTCCGTTTCCTGTTGTCCGATACCATAGATCTCGAGAAAGACACGAATGTCACCAACGTCCTTGTCGAAAAGGACCTGATCACCGTCACGATTTTCGACAAGACACGGTTCAATTCAGGGACGTTGACGCTGATCTTCGACACCGACAACTTCGCCCTGAAGCAATGGACCGTGACCGATCAGCAGGGCTACGACACATCCGTTGCCGTCTATAACGTCGTTTCCAACGCCCCGACCAACCCCGATCTCTTCAAGATCGACTATCTGGCCAATGCCAACCAGCGCAAAGGCCGGAATTGACCGGGACGGCGCGGCCGCAAGAACGGACACAGGCGGCCGGTCGCTCGTTTTCGAACTGCTTGAGCATTACTGCGCCGAACACGGTCTCCGCCTGACCGCCGGCGACAGCCGTGGCCATGCCGGCTGCGTTGAGGACGGACGCGGCAAGCGCTGGTTCTTCAAGGGGACACGCTTTGACATCAATTCGCTCGGCAGTGCCGAGATCGCGAATGACAAGGCCTATTCGCTTCGCTTCCTTGAACATGCAGGTGTTCGCGTCCCCGAAAGCCTGCTTGTCTTCGGCCCGGAAATCCGCACGGGCCGTCAGCTGCCCGCAGCCGTTTTGCAGTTCGTTGAAGACCACGGCTTTCCCCTCTTCCTGAAACCCAACATCGGCCAGGAAGGGCAGGATGTCTTGTGCATTCACGACATTGCGGAATTGCGCGACATGCTGCATCGGCTTTCAGATACGCACCCGCAGCTGCTTTTGCAGCCGGAAGTTTCCGGCCGGGATCTGCGCGTCATCATTCTTGACGGCGAAGTCCTGTGCGCCGTCGAACGCCGGGCAGCCCGGGTGACGGGCGATGGAAGACAAAGCATTGCCGCGCTGATCGGCACTCACCCCAGGATCGCGCCGTCCGACGGCAGGATCGATGCCGCACTTGCCCGCCAGGGGTTCACCCGCGATAGCATACCCGGCGCAGGCGACAGGGTGGCACTTCTGCCCGTGACCAATCTTTCCGCCGGCGGAACCGCCGACATCGTGACCGGCCAGCTTGCACCCGGGATCCTGGAGGCCGCGCGCAAGGCAGCTGCCGTGCTGGGTCTCAGATATGCGGGCGTCGACATGATCCTCACCGGGAGCGCTCCATACGCCGCTGAGGCTGTCATCCTGGAGGTCAACGCTGCCCCCGGGCTGAGCAATCTTTATCGGCAGGGCTCCAGCGAGGCGGCATGCGTCAGGGCCGTCTACGGCTCGCTTTTCAGTAGATTGTTTGAAAACTAATTCGAATTTGTCAGTATTAATCGTCGATTATAAATAATCTAAAATAGACTTTAGATCTAAATTCGTTGTTTCAAATTAAATTTTGCAAGATTTGATTGCAATTCTTCCCTTCAACAAAAAACAGCCATGTTTCGTGTTTCACTTCTCTAGATGCCGCTGATCGCCGGCTGTGAACGCTGCTCGACAGGAACAGATTTCTGACACTCGAAATCGGGCGGGCGTACCGAAGGTGATCAATGGCAGGTGGTTGGGGTATGGCGCGTTTCGTCGAACGGAAGAGTTCGGGTGGGAACCGCTCGATTAGGAGATCAAGAAGATGTCGAATGTATTGCCGCTCCGGGAGGACAGTTTCCAACTGCACAGGCAGTATCCTTCGCTTTATTTTCCCAGGGACGGGTACGTCTTTGTCGTGGCGTTCGGGCGGTCAGGATCGACGCTGACGCAGCATTTGCTGAATTCCATTCCTGGCTATTTCGTGCGTGGCGAAAACTGCAATGCGCTTGTCCATCTCTGCCGTTCGGTCACCGCTATTCGCGGCGAAGGGAATTTTCAGCAGCGGCAGGAACCGCAGCGGTCGATCATTTCCAGCGAACGGCCCTATTTCGGCAAGATGGTCGGTACGTCGCTCGATCCCTGGTACGGCATGGAGGACGTCAGTGTCGACGACTATGCGCTGAGCCTCTTCGATACCTTCGTCTCGAAGGTGCTCTGTCCGAAAGGGGATGCCCGCGTTCTCGGTTTCAAGGAGATCCGGTATCACAACGATCCGAAATATTTCCCGAAGTTTCTCGATACCATCCGAACCTATTTTCCGGGCAGCCGCTTCATTTTCCAGAACCGCGCCTTTGAAAATGTGGTCAAGTCGTCGTTCTGGAAAAACATGCAGCCCGCTGACGTCCGCCGGAAATGGAACAATTTCGAGGAACTGACCGCAGCCTATGCGGAGACGAATCCCGAGGTCTGCCACCGCCTGAGATACGAAGATTATCTGGAAGGCGCCGGCAAGCTCGAACCCTTGTTCGACTTCCTCAAGGAGCCGTTTGACGCGGTCAAGTTGACCGAGCTCCTCGAAACCCGGCTGAAACACTAGAGCAGTTTCCGACCAATTTGAATCATTTGATGCGGATATCCGGTTCACTCGGCCAGGCGGGTCACGAAGCGCGATGCGGTGCATCGTGCAAGTGGCACAACGCAGCCGATGGGCTGGATATCCTCACCCTTTGTGGAACGCATTCAAGCGACAAACATCAAGATTGGCCGGGCCCTTTTCCGCTCTGGCGTCGTTGGTTCACCCTTGTGGTGGGCAACACCACGGCGGGCGAACCGTCTCGCCAGCGCGAAAAAGGGCCTCGGTCAAATGATCCAAATTGGTCGGAAAATGCTCTAGGTTCTGGTCAGGATTTAACGAATAGGGATTCCCTTTTGGCAGCAAATCAGATTCAAGACTGATTTTTGGAGATCAGTCATGTCTGAGACGCGTTACGAGGATGAACTGACGGACGCTCAATGGGCTCGTCTTGCACCGTTGATGCCTGGAGGGTGCCGAGGCAAACGCGGTCCACGAACGGATAACCGGCGTTTTCTGAACGCAGTCTTGTGGATCGCACGCTCGGGAGCCAAGTGGCGTTATCTGCCTGAGCGCTATGGCCGTTACGGCACGGTCAAGCAACGCTACTACGACTGGATTTCAAGAGGCGTTTTTCAAAACATCTTCAAAGCGTTGAATGAGGACGCGGACTTTGAATGGCTCAGTGTCGATGCCACCGTTGTCCGGGTTCATCAACACGCCAGCGGCGCAAGTCGCAAAAAAGGGGCTCTGAAGCCCAGGGTATCGGGCGCTCCAAGGGAGGGCTGACAACCAAGCTGCACGGCGTATGTGACAGTTTAGGGCTGCCCTTGCGCTTTGTCTCCAGTCCAGGACACCGGGGCGAGGTTCTGTTCGGGGCTGAGCTGATCAAGGGCTACAAACCCGGCTATGTTATCGCGGATCGGGCATACGATGCGGAGCATTTCCACGACGCTATTCTTGATTTGGGAGCAACACCCGTCATTCCGCCACGCCACAATCGCCTGCGGCCCCATGCTTGTGACTGGACAATCTATAAAGAACGGAACGCCATAGAGCGTTTGTTCAATAAGCTCAAACACTTCAGACGCGTCGCCACTCGCTACGACAAACTCTTAGCCAACTTCATGGGCTTCGTGACGATTGCCGCAATTCATATCCTGATCAGGTAATCCTTAATTCCTGACCAGAACCTAGGTTTTTGACAGCAATCGGATGCTGCGGTTGCCGCCTTGGAAAACCGCAGCGGCCGCCTACTGCTCGCCGAGCTTCATGTCGGGTGAATATGTACCCTGGGCTTCCTTGACCACGGCTTGCCCGCAGATGGTGGTTCCCTTGGCCGAGTCGAACGAAACTGTCGGCGATCCGTGAAGGTCCCAGCCGTTGTTGAGCGCCTGGGTCACACGGTGGCAGAAAGCGCTGTCATCCGTGCCTGTGATCAGCCTGTAGAGTTTCATGCGTGTGTCCCGTCAACCGCGTGCGGCAATGGCATCGGCGATCGCGATAACCCTCTTGCCCATCTCTGCATGTAACCTTTCAACCATCTTCCCGTCTACCTGGATCGCGCCCTTGCCGGCATTTTCGGGCAGCTCGAACGCGTCGTTGATCCTGCGCGCCCATTGAATTTCCGCCTCTGACGGACTGAACGCGTCGTGGCACGGCGCGAGCTGCTTGGGATGGATCAGGGTCTTGCCGTCCATGCCCATGTCCGCACCCTGTGCGCACTCTGCGGCGAACCCTTCTTCGTCCTGAAAGGCATTGTAGACACCATCGAGAATGTCGATGCCGCCCGCACGCGCAGCAGCGACACATGTCATCAGCCACGGCATCATGGCTGCCCGGCCCGGTGACAGGCGCGCACGCGTTTCCTTGGCCAGGTCGTTGGTGCCCATGACGAAGCAGTCGAGCCTGACTTCCGGGTCCCGGCCGCAGGCACCGATGGCGCCGGCGTTCAGCATGGCTTCAGGCGTTTCCATCATCGCCCACAGCCGCAGGGCCGCAGGCGCCTTCTGGAGCGACAGCATGTGCGCAACCCGCTGCAGATCTGCGGCCGAGTTCACCTTGGGCACGAGGATTGCGTCCGGGCAGGCCTGGATGGCCGCCTGCAGATCGGTTTCGCCCCAGGGCGTGTCAAGCGCGTTGATCCGGATGACGACTTCCCGGTCACCGTACCCGCCGGCGGCGATCGCCTCGCTGATCTGCGTGCGTGCGAGATCTTTGGCATCGGGCGCGACCGCATCTTCGAGATCCAGAAGCAGGCAGTCGACGTCAAGGGTTTTCGCTTTCTCCAGCGCCCGGGCGTTGGAACCCGGCATGTAAAGGGCTGAGCGGCGTGGCCTGATCGTTGCGGTCATCGGGTCATCCTGTGGATTTGGACAAGTTGGCGCAGCCTAGAAGATTGTGCCGCGCTGCGAAATTCACCGAAGGGAGAAGAAAAGGCACATGTCAGACGCCGTTTCTCCCTCTGTTTGCCTTTGCGAAAATCATGTCCTTGGCGGCGATGACGGCGCCCAGCGTGATCGCGAGGCAGGCGATCAGGACCGAAAGCGTCAGCGCACCGAAGCCGAAGGCGATGAGCAGCAGCGTCGACAGCAAGGGTGCCGAATAGGCTGCGGCACCCAGAACCTGGATGTCGCCGCGCTTGACGCCGATGTCCCAGGTGAAGAAGGCGAGCCCGACCGGAAACAGCGCAAGCGCGGCAACGGAGGCCCATTCGCGCCCCTCATCCGGCCAGACCGTTTGTTCCAGCATCAGGTGACACAGAGCCGACAAGACAGCCGTCATCAGGCAGAACCCCGCGACGGCTTCCGTCGGCACCTTGCCGAGCCGTCTGGACAGAACCGAATAGCTTGACCAGAAAAGCGAGGACGCGACCGCCGCACCGTAACCGATGGCATGACTGCCTGAAAACCGGACACCGTCGCCACCGCTGATCAGAAGCGCCGCGCCGCCAAGGCCGAGCACCGTTCCGAGAAGATGGTGCGCCCGCAGCTTCTCGCCCGGGAGAAATGCCGAGAACAGGACGATCAGCAGCGGCCAGGTGTAGTTGATGAGGTTGGCTTCCACCGGCGGCGCATTCCGGATCGCCGTGAAGTAGAAGAAATGAAACCCGAACAGACCGACCGTCCCGAAAATCCAGACCCTGAGCGGTTGCCGGAGCAGCCCGAGGCGTCCTGAACAGGCCAGCCAGATCACCGCGAGCGAACCGGAAATGCCGAAACAGAGCGCATTCAGCAGAAAGGGCGGCACGGCTCCGGACCCGGCGCCGAAGACGCCAAGCGTTGCCCACATCAAGACGGCGCTCAAGCCGATTGCCGTCGCCCTTATGCGTCCGTTTTCCACCACACCCCCGCAGCTGCGCGTGTACCTTCCGCGCTCTTGGCATGAATCGACCAATATCGAAAGGGGAACCTGAACCCCCAGAAGAAATTCAATCAGGTCCTTGATCCCGGCTCCCGTTTCGGGACATGTTGGGACACCAATTTTGACCTGTGAATTCCGGGGACTTCATGACAACTGCGGAAATCAGAACGCTGGGGCAGGACGATGCTCACAAGCTTGCGCCACTTATCGCGGAAAACGCGCAGGCCCTGAAGCGCGGCGCACCGCGGCGACCCGACGACTACTACGCAGAACGCATCCTGTCGGACAGGAACGCGGAAGTGCTTGGCGCTTTTTCGGGCGAGGATCTGATCGGTTTCGGTGTCTATTTCGATCTGCCCGAGCTGATCACGGGTCTGCGCATCGGCCAGCTCGATGAAATCTATGTCCATCCTGAACACCGGAACCAGGGAACGGGCCGGAAGATCATCGAGGCTCTCGTGGCCGAAGGCAAAAACCGTGGCTGGCTTCACCTGCGCTGGATTGTGCCGGGCAAGAACGCTCCAGCTGTAGCGCTCTACGAGAAGATTGCGGAGCCCGACCATCGCAAGAGCTACGTGATCCCGATCGATCGTATCGCCGGCGACTGAGCAGCGCCCGGATCGCGGCCGGGTCATGTTCCCGCTGAAAACAGCGGCGGGATCCGGCCGAGCGTCAGGAAACCGATCCGTATCACACCTTGATCTATCGCGACGGGAAGCGTGATGGATGGCTGGCCGTCAACCTGCGTTTCCGCACCTTTCAGACTTTGAACGACGCTGCGGACAAGGGAGAAGCTGTTGTCCTGGGGTGGAAACATGGGCTGCACCAGGTCGAGCAATCCATCCGCGTTGCCGATGGTCAGATCAAGCTTGCCGGAGACCGTACCGTCACCGTTGATCGCCAGATCCCCGGCGGCATTGACACGGCTGTCGCCCAGCACGGTTTCGAAAAGCACCAGTTTCACCGGAAGGCGGCCTTCCCGCTGCCGGACCAGCAGCGCGAGATTGCTGCCTGCCAGAAGCGCCGCCCCGCCGGTGACCTGCACGTGCGCGCGCATGTCGATCGTCGCGCCGAATTCCGGCAGTGACTTGAGTTGCAGCGCATCGACGGACACGAACCCATCCACCGCATCGGCGGTCTCCGGAGTATTGCGCAGATGGAGTTCCGCCTTGTCTGCCGCAAACAGGCCTCGCGACAACGGGTTTTCAAAGGCTGCTTCGGGATTGCTCAAAACGGCATCGAACGCGCCAAGCGCCGAACTGGAGAACTTGACACTTGCGCGCGCCGTGTCCCAGCTCATCTCGCCAAGCAGACCGCTGAGGGGTTCGGCGATCGACGCCGGAGCCTTGGCTTCGAATATGATGTGCCAGGGGTTGTAGATCAGCGCGACCGCATTGAGCCCGCCGAGCGAGCCCTTGGTGCCGTAACGGTCATTCGATGCGAGATCCCGGCAATAGACTTCATAGCGGAACGGGTAGCCCGCAATGGCAAGGTCCGAGCAGGAAATATCCAGCCCGTTGATTTTCATCGCCTGCAACTGCGTATCCAGTTGATCGGCCAGGACCGACCGCCCGAAGAACCAGGCGCCGGACCATCCGGCAATGACCAGTCCGATCACGCACATAAGCAGTATGTACCGGCGTCGTGTCGGCTTGCTCGGTTTGGTCTCGTGTTCTGACACAGTATTCATCGCTTTCGGTTCGGGCGCTCTTGATCGGGTCGGCCTGCGTACTTCATTTGAAACATCGTGCGTGTATTGCTATCTCCCCCGGCGGCACAATGATAGACAGGACGATATGAGCAATTTTTGGGTATTTGGCTACGGGTCGCTGATGTGGAACCCGGGATTCGACCATATTCGATCCGAACCGGCCCTTTTGAGAGGCGCGCACCGGGCGCTGTGCGTCTACTCCTGGGTTCATCGCGGCACCCAGGAACGTCCCGGACTTGTGTTCGGGCTGGACAATGGCGGAGCCTGCCGCGGCATGGCCTATCAGGTGGCGGAAGACATCTGGCCGGACACTCTGGAATACCTGCGCGCGCGCGAGCAGACCACGATGGTCTACAAGGAGCACTGGCACAATATCGAGATCGGGAGCGGCGAGCAGGTGCACGCGCTTGTCTACATGGTCGACCACGGCCATCCGCAGTATGCGGGCGCACTGCCGCTCGAGGAGCAGCTGGAAATCGTGAACGGTGCAGTCGGAAAATCCGGGGAAAACCCGGAATATGTCATCAACACCGCCGCCCACCTGGAAGAAATGGGCATCGCCGACACAAACCTGGCCTGGCTCGCGGAACGGCTCAAATCACTGTGACGGCACCGCCTCGGCGGCGGTCTGCCTGGCCGTATCGACATCCTTGAGCACCGGAGACGGGTTCGGCGCGCTCCTGGCTTCCTCGATCAGCCTGTCGCTGGCCGTTTCAATCGTCTCCACCAGTTGTTCGTAAAAGACATCGTTCGAAAGCCCAGGCTCGATCGGCGGCAGGATCTCGACGATGACCGTCCCGGGGTAGACCTTCCAGGACGACCGCGGCCAGTAGAGCCCGGCATTGTGTGCAATCGGCACTACGGGGCATTTGAGATCCCGGTACAAGTGCGTGATACCGTATTTGTATTTCGGTTCCGCGCCGGCCGGACGGCGCGTCCCCTCCGGGAAGATCATGATCTGGCGCTCTTCGGCGATCGCTTCCTTGGCCGCTTCCATCATTGCTGCCAGCGCTTCCGAGCGTTTGCCCCTGTTGATCGGGATCTGCCTGTACTTGGCCGTGTACCAGCCGAAAATCGGTATCCAGCGCAATTCCCGCTTCAGGATGAAGGTCGGACTTGCAAAAAGCGGGATCAGCGCCACGGTTTCCCAGGCCGACTGGTGTTTCATCGCTGCGATGTAGCCCCCGTCCGGCAGGTTCTCCCGGCCCCTTATCTCCACCTTGAGGCCGGCAACCACGCGCATCAGCCAGATGAGCGTGCGTGACCAGAACGGCACGATGGGCCAGCCCCATTTTCTCGGCAACAGCATCACCGGTGAAAACAGGATCATTTCGATGAGGGTCACCGCGTAGAACAGCACCTGAAAAAGGGTAGATCGCAAAAGAAGCATGGCACCAGAAAACCAGAACAGAGCAGGATCGCCGCTGAGCCAGGTTCCGAGTGAGCTCAGTTCATGGCCCTGACGGTGTTGCGGAGTCTGGCGAGGATATACTTCACATATTCGCGCATGAGAAGCCGGATCGTCGCAGGCTTCGTGTACCAGGTGTCCAGTTCAAGACCCTTGGAGAAGACAGGATAGGCAATCAGATCGACGTCGGGCAACACGTCGGACAATTCCGCTTTCGCGCGTGGAATGTGATAGGCACTGGTCACAACCAGCAGCGAACCGAACCCGTTCTTCTGGACCCAGACGGCGGTTTCCGTTGCATTTCCGGCAGTATTGAGCGCGACCCTGTCGAGATCCACGCTCGCCTTCTCGAGCGGCATGGTCGACGACGTCACCGCTGCCAGCTGCTCGCGCGTCGTACCCGGGTGAACACCGGAAATCAGAAGCCGGTCGGCATGGCCTTCCTCCAGGAGGCGCAGCCCCTCGCTGACGCGCGCCTGTCCGCCCGTCAGCACGACGATCGCATCTGCGTTGACCGTGCTTGGCACCTTGGCTGTCGAGATCTGATGCGCGAAATAGAGGAATTGACCCAGAACCCCACCGGCAAGTGCCAGCAACACGGCGACAAAGGCGATACGCAGACCGAACCGTTTTTTCCGCACCGCACCGGACGCGGGCCGGGCTGTGTGCGCAGACACGTTTCCGCGGCCGGCGCCGCTTTCCTTGGCTGCACCGGTCTCCAGGCCATTCCCAGTGGCCGAATCAAGAGCCGTGTCTACACGCATCATCCAGCAAGTTTGGACTTCGATTGAGCCAATTTCGCGGCATTGACCAATAAATTCAATCCACTTTCGCCAAATGAGCCTTGACGGCGAGCCCGGATGTCAGGGCAGTCAGGATCGCAACAAGGAAAACAACGGCCAGCACGCCCAGGTAACCCGGCAGGCTCACGGAGACCGAGCCGAACAGGGCCGAAAGCTGGTCGGACCCGGCCTGCCCGGACGCCTGGCGGGTCAGAAGATCCACGATTACGAAACACAGGATTGCTGCAACGCCACCAGAAACGCCGCCCTTGAGACCGAGCAGCAGGAAGTGCCGTTGAAACTCCCGCGCAATGAAACCGTCCTCTGCGCCGACAAAATGCAGCACCGACACCACGTCCTTGTTGCCCGCCATGGCGGATTGCGTCGCGAACACCACGCTGAGCACCATGGATCCGAGAACGAGGATCATGATCGCGACCCCTCCGGCAACGACCGCGCCGGCCATGGCGGACAGGCGCGACGTCCAGATGGAATGATCGTCAACGCTCGCCCCCGTAACCTGCTGCGACACGGATGTGCGCAGCTGTTGCAGGTCGAGAAGTGCGGGGTCGCCGACAGAAATCTGGATCAACCTGGGGACCGGCAGCCCCTCGAGTTCAAGGCCTTCTCCGAGCCAGGGCTCCAGGAGGGATTTCGTTTCCGCATCCGAAAGCGCCCGGACGGAGCCAATGCCCGGAAACTCCTGCACCAGGGCGACGGCCTTGTCGATCTCCCGCAGCATGTCGACACCTTCGGTCGGCCGGATCTGGATCGTAATCTCCCGGACAAGGTCGTTCTGCCAGGCGTCGGCGGCGTCCCAGACGATGGACACTGCGCCGACCGTCAGGCAGGCGAGGAAGCTCATGATGGCGACCACGAGCGTCAGCGCCCGGCCGGCGACCGATTGCGGCGGCACGATTGCCGCGGATGGACGGAGCTTGGCATCGTCGCCCTGTTCCGGCTTTGCGGCTTTCGGCTTCGGCTTTTTCTTGGCCCGCTTGGGACGCCCCGGCCGGTCCGGCGGTTTGACCGCGACGACAGACGCCTGCTTGTCATCTTCTGATTCTGGTTGGGCCATTCTGTTGCCTGGTTGTCTGTCTGCAGCCGAACCCGTTGCCTTGACGGGGTTTGTTCAGTCGAAAATCGAAAGGCGTCCGTCCGCCAGCACCATCCGCCGCGCATCCACCTGTTCCAGCAAGGCAATGTCGTGCGTCGCAATCACCACGGACGTGCCGAGTTTGTTCAATTCTATGAAAAGACGCAACAGACGGCGCGCAAGGGGCGGATCGACGTTGCCCGTGGGCTCGTCGGCGAGAAGAACCTCGGGCCTGGTGATGAGAGCTCTTGCGATCGCCGCACGCTGCTTCTCGCCCCCCGACAGGACGGGCGGCAGCACATGCATCCTGTCTCCGAGCCCGACCCATTTCAGGAGGTCTATCACGTCCGCCCGGTAGTCGGATTCCTGCTTGCCGACAACGCGCAGCGGCAGGGCGACATTCTCGTAGGTCGTCAGATGGTCCAGCAGGCGAAAGTCCTGGAAGACGACACCGATCTTCCGGCGCAGCCGCGGCAGTTCCTGCTTGTCGATCACGCTCAGGTCGCGATTGAAAACCTTGATCAGTCCGCGCGTTGGCCGGAGCGACATGAACAGAAGCCGGATCAGGCTGGTCTTCCCGGCACCCGAAGGTCCGGTCAGGAACTGAAACGACTGCGGTTCGATCTGAAAGGTCAGATCACGCAGGATTTCCGGTCCCATGCCGTATCTCAATCCGACATTCTCAAAGCGGATCACGAATATGTCTCCTGTTGATGGAGCGACGCTATAGCCATGCCGTTAACGGTGCATTAATCATATAAAGGTCCATTAGAATCCGGAAAGCCCATCATTGGAATTGCTGGCATTTGTCCAACATTTCATGCCGGATTCCGCCCGATCGGTCACACGAGAACAGCACTTGAGCACGCCATGACGAAAGGTCTTCACAGATGAAGATCACATGTCCGGATTGCAGCACGTCCTACGAAATCAAGGCGGAAGCTGTAGGCCAGCAGGGGCGCAGCGTCAAATGCGCCAAGTGCGGCAACCGCTGGTTCGTGTCGGCGGATGAGGACGATACCGCCGAATTCAAGAACAAGGATGCCGGATCGGAACCCGGGCCGGACGATGACAGCGCCGGTCAGGACGAGGCGCAATGGGAAGCGGACGCGCAGGACGATGCCGGATCGTCGGCTGAAGACACCGGGGAAGACAGCGACGACACGTTCGAGCCCGCTGATGACGAAGCGGACTTTGCAGCGGACGACGACGAGGACGATTCGACCTCGAAAAAGGACGAGGACAAGTTTGCCGCGGACCTTGAAGACGACGAAGGCGGCGACGGCAACGAAGACATCGAGTCTCAGGCCAAGAGGCCGAAGATCATCGTCAACCCGGACAAGTTCCGGCGCAATCATATCGGTGCGGTCATCGGGTGGTTTGCGCGCCGCAACTTCCGGCGGATCGGCGGCGTCCTGATTTTCGGTGTCGCACTGGCCGCGGTGGCGTCTTTCGTGTTCCTGCGCGACAACATGGTCAAACAGTCCCCGGATCTTGCCAGTCTTTTCCAGATCATCGGTTTCGAAGTCAATTTGCGCGGTCTTGAATTCAGGAACCTGCGCACGTTTTCGGAGATCGAAGGCGGAAAACAGATCCTCGTCGTCGAGGGATCGATCAGAAACATCCTCGATGAAACCAATTCGGTTCCGGCCGTCAGATTGTCGATTCGCAATTCGGACGTCCAGGAAGTATACGCCTGGACCGTCGAACCCCGGACCAAGACACTGAACGGGCTCGACGAAACCCGGTTCAGGACAATACTGGCCGACCCTCCGCAGGAAGCCTCCGACATACAGGTCCGTTTCGTCGACCGCGGCCAACGCCAGATAGTACTTGAGTGACCATGACAACAAACATCCATACGCTTTTCGACGAAGATGCCATCGCCACGCGGGTCGCAGCGCTCGCGCAGGAAATTGCCGAAGGCCAGCCCCGGGATCTGCTTGTCGTCGCGGTTCTGAAGGGCAGCTTCATTTTTGCCGCCGACCTTGTCAGGGCCATGCATCGCGCCCAGCTTGAGCCTGAAATGGAATTCATCCACCTGTCGTCCTACGGCGCCGGTACGGAAGGTTCGGACAACATCCGCGTCCTGCGCGACGTGGAAAGCGACGTGACCAACCGCGACATCGTCCTGGTGGACGACATCCTGGAATCGGGCCGCACGCTGGCCTTCGCGCGTGAGCGGCTGATGGAGCGCGGTGCGCGGTCCGTCAAGATCGCGGCGCTGCTGGATAAACCCGAGCGCCGCAAAGCTGCCATATCTGCAGACTATGTCGGGTTTGCCTGTCCTGATAAGTTTGTCGTCGGATACGGTATGGATATGGGCCACGCGTGGCGGCAGTTGCCCTATATTGGATATGTTGCGCCTTCGGAAAACGAAGCGGCGGCTGACGGCAAGACAGGAGAGTGAGCATGGCTCGCATTCTTCTCACAGAAGACGATGACGCGGTAAGAAGCTTCGTGAAACGCGCGCTGGAGCTGGACGGACATACTGTCAGCGTCGCCGAGGATGGCGGCGAGGCCGTTGAAGTCCTGACGGACGAAAACGGCGGTTTCGACCTTCTTGTCTCCGATATCAAGATGCCCGTCATGGACGGCATCGCGCTTGCGCTGCACACCGCCCGCGACTTTCCCGACATGCCGATTCTGCTGATGACAGGTTTCGCCGATCAGCGCGAGCGGGCCAACGGACTGGACGCTCTGGTTCACGATGTCATCACAAAGCCATTCTCGCTGGCCGACATTCGCAAGGCCGTGCGCAACGCCATTTCCGGCGTTCTGCCGGAGGACACGCGCAGATACGCGTAATCAACGCGAAGTTTCCGGAGTGCCCAACGCGATTGGAAGAAGATCTGCCAATCGAAACCCCTGATACTTGCACCCAACAGACCTGCGCCAAGACCTCAACCTGGAGAAAGGACCCTGAAAGGCCTTTTCGCCACACAGCTGCTTTCCCCGACATGGCTGCTTTTCTCGATCTTGCAGTTCGTTTATCGTCAACTGAATAAATTTTATCTTCCTTGCGAAAAAGGAGCAGACGCATGCTTCAGGGTTCGAAGGCATTCAGGTTTTTTGGCTTATTCGCAACTATCGTTTCCCTGGCTTTGCTTGCCGGCCCGGCCAATTCCGAAACGCGCGTCGCACTTGTCGTCGGTGTCGGCGCGTACGACAATGCCACCTATCTGGAGAACCCGACCCGCGATGCATCCGCCATTGGGCGGGCATTGATAGCTGCCGGGTTTGATGTCGATATCAGTCTGAATGCCGATCAGGGCGGCCTGGGGCAGGCGCTTCTCAAATTCATCAAGAAAGCCGAAGGGGCTGATGCGGCCGTTTTCTATTTCGCCGGACACGGTATTCAGATCAACACCAAGAACTATCTTCTCTCGAAAACCGCAAAGGTGGAAAATCCGCTCCTGATAGATCAGGACGGTTTCGAACTCGGAAGAATTCTCGAGCTGATGACGCGAAATGCGAAAACAAGTATCGCGATCATCGACGCGTGCCGGAACAACCCGCTCGCCAATGCCTTGCAGGCTGCGACAGAACCAAGCGTGCGCAGCGCCTGGGGCATGTCCCGTGGATTGGCGCCGCTTCACAAGGCTTACGCCAACTCGTTCGTGGCCTTTGCGACGTCTCCGGGACGGGTAGCCTACGACGGCACCGAAGAACATTCGCCATTCACATCTGCGCTGCTGCGTCACATTTCGACGCCGGGCATTGAGATTTCAGCTCTCCTCAAACGGGTCACAGGTGACGTGCTGGACACGACTTCCGGGAGTCAGCGCCCCGAAATCGTGGCGTCGATGGCCAGAGAATTTTACTTCTATCAGCCGAACGTCACGATCGAAGGCGATGTGGTGGTCCAGCAGCCGGCCTCGAAGGAAACGACCGCTGTCGAATTGCTGCGCGCTGCGATGAACCTTCCTGCGGGCAGCAAGCGCAGTTCGTCGCTCCGGCTGATTGTTGAGCGCTTTGAGGGCACGGCCACGGCTGAAATTGCCAAGAACCTCTTGGATGCCGCATCCGAACAAACAGTCTCATCGAACGGGTCCCAAGAAAAATCCAACCCCGACGTGGTCGCAAAACTCGGGGACAGCGAGCCCGAAAAGGACCTGTCCAAAGCGCAGGACAAGCCCGTCGCGCTCACCCCGGAGCAGGCCGAGCGAGCCTTGAGCCTCGACACGGATCGCATTGCGGAAATCCAGAAAACCCTGAATCTCCTGGGGTATGACCTGGGGCGTGCCGATGGTGATTTCGGACAAAGATCCAGACGTGCACTCAGGAGCTTCCAGGTTGCCAATCGCGTTCCCCAGACAGGTTACCTGGATGCAAAGACCATCAATGCCTTGTCAAAGGCCATCGACGCCGCTCCGAAAACATATGAAGGCGAATGGCAACTGATTGTCTATCGGGAGTGGCTCATCGACGACAAGAATTGGGCGCCTAACAAGAAAGGGACGCGAGAGGTTCTGGTTTCCGCAAGGCTAAACGCGCGGGACAACAGGTTCTACATTCGCTCCTATCACTACCGGACGATTGAACCCTACGAACCCTTCTCCGATTTTGACGCAACCTATACAGATTCCGGCCGGGTTTCGCTGAGGGGCGGCATAAGCACCCATTTCAAGGACGCGCAGTTTGTCGTGCCGAACATGAAGCGTCTGTCCGCAACACTTCAGTTGCCCGAGATCGCACTTGTCAGAAAAAATATCGACGCCGGCGCCAACAGAATAGATCCGCACTTGAAGTTCCATGTCAGTCTGAGCCGCGTCAAATGAGGACTTGCAAATAGCGGTTGCCACGCGTTGATTGACGCGCTCGGCCGCATCTTCTAACACGCAGGCATGATCATTTTCGCGCTTGCGGTTTTTGCTCTCATCATCACACCCGGACCCGGCGTCCTGTCGGTGGCGGGCGTCGGTTCGGCCTTCGGCTTTGCCCCGGGCGCGCGCTATATCGGCGGATTGTTCGTCGGCACCAATCTGGTTGCGCTCGCGGTCGTGTCCGGCATGGCGGCGGTCATCCTCGCGAATGAGAACATCCGGGCCGTTCTCATGGTCGCGTCGATGGGATACCTGATCTATCTCGCCTACAAGATCGCGTTTGCAGGTTCGCGCATCGGCTTCAGCGAAGCGAAAAAGGCACCCGGCTTCTGGTCCGGCATCATTCTTCAAGCAGTGAATCCGAAGGCCTATGCGGTGAACACGTATTTCTTGACCGGGTTCCCATTCTGGCCAGAGAGCCTGTTTGTCGAACTGGTCCTGAAGTTCCTCATCATGAACATGATCTGGTTGCCGATCCATTTCATCTGGCTTTATGCGGGTATCGCGTTGCATCGTCTCGATCTGGACCCGCGCGTGCAGCGCCGCATAAACCTCGCGATGGCCGCGTCGCTCCTGGCCGCTGTCGCCCTGGCGTTTCTCGCGCAATCCTGATCCCGGTTGAAGCCGGCCATTGCGTAACATTCCTGGTCGGAACTGCGCGTTTCTGCGTCATCTTGAGGTGTTTCGGCCTCTTGTTATAGACTTCCCGAGGTGCAGGCGATCGCCCGGCATCCGGCGCTCCCGCGATCGATACGGGACCGGGAAGACCGGAAGAGGGCGGTTCGCGGACATGCACTAGTGACTGGGTGGGGTGATGCGTCGCGTTCTTCTGGGACTGTTCGTGTTGATGTTCCTGGCAACGGCCAAGGGTCTTGCCGCGGAAAAACGCGTTGCCCTGGTGATCGGCAACGCGACCTACGAACATGCCGGAGAGCTGGCCAATCCCCTGAACGATGCCGACGATATTGCCGGAAAACTCGAGACCCTCGGCTTCGAGGTCGTGAAGGGGACGGATCTGGACTTTACCGGCATGCGGCGCACGGTCCGGGATTTCGTGAACTCTCTGAAGGACGCGGATATCGCGCTTTTCTACTACGCCGGACACGGACTCCAGGTTCGGGGCAGGAATTACCTGGTCCCCGTCGACGCCCAGCTGCGCTCGGAAAACGATATCGATTTCGAAGCAATGCCGATTTCGCTGGTCATGTCCGCAATGGAGCGCTTGAGCAAGACCAACCTGATTTTCCTGGATGCCTGTAGGAACAACCCGCTGGCCCGCAACCTCGCCCGCTCGATGGGAACCCGGTCCGCCTCCGTCGGCAACGGCTTGGCCCGGATCGGCTCCGGGGTCGGTACACTTGTTTCCTTTTCAACCCAGCCGGGAAATGTCGCCCTGGACGGTGAAGGCCGCAACAGCCCGTTCACGGCGGCCCTCGTCGAGCATCTCGGGCATCCCGGAGAGGATATTTCGCAGAGCCTGGTGCGGGTCCGCGTCGATGTTCTTCAGGCAACGGGCGGCCAACAGATCCCCTGGGAAAACTCCTCCTTGACCGGAAAAGTCATCCTGAAGCAGGAAGAGACACAGGCGAGCGCAGAAACACCCGATCTTCAGATCGAACTGGCCTACTGGACCTCCATCAAGGACGCGACCGACGAGGATTATTTCGAGAGCTATCTGGCGCAATATCCGAACGGAAAATTTGCAGCAATCGCGCGTCTGAAACTGCAGGATCTGAAACGTTCCGGAACGAAGGCGAAAGAGCCTGCCGAAACACCGCAATCTGGAGACAGCACAAAGACCGAAGACCTTCAGGTCTCGGCGCTCCAGCGGCCCGAAGAAGCCCGTCGGGAACAGGCGCTGCCCGAACCAGGTAACGACAAAGCCCTCGTCCGGTCCCTGCAGGCCGAACTCAACCGTCTTGGCTGCAAGGCCGGAACGGCCGATGGTGTCTGGGGCCGCAAAAGCAGGCAAGCGCTGGAAAACTATGCCCGGCATTCGGGCCGCAACGTCGCGGCACTGGATGTGTCACCGGATCTTCTGGAGCGGCTCAAACGCGATCCGTCGCGCGTTTGCCCGGCTGCCAACGGACCAGGTCTGAACGGCACCTGGTTGCTTGTCAGAACCGCCAGGGCTTCATGTGGTTGGAAGAGCATGCGGTCACCTCTGCGGATACAGAACGGTGTGATCAGCGGCGGCAGTTCCTGGAAAGGCACGATCAGCGAATCCGGCCGCATCAGTCTCAAGCATTACTTTTTCTACGAGGGCACGAACCAGAGCAACACCCTGACCGGGACCATGGGTGAGGATGGCGGCAGCGGGACGTTTCGGCACGATCAGGGCAGCTGCCACGGCCGGTTCACGCTCACGCGTCCTTGATTGCGCTCCCGGGATTGCACACCCGGAACCTTCCCATTGTTACGAGAACCGCTTGCGAGGCCGCCGGAGATGCCCAGGCTGCCTCAAACCCGATTTGGCTGAGAACATCATTGCGGCAGATCCTCGGGTTTGAAGCCAGCCGACCGCAACAGATCGCCAAAGCCCGTCTCATCCCTCACCCGCACCCGTCCCGAAGGCTCGTTATCCGTCAGGAAGCCGAGCGCGTCGAACCAGGCCCCACGGGACGCTGCATCCGCGGCGTCTTGCGCCAATCGGCCCTCGCGCCGCTCGACAAGGCCTTTCACAGGGACGAAAAGTTCACCCGTTTTTTCATCGGCGATCATGACCCTGAACTCGTAAATCTGCCCCGGCGCCAACGGCCCGCCGGACGTGGCCAGATCCAGCGCGTAGAGGCCGGGGCCGAGATCTCCGCGCATTGTCCTTTCGGCAACGGGATCGCCGCCGCTCAGCGGCACGAGTTCGGCACGCATGACCCCCTGTTTCGGAGCGTTGAGTGACCACAGCAGCGCTGGAGAGGCCGCGAGGCTGACCCCGCCGCCTTCCGGTATCAGGATCTGGACAACCCCGGGCGCCGAGAGGATTTCCCGGGTTCCGGCCCCGATCCTGTCCGCAGGCGCACCGGCCGCAGGCGGCACGAAGACAATCTTTGTGGCAGGCAGGTCCTGATCCGGGGCACCGGTCGTCCAGAGGAACACAAGCGCACCCAAGCTCCCCACTGCTGTCGCAGCGAGCATCAATAAGAGGGTGCGCAAAACGCTTCTCACGGATATGCCCTGACGAACATGTCTATAATAGCCCCTTTATCAGCAGGATCCGGTGTTTTCTCCGCCCGTCGTCGTGCAACAACTCTCCAGCCGGTTCGAGCGCGGCAAAGCCATCCAGGAGCTCCGCAAATTCTTCCGAACAGCAGATCGTCACGCTCTCGCCGGCCCGGTCATTGACCGTCTTCCCGAAACTCTCGATCCGGGCGGCGGTATTCACCGTGTTTCCGATAAGATTGTATTTCATTGCGTGCGTTCCGCCAATCGCGCCGCCAAAGACCTCTCCGCAATGCAGGCCGATACGCAGGTGGTAAGGCCAGCTTGTTTTGCCTTGCGCATTCAGGCGGTTAATCGTGTCGCGCATCGCCAGCGCGCAACCGCAAGCGGCACGGGCATCGGCCCGTTCCGGGCAATCGACCTGGTTGGGCAGAGGCGCGCCGAACGCCACCAGAATGCCGTCTCCGGTATATTTCTCCACAAATCCGCGGTGATCTGCCGCATCTGCTCCCAGAGCGTCGAGTACCGTGCTCATCCAGTCCATGAAGTCCTCGGGCTCAGCCCCACCGCTCACGCGGGTCGACCCTGCGATATCCGCATAAAGCAGACTGACGGTCAGCCGGCGTGGAACGGGCTTCCCGCCAATCAGGATCTGCTCCCGCTGCAACCAGATTTCCTGCGAAAGTTCCGGTGACAGCTGGCTTTGAAACAGCTTTGACAGCGTGGTTCGCTGACGGCGCGCCACGATCGCGACGATTGAGAAGCACATCAGGAACGAAACCAGCCAGGCAAGCACGACAGGCACGGCGGGCAGCCAGGTTCCCAGGCTCAAGGCGCCCGACATCAGGATCAGAACCGACAGCGCACCGCCCAGACTTAGTGCGAAGGTCAGGGCGGCATTGCGCAGGAACAGGGCTATCGCAGCACCGATCAGGGCCGCGACGGCGACAAACAGGCTTTGAAGCGGTTTCGGAACATCCCTCAGCGGCTGCAAGTCTCCCGCAGCATGATCGAGAATTTGCTGAACGATCGTCGCGTGCAGTTGAAGGCCGTAGACGAACCTTGCCCCGGAGCGCCGGTTCACCGGTGTGACGAAGTGGTCCTTGATCGTGTCGCTGATCAGTCCGATCAGAACGGCCTTGCCCCGCAGCGCGCCGACCTCGATGGTTCCCTCAAGCAGATCGCGTGCGTCGACAACCGGTGACATCGGCAGCGTGTGCGGAAACCGTGTCATGACCTGGTAGCCCGTTGTATCCACCTCATCGTAGCTGCCGAACCCGGGGGTCAGGGGCGGGACAGGCATCTGGCCGAGGAGAATGACACGGTTGTCGGCCGGCGACGGCACCGGGTCCGTGCTGCCGAGCATGTTCATCGCGAGTTTCATCGCAAAGGACAGGTGCAGGGCTTCGCCATCCCTGACAAGCAGGAGGGATCGCCGCGTGACACCGTCGACATCAAGGGGCACATCGGAAAACCCGAAGGTGCCCGCCTGCTCCGACACGGACGGCGCCCGGATCAGGATGCTGCCGTCTTCCGCGAGCTTCGTGATCGTGACGACACGGCTGTCTTTCAGAACCGCATCAAGCGTTTCGGACCCGGGTTTGACCGGCCGGTCGCGGTAAATGTCAATGCCGACAGTGGCCGCATTCGCGTCAAGCGCCGCGACCGTGATCTCAGCCAGCTTGTCGTCCGAGAGCGGCCAGCCCCAGTCGCCGAGATCCGATTCATAGATCGCAACGACAACGACGTCCTCGGTCTGGCCGCTTTTGGCCAGGTAAGACGTCGTGAAATCATAGTGAGCCAGTTCGAGAGACTGCAGCAAACCCGCATGACGGAGCAAAATCACAGCGAGAAACACGAAGGCGGACACTGCAAGCCACAGCGCGATCGACATGTTTCGCGACAGAATCCACCCCGGCATATTCATCCCTGGTCAGCGTGTTTCCAGGGATCATATCCCGAGTCCGGATAAAAGCCACTGCCGCTGCATACAGGTACGAAAAGCGCCGATCGCTGACGCCCGATGCCTGATGCATCATTGTTTGTCTGTCGTGGAGAACGCCGCGATCCGGCCCGCCGCGCAAGGTGCCGGCTCACAGGTCGATCAATACCGCTTCAGAAGCCGTTCCAGATAGTCCAGTTCCAGTTGCGGCCGGGATGGGTCGGAGAAGCGCCTGCGCAATTCCTCCAGGATGCGGCGCGCCCGCTGCACGTCGATTTCATCCGGGATCTGGACGCGGTTGTTGAAATCAGGCCCTTCGGTGCGCCGCGGCCGTCCGAGCGGATCCTCGTCGAGCGGTGAGGGCCCGTTGGGGTTTCCGGCGCCTTCGCCCTGTCCCATCATCTGCTCGGTCATGCTCTGGGCACCGCGCCGCAGCGCATCCAGCGCATCGCCCTGTTGACCGAGAGCCTGCTGGCCCTGTCCCTGTCCGAGGGATTGCTGGGCATCCCCCATGGATTCGCCTGCCTGGCCGAGCGCCTCGTTCTGGCCCATGCCGTTTTGTCCGAGCTGGTCCATCAGCTGCTGCAACTGCTGCGCCAGGTCACCCTGGCCCTGCTGCAGCTGCTGAAGCATCTGTTCGAGCTGCTCCTGGGTCAGTTGCTGTCCCTGGCCCTGTTGCCCTTGTTGCTGCTGGCCCTGCTGCTGATTGCCGCGCTGACGCTGCTGGTCCTGGTTGAACCGGTGGGTTTCATCCATCAGTTGCTGCTGTTGCTGGATCATCTCACCAAGCTGGTTGAGCATCTCCATCATTTCGCTGTTCATGCCTTCCGGCATCATCTGCGGCCTGCCGGCCTGGAGATTTTCCAGCATTTGCTGCATCTGAGCCAGAAGCTCGCGCGCGGCATCGCGCGACCCCGTCCGGGCAAGTTCCTCGATCCGGTCCAGCATCTCGCTCAGATCCTGCTGATTGAGCGTTTGCTGGTTTCCGTCGAACGGCTGCATCGCCTGCGGGTTCTGGCGCATCTGTTCCGCCAGCGCCTGCATGTATTCGTTCAGTGCCTCGCGCAGCTCCTGCGTCAGCCTGGCGATTTCCTCGTCGCTCGCACCTTCTTCCAGGGCCTTGCGCAAGGCTTCCTGGGCATCTCTAAGTTTCCGTTCGGCTGCGGACAGGTCGCCATCCTCGATCGACAGCGCCAGATCCCATAGAAGCGGCAGCATCGCCTTCAGGTCTTCATCGGTTTCCGCGCTTGTCAGCTCGCCATAGGCAAACCGCATGCCCAGATAGTTGCGCGCCCTGAAATCGAACAGTTCGGGCGCAAGCATCAGGGCGTCCATGGCCGTGATCACCTGCGCGTGGTTCTGCGCGTCGAGGGCAAGGTTGCGGCGCTGTTCGACGATCGCCCGCGCCAGCGGCTTGGCGAAACGGCGTTGCGGCAGCGTGATGCGGTAAGGCGGTGACAGGCCTTCCTGCGAGGCCTGGTCGCGGGCAAGGAGGGTGAGGTCGACTTCGGACCCCGCCCAGGGGTGCGAGGTCAGATCGCGGATGGTCTCGGCCGTTTTGGCCGTTCCGGAACGCGGCGGCAGGGACAGCGGAAACTGGGGCGCCTCGACGAGCGGGCGCGGAACCCGGTCCTGATGATCAGGATTGGGTAGGGGCGTAATCCGCGCTTCGGCGGCGACGACGCCATAGTCGTCATTCACGAGATAGGAGAACTTGAGCGCGCCGCTCAGCTGCGCTTCAGGGTCATCGGTCAGACGGATTTCAGGCGCATCGTCCGGCTTGACCGCAAACACGAACCTCAGGAAGGGCTCCTCGGGTGCGTCCGTGTTGGAGAGTTCGACGACCCCGGTCGTTTCAAGTGTCAGCCGCCTTTCGACGGGCAGCAGCTTGGCAAGGTCGGCGTCGGTTTCATCGCCGGGGGCCTGGTCCGGCTCGATGACGGTCGGCTCGGCGTCATCCGGGCCGGCAAAGGTCATGCTGATTTCCTGCGACCCTTGCGAGCGCACCACCAGCACCGAGCCCTCGGGCACGTTGACCGGTGCGCCGGCATCGCGCAGCTGCGCACTCTCGCCGGTAAGGTAAACGGGCGGCTCGCTCGTATAGATCGGCGGCGTGACCCAGGCATCCAGACGGCTCGGTGGTTCGACGGTCTTGAACGGGTTCTGGAATGCGGATGTCAGGCGGCCCATATGGTCGCCCTTGGCAGCGGCAAATCCGATCACGAGCAAGCTGGCGGCCAGAACCCGCAGCGCCCAGGGGTCCCGCCGGAAAGCCTGCGGATCCGGTGCTTTCGAGCGGATCGACGCAACGGCCTCGGCGGTTCGCCGCTGGTGCAGGGCCCATATTGCCCTGCTTTCCGCGTTGTCGGAGCCAACCGAAAGATCGTCTTCGAGCGTCGTCAGCGGCCGGTGCTTGTAGCCTGAGGTTTTTTCGACACGCTGCAGCGCGTCGTCACGCGACGGCCATGTCAGGCGGAACAGGTCCTTCGACGCCCAAACCACCGCGCCGGCGAAGACCGCAATCCCGGCCAGCCCGATCCACACGGGCAACATCGTCCAAAGCCCCAGCCAGGACAAGCCGACATAAATGCCGACGACGACAAGCACGGGCAGCACCGCGCGCCACAAGAGTTCAACGAACAGGGAAACCCGGCTTTGGCCGATCAGTGTTTCAAGGCGTGACTGGATGAAGTCCCGCCAACCGGATGCCCCGGCATCTTTCGACCTGCCTGTATCCTGATCGCTCTCTATCCGGCTCAAAGGCACCTCCGGTTCGTATCCCGAAGCCGAGGCAACCGCGGTTACCGGCGTCAGGATTGGCCCACCACCCTATAAGGTGAGGCATAAGGAGCCATCCGGCAACCGGTCGGAGCAACTAATTGCGGACCGATTGCGTCACGAAGCCTTGAGCCAATCCGGCATTTGATCGAGTCCGAGCAGCTCGTCATAGGACGGACGCGGGCGCACGACCGCGAATTGATCTGCGTTTACGAGCACTTCCGGGACCAGAAGACGCGAATTATAGGTGCTGGACTGCACCGCGCCGTAGGCACCGGCGGAATAGATCGCCAGGATATCCCCAGCCTCCACTTTCGCCATGTCGCGATCCTGCGCGAGAAAATCCCCGGTTTCGCACACCGGCCCGACGATATCCGCCCTGATTCGGTCAAGATCGCCGAGATCTTCCTTCATCGGCCGTACCTCGTGATGGGCTTCATAGAGAGTTGGCCGGATCAGGTCATTCATGGCCCCATCAACAATGACGAAGGTCTTGTCGGCGCCGTCTTTCACATAGATCACGCGCGTCACCAGAATGCCGGCATTGCCGGCGATCAGCCGGCCCGGTTCGAACATGACGGTACAGTCGAGCTCACGGACGTGTTTCTTAACCACTTGTGCGTAGGCATCGGGATGCGGCGGCGGATCATTGTCGCTGACATAGGGAATGCCCAGACCGCCGCCCAGATCGACGTGATCGATCTTGTGGCCCTGACCACGAAGGTCGGATATCAGCTCTCCGAGACGCGCAAAGGCATCATCGAACGGTCCGAGTTCGGTGATCTGGGACCCGATATGCATGTCGATGCCGGTGACCTCGATGCCCGGAAGATTTGCCGCATGGGCGTAGACTTCACGGGCACGCTGCCACGGAATGCCGAACTTGTTTTCCGCCTTGCCGGTGGCGATCTTCGCATGGGTTTTCGCATCAACATCCGGGTTGATGCGCATGGAAACACGCGCGACGCGCCCCATCTCGCTCGCCACGCGGGAAAGCTGCTGCAGTTCCGGCTCCGACTCCACGTTGAAGCACAGAATATCCTCTTCCAGGGCATAGGCCTGTTCGGCCTCGGTCTTGCCGACACCGGAAAACACGATCTTGCTGGCGGGAACGTCTGCGGCCCTCGCCCGGCGCAACTCGCCTTCCGACACCACGTCCATGCCCGCACCGAGCTGTCCGAGTGTTTTCAGGACGGCCTGGTTCGAGTTCGCCTTCATCGCGTAGCAGACCAGCGACGGAATATCGTCGAAAGCGGACGCGAACACCTGGTAGTGCCGGGTCAGCGTGGCGGTCGAGTAGCAGTAAAAGGGCGTGCCGACCGCGCGCGCAATCTCCTCGATTGCGACGTCCTCGGCATGAAGCGCGCCGTTTTTGTAGTCGAAATGATGCAAGACTGCCTCGCTGAGCTGTCTGAAAACCTCGTGAAAACCGGGATGCCCCGCGGTCCTCGCTGTAGTTGGTGTCAGTTGATCAGGAAATCCAGAAAGAAGGACCTGTCGTCGGTTTCCGACTCAAGTTCCGGCGGTGCCGGCGCTGTCGCGGGATCAACCGGTTCCGACAGTGTGTTTTGCTGTTCCACCGGTGTCCCGGGAACATCCAGATCGCCCTTCCGGCCGCATGCGGCCAGGGTTGTGCTCAGGCACAGACAGACCACCGCCAGAGTTCTGATCCGGATCACCATGCGACACTTGCCCTTTTCGGAATTCACCTCGTTCGTTCTTCTCCTCGCACGGCGCGAGCCATTCGGCAAGACCATTGGCTTGAATGGGTGGTGCGCGAGGAGAGATTGCAGAGCTGCTAGAGCATTTTCCGACCAATTTGGATCATTTGACCGAGGCCCTTTTTCGCGCTGGCGAGACGGTTCGCCCGCCGTGGTGTTGCCCACCACAAGGGTGAACCAACGACGCCAGAGCGGAAAAGGGCCCGGCCAATCTTGATGTTTGTCGCTTGAATGCGTTCCACAAAGGGTGAGGATATCCAGCCCATCGGCTGCGTTGTGCCACTTGCACGATGCACCGCATCGCGCTTCGTGACCCGCCTGGCCGAGTGAACCGGATATCCGCATCAAATGATTCAAATTGGTCGGAAAATGCTCTAGTCCCTTGAAAGGTCCTTCAGCCAGCGGCGCGCCTGTTTGCGAACGTTGACCGGAGACGTGCCACCGTAACTTGTGCGGCTGCGGACCGACTTGTCCACCGACAGCACCGAGAACACTTCCGCGGTGATCTTCGGATCAACCTGCTGCATGTCCTCAAGCGGCACCTTGTGCAGCTCGACGCCCCTCTCCACCGCAAGACCGACAATGCGGCCGGTGACATGATGGGCATCGCGGAACGGCATGCCGAGCACGCGCACCAGCCAGTCGGCAAGGTCGGTCGCGGTGGAATAGCCTGATCCGGCCGCCTTCTTCATCGACTTGGTAACCGGTTCGAGATCGCGCACCATGCCGGTCATGGCGGCAAGAGCAAGCGAGACGCTCGCCAGACCGTCGAAGGCCTGTTCCTTGTCTTCCTGCATATCCTTGGAATAGGCCAGCGGCAGCCCCTTCATCATCACCAGCAGCGCCTGCAGCGACCCGTAGATGCGCCCTGTCTTGGCGCGCACGAGTTCGGCGGCATCCGGATTTTTCTTTTGCGGCATGATCGACGAGCCGGTCGAGAACTTGTCCGAGAGCTTGACGAAACCGAACTGGGCGGAACACCAGACGACGATTTCCTCGGCAAGACGCGACAGGTGCATTGCCGTCAGCGACGCCGCCGAAAGCGCCTCGATGACAAAATCCCGGTCGGACACCGCGTCCAGCGAATTGGCGGTCGGCCGGTCGAAGCCCAGCGCCTCGGCGGTCATCTTGCGGTCGATCGGAAAGGACGTTCCGGCAAGGGCGGCCGCCCCGAGCGGGCATTCGTTCATTCGCCTCCGGGCATCACGTACGCGGCCACGATCGCGGGAGAACATCTCCACATAGGCAAGCAGGTGATGCCCGAACGTGACTGGCTGTGCGGACTGCAGATGGGTAAAGCCGGGCATCACGTCGGCTGCATGCGTCTCCGCCTTAGCGGCCAGAGCCTGCATGATCTCACCGAGCTGCTGATCCAGCGTGTCGAGCGTATCGCGGACCCACAGACGGAAATCCGTTGCAACCTGATCGTTTCTGGAGCGCGCCGTATGCAGGCGTCCCGCCGCCGGGCCGATCAGTTCGGCAAGGCGCGCTTCCACATTCATGTGGATGTCTTCGAGCGCACGCGAGAACTTGAAATCGCCTTTTTCGATCTCTGACAGGATTGTGTCTAGACCCTCGACGATCTTGTCGGCATCGTCCTGCGTGACGATCTCTTTTTGAGCGAGCATGCGCACATGGGCTTTCGAGCCGTCGATGTCCTGCCTATATAGCTTCCGGTCGTAGTCGATAGAGGCATTGATCTCCTCCATGATGGCGTCCGGTCCTTCGGCGAACCGGCCGCCCCACATGCGATTGCTCATGTCCTGTCCTTTAAAGAGGCGCCCCTTGCGAGGTGTGAACGAATGAATAAGCCAACCGAACCCGTCAAGAGCCCGAAGCGCGGCGTGATCCTGGCCGGTCTCGCGGGTGCGGCAGCTGCTGTAGCGGCTCTATACGTGATCGCCGGTCCGAATGGCAACATCGCCAGTGCGCAAAGCTGCACTGCAGCCCTTTCGGCCGCCGCCGCGGCAAAGCCCCATGCAAAGGGGGAAGTGGCCGCATTCCTCCCGGCCAGCGAGCCGCTGGGGCTGAAAACGCTCGCTTTCAAGGGCCCGGACGGTGAGGACATGACCATGGAGGACTTCAAGGACAAGACAGTCCTGCTCAACCTCTGGGCCACCTGGTGCGCGCCCTGCCGCGAGGAAATGCCGGCGCTTGACCAGCTCCAGGCCGAACTCGGGGACGACAGCTTCGAGGTTGTGGCCGTGAGCCTCGACCGCGGAGGGCCGGAAAAGCCGAAGAAGTTTCTCGATGAAATCGGTGTCGAAAGCCTGACCTTCTACCAGGACAGTTCGAACGGCCTGTTGAAGGACTTGCGCAAGGTCAGCCGCGCCACCGGCCTGCCGACGACAATTCTGATCAATGAAGAGGGATGTGAAGTCGGCACGATGTACGGACCCGCCCATTGGGCGTCTGGCGAGGCAAAGACGCTGATCCGGTCAGCACTCGGGAAGGACGGCGCCTGACCGAGTGGACCGGTTTGATGCCATGAAATGGGTTTCTATCTATGAAGGTTGGTATCAGACCGTAACGTCGACAGCTTCGCCAAGACCGGGAATCTTCCGGTTTTCGCGGCGCTCTTCTTCCTGGGTTGCCTGGGCATCCTCGAGCCGGCTGGCGACCTGACGTTCCTGATCCGCCTGGTCCTTGACCGCATTGATCGCAAACTCGTTCCGGATCTTGGCAACGTCATAGGACGCCGAGGAGCTGTCTGAAACTGTCGTCATGCCTGCAGGGCCTCTTGTCTGGCGCGTGTTAGATCGAGATATCGAGCCTGTTGCCCAGTCCGTCCTCCGGACTGCGGTTCTGCGCCCGGTTTTCAAGCTTTTCCGCCTGATCGCTGAGAAACTCGGCACGGCTCGTGCTGAACTCGGCCTGTCTCTGAACGGTTTCGGCTGCCGCTTCGGACTGGCGCGCACTGAGCACCTTCACCTGCTCGGCGGTCTTCTCGATACGAGACGCGCTGAGCGACGGCTGAAATGCCTGCGTTGATGTGCTTGCGATTGCCTCAGACATCTTTGGTCCAAACACGGGGTTCAAGTTGAAGACCAGTTTGCACCATCTACCTGAATTAAAACGTAAAAATCAGGTTGTTCTTGAGGTCTTGCTCAAGATTTGCCTAAATATGCCGGAAGAATTAACTTAAAAGTTTACTATTTTGACGCCAAGTGCCTGAAACAAGGAACAGCTTTTACGCCGGGCATCTTGCAGCGCCGGACCAGGGCCCACACGCGTAGGGACGCGGCCGCACCGCTCGGGTGCAGTTTCCCGCCTGAAAACGCTGGTTCCTTTTAACGAATGGCAATGCCGGAAGGACTTCAGGCCGTCACATCGACCTGGGTGCCCAGTCCCGGGGGAGGGGCGCTCGCCGCCGTTTCGAGATTGGCAGCGCCTTCCTGCAGCAGGGCGACGAGATTTGCGTCCTGGTGCGCAGCGATCTTGAGCATCTCCGACTGCAGTGCCTGCTGCGTCTGCGCCTGAGACGTCGCGGCGTATGTGCTGGCAATGCCGACGCTGTCCATGAATGCTCTCTCTGCTGATGCCGTCAAGAACCGGAAGCCTAGCTGCACCGGCCTTAAGCCTGCGTTAACAAAGCTCTAAACGAAAACATAAGGTTTTAAGGTCAGGGCCCTAGCTGTCGGTGGTGAGTGCCTTGCGCCGGACCTTGCCTGTGCGGGTGCGCGGCAATTGCTGCAATGCCTTGTAGATCCTGGGCCGCTTGTAATCCGCAAGCGATGCGGCGGCGAAGGCAGCAAGGTCGTCTTCGTCGAACCGCTCCGGATCATGCGCGACGATGTAGGCGGCGATCAGGCGCACACCCGGCCGGACCTCCTGTTCCGCAACCGCGACTTCCTGCACATTCGGGTGCTCCAGCAGCAAACGCTCCACTTCTTCCGGGGCGACCCGGTAACCGAACGCGTTCATCAGGTCGTCGGCCCGGCCTTCATACCAGAAATAGCCATCGCCATCCCGGCGCATCCGGTCGCCGGTCACAAACCAGGGACCCTTGAAGGCCGCCCGGGTTTCCTCCGGTCTCTGCCAGTAGCCGAGCATCAGGCCCGGTTCGTCACGGTGAACACACAAGAGGCCTGTTTCGCCCGCTTTCGTCTCTGCCATGCGCGAGTCTGTTTCCTGCAGCAACGCGACCTTGCGTCCGGGCTGCGGTTTTCCGGTTGCGCCCGGTTTGACCGGGACGCCTGGTCCGCTGGACAGATATGTCGAGACTTCGCTCATCCCGAGCGCCTCGTAGAGCTCCCGCCCTGTCCGTACACGCCAGTGCCCATGAAGATCGGCCGACAGGCCCTCGCCGGCGGTAAGACCGTGGCGCAGGGCCGGAAACGCGGTCTTCGAGACGTCGCCATATTTCAGGATCCTGCGATAAAGGCTCGGAACCGCTGCAAACAGGGTTGCCCCACTGGCCTCGAGAATCCCGGGCCAGACCTCGGGTTCGCGCGGACCCCTGTAGATCACGCTTGTCGCCCCTTTGATCCAGGGATCCATCAGGCCGACGGTAAGCGTGTAACTCCAGTTGAACGCACCCGAATGAAGCAGACGGTCGGCGGCGGACAAGCCGATCCAGCCGACATGAGCCGCAAGCCGGGCGGTGGCGGAACGATGCGCGTGAAGGACACCCTTGGGTGTTCCGCTCGTCCCGGACGTGTAGATGAGAAAGGCGGGATCTTCGTCCTGCGTGACGGCGAATTCACTCGGTTCGGCCTTCTTGAGAGCATCGATCTCTGCGGGACCGGCAAGCAATCCCCCGATCGCCTCCGGGACGGCGCTCGAGCCGTCATGAAGAACAAGCGAGGCCCCGCTGTCCTTCAGAATGCCCGCAACCTCTCCTTCCGTGAGTTGATCCGAGGTCGGAACGGGAACGAATCCGCCGGCGATCGCACCGAAATACATCAGCGGGAAATCACTGCTGTGACCGATGCGCAAGAGAACCCGGTCGCCCGGTTTCAACCCGCGGGCCTTGAGCCCCGCAGCCACCGACAACACGGCGTCTCTAAGGTCACCGAATGTCCAGGTTTCCTCGATGGCGCCGCCCGGTCCGACGACCTCCAGCGCCGTCTTGGACGCATCGGCATTCGCTTGCGTCAGACAGAACTCGGCGAGATTCATGAAGTCTAGCGGGTCGGTACCGGCGTTTCCCCGCGATAGTCATAGAAGCCGCGCTGGGTCTTGCGCCCCAGCCATCCGGCCTCGACATACTTCACCAGAAGCGGGCAGGGCCGATACTTGGTGTCCGCGAGACCTTCATAGAGCACCTGCATGATGGAAAGGCAGGTATCGAGACCGATGAAGTCGGCGAGCTGCAGCGGTCCCATCGGGTGATTTGCGCCCAGCCGCATTGCCTTGTCGATCGATTCAACCGACCCGACGCCCTCGTAAAGCGTGTAGATCGCTTCGTTGATCATCGGCAGCAAAATGCGGTTGACCATGAAGGCCGGGAAATCCTCGGCCACGGCAATCTGTTTCCCGAGCCGCACACAAAACGCCTTCGAAGCTTCAAAGGTCTCGTCTTCCGTTGCAATGCCGCGAACCAGTTCGACGAGATCCATGATCGGAACCGGGTTCATGAAATGGATGCCGATAAACCGTTCCGGACGGTCCGTTGTCGCGGCAAGACGGGTAATGGAGATCGAGGACGTATTGGTTGCCAGGATCGCTTCCGGCTTCAGGATCGGACAGAGCTGCGCAAAGATCTTGCGTTTGACCTGTTCGTTCTCGATCGCGGATTCGATCACCAGATCCGCATCCGCGAGAAGGTCCAGTTCCTCGACCGCCTTGATCCGGTCGAGCGCGGCGGTCCGCTCGTCTTCCGCAATCAGCGACTTGCTGACCTGCCGAGCCATGTTGCCGTTGATCGAGGCCAGGCCCGATTCGATCCGCTCCATCGAGATGTCGCTCAAGCCAACGTCGAACCCGGCGAGCGCACATACATGCGCAATTCCGCTGCCCATCTGACCCGCGCCGATCACGCCGATTTTTTTGATTTCGACTGCCATCCTGAACTTCCGTCTGAGAGAAACACCCGGCGAACCGGTTTGCGGTTATTTTTGGCAAGTCTTGAGCCGAACAGCAAGAACCCCGGAGCGAAAACTCGCATTCGCCCCGGGGTTCGTGATCAATTTGCCGCAGGTGTTACTCGACGGCAGCCTTCAAATCCGGCAGTACGTCGAACAGATCGGCAACGAGGCCATAGTCCGCAACCTGGAAGATCGGAGCTTCCTCGTCCTTGTTGATCGCAACAATGACCTTGGAGTCCTTCATGCCCGCAAGGTGCTGGATTGCACCGGAAATTCCGCAGGCGATGTAGAGATCGGGGGCAACCACCTTGCCGGTCTGCCCGACCTGCCAGTCGTTCGGCGCATAGCCGGCGTCGACCGCGGCGCGCGACGCACCGACGGCAGCGCCCAGCGCATCGGCCACCGGCATGATGACTTCCTGGAATTTCTCTTCCGAACCGAGCGCGCGGCCCCCGGAGATGATGATCTTCGCGGATGTCAGCTCCGGACGGTCGGATTTGGAGAGTTCTTCACCCACGAATTCCGAAAGGCCCGTGCCGTCGGTCCCCGCAATGCTCTCGATCGCTGCCGATCCGCCCTCTTCCGCTGCCGCGAATGTGGACGTGCGCACTGTGATCACCTTTTTCGGATCGCCCGACTTCACGGTCTGGATCGCGTTGCCCGCATAGATCGGCCGTTCAAACGTTTCTGCGTCGATCACGGCGGTGATGTCGGAGATCTGCATCACGTCGAGAAGGGCCGCAACGCGCGGAAGCGTGTTTTTGCCGTTGGCGGTTGCCGGCGCGACGATCGCGTCATAGCCACCGGCCATGCCGACAATCAGGTCTGCTGTCGGCTCTGCGAGCTGATGCTCCAGTGCGTCGCTTTCGGCCACCAGGACCTTGGCGGCACCGGAAAGCTTGGCAGCTTCCTCGGCAACGCCCTGTACGCCTTTGCCGGCCACCAGGATATGCACATCCGATCCGAGCGCCGCTGCCGCGGTGAGGGCTTTGGCTGTTGCGTCGTTCAGTGCGCCACCGGCATGTTCTGCCACAAGAAGTGTTGTCATGAGTTTGTCCTCCTGCAGCGCGTCCTAAAGGACACCGGCTTCGTTTTTCAGTTTGTCGACGAGTTCGCTCACCGATGCGACCTTGATGCCCGCCTCGCGGCCGGCCGGCTCGGTGGTGGTCACGACGGTCAGCCGCGGCGTGATGTCCACGCCGAAATCTTCCGGTGTTTTCTCGTCGATCGGCTTTTTCTTGGCTTTCATGATGTTCGGCAGGGACGCATAGCGCGGCTCGTTGAGGCGCAGGTCCGTGGTCACGATCGCCGGCAGCTTCAGCTTGACCGTCTGCAGGCCGCCATCGACCTCACGCGTGACGTCGGCGGTTCCCTCGCCAAGATCGATATTGGAAGCGAAGGTGCCCTGGCTCCAGCCGAGCAACGCGGCAAGCATCTGGCCGGTCTGGTTGCAGTCATCGTCAATCGCCTGTTTTCCGACAATGACGAGGCCCGGCTCTTCCGCCTCGACGATCGCCTTCAGAATCTTGGCGACCGCAAGCGGTTCCGTGGTTTCGTCCGTCTTCACCAGGATGCCGCGATCGGCACCCATGGCAAGCCCCGTGCGGAGCGTTTCGGTGGCCTGCTGCGGTCCGACCGACACCACGATGACCTCGGTCGCCTTGCCTGCTTCCCTCAGACGAAGGGCTTCTTCAACGGAGATTTCGTCGAACGGGTTCATGGACATCTTGACGTTGGCAAGATCGACACCCGAACCGTCCGGTTTGACACGAACCTTAACATTGTAGTCGATGACCCGCTTCACGGGCACGAGGATTTTCATTTGCTCTCAACCTCTTTCAGGGCGGTTTTCACCGCTCCGCATTGCAAGGCCCGTCCGCCGATGTAACTCGAGGTCACAAACGGCGGAAACAAGCCAATCGTGGCGCATGGCGCGGGACGGTACTTACCAGCAGGTCGGCTGTCAATTGCGCTATAGGGCGCAAGGCCGAAAATTGCCGGGCTTGGAAAAACATGCGTCGTAATGATGATAGTTCGGACCGAAAAAAGGCGGCGGACGCACAGCCCACCGCCGTCATAATGCTGCCTGCCGCAAAAAGCGCTAGATGCCGGTATCGTCCCGCTGCGGCGTGAACTTGTCGGAAACCGGTTCTGCAAACACCGTTGTCCAGGTGCCGTTTTCATCCCGGCACGCCGTTCCCTGGATCGTCAGGTCGCGTCCACTGAACGTCGTCTGCCTGACATATTCACGGCACCAGTGACCGCTCTTGCTCTTATAGGTTTTGATCGGTGTCAGAACGTCCGTCCAGGACCCTTCCTGGCCGATATAGACCGGCTCGCCGCTGACCCGCGTTTCCAGGGCTTCCTGAACGGTTTGCGCCAGCAGGACGCGCTCCGTTTCCATGTGGGCCGCGAGCGATGCAACGGCATCATCCATGCGGGACTGCATCCAGAAGGCCGTGAACATAAACGTTCCGGCGACCAGCACCACGGCTGCGGCAACCTGCACCATCGGGCTTGACCAGAAAGGCTGCGCGCGTGCAAGCGGAACGCCATCCCGCTTGTCGAATTCGCTATCTATGACGCTCTGAAACCGCATCATCGCCTGGTCGGGCACGGGCGCAAACACCGCGCTCTGAAGCAGCGCATTGTCCGCCGCCATGTTGTGAAGAAGTTGATCGGCGTCTTCGACATTCGAGATGGCGTCCTTGAGCGCGGCGGCTTCCGCCTCGCTCAGCTCACCATCCAGAAGTTTGCCGATGTCTTCCGCCAGCAAAATCTGCTCGCGTTTCCTGTCAAATGTCATGACATACCCCCTGGCATGCTGCGCAGCGTCACCCCCGGCGCAGTATCCTTGGCCTCAAGAAATTCCCTGAGTTTCAGGCGCGCGCGGGCCAGCCGGCTCGTGACCGTTCCGATCGGAACCCCGAGCTCCTCCGCAACGTCCTTGTAGCTTTGCCCCTCGATTGCGATCTTCAAGAGAACCTCGCGATTGTCCGCATCCAGCTGTCCGATAAAGGACTGAACCTTCTGCAATTCCAGACTGCTCGCGGCAGCCTTGGCGCCGTCGTAGCTGTCTTCGAAATCCATCATCGCCAGATCGAACAGCCGCGCCCGATTGGCACCATCCCTCACAGAATTAAAGTAAAGGTTTTGCAATATTCTGAACATCCAGCTATCGAGACGCGTTGCGGGATCGAACTGATCCAGAGAGCGGATCGCACGTTCGCAGGTCGTCTGGACCAGATCGTCGGCCTGGTCCGGATTCCGGCATAGTCGCAGCGCAAAACTCCTCAACTTGGGGAGCAAACGGATCATCTCCGTTTTCAATGCTTCGTCAGACAAGAAGTTCTCCGCAAAACCGCTCTCAAGGGGACAACACGCGAACCCGCCTTTCAATCCCCACTTTTTTTGAATTATGTTGCGGAAGAAGAAAGGCCACCACGTGTTATGGGTGCGAGGGGAAAAAGTCCATTCCCGAATTTTGTCATCATAGCAAACCGCCGAAGAGCTGAAACCGAATGAAACGCACTCGCCAGAATTCATTGCAAGACCGCCTCTCTGCGATGTTCCGCATTCTGCCGAGTGTCGCGGCCTCGGCGTTGGTGTTCTCTCTTGTCTTCTTCAGCCCCTTGTTTGACCTGAAAGATACCATCGCCGCGGCTGCGCAATCCGGAGACGGCGGCAGCGGCAGTGGTGGCGGCGGCGGCGGAAAAGGTGGCGGCGGCGGCACCGGCGGCGGCGGGTCCGGCGGCGGTGGCGGGTCCAACGGAGGTGGCACCACATCCGGCGGCGGCGAGGACTTCGCGGACGAGACCCGCAAGAAGGCGCAAAAGCAAGCTCAACCGAATTCCCCGGGAAATTCGAACAAATCTGCCTCAGAAAAGTCTAGATCTGACGATCTCTTAGACCGTATCATCGGGCGTCGTCAGTTCCAGGGCGACAGTGAGCCTTCCGGCGGACCTTTGTCCAGGAATCAGGAAAGGGAGGCGATACAAAACGGCTGGCGCTAGATCCAAGAGGCAGGATCAAATTGGGAATGTACTTCAATCTGCAGCCTGCAAGGCTTGTGCTTGCGGTGACCTGTCTGGCAGCAGCACCTTCATGCACAATGATAACAGCCCAGGAGCAGACTGAGCCCCTCGTGCCTGCGGTCGCCTCTTCGCTTGAAATGTCGGACAAATCCCTGGCGAACAAACAGCTTCAGGCAGCCTTGGAAAAGTCGGTGTCAGGCCAGTCGACGCGCTGGCAAAACCCCGCAAGCGGTGCAAGCGGCACCGTTACGCCGCTCAAGACCTGGAAAACGGCCTCAGGCACCTATTGCCGCTCCTACAATGAGAAAATCGTTCTTGCCTCGGGCAAATCGCTGAATAGGCAAGGCGTTGCCTGCCGCGCATCCAATTCGAGATGGGAATCGGCGTAAGCGCCCGCTCAGCCCAGATCCCGGTCGAAAAGCTGCACACCGGGCCGGCGCATGAACAGCACCAGGACCGCCCCCGCCGCAAGCCCCCCGACATGCGCGATCCAGGCAACCTGGCTTTCCTCCGCAAACACGAGATTGCCGATCTGGAACAGCACCCACGCACCCAGAAGCCATTGCGCCGTCAGGCGCAGCGGAATCCGGCCGAACACCAGAACCCATACCTTGACGCGCGGATGCAGCATCAGATAGGCGACAACGACACCTGAAACAGCACCGGATGCACCGATCAGGGGCGTGTCGGAATTCAGGTCCAGAAGCGCATAGGCCAATCCCGAGAGGATTGCGCAAGCCAGATAGAAGATCAGATATCTGGAGTGCCCCAGCGCATCTTCGACGTTGTCGCCGAAAACCCACAGGAAAAGCATGTTCCCGATCAGATGCGTGAAATTCCCGTGCAGGAAGGCGTAGGTGACCAGCGACATCCAGTCCGGCAGCACCTGAAATTGCGGCGCCAGGTCCCGGATGTCGAAAAGGACGACCGGGATGAGGCCGTGCGAGACGGAAGATGCGTTGATCGCCCTGTATTCACCGGCGTCCTGAAGCACCAGAAAGACCAGAACATTCACCGCGATCAGCGTCAGATTGACGTAGGGCCTTGCCACATGGTCAAGGCTGTTCTGATCGTGAAGCGGGATAAACACGTGTCAATCAGGCCCCGGTTTTCGGCAAGCTCACGGCGTCAGCGGTTCTGACCGGGAACCCAGAGAACATCTTTTTCTCCCTTGTCGTTCAGATAGCGAGAAGCGACAAAGAAGTAGTCCGACAACCGGTTCATGTAGCGCACCGCGGCGGGATTTATCGTCTCTACCGCCGCAAGCTCGACCATGAGCCGTTCGGCACGCCTTGAGACGGTCCGGGCCAGATGCAGATAGGCCGATGCTTGACTTCCACCCGGCAATACGAAGGAGCGCAACGGTGAAAGATCAGCGTTCAGTTCATCGATCGCCGCCTCGATGGCGCTCACCTGGCTTTCGGAGATGCGCAGCGGTTCGTAGCCGAGATCCTGGTCCGTCTCCGGGGTCGCCAGATCCGCCCCGAGGTCGAAAAGATCGTTCTGGATACGGCCGAGAACATCATCCACAACTTTTTCGTCCGGGCCGGCATGAAGTCTGACGAGGCCCACGACGGCATTGGTTTCGTCCACCGTTCCGTAGGCGTCGATCCTCAGATCGTTCTTGGGGCGGCGTTCTCCCGTTCCCAGCGCGGTCGTGCCGTCGTCACCCGTCTTCGTGTAAATCTTGTTCAGAACAACCATTTCTTCTTTCTCCCGGAAACAGCTTCAAATCCGCGACATCAGCCGGAACCGAAGAAATAGAGCCCACTCATTACGAGAACAACCACCAGAAACTGCAATCCGACCCGCCAGCGCATCAGCATCTGCGACCGGTTCGAGGGGCCGTTCCGGAACATGTTCCATATCCCGAGAAGCAGGACGATCGCCACCGCGGCCATGCCGATCGGGACAAGTATGTTGAAAATCTCCGCCATATTTTTCCTCGCGAGGCTCAAGCCTCTGTTCTGGAACAGTATTTATTCTTCGGCATCGGCCGCCCTGATGCAAACCTTGTCCAGCAGACGTGTCGGAAGCAAGCGCTTTGCGACCGACATGAGGGACGTCGGCACCGTGACATGATAGCGCGCTTTCGGCCGTCTCGCTTCCAGCGCATGAATGAGTTTCCGGACAACCGCACTTGCCGGAAGCTTGAACGGCCCGGGCTCCCCGGATTCCATGCGAACGCGCCGTTTCTCGTAGGTTTCCCGAAACACGGACGATTCCAGTCCTCGCGCACCGATCCACCGGTCGAAATTGGCGAGCGTATTCTGTGTGAACCTGGTGTCGATCGGCCCCGGTTCGATTAGGCAGACATGCAATCCGCTTCCATGGAGCTCCTGCCGCAGCGTGTCAGTATACGCCTCGACCGCGAACTTGGATGCGGTATAGGCCCCGCGAAACTTGAGCGCGACAAATCCGAGCACGGAGGAACACTGCACGATCCGTCCGGATCCGTTGGCGCGCATGGACGGAACCAGTTGTCGCGTCAGATCGTGCCAGCCGATGAAATTCGCCTCGAACAGGGCCCGCATCGCCTCTGTCGGAATATCCTCGAGCGCGCCTGGAACCGCGTAAGCGCCGTTGTTGAACAGCGCATCCAGTTTTCCGTCGGTCAGATCGAGAACGGCATCGGCGGTCGCGCGAATGCTGCCGGCATCCTCGTAGTCCAAGTAAAAGGCCTCGAACCCCTGTGCCGACAGACGGTCCAGGTCTTCCTGTTTCCGGGCTGTCGGAAAGACACGCCAGTTCCGCCCACGCAGGATATGCGCCGCCTCCGCACCGATACCGGACGAGCATCCCGTAATCAGGATCGAGCGAGGCTTGCTGTAACCCTCTGGCGTATCAATCATGCAGGGCTGGTCCAATCACGTCGAATGCAGGAATCAGGCCGACGCAGCGGCAATTACTGAAGTCCTATCAGATTGGCTCCCCGGAAAGCAATTTCGGAACCGGTCCGGCAAATCCGGCCGCTTCCTTGATGAACATGCTCTTGAGCCCCGGCATGCGATCCACAAGACCAAGGCCGAAGTCACGAACCGCCCGCAACGCATCGTTGTCATTCGAAAACAACCTGTTGAGCACGTCGGTGACGACACCCATCTGGAACGTGTCGAACCGCCGCCAGCGCTGGTACCTTTCAAGAACGTCGAACGCACCGACGTCCTGCCCGAGGCGGCGCGCATCTACAAGGACCTCGGCCAGTGCCGCGACATCCTTGAACCCGAGGTTCAACCCCTGGCCGGCGATCGGGTGGATGCCATGGGCGGCATCGCCGATCAACGCGAACCTGGGTTGCACGTAATCGCGGGCAAGCTTCAGACCCAGCGGATAGGCGCGCCGCGGTCCGTCGACCTCAAGTTTGCCCAGATGGTGTCCGAACCGCCGCTCCAGCTCGATTTCGAATGTGAATTCGTCCGAGCGCACCAGCCGGTCTGCATCCGCGGTCTTCTCCGTCCAGACCAGTGACGAGCGATTGTCGGGCAGCGGCAGGATGGCAAACGGTCCGGCAGGCAGAAAGTGCTCTTCGGCGCGCCCGTTGTGCGGACGTTCATGTTTCACCGTGGTCACGATGCCCGACTGGCCATAGTCCCAGTTCACGGTCCTTATGCCGGCCAGCTCCCGCAGTCTTGAACGGACACCGTCGGCAGCCACCAGCAGCCGGCTCTTCAGCAGCTTGCCGTCTTCCAGCTCGATTTCGCTGTGATCCGCAAGCGTCCGGAACGTGTCCACCGTGGACGGTGCGAAGAACACGACCCCGAGCGATTTGGCGGCCTTGAAAAGCGCCGGCATCATGACCCCGTTGGGCATCATGTGGGCGAACGGTTCTCCTTCCGTCGCCTCGCCGTCAAATGTCAGAAACACCGGGCGCACGGCATCGCGCAGCTTGCTGTCCGTGACGATCATTTCCGCGATCGGCTGGGATTTTTTCTCGATCCGGGTCCAGATCCCGAGTTGCGTCAGCATGCGGGAGGCCGCCGCGGCAATGGCCGATGCTCTCGGATCCATGTGCAGCTGGTCCATGGGTTTCGGATCGACGACGGCGCAGTTCAGGCTCGGATCTCCCTGCTTCAGCGCCACCGCAAGTGACAGGCCGACATATCCGCCGCCGGCGATCACGACGTCGAACATGTCCGTCGATTTTGGTTTCTTGGCCACTTGAATACTCCCTGCCCCGAGCTTCCCCAAAGGCATCTTGACTTTAACGTCATCTCCCGTCCAAGAGTGCTGGCCGGGCAAAACGATTTCAACAGCGACATGGCTGGTCCACGCAAAGGAATACACCGATGAACACGGCCATTGACAACCTTCTGCAGATACTTGACCTGGAAGCGCTGGAAAGCAATCTGTTCCGTGGTCGCAGCCCGCAGGTTGGCTGGCAGCGGGTTTTCGGCGGTCAGGTCATCGGCCAGGCGCTGGTCGCGGCCTCCCGGACGGTCGTCGAAGATCGTCATGTCCATTCCCTGCACGGCTATTTCCTGCGCCCCGGTGACCCGCAGGTTCCGATCATCTACGAGGTCGACCGGATCAGGGACGGCGGCAGCTTCACAACGAGACGGGTCGTTGCCATTCAGCACGGCGAGGCGATCTTTTCCATGTCCGCGTCTTTCCAGCTGCACGAAGACGGGCTGGAGCACCAGTTCGACATGCCCGATGTGCCGAAACCGGACGAATTGCCGAGTGACCGGGAACTGAAGGAAAAGTTCCTGGCGGTCGCACCGGAGAACGTCCGGCGCTACTGGGAGCGCGAGCGGCCGATTGAAATGCGCCCGGTCGAATTGACCCACTATTTCAGCAAGAAACCCTTGCCGCCCCGTCAGTATGTCTGGGTGAGAGCAACGGGAAAATTGCCTGACGAAGAACGCATTCACCAGTGCGTCCTCGCCTATGCGTCCGACATGACGCTTCTCGACACCTCCCTTTTTCCCCATGGCACGTCGGTTTTCAGTCCGAAGATCCAGGCGGCCAGCCTGGATCATGCCATGTGGTTTCATCACCCTTTTCGCGCGGACGAATGGCTTCTCTACGCAACCGACAGCGTGTCATCATCCGGTTCCCGCGGCCTGAACAGGGGCTCCTTTTTCACAATGGACGGGAAACTGGTTGCCTCGACGGCCCAGGAGGGACTGATCAGGCTGCGCAGGAAAGACAAGTAAACACCATCGGCACCCGGGAACGCTGCGAAACGGCGTCCTGGCGCGGACCTCTTGCAGGCCTGCCGGCTTTTAAGCGCAAGTCACCTGAATCTGGCGTTCGCTTCAGAGACTGCTGGAACAATGATGCGAACTTCAAATTCACCGCACTAGCGCACGGGGCTGGTGAATCCGGAGACGGCGAGCGGATTGTCCGTCAGCGCCTTGTGATCCGGCGTGTCGGGACGCAGCGCGCCGGAAAAAGCCTCGAACATCTTCCGCACGAACCCTTCGGGCAGATCCTTGGTGATGAAAACCATGCGTGTGCGCCTGTCGTCATCCGGCCACGCTTCGAGCGTCGCGGGCGGATGGAACACATGCTGGACACCGTGGATGACCACCGGCCGGTCGGGATCTTCGGCGAGCTGCACGATCCCCTTGACCCGCAGGAGCTTGGGGCCGTGCGCCGAACGAAGCAGATCGAGAAACATCTCCAGGGCCGATGCCGGCACCGGCCGGTCGGTTGCGAGCGTGAAGGCCCGGATGGCGTCGCTGTGCCGGTTGATGTCATGCGCATGGCCATGTTCGTGATCGTGGTCATGTCCATGCGCATGGTGGTGGTGGCCGTGCCCGCTCTCCGCATAGGCTTCCTCGTTCAGCCAGGCGGCGACATCCGGTATCTTGCTTTTCGGATCATAGAGACCTGCATTGAACAGCTTGTCCGGTGCGGCGTCACCGGACTGGGCATCAAGCCGCAACGCGCCCGGATTCAGGGCCTGAAGGCGATGCGTCAGTGCATCGAATGCCGTGTTCCCGGTTTCCGCAGTCAGGAGATCGGTTTTCGTGAACACGATCCTGTCCGCAACGGCGGCCTGCTTGCCGGCTTCTTCGTGTTCATCCAGTGTCGAAAGACCATTGACTGCGTCTAACAGCGTGATCACGCTGTCGAGCCGGTAACGCATGACCAGGTAGGGATGCAGCATCACGGTGTGCAGAATGGGCGCAGGGTCGGCGAGACCGGTGGTCTCGATGATCACCCGGCTGAGCCGATCCGTACGTCCGTTGTCCACGTGCCGCAACAGGTTTTCCAGCGTCGTGACGAGATCGCCCCGGATCGTGCAGCACAGGCAGCCGGAAGACAGCTCGATAATGCCTTCTCCAGCCTGGTCGACGAAGAGATGATCAAGGCCAATTTCGCCGAACTCGTTGATGATGACCGCCGTATCGGCCATCGCGGGATCCTTGAGAATTCGATTGAGGAGGGTGGTCTTTCCAGCTCCCAGAAACCCAGTCAGCACAGAAAGCGGGATGGGAGGTTTCGGCCCCTTTTTCGGAGCGGATCCGGACGGTTCGTGGGAAGCCATGCAACGCGACTCCAGTTGTGATACCGGAAGCCCGTCGCATCACGCGCTGGAACATGGCGCATCGACAGACCCGGCTTCGGGACAGGCCGAACCGCTAGCATCCTTTCCGGGAAGACGTCAAAGGGAAATGTAACTTTGTAACTGCTCTAGCTGGCGTTGAGAACCGTCTCTTCCGGCTCGCTTTCTTCCGCGTCGGCGCTTTCGTCCACACCTTCCGCGCCAAGATCCATCGGCGTCAGGTCCTGGACGATATCCATGTCCGTAAACGCAAAGGTCGAATCGCCCTGTTCTTCCGAATCGATCACGTGCCGCACCGCTTCCGCGGCCTTTCGAAGAGTGGCAATCACTTCCTCGACCGATGTGCCGTCTTCCAACTGATCTGCCGACAGCTCTGCCAGGCTGGCAAGCGCCCTGATTGTTGCTGTGGATCTCGGTTCAATCATCATGCGAATTCTCGATCTGGTTAAGGACCGGCATTCCAATGCCTGACGGAGTGCACGTCCGGTGCCCGGCGCTTTGACGGCGTCGCACGCATCGACAGCAGACTTCTTACCGCAGTGTTAAGGAACTCGGTAAACAAAGTGTTAACTGTCCGGAACGGCCATTCCCGGATGCAGCCGCAAACCGGGTCTACTTGCGCGGACTGGGCGCTGGCACGGGCACGGTGAAATCGAGCCCTTTCCGGAAAATTGAGCCAGGCGCGGCCTGCGCAGTTTCACCGGCTCCCTCCGCGCTTGCCGATGCGGCCTGCGTGATGCCGCCCGCTGCGCTGCCTTGCGCCGTATTCTGGAGTTTCGCCCGGATCTCGATCTCGGCCCGGCGCAGGGGATTCGCTGAGGGGACGGGAACGTCTGCAGCCGGTATCGGCGATCCGGCGATATTTGCGGCCGGTTTCGGCGTTCCGCTCGGTTTTCCGAGACTGATCTGCAGCGGCTTGTAGGCGATGCGGCGCGGACCGAGCGTCCGGTCCAGTATCTTGGCCCAGTCGGGTTTTCCGTTCGCGAGCGTGAACCCGCTTTCATCAACCTGCTTCAGCTGCTTGTCGCTCGCGCTCCGGAAGAAGAGGAAACCGCCCGATGGCTCGTTCTTCATGTCGAACCGCGCCATGTAGGCCTTCGCGCCGGGGCTTCGGTTGCGCCGGCAATACCCGTTCGCCGGTGGATTTCCCGAGGATCCGGTCATGCTGGCGACTTTTTTGCCGCCACCGCCGCGCTTCCTGAACCCCTTGTCGAAAAGCTGGCGCGCAAACGCGGTCCTCTCCAGTCCGGAGCCTGCGCCCAGGATAATGGCGATCAGGGTCCGTCCGCGGCGCGTCACGGAAGCCGCGACGTTATAGCCGGAATTGCAGATGTAACCGGTTTTCATCCCGTTCGCGCCGGGAACGCGCAACAGGAATTCACGGTTCGCCGAACGCAGCGTCTTCTTGCCGAAGCGCAGTCCCGGATGATTGTAGAATTTTTTCGATTCCGGGAAATCCCGCCGCAGCGCCATGGCGAGAATGGCCATGTCCCGTGCCGTCGTGACCTGCCCGTTGTCCGGCAGCCCATGCGGATTGGTGAAGCGCGTATTGTTCATTCCCAGACGCCGGGCTTCCGCGTTCATGGCCGCAAGGAAAGCCGATTCAGATCCGGAGACGGCTTCTCCGAGCGCCACGGCAACATCATTGGCCGACTTGACCAGGATGATCTTCAGGGCCGTATCGATCGTGAACCGCGTGCCCACCTTGAAGCCCATTTTGCTCGGCGGTTCGGACAATGAATTCTTGGACTGCACGACCGCCGAATTCAGTGTCGCGCGGCCCTCCCGTATCGCCTTGAAGGTGACGTAGGCCGTCATCATCTTTGTCAGCGAGGCCGGGTACCACTTCCGGGTGGCATTTTTTTCTTCCAGAACCTTGCCCGTCTTGGCGTCGACAAGGATGAACGCACCGATATCGGCACGCGCGGACCCGCCGCTCAGGACCGCAGCACCAAGGAAAAGGGTCAGTAAAAAGACTGTCAGGCGGCCAATTGGGCTTGAGAACACGTGTATCCCTCGCTGGTCACACCGCTATATGAACGCACACTGGTTAAAGACTGTTTTCCGTCTTGCCGTTCTTATTAAAAACCGGATCATGTCACGCAGGGCAACCCCCCGGCCGAAATCAGGGCCTGATTGTACTTTGTGCAATCGCCTAACTTTTATGCAGACAAGCCTTGCAGCAGCGCTGCCACCTGCGCATTTCCGCAACCGCGTGCCCGGATTCCGGCGCTCCGGGCAAATCGAACTTTTTTGGCCCGGCCCTTGCTAATATGCTCGCAACCGGAACCGGGGAACGTCGCCGACATTCCCGGCCAGAATTCGGAAGAAAGGCGCCGGCATCAGCCGGACCGGCAAGATCCAGGGGCGGAGAAAGCATGTATGATGCTGCAATGGCATCAGTTTCAGGCCTGCAAGAAGAAACTCTGCAGCGAGTTTCCGGCACGGCGCGTATCCGCTTCGCGAACACCGGGGAACGCACGCGTCTGGCGGACCTCTACCAGCAGGGCTCCGCGAAGATCAGATTGCCAAGGGTTTATGACGCCACTGCCACCGCGGTCCTGATCAACACCGCCGGCGGCCTCACCGGCGGCGACAGACTTTCCTACGATATCGCGATCGACGAGAACGCACACGCGATTGTGACCAGCCAGACCGCCGAGCGCGCTTACCGCAGAAACACCGGCTCGGCAAAAGTGACAGGCTCGCTGCGGGTGGGTGCAGGCGCGACGCTGGAATGGCTTCCCCAGGAAACGATCCTGTTCGACCGGTCCGGACTGACACGCGCGCTGAACGCCGATCTAGCCGCAAACGCCCGGCTGATGCTGCTGGAAACGATCGTCGTTGGCCGCACGGCCATGGGTGAAACCGTGAGGCAGGTCGACTTCAGGGACCGCTGGCGGATCCGGCGCGAAAACAGGCTCGTTTTCGCAGACGACGTCCGCTACCAGGGCGACCCGGCGGACTTCCTGAGCGGTCCCGCGACCGCGCACGGCGGTCACGTGGTCTCGACCTTCGTGGATTGCGCGGTCGATGCCGAAGAGCGTTTGCCGCTCGCGCGCTCGTGCCTTGAAAGACTTCCGGCGACATCGACACATGGGGCGGCGACTGCCTGGGACGGCTTGCTGACGGCGCGTTTTGTGTCTGATGATAGCCGTAACCTGCGCAACGCGCTCATTTCGTTTTTGACCGGTTACCGCTCGGCCGATCTGCCGCGCGTCTGGTATTGCTAGTTTGGAGGATATGACGTGAACCTTACTCCGCGCGAGAAGGACAAACTGCTCGTTTCAATGGCGGCAATGGTTGCCCGCCGCAGACTGGAGCGGGGGGTCAAGCTCAATCATCCCGAGGCCGTCGCACTGATAACCGATTTCGTTGTCGAGGGCGCAAGAGACGGGCGCTCCGTCGCCGATCTCATGGCCGCAGGGGCAACCGTGATCACCCGCGGCCAGGTCATGGAAGGCGTGGCCGAGATGATTCACGACGTTCAGGTGGAAGCGACCTTTCCCGACGGAACGAAACTCGTGACCGTCCACGAGCCGATCCGCTGAACCTTTCTCTCTTCCAGGATTTCAGGAGTTTGCAAATGATCCCGGGCGAAATCTTTCCGGCCGAAGGTGAAATCGAGCTGAACGTGGGGCTTGAAACCGTCGAACTCGACGTCTCCAATACCGGGGACCGGCCTGTCCAGGTGGGCAGCCACTATCACTTCGCGGAAACCAACAGCGGCCTTTCCTTCGATCGTGAAAAGGCCAGGGGCATGCGCCTCGACATTCCGGCTGGCACCGCCGTCCGGTTCGAACCCGGTCAGACGAGATCCGTGACCCTTGTGCCGTATCGCGGCAACCGGACCGTCTACGGTTTCAATCAGAAGGTCATGGGCGCGCTATGACCGTCCCGGCCAAGGCGCTTCCTGTCCTTATCGGCCCGGGTCCGGATCAGCGCCGGCGAACTGGAAGAGCCTGCGGGGGTCTTGGGATCTGATGCGCCTCTTGTTCGCCGCCATCTTCTGTATCTGCCTGACCCCTGGCGTGGTCGCGCAGGAGAACATCGATTGCGGCTATCCGCTCAACAACAACGAGCGCACCTACTGCGCCGAAAAAGCACTTACGGACGCCAACGCCAATCTTGACACCGTTTACCGGGACCTCCTCGCGAAGACCGTTCAGATGGATGACGCCTTGCCGGACCACCTGAAAGGCGCGCCGGCAGCACTTGAAGAGGCTCAGGCCGCCTGGGTCTCCTATCGCGAACTCGACTGCAGGGCCTACAGCTTTCCCTTCAAGGGAGGCACCCGGGGCAATGACCTTTACCGGAACTGCATGATCGTCATGACGATGCAGCGCATCGACGATCTGACCGCAACACTTGAAGACTACGGCAACTGATCGCCGACAGGAGCAAACATGGCCTACAAAATGCCACGTGCCGCCTACGCGGACATGTTCGGACCGACAACCGGCGACCGGATGCGCCTTGCCGATACCGAGCTGATCATCGAGGTGGAGAAGGATTTCACCACCTACGGCGAGGAAGTGAAATTCGGCGGCGGCAAGGTGATCCGGGACGGCATGGGCCAGTCGCAGGCGCCCCGCTCGGCAGGGGCCGTCGACACGGTCATCACCAATGCCCTGATCGTCGATCACTGGGGCATCGTGAAGGCAGATGTCGGCCTGAAGGACGGCCGCATCGTCGGCATCGGCAAGGCGGGCAACCCGGACGTCCAGCCGGGTGTCGACATCATCGTCGGACCCGGGACCGAAGCAATCGCAGGCGAGGGCAAGATCCTGACCGCTGGAGCGCTCGACGTACACATCCATTTCATCTGTCCCCAGCAGATTGAAGAAGCCCTGATGTCCGGTGTCACGACGATGCTTGGCGGCGGCACCGGACCGGCCACCGGCACCAATGCGACGACCTGCACGCCCGGGCCCTGGCACATCACGCGCATGCTTCAGTCGGCCGACAGCTTTCCGATGAACCTGGCCTTTGCCGGCAAGGGCAACGCCTCTTTGCCGGCGGCGCTGGAAGAGCAGATCATGGCCGGGGCGTCGGCCCTGAAACTCCACGAGGACTGGGGCACGACACCGGCGGCAATCGACACCTGCCTGTCCGTCGCCGACGAGTACGACGTCCAGGTCATGATCCACACCGACACGCTGAACGAGTCCGGTTTCGTTGAAAACACGACGGCCTCTTTCAAGGACCGGACGATCCATGCCTTCCATACCGAAGGTGCGGGCGGCGGGCACGCGCCGGACATCATCAAGGTTTGCGGCGAGCTGAACGTGCTGCCGTCCTCGACCAACCCGACGCGGCCCTACACGGTCAACACACTGGAAGAGCACCTGGACATGCTGATGGTGTGCCATCACCTGGACAGCTCGATCCCGGAAGATGTCGCCTTCGCCGAAAGCCGCATCCGCAAGGAAACCATTGCCGCGGAGGACATTCTCCATGACATGGGCGCGTTTTCGATCATCGCCTCCGACAGCCAGGCCATGGGCCGCGTCGGCGAAGTCGTGATCAGAACGCTGCAGACGGCTCACAAGATGAAGGTCCAGCGCGGCCGTCTCGCGGAAGAAACCGGCGAAAACGACAATTTCCGCGTCAAGCGTTACATGGCCAAGATGACCATCAATCCGGCCATCGCCCACGGACTTGACCAGCATGTCGGGTCCGTCGAGATCGGCAAGCTGGCGGATCTGGTGCTCTGGGATCCGAAATTCTTCGGCGTCAAACCCGACATGGTGCTGAAACTCGGCACGATCGCGGCCGCGCCGATGGGAGATCCGAACGCGTCGATCCCGACCCCGCAACCGGTCCACTACCGTCCGATGTTCGGCGCCTTCGGCAAGGCCATGACGGAAAGCCGGGTGACCTTCGTCTCCCAGGCGGCCTATGACACGAATATCGGTGAGAAAGCCGGGCTAGACAGTCTCGTGCTGCCGGTGAAGAACGTCCGCGGCGGTATCTCCAAGAAATCCATGGTTCTCAACGATGCGACCCCGGACATCGAGGTACACCCGGAAACATACGAAGTGCGCGCCGACGGTGAACTTCTGACCTGCGAACCGGCGGAGGTTCTGCCCATGGCCCAGCGGTACTTCCTGTTTTAAGGTCCGACCGAATACGCGTTTGGGAGAGGACAATGTACAAGATCGTCGGATTTCCGAGGACCCGGGCCATGCGGGTGATGTGGCTCCTGGAAGAACTTGGAGAGCCCTATCAGATCGATCCTGCCTTGCCGCAGTCGGGAGACGCCCGCAGCTTCAATCCGAGCGGCAAGGTGCCGATCCTGATCGACGGCGAAGCGGCCATCACGGACTCCGTCGCCATCTGCACATACCTGGCCGACAAGCACGGCCGCTTCACTTTTCCGGCGGGAACCATTCAGCGCGCGCTGCAGGACAGCTTCACCCAGTTCGGCGTTGACGTTCTGGAAGGCGCGCTTTGGACCGCGTCCAAGAACACGTTCATTCATCCCGAAGACATGCGTGTCCCGGAGATCAGGAAGGTCTGCAACATGGAATTCCAGACCGGGTTGGAAACTCTGGAAAAGCGCATTGGTGCAGGCCCCTATGCAATGGGAGAAACCTTCACGATCGCCGATATCATCATCGGACACTGTTCAGGCTGGGCGGTTGCCGCAAAGTTCGACCTGCCGAAGGACGGGCCTGTCTACGACTATTTCAAGCGCCTGCGGCAGCGCCCGGCGTTCAAGGCCATGAAGGCGAAGGTCGACGCAGCATAATGATACGTGTCCAGAAAATTCATCCCGCCGGTAGTTGGCAGGGCGGCCCGGCAGACCGGATTTCACTCGATCTCGATGACCGCTATCGCCGCCGGGCGGTCCTGAGCGGAGAGGGAGGACTGACCTTCCTGCTCGATGAACCGAGCGCGGTGCATCTGCGGCATGCAGATGGTCTTGAGCTGGAGGATGGCCGGATTGTTGAAGTGGTGGCGGAACCGGAGGATCTTGTCGAAATCGAAGCCGACGGCACGGCGCATCTCATCAGGATCGCCTGGCATCTGGGCAACCGGCACCTGCCGACGCAGCTGATGGGCGAAACGCTCAGGATACGCCGCGATCACGTCATCGAGGACATGGTGGCAAAGCTCGGCGGACGCTTGACACCGCTGCAGGCACCTTTCGATCCGGAAGGGGGCGCCTACGGACACGGCCGCACCCACGGTCACGATCACGGGCACAGTCATGATCACGGGCATGATCACCATCATGGCCACGGGCACGGCCATGACTGAACAGATCTCGCCCGCCGCGCTGTACCGATTGATGACCTTTCTCTCCCCGGCCTTCCCGGTCGGCGCCTTCACCTACAGCCACGGACTGGAGCAGGTGATCGAACAGGGCGTGGTGACGGATCGCGTTGAACTCGAACGATGGCTGCAGGATGTCCTGCGCCACGGGGCAGGGCGCACCGACGCGATCCTGCTTGCCGAAACCTGTCGCAAGTTTCTGGCAAACGACAAAGACGGCGTTCAGGATCTTCGCGAGCTCGGCCTCGCGTTGCAGCCCTCGCGGGAGAGACGTCTGGAGACCGCCGCTCAGGGCACGGCTTTCATTCGGACTGTGCAAAAAAGCTGGAGACCGCAAGGCGTCGGGTCGGCCGCCCACTTTCACGAACTTGTCGACGCCGATCAGGACGACTGGCCCTATCCGGTCGCGGTCGGTCTTGTCTGTGCGGCACATGGAATCCCGGCCGGGACGGCGGTCACGTCCTTTCTCCAGGCGTTTGCCGCCAACCTTGTTTCCGCTGCAATCCGGGCTGTTCCACTTGGTCAGAATGACGGGCAGCTTGTCGTCGCCAACCTGGAGGCGGTCATATTTGGCGTCTCCGAAGAAGCGCTCCGGTCGGGGCTCGACGATCTCGGCAGCTCTGCCTTCCTCGCGGACATCGCCTCAATGGCGCATGAAACACAGTATTCGAGGCTTTTTCGCTCATGACATCACAGAACGGTCCCTTGCGCGTCGGTATCGGCGGCCCTGTCGGTTCCGGCAAGACAACCCTGACCGACCGGCTTTGCAAGGCGATGCGCGACACCTTTTCGATCGCCGTCATCACCAACGACATCTACACAAGCGAAGACGCCGAAGCCCTGATGCGGTCCCAGGCCCTGTCCAGCGACCGGATACGCGGCGTGGAAACCGGCGGCTGCCCGCACACGGCCATCCGCGAAGACGCCTCGATCAACCTTGCGGCCATTGATGATCTGACACGATCCATTCCCGATCTCGATCTGGTGCTGATCGAATCGGGCGGTGACAATCTGGCCGCCACCTTTTCCCCCGAACTTGCCGATCTCACCATCTATGTCATCGACGTCGCCGCAGGGGAGGAAATTCCCAGAAAGGGTGGCCCGGGCATCACCAGATCGGACCTGCTCATCATCAACAAGACCGACCTTGCGCCTTACGTCGGGGCTGACCTTGATGTGATGGACCGGGACGCAACGCGGATGCGCAAGTCACGTCCCTTTGTCTTCGCCAACACCAAGGCGGGAGACGGGCTTGACCGTGTCGTCGATTTCATCATCCAAAAGGGTGGGCTCGCCGCCTGACCGGCCTCGGACCGGATGCGCGCAGAACAACATCACGCTTGATCTTTCAACCGTTTCCACTCACCCTGCATCCTCAAAAATGCGGAGGGCGGAACCATGATGTTTGACGGTATCAATCTCTTGGCTGTGGCGGTTGCCGGCGTGGCATCGTTCATATTCGGTTCGATCTGGTACGGCGTTCTGGGCAAGGCCTGGATGGCGGCAGCCGGCCTGACCGAGGAGCAGACCAAACCGGATCCGGTGACGCTCGGCCTGACTTTCGTCTGCCAGCTGGTGATGGCTTTCGTGTTCGCCGGCGTGATCTACCACACCGGTCAGACATCGATCCGCGCCGGACTGATTTCCGCGCTGATGATCTGGGTCGGCATTGTCATGACGACACAGATCATCAACCACCGCTTTCAGGGCAAACCCTGGAGCCTTACGCTGATCGACGGCGGTCACTGGCTCGGTGTGCTGATTGTCCAGGGTGTGGTGATCGGCTGGTTCGGCTCCTGAAACCGCACGCGTACGGAGCAGGGCAAACTCCGGGTCAACCACAAGACTTACACCTAAATCACTACGTATTTGAACGCATTAGACCAAGGACTCGGCGACTAAAGGACTAAAGTTTGGTTCTGGACGCCTACGGGGGCGATCAGCATAATGGCCCCCGGCAAACAAACTGGCAGCGGGGAGGATGATGTGTGCCCGCGCCGGTTCATATTGTTTCGGGAGGTTCTCATATGTCAGACTCTGTTTTCCCCGTTCCGGCGGAGGTTGCCGCACGGGCGCATGTCGACAACGCGAAATACCTGGAGATGTACCAGCGCTCCGTGGAAGACCCCGACGGGTTCTGGGGTGAACACGGCAAACGGGTCGACTGGATCAAGCCTTACACGAAGGTCAAGAATACCTCCTACGACTACCACAACGTCTCGATCAAGTGGTTCGAGGACGGCACGCTCAACGTTGCGGCCAACTGTGTCGACCGGCATCTGGCAACGCGCGGCGACCAGCCCGCCATCATCTGGGAAGGCGATGATCCGAGCGAGCACAAGGTCATCACCTACAACGAGCTTTCCCGGGAAGTGAACAAATTCGCCAACGTCCTGCACGGTCAGGGCGTGAAGAAGGGGGACCGGGTCACCATCTACCTCCCGATGATCCCGGAAGCCGCCTACGCTATGCTGGCCTGTGCCCGCATCGGCGCGATCCACTCCATCGTTTTCGGCGGCTTTTCGCCCGACAGTCTTGCCCAACGCATCGAAGGCTGTAAGTCCGAATGCGTCATCACCGCGGATGAAGGCCTGCGCGGCGGCCGCAAGGTGCCGCTGAAGGCCAATGTCGACAAGGCAGCGGAAAAGGCGCCGGTCAGATCCGTCATCGTGGTCAGGCGCACCGGCGGCGATATCAGCATGACGGACGGGCGGGACGTCTGGTATCACGACGAAGCCGGGCGTGTTTCCGACCAGTGCGACCCGGTCGAGATGAACGCCGAGGATCCGCTGTTCATCCTGTACACTTCCGGCTCGACCGGACAGCCCAAAGGCGTGCTGCACACGACGGGCGGCTACCTCGTCTATGCGTCCATGACCCATGAATACGTGTTCGATTACCACGAGGGCGATATCTACTGGTGCACGGCGGATGTCGGTTGGGTCACCGGTCACAGCTACATCGTCTATGGCCCGCTTGCGAACGGTGCCACCACGTTGATGTTCGAGGGTGTCCCGACTTATCCGGGCCCGGGCCGCTTCTGGGAAGTCTGCGACAAGCACAACGTCAACATCTTCTACACCGCGCCGACCGCGATCCGCGCGCTGATGGGCGCAGGCGACGAGTACGTCACGAAGACATCCCGCCAGTCCCTGCGCCTGCTCGGTTCGGTCGGCGAGCCGATCAACCCGGAGGCCTGGACCTGGTATCACAACGTGGTCGGTGACGGCCGCTGCCCGATCGTCGACACCTGGTGGCAGACCGAGACCGGAGGCATCCTGATTACCCCGCTTCCGGGCGCAACGGATCTGAAACCGGGCTCAGCGACACGGCCGTTCTTTGGCGTCCAGCCCGCTGTCGTTGACGCGGAGGGCAAGTTCCTGGAAGGCGCGACAGAAGGCAATCTTGTCATCAAGGACAGCTGGCCGGGACAGATGCGTACGGTCTACGGCGATCATGAACGTTTCGTGCAGACCTACTTCGCGACCTACAAGGGGCTTTACTTTACCGGTGACGGCTGCCGGCGCGACGAGGACGGCTACTACTGGATCACCGGCCGCGTCGACGACGTGATCAACGTATCCGGACACCGCATGGGGACGGCGGAAGTCGAAAGCGCCCTGGTGGCGCACCCGCAGGTGTCCGAGGCGGCGGTCGTCGGCTACCCGCACGACATCAAGGGGCAGGGCATCTATGCCTATGTCACGCTGATGGAAGGCGAGGAACCGACGGACGAGTTGAAGAAGGAACTGGTCAAGCACGTGCGTGCGGAGATCGGTCCGATCGCCTCGCCTGATCTCATCCAGTTCGCCCCCGGACTGCCGAAGACGCGTTCGGGCAAGATCATGCGCCGCATCCTGCGCAAGATTGCCGAGGACAGCTTCGATAACCTGGGAGACACATCGACGCTGGCCGATCCGGCGGTGGTCGACGATCTGATCGACAACCGCCAGAACCGCGGATGAGACCCGGACGCTGACAACGGAAAAAGCCCGCCGATCCGGCGGGCTTTTTTTAAACGTCGGTTCCAGGTTATTGCGACAGGAAGACCTGCTGGATCTTCTTGGCAATGTTGGAGAAGGCCGCGATCAGATCGTCGGACGACGTCGCGACGTAGTATTTGCCCTCATCGGCGCATTCTTCCATGACGCGTGCCTGGCTCGAAGACGTGGCGGTTCCGAAATAGACCGTATAGATCGTGATCCCGGCATCCTTCATCGCCGAACACAGCCGCAGGGCGCGCTGCGAGGGCTGACCGGAATAGCCGCTCCCGGCCTTCTCAATCCAGTAGTCATTCGTTCCGCTGTAGCACGGCCCGTAATACCGCCTGAAATTGTCACACTCGGAGTAGGTCAGGGTGTGCTTGTCATAGTAGGTGTTGAACGCACCATCGGTCATGATCAGTGCGAATTTCAGCACTTCACTGTTCGAATAGGCTGCAGGCTCGGAGTCGGTCGGCCAAAGGTCTTTCCAGTTGGGAGACAGCGTGTACCAGCCGATGCCGATCCCTGTCTGGGCGGCGGTGTATCCTTCGGTCTCAAGGTTGTCGATCGCCGTCAGGAGGGTGTCCCGGTTGTCCGTCAGCGGCTCCAGAACCGAGTCCGAGCAATCCTGGCTCCGGCGCGTACCCGAGCCATCTCCGGCCGGTTCGACCGTGTAGCTGGCATCGGTGTATTTTTCGTCGCCATCACGCTCGGTCACGCATCTTGTGCTGATACCCCCGGTCGCTGCCGACGCGTAGGTGTCCATGTTCACGCCGACGCTGTACGGCACCAGCGAAATCTTGACCTTGCTTTCCTCTCCGTCTGCGGGAATGAGGATGTTGACCACGGATTCAGCCGCGTCCTTCAAATCGTTAAGCGCCCAGCCCATCGAACCGGTCACGTCGACGACCATCGCCATTTCAACGTCGAAGCGCGAATAGGTCACCTGCGAATTCGTTCCGAATGTGAAGGTTTCCGGACCGAATGCCGTCTGGCCGTAGCCGCCGAAGTCGATGAAGAGATTGTCCATCGTGGCGGCGGAACTGACGGTGATCAGGCCGTTGTCGGCATCGACAGTGAAGGAAAGATTTTCGATCGCTTCATCAAGGAACTCGGCGTCTGCAAGGTTGGCGTTGAACGAATCCGTGATGACGTCCTTGATCTGGTCGTTCGTCATTTCCTGCGTCGACAGGTCGGTGGCCGCGGCAAGGGCCGCCGCATCAAGCGCGTAGGAAAGTTTCTCGCGCGCGTTCACGACCCGGGACACGTCTACCGCGGCACCGGCCATCACCACGATGATGATGAGCATGATACCGAAGAGGGGAATAATCGCGCCGTCCCGATCTTTTCGGAACCGTTGGATCAAATTGTAAAAGTACGGAATTTGTTGCTTGCTCATGACTGCCTCACAGCTCTCATGAGACAGTTATTACAGAAAAGTACCTAAATTCTTAAATGAACCTTCGAAAAGAAGTAAAGGATCTCTTAATTCGAACGGCAAAATGCAAACAATCAAGACATGACTTGATCGAACACAGGCGCGAACTCTGCGTATGTTACGGTTCCAGCTCTGTATCCCAATAAAGAAAATCCATCCAGCTTTCGTGGAGATAGTTTGGCGGAAACCCACGCCCGTTGTTGTGAAGATCCTGGATCGTCGGCTGAAACGGCATGTGCATCGGCCACATGTTGAGCTGTTTGCACGATTTGTTCGATTTGCGCAGGTTACAGGGTGAACAGGCCGTAATCACGTTTTCCCAGGTGGTCAGGCCACCCTTTGATCTCGGAATGAGATGATCGAATGTGAGCTCGTCTTTCGAACCGCAATATTGGCACTGAAATTTGTCACGAAGGAAGACGTTGAAGCGGGTGAAGGCGGGATATCTGCTGGGTTTCACAAAGGTCTTGAGGGAGACAACGCTCGGCAATCGGAATTCGAAGCTCGGACTTCGGACCGCGGCATCATATTCGGCAACGATGTTCACCCGATCAAGAAAGACCGCCTTGATCGTGTCCTGCCAGGACCACAAAGACAAGGGATAGTAACTCAAAGGCCGGTAATCCGCATTGAGTACCAACGCCGGATGGGCTCCCGGCGAAACCGCAATCGTCACCTTCCGCTCCTCACACCTGCTCAGTTCTTCCGGTGTCCGGTCAATCGGACAGCGGAATATGTCCTTTTGTGACGGGAGTATTGTAGTGCCGAGGTGACAGTCTTGTGAAGCCCGTGAAATTCATTTCTGAAGGCTGTTGCCGAAACGTGTTTTGCGACTCGTGATTTTTCTTAAAACTATGAATCAGTTAGACAAATCTCGCATATCCGGGGAAAATTATTTGACTTTGGCGAAAAACAACAAGGGCGCCAGCGGCGCCCTTGGAACATGATTTGCGAACCTTGCGGCAATTCGAATCAATTCGAGGTCCATTCGCGAATATCGACGAAATGACCTGCAATCGCTGCTGCTGCCGCCATGGCGGGAGAGACAAGATGCGTGCGGCCCTTGTGTCCCTGGCGCCCCTCGAAGTTGCGGTTCGAGGTCGAGGCACAACGCTCACCCGGCTTCAGCTTGTCGGCATTCATCGCAAGACACATGGAGCATCCCGGCTCACGCCAGTCGAAGCCCGCTTCCTTGAAGATCAGGTCGAGACCTTCCTCTTCGGCCTGCTCCTTGACCAGACCGGAGCCCGGAACCACCATCGCGTCGACATGGGACGCCACCTTGTGATTTCCGATCACCGCGGCCGCGGCGCGCAAGTCCTCGATGCGGCCATTGGTGCAGGATCCGATGAAGGCGCGGTCAATCTTGATGTCTGTGATCTTGGTGCCCGGCTCGAGCCCCATGTAGTCCAGAGCGCGTTTCTTGGATTCGCGGCGGTTCTCGTCGTCAATCTCTTCCGGATCGGGAACAACCCCTTCAACCGAAACCACATCTTCGGGCGATGAGCCCCAGGACACGATCGGAGGCAGGTTGGCGGCATCCAGCTCGACAACCTTGTCGAAATCGGCGTCCGCGTCGGAATGCAGCGTATGCCAGTAGGCCATTGCCATGTCCCAGGCTTCACCCTTCGGCGCCTTGGGGCGATCCTTGACGTAGGCGAATGTGGTCTCGTCCGGAGCAATCAACCCGGCCCGCGCGCCTGCTTCGATCGACATGTTGCAGACGGTCATCCGGCCTTCCATCGACAGTGACCGAATGGCGTCGCCGGCATATTCGATGACATAGCCCGTTCCGCCGGCGGTTCCGATCTTGCCGATGATCGCAAGAACAATGTCCTTCGCGGTCACACCGTCCGGTATCTGGCCGTTGACCTTGACCAGCATGTTCTTCGCCTTCTTCTGGATCAGCGTCTGCGTGGCCAGAACATGCTCCACTTCCGAGGTTCCGATCCCGTGTGCCAGGGACCCGAACGCGCCGTGGGTCGAGGTATGGCTGTCGCCGCAAACGATCGTCATGCCGGGCAGCGTAAAGCCCTGTTCGGGTCCGACAATGTGAACCACGCCCTGGCGCATATCCAGTTCGGAGTAATACTCGACGCCGAATTCGCTTGCGTTTTTGGCAAGTGTCTCGACCTGGAGAGCGGATTCGGGATCATCGATGCCGTGGCGCCGATCGCTTGTCGGCACGTTGTGATCGACAACGGCAAGGGTTTTTTCCGGGCTGCGAACCTTGCGGCCATGCATGCGCAGACCTTCGAAGGCCTGAGGGCTGGTCACCTCGTGGACAAGGTGCCGGTCGATATAGAGCAGCCCGGTTCCGTCCGGCTGCATGTCGACAACGTGATCGTCCCAGATCTTGTCATAAAGCGTGCGCGCTTTCGCCATCGATCTCTCCTCGTCTGTTTCCAGTGCGGTTCCGCCTGCGTCGGGGCGTCCGCCTTCGGTCTTCTTGCCGGGCAACACGCCCGGCTTCAAGCGTTTCGTAAAAATCTGGCTAGTCATCTGGATCTGAAGTTCGTCTCATTGTGCAGCCTGCTCGGTGCGAACTTCAGATGCAAAAAGATGACTAGCAAGTTTATGTTTCTAGTGTGGTTTTCAAATTTGAAATACGCTCCGGCGTCTGCTGTGAAAATGAGGCGCATTTCAAATTCACCACACTAGTGAATGGCCCAGGCGGGCAAAAACGTCAAGCGTCACCGGGTTGAGCTGAATTCAACTGAGATTGACCGGCGGTCCGGCAAATGAAAAAGGCGGCCCTGAGGACCGCCCTTTCAAATCTCGTTCGATGCGCCGGATTACTCCGCGGCGTCTTCTGCAGCTGCCTGCTCGGCCTTCTTGGCTTCCGCCTTTGCAGCCTTGGCGGCAGCGGCTTCGGCGCGGGCTTCTTCGTTGAGGCGCTTGGAGCGGACGTTGGTGTTTTCTGTGATGCGGGCGGATTTGCCGCGACGGTCGCGCAGGTAGTAAAGTTTCGCGCGGCGGACCTTGCCGCGGCGGACAACTTCAACGCCTTCCAGCATCGGGGAATATATCGGGAAGACACGCTCGACGCCTTCGCCATAGGAAATCTTGCGGACCGTGAAGCTCTCGTTGATGCCGCCGCCGGAGCGGGCGATGCACACGCCTTCATAGGCCTGGGTACGGGTACGGTTGCCTTCGGTGACCTTCACGTTAACGCGAACCGTGTCACCTGGCGAAAATTCCGGAAGCTTGCGTTGCGCTTCGATCTTCGCCATTTCTTCAGCGTTGAGCTGCTCGATGATATTCATGGCATTTTTCCCTTTTCAATTACAAAGCGGCCAGAGCGTTTCCCTGTGACCAGGAAACGGAATTCGCCGACTTTGGGCCATGTTGCATATCAGCCGGTTTGCCTTGGAGACCGGATAAAACACCGGACCTTCAGGCCCTGACGTCGTATATCAGGAGAAAACGTCACCAGCTTTCGCGGGCGTATACAGCAAAAGACGGGCGATGTCATGTGGTTTTTGTGGGTGCCTGGTCCGGGACAAGCGCGGCCCCGTCAAGCAATTCGGAACACCCGGTAAAGATCATTACCGTTTATCACTGTCCAAAAGTGCAATAGTACAGGCGGGCGTTAAATGCTCGTATTGAAAAGAAAAGCAGCGGCACAAGTGCCGCCGCTGATGCTCAGCATTGCCTAAAGTAATTATTGTCGTGTTTCTTCAGCTTTTTACAACTGAAGAGACAACTTTGGTTGCAATGGTCTTCGTATAGCACATTCTTAAAAAAATGTCACGCTGGTATTTACTAATTTAATGTTTTAGGTTTGCTCATTACGGTAAAGTAAGGCGCCCTTACCTTTAGGAAATGTCAATCGATGAGGGATCACTCCGGTTTACTACATAAACTCTATAGTGGTGCTTTGCTCGAGGGCGGACTTACTGGTGTGCTTTCGGATCTTGCAACCCTTTATCCCGATCTGCCGATCTCCTACCAGGCCCAATGCGTTTACGAGAACAGGCACTATGACTGCGCGATGTTCAATCATGGCGAGGGCGCCGAATTCGAACTGAGCCGCGCGGTCTCAGCCAATCCGTTTCCGCCGATCGCGCTGCAATGCGATCCCTCGGATGTGGTCTACACGGGCGATTTCATCTCCACGTCGGATGTCGAAAATACGGATTTCTATCATGAGTTCCTGAAAGACCATGGCGAGATCAACCGGGCTTTCGGTGTCATTTTGCATCGTCATGGCAAGGACTCCGCCTTTGTCGCGGCCAACCTGCCCAGAACGATGAAGCTCCGTGAAGAAGACCATATCCGTCACCTGTTCTCATTTCTGCGGCCGCATCTACAAAACGCATTCAGCCTGTTGCTCGAACTGGCAAAACGCGACTGTGTCCCGGCCAACACCGGCTTCTGGCTGAACCAGATCCCGACGGCGGCCCTCCTGGTTCTGCCGGATGGCAAGGTCACGCATTTCAATGGACAGGCGGAAACATTCCTGCGGACCAGTCAACTGATCTACACGGATCGCACGGTTCGCCTCGCCGCACGAACGCAGGGGCTGCAGAACCAGCTGCACTCCGCGCTGAAAAGGGCGTCTGCCACATCACTTCCCGTCGGTCCGATACCGATGCAGGCGACAGGCAATGGCGGACCGTTCTTCTTTGTCATGCCTGTCCGGCACAAGGATCAGGTACATCCCGGCCTGTCCCCTTTTCTGACGCCGGCCATGCCGCTGCTTGTCACCCTGTTCGACCCCGCAGATGCGCCAAGGCCCTCGGAAAAGATACTGTCCGCCGCGTTCGGCCTGACCGAACGGGAGTGCCTCGTCATTCAGCAGCTGATTTTGGGATTTTCGCTGAAAGAGGCGGCGGACACGTTGCAGATCTCCTACAACACCGCGAGAAATCATCTGGCCAGCGCGACGTCCAAAACCGGAGCACGCTCCCAGGCGGACATTGTCCGCCGCGGGACGCAGCTGCTTGCCAAGCTCGGTGACGGTCCGTCGTAGGGTACGGCCTCTAGTCGACGTCGTCTTCGTCCGCCATGTAGGCGTCCCAGAGATCCGGCCGGCGCTCCCGTGTCAGGCGCTCTGCCTCGGCCATGCGCCAGTCATGGATTTTGCGGTGGTTTCCGGACGTCAGGACATCAGGGATCGCCGACCCTTCGAAATCGGCAGGGCGGGTATAGTGCGGATGCTCCAGCAGCCCTGTTTCGAAGCTCTCCGTTTCCGCGCTTTCCATGTTCCCCATGACCCCGGGAATGAGACGGATGATAGCGTCCAGCATCGTGAGCGCCGCGATTTCACCACCCGAGAGGATGTAGTCGCCAACGGAGACTTCCTCGAGCTGCCGGCTGTCGATGACCCTCTGGTCGACGCCTTCGAACCTGCCGCAGATAATGATCGCGCCGGGCCCGGAGGCCAGTTCATGTGCACGCTCCTGGTTGAACGGACGCCCGCGGGGGCTCATCAGGAGCCGCGGCCGCGGATCGTCCTCGGGGGCTGCGGCATCGATTGCCTTCGCGAGAATGTCCGCACGCAGCACCATTCCGGCGCCGCCGCCTGCCGGCGTGTCGTCGACGCTGCGATGCCTGTCTGTCGCGAAGTCACGGATCTGGCTGGTCTCGACCTGCCACAAGCCCTTGGCAAGAGCGCGTCCCGACAGGCTGTGGCCCAGCGGGCCGGGAAACATGTCCGGATAGAGCGTCAGGATCGTGGTCTTAAAGGGCATCAAGACAACATTAACCTAGAAGATCGAAAATTGCGCCCGCCCGGCGGACAAAAACGTCATGGAAAGAACTGATTAAGCCTGAGAGCGCATGCTGGCAAGAGCGTTTCAATCAGGTCCATTATCGTGTTCCAGTTTCCCGTTCTGCGTTTGAGAATACCCGCCTTTATCCAGAACAAGGTCGATCAGCATTATCTCGACATTTCGGTCAGCCGTGTCGTGCCGCTCGCCGCACTGATAACGTTTGGCGTCCTGGTCGGGCTGGTGTTCGAGACCGGCGTGGGACACCCCTATGACAAGGTCATCCATATCGGCTTTTTCGCCCTTCTGACACTGTCCATACACGCGCTTTTCTGCTGCCGTCTCAGGATCTCGGCCGTGGTCGCATTTGGCATGGGGATCGCCGGGGAGCTCGTACAGGGTTTCCTGCCGCATCATGCAATGTCATTGCCCGACCTGGTGGCAAACGGAATTGGCGTGGCACTGGTCGTTGCACTCATCGCACTGATTCGCTCGGAGGTCACGCAGGCCGTCAAGGATCCCGAGGAGGATCTGAACCTCGGCCGCATGGGATTGCAGCCAATGCCGGTGCGCTACTTGTCCGGCGAAGCTGTCTCCGAGGAATCCGAACTGTCATCGGAAAAGTAATCCTCGGGAAGGTGAGCCGTCACCTGTCCCCGTGACAGGGACACCTCCGGAACAAAGTCCTTCGTGAACGGAATATAGAAGGTGCGCCCGCGCGTCGGGCGGATTTCCAGAAGATCACCGGCGCCGAAGTCCTGCACGGCGATGATTTTGCCAAGATCGTTGCCGTCCCGGTCCAAGACACTGAGCCCGTTGAGATCCGAGTAGTAGAACTCGTCTTCTTCGGGCTCCGGAAGCTGATCCCGCCGGACATAGAGCTCCACGCCATTCAGGTCTTCGGCCTGGTTGCGGTTGTTCACGTTCCGGAATTTGGTGACGACCACCGTTTTCTGAACCCGCGCCCTCTCCACCTCGAACGACGTCACGCCGTCCTTGCTGGTCAGAACGCCGTAGTCGGCAAAGGAAAGCGGGTCATCACCGAATGGTTTGACCCGCACTTCGCCGCGAATGCCGTGCGCGGCGCCGATCTTGGCCATCAGGACCTTCTGACCGTCATCTGAAGTCATGTCAGCAAGCCCTTTCCGGAATAGTCAGCGCCACCCGGATCCCGGAATTACTCGGCTGCTGCTTCTTCCGCAGCACCTTCGCTCGCGGCTTCCGAAGCTTCTGCAGCAGCTGCAGCGGCGTCTTCTTCGGCCTGGCGCTTGGCTTCAAGACGTTCCTTGGCCTTCGCGCCGAGTTCTGCCTTCTTCGGGTTGTTGCGCGGCTCGCGCTTCAGCAGGCCGGCTGCATCGAGAAAACGGTGCACGCGGTCGGTCGGCTTTGCACCGTTGCCGAGCCAGTACTGGATGCGCTCGACGTCGAGCTTGACGCGATCTTCGGAATCCTTCGGCAGCATCGGATCATAGCTGCCGACTTTTTCGATGAAGCGGCCATCGCGCGGCGAGCGGATGTCGGCAACAACGATACGGTAGTACGGGCGTTTTTTGGAACCGCCTCGAGCAAGGCGAATTTTCGTAGCCATTTTGGGTCTCCAGTTTCTTCAGTTGCCGGCTTCTGCGGCAATGGCTTCATGGTGCCGGATCACTTCGCGAACGATGAAGTTCAGGAATTTCTCGGCAAAATCAGGATCGAGATTGGCTTCTGCGGCAAGCCGCCGGAGCCGCTCGATCTGAATCTTTTCCCGCGCCGGATCAGCCGGCGGCAGGTCGTTGGTGGCCTTCAGAACACCCACTTTCTGGGTGCACTTGAACCGTTCGGCGAGCATGTTGATCAATGCCGCGTCGATATTGTCGATGGAGGATCTGAGAGCCTTCAGCTCGTTGACCGCTTCGCTCTGGCCCAGCTGGGCTTCGGCGTTGCTCATCGCTTCTTGCCTTTCCCCATGCCCGGCAGACCGGGAAGTTTCGGACCGCCTAGGCCCGGAAGACCCGGCATTCCAGGTGGCAGACCGGGGCCGCCCAGACCGCCCGGCATGCCACCGGGCAATCCTTTCGGCAGATCCATGCCGCCCGGAAGCTGGCCGGACTTGGCCATTTCCTCGAGTTGCTTCGGATCGACATCCGGCATTCCGCCGCCGAGACCCCCCATCAGCTTGCCGAGCATGCCCTTGCCCTTGCCCATCTTTTTCATCATGTCCGCCATCTGGCGGTGCATCTTCAAAAGCTTGTTGACCTCGGCAACCTGAACACCGGAGCCGGCTGCAATCCGTTTCTTGCGGCTTGCTTTCAGAAGATCGGGTTTCTGCCGCTCGGACGGTGTCATCGACTGAATGATGGCGATCTGGCGCTTGAACATCTTGTCATCGACATTCGCCGCCTCGATCTGTTTCTTCATCTTGCCGACGCCGGGCAGCATGCCCATCATGCCGGACATGCCGCCCAGCTTTTCCATCTGTTTCAATTGTTCGGCGAGATCTTCCAGGTCGAAATGACCTTTCTGCATCTTTTTCGCCATCTTCGCGGCCTGTTCCGCATCGATGGCTTCCGCCGCTTTCTCGACGAGCGACACGATATCGCCCATGCCGAGGATCCGGTCGGCGATCCGCTTCGGATGGAAGTCCTCCAGCGCATCGGATTTTTCACCGGTACCGATGAGCTTGACCGGTTTGCCGGTCACCGCCTGCATGGACAGCGCCGCACCGCCGCGGCCATCCCCGTCCATTCTCGTCAGGACAATGCCGCTGATCCCGACACGCTCGTCGAAGCTCTGCGCCAGATTGACGGCGTCCTGACCGGTCAGGCTGTCGGCGACGAGCAGGATCTCGTGCGGCTGTGCGGCCGCCTTGACGTCCGCCATCTCGATCATGAGAGGTTCGTCGATGTGAATGCGTCCGGCAGTATCCAGCAGGACCAGGTCATAACCGCCGAGCTTGGCCGCGGACATGGCACGATTGGCAATCTCGACCGGGCCCTGTCCCTCGATGATCGGCAGGGTGTCGACGTCGTTCTGCTCACCGAGAACCTTGAGCTGTTCCTGCGCTGCCGGCCGGCGCGTGTCGAGCGAGGCCATCAGCACCTTGCGCTTGTCGCGCTGGGTGAAGCGGCGGGCGATCTTGGCGGTGGTGGTGGTCTTGCCGGACCCCTGCAGGCCGACCATCATGACCGCCACCGGCGCGGGCGCATTCAGGTCGATCGGCTGCGCTTCCGCGCCGAGCATTTCCACCAGCTGGTCATGAACGATCTTGACGACCATCTGGCCCGGCGTGACCGATTTGACGACTTCGGCGCCGACCGCCCGGCTCCGCACCTTGTCCGTGAAGGAGCGCACGATCGGCAGGGCGACGTCGGCTTCGATCAATGCACGGCGAATTTCGCGCATTGCTTCGTTGACGTCGTTTTCCGACAGCGCACCACGGCCGGTGAGCTTGTCGAAAATTCCGCTTAGTCGATCGGACAGGCTTTCAAACATCAAAGGGTCCTTAGGTCATCGGTTTCGGGATGTCTCCCGAACCATATGGTCAACCGGAACCCAGATCCAACTGCAACGCAGCTCGCAAAGCAGTTTCGCACCCGAGGGCGCATCGCGCTGTCGGGTGTTAACCTCCGGGATCTCTTTACACCTTTTCGGGTCCCGGTCGGCGGTTCTGATTTTCGGTCACTCATATGGAGTTCGCGGGTCTATGCCTTAACGAGTGGCAAGAGTCAAGTTTTGCGCCGCGTGCCGGGACGGCGGATCGCGTCAATCCCGTTTCGAGGTCTCGTAGCGCGACGAGGTTTCGTAGTAGTCGTTGAAGCCGATGCGGTCCCTGAGTTCGGTGAAATCCATCATCAGGGGCGTTCGGTCGGTATCCGTTTTCAGCCTCGAAAGGGTTTCCGTCATGGCCTGCATCGCGCTCGCCATGAGCGTCAGCGGATAGGCGGCGATCGCGAACCCGATATCCGCAAGCTCCTTGTGAGACAGTTCGGGTGTCTCCCCGCCTTCGACGATATTCGCCATTTTCGGCCCCGGCAGCTCCCGGCAGACCGTCTCCATTTCGGCGACGGTTTTCGGGGCTTCGACGAAGAGGATGTCGGCTCCCAGCTCCTTGAACCGCGCGGCGCGTTCGATGGCTTCACTCAAGCCGTGCTCGTGGCGCGCATCCGTGCGCGCCAGGATGAGGATATCCGCGCCGTCTTCCCTGGCGTCGTTGGCTGCCCGGATGCGGTCGAAGGCCTCATCGCGCGAAACGACGGCTTTTCCAGGTGTGTGGCCGCAGCGTTTGGGAGACAGCTGGTCTTCGATCATGATGGCGGCGGCCCCCGCCTTGGCGAACCCGGCAACCGTCCGGCGCACATTCATGGCGTTGCCGTATCCCGTATCGCCGTCGGCGATGACCGGGAAATCGACCGCATGGGTGATGTTGCCGACATGATCGAGAACCTCGCCATAAGACATCAGCCCGAGATCCGGCTGTCCGATCCGGGACGCTGACGCGGCAAAGCCCGACATGAAGGTGAGGTCGAAATCCGCCTGCTCGATCAGCTTCGCCGACAGCGCATCGAAGCAGCAGGGCATGACATGCAATCTGTCCGTTGCAAGCAGGTGTCTGAGTTTGTCGGCCTGGGACGGCATTCTGACCTCGTGAAGGCAATTCAGAGTTTGAACGGAATATAAAGCGCAAGATCGGTCCACATATAGAGGATCACGACGGAGAGCAACATGAGCGCGAGAAACGGCAGCACCCCGCGCGACACGTCGGAAAGACTGGATTTCGCCACCGACTGGATCACGTAGAGATTGAGCCCCACCGGCGGCGTGATCAGGGCGCACTCCACCATCACCACCATGTAGACACCGAACCAGATCGGGTCGAAACCGAGCGCCATGGCTGCCGGCAGCAGGACCGGCGTCATGATCAGCACCATGGAGAGCGCCTCGAACACAAGCCCCATGATCAGGAGAACCACCGAGACGACAAGGATGAATGCCAGCGGTGTGTCGATGTTCTGACCGATGAACATCGAGATTTCCTGAGGGATCCGGTAAAGCGTGATCGCCTTTCCGAACACTTTCGCTCCGGCAACGATCAGAAGGATCGCGACCGTCGTGACCATGGAATCATAGGCGGCTTCCTTGAACCCCTGCCATGTCAGCGTCCTCAGAACGAGACCGGTGATCACGAGCGCAACCGCAAAACCGATGGCGGCCGCCTCCGTCGGCGTGGCGATCCCGGTATAGATGACCCCGATGACGAACGCTGCCAGCACCACCGAAGGCAGGGCCCGGAGCGAACTCCAGAACCGCTCTTCCGCGCTCGCCGCCGTTTCGGCCGTGTGCCCGCCGAACCATCGCGCGTGGATCATCGCGAAGGCAATGAAGAAAACCACAAGGAGAATGCCGGGGCCAATCCCGGCGAGAAACAGCGAAATGACCGACTGCTCGGTGACGAAGCCGTAGACGATCATCGGGATTGACGGCGGGATCAGGATCCCGAGCGTGCCGCCGGCGGCGAGCAGACCATAGACGAAGCGCCGCTCATAACCGCGGCTGATCATTTCCGGGATCGCCACCGTTCCGATCGTTGCGGCCGTCGCGACGGAAGAGCCGGAAATGGCGGCAAAAATCCCGCAGGAAATGATCGTTGCGACGGCGAGACCTCCGGGCCAGTGGCCGACCCAGGCATGCACGGCGGCAAAAAGGTCCTTTCCGACCCCGCCCTTCAGGAGGATGTTCGACATCAGCAGGAAAAGCGGCACGGCGAGAAGGATGAACCCGTCCAGCGTGGAAAGGATCGCCTGCGGCGCCATCAACGGCGAGAACCCGCCGAAAAGCAGCAGGGCCAGCCCGAGGCCTCCCAGCGTGAAGGCGACCGGCACCCGAATGAGCAGAAGCGCGAACAGCGCAATCAGGATCAGCACCGTGGTCATGAGGCGTGTCCGCCCTGCGGCGCGGCGCCTGCGACCGCCTTGCCAAGTTCGATCACCGCCTGGATGAACAGCAGCGCGAAGCCGACCGGAATGGCAAGTTCCGAGACCCATGTCGGCAGATCCAGCATCGATCCGGTGGTCCGGCCGCGTTCGAAGGAATCGTAGAAGATGCCGCCCCCCTTCCAGGCGACAACCGCACTGAACAAAGCGATGGCGGTCATGGCCAGGACACGGCAGACCCGCTGGGCCACTGCGCCGAGCCGCTCAGTCACTGCGTCGACCGCGATGTGCTGATTGGTTTTCAGCAGCCAGGGCATCCCGATCATGCTGCCCCAGATAAGACACAGCTGGGAGAGTTCCGCCGCCCAGATCGTCGGCGCGACGAACAGGTAGCGGGCGCTGACCTCATAGGTCAGCATGCACCCGGCGAGAATGAACAGGAACGCTGCGGTTCCCGCAAGCATCCGCAGGACAGCGTGGAACGCTTTCATGGCTTGAAATGCAATCTTTGCTTTCGGGAAGGGTCAGGCGGAATTCGGAATGTCGCGGCCACACCGCCTCGCGAGAAGACGGCGTGGCCGAACCCGGTTGATTTTAAAGGCCCTTTGCCGCGTCCATCACGGTTTGGCCCAGCGCGCCCGCCTTTTCGGAATACGTGTCATAGACCGGCTGGCTGACGGCCTTCCACGCCGCGATCTCGTCCGCTGTCGGCCTGTAGACGGTCATGCCGTTTTCCTCGGCCGCGGCATAGGCCGCCGCCTCGATTTCGGCCATGCGGTTGCGCACATCGTTCTCGGCCTTGAGCGCTGCCGCCTGGATCACGGCCTTCTGCTCTTCCGGCAGCCCGTTCCAGAAATCGGTGTTTACGACGACAATGAATTCGATATCCGCGTGGTTGGTCACGGAGATCGTGTCCATCACCTCCCAGAGCTTTCTCGATTTGACGCCGGAAACGCCGGTCATGCCGATATCGACCGTGCCGCGCTGGTAGGCAAGATACTGTTCGGAACCGGAAATCAGCGTCGGCGCACCGCCGGCTGACGTCACGAAGTCGCCGAGTGTCTTGCCGAACACGCGGACCTTCTTGCCCTTCATGTCTTCCGGCGTCTTCAGCGGTCCGCCCTGGGACAGCATGATCGCACCGCCATAGGCCTGCCACCACAAAACGGTCGATCCGGTGTCCTTGATGGCCTCGTCGAGCGGCGCACGCACGGGCGATCCCGGCGCGACCGCGGCCCGCACCTTGTCTTCCGTGTCGAACAGGAACGGCTGGTAGAAGATATCGACGGCGGGGATGTCGCCGACATAGCGCGTGAGGGAGGCGACGCCCATCTCGATCGCGCCGGATCCGACCGCCGCAGGAACTTCCTTGTCTTTGTAGAGCTGCGCCGAATCATAGATTTCAACGGCGATGTCGCCATTCGCGTTCTTTTCAACCTCTTCCTTGAACAGGAGAAGGTTCTGGCCGAGGTGGCTCTTCAGCGGCAACTGCAGGGAAATACGCAACGTCGTGTCTGCCGCAAAGGCAGCACCGGTCGAAAGGCCAAGCGCAACGGCTGCGCCAAGGGCCCAGGCAAGTGATTTCATGATGTCCTCCCATTCTTATGCGCGCAGTCTTGCAAACGACCCGATGGAGGTCAACAAGGCAACACACGGGAAGGGATGACGAAAACTCACCAATGGATTGAGCTGGACCGGCCCGGATCACCGGACAAACGGAAGACCGCCTACAACGGCCTGCAGAATGACGAAAACCACTGCCGGTGTGACCGTACCGGCAGTGGTCTTTATCAGGCAACCCCGCTGCAAGTGCAGCTTACGGGGGGAGGATCGCCCGAAGCCGGATTACGGCTGAACCGCTGCGAATTCAGCCGGATCGAGCAGGTTGTCCTGATTCGCATCCGCAGCCTTGAAAACGTCTTCCGACATATCCGGAACGACTGCCGTGACTTCATCGAAGCTCACGAAACCGTCCTGGTTGCTGTCGATTGTCTCAAATGACACGCCCTGTGCAAGCGCTGCTGTAGAGGCCGTGAAGGCACCGATGAGAAGAGCAGCGGTAAGACGTTTGGACATGTTTAAACCTCCAAGTGTTGGTTCTCGCCGGATTGCCCGTCCCCTGTCTTGGGGAAGTCGGTGCATCCGGCTTGTGTTCCGTCCATCCGCCAGGCCCCTGCGACCTGCCGAACCGGAACAGGAAGAACTCTGATCCGCGATCACGACCGGCAAAGGGCTGCTCTTGGGAACATTCGCGGCATTGTTGTGGCCGGGAAGCGTATTCAGCCATAGGTCAGTCATATTGAAGACAACATTCAAAGTTTTCGGCAAGAACTTGGCTTCTAACAAGAAATAAACTATCGAATAATATTTACAATTTCGAATAAAAATACTTTGTTTTTGTGTAGTTGATCAAGCGCCGCTATGACTTGCCGTCATCGCGGACACCGATACCGGCGCGTTCATAGCCGTTTTTTTCCAGCCTGGAGTAGATGTCAGCCGCATAGTCCTTTTGGGCAAACATCTTGTCGAGTACGAACGGAACCGGAAAATCCGGCCAGGTTTTGCGCAAGTCACGTACTGCGTTGGCCGCGGCTCTTGTGTTGCCAAGGTGGTCATGCGCTGCAGCGAGAAAAATGAGCGAGGGAGCTGAGACCGGCGCTCCGGCTGCCGGAGCAGTCTCGAAGGCATCAATCACAGTGTCGTAGTTTCCCAGCATGTAATTCGCCACACCCCAGATGTTCGGTGCGCCAAACCGCCCTTCTCCAAGACGCAGGCGCTCCGGATCGGACGCCTTTGCGGCCCGAGCCCCATCTCCAGCCATTATCGCAACGACCCCGTCTATATCGAGAATATATCCATCATCGGGCATCAGACCGACGGCAATGTTCGCATGTTTGCGGGCTGTCTCGTTTCCACCGGACATGCTTGCGATCCATGCCGTTGCTCCGTGCGCACGCGCGTTGGTCGGCCCGAGTTCCCTGGCCTTGGATGCCAGCGAGGCTGCCTGCTGCATCAGGTCGGTGCTCTGCATATCGTCCTTGGCAAGGAAGGCCAGTGTGGCAAGGGCCTGAGCCTTGCCGGCATACCCATCGGGCAAACTCGGGTCTAGCGCAATTGCGCGGTCAAAGAGACTTATCGCGAGACGTTGGCGCTCCGCGTCGAACACGGGAAAAAGCAGTCCACGCGCCTGCGCTGCCAGGTTCATCGACTGTACCGACACCGGGGACTTTTCCATCAGAGCGGAGCGCACGGCGACCTGCGGATCCGTAACCGGCGCTGGGACGACCGGCGAAACCGCGCTCTGCTGGAACAGAAAGACGCCACCTGCGACCAGCGCAACGACAACACCCGCGACTGTCGCAAATCTCAATGGAGGTGCTGAGCGCACGAACACGGAGGTTGTGTTCTCCGTAACAGACGTGGCTTCTTTTCCGGCGTTGGCGGCCGCGTTGGTATCCTCGCGCAGTTCGAACCGGGGAACATAGGTTCCCGCATCAACGTGGATACGAATGTTCTCATCTCGGCCGCTGCCTTCGTAGAACTGATCCAGAACGCGTCTCAGGCGGCGCGCTTCCACGCGCACGATGTTGTCCGACGCATTGCGTCCGTCAAGCGCACGGCCATACACATCGGCTGCAATGGTCTTGCCCCTGATCTGGTCGCCCCGTCCGGCCAACCGCTCTTCGACGATGTAGCTCAAGATCTGTTTCAGACGCGGTGAGGACGCGAGCTCTTCACTTGAGATGACCGCGTGGAGCGCATCGCGAACAGCCTTCGGATCGCAATCGGCCGATTGCTCAGATCCTGTGCTTTTGCCCTTCGCTGGCATTGCCGTCTCACCCACGTTTCACGGTGAGTCACTTGGCCCGGAGCCGGGGCCGAATTCTACTCAGCGTGTTGCCGATCAGCGTAGCGCAACGGAGCACATCGTCAATGAAGTTCGTCCACCGAGACCTGCCTGAGCAGGCGACAGCGATAAAAAAACGCCTTCAGACAGATGTGCACCTGACGGAGGCTTGTAAAGACTACGAATGTCTGTGTTCGCGACTTGCATGTGGCACCATCGACAGCACGGAAGCCTCCCAGATCAACGAAATACTTGTGGAGCTGCGCGCGGAGATCCTCCGCCGGGTTTCACGGCCCCAGAGACCGGAGGAAAGGTTCACGAAATGAGTGATCACACCAACAACGACCACCGCAAAACCGACAATGAGACGGAAGAGAACCAGGTTGAAAATCCGAGCAGGCGCAGTGTCCTGAAAGGGATGGCAACCGGTGCGGCGGTAACCGGTGCGGCAACGGTCGCCTCTGAAGGAGCACAGGCCCACTCGGGCGATGGACCGCTGGGGGAGGCTCTCAAAAACCCCTATGGCGGCCGCCCGGCAGGTGGCATTTCGCTTCCAGAGTACTTCCGACCGACAAAATACATGACTGGTTCCAATGCCAATTACTTTCCCTTGTCCGAAGAACTCGGCCCGGACGAAATGCGCATATCCTTTTGCGGGTCCACGCCCTACCCGCCGAGAGAAGACCAAGCCGGAACATGCATCATGGTCGAGCTTGGAAATGGCAAGAGGTTCTTTTTCGACTTTGGCTCCGGATGCGTACGCAACATTATTGGCATGCAGGTTCCCGGCCAGCTGATTAACGACATTTTCATTACGCACCTTCATGTCGACCACTACGCCGACATTCCTTACATCTATCCCTTCCGCGCCTGGTCCGGCGGCTATACGCCTTTGCGTATTCACGGACCCTCCGGCCGCACGCCCGAACTTGGCACCCAGGGCATGGTCAACGGCATGCAGCAGATGATGAAATGGCACCTCGAAGCCTTCGATGTGTTTCCGATCGGCGACGGATATGAAATCGAGGTCAATGAGTTCGACTATCGCGAGGAAGGCGGCATTGTTTATGATCAGGACGGCGTTGTCATTCGGAGCTGGCCACGCAGCCACGCAAAGGATGGTGCCGTCGGCTACCGCCTCGACTGGAATGGCCTGAGTTTCGTTTGGACCGGCGACGGCCGCCCGGACGAACTTTCACGCAAGTACGGTGAAGGCGTCGATGTGTTCGTTACAGAAATGTCCGGCCAGGACATCGGTCAGCTCATGACGTACAAGTATGGTCTGCCGCAGGAACTCTTCAACTACACCATCGATACACACCACACATCGCATTACGCGGTCGGAAAACTCTTCGCCGACACGCGCCCGCGCCTGGGCATGGTGACGCACTATACCCAGGATGAAGATATCGATGCAGAAATGCTGGCCGGCATCCGCGCCCACTATGATGGCTTGTTCCAATGGGGGCTGGATGTCGCGGTCGTCAATGTTACCAAGGAAGCTATCTGGTACCGGAAGGCTACACTTCCCGGAAAGTCAGGGACAGTTCCGCCGTTCCGCGAACTTGCAGCAGCTGAAGAAGCTGGACGTATTTCGCTGCCCGACGAAGTCGTACTGCCTGAACCTCGCTCGTCTAGGGCCGAGCAACAGGATCAGAAATACCGCGACATGGAGATCGATCCCAAGGAATACTATCCGGCAGATGTTTTCCGTGAGCCCGGAACCCAATGGCCGTCTGGTTTTTCAATCAATGTCGATGACGTTATCCCCAACCGGAAGAAACCGGAGTAGGGCCATGATCGAGTTTGGAGAAAAATCTGCGGTGCCGGTGACAATCCTGACCGGCTTCCTGGGGTCCGGAAAGACGACCCTGCTCAACCGGATCCTGACAGGCCATCATGGACTGCGCGTTGCCGTCCTCGTGAACGATTTCGGATCCATTAACATCGATGCCGACCTAGTCGTCGGCATCGAGGACGATGTCATGAGCCTTGCCAACGGGTGCGTGTGCTGCTCCATCAGGGATGACCTGATTGAAACTGTCGAACAGGTTCTGGCGCGAGACGAGAGACCGGAATACATCATCCTGGAGGCCAGCGGCGTCTCGGACCCGTCCTCGATCGCTATGACATTCACGGATCAGAAGTTTCGCAACCTGATCCGCCTGGACAGCATCGTATGTCTGGTCGACGCGGAACAGATTTTTGCTGCTCCGGAACAGATGGAACTGAAGCTCCGTCAAATCGCATTCTCGGACATGGTCATCCTGAACAAGGTCGACCTGGTCGACAGTGAAACAGTGGCCGAAGTTCATAAGTGGCTCGGTTCGCGCTTCAAACGCTACCGGCTCGTGGAAGCGGTCAACGCGCAAGTCCCGCTCGATATTCTTCTGTCGGTCGGGCGGTTCGCGGAGAGCCAGCTTAAAGATGCGGATCACCATGTTCATGGACCGGGGTGCGGATGTCCTGAGCACCAAAACGAGGACATCGAAGAACACCCGCACGCGGCGCAGTTTGCAACCACGATGGTGCGATCGGACAGACCGCTGCGATTGTCAGCCCTCAAAAGCGCCGTCAAACAATTGCCGGGGGGTGTTTACCGGATGAAGGGATTTGTCTTCAGCGAAGAAGATCCCGATCATCGCATTATTGTCCAGGTCGTGGGCAAGCGGATCGACATCGCCCGGGACGAGGCGTGGGGGGCGCGACAACCGGAAAGCCGTTTGGTGGCGATTGGCGCGCCGGGCAGCGTTAGCGAGGACACTTTACGGTCCATGATTGTTGAGGCTGCATAAGTCAGTGTCTGTTCCGAAAAATTCACTTGTGCCTGGAAACGTCCGGTAACGCGCAGAAGCAATCAGGCAGACACGAAATCTGTTGCGTGAGCTGCCCTGGATGACTCTTCCTTGTCCCTCTGGTCTCGTTTGCGCCGCGCAACCGCATACCGTCCGCGCGGATGCGGTTCGCTGTGCACAGTGTCGGTGAAACGATCCCAGGGGAACATGGCCGCCACGCTCTCGGCCTGCTCGATATAGGCCACCCGTTTTTGGTCTTGCTTGTAAAGCTGTCGCGGGACGAGTTGTATTTGTGCAAGCGGCACGTTGAAGGGCAGTCGAATCTCGCGGCCGGTTTCCGTAATGCGGATGTTCACGAAAATCGGGCATGGATTGAACTCGTCGGTCTCGACAATGCCTTCGTATACCTGGAAAGGTCCGCGCGGGACATTGGCGGGTGCACGCACCAGGACACTCCATCCCGGCGCAGTTTCAACAAAGTGACCGGTAAATATCTGGAGGGTGCCAGGCAACGGAATGGGCCTGAGGAACGCCGGGAAATGGCGCTTGAGAGTGCCCGGTGCGAGGTTTTCCCATTCCTTCTTGAAGCCGTCATTCAGGTACTCACTCTTCACAAGTACCCATTCGCCATCAAGATACGCATAGACGATATCCTCGCTGACCGTCAGCGTCAGCGTTCTGGGCGGATAGACATACCAACCAAACGAAGAGGCGGTGCGCATGGCCTCGCAATAGCGAAACGCATCCGTGGGCATGCTGCCATAGGCAGACGGATCGGCAGGTATGATGGCCGGAACCTTTTCGAATATCTTGTAAAACGTGATCAGAGGTTCGGACATTTGGATCTCACATAAATAGGGGGCACTCGTGTCGGAGGCACGCGGCAAGACTTTGAAAAGCGGCCCTGCCGCGCGCATTCCGGTCCGCAGTCCAAAACGCCGACACGGCCGTGGCGCGTATTTGATTGCGCCGCACGGCCGTTCGACTATCGCGGATCAGAAACAGTCCCGCATGATCCTGCGTCCGGCTGGCGTTTGCACCACGCGCGGCATCAGATTGTAGGACGCACCGACGGCGGTTGGTGCCGCCTCTCGAACCGTCGGCATTTTTTTGATTGTGTTTGCTTCCTTTTTCACCGGCTTCTCCTTCGGGTGACGGGCCCGTCGAACGAATTCGACACGGGCCAGCAAAAGTTTCAGAAATCGATTGGGCTGATGCACACGCCTCTCCCGGTATTGGTAACCTCGGAAACAGGCTTGAATCCCGTCCGTATTGTCTCGGAAATTCTCGATGCGCGGCAGCTGCTGAGTGTCAGCAATTCCAACCCGTCGGGCATGCCAGGGCCTGCGACGTGCCAATTATATCGGGCACCTCCAAGATTAATCCTGAGACGGCTATAGCTATTGCCAAGATACCAAGAATATAAACAGCATTCTTTTTTATAATTATTCATCGTCCTCCCAATTCGTTTGCTTCAGTCTGCAGGCAATTTGAATGCTGACGGTTTTTATTTGGGAGGGTAAGTTTAATAATACAAATTAACGTTTCTTAATCGATCTTCGCGCTTCGAGAAGGCCCACTCTTTCGGAAAAATCTCACACGAATTCACTGGCAACAGGAAGTCCAGGATTGAGAAACCCTCAACCGCGCGCGCCGAAGATCGCCGAACCGACGCGGACGTAGGTTGCGCCGAAGCCGATAGCCACTCCGTAGTCGGAGGACATGCCCATGGAGAGCTGCTCAAGGCCGGCGCGTTTCGCCAGCTTTTCCAGGAGCGCGAAATGTTCGCCCGGCGCTTCGTCGATCGGCGGGATGCACATCAGCCCGATAATATTCAGTCCGATCGTATCACGGCACTCGGTGAGGAACGCCTCGACATCCTTTGGGGGTATGCCGGCTTTTTGTGGTTCTTCACCCGTGTTCACCTGAATGAAGCAGGGAAGGTTTTTGCCCTGCCGGTCCATTTCCGACTTGAGGGCCTTGGCGATTTTCGGGCGGTCGACAGTGTGAATGACATCAAATGTCGCCACGGCCTCGCGGGCCTTGTTGGACTGAAGCGGACCGATCAGATGCAGCTCGATATCGGAATAGGCTTCGCGCAATCCGGGCCACTTGCCCATGGCTTCCTGAACGCGGTTCTCGCCGAAGACGCGCTGACCGGCTTCCAGCACAGGCAAAATATCTTCGGCGGCAAATGTCTTGGAAACGGCGATCAGCCGGACCGCGTTTTCCGGTCTGCCGTATTCCGTCTCCGCGCCGCGAATGTCGGACTGAACCTGTGAAAGACGATCTGTGGCGGAGGACATCATTTTTCCCTGTGCAACCGGATTGGCGGACCACCCACTCTTAAGCCCTGAACGGCGCTCGCCTCAAGTGCCGGTTTGACACATTCTTGCGCCGAAGCGGCCAGCGATCGCTTTACGAATGCGGCATTGCGAAATAAACAGGCTTCACAGGGCTCTTTTTTGAGTCACATGTTGACCCGGGGCCGGATATCTGGTGACAGTCCGGCAATCGATCTTTCAGGAATTCCGCCGGATCCGGCGGCAAGAACAAACGGCACAATTGATGGCAACGGAACGGTACAACGCGCGCGAAGTGGAAGCGCGCTGGCAGAAGGTCTGGAACGACAAGGACGTTTTCGTCACCCACAACGACGATCCCCGCGAAAAATACTATGTCCTTGAGATGTTCCCCTACCCGTCCGGCCGCATTCACATGGGTCACGTCCGCAACTACGCGATGGGCGATGTCGTTGCCCGCTACAAGCGTGCGAAAGGCTTCAACGTTCTCCATCCGATGGGCTGGGACGCGTTCGGCATGCCGGCTGAAAACGCAGCCATGCAGAACAAGGTTCACCCAAAGGACTGGACCTACGAAAACATCGCCGCCATGCGCGAACAGCTCAAGATCATGGGCCTGTCCCTCGACTGGAGCCGTGAGTTCGCGACCTGCGATGTTGCCTATTACACGCAGCAGCAGCGCCTGTTCCTGAGATTTCTCGAGGCCGGGCTGGTCTACCGCAAGAATGCGAAAGTGAACTGGGACCCGGTCGACATGACCGTCCTGGCGAACGAGCAGGTGATCGACGGGCGCGGCTGGCGGTCCGGCGCGCTGGTTGAGCAGCGCGAATTGACCCAGTGGTTCTTCAAGATCTCCGACTTTTCCGAAGACCTGCTGGACGCGATCGAAACGCTCGACCGCTGGCCCGACAAGGTGCGCCTGATGCAGAAGAACTGGATCGGGCGGTCGGAGGGTTTGCGCGTCCGTTTTGAATTCACCAGCCCTGCCCCCACCGGCGACACGTCACTGGAAATCTTCACGACCCGTCCGGACACCCTGTTCGGCGCATCCTTCATGGGCCTGTCTCCCGATCATCCGATCTCGGCGAAACTCTCTGAGGACAATCCCGAGTTGAAGGCGTTCATCGACGAATGCAAGCGGGTCGGAACATCGGAAGAAGCCATCGAAAAGGCCGAGAAAAAGGGCATCGATACGGGCCTGCGCGTCCGCCATCCGCTCGACAGCACGCTGGAACTGCCGGTCTATGTCGCCAACTTCATCCTAATGGACTACGGCACCGGCGCGATCTTCGCCTGCCCGGCGCATGACCAGCGCGACCTCGATTTCGCCCGTAAATACGGGCTGCCGGTCAAGCCGGTCGTGCTGCCGAAGGACGCCGACCCGGCCACCTTCGAAATCGGCACGGAGGCCTTTACCGAAGACGGCACCATCTTCAATTCGGATTTCATGAATGGCATGTCCATTCCCGACGCCAAGGAAGCGATCGCGCAGAAGCTGGAATCGATCACCGTTGACGGTGCCCCGCAGGGCGAACGCCAGATCAACTACCGCCTGCGCGACTGGGGCATATCGCGCCAACGCTATTGGGGATGTCCGATCCCGGTCATTCACTGCGACACGTGCGGCGTTGTTCCCGAAAACGACGGAAACCTGCCGGTCCAGCTGCCGGACGACATCAATTTCGACAAGCCCGGCAATCCGCTCGACCGGCATCCGACCTGGCGTGAGACCACCTGCCCGAAATGCGGCAAGCCGGCGACGCGCGAAACCGACACGATGGACACTTTCGTCGATTCCTCCTGGTACTTCGCCCGCTTCACGGCCCCGGACTGCGATCAGCCTACGGACCCGGAGGCGGCAAATGGCTGGTTGCCGGTCGATCAGTATATCGGCGGCATCGAACATGCGATCCTGCACCTGCTCTATTCGCGGTTCTTCACACGCGCGATGCAGAAGGTTGGTGCACTCGACCTGAAGGAACCGTTCAAGGGACTGTTCACGCAGGGCATGGTTACGCATGAAACCTACCGGCTGGGAGAAGGCGCAAACGGCGCCTGGATCTCGCCGGCGGAAATCCGGATCGAGGATGTTGACGGAAAACGGCGCGCCACGCTGCTGGATACGGGCGAGGAAGTCGCGATCGGCTCGATCGAGAAGATGTCGAAGTCGAAACGAAACACCGTCGATCCGACCGATATCATCGACACTTACGGCGCCGATACCGCGCGCTGGTTCATGCTGTCCGACAGCCCACCCGAGCGCGACGTGATCTGGACGGAAGACGGCGTTCAGGGTGCCTGGCGCTTCGTACAGCGGGTGTGGCGTCTGATCGGCGAGATTTCCGACAGGTGCGAGCCGCGAAACGGCGCAGCGCCCGAGGTCTCGGGCAAGGCGCTCGAGCTGCGCCGTGCCAGCCACAAGACGCTTCACGCGGTTTCCGGCGACCTGGAAGCGCTTGGCTTCAACAGGGCGGTCGCGCGTCTGTATGAACTGGTCAACACGATCAGCAAGACGATCAGCGACGGCATTGCCGACAACCAGACGGAATACGCCGTGCGGGAAGCAGCCGACTATCTCGTTCAGATGATGGCGCCGATGATGCCGCACCTTGCCGAGGAGTGCTGGTCCGCCCTCGGACACGACAATCTCATTTCGGAAACCAGGTGGCCCGTCGCCGACCCCGCCCTGTTAGCGGAAGATTCAGTTACTTATCCTATTCAGATCAACGGAAAACGCCGGGGCGAGCTGGAAATTGCAAAAGAGGCTTCCAAAGAGGAGGTCGAAGCAGCTACCTTGGCGCTGGACTTCGTTCGCAAGGCGTTGAACGGAAATCAGCCGAAGAAACTTATCGTGGTGCCGCAAAGGATTGTGAATGTCGTTGTTTAGCAGCATCTTCAAGGGGGAGTTCCTCCTTCGGCGGGTCGCTCTTTTCAGCGCCTTTGCGGCAGCGATAGTTCTGAGCGGGTGCCAGATCCGCCCGCTCTACGGCACCAGCACCACGGGTGATTTCGGTGCACAGTCTTCCACGGTCGCGGCTGAATTGGCCGCCATCGACCTTGATTCGATCTCTGCCCAGTTCGCCCAGGAAGAGGCAACGAGGGTTCTTTACAACGAACTCACGTTCAAGCTGGAACGCGGCGCAGGTTCGGCCGGAAAGAAGTACCGGCTTGAGGTTCTGGTGGATGTGAACACGGCGGCAGTCGCGATCGAACAGTTCGCGGACGTGCCCTCGGCGTTCACGATCACCATGAATTCCACATTCGTGATGAGCGACATCCAGACGGACGAAACCCTCACGACCGGGCGCACGTTCCGGTCAGCCTCCTTTGACTTCTCGGACCAGCGTTTTGCCAACCAGCGCGCGCTCCGCGATGCCCAGGAACGGGTTGCCAAGGCCGTCGCCGACGACATCGCCACCCGCCTGGCCGGCTATTTCGCCAGCCAATCCTGAGTTTCCCGCTGAAAGTCCGCGGCAGTGACAGTCCTGAAAGCAGCCGAAACGGACCGATTTGTTGCGAACCCGCCTGATGGCGGTGCACTGGTGCTCGTATTCGGACCGGACACCGGTCTTGTCTCCGAGCGCGCCACGCGCCTCGCCGCGAAGGCGTCGGAAGGCGAAAGCGATCCTTTCAACCTGGTGAAAATCGACGCCGCCGAGATTGCCGGTGACCCGAACCGGCTGATCGACGAGGTGCTCACGATACCGCTGTTCGGAGGCCGCAGGATCGTCTGGGTCAAGGATGCAAGCGGCAAGAACCTGGTACCCGCCGTCGAACCCGTCCTGAAGCTGGACGATCTGCAGACATTCGTCATCCTGGAGGCCGGTGACATCAAGAAGGGTGCGGGCCTCAGGAAGCTGATCGAACCCAGCAAGCGGGCCTTCGCGATCCCGTGCTACGCGGACAATGACCGCGGCATCGACCAACTCATCGACGAGGAAACCCGGGAAGCCGGCCTCACCATAACCCGCGAAGCGCGCGCACTGCTGCACGGGTTGCTAGGTGGCGACCGGATGGCCAGCCGCGGAGAACTCAAGAAACTCTGCCTGTTTGCACTCGGCAAGGGCCGTATCGAGAGCGAGGACATTGAAGCCATCATCGGCGATGCCTCCGAATTCGAGATGTCCGAACTTATCGACGCCGCCGGCACCGGCGACATCGCCACCCTGGACCACGGTCTCCAGCGGCTCTCCGATGCCGGGTCAAAGGCCTCGATCATCGCGAACCAGGCCCTCAAGCACTTTCAGAATTTGCATCGGATGCGAATCGACATTGATAAGGGCAAGAGTGTTCAGGCCGTGATCGACCAGCAGCGCCCGCCGGTGTTCTTCAGCCGCAAACCCGGGATGTCGCGGCAACTGCAGATCTGGTCATTGTCCGATCTGGAGCGCGCAATGGAAATCCTCGCCGAGGCAACGAAAATCTCACGCCTCAACGATCCGCTCGGCGTGCCAGTCCTCTCCGAGGCCCTTCTGACCCTGGGAAGGGTCGCAAGAGCCCGCGGACAGCGGCGCTGAACAAGAGGCTGAAAGACCCAAATGAACAGGGCTGATCCGGTTTGCGGATGATACTTTTCTTTTTACTATCAGTAGCTTAGCGCGTCTCGACGCCCAGCTTCCTGCACAATTCATCGAGTTGCTCGAGCGAGGTATATTTGATCTTGAGATCACCGGATTCCTTGCCGGGCTTGTGCCCGACAACCACCTTAAGACCCAGCGTATCGGTTAGCCGCTTTTCCAGCGCCTTGGTATCGGCATCCTTCTGCGATTTCTCCACAGCAGCCTTGCCGCCCTTGAGCTTGGCAAGCGCGTCCGGATCCTGGGAAATCTTCTCCGCGTCGCGGACCGTCAGGCCCTTCTCGACAATCAGTTCTGCAAGCGCCGCGGGATCTTCAACCGTAATGAGCGCACGGGCATGCCCTGCCGTCAGCAGGCCTTCCGCAAGGTAGTCCTTGACCGAATTCGGCAGTTTCAGAAGACGCATGGTATTGGCAACGTGGCTCCGACTCTTGCCAATGACCTTGGCCAACTCGCCCTGGCTGTACTCGAATTCGGCCGTGAGCTGATCGTAACCCATTGCTTCTTCGATCGGGTTCAGGTCCGCGCGTTGCACATTCTCGATGATCGCGAGTTCCAGTGCCTCCTGGTCGGTCACGTCGCGGATGATGATCGGCGCTTCGTGAAGGCCAACCCGCTGCGCTGCGCGCCAGCGCCGCTCCCCTGCAATGATTTCAAACCGGTTGACCTTGCCGGCCGCCGGACGCACGAGGATCGGTTGAACGATACCTTTCGCCTTGAGAGACTCTGCCAGATCGGCAAGATCCTTTTCGGTGAAGGTCTTGCGCGGGTTGCGTGGATTGGGTTCAAGATGCTCGATCGGAACACGTCTGCTGTCCCTGATGACCTTTTCAGGCGGAGCCGCCGCTTCCGGGGCTGAATCTCCGATCAAGGCAGCCAACCCTCGGCCCAAACGCTTGTTCTTGCCGTCTTTCTCAGCCATGATCCACCTTTTTCTTCTTATAATTCAATAAGTTATTTTGCTATCGCAGCAGTGCTCTTCGGCGGTTGGTCCCTTCGGTTCGGTTCCGAATCCAACCAGGACCTATGCCGCAACCCGCCGCAATTGCCGTTCCCGCTGAATGATCTCCGATGCCAGGCGAAGATAGGCCTGGCTGCCCGCACATTTCAGATCGTATAGCAGCGCCGGTTTGCCGTAGGACGGCGCTTCGGAAACCCGGACGTTCCTCGGGATAATCGTTTCGTAAACCGCGTCGCCCATGGTCTCGCGCACATCGGCGACGACCTGGCTGGAGAGGTTGTTCCGGCTGTCATACATGGTCAGGACAATGCCGTGGATGCTCAACTCGGCATTCAGCGCACCCTTTACCTGTTCCACAGTGCTCAACAACTGGCTGAGACCTTCGAGGGCGAAAAACTCGCACTGGAGCGGAACCAGGATGGAATGCGATGCCGACAGGGCGTTGATCGTCAGAAGATTGAGCGACGGCGGACAGTCGATCAGGACATAGGTGAACCCGACTTCCTGGAACAGCCGCGAGTGTGTCAGATGCTCGATGGCGTTGCGCAGGCGAAACGCCCGGTCGCTGGTCGAGGCGATCTCCAGCTCCAGCCCGAGCAGGTCCATGGTCGACGGCGCAACCCACAGCCGTTGAACGGCCGTTTCACGAACCGCCTCGGCCATGGAGCAATCCCCGCTGAGGATTTCATAGGTCGAAAGACCGCGGTCGCGGTGCTCGATACCCAAACCGGTCGAAGCATTGCCCTGGGGGTCAAGGTCGATGACGAGGACCTTTTCGCCGATCGCGGCCAGTGCTGTACCCAGATTGATCGCGGTTGTGGTTTTGCCAACGCCGCCCTTCTGGTTCGCAAGCGCAAGAACGCGCGGTTTCTCGGGAAGCATGCTCATTGCCACCCACCTTCCTTGGCTATTCGGACCGGGCTGATATATCAGAGAAAAGAAGCATCCGGCTCGTGGGATCTACAACACTCATCTTTTCTACCAGATCGAAGTTCCAAGAGTCAGCGGCTTCATCAACTTCTCTTTGAAAATCCTGACCTTTGTGGAAAACAGCCTTCGCGCCGCCATCTGTGAAGGGCTTTGCCAGTTGAAAAAGAAGATCCAGGGAAGCCAGGGCGCGTGCCGAAACCGCATCTACTGGCCCGTGTGACCATTCTTTCGCAACCGATTCGATCCGGCCCGGATGAACGGTTCCTTTCGAGCCCGTCTCACGCAATGCCGTGCGCAGGAATGCCGCCTTGCGCTGATTGCTCTCGATCAGATGAACATGGGACTCTGGCATGTCGGCAAGAAGAATTGCCGTCACGATGCCGGGAAAGCCTCCCCCGCTGCCGATATCCACCCAGGTTGCGGCCTCTGGATAAGTCCACTGTGTCTGCAGGCTGTCGACCACGTGACGCATCCAGATATCGGGGATCGTCGACGGTGCAACAAGATTTTGTGCCGGCTGCCACTTCAAGACGAGATCGACAAAGACCTGGAGCCTGTCCAACGTTTCACGTGAAACATCCCCAAACTTGTAAACAACTTTTCCAGTGTCTTTCAACACGATGGCGCGGCCCATCAGGCCGCTCCGCGCTGGCTCTGCCGCTTGAGATGCGACAGAATGAGTGTCAGCGCTGCCGGCGTAATTCCGTCCATGCGGGACGCCTGACCCAGCGTTGCCGGGCGTATGTCGACCAGCTTCTGTTTGACTTCGTTGGACAGACCCACAATCGCTTCGTAGTCGAAACCATCGGGGATTTTCAACGCTTCATCGCGCTTCAACGCGTCGATATCCGCCAACTGCCTGTCGAGATAAACGGCATAAAGCGCATCCGTCGCGACCTGCTCCGTCACGGCGGGATCAAGCTCTAACAGTTCAGGCCAGACCTTCGTCAGCATCTCGTAGGTCACGTTCGGATAGGACAGGAGATCGAATGCAGAGCGGCGAATACCGTCCTGATTCACCGGAAGTCCTTTCTTCTGCGCTTCCGACGGTGTTACGGACAGCGTTTTCAAAAGATCCCGCGCCGCCGATATGCGGGCCATCTTCGCCGAAAAAGCGGTGCTCCGGTGCTCCGAAACAACACCGCGTTCAATACCGAGCGGAGTCAGCCTCTGGTCGGCATTGTCCGCGCGCAGCGACAACCGGTATTCGGCTCTTGATGTAAACATCCGATAGGGTTCGGTGATGCCGCGCGTCACGAGATCATCAATCATGACACCGATATAGCCTTGCGACCGGTCCACGACGAAAGGCTCTTTCCCGGCCGATTTGAATGCCGCGTTAAGGCCGGCGATCAGCCCCTGCGCACCCGCCTCCTCGTAACCGGTCGTCCCGTTGATCTGTCCAGCCAGGTAGAGACCTTCGCACCGCTTCGCCTCAAGGGTCGGGCGGAGTTCCCGCGGGTCCACATGATCATATTCGATCGCATACCCGGGCTGGATGACTTCGACATCCTCCAGACCGGGTATCGTTTTCAAAAAAGCGAGCTGCACGTCTTCCGGAAGCGAGGTTGAAATCCCGTTCGGATAGACCGTGTGATCATCCAGGCCTTCGGGTTCCAGGAAAACCTGGTGCCCGTCGCGTTCGCCAAAGCGCACGATCTTGTCTTCGATCGAGGGACAATAGCGCGGTCCACGGCCCTTGATCTCGCCCGAATACATGGCCGAACGAGAGAGATTGTCCTGTATGATCTTGTGGGTCTCTGGAGTCGTTCGCGTGATGTGGCAAGGGATCTGCGGTGTTTCGATCTTGTCCGTGAGCGTGGAAAACGGCACGGGCTCATCGTCTCCCGGCTGCTCGTCCAGCCTGTCCCAGTGGATCGTCCGGCCATCGAGGCGCGCCGGCGTCCCGGTCTTCAGCCGTCCGAGTTCGAAGCCGATTTCTTCCAGGGAAACCGACAGACCCATGGCCGGGGCTTCTCCGGAACGGCCCGCAGCAATCTTCTTGTCTCCGATATGGATGAGTCCCCTCAGGAAGGTGCCGCTGGTCAGAACGACGGCGTCGCACGCCACGATGCGTCCGTCAGCAAGAACCAGGCCCGCAACGCTCTTCTTCGCACCTTCGCTGCGGAAGCGGATCCGGTCGGCCTCGCCTTCGACAATGGTCAAGCCGTCCACCGCCGCTATTTCCCGCTGCATCGCTTCGCGGTAAAGCTTCCGGTCCGCTTGCGCACGAGGCCCGCGCACCGCCGGACCCTTGCGGCGATTGAGCATTCTGAACTGGATACCACCCTGATCTGCGACCCGGCCCATCAGGCCATCCAGAGCATCTATCTCGCGGACGAGATGCCCCTTCCCCAATCCGCCGATTGCCGGATTGCAGGACATCACGCCAATGGTTTCGAACTTATGCGTGACAAGCGCGGTCCTGGCACCGGCCCGCGCCGACGCAGATGCGGCTTCACATCCGGCGTGGCCGCCGCCAATAACAACAACGTCGAAGATCAGGTCCTGGTCGCTCATCGTTTCACCGTGCACACAGGTCTCTTGAAAGCACCCGGTAACTTTTCAACTTTTCAGGGGTCTATTGCCGGCATCCTGTCCGGCTTGAAGCCGCTCATGGCAGCCAGTCTCAGCGGTTCTTATAGAGCGGGAGACTATCAGGGTCAAAGCCGAAATCGATGCCGCAAACATCCAGGCGAAACCAGCGCCTGACAGATCAGGAGAAGTTCGGCAGATGACGCTTACAATGATTCACGTGAAACATGTTCCGGAACAGAACCGAACCAGCGATTCGCTTGATTCACGTGAAACATCACTTGCCGATACAGAAGTCTCGAAAAATCACATCAAGGAGGTCTTCGACATCAATGCGGCCGGTAATGCGCCCGAGCGCGTCTGCCGCCCTTCGCAAGTCCTCGGCCCGCAATTCGGATGGCAGGTGCGTCGACTCGACAGCCGGTGCCAGGCCCTTCAGGCACTCGGACAGATAGACACGGTGCCTTTCGCGCGTCGCCAGCGGAGCCTCTCCGAACGAAATCGTTTCTTCTGCAAAATTAGCAAGGGCCTCAAACAGGGATCGCGTTCCCGCTTCGTTTTGGTTGGAACAGGAGATTTGCTTGATTGTTCCGGAAGAGTCTTGTTTCGGAAGAGTCTCAAGATCGGCCTTGGTATGAACCACCCAATGTGGAACGCCGTCCCGCAATTCAGCCGGCAATCCTGCCACCGGATCATCGGCACCGATGCCACCCGGCTCCACCGCCCACAAGACAAGATCCGCCTCTTGCGCCCGCGCCTTTGCCCTTCGGATACCTTCCTTTTCGATGCGTCCGTCCGTGTCACGGATCCCTGCCGTGTCGACAAGCGTCAGCGGATACCCGCCCAGGTCCAGGTGAACTTCGATAGCATCCCGCGTTGTTCCGGCTTCTTCCGTCACGATCGCCACATCCCGGCCGGCGATGGCGTTCAGCAAGCTGGATTTGCCGGCGTTCGGCGCTCCCATGAGAACCACCTGAAGGCCCGATCGCAACCGTTCGCCACTTCTGGATCTTTGCAGATGCGCCGAAATCTCGTCATGCAGCGCCGCCGCATCAGACCAGACCTCATCCGCCACACTGCCCGGTACATCCTCTTCATCGGCGAAATCGAAGTCGGCCTCGATCATCGCACGCATGTGAATGAGCCGTTTGCGCCAGTCCTCGTAGAGCTTGCCCAGGGCACCGCCCATCTGCCGCACTGCCTGCTTCCGCTGGATCTCCGTTTCTGCAGCAATGAGATCCGCCAAACCTTCGACCTCTGTTAGGTCCATTCGTCCGTGGTCGAAAGCCCGCCTGGTGAACTCGCCCGGCTCCGCAGGACGCGTGTTTTCGAACGAACCCAGGACCTCCAGCAGCTTTCCGACAACCGCCCGGCCCCCGTGGCATTGCAGCTCCGCGACATCTTCGCCGGTGAAACTGCGAGGTCCCTTGAAGAAAAGGATCAGGCCTTCGTCCAGCACCTCCCCGAGCTCCGGGTGCCTTATCTTCGACAACACGGCCAGGCGCTCACGCGGCACACGCCCGCACAGGGCCGTAATGATCTTGCTTGTCTGTGGACCAGACAGGCGGACAACGGCCACCCCTGAAGGCACGGCTCCACTGGAAAGAGCAAAGATCGTTGAAGCCATGTTTTCTTACCAGCCAGCTGTCAAAAGGAAAACGGAACGGAGAATGCGCGCGTGCGCCTCTGTAGCAAACCGGCATTCGATCGCAAAGAGCTTTGGATGGCATCACGGGAAAGCATGGGGTTTGATTGTCCCAGAGCAAGGTGGACATCAGATCCGGAGCACGTCGCCGCACCGTTCCGCAAGCGAATCGGGGCGGAATGCGTTCTAACCCGGATTCACGTGAAACATGACGTGGATGTTTCACGTGAATCAATCGGATATCCAAACCTTGGTCTGGAGTGCAGCTCAAACCCGAAATGCGGGCTGTCGTCGCGACCGCCGGACCTGTTACGATGCGCCCTCCACCAATTTCGCCCATCTGTGTCTTATACCGACCTAAGCACGATCGGATCGGTTCGATGCCGAATCGACATGGCACGGCGGATTCACGTGAAACACCCACAAGCGAAACGGTGTTTCACGTGAATCGTCACACTACGCCGTTCTCCCGCTTATCCCAGTCGGACCTGCTCAGACGGTAGAGAACATGGAGCGCGACCGGGTGATCTTCAGGCAAGGACGGGTGAAGAAAGTCCCCTTCGGGGTCACGGCGCATACCGATCCGCTGCATCACCCTCTGCGACGGTTCGTTCGCGGGGATCGTGAAGGCAACAATTTCGTCAAGTCCAACGGTTTCAAAACCGAATCGAAGCCAGGCATTCGCCGCCTCGCTTGCATAACCCTTCCCCCAGGACGACTGTTTCAAACGCCATCCGATCTCCACACATGGCTCGAATGGAAGCGGTGCAGCATAGGTCGGCGTATTCAAACCGACGAAACCAAGGAACTCACCTGTCGACTTGACCTCGACAGGAGCCATGCAGAACCCGTCCTTTTCCTGTTTCTCGATACATCTGGAAACAAGCTGCTCGGTCTTTTCCCGGGTCATAACATCTGGAAAATAACGCATCACCACCGGATCAGCGCACATCTCCGCAAACGGGGCAATGTCCTTGTCCTGCCACGTCCGTAGAAAGAGGCGCTCCGTTTCCATGAGGATGTTTTCATTCATCAGATCGGTTCCGATTCAAAATGCATTGGTGCGTCGGGAAGGTCTTAACAAAAAGTAAAGGCGCAAACCCTGCGGTTCGCGCCTCCTGCAAGTGCAGCGATCCCTCCGGATCACGTATTCATGCTGTCGAAGAATTCGTCGTTGGACTTTGTCTGCTTCAGCTTGTCGAGAAGGAATTCGATCGCGTCGACGGTCCCCATCGGATTGAGAATACGGCGCAGAACAAATGTCTTTTTGAGACGCTCGTGCGGAACAAGCAGTTCTTCCTTCCGCGTTCCGGAACGCTGGATATCGATGGACGGATAAACGCGCTTGTCCGAGATCTTGCGATCAAGGATGATTTCTGAGTTACCCGTGCCCTTGAATTCCTCGAAGATGACTTCGTCCATACGGCTGCCCGTATCGATGAGCGCCGTCGCGATGATCGTGAGCGACCCCCCCTCTTCGATGTTACGCGCCGCGCCGAAGAACCGCTTCGGCCGTTGCAGGGCATTCGCGTCGACACCGCCGGTCAGGACCTTGCCGGAAGAAGGTACCACCGTGTTGTAGGCCCGGCCCAGACGGGTAATCGAGTCAAGCAGGATCACAACATCGCGGCCGTGCTCGGTAAGGCGCTTGGCCTTCTCGATGACCATTTCCGCCACCTGCACGTGACGCGATGCCGGCTCGTCGAATGTCGAGGAGACAACTTCGCCGTTCACGGTGCGCTGCATGTCCGTCACTTCTTCCGGACGTTCGTCGATGAGAAGAACGATCAGATAGCATTCCGGATGGTTGTTGGTAATCGACTTGGCGATGTTCTGCAGAAAGACGGTCTTACCGGTCCGCGGCGGTGCAGTGATAAGCGCGCGCTGACCTTTTCCGAGGGGTGCCACGAGATCGATGACCCGAGACGACAGGTCCTTGATCGTCGGATCCTCGATCTCCATGCGGAAACGTTCGTCGGGATAAAGAGGCGTCAGGTTGTCGAAATGAACCTTGTGCCTTGCTTTTTCCGGATCCTCGAAGTTGATCGTGTTGACCTTGAGGAGAGCAAAATACCGCTCCCCTTCCTTCGGGCTTCGGATCTGGCCCTCGACAGTGTCGCCTGTCCGGAGCGAGAAGCGTCTTATCTGTGACGGCGAAACATAAATGTCATCCGGGCCGGGCAGGTAGTTCGCATCGGGAGATCTCAGAAAGCCGAAGCCGTCCTGCAGGACTTCAACGACGCCTTCACCGATGATCTCGACATCCTGGGCGGCCAGATTTTTCAAAATAGCGAACATCAGCTCCTGCTTGCGCATGGTGCTGGCGTTTTCGACTTCGAGCTCTTCGGCAAATTGCAGCAGCTCGGTCGGTGTTTTTTCTTTTAGATCTTTGAGTTTCATTTCCCGCATCGAGTTGGGGTCTGGGTTGTTATTGAGATTTCATTTGGAAGGTCGGTCTGTGCCGGAGATGATGGGTCGGCCAGACAGTATCTGAGAGACGTCTAGATGTATCCAGATTGTTCGGCGAAGCGTTACAGCTTGAAACTACATGCGCCGATTTGAAGTGGCGCGAAGATAATGTGTTTTTGGTCAAACCGCAAGACCGGAAATCTGCCGATTTTTCAGGCTTCGCCCGGACTCGATCAGCCAAAAAATGGGCAGCTGATTTTCAGCAGCTACCCGTAAGGTCACGTCAAAAGGGTTTGACGATGACCAGTATGACGATCACAACCATCAGAACGGTCGGAACCTCATTCAAAATCCGGTAGAAGCGCTGCGATCGTGTATTGCGATCCGCCGCAAACGCCTTCACGCACCGGCTGAGATATCCGTGCACGCCGGACATGATCAGCACAAGTGTAAGCTTGGCATGAAACCACCCGTCCTGCCACGCGGACAATTCGTAGGCTGCCCACAATCCGAATATCCAGGCGGCAATCATCGATGGATTGATGATCGCCTTCAAAAGACGCCGTTCCATGACCTTGAAGGTTTCGGACTGGACCGAGCCAATTTCCGCGTCGGCGTGGTAGACGAACAGCCGCGGCAGGTACAGCATTCCGGCCATCCACGCGATGATCGAGATGACGTGGAGCGACTTGACCCACAAAAACAGATCCATGGATCAGCCCTTCCGCACCTGTTCGACCATTTTCGCGACATTTTCCGGATTCGCGTCCGGGGTAACACCATGACCGAGATTGAAGACCAGTGGTCCCTGGTTGAAGGTGCGGAGAATATGCGCGATGCCCTCTTCAAGAGCCGGCCCGCCGGCGACAAGCCGCATCGGATCTAGGTTCCCCTGGATAGGAAGTTTCCGCTGAATTTCCAGCGCCAGCTGATCCGGAGCCGTCCAGTCGAAACCGACCGCATCCACACCGGTGCCTTCGACGAAGGACAGCACCCGGGCCGAAGAGGCTTTGGGAAAGCCGATGATCTTCGCATCCGGCCGCTGAGCGCGGACACCTTCGACGATCCGTCGTGTCGGTTCGATGGACCAGCGTTTGAAACCGGCCTCGTCCAGAACCCCCGCCCAGGTATCGAATATTTGAACGGCGTCCGCACCCGCATCCAGCTGCCGCACAAGGTACCGGATCGAGGCGGTCACCAGCTGGTCGACAAAACGCTGCATCAGGTCCGGATCGCGATAGGCGCCAACACGGGCCGCAACCTGATCCTGCGTGGTGTGACCTGCCACCGAATAGCACGCAACGGTCCAGGGAGCGCCGCAGAAGCCCAGGAGGGTGGTTTCCGCAGGAAGTTCCGCACGAAGCCGGCCGACCGTCTCTATGACCGGTTTGAGATGATCCTCGGCGCGTTCCTGTTCAAGACGATCTATGAGATCGGAGGACAGCGGTTCAAGTACGGGACCACGGCCTTCTTCAAAACGAACCGGATAACCGATTGCGTCCGGCACGACGAAAATGTCGGAAAAGAGAATGCTTGCATCAAAACCGTAACGGCGGATCGGCTGGAGCGTGACCTCTGTTGCCAGGTCCGGGTTGTAGCAGAAATCCAGAAAGTTCCGAGCCTTGGCTCTGACTTCCCGGTATTCGGGAAGATAGCGTCCCGCCTGGCGCATCATCCATATGGGAGGCGGCCAGATCTTCTCTCCTGAGAGAACCCGCATCACGGCTCTGTCTTGAGATTTCATAAGGCTGTACCTTTCCCACATTTCAAACCAAACAAGATTCTATATTTGAATCTGTTTTTTCTTATTGTCAGTGGATTACCGGGATCAATTTCTATCCACAATGCGTTTGCACAAATTTCCGTGCGGGAAAATTTTCGGGAAAATGAAAGATAAATTGCTCCCCAAAAGTCGATAACCCGATTCATGATTTATTTACAGATAGTTGGCAGCATGTTTACCTTTCGTTAAGAAATTGGGCGCAGGTGGATAGTCTGTCGAAATGTCACAGACGAATTGTGAATCCACACCCATGCACAATCGTTTCGGATACAGTTTCCGCGCGTTAGAGCTTTGTTAACAAATATTGATGATCGGGCACAAACTTCGTACACCCCACCCGGGCGCCGAGAAGACTCCCAATCCGTCAACAGCCCTGGGGATGATATCGTGAACAAGTCACGTCACTACTTTCACCTGCATCTCGTATCCGACTCGACCGGTGAAACGCTGATGACCGTGGCGCGTGCGGCAACCGTTCAATACGAGAATGTCCAGGAAATCGAACATGTCTATCCTCTGGTTCGTTCGTCTAAGCAACTGGATAGGGTGATTGCGGAGATCGAGAACGCACCGGGGATCGTCCTCTATACGCTTGTCGACGACGAGATAGCAAAGCGCCTGGAACAGAAATGCCGGGATCTCGGCCTGCCATTCGTCAACATCCTCGATCCCGTCTTCGCTGTGTTTCAGTCCTATCTGAATGTCACCCAGACACACCGCGTTGGCGGACAGCACGAACTCGATGCGGAATACTTCCGCCGGATGGAAGCGCTCAACTACACGATGATGCACGATGACGGTCAGGTCTGGGACGACCTTGAATCCGCCGATATCGTTCTCATAGGTATTTCCCGGACATCGAAGACACCGACGTGCATCTATCTTGCCAACCGGGGCATCAAGGCGGCCAATGTTCCGCTCGTGCCGGGCATCCCCTTGCCGGACCATGTCAAGTCACTGAAAGGTCCGATGATCGTCGGGCTCATCGCCTCGGTCGAACGGATCCAGCAGATTCGCCGGAATCGGGTTCTTTCTTTGAATTCAGACGGTTACAACGACACTTATGTCGACCGGAAGGAAATTTCGCAGGAAATCAACATGACACGCAGGCTCTGTTCCGAAAACGAGTGGCCGCTGATCGATGTCACGCGCCGGTCGGTGGAGGAAACCGCAGCCGAAATCATGACACTTTTCAAGGGCTTCAAGTCGGAAACGGACACGTCGGCCGGCGCCTGAGCCATCTGATGCACGGATAGGAATGAAACAACATGGCACTTGTACTCGCCAGCGGGAGCAGGATTCGCGCCGAATTGATGAAAAATGCGGGTCTGAATTTTGAGACGGACCCCTCGGATGTCGACGAAAGGGCCGTGGAACAACCGCTTCTGGAAGCGAATTTTCCGCCGGAAGATCTCGCAAGCGTCCTGGCCGAGGCAAAGGCCAACGATGTCAGCGGCCGCAGACCTGCCGATCTCGTGGTCGGCGCCGACCAGATCCTGGCGTTTGAAGGCGAGCGGCGCACCAAGCCCGAAGACATGGAAGCCGCGCGCCGCCAGTTGCTGGCATTTTCCGGCAAGGTCCATGAACTCCATTCATCCGTCGTGATATCCCGCAACGGCGAAGCGATATGGCGCAATGTGTCGACGGCACGGCTGAAAATGCGCGAGTTGAGCCCGGCCTATGTCGGCCACTACCTGGCGAATGCCGGGGACAGCGTTCTTTCGAGCGTCGGCGCCTATCAGCTCGAAGGCCTGGGCGTCCAGCTTTTCGAAAAGATCGACGGTGATTACTTCACCATCCTGGGCCTTCCCATGCTGCCGCTGCTCGCGGAATTGCGCACACTCGGGGTCATCGAAACATGAGCGGATTTGTAAGAAAGGCCGCCATAACAGGCCATCCGGTGTCGCATTCCAGATCGCCGCTGATACACGGATACTGGCTCGCGAAGCACGGGATCGAAGGCGAATACGGACGTGTGGACGTCCCGCCGGAGAACGCCGAACATTTTTATGAACATTTCGCCGATGCCGGACTGATCGGTGCCAACGTGACGGTTCCGTTCAAGGAAATCGCGGCAAGGGCTTGCGATTGGCTTGATGATGCGGCCCGCGCGATGGGCGCGGCAAACACGCTTTGGCTGGACGAGACAGGCAGGCTGTGCGGCGCCAATACCGACGGGCTCGGTTTTCTCGGCAACCTTGACCAGCTCGCTCCGAATTGGGACGAGACACCGGGGACCGCTGTCGTTCTTGGTGCCGGCGGGGCGGCCCGCGCAATCGTCTGGGCGCTGCTGTCACGAAACTGCACAGAAGTGCATATCGTCAACCGAACCAGGGAAAAAGCTGAGAAAATCGCCGAGGAATTTGGCACCGGAACGATTGCGCATGGCTGGGACAACCTGGGGACAACGCTTACACAGGCTGACGTGCTTGTGAACACGACATCTCTCGGCATGACCGGGAAACCACCGCTAGAAATCAACCTTGCGAACCTGCCGGAAAACGCTCTCGTCAACGACATCGTCTATTCCCCGCTTGAGACCGATCTCCTGAAACAGGCTGCTGCCCGGGGAAATCCGACAGTGGACGGCATCGGCATGCTGCTGCACCAGGCGGTGCCGGCATTCGAGCGCTGGTTCGGTGAGCGGCCCGTTGTGACGGATGAACTCAGAACGCTAGCACTGAGGGATCTGGGAGTGATCGTGTGATCAGGATTGGATTGACCGGGTCCATCGGCATGGGCAAGTCGACAACCGCCGCAATGTTCGCGGCAAGAGGCGTTCCGGTTCACGATGCCGACGCCTGCGTGCATGCCCTTTATGAAGGCCGCGCGGTCCCGTTGATCGGCGACGCGTTCCCCGGCACGATCGTGGACGGCAAGGTTGATCGCACGCGCCTCTCCAAACAGGTCCTCGGCAATCCGGAGGCGATGAAGCGTCTGGAGGAAATCGTGCATCCGCTGGTGCGGGAGGAAGAGCAGACCTTCCTGGATCTTGCGCGGCTTGATGGTCATTCGGTTGTGCTCATGGACATCCCGCTTCTGTTTGAAACCGGCGGGGAAGACCGGGTCGATGTCGTCGTCGTGGTAACGGCAGATGCGGACATCCAGCGCGAGCGTGTTCTGTCGCGCGACGGCATGAGCGAAGAGCGGTTTCAGGCGATCATGCAAAAACAGGTCCCGGATGCCGAAAAACGCAAGCGTGCCGACTTCCTGATCGATACCGGCCTGGGGATGGAGGCGGCGGACAAAAGGGTCGGCGACATCCTTGAGCAGATCCGGAACGGCCAGATGAAACGCTGATGCCCGGGGAAAACCGGCCGGCCCGCTTGCGTCGTCCGGCGGACGCGGCACACTGGGCATGGCAGTGAAAGGCGAACCATGCGTGAAATATCCTTTGATACGGAAACGACCGGCCTCAACCCGCGCGGTGGCGACCGCCTGGTGGAAATCGGCGGTGTCGAGCTGATCAATCACATTCCGACCGGAAATTCCTATCACGTCTATATCAACCCGGAGCGGGACATGCCCGAGGAGGCCTTTCGCGTTCACGGGCTTTCCGAGGAGTTTCTGTCCGATAAACCGCTTTTTGCAGCGGTCGCCGACGAGTTCCTGGCGTTCGTCGGCGACGCGACGCTCGTCATCCACAATGCAGCCTTCGATATGGGCTTCATCAACACGGAGCTTGAGCGCGCCGGACGGCGGATCATTCCGAACACCCAGGTACTGGACACACTGGAAATCGCACGCCGCAAGCACCCGACGGGCCCGAATTCGCTCGACGCTCTTTGCTCGCGCTACGGCATCGACAACTCCAGGCGCGTGAAGCACGGAGCGTTGCTCGATGCGGAAATCCTCGCGGAAGTCTATCTCGAGCTGATCGGGGGTCGACAGACGGCACTTGGATTGCTCCACGAAGAAGAAGTTTCAACCTCTTCAGGAGCGGCCGTGATTTCGGGTGAGCTCGGCACATTCAATGCCAGGAAAAGGCCTGCACCGCTCGCGTCCGGACTGACGGACGAAGAGTTTGCCGCGCACAAGGCCTTTGTCGAAGGCATGGGTGAGAGCGCTCTCTGGGGCAAATACCGCAGCGAGTAGGTGCCTTAGCCGAAGCGCATTTCCGTTTTAATGGGCCGGGTGCTCAGGAGCCGGCGGCTTGATCTGGCCGACTAGAGCATCGACGGCAGGACGCGGTCCGGCGGACGGTGCCCGTCCATGAAGGTCTTGATGTTGATGATGACCTTCTCGCCCATTTCGATGCGGCCTTCGATCGTGGCCGATCCCATATGCGGCAGCAGCACGACATTTTCCAGCTTGACGAGTTTCGGATTGACGGCCGGTTCGTGCTCGAAAACGTCGAGGCCCGCGCCGGCCAGGTCGCCAGCTTCAAGCATGCGGATCAGCGCATTTTCGTCGATTACCTCGCCACGTGCGGTGTTGACCACATAGGCGTCCTTTTTCAGGAGCTTCAGCCGGCGGGCGGACAGGAGATGGAACGTTGCCGGTGTGTGCGGACAGTGAATGGAGACAACATCCATGCGCGCCAGCATCTGGTCGAGGCTTTCCCAGTAGGTCGCCTCCAGCTCTTCTTCGATGTCGTCGGCGACCTTGCGGCGGTTGTGATAGTGGATGGACATGCCGAACGCCTTGGCGCGGCGCGCGACGGCCTGGCCGATGCGGCCCATGCCGATGATGCCGAGCCGCTTGCCCCAGATCCGGTGGCCGAGCATCCAGGTCGGCGACCAGCCTGCCCAGTCGCCCGCTTCCAGGGCGCTTATTCCTGTGGCAAGACGTCGCGGCACGGACAGCATCAGGGCCATGGTCATGTCGGCCGTGTCTTCCGTGAGAACACCCGGCGTGTTGGTGACGTTGATGCCGCGGTTGTTGGCGGTCACCACGTCGATATTGTCGACGCCATTGCCGAAGTTGGCGATGAGTTTCAGGTTTTCGCCTGCCTGTGACAGGACCGACGAATCGATGCGGTCGGTCACGGTCGGGACCAGCACATCCGCAGATCTGACAGCCTCGACCAGTTCGGCCTGGCTGAAGGGCCTGTCATTTTCATTGAGGCGTGTCTCGAACAGCTCACGCATCCGGGTTTCAACCACGTCCGGAAGCTTCCGGGTCACAACAACGACAGGCTTCTTTTTCGCCATACCAACTGCCTTTCGCGATTCATTGGGAGTTTGTTAACCCCAATGGATTCACCTTGATGCTGCGCGTTGCACGAGCGCACGAAATCGCACCCTTCTCCTTACCAGATGGTTCGGCAGAAACAAGAGATCGGTTTCATTCGCGGCGCATTGCCCACGTGCCTGAAACGGCAAGGTGGTTTTTACGCAGTTTTTTCGTTACAGATTTGACGCAACTCAAAGATCAAGAACAAGTTGGACAACTGGATAATATGACCCGTTCGTTTCCAGGCCGCCGCCAAATCCTGAGTGTGATAGCGATCCTCTTCGCGGTCAGCTGGTCCCTTGCGCCCGCGTGGTCGCAAGGCACGTCAACAGGGGCCTCCGGATTGCCGGTGCCGCGCTTTGTCAGCCTGAAATCCGATCGGGTCAATGTCCGGGTCGGCCCGTCGCGCGAACACGCCGTGGCCTGGACCTTCGTTCAGTCAGGCTTGCCGGTCGAAATCATTCAGGAGTTCGAAAACTGGCGCCGTATCCGCGATTGGGAAGGCAAGGTCGGCTGGGTGTTCCACTCCCTTCTGTCCGGCCGCCGCACCGCGCTCGTCACGCCCTGGGAAAAGACCAACCGGACCCCGCTGCGCGCGCGCTCCAAATCCGACGCCGATATCGTCGCCGAACTCGAGCCGTTCGTGCTGACATCGGTGACCGAATGCGCCGGCGGCTGGTGCCGCGTCAACGGCACCGAATACGAAGGCTGGCTCGATCAGACCCGCCTCTTCGGCGTCTATCCGGACGAAATTCTGGAAGACTGAGCCGCGCTGGAGCGCACTGGCCCATCCTTCGAGACAGGCCTTTGGCCTGCCTCAGGATGAGGCTGCGTGCTTGGCGAGGTACGTCTATCCGACAACTTGCACAGGCCCCCGCCTCTGTCATCCCCGACTTGATCGGGGATCTACTCACTTCCAGAGCGACTATGAATTTTCCGGTGCGTTTGACGAGAACACTCAAGCCGGCTGCTGCATCAATCGAAAGCCATTGGATCCCCGATCAAGTCGGGGATGACCACAGTGGGGTGGCGGTCGGTTGATTGCCCTGAAGAGAAATGTCCATCTCAGCCTTGTCAGGCACGCAGCCTCATCCTGAGGAAGCGCAACGCGCTGTCTCGAAGGATGGTGGCCACGCAAGAAACGGGCTGCAAAAACAGAAAAAGGCGGCCATGGGCCGCCTTTGAACCGTTGATAGGGGTGTCGAACCCTAATCCGCCTGGTTTTCCTGTGCCTTCAGTTCGTCGAGGCGCGGCATCGACATGATGTTGTAGCCGCTGTCGACGAAGTGGACCTCGCCCGTGACGCCACCGGAAAGATCTGACAGCAGGTAAAGCCCGGTCCCGCCGATTTCGTCGAGCGAAACGGTGCGGCAAAGCGGCGAATTCCGTTTCTGGAAATTGAACATGAGGCGCGCGTCGGAAACACCCGATCCGGCCAGCGTCCGGACGGGTCCCGCGGAAATGGCATTCACGCGGATATTCTGTTCGCCGTAGTCGACAGCAAGATACCTGACGGAAGATTCGAGCGCGGCCTTGGCGACACCCATGACGTTGTAGTTCGGCATGACCTTGGTGGACCCGCCATAGGTCAGGGTGATGATCGAGCCGCCATCCGGCATGATGTCCGCGGCGCGCTTGGCAATCTCCGTGAACGAAAAGCAGGAAATCAGCATCGTCCGGGAGAAGTTTTCGCGGGTCGTGTCGGCATATTTGCCGCGCAGTTCCGACTTGTCGGAAAAGGCAATGGCGTGAACCAGGAAGTCGATGCTGCCCCAGCGTTCCTTTAGGGCACTGAAAACGGCATCGACGGAATCGATGTCTTCCACGTCACACGGCAGCAGGATGTCGCTGCCGACGGATTCGGCCAGCGGTTTGGTGCGGCGGCCGAACGCCTCGCCCTGGTAGGTGAAGGCAAGCTCGGCGCCGTGCTCGGACAGGGTCTTGGCAATGCCCCACGCGATGGAATGGTCGTTGGCAACGCCCATGATCAGGCCGCGTTTGCCCTTCATCAGATCAGACATGTGGGCCTCCTCAGCCGTGGTAGCGTGACAGCGCGAGGGAGGCGTTTGTGCCGCCGAAACCGAAGCTGTTGGAAAGGACGGTGTCCAGACCGGCATTGTCGACGCGTTCCGTCACGATTTCGTCCTTGCTCAGGGCCGGGTCGAGCTCCGTGATGTTGGCCGAGGCCGTCATGAAATCGTTCTGGAGCATCAAGAGGCAGTAGATCGCTTCCTGGACGCCCGTCGCACCGAGGCTGTGGCCGGTCAGCGACTTTGTCGACGAAGCCGGCGGCTGATCGTCGCCGAAGACGCGCCGGATCGCTTCGATCTCGCCGATATCACCGACTGGTGTCGATGTGCCGTGCGTGTTGATGTAATCGACCTTGCGCTCACCGAGGGTTTCAATGGCAAGACGCATGCAGCGTTCGCCGCCCTCGCCGGACGGTGCCACCATGTCATAGCCGTCGGAGTTGGCCGCATAACCAGTGACTTCCGCATAGATCTTCGCGCCGCGTGCCTTGGCGCGCTCCAGTTCTTCAAGAACGACAACACCGCCGCCGCCGGCGATGACGAAGCCGTCGCGCGTGGAATCATAGGCCCGGGAGGCCGTCTGGGGCGTGTCGTTGTATTTGGAGGACATGGCACCCATGGCGTCGAAAAGGCAGGACAGCGTCCAGTCGAGTTCTTCACCGCCGCCTGCGAACATCACGTCCTGCTTGCCGAACTGGATCTGCTCGGTCGCCGCGCCGATGCAGTGGGCTGAGGTCGAGCAGGCGGATGTGATCGAATAGTTGATGCCCTTGATCTTGAAGGGCGTTGCCAGGCAGGCCGAGTTTGTCGAACTCATCCCGCGCGTGACCATGAACGGGCCCATGCGCTTCGGCGCGCCTTTTTCCAGAACGATCTGGTGCGCCTGAAACAGGTTCTTGGTGGACGGGCCGCCGGAGCCCATGATCAGGCCGGTGCGCGTGTTGGAAACATCGCTCTCTTCCAGCCCGCTGTCGGCGATTGCCTGCTGCATCGAGATGTAGTTATAGGCCGCGCCGTCGCCCATGAAGCGCAATTGCCGCTTGTCGATCAGCGACGGGATATCGACATCCGGCATGCCGTGAACCTGGCTGCGGAAGCCGTGTTCCGCGTAGTCCGGGGCAAATTGAATTCCGGACTTGCCTTCCCGAAGGCTGGCCAGCACTTCCTGGGCATTCGATCCGATGGACGATACGATTCCGATACCGGTGACGACAACGCGTCTCATTGCGGTCTCCTAATGTTTCCGGGGCGCGAGCCTCGGTCCGCTGTTTGGCTCTTTCGCCTTACATAATGCACAAACCGGCGCGCCCAAGACAAAGGACCGCCGGTCTGATGCTGTCTTTGGATCTGGCCTCAGGTTTTTGCCAGGCCGACGCGCAGATCCGTTGCCTTGTAGATCTGTTCGCCGTCGGCCTTCAGCCAACCGTCGGCAATGCCGAGAACCAGGCGGCCCTTCATGATGCGTTTGAAGTCGACACCGTATTCGACCAGCTTGACGTCCGGAGTGACCATGCCCTTGAACTTGATCTCGCCGGTGGATAGCGCCATGCCCTTTCCTTCCAGCCCGAGCCAGCCGAGCACGAAACCTGTCAGCTGCCACAGGGCGTCCAGTCCGAGACACCCCGGCATGACCGGATTTCCCTGGAAGTGGCACGGGAAAAACCAGAGGTCGGGCTTGATGTCGAATTCGGCGCGCGCGTAGCCCTTGTCGAATTCACCCCCTGTTTCGGAGATGTCCGTGATACGGTCGAACATCAGCATCGGCGGGAGCGGCAATTGGGCGTTGCCCGGGCCGAAAAGCTCGCCGCGGCCGCAGGCGAGCAGATCTTCGTAGTCGTAGCTGGAGCGGCGCTCGGTCATTCAGGATCCGTTTTCTTGCTTCCTACCCACTATCCCTGGTCGGAACGGGTTTGTTTTTGGTTCTGTTTGCGGCGCCTTCCTAACACAGGGGAACCATGTTCGAAAGATGTCAGTTGAGTGAAATTACAGGGATTCTGAGGCCATTTGGCAAGTTTTGAGCAAAAGTAGAGATTAAATATAACCGGCGCGTTTCATGGAGCCGTGCGGTTAAAACTTGCATTTCAGGCACAAGAAATGGCAGATATAGGCGAACAATTTGTGCAGCAGACCCTTGGCAAACTTGATCCGTTCCGTAAATGGCAAGTTGAAACAAGGACTTAGATTTGGAACAATCTGGAATGACGACGCACGCGGCAACGCAATCGACCGGCAAGGATGTGACCAACATACTGCGAACGGCAGGTTTGCGGCCGACTCGTCAGCGCGTTTCCCTGGCTGAGTTGCTGTATTCCAAGGGTGACCGCCACATCTCGGCGGAGCTTCTTCACGAAGAAGCGGTTGCCGCGGACGTGCCCGTTTCCCTTGCAACGGTTTACAACACGCTGCACCAGTTCACTGAAGCCGGCCTGCTTCGCGAAGTCGCCATCGACGGCAACAAGACCTATTTCGACACGAACGTGTCCGATCACCACCACTTCTTCATCGAAGGCGAGAACCGGGTGATCGACATACCGGGCGAAGGCGTCGGGATCGATGCGATCCCGGAAGCCCCGGAAGGCATGGAGATCGTGCGCGTCGACGTGGTCGTCAGGGTACGCGAAAAGCGCTAGGGTCCTGACCCTGGTCCCATCGCACGGTCAACTTAGTCACGGCCCCGGTCGAATTCATACTCGAAATAATCCGATGTGTCGTCGTAGGCCGCGAGGTAGCGCTGACCTTTTGCGGCAAATCCGAGCTTCGCCAGCAAGCTGGCCGACCGCTCGTTTTCCGTATGCGTGATCGCGCAGATCATCGGCAGATCCGTCTTTTCCCTGACGAAGTCCAGCACGGCTCCGGCCGCTTCCCTTGCATAGCCTTTGCCGCGGGCATCCTTCAGGAACGCATAACCGAGATCCGGGGCGTCGAGATCGTCGCGGACCACCAGGCCGCATGCACCGATCGGGGTACCGGTTTCTCTCAGTTCGACAAGCCAGAGACCGACCTTGTGCTCTGTAAAATGCGCCAGGGTCTTTGTCTCAATGAAGGCTGCAGCGTCCGCGTCCGACCGGATACCGCGATCTGCGATGAAGCGGTGATAATCCGGTTCGTTCATGAGCGTGTTGTAGAAGGACGCGTCCTCCGCTTTTGGCAGCCGGAAAGTCAGCCGGCTGCATTCCGGAACGGGTCCGCTGGACAAACTCAAGCGACATCACCCCTTTCGATCAGCGCCTTCGTGCGAACGGCAATCTCCGGAACTGCATCGAACGGTTCTTTTTCGGGGCTTCTGCACAGGTCATAGATGACACAGCGCCTGCATTCGGGTTTGCGCGCCTTGCAGATGTAGCGGCCGTGAAGGATCAGCCAGTGATGCGCATGGAGCGAATACTCCTTCGGGACCGCCCTTTCCATGGCCTTTTCGACATCGAGTGGCGTCTTGCCCGGTGCAATGCCGATCCTGTTGCCGAGACGGAAGAGATGCGTATCGACGGCAATCGTCGGATGGCCGAAATAGATGTTGAGCACCACGTTGGCGGTTTTCCGGCCGACGCCCGGCAATTTTTCAAGCGCCTCCCTGTCTTCGGGCACGGTGCCGCCGTGATCGCGGATCAGCTGCTCGGAAAGGAGGACGACGTTTTTTGCCTTGTTCTTGTAGAGGCCGATCGTCTTGATTTCCTCCCGGACCCTGTCTTCGCCGAGTGCGAGCATTTTCTCCGGCGTGTCGGCGATCTGGAAAAGGGTCTTTGTCGCCCGGTTCACGCCGACATCGGTTGCCTGTGCCGACAGGACCACGGCGACCAGCAGCGTAAAGGCGTTGACGTAGTCGAGTTCACCCTCCGGTTCGGGGTTGTCCGCGTGGAACCTTTGAAAGATCGCATAGGCCTCGGCCTTGTTGTAGCGCGAGCGCTTGAGCACCTTGCCGGGGTTGTCCACCGAAGGGGCCGTCTTTTTGGCCTGTTTCGGCTTGGCAGGCCGTTTTTGGGATTTGCGGGCGGCGGGGCTCTTTGCTTGGGTCATGAACCCTCTATAATCAGACCTCATGAGCGAGAACAATCCGAATTCCGAGAATTATGACCGGACTGATGATCTGGACCGGCCTTTTTTCACGGCTGTGCTGACGCCCTACCGGTCGCTGGGGCCGAACGGGTTCATGATCCTGATGCTGTGTTTCGGCGCGGTCAGCTTTGTCGCCGGCATCTTGTTCTGGAGCATTGGCGCCTGGCCGGTCTTCGGGTTTTTCGGCCTCGACATCGCGCTGCTCTGGTTCGCGTTCCGAATGAACTACAAGTCCGCACGCACCCATGAGGAAGTGATTGTCTCCCGCAACGAACTGATCATCCGAAAGGTTGGACCGGGCAAACGCTATCAGGAGTTCCGCTTCAACCCCTTCTGGGTACGCCTCTCGATCGACCGGATTGAGGACGAGGGCGTCGTCAAGATCACGCTGACGAGCCGCGGCGAGAGCGTTGATCTGGGCAACTTCCTCAACCCGGACGACAGGACGACCTTTGCCGGCGCCATGGCCAACGCTCTTTCGGTCGCGAAAGCCGGGGGCGTTCAGGCGACGTCCTGAGCAGGTGCGGGTCTCATCCGGAACGTTGCCATCAAGATCAGCAGAGCCACCACCGAGGATCCGGCGGCAACGTAGAGCACGGTCTTGAAATCCGTTGCACTGGCGATGATGCCCATCGAGATGCTGCCGATCATGCCGCCCAGGAACAGGCTGTTCATGTAAACGGCGGTCGCGCGTCCGGGCCGGTCGGGCGCAAAGCTCTGCACGTAGCTGATCGAAACACCTGCAAAAAGCCCGTAATACGCGCCCTCGACCACCGATGCGGCCATCACATGCCAGAATGCGCTGACCTGTGCGAACAGGATCATGCTGGTTGGCGCCAATATGGCCGCGATCATCAGAACCTGCCGGATACCGATGCGTTCGGCCAGCCGGACGGACCAGAAGATCATGAACACCTCGACCACGCACTTGACGGACAGGGACAGCCCGGGCGTCGACCCTGGAAGGCCGATCTCCTTCACGAAAAACAGCGGCATTGCGGAGACAAACAGCGTGTTCGTGATGATGAAGCCGAAGCAGGTCAGTCCCGCAATCAGCAAGCCCCAATTGATCGGGTCCTTGCCGGCATCGTCTTTTTTCCTGCGTTCGGATCTGAAGCCGGCGGGCACCGTGGTCCACGCAAGAACCAGGAAACAGACACCGACAGCACAGGCGCTCAGGAACGTGGGCCCGAAGCCGAACAGGGAAACCAGGGTAAAGGACGCCGCCGGCCCGATCATCCAGGCAAGAGACACCATCATCCGGAGCCAGGAATTGATCCGCGCGACGTCCAGTCCGTTCTGTTCTGCGTGGAGGCGCGCGTAGGTGAAAATCGTGCCCGACCCCATATTGGCGAGGCTCATCAGGGGCGCGACCAGAAGAACCAGCATCATCAGACCGGAAACCTGGGTCAGCAGCGACGTCGCCACGATGAAGGCCGCGATCGAAATCAGAAGCAGGCGTTTGACCGGAAAGCCGTGATCGAGCCGCTCTCCCGCCCATCGGTTGGCGACCAGGGTCAGCGGCATCACCAGACCCGTGTAGAACCCCACCTGCCATGGACTGGACCCGAGACCTTCAACGATGAAAAAGCTCATCAGGGGGATGAGCGCGGATGCACCAAGGCTCTTGATGAACTGCAAGAGCATGATAAGCAACACCTGTCGGGGGAGTTGCGTTAAGGAATACATTGTCGGAATCGCCGCACATGGAGGGGTCAGGCAGGTACGGGTAGCCTAGTCGGACTTGCGGGCCGGGTCACGCAAAAAGAGCAGTCACTCCTTGTTGCACGTTTGCAGTGTCTTCAGCCTGTAGAGCGCCTCGAGCGCTTCTCTCGGGGTCATGTCGTCCGGATCGATGTCTTCCAGCGCCGTCACGACCGGATCGGGTTCGTTTGCCGGGCTCACGGCGCTGGGCGGCACTGCCGCGACGCTGGCAAAGAGCGGCAACTCATCGATCAGGCTCTCCGCCGGTGACCGCCGGTCCAGCTCTTCCAGCTGGCCCAGCACCTGTTTTGACCGTTCGACGACCTTTGCCGGCAATCCGGCAAGTTTCGCGACCTGGATGCCATACGAACGGTCGGCAGCGCCGGGAACGATTTCGTGCAGGAAGATGACCTCGCCGTTCCATTCCTTGACGGAGACGGTCGCATTTGACAGCCGGTCAAGCTTGGCCGAGAGCGCGGTCAGTTCGTGATAGTGGGTTGCGAACAGCGCCCGGGACCTGTTGACCTCGTGCAGGTGCTCGATCGTTGCCCAGGCGATCGACAGGCCGTCGAAGGTGGCGGTTCCACGCCCGATCTCATCGAGGATCACCAGCGACCGGTCGCCTGCCTGATTGAGGATGGCGGCCGTTTCCACCATCTCGACCATGAAGGTAGACCGGCCCCGCGCGAGATCGTCTGCCGCACCCACACGCGAAAACAGCCGGTCGACAATGCCGATATGAGCCTCGCTTGCCGGAACGAAGGATCCCATCTGGGCGAGGACCGCGATCAGGGCGTTCTGGCGCAGGAAGGTCGATTTACCGGCCATGTTCGGACCGGTAATCAGCCAGATATGGCCGGTTTCCTCCGGCGCATCGGGACCGAGATTGGCGTCGTTGGCGACAAAGCTGTCACCGCCCGATGACCGGAGCGCGCGTTCCACGACCGGGTGGCGGCCGTCCCTGATGTCGAAGGCGCGGCTGTCATCGACAACGGGCCTGGCATAGTTTTCGTCCTGGGCGAGCTTTGCCAGCGCAGCGGAAACGTCCAGCACGCTGAGACCCTGCGCAGCGGCCTTGATTGCGCCGCCTGCAGCGATGATCGCCTGCGCCAGCTGCTCGAAGATCTCCAGCTCGATGGCAAGCGCCCGCTCGCCCGCGCTGGCAATCTTCGATTCCAGGTCCGCCAGCTCGGTGGTGGTGAAGCGCATCGCGCCGGCCATGGTCTGCCGGTGAATGAAGCGCGTCGGATCGGCGGTCAGTTTTTCCGTCTGCGCGGTCGGGGCTTCGATGAACCAGCCGAGCACGTTGTTGTGCTTGATCTTCAGGGAGCGTAGGCCGAGTTCCTCGGAATAGTCTGCCTGCAGCTTGGCGATGACCTTGCGGCTTTCGTCGCGCAGCGCGCGCAACTCATCAAGATCGGAACTGTAACCCGTGGCGATGAACCCGCCGTCCCGTTTCAGGAGCGGCGGCTCTTCCCTGATCGCTGAAACGAGCTGATCGCCGAGAGCGTGCGGCGCGTGCTCAAGGCTTTGCCGGGCCTCGGTGATTTCTTCGGGAATGTCCCCGATCCGGGTCTGATCGAGAACCGCGCGGGCGGCGGCGAGGCCCTGTGCAACGCTCAGGATATCGCGAGGCCCGCCGCGATTGAGCGCGATCCTGGAAAGAGCCCGGGCCATGTCCGGCGCTCCTTTCAGCGTCTGGCGCAGGCCTTCCCGCATGATCTCGTTGGTGAGGAAGTAGGCAACCGAATCGTGCCGCTCCGTTATGGCGCCGACATTGACCAGCGGCCCGGCAAGGCGGCTGGCCAGCAAACGCGAGCCGCCTCCGGTGACCGTTCTGTCGATGGTGGCGAGCAGCGACCCCTGCTTCTCTCCGGACAGCGTGCGCGCGAGCTCCAGATTGGCCCGTGTCGCCGGGTCGATCAGCATGCGGCCCGCCCCTGCCTCGCGCACGGGCGGGTCGAGCGGCGGGCGTTCGCCAAGCTGCGTGCGTTCGATATAGGACAGGATGCCGGCGGCGGCCGAAAGTTCCGCCCGGCTGAAGGTTCCGTAGCCGTCGAGGGTCTTCACGCCGAAATACTGACCCAGCCTGTCGCTGGCCGTCGAGCTGTCAAAGAAGGCGCGCGGGACCGGTGAGAGGGCGCTTCCCGATTGTTCCGCGACAAGGCGAAGGTCGCTCTCCTGCAAGAGCGTATCGGCAAGGATCAGTTCGCGCGGCGACACCTGCGCCAGGTCGGCGGCAAGGCGCTGCTGGTCCGTCTCCGAAACCTGGAACGACCCGGTCGACATGTCGATCCACGCGAGACCGAAAACGGCGTCATTGCCCAGGGACCCGCCTTTCAGACGGGTCAGCGCCATCAGATAATTGCTTGTGCCCGCGTCCAGCAGGCGTTCCTCGGTGAGTGTCCCTGGCGTGACCAGGCGCACCACATCCCGGCGCACCACGGATTTCGAGCCGCGTTTCTTCGCCTCGGCCGGATCCTCTGTCTGTTCGCAGACGGAAACCCTGTGTCCCTTGGCGATGAGCTTCTGCAGGTAGTCGTCGGCGGCATGAACCGGCACGCCGCACATCGGGATGTCGGCACCCTGATGCTTGCCGCGCTTGGTGAGCGTGATGCCGAGGGCCTGCGAGGCAACTTCCGCGTCGTCGAAGAAGAGTTCGTAGAAATCGCCCATCCGGTAGAACAGCAGGCTGTCCGGATTGGCGGACTTGATTTCCAAAAACTGGGCCATCATCGGCGTGACCTTCTGGTCTGCCGGGGCGATTTTCTGCGCGCTCTGTTCACTCATGTGAAATACGTAGCAAACCTTGGCCGTCATTCCACAAAAGGGGTATGCCATCTTGGCTTGAGGCTTCATTTTCCAGGGGATAAGGTCAGGTCCCCGCCTCATCAAGAAGTGCGACGAAGAGGAAACGCCCGCGCCATGTCCACCGATAAGTCTTCGCCGAAAACAAGCATCAGTTTTACCGACCAGGAAGCACTGCAGTTTCACCAGGAGGGCCGCCCCGGAAAACTGGAAGTCACACCGACCAAACCGATGGCGACGCAGCGCGACCTGTCGCTCGCCTATTCGCCGGGCGTGGCGGTGCCGGTACTGGCGATCGCGGAAGATCCGAGCCGGGCCTATGACTACACGACGAAGGGAAACCTCGTCGCCGTGATTTCCAATGGCTCCGCCATCCTCGGTCTCGGCAATCTCGGTGCACTTGCCTCCAAACCGGTCATGGAGGGCAAGTCGGTCCTGTTCAAGCGGTTTGCCGACGTCGATTCCATCGATCTGGAAGTCGAAACCCAGGACGTGGAGGAATTCATCAATTCCGTCCGTTATCTCGGCCCCTCCTTCGGCGGGATCAACCTGGAGGACATCAAGGCGCCAGACTGTTTCATCATCGAGCAGCGCCTGCGCGAACTGATGGACATCCCCGTGTTCCATGACGACCAGCATGGCACGGCGATCATCGCCGCCGCCGGGCTCTTCAACGCCCTGCACCTGACCGGCCGCGACATGAAAACGACCAAGGTCGTCTGCAACGGTGCCGGTGCCGCGGGCATCGCCTGCATCGAACTCGTCAAGGCGATGGGCATCCCGCACGACAACATCACGCTCTGCGACACCAAGGGCGTGATCTACAAGGGCCGAACCGAAGGCATGAACCAGTGGAAGTCCGCGCATGCCATCGAAACCTCCGACCGCTCGCTCTATGATGCGATGAAGGGGGCGGACGTCTTCTTCGGGGTTTCGGTCAAGGGTGCCCTGACGCCGGACATGCTGCGTGTCATGGCACCGAACCCGATCATCTTTGCCATGGCGAACCCCGACCCGGAGATCACGCCGGAAGAGGCCGCCGCTGTCCGCGACGACGCCATTGTCGCGACAGGCCGGTCGGATTATCCGAACCAGGTCAACAACGTACTCGGCTTTCCCTATATTTTCCGCGGCGCGCTCGACGTCCACGCGACCACGATCAACGACGACATGAAGGTTGCCTGTGCTCAGGCGCTTGCACAGCTCGCCCGCGAGGAAGTGCCCGACGAGGTCGCGGCCGCCTATCGGGGCAACCGGCCGAAATTCGGCCCCGAATACATCATTCCCGTGCCGTTCGATCCGCGGCTGATCAGCGCCATCCCGCCCGCCGTTGCGCAGGCGGCGATGGATTCGGGCGTTGCCAAGCGTCCGATCGTCGACATGGAAGCCTACAAGCTCCAGCTGTCCGCCCGGCGTGACCCGATTGCCGGCACGCTGCAGCGGATTTTCAGCAAGGTACGCCAGCAGCCGAAACGTGTGGTCTTTGCAGAAGGCGAGGAAGAGCCGGTGATCCGCGCGGCGGCGGCGTTTGTCGCGCAGGGCCTTGGCGAGGCGATCCTGATCGGCCGGGAAGACGAGATCACCAACATGGCGCACCAGGCGGGTGTCGATATCGACCGTCCCGGCATTTCCATTCAAAACGCGCGCCTGTCCGACCGCAATGCCGACTATGCGCAATACCTTTATGGCCGCCTGCAGCGGCGCGGCTACCTGCTGCGTGACTGCCAGCGCATGGTCAACAACGACCGGAACTACTGGGGCGCGATCATGGTTGCCCGCGGAGACGCGGATGCCATGGTCACCGGTCTGACCCGGAATTATTCCGTGGCGCTGGACACGGTGAAAGCAACCATCGACCCGAAGCCCGGTCACAGGGTGATCGGCGTCTCCCTTGCCCTCGTGCGCGGCCGCAACGTCGTGATTGCCGACACCGCCGTGATCGACATGCCCAATTCGGAAGAACTGGCCGATATTGCCGAGGAGGCCGCCCATGTCGCGCGCAAGCTCGGCTATGAGCCGCGGGTTGCGATGCTGGCTTATTCCACATTTGGCCATCCGCGCGGCGAGCGCTCCGAGAAAGTCATCGAGGCGGTCAAGATCCTCGATCGCCGCCGGGTGGACTTCGAATATGACGGCGACATGGCCGCGGACGTTGCCCTGAACATGGACCGGATGGCGGCCTATCCGTTCTGCCGGCTCTCCGGCCCCGCCAACGTCCTGGTCATGCCCGCCTTCCACTCCGCGTCGATCTCCACCAAGATGCTGCAGGAACTCGGCGGCGCCACCGTCATCGGCCCGCTCCTGACCGGCTTCGACAAGTCCATCCAGATCCTTCCCATCGGCGCCAAGGACAGCGACATCGTCAACATGGCCGCCATCGCCGCCTACAACGTGTCGTGAGGGTTTGCACTTTTCAGGCTTTCGTGGCTCCCCGATCCCGGATCTTCGCTCCGCTGCGTCCGGGATGACGAAATTTGTCTAACCTTACCCTAGTCATCCCGGACGACTGAAAGGAGATCCGGGATCGGAGAGCCACAGAAGAAAGGCAACGGATCACTGAAGTGACAGCCTGGGTCTATATCCTCGCGTCGCGGCCCTATGAAACGCTGTACACCGGTGTCACAACGGATTTGGCTCGAAGAGTTTACGAGCATCGCGAGGGTCTTATCGAAGGGTTCTCAGAGAAATACGGTACGAAAACACTGGTCTGGTACGAGAGCCACATCGAAATTGCTGCTGCCATAACAAGAGAAAAACAAATCAAGCGATGGCGGCGGCGCTGGAAATTCGAGCTGATCGAAAAGCTGAATCCCGATTGGCGCGATCTCTATCTCACGTTGAACCAGTGAGGACCAATTCACGGGAACGGACGTATTTTTGACAAGACCGCAATCGCTCTTATGCGCCGCGCGCGGTTACTTTTCTCGAACAGCACTGGCTCCCCGATCCCGGATCTTCGCTGCGCTGCGTCCGGGATGACGAAATTGAGTCTAACCTCACCGGAGTCATCCCGGACGACTGAAAGGAGATCCGGGATCGGAGAGCCGGGGTGTTGGCCCGGTTTGCCGCAACAGCGGCAAGATCCGGAACCGGTAATCCGGACAGCTGGAGAAAGATAAAGAAGGCGAAACAAAGGGTTACAAGGTCCCTGCCTTGGCAGGGATGACCAGGAAAAAGGACCGGCCGGCGCGATCGATCCAAACGTCAAGCATCGGCCACAGCGTTGAGACCTTCCGGCAAGGGCTCCTGCAGAAACCAGGCGCGCAGGGTTTGCGCGAAGAGGTCCGGTTCGGTCGCGATCCAGCCATGGCCCAGCCCGGGGATGATGCGGGCGGTGCAATGCGGCATTCCGGACTGAAAGGCCGGCAAGGCCGACAGGATGGACGGATGTTCGGTCTCACCGGCAAGGACGAGCGTAGGCGTTTCGATGCTTTGAAGGTCGGCGGCGACATCGAAATCCAGCGCCAGCGAGCTGATCTTCCGCATGGTCTTTGACGAGGCATTGGGGCGGCCGCCCCTCTGGCTGACAAGGCTCGGGTCGTTGACGCCGATAGACCGGGCCATCTTTTCCCGGTTCTTGCGGGAATTCATCATGAAGGACGAGGCAGTCATCAACGCGCGCATGATCCCGGAAACCTCGATCGGCACATGCTGAAAACCGCTGAAGACGGCGCTTTCGACAAGATGCGGGTACCGGGCCAGCAGCCGGAAGCCGATATAGGATCCCATGGAAAGGCCGGCAAGGCACACCGGGCCCTTGCCGACACGGTCGATCAGCTCCGCGACAGCATCGCTCGCAGCGTCGAAATCCGTGACCGGCACGGTCTTGGACTGGCCATGACCGGGCAGGTCGGGGCAGACGCAATGGAAATCGGTGAGCTGTTCCGCGGCCTGTTTCCAGATACGGCCGTCGAAACCGGCCGCATGAAGAAAGACGATCGTTTTCTGCTGGTCTGCCCAAGAGTGACGGTAGTGAAGCATTCAATCTGCCTGCATGCTCTGAAACGCGGAAACGAAGCCGGAAACCGGGTCATTCGGATTGCCTTGGCCATTTTTGAAGCCAGGGCGACGCAATAAGCGCAAAATCCCCTTTTGACAAACGGTTCTGCAGCGGCGATACCTCGATCCCATGTCCGATGTGAAAGTCAAAATCTGCGGCCTTTCGACCGAGGAAACCATGGAAGCGGCGCTGGACGCAGGCGCCGACATGGTCGGTCTGATGTTCTTTCCCAAGAGCCCGCGCCACGTGTCGCTCAGCAAGGCGTGCAAGCTTGCCGACATGGCGCGCGGTAAATCCCAGATTGTCGCGGTGACCGTCGACATGGACCCGGACGGATTGTCGCGGATCCGGGAGCTGGTCAATCCGGATATCTTCCAGTTTCATGGCTCGGAAGCGCCGGAAGCCCTGGCAGCAGCCAAGGTCATGCAGGGCACGAAGGTCATGAAGGCCCTGTCCGTTGCCGACCGCGAAGATCTGGAACGCGCGCATTACTACTCTATTGTAGCGGACTGGATCCTGTTCGATGCCAAGCCGCCCAAGGGGTCCGAGTTGCCCGGCGGAAACGGTGTATCCTATGACTGGACCCTTTTGAAGGATCTGGACCTGAACAAACCTTTCCTTCTGTCAGGGGGATTGGACCCGGCCAATGTCGCCGATGCAATTCGGCAAAGCGGCGTGTCGGCCGTTGATGTCTCTTCCGGCGTCGAGCGGGAGAAGGGCGTCAAGGACAGCGAATTAATTCGCGCTTTCATGGCGGCGGCCAGAAGCGCATGATTTCCGGCCTCGCCCGGGTGAAGGAGTAAACGCGTGAACGATATGGCGAACAGCATCCGGACAGGTCCGGACGATCGGGGACATTTCGGCATTTTCGGCGGTCGCTATGTCGCTGAAACCCTGATGCCGCTGATCCTCGATCTGGAACAGCACTACAAGGACGCCAAGAACGATCCCGAGTTCCATGCGGAGATCGAGACGCTCAACAAGCATTATACCGGCCGGCCCTCGCCGCTCTATTTCGCCGAGCGCCTGACCCGGGAGCTTGGCGGCGCGAAGATCTATTTCAAGCGCGACGAGCTGAACCACACCGGGTCGCACAAGATCAACAACTGTCTCGGCCAGATCCTGCTGGCCAAGCGCATGGGCAAGACGCGTATCATCGCCGAGACAGGTGCGGGCCAGCATGGCGTTGCAACCGCAACCGTCTGCGCGCGCTTCGGCCTGCCCTGTGTTGTCTACATGGGCGCAACCGATGTCGAGCGCCAGAAGCCGAACGTCTTCCGCATGAAGCTTCTCGGCGCGGAGATCGTCCCGGTGACGGCGGGCGCCGGCACGCTCAAGGACGCCATGAACGAAGCCCTGCGTGACTGGGTGACGAACGTCGAGGATACCTACTACCTGATCGGAACCGCTGCCGGTCCCCATCCCTATCCGGAGATGGTGCGTGACTTCCAGTCGGTGATCGGCAAGGAGCTGCGCGAGCAGATGCTCGAGGCCGAGGGCCGTCTTCCGGACGCGCTCGTGGCGGCCGTTGGCGGCGGGTCCAACGCAATCGGCCTGTTTCATCCGTTCCTCGACGACAAGGACGTCAGGATCTACGGCGTGGAAGCGGGCGGACGCGGCCTCGTCGGCGAGGAGCACTGCGCGTCCCTGACCGCCGGCAAGCCCGGCGTGCTGCACGGCAACCGGACCTATCTTCTCCAGGACGACGACGGCCAGATTTTCGAAGGCCACTCGATCTCAGCCGGTCTCGACTATCCGGGTATCGGTCCGGAGCATTCCTGGCTCAAGGAAATCGGCCGCGTGGAATACGTGCCGATCATGGACACCGAGGCTCTGGATGCCTTCCAGATGCTGACGCGCGTCGAAGGCATCATCCCGGCCCTGGAACCCGCGCATGCCCTGGCCCAGGTCGTCAAGCTCGCGCCGCAGATGGACAAGGACCAGATCCTTGTCATGAACCTGTGTGGCCGCGGCGACAAGGACGTCTTTGCCGTCGGGCAGATGCTGGGTTTTGAGATGTAACCGGATTGCCGGACTAATACCAACCTTCATAGATAGTTGGTATAAACAGGCCGCGTACCCAACGGTGCGCGGCCGTTTTATTTTCCGATCGGCTTTGAAATCAGGACGTTTTCCAGAAGCTCCAGCCGGCCGCGCGCATCCAGGCGCGCTGCCTGCCGGAGCAATGCCGGGTCGGTTCCTTTCACGGTTTCCGTCGACCGGGGATCGCGCGAAGGAGCGCTGAAATTGAGATCTCTGACACGCCGCCAGATTTTCTCGTGCAGGGGCGGTGGGGCCGGCTCGAACAGGGAATGGGCCATTTTCGGCTCCTTGTGTTGTTTCCTCTGGCACGGACAATAAGTGCACTTTGTGCACATTTGAACCGGTATTTTCTGCAGAGCCGATAAGCCAGCTATGCAAATTGCTCAGGTGTCGGCGCCATTTGGCTGTTCAGCCATTCGAAAGTGGCAGTGCTGCAATGCAATCTTGTCTGTTGTGTGCGCTGCAGCAAAGCCTATGTTGATTGGCGGACAGGGACGGGAGAACGACACCGTCCGACCAGAACGAAGGGAACACGAAATGAAATTCGATCTTCTGACAGGTTTTGTCCGTGACATCCGCTCTGCTCATCGCGCCGCGACCGAGTTTGAACGCCTGAACCGGATGAACACCAGCGAACTCGCGCAGCTTGGCCTGGACCGCACCGAAATCTCCAGCTACGCCTTCAACAAGCACTTCAAGCGTTGAACCGATGCGCCTGGCCATCCGGCCAGGCCTTTGCCGTTTTGTTCCAGGTCTGACGGGCATCTTGCCCCATAGCGACGATCTTCATTGACATCCGCTTGTCTGCTCCCCTACATCGCACTCAGTTCAAATTGAGAAACAAAGCCGCGTGACCTGCGGCAGGGGTTTAGCTGCATGACGGAAACGCGTATCGATCGCCGCTACAAGGCTTGTGCGGAAGCAGGCCGGCCGGCACTGGTGACCTTCATCACCGCAGGCGACCCGGACCTGGCGACTTCGCAGGCGGTCCTGAACGCGCTCCCCGAAGCCGGCGCCGACATCATCGAGCTCGGCATGCCCTTTTCCGATCCGATGGCCGAAGGTATTCCGATCCAGCTCGGCAACCAGCGGGCGCTTGCCGCCGGGCAAACCATGGACAAGACACTGGACATGGTGCGCAAATTCCGAGAGCAGGACGACGATACGCCCATCATCCTGATGGGTTACTACAATCCCATTTATGTGCGCGATCCGAAGCAATTCGTTCATGTCGCCAAGGAAGCCGGTGTCGACGGATTCATCATCGTTGATCTTCCGGCCGAGGCCGACGACGAATTCTGCCTGCCGGCGCTTGATGCCGGGCTCAACTTCATCCGCCTGGCAACCCCCACGACCGACGACAAGCGCCTTCCCGCCGTTCTGGCAAACACATCCGGTTTCGTCTATTACGTCTCGGTGACGGGTATCACCGGCGCCAACATTGCCGACACCGGCCGGGTGACGGCGGCTGTCAACCGGATCAAGAAGCACACGGATCTGCCGGTCGCGGTCGGATTCGGCGTGAAAACCGCCGACCAGGCAGCCGTGATCGGCAAGGATGCGGATGGTGTGGTTGTCGGCTCGGTTCTGGTGAATGCCATTCGCGACAGCCTGGACGAGGCGGGAAAGGCGACCGACAGCACTGTCAAGGCTGTCGCAGACGTTGTCGCCGACCTGGCGTCCGGCTGCGCGCGGGCGCGCTCGGCCTGATCGGGCGGTCCGATTGAAGGAATTGCGGCGAACCCCATATCTTCGCCTGGAGCATCGTGCGTTTGAAGGAACATGCAGCGACGCTCGATCAAGTTGGAAACGGTCAACTCCTGGATGTTCAGTCGCTCCCGATGGCACATCCGTTGATCTGGTCATTACTCGAGGAAACGGACGCGCCTGACGTGAACTGGATCAACTCTATCGTACGCCCCAAGATTCGCGACCTCTGGAAAAAGCGCGAAGTCCCGGAAAATCTCTGGATCAAGGATCCCGAGACCGGTGAAATGGTGTTTCATCGGGACCTGGAAGCCAATCTCTGGGTCGTGCCGAATTCCGGTCATCACATGCGCATGCCGGCCCGCAAGCGCGTCGAGGCGTTTTTTGACGACGGAACCTATACGGATGTCGACACGCCGGATGTTCAGGCCGATCCGCACAAGTTCCGCGACTCCAAGCGCTATACGGATCGCCTGAAGGAAGCGCGGTCGAAATCCGGCGAAGACGAGGCAATTCTGGTCGCGCAGGGCAAGGTCAACGGCATGGACATGACCATTGCCGTCCAGAATTTTGATTTCATCGCCGGCTCCCTCGGCATGGCGGCAGGTGAAGCCATACTGGCCGGAATGATGAAGGCGGTTGAAGACAAGACCCCGTTCGTCATGTTCGCGGCCTCCGGCGGCGCCCGTATGCAGGAGGGCATCCTGTCGCTGATGCAGATGCCGCGCACGACCGTCGGCGTCCAGATGCTGCGGGAAGCCGGGCTTCCCTATATCGTCGTGCTGACGAACCCGACCACCGGCGGCGTTTCGGCCTCCTACGCCATGCTCGGCGACGTTCACATTGCCGAACCGGGAGCCCAGATCGGCTTTGCCGGCCGGCGTGTGATCGAACAGACCGTCCGCGAGAAACTTCCGGAAGACTTCCAGACGGCCGAGTATCTGCTCGACCACGGCATGATCGACATGGTCGTGCCGCGCCAGGAGATGAAGGAAACGATCTCCCGCATCTGCGGCATCTTGCTGAAACGCGAGGTGGAGCTGCCGAAGATCGAGGAACCTGCCGTTGAGGAGACGGTCGAGGAAGCTGCGGCCGAGACCCCACCGGTAGAGGCGGCGAGCGATGAAACCGACGGCGGCGACACCGAGCAGAAGAGCTCGTAGCACCGCCGCATTTCAGCGAAACTTTCCCAAAAATGTCGCGGAAGCGGCACAAAAGGACAAATTCGCCAGGTCCGCTTGTCAAGCTGCCGGCAATCTCCTAAAGCCGTTTGAGAGCGAAACACGGGACAGAGGACCCTTCGGAGGGCGCCTTGGATCAAGTTACGAAAATCCTGGACAGACTGCTGGCCCTGCATCCCAAGGAGATTGACCTGTCTCTCGGCCGGATGCACCGCCTGCTCGATGCCCTCGGCAATCCGGAGCGAAAACTGCCGCCGGTGATTCATATCGCCGGGACAAACGGCAAGGGCTCCGTCACCGCGACCATGCGCGCGATCCTGGAAGCCTCGGGAAAGCGCTGCCATGTCTACACGTCGCCGCACCTGGTGGCGTTCAATGAACGGATCCGTGTCGGGACGGATGGCGGCTTCGTGTCCGATCCCGTTCTCTACGACGCCCTGCAGCGCTGCGAGGATGCCAATGCGGGCGGCGCAATCACGTTCTTCGAAATCACCACGGCTGCGGCCTTCCTGATCTTTGCCGAAAATCCGGCCGACATTCTTCTGTTGGAAGTCGGTCTCGGCGGCCGGCTCGATGCGACCAACGTGATCGACCATCCGGCGGCAACCGTGATCACGCCGGTTTCGATGGATCACGAGAAATTTCTCGGTGATGATCTGGCCGACATTGCCGTCGAAAAGGCCGGGATCATCAAGCCGGGGGTTCCGGTTGTGTCCGCGTCCCAGCCCGAAGAGGCGTTTCCGGCGATCGTCCGCCAGGCGGCGCGCAACCGGGCACCTCTCAAGATCCTGGGACAGGATTTTACCGCGCATCCCGATCAGGGCCGGATGGCCTTTCAGGATGATGACGGCCTGATCGACCTGCCGCTGCCCGTTCTGGGCGGAAGCCATCAGCTTGCCAATGCCGGGGTCGCGATCGCCACCCTGAAGGCAGCCGGGATGCTGCCCGACGAGCCGACGATCGAACAGGGCCTCAAATCGGTCAACTGGCCGGGCCGTCTCCAGCCGATCACGCACGGGCATTTGCTTGAGATGTGCCCCGGCGGGGCCGAAGTCTGGGTCGATGGCGGTCACAACCCGGGTGCCGGGGTTTCCGTGGCCGAGTTCATGGGCGAGCTTGAGGAGAGGTCTCCGCGCCCGCTCTATGTCGTCTCCGGGATGCTGACGACCAAGGACCCCGTCGGGTTTTTCCGTCCCTTCCACGGCCTGGTGCGCCATGTCGGCACGGTTCCGATCGTTTCGACCACCACGGCCAGGACACCGGAAGAGTTGGCGGACCTTGCCCGGTGCGCCGGATTGGAGGCAACGCCGTTCCAGTCACTGGACGCGGCGCTGGCAGATGTGGCAGCTTGTGCCGAAAAGGACGGCGAGCCGCCCAGGATCCTGATTTGCGGTTCGCTTTACCTGGCCGGCGAAGCTTTGGCGCGGAACGGGACAGCCCCGGACTGACGCATCGCCGGACCTGTGACGGAGACCGGTTCGATGCAAACGTTTTTCAGGCTCTCAACGGCCGCCACCGCTCTGCTGCTCAGCGTGACGCTTTCGCTGGCACCGGCGCTTTCTCTCTCGGAACAATATGAAACGCCGCCCGAACAGGATCCCTCCGTCGTCCTCAAGGGCAAGGAAAACGGTCCGGGCTACGCGGTCCTGTCACCGGTGCGCAGTGACGGGTTCCTGCGGATCTACCAGTTGCAGACGGATCTGGGTGTCGAGCAGATCGAGGGCGATGGCCTCCTGAAACTCCGGCTCGGGGAGATCAAGGTCCTGATTGCGCTGGAAGGCCTGAAGAACGACGCCAGTTTTCTCGACGGCCTGAAGGAAGCGGCCAAGAAACCCGTCGATTTCGTGGAAAGCACCGTCACCGATCCGGTCGGGACCGCCAAGAGCACTGTCTCCGGTGTTGGCCGGATGTTCGGCAGGCTGACCAAGGGTGTCGGCGACGCCGTATCGGGGAAAGGCGGGTCTCCTGCCGACATCGCAAAGGCTATCACGGGACAGGCACAGGCGGAACGCGAACTTGCGGTTCAGCTCGGCGTCGACCCCTATACGTTCTACAAGCCGCTGTCGGACAAGCTGAACGAAACGGCAAGCGTCACGACCGCCGGCAGCTGGACGGTCACCGCGATTACGGCACTCTTGCCGGGCGGCATGATTGTCTCTGCCGCACGCCAGGCCGACAATTTCAGAAACCTGATCGTCGACAGCACGCCGGCGGAACTGGCGGAACGCACGGCGGCAACCTTCCGGGCCGCAGGTGTTTCCGAAGACATCATCTCGCGCATCGCGGCCAACCCGTTTTACACCGCAACCGAAAGAGCGATCATCGCCTATCAGCTGCAGGCCATGCCGACCGTCCAGGATCTCGATCTGATCGCGGCCAAGGCGGCAGACGCGGAAAGCCGGGACATCGCCTATTTCCAGCTCCGCCGGGTCGTGCTTCTGGAAACCTATAACCGGGTGATTTCCGGCCTTGGCCAGATCAGGCAGGTGAACGGTATTCCGGTCGCCATCCGCAAGGACGGCCTCGCCGCCGTTGTGCTGCCGCTCGACATGGTCGCCTGGACCCAGACGGTCGCGCAGACCTTCTCGTCGATCCACGAGGGCCTCGCCGGGTTGCCGTTTCCGCCCACCGGCGTCGATTTCCTCATCACCGGCGACCTGACCCCCGTCGCCGCCGAACGCATTGCGTCCTTCGGCTGGGAAATCACCGGAAACTACCCGATGCCGGAAGGGCCGGTGCATTAGGTGCGGTCGGCGTGGCACCGACCCGGATCAGCGAACAAACGAGGGCTCTTGCAAAAGCCCTGCGACAGGATCAGACGAAGGGCGAGAAAGTGCTTTGGCGTGCGCTCCGAGAACTCAAGGCCGAAGGGGTGCGGGTTCGTAGACAGGCGCCGGTTGGCGCCTACATTGTCGACTTTGTTGTTTTCGCGAAGAAAATCATCATCGAAATTGACGGCGATGTGCATGCGTCGAGACAGCAGATGGCGCATGACAAGCGGCGGGATACCTGGCTCAGTTCTCAGGGCTTTCAAGTTATCCGCTATTCGTCTCTCGACGTGTCCGAGAACCTCGAAGGGGTTGTGCTCGATATCAGACGGCGTCTTGCTCTCGACTGATCGATACCCCCACCCCTAACCCCTCCCCACAAGGGGGAGGGGAACCAGGCTTCACCAGGAAATCGGCGGTTCAGGGAAACCCTCACCGTTTGGTTGGTCTGATTGTTTTAGGCAGTGCGCAATCCCCCTCCCCCTTGTGGGGAGGGGTTAGGGGTGGGGGTATCATTCTCGTTTCCTATTCGTGCACTCAAACACACTCCAGCACCGGTCCCGACAGCCCGGTTTCCCAGCCGAGGATGGCGCGTTTACGGGTGAGGCCCCAGTGGTAGCCGCCGATCTTGCCGCCCTTGGCCAGCACCCTGTGGCACGGCACCACGAAGGAGATCGGATTGCGCCCGACCGCGGATCCGACGGCGCGCGAGGCCTTTGGCTTTCCGATCGAGGCCGCCACGTCGGCATAGGTTGCCGCCTGTCCCATCGGGATCTTGAGGAGGGTCTGCCAGACCCGGATTTCGAAATCCGTTCCGATCATCACCACGTTGAGCGGCTGATCCTCCTGCCATTGTCCCGGATCGAAGACGCGCGCGGCATAAGAGCCGGTCGCGTCCTGGTCGTGGACATAGTTTGCCGCCGGCCAGCGGCCGCACATGTCCTCCAGCGCGCTTTCTTCTTCGCCCGGGTCCGCGAACCCGAGACCGGCCAGACCCTTGTCTGTGACCATGATCAGGACCTGTCCGAAGGGGGATGGATGAAATCCGTAGGCGATCGTGAGGCCTGCGCCGCGGGCCCGGTAGTCGCCCGGTGTCATGGCTTCATGCGTGATGAAGAGGTCATGCAGGCGGGACGAACCGGAGAGGCCGACCTCGTAGGAGGCGTCGAGGACGCTTGCGGAGTCGCGCAGGAGTGCCTTCGCGTGGTCCAGCGTGATCGCCTGCAGGAACTGCTTGGGCGTCAGGCCCGCCCAGCGCGAAAACACGCGCTGCAGCTGGATCGGCTGCAATCCGGCTTCCTTTGCAAGCATTTCCAGCGTTGGCTGTTCACGCCAGTCCAGCGTGATCCTTTTCAGGGTCTGCCGGACGACTGCATAGTTTTCTGCCGCCTCTTTGCCCACCGAGATCGGCTCCGGTCCCGGGGCAAGACTGGAAAGGTCGATTGCCTTGGTCATTTTGAACTCGTCATCTGATCAACTCTGAAGCCAATGTAAGCGTCGTTTCACCCGCACGCGACCCGTTTTGCGAGGCGGAGCTTTCTCAGTTCGGAAGAACGGCAGGGCCCTTGCGCGTGTTGAGCAGGATATTGGTCTCCGAGGCGGCAATGCCCTCGATCAGGCGGATCCGGTTGAGCGCGTCGTCGAAGGCGGCAAGGTCCCGTGTGGCGATATCCAGCACAAGATCCCATTTGCCGTTGGTGGAATGGATGGCCCGCACTTCCGTCATCGCGCTCAAGGACCGGATCACCGGATCCGTGTTGTGCCCGTCGACCACCAGCAGCGTGACCGCCCGGATCGGCAGATCCCGCCAGTCGTCGCGCAGAACAGCCGTAAATCCGAGAATCTCTCCACTGGCCTGCAATTTCTCCATGCGCGCGCGGACCGTTGCCCGCGACACCTTGAGATCGCTTGCCAGATCGGACACCGATCGGCGTCCATCATGGCGTAGAAGCGTGATTAATCTCAGATCCAGATCATCCATAAGACCATTTTGAACAGTTTTACCTTCCAAAATGATAAATTTAACTATTCATTTGTTCAAGAGACTGGATTTACTCCGCCACCGGATTTCCGCACATTTCAAGGCGAAGGTTCGGTTGGAGGCTGATTTGAACGTGACTGCAAAACAGATTGCGCTGGTTGGCGCACCCGTTGACGATGGCGCAGGTCAAAGGGGCTGCCTGATGGGTCCCGATGCCTTCCGTACGGCGGGTCTTGTCGAACAGCTGAAGGCGCTGGGCCACACGGTGAGCGATCACGGCAATCTCTATCCGGCCGAGGTCGGTGACCTGTCTTCGCCGAACCCGGTTCTGAGGAATTTCCGGTCTTATGCAGGCTGGACGCGCGCGCTCCACGCCAAGGCCGCCGATCTCGGGCGGCAGGCTGTCGTCCCGATCTATCTCGGCGGCGATCATGCCATGGCGGCGGGGACCTTGTCCGGTCAGGCACGGGCCGCCGCAGAACGCGGCCGTCCGCTTTTCGTGCTCTGGCTGGACGCCCATTCCGATTTCCACACGCTCGACAGCACGGACAGCGGCAATCTGCACGGAACACCACTGGCCTTCGCCTGCGGTCTTCCCGGGTTCGACGATCTGCTGGGGGAACCCCTGTACCATCCGGTCGACCCGGCGAATGTCGAAATCCTCGGCGTCAGGTCCATCGATGCGGCTGAGCGCGACATGCTGCTCAGTCACGGTGTCGGTGTCAGCGACATGCGCCGGATTGACGAGGAAGGCATTGCCGGCCTCATGCGCCCGTTCCTGGACCGGGTCCGGGCTCAGAACGGACTTCTCCACGTCAGCCTCGACGTCGATTTTCTCGACCCGGAAATCGCGCCCGCGGTGGGAACGACGGTTCCCGGCGGTGCGACGTTTCGCGAAGCGCACCTTGTCATGGAACTGCTGCACGACAGCGGCCTCGTGACTTCGCTCGATCTCGTCGAACTCAATCCTTTCCTGGACGAACGCGGAAAAACCGCGCGCCTCATGGTCGACCTCACCGGCAGTCTTTTCGGGCGCCGCGTCTTCGACCGTCCGACCCGCAGCTTCTAGAGGGCTTTTCAATGATACGTCACAATCACAATCCGAAACCGTCCGAACTCGCCTTTGTTCCTTTCGTGAGCGTGGATGACATGATGCGCAACATCCGCACGATCGGCGTTGAAAAGGCAATCAGAGGCATTGCCGATTACATCGAGCAGGACTTCCTGCGCTGGGAGAGCTTCGACAAGAAGCCGCGCATTCCGGCCCATGCGCCGCAGGGCGTGATCGAGCTGATGCCGACCAGCGACGGGGAGACTTTTGGCTTCAAATACGTCAACGGCCACCCTCAGAATGTGCGCGAGGGCCTGCAGACGGTGACAGGGTTCGGCGTGCTGTCCGAACTGTCGACCGGATACCCGGTTCTTTTCACCGAAATGACCATCCTGACGGCGCTGCGGACAGCGGCCACCTCGGCTCTGGCGGCGAAGTATCTGGCGCCGAAGGGATCGACCACGATGGCGATCATCGGCAACGGCGCCCAGTCGGATTTTCAGTGCCTGGCGTTCAAGGAAATGCTCGGGATCACGGATATCCGAGCCTACGACATCGATGTGAAGGCAAGCCTGCGCCTGGAGCGGAACCTCGCCTATTCCGGCCTGAACGTAACCATCTGCAAGACCCCGGAAGATGCTATCGAGGGCGCACAGATCATCACGACGGTCACCGCTGACAAGAAATACGCAACGATCCTGACCGACAACATGGTCGGCTCAGGCGTGCATATCAACGCGATCGGCGGCGACTGTCCCGGCAAGACGGAGCTGCACAAGGATATTCTTCTGCGCTCCGACATCTTTGTCGAACTGCCCGAGCAGACACGGATCGAGGGTGAACTGCAGCAGCTTCCCGAGGATCATACGGTCACTGAACTCTGGCGGGTCTATGCCGGCAAGGCGGCGGGACGCACATCGGAGGATCAGATCACCCTGTTCGATAGTGTCGGCTTTGCCATCGAGGACTTTGCGGCCCTGCGTTACATCCGTGATCTTCTGCCGACCACGGGCCATTTCGAGAAGCTCGACCTTCTCGCGGACCCGGACGATCCGCGCGACCTCTACGGCATGGTGCTGCGGTCGGCGGCTGTCGGCGACAATCAGGCGGCATAACTCAAAAAAGACCGCCGTCTTTCAACTGGCCACCGTGAAAGCGGTGGCCGTTTCCTTTTGCATCCGGGGAATGATTCGCACTCAGCGCAGCGCGGTTTCGATTTCCGCAACCACGGCATCGGCAGCAGCACCGGGGTCGTCCGCCTTGGAGATCGGCCGTCCGACAACGAGATAGTCGCTCCCGGCCCGGATCGCGTCTTCCGGTGTCATCACCCGGCGCTGATCGCCGGCGGCGCTGCCTTTCGGCCGGATCCCGGGCGTGACGATCACCAGTTCGTCCTGAAGGATCGCGCGCAGTTTCTGCGCTTCCGTCGCCGCGCAGACGATGCCGCCCATCCCTGCGTCCCTGGCGTCCTTGGCGCGCGACGCCACCACATCGGCGACGGGGCCGCGATACCCGGCGGCGACCAGATCGTCTTCGTCCATCGACGTCAGAACGGTAACGCCGAGCAGGCACAGGGCCGGATTGCCCTCGTCCGCGAGACCCCTGACGGCCGCCCGCATCGTCTTCGGATAGCCATGCAAGGTGACGAAGGTCATGCCCATCCTGGCGACGTTGCGGATCGCGTGGGTGATCGTGTTGTCGATGTCATGCAGTTTCACGTCGAGAAAGATTTTCTTGCCGTCAGCGGCAAGTTCGCGCGCAAATTCCAGCCCGCCGGCAAATTGCAGCTCCATGCCGATCTTGTAGACCCCGACCCTGCCTTCGGTCCGGCTGACCAGTGCTTCGGCGTCCTTTATGGTCGGGACGTCAACGGGCAGCATCAGGCGGTCTAGCGCGGTCTTGGGGGCGAACGGGCTGGTCGGCATGGAGCGGGCTCCTTTCAGGGCGGCGGGACGACGCCCTGTCCTTATCACTGCGGTTGCCGTGTGACCAGCCTACGACTTTCCCGTTTTCTCGAATTCCGCAAATGCGTCCTTGAAATCCGCATGCCAGCGGGAGAGCGGCGGCCTGTTTTTGATGATGTCGCCGATGGCCCATTCGGCCCGGCGCCGATCGCGGGTCGCGTCAACGTCATTGTCCGGACAAAGAATATAGAAGTCGCCTTCCGACATTCGTTCGAGAAAATAGTCGACGGTCTGCTCGCTGGTCCAGGCCGATGCCGGCTTTTCCTTGAAGAAGGCCGACGTCATGCCGGTATAGGTAAAACCGGGAACGAAGAGATGGACCGAAATCGGCGCGCCGGCCTCGCGCAACTCGTGGGCAAGCTGCTCACTGAGCACCTTCACGGCCGCCTTCGTGGCGTTGTAGCCGGGGTTTCCGGGCGGCGTGGTGATGCCCTGCTTGGACCCGGTGTTGACGATGACCGCAGGGCGGCCCGCCTCGATCATGCGCGGCGTGAAGGCCTGAACACCCCGAAGAACGCCAAAGAAATTGACGTCCATCATGCGTTCCCAGGCGTCAAACGCCTCCCAGGTTTTCGAGGACATGCCGATCCCGGCATTGTTCATGAGGACGGCGACCGGGCCGGCCTCAAACGCGGCGTTGGCGAGACTTTCCACTTGAGCCATGTCTGAAACGTCCGTCGGCACGCCGAGGACGGGCTTGCTGCCCGCGATCTTTTGGATCTCCTGCGTCGCCGCATCAAGGCGCTCTCCGGGCAGATCCGCCAGAACCACCCCGAGACCGGCTTCGGCGAACCGTTGTGCTGCGACAAAACCAACCCCGCTCGCGGCTCCGGTCACCACCGCAAGCCCGCCTTCCGACACGGATTCCTTGAACATGAAACTGTCTCCTGAAACGTTCGTTCGGCGGATCATGGCACAGGAACGCGAAAGAGTCGGCACACATTCAATGGGGCCGCCGGGCCGACTGCGATCGACGTGCACGATATGGTTTCTTTACTCGGCTCTCCCTGCTACAACACCGCCGGTTCCTAACCACAGCAAGGACAGCAGCTTATGCGCACGGCGAGTGTATCGCGCGACACCAAGGAGACCCGTATTTCCGTCGAAATCAATCTCGACGGGACGGGAACCTATGACGTTCAGACCGGTGTCGGTTTTTTTGATCACATGCTGGAACAACTGTCGCGCCATTCGCTCATCGACATGAAGGTGCGCGCCGAGGGCGACACCCATATCGATTTTCACCACACCGTCGAAGACACCGGCATCGCGCTCGGTCAGGCGATTTCGACCGCGCTGGGCGACATGGCCGGGATTACCCGTTATGCCGACACCCACCTGGCGATGGACGAGGCACTCACGCGCTGCGCGCTCGACGTGTCCGGCCGTCCGTTCCTCGTCTGGGACGTGACTTTCGACCGGGACAAGGTGGGTGATTTTGACACCGAACTTTTCGAGGAGTTCTTCCGGGCCTTTGCCATGAATGCCGGCATCACCCTTCATGTCGCCAATCTTTATGGCTCCAATTGCCACCATATCGCGGAAACCTGTTTCAAGGCGGTTGCGCGCACGCTGCGCAAGGCAGCCGAGATCGACCCGCGCCAGGCGGATCGCATTCCGACCACCAAAGGCCAATTGGGCGGCTGAAGGACGACCGGCTTATGAGTACCTATGTTGTCATGGCCCCGCCGGAGTTTCAGGACCTGGCGGGCGACCCACGTGAGAGCGACCGGCTCTTGTTCGTTCCCGACCGGTTTTCCGTGCTGGCTTTCGTGTTTTCCTTCATCTGGATGCTCGTGCATCGCATGTGGCTGGTTTTGCTGGGATATCTGGCTCTAACGCTGATCATGGAAATCGTGGCGCTGTCGCTCGGCAATGAGGCAACGGGCATCGTCGCCCTGACGATTTCGCTCTTGTTCGGCTTCGAGGCGCAGGCGCTGCGCCGCTGGTCGCTGGAACGCAAGGGCTGGCGTGTCGTCGGTATTGTCGACGGTACAAATCCAGCAGAAGCCGAACTGCGCTTCCTGAACAAGGAAGCCGTCCGGATGGCGCCGGAGCCTGCACAACCCGAACCGCCTGCGCGTCCTGTCCGGGCGCCGATTGTTCCAAGGGTCGGCAGCGAACGGGTCGTGGGCCTGACACTCGGTCCGGAGGCACGGCAATGACGGTCGCCATCATCGACTACGGTTCGGGCAACCTGCGCTCGGCGGAAAAGGCTTTCGAGCGGGCCGCGCGCGCGCATGCGCACATGCCCGATGTCATCGTTACCGCCGATCCCGACCGGGTGCGCAAGGCGGACCGGATCGTGTTGCCGGGCGTCGGTGCTTTCGCGGATTGCAAGCGCGGCCTCTGGGCCGTCGACGGAATGCCGGAAGCCCTCCGGGAGGCGGTTCGCGACCAGGGCAAACCCTTTTTCGGTATTTGCGTCGGCATGCAGCTGATGGCCGAGCGGGGCCTTGAATTCGAAACCGTCGAGGGCCTCGGATGGGTTTCAGGCGATGTTTCCGAAATGAAACCGTCGGATCCAGGTCTCAAGATCCCGCATATGGGCTGGAACACCATTGATGTCCACGCGAATGGTCATGCGGTGTTCAAGGGCCTGGAAACCGGGCCGAAGGGATTGCATGCCTATTTCGTGCACTCCTACCATTTCGCCTGCACCGACGACGGCGACCGTCTGGCGACGTTCGACTATGCGGGCACCTTCACGGCGATGGTTGCGCGGGACAACATGATCGGCACCCAGTTCCACCCGGAAAAAAGCCAGCGGCTGGGCCTCGGTCTGATCGCCAATTTCCTCGACTGGACACCGTGATCGCGCGGAGGCTCACATGAAAAACGGCTACTGGATCGTCCATGTCGACGTGACGGACCCGGACAACTATCCGAAATATCTCGCTGCGGATGCGATCGCCTTTGAAAAGTTCGACGCCCGTTTCCTTGTGCGCGGCGGTGACATGACTGGCCCGGAAGGACCCGTGCGCACACGTCATGTCGTGATTGAATTCGAGAGCTACCGGAAGGCGCTGGACTGCTACAATTCACCGGAATATCAGGCGGCAGCGAAGTTGAGACAGCAATATTCCGACAGTGACATCGTCATTGTCGAAGGCACATGAGAAAACGGGAGAAGACACGTGAGCAAGGGTTACTGGATTGCACGGGTGGATGTTCGCGACCCGGACAACTACCCGAAATATGTGGAAACGGCCAAACCTGCCTTTGAACGGTTTGGTGCCAATTTCCTTGCACGCGGCGGCAAGGCCGACCTGATCGAGGGTCCTGGCCGGGCGCGCAATGTCGTGATCGAATTTCCGAGCTTTCAACATGCGGTCGATTGCTATAACTCCCCGGAATATCAGGAAGCGGTGAAAATCCGCCAGAAAGTTGCCGATGGCGAAATCGTCATCGTGGAAGGAATTTGACGAGAATGATCCTATTTCCCGCCATCGACCTGAAGGATGGCCAATGCGTGCGTCTGAAGCTTGGCGACATGGACCAGGCGACCGTTTTCAACGACGATCCGGGTGCCCAGGCAAAGGCATTTGAGACCCAGGGTTTCGAGTGGCTGCACGTGGTTGACCTCAACGGGGCCTTTGCCGGTGAAAGCGTTAACGGCGCGGCCGTCGACGCGATCCTGGCATCGACGCGCAACCCGGTTCAGCTGGGCGGCGGGATCAGGACGCTCGATCATATCGAGACCTGGCTTTCAAAGGGCATCACGCGCGTCATTCTCGGCACCGTCGCCGTACGCGATCCGGATCTGGTAAAGGAAGCCTGCCGCAGGTTTCCTGGCAAGATTGCCGTCGGCATCGACGCCAAGGGCGGTTATGTCGCCGTCGAGGGCTGGGCGGAAACATCCGAACTCACCGCGGTGGATCTGGCGAAACAGTTCGAGGATGCCGGCGTGTCGGCGATCATCTACACCGACATCGACCGCGACGGCGTCCTGAAAGGGCTCAACATCCCGTCGACGCTGGAACTGGCCCGGTCCGTCTCCATTCCCGTCATCGCTTCTGGCGGCCTCGCGTCGATCGACGACATCCATCGTCTGCTGGAGCCTGATTGCGCCATTCTGGAAGGCGCGATTTCCGGCCGGGCCCTTTATGACGGGCGCCTCGATCCGAAAGAGGCAATGGACCTGATCCTGACTGCGCGGAGGAAAGCATCGTGACCCTCAAGGCCCGTGTCATTCCCTGTCTCGACGTCAAGGACGGCCGTGTCGTCAAGGGCGTCAATTTTGTCGATCTGGTCGATGCCGGCGATCCGGTGGAGGCCGCCAAGGCCTATGATGCCGCCGGTGCCGACGAACTCTGCTTTCTGGACATCACCGCCAGCCACGAGGGCCGGGACACCATCTACGATGTCGTCCGGCGCACGGCGGAAGCCTGTTTCATGCCGGTCACCGTTGGCGGCGGCGTCAGGACGGTCGAAGACATCCGCAAGCTTCTGATTGCCGGGGCCGACAAGGTGTCGATCAACACGGCCGCCGTCAAGAACCCGGACTTCGTCCGCGAGGCGGCGGAAAAATTCGGCGCGCAATGCATTGTCGTTTCCATTGATGCCAAGCAGGTGAATGCGCCTGGTGAGCCGGAAAAGTTCGAGATCTTTACCCATGGCGGGCGCAATCCGACCGGCATCGACGCAGTCGAATTCGCCAAAAAGGTCGTCGCACTCGGCGCGGGCGAGCTTCTGGTAACGTCCATGGACCGGGACGGCACCAAGGCGGGCTACAATATCGCGCTCACGCGTGCGATTGCCGATGCCGTGCCTGTGCCGGTGATCGCGTCCGGCGGCGTCGGCACGCTCGATCACATGGTCGAGGGTGTGCGCGACGGCCATGCGACGGCCGTGCTTGCGGCCTCGATCTTCCATTTCGGCGAGTACACCATCCAGGAAACCAAGGCCTACATGAACGATGCCGGCGTGCCGATGCGCCTGGACCCCTAGCCTTTGAAACGAGCTCTAGCCAAATGACCAAGTTCACACTGGACGATCTGGATGCCATAGTCGCAGCGCGCGCGCAGAGCGACGATGAAAACTCCTATACGCGCAAACTGGTGAACAAGGGCGTTGCGAAATGCGCCCAGAAACTTGGAGAAGAGGCGGTCGAGGCGGCGATTGCGGCCGTGCAGCAGGATCGGGAAGAACTGACGGCGGAAGCCGCGGATGTGCTTTATCATTTGTTGGTGGTTCTGAATGTATCCAATGTCCCGTTGAGCGATGTCATGGCGGAATTGGCAAAGCGGACGGGACAGACGGGGCTTGAAGAAAAGGCTTCCCGGCCCCAAGACTAGGCACCGGCCGCAAGGCAAGCGCAGCGGGAACTGCGAGACGATGGACCAGAAAGTCGCAACCGCACTGGACATGGATTTGTCCCCCTACCGGGTGTTCACCGAGCGCCAGTGGTCGCGGTTGCGTGCCGACCACCCGATGACGCTTGACGAGCATGAAGTCGAGCAGCTTCAAGGCCTCAATGCACCGGTTTCCATGCAGCAGGTCGAGACGATCTACCTGCCGCTCTCTCGTCTGCTGGCCTTTTATGCCGAGGCAAAAATCGGCATTCACCAGGCCTCCCAGAATTTCCTCGGCTATCACGAGGGCAAGACGCCTTTCATCATCGGTGTCGCGGGCTCGGTCTCCGTCGGCAAGTCAACGACGTCACGTGTCCTGCGCGAGCTCCTCGAAAGATGGCCCGCCAGTCCGAAGGTCGACCTGATCACGACGGACGGGTTCCTCTATCCCAACGCGATCCTCGAGGCCGAAGGGCTGATGAGCAAGAAGGGCTTCCCGGAAAGCTTCGACCGTCCCCGGCTTCTGAAATTCCTGTCCGATATCAAGGCGGGACAGCGCCATGTCCGGGCGCCCGTCTATTCCCACTTCTACTACGATGTCATGCCGGGCCATGCGGTTACGGTCGACAAGCCTGACATCCTGATCGTCGAAGGCTTGAACGTGCTGCAGACCCGGGAGCTTCCGAAGGACGGGCGCGCGGTGCCATTCGTTTCCGATTTCTTTGATTTTTCGGTCTATATCGACGCGGACGAGGACCTGCTGCGCACGTGGTATGTCGACCGCTTCATGCGCCTGAGGGAGACCGCATTCCGCGATCCGGGCTCCTACTTTCACAAGTATTCGCGCATCAACGATGAAGAGGCTGTCGAGACCGCGACGCGGATCTGGAACGACATCAACCTGATCAACCTGCGGGAGAACATCCTGCCGACACGTCCGCGCGCCGACCTCATCCTGACCAAGAATGCCAGCCACCGGATTTCAAAGGTCGCGCTGCGCAAGGTTTGAATTCAAGAATTCCGGAAAATCTGCGTCGGCGACAAATTCGGACATGCAAATGCCCTCTCCGCACGGAAGAGGGCATTCGTGTTTCTGGCCAGCCTTATTAGGCGACGGAGCGCCTGCGGACTTCTTCCAGGAATGTGGCAACCTGGTTGCGCAGCTGGCCGGCATTTCCCTGGAGCTCCTGGGCTGACAGGTCGACCTTTTCAGCCGTGTCCCGCGTGTTTTCGGCCGCGGTCGCAACGCTTTCGATGTTGGTGGTCACGTCGACGGTGCTTCGGGAAGCCTCCGTTGCGTTCGTCGCGATTTCCTGCGTGGCGACGCCCTGTTCGTCGACGGAGGCGGCGATCGAGGACGCGATTTCGTTCATGTTGTTGATGATTTCGGTGACCGAGGAAATCGCGCTGGCCGCGTGACCGGTTTCTTCCTGGATTGCCGAAATCTGGCTCGAGATCTCTTCCGTTGCCTTGGAGGTCTGGTTTGCCAGTTCCTTGACCTCGGCGGCGACGACGGCAAAGCCCTTGCCGGCCTCACCTGCGCGGGCTGCCTCGATCGTCGCGTTCAGCGCCAGAAGGTTGGTCTGTTCGGCGATCGCCTGAATGAGCGTGACCACCTCACCGATCCGGCTTGCGGATTCAGACAGCCCGTTCATGCGCTGGTTGGTGGATTCGGCTTCACCGGCGGCCCGGGCCGCGATTTCGCTGGAGGACTGAACCTGCCGGCGGATTTCGTTGACCGAGGCGGACAGTTCCTCTGCCGCCGCAGCCACTGTCTCGACGTTGTGCGAGGCCTGCGACGACGCATTGGAGACAAGACCGCTCTGCTCGGTCGTCTGCGCCGCGACATCGGTCATGGTCGAGGAGGCGGACTGCAGGTTCTGGACCGATCCGTCGATCACGTTCAGCATGTCCATGATCTGGCGGTCGAATTCGCCGCTGAGATGCTGGATCTCGGTTCCCTTGCGGGCCGCATCCTCCTGCGCTTCGTTTTGTTGTTCTTCCAGTGCGCGGCGCTCGGTCTCGTTGTGAACGAACACTTCCATGGCAGAGGCCATCTTGCCGATTTCGTCACCGCGGTCGGTTCCGTCGATCCGGATATCGGTGTTGCCGTCCGCCAGCGTTGCCATGTTGGCCGTCAGGGACCTGAGCGGGCCGACAAGGCTGCGGATCGCGAAGAGAGCGATCGTGCCGGCGATGACCGCGCCAATGGCAGCGAGGACGATGATCAGGACAGCCTGGTTCCAGTAGGCAGCTTCAAGGTCATCGATATAGACCCCCGTGCCGAGCATCCAGCCCCAGTCCTGAAGGCCGACGGCATAGCCCCACTTTTCAATCGGGATGTCGCTTCCGGCGCGCGGCCACAGATACTGAAGGCTGCCGCCGCCTGCCTGCGCGCGCTTTACCAGCTCGGGAATGATCCGGACGCCGTTCGCATCCTTGAGGCCGGATAGATCTTTTCCGATCAGTTTCGTGTTCACGTGGGAAAGCGTGACGGAGTTATTGTCGAAAACGAAAATGTAGTTTGTGCCGTCCTCGAAACGCATGGCCGCAATCGCTTCCAGAGCGCGCTTCTGTGCTTCTTCTGTTGTCAGTGACCCGTCTTCTGCCATTTTGTGGTAACTCGCCGCGATCGTTCTCGCCGTATGCGAGATGTCTTCGATCTTGACGAGACGCTCCTGCATCATCGCGTCTTTCAGCGAGACGAGCGAAAACGCCGCAAGGGCGACGGTGAAGATGGCGATTACGAAAACCGGTGTGCAGATTTTCCAGGCCAGAGGCCAACGTGTGAATGACATGCCGTGCTACCCAAAGTTAAACTTTGAATAAGCTTAGTCGCCAAGTGTTAAGGAATGCTGCACTGCACTTGTACTTTGGTACAAAAAATTCGGGAGAATGCTTACGTGGTTTTTACAATATATTCTTCTTAAGAGGGAGAGATTAAATCTTGCATCTTTGGGTGGAGAGACGTGATTTTCAGCTCTGCCGCCAATGTCACCTGCGCGCGCAGAACACATCGCGCAAACCCGGGCGTGACCATGTCGCGTTCTGCAGCTGGCCCTTCAGGGTGTGGCCCTGCCCCTCATAATGGAAGGTATTCGGGCTGCCGAGCCGCTGCAGCGTCACCGCGCCATATCCCATTTCGGCAACGGTTGCCGACTGGCCATCCGGTGAGAACACCACATTCAGGTCGATGCCGGCCGTGCACAGATAGTCAGCGACATTGGTTCGGGCCGCCTGTTGCTGGAAATCGCCCTGGTTGCCTCCGCCGATCGTGCCGGGGGGAACCGGACCGCCGCCATTGTTGACAAAGGGGTCATTCTGAAAACCGTCCTGGTTCCCGAACCCGCCGGCACCATTGTTGCCGAACCCGCCTGCGCCGCTGCCGCCGAACCCGGCCTGGCCGCCGATGACGACTTCCCGGTAGGGAGCCTGCGTGACGTAGATGCCCCGGCATTCACCCGTCGCGCCGCGCACGGTCCAGGCGTGGGAAACGTAAGTCTGCTGTTCCAGCACCTGACCGGGCTCAAGCCGGGCATAAGGACGCTCGCCGCCACGATAGTCTACCCAGCTGACCTCGATGGCATCCCGGCCGGAATTGCGGAACACGATTTGCCCCGGGCGGACTGCTTCGACGGACCGCACGCGGCCCAGTTCGTTGCAAGAAAGGTCCGCACCCGGATCCTGGCCGCCGTCAGCGACGATCTGCTGCGGAAGCGCGCAGGTCGCCACGAACAGCCGGACCGGATTTGCGCTGCCTTTCAGGGAAACCTGATAGGCTGGCAGTCCTTCGATCGAGATCGACAGTTCCGACTGCTTGATCATCGCTTCCCAGAGCGGATCCGTCATCTCGATATTGACTTCCGGCAGGGAAACGCCTTGGGAATTCGCGTTGGACGATCCGAAGGCGTTGAAGCTGCCCAGATAGTCTCCCGCGGAAATGCGGATCGCCTGCGGCATGCCTTCCTGCAGTCCGGCGGGCGCCTGCTGGAACGTGATCTTCGCAAACCCGGCTTGCGTCGTGCAGTCGGCCCTGAAGTCCCGGTCGTCGGTCTGCGGCACCGTGTGCTCGATGACCGACGGCGACCCGGGCTGACCGCCGGGATCGGTGGCCCATTGCCGGGCCTCGTTTGGTGTGACGACGACCGCCTGCGCGTTCGCACCGCCGGACAGGCTGTCGCGGATTGTCGTCTCGAAGTCGCCCGGTGAGGTCGACGCGACGGTGTCGCCGTTCGGATCGCCGCTGGAAATCGGCGTTTCGACCTGCTCGAGCGGCGGCAGTCCGCCAGTGTCCGCGGGAGGTGTGACCTCCACGATGGATGTTTCGGTTCCCTGGCTCGCCGGCGCTGTGGAAGACGTTTGTGTCTGGCTCTGACCCGCCGCAGCGGGCGCATTGGCGACGGGACCCGCGGCAACCCCGGACGACGTGCCGACGACCCGGGCGGTCGCACCCGGTTTTCCGTCGCTGGTCACGTCGACGACGAGCGTGCTTCCGCTGCAAAGATCGGCATCGCGATGCAGGACACGGCTGTTTTCGAGTGTGACTTCCAGTTTGACGTCACAGCCGGGCAAGGTGTTGTCGCTGCCCATCGTATCGATCACCACGCCCTTGTCGTCGCGGCTGATGATGGGCCGGTATTTCTTGTCGACCGTGATGGAGCGTATGCCTGGTTCCGCCGGCTCCACGTTGATCCGCACGGTCTCCGGGACGGATTGTGCAAACGCGCTGGCACTGTAGGTCAGAAGACAGAAGCTGCAGGCCGCCAGCAGACGGGATTTGATGACAGGCTTGTTTGAACGGCTGGCAGCAAGACGCCGCATGGACGATCTCCGTCGGAGCGCAAGAAATTCGTTATGTGAATACTTAGGCAAAGTGGCGCTGAAAGGGCAACCCTGCAATCGGTTTCAACACAGGCCTTTGTTAGCGCGGCGCTCTTTTCGCAAGAATACGCTGCAACGTTCTGCGGTGCATGTTCAGGCGGCGTGCCGTCTCCGACACATTGCGATCGCACAATTCGTAGACACGCTGGATGTGTTCCCAGCGGACACGGTCGGCAGACATGGGGTTTTCCGGTGGCTGCGCCTTGTCCTCGGGCTTGCGCGCAAGCGCTGCGACGATATCGTCCGGATCTGCAGGCTTGGCGAGATAATCGATCGCACCGAGTTTGACCGCGGTCACGGCGGTGGCGATGTTGCCGTAGCCTGTCAGGATGATCGCGCGCGCATCCGGGCGCTTCTGCCGGATTTTCTCTATGACATCCAGACCGTTGCCGTCTTCAAGGCGCATGTCGACGATTGCATAGGCTGGCGCGATACGCAGGATCTTGGCAGCTGCGTCCTGAACGCCGTCGGCGGTTTCCGTCGCAAAGCCGCGTTTTTCCATCGCACGCGCCAGGCGCTGCTGAAAGGGTTTGTCGTCGTCGACGATCAGAAGACTCATGTCTCCCGATCCATTGAATGAAGTCATCTGGTCCGTCATGGCTCGTTACCGTCTATTCTTACGTCTTCTTGCGCAGAATGGATGGTCTTCCGGAAAGAGACCTGCCACAAAATCTGCTTTTGTTGTCGTTATGGGGCTAAAACGGCGTTTCGTCCACTCCAACAGGACTTTCGAAGACCGGGCGCGGCCAGCTGACGCGGATGTGGGCGCCGCTCTCGGGCGGTGCCTTGTTCTCGAGCTGCAGCTTGGCGCCGGTGCGCTCAAGAAGGGTTTTCGCGATGAAGATCCCCAGCCCGAGCCCGCCACCCTTGCCGTTCTGATGGGACCTGCTGCCGCGCACGGACACGTAGGGATCCCCGATCTTGCCGAGGATATCCATGGAAAAGCCGGGTCCGTCGTCACGGATCGAGATTGACAGCGTGTTATCGTCCCAATGTGCCGAGACATCGACACGCGATTTTGCGAAATCCACAGCGTTTTCAACGAGGTTGCCCAGGCCGTAGCGAATTGCCGCATTCCGTGTTCCGACAGGTTCCGGCCCCTCGCCGTCATGTGTCGAGTGAATGGCAACCCCGGTCCCGCGGTGCGGATCGATGACGTCTTCAAGGAGCTGGGCGACCGGCATGCGCTGGTAGGTCTGGTCTTCCTCACTGGAAAGACTGGTTAGTTTCTGAAGGATCTCGCGGCACCTTTCGGCCTGGGACCGGATCAGCGCGACATCCTCGCCGCGATGGTCCTGGGCTTCGAATTCGTCGGTCAGTTCCTTGGCGACAAGATAAATCGTCGCAAGTGGCGTCCCGAGTTCATGGGCCGCGGCCGTTGCCAGTCCGTCCAGCGCGTTGAGGTGCTGCTCGCGCGCAAGCACGAGTTCAGTTGCGGTCAAGGCATCGGCAAGCTGGCGCGCCTCTTCCGCCACCCGGAACGCATAGACCGCCATGAAGCCGAGCGTGAGCACCAGCGCGATCCAGATTCCGACCGAATAGATCACGGGCAGCTTGAAAACTTCCGTGTCGGGCCAGGGCAGCGGGTAGTGAAACACGGCCAGAAAGCTGGCGCAGACCGTTGCCAGGACCCCGAGCATGAAGGTGTAACGCGCGGACAGGCCCGCAGCAGACACCATCACCGGCGCCATCAGCAGGAACGCAAACGGATTGCCCAGCCCTCCCGTCAGGAACAGCAGGCCGCTCATTTGCACGATGTCGTAGCCAAGCTGCAGGATGGCCGCGCGTTCGGAAAGACGCATGGCCGACGGCCAGCGGATCTTCAGGAAAATGTTCAGCCAGGCGGAGAGCGCGACCATGGCGAAGGCGGGCCCGGCGGGGAGCTCGTAGCCAAGGCCCACATGGACGACAAGCAGGGCTGCGGTCTGTCCGCCGACCGCGAGCCAGCGCAGGCGCACCAGCGTGTCCAGCTTCAGGCGCCTTTGCGTCAATGTTATGTTGGACGCGCTTTCATCCGTCATAAACCCCTTTTGAATCGGAATCCGGGTCCTGACAAGGCCATTGCACTTGTGCGCGCCGTTTTGAGATGTTAGCCAGCCGCTGAAAAGGTTGTTCGGACTACGCGGGCCGGCGGCCATATTGAGGGATACCGGTATTCTTCATCACAGATCAGCACCGCGAAACGGAATGAAACAACATGACCGATACGAATGACGGCGGCGCACAGCCGCAGACGGAAGGCGCTGCTGCTGCACCCGGCATGCATATCCTGGGTCAGTACATCAAGGACTTGTCTTTCGAGAACCCGAACGCGCCACGTGCCCTGACCCAGGGCGAGCAGCCCAAGCTCGACATCAATGTCAACGTCGGTGCCCAGCAGATGGGCGATGACCAGTTCGAGGTTGTCCTGACGCTGACGGCAAAGGCCGAACGTCCCGACATGGTCATGTTCAATGTTGAACTGGTCTATGCGGGCCTCTTCAAGCTGACCGGCGTTCCGTCCGAACACATGCATCCTTTCGTCATGATCGAATGCCCGCGGATGATCTTCCCGTTCGCACGCAACATTCTCGCCGAAGCGACCCGCAACGGCGGCTTCCCGCCGCTGATGCTCGATCCGATCGATTTTGCCCAGCTGTACCGTCAGAACATGGCGCAGCAACAGGCCACCGGACAGGGCGAAGGCGCGGCGAAGCCGAACTAATCGGCACAATCCGATTTACTCAGGACCCGCGTGGAGCTTGGCTCCGCGCGGGTTTTTTTGACCGGTTGTTGTCACGGTGCTGTCAGCGGACCTCGAACTCCGGGTCGACTGGCACCTGCAGTGACGTGACCAGCGTGTTGGTCATGGCGGCCAGCCCGATGATCTGCAGCAGTTCACCGTGTTCGTCATCGCTCATGCCCTTCGCGCGGGCCGCCGCGGTATGAGAGTGAACGCAGTAGCTGCATCCGTTTGCAGCTGAAACCGCGATATAGATCATCTCGCGTGTCTTCTGGTCGAGGGCGCCGGGCGCCGCCATCACCGATTTGACATGCGCCCAGGTGCGCGCAAGGCCCGGCGGGTCCTGTGCCAGCGCGCGCCAGACATTGTTGATGAAATCGGACCCGCGGGTCGCGCGGATGTCGTCAAACACGGCTTTGACTTCGGGGATCGCTTCCGCTTCCGCATCCGTCATCAGTTTTACAGTCGCCATGGCTTCCTTCTCCGAATTGTCGTGCCGATTACCTGACCGCTGACCCTCAGGCCTCTTCCAGGAGCGCCGCCCAGCTTTTCGGGTCGGACCCGTTGAGCGGGTTTTTCGCGGAGCGTTTGTAGGAAATGGTTTCCATCCGGAAGCTCCTTGCATCGAACATGATCATGCGCCCGACCAGGCCTTCGCCCGTTCCCGTGATCTCCTTGATCACTTCCATCGCCTGCATGGTGCCGATGATGCCGGTCAGCGCACCCAGCACGCCCGCCTCCGCGCAGGTCGGCAGCAGCCCGTCGCGCGGTTTACGCGGGAACAGGCACCTGTAAGTCGGGTTGGCCTCGCCCTGGGTATTCTGCTCAAAGGGCTTGAGCGTGGTGATCGACCCGTCGAACTGGCCGACGGCCGCCGTCACCAGAGGCTTTCGGGCAAAGAAGCAGGCATCGGAGACAAGGTAGCGCGTGTCGAAATTGTCCGACCCGTCCACGACGAGGTCATAGTCCGACACCAGGGCGAGCGCATTGTGGCCACCGAACCGTGTGGGATGCGGCTCCACGTTGACATTCGGATTGAGGCGGGCAATCGCTTCGGCCGCGCTCGCGACCTTGGGCTCGCCCAGCTGGTCGGTGCCGTGAATGACCTGGCGCTGAAGATTGGACAGTGACACGGTGTCGTCGTCGACGATGCCGAGCGTTCCGACACCGGCAGCGGCGAGATATTGCAGGACCGGGGCTCCGAGCCCGCCCGCCCCGATCACGAGCACGCGCGCCTTCTTGAGCTTCTGCTGCCCGCCGCCGCCGATTTCCTGCATGACGATATGACGGGCGTAACGTTCAAGTTCTGCGGGCGAAAGCATGCTGAAGTCCTGCGAAGTCGGGGTCGAACAGATTTGTTTGTGGTGCCTACTTGAGGATCCGGCTGACCAGGCGCGCGGTGTAGTCGACCATCGGAATGACCCGCGCGTAGTTGAGCCGCGTCGGGCCGATGACGCCGAGAACACCGACGATGCGCTGATTGCTGTCCCTGTACGGCGAGACCACGAGCGACGAGCCTGAAAGCGAGAACAGGTTGTTCTCCGAGCCGATGAAGATGCGCACACCGTCACCGGTTTCGGCGAGACCCAGAAGCTGGATCAGATCTTTCTTGTTCTCCAGGTCGTCGAACAGAAGGCGGATGCGTTCCAGGTCTTCGACCGCGTCCAGGTCGGTGAGCAGGTTCGAGCGTCCGCGCACGATCAGTGTCGCAGGGTCGTTGGCTGTCTCGCCGCCCCAAACGGCGAGCCCGGCATTGATGACCTTCTGGCTGAGCTGGTCGAGTTCTGCCTGATCCGCGTCGCGGACCTTTTCCAGCTCCCCCTTGATGTCGGAGAGCGTGCGCCCCTGGATCTGCGCGTTCAGATAGTTGGTCGCTTCAACGAGGGCGGACGCAGGCAAATTCGCCGGCAAGTCGATGATCCGGTTTTCGACTGACCCGTCCTCGCTCACCAGAATGGCGAGCGCTTTCAACGGTTCGATCCGGACGAACTCGATATGCTTCAGGCGCATGTCGCTCTTGTGCGTCATGACCACACCGGCACCCATGGACAGCCCGGACAGCATCTGGCTGGCTTCGGTCAGCACCTGTTCCGTCGAGTTCGCCTCGCTCGAGGCGCGGACCTGAACGTCGATCTGCTGGCGTTCGTCTTCGGTGAGGTCACCGACCTCAAGCAGGGCGTCGACGAAGAAGCGCAGGCCGATCTCTGTCGGCAGGCGGCCGGCGCTCGTGTGCGGCGAATGCAGCAGGCCCAGGTGTTCCAGGTCCGACATCACGTTGCGCACCGATGCCGGCGACAGCGACATGGACAGGTTGCGCGACACGTTGCGGGAGCCGACGGGCTCTCCGGTTTCCAGATAGGTTTCCACGATCGAGCGGAATATCTCGCGGGATCTCTTGTCGAGGTCGCTGAGGCTCAAGGTGTCTTCTCCAAATGCACACTGCGATTGTTGGACGTTTTTCGTCTTACACCCAAGATATAGGCGCAAAATGGGCCCGACGGGAAGCTGGCCCTTTACCTCAGGCGAATTTGAGGTCTACAAGGCGCAGGAGATCAGCAGGAAACGGTCGTTTCCAGGCGAAGGTAATCCGCTAGGGAAAGTCGAAAGGAAATTTCATGCGTCCGTCAAAACGCGCAGCCGATGAGCTCCGGGCGGTGACTTTGGAGCGCAGCGTTTCAAAGCATGCGGAAGGGTCTTGCCTCGTCAAGTTTGGCGATACGCATGTGCTGTGCACCGCCAGCCTCGAAGAGCGCATACCGCCCTGGTTGCGTGGCCAGAACCGGGGCTGGGTCACGGCCGAATACGGCATGCTGCCGCGTGCGACCGGCGATCGTATGCGCCGCGAAGCGAGCGCCGGCAAGCAGTCCGGCAGAACCCAGGAGATCCAGCGCCTGATCGGACGCTCGCTGCGCGCCGTCGTCGATCTCGAAGCACTCGGTGAAGTCCAGATTTCGGTGGACTGCGACGTCATTCAGGCGGATGGCGGCACCCGGACCGCGTCGATCACGGGCGCCTGGGTGGCGCTCCGCGACTGTATCGAATGGATGCGCGCGCGCGACATGGTGTCCGGTGACGTGCTGAAGGATCACATTGCCGCGATTTCCTGCGGGATCTACGCGGGCGCACCCGTGCTCGATCTGGACTACGCGGAGGACAGCACCGCAGAAACGGACGCGAACTTCGTGATGACCGGATCCGGCGGGATCGTCGAGATCCAGGGAACCGCCGAGGGTGCACCGTTCTCGGAGGATGAGTTCACCCAGCTGCTCGGTCTTGCGAAGGCGGGCATTGGCCGCCTTGTGGACCTGCAGAAGATGGCGATTCTGTAAGGGGCCATGCTGATGAGCCATCGCAAACTCGAACCCGGCCGCCTTGTCGTCGCAAGCCACAACAAGGGCAAGATTAGAGAAATCAACGAGTTGCTTGCGCCATACGGCTTCGACGTCGTCTCGGCAGGCGAGCTCGACCTGCCGGAGCCCGAGGAAACCGGAACCACGTTCGAAGCAAACGCGGCCCTTAAGGCGGTCGCGGCCGCCGAAGGCTCCGGACTGCCGTCCCTGGCGGATGACAGCGGTTTTTGCGTCGCCGCCCTGGGGGGCGATCCCGGCATTTATTCCGCGCGCTGGGCGGGTCCCGACAAGGATTTTGCAATGGCGATGCGGACGATTGAGGAAAAGCTTCAGACCGTTTCGTCCGGACAGGAAACCAACCGCCGCGGGTCCTTTGTCGCCGTTTTGTGCCTTGCCTGGCCGGATGGTCACACGGAGTTTTTCCGGGGCGAGGTGGAGGGCGATGTCGTCTGGCCGCCGCGTGGCACGGAGGGCTTCGGCTACGATCCGATGTTCCGCCCGGACGGGCACGACCGCACCTTCGGCGAAATGTCTCCGGAAGAAAAACACGGTCTGTCGGACGACCGGGAGCCGTTGTCGCACCGCGCCCGTGCGTTCACGCTGTTTGCCGAAGGCTGCCTGAAGGGATAGCCGACGTGACAGCGCAAAAGGCAAACGAAGCTGGATTCGGGATCTATATTCACTGGCCGTTCTGCGCGGCCAAGTGCCCGTATTGCGACTTCAATTCGCATGTGCGCCATCAGCCCGTCGACCAGGCCCGTTTCGCTGCCGCGTTCGAACGGGAGCTGTCCCATTTTGCCGAACTCACCAGCGGAAAGAGCGTCCAATCGATCTTTTTGGGCGGCGGAACGCCATCGCTGATGGAGCCGGCAACGGTCGAGCGTCTCCTAGAGGCAGTTGCGGACCGCTGGACCCTTGAGGACGGTGTCGAGATCACGCTGGAGGCCAACCCGTCTTCTGTTGAGGCAGAGCGCTTCAGGGGCTATCGCGCGGCGGGCGTCAACCGCGTCTCGCTTGGTGTCCAGTCCCTGCAGGACAGGGATCTGAAACTGCTTGGACGGCTGCACGATGCCGACACGGCCCGCGCAGCTGTGGAGACTGCCCGCGCGACATTTCCGCGGCTCTCCTTCGATCTCATCTACGCCCGCCCCGGTCAGGCATTGGCCGGCTGGAAGACGGAGTTGCAGGAGGCGATTTCTCTTGCCGCCGATCACCTGTCGCTCTACCAGCTGACGATCGAGCACGGCACGCCGTTTTACGCGCTACATCAGGCGGGCAAGCTGGACATGCCGGAACCCGATCTGGCGGCCGAATTTTTCGAGTTGACCCAGGAGGTGACGGCCGAAGCCGGTTTGCCCGCCTACGAAGTCTCCAATCATGCCCGTCCCGGCGCAGAGTGCCGCCACAATCTGGTCTACTGGCGGTATGGCGACTATGTCGGCGTCGGACCGGGCGCGCACGGGCGCGTCACCGCCGGCGCAACCCGCCTGGCGACGTCGACCGAACGTCATCCGGAGACCTGGCTGGAAAATGTCGAGCGCGCGGGTCACGGACTGATCGAAAACGCCGGTCTCAACGAAGAGGAGCAGGGCGACGAATTCCTGCTCATGGGTTTGCGCCTCAAGGAAGGCATCGACCTCGGCCGCTACGAGACGTTCTCGCACCGGTCCGTCGATCCGCGCCGTCTGAAGGCGCTTCTGGAGCATGGAATGGTGGAAGAAATCGGGGAAAACCGGGTGCGGGCGACGCGTGAAGGCTTTTTCGTGCTCGATGCGGTTGTCGCGGACCTTGCTGCCTGACGCCGGTGCGCTCGGGCCGTCCTTAATTCTACCAAATTGATTTAAATGAGCTATCTGGCTTTCGCAGCGCAAATATGTTCGGCGCCGAAACGAGTTCTCCAATGCATTGATTGGCTTAGCTCCCGTTTAACATAGCAAATAGCAGTATTGCAGGCGGTTGCCCGGCTGGCTATCCTGTTGCGATGCAATAGATGGTGCCATAACAAGCGGGCCGCGAAAGAATGTATACAAATTTCGTCAAGGGGGCGGGCGGCGGCTTCGTAAACCAGGGAGACGCGTCATTGCCGTTTTATCATCTTTATGAGCTGAATCATGCAGCAATGGCGCCGTACCGGGCGGTTGCCGACATGATGCGGCTTTATTTTCAAAATCCTTTGAATCCCTGGACCCATACGAGTTTTGGCCGTCAGATCGCTGCCGGCTGCGAAGTTCTGGAGCGCACGACGCGCCGGTATGGCAAGCCGGAATTCGGCCTGAAGGAAACCACCGTCGGCGGCGTTCGGGTTCCGGTGCGCGAGAGTGTTGTCTGGAGCCGTCCCTTTTGCGACTTGATCCGTTTCGAACGCGGTGTCACGTCGCACCGCAACGATCCGAAAGTCCTGATCGTTGCGCCGATGTCCGGGCACTACGCGACCCTGCTGCGCGGCACGGTGGACGCCCTGATGCCCAACGCCGACGTTTACATCACCGACTGGATCGATGCGCGCATGGTGCCGATCCAGGAAGGCAAGTTCGACCTGGACGACTACATCGACTACATCATTTCCATGCTGCATTTCCTGGGACCGGACGCGCATGTGCTCGGTGTCTGCCAGCCATCCGTTCCGGTGCTGGCAGCCGTCGCTGTCATGGAAGATCGCGAGGATCCCTACGTTCCGTCCACGATGACGCTGATGGGGGGACCCATCGACACCCGCGTCGCGCCGACCGCCGTGAACGACCTTGCGGTGTCCAAGGGCATCGACTGGTTCAAGAACAACGTCGTCATGAAGGTTCCGTTCCCGCATCCCGGCTTCATGCGCGATGTCTATCCGGGCTTTCTCCAGCTGTCCGGGTTCATGAGCATGAACCTTGACCGTCACATGACCGCGCACCGCGAGTTTTTCCAGCATCTGGTTGAAGGCGACGGCGACAACGCGGAAAAACACCGCGAGTTCTACGACGAATATCTCGCGGTCATGGATCTGACCGCCGAGTTCTATCTGCAGACCGTTGAAACGGTCTTCATCAAGCATTCCCTGCCCGAGGGAACGATGGAACACAATGGCCGGATCGTTGACTGCACCAAGATCAGGCGCACCGCGCTTTTGACCGTCGAAGGCGAGAAGGACGACATTACCGGCCGGGGGCAGACACGCGCCGCACACGATCTGTGTACAAGCCTGCCGGACGACATGAAAGCGCATTACGAGCAGCCGAATGTCGGGCACTACGGTGTCTTCAACGGGTCGCGCTGGCGGTCTGAAATCGCGCCGCGCGTGATGGATTTTATCCGTTCGAACCGCGCCGGCATGCCGAAGAAACCAGCCGTCAAAGCGCCGGAAAAGGCCGAGGCCCCGGTCAAGGCAGCGGCAGCGCCGAAAGCGCCGGCGAAGGCAAAGCCCAAAAGCACCGCCAAACCCAAGGCGAAAAAGGCGCCCGCACCCCGGCCGCTCGAGGATATCCTGCTCGCGAAGCCTGATGGGGCGGCGGACAATCTCAAGGAAATCAGCGGCGTCGGGCCGAAGCTCGAATCGACGCTCAACGAAGCCGGCATTTTCCATTTCTGGCAGATCGCCGGGCTGACCGCTGAGCAGATCGAAGCGTTGGACGGCAAACTCGATTTCCGGGGCCGGATCGAGCGCGACAAGTGGATCGAGCAGGCTCGAAAGCTTTCCGAAAGGGTCAGCTGAGCGGATTTGAAAAAGGCGCCCTCGCGGCGCCTTTTTTTGATGTGTACGCATGGGAACGAGCGCAGCACCAGAAAATCTCGTATCTTGGGAACGGCCCTTGGGCGCTTTCCATAAATCGCCTTAATCCATAACAAATACAGAGACTTAACGGCGCTTTTCATGTGTGCGGCGATATTGTTTCGAAGCCGATTCTTTTTGTGACGATCATCACAAATCCTTGAAGCTGGCCTCCGCAATGCCCACCTGAAGTGCGTGGATGTCTTAAATGGATAGGATGATGACGACGACCAAGAGTTGCATGATTAAACCTGCCTGGACGCCTGTGACCATCGGCCTGATGGTGCTTGGGTTTGTGGTGTTTTGGCCGCTCGGCCTCGCCATGCTGGCCTATATTCTGTGGGGCGACCGTTTCGAGGGCATGGCGCGCGACGCCAGGGACCAATGGCGCGGAAGCCAGCTGAAGGGAGCATTCGAACAGATGTCAAACACCACTGCCTATGCCCGGACCGGCAATGTCGCGTTTGATGATTACCGCGAGCGTGAACTGAAACGCCTCGAGGAAGAGCGCGCAAAACTGGATGCGATGCGGGCCGATTTCGACGATTTCCTGCGTGAATTGCGCCGGGCGCGCGACCAGGAAGAATTCGATCGTTTCATGGCCAACCGTGGCCGGTCGAGTGGCGGAAGCGAAGCAGCGCCTTCCTGAACCACTCCTCCTCCCAGATCCGTCACGGGACGGCCTGACCGGAAGCGGCGCTTGAAAAGCGCCGCTTTCGTCATTTTTCAGAAAGCCAAAAAGCTCTAGACTCGTCGACAAGTGATTCGACCGGACTGCGCGATATGCTCCTGCGACGCGGCAAGAAAGACTTGCCGGACCACATCGACATCGAAACGGACACGAGCGCGGTCCGGATCCGTCTGCGCGCGAACCCGCGCGCGCAGCGCTATCTGCTGCGTCTTCCGGCAGACAGTTCCGGTCCCGTCCTGACGGTGCCCAGGGGCGGGGATCTGAGGCGCGCGGAGCACTTTGCCCGTCAGCACATCGGCTGGCTTGTCGAACGGCTGCAGGACCGCCCGCAGCATGTCAGCCTCGCGCCGGGCGACGTCTTTCCCCTTCGCGGTGTCGACCATCGCATCCTGCCGACCGGAACCTTGCGCGGCCTCGTGTCGGCGGGTGTCGGCGAGGACGGTGCGCCGGCCCTGTTCGTCCCAGGTGCCGATGATCATGTTCCGCGCAAGGCAACGAACTGGCTCAAGTCCGAAGCCCGGAAGGATCTGGTTGTCCGGGCGCAGTTTCACGCCGCCAGGATTGGCAGGAAGATCACCGCAATCAGCGTTCGCGATACCAGGAGCCGTTGGGGTTCCTGTGCGTCTAACGGCAAGCTTTCGTTTTCCTGGCGCCTCATCCTGGCACCCCCCGAAATCCTGGACTACGTGGCCGCGCATGAAGTCGCGCATCTGAAGGAAATGAACCATTCGGCCCGGTTCTGGCGCCTGTGTGAGGAACTGGCTCCCCAGACGCCGACGGCGCGCGTCTGGCTCAAGGAAAACGGCACCTGCCTTCATGGATTCGGTTGACGCCGGCAGGGCGTCGCTGTTCGAATGGCTGTGCATCTTCGCAAAGGTATGCTTCCCTTGCGTCACGATGTTCAGGAGCCCGTCATGCAAATCTTCTCAAGAGCAATGAAAACCGTTTCCGGCGCAGCCTTGCTGTCGGCTTTGCTGGTGCCGGTGAGCGGCCCGGCGCTGGCGGACAGCTGCTGGAACCACAATGGCTCCATCATGAGGCTCCAGGCGCAGGGAAATCAGCGATGGCTCTCTTATGAAATTCCGCGCGACGTTCTCAGGGCCGCCGGAGTGCAGCGCGGCACGCTGCTATTCAACGGCGTCAAGAACGGCAACTGGTATTCGGGGACTGCCCGCGTCTTTTCAAAATATTGCCCCGGCTCGCCCCTGGAATATTATGTCGAAGGGCCGGTCAGGGGTGACCAGCTGCAGGTGACCGTGACCGGAACACGGGAAGTCTACAACCAATGCCGCCCGACCGGCCGGGTCAAGACGGACACGCTCGTTTTCACCTTCAGCCACGACTGCTGATCCGCTTCCGTATCGATAGGCCTATGATCATTGTCTTGAACGGATATCCCGGCGTCGGGAAACTAGAGCATTTTCCGACCAATTTGGATCATTTGACCGAGGCCCTTTTTCGCGCTGGCGAGACGGTTCGCCCGCCGTGGTGTTGCCCACCACAAGGGTGAACCAACGACGCCAGAGCGGAAAAGGGCCCGGCCAATCTTGATGTTTGTCGCTTGAATGCGTTCCACAAAGGGTGAGGATATCCAGCCCATCGGCTGCGTTGTGCCACTTGCACGATGCACCGCATCGCGCTTCGTGACCCGCCTGGCCGAGTGAACCGGATATCCGCATCAAATGATTCAAATTGGTCGGAAAATGCTCTGACGATCGGCCGCGCGCTTGCTGACATCCTTGGCGGCAAACTTCTTGATATTCACTCGGTTTACAACATCGCGTTCGCGCTGACGGAATTCAAGACGCCCGCGTTTCGCGAAGCTGTTGAACGCGTAGAGGAAATCGCGCACGACCTGGTGCTGAAACTTCCCGATGAAACACCGGTCGTGTTCACGACGGTGATCGCAGGCGACAGCGACTGGGGAGAGGCCGAGTGGTGTAAACTGCAGAAACTCGGGAAGGCACGGCCGCCGTTCTGCGTCGTGCATCTTTCTTGCGATCTGGAAGAGAACATCCGCCGTATCGGTGACCCGAGCCGTGACGGGATGCGCAAACCGCGCGATCCAGACATGGCCCGCCGAAACCAGCAACAGGCAAAGCCGCTGGCCGGAAGTGACGCCCGGTATCTGCTGAAGCTGGAGACGACCGGGATGTCTGGGCAAGAGTCCGCGCGGCGCATTTATGACTGGACCGCGCGCATCGAACCGGGTCCGGTAACCGCGTAGGGACTAACCACCGCCGAAGATGTTACGCAGCAGACCGAGCGGGCCCCGCCGTTCGCCGTTGCCGCCGCTTGCCTCGCCATCCCCTCCGCCGATGGAGCCGGGAGGAATCGGATGTCGCCCGGAGCTGACCGCGTTTTGCGGCTGGCCCTGTTCCTGCGGCTTGCGCGGTGCAGCCATGCTGACGGGCAGGTTCGGCACGCCCGGAAGATCGGCGACGGGCAGGCCCTGATGCGCCACATCCATCACCGCTTTCCAGGTTGCCGCGGGCAGGCTGCCCCCGGTCGCTTTCTTCGTGGGTGAGTTGTCGTCGTTTCCGTACCAGACGGCAGTGGTCAGGTTGCCGGTATAGCCGATGAACCAGGCGTCTCGGAAATCCTGGCTCGTCCCGGTTTTGCCGCCGGCCGGGCGCCCGCTGTCGAGCCGCGCCTTGCGCCCGGTTCCCGTCAGCAGCGTTTCGGACATCATCAGGTTCATGTTGCCGACATCGCGCCGCTGAACCACGCGCCCGCGTCCGTCGCCGGACCTTGAGTAGAGCGTTTTTCCGTCGACAGTCTTGATCCGCCGGATGATGTGCGGAAGGACACCGTAGCCGCCATTGGAAAACGGTACATAGGCGGACGCGATCTCGAGCGGTGTGACCTCCGATGTCCCGAGCGCGAGCGAAAGGTTTTTGTTGAGATCGGACGTGACGCCCAGTCGCTTCGCCGTACTCGCGACCGTTCCCGCGCCGACTTCATGGGCCAGCCGCGCCGCAACGGTGTTGATCGACAGGCTCAGCGATCTGGTCAGCGTGACCGGGCCGTAGTGTTCCTTGGTGTAGTTCTTGGGGGACCAGCCGCCGATGGTGATCGGCTGATCCTGCCGTACGGTTTGCGGCGTCATGCCGTTTTCAAGTGCTGCGAGATAGACGAAGGGCTTGAATGCCGATCCGGGCTGGCGCTTCGCGTAGGCTGCCCGGTTGAATTGGCTCTTTGCATAATCCGCTCCGCCGACCATTGCCTTGATCGCACCCGCGGTGTCGAGGGTCACGATCGCGCCCTGGGTGACGCCGAGCTTCTGACGGTTTTCGGCAAGTGCGGCCCGCAGCGCGCCTTCGGCGGCCTGCTGCATGGAGGCATCGATCGTCGTGTCGACAATGATGTCGCCTTCGATCGAGCCGACAAAATGCGGCAGCACATCCATGACATAGTCGGCGACGTAGTTTTCGCTCGCGGTGGTGTGCCGCCGGATCGCCTTGGCGGGTGCGGCGATGGCCGTCTTGGCCTCGTTCGAGCTGATGAAGCCTTCCTCGTGCATCGCCGCCAACACCAGCTGCGCACGGTCCTCGGCAAGATCCGGATTGCGGGCGGGCGAATACCGTGACGGGGCTTTCAGCAGGCCGGCGATGGTTGCCGCCTCGGCTACCGTCATCAGCCGTGCGGACTTACCGAAATAGCGGCGCGCCGCCGCATCGACGCCATAGGCGCCCGAGCCGAGATAGACCCGGTTCAGGTACATCTCCAGGATTTCGTCTTTCGAGTATTCCGCTTCCAGCCAGAAGGCGAGCACCAGCTCCTGGATTTTCCGCTTTATCGTCCGGTCGGGTTCCAGAAACAGGTTTTTCGCGAGCTGCTGTGTCAGCGTCGATCCGCCCTGGGAGACACGGCCCGACGTGAAGTTGGTATAGGCCGCGCGCGCGAGGCCGATCGGATCTATCCCGAAATGCGAGCGGAACCGCCGGTCTTCAATGGCAATGACGGCATTGGGGAGATAGGGCGGCAGTTGTTCCAGGCGCACGGCTTCACCGCCCGTATCGCCGCGATTGGCCAGAAGGTCGCCGTTAAGCGCAACGATCTTGACGTTGGGCGGCCGCGCCGGCACTTGCCATTCCGAGGTTGGCGGCAGGTAGGCTGCGTAGTATCCGATCACGCAGACCGCCGCGATGACGCACCAGATCCCGGCAACGGCGCTCCAGTAGACCCCCCGCTTGAAAATCCTGCCGACGAAAGCGGGGATCCGGATCCTCGACTTGCGTTTCCGGCTGCGCCGCTTCGCGCCGGATCTGCCGCCGCGACGGTTGCCTGTGCTGCTCCGGGATTTGCCGCTCTGCGACTTCGCGGACTTTTTGGGTCCGGTCTTCTTCCGGCTCGTGGAACCTGCCTTGCGGCTTTTCGGTTTGGAGCCGGATTTCGACGCAGGCGCAGCGGTTCTGTCCTGCGGCCCGAGGCGCAGGTCGAGCAGGCTGCTGCTGTCTTCCCCGAATGTCGGTTCAATCCTTGGCTGGCGTTTCGCCCGCGATGCCATTGATCATCCGTCCCGTCGTCAATTCCGGCCTGTGCCGGGTTCCCCGAGATGATCTTAAATTGCGGCAATTTAAGGGGGCGTTAAGGCTTGACGCCAACAGGCGAATGCCGTGCCCGGCGAAGGACCGCTCTATTGGAACATGGGATCAAGCGCCATACCGGCTGGCATCTGCGCCGTAGTAGTTCACGTAGCGCGTATTGAGATGCGTCACGGGCACGATGATGAGCACGTCCGTGGTACCGAACTGCTGATCGACCACCGCGCCATCGCCGATGAACGCACCAAGACGCAGATAACCCTTCACCAGTGGCGGAAGCGCGCGCAGTGCCGCCCGCGCATCGACGGCGTCAGCGTGCATGCGGTTCATTTCAACATAGCGGTCCGGCACCGCCCGGACGCGCCATTCTTCCGGCGCGCGGGCATTGTGGTGCAGAAAGGAGAGCCGTTCGGCCAGCGCATCGGGATCGGTGCCAGCAATGGAGGCACAGCCGAGCAGGACGTCGATCTTGTGGCGCAGGACATAGGACCATATTCCATGCCAGAGCAGTTCGACCGTCTTCTTGTTGCGATACGGTTTGAGCACGCAGGAACGCCCCAGTTCCAGAAAGCGTTTGTCCGGATTGGCGTCGACAAGTTTCTGTATGTCGTACTCACCCGCCGTGTAGAAACCGCTGTGCTGATCGGCGACTTCCTGGCGCAGGAGACGGTAGGTTCCGACGATTTCCGGCTTCAGCCGGCCGAGTTTGTTGCGCTTCAGGGAGGCGTGGTCGACGACAAGCAGATGGTCGCAATAGGCGTCGAAGGGATCCGTATCGCGGCGGGTTGCCAGCGTATGCGCGTCCGCGATCGCCGACATTTCCTCGTAAAAGACGTCATAGCGCAGCCGCTGCGCCTTTCGGACCTCCTTGAAGTTCCGGGCCAGCCGGACTTCGAGCGATCCGATGCGCCCGAGCGTGTCCCCGGTTTTGACGGGGGTCCGCTGCGGATGAGAAGGGCGGGCGGCACCTGCCGCCGGTGACCCGGTCCGAAATCCGGGCGTGAACCTGCGTACAAGCTTCCTCGGAGAAAACAGTCCCTGCCGCATGATCGACGTTCCACCCTCTTGCATTCCGTTCTGGCACTCTAACGAGAATTCACAGGTTAAGGCCTGTCTTTTATGTGTGGTTTTCTTCGCCGGAGTACAAACCCCGTCGCTGTTCAGCGCGCGTTGACCGTGCCGTAGAACACACTATTCCGACAACCGCATGACACCCGGGTTTTTCCGGCAAACCTGCCGCATCCAGCTTAACTTAATCCCGGAATTTTGTGAAATTCGACACGGGACACCAGCGAATCGCTCCCGGCCTCAACCATTGTTCACCCGCTCGGTGTCATTCCATCAGTCGCGGTTTAACGCGATCAGTGCCTCGGAGATCGATTCCACCGTAAGCGGCTTGGTGAGATATCCGGCGGCACCGACCTTTGCGGCCTTGTCGCGGGCGTCCTGCATCACGTCGGCGGTGACCATCAGGACAGGAACCGGCTTTTGACCGAGGTCCTGTTCGCTCGCCCGGATTTGCCGAATGGCTTCGAAACCGTCCAGACCCGGCATGTGCAAATCCATAAGGATGGCATCGAACCGCTCCCTGGCCGCCTCCTCGACGGCTTTTTCGCCGTCGACGACCATGACCGGAATATGCCCGAGTTTGCGCAGCAGGGCTTCGCTCAGAAGGCGGTTGATATCGTTGTCTTCGGCAACGAGAAGCCGGAGCGGGCGCGCTGGAGCATTGAAGCTCTGTATCATCGTGTGGTCGTCGGCCGGTTCTGCGCTTGCATCCCAGGCAAAATCATCCGTCTGGTCGGCAAGCAAACCTGAAAAGATCTGGATCAGTGTCTCTATGCGCACGGGTCGGATCAGATAGGCGGCGTAACCGGCCGAGCGCAACTGCACCAGCCTGTCGCGTTCAGGGGGCGAAATCAGCACGATTGCCGGCGCGTCACACCCTGTCAGGCGCGCAGATGCCAGCCAGCCGCCCGCGTCCGAAACCGCCGCGTTGTCGACAACGATCAGGTCCGCATCTGCAAGCGTATTGTCCAGGTCGACGCTCCCCGGGACTTCGATGGAGACGTCTGCCGCGTGAAACTCGAGCCGCTTCGCCAGCAGCGGACACTCGATGCGGCTGTCGCTGACAAAGACAATCTTCTTGTTTCTGAAGCTGTCGAACCTGGGATCCGTTTCGCTGCCAAGCGCCTCGGGAATCGGCAGCGACACCTTGAAGTGTCCACCGCCCCAACCGGACGGACGTGCCGTGATCGCGCCGCCCATCAGACCTGCGAGCCGCTGCGCGATCGCGAGCCCAAGTCCGGTCCCGCCGAATTTCCGCGCCGGACCGTGGTCCACCTGTTCGAATTCCTGGAAGATGCGGTCCGCCTCGGCGGCATCGAAACCGATGCCGGTGTCATGCACATCGATATCCAGATAGGTGCTGCCGGACGGGTCGCTTCGCCCTGTCACTTCGACGGAGATGCCGCCCTCATCGGTGAACTTGATGCCGTTTCCGATCAGGTTGTACAGGATCTGACGGACCCTCGTCGCGTCGAGGGTCACGGTTGCCGGCAGGCGCGGATCGAGCATCGTGCCGATTTCAAGGCCCTTGGCATGGGCTTTCGGAGCCAGCAGTTCAACAACGCTTTCCGAGAGCGTCCCGACCTTGACCGGGGCGTTCTGGATTTCGAGTTTCCCGGCCTCGACCTTTGAAAAATCAAGAACTTCGTCGATCAGGAGAAGCAGCGTTTCGCCGGATGTTTCCAGGGCCTCGATATAGGCGGCCTGCTCTTTCGTGAGACGCGTGTCCCTGAGCAGTGATGCCATGCCGAGAATGCCGTTGAGCGGCGTGCGGATTTCGTGGCTGACGGTCGCCAGAAAGCGGGACTTGGCCTCGTTCGAGTTTTCCGCCGAGTGGCGTGCGGCCAGCAGCTCTTCCTCGATAAGCCGCCGCTCGGTGACGTCGCGCAGCACGGTCTGCACCAGTTGCCTGTCGGTGGCCGTGTCCCGGACGGGAATGTCGATGCGCGAGAACCAGCGCGGCCCCTGGGCGGTTTGAATATGGAGATCCTGAAAGGTCGTTCGTCCCGACAGGGTCACGTCGGACGGGGCCTGTTCGCGGACGCCGTCAGCGTCGATCAGCGGCAATTTCATGGCGGTGCCGGGGACAAGCTCGTGCAGGTCTCCGAACACGTCCTCTGCGGCGGAATTGACATACTGGATGATGCCCTCCGCGTCCCGCCGCACGACCACGTCCCCGAGCGTGGCAAGAATGCTTGCATGCCGTTCGTCGGATTCCCCCAGTTCCCAGGCCTTGTCCTCAAGTTCCTCGATCCGCGCCATAAGGCGTCTGATCTTGGCGTCCTTCGACTGGACCGCGGCAGTGGACCGGTGCATGTCGTCTGCGAACAGGCGCCAGAGAGCCAGCCCGCCGGCAAAAAAGGCAAGGCCGATCCCAAGAAAGCGCGTGAGCCCATCTCCGGCAACCAGGAAAAGTGACGCCCCGAGGCCCAGGACAAGACCGGCGACGGCCAGGTGTTGAAGGGCCTTGGCCGGCGCAGAGACGGGCCGGTCGGTCGCGCGGCGGCCCGGTCCCGCATCAGGTCCGGTTATCTCCTCCTCCTGGGAGGTGTCGGCCGCGCTCAGGTCCGGCGTGGCTTCGCCGCGAAGCACGCTGTGGTTGCCGGAAATGCGCGATGTCTGCTCTGTTTCCAGGGGGGCGGTTTCAGCGCTTTCGGTCCGGTTGCCGGTCTGACGTGCCAAGGGACGGTCTCTCCAAATGGGTCAATCCCGGGAGAGTGCAGCTTAAACTTTTAGAAACCGTTTCACTGCGCGCATGCGGCGCGGAATTCCGGCATGCGGCGAAAGCGCCTCGGCTCGGACCGGCAAGTGGCCTGAAAGGCTCTGCCTGGGCGGGAAACATGCCTTGCCCCGCCGGCTCATGCGGGGCAAGGCGTTGTCTTATCGCACGTCCAGAAAGCCGATGATCTTGCGAACGTCTTTCAGCACCGGCTCAGCAATGGCGGATGCCTTTTCCGCGCCGGTCTTCAGGACCGAATCGATCTGGGCCTTGTCATCCATCAGCCGCCGCATTTCGTCCGTCATCGGCGACAGCTTGCCGACGGCGAGGTCCGACAGCGCCGGTTTGAAGGTCGAGAACTGCTGTCCGCCGAAATCCTTCAGAACGTCTTCCTTTGAAGAACCGTTCAGCGCCGCAAAGATCCCGACAAGGTTGTCGGCTTCCGGGCGGTTCTCCAGGCCATCGACCTCGCTCGGCAGAGCGTCCGGATCCGTCTTCGCCTTGCGGACCTTGCGGGCGATCGTATCGGCATCGTCGGTCAGGTTGATGCGCGACAGGTCCGAGGGATCCGACTTGGACATCTTCTTGGTGCCGTCACGCAGGGACATGATCCTTGTTGCGGGTCCGGCGATCATCGGTTCCGTCAGCGGGAAGTAAAGCTGTTCGGGCAACTCGGGAGACGGTGTCGGATTGGGCACACCGATACCGAGATCCTTGATCCGGTCGCCGAAGTCGTTGTTGAACTTCGCGGCAATGTCCCGTGTCAGTTCGAGGTGCTGCTTCTGATCGTCGCCGACCGGAACATGCGTTGCACGGTAGGCGAGGATGTCGGCAGCCATCAGGTTCGGATAGGCAAACAGTCCGACGGACGCGTTTTCCTTGTTCTTCCCGGCCTTTTCCTTGAACTGGGTCATCCGGTTGAGCCAGCCGATCCGCGCGACGCAGTTGAAGATCCAGGCAAGTTCGGCGTGTTCGCGCACCTGCGACTGGTTGAAGATGATCGACTTGTCCGGATCGATACCAGCGGCCATGTAGGCGGCGGTCACTTCGCGCGTTGCATTGCTGAGTTCTTCCGGATCCGGGAACCCGGCCGTGATGGCATGGGAATCGACGACGCAGAAAATCGTCGGCATCTGGTCCTGCAGCGGAACCCAGCGGGACACCGCTCCAAGGTAGTTGCCGAGGTGGAGATTGCCGGTTGGCTGGACGCCGGAAAAGACACGGGGCTGGAACGCCGTCATTCTGAATCCCTTTATTGGTGCGGCCGGTTGGAAGGGCGCTGTGAAACTTTGGGCGCGCCGGGTGTAAGCCTGCCGGGCCAAGGATGCAAGCGGTATTGAGCGATAATCGTTGTTTGCCTGTCAGGTGTTGCGCCGTGTCAACGTCCGGAACATGCCGATGAGATCCGCCCCGCCGCTGACCTGGGCGAAAATCGCGAAGGTCACCACACCGGTTAGCACGAGCAGGCCAAGGCTTGCCGCGCGGACGATCAGCCAGGACCCGCGGAGCGACGGTTCGAGCACGACGGCTGCGAAGTGAATGGCCACGCCCATCAAGAGGCTCGCGACCAGCACCAGGACCAGCCGCCGCAAAAGCGCGTAATCGGGGACGAAATGGCCGCGTCTGTAGAGAACGATGATCAGCAGCCCCGTGTTGACCCAGCCCGCGATCGTCGTCGCAAGGGCGATGCCGACGTGCTTGAAGACCGGAAACAGGGCAAGGGACAGGCAGACATTCACGGCCATGCCGACAGCAGCGAACTTCATCGGCGTTTTCGTGTCTTCGCGCGCGAAATAGCCGGGTGAGAAAACCTTGTTGAGCACGAAGGCCGGCAAGCCGAAGGAAAACGCCATCAACGCGGCGGCGGTCCCGTCGACGGCAGCGGCGTCGAACCGAACCCGCTGGAACAGAACGGACACGATCTCATGGGGAACCACGGCCAGCGCGACGGCGGCCGGCAGCGTCAGAACCAGGGAGATTTCAAGCGCGCGGTTGAGGCTCACCTGGTAGGCGCTGACCTCGCCGGCCCGCAACTGGCGGGTCAGGCTGGGTAAAAGGACGACGCCGATACCGATGCCGATCACGCCAAGGGGCAACTGGTAGAGCCGGTCGGCGAAATAGAGCATCGCGTTCGCACCGTCCTGCAGCGAGGCGATGATCGTGCCGACCGCGATATTCAGCTGGGTGACGCCGCCTGCAATGATCCCGGGTATCCCGAGAACGAGTAGGCGTTTTGCGGATTTCGTGTAGCGCGGCCGGAAAACCGGGATCCTGAAGCCGAGCCGTTTCAGGTCCGCGACAACCACCAGCAGCTGAACGATCCCGCCGAAAGTCACGCCCGCGCTCAGAATGATCCCGAGCTCCGTGTTGTCCTCCACGCCTGCGACCAGGACGCTGCCGAGAACGATGCTCATGACCACGTTCAGCATGACCGGCGCGAAGGCGGCGGCGGCAAAGCGCTGATAGGTGTTTAGGATCCCGGCCAGGAAGGCAAGGAGCGACATGAAAATCAGGTAGGGAAAGGCGATCCGCGCCATCAGGACCGTCAGGTCGAACTTGGCGCTGTCGGCGCTGAATCCTGGTGCCAGCCCAAGGACGACGAAGGGCATGAAGATCTGCGCGACCGCCGTCAGGGCCAGCAGACAGAACAGCAGTGCCGAACCGATTTCCCCGGCAAAGCGCCGCGCGCCTTCGTCGCCTTCCTCCTCCACCGCCCGGCCGAACAGGGGAATGAAGGCGGAGTTGAAGGCGCCTTCGGCAAACAGCCGACGAAACAGGTTCGGCAGGCGGAAGGCGACGGCAAAGGCATCCGCAACCGGCCCGGTCCCGACCGCCGCGGCGAGCAGTACGTCCCGCACGAACCCGAGCACGCGGCTCAGCATGGTCGCACCGCCGACCGTGGTGAAGTTGCGGACAAGGCTCATTCAGGCAGCGCTCCCGGGAAGAAATCCGCCATCTAAGAAGCCTGACGCTGAACTTTACGGGAGACAGGCGCGGCCGGATCGAGTTCCAGACGGCCCTTGACCGCATCGGTAAGGCGTTCGCGGATGATTTCCTGCCGCCCGATATTGGAGATTTTCTGCCCCGTCAGGTCGGTCACGTAAAAAACATCGACGGCCTTTTCGCCGAAGGTCGAGATGTGGGCGGAGCCGATGTTGAGATTGAGCGTCGCGATGGAGCGCGTCAGGTCATACAGCAGTCCGGGCCTGTCGAGGCCGGAGATCTCCAGAACCGTGTATTCGTCCGAAAGCGCGTTGTTGACCAGGATTTCTGTTGCCACCTTGAAGGCCTTCACACGGCTTTTCATCGTGTTTTTCTTGGTCACCGGTTCCGGAAGACGTTCATCGCCCCTGAGAGTCGTGCGGATCAGCCGGGTGATCCGCTCGCCCCGGCGGCGTTCGTCATCGTCGTCGGGCAGTTCGCGCCCGATGAAGATCGTATCAAGCGCGAACCCGTCCGTGGTCGTGTCGATTTGCGCGTCGACGATATTGGCGCCCGTCGAGAAGCAGGCGCCCGCGATGATGGACAGGAGGCGCGGGTGGTCGGGCGCCATGATGTTGAGCTCGGTCACGCCCTCGAAGGCACGCGGAATGACGTCGAAAGCCAGCCGCTTGCCGTCCTTGTCCGCCTTGCGCAGCAGTTCGGCGTGTGTCAGCAGCCGCTCCGGTTCGGTCCTCAGCCAGTAGGCCGGGTAATGCCGCTTGAGATAGGCGGTCCTGTCCTTCTTGCTCCAGTGATCCAGTTTGGCCACGAGGTCGTTCTTGGCCGATTCGACGGCCTCCTTGTGCGACATCTTCGAATGCCCGCCGGAAAGGTGCGGCTCCGTTGCGTAGAACAGCGTTCTCAGAAGCTGTCCCTTCCAGCCGTTGAAGACACCTGGGCCGACGGCGCGAATGTCTGCGACGGTCAGGATCAGAAGCATCTTCAGCCGTTCGAGTGACTGGACGGTCTGGGCGAAATCGGTGATGGTCTTGCGGTCGTTCAGGTCACGCGACTGCGCGATCGTGCTCATGTCGAGATGATGCTCGATCAGCCATGCCACCGTTTCGGTTTCCGCCTCGTTCAATCCGAAACGCGGACAGACCTTGCGGGCAACCCGTGCACCGGCGACGGAATGGTCCTCCGGGCGGCCTTTCGCGATATCGTGCAGGAACATCGCCACGTAAAGCACCTTGCGGTTCTGCAGCGTCAGGATCAGGTCCGTCGACAACGGGTGATCTTCACCGGAATTCCCCCGCTCGATTTCCGCCAGCACCCCGATGGACCGGATCAGATGCTCGTCGACGGTGTAGTGGTGATACATGTTGAACTGCATCATCGCGACGACCTTGCCGAAATCGGGCACGAACCTGCCCAGGACCCCGGTCTCGTTCATCTTGCGCAGGATCGTTTCCGGCTTGTTGCGCGACGTCAGGATCGACAGGAACAGCCGGTTGGCCTCCGGATCGTTCCTGAGGCTGCTATCGACCAGCTTGAGCGAATGCCGGATCAGCCGGGTCAGCTTGGGGTGCAGGTTGTAGTCATGCTTTTCCGCGAGCTGAAACACCCGGAGGAGGTTGGCGGGAGCGGTTTCGAAGATCTTGTCGTTGGTGACGTTCAGCCGGTTGTTTTCGACGATGAAGCCGGGGGCGCCCTTGACCGGTTTGACGGAATCGGTGACGCGTCCGCTGCGCAGGCGGCGCATCATGCCGGAAAAACCTTTCCCGCGCGGTTCCTTGACGTGCTCTTCCTCCAGCGCCGCGCAAATGATGCGGGTCAGGTCGCCAACATCCTTGGCGACAAGGAAGTAGTGCTTCATGAAGCGTTCCACGTCGCGCATGCCCGGATGCTGCGTGTAGCCGAGCCGGATCGCGATTTCGCGCTGGAACTCGAACGCCAGCCTTTCCTCGGGACGTCCGGTCAGGAAATGCAGATGGCAGCGCACGGCCCAGAGAAAGTCCTCCGACTTTGCGAACCGGGCGTATTCGGAGCGTGTCAGGACACCTTTCTTGACCAGCTCCGACTGCTTGTCGACGCGGTAGTGATACTTGGCGATCCAGAAAAGCGTGTTGAGGTCGCGAAGCCCGCCTTTTCCTTCCTTGATGTTGGGTTCAACGAGATAGCGTGACGTTCCCTGCCGCCGGTGCCGTTCGTCGCGTTCAAGCAGTTTCGCCGCGATAAACTCGGAGCTAGTTCCGTTCACGACATCCGTGCCGAACCGCTTGATCAGATCTTCGAAGAGGGGCGCGTCGCCCCAGATGTGCCGGGCTTCGAGGACCGCCGTGCGGATCGTCATGTCCGATCTGCTGAGCCGGATGCACTCATCGATGTTCCGGGTCGCGTGGCCGACCTTGAAGCCCAGGTCCCAGAGCATGTAGAGGATGTACTCGACAACCTGCTCACCCCACGGCGTCTGCTTGTAGGGCAGGATGAAAAGAAGATCGATATCCGACCCCGGAGCGAGTGTTCCGCGGCCGTATCCGCCGACGGCGGCCACGGACATCCGCTCGGCTGCGGACGGGTTCTTGACCCGGTAGACATGCGAAACGGCGAAGTCGTAGATCACCCGTATCAGCTCGTCCTGAACGTGGGAGAGGCGGGCCGCGCACAGCAGGCCGCCGCCGTCTTCGTTCAGTTTTTCCTGGACGCGGTCACGCGCCGTCTTCACCTCGGACTTCAGAAGGCTCAGGACGGCCGATCTGACCTTGCTGTCCGATCCGTCGCCGTCGTGATCGCTCGTGAGTGCCGTCAGGCGGGATCGAAGGTCGTCCGCGTCGATCAGTCCGGCGAGTTCTTCCTGGCTGGCATGCATTGTCTTTTCGGCAATCCGTTCGGCAAATCAGAAGGTCAGGTTGGTTTACGAGTGCTGGTTATATAGGGATCGCACCATAAGGACACGTAAATCTGAAGAGACGGCTTCCGCATGGGAAAACTCGGCGGCCGCGGTGGTACCCGACCGTGTTACGGAGCAGACTGCAACCGCCATCCGCGGCAGGAGAGCTCTCCCATCCGGTTCAAACGTCGTCTTTCGCCGCCGCCACCCTGAGCTGGTGCAGGAGACCGGCGAGCGAGTCTTCCGACAAGACGTTGATCTTCAGGGCGAGCTGGTTGGCAAGTTCCGTGGCCTTGGGATGCATGCCGGCCGTATCGATCGTGATCCGCGGGTCCGACAGTTCCGCCAGCCGCTGGATTTCTTCCGCTTCGTCCCAGATGACGTTGAAATAGGTGATGATCCGTTGCACCAGAAACCAGGTCGGTTTGCCTCTCTTGCCGTGCTCGAGCGCGGAAAGATAAGCGCTGGAGACGGAAAGTGCTGCCGCCATTTCCTTCAGGGAGACGCCCCGCTTCGCCCTGAGTTCCCGAATTTTTGCCCCTAGCGGTGTCACGGTCCTACCTTCTTTTTCGTATCCGGACGTAGAGCGCCCCTGCTCCACCGTGGCTCGCATGGGCCTCCTCATAGCCCAGGACAACCGAACGCATATCCGGCATGGCAAGCCACTGGGGTACCATTCTGCGTAAAATCCCGCGTTCGTCCATATAGGCCTGTCCCGGCCCCCCGCCTTTGCCGGTAATGACCAACACAACTTTGTGACTGCGGGCCTGCGCCTGGTAGAGAAATCCGCGCAGCCGGTCATGGGCCTGGAACTGCGTCAGGCCGTGAAGGTCGATCCGGGCGTCGATGGCCCGGACGCCCCGGACGATCTTCCGGCGGTACCGGGTCTCCAACTGGTGAAGAGGCAGCAGGTCGGGCGCTTTTTTTTCCGGCGCGGGAGCCTTGATGGCCGTTGATGTGCGGGGTGTTTTCACCGCAGCGCGCGGCTTGTCTTCCTTCGCGCTATCAATTTCATCCTGAAGGATCCTGACCCGCTCCGGATCAAGCGGTGTGAGCGTCTTGGCGACCTTGCCCCAGAGTTCCCGGTCTTCAGGTGACAGGCTGCCCTTTTTCCCCCGCTTCGTCATCGCTCAGTCCGTGACCGCGTCTGTGCCGGGACGAACCGGATCTGGAACGAGAATGGTGAAGGTCGCCCTGTGACGAATATCCCCGGCAATCCTGCCCGCGATGTCACCGGAGCCTGCAAAGATATCGCCGCGCACGCGTCCCCTGATGGCCGAGCCGGTATCGTCGGCGATCATCAGCCGCGCAAAGGTTCTGCCGTCCTTGTCCGGATCCTTGAAGCCGGCTTCGACGAAGACAAATGCGCCGTAGGGAAGATGCGCCGGATCGATCGCCAGGCTGCGGCCGGCAACCAGCGGCAGGCCCGCCGCGCCGACAGGGCCGTCGTCCGGTCCGGTCTCCAGAACCTCGCGAAAGAAGATATACGACCGGTTCTCGCCGAAGAGCGCGTCGCGTCTCTCCGGATTGCGTGTCAGCCAGGATCTGAGGCCGGCCATCGTGAAGTCCTCGGGCGTCCCCTCGCCGCGTGCGACCAGGAGCTTTCCGATGCCGGTATAGGGATGGCCCGTTTTACCGGCATAGCCGACGCGCATCACGCTGCCGTCCGTCAGGCGCAATCGCGCCGACCCCTGCACGTGAATGAAATAGGCGTCGACCGGGTCGGCGAGCCAGACCAGTTCCAGGTTTTCAGTATCCAGTGCGCCCGCCATGATCGAGGCCCTGTCCGGCATTTCCGAAAAGCCCTGGTCCGTGCGGCGCCCGTGGCTGAGGTCCGGCGGCCAGTCCGCCGGCCTGTTCTCCGCCGTGACCGCCTCAAGGCCGTCCGGTTTGCGGTGAAGCGGGACGGAAAAGTCGTCCGTGCGGATGCGGGACGCGGTGACTTCCGGTTCGAAATACCCGGTCACGAAACCCGGTTCGGTGATCCGGTAGGCGGTAAAACGGGTCTCGAAAAACTGCCGTGCACCGGCTGGCGTTGCCATGTCCGATCCCGCAACCACGTCGCAGAGCGCGCTCAAGTTCGCAGGATTATGGCCGGGAAGGCCCGTTGCGCCGAAGGAAACGGAATTGCTGCAAAACCGCTGGAACGCGGCGAGTGCCGTGTGCTGGTCATCGTCTTCCCAGCCCGCCAGATCACGGAAATCGACTTTCTCGAAATGATCGGGCAGCCCCGGGCTTTGCGGCGTTGCCATGGCGGCTCCTGCAAAGAAAAGCGGCGCGGCCAGAGCCGCGCCTCTCAAAAAGATGGAAAACTGGAAGGGAACGCTGATTCCCGCCCGCCGGACCGTTCGCGTCATTGTCACTCGGCGGATTCGGTCGCAACCAGTTTCCAGTTGGGATCGCGGGAATTGGTGTCGCGTGCGAATGTCCAGATATCCACCACTTCGGTGACCTTGGCCGGATCGCCGTCCACCACTTCGCCTGCCTTGTCGCGCGTCGCGGAAATCAGCTGGCTGTGGATCTTCACCGTCACCTGGGCCACCGAGCCCTTCAGGGCCGCCTCGACGATTTCCGCCTTGTCGATGCCGACAAAGGTCGATTCGATCGTCTCGCCGCGTTTTTCCCGGTCATCGATCGCGCTCACGAAACCGTCGAAGACTTCAGGGGACAGGAGGTTCTTCAGGGCTTTCTTGTCGCCGTCTGCGAAAGCCATCACGATCATCTCGTAGGCCGCGCGGGCACCGCCCAGGAACTCGACGGGTTCGAAGCTGCGGTCGACCGAAAGGATCTGCTTCAGCGCGCTGTTGAGCGCCGAGCCTTCCGGAGCGACCTTGTCGATCACCACATCGCCGCCTTGGGGCTGCTGCTCCGCCATCATGTCGGCGGGCTGGTCACCCTGGTTCGGCAGGGGAATGACATTGTCCTGGCCGTTTGGCTGATCGTTCGTCTGTTCCGGCTTGGAATACGGGTCGAATGGCGGCCGCTCATTGCCGGTGCGTTTGCCGAGAACGGATCTCAGTCTGAACAGAATAAAAACCGCAAGTCCCATGAGGACGAGATTGAGTGGGTCGAAAATTTCATTCATCTTACGTTCCGGCTACCCTTTGGAGGCATTTGAAGCCGCCTCTTGCATGTTCAGCTGAAAGCCGCCTGCTCTCGATATCTGTTACCACCTTATTTAGGGGGCTCTTGAACCAGCATCCAGACCCGAGGGCAAGACTGAAAATTCCGCAATGGTTATCTTTCCTGCGCGCGGCTGCTCGCATTTCTGTGATCGAATGTCTAGATTGCCTTAAAATAACTTATCAGACGATGGAGGTCCCGTGGGACTTTATATCATTGCCGCGCTCATTTTGCTGCCCCTGATTGAAATTGCGGTTTTCATCTGGGTCGGCGGACTGATCGGCGTGCTGCCGACCATTCTCCTGACGGTCATAACGGCCATGGCAGGCACGATCATGTTGCGCCAGCAGGGCCTTTCGCTGCTCATGCGCATGCAGAGCGAACTGGATGCCGGACGCGCACCGGGCAACGAGGTGATGCAGGGCGCGATGATCGTTTTGGCGAGCATTCTCCTGCTGATTCCCGGGTTCGTGACCGATGCGATCGGACTTCTCCTGTTCATACCTCCCGTTCGCTCGGCGCTGGCAAACTTCATTGTGTCCCGGTCCAACGTGGTGATCGTGCAGAGCGGCGCGGCTCAGGGCCGGCGCGACGAGCATGTTGTCGATCTTGACCAGGGTGATTGGTCGGAGAAGGAAGAGCCCGGCTCTGACGCAACGTCCGGCAACGGCCAGCCGAAAATCAGCCCGTGGCGCGAGGGACCGGACGACGCAAAGTCCTGACGCGGAAACGCCTGGCTCACCAAAAGCCGGGTCACTAAAACGTGACACAGGCTGTATGCGTAATATTTACCAGTTGAGGTTACGCCTGACCTTCTGTTTGCGGTGACAACCGCCTGGAACGGAAGGTGCAAACCATGAGATCCGCGCGCGTCGACTGGGTCGATACGGCCAAGGGCATCTGCATCATCTTCGTCGTGATGATGCATTCGGTACTCGGCGTGGAAGCCGCCGCCGGTGAAAACGGCTGGATGCACGCCGTCGTCGCCTTTGCGGCTCCTTTCCGCATGCCGGACTTCTTCCTGATATCGGGCCTTTTCCTCGCGAACGTGATCACGCGCGACTGGAAACTCTATCTGGACCGCAAGGTCGTCCACTTCGCTTACTTCTACGTGCTCTGGATGACGATCCAGTTTGCCGTGAAGGCCCCGGTTTTCGTGGGCGACATGGGCACGGCGGGGGCGCTGGAATTCTATTTTCTGAGTTTCATCCAGCCCTTCGGAACCCTGTGGTTCATCTACATGCTGCCGGTCTTCTTCGTCGTCTGCAAACTCGCGCATGACTATCGTGTGCCCTGGCAGCTGATGCTTGGCATTGGTGCGCTCCTGCAGATCGCACCGATCCATACCGGGCTGCTGCTGGTCGACGAATTCGCCTCCCGCTTCGTCTATTTCTATGCCGGGTACATCTTCGCGCCGCAGATCTTCCAGCTGGCCGACTGGGCGCGCGAGCGCATCGGCGTGAGCGCCGGCTATCTCATCGGCTGGGGCATCGTGAATGGCGGCCTGGTTTATCTCGGCTGGGCGCATCTGCCGCTGATTGCGCTGGCACTGGGGGCTGCGGGCGCCGGCGCCATCATCCTGACCAGCGCGCTGATCGTGAAGATGGGCCGCCTGACCTTCCTGCGCCACTTCGGCGAGAATTCCATTGTCATCTATCTGGCGTTCTTCTTCCCGATGGGCGTAACCCGCGTCATCCTCCTGAAGCTCGGCATCCTCGACATCGGCACGGCCTCGCTTGTCGTCACCATCATCGCCTGCGTCAGCCCGATGATCCTCTACTGGATGATCCGCAAGACAAATCTCGGCTGGTTCCTGTTCAAGCGCCCGGAATGGGCCTATCTCGGTGGCACCTTCGGCCGGAAGCGCGCGCCGCAAGCGGCGGAGTGAGCGGAGTTCTACCGAATTTGATCAGGCGATCCAAGGCTACGAAGCGTTGCGGGTCATTTGAAGGGCCAGTGGGAAAGAGAGTGGATGAAACCATTTAAAACAAATCGGTTTACACGGGAAAAAAATACCCCTAAAAATTGTAAAAAATGACAATGCGGGGGTAGGCATGATCAAAGGAAAGATTGTATTCACAGGTAATTTTTGGGAATTCTTTTTCATTGCAATAGGATTACTTGTCCTCTCTGTAGTTACTTTCGGCCTGTTTTTACCTTATTTTGTTTATTGGCAATTCAAGTATTTTTTCAACAACATGGAAATCGAGATGTACGACAATCGCGTTGGAAATCTTGGTCAGCCATGAAATTCAAATGGAACCTTCTGGGCGTCCTGATTGGCATCGTGTTTCCGATCACGTCGGCTGGCGCATGGGATGATATGCAGAGAATAAGAACAGCTCAGGCTCTGGGCAGTGTTCTGGGTTCTGAACAGGCCTGCAATCTCCGGTATAACCAAAGTGCGATCCAGCAATTCATTGCCGATCATATTCCGGCTTCGGACATGCAGTTTGCTGGTCAACTCATGATAATGACGCAAGGCAGCGAATACGAACTTCAGAACATGTCAACCTCGGTCCGGACGGCTCACTGCACGCAAACTGCGCGCGTTGCTAAAAGCTACGGATTTATAGACTGACATCCTTCTGCGAATGTGCGCCAATTCAGTCGGGCAGGTCGGTTTTCCTCTTCCCTCGCTGACTTACTCCGGGCATGATCCGCGCCATGTCGACGCAAGATTCTGCCCCCGCCCTCACCGCTGACGACCATCTCATCCTGGTCGACGGCTCCACCTTCATCTTTCGCGCCTATCACGCGCTGCCGCCGCTGACGCGCAAGCCCGACGGCCTGCCGGTCGGCGCGGTCTCGGGCTTCTGCAACATGCTCTGGAAGCTGCTGCAGGAGGGACTGACGCCGGAAGAAGGCGACGAGCCGACCCATTTCGCGGTGATTTTCGACCATTCGTCGAAGACGTTCCGCAATTCCATCTATCCCGAATACAAGGCGAACCGGCCGGAGCCGCCGGAAGACCTGGTGCCGCAATTCGGTCTGATCCGCGAGGCGACCCGCGCCTTTTCCGTGCCCTGCGTGGAACAGGAAGGCTTCGAGGCCGACGACCTGATCGCAACCTATGCCCGCCAGGCCGCCGACATGGGGGCTCAGGTGACCATCGTCTCCGGCGACAAGGACCTGATGCAGCTGATCGGTCCCAGGGTCGGCATGATCGACACGATGAAGAACAAGGTCTTCGGCGAGCCGGAGGTGTTCGAAAAATTCGGCGTCGGGCCGGACAAGGTGATCGAGGTGCAGTCGCTTGCCGGTGACAGCGTCGACAATGTTCCGGGCGTTCCGGGCATCGGACTGAAAACGGCGGCGCTTCTGATCAACGAATTCGGCGATCTGGAGACACTGCTGGCCGGCGCACACACGATCAAGCAGAACAAGCGCCGGGAAAATCTGATCGAATTCGCCGATCAGGCGCGGGTTTCCAAGGAGCTGGTGACGCTGAAGCAGGACGTGCCGGTCGAGGTGCCGGTTGCGCATCTGACGGTCACCGATGTCGACGGTCCCAAGGCGGTCGGATTTCTGAAGGCCATGGGCTTCAGCACGCTGACCAAGCGGGTGGCGGAGGAAACCGGAGCCGATCTCGCCAATGTCGAGCCGGCCGAGTTCCAGGTTCCCGGCTGGGACGTTCCCGACCAGAAGGGCCGCATGGTCGAGCGCGAGGAAGCAAGCACCGCTGGCGCGGCCGCTGCAGGCGACGCGACCGGCCCGGACGGCATGATGGTGCCGCAGACGGTTGCCGATGCGCGCGCGGAATCCGTGAAGGTGATTCCGATCGATTCCAGCGCCTACGAAACCGTAACGACCGTCGAACGGCTGCAGGAATGGTGCGACGCGGCCTATGAAAAAGGCTATGTCGCCTTCGACACCGAGACCACGTCCCTCGATGCCATGCAGGCGGAGCTTGTCGGTCTGTCGCTGTCCTGCGAACCGGGCAAGGCCTGCTACGTGCCGCTTGCCCATGTTGACGGCGAGGGCGATCTTCTGGGCGGTGGTGGCCTGCTGCCCGATCAGATCCCGCTGAAGGAGGCGCTTGATGTGCTCAAGCCGATGCTGGAGGACAGGTCTGTTCTCAAGATCGCACAGAACCTCAAGTACGACTGGCTGGTGATGACCCGCTACGGCATCGATATCAGCCCCTGGGACGACACCATGCAGCTCTCCTACACTGTCGATGCCGGCAAGGGCGGCAACGGCATGGACGAGCTGTCTGAACGCTGGCTCGCTCACAAGCCGATCCCGTTCAAGGAGGTCTGCGGCTCCGGCAAGTCCATGATCACCTTCGACAAGGTCCCGATCGACAAGGCGACCGCCTATGCGGCCGAGGATGCGGACGTGACCCTGCGCCTCTGGATGATCCTGAAGCCGCGTCTTGCCAGCGACCGCATGGCGACCGTCTATGAAATGCTGGAACGCCCGATGGTGCCGGTCCTGGCGCGCATGGAAAAGCGCGGCATTTCCGTTGACCGGCAGATGCTGTCGCGGCTGTCCGGCGATTTTGCGCAGGGAATGGCCGGGCTGGAATCGGAGATCTACGAGCTTGCGGGCGAAAATTTCAACATCGGCTCGCCCAAGCAGTTGGGTGACATTCTCTTCGGCAAGATGGGTCTTCCCGGCGGCAAGAAAACCAAGACCGGTGCGTGGTCGACCTCGGCGCAGGTGCTGGAGGATCTGGCCGCCGAAGGCCACGAACTGCCGTCGAAGATCGTCGCCTGGCGTCAGCTTTCCAAACTGAAATCCACCTATTCCGACGCCCTGCCCGGTTACATCAACCCGGACACCGGCCGCGTGCACACGTCCTACGCGCTGGCGGCGACCACGACGGGCCGCCTGTCCTCGTCCGAGCCGAACCTGCAGAACATCCCGGTGAGGACGGAAGCCGGGCGCAAGATCCGCCAGGCCTTCATCTCCACCAAGGGGCACAAGCTGGTCTCTGCCGACTACAGCCAGATCGAATTGCGCGTGCTGGCGCATATCGCCGACATTCCGCAGCTGAAAAAGGCGTTCGAGGACGGGCTCGACATTCACGCCATGACCGCAAGTGAAATGTTCGGAACGCCGATCGAAGGCATGGATCCCATGGTGCGCCGTCAGGCCAAGGCGATCAATTTCGGCATCATCTACGGCATTTCCGCCTTCGGTCTTGCCAACCAGCTCGGCATCTCGCGCGGCGAGGCCGGCGACTATATCAAGACCTATTTCGAGCGCTTCCCCGGCATTCGCGACTATATGGAAGCCACCAAGAAGCAGGTGCATGCGGACGGGTACGTCAACACCATCTTCGGCCGCAAGGCGCATTATCCGGAGGTGAACACCAAGAACCCGAACATGCGCTCCTTCTACGAGCGTGCGGCCATCAACGCACCGATCCAGGGCTCCGCCGCCGACATCCTGCGCCGCGCCATGGTGCGCATGGAAGACCGGTTGGCAGATGCGAGGCTCGACGCGCAGATGCTGCTGCAGGTGCATGACGAACTGATCTTCGAGGTTCCAGACACCCAGGTCGAAGACGCCCTGCCGGTCATCCGCGACGTCATGGAAAACGCCTGCGAACCGGTGCTGAAGTTGTCTGTCCCCCTGAAAGTCGACGCCCGTGCGGCGGACAACTGGGACGAAGCGCACTAGCGAACGCGGCGCGTAGCCGCAAGCGCCGCCCCGGACCCGATCCGGGGCCAGGCGTACCTGGCGATCCAACGATCTGGAAAGCTGTCATCAACTCATATCAACACGATTGAGCTTGTCATCGGAATGAGCCCAAGTGAGCCGTTGTCGGGCGTGATCCGCTGTTGTTCAGCCCAGGATCTCACGGTGTTCGCATGGGGTGGCCACGGAGGGTGTGACGTTCCCCTACCGTCATTCCAGACAAGTGAGGCGATGCCGAACGCTGATCTGGAACCTGTGCCCGGCTTGATCGGGTATCCAGAAATCGGCGTGAGCGAAGCAGACACTCTTGTCGATACCACCAAAAGAAGCCGCGCCTTCGGCGCGAAATACATCTGGTTTCCGGATCGGCGCGCAGCTTGCGCTGCACTTGTCCGGAATGACGACCAGAGAGGTGGTGACCGCCACCCGACCTCATCCTGAGGAGCGCAATCGCGCGTCTCGAAGGATGGGCCAGTCACGCCTGCGCCTGCCGCCGATCCTTCGAGACGGACCTTTGATCCTCCCCAGGATGAGGGGGGTTGTGGAAACCAGCATTCTGCGTCACCTCCACCGGAGTCGTTCCGCATGACACTGCGCAAACCGCGTCAAAGCAAAACAATCTCAGGTCCCGGGTCGGGCCCGGGACAGCGAGGCGATTGGGAATGCCAAAAGAGACCTAAACCATCGCCATCACCCGCGACGGTCCGCCCGTGCCGCCGCGGAATTTCGGAGCGCCGACGATCAGCGTTGCACCGCTTGCCGGGAGCGCGTCGAGGTTGGCGATGCACTCAATGCCCCAGCGGTTGCTCGGTAGCCAGGCATAGTGAACCGCGAAATCCTGCGACTGGCCGAAGTCGAGCGACAGTGTGTCCACCGCAAGTCCGACCACGTTCGCCTCTTCCATCAGCATTTGCGCCGCTTCGATGTGGAAGCCGGGGAAATGCATGACGCCATTCTCGTCGGCATTGCGGAACTTGTCGGTCGGAACCTGTACATCCCAGCCGGAATTCATGGCGACACAGGCGCCGTCCGGAATGTCGCCATTGGCGGCGATCCAGGCCTTGAGGTCGTCCGGCGTCACCTGGGCATCCGCGCTCTCCGTTGCCTTGGCCTTGATATCGACGATGCACAGTGGCGCAACGAGATTTTCAACGGGGATCTCTGCAACGGAGTGACCGTCCGCCGAGAAGTGCAGCGGCGCGTCCATATGCGTGCCGGTGTGTTCATTGACGGTCAGGTTGAGAAGATTGTAGCCGTGCTTGGCGAAATCAAAGACCCTTTCCATGGCGAATTGCTGATCGCCGCCATAGGTTGGAAACGTTTCGTAAAGCTCGTGGGTCATGTCGGTGATCTTGGAAGGCGTTTGCGCCATCGCGGGCATGGCACCCGTCGCTGCGGCTGTTGCGGCAAGCCCGGCACCGACGGCCGTCGCCTTGAAGAAATCCCGCCGTGACAGCATGCGGTTCTTGACCGAATTGATGACGCATAGATCGCACATGACATGTCCTTCCCGTTTTTTACCAAGGGGAATGCTGCCTTTCGGACGGAGAAAATGCGAGTCAAAAATTTTTAATGTCCGGTTCACCGGCGGTCTTTGTGCGAGCGGGCTCTCATTGAACGTGCCGCTGTGTTTCGCTTGGCGGAGATCTGTCGGGCGGGGGGTTCCGGGTCGATGTGCTTCCGCTTTGCCAGGTCCCGGGTTCGGTGCGGCGCACCAACACAGGCTTAACACCCTTTTATGATCCGGTGCCGGCGCGGAACCGCATAGTTCTGGTTTTTATTGCAGTCGGCAGGCATTATAGTGCCGTGCTTAGATAAGAAAATCCGAAGTGGTGTACCCATGATCGTTTCAAATGCGACGAACGATGAACTTCAGATCGACACCGAGCTTTGCAGGGCAATGTTCGAAAAAGATCCTGACAGGATGATCGAACTGGTTTCGGAATGGCTCGAAACCAACGGTCTGTCCGTGAGCGAAACCTTTGAGATGCCTGCATATCTCGACAAGGTTCTTGCGGGCGCGGACGGATATTCGGGTTCAGGGCGCACCTTCCGCATCTACGCGTCCTGAAGCAACAGACACTTGCGGTCCGGACGTCTCCGGCCGAATGAGCTGAATGCCGCCGACGACAGGCGGGCGCATCGCGGCGCCATGGGCGGACAGTCTCAGCCGGGCCTCAGATCGCGATATCGTTGTAGGGATCGTCGCCTTCCAGCGCTTCGACGGCATAATCAGCGTCGTAATCTGACCAGTCATCGTCCTCGAGAAGGTCAAAGTCGTCAGACCCGTCATCCCCGAAATCGAGATCGACTTGATCGAGGACATCGCGGAGATTGTCGCTCAGGGTGTCCATGATGGCGTCAACGTCATCGAACCGGTGGGATGACAGGCCCATGTCGTCCGTGTCGGTGTCAAATGATACGTTTACAGTGTGATCGTTGAAGTACGGCATGTCATTTCCTCCTGTTAAGCGGGTTGCGCTGAAACAGAAATGGGGCCTGCCGGCGGAATTCAGTGTGACGGGTGTCACCTGTTGACTGCCGTTGCGTCAAAACCCGACGCTTTTGTGCGCCGGGTCACACTTGACAGGCGCGCAACGCGCATGAACGGCCGCGTTGGGGACAGGAACACTGCCACCCTTTTCGTGAATATTCCGGGCACAGGCGAAGCAGGGTTCGGGACGTTCCATATTTGTTCTTGAACTGCTGCAATTATTGTGTTTCCTTCCCAATACACCTTTAGGTAGAGGAGGGGGCATGGTCAGCCGGGTCACGACGGTCGCCTTTCAGGGGATCGAGGCTGTTCCCGTCGACGTGCAGGTTCACGTCGGTCCGGGCATGGTTGCCTTCAACGTCGTCGGTTTGCCGGACAAGGCTGTCGCGGAAAGCCGTGAACGTGTCCGCGCGGCACTCTCCGCGTCCGGTCTGGCGCTTCCGGCCAAACGCGTCACGGTCAATCTGGCTCCCGCCGACCTGCCCAAGGAGGGCTCCCACTACGACTTGCCCATCGCGCTGGGCGTGATGGCGGCGATCGGCGCCATTCCGGGAGAGTTTCTGGACGGATATGCCGTGCTCGGCGAACTGGGTCTCGACGGAAGGCTCGCCCCCGTGGCCGGTGTGCTCCCGGCAGCGATGGGTGCAAACGGGCTCGGCAAGGGACTGATCTGCCCGGAAGCCAGCGGCGGCGAGGCCGCCTGGGCCGATGCGGACATGGATATTCTCGCCCCGCGCTCCCTGATACAGCTCGCCAATCACTTCAAAGGCACACAGGTTCTGTCCCGCCCGGCGGCGAAACTGCACGGCAACGCCGGCACCCTGCCCGATCTTGCCGAGGTCAAGGGACAGGAAAGCGCGCGCCGTGCCCTGGAGGTCGCCGCCGCCGGCGGTCACAACCTGCTCATGACCGGTCCGCCCGGATCGGGCAAGTCCATGCTCGCAAGCCGTCTGCCGTCCATCCTGCCGCCGCTGACACCCCGGGAGCTTCTGGAGGTGTCCATGATCGGCTCGCTTGCCGGGGAGCTGGCGGAAGGAAAACTTACCGACAAGCGGCCGTTCCGGTCGCCGCACCATTCCGCGTCAATGGCGGCTCTCATCGGCGGGGGCCTCAGGGCAAAACCCGGCGAGGTATCGCTTGCCCATAACGGTGTGCTGTTTCTCGACGAACTGCCCGAATTCAACCCGCAGGTGCTCGACAGCCTGCGCCAGCCCCTGGAAACCGGTGAAGCGGTGATCGCCCGCGCCAACCATCGCGTCACCTATCCCGCCCGCATTCAATTGATCGCCGCCATGAACCCGTGCCGCTGTGGCAATGCAGGCGAACCGGGCCATGTCTGCCGCCGCGGAGAACGGTGTGCCGCCGAGTATCAGGCCCGCGTCTCCGGACCCTTTCTGGACCGGATCGACCTCCGGATAGACGTGCCGGCCGTGACTGCGGCCGACCTGATCGGCCCGGCCGAGGCCGAACCGTCCGAAAGCGTCGCCGCGCGGGTTGCCGAGGCGCGCCGGATCCAGGAAAGGCGGTTCTTCGATCTCGGTGTGATCTGCCGGACAAACGCCCAGGCGCCCGCGTCGGTGGTCGAAACCATGACGCAGCCGGACGAGTTGGGTCTGGCCTTCCTGCGCGATGCCGCCGAAAAGCTTCAGCTGAGCGCCCGCGGATACCACCGGGTGCTCAAGCTGGCCCGGACCCTGGCCGATCTGGACGGCAAGGATAGGGTCTCCCGCATCCATCTCGCAGAGGCATTGAGCTATCGCGGACGCGACCTGTCGCGGCAGGCGGCCTAGCGTAAGTTCCGTTATTCCGGCACCGCAGGTGAGAATCCGATTGCAGACGAGGCCGAATGGCCCCATGTCTCAGCGTGTCATTAACTGAGGGAGACAGCACATGCTGGTCACGACGACGAATACCATTCAGGGCAAGGATCTCGACTACAGGGGGCTGGTGACGGGCGAGGCCATTCTCGGCGCGAACCTTTTCAAGGATCTGTTTGCCGGTATTCGCGACATTGTCGGCGGCCGGTCGGGTGCCTACGAGGAAGAGCTCGCCAAGGCCCGCAAGATCGCCGTCGATGAAATGTGCCAGCAGGCCCAGGCGATGGGTGCGAACGCCGTCATCGGCGTCGACCTCGACTACGAGACGGTCGGACAGAACGGGTCCATGCTGATGGTCAGTGCGACCGGCACGGCCGTTTGGATCCGCTAGAGCATTTTCCGACCAATTTGGATCATTTGACCGAGGCCCTTTTTCGCGCTGGCGAGACGGTTCGCCCGCCGTGGTGTTGCCCACCACAAGGGTGAACCAACGACGCCAGAGCGGAAAAGGGCCCGGCCAATCTTGATGTTTGTCGCTTGAATGCGTTCCACAAAGGGTGAGGATATCCAGCCCATCGGCTGCGTTGTGCCACTTGCACGATGCACCGCATCGCGCTTCGTGACCCGCCTGGCCGAGTGAACCGGATATCCGCATCAAATGATTCAAATTGGTCGGAAAATGCTCTAGTCTGCGGCATGTCTTCTGAATTCAGGGTTCAGCCCGGTTTCCCGGATGACCAGCGGCCGGTGGCGGCCGCACTTTTCTGGTCCGCTTTCCGCGGCAAGCTGGAAAGGGTCATGAATCCGGTGACCAAGGCGCTGACCTTTTTCGAGGATGCTCTGGACCCCGCCTTTTCCTTTAGCGCGGTCTCCCGCGATGGAACGCAGGACGCAACCCGGGGCTCTTTTGATGGACGGGATCTGCGTCAGCGAGGCGCCCCGGGGCAAGGGGGTCGGCACCGCACTTTTGCAGGCGATCTTCAACATGGCCGCCGAAGACCGCCTGAACCGTGTCCGCCTGGATGTTACGGTTTGGAACCCTTCCCTCACCAATCGACAGGAAACCAGGTCTCCTACACAGGGGTGGGTGAGGGATAGATCAGGGATGGAATGGCTAACGGGCTACGGCAGTTGCTGAGCTTGTTGCGCAAAATGCCCTAACGAGTTTTTTGATTGCGGATTTAGCGTGGCGCAATCTGAAGAAGAAGGCGGCCGAAGTTATGATTTGCGAGTTCAAAAGCGCCAAGCTCGGAAAAACGATCTGTGAGCTACCCGTCACCGCCTGCCCAAGCGTGGGGGATCACGTTTGGATTGAGGAAAGCAACGACGTCCAGTTTCATCTTGAGAATTTCACAGATGTGCAATTACGCGTCGTCGCCGTTCACCATGTCCTTTGCCACAAAGGAAACACGGCCGATCAACAGGCAATCGTGTTTGTAGATAGCCTGCGCGATTGGGCGTGAGTTCTGTTCGCGAAGGGACTCTTCCAAAACTATGATCTCCGTAAAGAGTTCTTGTTCTCTCGTTCTACAGTGGATGTACCGGCCGGCGGACAAATTGACCGGAATGTCCGGGCCCGCTCGCTTTATGAACGCATTGGCTTTCGCGCCGTTTCAGAGAAACAGATGGGCGTTTTGAAACGCGTTTTCGGGATTTCCTCTGCAACGCGGATGGAAAAGCCGATCCCCTGATTCTCGCCAGTCCGCGGGCAGGCACTGGCCGCAGTTTCAGGACCGGCACTTTCGCACATGTTGTGCGTCCGCCCCATGTCGCGCTATCGTGGCGCGCAATGCCAAGGGAGGATGGCATGCGCGACGTGGAACATGTCAGCGAAATCGACCGGGTCCTGAAAGGACAGGAGACCGGCAGGGATGAACTTGTCTCCGAAAGCTGGCGGCGCTGTGTGCAGACCTACGGCATGGATCCGACGCGGCCGGAAGGGCCGCATGTCGTCACCGAACAGCAGCTCAAGGAGCACCAGGAACAGTCCGAACGCCTGATCGCAACGGCGCGATCCGGTCTGCAGACCCTGTTCAAACAGGTCGCCGGGCACAACTACGTTCTGCTTCTTGCGGACGCGAAGGGCATCAGCGTCGACTTCTTCGGCGATCTCCGCTTCGAGGAGGAGCTGCGCCGCGCAGGTCTTTACCTCGGCTCCGACTGGTCTGAGGATCTCGCGGGGACCTGCGGCGTCGGCTCCTGCATCGTGACCGGCGAAGCGGTCACCATTCACCAGGGCGATCATTTCGGCCTGTCACACACCCCTCTTTCCTGCACCGCCGCGCCGATTTTCGATACCAGCGGCAAGCTTGCCGCCGTGCTGGATATCTCGCTGTTGCGCTCACCCAGCCCGAAATCGAGCCAGAACCTGGCGATGAACCTCGTGAAAGCATCCGCCCGCCGCGTGGAAATGGCCAACCTCATGGCGATGACGCGCCGTGAATGGGTGTTGCGGTTCTCGACATCATCGGAATTTCTGGAGGTTGATCCCGAAGCTGCTGTGGCGCTCGATGAAAGCGGTCACATCACCGGCATGACCCGTGGTGCCCTTGAGTTTCTTTCGCCTGGCGGAGCGGCCGATCTCATCGGCACCCGCATCGACATGCACATGGATCTGGAAATCGACGATCTGCCGGAATTCATGCGCGGCCGCCCGACAGAGGAAAGGGTGCTCAGACTGCGCGATGGCCGCGGGCTTTACGGCCACGCAATCGCGCCGCAGACATCGCGCGTTTCGCGGCCGCACGCGATCGGAGCGCTGTCCGGTCCCCTGCGCAGTTTTTGCGGTCCCGATCCGGCCCTGATCCAGCTGGCCGGGAAAGTGGAGAAACTGGCCGCGACCCAGGTTCCGATCCTGCTTTCCGGCGAAACCGGGACGGGCAAGGAGACCCTGGCCAGAGCCGTCCATGTCCTCGGCCCAGCCAATCGCTCCTTTCACACGCTGTGCTGCTCGGATCTGCGCAAGGAAAAGGTCGATGCGATCGGGGAAGGAGCGGCAGGGACGCTTTTTCTGCGCGGCATCGAGCGCCTGGACGATAACGGCCAGTCCGTCCTACTGGCACTTCTGGAAGCGCGCAGCGACCTGCGCGTGGTTGCAACCGTGCGCCAGGATGACGTCACCGCCGACAGTCTCAAGGCGATCCGGCCCGAACTCTACTTCCGGCTCGCCGGTGCAGTGATTTCCGTTCCGCCGGTCAGGCATCGCAAGGATTTCGACTGGCTCACGGATCGCCTGTTGCGGCGATCACCAAAGGATTTCCGGCTCTCGCCCGCCGCCCGCGCAGAACTCAACAGCCGTCATTGGCCCGGGAACATCCGGGAACTCTCGACAACGCTCGAGGTGGCGATGGCATTGGCGGACGGCGCCGTGATCGATCTGCCGGACCTGCCGCCGCCGGCCATGTCCGAGCAGACCGCAGCCGATCCCGTCGACGACCTCGAGGCCCTGCTGGAAGCCTGTGACGGCAATATGTCGCTGGTCGCTCGGCGGTTGGGCGTCAACCGCTCAACGGTGCTGCGCAGGATGCGCAAGGCCGGGCTCGCCCGCCCGAATTGAGCGCCAGTTCTTGCGCGGGCCTCGCCGGTCTTTCCGTGTTGCGTCTTGTTGCGCGCGCAACATCAGAACGGTTTTGTGACACGTCCTCGGCCAAACTGCCAAGTCCGCCATGGCGCAAGCCATCCCGGCTCTGCAATTCTTCCCCCCATGAATGAACGGGAGGAACGAAATGCTAGACACACCATTGGTTCACCAGACCGAAACCTTTCTCAAAACCTTCGGCGATGCGCTGGCGGCCGGCGATGTCGAGGCCGCGGTCAATCTTTTTCAGGATGACTGCTACTGGCGCGATCTCGTGGCCTTCACCTGGAACCTGAAGACCGTCGAGGGCAAGGACCAGGTGCGCGACATGCTCACCAGCCAGCTCGGTGCGGTCGGCCCAAGCAACTGGACACTCGCGGAAGGTGAAGTTCCGACAGAGGAAGGCGGTGTGATCACCGCATGGATCCAGTTCGAGACGAAACTGGCGCGCTGTTTCGGTCTTATCCGCCTGAAGGACGACAAGATCTGGACGTTGCTGACAACCATGGTGGAGCTCAAGGGCCACGAGGAACCGAAGGGTTTCCAGCGGCCGCTCGGGGCAAAACACGGCGCCGGCAAGCATCGCACCACCTGGAAGGAGGAGCGCGAGAGGGAAGACGCGGAGCTGGGTTACAGCAAGCAGCCCTATTGCGTGATCATCGGCGGTGGCCAGGGCGGCATCGCGCTCGGCGCGCGTCTGCGTCAGCTCGGGGTTCCGACCATCATCGTGGAAAAGAATGACCGCCCCGGTGACAGCTGGCGCAATCGCTACAAGTCCCTCTGCCTCCACGATCCGGTCTGGTACGACCATCTGCCCTACATAAAGTTCCCGGAAAACTGGCCGATCTTCAGCCCGAAGGACAAGATCGGCGACTGGCTTGAAATGTACACCAAGGTCATGGAGCTGAACTACTGGACCCGCTCCGTTGCCAAGTCCGCCAGCTATGACGAGGCGACCGGCGAGTGGACGATTGTTGTCGACCGGGACGGCGAGGAAGTCGTCCTGCGTCCGAAACAGCTGGTGATGGCGACCGGCATGTCCGGCAAGGCGAATGTGCCCGCGTTTCCGGGCATGGAGAAGTTCCGGGGCGACCAGCACCATTCCTCGAAGCATCCGGGTCCGGATGCCTATCGCGGCAAGAAGGCGGTTGTCGTTGGATCGAACAATTCCGCCCACGACATCTGCGCCGCGCTCTGGGAGAACGACGTCGATGTCACCATGGTCCAGCGCTCCTCGACCCATATCGTGAAGTCCGACACACTGATGGATGTCGGGCTCGGTGCGCTTTACTCCGAAGAGGCGGTCCGGGCGGGCATGACCACGGAAAAGGCGGATCTCATCTTTGCGTCGCTGCCCTACCGCATTCTTCATCAGTTCCAGATCCCCGCCTACGCGGAGATGAAGAAACGCGATGCGGATTTTTATGACGGGCTCGAAAAGGCGGGCTTCTGGCTTGACTGGGGCGACGACGACAGCGGCCTCTTCATGAAATACCTGCGCCGCGGTTCCGGGTATTACATCGATATCGGTGCAAGCCAGCTCATCATCGACGGTGAAATCAAGCTGAAACGCGGTCAGGTGACCGAAATTGTCGAGGACGGTGTCGTTCTGGACGACGGCAGCAAGCTGGAAGCGGATGTCATCGTCTATGCGACCGGTTACGGCTCGATGAACGGCTGGGTGGCCGATCTGATGGGTCAGGAGATGGCCGACCGGGTCGGCAAGGTCTGGGGCCTCGGGTCCGACACGACCAAGGATCCGGGTCCCTGGGAAGGCGAACAGCGCAACATGTGGAAGCCGACCCAGCAGCAGGCGCTGTGGTTCCACGGCGGCAACCTGCACCAGTCAAGGCACTATTCGCAGTTCCTGTCGCTCCAGCTGAAGGCGCGCATGGAAGGCCTCGACACACCGGTCTACGGGCTTCAGGAGGTCTATCACCTGTCGTGACTCGATATTCGTGTGTACCGGCAAAGTTCGGCACATAAACATGAAAACGAGGGGAACGCTCCTCGTTTTCTGGCGTTTTGGGCAAGGGTTTTGGTGCCTCAAAGTCCCTCGAAAAGCGCTGTCGACAGGTACCGTTCCGCGAAAGACGGGATGATCACGACAATGGTCTTGCCGTCCATGTCCGCGCCCTGTCCGATCCTGATCGCGGCCGTCAGCGCCGCGCCGGAAGAAATGCCGACGGGAATGCCCTCGGTCCTTGCCACTTCGCGCGCCATGGCAAAGGCGGCCTCGTTGGAAACGGTCTGGACGTCGTCATAGGCGCCGGTATCGAGCACCCCGGGCACGAACCCGGCGCCGATCCCCTGGATCTTGTGCGGGCCGGGCTCTCCGCCCGAGAGGATCGGGCTGTCGGCGGGCTCAACCGCAACGACACGCAAATCCGGCTTGCGCTCCTTCAGCACGTCGGACACGCCCGTGATCGTGCCACCGGTGCCGATGCCGGAAACGAACACGTCGATCTTGCCGTCCGTGTCGTTCCAGATTTCTTCCGCGGTGGTGTTGCGGTGAATGTCGGGATTGGCCGGATTGTTGAATTGTTGCGGCATTACGGCTCCGTCGATCTCGCCGAGCAGTTCCTGCGCCCGGGCGATCGCGCCTTTCATCCCCAGAGCGCCGTCGGTGAGTTCCAGTTCGGCACCCAGGATCCGGAGCATTTTCCGACGTTCCACCGACATGGTCTCGGGCATGACGAGGATCAGCCGGTAACCCTTGGCGGCGGCCACGAAGGCGAGTGCGATACCGGTATTGCCGGAAGTCGGCTCAATCAGCGTCGACCGGTCCGGCGCGATGTGCCCCTCCCGTTCCATGGCCTCGATCATGGCAACGCCGATCCGGTCCTTGACGCTGGCAATCGGATTGAAGAATTCCAGCTTGGCAAGAAGGGTGCCCTTCACATCATGCGCTTGTGCCAACCGGTCGAGCCGCACGATCGGTGTATCCCCGATCGTGTCGGTGATCGAGGCATAGATCTTTCCGCGCCCGTGCGTTTTTCTCGTCATGACGGCCCTCCCTTGCCGGACTTTTCGCTGTCCTTATACCAACCTTCATAGATAGAAACCCATTTCACCGGGATTATTTTGCCACAAGGCAAGGCGCGGTTTGCGCGCTAGTGCCGGCACTTCAAGCAAATCGCAACGCGGCCTTGTGGCAAAAGAACCCGGCCTCCGGTGGCATGAAACCGGCCATCGGCTGCGTTGTGGCGCTTGCCCGATGCGCCGGCATCGCGCTGCGCACCACGCCTGACCGAGTGAACCGGTTTGATGCCATGAAATGGGTTTCTATCTATGAAGGTTGGTATTACCTCCGTCCTATTCGCTTTTCTGCAATCGGTCATCCCAAAATATTGGCGCGGCCCGGTGCATCGAGCCGGACACGTCAGGCCGCGCCAAAGAGCAGACCCGGGAGCTGATCCATGCGCTCTATGAGAACGGCACCGGCGGCCTTGAGCGCATCGCGGTCGCAGACAGGGTCATCGACATAAGCGAACACCCGCATGCCGGCAGCCCGTGCCGCCCTGACGCCGGGCAGGCTGTCCTCGATCACGACACAGTCTTCCGGGCAATGACCCATGGACTTTGCCGCGAGCAGGAACACATCCGGCGCGGGTTTGCCCCTTTCGCAATCCTGCGAGGAATAGAGCCTGTCCTTCAGGCGCGGCAGCAGACCGGCGCTGCCGAGCGTTGAATGCATCTTTTCGTATTTTCCGGACGAGCCGACGCAGTAGGGAATGCCGACATCATCGAGCAGGTCCATGACATCGGCAACGCCCGGTATTTGATCGACACCGGCTTTGAAGCTCTCGATATCGCGGGCGCGGAGCTGCTCGAGCCAATCGGAGGGCAGCTTTCTGCCGAGCTCGCGTTCAACAATCTCCTGCACCGCTTCGAGCGTCCGGCCCATGAACCGTTTCTGGCAATCTTCACCGCTGATCGGAAAACCGCAGTCGGTCAGCAGCGCCGCCATTGTCCGGTTTGTCAGGCGTTCGGTGTCCACCAGCACGCCGTCACAATCAAAGATCACGAGTTTCGGGGTCATGTCATGGCCTGTCCGTCACGCACGTCCGGTCGACCCGAAGCCGCCCGCACCGCGCTGGGTTTCCGAAAGCGTCTCGACTTCGGTAATGACGGCCTGAAGCACCGGCGCGATCACCATCTGCGCGATCCGTTCGCCGCGGACGATCTCGAAAGGCGTATCGCCGAGGTTGATCAGGATGACCTTCACCTCGCCCCGGTAATCCGCATCGATCGTTCCGGGCGTGTTCAGAACGGTGACACCATGCTTGGCGGCAAGGCCGGAGCGCGGCCGGACCTGCGCTTCGAAGCCTGCCGGCAGGGCCATCGCAAGCCCGGTCGGAACCAGAGCCCGTTCGCCCGGCGCCAGATGAAGCGGCGTGTCGACCGCCGCGACCAGGTCGAGGCCGGCTGCAAGGTCCGACTGGTAGGCGGGCAACGGCAGGCCTTTGGCGTGGTCGAGCTGTTTCAGTTCCAGTGTCACTTGCATCTTCGGGATCCTTGTTCGAGCTGCCTGGGAGGGACGATATTCGATATAACTTGTCAAGATTCGCAATGGCCGGATTTACGACTCAATATTTTTGGCTAACGTCTTGAAGTTTAGACGATGTCCTGAAACACTTTGCCCCATCGTAATGTTGCCAAGGTTGGGAGATTTGCAACATGAGACGTATGATTTTTGCGTTCGCCACAGGTGTCCTGCTTGTGTCCACACCGGCGGCTTTCGCCCAGACGGTCGGCTTCGCTGAAGCCATCAAGATCCTCTCGGCGAGCTGTGGCGCCGACATCAACAAGTACTGCAAATCCGCCACGCTTGCCAACAACGGCATCGGCCAGTGTCTGGACCAGAACCAGGCCAAGGTGTCCCAGAAGTGCAATGCGGACCGCGCTGTTGTCGCCACCCTCATCCAGGAACGCCTTGCCGCACAGGCCGCGGCTCCGAAGATCTGCCAGCGCGATGCCGCCCAACGCTGCAAGGGCGTCAAGCCGGGAGCCGGCCATATCCTGCGCTGCCTCCTGAAGGCGCAGCGTTCCGTGAGCAAGAAATGCAACACCGCCATTGACTTGGCTGGCTACCGTTAAGCGTATCCGGGAGATAATTCATGAAAAAGTTCCTTTTCGCCGGTCTCTCGGCCGCTTTTCTTGCCGTTTGCGTCTCCGGTGCCAGCGCCCAGACCCAGCTCAACCGCAACGAAATCATCAATTCGCTGCAAGGCGCCCAGCAGAAGGTCGATGTCAGCGCCGACGAGTTGCAGAAGGCCGCGTTCGAGAACATCCAGAAATATCCGGGCGCAAACTCACCCGGCAATCTGCCGCTCTGGGACAAGCTTGCCTCGCTGCGTCAGTTCAACGTCGAAATCACGTTCGACATCAATTCCGCGCGCATCCGGCCCGAGTCCTATGAAACCATCGGTCTGATAGCCGACGCGTTGCACACGCCCTACCTGCAGGGTCAGACCTTCTTCGTTGTCGGTCACACCAGCGCTGACGGGCCGCGTGACTTCAATCTCGAATTGTCCATCAAACGGGCCAAATCGGTACGTGACGCGCTCGTGACGACGTTCCGGGTTCCGGGCGAATATCTGGAAGCCGTCGGACTTGGAGAAGAGCAGTTGCGCGATCCATCCAAGCCGGATGCGGGCATCAACCGCCGGGTCCAGCTGATCAATGTCGGCTATCGCTGAGCGCGAATAATCCGAAAACGCCGTTCCCGCCCCGGTGGGAACGGTTTTTTGATTGTTCCCGAATCTGGAACAGCCCTTCTCCGAAAACTGACCTTCTGTCCGGGCTGAACCCGCTTATGTTCAGCAGAGCCAGAGTTCCAGTTGTACAATGGAGAACCCTTATGTCCGAAACACAACGCGCCATTCCACCGGTCTTCTTCGCGCATGGAGCGCCGACGCTGGCGGTTGAGGACACCGCGGCAAACAGGTTTTTGAAGTCCTTTGCGCAAAACGGCATCGAGCCCAGATCGATTCTCATCCTGTCCGCGCACTGGGAAACCGACGGGCTGAAGCTCTCCGCACCGGGCTCGCTGCGCACCTACCACGATTTCCGCGGCTTTCAGAAAGAGCTCTACGAGATTTCCTATCCTGCCTTTGCCGACGAAGACCATGTCGACGAGACCGCACAGCTCCTGGAAGAGGCCGGCTACGATGTCGAGCTAGACAGTGAATGGGGTCTGGATCACGGTGCCTGGGTGCCGTTGTCGCTCGCCTTCCCGGCCGCCAGAATTCCCGTCACGGCGCTCTCGCTTCCCAATGGCAGCACACCTGAGAGCATCTACCGGCTCGGCAGGGCGGTGGCGCCGCTTCGCGAAAAGGGCGTCCTGATTGCCGGCTCCGGCAGCACGACGCACAATCTGCGCGATATCAGGCCGCAGGGCTCGAACGCACCGGATTGGGCCGAAAACTTCGACCACTGGCTGGATGAAGGCCTGAAAGCCGGCTCGATCGATTATTTCAAGGATCTGGATGCCGCCCCGGACTTCCGGCGCAATCATCCGACCGAAGAACATCTTCTGCCGCTGTTTTTCCCCTTCGGTGCCGCCGGTGAAGAGGCAAATGTCGAACGTCTTCACCGGAGCTACGAATACGGCTCCATCAGCATGAGCTATTTCCGCTTCGCGGCGTGAGGGAGTTGTTTTTTCCTTTGTCATCCCGGACGAGCATCGCGAGATCCGGGATCGGCGAGGCACAGCCCTGGCGGCTTTTCGGTCTTCTCCCGGCGCGCCGGGGCTCCCCGGCCCCGGGTCTCACTGCGTTCGCCCCGGGTGACAGTGGCAGGGACGGTTCCTGAATTCGAGATCCCGGCCTCCCCTGCCTCATCCTGAGGAGGGCCTCCGGCCCGTCTCGAAGGATGCACGGCACGCCCACAGTGCATCACCCCTCATTCGAGGCTCCGCGCCTCAGGATGAAGCGGTATTGAATGAAAACCGTCCGGCAAAATCCCCTCATCCCCTCCGGCGTCATGCCATGGCGTGACCATGGCATCCATTCCGATACGTTTCCGGTCGCACGGCCTCTCAGGGTTGAGAGGCAGGGGCATGGATTGCCGGAAAAGGTCCGGCAATGACTGAAGGGGAAGAGTGCGCTGCCCAATTCCCGGCCTCGATTGGCGATCTCGGTCAGTCACCGATTTCCTGCGCAGCCCGTGCGATGATCCGGTGGGCGACGTCGGATTTGTTCATTTCGGGCCAATCCTCGACCCCGGACCGGCTGACAAGGCGGACTGTGTTGGCATCGCCGCCCATGATGCCCGTCTCGGGACTGACATCGTTGGCGATGATCCAGTCGGCGTTCTTGCGATCCAGCTTGGCGCGCGCGTTGTCGATCAGGTTCTGCGTCTCGGCGGCAAATCCGATCAAGAGTTGCGGCCGCAGGCTCTGGTGATGGCCGATCGTTGCCAGAATGTCCGGGTTCTCGATCAGCGCGAGTGCAGGCGGCTGGCCGCTTCCGTCCTTCTTGATCTTCTGGACCCCTTCCGAAGCCACACGCCAGTCTGCGACCGCAGCGGCCATGATGGCGATATCCGCGGGCAGATTGGCTTCAACGGCCTTGAGCATCTCCGCCGCCGTCTCGACGTGCACCGTCTCGATATTGGCCGGGTCGGGCAGCTCGACCGGCCCGGACACGAGCGTGACGCGTGCGCCTGCAGCGAATGCGGCGCGCGCGAGCGCATGGCCCTGCTTGCCCGATGAGCGGTTGGCGATATAGCGGACCGGATCGATCGGCTCATGTGTCGGCCCGGACGTGATCAGCACGTGTTTCCCGGCAAGCAGTAATCCGGAGTGGCGGATATCCTCGTCTCTCACGAAAGCTTCGGCGGCGGCAACGATCTCCAGCGGTTCGCTCATCCGGCCAATACCGGCCTCGCCTTTTTCCGCCATCTCGCCGCTTGCCGGACCGACAAACCTGATGCCGCGTTCTTCAAGCATGGCCGCATTGCGCAAGGTCGCCGGGTTCTGCCACATTTTCGGGTTCATGGCGGGCGCGGCCAGCACCGGTTTGTCCGTTGCCAGCAGCACCGCGGAGGCCAGGTCATCGGCAATGCCATGCACCGTCTTGGCCATGAGATTGGCGGTCATGGGGGCAATCAGGATCAGGTCGTGATCACGGGCAAGGCGGATGTGCCCGACATCGTGCTCGGCTGCCCGGTCGAAGAGATCGGTAAAAACCTGTTCCGCCGAGAGCGCACCGACGGCGAGCGGTGTCACGAACTCGCGGGCACCGTCAGTCATGATCGGGATCACGCGCGCACCGCGCTCCTTCAGCCGCCGGATCAGGTCGAGCGACTTGTAGGCGGCAATGCCGCCGCTGATGATCAGGACAATGGCTTTGCCGTTCAACATCAATGCACTCCTCCCGAAGGGGCAGGTGTATCAGAATCCCGTGCGGAAATCCCGTGGGGCAGGTGACACCACTTCGGTTCCGCGGCCCGTGATCTGATAAACGGCGAGGCCGCGTTCGTTGAGACCGTTGTTCCTGAAGCGGAACAGGCCGTCAATGCCGATGAAGCCGTCGCGGTTGGTCAGGATGCTCTGCTGGAACCGCTGCGGACCGGCGGAGCGGATCAGGCCCGCGGCGAGGGTCACGCCATCATAGACAAGGCTTGCATTGCGCGGCGGGGGCGTCCCGTAGGTCCCCTGGTAGCGCTGCGCGAAGCCCTGGAAACCCTTGTCTTCCGGTCCCGCGAACCAGGCGCCGGCAAGCGAGGGACTGTTCTTGAGCTGCGCGGAATCCCATTGACCGGAGCCGAGCAGCTTGATGGTGCCGAAATTTGCACCCTGGCTGGAAAGCGACTGCACGACGAGCGGCGGCACGTTGCCGCCCGCCGGGACGAACAGCGCATCGATGCTATTGATGACGGATCGGAGCGCGGCCGTTTTTGCGATCAGGTCAGACGTATCCGAACCGGAGGCCTTGTAACGCTGGATGGTTGCGATCCTGCCGCCGCCGCGGCCGACCTCCTGCCGGAAGGCGGCTTCGACGACCGCACCGTAACTGTCCTCCGGGATCAGCGCCGCGTAGGAGCGTCTCTGCTGGCTGTTGGCGTAACCGATGATTCGCTTGACGTCGGTTTCGGGCAGGAAGCTCAGCAGATAGACCCCCCGCGCAGCCACCGATGTGTCCGTCGAAAAGGCGATGACCGGAACGCCCGCGGCGCGTGCGGCCGTGGCTGCGCCCGAGACCGCCGGCGCAAACACCGGTCCGAGAATCAGTTCGGCACCTTCCGATATCGCGGCCTGAGCGGCGGCGCGACCGCCTTCGGACGATCCGCCGGTGTCCTTCACCAGCAGCTGGACGTCCGCATTCGGGAAATTCTGCAGGGCCAGTGCCGCCGAGTTCTTGAAGACGGTGCCGATCGAGGCGTTGCCGCCGGTGCTTCCAAGTGGCAGCAGCAATCCGACGCGCACGCTGCCGGTTCCGATCACTTCCCCGGTTGTCTGCGGTTGCGCGGTCGGCTGAACCTGGTCTCCGGGAAGCGATCCGAGCGAAGATCCGAGGCACCCCGTAAGCGCAAAAGCGCTGCTGCACACCAGAGCCGTTTTCAGGAACTGGCGCCTCTGTTGCTGTCCGGTTTTGCCCCGCATTGCACTTGCCATTGTTATTTTTCCACTATCGGGAAGACTTACGGATTCGCCGGGAGAATGTCCAGTTTTAGCGGCTTTTCGGTGGCATACCTGCCCGATGAACAGTGGATTTACCTTGCAACGCCGCTCTGCTGCGGTTAGCGCAGGGCACGGGATGCTGTCCGGCGGCAAGTGATGGGAGCTTTCATGGAGACCGAAAAACGTCCGGAAAGGAATCGTTTCAGCCTGTCCGAACACGCCTTTTCCGCGCCCAATCTGGAACCGGCGCTTTACATCGTGTCCACTCCGATCGGAAATCTCGGTGACATCACGGTCCGGGCACTGGAGACACTGGCGGCCAGCAGCATGATCGCCTGCGAAGACACGCGCGTGACGTCGACCCTCACCCAGAAGTTCGGGCTGAAAACGCCCCTCATGCCCTATCACGAACACAACGCGGAAAAGCAGAGACCGAAGATCCTGGCGGAGCTCGATGCCGGCAATGCGGTCGCGCTCGTGTCCGATGCAGGAACGCCGCTGGTCTCCGATCCGGGCTACCGCCTTGTGCGCGGTGTCCTGGAAACCGGCCACAAGGTGGTTCCGATCCCGGGAGCCTCGGCCCCTCTCGCCGGTCTGGTCGCCTCGGGCCTGCCGAGCGACACGGTGCTCTTCGCGGGCTTTCTGCCGCAAAAGGGCGGCCCGAAAACGAAACGGCTCGAGGACCTGGCGAAGGTGCCGGCAACGCTGGTCTTCTTCGAGTCCCCGCATCGTACGGGGGCGACGCTGGCGCTGATGGCCGACGTGCTCGGCGGCACGCGCGAGGCCGTCGTCGCCCGGGAACTCACAAAACGCTTCGAAACCTTCGAACGCGGCACCTTGAGCGAACTCGCCGGGCGGTTCGATGAGGCGGCCGTCAAGGGCGAAATCGTCATCCTCGTCGGCCCGCCGGAAGAACGGCCCGAAGCGGATGCGTCCGACTTGGACACGCTGCTCAAGGCCGCGCTTGACGAGATGCCGGTGAGCGCGGCCGCCAAGAAGGTCGCGAAGGCCACGGGGCTGGATCGCGGTGAGGTCTACAAGCGTGCACTTGACCTGAAATCGGGAGAACGGTGAGCTTGGGACAGACCGGGAAGCAGTCGGATACGCGCCGGAAGGCCCACAGGCTGGGGCTTTCCGCGGAAAGCCGGGCGGCCTGGTATCTGCGGCTCACCGGCTGGCGCATCCTGAAACGGCGCTACAGGACCAGGGCCGGTGAAATCGACCTGATCGCGAAGAAACGCAAGACGGTCGCCTTTGTCGAGGTCAAGGCCCGCAAAACCCGCGAGGCGGCCTTGAGCGCCGTCACCCCGGCCAGTCAGAAGCGGATCACGCGGGCAGCAAAGATTTTCGTGTCCGAACATCCCAAGGCGGGATTCTTCACGCTCAGGTTCGACGTCATCATCATCCGGCCCTGGGCACTGCCCGAGCGGATCGAAAACGCGTTTGAGGCTTGGGAGTAGATTTTAGGCAGTGGACCGGATGCACAGCCGGGCAAAGTGCACCACTGCGACCGGCATCGGTGTCGATGCCATGGTTAGATACACCGTTCTCCGGTTTAGAAAATACACTCGAACTTATGTCTTTGAGAAAGCTGCGCAATTCCGATCGACGCCAAGTCGGGATACGGGGTTTTCTCCCGGATTTGTCATCCCGGTTTGCCGCTCAAGCGGCAAGACCGGGACCCAGCATTCGTTGCGCCCGGCGATGATAAACGCCACGCCGGCCGGAGAGTACTGGTTCCCTGCCTTCGCAGGGATGACAAGAGCGAAACCTGGTCTGTTCAAGCCACCCGAATCCAACTCGCCATCGTCATCTCGGACGCCGCAAAGCGGAGATCCGGGACATAGCGGCTCCCCGATCCCGGCTCGCGCTGCGCTTGGCCGGGATGACGATCGAAGGTGGAACTGCCGGGAACGCTTCTATCAGCCGTCATTGCCGGACCTGATTCGGCAATCCATGCCGCTTCGTCCCGGCAACGAAAACTTGAGCAATCGGAAACGCAACGGAATGGCTGCCATGGTCAAGCCATGGCATGACCCGGGAAGGAACAGAGGCTAGGACTATGTTCCGGCCTTCCGCTGCGCTTCAGCCGGAATCACAAGTTTGTTGACTGGAGAGCGCATTGCCTCCCCGATCGCGTGAATGCGGGAAACGCAGCCGCAGAATGAGGAAGCGGCTCAAACAACAGGACGAGGAAGATGAAGCGCCTATGCCGTCCAACCTTCGTTGCGTCACCCCGGACAAGCGACAGCGCAGATCCGGGGCCTATTCGCCTGTCGGCTTGCCGCATCGGCTGATTGTTTCGCTTTTCCGCATCCCTGCGAAGGCTCTGAAAACGAGTGGGTCGCGGATCTCCGCTGCGCTGCGTCCGCGATGACGGTGGAGGGGCAGGCGCGCATCGGCGGATATCTCTTCAGCGAAACCTTTTCTCACAAAGCAGCCTCATCCCGAGGAAGCGCGGAGGCGCTGTCTCGAAGGATGGGCCGCCAAGGCCGGAGCCGGCAACAGCCTGCGAACGGAAAGTGCGACGCAGGAATGCTCCAAAGGGTCACCCACTGGACAAAGACGCATCGCCACCGCATATCTGGACCAAACGATCTAGTATCCCCCTGCGCCTTTCGGGCGCGCCCGCCGGGAGTTGCCTCATGGCCTTGAAAGTAGCGGTCCAGATGGACCACATCTCGACAATCAACATTGCCGGCGACAGTGCCTTTGCGATGATGCTGGAAGCGCAGGCGCGCGGTCATGCGCTCTACCACTACACGCCCGACCGGCTCGCGCTGCGCGGCGATGAGGTCTTTTGCGCGCTGGAGCCTGTCGAGGTGCGCGACGAAAAGGGCAACCACTTCACGCTTGGCGAGCGCACGCGCATGGATATGCGCGAGATGGATGTCGTCCTGATGCGCCAGGATCCGCCCTTCGACCTCTCCTACATTGCCGCGACGCACATCCTGGAAAAGATCCATCCCGACACACTGGTCGTGAACGATCCCGGCGAAGTCCGCAATGCGCCGGAAAAGCTGTTCGTGACCGACTTTGCCGACCTGATGCCGCCGACGCTCATCACCAAGGACAGGGCCGAGATTGATCTGTTCCGCGGGGAACACGGCGACATCGTCATGAAGCCGCTCTTCGGACATGGCGGCGCGGCGGTGTTCCGCATCACCCGGGACGACCTGAACTACGGCTCCCTTTACGATTTCTTCGACGCCACTTTCCGTGAGCCCTGGGTCATCCAGCAGTTCCTGCCCAATGTGAAACATGGCGACAAGCGCATTCTGCTGGTCGACGGCGCGTTTGCGGGCGCCGTCAACCGTGTCCCGGCCGCGGGCGATCTGCGCTCCAACATGGTCCGTGGCGGCGCGCCGACCGACAGTGACCTGACGGACCGGGAGCGCGAGATCTGCGCCCGCCTCGGTCCGTCGCTCAAGCAGAAGGGCCTCATTCTCGTCGGCATCGACGTGATCGACGGCATGCTGACCGAGATCAACGTCACCGCTCCGACCGGCATTCGCGCGATCCGTAATCTTGGCGGACCGGACGTTGCGGCGATGGTCTGGGACGTGCTGGAGGCCAGGGTCAAGGGGTGAGGAACGCCAGGCTGTTTCTGGTGCGTATTTGCTGTTTTTCAAAAAAAAGCCTCCGCGCGAGCGCGGAGGTGAAAGTTAGTGTGCTTAGACAATGCAACAGAGGGCCTCACGGCAACCTCTGTCTGTAAAACCCACCGAGGCCATTGTTCTTCCTCGAAAAATCAAAAAAAATTCAAAAAAATAATGCGTGCATAAAGCGCGATTGAAAAACACGAAAAGATTCAGCGGCTTAGCGGAATGATAACGGTAATTCATTCAGAAAAATATTTTAAATACAATTACTTAGTCAACATGGAGTTGTAGGTGATTGTGGCGCTGGAACGGCACTGAGGAGGTCTTTTGAAGGCAAGCAGGCCGCTTCCCGAGTGGGAAGCGGCCTGCGGCCCGATGGCGGGTTGCCGGAAAGGGCAGCGCCCTATTCGGCAGCTTCCGTTTTCAGGATGCCGCGGCGGATCTGGTCTTCCTCGATGGATTCAAAGAGCGCGCGGAAATTGCCTTCGCCGAACCCCTCGTCGCCCTTCCGCTGGATGAATTCGAAGAAAATCGGCCCGATCACGGTCTTCGAGAAAATCTGCAAAAGGATCTTCGTCATGCCACCATCGACGACGCCCTCGCCGTCGATCAGGATGCCATGCTGCTTCATCCGCTCCAGCGGCTCGTCGTGGCCCTGGACGCGATCATGCGACATCTCGTAATAGGTCGCTGGCGGACCCGGCATGAACTTCAGTTCGTTGGCCGCCAGCCGGTCCGTGCTGTCGTAGATGTTATCGGTGCCGACGGCGATGTGCTGGATGCCCTCTCCGCGATACTTCTTCAGATATTCCTCGATCTGGCTGGTGTCGTCCTTGGATTCGTTCAGCGGAATGCGGATCTTGCCGCACGGGCTGGTGATCGCGCGGCTGACGAGGCCGGTGATGCGTCCGTCGATATCGAAGAAGTGGATCTGTTTGAAGTTGAACAGCGTCCGGTAGAAATCCCACCACTTGTCCATGTTGCCGCGATAGACGTTGTGGGTCAGGTGGTCGAGATAGTAGAAGCCGACCCCCTCCGGCTTGGGGTTGGTTTCGCCGAGCCATTCGAATTCGTCCGTATAGGCAGAACCCTTGTCGCCATAGGTGTCGATGAAATAGAGCAGCGATCCGCCGATGCCGACGATGGCCGGAACGTCCAGGGTCTTGTCGCCGTCCTCATACGGCGTCGCCCCGTTGGCAACGGCATGGTCGAAGGCGTGCTTTGCATCGACGACCCGCCAGGCCATGGCCGGTGCGCACGGACCGTGCTCTTCGACGAAACGCATGCCATGGCTGCCGGGCTCCGCGTTCAGGACGTAGGTGATGTCGCCCTGGCGATAGAGCGTGATGTTCTTTGTTTTGTGCCTGGCAACCGGGACGTAACCCATCCTCCGGAACAGTGCGTCCAGCTTTTCCGGCTCCGGGTGGGCAAACTCGACGAATTCGAAGCCGTCCGTACCGGCCGGATTCTGTGGCGTGATCCGGGCAGGCGGCGCGTTATGCGGGAACGGTCCCATGACGTCTCTCCTTCAAATGAACGTTGTTTAGGAGAGAGTGCCTCAAACGAAGCGCAGGGTGTGTGCAATTGACGTGAAAATGCGTATGGTGACGCACGGAAATTGCTAAAAAACGGGACTGAATGCATGACTGGTGCATGGGATGGCTTTGACTTGAAACTCCTGACCGCGTTGCAGGAGAACGCGGCGCTGACGAATGCGGAGCTTGGCGACTTGATCGGCTTGTCCGCAAGCCAGGTGTCCCGTCGCCGTCAGAAGCTGGAAGAGGCAGGCGTGATCCGCCGCTACCGGGCGGCTCTGGACCCGGAAGCGCTCGGGCTCATGGTAACTGCCTATGTCGGCGTGACGCTTGGCGCGCACAGCCATGAGAATGCCCGCAAGTTCCGCAACATGGTTACGGCCATGCCGGAAGTGCAGGAGGCCTATACCCTCACCGGAGACGTGGACTACATGCTGAAAATCGTGGTCGCGGATCTGAAGAAACTCAGCCGGATCATCAACGACGATCTTCTGCCCCAGGAGGCCGTGCAGCATGTGAGGTCATCGATCGCGATGGAGACGCTCAAGGACGACAATCTGCTGCCTCTGGGATAGCGTCTGCAGCCAGACGGACCGGCGGTCTTGTTTGTGTATGCAAATGTAACGCAAACTTGCGCGCCGTGCAGAAAGCACCATCTGTTAGGGCAATTGTGATTTGCCCCGGAAGGGGTCGTTAAAGGGAGCACTTCATGTTTGACGCGAAATCCTTGCTGGACCAGTTTCTCGGCGGCCAGTCCGGCAATCAGTATGGCGGCCAGGGCGGGGCGGCGCAGCGGGGCGGCGGATCGGGTGACCTGCTCTCGCAGGGCAAGGATTTTCTGTCTTCCCAGGGCGGCGGCCTGGCGCTTGGTGGTCTCGCCGGGCTGATGCTCGGTTCGAAATCCGGGCGCAAGATCGGCAAGAAGGCTGTCACCTACGGCGGTCTCGCGCTCGTCGCGGGCCTCGCTTACAAGGCCTATCAGGGCCACAAGGCAAACCAGCACAACGCGCCGCGTCCTCAATATCCCCAGGACGAACCGATCCCGCTCGAGGCACCGCGCGGCACGGCTTTCGATCCGGCACAGCAGCCGGGCGGCGAAAATGCCTTCGCGGTCGCGCTGCTGACTGCGATGGTCTCCGCGGCCAAGGCCGACGGGCACATCGACCGTGAGGAACAGGACCGGATCTTTGCGAAGATCGACGAAGCGGGTCTCGACAGCGAAGCCAAGGCCTTCCTGATGGACGAACTGAGATCGCCATTGGACCTCGACAAGGTCGTTGCATCCGCGACCTGTCCCGAAACTGCGGCCGAGATCTACGCGGCTTCTCGCCTTGCCATCGATCCCGACCATCCGGCCGAACGTGCCTATCTGCAGATGCTGGCGGCCCGTCTCGGCCTGGAGCAAGGTCTCATCGACGAGATCGAACTCGCCGTGCGCGAAGCCGAAATGGCCGGATAAGACTTTCCGCCGTCCTCGTTCCGGCGACAGTCCAAGCCTCTGCCCCTTCCCGGGTGATGCCATGGCTCGGCGAACCGCTGTCCTGTTTAACGCGAAATGGATCTCGTTAGCCGATCTCCTATCAATGAAATTGTCATTCCGGCTGAAGCAAAGCGGAAGGCCGGAACCCAGTAGCCACTTGTTTCACCGTCGTCTTTTAACCTTCAGCCACGGTAAATACTGGGTCCCGGTCTTGCCGCTTGCGCGGCAAACCGGGATGACAAAGCACCATCCTGACCGAAACACAGTCCAACCCTCTGTTCCTTCCCACGTCATGCCATGGCTCGACCATGCATCCATTCCGTTGCGTTTCCGGTTGCTCAGGGTTTCGTCGCCGGGACGAAGCGGCATGGATTGCCGGATCAAGTCCGGCAATGACGACCGACGGGAGCGTTCCCGGCAGGTCCACCTTCGATCGTCATCCCGGCCAAGCGCAGCGCGAGCCGGGATCGGGGAGCCGCTATGTCCTGTCACGCGCCAACACGGTGGCGCTCCGGTCCCGGATCTCCGCTTTGCTACGTCCGGGATGACGATGGAGAGGTGGATTCGTGTGGCTTGAACAGACCAGGTTTCGCTCTTGTCATCCCTGCGAAGGCAGGGAACCAGTAATCTTCAACCGGCGTGGTGTTTGTCATCGCCAGACGCAAGGAATACTGGGTCCCGGTCTTGCCGCCTGCGCGGCAAACCGGGATGACAAAGCACCATCCTGACCGGAACACAGTCCAACCCTCTGTTCCTTCCCACGTCATGCCATGGCTTGACCATGGCATCCATTCCGTTGCGTCTCCGCATGCACGGCTTTTGGGCACCGGGACGAAGCGGCGTGGATTGCCGGATCAGGTCCGGCAATGACGGCTGATAGAAGCGCTCCCGGCAGGTCCACCTTCGATCGTCATCCCGGCCAAGCGCAGCGCGAGCCGGGATCGGGGAGCCGCTATGGCCCGTTACGCGCCAACGCGGTGGCCCTCCGATCCCGGATCTCCGCTTTGCTGCGTCCGGGATGACGATGGAGAGGTGTCTGACCGGGTGCGCCTTTCGTTACTGCGAGTTGCCGGCATAATGACCGGTTCAAACGCCTTTCGCCGCATCAGTCCGGCGTCGGCCCTGTATAATGCGATGCCGGACGGATGAGTTTTCCGGTGCGTTGCTGTTCGATCACGTGCGCGCACCAGCCGGCTGCACGGCCCGTGGCGAAGAGCGGGGTGAACAGCGTCCGGTCGATGCCGATCGCGTCCAGAAGGCCGGCAGTGTAAAACTCCACATTGGTGTCCAGGGGCCGATCCGGCTTGGCTGTTTTCAGCGCGGCGAGTGCCGCCGCTTCGATGTTTTCCGCGAGCTGCACTTTCGGATTGTCCCGGCTCAGCTGCCGCAGGCCGTCTTTCAGGACGTCGGCGCGCGGATCGCGGGTCCGGTAGATCCTGTGCCCGAAACCCATCAGACGTTCCTTGCGCGCCAGCGCCTGCCTGATCCAGCTTTCGGCATTATCGGGTTCTCCGATCGCGTCGATCATGTCCAGAACCGGTCCCGGCGCACCGCCATGCAGCGGGCCGCTCAACGCCCCCATGGCGCCCAGAACAGCCTGCTTCATGCTTGCCTGCGTCGAGCCGATCACCCGGGCCGTGAAAGTCGATGCGTTGAGACCGTGATCGAGAATGGTGACCAGATACCGGTCGAGGGCATCCGTATGTGCAGTGGCGGGCATTTGCCCGGTGAGCATGCGCAGGATGTCGGCGGCCGTCGAAAGCGTGCTGTCCGGGGCAAGCGTCCTCTGGCCGGTCGAGATCCTGTGAGACGTTGCCAGGAACACGGACAGGGCACCAATGATCGAAACGGCTTCCGGAGCGCCCGGTTTCGGCTGAAGTGCGGCAAGGCCAAGCTGCATCCGCTCCAGAACCGGCAGGCTTTCCGGCGCGCTCTCCAGAACGGGAACAAGCGAAAAGGCTGCAATCCGCGCCTCGCCCAGAAGAACTTTCAGCGATTGAGCGCCGGCGGGGTCGACGTCTTGCCACAGGTGCGCGATCGCCTGTTCGAACGAAACCCGGCCTGCAAGATCCTCGATCTTCCGGCCGCGCAGGACCAGCACGCCGTTCAGGCCGTCGACGTCGCTCAGCTGTGTTGTGGCGGCAACAACCCCGTCGAGACCGGCAGTCGGGTCCTGTTTCATCTGAGCCGGATTTGGCACTTCTGTCATGGTCAGCTCCTTCTTTGGGTGCGCTCAGATAGATGAAAGAAATTGCATTGATCAATGTTGACAGTTACAATCAATGTATGAGTACGCCCATTTTTCTTTCTGCCAAGGAAGCCGCGACGGAGCTCGGCGTTCAGCCGGCAACGCTTTACGCCTATGTCAGCCGCGGTCTGATTTCCTCTGTTGCCGGTCCGGGCAAGAAGCGCCGGTATGATGCCGCGGACGTCCGCCGCCTCAAGGGCCGCCGGCAGGTCGAGGACCATACGGGTGCGCGGCCGCTGACCGGTGATCCTGTGCTTGAGACCGAACTCACGCTGATCTCGGACGTGGGCCCGGTCTACCGGGGAAGGCTGGCGACGGATCTCGCCGGGACATCCACGCTGGAGAGCGTTGCAACGCTTCTCTGGGCCTCGCCCGACGACCCCTTCGCCGGCAATGTCCCGCAGGACCCGCCGGCTATGCCGGACGGTCTTGCGCCGCTGGACCGGCTGATGATGGCGCTGGCGGCCTGGCCGTTGCAGGACAGGGCCGCCTACACGCTTGCTCCGCGCCTGCTCCAGACAAAGGGAGCGGCCCTGTTGCGCTATTGCGTCGCCGCCCTGCTCGATCAGCAACCGGTCGCCGTTCCGGTCCACACCCAGATCGCCGATGCCTTCAAGGTGTCTGCCGGTGCGAAGAATGTGATCAGGGCCGCGCTGGTGCTGTGCGCCGATCATGAACTCAACACCAGCGCCTTCGCCGCACGCTGCGCGGCGTCGACACGCGCGCCGCTTCATGCGGCCCTGCTGTCCGGCCTCGGTGCGTTTGCCGGTCCGCGCCACGGCGCGGCACCTGACAGGGCGGCGGCATGGCTTGCTGAAATCCAGTTCGAGACCGACATCGAGCAGGCCCTGGCGGACCGGCTCGCGCGTGGGGAAACATTGCCCGGCTTCGGCCACTCCGTTTATCAGGACCGGGATCCGCGTGCCGATTGCCTTCTGGACATTCTCTTGCGAACCGAACCGGACAATCCGTTCGTCGCGCGTCTGCCGGACATGATCACGGCAGCCGACGACCTGTTCGGTCTGCCGCCGAACATCGATTTCGCGCTGGCAGCCACCCAGAAAACCTACGGCCTGCCGAAGGATGCGGCCAAGATCATTTTCTGCGCCGGCAGGATCACGGGCTGGATCGCACATGCGCTGGAGCAATATGCGGCCCACGAGAAAATCCGTCCTCGCGCCGCCTACGTTGGCGAACGGCCGGAATAGGTGTTCCCCGCACTTGATTCGGCAAAGGTGCAAACCCTAGGGTTTGAACAAGGGTGGGGAGAAGGGGCGTGACCGGGATCGTTGAACATGTCGCCAATGTCATGGTGCCGGTGCTGCTCTGCGTCCTGCTCGGCTATGCCCTGGCCTGGTTCAGGGCCCCGTTCGACCGGAAACTCTTCGGGTCGCTTGTCTCCAATGTGGGCTATCCGACCCTGATCCTGTCTCACCTGGCAAAGGAACATATCCAGCTCGGGACCTTTCTGTCCGTGCTTGGCGCGGCCCTCGCAATGGTCGTGATATTCGGCACTCTCGGCTTTCTCGTCCTGAAACTGATGCGGGTCTCGATCAGGGCCTACCTGGCCCCGATGATGCTGTCCAATGTCGGCAATATCGGCCTGCCGGTCGCAACGCTGGCCTTCGGGGCGCAAGGGGGCGCCGTCGCCATCGGCTTCATCGTCGTTGTCCTGACGGCGATTTTCACGATAGGTATTGCGATCCCCATGGGGCGTCCGGACTTCAAGGCGCTTGCCCGGCAGCCGGTGATCTATGCCGTGATCCTGGCGCTTGTGTTGCTCGCGACCGGCTGGAAGATCCCCGGTCCCGTTGACCAGAGCCTCGAGATCCTGGGCGGGCTGGCCATTCCCATCATGCTGCTCACGCTTGGCCACAGTCTCGAGACGCTGAAACTGAGCGGCGTTTCACGCGCGGTTCTCCTGTCTCTGATCCATATCGGCATTTCGGCGGTGGCAGCCTTTGCCATCACATCGGTTCTGCCGCTGGATGCGAAGATCGAGAGCGTGATCGTGCTGCTCTGCTTTATGCCGCCCTCCGTCGCGACCTATCTGGCGATTTCCCAGCATCAGCCCGATCACGCCGAGGGCGTGGCCGCGTTCATATTCGTCTCCACCTGCCTGACACTGGTCACGCTGCCGATTGTCCTGACCTACTGGGCGACGGGCTGAAGCCAGTAAGCGAAGTGGACGATGCGCTTGTCGCCGCGCTGCTCCTCGTGGAGTTCCGTCCATCCGGCGCGCTTGTACCAGGCCCTGTTGTCATGCATCAGGACATTGGTGTAGAGGCGAAGCTCGTTGAAGCCGAGGTCTTGTGCGCGTGCGTAAGCCCAGTGCAGCATCAGCCGTCCGAGCCCCTCGCCCTGCCGGTCCGGATCCACCGCGATGCTTTCGATCAGGAGGTGATCGCCCTGCGGTACGAGAACGAGGCTCGCGCCGATGCCGGCCGCGCTTCGCACGACCCACACATCGGCATTTCCGATCAGGGCGGCATAGTCTGCCGTCATCGGCAGCGGCACCGCGTTCATGATCGGAATGAACCTTTCATAGGCGCGCCGGGCAAGTTCGCTCAGAGCCGTCGCGTCCTCCGATCGTGCCCGTTCCGTGTCCCTGCCCGGCCCGTTCCCGCCCATCCCGCTCAGGGCCGGGCCTTCATGAACGATTCAAAATCGCTCATGCCTTGCGCCCGGTCGAAACATCCGAAGGCGCCGCCATCTTTCATGTCCTCGGCCGCCGCGACAAACGCCCCGAGCGCGATCCGCGCAAGGCCGGCACCGATCGAGACCCGTGCAACGCCCAGGTCCGCCAGCTCCTTCCGGGTCAGGTGAAAATTCTTGCGTCCCGCGAGGATATTGACCGGCTTGTCGACCGCGGCAAGCACCGCCGCGATCTGATCCTTGTCCTTGAGTTGCGGCGCATAGAGGCAGTCCGCGCCAGCATCGGCGAAGGCATTCAGGCGTTTGATCGTTTCATCAAGCTCGAATTGTGTTTTCACCGGACCTTCGCTGCGCGCGGTCAAGACAAAATCGGGCGAAGCGCTCAGTTTCGCATCGACGGCGGCCTTGATCCGGTCGACTGCCGCATCGAGCGGATAATAGGGCGCGTGCGGGTCGGTGGTGTAGTCCTCGATCGAGCATCCCGCCAGTCCGACGTCTATGGCGCCTCTGATCGTCTCGGCGACCTCGTCCGGGCTGTGCCCGAACCCGTTTTCGAGATCGCCGTTCACCGGCAGGCTGGTGGCGCTGATGATGTCGGCGGCGTGGGCGAGTGCGTCGTCGCGGGTGATATGACCCTCGGCGTCGCGCACGCCCTTTGTCCAGGCGAAGCCTGCGCTTGAGGTGGCCAGCGCATCGAACCGCATTCCATCAAGAATGCGGGCAGAACCGATGTCAAAGGGATTGGGCATGAGGAAAGCCCGCCCTTTTTCGTGTAGGGCCTTGAAAGCGGCGCAACGGTCGGCAGCGGTCTGCATGGCGCAATTCTCCCTTTGATTGTCGAAACCGTGTCTGACACCCCAAGTTTAGCACGAGATGCCGTTCCGGGACCGGACGCTTCCAAAACGTGCGCCCGGATGCCAGCACCAGTTTATCCAAAAAAGAAGGAACCGGTTTGACACGCAGGTCGAAATCCGAAGGGAAATAGCTCTAGCCGCCTGCCCGGGTCACCTTGGCGGCAAAACAGCCCCGCTTTGCAAAATGAAGGTGCAGATAATCCACGTCCGCATTGCCGAAATATGTCGAGATCAGCCCGGTCACCTCCGCACCGTCGATAACATCGGCGTCGACGATTTCGTGCTCCGCGTTGAAGGCACGCACGGACAACAGCCGGCTTGCAATGGATGCGGGCACGACGCCGGGGGCCGGACGGTTCTCCAGCGCCCCGTCGCCGACATAGATCGCATGGCGTGAGCGATAGGGGGTTTCGCCGGGTTGATGTTCGAAGTTCAGAAGGAACACGCGCTGTCCTTCTGCAAGGTCGGTCAGGGACACCCGGCAGGGCGCTCCGCCATCGGATACGTGCACTTGAACATTCCTGAGTGCAAGTTCGTCGTCCGGGAGCCCGTAAAGATGGGAGAACGCGCTCTCCGGCAGGGGATTGATCTGAAACATGGAACGTCTCCTCAGTTCGTCTGAGGCGACCTTAAGAACGGGTCACCCGCAAGGCGACCCGATTTGCGAGCCCCTATTGCGTGACGGTCTGCTGCCGGTGCCAGCCGACGAGCAAGATCATGCCGAGGATCACGAGATAGGGCAGGTGGAACCGCGTTTCATAGTGCGGGAACACGATGTATTTGGCACAGATTGACGTGAAGGCCGCATAAAGCAGCACTTTCGACCTGAGATCCAGACGGTCGGGTGAAATGCACTTCGCGAAAAAGAGCACGAGCCCGAACAGAACCGCGATCCAGGTGAAGCCCATGACGGCCCTGACCGTCGACCGGACGAGCATTTCGACATAAGTAACGATGGAGAAGGGCGGATCGAAATCCTTCAGTGTCGGCACGTATTCGATATGGGTGAACCACATGTGGATCCACCAGCCCGGGTGATCCGCGCCGCGCGTCAGCCAGATATAGATCCCCAGGCACGCAGCGAAGCAGGCTATCATCGCCCAGCGTCCCGGCCCGTAGATGGCGGCGAACACGAAGAACACGCCGACAAAGGCAAGGTGATCCGGCCGCACGAGAAAGGCGCAGATGAGCGCAAGTGCCGCCGGTATGTCCCATTTTTCCAGAAAGAAGAAGGCCGCCAGCAACAGGAAGAATGTCGCGTAGAGGTCCGGCGAAACGAGCTGGGCCGCGTAGCCGAAGCTGCACAGCATGAGGAAGGCGGCGACGACAGGCCCGTGAGCCAGTGTTCCGGTCCTGCCGAGCCAGACCAGAAGGACGGCGCCGACGGCAAGGACCGACAGGAGCGAGATCAGCCGGAACGCCTCAACGGTACCGGTGACGCCCGAGAAAAGACGCGCGGTTTCGACATAGAGCACCTTGAGCCGGTAGAAGCCGAGCATCGTTTCAAAGGCGTCCGCATCCTTCGCCTGATGGACACGGTAAGGACGGTCCTCGGTGAGCGTGACATATTCACCCTCGCTGACATTGGCCTTCACGAGCGCGTAGGTCTTTGCATGCAGGTCTGCGCTGTCCGCCGTGTCCGGCTCGATCGCGGTCGCCGTATAGGCCAGCATGTCCCAGTTCGAGACCGGGAACACCTGCACCACGGCCGCCGTCATCAGGATGAACAGGCACAGCACCGCCGCTCCGAGCCAGCTCCGCAGCGGACGGTAGATGCGGCTTGCAATACCGAATGCGGTCAGGAAAACACCTTCCAGACTGCGTTGTGCAAAGTTGGACATGTCGTGAGCCTCGCCTGCGGAACCGGTTCCTTTGTCGCAAGGTCTCGTAAGAATTACGTAAACGGCCTTAGGGTACGGACCCATAAATGAAGTCAATTTGGTTTGGATCGTTTTGACCAGCTGCGAGAAGCGGAAGCGCAGGAAATGTGGTTCATTTTCAAGCCTTTCGCGACGCAGCAGATGGCCAAAACGGCCAAATCCGGAGGACGGCAAAATGGCTTCACCTCACAGCGTCACCGCGCTTGACCGGGCATAGAGCCCGCTCTGCACACGCTTCCTCGCGAGGTTTTACCATTTCTGCCGCCAAATCGGCTTCATTTATGGGTCCGTACCCTGGCGTATGGCTCAATCTATAGGCGTCTTCATCCATTGCCGGGGGCAATTTTGTTCGACGGAGGGGTCTTATTCATCCAGCGGCTAACTTGACCGGACACCGTCGCTCGTGCCTCCATCCGGGAAACGGGTATTGGAGGAACGATGCACGACCTCGGGGCATGGGATTACGTAATTGTCGGCGCGGGAACTGCAGGCTGCGTGCTGGCGAACCGCCTGTCGGAAGATCCCGATGTCAAGGTGCTGCTCCTGGAAGCGGGCAAGCGCGACAACTACGTCTGGGTGCACATACCGGTCGGATATCTCTACTGCATCGGCAATCCCCGGGTCGACTGGGGCTTCAAGACCGGAGCCGAAAAGGGCCTGAACGGCCGGTCGCTGCTCTATCCGCGCGGCAAGGTGCTCGGTGGCTGTTCCTCGATCAACGGCATGATCTACATGCGTGGACAGGCCTGGGATTATGATCACTGGCGCCAGCTCGGGCTGACCGGATGGGGCTGGGAAGACGTCCTGCCCTATTTCAGGAAATCGGAAGATCACTATGCTCTGGACAATGACATGCACGGCCAGGGCGGGAACCTGCGCGTGGAAGAGCAGCGCATGTCCTGGGAGATCCTCGATGCGTTCCGGGATGCCTGCGAACAGACCGGCATTCCCAAGACCACTGATTTCAACACGGGCGACAATTTCGGATCGGCCTATTTTCAGGTCAACCAGAAATCGGGACTGCGCTGGAATGGCGCGAAAGCCTTCTTACGCCCGGCGCAGAACCGCTCAAATCTCAAGGTGCTGACCGAGGCACATGCCGATCGCATCGATTTTGAGAACGGCAAGGCGCGCGGACTGACGCTTGACGTCGCGGGCGAGCCGGCCACCTTGCGCGTGGACGGCGAGCTAATTCTCGCGGCGGGTTCCATAGGCTCGCCGCAACTGCTTGAGCTGTCCGGGATCGGCAACCCCGAAATCCTGAAGAACGCCGGGATCGAACCGCGCGCGGAAAACCGCAATGTCGGCGAGAACCTGCAGGACCACCTGCAGCTGCGCCCGATTTTCAAGGTCAGCAACACCCTGACGCTGAACCAGATGGCGGGCAACTGGGTCGGCAAGGCCAAGATCGGGCTGGAGTACCTGCTCAAGCGGTCGGGCCCCATGTCGATGGCGCCCAGCCAACTGGGTGCGTTTGCGAAGACCGACCCGTCCTTTGAAACGCCGAATGTGCAATACCACGTGCAGCCGCTGTCCCTGCCGAAATTCGGTGAACCGCTGCATCCATTTCCGGCGGTGACGGCAAGCGTCTGCAACCTGCGCCCGGAAAGCCGTGGCCATGTTCACATCACGTCTGCGAACAAATCCGATCATCCCGAGATCCTGCCGAATTATCTCTCCGCAGAAGCCGACAAGCGGGTTGCCGCGGACGCGATCCGGCTGACCCGGCGGATCATGGCAGCCCCCGCCATGCAGCCGTTCGAGCCGGAAGAGTTTCTGCCGGGACCGGATTTGACCGACGAAGAGGATCTGGTGAAGGCGGCCGGCGAGATCGGCACCACTATTTTTCACCCGGTCAGCACCTGCCGGATGGGCACGGACGACGCTTCGGTGGTGGACGGACGCCTCAAGTTGCGGGGATTTGACAACATCCGTGTGATCGATGCCTCCGTCATGCCGACAATCACCTCTGGAAACACCAATGCGCCAACAATCATGATCGCGGAAAAGGGTGCCGACATGATCAGGGAAGATCGCCGCGCAACGGATTGAGAGCGCTGTTGCACTCCACCTGCCGGTAAGCTAGAGCATTTTCCGACCAATTTGGTTCATTTGATGAGGATATCCGGTTCAGTCGGCCAGGCGGGTCACGAAGCGCGATGCGGTGCATCGTGCAAGTGGCACAACGCAGCCGAGGGGCCGGATATCCTCACCCGTTGTGGAACGCATTCAAGCGACACACATCAAGATTGGCCGGAAAATACTCTAGCCGTTTGACTGTCTGCGAATCTGGATCTCGAATGTACGCGCGTCTTTTTCCGATCATTGCCGTCCTGGCAGCGCTGCTCGCGCCGGCAGCGGCCGCATCCGATCTCACGGTCTTTGCCGCCGCGAGCATGCGCGAGGCGATGGAACGGATCGCGTCCGGTTTCGAGGAAGAAACAGGGACGAAAGTGGTGTTCTCCTTCGCCGGAACCGGAGTACTGGCGCGGCAGATTGAGGCCGGCGCTCCGGCTGATCTCTTTGTTTCCGCTGACGCCGATTGGATGGACTACGTGACGGAAAACGGCAGCATTGATGCTGCAAGCGTGCGGCAGGTCGCGTCCAACGCACTCGTCCTTGTCGGGGCGAGCGGGGCCGCCGCACTTGAACTCGAAGCATCGAAGATCGCGGATTTCCTTGATGACCAGCGCATGGCGATGGCGGATCCGGACACGGTTCCGGCGGGCCGGTACGGCAGGACGGCGCTGGAAAACCTCGGTCTTTGGCAATCGGTTGCCGGCCGCCTTGCGCCCATGGAAAACGTCCGCATTGCCCTGGCTTCGGTGGCCCGGGGCGACACGCCGCTCGGGCTCGTCTATCGAACGGATGCGGAAATCGAGCCGAACGTTGCCGTTCTGGCGACATTTCCGGACACGAGCCATCCTGAAATCCGCTATCTCGCGGCTCTGACAGAAGGGAGCGGCAACCCGGCCGCCGAACCTTTTCTGGATTATCTCACCGGCCCCGATGCACGAGAAATCTTGCAATCTCTGGGGTTTGTGACCGATAAGGTGGAATAGTTTGCCGCCAGGGGACACGGCCTCGAGCGGCGCGATGAGCAGCAGACCGGGCGCACGTGAACCTTTTCGACCTTCAACCCGACGAATGGCAGGCACTCCTGTTGACCTTGAGGGTCGCAGCCGTCGCGCTCGTGGTCAGCCTGCCGGTCGCCGTTCTCGTTGCCTATGTCCTCGCGCGGTTTCGCTTTCCCGGCCACGGACTGGTCAACGCGCTGGTGCACCTGCCGCTGGTCCTGCCGCCGGTCGTGACGGGCTATGTGCTCTTGATGATGTTCGGCCGGAAGGGGCCGGTCGGTGCTTTTTTGAACGACACCTTCGGGATCAGTTTTGCCTTCAGCTGGACCGGTGCCGCGCTGGCTGCCGGTGTGATGGCCTTTCCGCTGATCGTGCGCCCGATCCGCCTGTCCTTCGAAGCGGTGGATCCGAAGTTGGAAGAAGCCGCGAAATCCCTCGGGGCGCACAGGCTGGTCACGTTTTTCACCGTGACGCTGCCGCTCGCCCTGCCCGGTATTCTCGGTGGTGCCATCCTCGGATTTGCCAAGGCCATGGGTGAGTTCGGCGCAACCATCACCTTTGTCTCGAATATTCCGGGTGAAACCCGCACACTCGCGCTTGCACTCTACACCGCAACACAGACCCCCAGTGGCGACCTTGCCGCCTTCAGGCTCACGCTGATCGCGGCCTTTGTCGCTTTCGCCGCCCTGATTGCGTCCGAATTGCTGGCGCGCCACCTGCGGTCCCGCCTCGGAGGTGCCGATGCTTGACGTCGACATTGCCGGCAGGGTCGGCAGCCTTGAATTTCAGGCCAGGTTTGCCAGCGAAGGCGGCGTCACGTCGCTGTTCGGGCAGTCGGGCTCCGGCAAGACGACCCTGACCAACATGATCGCCGGACTTCTGGTGCCGCAATCCGGGCGGATCGTCCTGGACGGGACGGTTCTGTTCGACGCAGCGCAGGGTGTGAACCTGCCGGTGCAGGCGCGGCGCATCGGTCATGTCTTTCAGGATGCGCGTCTCTTTCCCCACCTGAGCGTCAGGTCCAATCTCACTTACGCGCGCTGGGCGGGGCGGCGCACGGGGGATCGCGATCCGGATGAAGTCGTCGAACTGCTGGGCCTATCCGCGCTTCTGGAGCGCAAGCCGGGCCGGCTGTCGGGAGGCGAGAAGCAGCGCGTTGCCATCGGGCGGGCGCTTCTGTCTGATCCCCGTCTCCTGATCATGGACGAGCCGCTTGCCAGTCTCGACCAGGCGCGGCGCAACGATATCCTGCCCTATCTCGACCGTTTGTGCGGAGAAGCCGGCATACCGATCCTCTATGTCAGTCATTCGATCGAGGAAGTGGCGAGATTGTCCGACACGCTGGTCATCCTGTCCGACGGCCGCACACCCGCCTATGGACCGGTTGCCGAGATGCTGACCAGAACCGACCTTGGCCGGGCAACCGGGCGACACGAGGCCGGTGCGCTCATTCACGGCAAGGTCACAGGAACCGATGCGGCATGGGGCCTGACCCTTGTCGATATCGGTGGCGCCGTCCTGCAGATCCCGGACCTGCCGGCCGAAACCGGCGATACGGTCCGGCTTCGGATCCGGGCGCGCGATGTCGCCCTGGCGCTCGAACCGCCGCAAGGCCTTTCGATCCGCAATGCGTTCGAAGCAACCATAACCAGCATCTCCGAGGAGACCGGCCCGTATGCGGAAATCCTGTGTGTTCTCAACGAGCAGACCATCCGGGCACGTATCACCCGCGCATCTGTTTCCGATCTGAAGCTCGAGACCGGCAGGAGCGTGACCGTGCTGATCAAGAGCGTCGCCATCGACAGGCGGCAGAGGAGCTTGGTCTGACGGTTTTTCCGACCCTGACGATTTTGGTCAATTTCACGGCGGAATTTCGTGCAGTATACTGACCCGATGATGCGCAGACCAAAGCGCCGGGCGTGGCGCAAGTTGAAATTCGGCATGGGTGCCGGCCTGGTCTTGGCCACACTCCTGATCGTGTGGCTGACCGGTCTCGCCAGCCTGCGCATCACACTTGCCGAGACGGAGACCAGGGCAGAAGCGAACCTTGCCGTGCAGACCGCCGTTCTGGAGCGCCTGCTGGACAAGTTCCGGCTGCTCTCGCCCTTGCTTGCACGCGGTCCGGACATTGCGGGGCTCATCCGCAATCAAAGGGTTGATGCGGAACCCGGCATTGCGGCGATCGCGGCGGGCATGTCCGGTGCGGAGGAAATCTGGCTCATGGACGTGTCGGGCAAGGTGATCGTGTCCAGCCAGGAAAGCGTCCCGGCCAACGCGATCGGCGATGCCACGACGATACCCCACGCCTTTGCGCAGGCGAGCCAGGGTCAACTCGGCAGGGAATTGATCCCGGGAACCCCGGAAACGCCGTCCAACTACGTCTTTGCGTCGCCCCTCAGGCGGGGAGACACCTTCCTCGGCGTGCTGGCCGTGCGCGTGAGTCTCGATGACGTCGAGCAGGCCTGGGCCTTGAGCAAGGATCCGATCCTCGCACTTGATGGTGGGAACCGGGTGGTTGTTTCCAATGTCCCCGAGCTGAGGGGCCGCACGAGAGACGAGCTTGACCCGAGCTGGAATGTTGCCGACCTGTCGCTGGCGGGGCGCATGCACTTGCTGCTTCCTGCCGCCGGTGCCAGCAATTCGCACATGCAGCTGACGTCGAACCTTCCGGTGCTGGAGTGGGAAGTGCGCACGCTTGTGGACATCGAGGACGCACGCCGTCAGTCCGGATGGGCAATGCTTGTGGCCCTGCTGGTCTGCGTCATCGCGGCAGGTGGCATCTGGTTCCTGATTGCCCGGCGCAAGGAGTTCGTGCGCGAGGAACGGCGCAACAGGGCGTCGGCCCTTCGCCTGGAACGCCGCGTCCAGAGCCGGACCGCGGAACTGCGCCGGGCGAACACCCATCTGGAGCGCGAAGTTCGGGAGCGTAAGCAGGCGGAAGCCAGTTTGCGCCAGACACAGGCCGAACTTGTCCAGGCGGCCAAGCTTGCAACGCTCGGGCGGATGTCCGCGGCGCTCAGCCATGAATACAACCAGCCCCTGGCCGCGATCCGGTCCGACGCGGAAATTGCGGAAATGCTGATCGACCGCAACCGCGCGGACGAGGCGAAGTCAAACCTGGCGCGCATTGGCGGCATGGTCACCCGAATGGGTGAAATCGCAAAGACGCTCAAGGGCTTCAGCCGGCGTTCCGGAACGGATATCAAACCCGTCTCCTTGCGCCAGGCGATCGACGAGGCCCTTCTCCTGCTGCAGCCGCAGATCAAGCAAAGCGGTTTCGTGCTGAACCTCGACCTTCCGGAGGAAGACATTATCGTCAAGGGTGGCCGCATCCGCCTCGAACAGGTCATCATCAATCTGCTGTCCAATGCGTTCGACGCGGTGCAGTCCCGCCCAGCCCCGCTGGTCAGTCTTTCGCTTGTCCGCGAGGACCGGGAGGCGGTTCTGCAAGTCGCCGACAACGGCACCGGGATCGACCAGGAAACGCTGCCGCAGATCTTCGATCCGTTCTTCACCACCAAGGATGTCGGTGCCGGTCTTGGATTGGGCCTGTCGATCGCCTACAAGATCGTCCATGATTTTTCCGGAACGCTGAAGGCGGAAAACCGGGAAAGCGGAGGCGCGGTCTTCACCATGCGCCTGCCGATCGCGGACAAACAGGTGCTGGCGGCGGAATAGGACATGGATCAGGCAACGGTTCTGTTGATCGACGACGAAGAGGCTCTCAGGGGGTCCCTAAGCCAGGGCCTGGAACTGAGCGGCCAGGACGTTTTTGCGACCGGAGCGCCGGAACAGGCGCTTGAGCGCATCAATCGAGGCTTCTACGGCGTTCTCGTCACCGATATCCGCATGCCGGGTACGGACGGCTTTCAGGTCATGAAAACGGCGTTCGAAATCGACCCGGCGCTCCCGGTGGTCCTGATCACCGGACACGGCGATGTCCCGCTGGCCGTCGAGGCGATGCGGGCAGGCGCCTACGATTTTCTGGAGAAACCCTTCTCCGTGTCGCATCTTGCATCCGTTGTGGAGCGAGCGCTGGACAAGCGCCGGCTCGTTCTGGAGAACCGCAAGCTGCGCGAGGAACTGGCCGACAGGACCGGACTTGAAAGCCGTCTTGTGGGCCGGACGTCGGTGATGGACCTGCTCCGGAAGAACGTGACGGCTCTGGCCGCGACGGATGCGGATGTGCTGATCCTCGGAGAGACGGGATCAGGCAAGGAAGTCGTCGCCCGGGCGCTCCACGAAGAAGGGCCGCGCAAGGTGAAACCGTTCGTGGCGCTCAATTGCGGCGCCCTGCCGGCCGAGATCATCGAATCGGAGCTTTTCGGTCACGAGAAGGGTGCCTTCACCGGCGCAAGCGGGCAGCGTATCGGCAAGCTGGAACATGCCCATGGCGGCACGGTGTTTCTGGACGAAATCGAATCCATGCCGCTCGAACTGCAGGTCAAGCTGCTGAGAGTGATCGAAACCAGGACGATCGAGCGTCTCGGTTCCAACAAGGCGATCGACCTCGATGTCCGCTTCATCGCGGCGACGAAGGAGGATCTGGAGGAGGCCGGGAAAGACGGCCGCTTCCGGCTCGACCTCTTCTACCGGCTCAACGTGGTTCACGTCGCCATCCCGCCTCTGCGGGACCGGCTCGAGGACATTCCGCTCCTGTTCCGGCATCTGGCTGTCGAGGCAAGGGCGCGCTACCGCCGCGAGATACCCGACATCACCGAAGCCTACCTCGCCGGTCTCATGGCGCGCGACTGGCCCGGCAATGTGCGCGAGTTGCGCAACGTCGCCGACCGGTTCGTCCTTGGTCTGGAACAACAGGCAGAGCCGGCATCGGCAGCGGGCGCAAGTCTCTTCGAACAGGTTGCCGGGTACGAAAAGGCGCTGATCGCCGCGGAACTGAAACGCAACGGCGGAGCCATCAAGCCGACCTACGAAAATCTCGGGCTGTCCCGGAAGGCGCTCTACGAAAAAATGCGAAAATACGCGCTAGGCAAGGATGAAAGCGAGCTTGTTTAAGCTTTCACTGTCATTGCGATGTCACGGCATGGATTGCAGGGTCAAGCCCTGCAATGACCGAAATACAGATACTTTTCCGCGGAAAATCCGATCCTCCCCGTCATGCCATGACTTGATCATGGCATCCATGCCGATACAGCGCGGGCTCTTCAGGGTGTTTTGGGGTTCAATCCGACGAACAGCAATTTGGCCCCAGGCAAAAAGCAGCGCCGGATGTCACAAAGCCGGCTGTCCGTTCGTCGAAGGGGTGTCACCCTCTTTAACTTCAAATGGAAGACACCCATGACATCTGAAAATTCCATCAACTATCTCGACCATGTCCCGGCCGTGCTGCAACGGTTTGAGGCGGCAAGCATCGAAATCGGCAAGACCGAACTGGCGCCCGGACTGCGCCATCTCGTCGAATTGCGCGCCTCCCAGATCAACCAGTGCGCCTATTGTGTAAAGATGCATACCGGCGAGGCGCTCAAGGACGGTGAGAGCCACCAGCGGCTTGAGCGCATCACGGTCTGGCGGCATGTCGACGACTTCACCGCGGCGGAAAAGGCGGCGTTCGCCTGGACGGAAGCGCTGACCGGTCTCGGCCTCGATACGGACTACGGCACGTTGCGCGCCGATCTGCGTGCGTATTTCAGCGATGGCGAGATCAGCGCGCTTACCTCTGCAGTGGCCATGATCAATCTCTGGAACCGCATCCAGGTATCCAACCACTGACAGGACGGGAGGGCGGCATGAGCAGAACGACAGACGACATGGTCTTCGCAGACATGAGGGGCCGGCTCATCGGGCTGGCCTATCGCATGCTCGGATCGATGGCGGATGCCGAGGACGCCGTTCAGGACACTTTCGTCAAGTGGCAGGATGCGGACCGTGAGGGGATCGCCAATCCGGAAGCCTACCTGACGACGGTCTGTACCAACAGGTGCCTGGATTATCTGAAAGCCGCCCACAGGAAGCGGGTCGACTATGTCGGCCCGTGGATCCCGGAACCGCTCCAGATCGACGCCGGAACGGACCCGGAGGCCGATCTGGAGCGGGCCCAGTCGCTCACGACCGCCTTTCTGCTCCTGCTTGAACGTCTGACCCCGAAGGAGCGGGCGGCTTATCTCCTGCGCGAAGTGTTCGGCAAGTCCTATGGCGAGGTCTCCGAGATCCTCGGTCTCCGCGAGGCGTCGTGCCGCCAGCTGGTCTCGCGCGCAGGCCGGTTCGTCCGCTCGCAGGCATCGCGTTCCGCGCCGACGCCGGAGCAGCAGGATGTCTTCCTGAAGGCATTCCTGTCGGCAGTCGAGACAGGCTCGCCGGATGAACTCGCCGATGTTCTGGCAGAGTCCGTTCAGCTGCGTACGGACAGCGGCGGTAAGGCGGCTGCAATCAGCCGGGTCATCGAGGGGCAGGAAGTCGTCAACTTCATCACCAGGGCGATCAGCCGTTTGTGGGTCCGCGATCAGATCGTCGAACTTCAGATCAACGGGATGCGCGGCCTGGCACAGCTGGAGGACGGCAGGATCGTCACCGCCATGACGCTGGGCTTCACGGATGAGGGCAAGGTCGATCAGATCTATATCGTCCGAAATCCGGAAAAGCTTGAACGCCTCGCGGCGCCGACACGGCACGATCCCAGCAACGGAGCGCTCTGGCAATAACGCATCACGCTGGCAGCCCCATGATGTGTCGGTTTCGACACATCCGGGGTTCGCATGTGTCGAAACCTGCACACACAATAAGAAATCCCCCGGACTGTCCCCCGTGACCCGGTCTGCTAACCTGCGGAAATCAGCGCTTTTGGGCGGGTCACGGGGAACTGGCACACGATTTGCCAATAAGTGAGCGACCAGCCTCCGCGCTGTCCGGCCCCACCGGCCGTCATATTGAAATGTCTGGGAGGACATCCGATGAAAAAGTTTGTAATTGCCGCTGCGACGGCAGCTTCCTTTGCCATGACGTCTTCGGCCTTTGCTGCCGATGACTGCTCCGACGGCGAAGTTGTCATCAAGTTCAGCCACGTGGTCGCGGCCCAGGGCCACCCGAAAGGCGAAATGGCAACCGCTCTTGCCGATCGCATCAACAAGGAAATGGACGGCAAGGCCTGCATGCAGGTATTTCCGTCGTCGCAGCTCTTCGACGACAACAAGGTGATGGAAGCCCTGCTGCTGGGCGATGTCCAGCTGGCCGCTCCGTCGCTGTCGAAGTTCGAATCCTACACGCTGAAATACCGCGTCTTCGATCTGCCGTTCCTGTTTTCCAACATGGATGCCGTGACCACGTTCACCAAGGGTGAAAAAGGTCAGGAACTGCTCGGTGCAATGTCCGACTACGGCTTTGTCGGTCTCGGTTACGTCTTCAACGGCCTGAAGCAGTTTTCCGCCGACAAGCCGCTGATGCTGCCGACCGACGCAAAGGGCCTGAAATTCCGCGTCCAGACCTCTGACGTTGCCGTAGCGATGATCGAGGCGCTCGGCGCCAACGCGCAGAAACTTGCGTTCAAGGAAGTCTATGGCGCGCTTCAGACCGGCGTTGTCGACGGACAGGAAAACACATGGTCCAACATCTACACCCAGAAGTTCTTTGAGGTGCAGGACGGCACCACCGAGACCAACCACCAGCTGCTGACCTACCTGGCCGTGACGTCGCAGGAATGGCTGGACAGCCTGGATGCCGACGTCAAGGACCAGTTCCTGACCATCTTCAATGAGGTTGCCGACGAGTACAATGCTCGGGCGGCGCAGATCAACGAAGAGAACAAGAAGAAGATCATGGAAAATGGCGGCGAAGTCCGTCAGCTGTCCCCTGAAGAGCGTGATCAGTGGGTTGAGACCATGAAGCCGGTCTGGGACAAGTTCCGCGACGATATCGGCCAGGACGTCATCGATGCTGCGGTGTCGTCCAATCAGGCAAGCTAAGCTGCCTTGACTTGAGTGATCCTTCGAGGGAGGCCTCCGGGCCTTCCTCGTCCATCACCAAATTTCTGAAAAATCTGAATACTCTCAACGGGGGAGGGTAATATGGGCTCCTGGTTGGCCACATACTGGCCGGTCGTGATGATTGTCGCGTTTTTCTGTCTCTATGTCGTGCTTGACTACGTGCGGCCGAAACTCATCGAAGCGCTGGACGAAACGTTTATCGCAATCATCCTCGCGCTGATGACCCTTGTGACATTTTCCCAGGTGGTCGCGCGCTATGGCTTCAACTCAGGCTGGGGTGGTGCGCTCGAATTCACGCGTGTGCTGTTCGCGTGGCTGATCCTGTTCGGCATGAGCTACGGCATCAAGATCGGAGCCCATCTTGGTGTCGACGCCATCATCAACCTCTTGCCCAAGCGTCTGTTCCGCGTGGCCGCTCTCCTGGGCGCCGCGCTGACCATCCTCTATGCGGCGCTGCTGTTCGAGGCGGCCTGGCTCGGGGCGCTTCTTTCCCTTGAAAACAAGGGCTCCAGCGGCGGTGCCTACGCCTACGTCGCCAGGTTCTACAAGCTGCCGATCGGCATGGAAGACCTGAAGTGGCCGACCTTCATCATCGAGTTTTTCGAGGTTCGCGAGCGCGTCCCCCGCTGGATACCCTACATCATTCTGCCGATCGGGCTGGCATTGCTGGCTTATCGGTCCGTTCAGGCATTCGTCCTGATCCTTCTTGGAAAAAAGGACGCCATCATCGCCGCCCACGAGGCGGAAGAACTGGTGGCCGAAAACAAAGACGTGCTGAAGGACTAGGCCGATGGAAACCGCATTTCTGTTCATTTTCGTTTTCGGCTTTCTGTTCCTCGGGGTTCCGATTGCCGTCTCGCTTGGCCTCTCGGCTGTTCTCTACATCGCCCTGTTCAGCCATGACTCGATGAGTTCCGTGGCCGTGCAGCTGTTCAACGCGTCGCAGAACTTCACCCTTCTGGCGATCCCGTTCTTCATTCTGGCCTCCAGCTTCATGTCGACCGGCGGCGTTGCCCGGCGCATCATCCGCTTCTCGATCGACGCGGTCGGCTGGATTCGCGGCGGCCTTGCCATCGCGGCCGTCTTTGCCTGCATGTTGTTCGCCGCGCTGTCCGGCTCGTCTCCGGCCACGGTTGTCGCCATCGGTACGATTGCCATCGCCGGGATGCGCCAGGCGGGTTACACCAAGGAATTCGCCGCCGGCGTCATCGCCAATGCGGGTACGCTCGGCATCCTCATTCCGCCGTCCATCGTCATGGTCGTCTATGCCGCCGCCACCAACGTTTCGGTCGGCCGCATGTTCTTTGCCGGTGTCGTTCCCGGCATCATCGCGGGCCTGATGCTCATGACCGCGATCTACATCATGGCGCGGGTCAAAAAGCTGCCGGCGCAGCCCTGGGCAGGCTGGAAGGAACTCTGGAGTTCGGTATCGCAGGCCGCCGTCGGTCTGTTCCTGATGGTCATCATTCTGGGCGGTATCTATGGCGGGATCTTCACACCGACAGAAGCGGCCGCCGTTGCCGCTGTCTATGCCTGCCTGATCGCGCTCTTCGTCTATCGGGACATGGGGCCGCTGGCCGGTGTCGGCTGGGTCGAGGAAAAAGACGGCGCCTTGGGCCTGACCGGGTTCAAGACCATCACCTATGCGGTTGTCGCGGTCTTTGTCTGGTCGGGACTGGCCTACATCTTCACCGAGCGCGCGGCCCTCTTCGGCATCGACAGCGCTGTCGTCCTGGTCGCGGCTCTGGTGGGGTATCCGATACTGCGGCACGGCCTTGCGCCGGCGGAATTGCCGGCGACCTACGCGGTCGGCGGCAAGGTCTGGGGCCGGAACCTCGGCATGATCGGCTGGAAGTTTCTGCCGGCACTGTTCCACAAGGACACCAAGAAGGTGCTGACGGATTCGTCGAAAACGACGATCATGCTGATGTTCATCATCGTCAACGCCCTGCTGTTCGCGCACACGCTGACGGCCGAACAGATCCCGCAGTTCATCACGGACTGGATGGTCGAAGCCGGATTCAACTGGTTCACTTTCCTGATCGCGGTCAACATCATCCTGTTGATTGGCGGTCAGTTCATGGAGCCCTCGGGCCTGCTGCTGATCGTGGCACCCGTGGTGTTTCCGATCGGCCTGGAACTCGGCGTCGATCCGATTCACCTTGGCATCCTGATGGTCGTGAACATGGAAATCGGCATGATCACGCCGCCGATCGGTCTGAACCTCTTCGTGACGTCGGGGATCACGGGCATGAGCCTCGTGCAGGTGGTGAAGGCTGCGGCACCGTTCGTTCTGGTGTTGTTGCTGTTCCTGATCCTGGTGACCTATGTCCCGGCGCTCTCGACCTTCCTGCCCTACTACTTCATGGGGCCGGAAATCATCATCCAGTAACACGGGCGCAAACGATCTGCAGGCGGCCGGAATTTTCCGGCCGCTTCTTCTTGCCCGGTGGGCGGCTTGTTGACAGGCGGCAGACGACGTTCTTTAGTTTTTTAAAGAACAGCGGGAGCCTTTGATGACGACCGACACCGATCCGTTTTCCGGATTCTCCGACATCGTGACGCACGCGGATGAGCTCGAGGACATCACCGGCAAGCCGCTGCCGCAGATCGTCGCCAAGGAAATACCGGCGCTCGATTCCATTTGCCGGACGTTCATTGAGCACGCCCCCTTCTGTTTCCTGGCAACTGCAAACCCGGGCGGGCATGTCGACGTGTCGCCGAGAGGTGATCCTCCCGGATTTGTCAGGATCCTGAGCGAGTCGCTGCTTGCGATCCCCGACAGGCCCGGAAACCGTCGCGTCGACACGTTTCAGAATGTGCTGGCGGATCCGCGGATCGGTCTGTTGTTCATGGTGCCGGGCCGGGGTGAAACCCTGCGCATCCGCGGAGAAGCCAGGATCGTCCGCGACCCGGACCTACTCGCCTCCATGGCCATCAATGAACGGGCACCGAAACTTGCGCTTGTCGTTCATGTGCGCAGCGCCTTCATGCACTGCCCGAAATGGGTTTTCCGCTCGGGCATCTGGCAGCCGGACAAGTGGCCGGATACCGATGGCATGGCGGACATGAACGAGGCCATGGTCAAGCACGCCAGGATCGCGATGAGTCCGGACGAATGGTTTGAAAACCTCAAGGAAAAGGGCGAACTGGACCTCTGGTAGCGTCGGCAAGCGCAGACCGCTGCGGATAGAAACGAAAAAGCCGGTCCAATGGACCGGCTTTGACGCTTCAGAAACTGCAGGCTGTATTCAGACGATGCTGCCCAGCTTCATGGCAACGCTCATGTCGCCCTCGACCTGCATCTTGCCGCCCATGAAAGCGCTAGTCGGGTTGAGGTCGCCCGACAGCAGGTCTGCGAGATCATCTGCCGAGATCTTGATCGTGCAGTCGGCTTCGGCGTCGTCATTGCTGACATCCGATCCCTGCAGGAAGATGACGCCGTCACCACCCAGGTCGAACTTGACGCTTTCCTCGATGCCGCCGCCGGCGACCTTGCCACGAACGCCTTCCGTGAGCTGTTCCAAGGACATGAATATTCTCCCATCTTGGTCTGGCCAGTGCCAGTCTTCGATCCTCTTGAAGCATGACCTTTACGTAATCGTCAAGAGGGAAATGTGTTGCTGCTGCAGGCCGTGAGCAACCCGCTCAGTGATTGTCCCTCGGCAGTCCTCTCTTGTGGGCAACGTCCTGATATTTGACGGCCGGTTCGAGCACCATGCCCTTGTCGAACTGTCCGACAATGCCGCGCTGGATTTCCTGCCAGGGGGTCTGGCTTTCGGCGATCCTGAACCCGCCGGCTGCTTCGAGATCCGCCCGGCGCTGCGCCAGTTCCTCGTCCGAAATCAGGATGTTCGCCGTGCCCTTCCTGAGGTCGATCCGGACACGGTCATCGGTCTTGAGCAAGGCCAGGCCGCCCATCGCGGCGGCCTCCGGTGACGCGTTCAGGATGGACGGAGACCCGGAGGTACCGGATTGGCGGCCGTCACCGATGCACGGCAGGGCTGTCACCCCGCGCTTGATCAGGGCAGCGGGTGGCTGCATGTTGACGACCTCGGCCCCGCCGGGATACCCGATCGGCCCTGTGCCGCGGATGAACAGCATGCAGTTCTCGTCGATCTGCAGATCCGGGTCGTCGAGCCGGTCGTGATAGTCTTCGGGACCTTCGAACACGATCGCGCGGCCTTCGAACGCTTCCGGGTCGTCCGGGTTGGAGAGATAGCGGTCTCTGAATTCATCCGAGATCACACTGGTCTTCATGATTGCGCTGTCGAAGAGATTGCCCTTCAGATTGATGAAGCCGGCCCGCTCCATCATCGGCGCGTCGAACGGTTTGATCACCTCCGGCAGATCGGTGACGATCCCCTCGCAGTTTTCGGCAATGGTCTTGCCGTTTGCCGTCAGCGCGTCCGGATGCGGCAGCTTGCCGTGGCGCAGCAGTTCGGCGACGACGGCCGGGACCCCGCCCGCGTGGAAATAGTCTTCCCCGAGATACGCACCGGCCGGCTGCAGATTGACCAGCAGCGGCACGTCATGGCCGAGGCTCTGCCAGTCGTCATTGTCGAGTTCGACGCCGACATGGCGCGCGACCCCATTCAGGTGGATGGGGGCGTTGGTAGACCCGCCGATCGCTGAATTGATCACGACGGCATTCTCGAACGCCTTTCGGGTCATGATGTCGGACGGTTTCCGGTCCGCGTGAACCATTTCGACAATGCGTTTGCCGGTTTCAAAGGAGATTGCGCCGCGCTCCCGGTAAGGCGCCGGTATTGCGGCAGCTCCGGGCAGCTGCATCCCGAGTGCCTCGGCGAGGGAATTCATCGTTGTCGCCGTTCCCATCGTGTTGCAGTACCCGACGGACGGCGCCGCGGAGGCAACAAGGTCCATGAAGCCGGCATAGTCGATTTCACCGGCAGCAAGCATCTGGCGCGCCTTCCAGACGATGGTACCCGATCCGGTGCGCTCGCCCTTGTACCAGCCGTTGAGCATCGGACCGACGGAGAGCGCGACGGCCGGAATATTGACCGTGGCAGCCGCCATCAGGCAGGCAGGTGTGGTCTTGTCGCAACCGATCGTCAGGACGACACCGTCAATCGGGTAGCCGTAGAGAAGTTCGACCAGCCCGAGATAGGCAAGGTTCCGGTCCAGAGACGCCGTCGGCCGCTTGCCGGTTTCCTGGATCGGATGGACCGGAAATTCGAAGGCGACGCCGCCGGCGTCGCGAATGCCTTCGCGAACGCGCTTGGCCAGTGCAAGATGATGCCGGTTACAGGGAGACAGGTCCGACCCGGTCTGCGCAATGCCGATAATGGGTTTGCCGGATTGCAGTTCTTCCCGCGTGATGCCGAAATTCAGATAGCGCTCGATGTAAAGCGCCGTCATGCCGGGGTTTCCCGGATTGTCGAACCAGGCCGCGGACCGCAGCTTCGGCGTTTTGTTCTCGCTCATGGCGCCTCATCCCTCAATCTTTTCAGGTCTTGGGGCAGGATAAACACCAGGCATCAGAAACTGTAAAGGCGGTCAGGCTGCAAAGTGGTTCCACCTTTTGAGATTCTTGGGTTCAGGGACGCACCGGCAAAGTGCCGGTGACGGAAATCCGGGCAAAAATCAGAAGAATGGCGATTGCGGCACCGAACAACACCGGGGCAGACAAGAGCGGAAGCGCGCCGGCGGCACCCAGCAGTCCGCATCCCGTCCAAAGCGTGACCAGGGTTTGCCTGGCGCGTAATGCGAGCAGATCACGCCGGCTTGCCAGGGCCTTGAGGGCAGGAAAAGCACCGATATCCTGCGTGTCGCTGACGGCAATCGGACGGTCGCCGTCCATGCGGTCCGGAGCGGATGGGGTGGCTTCGAACAATTCCAGCGCCCGCCGGTCGTCCGAAAGGGACAGGCGCAGACATGTCCCGGGCGCGAAAAGGCGCAAGGATGCCTCTTGTGCCGTTTCACCGGGTTTGGGGGCGTCCGGAGCGTTCATGCCGAGCATCTTCGCCAGCGCTTCCCGCGTCTTCTGACTGTCGCTCGTGTGAAACCATGGTTCCAGGCCTTCGTTTCGCAGCGCGCGGCCGGCAACGCCCGCATCGGGGCGCAAGGTTCCTTCAAGCCCGAGCACGCCGACGACCCGTCCGCCGACGGCAACACGCAGCACGGTCTTGCCGTCCGATTCCAGCGAACGGGCGATGGCGTCGGCGGTAAAACTGTCGATCTTGAGACGCTTCAGCAGGTCTGTGCTACCAAGGACAACTGTCTGCCCGCCCAACAGGGCGACTGCGCCCAGCCCGGGTGCCGGGTCATATCTGTCGGGTGGCCGCAGGGCGACTCGCCACTGAACGGCAAGCTGGCGCAGGGCGTGTGCAATCGGATGTGTTGCATGCGCTTCCGCGGATGCCGCCACCGCAAGCAGCGTCCTTGGTTCGTTGTCAAAAGCCATCACGTTGCTGACCATCAGATCAGGCCCGGACATGATGGCCGTTTTGTCTATGAGGATGTGCCGTGCGCGCGCAATCACCGGGAATGCTCCGGGTGCCAGGTCACGCGCACCGGCACCTGCGGCCGCGCGATGAAAGACCTTGTCGGCAAAGGCATTGATTCCATCGACGAGACCGGGCCACGAAAGCACGAGGGCTGCCGCGAAAGCGGCCGGGCTTGCCGGCGGATCAATGGCCAGCCACACCGACCCGGCTACGGTTGCGAGTGCAATGGAGCCGCTCGCCTCCAGCAACCCGCTTCGGTCACCCCGCGCCGGCAGAATGGCGATGCCCGCCGATCGCTGGATCATCAGGATCGCACCTGCGAGCGCCGGAACGATCGCCTCGTTTGTCCGGAAATCACCCAGCGTTTGCAGCAAGGCGGTCAGGACGAGGAGAGACAGGCTCAGGCTGCACGTGATGAGAGTCATGGGTCTGCCGGCTTCCTCGGTGAGGCGCAGGCTGAGCGGCAGAAAGGCGAAGATCGCCGAAAACATGCTGAAGATCAGAGCGGAATGGTTCCCGAAAGGCCCGCGTGGCGTCAAAAATCGAAAATTGCTCCATCCAGCTTCCTGCAATGCGAACAGCAGAAAGACAAGGGAGACACAAATGAATGCGCACCGAGTCGTTGTTTGGACGGGCGTTTTCGACATTTTTCGCGGCTTTCGAAACGAGAATCGTTTGTGGTTTCAAGGAACGGGTTTGACTGAAGTTGCCGGACATCTTCCGGAAAACGGCTTCAAGCATGTGGAGGCGGGACGAGGCTGGCAATGCCGCGAAGCTGATCCGGCCGGCCACGCCGCTCCGAATTGGTCAAACATTAGTCATTATTGCTGATGATTTGTGCGGCATCGCTCTTGCGATGCAAGCGAACCTTAGGGAATATGCGAACCATATCAAAGTAGAGTCGAAACAATTTTAAGACTCAATCAGAATTATTTTCTAGGAATGAGAGTATATTGAATAAGTGGGTCGCAGGGAGAGCCCCTCAGCTCTCCCTGCTTTCCTTTTTCCAAGATGAGCACCGCATTCAGTTTGCGAATTATGGCAAGACAACACGGAACGCGCGCAAAAGCACAAATTCCGTTTAATCTAGACTTCGGGCGCGACGCCGGTGCGGCAATATTTGCCGCCACCGGACTCGATTGTGGTTATCTTGATCTGGCCGCCGGGGAATCGGGGCGCGGAAGCGAGTCAAGTCCGAGGCATGCCCGAACCAACAGAATCGATGTGGCACTGGCTACGGCCCGGCAGATCCGGGGATCGCATGCTGCAGCGGGTACGCGCCGGTGTGACAGGGGCCGATGGTTGGCGCAGGCCGCGGGAACAGTCGGCCGGAAGCTGCCCTAAGTCGTCTCCAGATTGGCCCGGGACAAAAGTTCCATTGACGGCATGAGTTCCAGAAGCTCCCGTGTATAGGGATGCTTCGGTGCTTCAAAAAGATCGTCGCAGTCGGAAACCTCGCACAGTTCGCCGTTGCGCATCACGCCGATCCGGTTGCACATCTGCCTGATGACGGCGAGATCGTGACTGATGAACAGCATCGTCAGGCCGAGTTCCTGTTGCAGGTCCTTCAGCAGGTTGAGGATCTGGGCCTGGATGGACACATCCAGCGCCGATGTCGGTTCGTCGCAGATCAGGAAGCGTGGCCTGGTGGCAAGTGCACGCGCGATGGATATGCGCTGGCGCTGCCCGCCTGAAAACTCGTGCGGGAACTTCTGCCCGGCCTGGGCTCCGAGACCCACGTGATCGAGCAGGTCATCGACGATCTGCCGTACTTCGGCATTGCCGGAGGCCAGTTTGTGAAACTTGATCGGTTCCGCAATGATGTCACGCACGCGCATGCGGGCATTGAGCGACGAATAGGGATCCTGAAAGATCATCTGCATCTGGCGCCGCATTGCCAGCACGTCCTTCCGGTTCTTGAGCGACGTCAGCTCTGTTTTCCCGAACAGGATCGACCCGCCTGTCGGGTCGTAAAGGCCGGTGATCAGGCGCGCGATCGTCGATTTGCCGGATCCGCTCTCTCCGACAAGGCCGAAGGTTTCGCCCTGCTGGATGTCGAAGCTCACCTTCTTGACGGCCTGGAAGTATTTCCTGCGCGAGGGGAAAACGCTCCCGCGGACCTCGAACCGCATGTCCAGGTCGCGGATCTGGACGAGAGGACCCGTGACCTTCTCATAGTCCCGGGACTTGCCCAGCCAGTGCGTGGAGATGTCGATGTGTTTCTGCGGTGTGCCCGCCTTTTCGATGTAGTTGACCACCGGAAAGCGTTCCACCTTGACGTCGGGACGGGGAACAGCGGAAATCAGGCTTTGCGTGTAGGGATGCTGCGGCGCACCGAGCACCTGCGTGGTTTCTCCGTATTCGACAAGATCACCGTGATACATGACGGCGACATGGTCGGTGATGTCGGCAATGACCCCCATATCGTGGGTGATCACCAGCATGGCCACATTCCGCTCCTCGCACAGTTTCTTCATCAGTTCGAGGATCTGGGCCTGGATTGAGACGTCCAGTGCCGTGGTCGGTTCATCCGCGATGACGAGTTCCGGCTCCGCGCACAGGGCGAGCGCGATCACGACACGCTGGCGCATCCCGCCCGAGAACTGGTGCGGATACTGCTTGATGCGTTCCGCCGGATTGGGAATGCCGACCGCGTCGATCAGTTCGATCGCGCGTTTCTGCGCGTCCCTGGCCGACAGCGGCAGGTGCGTTCGAATTGTCTCGACAAGCTGGGATTCGACGGTCTGCAGCGGATCGAGCGATGTCAGCGGATCCTGAAAGATCATGCCGATCTTGCGGCCGCGCAGCAGCCGTTTTTCCTTGTAGGGCAGGTTGTCGATGCGTTTTCCGTGAAGGAAAACCTCTCCGCCTGCGATGCGGCCGGGCTCCTGCAAAAGGCCGATGACGGCATTGCCGACCGTTGACTTGCCCGCGCCTGATTCTCCGACCACGCCCAGGATCTTGCCGGCGTCCACGCTCATGTCGACGCCGTCGACGGCAACGAACACGGACTTTCTGCCCGGGAATTCGACGGTGAGGTCCTTGATATCCAGAACGTTCATGGCGCCCTCACCGCAGTTTCGGGTTGAGGGCGTCGCGCAACCAGTCGCCCAGAAGGTTGACGTTCAGGACCAGAAGCGCAAGCGCCAGGCCGGGAAAGATCGCGATCCACCATTCGCCGGAATAGAGGAAGTCGTTTCCGATCGCGATCAGCGTCCCCAGCGAAGGCTGCGTTGGCGGCATGCCGACCCCCAGAAACGACAGCGTCGCCTCGGTGACGATGGCAAGCGCGAGATTGATCGTCGCGATCACCATGACAGGTCCCATCACGTTGGGAAGGATATGGCGCACCATGATGATGACCGCCGGGATGCCGATCACGCGTGCCGCCTGAACGTATTCCTTGTTCTTTTCCACCATCGTCGACCCGCGCACCGTGCGCGCATACTGAACCCAGAATGACAGTGCCAGCGACACGATCAGGATATAGAAGGCGAAAAATTCACGGTCGACACCGCCGAAAATCCCGGCTGCGATACCGTCGATCAGCAGCGCGATCAGGATCGCCGGGAAAGTCAGCTGGACATCGGCAACGCGCATGATGAACGAATCGACGCGTCCGCCCATGTACCCGGCGACGAGGCCGAGCGAAATGCCGAGTACGGCGGCCGCGATCACCGAGCAGAACCCGATGATCAGGGAAATCCGCATCCCGTAGAAGATGCCGGAGAGCAGGTCTCTGCCCTGGTCATCGGTGCCCAGAAGGAAACGCGGATCCGAGTATTCCTGCCAGATCGGCGGAACGCGGGCATCAAGGATCGAAATAGTCGCCAGGTCGAACGGATTGTGCGGCGCGACCCAGGGGGCCAGAAACGATAGCAGGAACAGGATCAGCGTGGCGATTGCGGCGACAACGGTGATCTTTGACCGCAGGAACGAATGGAACAGGTCGCTGTCCAGAATTCGCGATACACGGCCCGCCGGCGGCTTCTCGTTTGACCGGTCCTGAACGGCAGCCGTGACTTCTTCATTGGAGACATATGGCATTTGGAGTGTCCCCTTATGGCCGTCCGACCCGCAGGCGCGGATCGATATAGAAGTAGAGAATGTCCACGATGAAGTTGATCGCAACGAACAGGAATGCGGTCAGCAGCAGATAGGCGGACATGATCGGGATGTCGACGTTCTGGACGGCCTGCAGGAACAGAAGTCCCATGCCGGGCCAGTTGAACACCGTCTCCGTGATCGTGGCAAAGGCGATAATCGCGCCAAGCTGCAGGCCGGTGATCGTGATCACGGGAACCAGCGTGTTTTTGAGCGCATGCCTGAAATGGACGAGCCGGTCCGGCAGGCCGCGTGCGCGCGCGAACTTGATGTAGTCCGTCCGGATCACTTCCAGCATCTCGGCACGGATCAGCCTCATGATCAGTGTCATCTGGTAGAGCCCGAGCGTGATCGAGGGAAGGATCAGGGCCTTCAATCCGGATGCGGTCAGAAACCCGGTGGTCCACCACGAACCGATCTGCACGGTGTCGCCGCGCCCGAAACTCGGGAGCCACTGCAGGGTAACGGAGAACAGGAAGATGAGCAGAATGCCGATGAAGAAGGTTGGTAGCGAAATTCCGACAAGCGAGACGGACAAAAACAGCTTGGAAATGGGCGATTCCCGGTTGAGACCCGCATAGATGCCCATTGGGATGCCGACCACCAGCGCAAACAGTGCGGAGGTCAGACTGAGCTCCAGAGTTGCCGGTATACGTTTGGCGAAGAGCTCCGAAACTGGCTGGCGGAACTGGTAGGACGTGCCGAAGTCGAACTGGGCGGCCTTGGTGACGAAGCGCAGGAACTGAACGGGTATCGGATCATTCAGTCCGAGCCGCTCGCGCAGCGCTTCACGTTCTTCGATCGATGTCTCGATCCCGACCATCTGGTTGATCGGATCACCCACAAAACGGAACATGGTGAAGGCAAGCAGCGCCACCACCAGCATGACAATCAACGCCTGGATCAGGCGGCGTGTCGCAAAACCAATCATTTCGGCTCTTCAGGGTCTGGCATGAAAATACGCTCCCGGCATCGCCGGGAGCGTCAAGCTATGGTTGCGGAAATCAGTTCTTGTTGATGAAGCGGAACTTGAACTGATTGTCGGCGCGTTGAACGAGCTCGATGTTGTCCGCAACACCCCAGGCAAGACCCTGCTGGTGAAGCGGAATGTAGTAGGCGTTGTCGTGACTGATCTTGAACGCTTCGGCGATCAGACCGTCACGTTTTTCCGGATCGATCTCCACCAGAACCTTGCCGGTCAGGTCGTCGATCTTGTCGTCACAGAAGCCGCCGAGGTTGAACGGGGAGCCGTCCCCGGCTTCGGTCCGGCAGTTCATCAGGTTCGAAAGAACGTTCCAGCTGTCCAGGGATCCGGGGGTCCAGCCGAGCAGGTAGAACGACGTGTCGAAGCCGCCGGATGCAAGCACCTTTGCAAAATACTTGGCCTTGGGCTGGGCATTCAGGTCAACCTTGACGCCGATGCGCGCAAGCATCGCGGCAACGGCCTGACAGATGGATTCGTCGTTGACGTATCGATCGTTCGGGCAGTCCATGCCGACGGTGAAGCCGTCCGCGTATCCGGCCTCGGAAAGCAGCTTCTTGGCGTTTTCCGGATCATAGGGATAACGCTCGAACTCGCTGGATTTCGAGAACAGGAAGGGCGAGATCATGATGGCCGACGGCGTGGCGAGGTCGCGCATGACCTTGTTCTTGATCGCCTCGATGTCGATCGCCTGATAGAACGCCTTGCGGACCTTTTCGTCCTTGAACGGGTTCTTGCCCTTGACGTCGGAATAGAGCAGTTCATCGCGCATCTGATCCATGCCGAGGAAGATCGTGCGCAGCTCCGGCCCCGTCAGCGCAACCGTGCCGGAGTTGTCGTTGATACGCTTGATGTCCTGAACGGGGATCGGATAGACCATGTCCAGTTCGCCTGACAACAGCGCGGCGACACGGGTCGCGTCCGACGGGATCGGCGTGAATTCGACCGTGTCGACATTGTGCTTGACGTCATCCCACCAGCCGTCGTTTTTCTCGTAGACGGTCTTCACGCCGGCTTCATGGCTGACGATCTTGAACGGGCCAGTGCCGTTGGCGTTCAGGGAAGCGTAATTGGGCGTCGTGTCGGACGCGGAGGTCACCTTGACCGCGTCATTCTCCGTCGTCCAGTCCTTGTCCATGATTTAGAACGTGTCCCACTCATAATGCAGGATCGGATTCGGACCCGTCAGGACAATGTCGACCGTGTGGTCGTCGACGATCTCGACTTTTGCGTCGGCCGGCACGCGCGTGGTCAGATCCGAGCCTTCGGAGCGCACGCGTTCGATCGAGAAGGCAACGTCTTCGGCGGTGAAGTCATTGCCGTTGTGGAACTTGACGCCCTTGCGGAGAAAGAAGCGCCAGCGGTTCGGCTCGATGATCTCCCAGCGCTCCGCAAGCGCCGGTTCAATCGCCAGGTCTGCACCGCGCCTTGTCAGGCCTTCATAGGCATTGCCGAGCGACGACAAAGTGAAAGTCTCGTTCAGGCTGTAGGGATCAAGACCGTTCAGGCTTCCCTGAAAGGCAAACTTGAATGTTTCCGCCTGAGCAGCACTACCCGTTCCTGCTGCCAGAAGAGCAGCCAAAATCAGAGTTTTCTTGTTCATTTTCCCCTCGTTGGTTCCGGTTCCCGGAATGACGCCGCAACAGCGGCCGCGATTTCATGGAGTGGTGCAGCCGCCCGTCCGCCGGCAACTATGACACTGTAAGTGGCCGGGTTCAAACCCGCTCGTGCCTGTTTTTACGATAAGCGTTTCATCAGCCGGTCCAAAAAAGCGGCACATCGTTCCAATTCCACAAGTTCTATGAATTCATCCGCTTGGTGGGCCTGGTCAATCGAGCCCGGGCCGCAGACAACCGTTGAAAGACCGTGTTCCTGAAAGATGCCGCCTTCCGTTGCGTAGACGACAACATGACGGGCATTGTCGCCGGTCAGGCCGCGCACTTCGGTTTCAGCCGGCCCGTCGACCTCTTCCGAAAGCCCGGGAACATAAGCCAGTTCCGTAACGCTGATTGCGCATTCTCCTGAAATCGCCAGCATGCCGGGCAGCACTTCGGTGTCGATAAAAGCCTTGTAGCGGTCAAGCCAGGACTGTTTGCTGTCGCCGGGCAAAAGACGGAAGTCCGTCGTGAACTCGCAATGCTCGGCTGTGATGTTGTGCGCCTCGCCACCCTTGATGACGCCGCTGTGCAAGGTGGTGTAGGGAGGTTCGAACGCGCAATCCGGGTCGGCATTCGCCTTGTTTTCCGCGGTCCGGGCGTCAAGCCAGCAAATCAGTTTCGCCGCGGCGGAGATTGCCGAAACGCCGCGGTGCAGTTGACTGGAATGCGCCGGATGCCCGCGGACGGTGGTCTTGAAAACGGCGATGCCCTTGTGCGCGGTGACGATCTTCATGTTGGTCGGTTCGCCGACGATTACAAATTCCGGTCTCGGGCCTTTGGCTAGCATGTCCCTGACAAGGGGAGGCGCGCCGAAGCAGCCCACTTCTTCGTCGTAGGAAAGCGCGATGTGGATTGGCCGTCCAAGATCCGCAGCGATGAAATCGGGCACCTTGGCAAGGACCGTTGCGGCAAACCCCTTCATGTCCGCCGAACCGCGCCCGTAAAGCTTGCCCTCCAAAACCCAGGCGGAAAACGGATCCCGCGACCAGTTCTGACCGGCAACGGGCACCACGTCCGTGTGCCCCGACAGAACAACGCCGCCGTCCCTTGCAGGGCCGATGCGCGCGTGCAGCGAGGCCTTTGTGCCGGTCTCGTCCGGAACGCGAACGCTGGCGATGCCGTATCCCGACAGGTAATCTTCCACGAATGCGATGAGGTCCAGGTTGCTCCGGTCCGAGACGGTGTTGAAGGAGATCAGTTTCTCCAGCATTTCTCGAGGCGTATAGCGCGTACTCACAAAATCTCCTGTACCCAGGGTCTCACACCGAGGGTAGCGTGCGACCTGGTGCGGTGAATTTGAAGTTCGCATCATTGCTTCAGCAGTCTCCGAAGCGAACTTCAAATTCGCAAACCGCACTAGAAACATAGACCTACTAGTCACCTACTTGAATCTGAAGTTCGTTCGAAGCCCGCTGCAAAATGAGTCGAACTTCAGATTCAGGTGACTAGTCTGCCGGGATATCCAGCGCATCTAAGCTGCTCAAGGCAAAGATTTGCAAGGGGATTTCCTTTCCCCTGATTTTGATTTCGGCGGCAAGTGCATCGGGTAAGGCCACGTTCGCGGCGTCGACCACGTCCTTCGAGACAACGAGAAAACTCTGGTGTGTCTTGTTCTCGGTTTCCAGCCGGCTCGATGTATTGACCACGTCGCCAAGCGCCGTGAGGCCGCCGGACGTGCCTGCGGCGCCGATCCGGCCAAGGATCGCGGGCCCCAGATGAAGGCCGATCCCGAGACGGATCGGATCCTGGAACTGCGGACCCTTTTCCGCTTCGAGCGCTTTCATCACATTCTCGATGCGGTGGGACGCGCGCAGCGCCTGCCGTGCGCCGGTTGCCGTGTCGCTGTCCATCCCGAAGATGGCCATGATGCCGTCGCCTATGAACTTGTCGACAAAACCGCCTTCCGCGCGAATGGCGGCGGAGGCCTGCTCCAGATAGCTGTTCAGGAGATGAACCACGTCATAGGCAAGCTGGGATTCGGTAATGCGCGTGAAATTCCTCAGGTCGACGAACATCACGACGACATCCTGCTCGACACCCCAGTAATAGGCATCCTTGAGGTTCTCCGTGGTTTCCGCCTTTGCCTTGACCGGCACGAGCGGCAGCACCTCGATATTCTGCTGTGGCCGGATCTGGCAGGCCAGCCTGACATCGTCTTCGGCGGATATCCGGGCCAGGACGGCTTTTTCCGCAGCGCCCGGCGCGGCCAGTGCGGCGCGTCCGTCAAGGACCTTCACCCTGCAGGTCGAGCAGCGCGCGCGCCCGCCGCAGACCGAAGCGATCGGCACATCGTTGATGCGGCTCATCTCGAGCAGGGTTGCACCGGGTTTGGCTCTGATCGACAGGCTGCCGGGGTAGGTGATCGTCAGCCGGCGCGCCGTCAGGCCAAAGACATAGCGGAGCAGGATGACCGCGAGGCTGGCGGCAATGAGACCGAAAACGACGGCACGGCCTTCAATGACGAAGGTTGTCAGCCAGTCGAACTGCTCTTTTGTCACCTTGAGCTTGACATCCTTTGCCAGTTCAAGCCGCCGGGCGCCTTCGATGAAACCCCAAAGCGCAAGCACGGGCATGGCGATGGCAAACCCGAGGGCCGCGTATCTCAGACGGTGATAAAGCGGATAGAGCCGTAGCCAGAAATGCAGGCCGATCATGGCGTGTGCCCAGACCGCGAGGAGCAGGACGGATTGCGTCAACCCGTGCTGCGGCCAGAGGATCGTCAGCATCTGGTGGTAGGTCGGTGAAAACCCGAACTCGTTGGCCAGCCCCATCGTCGTGCCGACATGCGGTATGAGTGACCACGGAATGTAGAGCCCGAGAACCAGTTGCGCGAATTCCCAGGGTGGCATTTTCAGTGTGCGCCGTCTCCCGGTGCGCCACAGCGCCAGGAAGACGTGCGTAACCACCGCCAGCATCAGCACGGTTTCACCGATTTCGTTGCGCCAGATGCGGTAATGCCAGACCGATGCCTTTTCCATGGCATCGACCGAAATGATGCCGAAAGCGTGGTTCGAAAAGTGGCTGAGACAGTAGGTGAACAGGATCAGGCCGCTCCAAAGGCGCAGCCGTTGTCGCCAGTTGCCCCAGGACGGGCCTGTCTTTTTCTTGCGTTCGGCGGGCACCGTCTTGACCGGTTCGCTTGCTGATGCGGTCATTCGGTCATCCCGGTCGGTTTCCTTTGCACGGGTTCGGGTTCCCAGTCAGATTTGGTCAGGAAAATCTCTGACCCGAGATCAGAGCGGGGTCAACCCGAATAGGGGAAACTGTATTCCGGGACTTGAATCCGTATGCAGGAACCGTAACTTTCCGCCCATCGATCCGCGCGGAAAGGAATATCATGAAGGTTTACGGCATCAAGAATTGCGACACCGTCAAGAAAGCGCGCAAATTCCTGGAAGAGGCGGGGGTCGCCTACGATTTTCACGATTACAAGAAGGACGGCGTCAACGGCGACCGGCTGGCGGCCTTTGTCGGCGAATTCGGTTGGGAGACGATCCTGAACAAGCGCGGCACGACATGGCGCAAGCTGGACGAAGCCACCAAGGAATCGGTGACCGATGCGGCGTCCGCCCTCGATGTCATGATTGAAAATCCATCAACGATCAAGCGGCCCATCGTGGAAGGCGAAGTGAAGAACTTTGTCGGGTTCGATCCGGTTTCCTGGGAAATGGCGCTCGAACTTGGTGAATTGAAATAGCGGCGGGGCCTTTAGCCCGCCGTCGAAAGCCGCGCAGGGGCATCTGAATCACGGGCGGCTTCACCAGGTTCTGCGCGGACCCGTGTCGATGTGATAGTGGCCGGACGCGTAATACTTGTACCCGCCCACCTCAGGCTGCGATTTCAGGTAGGCGATGATGGTGGACGGGTCGCCGCGGACCGAGAAATCCACCGCTTGGCAATTGAGGTGATAGGAGTTTCGCGCGCCACCCTTGCGCCAGTTCTCCAGCCACCAGCGTTTCGTCGAATGAACCGTGACTTCCCCGTAGCGGCTGGCAACCCGATTGAGAACTTTCTTGAGCTTGCGTGGAACGCACCAGGACGAATCGTCATAGTCGATCGAGCTGTGCGAAGCGGTGGCCCATCCCAGCCCGGTGACCCCTGCAACGGTGCCGCATCCTGCAAGCGTGACCGTAAATCCGATGAAGAATATCCAGGCGAAGAGGCGTTGGGGCATGACGGACGAGCCTTGTCGAGTGTGTTGCGATATCCCCCGCGCGAAGGTTCCTGCAATTTGATTAAAATTGTGATGAAAAACGTGGTTAACGGCACGACGAAACAAATGTTTCAGAATGAATGAATGTCTGATACAAATGTCACAGTTTCTCATCTGATCACATCAGGATCACTGCTCGGGTTGATATCCATGTCTCACGTTTTTCCGCGTCACACGAAAGCCAGTTCACCGGTCGCCGATCGCGGGGAGGGCTGCTATATAATTGACAAGTCAGGGAAAAAATATTTCGACGGATCCGGTGGCGCCGCCGTGTCCTGTCTTGGGCACAGTGATCCGGACGTAACCCGGGCAATCAAGGACCAGGTCGACCGGATCGCCTTTGCCCATACCGGTTTTTTCACCTCCGAACCCGCTGAGGAACTGGCCGACCTGCTCGTCTCAAGGGCGCCCGGAAACCTTGACCGGGTCTACTTTGTCTCCGGCGGTTCCGAGGCCGTCGAGGCTGCGCTCAAGCTCGCGCGCCAGTACTTTCTGGAAAAGGGGGAGACGTCGCGGCACCGCGTGATCGCGCGCCGCCAGAGCTATCACGGAAACACCCTGGGCGCGCTCGCGACCGGCGGCAACCAGTGGCGGCGCGAGCCTTTTTCGCCGCTGATGATCGAGACCTCCCACATCTCCGCATGTTACGAGTATCGCGGGCGCGGGGAGGACGAGACCGCGTTCGAATACGGTCAGCGCGTTGCCGGTGAACTGGAAACCGAGATTCTCAGGCTCGGACCCGAAAACGTGATGGCCTTTGTCGCGGAACCGGTTGTCGGAGCGACGGCAGGCGCCGTGCCGCCGGTGGAAGGTTATTTCAAACGGGTGCGCGAGATCTGCGACACTTATGGTGTTCTCCTGATACTTGATGAAGTCATGTGCGGAATGGGCCGGACGGGCTCGCTGTTCGCCCATGAACAGGACGGCATCTCTCCGGACATCCTGTGCATTGCCAAGGGCCTGGGTGCCGGTTACCAGCCGATCGGTGCAATGCTGTGCACGGACGAGATCTATCAGGCGATCGAAACCGGATCCGGGTTCTTCCAGCACGGCCATACCTATATAGGGCATCCGACGGCCTGCGCGGCTGCATTGACCGTCTTCAGGAAATTGAGTGAAGGCCTGGTGGATCGCGTGTCGCCCATGGGCGACAAGCTTGACGAGGTGCTGCGGGACGCCTTCGCACAGCACCCCCATGTCGGTGACATGCGCGGACGCGGGCTGTTCCGGGGCATTGAACTCGTCGCGGACAGGTCGACCAAGGCCCCGTTCGACCCCGCTGCCGGCATCAACAAGAAGATCAAGAAAGCCGCGTTCGAAGCCGGGCTCATCTGCTACCCGATGGGCGGGACGATTGATGGCGTCAGGGGCGACCATGTCCTGCTGGCGCCGCCGTTCATCATCGAGGATACCCATGTCTCGGAAATCGTCGGCAAGCTGGACACGGCAATCAAATCGGCGCTCCAGTGACCCCTCGCGGACGCGGCCGTGGTCAAAAAACGGTCGTGACGCAGGAATGATTGCCTGTAGGTGGTCCTCAGGTTAAAAAAGCTTAATATTACAAAGAGTTAAATTGAAGCTCGTCCGGCCATCTCCATCTCTGAGTTCAGATGAACGAAGGAGATGGAAATGGCATATGTTACCAACGAGCAGATCGAAGCGGCGACGGGCAATCACAAGCCCGGTATCTGGAGCCGGATCGCGGCCGGCTTCGTGTCGGTCACCAACCATTGCTACGCGCAGGCAAAGCACCGCCTGCCGGTCATGCACGCAAGCGAGCTGGCAGATACACACAGCACCCGTGACGAACGGCTTGCCGATAGCGCCTACGAGACCGAACTGGACCTGGAGCGGAAGGAACGCTCCGACTCAAGAGGGTATCTGAGCCCGGAGCACTACCACTACATGTACTACTGATGGGGATGCAGCGGGCCGGCAAGAACGCCGGCCCGCGCCTTTGACGCCTGTCAAATCGCAAGCGCCCAAACCGTCGCCGCAAGCATGGAAACCGCCATCAGGACGGTGACGACGCGCATCACGGGTCCATCGCCGATCAGGGCGAGGATCGAGACGCCGAGCAGCGCCCAGAGCGAATGGAAAACCATGCCGCCAAGAGTGAAACCGGCGACGAGGATCAGCGCATTCTCGTGAATGCTGAGACCGTTGCCTGCAAGAAAGGTCGAAAACGCGACCAGGTTCATGGCCCAGGTCTTGGGACTGAGCGGATGGATCAGGAGGCCCTCCCAGAAACTGGGCAGTGCCACTTCCCCCTTCGGCTTTACCGACAGCGAAATGATCCGCCAGGCAAGGTAGGCCATGTACGCCATGCTCAACACCTTGAAGAGCAGGACGACCGGCCCTCCACCCGCCATGACGTGCCCAAGCCCATAGGCGACGCTGAGTTTCAGCGGCAGCGATCCGATCTGCGAGGCCACGATCACCGGAAAGGCCGTGCGGTAGCCCGCGGACGCGCCGATGGCGAGAAACGTCAGGTTTCCCGGCCCAGGTGTCCCGGTCATGACAATGATGAAAATGGCGAATGCCAGGAAGGTGGCCAGATCCATGGGTGCTCTCCTGTGACAGCATCGATACAATCGATACAAAATGGCGGAGATACTAATTGTCTTGAGATATTGTATCAGTCAATGTAAACATTGTTCCCATGACAATGTGGATTCCGAAGATCGAAGACGCGCAGGGGCCGATCTATCTCGCGATCGCCGATGCGCTGGAAGCCGATATCAGCAGTGGTGTCCTTGACCAGGGCTACCGGCTGCCGCCGCAGCGCGAGCTGGCCTACCAGCTGGGTGTCACGCTCGGAACGGTCACGCGCGCCTATGGCGAGGCCGAACGCCGCCGTCTCGTCAAGGGCGAAACGGGCCGGGGAACCTATGTCGCACCCGAGACGCACAAGGTCTCGCCGCTGGTTCCGGCCGAGGACGAAACGGATGTTTGCGATCTGGCGCGCAACTTCGCCTATCCGCACCTGAACCCCAGTCTTTCCGATGGTCTCGTCCGGATGGCGCGGACAGCCGGAATTGACCGTTTGAACGGCTTCGTGCCCTCGGAAGGCCTGAAGGCGCATCGCGAAACGGGTGTTCTTGTCTTCAAGGATTACGGCCTGGATGCGGACCCGGACCGGGTCGCCGTGACCTGTGGCGCACAGCACGGTATTCAGGTGACCTGCCAGGCGCTGTTCCGCAGCGGCGATGCCATCGCCATCGACAGATTCAGCTACCCGTCGATCTTCCCTTCACTGGCAAGTCTCGGTCTGAAGGCGGTGTCCGTGCCGGCCCTTGAACGGTCCGACGGCGGCTTCGGGGCCATGGATCCGGAAGCCCTCGCGCAAGCCGCACGGGTGCATGGCGTCAAGGGTGTCTTCCTGATGCCCAACATGCAGAACCCGACCACGCACACGATGTCGCTTGAGGAACGTGAAAAACTCGTCGCAGTTGCCCGGGCGCATGACCTCAAGATCGTCGAAGATGATCCCTATACGCCGTTTCTCCCCGAAAGCCTCCCGTCCTTCGGAGCCCTTGCCCCGGAGCGGACGGCCTCCATCGCCAGTATTTCCAAGGTCTGTTCACCGGGCAGCCGGATCGGTTTCGTGCATGTCCCGGAACTGTTCGGCGACTCGATCCGCAACAAGATCGGCGAAAGCACGTGGATGGCCTCGCCGATCACCGCCGAGCTGATCGCCGGCTGGGTGCGCGAGGGGCACCTGTTCAAGACCCTGCGCCTGAAGCGAAAGGCCAATCGGATCCGTTTCCACAAGGCGCGCGATATCCTGTCGCCCTATTTCCTGCAAGGCGACACCCACAAGGTGTTCGGATGGCTGCGTCTGCCTGATCATGTCGACCCGGATGCGGTCCAGGCCGCGCTTGGTCATCAGCGGATTTCGGTGCTGTCCTCTCGCTATTTTCAGGCGAAGGACAACGCGCCCGCGCCCTATCTGCGCATCACGTTCGGCTCGGAGGAATCCGACGACCGCTTTTTCCGGTCCCTTGAAAAGGTGCGCTCGACCATTGACCAATTGGCCGAATTGCCGGAATTGGGCCGGCCTGTAGGATAGGCTCACTTTGACATCGGGCACGATCCGGTCAATAAGCGGCCCCTTGAGAGCGCAGGACGCCGGGCATCGTTGACCGTCAGGTGCCTGCGCGCGCCCTTGGCGAGGTGAGATGGCGATCTGGTCCAGGAAAAACAGGCAGGAAGAGATGCGGGTCTGCGATCCGCATGCCGATCCCTTTGCCGTTTTCGAAGCGGTCTCGCTCGAGCTTGGCGGCAAGCGCGTCCTGTCCGACCTGACACTCTCGCTCGGGGACGACCGGATTGGCGTGATCGGATTGAACGGATCCGGCAAAAGCAGCTTTGTCCGCCTGCTGAACGGACTACGCCAGCCGGCCGGCGGGTCGTTGACGCTGTTCGGTGCGGAGGCGGCGAAGGCGGCCCCGGAGCTGCCGCGTCATGTCGGCTTCGTCTTTCAGAATCCGGACCATCAGGCAATTTTTCCGACAGTCGAGGAAGAGATCGCCTTCGGTCTGACCCAGCTGGGGGCGGACCGGCTGGAAAGCCGGGAACGGGCCCGGGAGTTTCTCGCCGTGCATGGCTGTGAGCAACTGGCCGCCCTGCCGATTGCCGAACTGTCGGAGGGCCAGAAACAGCTCGTGTGCATCCTGTCCGTGCTGGTCATGGAACCGCGTCTGCTGGTTCTGGACGAACCGATGACGAGCCTTGACATGCTGGCGACGCGGAAAATCCGCGACAAGCTTTTGTCCCTGCCACAGAAGATCGTCATGGTGAGCCACGACTTTAGCCACTTCGAGGGATTTGACCGCGTGCTCTGGCTCGAGGATGGCCGCCTGCGCATGGACGGATCGCCCTACGAGGTCTTGCGCGCCTTCGAAGCGGATATCGCCAGGCGATCGGGCGTCAAACTGGAGCTGGCCGCGCTGTGATGTCGATCTACCTTCCCGGAAACAGCTGGCTGCACCGGACCCCGGCAGGGTTCAAGCTGCTGGTGGTTGCGATTGCCAGCCTGCTCCTGTTCCAGGCCGGTTCTCCGCTGATCTTCCTTGCGTGTCTTGCCGGTGTGGTCGCGTGTTACGCGACGCTCGGGCGCGAAGGGCTTGCGCGCCTTGCCCTGCTGCGTGGCCTGACGGTGTTGCTGGCAATCCTTCTTCTTCTGCACTGGCTGTCCGGCACCTTCTGGGAGGGTGTCTCGGTCATCCTGCGGCTGGTCGTGCTGATCCTTGCCGCCAACCTTGTCTCCATCACCACCCGGATGGATGACATGCTGGAAGCAGTCATGCCCCTGTTCAGGCCACTCGAGTGGCTGGGGCTTTCGGCGCGCAAACCCGCGCTCTGCGTTGCCCTTGTCCTGCGCTTCGCGCCTTACATGATGCAGATCTTCTCCAGGATGCGCGAGGCTTACCAGGCGCGCACCGGGGCGAAGAATTCATGGAAACTCATACCGCCGCTGGCCATCCAGTGCCTGCGCATGTCCGACAACGTCGCCGATGCGCTGCAGGCGCGCGGCGGATCCCAAGGCCTGGCGGGACAGGCTGAAATTCGCACAAGGCCCGGAACGGCCTGATTGAACAGAACCGCGAGGCCGGGACGGGGCGGGACCCGCCGGGCCGCGAGACATAACCTAAAAGGGAGGCGTATCGTCGCCATGGCTGATCGCTCACTCGTTCATATCGCATTTTACGCGGCACTGATTGCCGCCCTGGGACTGGTGCCGCCGGTTGCCATACCGTTTCTGGGCGGCGTGCCGATCACGGCGCAAACGCTCGGCGTGATGCTCGCCGGGATCATGCTGGGTCCGGTTCGCGGTGCGCTCGCGGTTCTCCTGTTCCTGTTTCTCGTGGCCCTCGGTGCACCGTTCCTTGCCGGTGGCCGCGGTGGTCTCGGCGTCTTTGCCACGCCTTCGGTCGGCTTTCTGATCGGCTGGCCGGTCGGTGCCTTTGTCGCCGGCTGGATCATGCGGGCGACGCCCGGCATGAACATTTTTGCTTCTGCCGCGATCTCCGCGGCAGTCGGCGGTATTCTCGTGGTCTACCTCTTCGGTATTCCCGGTGTCGCCTACATGGCCGGCCTGCCGCTCCTGACGGCGGCAGCAGGCAGCGCGATCTATATTCCCGGAGACCTGGTCAAGGTCGTCCTGGCCGCGCTGATCGCCCAGACGATTGCCCTCGGCTTGCCGGGAGCGATGCTGTCGCGCGGCTGACCGGACAACGAACGGTGCGGCATGGCTTTCATCGGATCCAGCCTGGATGAGGCCGCCGCGAAGCGGCCGGATCAAATCGCGCTGAAGAGCGGCTCGGCGGCCTGGTCGTGGCGCGCTCTTCTGGCCGACATCGGAACGGTTGAGACGGCCATCCGCCGCGCCACCGGCAAAGGCGGCCGGGTCGCTCTTCTTCTCGACGACCCGGCCGCGCTGCTCATCTGCTTCTTTGCCTGCGCCCGCACGGGCCGGATTGCCATGGTACTGGATCCGGGCTGGCCGGCCGGACAGCGCCCCGCTGTACTCGTTGATGCGGCTCCTGACCTGATCCTCGACAAAGAGGCCTGTTCGGCGGCGCTCTCGAAAAAGGCCTGGGGGCATATTGAAAGGGGTATCGGCGATCCGTGCGAAGAGGACCCCTTCTACTGCGGCTTTACCTCAGGCTCGACAGGCCGGCCGAAGGGATATCTCAGGAATCACGGCTCCTGGCTGAAGAGTTTCGAGCTGTCCGACAGGGAATTCGGCATCCCGCGCCGCGAACGCGTTGTCGTCGCAGGACAGCTGACCCATTCGCTCCATCTCTACGGGGCCGTCTGCGGTCTGGAGCGCGGCCACGAAGTCGTGCTGTCAC
>NZ_OZ245929.1:1830000-1917500 GCF_965229775.1 Roseibium sp.
TGTTTGTGTGTTTTGAAGGAACCAGCATTCAGTTGGTAGTCAGCTTGACCGCATGACTGTTCGGAAGATCTCGTGAAACTGGTCTTAATTAATCAATGATCGGTTTGTTGGAAGCTTGCAGGCTCTCGAGTGTAAAAGGTACTCGGGTGTTTTTGCTTGTGGATGGCAGGCCAATGATGATCGTTTGTGCTCAAGTAGTCTGCCCGCGATCCCCGCAGCCCGTGAGGGCGAGGAGACGCAAGAGGGGAGTGCTGCGGTAGCGCACAAAGGGTCATGCTTAAACGTGCGTGAGCACGTTGAAGGATGAGCATTGATAATGAGAGTGATCAAGTGTCTTAAGGGCATTCGGTGGATGCCTTGGCGACAAGAGGCGATGAAGGACGTGATACGCTGCGATAAGTCATGGGGAGCTGCGAATAAGCTTTGATCCGTGAATTTCCGAATGGGGGAACCCACTCCGTATGGAGTACCCGTTAAGGGAGCAAACCCGGGGAACTGAAACATCTAAGTACCCGGAGGAAAGGACATCAACCGAGACTCCGCTAGTAGTGGCGAGCGAACGCGGACCAGGCCAGTGGCTATATTTTAAGAACCGGAACCGTCTGGAAAGTCGGGCCTTAGTGGGTGACAGCCCCTTACGGGTAGAAAGAGATATAGTCCTTGAGTAGGGCGGGACACGTGAAATCCTGTCTGAACGTGGGGGGACCACCCTCCAAGCCTAAGTACTCCTTGTCGACCGATAGCGAACAAGTACCGTGAGGGAAAGGTGAAAAGCACCCCGACGAGGGGAGTGAAACAGACCCTGAAACCGGATGCCTACAAACAGTTGGAGGGCGGTCTTCAAATTCTTCGGATTTGAAGGCCTGTTCATTTGCGCTCACGCATGAGCGGCCCTTTGGGCCTATGCTCCGCGAGGGCGGCCAAACGTGGCCGGCGCGCAGTCGCGCTTGCGGCGCTCATGCGCCGAAGTCTTTTTCCATGAGAGTGTTTTATGGAGAAGACGTCGAAGCCGTCAGGCTTCGCAAGGCCGACCGGCCGCCGCCGCTTATGCGGCGCGCCCGTGCAGCGCCAGCACATCTTTGATGTGCGGTACGGCGCGTGAACGATAAATGAAGGTCATTTAATGCGAAGCATTTGATGACCGCCTGACAGCGTACCTTTTGTATAATGGGTCAGCGACTTAATTTAACGAGCAAGCTTAAGCCGATAGGTGTAGGCGCAGCGAAAGCGAGTCTGAATAGGGCGATGAGTTCGTTGGATTAGACCCGAAACCGAGTGATCTAGCCATGGCCAGGTTGAAGGTGCGGTAACACGCACTGGAGGACCGAACCCACGCCTGTTGAAAAAGTCGGGGATGAGCTGTGGCTAGGGGTGAAAGGCCAATCAAACTCGGAAATAGCTGGTTCTCCGCGAAATCTATTTAGGTAGAGCGTCGGATGAATACTCTCGGGGGTAGAGCACTGGATGGGCTATGGGGGCTTACCGCCTTACTGATCCTAACCAAACTCCGAATACCGAGAAGTACTATCCGGCAGACACACAGTGGGTGCTAACGTCCATTGTGGAGAGGGAAACAACCCTGACCGCCAGTTAAGGTCCCTAAGTTATGGCTAAGTGGGAAAGGATGTAGGACTCCCAAAACAACCAGGATGTTGGCTTAGAAGCAGCCATCATTTAAAGAAAGCGTAACAGCTCACTGGTCTAAATAAGGGGTCCCGCGCCGAAAATGTACCGGGGCTCAAGCCATACACCGAAACTGCGGGTGCATCTTTGATGCGCGGTAGCGGAGCGTTCTGTAAGTCTGCGAAGGGATACCTGTGAGGGGTCCTGGAGATATCAGAAGTGCGAATGCTGACATGAGTAACGATAAAGCGGGTGAGAGACCCGCTCGCCGAAAGTCCAAGGGTTCCTGCGCAACGCTAATCGGCGCAGGGTTAGCCGGCCCCTAAGGCGAGGCCGAAAGGCGTAGTCGATGGGAATGCAGTTAATATTCTGCAGCTTGGTGGTAGTGACGGATGCAGTGTGTTGTATCTCCTTATTGGATTGGGGGTGCAGCGAATGTGTTCCAGGAAATAGCTCCACCTTATAAACCGTACCCGAAACCGACACAGGTGGACTGGTAGAGCATACCAAGGCGCTTGAGAGAACTATGCTGAAGGAACTCGGCAAAATGCTCCCGTAAGTTCGCGAGAAGGGAGACCTCAGTTCGGGCAACCGGATTGGGGTGGCACAGACCAGGGGGTGGCGACTGTTTATCAAAAACACAGGGCTCTGCGAAGCCGCAAGGCGACGTATAGGGTCTGACGCCTGCCCGGTGCTGGAAGGTTAAGAGGAGGTGTGCAAGCACCGAATTGAAGCCCCAGTAAACGGCGGCCGTAACTATAACGGTCCTAAGGTAGCGAAATTCCTTGTCGGGTAAGTTCCGACCTGCACGAATGGCGTAACGACTTCCCCGCTGTCTCCAGCATAGACTCAGTGAAATTGAATTCCCCGTGAAGATGCGGGGTTCCTGCGGTCAGACGGAAAGACCCCGTGCACCTTTACTACAGCTTCACACTGGTATTCGTCACGACATGTGTAGGATAGGTGGTAGACGTTGAAGCCTTGGCGCCAGCTGAGGTGGAGTCACCCTTGAAATACCACCCTTGTCGTCATGGATATCTAACCGCGGTACAACAATATCCGGGACCGTGTGTGGCGGGTAGTTTGACTGGGGCGGTCGCCTCCCAAATGGTAACGGAGGCGCGCGAAGGTGGGCTCAGAGCGGTCGGAAATCGCTCGTTGAGTGCAATGGCATAAGCCTGCCTGACTGCGAGACTGACAAGTCGAGCAGAGACGAAAGTCGGCCATAGTGATCCGGTGGTCCCTCGTGGAAGGGCCATCGCTCAACGGATAAAAGGTACGCCGGGGATAACAGGCTGATGATGCCCAAGAGTCCATATCGACGGCATTGTTTGGCACCTCGATGTCGACTCATCACATCCTGGGGCTGGAGCAGGTCCCAAGGGTTTGGCTGTTCGCCAATTAAAGTGGTACGTGAGTTGGGTTCAGAACGTCGCGAGACAGTTCGGTCCCTATCTGCCGTGGGTGTAGGAGAATTGAGAGGATCTGTCCCTAGTACGAGAGGACCGGGATGGACGTACCTCTGGTGGACCTGTTGTGGCGCCAGCCGCATTGCAGGGTAGCTATGTACGGAAGGGATAACCGCTGAAAGCATCTAAGCGGGAAACCCACCTCAAAACCAGTTCTCCCTGAAGAGCCGTGGAAGACCACCACGTCGATAGGAAGCGTGTGGAAGTGTGGCAACACATGAAGCTTAGCTTTACTAATAGCTCGTTCGGCTTGATCGCTCTCATTAATCAATGCTTATCTGAAATAGACCAGTTCACGACAAAACTGCGCTTCGCCGGCCTGGTGGCCTCAGCGGGGAGCCCCCACCCGATCCCATCCCGAACTCGGCCGTGAAACTCCCCAGCGCCAATGGTACTGCATCTTAAGGTGTGGGAGAGTAGGTCGCCGCCAGGCCTGCTAAACGCAGTTTGACATTCTTGGTGCGCTACCGCCTGTCGGCTGCTTGAGCGCCAAACTCTTCAACGAATTCTCGACCTTCACGCGGGATGGAGCAGCCCGGTAGCTCGTCAGGCTCATAACCTGAAGGTCGCAGGTTCAAATCCTGCTCCCGCAACCAACAAAACAGCCGCCCAACAGGGCGGCTTTTTTGTTGGAAGGGGTCGCCGATTTTAACTTGACAGGGTCCCCGGAAGGAGGACAACGTCCGACGCAACGGGGCAGAAAACAATCAAATCCTGCTCCCGCAACCAAAACACCCACACACAGCCCGCATGGCAATTGCCTGCGGGCTTTTTGCATTGAAACCTCCTGACTAGACCAGCCCGGAAGGGTCTTTACGGGCAAGTTCCCGTTTGACCTGTTCGATGAAATCGATGGCGATGCGCGGCATGTTTGCGCCGCGCCGGACGGCGACGCTCGCCACGATCTTGGTCTCCGGTACGAAGGGCCGCGTCACGATATTGAGATTGCTGGCAAACAGGGCCGAATAGGGGTCAACGACCGCCGCACCGATACCCTGTGCGGCCAGAATGCACGCCGTGTGACAGTACCGCGCCTCCACCTTGGCGTCGAAGGGAGTGCCAGTTTCCTCAAAGGCATGTCGGATCGTGGTGCCGATGTGGCTCTCCAGGCCGATAAGGCGGCTGCCCGCGAGGTCCTGCGGACTGACAACCGTGCGCGATTCGAGCGGATGTCCGGTCGGCAGCACGCAGACCATGTTCTGTTGCGCCAGTTCGATGACATCGAGATCCAGATGGGTCTTCAGTCCGAGCACGAAGCCCATGTCGACGATGCCCATCTTGACGTTCTGCAGGACGGTGTCGAGCCTGCGCACAGAGTAGCGCACGGTTGCGTTGGGGCGGTCCTCGAGGAAGGCGGACAGAATGCTCGGCAACGCGCCGTGACCGAGCGGGGGCGTCGTTGACAGCCGCAGCCGGCCGGACTTGGCCGCGCGCAGTTCCCGGGCTTCCGTCTCGATGTTGCGCAGGATCGAAAACAGCGGTTCGACTTCCGCCAGGAACAGGCGCGCATCCTCCGTCGGTTGAAGCTTTCGCCCGGTGCGCTCGAACAGGGAGAAGCCGAGCTGTTTTTCCAGGGCGCTGATGCCATTGGAGACCGCGGGCTGGGAAATGCCGAGATCTTCGGCAGCGCCGACGGTTGTCTGGCAGCGCATCAGGGCTTCGAAGATCTCCAGAAGCCGGAGGCTCAGGTCATTCTTCCGGGTAATCTTCAAGCGCGGCTCCGGGCTTGCTCTAATGGATCTATGGCGTCAGCAGCACAGCGCCCAAGGCCTGCCCGACAGCCGCCTGGGTGGGGTCAGTCACGGGCAATCCTATGGCCTTTTCAAGCTTTTGGCGATGCCGCGCCATGCCGGCGCAGCCCAGAACAAGTGTGTCCGCAAAATCCAGCTCCTTCAGCTCGGTGGCGACTTCCAGGACGCGGCCGAACGCTTCGTCGCTTTCTGCTGCTTCGACGGACAGGTGCAAGGGCCGTTCCGCGGCGAGCCGGCTTTCCACGCCGAGCCTGCGGACATAGGGCAGATGGCGGGCAATCGACCTTGGGCTGAGCGCAATTACACCCGCTCTTTCCCCTTTCTGCAGAGCGGCAAACAGGCCGCTTTCCTGGATCCCGAAGACCGGCTTGGACAGCGCTTCGCGGCAGGTCGCCAGGCCCGGGTCCGAATAGCAGGCAATGACGAAGGCATCCGCGTCCTGCCGGTCCAGCATGAGATCACGCAACGGCAGGATCACGCTGTCGACGTCCTGCTGGGTCTCCACGCCGAACGGGCCGCTTTCCAGGGTCACGCACTCGATCAGCGGACCGCCGGCAACGCGCAACGGCTCGACAGCTTCCGAGAAGCCTTCGGTGACCGCCGGATTGGAATTCGGATTGATGACCACGATCTTTTTCGGCATGTCGGTCCGGTCCTAGAAAAGGTTTGCGCCAAAGTTTGTCGCCGGCATCATTTCCGGCGCGCGCGCGGGAACGAAACCGGTGCCGTCGAATGGCAGGCGTTTGACGAACTGACCGGCACCGCGCTCGGCCTTGAGTTCTCCGCCATCGACGATGACGTTGCCGCGGTTGAGCACGGTGACCGGCCAGCCGGTCAGTTCCATGCCTTCGAACGGCGTATAGTCCATGTTGTCGTGCATGCCGGCGGCGGTCACCCGGGTTTTCTTCTCCGGATCCCAGATCGCGATATCCGCGTCCAGCCCGATGGCGATCGACCCCTTGCGGTCCTGCATCCCGAACAGCCGGGCGGCGTTGGTCGACGTCAGCGCAACGAACGCGTTCAGCGACAGGCGGCCCGTCGCGACACCTTCGGAAAACAGGAGCGGCGCCCTGAGCTCGATGCCCGGCAGCCCGTTGGCAATCCTGTTGAAGGGCGGATTGCTGCCGCTCGACAACTTGCCGGTTTCATCGAATCGGTAGGGTGCGTGATCCGAGGAGTAGAGCTGCAGGGTTCCGGCATTCAGGTGCCGCCACAGAACATCCTGCGTGGCCTTGTCCCTGAGCGGCGGCGAGCAGCAGAACTTCGCGCCTTCGGCGCCTGGCCGGTCAAGGTCGTCGGCGGTCAGGAACATGTATTGGGGACAGGTTTCGCCAAAAATCATGTGGCCGTTCATGCGTGCGTCGGCAATCGTCCGGGCACCTGCGTCGGTGGAGACATGCACGAACAGCAGCGGGGCTTCGACGAAGGAGGCCAGGGCAATGCCCCGTTGAATGGCCTCGGCTTCTGACGCGGCCGGATGGCTGACCGCGTGATATTTCGGCGCCGTGTAGCCGCGGGCAACCAGGCGGTTCACCATCCACTTGATCAGCGCATTGTTTTCGGCATGCACCATCGTCAGGCCGCCGTTTTCCTTGGCGGTAACCAGAATATCGAGCATGGCCTCGTCGGAAACGATCAGCTTGTCATAGGTCATGAACACCTTGAACGAGGTGATGCCGCGCTCAAACGCCATCGGCAGTTCTTCGTTCAGAACGGTCTCGGTCGGGTCGGACACGATCAGGTGGTAGGAATAGTCGAGAACGGATTTCGGCGCTGCCCGGTCGTCATAGATCCGGATGACATCGGTGATGGTCTGGCCGCGATGCTGGGCGGCAAAGGGGACGATGGTCGAGTTGCCGCCGAATGCCGCCGACACGCTGCCGGAGTAGTAATCGTCCGACGTCATGGCCCCGGTGGCGGACTCCTGCTCGATGTGGCAATGGGTTTCGATACCGCCCGGCAGAACCAGCTTGCCGCTTGCGTCGAGTGTCCTTGCCGCGCCGTCCAGTCCGAGACCGAGTGCTGCGATACGGCCGTCCCTTATGCCGATATCGGCCTTGAACGTATCGGTCGCGGTGGCCACGGTTCCGCCCTTGATGATGAGGTCATAGTCAGCCATGGGTTCGGTGCTCCTCGTCAGACAGATTTGATCAGGCCGCCGTCACAGCGCACGACGCTGCCGGTGACATAACTTGCGCGGGCCGAACACAGGAAGGCGGCGACATCGGCGAATTCCTCGACGGCGCCGTAGCGGCCAGCCGGAATGGTCGCCCTGGAAGCGGTCCGGATCTCGTCGATGGATTTACCCTGGCGCTCGGCCGCCTTGCCGTCCAGTTCGTCGACACGGGCGGTGTGAATTCTGCCCGGAACAAGCACGTTGGAGGTGATGCCGTTGCTGGCGGCTTCAGCTGCGAGCGACTTCGACCAGCCGATGAGGGCGGAGCGCAGCGTGTTCGACATGGCCAGGTTCGGGATCGGCTGCACCACGCCGGACGTTGCGACCGTCAGGATGCGACCCCAGCCGTTTTCGGCCATGCCGGGCAGGCAGAGATTTGTCACTTCGATCAGCCGCGTGACCATCGTGTCGAACTGCGAGCGCCACAGGCCGGCGGAATGTGCAGTGGTGGGGCCGGGAGGCGGGCCGCCGGTATTGTTCACCAGAATGTCCACGCGTCCGAGTTTGGCACACGCTGCCTGATAAACATCGCCTGCCGCTGTTTCTGCAGAGAGGTCGCACACCACGTAGTCGGCTTTGTGCCCGCTCCTGTTCAGCTGGCCTGCAGCCTCCGCCAGCTTGTCTTCCGACCGCCCTGACAGGCAGACATGGGCGCCTTCCCTTGCCAGGGCAGCCGCGATGCCGAGGCCCAGTCCCTGGCTGGAGGCCAGAACGAGCGCGCACTTGCCGTCGAGTTCAAGATCCATGAGCCATGTCCTTCAAATGCATGTCGAGACGGGCGAGAAGTCTGTCCAGATCCGCAATGTCTTCCGCCGTCAGTTTGGGTCCGGGCCGCCGTGTCGCGGCCGACGAAAGCGCGCCGCGGCGTTTCAGGATTTCCTTGCGGATTGCGAGCCCTGCTCCCGGCTGCTGTTCGAGGCGAATGATCGGCAGGTAGGCATCGAACAGGTCGCTAGCCTCCGCCGTCCTGCCGGCGCTGCAGAGGTTGACCACGCCCACCAGCATCTCAGGAAACGCGAAACCTGTCATGGCGCCATCCGCGCCGCGGATCATTTCTTCGGGAAGAAACAGTCCGCCGTTTCCGCACAGGATCGACACGCGGCGGGCACCGGTTTCGGAGGCTGCTGCGCGGACAGCGGTCAGCTTGTTCAAACCCGGCCAGTCCTCATGCTTCAGCATGACCAGTTGCTCGAAGTCCTGAACGAGCCGATTGAACAGGGCGGCTGAAATCGAGACGCCTGTGCTCAACGGAAAGTCCTGGTAGCAGACCGGAACACCGGGGCCGAGCGCTTCGAAGACCTGCGCGAAATAGCCGTAGTGTTTGTCTTCGGTCGTCAGACCCCGCATGGGGGCGACCATGACACCCGCCGCACCGCGGTCCATGGCCGCATGTGACAGCTGTGCCAGGTTGTCGATACCGGGACTGGAAACCCCGACGATGACCGGCACACGTCCGGCGACCCGTTCGAGCATGTGGGTCAGAAAGGCGGTGGACTCGTCCCCCGACAGTTTTGGCGCTTCTCCCATCATGCCGAGGATGGTCATGCCGGTTACGCCCTTGTCGAGATAAAACTCCACGAGCCGGTCGGCGCTGGCATAGTCGATGGCACCGGTGTCCGTGAACGGTGTGGCTGAAATGATGAAGACGCCCCTGGCGTCCACAGTCAGCTTCATGTGTGTTCTCCTCCAAACATGACGGTCCGCAGGCGGCTAGCTGCCGGGCTGCGGAACGGTAAGATTAAAACGGTCTTGCGTTTCGCAATACTCGGTGCCGTGCAGCCGTCCGACCGGCATGTAGGCGGACGCATCGACATGCAGGGTCGCGGCGTCGACCAGGCCGGGCCTGGCATGCAGGGCGAGTATCTCGGCGATGCACAGATGCCGGAGTGGCGTGATCTGGCGCATTTCGAACAGGCGGCATTCGAAGCGGATCGGCGCTTCGGTAATACCGGGCGGCGCGACGATATGGGATGGCGTCGATGTCAGGCCCGCGAAGTCGAGTTCGCTGCGGTCCGGTCCGAGATCCGCAGCGCAGGCCGCCATTTCGGACGCCATGTGCCTGTCCGCAAGGTTTATGACCAGTTCGCCGCTCTCCATGATGTTCCGGGTCGTATCCTTGATTGTCCCGGTGTCGCGGCGCGATTCCAGTCCAAGGATGGCAAGCGCGGGATCTTCGGAAAAGACGTTGAAGAAACTGAAAGGCGCGGCGTTGACCACCCCGTCGGGCGAGATCGTGCTGACCAGCGCGATCGGCCGCGGGACCACGGTGGCGGTGAGAAGCTTGTAACGCTGCTGCGGCAACAGGGCCGTGAAATCCAGGAACATCAGCTCATTCCTGCGGCAGTACGGTGCCGGTCCGCTCGGTGATCAGACCGTAGTGCTCGATCCGCCGGTGCCGGGCGAAGTCGAAGATCGTTTCCTTGCCGAAGTTGCACAGGTCGAGATCGCAGGCGTGGACGAGGATTTCGTCGTCCTCTGTCTTGCTTTCGGCAACGATCTTTCCGTTCGGATCGACAATGAGACTGCCGCCGATCAGGGGATGCCCGTCCTCGACGCCGGCCTTTGCGACCGCGATCACCCAGGTCGCATTCTGGTAGGCGCCCGCCTGAACGCTCAGGCGGTGATGGAACAGGCGGTCCTCCGGCCCTTCCTGCGACATCTGGGAATTGACCGCCGGTGTGTTGAAGCCGAGCATCACCATCTCGACGCCCTGCAGCCCCATGACGCGATAGGTTTCCGGCCAGCGCCGGTCATTGCAGATACACATTCCCAGAATGCCGCCCTGGCTTCGCCAGACCGGAAATCCGAGGTCTCCGGGCTCGAAGTAGCGCTTTTCCAGATGCTGAAAGGCACGCTCGGTATCGTAGTCCGCATGGCCCGGAAGATGGACTTTCCGGTATTTTCCGATGATGTCACCTTGGGGTGACACCAGGATGGAGGTGTTGAAGTGGTGCCCGTCCGGCGTTTTTTCCGCATATCCCAGATACATGCCGATGCCATAGGCCTTCGCGCGGTCGAAAAGCGGCCGGGTTTCCGCCGATGGCAGCTCCGTTTCGAACCAACTGTCGACCTCCGCCTGATCCTCCATGTACCAGCGCGGGAAAAATGTCGTCAGAGCAAGCTCGGGGAAGACGGCGAGCGTCGCGCCGGCATCCTTTGCCCTGTCGAGGAGTGCAATCATCCGCTCAACCACGTCCTTGCGCGTATCGGCCTTCTGGATCGGGCCCATTTGCAGTGCGGCGGTTACGATCTCACGCATCAATCGATCTCCTGATCATGTCGAAAGCTTGCGTTCCAGGCGGCTGCCCAGTCGGACGGCCGGCCACAGGAGCACAAGATAGAAGCACGCAGCCATGACGATTGGCGAAGCGTTGTAGGTGACGGAACGGGCCATGTCGGCAGAGTAGAGCAGTTCGGCAAAGGCGACGACACTGGCAAGCGATGTCAGTTTGACCACTTCGATCGTGTTGCTGACAAGGTCGGGCAAAACGTTCCTGACGGCTTGCGGCAGGATCACGTAGACCATGGACTGGAAACCGGTGAGACCGGTCGATCTCGCGGCCTCGTCCTGGCCCGTGCCGATCGATTCGATCCCGGCCCGGTAGATCTCGCCGTAATAGGCGGAATTGTTCAAGAGGAAGGACAGGCAGACGGCTGCGAACGGGCTGAGGCGAATGCCGGCAAAGGGCAGCCCGGCCGAAATCATGATCAGCAGCGCCAGCGGGGGGATGGCCCTGAAGATGTCCACCAGAACGGCGACAGGCCATCGGATCCAGCGCCTTTCGGATGTGCTCAGCAGAGCGACGGCAAGTCCGCCGAGAAGCCCGCTGGGAATGACGACGATGCAGAGCAGCAGCGTCATGCCGAAACCGCGCAGCATGATCGGCCAGGCCTGGACCATGATGTCGACATTGAAGAACTGGAGCAGGATCTGTTCCATCAGAGCCGCCTCCAGGCATAGGCCTTTTCAAGCCGCCGTCCCGCATAGACCACCGGAATGAAGAGGATGAGATAGGCGATCGTTGCCATCATCAACGGCGTTGCATTGGCTGCGAAGGATTGAGCCGTGGTGGCCTGATTGAGAAGTTCGGGAACGCCGATCACCATGCCGAGTGCGGTGTTCTTGGTGATCGCGATCGTCCGATTGGTCAGCGGCGCGACCGTCATCCGCACCGCCTGGGGGATGACGACGTAGATCAGGGTCTGAAAACGCCCCAGCCCGGTCGACCGCGCTGCCTGCCATTGGCCTTCCGGAACCGAGAGAATGCCCGCCCAGAAGATCTCCTCGGCAAAGGCCGACAGCACCAGCGTCAGCACAATCCACAAGACGAGGAACCCGGAGAGATTGATCCCGAGATTCGGCAGGCCGAAATAGAGAATGAGAATGAGAACGAGCGGCGGCAGCGCCCGCAGCAGATCCACGAAGATGACGATTGGCAGATTGATCGCCCTGAAGCCGTAGCTGCGCAGAACCGCGAGCGCGAGGCCGAGCGAAATGCCGCTGACAATGACCAGGATCGCGATCTGGCAGGTCACGAACAGGCCGCTGACGATATCGGGCCAGTATTGCTGCATCACCTCCGGTTTGAAGAAGGTGTCCACGAAGCGGTCGAAACGGGTCATCTCATTCAAAAGGGCTCTAGTGATAGGCTTCTTGCAGGAAAGTCCGGGTGCGCGCATGCACCGGTTCGTCGAAGATCTGTCCGGGAGGGCCGGCTTCCACGATCTGCCCTTCCGCCATGAAGACCACGTGATCGGATGCGGCTTTCGCGAAACGCATCTCATGGCTGACGACGAGCATGGTCATGCCGTCGTCCTTCAGCTGTCGCATGACTTTCAGAACTTCGCCGACCAACTCGGGGTCCAGCGCGCTGGTCGGTTCGTCGAACAGCATGATTTTTGGTTCAAGCGCCAGTGAGCGGGCAATCGCGACCCTTTGCTGCTGGCCGCCTGAAAGCTGGTTCGGGTAGTGTCCTGCCCGGTCCGACAGGCCGACGCGCTCCAGCTGCTTCAGGGCAATGGCCTCCGCCTCCGCGCGGCTTTTGCCGAGAACCTTGCGCAGCGCCAGCATGACGTTGCCCTTCGCGCTCATATGCGGGTAGAGATTGAACGACTGAAAGACCATGCCTATTCCACGCCGGACGCGGTTCAGATTGACGGAACGATGGGTGATGTCTTCGCCATCCACATAGATCTTGCCGGATGTCGGGGTTTCCAGGCGGTTGCAGCATCTCAGGAGACTGCTCTTGCCTGACCCGGACGGCCCGATCAGGAACGTCATCTCTCCGGTTCCGGCCTCCGGGGTGATGCCCCTGAGGGCGTCGACGTCCCCATAGCGAAGATGAAGATTGTCAATCGTGAGGATGGGTAGTCTGTGCGACACGCGGAAAATTCCTGAAGTCAGAACAGGGCCGGGCAGGCTCTGACGGCCCGCCCGGCTTGTCTTTCTTGAAAGAGATCAGGAGGAGCAGCTCAGCTCGTGAGGTTCGGACACGTATCCCTCCAGATCGGGGACGCCGTATCCGGGGTAGACCGTCACGGCTGCCGAGCCTTCAGCCGGTGTGACACCGAACCACTTTTCGGACAGTTCCGCGAGCACGCCCTTGGACTTGAGGCATTCCAGCGCGCCTTCGACTTTCGCCCTGAGTTCGGGCTTGTCCTTCGGGAACGGAATGGCAAAGACCTTGCCGGTCGAATGCAGGTAGGAGAGCTTCAGCGCGGGCGTCTTCTTCACGGCCCATGCGCTGACAGTGTTGCCGGCGACATTTGCGAAGGCGCGTCCGGACAGAACCGCCTGCACTGCATCGCTGTTCGTGCCGTAGGATTCGACCACCCAGCCGACCTCATCGGTCAGGTCACGGGCCCACTTGTCGTAGGCGGACCCCTTGTTGACGGCGATGGTCTTGCCCTTGAAGCCATCAAGGCTGTCGATGTCTTCCGCCTCGGCTTTGACGACGAACTGGAAGTCGGTGTTCAGATAGCCCTCGCTGAACAGAATGCTCTTTGTGCGTTCTTCGGTGACGGTTGTCGGCGCAACGAGGAAGTCGTAGGTGCCGGCCTGCATGCCCGGCAGGAGACCGGACCACTGCGCTGCTGTGACGTTCAGCGTCGCACCCATTTCCTTGCCGAGTGCTTCGGCAAGATCGACGTTGAACCCTTCGACACCGCCGTCGAGCTTCGGCATTGCGTGCGGGGCGAAGGTGCCGTCCAGGGCGACGTTGTAGACCTCCTCTGCAGCGGCAGGAGTGAGCGCCAGGCAGGCGGTAAGGGCGAGAGCCGTTCGAAAGCCTTTGAAATTCATGTAAATCTCCTTGCGATCAGGCTGCTGCTATCGGGAGTGGAAAAGCAGCACGCGGGAAACAGAACATTGATGGCGCGGGAGGGCGCAATCGGCGGTGTCGAGCGGATGCGCGATCAGAAATTAAGCATGCAAAATAATGCGTCACATTCAATAATCGGAGCTATTATATTACGGATATAAATATAATCTCACATTATGAACTCTCGATCATGGACGGATGGATATCGGTTCTGCCGTCGCGGGATGGGAGCCTCGGAAAAACGAGTTTCCCAGGATCGGATTTTTCCTAAAGACCTGAATTCAAGTGGTTTTCAACTTGAGTTTCTTGTCGGTCAATCAGATGCGCACCAGCCGGAACAGACAGCGTTCTGACTGCACCTTGGACACAGGCGAAACCCGCAAAGAATCTTTTGAGGTGGCAGGCGGAAACAGCGAGCACACTAGGGTACGGACCCATAAATGAAGCCGATTTGGCGGCAGAAATGGCAAAATCTTGCGAGGAAGCGTGCGCAGAGCGGGCTTTATGCCCGGTCAAGCGCGATGACGCTGCGAGGTGAAGCCATTTTGCCGTCCTTCGGATTTGGCCGTTTTGACCAACTGCCACGTCGCGAAAGGCTTGAAAATGAACCACATTTCCTGCGCTTTCGCTCCTCGCAGTTGGTCAAAACGATCCAAACCAAATTGACTTCATTTATGAGTCCGTACCCTAGGCTCAGGACCCCGGATAAGCCATCAAAGCGCCGGGTTGCGATGTGGCCGGGTCTTGGAAACCGGACAGGGAGAAGCCCGCCGACTGTGTGTGACGGGCTTCGTTTCTTTCTGGCGGCGGTCATGGGTGGCACGGCACTCGAAAGCATCAGGTGCCTTCAATGATCAGGAAATCGGCCTCCGCATTCGCCATTCTGATCTCGCGCGCCGCCCGATATTCCGGCGAGTCGTAGCACGCAAGAGCCGTCTGAAAGTCCTTGAATTCCACGACGACGTTGCGGTCGCGGGACTTGCCTTCCGGGTCCCTGTATTGACCGCCCCTGACGAGAAAGCGCGCGTCGTATTTCTCGAACGCCTGTCTGGCCGCGGCAAGGTAGGCGGGATAGTTCTCCGCGTTTTTGACCGACACCCGAACGACCCAGTATCCTTTTGACATGTGCATCTCCTGTTTTCAGATCCTGGATGGCATTGCATCTTCAGGACGGGTCTGGACATACGGCTTTCCTTGCATGAGAAAAAATGAATAATTGAGAATGAAGCATTCTCTAAGTGAGATACATGGAACTGAGTGACCTGAAGATATTCGTTGCGGTCGTGCGCCAGGGCGGCATCACCCGGGCTGCCGAAAAGCTTCATCGCGTGCAATCCAACGTCACGACCCGGGTCCGGCAGCTGGAAGACAAGTTGAACACCAAATTGTTCGACCGGCGCGGAAAGCGTCTCGTGCTGACCCCTGCAGGCCGGACCCTGCTGGACTATGCGGACCGTTTGCTTGCCTTGGCGAGCGAGACGGAGGCCGCCGTACAGGGAGGCAGGCCGCGCGGTGTATTCCGCTTGGGATCCATGGAAAGCACGGCCGCCGTGCGTCTTCCCACGCCTCTTTCGATCTATGCGCAAAAGTTTCCCGATGTCGTTCTGGAACTGAGGACGGGAAACCCGACGCAGTTGGCCAACGCGCTCCTGGCCGGTGAGATTGATGCTGCGCTCGTGGCCGAGCCGATTGCCGAGGCCAGGTTCGACTCGATTGTTGCCTTCGAGGAGGAACCGGTCATCGTCACGTCGACGGAGCATCCCCCGATTGACCGCGAGGGGAGCGTGCCCGGCACCATGATCGTGTTCGAACATGGCTGTCCGCACAGGCGCAGACTGGAGGAGTGGTATGCGCTCCGCGACGAGATGCCGGAGCGCACCATCGAGCTCGGCTCTTATCACGCGATGCTTGGCTGCGTTCTGACCGGCATGGGGGCCGCGCTCGTACCCAAAAGCGTGATCGCAACCTTTCCCGAAAGCCGCCGCCTGCGCATCAATACGTTGCCGGACGGTCAGAACCGGATCCGCACGCTGTTGATCTGGCCCAGGAACAGCCGTTCGCCCAAGATCGAGGGATTGCGGCGCATTCTCCAGGAAGAACTAGCCTGACACCTGCTGCCCTTGTCCGGGATGCCCGGCCGTGGCCGGAGGGTGCGGGATCCCGGAAAACGTGCGTCAGTCTTTGCCGCCGGTCCAGACCTGCGGGTTGATCATGTTGATCGGCTCGCCGCTGGAATAGGCATTCACCTGGTCGAAGATATCGGAAAACTGCAGATCGAATTCATCTTCGGTCACATACCCGATATGCGGCGTCGGCAGCACATTCGGATGTGTGAGCATCGGGTTGGCGGTGTCGGTCAGCGGTTCCGTGTCGAAGACGTCGACGGCAGCGAAGATCCTGTTTCTTTCGATCTCGGCTTCAAGCGCACCGGGCACGATCAGGCCCGAGCGGGACGTGTTGACCAGAAGGGACCGCGGTCGCATGGCGGCGAGATCGTCCGACGTGATGATGCCTTTCGTGTCCGGTTTCAGCCGCACATGCAGGCTGACAATGTCTGACGTTCCGAAGAAGGCGTCCCGGCTCTCGGCCACCCGGACGCCGTCTGCCACTGCCCGTGCGCGTCCGGCCTCCGACGACCACCATTGCACCTTCATGCCGATCGCGTCGGCGTAACCGGCGACAGCCTTTGCGATCCGTCCATAGCCGTAAAGGCCGAGCGTCCTGCCGCGCAGGCTCCGGCCGACGCCCATCTGCCAGTTGCCGCCCCGGATCGAGGCGACCTGTTCGGGGATTTGCCGGAAGCTTGCCAGGATCAGCGCCAGGGTGAGTTCCGCCGCTGCATAGCTTGGCGTGCCCGCATGCATGTTGGAACAGAGCAGGACGCCGTTCCTGGTGCAGGCATCGACATCGATATGCGGATAGACGCTGCGCTGGGAAATCAGTTTCAGGCCCGGAAGCCGGTCAAGCAGGTCAGCCGTGATTTTCGTGCGTTCGCGGAACAGGACCACCGCGTCGGCCGCTTCGAGGCGCGATGCCAGAACGGCCGGGTCCTCGACATGGTCCGTCCACACCGTGACGTCGTGATTTTCGAGTTTGGCGTAACACGGCAATGTGCGCAGCGTATCGAACCAGTCATCCAGAATATGTACTTTCATCGGCTCTCCACACCGCTGCCTTCGACCAGTGTCCGGGGGGTCGGTACGAACACGTCCATGTGCAAGGCAGTCAGCGCCCTGGTGATCTGCGCGCGTTTTGACAGGAGGTGGTTATACTGCGCATCGCAGCCGGAAACGGGTGTCGGGTAATCCCTGATTTCATCCGCGATTGACTGCCGCGCGCATTCCAGCGCGGCGCGTGCTTCATCGAGACTGTCTTCAAAATGCATGCTGTTCTCCTGTCCTGCCTCCGGCGCTGCCTTTCAGGATCCGGACCAGACATCGCCGGGAACGAAGACGTCGCCCGCGGCGAGTTTCCGGGCGGTGCGCATCAATCCGGCGGAGATGACATGGTACTGCCCGTCCTTGTCGCCGTAGTCTATCACGACTTCCATTTTGCCCATCGGGTGTTCCAGTTCAATCCTCACCGGAGATGACGGTGGTGCGGGTACGAGGCCTTCGGCGACCGTGCCGGGGGCCAATATGCAGGACGCCAGGCACTGCGAGCCAGTGACCGCGAGAGTGGGATGGCAGTTCCACGGCATGAAATAGCGGACGGCGGCGGTGCCCCCCTCACGCGCCGGTGCCAGAAGTCCGAATTTCGGGATGACGGATTTTGTTACATCTCCCAAACCCATTCGTTCGCCGGCAATCAGCCGCACGGCCTCCATTTTTTCAAAGAGTGCCTTGTTCGCATCCAGCTCCGCCGCGCTTTCATACCCGGTGATCCCGAAGTCCTCGGCGCGGCCGATGACCATCGCCATGGCGACATCCATGCAGGAAACCTCCAGGCCGTTGATCTCTTCCCTTGTCTGTCCGGTCGGAAAAAGGCCGCTCGTTGCACTGCCCTCCACATCCATGAACTGCAACTGGATGGGTGCAGCCGTGCCCGGGACACCATCGATCGACGCTTTGCCGTCGTAGCGGACCTGTTTGCCCGGTGTCTGGACAAGCGCGGCGACGCGCGTTCCCGTGTTGACCGCCCGGATCCTGACTTCCGTGACATCGCCGACAGGCTCGACGAGCCCCATCTCGATGGCCGCCGGTCCGACGCCGACAAGGATGTTGCCGCAGGATGGTTTGTAGTCGACGAGCTTCTCCTCGACGCTGACCTGCGCGAAGAAATAGTCCACATCCGCCCAGTCGTCCGCGGATTTCGAGAGCATGGCGACCTTGGTCGTGACCGCGGTTCCGCCGCCGATGCCGTCGATATTGAACGGATGACCCGCACCGACGATGGCAACCAGCACCTCCGACAGCCGGTCGAGATCTTCCGGCAGATCGCTGCGGTTCATGTAGGGTCCGCGCGAGGATCCCCCGCGCATGAAGAGAAAGGGGATGGCTGTCTGCGTCATGCGTCGCTTTCCTCTATGAGCTTGACCAGGACGGAGGCAAAGGCCTGGGTGCCGAGCGGACCTCCAAGGTCCGCCGTCCGGGTCTCCGGGTGGGCGAGTGCGGTTTTCAGGGCGCTGTCGATCGCCGCAGCGGCCTTGGCCTGTCCCAGGTGGCGCAGCAGCATGGCGGCCGAGCCGATCAGGGACGTCGGGTTTGCCCGGTCCTGCCCGGCAATGTCCGGTGCGGAACCGTGCTGGGCCTGTGCCGCCGCATTCTGCGGGCCGACATTCAGGGAGGCTGCCAGTCCGAGCCCGCCGGCAAGTTCGGTGGCAAGGTCCGACAGGATGTCGCCGAACATGTTGGTCGTCACGATGACGTCGAAGCGGTCTGGATCGCGAACCAGCAGCGCCGCCGCCGCATCGACCAGGACCTCGTCATATGCGAGACCTGGATAGTCCTCGGCGATCCGCCGGATTGCCTCCAGAAACAGGCCGTCGCTTGTGCGCATCACGTTCGCCTTGTGAACGGCCGTGACCTTTTTGCGCCCGGTGCTTTCGGCGAACCGGAAGGCCGCGCGTCCTATCCGTTCGCTGCCACGTTCGGTTATCAGCCGCATCGCCATCGCCACGCCCGGCACCGGCATGAACTCGCCGCTGCCGGCGTAAAGGTTGCGATCGGCGTAGAACCCCTCCAGGTTTTCCCGGAAAATCACCAGGTCGACGTCCCGTCCGGTTGGCGTTGGCAAGCCGCTGAAACTCTGAGCGGGCCGGATGTTGGCGTAAAGATCGAGTTTCCTGCGCAGCACGCCCGACGGATTGAGGCCGCCGTCTTCCTTTGGCGGATAATCATTGTGCGAGACCGGCCCGAGAATGACGCCGTCCGCGGCGAGCGCGGCTTCGATGACGGCATCTCCTATCGTGCTGTCACCGGCCTCCAGGGACGCAAAGCCGATGGTGCGATCCGTGAGCTCGATCCGTTCGCCCGACCTGGCGCAGGCAGCCGCCACGATGCGTTTCGTGGCGGCCATGATCTCCGGGCCGATGCCGTCGCCGGCAAGACAGAGCAGCGAGAGCGTCATGCCGCTGCCTTACGTAAGTGGCCACGGCAGGGTGACATAGGACTGCAGCAGTCCCGGCGGGAAGTCGCGGTTCAGCAGCCAGGCCATGCCGCACATGAACGCGATCCCGCAGGCGCCATAACCGAGCGCATACGGAAGGCTGCGTTTCGCCCGGTAGTGGATGAAGGTCACCAGGAAGCCGGCAAGCGCCAGGATGAACCCGATCAGCGACGTCAGGATCAAAAGACCGGCAAACCAGGCCAGCGTCGGCCACAGGCCATGCTGGTTGCCTTCCGAATTTCCGGCCTCGCTGTCGCTGAACAGCGGGCTCGTCTCGGGGCTGGTGCGCATTCGGAACAGAAGGATCAGGCAGCCGATGATCGATACCAGGCCGACGAATTGCGGGAAGACCCGGTCCGCGGAGGCATAGTCGGGGATCAGCGAGGCGTTGGTGAACGCAAAGGCAAGGTAAGCGAAGATCGCCAGCAGGAAGATCAGCGGCGCGCGTTTGCTGCCCGTGGGTACATCGCCTTCCGCGCGAATGTTCTTCGACTGGCGCAGTCCGATCACGACGGAGACGATCGTGATGATGATGAGCACGATCACGATCGGCGAGAAGATGTACTCCATGCCCTCCGCAAAGCCCTTGCGGAAGCGCGATGCGGCGATCTGGACCGCCTGGTTGGTGTAGGTTTCCGCCGGATTGGACAGAACGAACCCGATCAGGAATGCGGGCCGCGACCAGTCGAACCGCCGCATCAGGATGCCGAGCAGGCCGATAGCGAAAAGCGCCACGAGATCCATCAGGTTCTGGCCCGACTGGAACGCGGCGAACGAGATGATCATGAACAGGAACGGCGCAAGCAGCGCGAATGGAATGGTTGTCAGGCGCGCGATGCCGCCGGACCCGAGAATGCAGATGATCGTTCCGACGACGTTTGCCAGCGCGAGCAGCCAGACGATTGCGTAAGTGACGTCGAGATTGTTCTTCAGCATCGACGGCCCGACCTCGATCTGGCCGGAGCCGAGCAGCGCGACCGCGCCGATGAAGACGGCCATGGAGCCGGATCCCGGAATGCCGAACAGAAGCGTCGGCACCAGGCCGCCGCCTTCCTTGGCATTGTTGGAGCTTTCCGGTCCGATGACACCGCGCACGTCGCCGCTGCCGAACTTGGATTTGTCCTTCGACGTTTGCACCGTGTGGCCGTAGGCGATCCAGTCGACAACGGAGCCGCCGAGGCCGGGGATGACACCGACCGTGACACCGATCAGCGAACAGCGGATGCTGAGCCAGATATTGGAGAACCAGTCGCGCACGCCGTGAAGCCAGCCGCCGCCGAGCATGGAGCGCTCTGATATCGCGCGGTCCTGGCGCAACAGGGCGACGATTTCCGGAATCGCGAAGATACCGAGGCCGACGATGACCAGTTTCAGGCCGTCGGTGAGATACGGCATGTCGTAGGTCGCCATGCGCAGGGCGCCGGCGCTGTCGCCTTCGCCGATGGTTCCGACCATCAGGCCGAGACCGGCGGCGACGATGCCCTTGATGGCGACCTGACCGGCCAGAATGCCGACCATCGACAGGCCGAACAGCGTGATCATCAGGAGTTCCGGCGTCCGGAACTCCAGCACGATTGGCCGCGCGACAAGGATGAAGACGGTCAGAAAAGCCGCGCCGACGAGACCGCCGAAAAGTGATGACGCGAAAGCAGCGGAAAGGGCGCGCGCAGCCTCGCCTTTCTTGGCAAGCGGAAAGCCGTCGAGAACGGTCGCCTGCGAGGCGGAGGAGCCGGGAATGCCCATGAGGACGGAGGCGAACGTATCCGATGTCGGGACGACGGCGACCATGCCGATCATGAGGGCAAGGCCAAGCACGGGATCCATGCCGAACATGAACGGCAGCAGCAGCGACAGGCCGGCAATGCCGCCGAGCCCGGGGAAGACCCCGATGCAAAGGCCCATCACCACGCCGAGAATCAGGTAGCCGATGACGGCCGGCTGAAAGATCATCGCCGACGCATCGGCGAGCGCAGGTAAAGCGGTGCCAAGAATGTCCACTGGATCGCCCCGGATTTTGTTTTTCAGGAAAGGGAGCCCGTCCGGTCAGCCCGGACGGGCGGAAGTGCTGTTACTTGAGGGAGACGCCGTAGCGTTCCTGCAGCCAGCCGACCACGAATTCCTTCGCGCTGTCGGGCACTTCAGTCGCGCTCTTGAGGGCGCTGTCAGCCTCGGCACCTGTCATCTGCGGGTACTTGCCGAGCCGTCCTGCGGAGATCTCCGCGAAGTCGCCGCGTGCCTTGACCGCGTCAAACGCCTTGGAATAGGTGTCGATGGCATCCTGGGATGCGCCGTTCGGCAGGAACACCATCTTCTGGGCCGGGAACCCGGCGATGAAGAACGCCTTCCAGGCATCCCATTTTTCGCCCGAGGTTTCGCAGCCTTCGGTCGCCTCGCAGACTTCCTTGAAGGTCGGCATGTCGGGGAATGTCGGATCGCGGACGATGTTGCCGTCGGCATCCAGGGCACCCCAGCTCATCATCGGCACGGCCGTTCCGGCTTCGACCAGCGGCGTCACGCCTTTCAGGTAGGACGAAGACGTTTGGTAATCGATGTTGGCTTCACCGCGCTCGAACATCAGGCGGCCGTCACCGCGGCCCTTGATGCCGAAGACGGGCTCGACATTCAGGCCGAGCATTTCCCAGGCCAGAAGCGGAACGAGATCGAGCCGCGTCGCGCCCTGGGAACCGTAGATGAAATCGGTCTCCTTCAGCGCGCTGGCATCGTTGCCGCTCATCTTCGCGGCCAGATCCGGCGGCAGGTAGGCGACACCGCCCGTGCCGGACGCCAGAACCACGTTCCAGTCCTTGTAGTCGTAGCGCACGCGCGGATCGCCGAGCAGGTACGGGAACTGGGTGGAGCCGGACGAGCCGAAGATCACCGTGCCTTCGCTGTCGGCGAATTTCTGGTTCTGGAACCAGTTGGCGCCTTTCGTGGAACCGGCACCCGGCATGAATTTCACGACGACGGTCGGCTGGCCCGGAAGCGCTTCGCTCAGGAGCGGCGCATAGAAGTTCGCCCACTTGGCGGACCCGCCTGTTTCGGAGAAGGGAATGACCCATTCGACTGTTTTGCCGGAAAGGTCGAGATCGGCCGCAAGGGCCTGGGCCGGTACGAAGGCACCGGCAGCAAGTGTCACACTCAGCGCCAGCTGGCGCGCAAGCTTTTTCAAAACCATGTTTTCCTCCCAATGGCGCGGGCTGTGTGTTCCCGCAGCCTCACTCTCAGCGCTCGCAAAAGCGACTTGATGCTGGCAGTGTTCCCTGCGAAGCTTGCAACAAGCTTTCATCGAAAAAGAATAAAAATGCGGATCGCACTCGTAGAAGACAATGTCAGTCTGGCAAAGGGGATCGCCTATCAGCTGCGCGATGCCGGCCATTCGGTGGATATTCTCCATGACGGCGACGAGGCGGATGTGTTTCTGAAACAGGAAGGCGGCGATCTCGTCATTCTGGACATCAACCTGCCGGGCAGGAGCGGGCTGGACCTTCTGACAGATCTCAGGGAACGCGATGATCCGAGACCGGTCATTCTTCTGACCGCCCGGTCCGAAACGGAAGACCGGGTGATGGGGCTGGACGCGGGCGCGGACGACTACCTGGTCAAGCCGTTTGAAATGGAAGAGCTCGCGGCAAGGATCCGCGCGCTTGGCCGGCGCAAGGGTGTCGTGCCACGGCAGCTCATCGAGATCGGTCCGTTGAAACTGGATGCCGGCGCGCTGCAATTGCTTGACGGCTCCGAGGCCCTGGAAGTTCCGCGGCGCGAGCTTGCATTGCTTGCCGCGCTGGCCCAGGCGAACGGGCGCACGGTCTCCAAGGCGAGCCTATTGGACCAGCTTTACGGCGCGGGCAGCGAGACGGACGAGAAAGTCATCGAGGTCTATGCCTCCAGGCTGCGCAAGCGTCTTGCTCCTTACGGCGTCAACATCCAGGTTCATCGCGGCATCGGCTACTCTCTCGGCAAGGCGTCCGCATGAAGAGAACCTACTCTCTGCGCCTGCGCCTGACCCTGATCATCCTCGTTCCGCTGCTGTTCGTCGCCGGTGCGACCGGCCTGTGGCAGCTCAACAATGCACGCGTGACCGCCGGTGAAGTCTTTGACAGGAGCCTGCAGTCGGCGGCGCTTGCGGTTGCCAACGACGTTGCGCTATCCGGCGGTGACGCCCTGGCGCCGAGCACGCGCAAGATCCTGTCCGACACATCGGGTGGTCGGGTCTTCTACCACGTCTATGCGCCTGACGGCGTCATCGTCACAGGTTATGCAACGCCACCGGTGGGCATCCCGCTCGCCGGCGACGGCGATTTCAGCCCTGTCTATTTCAATGCGGAATACCTCGGCCGGGACGTGCGCGGGTTTCGCATGCGCACCCGTATGCAGGTCGATGACTTCAGCGGTCTTTTCACGACGACCGTCTGGCAGGATGTTGCCATCCGCGCGGCCTTCGTCCAGGACCTGATGCTGCGCTCGCTGGTGACGATCTCGTCCATCATCACGTCCCTGTCGCTGATCGTCTGGTTCGGCATCCGGATCGGACTGCACCCGTTGAACGACCTGCAACAGGCGATCGACCTGCGGTCCGGCGAGGTCCTGAAACCCATTCAAAGACCGGTTCCGGTCGAGGTCGAGGGGATCGTGCGCACCCTCAACCGCCTGCTTGGCCAGGTCTCCGAAGCCATGGCAACGCAGAGCGAATTCATTTCAAATGCCGCCCATCAGCTGCGCAACCCGGTTGCCGGTGTTCTGGCATTGGCTGAATCGGTCCGTTCCGCCCCGGATGAGGCGGCCATGCGCGAGCGCGCAGGTGATCTCGTTGACGCCGCAAAGGAAACGAGCCTCCTGGCGCAGAAGCTCTTGACCTACGAGCGCACCAAATCGATCAGCCCGGCCTCGGCGCAGGAAACGTTCTCGGTCAATGAGCTGATCGATGGTGTGACAAGGGATTTTCAGGGCAGAAGCATCGGCAGACCGTCGATCACCCCGCAATTGCCCGATAGAGACATCTCCGTCACCGGAGACAGGACGATGATCCGCGAGGCGGTGTCCAATCTGGTCGACAATGCCATGAAGCATGGTGGTGCAGGCCTGTCAGAGATCACCGTCGCGCTGGAGACCGCCCCGGAAGCGGCAACGATTGTCGTCAGGGACGACGGCCAGGGGCTGACAGAGGCGCAGATACAGACCGCGCTTCAGCGTTTCGGCCAGGTTTCGGAACGCAGCGACGGCAGCGGTCTCGGATTGCCGATCGTGGAAAGGGTCGCCGAACGGCATGGCGGCGGTCTAAAGCTCCGCGGGAACGACCCCGGTCTCGAGGCGCGCTTCACCATTGCGCGATAGGAGACAACGCCGGCAAGAGCGGTCTCCGTTCCCGCCCTGACGAATGCGGGGCTTCAGAGCTCCGCTGCTTCGTGATCGTCACCGGTCACGTAGTTGTAGCCGTCCACGAGCAGCTGGAAGACAATATCCGCCTCCTCCCGGGTGCGCGACGTATAAAGGAGGACGAAACCTTCCCAGCCCGGCCGGCTGTCCGCCCAGGGATGCATGGCCGCCCATCCGGCCTTCACGGCTTCGCGGGCGCGCGCCGGCGGCAGCGAAGCGTGCAGACTGCCATCCGGATGCAAATGGGCAAACTCCCGTCCGCCGACGATCGCCTGGGGCCGTGCCAGGTCGATGGTCTCGCTCAGCCAGAAGCCCTTGGCGCCCGGAAGCGAGATCACCGTGGCGCGGAGCTTGACCCCCGGCAAGGCCGCCACGCGTTGCAACAGGCGGTCCGACAGCTGCGGAACGGGCTCTTCACCGATCTGGATGTGCGGGACACGATTGGTGGTGGCGGGCAACTCACCATCCCGTTTCGGCAGACGGTCGTCTCCGGCCCGCGCTGACACGAGGGCGAGCCCGGCTATCATGAAAACCGCGACGGCAATCCGCCGCGGCATATGCCATGTTTTCATCTTTGCACAATAGCGGTTCGTCTATTCCGCTTCCCGGAATTTCGTGTGGCAATCCTTGCAGGCACCGCCAATGGCACCGATATTCGCGCGAACGGCATCGACGCCGTCACCGGCAACGTCGCTCATGGCGACCGCCGCCGCTGCAAGTTTCTTGTTGATCTCGGCGCTTTCCGGATAGGTCGACCAGGCTTCGACCTTTGCGCGTGTCTTTCCGGGCAGGGCCGTGCTGTCGGATCCCTGTGGCCAGGCCGAGCCCATGTTCATGGTTGCCATGATCTTGATGTTTTCCGCCGCGATCTGGGCGGCTTCCGCATTGTATTCGATATCCCCTTTTGCCATGGCGCCCAACTGGCCCAGGTTCCACGCATAAAGCGCCATGACCGCCTTGCGTGCCTTGATGGCGTTGTCGAAATGCCCGTCTGCGACGGACGTGCCCATACCGGCAGTGAAGACGAATACGAGTGAGCAGAAAACCTTCAATCCGTTTTTCATCAGACTCTCCTCTCATGTGCAGAATTGAACATCAGATAAGTCTCATGATCTAATGCGCTGATAAATTCTCTAAATTGCGACAAAAGGCTGTGCGCAGATGCACAAACTCAGATGGGACGATCTTCAATATGTCCACGCGGTTGCCGAGCAGGGATCGCTTTCTGCGGCCTCGCGCGCGCTCGGTGTGAACCACGCGACCGTCCTGAGACGGATCGCGCTCCTGGAAGCGTCCCGCGAGGTCAAGCTGTTCGACAGGCAGAAAGACGGGTATCGGCTCCGGCCCGAAGGCCGGGCGCTTCTGGCATCGCTCAAGCTCATGGACCACGCCTCGGCCAGGATCAGGAGAAGCCTGGATTCGACCGCCAAGGGCATCGAGGGCACGTTCCGTCTTGCGACGACGGACACGATTGCCTGCCTGCTTTTGCCCGACCATCTGGAAAACCTTCGGCAGATGCACCCGAACGTTAATATCGAGGTTGCCGTTTCGAACGATCCGATCGACCTGTCGCTTTCGGGTGCCGAGATCCTTGTGCGGCCCGGCCCGGATCTGCCACCGGAGCTGAGCGGTCTCAAGATCGGCACCGTCGAATTCGGCGTCTTCGGCTCTCCGGATTATCTGGCCCGCACCGGGGAACAGCCTCTCAGGGCGCACAAATGGCTGGGGACCGCCCCGGGCTTTGCAGGATCAACAGTCGGCGAATGGCAGCTTTCCAACGTCGAAAACCGGCGTGAGTTTTCCGCAGACAGCTTCCTTATGCTGGCGGCTATGGCCGAGAGGGGGCTCGGCCTTGCCATGCTGCCCGTCTTTGTCGCACAGAAATCTGCTCGGCTTGTTGCGTTCGGTGGCCGCGCCGGGTTGCCCTCAACGGGTCTCTGGGTGGCGACGCACAAGGATTTCCGGCAGCAGCGGGATATCGAAGCGCTGCTTGAGTTCTTTGCAGGTGCGCTGCGCCGTGATACGCGGGAAGGCGCAACTGCCTCGTGACCGCGCAAACGCCGCGGCGCAACTGCGAGCAAGGGGGAAATCCGTTCCGGTTCTAGCTGAAACGCCGCGCAAGCTCTTGTATATGCGCCGGTCCCACTTCGCAGCAGCCGCCGACGATCGTCGCGCCGGACGCAATCCAGCCGCCGACATGGTCGGCATAGGCGTCCGGGGTGAGATCAACACGGGACGTCAGCTTCGTCACCGCGCTGCCTGCGCTCAGGAATTCCTTGCTGATCCCGGTGAACCCGTTGGCGTAGCCGCCTGTCGGCAGTCCGGCTTCCGTCGTGGCTTTCAGTCCAGCGGTTACGGCTTCCGGTATGGAGCAGTTCAGCAGGATGGCTTGCGGGGCCAGCGCGGCAACTTCGCGGACGGCGTCTTCCAGGCTTTCTCCAGAGCGCAGTTTCGTACCATCTCCGTCGTCGACCGTCAGGCCGATCCAGACAGGTTTGCCGTGGCCGAGCGCACCCGTGACCGCGGCCCGTGCCTGCTCGATCGAAGCAATCGTCTCGATCAGGTAGGAATCCACGAAATCCGCCTGGATGCGGCAGATTTCCGCGTAAAGCTCGACGGATTCCTCTTCCGGCGGCGCGCCGTCGTGGCTGTAGGACCAACCGAGCGGACCGACGGACCCGACCACCGATCCGGAACCGTGTGCATCGCGCGAGCGGCAGGCGATTTCGCATGCCTGCTGCTGCAGTTCTTCGAACCGGTCTTCGATCCCGTTCGGGCGCAGGCGGTCGCGATGGATCGCGTAAGTGTTCGCCGTTGCCACATGCGCACCGGCAGCGAAATAGGAATCGTGGATCGCTCCGACGAGATCCGGCCGTTCCATCATGATCCGCGTCGACCAGAGCCCTGTCGGTTCGAGCCCGCTCAGGCGGACAAGCTCCTGGCCCATGCCGCCGTCGAGGATTGTTATCTTGTTCGTTTCCACCACTGCACCCGGATGATTGTTGGTTTTGTGTGCGATCCCGGGGACCGCGATACGGCCGGTCCCGTGTCCAAGCGTTCGGGGTTATATCTCGCTATCGGGGCCTGACAAGGCCGGGACCCGACGTTTTCAGGTCGCGATGCGTCTCTTGGTCATCCGTCCTGCACCGGCAGGGGATCGAGCATGTCCTCGAAGAACCATGCGGTCAGCTCGTTCCGGCTGGAAACGCCGGCCTTGCGGTAGACGGTGGATGCCTGCTGCCGCACCGTTTTCTCGCGCGTTTCCCTGAGCCCCGCGATTTCCCGGAATGAAAGACCCTTCAGCATTCCGATCACGACATCCTGCTCACTGGCGGTCAGGTTCCAGGCATTGAACTGCTTCTGCATGACCGCGCGGTATTGTCCCGCAAGCTCAACCGAACGCGAGTCGAGGCGCGCCAGTTGGCCGCGTGCTTTTTCAAGCTGTCCGCTCAGCTCCAGGAGTGTTTTCTGCTGAATATGGCGATCGTACAGAAAGGTGCCCAGGACCAGTGCGCTGATCAATAGCCTGGCAAGATCGTCGCCCATGGAACCGAGCGTTTCGCCGGCCCGGAATTCGTTGAGAACTTCAACGACACTCGTGGCAAACACGATCAGAACGAACGCGGCAAAAAAGGTTCGCCAATTCCACAACGGCCCGTTCGTATCCAGCATGAAGTCGTTCCCCGTCTTGCGTGTCTTTGGCAGCCCGGCATCCGGTCGCGCCGTTCGCATTGACCCTATGTCCTATGCCGGAAGGCGTCGATCCGGCATTTGTCCGATGGACGGATACCTACGTGTTTCCCATTCACAAATACATCGGGGCGCCATGCACCACTTCGCTGTGGCTTACGGCAAGTGCCCGCACCGGATTTGCTGAATTGGAGATCAGATATGTCGCTCACATTTTCCCGGCGCCAGGTCCTCGCAGGCGGCCTTGCACTCACAGGTACCTGTCTGGCAGGGCCGGCATGGTCGAACACGGCGCGGCCGCGGTTGCCGATATCGCCTCTTGCGGACGGCACGGACGGCGCGCCGCTGGACCTGACGATCCGCACTGGCATGTGGTCTTTCAAACCGGGCGTCATGACGCCGACGATCGGTGTCAACCAGGACTATCTGGGCCCGACCATTCGAACCCGGCGGAACACCGAGCTCACGCTCAACTACCACAACACATTGACCGAAGGCGTCTCCGTCCATGGGCACGGACTTCATGTCCCTGGGGATGTCGACGGCGGGCCGCAGCTGGAAATGTCCCCCGGCGAACGCTGGCAGCCGACGCTATCGATCGTGCAGCCGGCAGCCACCTGCTGGTACCATTCCCATACCCACGGAAAGACCGGAGACCAGGTCTATCGCGGCCTCGCGGGCATGATCATCATCGATGACGATGAGGACGTCTCGAAGGAACTTCCGAACCGATACGGCGTCGACGATCTTCCGGTGATCCTTCAGGACAGAACCTTCGATGCGGCGGGACGGCTGGTCTATTCGCTGGAAGAGGCTGGGGAAGACGGCTGGTTCGGCGATACGGCCATCATCAACGGTGCCTTGTCGCCGGTCGCGGAGGTTCCGGCCGGCAAGGTTCGTCTTCGCCTTCTCAACGGCGCGAACGCGCGATTTTATATCCTGGCATTCGCCGACAACCGGACCTTTCACAAGATCGCCAGCGATGGCGGCCTGCTGGAAGCGCCCGTGCCGATGACAACCATGGAAATGTCTCCCGGCGAACGCTGCGAAATCATCGTGGACCTGTCCGACGACACCTCGGCTGAACTGCTGACCTTTTTTGAAGACGAGATCGACGAGGAAGGTGAGGGGATCGTTTCCGGTCTCGTGGGTCTGCTGACCGGACCCGGTCAGTCGGCACCGCCCGCCTCGCTGCTGTTGACGGTCGACCGGACACTGGTCGCGCATACCGCGCGCGTTCCCGAACGCCTGGCGACGATTGACCGTCCGGACCCGGGCGAGATCACGAAAACGCGCGAATTCATTCTGGAAATGGATCACGGCGGCGGCGAGGGCGCCCATGCCGGGCATGCGCAGGGCCACGGTGCACATGAGGCGCACGCCATGACCATGACGATCAACGGGGCTGCAATGGACATGAGCGTGATCAACGAGCGCGTCGAGCGCGGTGTCTGGGAACGCTGGCGGATCCGTTCCGATCAGGGCGCGCATCCGTTCCACGTGCACGGCTGTTCCTTCCTGATCGAACAGATGGAGGGCGCGGCTGTAACTCCCGATCAGGGCGGCTGGAAAGACACGGTGGTGCTGGACGATGACGACTGGTCGGAAATTGTCGTCCGCTTCGATCACCTTGCGAGCGAAGATTTCCCCTACATGTATCACTGCCACATTCTGGAACACGAAGATCAGGGCATGATGGGGCAGTTCACGGTAACCGACAGAACCGGCTGAAGGCGGCGGGAACTTACCCCGCCGACTTCCGCTGTTCATCGCGAATGAGGGCGGTGAGGCGGTAGAAGCCGTGGGCCATCTTGGTATAGGGCGTCAGCAGGAAGAAGCTGAGCACCGAGCCAAGGTGGATGGCAAGCAGCGTCGGCATGGCCGCCGTGCTGCCGAGTGCGTAAAGCGCAAGGCCGGAGAGCGCGACCAGGAACAGGAGCAGGATGAAACCCATCTCGCCGCCCCAGTTGGCCGCTGCGCCAAGAGACCGGTCCGCTTTCAGTTTCAGCGAAGCCAGCATGACCGTGCCGATCACCATCAGGATGCCGCCCGGTATGCCCAGAAGCTTCGGCAGCGACCACAGCGGATAAGGCGCGGGCATGTCGAAAACGTAGTGGAGAAGCGTTCCGGCCGAGGTCGAGGCAAAGCAGAGCAGGAAGCCGTACATGACGGCCTGGTGCGCGTGACGCCGCGCCTGGCTGAACCGGTCTTCGTCTTCGAAATTGCAGCCGTCGCCGTGCCCGCCCGCGAGGTTCTTCATTTTCGCCGCGGACCCGAAGGCATCGACGATCTCCTTCAGCGCGATCGTCGTGCCGCCGGTCTCTGTCCAGTAGCGTCTCAGGCTGACCGCAATGCTTGCAAGCGGAAACAGGAAGGCCGGGAGGAAAATCGCCACCATGGCCGAATGGGACAGAACCGCATAAAACCCGTCGCCGCCGGCGGACCCGAGCGCGCGGAATGCCAGGAACAGGAGGGCAAAGCCGAGGATCGTCGCGAGCGCGATCATCACGCCGCTTTTCTGAAAACGCCGGGCAACCGGGGCGGGCCACGCAAGACTTTCCCAGCTGTCCTGGCGCACTTCCGCAAGCGCCTTCGGCAGATTGAGATCGAACTCGTGCGGTGCCGTGTACTGGCAGGCGTAGTAACAGCCCCGGCAGTTGTGGCAGAGATTGGCCAGCTGGGTCAGGTTTGCGTCGGTGAAGAAACGTTCCTGGTGCAGGGCCGGAAAGACCGAGCAGTAGCCCTCGCAGTAGCGGCAGGCGTTGCAGATCTCCGCCTGGCGGCGGGCTTCCTGGAGCAGATCAGTTTGCATGATTGGCGGCCTCCCGGCCTGCGATGCGACCGAACACGGTTCCGATGGTCATGCCGAAACCGGCGAGATAGCCCTGTCCGAGAATGGACCCGGCCATGGTTTCCCCGGCAGCCCAGAGGTTTCGGACAGGACCGCTTTCGGTGCTGCACTGGGCGTTCTCGTCCACTTTCAGGCCGAGATAGGTGAAGGTGACTCCGGTCTTCAGGCTGTAGCCGTAGAACGGCGGCTGGTCGATGGGGCGCGCCCAGTTGGTTTTGGGAATGTTGATCCCGGTTGTCTTGACACCATCCAGTTCCGTCGGATGAAAGTTCGACGTGTCGCCGCAGGCGGCGTTGAAGGCGGTGACCGTGTTGCGCAGCTTTTCGGGTGGAAGGCCCATTTTCCCGGCAAGTTCTTCCAGCGTGTCCGCCTTGATCGGCGGGAAGACCGACGGCATGAACAGGTCCAGCGACTTGGCATCGATGATGACGTAGCCGATCTGGTCCGGCTGGTTGGCCACGAGACGTCCCCAGATCGCATAGCGCTTCGGCCAGACATCCTCGCCTTCGTCGTAGAAGCGGTCCGCTTCCTTATTGACGACAATGGAAAACGGCACGCAGTCCAACCTTGTGACGATGCCGCCGTCGAATTTCGGTGCCCGGCCGTCGATCGCGACCGCATGGCACTGGGTCGGGTCACCGACCGACTGGACGCCCTGATCGAGGAGATCCGCCAGGACGACGCCGCGGTTGTAGGGTGTGCCCCGGATAAGGAAATTCTTTGCCGGTGGACCCCAGGCGCGGGTGAGCCACTCGGTATCTGCCTGGAACCCGCCGGAGGCAACAATCACGGCGCTGGGCGTCAGCTGTTTTGTCTCGCCTTCATGCGTGTAGTCGATCCGCACGATCCGGTCGCCGTCGAGCTCCAGATGCGTGACGTTGGCCTCGTAAAGGACCGAAACGCCGAGCTTCTCGGCGGTGCGGTAATAGGCGTTGACCAGCGACTTGCCGCCGCCCATGAAAAACGCGTTGGTACGCGCCAGCGAAAGCGTGCCGGACAGGGACGGTTGAAAACGGACGCCGTGCTCTTCCATCCATGGCAGGCATTCTTCGGAGGCGCGGATCGCCAGCCTTGCGAGCGTCTCGTCGGTCTTTCCGTCGGTGACTTTCAGAAGGTCGTCAAAATATTCGTCCTCGCTGTAGTCGTCGACCAGCGGGCCGAGCGGCGCCGTGTGCATGCACCGGAAGTTTCTGGTGTGGCGGGAGTTGCCGCCCCGATAGGCCTTGGGTGCGGTTTCCAGAATGACGACGCTTGCCCCTTTTTCCGCGGCCGTCATGGCCGCGCACAGGGCGGCGTTGCCGCCGCCGATGATGGCGATGTCGTACGGGCTGCTCATGATGCTTTTCCTCTCGGAGGCGTTTTAGCAGTCGTTCGATTATTTTGACAATTGTCGGTTTTTATCTCATTGATGCTCCATGCGCATCAATTTCGATTTCAACGATCTCGAGGCCTTTCTGGCCGTCATGGAGACAGCCTCGTTTCACCATGCCGCCGAGCGGTTGAGCCTGTCGCAATCCGCGATCACCCGCAGGATCCAGAAGCTGGAGGAAACGCTTGGCTCCGTCCTGTTCGAGCGCACCACGCGCGCGGTCAGACCGACGCTTGCCGCCAAGCGGTTGCAGGCGCGGGCCGAGGCGATGCTGGAAGGCGCAAGGGAGACAACCCTGGCCATGCGGGACGAAAGCGTCGCCTTTGCCCACCAGCGCGGCTCACTGGTAACGATCGCGATGATCCCGACCATGGTCACACCCCTGCTGGCACCCGCGATCGGCCGCCTTCGGGAAAGCGGCACGGTCCCAAGGGTGCGGCTTCTGGATCGGGCCGCCAACGAGGTCGCGGAAGCCGTTTCGCAGGGAGAAGCCGATTTCGGCATCTGTTCCATCGGCTCTCTGGAAGCGAACACGCAGTTCGAAGCGCTGTTCGAGGACAGGATCGTCCTGTCGCTGCCGCGCGGCCACCAGCTTGCCGAAGCCGAAGCCGGGGCCGTCGCCTGGTCAGATCTTCAGGACGTGCCCTTGATCCTTCCGGCAAGAGGCACGGGCAATCGTCTCCTGATCGACGAGGCGATGGCCAGGAGCCGGCTGTCGCCCCGCTGGACGTATGAAGTCGGCCGCTCGACCACCGCTATGGATCTTGTCAGTGAAGGTATCGGCGCCGCGCTGCTGCCGCGATCGGCAATGACGTCCGCACAAGGCAAAACGCTGGCTTTCAGGAAACTGGGCGACCCGGTCGTGTCGCGCCCGGTCGGGATGCTGACCCGGAACGGCGTTGCCGGAAATCCGCTCACGGATGCGTTTAAGCGGGCCTTCCGGGACTTGTCGGAAGGTTTGCGGACGATCTGACAAGGTGGTGTTCAGTTCGGCTTATCCGACTCGACGATGTCGACCTTGTATCCCCAGAGCCGCTCGACATGTTTCAGGGTTGCGGCCCTGCTGTCCGGATCGAGCGGGACGGCGTTGCGCCGGATGGCCTTCAGATGCAGGCACCGGTCTCCGAGAAGATCGGCGTCGGCGACCTGGATCTCCGGCTCAAGTGCCGACAGGTCATGGTCGCGCGCCAGGGCGTCGCGCACATGCCGGTACCCCTGCTCATTGTGGATGCCGGTCACCGTGCAATAGCGCGACGATGAGTCGTCCGACAGGGCGAACATCCTGAACCGCCGGATCACGGCAGGCGAGAGAAACTGCTGGATGAAGCTTTCGTCGCGATAGTTGGCCCATGCCTGTCTCAGGACACTGCGCCAGTCGCCGCTTCCGGCGAGATCCGGAAACCACTCCCGGTCCTCCTCGGTCGGGTCCAGGCACACGCGCCTGATATCGTCCATCATCGCGAACCCGAGCGCGTAGGGGTTGATCCCGGAAAAACGCGGATCGTCGAAGTCCGGCTGGGTCAGCACGTTGGTGTGGCTGTGAAGGATCTCCAGCATCGCGCCGTCGCTGATCCGTCCCTGTTCGTGCAGCTTGTTCAAAATGTAGTAGTGCACGAAGCTGGCACAGCCCTCGTTCATGACCTTCGTCTGCTTCTGCGGATAGAAATACTGCCCGATATTACGCACGATCCTCAGGATTTCGCGCTGCCATGTGGTCAGTACGGGGCTGTAGTGTTCCAGGAAATAGAGCAGGTTCTCTTCGGGCAGATGCATGTCGCGTTTGCGGTCGAGAAGCTCCGTATCCGTCGACGCTTGACCGCGCGCAGGGTTCAGGATGGTGTTCCAGAGATAGTGGACATTCTGTTCGGCCGCTGCGATCCGTTCGCGGCGCTGCTCTTCCGCTTCTCGCAGGGAGGGCTGTCGTGGACGGCGATGCCGGAAGACGCCGTGCGGCATGAGGGAATGCGCGGCGTCGAGCGTTGCCTCAACCTCGCCAAGACCATGCTTTTCCTCGCAACAGGCAATGAATTTTCGCGCGTATTCGAGGTAGTCGAGAATGCCGTCGGCATCCGTCCATTGCCGGAACAGGTGGTTGGACTTGAAGAAGTGGTTGTGACCGAAAGCGGCATGCGCCATCACCAGCGCCTGCAGCGGCATGGTGTTCTCTTCCAGACAATAGCTGATGCACGGGTTGGAATTGATCACGATCTCATAGGCGAGCCCGCGCGCGCCCTTGCGATAGAGGCGCTCGTGGCCCAGAAAGTGTTTTCCGAACGACCAGTGATGATACATCAGCGGCATGCCGATCGACGAGTAGGCGTCCAGCATCTGCTCGGATGAAATGATCTCGATCTGGTTCGGATAGAAGTCCAGCCCGAGGTCATCGCGGGCCACCTCCTCGATGGCGTCCAGTGTCCGCCGCAGCGTTTCGAAGTCCCAGTCGGCCTGGTCGAACAGCAGTTCGGATTTGGGTTTCGGTGCGCGTTTAGCCATGGCCTTGCCCCGAGGGGTCGCGCGCGAAGAGTTCGCGGAAAACGGGATAGATATCGGCGGCGGTCGCGACCCGTTTTCTAGCAAAGTTCGGCCAGGCCTCCGCCACGCGTCCATAGGACTCCCAGAGCTCCATGCCGGTTGCCTCGCTGTTGATCAGCTGCGCTTCGTCCTCGCCGACGATCTCGACATAGGCAAAATACTGGCAGACCTGCATGAGGTCTTCGCCGAGGAGGGCGGCGCAGCGCCGGGAATCGCCGCCGAAGTTTTCGCCGTCCGAAGCCTGTGCCGCGTAGATGTTCCATTCCGACGGCGGGTAACGGTCGCGGATGATGTCCTTCATGACGACAAGCGCGGTACTGACAACGGTTCCGCCTGTCTGCGGCGAGTAGAAAAAGGTGTCTTCATCGACCTCCGACGCGTCGTGTGTGTGCCGTATGAAGACGATGTCGGTTTTTTCGTAGCGGCGCTCGAGAAACAGGTGCAGCAGCATGAAGAACCGCTTTGCCAGGTCCTTTTCGCGTTCGCCCATTGAGGCGGACACGTCCATCAGGCAGAACATCACGGCATTGGCGTTCGGTTCCGGTTGCTGGATGAAGTGGTTGTAGCGCACGTCGAGCGGGTCGATATAGGCGACAATCTTGCGTCGTTTCGCCAGGATTTCATAGGCGGCGCGCAGGTCGGCCAGTTCCGCGCGTTGTTCAGGCGTCGGTGACGCGACCTGCTCCAGCCTGAGAATTTCCTTCAGCAGGGCCTGCGCTTCCTTGTCGGTCGGTCTTTTCAGGCCGATCCTGCGGCCAAGGGCATTGCGCATCGTCCGGGCAATATTGATGTTGGCCGGTGCGCCCGACGTGGAATAGCCGGCGCGGTGGGGATGCGTCCGGGTGATTTCCTTCAGGCTCTGCTTGATGAGGTCGGGCAGCTCCAGGTCCTCGAAGAAAAAGTCCAGGAATTCCTCTCTGGAAAGCGCAAACAGGAAATCATCCTCGCCGTCCCCGCCCGGGGCTCCCTGGCGGCCGGCGCCGGAACCGCCGCCGCGCGGCGGCTTTTCGATCCGGTCACCGGTCTGGAAGCTCTTGTTGCCGGTATAGACCCGTTCCCTGCGCCCGCCTTCGGCAGCCTTGCGGAACGAGGGTTCGCTGACCCCGTCGGTCGGAACGCTGACATCCTTGGCCCGGCCGACATCCGCGACGCCGCGCTCGCGCACGGCATCCTCGACCGCTTTCTTGATCTGGGTCCGGACCCTTTTCAGGAAGCGCCGCCTGTTGCTCAGGCTCTTGTCTTTCGGGTTCAGTCTGCGGTCGATGAAATGCGCCATCTTTCACTCCGCCTCCGGCGCTACCCGGCCTTGTTGACGCGCATGTACCACTCGACCAGCCGCCTGACCTGCCGTTTGGTGTAGCCGTGACCGGTCATGCGCTCGACGAACTCGTGGTGCTTCTCGTCGGTCTTCTTGTCCCGCTTGGCACCGAAACTGATGACTGGAAGAAGCTCTTCCACCTTGCCGAACATGCGCTTTTCGATGACCTGGCGCAGCTTCTCGTAACGCCGCCAGTCCGGGTTCTGTCCCTGGTTTTCCGCACGGGCGCGCAGAACGAACTTCACCACCTCGTTGCGGAAGTCCCGGGAGTTGGCGACACCTGCCGGTTGCTCGATCTTCTCCAGTTCCTTTTCCAGAACGTCGCGGTCGAATATCTGGCCAGTGTCCGGGTCCTTGTAGTCCTGCTCCTCGATCCAGGCGTCGGCATAGGCGATGTAGCGGTCGAACAGGTTCTGGCCGTAGTCCGTGTAGGATTCCAGATACGCCTTCTGGATCTCGTTGCCGATGAACTCGGCATAATGCGGCGCCAGCTCCGTCTTGAGGAAGTCGAGATAGCGGCTCTCGGTTTCACCATCGAACTGCTCCCGCCTGATGGCCTGTTCCAGGACATACATCAGGTGGACCGGATCGGCGGAAATCTCCTCGGTGTCATGATTGAACGTCTCCGACAGAACCTTGAAGGCAAAGCGTGTCGAAATGCCGTTCATGCCCTCGTCGACGCCGGCCGCATCCCGGTACTCCTGGAGCGACTTCGCCTTCGGATCCGAGTCCTTCAGCATCTCCCCGTCATAGACGCGGAGCTTGGAATAGAGCGTCGAGTTCTCGTGTTCGTGCAGCCGCGTCAGCACGCTGAAACGTGCCAGCAGTGGCAGGGTTTCCGGGGCGCAGGAGGCCTCGGCCAGGGCACTCTGGCTGAGCAGCTTGCCGTAGATTTCGGCTTCGGCGCTCGCCCGCAGGCAATAGGGAACCTTCACCACGCTGATGCGGTCTAGGAACGCCTCGTTGTTCTTGTTGTTCTTGAACTGGCTCCATTCGGATTCGTTCGAATGCGCCAGGATCAATCCCTGGAACGGCAGGGCGCCGATGTTCTCCGTGCCGACATAGGACCCTTCCTGGGTCGCCGTCAGCAACGGATGCAGCACCTTGATCGGCGCCTTGAACATCTCGACGAATTCCATCATGCCCTGCGTGGTGCGATTGAGCGCGCCCGAATAGCTGTAGGCGTCCGGATCGTCCTGGCTGAATTCCTCCAGCTTTCGGATGTCGAGCTTGCCGACAAGCGCGGAGACGTCCTGGTTGTTCTCGTCGCCCGGTTCGGTCTTGGTGACGCCGATCTGGCGCAGCTTCGACGGGTAGAGCTTGACGATGCTGAACTTCGATATGTCGCCGTCATATTCGTCGAGGCGTTTCGTCGCCCACGGGGAAATCAGTCCGGTCAGAAGGCGCCGCGGAATGTTGTACTTGTCTTCCAGCAGGTCGCCGACACGATTCGCACTGAAAAGGCCGAGGGGCGACTCGTAGACCGGGCTGATCTGGTCGCCGGCCTTGAGCACGTAGATCGGCTCCTGTTCCATCAGCCTCTTCAGGATTTCGGCGATACTTGACTTGCCGCCTCCGACCGGGCCGAGCAGGTAGAGGATCTGCTTGCGTTCTTCCAGACCCTGGCTGGCGTGTCGGAAGAAGCCGACAATGCGCTCGATCGTCGCTTCCATTCCGTAGAGGTTCTTGAAGGGGGCGTACCGTTTGATCGTCCGGTTCATGAAAATCCGGCCGAGCCGCTGATCCTGGCTCGTGTCGATGACCTCGGGCTCTCCGATTGCGGCCATCATGCGCTCGGCTGATGTCGCGCGCATCAAGGGGTCGTCTCTGCATCCAAGCAGGTAGTCCTGGATCGTGATTTCTTCCAGGTTTCTATTTCTGTAGTCCTCGGCGAACCGTGTGTAGATCTCCATGTTCCACTTCCAGCTAGGCGCTCCCAGAGTACCTGCCCCCACTTAAAGTAGATGGGACTTTCCCCTTTGCTGGCAACTTAAACTTTCGACTTTCGCAAAAATTTCGTTCTCAAAAAAAATTGCAGGAGATTTTCGTCTATCTGCCTTCATTCCGGCGTAAAGATCTGGTTCGCATCTGCGGAAGACTTGGAAAGTGGCAGTTTTCGCCTGTTTTTTCTCCACGCTGTCTGAAAATTGGGCTGTACTTTTTCAATTATTGCAAAAATTGCTGACTTATTCCGCGATTACACTTGAGATGAACTTGGGGAGCTGTCGCAAGCGCGGCTTCAAAGTCATCGATGTGTCGAGTGATCATAGGCCTTGGCACCGTGGAACGAGCATACCATACTGATTGGCAATTCTGTCACCCGGAGCCCATCGCATGGTGGTGTCCGATCAGCTGATTCGGGGAGTAGGCCGATAACGAGATGATCCCGCTGCGCCGACGAAGGATCGCCCGTTTTCCGGCCCTCGCTGCGTCGAAAATCGAAAATTGCATCGCTTGTGAACCGGGAATTCTGGATTTGGCGCACGAACCGGATGAATATGATGGTGTGAAAGACATGCTCGATGCCGCGATGGCCCCGTGCCGTTCGCTGATCGACCTGTTGGCAAAGCCGCAAGGCGCGGCATGGACAGATGGGGAGAGCTATGCGTTTTAAAATGATAGGGAGTGGGCTGGTCAGCGCGCTGGCATTGGCCGCAAGCATCGGCATCGCGGAAGCCAAAAGCGATATCGTGGTCGCCATGCAACTCGAGCCTCCGCATCTGGACCCGACCAGCGCCGCCGCCGGTGCGATCGATTCCGTGCTTTATTCCAACGTCTTCGAGGGGCTCACCCGCTTTGGGCCGGACGGCACGGTCAATCCCGGCCTTGCCGAAAGCTGGATGATCTCCGAAGACGGCAAGACCTACACATTCAAGCTGAATTCCGGCGTGAAGTTCCACGACGGCACGGACATGACGGCCGAGGATGTGAAGTTCAGCCTCGACCGGGCCCGGGCCGACGACAGCGCAAACGCCCAGAAAGCGCTCTTTGCCGGTATCGACAGCGTCGAGGTCGTCGACCCGCTTACCGTCAAGGTCACGCTGACGGAGGCCAACAGCAATTTCCTGTTCAACATGGCCTGGGGCGATGCCGTCATTGTCGCGCCGGAAACGATCGCCGACATCAAGACCAATCCGGTCGGAACCGGGGCCTTCAAGTTTTCCGATTGGGTTCAGGGCGACAAGATCGAACTGGAAAGGAATCCCGACTACTGGGGCGCGCCGGCGCAATTGGACAATGTCACCTTCAAGTTCATCTCCGACCCGACAGCCGCGTTCGCGTCCGTGATGGCCGAGGACGTCAACGCGTTCGTCGGTTTTCCGGCACCTGAAAACCTGCCGCAATTCGAGGCGGACCCGAGGTTCCAGGTTCTTGTCGGCTCGACGGAGGGCGAAACGATCCTGGCGATGAACAACAAGCTTCCGCCGCTCGACAATCCGAAGGTACGCGAGGCCATTTCTCATGCGATCAACCGTCAGGCCATCATCGACGGGGCCATGTTCGGATACGGCACACCGATCGGAACGCATTTCGCTCCGCACAATCCGGACTATGTCGATCTGACGGGCATGAGCCAGTATGATCCGGAGCTTTCGAAGAAGCTGCTGGAGGAAGCCGGATTCCCGGATGGCTTCGAGACAACGCTCAAGTTGCCGCCGCCGTCCTATGCCCGCCGCGGCGGAGAGATCATCGCCTCGCAGCTCAGGGCGATCGGCATCGAAACCGAGATCACCAGTCTGGAATGGGCGCAGTGGCTTGAGCAGGTCTTCAAGGGCAAGGACTACGGCCTGACCATCGTCAGCCATACCGAACCGATGGATATCGGTATCTATGCCCGGCCGGATTACTACTTCCAGTATGACAATCCGGAGTTCCAGGCGCTGTTCGCGGACATCACCAGCGAAAACGATCCTGAAAAGAGGTCGGCGCTTCTGAAGCAGGCGCAGGAGAAAATCGCTGCAGATCACGTGAATGGCTACCTGTTCCAGCTGGCGTTTCCGACCGTCGCCGATGCCAGGATCAAGGGTCTTTGGAAAAACCAGCCGACCCAGGCAACCGACCTGACGGGTGTCTCCTGGGAAAATTGAGGTCAGCACAGACGGGCGCCCGCACCTGGCGGGCGCCCCGCGGTTTCAAACGGTCCGAAGTTTGCGGACACGACATGTCGGCTGGTGCGTGACGGGCTCATGTTGCACTATTTCCTGAAACGCCTGCTCTCGCTCGCACTGAGCCTCGTCGCGGCGTCCGTGCTGATTTTCCTGACGCTCGAAGTCGTGCCCGGCGATCCGGCGGCCTATATGCTCGGTATCAACGCGCAGGAGGACACACTCAACGCCCTGCGCGAGCAGCTGGGCCTGAATGGCACGATCCTGCAGCGGTACCTGTCCTGGGCGGGCGGGCTGCTGGTCGGTGATTTCGGGACGTCCTACACCTACCGGACACCCGTTGCCGAGCTGATCGGCGAACGCCTCTGGGTATCGCTGCCGCTGGCTCTCTATGCGCTTTTGCTGAGCACGCTGATCGCGTTTCCCGCCGGTATCTGGGCGGCGTCGAAACGGGGGACCGTTGTCGATTCCTGTGTCATGGGCGTCACCCAGCTTGGCGTGGCGATCCCGAACTTCTGGTTCGCGATGCTGATGGTGCTGGTCTTTGCCATCAATCTGCGCTGGTTCTCCGCGGGCGGTTTTCCCGGATGGGAGGAAGGTCTGTTCGCAGGCATGAAAGCCCTGACCCTGCCGGCGATCGCCCTCGCCCTGCCGCAGGCAAGCATTCTGACGCGGGTGATGCGCTCCAGCCTGCTCGACACGCTTGGCGAAGATTACATCCGCTCTGCCCGCGCCAAGGGCCTCACACGGCGTCAGGCGATGTGGCGGCATGCGTTGCGCAATGCCCTCATCCCGGTGCTGACCATCATGGGCCTGCAGTTCTCCTTCCTGCTGGCGGGCGCGATCATCATCGAGAATGTGTTTTATCTGCCGGGTCTCGGCCGCCTTGTTTTCCAGGCCATCAGTTCACGCGACCTGATCGTGGTCGAGAGCGTGGTCATGCTGCTCGTCTTTGCGGTCATCCTCGTCAATTTCGCCGTCGACCTTGCCTATGCCTGGGTGGATCCGAGATTGCGGAGGCGGCGATGAAGAGCCTTCTGCACAACCGGTCGACGCTGCCCGGAGCGCTGCTGACGCTCATCTTTGCAGGCGCGGCGATCATCAGCCTGTTCTGGGTGCCGTATGACACCACGGTCCTCAACATCGCGGACAGGATGAAACTCCCCAGTCTCGTCCACCCGTTCGGAACGGATCAGTTCGGGCGCGACATCCTGAGCATGCTGATGGTCGGTGCGCGCACATCGATCGCGGTCGCGCTTGTCGCGGTCGGTATCGGCATGCTGGTTGGCGTGCCCCTCGGACTTGCAGCCGCCGCCCGCAAGGGCAGCCTGCCGGACGAGATCATCATGCGCACGAACGACCTCGTGTTCGCGTTCCCGAGCCTTCTGATCGCCGTGATGATCACCGCCGTTTTCGGTGCATCGGCGCTGAACGCCATCATCGCCATCGGCATTTTCAACATCCCGGTCTTTGCCCGCCTGACCCGTGGCGCGGCCCTGACCCTGTGGAGCCGCGAATATGTCATGGCGGCGAGGGTCGCCGGAAAGGGACCCGCCCGGATTTCGGTGGAACATATTCTGCCCAATGTGACCAATCTCCTGATCGTCCAGGGCACGATCCAGTTTTCGCTCGGCATTCTTGCCGAGGCCGGTCTCAGCTATGTCGGCCTCGGTGCGCAGCCGCCGACCGCCAGTTGGGGACGGATGCTGGCCGACAGCCAGACCATGATTTCGCTGGCACCGCATCTGGCGATCTTCCCGGGCATGGCGATCCTGCTGACCGTGCTCGGTCTGAACCTTCTGGGCGACGGGCTGCGCGATCTGCTTGATCCCAAACTGCGGAGGGCGCGCACATGAGCCTCCTGGAGATCGAAGACCTGTCGCTTGAGATCCACGGCGAGCCAATCCTGAAAAATGTCTCGATGCAGGTCGAGCCCGGCCGCGTCCTGGGCGTGATCGGCGAGAGCGGCTCCGGCAAGTCGATGACGGCCTTCAGCGTGCTGCAGCTGCTGCCGAACGGGTCGGAATGCGAAGGCCGCATCTCCCTTGCCGGACAGGACATTCTGACCGCCGGTGAAGAGAAACTCTGCAGCATTCGCGGCCGGGACGCCGGCATGGTGTTTCAGGAGCCGATGACGGCGCTCAATCCGCTGCAGACGATCGGTGCGCAGGTTGCCGAAACGATCCTCGTCCACGAAAAGGTAGCGAAATCGGAAGCCCTTGCGCGTGCGGCGGATGCTCTGCGCCGCGCCGAGTTGCCACCGGAACGGTTTCCGCTGACACGCTATCCGCACGAGCTTTCCGGCGGTCAGCGTCAGCGTGTCGTCATCGCCATGGCGATCGCGCTGCGGCCGAAGCTGCTGATTGCCGACGAACCGACCACTGCGCTGGACGTCACCACGCAGGCTCAGATTCTTGAACTCCTGAAACGGCTCGTCGCCGAGGAGGGCATGGGTCTGATGCTGATCAGCCATGACCTCGCGGTGGTCGCGGATCTCGCCGACGATCTCGTGATCATGCGCAGCGGCGAGGTCGTCGAGAGCGGACCCGCGCAGGACCTGTTTCGAAACATGCAGCACCCGTATTCGCGTGCCTTGCTGGAAGCCTCCGGCCACGTTCCGGAGAGACGCGAGGCAGCCGGGGAGACGGCCCTTCTGCAGGTCAGCAATGTTGTCCGCGAGTATCAGACGCACACCCATGGCTGGTGGGGCCGGACAGCGCAGGTCCGGGCTGTCGACACCGTCAGCTTCGAGATCCGGAAAGGGGAAAGCGTCGGGCTCGTCGGAGAGTCCGGCTGCGGCAAGTCGACATTGACACGGGCCATTCTCGGGCTTGAGGAAACACAGGGAGGTGACATCCTGCTGGACGGAACACCCGTGATCAGCCATCACCGGATCAACCGGGATATCCGCCGTCGCATGCAAGTGGTTTTCCAGGATCCTTACGGCAGCTTCAATCCGCGTTGGCGCGTCGACCGTCTGATCACCGAACCCTTTCACCTCCTGGACAGCCCTCCAGCCGGCGCCGAACGTGAGGCGGCGATCGTCGAGGCGCTGGAAAGCGTTGGCTTGAGCGCCGGTGACAGCCGCAAATACATCCATGAATTCAGCGGCGGCCAGCGCCAGCGGATCGCGATTGCTCGCGCGCTCATCATCAAGCCCGAGCTGATCATCCTGGATGAAGCGGTCTCTGCGCTCGATGTCTCGGTGCGCGCCCAGGTTCTGGATCTTCTGGCCGGGCTCGCGGATCGCTTCGGCCTGACCTACCTCTTCATCTCGCACGATCTCAGCGTCGTGCGCTCCATCACCGAACGTGTGCTTGTCATGAAATCCGGACGGATCGTCGAGGAGGGCCCGACGGAAGACGTCTTCGACAGGCCGCAACATGCCTATACCAAACAACTCGTGGCCGCGGCGCCTGTCCTGCCGGCGGACGTTGCCTGAAGGAGATGTCATGACAGACCAGCTCGATCTTTGGTTCGATCCTTCCCGATGCCTGTTAGACGGAAAGTGGGTGGCGCCCACGGGCGGCGAATATCTTCCGCTTGAGGACCCGTCGACGGGCGAACGGATCGGCTCGATCGCAAGAGGCACCGCCGCGGACATCGATGCCGCCGTCGCATCCGCGCGGAATGCGTGGCAGGGCGACTGGGGCCGCACGACAGCGGTCGAGCGCGGGCGTCTGCTCTTCAGGCTGCGGGAGCTGGTCCTGGAAAACGTCGAACATCTGGCGCGCATCGAGGCAATCGACGTCGGCAAGCCGCTGAAACAGGCGCGCGCGGATGCCGTCGCCCTGGCCCGATATCTTGAGTTTTACGGCGGTGCCGCCGACAAGCTCCATGGCGAGACGATCCCCTATCTGGACGGATACACGGTCTACACCTTGCGCGAACCGCACGGGGTCACCGCTCATATCGTGCCGTGGAACTACCCGATGCAGATCATCGGACGGTCCGTCGGTGCAGCGCTTGCGACCGGCAACGCCTGCGTACTGAAGCCGGCCGAAGACGCCTGCCTGACCGCCCTGGCGTTCGCGGATCTCGCGATCAAGGCAGGGCTCCCCGCCGGGGCACTGAATGTCGTCCCAGGCCTTGGAACGGAAGCCGGTGCCGCGCTGACGGGTCATCCGGGTGTCCATCACATCAGCTTCACCGGTTCCGTCGCCACGGGCGTGCATGTTCAGACCGCCGCCGCGCGCAACGTGGTTCCGGTGACGCTTGAACTGGGCGGAAAGTCACCGCAGCTCGTCTTTGCGGACGCGGATCTCGACGCCGCCCTGCCGTTTCTCGTCAACGCGGGCATCCAGAATGCGGGCCAGACCTGCTCGGCATCGTCCCGGATCCTGGTGCACCGGTCGATCCACGACGAGCTTGTCGGCCGGATGGCTGAACGATACGGAGCACTCAGGGTCGGTCCCGCCCTGTCGGACCTTGACGTTGGTCCATTGATATCAGGGCGGCAGCAGGCCATCGTCTCCAGCTACCTGGATAGGGGCGACGATCTTGACAAGGCGGCCGAGGCTTCCCTGGAGAAAGTGCCTGACGGAGGCAACTACGTGCGGCCGACGCTGTTTTCCGGTGTGTCGCCCGCGCACACTCTGGCGCGCGACGAGATTTTCGGGCCGGTGCAGGTGGTTATCCCGTTCGGGGACGAGGACGAGGCCGTGGCAATCGCCAACGGAACGGACTACGGGCTGGTTGCCAGCATCTGGTCACGGGACGGCGCACGGCAGATGCGGCTGGCCCGGAAAATCCGCTCCGGTCAGGTTTTCATCAACAATTATGGGGCTGGCGGCGGCGTCGAGCTGCCCTTTGGCGGTGTCGGCAAGTCCGGACACGGGCGCGAAAAAGGCTTCGAGGCGCTTTACGGTTTCACCACGGTGAAGACGGTCGCCGCCTTTCACGGGTGAAGACCGCAGATCCGGAACTGAAAGATGAACAGGAAACAAAAATGAGATTGCAGGGAAAAACGGCCATTGTGACCGGCGGCGCGTCCGGCTTCGGTGCCGGCATCGTCCGAAAATTCGTGGCCGAAGGCGCCAGGGTGCTGATCGCGGATCTGAACCTGGCCGCCGCACAAGACATGGCACGGGAGGTCAGTGCTCTCGCGGCCAAGGTGGATGTGGCGTCCAATGAAAGTGTGGCCGCCCTCGCAGCTCAGGCCGCCGAAGTGCTCGGACCGGTGGACATATTCGTCAACAATGCCGGCGTCACGCACCTGCCCACGCCGTTGCAGGACGTGAGCGAAGAGGATTTCGACAAGGTCTTCGCGGTCAACTGCAAGTCGGTCTACCTGACGGCGCGCCATTTCGTTCCGGCAATGACCGCTGCCGGAAAAGGCGCGATCCTCAACGTGGCGAGCACTGCGGGCCTCAGTCCGCGGCCGAAACTCAACTGGTACAACGCTTCCAAGGGCTGGATGATAACGGCAACCAAGACCATGGCGGTGGAACTGGCCCCGTCGGGCGTGCGCGTGAACGCGATCTGCCCCGTCGCCGGCGAAACGCCGTTGCTGAAGAGCTTCATGGGGGAAGACACGCCGGAGATGCGGGCGAAATTCCTGTCAACGATACCGATTGGCCGGTTCTCCACGCCGGAAGACATGGGCAACGCCGCCTGTTTCCTGTGCTCCGACGAAGCCGGCATGGTCACGGGTGTGGCCATGGAGGTCGATGGCGGGCGCTGCATCTGACGATCCGGGGCTTTGGGATGTCCGTCTGCGCGGGCGTTCCGGGAGACTTCGTATGCAGGGCAAACAGATTGGGCCGCAGGATCACGTCTTTTTGTCAATTGAGGGTTTGTGGCGCGCGCTGAAATGGTGATGATCCGACAGCGCCGCGTCCGGTGCGGTGGCAGCTTCAAAGGGATATCGAAACGATGATCAGAATACATGGCCGTATTACGTCCGCAAACGTGCAGCCCGTGGTCTGGTGCCTTGAGGAACTGGGTGTTGAATATGAGCGCCTGGATGTCGGTGGCCCGTTCGGTGGCAACGACACGCCCGAATACCTGGCCATGAACCCGCTCGGACTGGTCCCCGTCATGGAGCAGGACGGCGAGGTCCTGTCGGAATCGGTGACAATGCTCCGGTACATCATGCGCCGCTACGGAGGTCATCCCTCCGACCCGATGGCCGCTGCGAAGATCGAGCGCTGGGCCGACATGTCCCGCCAGCATATCTACACGCCGTTGATCCCGACGTTGTTCTGGCAGTTGATCCGGACACCGGCGGACGAACGCAACAACGCAGGTGTCGCGGGTGCGGTCGCGGCGCTCAAGCAGTCGATGAACATCTTCCAGGACCTGATCGAAGGACCCTTTGTGGGCGGCGACAAGCTCAATCTCGTCGACTACCAGATTGGCAGCCTGCTCTATCGCTACTACGAGCTCGATTTCGAACGGGCGGACCTGCCCGGGTTGCGCGCCTATTACGACCGTCTTTGTGAACGCCCGGCCTATCGCGACTGCGTCATGATCGATTTCATGGGCATGAAGGTCCCGGGCGCCTGACGACGGTGTTCATGTGCGTGCGCAAGGGCGCCGCGGGCATCTTTGCGCATGAAGCTGTCAATGAGGACGCGGTCACCCGCGGCAAGCGGGAACAGACCGGAAAGGCGAGAAACGTGATCGAATTCTATACATGGACAACGCCCAACGGGAGAAAGGTCTCCATTCTCCTCGAGGAACTAGGCGTGGAATACACCGCCCGTGCGGTCGATATCGGCAAGGGTGAACAGCACAAGCCTGATTTCCTGAAGATCGCGCCGAACAACCGCATCCCTGCGATTGTCGACACGGAAACCGGCATCACCATGATGGAAACCGGTGCCATCATGCTCTATCTGGCCGAAAAACACGGGAAATTCATGCCGGAAGGGCCGGCCCGGTGGCAGGCCATCGAGTGGCTGATGTGGCAGATGGGCGGACTGGGCCCGATGCTGGGCCAGGTTCATCACTTCGTGAAATACAACAAGGGCAAGTCGGACTACGCCGAGGAGCGTTACGCGACGGAGGGCCAGCGCCTTTACCGGGTGCTCAACACGCAGCTTGAGGGCCGGGACTATATCGCCGGAGACGGCAAGGGCGAATACTCGATCACGGACATGGCCTGCTGGCCCTGGGTCTCCCGTTTCGAATGGCAGGAAATCGATCTTGCCGCCTATCCGAACGTCAAGGACTGGTATCTGAGGATCGCGGAGCGGCCGGCTGTCCAGCGCGGCTACCATGTCCCGAAATACGTCAACGACATTCCGATGCCGTAAGCAGAAACCGGGACCGGTCTCTCCTCAGAGGTCGATACCGGATGTCTGCGCCAGTCTGACAAGTTCGGATACGCGTTCCGCGTTGTCGCGGGCAACGCTTCCGTCCCTGTTCCACAGCGAGTTCTCAAAGCCGACCCTGGCCTTGCCGCCAAGTTCCAGCGTGCGCAGCAGGCAATCGGTTTCTTCCCGGCCGAACGCGCACAGCATCCAGTCGAACGCCTGCGTCTCCTTCAGTGCAAGCATCGGCTGGATAAAAGGTTCGATATCTTCCGGCCGGCTCACCTTGCTGCCGTCATAGGACCCGAGCACCAGCTGCACCTGATGGGAACGGCCCGGAATGGTGCCATTTTCGATGAAGCCGATCAGCCGGTCCATGTCCTTCCGGTCGAAGCAGATATGCTGGATCGCGACGTCGTTGTCCCTTGCCCAGTGATAAAGCGCCCTGGCCTCCGGCTCGGCCTCCGCATCCGGGACGAGTTCCCGGATCGCAGCCGTGACGGCCTTGGGTTTGAGCGCACGGATGAGCGTCCTCTGATCGGCGGCATCGAACCGGCCGGCGGCCTCGCTCGTGACCTGCACGAACCAGCCCGGGAACGCGTGTTCAAGCCGCGCAACGAGTGTCCTGTAGCGCTCGAGGTCGAGGCTGTGCGATCCGTCATCGGCGCGGATATGCGCATGCACACCGCCCGCCCCGGCCGCCGCACAGGCGCGGCAGGTCTCGACGATTTCGTCGATCGTGATGGGCAGCGCGGGATGCGCGGACTTGCCCCGGCGCGCCCCGGTCGGAGCGACAAGTATCTTCGGAAGAGCGGTCATGATCTTTTGCGGTGGCGTGGGTGAGTTTGCGGACGGATGAACCATGTACCGGTTCGCGGCTGCGCGATGCAAGTCCGCCGTGGCAAGACGCGGTCACTTCGGCTGACTGTGGTGGCCGATGTCAGCCAGGGGGCGCCCCGACGGCATCCGGGTGTGCATCCTGAAAGGCTTTCAGGCCCTCCGCCGCACGTGCAGCCTCCCGTATTCTGGCAAATCCGGAGACGTCGGCGCCCCAGCGGTCGGCGTTGTAGAGCTGCGGGATCAGGCAACAGTCGGCCATGGTCGGCTGAGCGCCGAAACAGAACGGCCCGTCCGTGGACCGGAGCAGGTCCTCGAAGGCGGCAAGGCCCTTTTGAATGAAGTGGCGCATCCACTCCGCCCTTGTGTCGTTGCCGCCACCGGTCAGGTCCAGAACGTGTTGCGCGACACTGAGATTGCACACCGGGTGGATCTCCATGGCAATGGCATAGGAAAGCTGGCGGACCCGGTACTGGCCGTCGATATCGCCCGGCAACAGTGAAGATCCGGGGGTGGCCGCATGCAGGTATTCGATGATGGCCAGGGACTGGGTCAGAACCTTGCCGTCGATCTCGAGCGTCGGCAGAAGCCCTTGCGGGTTCTGCGCGAGATACAGGTCGGAGCGGTGATCTCCTGTCAAGAGGTTGACCGGCCTGAGCGTGGTCGGAATGTCCAGCAGGTTCAGCGCGATGCGAACGCGATAACTGGCTGAGGATCGCCAGTAATCGGATAGAAGTGCCGTTCGCGCCATTTTGAATCTCCCGCTGTTTGCTGCTGGGTCTTGATAGACCCGCAAGCGGAACAAGTGCAATGGTGCAGGGCAAATTGGACGGCCAGCCAGGCAAGGCTGACCGGAGACCTGCTACGAGGCCCGCGTGCCGCCCAGGATTGCGGTGATCTGATCGCGATGCAGGTAAAGAACGGCGGCGCAGAGCAGTCCAAGCACAATTGCCGGCACTGCCGACGGGCCTGTTATGAACCAGTGTGTCAAGACGGCGCCGACCATTGTTCCGCCAAGAACCGAAGCGCCGACGGCCTGCCGGTTCGGCCACCAGAGAAGTGCTGCTCCACCCACCTCGACGCCGCCGGTGAAGTATCGAAACCATTGGCCGAAGCCGATGGCGTCGAAGCCTTCAACCATCATTGGGACACCGACAAGTTTCGCGCCACCGGCGCCTACAAACACGAGTGTCAGGAGGGCACGCAGTCCAAGAGAAAGATAGGTCATATTCGGTTCCAGATAGTATTCGCAGTTGTCATGTTCGAAAATGTATGCTGCATAATTGCAAATCAATGCGCAAAAAAGCGCAGAATATGCGCGTAAAATGTACAGGTACGAAATGGAGAAGTGGACCGAACTCCGGACGGCCTACCACGTCGCCAAACTTGGCACGGTGAGCGCGGCCTCTCGCGCTCTGGGTGCACACAGAGCCACCGTCAACCGCCACATCGATGTTCTGGAGAAAGAGCTGGGAGCAAGGATATTCATCCGCCACCCGAAGGGTTACACGCTCACCGAGTTCGGTGAGGACCTCCTCAAGGTCGCGCAAAAGACAGATGAATTGCTGGAGGATCTCGTCGACCGCGCGAACGGCCGCGATGGATCGATCGAGGGTGAAATCAGGATCACGTCACTTCAGCCGATTGCCAATGCGCTCATGGAACCAATCGCGGCATTCCGGTCGGCGAACCCGAATTGTCAGGTCACGATCCTATCAACCGAAGACCTGAAACGTCTCGAACATGGTGAAGCGCACATCGCGCTTCGGGCAGGACCAAAGCCCGAGCATCCCGACTATGTCGTCCAGACCTTCGGCCGTGTCGGGCTGAACCTTTATGCCCATACCAGCTATCTTTCCCGAAAAGGCGCACCGGACAACGTCGCGGACCTGGCGTTCCATGAGTTCGTGATGCCGCCGGAGAACGAAAGCCGTCTTGCCATCTGGTCCTGGATTTACGAGCGGATTGGCACGCCGAAAGTGGCTGTTGCCGCGAACGACCCTTTCGTCGTGCGGGAAGCTGTTCTCGCCGGGCTGGGGCTCGGGGTTCTGAGTGATGTCGATGTTGCGGGCCGGACCGACGTTCGTGCCGTTCTGCCCGGTAACGAGGATTGGGCCGTCCCGCTCTGGCTGGTGACCCATGTCGATCTGCATCGAACCGAGAAGGTGCAAGAGATGCTCACGCACATAAAAACGCTGCGGAGTTAAAGCTGTCAGCAGCGTTGTGAAGCGGCTAGGTTTTCGTGGTGGCGTCGAGGGTTGTCCGGCTTACGCCGCAATGATCTTGTACGACGTTATCACGCTGGCAGACATGTCGTTCCGGCTGGCGCGCAATGGCGCAGGCCGAAATCCGTCCGGTCCTGCGTTGTCATGCATCGTATACGCTGTTTATAGTTAATAAGGACGGTTGAGCGCATGCCTTTTTGCATGGGTTCTCGGGGGCAATAGAATTTTCAGACAATCCTTGCTTACCAAGGAGTTCAAGAAGATGCGTTTCAAGAGACACTTGTTTTGCAGGACCATCGCAGCGTTGCTGTTTCTTATGGCGTTCCCTGCGCTCGCGGAGCAAAAAACCTATACTGTCGTGGTGCAGGACTACGAGGAACTGCCACCCTATTCCACTTACCAGAATGGCGCTTACGGTGGCTTCAATCGGGAGCTTCTCGACCTTTTTGCGGAGCGGAGCGGGTACACCTTTGTCTACAAGGCGTTTCCGGTGAAGCGCCTCTTTCATGAATTTGTAAACGGCGTGGGTGACCTGAAATACCCCGACAACGACAAGTGGGCGCTCCATATCAAGAAAGACAAGGAAATCCACTACAGCGATCCGGTCGTGACCTACGTGAATGGCGTGCTGGTGAGGCCGGACAAGTTGGGCGAAGGCACAGGGGCAATCAAGAAACTGGGGCTGGTCGCGGGCTGGACCCCTATTGGCTTTCAGGACCAGATTGAAAGCGGACAAGTCAGTCTGATTGAAAACAATTCGTATTCGGGCCTCCTGAAGCAGGCCATAGCGGGCCGCATCGACGGGGCCTATTCCAATGTGGCGACAAGCACCTACTACCTCAAGAACGTCGTCGGGCAACCTACGGCACTTGCCTTCGATCAGTCGTTGCCGCACGTGAGAAGCGCACGGTTGCTCTCGTCCACGAACCATCCGGAGCTTATCGCCGAGTTCAACCAGTTCCTGGTCGATGAAGCGGACGCGATAAACGAGCTGAAACTGAAATATGGGGTCGAGGCCGGCGTCGTCATGAACTGACCGGCCTACTTCGGCTTGCTGTCCTTCGTGCCGTTCTTGAGATCCGAAAGCAGGATCTCGAGCAATCCCGCAAATTTCACGCGTTCCGTTTCTGAAAGCGCATCCACATCCAGTGTGAGCCTTTCAGGCGCGGGCCCGTCTGTGTCTGCTTCAAGTGCCAGAGTCCGGGACGTGGAAACCTCGAATACTTCGATCGGATAGGGAATTCCCTTGACCTCTATCTTGCCCCGCGGCGTGCAGGGGATCTCGTCGCAAATGTGGGCATGGGTTGCATAGGAAACGAGGATCTGGCCCGGTTCGGCTGCCGACTCGAGTCTTGAAGCCGTATTCACGCCACGGCCGATGATCGTGTAGTCCATACGGCTCTCACTGCCGAAGTTTCCGACGGTGCAATAGTCGGTGTGAATGCCGATCCTGCATCTCAGGGGTTCGAGGATGCCCGCCTTCTTCCATTGATCCTGCAATTCCGTCATCCGTTCGGACATGGCAATTGCCATGCGCGCGCAGGCAAGGGCGTCTTCCCTGATGCCCCTGCTTTCCGGGTCGCCGAAGAAAATCACGATGGCGTCACCGACATACTTGTCGATCGTCGCGCCATGTTCGATCGCGATCTTGGACATTTCCGTGAGATAATTGTTCAGGAGGCCCGTCAGTTCCTCCGACTCCATGCGCTCGGCCGTCTCCGTGAAGCCTTCGATATCGGAGAAGAACACGGTGAGCTTTTTGCGGTTTGCAGCCAGCTTGACTTCATTGGTTCCTTCAAAGATCGAAGCATAAATCTGCGGCGAGAGATATTTCGCTAGCTGGCTCGACAGGTTTTCGAGCATCACGGTTTTTTCGGTTAGTTCGGTTTCCCGGAGCTTGAGCTCAGATACGTCACTGAAAACCGCGACGGTGCCGCCGTCGCTGGTCTTGGTCTCGCTGATCTGTATCCACTTGCCCTTGCCGCGCTTCTGAAGGATCGATGAGGTCGGATTTCGATGCTGTTCCAAACGTCTTTTGATAAAGTCTTCCGGATCTCCGGTCTCGACGTCGATAAGCTCATCCTTGATCCCGAGGCGGAGGATCTCCTCGAAGGACATGCCGGGTTTGATTTCGACCTTGGCTTCTCCGTAAAGCAGTTTGAGATATTGCTCGTTGTGCAGGATGAGCGTGTCGTCAGCGTTGAAGAAGGCAAAGCCTTCCGACGTGCTGCCGATCGCATCGACGAGTTTCTGCCGCGCTGCCGTCACTTCTCGGGTGCGCTCTACAACGCGGGCCTCAAGGGTCTCGTTGGCGTGCCGCAGCTCCTCTACCAACTTCCTGATTGATTGGCGCATGAGCGAAAAGGACCCGGCAAGCTGGCCGATTTCATCCTTTGCGGACAGGCTGATGCTCGTGTCCAGATTTCCGGCGCCAATCGCGCTCGCGGATTTCTGAAGGTCGGCCAGGGGTCTGACGATGTAACGGCGTGAAATCAGCACGGATGCCAGCGTGATCGTCGACAGAACGATGAGCGTGACGACACCGATGGCAATCGTGTTGGTGAGAATTTCTTCGCGCAATGCTTCACGGCTTGCAACCAGCCGGATAGCGCCGATCTCGTTGCCTTCGTGGACGATTGTTCCCTCGCGAATCGAATAGTCCCGGCCCTCGGAAACGGTTTTGTATGCGATGCCGCCATCATCTGCCTTTTCGCGAATGATTTCGGTCCCGTCTGTTGACGTCACACTGGCGAAAACGATGGATTTGTCGAGAATGAGGCTCTCCAGGTACCCTTCGACGATCGGATAGTCGAAATTCCACAAGGGGGCCTCAAGCCCAACCCGGGAAATGCTGATGTAGTTGTCGAGCTTTTCGTCCAGCGCTTCGGAGTTTCGCTGCCCGGTAAAGTGAACGGCCGCACCTGCAAAAAACAGCATGATGAGCGCAACGATGATTGCGAGCGTCAGATTGAAGCGTGTGCTGATGCTTTGGGTCTGCATGTGCCCCTTCGGCAGTATGGGGCTCGGTCCGAGACCCTGTTGGCGTAAATCCGGGGCCGGCGAAGACCATCCTGAAATGACAGTTCGGCATGAACACATTCGTTTTTCAAGGAAATGATTGTGTTCGCCGGTCCGAGGCCTCTTTGGATTTTCTCATCTGCGTTGAAACGCCGGGATCGGATGCCGTGCGAACAGCGAAGCTTGACAAAAAAGCAAATATCGAGATATTTCGATTTATGGACGTTGAAAACGCGATAGCCGCCCTGAACAACCCGATCAGGCGAAAGATCCTCGAATGGCTCAAGGACCGTTCGAACTTTCCGCCTGCGTTGCCCGAGCACGCGGATCTTGAGGGTGTATGCGTCGGCTATATCCAGGAAAAGGCAGGGCTCTCGCAGTCGACCGTTTCCAACTACATGGGGCTGTTGAAAAAGGCTGGGTTCGTCTCGGCCGAGCGGCACGGTCAATGGACCTTCTACCGGCGCGACGAGGCCAACATTCAGGTCTTCCTGCAGACCGTTCAGGACGAACTTTCAAAACCTTGAGACGGTGGAAAAGCCGTTTTCAGACGCAGCGATTAACAAAGTATATCGAAATATTTCGATGGAGAGATGGAATGAAGCGTCTAAGCAATCTGCCGAATTCCAGGCTGGACAGTCCTCTTCGCCTTCCCTGCGGTATTGAGCTGAAAAACCGACTGGTCAAGGCTGCGATGTCTGATTCGCTCGGCGATGGCCGGGGCAATCCGACGGACCGGCAGATCCGGCTCTATGAGCGCTGGGCCGGGGGTGGGGCCGCCCTGTCGCTGATTGGCGAGGTGCAGACGACCCCGTCTTTCCCCGAAAAACCGGGCAATCTCGTGCTCGGTCCCTTGAGCGACAAGGTGGGTTTGCGGTGTCTTGCGGAGCGGGGATCGGTTCATGGCGCGCAGATCTGGCCGCAGCTCGGGCACGCCGGCGCGCTGGCCCATCCGCCCATCAGCAGTCCCAAGGGGCCGTCGCCCCTGGATGTGGCGGGGCTCAGATGCGCGGGCATGACGCTGGAGGACATCCGGGCCTTGCCGGAAATCTATGCTGCGGCCGCGTCGATCGCTCTTCAGGCAGGCTTTGGCGGCGTCCAGATCCACGCGGGCCACGGCTTCTTGTTCAGCCAGTTCCTGTCCCCGCTGTTCAACCGGCGGACAGATGCCTATGGCGGATCGGTCGAAAACCGGTTCCGTGTGATCGGTGAGGTCATCGATGCAGTCCGGAAGGCGGTCGGGCCGGGTGTTCCTGTTGGCATCAAGATCAATTGCACCGACAAACTCGAAGGCGGTCTTACCGAGGAAGAGGCGCTCGAAGTGGTGCGCCTGCTGGACCGGACATCCGTGGATCTCATTGACATCAGCGGCGGCACCTATTTCCCCGGCGCGCCCGCAAGCTCCGATGGTGTCTCGGCAAGCGGCCCCTATTTCGCGGATTTCGCACGCCGGGCGAAATCAGTAACGGACATTCCGGTCATGCTGACGGGCGGCATCAAGACATGGGCCGAGGCCGCCGCGGTGATTGAAACCGGCAGTGCTGATGCGGTCGGTCTGGCGCGCGCAATGGTTCTGGAGCCCGGGCTGCCGAATGACTGGCTGAACGGAACAGGCGGAGATCCAGCCTTCCCGGTCTTTGACGCACCGGCCGAAGGTGCGGTGACGGCCTGGTACACGATGCGCCTGACCGCGCTTGGCGACGAGTGCGAGGCAGCTTTCAACATGAGCGCCACGGAGGCCTTGAAGCTCTACAAGGTGCGTGACGCGGAGCGCTGCGAACACTGGTGCTCGCATTTCAGCTGAGCCTGTAAATGCTCATGATTGCGCCGTTGAAGCAGGTGGCCGATCTGACGAGTTTCATGTCCTGCCGTGCCGTTCCGGGCTCAAACAGGCGTTTGCCCGCGCCCGCAACGACTGGAAACGTCCAGAGCCGGAACTCGTCGACAAGGTTCCGGCTGATCAGGAACTGGAGCAATTGCCAGCTTCCGTGAACCTGCAGCAGCGGGCCTTCGCGCGTCTTCAGCTTTGATATCTCAGTTTCGATCTCTCCGGATACCGGCTCAGCGTTGGTCCAGGCGAGCGGGGCTTTGGAAGAGGTCACGACATGTTTCCGGGCAGCGTTCATCATGTCCGCGACCGGGTTGTCTTCGACGTCCGGCCAATGCCCGGCGAAAAGATCGAAGGTCTTGCGGCCGAACAGCATGTCGTAAGGTTCGGCCGTCGCCACCTCCTGCACCTGCTCCATGACACCCTCCCAGTAGGGGGCGGCCCATCCTCCCTGTCCGAAGCCGCCGCTGCGGTCCTCGTCCGGCATGCTGGGAGCCTGCATCACACCGTCCAGCGTGACGAAGGTCAGGGCGGCAAGGTCTCTCATGATTGGATCTCCCGGGTAAGATGGCTTTCGAGGATCTTCAGCGTGGCCTCCCAGCCTTCGGCGTGGATGGTGCAGGCCTGGTCGGACGGAATGCCCTCGTGCACGACGACGACTTCCGTGCCTCCGGGAACATCCAGGAACCGGAAACTCACCGTCATCGGGACATTCTCAAGCGGATCGGGCGCCTGCCACTCCCAGGACATGCTGATGAACCGGGACGGCTCGATTTCCAGGAACACACCGGCGACACAGGGTGTCCGGCCATCGGGCATCCGGTAGCGCAAGCGAAAACGTCCGCCTTGTTCAAATGCGAATTCCAGCGCATCCACCGTGATGCCCGGGTCGGGAGTGAACCATTGCGTCAGCGTCTGCGCGTCGCCGAACGCGTCGAACAAGCGCGTGCGCGGCGCGTTGATGATCCTGCGGACGATCAGCGGGACTTGCGGCTCCGTCATGTCTGGCCGTCTTCCTGATCCGCCGTGCTGACAAACTTATCGAGGCGGCGCAGTGTGCCTTCCCAGAAATTGCGATGGCTGGCGATCCAGTCTTCGGCTTGCTGCAGCGGGTCGGTTTCCAGATGGAACAGATGCACGCGCCCGGTGACCTCGCGGCGGACGAGACCGGCCGTCTCCAGCACCTTCAGGTGTTTGGAGATCGTCGGTTGGGCGACGTTGAAGGGCGCGCGCAACTGATTTGCCGATTGCGCACCGTTTCTGGCGAGCATGGAAATGATCTGGCGCCGCGTCCCGTCGCCGAGCGCGTGAAACGCGCGATCCATCGAATTTTGATAATGTATAGCCATTTGGCTATATAATTGATCAAACCGGTTTCAGTCAAGTCTCCAACTGAGATCGGCGTTCAGGCTTCGGTCAAGTGTTCCAGAAGGAACGCCTTTGCGCCTTCGATGTGGCGGCGGGTCAGGTCGGCCGCAAGGTCCGCGTCTCCTGCTTCGCAGGCGTCTATGATCTCGGTGTGCTCCCGGTCGGCGCGGTCCATGCCGTTTGACATGACCAGTTGCGCGCGGATCTGGCGTTCGACCCGGTCGATGGCGTTGTGTGCAATTTCCTTGAAGAACGTCAGGTCGCTCGCACTGTAGAGCGTTTCATGGAAGTCCCGGTTGAGATCGCCCCATTCCATCGGGTCCGGCGACGATGAAAACGCCGCGCATTTTTTACGCGCCTCTTGCAGTTGCGCCGGTGTCATTCGCGGAACCGCATTCCGGATGATCTCCGGTTCCAGGAGTGCCCGCAGATTGAAGATTTCTTCCGTCTCCTTGGGCGACAGTTGTGCGACGAACGCGCCCTTGTAACGCCGGGTCTTGACGAGCCCCTGCTCTTCCAGCCGGGAAATCGCCTCGCGGACCGGAATCCGGCTCGTGTTGAACAGCCGGGCGATTTCGTCCTGGCGCAGCGGTTCGCCCTCTTCAAGTTGTCCCTGAATGATGGCCTTGCGCAGCGCCTCGAAAACGATCGATGAAGCGGAAGCTGTCGCGGAAATGTCCATTGAAGTCAGTTTCAAGGCCGTGTCCCTCACCGGCATCGCCGGCTTACGTTTCGCGGACGATGTCACTTTTCGGATATTTGATATTGAATATTGGATCCAATTTGATTTATCAATCCCTCAAGCCGTCTTTTCCAGCGGACAGCAATTCGGCGATGTCATTCGGGAAACGCCCGGTATTGCTGGCGCTGGCAAGGTTTCATTGTGCGATGATGTGCATTCACGCGGTGGATGCCCACGGAATGCGGAAGATCTGCAGCAAGGAGTGATCGATGCCCTCGAACGTCTTTACCGGATTGATGCCGGCCCTCATGACCCCTTGCCTGCCCGATCGCACACCGGATTATGATGCGCTTGTTGCAAAGGGACAGGAATTGATTGCTGCCGGCATGTCCGCGGTCGTTTATTGCGGCTCGATGGGCGACTGGCCGCTGCTCACGGATGCGCAGCGCATGGAAGGCGTCGAGCGGCTTGTAAGCGCGGGTGTACCCGTTGTCGTCGGCACGGGCGCGATCAACACGGCCTCAGCCGTCGCGCATGCCCGGCATGGTGCAGACGTCGGTGCGCACGGCCTGATGGTGATCCCGCGCGTTCTGTCGCGCGGCAGTTCGGCGGCCGCGCAGCGCAGCCACTTCAGCGCGATCCTCTCCGCTGCCAGTTCGTTACCCGCAGTCATCTACAACAGCCCCTACTACGGCTTTGCGACGCGTGCCGATCTCTTCTTCGAGCTTCGCAAGGCGTTTCCGAACCTCGTCGGCTTCAAGGAATTCGGCGGCAAGGCAGACCTGCGCTACGCGGCGGAGAACATCACCTCGAAGGACGATGACGTTACCCTGATGGTCGGCGTGGATACGGCCGTCCTGCACGGCTATGTCAATTGCGGAGCGACCGGCGCGATCACCGGCATCGGCAATGCGATCCCAAAGGAAGTGCTGCATCTCGTCCGCCTGTGCGAAAGAGCTGCCGAAGGCCATGTCGAAGCGCGGCGGTGCGCGCAGGAACTGGAGGACGCCATGGCGGTTCTATCCAGTTTCGATGAGGGTCCGGACCTGGTGCTCTACTACAAGCACCTGATGGTTCTGAACGGTGACGACGCTTACCGTCTGCATTTCAACGAGACGGACGCGCTGACCGATGCGCAGCGCAACTACGTCGAGGCGCAATATGCGCTCTTCAGGGCCTGGTACGCCGACTGGTCCCGGCAGGATGGGGTGATCGCCGAATGCGCGTGATCGACAGCCATACGGCCGGTGAACCGACCCGCGTGGTGATCGAAGGAGGACCCGATCTCGGAACGGGGTCCTTGAGGGAACGCGCCGCGCGCCTGGAGACGGATTACCTTGATTTCTGCGCATCCGTGGTTCTTGAACCGCGCGGTCACGATGCCATCATCGGCGCGCTGTTGCTGCCCCCGTCCCGGGACGACTGCGCCGCGTCGGTCATCTTTTTCAACAATCTGCAAAACCTCGGCATGTGCGGCCACGCCTCGATCGGCCTGGGCGCGACCCTAGCCTATCTGGAGCGCATCAGCCCGGGCCGTCACAAGCTTGAAACGCCGGTCGGCGTGGTGGAAATTTTGCTCCAGGATGCCAACACGGTCTCCGTCACCAATGTTGAAAGCTACCGTCACCTGAAGGATGTCACCGTTGAGGTCGAGGGCGTCGGGGCCGTTACCGGTGATGTCGCCTGGGGCGGCAACTGGTTTTTTCTTGTCAAGGAAAGCCCGCTGGATCTCGTCCCGCAGAACATCCGGCCGCTAACCGATCTGACTCTGAACATCCGCAAGGCCCTCGAGGACAACGGGATCACCGGCCGGGACGGCGCCTGGATCGATCATATCGAGCTTTTCGGCCCTCCTGTCAGCCCGCAAGCCGACAGCCGCAACTTCGTCCTGTGCCCGGGCGGTGCCTATGACCGGTCGCCCTGCGGGACCGGGTGTTCGGCCAAGCTCGCCTGCCTTGCCGAAGACGGTCTGCTCGCACCCGGTCAGGAGTGGGTTCAGGAGAGCGTCATCGGCAGCACCTACCGGATCAGCTACCGGGAAGGGACGGGTTCAAGGGTCATTCCGACGGTCACGGGACAGGCATTTGTCACCTCCGATGCCACCCTCAACTTCGATCCGGCGGATCCCTATCGCTCAGGGATACGCTTTTAGGTTTTGAACCGGGTTCAGGCGGGTTTCGTGGACACGCGGATGAGAGACAAAACGCAGGATATCATTGTTGTCGGGGGCGGCATCGTCGGCATCTCGGCGGCGCTCCGGCTGCAGTCGAGCGGGCGGTCCGTCCTTGTGCTGGACCGCAATGACGGCAGGCAGAAAGCGTCGGAGATGAATGCCGGCGCGTTCGCCTTCGCCGATATCGAGCCGCTGGCCGCGCCCGGGATCATGCGCAAGGCACCGAAATGGTTGCTGGACCCGCTCGGTCCCCTGTCGGTCCCGCCTCGCTACGCCATGCAGATTGCGCCCTGGCTGCTCCGTTTCTGGCGCGCGAGCCGCCCGGACCGTTACCGCGCTGCCGTGAAAGCTCAGGCGGATCTGATGGCAACGGCGCACAGCGCGCTGGAGGACATGGTCCGGGAAACGGCCGGCGAACACCTCGTCCGCCGGGAAGGCCAGCTGCAGCTTTATGAAGGCGAGGCGGAGTACCGCGCCAGTCTTCCCTCCTGGGATCTGCGCCGCGCGCACGGCATCGATTTCGAACTGCTGGAAACGCCGGATGCGATTGCCGCGTTTCAGCCGGGATTGGATACGCGGTTCACCCATGCCGGCTTCACCCCGCGCTGGATGAATTCCGTCGATCCCGCGCTTTGGCTTAAACACCTGACCGATGCTTTCGTTGCGCGCGGCGGATACGTCGAGACCGGCGAGGTCAACGCCATCAACCTGGAAGAAGCGGCCGTCGCGCTCTGCGGGCCCGGCACTGAGTGGCGCGCCGGTCAGGTCATTATTTGCGCGGGGGCATGGTCACATCATCTTGCCGGGACGATCGGGGACCGTTTCCCGCTGGAAACCGAGCGGGGCTACAACACGACGCTCGGTGCAGGAGCCTTCGATCTGAAAACCCATCTGACCTTTCCGGGGCATGGCTTCGTGGTCACGCGCATCGGCGACGGCATCCGGGTGGGCGGTGCCGTCGAACTTGGCGGCTTGTTCTTGCCGCCGGATTACCGGCGGGCCGGGACGCTTCTGAAAAAGGCCAGGCAGTTCCTTCCCGGTTTGTCCGGCGAGGACGGGCATCAATGGATGGGCTATCGTCCGTCCCTGCCGGACAGTCTTCCGGTCATCGGCCGATCGCCGCAGGACAACCGGGTGATTTATGCGTTCGGACATGGCCATCTGGGATTGACACAATCGGCAGGGACAGCCGAACTCGTTATCCACCTTGTCAATGACACGGCTCCGCCCATCGATATGACCCCGTTTTCCGCCCACCGTTTTTGAAGGAACTCCGATGAAAATTTCCGCGATCAATGTCTTTCAGGTCGACTTGCCGCTCAAGGAGGGGCGCTACAGCTGGTCGAACGGGAATTTCGTGGAGGTGTTCGACAGCACGGTTGTCGAGATCGTGACCGACGAGGGCCTGAAGGGCTATGCGGAATGCTGCCCTCTCGGATCGGCCTATCTGCCGAGCTTCGCGCGCGGTGTCCGGGCAGGTCTGGAGGAGCTTGCGCCGCACCTCCTGGGACAGGACCCTCTGAATATCGGCGCCATCAACCGCACCATGGATACCGCACTGCGGGGGCATCCCTATGCCAAGGCGCCCATCGACATTGCGTGCTGGGATCTTCTCGGAAAGGCGACGGATCAGCCCGTCTATACGCTGCTCGGCGGATCCGCGCAGGACGATGTCGTGCTCTACCGGGCGATCAGCCAGGAAGCGCCGGACGTCATGGCGCGGAAGATCGAAGGCTATGCCGCTGAAGGCTACACAAAGTTCCAGCTGAAAGTCGGCGGCGATGCCAATGAGGATATTCAGCGCATTCAGGCGACGCGCGCCGTGCTCAAGCCTTCGGATCTGCTCGTTGCCGATGCCAACACCGGCTGGACGCGCCACGAGGCGGCCCGCGTGGTTGGTGCGGTTTCCTCGCTAGACGTTTATATAGAGCAACCCTGCATGACCTACGAGGAATGCCTGTCGATCCGCAGGCGCACGGGGCTTCCCTTTGTCCTGGACGAGGTGATCGACGGCCCGGACATCCTTGTGCGCAGCCTTGCGGAGGATGCGATGGACTGCATCAACCTGAAGATCTCCAAGGTGGGCGGGCTCACGCGGGCAAAGCTGATGCGGGATCTGTGCGTCGCGCATGGCATTCCGATGACGATCGAAGACACCTGGGGCGGGGACATCACCACGGCGGCCATTGCGCATCTTGCGAGGTCGACACCGGCGGACTTCACGTTTTCCGCGACAGACTTCAACAGCTATGGAACCGTGGACATCGCCGAAGGCGCGCCAAAGCGTGTCAACGGCCGGATGACGGCGGCAGATCGTCCCGGACTTGGCATCACTCCGATTTTCGACGCGCTCGGCAAAGCTGCCGCCCGCTATTCATAAAGGGTCCGTCATGCGCAGCAGCAAGACCATTCATGTGATTTCGTGCCATGCGGAAGGCGAAGTCGGCGATGTGATCGTTGGTGGGGTCGTACCACCCCCGGGCGACACGCTTTGGGAACAGCGCAGCTTTGTGGCCAATGACAAGACCTTGCGGAATTTTGTGCTGAACGAACCACGCGGTGGCGTGTTCCGGCATGTCAATCTGCTCGTGCCACCGAAACATCCGGACGCCGATGCGGCGTTCATCATTATGGAGCCGGAAGACACGCCGCCGATGTCCGGATCGAACTCGATTTGCGTGTCGACCGTATTGCTGGACAGCGGCATTCTGCCGATGACCGAACCAGTCACGGAACTGGTGCTTGAAGCGCCGGGCGGGCTGGTGCATCTGACCGCCGATTGCCGGGACGGCAAGGCGGAAAAGATCCACGTCCGGAATGTCGCCAGCTTTGCTGACAAGATGGATGTCGCGCTTGAGGTCGAGGGTCTGGGAACCCTGACGGTCGATACCGCTTTCGGCGGCGACAGTTTCGTGGTCGTGGACGCTGCAAGCCTCGGCTTTGCGATGAACGAAAGCGAAGCGGCGGATATCGCAAGGCTCGGCGTGCGCATCACCAATGCGGCAAATGACCAGCTTGGCTTTTCGCATCCCGAGAACCCGGACTGGAATCACATCTCCTTCTGCGCATTCTGCGGTCCGCTGACCGAAACCGAAAAAGGCTATACCGGGCGTTCCGCGATTGCGATCCAGCCGGGCAAGGTCGACCGCTCGCCCTGCGGCACGGCGGTTTCGGCACGCATGGCGCTGATGGCGGCCAGGGGCCAGATGAGCCTCCGACAGGAGTTTGAAGCGCTTTCGATCATCGGATCGGCCTTCACCGGCAAGATCCTGGATACCGCGACGGTCGGAGGCGTGCCCGGCATCATTCCGCAGATCAGCGGGCGCGGCTGGATCACCGGTATCCATCAGCACATGCTCGACCCGCACGATCCCTGGCCGGAAGGCTACAAGCTGAGCGACACCTGGGGCGCATAGCGCCGTCTCTTCAGGCGATCCGGGAAACATTTCCATTTTTCACCGGAGTGGTAAGCTCACTCGCGGGTCTGACGCGTCAGGAAAGAGATAATCATCGGTGAGGCCATTGCTCATCGGGCGCGGAAGACATAGGGTCAGGACCCATCGATTTGGATGAATTGGTAGGGATGAATTTGTTCGGATACGAGGCGCAAAGCTGCAGGAAACCGTCTGGTTTCCAAAGATTTGCAACGACGTTGCCGGGCAAATTCACCCTATCCCTGCAGGACGCAAAAACGGCTTCGATCCGCACCGTCAAACCGCTCGACCGGGCAGAAAGCCCGCTTGTTGCGTTTTTCCTTGCAGCTCATCGCCGTTTGCTGCGCCAATTCAACCAAATCAATGCGTCCTGACCCTAGGTAAAGCATCGCATTCAGCGGGAGGCTGTCTGTCGCTTTCGCAAATATCCGAAAGGAAACTTTCCATGTCGCTTCGCATCAATGACACCGTGCCGGATTTCACGGCTGAGACCGATCAGGGCCAGATCAGTTTTCACGACTGGATCGGAGACAGCTGGGCAATCCTGTTCAGCCATCCGAAGGACTTCACACCTGTTTGCACCACCGAGTTCGGCGTTGTCGGGCAACTGAAGGACGAATGGGAAAAGCGCGGTACCAAGGTCATCGGCGTCTCGGTCGACAACGCGGAAGACCATCGCAAATGGAAGCTGGACATCGAAAAGGTCTCCGGCGCGACCCCCGGCTTCCCGATCATCGCCGACGATGAACTGCAGGTGTCCAAGCTGTTCGACATGCTGCCGGCGGAGGCCTACCTGCCGGATGGCCGGACCCCGGCGCACAGCGCGACCGTCCGTTCTGTCTTCATCATCGGACCGGACAAGCAGCTGAAACTGTCCATGACCTATCCGATGACGGTCGGCCGGAACTTTGCCGAGGTCATCCGGGCCCTCGACGCACTGCAGATGTCGTCGAAGGGCGTTGCCACGCCGGCAAACTGGAATGTCGGTGAAGACGTCATCATCCCGCCGAGTGTCAACGATGACGACGCCCGGGCCAGGTTCGGTGACTTCGACGCGGTCCTGCCCTACCTGCGCAAGATCAAGGCCCCGGCCTGATCAAGCGACGCGGGTCGCGTTTGACTGGCCGCTTGCGGTTTTTTTCAAGCCGTCACCCCGGCCGAGCGAAGCGAGAGCCGGGGCCCACTCGTTTGCAGAGTGATAGGCCATTTTTTGGGCGCGGTTCAGGCGATTGCCTTGCGCTTTGACAAGTGGTGATTTGAGTAGGCCCCGGATCGGCGCTTCGCTTGTCCGGGGTGACCTTGACGGCGCGGAGCCTCACCCCAGCGGCGAGCAGATCTGCAGCAGGGCGGCCAGATGGTCGGGTGTGGCAAGGCCGATGCAGCACGCGTGAACGGTCACCAGGAACGCGGTCAGAACCGTTCCGGTGGCCAGCGCGAGCATGAGCGACGGGTCCTGCCGGATCTCGCGCAGGGCGGCGGTGCTTCTGGATTGCGGGTTTTGCATGTGTTCCTCCCTCGGACACGCGGCGCCCCGGCCTGAGCCCGGGCGCCAGGATGATCAAGTAGCGGTTTCTTCCGCTTGCGCTTCCGTTTTCTTGCCGCCGAAAAGACCGCCAAGCCATCCCTTTTTCTGCTCGGGAGCCTCTGTCGTACCGTCTTCCGGAGCAGCCTCTTCCTGGGATGCGCTCGGCGCGACCTGTTCGGCGAACGCCGTGAAGAACTCGCCGGCCAGCCGTTTCGCGGTTGAATCGATCAGCCGTGCACCGAGCTGGGCAAGCTTGCCGCCGACCTTGGCATCGACGTCATAGTGCAGGATGGTCGCGTCCGGTCCATCTTCCTCGAGCCGGACCTTGGCACCCCCTCGGGCAAAGCCCGCGACACCGCCGGAGCCTTCGCCCTCGATCGTGTAGCCGTTGGGCGGATCGAGGTCGTTCAGCGTCACCTTGCCGCCGAAGGTCGCCTTCACGGGTCCGACCTTGAGTTTGACTTTTGCTTCCATCTCGGTGTCGGAATGCTTGGTCAGTTCCTCGCAGCCGGGGATTGACGCTTTCAGCACGTCCGGATCGTTCAGGGCCTCCCAGACCTTCTGTATCGGGGCTTCGATCCGTTGGCTGTCGTTCATTTGCATGTGGGGTACTCCGATTGAGATGTCAGATATATTGAATATTGGTCTGGCGCTGGCCCCTGCGCCGGATCACGAGCAGTTCCGCGAGAATGGACAGGGCGATTTCTTCGGGCGTGATCGCACCGAGATCGAGCCCGGCAGGCCCTTCGATCCGCTCCAGCTCCGGGTCGCCAAAGCCCTTTTCCCTCAGCTTGTCCTTCAGCGCACTGATCTTGCGGCGGCTGCCGACAAAGCCCACGTGGCGGACGGGCACGGACAGGGCGCCTTCCAGCGCCGCAAGGTCACCGCGCCCCTGGGTGGAGACGATGACATAGGTGTCCGCGTTTCCGATCGCATCCGGGCCGAGACCCTCGATCCGCCGGTTGGCACCGGGGAAGGACGCGTGGTCTTCCTTCGGCGCGCAGACCGTGACGTCGAAGCCGATGGTCGGTGCCTGCCTGGAAAGCGCGAAGGCGACCGGGCTCGCGCCGCAGATGACCAGGCTCGGGCGCGGCAGGACCGGTTCGACGAAGATGTCCATCGTGCCCTGGCTGGGGCACATGTTCTTCGCGAACTGGACGCCTGCGCGCTCTTCGCCGGCTTCCACGCCGAGATCCGACAGCAGGTCTTCCGGCTGGAGCGAGATCAACCTCGTTTCGCCATCCGCAAGCGCTGCTTTGGCCGCCTTGACGACGGCGGCGCGCGCACATCCGCCGCCGATCCAGCCACCGGCAATGCTGCCGTCCCTGGCGATCACGGCCTTTGCACCTGCCTTTGCTGCCGTCACCGATATCGTTCTGACGACGGTTGCCAGCGCAAAGGGTTCGCTGGCGTCCTGCAGGCGGCTCATCAGCGGCTGGAGGTCATTGGTCAGCTCGGGAGCAGCGCCCTCGTGCGGGCCTGGGATGGAGGTGTGTTTCATGTCTTCATCTCCCATGGGATCACAACTTCGCCAGGTAGGGCTCGAGCGCTGCGAGACTGTCGAGATTGTGTGCGGGCGCGAACAGATCGATATGCGGCAGGGCGGCCTGCATGCCTCCCGCCGTCGGTTCATACCCCTGCCAGCCGATCAGCGGATTGAGCCAGACGATGCGTTTGCAGCGCCGTCGCAGCTTCGCCATTTCCTCGCCCAGGGCGTCCGGTTCTCCGGTGTCGTAGCCGTCGGACAGGATCAGCACGCAGGTGCGTGAATGGATGACCCGGGCCGCGTGCCAGCGATTGAACTCGGCGAGCGCTTCGCCGATCTTGGTGCCGCCGCCGACGCCCTGGGCCATCAGGCCCATGCGGTCGAGCGCCCGCGCCGCGTCGCGCTCCGAAAGCGCGGAGGAAACATGCACAAGGCGGGTGTGGAACAGGAAGGCTTCGGCTTCGCGGAAATTGTCCAGCATGCCATGCACGAAGCGGGTGAAAACGGCCGTGTAATTGTTCATCGAGCCGGAGGCGTCCAGCAGGATCACCAGCCGCAATTGCCGTTGGCGCGGTCCCTTGCGGATCAGTTCGATCGGCGTGCCGCCATGAGCGATCGAGTGCCGTATCGTCTTGCGGAGGTCGAGGCGCGGCCCCTTGCGCTTCTGCTTGTCGCGGCGCGTCAGACGCACGCGCATCGATCGCGCCAGACGTTCCGCCAGCTCATGTGCCTTTGCTGTCGCTTCCGGATCCTGCATCTTGTGGAAATCGACCTGGCCGAGATTGTCAGCAATGCTCGCGCCTTCCCGCCGTCCGGACGGGCTGTCGTCCGTGTCTTCGTCTTCCTCGCCCGGTTGCCGTTCGACATCACCGGCAATCGTGTCCTGACGCGTGCCCTGGACATCCATCAGTTCCCGGATCGTCTTCATGCTCTTTTTCGTGCTGGTGCCCGACACCTTCACGCCTGACTTCACGCCTTTCCCGGCCCAGTAGGCATCGAAAAGCTCGTCAAACACCTTCCAGTCCGACAGCCTGCCGCAAAACAGGGACCGGAAGGCGCGCTTGAGCGTGTGCGCCTTGCGCACCGCCGGGCTCTGCAAGAGCAGCAGCGCATCCCGTGTTTCCGCGAGGCCGACCTTGAAGCCGCTGTCCCTGAGTGAGCGCACGAAACCGGCGAGGCGCTGCCGAAGGGCCGCTCCGATCTCTTCACTCGACAGGGTCAGCGTCGCAGTCATTGCATCATGCCACTTTGCCCAGCAGGCGGTCCGTGACTTCCTGCGTGACGCGCGACTGGTCCTCGCGGGTTTTCAGGACGCAGGCGAGCGTCTCGAAAACGAGTTCCCGGCTTTCGTGGAGGTTTTTCGTTCCCAACCCGAGCAGCGCCGCGGCCCAGTCGATTGTTTCCGCAACGCCCGGGACCTTTGTCAGGTCTTCCTTGCGCAGCTTGCCCATCAGTTCGGCGATCTGCAGCGCGAGCGCCGCATCGAGACCGTCGACGCGCGAAAGCAGGATGCGCGCCTCACGGTCCGGCGTCGGGTAGTCGACATAGTGATAGAGGCAGCGCCGGCGCAGCGCGTCGGAGAGCTCCCGCGTGCCGTTCGATGTCAGCACCACACGCGGAATGCTGGTCGCCTCGACCGTGCCGAGCTCCGGGATGGAAACCTGGTAATCCGACAGGATTTCCAGCAGGAAGGCTTCGAATTCCTCGTCGGCCCGGTCGACCTCGTCGATCAGCAGAACCGGCGGTTTTTCCTGGCGGATGGCGGCAAGCAAAGGGCGTTCCAGCAGGTATTTTTCCGAAAAGACGGCCTCTTCCACCTGCTCCGCCGCCGCGCCGGTCCCCTCGCGCGCCTTGATGGCGAGAAGCTGCCGCTGGTAGTTCCACTCGTAGATCGCGTCGGAACGGTCAAGTCCTTCGTAGCACTGCAGGCGGATGAGGTCGGTCTCCTCCAGCCGCGAAAGAGCCTTGGCGACCTCCGTCTTGCCCACACCCGCTTCTCCTTCCAGAAGAAGCGGCCGGTTCAGCATCTCCGTCAGCAGCAACGCCGTCGCCAGCCCGTCATCCGCGACGTAGCCGGTTTCCGAGAGCGCTTTCGCCAATTGTTCCCTTGTCTTGGTCATCCGACTTGTCTTGGTCACCTGAGAAACTCTGTCCGGTCATTGCCGGACTTGATCCGGCAATCCAGCCCGTTGCCGCGCAACTTTGCGAGGCTTTTTTGCAACGGGACCGCATCGGTCCGGATTCCACGGTTGAACCGTGGAATGACGAAAAAGGGCATCGCGGGTGTCGGCGTGGTGAGGGGGGTGCCGTCCCGCAATGCCCTGTTCACTCAGCCGTGTGCGCCGAGGTCCTTGGCAGCCTGCCAGATCCGCCACGCATCGTGGGGCATCTGGATGTGGGTGCTGCCGAGGAACTGGAATGCATCATTGACCGCGTTCGAGAATGCCGGAACACCGCCGACATTCGGGCTTTCACCGACACCCTTCGCACCGATCGGATGATGCGGGCTCGGTGTCACCGTATGGTCGGTCTCCCAGTGCGGGGTCTCGACGGCGGTCGGGATGAAGAAGTCCATGAAGGACGCTCCGAGCACGTTGCCCGTCTCGTCGTAGCGGATTTCCTGACCCATCGCGATGGCGAAGGCTTCCGTCAGGCCGCCATGGACCTGGCCCTCGATGATCATCGGATTGATCCGCGTGCCGCAGTCGTCCAGGGCGTAGAAGCGGCGTGTCGCGGCGACGCCGGTATCGACGTCGATATCCATGACGCAGAAATACGCTCCGAACGGATAGGTCATGTTGGGCGGGTCATAGTAGCTGACGGCTTCCAGGCCCGGTTCCATGTTGGGCGGCGGGGCATGATAGGCCGCCCAGGCGATTTCCTTCATCGACTTGCGCGCTTCCGGATTGCCCTTCACCTGGAACCCGTCAATGTCCCACTCAAGGTCATATTCGGATACTTCCAGCATGTGCGCCGCGATCATCTGCGCCTTGTTGCGGATCTTGCGGGCAGCAAGCGCAATGGCGGCGCCGGCGACAGGCGTCGACCGGGAGCCGTAGGTGCCAAGACCGTAGGGCGCCGTGTCGGTGTTGCCCTCCTCGACCATGATATCCGCGGCCGGGATGCCGATTTCCGTTGCGATGATCTGGGCCCAGGTGGTTTCGTGGCCCTGGCCCTGCGACTTCGTGCCCATGCGCGAGATCACCGACCCGGTCGGGTGCACGCGGATCTCCGCACTGTCGAACATGGCGACACCGAGAATGTCGCAGTTCTTGGACGGGCCGGCGCCGACGATCTCGGTGAAGAACGACACGCCGATGCCCATGACCTCACGAGTCTCGCCCCGCTTGAAGGCTTCCTGCTTGGCCTTCTGTTCGGCGCGCAGTTCACGGTAGCCGATCGTGTCCATCGCCTTCTGCATGGCCGTGTGATAATCGCCGCTGTCATACTCCCAGCCGAGCGCCGACTGATACGGGAACTGATCCGCCTTGACGAAGTTCTTCATGCGCAGGTCTGCCGGATCCATGTCCAGTTTCTGCGCCAGAATGTCCATCGCCCGCTCGATGCAATAGGCGGCTTCCGTCACTCGGAACGAGCAGCGATAGGCCACGCCGCCGGGCGCCTTGTTGGTGTAGACGCCATCCACCGACAGGTGAGCGGCAGGGAAGTCATAGGACCCCGTGACGATGTTGAAGAAGCCTGCCGGCCATTTGGATGGGTCGGCACAGGCATCGAAGCCGCCGTGGTCGGCGAGCACGTGCACTTTCAGACCTGTCACGGTGCCATCGCTCTTTGCGGCGATCTCCGTGGTCATGTGGTAGTCGCGGGCAAAGGACGTCGTGGAGAGGTTCTCCATCCGGTCTTCGACCCATTTCACGGGAACGCCCGTAACGATGGAGGCCACGATCGAGCAGATGTAGCCCGGATAGGCGCCCACCTTGTTACCGAAGCCGCCGCCGATATCAGGCGCGATCACGTGGATCTTGTGCTCAGGGATCGTGGACAGCAGCGAGGCAACCGTGCGGATGACATGCGGAGCCTGGAACGTACCCCAGACGGTCAGTTCACCCTTCACCTTGTCCATGGACGCGACGCACTGGCAGGTTTCCAGCGGCGACGGGTGCGTCCGGTGATAGGAGATCATCTCGTTGATGGTCACGTCCGCTTCGGCAAAGGCCTTTGCGGTTTCGTCCTTGTCGCCGACTTCCCAGTTGAAGATGTGATTATGGTGCTTGCGCGGTCCATGCGCGCCTTCCGTCTTGCCTTCGAGGTCCGGACGCAGAACCGGGGCATCCGGTTCCATGGACTTGAACGGATCGACCAGAACCGGCAGTTCTTCGTATTCCACTTCCACCAGTTGAATGGCGTCGTCCGCGATGTAGCGGTCTTCCGCCACGACGAAGGCGACTTCCTGGTTCTGGTAGAGAACCTTGCCGTCGGCCAGAACCATCTGCACGTCGCCGGCCAGTGTCGGCATCCATGCAAGGTTCACACCCTTGAGATCCTCGGCGGTCAGGACCGCGATCACGCCCGGGATCTTGAGGGCTTCGGTGGCGTCGATCTTGGTGATCTTCGCGTGGGGATAGGGCGAGCGGACAAAATCGCCGAACACCATGCCCGGCAGTTTCAGGTCATCCACATACTGGCCCTTGCCCTGCGTGAAGCGGACATCTTCCACGCGCTTGCGCTTGCAGCCCATGCCTTCAAGGGCGGCTTCGCGCTGTTCCCGTGTCGGGGTCATGTCATTCATTCTGCAGCCTCCTGGGTTTCAGGCTGGTTGAGCTGGTCGGCGGCATACTGGATGGCCTTGACGATGTTCTGGTAGCCGGTGCAGCGGCACAGGTTCCCGGCAATCCCCATGCGGATTTCCTCTTCCGTGGGGTTCGGGTTTTCCTTCAGGAGCGTGTGCGCGCGCGTGATCATGCCGGGCGTGCAATAGCCGCACTGGAGACCGTGCATCTGGCGGAAGCCTTCCTGCAGGGCCGACAGCGTGCCATCGGGATTGGCCATTCCTTCGATCGTTGTCAGCTCCGCATTGTTCGCCTGGGCGGCAAAAAGCGTGCAGGATTTCACCGACATGCCGTTCATCTCGACGGTGCAGGCACCGCAATGCGAGGTCTCGCAGCCGATATGCGGGCCGGTCAGGTTCAGTTCCTCGCGCAGGAAGTGGATCAGCAGGGTGCGCGGTTCGACGAAGCGCTGCACCTTCTTGCCGTTTACGGTCACCGTGACCGGGATCTGTTCGATATCACTCATTGGTTTTTCCTCGGTCAGGGTGTCAGGCGCCGGCGCGTTCGGCGGCGCGTGCAAGCGCGCGCTGCATCATGATGCCGGCCATCTTGGTGCGGTATTCCGCCGGGCCGCGTCCGTCCGATGCCGGATCGGTGATCGCTTCCGCGGCTGCGACAGCCTTCGCCACGGTGCCCTCGTCCAGTGTCGATCCGGTCAGGATCGCGCTGGCGTCCGCTGCATGAAGCGGCGTGTCCGCCACGTTGGTCAGCGCGACCGAGCAGCTGGCAACCGTGCCACCATTCATGGTGAGGACAACGGCGGCGGCGGCCGTGGCGTAATCGCCGACCTTGCGCTTGAGCTTTTCATAGGCATAGCCGTGACCGGCCGGCGGAACCGGGATCTTGACGGCGGTGAGGATTTCTTCCGGTGCCAGCGCCGTGAAATAGGCCGCTTCGTAGAAGTCGCGCGCCGCAACCTCCCTGTCGCCATCCGGCCCGGTCAGGACATAGGTGGCGCCGAGGCATTGCATCAGACCCGGCATGTCGTTGCCCGGGTCACCGTTGGCGACGTTGCCGCCGAGCGTTCCCATGTAGCGGATCTGCGGATCGGCGATCAGCAGGCTCGTTTCCCGGATGATCGGCAGCTTGGCGGACAGAAGGTCGGAGTCGATCAGCTCGTGCTGGGTCGTCATGCAGCCGATGGTGATCGTGCCACCGTCCTCGCTGATGCCCTTCAGATCGGCAATGCCGCCGAGATCGACAAGATGCTCAGGGGCTGCCATGCGCAGCTTCATCATGGGGATCAGGCTGTGGCCGCCGGACAGGGGCCGCGCTTCATCGCCGTGACTTGCCAGGATGGCAACGGCTTCGGCCACGGATGATGGCCTGTGATAGGTGAATTCACCGGGGATCACGTTCTCTCTCCTCCCATTCGCCGTCCCGGATGGCTCCGGAAGCGGGCGCCGCTTGCTGTCTGTCGCGTCCAGTGTCAGTCAATCGGCAAACACAGACCGCCACGCCTGGGCGGCGGAATGTCACATGCTCCAAGGGTGATAAGGGGTGCACTGCACACTCAAGGCAGCATTCACGGAACACCGCGTGCAATACATCGAAGGCGGCTGTCCCGGGCACGAAATGCGTCAGAAAGCCTGACGTATTTCACGAGTTGCAGGGAGCCAGGAACGGGGAAAATCGGCGAAAGTCTCTGAAAGATCAGCGCTTAATTCGTGCGTTTGCGGCGTTGGCCTGTCTGGCGGCGAAAGTGACGTATTTCGTGCAATTCGCACGAATGGCGACAAAAAATCGATATTTTTGCACCGCACACACTAGGTGATGGACCCATAAATGAGGCGGAAATGGTTTGATGCGCAATCCGGTCAAATCCGAAGGACATGGAAATGGCTTCACCCAACGTCGTCAGCGTGCTTGACCGGGCAGGAAGCCCGCTCCGCACACCCTTCCTAACGGGATATCGCCATTTCGCATGCCATTTCCGCCTCATTTATGGGTCCATCACCTAAGGCCGGCAGATGCAATTCCGTTCGGCTTACTCCGCGGGGGCGGCCTGATCCGGTTGGTCGGACGTATCTGAAAGGGCCGTCAGTCTCTCGCGAATGCGGCTCCATCTGGACCGGCTGACGGGAACCGTCTGCGCGTCGGTTCCCTCGAGCACCAGCACGCCACCGTCACCGGAGCGTTTGAAACTGGTGACCCGGGAAAGGTTGACGATATGACTGCGGTGGACCCGCTTGAACACCTTTGAATCCAGCTGCTGTTCGGCCTCGCTGATCGAAAGCGGGCAGAAATGTTCCCGTTCGCCGTCGTAAAGCTTGGTGTAGTGGGCATCCGCGTGAATGGCGGAGATATCGGACACGCTGATCTGCGTTTTCTGCCCGTCGCGCTCGATCGGCAAAGTCCGCCGGGACGCGGGCGCCGACACCCGTGGCTTTGACGCAACGGCCTGAAGACCGGCTGCAGGCCGGCGCGAGGGATCTTCCACCGATTGAGCGGTGTCCGCCTCCTCGGCCTCGGCAGTCTGCACCGGTTCGGTGGCCGGGGTCTCCGCGACACTGCGTGCCGGTGCCGGTGCCGGCGCTGCCGTTTCGCTTGGAACCAGAGCCAGCAGGAACAGACCGGATACCAGGAATGCGACACAGGATACGAAAATCGCGAGCGTTCCCGGCGCGAGCGAAGGAGCGGACAGCTGGTCGGGGCTCTGCGTCAGCTCGTAGGTCAGTCCGGTCATCGCGGTGTAGTGCATCGCCGATATGGCAAGCGCCATCACGGCCGCCGAAATCACCAGAGGCGGCCGTTTGCCGAGACCGAACAGCAGCCAGAGGGCCAGGCCGGCGGCATTGAAGGCGATCAGAAAGCTCGCCAGGACGTAGGTCGGGTTGTGGGTCATCTGCAAAGACGTGTGCAGGGAGTACATGCCCAGATAGTGCATCGTGCAAATGCCGGCGCCCATCACGAATGCCGCCAGCCCGAGCCTGATGGACGTGAGCCTGCGGTTGCTGGCGGTGAAGACGGCGACGCCGACGACAAGCACGCACACGAGGAAAGACAGAAGCGTCGGCAGCACGAGGAAATCGACGCCGAGCGGAAACTTCACGGCGAGCATGCCGACGAAATGCATCGACCAGATCGCGAGAGCCAGTGTCAGCGCGGCTCCGGCAAGGAGCAGCCGCCGTCTCGGTTCAACCGCGTTTCTGACCTGAACGGCCAGACTCAAACCAACAAAGCTTCCCTGAAAGGCCATTACCAGGGAAAGCGCAACGAGCCAGGGCTCGTGCGTCACTGTCATGCCGAGGCTCTCCTCCCTCGTTGCCCGGATCTGCCTCCTGACCGGGTCTCCGGACCGCATGATAGGGGAAAGGGAGAATGCCAGCAACGATGACCTTTGGCGCATACAGGCGTGCGCGGTCAGCCTATCGCGCTGCTTTTACTCAACAAACCAGTCGCGGGCATTTTCGTGGCAAATCCTGCGGATGAGACCGTCGGTCAAGTCCCTGTCATCTGGCATGCTTCCGTCTTCAACCCATCGTCCGACCATCCTGCAGACCAGGCGCCGGTAATATTCGTGGCGGGGGAAGGAGAGAAACGAGCGCGAATCGGTAAGCATCCCGATGAACCGCGAAAGCAGTCCCATCTGCGCGACCTGGTTGAGATGCCGTTCCATGCCTTCCAGCTGATCGTTGAACCACCACGCCGGCCCGGACTGGATCTTGCCCGGCTCCGAGCCGTCCTGGAAATTGCCCGCCGTCGTCACCATCACTTCGTTCAGGGCCGGATTGAGGCAATAGAGGATGGTGCGGGGCAGACCCTTGCGCCTGTCGATCTGGTCGAGTAACTGGTTCAACGGACCCGCAACCGATTGATCGGACATGGAATCGCCGCCCGTATCGGGGCCGAGACGGCTGAAAAGAGTGCTGTTGTTGTTGCGCTGTGCGCCGATATGGAATTGCATCGCCACATTGCGATCGCGATAGGCCTGCCCGAGTTCCGTCAGGACGGCAGCCTTGAAATCGGCCTCGTCCCGGGGTGAGACCTGCGCGCCGTTGGCACCGAGCGCAAGAATGCCGTCTAGGTCCGTCGAAGAGCGTTTTTCGAAAGCGTGAAGTTCGTTCAGGGCGTGGTCGCTTGCCTTGCAGCCGAAGGCGATGAAATGGTCCAGCCGCTTGAGCAGCGCTTCGATGAGATCGTCGAAGCGCGTGATCGTGACGCCCGACGTCCGTTCGAGCGTGCGGCAATAATCCGCAAACCCGGGCGCTGACGGCGACAGCGCCTTATCGGGCCGGAAACTCGGCGCGATTTTGAAACCCAACTCCGGATCGGCTTGTGCCCTGGCATGATGCGCGAGGTCGTCGGTCGGATCGTCCGTGGTGCCGACGTAACTGACATTCATCTGATGAAGCAGGCCCCGCGCACCGTGGCTCGGCTTTGAGAGCGTCTCGTTAGCAACCTCCCAGACCTCCGCAGCCGTATCCGGACCGAAGACGCCGTCCCAGCCGAAATATCGGCGCAGTTCCAGGTGCGTCCAATGGTAGAGCGGATTGCCGACACAGTGCGGTATCGTCTCTGCGAACGCGTCGAATTTCTCCCGGAAATCGGTGGCGCCGGTCACCAGGTCTTCAGGCACACCGTTGCAGCGCATTACCCGCCATTTGTAGTGATCGCCTTCCAGCCAGATCTCGCCGATGGAAGACCAGTGCTTGTCGTCTGCAATCGCGGCCGGATCGAGGTGATTGTGAAAATCAACCAGCGGCAGCGGTGCGGCAACCTCGTGGTAGAGGCGGCGGCTCGTGGCCGTGTCTAGAAAGTAGTCCGGCCCGAGAAATGGTGCGGTCATGAAATGCGTCCTGTTGTCAGAGCGATGCGGCGATCGAGTTGATCACGCCTCGGGAGCCGATGTCATGGTAAGCGGACCGGATCTTGTCCGCAAAGGCCTGCGACGCCGGAAGCTCGTCACCGAAGACCGGCGTTAGCGACAGAAGGGTGTCGACGTAGCCGGTGCCATCGGACTGTCCGGCAATCAACCGGATTCGCTCGGCAAGCGGATCGTTGAGCGGCAGGGCCGCGGAAGATTCCGATGCACCACGGCAATAATGCATCCAGCCGGCAACCGCCAGAGCGGACAGCGGCCAGGGGCGGCCGGTGCCGAGATGGTGCCGGATCGGCGCAAGCAGTCTTTGCGGCAGTTTCTGACTGCCGTCCGACGCGATTTGCGTTGTCTTGTGCTGAAGCGCCGGGTTTGAGAAGCGCTCGATGAGATCGGCGGCATAGCGTGAAATGTCGACACCGCCGGGAACGTGAAGGGTCGGCGCCTGCTCGTCCAGCATGAGCTTTTGCGCGGCCGACTTCAGGACGGACTCGTTCATGCAGTCCGATATGGTTTCCTTGTCCGCCAGCGCGCCCAGATAGGCAAGAAAGGAGTGCGACCCGTTCAAAAGGCGCAGTTTCATCTCTTCAAAGGGCGCGACATCGGCGACGAATTGCGCTCCGGCAAGGTCCCATTGCGGACGCTCGCCCGCGAAACGGTCTTCAATGACCCACTGGCGAAACGGCTCGCACAAGATGCCGTTGGGATCCGGCCGTCCAAGGGCCGCTTCGAGATCCCGGTGCGATGCCTCCGTCATGGCAGGCGTAATCCGGTCGACCATGGAACAGGGGAAGCGGCAACAGGTCTCGATCCATTCCGTCAGCTTCGGGTCAAGCTGTTCGGCAAAGTCGAGCAGCGCCCGGCGGCAAAGATGCCCGTTGGCGGGAAGGTTGTCGCAGGAAAGGATCGTCACGCCGGGCGCGCCGGCAGTCATCCGCATCGCAAGCCCTCGTGCAAGGATGCCGATCGCAGTCCGGGGTGCCTCGGGGTTGGCCAGGTCTTCTCGAATGCCGTCATGGGAAAGATCCAGAGAACTGCCCGAAAGACAGTAGCCTTTTTCGGTAATCGTCAACGTGATCACGCCAAGCCCGGGATCGGCGATCCTGGACAGCAGCGCCGGCAGTCCGTCCCGTCTGGCATGCAGTGTTCCGGTGACGCAGCCGATTTTCCGCAAGTGCAGCCCGGCGCCCGACATCTCGCCGACCGTGAACACACCGCCCGCCTCGTCCAGCTTCGTCAGTTCATCCGCACCCGAATGAAGCCGGGCGGCGATGACGCCCCAGTCCCCGGAGGTCTGCCGCAGCATGTCGTCGTGGAACGCCATGACATGCGCTTTCGCAAAAGCGCCGAAGCCCAGATGCAATATCCTGGGCCGCAGGGCGCCGCGGTCATAGGGAATGCCTTGAATGGCAAAAGTTGGATCGGACATGTTTTACCGGGCCGGATTGAGACTGAGTGTGTCGCCCGCCGAGCGGGCGCGATCATTCACGATAAGACCGGTTTGACCTGCAAGCCAGATCCGGGCGTCGGAATAGGCGGGTTCCCAGGTGCCGGACCTGGACCAGTCAAGCCGCAGCGCGCCCATCTCGCGGGAAAGCTTCAGCGTCGTGAGGCAATGGCGGTCTGTCAGTGCGTCGCGTGAAACACCGTCGTCGTCATAGGTGTGGGATGTGCGCAGCGGACGGGTCTCTGGTTGCGGGTAGATGCACCAGGTCCGCTCCGTGTCGGAAGCCGCATCGGAGCGCAGATTGGGCGCGGCCATCGGCAGCACGGTGCCGCCGCGAACAAACAGCGGTATCGTCGCGTCGGTCACGGGAACCTCCAGCACATCGCCGCCCGGATGCCACGTGCTGCCGTCAAAGGCCCACCATCCATCCGCGTTTTGAGGCAGTGTCACGCGCCGCGTTCTGGCACCCGGTTCGACAACGCTTGCCACCAGCAGGTCCTTTCCGAGAAGGAAATCGAATTCCGCTGTTCTGCAGTTCGGGTCATCGGGATGATCCAGAAACAGCGGCCGCAGCATGGGTTCGCCATCGGTAACCGCCTGGTAGAGGAGGGTATAGAGATACGGAAGGAGCCTCGCCCGGAGTTTCAGCGCGTCGCGGACAAGTGGGGTGATTTCGGGATACATCCAGGCTTCGTTGGCCGTCCCGTCATCGTTCCAGGAATGGATTGTGAAACGGGGATTAAAGATGCCGTTCTGCACCCAGCGCAGAAACAGCTCGGGGTCCGGTCTCGGTCCGGCAAAGCCGCCGACATCGTGACCGACATTGTAAAAGCCGGACAGGCTCAGTCCTAGCCCCATGGGGATGTTCCATCTGAGGGTATCCCAACTCGTATGATTGTCGCCGGTCCAGGTCTGGGCGTAGCGCTGCGTACCGGGTGAGGTGCAGCGGGAGATCAGGTAGGGCCGTTTGTCCGGCTGGTCCTGCTGCTGGGCTTCGAAGGAAGCGCGCGTCATCAGCTGGCTGTGGAGCGGCCGGATCAGCCTGATCGGGATCGGCTCGCCGAAGCCCGCGCAGCGCGCATCATCATCCCAGACTTCATATTCGTTGTTGTCGTTCCAGGTGCTCTTGATGCCCCGGTCGAGCAGTTTGACGGTCACGTTGTCCTGCCACCAGCGGATGGTTGCCGGGTTGGTGAAATCGAGGTGGGATCCGGTACCGTCCCAGAAGGGCGACTGTTCCGGCTCGCCGCTCTCGCTGTCGCGGATGAAGAGACCCGCATCGACAGCCTGTTCATAGAGAGGGTGATCATCGAGCAGGACGGGCTTGATGTTGGCGATCAGGTTTATGCCCGCCGCTGCATAGGAGGACGTCAACGCTTCCACGTCGGGAAAGCGGTCGGTGTTCCAGTTGAAAACGTAGCGCCTGCCTTCGATCGCGGTATAGCCGGACGAAAGCTGGAAACTGTCGCACGGCATGTCCTCCGCATCGAGCTTTGCAAGAAACTCCTGCAGACGCTCCTGCGCATTTTCCGAATCCGTGTAGGACATGGTGGAACCGGAATAGCCCAGCCCCCATCGCGGCATGAAGGCCGTGCCGCCGGTCAGCCAGTGGTGGCGCTTGACGATCTTAAGAACCGAGGGCGCCCAGCTGAAATAGTAGTCCAGGTCGCCGTCTTCGGCCCGGAAGGCGCGGAAGGGCGGGTGGTAATTGTCCTTTTCGTTGCCGAGGTCGAACCAGCAGGAGGACAGCGTGTCGTAAAAGAGGCCGCAGGCGCCGAGAGCGCCCTTGTCCGTGATCGTGAACGGGATGTGCTTGTAGAGCGGGTCCGTGGTTCTGGCGTCATAGCCGAGCGCGTCGAGATTGCGCATTTCAAAGCGCCGGCCGGACCGGTCAAGCGCTCCGGACTTCTCGCCGAGACCGTAAAATGTCTCGTCCGGGTGCCTGAGAAGATGGTGCTGGTTCCGGTGATCCTTGCGTCCGAGCATGTAGGCGTTCAGGGGCCTGTCCCGGGCGACTTCCTGCCAGGGACCGGCCGGTTCCGTGCGCGCTTCCCAGATCAGTGCAAGTGGTCGACCAATTTTGAGACGCAGCGTTCCGGTTTCAAGTGTCAGGCCGTCGTCGTTCTCGTTCAGGTGGAAATTGGGACAGGAGAATCCGGATATGTCATCCCGTTTCCGGCCTTCGAAAGGAACGTCGCGCGCTGGAGCGATCGCCCAGGTCCTGTCGAGACGATACTGGCCGTCCTTCAGAAGCGAGATCCGGATGAGGTCTTGTTCCAGGACCGAAACGTTGAAATGGTGCCGGCCTTCGACGATCAGGCGTACGCCGTTTTCGGTGCGCGCCAGGAATTGCCAGGCATTGAGTGCTTTCATGGTCTAGTACCCCAGAAGGACGCGCGGCAGGAACAGGCTGAGCGCGGGGAAATAGGTTATCACCAATAGCAGCGATACCAGGACCGCGTAAAATCCGAGCATCGGCTTGATGACCTGACCGATCTTCACACCGCCCACCGAACAGCCGACGAAAAGCGCCGACCCGACCGGTGGCGTGCAGATGCCGATACACAGGTTGAACGTCATGACGACACCGAAATGCACCGGGTCCATGCCCAGGTCTTCAACCACGGGCAGGAAGATCGGCGTGAAGATCAGCAGCGCCGGCGTCATGTCCATGAACGTGCCGACGACCAGAAGCGCGATGTTGATGATGAGCAGAAGCACGATCGGGTTTTCCGAAAGGGCAAGCAGTGCGTCGGAGATCGAATAGGGAATGTCCGCAAACGCCATCGCCTTGGACATGGCGATGGAGCAGCCGATCATCAGGAGTACGATGGACGTGGTCACCGCGCTTTCCAGGATGATCCCCGGCAGCTCCTTCAGTGTGATTTCACGGTACCAGATCACGGCAAGGAAAAGCGTGTAGACGACCGCGACGGCGGAGGCTTCCGTGGCGGTGAAGATGCCGCCGATGATGCCGCCCATGACGATGACGATCAGGCCGAGCGGCAGCATGGCATCGGCCGCCTTCTTCACGACCTCCGACCCGCTCGGGCGTTCGGCGACGGGGTAGCCGCGCCGTTTCGCGATGATCCCTGCGACGACCATGAGGCTTAGGCCCATGAGAATCCCCGGAATGTACCCGGCAACGAAAAGGGCTGCGACCGAGGTGCCGTTCGTGATCAGCGAATAGACGATGAAGGTTGAACTCGGCGGAATCAGCAGGCCTGTCGGGCAGGACGCGATGTTGACAGCGGCGCTGTAGGTCGGGTCATAGCCTTCCTTCTTCTGCAAGGGCGCCATGACGCCGCCGACGGCGGCGGCCGACGCGACCGCGGAGCCGGAAATCGAGCCGAACATCATGTTTGCGATCACGTTGCAATGGGCAAGGGCTCCGGGCAGACGGCCGCCCAGCACTTTTGCGAACTCGATCAGGCGCATCGCGATGCCGCCGCGGTTCATGATGTTCCCGGCCAGGATGAAGAACGGAATGGCCAGCAGCGTGAAGCTGTCGAGTCCCGACGCCACTTGCTGTGCGACGATATAGACCGACTGGTCGAACGACATGAACAGCAGGAAAGTGGCAAAGGCCGCAAGACCGATCGAGAAGGCGATCGGCACACCGAGTATCATGAGCAGTGCAAACGTCCCGAACAGGACGAGGACAGACTGAATATCCATTTAGTTCCTCAATATCCTGCGTCGGTCAGTCGAGCGGACCGCCCGCCCTGGGCGCGCCGTCCTGATCGTTCGGTCCCCTGCCTGTGCGGAAGAGATCGGCCAGGAAGGTCAGGCAGTAATAGAAGATGCAGATCCCAGAAAAGGGGATCGCGACATAGACAAGGCCCATGGGCAGTCTGAGTGCCGGCGAGACCTGTCCGGTTGCCAGCGTCCGGTTCACCAGGTCCAGGCCGCCGTAAATCATGACCAGCGCCGCGAAGGTCGCGATGGCGATGATGATACCCGCATTGACCGAGAGCCTGAGGTTGCCATGCGTGATCTGCGGAAGCAGGTCGATGGCCAGGTGCCGGCGCTGACCGAGCGTATAGGCGCCGCCCAGGAGCGCGACCCAGATGAACAGGAACCGCGCCATCTCGTCGGTGACCGTGCTCGGGCTTTCCAGCACGTAGCGCGAGAATACCTGCCAGATGACGCAGGCAACAAGAACGGCGAATGCCAGGATGATGACGAGGCGCAGGACAAGGTCCACACCTCTTGTAATGCGTGTCACGATTGTCCTCCCAGACCGGTCCGCGTTGCGTTTTCAAGCAACATTAGCGGCGCGTGCCCGTGTAAGACATGCGTCAAGAAATTAAATTGGTCAACCAATTTTGCAAAAAAGGTTGACTGATTTTGAAAATTGGACGAACAATTCGCCATCCGCAGCGATCCATGCTGCGAAACCGCGGCCGGTGCGGTTCCTCGTTGAGGCGTCTTTTTCGCCCGGCCTGCATTTGGGAGGAAATCATGAAGAAGTTCGCGAAGCTCGCGGCCGTGCTGGCTGCAGGCGTTGTTGCAATTGGAACCGCTGCCAATGCCAAGACCCTGCGTCTCAATCACAACAACCCGGAAGACCACCCGCTTCACAAGTCGATGGAGTTCATGGCCGAGCGTCTTGAAGAAGCAACGGGCGGCGATCTGAAGATCCGCATCTATGCCAATGCGCAGCTGGGCACCCAGCGCGAATCCATGGAGCTGATGCAGAACGGCTCCCTGGACATGGCCCGGTCGAATGCGTCCGAACTCGAAGCCTTCGAGGAATCCTACGGTGCGCTCAACCTGCCTTACATCTTTGTCGATGCCGACCATTATTATGACGTTCTGAGCGGCGACATCGGCTCGGACATTCTCGCTGCGTCCGAAGACAAGGGCTTCATCGGGCTGGCGTTCTATATCGAGGGCGCACGGTCCTTCTATGCCAACAAGGAAATCCGCTCCCCAGCCGACCTGGAAGGCATGAAAATCCGCGTGCAGCCGAGCCCGTCCGCGATCCGCATGGTGGAACTGCTCGGCGGCAACCCCACTCCGATCGCCTGGGGTGAACTCTACAGCGCCTTGCAGCAGGGCGTTGTCGATGGCGCGGAGAACAATCCGATGGCCCTGACATCCGCGCGCCACGGCGAGGTTTCCAAGGTCTATTCCGATGACGGTCACACCATGATCCCCTCTGTGGTCATGATCTCCTCCAAGAGCTGGAACGAACTGTCGGACGACCACAAGGCCGCCCTGACCAAGGCGGCGCGCGAATCGATGGACTTCCATCGCGAGCAGTGGGATGCCATGAGCGCGGCAGCCGTTGAAACGGCCAAGAGCGAACTCGGTGTCAAGTTCATCGAGGTCGAGAAGGGCCCGTTCATCGAGGCGGTCCTGCCGATGCACGAGGAAGCGGCTGAAAAATCGCCGGTCGTCGCCGACCTGATCGGCCGCATCAAGGCGATCGCTCCGCAGTAAGCCAAGGCCCGACCGGAGACCGGAAAGATGCTCGAACGCTCGAAACTCGCCGAAAATGCGCTTCAGGCGCTGCATGACGAAGACTATGATCTCCCGTTCAACACGCAGTCTCTGAACCACAATGGCCTGATTTTCATGGGCGGGCGGGCATCTGAAAGTCTCAACGGCAACTGGAACTTCTGTGTCGATCTCCTGGACACCGGTCTCCGGCAGAAATGGTTCGCCCTGCTGCCGGAGGCACCGGAGGACCGCAAGGAGCCCTGGGACTACGATCCCTACATGGGCGAGACGGTTCCGGTCCCGTCGAACTGGGCGATGCTGAAGGAAAAGTGGTATTTCTTCGAAGGCAGCGCCTGGTACACGCGGCCGCTCGACGTCGGCGCCGTTGATGACGAAAAGCGCCGCTTCTTGCATGTCGGCGCCGCCGGCTACGACTGCAAGATCTTTCTGAACGGGCAGTTTCTCGGCAATCACTATGGCGCGTCGACGCCGTTCTGCGTGGAGCTGACCGGTCTTTTGCGCCCGGGCCGGAACTGGCTCATGGCCTGTGTCAACAACACCCGCACCCGCGACCGGGTTCCGATGCGCAACACCGACTGGTTCAACTATGGCGGCCTCTACCGCGATGTGAGCCTCTTCGAGACCCCGCGCGCCCTGATCAGGGATTTCTTTCTTTATCTCGTGCCCGACGGTACTTTTTCGAAAATCTGCGCGGAGATCGAAATCTGCGGAGCCTCGTCGGGCGAGGCAATGCTGTCCATTCCGGGTCTTTCGGTTGAAACGGGCATACCCGTCAGCAATGGCAAGGGCCGGGTCACGCTCTCGGTGCAGCCGGAGCTCTGGAGCCCGGACAACCCCGTCCGTTACGATGTGGAGCTTGCCTTCGGCGCGGACCGTGTCTCGGACCGGGTCGGCTTCCGCCAGATTGAGCGCGCCGGCACGGATATCGTGCTCAACGGCGAACCATTGTTCCTGCGCGGGATTTCCGTTCACGAGGATGATGCCGAACTGGGCAAGGTGACGAACGAAGCCGACTTGCGGCGCCGGTTCGAACATGCGCGCGACCTCGGCTGCAACTATCTGCGCCTCGCGCATTACCCCCATGATGATCTGGCGGCGCGCCTCGCCGATGAACTGGGGTTCCTCCTGTGGGAGGAAATCCCGGTCTATTGGGCGATCGACTTTGCCAATCCGGCCACCTATCGGGACGCGGAGAACCAGCTTGCCGAGCTGATCAAGCGCGACCGGAACCGGGCCAGCGTGATCATCTGGTCCGTCGGCAACGAAAATCCGGATACGGATGCAAGGCTCGAATTCATGCGCGGCCTTGCCGAGACCGCCAGGAAACTCGATCCGACCCGGCTGACCTCTGCCGCCTGTCTCGTCAACCATGCCGCCAACCGGATCGAGGACAGGCTCGCGGACCACATCGATATCATCGGCCTGAACGAGTATTACGGCTGGTACGAGGAGAATTTCGACGATCTGGCCGCAATCGGCAGGAACTCCGACCCGGGCAAGCCGGTGGTCATCTCGGAGACCGGCGCCGATGGGGTCATCGGCGAAAACGGGCCGCCGCGCGGACTTTTCAGCGAAGATTACATGGCCGAGGTCTATCGCCGTCAGATCGCGGTTTTGCGGGAACTGGACTACGTGAAGGGCATGTCTCCGTGGATCCTTTATGATTTTCGCGTTGAACGCCGGCAAAACATCTTCCAGAATGGCTATAACCATAAGGGGCTGATTGCCGCGGACAAGAAAACCAAGAAAAAAGCGTTCCATATTCTGGCGGACTACTATCGCGAGATTGCCGCCGCAGAGAAGAACGCAGGGAAGGCTTCATGACCGGCGAGGGTGGAAAACGTCGCTACCAGGAAATAGCCGAGCTGCTCGCACGAAGGATCACCGATGAGGGCTATCGGCCGGGAGACAAGTTTCCGACCGAGCGCCAGATTTCACTCGAGTTGGGGATCAGCAGGGCGCTCGTGCGCGAGGCCTTCATCGTGCTGGAAATCGAGGGTTACCTCGATGTCCGCAAGGGATCCGGCAGCTATGTCGCGTCCGGTGAGAAGATTTCCCTCAACGTGCACAAGCCGGATTTCGGTCCGTTTGAACTGCTGCAGGCCCGTCAGCTCCTGGAAAGCAGCATCGCGGGCTTTGCGGCGTCGACGATTACCAAGCACGATATCATAAAGCTGCGCGAAACCCTCGAACTCGAGCGCAAGGCCATCGAGAACGGCGTCGAGGACTATTTCGCCGACAAGCAGTTTCACCTGCTCATTGCCGAAGCCACCCAGAATAGCGTCCTTGTCGATCAGGTCGCCGACTTGTGGACCAAGCGGGAAAACAGTTCCATGTGGGCGCGGCTGCACGACCGGATTTTCGACATCAGTTACCGGACCAGGTGGCTTGACGATCATGCCGTGATCCTGGAGGCGCTGCGGCACCGCAATGCCGAGCAGGCCAGAAGCGCCATGTGGCAGCATCTCGAAAATGTGCGCCTGACGCTGCTCGAACTCTCCGATGTCGGAGACCCGGAATTCGACGGCTACCTTTATACGCCCGCAGTGGCGTCTCCTTGAGAACGATAACAAAAGAAAAGGCAAGGCGATGATCGAAAGCTGGCGTTGGTTCGGGCCGCAGGATCCGGTGTCGCTGAGGGATGTCCGCCAGACAGGCGCCAGCGGAATAGTGACTGCGCTCCACGAAATTCCGAACGGCACCTTCTGGCCGGAAGAGGAGATTGCCGCGCGGCGGCAGATGATCGAGGCGGCCGGCCTGAGCTGGATCGTCGCGGAGAGCATCCCGGTTCACGAGGACATCAAGACCGGAGCTCCCGGCTGGGAAAAGTGGGCCCTCAACTGGGCGGAGACGGCCCGCGCGCTCGCGCACCAGGGCGTGACGACCATCTGCTACAATTTCATGCCGGTTCTGGACTGGACGCGGACCGATCTGGACTTTGAACTTCCGGACGGGGCGACCGCGCTCCGGTTTGAATTCGCCGCCTACGCGGCATTCGACCTCTTCATTCTTGAAAGGGAGGGCGCCGAGGCCGACTACAGCGCGGCTGATATCGCGGCAGCGGAGGCGTTTCTCGCCGCCGCGTCGAAACAGGATCGCGACCGGCTGACGGCCAATATCATCGCGGGGTTGCCGGGCTCGGAGGAAAGCTACACGCTCGAGACGTTCCGCGCGCGGCTTGCCGCCTATCGCAATGTCGACCGCCAGGAACTGTTTCAGAACCTCCGCAATTTCCTCGATATCGTTCTCCCGGTGGTCGAGGAAGCGGGCGCGGTCCTGGCGATCCACCCGGACGATCCGCCCCGGTCCCTGTTCGGATTACCGCGGATCGCAAGCACGCTGGCGGATCTGGGGCTGATCGCCTCCATGAACGCCTCCCGTGCGAACGGTTTCACGCTTTGCACCGGATCGCTCGGTGTGCATCCGGACAATGATCTGCCTGCCATTGCGCGCGCTCTAGGCGACCGCATCCACTTCGCCCATCTGCGGGCCACACGGCGCGAGGATGACCCGCGAAGCTTTTACGAAGACGCCCATCTGGCCGGTGACATCGATATCGTGTCGATTGTCCGGGAATTGCGCCGCATGGAAACCGGCTCGGGAAAACAGATCCCGATGCGCCCCGATCACGGGCACCGCATCCTCAACGATCTGACCGGTACGTCCACGCCCGGATATCCGGCCATCGGACGCCTGCGGGGTCTATCGGAACTGCGCGGCGTGCTCAAGGCCGTCGACTATTTCGAAGACGCCTGAGCGCGGCCGCCACCCCGGGACGTTCTCCTCTCTTGACCTCTCGCGGCTTCCGGCTACATCCATGTCCTGAAACAGATTCTGAAAAGCGAAATGTTTGATGAGCGAAACGACGGACGCTGCGCGCACTCTGGTTGAAGACGGCCCTGACACGATCCTGATCGAAAATCTGCTGCTGCCGGCCGAAATCGGCATCCTCGACAGCGAGAAAGGACGGCGCCAGTCCGTCTGTTTCAGTGTCGAGATCGAGACGGTACCCGGCTATCGCGAAACGGTCCGCAAAACCGGCACCTTCGTGTCCTATGCGGACACCGTCTTCTTCATTCAGGAAAAGGCGAGCGCCGGCGGTCACGTGGATCTCGTCGAAGACTGGGCGGAGGCGATCGCCGAGTTCGTCCTGACCAATCCGCTCGCGTCCCGGGTCACGGTGAAGGTGACGAAACCCGACATCTTTGACGAGGCCGGCGCCGTTGGCATCCGCATCACGCGCAAGCGTGCCTGACACCCCCCAGATTCTCCGGCCGCCCGCATGCGGCCACGCACAGTCTTTTCTCAATTCCCTGAAGACCCGGAGCCCGTCCAATGATTTCCGCTGATCGCATCCTGCCGCTGTGGCTGAAATACAGGGAGGCCCTTGAGACCCCGGTCAGGACATTCGCGTTTCCGAAGTTCGGCCGCAGCTTCGAGGACCGGACCTACCAGATGGGCGTCCTGAACCTGTCGCCGGACAGCACCTACAGGGAAACCGTCTGCCACACGTTCGAGGCCGCGCTTTACCGCGGCAGGCGGATGACGCTCGAAGGGGCGGCGATGGTTGATATCGGCGCGGAATCGACCGGAGACACGGCGGACATAGTCTCCATCGAGCGCCAGATCGACCGCATGCGGCCGGTCGTGAAAGCGCTCGCGGAGGAAAACATCCTGGTTTCGGTCGAGACCTATCACCCTGAAGTCGGCGTCGCGCTGCTGGAAGCCGGTGCCGGCGTGATCAACCTGACCGGGCGTGTCGACGACAGCGCCTTTTACGAGGCCATCGCATCGCATCAGGCCGGCATTATCCTGTGCTACACGCCGGGAGAAAACGCCCGTTCGGCGGACTATCTTCCGCCCGCCGAGGACATATTCGATCATCAGCTGACCTTCTTCAGGGAAAGGATCGATCTTGCGACGCGCGCGGGCGTGGAGCGTCTCTGGGTCGATCCCGG
>NZ_OZ245929.1:1922500-6407353 GCF_965229775.1 Roseibium sp.
CTCATGCGCCGAAGTCTTTTTCCATGAGAGTGTTTTATGGAGAAGACGTCGAAGCCGTCAGGCTTCGCAAGGCCGACCGGCCGCCGCCGCTTATGCGGCGCGCCCGTGCAGCGCCAGCACATCTTTGATGTGCGGTACGGCGCGTGAACGATAAATGAAGGTCATTTAATGCGAAGCATTTGATGACCGCCTGACAGCGTACCTTTTGTATAATGGGTCAGCGACTTAATTTAACGAGCAAGCTTAAGCCGATAGGTGTAGGCGCAGCGAAAGCGAGTCTGAATAGGGCGATGAGTTCGTTGGATTAGACCCGAAACCGAGTGATCTAGCCATGGCCAGGTTGAAGGTGCGGTAACACGCACTGGAGGACCGAACCCACGCCTGTTGAAAAAGTCGGGGATGAGCTGTGGCTAGGGGTGAAAGGCCAATCAAACTCGGAAATAGCTGGTTCTCCGCGAAATCTATTTAGGTAGAGCGTCGGATGAATACTCTCGGGGGTAGAGCACTGGATGGGCTATGGGGGCTTACCGCCTTACTGATCCTAACCAAACTCCGAATACCGAGAAGTACTATCCGGCAGACACACAGTGGGTGCTAACGTCCATTGTGGAGAGGGAAACAACCCTGACCGCCAGTTAAGGTCCCTAAGTTATGGCTAAGTGGGAAAGGATGTAGGACTCCCAAAACAACCAGGATGTTGGCTTAGAAGCAGCCATCATTTAAAGAAAGCGTAACAGCTCACTGGTCTAAATAAGGGGTCCCGCGCCGAAAATGTACCGGGGCTCAAGCCATACACCGAAACTGCGGGTGCATCTTTGATGCGCGGTAGCGGAGCGTTCTGTAAGTCTGCGAAGGGATACCTGTGAGGGGTCCTGGAGATATCAGAAGTGCGAATGCTGACATGAGTAACGATAAAGCGGGTGAGAGACCCGCTCGCCGAAAGTCCAAGGGTTCCTGCGCAACGCTAATCGGCGCAGGGTTAGCCGGCCCCTAAGGCGAGGCCGAAAGGCGTAGTCGATGGGAATGCAGTTAATATTCTGCAGCTTGGTGGTAGTGACGGATGCAGTGTGTTGTATCTCCTTATTGGATTGGGGGTGCAGCGAATGTGTTCCAGGAAATAGCTCCACCTTATAAACCGTACCCGAAACCGACACAGGTGGACTGGTAGAGCATACCAAGGCGCTTGAGAGAACTATGCTGAAGGAACTCGGCAAAATGCTCCCGTAAGTTCGCGAGAAGGGAGACCTCAGTTCGGGCAACCGGATTGGGGTGGCACAGACCAGGGGGTGGCGACTGTTTATCAAAAACACAGGGCTCTGCGAAGCCGCAAGGCGACGTATAGGGTCTGACGCCTGCCCGGTGCTGGAAGGTTAAGAGGAGGTGTGCAAGCACCGAATTGAAGCCCCAGTAAACGGCGGCCGTAACTATAACGGTCCTAAGGTAGCGAAATTCCTTGTCGGGTAAGTTCCGACCTGCACGAATGGCGTAACGACTTCCCCGCTGTCTCCAGCATAGACTCAGTGAAATTGAATTCCCCGTGAAGATGCGGGGTTCCTGCGGTCAGACGGAAAGACCCCGTGCACCTTTACTACAGCTTCACACTGGTATTCGTCACGACATGTGTAGGATAGGTGGTAGACGTTGAAGCCTTGGCGCCAGCTGAGGTGGAGTCACCCTTGAAATACCACCCTTGTCGTCATGGATATCTAACCGCGGTACAACAATATCCGGGACCGTGTGTGGCGGGTAGTTTGACTGGGGCGGTCGCCTCCCAAATGGTAACGGAGGCGCGCGAAGGTGGGCTCAGAGCGGTCGGAAATCGCTCGTTGAGTGCAATGGCATAAGCCTGCCTGACTGCGAGACTGACAAGTCGAGCAGAGACGAAAGTCGGCCATAGTGATCCGGTGGTCCCTCGTGGAAGGGCCATCGCTCAACGGATAAAAGGTACGCCGGGGATAACAGGCTGATGATGCCCAAGAGTCCATATCGACGGCATTGTTTGGCACCTCGATGTCGACTCATCACATCCTGGGGCTGGAGCAGGTCCCAAGGGTTTGGCTGTTCGCCAATTAAAGTGGTACGTGAGTTGGGTTCAGAACGTCGCGAGACAGTTCGGTCCCTATCTGCCGTGGGTGTAGGAGAATTGAGAGGATCTGTCCCTAGTACGAGAGGACCGGGATGGACGTACCTCTGGTGGACCTGTTGTGGCGCCAGCCGCATTGCAGGGTAGCTATGTACGGAAGGGATAACCGCTGAAAGCATCTAAGCGGGAAACCCACCTCAAAACCAGTTCTCCCTGAAGAGCCGTGGAAGACCACCACGTCGATAGGAAGCGTGTGGAAGTGTGGCAACACATGAAGCTTAGCTTTACTAATAGCTCGTTCGGCTTGATCGCTCTCATTAATCAATGCTTATCTGAAATAGACCAGTTCACGACAAAACTGCGCTTCGCCGGCCTGGTGGCCTCAGCGGGGAGCCCCCACCCGATCCCATCCCGAACTCGGCCGTGAAACTCCCCAGCGCCAATGGTACTGCATCTTAAGGTGTGGGAGAGTAGGTCGCCGCCAGGCCTGCTAAACGCAGTTTGAAACTCAACGATGAAACCCTCCGGGCAACGCCCAAACCAGCACCCAGTCAAAAAATGCGAAGGTGCCGGCACCAGGAGCAGCCCCGCGACGCCCGCAGATCCGCCAGGATCGAGGACGCGCAAAACAAAAATCACCGGGCAAGCACAAGCCCGCGCCGGAAACCTAGGTTCCCGTGCACCAAAAAACAACGCGGGATGGAGCAGCCCGGTAGCTCGTCAGGCTCATAACCTGAAGGTCGCAGGTTCAAATCCTGCTCCCGCAACCAACAAAACAGCCGCCCAACAGGGCGGCTTTTTTGTTGGAAGGGGTCGCCGATTTTAACTTGACGGGGTCCCCGGAAGGAGGACAACGTCCGACGCAACGGGGCAGAAAACAATCAAATCCTGCTCCCGCAACCAAATTCGACAACAGCCTCATCCCGTAAGGGGTGAGGCTGTTGTCGTATCTGGACAGTGGATACAGGCAAGAACCTCTCAGGGCCCCATCAAGGAGGGCAAAGCCCGACGCAGAAGGGCAGAAAACATCAAATCCTGCTCCCGCAACCAAAACACCCACACACAGCCCGCACGGCAATTGCCTGCGGGCTTTTTCTTTGTTCGCACCAGACAGACTTCAGCTTAAATCGGGCTGACGCGTTCATAAGAGGGAGGAGCAACCACCCCCCTCCAAGAACCTATCTCTGCGCCAACCTTGGCCCGAGCTATCCTGAGGCAGCAGCCCCGTGCCGGAACGCAACATGGGAGGCTCCGAGAGTACCGGCGCATACGTCTGCCTGAACGTCCCAATTGGCCCAGGACGGATCTGATGGGCGCTTTTCAGGATGCTCTGACGTGTCATCGTCCGGCGATCAGCTTTTCCAAGTAAGGCCAAACCGCCCAATCATGCCCCGCACGCGGCATCAGACGACCTTGACGGACAGTGTGCCGACGGATTCGATGCTAGCTTCCATGGTATCGCCTGGCTCGACGGCGTTCACACCCGAAGGGGTCCCGGCCATGATCACATCTCCCGCCGCGAGTTCGAAATATTCCGAGAGATAGGAGATCATTTCCGGCACTTTCCAGATCATCTGGTTCAAATCACCTTCCTGCCGCAGGTCTCCATTCACCGTCAGTGAAATCCGCCCCTGATCGGGGTGCCCGACATCGGACACCGGATGCAACGGGCCCACTGGCCCGGACCGCTCGAAGGCCTTGCCGATTTCCCATGGGCGTCCCATCTTCTTCATTTCGCCCTGCAGGTCTCTCCGTGTCATGTCCAGCGACACGCCGTAGCCCCAGACATGGTCAAGCGCGTCAGACAGGGCGATGTTCGTGCCGCCGCTCTTCAGGCCGACCAGGAGTTCGACCTCGTGGTGCACGTCGGAGGTGTGAGGGGGGTAGGGAAATTCGCCCGAAGCATCGAGATTGTTTGGGTTCTTCTGAAAAAAGAAAGGCGGTTCGCGATTGGGATCGTGCCCCATTTCAACAGCATGCGCTGCAAAGTTCCGGCCGATGCAGTAAACACGGCGAACCGGAAATGCGCCGCCGTCGCTCGTGGGAATCGTGTGAACCTTGGGTGTCTCGATAACATGCTCAGACATCGTTTTCCTCGCTTGCGGTCTGTTGTCGTTAGCCTACAGGCTCGCGATACCGATTTGGGACCGCTCACTTTGTGACTTGGACCGAATGCGCAAAAAATAAACGTGTTGGCAACGAGTTTGGGGCAACCATTTCTTAGATTGGTTGGGCTTCAATCTCGCCCAAAACGACTTCCGGCATCATCCGTGAATACACCGAGCGCAGGTGTTGCTGCATCATTTGCTTGGCCAGTTCTCCATTTCTGGCCGTGATTGCGCGCACGATCGCGTCGTGTTCGATGAAGCTGGTATAGCCGGGCACGGGCTTGCGGGTATCGCGCGGTTGGCCCCAGACAATCGAGCGGCGCACCGAATTCAGCGTTTCGAAAAAATACAGGTAGAGCTGATTGCGTGTGCCGCGCGCGATGACGTGGTGCAACTTGTTGTCCCAGGCTTCGTAAGCGCGCCAGTCTTTTGCTTCGCGGCACTTCTCAGCGCAAATTTTCATTTGTTTACAATCAGAATTGCTCGCATTCAGGGCCGCGAGCCGCGCCAGCTCGGGCTCAATGTTGTAGCGGACCGTGACCACCTGTTCCGGCTTTATCTGGTCGCGAAGGTAGGTGACATCCTGAAGGTTCAGGACCGGCCTTGAGCCGACAAACGTGCCGCGTCCGACGTGCCTCCAGATCAATCCCTGAGCCTCCAGATCGGCGAGGGCCTTGCGCAGTTGGTTCCGTGTTGTGTCCAGACGTTTGCACAGTTCGCGCTCGGGCAGGATGCGGTCGTTCAACCGATATCCGGCACTGTCGATCAAGTCGCGCAGTCTTTGTGATAGTTCGGCTGTCTCGTTCATACCGCCGCCCAATTTGCTGATTGGTTGATTGAATTAGAGCGAGAGTCATTCAACTCTTGTCAGCAAGGTTAGCAAGAGATCGCAGAACATTGCGACACTCTGCCGCAAAAAAAGCCAGCGTCGGGAGGAGAAGATCGTGCGTCTAGCCACAGTGTCAGCCGGTGGGGAGAATATTTGTGCGGCCGTCCTGAATGACGACCGTCTTTTGAACCTGTCCAAGGCTGCGCACCACCTGACGCACCCTGCTGCGGAGGCATTGAAGGCGAATTCAATGCTCAATCTGATCGCCGGACCGCCGGAGACGCTCGATATCGCACGCAGCCTCGTGGTCGACGCGGAAGCCGGTGTCCTTGACGCGTCAATTCTGCCGGAAGGCGCGGAACTGCTGGCGCCGATCCCCAACATCCGCAAGAACGTTCTGTGTGTCGGTCGCAACTATGCCGAACACATTACCGAAGGAGACCGGGCGCAGAAGCAACAGGTCGGCGTAACCGAGTACCCGGTTTTCTTCACGAAACCGCCGACGTCCATCGTCGGCCCCGGTGGCGATGTGCTGACCTTTCCGAGCGTTTCGAAGCAAACCGACTACGAAGTCGAGCTGGCCGTGATCATCGGCACGCCCGGGCGCAACATCGCCAAGGCGGACACAATGAAACATGTCTTCGGCTACACCATTTTGAATGACATCTCCGTCCGGGACGTGCAGCGCCGCCATGGCGGGCAGAACTTCAAGGGAAAGGCCTTTGACGGCTCCTGCCCCATGGGTCCGTGGATCGTGACCGCGGACGCTATTGATGATCCGCATGCGTTACCGATTTCGCTGACCGTGAATGGTGAGATCCGGCAGAACGGCAACACCGCGGACATGATTTTCGACATCAAGACACTTATCGCCTCGTTGTCGGAAGGCATGACGCTGGAGCCCGGCGACATCATCGCCACCGGGACGCCGGCGGGCGTGGGATACGCCATGGACCCGCCGAGTTTTCTAAAGGATGGCGACACCGTCGTTTGCAATATCTCAGGGATCGGCACGCTCACGAACTCGGTGCGCGCCGTTTAAGCGATCTTCCGAAGACGCCGGTTGGACGAGGGGGATTGGAAAGAATGCGAAGGGAGGAATAAGCGTATGATGAACCGTAGAACATTCACATCGTTGCTGGCGGCGGTGCCCGTCGCCGGATTGGCTGCAAAGGGTGCCTTTGCACAAGGCCTGCGTGATATCACCTTTGTGCAGCCGAGCCCGTCTGCCATCAACTCGTTTCCGGTCTTTGTCGCCATCGGCGAAGGTTTCTTCGAGGACGAGGGCTTGAACGTGACTGTCGAAGCCATCAACGGTTCAGGCGCCGTTTTGCAGGCGTTGTCGGCAGGACAAGCGCATTTCGGCCGCCCGGGCCCCGGTCCGCTCATCGCGGCGCGCTCGCGCGGCGTGAATGCGGTGCACATTTACAACGTGGCCGCACGGAGCAACTTTGGCATCGCCGTCCAGGAAGGCTCCGACTACCAGTCAATCGAGGACCTGCGCGGCAAGGTTATCGGGACCGGAACGGCGGACGGCGCGGAAGTCGGCTTTGCCCGCAACGTGCTGACAGGTGCCGGAATGGTCGAAGGTACTGACTTTGAGTTCCTCACCGTCGGTGACGGCGGTCCGGCAACCGCGGCGTTTCTGAACGGCGAGATTGATGCCTACTCTGCGTCTACCGCGGATACGGCCATTCTCAATCAGCGCGGCATGAAGGTGCGTGACATAACGCCCGCCGAGTTCGGCCGGTTCTTCGGCAACGGCATCGCCACCATGGCCGATACCATTGCAAACGACCGGGACCTTGTCGAAGGGTGGAGCCGTGCCTTTGCCAAGGGCCATGCCTTCGCGCTCGATGACGCCAATCGCGAAGCCGTCCTTGCCCACCTTGCCGCGGGCAATCCGCAGGAAGGCGAAGACAAGGAGTTTCAGTCGGCACTGTTCGACGCGGTTCGTTCCAAGACGATCGCGGCCGGCGACACGCCGCATCTCGGCTGGTATCCGGAGGAAGTCTGGGGCGAGTGGCAGGACGCTCTTGTCGCCGGCGGAGAGATCTCCGCGCCTCTCGACGATCTGAACGCGATCTGGACCAATGAGTTCGCTGAACTCGGAAGTGCGGCCGTCGACAGATGAACGCCTCGTTGGCACATGAAAACTCCGGCGCTTCATCTGACGCGCCGGTTTACGAACTGACCAATGTCAGCAAGACCTACGCGCGCAACGCGGTGGTCGCGCTGGAGAACGTGGACCTCACCCTGCGTCACGGGAGCTTCACGTCGGTCATCGGATCAAGCGGCTGCGGGAAATCGACCCTGCTGAAGATCATGGCAGGGCTCATTCCACCCACGAAAGGCCGCGTGATCCTTCAGGACAAGCCTGTTACAGGCCCGCGTCGGGACATCGGAATGATGTTCCAGCAGGCCACGCTCTTCCCCTGGAAGACCGCGGTCGAGAACATCGTGCTGCCGATCGAGATCCGTGACGGCAAGGCGGCCGCCAAGCAGGCGAGAGCAAAGGCGCATGACCTTCTCGACATTGTCGGCTTGAAAGGGTTCGAGAACGTTTATCCCAATGAACTGTCGGGCGGCATGGCGCAACGCGCGTCGATCTGCCGGATGCTGATTACCGAACCGGCGGTTCTGCTTCTGGACGAGCCGTTCAGTGCACTCGACGAGTTGTCGCGCGACATGATGAATATGGAATTGCAGAGAATTTGCCGTGAGCAGGACGCCACGGCCTTTCTGGTCACGCACTCCATCCAGGAAGCTGTGATACTGTCGGATGAGATTGTCGTGATGAAACCCCGCCCGGGCCGGATTGCAGAGATCGTCCACGTCGATCTGCCCCGGCCGCGCACGCTCGACATGATGACGACGCCGAGATTTGGCGAGATCGTGGATCACATTCGCAGCATGTTGGACAAGGGAGAAAACATGTGACTGATGCGCCCACCAATCAGCGGCTGGAGACCGGGGCGGCGGACGACACCGTCTGGGTACAGGAAGTAGCCTTCATCGATTCCGTGCCCCGTTCGATCGCCATGACATTCGTGTTCGTGGTTTTCATCGGCACGTGGGATCTGGTGACGCGCCTGGGGCTCGTTTCGCCGATCATTCTGCCCACGCCGTGGGAGACATTCAGCGACATGATTTTTGTCGGAAGCAATCTGTTGAGTGGCGGCTACATGCTTGGCGCGCTTTGGATCACGGTCAAGGAGGTGATCTACGGGTTCGCGCTTGCCATCGCCATCGGCTTCTCGCTCGGCGTCCTCGTCGGCGAAACGGCGTTCGGGGAAAAGGCTGTCATGCCCTATCTGGTCGCCATCGACACCATGCCGAAAGTCGCCTTTGCGCCCCTCTTTGTTGCCTGGCTGGGTTTCGGCATCGAATCCAAGGTGGCCTTGGCAGCGTTTATCGCCACCTTCCCGATCGTGGTCGGAACGGCGGCGGGCCTGCATTCGGCCGATGAGAATGCCCGCATGCTCTTCAAGACCATGGGCGCAAGCCGGATGCAGACATTGATCAAGATGAAGCTTCCCACCGGGCTGCCGCAGATCTTCACGGGGCTCAAGATCGGCGCGGTTGGCGTCATGGCCGGCGCGATTACGGGCGAATTCCTGGGCGGCGGCAAAGGCTTTGGCGAGCTGATCAGGGTCGCGGCCTCCCAGCTCAACACGCCTCGGGTGTTCTCGCTGATCCTGTATCTGAGCCTCGTCGGGTTGGTGCTGTACCTGATCGTGCAATGGACCCAGCGCAGGATCGTCTTCTGGCAGAAGGAATCCGTAGGTGCACACGATCACTGACCCATCCACCATACCGGTGCAGCGCCTGCGCGATTTCGTTTCGGCGGCGCTGCAGTCGAAGGGCGTGCCGCAACATGATGCCGTCAAGGTCGCCACGCTCATGGTGGAGGCGGATATCTTCGGCTACGGCACACACGGTGTTTTCCGCCTGCGGCAGTACCTGGCGCGTTTGGACGGCGGCGGCTGCAATCCGACCCCGTCGGTGACGGTGGCACATGAAACGATTGCCACCGGCGTGATCGACGGGGATGACGGGCTCGGTCATCTTGCAATGTCCGCGGCGCGTGATCTTGCCATCGAAAAGGCACGTGCGGCCGGGATCGGCTGGGTTGGCGTCCGCCGCGGCAATCATGCCGGGCCCCTGGCGCTCTATGTGAGGCCACAGGCCGAGGCTGGTCTGCTTGGCATGGCGGCGGCAGTCGGAAGCGCAAACCACGTTCCTCCATACGGAGGAACCGACCTTCTTCTGGGGACCAACCCGATTGCGTTCTCCGCGCCTGCGGCCGGTGCCGATCCTTTCGTATTCGACATGGCCACCACCGTTGCAGCGATGGGAAAGATAAAAACGCTTCTGCAACAGGGCAAGGAGATGCCGGAAGGCTGGATGGTTGGACGGGACGGCAAGCCGCTCACCGATCCGAGCCGAAAATCAGAGGGCTTCCTCCTGCCGATCGGCGGCCCGAAGGGATTTGGTTTGTCGGTTGCTATCGGCCTTATGGCAGGTGTCCTCAACGGGGCAGCCTTCGGATCAGACGTCGTCGACTTCACGAACGACACGACGTCTTCCACCAATACCGGGCTGTTTGTCATGGCACTTGACCCCGCTGCCTTCGGAATTGGGGACGACTTCGCGAGCACCGCCAGCCGGGTCTTTGACGAGATGCGGGCCTCCGAACCCCTTCCGGGGCATGACCCTGTGCGTTTGCCGGGTGATGGAAAGACCGCGGCGGCCGATGCACGCCGATCCGGCGGCCTTGCCCTGAACCCCGCTCTGCGGCGCGACCTGAATGTGCTTGCTGCTGATTGCGGACTGGAAGCACCGTTTCCGGATGAACCCGCAAGAGGCTGACAAAGTGACTGTGTGGCGCCCGTCCGCGTGAGAAGCGATGCGGGCGGTGTCACTCCGACAGCGGCAAGTCAAAGGCGCACTCAGACCAATGTGCCTTAGGCGCCGTTATCGTCGGGTGCATTCTGCAACCAGCGCATCACCGAGTTCTGCTTGTTTTTCATGTGAACAACCAGGATTGACGCCAGCTTCTTGCCATCGCGCGCTTCCAGCGCCTGAATAATCTGATTGTGTTCGTCAACCGCCTCGCGCCAGCGCTCGTCAGACATGTTGGCCGCATATCGTGCGCGCAGCATGCGTGCTGACAATGCCATGCTGGAGTTGGCCAGGGTCTCGTTTCTTGCTGCCGAAAGTATGCCGAGATGGATGTCCTGGTTGAACTTGAAATAAGCGGCCAGGTCCCTGTCACGATAGCTTTGTATCATCGCGTCGTGAAGCGAGCGGATCCTGGCGATCTCCTCGTCCGAGATCTTTTCGCAGGCCAGTTCCCCCGACAGGCCCTCCAGAACGGCGAGCACCGGAAAGACCTCTTCGACCTCTTCGATCGTGATCGCGGTGACCCATGCTCCGCGATTTGGTTCCAGGCGCACCAACCCTTCTGCGGCCAAGACCTTCAACGCTTCGCGCAAGGGGGTCCGTGAGACACTGAATTGTTCGCAAAGGGCCTTTTCGGGGACTTTTTTGTCCGGGGCCATTTGGCCTTCAATGATCAAAGGACGCAGACGCTCCACCAATTCAAGGTGAAGCGACCTTCGTTCGATTATCATGTTCGCGGATAGATCAGTCATTTTCCTGCGTTTACACTCGTTTCAGTGCCAAGTCGAGAAGTTGGGCGACGTGCATCGGATTGCGATCGGTGTTATCTGCGATCTGGTGGCGACAGGACGTGCCATCGGCCACGATAATGGCATCACCGGACGCGGCGCGCGCAGCGGGAAGAACGTCCAGTTCGGCCATCTTTATCGACGTATCATAGGTGTCCGCACCGTAGCCGAATGCGCCTGCCATGCCGCAGCAGCTGCTTTCGATCTTGGTAACCTTGGTGTCCGGCAAGAGTGCCAGCGTTCGTTCGATTGCCGGCATGATCCCCATTGCCTTCTGGTGGCAGTGCCCGTGCAAAGTGACCTCGGGCGCCGGAGATTGCAGGTGTGACGTGAACTGCGGATTGTCCTTCTGATCGGCAATGAACTCCTCGAGCATTAGTGCCAGCTTTGCGATCCTTGCGCTGTCCTCTCCGGGGAACAGCACCGGTATCTCGTCGCGAAGCGTCAGGAGGCAGCTGGGCTCCAGGCCGATGATGGGAACGCCGCGTTCTGCAAAAGGCAAAAGAGCGTCGACAAGCCGGTTGGCCTCCTGCCGCGCCTGGTCAACCAGCCCGACCGACAGAAACGTGCGGCCGCAACACAACGGACGGCCATTGCCGGCAGGTTTTACCACATCAACCGAACTGCCCGTGGCGTTCAGAACCCGGATTGCCGCGCGCAGGTTTTCGGGCTCGAAATAGCGGTTGAAGCTGTCGGCAAACAAGACGACGTCCGGTGCAGATGTCGCGCTGACCTCGGCGTCCTTGAACGGTTTGGCGTCCCATCTGGGCAAGGGGCGTCTGGCTGTGAAACCCGTCAATCGTTCGGTGGCTTTGGCCAAACCGGGCACCTTGTCCCGCAGGTTCATGAGAAAGGGCAGTTTCGCCGCCCAGGGAGCGTATCTCGGCATGTAGCCAACAAGCCGATCATGAAGGCTCAGGCCATGTGTCTTGGCGCGGGCGGAAAGCACCTCGATCTTCATCCGCGCCATGTCCACGCCTGTCGGGCACTCGCGCTTGCAGCCCTTGCAGGACACGCAAAGCTTCATCGCGTCTGCCATCTCGTCGGATGCCAGTGCGTCCGGTCCAAGCTGTCCGGAAATCGCAAGACGGAGGGTATTGGCGCGGCCGCGGGTCAGGTCCTTTTCCTTGCGCGTCACCCGAAATGACGGGCACATGACGCCCCCCTTCAGTTTGCGGCAGGCTCCATTGTTGTTGCACATTTCAACCGCGCCCTGAAATCCGCCGTCTTTCCCCGACCACTCGGACCAATCCAGTTCGGTTTTCAAGGGTGAGGTCTGGTAGTCCGGTCCATAGCGAAACAGCCTGCGGTCATCCATCTTTGGCGGATTGACGATTTTGCCGGGATTGAACACGTCGGTCGGGTCGAAGCGGTTTTTCACTTCTTCAAAGGTCGCGACCATCCGGGAGCCAAACATCTTTTCATGAAATTCCGAGCGGACGATGCCGTCACCGTGCTCACCTGAATGCGACCCCTTGTAGCGGGCGACAAGATCAAAGCACTCTTCGGCAATCGCGCGCATCGTGGCGACGTCTTTGTCCAGCTTCAGGTTCAGCACCGGGCGCACGTGCAGACATCCGACCGACGCATGTGCGTACCATGTACCTGTGGTGCCGTGGCGTTCAAAAATCTCCGTGAGCCCTGCCGTGTAAGCGGCAAGGTCAGGCAGTTCGACCGCACAATCTTCCACGAACGATACGGGCTTCCCGGCGGTCTTCATGGACATCATTATGTTGAGGCCGGATTTGCGCAGTTCAGCGATCTGTCCCTGCAGGCCAGCATCCGTCACCGCGGTGACGCCGCCCCAGGCCTTGCCGGTCCCTGTCCAGGAGTACCCGAGGTCACCCATCATCTGGTCGAGGTCTTTTAACTTTTGCGCCCCGTTGGCTTGCGTGAATTCCACCAGAAGCAGAGCCTCCGGCGCGCCGGTCACAAAATTCTCGATCGTCCTGGCAAAAAGCGGAATGTCGCGGGCCAGCGCGATCATCGTGTGATCGACCAACTCAACGCCCTCGGGATCGAGCGTCACCAGATGTTGTGCGGCGTCCATTGCCTGATGGAAGGTCGGGAAGTGACACACACCCAGGGCCTTGCCGTCCTGAAGCGGGGAGAGCTTCAGCTCGATCGCGGTGGTGTAGGCAAGCGTGCCTTCCGAGCCGACAAGAAGATGCGCGAGGTTCTGGGTCTCGGGTCCGGAAGTCAGGGCGTCGATGTTGTAGCCACCCACGCGGCGCATGACATTGGGGAACCGGGCAGCGATTTCCGCCGCTTCCCTCTGGCCGATCGCCGCAAGATCATGGGAAAGCGCCTGATAGACCGCATTCTGCTCGGCAAGACCCGTCCCGAATCTGTGTTTGCTGCCATCAGCCAGGATCGCGTCGATCGACAGGACATTGTCCCGCATCATGCCGTATCGGATGGATTTCCCGCCGCAGGAGTTGTTCCCCGCCATCCCGCCAATGGTCGCGCGCGACGCGGTGGAGACATCGACCGGGAACCAAAGCCCATGCGGTTTGAGCACCCGGTTCAGTTCATCGAGCACGATGCCCGGGCGCACCACACAGCGCCTGTTGTCGACGTCGAGTTCGAGAATGTCGTTGAAATACTCGGTGTTGTCCAAAACCAGAGCTTCGTTGACGGTCTGCCCGCACTGGGACGTGCCGCCGCCGCGGGCCAGGATCGGAATGCCTTGATTGCGCGCGCAGTCAATCGCCGCCAGAATGTCGTCTTCGGATCTCGGCGCCAGCACGCCAACCGGCATCATCTGATAGATCGATGCGTCCGTCGCGTAGCGCCCGCGCGAGAACGGATCGAACATCAGGTCGCCCGACACCCTTTTTGAAAGTTCACGCGCAATGTCGTTCAACGGAGGAATCCTCGGCTTGCCTACTCAAAAAATGAATTATGAATTAAAAATTGCATATTCACAACTTCAATGTCATTCTGTGGCGCACGTTCAAACGCAGGTCCCACAAGGTTCGATTTATGAGACAAGCTGGTCGTCATTTTCTGCAAATTCCCGGCCCCAGTTCGGTTCCGGACCGCATATTGCGCGCGATCTCCGGTCAGGTGATTGACCACAGGGGACCAGCGTTCGCCAAGGTCGGTGCGCAGGCGCTGGAAGGGATCAAGACCATCTTCAAGACCGAGCAGAACGTGGTGATCTATCCATCCTCGGGCACGGGCGGTTGGGAGGCGGCCCTGGTCAATGTCCTGTCGCCGGGCGACCGGGTGCTGATGTTCGAGACCGGACATTTTGCGACATTGTGGAAAAAGATCGCCGAAAAACTGGATTTGAAGCCCGAGTTCATTGAAGGCGACTGGCGCGGCGGAGCCGACCCGGACCAGATCGAAGCCTATCTGGCTGAGGACAGAAATCACGAGATCAAGGCCGTCTGCGTTGTTCACAACGAGACGTCGACCGGGTCCGTTTCACCGATTGCCGCCATCCGCAAGGCGATCGACAATGCGGGACATCCGGCCTTGTTCATGGTCGATACGATCTCGGGTCTCGCGTCGCTCGACTATCAGCACGACGAATGGGGTGTTGATGTCACGGTTTCCGGATCGCAAAAGGGGCTGATGCTGCCGCCGGGTCTTTCGTTCAACGCGATAAGTGCAAAGGCCATGGCGGCGAACGGTTCGGCCATGCTGAAGCGGTCATACTGGGATTGGGCGGATATGGTCGGTCCGAACAAGACGGGATACTTCCCGTATACGCCCGCCACGAACCTTCTTTACGGGCTGAATGTCGCCATTGAGATGTTGCACGAGGAAGGGCTGGAAAATGTCTTCGCCCGGCATGCGCGTCACGGCGCAGCTGCACGTACTGCCGTCCGCACCTGGGGACTTGAAGTCCTTTGCAACAAGCAGGGGCAGGAAAGCGGTGTGCTGACGGCTGTCATGGTCCCGGAAGACCACAGCGCAGATGCTTTCAGAGCAACGACTTTGGAGCACTACGATATTTCTCTGGGCAATGGCCTCTCGAAGGTCGCCGACAAGGTGTTCCGCATTGGCCATCTTGGTGACTTCAACGATCTCATGCTGGTCGCAACACTGGCAGGCGTCGAAATGGGTCTGACAAAGGCCGGAATTCCCCACAACACAGGGGGAGTCGGAGCTGCGATGGCGATGCTGGAGAACACGCAAATCGCGGCAGAGTGACGAAAACAGTCACATTTCCAAGGGAGGAAACACACATGACCATCAAGGCAATTCTTATTGCAACAGCCGCTGCGATTGGCGGAACAAGCGGTGCCTTTGCCGCCGACATCACCCTGAAGTTTGGCCATGTCGGCAATCCTGGTTCACTGTTCGAGGCAAGCGTCGACAATTTCGCGGAATGTGTGAACTCGTCGATGAGCGGCAAAGTCGAGGTGCAGACCTTCGGCTCGTCTCAATTGGGCAAGGACAAGGAGCTTCTGCAGAAGCTGAAGCTGGGTCAGGTCGATTTCGCGCTTCCCTCGTCCGTCATGTCTTCGGTCGATGACACGTTCGGCATTTTCGAGATGCCCTACATCATCCGCGACCGCGATCACATGCGCCGTGTTCAGGATGCGATGATGGACAAGTTTCAGGCAGCCGCGAACGGCGGCGGATATCACATCGTCGGTCTGGCCGAGAACGGCTTCCGCCACATCACCAACAACACGCGGCCGATCAATGTGCCGGGTGACCTTGAAGGCATCAAACTTCGCACGCCCAATGGCGTGTGGCGTGTGAAGATGTTCACGGAATACGGTGCAAACCCGACGCCAATGGCGTTTTCGGACGTGTTCACCGCGTTGCAGACCGGCGTGATGGACGGCCAGGAAAACCCCTATGCGCAGATCGCATCCGCAAAGTTCCAGGAAGTCCAGAAGTACCTGTCAATCACCGGGCATGTCTACACACCTGCCTACATCCTCGCGTCGCAGAAGGGATTTGCGAAACTGCCGGAGGACGTGCAGGCCGGTCTGACCGAATGTGCCGCGTCCACGCAGGACTTCACCTACGAAAAGGCAGCCCAGCTGGAAACCGAATTGCTGGACGTCATCAAGGCCGCCGGTGTCGAGGTGAATGAGGCGAACAAGGATGCGTTCGTCGAGGCATCCGCGCCGATCTACAAGGCGTTCGCCGACGAGGTCGAAGGCGGGCAGGACATGATTGACCAGGTTCTGGGCCTGGCAAATACCAACTGACGCTTGTAACGGGCAGCGGGCAATCCGCTGCCCTTTCATTCTTGTAGCCATACAGATCCGCGTGAGCCTCCATTTGGCTCCTGCAAGAAGACAAGGCGCGACGTGAACCAGCTCTCGAACTCACTCCTACCTCGGATTGTCACGATCCTCGGCAAAGTGCTTGAATGGATCACGATCTCGCTGATGGTGCTTCTGACCATCGTCGTGATTTCAGCGGTGATTGCACGTCTCTCGGGCCAGAGTTTTTCGTGGTATGACGAAGTCGCCGCGATCATGCTCGCCTGGATAACCTATTACGGCTCGGCGCTCGCAGCGCTTCACCGCCGTCACATCGGGTTTGACACGGTGCTTCTGGCGATGCCGGTCAAGGCACGGCTGGCGGCCTTGCTCGCAGCCGAAGCGATCGTGTTGATCTTCTTCGTGCTGATGGCGCGCGCCGGCCTTCAGGTTCTTGAAGTTCTCGAAGGCGACACGCTGATCTCGCTCACTTGGGTTCCCGTTCAGTTCACCCAGTCGATTATCCCGATTGGCGCGATGCTGTTCATCCTGTGCCAGCTTCTCAGCCTGCCGAACTACTGGAAAGTCACCGCCGCCGGCATTTCGCTGGAACACGCGGAGATCGAGGAAGAGGTCGAGGCCGAGATGATCAAGAACAAGGATCGTACCTGATGCTGATGGCTGCGATCTTCTGCGCCCTGCTGGTGATGATCTGCATCAATGTGCCGATTGCGGTCGCGCTCGCCATGTGTGGCGTGATCGGGCTCCTGGCGGTCGAGGGCACAGGCAGTTTGGTCACGATTGCCCTGGACATGTATGACGGCTCCACCAAGTTTTCGTTGATCGCGATTCCGATGTTCGTGCTGGCCGGTGCCATCATGAACGCGGGCGGGATCACGGATCGGCTGATCAACTTCGTGTCCGCCATCATCGGCTTCATCCGTGGCGGTCTGGCGATGGTCAACATTGGCGTGTCGCTCTTCTTCGCGGAGATTTCGGGATCGGCTGTCGCGGACGTCGCTGCGATGGGTTCGATTCTGATCCCGCAAATGAAAAAGCGCGGCTACTCGAAGGAGTTCTCCGCCGCGGTCACGTCGTCCTCGGCCTCGCTGGCAATTATTATCCCGCCATCGATCCCCATGATCCTTTATGCAGCCTCGGCCAACACCTCGGTCGAGCAGTTGTTCGTGGCCGGCGTTGTGCCCGGGCTCCTGGGGGCCGCCGGGTTGATGGGCGTCGCCTATGCTTTCGCGAAACGCTATGACTATCCGGTCGAAGAGGCCTTCAACCTGCCGCGCGTACGCGAGACGTTCAAGGACGCGCTGCCCGCTTTTGCGTTGCCGGTGATCATTCTGGGCGGAATATTCGGCGGCTTTGTCACCGCAACCGAAGCCGCAGGCTTGGCCGTGCTTGCGGCACTTGTTGTCTCTGCCTGGTATCGCAACCTGAACCTGGCGCATCTGCGCCGGGCGATGCTCGATGGCGGCATACAAACCGCCGTGGTCATGCTTCTGGTCGCCGCATCGGTTCTGATGGGCGGCTTTCTGACCCGTGCGCAGATCCCTCAGCAACTGGCAGAAGCGATCTTGTCCGTCACCGCTCAGCAATGGGCGATCTTGCTGATCCTGAACTTCTTTTTCCTGATCATCGGGTTCTTTCTGCATTCGGCGGCCGCGATCATACTGGTTGTCCCGATTGTGATCCCGCTGATCTCTGCCGCGGGCATCGACCCGGTGCATTTTGGTCTTGTCGTGACACTGAACCTGGCGATCGGCCAGCAGACACCGCCGGTGGCATCCGTTCTGATCACGTCCTGCTCGGTGGCGCGCGCGAATATCTGGGCCGTGTCGAAAGTGAATATCTTCTTTGTCGCGGTCCTGTTGGCTGTGCTGATGCTCTGCACGTACGTGCCGGCGGTGCCGATGTTCCTTGTCGAGTACTTCTACCGATGACCGAAGAGCTTACGCAGCATCTGGAAGACGGTGTCTTGTGGGTGGCATTCAACCGCCCGCAAGCGCGCAACGCGCTGACATTTGCGATGTACGACGCGCTCGCAATTCTCTGCACGTCGCTGCCAACCGACGGATCGGTCCAGGCCGTCGTCATTTCCGGCAATGGCGGAAAGGCATTCGCGGCCGGCACCGACATGAGCCAGTTTCGCGATTTCAAGACGGCGCAGGACGCGCTGGACTACGAAGCCCGCATCGCGCAGGCGCTGGACGACCTGGAGCGGTGCCCGGTGCCGACGATCGCGGCGATCAATGGCGCGTGCACGGGCGGCGGGGCCGCGATTGCGGCGGCGTGCGATCTGCGCATTACCTCTGCCAGCCTCAAGTTCGGGTTTCCGATCGCACGCACCTTGGGAAACTGCCTTGCCAGCGACAACCTTGCCCGCCTGTCGGATCTGATGGGAGCAGGCCGCGTCCGCGAAATCATCTTCACCGCGCGGCTGATCCTGGCGGAAGAAGCCCAGGCGATTGGCCTGGTAAGCGAGGTTCTGCCGGATGAAGCGTCCCTTATGGCGCGCGCCAGGGAACTGGCGCAATTGGTCGGCACCATGGCGCCCCTGACCTTGCGCGCCACAAAAGAGGCCATGCGGCGGCGCCGTGCCGCGATTGCAGTGGAAGACGACGACCTCATCGCGATGTGTTACACCAGCGACGATTTCCACATCGGTATCGATGCATTCCTGAGCAAATCCAGACCGGAGTGGACCGGGAAATGACGGCCGCCACGGGCCCCTTGACCGGTATGAAGGTCATCGAACTGGCGCACATCATGGCAGGTCCGGTGTGCGGCCTGATGCTGGCGGACATGGGCGCGGATGTCATCAAGGTGGAAAAGCCGCAAGGTGATGATTCCCGCCGGTTCGTTCCCCCCCAGATTGAAGGCGAATCCGCAGCCTACATGATGATGAACCGCAACAAGCGGGGAATAGCGCTGAACCTCAAGGACCCGTCGGCGCGAGACGTCTTGCACAAGCTCCTGTCAGACGCGGATGTCGTGATAGAAAACTATCGTATGGGCACGATGGAACGGCTGGGTCTTGGCTATGACGATCTGGCGGCAATCAACCCGCGCCTGATCTATTGCGAAATCTCCGGGTTCGGACGGACCGGCCCCTACGCGGAGCGCGGTGGTTTCGACTTGATTGCCCAGGGCATGGCCGGCCTGATGTCGATCACCGGCGAAGGGCCGGGGCGTCCGCCGGTCAAGGTGGCCGCACCGATCTCGGACATCAATGCCGGTATTCTGGCGGCCATGGGTGTGAGCGCGGCTTACGCAAATGCGCTGAAGACCGGCCGGGGTCAAAAAGTTGACACGTCGCTGTTCGAGGCCGCGATCGTGCAAACATACTGGCAATCGGCAATCGCTTTTGCCACGGGAGAAAATCCAGAGCCGCTTGGCTCCGCGCATCCGCTCAATGCACCTTATCAGGCGTTCGCGACCAGCGACGGCTGGATCAACGTCGGTGCCGCGAACCAGCGCAACTGGCTCCGTTTGCTGGATGTCATCGAGACGCCTGAGCTTGACGCCGACCCGCGGTTTTCATCGAACCTGGCGCGGATGCAGAACCTGCCCGCGCTTGTCGAAATCCTGAATGAAAAGCTGCAGCGGGACACGACTGCCAACTGGTTGGCCAAGATGGAAGCGGCAGCGCTTCCAGCCGGTCCGGTTCTGGGCATTCAGGAGATGCACGAGGACCCTCAGGCGGTCGCGCGGGACATGATCGTGGAGACAAGGCACGCCGTTGCGGGCGATGTCAAAACCATCGGGCATCCGGTCAAATTCAGCGAAACACCTGCCAAGGTTGCAAAGGCTGCGCCGGTGCTGGGACAACATAGCCGCGAGGTGCTGGAACAGCTCGGGTATGACCGGGAAACGGTCGCGGGCCTGATAAAAAGCGGAGCGGTCATCGCGGCGGTGTCCGCCAATCCGTCAAGGTGAAGATGCAGATCGGGGGATGGAGTGAAACTTGATTTGGATACAGCGCAGAAAATTGTCTCGGCCGCACTGGACTGGCGGCGCGACCATGGCATGAAGCCGATAACAATCTCGGTTCTTGACAGCGGTGGCTTTTTGATCGCGCTGGCCCGCGAAGACGGCACCAGCAATCTGCGTCCGGACATTGCGCAGGGCAAGGCGCGGGGCGCGATCGGCATGGGGCTTGGCTCGCGTGCCCTGTTTGAGCGCGCACAGTCACAGCCCTATTTCATCCAGGCAATGAACAGCATTGCCGAAGGATCGCTTGTGCCGGTTCCCGGTGGCGTTCTGGTTAAAGAGGAGGGCCAGGTCCTCGGCGCGGTCGGAATAACCGGTGATTCCTCCGACAATGACGAAACCTGCGCAATCGCAGCAATCGAGGCCGCCGGATTTACGGCAGACGGAGGCTAATCGACGCAAGGCCGCCAGAAACAGTCAGGCCGCTCCACCCTCAGGCCTTCCAGTCAGGATTGCTCTGAAAGCACGGGTCCGAGAAACTAGCCGGTGCAAAAACCCGAAAACGGCGCGCGCAGACCCGGTCTATGTCAGCCATCCGAGCGTGTCTTCGGTCTTTTCCGTCGGCCGGTACTCTGCCCCAAGAGGCTTCGTCCATCCCAGGGCTTCAATTTCCGCAAACACCGTTTGATAGTCGATTTCCCCGTGATCGGGGGTGCCCCGGTCCGGAACGGATGCAAACTGGATGTGTCCGATGATCGGCAACAGGTTCTTCAGCCGGGTGATCACGTCTCCTTCCGTCCGGCCGACGTGGTAGCAGTCGAACATCAGTTTCAGATTGTCTGCGCCGACGTCGTCGATGATGTCGGCCGCCTGTTGCGTTGTGCGCAGAAAATATCCGGGAGCGTCATGCTCGTTGAGCGGTTCGATCAGCATTGTCAGGCCGTGCCCTGCACCCCGGCTGCAGGCATAATCCAGATTGTCTATGAAACAGTGCCCGCCCGCGATGCTCTGATCGAACCCCGCCATGACATGGATGCCGCTTGCACCGATGTCCACTGCATAAGCGATCGCTTCGTCAATTGCGGCGCGGGCTTCTTTCTCTCTCCCCGGGATCGCCGACAAGCCGTTGTCCCCGCGCGCCACGTCGCCGCGCCGCGTGTTCAGCCCAAGCATTTCCAGACCGGTTTCGGCAAGGGCCTGACGCACCTCGGATGACGGTGTGTCATAGGGCCAGTGACACTCGACCGCGTGAAATCCTGCGGTTTTGGCTGCGCGGATCGCGTCTGGCAGCGGTCTGTCGCTGAAAAGGAAGCCGAGATTGGCGGAAAACCGGATCATCCGTCCCACTCCACATTGAATTTCGTGACAACTTGCCGGACCTGGTCACCGGTCAGTGCCCGCGCATTGACACCGCGCAGCATCATGGCCAGCCGGGCGGTTTCCTCAAGTTCCTCGATCGCGTTGCAGGCGGCTGCCACGTCTTGCCCGGCGACCACCGGACCGTGGTTTGCCAGCATCACGGCGCTGCGCTTGCCGGCCAGGCCGCGCACCGCCTCGCCCATCGCCGGGTCGCCCGGCAGGAAGAAGGGCAGGAGTTTGACCTTGCCGAGTTGCATGACCGCATAAGGTGTCAGCGGCGGCAGGAAATCGTCCTCGTCCGCGTCAGGCATCATCGACCAGGCCACAGAGTGGCAGGCGTGAAGGTGGACGACCGCGCCGGCGCTGCCGCGCGTCTCGTAGAAGGCCGTGTGAAGCGGCATCTCCTTGGTCGGCGGGTCGCCCGAGATCAGGACACCTTCGGCGTCGAAGCGGCTGAGACGGTCCGGATCCAGGCGTCCGAAGCTCGTGCCGGTCGGGGACACCAGCAGACCGCCGTCCTCCGTACGTGCGGAGATGTTACCGGTGCTGCCATGCGTAAGGCCCCGGTCGAAGAGCGATTTTGCCAGGAGGCACATCTGTTCTCGAAGGGTGTTCTCGCTCATGCGTCACCTGCGAGCAGCCTGTCGGCCTTTTCGAAAAAGTCTTCGGACCCGAAATTTCCGGATTTCAGGGCGATCACCAAATCATCGCCCGCCCTGAGCGCGGGGACTCCGGGATCGATCTCCGGCCCGATTTCAAGACTGTCCAGGCCAAGGCCCTCGACGACGGCGCCGGATGTTTCGCCACCCGCAGTGATGATGCGGCATGCCCCGCCCTGAACGGCCAGCCTTGCGACTTCTGCAAAAAAACTTTCCAGCGATTCGGACGAAGCCGCGCGGCCGTGCGCTTCCTGAACCCGTGCGACCTCTTCCGGATCGGCGGAACTGTAGGCGAGCGGCAGCCCGTCCGCGCCAAGGAGCCAGTCGGCAACGTCCCGGGGCGCAAGGCGGTCATTGATGACATCCACGGCGTTTATTTCCCGGGCGGGATGCCGGGCGGCGTGGTAATCAACCTGCGCACGTGTCGCAACGGAGCAGGATCCGGACAGAACGACCGATTTTCCCGCCTGGCCCGCCCACGGGGGGCGGGAGGCCGTGCAGCCGAAATTGCCCGGAAGCCCGAGCGCGATGCCGGACCCGCCGGTGATCAGCGGCAGATCCCTTGCTGCCCTGCCGATCTCGATCAGGTCCTCGTCGCGGATCGCATCGACGACGATATGCCGATGCCCCGCATGCTGCTGGTCGTCCAGGGCCTGTTTGATCTCTGCGGCCCCCGCAAAGACCTGTGCGGCGGCAACATGCCCGACCGAATGCCGTGTCTGCGGCGCAAGCCAGCGGCGGATATCGGGGTCCGTCATCGGGGTGAGCGGATGGTTCTGCATGCCGGATTCGCTGAGCAGCCGGTCTTTCACGAACAGGTGCCCCTGGTAGACGGACCGGCCGGTCCCCGGGAACGCCGGACAAACGATAACCTTTGCGGCATCAAGCGCGTCAGCCAGCGCATCCGCGACCGGGCCGATGTTGCCGTCGGCGGTGGAGTCGAACGTTGAGCAATACTTGAAGAAGAACTGCGTGCAGCCCTGGCGCGTCAGCCATTCCAGCGCGGCCAGGGACTGTTCGACGGCTTTGCCGGGATCGATGGAGCGGGACTTCAGCGCGACGACCCCGGCCTGGACGTCATCGCCGGCGGGTCCATCTGGCACACCGGTGTACTGAACGGTGCGCATGCCGCCCTTGGCCAAAGTGTTGGCCAGGTCGCTTGAGCCGGTAAAGTCGTCGCCGATACATCCGAGCAGCATCATGCTTCTCCCGGCAGTGTGAGCCCTGCATTGCGGGCATAGACCTTCGCCACTGCCGCGTCGTCCTCGCGGCCCAGCCCCATTCCCGCGGCCGCGAGATACTGCTGGAGCGCGGCTGCCGTGATCGGTGCGCTGAAACTGGCCGACTTCGCGATGTCCAGCACGATGCCCAGATCCTTCGGCCAGATATTCACCTGGCTGAGCGGCGTGTAGTCGCCTGCCACGATATGGGGAGCCCGGTTTTCCAGCATCCAGCTCGTGCCCGCACACTGGCTGATGACCTCGACGAATTTATCCGGTGGCACGCCCTGGGTCATGCCGAATGTCAGGGCTTCGGCCATCGTTGCGATGTGAACCCCGGCGAGCAGCTGGTTGACGGCCTTCATTGCCGAACCGGCTCCGGCAGCGTCCCCCAGCTCGAACACGGTTTCCGCGGCGGCGTCCAGAACCGGGCGGGCAGCAGTAAAGGCATCGGCCGATCCGGAGGCCATGACCGACAGCTGGCCCTTGGCCGCCCTGGCCGAGCCGCCGGAAATCGGTGCGTCGAGATAGTGGATCCCGGCGGCGTTGCACCTGGTTTCCATGTCCCGGGCGAATTGCGGGGGCACCGTGGCACAGGCCATCACGACGGATCCTTTGCGCATTTCCGGCACGATACCCTTGTCGCCGAACAGGACCTCTTCCGTCTGTTCGGCGTTCAGGACTACAAGGACGGCGGCATCCAGAACCCCGGCGGTCTCGCGGAGCGAACCTGCAGCGCCACCCTCGGACTGAAATCGCTCGACCTGCGACGGAACAACGTCAAATCCATGCGTGACCAGACCGGCCCGTAGGCACGACTGCGCAATTCCATAGCCCATGGACCCAAGGCCAATGACAGCAGTTCGGAACGGATCCGTCATTTCGTGAACCTCATTCAGCGACAACATTTACAATCGGCTTCATGACTGGTATCGATACCGGTACCGATACCAGTTGTCAATTGGCGGTGGTCTCGTGGCCGGCCGATTGTGCCGGAAGCGCTGAGGCGATAGATCCGTCAGGGGCAGAACCATCGGGGAGAACAGGCGCTTGGACGAAAAGAACCGCATTACGCTGGCGGAAGTCGCCACGGCGGCGGGCGTCAGCAAGATGACGGCATCCCGCGCGCTGCGCGGTGCAGGCGACGTGTCCGGAAAAAATGTCGAGAAGGTCCGGCAGGCGGCGCGGGAGATGGGCTATGTCGGGAACCACCTGGCGTCGTCGCTCTCGGGGCAGCGGTCCAGCCTGATCGGTGTTGTCGTGCCCAGCATGGCGAACATCGTCTTCGCCGAGGTGCTTGCTGGGATCGCCGAGGGCATCGAGGGGAGCGGCATGCAGCCGGTCTTCGGGGTCACCGACTACGATCCGGAGAAAGAATACGAGGTCATCCGGAACATGCTGTCCTGGAGCCCGGCGGGTCTGATTGTCACCGGACTTGATCAGTCGGACGACGCACGGCGCATGCTGGAAAAGGCAAACATACCCGTGGTTCAGATCATGGACCTGGACGGTACCCCGGTGGATGCCTGCGTCGGCTTCTCCCAGCACGCCGCCGGGGTGGCAATGGCCGAAGCGCTTCTTGGCCTGGGCCGAAAGCGATTTGGGTATGCCGGTTGCGGTCTCAACGTGGATTTTCGCGCCCGCAAACGCTTTGAAGGCTTCAGCGAAGCGCTTTCGCGTGCCGGCCTGGCCTTTGAAATCACCCGGATCGCCGCTGGTCTTTCGAATGTGAAGGCGGGGCGGCAACTCACGGCGCAATTGCTAGAAGCGCAGCCCGGCCTGGACTGTATCTACTTTTCCAACGACGACTTGGCCGCTGGCGGGGCGTTTCACTGCATCTCGGCCGGGCTGTCCGTGCCGGACGCGCTGATGCTCGCCGGTTTCAACGGGCTCGAATTTGTGGAAAGCCTGCCGGTCAAGGTGGCGACCTCCCGGACCCCGCGCCGGGAAATCGGCCAGGCGGCAGCCAGGATCGTGCTCGGATCGGCCGGGGGCAGTCAGGCGGAAACACCGGCACAGATCGCGTTCCTGCCCGAAATCGACCTCGGTGTCTGAATCCGGAGGAGTTTCGGCCCGGCTTCGACAGCCTAGGTTCTTTTGCTTTGGGGAATTTTTACAAAAAAGCCTTAGGGTACGGCTTCATTTACGAGCCCGTACCCTTAGGGTCGCAATTGTTTGACGATGCCCGTTATGGTGTCGGTCAGCCGCCGACCAACCGATGGAAACACCTCGCGGAACATGCCGATACCACCCAAGACCCAGCACTTTCTGAAAAAGCTGAAGGCAACCGCCGACCCGGCTGACATTGCCGCACGCCTGAAACCGCGTGAAGACGCGCCGCCGCCGCTGATGACCATGCCGAAACCTTCAAGGTCGGCGATCGCCCGGATCTGGTCGCGCCTGATCAAGTTCGGCGTTCCGGACACCGCCAGAACCGTGCTGGCGGATGAGCAGACGCTGGCTGACGCCGGGCACTATGTCGGCAATATCGAGAACATGATCGGGACCGTGAAGGTTCCCGTCGGCGTGGTCGGACCGCTTCGGGTCAACGGTGTCTTCGCAAGGGACGATTTTTTCGTGCCGCTGGCGACCACGGAAGCCGCGCTTGTAGCCTCCTATGCGCGCGGTGCGAAAGCGGTCGGCAAAGCCGGCGGTGTCAGTGTCGCAACACTCGGTGAAGGTGTCCTGCGTTCGCCGGCATTCCGGTTTGCCTCGATTGCGGAGGCGGGCCTGTTTGTGGAATGGGCGATCGGGTCAGCTGAACAGCTGGTTGCCGCCGCCGAAAGCACGACCCGCTACGGCAGGCTTCTATCCATCGATCCCGTAATCGACGGCGAACTCGTGTTCCTGATGTGCCGCTACGAAACGGGTGACGCCGCAGGCCAGAACATGGTGACATTCGCAACGGAAGCCTTGTGTGAATTCGCGCTGCAGTTTTCTCCTGTCACCCCACGATCGTGGTTCCTGGAGGCGAATTTTTCTGGCGACAAGAAAGCGAGTTTTCTCGGTGTGATGCTTGGCCGCGGGCGCCGTGTCACGGCACAGGCCGACATTCCGGAAGAGGTCGTGGAAGCAACGCTCGGCTCGCCGATCGAGCAGATCCTGGAATATGGCCGCGTTGCAAATCTCGGGGCGCTCATGACGGGCCAGGTCGGCGCGCAGGCGCATTTCGCCAATGGTCTGGCAGCGCTTTACCTCGCGACCGGCCAGGACGTTGCCTGCGTCGCCGAATCCGCTGTCGGTTTCACGCGCATGGAACGCAGCAGCACGGGTCTTCTTGTCACCGTAACCTTGCCCAATCTGATCCTTGGAACCGTTGGCGGGGGAACGAAACTTCCCTCGCAATCGGCCGGTCTCGATGTGCTCGGCCTCAGGGGAACCGGCCATGCCCCCGCGCTGGCTGAAGTTGCGGCTGCGCTGTGTCTTTGCGGGGAGCTGTCGCTGACCGCGGCCGTGGCGGGCGGCCAGTTCGGCAGCGCGCACAAGCGCCTGGCGCGCGGGGACAAGTCGTGACAGGCACGCCGGAACGGGACGCGTCCCTTCTTGCGCGGTTGTGGATCTATCAGGGAGAACGCTTTCCCCTGATCCAGACGGTTCCGCTCCTGGGTGCTTTTTCCGCGGCATCGGTCACGGCGTCCGCCAGATTGGCGGGGCGGCCGCTGCCGGATGTCGCGACCTACCTGGCCGCGTTCCTGATCGTCATGGTGTTTTTCTGGCAGATGCGGGCGCTGGACGAGGTCAAGGATGCGGAGATCGACCGGTGCTACAGGCCGGAGCGTCCGATACCGCGCGGACTGGTGTCGCTGCGGCTGATCCTGGGGCTCGCTGCGGTGGCGGCGGTTCCGGCGGCTGCCGCAGCCTATGCGCTTTCCCCGGGCGTGCTGATCCTGGTGCTCGTCGCCTGGGCCTGGCTGGCCCTGATGGGGTTCGAGTTCTTCGTTCCGGAATTCCTGAAGAAAAGTCCGGCGCTCTACCTGGTTTCGCACATGGCGATCATGCCGCTGATCGATCTTGTTCTGACCGGGTGTGAATGGGTGCCTGCAGGCGCGGTGCCGGAGGGTATCTGGACGTTCCTGCTGATGAGTTTCTGCAACGGCTGCGTCGTCGAGTTCGGCCGCAAGATCTGGGCGCCGGAGCAGGAGCGCGAAGGGGTGGAGACCTACAGTTCGTCCTGGGGCATTCCGCGGTCCCTTGCGGCCCTGGCAGCAATGACCGGCGTCGCCTTTCTGTCGCTCGTCATTTGCGGCTACTATCTTGACCGGCCGCTGCTGACGACGGTCTGCGGGCTGGTGTTTCTGCTGCCTTTCCTGTTGGTATTGGCCGACTTCTGGAAGACACCTGACGGCAGGCGGCAGAAACGGCTGGAGACCCTTTCCGGGATCTGGGTGCTGGCCTGTTATCTGATCGCCGCGTTCACACCGGTTCTGGGGGGGCAATCGTGACCGCACTCGTCAATGACAAAGACGCGCGCACAAGGTCGTCGCAGGCGATCGGCGGCAAGGCGTTGGCGCTCGCCGAGCTTGTGGAAGCCGGCTTCAAGGTGCCGCCTTTCTTCGTGATCCCGTCGAATGTGTTTCAGGACGGCGGTCTGCCGGAAGACCGGCGATCGGCGATCGATGAAGCCTGCAGGGCGCTGGCGGGCGTGCGGTTTGCCGTCCGTTCCTCCGGCGCTGCCGAAGACGGTGCTGAAGAATCCCATGCCGGACAATTCCTGTCGCGCCTGGAGGTCGCCGTGGAAGATGTTCCGGCAACGGCCGAGGAGGTGTTCGCATCCGGGCTCGCCGACGGCGTGGCGGCTTACCGTGAAGCGCGCGGGATTGCCGATGTGAACATGCCGTCGGTGATCGTGCAGGAGATGGTGGATGCCAGGGCCGCCGGTGTCGCGTTTGCTGCCGACCCGGTGACCGGCCGGCGCGACCAGGTGCTTGTAACCGCCACCGAAGGCCTCGGCGACGCGCTGGTTTCGGGTGAAGTCAGCGGCGAAATCTGGCGGTTTTCCTGTCCGCGGCTGGAACCACTTGAGCGGCCTGGTGAGAAAAGCGCGCTTTCGGAGGACGAGGCGCGCGAGATCGCCCGGCTGTGCCTGTCGGTGAGCGAGTTGAAAGGGGCACCGCAGGATATCGAATGGGCCTTCGCGAAGGAAACGCCGGAGCCGTATCTCCTGCAGGCGCGGCCGATCACCACGCGTCTTTTGCCGGCCGGCGTGGCCGAACAGCGCCTGCTTGTCTTCGACAATTCCAACATCGTCGAGAGCTATCCGGGGATGGTATCGCCGCTGACCTACAGCTTCGCGGTCGCGGCCTACGCGCGGGTGTACAGATCCTTCCTGCAGCTGATCGGAACCCGGCCCGGCGTGATCAAGACGCATTCTCCGGAACTCGACAACATGCTCGCCCGCATCGACGGGCGCTTGTACTACAATCTGGGCAACTGGTACCGCCTGTTGTCGCTCCTGCCGTTCTTTTCCAGCAACCGGGAACACATGGAGACCATGATGGGGGTCTCCGAGCCGTTGCCGGACGAAGTCATGGCCGGGATTTCGCCTGCAACGGGCCTCGCGTCGGGGGGGAAGATGGTCGCAAGGCTTGGGCTTGCCGCCCTTCGCCTGAAAGCGACAAAGTCGCGCTTCATGAACCGGGTCACCGCAACCGTGCCGCCGCGAAAGGAGTGGTCGTCGCTCACCCGGCTGCCGCTCTCTGCACTCGCCGTGGAATACCGGAGGGTCGAAGCGGCTCTTCTGGACGACTGGGATGCGCCCATCGTCAACGATTTCCTCTGCATGATGGCTTTCGGCGGATCCCGTGCACTCCTGCTCCGTTGGGCGGGGGAGCCGGGTCTTGCGCTGCATAACGACGTGATGATCGGCCAGGGGGATATCGTGTCCGCCGAACCGGCCCGCCTCATCCGGCAGATGGGCGAGCGCGTTCGGGCAACGCCCGGTGCTGCCGACATCCTGGCATCTGGTGACGGGGACGCGATCTTCGCACTTCCGGAGATCGGACCGCTTCTGCAGGCCTATCTGGAAAAATTCGGCGACCGGCGCATCGGCGAGCTGAAACTGGAGGAGCCGACGCTCGATGAAGCGCCTTTGCCCCTGTTTCGCGCCGTGACGGCGGCCGCGTCCCGGTCCGGGGCCGAACCGGAACGGACGGAACCGGATGCGGAGCTTGCGCGCCTGTTCAAGGGCCGCCCGGCGAAGCGGCTTCTGGCACGATGGGCGCTCAGCTACGCCAAGGCGCGGGTCAGGGATCGCGAGAACCTGCGTTTTGAAAGGACGCGGATTTTCGGCTACGCGCGCCGAGTCTTCCTCGCCATGGGGGCCTGCCTTACGGCAACGGGGCATCTCGAGCAGCCGGAGGATGTCTTTTTCCTGACGCTGGATGAATTGCTGGCCGCCGCCGAGGGGTCTGCCTTGAACCCGGCGATCACGGATCTCGTTGCACAGAGGCGGAAGGAGCAGGAAAATGCGACGCGCCTGCCGGACCCGCCAGAGCGCATTCTGATCCGCGGATCGGTGCTTGACACTGCAGGCAGGCTGGCGCTGGCGGCCGGACCCGGGGAGGCCGGAGTTTCAGACGATGACCGGCAGCGAAAGGGCACGGCTTGCGGCGGCGGCCTTGTCCGGGGAACGGCGCGGGTGATCCATGAGCCGGCGGAAGAGCAGGTTCAGCCCGGCGAAATTCTCGTTGCCCGCCACACGGACCCGGGCTGGATTTCTCACTTCGCCAATGCGGCCGCCGTGATCGGCGAGCGCGGCAGCGTGTTGTCCCATTCCGCGATTGTTTCGCGTGAACTCGGCATTCCCTGCGTCGTCGCGGTTCCTGGGGCCTGCGACTGGATAAAAACCGGAGATCAGCTCGAAGTGGACGGCTCCGCAGGCTGGGTGACAAAGATCTCATGACCGCATCGATTGATCAGCGCGCCAGTTTCGAGGCGGTCCGGTATGCCCAGGCCTGGGAAGACGCCGATGTTCTGCTGGGAGCCTTCCACAAGCGGCCGGGGCAGCGCTTCCTCTCGATTTGCGCGGCGGGCGACAATGTGCTGGCGCTTCTGCTTCTCGATCCGCGGGAAGTCGTTGCCGCGGACCTGTCCGACGCCCAGATCGCCTGCCTGCGCCTGCGCATGGCAGCCTTCCGCGTTCTCCCGCACGATGCGTTCCTTGAGCTGTTTGGCGCGCGTCCGTCTTCCCGAAGGGCTAAGTTGCTCAACGAGGTCCTTGTTGCCTGTGATCCGGAAACCAGGGCATTCTGGCAGGCGCTGGAACCGCAGGTCGCGGAATTCGGTGCCGGCAATGTCGGCAAGTTCGAGAACTATTTCCGTCTTTTCCGCCGCTATGTCCTGCCCCTGATCCACTCAAGGGCAACCGTCGAGAGCGTCTTTGAAAAACGCGACAGGGCCGCGCGGGTCCGGTTTTTCGAGGAGCGCTGGAACAACCGCCGCTGGAACCTGTGCACCAGCCTGTTCTTTTCCAGGACCGTCATGGGGTGGCTCGGCCGGGACCCGGCTTTTTTCGATCATGTGGAAGGCAGCGCCGGCGCGCATGTCCGCAACAAGGTCCGCTTCGCCGCGGTCGACCAGGACCCGAGCGAAAACCCTTATATGCGCACGGTCCTGACCGGCCGTAGCGCCGCTGTCCTGCCGACAGCCTGGAGGGAAGAAACCTACCGGGCGATCGCTGATCGCGTCGACCGGATATCGGTCGTGAAAGGACCCGTTCAGCGCGCCGCCGAGGGACCGTTCGACGGCTTCAATCTTTCGGACATCTTCGAATACATGTCCGTGGACGAGACAGCGAAGATTTACGCCGAGCTGTTCGCGCAGGCGGCCCCCGGCGCACGGTTTGTCTACTGGAACATGATGGCACCACGCTCCGCGCCGCCGTCCCTGGCCGGCAGCATCGCAAGGCTTTCCGATCTGGAAGCGGAGCTCAAGCAGATCGACAAGGCCTTTTTTTATGCTGACCTGATCGTCGAGGAGAAGACGCCTTGACGGCGCAGGTACTGATCGCGGTTGCGTCCGTCGTTGCGCTCTTCGCACTGGCCACGGGCATCCGGCGGATTGCAGGCCGGTTCGTCATCGGCGCGGAAAGCCAGCGCAAGGCCGTTCATGTCGGCGTCGGCATTCACGCGATGCTTCTCCCGCTTCTGCTCAACCGGGAGGGGTTCCTTGTTTTCGCGGGACTGGCCGCCGCCGCACTGCTGGTGCTGCGCTTGCCCGGAATCGCGACGGATGGCATCGGCGCATCGCTCCACTCCGTGCAGCGCCGGTCCTGGGGAGATTTCCTGTTCCTGGTCGCCGTGACGCTGCTCTTCGTGCTTTCGGCGGGGCATCCGGCGCTCTACACGCTGCCGATTGCCGTGCTCACGCTCTCAGATGCCGCTGCCGCCCTGGTCGGTACCAAATACGGTCAGCTCAGGTTCGGCGGCGACGACAGGATCAAGAGCGTCGAGGGCAGTGTCACGTTTCTGGTCGTGACCTGGATCGTTGCCGTCGTCATCCTGCAACTCGGCACCGAGATCCCGCGGGCCAACGTCATCTGGCTCGCGACCCTCGTGGCGCTGTTCGCCACCTATGTCGAGGCCGACAGCTGGCGCGGACTGGACAATCTGTTCGTGCCGGTCGGGATCTTTGTCCTTCTGAGAACCTGGTCGGACTCTTCCCCGGTCATCTTGGCTCTCATCACGTTCGTCTGGCTGTTATTGCTGGTGGCAGCGCAGCTTTTTGCGCCGCGCCTTGGCATGACGGCGCACGCGGCCAGAACCGCGCTGGTCGCGCTGATCCTGTCGACGATCGCGGCTTCCCCGATCAACTCCGTCCTGCCGGTCATGGCATTTTTCGCGGCGATGATGGCAAGATCAGCGGTCGAGGACACGGAGCCGGTCCTGGACTTCGTGGCAACGCTGGTTCTGACCGGTGTCATCTGGCTTCTGACGGGCAATGTCTTCGGAGACAATGCGGTCGCCTACTACTCTGCGACCTTTGTTGCGGTCGGGTCGGGCTATGTTGCATTTGCTCTGCGCAGGACCGGGTTGCGGTTTCCGGCGGGAGCGGCCGCCGCCGCCGCATTTCTTTGCGTCTATTGGTTCCTGCTGCCTCATATCGTCGAATTCATCGGCTGGAACCCGGAAATCCCCTTGTTGCTGGTGGCCGGGATCGTCACGATTGTCACGTTGCTGAGCGAAGTGTTGCGGCCGAGATCCTGGGGCAATCGGAACCCGGGTCTGCGGCTGGCCATCACTGCGCTCGTGATGCTTCTTCCTGTTTATGTCTACGAGGTTCTGTCATGACAAAGCCGCCGAAAGTTCACCGGGACGTTCCCGCCTGGAAGGGATTGCGCACCGCGGCGGTCGGAACGGCTGCGTTTGATGATGCGGAAAGCGGTGCCGCGTTTCTGGAGGAGGCCTGCGACACGCTGCGCGGTGAAGGTTTCGAGGCGGTGGTCGGCCCGATGGACGGATCGACATGGGGGACCTACCGGCTTCAGACATGGTCGGACGGGAGCCCGGCATTCCTGATGGAACCCGCAGGTGGTCCCGAAGATCTCGCCGCCTACGAACGCGCGGGCTTCAAGATCGCGGAGTTGCATGTTTCGGCGACGGCAGCGCCCGGATCGCGCGGATTTGCCGAAAGGGTCCGGGGCGTTTCGGTTGAAAGCTGGAACGGCAGGGATCCCGAAGCATTGCTCTCCGGTGCACATGCGCTCGTGATGGAAGGCTTCCGCACGACACCCTTTTTCACGCCCGTACCGGAAGCCATGTTCCTGGAGCGCTACGCGCCGTTGCTGGCGCACGCCGATCCCCGTTTCATCCTGCGCGCGCTTGACCACGACGGGAACCTGCGCGGCCTGACCCTCGCGTTTCCCGATCCGATGCGTCAGGGCGCCATCGTGCTCAAGACCTATGTCGGAACCGTTCCGGGCGCCGGGCGGGCAATGGCGGACCGCATTCATGCCCTGGCCGGTGAACTCGGCTTCAGGGAAGTTGTTCATGCATTGATGCGCTCGGGGATCGCGTCGGAAGCGCAAAGCCGGAAATTCGGCGGAACGGTCTTCCGCCGCTATGCGCTGATGGGCCGTCTGCTGTGAATCTCATCAACGACTTTCTGCGTGAAGCGGAGCGTCATCCGGAGCGCACCGCGATCATCGACAGGTCGGGTACCGCGATCAGCTACGCCGACCTTGAAAGGAAGTCCGCGCGCCTTGCGGCGACATTTGCCGCAGAGGGGATCGGCAAGGGAGAGAGGGTTCTTGTCGGAACCTTCCCGGGCATCGGTCTTTATGCAGGCCTCGCCGCGCTCTGGCGGCTCGGTGCGGTCGCGGTCTTTCCGGAACCGGCAATGGGGCTCGCCGGGTTCCGCAACGCGGCAAGCGCTGCGCGACCGGCGGCCCTCCTTGCAAACTGGAAAATCGGCCTGCTCGCGCGTCTTCTGCCGGAGACCCGGCGCATACCGCTGCGACTGTCCCCCGAGGCGGAAGGGGCCGGTTCCCTTGATCATTGCGAATCGCTTGCGCCGTCGGAATCGGCCCTGATTTCCTTCACCAGCGGCAGCACGGGCCTGCCCAAGGCCATCGAGCGCTCCCATGGCCTCATGCGTGCCCAGCATGTGGCGCTGGGACCCGTCATTGCCCCCGGTGAGGGCGTCGAGACCGACATTGTCGCCTTTCCGGCCTTTGTCCTGACCTGTATCGGGCATGGCGGGACGGCGGTGATGCCCAATTGGAACCTGCGCCGTCACGACAGAACGCCTCCAGACGCAGTCTTCCGGTTGGCCGAAGAAACCGGCGCGACACGGCTCCTGGTTCCGCCCGTCGTCGTCGAGCGTCTGCTCCGGATCCGGCTGCCGAAAACCGTCAAAAGGGTCATGACCGGCGGCGGGCCGCTCTATCCGGACATCGCCCGCCGGTTTCTCGACGCCAATCCCGGCAAGGGCCTGACGGTGGTCTACGGATCGACGGAGGCGGAACCCGTTTCCCACATTCATCTGGAAGAATTGAGCGATGCCGACTGGGACGCCGCGGCGTCCGGAAAGGGGTTGCCGGTCGGAACGCCTGTTGACGAGGTGTCGCTGAAATTCGTCGACGGCGAGATCCTGGTCGCCGGCCCGCACGTCAATCGCGGTTATCTCGACCCAAGCCGAGATCGGGAAACCAAATTGATCGAGGGCGGCACGGTCTGGCACCGCACGGGCGATGCCGGCCGCCTGGACGAGCGCGGCCGCCTCTGGCTGCTCGGACGGCACAGCGCTTTGAGCGGGGACTATTCCGCCTTCTCAATCGAAACCGCCGCGCGCCTCTGGCCTGGTGTTTCCGGGGCAGCCTTTGCCGTCGATCCGACCGGAACGCCGGTCCTGTTCCTGGCAGGAGATGTGCGGCACCGGGAAGAGTGGCAAGCGCGCGTTGTCACGCTCGGGAATATCGACTTGCAGATCGTGAGCGAAATCCCGACCGACCGCCGGCACAGGTCCAAGCCGGACACGGCGAAATTGTTGGCAGAGTTCCGGGCTCGCCGAAAGGCGCCCTGATCCTAGATGTGCAAGGAAGACATGTTTCCATTCACGCCCTGACCGGCAGGAGAATCACCTGATGATCACGCTTCCACCGCTTCCCTATGCCGACTGGTCCGATACGAAGGACACGCTCCATCTCTTCCTGCAGATCATCGGAAAGATCAGGCTTAAAGCCCACCCCAAGCTGAACCACTGGTGGCATGTGACGCTCTATCCGCATGTGCGCGGCCTGACGACGGGACGCATTCCGTATGAGGACAGCGGTTTTGAAATCCTCTACGACATGTTCGATCACGAGGTCATCGTCAGCCGCAACGACGGACGGCAATCCTCCTTTTCCGTTCCCGGACTTAACGTTTCGCAATTCTACGAAACCCTGTTTTCGCACCTGAGCGATCTCGGCATTTCCGTTGCGATCGTGGCTGTTCCCTATGACAACAAGTCGAAGACCCCGTTCAGGGAAGACCACGCGCCGCGTGCCTACGACGCGGCGGCGGTATCCGCTTTCTGGAAAGCGCTATGCGCGATCTCGAGCGTGTTTGAGGACTATCGCTCCCGCTTCGTCGGTAAGCAGACCCCGGTCCAGCTTTACTGGCATTCCTTCGATCTGGTCGTCACGCGCTTTTCAGGGCGTGCCCACCCGCTTGAAGGCGGCACCCAGTCCGACAGGGAAGCCTATTCGCACGAGGTCATTTCGATCGGTTTCTGGCCAGGTGATGACAGTTTCCCCGAACCCGCGTTCTACGGCTACGCCTATCCGGAGCCGGAGGCGATGAACGAAGCGCCGCTGCAACCCGCAAGTGCCTTCTGGGCCGAAAAGAACGGCGGTGCGCTGGCCATCCTCAAATACGAAGATGCCCGCACGGCGGCAAACCCGGCAGAAGCGATCTCGGCTTTCCTTGAAAGCCTTTACGAAGGCGCATCGGAAAAGGCGAACTGGCCCACTGATGACCTGAAGCACGTTTACCGCTGACACATCCGGCCATAGGATAGCTGCATGAGTGAATCGCACCCTGCCATTTCCGGTTGCCGTGTCAGGCCCGTGCTGGCGCCCCTTGCAATACCGCACAAGACCGCGTCCGGAACCCTTGAGGCCGCGCCCCTGGTGCTGATCGACATCACGGCGGAAGACGGTGTCACCGGCTCCGCCTACATCTTCGCCTATACGCTGGTAGCGCTGGAGCCTCTTTCGGTTCTGACCCGGAACATCATCGACGGCTTGTCGGGTGAGGCCGGCGGTCCGGCAGATATAAATGCCCTGCTGGATGCCAGGTTCCGCCTGCTCGGCAATCAGGGCCTGGTTGCCATGGCGATCGCCGGGATCGACATGGCTCTGTGGGATGCGGCGGCCAAACGTGCCGGGAGGCCGCTGTCATTGCTGATCGGCGGCAGTTCTGACCCCGTGCGTGTCTATGACAGTCTCGGTCAAATGCCGCCGGACGAGACCGCGCGCGAGGTTGAAGCCTCACTGGAGCGCGGCTTCCGTGCCTTCAAGGTCAAGGCGGGTCATCCCGATGTCGGTGTCGATGTCGCCGTGGTCCGTGCGATCCGGAAGGTGGCAGGGGCGGACACCTGGGTTGCGGCGGATTTCAATCAGGCGTTCAGCCCGGGCGAAGCGGTGCGCCGCATGAAGGTGCTCGACGACGAGGGGCTTGCCTGGATCGAGGAACCCGTCCACGCGACCGACCACGACGGACATGCCGCCGTGCGCGCCGCCATCCGGACACCCGTTCAAACCGGCGAAAACTGGTGGGGCGTTGCGGACATGCGCAAATCGGTTGCCGCGGGCGCGTCGGATTTCGCCATGCCGGATGTCATGAAAATCGGCGGCGTCACCGGCTGGCAGGCGGCGGCCGGTCTCGCGCAGGAAAGATCCGTACCCGTTGCGAGCCATCTGTTCCTGGAGATCTCTGCTCATCTTCTGGGCGCGACGCCGACCGCCATGATCCTGGAGTGGTTCGACGTTGCAGGGACCCTTCTCACCAGCACACCAGCCGTGAAAGACGGCCATACGGTTCCGTGGAGCGAACCGGGCATTGGTGTTGTCTGGAACGAAAACGCGATCTCGAAGCTGACAGGGTGATCTATCCAAGGACACGAAATCACCGCAGGTGTGCGGGGCAAAAGGGAAACCGGTATGGGCGTCAAGATCAACGCGGCAGCGTCAACTCTGGCTGCAGAGGAAATCGAGGCCTGGCGGGAGATCGCCGTCAGCATTGCCGTTGACCTGCTGCCCGAACAGCAGATCGATCCGGCGATACGTCCGCAAACTTTCGGCGGCAACCCTTTGCGTCTTCTGGGGCCGGCCCTGACGGTCGAAGTCACGCCGCCGGATTTCGGAGCTGTCATCCATGCGCTCGATCACGTGCGCGCAGGCGACGTGGTCGTCATTGCCGCCGGTGGCCAGATCGACAACGCCATGATCGGCGAAATTCTCGGCGGACACCTCAGGGAAAAGGGATGCGCCGGTGTCGTCGTCGACGGCGCGGTGCGCGATATCGATGTTCTCGGCAACTGGCCGGATTTTCCCGTCTTCTCGCGCAGCATCACGCCGCGCGGTCCGGTCGGGGCCGGGAAGGGCGAAATCAACGGAGCCGTCAGTTTCGGAGGCTGCACGATCAACCCGGGCGACCTCGTCATGGGGGACCGCGACGGCCTGATTGCGCTGTCACCGGAACTGGCGCGTGCGCAGCTAGACGATGCCCGCGCAAAGCTGGTGATCGAGAGCGACTGGATCAAGGGCCTCAGGAGCGGCAGGCCCGCAACGGAGGTCTTCGGTCTGAAGATCTGATAGACGTCAGCCCCGCAGCCGAGCAAAATCCGGATCATAGGGGCTGGCCGCGATGACGGTGACATCTGTCAGGTCGCCGCACAGATCGAGCTGCATCCGGGTTCCCGCCTCCGACAGACCCGGATCGACGAACGCGTAGGCGAGGTTCATGCCGACGCGATGCCCCCAGTCGCCGGACGTGACCGTGCCCACCACCTTGTCGTCCTGCATCAGCGAGGCACCGCCCGGTGCGGGTGCGCGGCTTGTCCCTACCTGGAGCGTGACCATCTTCTTTGCCGGACCCCTGGCCACAAGCGCCTCCAGCGCCGCTTTCCCGACGAAGTCGCCCTTCGACAGTTTGACGAACCGGTCGAGACCGGTCTCGAAAGGATCGAATTCCGTCAAAAGGTCCGCCTTCCAATGGAAGAACCCCTTTTCCATGCGCATCGATTCAACCGCGCGTGCTCCGAAGAGCGACAGGTTGAAAGGTTTCCCCGCCTCCCGGATTGCAAGATAGGCCGCATAGAGGGACGCGTTCGGCACGTGGATTTCATAGGCCAGTTCCCCGGAGAAGCTCACGGATATGACCGTTGCCGGGGCAAAGCCGACGAAACATTCCCGGACACTGAGCCAGGGAAACGCGTCTTTCGACCAGTCGCCGCGCGCACAGGCCGACAGGACCTTGCGTGCATTCGGCCCGGCGAGAACCAGGATCGTCTGGTCGTTCGTAAGGCTCCGGATCGTGACGTCCTCGCCGTCACGCAGATGCGCGGTCAGCCAGTCCATGTCATGAAATTCACTGGCAGCGGCCGACCCGTACCAGACCCTTGCCGGGCCTCGGTCGCTGGCGGGCAGATTTGTGAATGTGGCCTCGCATTTGATCCGGCCATGATGATTGAGCAGGTATCCGAGACCGACCCGCCCGTCGCGCTTCGGAACCGTGCCGCAGGCGAGCCGGTCCAGAAAGGCATGCCGGTCCGTGCCGGTGATTTCGAAGCGGTTGAAACCGTTGACCTCGCACAGGCCGACATTGTCCCGGACGTTTTCCACTTCCCGTTTGACCAGGTCGAAGGCCTCGTCGAAATCAAAGCTCAAGCTCGGATGAAAATCGGCGCTCGGTTTGATGTAGTCGACACGTTCCCAGCCGTTGACCACCGTGAATTCCGCGCCCTCTGCGGCGAGCACCGGTGTGAGCGGGGTTGTTTTGGCCGGTCTTCCGGCGGGCCGGTGTTCATGCGGAAAATGGAAGCGGAATTCGTTCTGGTAGTCTTCGATCGCCTTGAGAGATGTCAGCTCCACGTTCGCGTGGCCGGTGAACCGGCGCGGGTCCAGGCACCAGGTGTCGTAGCAGGCCTCGCCATGAACGATCTGCTGGGCGAGCAGCCAGCCATGTCCGCCGCCTTCACCGAGACCGGCGCGCAGGCCGATGATGCAGAACGCGTTGCGCTTGCCGGGGATGGGGCCGACCAGCGGCGCGCCGTCGATCGTGTAGGTGATCGGGCCGTTGATCACCGAGCGGATCCCGGCCTCCATCAATGCAGGCATGCGCGCAAAAGCGCCTTCCAGCACATCGGTGATGCGGTCGAGGTCATCCGGGCAAAGCGCGTTGACGAAATTCGGGTCGATCCCGTCCATGCCCCAGGTCTTGCAGCCCTGCTCGTAGAAGCCGATCAGCAGGCCGTTCTTTTCCTGCCTACAGTAATAATCGCTGATCGGACAACGGATCAGCGGCATGCGGTGCCCGGCCTGAACGATCTCCGGAATGTCCTCCGTCAGGAAATACTGATGCTCCATGGATGCCACCGGATGGTGAACATTCATCATTGCCGCCACTTCGTTGACCCGGTAGCCGCAGGCATTGACCACGATGTCGCAATCGATGTCGCCGTGTTCGGTGTGCACCGTCCAGGTATCGTCCCGGTGCTGCGTCAGCGCCGTGACGGGCGTGTTCCGGTAGACCTCCGCACCGGCCTTCCGGGCGTGAAAGGCAAGCGCCTGGCACAGCTGCGCCGGGTCGATGTCGCCGTCGAGGGGATCCCACAAACCGCCCAGAAGATTATCCGTCGACACCAGCGGATGCCGGCGCGCGCATTCGTCCGCGTCGATCACTTCGAAATGAACGTCCATCCCGCGGGCCATGGAGGTGAAGTGCCGGTAGCCCTGCATTTGTGCCTCGGTGTTGGCCATGCGGATGCCGCCGTCGCCATGATGGTAGTTGATCGGGTAGTCCGGGTTCTCGGCCAGTTCCTTGTAGAGCCGGATGGAGTGGGTCTTCAGGCCGACCATCGTCTGGTTCATGCCGAAATTCGTCACCTGCGCGGCGGAGTGCCATGTCGTGCCGCTTGTGAGTTCGTTGCGCTCGACCAGGACAACGTCGCTCCAGCCTTCACGGGTCAGGTGATAGAGGGTCGAGCAACCGGCAATGCCACCTCCGATGACGACGACTTTGGTGCGGGATTTCATAAAACATCACTCCGGGCCTTCAAGGAAGACGCATAGAGCCCAAGACCTGGTCATGCCACAATACGCTATTCTTTAAATTCGAAAAAATCGAAGTTTAGCACTCAAAAAAATGAAATAACTCTATTTCTGTTGCGCGAAATCCAGGCATCTCATTCAGTGGCGCTTCTAACTGATTTGGGAGAGTGTCGAATGAGCGGTGGCCGCGCGAAACGGGGAGGCCGGAAGGAACGCCTGGCGATGCGGGCCGCCAAGCCGCAGGTCGATCCGTGCCCGCCGGGGCAGGCGGGGGGTAGGTACAAACCGCTTCTGGACGACGAACTGCAGCAGATCTACCGCACGGCGCTGGATCTGCTGTGCAGGCTCGGGATGGGCGAAGTGCCGGAGCGCCTCAAGGCGGACCTTCTGGCGGCAGGGGCCGAAGACGCCGGAAATGACCGTGTCACCTTCCCGGTCGAGCTGGTCGAGGCCGCCATCGCGTCCGCTGCCAAGACCTTCACATTCCATGGCCGCGATCCGGCGAAATCCATCGTGGTCGGCGGCAGCAATGTCTATTTCGGTACGGGCGGCGCGGCGGTTCAGACGCTCGACATGGAAACCGGTCTCTATCGCCCGTCGACGCTGGAAGACCTGCACAACTTCACCCGGCTTCAGGACGTTTTGCAGAATGTCAGCTGGTTCACCCGCTGCTGCGTGGCGACCGACGTGCCCGACACCTACGATCTGGACGTGAACACGGTCTACGCGCTGCTGAGGAACACCACCAAGCCCGTTGCGACCTCGTTCACGCTGCCCGAGCATGTCACGCCGATCGTCGGTATGCTCGACATCGCCGCCGGTGGCGCGGGGGAGTTCGCCAGGCGGCCGTTCCTGAAGGCCCATATCAGTCCGGTCATTTCACCGCTGCGCTACGGCGAAGATGCGGTCGGTGTCGTTTACGAGTGCATCCGGCACAACATCCCGATGTCCTGTATCACCGCCGCCCAGGCCGGCGCGACCGCACCGGCAACGCTTGCTGGCTTTCTGGCGCAGTCACTTGCCGAAACGCTTGCAAGTCTTGTGATGGTGCACGCGATCCAGCCGGGCTTTCCGATGATCTTTTCCAACTGGCCGCTCGTCATCGATCTGAGAACCGGCGCCTTTTCGGGCGGGGGCGGCGAGACTGCCGTCCTGAATGCGGCGTCTGCCCAGTTGACCAACTGGCTCGGTCTTCCCTCCGGCGTGGCCTCGTCGATGACCGACGCCAAGGCGATCGATGCACAGGCCGGGGTTGAGAAGGGCATAACATCGCTTGCTGCCGCGCTGGCCGGCGGCAATCTGATCTATGAAAGTTCCGGCATGACCGCATCGCTGTTGGGCGCCAGTTTCGAGGCGTTCGTGCTCGATGACGAGATGCACTCCATGACCTATCGGGCCCTCAGGGGGATCGAGGTGACGCCGGACACGCTGGCCTTCGACGCGATCTGCGAAGCGGTTCTGGGAGAAGGCCACTTTCTGGGTGGCCAGAACACCTACCAGGCCATGGAGCGCGACTATTTCTACCCGTCGCTGGCGGACCGGGATGAGCCGAGGACCTGGGCGCAGAATGGAGCGCAGGATGCCTGGACGCGCGCCCGGGCCCGTGCGGGCGAGATCCTGGCGAGCCACCACCCGGCCTACCTGTCCCCGGAGCAGGACAGGACCATTAGGGACCGTTTCAACATTCTCTGAAGTCGTCCACACGGTCTAAGGCGCTCAGTCGATCAGCTTCAGGCTGTCTTTCAGCCACGGCGTCTTCTCAAAGAACGGCGTGAGCAGGGTGTCGTCAATGAGGGTTCTTATGGACTCGTCGACAAGGTTGAGCACCGATCTGGAGCAATCCGCATTGGCCAGGATCGCCAGCGTGCGCGCAAATCCCTTGCCCGGAAACCGGTGCATCTCGACCTCGGGGTGAAAGCGCCGTGCCCTGGAAAACAGCAGAGGTGTGGTGATGGTCCAGCCCGTTCCCGCCGCCACCATGGCCAGAAGTGTCTGGTTGTTGCCGCATTCAAACCGGTGCGGCGGCGAGATGTCCATGCGTCGGAGCTGGGCTTCGATATGCTTGGCCATGATGAGATTGCTCGTGAATCTCAGGAACGGAAGCTCGGCCTTGCCGTGGATGATTTCGCTCGGTGTCCTGTCCAGCCCCTTGGGAACGACCATGACATAGGGATCGCGCAGGAGCGGCCGCTCGATGAAATCGCGCAGGCGTTCGTTTGATGTTGCCGCGACACCGATGTCGAGCTGCCGGTTGCGCAGCATCTGCACGATCATGTGACTGGAATCGGTGTGGTACAGGAAATCGCAATTCGGCATGGCCTCGAACAGCGAGACGGCGAGTGCGGGAAAAACGTCGCTGTCGAAATCCTCGATGGTTCCGAGCCGGAGATAGCTTGCCTCGGCCATGGTGCCGCCCGACGCTTCCGCCCTGGCCCTGCGCAGCGCGTGCAATGCATCGTCGATGTCGCGCAGAAAGATCTTGCCTTTCGGTGTCAGCACGAGGGGGCGCCGGGAGTGGTCGAAAAGCTCCACGCGCAGCGCTTCTTCCAGGTTGCGCAGATGATGGGAAACGGTGCTTGCCGAAAGGCCCGTTTCCGCCGCAACGGCCTGAAGCGAACCGCTGCGGGCGCACAGCTGGAACAGCTCCAGTCCCTTGAGGCTGAGATCCTTGATGTCAGGGCGTTGCGGCATGGGTATCCCGGGCGCTCTTCATTACAAAAATTTATGCTGATTTTTTCGAATTTGTACTGCAAACTTTTCGAAATTTCCTGTCGTTCCTGTTTTTGTTGGAGAAAATGTGGAAGCGTTGTAGGAATTATATTCACAGGGCCGCAAAAAGGTCTGAGCCAAAAACAGAGGTGAGAACACAACAAGCAATAAACAAACGCGTTCGTGCTTCGGTCATTCAGAACAATGTTTGCGCTCGATCCGGCGGCACGACTTCAGCGATACAAATCAAATTCCGACAGGGGAGCCTGACAATGAGTGATGGAAAGTTTTCAATAGGGTCGATGAACCGCCGCAGGTTCTTGCAGACAACCGGTGCAGCCACCGTCATGGCCGGCAGCACGTTGTCGCTGACCGGTACCGCAAAGGCGGCGCCGAAGCGCGGCGGCACGCTCCGCGTCGCCAAGGGTCACGGACAGACCACGGACACGCTTGATCCGGGCACATGGGAACATGGCTTCGTGATCGCGCTGGGGTATGGCTATTGCGGTTACCTGACCGGTGTTGCGCCCGATGGCTCCGTTGAGCCGCAGCTTGCCGAGAGCTGGGAAGCGGACGACGAAGCAAAGGTCTGGCGCTTCAAACTGCGTCCGGGAACAACGTTCCATTCCGGCAAGGCCGTCACGCCGGAAGACGTCATCGCGTCGATCAATTTCCACCGTGGCGACGATTCGACATCTGCCGCCAAGCCGCTGCTGGCCGCCATTGACGACATCACTGCCGAAGGCGACACGGTTGTCTTCTCGCTGTCGTCCGGCAGCGCCGACTTCCCGTTCACCTTCACCGATTACCATCTGCCGATCCAGCCGGCCAAGGACGGCTCCGTCGACTGGAAGTCCGGCGACGGCGCGGGCCCATACAAGCTGACGAACTTCACGCCGGGTGTTTCCGCAACGCTGACACGGAACGAAAACGACTGGAACAGCGATCGCGGTTTCTTCGACACGATTGAGCTGCTGGCCATCGTGGATCTGAACGCGCGTACGACCGCCCTGATTTCGGGCGATGTTCATGTCATCGACAAGCTGGACCTGAAGACAATCGGACTGATGGGGCGCCGCCCCGGCCTGACGATCCACGAGGTCGCCGGCAACCAGCACTACACGTTCGCCATGTCCACCAACAAGGACCCGTACACGGACAGAAATGTACGCCTTGCGCTCAAGCATGCCGTCAACCGCCAGGAAATGGTCGACAAGATCCTCTTCGGCTACGGCGCGGTCGGCAACGACCATCCAATCGGACAGGGCCAGCAGTTCTTCAACAGCGAACTGGAACAGCGCACCTACGATCCGGACAAGGCCAAGTTCTACCTGAAGGAAGCCGGTCTCGACAGCCTGTCGGTGACCCTGTCTTCAGCCGACGCGGCCTTCCCGGGCGCGGTCGATGCAGCTGTTCTGTTCCAGCAGTCGGCCAAGGATGCCGGTATCAATCTGGAAATTAACCGCGTGCCGAATGACGGCTACTGGTCGGATGTCTGGATGAAGGATCCTTTCACCGCGGTTTACTGGGGCGGCCGTCCGGTCGAGGACGCCATGTTCTCGACGGCCTACGCGAAAGGCGTCGCCTGGAACGACACCTTCTGGGACAATGACCGTTTCAATGAACTGCTGGTCACCGCGCGCGCCGAACTCGATCCTGACAAGCGCCGCACGATGTACTACGAAATGCAGGCCATCGTGAACGAAGACGGCGGCGTGATCATTCCGATGTTCGCGAACTACGTCTTTGCGACGTCGAACGACATCGTTGTCAGCGACAGCATGGCCTCCAACTGGGACATGGATGGCGAGCGCTGGATGGAGCGCTGGTCCTTCGCCTGAACCTGACAGGCATGAACGAGACGGGGCGGGTTTTCCCGCCCCTTTTTTTTGGCCTCGATCACTTGGTACCGACCGCCGTCTGCGCTTCGCCTATAGACCAGGCAGCCACAAAGCGATCTGCGGAAACAGCACCAGAAGCGCGACGAGCAGCAGTGAGCAGCCGATGAACGGGAAGGCGGACGTATAGATCGTCCGCATGGTCGTGCCCGGTGGCGCCACGCCTTTCATCACGAACAGCAGCAGCCCGAAGGGGGGCGTCGTGAAGCTGATTTCCAGTGCCAGCAGCATGATCAGTCCGAACCAGATCGGGTCGTAGCCGAGATTCATTGCGAGCGGAAAGAAGATCGGCACGGTCAGGAGCATCATGGAAATCTGTTCCATGAACATGCCGAGAAGCAGCAGCACCGCGAACATCACCATCAGCATTGCGAGAGGTGCCAGTTCGAACGAGATGGCCCAGTTCACCAGGCCGCGCGAGGCCCCTGAAAACGCCAGCAACTGGCTGAATGTCGCCGACCCGAACACGATCAGGTAGGCCATCAGCGTCACCTTGAGCGCGCCGGTCACGGACTTGCGCATGGCCTCCCATGTCAGGCACCGGAATACGGCCGCGAGGATCAGAACACCCAGGGCCCCGAATGCGGCCGCTTCCGAAGGTGTGACGAAGCCGTTGATCATCAGGATGATGATGACGACCATCACGCCGACCATTGGAACGACTTCGCGCAGCAGCAGTCCGATCTTGCTGGCAAGGGACATCGGCGCGACGTCATAGGCAGGGGCTGCCGCCGGATCCAGTTTCGTCTGCAGCCAGATTGTGCCGATATAGAAGCCGGCGAGGATCAGCCCGGGAATGACCCCGGCAATGAGCAGGGCGCCGACATCGATCTGTGCGAGCGTGGCAAGCAGGACTGCAAGAGCCGAGGGAGGAATGATGATCGCGAGGCCGCCCGTGCCGAGGATCGGGCCGATGCTCATGTGCGATTTGTAGCCACGCTGGCTCATCTCCGGAACCATCAGCGAGCCGAGCAGGGCTGTGGACCCCATCGACGAGCCGGACAGGGTCGAAAAAGCCGTGCCGCCGAGCACGGTGACATAGCTCAACCGGCCCGACAGTCTGCCGAGCAGCTTGTCGATGGCGTTGAACATGCGCCCGCCCAGCCCGGTATGAAAGAAGATCTCGCCCATCAGCAGGAAGAGCGGGATCGGAACGAGCGCGAATTTCGTCAGTGATCCGAGGCCGTTGTTCAGGAGCTGGCCGATGCCGCGTTCGCCGCCCATGAACACCCAGGCGCCGACGATGTTGGCGGCCAGGAACGCGAGAGCGACCGGCATGCCCATCGCCATCAGAAACACGATGACACCCAGCAGGAGGGCGAGAGCCTCGTACCATTCCATTATTCGTGTATCCCCGCTTCACCGGTATGCATCAGCTCCGAACCGACGACGAAACGCATGAATTCGACTGCCATCAGGCCGAAGCTCAGCGGAAAGGTGACCGTCAGCAGCCAGCGCGGGTAGTAATAGGCGCGGGTGTCGTAATCGCCCCGCTCGATATTCTTCAGAAACAGTTCCAGGCCCTTCCAGGCCAGGATGACGCAGACCAGCACGCAGGCGAGCGCGACAAGGCGGCTGACGACGTGGCGCGGACCTTCCGGCAACGCGGACGTGACCAGCTCGATATGAACGTGGCCCTTTTCGCGCACCAGCCACGGTGCCCCCAGCATGGTCATGTAGAGGAGGCCGTATTCGGACGATGTGAACAGCCACGCAAAGGGCTGCAGTCCGAGGTTCCGCATCACGACGGAGATGACGACGGACACCATCAGCCACACCAGTGTTGCACCTGCAAACACTGCCATGGCGTCAATCACGTGCCCGTAAATCCTGGAAACAGCCTTCATGCATCAGCCCCGGCATCATGCGTGATCAGGCCCGCCGGGGGCGGGCCTGTCTTACCGTTATTTTGCTGAATCGAGATCGTAGAAGAGTTCGATCAGCGTGTCGTAGTTGTCGGTCCCGCCCGGCTGTTCCGCCATGAGGCCTTTCATGCGCTCCCAGGTCTTCTCGCGCGCGGCGGCCAGGTAATTGGCTTTCGCCTCGCCTTCCAGTGAGACCACCGTCATGCCGGCAGCTTCCAGCGCGGCGAAATCCTCGTCGCGCTTGGCGCGCAGGGCTTCGACACTGTCCTTCTCGTGCTGGATGGCGACATCCTGAAGGATCTTCTTGGATTCGTCCGACAGCGAGTCCCACTTCTCCAGGTTGACGATCACGCCGAGATCCGTTGAGAAGAAGCACGGCTCGATCCGGTAGTTCAGGAACTCGTTCCACTTCAGGTCGATCAGGCCGATCTGCGTCCAGCCGGTCGCATCGACAACACCGCGCTGAAGCGCGGAATAGACTTCGCCGGTCGGCAGATCGATCACCTGTGCACCGAGATAGTTGGTGAAGAAGGCGTTGTAGACGTTGTTTCCGCGCAGCTTGAGGCCTTCGACTTCCAGGTTGCCGTTCTCATCGAAGGTCGGCTCGTTGCGCGTCCAAAGATTGTAGCAGACGCCGCTGTCGAACCAGCCCAGATACTTCAGGCCCATCTTGTCCTGGTGGATCTTGTCGATCAGCTCGGTGCCGCCGTTCTGGCGTGTCTCGACAGCGGTCAGGTTGGACGCGACCATCGCGTCCTTTTCCGGCAGCGCGCCGCCGTAGAAGGACCCCGGCGTGTAGACCATGTCGACAATGCCGTCGCGCACCGCGTCGGGCTGCTGGAACATGCCGATGGCTTCCGGCCCGCCGCGCACCTCGATCTGAACCACGCCCTTGCCGGCCTCGTTCACCTTGTCCACGAAGGACAGGAAACTCTTGGTGTAGATCAGCGTTTCGGGAAACGCGTGAACGGCGGTGATCTTGTCTTCCGCCTGCGCAGACGCTGCCATCAGCGCCGATCCGGCAACAAGGCCGGCGAATATCATCCTCATCATTTTCTCTCTCCACTTCACAGGATGGCTTTTGCCTTTATCCCTCTGGTTGTTCAGGCTGTGCCCTGATGCTTTGTGCCCTTGCGCTTCAAGAGCCGGTTCATGTCGGCGATGGCCGTACCCATGGGGCTTGACCGTCGAGTCTCCGTTTGTGTTGTCCGATTGCTTCTGCGTGCTGCATCGTCAGATCGATGTCGTCCCAGCCGTTGATCAGCTTCGTGCGCCAGCCCGGATCGATGTGAAATTCGATTGTCCTGTCATCGATGTTCAGGTGACCGGCCTCCAGGCAGAGATGGGCCGGTCTTGAGCTGTCTTCGAGCACGCGCAGCAGGACATCGAAATCCTCTTCCGAGATGCGTGCCGGGAGAAGTCCGTTGTTGACGGCATTGCCTGCGAAAATGTCGCCGAAGCTTGGTGCGAACACGGCCCGGATGCCCGCATCGACCAGCGCATAGACGGCCGCTTCACGCGACGACCCGCTGCCGAAATTGCGCCCGGCGACCACAATCGACGTGTCCTTGTGCCGGTTCAGCGGAAAATGCGGATGTTCATCGCCGCTCTCGTCCCTGCGCAGATCATGCAGCAGAAAGCCGCCATAGCCTTCGCTGCGCGGCGTTGACATGAAACGCGACGGGATCAGCTGATCCGTGTCGATATTGTGAAGCGGCAGGGCAACGGCCTGTCCGCTGTGTTTGGTCCAGCCGCTCATGGTGCGCGTCCCTTCAGGAGCGGCCGAACGTCCGTGATGGTTCCTGTCACCGCCGCTGCGGCCACCATGGCGGGAGACATCAGATGTGTCAGCGCACCCGGTCCCTGACGCCCGCGGAAATTCCGGTTGGTCGAAGAGGCGCAGCGCTTGCCGGGGTCGACGAGGTCGCCGTTCATGCCGACGCACATCGAACATCCGGACGCGGCCCATTCGAGCCCGGCATCGACGAAGATGCGGTCGAGACCTTCCTGCTCCGCCTGCGCCTTCACGAGGGCCGACCCGGGCGAGACCAGACCGGACACCCTGGCCTTGCGCCCCGACAGGACGGCGGCCGCCTGCCGCAGATCCTCGATCCGGCCGTTCGTGCAGGACCCGATGAAGACCTGGTCGACCGGCACGCCCTCGATGGGACGTCCCGCCGGCAGCCCCATATAGTCCAGCGCATCGCGCACGGCCTGCGCCCTGCCGTTGGCAAGGGCTTCCGGGTCGGGGATGGGAGAGGTCACCGGGATTGCGTGTTCCGGGCTGGTGCCCCAGGTCACGGTCGGTGCAATGTCACCTGCGTCGAGCCGGATGTCCCGGTCAAACGGGGCCTCTTCGTCAGATGACAGTTTCGCCCAGTGTTCCAAGGCGGCGTCCCATGCGGACCCCTGCGGGGCATGCAGACGCCCCCTGACATAGGCAAATGTTGTTTCATCCGGCGCGACCATCCCGAAGCGGGCCCCGCCTTCGATCGACAGGTTGCACAGGGTCATCCGGCCTTCCATCGACAGGCAGCGTACGGCGCTGCCGGCATATTCGATCGCATGTCCCTGGGCGCCGTCCGCGCCGAGCATTGCGATCCAGTTGAGCGCAATGTCCTTCGCGCTCACACCCGGACCAAGCTCCCCGTCTATCCGGATGCGCATGGCGGCGGGTTTTTTCTGCCAGATCGTCTGCGTTGCCAGCACATGCGCCACTTCCGTTGCACCGATGCCGAATGCAAGTGCGCCGAATGCGCCGTGGGTCGAGGTGTGGCTGTCGCCGCAATTGACCAGCAGGCCGGGAAGGGTCAGGCCCTGCTCCGGGCCGACGACGTGAACGATCCCCTGTCCGGGATCGTTCAGGTCGAACAGCTTCAGACCATGTCTTGCGGCGTTGGTCCGCAGCGTCTCGATCATGTAGGCAATCCGGGGTGCAAGATCGCGATCGCGCGTGCGCGTAGGGGCATAGTGATCGACCACTGCAAAGGTCAGCGCCGGTTCCGCGACCGGAGCTCCGCGCTCCGCCAGTTTTGCGAACGCATGGTGCGAGCCTTCGTGAACAAGGTGCCTGTCGACCCACAACAGGGAGGACCCGTCTGCGCGCAGCACGATCTCATGCGCAGCCCAGAGCCTGTCCAGAAGTGTGTGCGGCGCCGTCATGCGGGATCACCCGGGGGTTTCCCGATCGCAGGTTCCCAGTGGCGCGTGTTGCCGTCGCCGACCCTCGTGAGCGGCATTTCGAGCCGGAACATGTCTGGCCGGTAGAGCCCGGACAGATATTCAACCCCGTTGCCGTTGACATCGCGCACCACGCGCCGCAGCGAAAGCAGGGGCGATCCGACAGCAATTCCGAGTGCCTCGGCAACGTCCGGTCCGGCAAGCGTGGCCGAGACGGATTGATGGGCGTCCTTGATCTGGACCCCGCTCAGCTCCAGAAGCTTGAACAGGGGGGTCGTCGCCAGATCGTTTTCTGAATAGTTCGCGGCAATCGTCGCGGGCACGTAGGTCGTCAGATGCGAGAACGGCGTTCCGCCGGTGCTGCGCACGCGCGTTGCGATCTGAACCTGTTCCTTGGGCTCGAGCCGCAGCGAACTGGCAACGAATTCAGGCGCAGGTCCGTAGGAAAAGGACAAGAGGCGGGCAGTGGTGTTCTGTCCCATCTCCACAAGCTGGGGCATCAGCGTGGCGAGGTTCATCGCCATCGGTTTTTCCCGTTGCCCCGATGTGCGTACCGTCGTGCCGCTGCCGGCACGCCGGACGATCAGACCGGCCTCGGACAGTGCATCCAGGGCCTTTCGGATCGTCACGCGGGAGACGCCGAACAGCTCGGCAAGCTTTTGTTCGGGGGGAAGGTTCTTGCCGTCTTCGAGCCGGCCGTCCGCGATCTGGTCGCGGAGGGACAGATAGACCTGCCGCGCCTTGGCCCCTTCCGGAAGCAGCGATTTTGCAGGCTTGTTCACGACCAAAAATCCTCCCTGATCCTCGCATAATGTTATCGCCGGTTTTAAAAAGATCAAGCTTCGGTACGATTGATTTGTCTTTTTCTGTCTTAACAACATATACAAATTAGTATTATAAAAAATACAAATATCGGGAGGGAGGCGGAATGCCGATCGTTGAACTGCATCTCTTGAAAGGCTATGGGGCCGACGAGAAACGCCGCCTCCACGAGGCGCTGACGGATGCCGTCCGCCTTGTCGTGCCAGCCGGGCCGGATGCCATCACGGTCATGGTCCACGAGATGGAAGCCGAAAACTACTCCCGCGGCGGCAGGCACCGCGCAGGCGCCCCGGCATTGCCGGACCCGGCCGACATCGTCCGACGGTTCCTCAATGCCATGGAGGCTCGCGAGATTGAAAAGGCCGAGTCGATGCTGGCGGCCGGCTTCTCGATGCGCTTTCCGGGAACGAAGCCGATGCACACCCTGCCGGAACTGCTCGACTGGGCCCGGCTGCGCTATCGGTTCGTCAGGAAAACCTATGACGGATTCGACGCCATGCAGAGCCGTGACGAGGCCGCAATCGTGTACTGCCGGGGCACCCTGTCCGGCGAATGGCCTGACGGGACACCGTTCGAAGGCATTCGTTTCATCGACCGGTTCGAAATCGAAGCGGGCAGGATCACGCGACAGGACGTGTGGAACGACATAGCGGAGGTTAGGGCGCAAGCATGAGCGAAATCGATGCCATTACCTTGTCGGTCCTGTCCGGCCGCATGGAACAGATCGCCGACGAGATGGACGCGACGCTGTTCCGGGCGGCGTTCAACCCGATCATTGCCGAGGCGCATGATGCCAGCCACGGACTCTATAACGCGGCGACCGGCGACACGCTGGTGCAGGGAAAATCCGGGTTGCCGATTTTCGTCGGCGTGATGGCCTTCGCAGTCAAGGCCGTAATTGAAAAGGCCGCCGCCGACGGTGATTTGCAGGACGGTGACATCTTCATCTTCAACGACGCCCATATCGGTGGCACGCATCTGTCGGACATGCGCCTTGTCCGCCCCTACTTTCGCGACGGAAAGCTGTTCTGTTATCTCGCATCGGTTGGCCACTGGCACGATGTCGGCGGTGCTGTTCCGGGCAACTACAATCCGGCGGCAACGGAGGTTTTTCAGGAAGCCTTTGTTCTGCCGCCCGTGCGTCTCGCCCGGGCCGGTGCAATCAATCAGGACATCATTGACATCCTGCTCAGGAACACGCGGCTGCCGCAATCGGCAATGGGCGATCTCAATGGCCAGCTCGGTGCACTGGATCTCGGCGTCAGGCGGATGGACGAACTGCTGGATGAATACGGGGCGGAGACCGTATCCGCCGCGCTTGATGCCCTTGGTCACCGTGCTGAAGCGCTGATGCGCTCGGAACTTCAGGACCTGCCGGACGGGCGCTGGGAGGCGGAAGACTTCCTCGACAATGACGGCATCACCGACGAGCCGCTTGCAATCCGGGTCGCGCTGGAAATCAGCGGCGACCGGATGACGCTCGATTTTGCGGGGTCTGCGCCGCAATGCGCCGGGCCGGTGAACATTGCCCTGCCGACGACGGTCGCCACCGCCTATGTCGCAATCAAGCATATTTTTCCGGCGCTTCCTGCAAATGCCGGCGTGATGCGGCCGATCACCGTAGAAGTCCCCGAAGGCTCGCTGCTCTCGGCAGAGTTTCCAAGTCCGACGGGCGGATACACCGAAACGATCCTGCGCATGATCGACGTGATTTTCTCCGCCTTTGCCAAGGCGGCACCCGAGCGAGTGGTCGCCAACGCCTACGGCACGATCAACGCGCTGTCGATTGCGGGCAAGCGCAGCAACGGCAAGCCATGGGTCATGTTCAGCTTCTATGGCGGCGGCCATGGTGGTTCGCCGGAAAGCGACGGCCTCAATCACGGCAACGCGCCGATTTCGACGGCGACGATCCCGCCGATGGAAATCCTCGAAGCCGCCTATCCGGTGATGTTCCGCACCTGGGCTCTGCGCCCGGACAGCGCCGGCGCGGGCCAGCATCGCGGCGGGCTGGGTGCGGTTTACGAGATCGAGGTGCTGGAGGAAAACGGTGCAGAAGCGTTTCTCTTCGGCGAGCGCGGCCGGTTTGCACCCAAGGGGATCGCGGACGGCGGTGATGGTGCCTTGAATCGGTTTTCCTTCGAGCAGGATGACGGCTGGCAGACACCACCGCTCGCCTCGAAAATGCGCGGCATCAGGCTGCGTCAGGGACAGGCTGTCCGCCTGGAAACGCCAGGCGGTGGCGGCTATGGCAAGGCGGAAGACCGCGCGCCGGCAGACGTCGCGCGCGACGTGGCAAGAGGCATGATGGACGAGGGCAGCGCTGACGAGCTCTATGGCAACAGCTGGCGGGAGGTGTCCTGATGAGCGGTCGCATGATCGGGGTCGATGTCGGCGGCACCTTCACGGATGTCTTCGTTCTGAACGAACAGGACGGAACCGCGGAAGTCGCAAAGGTTCCCACCACCCGGCCGGACCAGTCGGGAGGTTTTCTGGACGGGATCTCGCAGCGGGTGTCGGATCTTTCGGAGATCTCCGTCGTGATCCATGGAACAACGGCCGGCACCAACGCCCTTTTGGAGCGCAAGGGTGCAAAAACCGGGGTCATCTGCACTGACGGCCTGCGCGACGTGTTGGAAATGCGCCGCCGGGACCGGCCGCGCACCTGGGGGCTGCGTGGCGATTTCGAGCCGGTGGTCGATCGCCGCGACCGGTTGGAGGTTCCCGAACGAACCCTTGCGGACGGCACGATCCGCACACCCGTCGATCTTGAAGCGGTGCGCGGCGCCGCGCGTCAGCTGCGCGAGCAGGGCTGCGAAGCCGTGGCGATCCTTTTTGCCAATGCCTACGCCAATGCGCAGAACGAGGCAGCGGCGGTTGAGGCCGTGCGCGAGATCTGGCCGAACCCGCACGTGTCGGCTTCCTCGGAAATCCTTCCCGAGATCCGGGAGTTCGAGCGGTTTTCGACAACGGCGCTGAACGCCTATCTGCAGCCGGAAGTGTCCGGATACCTGCACAGGCTGGAAAACGCGCTGAAAGCGGGCGGGTTCGACGGCGAGTTCATGATCGTGCAGTCCAACGGCGGTGTGATGGCAGTTGATACCGCGTGCCGCCTGCCGGTGCGCACCGCCCTGTCCGGTCCTGCCGCAGGCGTGATCGCCGCGGGCTACATCGCTTCGTCCGCCGGATTTCAGAACGTCATCACGGGCGACATGGGCGGTACCAGCTTCGACGTCTCGCTCATTTCGGACGGGCATTCCATGCTGTCGCCACAGACCTCGATCGATTTCGGCATGGTGGTACGCACGCCCATGATCGAAATCACCACCATCGGCGCGGGTGGCGGCTCGATTGCCTGGGTGGACAAGGGCGGTTTGCTCAATATCGGTCCGGAAAGTGCCGGATCGGACCCCGGCCCGGTCGCCTACGGCCTCGGCAACACCCGTCCGACGGTGACCGACGCCAACGTCGTCCTGGGACGCATCGATCCGGACAACCCGATCGGCGGAAAGCTGACGCGGCTTGACGTCGAGGCTGCAGCCGCGGCGATCAACACACATGTGGGCGAGCCCCTTTCGCTGGATACGGTCCAGGCCGCCGAGGCGATCCTCCGGGTTGCCAATTCCAGAATGGCAGGCGCGATCCGTCTCGTCAGCATCGAGCGCGGGTTCGACCCGAAGCATTTCGCCTTCATGCCCTTTGGCGGCGGCGGGGCCTTGCATGCAGGTGCCATGCTCAGTGAAGTCGGGATCGCCCGGGCCATCGTCCCGCGCTATCCGGGCGTCACGTCCGCCATGGGCTGCGTCATCGCGGACATGCGCCAGGACTTCGTGCAGACGATCAACACGCTGGTCGATACGCTCGATGAAGCTGCGCTGGGCAGCTTCATGCAATCGCATGTCGACCAGGGCATGTCGCTGCTGGATGCGGCCAGAACCAGATTTGAAACCCGCGGGCTGACGTTCGAACTCGACATGGCCTATGTCGGTCAGACCCACACCGTGTCTGTCCCGCTGAGCGTTTCAGCGGAGAACGGCAAGGTGACGCCACCGACGCGGGCCGACATCGAAAGCGCGTTCGATACAGCCTATCAGGCAACGTTCGGCCGGCTTCTCAAGGGGGGCGTCAGGCGGATCCTGAATCTCCGCAGTTCGGTTACGGGACTGCGTCCGAAATTCGATCTCAGGGCGCTCGCGCCTGTGGGCACCGATGCGCCCGATCCCAAGGCGCGCCGCAAGGTGCACTTCGGCAATGAATGGCACGAGACGGGGATTTTCGACCGGCTGTCGCTTCCGGTCGAAACAGTGATCAACGGCCCGGCGATCCTGGAACAGCCGGATACGACGGTGCTTGTCGAGCCGGGCCTGCAGGCCAGGGTCGACGCCTTCGGCAATACCATCATCGAACCTTCGGAGGGCCAGTCATGAGTGAACCGACCCAGTGGGATCTGAAAAGAACCGCCCTTCTGACAATCGATCTGCAGAATGACTTCCTCCATCCGGAAGGCGCCTATGGACGCGCCGGTCAGCGGTCCGACAGCATTGCGGCGCTGCCTGCCCGCATCAGGCCGCTTGTCGATGCCTTGAGAAAACGCGGCGGCCACTACATCTCGGCGCAGTTCACGCTTGTGCCGGACGCCGACGGCGAACCGTTGATCGCCGCACACCTGAAGAAGTTGAGACCCTTCCTCGGCAAGGGCGACTTTGCGCCGGGCAGCTTCGGCAACACGCTGGTGGATACGCTCTACCCGGCGGACTTCGTTGTCGAGAAGGTTGCCTATTCGGCCTTCTACCAGACCCGCCTGGAATACATCATGCGGGCCGTCGGTATCGACACGCTCATCGTCGGCGGCATTGTCACCAATGGCGGTGTCGCGTCGACTTTGCGGGACGCGCATCTGCGCAACATCGACACGGTTCTTCTCACCGACGGCTGCGCGGCCTTCGACAGCAAGGTGCATGAGGCAACGCTGCTGTCGCTCGGAACGGTGACCACTGAAATGTCGTGTGAAGAAGTGCTGGCCTGGCTGGAGAAAACGTCATGAGCCTCAAAACCCGTCTCCAACAGCACAAGATCCTTGTCGCGCCGGGTGTCTATGATGGCCTGACGGCGGCAATCGCGGCCTCGGCGGGCTTCGAGGCGCTCTATCTCAGCGGCGCGGCGGTGGCCTATACGCGTCTCGGCAGGCCCGATATCGGGCTGACTTCCGTGACTGAAATGACGGAAACCATGGCGCTGATCGCGGACCGGACCGACCTGCCCGTCATCATCGATGCGGATACCGGCTTCGGCAACGCGCTCAACGCACAGCGCACGATGGGGCTGTACGAGCGGGCGGGCGCGTCGGCGCTTCAGGTCGAAGACCAGACATATCCGAAACGCTGCGGTCACCTGTCGGACAAGTCACTCATTCCGGCCGCGGAGATGGCGGGCAAGGTGAAGGCGATGGCGGATGCGCGCCGGTCGGCCGAAACATTGATCATTGCGCGCACGGATGCGATTGCCGTTGAGGGATTTTCAGCGGCGATCGACCGCGCCGAAACCTACCTTGAGGCCGGTGCCGACGTTCTGTTTGTCGAAGCGCCGCAATCCCGCGAACAGCTTTCCGGCATCGCAAAGCACTTCGAAGGAAGGGTTCCGCTCCTGGCCAACATGGTGGAAGGCGGCGCTACCCCGATCACCGGGGCGGATGATCTGGAAGAGCAGGGCTATTCCATCGTGATCTTTCCAGGCGGGATCGTGCGCGCCATCGCGCGCACGGCGGGCGATTATTATCAAAGCCTCCTTGAGAACGGCAGCAACAGGCCCTTCGCCGCGCGGATGTATGATTTCGACGGTCTCAACGGAGTGATCGGAACGGCCGAGTTGCTGGCGAAGGGGGCCGCCTATGATCGTGACGAAAGCTGAGGTCGCGCCACCACCCGACACGTTCGACCTGGACTGTGAAACCCTGATTGTCGGTGCGGGTGCGGGCGGGCTGGTTGCAGCGCTTGCCGCACACGAAGCCGGGCAATCCGTTCTCGTGATCGAGGCGGACCCGGTTCCCAGGGGCTCGACCGCGCTTTCCGCCGGCCTGATACCGGCAGCCGGAACGAAGGCACAGGCACAAGCCGGGATTGAGGATACTGCCGCGCAGTTTGCCGCCGACATACAGGCGAAGGCCGGCAACGAGAACGAGCAGGCGCTGGTCGACCGGCTGGCGGTCAATTCCGCTCCCGTGATCGACTGGCTGACCGAAACACACGGCCTGCCCTTCACGGTGATTACAAATTTCGACTATCCGGGTCACAGCCGGCGGCGGATGCATGGCCTGCCGGCAAGGTCGGGCGCTGAACTGATCGACACCTTGCGGGCGACCTGTGAAAGGTCGGAAATCGATATCATCTGCGAGCGGCGTGCGGTGCGCCTCTTTCGCGACGGCGATCATGTTGCAGGTATCGGGGTTGTGTCTCCGGACGGCGGCGCTGAGACGATTGGCTGCCGGAAGCTGATCCTTGCCTGCAACGGTTTTGGCGGCAATCGGGGACTCGTGACAAAACATCTCCCCGAAATAGAGAACGGCCTCTGGTTCGGTCACGACGGCAATCGTGGCGAAGCCGTCTTGTGGGGCAGCGAGATCGGTGCGGATCTCAAGCATCTCGGAGCCTACCAGGGGCATGGAAACGTCGCCCATCCGCACGGGATCCTCATTACCTGGGCCGTGATCACCGAGGGCGGCGTGCAGGTGAACAGGAATGGCAGGCGGTTCTGGAACGAGGCGCAGGGCTATTCGGAAGCCGCGCGGGCTGTCCTTTCCCAGCCCGGCGGAGAGGCATTCGCGATTTTCGACAGCCGCATTGCGGAGATCGCGCGCCAGTTCGAGGATTTCAAACAGGCCGAAGCCGCCGGGGCGATCAAGACGAGCGCGACGCTCGAGGGGTTGGCGCTGGAACTGGGTCTACCCGATAGGCCTTTTGCGGAAACCATCGGCTCGATACCGTTGGGCGGTACCGATGTTTTCGGCAGACGGTTCGCAAACCAGAGCCTGGAAGCGCCCTATTGCGGGGTGCGGGTCACGGGAGCTCTGTTTCATACGCAAGGAGGTTTGCGCACCGATGAGCAGGCGCGCGTCATGCGGATCGATGGATCGTCGTTTGCCAATCTCTTTGCCTGCGGCGGCGCCGCGTGCGGCGTTTCAGGCATGTCCGACAGCGGTTACCTGTCAGGCAACGGCCTCTTGAGCGCCGTTGTTCTGGGCCGTCTGGCGGGAGCTGCACCGCTGGTCTGACGCGAAGCGGTCGCGTTCGGGCCCGCCGCGCCTTCACGACGCCTGCAGGAGTGCCTCGGCTTCGATTTCAACCTTGTGGTCGCCGATCAGTCCTGCGACGACAACAAGCGTGTTGGCCGGTTTGATGCCGGAAAAGACGCGTCCATGCGCCCGTGAGATGTCGAGTACATCCGCCTCGTCGACGATGTAAATTCGCGTCCGAACCACGTCATTGGCGCTGGCGCCCAATGCGGTCAGTGCCGCCAGGATCTTGTCGAGTATGTAGGTTGTTTGCGCACCGGCATCGCTGGGCGCGACTGCCCGGGCAGCGCCGGCGACGGCCGTCGTGCCCGAGACGAGGATCCTGTCGCCGATCTTCTGGGCACGGCAATAGCCGGCAATCTCTTCCCAATCAGACCCCGTCAGCACTTTTGTGGCGTCCGGACGATGGGTTGCGGCGACCGCATCATGGGCGAGCGGCATCTCTGCAAGATGATGGCTCAGGTCCCCCGACGCGGTCAGGAACGGCGGTTTGCGATACTCGTCGCCGCAGTCTCCCGGAACCTCCTTGGTTGCGTGAAACGCCTGTTCGAGCCGCGCGTGATCCTCGGGGTCGAACTGGAAGGAAAAGGGCCTGCGGTTGTCGGCGATATGCTCTGTTTCACCGATCCGGGCGCCGACGATGATCCCGGCGACCGCCTCCTGTTCGAGAACCCAGCGTGTTGCCACATTTGCGATCGAGACGCTATGCTTTGCGGCAATCTCGCTCGCGGCGGAGAGGATACCCTGAAAGCCTGACCACCCACCGGCAGCGTCGATGAAGCGCTTGTACTTCATCTTGGACCAGTCGGTGATATCCGCGGGTTCAGGCTTTCCGAGCCACCGGTCCGACAGGAAGCCGCCGCACAGCGTGCCGTAGCCAAGCAGCCGGACACCCCGCTCGGCGCAAAGCTGCGACAGCGGACCGCGTGCGCGCCGGTCAATCATCGAGAAAGACACTTGGTTGGTGACCAGCGGGATGCCGTCCGACAGAGCCAGCCGGAGATGTGCGGCATCGAAATTGGTGACGCCAAGCGCCTTGATGAGGCCTTCCTGTTGCAGCCGCGTCATCTCGTGGAGCGCATCCAGCCAGGCGGGATGCTCGAAGCTCCACCAGTGGAACTGCAGAAGATCGATACAGTCCGTGCCGAGCCGGTCCAGCCGCTCCTGAACGCCCCGTCGCACGATGTCCGCCGTCATCGGACCGGGTTCGGGGCACCACTTGGTGAAGACCTGGGGGCGCTTGCCTGCGCCATACCTTGCCAGCAGACGGCCGGAAATGATCTCGGCGCTGCCGTAGTGATCGGCCATGTCGAAGGTGGAAAAGCCGGCAGAGAAATAGGCCTCCAGGTCGTCGGCGGCTTTCTCCGGATCAAGCGTGACCCCGTCCTTTTCCATGTCCGCCACCTGCCAGAGGCCGGTCAGGATGCGGCTGATCTCCAGTCCGTCTGCAAGTGTCTGGCGGGGCGGTACGGCTGTCATCACGGTCCCTCAGCTTTCCGGCAGCAGCAGTTTGAAACTGCGCTCAATATCCAGCGCAAGCGCCCGTTGCGCGGCCTTGCGGTCGGATTTCCTCAGGGCGGCGATGATCTCTTCGTGGTGAATGTGTTCGGGGATTTCGTTCGCGGCCCGCTCCTGTACCACGAGGTTCAGAAAGGCGCCGTATTGAAGCCAGAGCGCCTCGACGAGCGGCAGGATCACCCGTGAGCGCGCGTGGCGGTAAAGGCTGAAGTGAAAATCGTAATTCTGTTTGAGGTCCGGCATGTCGCTGTCGGTGCGTGGCGCTGAAATGATGTCTTCAAGCGCATCGATACCGCCCGCGTTCAAATGATCCATCGCCTCTTCAAGCAGCAGCGCCTCGAGGGCAAGACGTGCGGATTTCAGTTCGCGCATCCGCTCCGCGTCGAACGGCGGAACTTCCAGCGTCCGGCTCGGCGTATCGACAAGCGCACCCTCGGCGACCAGACGCCTGACCGCCTCGCGGACCGGCGTCATGGAGGTGCCCAACTGGTCCGCCAGCGTGCGCAGGCTGACCGTCTCCCCCGGGGCAAACGCGCCGCGCGTGAAGGCCTCGCGCAGAGCGTCATAGGCACTCTCGCGCAGTTTTGACTGGTCTATCCTTGCGATTTTCGGCGCACTCATCTCCGCCCCACGGACCCGTGCCGGGTTTCTTTCCTTGACAAGCTCATTTTGTGACATGGTATAAAATATCACAGATCACACGCAAGGCGCCAAACCTAAAAAAGTGGGGAGCGGTGGCGGGTAAAGGGAACACACACCTGGATGACACGATGCCCGAGCGAGACGACGGTTTCTGGCTGTATGACCTGAAGGTCGAAACGGTGCTGGACGGCCGGACGCCGGTCTGCCGGCATATTGAGGGGGAAAGTTTCTCCGTCGAGGGGGAGGCGCTCGTGTTCGACAAGTGTCAGCGTGTCTCCATGTATGCGCTTGCGGCGGTCTTGCCGCTGCTGCCGGCAAAGCAGCGTGACACGCACCCCAATGACTGGATGTCGACGGATGCCGAAGTCGCCTGTGCCGACCCGCATTGCGGCGGCCGGTTCCGGATCACACGCACCGCCAGGCGCTGGTTCACCCATTCTGAAACGACGGGCCTGCCGGAGACGCGCAGCACGCCGTATTGGCGGAAGGAAGACGCCAAATGAGCGTGGAAACCGCAGCGCTGCGCCCCGGCTACGAGATCTCGCGCGTCATCAAGGGCGGCTGGCAGCTTGCGGGCGACCACGGGCCGGTCGAGCCGCAGGCAGCCATCGCCGACATGGAAGCCTTCCTGGATGCAGGCATCACGGCATTTGATTGCGCCGATATCTATACCGGTGTCGAGGACATGATCGGCACTTTCATTGCCGATCTGCGCAAGCGCCGCGGCTCGAAAGTGGCTGATAGGGTACAGGTGCACACGAAACTCGTGCCCGATCTCGAACGCCTGGAAAACCTCTCCGATGCGGAAGTCGAGGCAATTGTCGACAGGTCGCTGAAAAGGCTCCGGATCGAGCGTCTGCATCTGGTCCAGTTCTACTGGTGGGACATGTCGCTCGGCAGTCCGGTTCGCGCGATGGAAGTCCTCAAACGCTGCCAGGAAAAGGGCAAGATCGCCAATCTGGGCGTGACCAACTGGGATGTTGCGGAGACCGCGCCCTTTCTCGACGGCGGGATCAATCTCGTGTCGACCCAGGTTCAGTATTCGCTGCTCGACCGGCGGCCGGAAGCCACACTTGTTCCCTGGTGCGCACGGAACAATGTCGGCCTGCTGTGCTACGGCACCCTGGCCGGCGGATTTCTGACCGAAGCCTGGCTCGGACAGCCCGATCCCGGATACACTTTCGAAAACAGGTCCCTGGTGAAGTATCGCCTGATCATCGATGAATGCGGGCCCTGGTCCGCGTTTCAGGCCTTGCTGCAATGCCTCAAGCAGATCGGCGACAGGCACGGCGTGTCGCTGAGTTCTGTCGCAACCCGCTGGGTTCTGCAGCAGCCGCAGGTCGCGGCTGCGATCGTCGGTGCAAGATATGCGCGGCACTTGCCGAAGACACTGGAGGTTTTCCGCTTCCACCTTGATGAGCAGGATCTCGCGCGCATAGCCGGTTGCCTCGACGCGGCGCCGGGCCCCTCCGGCCCGGTGTTCGCATTGGAGCGTGACAGAAACGGCCGCCACGGGCGCATCATGAAGTACAATCTGAACACGAGGCCTGACGACGCGGTGCTGGGGGCGTCAAATGGATGATGCGATCCTCAAGCTGACCGGTGTCAGCCGGTCTTTCGGTGACTTCAAGGCGGTGGATGACGTCACGCTGGCTATCCGCGAAGGATCGATCACCGGCCTGATCGGACCGAACGGTGCGGGCAAATCGACGCTTTTTAACGTGATTGCAGGCGAACTGGCACCGTCATCCGGGTCGGTCAGCCTGTCCGGCACGGACGTCTCCCGGCTTCCGCCTGACCAGCGGTTTGCGCTTGGACTTGGCCGGACCTTCCAGGTCCCGCGTCCCTTCGCCCGCATGAGCGTTCTGGAGAACGTCATGCTCGCTCCGCTGCAGCAGACGGGAGAAACACTTCTCGGTGCCGTGTTCGGCAAGGCGCGCATTCGCGAACAGGAAAAGGCCATCCGCAACCGCGCGCTCGAGGTGTTGGACTTTCTGACGCTACGCCCCGTCTCGGATCAGCCGGCCGGCAAGATTTCGGGCGGCCAGATGAAGCTCCTGGAGCTCGCGCGCGTGCTCATGGGTGACCCGCGACTGATCCTGCTGGACGAACCCGCAGCCGGCGTCAATCCGGCTCTGACCGAAGTGCTCATCGAAAAAATCGAGGAACTCAATAGGGGCGGGAAGACCTTCCTCATCATCGAACACGACATGGACTTCGTGATGCGCCATTGCGATCCGGTGATCGCACTGGCCGAGGGCAAGGTGGTGTTCCAGGGCACGTCCGCTGAAGCCCAGTCCAACCCGGTTCTGCTGGAAGCGTATCTGGGGGCGCCGATCGATGCCTGACACGTTGCTGCGGATCGAGACACTGACGGCGGGATACCGGCCGGACCTTCCGATCCTGCGCGGTGTGTCGCTGGAAGCGCGAGCCGGGAAACTGACGGCGATCATCGGCCCGAACGGGGCCGGCAAGTCCACCCTGATCAAGGCCGTTGCCGGTCTCTTGTCGATCACCGAGGGCCGCGTCCTGCTGGAAGACAGGGAGATCACCGGCCTGGCGCCGGACCGCCTGTCGCAGGCCGGGATCGCCTATGTGCCCCAGACCGACAATGTCTTTCGCACGCTCACCATCCAGCAGAATCTCGATCTGGTCCTGAAGTCGCATCGCAATCCGGCGGAACGGGTCCGGGCGCTCTTTGAGCGGTTCCCCGTGCTTGGCGAAAAAAGACGCGACAGGGCCGGGTCGCTCTCCGGCGGGCAGCGACAGTTTCTGGCCGTTGCCCTGGCACTCGCGGTCGAACCGCGGCTGATCCTCATGGACGAACCTTCCGCGGGCCTGTCGCCCAAGGCCGCCGAAGAGGTGCTCGATCACGTGAAGCAGCTGACCCGCCAGGGCGTTTCCGTGCTCTTGGTCGAGCAGAATGTGAAGCAGGCCCTCAAGCGTGCCGACCATTGTTACGTGTTGGCCGAAGGCCGGAACCAGATCGACGGCCCGGCGCAGGAGCTGCTGGCGGATCCGGCGTTGGGCCGGATCTATCTCGGCGGCGAACGGAAGGGGGCGGCATGATCCAGCATCTTGTTGACGGCATCCTGGTCGGTTCTTTCCTGTCGCTCGGCGCGATCGGACTGACGATGGTGATGCACATCCTGCGGTTCGCCAATTTCTCGCACGCCGAACTCCTGTCGATCGGCGCCTATTGCGCGCTGGTCTTCGACAGGCTGTTCGAGAGCCTGCTGCCAGTGCTGGCGGCAAAGATCGGCCCCTTGTCCATGACGGGCGCGCTCCTGCTTTCGATCCTCTTTTCCATGGTCGTGACGGGCCTGTCTGCGGTTCTGATCGACAAGCTGGTGTTCCGCCGGGTCCGGCAGAAAGGCGGCGAACTGTCGATGGTGTTCGCCTCCTTCGGCATGTCGCTTGTCATCCGCAATGTCATCGGGCTCGTCTTCGGCCTGTCCAGCGAGCTTTACTCCCGCGACATCGCCTTTGCCATGGTCCTGTCCCGCGACCCGCTGCTGCTGGTGAAGCCCGATCAGGTGTTCGTTTTGATTGCCGCCCTGGTCATCATGTTCGCGCTCTATATCCTCTTCTCGCGCACGACGATCGGGTTTGCGCTCAGGGCGATTGCCGAGAACCCGAGCCTTGCCCAGGTGCACGGCGTCAACCTGAAGAAGATGATCGCGCTTGTCTGGATCATGGGTGGCGCGCTGGGCGCAATTGCCGGTGTCTTTTACGGCCTGAGCTACCAGATCACGCCCGTGATGGGGCGGGACCTGGTGCTGCCGATATTCGCCGCGACAATTGTCGGGGGGATCGGCAGTGTCTACGGCGCGGTGCTCGGCGGGTTCATTGTCGGCGTCGCGTCCAACATTGCCCTGGTGGTTCTGCCGTCCGGCTACAGCCCGTCAGTTCCCTTCCTGATGATTCTTCTTGTTCTTCTCATCCGGCCGAACGGTCTCTTCGGGGAGGCGAGGACATGATCGGCGTCGTCTCCTATCTCGTGTTCTTTACGACGGTTGCCGCCATTCTCGGCATCGCGGTGCTCGGCCTGAACCTGCAATGGGGCAACACCGGCCTCTTCAACGGCGGTGTCGTCGCTTCGTTCGGGGCCGGCGCCTATGGCACGCTCATCCTGGGCGGCGCGCCGCAGGACAGCCAGCTGGGCGGGTTCGAGCTGTTCTATCCGCTCGCACTCCTGGGGGGCATGGTTGCGGCCGGCATTCTGGCATGGGCGGTGGGGCGGCTTACCCTGCGGCTGCGGCACGACTATCTGGCGATTGCCACATTCGGTGTGGCGGTCGCCTTTGAAAACGTCATGCGCAATGCGACCAGCATCACAGGCGGCGCCCAGGGCATCCGCGGTTTCGAGCGCCCGTTCAGGCAGATGCTCGGCGACGGCTTCACCTACAACGTGGCGTTCCTGATCGTCGTCCTTCTCATTCTCTGTGCGGTCTACATTTTCCTTGAGCGCCTTACTGTCTCACCGTTCGGCCGGTTGCTGCGCGCCATCCGGGAAGACGAAACCGCGGCCAGATCGCTGGGCAAGTCACCGGACAGAATCCGCCTGATATCCTTCGTGACCGGTTCCGTTGTCATCGGTCTAGCCGGAAGTCTCTACGGTACGTTCTACGCCTTCGTCAGCCCGCAGGATGTTCTTCCCATCCTGACGTTCCAGATCTGGGCCATGCTGATCGTGGGCGGCGCCGGAAATGCCAGGGGTGCACTTGCCGGCGCCTTTCTGATCTGGGGCGCCTGGACCTTCTCCGGCTGGGCCCTGTCCCGCTTCGCACCTGTCGAAGCTCAACTCTACACCGGCTCGATCCAGTTTGTGCTGATCGGTCTGGTGATTGTCGGTATGCTGCTCTGGAGGCCTCAGGGCCTGTTCCCCGAGCGGCTGATCGTTTCCCAACCCGGCCGGAGCCGGGAGAAAACACAAGCAGAGGGGTTCACATGAGAACGTTACTTACGATTGCGGCCTTCGCGGCCGGCGTGTCGGCTCTTGGAACGGGAGCGCACGCACAGGACTGCACGACCAAGATCGGTGCGACGCTGCCGACGTCGGTCGACTGGGGCCGGCCGATTGCCGAGGTTGCGCAGTTCGCCGTCGACCAGGTGAACGAGGCCGGCGGTGCTGCGGGATGCCAGATCGAAATGGTTCTGCGCGACACCCAGGTCGATCCCAAGGTCGGTGTCGATGCAGCCAAGGCACTGGTCGATCTGGAAGGCGTCAATGTCCTGCTCGGCGCGGTCTCGTCGGGTGTTTCGATGCCCATCCTGACCTCCGTCACGGTCCCGGGCGGCGTCATGCAGATGTCCTGCTGCTCGTCCTCGACAGCCTTCACCAAGCTCTCCGAGGAAGGCAAGACCAACGGTCTCTGGTTCCGCACATTCGCAACGACGGCCGTCCAGTCCGCGATGGCCGCGAAAGTGGCGTCCGACAAGGGCTACAAGAAGATTGCCGTTCTCTACAAGAACGACGACTGGGGCCAGGACATGGCCCGTTTGATCGCGGCTGACTTTGCAGCGGCGGGGATCGAGATCACGTCGTCCGTCGCCATCAACGATGCCCAGCCCTCCTACCGCGCCGAAGTGACCGAGGCGATCGGCGGCCAGCCGGAGGCGCTTTACCTTGCGCTTTACCCGAATGAAGGCACATCTGCAGTCCGCGAGTGGCTGTCGCTCGGCGGGACACAGGACATGATCCTGGCGAACTCGCTCAAGTCCGACGAGTTCAGGGACAATGTCGGCCTGCAATATCTCGGCAATGCGCTTGGCACCGACACCGCGTCGCCGCGTGTTGCCAGCGCCGATGCGTTCAAGGCAGCCTATGTGGAGAAATTCGGTTCCGAGCCGAACGGTCCCGGCCTTGCCAACAGCTTCGATGCCGCAATGCTGGCCCTTCTGGCGATGGAAGCGGCCGGCAAGGACGCATCCGGCGCCGATATCGCCGCCGCGGTCGCGAAGGTAACGGATCCGAACGGCACCCCGGTCACGGCGGATGTCGCCGGCTTCACCGCCGCCAAGGAGACGCTCGCGGGAGGCGGCACGGTCAAGTATCAGGGCGCAACCGGCGATGTCCGCTTCGATGCAAACGGCGACGTGTCCGCACCGGCCGTTGTCTGGAAATTCACCGACAGCGGCACCGAAGAAGTGGAGTATCTCTCCCTCACCCAGGTCGATGACTTCATCGCGTCGTTGAAGAAGTAACCGAAAAATTGATCGATACCCGCCGTTGCTACCGGCGGGTATCGATCAAAGACCTAAAGCTCGTTCACCGGCACTTTCAGGAATGTCTTGCCGCTGTCATCGGCGGGCGGCAGCTTGCCTGCGCGCATGTTGACCTGGATGGACGGAATGATGAGCTTGGGCATGGAGAGCTGCGCATCCCGTTCGGTGCGGAACTTCACGAACTCTTCCTTCGTCTTGCCGCCGCCGACATGGATGTTGTGTTCCTTCTCGTCGCCGACGGTCGTTTCCCACTGGATGTCCCGCCCGTTCGGGCCATAGTCGTGGCACATGAAGAGGCGCATGTCCTCAGGAAGCGAGAGCACCTTCTGGATTGAATCGTAGAGGATCGCCGCGTCGCCTCCGGGGAAATCCGCGCGGGCCGAACCGCCGTCCGGCATGAACAGCGTGTCTCCGGCAAAGGCTGCATTGCCCATCACGTGCACCATGCAGGCCGGCGTGTGGCCGGGAGTTGCCATGGCGAAGGCCGTCATCTCGCCGATCTGGTAGGTGTCGCCATCCTGAAACAGGCGATCGAACTGGCTGCCGTCACGCTGGAACTCCGTGCCTTCGTTGAACACCTTGCCGAAGGTTTCCTGAATCACCGTGATCTGATCGCCGATGCCGAGCTTGCCGCCGAGTTTCTGCTGGATATAGGGGGCGCCAGACAGGTGGTCCGCATGGACATGGGTTTCGATCAGCCATTCAAGCTCAAGCCCGTTTTCCTCGATATAGGCAATGATTTCGTCCGCATTGTCATAGGTGATGCGGCCGGCGGCCATATCGATATCCATGACACTGTCGACAACGGCGCAGGCCTTTGAGGCCGGATCCTTGACGACGTAGCTGATCGTGTTCGTTGCCGGATCGAAAAAGGCCTTCACGTCCGGAACGATCGCCATGTCGACAGGATAATTGGACCTGATCATCTGTGTCTCCTCTGACAGGTGCCTGCCCCAACGATATTTTTTCAAGAATCGCCCATCCGAAGGACCGATGCAACGTCTTTCGCCGGTCATCGGGCATCAAAATCGTCACAGGAGAACGTGAAGTGACAGCGCCGTTCAAGCCCGCCCGGGCGCCGTCAGATGTGTTGCGCGACATCGTCGGCATGGATGCCGGCACAGTCGACAACCGGAAACGCTGTCTCATCGGCTGTGAAAACGGCGTTCAGATCCGTGCCTCCCAGCAGCACGGCCTCGGCTCCCCGGTCGACAAGCGCGCGGCCTGCGCGAAGAAAGACGTCTCTCAGTTCGTCTTTCAGTTCCCGGCTCGGCACTCCCGACTGTACCAGCGTCACATAGGCCTCGTGGACATGTTTCAGGTCACTCCCTGCCGGTGCCAGGACATCGACGGGTGCGAGCTTGCCGTACATGCCGGAGCGCATCACCGGTTCCGTGCCGAGGATGCCGACACGCGCCATGTCCTTTGCACGCAACCAGCTGGCAAGGCTTTTGGTGAGATCGAGGATCGGCAAGGGGGAAATCTCCGCGAATGCATCGATGCAGAAGTGACCGGCGATGGAGGTGATGACGACGTTGTCGGCGCCGGCCGCCTTTAGTCTTCTGGCAAGGCGCAAATAGATGTCGCACTGTGCAGCGCCGTCGTCCGCCGTCAGGTTGGCGAGCAGGGTTGGAGCGTCAGCGTGAACAATGGTCAGTTCCAGGTCGCGGCCCTTCTCGGCGGCCAGTCTGATCAGCCGGCGGTAGTAGAAGTCGGTGGCAGCTGGGCCTATGCCGCCGATCAAGCCGATGTGCAAGATGCGCCTCGTGAATGTGAAAGAACTTGTTCGCAGAACCTTAGCCGGACCAACTGCAAACTCAAGTCAGGTCGTTTCGATCGGTTTGCTTCTGAGCCGTCCGACCGTTTCCGGCTCCGCACGCCGGCAGGCAACGGGGGGCAGGCCCTTCGCGATTTGCGTCATGTCTTCAAGGACGAGCGCGCCGATCTGCTGGAGGGCTGAGGTCAGGGCACCCGCGCGATGGGCGGAAAACAGAATGCCCGGCACCTTGCGGATCGGGTCGTCGGCAGCGACGGGTTCTTCCGGAAACACGTCCGTCGCGATGCGCAGGCGGCCGCTGGAGGCTTCTTTCGCGAGCGCGTCGAAATCGGCAATCGCCGCCCGGCTCAGGAGAACCAGCATCGCCTGATCCTGCATCATCGACAGCTTTTCGGCGTCCAGTAGGTGGGCATTCTCGGTGGTAATCGAAGCCACCACGAAAACCACCCGGTTCTGCCGCAACAGGTCGTCCAGCGAAACGGGTTCGACACCGAGACGGCGCAGGTGATTGTCGGGCAGCCAGGGATCGAACGCCGAGACCTTTGCCAGGAACGGGGCAAGCAGCTTGTGAAGGGCGCGTCCGAGGTCGCCGAAGCCGATGAAGCCAATCCTGCTTCCGGTGATAAGTTCGGCCTGCGTGTTGCCCTCAAGACCGTATTTTTCGGTTCCGGACAGAAAGTCGCTGTGGCTGGAGTGTACGCCGCGCGCCAGTGACAGCGCCATGCAGAGCCCCATCTCGGCGACGGGCAGCGCAAACACGGACGCCGGCGTCAGAACGTGCACGCCGCGCCGCAGGCAAGCGCCATAGTCCACATTCGGGAGAAAATTCGTCTCGACATTGATCAGGGCCTTGAGCTTCACCGCCTGCTCAAGCCGGTCGGCCTCCATGGTGTCCTGGCTGATGACGATGTCGGCTTCCGGCAGATATCGGTCGAACGCCGCGTCGCGCTCGGCTGGGTCTATCTCGATCACGTCAAATTCGGAAAAGAACCTGCTGCGGTCGGCAGCGCTGAAGATCTCGTCAGTCTGGCGCGGAGCGGGATCATAGAGAACGCGCATGTTTCGTTTCTCCCAAAAAACGATTTACAACATAAAACGTTTTTTCTAGCATTGACGCAAGGAGGAGTTTGTCGATGCCCGACAAGGCTGCGCAAAAGCAGCGGGGGTCGAGGCCGTCCATCCGCGATGTCGCGCGGCGGGCGGGCGTTTCACCCGGTTGCGTTTCCAATGTGATCAACGGCCGCCGCAAGCTGGACGATCCCATCGGCCGCGCCGTGCTCCAGGCGGTGCGCGATCTCGGATACCGCCGCAACACCATGGCCTCCAATCTGCGCAGAAGCCAAAGCCGCATCATCGGCCTCGTCATTCCCGATTTCGAAAACCCGTTTTTCGCCGAACTGGTCGCAAAGCTCGAGCATCGCGCCGAGGCTACCAATTACCGCATCGTTGCCACATCCAGCCGCGAAGACGCGGACATCGAGGCGCGGGAGATCGACGAACTGGTGGGCTGGCGCGTGGCGGGCGTCTTCGTGATCCCCTCGCTTTATTCCCGGGCCGCGGAGCTTGTTCAAACCAACGAAACACCGTTCGTCTTTCTGGACCGCATCCAGCAGAACGCGGCAACTGACGGTGTCGGCGTCGACAACGCCGCCGCCAGCGCGGCACTCATGCAGAAACTGTTCGATGCCGGGCATCGCCGCATTGTCGTGGCGTATCTGGGAGACGGCATCGCCAACGTCGCCGAGCGGCTGGACGGGGTGCGTGCCGCTGTCGACAGCCATGTGCAGGATGTCACAGTCGATTACGTTCCGACCGGGGACAGCATCGAGGGCGCGCGCACCGCGCTGGCCGCCTATCTCGACAAGAACCCGGCTCCCGATGCAGTGTTCTGCCTGTTCAACACGGCAACTCTGGCCGCCTATGGCCTGTTGCAGGAACGCGGCCATGTCATCGGCACGGACACCGCCTTGGCCGGTTTCGATGACAGCGCCTGGATGGCCCATGTGCATCCGCCTGTCGCAGCCATTGTCCAGCCGACGGAGGAAATCGCCCGGGTCGCTTGGGAGCGTCTCCTGGCAAGGATCGAGGGCGGCAACGCCTCCCCGGAGACGATCCGCATCAATTGCCGGCTCGAGGCAAGGCAGTCGCTCGGTCCGCTGCACAGGTAAGCGGGCGCAAGCAACAGCGCCGGTGCCTGAGCGCCGGTCACAAAACAGAAGGTGACGAAGAAGCGCCGGTACAGCAGAGACGAAAAAGTGGAGGAAAGCAAATGTTCAAGCAATTGACCGTAACTGCCCTCGTGGCGCTGCTGGCGGTACCAGCACAGGCCGAAACTTACGGTGTTCTGATGAAAACCCTGTCCAACCCGTTCTGGGGTGCCATGGAACTCGGCGTCCGCGACGGGGCCAGCGAAGCAGGCGTGGAATATTATCTGCAGGCCGTCGAGAGCGATCAGGCGGCTGAGCCGCAGCTCAATGTCTGCAACACGATGCTGGAGCGCCAGCCGGACGCGATGATCACCGCAGCGATCAACTCGACCATTCTTCTGCCCTGCCTGAAACGGGCAACGGAGATGGGCATTCCGGTCGTCGATCTCGACGGCAATCTCGATCACAAGATCGCAACCGATGCCGGCGTCGACATCGCCTTTTCCATCGGCTCCGACAACGTTGCGGCCGGTGCGCAGGGCGCCGAGTGGCTCGTCAGCCAGGTCGGTGCGGATGCCAAGGGACCGGTTCTGGTCATCGAGGGTCTGTCCGGTAACGTGACCGGGCAGAAACGCGCCAACGGGTTCTCCGAAAAGCTCGCCGAATTAGCGCCGGGGCTCGAAATCGTCGCCTCCCTGCCGGGTGACTGGGACCGGGGCAAGGCGGCCAACATCACCAACGATATCCTGACCTCCAATCCGGAACTCGTTGCCATCTTCGCCGCAAATGACGGCATGGCGCTCGGTGCGGTCGAAACGGTTTACGCTGCCGGTAAGGGCGATCAGGTCACCGTCATCGGCGTCGACGGCAACTCGGATGCGGTCAAGTCGATCAAGTCCGGCCGTCTGAACGCCTCGGTCGCGCAGTTGCCCTACCTCGTCGGCAAGCAGGCCGTTGAAATGGTCAAGGCCGGCGGCGACCAGCCGGACTGGGTCTATGTTCCGACCATGGTGCTGACCAAGGAGGTGCTGGAAAGCGGCTCCGACCCGATGCTCGAATACGTCAAGTAAAAGCGGCCATGCGGGCCTGGAGCCTGGGGCGTTCGCGAGAACGCCGAAGATCCTCCGGGCCCGCGTTTTCCGGGTGGGCATATGCTGAAAATTCTTGAAAGAACACACGTTCGGGCGGAGTCGCTGGCCGTTCTGCTTGTGCTGGTCGTCGTCATGGCGATCCTGTCACCGGTAACCGGCTCCGGGGTGCGGGTCTTTCTGACCGCGAACAACTTCTTCAATATTATCCTCGCCAGTGCCACCTTCGGCATCCTGGCCATCGGCGCGACCTTCGTCATCAGTGCGGCGGGGATCGATCTCTCGCTTGGCTCCGTTCTGGGCCTTGCGTCGGTCACGGGCGCTGCCCTTGTCGTCACCCTCGAACTGCCTTGGTACTTCGCCATCATCGGCGCGCTTGGCGCCGGCGCGGCCGCCGGTGCGGTTAACGGCTTCATCATCACAAGGGGTCACGTGCCCGCCTTCATCGTGACCCTCGGCATGCTCGGTATTGCCCGGGGTCTTGCGCTGATCATCTCCAGCGGACGCGGTATTTACGGTCTGCCGGAAGAGATCCTGTTTCTCGGCCAGGCGCGCCCGTTCGGAGTGCCGACCCCCGTCTTCATTCTCCTGTTCGTCGCACTGGCCTCCCACTACGTGCTGGCGCATACCCCGTTCGGGCATCACACCCTGGCGCTCGGCGACAATGAAAACTCCGCACGCGCGACGGGCATCAACATCCGGCGTCAGCGGATGCTGCTCTATACGATCTCCGGCCTGATGGCCGGCATTGCCGGATTGATCTTCACCGCGCGCGTGAACACCGGCGATCCGACCGCCGGTCTCAATTACGAACTCCTTGCGATCACCGCCGCCATCATCGGCGGGACCAACCTTTTCGGCGGCCGGGGTTCGATCCTCGGCACGATGATCGGTGCGCTCATCATGGGTGTGCTGCAGAACGGTCTCAATCTGATGGCCGTTCAGGCCTACTACCAGCAGATGGCGATCGGCGCCGTCCTGATTGCCGCCGTCTGGCTCGACCAGATCCGGACACGGGGGAGGTCGCTGCAATGAGCCTTCTTGAGCTTTCAGGCGTAGAGAAGAGTTTCGGTCCCGTGCAGGTGCTGCACGGCGTCAACCTGACGGTCGATGCGGGCGAGGTGATCGGCCTTGTCGGCGACAACGGCGCCGGCAAGTCGACGCTCATGAAAACGATCACCGGCGTCTACACGACGGACAAGGGACGTATCAGTTTCAACGGTACCGATGTCACCGGACGGAACCCTGGAGAGCGCCGCGAAAGCGGCATCGAAATGATCTACCAGGATCTTGCACTCGCGCCGCAACAGGACGTTGCCAACAACATCTTCCTCGGACGCGAACCCACCAAACGCTTTCTCGGTCTGTTGCCGGGTTTCGTCGACAAGTCGAAGATCGATGCCGAGGCCCAGCACATGATCGACCGGCTGGGTGTGCACGTACCCTCGATCCACCTGCCGGTCGGCATGCTCTCGGGTGGCCAGCAGCAGACCATCGCGATCGCGCGCGCGCTCACCTTCAAGCCAAAGCTGGTGATCATGGACGAACCGACGGCGGCCCTGGCCGTGCGCGAGGTGGAAAGCGTGCTGAACCTGATCCGGCAGATGCGCGATGAAGGCATCGCGACGATCCTGATCAGCCACCGCCTCAACGATGTCTTTGAAGCCTGCGGCCGTATCGTGGTACTTCGACGCGGAAATGTCATTGCCGATCTGAAACGGGACGAAACCGACATGGCGGAAGTCGTTTCATACATCGTCGGCGCACACGGATAGGATTGCGATATGCCCCGGTTAGGACTGCATGGCCTCGCCTTCACCCCGCTCTGGAATCCGGCAGAGGCGGACCGCCTGCTTCCGCCGATCACGGCGCATGGCGTAACGGTCATCGAGACGCCTCTGCTCGACCCGAAAAACTACGACAGCGTCGGCACCCGGCGCGCGGCCGAACGCAATGGCGTGGAAATCGTCTGTTCGCTCGGTCTTCCGGCCGAGATCGATATCCTGCGCAATCCGGGCGATGCGGTGGACTATCTGGGCTTTGCCCTTCAGGTGGCCCGGGATGCCGGTGCTGCTGCGCTTTCCGGCGTGACCTACGGGACCATCGGCAAGACCAGCGGTGCGCCGGTCACTGCGGCGGAAAGCGATGCCATCTGCCGGCTGGTCGACCGCGTCGCCCAGAAGGCACGCGATCTCAACATGCGTCTCGGGCTTGAACCCTGCAATCGCTACGAAACCCACTTGCTGAACACGGCCCGGCAAACGGCCGAGATCATCGAGCGTGTCGGCGCGCCCAACGTTTTTATCCATCTCGACACCTATCATATGAATATCGAGGAAGCCGGCATGGCCGAGGGGTTTGCCGATGCGGGCGAGCATCTGGGATATGTCCATCTGTCGGAATCCAACCGCGGTGTACCGGGCAGGGGCACGCTCGACTGGGCGGCGACGTTCAAGGGCCTGGCCGACGTCGATTTTCAGGGAACGATGACATTGGAAAGCTTTGTCTATCTGGCGCCGGAGATCGCATCCGGACTTGCGGTCTGGCGCCCGGTGGCTGACCGCGCGGAGGATGTTGTGGAAGTCGGCCTGCCCTTCCTTGCCGAACAGGCCGAAGCCGCGGGGTTGAGCCTGTCGTGACCGCTTCGCAGGACATTTCGGTCGAGGATCTCGCGGCACGGATCGTGGACCGCGGACAAACGAACCGCAGCATAACCGCCGTCTGCGGCCCGCCCGGAGCAGGCAAGTCGACACTCTCCGACGAACTGGCTGCAAGGCTGAACGAGAGAGATCCGGGCAGTGCCGCCGTCTTTCCGATGGACGGCTACCATTATGACGATCTGATCCTCAATGCCCGTGGATGGCGCCCCCGGAAAGGCGCGCCGCACACATTCGATGTCGGCGGCTTCCGGCACATGCTGATGCGGCTCAAGCGAAACGAGGAAGACGAAATCGCCGTCCCCGTCTTTGACCGCAGCATCGAGATCGCGCGCAACAGTGCCCGCGTCATTCCGAAGACGGTCCGGCACCTGATCGTCGAGGGCAACTATCTGCTTCTTGACGAAGCACCCTGGCGCGACCTTGGTCCGCTATTCGACACCACCGTCTTTCTGAGCGTGCCGCTTGCCGAACTGGAGCGGCGTCTTGCCGAACGCTGGCAGGACCTGTCGGAAGCGGACCGCAAGGCGAAGCTGGGAGAAAACGATCTTCCCAACGCCCGCAAGGTCGCCGGCGGCAGTCTTCCGGCCGAGTTCCGGATCGTCTTCACGCCCTGAAACGGATCCTGCAACTGCCGCGCGCCGCTATCGGCCCATCCAGCCTCCGTCGACGGTCATGACGGTGCCGTGCATATAGTCCGAGGCGGCGGAAGCCAGGAAGACGGCCGGACCGGCAAAGTCCTCCGCGTTGCCCCAGCGCCCGGCCGGGATACGTTCCAGGATGGATTTCGACCGCACGGGATCGTTGCGCAGCGCCTCGGTATTGTCCGTCGCGATGTAACCTGGGGCAATCGCGTTGACATTGATCCCCCTGGCGGCCCATTCGTTTGCGAAGGCCTTGGTCAGCTGGCCGATTGCGCCCTTGGAGGCCGCGTAGCCCGGCACCGTGATGCCGCCCTGGAAGGTCAGGAGCGAAGCCGTGAAGATGATCTTGCCGGAACCGCGCTCCACCATGCGCGCGCCGATTTCGCGCGTCAGCACGAACTGGGAGGACAGATTGACCTCGATCACCTCGTCCCAGATGTCGTCACCATGTTCGGTCAGCGGCGCGCGTTTGATCGTCCCGGCATTGTTGATGAGGATATCGATCACCGGGTGCGCTTCGTTGACCTTGGCCGCGAAAGATTTCAGAGCCTCACGGTCGCCGAAATCGCAGCTGTAGCCGGTGAAGTTCCGTCCGAGGGCACGGACCTCCTTCTCGACGTCGCTGCCCGTGCTTTCAAGGCTGGCGCTGACGCCGATGATATCCGCGCCGGCATCGGCGAGGGCGACGGCCATCGCCTTGCCGATCCCGCGCTTGGCGCCCGTGACAAGCGCCGTCTTTCCGGCGAGGCTGAAACTGTCCAACACACTCATTCTGCATTCCCGCTGATCTGGATCATGGATTTGATGGCGCTCGGGTTCTGGGTCAGCGCTTCGAACGCGCCCTGAATATCCTTGAGCGGTTGGATATCGGTGATGAAGGAGGAACAGTCCACGACACCTTCAGCCAGAAGCTGCATGGCCTGGTCGTAGTCCTCGGGCCGGTAGACACGGGCGCCGAAGAGTTCAAGTTCCCGCCAGAAGAACCGGAACATGTCGACGTCCGGCTTCATGGCGTGGATGGCCACCATGACGATACGGCCGCGCGCGGCGGCGGCATCGGTCATCAGGTCGACGCCGGGCTGGCTGCCGGAGACTTCGAAGACGACATCCGCCCCCTTGTTGCCGGTCAGCGCGTTCACCTGCTCTGCCGCGTCCGACAGTTTCGGGTTGATCGTGGTGAAGCCGAGCTTTTCCGCGTAGGCAAGACGGCTCTCGCTGATCTCGCTGATCGTGACCTTGCCGCCTGCGTGCCGCGCGACCAGCGCGACCAGGAGACCGATCGGGCCGCCGCCGATCACGAGAACGTCTTCCCCGGATTTCACCTGTGCGCGGTTGACGTCGTGACACGCGACCGCCAGGGGTTCGATCAGCGCCGCATGCGCAAGATCGAGGCCCTCGGGAAGCACGTGGATGGTGTGAGCGGGGACGTTCCAGTATTCCTGGAAAGCGCCTTCCGTGTCGATACCGATGAATTTCAGGTTGTGACAGATATGCTCGTGACCGGCGTGGCACGCGGGACACTCGCCGCAATGGTCCAGCGGCCTGACGACGATCCGGTCACCCGGCTTCAGGCCGTCGACGCCGGTGCCGACCGCGGAGATGGTTCCGGACATTTCGTGACCGATCGTGCGTTCAAACCCGACGCGCTGGTCCATGTGGCCAAGGAAGATGTGCAGGTCGGTTCCGCAGATGCCGCAATAGGCGACCTTGATCTGAACTTCGCCGGGACCGGGATCGGACACCTGCTTCTGTTCAAGGGAAAACGTCTTGTCGCCGCGATAAACGGCAGCGTGGCTGAGCATGAGGACCTCTAGAGTGTCAGGACTTTGTGGGGGGCAAGGAGCGTCCAGTCGAATTCGACGCCCGTGCCCGGGGTTTCCGGCGCAACGGCAAGGTGGTTTTCCACCTGCAGCGGGCGCCGCGTGTATTGGTCGATCGGAAACGAATGAACTTCGATCCAGCCGGCATTCACCTGCGCGGAAACAAGACTGACGTGTAACTCCTGCATTCCGTGACTGCATACCGGGATCTTGTGTTGACGTGACAGATCAGCAACCTGAAGGAAGCCGGTCACGCCGCCGCAGTTGGACGCATCCGGCTGGATGAAGCTGAGTTTGGACTGGTCGAATGCATATTCGAATTCATGGATAGTATGAAGATTTTCGCCCATGGCAAGGGCACATCCGGTTGCATCCGTGATCTCGGCGTATCCCTTGTAATTGTCCGGGATCGTCGGCTCCTCGAACCAGAGAATGTCATAGGGGGCGAAGGCCCGCGCCGCGGCGATCGCTTCGTCCACGGACATGGAGTAGTTGGCATCGACCATGAACGCGACATCGGGACCGATGAGTTCCCTGACGGCCGCGATCCGCGCAACGTCCTCTTCGAGGGTTGGCTGGCCGATCTTGATCTTGACCCCGTTGAACCCCTTTTCAAGATAGCCCCGCACACTCTCCAGCAGTTTCGGCAGCGGGAAATTCAGATCGATGCCGCCGCAATAGGCCTTGCACCTGTTGTCGGCGCCGCCCGCCAGCTTCCACAGCGGCCAGCCCCGTGTCTTGCCGCGAATGTCCCATAGGGCGATGTCGACGGCCGAGATGGCGAATGAGGCGATCCCGCCGCGCCCCACGTAGTGGATGTGCCATTGCATGCCTTCGTAGAGATTTTCCACCGCGCCGGCATCCTGACCGATCAGGAAGGGCGCCAGATCGTGATGGATCATGGCCGCGATCGCCGACCCGCCCTTTCCGCCCGTATAGGTGTAGCCGGTCCCTTCCGTGCCGTCGGCCAGGACGACGGTCGCCGTCACCAGTTCGAACAGGGTGTGGTCGCCATGTTTGGCGTCCACCAGGACCTCGGCCAGCGGAACGTGGAACAGCTGCGTGCGGATCTGCTTGATCGCGGTCATTTGGCGAACTCCACGCCCGACTGCCGGTTCATGACCCGCGTCTGGAACAGGATGACCGCGAACAGGAACGCCCCGCGGATGACCATCTGCCAGTAGGCGCTGAAGCTGATCCAGCCCTTGCCGTTTTCAAAGTTCAGGATGTTGAAGACCAGGCCAAGCAGAAGCGCACCCGCCACCGTCGCCGGAATCGACCCGAGACCTCCGGTCAGGAGGGTTCCGCCAACGACCACCGAGGCAATCGCCGAAAGCTCCCAGCCGACACCTTCGAGAGGCTGACCGGCCCCGAAACCGGAGGCAAGAAAGACACCCGCCAGCCCGGCACATCCGCCGGACAGACCGTAGGCAAAGACCTTCGCCCGGTTGACCTTCAGGCCCATCATCACGGAGGCGTCCTCGCCGCCGCCGACGGCGAGAATGGTCCGGCCGAGGCTGGTCATTTCCAGGACCACCCAGAGACAGACCACGAGAATGCCGACGAGGACGATCGTCCAGGGAACGATGCCCATGGCCTTTTCCATGCCGAGCTGGGTGAAATTCGAGCCCCAGTCGACGGCAATCGTCTGGGCGCCCGAGATCACCAGCGAGCCGCCCTTGGCGCCGAGCATCGTGGCAAGCGTCGCGATGAAGGGCGGGATGCGCCCGAAGACGATGCAGACCGCATTGAAGAGACCGAAGCCGACACCCGAAAGCACCGCGAGCGGAAGCGCCACTTCAATCCCGTAGGGGCTGAGATAGGCGGCAATGACGGAGGTGAAGGCCGCCACGGATCCGACCGAGAGATCGATCCCGCCGGTCAGGATGACGAAACACATGCCGACTGAAATCGCGATGAACATCGCGTTGTAGTTCAGGAACGAGGTGATGTTGTAGGCACTGCCGAAATTGTCGTAGCGCAGCAATCCGAAAACGATCAGCACGAACAGGGCGATCCAGACCGCGACCGATTGCGGGTTGCGGGAAATGTATTTCCGCATGTCGAAAGCATTTTGATCAAGCACGGCTTCTATTCCTTTCGCGCTTGCTGAATGTAGACCGCAGCCAGGATGATCGCGGCCTTGGCAATCAGAGCGACTTCGTCTTCAACGCCGTTGGCCAGAAGCGTGTATTTCACCAGCTGGATGATGACGGCTCCGAGGATGGCGCCGAAGATCGGAGCCTTGCCGCCCTGGAGCAGCGCCCCGCCGACAACGGCAGCCGCGATGGCGTCGAGTTCCATCAGGTTGCCATTGCGGGCCGCGTCGGAGGCCGAATTGATCGCGACGACGATGAGCCCGGCGAGGCCCGACAGGACCGAACAGATCACATAGGCGCCGATCTTGACCTGGCGCACCGGACCACCGGCAAGCTTGGCGGCGCGCTCGTTGCCGCCGATCGCGAGCAGGTAGCGACCGAAGACGGTCCGGTTCACGACCCAGAAGAGAAGGCAGGCGATGGCAAGCGCCAGCCATCCCTGAAACGGGAAACCGAGGATCTTTCCGGTGCCGAGATAGCTGAACTCGGGATAGGAGAAGGTCTGCAGGTTGCCGTTCGTCAGCACCTGCGCGATGCCGCGTCCCGAGATGAACAGGATCAGCGTCGCGATGATCGGCTGAACCCGCAGCACGGCGACGATCACCCCGTTGAAGAGCCCGCAGACAAGGGCGGCAACCAGTGGCAGGAAGAGCGCGCCGATCAGCCCCAGCACAGGGTAGGCCTGACCGAAATCCGACAGGAAGATCAGCGGAGCCAGCGCTCCTGAGAGCGCCATGACCGCGCCGACCGAGAGATCGATCCCGCCCGTTGCAATCACCAGGGTCATGCCCATGGCGACGATGGCAATCGTCGCGACCTGCGAAATGTTGACGGCCAGCGTTTGCGTTTGCAGGAAATTGGGCGTGACGATGATGTTGAAGATGAGGATCAGGCCGAGCGCGATCAGACCCCCGTGGTTCTTCAGCTTGGCGGTGACGTCGGTTCGCATCGTGTCTTCTGATGTCAGGCTGGTCATGCGGTGCCCTCCTCATGGTGGGCAAGCGCCTTGACCAGGGCGTTTTCGGTGATCCCGGGATTGGTCAGCTCGGATACCGCCTTGCCTTCATGCATGACGACGATGCGGTTGGCACCTTCCACCAGTTCCTCGAATTCGGAGCTGATCAGGATGACGGCATGTCCGTCGTCGACGAATTTCCGGATGATGGACTGGATCTCGCGCTTCGCGCCGACATCGACCCCGCGCGTGGGCTCGTCGAGGATCAGGATATCCGGCCTTGTCGCCAGCCAGCGCGCCAGCAGAACCTTCTGCTGGTTGCCGCCCGAGAGCTCGCGGATCGGCTGATCCATGTGCGATGTCTTGATCCCGAGCTTCTGGATGAACTCGCCGACCAGTTCCTTTTCGCGGTCCCGGTCGATCTGACCGTTCTTGCGCAGGTTCGGCAACAGCGCGAGCGTGAGATTTTCGCGAACCGACATGTCCGGGACGAGCCCCTCGGCTTTGCGGTCCTCGGTCAGGAACCCGATCCGGGACCGGATGGCCACGGAGGGCTCGGACGGTTCGAATTCCCGGCCCTTCAGATGCATGGACCCGGCGGTCAGGTGATCCAGCCCGAAAATGCTTCTGGCCGCCTCGGTGCGTCCGGACCCGAGCAAGCCGCCGAGGCCGACGATCTCGCCGCGGTGAAGCGTCATGGAGAAATCGCTGAGGCGCGGTCCCGTAGCGACCTTGTCGACTTCGAGAACCACCTCGTCAAACGCGGCGCGGCCGCCGGCCAGTTCCGTCAGTCCTTCGGCGGCGATCTCTTCCGCATTGCGTCCGAGCATGCCGGCGATCAGATCGAGCTTGGTGGTCTCCGGGATGGGCTGGCAGCCGACCGTCCGGCCGTCACGCATGATGGTGACCCGGTCGCAGATCTGGAAGAGTTCGTCCAGAAAGTGGGAAACGTACAGGACCGAAACGCCCGAGGACTTCAGCTCCCGGACGACACCGAACAGGATTTCCACTTCGGAGCTGTCCAGCGACGAGGTCGGTTCGTCCATGATGACGAGCTTTGCGTCCATGGAGACGGCGCGCGCAATCGCGACAAGTTGCTGGATCGCCGTTGAATAGCTTCCGAGCGGGGCCGTGACGTCAATCTCGATGCCGAACCGCGCGAGGATTTCGCGTGTGCGCCGGTGCGCCTCGGGCCAGTTGATCATGAAGCCGAAGGACCGCGGCTCCTGTCCCATCACGACATTTTCGCTGACGGACCTGAGCGGGACCAGGTTCAGTTCCTGGTAGATGGTGGCGATACCGGCATTCTGGGCTTCGCGCGGCGAGGCAACGTGGCTCGGTTCGCCGGCGAAATCGACGGTGCCTTCGTCACGGCGGTAGAGGCCCGTCAGAATCTTGATGAGCGTTGATTTTCCAGCACCGTTTTGTCCGATGAGTGCATGGACTTCGCCGGGTTCGACCTCAAGAGACGCACTTCGAAGAGCCGGAACGCCGCCGAAGTGTTTCTTGATCCCGGCCATGGTGAGCAGAGGTGCCATGGTGGCTCCTGTCAGCATGAGAGCATCGCGTGATCGCGGAAACGCGCCTTGATGCCCGATCACATCAGAACCGATCAGCCGCGGAATGTTCAGGCAGGTCCGCCTGAACATCCGCTGATCTGGGAGAAAGAAGCCGGAAGGGTTTACCCTCCCGGCAGAGGGCCTCAGTAGGCTTCGTCAATGTGCTCCGGGGCATTTGCAGCCGTGAAGATCCGGTCTTTCACCTGCACCCAGGGCTCGATGGTTTCGCCGGCGGTATAGCGTTTCATGGTTTCACAGGCGAGCGGTCCGAAGAACGGGGAACTCTCCACAGTGACACCCATCTTGCCGTCGATGATGGCCTGAAGCGCATCGCGCGTTCCGTCGATGGAGACGACCAGAACGTCTTCGCCCGGCTTGCGTCCGGCAAGCTCGAGGGCCTGGATGGCACCGATCGCCATTTCGTCATTATGGGCATATACGATGTTGACGTCCGGGTGGGCCTGCAACAGCGTTTCCATGACCTGACGTCCGAGATCGCGGGCGAAGTCGCCAGACTGGGATGCAACAATTTCAAAACGCTCGTCCTGAACGATGCGGTCGTCGAAACCCTTCTTGCGGTCATTGGCCGGCGAGGATCCCGTGGTGCCTTCCAGCTGGACGATGATGCCCTTGTCGCCCTTGAAATTCTCGATGGTCCATTCCGCGACGCGTTTGCCCTGGTCGATGAAGTCGGAGCCGAGGAAGGCGACGAAGTCCTCACCCGGCTTCGCTGCATTCGGGTCGACGGAGCGGTCGACGAGGAAGGTCGGAATGCCGGCGGCCTTGGCCTTCTTCACGGCAGGAATGAGCGGCTTTTCTTCGCGCGGCGGCAGGAACAGCACGTCGATGCCCTGGGCGATCATGCTGTCGACATCGGCGACCTGCTTTGCCGCGGAGCCGGCAGCATCGGTCGCGATCAGATCCCAGCCGCAGCTTTCGGCCGTGTCATGGAAGGACTTGGTTTCGGCGATCCGCCAGGGGTTGTTGGACTCCATCTGCGCAAAACCGACCTTGTAGCGGTCCTTCTGCTCAAGCGGCGGCAGCCCGGCAGCCGAAGCGATTGAAGTCACTGCGCCAAAAGCAATCGCAGTAGCCAGCAAGAGAGTACGTTTCATCATTTCCTCCACTATGGTGCGACCAGAATCCCCCCGGTCGCAAGAGCTTGAGGCGCTAACCCCAATTCAGGTAGGCCGTCTGCTTGCGCAGATAGCCATCGAAGCCGTAACGGCCGTCTTCTCCCCCCAGCCCGGACAATCCCCACCCGGTGTGGAAGCCTTGCACGGCCTCTCCGTTGGAGCGGTTCAGGTAGAGTTCTCCGAACTTCAGGCGATAAGGAGCTTGTGCGAGACGCTTGTGGTCCCGGGTGAAGAGGTAGGCGGACAGCCCGAAAGACGTGTCGTTGGCAAACCGGACCGCCGTGTCGAAATCATCGACCCTGACGGCCGTTGCAACGGGGCCGAATACCTCGTTCTGGACGGCCGGATTGTCGTTCTTCGACGCTTCCAGGACCGTCGGCGCGAACCAGTGGCCCTTGCTGTACGGGCCATCCTCGCGGATGCCGCCTTCAAGATGGATATCCGCGCCCGCACGCACGGCCTGCGCAACGATATCGGCAACCTTGTCCCGCTCGATGCGGCTCACCTTGGGACCCATGTCGACGCTGCCGAGCGGGTCTCCGAGGGTCAGCGCTTTCGAGGCGGCGACGAATTTTTCCAGGAACTCGTCCGCGACGGCACGGTGCAGATACATGCGTTCGTTGCAGGTGCAGATCTGGCCGCAATTCGTGTAGCGCGCGGCAACCGCCGCCTGGACGGCGCTGTCGATGTCGGCGTCTTCCATGACCAGGAACGGGGCCTTGCCGCCCAGTTCCAGGCGAACGACCTTGATGTTGTCGGCGCCGGCCCGGTAAATTTCGCGTCCCGCGCGGGTGCTCCCGGTCATTGTGACGAGATCGGACATCGGGCTCTGCACGAGGGCTGCGCCAACGAGGGGCCCGCGGCCGGTCACCACGTTGAAGACCCCGGCGGGAAGACCGGCCTTTTCACTCAGACGTGCAAGGGCGAGCCCGGAAAGCGGGGTCGCCTCGTGGGACAGCAGCACGAAAGTGTTCCCGGCCACCAGCGCCGGCCCGAGCTTTCTTGCCGCCAGCGCGAACGGGTAGTTCCAGGCGGTCAGCCCGACCACGACGCCGTAGGGGTGCCGCCGGATATGAATTTCCTCGTCCCGGTTGTCGGACGCAACGATATCGCCTTCGATCCGGCGTGCATTCTCCGCCGCGTATCTCAGGAAAGTTATGCCGGCGTCGATCTCCTGGTTCGCGTGAGCGAGCGGCTTGCCCTGTTCGAGGGTGACCAGGCGTGCCAGCTCTGCCTTGTGCGCTTCGACTTCGTCCGCAAGGGCTGCGATCAGTCTTCCGCGCTCGATCGCGGGACGGCCGGCCCAGGCACCAAAGGCACGGCGCGCGGCGTCAAGCGCTTCGAGCGCGTCGGTCTCGGTCCCTTCCGTGATTGTCGCGATGATGGTCTCGTTTGCCGGGTTCTCCACCTCCACCGCCGCCGATGACGGCGCGCGCGCAATCCACTGGCCGTTGATGTACATCCCGGCAGCGATCGGACTTTCCGAGGAGAGGGTAATATCAAACACGAACGAAACGCCCTTTGGTATGACCAAACTAATCAAAGTAAGTTAAGAAAAGAGACCAAAGTCAATCTTAAATTGAGAAATTTAGTACGTAAAAATAATAAACACATGAAAAATAACGGAAAACTGGCGAAAATTTCTGACGCTTCGAAAAAATTGCTTTACGAACATCAATTTTATGTCGTACCAAAAAGCGTGAAATTGATGACAAGGGAGAGTTTACGCCCAATGGACATCGGCAACGAAACGGGTCGGGCAGCGGACAATGTGGTCGCAATGCTGGAAGCGAAAATCGTTTCCGGTGAGCTGGAAGACAGGACGCCCTTGCCCGCCGAGCGGGAGTTGATGGAACAGTTCGGCGCAAGCAGGACCGTGATCCGCGAGGCGATTTCCCAGTTGTCCAGCCGCGGGCTGATCGAAACGCGGCCCCGCTTTCGCCCGATCGTGCGCAAGCCGGATTACGCGACCGTCCTCCACGCCTGCGGCAATGTCGTCCAGCATCTCCTGACGGACAAGACCGGCATCAAGAACCTTTACGACAGCCGGGTCTTCATCGAACGTGCCCTGGTGCGCGAAGCTGCGTTGTCGGCACGCAAGGAGGACATCGCCGGCCTGCGGGAAGCGCTCGAGGAAAACCGGAAAGCCATTCCGGACTCGAACGAATTCTACCGGACGGATGTCGCCTTCCACGGTGTTCTCTACCGCATTCCCAGGAACCCGATTTTCCCCGCCATGCACGAAGGCTATACGTCCTGGCTGGCGCCCCAGTGGGACCGCATGCTGCGCTCTCCTGAACGCAACGAGGTCAACTACCTGGCGCACAAATCCATACTCGACGCGATTGTCGAGCGCGACCCGGTCGCGGCGGAAGAAGCGCTGAACAACCATCTGAAGGCGGCCTGGGAATTCGTTCGCGTCACATTTGAGTGGGGGGACGAATGACCTCGGACTACGACTACATCGTCATTGGCGGTGGTTCCGGCGGTGCTGTCGCGGCAGCGCGGCTCGTGAGCGAGGGCGGCGCGCGCGTGCTCCTGCTGGAAGCAGGCTATTCCCATCGGCATCCGCTGCTTGATATGCCCCCCGGCATCTTCAAGATGATCAACGGTTCCAAGTACATGCGGTATCACAAGACGACGCCGCAAGCGCATCTGGACGGCAGGGTCCACGACATCCCGCAGGGCAATGTCCTGGGCGGCGGATCTTCCGTCAACGCACAGGTCTACATGCGCGGCCGGCCCGGCGACTACGATGCCTGGAACGATGTGCTGCGCGCCAACAACGACAACCCCGGCTGGGGCTGGGCGGACGTGCTGCCCCACTTCAAGGGAATGGAAGCGAACAACCGGCTTGCCGGCGATCTTCACGGCACGGATGGCGACGTCATGGTCTCCGACCCGGGTTATGTCGACACCATGTCCCGCTGGTTCGTGCAGTCGGTCCAGACCCTTGGCGAGCCCTACAACACGGACTTCAACGGCCCGTCGCAACGCGGTGTCGGTTTCTACCAGTTCACCAACAGGAACGGCCGCAGGAGTTCAACGGCCTACGCGTTTCTCGAACCGCTGCGCGGCAATCCGAAACTGACCATCAAGCTGCAGGCGGCGGTGGACAGGATCATCGTGGAGAACGGACGGGCAGTCGGCGTGTCCTACACCGATCCCTCGGGGACACACACCGTCAATGCGTCGGCGGAGATCATCTTGGCGGCGGGGGCGCTGGTGTCGCCCAAGATCCTCATGCTGTCGGGGATCGGTCCTGCGGATCATCTCGGCGCGTTCGGTATCCAGGTTCATGCCGACATGCCCGGTGTCGGCCAGAACCTGATCGATCATCCCGAAGTCCCGATCACGGCCTGTGCCAGCGGGCCGCACGGCTATTACCGTCAGGGCGAAGGCTGGCGCATGCTCCTGAACGGACTTCAGTTCAAGCTCTTCGGAAGCGGCCGCATCACCTCCGCCGGCGTCGAGGCCGGGGCTTTCGTCAACCCGCGCAACCGCGACGGCGAACCGACGATCCAGGCCTTCTGCGTTCCCATCGTCTACCTGGACCGGGATGCGCAGTCGGAGCTGAAAGACGGCTACGGGGTCACGGTCACGACGGTCGTCGTCAAACCCAAGTCCCGCGGTGAAGTCAGACTGGCCTCCGGATCGCCGGCCGACATGCCGATCGTGTGTCCGAACCTTCTGAAGGACGAAGACGACATGCAGGAGATGATGGCGGGCCAGCGCTTCTTCCTTGAGGCGCTCCAGTCGAACCCGATCGCCTCGAAGCTGAAGAAAGTCGCAATCCCCGACCCCGGCAAGTGTTCCGACGAAGATCTCAGGAGCCACTGCAAACGGTTCGTCAAGACCAACTATCACCCGGCCGGAACGGCGCGCATGGGGGCAGATGGCGATGAAATGGCCGTGCTTGACGGCAGGCTTCGGGTCCGGGGTGTTGACAACTTGCGGGTCTGCGACATGTCCGCCGTCCCGGACATCAACGCGGGCAACACCAATGCGCCAGCCATGATGCTGGGCTCGCGCTGTGCGGAGTTCATCCTCCAGTGACGTCGACACAAAAGCGGACGCCGGCGCCAAAGGCTTACCGGCCCTGGCGAAAATCTTCTATACGTTTGACGACACGGACTTCGAAGGGTTGAACGCATGAAGATAACAGGCGTCAAAAGCCATGTGCTGCAATACGACCTGCCCGGTGAACTGGGCTACTCCCAGCAATATTACGAAAAACGCACGGCCCATCTGGTCGAGGTTCAAACCGACGAAGGCGTGACCGGCTGGGGGGAGTGTTTCGGTCCGGGCAATGTCGCGGTCGCAAACAAGGGGATCGTCGAGAAGGTCATCCAGCCGATCATACACGGCAGCGACCCGTTGGATCGCGACGTGCTCTGGCACCGGGTCTACAATCTCATGCGAGATCACGGCCAGAAGGGCATGCCTCTGCAGGCGCTCTCCGGGGTGGATATCGCGCTCTGGGACATTGCCGGCAAGGTCGCCGGACTGCCGCTTCACAAGCTGATCGGCGGGGCGCACCGCGATCGCATTCAGGCCTATGGCTACGGCATGATGCTCAAGCGTGAAAGCGTCGACGATCACGTCGCGCGCTTCCGCGACGAAGCGGCCGGGATCATGGACATGGGATTTGCGGCGGCCAAGATGAAAACCGGGCTTGGTCCTGAAAGTGATGTCAGGCTCTGCCAGGCGGTTGCCGAAGGCGTGGAAGGCCGCGGCAAGTTCATGGTCGACGCCAACCATTGCTACACCACGTCCGACGCCTTTTATGTCGGCCGGGCACTCGAGGAACTGGGCGCCTACTGGTTCGAAGAACCCGTCGCGCCGGAAGATCTTGACGGATACCGGGAGCTGCGCAGCGGCCTGCGTGTGAACATTTCCGGCGGCGAAGCGGAGTTCAATCGCTGGGGCTGGCGCCAGATCCTGGAGAACCGCGGCCTCGATATTGCCCAGCCCGAGGTCTGCGCGCTTGGCGGTGTCAGCGAGTATCTGCGCGTGCTCGCCCTGTGCCATGCCCATTTCACCCCGGTGATCAATCACGTCTGGGGATCGGCCATCGCGGTTGCCACAAACATCCAGCTCCTGGCGGCAATGCCAGCCCTGCCTGGCGGTCTTCATCCCTGGGAACCGATGCTGGAATTCGACACGACGGACAACAGGTTCCGCGACGAACTTCTGCAGGAGCCTCTGGATATCCAGGGGCAGGTGAAGTCGTCCGGTGGATATGTCTCCATTCCGCCGGGTCCCGGGCACGGCGTGACCCCGGACATGGATTTCATCCGGCGCTTCGAACTGGATCTCTGAATGGGTCAGGCCCAGACCTGGTCGGGGTCCGGCAGCGGAATCGCGTCCAGCAGCGTGCGCGTATAGTCCGCCTGCGGATTTGCAAAGAGGTCGGCGGTCGCCGAATTCTCGACAGTCTCGCCGTGATGGAGCACGAGGATACGCGAGCACCGGCGGCGGATCACCGAGAGGTCATGACTGACGAAGTCAAGCGTATAAGAAGCTATGATCAACCATTTTGTTGCTTCATCCCAAGTATTTATCAAGTTGTTCAAGGTATATTTCGCTGGAATTTATTTCCTCTGGCCATTTACCGTAGCTATAATCAAAGGCAGCGAAAAGACGTTTTATTATATTTGAATATTTTGAAATTTCTTCCGGGTACTGACTAAAATAAAAAGAAGTCTTTGCATGCCTCACGATGTCTACTTTACCGTCGCCAGCATCTCGTATTTCTTCTTCGACAATTAAATCAATATCTTTTTTGCCGTCGAAAATTGAAAACACCTCGATACCTTCGTTTGCTCTTGATTCTGTCCGTGTCAAAAATATTCCTGTTTCAACATCGATCGTCTTTCTGTTTTCTGGTTCACTTAGAATCATCGTTGCCTCTTTTTTCTTCCCGACGGCCGTATTGCAAAGTCTATGGTATCGTCAAAAAGCGCGCCTGAGGACGCTGTAAAGCCACCCGCCTTCTAAGAAACTCACTTTTGAACTCAACGATTTGTGCTCCTTACAAACTCAACAATTGAATAGCCCCTAAATTTGTAGACGGCTTCTTCCCTAGCTTTGAGGCAAGGAGGTCATGATGGGCGCAAGCGACTTCAGTGTCGATTTCAAGCGGGACACGGTGGCTCAAATCACGGAACAGGGCTATCCGGGTCGCGGTCGCGAACAAGCGGATCGTCGAGAAGGTCATCCAGCCGATCATACTCAGCAGAGATCTCGTGGATCGCGACGTGCTCTGGCGCAGGGTCTACAATCTCATGTGCGATCATGGTCAGAAAGGCATGCCTTTGCAAGCGCTCTACGGGGTGGATATCGCGCTCTGGGACATTGCCGGCAAGGTTGCCGGACTGCCGCTTCACAAGCTGATCGGCGAGGCGCACCGAGATCGTATCCAGGCCTATGGCTACGGCATGATGCTCAAGCGCGAAAGTGTCGACGATCACGTTGCACGCTTCCGCGACGAAGCGGCTGAGATCATGGAAATGGGATTTGCGGCGGCGAACCGGCGCTTCGAACTGGATCTCTGAATGGGTCAGGCCCAGACTTGGTCGGGGTCCGGCAGCGGAATCGCATCCAGCAGCGTGCGCGTATAGTCCGCCTGCGGATTTGCGAAAAGGTCGGCGGTTGCCGAATTCTCGACGATCTCGCCGTGGTGCATCACAAGAATGCGCGAGCACAGTCTGCGGATCACCGACAGATCGTGACTGACGAAGGCGAGCGTCAGGCCGAGGTCGCGCACCAGCTGTTCCAGCAGGTTCAGCACCTGCGCCTGCGAAGAGACGTCCAGGCCCGACACGATTTCATCGGCCAGAATGAAATCCGGTTTCAGGGCGATGGCGCGCGCAATGCCGACCCTCTGCCGCTGGCCGCCCGACAGCTCATGCGGATACCGTTCGGAAAAGTTCTTCGGCAGGCCGACCATGTCGAGGGCCTCATCGACCCGCGCCGGAATGGTGTCGAAGCCCTGCAGGCGCAGCGGCCCGGCGATGATGCCGCCGACGCGCCGGCGCGGATTGAGCGACGACATCGGATCCTGAAAGATCATCTGGAACCGCTTGCGCAACGGTCTCAGGGCGTCCTCGTCCAGGTGCGCCACTTCGGTTCCTTCGAACAGGATCGAGCCGGAATCGGGCCGGAGCAAACGGATCATGGCGCGTCCGAGGGTCGATTTGCCGGAGCCGGAGCCGCCGACAATGCCGAGCACATCACCCTTGGCGACATCGAAGGTCAGGCCCTTGAGCACCTGTGTGCGCGGTGCGGAACCGAACAGCGGCTTGTGCGCCAGGTCGGGGAAGGACACCTTCAGGTCGCGGACTTGATAGACGGGATCGCTCATGGTCCTGCTCACTCCATCAGCTGTGCGTCGAAGGCGGCGACTTCCTGCTCCACCGCGGAAATGACGCTGTCCGGAACCGGCATCAGCGAGCCGTCGGGGTCGGTGTATTTAGGCGTCGCCGCCAGGAGGGCCTTCGAGTAGGCATGTTTCGGCGCGGCAAAGAACGACCTGACATCCGTATCTTCAATGACCTTGCCGGCGTAGAGCACCGTCAGGGACTGACTGATCTTGGAAACGACGCCGAGATCGTGCGTCACGAACAGAAGCGCCGTGTCGTGTCGTTCCTGCATCTCGCGGATGAGCTTGAGGATCTGTTTCTGGACCGTGACATCGAGCGCCGTCGTCGGTTCGTCGGCGATGATCAGTTTCGGTTCGGCGGCAAAGGCGGAGGCGATCAGGATGCGTTGGCGCATGCCGCCGGACAGCTCGTGCGGATAGGATCTCATCACCCGGTCCGGCGACTGGATATGCACTTCGTCAAGGAGTTCGACCGCGCGGTCTTCTGCCTTCTTGCGCTGCCATCCGAGAATGTCGACGAGACGATCCGTGATCTGCGGCCCGACCCTGCGCGACGGATTGAGCGCCGTGAGCGGGTCCTGCGGGATCAGCGCGACCTTTGCTCCGATCCTTGTCCGCCGCGCCCGCGGCGGCAGCTTCAGAAGGTCTTCGCCGTCGAGCAGGATTTCACCGCCGGTGAGCTTCGCGGCACGCGGCAGGATGCCGAGCACGGCCTTGCCGATCATGCTCTTGCCCGCTCCGCTCTCGCCGACCAGCGCGCGGACCTCACCCGAATTGACGTTCAGCGAAACCTTGCGCAGCAGCGGCGCGCCGTTCTTCAGCCGGACCGTCAGGTCCTTGATCGTCAGATAGCTCATCGCAGCACCGGGTCGAAATAGTCCTTCAGGCCTTCACCCAGCTGCGAGAAGCTGAGCACCGTCAGGAACAGCGCGGCAAGCGGGAACACCAGAACCCACCAGGCCTGATAGATCGATGTGCGCCCCTCGGCGATCATGCCGCCCCAGGTCGGCTGGTCGGTCGAGATGGACAGGTTGACGAAACTCAGGATCGCCTCGACGATCACGGCGATGCCCATTTCAAGCGTCAAGAGCGCAACGATCGTCGGCAGCACGTTGGGCAGGATCTCGGCAAGCGCGATGCCGAGCCGGCTGCGACCGGCGACCTGCGCGGAGGCGACGTAGTCCATCGCACCCTGGCTCATCGCTTCGGCGCGCACCACGCGCGAAAACCGTGTCCAGTCGATCACGACGATGGCAATGATGATCGACGTCAACCCCGTTCCCAGAACGGCGATCAGCAGGATCGCGAAGAGCACGGGCGGAAAGGCCATCCAGATGTCGACAAGCCGGGAAATCACCAGATCGGCCCAGCCCCGGTAGTAACCTGCGATCAGGCCGAGCGTCGCGCCGACAAGGCAGGTGAGTGTCCCGGCAACCAGCGCAACGGTCAGCGCCAGCCTCGCCCCGTAGAGCATCCGGCTCAGGAGATCGCGGCCAAGGGAATCGGTTCCGAGCAGATAGGCAGGATCGGCGCCCTGCTGCCAGAAGGGTGGCAGCCGCGCTGCGAAAAGATCCTGTTCCAGCGGATCGTGCGGACTGATCATCGGCGCGAAGATGGCGGCGAGAATGAGAATGAGCAGCCAGCCGCCGCTGAGCCAGAGACGAAGGCCGGGCAGGCGGCGGATCTGACCACGGGCGTCACGCATGGCGAAGCCTCGGGTTGAGCGCCGCGTAGGTCATGTCGACGAGCAGATTGACGAGCGTGAACAGAAGCGCGAACACCAGGACAATGCCCTGGATGAGCGGCAGGTCGCGGTTGATCACGGCATCGATCGCCATGTTTCCCAGACCTTCATAGGAAAACAGGCGCTCGATGATGACGGTCCCGCCAATGAGGAAGGTGAACTGGACGCCGACGAGTGTCAGCGTCGGCAGGATGGCATTCGGCAGCGCGTCCCGCGCAATGATCGATGTTTCCGAATAGCCCTTGGTCCGTGCCAGCGTAATGTAGTCGTCGTGCATGCATTCCTTGAGTGATTGTTTCAGCAGCTGAAGAATGATGGCCGCCAGCGGGATTGCCAGCGCAAGCGCGGGCAGGAACATGTGGCCAAGCAGATCGAGCACCACGTCGAAGCGAAACCGCAGCAGCGCCTCGATCAGGTAGAAGTCGGTGTTGAAATCGAAGCCGAGGGAAGGCGACACGCGTCCGGAAATGTGGAACAGCGGCCAGACGACACCAAGCACGAGGATGAGCGCGAGACCCCAGAGAAAATCCGGCAGCGAAAGGGCAACGCCTCCGGCGACGTCGATACCGCCCTCGACCTTCGTGCCGCGGTAGAGCGTGGCGGTCAGTGCGGCCGAGCCACCGGCGACAATCGCGATCAGCAGCGCCATCACGGACAGCTCCAGCGTTGCCGGAAGGCGTCCGATCACAAGATCGAAAACGGGCTGCCGGCTCGTGATCGATGTTCCGAAGTCGCCCTGCAGGACGTTTCCGATCCAGATCAGGAACTGTTCGAGGATGCTCTTGTCCAGCCCGTACAGAGCCTCCAGCCGAGCAATGTCGGCATCGGTTGCGCCGGGCGGCAGCATCATCGCGATCGGATTTCCGGGCACGACCCGGATCACGACGAAAACGATGATGGCGGCCCCCAGGAGGGTGATGAGTGTCGTCGCCAGGCGCGTCAGCAGGGTACGCACGATTTGCATGAAAAGCTTCGCAGCCCTTTATTCAGGAAAAAGAGCCGCCGCAGCACCCTAAGGAGCAAGCAGGAAGGGCACTGCGGCGAAGGTGAGGTAACGTTTTCCTGACTTAAGAACGTGTCATCAGATGCGGCAGCAAGGCACCCGATGCGTGCGGTGTAACCTTGACCTGGTCACTGTGCAGGATTGGCTGCACGTACTGGATCAGCGGCAGAACGAGCGCGTTTTCGGCGATGTGCTTGTCGACGGCCTTCCAGCCTGCGATGCGTTTTTCCTCGTCCGCCTCACCCCAGAGCGGCAAGATCATCTGCATCAGGTCTTCACCGTCCCAGACAGAGTGCGGGGACGGGCCGAACATGGCGAAGCCGGTGGACGTGGTCGGATCGCCGATCGCGTTGCCCCAGTTGTAGAACGCCGCCGGGGCCAGTTGATCCGCTGCCCGCAACTCGAAATGCTTGGCGATTTCGTAGACCTCGATCTCGGCCTCGATACCGACCTTGCGCCACAGGCCGACGATCACCTGGATGATCTCGTAGTCCTTTGGTTTGAAGCCGCGGGTGGTCTGGATCTTGAATGTGACCGGGTTGTCCGGACCGTAGCCGGACGCGGCCAGCAGTTCCTTGGCCTTCTCCGGATCATAGGGAACGGTGATGGACGGATCATAGGCGGTGTAGTCCGGTGTCTGGAGCGTATCGATGGCAACTCCGTATCCGGACAGCAGCCGCTCGATGATGGTTTCCTTGTCGATGGCATGTGCCATGGCCATGCGCACGTTCGGATCGTTCATCGGCTCGACATCGTTGATGAAGATCATGCCGATATCGGAAATCGGCGCGGCGGTGCCGACAATGCCGTCCTGTTCCTTGAGGCGGTCGAATTCCTCGTAAGGCATTTCCAGCGTCACGTGAGAATTGCCCGAGCTGACCTCGAAGGTGCGGCTGGAGGCATCTGTGACGAACTTGATGGTGACGGTCTTGAATTCGGGCGCGCCGCCCCAGTAGTTCTCGTTGGCTTTCAGGCGCACGAACGCATTGCGTTCGAAATTGTCGACCATGTAGGGGCCGGTTCCGATCGGTTTGGCCTCGAAACCCTCGGCGCCGACTTCCTCGTAGTACTTCTTCGGCAGGACATACCCGGTCAGGAAACTCATCCACTTGAAGATTGTCGGCTCGTATTCCTTGACGTCCGCCGTGACCCGGTTGCCGTCGATCTGGAAGTTGCCGATCTTGCCCCAGATGAACTGGATGGGGTTGCCCGTATCGGGATTGCCCGCCCTTTCAAGCGACCAGACAACGTCCTCCGGCGTGAGCGGATCGCCGTTGTGCCAGGTGACCCCTTCCCGGACTTCCAGCCAGATCTTGGATCTGTCCTCGGTCCATCCCCATTCGCTGACGATGCCCGAGCCGAAGCTGAGGTCCGGATTCTGGTGGATGAACATGTCGAAAACGGACTGGTAGATGCCCTGGATGGTCGGATTGACCGCGGAGGGGCCGACCGTCGGATCCCAGCTGGGCAGATTGACGTTGTAGGCAATCACCAGTTCATCGATCTCGTTCGCAAAAGCGGGCGTTCCAACGGCTGTCAGCACTCCGCTGGCAGCGGCACTTTTCAAAAGCGTGCGTCTTGATACCTTCATTGTCCTGTTCCCCATGTTTACGTTGGCCGGATGTGTTTTCGTTATCGCTATCCGGCGAGCTTCTGCGCGAGCAGATATCCGGGCCCGGCGCCGGTGCCCGCACCCGGCCAGACGGCTGCCCCGGTGTGGAACAGGTTCCCCACCGGTGTGCTGCCGTCGGCAAAGCCGCGTACGGGCCTGAACATGAAATGCTGCGTGAGGTGATGGCTGCCGCAGATCTGGTCGCCGCCGACCAGATTGGGATTGTCCGCCTCCAGCATCAGCGGTGTGACGACGTGCCGTCCGAGGATCTTCGAGCGCGTGCCCGGCGCATAGCGTTCCAGGATATCGAGCACCCGTTCGGCATATGTGTCCGCGACAGTCTCCCAGTCGGTCTCCCCGATCTGCCCCGCCGCATCTCCCTTGATCTCGGCCGGAACCATGCGCACCTGAAGCCAGAGCACGTGCTTGCCGTCCGGTGCGCGGCCCGGATCGATCACGGTCGGTTGTCCGCAGACAATCACCGGCTCGTCGGGCAGCAGGCCCGCCTGAGCCTGGGCATAGGTGCGTGCCATCTGGTCGACACTCGGCGCCAGATGAACATAGGCAAATTTCTTCAGCTCCTCGCCGGCACTCCAGTCAGGCAACGCATCGACCGCCAGGTGGATCATCATGGTGCCGGGCGCGTGGGAGAAGGTCTTTAGCCCTTTATCATAGCGTTGATCCCCGGTCTGCCCGGCGAGCTTCAAAAGGGCTTGCGGCGCAACATTGGCGATCACGGCATTGCGCGCCATGACCTTGCGCCCGTCGGCAAGTTCGATGCCTTTCGCTTCGCCGTTCTCGACAAGAATGCGCGTGACCTCGGCGTTCAGCGTGACGCTGCCGCCGCGCGCTTCGAGCGCGGACACCATTGCATCGATCGCCGCACCCGCCCCGCCCTTGCCGAGAACCATGCCGAATGCCTGGTTGGCCATGCCTTCCAGATACGGAAACAGCGCGCCGCCGGAGATATCCGGCGCGAAATCCAGATGCATGCCCCAGGCGCCGAGCAGGGCACGCACCTTCGCGGAACGGAACGTCTCGTTCAGCCAGTCACGCGGCGAGGACAGCAGGAAGCGGCTGAGGTCAAGCACGCCGTCCGTGCCGGACTTTCGCCAGTGCTTGTAGAGAATATATGCAAATGCACGTTTCTTTGCCGGGCTGCCAAGCAGGCCGACAAGCGGTTCGGCCATGGCCGGAAAATCGGCAGTGAGTTGCCGCCAGGTCTTGCCGTCTTCAACGTCGATGGCTTCGATCCGCTTTGCCGTTTTTTCAAGATCATTGCTGACGCCAAGCCAGGAGCCGTCTGGAAAAACGGAAGAAAAACAATCGGATGCAGGTGCAAATTCCAGCCCGTTCCGGACCAGCTCATCGCCGTATTCCTTGAAAAAGGCGGAGCCGGCGAAGAGGGACAGGTTCATGGCGGCCCAGTCGTGACTGTATCCGGGGAGCGTGTATTCACCGGTCTTCACCGCACCGCCGGCAACCGGTGCGCGTTCGAACACACCGACGTTCCAGCCCTGCGCTGCCAGATGAACGGCGCAGGCGAGACTGTTGTGTCCGCTGCCGATTATCACGCCGTCCAGAGTGTCATCCATGGTCCAAGCCTTGCCTCCCTCGAAATAGATAATTGCAAATACAAATAAATCTGTCTAGCATCAAAGTTGCGATAAGGAGCCAAGCGGCCAAGACGTAGAGAGGGAGCATCAGATGTCAGCAGAGAATGCACTCAGCGGACTGGGATCAAAGATTTTGTCCGGCGAAGTCGAGGTGGTGGACTGCACCGGCGTCCTGGGTCCCAACACGCCGATTATCCAGTTGCCGCCGGACTTCGCCAAGAACACGCCGAAGGTCGAAATTCACAAGATCAGCGAATACGATTCGGACGGGCCGTTTTTCGCCTGGAACTGGATGGTGCTGGGCGAGCACTCCGGAACCCATTTCGATGCGCCGCATCACTGGATCACAGGCAAGGACTACGAGGACGGCTTCACCGACACGCTGAATGTCCAGCGCCTGGTCGCACCGGTCAATGTGATCGACTGCTCGAAGGAAAGCGCGGAAAACGCCGATTTCCTTCTGACCGCCGACCTGATCAAGGCATGGGAAGCCGAGCATGGCGAAATCGGTGCCGGGGAATGGGTTCTCATGCGCACCGATTGGGACAACCGCGCCCACGACGAGGATCTGTTCCTGAACACGGATGAAACCGGTCCGCACAGCCCCGGGCCGACGCCCGATGCGATCGAGTATCTGCTGTCGAAAAAGATTGTCGGCTGGGGTACGCAGTGTATCGGGACCGATGCCGGCCAGGCCGGCGGCATGGAGCCGCCCTATCCTGCGCACAATCTCCTTCACCGGGACAACTGCTTCGGACTGGCCTCGCTCGCCAATCTGAGCAAGCTGCCGGCAAAGGGTGCCATCCTGATCGCCGCGCCGCTGAAGATCGAGCGGGGAACAGGCAGCCCGATCCGCGCCCTGGCGCTGGTGCCCAGGAGCTGAGGCCGATCCCGTGACCGCGCCGCATGTCATTATCGGGTCCGGGATCAACGCCCTTGTCGCGGCCGCGCTGCTGTCGCGCAAGGGTGAGAAGGTGCTCATGCTCGAGCGTTCGGAGCATCTTGGCGGATGCATGCGGACCGAGGAAATCACCTTGCCCGGCTTCCGGCATGATGTCCTGGCCGCGACCTTCGTTCTGTTCCTGACGTCTCCCGCCTACGCGGAGCTCGCCGAGGACCTCGGCCGGCACGGACTGGACTTCTGCCACACGCAAAATCCGACCGCCGTGCTGCGTCCTGATGGCCAGTCTGCGGTGCTCACCATGGACCGGGCTGCGAACATCGCGGCTTTTGACGTGCTTTCAGCCGGTGACGGCAAGCGGCACGGGTCTGATGTCGGCGGTGTCGAGGCGGATGCTGAATTCCTGTTCGCCCTGCTGGGCAGCCCGCTGTGGTCGGGGAAGATGGCCCGCCTGATGGCGAAACAGGCCTGGAAGCGCGGCCTGAACGGGCTGAAGACCTGGTTCGGAGATGCGCTGCAGCCGGCGCGGGCCTGGCTGGAACACGGCTATGGCAGCGAAACGGTGCAGGCGCTCTGGGCACCCTGGGTGCTGCACACGGGCCTGACGCCGGAAAGCACCTATTCCGGTCAGATGGGCCGTGTGATCGCCTTTGCACTTGAGGCCGCCGGCGCGCCGGTGGCCAAGGGCGGCGCAGGGTCCGTGCCCGATGCCTTCCGCAAACTGATCGAGGAAAAGGGCGGGGAGATCCGCACCGGCGTCGACGTCACGCGCATTCTCGTGCAAGGCGGCAAGGCAGTTGGCGTCGAAACAGCGGCCGGAAACAAGATAGACGCTCAGTCGGTCATCGCGTCGGTCACGCCGACACAGCTTCATCAGCGCCTTCTGGGCGATGAGCCGCCACCGGCCCACGCCGAACGCTACAGGTACGGCCGCGGAAATTTCCAGCTGCACTATGCTCTTGACGCCGAGCCGGAGTGGATTGCCGGCGGGCTGGAAGACGTTGCCTTGATCCACCTGACGGACGGGATCGACGCCGTTTCCAAATCCTCGAACGAGGCTGAGCGCGGTCTGCTGCCGGAAACACCGACCCTTTGCGTCGGGCAGCCGCACAGGCTTGATCCCGCGCGCGCACCGGACGGCAAGGCCATCCTATGGGTCCAGATCCCGGATGCGCCGCGCGTGATCAAGGGAGACGCGGCGGGGCAGCTTGAAACCAGTCCTAACTGGACGGAGACCATCCGGGAGGCCTTTGCCGATCGCATCGAAGCCATTCTTCAAAGGCACATCGGCAACTTCGACCGGATCAAGCTGGCAAGGCGCGCCTATTCGCCGGCGGACCTGAACCGGCTCAACATCAATCTCGTCGGCGGAGACCCCTATGGCGGGTCGTGCAACATCGACCAGTTTTTCGTCTGGCGTCCGTTCACCCGTTCCGTTAACAGCGCCACCACGATCGGCAACCTCCACATGATCGGCGCGTCGACCCATCCGGGTCCGGGCCTCGGGGGCGGGTCCGGCTACAATCTGGCAAAAGGGATGGGGGCATGAAGAACGAAAACGGGCTGGAACTGGCGGAACAGAAGACCCCGGTGCCACGCCTGGGTGAAATCGGCCTCGAGAATTTTCCGCCCTACCTGATGAACCGCATCATGGGACGTTACAACGGCGCCTTGCGGGACGAGATGGCAAAGCTCGGCCTGACGACGCCAAAGATGCGGACGCTCGCCGTTTTGTCTGTCCTCGACGGTCTGCTGATCCGTGACCTCTCGGTCTACGCCGTCGTCGAAACGTCCACGCTCAGCCGTGCGCTGGATGCGCTGGAACGGGACGGGCTGGTCAAGCGCGTCACCGACAGTGAAGACAGCCGGGCCGTGCGCATTCACCTGACGACAAAGGGCCGCCAGACGCACGACATGCTCTGGCCGCACCTGGCAACCGCGTATCAGCAGATGTTCCGCGGCATCAGCGACGCCGAGCAGCGGGCTTTCACGGCAACGCTGCAGGCCATTTTGAAAAACATACGCAAACATCCGATTTAGCACCTGGAAACTGTGCAGGGAGGGGCCGATGGCCGAAAGGTCGTTCAAGGCTGAGGTAGAGCATCTTCGCAAGGGAACCGGAGACGTCTTCACGGGCGAGGGTATCCTTGCGATTACAAAGGCGCTTCTGGAAAACGGCGTCGGGTATGTCGGCGGCTATCAGGGTGCACCCATCTCCCACCTGATGGATGTGCTCGCCGATGCCGAGGACCTCATGAGCGAGCTCGGCATCCGTTTCGAAGCCAATGCATCGGAAGCTGCCGCAGCGGCCATGCTGGCCGCCTCGGTGCATTATCCGATCCGCGGTGCCGTCACCTTTAAGGGCTCGGTCGGCGTCAACGTGGCCTCCGACGCCCTTGCCAACCTGTCCTCCTCCGGCGTGAACGGCGGCGCCCTTGTCATCGTCGGCGAAGACTACGGCGAAGGCTCCTCGATCATGCAGGAGCGCTCCTACGGTTTCGCCATGAAATCGCAGTTCTGGCTGCTCGATCCACGCCCGAACCTGCCCTCCATCGTCAAGGCCGTCGGCGACGGCTTCGCCTTGTCCGAGGCCAGCAACACGCCCGTGATGCTGATGGTCCGCATTCGCTCATGCCATGTCACCGGCAGTTTCGATACTGCCGACAACGTACCGCCGCCGCTTTCGGTCCGGGACGCGCTGTCCAACCCGCAGCGCGATTTCAAGAGGGTGGTGCTGCCGCCCATGTCCTATGCTCACGAGCATGACAAGATCGACAATCGCTGGCCGGCCGCCGAAAAATACATCCTGGAAAACAAGCTCAACGAACGGTTCGGCCCCGAGGACGGCAAGGTCGGGATCATGTGTCTCGGCGGCATGTACAACAGCGTCATCCGTTCCCTGCAGCGCCTCGGTCTAGCAGATATCAGCGGCAACACCTCCGTGCCGCTCTACGTCCTGAACGTCACCTATCCGATCGTCAAATCGGACGTTCTGGAATTCTGCAGCGGCAAGGACGCGGTCCTGCTGGTGGAGGAAGGACAGCCCGAGTTCATCGAGCAGCAGCTTGGCGCAATGCTCTACAAGGAAGGCGCGACCACGAAGCTCGAAGGCAAGGGCATCTTTCCAAAGGCCGGGGAATATACCGGACAGATCATGTTCGACGGTCTGGAGGCGTTTGTCCGTCAATACGCACCTGAACTGCTGCCGGGCAAGGTCCTGGCACCGAACACGCCCAAGACGGAGCTGCCCGATCTCAGCAAGACCGTGCCGATCCGGCCCCCGGGCTTTTGTACCGGCTGTCCCGAGAGGCCGATTTTCGCGTCCCTGAAACTGGCGGAACAGGAGCTGGGATCCCGGCAGATCACCGGCGATATCGGCTGCCATTTGTTCGCATGCCTGCCACCGTTCGAGATCGGCGGGTCGACAATGGGCTACGGCCTCGGACCGGCCTCGAACGCTGCCTTCGATGGCGGCGGCGAAAAACGCGCGATTTCCATTCTCGGCGATGGCGGTTTCTGGCACAACGGGCTCAGTTCCTCCATCGGCAACATGGTCTTCAACAAGTCCGACAGCGTCGCGATCATTGTCGACAACTATTATTCGGCGGCGACCGGTGGGCAGGATGTCATGTCCAGCCGCGCTGACAACGACACGAAATCGACCAACAATCCGATCTCCAAGGCCCTTGCCGGTGTCGGCGTGGAATGGATCCGTCAGATCGACCGTACCTATGACGTGACCAAAATGCGGGACACGATCCGCGAAGCGCTGACGACGGACTACAAGGGGCCGAAGGTGATCGTTGCGTCTTCGGAATGCATGCTGAACCGGCAGCGGCGCGAAAAGCCGCTCCGCAACAAGGCCATCGCCGACGGCAAACGTGTCGAGCTGCCGCGTTTCGGTGTTGACCAGGATGTCTGTACGGGCGACCACGCCTGCATTCGCCTGTCCGGCTGTCCGTCGCTCTCCCTGAAGAAACTCGACGATCCGCTCCGGGACGATCCGGTCGCGCATATCGACCAGTCCTGTGTCGGCTGTGGCAATTGCGGCGAGGTTGCCGATGCAGCAATCCTCTGTCCGTCCTTCTATGAAGCCATGGTGGTGCACAATCCGTCCGGCTTCGAGACCTGGTACGCGGGCGTCCGGAGGAAGGTCATCACGTGGCTGCAGAACCGGCGGTCCGCCAAACGGCTGGTCTTTTCGGGGGAGAATGCCTGATGTCGCTCGCCCTGCCTCTCGACGCCCAGCCGACGGATCCGGCCCTGGAAGGCATTATCAAGCTCGCGGTCATGGCCGTTGGCGGCCAGGGCGGCGGCGTCCTGACCAACTGGATCGAGACGCTCGCACGGTCCGAGGGCTATCACTGCCAGGCGACCAGCGTCGCCGGTGTCGCCCAGAGAACCGGCGCGACCATCTACTATATCGAGATGGCACCGGGCGACGTCGCCTCGCCGGTCTTCTCGCTTGCCCCCTCCGCTGGTGATGTCGACATCACGATTGCAGCCGAGATGATGGAAGCAGGCCGTGCCATCATGCGCGGCTTCGTGACCCCCGACCGGACCACGCTGATCGCGTCCACGCACAGGATGCTGGCGGTTTCGGAAAAGACCGTGCCCGGCGACGGCATGGCGTCTTCCGAAGAGGTCAAGGCCGCGGCGGAAGTCGTCGCGCAGAAACTGATCCTCGCGGATATGGATACGGCCGCCGTTGCTGTCGGTTCGGTGATCTCGGCGTCCCTGTTCGGGGCCCTGGCGGGCTCCGAAGCGCTGCCCTTCAAACGCGAAGCCTTCGAGGAGGCCATCCGGACAGGCGGCAAGGGAGTCGAGGCGAGCCTCAGGGCCTTTGCTGCCGGGTATGATCTGGCGCAGAACGGCGAAGCGCCGAAAGCGCCCGAGCCGGGACCTGTCGAACAGGAGATCGTCGAACCCCGGGGGCCGGCGGCCAGCCAGACGGCCTGGGCCGCGCTTCAGGCGCGCGTTGCCGCGCTGCCGGAGAACATTCAGGACATGACAAGGGCCGGCCTCGCGAAGGTGGTCGACTTCCAGGATTGCGACTACGGCTCCGAATATCTCGACCGGTTGCAGACACTTGTGAATGCGGACAGCGCCGGGATGAACTACGAGCTTTCGCTGGAGGCGGCCAAGTACATCGCCAATGCGATGACCTATGACGACGTCATCCGGGTCGCGGACCTGAAGACCCGCGCGCAGCGCTTGCGCCGCATCGAGGATGAGATGCGCGTCAAGCCGGAGAACCTCATGCACCTGACCGACTATCTGCATCCGCGCGCGGAGGAGATTGTCGGCCTCATGCCGGAAAAACTGGGCCGGAAACTGGAAAACGATCCGGCCTGGATGAAGCGCATCGACCGCTGGTTCAATCGCGGGCGCCGGATTCGGACCGATAGCCTGCGCGGCTTTGCAATGCTCTATGTCCTCGGAGGTCTGCGCAAATGGCGGCTGAAGACGCTGCGGCACAGGATGGAACAGGATCATCTTGATGCATGGCTCAAAATGGTCTCCGGCTATCTCCCTGACCGCTACGACATGGCCGTGGAGGTCCTGCGCTGCCGGCGGCTGATCAAGGGCTATTCAGACACCCATGCGCGCGGCCTTTCCAAGTTTGACAAGGTGCTTTCCGGCGCCCGGCTCGTGGAAAACCGCGAGGATGGCGCCGCGTGGGTCGCCCGGTTGCGCGAGGCGGCACTCAAGGATGAGCAGGGTACCGATCTCGACGGCGCGTTGAAAACGGTCGAAAGTTTCGCCGGCTGAGCGTCAACTCAGGGCGCGTGCCCCCGCAAACACGTCAAGAAGCGCGCGCGTTGCTTTTTCGGTGGTCTGAACGCCGGGGGAAAGGCGGAGGGTGGCGCCGCGCGTATCTGCGGAATACCCGGCCCGCTTCAGATCGGTGAGCATCTTCGCGGCGGCATCCGTCGTTGTCAGGTCCAGCATCAGGCTGCCGCCGCGCTTTGCGCGGTCGCGCGGTGACAACAGGCCGACACCGAGATCATCCATGCCGTCGATCAGGATGTCGCACAGCAACCTGTTGTGGTGGAGAAGCGCCGCGCGATCCGTTTGCGCGTGCCACTTAAGCGCCGGCACGGTGGCCGCGGCTGGCAGGATCGCCGGCGTGCCATTGTCGAACCGGCGGATGTCGGGTGCATACTCGAATGCACCGATGTCCCAGTTGAACGGGTTGTCCTGGCTGAACCAGCCGCGCAATTCGGGCCGGCAGTCTCCGATCAGGTCGGGCCGGACATAGAGCATGCCTGCGCCTGGCGCGCCGCACATCCATTTCAGGCTCGTTGAAACGGCGAAGTCGATCTGGGGCTCGAGAACGGAAAAGGGCAGAAGCCCGGCCGCCTGTGTGATGTCCACGCCGATGAGACTGCCCATGGCGCGACCATGCGATACCAGCGCCTCAACGTCGGTCTTGTGCGAGGTTGTCGAACTCACCCAGGTGATCAGGGCAAGGGCGACATCACCGTCCCATTCCGCAATCATGTCCTCGTCGGCAACCCAGTGCGCGCCCTGTCGCGGATGAACGGTCTTCAGCTCGAAACCGAACCGTTCCTGAAGCCTTGAAAGCAGAAAGTGGTTCGAGGGAAAGCAATCGGCGGCGACCAGAACCTTCCGGCCACGCAGAAGATCGGCAGGCAGCGAGGTGGTCAGCATGTGAACGCCCTGCGTGACATTCTCGCAGGTGGTGACCGAGCCTTCCGATGCTCCGATCAACTGGCGCCACAGATCGATGAACTCCGCGCGCTTGCCCAGCATGTAAGTCCATTGCTGGTCGTCGTTAGCGCTCCAGACGGACGCAAGCTCCGCCATCGCATCGCTGAGATCCGCCTCTTTTCCAGGATACTGGCCAATGGAGTGGTACAGGAAGTAACCCGCCTTCCTCTCTGTCATGCCTGTCTCCCGAAAACCGGTTCTTGGAACGTTTACCCTTGTTGACCGGGCACGGAATATTCGTATACAGTTTTGAAGTTAGTTCAAGCTTAAAAGACCGGGAAATCGCCAGATCGAACGGCTTGAAGCAAGGATGGGAGCGTCATGCTCCTTTTTCTGTATACGGTTTTGCGGCTGAAACAGGGAGGAAAACATCGCGATCTTGAAATCCTCCCAGACCTCCAGCGCACCGCCGGGCACCAGCGTCCAGATCCACGACGTTCTCATGGCCCGCATCCACAATGGCGAAGTCGACCCGCAGACACGGCTCGTGGATACGGCAATAGCGACCGAGTTCGGCGTGTCGCGCATGCCGGCGCGCGACGCACTGATGCGGCTCGCTCACGAAGGATATCTGGAGCAGACCACCAAGGGCTTTGTGCTGCCGAGAATTGACCATCGGGAAATCCTGGAAATCTTCGACCTCCGGCGGCTGCTTGAGCCGCGGGCGGCGGCCCTGGCCGCGCAATCCCTTTCCGAAGACGCGGTCTGCCACCTTGAGACGGCACTGCAAAACGCGCGCCGGGCGATGACGGCGCGTGACCGGGAAATGCTGTTCCGGTCCTGCGAGATCTTCCGAAACGGCTGGATCAACGCCGTCCCGAACGTGTCGCTCCGCAAGGCGGTGCAGCGCTACATGACCCAGGTCCAGGCCGTGCGCATGATGACATTCGCCGATCCCGCGAACCATCCGGTCATCGTGGACGGCAACAAGGGTCTCCTGGAATCCTTTCGCCGCCGGGACGCCGTGGCGGCTGCCGACCGCATATTGCGCTTCGTCTTCGACGGAGAAAGCGCCTATCTCGCTGCGCATGAGGCAGCGGAAATGAACGACGAATCTGAAACGCGGGCAGCTTCCGGTGCCCGGAAAGACATCACGCTGACGGGACCGCGATAATGGAAACGCGCGCTGAAATGCGATTGCCCACCGACGATCTTGCGAAGGATCTACCGTTTTTCACCGGGACGCTGAAGATGCGCCTCGACATGATCTATCCTGCGGACAATCCGGAAATCGCGGTCTTTTCCGGCCATGGCATGCGGGTGCGGATCGAGAAGGGCGCGCCGGAGGGGCCAGGAACGCTGCGCATCCTGACGGATGCGCCCGACGACTTCGCCGGCGGCGAACGTGTTCTTCTTGCACCCAACGGCACGCGCGTGGAGATCGATGAACTGAACCCGCCCCTGGTTCTGCCGCAGACGGAACATGCCTTTGTTGTTCGCAGGCTCGCCGACCAGGCCCCCTGGGTGATCGGCCGTGCCGGGATGGAGTACCGCGATCTGGTGCCGACACGCCTTGGCGGGGCCATGATCGCGTCCCACATCCGCGTGCCGGACGGCCCGGTGCCCGACATGGTTCATTTCCACAAGGTCGGTTTCCAGCTGATCTACTGCGTCAGGGGCTGGGTCGACGTTCTCTATGAGGACCAGGGCGGCATGCGCCGGCTGACGGCGGGCGACTGTTTCATCCAGCCACCGGAAATCCGGCACAGGGTCATGCACGCCGCCGACGGCATTGAGGTGATCGAAATCGGCGTTCCTGCCGAACATGTCACCGAGATCGATCATAAAATGACGCTGCCGACGGAGACCGAGCGCCCGGACCGGGAGTGGCAGGGTCAGAAATTCGTGCACAATCTTGCAAAGGACGGGGTTTTCGACCCGTTCAGGATCCCGGGCTTCGAGGCCCGCGACACCACCATCTCCGACAACACCAAAGGAGTGGCATCTGTTATGGTGGCCCGTGCGACCGGAGAGACCTCTCCATGGACGCGGCACGATTGCGATATTCTGTTCAACTTTGTGCTGGCAGGTGAAATGACACTCGAGGGCGAAGGAAAAGACCCTTACCGCCTGTCCGCCGGAGACGCCTTTGTGATCCCGCCTCAAATGGCGACACGATACACGGGCGCGACGACCGACCTGGAGCTGCTCGAAGTCAGCCTGCCGGGACGGTTCAAAACCGAAGTTCTGGAATCGCCCGGGAGGTAGGGACGGGCGTATCGGACACAATGAAAAAGCGATGAGGGGAAGTAGCATGAAAAAACTGACGACACTCGCAGCCGCAGCACTGATGCTGGGCACCAGTTCGCTGGCCCATGCCGAAACCAAGATCGGCATTCTGATGGATATTACCGGACCGATCGCGAACTTCATTCCACCGCTGCAGAACGCTGCGAACCTGGCCGTCAAGCATGTGAACGACCAGGGCGGTCTGCTCGGCGGGGAAGTGGTCGCGGTCTATGGCGATACAACCGGAACCGCGCAGGGCGCCGTCGATGCCGCCCAGAAGCTGGTCAACATCGAGAACGTGCCGATCGTGATGGGCTCCCTGATGTCCGGGACCACCATCGCGGCAGCCGAAGCTGCCATCATTCCGGCAGGGGTCGCACAGATCTCGCCGACGGCAACCTCGCCGGCCATGACGGACCTTCAGGATGACGGTCTCGTTTTCCGGATCGTGCCTTCCGACAACTATCAGGGCGAAATCCTGGCCAAGATGGTTCTCGACGAAGGCCTCAACAAGGTCGCGGTCACCTATGTGAACAACGACTACGGCGTCGGCATCGGCCAGACCTTCATGGACGCCTACAAGGCTGCCGGTGGCGAGATCGTTGCCGAAAACAAGCACGAGGAAAAAAAGGATTCCTACCGCTCCGAACTGGCAAGCCTTGCCAAGGGTGATGCGGACGCGCTCGTCGTCATCGCCTATGCAGGGGACAGCGGCGGCAAGATCGTGCGTCAGTCGATTGAAGGTGGTCTCTTCGACAAGTTTGTCGGCACCGACGGCTTGCGGGACGAACTCCTGATCCAGAATGTCGGCGCGGATGCGCTCAAGACCTCGTTCTTCTCCTCACCGACATCGCCTGCGGAAAACCCGGCGCAGAAAACACTGCATGATGCGTTCAACGCCGAATATGGCGAAGGCGCGGACAAGGCCTTCGTTGACCAGACCTACGATGCGACCTTCCTGGCTCTGCTTGCCGTCGAAAAGGCCGGATCCACGGACCGCGCCAAGATGGCGGAAGCCCTGCGCGAAGTTGCCATGGCACCGGGTGAAAAGGTCGGACCGGGCGAGTGGGCAAAAGCCGTTGCGCTGATCAAGGAAGGCAAGGACATCGACTATGATGGTGCCAGTGGCTCCGCCGAGTTCGACGAGAATGGCGATGTCGGCGGTTTCATCGGCAAGTTCGTCGTCGACGGCGACGGGTACAAGCAGATTGCAATCGTCGAATAAGCCGCGTCTGACGTGATCCGGCTGGACGAGATCTGCGTCGATTTCGGCGGTTTGCGGGCGGTTGACCATGCAAGCTTCGAAATCGGCGCAGGGCGCATCACAGGTCTGATCGGACCCAATGGTGCGGGCAAGACGACGGCATTCAATGTCATCGCGGGGGCGATCCGGCCGAGTGCGGGCCGCGTTTTCTTCGACGGCGGGGACGTCACCGGGCTGAAGCCTTACCAGAGGGCCGAGGCGGGCCTGGCGCGCACGTTCCAGATACCGCACGAATTTGCCCAGCTCTCGGTGCTTGAGAACCTGATGGCGTCCGCGTCTGCGCCACAGGGCGAAAACGTACTGAACGTCATCTTCCGGCGGGGGCGCTACTCCGCCGAGGAACGCGCGATCTACGAGACGGCGCGCGACACGGTGCGCCTGCTCGAACTGGAACATGTCATCGACGAAAAGGCCGGCAACCTCTCCGGTGGCCAGAAGAAACTGGTCGAACTCGGCCGTGCCCTGATGCGCGACCCCAAGATCATCCTGCTGGACGAGATCGGGGCGGGCATCAACCGGACGCTTCTGGGAAAACTCGCCGACAAGATCCTGATGCTGAACGCGGAGCGTGGCCTGACGTTCTGCCTAATCGAACACGATCTCGACTATGTCTCGAGGCTGTGCGACCACGTCCTTGTGATGGCGCAGGGGTCTCTTCTGACGGAGGGGACCGTCGACGAGGTGAAGCGGGACGAACGCGTGATCGAAGCCTATTTCGGCGGCGGTAAATACGAGGCCCAGCTATGACCGAACAGCTTGCCGTATCCGGGCTGTCGGCCGGCTATGGCGGCCCGCCGATTATCGAGGACATCTCGCTCACGGTGGAAGCCGGTGAAATCGCAGTGGTGCTCGGGCCGAACGGGGCGGGAAAATCGACTCTGCTGAAATCGATCTTTGCGCTCACCGCCGTTTCGGCCGGGTCGATCCGGCTCGGGGAGCGGGAACTGGCCGGGTGCAAGACCTCGGCTCTGGTTCCCCTCGGTGTGTCGGCTGTGCCTCAGAACAAGAACGTGTTCGCCTCCATGACGGTTGACGAAAACCTCGACGTCGGCACCTATGCCGCACCGCCCCCCGATCAGAAGGCGACCCGCGAGAAGGTGCTGGCGTTGTTTCCCGACCTCAGGGACAAGCTGAAACAGCCGGCAGGTGAATTGTCCGGCGGGCAAAGGCAGATGGTCGCCATGGGCCGCGCGCTGATGAGCGAGCCCAAGCTGGTGCTCCTGGATGAACCGACCGCGGGTCTCTCGCCCGCCTATCTTGAACGCATTTTCGACCTGCTCCTGGACATCCGCAAGACCGGGATAACGGTGCTGATGGTGGAGCAGAACGCGCGCCAGGCGCTGCAGATCGCCGATCACGGGCATATCCTGGTGAATGGCCGAAATCATCTCAGCGGCACCGGCGAGGAACTGCTGGCCGACGAGGACGTGCGCCGCCTCTTCCTCGGAGGCACGGCCGCATGAGCGAATTCGTCAATTTCTACCTGTTTCCGGCACTCACCATCGGCAGCATCTATGCGCTCGGCGCCGTCGGCATCTCGATGATCTTCGGCATCCTGCGCTTTGCCCACTTCGCCCATGGCGACCTGATGACCCTCGGCGCCTACGGGATCATGGCGGCGACGGCGCTGATGCCCGTCAATCCCTTGCTGCTTGTCCCCTTCGGCATGGCGCTGACGATCTTCTCCGCGCTCTTTGTCGACCGGTTTTTCTATCGCCCGCTAAGGGATCTGCCGACCATTTACACGGTGATTTCCTCGTTCGGGATCGCGCTTGTCTTCCGGTCGATGATCCAGCTCATCTGGGGGTCGGAGAACCAGGTGCTGGTTGCGGGCGTTCGTCCGCCGCTGGTGCTCTTCGATACATTCCGCGTTTCCGTCCTGCATCTGCAGGCGATTGTCACGACAGCCATAATCGCCGTCCTGCTGCACTATTTCCTGACGGCCACGAAGACGGGCCGGTCGATGCGGGCGGTTGCCGACGATCCCGAACTTGCGGAGGTCTCCGGTCTCGACACGGCCAAGGTCGTGCGCTGGACCTGGATCATCGGCGCGGCGCTCGCCGCGGTGGCAGGCGCGTTCGCCGCCCTCAACACCAGCGCCCATCCCAATCTCGGCTGGAACCTGCTGCTTCCCATGTTTGCCGCCGCCATTCTGGGCGGGATCGGCAAGCCGATGGGGGCGATGGCGGGCGGTTTCATCATCGGCATGGCGGAGGAGCTCTCCTCCTATCACTGGATCGGCGATGACGCGCTGATCTCGCCTTCCTACAAGACGGCGATTGCCTTCGTGATCATGATCGGACTGCTGATCTTCCGGCCGCAAGGGCTCTTCAAGGGGAGGTTGCTATAGGTCATACCCTCATAAACCAGGCCGCAATGGTATGGATGAATTTGTTCGGACACGCGGCGCGAAGCTGCAGGAAACCGTCCGGTTTTCAAAGCGTCGCAACAAAGTGTCCGGGCAAATTCACCTTATCCCGGAGGGACGCAGAAACGGCTTCGATCTGCTGCGTCAAAGCGCTTAACCGGGCAGGAAGCCCGCTTTTCGCGCTTTTCCTTGCATTTCATCGCCGTTTGCTGCGCCATTGCGACCTGTTTTGTGAGGGTTTGACCTAATGGAATTGACCGGTCTCTTCTTCTACATTGTCAGCCTGCTGATCCTGGGCGGCATCTACGCGCTGCTGTGTCTTGCGCTCAATGTGCAGTGGGGCATGGGCGGGCTGTTCAATGCCGGGATTGCCGGTTTCTACGGCGTCGGGGCCTACACGTCCGCGATCCTGACGACGGCGGCCTCCGGCAGGCACCTCGGCGGCTTTTCCATGCCCGTTCCGATCGGCCTCGTTGGAGCGGCGATTGTTGCGGGCGTGACCGGCTGGGCGGTTGCCAGGATCTGCGTGCGCCTCAAAAGCGATTACCTCGCCATGGCCTCGATCGGCATCGCGGAGATCCTGCGCCTGGTGTTCGTCAATGAAAGCTGGCTGACCAATGGCAGTCTCGGCGTGTCGCGCATCCCCCGGCCGTTTGCCGACTTTACCACCGGGCGGATGTCAGACGTTGCTTTTCTCGGCTTTGTCTGGGTCATCGTCCTTCTGGTTTATGTCGCGACCACCCGGCTCTACGACAGTCCCTGGGGACGGAGCCTGCGCGCAATCCGCGACAATGAAACCTCCGCCTCTGCCGCCGGCAAGAACGTGGAGAAATTCCGCGTCCAGACCTTCGTCATCGGCTGCGCGGTGATGGGCATCGCGGGCGGTCTTTCAGCGCATTATTTCCGCTTCCTGTCGCCGACGGCGACGGACCCGTTGCTGACCACTTTCCTGGTCTGGGTGATGCTGATGGCGGGCGGCTCCGGCAACAACAGGGGTGCGATCCTTGGCGCCCTCAGCATCTGGACGATCTGGTCCGTGACGGAAATCTTCACCAACCGCCTGCCGCCGGAATGGGCGACACGCAGTTCCTTCATCCGTATGCTTCTGGTCGGACTGTTGCTGCAGGTCGTGCTGCAGCGGTTCCGGGCGGGGCTCCTGCCGGAAAAATCGCCGCCGGTCCGGTTCAGGAAGGAATAGCGGAAGAAATCGCCGATGGAAAACGGAGTGCCGCGCCGAATTGGGACCCTTTCTGCCTGCTGCAGATCTTTGGGCAGACCGCTCCCGAAACGGTGTGTCTGACATGCGCCTCGTCTTCTGGAACTGCAACATGGCGCTCCACCGCAAGGCGGATGCCCTCTTGTCCGAGCGTCCGGACATTGCCGTCATATCGGAGTGCGCACGTCCCGACATACTCGAAAAACGGGGCGAAACGATCTTCTCGGCAGCGTCGGCACTCTGGATGGGAACCAACCCCAACAAGGGCCTTGGGGTCTTCGCCTTCAACGGCTACGCGGTCACGCGGTTCGACCCCTTCTATCCGACGCTCCGCTTCATCCTGCCTGCGAGGGTCGAGGGTCCGCGTGCCTTCAATCTGATCGCAGTCTGGGCTCAGAACGCCAGCGCCGGCGTGACCCGCAAACACCAGAGCGGGCCGCTTCGGCGGGCGTTTTCGAAGTACCGCGACTTCATCACGTCCGGTCCGACGGTGATCGGCGGTGACTGGAACAGCAACAGGATCTGGGACAAGCCGGGCTGGCGCATCAATCACATGGCCAAAGTCGACATACTGGAAGGGATGGGGATACGAAGCGCCTACCATGACGTGACAGGTGAGCCGCAGGGCGAGGAAACAACGCCGACACACTATTGGCGCGACAGGCGCATCGACGGGCCCACATATCACATAGACTTCGTCTTCGCACCGAATGACTGGCTGCGCGGGATCAGGGAATTCTCGATCGGAAGCTTTGAGGACTGGGTTGGAAATGGCCTGAGCGACCATGTTCCGATCACGATCGAGTTCTGACGCTCACGCGGTATGCTTCGGGCTGAACAGCAGTTTCAGATAGGTGCGGAACAGCATGATCTGCTCGGACGCATTGTTGTGTTCGCGCAGCGCACGCTGCAGGACGAGACCGCCTTCGACAACCCCTGACACCATGTCGCCGAGCGCGTCCAGATTGACTTCTTCGCGTGGTTCGTAAAGGTCCGCGATGTCCTCGAACATGCCTCGAAACCGCTTGCGCCAGCCGAGAATGGCCTGCCGGTTCAATTCCCGCACCCCTTCATCGAACAACCGGTCCTGATAGGCGGTCGAGGCGATTACGCATCCCGGATGCCCGGTCGGCATTTCCTCCAGCATCTCCGCCAAAAGCTTCAGGCCGATGAGCATGCAATGGAGCGGGTCGTCATTGAGTTCCCTTGCACGGGCGAACAGGTCGTCGTAGAGCGCGTTCTCGACCTCGATATAGCGTTCCAGCATGGCCCGGGCGAGCGCATTCTTGTCCTTGAAATGATAGAAGAAACCGCCCCGGGAGATCTCGGCGCCGGCAACGATTTCCTCGATGGAGGTTGCCTCGAAGCCTTTCTCCAGCACCGCGGCTTCCGCGATGTCGAGGATCCTCGTCCGCGTATCGGTTTTACCGGTCACTGCTTCCCCCACTGTACCGCGAGTCCAGTTGACGCCCTGCCGGGCACGAGTCAAACGAAACAACCACGCCTTACGCACTGAAAATAAAGCGGAAAATGAATCCCCGCAACCGGACCACGCGACCACTATCTGCTTGACGGCGGAACGCATATCTCTCCTGGCATCGAAACAGGAGAAAAGTGCCATGCGATTTCATGATCTTATTCATGCCGAACGGTTCTATCTGTCCGATGGTGGACTGGAGACCTATCTGATCTTCGACAAGGGCTACGAGCTGCCATGCTTTTCCGCAGCGGTTCTGCTCGACAGCGAGGAAGGACGCCAGGACCTCGCCGAGTATTACGAACGTTTCCTGCAGATTGCCCGACAATCCGGCCGCGGATTTGTGCTGGACGCGCCGACCTGGCGTGCCGGTGTCGCCTGGGCGGGACCGCTCGGCCAGTCGGTCGCCGACGTTCTGAAGACCAACGAGCGGGCCGTGCAGTTCGTCTCCAAGATCCGGGACCGGCATGAGACGCCGGCGCTGCCGATCCTTGTCAACGGGCTCGTCGGGCCGTCCGGCGACGCCTATGCTCCGGATGAGATGCTTTCGTATCAGGACGCCCTTCTGATCCATGCCCCGCAAATTCATGCGCTGGGCCGCGCCGGCGTGGACATGATCAGCGCCATGACGCTGACCCATGCCGGTGAGGCCGTGGGTATCGTGCGCGCGGCGGCGGAGATCGACATCCCCGTTGTTATCGCCTTCACGCTCGAAACCGACGGGCGGCTGCCGTCCGGCCAGTCCCTGGCGGATGCGATCGGCGAGGTTGACGAGGCGACAGTCAACGGCCCCGCCTATTACATGATCAACTGCGCCCATCCCGATCATTTCCGGAATGTGCTGGAAACGGGCGGCGCCTGGACATCGCGCATCGGCGGCATCCGGTCGAACGCCTCGCGCATGAGCCATGCGGAACTGGACGAAGCCGAAACACTCGACGACGGCGACCCGGGTGAACTTGGCCGGTTGAATGCCGAACTGATGCGCTACCTGCCCAACATCCGCGTCGTCGGCGGGTGCTGTGGCACGGATCACAGGCATGTCGGCTGTATTGCGATACATGAACGGTGCCGGCCGGCTGCCTGAAAGTCCAGTGCCAGGTAATTTTTAAAGAAGAGAGCAATCACAATGAATTTTCAGTCCAGTCCCCTGATCCGGCAAGCAAACGCCGAGGATGCAGCAGCTCTTGCCAGGTTGATCGACATCGCCGGCGAAGGCATTCCGAACTGGCTTTGGAGCCGGGCCTGCGAAGGCAACCAGACACCGCTCGACGTCGGTACGGAACGCGCAAGGCGGCCGTCGGGCGGATTTTCCTTTACGAATGCGCTTGTATCCGAAAGGCAGGGAATGGTCACCGGCATGGTTCTGAGTTACCCGATCGATGCCATGCCGGAAGATGATCCCGATGCGCTCCCCGCACCCATCGCGCCGTTCGTTGAGCTCGAAAGACATTCGGTCGGAACCTGGTACATCAACGCCCTGGCAGCGTTCCCGGGATATCGGGGAAAGGGTCTGGGCAGTTCCCTGCTTGCTGCGGCGGAACGTCTTGCGCGGGAAAACGGCACATCCGCCATGAGCATTCAGGTCTATGCCCAGAATAGTGGCGCGGTGCGCCTCTATCAGCGCCTCGGATATGAGCTGCACGAAAGGGCGCGCGTGCGGTCGCATCCGTGCCAGCCCTACTACACCGGCGATGTCCTGCTGCTCATCAAGGATCTGGCCTGACGGCGGTGGGGCGCGGCCGTCCCGGCCGCGCCCCACCCTGCGTTTAGAGAGCCTTCCAGAATACGATCTTGTCGTCGCCGGGGCCCCAGAAGTCCCGGATGCGTGCTTCCTGGGTGTAGCCGCACCTGAGGTAAAAGCGGCGCGTTCCGGAAAAGCTCTCGGTTCCGGACGTGTCCACGATGAGCACCCTGTTGCCGCCGGACTGCAGCAGCCTTTCGAGCGTTGCGACAACGGCACGGCCAACGCCGTTGCCTTGTTTTTCGGGCAGGACGGCGAGCGCCAGCATGTTCCATGTGCCTTCGGCAAATGTCTCCGCGCTGGCAAAGCAGAAAGCGATTGCCTCGCCGTTCTCTTCGCAGGTCAGCCACAGGCTGTTCCCGTCTCCCTCCGACAGGAAGCCGCCCATCATCTCCGGCAACAGGTCGGGCGGAAACAGCCCGGTGCTGTCGGCAATCTTTTGCAGGGACGGAATGTCGTTCGCGACGGATGGTCTGATTTTCATTTTTGATGCTCTTTCACGATGCCTGCGCCGGTGCGATTGAATCGCCCGGCAAGGGTCTGTGCCGGCCGTCCGCGCAAAGGTTCTGGTGCAGGAAAACCGGCAGCACAATGGTGGGCGACACTCCGGGAGGGGGCCGCCGATCCTGATTTGCTGTCTCAAAGGCAGAGATCAGCCGTTGTGCGCATTCGTGAACATAAAGTCTCCGCCGCCTGTCACCGTGACAGGCGCAGCCGACGGTAGCACCGGTCAGGTCGAACGGCAAACGGGTCTACGCACCCGGGCGGACTGTGCCGGGACGGCCAAACCGTTTCCCCAATGGGCATAAGTCACTGAAAAATGACGTTGCGTTGTCCCGGGCGATGACCTTGCGCGGCTCTGAATGATGTTGTGAAGAACACTCATTTGATGCAGATCTTCACCCACTGTTAACCATAAATTGCAATGACTGGATGCACCTATTGCGCGAATTCAGCGAAATATTTCCACTTGGGGCAGGGCTAATGTTCAGGGCGATTTCAGCGTTATTGTGCTTACTCTTTCTACCACAGGGCGGTAATGCTGCAAATTACAATTCACCGGTGCCGACAGAGTTTCAGACCTCGGTCCTCAGGGGCAGTATCGGCCTTCGGTACTGGTACAGCCAGAACAATTCGGAAATCGATACCGGTGATCTGAACTGGAACACCGTGAATGACGTTACCTCGCACACGGCCGAGATTTTCGGCGAGCTCGAGGACACGACCACGAATATGTTCATGAGGGCCTATCTGGGGCTGGGCCGGAACTTTGGCGGGGAAGGCGATTTTTACATTTTTCCGAGCGGCGATCTGGAGTCCAGCGCTCTCGGATATGTGGTCGTCGACGGCGGCGTCCGCTTCGCCGAATTCGCAAACAACCAGATACGGCTGAAGGGCTATGTCGGCTACCAGTATCTCAATGACAGCATCGATGCGGTGGATGGGCGCTTCATTGCCGAGCAGACCCGTCAGTGGCATGCCCTCCGTGTCGGGCTGACGGCGGAAGGCGACATCGGCGAACGCTTCGGCTGGATGGTCGATGTCGCCGCTGTTCCCTGGAGCTACAACCGTGTCGAGACCTGGGAAAGCGACTGGACCCACGGGGTCGAAACCGATGTCATGCTGAATTTCGATCTTGCCCGCAACTGGAATGTCGGCATCGGCGGGCGCTACTGGTGGCTGCAGTCGAATTTCGATCGCCGCTGGGTCTCCGACGGGTCAAAGGCCGTTCTGGAGCAGAACTACCAGCGCTACGGCCTGTTGCTGGAAAGCAGCTACAGGTTCTGAGCCGCTTCTCGTGTCAGGCCGCGTCGCTCTGCCGTGGCAAGGCGCCGGTTCTTACATTTCGCGAAGAAACTTGGTGACGATGCGATTGAAAAGCTCCGGTTCTTCAAGATGGACAGCATGCGCGCAGCCCGGCACGACCGCGAGCCTGCAATCGGGTATCGTCTTCCAGAGAACCTCCGCCTGTGGCCACGCGTAGGTGCGGTCGCCATCGCCCCAGATCACCAGGGTCGGTGCGCTGATCGCGGCAAGGGCGTCTTCGCCGGACCAGTCACGCATGGCCTCCAGTCCGGCCATGATCGCGGCCAGGCTGCTTCTCTCGGCAATGGCCGCGCAGTCGGGATAGGTCTCGGCATCTTCGCCCTTCATGAACCAGGTCGCGGAAATACGGCGGGCGGTCGCCGAAGGTCCATCCTCCTGCGCGCGCCGCATGGAGGTCTCGATTGTCTCGAACCGGCCGGGCAGGACCCCGACAGGACCGGTACCGTAGAGAATCAGCCGCTCGATGGATTGCGGTTGCCGCCGCATCATCTCCTGGACGATCATGCCGCCCATCGAATGTCCGAGCAGGTGAAAGCGGTCGATCCCGAGGCTTGCGAGATATTGCAGCACCCAGTCCGCGAATCCCCCGATGGAATTGATCGGCGGAAGGTCGGCATTGTCGCCGAAGCCGGGCAGATCGATTTCGACCACTTGCCCGTCGTTTGCCAGTGGCGCCTGCAGGCGCCACTGGTCGCTGCCCCCCATGAACCCGTGAACGAGCACGAGTGGGATCATTTACGCGCACCCTGCACGATCCGGTCGAGGATCATGGCGCAGAACAGGATCGAGAAACCTGCGAGAATGCCCTGTCCGACATTGGCGTATTGCAGGGCTTCGAGAACGTCTTCGCCCAGGCCCTTGGCCCCGATCAGAGAGGCGACCACAACCATCGCCAGAGACAGCATGATCGTCTGGTTGATCCCGGCACGGATCGACGGGCTGGCGAGCGGCAGATCGACGCGCGTGAGGAGGTACCATTTGTTGGCGCCGAAGGCGATCGCCGCCTCGCGTACGCTTTCCGGGACACCGCGCAGGCCCAGCACCGTCAGGCGGACGACCGGCGTGCCGCCGAAGATCATGGTCGTGACGACCGCGGCCGGTTTGCCGGTGCCGAAAAAGGCGATGACCGGGATCATGAACACAAAGGCCGGCATGGTCTGCATGAAATCCATGATCGGCTGGATGAAGGCGTAGAACCGGGGCCGCCGCGCTGCGAACATTCCGAGCGGAATGCCGATGACAATCGACAGGCAGGCAGCGGTGCCGAGCAGCGCCAGCGTCGTCATCGCTTTGTCCCAGAACCCGAGCAGGCCCATATAGGCCAGGAACGCACCAGACCAGATGGCGGTCCGGATGCCTGCCGTCAGCCAGGTCAGGAGAATGATCAGGCTGGCGACCACGATCCACGGCGTGCTGACGAAGACCAGTTCAAGCGCATCCAGCAGCAACCGGATGCAATAGGTGATCGCATCGAACAGCGCTTCCCCGTTGGCGACGCAGAAAGCGAAGAAAGCTTCCACGCCCTCGATGCTGACGATCCGGAAATCCGGATTGGTCGGGAACGCATCGAGCAGCGAGAACCGTCCCGGGAAGCTGTAGTGCAGAACGGATGCAAGCACGATAATCGCCATGAACACGGCGCTGAACGCGATCTGCGAGACCGGCATGCCCGAGCGGATGGAATTGTCGGAGAGCCACTCGGAGAACCGCTTCTCAAGGGCCCAGTTGGCGGAGACGGCCTGCACAAGCTTGGCGATCACCAGCAGCGCCACGCCGGCCAGCGCGATCCAGATGCCTTGCTCGGCAAGCGCGTCTGCTTCGGCCCGGATCCCGCCGATACTTGCTTCCAGCGATTCCACAGTTCTCCGGTAGACGTCGGCCTTGTCGGAGCCGCTTTCGATGGCGGCGGCAAGCTGTTCGCGGCGCAGTTCGAGCGTTCCCTCGATTGACGCGATCCGCTCCCTGGCTTCTGCCGCAAGATCACCGAAGAGGCCACGGGCGATCTGAACGATGGCCAGCGTTTCGATGATCAGGAACGGCAGGGCCCAGGACCACAGGCCACGGGCGCCGAACCAGACCGGCCCGAACAGCCCGGCCATCATGTTGAACGTTGCGGTAAAGCGGGAGCTCGCGCCGATCTTGTCGAAATTCTCGATGTAGTATTCCGGGTTCGTGCGCACGAACTCGGCGATGTTCTTGCGGCGTTCCTCGGTGTAGATCCGGGCGGCTTCCGCTTCGTTGTCGGTCAGGGGCGTGTTGATCTGGTCCATCATGATACCTCGGTCCCCTCAATTACGGTTCTCAGGATGTTTTCCCGCGTGATCACGCCGACATCGGCGCCATTGTCCTCGACGATGATCGCATCGCCCGTGTCGATCGCCATGTTGATGAGCGTGCTGAGCGTTTCGCTTTCGCCGACGCGCGGCGCGCCCTCCGGAACGGGGCCGTTCGCGCCGGTATAGTCCGCCAGCGGCTGCATCACAGCATGAGCCCGGACAACCTTCAGGCGCGAGATCCCGGCGACGAAGTCGGCGACATAGTCATCGGCGGGATGCATCACGATGTCCTCGGCGGTGCCGATCTGAACGACCCGCCCATCCCGCATGATCGCGATGCGGTCGCCGATGCGTACTGCCTCGTCAAGGTCATGCGTGATGAAGACGGTCGTCTTCTTCAGGATCTGGCTGAGCCGGATGAACTCGTCCTGCAGCTGGCGCCGGATCAGCGGGTCGAGGGCGCTGAACGGTTCGTCCATGAGCAGGACGTCGGGATTGGCGGCAAGTGCGCGCGCCAGTCCGACGCGCTGCTGCATGCCGCCGGACAGTTCATGCGCGTATTTCGACCCCCAGGCGCCCAGTTCGACGATTTCGAGGAAGGCCGCCGCCTGGCGCATGCGCTCGTTCTTGGAGACTTCCCGGATTTCGAGCGGCATCGCCACATTGTCCAGAACGGACCGGTGCGGCATCAGCGCGAAATTCTGGAATACCATGCCGATCTTGCGGTTGCGGAAGGTTTGCAGGTCCTTTGTGCCGAGCGCCATGACATCCGTTCCCTCGATCAGGATCTTGCCGGAGGTCGGCTCCAGGAGGCGGTTGAAATGACGGACCAGCGTGGACTTGCCGCTGCCGGAGAGGCCCATGATGCAGAAGATTTCGCCGCGATTGACGTGCAGGCTGACATCGGCGACGCCGACCACGGCATTGTACTGGGCAAGAACCTCGGCCTTGGTCAGGCCCTCCTGAAGGATCGCATCAAGTGCGGCCTTCGGGTCGGCGCCGAAGATTTTCCAGACATTGGAGATCTCGATGACGGTCTCATCACTCATGGATCACGGCGCTCCGCAGCATTAAAGGATTTGATTGGTCACGGCTGCGCGGTGCCGGTTGAACCGGCACCGCCTTGTTTGCAAGGTCTGAGGATCAGAGCCCAAGCCAGGCATCGACGCGATCCGGGTTCGCTTCGACCCACTCACGCGCAACGTCTGCCGGATCCTTGCCGTTCCCGCTGATCTCGAAGGCGAAACCGCTGACGTCATCTGCGGTCAGCGAGAACTTGGAAAAGAACTCGGCGATGGCCGGGGAGCGATCCGCAAGGGAATTGGACCAGGCGATCTGGACCTTCTTCAGCGCGTCCTTCGTTTCGACATTGGACTTTTCGAACCAGTCGGCATCGTCGGACGGCTGGACCATGACGTATTTTGCCGGGTCGTATGTCGGCTCGCTCAGCATCTCGACGTCGAACATGTACCAGATCGCGTGCGGCTTGTAGCAGTAGAAGGCATAGCCCTCGCCCTTGGCGATACTGTCCTTGACGCGCGCGGTCTTGACGCTTTCCTCGGCACGGATCGGTTCGATGAAGTCCATCAGACCGTAGTCACGCACCTTGACCTCGTTGACATTGGCCGACGCCCATCCCGGCGCACCGATCCACATTTCACCCTTGCCGTTGCCGTCGCTGTCCATCTTCTCGGCAACGTCAGGACGGCCGAGATCGGCGATGTCCGTGATGTTGTTGGCTTCGCCGAAATCCTTGGAGACGCAGAAGCCCTGGTTGCCTTCGTAGGGGTTGGACGAGAGGGTCACCGTGCCGGCTTCGTCGACATACTTCTTGGTGAAGCTTTCCTGGTTCGGCAGCCAGACGTCGGGATGGACGTCAATGTCGCCCTTGCCCTGGTCCATGGCCTGGAAAATCGTTGCGTTGTTGCCGGGAACCATTTCCGCCTTGCCGCCGATGCGCATTTCGACAACTGCAGCCAGCAGGTGCGCGATTGCCTGTGCGCCGGTCCAGGACGGAACGCCGATCTTCACTTCCTCGGCCGCAAAGGCGGGCACGGCAAAGACGCTCATCGCAGTTGCGACGGTCAGACACTTAAGACTTGATTTCATGATTCACTCCTCTGGTGGATGGTGCCGGTGACCTGTTTTTTTGGGTTTTGATGGTTTCGCTTACGCCAGGTCCTCGGAAATCTGATCTTCATAGGCAAACAGGGACGTTGAGCCCCCGGTATGCAAAAACAGGACATTGTCCTCCGGTTTGAAAAAACCGCTGCGGACAAGACCGATCAGGCCGGCCATGCCCTTTGCCGAATAGACAGGATCAAGAAGAATGCCTTCCTGACGCGCCGTCAACCGGATTGCTTCAAGAGTGGAAGGAGCCGGGATACCGTAGCCTTCACCGACATAACCGTCATCGACCAGGATCTTGTCCGGTGCAATGTCAGGTCCTCCCAGATGCGCCAGCGTTTTCTGCGTCGTGGCAAGAACGGCGCCGGTCTGCCGTTCCTTCGGCTGGCGCACGCTGATCCCCATCACGGGCAGATCATACCCCAGAATGTGGAAACCCGCGACGAGTCCGGCCTGGGTGCCGGAGCTGCCCGTTCCCATGACCAGCCACTGGAAATGGAGGCCGCTCTGGACCGACTGGTCGACGATCTCCTGCGCGCAGTTCGCATAGCCGAGAGCGCCTGTGGCGTTGGAACCGCCGCCGGGGATGAAATAGGGCTTGTGTCCGGCGTTCCGGAGACCCTCCGTGACCGCCATCGCCTCGGCGTTCATGTCGAGGCCGTTTGGCCGGAACTCGAACGTCGTGCCGAAAAGCTTGTCGAGGAAGACATTGCCCGTTTTTTCGTAGCTTTCGTCCCGGTCCGGGACCCGTCTTTCAAGCAGAACGTGGCATTTCATGCCCAGCTTGCAGGCCGCTGCTGCGGACTGGCGCACGTGGTTGGACTGGACCGCTCCCTGGGTCACGATCATGTCGGCGCCCTCGCGCAGCGCTTCGCCCATCAGGAACTCAAGCTTGCGGGTCTTGTTGCCGCCCGTTGCAAGTCCCGTGCAGTCATCGCGTTTGATGTGGAGCTTCGGTCCGCCCAGAAGCGCGCCAAGGCGCGGCATTTCTTCAATGGGCGTCGGCTGATGACACAAATCCACCCTCGGGAACCGGTTGAATTCGATCCGCGTTGTTGCGTTCGATTTTAGTTTTTCGACGGACATGTTATGGCTCTGCTTAGATTTTCCTCAAGCTCAAAATTGAGGCAAATTCAGCCGCAAATCCAATAGTATGTTTGCATGACATTATGCAAATTTTGCAATATCTTTCGACCTCATGGATATCTATCTGTTCCGAGACCTTTCCCGTCTGCACAAGACAGGCAACTTTTCCCAGGCGGCCGACCTGAGCAATCTGAGCCAGTCCGCGTTCAGCCGGCGGATCAGGTCCCTGGAAAGCTGGATCGGCGTGACGCTTGTCGACCGGTCGCGGCAGCCTGTCCGTCTCACGGCCGCCGGGCTGCAGATGCTTGAGGCCGGGCAGCAGGCGCTGGACAGGATCGAGCAGGAACGCAGCCAGATCCTCGAGGCGCAATCGCTGCCGGACAAATATGTCGTTACCTTCGGGGCGCAGCATTCGATCGGATGGCGCTTCTATCCGGCCTGGCTGCAGGACTTCGAGGAGAGTTTCGGTCCCATTCTGTCGCGATTGCGGGCGGACGATCTGCCCAATTGCATGCGCGATCTCAAGAACGGTGACGTCGATTTCGTCATTGCATATGAAAGCCGTCACATTCGCTACAACGGCCAGGAGGCGGGCGCTGCCAGGAGCAGGAGCGACGACGCCGACACACTCACCATCGGCTATGACAGCCTGATCCCCGTCTCCAAGCCTCAGTCGGGCGGCACGCCCCTGTTCAGTTTCAGTGCCGACAAGATCGAAATGCCGTTCCTGAGGTTCGGGGAGGATGCGCCGATTGCGCGCCATCTGGAGCCCTTGTTCAAAGCCGAGGGACTGGGCGACCGGCTCCGGATCGTCTACGAGAATTCCATGGCGGGTGCGCTTCGCATCCGCGCGCGTGACGGCATGGGGGTGGCCTGGCTGCCAAGGAGCCTCGTCGCACCGGATATGAAAGCCGGCATTCTCGTGCAGACCGGCGCGCCGGACTGGGAAGTGCCGCTTGAAATCAGGCTGTTCCGGCACCGGCCGCATTCGAACCGCGTCACCCGGACGATATGGTCTTTTCTCGAGAAGAGGCAGTCCCGGGATCTGACGGTCGACGCCTGACGCCTGTCCCGTTCAGTCGTTCGAAATCAGAGACGAATCAAGGGCTTCCAGTAACCGGACCAGCGACGGTTTGATGCGTTCGGCATCGGCAGGGCTGAGTGCCGACAGCAGCCTCGTCTCGTGATCCTGCGCTTCCGCGACAAGTTCCGTGCTCAGGGACTGGCCCTCTTCGGTGAGATAGACCCGGACCCGGCGTCCGTCGCCCTCGTCGCTTCGCCTGGCAACCAGTCCGCGCTTTTCCATCTGATCGACGATGCGTGTCATGCGCGACTGTTCCATGAGCGAGAAGCGCGCCAACTGGGTAATCATCAGCCCGTCCTGGTCGAACAGACAGGCAAGGACACGCCATTCCGGTACGCGCAGCCCCATCTCGCGCACGCGCGCATGGAATTGATGGCTGGCCGCCTCGCTCGAAGCTGCCAGGAGATAGAGCAGGTAAGAAGAAACGAATTTTCCAGGTGCCTGTGCCAATGAGTGTCCCCGACGTGCGCGCCCGTGTCCAAGGCTGATGTGCCGACCCGCAATCCTCAAGAGCTGCATCGGTTGGTTGGTCCAGCTTGCCGGGCTACGACCACCTCCCTCATCCTGAGGAGCTGCGTCAGCAGCGTCTCGAAGGATAGGCCAAACTTTCGGCATTCGTGGCCATCCTTCGAGACGGACCCTGCGGGTCCTCCTCAGGATGAGGTCTGTCTGCCGCGTTGATAAATCTGCGAAACTGTTTCCGTTTAGCCCGGAACATTTCGGAAAAAAAGAGGCTTGACTCAAATTATATGAAATTTCATATTTATTGACGGGAGGAGCCGCCGGTGAAACTTGTTCTTGAAAGCGTGGAGAAGGAAACGGATCTGATCTCCGTCTTCAGGTTCGCGGCGGCGGACGGGTCCGCGCTGCCAGCGTACGAACCCGGCGCACATGTCGAATTCGATCTCGGACCGGCCGGCACACGCGCCTATTCCCTGATTGACTGGCCGCAGGCGTCCGGCACCCTCGACGTCGCCGTGCAGCGCGAGGAGGAAGGCCAGGGCGGTTCGATAGCCATGCACGGTCTTGCTGCCGGACAGGAACTGTCCGCAAGCGGGCCGAAGAACGACTTCCCGCTTGCCGGAAATCCAGGTTTTTCGCTCTTGCTGGCCGGGGGCATCGGCATCACGCCGCTGATCTCGATGGCAACGCGCCTTCAAAAAGACGGCTTGCCTTTCGAGTTGCACTACGCGGCCCGCACCGCGTCCAGAATGGGCTTCGCCGACAGTTTGAGGGCGGCGTTCGGGGCAGCCGTCAAACTCTATTTCGACGATGCAGAACCGATCGAACTCGCCGCGCTGCTCAAGGCCCAGCCCGGCGGGACGGATGTTTACATATGCGGCCCGAAAGGCATGATCGACGCGGCGCGTAGCGCGGCGTCGGATGCCGGCATTCCCGATGGTTCGGTTCATGTCGAGCTTTTCACGTCGCCGGAACAGCAGGACGGTGACACATCGTTCGAGGTGGAGGTTCACGAAACCGGACAGGTCGTGACCGTCGCTCCGGGCCAGACGATCATCGAGGCCCTCGAAGATGCGGGTCTCGACGTCATGTATGATTGCCAGCGCGGCGATTGCGGCATTTGCCAGACGGACGTGATCAGCGGCGAGCCCGATCACCGCGATGTGGTCCTGTCCGATGCGGAAAAGGCATCCGGCAAGGTCATGCAGATCTGTGTCAGCCGGGCAAGGTCTGCCCGCCTGGTGCTTGATCTGTAACCGCTACAAACGTTCAGGGTCGCAGACCGGAGGAGGAGCCAGCATGCGGACAGCCAGCGAAATAACCGCCCTTTTCACCGGGCCCCAGGTGCACAGGGACGTTTATACCAGTCTCGAGATCTACCGGCTGGAAATGGCGCATCTCTTCACGAACACCTGGGTGTTCGTCGGTCACGAAAGCCAGACGCCGAAAAAAGGCGACTACTTCACGACTCAGGTCGGCGATCAGCCGGTCATTCAGGTCCGGCATTCGGATGGCGAAATATACGTTCTGTTCAACCGGTGCCCGCACAAGGGCACCAAGATCGCCATCGACCGGGAAGGCAACACCGGCAAGTTCTTCCGCTGTCCCTACCATGCCTGGTCCTTCAAGACCAACGGCTGCCTTCTCGCGATTCCGCTGAAGAAGGGTTACGAGGATACCGGCTTCGAGGACAGCGAAAGCGCGAAGGGCATGACGCCGGTCGGGGCCGTGCGCAATTATCGCGGTTTCGTGTTTGCAAGGCTCGCACCCGAAGGCATCGGATTTGAAGACTATTTCGGAGGAAGCCTGAGTTCGATCGACAACATGGTCGACCGGTCTCCGGAAGGACGCCTGGAGATTGCCGGGCCGCCCTTGCGCTACATGCACAAGTGCAATTGGAAGATGCTCGTCGAAAACCAGACGGACACCTGCCATCCGATGGTCGCCCATGAAAGTTCTGCCGGAACCGCGGTCAACATCTGGAAGGAGATGGGCAACCCGGAGCCGCGGCCGCCGGCAATGGAAATCATCGCCCCCTTCATGTCGCCCTACGAGTTCTTCGAAAAGATGGGGATACGCACCTGGCCGAACGGCCACGGACACACCGGCGTGCATCACTCCATTCATTCCGACTACTCCGCGATCCCCGGCTATTTCGAGTCCCTGTGCGAGGCCTATGGCCAGGACCGCGCCAGGGCGATCCTGGACGAGAACCGGCACAACACGGTCTATTTCCCGAACATCATGATCAAGGGGCCGATCCAGCAGCTCCGGAACTTCATTCCGCTCGGGCCGGACAAGACCCTGGTGGAGAGTTACATCTACAGGCTCGTCGGAGCCCCGGATCAGCTGCTGGCGCGCACGGCCATGTACAATCGCATGATCAATGCGCCGACCTCCATTGTCGGGCACGACGATCTGGAAATGTACGAACGGGCGCAGGAAGGCCTGATGACCAACGGCATGGAGTGGGTCAACGTCCAGAGGCTCAGGACCGGGGACGAGGACTTTGCCGAAGAGGCCGTAGAAAACGGCACCACCGAGCGCCAGATGCGCAACCAGTTCGATGCCTGGGTGAAGTTCATGACAGTCTCAATGGAGGACGCGTGATGCCGGTTTCAAGGGAACAGGTCATCGACTTCATCTATGACGAGGCGCGCATGCTCGATGAGGGCCGCTATGACGAATGGCTGTCCCTCTGGCTCGAGGACGGCCACTACTGGATGCCGCTCGACTACAAGCAGACTGATCCGCACCTGGTGACCTCATTGCTCTACGAGGACATGTTCATGCTGCGGTTGCGGGTCGAACGGCTGAATGGCGCCAGGACCTTCAGCCAGAAGCCCAAAAGCCGCTGTCATCACGTCATCCAGCGTCCCTTCATCGACGAGATGAGCGAAAACCGCGTCGTGACCAACACCTCGATGCACTATGTCGAAACCCGGCTCGACGAACAGTTCCTGCTGGCCCTGACCGCAATCCACGAACTTGCCGTTTTGGATGGTGCGATCAGGATCGCGAACAAGCGGGTCGACATCCTGAACAGCGACGCCGCCTTCGGAAACATCCAGCTTCTGCCGTGAGCCCGCCAGACCTCAATCGGTCTCCGGAATGCAGGCAAGCAGCGCCGCCTTCACATCATCCGGCCAGGGGATCGAGGTGTGTTCATCCAGGTTGCTGGCTGCAAGCACCTGCGTGCTCGACCAGCGTTTTTGACCCTTGCAGCTGATTTCGTGGTGAATGGTGACCGACGACCGGCCGACGCGTTGCACCGTGACCTCGAATTCGAGCTCTTCACCGAAGAAGGACGGGCTTGAGAAGTCGCTGGAGATGTGGACCGTCGGTGTCCCCCAGCGTTCTTCCCAGATGATCTTGTGCCAGGGGTAGCCAAGTTCCAGCCAGAACTCCTCGTTCACGCCGTTGAGGATATTCAGATAGGACGGAAAATAGGCAGTCCCGGAGATGTCGCAGTCGCCGAAATTGAGCATGCGTTTGGTTTTGAACGGTATTTCCAATGCGTTCCTCCCTAGTGCGGTGAATTTGAAGTTCGCATCATTGCTACAGCAGTCTGCGAAGCGAACTTCAAATTCGCAAACCGCACTAGGTTCTGGTCAGGAATTAAGGATTACCTGATCAGGATATGAATTGCGGCAATCGTCACGAAGCCCATGAAGTTGGCTAAGAGTTTGTCGTAGCGAGTGGCGACGCGTCTGAAGTGTTTGAGCTTATTGAACAAACGCTCTATGGCGTTCCGTTCTTTATAGATTGTCCAGTCACAAGCATGGGGCCGCAGGCGATTGTGGCGTGGCGGAATGACGGGTGTTGCTCCCAAATCAAGAATAGCGTCGTGGAAATGCTCCGCATCGTATGCCCGATCCGCGATAACATAGCCGGGTTTGTAGCCCTTGATCAGCTCAGCCCCGAACAGAACCTCGCCCCGGTGTCCTGGACTGGAGACAAAGCGCAAGGGCAGCCCTAAACTGTCACATACGCCGTGCAGCTTGGTTGTCAGCCCTCCCTTGGAGCGCCCGATACCCTGGGCTTCAGAGCCCCTTTTTTGCGACTTGCGCCGCTGGCGTGTTGATGAACCCGGACAACGGTGGCATCGACACTGAGCCATTCAAAGTCCGCGTCCTCATTCAACGCTTTGAAGATGTTTTGAAAAACGCCTCTTGAAATCCAGTCGTAGTAGCGTTGCTTGACCGTGCCGTAACGGCCATAGCGCTCAGGCAGATAACGCCACTTGGCTCCCGAGCGTGCGATCCACAAGACTGCGTTCAGAAAACGCCGGTTATCCGTTCGTGGACCGCGTTTGCCTCGGCACCCTCCAGGCATCAACGGTGCAAGACGAGCCCATTGAGCGTCCGTCAGTTCATCCTCGTAACGCGTCTCAGACATGACTGATCTCCAAAAATCAGTCTTGAATCTGATTTGCTGCCAAAAGGGAATCCCTATTCGTTAAATCCTGACCAGAACCTAGAAACATAAACTTGCTAGTCACCTTCTTGAATCTGAAGTTCGTTCGAAGCCCGCTGCAAAATGTTACGAACTTCAGATTCAGGTGACTAGTGTGCGGACTCATAAATGAGGCTGAAATGGTTTGCGGCGGATTGCTTCTCGCCAAGGCGCGAAAGCGCAGGAAATGTGGTTCATTTTCAAGTCTTTCGCAACGTCGGGGAGGAGTAATCCGGTCAAATCCGAAGGACATGGAAATGGCTTCACCCCGTGTCGTCAGCACGCTTGAGCGGGCAGAAAGCCCGCTCAGCGCACGCTTCCTAACGGGATTTCGCCATTTCGCATGCCGTTTCAGCCTCATTTATGAGTCCGCACCCCGGTCTTTGTGCCACCTATACAATGGATAGGTTCCCGGATGCATCGGATTTTGCCTGGCACAACATTTGTGTTTGCATTTATCGTCCGGTCGGTCAATAATACGCCCGTGCCTGTCCGGGAGACTTGCACCTGGAATTTCATATCCGTTCACGCAGGGCCGAACGGCAGAGGCGCAGGAAAACGCGTTTCTTGTCAAGCGGCTACGCGGGGAGGTCAGGATAGGGACAGGCAACGCCAAAATGAAATATGCGTCTTCACGCGCTGCGAAAAATATATGCAGTTTCATATTTCTTGACAAGCAGCGGCGTTGAAGGGAAGATTTGAAGGTCGGTCTCGGGCGCGGAGGAATTGCCCTTTTGAGACACATTCCGAGGGAGAGGAAAATGAAGTCGCTTATAAGGATCGCAGGTGCCACGGCCGTTTCGCTCTGCCTGAGCGTATCTGCGCTTTCGGCTGAAACTGTTCTGAAAATTTCAAGCTGGCTGCCGCCTACGCACGGCATCAACACGGAAATCTTCGCGGGCCTCATCGACATGATGGAAAAGTCGACGGATGGCGAGGTCTCCGGTGAACTGGTCTTCGGTCTTGCGCCGCCGCCTGCCCAGATGGACCTGATCCTCGATGGCGCGGCAGACATTGCCATCATCTTCCATGGCTATCAGCCCGGCCGGTTCGTGGCGACGAAGCTGATCGAACTTCCCGGTTACGAGGGCAGCGCCGAGGCGGCTTCCGTTGCTTACTGGCGCGTGCACGAGGAACATCTCGACAAGCTCGACGAACACCGGGGTGTGAAGGTCATCTCTCTCAACACACACGGTCCCGGCCAGATCCATTCCAGCAAGGACGTCGCGAGCCTTGCCGACATGGACGGCCTGAAGACCCGCATCGGCGGCGGTGTTGCCGGTGATGTCGGAGCGGCGCTGGGCCTCATCGGCATCAACGTGCCCGCACCCAAGGTCTATGAGACACTCGATTCCGGGGCGGCGGATGCCGTTGCCATGAATGTCGGCGAACGGGTCGGTTTCAAGCTGAACGAGGTTGCCAAGAACCTCTACGACATGCCCGGCGGGCTCTATCGCGGTTCGTTCGCGATCATCATGAGCCAGGAAAAGTTCGACAGCCTGCCCGAGAACGTTCAGAAGGCGCTCGACGAGAACGTTTTCGGTGAACCGGCGAGCCGCATGGCCGGCGCTGCCTGGGACAAGTCCGACAAGATCGCCTACGAGGCGACCAACAGCGCTGAAGGCACCAAGATCACGCCTGCGAGCGAGGACGACGTCGCCGCGTTCGAGAAGATCGCGGGCGAAGTCAAGGCCAAGGTGCTGGCGGAACTGACCGAAGCCGGTCTTGACGCCGAAGCGGCCTATGAAATGGTCAAGAAGGAAATGGCGGGCAACTGACCGCAACAGGTGGTCCGGAGCCCTCCGGACCACCGGCTTTCCAGAGGAACAGACGTGTCGCAATTTCTGAAGCTTGCAGCCAGGCTGCCGGCCCTTCTTGCCGCGCTCGCGCTTTTTGTCCTGATGGTCATGACATTTTGCGACGTCGTGCTGCGCTCGGTTTTCAATGCACCGATTGAAGTGGCTGCGGACATGACCCGCCTTCTGATGGCGATCACGGTGTTTTCGGTGCTGCCGGTCGTGTCGGCGCAGGGCGGCCATATCAGCGTCGACCTGCTCGACGGTGTCTTCAAGAGAAACCACCTCACGCGCTGGCGGGATGCTTTCACCAACCTGTTTTGCGGCGTCATCCTGATCTGGCCGGCGGAACGCGTTTATGTTCTGGCCGAACGCAGCCGGTCCTATGGCGATGTTATGGAATATCTCAGGCTGCCGCTCCATTTCGTCGGCTGGTTCATCGCTGCCGTCACCGCGATCACCGCCGTCGCTCTGATTGTCCGGGGCCTCGGTTATCTGTTTGCACCGAAACTGATGGGCGGGTCGGATGCTTGAAGGTCTTCTCGGGTTTGCGGCAGTGCTCGTTCTGGTCATGCTGCGCATTCCGATCGCGTTTGCCATGGGCTTTGTCGGCATGGTTGGTTTCATGCTCGAGACCAGCTACCGGGCCTCGATCTCAATGGCGGCGCGTCTGATCATCGACACCAGCCAGGACTACGGCCTGTCCGTGGTGCCCCTGTTCATCCTGATGGGCCTGTTCGTGAACAAGGCCGGCATCAGCCGGGAGCTTTATGCGGCGTCGAACGCGTTCCTCGGTCACCTGCGCGGCGGCCTCGCCATGGCGACCATCGTCGCCTGCGGCGGCTTTGCCGCCATATCGGGATCCTCGCTGGCCACGGCCGCGACCATGTCCAAAGTCGCCATGCCGGAGATGCGCCGCTTCAATTACAGCGACAAGCTGTCGACAGCCTCGATCGCCGCGGGCGGGACGCTCGGCATACTCATTCCGCCTTCCGTCATTCTCGTCATCTACGGTCTTCTGACCGAGACCTCCATCGGCAAGCTCTTCGTCGCCGGCGTCATTCCCGGCCTGATCGGCATCGTGCTTTATCTGGTGGCGGTCAAGTTCACGGTCTGGCGCGATCCGGACGCCGGCCCTGCCGGGCCGCGCGCGAGCGTCGCGGAAAGACTGGCCGCGCTGAAGGACGTCTGGGCGGTTCTTCTGCTGTTTTTCCTGGTCATCGGCGGTCTTTATGGCGTCTTCGACGTTCCCCCGCTCAACCTGAGTTTTTCTCCGACGGAAGCCGCCGGAATGGGCGCGATGGGAGCATTCTTGATCGCGATCGCCCGGCGCCGCCTGTCGCTGTCGGACACGTTCGATGCCCTGCGTGAAACCGCCATGACAACGGCCGGGCTGTTCGCCGTGTTGATCGGGGCGTGGATCTTTTCCAACTTCGTCAATGTCGCCGGACTTCCGGCTGCGCTCAGCAACCTGGTGACGGCCTATGACCTGCCGCCCTGGGTGGTCATGTGCATCATCCTGCTGATCTACATCGCGCTCGGCTGCGTTTTCGAGAGCCTGTCCATGCTGCTCCTGACCGTTCCGATCTTCTTTCCGATCGTGACCGGGCTCGGCTACGATCCGATCTGGTTCGGCATCATCGTGGTTGTCGTGACCGAGATCAGCCTGATCACCCCGCCGGTCGGCCTGAATGTCTTCGTCCTGCGCGCTGTGGTCCGGGACGTCCCGACCGCGACCATTTTCAGAGGTGTCACGCCGTTCTGGATGGTGGATATCATCCGTCTTCTCCTGCTGCTGTCGCTGCCAGCCCTGGTTTTGTTCCTGCCGAACCAGATGTAACCCGGCTGCTGCAATCGAAAACGGGCAACACCATGGTTGCCCGCTTGGCCGTCAAAAGGGCTCTAACCCAGGACCGTCCGCACGGTCTCCCGCAAGGCCGCCGCAATCGTGTCGGCTTCCCTGCGTGTCAGGCAGAGCGGCGGCGCGAAGCCGAGAATGTCACCCTGCGGCATGGCCCGTGCGATGACCCCGTTCTTGAGCAGTTCGGCTGCAAGCGCCGGCCCGATCTTGCGCGACGCATCGAAGAAGCGGCGTTTCTCCCTGTCTTCGACAAATTCGGCCGCAATAAGAAGTCCCTCGCCGCGTATCTCACCGAGATTCGGATGATCTCCGATTGCGTCCGTCAAAACCTGTTTCAGGTAGGAACCGGTGTCTCCTGCATTTACAACGAGGCCGAGGCTGTCGACCAGTTCTAGATTGGCGATCGCGGCTGCCGCACCTATGGGATGCGCGGAGTAGGTCCACCCGTGTCCGATCGGCCCGGTTTCGTCCGTTCCCCGTGCAAGCACGTCCCAGACCTTGTTCGAAATGATCGAGCCGGAAAGGGGGGCGTAAGCGGATGTCAGGCCCTTGGCGATGGTAATGATGTCGGCTTCGATACCGTAGTGAGCGGAACCGAACATGGAGCCGAGACGCCCGAAGCCAGTAACCACCTCGTCCGCGATCAGGAGAATATCGTGTTTCCTGAGAACAGGCTGGATTGCATCCCAGTAGCCCGCCGGGGGCGGAACGAGGCCGCCCGTTCCCATTGCCGGCTCGCCGATAAAGGCGGCAATCGTCTCCGGTCCCTCCCGCTCGATCAGGGCTTCGAGCTCGGCAACACAATGCGCGACGAAGCCCTCTTCGCTCATCGAGACATCCGGCCGCCTGAAGAAATACGGTGCCTGCGTGTGGAGAACATTGTCGAACGGCAGGTCGAATTTCCTGTGAAACAGGTCCAGACCGGTCAGAGATCCGGTCATCAGGCCTGATCCGTGATACCCGCGCCACCGGGAGATGATCTTCTTCTTTTCCGGACGACCGAGGATGTTGTTGTAGTACCAGACCAGTTTGATATTGGTCTCATTGGCATCAGAGCCGCCAAGCCCGAAATAGACCTTGCTCATGTTGCCGGGTGCCCGGTCCAGGATCATCTTTGAAAGCGTGATCGACGCCTCGGTGCCATGGCCGACATAGGCGTGATAATACGCCAGTTTGCGGGCCTGTTGCGCGATTGCCTCGGCGATTTCCTGCCGTCCGTACCCCACGTTCACGCAGTAAAGCCCTGCGAACGCATCGAGAAGCCGGTTGCCGTCCCGGTCCTCGATATAGACGCCTGATCCCGTCTCCACGATGCGGCTCGGGGCGTCGCCGCGTTCATGCTGGGCGAGATGGGTCGAGGGATGAAAGAAGTATTCGCGATCCCACTGATCGAGCTGGTCGTTGCGAAGCATTTTCTGTCCTTTTTGTTTGATCACGCCCAGTCACGGCAGACGTATTTGACATCCATGAATTCCGCCATGCCCAGTCGGGCACCTTCACGCCCCACGCCTGACTGTTTCATGCCGCCAAAGGGAATGGGCGCGCCGGTAACCTTTGTTCTGTTGACCGCAACCATGCCGAACTGCAGGCGCCGGCTGGCCCGATAGATTCGGCGGGGGTCATTTGTGTGCACGTAGGCAACCAGCCCGTATTCGGTACCGTTCGCCCACTGCAAGGCGTCTTCTTCGTCATCGAAGGGTGCGATTGCCGCCACCGGACCGAATGTTTCCTCGTGCATGATCTTGGCCGAAGCCGGCACATCGCAGAGAACCGTCGGTTCGAAAAAGAGGGGACCGGCAACGTGGTTTTTCCCGCCGCACAGGAGCCGAGCACCGCACGCGACCGCGTCGGTCACATGGTCATTCTGCTTCTCGACGGCTTTCAGGTTCATCAACGGGCCGATATCCGGATCTTCGGTGCCCGGCCCGATGGTCAGCGCGCGTACGCGCGCAGCGAAACGCTCGCAGAATGCCGCGTAGACGGGACGCTCCACCAGGAAACGGTTCGCACCCAGACAGTCCTGGCCGGAGGTCGCGAATTTCGCCTTGATCGCTTCATCGACCGCCAGATCCAGGTCGCAATCCGCGAAAACGAGAAACGGCGCGTGCCCGCCGAGTTCGAGCACAATGCGTTTGATGGTGTCCGCGCTCTGCCGGTAGAGATGTTTGCCGATGTCAGTGCTGCCGGTAAAGGAGACGGCTCTGACACGCGTGTCGTCCATCCAGGGTCCGACGACGGTGGCCGGATCGCCGGTAACGACATTGAGGACACCTGCCGGCAATCCGGCGCGCTCCGCAAGCTCGGCGAGCGCGAGGCAGGAGAACGGTGTCTCGCCTGACGGGTGCACCAGTACTGTGCACCCCGCGGCAAGCGCCGCAGCTGCTTTTCGTGTCACCATTGCGCACGGAAAATTCCAGGGTGTGATCAAGGCGGCGACGCCGACCGGTTCCAGCCACACTTCCACCTCTGCGTCCGGCAGATGCGATGTGACGCCTTCGATGTTTGGGCGCTTGGCCTCTTCGGCGTAAAATTCGACAAATGACGCGCCGTAGTCGATTTCTCCGCGCGCTTCCGAAATCGGCTTGCCTTGTTCCAGCGTCATGATCTGCGCAAGGTCTTCGCGATGGCTGGAAATCAGCTCGAACCAGCGGCGAAGCAGTTCCGCTCTTTCCTGCGGCAGCCGCGACGACCATTCGGTGAAACGTCTGCTTGCAGCCTCCAGCGCGGCCTGGCTCTCGCCCGCGTCCAGATGGGCCACTTCGCCGATCTGGTCGCCGGTCGCCGGGTCGTAGACGGGACGTGTCTTGCCCGCGCGACTGGCGATCCACTTGCCGTCGACATAGGCAAAGGAACGGAACAGTCGCTTGTCCTGCAAAGGAGGTTGTCGAAAGGTTTGGTGAACGGGCAATTCCATGGATCCGGCCTCCGGTTTCGTTTGCCCGATCATGCGGAAAACACCGGAGACGAAACGACCAACGTGGCCCCGGCGCGAAGACGATCGTCTTTTATTTCGCGTCCATATCAGCAGGTTCGTCCCCGGAAGGAACGCCAAGAAGCCGCCGCAGCGGCGGGGCTCCGCGAAGTTTGACCGGTTTGGTCACGACATAGGTGTAGTACCGGGCAAGCCGGATCTTCCCGTCCAGAAGCGTGTCGACCAGCCGCTGATAACTGTCTATGTCCTTCGTAACGACCTGAAGGACATAATCGAAACCACCGCCGATCGCCCAGCAGGCGACAATCTCGTCATGTTGCTTGATCGTGCGCTCGAATGTCTGAAAACTCTCCGCGCGGTGGTTTTCGAGTTCGATCGTCACGAAGACCTCGATATGAGAGGTGACATTTTTCAGCGAAATGTCGGCGCTGTACCCACGGATGACGCCAGCCTTTTCGAGACGCTTCAGCCGCTCCCACAGCGGGGTCGGCGACAGGTTGACCCGTTTGGCGAGATCCGCCTTTGGCAGCCTGCCTTCCCGGGAGAGGATGGATAGGATCTTCAGATCGCGATCATCGAGTTTCAGCCCAATCATGACGTGACCATGAAGAGGATGAATTGGCTTGTCAATTGTTATGAAAATCTCCACTATGATATCATGACAATCTGGAAAGCCTTTCCGAAGACAATTCCACGGCCGGCGTACCGCTCTCTCGCCGACCTGATCAGCGACGCGATCGACAAGGGCGATCTGCGTGTCGGGGACCGCCTGCCGACACATCGGGAACTTGCCTATCAGCTCGACCTTAGCGTCCAGACGATCAGCCGGGCCTATGACGAGTTGATCCGCCGGGGGCTGATCGAGGGGCAGGTGGGCCGCGGCACGTTTGTCAGCTCGGGGCCTGCGAAGTCGAACTGGCCATTTGTTCCGGCGGGGCAGGACGGGCAGTTCATCGACCTGTCGATCCTCAAGCCGGTTACGGCGCAGATCCACCGGGACAGAATGAGTGGAGCCTTGGCGGAACTGGCAAATTCGATTGCCGACACGTCCATCTTTTCTTTCAAGCCATCCACTGCGCTGCAGCCTTTCAAAAAATCGGCACTTGTCTGGCTGGAGCGGTGCGGGCTGGCTTGCGCGCCGGATTCCATCATCATGACGAATGGTGCGACGTCGGCAATGACGACGGCGCTCATGACGGCAGCGAACGCGGGCGATCTCGTCCTGACCGAGGCCATGTGCCACCACACGCTCATTCCGTTGGCCAGATACCTGGACCTGCGTCTTGAGGGAGTGCCTCTGGATGCCGAGGGAATCATGCCCGATGAGCTTGAAAAGATCTGCAGAAGCAAGCCGGTGAAGACTCTCTACACCATGCCGAGCGGGCTGAATCCGCTCGCCCTGATGATGGGAATGGAACGGCGGCGCGCGCTGGCCGCGCTTGCCCGGAAATACGACTTCACCATCATCGAAAACGACGCCTGGGGTCCGCTGCAGCCGGACAGGCCACCACCGATCGCGTCGTTCGCGCCGGAGCGGACCTTCTATTTCACCAGCTTCACAAAGTGCCTGCTGCCCGGATTGAGGCACGGTTATCTTGTCGTTCCCGACCTGCTGACCTCCGCGGCCGCCAATCGTCACCTCGTGACCGATTGGGTGGCAACCCCCATCATGGCCGAAATTGCGTCGATGTTCATCGAAAACGGAACGGCGGACGAACTGCTTTCCTGGCAAATGTCGGCTCTGGCGCGGCGAAACAAGATCGCCGCGGCGGCGCTGGACGGCATTCCCTTCGGCTCAAGCCCCAACGGGATGCATGTCTGGCTGCCGCTCCCGGGAGCCTGGACGGAGGAAGCATTCGTTGCCAACGCCCGTCAGAAGGGAGTGGCCGTTGCACCCGGTTCGGCTTTTGCCGTTTCCGATCCTGCGGCGTCCCACAATGTCCGTATCTGCCTCGGCGGGATGGCCGAAGCTGCGCTGGAGCGGGGCCTGGAGCTGATAGCCCGCCTTCACAGGAGTCCCCCCGAACCTGCCCTTCTGGCTTTCTGACGCGCATTCGCCCGATAAATTGTCATGATTTAATGTTTTGATTGACTCTTAATTGTCCTCATTTCAAGTTGAGACAATAACAACAACCCGGAATTATTTTTTTGACGGTCGCCACGTCTTCTCGTGCGGACCGGTGCCGGCGGCATGTGGCTTGACTGCCCTTGCAGCGGACCGTTCCCGTGCGTCCGGAGAGCGCTGGCAGGCCGGGGAACAGCGAAAACAGGTCAAACCATGCGAAACAGATTCAAAACTCTCCTTTCCGGTACGGTGATGGTGCTTGCCGGTATGTCACTTGCGCAAGCCGCGGACTGGAAATATGCCTTCGAGGAGGCGATTACGGACGTTCAGGGTGTCTACGCGACCAAGTTCAAGGAAGCCGTCGAAGCGAACTCCGATCACACGATTACGCTCTTTCCCTACGGCTCTCTGGGCGAATCCGCGGACATCATGGAGCAGACCCAGGCGGGTCTCCTTCAGTTCGTGAACCAGTCACCCGGGTTTACGGGTGCGCTGATTCCCGAAGCGCAGGTTTTCTTCGTCCCCTACCTGTTGCCGACCGATCAGGACCACCTGGGCCGTTTCTTCAAGAATTCGAAAGCGATCAACGAGGATTTTGTCGGTCTCTATGCCAATCAGGGCCTGGAGCTTCTCTCCATGTATCCGGAAGGCGAAGTCGCAATGACGACGAAATCCCCGGTCGGGAGCTGCGCGGACCTTGATGAAGTCAAGTTCCGCGTGATGACCAACCCCCTTCTGGTGGAATCCTACAAGGCCTTCGGCGCAACGCCGACGCCGTTGCCATGGGGTGAGGTCTACGGTGGCCTGCAGACCAACATCATCCAGGGTCAGGAAAACCCGACATTCTTCCTCTACTCGACGAAGATCTACGAAGTGACCGATCATATTACCTATGCCGGCCACAACAATTTCACCACGGCCCTGATGGCGAACAAGCAATTCTATGACGGCCTGAGTGCAGAAGATCAGAAGGTTATACAGGATGCGGCGGCGTCCGCGTTCGACTATATCGTCGGCTACCAGAAAAGCCTGGCGGACAGTGAACTCGAAAAGATAAAGGCGGCCAAGCCGGAGATGACAATCACCGTTCTGTCCGAGGACGAACGGGCCTGTTTCAAGGCGGCAGCCGCCGAAGTCGAGGCGAAGTTCATCGAAATGACCGGCGAGAGCGGCAAGTCCATCCTGAACCAGATGAAGGCCGATCTGGAGGCAACGCGCGACTGATCGGATCCGAAACACAACCGATGTTCTTCGCGGGAGGCCTCATGAGCAGGTCTCCCGCAAACCGGAAACAGGCTGGAGACAGGCGTGAGGAACGTTGAACCTTCCAACACGGATCAGGCGCAGCTGACGGGTGTCCTCGGGACGCTCGACACCGTGATCAGCCGGCTGGAATCCTTCATGCTTGCCTTCGGCGTGCTCCTGATGGCAGCGAACACCGTGACGAATGTCGTCGGCCGTTTCGTTTTCCAGCACAGCCTGTTTTTTTCCGAGGAACTGAACCGTATCCTCATCATCCTGATCACCTTCGCCGGGATCAGCTACGCCGCGCGGCAGGGCCGCCACATCAGGATGTCGGCAATCTTTGACATGCTGCCGGTTCCCCTGCGCAAGCTTACGATGATTCTGATCGCCGTCGTCACGTCCCTGGCCATGTTTGCGCTGTGCTACTTTGCCGTCCGCTACATCATGAGCGTTGCCGCCTCGGGCCGGGTTTTGCCGGCGTTGGCGATCCCGGTTTACTGGATTTTCCTGTGGGTTCCGGTCGGCTTTTTCATGACCGGTGTGCAATTCGCTCTGACGGCCCTCAAGAACGTCTTCGCCAAGGACATTTACCTCTCGACGCAGGTGCTCGAGGGGTACGAAGACGACGAATTCGAAGTCTAGGGGCAAGACCGATGGCACTCACAATTTTTCTGATCATGATCGTGCTCTTGCTGATCGGCTTTCCGATGATGATTCCCCTGCTCGCCGCGACGTTCACGGGTTTCATGATGCTGTTCGGCGATGTCAGCAAGACGGAATTCATGGTGCAGCAGATGATGGCCGGCATCCGTCCTGCGTCGCTGATTGCCGTGCCAATGTTCATCCTCGCCGCCGATATCATGACCCGCGGCCAGTCGGCGGGCCGCCTCATTGACATGGTCATGAAATTCATCGGCCACGTGAAAGGCGGGTTAGCCGTCAGCACCGCAACCGCCTGTACTCTGTTCGGCGCAGTTTCCGGCTCCACCCAGGCGACAGTGGTCGCGGTCGGCTCACCCCTGCGCCCTCGCATGCTCAAGGCGGGCTACAAGGATTCCTTTGTTCTCGCGCTGATCATCAACGCATCGGACATCGCCTTTCTGATCCCGCCATCTATCGGCATGATCATTTACGGCGTGATTTCGAGCACGTCGATCGCCGAACTCTTCATCGCGGGCGTCGGGCCCGGCTTGCTGCTGCTCGTGCTTTTTTCCGCCTACAGCATGATCTATGCGACGATAAAAGGCGTTCCGACCGAACCGAAGGCAAGCTGGAAGGAGCGTCTCGACTCGGTGCGCAAAGCCGTCTGGCCGCTGGGATTCCCGGTCATCATCGTGGGTGGCATCTACGGGGGCGTTTTCAGTCCGACCGAGGCGGCCGCTGTCTGCGTGCTCTATGCGGTTTTTCTGGAGTTTGTCGTGTTCCGGTCTCTCAAGTGGCCCGAAATGTACACCATTGCAAAGTCCACGGGCCTCATCACCGCGGTTGTTTTCATACTCGTCGGTGCCGGGTCGGCCTTTTCCTGGGTGATTTCCTTTGCCCAGGTTCCGCAATCCATTCTTGCCGGGATAGGCATCACCGAGATGGGGCCTCATGGTGTGCTCGCCGTTATCTCCATCGCGTTTTTCATTGGTTGCATGTTCGTTGATCCGATCGTCGTGATTCTCATCCTGGTTCCGATTTTTGCACCTGTTGTAAAATCGGTCGGACTGGACCCCGTTCTTGTCGGCACGATCATAACGCTTCAGGTAGCGATCGGGTCTGCCACACCGCCATTCGGATGCGATATCTTCACTGCGATCGCGATATTCAAGCGTCCGTATATCGATGTTATCCGGGGGATCTTCCCATTCACGGTCATCCTGCTGTGCGTCTCCGTCGCGCTGATATTCTTTCCACAGATCGCGCTGTTCCTGCGCGACCTTGCTTTCAGATAGGGGGCGGCCATGTTCAGGAGAATTCTGGTTGCTTTCGACGGATCACAAGGTGCGCAGGACGCGCTTGCAACGGCCATCGGACTTCGGGCCTGTTGCGGGGCTGATCTGATGACGTTGACGGTGTACCGCCATCACTCCTTGCTGGAGGGGTCGATGTCGATGATAAGACCGGAAGACCCGTCCTTGCCCGACGAATCGATGCGCGAGCACGCCAAGGAGATCGCCGAGAAGGCCAAGAGCTTCGCACAAGCTGCTGGAGCGGACGATACAAGAGCTTTCGTCAAGGGTGGCCAGCCGGCGCGCACGATCGTGAAATTCGCGGAGGAGCACGATGCCGATGTGATCGTTGTCGGCAGCCGGGGTCTTGGAGATGTCGAGGGTTTTCTGCTCGGCAGCGTTTCACACAAGATAACCAGTCTCGCGGATTGCCCGGTACTGGTCGTTTGACATTTGCAATCAGGCCGGATCGGAGAGGTCCGGCACCGTCTCATCAGGGAATAGGCATGGCAAGAGTAGCGCTATCAGTGTCGCCGGAAGAGGCCCGGTTCAGTCCGCAGTCAACAACGAGATTTGGTCTGATCGCGCTGGCAACGGACATGACCAGCGAACGTGATCTTTACCTGCAGATGCAGGGTCGCGACGTGTCGATCCACGTGACACGGCTGGCCTTCGAAAACCCGACGACGCCGGAAAACCTGAAACAGATGGCGCCCGGGCTGGTCGAGGCTGCAGGACTGCTGGCACCGATCACCACCTTGAAGGCGGTGTGTTACAGCTGCACCGCGGCAACGGTCGTCATTGGCGACGATGTGGTACGCGAGGCCGTTCAATCAAAATTGCCGGGCGTTCCTGTCGTCACGCCGACTGCTGCCGCAATCGAAGCCTTCAAGGCGCTGCGCGCGAGAAGGCTCGCGGTCTTGACGCCTTATACCATCGCGACGAGCCGGCCAATGGCGGAATTTTTCTGCAACAACGGGCTCGAGATCGTCAATTTCGATTGTCTTGGCATTGAAGACGACCGGGACATGGCGCGTATCAGTCACGATACGATCCTGAATGCGGCGATTGCGGCCGACCGGGCGGATGCCGATGCCTTGTTTGTGTCCTGCACGGCCCTGCCGGCGCTCACTGTCATCAAGGATATCGAACGTCGCATCGGAAAACCCGTTGTCACCTCAAATCAGGCGTCAAGCTGGCTCTTGACCCGCCTCGGTGATCTTTCCGATCATCGACCAACCGGTTTCGGAAAACTCTATGACTTTGATCTTACCCGCGAGAAAGCCTGAGTAGCCGCATGAACCAGCATTCCTTCCCGCTCGCCGCGGACGCATTCGATGAGGCAAGACATCGCATTGCAGGCACGGTCCTGCGCACGCCCGCAGTTCCGTCTCCATCTCTTACGCAGATGTGCGGAGCCCCGGTCCACCTGAAGCTCGAGCATCTGCAAACGACCGGCAGTTTCAAGCTGCGCGGCGCCACCAACGCGGTCCTGTCACTTGATGAGGTCTCCCGCAGCAAGGGTGTCGTCGGCGTGTCGACCGGCAACCACGGCCGCGGGCTCGCTTACGCGGCCAGACAGGCGGGCATCAGGTGCGTCATCTGCATGTCCCGTCTCGTGCCGCAGAACAAGGTCGACGCGATCAGTGCGCTCGGAGCGGACGTTCGTATCGTCGGCGTCTCCCAGGACGAAGCCCAGGTCGAGGTGGACCGCCTGGTTGCGGAAGAGGGGCTAACGCTCCTTCCCCCGTTCGACCATGCGGATATCATCGCGGGACAGGGAACGGTCGGGCTCGAAGTCCTGGAAGACGTTCCGCAGGTCGAGACGGTACTCGTGCCCTTGTCGGGCGGCGGGCTGATCTCGGGCGTTGCCGCGGCCGTCAAGGCCGAGAAACCGGACGTAAAAGTTATCGGTGTGTCCATGGAGCGCGGCGCGGCGATGGCCGCTTCGCTGGACGCAGGCCATCCGGTTCAGGTGCCGGAGCTGCCGACGCTTGCCGATTCGCTCGGCGGCGGCATCGGTCTCGACAACCGGTACACGTTCCGCATCACCCGCGACCTCGTCGATCAGGTCGTGCTTCTGAGTGAGGTGGAAATCGCCGACGGTATCCGGCATGCCTATTTTGAGGAACGGCAGGTGGTCGAAGGCTCAGGGGCCGTCTGCCTGGCCGCGATCGTGGCGGGAAAGGTGCGGCTGTCAGGTCCGGTCGTCGCATTGCTGACCGGCTGCAACATCGACATGAACATGCATAGGCGCATCATCTGCGGGGAAACCGTGGATGTGATGCACGAAGGGGAGGGCTGAGGATTGCCCGAGATAAAGATACTCAACGAGGCAGACCTGCGTGACAGTGTCAGGCTGGATATCGAGGCCGTCGACTGCGTCGAGCGCGCGTTTTCACTTCTGGCTGCCGGCGGAGTCGAGATGCCGCCGATCATGTCCATGCTGATCCCCCCGTATCACGGTGAAGTGGACGTGAAGACCGCCTTCGTGCCGGGCATCGACAGCTATGCGATCAAGATGGCATCCGGGTTCTTCGACAATCCGAAACAGGGACTGCCGAGCGCATCGGGCCTGATGGTGCTGTTCTCCGCGCGCACCGGCTTCGTCGAGGCGCTGCTTCTGGACAACGGGTACCTGACGGATGTCCGCACCGCGGCTGCCGGCGCCGTGGCCGCAAGGCACCTGGCTCCCGAAACCGCCCGGACGGCCTGCATCGTCGGTGCGGGTGCGCAGGCAAGACTTCAGCTTCAGGCCCTGTGCCTCGTGCGTCCCATCGAGAAAGCCGTTTTCTGGGCAAGGGACATCACGAAAGCGCAGGCAGCTGCGGAGGAGATGGCTGCCGCGCTCGGCATCGGCGTCAGTGCCGCGTCGGACCTGGAAATGTCGGTCCGGGAAGCAGATGTCGTCATCACGACGACGCCGAGCGCCGAGCCGTTGATCCGGGCTGATTGGCTGCGCGCCGGGCATCATGTCACGGCGATGGGCTCGGACCAGGAGCACAAGCTGGAACTGGAGCCGGCCTGTCTCGCCGCTGCCGACCTCTATGTCCCTGACAGCCAGTCGCAGACCGAATTGCTCGGTGAACTGCATCATGCGATCTCAGCCGGAATTGTCCCGGCCGGCCGCCAGTTCGATGAACTCGGCGACATCGTCGCCGGAAAGGCGAAAGGCCGCACCGATGCGCAGCAGATCACCATCTGCGATCTGACCGGGACCGGCATTCAGGATACGGCCATCGCGACATTCGCAAGGGAACGGGCAGAAGTGGCCGGAGCCGGTACACTGTTCAACGCTTAACGCATTTTGGAAACGCGACATGATCGAACCCACGCTTCATTTCAGCAGGCAAGAGTACCAGAGCAGGATTGCCAAAACGCGCAAAGCGATGGAGGCCGCCGGTGTTGAATTCATCATCGTCTCCGACCCGTCCAACATGGCCTGGCTGACCGGGTATGACGGGTGGTCATTCTACGTGCATCAGGCCGTGCTGCTCGGACTGGACGGTGACCCGGTCTGGTTCGGGCGCGGGCAGGACGCGCAAGGCGCGTTTCGAACCTGTTTCATGCATCCCGATGACATTATCGGCTATCCCGATCACTATGTGCAGTCGACCGAACGCCATCCGATGGACTATCTGGCAGCGCGCATCGGCGAGCGCGGCGCGGGGTCATTGCGCATCGGCGTCGAGATGGACAATTACTGGTTCAGCGCCGCCAGCTTTGCCGCGCTGCAGAAAGGTTTGCCAAACGCGGCCTTTCAGGATGTGACCGCCCTGGTGAACTGGCAGCGGGCCGTCAAATCCGGTCAGGAACTTGCCTACATGCGGACGGCCGGAAAGCTGGCAGAAAAGATCCACGCCCGCATTCTCGACAAGGCGGAACCGGGCCTGCGCAAATGCGACCTCGTCGCGGACATCTATGACGCCGGATTGCGCTACGACCCTGATCTGGACGCGGGTGGCGACTATCCGGCGATCGTGCCCCTGCTCCCGTCAGGCAGCGACGCTGCGGCCCCCCATCTCACCTGGGACGACAAGCCCATGAAATCCGGTGAGGGGACGTTTTTCGAGGTTGCGGGCGCCTACCACCGTTATCATTGTCCGCTCTCCAGGACCCTCTTCCTCGGCAAGCCGACGCAAACCTTCCTTGATGCGGAGAAGGCCGTTCTGGAAGGCATGGAGGCAGGGCTGGACGCGGCGAGGGCAGGCAATCGTTGCGAGGACATCGCGCACGCCTTCTTCGCGGTTCTCAAGAGATACGGCATTACCAAGGACAATCGGACCGGATATCCTATCGGCCTGTCCTATCCGCCCGATTGGGGCGAGCGCACCATGTCGCTGCGGAGCGGTGACACATCGGTCCTTGAGGAGAACATGACGTTCCACTTCATGACCGGGCTCTGGATGGAGGACTGGGGGTTCGAGATCACCGAAAGCATCGTCATTCGCGACGGCGCGCCGGAGTGTCTCGCAAACGTCCCGCGCAAACTGTTCGTGAAGGACTGATCATGGTGCACAATCCGATCGTTCCGACAATCCCGTTTGACAAGGACGGTGTCCATCACGGCTATCTCCGTCTGCCCTACAGCCGGGATGATTCCGCCTGGGGTTCGGTCATGATACCGGTGACCGTGATCCGCAACGGCGACGGGCCGACCGCGCTGCTCACCGGCGGCAATCACGGCGATGAGTATGAAGGGCCGATCGCGCTGATGGATCTTGCGCAATCGCTGACCCAAAATGATGTTCAGGGGCGGGTCATCATCGTGCCCGCGTTCAATTATCCGGCTTTCCAGGCTGGAAAGCGAACCTCTCCGATCGACAAGGGCAATCTGAACCGGTCTTTTCCCGGGCGGCCCGACGGCACGGTGACGGAAAAGATCGCGCATTATTTCGACAGCGTCCTGATCCCGATGGCCGATATCGTTCTCGATTTCCATTCAGGTGGCAAGACGCTGGATTTCCTGCCGTTTGCGTCCGCGCATGTTCTGGACGACAAGGACCAGCAGGCTGCATGTGTCGCGGCAGCCCGTGCCTTCAACGCGCCCTATACGGCAATCATGCTCGAGATCGACAGCACCGGCATGTACGACACGGCGGTCGAGGAAAAGGGCAAGATCTTCGTGACGACCGAACTCGGCGGTGGCGGCACGGCAACGGCCCGTTCGGCCGCGATCGCGAAAAGGGGCGTTCGCAATCTTCTGAAACATGCCGGTATCCTGCCGGGGGACGTGCAGCTTGAAGAGAGCATTGCGCTGGATATGCCCGACGGGAACTGCTTCGTCTTCAGTGAAAGCGACGGCATGATCGAGTGGCTGGTCGATCTCGGTGAAACCGTCTCGAAGGGAGACGTGGTCGCGAGGGTCTGGCCGGTCACCAGAACGGGCGTTGCTCCGGCGGACTACCGGGCGAGACGATCCGGCATCCTGATGGCCCGGCATTTCCCCGGGCTCATCAAGTCCGGAGATTGCCTCGCGGTCGTGGCGGCTGTCGTTTGAAGCTGCAGGCCGATGGTCACTTGGTGATGGACCCAAAAACGAGGCCGAAATGGTTTGAGGTGGCTCGTCAAGGCGCGGAAGGCAGCATTGATGGCGACACAGCGCCGTTGCCTGACGTTCATGGCTGGAGGCATGGCTTCGGCAATACCCTTGACGGCCGCGTGCGCAGAGCCGGAACGGTTGAAATCAGTTTTCTTGCAATCAAGCGCGGAACCTACCATTTTGGCGTTCCCGGCAGCGACCTGCAGAAACTGGAGATAACCATCAAGTGACAGCGCGCCTGAGCGTTCAGGGCATCACGCATTCCTACGGAAAGAAAATGGCGCTGCAAAATGCCGGCTTCTCTCTGGAGAAGGGATCATTTTGCGCGCTTCTCGGCCCGAACGGCGCCGGGAAGAGCACGCTGTTTTCCATCCTGACGCGTCTCTTCGTCCCTGATGCAGGCGATGTCAGCGTGGATGGGCATTCCCTTGCGCGGGAGCCGGGAAAGGCCCTGGCGAAAATCGGTGTGGTCTTCCAGCAGCCGACCCTCGATCTGGATCTCACGGTCCGGCGCAACCTGAAATACTTCGCCGCGCTCCACGGGATCGCCGGAGCCCTTGCGGACAGGCGCATTGACGCGGTGCTGGAACGGGTCAACATGCGGGAGCGCAGGCACGAGAAGGTTCGGGCGCTCAACGGCGGACACCGGCGGCGCATGGAAATCGCCCGGGCGCTGATCCATGAACCGCAGGTACTGCTGCTGGATGAGCCGACGGTCGGTCTCGACGCGGCGACCCGGATGGCGATCACCGGTCACGTTCATGACCTGACGGCGGCGCAGGGCCTGACGGTCCTCTGGGCGACCCATCTGGTCGACGAAGTCCGGGATCATGACCGCCTTGTCGTGTTGCACAAGGGCATTGTTCTTGCAGATGGCCAGGCTGCCGAAATTGCCGCAGGCAAGTCCCTTCAGTCCCGCTTCCTGGAGATGACGGGAGGCAGCGAATGAAAGCGGCCCTGATCTGCCTTGTCGCCATCGTGCATCGGGAAGCCTCGCGGTTCGTGTCTCAGCGTGGCCGCTTTCTGGCGGCGATCGTCCGGCCGCTGGTCTGGCTGATCGTGTTCGCCGCCGGCTTCCGGGCCGCCCTCGGTCTGTCGATCCAGCCGCCGTATCAGACTTACATAACCTACGAGGTCTATATCGTTCCCGGCCTGTGCGGCATGATCCAACTCTTCTCCGGAATGCAATCCTCGCTCAGCCTCGTCTACGACCGCGAGATGGGTTCGATGCGGCTTCTTTTGACCAGTCCGATCCCGCGCTGGTGGCTGCTCTTCTGCAAGCTCTTCGCCAGCACCACCATATCGATCTTTCAGGTCTATACCTTCCTGGCGATCGCGGCGCTGACGGGGATCGATTTTTCGTTTGCCGGATACGTCGCGATCCTGCCCGCGCTGATCCTGAACGGACTGATGCTGGGGGCGCTCGGGCTCCTGCTGTCCAGCACCATCAACCAGCTTGAGAACTTTGCCGGGGTGATGAACTTCGTCATCTTCCCGATGTTCTTCCTGTCGACGGCACTCTATCCGCTCTGGAAAATGGCGGAGGCCTCGCCGTTGCTGAGGGACATCTGCGCCATCAACCCGTTCTCCCATGGTGTCGAACTGATCCGTTTTGCGCTTTACGGCCAGTTCAACGGCATGGCGCTCGTCTGGGTTCTGCTCGCCTTCGCCGTGTTTCTCGGGCTGAGCATCTTGGGGTATGATCCGGCACGCGGGATCGTTCGGCGCAAGGCTTGAGTGTCTTGGGCATGGTTTGGAAACATGGAGACCCGGACATGAGAACGATTTACGTTTATGGCCGCGACTTGATGCGCGGGGATGGTATCGAGCAGAACCTGGATCTCGGCAGGGAGTTTATCGACCGCTCGGCCGGACAGCCTTAGAGCCGCGTTCCTTGAGCAGGGCACAATGCAGATGAGGCCATCTTACGTTGACATCATAGACCAGCTTGACCTTCCGCAGGTTCTTGCGGAATTCGATCCGATTGTCATCGGAACACCGCCTCTCGGCATCGCGACGGCCAGGAGCGACATCGACATCGCGTGTTTCGCATCTGACTTCGGCAGGTTCGACCGCGCCGTACGCAGGGCCTTCGGAGAGATGCAAGCCTTTTCGATCCGAACTGCAGATCATCTGCCTGACCTGGCGACCGTCGCATCCTTTTTTGCCTGTGGATGGGAAATCGAGATTTTCTGTCAGGAAATCGAGACGGAGAAACAATGGGGCGTTCGCCATTTTCGCGTTGAAGAAAGGCTGTTGGCTCTGCAGCCACGGTTGCGCCAGCAGATCAGCTGCCTGAAGCAGGGCGGCATGAAGACGGAACCTGCATTCGCGAGAATTCTCGGTCTGGCCGGAGATCCATACGAAGCAATCCTTCAGCTGGAAGATCTCTCTGACGCGCAGCTTGTGGATTTGCTGGACGCCGCGGGCTAGTTCGCGAGTGCAGCGCTGCTGTCCGGCTCCGGAGATTTCGAACCATGGATGTCGGGATTTAACCTGTAGCGTTGAAGCGCAAGGTCCAGAGCGTTGCCGATCCAACCCTTCGGCACGATGTGGCCGCGGTCATGCACGCACAGCATCACCTCCTTGCCGCTCTGACAGCTTGACCATGTCCGGCAGTCATGCCCGTTGACGGTCTCGCTTTTGTCGGGCTCCGCAGAGCACAGATTGGTACGGCGCCATAGGTCGACTGCAACATTCGGGTCGCCGTCCTGGCCGAGCGGCATTTTCATGACATTGTCCTTGAAGCCGTGCACATGCATGACATTCACCGGCCCGGCCGGACAGGTAATCGCGCCCTGTCTGTAAAGTGTACCTGCCGCCGGGAGGATGCCCGCAATCAGGTCGCCGGCATCGCATGCGACACGCCAGGCCATCGCGGAGCCGTAGGAAAACCCGGTCGCATAGATCCGGTTGCCGTCGATCGGGTAGCGTTTGGCAACGTCTTCCAGAACGGCGCGGACAAAGGGCACATCCCGATTGTCCCGTTCCCAGAAGTCCCAGGTCCGGTGCAGTCCTTCCGGCGCGACCAGCAAGGCCCCGTTGCCATTGATCGCATTGAGGACCTTCGGATTTTTCAACGGATGTTTGGAATCGCGTTTCCACCCGTGAAAGTGGATAAGAACCGGAAGTGGCTCTTTTCCATCCCAGCTTTCCGGTGGTTTGGCGCGGTAGACACGTTCCCCGACGTTGCAGGCTTCTTCGAGGCCGCACGGCATTGTGCCGGCGGTCGCGGCCGGGGTGGCGGAAGCGCCGGCGCAGAGAAAAAGCAGGGCGAACAGCACTGGTGATTTCATCGGAACCCTCCAGGGTCGACAGGGAGCACGGCAGGCACGGTAGAGCGCACCGGCACGGGAACCAATTCAAAACGCCGTTAGCGGAACTTGATGCTCGCGAAGTCCGGAATTTCAAAGAGGGCCGACCGCCTTTAATCCCCGGACGTTGCTTCAGGGCACTTTCAGAATGCCTCTGAATTCTACCATTTCTGAGGTGAACTATGGTGCAATTCTCCAGCAATGACACTTCCACTAGACTGAAAATCAGAGAGGCGGCGGCAACGTTTTTTTGATCCGTGATCCGGGTACGCCGCCCTGCGCGAACTGAACCTGTGAGGAGACAGGATGAGGAAGTTTCTCGCAATGGCGGCGGTCGGTTCGCTCGCGATGACAGGTGCGCAGGCCGATGTGAGCGAAGAAGATCTGGCGAATGACGCTACCAACACTTCCGGCGGGCTGACCGCCGGAAGCGATCCGTTGGTCGCGCCGGACGGCAGAGCCGCGGGTCATCGGCGCATCAATCGTCCGTAACCGGGAGGCACACGGAAATGTCCATCGAGGCTGAAGACGTAACCAAGTTCCTGATCATCGACGATCATCCTCTTTTCCGGGAAGCGCTTCACAGTGCCGTGGAGCTTGCCTATCCGAACTCCGACACGCTTGATGCGGCGTCGCTGGACGACGCCTGTGCACTGCTGGATGATGATGCCGGATTTGATCTTGCCCTTCTGGATCTGTCGATGCCCGGCGTGAAGGGTATGGATGGCCTGCTGCATTTGCGCACGCACTATCCGCGTCTTCCTGTCGTGGTGGTGTCCGGCGCCGAGGAACCGCCGATCATTGCGCAGGTCATGGCCTACGGGGCCGCCGGTTTCATTCCCAAGTCTTCCAAGAAGACGACGCTGGCAGAGGCGATCCAGCAGGTCATGAACGGCGCGACCTATCTTCCGGAAACCTACACGGATCCGCAGGACGAGCCGCTCGACGATCAGACCAGGAAGATGATCGAACGGCTGTCCAGCCTGACGCCCCAGCAGATCCGTGTCCTGCACATGATCTGCAACGGCTTGCTGAACAAGCAGATCGCCTATGAGCTGCAGGTCGGCGAGACGACCGTGAAGGCGCATGTGTCGGAAATCCTCAGGAAACTGTGCGTCGCCAGCCGGACGCAGGCGGTGATCGAGGTCAAGAAACTCGAGGCACTGGGGTCCACCGGTTCCTTCGACGCGATGATTGCCGGAGAGGCGCAAACGCTTCCAAGGCATCACAGCTGAACGCGGATGCCCTGACACGGGACATCCGGGAACACCCTACTTGTTCGAATTGATCAGATGCGTTGCCAGCGCGCGCAACTGCGCAGGCTTCACGGGCTTTGGCAGATGCTCGACGCCCAGTTGCTTTGCGCGCTCGCTGAGGGCCTGCGAGGCATCGGCCGTTGCCAGTATCGCCGGGACACGCGCCGGGAGGATATCGAACAGCCGCTCGAGCGTGTCCGTTCCCAGGTCGCCGAAATCCAGGTGATGGTCGGCAATGATCAGGTCGGGCAGCCAGTCGCCGCCGTCAAGCGCCGCGATCGATTGCGACGTCGAGCGGGCAATCCTGTAAAGGCATCCCCAGTTCGACAGAAGGCCCGCCATCGCTTCCAGCACCGCGGGATCATTCTCGATGACCAGGATTTTCTTTCCGGTGAGATTGGCGTTGGAATGCGCCGAGACCGGCGCCACCGGCGTCGCGTGGATAATGGAAGGCGGTGCGTCGGTGCGCTTGGCGCGGATGCGGAACACGCTTCCCTTGCCGGGTGTCGAACGGACGCTGACCTCGTGATTGAGCGCCGTCATCAGCCGCCGGACGATGGCGAGTCCGAGCCCGAGACCTGTCCCGTGTTCGGCATCGCCGTGCGGCAGCGGACCCCGGTGAAACTCCTCGAAGATCTTTTCCTGCTGATCCTCGTGAATGCCGGGTCCGGTATCGATCACTTCGATCGCGATATCGTCGCCCTGCCGGCGCGTTCCGATCAGGACACCGCCCCGGTCGGTATAGCGTATCGCGTTGGTGATCAGGTTCTGCAGCGCGCGCCGGAGCATGAGCCGGTCCGTGTAGACGCAGTCGTTGGTCACGGCCACGCGGAGGCGCAAGCCTTTCTTCTCGGCGATCGGGCGCAGGTCGGAAAGAAGACTGGACAGGATCGGCGGGATCGGCACGGACGCGAACCGCGGCATGGTGACCCCGGCGTCGAGCTTGGAAATGTCGAGCAGTGTGCGCAGCAGCTCGTTCATCGTGTCGAGCGAGCGTTCGACCTGGTTGACCATGGACCGCGCCTGGTCGGATGCCTGCAGATCGTAAAGGGACGAGATCGTCAGCTGCGCTGCATTGAGCGGCTGCAGGATGTCGTGGCTTGCAGCGGCCAGGAACTGCGTTTTCGAGCGGTTGGCGCGCTCTGAAATGTCTTTCTGGCGGGCAAGCTCGATATTCGTTTCCTCAAGACGGTGGAGGGCGGTGGTGAGTTCGTCCGTGCGGCGCCTGACCTGTCCTTCCAGCGAGATCGCGGTCTGGAACAGCGAAAACGCGTTCCGCTGCTGGTCCATGGCCTGTTCGACCCGGTCGACCAGGGCTGCGTTGATCTTCTGCAGGCGGATGACATCATCTATGTCGGACAGGCTCATGACTGCACTCCCGCGCTCGATTCCTGTCTGGCAAAGGCGATGCCGGTAAAGGTCTGGTTGAGATGCATGGACAGGTATTGTTCGCCATAGGTGTTGAAGCCGACGACGTTGTATTTCTGATAGATCTTCTGAATTCGCTGCGTTGCCTGTCGGTTCTGCGCATCGATCCGCCTTAGGACACAGTCAAAGCCGAGAACGAAATCGACGCTGCCGATCTCCTGAACGACATTCTCGAACGCGGTGTTGGTCGAGCGCGTCATGCCGGTGGGCTCCGCCACGGTGAGAACGATGCCGTCGTCGATGGCGCAGAAGAAGGACAGGGACCCGTCGGGGTTCACCTTCTGAACCGAGCGGCAGTAATATTCGCCGCCGACACGGACAACAAGCGGATGGGACGCGAAACTCATCGGCGACAGGGCGCCGGGGTCGATGCCGACGGCGCGGGCATACTCGGTTGCCGCCTCGCTCGCGTTGAACTCGTAGATGATGCGCCGTTCCGGATCGGACCGGGTGACCACGAGCTTGCGGTCCGTCGGAACGAAATTGTCCGTCTTGAAGATCTTGAACGGCACCGCGCTCTTGAAAAAGATCACGATCGCGCAATCGTCGCCGGCCGCACCGTTGAGGATGAGCGACGTGCGCGTGAACCGCATGCTGTCGCCGGCCGAGCCGCCCAGGAGCGGAATATCCTCGAGCGCCCAGTGAAGGGCGGCCGTGACCATTTCCTCCACGACCGACATGCCGTCTATCAGGCAGATGGCGAAAATGTCGCCGTCCTGCGCGCCGTTGTGAAGTTGTGTTATCGCGGTTTCGAAGGTCTGCCGGGCTTCCTTGACCTGCGTCACGATCCGGTCGAAGCCGATGGAGGTGATCCCCTCGATCCGCAGCGGCACCGTCAGGAACCGGTTTTTCGGAAACAGCACGGCAAGACACTGCCCCGTGTCGCCGTCGGGAACGCCGATTTCTCCCGCGGTCGAACAGGCGGCATAAGCAAGGCCATCCGCGAATTCGCGCATTTTCGATGTGATCAGATCCGGCGGAAACGTGTCCTGCGAGAAAAACAGCAGGCAGAGGCCGAACTGCTCCGACCGCGCAGCCGCGCCGATATCAACCCAGAATGAGTGGTCGTGCGGCTGGTTGGTCGTCACGACCTCCACACCGCACGCGTGCCGCGTCCCTGATCTCGGGTTCAATGTCTCCTCCCGGCGCCGGCATCTTCTTTGGGTCGCGATGTCCGCCGCAAAGGCCAATTTGTAGCTCTTGAAGGAGAAGCTTGTAAAGCTGATCTCACCCCGGTCTAAAGTACAGTGTACAGCCGCCCGCCACTGTTCTTTTCTACCATGCAAACAATTTGAATATATTCAGGTGGGAGGACACTATGGATATTTCCGGCACCAGGTTGATACCAGCCGGCAGGGAGAAGGTGTGGGAAGCCCTCAATGATCCCGATGTGCTGAAGGCCTGCATACCGGGCTGCGAGAGCCTGGAAAAGACATCCGACACGGAAATGAACGCGGCGGTGACGACGAAGATCGGACCGGTCAAGGCGAAGTTCAAGGGCGCGGTGACGCTGGAGAACATCAATCCGCCGGAGAGCTACACGATCGTGGGCGAGGGCAAGGGCGGCGTTGCCGGGTTTGCCAAGGGGGCAGCCGACGTCAGGCTTGAAGACGCGGACGGAGGAACGCTTCTCACCTACGAAGCCAAGGCCCAGGTCGGCGGCAAGCTGGCGCAGCTCGGCAGCCGCCTGATCGATTCGACGGCGAAAAAGATGGCCGAGGACTTCTTCACCAAGTTTTCCGACACGGTGGCGGATCAGGAAGCGCCCGCGTCCGGCGCGGCCCCGGCGGAGGAACCCGCGGCATCTGCGGAAGACAGCGCTCCTGAAGAAGTCTCCATGCCGTCCGCGGCTGCGGTGGAAATGCAGCCCGCCAGGCCCGTGGAACCTCAGGCCGCAGCCAACGAGCGGGTCTTCGGCGGCCCGCTGATCTGGGGTCTCGTCGGTCTGGGCGCCGTGGTCATCATCCTGGCCGCCGCGTTCTGAAGGTGCGCGCGGATTGAACACATACCGGCCCTGAGCCGGATATTCGAGTTTCGGGCCTACGATCGGGGCCCTGGAACCTTCTACTGGGAGAGGAATTTATGTCGAAGGTATCGATGGTTTTGAACGGTAAGTCTGTGTCTGCTGATGTTGAGGACCGGACGTTGCTTGTTTCTTTTATTCGGGATGTTCGTGGTCTGACTGGGACGCATGTTGGTTGTGACACGTCGCAATGCGGTGCGTGTGTTGTTCATGTTGACGGGAAGGCGGTTAAGTCGTGCACGTTGCTTGCTGCGCAGGCTGAGGGTTCTGAGGTTGTGACGCTTGAGGGGATCGGTTCTGCGGATTCGCTTCATCCTGTTCAGGCGGCGTTCCGGGAGCATCATGGTCTTCAGTGCGGTTTTTGCACGCCTGGGATGATCATGAGCGCGGTTGACATGATCAACCGTCACGGTGCGGGCAATCTGGACGAGGCGACGATCCGTGACGAGCTTGAGGGCAACATCTGCCGGTGCACGGGCTATCACAACATCGTCAAGGCGATCAAGGCGGCGTCGGACCAGATGGCCGGGATGGCGCAGGCGGCCGAGTAGGGGTTTTCTGGTTTGTTTTGAGTGCGGTTTTTCCGCGCTTTTGAGACGGCGGGACCGCCCGGTTTGCGAGGCCTTTGAGGAGAGGGTGCGTTTGTCTGGTGCGCGTTTCCGGATTTTGGTTTTGGGAGAGAGAAGATGGCGATTGAGGGGATTGGCGCACGTGCGCTTCGCAAGGAAGACAAGCGCTTCATAACGGGCAAGGGCCGGTATACGGACGACATGGTTCTTCCCGGGATGGGTCACGCGGCGTTTGTGCGCTCGCCGCATGCGCATGCGAAGGTGACGGGGATTGATGCGAGCGCGGCGCTTGCGATGCCGGGTGTGGATGCGGTCCTGACGGGGGACCAGCTTGTCGGCGACGGGATCGGCAACCTGATCTGCGGCTGGATGATCCATTCCAAGGACGGCACGCCGATGAAGATGGGCGGCTGGCGGGCGCTTGAGCCCGAGGTTGTGCGCCATGTTGGCCAGGCTGTTGCGGTTGTTGTTGCCGATACGGCTGCGCAGGCGCGCGATGCGGCGGATGCGGTTATTGTCGATTATGAGGAGCTTCCGGCTGTTGTTGACGGTGTTGCCGCGCTTGCGCCTGGTGCACCGCAGATCCACCCTGAGGCGGAAGGCAACCTGATCTACGACTGGGAGATCGGGGATGCTGCGGCGGTTGATGCGGCGTTTGCGGGCGCGGCGCATGTGACGAAGATGGAGATCCGCAACAACCGTCTTGTTCCGAACCCGATGGAGCCGCGGGCAGCGCTTGCCAGCTACGACGATGCGGAAGAGCATCACACGCTCTACACGACCTCGCAGAACCCGCATGTTGCGCGCCTTGTGCTGTCTGCGTTCTACAATGTCGCGCCGGAGCACAAGCTTCGTGTGATTGCGCCGGATGTGGGTGGCGGCTTTGGGTCGAAGATCTACATCTATCCGGAAGAGATGGTGTGCCTTTGGGCGTCCAAGCGTGTTGGCCGTCCCGTGAAGTGGGTGTCGGACCGCACGGAAGCGTTCCTGACGGATGCGCACGGGCGCGACCACGTGTCGGAGGCGGAGCTTGCGCTTGACGCGGACAACAGGATTGTCGGTCTTCGTGTGAAGACGGTTGCCAATCTGGGCGCTTACATGTCGCTGTTCTCGTCTTCGGTTCCGACCTATCTCTATGCGACGCTGTTGTCGGGCCAGTACAACATTCCGGCGATCCACGCGAATGTGAAGACGGTCTATACCAACACGACGCCGGTGGATGCGTACCGGGGCGCGGGCCGTCCGGAGGCGACGTATCTTCTTGAGCGGATCATGGAGACGGCTGCGCGGGAGGTGGGTCTTTCGCCTGCGGACTTCCGGCGCAAGAACTTCGTGCGGGAGTTCCCGCACCAGACGCCCGTGATCATGTGCTACGACGCGGGCGATTATGACGCGACGCTGGATGCGGCGCTGTCGGCAGCCGACTATGCGGGCTTTGCGGCGCGCAAGGCGGAGGCTGCGTCCCGGGGCAAGCTGCGGGGGATCGGTCTTTCCTGCTACATCGAGGCGTGCGGGATTGCACCGTCGGCGGCGGTGGGGTCCCTGGGGGCCGGTGTCGGTCTTTGGGAATCTGCCGAGGTGCGGGTGAACCCTGTGGGGACGGTCGAGGTTCTGACGGGCTCTCACAGCCATGGCCAGGGCCATGAGACGACGTTCGCGCAGCTGATCTGCGAGCGGTTCGGTCTTGACAGCGACGCGGTGTCGATCGTTCACGGGGACACGGACAAGGTTCAGTTCGGGATGGGGACCTACGGGTCGCGGTCCGGGGCTGTGGGCATGTCTGCGATCGTGAAGGCGCTGGACAAGGTCGAGGACAAGGCGAAGAAGATCGCGGCGCATCTGATGGAGGCGTCGGAAGGCGACATCCAGATCGAGGGGGGCGAGCTGAAGGTCGCGGGCACGGACAAGAAGCTGTCGTTCACGGAAGTGGCGCTTGCGGCCTATACGGCGCACAATCTACCCGAGGGCATGGAGCCGGGTCTGAAGGAGGGGGCGTTCTACGACCCGTCCAACTTCACGTTCCCGGCGGGCACCTATGTGTGCGAGGTTGAGGTCGACCCTGAGACGGGCAAGACGGAGATCGTGAGCTTCGTTGCGGCGGATGACTTCGGCAAGGTGATCAACCCGATGATCGTGGAAGGTCAGGTTCACGGGGGTCTTGTCCAGGGGATCGGCCAGGCGCTTCTTGAGAACGCGGCCTATGACGAGAGCGGCCAGCTTCTGACGGCGTCCTACATGGACTACACGATGCCGCGTGCGGACGATGTTCCCTCGTTCAGCCTGTCGACGCACGAGACGCTGTGCCCGGGCAATCCGCTTGGCATGAAGGGGTGCGGGGAGGCCGGAGCGATCGGGTCGCCGCCGGCGGTGATCAACGCGATCACGGATGCGATCGGGTCGAACGACCTGACGATGCCTGCAACGCCTGAGAAGGTGTGGCAGCTGTGCCAGTCGCAGGAGAAGCAGGCGGCCGAATAAGGTCGAAGAGAAACGTTCTTCGGGCAGGCGTTGCCTGCCCGGTCATCTGACAGTGAGATTTTGGGGAGACCCGTCATGTATGAAACAACGTATCACCGCGCCGGTTCGGTTGCCGAGGCATCGGATCTGATGTCGAAGGCTGAGGACGGCAAGGTTCTTGGCGGCGGCCAGACGCTTCTGCCGACGATGAAGCAGCGTCTTGCGTCGCCGAGCGATCTTGTCGATGTGACGAAGATCGCGGAGATGAACGGAATCTGCGAGGGCGATGGCAGCCTGTCGATCGGGGCGGCGACGACGCATGCGGAGGTTGCCGCGTCTGATCTGGTGCGTTCCAAACTTCCGAGCCTTGCCGGACTTGCGGGCGGCATCGGCGATCCGGCGGTGCGCCACATGGGCACGATCGGGGGTTCGATCGCCAACAACGACCCGGCCGCGGACTATCCGGCGGCGCTTGTGGCGCTGGGGGCGACGGTGGTGACGAGCAAGCGCTCGCTCAGCGCCGAAGACTTCTTCGTGGGCATGTTCGACACGGCGCTGGACGAGGACGAGATCGTGGTGTCGGTGACGTTCCCGCTGATCGAGAAGGGGGCCTATGCCAAATACCCGAACCCGGCCTCGCGCTATGCGATGGCGGGGGTCTATGTGGCCAGGCACCGGGACGGCTCGGTGCGGGTGGCGGTGACCGGGGCGGGCCACTACGGCGTCTTCCGGGTCGACGGCATGGAAGCGGCGCTGGCATCGAACTGGTCGCCGGACGCGGTCGCAGGCATCCAGGTGGATTCAGGCTCCATGCTGAGCGACATCCACGGCTCGGCCCACTACCGCGCAAACCTCGTCACCGTCATGGCCAAACGCGCCGTCCAGAAAGCCGGCTGACAAAACAGACAAAACGTCATCCTTATGCGGCGTCTGCATTGCAGGCGCCGTTTCGTTTTGGAACCCGCTCGCGCCTGAATTCGCGCCACATGCGTACCCTGTGCCGTGCGTCACAGGTACACGGGCATTCTGGCCGCTATCTTTTCAAGTGTCGGAAGGGCAGGTCGTGCACCTGTTCAACGGTATCTTCAGTCAAACCTGTCAGGATGGCCGGATACCGGGGACCCTGATACGGGCAACAGGAGAGAGAGATGTCAGCGCACATGACGGCAAACGACCAATCGGTCCAACCGGGGGACTTGACCATTTCAACGCCCCGTTACGGGTCAGCTGCCCGATTGCTTCATTGGGCCGTGGCCGTGCTCGTGCTTTTGACCTGGCCACTTGGGCTCATGATCGGCTTTGCGAAAAAGGACGTCGTCTCCAGCTTTTACCTGCTCCATGAAAGCTTCGGCTTCGTGATTCTCTGGCTGATGCTTCTGCGGGTCGGCAACAAGCTTGTTTCCAGGGCCCCGCCTCACGAAGGCCCGGCCATCGAGCGCATCGCCGCAGCCACTGTTCACGGGCTTCTCTATGCGTTCCTGATCATCATGCCGGTGTCCGGTTTCCTGGCGACCAATGCACACGGGTTTCCGCTGAACTGGTTCGGGATCGTTCAGGTCTGGAGCCCCATCGGCAAGAGCCCCGACATCGCCTGGACACTGTCCGCCATTCACGAATGGAGCGCCTGGATCCTGTTCACCCTGTTCGCGCTTCACATCGGTGCAGTTCTGTTTCACCACATGATTAAAAGAGACAAGACACTTTACAAGATACTTTAGGGTCAGGATCCATTCATTTGGATGAATTGGTAGGGATGAATTTGTTCGGATACGAGGCGAAAATCTGCAGGAAACCGTCCGGTTTCCAAAGATTTGCAACGACGTTGCCGGGCAAATTCACCCTATCCCTGCGGGACGCAAAAACGGCTTCGATCTGCTTCGTCAAACCGCTCAACCGGGCAGGAAGCCCGCTTGTCGCGCTTTTCCTCGCAGCTCATCGCCGTTTGCTGCGCCAATTAAACCAAATTAATGGGTCCTGACCCTAGCCCTTGAGACTGCACCGAGGAAGCGCGTGGGCGGCCGGCACATTGGAGTGCCGGCCGCCACCTGTTCTTGCCCTGCATGATAAACGGCCCGTCCGTTCATCCGGTTCCACCGGGCGCAACGAAGCCGGGCGGGATCTCGCCAGATCGCCACAGGCCGACGGTCAGTTCCTGTTGCCGTCCGCGGATCGCAACCGTCGCCTGGCGCGGTGGCGAATAATCCAATTCGGTCATCGCCGAGGTGGCGCGCATCAGGTCGGAGGAAAGCACGACCGACGCGTCGTGGTCCTTGGCGACTTCCAGCAGGCGGGCGGCCACGTTGACACAGTCGCCGGTTGCCGCGATCTGCTGCTGACTGTCATGGCCAAGGCGTGACAGGACGACCTCTCCGACATGCGCGCCCACCCGCACGCGGCTGATACGCCCAGCCATCCCTGCATCCGCGATCCACTGGCTGACACGGCGCTCCAGCTCGAAGCAGCAGCCGGCAGCGTTCGCAGGATCTTCTGCCGAGGCATCCGGAATGCCGAAACCGAGCATGGCGCCATCGCCCATAAAGTCGAGCACCACGCCGTCATACTGGCTGACGACGTCCACGACGATGGTGTGAAACTCCTTCAGGAAGTCCCGGGTTCTGACGGGACCGAGCTCTTCGCTGAGCCCGGTGTACCCTGAAAGATCGACAAACAGCATCGCGGCGTCCTGCTCTTTCGGGACGGCAAGAAAAGTAGGGTCTTCGGCAACTCGGCCGGCCAGTTTTGGCGACTGGAACCGGCTCAGAGCGGCGCTGGCACGTGCCAGCTTCTGGGAACGGAGACGTTCGAAAACCTGTCGTGACAAAAGCAGGGCGATGACCGGCGGCAGGCTCGCGGCAAAGGGAAGCGCCGCATTCAGCCATTGCCCTTGCCCGAACAGGATCATCGTGAGCGCGAGCCAGCCGGCGAGCAGGGCGATGTAGAAAAAGACGGCTGGCGCGAGCGGCAGAAAGGCAATGGCGGCGAGCCCCAGAAGCGTGATTGTCAGGGCAGCTGCAGCGTCGGTGAGGCGGATTGCGCCAGTGCGCAGGAGCGCCGATCCGTCGAGAAGATTGGCGATGCCCGTTGCCTGTATCTCGACGCCGGGCATGACCGGATCGAAGGGGGTGGCGAACCGGTCGCCAACGGCCGTTGCCGTGACACCGAGAACGGCAAGACGGCCGTGCAGATCGACCGGGTCGCCGTCAAGCAGGCGCGCCGCGCTGATCGTGTCGACGGTTTCGGCCGGGCCGTAATAATTGAGGGCGAGATGCCATCCCAGATCGAGCGGCTGGACGCGGTCGCCAATGCGGACACCCTCTTCGGTAAGGCTTGGCGTCCGCCCCGAAGCGAGTTCCAGCGCCTTGAGGCCGAAGGACGGTTGCAGGCCCGATCCGGACAGGAACAGGAGAGGGATGTGCCGGGGCGTGCCGCCGTCATCTGTCACGATGTTCACCAGTCCCACGGTGGCGGTTTCCGCGAACCGTGGGTCGGGAGCCAGCGCTTCGCGAACGACGGGAACCGCACTTGCCGTCTGCTGTGCATCGGCGACCCGTGCAGCGGCGGCAATCACTGCCGGGAGGCTCTCAAGCGTTGCCGCAAGCGCAGCGTCATCCGTTTCCGTCGATTCTCCTGACAGGAGAATGTCGATGGCGATTGCGGCCGCGCCGGCCTCGCGGATCCCGGTCACCAGTTCTGCCAGCGTTTTCCGGTCGAGGGGATAGGTTCCGACCTCCGACACGGTCCGGTCGTCGATGGCGACGATGGTGATATTCTCCGGGGCGGGCCGTTCACCGGCAAGCGTGATTCGCAGATCAAGCAGCACGGTCTCGAAACGGTCGATGACGCTCGCCGTGCCGGCAAGATGCTGCTGGCAGAGCAACGCCGCCCAGACCAGGCCCGAAAGCAGCGCGAGAGCAGCAACCCAGCGCGGCAGCGCAGATGTCATCGCCCGAAGCGGTTCAACAGGCTCGTGACGCGCTGAGCGCCCCATTCGCGCACCACCAGAGGCTCGCCCGGGGTAACGTCGACCCCGAACCCGGGACCGAGAACGACCGTGTCGCTGCCATCGGGCCTGGAGACCGCCACCTCGCCCTCGGCGACGAAGACCGCCGTCTTGCCGTCTTCCACGTCAACGGCGTATTCCGTGCCGCGAACGGCGGCGATCGCGTGCGGCGTGCGGATCTGGAACGGGCCGCTGCCCGGTTCCATTTCGATCAGGACCGCGTCCGAGGACACCTCGACATCGGTGGGCCGGCCGTCGGGCGCGGCCGTCACGATGCCGAGCGCCGCCGCGGCTTCCGCTTCGATGACCAGACCGCCCGGGCATTGATAGGCGATCCGGGGCGGGTCTGTGAGGTCGGTCGCGGTGCATCCCGCAAGCGTCTGCGCCGCCGTTACGCGAGGCAACACGATGACCAGGAGCGAGAGCAACGCTGGCAGAACGAAGTTTCTCATTGTCACCTCTTCGGAAAGTGCTTTTCAAACGGGCTCAATTGGTAGCATACCTGCATGTCGGTAGCAGACCGTGCTTAAAGTTGTAAGAAGCCAATTGCGTCAAATATAGGCAGAAAGAGGTTAGAACATGGAAGCCGATCGCGAATTCGACAAGGAGAAGCTGCTCGGCAAGAGTTTCGTGTTCGACGCGCTCGATGACCAGGCGCGCCACGAACTTGCGGCATTCGCCTATGTGAAACGCTTCCGGTCGGGAGACGTGATCTTCTCCATGGGCGATCCGGGCCAGAGCATGATGGCGATTGCCGAAGGCTCGGTCCGTGTCAGCATGCTGACGCCGAGTGCGCGCGAAATCACGCTGAACGACCTGCAGGCCGGTGATGTTTTCGGGGAAATTGCCTTGCTGGATGGCGGCGAACGTTCGGCCAGCGTCAAGGCGCTCACGAATTGCGCGCTGATCGTTCTGGAAAGAAGATCCCTGCTGGATGTGCTCAGCCGCAATCCGGACCTTTCCATCCATCTGATCGAACTGCTGTGCCAGCGGGTGCGCCGTTCCGACGAACGCATGATCGAGATCGCGTTTCTGGATCTGCCCGCCCGCCTGGCCCGGCTCGTCATCCGGTTGACCGAGGCCGCGCCGGGATCGCCGGAAAAACCGTTGAAGAAACTCTCCCAGTCCCAGTCGGAACTGGCGGGCATGATCGGCAACACCCGCGAGAACGTCAACCGTTGCCTCAGGAGATGGCAGAAGGCGGAGCTGGTCACGCTGCGCGACGGCTGGCTGATCATCGACAACCGCGATGCCCTGCAGGATCTGGCCGAAGGGGACTGATCGTCTTCCGCGCGCCCCGGCACCGGTCTTTCGGGCGTTGACCGGTCGGGGAATGCCGGGAAATTTTCCAGAGACTGATATTTCTGTATACAGGTCTGCGTTCAAATTTGTATATTTTGGATCTACGGTTCACGGAGTGGGAAGGATGACCCGTTGACACCTCAGCGCGGCGGCAAGACCGTCTATGGAGCAAATGTCGGAATACTGATGTTGGAAACACGCTTTCCGCGCATTCCGGGGGACATGGGCAATGCTCTGACCTGGCCGTTCCCGGTTCAGTACCGGGTTGTCCGTGGTGCGTCGCCCGATCTCGTGGTCAGGTGCGACGCGCGCCCGCTTCTCGATGTCTTCATTGCAGCGGCAAGGGATCTTGTTGCCAGCGGTTGCGACGGCATCACGACGAATTGCGGCTTCCTGTCGATCCTGCAGGATCAACTCGCCCGGGAAATCGACGTGCCCCTGGCAACGTCTTCGCTGATGCAGGTTCCCATGGTCCAGTCGACGCTCGCCCCCGGAAAACGGGTCGGCATCCTGACCATCTCGAGTGAAACGCTGACCCCCGACCATCTGAACGCTGCAAATGTGCCGCTGGACACACCTGTTGTCGGGACCGAAGGCGGACGGGTGTTCACCCGGAATATTCTCGGCGATGCGCCCGAGATCGACTTTGCCGCTTGCCGGGAGGACATGCGTGATGCGGCCCGGGAACTGGTTTCGCAACATGAGGGCATCGGCGCGATCGTCCTGGAATGCACCAACATGGTGCCCTACGCGGCCGATATCCGCAGGCTTACGGGTCTGCCTGTCTATTCAATCTACAACTACGTGCTCTGGTTCCAGCAGAGCCTTGCGCCTGCAAGGTTTCCGGAAGAACTGGACGACCCGCGCTGGGGGTGAGCAGAGACTTTAGGCCGGGTGAAAACGGCAGACATGCGCCGCTTCAAATGCTTGGCACGTAAAGCTGCGAATAGGCGAGGCGGACCAGTTCGATGGTTTCCTCGCTGCGCCGTTCGATGTGGCTGCGCAGGGCCGTCACCGCGGTGTCCGTGTCCCTGTTTTTCACCGCGTCGACGATCTTGCGGTGCGCGGGCAGGGACGGATCCTCGTGCGCTCCATCTTCCATCTGTTCGCGGATCTGGCGGAAATTGATCAGGCGGACGTAACGTATCCGTTCATTCAGGTTGCTGAGCAGCCTGACCAGTTCGCCGTTGCCGGACAGCGCGGCAAGGCGGAGATGAAACTCTTCGTCCTGCTGCAGCACTTCGGTGAGATCCGTCGAGGTGAAATAGGTCTTCTCGAAATCGTCGAGATAGTCGCAAAGGGCCTGGATCTCGTCGTCACCGGCGTTTTCGATCCCCCGGATGATGCCTTCTGTCTCGATGGCGCAGCGCGCCTGATAAAGCTCCAGCACCTTGGCCGGTTCCAGCGGGCGGCAGAAGAAGCCCTGTCCCTTCGCAAGCGTCAGGAAACCTTCCGCGACGAGCCGGTTCAGGGCTTCGCGCAGCGGCGTTCGGCTGGCGCCAAGCCTGGTGGTCAGGGCGGATTCATTGATGCGCTCGCCCGGTTTGAAGTCGAAATTGATCGCCATGTCGCGCAGCGTCTCGTAGACGCGGTCAACGCTGCTGAGGCGCTTTGTCATTGTGGTCCCGCCGTGCACAGTCTGTTCGTCTGCTCCCTGATAGATCAAAAACCGCGCTTTGTGAACATTTGCGCCTTCACATTTGCCTACAGAGCTGTATACAATATTGAGTGCAGCTGAATTTGCCTGCGTGGCATGCGTCTTGTCGGGGGATATGGTGCGAAACACAATGAACGGTGCCGAGGCGATGGTGCGGTCTCTGGAGGCCCACGGTGTGCGCCATATCTTCGGGCTTTGCGGCGACACCACGCTGCCCTTCTACGACGCCATGCACAATCTTGACCACGGCATCACCCATGTCCTGACGCGCGATGAGCGCAGCGCGGCCTATATGGCCGACGCCTATGCGCGCGTCACCGGGCGCGTCGGCGTGTGCGAGGGCCCGTCAGGCGGCGGTGCAACCTACATCCTGCCGGGCCTGATCGAGGCCAACGAGAGCTCCTACGCTGTGCTGTCGATTACGACCGACATATCGGTCGGGTCCTACGGCAAGTATCCCCTGACGGAGGTCGATCAGGAAGCGCTGATGCGGCCCCTTACCAAGTTCAACACGGTCATCAGGCGTGCCGATCACATACCACGCATGGTGCGTCAGGCCTTCCGCGCCATGACGACAGGCCGTCCGGGCTCGTCGCATCTCGGCCTGCCCTATGACATTCAATATGATCCGGTTCCCGCCGATGACATCTGGGCGGACCCGAAACTCAAATCGTTTCCATCCTATCGCGCCGCGCCGGAACCCGGTGCCGCGGAGGCGGCGGTCGAGGCAATCCTGACGGCGGAGTCGCCCCTGATCGTCTGTGGCGGCGGCGTCGTGATCGCCGGGGCAATGGATGAGCTCGACCGGATTGCCAGCCGGCTGGATCTCGCGGTCGCAACCTCCATCTCGGGCAAGGGGTCACTTGCCGACACGCACCCGCTCTCGCTTGGCGTGGTCGGGTCGAACGGCGGAACCGACGAAACCTGGGAAATGATGGAAGCAGCCGACCTCGTGATCTTCATGGGGTGCCGCGCCGGGTCCACCACGACCTCGCGCTGGGAAGCGCCCAAGCCCGGCCAGCGCATTGTGCATTTCGACAGTGACCCCATGACGATCGGTGCGAACTATCCGACCGAGGTCGGCGTGGTCGCGGACCTGAAGCTGGCTCTGGAGGCGGTCAACGCCTGTCTCGACACCCGCGAAGGCGTGTTGCCGTCCTTCGGCGGTGCCGCAAAGGTCGCCGATATCAAGGCCCGCAAATTCGCGAAGTTCCAGGCACTGGCCGAAAGCGACACGGACCTGATCATTCCCGAACAAATCATTGACACCTTGAACAAAACCCTTCCTCATGATGCGATCGTGGTTTCGGATCCTGGAACAAGCTGCCCCTATTACAATGCCTATTCGCAGCAACAGCATGCTGGACGTCAGTACATCACCAACCGTGCGCACGGCGCGTTGGGCTATTCGCTGTCGGCTGCTCTCGGGGCATGGTACGGGCAGCCGGACAGGAAGGTTGTCGCCATGATGGGGGACGGGTCTTTCGCGTTCGCCTGCGGTGAACTGGAAACGGTCGTGAGATCCGCCGCGCCGATCACCTATGTCGTCTTTTCCAACTCCGCCTTTGGCTGGATCAAGGCGAGCCAGTATGCCGACTGCGACAGGCGCTACTACAATGTCGATTTCAATCGGACCGACCAGGCCGCGGTTGCTGCCGCATTCGGCCTGAAGACCTGGAAGGTTGAGAAGGCCGAAGATCTGGATGGCGTCATGCGCGAGGCCATGGCGCATGACGGGCCGACGCTTGTCGACGTGATCTGTCAGCCACTCGAAGAAGCCGCCGCCCCGGTGCGGCGCTGGATGGGGTGAGCGATGGGCCCGGCTGTGTCTCCCCATGTCGTTGTGATCGGTGCCGGCGTTGTCGGCGTTTCAACGGCAATCTGGCTGCGCCGGGCCGGTATCGACGTCACGATCGTCGATCGCGTTAAAGCGGGAACATCTGCTTCGACCTCTTACGGCAATGCGGGGGTTCTCGCGGCCTGTTCCGTTGCGCCCGTGACCGCGCCGGGTCTGGTGCGCAAAAGTCCGAAGATGCTCCTCAATCCGGACTTCCCGCTGTTCCTGCGCTGGTCCTATCTGCCGAAACTGACGCCCTGGCTGCTGAAATATCTGTCGCATGCCAATGACAAGGACACGCGCCGCATTTCCGAAGGCCTTGCGCCGATCCTTTACGATTCCCCGTCGCAGCACGACGCGCTGGCCAGGGGAACGGGTGCCGAAGACTGGCTGGTCCATTCCGACTACAGTTTCGTCTATCCCTCGCGCGCCGCGTTCGAGGCGGATGAATATACCTGGATGATCCGGCGGATGGCCGGTTTCGAGCCGGACATTCTCGAAGGCGATGCGGTTCGTGACTATGAACCGAACCTGTCGGCGGACATGAAACTGCTGGCGGTCATGCACGATCACGGCTTTGTCCGCGATCCGGGCCGCTATGTTGCAGCGCTTGCGGAGGAAGCCGCGAAACTGGGCGCAGCGTTCGTCCAGGCCGAGGTGAAGGATTTCACCTTCACCGATGGCCGGGTCACGCAGGTCATCACCGACGGCGACGACATCGATTGCACCCAAGTGGTTCTGGCGACCGGGGTCTGGTCCGGTTCCCTGGCAAAGAAGCTCGGTCTTGCCGTGCCGCTGGAATCCGAGCGCGGTTACCACATCGTGTTGCAGGCTGCCGAAAACGGCCCGGCGACCCCCATGATGGTCACCACAGGCAAGTTTGTCGCGACACCGATGAAAGCCGGGCTGAGATGTGCCGGCGTTGTTGAATTCGGCGGACTGGAGGCAGGGCCTTCCAAGGCACCGCTTGACCTGCTGCGCAGGACGGTTGCGCAGACATTTCCGAAATTGACGTTCGAAAAGGAAGAGAGCTGGCTTGGTCATCGCCCGGCTCCTTCCGACAGTTTGCCACTGATCGGAGAAATCGGGGCATCTGGCGTCTTTGCCGGCTTTGGGCACCATCACGTCGGCCTCACGGCCGGTCCCAAGACCGGGCGCATTCTGGCGGGTCTCATCTCTGGAGACCGTCAGAACATTGACCTGTCGGCCTATGATCCGCAACGGTTCTGAGCCGGCGATATGAGAGCAGCGTGTCCCGCACAAGCGGGGCATGAGGGGACACAATAACGAGGAGGTTCTCCATGTCCGGAATAACGAAAATCCTTATGGCCGGCGTCGCCGTTTCCACATTGGCGGCAGGCACCGTTTCCGCGGAAACATGGGACATGCCCATGGCGTATGCGGCGACCAACTTCCACTCGGCAACCGGTGAGAAATTTGCCGAATGCGTGACACTCGGCACCGGCGGCGCGCTGGAAATCAAGACGCATCCGGGCGGTTCCCTTTATTCGGGTGCCGAGATCAAGCGTGCGATCCAGACAGGACAGGTTCCGATCGGTGAGCGGCTGCTGTCGGGCCACCAGAACGAGAATGCGATCTTCGGGTTCGATTCCGTGCCGTTCCTCGCAACGTCGTTCGAAGATTCCGAAAAGCTCTGGGAAGTGGCCAAAGAGCCCCTGACCGAGATTCTCAAGGAGCAGAACCTGCACCTGCTTTATTCCGTGCCGTGGCCGGCGCAGGGTCTTTACTTCGACCGTGAAGTGAACTCCCTGGAAGACGTCAAGGGCCTGAAGTTCCGGACCTACAACAACGCAAGTGCACGGATGGCGGAACTTGCCGGCATGCAGCCGGTCCAGATCGAGGCTGCCGAAATCAGCCAGGCCTTTGCCACCGGCGTGGCCCAGGGCATGGTGTCTTCCGGGTCTACCGGTTACGACCGCAAGATCTGGGAAAGCCTGTCGCACTATTACGCCGCCGATGCCTGGCTGCCGCGCAACTATGTCATGGTCAACATGGACAGCTGGAACGCGCTGGACGACACCACCAAGAACGTTATCAGCGGCTGTGCGGCGATGGCGGAATATGCAGGTGACTGGCGGTCCATCCAGTACAACGAGTTCACGGTCAACGAGCTCGGCAAGAACGGCATGACCACCGGCCGCGTGAGCGACACCATGGCGGAAGAGCTTCGCGCCATCGGCGAGACCATGACGGGAGAATGGCTCGAGACCGCCGGCGATCAGGGCAAGGCCATCGTCGATGCATTCAAGGCAAAACAGTAGTCTACCCGCATGACAACATCTGCCCGGCGATCATCGCCGGGCACACTTGCCTATGAAGGGGGATGGCGGTGGCTGTTTTCAAGCTTTTGCGCACCGGTCTTGATGCGCTCTACAAATTCGCCGGATATCTGGCGGCGGTTTTTCTGATCCTGATCCTTTTCTTCGTGGCCTCGCAGATGGTCGCAAGGTGGGGTGGCGGGATCATCACCGGCGCGCCCGACTTCACGGGTTACTGTATGGCGGCGGCATCCTTCCTGGCCTTGCCTTATGCATTGAACAGCGGCAGCCACATTCGCGTCAGCCTGTTGCTGACCGCGCTCGGTCGTTACCGCAAGTTCGGCGAGATCTGGTGCTGGGCAATTGCCAGTTACCTGACCTACCTGTTTGCGCGCTATGCCATCAAGTTCACCTACGAAAGCTACCGCTTCAACGAAATCAGCCAGGGGCATGATGCCTGGCCGATCTGGATACCGCAGATGTCCATGGCGATCGGGACCGTGCTTCTTGCCATCTGCGCATTCGACAATCTTCTGACGACGCTGTTCACGGGCCGGGACAATATCCATGCCCCCGGCGAGAAAGCGCAGGGGGAATAAGACATGGAAGAGATCTACCTCGTTCTCATTTTCCTGTTCGTCCTGTTCCTGCTTCTGGGAACCGGTGTCTGGGTCGGGCTCGCCCTTTTCGGCGTTGCCTATCTCGGGCTGGAGATGTTCACCTCGCGCCCGGCCGGCGACGCCATGCTGACGCGCATCTGGACCGGCTCGTCCAGCTGGACCCTGACAGCGCTGCCACTGTTCATATGGATGGGCGAGATCCTGTTCCGAAGCCGATTGTCGCAGGACATGTTCCGCGGCCTCAGTCCGTGGATGCAGCGCCTTCCGGGCGGCCTCGTCCATGTCAACATCGTCGGCTGCACAATCTTTGCCGCCGTTTCCGGCTCGTCCGCGGCAACGCTGACCACAGTGGGCAAGATGTCCATTCCCGAACTGCGCAAGCGCGGTTATCCCGAATACATGACGATCGGAACGCTGACCGGCGCGGCAACACTTGGTCTGATGATCCCCCCGTCGCTGACGCTGATTGTCTACGGCGTCGCCGTCGAGCAATCGATTTCCAAGTTGTTCATGGCCGGCATCCTGCCGGGGATCGTGCTCGCAGGCATGTTCATGGCCTATGTGGCGGGCTGGTCGTTTCTGCGGCCGAGTGAAGTGCCGAAGATTGCCAATCGCATGAGTTTTTCCGAAAAGCTGCGCGAAAGCCGGTTTCTGATCCCGATCATCCTGCTCATCCTGGTTGTCATCGGCTCCATGTATGGCGGCTGGGCAACGGCAACCGAAGCGGCCTCCATCGGTGTTATCGGGGCATTCATCCTGGCGGCGGCGCAAGGCTCGCTCAACAGGAAGACCTTTATCGACAGCCTGCTCGGAGCCACCAAGACATCTGCGATGATCGCGCTGATCCTGATGGGGGCGACGGCCCTGACGCTCGCCATGGGCTTCACCGGACTGCCGCGGGCCCTGGCGGAATTCATCGAGAGCCTGCAGCTGTCGCAGTTCTCGCTGCTGATGGCGCTGATGCTGTTCTACATCGTGCTCGGCATGTTTCTCGACGGCATTTCGTCCGTCGTTCTGACGATGGCGATCGTTCAGGAAATGGTCATCGGCGCAGGAATAGATCTGATCTGGTTCGGCATCTTCATCGTGATCGTGGTCGAAATGGCGCAGATCACGCCTCCGATCGGCTTTAACCTGTTCGTCATGCAGGGGATCACCAATCACGAAATGGGCTACATCGCAAAGACCGCGATCCCCCTGTTCCTGATCATGGTGCTCATGGTCTTCGTGATGATCTTTGTCCCCGAGCTGGCCACCTTCCTGCCGGACAACATGCGCGGTCCCCGAGGATGACACTTGCCGGAGACGGCTGAGCGCTGTCTCCGGCACCAACAGGAATACCTTCCAGGAGGAAGTCGTCATGGCAAACGTCAAGATCATTGCCGCCGTGGACCTGCACCACAGGGAAGCCGATGCGTGTGTTGTCCGGGAAGCCATCATGCTGGCGCAAAGCCACGATGCCGGGGTCGAACTGGTTTTCGTGATCCCGGATCAGCAGAATACCTACGTCCAGGCCTATATCCCCGACGACATGCGCGACCAGGTGGAAACGGATGCCCGCAAGGATCTGGCAGATTATGCGGCCGGGTTTGACTGGAAGTCCGTATCCTGCACGACGGAAGTCCTGCGCGGCGTCGTCTATGAAAAACTGATCGAACATGCGGACAAGCTCTCTGCCCGGTTCATTGTCATCGGCGCGAACCGGCCGAGCGTGAAGGATCTCTTCATCGGACCGAACGCGGCGCGCGTGTCGCGGTTCGCGTCCTGCTGCGTTCTGGTCGTCCGGCCCGAATAATTCTGTCCCCGTCGACCCTTTCCAATTCTGCTCGGAGGCGTGCGTGAGCGACCACAAGATCGAACACATCCGGGTTCACCGCATCAGCATTCCGGCGAAGGCTGTCCACTCGCATGGCAGCGGCGACGTTGCCGGGATCAACGTTGCGATCCTGGAAATGAGGACCGACACCGGCCTCACCGGCTGGGGCGAAGCCTCGCCCTGGCCGGTCTTCACCGGCACGGCTGAGGGGTGCGCCGCGGCCCTTCATGTGCATTTACGGCCCCACCTGGTCGGCCAGGATCCCGTGCAGGTCGAGAAGCTCATGTCGACGGCGGACAAGATCATCGTCGGGCATCCCGAAGCCAAGGCGGCCCTCGAAATGGCGCTGCTGGACATCACCGGCCAGATTTCCGGGCTTTCGGTCGCAGAACTCGTCGGCGGCAGACAGCGCGACCATATGGGCATGAGTTTTTCCATCGCAAATCCCGACTTTGACAAGGATCTGGAAGACGTTGCCGCGATGTGGGCGGACGGTGTCCGGATCTTCAAGTTCAAGACCGGGTTTTCGGACCATCGTTTCGACCTCATGCGCCTGGAAAAGATGCGCGAGATCTACGGCGAGGAGGCCGATATCCGCATCGACTACAATCAGGGCCTGCCGGCCTATGATGCCGTGCGGCGGGTGCGTGACCTGGAGGCCTTCCGCCCGACCTTCGTGGAACAGCCGGTCAGGATGCACGAGCGCGAGGTCATGGCGCATATCGCGCAGGTGATCGACGCACCGATCATGGCCGATGAGAGTGTCTTCGACCCCAAGGGTGCGCTTTACGCGGCGCAAATCCGCATGGCCGATATCTTCTCGCTCAAGATCATGAAGTCAGGCGGCATCCGCCGCGCGCTCGAGGTCGCGGCGATTGCCCGCGCCGCCGGGATCGAGGTATACGGCGGCTGCATGTTCGAGACCGGCCTGGCGCACACCGCCGGAGCGCATCTCATGGCGGCCGTGCCGGACCTGATCCTTCAGTGCGAATTCTACATGGCGACCTACTACGCCGAGGAAGATATCCTGACCGAACCGTTCCCGGTCAGGAACGGGCGTGTCCATGTTCCGAAGGGCAAGGGACTCGGCGTTGGGGTGGACCCGGAGAAGCTGGAAAAATATGCGGTCGCCGATATGCTCGAGTGAGGTGGAGGTTGTCGCAAACGAGTGACGGTCCTGGTTGATGGCCCTGTTGCCCCCCACCCCTGACCCCTCCCCCATCCGGGAGAGGGGAACGAGTCCGCACAGGACGTGACTGGCAGATCCGTCGATCAGGCTCATTATTGATTACAGCATGACTTGTCGGTGGAACGGAATTCCCCTCCCCCTGGTGGGGGAGGGGTCAGGGGTGGGGGTATCGATGCAGCTTGCAAGGCACCTCAACTCCGACAGGCGCCCTAAGCCTGAAAGCAAGGCAAGTTTCCGATCCGTTTCCTGGCGACAAAGCCTTCGAGATGGTGCTGAGCTTCAGTTTGGGACTGTCGTCTTGCTGGTTGCTTCCGCCCAGGTCTGGTAGTCGAGTTCGGCGGCCTCGATTGCCTTGCCGTTCACGAGCCGCCGCAAGAACGCGATGCTGACGGCGCGCGAGCGGCTGTTGTAGATCGCAGCCCCGTCCGGATCGCGGTCGGTATCCTGATCGAGCCCGAGCTTTTCGTAAAGCGCCTGCAACCGGCTTTGCACGCTGCGCAGTGAAATGCCGCGCCGCCTGGAAATCGTCCTGTCCGTCAGTCCGAGGGCGATGTCGATCAGGACCTCGTATTCGGCATCGGTGAGTCCCTGCAGCCGGTCGTCGGCCCGCTGCTGAACGCCGCGCACCGTCCTGTCGATGATGCACTGCTCTTCCACGAAAACGCCTTGCAGGGCCAGTTTCAGGCGGTCTTCGGAGGCGGATTTCAGGATATAGCCGTAGGACGCGCCGGGCGGAACGATCCGGGATATCCCCCGGACGTATGCCTCGTCTGCATAGTTGGACCAGAACAGGATGCGTGTCTCGGGCTCCTGGCGCCAGATCGCTCGCGCTGCTTCAACACCGGTCCTGTTCGGCATCTGCAGATCCATGACGATCGCATCCGGGCGGTGCTTGGCGGCAAGCGCGATGCCCTCGTCCCCGTTCTGCGCTTCGGTCAGTTCCGTCACGTCCGGCAGTTCCCGTTCCACGACCTCCCGGAGGAAGGAGCGGTGCAGGACATCGTCTTCAACTATCAAGATACGCATTGGTCTGATTTTGTTCTGGCAAGGGGAATGTGGTCTGATCGCCGAGCGGAAGGGACACGCGGACACGCGTTCCCGACAGGTCGGCGCAAGGTTCGATTTCGAACCGCGCCGAAATCAGGGTTGCACGCGTGCGCATGTTCTCGATTCCGCCGAGATGATCGCCGTCGTCGCCGGTTAGCCCGCAGCCGTCATCGGATATGGCAAGGCTCAGCAAGTGCTCGGACTGCGAAAGCACAACGCGGATCCGGGAGGCATCCGCATGTTTGATCGCGTTGTTCACCGCCTCCTGCGCGATGCGGAAGAGGGCGATCTGATGGGTTTCCTGCAATGCGTTGCCGGCACCGTCGGTTTCGTCGGCGAACTCCACCGAGATCGGTCTTGCCTGGGAGGCGACCGCCCGTTCGAGCAGGGCTTCAATACCCTGTTCGAAGCCGAACAGCTTCAGAACGCTCGGCCGGGCATCTTCGATGATGCTCCTGAGTTCCTGCAGACACCCTTCCAGCCGGTCGGTCAGCGTGGTCAGTGTCTCGCCCGGGATCTTCGGGGCCTGCCTGAGCCGGCGCAATTCGTGGCTGAGCCGGGTCAGGTCGGCAAGGGTCTGGTCGTGCAGGTCCATGCCGATCCTCTGCCTTTCCAGTTCGAGTGCTTCCGTCAGGCGCAGCGCGCCGGCGCGCAGGCCTTCCGCGTGAGCATGGATTTCCGCCTGCCGGATGGCCGCCTTGCGGGCACGCTCACCCTGGTTCAGGGCATGGATATAGGAGGACAGCAGGTCGGCGACATACTGGGCGATGGTCACGTGGCTGTCTTCATAAATGTCGCGCGCATGACAGGAATAGGACAGCGCGCCGATCACCTTGCCTTCCACCTGCAGCGGCACGTGCAGGCGGCTGCGCAGGCGGGCATCGAAGATCGGATCGCTGAATGCGCCGTCAAAGTGGAAGCGCTCGTCCAGCTGGGCGTCCGCGGTCAGGATGAAATCTTCCTCGCCGCGCAGAATGCTGCGGATCGGGCTGACGGAAATCGGGACCGGCTCGGGCGCGTCCCCCCACCCCGTGTGCAGGCGGGCCTCGTAGGCAACATGCATGTCGCCTTCGCCGGTGAGAATGCAGACGTCGATGTGATCGTGGGGCAGAAAGTAACCGACCTCTTCAGACACCTTCTGGATCAGCGACTGAAAATCAAGTTGTCCGGCCACTGCCCGTGAGATCAGCAGGAACCGCTGCAGCATGGCCTCGGTGCTAATGGCGTTCGCTCCGGTACTTGTTTTTTCTTGCGCCAAGGATACCGGTCTCCGGTTTTTCTCTCCTGCGTCATTTCCGCTTTGTCGCCGTTGAAACCAGCATCAAAGGCTGCGGGTTCCCGCAAGAGGTTTGTCGAAACTACAGCATACAATGTGCGGGCGGCATGGAAAGCTCCCTGAACAACAAAGCAATCGCCGCCGGATCAGAACATTGAAACCGGCGGGCCAGGGAGACAGCGTCCATTGCATGATGGGGTGGAAATCGCGTGCGAACGCATGCGGGATCTTGTGATCCCGATCTGCGGTCTGGAGCGCCTTTACGAAAACTGCCTGTGGGCGGAGGGTCCGGCCTATTTTGCGGCAACGGATTGCGTCGTCTGGTCCGACATTCCCAACAACCGCATTCTGCAGTGGGTCGAAGGCCTTGGAACGCGCCCCCTGACGACGGCGTCCAACCACGCCAACGGCAATACGATCGATTGCGAGGGCCGCCTGATCAGCTGCGAGCACCTGACCCGTTCCGTGACCCGCCGCGAACATGACGGTTCCCGGACCGTGCTGGCGTCGCAATACGGCGGCAGACGACTGAACTCGCCGAACGATGTCGTGGTGAAATCCGACGGGTCCGTATGGTTCACGGATCCGACTTACGGCATCCTGACGGATTACGAGGGCGAGCGCGCCGAACCCGAGCAGGACGGCTGTTATGTCTATCGGCTCGATCCGGAAACGGGTGAGGTCGAGCCTGTCATCAAGACCATGGTGAAACCCAATGGCCTGGCTTTTTCGCTTGATGAAAGTCGCCTTTACGTCTCCGACACGGGTGTCTCGCATCTTGCCGGCGGGCCGCATCACATCATGGCCTTTGAGCTCGGCGCTTCCGGCCGCCCCGAGAGCGAGAGCGTGTTTGCCGAGATTTCGCCGGGCGTGCCGGACGGCTTCAGGCTGGACGAGTTCGGCAACATCTGGACCAGCTCCGGCAACGGTGTTCAGGTCTTCGCGCCGGACGGAACTTATCTCGGGCGCATCGTCATTCCCGAAGCCGTCGCCAACCTGACATTTGGCGGTGCGAAAAACAATCGCCTGTTCATCACGGCCACGACGTCGCTCTACGCGATTTATGTTGGTGTCCGTGGGGCAACCAGGAGGAGAGCTTTCTGACTATCCGGAATTGAGGACTGATGACTGGGAGGAAATCATGAGAATACGTCAATCGATACTTCTTGCGACCACTGCTCTGGCCCTGACGGTCGCGGCCGTGCAGCCGTCTGTTGCTGACACGTCCGACAAGCGGATCGCGCTTTCGAACAACTATGCCGGCAACAGCTGGCGCCAGGCCATGCTCAAGTCCTGGGGAAAGAACGCCGAACAGGCGGTCAGCTCCGGCACTGTCGCCGCGGGCGACGCCTTTACCACCGCCGAGAACCAGGCGACGGAACAGGCGGCCCAGATCCAGAACCTGATCCTGCAGGGCTATGACGCCATCGTCGTCAATGCGGCTTCACCGACGGCGCTGAACGGCGCGGTCAAGGAAGCCTGCGATGCAGGTATCGTCGTCGTCTCGTTCGATGGTGTTGTCACCGAACCCTGTGCCTGGCGCATTGCGGTCGACTTCAAGAAAATGGGTGAGATCCAGGTCGACTACCTGTCCGGCCGGTTGCCGGATGGCGGCGAGCTTCTGGAAATCCGTGGCCTTGCCGGTGTCTTCGTCGACGACGAAATCCACTCGGGCATCGAGGCGGGCGTCGCCAACAACGACAAGTTCAACGTTGCCGGTTCCGTGCACGGCGAATGGACGCAGACGGTCGCCCAGAAAGCGGTTGCCGGTATCCTGCCGAGCATGCCGGAAATCGTCGCGGTCGTGACGCAGGGCGGCGATGGCTACGGCGCGGCCCAGGCCTTCGCGGCTGCGGGACGGCCGACACCGATCATCATCATGGGCAACCGCCATGACGAGCTGACCTGGTGGAAGGAACAGAAAGATGCGAACGGCTATGAAACCATGTCCGTTTCCATTGCGCCGGGCGTGTCGACACTGGCCTTTTGGGTTGCGCAGCAAATCCTCGACGGACAGGATGTTCCCAAGGAACTGATCGTGCCTTTCCTGCAGATCGACCAGGCGGACCTTGAAGAAGGGCTGGCCAACACCGAGCCGGGCGGCGTCTCCAACGTCGAGTACTCTCTCGATGACGCCAAGGCCTACCTGGAAAGCGTGAAGTAAGGCGTGCCGGTACCGTCCGTTCGATTTCCGGAGGAGCAATGACGACGGAAACTGTGAGCCCTCTGATTTCCCTCACGGGAATTCAGAAGGTCTTCGGGGCGGTACAGGCCCTGAGCGGTGTGGATCTCGACATCCACACCGGAGAGTGTCTCGGACTTGTCGGCCACAACGGCGCCGGCAAGTCCACCTTGATGAACATCCTGGCCGGGACCCTGGAGGCGAGTGGCGGCAGCCTGTCGATCGCCGGCACGGATCTCGGCCGGGGTTACGCGGTGCAGGATGCCGGCAGGCTCGGCATCCGCTGCGTCTTCCAGGAACTGTCGCTCTGTCCCAACCTGTCGGTTGCCGAGAACACGCGCATTATTCATCCGGTGCTCAAGGGGCTCGGCTGGAGGCCGCGCGCGGCCGCGCTGATCATGGAACGGCTCGATCTGATCTTCCCCGGGCACGGTGTGAGTGCTTTCGATATCGTCGGCGACCTGTCGATTTCCAAGCGCCAGATGGTCGAGATCGCGCGTGCCTTCACGGTCACGGAAACGCAAATCCGGCTGGTCATTCTGGATGAACCGACATCGTCGCTTGACGCTCGTGTTGCGGAGCAGTTGCTGGACTATGTCGGGCGGGTCACGGGAGAGGGCATCAGCGTGATCCTCATTTCCCATCTGCTCGGAGAAATCCTCCAGGTGTCCAGCAAGATCGCCGTCATGAAGGACGGCCGGGTCGTCGCCTTCAGGGACGCGTCGGGCTTCGACCGCGGCAGCCTCGTCGAGGCCATGGGCAGTACGGTCGTTGCCGGCGTTGCCCCGCGCAGGGATGCCGAGCCGCGCAAAGCCGTGAGCGAGGAGCGCATCCACATGCGCCCGCCCGAGCAGCCCGACGACCAGAGCATCAGGGCACAGGCCGGGGAAGTCGTCGGGTTTGCCGGACTGGCCGGTCAGGGCCAGACGGAGGCATTGCTGCAGATTTTCGATGGCCACGGTGTGCTGCCCTCCGGTGCGCAGGACACGGGCTGCTGCTTCATTGCCGGGGACAGGCAGGTTGACGGCGTTCTGCCGCTCTGGTCGATCCGGAAGAATATCGGCATCTCCTCGCTGAAAAGACTGTTGTCGGGCTTTCTGATCCAGAACGAAAAAGAACGCGAACTCGCCGATGCCTGGAAGGAACGGATCGGCATTCGGGCACCGGATGTCGAAGCGCCGATCCTGTCGCTCTCGGGCGGCAATCAGCAGAAGGTCCTGTTCGCGCGCGCGCTCGGGTCTGCGGCGGACATCGTCCTCATGGACGACCCGATGCGCGGCGTTGATATCGGCACCAAGAACGAGGTCTACGCCATCATCCGCCAGGAAGCGTCGCAAGGGCGCACCTTCCTTTGGTACACGACCGAAATGGAGGAGCTCGATTACTGCGACCGGGTCTACGTATTCCGCGACGGCGTCGTGAGCGAGACCCTGACCGGTGCCGAAATCACGGAGGAAAATGTTCTCAGGGCCTCGTTCAAACAGGTAAGCGGGGCGGCATGACGGCATTGGGATTTTTTGCTTCGGCCCGTTTCTGGCGGGGGGCGCTGCCGGCGCTGTCGCTGACCTTCGTCCTGCTTGGCGTGTTCTGGCTTCAGCCGCGCGCGATGAGCTATTTCGGACTGAATCTCCTGTTCAATCTGGCCGTGCCGATCGCGCTTGCGACCATTGCCCAGATGTTCGTGATCGCGGTCAATGACCTGGATCTGTCGATCGGCAGTTTCGTCTCGCTGGTCGCCTGTATCGGCGCGACCTGGCTGAACGAGACGCCACTTCTGGGCATTGCCGCCCTGCTCGGCTGCATTGCCGTTTATGCGGCCATTGGCGCGCTGATCTATATCCGGCAACTGCCGAGCATCGTGGTGACGCTCGGCATGTCCTTTGTCTGGTCCGGATGCGCGGTACTCCTGTTGCCCACGCCGGGGGGCAGTGCACCCGACTGGATCCGGTCGCTGGTCACCCTGAAACCACCCTATGTCCCGATGCCGCTGGTCGCGGCGGCGGTGCTGGCGCTTGTCGTTCATTTCGCGCTGATGCGCACGTCATGGGGCGTTCTCATGCGCGGTGTCGGCGGCAATGAAAGGGCGATCACGCGCGCCGGCTGGTCCGTCCTCAAATTGAAGATGACCATGTATGCCCTGACCGCGGTCTTCGGCATTCTGGCAGGCCTGACGCTGGTCGGGCTGGCGACTTCGGCAGACGCCAACATCGCGCTCCGCTACACGCTGCTGTCCATCGCCGGGGTCATTCTCGGAGGCGGCGAATTCGTCGGTGGCCGGATCTCTCCCGTCGGCGCGGTTCTTGGCGCGATGACCCTGACCCTGACAGCGTCGTTCCTGTCCTTCCTGCGTATCTCTCCGGACTGGCAGATCGGGGCGCAGGGCGCCGTGCTGATCATCGTTCTGGCGCTCAGGGCCATCGTCAACCGGCTGGAGGCGCGCAAATGAAACAGCTCGAAATGTACATGCGCCAACACCCGTGGAGCTGGTCTTTCCTGGCCGCGTTCCTGACCTGGGCCGTCACGGCTGCCTATATCAGCGGCACCGGGGGATTGGCGCTGGCATCGACCGCGCTCTCCTTCTCGACTTTCTTCGTGATGGTCGGCATCGGCCAGATGTTCGTGATCACGCTCGGGCCCGGCAATGTCGACCTTTCGATCCCGTCGACGATCACCCTGTCGGCGGTCGTGTCGATGATGGTTATGGACGGAACCAACGCGATGATCCTGCCGGGCATTCTGGCAGCGGTCGCCGTTGGCGTTCTGGTGGGTCTCTTCAACTACGGCCTGATCCGGGTGCTGACGATCCCGCCGATCATCGCCACCATGTCATCAAGCTTTCTGGTACAGTCGAGTGCCATCGCGCTGGGGCGGGGCGTCAAGATCAAGCCGCCGGCGGCGCTGGAATGGATTTCCACGGCGAAGATGATGGGCGTGCCGGTTCTCTCGCTCCTGGTGATTGCCTTTGCAATCGTCATGGCAGTCCTCCTGAACCGGACGGTCTACGGACGCTCCGTCACCGCCTTCGGCCAGAACACGCGGGCCGCGCGGCTGGCCGGTGTCCCGATCGAGCGCATTCGCTATCTGACCTATACGCTGTCCGCCGTGCTGGCCGCCGTGTGCGGTGTTTTCCTGGCCGGGTTCTCCGGGGGCTCGTCCCTGAACATGGGCGAGGAATACCTGCTTGCCTCGATTGCGGTCGTGGTGATCGGCGGCTCGTCCATCGCCGGCGGCAACTCCAACGTCCCGGGCATCTTCGGATCCGCGCTGTTCCTGTTTCTGCTCGTGGCAATGCTGAACACGTTCGGTGCCGCCGCCGGTCTGCGGCTGATCCTGACCGGCCTGATCATCGTCGGCGTGGTGACCTTTGCCGGCGGCCGCAAGGAAAGCCGCTAGCGGGAACAAGTTTCCGGCAAAAAGCCGGAGCCTTCCGAAAGGCCCCGGCGTGTCTTCCCACGTTTCAGGCGGTTCAGAGCCCGAGCATCTTGCGGATCTGCTCCTGGTCGGTATCACCCCCCGCAAAGTCATCGAATGCCTTGTCCGTGACCTCGATGATATGGCTCTCGATGAAGGGTGCGCCTTCGGCCGCCCCCTGCTCGGGTGACTTCAGGCAGCATTCCCATTCGAGAACTGCCCAGCTGTCATAGCCATGCTGGGCAAGCTTGGAGAAGATGCCCGAAAAGTCGACCTGGCCGTCGCCGAGCGAGCGGAAACGGCCGGCACGGTTCACCCAGCCCTGGTAACCGGAATAAACGCCCTGGCGGCCGTCCGGATTGAATTCGGCATCCTTCACGTGATAGGCGCAGATCCGTTCATGGTAGATGTCGATGAAGGCCAGGTAATCCAGTTGCTGCAGCAGGAAGTGCGACGGATCGTAGTTGATCTGGCACCGTGCATGGCCCCCCAGCGCCTCAAGGAACATTTCGAACGTGATCCCGTCGAACACATCCTCGCCCGGATGGATCTCGTAGCCGACATCGACGCCGTTGTCGTCGTAGACATCCAGGATCGGTTTCCAGCGCCGGGCAAGTTCGGCGAAGGCTTCCTCGATCAGGCCCGCCGGCCGCTGCGGCCAGGGATAGAGATACGGAAACGCCAGTGATCCGGTGAAGCTGACCGACGCGGTCAGACCCAGCCTCTTGCTGGCAACCGCCGCCTTCTTCATCTGGTCGACCGCCCATTCCTGGCGCCCTGCCGGATTGCCGTGAAGGTGCGCCGGGGCGAAGCCGTCAAAGGCAAGGTCATAGGCCGGATGAACCGCGACCAGCTGGCCTTGCAGGTGGGTCGACAATTCGGTGATCTCCACACCCGCGTCCGCGCAGATACCTTTGACCTCGTCGCAATAGGCCTGGCTTTCGGCCGCCTTGTCCAGATCGAAAAGCCGGCTGTCGAAGGTCGGGATCTGGATGCCCTTGTACCCGAGATCCGCCGCCCATTTCGCGATCGCGGGCAGGCTGTTGAAAGGCGCTTCGTCGCCGCCGAATTGCGCCAGGAAAATTGCGGGTCCCTTGATCAGTCCTGCCATTCTTGTCCTCCCAGTTGTTCTTGAACGGGCAGCGCGTCCGCGCCGTCAGGTTCCTTCAGGTGCATAAGTGAACCGGTCGAATTCCGCTGTTTTGCCCCCGCCGGTCACGTCGAAGGCAAGCATGCCCACGAAGGCCCCGGTGAAGGATGCATGTTCTCCACGGCCACCTTCGTCCGAAATGACGCTTGCATCAAGCTCCGGTCCGATGGGTTGCCAGCCGCCCTGCTGGCGCCAGTGGAATTGCTGGCGCGCACCGTCGACCGTTACCGCAAGGTCGATGGGGCCATCGTCGATAGGGACAAACGCCGCCGGAAAGGTCATGCGCCCGTCGGGCCAGTCGCCGGGACAGGACATCAGCATCAGGCAGCGGCCCTGCTCCTCGGTCCGGCTGACCGCAAGCAGGTGAAACTTGTGCCGGTTGTAGTAGGTCGCCAGCCCCGCTGCCTGCTGATAGGTGTCCGGTTCGAACGCAGTCAGCGTGGTCTCCGCACGATAGGCGTGGTGTTCCTGTCTGCGCGCGATCAGCGCCTGTTCGTTCCAGCTTCCGACGCTTTCCCGTCCGGTGAGACGCAGGGCTGAGCCGGTCAGCGAAAACAGCCGGTCGGGATAAGGTGTCCTGAGCCACTGGAATTCCTCCGGCAGAATGGTGCCGTTGAAAACGCGCTCAATCCTCCGGACCGGTCTCGGGCTTGCGTTGCCGAGACCAGGGACGTCGACCCGGGGCAGCGGGCCGTCGTCCGCAAGGTACAGCCAGTCGTTTTCCCAGACGCATTTCTGCAAACCCGTTTCCCGGCCCATGGGCGAAAAGCGTCCGGGCAATGGCCGGGAGCAAAGATGCGTGTGGTAGGTCTGGCCATCCGGCGTTTCGACGATCTGGCCGTGGCCGGCCCGCTGCAGCGGCCAGTCCGGTTCGTCCTTTGCCGTGATCAGATGCGTGTCGGGATGCAGCTCGTAAGGGCCGTCGATGGAGCGGGACCGCGCCATGGTGACGGCATGATTGTAACCCGTTCCGCCTTCCGCGACGGTGAGATAGTACCAGCCATTGCGTTTGAACAGGTGCGGCCCCTCCGTCAGACCGAGCGGACTGCCGGAGAAGATCTTCTTCGGCTGCCCGATCAGGCCTTCCTTTTCCGACCACTCCTGCAGCAGGATGCCGTCAAAGGCGGAGGCCTTGGGTTTGCCACCGACGGAACTTGAAATGTGGTTCCACTGGAGCACGAGGTACCATCTGCGGCCGTCGTCGTCGTGAAACAGCGACGGATCAAACCCGTGCGAGGAGAGATAGATCGGATCGCTCCAGGGGCCATCGATCGAGGCGGACGTCACCACGTAGTTGTGGGCGTCCTTGAAGTTGCCGTCCAGGCGCTTGACGTCGGTATAGACCAGCCAGAACCATCCGTCCGCATGGCTCAGGCACGGCGCCCAGACACCGCCGCTGTCCGGGTTGCCGCGCATATCGAGCTGTTTCGCCCGGTTCAGCGGCCGGCCTGCAAGGGTCCAGTTCACCAGGTCTTTCGACTTGTGGATCTGGACGCCCGGATACCATTCGAATGTCGATGTGGTGATGTAATAGTCATTGCCCACGCGGCAGATCGAGGGATCCGGATTGAACCCCGGCAGGATCGGATTGCGGATCATTTTCGGGACGGTCCCGGCCGCTCGGACGAGGCCGCCCAAAGGTTGACATTCGCCTCGACTGTCGTTGCCTCGATTTCCTGCAGTTCCGCTTCGGTGAACTCCATGTTGTTGACGACCGCAGCGCAATCGCTGACCTGCTCGGGCCGGCTGGCGCCGATGAGCGCCGTGGTGACCCGCCCGTTGCGCAGAACCCACGCGAGGGCCATCTGTGCGAGCGTCTGCCCGCGGCGTTCGGCAATAGCGTTGAGGGCGCGGATCGCATCGAGCGTCTCCTCGCTCAGAAATTCGTTCCGGAGGGACTTGCCCTGTGTTGCCCGGCTGCCTTCCGGAATGCCCTTGAGATACTTGTTGGTCAGCATGCCCTGAGCCAGCGGCGTGAAGGCGATGGAGCCGATGCCGAGATCGTCCAGCGTGTCGAGAAGGCCGTCCTCTTCGACCCATCGGTTGATCATCGAGTAGCTCGGCTGATGGATCAGGCAAGGTGTGCCGAGGTCCTTCAGGATCGCGGCCGCTTCCCGGGTCCGCTTGGAATTGTAGGACGAGATGCCGACATAGAGCGCACGCCCGGACCGGACGATATGGTCGAGCGCCATCATGGTCTCTTCCAGCGGTGTGTCAGGGTCGAAGCGGTGCGAATAGAAAATGTCGACATAATCGAGCCCGAGCCGCTTCAGCGATTGATCGCAGGAGGCGATCAGGTATTTCCGGCTGCCCCATTCTCCATAGGGACCGGGCCACATGCCGTAGCCGGCTTTGGACGAGATGATCATCTCGTCCCTGTAGGGTGCGAAGTCCGTTTTCAGGATGTCCCCGAAGGCTTCTTCTGCCGAACCCGGCGGCGGACCGTAATTGTTGGCAAGATCGAAATGCGTGATGCCGTGATCGAAGGCGGTGCGCACGATATCGCGTTTGCGTGTATGCGCCGTGTCGCCCCCGAAGTTATGCCAGAGGCCGAGCGAGATCACCGGCAGTTTCAGGCCGGATCTCCCGCAGCGGCGGTATTCCATGGTGTCATAACGTGCTTGTGCGGCTTGCCAGGTCATGAGGATTCCTATTACGCTAAGAGGTCCTGCGCCGCCTGGGGTCCAAGAGCCTCGGGCCGGTCGCATGTGGTGAGAATATCCTTGTACTCACCCGTCTCGCCGGAAGCGAGAATTGATGTCATCACATCCACGACATGCAGAGAGAATTCCAGCGAACACCTGTGCGGCCGGTTCTGTAGGATGGCGAGCGCCATGTCCGCAAGACCGGCTGCCCGGTAGTTGGCATGGGATCCGTCATTGGCAACGGAGAACGGATGCTTCCAGTCTTCCGAAACCGTGACGAAGCTGTCCCTGGCGGTCATGCGGATTTCCCCGCCGAAGAAGTTCGGATCCGGAACGTGCAGGGTGCCCTCGCGGCCGTAGAGCTCCATGTTGGAATGGCCGTGCTGCCAGACGTCCCAGCTTGCGCAATAGGTCACCTGCGCACCGGACTGGAACTGCATGACGGCATGGATCGTTGTCGGGGTCTCGACCTTGATCTTTTCGCCGTTGCGCGGCTCGGAGGTGATCGTGCGGTACTCGGAGCCCGAGGAGCTCATGGCCGTGACGCGCTTTACCGGGCCCAGCAGCTGGACGAGATTGGAGACGTAGTAGGGGCCGAGATCCAGGATCGGGCCGCCACCCGGCTTGAAGAAGAAGTCCGGGTTCGGATGCCACATTTCCATGCCCGGGCTTTGCACGAAGCAGGTGCCCGAGGTGACGGCACCGACGGCACCGCTGTCGACCAGATGTCTGGCCAGCTGATGCGCCCCGCCCAGGAACGTGTCGGGTGCAGAGCCGACGCGGAGCCCTTTTTCGGCTGCCAGCTTCTGAAGGGTCTGGCCTTCCTCGACGCTGAGCACGAACGGCTTTTCCGAGTAGACGTGTTTTCCGGCCTTCAGGATGTTGCCGGAGACCTCGTAATGCGCGGCCGGCACCGTCAGGTTGACGATGATGCCGATGTCGTCAGCGGACAGGAGGCCGTCGACGGTTTCGGCCCTGAGGTTGAATTCTTCGGCACGTGCCTTTGCCGCATCCTCGTTGAGGTCCGCGCAGGCGCGCACTTCGATCCCTTTGAAGAGAGGCGCCAGACGCATGTAGGCAGCGGAGATGTTTCCGCATCCCAGGATGCCGATACCAAGCTTGTCTGTCATGTCTGATCCTTAGAAATTCCGGAATGCTTCGATTGAACGGCTTGCAAACCGTTCGACGTCGGAGGGGTTGTCGTGCTCCATCACGAACAGGTCAACGCCGGCTTTGCGCAGGGCGGCCGTGAGACCCGCCCAGTCCATGAAACCATGGCCGACATCGGCCCAGCCGTCCTCGTCGGTGCACTCGCCTTGCGGCGCAATGTCCTTGACGTGGGCGGTGGTGATACGGTCGGCGTAGCGATCGATCCATGTCAGCGGGTCCTGTCCGCCGCGAACGATCCAGGCGATATCGGCTTCCCATTCGATCGAGGGCGCGCTGTCGAGCAGGATGTCCATCGGCAGCCGTCCGTCCGTGCACGCAATGAACTCGAAATCATGGTTGTGCCAGCCGAAACGAAGCCCGGCATCGCGCAATTTCTTGCCGATGTTCTCGAGGTTCTGGCCGACGCTGACCCAGGCATCCGGATTGCTGACGCGCTGCTCCGGCGGAAGCGCCGGGCAGAACAGGCGTTCCATGCCGAGGGTCTTTGCCGTCTCGATGACGCGGCCGAGATCGTCGTTGAATTGTTCCAGAGGGAAAAAATGCCCGGACGGCATCGCAAGACCGTTCTGGTCGAGCAGAGCCTTGAAGGCGGCAGCGTCTTCGTAATTGCCGCCGAAGCCTTCCACCTGCGTGTATCCGAGACCGGCAAGGTTTTCGAGCACCTTGTTCCACGGAGTGAAGTTGCGGGCCGAGTAGAGTTGGAAAGAAACGTCCATGACGGGTGTCCTGAAGGTTGGAGCCTGAGTGTCTTTAGAGTGTCGGTCAGAGCCGGTTTTCGGTTATCTTGTCGAAGAGGTTGGCGCGTTCCGGATCGAAACCGATCGCGATTCTGTCGCCGTCGCGCACGCTCGCCTGTCCGTCCATCCGAACCCAGAGGGACCGGCCTCCGCTGGAAACACGTGCGAGCGTGTCCGATCCGAGCGGTTCGACCAGTTCGATGTGCCCGTCCAGCCGGATTTTCGCATCCGCTGCTTCGGGGCCGGTGATCATGTGTTCCGGGCGGATCCCGAACCATGCGGGTCCCTGGACCGGTGCGGCGTCCCGAAACCCGTAGCCGTCGAGCGGAAACGCGTGATCGCCGGTTGAAAAGCGCAGCCCGTCTCCCGCTATGATTTCGCCATCGAAGAAGTTCATGGTGGGCGAGCCGATGAACTCGGCGACATACTTGCTCGCAGGCCGGTTGTAGATCTCATGCGGCGTTGCAAGCTGCAGGATCTGGCCGCCGCGCATGATCGCGATGCGGTCCGCGAGTGTCATCGCTTCGATCTGATCGTGCGTGACGTAGATCATCGTGTTGCTCAGCTTCTGATGGAGCTGCTTGATCTCGACCCTGAGATCCGCACGCAGCTTTGCATCGAGATTGGAGAGCGGTTCGTCGAACAGGAAAACGTCCGCATCGCGCACCAGTGCCCGCCCGATCGCCGCGCGCTGCCGCTGTCCGCCGGACAGAGCGGCGGGTTTGCGCTTCAGCAGGGGTTCGATCTGCAGGATCTTTGCGGCGCGGTTGACCCGTTCCTCGATTTCCGCCTTGGGCAGACCGGCATTCTTGAGGCCGAAGCTGAGATTGCCGGCAACGGTCATCTGCGGGTAGAGCGCGTAGCTCTGGAACACCATGCCGATGCCGCGCTTCGACGGTTCCTCCCAGGTGACGTTTCGTCCGCCGATGAAGATCTGGCCGTCCGACACATCCAGGAGCCCGGCGATACAGTTCAGCAGCGTTGACTTGCCGCAGCCCGATGACCCGAGCAGAACGAGGAATTCACCGCGCCCGACATCGAGATTAAGGTCCTTCAGAACGTCCAGCGAGCCGAAGCTGAGCGCCAGGTTCTTGATGGAGATGCTGTGGTTGTTTTCCATGGAACGCCTCTTCAGCCTTTCACGGCGCCGGCGGCAATGCCGCGGACAAAGAGTTTGCCGGAGATGAAATAGATGGTGAGCGGAACAAGTCCGGTCAGGATCGTCGCCGCCATGTTGACGTTGTATTCCTTCACGCCCTGCGTGGAGTTGACGATGTTGTTGAGCTGGACCGTCATCGGATAGAGATCCGGCTTGGTGTAGATGACACCGAACAGGAAGTCGTTCCAGATGCCGGTCACCTGCAGGATCATTGCGACAACGAAGATCGGCAGGCTCATTGGCACCATGATCCGGAAATAGATGCCCCAGAAACCCGCACCGTCGACGCGGGCGGCCTTGAACAGTTCCTGCGGAACCGACGCGAAGTAGTTCCGGAACAGCAGCGTGAGGATCGGCATGCCGAAGATGGTGTGGACGATCACGAGGCCGGTAAGGCTGCCGTAAAGCCCGATTTCGCGCAGCATGATCACGATCGGATAGATCATCACCTGGTAGGGGATGAAGGCACCGACGATCAGGATGGTGAAGAAGGTCTCCGAGCCCTTGAAACGCCAGTTTGCGAGCGCGTAGCCGTTGACCGATGCGATTGCGATGGACAAGAGGACCGAGGGGATCAGGATCCGTACCGAATTGAAGAACCCGCGCGACAGCCCGTCGCAATTGAGACCCGTGCAGGCTTCGGCCCAGGCCTTCACCCACGGCTGGAAGGTGATCTCGACGGGTGGCGAGAAGATGTTCCCAAGGCGGATCTCCGGCATGCCTTTCAGCGACGTGACGATCATCACGTAGAGCGGCAGCAGATAATAGAGAGACACGATGATCAGCGTGCCGTAGATCATGATGTTGCGGCGCGACAGGGCCTTACGCGGTTTGCGTCCGCGTGGTCCGGTCATCTCCGGCTGCGCGGAGCCAACTTGGAGTTCCGCAGAGGTCTTGGTGACGTCACCCACGGCGTTTCCCTCCGAATTCGAGATAGGCCCAGGGCACGACGATTATGATGACGGACAGCAGCATCATCGTCGATGCTGCAAAGCCCTGTCCGAGGTTCTGCGACAGGAACATGGCGTCGTAGACGTATTTCGCCGGCACTTCGGAGGCAATTCCCGGACCGCCGCCGGTCTGGGCCACGACGAGGTCGTAAACCTTGATGATGCCGGATGCGATCAGGACGATGGCCGTGATGAAGATGCCGCGCATCATCGGAATGACGATGAAGATATAGGTCTTCCACATCGGAATTCCGTCGATCTTCGCGGCCTTCCAGATATCCTCGTCGATTCCCCTGAGACCGGCCAGCATGAGGCACATGATCAGACCTGTGCCCTGCCACAGGCCCGCAATGAGAATGCCGTAGATGACGATTTCCGGATCGTAGAGCGGATCGAAGGAAAAGCTCTCCCAGCCGAGATTGCGCACCACCCGCTGCACGCCGAAATCCGGGTTGAGGATCCATTGCCAGGCAAGGCCGGTCACGATGAAGCTGAGGGCGAACGGATACAAAAGAACTGTGCGGAACGTGTCCTCGAAGCGGATCTTCTGGTCCAGAAGCGCTGCCAGGACAAAACCGATCAGCAGCGAGAAAACCAGCGAAAACGCGCCGTAAATGGCCAGGTTCTCGATGGAGATCAGCCACTTGCTGCTGCTCCACAGGCGTTCGTACTGGGCGAATCCGACGAATTTTTCCTTTGGCAGAAGTTTCGAGCTGGTGAACGAGTAGAGAACCGTCCAGGCGGTTCCGCCGATGAAGACGACAAGCGCTGTCGTGATCATCGGTATCGCGGCCACTTTGGCACTCAGGTTCTTGTGCCACCTTGTCGGCCCTGTAGCTGCAGCCATGGCATTGTGTCCTTGTCGAAGAAGTCATCCGGCACGCACCAGGGATTCCCTGCGCGCAAGTCTGCGCGCAGGGCTGGAGGACGCCGCCCGGGCGAGCGTTGACGACGACTGTCCGGGCGGCGGAGCGCTACCGGATCAGTCGGCGCTGCTGATGATGGACGCGAACTGTTTCTGCGCGTCTTCAGCAGACATTCCCGGATTGTTGAAGAACTCGACGAACAGGTCGTTGACCTGGGTCAGGCTGTCTGCCGAGAGCAGCTGGTCCGGTGCCTGGATGATGTTGCCGCCGGCCAGGATGTCGAGGCCCTTGCGCATGCAGTCATTGGCTGCATTGAGGTCGACGTCGCCGCGTACGGGCAGCGATCCCTTCTTCAGGTTGAACGCAACCTGGGTTTCCGGCGAGATCATGACCTTGGCCAGTTCACCCTGGGCGGCGGTGACGTCGGCATCATCCACCTTGGGGAAATAGAACGCATCGCCGCCGGTCATGATGACTTCGTTGACACCCAGACCCGGCAGACAGGTGTAGTCCTTGCCGGCCACCTGTTCCGCGACGGCAAATTCACCCTGCGCCCAATCGCCCATGATCTGGCCCGCGGCCTTACCGGTGATAACCATGTTGGTGGCATCGTTCCAGTTCTGGACATTGGAGTTTTTCGCCATGTCGCGCGCCTTGTCGGCCGCGGCAAAAACCTTGGCCATTTCCGGCCCTCCGGCGAGTTCGGCATCCTTGCCGCCGAAGACGGCGGTATAGGCTTCCGGGCCTGCCAGGGCGACAAGAAGCACCTGGAATGCCAGGGTGGTCTGCCAGGGCTGCTGCCCCATCGCCAGGGGAACGATGCCGGCTTCCTCGAGTTTCGGCGCGGCCGCAACGTACTCGTCCCAGTTAGTCGGAACGGCAAGTCCGGCATTCTCGAATACGGAATTGTTCAGCCAGAGCCACTGCTGGGAGTGGATATTGACCGGAACGCAATAGATCTTGCCGTCAAGCGTGCAGCTGTCCAGCAGGCTCGAGGGGCGCACGATCTCCGCCCAGTTGCCTTCCGACGCGATGTCGCTGAGATCGCGCATCAGTCCGGCTTCGACCAGTTCTTCCGCCTGGCGGCCGTGGTTGAACTGCGTGGCGCCCATCGGGTCACCGCCGGTGATGCGGCTGATCATGATCGGCCGGGCGGTGCCGCCGGAACCGGCGATAGCGCCATCGACCCACTTGTTGCCTGTCGCGTCGAACGCTTTTGCAAACTCGGCAACGGCCGCGGCCTCGCCGCCGGACGTCCACCAGTGCGTGACTTCAAGATCTGTCGCGTGCGCGGCAGTGGCGGCACAAAGAGCCGTGGATGCGGCAAAGATTACGCGTAGTGCTTTCATATTCTCCTCCCACCGAACCGGAAAATGTTCGATTGATCTCTGAATGCGGCTTTCGCCTCATTTTGTAATCGATTACATTTTGGTGTATCATTCTCATGTAATCGATTACATCAATAATTCTAGGGAAATGATCCGATGTCAACCCGGAATGTGCGCAAGGACAAAACAAATGGGCCGGGGAAGGCGTTTCCGCAGAAAAATGTCCGCATTCGCGACGTTGCCGTTGTGGCCGGCGTGTCGACCGCGACCGTCAGCCGTGCGCTCAGCAATCCTGAACTCCTGACCGAAAGCACCCGCGACGCCGTTTTCGCGGCAATTCGTTCAACGGGTTATCGCGTGAACAAGGCTGCACGCACGCTCAGAACGCGGCAGGCTGGCGCCGTCCTGATCCTGGTCCCGAACCTCGGCAATCCGTTCTTCTCGCAGATCCTGGCCGGTATCAGCGAGAGCTTTGGGGATCATGACATGTCGGTTCTGATCGCGGACACCAAGGATCTTGTCACGGCGGGCAAGTTCCTGGTGGATCATTTTCTGAACTCGCAGATCGATGGCGTCATTTGCCTGGACGGATCTTTGCCCGAAGCGGAGCTGGAGCAGTTCAGAAAAAACGGCGTGGCCGACCGGATCGTGTTTGCCTGCGAATGGGTCCACAGCGCGGGTCTGCCGTCGGTGAGAAGTGACAATGTCGAGGGGGCCCGTCTGGCCGTTCGGCACCTGCATCAACTCGGGCATCGCAAGATTGCGCATGTGACGGGGCCGGGCGACAACGTCCTGACTTACGAACGGCGGCGCGGAATGCTCGAAGAACGCGCAAGGCTTCGGCTCCCGGTGCGTAACGACTGGATCTTGCGCGGAGATTTCTCGTTGGAGTCAGGCCGGCGCGCCGCGTTGCGCATTCTTGAACTGGAAGAAAAACCGACCGCCGTGTTCTGCGCGTCCGATCAGGTGGCATTCGGTCTCATGTCGACGCTCACGGCGCACGGACTGAGCGTTCCCGAAGACATGTCGGTCGTGGGTTTCGACGACATCGAACTGTCGGACTATTACATCCCGGCCCTGACGACGATCCGCCAGGACCGGCGGGCACTTGGGACAAAGGCGGCGTCTCTGCTGCTGGAATGTATCGAGCCGAAGACAACGGGCCGCGCGGAACGGCTGAAACCGGTCGTCGTTGGCGTCGACCTTGTCGTTCGCAAAAGCACGGCGCCACCGCGAAGCGGGGCCGGGTCTTCCGGCGAGTAATCACCACAGGTTGTCGAAAACGGGCGCGGGCAGCGCCACGGCCCCTGATTTCGGCGCGTTCTGCGACTTTCCCGATTTTCCGGCAGGTTTCATGGTTGGTTGTATTTGGCGTTGCAGATGAAACGCATACCTTAACGGCATTCTTGAGAATCTTTACAAATTATCTTTGATTGCAGTCTGCGATAGGAACTAGGAAAATATTACCCAGGGTAAAATAGTTCACATTGTAAAGTTGTATTCAAGTTGTAATGGCCTTCGTATTTATTGCATTCATTAAATCTGACAACATGTTAATTGTAAAAATTATCGGTACTTTAGCTCTTAATTAACTTGCCGAGTGCATCCTGATTGCCAATATTAACGTGGGTGGCCTGAATGCGTAGATCAATTGTTGGCCTGGCAGTGTCGCTGGGCATGGTGTTTTTCCACACCGGTGGTGCCGTTGCCGGAGCCGGCCTGAACGTCGTTGGCACAGGTGACGGTCTGGAAATGCTGCGCGAGATCGGCGACGGTTTCAGCGTAGAGCATCCGGATATCGATCTTTCGATCCCGCCGAGTATCGGATCCGGCGGTGGTATCGCTGCTGTCAGTTCGGGAGCCGAGAGGCTCGGGCGCGTGGCCCGGCCCCTGAAGGAGAGCGAAGTCGCATCCGGTCTGGTGTATCTGCCGATCGCGAAAATTCCGAGCGCCGTCTTCACGCATCCGTCCACGGGCGTTTCCGCCCTTTCCAGCGAAGAGCTGGTGAAGCTCTACTCGGGCAAGATCACGAACTGGTCTGAGCTTGGCGGTGCCGACCTGCGCGTCAAGCTGGTCCGGCGCGAAGATGCCGACAGCACGCTGCAGGTCTTGCGCGGTTCGATGCCGGGCTGGAAGGATCTGAAATTCGCACCGCGGTCAAAGACGGCAGTGACCACGCAGGACGCGATCAACACGGCGATGGACGTGGAAGGCGCGATCGCGTTCGGACCTTATTCCCAGCCGCTGGAAACCGGTCTCTCTGTTCTGAAGATAGATGGGCATCATCCCACCGACGAAGCCTATCCGAGCGCTGTCACGCTGGCCCTGATCTACAAGGAGGGGACCCTGGATGGCGAGATGGAAGCCTTTGTCGACTTCAGCAGGTCGGACAAGGCGCATGCGCTGATAGAAAATTACGGTGGCGTTCCTGTAACCAAGTAGTGCACTGAGCAAACATGATACGGCACTCCTCACTCTTCTGGCATTTCACGTACGGCGCTGTTTTCACGGCGCTGTGCGCCTTTGCCGGCCTGATCGGGTTGGTGGCCTATCAGCTTGAGGATAGTATGACCCGCCAGCAGGGAGAGCTGCTGAACCTGTCACAGACCCGGCTGCTGGAAATGCTCACGGCAGACGTCAAACTGGCGGGGAAGCGGCTTGAATTCCTCTTCGAGGACAGGGTGCGCAGGGTCAGTGCCATCGCCGCCGATCCGAACATCGTCAAGGCGATCGAATCGCGCAACAACGTCGCGATGTCCGAGTTGCTTGGTCCGTTCGCTGAATTGGACGACATCGATGGGATTGTCGTTCTCGACGACAAGGCCCGGGTCATCGGGGCGTCGTCCTATGACAGCGATCTGGTTTCGCTGGGTCTGGAACTCCCCTCACTGGTCTTTTTCAACGAGATCGAGCGGTCTCTTGCCGACAGTCTTCCGGGCGAGTCCCTGACCTATTCTGGCGTCCTGCCCAAGGAAAAGTCGCAGGTCTTTGTTCCTGGCAAGAATGTGAATGCCGTTTCGCAGGTGATGTTCGTGCCGGTCTACGACGATTTCGGATATGTCATCGGCGGTCTTCTTGCGCAGCGGTGGCTGCGCGAAACCGAACCCATGCTCACCGATCTCACCGAGATCAACGCCTTTGGCCTGGCGGTCGTTTACGATGGTGACATCATTTCCAGAGCGAGCTTCGACGGCAAGATCGGCGACATCGAACGCTCGCCGGAAAACCTCAACATCACATCCAATGGCAGCAATGTCATCAAGTGCGGCATCCCCATAAGCCCGATATCGATCTGCGCCTTGTTGCCGATCGAGCAGCTGACGGAAACGCAGAACGAACTCACCAGAATCGGCACGGAAGAAGAAGCCAAGCTTCTCAAGCGGCTGTTCTTGTTTGGACTGCTGGCCCTCGTGGCTTTTGCCGCCGTTGCTTTTCTGATCTCCCGGCAGATCACGCGCCCGCTGACCAAGATCACCCGCGTCCTGTCCGGCATCGCTGCCGGAGACTTCGAGAACCAGGTGGTCGGCACGGAGCGTCTCGACGAAGTCGGAGATATCGCGAGATCGGTCGTTTCCCTGCAAAGATCGGTCAAGGAACGGGACGCCCTGCGCGTCCGGGTTCATGAAAAGAACTCGATCCTGAGATCTCAGGAAGCCAAGTTGAGAGAACAGAACGTTCTGTTCGACGCGGCCCTGAACAACATGTCGCACGGCCTGTGCATGTTCGATTCCAAGGGCAAGCTGATTGTGTCGAATCAGCGTTATGCGGAACTGTTCGAACTTGACGAAGACACCGTGAAGCCCGGCATGACGGCGGCCGAGATTGCAGATGTTCTTGACGTCGAACTGGTGGAAACGGAAGCGCCTGTGCCTTCGACGCTCAGCTTCTCGCTCGTTCGTACGAAGGGCGCGACGCAGAGCACGGAGATGGTCAAGATCCGCTCCGGACGGATCGTTCTCACGACACGGCAGCCGCTGTGCGATGGCGGCTGGGTGGCGATCTCCGAGGACATCACCGAACGCCAGGAGGCGCGCGACCGCCTCGCATTCCTTGCCCGCCACGATATGCTGACCCAACTGCCCAACAGGATCGAGTTCAAGGATCAGCTGGAAGCGCTGTTGAACCGCCAGCAGGTTCAGGGCGGGGAGTTCGGGATTCTTTGCCTGGATCTCGATGAGTTCAAGACCGTCAATGATTCACTGGGCCATCCGATCGGCGATGAACTTCTTCGACAGGTCGCCGAACGATTGAGAGAACTGATCAGTGAGCGTGAACTCGTCGTGCGGCTTGGCGGAGACGAGTTCGCAATCCTGACGAACCTTCCGGCCGACCTGTATGCGATCGACGAACTTGCGCAGTCGGTCATCTGGGAACTCTCCAAACCCTTCCAGGTCGCCGACCATGACATCGTCATCGGGGTCAGCGTCGGTATTTCCGTTTCGAAGGGCGGTGTCGTCGAGGCCGATGAACTCTTCAAACAGGCGGACCTGGCGCTGTATCAGGCAAAAGAAGACGGCCGGAACACGCATCGCTTCTTCGAAACGGAAATGGGGACGGCGGTCAACGAAAGAAGAGAGCTGATCACGGACCTGCGCTACGCGATCACCAATGGCGAGCTCGAGCTGTATTTCCAGCCCCAGTATTCGCTGGCAAATCACACGGTGACCGGTTTCGAAGCGCTTGTGCGCTGGCATCATCCCGAACGTGGAATGGTTCCGCCCATGGAGTTCATTCCCCTGGCCGAAGACACCGGGCTGATCGTGCCGCTTGGCGAATGGGTTCTGAACGAGGCATGCCGGCAGGCGGCGCACTGGCCCGATCACCTCAGGGTCGCGGTCAACCTGTCCCCGCGCCAGCTGAGGGGACACTCCTTTGGTCCGGTCCTGATCAGTGCACTGACAAAGTCCGATCTCAGGGCGGATCGCCTTGAACTTGAAGTGACCGAAAGCGTTCTTCTGATCGAGTCGGATGAAATTCTCGACGCGCTGCATCAGGCCAAGACGCTCGGTGTGAAGATTTCCATGGATGACTTTGGAACCGGCTATTCGTCCCTGAGCTATCTGCGCCGGTTCCCGTTCGACAAGATCAAGATCGATCAGTCCTTCGTCAGGTCCATGGCGTATTCGGACGAATCCGTTTCAATCGTCAAGGCGGTCATAGACCTGGCGAAAAACCTCGACATGACGACAACGGCCGAAGGCGTTGAAACCGAGCTCTTGCTCGAAATGCTGAAAGACATCGGCTGCACGGACGCACAGGGATATTTCCTCGGTCACCCGATGCCCGTATCCGAGCTTGACGAACTCCTGTTCGAATGCCGGGCCGCCATCTCCACCGCTGCCCAATAATCCGCATCTGACCCGCACGGGGCAACCCTTGGAACTGCGTGCAAGCGCCGGACGCCGTGGAAAACTGCACCTCCGGTATCGGAAAGCCTGTCCTGTTGTAGGGAGGCGCGTAAAGCGTCGCTTGCCCTCCAGTAAAATCAATTGATTAGGAGGTGTTTTGTTCGCATATGTTTTCGCGGACTTGGCGAAAACAATTTCGCCTACGCACGGCTGACGGCAAATCCTGGGAATTGGTTTTTGGTACTCCCAACCACAGAATAATTGGCAAAAAGGCCCTTACAAAGGGGCAAGTTGTGTACTGCACCGCACTCACAAAATGGGCGGGAACCAGCCATTCGCTGCGGTGTGAACGAATGTCCGCAATGGAGCTTTCGGAAGTTTCATTGGGAGTGGACGCAATAGCGATTGCATATGACAGAATGCTCCTGGAAAACAGTGGAGTTGCCTGTTTCATTTATCGATCAGCCTATTAGCATGGCCTAACTGGCGTTTTGGTGGGGAGAACCATTCCGGCACTTCGAGTTGACGCATGTCATATGCTGGTCAGCATTTTGATGCATCAAAACACCTGACCCAACACCATTTTGATGCATTTAGGCTTGATCTTGAACTCAAAGCGGGTGTCCAGCGTTGGTTCGCCGTCAAGATTCATCGGCAGAGGTTGTTTTGTTTCGATGACACATTCGTTCAACTGCCGATAGTGGAGAACCTTGTTGGCTTCATTGAACGGGTCGGCCAATTCATCGACCAATGTGTCTAGATCACCGTCTTTCGGTGTTGTAACAACCGCGAGGTCCAAAAGGCCATCGATTAGGCTCGCTTTCGGCGCTACATCGAAACCACCCCCTGCGAAGCGGCTATTTCCAATGGAAACAAGAAGAATTTTTCCTTCTTCTTCTCCATCGGAAGTGACAACCCTTGCTTCATATGGAGTCAATTCCGAAGCTTTGACCAGTCCCATAAGTGAGTAAGCCGCTCCGCCGAGCATACGTTTTAAGTCAGAAGGGGTCGTCGATGTGATTTCTGCACCGATACCACCGCTGGCTACGTTCACGAAGTGTCTACCGTTGACAAGGCCAACGTCGATTGCTTGCGCTGACCCTGAGCACGCCAAGCGCAGAGCACCGACTGGATCACCGACCGGAATGTCTGTACCGCGGGCAAAATCATTTGCGGTTCCAAGAGGCAGCAACGAAAGCTCGATTTCATCCTGTGCTTTTCGATCAACAATCAAATTGATCATCGTGTTGACGGTGCCATCACCACCGGCCGCGATGACACGGCGTGCACCAGTTGAGAGCGCGTGATCGAAGAGCCTGGTGATATCATCAAATTCCCAGGGGATTCGGACTGCGATGTCATGACCCTCAGCGCGCATCTGTCTAACCGCGCTGTCAATGTCGTCTCTCATGCAGTGTTTCTTATTGAGAATCAGAACTGTGTCTGACAATTTGAAAATACCTTTCTGATTAGCTCGATTTGTATCTACAAACGGTTTCAGTAACTGTGAGGGCCTACGACGAGGTCTATTCGACATAGGCAGACAAGCGCTTGCGGTAGCACTGCTAAGAAAATACCAAGGCCTTAACCGGCAAGAGAATGGCTTGTACCCGGACTACGATCGCATTTGCGATGCCCATTCCATCAACAATCCTCGCTACAACCGCCGAAATACCTGATATTGCTCCTGTTTCAATTTCCTCCGCCCGATTGGAATAGGCAACACCTGCGCAAGCACTGCCCAATGGCACCCCCTCCAAATGTTTTGGAAAAACCGGCTTGAGAAGTGCGGTCACTGTTCCAGGCCGTGCTCGATCCTGTTGGTCCAACAGTGCGTCGCCGGGCCTGAATTGCCCCGCAGCAATGGCTTCCTGCACTTCGTCAATGACCATGGGAATCACATTTAGTGGTTTCGACGCGCAAGTGATTTCCACGAGCATGCCTGGCTTCAGGACATTGGCTGATATCTGCCGAAAGGCTGCCACGAGCCGCCCCTTCCCAGATACTTCGGGAACCAGGATGCCGGCTGGTCGCAAGATCGGATTGACGATGTCACCCGGTTTCAGCAGGAATTGCGTCATTGTGCCGTCCACCTGCGCAATCACGGTAGACTTTGCGATCTCGTTTTCCGCTTCCCTAAGAGCTGCACGCGCGCTTTCTCGTTGCGCGGGTAATACGCTCGACTGACGAAGTTTCGCGCCTGTGAGCGTCGCCAGGGCAACTTCTTTCTGGCTCTGCGCTCGGGTAACTTTCGTTTTAAGCTGCGTCAGTTCTTGCTCACTCACAACGTTTCGATTCCGCTCAGCAACCAACATTCGCCGTTCTAAATCATCTTCTGCCTGCCTTAGATCGACCTCAGCAGCCTCAAATTGGGCAGCGGCACCCGCGATTTCGGTTCCAACCAGACCGAGTGCGGCTTCAATTTCGTCCAATCGCCGAAGCAGCGTATTAGCAGCAGCTTCTTGACGAATTTTGTCGAGGCTGAATATCGGATCGCCCGCCTTTACTTTCGCATTATTGCGAACAAAGACTTTGTCCACACGCCCACCACGTTCTGACAGCACTGTGAGCGTCCTAAAGGTGACAGAAATATTGCTGGTAGTGGGATGGTAGAAGAAAATTATCGTAATCAGGCTGATCGCCAGAATGGTACAAGCCGTCAGTCCCCACCGCAGTTCGTACCAGACATTAAAAAGCGTTATTTCGTGACCCCATCTTTTTTTCTGGACATAACGCCTGTAGAGAAAATCCGGAACAACAGTAAAAAGTGCTGAAAGCATGAGCTCAAGCATTGTCTTTTCCCTCTGTTGCCGTTGAGGGTTTCAACGGGAAAATCTCGTGCAAGGGGACAACAGCAATCAGTATTGCTGCGATCCAAAACGCATTGTTCAAGGTGAACAGCGAAATCAGCCCAAGGATCCCAACCAACTGCATTTGCACTTTGTGTGTGCCCGCAGCCATTTTCTCGGGAATTGCTTGAATGGTCAGGTAAAGCGCACCAAACGCCATCAGCGCAAACAGTAGGAAACCACCTACGCCGACGAGCAACAAGTCGGTTTTGCCCGGAGCCGTCACCCAAAACTGAAGCCGTTCCAATGCGTCTTGTGAAATAGTAGTCTCCACGTATGCCTCCGGATTTAGGGGCTTTAAATTTGAGGTCGGCACCATAAGCAAATGGCCAACACCGACTGTCCTCCCCACCGCATGATGAAATACGGGTTCTCTGTACCTAGTCGTCCCCCTGCTCCTGGCGCAGATTACTGTTTTGTCGCAGTGCAGGAAAAAAGTGTTCGGCCGCGTCTACAAGTAGCCAAACCGTGATGACGGCCAAAGTGGCAATAAGAGCAACGCCTGGGTGACCAAGACCTATCGCACAGCCGACCGCTGCAAGCGACCAGATCAGAGTCGCGGTCGTTATTCCTGAGGCGTACCCGTTACCTCGAAAGATGACTCCGGCACCGAGGAAGCCTACCCCGGTTACGACAGCTGCAACGACACGCGCAATATCACCATTTTGCTCGGCAATTTCAGTTGCCATGGTTACGAAAAACGAAGTGGTCAGAACAACAAGAATACAAACTCGGAGTCCGATAGTTTTACCGAGAAGCTGACGCTCCAAACCTATTATGCCGCCACACAAAATGGCCGCAGCAAACCGCCAAAGGTACACTTCGAAAATCTCTTGCGTGAAGTTCATTGTAGATCTTGATTCCAGCAGTTTTCAAAGCCATGGGTTCACGTAGTTCACATAACTCTCCATCCTGATCATCACCTTCCGAATGATATGAGTCATTGTTGCACTCGCCGTATAAACAGTTGCTGTGCCAGCCGCGCCGGACGCTAGGGATTGAGCGATGTTTTTGTCCTCCAGTTCGATACGCACCCAGAAGGGTTCCGCGACAATATTCTGAGCCGGGACAACTGTACCGCTAGGGATGATCTGTGAACCTGCTGTCGCTCTCACAACTGCTGCGACACGGCCTTTGAATACCTTTCCAGGCCTCGTCTTCAGTGTCACTTCAACTGGTAGGCCAGCCTTGAGGTGGCGCTTGTAGATCTGTTGAATTTGCAGAGCCAGCGACGATTCTGACGTATCTATGAAGGTCATGGCCGGTTGCAGCGGGAAGCTCAGCACCCGCTGTCCTGGACGCAAGCCAATTGTCTTCGCAAATCCGTCGGAAGGGGCGCGGACAATCGTTTGCTCCAGGTTCCACTCGGCAGCTTGAAGTTCAGCCGACAATTGCGCGACTCGCGCAACTGTTTCTTGGACCTGAAAACGAGTGCCCGTGTTTCGCTCAGCTAGTGTTGAAAATTGGTCCAACCGCAGCTTTTGAAAATTCAATTGAGCTTGTGTCGCATCGACAACCGCGGCAAATGGGGTCGGATCAATCGTGAACAGAATATCCCCCTTGCTCATTGGTGTATTCGGTCTTGCCGCGACATCCAATACTGGACCCGCTACATTGGGTATTATTTGAACCGTATGGGCGACGAGGCGAACTGGACCCGCAGGAGCCCCCCATTGCATTGGAATGAAAAGAATAAAAAGTAATAACAACGCCCAAACCAGCGTCGTGGACCATATTACTTTTGTGTTCGGGAGTATCTTTCGCCAAATTAGAAGCGCGAGAACTGCAACATAACAGAGCGTCAAGAATACTATCACGAGCGCTCTCCCTTCTCAGAGATGATTGAGGCTTCCAGTTCATTTACCCGGCGAAGAAGTGCTTCATAACTGGCATCATTGGCTGTGCGACTACGCAGACAGTTGGGTTTCAGAAATGCCCAGATGAGGATTATTGGCCAAAATACCCCTCCGCATAGCAAGCCCAACCATCCGCCTATGGTAATTGCCTCTGTTTGTGGATGATCGCGAGACTTTGCAATTCTGCCTGGAAGCATTGCCAAAACAACCAGCACCACGATTGTTGTCAGCAGCAGAACTACCAAAACAAATAGTGAAAACAACTCAATTCCGGACATTAACATCACCCACCAGCTGCCATTCCAGTTTCAAATTTATACTACGTCTAACATCTTGAACTCACTGGTCTACAATCAGATCAATACTTGACAAATCTGCAACACCGAACGGGGTTTGACTACGTAATTCCCGACCACCGCTGTCTATTTTTTTAGTTTTTTTGACGGCCTCATCCCTCCCGATCGTCAGCATGTGATGTACTGAAACGTTTTCAAAGCTGACTACGCTATCGACTATCGTTGCCCGAACTTCGAGCTGACACATATGGTCGGGGTTTGATAGCGCCGACCTCGAAAATGCGACCTTGTCGGAAATTACGTAGAACTCACGCGCGTTACGGGTAAACACTTATAAAAAGATATTTGTCGGAAATCGTTGTGATCGGCGGCTACGGCATTTGTATTTCATTCAGGTACTCGATGAAGGGAAAAATTGGATGCGTACCAAGAAGACTGTGACATTCCAGGCAGCAATAGCGGTGATGGCTGCAACAACATCTGTTGTTGCGGGCGAGTTCGGGGATATTGATGTCAAGGAAGTCAATGAAGACACCTTCATTCGCGCCGAAGTGGATGCGCGCATTCTCGCGTTTCAACAGGCTGGGGGCATGAATCGGGGCGTTTTTTATGCAGTTCCCACACCCACTGATCGTCAAGTCGTTCCGCGCATGAACCGCGACACGCTCTATTCCGGTATTCCGGTCGATACCAGTGAAGGTTTTTCTATCACCTTGCCGGACGTCCCAGATGGACGTTATGCGTCGATCTACATCCTCGACCAGGATCATTTCACGGTCGACATCCTGTCGCTTCCAGGCACCTATCATTTTGGGCCGCAGGACACGCGTTGGGTCTCTGTCATTCCGCGCATCCAGGTGCGAGACCCCAATGACAAGGACGACATCAAGATCGCTCGGAACATCCTGCGCCAGGTGAACGTGGTCTCCGGCAGCCATGAGCCGCTCGACGTAACCTGGGACTGGGCGAAAATGCTGGAAATGCGCGCTGAATACGAAGCAAAGGCTCGCGACTTCAGGCAATATCCGCCAACCTGGCAGGACACGCGGGCGTCCGGGGCCACCACACCTGAACACCACCGGATTGCTGTTGCCAGCTCCTGGGGCCTGTTCCCGGACTATGAAACCGTCTACATCCTGCAACCCAGCCCCGAAGGCGCGAACGCCAGCGAGGTTTGCTACACTGCGACCTACGACGTGCCCGAACACCGTCACTTCTGGTCGATCACCATGTACAACTCCGAAGGCTACATGTTCAGCGACGACCGGGCCGTCTTGAACGACGGCACAACCAAAATGAATCCCGATGGGACCTTTACCGCCCATTATGGCTCTTCTGAAGCCTGCGGCGACGTGCCCAACCGTCTCGATACTGTCGACAATTTCTCGATCCTGATGCGTGTCTACGGACCGACCCCGAGTGTCAGTGCAGGTGAATATGTCCTGCCGGAAATGACGGCCGCGAACTAATCAGTTCAAGCCTGTGGCCAAATAATTGGCCGCAGGTTCTCAAAACAGTTTTCGGTTACCGCCAGGTGGCATGAAAAAGCGACTGCAAGGTTGGCAGGCATGAAAGCAAGACTTCTCAAATCCGCAATTGCAGCATCATTGATGGTGGTACCCATGACATCTCAGGCAAAAGAGCCGAAATTCGCAGCGGATGTTCCCGCGTCCATTATGACGCCCGATGTCGTGGAAACACAGGCGCTCGGCACATTGCACTTTGACGACGGAGCACCAAGCCCTGAAACGGTTAAAAAGGTCTTTGACAATCTAGATTTCTATCGGGGCGTAGAGACATTTCTGACCGGTATTCCTGCTGCTTCCATGTATGGCTACCTTGAAGGTATGAAACAGGCTGGAATGGGCACGTTCAGTCTCGGCCTACATGAAGCGATGTTCGACGCTCGCACATTGTGGCTGACACCGAACACAACAACGATGTACGGAATTGCCGAGATCAATGTCAAAGACGGCCCAACGGTGATGGAAGTGCCCTCGGGCGTTCTTGGTCCGGTGATGGATGCCTATTTCCGCTTTGTGGCGGATGTCGGTTTTACCGGTCCCGATCGGGGACAGGGCGGCAAGTATCTCTTCGTGCACGATTCCTATGAAGGTGAACTGCCGAACGAGGACTATTTCATCGTCCGCACACCATCGTATCGCAATGGATTGCTGATGCGTGCCTTTGTCATCGACGAGGACATTCCTCTGACGGCCGAACACGTCAAGAAAAACTGGCGCCTTTATCCTTTCTCGCAAGCCGACAACCCGCCCGCACCGGAATTTGTGAACCTCGCGGGCGTGCAGTACAATACGATCCATGCCAATGACTTCGAGTTCTATGAAGAATTGAACGCCACCGTGCAATATGAGCCAGCCAGCGCCTTCACTCGTGACAACGCTGCGCTCTGGGCATCGATAGGTATCGAAAAGGGCAAATCTTTCGACCCGGATCCGCGAATGAAAAAAATCCTGATCGATTCCGCGGCTGTTGGCAACGCAACGGCCCGGGCAGTCAGTTACACCCCCCGCGATCGTGAGCTCTATTTCTGGGATGACCGGCAGTGGTTCTCGCCCTATGCGCCGGAAAGCTACCTGTTCGAAAATGAAACCGGAACGCTTGTGCCGGATTGGCGAACCTTCTTTCACTACATGGCGATTGGCGTCACACCGGCGATGGCGCAGTCGGCTGTGGGAACCGGATCAACCTATGCCTTTACCGCACAGGATGAAAACGGCGAATATCTGTCAGGTGATAAGGTCTATACCGTCACCATGCCCGCGCCAATTCCCGCCAAGGACTTCTGGTCCTTCACTGTCTATTCAAACCAGCACCGAAGCCTTCTGGAAACTGACCAGATTGAAGCGGGGATAGACAACTTTAGGGAAGGTTTGCAGCCGAACGATGACGGCTCCTACACCATATGGTTTTCATCGACGCCGCCGGAGGGCAAGGAAAGCAATTGGGTCCAGACTATGCCTGGAAAGACCTTCAGCTCAATCGTCCGCCTTTACGGTCCACTGGAGCCCTGGTTCGACAGGTCCTGGAAGCCAAGCGACTTCACCGTTGTAGAATAAGTTTTTTGCCGAATGATTGCCGGAGGGTAAAACTTGCGCCTGTCTTGTGCGCAAAAACTATGTGCCGGTGATCGCCTGAAATGGTGACGGTGGGAAGCTGAGGGAGAGGCCAGATATCCATGAAAAACGCGTTCGTCACACTCGCTTTCGCGACAACTCTTAGTGTTTGCGGAACCAGCACGATGGCGCAGGATAAGCCGAAGCTGATCCTTCAAATCACCGTTGACCAACTCAGGGGAGATCTGCCCGGACGGTATTATGACAGGTTGGGCGAAGGCGGCTTCAAGTATCTCCTTGATCAGGGGGTCCACTATATCGACGCCCACCACGGCCATGCCAACCTGGAGACCATTGTCGGACATGCAACGCTGGCAACCGGCGCCCACCCTTCTGTGCACGGCATGGTCGGCAATCTGTGGTTTGATCGGGAAAAAGGTCATGTCGTCTACAACATAGAAGACCCTGATTATTCCCTGTTATCTGAAGGAGCAGGAATAAACAGCGAGACCGAGTTGGATGGCACTCAGGCCGCAGCAACGAGCGATGGACGCTCGCCGCGCGCCCTTATGGCAACGACATTCGCGGACGAGCTTTCCTCATACACGGCCGGAAAGGCCAAGGTATTCGGAGTTTCAGTCAAGGACCGGGGCGCGGTTCCATTGGCCGGGCGTGCCGGAAAGGCGTTTTGGTTCTCAAAGGCAAATGCGCAGTTTGTAACGTCCGACTATTACTATCGGGAATACCCGGAGTGGGTGAAAGAGTGGAATATAAAAAACGAGCCCTTTATCTACACTGGAAAGTCCTGGACACTCTTACATCCCCGAGAAACTTATCTCTTTGCAGATCGCGACGACCAGCCATGGGAAACGGATGTTGCTGGGTACGGGCGCACATTCCCGCACGAGTTTGGTTGGTTCGAAGATCCGTACTACACGACTTTCTTGACCATCAGCCCGGTCGGAGACAGGCTCACAACCGATTTCGCCAAGGCGTTGATTGATGCCGAAGGGCTCGGTCAGGATGACATTACGGACTTCCTGTCCGTCAGTTATTCTGCGATGGACTACATTGGCCATGTGTTTGGCCCCTCCAGCCTCGAGAGCGAGGACGGATTGTTGCAGCTTGATCGAACGCTTGCAGACCTCCTTGCCTATGTGGATCAAAAAATCGGCCTGAACAACACACTTATCGTCTTGTCTGCCGATCACGGGGCTCCTGAAGCGCCGGGATATTTGGAAAGCATTGGTTCAGAATCCGGTATAATCCGGGTCGATACTTGGGACACTGAACCTGCGATCTCCCGATTGAAAGAAACGTTCGGGATAGATGGTCCATTGATCGGCTCCTATAGCCATCCATACCTATACCTTGCAAATGATCTACTGAGCGATCCATCGATCGATCTGGATGCTCTGGAAACAGCAGTGGCCAATGAAGTTGCAGCTTTTGACGGCATAGCAATGGCTGTAACGGCAAAAGATGTTGAACGCGGAACTTTGCCTGATACCTTGCCCGCAAGGGCCGTTCGCAACAACCATCACCCGTTGCGTTCAGGCAATATCATGCTGGTGAACGATCCAGGCTACTTCATCGCAGATCTGGATGGACTGACGATTACAGTTACCCATGGCACGCCCTGGAATTATGATACGTTCGTGCCCATCATTTTCGCCGGGTTCGGGCTGGAGCCACAAAAGGTGACGCGACGGGTGCAAACAATCGATGTTGCCAGGACCTTGGCCGCTGTCGCCGGCACGGTGCCGCCGTCCGGAGCAAGTGGTAATGTGTTGCCCGAAGTTTTGGGGAACTCACGTTGATTGAATGCCTGCGTAACTAAATGCGGACATCAATAACGGGATAGCTATAGCTTAACGTCTGTACTTGCTATTAAGATCAAGTTTGGTTCAGACTGTCCTTCCCGGTAAGCGTGCCCTGAAATGCAGATTGGCGATTTTTCATCAAAAGATCCGTCTGAACTCGAAATGGCCCTAGTGCCATGGCACCTGTTGGTCGACTGCGACGGTTCCGCGAACCGGTCTTTTGAGTTTGAGTACGCGTCCTTTCCCGGAATGACCTTGTGCCATGAGACCTACAACAGTGGCATGAGACTGATTGGTATGCCGCCCCAAGATCAACTCATTTTGGCAATTCCAGTTTTCAATCAGGGGAAAGCTAGTTTTTGCGGTCAAACTACTAAATCTGGTCACCTTTATTCGGTGACAGACGACCTATACGAAGCGAAGTATCAGGGTGACCTGGAAATTTTCAGCGTTCAATTGGACCTTTCATTTCAATTTGAGCCATCCCTTGCACTATCAGTAGAAAAACTACTCGCCAAAAGCCGAAGTTTTGCAATTGGTTCCTCGCAGGTAGAGATATCACGTCTATATGGAGCGATACGCGATGTTTTTCGTATTTCGCCGAATGAGGTTTCCAATCACACGCAACATCGGATAGACACAATGCAAGATAGCATTGAACTAGCAATCTCGAGCGCCGTGCTGCCGGGAAATGAAACCACGCTAGCTGGAAAACCGGGAGCACAATCCGCGGCAGTTTCCGCCGCATTGGAATATCTTCGAGCCATAGAAGGTGAATGCATTTCGGTTCGGGACCTATGCAGTTCCGCGGACGTCAATGAGCGTACGCTCGAACGCGGTATCCGCGATCAATTTGACTGTACAGTGATTCAACTTCTTAAGAAGTGGCGACTTCATGCTGCGCGTCGGCGCTTCAGAGCTTCCGGCCCAAATGACACCAGCGTCAGCAAGGTAGCTATGTCCCTCGGTTTCTTTGATCTCGGTCGCTTTGCCGCTGCTTATAGACAGTTGTTTGATGAGTACCCGTCTGCAACATTGGCTGGACCAACCAGAACAATAAGCCCTCATCTCACGGCGCGGCGTTAAACAATCCAACCTCCAGAAATTGCGCGGCCGTAAGTTCGGGATCTCAAAGCGGTCTTTGGATTTCATGTTCTCAGATGGCCGCAATAGGCCGAAAATGGTCCCTGCTCAGCGAATGTTGGGCGATGTAAGAAGCCTGACTTTCCGGCTCGATTCGAAATCCGCAAACCCATTTCGGGACGAGGTGAAGCTCATGTCACAAAAACTTGGGCAGATTGTCGACTTCTGTCTAAGTTGTTGTAATTTTTGAAGACAGCTGGATGGCAGCCCAACGCTTCGCGAAGTCTTATGCTCCTCGCGAAACTTAATACGCTTCCCTACCACCTATCCGGCGGTGGCTGCGGCAAAAGGTGTCTTTGCCTTGCGAAGCAGGGACGACGCAAGCAGCTTCAGATTGCTGCTTTCCTCTGCCACGAAGAACGGGTCCGCATAGAACGTAGCGCCGGCCTGCCGGGCGACGTCCCGCGTTGCTTCGACATGCGAGGGCGCGCCTGCCGAATAGATCACGTGGTCAGGCGTCAACTCCCCGAGCAATTCGTAGGGCCGGGCTGTCATGACGGTGTCGCCGTCTCCATCGCTCGCCGTCAGCGTCACGGAAACGCCGCGGTTGCGAAGCCAGCGGACGGCATCGCGCATGTAAAGGCCGTCCCGTGTCCTGGAACCGACGACCAGTCTCAGGTCCCGGTCCGGCTGACCCAGGATCGCAGCCACCGCGATCGCCCAGATCGGTGCGAAGCCGGTTCCGGTCGATGTCAGCACCATCGGTTCCGGCTGGCGCCTCAAAAACCCGTTGCCGAACGGGCCACGCAGCTTGACCTTGTGCCCCGGCGCGATCTCCGTGCCGAGTTTCGAGGACACGATGCTGTTGGGATACACCTTGATGTGAAAGACGACCACGTCCTCTTCCGCATCAAGGTTGAGCGGCGTGGTCGGGCTGTAGTCCCGTGCCGGGTAGCCGGAAAACGTCGCCCGAAGGTACTGCCCGGGCAACCAGGTGACCGGCCTGACCGTTTTGACCCGGACTTCCAGATAGTCGTCCTTGATCGTGCGGATGCTCGCGACCGTGCCTTTCACCGTCTTCACGATGGGCACGGGGTCGTACGAAATCTCCGCGTCACCTTCCAGAACGGCGAGACATCCCAGAACGGTACTTTTTTCTTCTGTCCCGAAGGCATCGACATTTCCGTTGAGCACGCGCACGCGACAGGTCTCGCATTGTCCCGAACAGCAGTCATGCGGCAGGACCAGCCGCCCGCCGAGGCCCGCGTCAATCAGTGTGTCGCCGACATTCGCCTTTATCTTCTTTCCGTTGATCGTAACGGTGCAGGTGCTTTTCGACATGAGGTGTGTCCGTACTGGTGCGTTGCTTTGTCAGTTGAATGTCAGGCGAACCGGCCGGGAGTGGCGCGTGTGCCGGGTCTGATTGTGATCGAACACGGAGAGCCAGACGAAAAGACCGTCTTCCATGGGAAGGTCCTGGTGGTTTCCCGTGTCCATGTCCCTGATCACTTCAAGCGTCCAGAAGCCGTCCTGCCATTTGGCGCCGCCGTCGAGATCGGCACGGCTGCCCAGATATTCGCCCGTGATCAGCACGCCGGGAATGACGGTGCCGATCGGGATATCAGCGTCTATTTCCTCTGAGTAAGGAACGCTCTCGGCATCGAACATCCACCACTGCGACCCTTCGTCGTCTGTTGCTTCAATCGACAGGTCGAGATGTCCCATCAACCTTGCCGTCTCTTTGTAGTCAACGGGTAGACGCAGGACATCCACGGCGCCCTCGTAGCTGGACCCCGGCCGTTTCTTGTAGTTGTAGACGTAAAACGACTTGCCCTCGTCCGCGCCATACCCGGCGCTGTAGCGCTTCTTGCCGGCGACCTGGGCTTCGTTCGGTTCGACGGGCGTGCCGAACCACATGTCGTCGACCTTGCCCAGCATGCCGCCGCGCGAGGCCTTCCACTGCCAGACATCGATGAGGCTGCCGTCTGTCGTGTAGTGCAGGCCGCGTTTGTGCAGGGAAGCCGGCTTGTCGCCCAGGGGCTTGGGGCCCATATGAGTGGAATCGCCGCCGCCAAACGCGTCCGTTTTTGAAAAGGCGACCGAGAACTTGTCTTCGTAATAGGCCGTCTCGTCGGAAATGTCGGCCCGGTTGTTGAGCATCCGCCAGCCGCCTTCTTCCTTGATGAGCGGATGCCTTTTCAGCGACCGGTTCGCATCTTCCCAGCGGAACGCAAAGGCAATCTTGTCGCCGACCTGTGCCGCGCGAACCTCGACGGTGGACTCGCCCGTACCTTCCAGCCCGGCGCCCTGATGCGTGCGGACGAAGACCGGCCGCGCGTCCTGCCACGCGGCATCATCGAGCACACCGTCCAGTTTCGGCAGCGCCGATGCCTGCGAGACATAAAGATCCCCCCGGGTGCCGAAGTCGAGTGCAACGGCGGCGGCGATCACCACGGCGCCGAGCGCCAGCGATTTCAGCAGCGGGTGCCGCCCCATTCCGGGGAAGTACCTGAGAGGCTGCGGCCTGAACAGGCGCAGAAGTTGAACAAGGCCGCCATAGAAATAGTGCAGGACGACATGTGCCACGATGTAGCCCAAGACGGTCAGTGCGGAAATGTAATGCACGGTCACCCACAGGCCGCCGTGTCCGAGATAAAGGAGAACACCCGTCGCGGTCAGCGTGAGCACGGCGCCGAACAGGATCCAGTACGCGATGACGTTGACGGCCGCGATGCGCAGCTTGTTGCTCGCCGGCAGAGACAGGACGACGACCTTCTTGGATGAGATGCGCCGCTTCAGCCGCGCCGCCGACATGTAGGCCGCATAGGCAAAGATCAGCGCCAGCACGAACACCGCCGACAGATAGTGCCATGTCCAGATCTCGCCCTGGGGCAGGATCGGCTCGAACAACTTGGAGAACCAGGCTCCCTCTGCATCCGCAGACAGTCTCAGTCCGGTTACGAGACTGGTCACGATCGCGACGACAAGCGTCCAGTGAAGCAGGATCGTGCCCAGGTCGCTTCGCACAACAGCTTTTTTGTCGTCCGGGTCGCCGGACGACTGACCCGTTCGCGCGTGGTGCGCGCTTGAAATCTTGCGTTTTGTCGAGGTTGGCGGCGGGGTGAGTTCCAGGCTGTGGTCGTTTGCTTGGTCCGTCAATTTGCTCTCCACACACGCATCGATAGCAAGAACCCCGACAGCATCCGGATTCGAGCAAAACTTGTTTTTTTCTCTAGCAGCAAGTTAACAGAACATTAATTTAACAAAAAAAGAAATAGAAAAGTTGATTACATACCCAGGTTTATGCAAATCAGGTTTTAATGAATGCATTGATTCAGTTCTAAAGTTACGTATGGGAAGTTATAACTAATAATTGTATACCGGGTTGTATCTGTTTCTGGAAAAATGCCTATTGTTTCGGTGCAGCGGGCACGAATACATCTGCTATTCTGCGCAGGCTTCGTGTTTGAACTTTTGCCTCAAGGGCATTCTGCCGGGTGGCCGTCGCGAACGCCGGTTGCAGCAATCGCCTCCGTGTTGACTGGAACGCGGCGGTGCTCGGGACCGTGCAGCGGGGTGGGGCAAAACGGGTTAGGTGCAAAATTGGACACCGTCTGCGCGATCAGGCACGTGCCGGAAATGATCCAGGTCATACGCACGTCGTCGTTTCTCGGTTAACTTCGTTCAGGTTGATGTCTCAAGCATCTGGTTTTGGTGCCCCAGGTTGTATCGAAACTGCAATGGTGCCTAAGATATCGCTTCAGGGTGGGGTCTGAACTGTTCCCGGACCTCTCGCTTAAGGATTGAGTTTTAACGCCTTTCATCCCCGGGGGAGTATCAATGCTCGTCTCTCATACCCGCATTGTCGACATTGTAGGCGACATCATCCGGATACAGGTGTCGGCATCCGGATCCGACTCGGAGGGGCGGCCGTGTCTGGGGGATCTGGCGCTGGTGGAAACAGGCGAGGGCGCATCGTCGCTGGCCCAGGTGATCAACATCGAATCCGACATGGTGTCGCTGCAGGTCAATTCCGGCACAAAGGGTTTGGCTAACAACGCGTCAGTCCGTTTTCTCGGCGAAGCCGCCAAGGTCACCTATTCCGACAATATCCTGGGCCGTGTGTTTGACGGCGCGGGCCATCCGATCGACCAGGGCCCGGACCTGTCGAGCGACCCGACCGTGCCCATCGGCGGACCGTCCGCCAATCCCATGAAGCGTGTCCTTGCATCGCGCATGATCCGCACGGATGTGCCGATGATCGATATCTTCAATTGCCTGGTCGAAAGTCAGAAAATTCCGATTTTCTCCGTGTCCGGCGAGCCTTACAACCCGTTCCTGGCACGGATCGGCATCCAGGCGGACGCGGATATCGTCGTCTTCGGCGGTCTTGGACTGATTTTCGATGACTACGCGTTTTTCAGAAAGCAGTTCGAGGACGCAGGTGTCTTTCCGCGTACGGTGATGTTCATCAACCAGGCATCCGATCCCGTCGTGGAACGGCTGCAGGTTCCCGACATGGCGCTGGCTGTCGCCGAGAAATTTGCCGTAGAGGAAGGCAAGCGCGTGCTTGTGCTCCTGACGGACATGACCGCCTTCGCCGATGCCATGAAGGAAGTGTCGATCGCCATGGAGCGGGTGCCCGCGAACAGGGGATATCCGGGAGATCTCTACTCCCAGCTTGCACGGCGTTACGAAAAGGCCTGTGACTTCAAGGGGTCGGGGTCCGTGACCATCCTCACGGTGACGACCATGCCCGGCAACGACGTCACGCATCCCGTGCCGGACAACACCGGTTACATCACCGAAGGACAGTTCTATCTCCACAGCGGTGTCATCGATCCCTTCGGCTCGCTGTCCCGCCTGAAACAGCATGTGATCGGCAAGGTTACCCGGGAAGACCACAACCAGATCATGAACACGATGATCCGGTTCTATTCCGGTGCCCGCGATGCCGAACAGAAGCAGTCCATGGCCTTCGAGCTTTCGGACTATGACCACCAGCTGCTCAAGTTCGGTGCGCTTTTCCGCAAGCGGTTCATGGATATCGAGGTGTCCAGGCCCCTCGAGGAAGCCCTGGACCTGTGCTGGCAGACGCTCGCCGAGTGCTTTGAACCGGAACAGCTCCTCATGAAGCAGGGGCTGATCGACAAGTATTTCCCGAAAAAGCCGACGGAGACAGTCGGGAGTGATGACGAGGCGGTCGCCTGATGGCCCGTCTCGCGCTGAACAAGTCCTCGCTCGCCCGGGAGAGCACACAGCTTGCCGAGTACCGGCGTTTCCTGCCGTCCCTGGAACTGAAGCGCCTGCAGATCATGGCAGAGCGCGCCAAGGCGAAGGAGACCCTTGCCCGTCTCGAGCGCGACTACGAGCAGCGGTTCACGGATCTGGCGGCGTCCTTGCCGATGATCGCAAACAAGCACGTTCCGCTTGAAGGGCTGGTGACACTGAAGCACGTCGTGCGCAGCGAGCAGAACCTGTCGGGAACCATCCTGCCGGTTCTTGACGACATCGATGTCGAGACGAAGCCCTACTCGCTTCTGGCGCGCCCGCACTGGATCGATCCCTATGTCGAGGGCATGCACGATCTCTTGCGTCTGAACCTCGAACGGGACGTCGCGCGCGAGCGCATTGCGAAGCTCGTCGAGGCCGAGGCGGTGATCTCAAGAAGGGTCAACCTGTTCGAGAAGGTTCTCATCCCGCAGGCCGAACGGAACATCAAGAAGATCCGCATGGCGCTTGCCGACGCGGAACGCGACGCGGTTGTGCGCGCCAAGATTTCCAAACGCAAGACAGCTGCCAGGAGCGCTGAGGAAAGGATGGCTGAGCTGTGACCATCGTTCCGCTCACAAAGGTCAGTCTGGTCGGCATTCTGGACGACAAGGATGACGTGTTGGAAGCAGCCCAGTCGTTCGGCATGCTTCACCTGATCCCGTTGAGTTCGGCGCAAAAGGAGCTTGAGGCGGTTCCTGCCGGACTTGGCCGCGAATCCGTCGAGGCCTTGCGCTGGCTCGTGGAGTGTCCCGTTCAGCGGCGTCCCGTGACCGAACCCGATGATTTCGATCTGGAAACGGTGGTCGCGCAAACCTTGTCCAATCGGAAAGCTCTGAAGGCGTGCCGGGACCGGCTCGAACAGCTGGACCGCCGGATCCGGGATGTCGAACCCTGGGGTGAGTTCAGCTTCTCCGATCTGGCGGAAATCGGTGACAACAGGCTTTGGTTTTATGTCGTGCCGGCGGGCAAGCTGAAACAGGTCGATCCGGCGGGCAAGATCATGGAAATCGTGCACCGGGACAAGTATCGGGCCTACGTCGTCCTCTTGTCTCCGGAGGAACCGCCGGCCGGCGCCATGCCGGTGGCGCGCGTTCATGTCGGCGCGCTGTCGCTCTCGCAACTCAGACGCCGGTACGAACAGGCTGCGGTCGAGCTGGAAGAACTGGAGCTTCAGCGGCAGCTCCTGACGAAATGGCGTTTCCTGCTGGCCCGGAACCTGGCCGCCGCGCGCGACCAGTCGCGCCGCCGGCGCGCGGCACTGGAGACCGCGGACAGCGAGCGGCTGTTCGTGATGCAGGCCTGGGCGCGAAAGGATCAGAAGGACGAGATTCAGCATCTCGCCGACAAACTCGGTCTCGCCGTCCTGTTTGACGAGGTCTCCGATGAAGACAAGCCGCCGACCCTTCTGGAAAACGCGCGGCCGATGAAAGGCGGCGAAGACCTGGTCGAGTTCTATCAGACCCCCGGATACCGGGACTGGGACCCGTCCGCCATCGTCTACGTGTCCTTCATCCTGTTCTTCGGCATGATCATGACCGATGCCGGCTACGGGCTGCTGCTGCTGCTTCTGCTCTTCCTGTTCCGCCGGCGCTTCACCGGATCTCCGCTCGGGCAGCGGCTGTTCCGCATGTCCGCCTGGCTCATGGTCTCCACGACGGCCTTCGGTGTCGCAACCGGCAGCTATTTCGGCATTGCGCCATCACCGGACAGTTTTCTCGGGCACCTCAAGGTCATGAACCTGAAGGATGTCGACACGATGATGAAGATCACGCTGACGATCGGCGTGGTCCACATCGTCCTCGCCAATCTGATGCGCGCGGTGCACGAAACGACGCCGAGCGGACGGTTCCAGCCCCTGGGCTGGTGCCTCGTTGCGCTGGGCGGGCTTGGCACATTCCTGGGGCAGGCGACGATCCTGGCCAAAATGGGCCCGGCCGCCGTCGTTGCCGGATTGCTCATGGTCGGTTTCTTCGGCAGCGACCGCAAGGTGGATTCGGTCAAGGCCGGCGGCTTGCGGCTCTTTGACGGCCTGGCGGCGCTGGCGCGCATCGTGAACATCTTTTCCGACGTCCTCAGCTACATGCGCCTGTTCGCACTGGGCCTGGCGGCCGCGTCGCTGGCGGAAACCATAAATTCGCTGTCCGGGCAATTGAACCAGGCCGTGCCGGGGATCGGAATTCTGATCGCCATCCTGGTTCTCGCGATCGGCCACGCCATCAATATCGGGCTCGGTCTGATCGCGGGCTGCGTCCACGGACTGCGCCTGAATGTCATTGAGTTTTTCAATTGGGGTCTGAAAGACGAAGGCAAGCCCTTCCGGTCTTTCAAGAAAGAGGAGACACGCCTGTGAACGAATTCGTTGTGGCTCTCGGTTGGTTTGGACTTTACGCGCCGGTGGCGCTTGGCGCGATCGGCAGCGCCTGGGGGTGCGCGCTCGGCGGCAGCGCCGCGATCGGCGCCATGCTGGACAGCGATGGCGGCTATGGCCGGTTCATCGGTGTCTCGCTCATGCCGTCGTCTCAGGTGATCTACGGCATCGTCATCATGTTCTCCTTGCAACAGTCGAGCGTGGACGCGGCGAACGGAGCGGCGCTCTTCGGGATCGGCGTGCTGTCGGGTTTCACGATGATGATCACGGGCATCCGCCAGGGCGAGGTTCTTGCTTCGGCGATCCACGCGTCCAAGGCGAAGCCGGAGATCTTCGGCATATCGCTGGCGCCGGCGGCGGTGCTGGAGGGCTTCTCGGTTTTCGCACTGGTCTTTGCGCTGGTTCTGGCCGGCTCGATCCCGAGTTAGGAGGCGGTCATGTCCAAGGAAAACGGATCGGCAGATCTGGAAAATGCCGCCGGGGCCGGCGTTCAGGCCCTGATTGACCGGCTGAAGTCGGAAGGGGTCTCAGCCGGACAGTCTGAAGGCGACGAGATCCTCGCCAAGGCCAAGGCCAAGGCGGACGAGATCGTGTCGGCAGCGCAGAAACGCGCCGACGCACTGCTTGCCGAGGCCAGGGCGGAGGCCGCAAAGGAAAAGGCGGCGACCGAGGACGGCCTCAAGGTCGCGGCGCGCGATCTGGTTCTGAGCCTCAGGAATGAGCTGGGTGACCGGATCCAGCAGGAAGCCGGACGCCTTGTCGGCACGACGCTCGGCGACGAGAAGTTCCTGGAAAAACTCATCCTGGCGATGGCAGCCAACGCGAAGGACAACGCCTCGGTCGTCGACACCGAACCCATGGAGATCGTGCTTCCCGAGAAGGTGGTCACCTTCGAGGAACTGAAGCAGTCGCCGGAGGCGGTCGAGCCCGGAACCCTGACGCATTTTGTCATCGCTCTGGCCGGAGAGGCCTTGCGCGACGGCGTCACCTTCTCCACGGCCCCTGGCTTTGACGGGATCAAGGTGAAGCTGACAGACCGGAATGTCTCGATCGATCTGACCGAAGAGGCGATCGCCACCTTGTTGAAGCGCCATCTGCAGCCGCGTCTGCGGGCAGTGATGGAAGGGGTGCTCAGGTAGTCATGTCCCACCCGCACCAGTACATTTCGCTTGTCACCAGCCTGCCGCATCTGGGGGACCTTTTCACACGGAAGGAAGTGCCGATTTCACAGTTCCGGTTGAAGCAACGTCTGTCGATGCTCGAGGATGAGCACGAGCATTTGCTGAAGGAACTGGTCGAAATCACGGCCTGGGCGGGGGTTGCCAGATACGACGCGGACCTTGAGGTCATCGCGCGCGCGAAACAGGTGATGGACGATCTCAAGGACTATCCGGACCTTCAGCACCTGGTCGGCACCCGCATGGAAACCCGCACGCTGATCGCAGCCCTGCGGCGGCGGCATGCGGGTCAGGAAACGCCGGGTGATGTAGCCGCATGGGGTTACGGCCGGTGGTCGGGCCGGATCAGGGCTAACTGGAGTGATCCGTCCTTCGGCCTTGGGCATTTCATGCCCTGGATCGCGGAGGCGCATCGGCTGATGCGGGCCGGGGACCACATCGCTCTTGAGCGGCTGACACTGACCCAGGTGTTCCGGCAGCTTGATCACTATGGCGCGCTGCACGAATTCGATTTCGAGGCCGTGGCCATTTATGTGCTGCGCTGGGTGATCGTCGAACGCTGGTCCAGATACGGCGAAGAGGATGCCAAGGCACGGCTGCAGGCGCTTGTGGCGGCAGCGCTCGGCGAAACCGAAACGCCAACACCGATTGCAGTGGAAAACGATTTACTTTCAGACAAGACGCCATCATTTGAGGGAGCCTCTTCATGACAAGCCATGTCCAGCTTCCGGAGCCCACAGCCCAGATCATTGCCGTTCAGGATGATCTGGTGACGCTTGCCCCGCTTGAGGATGCACCGCTGATCAAGAACGAAGTGGTCTACATCATTCCGCATGGTCCCGAACGCGACGGCAAACCGCGCGAGTATCTCAAGGCGGAAGTGCTGCGCGTGCGCGGCAAGTCGGCCGAGGCCCAGGTCTTTGAAAGCACAGCGGGTGTAAGGGTTGGCGACAAGGTCATCCAGAGTGGCGAAATGCTGTCCGTGGCCCTCGGTCCGGGCCTGCTCAGCACCGTGTTCGACGGCCTGCAGAACCCGCTGGCAAATATCGCCGCCGAACACGGGTTTTTCCTGCCGCGCGGCGTCCTGACCAACGTGCTCGACGAGAACAGGAAGTGGGCCTTCGAACCGGCGGTGAAGTCCGGCGACCCGGTCAAGGCGGGCGACACGCTCGGCACCGTCCCCGAAGGCCGGTTCGAACACAGGGTCATGGTCCCGTTTGCGCTGCGCGGAAACTGGTCGGTAGAGCGTATTCGTGAAGGCACGTTCACGATCAGCGAGATTGTCGCCACGCTGAAAAACGACCGCGGCGAAACCCGGGACCTCACCATGGTGCAGCACTGGCCGGTGCGGCGCGCGATCCCAGAAGGACTGGTCAAGGCCGGGCAGAGCGAACGTCTCTATCCGAGCGAACCGCTGATCACGACATTGCGCCTCGTCGACACGTTCTTTCCCATCGCCCGCGGCGGGATGGGCTGCATCCCCGGCCCCTTCGGTGCGGGAAAAACGGTTCTGCAGTCGCTGATCTCACGGTTTTCCGCGGTCAACATCGTCATCGTCGTTGCCTGCGGCGAACGTGCGGGCGAGGTGGTCGAAACCATTACCGAGTTTCCGCATCAGCCGGACCCGTCCGGCGACGGCACGCTGATGGACCGGACCGTCATCATCTGCAACACCTCGTCCATGCCGGTGGCGGCGCGCGAGGCGTCGATCTATACCGGCATCACCCTCGGCGAGTATTACCGCCAGATGGGATATGACGTCCTGCTGATCGCCGACAGCACCTCGCGCTGGGCCCAGGCAATGCGCGAGACCTCGGGACGCCTTGAGGAGATCCCGGGAGAAGAGGCCTTCCCCGCCTATCTCGATTCCTCGATCAAGGGCATCTATGAGCGGGCCGGTGTCCTGAAGACGGCCAATGGCGATACCGGCAGCCTGACCATGATCGGCACGGTGTCGCCTGCGGGCGGCAATTTCGAGGAGCCGGTGACCCAGTCGACCCTCGGCACTGTCAAGACCTTCCTCGGGCTCTCGTCGGAACGGGCCTATAAGCGCTTTTACCCCGCGGTCGATCCGCTTCTGTCCTGGTCCCGCTATCACGCGCAGCTTGGTGACTGGTACGCCGACAACATCGGTCCCGACTGGGTGCCGAGAGTGGAGGAGATGATCGACCTGTTGCGCCGGGGAGACGAGATCACCCGCATGATGCAGGTGACCGGGGAGGAGGGCGTTTCCACCGAGGATTTCGTGCTGCAGCAAAAAGCGCTCTTCCTGGACATGGTCTATCTCCAGCAGGATGCGTTCGACGACGTCGATGTCTCCGCGCCCCTGACGCGCCAGCAGGAGACGTTCAATCTCGTGTACAGGATCGCGACCACTGGCTTCGCGTTCGAGGACAAGGACGCCGTGCGCAAGTTCTTCACCGAGCAGACATCCTTGTTCAAGAACCTCAACTACTCTGCGGATGGCAGCAACGAGCGCAAGGAAATGCTCGGGCGCATTGAAGCATTGCTGGAGGAAGCTCCGGGCGTTCTGGACACGGCCGCGTCGGCTTGATCACAAGGGCAGTCATGCGTGTCCGGGTGGCGGGTGAATCCCCGCGCCACGCCGCCCGGCGTGCAAAATTGCATGGAAATGGGGCTTGACCAAAAAATAACCTTGACCAGCAGTGCGGCAGCTTTCTAAATTTTCTTGACCATTTGGTCAGATCGGTTGTCGAGAAGGCAGAATGCCCCTACGGTCGGGTTTGGCCAATTTACTGCAGTCACAGCAAACGGTTGGGACCCGTTTGACGGAACGGCTTGCAGAGGTTGACAAAAACCAGAGAAGGGCCCGGCCAGCAGCGCAGGGTTCAAAACAAGTAGGGGAATGGCAATGAAGACGTTGAAAAGTCTTGCGCTTGTATCTGCATTGGGAGCAGGCCTGATTTCAGGTGCGGCCCAGGCGGCCGACGAGCTGACTTTGCAGCTTAAGTGGGTCACTCAAGGCCAGTTTGCAGGTTACTACGTTGCGAAAGACAAGGGATTTTATGACGAGGAAGGGCTTGATGTGACCATCAAGCCGGGCGGCCCGGACATCGCGCCGCCGCAGGTGATCGCCGGTGGCGGCGCCGACGTGATCATCGACTGGATGCCGTCGGCATTGGCCTCGCGCGAGAAGGGCGTGCCGCTCGTCAACATCGCACAGCCGTTCAAGAAGTCCGGCATGATGCTGACCTGCCGCAAGGACACGGGCATTGCGTCGCCGGAAGACTTCAAAGGCAAGACGCTCGGTGTCTGGTTCTTCGGCAACGAGTACCCGTTCCTGTCCTGGATGAGCCAGCTCGGCATTCCGACCGATGGCAGCGATGGCGGCGTGACGGTTCTGAAGCAGGGCTTCAACGTTGATCCGATCCTGCAGAAGCAGGCCGACTGCATCTCGACGATGACCTACAACGAATTCTGGCAGGTGATCGACGCGGGCATTCCGGAGGACGAACTCGTTGTCTTCAAATATGAAGACCAGGGTGTCGCGACACTGGAAGACGGCCTCTACGTTCTGGAAGACAGCCTGGAAGATCCGGCCATGGTCGACAAGCTCGCCCGTTTCGTGCGCGCGTCCATGAAAGGCTGGGCCTACGCGGCTGAAAATCCGGAAGAAGCTGCGGAAATCGTCCTCGAAAACGACGCAACGGGTGCCCAAACCGAAAAGCACCAGATCCGCATGGTCGGTGAGATCATCAAGCTGGTCGATGGCTCCGACGGGAAGCTGGACATGAGCGCCTATGACCGCACGGTCAAGTCGCTGCTTGCCGGCGGGTCCGATCCGGTCATCACCAAGGAGCCGGAGGGCGCAACGTCCACGGCGGTGACGGACAAGCTCTGAGACGGTTTTGAAAACCTGACATCAGCGACGAAAAGGCCGCCTGCCCGGGTGGCCTTTTTGCTTTATACAGGATCACGCGCAGCCGAACGATCATACACATACCGCCGTGGGGGCAATGCCGATGAAGAAGAAAGCTGTTGTACTCGGTGCCTACGGTTTCATCGGAGCGGCTTGCGCGAAGGCGCTGCAACGCCGGGGCTTTTCCGTCACGGGTGTTGGCCGGTCGAAAACGGCGGCGGCGCAGGTTTTGCCCGGCATCGACTGGGTTTTCAGAGACATCGCCGACGTATCCGCGAGCGACTGGAGAACCCTTCTTCGGGATGCGGATGTCGTGGTCAATGCATCCGGTGCCCTGCAGGATGGTGCGCGCGACAATCTGATGGCCATCCACGAAACGGCGATCCGGAATATCTGTGAGGCTCTGAAGGGCAGCGATACACGGTTCGTCCAGATCTCGGCCGCCGGTGTTTCCGAAGAAGCCCCTACCGACTTCTTCCGCAGCAAGGCGCGCGGCGATGCGGTCCTGATGGCGTCGGGCATCGACTGGATTGTTCTGCGCCCTGTCCTGGTGGTCGGGGCGCAGGCCTATGGCGGCACGGCCCTTCTGCGCGCTGCGGCCGCCTTTCCGCTTGTTCAGATCATGATCGCGCCGCAAGCGGAGATCAAAACCGTCAGTGTCGAGGACCTGGCGGCGGCTGTTGCCGAGGCATCGGAGGGCAGGCTCGGCAGCCGGTTCGTTGCCGATCTCACCGAAGACGGGACACAGACCTTTTCGGAGCTGACGCAGACCGTTCGCAACTGGCTCGGATACCCGGCCTGGCGGCATCGGCTGGCACTGCCGGACTGGTCGCTCAGGCTTGCGGGCAGGGCCGCGGACGCCCTTGGCTGGCTGGGCTGGCGCTCACCGCTCAGGACGAACGCCCTTCTGTCGTTGAAGGGCGGTATCAACGGAGACCCTGCCGCCTGGAAAAACCTCGGCGGTGTGGCTCTCAGACCCTTGAGCGAGACGCTGGCGGACTTGCCGGCAACGGCACAGGAGCGCATCTTTGCGCGGTTCTACCTGTTGCTTCCGCTGGCGATCGGATGCCTGTCGCTGTTCTGGATCCTGTCGGGCGCATTCGGCCTGATTTCGCTGGGAGCCGCAAAAGCCGTTCTGACGGACCAGGGTGTTGCTTCAACTCTTGCGGCAACGGCGGTCATCGGCGGCTCGATCATCGATCTGATCCTCGGCATCACAGTGCTTGTCCGCAAGTGGACCCGGGCCGCGTGCCTCGGGATGATCGCGGTTTCCTTCGGTTACCTCGGCGCCGGGACGGTGCTGACGCCGCATCTCTGGCTGGACCCGCTCGGGGTCTTCGTCAAGGTTCTGCCGGCCATCGTGCTGGCACTCGTCGTCTCCCTCGTTCTGGAGGACCGCTGATGTGGTACGAATTGCTCCGGTTCGCCCACGTGCTCGGGGCCTGCGTTCTGCTCGGCACAGGTGCAGGCATCGCCTTTTTCATGGTCATGTCGAACCGCTCCGGCAATCCGGCCCTGATCGCGCATGTCGCCGGTATCGTGGTGCTGGCCGACACGGTGTTTACCGCGACGGCCGCGATCCTGCAGCCCGTCACCGGATACCTGCTGACGCGTGAGGCCGGCTGGCCGCTTACGGAAGGCTGGGTGCTGCTATCGCTCTGCCTTTATGTGATTGTCGGTGTCTTCTGGCTGCCCGTTGTCCTGATCCAGTTGCGGATGCGCAACCTGGCCGTCATTGCCGCGCAGAACGCGGAAGCGCTTCCCGCTGCCTATCACAGGCTCTACCGGGTCTGGTTCGCTTTCGGTTTCCCGGCCTTTATTTCGGTGCTTGCCATTGTCTGGCTGATGCTGACCCGCCCCGACCTGTCCGGCTGGCTTTGAAGGGCCTTTGGTTGGTCACTCGGAAGGCCGGCGCATCAGGATCCAGACCATAGCGCCGATGAAGGCGAATGTCCCCAGGTTGAGAAACGTATCGACGGGATCACCGATCAGCATGGTCTGGTTCCTTTTTGCTGTCCTGCAGGAGTGCCTTCGTCAGGCAGACCATCAGGAGCACGGTAATGAAAACGAACGGCAATGCGCCGAGCGCGATCAGCGTTTTGACCGCATTCATCGATCCGGAGAGGATCATGGCAGCCCCCAGAATCCCCAAAAGCCCGCCCCAGATGACGCGGACCTTCGCGCTCGGATCGGGATTGCCGCCGGTCGAAAACATGCCGAGCACGAAGGCGGCGCTCACCACGCTCGTGACGATGAACAGGAACGCCGCGGCGATCGTCGCAAGCGTCGTAATCGTCGCGAATGGCAAACGATCGAGCAGCGCGAAGGTCATGCGCTCCACGTTGGTCTGGGTCATCGCGAGCAGTTCGCCCTGGCCGTTGAGCGTTTCATAGAGGCCGACACCGCCGAAGGCACCGAACCATATCGTTGAGAACAGGGTTGGCCCGATCAGGACCCCCAGCACGAATTCGCGGATCGTGCGGCCCTTTGAAATACGGGCGACGAAAACCCCGACAAACGGTCCCCAGGCAATCCACCAGACCATGTAGGTCAGCGTCCAGTCCCGGAACCACTGCGTCGTCTCATCGCCGAAGAACGTGAAGGTTTGCAGGCCGCGCGGGATCACCTCGGCGACATACATTCCGATCCCGCTGACGACGGAATTGAGCAGAAACTCGGACGGCCCGAGAATGATCGTGTAGGCGACCAGCGCGATCGCAAGGCCCATCGCGATGTTGGAGAGCTTGGCCATACCACTGCCCAGATCGACCAGCAGCGGCGGGATATAGGCCGCGATCATGACGAGGAAAACACCCCAGACCAGATAGGCGGGTGTGGCTCCGCCGCCAAATAGGACCGTGACGCCGTCGGCGACCTGAAAAACTCCCATGGCAACCGATCCGCCGACACCGATGGCAATCGCCGCGATCGCCATGAAATCGGAGAACCAGCCGACCGCGTTCGCCCATGTTTCGCCCGGAAACAGGTTCTTGACCGGCGCGCTGACCAGCATGGGCGTGCCGCGCCGGAAGCTGAAATAGGCAATCGTCAGTGCGGTTGTGCCGTAGATCGCCCAGGCATGTATGCCCCAGTTGAAATTCGATGCCAGCAGTGCCTGCTCCGCCGCGATCGGTGCGGGGATGGCCTGGCTGGCGAGGTAATAGTGCGTGAGCGGCTCCGCGACGGCCCAGAACAGCAGCCCGACGCCCATGCCTGCGGCGAACAGCATCGCGATCCAGGTCGGCGTCGAATATTCCGGTCTGTCGGTATCGGCGCCAAGACGGATATCGCCGAATTTCGTCACCGTGAGACCGAGACAGAAGAGCAGCATGATCGTCACGGACAGCATCACGAACCAGCCGCGGCTGATGAAATACTGATCGACGACTTCCTTGGCCATCGCCTGCAGGCTGGCCGGATCGGCGACGCCCCAAATACCGATGACGGCGCAAAGACCGATCGAGGCTGCGAGGAGAACACGCGAATCGTTCATGAAGACCCACCCTGACTAGACGCAAGCTAGGCTAATGGGACGACCGTCAGACTGCAATCTTGCTACAAACGACAAAGCGCAGGCGAACGCGTGGCTCGCCTGCGCCGAGAAGTCGTTCAACGGTTTTATTCTGCCGCGTCCTTGACCGCCATCGGGTTGTTCGGGTGCGTTGTCCAGTTGGCGTAGTCCTTCTCGACCGGCTTCTTGGTGCGCGGGTCGATGCTGCCTGCGGCCATTGGCTCCATGGTGATGCAATTCTCGACCGGACAGACATTGACGCACAGGTTGCAGCCGACGCATTCCTCATCGATCACCTCGAAGCGGCGTTCGCCGTTGACCATGCTGGTGATGGCCTGGTGGGAGGTGTCCTCGCAGGCGATGTGGCAGCGGCCGCACTTGATGCAGAGGTCCTGGTCGATCTTGGCCTTGGCGATGTAATTCAGGTTGAGATACTGCCAGTCCGAGACATTCGGAACCGCACTGCCGACGAACTGGTCGACGGAGGTGTAACCCTTCCGGTCCATCCAGTCGCTGAGGCCTTCGATCATGTCTTCGACGACCTTGAACCCGTAGGTCATGGCCGCAGTGCAGACCTGAACGGATCCGGCACCGAGCGACATGAATTCGGCCGCGTCCTTCCACTCGGTCACGCCGCCGATGCCGGAAATCGGCAGACCGTGCGTCTCGGGATCGCGGGCGATCTCGGCGACCATGTTGAGGGCGATCGGCTTGACCGCCGGGCCGCAATAGCCACCATGCGCGCCCTTGCCGTCGACCGACGGCGACGGCGCCATCTCGTCAAGATCGACGCCCATGATCGAATTGATGGTGTTGATCAGCGACACCGCGTCCGCCCCGCCTTTCTTGGCGGCGCGTGCCGGCTTGCGCACATCGGTGATGTTCGGCGTCAGCTTCACGATGCAGGGCATGCGCGAGTGTTTCTTGACCCAGCGCGTCACCATCTCAATATATTCGGGCACCTGGCCGACGGCAGAGCCCATGCCGCGCTCGCTCATCCCGTGCGGGCAGCCGAAATTGAGTTCCACGCCGTCGGCTTCGGTCTCTTCGACGCGCCTGAGAATGTCGATCCAGTTCTGCTCTTCGCACGGCACCATCAGCGAGACCACGAGGGCCCGGTCCGGCCAGTCGCGCTTGACCCGCTTGATTTCCTGAAGGTTGACCTCCAGGGGGCGGTCGGTGATCAGCTCAATATTGTTGAGGCCGATCAGCTGCCGGTCCTTGCCGTGAATGGCGCCGTAGCGCGGGCCGTTAACATTGACCACGGCCGGGTCTTCGCCGAGCGTCTTCCAGACGACGCCCCCCCAGCCGGCCTTGAAGGCGCGGACGACATTGTATTCCTTGTCCGTCGGCGGCGCGGAGGCCAGCCAGAACGGGTTGGGCGATTTGATTCCGATGAAATCTGTACGAAGGTCAGCCATTTTGCCTCTCCCCTAAATCCGAAACGCGGCGCGCGGCTTACGCGCTCAAGGCGGCGTTGATGCTTTCCGCGGCGATTTTTCCGTCTTCGACGGCGGTAACCGTGAGGTCCTCACCGCCCAGAACGCAGTCACCACCGGCCCAAACATCGCCAAGGCTTGTCTTGCGGTCCGCATCGACGACGATCCGGCCCTTTTCAAGCGAAAGCGAGGCGTCGAGGTCGTCATGGACAAGCGTCTGGCCGACGGCCTTGAACACCATGTCGGCGCGCAGCGATACGATCTCGCCGGTTCCCTGAAGTGACCCGTCTGCGCCGGTCGTCGTGCGCTCAAGCTCGATCGAACTGATATGTCCGTCTTCGACCGAAAGCGCATGCGGCTGGGCATTGGTCAGGATCTTCACACCTGACGTCTGCGCGAGATCCTGCTCGAACTTCGACGCGTTCATGCGATCCTGGCCGCGCCGGTAGACGATCGTCACGTCCTCGGCGCCGAGAAGCTTCTTCTGAACGGCAATATCGACCGCCGTCATGCCGCCGCCGATCACCACGATGTGCCGTCCGACCGGCAGCTTGCCGAGTTCTTCTGCCTGCCGGATGTCGGAGATGTAGTCGACCGCGTTCAGAACGCCGCCATGGTTCTCGTTTTCCTTGCCGAGTGCATTGACGCCGCCGAGACCGACCGCCAGGAAAACGGCGTCGTGTGTCGCCCGCAGTTCGGCCAGGTCGAGATTTTCGCCGAGGCGCATGCCGGTCTTCAACTCGATGCCGCCAATGGTGAGAATGAACTCCACTTCGCGTGCGGCAAAATTGTCGACCGATTTGTAGGACGCGATTCCATACTCGTTCAGACCGCCGGCCTTGGCGCGCGCATCGAAAAGCGTGACATCGTGGCCATGAACCGCAAGCCGGTGCGCGCAGGACAGGCCCGCCGGGCCGGCCCCCACGACGGCGACCTTCTTGCCGGTCGAATCCGCCCGCGTGAACGGCGTCTCGTCATGCCCGGACATGTAGTGATCCGTTGCGTAGCGCTGCAACTGCCCGATCTTCACCGGCTTGCCTTCCGCGACTTCGCGCACGCAGACCTGCTCGCACAGCGTTTCCGTCGGGCAGACGCGGGCACACATGCCGCCAAGGATGTTCTGCTCGAAGATCGTCTTGGCCGACCCGTCCGGATTTCCGGTCGAGATCTGGCGGATGAACTGGGGAATGTCGATGCTGGTCGGGCAGGCCTGCATGCAGGGCGCGTCGTAGCAGAAATAGCAGCGGTCGGCTTCGACCTGCGCTTCGTGCGGTTCGAGCAGCGGGTGAAGGTCGCTGAAGTTCTCCGCGTATGCATCCTGGTGCAGGCGTCCGGCGGCAATATCCGGGCCGGCTTTGGTCTGGGTCATTTCGATCTCCGGAAGGTTGGCGATCACATGTCGGTTCGGCCTCCTTCTTTCGAGGAAGCTCTCAGGGTATTGGGCAAAAATTTGAACAGTTAGTCAAATTTTTTTTAGAACAATTAAAAACTTGAAGAAAAAAGTCAGAAATAAACTGCTTTAGTCGCAGGGAGTTAGGTTAAAAATTCAGCTTGCACAAATATATGGCATGGGACTGAATTGGGTAGGAAAATCAGAGCAGAAGACGCATTTTCCGGTTCATGCCGATGAGGCTGGATGGTGCAGCGGCCGCGACGCATTGATGCTGCGCCGGCTGAAGAGCGTTTGCCGCACAGCGGCAAGTCGAGTGCCCAGGCCTCGCGCAGCCAGCACCGGCAGGCTCAAAGGCCAGAACACGGACACGCAAAAGATCCGGAGGAAACGGATGTGCGTGTTCTGGAAGTCATCCAGATACCCGGATGTCGAACGGATCAGAATCACGAGTGTCACCGCACCATAGACCATGGCGCCGATCATAAATCCGGTAATCATTTTGCTACCCACTTTCAGCGGAACGCAATCGCAACACGGACAAGTCGCCCACGGGCCCGGCTGCGATCATCCACCGACCACATTGCACCGGAGAAGGTTATCGCGGAATGTGGTTCAAGTGCCGCAGCGGAGGATTTACGCACAGGTCATTCTGCTTTTTACACAGAAAAGACGGGTTTATTTCAGCGGCGGACCGAGAAACTCGACTTGCCACTTGCGGCTGAAAGCGTTGAGCACCTCGGTGTCAGGCCGCCCTCCTTTCATAACGTCAGCAAGGCCTGCGAAGAAGCGGGACGCGTCGAGCGCCGGGCAGATGATGATGAACTGCCGGGCCGGTGTGTCGCCGTCATTGCGGAACGCGTGCACGCTGCCGCCCGGGATGGTCACGACATCCCCTGTTTCAGCGTAAAAACGTTTGCCGTCTATTTCGTAGAGGTACCGGCCCTCGAGCACGCGGAAGATTTCCGTTTCCGGATGACGGTGAAGCGGCGGCCCGAACCCAGGCGCGTTCTCCGTTTCGATGATGCTCATTGCGCCGTTGCTCTGCGCCGGCTCCATGCGGACCGTCAGCTTCAGTCCGATCTCGGGTATTGCCAGCACAGGCGTTTCGGCGCCGGCGCCTTCAAGTTTGGAATGGAAAAAACTGAACTCCATCAGACGTTCCCTTGGCCAATAAGGGGGAAACTGCTTACTCCGGATACCAGAGCCGGGCCTTTTCCGCGCCGCGCTCGATGATCACGTGCCCGTTGGCGAAAACGCGGTAGGCATGGCTCCAGTCGCCGTCCGGCCATTTGATCCGGATATTCGCCCTTTCCGCGACGCCGAGGCCGAAATGCACGAAGCCCATCTGCCCGGATGCGTGCCCCCCGCCGACCTGGATGTCCTTCACGACCGTCCGGTTGCCGGTTTTCACACTGATCTTTGCACCGACCGCGCGCGTGTTGACCTTGCCCGGCTGGCGGACATCGACCGCAAGCCAGTTGCCAAGCGGACGCGGACCGGCTTCCGATCCGTGCCCGAGATTACGGAACAGGCTCACGGGTGCGGCACGGTTGACCACGACCAGATCGAGCAGGCCGTCCGCGTTGAAATCGGCAAGTCCGGCCCCGCGTCCCCGTCGGTCCAGTCCGATGCCGGAAAGACCGCCCGCTTCGACGAATTTGCCGTTCCACTGACCGATAAGCAGGTTGTCAGGATCGAAGGCCGCGAAATCCGGCATGGCCTCGACATTGCCCTTGGCAATGTAGAGATCCCAAAGTCCGTCATTGTTGACGTCCTGAAACTCGGAGTGCCAGCCCGTGGATGGCTTGAGATCCTCGCCCGCATAGGGACGGTGCGCCGTTACGCCGAGATCGAAGGCGATATCCTGGTAGACGGGAACGGTCTCATCCGTTTCCACGTCCAGTTTCTGAAGCTTGGTGTCGCCCATGCTGGTGAGCGCGTATTCGGGAAAGCCGTCCACGTCCAGATCGACGGACGCGATGCCCATGCCCCAGATCTTCAGATGCTGCCAGCCGTCCGTCTTGCGATAGGGGCGTGGCGGCCGATTGGGGGGAACCGCCCAGAGCTGCTCCTGGCCGCCGCGATAGTAATGACGATCGTTGGAGACACGTAAGGAAGGTTCACCGGACCGGTTCCAGTCGGTGAAGAGGATCGAAAGCGCGCAATATCCGGGCGAGAGGCGCACCGGTTCCGGGTAGGAAAGCGCGCCGTTGTCCCCCTTTTCCGGACGGAACAGGAAATTGTCGTGACAGGTGCCCCAGGGCGCACCGGGCTGCGAGCGATCCACATAGTTGCCGAAGGCGAGCGTCGGAAAATCAAGACCCGCTTCATAGGTTGCCGAAAAGGCGGTGGTCCACTCGCGTCCGCCGTTGAACGACAGGGAGCGGTTTGCGACATCAAAACTGCAGTCGCCCTTGCCCTTCAGCAGCAGGTTCTCGCCAAGCCGCAAAAGCACCAGGTCGAGAATGTCGTCATTGTCGAAGTCCAGGGGATAGGCACCAAGGACCTTCGCCGCGCTCTTGCCGTCGATGGACAGGTCCGTGGCGGCAAAGCGCAGGGCGCCGCCGGTCGGGCTCCGGTTCACGAACAGCTGTGCCGGGTTTTTCCCGCCGGCCAGAAAAAGGTCCGGCCGCCGGTCGCCGTTGCAGTCGAAGATTGCGGAACCGCCGCCGACGAAGTATTCCCATGCGCCGTCGTAGCTGTGATCAATGCCGGCGCTTTTCGCCTCTTCGACAAATGTCGGCACAGGGGCCACCGATCCTCGTGCATCCTCTGCCTTGGACGGGAGCGTCATTGCGGCACAGGCGGCGAATGCCAGAAAGGCCGGACCGCTTCGGATGAGGGGCCTCATGGCGCAATCTCCAGGCTGCGCAGGAAGGCGATAATCGATTGACGGTCGCTTTCCGCAAGATCGGCATAGGCATCGCGGCTGGCTTTCGCAGCCCCGCCATGCGCCAGGATGACCTCGTTGAGGGTCGTCAGGTCACCCCGGTGTCCATAGGGAGCCGTGCTGCCGATGCCCCAGAGCTCCGCGGTGATAAAGACATCCCTTGCAACAAACCGCTGCGCCAGGAGTTCGTTGCCGAAGGTATCGGTTTGCGCATCCGCGATCCGGTGGCGTTTCAGGTCACCGAAAAGAGGAACCAGCACCCGGCCCTTGTCGTCCTTCGGCAGCGCCTGGACCCAGTCCAGCGTCGCAAGATCAAGGGCCAGGGGATGTTCCAGGTCGCTCTGGCGCAGCGTGCCGGCCGTGTCGAACGGGCCGGGATCGTGGAAAACCAGCGAGTCCAGCGGCAGGGACGGCCTGTGGCATGCGGCACAGCCAATGTCGGCAAAGGTGCGCTCACCCTTCGCGCTGGCGCTTTGCCAGATGTCGGGCAGGTCGTTTTTGCGCGTCGGCGCGGGCAGTGTTGCCTGCCAGGCCACCAGCGCTGAAATCTGACCGGCGGACATCTCGGCGGAATATCCGTCGCCGTCGAAATCGTCGGTGCCGGTCCACATCGGCCCGAACCGCTCTGTCGGCTGGATCCCGTGGTGATGGTTCATCGCGTTGACCGTGAACTGGCGCAGCGACACGATCACGCCCTTCTGGCTGAACGGCCGGATCGTCAGGTCGTCGTCGACGCCGTCGAGCGCGGAAACGTCCAGCGTGCCGTCCGGATAGGCGGTGATGCTGCCGAATGAAACATCCTTGGTGGTGAGCGAAACCGTTTCCGGTTGCCCGCCGGACCGTGCAGCCTTCAGCGCGGCGCTTCGTTGCGCGCGAAGTTCGGTTGTCATTTCCCGGGCCAGCAGCTCGATCAGGCCGGCCCCCTGGAGCGCGTTGGTGTTGCGCTCGTTAGAAAACTGCGGGTCGATCGTATCGAAATCGGCGCTTTCAAACCCCTCCGAAACGAAGACGTTGGCCGTGAAGGACCCGGCCCCGCCGACAACCGGCTCGTTATGGCAAGAAGCGCAGGCATTGGCGTCCGGGCCTGCGAGCCGCTGGAACGTGAGGTGCGACTGGCGGCGGACCTTGGTCGGAACAATGGCCCCGGTCGCATCCGGCCGGCCCGCTCCGTCGAGGCTGGTGAACTTGGCGGCGAAGAGATGCTCCCCGAGCGGCTGCAGCACCTCGATGGGGTCCTGGCCGGAGGCGGCCAGTTGTTTGATGTCGATATCCTCCTGGATCGCCTTCTCGCTCCACGGCGGAAGGTCCGGATCGGCAAGCGCCGGTGTCTGCCAGACCAACCCGGAAAGGGCCGCCGTCAGGGCGAGTCTCGAAAGGCCCGTCACGCCGATAACTCCTGGCTGTCTTCACGTCCGGCAGCATTGCCGCGGGTTGACGCCGCGCCGAGAAAATCCTTGTCGAGACGCTCCATCGATTGTGCGATCAGGCCGCTTCGAATGAAATCCTCGTTCCAGGGCATGACATCGAGCGAGAAATTGTTCCTGAGATCGGCGACAAGCGCTTCTTCAAGCCCCTCCCACATGGATTTTTCCATGAAGGAGAAGGCGCGTACGGCGGCACCGGTCAGGACGACGCGTTTCGGATCAATCATCGCGATCACCCGGGCAATCCCGTAGCCGAGAACCCGGCCGGCGTCCTGAAAGGCCTTGAGAGCATCCTGGTCACCTGCACCGGCGCGCTCCAGAAGCTCTGCCAGGCCACGGACCCCGGCCCTGATGGTGACCGGGTCGGTGTCTTCGGGAAGATGGCTCGCAGCCCGTATCAGGGCATAGTCCGAGAGATAGGCTTCAAGGCAACCGCGTTTGCCGCAGCGGCAAAGGGCACCGCCCGGAATGTGATTCGCGTGCCCGAACTCCGCGGCGGTGCCGCTGGCACCGGAGAACAGCTGGTTGTTGAGATAGAGGCCCATACCGACACCGTAGTCCAGCATGATCACCGCGAAGGTGCCGCTGTAGCGATTGGGATCGGACCAGTGCAGGGCCTCTGTTATCATGTTGGTATCGTTGGAGATGTAGCACTCGGCACCGAATGCTTCCTGCAGCGGTGCGACAACCGGAATGCCGCGCCCCGAAAAGGCCGGGCTCCAGGCGACCTGCCCCGTTTCCGTTTCGACGACACCCTGCGCCGCGACACCGATCTCGCAGACATGCGAGGCGTCGACCCCCGCCTCGTCGAGGAAACTTCGGATTGCCGCGATGATGGTCTGCGGAAAACTGCCGGCGTCCGCGGCGGTGCTGTCGAACTTGATTCGCCGGTCCAGGACGACCTCACCGGCGAAATTGACCAGCGAGAGGTCGATATTGTTGACCGACAGGCGGGCGCAGATGATGAAAACGGCTCCTGGTGAAAGTTTCAGCAGGGTTCTCGGACGGCCGCGCGCCTGCGGTGCCTTGGGTTCTTCGCTCTCCAGGCTGACGATCAGTCCCTGATCCAGAAGATCGGAGGTGATCGCGGTCACGGTTGCGGGGCTCAGGCGCGTGATCTGGCCGAGATCGATCCGCGCCATCGGGCCGCTTCTGCGCAGCGCCTGGAGTACAATGCTTCGGTTTTGCCGCCGGATCTGGTCCCGGTCCGCCTTGCGTGTCATGCTCGCTCAGCTCTTCTCAAGGTGTTTCCTCTGTCCCGGGTTTCTCCCGGTTTTTCTCTGTTCCGTCGGCATTTTATAGCCGCTTCGGACAGAGTTTTGCAAAACCATGTTGACAGGAGCGACGCTTTCCTGCAACTTTTTTTCGGACACCAAAAAAAATAACAACATGGCTGTCCCTTTTGCGGCACTGCAACAAAGTGCCGACTGACAAAGTGCATTTTTCGGTTCGGCTGACACGCAGGCCGCGCCAACTGGAGGAAACATCGCAATGCGTAAAACTACCACTTTGCTGGCGGGCGCTCTGCTGTCCGCGACCGCTCTGACCGCCGCCCAGGCAGACGACATTGTTGTTGGTGTCAGCTGGTCGAATTTCCAGGAAGAACGCTGGAAGACCGACGAAGCAGCCATCAAGGGCGCTCTGGAAGCGGCCGGCGCGAAGTACATCTCTGCTGACGCGCAGAGCTCTTCCGCGAAGCAGCTGTCCGACGTCGAAGCTCTGATCGCCCAGGGTGCAACGGCCCTGATCATCCTGGCGCAGGACGCACAGGCGATCGGTCCGGCTGTCCAGGCCGCTGCGGATGAAGGCATCCCGGTCGTCGGCTACGACCGCCTGATCGATGACGCGCGCGCCTTCTACCTGACTTTCGACAACGTCGAGGTCGGCCGCATGCAGGCCGCAGCCGTTCTCGCGGCTCAGCCGAAGGGCAACTACGTCATGATCAAGGGTTCCCCGACCGATCCGAACGCGGACTTCCTCCGTGGCGGTCAGCAGGAAGTCCTTCAGGCAGCGCTTGATTCCGGCGACATCAAGATTGTCGGCGAGGCCTACACCGATGGCTGGCTGCCGGCGAACGCACAGCGCAACATGGAGCAGATCCTGACGGCCAACGACAACAACGTCGATGCCGTGGTCGCCTCCAATGACGGCACTGCCGGCGGCGTTGTCGCTGCGCTGACCGCACAGGGCATGGAAGGCATTCCGGTCTCCGGTCAGGACGGCGATCACGCGGCCCTGAACCGCGTTGCCAAGGGCACGCAGACCGTGTCCGTCTGGAAAGACGCGCGTGAGCTCGGCAAGGCTGCCGGCGAGATCGCCGTCGCGCTTGCCGGCGGTTCGGAAATGTCGGCCGTGGACGGTGCCGGCAGCTGGACGTCGCCGGGTGGCACGGAACTGACTGCCAAGTTCCTGGCGCCGCTGCCGATCACCAAGGACAACCTGAGCGCGGTTGTCGATGCGGGCTGGATCTCCAAGGACGATCTGTGCCAGGGCGTGTCCGGCGGACCGGCTCCCTGTAACTGATAGACTTGCCGAATGCGCGGCCCCGGACGTAAGATCGGGGCCGCAATAAAACGGGTGCATCAAGGCACCGCGGGCAGACCACCCGGCACACTTGCGAAATGGTCTCCAAGCAGGAGTTACCCTGATGTCCGACACCGCTCTGCCCGGCTCGAACCGCCCGGCGGCCCGAAACTTGTTTGCCGCGTTGCAGCTCGACACGCGTCTTTTGGGCATGATCGGCGCGTTTGTTGTCCTGTGCCTCGTCTTTAACGTGTTCACAGACGGCCGCTTTCTGACGCCGCGCAATATCTTCAATCTGACGATCCAGACCGTCTCCGTCGCGATCATGGCGACAGGAATGGTGTTTGTCATCGTGACCCGTCACATCGATCTGTCCGTCGGTTCCCTTCTGGCGACCGTTGCCGCTGTCATGGCGGTGGTGCAGACGGATCTTCTTGCACATCCCGATGTGCTGGGGCTGGGTCATCCGGCGATCTGGGTTCTTGCACTGATCGCCGGGATCTGTGTTGGTGTCGCGATCGGCGCCTTCCAGGGCTGGATGATCGGCTATCTCGGCATTCCGGCTTTCATCGTCACGCTGGGCGGTCTCCTGGTGTGGAGAAACGTGGCCTGGTTCATTACCTCCGGCCAAACGATCGGCCCGCTGAACGAGACCTTCACCATGCTCGGGGGCATCGGTGGCACCATGGGCGAAACCGCGTCGTGGATCTTCGGTCTTCTTGCGGTCGGTATCGTGCTGTGGCTTCAGGTCGCCTCGCGCCGCCGCCGCGCCTCCCACGGCTTTCCGGTCAAGCCGGTCTGGGCCGAGCTTGCTCTGGGAGCAATCACGACGGTCGCCATTCTCGGCTTTGTGGCGATCCTGAACGCCTATCACATTCCGGCTGCACGGCTGAAACGGATGTTTGAGGCGGTTGGCGAAACGATGCCGGAAGGGCTTGAGGTCGGCTACGGCATTCCCTACTCGGTGGTGTTGCTGATCCTTGTGGCGGTTGCCATGACGGTGGTTGCGCGCCGCACGCGTCTCGGGCGCTACATTTTCGCAACGGGCGGCAATCCGGACGCGGCAGAGCTGTCCGGCATCAACACGCGGTTCCTGACGGTCAAGATCTTCGCGATCATGGGCGGCCTGTGTGCGCTTGCCGGGGCCGTTGCCTCCGCCCGTCTCGGGTTCTCGACAAATGACATCGGGACACTGGACGAACTGCGAGTCATCGCGGCGGCCGTGATTGGCGGGACCGCGCTCGCCGGCGGCGTCGGCACGATCTACGGCGCAATCCTGGGCGCATTGATCATGCAGTCCCTGCAATCCGGCATGGCGATGGTCGGTGTCGACGCCCCGCTGCAGAACATTGTGGTCGGCGTGGTTTTGGTCGTGGCCGTCCTGGTCGATATCATCTACCGCAAGCGCACGGGAGAGTAAGACATGGCAACACCTCTCGTAGAAATGAAGGACATGTGCATTTCCTTTGGCGGGGTGCACGCCGTCGATCATGTGACGGTGGATCTGTTCCCCGGTGAAGTTGTCGGACTTCTGGGCCACAACGGTGCCGGCAAGTCGACCCTGATCAAGATCCTCTCCGGGGCCTACAAGGCCGACAGCGGCCAGATCCTGATCAATGGCGAAGAAGCGCATATTCACTCGCCGAGGGACGCACGCTCCTACAACATCGAAACGATCTACCAGACGCTCGCTCTGGCGGACAATCTCGATGCCGCGTCGAACCTCTTTCTCGGTCGTGAGCTGACGACACCGCTCGGGTTCGTGGATGACGATGCCATGGAAGCGGAAACCCGCAAGATCATGGGCAAGCTCAACCCCAACTTCAAGAAGTTCCACGCTCCGGTGAAGGCTCTCTCCGGCGGTCAGCGCCAGTCGGTTGCCATCGCGCGTGCGGTCTACTTCAACGCCAAGATCCTGATCATGGACGAACCGACCGCTGCGCTCGGCGTGCACGAGACGCAAATGGTGGCCGAACTGATCGAGGAACTGAAAAAGCAGGGGCTCGGCATCTTTCTGATCAGCCACGACATCCATGACGTTTTCGCGCTCTGCGACCGCCTGGCGGTGATGAAGAACGGTCAGTTGGTCGGCAGCGCGAAAACCACGGACGTGACCGACGATGACGTTCTTGGCATGATCATCCTCGGCAAGTGTCCTCCCGGAGCAACACCGGGCCCGGGCGCACTTGTGGAAGAAGAGGCAGCAAGCTAAACCGGACCGGCCTGCGCTGGAATGTGCGCAGGCCGGTTGCATTCATGCATTTTGGAGCCGTGACCCCATGACGGGGACCGGCTTTCCTTTGAGCGAATTCTGAGGAACGCACCTCATGTTTATCGGTCTCGATATCGGCACAAGTTCCGTCAAAGCCATCCTGCTTGGTGAGGATCAATCCCTGATCGCCTCGGCGACCTCTGATCTCACGGTGGAGCGGCCGCATCCCGGCTGGTCCGAACAGGATCCCGACAGCTGGTGGCGCGCCTGTGAAATCGTGCTCGACGCCCTGAAGGCCGAAGCCCCGAAGGCGCTCGCTGGCGTCAGGGGCATCGGCCTCTCCGGTCACATGCACGGTGCAACGCTGCTCGATGGCGGCGGCCGGCCGTTGCGCCCCTGCATCCTTTGGAATGACGGCCGCTCCGGCCGGCAATGCGAGGAACTCACGCGCAGTGAACCGAAGTTTCAGACGCTGGGCGGCAATCTGGTGATGCCCGGCTTCACCGCCCCCAAGCTGCAATGGGTGCGCGAAAACGAGCCCGAGATATTCGCCAAGACGGACATGGTCCTGCTTCCCAAGGACTACGTGCGCTTCAAGCTGACCGGCGAGTATGCAGGTGACATGTCCGACAGCGCCGGAACATTGTGGCTGGATGTGGCGCGGCGAGACTGGAGTGACGACCTGCTTGCCGCAACCGGCCTCGACCGCAGCAAGATGCCCCGGCTCGTGGAGGGCTCCGAAAGCTCCGGAACGCTCAAACCGGATCTCTGTGTGCGCTGGGGATTTGACACGCCGCCGGTCGTTGCAGGCGGTGGCGGTGACAACGCGGCGTCGGCCTGCGGTGTCGGCGCGGTCGATCCCGGATCCGCCTTCGTCTCGCTTGGAACCTCGGGTGTCCTCTTCGTGACCAATGACCGGTTTTCACCGAATGTTGGGGGTGCGGTGCATGCTTTCTGCCACGCCGTGCCGCAGACCTGGCACCAGATGGGCGTCATCCTGTCGGCAACAGACAGTCTCAACTGGCTGGCGGGGATCCTGAAGAAATCGCCTGGAGAACTGACGCAGGCACTCGGGCGCGTCGCCGGTCCCGCGTCGGTGTCGTTCCTGCCCTATCTCGGCGGCGAGCGCACGCCGCACAACGACGTCGATATCCGCGCCGGTTTCGCCGGCATCTCGCACGAAACCGATGATGCCGTTTTGACCCATGCCGTCCTCGACGGGGTCGCCTTCGCGCTGAAGGACTGCCTGGAAGCGCTGAGCGTCGCGGGCACCCGGATTGACCGGGTTCTCGCGGTGGGTGGCGGCTCGCGCTCGCACACCTGGCTGGAGATCATCGCCAGCCTCTTGAACGTAACCGTTGATGTTCCGGTGGACGGCGATTTCGGCGCCTCGCTGGGGGCCGCGCGCCTCGGGCAGGCCGCCGCGCTCGGATCAACGGACGGGGTCTTCGGCAAACCGGCGCTTCAGACAAGCATCGATCCGGTTCCGTCCCTTACTGAACACTACGCCGAGGCCTACGGCCATTGGCGCAAACTTTATCCGGCATTCAAGCAAGCCGGCTTCTGAGGAGCAAGATATGAGCACTGGGTTCTTTGGCGATCTGCAGCCAATTCAATATTCCGGACCAGACAGCCGCGATCCGCTGACCTACCGGCACTACAACAAGGACGAAGTCGTTCTTGGCAAGCGGATGGAAGATCATCTGCGCCTGGCCGTTTGCTACTGGCATAATTTCTGCTGGCCGGGCGGCGACCCGTTCGGCGGGGAAACCTTCATGCGTCCGTGGATGGCGCCGGGCGGCGACCCGATGGAGCAGGCCCGGTTCAAGGCGGATGTCGCCTTCGAGATGTTCCAGATCCTCGGAATGCCGTTTTTCACTTTTCACGACCGCGACATTGCACCGGAAGGCGCGACGCTGGCGGAAAGCAACGCCAACGTGAACGCCATTGCCGACATCTTCGAATCAAAGATGGCCGACACCGGCATCGGGCTTTTGTGGGGAACGGCGAACATGTTCTCCAACCGCCGCTTCATGGGCGGCGCCGCGACCAACCCGGACCCAGATGTCTTTGCCTATGCGGCTGCCCAGGTGAAGAACGCCATGGATGTCACTTACCGCCTGAAGGGACAGAACTACGTGCTCTGGGGCGGCCGCGAGGGCTACGAAACACTGCTCAACACCAATGTGAAGCAGGAACTCGACCAGCTCGGCCGGTTCCTCAACATGGTCGTGGAATACAAGCACAAGATCGGCTTCACCGGCACCATCCTGATCGAACCCAAGCCGCAGGAACCCAGCAAGCACCAGTATGACTACGACGTTGCCACCGTGTTCGGCTTCCTCAAGGCCTATGGCCTCGAAAACGAGGTCAAGATGAACATCGAGCAGGGTCATGCGATTCTGGCCGGTCATTCCTTCGAGCATGAACTGCACATGGCACGCTCCCTCGGCATCCTGGGGTCCGTCGACATGAACCGGAACGACTACCAGTGCGGCTGGGACACGGATCATTTCGGCATGAATGTGCCCGAACTGGCACTTGCCTACTACGAGATCCTGATGGACGGCGGATTTACCACCGGCGGAACCAATTTTGACGCCAAGCTGCGCCGCCAGTCCCTCGACCCGGTTGACCTGATCCAGGCCCATGTCGGTTCGGCCGATGCCATTGCACGCGGCCTGAAGGCGGCGGCGGCCATGATCGAGGACGGCCGGCTGAAAGGCTTCGTGGATGATCGCTACCAGGGCTGGAAAAAGCCGGAAAACGCGGAAATCCTGAACGGTGGCTCGTCGCTCGAGGCTCTCGCGGACCGCGTCCACGGCACCGACCTGGAACCGCAACCCAGATCCGGCCGCCAGGAATATCTGGAAAGCCTCGTCAACCTGTTCGTCTGAGGTCAGGTATCATCCTGGTCCGATCCGTCATTGCAGGGCCTGTCCCTGCAATCCTTGCCGCTTCTGTGCGCCGGTCCGCAGTCAATGAGCTTGTCATTCCGGCTGAAGCAAAGCGGAAGGCCGGAACCCAGTAACCACCTGTTTCGCCTTCTTGTGACAATCACGAACCAAGGGGAGTACTGGTTCCCGGTCTTGCCGCTCGCGCGGCAAACCGGGACGACACCGGGGGTGCCGACAGGGTCAATTTTTCATTGCCGTCATTTCAGCCCACTCCGTCATTGCAGGGCTTGATCTGGCGACCCATTCCGTTCGGTCCCGGATCGGAAACCTCATCGAGCAGCGCTGGATCGGCATGGATGCCATGGTCGAGCCATGGCATGACCGGCGTGGCTTTTCAGCATTGGACACCTCTGCCACCGGTGGTCATTGCAGGGCTTGACCCTGCAATCCATTCCGTTTGCGCTCGGATCGGAAACCTCATCGAGTGGCACCGGATCAGGATGACCTTCGAGCGTGAAAACCTCATCCTGAGGAAGCGCGCAGCGCTGTCTCGAAGGATGGGCCCCGCCCTGCGAGTTTGCCGCCCATCCTTCGAGACGGACCTTCGGCGCTCCTCAGGATGAGGATGTATTCGGGGCCGAGGTCCATGCATTCATCCCCTTCAAGCCGCGGGTGGCTTCTGCTGCGCTTTCTGACGCCGGCATTTTTGCGAGCAGTAGCGTACCTCGTCCCAGGACTGTTCCCACTTCTTCCGCCATGTGAACGGCCGTCCGCAGGCGGGGCAGGTCTTCCTGGGCAGGTCGGATTTCCTGCGCATCTTCATGAGGAACTTTCGAACAGGTCAGCCTGCTCCGGTGAACTCGTCGCGCGCGTGCGGCGCCTGGCGCGCTCCTGGCCGCGCATGGGTATGCCGCTTTTCCGGCTGCCGTGCTTTTGCTGAATGTCCGCCGCCTTGCCGCGAAACGCCTGCCCTTTCCTGATGGCCCAGACCTTCTCGCGCGCTTCCTTCGCTGCACTCAGGTGATCGACGACCGGAAACGGGTAGGTCTTACCGAGAATCTTTCCGGCCCCGTCCGCCTTCCAGGGCTGATGAACAAGCTGGCCGTCGACGCCTGCAAGTTCCGGCACCCAGCGGCGCACGAACGTGCCGTCCGGATCCTGGTCCAGTCCCTGTTTGACCGGATTGTAGATGCGGATCGTGTTGATGCCGGTGGTGCCGGATTGCATTTGCACCTGGGGCCAGTGAATGCCGGGCTCGTAATCCGTGAACAGCCGCGCCAGATGTTCCCCGGGCGCCCGCCAGTCCAGCCAGAGGTGATAGCTGGAAACTGCGATCAGCATCGCCCGCATGCGGAAATTCATCCAGCCGGTCGCCGCTAGGCAGCGCATGCATGCGTCGACGAATGGCAGGCCGGTTTCGCCCGCCTGCCAGGCGTTGAGCCTCGCTTCGTCCGGCATGGACGGCCGCAGGCCGTCATAGGTGCTGTGCAGGTTCTGGTGCTCCAGCCGCGTCTCGTCTTCCAGCTTCTGCATGAAATGGCAATGCCAGTGAAGACGGCCCGAGAACGACCGCATGGCGCCCTGCCAGGTCGTGCGGCCGGCAAAGGTGCTTTGCTTCAGCTCGCGCTGCCGCGCCCAGGCCGCCTGTGCGGTTTCGCGCATCGAGACCGTGCCAAAGGTCAGGTGCGGCGACAGTCTTGAACATGAATCGAACGCGCGCACGGGCGTTGCCATGGCGGCGCGGTAGGTCTTGCCGCGTGAAAACAGGAAGCTCTCCAGCGTGGAGAGCGCATGGGACCGGCCGCCCTGCTGGCGTTCCGGGCAGGGCACGTCGGCAAGTCCAAGCTCCTGAAGGCCGGGCGCATGACCGGGATCGATCCCCGGAAGCGGCTCCAGATGGGGCGGTTCGACCGTCGCCTCGGCCATGAACCCGTCCCACTTTTGGGCCCAGCCGTCGCGGCTTCTCAAGCCGCGCAGGACACCGGTCTGCCGGCATTCGGTCCAGGCGACCCCCTTCGACCGGCACCAGCCGGCAACACGCTTGTCGCGTGCGAACGTCCAGGCATTCCCCGTTTCCTCGTGAGACCACAGACCCGCGATCGGATGCGTGCTGGAGAGCTCTTCGAGAACGCCGGTGACGTCTCCGGTTCGAATGATCAGGGCCTGGCCGAGCCGGGCCAGCTCCCGCCTGAGATCCTGAAGGCACTCAAGCAGGAAAGCGAAATGCCGGGCTGATGCATCCGGCAGCTGCCAGAAGTCCGGTTCGAAGACGTAGAGCGGAACAACGGGATCGCCGCGCAGGCTGGCGCGTTTGAGCGCAGCGTGATCCTGCACGCGAAGATCCTTTTTGAACCAGACGACCTGTACAGCTGTGCCCAAGGCTAATCCGCTTGAAAGTGGGTTGCGATGCTCTTTCTACGCACGAGTTCCGCAACGGATCGCGGCATCTCCGGCCCAGCCTGGGGTGGGATCACAGACCCTCGAAAAAGCGCTTTCCGTCCGGATCGGAGAGATCGTGCAGCCGGTTGGCCGCATGGCGGGCAAAGCGATGGGTCACCGACTTGCGCGTCGCCGCGGCGAGCTTGTGTTCCGGCGCGTCCCTCAGGATTTCCGCACCGAACCCGTCGGAAACAATCAGGCCGGTATCCTCGGGAAAAATTTCGAGGGGCACATCGGGGTGGGTCGCGAAAAACAGGCGGTCGCAATGTTGCCGGTAGTCGGGCCACTTGGTGTCGGCGCGAAAGTCGGCAATCGAGGATTTCACCTCGACGATCCAGAGCTCGTGTTTCGGGCCAATCGCCAGCAGGTCGGCGCGCCGTGCGGACGCAAGCGTGACTTCCGCCAGGCAGGAAAAATCAAGCTGGCGCATCAGCCGCGCGGTGCCGCGCCAGACCTTGAGTGCCGTTTCCGACTGGCGGCCATCGACCAGGGGGTTGTCCAGTCTCAGGCGTCCGGCAGCGGGATGCGTTTCCTGTGTCATATGGAGTTTGTTCCATCTTTGTTCACATATTGCAAGAGCCGTCATTTGGAAACTTCCGTAGCGGTCCCAATTTGACTGTTTCAGGATTCAGGCCGTGTCGTTATGCTGCAGTTGCCAGGCCAGGAGGGGGAATGCGCTTTAATCTGATTTGGCAGGGAGTTCTGCTCTCTGCACTGCTTGCTTTGCCATCGACAGCCGGTTTTGCCGCCAAGGGAGACCTGAAGGTTCAGGTGCCGAGATCCGCACCCCTGCTCCAGGGGCGGACCCTCGAACTTCGGTTTGCCGATTTCGCACAAGGCATCTGGGTCAGGGATCCGGGTGATTGCCCGCCGCCGAGCATAGACCGCAGTGCGCCGGGCAGTGCGCTTGCCATTTATCGCGGCCTCTGGGAAATGCCGGACCGCATCTGTCAGGTCTATGGGGCCGAACTCGGGGGCAGGGACACGCAACGCGCGGCAATCAACTGTCTCTTGAACAACGGCGCGGAATCGATCGAGCTGGTCACGGTTCAGCCGAGGGGAACCGGCGGTCTCATGGTGCAGGAAGGCGAGCGCCCTCCGGTTCATTTCCGTTTTTGCGAGAAGATCACACCGGTCCTGAAAGCGACGGACGAATAAGCGCCGGCACCTCGTTCACCGAACCGGGTCAACCGGGCGCGCCGGCGCGCCTTGCCGGCGTGCGCGCGCCAGCCTTTTGCACAGCCGGCGGATCGAGCGTGCGCAGGGCGTCATACTGGCTCAGAAAAACGTGCCCTGTCAGCTGATCCGGGAAATCCGACCGGTTCAAACGGTCCATCACGGGTCCCTTGACCTCCGAGAGATGGAATGTGACGCCTGCGTCAAAGAGCCGGTGATTAATTTCCTCAAGGCTTTCGAGCGCGCTTGCGTCGATCGCGTTGATGGCCGAGCACATCAGGATCACGTGGTCGACCTCGGGGCGTTCTGCAACGAGGGCATAGATCCGGTCTTCGAGATAGCGTGAATTGGCGAAAAAGAGGCTCTCGTCGACCCTGACAGTCAACACCGTCTCACCGGTCACGACCTTGTGCCGGTCAACATTGCGGAAGTGCTCTGATCCGGGGACGATGCCGACGATGGCCATGTGCGGACGGCTGCTCCGGTAAAGATGAAGGGCAATGGACAGGGCCACACCGGAGATCACGCCGGGCTCCACGCCGAAGAGCAGCGTGACGGCTATCGTGGCCGCCATGGCTGAAAAGTCGCTTTTCGAATAGTGGAACGTTCGCTTGACGGCGCCGAAGTCGACCAGGGCGAGAACCGCGACGATAATGGTTGCCGCGAGCGTCGCCTGCGGCAAATGAGCCAGCAGCGGCGTCAACAGGAGGGTGGCAAACGCAATTCCGGCCGCTGTGAAGGCACCTGCGGCCGGTGTCGCCGCCCCGGCATCGAAATTGACGACCGAGCGCGCGAAACCGCCGGTCACCGGATAGCCTCCGGACAAGGCCGAGGCGATGTTCGCCGAGCCCAGTCCGATCAGTTCCTGGTCGGGTTCGATCCTCTGACGTTTCTTCGCGGCAAGCGTCTGCGCCACGGAAACCGATTCCACGAAACCGATGACGGAAATCAGCAGCGCAGGGCCGGCGAGCGCCAGCCAGAGCTTGCTGTCGAAACCGGGCAACTGCGGAACCGGCAATCCGGAGGGAATATCGCCGACGACGCGCACACCGCGGTCGCTCAGGTGCAGGGCGTTCGAAAGAACCGTTGTGGCAACAACCGCGGCCACGGGACCCGCCTTGGTCAGGATGTCGGACAGGAACGGGGCCAGTCCGAGGCCGAGCTGCGTGGATTTCAACCCTTTGCGCACCCAGAAGAGAAAGGCTGTCACGGTTGCGCCGATGAAAAACGTGATCCAGTTGACGGCGTCCAGGTGCTGGGCGAGCGACAGCAGGATTTCGGTGAGCGTGTGGCCGTGTGCCGGGACGCCGAGCACATGTTTCAGCTGGCTTGCGGCGATCAGGAGACCCGAGGCGGTAATGAACCCGGAAATCACCGGGTGACTCAGGAGATTGGCCAGGAAACCGAGGCGCAGAAGGCCCATGGCGATCAGCATGAGGCCGGAGAGGAACGCCAGCACGATCGCAGCGCCGAGATATTCGGGTGTGCCCTGCTGCGCGAACTCGCCGACCGCGGAAGCGGTCATGAGCGACACCACGGCGACGGGCCCAACGGCAAGAACCCGGCTGGAGCCGAACAGCGCGTAGGCAACCAGTGGCAGGATCGAGGCATAGAGACCGACCTCCGGCGGCAGACCCGCCAGCAGCGCATAGGCGAGCGATTGCGGGATCAGCATGATCGTGACGATCAGCGCTGCCACCAGATCACGTGTCGCCGTTTCTCTCGTGTAGGACTTGCCCCAATCGAAAATGGGCAGATAGCGCGTGAGCCGGATCATTGACGGGCCTTGATGGAGACAAGCGGGGTGCCGGGCAGGACACAGTGGCGTCCCGCCACGGCCGGTTGGGGCGTGGTTGTTCAGTTCGGATGGTCGCCGGATGCCGGCCGGGTGCCTGCTGCCGTTACCGACAGCCTGGAACCAGTAGTCCCTAGAGCGCGTTGACCGGCACTTTCAGAAACGTCTTGCCGGTTTCGTCTGCCGGCGGCAGCTTGCCGGCACGCATGTTGACCTGCAGCGAGGGAATGATCAGCTTTGGCATGTCCAGCTGAGCGTCGCGCTCGGTGCGGAACTTCACGAATTCTTCCCGGGTCTTGCCGCCGCCGACGTGAATGTTGTGGGCCTTTTCGTCGCCGACGGTGGTCTCCCACTGGATATCGCGCCCGTTGGGGCCGTAGTCGTGGCACATGAACAGGCGCAGATCGTCCGGCAGCGCCAGAACCTTCTGGATGGAATCGTAAAGCTCGGCCGCATCCCCGCCGGGGAAGTCGGCGCGGGCCGAACCGCCGTCGGGCATGAAGAGCGTGTCGCCGGCGAATGCGGCGTTGCCCATCACATGCACCATGCAGGCGGGTGTATGCCCGGGCGTTGCCATGGCAAATGCCGTCATGTTTCCGATCCGGTAAGTGTCGCCGTCCTGGAACAGCCGGTCGAACTGACTGCCGTCGCGCTGGAACTCCGTGCCCTCGTTGAAGACCTTGCCGAAGGTTTCCTGAACGACCGTGATCTTGTCGCCAATGCCCAGTTTGCCCCCGAGGCGTTGCTGGATATAGGGCGCACCGGAAAGATGGTCGGCATGGACATGGGTTTCGATGAGCCATTCCAGGTCGAGCTTGTTGGCCTCGACATAGGCGATCATTTCGTCTGCGTGATCGTAGGTGATCCGCCCGGCGGCGTAGTCGATATCCATGACGCTGTCGACGATTGCGCAGGCGTTTGACGTCGGATCTTTGACGACGTAGCTGATCGTGTTTGTCGCGGCATCGAAAAAGGCCTTCACGTCAGGCTTTGTGTCCATGTCGACAGGGTAATTGGAACGGGGCATGTCGATCTCCCTGTAAGCAGTTGAGCGCATGGAGTGTCAGGCTCCGGCAGGCTGTTGTCCGGCAACGATCCGGGTTGTCCACCTGGCTGCGAGCATCCCGGCGGCAATGGCGGCAGCGGTCAAGAGCGGCCCGGCCATGCCCAGCCCAAGCACCGGCACAAGCCCTCCCGGGCAGAAACCGCTCATGCCCCAGCCGATGCCGAAGACCGCTGATCCACCGATGAGTTTCATGTCGAGATCCTGCCTAGTCGGCAGGGAAAACCCTGTTGCGAAGAGGGGGTCGTGCATCCGGAAAACCAGACGGTAGCCGACAGCGGTGACCAGGAGCGCACCGCCCATGACGAACGCCAGGCTCGGGTCCCAGGTGCCGGCAACGTCGAAGAAATTCAGGACCTTGGCAGGGTTGCCCATCCCCGACACCAGAATTCCGGTGCCGAAAACGAGGCCGATGGCAAATGCGGAAAGGACTTTGAGCATATCATACTCCAATCACGTGTCGGATCAGGAAAACGGTGCCGCCGGCCGTTGCCATGAACGTGAGCGTGGCGGCGATCGATCGGATGGAGAGGCGCGACATGCCGCACACGCCGTGCCCGCTGGTGCAACCGGAGCCGAAGGTCACGCCGGCTCCGATGAGAAAGCCGCCGGCTATGAGAAGCGCGGGCGACGACGGGATGCTGATGTCAGGAAGGTGTCCCGTCAGCCCGAGAAAGACCAGGGGACTGAGTACCATTCCGGCGACGAAGGCGGCGCGCCATGCCCAGTCCTGGTTCAGCCGGAGCGTCAGAAGTCCGTTGACCACACCGCTGATGCCGGCGATGCGCCCGAGCGTTGCCATCAGCGCAACGGCGGCAAATCCGATCAGGATGCCACCTGACAGGCTTTGAAGAGGCGTGAATTCAGTCATGGCTCATCCCTTAGATCTTATATTTTCGAATATATGAATATATTGGTTGCACTTCAAGCCCTTTTTGCGCTTCGCACCAGTGTCAGAGGCCGTGAAGGGGAGATTCGACCCGAAGGGGATTTGCCCACGTCCCGACAACGCTCTGCAAAGCAAGCCCTTTTGAGGCCTACTTCTTCGGATCGTCAGCCTGGGTGTCTGTTCCGGCCGTGCGTTTCGGATCGACAAGGCCCAGGACGACCCTGGTGCCGTCGGCACGGGTCTGTTGCGCAGCACCCGGGATGAGCAAGGCCGGATTTTCGGAATCGGGTGGTGTGTAGAGATCGGTTCTCGGACCCGAAAACTCGCCCATCGGCCTGAGGATGTTCTCGTGCACGACGCTTCCGAGGAACAACGGCTGCAGGCTGCCTTCGTCGAAAACCTGATATCGGCTCGGCCAGAGCCGCAGCACCCAGCGCCCGCCTTTCTCCTCGTCCGGGTCCTTATGGATGAGGACAAGATCCGGCTGTCTGCCGTTCTGGGTTCTGGGCAGGATCGGCAGCGAATCCGGCGGTGTCTGTCCCTCGACGAAACCACCCGCGGTTGTCAGGTTCCATTTCGGCGGGCGCTGCCATCCGTCTTTCTCCGCGATCGCGGCAAAGGCATCCAGCGGCCCCGCATACTGGATCACGAGCGGCTCTTCCCGGTCACCGTTGAGTTCGACGCGCCGGTCCGGAAGGGACCGCCATTTTCCCTCGCGCCACTCCGACGCCGTCAGCATCTCCTTGTGAACCTGCGGCTGATAGGTCACCAGGGCCTGGTTGAACGACGACCAGATATGCCAGCCGCCAAACGCCGTCAGGGTCGTGATGACAAGGGCGGCGAGTGTCGTCCGTCCGATTTTCTCGTTGTGGATCGGACCGAAGACGAACGCGAAGGCGGACACCATCGCCGTTCCGAACAAGAGGCCGGCCAGCACGTCCGACATCCAGTGCGCGCCAAGATAGATCCGCGAAAAACCGATGGTGATGACCAGGGTCGCGGACACGGTGAAAACCGTTGCCTTGAGCCAGCGGTTCAGATCATGCGCGATCAGAACGGCGCTGATGCCGAAAAGCACTGCGGTCAGCGTGGCGTGACCGCTCGGAAAGCTGTACGCATCTGCCCCTGCATAAAGTTCGATCGGGCGTGAGCGGTGCAGGATGAGCTTGAACAGGGGAACGAACATCGCCGTTCCGGCCATGGCGATGATGAAGCCGATGCCCCGACGCCAAGCCTTGCGGCCAAACAGATAGGCGGCAACGACGACGGTCACTGCCGTGACGACGACGCCGTCTCCCAGCATTGTGAAGAAGACCATGATCTTGTCGCCGGCCTGTGTGCGCAGGCTGTCGAAGAAATTCAGGATTGCCAGGTCGGCACGCACCATGGGTTCGCCCGGTGACACTTCGCCCACAATCCAGAAAAACGCCGGCATGGTGATCAACAGCAGCAGCGCGGAGGCGAGCATGCCTGCCGATCTCGGATGCGCGGGATCGAAATTGCGGGCAATCCACTGCGACGGGCGGTCCGGCCGTTTCGCGAACCAGGACACGATCGCCGCGTGTGCATTGGGAAACAGCGGCAGGATGATCAGGATCAGCCAGCGCCCCAGCATCACGATGAGGAAGATGATCAGCAGCAGCGCCCCGAGAACGAAGGCAAGCCGCCCGCTGATCTGACCGATCGCATTGAGTGCGGACCCGGCGATGATGCCAGGGCCCATGTGGGCAATCGTCCAGGCGAAAGCGGATGTGACGTTCACCACCGAAAACCGGGTGAAGTTCATGCCTGCCATCCCGGCAATTCCGGGGACCACGGATTTCACACCAGGCACGAAGCGACCGAAGAACACGCTCTTGCCGCCGTGGCGCTCGAAAAACTTCTCGCCGCTGACGATCATGTGCTCGTACTTGTTCAGCGGCCACATGCTCTTGATCCGGTCCTTGAACCGGTAGCCGATCCAGTAGGAGATGGCATCGCCTGCCGTTGCCCCGAGCGTTGTCCAGATGAACAGGGGCACCGGATCGAGCTTTCCCAGTCCGACCAGCGTTCCGGCACCGACCAGCACGACCGTTGTCGGCACGAACAGTCCGATGATGAAAAGCGCTTCTCCCATGGCAGCGAGAAAACAGATCAGGCCCGCCAGCCCGGGGTTTTCGGCAATGAAGGTCAGAACGGGGTCTATAAAGTCTGTCACGGACGCCTGTCAGTCTGACTGAAAATCAACATTTCAATGCACGCATGTCATTCCGTACAAGGTTCCGCAACGGTACCACCTGCGGACATGCATACGCAGTCTCATATAAGCGCCGCCACTCACAACCAACAGGAAAAAGTGTCTTTTCAGGGTTTCGCGCAGTTTGATCTGCACCATGGTCTTTTGGTGTCGGCTGGGACAAGATGCACTCAGCACGCTTTTTCAGGAGCCGTCGATGTTCGAATCTGCCCGCTTGCCGCAAAAGATGTCCAAGAAGGAATTCAAGAAGCTGGAGCCCGAACTCAGGGAACAGCTTCTTGCAGCGCAACTGCCGATGATCGAAAAGCAGCCCTTTTCGACACTGATCCTGGTGGACGGTCTGGATGGCGCCGGCAAGGGCGAGGCGGTGGCCCGGCTGTATGGCTGGATGGATGCCCGTCACCTCGTTTGCAATGCCTATGGAGAGCCCACCGACGAAGCCCGGCTGCGTCCGCCGCTTTGGCGCTACTGGAGGGACCTTCCCGCAAAGGGTGAAACGGCGATCGTGTTCGGAAGCTGGTATCAGGCGGTCCTGAGAGACTTGATCTACAAGAAAATTGACGAAGACGCCTTTGAAAAGGCGCTCGTGCGCATTCGCAGGTTCGAGGAGATGCTGTCCAAGGAGGATATCCTCATCCTGAAATTCTGGTTCTACTTGCCCAAGGACATTCAAAAGGAGCGTCTGAAGACCATCGAGAAGAAAAACAGCGCGCGCCACGTGCTCGCGGACTGGGCGGCGCTCAAGCACCACAAGAAGGCAAGTGAGGCCGGCGAAAAGATCGTGCTGGAGACGAGCAAGGGATATGCACCGTGGTTCGTCATCCCGTCCCAGGATGCCGAGTATCGCGATGCCGCCCTGGCACAGACGGTTGCCCGCAACATGACCCTGAAACTGGAGGACGGCGAAGCCGCATCCATCGCGGCCCCGCCGGTTGTCGGTGGTATCCAGAAGGAATCCGCCGTCGACAACATCGATCTCACGGCGTCTCTCGACAAACCCGAATACGAAGAAAAGCGCCGGGAATATCAGGACCGGCTGTCGGAACTTTCCGATCGCAAGTCCATGTCGAAGACCGGCGTGGTTCTGGTGTTCCAGGGCAACGATGCCGCGGGCAAGGGCGGTGCGATCCGCCGCGTGATCCGGCCGCTTGACCCGCGCATTTACAAGGTGCACCCGATTTCAGCCCCGTCGGACGAAGAAAAGGCGCGGCCCTATCTCTGGCGGTTCTGGCGGCGCGTACCGCGCAAGGGGCATTTCGCCTTCTTTGACAGGTCCTGGTACGAACGGGTCCTGGTCGAAAGGGTCGAGGGGTTTGCCGGGCATGACGATTGGCTCCGGGCCTATAACGAAATCAACGAGTTCGAGCAGGAACTCACCGATTTCGGCTACATCATCTGCAAGTTCTGGCTTGCGATCTCGGAAGACGAGCAGCTCAGGCGCTTCAAGGCCAGGGAAGACACGGCCTACAAGCAGCACAAGATCACCGACGAGGACTGGCGCAACCGGCTGAAATGGGACCAGTATGCGATTGCCGCCGGTGACATGGTTGACCGGACATCGACCCACTATGCGCCCTGGACGCTGGTCTCCTCGGAAAACAAGAGGCACGCACGTATTGAAGTCCTCAAGACAATCTGCGAGCGCCTCGAGGACAGGCTATAGCCCGCGTCTTCTTTGCTGTTGCGGATGCCCTGAGCTAGTTACCTGAATCTGAAGTTCGACTCACTTTGCAGTTGGCTTCGAACGAACTTAAAATTCACCGCGCTAGGTCGGAATGGAGTGAAAGTCGCCGAAAAGCGTTCTGGCGACTTTGACCAGATCCCGCGACATGTGTTTCGAGATGGCGCTTGCATTTATCAAATTGGCGCCTTCGGACGGCGTAATCTCCCGGCGGCGGATCAGCATGTCCACCTCTTCGAAGATCCGCGCGTCCAGTTGCGCGGCCTCCTTGCGCAGAGCCTTGAAGGCAGCATGGGTGCGCGTTTCGGGCGCCTGCTCGAAAAGGGCGAAAAGGGAGCGCAACAATTGCCCGATCACCAGTCGGATTGAATCCATCTCGCGAAGAAATGCGATATTCGGATTGTCGGTTTCCCGCGTCGCAATGCGGTTCAGGATGGCGCTGTTCTTAAGGATGTCCAGCATTCTGCGGTCCGCGACCCGGATCCTCTGGATCTGTCCCCTTTGCTCTTCAGAAAGATCCTGGTTGGCAAGCATGCTGGACGAATAGCTGAGCATTTCCTCAAAAAGCGGTTCGATCCGCTTCAGGAAAAGTGACCCGGTATCATAAGGTTGTATCTGTCCGGCCTTGCCGATTCCCTCTGCCAGGGGCGCGGCTGATTGTATCTGCGTGCGGGAGAGTGACAGCCCGTGGGCAACACCTTCGAAAATGGAATTGCTGTAGAGGCGGCGTGACTCTTTCAAAAATGCATCGATTGCCGTTTCCGGATATCTCATGGATGACGGTGTCAGGTATTTCGGGACGGCGAATTCCATCTCCGGATCAGGTTTTTCGGGTATGGCTTTCGTCACGAGACCTGCAAGGGGCCCGACAAAGCCAATCTGCAGCGCAACATTCAAAACGTTGAAGATGCTGTGAAAAAGCGCGAGGCCGAGAGGAACCGCGGCGGCATTTGTCAACGGAGAGCCGCCGCTCAGCAGCAGGGCCGAGTGGTCGACAAGGGAGACGAGCGGCTGCAGCAGGATCAGCGCCCAGATCACGCCGAACACGTTCACGATCAGATGCGCAAGCGCCGCCCGCTTGGCATTCGTGTTCGCAACCAGGGCGGCGAGATTTGCGGTGATTGTTGTTCCGATGTTTTCGCCGAGAATGATCGCCGTTGCCGCTTCGAAAGGAAGCCATCCCTGACTGGCTGCAACAATGGTGATGGCCATGGTCGCGCTGGAGGACTGGAGCACTACGGTGAGCGCCGTGCCGATCAGCAGGAACAGCAAGGTCGAAACGAAACCGTATCCTGAAACCTGTTCGATAAACTCGTATACGGCCGGATTATTCTGAAGATCGGGAACGGCGCCTTTCATGAATTCCAGGCCGATGAACAATATGCTGAACCCGATGATGACAGCACCCCATTTCCGCGCCTGTGACGATGACATCGAAAACAGGACGAACCCGATCGCCATGAGCGGAATCGCGATCGCCGTCATGGAGACGCCGAAGCCGAGAAGGGCGATGAGCCAGGCGGTGAAGGTCGTGCCGATATTGGCGCCCATGATGACCGGAATGGCCCCGGTCAGCGTCAGAAGCCCCGCATTGACAAAGCTGACGACCATGAGCGTTGTCGCCGACGAGGATTGGATCACGCAGGTAATGAAAATACCGGTAAACGTGGCTTTGAACCTGTTCGAGGTGAGTCTTCCGAGGGTACTTCTGAGGCGTCGTCCGGCAAGTTCCGAAAGGCCGTCGCTCATGACTTTCATGCCGTAGAGGAAAAGTCCGAGAGCGCCGGCGAGGTTCAACAAGATGATCATGGCTATTCGTTCTCAAGTCCGGTGAATGGACGGCGCGCTGCAAGCGCGGTCCTTCCGGGTAGAGAGGATAAGGGTGAAGGTTTAAAGACCCTAGTGCGGTGAAATTGAAGTTCGTCTCACCGGGCAGCCTGCTTGGTGCGAACTAAAGATTCGAAAGGATGACTAGATCGCACCGGCAAGATAGTCGATTGCGGCCTGAACACCGCCCTTTCCGTGGGGAATGGCAAGCCGCTCGAAGCCGAGTTCGATGGCCGACAATGTCCCCAGAAGCATGACCGCGTTCACGTGACCCATATGGGCGATGCGCACGCCCTTTCCGGAGAGATCCCCGATCGTTCCGCCGATCGTGACGCCGCAGACGGTTTTTGTGAAGTCGCGAAGCGCGTCCGCGTGCCCGTTCTCCAGCCGGACGACGGTGACGCTGTTGGAACGGGCGTGCGGTTCGCTGATGTTGAAATTCACCGCGCCCGCCTCGGACCAGCGCGCGACGGCCCTGCGGGTTGCTTCACCCAGAAGGGCGTGGCGGTGCCAGGCTTTCTCGAGCCCTTCCTCGAAGATCAGCTCTGCCGCCTTCTGAAAGGCGTAGAGCAGATGTTCCGGCGGTGTGCCGCAATATTTCTGATAGTGCTCCGGTCCCTGCCGGAAGGTCCAGTCGGTGTAGTTGGTCCTGAGATCCGCCGTTTCATGGGCCTTGTCCGCCTTCGGGCCGGCGGCGACGAAGGAGAGGCCCGGCGGGCACATGAGACCCTTTTGCGAGCCGGTCAGGGCGATGTCCACGCCCCAGGCATCCATCTCGAAAGGCATGCAGCCGAGGGATGCGATTGTATCGACCATGAACAGGGCCGGATGTCCCGCCGCATCGATGGCTTGCCGGAGGGCCGCGATGTCGTTCCAGACACCGGATGCCGTGTCGACCTGGACCACCAGGATCGCTGCAATTTCATGGGTTGTGTCCCGCCGGAGCCGCTCCTCCAGTCTCGCGGGGTCGACACTCCGGTCCCAGGACCCTTCCAGGACTTCCGCCTCCAGACCGCTGATCTCTGCGGCCTCGCCCCAGCCAAGCGCGAATCTTCCCGATTCCAGGACAAGAATCTTGTCACCCCGCTTCAGGGTGTTGCAGAGCGCGGCATCCCATGCACCGTGGCCGTTTGCGGCATAGATGTAGGTTCTGCCCTCGGTGCGGAACAGCCGTTTCAGGCTATGCAGACAATAGTCCGTCGTTTCCAGCAGCGGGCCTTCGTAGATGTCGACGGCCGGCCGGTGCATTGCCCTGAGCACTTCTTCCGGAACGTTGGTCGGTCCGGGAATCATCAGAAATTCTTTGCCGTGGCGAAGTGGCATTCGGTTTCCTTTTGCGAAATGCGGGTTCGGGCCGGAACAGGCCGCCAAGCCGAAACCCGATGGAAGGGCAGCTGACAGAAAATTGCCCGCTCCTCCGCAAAGGTCAAGGGAGCTGGCCAAGATCGTGAAGGCGAAGAGAGGCAAGCCACGCGGCAACGCGGTTTCCTTGGGTTCGGAGGCGGGCAGCAAGCGCCTCGGGAGTCCATCAAAACGACATCAGATAGGGTTATGTTAACGCCGGTTGATGTAAGGATCTTGCGTGCTGTCTCGCTGGATCTGCGTTTTCCTGCAAGGCAGATGTCATGAAGTCGCAAAGAAAATGTCTTGTTTCCGCTAGGTAAATTCTTCAAGTTGGCGGTAACCTGGTGTCGTCGGTTAGGCGTTGCAGCATGATTTTGGTTGAAGAAGGACAGAGCCCGCTGATCCTGTGCCTGCCTCACAGCGGCACGGACGTCCCGAAACCCGTGTCCGCCAGGTTCAATGCAACCGGGCGCCTGCAGGCCGATCTGTCGTGGCGGCTGGAGCAACTGTTCGGCTTCGGCACGGATCTGGGCCTGACGGTGCTGCGGTCGTCGATTTCGCGCTATGTCGTCGACGTCGACAAGGATCCGGCAACGCCTCTGTCGGCTGCCGCTGATCCCCTGGCCGCCCTGTGTCCGGTCACCACCTTGGACGGAAAGCGGATTTATCACGACGGGGAAGAACCGGGGCCGACCGAAATCGAACAGCGCCTTCTGCTGTTTCATTCCCCCTTTCACAAGATGCTGCGGCAGCAGATTGACCGGCTGATGCGCAGGCACGGGGCCGTCGTCCTTGTCGACTGCCAGTCGATGCGCTCGCACATCAAGGGTGTCACGGGCAAGGGCCTGCCCGAATTGAGCATCGGCACCGCCGACGGTGCCTCGTGCAATCCCGATCTGCGGAATCTGTTTGTCGGAACGCTGAGCGGGTTGAAAGGTCTTGATCTCGGTGTCGACGATCAGACCAGGGGCGGCTTCATCGTCGACTCCTTCGGCAGGCCGGAACGCGGCGTGCATGGGCTGACGCTGCTGATCGCTCAACGCGCTTATCTGCGTCATGAATCGCCGCCGTTCGAGCCGGACAAGGGGCACATCGCGCGCCTGCACAAGGTGTTGTCGGAGTGTTTTTCCAGTCTGATCGACTGGGCGGAAGAAGCAGGGCGCGAACGAAAGCGCATGTCTGCGGACATGCGGCCCGCCGATGTGCCGCATCAGGACGCCCCGGCGCCGGATGACCCCGGCGAAGACGGCAAAACCGCTTCGCACGCAGGCGATGATGGTGTTGCGGAGGAAGAAGAAGAGGTGTCTGCCGAAGCGCCGGACACGGAAGCGGACCGGGACGATGAGGTGCCCGGCTCGGAGCCGTTGGTCAAGCAGGAAGCTGCGTCCGACAACAATCCGCCGGTTCCCCTGCTCGTCGCCGAATGAGGCGTATGGTTCCGGAGGGACCAAAACCGCAACCCGACACACGGGGACGGCCGCGTTCGGCCTTGCGGACATCAACCGTTCACCGCCTGTGTATCTGAAAAGCCTTGGCGCGCAGGCAAAGCGCGGGGTGAACCCGCGCCGTGCTTCGAAGTTCGATCAGAAGAAAGCCTGGAGACCGGTCTGCGCACGTCCGAGGATCAGCGCATGGATGTCGTGCGTGCCCTCGTAGGTGTTGACGGTCTCAAGGTTCTGGCTGTGGCGCATGACATGGTATTCTTCCTGGATGCCGTTGCCGCCATGCATGTCGCGCGCCTGACGGGCGATATCGAGTGCCTTGCCGCAATTGTTGCGCTTGATGATCGAGATCATCTCCGGCGACACCTGCCCGGCATCGAACAGCTGGCCGACCCGCAGGGCCGCCTGCAGGCCCAGTGCGATTTCGGTCTGCATGTCGGCCAGTTTTTTCTGGAACAGCTGGGTCTGCGCCAGCGGCCGTCCGAACTGTTCGCGTTCCAGCCCGTATTGGCGTGACCGCATCCAGCAGTCTTCCGCAGCGCCCATGGTCCCCCAGGCGATGCCGTAACGGGCCCGATTGAGGCAGCCGAACGGCCCCTTGAGGCCCGACACGTTCGGCAAAAGCGCATCTTCGCCGACGTCCACGTCGTCCATGACGATTTCGCCGGTGATCGATGCGCGCAGGGAGAGTTTGCCGCCGACCTTCGGTGCGCTCAGGCCTTTCATGCCCTTGTCCAGCACGAAGCCCCGGATGGCGCCGTCATGGGCCTCGGACTTGGCCCAGACCACGAAGACGTCCGCGATCGGTGCATTCGAGATCCACATCTTGCTGCCGGTGAGCCGATAGCCGTTATCGGTCTTGATCGCGCGGGTGCGCATGCCCGCCGGATCGGAGCCCGCATCGGGTTCGGTGAGGCCGAAACAGCCGACAAATTCGCCGCTTGCCAGTTTCGGCAGGTACTTTTGCCGCTGCTCTTCCGAGCCATAGGCGTAAATCGGATACATGACGAGGGAGGACTGCACGCTCATCATGGAGCGGTAACCGGAATCGACCCGTTCGATCTCGCGGGCGACCACGCCGTAGGACACATAGGATGCGCCGGCGCAGCCGTAGTCTTCCGGCAGGGTGACGCCAAGCAGTCCGAGCTCACCCATTTCGTTGAAGATCGCCCGGTCGGTCGTCTCTTCGCGATAAGCGTCGATCACGCGCGGCAGCAGCTTTTCCTGGGCGTAGGCGCGTGCCGTGTCCTGGATGAGTTGCTCGTCTTCCTGCAGCTGGTCGCGCAGATGGAAGGGGTCCTGCCAGTCGAAGGCTCCGCCCCCGGATGGGCTGGATTTGATCTGTACGGGTGCATTCATGGATCTTCTCCTGTGCCGGATACCGGCAATCGTATCGAAGGCTGCGCGGTCGTGTAGATCACGACATGGCTTGAGATCATTCTGATTTTGCCAGTGTGTCCTGTTTTACGTTTGCGTTAAAGCGAAACCTGGTTCAACATTCATGACCAAATGGAATGAACCGGGATTTTGAATGAGACGCGCCTTTATTCCTTCTGCCGACACGCTGATTGCCTTTGAATGCGCTGCGCGCCATTTGAGCTTCACGCGTGCGGCCGAGGAACTGCACCTGACGCAAGGCGCGATCTCAAAGCAGGTCCGGCACCTGGAAACCAGGCTTGGCGTGGAGCTTTTCAGGAGGGTGCGCCAGCGCATTGTCCTGACCGATGCAGGGCGAATCTATCTTCACGACATTCGCGGCGCCCTGGAGCAGATGACATCCGCGACGCGCCAGGTGATGTCCTATGCGGGCAGCGCGGATGTCCTCAATCTTGCGGTTCTGCCGACATTCGGAACGCGCTGGCTGGCGCCGCGCCTGGCGGAGTTCGGCCGAAAATATCCCGATGCGGGCCTCAATCTGAGTGTCCGTCTGCAGCCGTTCGATTTCGATGAGGAACCGTTCGACGGGGCCATCCATCACGGTGATCCGGTCTGGGCGGGCGCAATTGCGGAACGGCTCTTTGCCGAGGAAGTCATTCCTGTTTCCTCCCGCGCCTTCAAGGAGCGGCATGACATCCGTTCGCCGCAGGACCTGGCCCGTGTCCCCCGTCTGCAGCTTGCGACACGGCCGCTGGCATGGCGGCAATGGTTCGACCTCGCCGGGGTCGAAACAGATACCGCCTTTCAGGGCGCGCGTTTCGAACAATTCGTCATGATCTCGGAAGCGGCGATACATCATGCCGGGGCGGCCCTGATGCCGAAACTGTTCATCGAGGATGAACTGGCATCCGGCCGACTTGTGCGCCTGTTCGATCTTTCACTTGATCAGCAGACCGCCTACTACTTCGTTTATCCCGAGGGCCGGACCATGCGGCCCGTCGTGTCCGCTTTCCGGAAGTGGTTGACGGAAGAAGCCGAAACCGCTCGGGTAAGACGGGAGACAATGCTTCCCGAATGAGCCGTGGTTCGGCGAGGTGCGATGTGACTGGAGCGTTATGAGACAGACGGAAAAACAGCATCTCCGGGTGATCCTGAACGGAAAGTCCGCGGGCCGGACCGATATCCGCGCAGCCATCAGCGCAGTGCGCGACATGGGCCATGACGTGTCGGTGCGGGTGACTTACGAGGCCGGCGACACCGCGCGCCTTGCACGGGAAGCCCTTGCCGACCACGGGTCCGAGCGGATCGACACGCTGGTGAGCGGCGGTGGCGACGGCACCATTCACGAAGTGGTCGACAGCGTTCTGCATGAACTCGGCACCGGCGACAGGCCCCCGTTTTCGTTCGCCGTCTTGCCGCTCGGAACAGCCAACGACTTTGCGCGTCATATCCGGCTGGACCCGGCGGATGTATCCGCCTGCCTGCGCTTTGCGGCGCGGGCGGGCGCCAAGCCGACGGATGTCGGTGAGGTCAATGGATGCTGTTTCGTCAACATGGCGACGGGCGGCTTCGGGACCCAGGTGACATCACAGACCGACCCGAACCTGAAACGGGTGCTGGGCGGGGCTGCCTATCTGTTCACCGGCCTGCACCGTTTTTCGGAATTGTCGGCATGCGAAGGCCGGATCGAGGCCGAGGATTTTGCATGGGAGGGGGCCTTCATCGCGCTTGCCATCGGCAACGGCCGCAGGGCCGGGGGCGGCATCCGGCTTTGCCCGCGCGCCAAGCTGGATGACGGTCTGCTCGACCTCACGATCATTCCGTTCCCGAAGTCCGGAAAGGTGTCGGACCTGCTGGCGACGCTGCTGGAGAGCGGCGTTGACGGCATGAAACACGGCATCGTGCAGCGCAAGGCGCGCAACATCGAAATCCGGACAGCGAAAACGGTTCAGTTCAACCTGGATGGCGAGCCCATGAATGGACAGGATTGGAAGATTGGGATAAGGCAGCACCAGATAGACATGCGGCGCTGACCGCACCGGAACGGCCCGGCCGACGAAGAAGATCCAGACGCCAACATGGACGAGTACCAGCTCAAGAACCTCCTGAAATTCGCTCTTCCGCGTTTCGGGATCGTCCCCCGGAAACACCTTCTGGTGCACATCCCGAAGAACGGCGGCATGGCAATCCGCGAGGCGCCGGCGCTGAAGGACAGGATCGTCATCGCCCATCGAAGACGCCTCGTCAGCAAAGCCTATGCCGATGACCTCAAGGGCTACATGGCGTCAAACGGGATGCACCCCGGATACGAACACGCGCGTTTGAGGGATATCGACATATCCGTTCGCAAGGGCACGATACCTTTCGCCGTCATCCGCAACCCATGGGCCCGGACCTTTTCCCGGTTCAAGTTCTACATCCAGACACGGCAGAGCCACGAACTCGACTTGCAGATGACCAGGAGCGATTTCGCTCGATTTCTCGAGACGCGGCACGAGTGGGGGCAAAAGGATTTTTTCTGGCACCGGGCATCGCTGGGCTGGTACCCGCAACACGACTACCTGGTCGATGAGGCGGGAAACATTGCCGTCGATATACTGCGCCAGGAACATCTCGGCCGGGAAGTGGCGGATTACTTTGGCATTCCGGACAGCCTGGAGCGCAAGAACGTTTCAAAGAACGCCGGTTCCGATTTCAGGGACTTCTACGACGAGACCAGCATTCGGATCGTCGCCGACTGGTACGCCACGGAAATAGATGTGTTCGGCTTCGATTTCGATACCCCGGCACAAAGGGCGACCCGGTTCTCATAGCCGTCGCCGTGCCGAACATCCGCCGTCCGCTCAGCTCTGCTCGGGCTTGACCCAAACACTGGATCCGTCTTCGACCGTCTTCGTGATACCGCGTTCGTCGCGATGCTGCCGGCCGATGTCGCGTGCCACATATTCACGCCGTTTGCCGATAAACCTGTTCCTGAATTTCGACGTGAAGCTGTTCAGGGCCGGGTTCAGATAGTTCAGCTGCTTTTCGGGATCCAGTGTCTCGTCCAGCAGCTCCGAGCAGCGCAGCGCAAATTCCCGGCGCACGAAACTCGGGCTTGTCGTGAAGATCGGGCGTTTCTTGTTGACGCTCTTGCCGAAGTCGCGGCCCAGAACCACGAACCGGCTCGGCTCATAGTGAAATCTCGACCGGTACCCCCAGTTCTTTTCGCGGGTCATGAGCGTGATCTGGGCAACGCGCCGCTCGTGTGCAGCCGTGAATTCCTCGCTTGTCACCTCCCGTTCAAGCATCCAGTCGTCTTCCAGGTGAAAACACCACGCGCTCCGGGGCTGGCTCCAGAGCCATTTTACGGCACGGGTGAAGTGCGGTTTTTCGGGCGTGCGCGTGACGACATTTTTAAAGACGCTCCGGCAGATTGCCTCGCAGGCGGCCACTTCGTCGGGACCGCCTTCAAAGGGGTCGATGTTGACGAAGCAGGTTTGCAGTTCGAAATTCTTGAAAAGAAACGCAGAAAAGCTCTTGAGCGTTGTCTCGAGCAGCGCTGGGCGCGCACCGGAAACGAGAGTGACATCCAGATCTGGTTTCAGGGACATTAATCCATCTGGCGAAAAACGGGTTGGGGCCGGTTCGTTCATGGCCGGCCGCAAGGATGACCACCTTATGCCAAGGGCAAGAAGAGAAATCCAGTGGAACTTGTGAGGGTCTTCGGGGTCAGGGAAAGATATATCGGGACCGTCGTTGCCGGGTGGATATCAGGCCAACCCCGCTTGCTCACGGTAATTGAAGGCATTCAGAGGGAGATGGACATGCCGGGTTTTGTTGCTTCTGAAGGCCGCTTGCGTTAACTGGGCGGACCGAGCCGAACGCGAACGTGAGTTCCAACGGATCGACGACCAGAAGCGGACCCAACGAAAAGCAACGAGCAAATGACCAAAACCGCCCTCGTGACCGGAATAACAGGCCAAGACGGTGCATATCTCGCGGAACTTCTGCTGGGCAAGGGATACACCGTCCACGGGATCAAGCGCCGGTCCTCCTCCTTCAATACCGGCAGGATTGACCACCTGTATCAGGACCCTCATGAGAGCGACGTCAGGCTGCACCTGCACTATGGCGACATGACGGACGCGACCAATCTGATCCGCATCATGCAGGAAGTCCAGCCCGACGAGGTCTATAACCTTGCCGCCCAGAGCCACGTTCAGGTTTCCTTCGAGACGCCCGAATATACCGGAAATGCGGATGCGCTCGGAACACTGCGTCTCCTCGAGGCGATCCGGCTGCTCAACCTGACACAGAAGACCCGGTTCTATCAGGCGTCCACATCGGAGCTTTACGGCAAGGTCCAGGAAATTCCGCAGTCGGAAACGACGCCCTTTTATCCGCGCAGTCCCTACGCTGCGGCCAAGCTCTACGGATACTGGATCGTGGTGAACTACCGCGAGGCCTATGGCATCCATGCCAGCAACGGGATCCTGTTCAACCACGAAAGCCCGATCCGCGGCGAAACCTTCGTGACCCGCAAGATCACCCGCGCGGTCGCGGCCATCAAGCTCGGGCTGCAGGACCAGTTGTTCCTGGGGAACCTGGACGCGGAGCGGGATTGGGGACATGCCAGGGACTATGTCGAAGGCATGTGGCGGATCCTGCAGCAAGACAAATCCGATGACTATGTTCTGGCAACCGGAGAAAAGCACTCCGTACGCGAGTTCGTCGATATGGCGTTTGCGGAAGTGGACGTGACGGTCAGGTGGGAAGGAACCGGCGTTGATGAGAAGGGGTTCGACGCGGACACCGGCAAACTGCTCGTCTCTGTTGACCCCCGCTACTTCCGCCCGACCGAGGTCGACCTGCTGATCGGCGACGCCAGCAAGGCCCAGCGCGTGCTCGGATGGGCGCCGCAGACGTCCTTCGAAGATATGGTGCGGCAAATGGTGCGCTCCGATCTGGAAGCCCTGCCGCGGGAGCTGAGCGGCCGCGGATTGCCGGCGATCAAGGACGGGCAATGAAGGGCAGGCTGCATGCAGGCGAATGACCGGAAGGGACATGAGGTCCCGAACAAGTGCGGCCTTGCAGGCAAGCGCATTTTTGTCGCTGGCCACAATGGCATGGTCGGTAGCGCGATCGTGCGTCGCCTCCAGGCGGAAAACTGCGAGATCCTGACGGCAGACCGCAAGGAGCTTGATCTCAAGCAGCAGGCCTCCGTCGACGCCTGGATGGAGAAGACGCGGCCCGACCTCGTCTTTCTGGCAGCCGCGAAAGTCGGCGGCATCGCGGCCAACGATACGCGTCCGGCAGACTTTCTATACGACAATCTGATGATCGAAGCGAACCTCATTGAGGCCTCCTTTCGCGTTGGCGTTGAGAAACTCCTGTTTCTTGGGTCGTCATGCATCTATCCGAAATTCGCCGATCAGCCGATCGTGGAAGACTCTCTCCTGACCGGTCCGCTGGAACCGACCAACGAATGGTATGCGATCGCGAAGATCGCCGGCATCAAGCTGGCACAGGCCTATCGCAAGCAGCATGGCTGCGATTTCATCTCCGCAATGCCGACCAATCTTTACGGACCGGGCGACAATTTCGACCTGGAGACCAGTCATGTGCTCCCGGCTCTCATCCGCAAGGCGCATGAGGCGAAGCTGCGGGGAGACAGGGAACTTGTCATGTGGGGAACCGGTTCGCCCAGACGGGAATTCCTGCACGCGGACGACTGCGCGGATGCCCTGGTATTCCTCATGGAGAACTACTCCGGGTATGAACACGTCAATGTCGGCAGCGGAACGGACTGTTCCATCCTGGACCTGACGAAGCTGGTCTGCCGCGTGGTCGGGTTCGAAGGCGAAATCACGCACGACCTCAGCAAGCCGGACGGCACGCCGCGCAAGCTCATGGACGGCAGCAAGCTCAAGGCCATGGGCTGGCAACCGCAGCGCGCCCTGGAAGACGGGATCAAAACGACCTACGAGTGGTTTCTGTGGGCTGAACAGGTCCGCACTGCGACCGCTTAGAGAGAGACCAGAAACGGCGTTTTTCAAAAACGCGCGTTGGGGAGACAGGGCAGCCGTGAACCGAAAGTGCGAAATCAAGGTCAGGAGGCACGCTTGATCAGGGCCGGGTTCGTTTCATCGGCGCCGCAATGGCATTGGGAACGCCAGTTTCCAGGATCCCGGCCGGTCTGGGACGATGTCGAATTCGTCTTTTCAGGCGGCTTCGATAACTGCGACATCGTCTTCGTCTACGACGCCGTACCCGATGACCTGTCAGGCCGTCTGAGTGCGCTGCGCAGCATGTTCATTGCCTCCGAGCCGGCAAGCGTGAAAACCTACCACCACGGCTTCCTGGCGCAATTCGACCGTGTCCTGACGACGGACAGAAGCACGCGGCATCCAAATGTCATCTTCGGGCAATTGGCATTGCCATGGCATGTCGGTGTCCGGGACAAGACCGGCGCCATGCTGGCAGAGCCGATGACACTGGATGATTTCGAGGGGTTTCAGCCCGCCAAGACGAAATCGGTCTCCGTCGTCACATCGAACAAGGCATTTACGGAAGGCCACCGAGCCCGTCTGGAATTCGTGCGCAGGCTGAAGGCCTATTTCGGAGACGAGATTGATCTCTTTGGCCGGAACATAAACGACTTCGGCGACAAGCTGGAAGTGCTCTCCGCGTACCGGTATCACATTGCGATCGAGAACAGCAGTTATGACGACTACTGGACGGAGAAACTGTCGGATCCGTTCCTCACGAATACATACCCCATCTATTACGGCTGTTCGAACATCTCGCAGTACTTCGACCTGCGCGCTGTTTCACCTTTCGACCTTGCCGACGAAGACGGCGCAATCGAAACGATCAAGCGGCTGATCGAATCGGACGAGGCGGAACGCGTCGGCGAGCACATGCGCGAAGCGAAGCGGAAGGTTCTCCGCGAGTACAACATCTTCGCCGTTCTGGCCAAGGCAGCAACGACGGGATGGAGTGGCGCGGCCGGGCGAAGGCACAGCCTCTTTGCTGAAAAGGAGCATGTGAAAAACAAGACGCGCTTCAAACTGAGGAAGATGATCAGCGCGGCGAGAAACAGGCTTTGATCCGCCTGGTCGGCGCAATCCTTGCAAGGTTCGTTTCGTGAAAGGCCCGGCCGCCGGCGCTCGAAACGGTAGCTACCTGCTCCAGTTTTCCCAGACGAACGTGTAGCACCAGTCGCATTTGTGGGTTTCGCTCAGCTTCTTCAAGATCGCCCGGCGCATCTTCTTTGCATCCTTGATGAAGGTGTGGAACTGCACCTGGATGTTGTCGATTTCGGTGATCATCGGATCCGACATCATGTGCGGCAGCAGATCAAACTCGCCGCCCTCGATATTGATCTTGATGAGATCGATGTGGTCGACCTCAAGTTCCCGCACGACCTCCGAGAATTTCCGGATGGAAACCGACGTTGACGCGTCCTCCGGCTGGCCGAGTTTGGTCGAGGACGCATCGGCGGCATCCGAAAGACTGACCGTCTCGTTCAGGTGGCCCAGGCCGAAATTGAAACATCTGACCTTGTCGTTGTTTTCGAAACGCGCGACGCACGCGTCGTAAAAGTCCTTGCTTGGCTCGAATACGTAGACATGGCAGTTGTAGCGGTCCGAGATCTTGTCCGCGAAATCACCCTGGTAACCACCGACATCAAAGACCACCGAGGTTTCGTTCAGGTCGTAGTCGAGCCGCAGCGTTTCGTCTCCCTTGTCCGCGAACCACCTGCGAACTTCCGTTGGGAACGGGTCGCGCAGGATCCAGACGCGATACGCCCGCTTCGCCTTGTTGGTCAGCTTGCGGACCTTTCGCTGGAAGTAGGTCTCGCCGGCATTGCCTGAAGTGTTGGACATGGACGTCGCGCTCGATGCTGTCTTTGATACCGCAGTGGGTGAAAGGTGTGTCTCGCTACGATGGCAATGCGCTGCGATCAAGTGGTTTTTGAAGATTGTTTGAAGATTCGGGAGGTCAAGCCAATTGCAAACGCGCTCATCCCGGACCGTGTTGTGCAACACGTGCATGTAGGCAGGTGACCGCCGCTGCACGGCTCAAAACGAAAGCCGCGCCGGTCTCGAACGTTCTCCAACGGCAATTTGCCGACAATTCGGGGCAAAGGTAGTTGACAAGTCGCGCGCGAAGAGGCCTAAGCACAGGCTAATCTGTCCCCGCCGGTGCAGGTTCCATCCTCGGCGGCGCGAAGTCTTTTTCACACGGTGCATGAAAAGCGGGTGCAGCGGTCGGGAACGCACTGTCAACGACACATTGCTGCGCATGCCGGAACTGGAATGTCGAGAACGAGCGATTCATCGGAGATTTTTCTCCGCCGGATGATCACGATAAGGAAACTCGAAGAGCGGTTGCTGGAGCTGTTCTCGAGTGGACGGCTTGCCGGCACAGTGCATACCTGCATCGGGCAGGAGGCCTGTGCGGTCGGCATCGCATCCGCTCTGGATCTTGACCGCGACATCGTCTTTTCAAACCACCGCGGCCACGGTCACTACATCGCATATAGCGATGACGTCGAGGGCCTGATCGCAGAGGTGATGGGCCATCCGGACGGGGTCTGCGGAGGCATCGGCGGCAGCCAGCATGTCCAGCTCCGGAATTTCTATACCAACGGGATACAGGGTGCGGGTGCCCCGATCGTGGTCGGCATGGCGCTGGCCGAAAAACTGAAGGGAACCGGCAGCGTCGCCGTCGTGAACCTGGGGGACGGAACCTTCGGCGAAGGCGCCCTCTACGAGGCAATGAACATCGCTTCGCTGTGGGACGTCCCGATGATTTTTTCCGTTGAACACAACCGGTATGCCCAGACGACACCGTTTGAGCTGCAGCATGCCGGTGATCTGTCCGGCCGCGGCGAAGCCTTCGGCATCGAGACCCATCGATTGGACGGCATGGACGTGCATGCGGTCGCAGAGGCGGCATCCGGCGCGGTGGCACGGGCCCGCTCCAGCATGCGCCCGCAGCTGATCTTCATGGAAACCTACAGATTTGCGCCGCACTCCAAGGGCGACGATTTCCGCGACCGGAGCGAGATCGAACGGTACCGGCAAAGGGATCCGATCAATCTGCTCGCCAGGCAGGCCGGGCTGGAGGCGCAGGTCGGCGAGATCGAAGCGGAGGTCAAGGAGCGCCTCGACGGCATCGTTCACCGGCTTTCGGAGGATCGCCCGTGACGCTCTACATTGACAGCGTGAGAGACGCGCTGGACCGCTGCCTGGCTTCGGATCCCACGGTACACGTGATCGGCGAGGATATTCTTGATCCCTACGGCGGCGCGTTCAAGGCGACGAAGGGTCTGTCGACGAAGTATCCGGAGCGCCTGCACACGACCCCGATTTCCGAAAGCGCCATTGTCGGCGTTGCGACCGGCATGGCAATGCGCGGATTGCGGCCGGTGGCCGAGATCATGTTCGGCGATTTCATGACGCTTTGCGTCGACCAGATCGTGAACAGCGCAGCGAAGTTTCCGCTGATGTACGGCGAAAAGGTCAAGGTGCCGACCGTGATCAGGACGCCCGTCGGCGGCGCGCGCGGATACGGACCGACCCACAGCCAGAGCCTTGAAAAGCTGTTTTTCGGCGTTCCGGGTCGCGATGTCGTCGCCCCCAGCCGCCTTCACAATCCAGGCGATCTGCTGGAGAAGGTGATCCTGAAAAGCGAGGTTCCGACGCTTTTCGTGGAAGACAAAGGGGACTATCCGCAGCACCTTTATCCTGACGCCTTTTCCCGCTTGTCGGTGACGGAAATCGAGGGCAAGGGCAAGCTTCCGACGGTAATTGCGGCCAACTTTCCGGAAAACGCCGTTCCCGACGTTGCGATCGTCGGATACGGGGGGGCCGCTTCGTTGTCGGCAGCCGTCCTTGATGAGCTGGCGGATGAGGAAATCCACGGTGTCCTGATCGCGCCTGCCTGCATCAACGACATCGAGACGCTTGACAAGGCCATCGGGCAGATACCAAGGAATGTGCCGGTCCTGATCGCCGAACAGGGGACGCTGGGATTTGGCTGGGCCGGCGAGGTCATGGCGCGCATGCTGGAAAGCGGAGCACCGCCCAAGCAGGTTGTGCGCCTTGCGGCCAGACCTGTCGCCATTCCGGCCGCCCGGCATCTGGAAGCGGATGTGATCCTGAACGAAGCGGCGATCAAAAACGCGATTTTCGAGGTCCTGTCATGACCACTGACATTTGTGTGCCCTTTCTGGGGGTCAACGACACGGAAGCCCAGCTTCAAGACTGGTTGGTGAACCCCGGAGACAGGGTTTCCCCGGGCGATGACCTTTGTATCCTGGAAACGACGAAGGCGACGATTGAAGTGTCCGCGGAAGTCGAAGGTTTCGTCTTCCCGCTCGCGCAGGAGGGAGACACCCTGAAGGTCGATCAGGTCATAGGCTTCTGCTCGGAAGATCCCCGATTTGATCTTGAGGGCCACCTTGCAGCGCTTGCCGAGGCATCATCGTCGATCCCGGCGCCGACCAAGAAGGCGGAACTGCTGATCGCCAGAAACGGTCTCGATCTCGGGAGTGTCCAGGAATTCGCGGGCGACAACCGGGTCACCGAACAGGCCGTTCTGGATTTCATGGCCAGGGACGTCGGAGACAAGGCGCGCCTTGGGTTCGATACGGGCACCCGCGTCGGTATCATCGGCGGCGTTTCCGGGGGCGGTGCACTAATCGTTGCGGACGCGCTCGCCCGGATCCCCGCACTCCATGCGGCGGCAATCTACGACCGCGATGACCGGTTTCACGGCAAGTCCGTGCTCGGGCTACCGGTGGCCGGCAATCTGGACATGTTCCTGAGCGACGTGTCGGACGGAAAGGTCGACGCGGGCGTTCTTGCTTTCAACAGCAATCTGGAAGAACGCGATCGCGTTTTCAATTCACTGGTCGAACAGGGCGTGCGTTTCGTCAACGTCATCGATCCGAGCGCTGACATCCGGTCCGGCGTCGAACTGGGCGTTGGAAACGTTATTCTGGGACATGTCTATATCGGTGCGGGAAGCCGCCTGAAGGACAACAATTTCGTGTCGGCGAATGTTGCGCTTGAACATGGCAACGTTCTGGGATCGAGTTGTGCCTTTGGTCCGGGTGTCTTCACCTCCGGAAATGTTTCGATTGGCAACAGGGTAAGATTCGGAACGGGTATTTTTGTCGAACCGGGTCTCAGCATAGGCGACGACAGTGTGATCGGTTCGGGCCGGACGATTGTGACCGGCATCAAGGCGAATACCAGGCTCACCTCACAAGCCAAGGCTTGAACTGCAAGGAACGACAAGGTGTCGAACGAAGAATTCTCCCTCCGCGATCCAAAGAACCAGAACTCGAATGAGCATCGGTACCGGGAAGACATCGGCCCGTATTTCGAGCAGTCGCGCGGGACGACGTTGAACAAGCTCGAAAACTTCACCCGCTTCGTGCCGCGACAGACGCTTGCTCTGTTTCTGGCGAAGAACGCGCTCTTCGAGCAGATCGTCAACGTACATGGGTCGATCGTCGAGTGCGGCGTGTTCATGGGCGGCGGGCTGTTTACCTGGGCGCAGCTCAGCGCAATCTACGAGCCGGTGAACCACAACAGGAAAATCATCGGCTTCGACACGTTCGACGGGTTTCCCGAACTCACCGAAAAAGACGGGGCGAACGAGAACGGAGACGGGGAGTTGTCTCATCGCAAGACCGGGGGCTATCGCTTTGATGGTGAGGAGGAACTGCGCGCGGGCGTCAAACTCTATGATCAGAACCGCCTTGTTGGCCACGTCAACAAGATGGAACTGGTAAAGGGGGACGCGCTGCAGACGATTCCCGAATATGTCGAAGACAACCCGCACACGGTCGTGTCGCTGCTTTATCTTGATTTTGATCTGTTCGAGCCCACCATTGCCGCGCTGAAAGCCTTTTTGCCGCGCATGCCGAAAGGGGCCGTGATCGCGTTCGACGAACTGAACCAGTCCTACTGGCCCGGCGAAACACTTGCCGTGATGGAAGCGGTCGGCCTGAACAATCTGCAGGTCAGGCGGTTTCCGTTTACGCCGGCGCTGTCCTACGCAGTCATCGATTGATCGTTAAGAGGAATTCGAGGTTTTTATGTCCGATCCGTATCATCAGTTCCTCAACGAGGTCTCCGGGAACATCGCCGCCCTCGGCGAAGACCGCGCGCTGCATCAAAAGACCCGCGACTGGCTGCTCCACTCCGCCATTCACAAGTACTCGTACAACTTCTCCTGGCTCGGCAGGCCGATAATCCAGTATCCGCAGGATATCGTCGCCTTTCAGGAACTGGTCTGGCAGGTCAAACCCGACCTGATCATTGAAACGGGCATCGCGCACGGCGGATCACTGATCCTGTCCGCGTCCCTGCTGGCAATGATCGATCTTTGCGAGGCAACCGAAAGCGGAGAGCTCCTCGATCCCCGCAAACCCAAGCGCACCGTGCTCGGGATCGATATCGATATCCGGCCGCACAACAGGGCCTTCATTGAAGCCCACCCGATGTCGGCACGGATTGACATGCTGGAAGGGTCGTCGGTCGATGAGGGGATCCTGTCGCAGGTGCGCGCCGCAGCCGGCTGGAAGGGAAAGGTCCTCGTGTCCCTGGACAGCAACCACACCCACGAGCATGTCCTCGCCGAACTTGAAGCCTATGCGCCGCTGGTCACCAGGGACAGCTATTGCTGCGTTTTCGACACGGTGATCGAGGACCTGCCGCCCGAGCTCATTCATGACCGGCCCTGGAAAAAGGGCGACAATCCCAAGACAGCCGTCTGGGCGTTCCTGGAACAGCATCCCGAATTCGAAATCGACAAGTCGATCGAGGACAAGCTGCAGATCACCGTCGCGCCCGACGGGTTCCTGCGCAGGACCGCGGACTAGGGTCAGGCCGTTGTTTTCAGCGTAGGAATGACCTGACGACGTCGGCCACGCGGTCGATATCCGCGTCGCTCATGTCGTGATAGCTGGGCAGGTTCACGGCCCTTTCCGGAACATCCCATGCAACGGCGTTTTGCTTTTCGGGCGTGAACATCGGCAGGGAGGAAAGCGGATAGAAGAAGACCCGGGCATCGATGCTGGTCTTCTTGAATTCTTCCAGAAGCATGTCCCGCGTGACGCCCAGATCCCGGTCAAACACGACCGTCGGCATCCACGCGCCGTTTACGGTTCCGGGAGGTTCGGGGTTCAGCTGAAGACCCTGATAGGTCTCCAGTTTTTCCCGGTATTTCGAAAAAATCTCGCGTTTGCGCGCAATCAGGTCGTCGATCCGCTCCACCTGGGCAAGCCCGATGGCTGCCTGAATGTTGGACATCTTGTACTTGAAGCCGAGTTCGTCGGGCCAGAACTGTTTGGGCTGGCTCCGGGACCTGCCGTGGTTGGACAGGGTCAGCACCTTTTCGAAGAGACCGGTGTCCGACGTTACGAACATGCCGCCTTCACCGGTCGTGAGTGTTTTCGTGCCGTGGAACGAAAAGGTACCGAACGTGCCGATCGATCCGGCGCGCCGACCCTGGTACTGGCTTCCGATGGCCTCCGCCGCATCCTCGATCAGGTAGAGGCCGCGCTCTGCAGCGATCTGCTGCAAGCGCCCGACATCGCAGAGATTTCCGTATAGGTGCACCGCGAGAATTGCCTTCGTGCGCTCCGTGATGGCCGCCTCGACCTTGTCCGGGTCCAGGCACCAGCTTACCGGATCGATATCGACGAACACCGGCGTCGCGCCGAGATGCCGGACGGGCGCAACCGAGGCGATCCAGTTCGTGTCGGCAAGGATGACCTCGTCGCCCGGGCCGATACCGAGGGCGGCCAGGCCCATATGCAGTGCGCCGGTACAGCTGGACGTCGCGATTGCGTGTCCCGTTCCCAGGTGCGCCGCGAAGGCCGTCTCGAATTTCTTGAGATAGTCATAGCAGCGCTCACCCCAGCCGTTTGCGGCGGCGTCGGTTGCATACGCGACTTCCCGGTCCGTGATGGACGGCTTTGTATACGCGATACGGTTTGTCATGAGAGTCTGAGTTCTGGAACTGCCGTGACGAACTTTACCGTGTCGGGCAGTTGCCCGGCAAGTTGCGAGCGCACTTCGGCGGCGATGTTCCATGGCAGGATCAGGACGTAGTCGACGTGCCGCTCGCTGAGCATGTCGGGCGGGAAGATCGGGATGTGGCTGCCGGGCAGGAACTTTCCCTGTTTTGCAGGAGCCGCATCGCAAACGAACGAGACCAGGTCCGGCCGCACGCCCGAGAAGTTAAGCAGGGTATTGCCTTTGGCCGCCGCTCCGTAGGCCGCAACCTTCTTGCCGTTCCGTTTGGCATCCAGCAGAAATTCCAGCAACTGGTCCTTGATGTTCTCCGCGCGCTGCTGAAAGTTCTCGTAGAAGTCCGGGGTGGTCATCCCCCGGTCGTTCTCTTCCGCCAGGAGACGCTGCAATGCGTCGCTATCGCGATGTCCGCTGTTGGAATGACATCCGTAGATCCGCAGGCTGCCCCCATGGGTCGGCAATTCCTCGACATCGAACACCCTGAGACCCGCCGCGGCAAAAATCCGGCTGACGGTTCCCAGCGAGAGATAGGAAAAGTGCTCGTGATAAACCGTGTCGAACTGGCAGAATTCGACCAGCCTCATCAGGTGCGGAAACTCCAGTGTGATAACGCCGTCCGGTTTCAGAAGCTGTTTCAGTCCCTTGGTGAAGTCGTTGATGTCGGGAACATGGGCATAGACGTTGTTCCCGATGATGAGATCGGCTTGTCTGCTGTCATCCGCGAGTTTGAGGGCAAGGGCTTCGCCGAAGAACTCCTGCAGGACATTGACACCGAGGGCTTCCGCCGCCTGTGCCGTGGAACGGGTCGGTTCGATGCCCAGTGACGGGATGCCGGTCTCGACGAAGTTTCGCAGCAGATACCCGTCATTGGACGCGACCTCGACAACGAAACTGTCCTGCCCGAGGCCGAGGCGCTTCGTGATCATCTCGCTGTAATGCGCCGCGTGGGTCAGCCACCCTTTGGACGTCGAGGAGAAATAGGCGTAGTCGTTTGCGAACAGGCTCTCGGCGTCCGTGTAGTCTTGCGTCTGAACCAGAAAACATGTGTCGCAGACCATCAGCCGGAGCGGATAGGTGACCTCCGGTGCAGACAGGTCGGAGGCTTCGAGATAGGCGTTCGACGGCGGGGCATATCCGAGGTCGAGAAACTCGCGGTGAAGCTTCGTTCCGCAATGGCGGCAGGTTTGAGTCATGCAATGGGTTCCACCTGGGAAAGGGGCGGCAGGGACTTGTCGCGGTCTGACAGGGTGCCGATCTCCAGAGGCCAGACGATGCCGACATCCGGATCGCTGAACAGCAAGCCGCCTTCGTGTTGCGGGCTATAGCTCTTGGAATGAAAATACAACAGCTCCGCGTCATCGGTCAGGGTCTGGAACCCGTGGGCGAAACCTTCGGGAACATAGATCATCTCGCCCCCCTCCGCAGTGAGCGTCACCGAGGTCCAGCCACCGTAGGTTGGCGAGCCTTGCCGCAGATCGACAATCACGTCGAAGACGGCTCCCTGCATGCATTTGACCAGTTTGGCATCGGCCTCAGGGGGGCGCTGGAAGTGCATGCCGCGCACCGTGCCATTCGTTGCGCTGTGCGAGACATTGCATTGCGACCAGTCTTTCGAAAGCCCGTGAGCGGCAAACTCCTCTTCGCAAAACAGGCGGGCGAAAAAGCCGCGGCTGTCGCCCTTGCGTTCGAGATCGAGCCTGTAGGCGCCTTCAAGGGGAAGCGGCGTGAACTTCATGATCCTGTCTCGAAAGCTGCAATCTGCGCCTGGCAAATCTGGGCTGCGTCGCTTCCGCCCGCGACCTGCCGGTACCATTCAACCGTCATTTCGACTGCGCGCTCGAACGACCACACGGGTTTCCAGCCGAGTTCGCTCTTTGCCTTTTCGATCGTGAGCGACAACCGGCCCGCCTCGTGGGCTGCCCCGGGGTCGCTCGCATCGATCCAATTGCCGGGCCAGTGAGACAGGATGGTTTCGACCAGGGTTTCAACCGGGCTCACATCGGAAAGCTCCGGCCCGAAATTATACGCGGTTTCGAATGCCGCACCGGGTTTTGAGCCGTGCAGTTTTTCTGCCAGCAGCAGGTACCCGTGCAACGGATCGAGCACATGCTGCCACGGCCGTATCGAAGCGGGATTGCGGATCTCGATCGGTCGCCCGGACATGAGTGCGCGGATGATATCGGGAACCAGGCGGTCTTCCGCCCAGTCGCCGCCACCGATCACGTTACCGGCACGCGCGGTCGCTATTTTCAGATGACTGTCGCCAAAGGACCGGCGCCAGCTGGCCGATACGAGTTCGGTTGCGGCCTTGGAAGCCGAGTAGGGGTCATGGCCGCCAAGGGCGTCGTTCTCGCGGTAGGCGTGCGGCCATTCATGGTTTTCGTAAACCTTGTCTGTCGTCACGATGACGGCAGTGATCGGGGCAGACAGGCTTCGGAGCGCCTCGAGGAGATGTGCCGTGCCCATGACATTCGTTGCCCAGGTTCCGACCGGGTCGCGATAGGACCGGCGAACAAGGGACTGGGCCGCCAGGTGCAGGACGATCTCCGGCCGTGCCGCTTCGACGGCCTCGGCAACAGCGGCTGCGTCCCGCACGTCGACGAAGTCGCCCGGCATTCGCGACTTGAGCTGCAACCGGGTAAACAGGCTGCCGTCATCTTCGGGCGGGAGGGCCAGCCCGGTGACGTGAGCGCCGCGCCCCAGGAGAAGTTCACACAGCCAGGCTCCCTTGAAGCCGGTGTGTCCCGTAACCAGAACCCGCTTGTCTTGCCAAAAACCCATGGGTGTCACCAGACCTTCCAGGGAGCGCTTCCGGACTGCCAGTGCTTTTCCAGCTGCATCTTGTCACGAAGCGTGTCCATCGCGGCCCAGAAGCCGTCATGCCTGTAGACACCGAGTTGCCCGTCTCGCGCAAGGCTCTCCAGCGGTTCGGCTTCCCACGGAACATCGTCCCCGTCGATCCGGTCGAGCACACTCGGCTCGCAGACGAAGTATCCGCCATTGATCCATTGGCCGTCGCCCTGGGGTTTTTCAAGGAAATTCGTGACGCGGCCGTTCGATATTTCGAGTGCTCCGTACCTGCCGGGGGGCTGGATGGACGTCACGGTCGCGTCCAGGCCGGAGGCCCTGTGATGGTTGACCAGACTTGCGATATTCACGTCCGCGACCCCGTCGCCATATGTCAGGCAGAACGTGTCGTCGATGTGGTCCGCGACGCGCTTGATCCGTCCGCCGGTCATGGTCGCATCGCCGGTGTCGACGAGCGTGACCTTCCAGGGTTCCGCCTGCTGCCTGTGCACTTCCATCCGGTTTTCGCCCATGTGAAAGGTCACATCGGACATGTGCAGGAAATAGTTGGCGAAATATTCCTTGATCACGTAGCCCTTGTAGCCGCAGCAAATGACAAACTCGGTGAACCCGTTGGCGGCATAGATTTTCATGATGTGCCAGAGAATGGGACGCCCACCGATTTCGATCATCGGTTTGGGCCGCAGATGGGACTCTTCGCTGATCCGCGTTCCCAGTCCGCCCGCAAGAATCACAACTTTCATGGCTATCCCACATCCAATTCAATGGGGCGACTTGTACATGTTTGCCTTTGAAAGTAAAGCGCGCCCGCTGCGCGCAAACACCGCCAAAAAATCGGTGATCCGGCTGCATTTTTAACTGGTGTAGCTGCTAGGACCTGCGCTATCTCACACGGTATTGACGCTGGGTCGCTTTGCGGCCTGAGCGCTCGGCAAAACGGGTTGTGATGCCAGCATGAAAATCAGCATAATTATTCCGACGCGCGAGAGGGCGACCTATCTCGGCGCGGCAATTCAGTCCGCATTGGCAATCGAAGATGACCACATCGAGCTGATTGTCAGCAACAATGCGAGCAGTGACCAGACGGAAGACGTCGTGAAGGCGTTTGACGATCCGCGCCTGAATTACATCAGGACGGAGAAACGCATTTCGATGCGTCAGAACTTTCAGTTCGCGCTGGATCGGGCGTCAGGTGACTACATCCTGTTCATAGGAGATGACGACGCAGTCCTGCCAGGCCAGTTTCCGGCGCTGCGCACGATTCTCGAGACTCACAAGCCGGACAGCCTGAGCTGGCCGCGCCTGGCCTACAGGTGGCCCGAGGACACGTCGGCACGCAAGTTCGGACGGGTGCGCATGACCGATGGCAACACGTTCGGTGCCGTCCGCAAAGTGCCGGCCAGGGAGCCGAAAGAGGCCTTGCTGTCTGCATCGGTGACCTGGGATGACAGTTTCCCGGCGCTCTATCATGGCATCGTGTCGCGCGCCTGCGTCGACAGGCTGACGCTGCCGCAGTCCGAGTTTTTCCAGTCTCACGTGCCGGACATCTATTTTTCCTATCTCGGAATTGTCGAGGAAATCGACCATGTCCATGCGGATCACCCGTTCACGCTCAGCGGATCGAGCCCCGCCAGCACCGGTTCCTCGACGCGGAATCAGAAGAATGATTTTTCAAAAGGCAGTCCGGCCGCAATGTTCGTCAGCGAAGCCGCCCGCGATCCGTTTCAGGACCCGGTCGTGATCGGAAGCGGTATTCCCGCCGGCGTTTTCCAGGTGCTTGAAGCGGTTCTGGCCGCCTTCCCGGAGGAAGCGGACAAGGTGGACAATGTCGCCTGGTACAAATTCGTCTTGAAAGGGTCCGCGTCTCATCCCGAAGCAAGCCGGAAGGTCATCGCGGCCAACCTCGCGGAGCATGCACGGCGCAAGGGATTGTCGGCTGAGCTCGAACGTATCGTCAGCGACGTCAGTCGGGAAGCGGGGCAAGCAGCCGAAGAACCGGCCGAAACCGCTGAAAACGCAGGCAAGGGCTGGTTTGAAAAACGGATAAATAGCTGGAAGGAAAAGAGAAAAACGCTCAAGTTTTTTGGAGCGGAGACGGCGCTCAATGCCGCGAACATGGTTGATGCGGTGCTGACCAAGGACTACCAGAGCGTTCTGGCGGGAAACAAACCCCGGTCCAGGGCCTGGAAAGACGCGAAAAAAAGATCACGGGCCTTGCGGGCCGGGCGATGAAGAACAACCGTGGCGGCCTGCCGGAGCGCCCCGTTTCCAGCTAGTTTGTTGTGGTGCCCGGAAACTCCAGAGGGTAGTCGAACCTGGTGAAGTCTTCCCGGTAGGCGGTTTGAACCCGTTTGACGAGATCGCTGGTCCACAAGGACCCATACGCATGCGAGCCTGTTGTATTGACGGCCGTTTTTCTCGGACTGAACAACTGCGCGTCGACGCCGAGCCTGTCCGCGACCGGTTTGATGTCCTCGTTCAGCGTCTCAAGCTTGGCAACATGAATGGACGGAACCGATTTGGGCACGTTTGCCGACATCAGGTTCCAATGATTGTTCAGCATCTTTTTCGATGTTGCGCAGGCATATTTTATGAACTGATCGAAAGTGATCGCATTGTTGGAAACATAGGTATCCGGCTGCGTGAACTGGTTGTTCTTCCGGTATTGCTTCATGAAATGGTCGTCCGGAGCGTCCCACGGAACGCCCGCGAACTTGTCTGAATAACAGGATTGCAGCCTGAGATAAGGGTTCCTCACAACCGTGAACATCAGCGTTTCGGGATCGCGCAACATCTTGCAGAATCCTTCAGGGCCAATCATCTCCGGCGATTTCAGGCCGGAAGACTCTCTGCGGTGGTAAAGGTAGAACTGGTCCTTGAAGTCGTGGCCATAGCACACGTTCGACAAGATCGACTTGACGGTGCTGCAGCCTGCCTTTGAGACTTCAACATAGATCAGCTTGTACTCCGGAACGACATTGAAGAAGTAGTTCATCCCGTAGACATGTCTGTCGATGTAGTGATAGTCGCGGGTGGATGCGTCGGCCGTCAGCAGGTTGTAGAGGTTTCTGCTGTAGAAAATGCGTCTTTGCACGAACGTCGGAAAGTTCGTGTTCTTCTTGATGTATTTGCCGATTCCCAACATCAGGTTCTGTTGCCGCGTGTCTTGAAGTGGTGCCAAGCTGCGCTTCTAGTTCAATCACGACAGGAGCGTCCACTGTTTTTTGTGCATTGCTGCAATGCCGGAGCAAACTATGCAGACGCGGGAAATCGGCAACATTCCGCGAGATCTCGCAAGAGCAGGCAACAACCTGATGCAAGGTTGTTTCGCAGGCGTATGAACGCGCTCGCCTTCCAGGTTCAAAATTTGAAGTGCACTGGATCTGCGACCGGCAAACCATGGTCTTGGAGGTTCGCCGGTCACGGATCAGGAAGCCGCCCGGAAGAGACCGGATGGGCCTGGCACAGGCGCAGTCAAGGGAACGCGCACTGCCTCAATCGACATATTCCGCGTGGTCCATGTGAAAGGCGCGTCCCTCGAGTTGCCCAACGGGCCAGCCTCTTTCGATCGCGTCCTCATTGTCGAAGTTGCCCATGCGAAACTGGGTCGTAACCCGCACCGGTTCGGTTTTTTGCGGCACGCTTCTGTGAACGGTCAGACCGGAAAAGACCAGCATGTCTCCCACGTCGAGACTTGGTATGGAACTGGCGTATTTGGAAAAGTCAATGTCGTGGTTGATCGACAGGGTTTTGGCGCCGTTCTTGTTTTCGTTCATCGGGTCCAGCATCTTCGCCCGCCTCAAGCCGTCGAGATGTGAGCCGTCCAGCAGTTCGACCGCACCGTCCTTGTCCAGGTCGGTAAAGGGGATCCAGAACACGATGGAATCCTGCGAAAGCTGGATGTAGTGGTAGTCCTGGTGCCAATCGAAGAGAAACTTCTCTTCGCCGAGGAAATCGATCCTGGTTCCGGTATACGGGCAGACATTGATCATGCCGATGTCCTGGAAGAGTTTCCGGTAGACCTCCTCGAACTTTGCCCCCAGCTGCATTTTCTGCAGCGACTGCAAATGCCTCAGTGACCGGTACACAGCGCCAAGGCCGGCACGGTCTGTCTTGAACAGATCGACGAGCAGCTCGAGATCGACCCGGTTTTCAAGTGGTTTGAGTTCGCCCTGCGTCTTGCCCGCTTTCAGGAGCAGAAGCCGATTGAAATCGCTGTAAAAGGACGAAAGCTCTTCGGCACTCAGGAAGCCTTTGAGAACGGCCCATCCCTTTTCCTGAAAATGCGCGACGTCGCTGTTTGAGAGGGTCAATGTCAGCTCCAGGGTTTGAAGAAATACGCGGACGGCGTGGAGGTCCAGGAAAACGTCTTGATGTCGGGCTGAGGCAGCTTTCTTTCTTCGAAGAAGACTTCCAGCGCGGAACTTTCTCCGCCCCACTCCATCATGGCGTATTCGTCCAGAACGATCAGCCCGCCCGGAACGACCCGGTCGTAGAGGTGGTCCAGCGCGGTTTTGGTCGGCTTGAAGACGTCGACATCCAGATGAAGCAGGGAAATGCGCAGCCCCGGGTTCTCTTCAACATATTGCGGAACCGTTTCGAGGATGTCCCCGTCGATCAGGAAGCATCTCTTCGACGCCTGCACGAACTGGTCGTTCTGATGAAGCATCATCAGCTCGTCGAAGGCGCCCTTGAAACCTTCCGACTTCCAGCCCCCATCCACTTTCGAGCGGCCCGGATACTCCGGCCCGTCCTCTTCCGTCAGGCGCAGGCCCTTGAAATCGTCGAAGCCGATGACGTGCCGGATACGGTCGCCCGGATGGAAGATTTCCAGGAACTTGTGAAAAGCGAAGAAGCTGTTGCCCTGGTAGACGCCGCATTCGACGATGGAACCCGGTTTGTCGGCGATGAGCTTGTAGAGTTCGTAGTGGGCAAGGAAACGGGTGACGTTGATCCTGCGCGTGTAGATCGCAAAGGATTCCAGGACGTCTCGGAGCGGAATATCGTATTTTGCAATGATTGCCTCGAGCGTTTTCCAGTTATCCTGGCCTGCTTTCCCGCCGTAGAGTTCCGCTTCGGGCTTATCAACTGCCATTGTTTTCTCCTGTTTCGAATTGTTTCCAAGTGGGTTTTGTTCACGTGACGCTTGTCTGATGGCAGTCAGTTCGCAGTCTTCTATCTCTTCGTGCGATGGAAGCGGCAAAAATCAGCCAGAGTCAATGGGTGTTGGGGGCGCTCCCCAACAAGCGCAGAGCCGGATGTTCCTTCAGGGAATGTATTCGCTTCGCACGTTGGCGGCGCACCCCGGTTTCCATCAGGTCTGCCTGTCGATGATTGGGCGAAATCAGAGCTCCATCGCGTAGATCTTGTTCTTTCTCAAGAAGTCCTTGGTGAGGTTCCTGGCGCAAAGCTTGCTCAGCGTTTCGTCTCCGCGAAACTTGAGCGCATATGCCAGGACGCCCCACACGACATCGGTAAATTCGCCGTTGAAGTGCGCAAGGAAATGAGGCCGGGCCACGAACCAGTCACAAACCAGCGCCACGTTCTCCGCGATCTGGTCTTCCGTGTAGTCGAAGGCAACGTTCTGATCAACGATGTCGGCGGGAATCTTCTCATGCAGGCGCAAGTGAACCGTACCGCCTTCATAAACGGAGTGAATTTCGGCGATCCCGTTTCTCAGGAGGTCCGCGGTCATCATCCAGTGCCACGGCAGCCGGCATCGTTCGAAATCCTGGAGGATAAGCCACGATCCTTCTGGAAGCAGGCTTTCAGCGATGACCGGAAATGTCGCCTGCCACAAGTCCAGCGATTTGGCCGAGTCCAGGTGAACGACTTCAACACTGTCGGTTTTCGAATAGGGCGCGAAATCCACGGACAGATCCAGTTGCACCGGATCAACAAATTCCGAAAAGTCGCGGTTCAGGTGCCGAAACAGGTCCAGGTCGTTGGCAGCACCGCGGGATTTCTTGACGTATTCCTTGATTGCGGGATGCTTCGCGAAAGCCTCCAGCGAATACCCGCCGAAGAGATCAAACCCCTTGATCGCACGATGCGCCACGGCGGCGTTGTCTTTCAATCCGCGGGCCATGCAGTAGGTCGACCCGCCGGCGGCGGTTCCGACATCCCAGATCTCACCGTCACCACGATAGTGGGTCGCGCAGAGCCGATACAATCCCATCCGCTCGTTGAGCGAGGTCTGGCTCGGCAGCTCTTCGAGCTCCGATTCGACCTCGTCATTCTTGTGCAGGTTGCCCAGTTTGTGGCTCAGCGCGTCAAAGGCCTGCATGTCCGCCCGTCCGCCCGGAAGCAACAACCGCGGATTGGCGAACTTTTTCAGCGTGTCCGATACTTTCTTGTTCGTCATATTCAAGCTCATCCCCACAAGCCCGGTTGCGAATGTCCTGCCTCAAATCACCAGGTGTCTATGATGTCCAGAATCTCGTCATAGGTTCCGTGTTTTGCGATCAGCCCTTGCAGCTCACCGACCAGCTCGGGATCCCGTTTGCGCCCAGCCTTGCGATTCAGGCTGTCTCTGGACAGGGACAGGACTGTCTCGGTCTCGGACGGATCCAGGGTTCCGTCGGCTCCCAGCTTTTGCGAAAATGACTGTGCAAACGCATATCCGTCTCTGGTAAGGTCCTCGTATTTCAAGTGAATTCTTGGCCGTCCTTCCAGGCGAGATAGGCAAAGACGCAGCTCAGGTAGCTGTTGTAGTTGTCCCTGATTTCCGCCCGCCAGTTGAATTCTTCCCAGGTCTTTCTTCTGTGCTTGGCGAAGAACAGTCGCTTTTTTTCGAGCTTGGACTTCCATCTCTCGTATTTCGGATAGAGATGCGACACGATTGCATCCGCCGGGTCGCGGGTGATCAGGATCAACCCGAAGGGAGAGGGCGACCTTGCCGCGTTCTCGACAAGTCGTTGAAGAGAGTGCGCCTTGTAACCTACCGGTTCATCGTCGTCGATCTTGATGACATTCGCAGCCTGGTTCGCGCTGCGAAGGTAGATCGCCTTGTCCGATTCCGTTCCCTCGAGCGAAGCGACCGTCGGACGTTTTGTTACGTATTCGACCAGGGCACGCACGGCGTGGTTTCCGCTTCGCGGATAGGAAACAATGTGCCAGTTCAGTCGTTCCGGAAAGGGCGCTCCAGCTTCGGCCGCTCCGTTTTCATTCATTGCCGATCTCCAATGATGCACCTTTCCAGGGATGCCGTCTGTTCTGCTTTGATTGCTGAATTGCGAAGGCGTCTCAGCGGTGCACCGGCACCGCACGGCCATTTGTGTGGCCGGTAATACGGCATGTTTCCGTGATTTAGCAAGGCAAGGTGGCGCAAAACCAATCCTTGCAGATGTCCCGGGTACCGATGTCTCGCCCGGTGTGCATGCAATCGGGCCAGTCTTTCGCCGGTTCCGCCACCGTGACGGAGTGCCGGATGCGCAAGGTCGGGCCGCGTTCCTCGATGGGCGGCGCCGCGCTACCTGAAGGATTGCAAAAAGTTCTGCACCTTTCCCGAGACCTTCAATCGTGCGGGCACTTTCAGCGAGATCGAGAGCTTTTTGAACGCCTTGAATTTCTTCTTTTCAGATTTCGGAGAATTCGGATGGCAGATGATTGCGTGTTTCACGCAGTCCCGGTTGGTGCCGTGACGCTGGAACTTCGCGTGGGGCAATGCCGCCAGTTTCAGGCCGTTGAGACGGCTCTGCCCGGAAACGGGCGTAACCCAGCCGGTTTCGAGATCGCAATGCTCCCATCCCTCGGGTCTTTTTTCCCATTCGAGATCGTAGTTTTCCAAAAGATGCTGGTTCATGCAGATCTGGTCGTCTCCCGCAAAGGCGTCCACCAGCTCCGCGCATAACCGCCGCGTGGCATCGTTGGCCCGAAGCGCAAAAAAGCCGGTGCAGATTGCAAAGCCCCAGGCCTCCTTGTTGCCCCTTGGAAAGGAGCCGGGCTGGAAGGCAAGATCGAACGCGTTGGAAGGCAGCTCCGGGAACGGGTTTTTCAGCCAGATCGCGTCCGCGTCGCTGAAGATGACGTTCTGTCCCTGTTCCAGATACGAAAGCGCGGAGGGGAATTTCAGCGATATCGCGTGTGTGGCGCTGTCACTATCGAAGCCGCTGTCTTTCCAGACCGTTTTTTCCCGGTCGGAATAGGCGCTTGAAACGAACTGGTCATCACATCGGAAGCCGGCCTTTGTGAGCTGACGATAGGAAGCCGGATCCGTGCAGATCAGGAGCGGATCGAGACCGGTGCTTTCCCGAACCCCCGTCGCCCAGGCCGCGGCCAGGCGGACATATTGATTGTTCACGACAGTGAAAACGACCGTTTTGTTACTGTCGAAAGAAGAATGATCCATGATGTCAGGGCTTTATCACTGTTTTGGTTCCGGGCGCGCTGCCGCCGTGTCTTTGCGGCTTCATCCCCGCATCACGTTGGGACGACAGGTTTGAACGGCCGCGCGCCGCCGATGTCCGGGTTCGTTCTAGCACGGCTCTCGGGTGGAAAATCAAGGTTCGGATCGCAGCGCGGTCTTGTTGAACATGCATATTGCCCCGTTAAATCTTGTGCCAGGTTTCGCGCGTCCAGCCGGTGCGGCTCTCCTGCCGGCGCGCGTGACGCGCGCGACGATATAGATTGCGGATTTCCGCGTCAAAGACGGCGGCAAGACAAGGTATCGGTCGCGGCAGCTGCACCGGCGGCTCGGTTGAATGCCGTTGCAGCCTGATGTATCTAGCAAGGCCGGAAATGGCGGCGAACTGTGAGTGACGTTTTTGCTGGAAATACACGTAGTCAATATGGCCCGGTCAACAGACCGCAAGTAGAGAATGGACAAGCTCCTCGCCGGGAAGGGCCTTGAATTCCGGTACTTCGAAGCGATTGACGGGAAGGCCGGCGAACATCCCCTGTTCGCGAAACATGATCGCCGGCTGGCCGAGATACGCTATGGATTTCAGCTGGCTCCGGGCGAGTTGGGTTGTTTCGCCAGCCACTATCTCCTGTGGGAAACTTTCGTGCGTGAACAGCGCCCTCTGCTGATCATGGAAGACGACATCGAGCTGGCCGATGACTTTGACGAAAGTTTCCGGATCGCCGGTGAGAAAATCGAGGACTACGGTCTCTTGCGGCTATCGTCCCACAAGCGGCGTGATTTCTTCATCCGGGAGGATGTCGGGTCCCGTCACAAAATCATCCAGTTCGTTCAGAACCCGTCCGGAACATCCTGCTATGCGATCGCCCCCTGGGCTGCGGCGCGGTTTCTGGAACACGCCGACGTCTGGTTCGAACCGGTTGACTGTCTTCTGGACAGATACTGGGATCACGGCGTCGGTTGCTGCGCAATTTATCCCTTCGCGGTCACGCACATCGCCCAGACCAACGAGCAATCGGAAATCTGGGACGGTGTCGGGCGCGGGCCCCGGTCCAGCCGCTCCAGGCGATTTCCCCTTGAACGCAGGTACTACCGGCTGAAAGACAACGTGAAGCGGAAGATTTTCAAGATCAGAAACGGACTGAACCTAGAAAAAGACCTCCAGAAAGCCGGAAAACCAAGTTGATCATCTCCAGGATAGAGGGCGGCGCGGGCAACCAGATGTTTCAGTACGCCTGCGGCCGTGCGGTTTCGCTTGCGTCACGTCAGAGTTTCCGGCTCGATCTCTCGGACATGAAGAAGGACAGGCTGCGCGACTACGTGCTCGACCAGTTTGCGATCAACGCGGAGCCCCTTACCCGGTTGGAAAGAACGGCGTGGTCCAGGCACCGGCATCAGCCCCTTGCACGCTTGCTGTTCCCGTCGGCGCGCTGTGTCGAAGTGAAGGAAGCCGGTTTGCCGTTCGCTCCTGAAATCAAGTCGATCAGCACGCCCTCCTATCTGTTTGGGTACTGGCAGTCCGAGAATTACTTTTCCGATGTGGCGGAGGTCATACGGTCCGACTTTCAGCTGAAATCGGAGTACACACCGGCGCGGCTGGAAACCCTTTCGAAAATCAGGGCGGCCGAGACTGCTGTCTCGGTCCATGTGCGGCGCGGAGACTATGTTTCCAACGCGAAGACGAACGCGATACACGGGACCTGTGATCCTGACTGGTATGCCGCCGCGCTGTCGGAGATGGCATCGAAGTTCGAGGACATGCAGCTTTTCGTTTTCTCCGACGATATCTCCTGGACCAGGGACAATCTGCCCTCCTATCCCTCGATGACCTTTGTCGAGCCCCAGGATGACGGCAAGGATGTCCAGGACATGCATCTGATGGCTTCCTGCCGGGCGCATGTCGTGGCGAACAGTTCGTTCAGTTGGTGGGGTGCTTGGCTCAACCCGCGGCAGGACAAACACGTGATTGCGCCGGCGCAGTGGTTCAGGTCATCGACCCACGATGCGCGCGACCTGATTCCGAAAAGCTGGCAGAAGCTGTGACCGGATTTGCCCGGTGAACCGGCGAGGGAGATCGGCGGAGCCGTATTTGCAAATCGACCGGCTTCAGATGATCTTGCGTTTTTTCAGTGACCGTTTCAGCTTCCACATGCGTCTGCTTTGGCGCACCTTCAGACCCTTTGGCTCGTTGAGCTGTGTCATGAAATCCGAGCGCTTGTCCAGTCTTGCCAGCCCGGTCCAGCCCCGGTGGATCGACAGGTCGAGCCGATCCATGTTGGCCTCGAAAACACAGTTGATGAAGTTCAGTATCTGTCGATTTTCCGTTTCAACGTAGAAGCTGTCCATCTCTTCTCCTTCCGCGTAAGGAGCGCTGTCGACATCATCCATGAAAATGACGCCGCCCTTCTTCAGGTACGGAAAGAAGCCGTAAATTTCCTTGTAGACATGGTCCACGGTATGCAGGGAATCGATGAAAAGAACATCGATCCCGTCCTTGAGCCAGGGGGCATGGTTGAGGATGTTGTCGGTGTCCGCTGAGTCCGACCTGATAAAGGTCCATTTGGGCGAACTCGCAACCGTCGAGCAGTCGGCGATGTCCACCGACACGAGCGTTCCGCGGTCGCTGTCCTGCAGGGCGTTCAGGAACAGTTTGGTCGAGTTTCCCGATTGCACGCCCAGTTCGAGCATGGTGGGGTTCTCAAGCTGAGAGATCAGCGCATGCATGCTCAAATAGTGCTTGGCTCTGAAATGCTTGTCGTTGCCAGAGTTCAAATTCGCTTTGTATTCGTTCAGTTTGTCTTCGTACATCTTTGAATTCTGGTTTTGCTGGGTGAAACGGGTTTTCAAAGTCGAATTCACGGGCAATTTGACGCTCGCAATCGAACCATCGCGTTCAGCGCCACAGTAGTAAAGTCACGTGTCCACTTCAATCGGCAGCCACGAAGCGCGCAATCAGCCGGTTGGGCGAAACCTTGTCGAACCTGAAGCCGCGTGACACCAGCAACTGGCACACCGCAGGCAGTGTCGGTTCCTTCGCAAGGCCGCGCTCCGGCCCGCAATCAACACAGATGTATTTGACGCGTTTCAGCGTTTCCTCGGCGCCGCGCAGGATCTCGGGTTCCGCGCCTTCTCCTTCGATCTTGAGCACCTTGATCTCTTCGATCCCGTTCTGAAGGCAATAGGCATCCAGTGTCGTCGTTTCGATTGTCGTGACGCTGTCATATCCCGAAAATTCGATCAGCGAGGAATCCGCTGTGTTCGACTTTTCAAAGAACTTCAGCGTGGTTTTCTCGTGCCAGAGCGCGAGCTGTTCGCAGGTGCCGTCCGGGTTGTTCAGCCGGCATCGGGACATCTCGCCCTCTCCCGGTTCGAAGGCAATGTAGCGGACCGATTTGCCCGCGAGTTTCAGTCCCAGACCTATTTCGCCGATATTCGCGCCGCAATCGATGACGACATCGCCGTCTTCGATCTCGTCCGGAAATATGAAGTAGTCGGACAGGAGGTCCGTGACACGCCTTTTCACGCCGTACCGGTAAAAACCCACGCGTCTCTGGTGCAGGATCGAGATACTGTTGTCTTCGTCGTCGGTGACAACGATCGCACCCTTCCGGATGGCCGTTGCGACTTTCCAAGGGCTTTTGCTGTTCAGGATGCGGCTGGCGCGGGCGTAAAGGTTGAAGAGCCGTGAGAAACTGTCGAGGCTTTCGCGCCCGAAGATGAAGTTAAGCAGTCTTTTTTTCTTTTTCACGCTTCAACCTCCCCGGTTCCAGATCAACGTCTCGTACTGCGCGCAAATGCCGTCTTCGGAATACCCTTCGTTCAGGCGTGCCGCTGATGCCGTCACAAGCCGTTCGGCTTCGGCCGGGTTCTCCAGCAATTGCAAGAGATGCCGCGCCAGGCCGTCCGTGTCGCCGCACTCGGACAAAAGCCCTGTTTTGCCATGCTCGATCAGCCAGCTTGGTCCGGGCGACGCGGTCGCAACGACCGGCAAGCCGGCGTTCCAGCCCTCCAGAACCACATTTCCCAGAGGTTCGTCGTCGGTCGGGCAGACGAGAATGTCCGCAGCTTTCAGGAATGGGGACGGATCCCTCTGCCACCCGAGAAAATGCGTGCGGTTCTCAACGCCCAGGTCCCGCGCAAGGCGGCGCATGTCTTCCTGCAGGTCTCCGTCCCCGATCAGCCAGGCGTGAACGGTTTCGGGCAGCCGGGCAAGGGCCTTGATCAAGAGGTCGAAGCGTTTGCGTTCAACGAAACGTCCAAGCGCGATCAGGACGGTTGCGTCGTCCGGCGTGTCGAATTGCGCGCGGCTGGCGGGTGCGAGCGTGTCCGGCAGCGGGTCCACGAAATTGCTGATCACGTGGGCGCGCTCTTGGGGCCAGCCGGCCTCAACCGCCTGCCGGATGATTTCCGGTGTATTGCCGATCAGGTTCTGCACGTTGCCGTAGGTATGGAACCCGTCGGGGAAGTCACCGAGACGCAGGAATGTGCGCATGTCGGGACCGGGCTTCGGCAGCCACTTGCTGGCCGGGCTCATCCAGCCGAGGGTTGCGCCCGCTCCGAAATGCCTGATGTCACGGGCGATGCCCCAGCGCACGAAATGCCGCTTGAAATGCGAGCGGCTGAATTTCAGTTCGCGTACGTCGCAATGCTCGGCAAGCTCGTCCCGCCAGGTTCTGTCATGCCGGATGAAGGCGATCTGTTCGACACCGCGTTTGGCGAGCGCACGGGACAGGCGCACGAAAAACTTTTCCGCGCCGCCATCGACGCCGAGGTGGATATGCGCGAGTTTGCGTTGAGCGGACACCGGGTCAGTTGCCATCGATGACATCATAGTAATTGTGTGCCCTTCCGAAGAGACCGCGCAGGTTGCCGGATCCCTTCATCAGGCGGATGAGACCGTAGTAGTAGAGTTTCTCGCCGCGTTTGTGCGCAAACGGCTTCAGGACAAAACCAACGATCGTCGCAAGAAGACCGAAGAACATGCGCCGGGCGCTCTTCGGGATGAAATGCAGCGCGGCCTTGCCCCGGCCTTCCCGCAGAACGATGTTGAACGCTCCGGAGGTTGCCGCCATGTGCATCCGGCTCAAGAGCCGTTTCGTGGTCACGCGCGACGCCGGAATGTCCTCTTCGACAAAGGCGTCGTCGACCCAGATCATCCTGGCACCCGCCGCGTGGGTGCGGCGGAAGAAGTCGATGTCCTCGCTGCCGAAGGTCAGTCTTTCGTCAAATCTCAGAGCCAGTCCGTCAGACCGCACGATGCGGGCGCTGATCAGCACGTTGTTGGTCGGCGCTTCCGTGATCTCGGTTCCCGTCGGACGGGGTTTCAGCAGCTGCGACTTCCACCAGTGCGGCGCCGGCTTTTCGTAGATCCGCCGCACCGGGCCGTTGGCGACCTCTGCATCGAAGGTTTTGCAGGCAGCCAGCAGCTTCCCGATCCAGTCGGGTTCGGCGCGCTCGTCATCGTCGATCAGGGCGATCCAGTCCGGGTCGAGTTCCAGCGCCGCCTCCAGCGCCGTGTTGCGGGCGAAGGGAATGCCCCTGCGCGGCTCGTGATGGAAGAAGACCGGTATGGTGAGCGCTTGCCTCACCGCGTCCGCAGCCTCGCCGGTGAAAAAGGGCACGGTGTCGTTCTCGACGACAACAACCGACAGATCCGTCTCGTCCGGCCGGACCAGCTTGTCCAGGCTGTCGAGGCACGCCTTGAGCATATTCGGACGCTGCGCCGTGCAAACGGCGATGACCAGTTTCTGGGCCATTGGGTAAATTCAATCCTCGGGTCGGCAGTCTCGCGGCTCGAGCAGGGGTTTGGCGCAACAGACGCTCGCTGTCAAAGGAATTCCGCAAACCCCGCTTTCCAGAACGCGACATGCGCGCTACGGTTTGGAGTACATAACCTAACCCTTTGAGCGATTGCGAAAACGCAACGGTGTTTGGGAGGACACGAATGAAGGGACAGATGATGCAACGTCCGCTGAAGATTGCGGACATCATCACCTTTGCCGCGGCCAACTATCCGAACGGCGAACTCGTTTCCGTGCGAACGGAAGGCGATATCCACCGAACCACCTATCGGGAGACGGCGCAGCGCGTGGCGCAACTGGCCCACGGGCTGCGAAGGCATGGCGTCAATCCGGGCGACAGGATCGCGACGCTTGCCTGGAACGGGTACCGGCACTTTGAGCTCTATTACGCGATATCGGGCATCGGGGCCGTCTGCCACACCATCAACCCGCGCCTGTCCGCGGAGCAGATGATCTATATCGTCAACCACGCAAGGGACAGGATCCTCTTCTGCGATACCACCTTCGTTCCGATCATCGAGAAACTAAAGCAGCACCTGCCTGAAGACCTTCTTGTGGTCATCATGACCGACAGGGCGCACATGCCGCAGACATCGCTCGAGGGGGCCCTTTGTTACGAAGAGCTCCTTGAAGGACAGCCCGGGGAGATCGACTGGCCCGATTTCGACGAGAACCAGGCGGCGGGCCTCTGTTACACGTCCGGGACGACGGGCAATCCGAAAGGCACCCTGTTCTCGCACCGCTCGACCCTGCTTCACGCCCTCACGCTGTGCATCACCATTCCGAAGGTATTGCAGGAGGGAACCCGAATCCTGCCGGTCGTCCCGCTCTTTCACGTCAACGCCTGGGGCTTGCCTTACGCCGCGCCGTTGTCGGGCGCGAGCCTGATCTTTCCGGGCGGCGCGCTGGACGGGAAGAGCCTGTTTGATCTTCTGGACCGCGAAAAGGTCTTTTCCGCGTGGGGAGTGCCGACGGTCTGGCTCGGCCTGATGAACGAGATCAATCAGCGGGGCCGTCTCCCGGACGGGTTCGGCGATGTCGTCATTGGAGGCTCCGCCGCCCCCCGGACGCTGATCGAGGCATTCGAGACCAGGGGCGTGAATGTCTGCCATGCCTGGGGCATGACCGAGATGAGCCCGCTCGGAACCCAGTGCAATCTGCCGCCTGACATGGCGGACTTGCCGCAGGAGCAGCGTATCGATCGCAAGCAGTCGCAGGGGCGCGGTGTCTTCGGCGTCGACATGAAAATCGTTGACGACGCCGGAAACCGGTTGCCTCACGACGGCAAGTCCCAGGGCCATCTCTACGTGCGCGGCAACACGATCACCTCCGGATATTTCGAAGATCCGGAAGCATCCAAACCCGTTTTCGACGTGGAGGGCTGGTTCTGCACCGGCGACATTGCGGTGATCGACCCGCAGGGCTTCCTGCAGATAACCGACCGCTCCAAGGACCTCATCAAGTCCGGCGGTGAATGGATCAGCTCGCTCGACCTTGAGAACATCGTCATGTCTCACCCGGACGTCGCCAATTGTGCGGTGATCGCCGTGCCCGATCCCAAGTGGGACGAGCGTCCCCTGCTGATCGTGGTCCCGCGCGAGGATGCCCAGCCGCAGGAAGACGAACTTCTGGCGCTGCTGGCGGAACGGCTTGCAAAGTGGCAGGTGCCCGACGAGATCGTCTTCGTCGATCAGCTGCCGCTGACGGCAACCGGAAAGGTCTCCAAACTGACCCTCAGGAAACAGCGCGCCGAGGGTGGTTTATGACCCCTGATGTTCTCTTCGGCCTCACCGGCAAGACGGCGCTCGTGACGGGAGGAGCGACCGGGATCGGCCGGATGGCGGCCGAAGGTCTGATGGCCGCCGGGGCACGCGTGCTTATCGCCAGCCGAAAACAGGACGCCTGCCGCGCGGCGGCCGAAGAGCTGAACGCTGCCGGGTACAGCGGCAAGGCGGAAGGCTTCGGCGGCGATGTCGCGAGCGAGGAAGGCATCGATGCGCTCAGCGCCGAGGTCGGCAACCGCTGCGACGGTCTCCACATCCTGATGAACAATGCCGGCACCAGTTGGGGCATGCCCCTCGGCGAATTCCCGTATTTTGCCTGGGAGCGCGTGCTGCAGCTCAACGTCACCGGGTTGTTCCACCTGACCCAGAAGCTGTTTCCGCTCCTGGAACGGGCAGCGAGCGATGACGACCCCGCGCGTGTCGTCAATGTCGGCTCGGTGATGGGCGAGTTGCCCCACGGCGACCGGGCCTACAGCTATGCAGCCTCCAAGGCCGCTGTTCACCACCTGACGAAGATCCTCGCCAAGGAACTGGCGGAAAAGCGCATCACGGTCAATGCGCTTGCACCGGGCCCCTTCGTCAGCAAGATGACGGCGTTTGCGACCGCTGACGAGGACGTCAGAAAGAGAGTGGGCGCGCAGGTTCCCCTCGGACGGGTCGGGCGGCCGGAGGATATTGCGGCCGCGCTGCAATATCTGTGCGGCCGTGGCGGCGCTTATCTGACCGGGGCCATTCTTCCGATCAGCGGCGGCATCAACGTCGAAACCGGACCGGACCTGTTTCAGGAGGCCTATGAGTGAGCGCAGGTGTGGCAGCGCGCGTGCTTTCGGTTGACGAGCTGAAACGGTTGATCGGGCAGGAAGTCGGCGTTTCGTCCTGGTACCGTGTCGATCAGGCGCGGATCGACAGGTTTGCGGATGTGACGGAAGATCATCAGTTCATTCATGTCGACCCTGAACAGGCGTCCCGGACCCCGTTCGGAGGGACGATCGCGCACGGGTTTCTGACCCTGTCTCTGCTCTCGGCCATGGGACAGGAGGCGCAGCCCAACGTCGCGGGGGCGCAAATGGGCATCAATTACGGCTTCGACCGGATCCGGTTTCTGCACCCGGTCAAGGCCGGGCAGAAGGTCCGGGGCCGGTTTGCGCTGGCACGTGTAACCGACGAGCGGCCCGGTGAAGTCGACCTTCACTGGCAGGCGACCATCGAGATCGACGGCGAGAAACGTCCCGCGTTGAAGGCCGACTGGCTCAATCGGTTCTATCTGGCTCAAGATGGTGAAAGGCAGACGGCATGCTGACGGCGCGACGGCTTCCTCCTGTCCTTCAGAACCTGCGGATACCGGCAATTGCCGCCCCGCTCTTCATCGTGTCCTGCCCCGCTCTGGTGATTGCGCAATGCAAGGCCGGGGTCATCGGCAGTTTTCCCGCGCTCAATGCCCGCGACGAACCGGGCGGACCGGTGATGCTCGAACTCTGGCTCAAAGAGATCACCGAGGCGCTCGATAGACACAATCAGGCCAATCCCGACAGACCGGCCGCGCCCTTTGCCGTCAACCAGATCGTGCACCGGTCCAACGAACGGCTGGAACGGGATGTGGAGATCTGCGCGAAGTGGAGAGTTCCGGTCTGGATTACGTCCATGGGCGCGCGCGTCGAGGTGAACGAGGCGGCGCATTCCTGCGGCGGCATCGCGCTGCACGACGTCATCAACAACACCTACGCGAAAAAGGCGGTCGAAAAGGGCGCTGACGGACTGATCGCCGTTGCGGCCGGGGCCGGCGGCCATGGTGGTCCGCAATCGCCCTTTGCGCTCGTTCGCGAGATCCGCGAATGGTTCGACGGTCCGTTGCTGCTGGCCGGAGCCGTGTCGACCGGAGAGGCGCTGCTCGCCGCCCGCGTGCTTGGTGCCGATTTCGGCTATGTCGGCTCGCCCTTCGTGGCGACGGACGAAGCCAATGCGGAGCGGGTCTACAAGGACATGATGGTGGCCGGTGCGGCGGAGGATGTCGTGACCTCGTCGCTCTTCACCGGGCATCCAGCTAACTACCTGAAAGGCTCCCTGACGCGCGCCGGGCTCGATCCGGATAATCTGCCGGAGGAATGGGACGTCAGCGTCATGCCGGACGACAGCCCGCTGCCAAAGGCCTGGCGGGAACTCTGGGGTGCGGGGCAGGGCATTGGTGCGATCACGTCGGTCGGGCCTGCGTCGGCGGTGGTCGATCGCCTGGAACGGGAATTTCTGGCCGCGTGCGAAAACGCTAAACACATCATTTAGGGAGACGTCATGGATCTGGGCATAACGGAGCGGGTGCGGCCGCTGATCGAGCAGGTCCGGCTGATGGTCGAAACCGAGATCGCGCCGCTGGACACCGAGTTTCATCATGAAGTCGGCAGGCATCCTTCCGGTGACCGCTTTCAGCACACGCCGCGCCAGCTCGAAATTCTCGAAGGCCTGAAAGCAAAGGCGAAGGAACGCGGCCTCTGGAATTTCTGGCTGACGGACAGCGAAAGGGGCTTCGGCCTCACCACGGTCGAATATGCCTATCTCGCCGAGGAAATGGGCAAGGTCGGCATCGCGGCCGAGGTGTTCAACTGCAATGCGCCCGATACCGGCAACATGGAAGTGCTGGAGCGTTACGGCACCCCTGCTCACAAGGAGCGCTGGCTGCAACCGCTCCTCGAGGGAACGATCCGCTCCGCCTATCTCATGAGCGAACCGGATGTCGCCTCGTCCGATGCCACCAATATTTCGCTGAATGCCGTCAGGGACGGCGACGCGTGGGTGCTCAACGGCGAAAAGTGGTGGGCGACCGGTGCGGGCGATCCGCGCTGCCGGCTTTACATCGTCATGGCCTGCTCTGATCCGTCGGCGCACAGGCACAGCCGCCATTCCATGTTTCTGATCCCGAGCGATGCCGACGGCATTGAAGTGCTGCGGCCGATGCAGGTTTTCGGCGCCGATGACGCCCCGCACGGGCACATGCATATCCGCTTCACCAATGTCCGGGTGCCTTCGGAAGATCTCGTGCTCGGCGAGGGCCGCGGCTTCGCAGTGGCGCAAGGGCGTCTCGGTCCGGGACGGATTCACCATTGCATGCGGGCGATCGGCCAGGCGGAAATGGCCCTGGAATTCCTGTGCAAGCGGGCGATGCAGCGCGAGGCCTTCGGCAAGAAGCTCACGGATCTCGGCGCCAACTACGACATCATCGCGGATGCCCGCATGGAAATCGAGATGGCGCGTCTGCTGTGCCTCAAAGCGGCCTGGATGATGGACACGCAGGGAACGCGCGCGGCCCAGCCCTGGATCAGCAAGATCAAGGTGGTGGCACCGCTGACGGCGCTGAAGGTGGTCGACGAGGCCATGCAGGTTCACGGGGCGGCGGGCATCAGCCAGGACTTCCCGCTTGCCGCCATGTGGACGCATCTGAGGACGCTCCGCTTTGCCGATGGCCCGGACGCCGTCCACCGCCGCCAGGTCGCCCGAACGGAGCTCAGGAAATACACCAACGACAAGGTCTGACGATGACCGGTTTGAATTGCGTGTTTCAAAACTGGAAGGAAAACCTTAGCCGCATCCACACCAACCTCATCCTGAGGAAGCGCACGGCGCTGTCTCGAAGGATGGGTGGCACACGCATGAGCGAGCGGCCCATCCTTCGAGACGCTCGCCTTTGGCAAGCTCCTCAGGATGAGGTCGTGGTTCGGGTTGGCGCTATTTCGAAAACACTGCTGAGGCGAAAGGGTCATGGGTGAGAACAGATGACCGGCACCGCTGACCTCGATCTGGAGCGCTTGGGTCGCTGGCTGGAGGGGAACCTCGCCGGGTTCGCCGGTCCGGTCCGGGCGGAAAAGTTCAATCGCGGTCAGTCCAACCCGACCTTCCGTTTGCGCGCCACCTCCGGAGACTACGTCCTGCGCCGCAAGCCGCCCGGTGTCCTGTTGAAATCCGCGCATGCGGTCGACCGCGAGTTCCGTGTCCAGAAAGCACTGGCCGGATCGGACGTACCCGTCGCGAAGATGCATGTCATGTGCGAGGACGAAGACGTCATCGGGTCCGCCTTCTATGTCATGGAATTGGTGCGCGGCCGGAATTTCGACGATCCGCGATTGCCGGGTCTCGACAAGGGTCTGCGCACCGGGATCTACGACCGGATGAACCGGGTTCTCGCGGCGATCCACGCGATCGATCTGGACGCGCGCGGCCTGTCGGATTTCGGGCCGGAGGGCAATTACTACAGGCGTCAGATCGACCGGTGGACCAAGCAGTACCGGGCGAGCGAAACCGAACAAATCACGGCGATGGACGAACTGATCGGCTGGCTCGACCGGAACGTGCCGGAGGACGATGGCCGCCGTACGCTGGTTCACGGCGACTACCGTATCGACAACATGCTGTTTGCCGAAGACGGTCCGGACTGTGTGGCGGTGCTGGACTGGGAGCTCTCGACAATCGGCCATCCCTTCGCCGATCTCGCCGCGCTCGTCATGCAATGGCAGCGCCCCCCGGGGGCGGAAGGCAGGGGCCTCGCCGGGGTCGATCGGGCTCCGCTCGGAATCCCCGGGGACCAGGCATTTATCGACGCCTATTGCGGCCGCGCAGGACTGCCCGGAATTCCGGCTTTCGGCTTCTACCTCGCCTTTGCCTTCTTCCGCATGGGCGCCATCCTGCAGGGCGTCAAGAAACGCGCCCTCGACGGCAATGCGTCCAATCCGGAACTGGGCTTGAAGCTTGGCGCAAGTGTGCCCGAATATGCGGCAGGCGGATTGAAGGCGGTGAATTCGGTGTGAAGCGCTTGGTTGCTGGCAGCTGACAGCAAATCCATCCGGGTCATTGCCAGACTTGATCTGGCAATCCATGCCGTGCCGTTTCACCTTGGGGTCCCTCAAATGCCGATAAACGGAGACGCAATTCCCTTGCGTTTGCGCATCAACAGACACGTCATTCCGGACAAGCGAGGCAGCGCCTAACGCTGATCCGGAATCCAGATATCAGCGTGAGCGCAACGCACCCGGAGCATGTTGTTACTGTCGAACGCCAAGATTCATGTCTCCGCTGCCAAGTCAGGATGCGAAGCTGGTTCCCGAATTTGTCATCCCGGTTTGCTGCGCAAGCGGCAAGACCGGGAACCAGTACCCCTTATTGCCCGAGCTTGAGAAGACCAAGAGGCTTTTGCCTGGGGTCGAGGGGGTCAATTGGTAGCCGGACATCGGTTACCTCTCCCATGGGGAGAGGTCGGCGCGACTGCGCCGGGTGAGGGGACAAACCACGGCGAGATAGGCAGCCCTCTGATCCCTCACCCTAACCCTCTCCCAGCGGGAGAGGGGACTTTGGCTTTGGTCCGTGTTCAATTGCTCTCCACGATACCTCAGGACTTGGCCTTTGCCTTTCGCCCAATTCCCCAAAAGCCAAGGCATGACGGGGACCGCGACACAAATCGCTAACGCCCTCCGTCGACATATTCGCCGTCATATCGGAACACCGCGTGCCCGCTGTTGCTGTGCTGCGGCGGAACGCCGACACGCATTTGCAGGAACAGGGCCCCGTTCGGATCCTTGTAGAACGGCGCGCCGTTCCACAGCTTGATCATGAACACTTCGGCATTCTCGACCTTGAAGGCCTTGATCAGCATCTCGGGAACATCCGTGACCAGCTGCGGGTGAAATCCGGCGGCTTGCGTGAAGGTGATCAGGTCCGCGTCGTTTTCCATGATCCGCGGCCGCGAAAAACCGCGCGACACACCGCTGCTGCCGAGCGTGTATTCGACCACGTTGCCGCTGGCCTCGGGATCGGGCAGCACGATGCTGGCCCGATCCTCCCGGAACGTCATTTCAAAGAATTTGACGTCCGTGCCGAGAGTCCCCTGAAACTGCACGAAGGCCTCCGACATGCCCTTGATCGAGAGATAGCTGTCAAATGCGCGCAGGCTTTCCGGAAGCGCGACCGAATAGATGCTGGCATCGGGGCGCACGCGCACCACGACCTCTTCGCGCCCGCCGGATGCATTCTGGAAACTGATTTCCCAGAGGACGCCCGCTTCCTTGCCTGCCGGGGGCGGCCGGGTTGCCACGACGTCATCGATATGGCTCCAGCCTGCCGGCGCTTCCGCGCGCGCGGCGTCCAGGATCTGTGGCAGGCGGGCCAGGCCGCTCTTCGTGATGGAAAATGGCTGACTGCGGCCCGTCAGCGTGTACATCGAAACCGGTCTGCCGCCGATGCCCCGCCGGTAGCTGCCGCCGTTCCAGCGATAGTCCTGGATCGCTCCCGGATCGGCCGGCGACACGGCATCGATTTCGACACCATGGGTCAGAACCTTGATTTCATAGACGTGTTCACCGGTGCCGATGACGTCGGCGAAGCGGTTTTCAGCCTCATCGAAAGGCCAGTCGGACTGGGTCCGAAGGTTCATTGAGCGGCCGCGCTCTGTGTGACTGATATCGGCCCCGTCGAATCGGCCATCGGCCAGCGCATAGACCTGGCCGTGCTCGCGCTCGCTTCGGACCGAGATGTTCCACTTCAAAGACCAGTGTGCCTGGCCGAGAACCCGGCCGAGCGAGGCCGCTGCAGCGGTCACCGTTCCCGGTTTTTTGGTCGGCAGGTTGTCCGGTGCGTCGCTCAAGATCGACCACACCTTCGAAATCTGCAGCTCCGCCTGGCTGAAACGCTCCGGCGACACGATGAATTTCGGACCATCGGCCATATGCATCGGACCGTGGAGTTCATCCACGGAGCCTGGATCGCCCAGGTTGCGTCTCACGGACCAGAGGTTGAATTCTTCGCCGTCCCACCCTGTCGCGGCAATCACCGAGAAACTGTCAGGCTCGATCCTCAGCCACAGAAGATCGCTGTCGCCGATCTCTTTGGTCAGAGTCGTCCATGCGATGTCGAACGATTTCTTGTCGTTGAGGTAAGTGGATTGTGCCCAGGCGGGCAACGAAAGCGCAAAAGTAACGAACAAAACAAGCGGCGCGACGCCGCTGCGCAGACGCAGGTATTTGGCCATGATGCACCTCGAAATTCTGTGAATAGGTCCATCATGCCTGCAAAACGCTGCGTAAGCAAAGCCCGGTTGCAAGCAGAACCAGGCTCGGGAGCTCAGCTCTCGTTCATCGCCGCAAACGTACCGCCGCTTTCGGTGAGCGTCCGGAGCAACGCCGGAACCTGCCAGTAATAGTTGTCTTCCTGCCCGTAGGCTTCGATACGGCGCACCAGTTCCGCTGGACCGATCTGGTCGGCCGTGTGCATCGGTCCGCCGCGGAAGCGCGGGAAGCCGTAGCCGAACAGGAACACCGCGTCGATATCGACGGGCCGCAGCGCGATGCCTTCTTCCAGGACGCGCGTGGCTTCCAGGATCATCGCCGTCACGAAGCGGCTGACGATCTCATCTTCGGAAAACGCGCGCGGTGTGACACCCGCCTTGGCGCGTTCCGCGTCGATGATTGCAAGCGCCTCCGGGTTGGGACGCGTTCCGTCTGCATCATAGATATAGAACCCTTGTCCGGTCTTGCGGCCGAACCAGCCCTTTTCGCAGATCTCGTCCGCGATCGGAATATAGCGTTCCTCTGCGGGGCGCGTTGCCGCGCGGCGCTTGTTCGCTGCCCAGCTGATGTCGAGACCGGCAAGGTCCGCAACCTGGTAGGGACCCATGGCGAAACCGAACCCGGTGATCGCCTTGTCGATCTCTTCCGGGGATGCGCCGTCCATCATCATGTAGTCGGCCGCCTTCTTGTAGAAGGTCATGATGCGGTTGCCGATGAAACCGTCGCAGACGCCGGAGCGCACCGCGATCTTCTTCAGCTTCCTGGCAAGCGCAAATCCGGTGGCAACGGCGTCCGCTCCTGTCTTGTCCGCGACGACGACTTCCATGAGCCGCATGATGTGCGCCGGCGAGAAGAAGTGCAGCCCGACGACGTCGTGGGGCCGGCTGGTAGCCGCGGCAATCTCGTTCACGTCGAGATAGGACGTATTGGACGCAAGCACGGCTCCGGGTTTTGCCACCTTGTCCAGTGTTTCGAAGATCTCGCTTTTGACACCCATGTCCTCGAACACCGCCTCGATGATGAGGTCGGCATCGCCAAGGGCGTCGAGTTCCGTCGCCGTCGAAAGATTCTGCGACAGGATTGTCTCGCGTGCTTCGGACGTCAGCTTGCCGCGCTTCACCGCACCGTCGAGATTGGACGTGATCGTCGCTTTCCCCCGGTCGAGACCGGCCTGATCCCTCTCCGTCATCGTGACGTCGAAGCCGGCCAGAAGCGCAGCGGTCGCGATGCCCGAGCCCATCGTTCCACCGCCGATGACACCGATCTTCCGGACGTCCCGCGGCGTGGCGGCGGCTTCGGGGATTTTGGCGACCGCGCGCTCGGCGAAGAACGCATGGATCAGACCGGCCCGCTGCGGGCTGTCCATGCATTCGTTGAAGAGGCGGCGCTCTTCCTTCAGGCCTTCGTCCCGCGGCAACCGGCTCGCCTCGACGGCATCGACGCATTTATGCGGCGAGAAAAGAAGCGGCTGGGATTTGGCGAGGGTCGCGCGCATGGCCGAAATGGCGTCCGCGTCGTCTTCAACAGGCAGATCGCATGTGCGCCTGGCCACCAGTTTGCCTTCCAGAAAGTCTCTGGCAGCTGCGATGGCGACGTCGCGCGGGTCTCCAGCATCGATCCGGTCGATCAGACCCTGGTCAAGCGCCGTCTCGGCCGGGATCGGTTTGCCGCTCGTGATGAGGTCGAGGGAAGCCTGAATGCCGGCAAGACGCGGTGCGCGCTGCGTGCCGCCCGCGCCCGGCAGGATGCCAAGCGTCACCTCTGGCAGGCCGACCCTTGTGCCGGAAAGCGCAACACGAACGTGGCTGGCGAGCGCAACTTCCAGACCGCCGCCGAGCGTCGTTCCGTGAAGGACACAGACAACCGGTGTCTCGCTGTCTTCGATGAGGTTGCACAGATCCGGCAGCCAAGGATCTTTCGGCGGTTTGCCGAACTCGCGGATATCCGCGCCTGCGATGAACGTCCGGCCTTCGCCATAAAGGGCGATGACCTTGACGTCCGCATCGTCCTGCAGGGTTTCGATGGCTTTCCAGATACCCGACCGCACCGCATGGGACGCCGCGTTCACCGGCGGGTTGTTCAGGGCGACAAGCGCGATCGGACCTTGCCGTTCAATCGACACGACGTCGTTGATACCGGTCATTCCGGTTTGAGATCCTGCTTGCATGGGTTCCTCCAGAAAGCCGCCCGGGGCGGGCGGAACTGCGCTGGAATGTTCAATTCCGGGAGGGGCTTGTCAAGCCGACGAAACAGAATGGGAAGGTGCCGGAATGGAATGGTTAGGTGCACGTTCTAATTCTTCGGAGCTGCCTTGGGCGAGAATGCGCAGCGGTCGGGTTTCAGGTCGACCAGCGGCGTTCCGCTCAGGCAGTCGAGCCCGCGAACGATCAGGTTCGGCCCGTCGACACGGATCAGTTTCGCGCCGACCGTTCCGATCGGATTTGGGCGAACCGGCGAGCGCAGCGCGAACGTGCCGAAGGTCCGGTCGCTGTGTCCCGGGTTCTGTACCACGAGGTCGCGCCTGGACTTGTCGAGCCAGTACAGCACTTCGATCTGGTCGTAGTCCTCAATGCCCTTCAGCGCCGGCACCCAGGGTTCGAACACCTCGATCCGGCATTCCGGTCCGTCCTGCTTGCCCTGGCGCGGACAGTCCTTTCTGTCCGTCCAGGGTGTGTGGATGCGCCCGATGAAATGGAGCCGCGCGTCGTCGGGCTCGGATGTCGGCACCATGATTTCGTGGGGGCGAATGTCGCTCATCGATTAGTCCCTTTGAGGAGGTTCAGTCGGACAGCCAGCGGACCGATCCGAAGTCCGCCAGATCGTAACCGCCGAGCGCGGCCGCTTTTTCGTGAAACTCGGGTGTCCGGGCGAAGGAGAGCAACTGCTGCACCGGCGCCGTGAAATAGCATCTCCGGTCGATCAGGAGATCGAAATTCTCGTCTGCAAGCGGCAGGAACGACAGCTTGAACCGTCTGGCCATTGCCTCGATTCCGAGCGCGGCATCCGCCTCTCCCGTGGCAACAGCGGCGGCCGCGTCACTTTCCGTGTGAGCCCGGTCCTTGCACAGGGTCAGGTCGTCTTCGCCGAGACCAGCTTCTGTCAGCAGCCTTTCAAACAGCAGGGCAGCGCCTGCACCCGGCTGACGCTGCGCAACGCGCCTGCCTTTGAGGTCCGGGACCGTCTTAACCGAAGAAGCAGCCTCCGGAGACAGAAGCAGGCCGCGCTTGCGCACCGCCCAGTTGATCAGAACACAATTGGAGCTGCCGCTGTCAGACACGGTGGAAACGTTCCAGCCGTCTTCGCCGGGCAGGTGCAGACCGGCGGCAAGCGCGCTGCCGGCATTGAATTGTTCCAGGCCGTCCCGGCTGCCATTGCACAGCGTCGCAAGGCCGCATCCGGAGGCCCGGATGGCCCAGTCCAGAAGCGGATCATGGGACCCTGCCAGAACATTGGGCCGGTCCGGGGCGACCACCCCGTTCTCGCCGTCGATCCAGCTGCGCAAGGCCTGCGCGGGGAAAAGAAGTTTGCCTGTGATCCGGCGGTGTGGAATCTCGTTGGCCGCGGCCAGGTCGTATACCTTGCGCTCCTTCACGCGAAGAAGATCGGCAACCTCCTTCGTGGTCAGGAAAAGCGGATCGTTTTTCTCGGCTTCGGACACGGCAAATCCTGCATTTTCGGAAAGCGTAAACGAGAGGCATCAATCCGTTCAAGAGATCCGGACGATGGCAATCTCCGGGTTATACGGTGTTCCGGCGCGCGTCAAAGAGACAATTGGCGGGCTGACCGGTCGTTTCAGTGGCATTCTGCGACGTTTGTAGGGTTTCGCCGCTTGAAGATAAAGACGATAGTCCGGTAACGGCGGCAAGCCAGCAGGCCGCCGCAATGCGTCGAAACAGGCCGGAAGGAAGATTTTCTTTCCGCTGACCCCGGTGTTTTGAGTGGAATTTCCCGCATCTTTCCAGCTTGCAAAATATTCAGCCGGATACTGAATAAAAAATATCCATTTTTTTTCACAAGCCCCTTTCAAAGAAGCTTCTTTTTTGTTTTTCTAGCGCCGATGGTTTGGCGAATTCCTGAACGGTAACGATCGTTACCACAAGACTTTGCCCGACGATCCACAATAACGATAGAACCGGATTTGGGGACAATATGGCGAATGCAAGGGGCGCTGCTGTTAAGTATGACAGCGTTCAGAAGAGCTATGACGGGGAATCCCTGGTCGTAAAAAACCTCAATCTCGATATTCCGCCCGGCGAGTTTCTGACAATGCTCGGGCCTTCCGGTTCGGGCAAGACCACCTGTCTGATGATGTTGGCCGGCTTCGAACCTGCCACGCACGGTGAAATCTATCTGAATGACCGGCCGATCAACAATGTGCCGCCGCACAAGCGGGGCATCGGCATGGTGTTTCAGAACTACGCCCTGTTTCCGCACATGTCGGTGGCCGAGAACCTCGCGTTTCCGCTCCAGGTCAGGAACGTGCCGAAGTCCGAACAGGAACAGAAGGTGCAACGTGCGCTCGACATGGTCGAGCTTGGCGCCTTTGGAAACCGCCGTCCGGCGCAACTGTCCGGCGGCCAGCAGCAGCGCGTTGCCGTTGCCCGCGCCCTTGTGTTCGATCCCGAACTCGTCCTGATGGACGAGCCGCTCGGCGCGCTCGACAAGCAGCTGCGCGAGCAGATGCAGTATGAAATCAAGCACATTCACGAAAACCTGGGCGTGACGGTCGTGTACGTGACCCACGACCAGACCGAGGCGCTGACCATGTCCGACCGGGTCGCGGTGTTCAATGACGGTGTCATCCAGCAGCTTTCGACCCCCGACGATCTGTACGAGGATCCCCAGAATTCGTTCGTGGCGCAGTTCATCGGCGAGAACAACAAGCTGAGCGGCAAGGTTGTCGGCATCAACGGCGAGGAATGCCTTGTCGAACTCGACGACGGCACGCAGCTGAAGGCCGACAAGGTCAACGTGTCCGCGGTAGGCGACAGGACGACCCTGTCGCTTCGCCCGGAACGCGTCGAATTCGACACCAACGACTCCATGGACAATCTGGTCGATGGCCGGATCGAGGAACTGATCTATTTGGGAGACCATATCCGCGTTCGCATGAACGTGGTTGGCAATGACGAGTTCATCGTCAAAGTTCGCAACCGGGGAGAGCGGCGCACGCTGCATGTCGGTGAAACCGTCCAGGTCGGATGGGCACTTAACGACTGCAAGGCGCTCGACGCGGTTGCCTAAATTCGCGAGGCGGATGCTGCAGTCCGCCCGCGACAACGACGGAAAAATCCGTTCAATCCTAAAAGAGGGAGCTAGCTCAAATGAAGCTCAAGACTGTAATTCTGGCGGGAACCGCACTGGCATTTGCCGGCAGCTCGGCGCTTGCCACGGATCTCACGCTCGTCTCCTGGGGCGGCGCGTACCAGGCGTCCCAGAAGAACGCTTACACCGATCCCTACACGGCCGAAAACCCGGACATCACCGTGATCTGGGACGAATCCTCCGCTGAAGCCGTGGCCAAGCTGCGGGCCATGAATGAAGCAGGCAACGTCACGTGGGATCTCGTGGACGTGGTTGCGTCCGACGCAATCCGTCTCTGCGACGAAGGTCTGGCGATGGAAATCGACCCGGACGTCGATCTTGCGGCCGCACCTGACGGAACCCCTGCTTCCGAAGACTTCGGCGACCTCCTGGTTTCCGAGTGCTTCATCCCGCAGATCGTTTATTCCACCACCTTCGGCTTCCGTTCCGACGTCGACGAGTGGGGCGGCAAGGAGCCGACCGAAATCTGCGACGTGTTCGATCTGGAAACGTTCCCGGGCAAGCGGTCCCTGGAAAAGCGTCCGATCAACAACATGGAATGGGCTCTTCTGTGTGACGGCGTTCCGAAGGAAGAAGTCTACAACGTGCTGGAGACCGAAGAAGGTCAGAACCAGGCATTCGCCAAGCTCGACACCATCAAGGACAACGTTGTCTGGTGGTCTGCCGGTGCTGAAACACCGCAGCTTCTCGCCGACAAGGAAGTCGTGATCGGCTCCACCTACAACGGCCGCCTGTTTGCCCTGATCGAAGAGCAGAAGCAGCCGGTCAAGATGCTTTGGGACGCACAGGTCTTCGACCTTGACGGCTGGATCATTCCGACCGGTCTGCCCGAGGACCGCCTCGCCGAGGTGAAGAAACTCGTCAAATACGCGACAGACACGCAGCGTCTCGCCGACCAGGCGAAGTTCATCTCCTACGGCCCTGCGCGCAAGTCCTCTGCACCGCTCGTCGGTCAGCACGCTTCGCTCGGTATCGACATGGCTCCGCACATGCCGACCGATCCGAACAACGCGAAGAACACCTTCCTCTATAACTACGAGTGGTGGGCGGACTATCGCGACGACATCGACGCCAAGTTCCAGGCCTGGCTCGCACAGTAGGCCATTCGGCTCCGGCCCGGGCGGATCTTCCGCCCGGGCCATCCCTGACATTTCCCGGAAGACTGTTTCATGAGCGATACCACCGACGGTCAGGTTCTGACGACACAGGACGGAAAGCCGCTGAAAGCAGCGCTCAGGCGCGCCTTGCGCCGCGAAAAGCTGCGCGCCTTCCTGCTGATCGCACCCCTGCTGATTTTCGTGCTGATCACCTTTGTCGCCCCGATCGTCGATATGCTGTTCCGCTCCGTCGAGAACGGCATCGTTGCGGACACGCTTCCCAAGACGGTTATCGAACTCAGCAAGTGGGACCCGGCCTCCGGCGAAGCCCCGGACGAAGAGGTTTTCGCGGCGCTCTACGATGACATGGTCATCGCCGTGGACCAGAAGACGCACACCCGTCTCGGCTCCCGCCTGAACTACGAGCAGAGCGGTATATCCAGCCTGTTCCGCAAGACCGGCCGCCGCATCAAGCGCATGGACGAGGACGGACCCTTCAAGGACCAGTTCATCGGCGCGGACAAGAAGTGGGGCGAGGTCCCGACCTGGCAGGTTCTCAAGCAGTTTTCGCCGCGTTACACCGACGGCTATTTCCTGAATGCCTTTGACGCCAAGCGCGGTCCGGAAGGCATCGAAATGAAGCCGGAAGATCAGCAGATCTACATGTTCCTGTTCGGCCGGACGCTGTTCCTGTCGATCGTGATCACCCTGTCGTGCCTGCTTCTGGGATATCCGATCGCCTTCCTGCTTGCGTCCCTGCCGCTGCGAACGTCCAACCTTTTGATGATCCTCGTTCTGCTGCCGTTCTGGACCAGTCTGCTCGTGCGGACATCGGCCTGGAAGGTGCTGCTGCAGCAACAGGGTGTCATCAATGACTTCCTTGTCTGGACCAGGCTGATCGACGATGCGGGCCGTCTCGTGATGATCAACAACCAGACAGGCACGATCATCGCCATGACGCACATTCTGCTGCCCTTCATGATCCTGCCGCTCTATTCGGTGATGAAGACGATTTCGCCGAGCTATGTGCGCGCGGCCAAGAGCCTCGGCGCGAATGACTGGACAGCCTTCTGGCGGGTCTATTTCCCGCAGTCCGTGCCGGGGATCGGCGCCGGTGCCATTCTCGTCTTCATCCTGTCGATCGGCTACTACATCACGCCGGAGCTTGTCGGCGGCACGTCGGGGATCTTCATCTCCAACCGGATCGCCTATCACATCTCGTCGTCGCTCAACTGGGGCCTGGCGGCATCGCTCGGAACGCTTCTGCTGGTCGCGGTGCTCATTCTCTTCGTCGTCTACGACAAGATCGTCGGCATCGACAACGTGAAGCTCGGATAGGAGGACGACATGAGCGCACTACCACCCTATGCGTCCCCCTTGCAGAGAACGTGGTTCTACACGTTCCGGATTCTTTGCGGGCTGATCTTCTTCTTCCTGATCTTCCCGATCCTGGTGATCCTGCCGCTGAGCTTCAACGCGCAGGACTTCTTCACCTTCACCAAGGAAATGCTGTCCTTCGATCCGGCGGGCTATTCGTTCAAGCACTACAACGACTTCTTCACCAACCCGGACTGGCAGCAGGCGCTCGTTAACTCGGTGCTGATCGCGCCGGTCGCAACGCTGCTGGCAACGGCGTTCGGAACCATTGCCGCGGTCGGCCTGTCCCAGTCGCATGTGCCCTACAAGCCCGCGATCATGGCGATCCTGATCTCGCCGATGATCGTGCCGCTGATCATTTCCGCGGCGGGCATGTATTTCTTCTATTCCCGTATCGGCCTGCAGGGCACCTACTGGGGCGTCGTTCTGGCCCATGCCGCGCTCGGCACGCCCTTCGTGATCATCACGGTGACGGCGACCCTGGTCGGTTTCGACCGCTCTCTCGTGCGGGCGTCTGCAAGCCTGGGTGCCAACCCGGTCACCACCTTCTTCAAGGTGCAGATGCCGCTGATCATTCCGGGTGTCGTCTCCGGTGCCCTGTTCGCCTTCATCACCTCCTTCGATGAAGTCGTCGTCGTCCTGTTCCTCGGCTCCGCCGGGCAGAAGACGCTGCCCTGGCAGATGTTCACTGGCCTGCGCGAACAGATCTCGCCGACCATCCTGGCGGTCGCCTCGCTGATGGTCGCGATCTCGATCGCACTGCTCACCGTGCTTGAACTGTTGCGCCGCCGTTCGGAAAGGCTTAGAGGTTTGACACCGGGCTAGGAAAAGCCCCGCAGCTCACCATACGTGCCGGTGGCGGAACGCCAGCCACCGGGTGGAGACGAAAGTTTCCCGGTTGCAAGACAATTTGGATTTGGGCCTGGCGGGCCGGCTTCTTCTCAGAAGCCGGCCCGTTTTGCGTTTCAGGCCCCGGAAATGAACAGAACACGGAACCGGCTCACTTCGGGAAAGGAGATCTTCCATGAGCAACGACATGATCCGCATTTACGAAATGAACAATGGCGAGAAGAGCTTTTCGCCTTTTTCGGCCGGAGAGATGGACCGGCGGCAGGCCAGTCTGCGCAAGCTGATGGCGGATCGCGGCGTCGATGCCGTCATCATGACCTCCTATCACAACATCTGCTACTACTCCGGCTTTCTCTACTGCCAGTTCGGCCGCAAATACGGTCTTGTCGTCACCCAGGACAAGTCGACGACGGTTGCCGCTGGCATCGATGGCGGCCAGCCCTGGCGCCGGACCCACGGCGACACGCTGATCTACACGGACTGGCGCCGCGACAACTATCTCCACGCCCTGCAATCGCTGATCGGCTGGCCGAACGGGTCTGTCCGGCGCATCGGCATCGAGTTCGACCATGTCCCGCTTGATTTTCTGAAAGCCCTGGAAGCCGCGTTCCCGGGCGTGGATTTCGTCGATGTCGCCGCCGATGCCATGAGCCAGCGCACGATTAAGAGCACGGAAGAACACGTCCTCATTCGCGAGGGCGCGCGCATTTGCGACATAGGCGGTGCTGCTGTCGCCAGCGCCGTTCAGGCAGGCGTCAGCGAGCACGAGGTGGCGATCGCCTCGACCAATGCCATGATCCGGGAAATCGGCAAGTCGTTCCCCTTTGTCGAACTGATGGACACCTGGACCTGGTTTCAGTCCGGCATCAACACCGACGGTGCCCACAACCCGGTGACCAACAAGGCGGTCGAGGCCGGCGATATTCTCAGCCTCAACTGTTTCCCGATGATCTTCGGCTACTACACCGCGCTGGAACGAACGCTTTTTTGCGAACACGCCTCCGACGAGCACCTGCGGCTCTGGGAAATCAACTGCCATGTCCACCGGGAAGGCCTGAAACTGATCCGTCCGGGCGCACGCTGCTGCGACATCGCCGCCGCGCTCAACGACATCTACCGCAGCCATGATCTCCTGAAATACCGCAGTTTCGGCTATGGCCATTCCTTCGGCGTGCTCAGCCACTATTACGGCCGCGAGGCGTCGGTGGAACTGCGCGAGGATGTCGAAACGGTGCTGGAGCCGGGCATGGTGGTCTCCATGGAACCGATGATCATGATCCCGGAAGGCCTCCCCGGCGCCGGCGGCTACCGCGAGCACGATATTCTTATCATCGGCGAAGACGGCGCCGACAACATCACCGGCTTCCCCTTCGGCCCGGAGCACAACATCATCCCGGCGCGTTGAGGTGGGGTGAGGGCAGAGGGGTGGTGACCGCCAGGCCACCTGACCTCATCCTGAGGAGCGCAGACGCGCGTCTCGAAGGATGGGCTATTCACGCCTGCGCCTGCCGCCCATCCTTCGAGACGGACCCTTGGTCCTCCTCAGGATGAGGGGGCTGTGAAAGCCCGATCCCGGTCCAGTCGCCTGTCACCGGCCATCTGGCTATTGTTCAGCCAGATGGCCGCCGTCATCAGTACAACAACAACCCGAAACAATCCTGGTTTGCTGCGCAGCGGCAGGACTGGGATCTTGTACACCCTGTCGTAGATGTTTGAAGAATAACGGAGAATCAAGGGGTCACGGGGTTCTGGCCTTCTGCTGCGCTTCAGCCGGAATGACAAGTTCATAGAAAGCGGATCACCCAACGAGATCCAATCCACGTCAAACCGGACTCTGCACATGAGAACCGGCTACGCAAGCGCTTCGGTCCATTCGTCCGTGGTCAATGCCATCTCCCCAAACTCCGTTCTTAAGCCAGCACTTCATATCTCTCCCTGATTTGCCTAAGCTTTGGGTGATGGTGGAGGTGGAGATGACATGCACAAGATCCTGATCCCGGTGGACGGGTCCGTCCACTCGATAAAGGCGCTGAGAATTGCCTCGGATCTGGCGGCGAAATATCAGGGGCGGCTGCTGATTTGCCACGTTCTGCTCAGGGGCAAGGATGCCAGCGATCTGATGGCGCTGGATATCTCCGGCCAGTTCGATGCGCCGCTGCACAAGATCCTGAACAAGGCGGTCTCGGCCAATCTCGGCCCGGCGCCCGACAAGATCCTCCACAAGATCGGCCAGATCATCCTGGATCACGCCGCCGACAAGGCCCGGAGCCACGGGGTTGGCTTTGAAACCCTGCCGATCCTGACGGGCAAGCCGGCGGACGCGATCGTCAGTGTGCAGAAGGAGCTTGAGGCCGCCACGATCGTCATAGGCGCCCGCGGCGTCACGCCGTCGGACAGCTCCACCTTCGGCAGCGTCTCCCAGGAAGTCTTCAGCCGCGCAAGCTGTACCTGCATCTCGGTGAAATAGGCCATTGGCGAGGCGCGCTCGCCGGCAATTCCGAAATCCGGATCCAATGGCCCCGGATCGGTCAAAAAGACCCTAGAACAGCGGCGCGAATTCATCGATCAACTTGTTGGCGCCATAGACGGACAGATGATCGTCATCGTAGTAGAACGCGCCATTCGCATCATAGACTTGGCATGTGCCATCGGAGCAGAAGACCTGATGCGGGTAGATGACGGTCGCGCTGCTCCTCTCTTCAACCGTTCTCAGAACAGCCAGCATGTTCGCGTTGTAAGACAGGTAGCGGTCCTCTGTCGGGCCGAAGCTGCCCAGTTCGTCGGAGCCCCACATTTCCATGCGGGCAATGATGGACGGCACGTTCTGCAGCCTGGTTTCGATCAACGGGACCTGCGCCAGCACGATCACCTCGCGCCCGGCATCGGTCAGCTGCTCCACGTAATCCAGCAGGGTTTCCAGGCGAAGTGTCCAGATATCACCGGCCGCCACGCCGGATTTCGTGTGCCAGCCCGTAGTGCGCGCCTGCCAGCGCTGCGCGATCACGATGGTCTTGAGCTCGGGACGCTCAAGAATGTAGCGAAGCTGCGCCCGCGTGGCATCGACACAATCGCTCAGCTCCCTGTCGGTTTTCAGTTCCTCGAAAGTGGCGAAACAGGAATTGCCAAGCCGTATGACGCTCCGGTTCTTCGTCTCTGCGGCAGCGGCGACCGCCCGGTGAACGGCTTCCGCATGCGAGTCGCCGACCAGCAGCACGGACGGGCTGCCGGTATCACCGGACCCGTCAAGCGTGATCACGCTCTGCCCGGCCTCGTCGGTGACCGTCTTGAAATTCTGCAGCCGTTCGGCGACGGCCAGCGTGGCAATATTCTCCGGCATCCATGGCAGGACGCCGTTCGTCCGCAGGATCGACACGCTGCAGATCACTAGGAGCAGCGGCAGCGCGCAGGCCCCGGCGGCGCTCCATCTCAGCAGTCTTCTGGACTGCGAGCGCCGGAACGGCTCCTCGATGTATTTCCAGGAAAGCGCCGACAGCAGCAGCGACAGCAGGATCAGCCCGACCCTGACAGGGTCCGACAGCCTGCCGAAGCCGTAATAGGCAGCGAAGACGAAAATCGGCCAGTGCCACAGGTAGAGCGAATAGGAAATCTTGCCAATGAAGGTCACATACCTGAGACTCAGAACCCGGCTGAGGAGCGGTTTGTGCGCCTGCGCGCCGAGAGCGATGATGAGCCCGGCACCAAGAACCGTCGGTAGTGTCTGGAAGACGTAAGGCACCTCTTCCGGATAGCGCGGCAGGAACCCCGCGAGGATCAGCAGGACCGCCAGGACGCCAAGCCCTTCGCTCAATCTGCGCCTTTCCGGCAGTTTCGGGAAAAGGCCGAGCGCGAGCGCGGAGCCGGCAAGGAGCTCCCAGGCGCGCACCGGAAACATGAAGAAGGCGAAACTGGTATCGGAGAAAACGCCCGGAAAAAGCAGGTTCCACGCGAGCGACATCAGGAAAAGCAGCGCGATGATGGCCTTGGCCGGGGCGGGCCCGCGTCTGAGGGCAAAGAGGAGCAGTAAAGGGAAGACGATGTAGAACTGTTCTTCGACCGAAAGGGACCACGTGTGCAGGAGCGGTTTCAGCTCCGCGTCCGCATCGAAATACCCCGATTCACTGTAGAACAGGATATTCGACACGAAGAACAGCGTCGCGATCACACTTTTTGCATAGAGCTTCAGCTCGCTCGGCAGAAACAGGAGCAGCGCGGCCACGGTGGACACGGTCAGGACAACCAGCAGAATGGGGATGATCCGCCGGATGCGGCGCATGTAGAACCCGCCGAACGTGAAGGTGCCCTCGGCGACTTCCTGCTTGATGATCGCGGTGATCAGGTATCCGGAAATGACGAAGAAGATATCGACGCCGAGATAGCCATTGAAGCCGACGCTGTTGCCGAGGTGGTAAACCACAACGCTCAGCACTGCGACGGCGCGGAGCCCGTCAATATCCGCACGATAGTTCAAGATCTGATCCGGCCACCGGGTTTGTCGTTCCAAGAGCCTCTAGCTTCGTTGAAACATGCCGTCAAGCGATGGATGGCCGTGTGCGGGAATGCCTATGGAGGGCGGTACGGCAGCCGTGCAATCACGGACTTTCATCTTGAACCCGGCTGTGAGATCGTGGCGCGTTTGATGAGGGAGGCAAAGGCGGCATGAAACATGCCCTGGTGACAGGCGGGACCCGCGGCATCGGTTTCGGGGTGGCGCAGACCCTGCTGGAAGACGGCTGGTCCGTGACCGCAACCGGCGTGTCGGACGCGGAAGTCGCCGCGTGCCCGCGCCTTGAAAATCTCGCCGCCGTTACCCTCGATGTCACGGATGACGGCAAAATCGGCGAGCTTGTCGGCACGTGCGACCGGCTGGACGGCCTGGTCAATTGCGCCGGCATCCTGATGCGCGAGGCGGAATACGAGATCGAGATCTTCTCAAAGGTGATAGACGTCAACCTGACCGGCACGATGCGCATGTGTCTGGCCGCAAGGCCGCTGCTGGAACGCTCGGGCGGCGCCATCGTCAACACGGCCTCGATGCTTAGCTATTTCGGCGGCCCGCTGGTGCCTGCCTACTCCGCCTCCAAGGGCGGCGTTGCCCAGCTGACCAAGGCGCTCGCCGCGAAATGGGCGCAAGACGGGATCAGGGTCAACGCCGTTGCACCCGGATGGATCGAGACGGAAATGACCGCCGGGCTGCGGGAGCAGACGGAGCGCGAGCGCACCATCCTCGGCCGCACGCCAATGGGCCGCTGGGGTCAGCCGCGGGAAGTGGGTGCGCTGGCCGCGTGGCTGCTCAGTGACAGGGCAGAATTCGTGACGGGTGCGGTCTACCCGGTGGATGGCGGCTATTCCGCCGTCTGACAGGACCGGAACAGGGAAAGAGGAGAGGAACCTAAATGCCCCTAGACGCGAAAGACGAGAACCCGCGGATCCCGTACCAGCTGCCGTTTCCGAAGGACGCCCAGGCGGAGATCGTGGTGCCCTCTGCGATCCCGGAGGACGAGCGCGTCTGGGTGCCCCAGACGGACAATGTCTGGTTCCGCCCGCTCTGCCTCAACAGGAGCCAGGGCTACTGGGTCAATCTCTTGCGGGTGCGCAAGTCCGGCGTCCTCTCGCGCCACCGCCACCCCAACCCCGTGCATGGCTATGTCATCAAGGGCCGCTGGCACTATCTGGAGCATGACTGGGTCGCGGAGGCCGGCGGCTATGTCTACGAGCCTCCGGGTGAAACCCACACGCTTGTCGTGCCGGACGACGTCGAGGAGATGATCACCCTCTTCCAGGTCAACGGCATCATGTATTACGTCGACCCCTACGGCAAACCACTCGGCTATGAAGACGTCTTCACCAAGATCGACATGTGCCGCCAGCACTACACCGACGTCGGCCTCGGAGAGGATTACGTGGAGCAGTTTCTGCGGTGAGGGGGTGGCTTCGTGTTCGGGAAGCCGCATGCCGAATGGTCGTGTACGGGGTTCTGTCGAAGAGAAGTCTGGCGCACCCGAGAGGATTCGAACCTCTGGCCTCTGCCTTCGGAGGGCATGTATGATGCGTTAGGTGTCAGTAATTTATATAAGAATTGTAGTGGCTTGTCATGATAGGGTGCGGTCAAACGGGGTGTTTCATTGCGGTTTCGTTGCGGATTTTGACTGCAAAGATTTTGATCCACCCCCTTTGAAGTGGTCCATCGTTATGTTTAGAAAAACGGAGGATCAAAATGGCTACGAAACGTCACAAGCCAGAAGAAATTGTCTCGAAGTTGCGGCAGGTTGAAGTCCTTGTCGGCCAAGGCATGCCGCGTATTGATGCCATTCGGCAGGTTCGTATCACCGAACAGACGTATTACCGGTGGCGAAAGCAGTATGGTGGGATGGGGATCGACCAACTGAAAGAACTCAAACGCCTTCAGAAAGAGAACGAGCGGCTGCGCAAGGCAGTGTCTGACCTGACCCTGGACAAGTTGATCTTGTCGGAGGCCGCCAAGGGAAACTTCTGAGCCCCGCCCGTCGTCGCGCCTGCATCAATCACATTCGTCAACATCTCGGCGTGTCAGAGCGCCGAACCTGTCATGTTCTGGGTCAGCACCGGTCCACGCAGAGGAAACGTCCAGCAGGGCGTGCTGACGAAGAACGTCTTGTGGCGGATATGATCGCACTCGCCCGTGAGTATGGCCGTTACGGTTACAGGCGGATCGCGGCTTTGCTCAGAGATGCCGGTTGGCATGTGAACGATAAGCGCATCGAGCGACTGTGGCGACGAGAGGGGCTGAAAGTGCCAATGAAACAACCAAAGAGAGGGCGGCTCTGGCTGAACGACGGATCATGTGTCCGGCTGCGACCGGAGTATCCCAATCATGTCTGGAGTTATGATTTCGTGCATTGTCGAACTAATGATGGAAAGGCGTTCCGGACCTTGAACATCCTGGATGAACATACCCGCGAGTGCCTGGCGATCCGGGTGAAGCGAAAGCTGAACTCCACCGACGTGATTGATGCGCTGACGGACCTCTTCATCCTTCGGGGTGTTCCAGCCTACATCAGATCGGACAACGGGCCGGAATTCATTGCTCAGGCAGTCAGGGACTGGATCAACGCTGTGGATGCAAAGACCGCATACATCGAACCAGGCTCGCCTTGGGAAAATGGATACTGCGAGAGCTTCAACGCCCGGTTCCGGGATGAACTGCTCAATGGTGAAATCTTCTATAGCCTCAAGGAGGCGCAAATCTTGGTTGAACAATGGAGGAAACACTACAACACGAAACGCCCAGACAGTGCACTGGGCTACCGCCCACCGGCACCAGAAACCATCATTCCAATGGACCAGCAGCCGAGCATGCACTAACAATCAAATCGGACCACTCAGGTGGGGCTGATCAATTGGAAACCGAAGAAAAAAACAAATCCTCGGTACTCTCACGGTCCTATTATCAATCACGACGGTGTCGTATAAGTACTGTTGGCAACTGTTTGGTGTCGTGAGGGTACCCATCATGTGCGAAGTGCGACCGCTTATCAGTACTTTTACGGCACACTAATACTGGCCATGGGCTGGCAAAAAAACTGACAGTGGGGTTTTTGTTCCGGTAACTCTGTGGAGTAAACGCACACACATCGTTCGCCGAGGATGTGCTAAACTTGAATTAGACTCAATACAGCAGCATTACACGCCGCCGGCAGGCTCAGTGCACCTCCATTAATCCATACAAAAGAGCTCGATATCTAAACGACCGTCTCGTTGCCAAGTCGTGAGTAGCAACATGGATTCAGCCATTGATCGTAGCGGCAAAGCTAGAGTGAATAATCAAAACTAGCTTCTTTTTAGTTTACTATTTATTGTAGTATAAATAACAGATTGACAACCGAACGGCTGAATTCAATGCGCTCTCTGATTTTGTTTTTTTTTCTAATGACGATTTCGACCTTCACTCCAGCTCAAAGTGACGAGTTGGAGATTTCTGAGGCCAACTTAGAAGTCATGAGTTTGTACAAAAGTGGTCAAATTGGAGAGGCGTTGGATCTGGCGGAGAAAACATTTAAGGATGCAAAGATATTACTTGGAATTGAGCATCCAGAAACACTTTATATTATGAATAATCTGGCGGTTGTTTATGAGAGTACGGGGCAATATGGAAAAGCCGAGCCGCTACACATAAAAGGTATTGAGATCTCAACCAAGATACTTGGAATTAATCACCAAGAAACACTAAGAAGTATCAACAATCTTGCGGTGTTGTATAGCCGTATGCAGCGATTTGATGAGTCAATTCAACTACACAAGCTCGTACTTGAGAAGCGAGAAAGTTTACTTGGTTTGGAGCATCCAGATACAGTTTCTAGTTTACAGAATTTAGCGTCTGCTTATGCAGTTACAAAGCAAATAACGGCAGCAAAACCACTGTTTAGGCGCGTGGTTGAAGCTCGCGAAACGCAAATGGGTCCCGACCATCCACTGACTCTAGAAACCGTAGCGAACCTAGCGGTACTACTTGACAATGCAAACCTCAACGAATTAGCGGAGCCGCTCTACATTCGCGCCTTCAATGCAAGGGAAAGAGTGCTTGGTCCACTTCATCCAGATACCATAGTAAGTGCCAATAACCTCGCCTATTTCTTTATGAAATTAGAGCGATTTCAAGAAGCTAAGCCGCTATTTAAGAGCGCGATCAATGCATCTGTGCAATTGCATGGTCCAGAGCATCCAAGCACAATAGGGGCGAAAGCTAATTTATCGGCACTGTTAGTCAAAAGCGGGGAATTTGAGGAAGCTCTAGGATCTTTCCAACAGATGGATGCAAGCCTGGATCATTGGCTTCGTTTGGAAGCTCGCTCAACGCAGGCCGCAGAGATGCGCAGGCAACTGATGGCCGCAAATTCAGTTTTTCAAGATGCGATCTACAGCTTTTCACTACAGTACCCTTCTACCGAAACTGCGAGATTTGCGGCTAACGCAACGCTTAAGTGGAAAGGCCGCCTCGCTCAAGACAATACGATTCTGAGAAGAATTGCATCTGAAACAGATAGTAATTCTGTAGTTAAAGTGATCGAAGAAATCCGAGAAATAGAGCGAAAGCTTTCAAGTATTGCATTTAATTCAAACATCAATTTCGAAGAAAAGTTCGCACTGATACAGCGGCTGAACTCGGCAGAAATTGAACTTAGGTCAGTATCCGAGGAATTTCGCCAATTTCAGTCAATCAAAAATGCAACCATTGATGATGTGTCGAGTGCCCTTCCGGGAAACGCGCTTCTAGTTGAATTTAGGATTTACTCACCATTTGATTTTCAAGACGACTATTATGATGAGCCTAGTTTAGTTGCGGTCTTAATTCGGAAGGATGTTGACCCAGTTTTGGTTGATTTGGGTTATGCCCACACATTTTTCGCCTTGCAAGCCCTAACGGTAGACAAGGAAATTCGCGAAATCGAAGGCATACCTTTTCGACACCTAATGCACTATGGTTTCGATCTGTTAATTGATCCACTATCTGAATACCTCGATGAAATTGAAACAATTTACATTGCACCAGATGGTCCATTGCAAGCTCTCCCATTTGACGCCTTCCTCAACGAAGATAAAAGGAGGTTGATCGAACTTTATAATGTTCGGACAATCCAGACTGGGCGAATGCTAGTAGCAGAAAACAAAAGGCCCGATGGCAAAGGACTGGTTGCGATCGGTGGTATTGACTTTGGTAGTGTTACAAAAAGCAGTGAAAACTCCGAAACGCAGCCAGAAACTCACGCTTTAGAAGTGATGAAAGCGAATGATATAACTCGCCAACAAATTACTAGATTTCAACAGCTTCCTCATAGCGAAAATGAAGTTAGAGAGATTGGAAAAATTTACGCCAAGTACGAGCCTGATGAACCAACTCCCATTGTACTAACCGGAATGGACGGAACTGAAACAGCTGTCAAAACCTTGGCCACCCCACCACGCGTTCTACATTTCGCGACGCATGGATACTACTTGGAAACGGGTAGTTTGGAGGAGCAGCCGCTGTTGCAATCCGGGATAACGCTGGCAGGAGCAAACAGAGCCCTTTCAGGTGCTCTAGATTCCCATAGTGAAAATGGCATACTTCATGCCTTGGAGGCGCAATCGCTAAATCTTCGCGGCACTGAGCTGGTGGTGCTTTCAGCGTGCAACACAGGTCAGGGGGTTCATGACTACTCTGAAGGTCTTGAAGGGCTTCCGCGCGCGTTACAAATTGCTGGCGCAAAGTACATCTTAGTAGCTCTTTGGCCAGTAGGAGATCAAGCAGCAAGCGAATTCATGAAGCGATTTTACAGAAACTGGTTATCGCAGAGCACTAGTGACCCGGCCCTAGCGTTGAGAAAAACCAAACTATGGTATGTAGGCCGTTCCTTGCCGGCTAAAGACTGGGCGCCATTCGTGCTGATCGAAGGGTAATTAGAGTTCACACAAATCTCGAATTGCAAGCGTTTCAATCAACGCAATCTCAGACAGTGGAATGACCAGAATATTTTGCTGTGGGCCACGCTCGCTCTCGTAACCTGCATAGGCGTAAAGATGGCGTTTATCCATGTAGATTTTTCGAAGGCATCCGCTTTCTGACAGGCCGGGTCGCTTTGATAGGTATTCAGCAAGCGTAGAGTTCTTATTCGCAAGTATTCTAACTCGAACTGTATTATGAGTATCTTCTGTAAATAGATTTTTTACTTGCGATTTTGCGCGATCAGCACCCAGGTGAGCGGCTCCAAAGAGACTTATTGTTGCTATCAAAGCAATTAGGGCACCCATCCACGTGTCATGGATGGGTCCAACTTTGGTGCGGAATAGGGAAAAAGCCAGGAAAACCCCAGCCAAGACAACAACGAAAGTAAGAACGGCATCGCGAAGTATCCATAGAGCATAGACAGAGAAACTTGCGGCGTCTAAACCGTCAATTGCAGAAATGTTTAGGCCAAGTTCCGCGAAGTAGCGGTCTGCATAAGACCAGCCAGAAATGAATACAAGAGACCCAATGTATAGGGTCACGAATCCTGCATCAACCAGCATCTTGACAAGCGGTGAAAATGCAGAAGGTTGTTTACTCATTCGGCGTTAGCTCGCTTTGGTCACTGTCAGGAACACGCAGACTGTCATTAGTATCAGGCGCAGGTGCCGCCCAGCAGGGATTACAGTCTTGTTTGCCTGAACCTACCCTACTAAATTTTGACGCATCAGAAATAGTGACTGTGCCGAGGTAGTCTTGAGTTTGACAGACCACATCCTCTAAGGGCCCAACAAGTTGATTGGATTTGTCAGGAATAATAAACGTCTCGCATCCCCTATGAACAATTCTTGAGGTATCTGGATTTTGCAAACAAAAGCATGCTTCATTTGCCGAAACGTACTGTGGTAGACATGTGGCGAGTAAAAAAAGAAAACTGATAATACGTAAATTCATGATCATGCCATAAAAAATTCCAACGAAAACACTTACAGTATAGCTATATGGAACATTTTTTCCAGCGTTCGAATTGGCATTTTATGCTACCAGTATTTTGAGCCCAATGAGCTACTCCCCATCCGTTGGACATTTTCCGGCGTAATTTAAGCTATTCCCTGCACCTGCTGATCGGGTTGGTGTTGTTCAATGCGCTGCCAATAGACCACGGCAGGCGGTTTGCCGCCAAGGGCTGAATGCGGGCGCTTCCGGTTATAGAAATCCACCCACTTTCGGACACCGGCCCTGGCCTGCGATCCGGTTTCCCAGGCGTGCAGGTAGACGCACTCATATTTGAGCGTACGCCACAGCCGCTCGACGAAGATATTGTCGAGGAACCGTCCCTTGCCATCCATCGAGATGCGCACGCCCATCCGCCGTAGCCGGTCTGTCCAGACGAAGGACGTGAACTGTGATCCCTGGTCCGTATTCATGATTTCCGGCGCACCGAATTTGTGGATCGCTTCATTCAACGCCTCGACGCAGAAGTCGGCGTCCAGCGTATTGGAGATGCGCCAAGCTAGGACCTTGCGGGTGAACCAGTCCATGATCGCGACCAGGTAGAGGAACCCGCGGCGCATCGGCAAATACGTGATGTCGGACGCCCAGACCTGGTTCGGCCGTTCCACCCTCAATCCCTTGAGCAGATATGGCCAGATCTTGTGTCCCTTGGCCGGCCTGCTTGTATTGGGCTTCTGGTAGATCGGCATCAGACCCATGAGCCGCATCAGCCGCCGGATCCGCTTCTCGTTCACCGGATGACCTTCGTTCTTCAAGTGCCAGGTCATCTGCCGGACGCCGAAGAACGGCGTCTCCAGGAACTGTTCGTCGATCTGGCGCATCAGGGCGAGGTTCATTTCGCTCTCGCCCTTCGGCGTGTAATAGAAAGACGAGCGCGAAATCGACAGCAGAAAACACTGCTTGCCGACCGACAGGTCGGGATGTCCCGGCTCGATCATGCCGCGTCTCACTTCACGCCCCAAGGCTTGAGCTTTCTGGACAAAAAATCATTGGCGACCGCCAACTCCCCGATCTTGGCGTGGAGCTCTTTCACTTGGTCCTCGTCAATCTCCGGCTTTCGTTTGCCACCACGTTCAAATACGTCCGAGGCCCCTTCAAGAAGAGCCCGTTTCCATTGATGGATCATCGTCGGGTGAACACCGAACCGGCTCGCCAGTTCCGATACCGTTTTCTCGCCCTTCAACGCTTCCAGGGCGACTTTCGCCTTGAATTCCGGTGAGTGCTGCTTGCGTTTCGACATCTCTGATCTCCTTATTCTCGAAGACCAGCAGACAACAAATCGTAGCTTACGTCAGTGTCCGAATTTCGGGAGGTAGCTCAGTTCTACCGGTTATAGTCTAATATAAATGACTTAATTGGTGTTGATGCTTGAGATTTGAAAGCAGACTATATCAAGAACCTTCGAAAAACGTATGCAGATCGATTTCTGCTACTTTGGCGTGCTTCAAGCGTTCAGCAGCGCGATTGTTTTATTTCGTCCATAACTCTGCACCTGTTTGGAATGTCTTGGAACGCGATCTGAATTGACCCGCGTTTCTTAGCTGTCCTCGGTTTTCATTTTGTGCTGCCGTTCGAACTGTAAGGGTGTCAGCAGCCCTTTTTCTGACTTGTATGCGCTTTGGGTTCAAGTACCTCTCGATATAGTCGAAAACATCCTGGCTTGTGACACCAAAAATATGTGAAACTCAGTTCTTTTCCGAAGATGCCACTAATGATATACAAATAATACACCTTCAACCTAATTCTAATTCATGGTATTGTTATGTATCTATCATGGTTTTTTCAAGTTTTAATTCAATGGACTATCATATCGTTCCTAGTTTGTGTTCCATTAATTTTCCCAGAAGCTAGCTATACTGTGGTTATTTTTTCATATATCATTGCGTTTGGACTTTTTTTCTACGGACTACTTCATCCTGCATTTGCTATAAGGCGCGCTTTGATTGCGGGTGCTATGGTTTGCTTCACTGCATTCTCGATCAATCAGTTTAGAACTTCGTTTGATCAAAACGACTTAATTGATTTAGGTCTCACCGAGAAAACGGCTAAGTTTGTGCTAGCGATCTTACAATTCATAGGAAACCATGATGAACTACCATTTTGGGTGATCATAAGTTGCATGGCGATTTTGGCCTTCGTTGAAGTGTGTCGTATGGCGCATCCTCATATTTTGAAATTGATTGATAAGAAGTCTTTGGATTTGAACCACGCTAAGAAAGTAGGCATTATCGTAAAACATGAAGATTCAAGACTAGAAGCGCAGCATTGGGTATCAATTTCGAATAATACTAACAGTAATGTATCAGTTACTGGGGCTGGTATGAGAGTTTTCTGGTTGAAGTCCTTTCCAGTCAAATTATTCTATAAAGAAGACGGTTCTGCGTTCTCAAATGAAATAGGCGTCAGTGATCCTTTAATAATTCCAAGCAATGAAAATAAACAGGCTCAAATCACTTTCGATGAATTTTCGAAAGCATTTAGATTCTTTGTCGAAATATTAAGAGTATCCAGGTTAAAAATTTTGTTAGACTTAGTCTTTGTAGTTTACACGCAAACGAGTAAAGGAGAAATGAGTTTGGTGGTCCCATTTAGATTGCAAGAAACCGCATCTATTAGGGGGAAGCCTTAGCGCCGACAAGGAACAACTCGAACGTCCGATATCTGACCTCATAGGCGATTTGAACGCCATGTATAGTGACTACGAAGGTATTTTCTCTGCCTTCATAAGGTTTACAGTCGAATTCTTTTAGAAGTTCGTCTCTCGATTCAACTTCGTGTGAATAGATATATTGTAAATCTTTCGAAATGACCTCCAATAAGTCCATTTCAGACAAATTGGAGGCCCTTGCTGGTTTGTGAAGCTGCCGAATTATCAGGGCTTTCGCCTTCGATGTAACTTTAACGGCATAATCAAATTCGGCAATCATAACCCAGCCAATATTATGGTCCTACTTGAGTGCAAACGTCTCGTTCAGATTTAGACGATGGTTGCGCTTTATTTTGGTATTGTCTCTTTTCAGCGTTCGTGTCATCGTCAGGTGTTACGCGAGAATTACCTGAATCTAAGACTTTAGATTCCTCGATCATGGTAACTATTTTCTCTAAGGTTTCAATAGCATTTTCCTCAACTCCTAGCTTATTTCGCGTAATAGGTCTATCGTTCTCAAGGTGTGGCACAACAGTTTCAATTTCATCACCAGGTTCAACCTCTGAAATCATCAATTCATCTCGCGCCTTTTCGTCTATTTTTAACAGACGCACAAGATCGTAGATTGGGATGATGGCCGCTGCCGGTTTATTGAACCTAGTAACGATTGATCGCTTACCGTGTTCCGCAGCCTCTGTCACAAGAGATGGAAAGTTAGCTCTAGCTTCACTTAGAGGCACATGTCGGTCAACAATGCCATCACCAATCTCGATTGACTTATAGGCTGTTTTAAAAGCTTCGTCTTTTTCCATCACCCTCTCTCCTTCAACTAATTACTGGGCCTCTTGGCTACTTTGTACAAACTTATGTACAGAGTGAGAGCGTAGAGTCAATAGTACGGACTTTATTTTTGTACAAAAAAAATGATTCGTCCGCTGAAAAACGAATATTCTTAAAATAAGATGAATTACGAGCGGTGTTCTTACATCGACAACGTACTCGAAATTAAGGATAAAAAAATAGAAAAAATATAAAAATCAATAAATTACGGATATTGCTCTCGTGAGGAAACGATGGGGCGGTTCCAGTGGCATCAAAAAAAACTTGTACAAACTTTTTAGTAACCCATATTTGGAGATAGGGTCATTAGGAAACGTTTCAGGGCGCTTCCCAAAAAAAGGATGGGACGATGCGATACATCCAGTTCGGGGAATTGATGGGAGAACGTAAGCTACCGCTTATGTACCACCTCTTTCCTGGTGTATATGTAAGGGCTGACGTTTGGGACAGGTTGGTTCTTTGCAATACCTCGGTTGCAAAGGCGACGTCAGCGATTAGGCTGCTTCACCTACAGTTTGGTGAGAGCTTCGTGAATTTCGAAAAGGGCGACGGCGGTTGCCTGATTGATGTTATATCGGGAGGCGTTCGGGTCTGCGCTTATGTGCAGGCCCGATTTTTCGTTGTTATGAAGGTTTCCTTGGTGCCTGATGATGGCCCAGGCGTACAAATAAAGTCCATCAAGTTTATTAGAGGTGGAGAAAATGCGCCTTGCGTCTTCGAGGGTAAGCTGGGCAGCTACCCTCAGGCCCATTTACAAGGAAAGTTTATTTCCTGCGAAGGTAACCTCCATGAAGGATCACGGGTTAATCCGTATGCACTAGTAATGCTGTGCAGCATATACATCGCGATCTGGGAAAACTTCAAAATACGATCTTCGCAAGCTTGCGAAACTAACAGGTCCAGTCGAGAGCCACAATTATCGTATGATTGGGAAGCGCCACGAAATACTATGAAAATAAGCAGATACTATTTGCAAGAACGATCAAGAGGAAAATTCTCTTTAGCTAAAAGAGGAGCAGATAACATGCCCTTTCAAGTTCTGAATCTTTTCGAACAAACTCATTTCAAGCGAGCACACTCTACGTGCTTTGAAGGTCATAGTTGTCAGGAACACACGAATGCATGTGAAACAATAAAAGCAGGAAATAAGCGTAAACAAAGTCGAGACGAAATTCTTGTCGGACTAGATGAGATTTTTACAGATCGAGGAATGAGATTTTATCCTCAGTCAAGTGCATATGAATATGTAAAAGATTGAAGTGATCGACTTTTAAGGTAATCACTAGGGCTGCGGCAACATTGACGCAGCCCTAGTTTGTGGAACTCGACGTTAAATCAGAGTTTAAAAGGTGTCATCAAATGTCTGGAACAAGCACGAAGACTGCACAGAGGGCAGCTTCTCGGTAACCAAAAATGGATATGTTTACACATTCCTCGAAATGGCCCTGTGAGAATTGATGGAGCGAAGAAGAGGGTTTGAATATTTGGCTATCGTTTCCGATTACTATTGCTCCCGTTTGGCTTCGAACTCGTTCTCAATGAAAACAGTAAACTCCTCAGGGTTAAATCTTAGGTCCGGATTATCCGCCCAGCGTTTCTGTTGCGTCTTTATCACCGCGATTGCTGCTGATCTTAGTGCCGCTGGGCTCGGTCTTTCAGCCATCCTGGATGCAACGGCCTCTACGGCTTCGAATGCCATACCGATGATCTGATAAGATACCTCGGGCTCCGAAACTTCCACCTTGTCGTCGAAGAACGATTGGATTGGTCGCCCGTATAGATCGGCCAGCTTCTTGAGCCGTTCCACGGATATGAAATCCGCATTCTTTTCCATTCGCCATATCTGAATTCGGGATACGCCCAGGTCCTCGGCGACCTGATTTACACTCTTCCCAGAATTTTTTCTCGCCTCTCGAAGACGATCATGAAGCTCCATGCGATCAACCCGAATGCAACAGATGTGTTTCACATCGTGCAACAGTTTTCTGAGCTTCGCAAACATTGATATTTTTCTCATTGTGAAATGTTTATGTTTCGTGATATGTAACATTTTATGAAGCTCAATGACTACCTCTCGTTGCATGACCTCAGCCTCCGGGACTTCGCCAAGAAAGCCGGAGTAAGCGCGGCAACCGTGCTGCGTGCCAGGGACGGAAAGGTCATCGCCTCCAGGAAAACGCTTCAATCAATCGTGGACGCCACGAGCGGTCAGGTCGGTGTCGCCGACCTCATTCGGCTTGAAGGGGATGAGGGAAAATCGGGCGGCTGAATATACGCAGCGATTATCGACAGGACGGTCTTCAAAACATGTGGGGAAAGGGACCGGGAAGTCGCGGTCAACCAACAAACACAGGAAGGATCATGAAGATGAAGACAGTTTCTTTTCCCACACTCAGCATCATGAAGATGATGATAACTCCGGTGCTGTTGCTTTTTGCGGGTTCGGCATATGCAGATGAACTGTCAGAGGATCAGCTAGCGGAAATGCGCCAGCAGATGATCGTCTGCAATGCTGATCCGATACCCATGCGGGACCGCTGTCTTGAGATACATGAACGATTGAAGGAGCATTATGGTGGATACGCCGGTTATCGAGCAGCCTTCAGTTGCTCAACCGGTCCAAATTGCAGCCGTTACGGCGTCAGGCGCTCGGCATCAGCAGAACCGGTTGATCCTCGTATGAAACTCGAAGACGAACGTCGTGGTTCTGATCAACTGACCGCTGAGGCGGTTATCGCGGCCAAGGACGCTCAAGCCGGATTTGCCGGGGAAGTTGACGGGGCCACCGGATATGTCGTGGACCGCTATCTGACGTGCGGCGGTGAGGAAAAGACCGGTCCTCAATGCACGGCGATCAAGATCGAGGCATATGCGTATTTTGCCGGGGTAACGCTTCAGGAATATCAGGATGGTAGTGCTGCCGAACAGCAGGTGATGCGCGAACTGGGCAAAAAACGCCTTAATGAATATCTCGGCAAAAGAGGCAATGCACATAACCGAGAAGGGACCCGTGTCGTTTATGGGCGACAACATCCTGGCGTCGATCTTCTGGCCGTAAGACTACACGTCATCGGCAGGCACCTGGATTGCCTGGAGAATGATCCGCAGAAGAAGCCGTCCAGTTCACACGCATTAACCTGTACGCGGATTTATTTGGACGCAAAGCTCCACTTCGTCGGGGTCGCATATGAGGAATATGTCCTCCTGCCGCTGGAACAACGCAATGAACTGGATGAACGCGGGCGGCTGTTGCTCGAACAGTGGATCACCGTTCAAACGGATGATTTGTCCTGATGGACGAGATGCACCTGAAGAATACGATCTCCATTGATAAAATCTTTGGTTGCAATTACGCTATGGCCGATTTCGTTGGTGGGGGTGAGTGTTCAAGCAAGCTAAGTGGATAGCTCTTGAAGAATCTTATCGTTTTCGCAGTCGCGATGCTGGTCACTACCAGTGCCGGTGCCACGAACAGTTTCGACGGTCTGTATTACCCGGAAGGAACTGATCCACCCGCTTCTTGTGAGCGGATTGCCCAGGAACTCCATCCTGGTGGGATCATAATTGAAGAGGGTACGGTTTACCGAACTGAAACCTCTTGCAGGCTTATCGAACCGAGACAATCCGCAAAAGGCACAGAATTCGTCGCAGACTGTCAGGCGGAGGGCGAACCCTACCGGGACTTGGTGACGGTCGAGAGAACACCCACGGGTCTGAGATATTCAACCCGTGACCATGTGTCGAATTGGATCGAATGCCCTTCCCGGTATTTTAGGAAGCAACCCGAAATCTCGCAGGGTGTCTGATTTCCCTTTAAAGATGAGACGAACAGCCGCTTAACAATCAAGCAGTTCGACCAAGAAAGCATTCAGCTACTTTAAAAATAGTGTATACACCACACACTTGCGAATGAATAAAAAATCTGTTCAAAAAAATAACTGTATAGTAGTAGAAGGAGATTAAAAAACAAAAAGCAAAATAAATCTTTCAAAAAAAGAATTTAAGTTATTTAAAAATTCCTTTATTTTGACTGAATTAAATTTATAAAATCCGTAAACTCCGCATAAATACGATTAATTATTTGGATTGCATGAACCAGTTACTCACCTTACAATTGCCAGTGTCAAATTTGCATTTAAGAGAAATAATTCAATGTACGAAGAATTGAAGTCGAAATTTATTTCGCAGTTTCTTCTTTCCATAGCTGTGTGTATTTTAAGTTCACCAAGCATTTATGCAACTGAGTGTCGCGGCTTCAACTGCTTAAAGCAAGTCCCGGTTGATTCACTTGATAATAAATTTCAAAAAAATACAAATAAAAGATTAGACGTTTGCGGAGAGCCACAGTGGGTATTCAGGCAAGATAGGTCGATAAAATACAACGACAGTAGCATTTCCTACTACTCAATTGTAGTTAAGCCTATTGTTTTAGAAAGCGACAATGGATTTGTATTTAGAGTTAGCATGATATTTGCAATGCAAGGGATTACTAAACTTGCCAACACTGCACTTTCAAATTTTGAAAAGCAAGGTTGTGATAGATTAAAGTATAACAATGATGCAAAGTTAGAAACAAATAAAGATAGATGGACCTTAAACGCGCATTTCACACACGAAGAACGGATATGTTCAAAAATAAATCCTTTTTCGAAGTCGCAAAGTTCAGTAACTATTGGTAAGCACGTAATTGGTGTGCAAGCATATGCAAAACCGATCTTGAAAAAAACAAATAACGAAATCTTTGTTGGACTAGATGCTCGTTACCGTGCACGCGTATTACCGTTGTACGGCAATATCTCGGGACCTCTCTGGGATACAAAAAAGTCTTTGCTCGTTGAACTAACTCCGGAAATCAGCGCGTCGATAAGTCCAATCGAGAGCACACTGTCCAGTAATGATAATGGTGACATCTCCGCGATATTAACTCTTAGCACTATACCGGTAAAAAGGTCACTTGCCTGTACCGCTAAAAAATTGTTTTTGAACGAGGCTAAATCACATGAAAGCTTCATTGGTTTTTTGAGAGATTAGAAATTTTGCATGAAAAAATTGATCTTGTTTCCAGTCCTCGTTCTAGTCGTTAGCTGTGGTGATTTATTCGAAAAACCAGGAACGACTAGAAACTATCCAAATCCACCCAACGACATTGTTCTGGACTGTGAAGCGGAATGCAGTCCTGGCGAACAAACCGAAAATTGTTTGTTTGTTAGCAATTCAGTTTCGAGACCTGAGTATAAAGACCGGCTAATTGAATTTAAAAATATTGTTTCGCGCAACCCAGGCTCCACCATTCCAAAAGTAGAAATACTTGAGCTCTTTGATTCTCCGAACGATCCGTGCAAACGAGGAGATTTAATTGTGTCTCCAGAACTGAGGTTCACCAATTTAAGCAGCGAACAATGCCGCCTTTCGTATATCTCACGTCCACTTGAAAGCGTAATTGGCAGCATCGACGTGGTTATTCCTAAGCAAATATCTGGAAGACTAAACCTATCTCAGGATGGCTATGATTTATATTTTGAAAATCACTCCAGCGCCTTACAAATTCTAATGCCAACACAGGCCCTGAATGATGACTATGGAGGGTTTGTCACTGAAATAAATGTACTTGGAAACTTGGTGTTAGTTCAGACACAAACTGCATGTTTTGCAGCGCCAATATAGAGAGTTTTTGCTGCGGCGTTATTGGCAAAATAATGCGTCATCGATTTGACTAACGTTCAAGTGCACTCCAATTGAGGCGGCCGCGGTATCCATTGCTATTAGCCCATATGACGTAAACTTTTTTAATGTTCTGGACCTACAAGTTGACCTCACACTTGTCGCATTAGTTTGCGTCGAGTTCCTCGCCTTCGCATCCGTAAAACCCTAAAAATTTTGATTGCAACCAAAGATTTTTTGCATCCCGTACCGATACCCTGTTTAAACAGCGGCTAGATTCACGAATTGCAATAATAAATCTAACGCATCTCTTTCAACATCTTTTGCGAGCAGATTTATTTTTGATACGATTCTCGAAGGGGTGATAGATGTTTAGTGCTTCAATAGGTTCTCAGGCAGTAACGTGCTTCAAAAGCCGGGATAATTACATCGAGAAACATACAGCTGGGGGGCCGGGCATGTTTGTGTATCTAATCCTGAATGATGACCGGAAGACCGCACAGGCTTATTGGAATGGCGGCGATGGTTCCGCCCAAGCTCATGACGATCTAAGTCCAATGAGACGCATCGGCAAATGCTGGATGGGTGATCATTCGAGTGTTTGTTTCCTTGAATAAACAATCTCACGATATCAGACCAAGACCACCAGCCGCGGATCACCCCAAAACACGAGAAAATAATTGTTTTTGGCAGTTATTTTCCCTTTCTTTCGATCCAATTGAGTCAGGTGGTCATGGTCTGAATTAAAGATCAAAAACCATAACCGTATGAGCTATTTGATGTTTTCGGGATGTGTCCGCAGACCGGCTCGGACCACCAAACAATGGAGCATACTTAGAGATGGTGGTCCGAAGTGGTCTAGAAAAATGCTTTCACCGACCCCGCCCAGTTTTGGATTTGATCCTATCACGCAGGTCTATCAATTTGCCTGACTTTTGATATGCGTTGATAAAATCGACATCGGCCACTTTGATGTTCGAACAAGGCATCTCGGGATCGTACCGGATGAAACCACGATATTTCGCATCTCCATGGTGGGTTTTCCGCTCAGGTCGTGACACCAACCCCAAATCATTCAATTCGCCCATCTGTCGAAAGAAGTATTTGCGGTTGATGCAGCCCGTGAAACCATCATTCTTCCGCATCCAATCAGCATACTCTCTATAAAGCCACTCCGAGGGTGCAAACGTGAGTACAGGCCAGACCTGCAAGGTTTCTTCCGCCATCAGCCATTCTTCGACCGGATTGATGTTGGTCTCAATCATCCGTTCCTTGATATCGGTTGGGAACGCTGTGCTGATCAACACATCGTCGATTTCGATATTCGCCAGGAGTTCCGCCATTCCCTCCCAGGCTTGCTTGTGGGCATTCTCCCCCAATAAGAAAAAGGCTCGTGCTCTTGCCTTGGCTTCAACTGTGTTCTTGGTGCCGAATACGGTGTTCCGTCGGTCTCCCTGATCCATAGCGATTGGAGTGGGATTGTTCGTCGTGAACACGAAATTCGCAACTGACGGTAAGACGATATCCCCGTGGTTACGTTTTCGGGCAGCGGTCATTTCATTGCCGATCAAACGTTTGATCTTGTCGTAGGCTTCTCTGCGGGAGCTGAAGTCGATTTCGTCAAGTTCGATCAATGATGCTCCGATTAGGAAGTCGGTCCATCCGCCACCGAATTCTTCTGGGCTAACCTTTTTGGCGTTGGACCGCCCGATGAGCAGCGCCAACCCGGATGTGAACAATCCCTTGCCGACACCCTGACCGCGCCCCACGAGCCATAAAGCTGTCGGTAAAGCTTTTCCTGGGCGCTGGTACTGGGACGCCAGCCAGTGAATCAACCATTTCAGATCGGTGTCTTCTTCACCGAAGATTTCCTCTATCCACTCATCGCACGATCCGTGATCCCGGCCCATTAGATTAAAGACTACCATTTCCAAAAGAGCGGAAAAGGCATCAGATTCCGTTGCTCCGTCCCGGTAGGGCATTGGCCGTTCGTGATAGAGGTTGAGGTATCTGCGCCCCCGGATCTCCACAAAATCGCCAGCGCCCGGCAAATAAGCCGTTTCATCAAGGACCACGAACTCGTTGCCTTTCAGGAAATCCACGATGGTTTCCTTGCGAATATTAAATTTGGTTTTCTCTCGGCCCCAGTCCGCCATGAGAACGGATTTGACCTCCGTGGTCTTCTTCCGTTCCAGCCAGAGACCAGAATTCCGATCCTTGACCCAGAAGTTCCCGGCAACCATCACGACCTTTGAAGCCAGGAAACGATGCTTTCGTTTGGCCTCTGCCATGCCCTCAACCGGCATGGACCACAGGTGGTGGAGTTGCGCAATGCTCAGCGTGGTGGCCAACGACGATCCGGACCAAGTAGTCGCCTGTGGTCGAATGTAGCCTTCCGGCAATCGTTCGTAGTCAGGGGTCGGATCGTAGTCCACCGCAATAGCGCTGGTCCGTTTCTTGCGGCTTTTGGTTGGCTTGCATTCGATCTCGTCAAGATCAACTTCGTCTAGCTCGATGCCAATATCATAATTTTGGTTGTTCTTATCATGCATGTCTCTTTCCTCAGCCCGCTTGCGCAACGGCTTTCCTGGCATCGTTTGTGATTTCTTTCTGGTACCTCTCTGTCTGGTAATGACTGCCGTCGATGGCATCGACCTGGTTGAACAGATCCACGACATCGCTCTCCGTGATATCGATCCCAATGCGTCTGGCCCGACCCACCATGTGGAGCATCAGTCCGAACCGGGCGGTGTGCCAATCCCCGTACGCGGATTGATATTTGTTCAAGGCGGTTTCGGTTATCAGCCGGGTCTCGTAGATATCTAGATCATCCGCAGTAGCTGCACTGGCACCGGGAGTAGCGGACTGAGCGGGAACCGTGCATCGGATAGATCTTTCGACGGATGCCGGTTGCTCCGGAAGATCAGCGACATCGATCCAGTCGGCTGCCGAATAGACATCGCCATCTTGCTGTATGAACACTGTAGGAGCGCCCGGATAAGTTCCTGGTACATAGAACAAGGATTCACAGCCCGCCTTGGTGGCGTCAGACTGGTCTGATGCAAACACGTAATTCACGGCACGCCAGCAAAGAACCTGTTCGTCATACGCCACCGGCGCGATCAGTGGAACGCATATCCTGAATTTGTGATGTTCGTCGCGGTGTGAAGCGGTGGAGTAGATCAAAAACGCTAGGTTTAGGTGTCCGACAACATCCAGTGTTTGATCAATGGTTTGACCATCGTCGATGTCCAATACGATCAAACCGGAGGATGTCGCATTCTTCTTGGAACGCCGGTTCTGATTGAATACCGTTGACGAGAACAGCGGGGCTGCTTCCTTGGATGCGAATGGTTCTTCCGAAAAGCTCGACATGATTTCGGTGAATTCGTCGAAGACCAGTTCGCAGGTCTCTTCCGGAATCGGATTGCGAACACTCTCGAAAAATGAAAGCGGAAATTTATTGGTGTTTGGCATTATGGTAATTCCTCGGTTAGCCATCCCCTCCGCAAAACGCGAAGGGGTCGAAGCTATTTAGGGAACGACCGCAATTGTCCGCGCACCATTGACGAAAGACCCCCAAGAACCGGCGGCTCCAGGGGGTCTCATTGGCTAACAAAGGAACCCGATTTGGGTTGCTTGTATTTAGTATTCTGCTTGTTGCTTTGATTGATTGTTGTGGCGCTTCGATGCACACCCACCCAATCACGCAGCGTCCTCGTACGGACGCAGGATCGGAATCGGTTCATCCATGTCCAGTCCGTCGATCCATTCCCATAGTGCGGCTGTTACAAGCCTCCCGTACGGGATGCCGGTGTCGTGGTGAATGGTTTCCACGATCTGCCGTGCTTCATCCTCGATACCTCTTATCGTCCATTTTTCATCATACATTTTCCTGTCCTCAACTGATGGCACTCATCTGACTGGTGCCCACAGGTATTTATGCTGCGAGGTCAGTTTTCTTGCCTGTTGGTCGGGGGAGCGGCACGACTGGTTCATCGCGGGCTTGATCTTCTCGAATCATCCACCTACGTAAAAAAAATAAGCGGGCCGAATTCCTTGCCCGTGTTCCCGCTTTAGTGGGGATCTAACCAGATCTGCCGCTCGGGGTCGCACCCGGATAAAGCACCAAGCAATAGCTGGAAGCACGTCATGTGTGGATGGCCACCGCACAGGTGGGCCAAACCCTTTTGCTTGACCAAACAACACTGAACGCGAAAAGGAACAGCCATGTTCGCATATACTATGATACCCGACTATGAACTTCACTCGGCACTGAGAGAGGGCCTAAAACATACCTTCGAGCGCCGTATCTGGCTTGCACATAATGACAATATGTATATCCAGAACGATGCCGATAAAGAACTATTCAGCATCATGCATCCAGAAGAGAAACCGGCCATCGGAGGCAATGCAAATCTTGTATTTGCACATAGCGGCGCATATCGTTTAAAGGTACGGATTAGACATAATCAAGTCAAAAAACTGACTTTATGGCATCTAACCGATGAGAGTTCCTACGCTGAACTGGTTAGAGACTACTGCCAAAAAGAAGAGTTTGTTTCCTCGGAATGGTCAGTCGCTATCGAAGCAATCGGCCCAAACCAAGTTACAGGCGTGTACAAGTGGTCTGCACAATCTGCATCGTGGCAGCGGATTAAAACGTGTCGTCAAACCGTGCTACATGACGACGAGCGTGAACGACGTCATAAGGAACCGTTCAGCAGCGATGAATCGTAATTACACCAGTTCGCCGGATAGTAAAGAAAAGGCTACAGGCGAACTTCTCCGTGCATCAGGCATGTTTTGTTTATCAAGACCCTACTCGGCATGACCGGATTGGCCCCTTCTGCAAGCTGATGGGGTCCGGTTGTCCGTATGGGTATGCCGTAGCCGACAAGCAACACTCCCGGATAAATCGCCGAATCCAGTGTCATCAAGGGTAGTAATCGTTCAGCTGACACGATATTAAATTACAGTACCCTTAATGACATATGGAGTGACCTATAGCTACATTCTTCTACGCACGTGTATCCACCACCGAACAGGTCCTGGATCATCAAGTCGATCAGGCTCAAGCAGCCGGTTTCGTGTTCGACGAGATTATCGCCGATCACGGCGTGTCCGGCATCCAGCACAAACTCGAAGATCGACCGGAAGGACGCCGACTATTCGACAAGCTCCGTTATGGTGATCATTTGGTGGTTCGTTGGGTAGACCGCCTGGGACGGAATTATGAAGACGTGACGGATGTTATCCGGCACTTCATCCGATCCGGCGTGACCATCCACACCATCATCAACAACATGGAATTCGATGGGGCCACGGACGATCCGGTTCAGCAGGCGGTCCGGGATGCCTTGATAGGGTTTCTGGCCGCCACCGCAGAAGCTCAGGCAGAGGCCCAGAAGGTCGCTCAGAAGGCCGGTATCAAAGCCGCGAAGAATGATCCGCGAAAATATCCCGGACGAAAACCGACGTTCGATAGACAATCCGTCAGGACGGTCAACGATCTCCTCTCAACCGGCATAAACATAAGTGCGATTGCACGACAGGTTGGTTTATCCCGGCAAGCTGTTATGCGGATCAGGGATGATGCCGAGGGCGTGGAAGAAGCGTTGCAGCGATGGGGACTTTAGGGCTCCTAATATTTCACTGCGGTATGGTAGCGGGGATGCCTGTGATGTTAGGAGTTTGTAGTTATTCAGGCTCCGCATTCATGTCACTATGGTCGAAGAGCATTTCTGAAACCCGGTGTCCGGCCCCTTCCACCAAGGATCTGGCAACCGGCGGCATTTCGACCAGTGCTCGGCCAACGTCATCCATACCGATCCGACTTACAACTTCGGCGGCATCGAGCCGGACCATGTTGGACCGTCCGATCAACAGACCCGCTTGACCTAGGGCATTGTGGGATTGGGCCCGCATTGCTGATGACGCGAATAGACGTGCCCAGACCAGCCGTCCGCCGATGCGGTGCCACCACCGCATACGAAAGCTCTCCTGACCGCAACCAAGGCTCAGGAGCCTGATCTGGCTGCGATCAATGTCGTAGCAGGTCATCGCATCCACAATGCCGATCATCGCGGGATTGTTGGCCCAGATGCCGCCGTCGGCGAACACATAGCCGTTTCTCTTAACCGCAGCAAAGATCGTAGGCGCTGCCGCTGTAGAAAGCCCTACGTCAACGATTCGCTCATACTGGTCTTTTTTGTAATCCGGGTGATGCGGCGTCTTGAAGACATATGGTTCGCCGTAACGGCCTTCGAATGACGGAATGCAGGTAGGGATGGTTGATGACCCGAAGAGCCCATCACTGAATTCCCGTCGAAGCTCTTTCTCTAGGTTGCCTCGGTCATATGGTGTGAACGCCAAACCCGCCCAACCACGGAGCCATCTTGTTAGGCGATTACCCGGGAAGATGAACCGGCCACGCTCGGTGTAGAGCTTGGAGATTTCCCGGGCCGACTTACCCTGGCCCAAGCCTAGCGCGATGATCCCACCCGTTGAAGTACCAACGATCATGTCGAAGTGCTTGCCGATGGAGTCATCGTCCAGGAAACGTTTCTCGATCTCACTCAAGATCATGCAGGGAAGAATGCCTAGGATGCCCCCCCCATCGATAGACAGTATCTTAAAAGGCTTACCTGACGGCCATGGCTGTACCGGTCTGAGAGTCTGCCTCGTCCCGTCGGAACGGCGTGGCACAGTGTGGTCATATTCGCTGCTACGCGGCATGGTCTTCACCTTTCGCGGCTCCATACTCGTCGTGGCGCCCGCCGCCTATCCACCGACCGGTCATTTCCCAGAACTCGTAGGCTGCAAGCCACCGAACCGTCCAGCCGACAGTGGTACGGCTGATGAGCATGGACGAGTCCCACTCGTCGGCCTTGGGGTCGAATAGGCACAAAGGCGAAAGTCTGGGGTCCGGCGATTCGAAATAGACATGTGGGAGCGGTGCTTCCTCTTCCGCATTATAGTTCAGGATCAGCGAGGGTCGTAGGACACGGACCACTGGCATGAGGCGATAAGTGTCGTTTCGTCCGGATACGGGCAAGCCGTATTCAATACTGACATGAAACTGCCGCTCCAGCCCCTTCAGATCGCCGAACCAGATCACGGATTGCGGCCCAAGCCCTAAAGATGCTTGGAACTGTGGCCAATCCCGATGCATGGCGTTGAACTGCGCCAGAAGGGATTTCATGGATGCCTCCATTTGGTGCCATAGAAGGTCGAACGCTTCACAGCCGGTTTGGCCTTGGCGGTGGTTGGGCTCATGGTGAGGCCGCCGAGAGCGCCGAAGCCGTGCCGACCAGTGCGGATGGCCTCGCCGATATCCCGCTCCAGGTCATCGACAACCGACTGGCCGACATCTTCCCCAAACATCGCCTTAAGGACATCGCGCCGGTCACGCAGGGATCGCCTATCATCCAGCAGCACGGCGAGTTGATTCATGAACAGCCGCATGTCTGCAATCATCAAATCCTGGGCAGAATGGTTCTCGGGCCAACGGTCCGTGAATACATCCCCGGGGCAACGTGGGTTCTCAACATGGATTAGTTTTCCGTCGCCCTTGGCCAGCAGCAGCCGATCAAGAATATGCCGAGCAATTATCCTCAGGTTCTGGCCAATCGTGCGTCCAGATTTAGCAACCTCCAAGCTCAGGCAGGCAATAATTGCCGAAGCTGGCGTACGCCCCTTCCGCTTGGCCCACCGGATGTTTCGATTTCTCTTGATCAGCATTTGAGCCACTGTGACGGCCGATTTTCCTCCGACGACGGTGGAGTGTTCGGGGACAGGAAGCGAGTCGGCATCCTTTCGCATGGCGATTAGGCCACGGTCGGCAGTGAGGGCTCGACGCGCGTACTCCTGCTGGAACGACAGATCAACTGGGCAAGTCGTGTTATATTCTTCGGCGAACCCGAAACTATTCATGAGCACCTTTTGATCTCTGCTGCGGGGCTCCTCGGGTTTCGAATGAAAAATGAAGCTCCGACGTGGATCGAATTCGTTGATCAGTTCGGCGGGTGACAGATCAAGGTGCATCCCGTCAGCGTAGTGAACCGTCACGCACCGCGTCTGACGCTCAGTCATATCATGGTATCTTGAACCCGGCTCTCCGCGCATTGCCTGATAGAGAAGCTCTAGAGCCTGCCAGGGCGTTAGGCCCGGGGTGATCAGTTCGACGATGATGTCGATGTCAAACCCCTCGAACCGAAACTTTGCCCGAATAGTCGCCCCGATGGCAACCGACCCCTGCTGGTAGAATAGACGAACCTTATCCTTCAGAGGGCTCCCGTCGCGCTCCAGGTGTTTTTCGATGGCTGCTTTCCGTTCCGCCAGCAAAGCATGCATGCTGGGCGGAAGCTCAACTCTGATGGCCACTGCGGCCAACATCTGTTCCGATATACTGTCCCACGGAGCGGGTGGCGCTCCCAAGTGCTTATTCATTGCTGACCCCTTTCTAAGGTCATAGAGCCACGCCTACATATGAACGCGGCGATCACACAAATCCGGATATGTCGAGGATCGTATAGAATCGATTCATTCAATATATCGCTAGTCTGAACAATTAGTGCGACTCGCCACCGCGTTGTCAAGAACGAAAAATATGTCTATTCTGAACAAATTTGGGGGACCACTATGACGACACCAATGGGAGAAAGAATCCGGGATCGTAGGAAGCAGAAACAATTCACACTGGATCAACTCGCGGCCAAGGCCGGATGCACCAAGGGCTACATCTGGGAACTCGAAAACAAGAACCCTCCACGGCCCTCAGCTGAGAAGCTGGCAGCTATTGCATCAGCCTTGGACACTACCGTGGATGTCCTGATCGGCACCCCGATCAATACGGAAGATGAGTTATCCCAAGCCGATAAGATATTCTTCCGGAAGTTCGTGAGACTGCCCGAGCACAGGCAAGATGATATCCGCAAGATGCTCGATTTATGGGATGATGAATGAACCTGGATAAGGGACCGGAACGCTGGGCGAATGACCTGTCAATCCTGCTGACACAGGCTTATGGACCAAACCGTTTCCCTGTGGATGTATCCAAACTAGCCGGAGACTACAGCAAGCAGGTTTTTCCGGACGAGCCGATTACACGGGTTCGCGCAAGAGGGTTCGAGGGATTCGAGGGTGCATTGACGCCAAAGCCCAACGGGTCGGGCGAGTGGGGGATTGGATACTCTAGTTCCCTCCGGTCCCGGGGCCGAGTGAATTTTACAATCGCCCATGAACTGGGCCATTATCTGTTGCACCGGAAGAAATATCCACAAGGGTTCCAATGCCGTCCTGAGGACATGGTTCGTTGGGATAGCGAATACAACCGTGTCGAAGCCGAGGCCAACCGATTCGCTGCTGGGTTACTCATGCCATTGGATGATTTTCGAGCGCAGCTTCCGGCAAACCAGAAAACGGATCTGGATATGCTGTGTGGCTGCGCCGATCGATATGAGGTCTCTCTGACCGCAGCAATCCTAAGGTGGCTGACCTACACGCAGAAGCGGGCGATCCTCGTGGTCAGTAGGGAAGGTTTCATCCTGTGGGCACGTTCCAGTGAACCAGCATTCAAATCGGGCGCATTCATCAAAGTGGCCGGACTGCCTCCTCAAGAAGTACCTGACGCTTCGCCGGTGGCCAAAAGCAATGGAGCCATCGGGATCGTGGAGCCCAAGGAACTCCGCAAAGGAACCTGGCTAAATGAGCCCGTGGTTGAACACTCACTAATCTCGGAGCGTTATGACCTGTCGATCTCCCTGCTCATTCTCCAAGCGTCTGCCCCATCCATAGGTATAGCGGAGGAGGTGACCGAAGACATGGTGGATATCCTGTCCCGCCCGTTCAACCATCGTTAAGCATCTGCGAGCATATGTGAATTCGCTGACTATCTCGTTTTGTCGATGACGCTGAAGGACACATTGAAATAGGAATTGTGATCGCACTCGGAAAACAACTTACTCCAAATTTTTTCGCATGTTTTTGTGGCGCCCCGCATCTTTCTTCTCGGACTTACCCAAAGATCAGAATACGGCTCCACGCGAAAGCGTTTAGCCTACGTACGCCGCCCTTCTGACCTCGGCATGAGCACTCTTCCATCAGCTAGGGGCTCCCGATTATCATGCCTTCTATCAATTGCAATCATCATGATGGCCAAACCATCCAAAACTCGTTCTGGATCGAATTAGAACGAATTCGGGATCAAAGGCAACATAAGTAGCGCGAACAGCGATTTGAATAATTCACTCAATTCGTACTCATAGATTGAGTCGGATTCGACAAAACTAAAAAAATCAATCGTTGTATTGAATTCAAATCAAGATCAGCCTAGCTACAGAAACACAAAACTTTCTCTCGAAGACTTAGGCCATTCTGAAGGCGGGTAATAATTACCGCCAAAGCCTAAAAGGATTTTGCGGATGACGATTACGACCGATCCAGAATTCTTTTGCAAGCAACTACTAGAAGCTGAAGATGGATTCACTCAGCTTAGGTCTCGAAGAAATCCAATCCAAAGTCGGCATTCGCAATTTGTCGGAAACGCGCTGGAGATCAAGGTTTACACCGTTAAAGAAGCTGCGGCTGCCTTGCATCCGAACGTTTCGAAGTCGGCGATCTATCGCGCTATCCAGAGTGGGGAATTGAGAGCACGTATGGTTGGAAAAAAATATCTGATCACAGAAAGGAACTTGAAGGATTTTTTGGAATGCCAAGAAGAAGAAAACCACCCCGCCTCTGGCCCCGCAAAGACGAAAACGTCTGGATCATCCTTGATGGAGGTGAACACATCAGGACGGGATGTCGCCTTGAGGAGCGCGAACAAGCTGAAAAAGCGCTCCGGGACTATTTGAACTCTAAGGTTGAAACATCCAAAAAACCGACTGACCCGTCGAAAATCACGATAGGTGAAATCCTGTCGCGCTATGCCGATGATTGCGGCCCTACTCAGAAGGATCCTGCTCGAACCGCTTATGCGATTGAAGCTTTGGCCCCTTGGTGGGGTGACTTGACTCCGGACGACATCACAATTGCTCGCATACACGAGTACCAGCAACTCCGGAAAAAAAGCAATGGAACCATACGTCGCGAGTTAGGAGTCCTGCGTGCAGCACTAAATCATGCAGAGATTGAATTGCGTTTACCAAATCCACCAAAGATCAAGTTGCCAAAAAAACCGCCACCGCGAAGTCGTTGGCTGACCGAGGATGAAGCTAATCGGCTCTGGCGACACGCTCCGCCGCATCTGCAAAGATTCATCTTGATTTCGCTCTATACCGGGCGTCGAAAAAGAGCCGTCCTCGACCTAAGATGGTCTCCATCGGCCAACCATGGCTGGATTGATCTTAATCGCTCAATTATTAGCTTTATTGGCATGGATGAAACCGAGTCTGGCAAGAAACGTGGATCGATCGCGATGCCTAAACCGCTATTGGATTCAGCCGCGCAATGGGAGCAGGACAGAGTACCTTCTGTGATTCATTACAAAGGTGATCCGGTCAAAGACATCAAATCAAGTTTCAAAATAGCTTGCAGGGATGCAGGGCTAAGTGATGTCACCCCCCATACCCTCAAGCACACCGCTGTGACCTGGGCCTTTCAAAAAGGTATGAGGCTCGAAGACGCGGCAGACTATTTCGCAACTTCCATTGAAACACTTATGGAAGTGTACCGGCAGCACTCACCGCATTACCAAGATCGTGCGATCAGTGTAATGAACCAAATCGGAAAGGATTTCATTGCGGATAACATTGCGTGATTTATCCTGACAATTCAGGAACTCAGATAAGCTATTGAAAATATTGGCGCACCCGAGAGGATTCGAACCTCTGGCCTCTGCCTTCGGAGGGCAGCGCTCTATCCAGCTGAGCTACGGGTGCGTGCCATGCGCGCGAGCGAGGCGCGCGGTGGATAGAGCGTTCTGATACAAGATCCGGTTCGTGCGGGCAACGGCTTTTTGGGGATTCCGACAAGTTATCATGCATCAAGCGTGGCCCGGGTGCGCAGGGGCATGCGGCGTTGCCCAGGTTTGCCGGGCTTTGCCCGGATTTACCCGGACCCGCCCCGATTGGTCCCGGCGCTCAGCTTTTCGAGGGTTTACCCGGATCTACGCAGGGTGGCCAGGACGTCCAGCGGCGTGCAGCTTTGCCGAATTTGCGCTCGCGCGCGCAGAAAATGCGTCCGGAGCAGGGTGCCAGGTGATAGGAACGGCGCGCCGGTGCGTATAGGGAGCATGACCGCTTCAGACACCGGATACCCATGACCCGAAAGACCGGCTGCCGACATCTCATTCTCATCCTTGGCGACCAGTTGACGCCCGCCATCTCGAGCCTCGGCGGCGCCGACACGGAACTGGATCGTATCCTGATGGTCGAGGTGCACGAAGAGACGACCTATGTGCGCCATCACAAGAAGAAGATTGCGTTTCTTCTGTCGGCCATGCGCCATTTCGCACAGGAGCTGCGCGAGGACGGCTGGCAGGTCGACTATGTGCAGCTGGACGATGGCGCCAACACGGGCAGTTTTCGCGGCGAGGTTGCGCAGGCCTGCGCCGCGTGGGCACCCGACACCCTTGTCGTCACCGAGCCGGGCGAGTGGCGGGTGCGCGCGGACATGGCGACCTGGCAGGCAATGACCGGTGTCCCTCTGGACTTGCGCGAGGACACGCGATTCCTCATATCCGAGGCCGGCTTCCGGGCCTGGGCGACCGGCCGCAAACAATTGCGCATGGAACATTTCTACCGGGAGATGCGCCAGAAGACCGGGCTCCTGATGGAGGACGGCAAGCCGGCCGGCGGCAAATGGAACTATGACGCCGACAACCGCAAACCCGCGCGCGGGGATCTCTTCATGCCGCAGCCGGCCCGCTTCGCACCGGACGACATTACGCGCGCGGTGCTTGAGCTGGTCGATGCGCGTTTCGGCGATCACATCGGCACGCTCGAACCGTTCTGGTTCGCGGTCACGCGGCGCGACGCGGAGGCGGCCTTCGATGCCTTCCTGGAGGGGGCGCTCGCCGGTTTCGGTACCTACCAGGACGCCATGCTGACCGGGGAGAAATTCCTTTATCACTCGGTCATCTCCGCCTATCTCAATGCCGGTCTGCTGGACCCGCTCGCGCTTTGCCGGAAGGTCGAGGCGGCGTGGCGGCAGGGCCGCGCACCGCTCAATGCGGCGGAAGGCTACATCCGCCAGATCCTCGGCTGGCGGGAATATGTGCGCGGCATCTACTGGCTGAAGATGCCGGACTATGCCGCCTCCAACGCCCTTGCCGCTTCCCGGCCGCTGCCCGGTTTCTACTGGACCGGCGACACCGGTATGCACTGCCTGTCGGAGGCGGTCAGGCAGACGATCGAAGAGGCCTATGCGCATCACATCCAGCGGCTGATGATCACGGGCAATTTCGCCCTGCTGGCCGGTGTGGATCCGCACCAGGTGCATGAATGGTATCTCGCCGTCTACGCCGATGCCTATGAATGGGTCGAACTTCCGAACACCATCGGCATGAGCCAGTTCGCCGATGGCGGCCTGCTTGCCTCCAAGCCCTATGCCTCCAGCGGCAACTACATCAACAAGATGTCGGATTACTGCGGCACCTGCTCTTACGATGTCCGCCTGAAGACGGGCGAGAAGGCGTGTCCGTTCAACGCGCTCTACTGGGCGTTTCTGGAACGGAACCGGGATGTTCTTTCGGGCAATCCGAGACTGGGGCAGCCCTATGCCACCTGGAACCGCATGGCACCCGACAAGCAACAGGCGTATCGGGAGAGCGCGGCAAGGTTCCTGGAAAAGCTCGACCGGCAGGAGCGCGTCTGAAGCTGCCCGTCATGGGCCTGTCCGGTCATGCGCCGGCAAGGAGGGAAAACGGCGGTTGACCGGCCGATATTAACGGCTGACAAAAAAAACGCGCAGCCAAGAGACTGCGCGAATAAAGTTACTGTGCACGTGGCCCCATCGACCACGGCGGCAACTCTAGCGATATCTCCATGTAATGTCATTACCGTAAAATATTTTATTTTTTGATTCACTCTAATGCGACTGATCGTTATTCATACTGAGTCACGCCGCGAGACGAGTGGTTCGGGAAAAACGCGCAGTTTTTCATGATCATAGCGGTATCCCGAAAGAAAATCCGCAGGCATCCGGGAGCGGTGGAGCCGGCAATTCTTCAAGATTTATTGGCATTTCTGCCTATGGTTTGCGCTACGTGGCGCGTCGGCATTGGTCACATGCACCTTCGTGATGCCCTTGTTGACGAACCCGAGCTGCCTGGCGGCTGCCAGCGTGACGTCGATCACGCGGCCTTTTGCAAACGGCCCCCGGTCGTTGATCCGGACCGTAACGGTCTTGCCGTTCGACAGGTTGGTCACGTCGACGAGGGTCCCGAACGGCAACGTCCTGTGCGCAGCGGTGAGGCCCTGAGGATTGGCCCGCTCGCCGCTGGCTGTGGTTCCGCCGAGCTTGTACCAGGACGCTTTCCCGCATTGCTGAAAGCCGCTTTCGGCCTGCGCAGTGGCCGGAACAAGAAGCATCGGAAGGCAGACGCTCAGCGCATAAACCGGGCGGAGCACCCGTGCAAAAATGGTTAACATGACAAACCTCATCCTGTGGCCGGCAATTTTTAAATCTATTGGTAAATCGGCGTTTCTGGCCGTTAGCCGGGTGCCCTTACGGCACAGGCATGATCAAAATAAGGCAAATTCAGCAATTTAGGATAATAAGAGTAGAGAGAAATATAAATTTGAAATAAATTTGAAAGTTATTGGTAAAATTAATATTAACCATAAAATTTTTAAGACCTGTGAGTTGTTTTGCTTGTCCGATTTTTACAGTTAAACTGTGGTAACAATTTTCAGGGGTGACGCATGAGTATTTCAAACGGCGTCAGTTAAGAAGACTTTGTCGAAAGGGTTGTCTGGTGCAAATCAGCCATCGGTTGGCGGCTGATCGGGGAGATCTCTCCGGTCTGACGCAGAGCAATATATTGTCTGCCTTTCACACTTCCCTTCTGGAAGTGCTGCCCTTCGCCGCTGCCTATGTTGCCAGGGACGGCGGCATTCTGGCCTGCAACAGGGTGTTTGAAAACGGTCTCCAATTGCGGGGTCTTGCGCGCGTTCCCGCCCGGTTTCAGGACGTCTTGTCCGGGGAAAGCTGGAAGCGGTTCGAGCGTGTTCTGTCGGCTGCCTTCGGTGGTGTTCCCGCGGAGGTAAGCGGCGAGATTCGGCTCTTGTCGGGCGACGCGTTTTGCCGCCACTTCATGTGCACCTCCCGCGTTCTGCTGCACAAAGGCTGCGAGGCGGTTCTCGTCCAGTTCGGCGCGGAAAACGGCGCACCGGAACAGCCAAACGCGGCCGAAGCGATGCAAAGCCGGGACGCCGCGGAACACGGGAACACGTTCGCGCAGCAGATCTCGGACAGCCGGGTTCTTGAACACTTCCCCGATGAAATACTCTATTTTGACGGTTCCGAGAGCCATGCGGACATGGCGCTGACGCTGCTTGAAAAGACAGGCGGTGTGCAAGACCTGGACGGACTGACGCGCACGCTTGAAGAGGCAAGGCAGTCCCTGCCGCAGACCTTGCACATTCCGGAAGACTGTGCCCCGGCACGCGAGCCCGGAAACGGCGGATCGCGTGTCAGCGAAGTCAGGCTGGTCGCGTTGCCGCGCGACCGCGAGGGAAGAGCAGACGGAAGTCCGTGCATGGCCATTGTCAGGCGGAACGTCGACAATCCGGCGGAGATTGCAGAGAACAAACGTCTTGCATACGAAGACCCCCTGACGGGGCTGGAAAACCGGCGGGCCTTCACGAGGGCCCTGAAGCGCGAATTGGAGCGCATGCCATCCGACCGGGAAACCGGGCTCGCGGTCTATTACATCGATCTCGACGAATTCAAGAAGGTCAATGATTTGGGGGGGCATGATGCCGGCGACGATATGCTGTTGCGCGTCGCCTCCTGTTTGAAACTGGCACTCGGCGAGTTCGGAACGGTCGCAAGGATCGGCGGCGACGAATTCGCAGCGATGCTTCCGGTCACAAGCCGGGAAACCGCGCATGAATATGCGGAGAAGATCCTCGAAGGCTTCGGCCGGATAAGGCTCGAAATCAAGGAGCGTGTTTTCACGATTTCCGGTTCCGTTGGCGTCGCCTATGCCGACGCGGCGACGCATCGCAGGAGCACCGATGCGAATGCCCTGCTGGGGCTCGCAGACACGGCCTGCCTGCGCGGCAAGCGGGGTGGCGGGAGATCGGTTCAGTTGCACGGGGTGGGCGCGGAAGACACACCGGCAAACCTAGAAGAGAACGACAACCTGCCCGAAGCGGAAAGTTTCTGCGGCAAGGAACTGACGCTCTATGCCATGCCGATCGTGTCGCTCAGGAACAATGAAACCTGTGGTCACGAGGTGCTGCTGCGGCTGCAGGGTGACCGCGCAAAGGGACTTTCCTCACGCGCCTGGATTTCGGCGGCTGAACGCTCGGGCTTCATTGCCCAGGTCGATGCCTGGACCCTCGACAGGGTGCTGGACGCGGCGGAGCGCAATGCCAACAGATCCCTGCTGACGATGAATGTGTCGGCGGAATCGGCGCGTGATCCCGGCTTCCGCGACGGCCTGCACAACCGCCTGTCCGTCAATCCGCTGCTGGCCTCGCGCCTGTGCCTCGAAATTGCGGAAAGGGATTTCCTGCGTGAACCCTCGACAGTCGAATCCTTCTTCGGTTTCGTCTCCGAGTTCGGGTGTCAGACGGCGATCGACGACTTTGCCGGTCACTGGCCGGTTCTGTCACGCCTGCCGGGCATGCGGGTGGAGTGGCTGAAGCTGGAGGCGGGCCTGACACGACAGGTGCTGCGGGAGCCTGCAAGGGCGGAAATCCTGCGCGGCCTGATCGGAGCGGCGCGCAATCTGGGGATGAAGGTCATCGCCAAACACATCGAAACGCCCGCCCAGGCCGATCTGCTTCGCACGCTGGATATCGAGGCGGCGCAGGGTTTCCACTTCGGGCGTCCCGCGCCCTGGATCGAGATGCGACCCTGACCCGCGATGTAACGACGCATACACAGTTCTTTTGCGGGCGGTCGAGTGGTCGTAAACAGGGTTTTTGGTCGAAATCCGGAAAATCAGCCGCTTTTCGAGATGCTTCTTCTCATTGAGTGAGGTGCGCGCCCATCGAATTGACCTGTCAAAAATACTGGCGGGAATTCTGCAGATTTATATTTTTGAGAAATAGGGATATCGGTTGCATCGGGGTTGTGTCGTGAGCAAGGGCAGGCATGCCGGAAAACCTGTGCAAACACGCGGAGTTCATCGTCTCCTGCTATGAGAGAGTGACCCGCCTGGAAACCCCGGGCGAGCTGTTTTCCCTGTTGAAGGAAACAGCGACTGCGCTCGGCTTCACCAACTACGGCGTGGTTTTTCTGCCGGATCGGCAGGACCGCCAGATCCGGTCCGCATTCGTTGCAACAAACGTGTCTTCCGACCTCGTTGCCGAGTATGACCGGCACAGGTTGCTGGAAAACAGTCCGGTCATGTCGGCTTTGCGCACGGACAGGAAGCCGGTCGAATATGACGTTGAGCATTTGCCGCTGCAGCGCTCGGAGGAACAGACAGCCGTCATCCGGGAACTCTTCGTCAGGCACAAGGTGCCGCGCGGAGTCTTCCTGCCGTGCTACGATCATGTCGGCAGGAAAGGGGCAATCGCCTTCATGGGCGAACGGCCGCTGCCGACAAGCGGGGAAACGGCGGTGTTGCATCTCCTGTGCCACTATGCATTCGGGCATCTCCACCTGCTTCTTTCGGCCTCACAGCGCACGAAGGAGCTGACACCCCGCGAAATCGAATGCGTCGAGCTTGCTGCTCTCGGCAAGACAAATCTTGAATGCGGGCTGATCCTAGGCGTCTCCGAAACCACGATCGCCGGGTATTTTTCGTCCATCTCCCGAAAGCTGAATGCCGCCAACAAGACCCACATCGTCGCGCTCGCCTATGAACGCGGGCTGATCGCGCCGAAGGGAAAGGAGGCGAAAGCCCGTCTCAAGGCGCACCTTCCAGAGGGCAACCTGACCTGATCGGCCACAGGTCTTCAGGTGGGGCCATCCAGATCGCAAACCGCGGCGCGGTGGATTGCAGGGCGCGATCGAGCCCTGGGACAGCGTATCGGCGAGCCATGCCCCGGAGCAGCGCCAATTGAGTGTTGCCCGCCCAACCGATCCTTATTCAGACAGGTATGTGAATCACTTAAACGCTGATTTGTTCGCGGAAAAAGCCTCGCGAATGTGCGCGCATATCTTTGCGCTCATGAGGGCTATCATTTCGGGTTCTCAACTTTGTCAGACATAATGTTTACAATGTCAGACAAAGTGATATGGTTCGGCCAGTCAAAGGAAAGGTCGACATCGGTCCATGGCGGAAAAAACTCCGGTCAAAAAACGCACTCCCGAAGAGCAGGCAGCTGAAGAGCCGCGTGACGTGCCCCACGCGCTCATCAGGCTGATCGAGGATGAGGGCCTCCAGGTTGGTGACCGGCTGCCACCCGAGCTGGAGCTGGTGCGGCGTCTCGGCTTTGGCAGGTCGACCATTCGCGAAACCCTGAAGACCTGGGAAAGCATGGGTGTCGTCAGCCGGAACAAGGGAGCCGGGACCAGGCTGATCGGCGAAATGTCGCGGAACACCCTGCGGGTGGCGCTGACGATCAAGCATGAGGCAGAGAGCCTGATCCGGATGCAGCAGGTGCGCCGTCCGCTCGAAATCGAGGCCGTTCGCCTGGCAACACGGCTGGCAACGCCGGATCAGCGCCGGGTCATCAATGCGCGCGCGGCCGAACTCATCGCCGTTTACGAGGCCGGTGAAGACTGGCGCCCCGCCGACCATCGCTTTCACAAGGCGATCCACGCCGCGACCGGAAACCCGCTCTTCGAACAGATCATCGACCAGATCCTGAAGTGCTTTCACGACATCTACGAAACACCCTTCGGAAAGCCGCATCTGGGCCAGGATTCCATCCCGCTGCACAGGCCCCTGGCCGACGCCGTCATTGCCGGTGATGAGGACAAGGCGGTCGAATTCACGGAGCGCATCATCGACATGGTGTGCGCTGAAACCCTGAAAATCGCCGAGGCATGCAATGACTGAACGGCGCCCCGGCGACTATTCGATCGAAACCCTGCTTGCGACCGTGGCCGAAGGCGCGGGCGGTGCGGTGGTTCCGCCAATCGTACAGACGTCGCTGTTCACGTTCGACAGCTACAGTGCCTTCGAGGACCGGATGGCCGGACGCTCTGATGATCCGCTCTACAGCCGGGTCCAGAACCCGACGGTCGCCGCGTTCGAGGGCCTGATCGCCGCCGCCGAGGAAGGCGAGGCGGCTGTCGGTTTCGCATCCGGGATGGCGGCGATTTCCTCCACCGTGCTGGCGCTGGTCAGGCCGGGCGACCGCATCGCCTGTGTCGAGCACGTCTATCCGGACGCCTACAGGTTCTTTGAGCGCCTGCTCAGACCCTTCGGGGTCGAGATTACCTATCATCCGGTCGCGGATTTCGAGACGGATCCGGATCTGCTGGCCGGGGTCAGGCTTGCCTATCTCGAAAGTCCGAACACGGTCGTGTTTGAGGCAATGGATCTGCCAAGGGTTGCAGCCCACGCGAGGCGGCATGGTGCGCTCACGGTGATTGACAATTCCTGGGCGACCCCTGTCTTTCAGCGTCCGCTGACGCTTGGCATCGATATCGTGCTTCACTCCGCGTCGAAGTATTTATCGGGCCATTCCGACACGGTGGCCGGGGTCGTCATTTCCAGCGCGGAACTCGTCGGACGGATCCGCGATCTGTCACTCTCGCTGCTCGGTGGCAAGCTCGCACCGTTCGAGGCTTTCCTGCTGACCCGGGGCCTCAGGACGCTTGGCGCCCGCATGCGGCAGCATCAGTCAACGGCGGACCGGTTTGTCGGCAGTCTTTCCGGGCATCCATTGGTCAAGGCGGTGCGGTCACCGGGTCCCAATCAGGTGCCGGGGCTGACCGGCCGGTCAGGCCTGCTCTCGGTGGAGCTCGATGACAGCGTCAGCATCCCGGACTTCGCCGACGCCTTGAAGCTGTTCCGGCTCGGGGTGAGCTGGGGCGGCTTCGAGAGCCTGCTTCTGCCGACCCAAATCGCACTGAACCAATCCGGGGAAGAGAACTCGCTGCAGCGGTTCGGCGTTTCGGGCCGGCTCGTCCGTCTGAGTCTCGGACTGGAAGATCCCATCGACCTTTGGGCTGACTTTGATGCGGCTCTCAACCTAAGCGCCAAACGAAAATAAGGCGTGCCAACCAACTGAACTCAAAAGAGGTGGAGATATGAATAGACTGTTCAGCGCACTCAGTGCGTTAGCTGTTCTGGCGGCAACGTCGGCTCAAGCGGAAACATTGAAGCTGGTGGAAGTGATCACCAGCCCGGAACGTACCGCAGTCCTGCAGGGACTGGTCGATGAATTCGAAGCGGCAAACCCCGGTACGGAAGTCGAAATCGTGTCGCTGCCCTGGGGCCAGGCTTTCGAGAAGTTCGCAACCATGGTTGCCGGCGGCGACATTCCCGATGTCGTTGAAATGCCGGATCGCTGGGCGGGCATCTACAAGGACAAGCTGGTCAATCTGAATGACAGGATCGCCGGTTGGGAGCACGGCAGCACGCTGACCCAGAAAACCATCGACATGGGCCGGCAGACCGACGGCAAGACGGTGCGGATGATCCCCTACGGCTTCTATCTGCGCGCGCTCTTCTACAACAAGAAGCTGCTTGAGGAAGCGGGTGTCGCGGGGCCACCGAAAACCATGGAAGAATTCATGGCGGCGTCCAAGGCAGTCTCCGAGCTCGACGGCAAATACGGCTATTGCCTGCGCGGCGGTCCGGGTGGCCTGAACGGCTGGATCATGATGGCGGCGACCATGAATGGCGACAACACCTTCTTCGACGAGGAAGGCAAGAGCACGCTCAACCAGCCGGGGTCTGTCGAGGGCATCCAGTTCCTGATTGACCTCTACCAGAACGGCTACGCGCCGAAGGACGCAGTGAGCTGGGGCTTCAACGAGATCGTGGCGGGCTTCTACTCCGGCACCTGTGCGTTCCTCGATCAGGATCCCGACGCGCTGATCGCCGTGGCCGAACGCATGGATGCGGAAGATTTCGCGGTCGTTCCGATGCCCGTCGGTCCCGGCGGCAAGGCCTTCCCGACAATCGGCTTTGCCGGATGGGCAATGTTCGACACCACAAGCGATGAAGATCTTTCCTGGAAACTGATTGCGCACCTGTCCGATCCGGAAGCCAACAAGACCTGGGCGAAGCGCGTCGGCGTCATTCCGATCCACGAGGGCGCGGAACAGGACCCGCACTTCAAGACGGAGCAGTTCGCCGGCTGGTTCGAAACGCTCAATGGCGAGCAGTACATTCCGACTGTCATGCCGACCTATCTGGAACAGTTCGGCTATTTCGCGGACTCCATCGCGCTGGAAACCAGCCAGGAAGCCCTGCTTGGCCAGCTCAGCGCACAGGAGGTTGCCGATCAGTGGGCTGAATTCCTGACGGAGGAATACGGCCGCTGGAAAGCAGCTCAATGACAGCTCAGGCTGACAACGCGCCCGGGAAAGACCGGGCGCGCGGTTCCTTTTACCTCCGCTACATGGTGGAGCCCTATCTCTATCTGTCGCCGGCGGTCATCGTGATTGCACTCGTGATGCTGGTTCCCCTTGTCATCGGCATCTCCTACGCCTTTCAGGCGGTCAACCTGCTCCGGCCGTTTCAGACCGGTTGGGTCGGGTTCGAGAATTTCCAGGCGCTGTGGAGCGACAGGAAGTTCTGGCTCGCCCTGACGAACACATTCTGGTGGACGCTCGGGTCGATCACCTTCCAGTTCTTCCTGGGGCTCGGGCTGGCGCTCTTGCTGAACACCCGGTTCCACGGCAAGCGGCTTGTCCAGGCGCTGGTGTTCCTGCCCTGGGCCGTGCCGACATTCCTGTCCGCCCTGACCTGGGCGTGGCTGTTCAACCCGACGATCGGTCCCCTGCCGCACTGGCTTTCGGCGCTCGGCATCCTGTCCGAACCCTACAACATTCTCGGTGACCCCAATCTGGCCATGTGGGGTCCGATTACCGCCAACGTCTGGTTCGGCATTCCGTTCTTTGCCATCACGCTTCTGGCGGCGCTGCAGTCAATACCCGGCGAACTTTACGAAGCGGCCGAGATCGACGGTGCGTCTTCCTGGCAGATGTTCACCAAGATCACACTGCCGTTTCTTGCACCGATGATTGCGATCACCGTGATGCTGCGCACGATCTGGATTGCGAATTTCGCGGATCTGATCTTCGTCATGACGGGCGGCGGCCCCGCCAACTCGACGCAGATCCTGTCCACATACATCTTCACGACCGCGTTCAGGAAACTCGATTTCGGCTACGCCTCCGCGATCGCCGTTGCGCTGCTCGGTCTGCTCCTGATCTACGCGGCCGTCCTGCTGGTTCTGCGCCGCAAACTCGTCAAGTTATGAGGGTCGCCATGACTGCCCTGCGTCAGACGCCGCCCTGGGCGGTTGCCGGAAAATACCTTGCCCTGGCGGGGTATGTGGCCTTCGCGCTGTTTCCGCTCTACTGGCTTGCCAAGATCGCGGTGACGCCGGACAAGCTGATCTTCAGCGAAGGCACGGCCCTTGTCCCGAGCCGGTTCACGTTTGAGAATTTTCAGACGGTTCTCTTGCAGACGGATTTTGTCGCCTATTTCCGCAACAGCCTGATCGTGTCACTGGGAACCGCCGCGATCACAACGATGATCGCGGCCGCCGCCGGCTATGCCTTTTCCAGGTTCGACTTCCGCGGCAAGCGGCTGATCATCGCGCTCATGCTGATCACGCAGATGTTCCCCCTCCTGATGATCATCGCTCCGATCTACAAGATCGTCGCAACGCTCGGCCTGCTCAATTCCCTGACCAGCCTGATCATCGTCTACACCGCATTCAACATCCCGTTTGCCACATTCCTGATGCAGTCCTTCTTTGACGGCATTCCGAAGGATCTGGAAGAGGCGGGCATGATCGACGGCTGCACGCGGTTCGAAGCCCTGCGCAAGATCGTCCTGCCGCTGACCCTGCCCGGGCTGGGAGCAACCCTCGGCTTCATCTTTACAGCTGCGTGGAGCGAACTCCTGTTCGCCCTGATGCTGATCAATTCCAACGACGCAATGACATTCCCCGTGGGGCTCTTGACCTTCGTGTCCAAGTTCTCCGTGGACTGGGGGCAGATGATGGCGGCGGGCGTGCTCGCGCTGGTGCCGTCCTGTCTCTTCTTCATCTTTATCCAGCGGTACCTGGTCCAGGGCCTGACAACCGGAGCCGTGAAGGGCTGAGCCCCCAGGGAGGACGATGTGGCACGCATCGAGTTGAACAATATCGCCAAGTCCTATGGGGCCGTCGAGGTTCTCAGGGACGTCAACCTGACGATCGACGATGGGGAATTCATCGTTCTGGTCGGACCGTCCGGCTGTGGCAAGTCGACCCTGCTGCGCATGATTGCAGGGCTGGAACCGATCACCGGCGGGGAATTTCAGGTCGACGGCCGGCGCATGAACGACGTGCCGCCGCGCGACCGGGATATGGCGATGGTGTTCCAGTCCTATGCGCTTTATCCGCACATGGATGTTGCACGCAACATGGGCTTTTCGCTCGAGATCCGGAAAGCACAGAAGGAAGAGCGCAGCCGGAAGATCGCCGATGCGGCAAGGACGCTCGGCCTGGCGTCGCTGACCGAACGCCTTCCCCGGGCGCTGTCGGGCGGACAGCGCCAGCGGGTCGCGATGGGACGGGCGATCGTCCGGGATCCGAGCGCCTTCCTGTTCGATGAGCCGCTCTCCAATCTCGACGCGGCCTTGCGCGTGGAAATGCGCCTGGAAATCGCGCGGCTCCACCAGCGGCTGAACGCGACCATGATCTACGTGACGCACGACCAGGTCGAAGCCCTGACGCTGGCGGACCGGATCGTTGTGCTCAATGCCGGCGATATCCAGCAGGTGGGAACGCCGCTGGATCTCTATGAGCGGCCGCGGAACAGGTTCGTGGCACAGTTCATCGGCTCGCCGACAATGAATATTCTGAGTGTCGACCAGGCGGAAAACGGTGTGACGCTGAAGGACGGAACCGTTCTTCAGGTGGGGCCCGGCCACGCACAGGGCCAGGCACGTGAACTCGGCGTGCGGCCGGAGCATATGGATGTGGTCGCCGACGAGGCTGCCCACGTGAAAGGTGTTGCCGAACTTGTCGAGTATCTGGGATCGGACACCAACATCCATGTCAGTGTGCCCGGTGTCGGTCCGGTTCTCGTGCGCCGCCACGGGCATTTCCCATTAAAGGCCGGAGAGACCGTCAACATTGCGCTCGACCTGGAAAAGGCGCACCTCTTCGGGGCCGACGGGATGCGTCTGCACACGTGAACACCGGAAAATCGGCGAAGAAAAGGGGCCGCCCCGTTTGGTGGTTGCCGCCTTGCCGGTGTTTTGTTTCGAACGGGTCAAACCTTGGCCAGGCGGAAGACCCTGATCATGCCGTGATTGCCTGCACTGCTGTCCGGTTTAACTCGGCAATGATCTATTTAGGCGATCCCCGGTCAATGAACTTGTCATTCCGGCTGAAGCGCAGCGGAAGGCCGGAACCCAGTAACCACCTGTTTCTCCTTCATCTTTTAACCCTCGGCCACTTGGAGTACTGGTTCCCGGTCTTGCCGCATGTGCGGCAAACCGGGACGACAAATCGAAGAAACAATTCCATATCGCGATTTGGTGGCGCACGGAATTATTTCTCTTTCTCAGAGACATAAGTTCGAATGTATTTTTTTGACCGGACAGCAGTGGATCGCCGGCGTCAAACTGCGTTTGCGAAGTCCGTGAATCGGTTCTGAATGATGTCGGTCCAGCCGGTCAGGTAGTTCCCTCTGATCTCGGTTGCCTTGTCGCCTCGTGCTTCCCAGCCATCGTGAACCAGCGTGACGATGGTCTTGCCATCGTCTGCAAGCTCGAAGTCGACAGTGACTGTCGTTGCTTCACGCTCCGGCGAACCTGGATGCCAGCTGAACGCGACGCGCCTGCCTTCCTGGTAGTCCAGGATGGTGCCCCAGATCCTGTGTTCTCCCTTCGTCGAAACCTCGAAGATCTTTCCGCCCTCATGCCGCTCGATCACAACGCTCTCCGGCGCGGGCTCGCCAAGATACGGGCTGACCGAATGGGTCTCCAGCGGCCACCAGTGCGAGGCCCTGGACATGAACGCATCGAAGGTTTCGCTCGGGCTTCGGTTGATTCTGGTCACGATCTTGACCGGCTCGAGAGACATCGGACTATTCCTCCTGTTCGTCAATTGAGGCCAGCAGATCTGACCAGTGGGCGGTCCAGAACGCGCGCAGTTCGTCCAGCTTGTCCTTGTTGATGCAGTAGATGTTCCGCGTTCCTTCCGAGCGCGCGTGGACAAGACCCGTGTCCTTCAGGACTTTCAGATGCTGCGACATGACAGGCTGCGAAACGTCAATTCTCGACGTCAGTTCGCTTACCGACATCGGCTGCCGCGCCAGCTCATCGATCACGCTCTGGCGGATGGGGTTCGAGAGAGACTTGAGTTCATCTTCATAAGGCATTTCTAATTATAAGATAATCCTTATGAAGATGGCAAGCCGAATTCGCGCGGGGGCCATCTCGCACTCAGAAAGCAGGCCCTTGAGCCACGCGCAGTCACACGCGCCTTCGTCTCGATACCGAGTTTCCTCACGCTTTCCAGGAACCAGAGATTTCATTTTGGCAAACCGCGGTGCTCCAGTCTTCGCGGCAAGACCATCCGCTGCCTGGCTTCAAGATCAATTGCGTGACCGCTGTCACAGCAACGGGAAAGCCGGCTGGGTAACCTTGTGCCCATAGAGACAAACCCGATTTGAGAGAAAGATATTGGATATGGGCAAGGTTCGAATGGAAGGTATTTCGATTATGAAATACGTCGACAATACAAGCTCCACAGAAGAGGACACCTTTCAGTTCGTGTCCGATCTTGGAGAAGACAGGGAGCCGTCCGGTGCGTCCGATGACCCTATCCCAACGGAAACGATCTCGTTGAACTACGAGGAAATCAAGGTCACCTATGACGATGCCGCCGTTCTCGACTTTGCCTTGACCGGCGATGGCGACTTTTCACCGAACAGCGCCGACGATTTCCTGTTCTGATCCGAACATCGGGACAGCGCAGAACTCGTCCTAAAGTAATCCACTCTGGTGTCAAAACGGACCATCGCTGCATCGCAGTCGTATTAAACGGCAAAAAGCAAGGACTGAAGATCTGCTAAGCGGACCAGGCTGACATTCCGGACCACTGTGTTTATTCTGGCGTCGTCAGTTAGGGAGGCTTCAAAATGACCAATCCCGATGAAGTCGCGCACCATTACCATTCCGGACACTTGCTCAAGCGGATTGCTGACGGTTGCGCAGCACTGAACTTGAGTCCGCCAATTGCTCACGACGCCTTGGCTCCGGTTGACGAATTTCACATCGGCGGACGCCTTGCTACCGAACCTTTCGTGAAGGCTCTTGATCTTTCATCCGACAGCCGGGTTGTCGATTTTGGATGTGGTCTCGGTGGTCCAGCACGCTATGTCGCGGCGGCTACGGGGGCACACGTTACTGGCATCGATTTAACCGCTGAGTTTGTGGAAACCGGACGCGCTCTCACCGAATGGACGGGCTTGTCGGATAGGGTCCAACTTATCGAAGGCAGTGTGCTTGATTTGCCGCTCGAAGCTGCATCCATGGACGCCGCTTATATGATCCACGTTGGTATGAACATCGCGGACAAGGTCGGTATTGCGCAAGAGGCGAAGCGGGTGCTCAAACCGGATGGCGTCTTTGCGATCTACGATGTGATGCAGGTCGGAGAGGGCCACATGGACTATCCTGCTCCGTGGGCTTCCTCTTCGGATCAGAGCGCGCTCGCACCGCCGGAGACATATGAGGCAGCTTTGACATCCGTTGGGTTCGAGCTGAGCGACCGGATCGACCGCACCGCGTTTGCCAAACAGTTCTTTGCGGACCTGGCTGCCGCGCAAAGCCGTGTGGACGGCCCTCCACCTTTGGGTCTTCATCTTATCATGGGCGATGATACGGCGCTTAAGGTTAAACACATGGTTCGAAATATCGAAGGTGGATTGATAGCCCCGATTGAGATCCACGCGCGTCTCCCAGTTTAACTTTGTGTCGGCTCCTGTCTCGGAACGGACCTGCGCTGTGCAATTGTCTAAGGTCAGCTGTGCGGACAAAGCCGCCTTTCAATTCCTGTTTTTGAGCGCCCGCAATTATGCGTAACTACTGTTGCGTGCCAAAACCTCACTACACTTCGTGTTAAATCACTCTCAACCAAGTGTTACCGCTCGCAGACAAGCGTTGAATGAGATTCGCGGGCGGGACTGCTTGAACTTCGCCACTTCATCGAGGCGCAGTCGTCGCTGCAGTCCCTGTGACTTGCCCCATTGCTACTCATTGCGACATACCGCGTTCAGGGGCAAATGCAACCGCGTCGGTCGGTAAAATGCGATCTGCAAACAAAAGGCTCGTGGTGGCGCCAGGTACTGTCTAGGCAGGAAGGTCCTGCAGGTCCAAAATCACTACGACCCGACAGGCCAATGACGGCAAAGGGACAGAGCCATCGTTGATTTGACATCCCAAATCGCTAACATCCACTAGCGCAATCGAATAGTCTTTATTGGAAGGAATTCGGATAGTGCGACAATTTGTGAGATCGTTTTTTGTCCTGATCAGCCTGTTTTTGACGGTTGGTGCCAATGCGCAAACGCTGCAGGAAATACGCGAGGCCCAAACGCTGCTGATCCGGGCTGATCGGAACCCCGGACCGGTCGATGGCGCTTGGGGCCGACGCACAGAAGCGGCACTGGTCGATTTTCTGGCTGAACGTGGGCTGGAATTCGAGGGTGCATTGACTAACGAACACCTAAATTTGCTTCGCAAAGCGCCGGAAGGTCCGGAGTTCGTGCGGCGGGCAATCGGGTTGCGAAACACGCTCCCGAGAATCTTGCGAGACAATCGAGACCAGCCCGAGAACGAACCCGTGAATGTGACCGCTGGCCGGGAGCTAGCCGAATGGGCAGATCCTAGCCCCAATCTGGTGACCTTGCGATTTTACCTTTCAAAGTATTTGAACAATATCTACAATTTCCAACATTTCGTAGCGGAGCCTTCGGAAAACCCACGATCAATCGCGTTCAAGGTGACACCAAACCGTTATTTGTCGGCGCAAATGAATTATACGGCAATGACGTCCTACCTATTCTACAAGGATGGTGCCGTCATTCATGACGAACGATCCCCTGAGAGCCGGTTTGGCGATAAAGTGACGGACGAGACCGGTCTTTGGTCAAACTCGGTCGGAAAAAGCATGGTGTCCTATCTGTTGGCCCACGCGATTTGCGAAGGACATATTGGCGGCGTTGACACGCGTCTGGATGATTGGCCTTTGATCGAAGACACGGTCTATGACAACCAACGCATCCGCGATATTGCCGATATGCGAGCTGGCGATCAGAAGTTGGTCGACAACTGGAAAGGGCTAATTTCGAGTGGGCGTTGGTACAACACCACATCAATCGGGGACTTTGCAAGGAACGAATTGCGTGGAACGAAGCCAGCAGGACAAGAAGGCAAACGTCCTCATAACTATAGTGGTCTACCGACCAACATCCTCTTGAACTACGTCATTCACAAGCTCGGTGATGACTTCGAAAACTTTATGAACCGCGTTTTCGGCGATCACGTTGGCGTCGAAAACCGGGTGCTCTTTTTTCGAAATAGCGGTATCAAGGTGGAGGAAGGACTTGGATGGTATCAGTTCCGCGCCTCGCGATACGATTACCTTCGGATCGCAATGACGATGTTGGAGGACTGGGAAAGCGGAAACTGTCAGGGACAGTACTTCCGGGACATCTTGGCACGGGCCGCACCCAAGAACAGAACTGGCCGCGTGAGATACGTCAGCATCGACGAATCGTTGCGCTATGCTGGCCAGTTCCATGCGGTATACCGCGGAATGGAGAACCGGAATGTACTTGGCATGGACGGCTACGGCGGGCAGTTGATCCTGATGGATTTTGACAACGCCAGCGCCATCGTAGTGAACAGCATTCATCTCGACTACGACTACTACCAGCTTGTCCATCGGGCAATCCAGAACGGCAAGCTTCCGTGATCTGACAAGGCTTGGCGTGTTAAGCACCTCTGTAGAGATATGGAATAGGCAAAACGCTCAGTGCAGCTGGCCGCGTCTCGGCGGACCGATGGGCACAGCCTTTGGGCAATGTGTTACAAAAAGTTGCATGAGGAGCGGTCACCCGACAATGCACAACTGTCCGACCTGGAAATTGAACGGCAGGCCTGTGATTGGCGGTCGGCGTATTTGAGGAACCCAATTGGGAAACCCGCAAGGCTTTTAGGATTGGATCGCTGTTTTGTCCGCAAAGTCGAAGTTCTGTGGTGTTGCGGTCAATGTCTGAATGGCGGACGAAGCTGACATTCCCGTTTTCAATCTATAAGATTCAGCCAAGAGACAGTGTGCGAGATCGGGAACGGAGGGACAGGGTGACATTCGAGGAAGAAATTCATGACTTGGATCGCCTGCGGGAAATTCTGCCCTTTAGTGAATCCGCTCCAGCCGCTCTGAAAGTTTCGGATTGTCTGAATGAAGTTGGACGAAGGTTCATCGGACTTTCACCCTTTATTGTCATAGCCACAAAAGACAAGAATGGGCTTATAGATGTCACGCCGAAGGGCGACCCCGCTGGTTTCGTCAAAGTGCTTGACGACAAGACACTCGCCATACCCGAGCGGCTAGGAAACAATCGCGTTGACGGCTTTTGCAATATACTTACCGATCCAAACGTCGCTCTAATTTTCATTGTTCCTGACCATAACTTCACTTTACGTATTGCAGGCAAAGCACGGATCGTGCGTGACCAAGAACTTTGCTCTCGGATGGCGGTGAACGGTAAAGAACCGGAACTTGCACTGGTCGTTGATATTGAAGAGGCATTCATGCACTGTTCAAAATCCCTGATCCGCTCGGGGATTTGGCGTGACGAGACTTGGCCCGAGCGGGGCACCGCCCCGCGACTTGCGGACTGGCAAGTCACAGTCGTCGATGACGGCCGGACTGTCGATGAAGTGTTCGCCAAGCATGACCACGACGAAAAAAACCGGATGTATTGAAGACTGACGAACTCGGTAGGTTTGGGCTCGGAGCCGGCATTCGCCGCATACGCTTCTAGCGTTCGCTTCAGGCAGGAAGCGGACAGGTGAAATAAGGTCGGGAAGCAAAGGTTGGCCACGCCACAGACTAATGTTGAAAATGCGGACTTTGCTGACATCGGGTCAATGACTGCCTTGCGATTCTCAAAGCAAATGGGCCGGCTTCCATCTGTACAAGTTTCTCTCATACTCGGTCATTGATTGAGAAAGCCATCGCATGAAGTGTTTTGATGCTGGTCGAAATGTTCCGGGCAGCGTGACCAGATAATAGCCGATTTCAGGAATGGGATCGTCGAACAATGCTACGAGTGTCCCTGATTTCAATTCATCTGCAATAAACGCGGGTACCGTCGCACCAATACCGTCACCCCGGCGAATGCCGTCTAGCAGCATATTGCCCGGTAAGCGGATGACCTTTCGTTTGGTTTTCGGCGAAATGCCCACTTTTTCAAGCCACAAATCAAACTCGATCGAGGCGTGTTCCTGGAGCAATGGAAAGTCCAGAAGCTCGGAAGGGTCGGAGAACACTCGATCACCGATCAGGTCCCTCGAGGCGACAACCGTCAGACAGCCGGGTAGCAAAAGCTGCGATTGAAGCCCAGGCCAATGCCCGGTTCCATATCGGATCGCCAAATCAACGCCTCCGGGTTTCAGGTCGACCGCCTCGATCGTCGACTGGATCCTGAGCTCGATATTCGGGTTATCGTCCATGAAGTCGGATAGGCGGGGCATCAGGAAGGCGCTGGCAAACATTGGCGTGGCAGACACCAGAAGAGGTCTCACCGCTTCTGCCTTTGACATATTCTCGGTCAAGGTGGCCATCGCGGCAAAGGCCTCAAGCAACCCCGTACAAAGATACTCACCCTGCGCGGTCAATGAGATTCCGTGTTGCGTGCGGATGATGAGCCGGGTTCCGAGACGCCGCTCCAATCCGCGGATTTGTTGGCTGATCGCAGAATGCGTCACATTCAACGCCCTCGCGGCCTTGGTCAGATTTCGATGCTCGGCAGCGGCAGCAAAAGCCCTGAGCGATGTCAGCGAGGGTAGCGTATGCCAATCCATACGTTAGATCATCTTACAACAAAGCTAAATTTACAACTACGACAAATCCCCGTTCCGTCGCATGCTTGTCCTGTAATGCGTTACCGGCTGATGGAGGAAAGAATGACGAAACTTGCTGTGCTGGGTCTCGGTTCCATGGGGTCTGCGTTGGCGCATTGTCTGCTCAAGAACGGTTACGAAGTCAGCGTCTGGAACCGTACGCCAGGCAAGTGCGAGGCGTTGGCAAATGCCGGTGCACAGGTATGCACCTCGGCGGACGAAGCTGTCGGCGCTAGCAACTTCGCAATCGTCTGCATCAAGAGCCACAAGGAAACAGTGGCGTTGGTGGGAGGTTTGAGCACTTCCCTTGAAGGCAAGACCATCTGTGACATGAGCACTGGCGAAACATCCGATGCCGATGCGCTGGTTTCGATTCTTGGCGAGAGAGGCGCCAATTACATGTTAGGCATGATCAATGCCTATCCGTCCGGAGTTGGTAAGGAGGACACGACAATTCTGACAGTCGGAAGCGCCGGTGCATGGGAACAATACGGCGACGTCATCCGAATCTTGGGCGGTAAATCGGAAAATGTCGGAGAGCAACCATCTGCTCTGGCTGCGCTGTTCGCCGGACTGTTCACTGTGCGCCAGGGGTTCATGTTCGGGATGATCTATGGCGCACTTGTCTGCAAGAAAGCCGGTATTCCGATGCAAGTTTATTCTGATCAGCTTCCCGCGACACTCAAATTGGTCAATGACTACCACGATCTGTTTGCCAGGACTGTTCCTACTGAAGATTATGACAATGCCGAAGCATCATTGAAGGTCTATGCTCTGGCGCAAAAAGATGCCTTGAAGACTTTTGGATCCCTAAATGCCCCGACAGCGTTTATGCAACTCATCTACAAGCAGACAAAGGGCGCTTGGGACAAAGGCTTCGGCGACAAACAATTGACTGCACTGGTTCAGTATATGGCGGACCAGTGATCTTAGCACCCGAAAGTCATGCTTCGGGAAGGCCAAACGATTGCGGACACAAAGCAGCCATTTCGGAATGAGCGGGAGCTCATGTTCCAACAACTCAGGCAGATTGTTGATTTCCGCCTAAGTTGCAGAAATTTATGAAACTAGGTTGATAACCGCCCGCCGCTTCGCGAATTCTCATCCGCTCCGCGAAACTGAATGCACTTCCCGACAATCGATCAGATATCCAGGTTCGCCACGGACAGGGCGTTGTCCTGGATGAACTCCCGGCGCGGCTCCACTTCGTCGCCCATGAGCTTGGTGAAGATGTCGTCGGCGTCGTCCGCCTCCTTGATCTTGACCTGAAGCAGTGAGCGGACATTCGGGTCGAGCGTCGTTTCCCAGAGCTGTTCCGGGTTCATTTCGCCCAACCCCTTGTAGCGCTGAAGGGAGATGCCCTTCTGGCCGAAGCTGTAGACATGGTCGAGCAGGGCTCTCGGACCGCGGATTTCCGTCGGCACGTCCTTGCGGCGGAGCACCGCCGCCTTGCCGTAGACCTCGTTGAGATGGTCCGCATAAGCCGCAAGCCGGCGCGCATCGGCGCTGTCGAGAAGGGCCGCATCGATCGTCGCGGCCTCTTCGACGCCGCGCACCGTGCGCTGGAAGACGAGGCTGCCGTCATCCTGGGCAACACCGGTCCAGCCGCGTTCGAATTCGTCGGCCAGGATATCCATGCGGCGCGCGATATAGGCGGCGGCCTCTTCGGCCTTGGTGCGGTCCTCAAGGATCTCGGTGTTCAAAGCGCCGGCGATCGCGGCCTGTTCGACCACATCGCGATTGTAGCGCGAATGCAGTCCGTCGAAGATTTCGGCGAGCTTGCGCGCGTTCTCGACGACATTGTGAAGATCCTGGCCCATCCGGACCTCGCCATTCGCGAGCGTCAGCGTGGTCTCGTCGAGACCCTGTGCGATCAGGTAGTCTTCAAGAGCGGGCTGGTCCTTGAGATATTGCTCGGACTGGCCGCGCTTCACCTTGTAGAGCGGCGGCTGCGCGATATAGACATAGCCGTTGTCGATGAGTTCGGGCATCTGCCGGAAGAAGAAGGTCAGCAGCAGCGTCCGGATATGGGCACCGTCGACATCCGCATCCGTCATGATGATGATCTTGTGGTAGCGCAGCTTCTCGATGTTGAACTCTTCCTTGCCGATACCGGTGCCGAGCGCTGTGATCAGCGTGCCGATTTCGTTGGAGGAGAGCATCTTGTCGAAGCGGGCGCGTTCCACGTTGAGGATCTTGCCGCGCAGCGGCAGCACCGCCTGGTTTTCCCTGTGCCGGCCCTGCTTGGCCGAGCCGCCCGCGGAATCACCCTCCACCAGGAAGAGTTCGGCCTTGGACGCGTCCCGTTCCTGGCAGTCCGCGAGCTTGCCGGGCAGGGACGCGACGTCGAGTGCCCCCTTGCGCCGGGTCAGTTCACGCGCCTTGCGGGCCGCCTCGCGGGCCGACGCGGCTTCGACGACCTTGGAGACGATCGCCTTGGCCGGCGCCGGGTTTTCTTCCAGCCAGTCATTGAGTGTCTGGGCGATGAGGTTCTCCACGACGGGGCGGACTTCGGAGGACACCAGCTTGTCCTTGGTCTGCGAGGAGAATTTCGGATCGGGAACCTTTACGGACAGGACACAGGTCAGACCTTCCCGGCAGTCGTCGCCGGACAGCGAGACCTTTTCCTTTTTCATCAGCCCGGTCGCTTCCGCATAGCCGGTCACCTGGCGCGTCAGCGCCGCGCGGAACCCGGCAAGGTGCGTGCCGCCGTCGCGCTGCGGGATGTTGTTGGTGAAGCACAGCACCTGCTCATGGTAGCTGTCGTTCCACCACATGGCCGCTTCAACGGTGATGCCGTCCTTTTCGGCCTTCATCGTGATCGGGTCTTCGATCAGCGGATGCTTGGCCCGGTCGAGATAGCGCACGAAGGCTTCCAGGCCGCCTTCGTAGAAAAGCTCCTCCACGACATCTTCAACGCCGCGCTTGTCCGTCAGGATGATCCGCGCACCGGAGTTCAGGAAGGCCAGTTCGCGCAGACGGTGTTCGAGCGTGTTGAAGTCGAACTCCGTCTTGCTGAAGGTTTCCGGAGACGGCAGGAACGTGACTTCGGTTCCCTTCTTGCCATTGGCCGGTCCGACGACCTCAAGGGAGCCCTGTGCCTCGCCGTGCGCGAAGCTCATGAAGTGCTCCTGGTCGTTGCGCCAGATCCTCAGATCGAGTCGTGTCGACAGCGCGTTGACCACCGAGACGCCGACGCCGTGCAGACCGCCGGAGACCTTGTAGGAGTTCTGGTCGAATTTTCCGCCGGCATGCAGCTGGGTCATGATGACCTCAGCCGCCGAGACCCCTTCTTCGGGGTGCAGGTCGGTGGGGATGCCGCGCCCGTTATCCGAGACCGTCACCGAACCGTCCGGGTTGAGCGTCACCGTCACGTGGTCGGCATGTCCGGCCAGTGCTTCGTCGATGGCATTGTCGACCACCTCGTAGACCATGTGGTGCAGGCCGCTGCCGTCATCCGTGTCGCCGATATACATGCCGGGGCGTTTGCGCACCGCATCAAGCCCCTTGAGGACCTTGATGGAGTCCGCTCCATATTCGCCTCCGTTATCAGCTTCAGGGGTCGGAATGGGCTCTGACGTGGACGTGTCGCTCATGCGAATCAATCACCAATCGGTTTGTCTGTTATCACCCCGTTATACGGGGTTCCCCGGGGTGTTCAACCGCACGCGGCCGCTCGTGAAGCCAGCGAAACGATTATGGTGGAAAACCACAAGATTCAGGCGGTTTTATGAGGTTGGACCGGGTGCGATCCGCCTGACTTCGCCGCTGCAGATTTCAAGGATCTCGGCCTCTGCCGGCAGGGCCTCGAACAGCGCCTGGTCGGTGCCCGTCATGAAGACCTGTCCGCCAAGCAGGGCGAGCTTGGCAAACAGGGCCGCGCGCCGGTCGGGATCCAGATGTGCCGCGACCTCGTCAAGCAGCAGCAGGGGCGTCATGCCGCTGACCTTGGCGGTGAGTTCGCAATGGGCAAGGATCAACCCGATCAGGAGCGCCTTCTGCTCACCCGTCGAAGCGAGCGCGGCCGGCATGTCCTTGGCCGCATGGCGGACCTTGAGGTCGCTGAGGTGCGGGCCGGTGAGCGTTCGTCCGGCTGCCCGGTCCCGGCCCCGGCCGCTGGACAGCGCAGCGCGGTAATGCTCTTCGCGGTCGGCGGCGTTCATTCCGGCCGTGTCGCGTTCGAACGTCCCCTCAAGGTCCAGTGCGGCACTCGGAAACGGCTGGCTCTGCGCTTGCTGCTCGGTAATCGTCTGCGCAAGAAGATCAACCGTTTCCTGCCGGGCGAGGGAAACGGCCGTTCCAAGCTCTGCAACCTGCTGTTCCAGGGCCGTGAGATAAGTGTCCGTGCCGCCCTGTTCCAGCAATTTGTTCCGTTGGCGCAGGGCGGTTTCAAAATTGCCGACGCGGCGGCCGTGACCTGGGTCGACCGACAGCGTCAGCCGGTCGAGAAACCGGCGCCGGTCCGAGCCCGGTCCGGTGAACAGGCCGTCCATCGCCGGCACCAGCCAGAGCACGCGCACATAATCCAGAAGCGTTTCCGAGCCGCGTACATCTTCCCCGTCGATGCGGACTTTCCGCCCGCTCGCGCCTTCCACAAGCCCTGTCCCGAGTTTCGTTTCCAGCCCGTCGAGGTCCACCGTCGCGGCAACGCTCCAGCTGCCCGGACCCGAGCTGCGCGCAACGTCCGCGAGCGCGGCGCGGCGCAGGCCGCGGCCTGCCGTCAGAAAGGAAATCGCTTCAAGAATGTTGGTCTTCCCGGCACCGTTGGCGCCGACGAGGGCAACCATGCCGGATTCCACGGGAAACGACAGTCTTTCATGGTTGCGGAAGTCGGTCAGGGACAGGCGCGTCACCTTCGCCGTCCTGAATTGGCTCATTGACCTGGGTCCGCTTCAGTTCGGGCCGACCCGGGGTCAGACCCGCATGGGCATGAGGACGAACAGGCAATCCTCGACCGTGTTGTCCTGGATCAGTGTCGGCGAACCGGAATCGGCGAGACGGAACAGGGCCGTGTCGCTGCCGAGCTGATTGGCGATATCGAGCAAGTAGCGGGAATTGAAGCCGATTTCGAGGGGTTCGGCATCATATTCGACGGCCAGCTCTTCGGTCGCGCTGCCCGAATCCGGGTTGTTGACGGTCAGGACCATCCGGCCCTCGTCGAGTGACAATTTGACCGCGCGCCCGCGCTCGGAGGAAATCGTCGAGACACGGTCGACGGCCTCCTTGAACTCGTCGCGGTCGACCCGCATTTCCTTGTCGTTGTTTTGCGGGATGACCCGCCCGTAGTCGGGAAACGTGCCATCGATCAGCTTGGAGGTCAGAATGATGGATCCGGTGGTGATGCGGATCTTGGTTTCCGACAGTTCGATCTGAACGTTGGCTTCAGGGTCTTCAAGCAGTTTCTGGATTTCGCCGACCGTCTTTCGGGGCACGATGATGCCGGGCATGCCGGAGGCACCCTGCGGTGCGATCACTTCGGCCTGGGCCAGCCGGTGCCCGTCGGTGGCAACGGCGCGGAACTGCTGACCGTTGGTGGCGTCGACGGTGTGGAGGTAGATCCCGTTGAGATAGTACCGGGTTTCCTCGGTCGAGATCGCGAACTGCGTCGTGTCGATGAGTTTCCGGATGTCGGCGGCGCTCAATGCGAAGCCGTGGCTGAAGTCGCCTGCGGTAAGATCCGGAAAGTCGGTTTCCGGCAGCATCTGGAGCGTGAACTTCGACCGGCCTGCCCGGATTTCAAGAGTGGCGTTGTCGCCCGTGGTTTCCAGAACGACCTGTGATCCTTCCGGGAGCTTGCGCACGATGTCGTAGAACATGTGCGCGGGAACCGTCGTCGCGCCGGGCATTTCAACCATGGCCGGAACGGATTCGACGATTTCAAGGTCCAGGTCGGTTGCCTTGAGGTTGATCGCGTTGCCGTCGGCGCGCAGGAGGACATTGGAAAGAATGGGAATGGTGTTTCGCCGCTCGACCACCCGGTGAACGTGGGTCAAGGACTTGAGGAGATCGGTCCGTTCGAGGGTCGCTTTCATACGCTTCTTCCGTACTCGTGAAATGTCGGGCGCAGGGGCCCGGGCAATCTGGACATGTGGGCTCCCATCGGGAGCGGGGGGAAGACACTGCCCTTAACCGTCGCCAAAAGCAAGGGGGCGTCCGCGTGGAACGCCCCCAATTTCGATTGAAAATCGTGCAGTGACGCGGTCAGGCGTCCAGCATGCGCTTCAGCAGTTCGAGCTCCTGCGCAAGCGCGTAGTCGGCCCGCGACAATTCCTCGATTTTGCGCACTGCATGAAGAACCGTCGTGTGATCCCTGTTTCCGAACCGGCGCCCGATTTCAGGCAGCGACCGGGGGGTCATAACTTTCGCAAGATACATGGCGATCTGCCGGGGCCGCACGATCGTCCTGGTCCGGCGGGCGGACAAGAGGTCCGCCTTGGTGACGTTGTAGTGCTTGGAGACGACGCGCTGGATGTCCTCGATCTTGACGCGGCGCGGTTCGCTGGAGCGCACCAGGTCGCGCAGTGTCATTTCGGCCATTTCCTGCGTGATCGGCTGGTTGGTCAGCTGATTATGCGCGATCAGGCGGTTGAGCGCCCCTTCAAGATCCCGGCCGGAAGACGCGACATGCCGGGCGACATAGTCCAGCACGCTGTCGGGTACCGCGAATTGCGGGTAGGACTTTTGCGCTGTCTCGACGCGGGATAGGAGGATGTTGCGGCGAAGCGTGAAATCCGGCTCCTGGATACCGACAACGAGCCCGCCGGACAGGCGAGAGCGGACGCGGTCGTCCAGTGTGTCGAGTTCGGAAGGCGCCCGGTCTGCGGCCACGATCACCTGGCGGGCTCCGTCGATGAGCGCGTTCAGGGTGTGGCAGAATTCCTGCTGAACCTGCTTGCCGTGCAGGAACTGCATGTCGTCGATCAGCAGCAGATCGATCGTGCGCAGTGTGTCCTTGAACGCCAGCGCAGACTGGGACTTCAGGGCGGCAACGAACTTGTACATGAAGTGCTCGGCGGTGAGGTAGAGCACCTTGTGACCGTTCGCGCGCGCCTTTGCCGCGACCGCCTGCATCAGGTGGGTTTTGCCGAGCCCGACCGACGCATGGAGATAGAGCGGGTTGAAGGTGACGGTGCCTCCGGCGGCAACCTGCCGTGCCGCGGCCAGCGCCAGATTGTTCGACTCGCCTTCGACGAAGGTTTCGAACGTGTATTTCGGATCAAGCGCGGCGCCCTGCAGCACGTCGCGTGCGCTGTCGGCATTGCTGTCACCGCGTCCGAGAGCCGCTGTCGCCGCCTGTGCACGCGTCACCTGCGACGCGTCAGCAAGCGTATCTGTGCGACCGTCGGCACTGATCGCCTTGACACCGCTCGGGGCCGCCAGCCCGGGCTGTGCAACCGGTGTCTGCCGCGGGCGTATCGCGCCGCGCACGGTCAGCTCGATGCGATGAACATTGTCGCATTCACGCTGCCAGAGACCCATCAGCTGGTCATTGTAATTGTTCTGAATCCACTGCTTCAGGAAACGGGTCGGAACCGACAGCCGCACCGTGCCGTCCTGGTGTTCCTCAAGGTCTACGCGCGCAAACCAGCTGGTAAACACATCATCGCCCAATTCGGCACGAAGCTGCTTCTTTACCCGTTTCCAATGTTCGGAGCCACCGGCCTCCTGAACCTGCATATCATTTGCCTCCTGTTTCATGAAGACCGGTCCGCCACAGCCGGTCTTCGACGCCTTGCTGCTTTTGCAGCGTTATTTTGTCCCTTTTGGGACGGTTATTCCGTTGGCGGCAGTTTTACGCCTGCCGCCGTTCCCCGTTATACGAAGGGAAACTAACTTTGAATCCAGGGCAGTCCGGCGGCCTTCCAGCCGGACTGTGTTCCGCGATGACGATCCGCGTCCAGCGGTCCCTCGAACCCGTCCGAGATGTTGAAACAACGCGTGTGCCCGGCCTGTGTCAGCACTGTTGCGGCTGCCTGGCTCCGGGCACCGGAGCGGCACAAGAAATAGATTGGAGCGTCCAGGTCAAGCCCTTTTTTCGAAAGGTGGCTCGACACGGCATTTGCGAACTCGGGGTTGGGGCCGGACGAGGGAAAGCTCTGCCACTCGATCAGCATGGGTTCCTTGCCAATGGGGCGAAGATCCGGCACGCCGACAAAGGACCATTCGGCCTGCGTGCGCACATCGACGAGCACCGCATCAGCCTGCTCGGAAAGTGCGTCAAACGCCTCTTGCGACGTTACGTTTCCAGCGTAACCACCCACGCTATGCACAGTTGCCCCCTCCGATAGCGAAATGCTATCGAGTTAAAGTATTACCAAGAATTTCAGAGTGGAGAATTAGTTCGGAAATGAACTAAGAACCCTGCGTATCGAATACACTCATGTATCCAATCCACGATTTGGAAACCACGTGCTCAGCTATACATCGATTAGACTTATTCATGATTGTCCCAAGCACCGTTTTTACGTTTTGTGCTGGTCTTCGTCGCCAGCCGTGAGCCTAATATACAGACGGTTTCAGAGGGGGCAACAGCGACTTTTGACGATTTCCGGAAAAGCCTCGATTTTGCCCCAACGTCAGAGATTTTTTGCCTGTTGTGGGCGAAGAGGCAAATGCTTTTTGCCGCAATAACTTTTCGCCCTCACGGCCGGTGTCACAATACAAAAACGACCGTTTCAAAAAAATTTTCAAACAGGATCTATTGACTCGTATCGAATCCGGTTCGATTGAGTTTACTGATTCCTACATATCTGTAAGATATTGATTAAAAACATTTTTCTGTGTCAGCATGCTGGCTGTTAAAATTTACGATATGGAACGCGAAAAATGCAAAAAGATGTCATCCACAAAATTGCACGGCTAAAAAAAACCCGGCAGTGATGCCGGGTCTTTTTAACGGTCTGATGACGCTGCGATTCAGGCGCTGAGCGCCTTGATGCGTGCGTTGAGCCGCGAAACTTTCCTGGAGGCCGTGTTGGCGTGCATGACGCCTTTCGAAGCCGCGCGCATGATTTCCGGCTGGGCTGCCTTGAAGGCCTCGGTTGCCGCTGCCTGGTCGCCGGAAGCAATGGCTTCTTCAACCTGGCGCAGGTAGGTGCGCACACGGCTGCGGCGTGCTTTGTTCGTGGCCGTCCGGCGGGCAATCTTGCGGGCCGCCTTCTTGGCCGATGGTGTGTTGGCCATGGGCTCAATCCTGATCGGTAATTGGGACAAGTGTCCGGTGGCGATCGGGATCGAAGCGCATCGGCGTTAGGACCCGATCAAAAAACAAAGGCGGCGGAAGACCGCCACCGATTGGGCGCTGCTTATAATCGCGCTTTGAGCCGCCGTCAACGGCTTTATCAGGCACAATGCCAAGATTATTTGTTGCGGAACTGGGGTGCGCGCTTTTCTGAAAACGCGGTCATTCCTTCTTTCTGATCCTCCAGCGCAAACATCGCCTGGAAGACGCGGCGCTCGAAGCGTACGCCTTCCGAAAGCGTCGTTTCGTAGGCCCGGTCGACGCTTTCCTTCGCCATCATGACAACGGGAAGCGAGAACTCCGCGATCTTCTCGGCCACTTTCAGGACCTCTTCCAGGAGATCGTCTGCCGGCACGATCCGGCTGACGAGGCCACTTCGCTCGGCTTCTTCGGCATCCATCATCCGTCCTGTGAGCACCATTTCCATCGCTTTCGACTTGCCGACGAAACGCGTCAGCCGCTGCGTGCCGCCGGCACCGGGGATCACGCCCAGCGTGATCTCCGGCTGACCGAACTTGGCCGTGTCCGCCGCGATGATGAAATCGCAGAGCATCGCCAGTTCGCAGCCGCCGCCCAGGGCATATCCGGCAACCGCGGCAATGATCGGTTTGCGGTTCCGCGAGACGCGGTCGAACGGCGTGATCAGGTCTGTCTGATACGCGGATGAAAAGTCGTGCGGCAGCATCTCCTTTATGTCGGCGCCGGCGGCAAAGGCTTTTTCCGACCCGGTGATGACAACGCAGCCGATGCGCTCGTCCTCGTCGAAGCCGTCGAGCGCGGTTCCGAGTTCGGCAATCAGTTCCGAATTCAGCGCGTTCAGCGCTTTCGGCCTGTCGAGCGTGATCAGGCCGACCTTGCCACGTTTCTCGACACGGATGTTCTTGTATCCCATTTCGCCTGCTCCCAGTGCCAGCACCTGTCAGTGTTACGCGACATGCCTAACCGACCCGGGGCCGGTCTGGCAAGGTTGGCAAAAGGTGGAACGCCGCAACCGGGTTTCCCGGCTTCAGGTCTGGCAAGACGGGCAATGAAACGTCGAGCGGTTGGACTGGACGATACGGTCGACGGTGCCTTTGCAGCCGGGCGTCCGGCAGGGCTCGCCCTCGCGGCCATAAACGGCAAAGGAGTGCTGGAAGTACCCGAGCGTTCCATCCGTCTGTGCATGATCGCGCAGGGAGGACCCGCCCGCCTTGATGGCGTCGTGCAGCGTTTCCCGGATGTTTTGTGCCAGGAGGACGGCTCTCTTGGTCGGCTTGCCGGTCTTGGTCACAAGCGATCCGGCAGGCCGCAGCGGGCTGAGGCCGCTGCGCCACAGCGCCTCGCACACATATATATTGCCGAGACCGGCGATCAGTTTCTGATTGAGCAGGGCTGCCTTCAACGGCATCTTGCGGTCCTTGAACAGACGCGCCAGGGCATCACCGCTCAGATCGTTGCCGAGCGGCTCAAGGCCGAGGTCCCTGAACAGGGGATGATCGCCCAGCTGCGCGCGCGGGATAAGATCCATGAAGCCGAACCGGCGCGGGTCATTATAGATGATGCGCGCGCCGGTGCGGGCGCCGATCTGCAGGTGAAAGACCACATGATCGTGTTTGGGGTCCTTGTTCCGCGGGTGCTCGAAGGCCCCGGGTGTGTCGCTCGATGCATCGTTCTCGATCCGGAACGAGCCCGACATGCCAAGATGCATCACCAGGACATCGCCGCTGCCGATATCCGCAAGCAGGTATTTCGAGCGACGGGACAGCGCGGAAACGGTCTGCCCGGTGAGGCGGGACGCGAACCCGTCCGGAAACGCAAATCTGAGATCCGGCCGATTCTGGTCGACGGACACGATCCGGGCCCCTTCGAACGTGGGCGCCAGACCGCGCTTGACCGTTTCGACTTCCGGCAATTCGGGCATTTCCGATTGTCTCCCCACTGGTGTCGGCGTCTGTGGCGCGCTATAGCCCTGCGGCAAATGGCTTTTCGTGGCCGGGAAAGATAGCGCTTGTGAAGTGCTTGTACTATTGTCCGGCGCGATTTGAAGCAAATTTACGACAGCATCCGCCAGGAGGCGCATTCATGACGCAACAGGCTCACAGGCAAGCGGGAGGCTCCGGCCGGTCGCCGGAAGACATGCCGACCAGTTTCGGTTTTTCCAAGGTCGCCGAAGGTCAGAAGCAGCTGTTGGTCGACGACGTCTTTCACAAGGTCGCGGAACGCTACGACCTGATGAACGATCTGATGTCCGGCGGATTTCACAGGGTCTGGAAGGACGCGATGGTGTCCTGCCTCGCGCCTCCTAAGACGGCGCGCACCGGCTGGCGGCTTCTGGACGTGGCCGGCGGTACCGGCGACATTGCCACCCGCGTCGTGCGCAAGTCGGACGAGGCCGTGACGGCGGTTGTCTGCGACATCAACGACAGTATGCTCTCCGTCGGCCGCGACCGGGCCGCGAAGGCGGGTCTCGGAGATCTGATCACCTTTTCCCAGGGCAATGCCGAAGAGCTTCCCTTTCCCGACCGGAGCTTCGATGCCTACACGATTGCGTTCGGGATCCGGAACGTGCCCGACATTCCGAAGGCCCTGCGCGAGGCGCACCGGGTTCTGAAGCGCGGCGGACGGTTCCTCTGTCTTGAATTTTCCGAGGTGGACGTGCCCGTTCTCGACAAGGTCTATGACGCGTTCTCCTTCAACGCGATCCCGCCGATCGGAAGATGGGTCACCGGCGATGCCGACCCCTATCAGTACCTTGTCGAATCGATCCGCAAGTTTCCGAGCCAGGAACGGTTTGCGGACATGATCCGCGACGCCGGTTTCGAACGCGTCGGTTTCCGCAACTATTCGGGCGGCATCGCGGCCCTGCACCACGGCTGGAAGTTTTAGTCACGATGCCGTTGATGCCTTTCCTCCGTCTCGTGCGGGCCGGGTTCGTGATGGCGCGCGAAGGCGTGTTCGGCCTGGTGTCGCTGCCGGATCTGCCGGCGGGACCGCGCCTCGGCATCGCACTGGCGCGCCTGCTTGAACGGCGCGCGGTCAAGGACAAGAGCGCCGAGCTGCGTCTGTCGGATGCGCTCAACAAGCTGGGTCCGTCCTATGTGAAGCTGGGCCAGTTCCTGGCGACGCGCGCAGACGTTGTCGGCAAGGACGCCGCGCGGGAGCTGTCTGCGCTGCAGGACCGGTTGCCGGCCTTCGATCACGAGGATGCAAGGGCGGCCGTTGCCGAACAGCTCGGGCGTCCGGTCGACGAAATATTTGCCGAGTTCGGGGAAGCGGTCGCGGCCGCGTCCATCGCCCAGGTGCATCCCGCGGTCATCCGCCGGAACGACGGAACGGAGAAGAAGGTCGCGGTCAAGGTGTTGCGGCCCGGTGTGTCCCGCCGGTTCCAGCGCGATCTGGAAAGCTACTATCTTGTGGCACGTCTTGCCGAACGCTTCCACGCCCCCTCCCGCCGGTTGCGGCCGGTTGCGGTTGTCGACACGCTGGCCCAGTCGGTCGCCATCGAGATGGATTTCCGTCTGGAGGCGGCGGCCCTTTCCGAGATGGCGGAAAACACGGCTGACGATCCGGGTTTCCGCGTTCCCTCAGTTGAGTGGCTGGATACGGCAAAGGGCGTCCTGACGATGGAATGGATCGACGGCCGCAAGATGTCGGACGTCGAAGGCTTGATCGAGGACGGCCACGACCTTGAGGCACTGGGTGCCGCCGTCATCCAGAGTTTCCTCCGCCACACGCTGCGTGACGGCTTCTTTCATGCCGACATGCACCAGGGCAACCTGTTCGTTCAGGAGGACGGCACGCTGGTCGCCGTGGATTTCGGCATCACCGGCCGGCTGAACAAGCGTGAACGCAGGTTCCTCGCCGAAATCCTGTTCGGCTTCATCACCCGCGATTACAGGCGCGTCGCCGAAGTGCACTTCGAGGCCGGTTACGTCCCGGCCAACCAGGACGTCGACATGTTCGCCCAGGCGATCCGGGCGATCGGCGAACCCATCCACGGCCACGATGCCAGCGAGATCTCCATGGCGCGGCTGCTGACACAGCTGTTCGAGGTGACCGAACTGTTCGAAATGCGCACCCAGACCCAGTTGATCATGCTGCAGAAGACCATGGTCGTGGTGGAAGGCGTTGCCCGTTCGCTCAATCCCAATCTCGACATGTGGCGGACCGCCGAACCGGTCGTCGGCAGCTGGATTAAGGAACATCTGGGGCCGGTCGGCAAGCTGCGCGATGCGGGCGACGTGATCTCCGCGCTGACGCGGGCTGCCAACGACCTGCCAATTTTTGCCGACCGGATCGGGCACATGTCCGAGGCCCTGGAAAACATGACGCGGGACGGGCTCAGGTTCGACGCCGAGACCGCCGAGGCCATCGGCCGGGCGGAAGCCCGGCACACACGCTCCGGACGGATCGCGCTCTGGGTGATTGCCGCCTGCGCGCTGGTCCTGACCTACCTGGCGATCTGAGCGTCACCTGAACACCAGATACGCCGCGCCAATCAATCCGGCGGCGTTACCCGCCTCAAGGTCAGGTTGATCCGGCCGCCGTTTTTCAAAAGCGTGGACGTTCCCTTCAGGACACGGTCGACACCGTGAAAGGCGAGACGGGCCTCGCCGCCCAGGACCACGACGTCACCGGAGTGCAGGCGGAACGACTTCGTCGGGTCGTTGCGCTTGAGCCCGCCGACCCGGAAGGTTGCCGTGTCGCCGAGCGAGACCGATACGACGGGGGCGTCGAAGGTCTGTTCGTCCCGGTCCTGGTGCAGGCCCATTTTTGCGCCCGCTTCGTAGAAGTTGATCAGGCAGGCTTCCGGGGCCGGGGCTGAAGAGGCAACCTCCTGCCAAAGCGCCGTGAGCCGGCCGGGAATGTCCGGCCACGGCCGGCCGGTTGTGGGGTGGCCGGGCTGATAGCGGTAGCCGTCGACATCCGACACCCAGCCGAGCGGGCCGCAATTGCTCATCTTGACCGAAAACGGTTTGCCGGTCTTCGGCATCACCGGCTGAAAGAGGGGGGCGTCGGCGACAGCCGTGCGGATCTCTTCCAGCAGCGCTTCCTGCGCCGCGCGGTCGAAAAAGTCCGGGAGATAGGAAAGGCCGGTCAGGCCGTTGATAGGAATGTCCTGCATGATGTCTTCATACAGGAGTTCCTCAGTCGCCGCAGCCTCCGCAGCCGGAGCCGCCGCCGCCGCCGTCACCGCAGCCTGCGCCGCATCCCGATGCATTTCCCGATGCCTTGCTGAGGATGGCACGCACCGCGATGATCAGAACGACAACACCGATCACGAACCAGGCGGTGTGCTCGCTCGCCCAGTGCCAGACCATGTTGCGCATTTTTTCCAGGAAAGTGTCCCCGGCCGGCTGCCCATGGGCAAAGGCGAGCCCGGTGCCGAAGAGAAGCGCAAAGAGGGAGACCGGCGCGGCATAGGCGCGCGCGGGGACGGATTTCAGATGCCGCCATGCGTGCAAGACCCAGCCGGGCGCGGCCGGTTTGGGGATGATCCAGACATCTTTCGTGTTGACCCGCTGAAAGTGCGGCGCCTTGCCGAAGCGGATGGCAGCGGACGGCCAGATATCGGCCGGAGGCGCCATGCCGAACTCGGTCCGGTAGAGATCCAGTGTTTTTTCATAGGCCTCCCGGAAGAGCACCGCCTGATTTGCCCCGCCCTTGGTCGGCATGTGATGCAGGGCTCCACCGAGCGCGTCCCTGAACGCCCCCCAATAGTGGCGCGAATAGGTCAGATGCAGGTGCCAGGCCTGGTCGACCTCGTCGCTCGGGGTCACCATTCCGGCTTTCATCCGGCTGAGATAGGCAAAGCGCTGGTATTCGGTAATGACACGCAGGGCGTAGTCATGTGTCCAGCCGTTGTCGCGGGCCAGCCGTTTTGAAAACGGAAAATCGGCCTCCACGTCATCCGGGTGGCAGGTGCTTATGCGTGTCCACAGTTCAGGGTCGTTCATTCAAGCCTCCGGCGCCCGACGGAAAGGAACGGGGCGGAGCCTACATCCAAAGCCTGAACCAATTCCGAAACCGGCCGGAAACCTTTGCATATGGTTGCCGATTTGCTATTGGCCGCACTGGAGTAACCATCTGGAAGATTTATCCACCAGCACAGGACATTGTCATCGCTCACATGTCTTGCAGGTAATGTTTCATCCACCTATATAGCGGTCAAGCTTTGCGCCAAATCCCGAGCATCCGCTCTGGCGCATCGTCCGGGACCTCCCGGAACCCAAGTGAGAGGAGCCGGACTGACGCCTTCATGGGTCTATCCGGTTTGCTAGAAAGAGAGGCACATATGGCAAAGGTCATTGGTATCGACCTCGGCACGACCAACTCGTGCGTCGCCGTCATGGACGGCAAGGATTCCAAAGTAATCGAAAACGCTGAAGGCGCGCGCACCACACCTTCGATGGTTGCGTTCTCCGACGACGGTGAGCGGCTGGTGGGCCAGCCGGCAAAACGCCAGGCGGTCACGAACCCCACCAACACCCTGTTTGCGGTCAAGCGCCTGATCGGGCGCCGCTACGACGACCCGACGGTCGACAAGGACAAGAAGCTTGTCCCGTTCGAAATCGTCAAGGCCGACAACGGCGACGCGTGGGTGGAAGCCAACGGCGACAAGTACTCCCCGTCTCAGGTCTCCGCCTTCATTCTTCAGAAGATGAAGGAAACGGCCGAGAGCTATCTCGGTGAAACGGTGACCCAGGCGGTCATCACCGTTCCGGCATACTTCAACGACGCCCAGCGCCAGGCCACCAAGGATGCCGGCAAGATCGCAGGTCTTGAAGTTCTGCGCATCATCAACGAGCCGACCGCGGCAGCACTTGCCTACGGTCTGGAAAAGAACGACGGCAAGACCATCGCGGTTTACGACCTTGGCGGTGGTACCTTCGACGTTTCCATCCTGGAGATCGGCGACGGTGTCTTCGAAGTGAAGTCCACCAACGGCGACACCTTCCTCGGCGGTGAAGACTTCGACATGGTTCTGGTCGACTATCTCGCGGCCGAATTCAAGAAGGACCAGGGCATCGATCTGAAAAACGACAAGCTGGCTCTGCAGCGTCTCAAGGAAGCTGCCGAAAAGGCCAAGATCGAACTGTCCTCTTCGTCCCAGACCGAAATCAACCTGCCGTTCATCACGGCCGATGCATCCGGTCCGAAACACCTGACGCTCAAGCTGACCCGCGCGAAATTCGAGTCGCTCGTCGAAGATCTGGTCAAGCGGACCATCGCTCCGATGAAAGCGGCCCTGAAGGACGCGGGCCTGGCAGCCGGTGAAATCGACGAAGTGGTTCTGGTCGGCGGCATGACCCGCATGCCGAAGATCCAGGAAACCGTGAAGACTTTCTTCGGCAAGGAGCCGCACAAGGGCGTCAACCCGGACGAAGTCGTCGCCATGGGCGCGGCGATCCAGGCCGGCGTTCTGCAGGGCGACGTCAAGGACGTTCTGCTTCTCGACGTGACCCCGCTGTCGCTGGGCATTGAGACGCTTGGCGGTGTCTTCACCCGACTGATCGACCGCAACACGACGATCCCGACCAAGAAGAGCCAGGTGTTCTCCACGGCCGAAGACAATCAGACGGCCGTGACGATCCGGGTCTTCCAGGGCGAGCGTGAAATGGCGGCGGACAACAAGGTCCTCGGTCAGTTCGACCTGGTCGGTCTTCCCCCGGCGCCGCGCGGCGTACCGCAGATCGAGGTCACCTTCGACATCGATGCCAACGGTATCGTCAACGTGTCCGCCAAGGACAAGGGCACCGGCAAGGAACAGCAGATCCGCATCCAGGCCTCCGGCGGTCTGAGCGACAGCGATATCGATCAGATGATCAAGGACGCTGAATCGCACGCGGACGAGGACAAGAAGCGCAAGGAACTGGTTGAAGCCAAGAACCAGGGCGAGTCTCTCGTGCACTCCACGGAGAAGTCGCTCAAGGATTACGGCGACAAGGTTTCCGAAGACGACAAGTCCGCGATCGAAAGCGCTCTGGCGGCCCTGAAGACCGCGCTTGAAGGCGAAGACCTTGAAGACATCAAGGCCAAGACGCAGGCGCTCGCCGAGGCTTCCATGAAGCTGGGCGAAGCCATGTATCAGGCCGCTCAGGCGGACGCCGAGGCGGAAGAAGGCGGCAGCGAGGAAGCAGCCTCCGAAGCCGAAGATGACGTTGTCGACGCGGATTTCGAAGAAGTCAAAGACGAAGACGACAAGAAGTCCGCCTAAACCACGAAACGCAGCCAGCCGGTCATCCGGCTGGCTGTTCAATTTTGGCGCCGGCCGCAGGTCTGTCCGATATGACGGACGCTCGTGTCCGGCGCTTTCGCCGTGATTGGCGCCGGAATGATCCTGGCTGCCGTCGGCGCAACAACAAGACCGAGAGATCTTGATGTCCAAACGTGATTTCTATGAGGTGCTGGGCGTATCACGCGACGCGGACGAAAAGGCGCTGAAGAGCGCTTACCGCAAGATGGCAATGCAGTATCACCCCGACAGGAACCCCGGCGATGGCGAGGCCGAAGCCAGGTTCAAGGAAGTCAACGAAGCTTATGACACCCTGAAGGACGGTCAGAAACGCGCCGCATATGACCGGTTCGGTCATGCCGCTTTCGAAAACGGCGGATTTGGCGGCGGCGGTGGCGCCGGCGCTCATGATTTCTCCTCCACCATGTCCGATATCTTCGAGGAATTTTTCGGTATGGGGGGCGGCCGCCGGTCCGGCGGACGCGAACGCGGTGCCGACCTTCGCTACAACCTGGACATCACCCTGGAAGACGCCTTTACCGGAAAGACGGTCGAGATCGAGGTGCCGACGAGTGTCACCTGCGACACCTGCACCGGCTCCGGAGCCAAGCCGGGCACGAGCCCGACGACCTGCCGGACCTGCGGTGGCTCCGGCCGTGTGCGCGCGGCGCAGGGGTTCTTCACGCTGGAGCGCACCTGTCCGAGTTGTCAGGGCAAGGGACAGGTCATCACCGATCCTTGCGAAAGCTGTGGCGGGAGCGGCCGGAAAACCCAGGAGCGAACCCTGTCGGTGAACATTCCCGCCGGCATCGAGGACGGCACCCGCATCCGTCTCGCGGGCGAGGGCGAAGCTGGCGTGCGCGGCGGTCCCGCTGGCGATCTCTACATCTTCCTGTCGATCAGGCCGCATGACCTGTTCCAGCGCGACGGGGCGGATCTTTATTGCCGCGTCCCGATCTCCATGTCGACGGCAACGCTCGGCGGCCAGTTCGACGTACCCACCGTGCAGGGCAGCACGAGCCGGGTGAAGGTTCCCGAAGGCACGCAGACCGGAAAACAGTTCCGCCTGCGCGGCAAGGGCATGCCGGTGATGCGGTCCAGCCAGCACGGCGACATGTATATTCAGGTGACGGTCGAGACGCCGACAAACCTGACCCGCCGGCAAAGGGAACTTCTCGCGGAATTCGAAAAGGAATCTTCCGGCGAAAACCACCCGGAATCAGCCGGATTTTTCTCCAAGGTGAAAGACTTCATCGATAATCTGGGGACGTAATCGACGCATTCGGTGCACCTGTCTATGGCAATTCCCTAACGGCGGCTCTATATTCCGATTCTGGGGACAGGTGAGGTAACATGCTGAAACGCAACAGTATTCATGTTGAGCGTCTTCGCGAGAAGCTGGACAAGGCTGCAGCCGTCCGGGCCAAGGTTCTCGATGAAATGAAATTCATACGGTCCTGGGCCCAGAATCCGCTGAGAACCGGGGCCGTTGCCCCCTCCGGTCCCGACCTTGCCGCGAAAATGGCGTCCTACCTGACGCCCCGTCCGCATTCACGTGTCGTCGAACTCGGCCCTGGAACCGGGGCGGTGACCAGGGCGCTGTTCGAACGCGGGTTTTCGCACGGCCAGCTGAACCTCATCGAATACAGCGCCAACTTCTGTGAAATGCTGAGTCTCAGATATCCGGGCCTGCCGGTGTTGCAGGGCGACGCCTACGCGCTCGAGCAAACGCTCCGGTCTGCCGGAGGATTTCTGTCCGGCGAAAAACAGACGGCTCACACCCTCGACGGCATCGTGTCCTCGCTTCCCCTGCTCACCCGTCCGGAGGCCGTGCGACGGAAACTGCTGAACGAGGCACTCACCCTGCTGAAACCGGGCGCACCCTTCATTCAGTTTTCTTACGGCCTGGTCATGCCGGTGACACCGGACAGCCATGCGGTCTCCGTGCATACCTCGGAATGGGTCTGGAAAAACCTGCCGCCCGCACGCGTCTGGGTTTACAGGAAGGGCCACTAGGCGGGACAGGCCCCGCTCCGGCGCGGCTCTCCAGTGGTTCCGTGCCGGATTGCAGGTCGAGCGACCAGGGGATTGCGAAACCCGTCCGGCCCGGATTTTTCGGTCAGTTCACGAATTGACACGCGGTTTCCTGCGTTGCGCAGGGATTCCGGTGACAACGATCACAGATTCAAGGCGGAAACTCGGATAAATCTCCGGCCCCGTGGATATTTGAATTAGATGATTGGGTGTCTTCAATATGATCAATTCCAGTATTGGTATCACCGGCTCAGTGGGCCGGTTCGGAAAAAATGAATACCTGGACGTCACGACCATACAGACCAGGCTCAATGCTCTCATGGGCACGTCGCGCAAGGCACTGGCTGTTGACGGCAAGGTCGGCTCGAAAACAATCGGCATGATCAAGGATTTCCAGGCGAGTGTCGTGAGGCTGCGTCGGCCCGATGGCCGCGTCGACCCCGGCAAGCGCACCATAACGGCCATGAACGATCCGAACTCCGCATCGGTCTGGCAGCGGATGTGCATCCCGCCGGAAGCCAGCCCTGCAACGGTGTCAAACGATACCGCACGGGATGACCGGATGTCTCCGGGCGAGAAGCTGCTGGCGAAGGAAGCGGCCAGTCTCGGCGAAAGCACCGCGTTCGACGAGTTCCGCAGGGAACTCATCGACAAGAGCATTCCCAACATGAAGAAGTTCCTCGGCACGATCGGACGGGCCGACGATGCGCGAAAGGTGATTGCCGCCTGGGCTCAGTTGCGCAAATGGGGGTTCTCTGTCGACGAAGCCCGCGACGTTATGAAGACCATCGCGGGAATGAGGGGGCGGCAATTCGGCGCCCTCGATGTCATCGGCAAACCCACATCCAAATTCGGCCGTTTCCTTGGAACGCTCGGCGGGAAAGCCGGTGCAGCCGGACACGTCATCACGATGATCGAGGTTGCCGACAAGTTCGAGCAGGGGGATTACCTCTATGGCACCTCCGAACTCTACAAGTATTACATGGGCAAGGCGATTCCCTGGGCCGGCATGGTCGAAGGGCTGCAGAGCCTTGTCGAGGCGATCGCCCCCGGAGCCGCCAAGAACAGCAAGGTCTTCCAGGTCATTCGCGCCTGCGATCCGATCGGTCTCGGTGCGTCGGGCGTCGACAGCATGACGACGCTGGTCCTCGGGACCGTCCACCTCATCCAGACCGGCAACATCGACATGGCCCGCCTGAGCCGTCTTGTCGACCGCATGAAACAGGGACCGACGAAGCTGTTTGCCGAAATGGGCGAGGATCTTGGCGATTCGGTCTACGAGATGTCCAAATGGCGCAAGGACGACTGGTCCTACGCCGTCAAGTCTATCCCGGGCTTCATCGCGAGCCTGTTCTGAACCCTGCGCTTGACGGGCGCGGCGCGGACCGTGCCTGCCGTTTCCGGACGGAAGGACTGGATAAGCTCTCCCTGTTTGCCATATCAAGGTGATCTCCTTGGCCACTCTTGTTCGAAAAGGGTCTCTTGATGCGCAATCCGAAGATTATCGTCTGTTCAGGTTCGGTGCGGGGCGGGTCCCACAACGCGAAACTTGCGGCCCTTGTGGCCAAGCGGCTGTCGATCCTCGACGCGGATGTGACACATCTTTCGCTGAAGGATTACCCGCTGCCGATCTATGATGGTGATCATGAAGCGGAAAACGGCGTGCCGGAAAATGCCAGGCGCCTGCATCGGCTTTTCGCCGGTCATGACGGCGTATTCCTGGCCTGTCCGGAATACAATGCCGGTATCACGCCGCTCCTGAAGAACACGCTTGACTGGATCAGCCGCGTCAAGGAACCGGGCGAGGCCTACCGGAACAAGGTATTCGCCCTCGGTGCCGCATCCCCCGGAGGGTTCGGAGGTCTGCGTGGGCTCATCGCGATGCGGACCATCCTGGAAGTTGGGCTCGGGGCTCTTGTGCTTCCGCAGATGGTATCCGTGCCCAAGGTGACTGCGGCCTTTGACGACAAGGACGACCTGATCGAGGATCGGATAAGCGGCCAACTCGACAAGCTTGTCGAAGCTCTCTTGAGAATGACGAAAATCGAGATCTCGCATTCGCATTGAAGCCGTCCGGACGGGCGCCTCGATCCGGTGAACCGAATTGATTTCTTGGAAAAGCCGCGAAGGCCGCCTACATAGGGCGGCAGCATTGAAATACCAAGAAGCTTAATGAACCCAAGAGGAATGAATGAGCGAAACGCGCGAACCGGCCCAATGGCACGGGACGACGATCATGATGGTGCGCAAGGACGGCAAGGTGGTTATTGCCGGTGATGGCCAGGTCTCCCTTGGTCAGACGGTGATCAAGCATTCCGCACGCAAGGTACGGCTGCTCGCAAAGGGCGAGGTGATTGCCGGATTTGCAGGTGCGACCGCGGATGCCTTCACCCTGTTCGAGCGCCTGGAAGCGAAACTGGAGCAGTACCCGGGCCAGCTGATGCGGGCCTGTGTCGAACTCGCCAAGGACTGGCGCACGGACCGGTACCTGCGCCGTCTTGAAGCGATGATGCTGGTTGCCGACAAGAACGTGTCCCTGGTCCTGACCGGGACCGGCGACGTCCTGGAGCCGGAAGGCGGCGTCATGGGCATCGGGTCCGGCGGCAACTATGCCCTGGCCGCGGGCCGGGCGCTGGTCGACACCGACTACGATGCGGAGACGATCGCTCGCAAGGCGATGGCGGTGGCCGCCGAGATCTGCGTCTACACGAACGAAAGTGTCACGGTAGAAACGCTCGACACGGCCGGGTAAATCGCCGTGATCTCGTTCCGCCCCGTCCAGGAAGAAGATCTTGCCCTGCTGGCTCATTGGCTCGAAAAGCCGCATTGGCGCAAGTGGTGGGGCGATCCGCAAACGGAGCTCGGCTACATCGAGGACATGGTGCAGGGACGCGACACGACACGCCCCTTCATCTTTCAGAAGGACGGCAGCGACAAGGGATACATTCAGGTCTGGTTCATCGGAGACCAGCAGAAAACGGACTACGCCGCTGATTATCCCTGGTTGTCCCTGTTGCCTGAGGAGGCCGTCGGTGTGGATCTGTCGATCGGATTGCAGGAGGATCTGTCGGCCGGACTGGGAACGGAGGCGCTCCGGGCCTTTGTCCGGATGCTCCTTGAAGAAGGGTACGGCCGGATCCTGATCGATCCGGACCCGCAGAACGAACGTGCAGTCAGGTGTTACCGCAAGGCCGGGTTTGAGGTGATCCCCGAACTTGTCGGAAAAACGGACGACTGCTTGCTAATGGAATTCAAGAACACGGAAGGCAAGTCATAAGACATGACGGATTTTTCCCCACGTGAGATCGTTTCGGAACTCGATCGCTATATTGTTGGCCAGAAGGACGCCAAGCGCGCCGTGGCGATTGCCCTGCGCAACCGCTGGCGCCGTCAGCAGCTGCAAGGACAGATGCGCGAGGAGGTCCTTCCCAAGAACATCCTCATGATTGGCCCGACCGGTGTCGGCAAAACGGAAATATCCCGCCGTCTTGCAAAGCTGGCGAATGCGCCTTTTACCAAGGTCGAGGCAACCAAGTTCACCGAGGTCGGCTATGTCGGCCGCGACGTCGAGCAGATTGTTCGCGATCTTGTCGAAGCCGGCATTACCCTGATCCGCGACAAGAAGCGCGAGGAAGTCAAGGCAAAGGCCCATGTCCTGGCCGAAGAGCGCGTTCTCGATGCACTTGTCGGAGCGAATGCGAGCCCGGCGACCCGCGAGAGCTTCCGCACGAAATTGCGTGACGGCGAGATGGATGAAAAGGAGATCGAGGTTGAGGTCCGCGCCCAGGCGCAGATGCCGAGTTTCGATCTGCCGGGCATGCCGGGCGCCAGTGTCGGCGTCATGAACATGTCCGATCTTCTCGGCAAGGCCTTCGGCGGCCAGACGAAGACCAAGCGGACGACCGTGAGCGACAGCTATCAGCTGCTGATCAACGAGGAATCGGACAAGCTTCTTGACGAAGATAAGGTTGTCGAAGAAGCGATCGCGCTGGTCGAAAACTCGGGCATCGTCTTCCTGGACGAGATCGACAAGATCTGCGCACGCGAAGGCAGGGCCGGGGCGGACGTTTCGCGCGAGGGCGTGCAGCGGGACTTGTTGCCGCTGATCGAGGGTACCGTGGTGTCCACGAAACACGGCCCGGTCAAGACGGACCATATCCTCTTCATCGCCTCCGGCGCGTTCCATGTTGCAAAGCCGTCCGACCTGCTGCCCGAATTGCAGGGCCGTCTTCCGATCCGCGTCGAACTCAGGGCGCTGAACAAGGATGATTTCAAGGCGATCCTGACGGAGCCCGAGGCCAGCCTGATCAAGCAGTATGTCGCCCTCATGGAAACCGAAGAGGTCACGCTCGCCTTCACAGAGGACGCCATTGACGAAATTGCATCCGTTGCCGTTGATCTCAATGCGTCTGTTGAAAACATCGGTGCCCGTCGCCTCCAGACCGTCATGGAGCGCATTCTTGACGAGATCTCCTTCACCGCACCGGATCGCTCGGGCGAAGTTGTTGAGATCAGCGCTGATTTCGTGAAGGAGAATATCGGCGACCTTGCCAAGAACGTCGACCTCTCGAAGTTCATCCTTTAATCGGACATCGCTCGCAGGCGGCCATTTCGCCGCTTGCGATGCGCGCGCGCGAATGGCAGCATGCAGCCATGGTAGCTATTCGCAAAAGCAACGAGGAAGGCCATCGCCGGAAATTTCTGGTCGTGGTCGACGAAACGCCCGAGTGCGACAGGGCAATTGTCTATGCGGCGAAACGGGCGGCGCGCACCGGCGGTGTCGTGACGCTTTGTTTCGTGATCGCGCCCGGTGATTTCCAGCACTGGCTCGGCGTTGAAGACATCATGCGCGCCGAAGCGCTGGAGGAAGCCGAAGCGACACTCGCGAAAACGGCGGAGCGGGTGCGGTCGGTGGCAAGAACGGAACCGGAGACGGTCGTTCGGGAGGGCTCCAAGTCCGAAGAGATCCTGGAATTGATCGAAGCCGATGCGGATATCGCAATTCTCGTGCTGGCCGCGAGTACGGGTTCGGAAGGACCGGGACCGCTGGTCTCTTCCATTGCGGGCAAGTCGGCGGGCACCTTTCCGATCCCGGTGACGATCGTTCCGGGGAACCTGGACGACGACTCGATCGCGGCACTCGCCTGACCGGAGCCGGCCGGCGGTAAAAGTGCCGCTGGAACTTGATCACGCGCGTTGAAGACCTATCTAGTTTTTAACTATTCCAAACTGCTGCGGGATGGGTTAAAAGAATCCATCGGTGTTTTGCGATGAGGTTGAGGCGCAGCACACCTGTCGAAACGGACGCGTTGTTCAAACGCAAGGACAAGAAAAATGTTCATTCAAACCGAAGCGACGCCGAATCCGGCCACGCTCAAATTCCTTCCGGGCCGCGTTGTCCTGCAGGAAGGAACCTACGATTTCAGGTCCAAGGCGGATGCCGGCGCATCCCCGCTTGCCGAAAGGCTGTTCGATGTTCCCGGCGTGGCCGCGGTCTTCTTCGGCCACGACTTCGTGACCGTGACCAAGGACGACACGGACTGGCAACACATGAAACCTGCAATTCTCGGGGTCATCATGGAGCAGTTCATGTCGGGTCAGCCGGTCATGGCGGCAGGTCAGGTCGAGGACATCGAGGAAGGCGAATTCTTTGATGAAGGCACCGAGGATACGGTGAAAACGATCAAGGAACTGCTGGAAACGCGTGTCCGTCCGGCGGTGGCGCAGGATGGTGGTGACATCACCTTCAAGGGCTTCAAGGAAGGCATCGTCTATCTGTCCATGCGCGGCGCATGCGCCGGCTGCCCGTCCTCGACCGCAACACTTCAGCACGGGATTCAGAACCTGCTTCGCCATTTCGTGCCGGAAGTTGAGGAAGTTCGGCCGATCTGATCCGATTTTCCCCATGTTTTCAAAGACCCGGCTTTTCAGCCGGGTTTTTCGTTTGTGTTTCAGCATTCACAGCGCAACGCAAGCCCGCAATTGGGATTAGGTCCAAAGCTCGGCTCGACACCGGCAGTGGGGCGGGGTAGGTGCATTGACATGCGTGTACTTGCGATCGACACAGCTCTGGCCAATTGCGCTGCCGCGGTTCTCGACGACGGCACCGAGAGCGGCTGCTTCGAGGCCTTTGGCGAGGAAATCGGCCGGGGTCACGCGGAGCGGCTGATGGACATGATCGGCGAGGTCATGGCGGAGACATCCACCGCTTTTTCCGATCTCGACCGGGTCGTCGTGACAATCGGCCCGGGAAGCTTCACGGGTCTCCGTGTCGGCCTCGCCGTGGCGCGCGGTTTCGGTCTCGTTCTGGGCAAGCCGGTCGTTGGAATCACGACGCTGGCCGCCATTGCCCGCGCATCCGCTCCAATGGATGGAGGCGCACCGCTTCTGGTCGCACTCACCGGAAAGGGTAACGAAGTCTATTGCCAGGAATTCGATGCGTCCGGCACGAAAACCGGCGAGGCGTCGGTTCGCACAATCTCCGATCTTGCGGCTTCCATGCCGAAATGCATAAGGTTGGCGGGCTCGGCTGCAGAACGGGTTGCGTCGGAGCTGGACCTGCCGGGCGAGCAGATCATCTCCCGGGCGGGGTTTCCCGGAATTCGGGATGTTGCGGAACTCGGACTTCTGGCCGATCCGGTCACGGCTTCACCATCGCCGCTTTACCTGCGGCCACCCGATGCGACACCGCAGACCAGGGGAAGGATTGAACGGCAATGAGTTTCTGGTGGTTCTGGACCCAGCCGCCGGTCGTGGAAGTGGCGCTGGACGAAGATCTGCCGAAGATTGCCGAAATCCACGCAGCTTCATTTCCGAACAAATGGAATGCCGAGGAACTCGCCCGGATGAAGGCGCAGGCCGGAGTCACCATGCTCGTCGCCCGTCGTGCCAGCCCCTATGGAACGCGCGCGCCGCTCGGCTTTCTTATCTTGCGCACGGCGGCGGACGAGGCGGAAGTGATCACCGTTGCCGTTCATCCGCGCCAGCGCGGCCGGGGGATCGGCAAGAAGCTGATGGAAGCCGGCCTGTTCCGCCTCTACGCGGACAGGTGCAGTCACCTGTTTCTGGAAGTCGACGCCTCCAACGAGTCCGCGCTACTGCTCTACAAGGGCCTGGGATTCCGTGAGGTGGCCCGGCGAAAGGGATACTACGGCGACAGCGAAGGCGACGGGACAGCGCTTGTCATGCGGATCGATCTTCGTTAAGCGCTGTGCTACGAAAAATCCGATCAATCATCAGGCGGCGACCAAATGACGGACGAGCGGCAAACAACGCTGGCGGAAATGTGTGTTGCAAAGGGCATGCGCATGACCGAACAGCGCCGCGTGATCGCAACGGTGATTGAGGCAGCGTCCGAGGAACATCCGGACGTCGAGGAACTCTACCGCCGCTCTGTCGCGATTGACCCCGGCATTTCCATTTCCACCGTGTATCGCACCGTCAAGCTGTTCGAGGACGCCGGCATGATCGAGCGCCACGATTTCAGGGACGGCCGTTCACGCTATGAAACGGTCCCCGACGAGCATCATGACCACCTGATCGATCTGCGCAGCGGCCAGGTTATCGAGTTCCGGAACGAGGAAATTGAGGCCTTGCAGGAATTCATCGCCAGGAAGCTCGGATACAAGCTGGTCGATCACCGTCTTGAACTCTACGGCGTTCCGCTGGAGCGATCCCGGGATGAAACCGGCGATGGCTGAGGTCAAGGCCGTCTGCATCATTGCTGTTCTCACGCTTGTTTCGCTTGTCCTGATACCGCTTCAGTGGCTGTCGATGAAATTCGGTCTCCGCAGCCGGGAGATCCTGCCGAAGATCTGGCACAGGATCGCGACGCGCCTCGTCGGCATCAAGGTCGTCCAGATCGGGCACCCGGCCCGGGACAGGCCGCTGCTCATCGCGGCAAATCACGCATCCTGGGTCGACATCACCGTGCTGGGCTCGCTCATTCCGCTTTCCTTCATCGCCAAGTCCGAGGTCTCCGGCTGGCCGGTCTTCGGCCTGCTGGCCAGGCTGCAGCGCACCGTGTTCGTTAACCGGACACGGCGCACGGAGACGGGGCAGGCCGCGGACGAGATTGCAGAGCGCATGGCCGCGGGTGACGTCATGGTGCTGTTCGCGGAAGGCACGTCGAACGACGGCAACTGTGTCTTGCCGTTCCGCTCTGCGCTGCTGGGCGCAGCCACGCGCGCAATTGGCGACGACGGCGGAGCAACCGTCTGGGTCCAGCCGCTGTCCGTCGCCTATCAGGGGTTCTACGGTCTTCCCATGGGACGCGCCCATCGCCCCCATGTCGCCTGGTATGGCGACATGGAGTTGCCCGGTCATTTGTGGGGTATTTTTACCCGCGGTGCACTGGACGTCATTGTAACGTGGGGCGAGCCCGTGCTCGTTGACAGGACGACGGATCGCAAGGCCCTGACCAGGCGTCTGGAGCATGAGGTGCGCGCGCTCACGATCGCCTCGCTGCTGCAGAAGCCGGTCGAGCGGCCGGAGCAGGTGGGGGGCGACGAGCCCGCATCCTTCTCAAACGACGAAAAAGCCGATAAAGCTGGCGCCGGAAATTGAATGCCGCTATACGGCGGTCCTGTCATGGCCGCGTGAGCTCCGTTAAGCTGGCGCGCGGCTGGGTAACAGACCCGGACAAAAGACCACCTGGACATATCTGCCGCGTGAACGAGGCGACGAGAAGCGAATGACAAGCCGCCCTGAACAAGATCAGGAAACGACCGGAACTGCCGTTTCCGACAAGGATGCCGGACCATCTGCAGGCGCCGCCGCCCGCAAGGTGTTCGTGCGCACCTATGGCTGCCAGATGAATGTCTATGACAGCGAGCGCATGACCGATGTGCTGGGACCTGAGGGATACGAGGCGACGAGCACGCTCGAGGATGCCGATCTGGTAATCCTCAACACCTGCCACATTCGCGAAAAGGCTGCCGAAAAGGTCTATTCCGAACTCGGTCGTATCCGAAAGGTCAAGGAAGCGCGCGCAAAGTCCGGCAAGGACATGATGGTCGGGGTTGCCGGCTGTGTCGCACAGGCGGAAGGCGAGGAGATTTCCCGGCGCGCTCCGATCGTCGATCTGGTGGTTGGCCCGCAGAGCTATCACCAGTTGCCCGGTCTTCTGGACAAGGCCCGGAAGGGTACGAAGGTTGTCGAAACGGAATTCGACATTGATGCGAAGTTCGGCCATCTGTCCGAACGCGCGCAAACCCGGGTTCTCAAACGTGCGCCGTCGGCCTTCCTGACGGTTCAGGAAGGTTGCGACAAGTTCTGCACCTTCTGTGTGGTGCCCTATACCCGCGGAGCGGAGGTTTCGCGCCCGGTCGAGCAGATCGTGTCGGAGGCCGAGCGCATGGCTGCAGCTGGCGTTCGCGAAGTCACGCTGCTGGGACAGAATGTCAACGCCTATCACGGCGAAGCGGCGGACGGGGCGAGCTGGGGTCTTGGCCGGCTCCTGCGCCGGCTCTCGGAAATCGACGGATTGGACCGGCTCCGGTACACCACCAGCCATCCGCGCGACATGGATGACGACCTGATCGGGGCGCACCGGGACCTGAAGAGCCTGATGCCGTACCTGCATCTTCCGGTGCAATCGGGGTCCGACAAGATCTTGAAAGCCATGAATCGCCGCCACACCAGGGACGAGTATTTCCGTCTGATTGACCGGATCCGCGACGCGTCTCCGGAAATCGCCCTGTCGGGAGACTTCATCGTCGGTTTCCCGGACGAGACGGATCGGGATTTCGAGGACACCATGGACCTGATCCGGCGTGTCGGATACGGATCGGCCTTCTCCTTCAAATACAGTCAGCGTCCGGGCACCCCCGGCGCGACGATGGAGAACCAGGTTCCGGAGGAGGTCAAGTCCGCACGGCTTGCCGAGCTTCAGGCGCTGGTCAGCGCCCAGCAGAAAGCCTTCAACGAATCCAGGCTCGGAATGGTCTGTGACGTTCTTCTGGAGAAAACGGGCCGCAATGAGGGCCAGCTTGTGGGCAAGTCGCCCTGGCTGCAGCCGGTGCAACTGGACGCGCCCGAAGCTCTCATCGGCAGCATACAAGCGGTGGAAATCGTCAAGATCGGCTCTAATTCGCTGTTCGGGCAATTGATTGACGGGCACAATGGTCGTGAAAATGCAGAGACGGTCACGGCCGCTACGGCTTAAAGGAGACGTCATTTGACGCGCGAGAGTTCTTCTTCCTCACGCAAACAGTCTGATCAAGCAGCTGCCTCGGCATCCGATGCAACCCATGTCGTCCTTGCGTTTGAAGACAACCGTTTGATCGGTGATCTCTTCGGCCAGTTCGACCAGAACCTTGCCTTGATCGAGCAGCGGCTCGGGGTCGACGCCATTGCCAGGGGCAATCAGGTGACCCTGAAAGGCTCGCAGGCGGGGTGCTCGCAGGCAAGAAATGCGCTGGAAGCGCTGTATCAGCGGCTGTTGCAGGGACAGGAAGTTCACCCGGGTGACGTGGACGGCGCGCTGCGCATGGCCGCTGCTGCCGAAGCGCAGTTGCCCTTGCCGACCCTTGAGCCGAAATCCCGGCTGGCCTTTGCGCAGATCGCCACGCGCCGCAAGACGATCGTCGCGCGCACGCCGACACAGGACGCCTATATCCGTTCGATGGACCGGGCGGATCTGATTTTCGGCACCGGTCCGGCCGGTACGGGTAAGACCTTTCTGGCCGTCGCCTATGCCGCCGCTCTGCTGGAGCGCGGTGACGTCGCACGCCTGATCCTGTCCCGCCCTGCGGTCGAAGCCGGCGAACGCCTCGGGTTCCTGCCCGGCGAAATGAAGGACAAGGTCGATCCCTACCTGCGACCGATCTACGATGCGCTTTATGAAATGATGCCCGCGGAGAAGGTCGACCGCGGGCTTCAGTCGGGGATGATCGAAGTCGCACCGCTGGCTTTCATGCGCGGGCGGACATTGTCGAACGCCGTCGTTCTCCTCGACGAAGCGCAGAACACCACGTCGATGCAGATGAAGATGTTTCTGACGCGTCTCGGCGAGGGGTCGAAGATGATCGTCACCGGCGACCCGAGCCAGATCGATCTCCCCGCAGGGCAGAAGTCTGGATTGCGTGAAGCGCTGGGCCTGCTGACCGACATTCCGGCCGTTGCCCATGTTCGCTTCAATGAGACGGATGTTGTGCGTCACGAACTCGTCGGACGGATCGTGACCGCCTACGACAACGCGTCGCGTGAGGAATCCGAAGCACGTGAGCGGCGGTATGCCGAGCGACAGCGCGAGGAACCCGCCGCAGGTCCCCGCAAGGCGGCAACGTCCTGAAACGGCAGCAAATGACCTCTGCTCTCCCGGACGGATTCGTGATCGACGTCAACCTGGAAGCCGGTAGCTGGCCGGGTGAGAAGGATCTGATCCATCTTGCCGACGCGGCAATTCGGGCAACCCTGACGACGGGCGGATTGCAGGTCACGGACAACAGCGAGGTTTCGCTGCTGTTCACGGACGATGACGCCATCCGCAAACTGAACGGCCAATGGAGAGACAAGGACAAACCGACGAACGTTCTGTCTTTTCCCGGAAGCGATCCGGTCGATGACGTCTATGGCCCGCTTCTGGGCGATATCGTCTTCGGCTTTGAAACGATAGAGCGCGAGGCGCGCGATATGGGAGTTGATTTCTCCGATCATCTTTCCCATCTCACTGTTCATGGTTTGCTACACCTTTTCGACTATGATCATCAGACAGACGAAGAGGCCGAGTTGATGGAAGGTCTTGAGAAAACCATACTTGCATCGTTAGGCATTGATGATCCTTACGCTGGCAGTCCTCTTGTGGTTGACGGCAATTAGGTGGCATCATGGGGCACAAAGTTCTTGTATTGATAAATGATGAGCGCAGTTGAACCGCAAAGTCCGGAGGGCGAGTCCACGACCGCGAATGCCGGGCAATCTTCCGACGGAGAAGATCCGCAACAGACGAAGCCGCAGCGTACTGCGGCCTTTCTCGAAAATCTCAAACGCATCTTGCGCTTGGGGCGCCAGTCATCGAGCCTGCGCGAAAATCTGGAAGACGAACTCGCGCGCGACGGCAGCGGCGATACGGCTTTTTCTCCAGAGGAACGTTTGCTGCTTGGCAACATCCTGCGCCTGCGCGAGTTGCGTGTGGATGACGTGATGATCCCGCGTGCCGACATTGACGCGGTTGACCTGGACACCAGCCTGAGCCGTTTGATGGAATTGTTCCAGAAGAGCGGTCATTCCCGCATGCCCGTCTACGAGGATACGCTCGACGACCCGCGCGGCATGGTCCACATCAAGGATCTCATGGCCTTCATCGCGGAGCGAGGTGCAAAGCGCGAAAATACAACCACTGTGGAAAATGCTGATACCGCAGACGAGAAAAATGACGCCCTGCACGCCGCAACAGCCCGCAAGGGACACAACACACCCGATCTGGATCTCTCCAGCGTGGATCTTTCGGTCACGTTGAAGGAAACGGATCTTTTGCGGAACCTGCTTTTCGTGCCGCCGTCCATGCCGGCGACGGATCTCATGGCAAAGATGCAGGCCGGCCGTATCCAGATGGCTGTCGTGATTGACGAGTATGGCGGGACCGACGGCCTCGTTTCGCTCGAGGATCTGGTTGAAGAGGTTGTCGGCGACATCGAGGACGAGCACGATGAAGACGAAGAGGCCATGCTCGCGTCTGCGGGCGAGGGGGTCTGGATAGCTGATCCGCGGCTGCCGTTGGAAGACCTCGACGAAGTTCTCGGAACAAAATTGTCGGGCGGCGAAATCTCTGAAGACGTCGATACGCTCGGCGGACTTCTTTACGTGTCGGTCGGACGTGTGCCGGTTCGCGGTGAACTTTTGTATGTCCCGGACGAAGTGCCGGGTTTCGAGTTTGAAGTCATGGATGCCGATCCGAGACGGATCAAGCGTCTCAAGATCCGCCGCAAACGGGCTGAAGCCCGGCCCCAGGAGTTGCGCCGACGGACCAAGAAACCCGGATCGGGACAGCCTGAAAACAGCCAGGCCAGGTCCGGTGACACACTGGCAGATCCGCAGGAACCGCTGGAAGGTTAGGCCAGGTCTTCACAATTGGACTTGACCGGCCTGCTGTCAGCCGACGACTCTCCAGTTCTCACCTGGGGATTCGGATCTGATGCACTGGCTCACACAACGACTGACTATTCTGCCGAACACGTTTCTGTTGGCCTGGGGATGGCAGCGCCGGTTTCTCGCAATCCTTTGCGGAGCGTTGACCGCCCTCGCTCTCCCGCCGTTCGGATGGTCGCCGGTTCTGCTGCTAACATTTCCGTGTTTCGTATGGCTGCTGGACGGCGCCCTGGAAGTTGACGGACAAGAGAACGGTGCACGCTTTCGCACAGGTTTCTTTCTCGGCTGGCTGTTCGGTTTCGGTTACTTTCTCGCCGGCCTGTGGTGGATCGGCGCGGCATTTCTTGTCGAGGCCGACCGTTTTGCCTGGTTGTTGCCGTTCGCAGTGCTGGCAATGCCGGCCGGCCTGGCGTTTTTCACCGCGCTTGGTGTCGCGCTTGCGGCCCTGCTCTGGAGTGATCAGTTCTACAGGATCTTGCTGCTTGCAGCCTGTTTGACGATCTCGGACTGGGTGCGGGGGCATGTCTTGACCGGATTTCCCTGGAATGCGTTCGGATACGGCGTTTCCGGCAACCTGGCCCTGGCGCAAACAGCAAGCCTCTTCGGTGTCTACGGAATGACCTTTCTCGTCGTCGCGGTCAGCGCCGCGCCCGCAGTGCTCGCCGACGCCAGGCCTGCGGGGCAGCGACTGCGGGCCGTGTCGCTCGCAGCCGTTGCCTTTGTCGCTGCTCTGACCTTCGGGTCCGTCCGGACCTGGACGGCGGACGTGGAATACACCTCCCTGGATGTCAGGATCGTGCAGCCTTCGATTGACCAGAAGGACAAGTGGCGGCCGGAACTCAGGGACGAGATTTTTCAGACCTATCTCGACATGACAGAGGCGCCGCTTGGCGGTGCGGCGCGCGTCGGGCAGTCCAGGCTGGTCGTCTGGCCCGAATCGGCGCTGCCGTTTCTTCTGACGCAGGAACCGGGCGCCCTGTTCCGCATCGGAAAGGCTCTGGGCGACAACACCGAACTTGTCACCGGGGCGGTGAGACTTGAAGCCGGCGCTGACGGACCGGTGTATTTCAACAGTGTCTACGTCGTGGGTGGCGATGGCACCGTCAAAGGCATCTACGACAAGGTCCGGCTGGTTCCCTTTGGCGAATACGTTCCGTTCAAGACGCTGCTTGAAGATATCGGTTTCACGAATATTGCCGGGCCGATCGAGGGGTTCGAGGCCGGCTACCACCAGCGTGTGCTTTCCACCACCGAAGATTTCAGTTTTCTACCATTGATTTGCTATGAAGCGATTTTTCCGGGCGTGGTCTCTGCAACGCCCGATGAGCCGTCTTTTCTCTTGAACGTGACGAATGACGCGTGGTTCGGGCGCACGCCCGGTCCCTACCAGCACTTCGCACAGGCGCGCATGCGCGCGATCGAGACGGGATTGCCGCTCGTGAGGGCAGCAAATACGGGCATTTCCGCTGTCGTAGATGGATATGGAGCCGTTGTCGATGAATTGACAGTTTTTGAACGGGGTATCGTAGATGCCGGTCTTCCAAAGCAATTGGGCACAACTATCTATGAGATTTTTGGCGATGTGCCGGCACTGATTATTTCAATAACACTTGTCGGATTTGCAATTTTTGCAAAATACAACCGCCACTCGCGTTATAATTGATAATTTTTGTTTGAGTTGAGTGATCGAAGTGTGATACAACCGTGAAACAGCCGATTGAAGGCTGATTCATGTACAAGCTAGGGGTTGCGGGCTTGCTTCAGTCTCTTCGGTCTTGTGGGAGGACCCAGGAGAGCTTGTACGATCTGATATGAGCGGACATTCGCCGCAAAAAGAAGAAAGAGCGACGTACATGCCCAGTAAAAAGTCTCCGAATCCGATCGACATACACGTAGGTAGCCGTGTTCGCCTGAGGCGGATGATGCTTGGAATGAGTCAGGAAAAACTGGGTGAAAGCCTTGGCATCACCTTTCAGCAAATTCAGAAATACGAAAAGGGCACAAACCGGATCGGCGCCAGCCGCCTTCAGCATATCGCAACGATCCTGAAGGTGCCGGTGTCGTTCTTTTTTGAAGACGCTCCGGGCACTCCGGAGGAGGCCGAAGGGTTTGGCGAAACACAGCCGACGTCCTATGTCGTCGACTTCCTCTCGTCTTCCGAAGGGCTGTCATTGAACAAGGCATTCGTGCGGATCGAGGATCCGAAGGTGCGGCGCCGGATCGTCGATCTGGTTCGTTCTCTGTCCGGTGACGAGTAACAAATTTTCAAAACGCGCTTGACGCGACGAAAAACTTCAAAGATTGATGCACCCGAAGCGGCGAAATTATTCGCCGCTTCATTCATATTCATTCCCAGAAGGACGATCGCCAATGGCACGTCAGAATTATCTTTTTACGTCCGAGTCCGTTTCGGAAGGACATCCGGACAAAGTTTGCGACCGAATCTCCGATGCTGTCGTCGACGCCTATCTTCGTGAAATGCCGGAAGCACGTGTCGCGTGCGAAACGCTTGCCACCACGAATCGTGTCGTGATTGCCGGCGAAACGCGGGGACCGGCAGGCATCACCAACGAGTATATTGCGCATCTCGCGCGCATGGCCATCAAGGACATCGGCTACGAGCAGGATGGCTTCCACTGGGAGAACTGCGACGTTGCCGTTCATCTTCACGGCCAGTCGGCGCATATCGCCCAGGGCGTTGATGCGGGCGGCAACAAGGACGAAGGTGCGGGCGATCAGGGGATCATGTTCGGGTATGCCTGCCGCGAAACCGAAGAACTGATGCCGGCTCCCATTCTCTACTCGCACAAGATTCTCAGCCTCCTGGCCGACGCCCGCAAGTCCGGCAAGGAGCCGGTGCTGGGCCCGGATGCGAAAAGTCAGGTCACCGTTCGCTATGAAAACGGCGCGCCCGTGGCGGCGACGTCGATCGTTCTGTCGACGCAGCACCTGGATCCGGCACTGACCTCCGAGGACGTGCGCCGGATTGTCGAACCCTATATCCGTACAGCGCTTCCTGATGGTTGGATCACCGGTGAAACCGAATGGCACGTCAACCCTACCGGCGCTTTCGTGATCGGCGGACCGGATGGTGACGCAGGCCTGACCGGCCGGAAGATCATCGTCGATACCTATGGCGGTGCGGCGCCGCATGGTGGTGGTGCATTCTCCGGCAAGGACCCGACCAAGGTTGACCGGTCTGCTGCATATGCGGCGCGCTACCTGGCGAAAAACGTGGTGGCGGCGGACCTCGCGGACCGGTGCACGATCCAGCTGTCCTACGCGATCGGCGTTTCCGAACCGCTTTCGGTCTATGTCGATCTGCACGGCACCGGACGCTGCGATGAAGCCAGGCTTGAGACCACGCTCCGCGAAGTCATGGGCCTGAGCCCGCGCGGCATTCGCGAACATCTGAAGCTGAACAATCCGATTTACGAACGCACGGCTGCTTATGGTCATTTCGGCCGTCAGCCGGACGCCGACGGCGGCTTCACCTGGGAAAAGACGGATCTCGTCGACGCTTTGCGCCCGCTTGCCGGGTAGCATCGCGCCGTTCACAGGCTTTTGAAAATTCAGACCGCCGGTCCTGTACCGGCGGTCTGCCGCATGTAAAGACCGCACCGGCAAACCATGTCTGATCGATACGAAGGGTCCTTCTTCGGCCGCCGCAAGGGCAAGCCTTTGAGCCCGCGCCGCGAAGCCCTCATGGAAAACGAACTGCCGCGCCTGGCGCTCGACCTGAGTGTCCCCGCGCCCCACGCGCTTCGCGACTTGTTCGAAGCGGATGTGACGACCGTCTGCCTGGAGGTCGGGTTCGGCGGTGGCGAGCACCTGTTGCACCGTGCCCGCACCGAACCTGAGACCGGGTTCATCGGGATCGAACCTTTTGTCGGCAGCATGGCCAAAACGGTCGCCGCGATCGTTTCGGAAGATCTTCACAACATCCGACTTTACGACGACGATGCGGTCAATGTCCTCGACTGGCTTCCCGACGCATCGCTGGATTTGGCCTATCAGCTCTACCCGGACCCCTGGCCGAAGAAACGGCATTGGAAGCGGCGTTTCATCAATGGACAGAATCTCGATCGCTATGCCAGGGTCCTCAAGCCGGGAAGCGCGTTCCGGTTTGCCAGCGACATCGATACCTATATCGACTGGACGCTGCGCCACTGCCGGGACCATGCGCAATTCGAGTGGCTGGCCGAAACGGCGGCCGACTGGAAAACGCCCTGGCAAGGCTGGCCAGGGACGCGCTACGAGGCCAAGGCGATCCGGGAAGGCCGCACGGGCCGGTATCTTTCGTTCCGCCGGATTTGAACGTGTGCGGGCACACCGCCAACGCCGAAGTCTGTCTGCAGCTTTCAAGTTCTTTGGACGATTTCAGATCGGACACTTGCGCTGGCACCGCCTTTGGCGTTATACAGCCGGTGTTTCACCTCAAACGGCTTCATCAGAGCATTTGAGAGTGGGCCCGACGGGGACCCGCTCTTTTTTGTTTAGGTAGCGGGCCGGAGGCAATCGACCCAAGCAGGATAGCCTTAATGTAGACCGACAATCGGGCGCATCCGACATGAAAGACCGGCAACGGTTTAGCAGGAGCCAAGTGTGAGCGCACACGAACCAAGAATAGTTACGGAACAGGGCCTTGATGCCCGTGTTGCCGCGATTGTTGAGCCGGTGATCGAGGATCTCGGCTATCGTCTTGTGCGCACCAAGATCAGCGCTGCAAACGGCTGCACGCTGCAGATCATGGCCGAGCGCCCCGACGGCACGATGACCGTCGAAGATTGTGAAACGATCAGCCGCACCGTCTCCCCGGCACTGGATGTGGAGGACCCGATCAACCGGGCCTACCATCTGGAAGTGTCATCGCCCGGTATCGACCGTCCTCTGGTTCGTGCCGGCGATTTCGACCGCTGGGCCGGCCACGAGCTCAAGGTGGACATGGCCGTAATGCTCGAGGGGCGGAAACGGTTCAGGGGAACACTGCTCGGGACCGACAACGGACATGCGAAATTGCGGCTTCCCGATATGCCGGCAGGCGAAAACGACACGGTGTCGTTGCCGCTGGACAATATCGGCGAAGCCAAGCTCGTTCTCACGGATGATTTGATAACCGCGGCTCTTCAGGCGGAAAAAGCTGCACTCGCGGCAAGAAGCCAGGAAGAAGACCTGACTCAGGACAACGCGCCCAACTGAGCCTTTGGCTCGGCGGCGAAAGGACACGCGCCAAAAACCAGGACGAGAACCTGGCGCAAGAGGAGTGGAATATGGCAATCAGCGCAAACCGGCTGGAACTGCTGCAAATTGCTGATGCGGTCGCCCGGGAAAAATCCATTGACCGGATGATCGTGATCAATGCGATGGAAGACGCAATTCAGAAGGCTGCCCGCTCCAGATACGGCACCGAAACCGAAGTCCGCGCCGAGATCAATCCGAAGACCGGCGAGATCCGCTTGCAGAGGCTGCTTCAGGTCGTGGAAGTCGTTGAAAACGTCTCTACCGAGATTTCGCTTGAAGATGCCCAGGCGCGCAACCCGGAAGCAAGTCTCGGCGACTTCATTGCCGAACCTCTTCCGCCGCTCGATTTCGGACGCATTGCCGCGCAATCCGCAAAACAGGTGATTGTGCAGAAGGTCCGCGAGGCCGAGCGCGACCGTCAGTACGAAGAGTACAAGGACCGCGTCGGCGAAGTCATCAACGGCGTCGTCAAGCGGGCGGAATACGGCAACGTGATCGTCGACCTCGGGCGCGGTGAGGGCATCGTGCGTCGGGACGAACTGATCCCGCGCGAGATTTTCCGGACAGGCGACCGCATCCGCGCCTTCATCTACGACGTGCGCCGCGAACAGCGCGGACCGCAGATCTTTCTTTCCAGGACCCATCCGCAGTTCATGGCCAAGCTGTTCGCGCAGGAAGTGCCCGAGATCTATGACGGCGTGATTGAAATCAAGTCGGTCGCGCGGGATCCCGGTTCGCGCGCGAAGATCGCGGTGATTTCAAAGGACACCTCCATCGATCCGGTCGGCGCCTGCGTCGGTATGCGCGGCAGCCGTGTTCAGGCCGTGGTGGGCGAGCTCCAGGGCGAAAAGATCGACATCATTCCGTGGAATGAGGAAGCCGCAACGTTCATCGTCAATGCGTTGCAGCCGGCAGAAGTTGCCAAGGTTGTTCTTGATGAGGATGCGGAGCGTATTGAAGTTGTCGTTCCCGATGACCAACTGTCACTTGCGATCGGCCGCCGCGGTCAGAATGTGCGCCTTGCGTCGCAGCTGACCGGCTGGGCCATCGACATCATGACCGAGCAGGAAGAATCGGATCGCCGCCAGAAGGAATTCATGGAACGGTCCCAGCTCTTCATGGAAGCGCTCAACGTGGACGAGATGGTCGGCCAGTTGCTGGCGACCGAAGGTTTCACCTCTGTCGAGGAAGTCGCCTATGTGGAGCTCGAGGAAATCTCCATGATCGAGGGCTTCGACGACGACACCGCGGTTGAAATCCAGGCGCGTGCTCGGGACTACCTGGGCGAGCTGGAGGCCAAGCTTGACGAGGAACGCCTCGAACTCGGTGTGTCCGACGATCTGCGGACCATTGACGGACTGACCACCGCAATGCTTGTTGCGCTGGGCAAGGACGACATCAAGTCGATGGAAGATCTTGCCGGATGTGCGGCTGACGACCTTGTCGGCTGGACCGAGCGCAAGGATGGCGAGACCAAGCGTTTCGATGGCGCGCTGACCGGTTTTGATCTTTCCCGCGCGGAAGCCGAAAACATGGTGATGGCGGCGCGCCTCGCGGCCGGCTGGATCACCGAAGAAGAACTTGCGGCGATGTCTGCAGAGGCCGAAGAGGTCGAGGAAGACGTCGAGGCAGTTGAGGAAGTGGCTGAACAGGACGTGCCTGCCGGCGCCATTCTGAACGGCTGAAGGAAATGGATCGAGCGAGAGCTCACCGGCCGCGATGGGGTGAGTTTCGGTTGATCTGAAGGAGTGGCGGCGTGCCAAGGAAGAATGAACCAACCGAACGGCAATGTGCCGTGACCAGGGAGGTTCAGCCCGTAAGCTCGCTGATCCGGTTCGTGCTTGATCCCGATGGACAGGTGGTGCCGGATTTCAAGCGGGCGCTGCCGGGACGCGGCGTCTGGGTGACGGCAACGGAAGAAAGTGTTGCCGTTGCCGAAAAGAACAGGAAGAAGGTGTTCGGCCGGGGGTTCAAATGTGAGGCCCTTGTGGAACCGGGCCTTGCGGAACGCGTCGGAGCGCTCCTCGAAAGGTCGGCGCTTCAAGCGCTTTCCTTGACGCGCAAGGCCGGTGAACTTGTCACCGGCTACGCAAAAGTTGAAGCGGCCCTGCGGCGGGATACTGTCGTTGGGTTGATCCATGCCTCGGACGCGGCCGGGGACGGTGTGCGAAAACTGGCGGCTGTGGCAGCCGGTAACGAAGAACTGGCGAACGGGTGCCAAATCGTCCGTTTGTTCGATTCGACCCAATTGGATTTGGCATTGGGCCGGTCAAATGTGATACATGCTGCACTGCTTGCGGGGCATGCGAGCGAAAACTTTCTTGCACGAGTGCGTGACATGGAGCGTTTTCGCGGTTATTCCGCTGCAAGTGACGAAAAGAGCAACGCATAGCAGGGCGGTTGCGCAGGACTGAAGGCAATATGAGCGATACGAAAAATCCGGGCGACAAGACAATCAGCGTTGAGCGTGGCAAGACGCTCGGCCTAAAGCGGGGCGGTGGCGATCAGGGAACTGTTCGGCAGTCCTTCTCGCACGGCCGGTCGAAGGCCGTTGTCGTGGAGAAGAAGAAGCGCCGTGTTGTCATCCCGGGGCAGGAACCGAAGGCCGAGGCCCCGGCGCCGACCACGCAGCGTCTTGAGCGTCCTGCGGAAGCTCCGCGCAAACCGCAGCAGCCTGACGCGCAAGCGGCAAAACAGGCGCGCCGGTCCGCATCCGGGCAACGCCAGAAGGGCAACGGCAACGTCCTGCGCACCCTGACCAAGGAAGAGGCAGCGGCAAGGGCCGCAGCGCTTCAGATGGCCAAGGAGCGGGAAGTCGAGGAACGCAAGCAGCGCGCCGAAGACGAAAAGCGCATGGCCGCCGAAGCCGCTCAGCGCCAGGCGGATGAAGAGGCGCGTGCAAAGGTTGAAGCCGAGGAGCGCGCCAAGCGCGAAGCCGAAGAGGCACGCCAGGCGGAAGAACAGGCACAGGCCGCGGAGAGCACGGCTGCTTCCGGACAGGACGCAGGCGCTGACGTCGCACCTGCCGGGGACCGCCAGCCCGCTGCCGCCGACGCCGGCAGACAGCCCGCCCGCAGGCCTGCAGCGCCGAATGCCGGCAAACCGCGCAATCTCGACGACATGGGAAGACGTGCAGCCCCCGCGGCGCCCCGCCCCAAGACGGAACAGCAGCCGGTTGCCGAGGATGACCGGGCGAACAAGGGTCTGCGCGCTGTCAAGCGTCCGAAACAGGCGCCGGCACCGACGACGCGTCCGCGCGGCGGGGAAGACCGCCGCCGGTCCAAGTTGACCATTTCCGCAGCAACCGGTGGGGATGACGGACAGCGGGCACGGTCGCTTGCCTCCATGCGCCGCCGCCAGGAAAAGGCCAAGCGCGGTCAGCAGCAGGTCGTGCGTGAAAAGATTTCGCGCGAGGTCACGCTGCCCGAGGCGATCACGATCCAGGAACTCGCCAACCGTATGGCGGAACGTGCGGTCGACGTGATCAAGCTGCTCATGAAGCAGGGCCAGATGCTTAAGATCAACGACGTGATCGATGCCGACACCGCGGAACTGATTGCCGAGGAAATGGGACACACCGTGAAGCGTGTCTCCGAGGCCGATGTTGAAGAGGGTCTGTTCACCAAGGAAGATGACGCTGCAACGATGCAGCCGCGTCCGCCGGTGGTGACGATCATGGGTCACGTCGATCACGGCAAGACCTCCCTTCTGGACGCGATCCGCAAATCCAAGGTGGTGTCCGGTGAAGCCGGGGGGATCACCCAGCATATCGGCGCCTACCAGATCGACCAGGACGGTCAGAAGATCACCTTCATCGATACGCCCGGCCACGCGGCGTTCTCGCAGATGCGGGCACGCGGCGCCAAGTCGACGGACATCGTGATCCTGGTGGTCGCCGCGGATGACGGCGTGATGCCGCAGACGAAAGAGGCGATTGCGCATGCCAAGGCAGCCGATGCGCCGATCATCGTTGCGATCAACAAGACCGATAAGCCGGGCGCCGACCCGAACCGGGTTCGCACGGAGCTTCTGAGCGAAGAGCTGGTGACCGAATCCATGGGCGGCGATGTCATCGACGTGGAAGTCTCCGCGCTCAATGGCACCAATCTCGACAAGCTGCTGGAAATGATCCTGCTGCAGGCCGAGGTTCTCGAGCTCAAGGCCAACCCGGACCGGACTGCGGAAGGCATCGTCATCGAGGCGCAGCTCGACCGCGGACGCGGACCGGTCGCGACGGTTCTCGTCCAGAAAGGCACGCTCAAGCCGGGCGACATTCTGGTCGCCGGGTCCGAGTGGGGCCGTGTCCGTGCAATGCTCGACGAAAACGGCAAGCAGGTGAAGGAAGCCGGGCCGGCCAAACCGGTCGAGGTTCTCGGGTTCCAGGGAACGCCCGCGGCCGGCGATCTCGTCGCGGTTGTCGACAACGAGGCGCGTGCCCGTGAGATCACGGACTATCGTCAGCGTCAGATCCGCGAAAAGGCCTCCGTGGTCGCATCCGGTGCGCGCGGGTCGCTCGAGCAGATGATGAACCGTTTGCAGGAAACCGGCCGCAAGGAATTCCCGCTGGTTCTGAAGGCGGACGTGCAGGGCTCTGCGGAAGCGATTGCGCATGCGCTGAACGAGCTGGGAACCGACGAGGTCGGTGCACGCATTCTGCTGTCGGGAGTCGGCGGCATTACCGAGAGCGACATCACGCTCGCGGCGGCCTCCAACGCCCCGATCCTTGGCTTCAACGTGCGTGCCAACAAGCAGGCCCGTGAAGCTGCGTCCCGCGACGGTATCGAGATCCGCTATTACAACGTGATCTACGATCTCGTCGACGACATCAAGGCGGCCATGTCCGGCCTGCTCTCGCCGGAACGCCGCGAGACGTTCCTCGGAAATGCGGAGATCAAGGAGATCTTCCACATTTCGAAGGTCGGCAAGGTCGCAGGCTGTCTGGTCACGGAAGGGGTCGTGGAACGCGGTGCCAATGTACGCCTGATCCGCGACGATGTCGTGATCCACGAGGGCGAGCTCGGAACGCTCAAGCGCTTCAAGGACGAGGTCAAGACTGTCGAATCCGGCCAGGAATGCGGCATGAACTTCGTCAAGTACCAGGACATGCGTCCCGGGGACATCATCGAATGCTTCCGCGTCGAGCAGATCGCAAGGTCGCTCTAGAGCATTTTCCGGCCAGTTTGGATCATTTGATGAGGTTATCCGGTTCACTCGGCCAGGCGGGTCACGAAGCGCGATGCGGTGCATCGTGCAAGTGGCACAACGCAGCCGATGGGCTGGATATCCTCACCCTTTGTGGAACGCACTTTTGCGAGAATTATCGAGATTGGCCGGACCCTTTTCCGTTCTGGCGTCGTTGGTCCACCCTTGCGGTGGGAAACACCGCGGCGGGCGAACCGCCTCGCCAGCGCGAAAAAGGGCCTCGGTCAAATGATCCAAATTGGCCGGAATATTCTCTGACCGCCGGAACGGAAATACAGGCAGAAGCGCCGGCGGGATTCAGATGGATCGCGCCGGCGCTGCCACTTTCAGGGCCAAAGATGGCCCTGGTCAGGAACACAAATGGCTAGACAGAATGCTCAGGACAGCCGTGGACCGTCGCAGCGCCAGTTGAAGGTCGGCGAGACGGTGCGCAAGGAACTGTCCGATATCTTTACACGCGGCGAATTTTCGGACCCCGATCTGGACGGCGCGATCGTGACCATCCCGGAAGTCCGGATGACGCCGGACCTGAGGCTCGCGACGTGTCTCGTCATGCCGCTCGGCGGCAAGAACGCGGAGCGGGTCGAAAAGGCGCTCAACCGCAGTGCCAAGTATCTGCGCGGCCAGGTGTCCCGGCGCCTGACCATGAAATACATGCCGGATCTGCGCTTCGTGCTGGACACGCGTTTCGATGACGACGACCGCATCGGCACGCTGCTGCATTCGCCCGGCGTATCGCGGGATCTGGGCAACGACGAGAACCGCGAGGACTGAGTGCGGCGGGGACGCTCTGATCCTTTCGATTTGTCATCCCTGCGCAGGCAGGGATCCAGTACTCATCTGTTTGATTGAGTGTCAGAGCGCGAACACAGACAATACTGGACCCCGGTCTCTCGCGCTGCTCGAACCGGGGTGACAAGCGGGTGGCCGCAAGTCCACCAAGTTTACTGTTCTACAGACGAATCCAACATGGCACGCCAGAAACAGATCAAGCGAAAGAAGAACGCCATCAATGGCTGGCTTGTGCTCGACAAGCCCTACGGCATCACCTCCAACGAGGCGCTCGGCAAGATCAAGCGGATCTTCTCGCCGCAGAAGGTCGGTCATGCCGGCACGCTCGACCCGCGCGCATCCGGTCTGTTGCCGGTCGCCTTCGGCGAAGCCACCAAGACGGTGCCTTTCGTGATGGACGGGCGCAAGGTCTACCGGTTCGAAGTCACCTGGGGGACGGAGACCGATACGGACGACACCGAGGGCGAGGTGATCGCGACGTCGGACGAAAGGCCGGAAGCGGAGACCATCGCGGCTGTCCTCACCGAGTTCACCGGCACCATCATGCAGGTGCCGCCGAAGTTTTCGGCGATCAAGGTGGCGGGCGAACGCGCCTACGATCTGGCACGGGACGGCGAAGAGGTGGAACTCGAAGCGCGCCCGATCGACGTGCACCGGCTGGATCTGGTGGACTGCCCGGACGCGGACCGCGCCGTCTTCGAGGCGGAGTGCGGCAAGGGCACCTATGTGCGTGCGCTGGCCAGGGACCTTGGACGCCGCCTCGGCACGTGCGGCCACGTGACGTCCCTGCGCCGCCTTCTGGTCGGCCCGTTCGGGGAAGATGACCTTGTCGGCTTTGACGACATCCTGGAAGCATCGCAGGAACGGGACGAAGACGAGGGCATCGAAGCGCTTGTCGAGGAATTCGTCCTGCCCGTGCGCGAGGCGATGGACGCCCTGGTCGAAGTGCCGGTCTCGCTGGATGACGCGGCCAGGATCCGAAAGGGCATGGCGGTGCTGCTGCGTGGCCGCGAGGCTCCGCTGAACACGGATGTCGCCTTTGCCAGCCATGCGAACGTGCCCGTCGCAATCGGATCGATCGACAAGGGCCGATTCCAGCCGACGCGCGTGTTTCATCTCTGAAGCGTTTCAGCCGGCGCAAGACGCAAGGCGATGGCAACGGCGATCAGCAGTCCCGCGAGCGAATCCGAAAGCCAGTGAACATCGCCGCTGATCCCGAACGTGGTCGCCAGCGTGACCCAGGCAAGCCAGATCCAGCAGGAAGTCGCGATCCAGGCATGTTTCGTGCGCCGGGCCAGGACGATTGACACCGCCGCATTCGTGGCCACGTGACCGGACGGCCAGCCCTCGACGACACTCATAAGCCCGGCCTGCAGGAAGCCGAAGCTGAAGGTTTGCGACTTGGCCAGAACGGATATCGGAACAAGGGCTTCCGGATGCAGTCTCGACGTCAGCGCCTTCAGGACCGAGACCAGGATCAGTGCGACCAGGAAGGCGGCGAGCGTCGCCTTGGCGGTCTCTTTCCGGCCGCGCGCGGCGCAGACCAGGGGGATCAGCACCGGGACAGCGAAACCCGCGAGCATCGGGAATGCCGACCAGGTGACCGAGAGCGTCGGGTCTTGAAGCCGGGCAAACTGGTTGACGGCGGCATCGATGCCTGTTCGTGACAGCAGGACTGTCAGTCCGATGGACACGACAACACTCGTCAGAAGCCAGAGACTGAGCAGCCCTTTTTGAAGAAGCCGTCCGAGGGACGGCACATTGCTGCGGTTGGGCGTACCGGTCGGACACGCGCGCGCAATTGCTGCAGGTCGGACAGACATGGAAATCGCTCCATCGGTTGACGATGGGTCCGCAGTATGTGCATAGCTTCTTTTGTGGCAACTAGTCACAATAAAGAGAGATAGTCATGAAAATCATAACGTTGGCGCCTGATCCGGAGACACAATGTCCCGTTACCTATTGTCTTTCGGTGATTGGCGGGAAATGGAAGCCCGTGATCATCTTCTGCATCATGAACGGGGTTGACCGGTTTGGTGCGCTTCAGCGGGCGGTTCCGAAGATCACCAAGCAGATGCTGACCAAGCAATTGCGCGAACTGGAAGCCGACGGGTTGGTGACGCGCACCGTCTACCCGGAAGTCCCGCCGCGTGTCGACTACGCACTCACCGACAGGGGACGTTCGGTCTTGCCCGTCATCGAGGCGATGAAGGCATGGGGCGCGGCGAATGTGTCCGTACGGGACAACACGGGTCGATCCTGATCTGAAATGCTGCATGAGAGGAGCCGGACGGGCTCGGTACCCAACCGGGAACATCTGAAAGATTCCTCTGGCTTTTCCCGCTGTTTTCTGCCATATACCGCCGCCATTGGGCACTGAGGCCCAATTCGTCCGGACGGATCCTTTGCTGAACGACATCTCGGCTCTGGAAACATCCGGATCAGGCCGGTCTCCGGCACATCAACGCGTCCGGTCAACGGACCCCCCTCTTCGAAAGGAAAGAGCGATGTCGATTACTGCAGAGCGTAAAGCTGAGCTCATCAAGGAATTTGCGACCAAGGAAGGCGACACCGGCTCTCCGGAAGTCCAGGTGGCGATCCTCACCGAGCGCATCAACAACCTGACCGAACATTTCAAGGGCCATGGTAAGGACAATCACTCCCGCCGCGGTCTTTTGAAAATGGTTGCGCAGCGCCGGTCCCTTCTGGACTACACGCGCGGCAAGAGCGAAGAGCGCTACAAGACGCTGATCGAGCGTCTGGGCATCCGCCGCTAAGGTCTTGAACAAACGAAACGCGGTGGGCTGGTTCCCGCCGCGTTTTGCTTAAAGGCGTCTTCGGCCGTATGCCTGAAAATGAACGGTTTGACGGCCCGCAAACGCGCATTGATAGAGTGCGTTCCCATTTGATGGCAAACACTCTATAGAAACCTCGTGACAAGTCATGGGGCAGGATTGCCGGCTTCTTTCGGTTCCGATTTACGGAAAGCAGCCCGTTGTCTTGCCCGTGACCTGTCCGCCGGTAACCGGCCCATCCGGGGCCGACCGGGAATGTGCCTGTCCGATGGCGTTGCAAGGAGTGCAACGGTGGGCGGGCGACTACGTAAGGACAGATGATGTTTGATATTCATCGTGTAGAAGTCGAGTGGGGCGGACGGCCGCTCGTGCTCGAAACGGGCAAGGTTGCCCGCCAGGCCGATGGCGCCGTGATGGCGACCTATGGCGAAACGAAGGTTCTGGCGACCGTTGTCTCCGCAAAGGAGCCGCGTCCCGGACAGGATTTTTTCCCGCTCACCGTGAACTACCAGGAAAAGGCCTTTGCCGCCGGTAAGATCCCGGGCGGTTATTTCAAGCGTGAAGGCCGCCCGTCGGAGCACGAGACGCTCACCTCCCGTCTGATCGACCGGCCGATCCGCCCGCTGTTTGCCGATGGCTACAAGAACGACACCCAGGTCGTGATCACCGTCCTGTCCCATGACATGGAAAACGCACCGGACATCCTGGCGATGGTTGCAGCCTCTGCTGCACTGACGCTGTCCGGCGTTCCGTTCATGGGTCCGATCGGCGGCGCACGCGTCGGTTACATCAACGGCGAATATGTTCTGAACCCGGCAGTCGACGACATGCCGGAAAGCGCGCTCGACCTGGTGGTTGCCGGGACGAACGACGCCGTCCTGATGGTGGAATCGGAAGCCAAGGAACTGGACGAAGCCACCATGCTCGGCGCGGTGATGTTCGGTCACACCGGTTTCCAGACCGTGATCGACGCGATCATCAAGCTGGCCGAGACCGCCGCGAAGGAACCGCGCGAACTGTCCATTCCGGACCATTCCGCGCTCTTCGAGCAGGTCAAGTCCCTTGCAGGCGAAGAGCTGACCGCAGCCTACAAGATCACCTCCAAGACCGACCGCAAGAACGCGGTGGATGCCGCCAAGGCAAAGGTTGTCGAGGCACTGATCACGAACGCTGCAGAAGGCGAGGCACCGGAAGCCAACGTGCTCGGCGAGCAGTTCAAGAAACTGGAAGCCGAGATCGTTCGCGGCGCCATTCTCGACACCGGCACGCGCATCGACGGACGTGATCTTTCCACCGTCCGCGCGATTTCCTCGGAAGTCGGCATCCTGCCGCGCGCCCACGGCTCCTCGCTGTTCACGCGCGGCGAGACCCAGGGCCTCGTCGTAGCGACGCTCGGCACGGGCGAAGACGAGCAGTTCATCGATCTGCTGGAAGGCACCGTGAAGTCCCACTTCATGCTGCACTACAACTTCCCGCCTTACTCCGTCGGTGAAACCGGCCGCATGGGCTCTCCCGGACGGCGTGAGATCGGCCACGGCAAGCTGGCCTGGCGTGCGATCAACCCGATGCTGCCGCAGCACCACGATTTCCCGTACACGCTCCGCGTCGTCTCCGAAATCACCGAATCCAACGGATCGTCCTCCATGGCGACCGTCTGCGGCACCTCTCTGGCGCTGATGGATGCCGGCGTGCCGCTGAAGGCTCCGGTTGCCGGTATCGCGATGGGTCTGATCAAGGAAGGCGAGCGCTTCGCGGTTCTCTCCGACATCCTTGGCGACGAAGATCACCTCGGCGACATGGACTTCAAGGTTGCCGGTACCGAAGGCGGCATCACCTCGCTGCAGATGGACATCAAGATCGACGGTATCACCGAAGAGATCATGAAGGTCGCTCTGGAGCAGGCCAAAGGCGGCCGGATCCACATTCTCGGCGAGATGGCCAAAGCCATCACCGAGGCACGTTCCGAGCTTGGCGAACACGCACCGCGCATCGAAATGATGAAGATCCCGGTCGACAAGATCCGTGAAGTCATCGGTTCGGGCGGCAAGGTCATCCGCGAAATCGTGGAAAAGACCGGTGCCAAGGTCAACATCGAGGACGACGGGACGGTCAAGATCGCTTCTTCCGACGGCAAGGCGATCAAGGCGGCGGTCAACTGGATCAACTCCATCGCGGCGGAGCCGGAAGTCGGCGTCATCTACGAAGGCACGGTCGTCAAGTGCGTCGACTTCGGTGCATTCGTCAACTTCTTCGGCGCGAAGGACGGCCTGGTGCATATCTCGCAGCTGGCTCCGCGCAAGGTCGGCAAGGTGACCGACGTCGTCAAGGAAGGCGACAAGGTCTGGGTCAAGCTCATGGGCTTCGACGAGCGCGGTAAGGTACGCCTGTCCATGAAAGTGGTTGATCAGGAAACCGGCAAGGAAATCGAGAAGGAAAACGCCGAGTAATCCGGCCCGATCTCGAAACGGAAAACGCGCGGAGGACCTCGTCTTTCGCGCGTTTTGTTTTGGCGGCACCGGCTCACGTCCTGACAATAACAACGCGTCCACCGGCGCATTCGGGAACGTGGATTTGCCTCCGGTGCGGAAGCTGCTATACCCGCGGTCGAATATCGCAAGAGAGGATCGACATGGGGCAAATGCGCTTGGTTGTCGTTGGGGCCGGCGGCCGTATGGGCCGGGCGCTGACCAGGGCCGTGACAGAGATTGACGGTGCCACCGTTGCCGCCGCGATCGAACGCGAAGGGTCCGAGTTTCTCGGCGCGGACGCTGGTGAACTTGCCGGTGTCGGCCCTCTCGGCGTTGCCGTGAGCGACGATCCCCTGACGGCTTTTGCCAATGCCGACGGCGTCCTGGATTTCACCGCTCCCGCGGCCAGCCTGTGGTTCGCGGAACTGGCCGCACAGGCGCGGATCGTCCACGTGATCGGAACCACCGGGTGGGCCGGCGGCGAGGACGAGCCGCTGAAGGCGGCAGCACGCCACGCAAGGATCGTGAAGTCCGGCAACATGAGCCTCGGTGTCAATCTGCTGGCGAGCCTCGTGCGTGTCGCTGCAGCCGCCCTGGACACGGACTTCGACATCGAAGTTGTTGAAATGCATCACAAACACAAGGTCGACGCACCGTCCGGAACGGCGCTTCTGCTTGGGCAGGCCGCTGCGGAAGGCCGTGGGATCGATCTCGGATCGCACGCAGTGCGCGCGCGCGACGGCATCATGGATCCCCGGAAGACCGGTGATATCGGCTTCGCCACGCTCCGGGGCGGCTCGGTGATCGGCGAGCATTCGGTGGTCTTCGCCGGCGAGGGGGAACGCATCGAGCTGACCCACCGTGCGGAAGACCGCCAGCTTTTCGCGCGTGGCGCCGTCAAGGCGGCGCTCTGGGGATACGAACAGAAACCGGGACTTTATTCGATGGCCGATGTCCTCGGCCTCAACGCATAATGATTGCCTGAAGCCCTTTTGAATAATACCGGGCTAAATGGCCCCGAATAATTCAAAAGGGCTCTAGTTTAAGGAGAACGGCATGGAACGCCTTCTTGTGCTTGTCCGGCATGGACAGAGCGAGTGGAATTTGAAGAACCTGTTCACGGGCTGGAAGGATCCGGGTCTGACCGAACAGGGCGTTGCGGAAGCACACCGGGCCGGTCAGCAGTTGCGGGACCTTAAGCTCGAGTTCGACATCGCGTTCACGTCCGATCTGTCACGCGCGCAGAAAACCCTCGGCATCATCCTGGACGAACTCGGGCAGTCCGGCCTGGAAACCCTTCAGGATCAGGCGCTGAACGAGCGTGACTACGGCGATCTGACCGGCATGAACAAGGATCAGGCGCGCCAGGAATTCGGCGAGGAACAGGTCCATATCTGGCGCCGTTCCTACGACGTGCCGCCGCCGGGCGGTGAAAGCCTGAAGATGACGGCGGAACGCGTTCTGCCCTATTACAGGGAAGAGATCCTGCCCCGGGTCCTGGAAGGCAAGCGTACGCTCGTTTCCGCTCACGGAAACTCGCTCAGGTCGCTGATCATGGAACTGGAAGACCTGACCCCGGAAGAAATCCTGAAGCGGGAACTGGGGACCGGAACGCCGATCGTCTACCGTCTGGATGAGAATGGCGGCGTCGTCAGCGTTCAGGACCTCGCCGACTAGGCAGACGAGAGTTTCAAGGAAAAAGGCGGTCGCGAGGACCGCCTTTTTTGTGTCGGGTCAGATTTCAAAGCCGCTTTGCGCGGCGATGTTCTTGAGCGGTCGTTCCGGCCTTGCACCGACATGGCTGATCACGTTCGCCGCGCACAGGCAACCAAGCTCGGCCGCGTCGCCGAGCTTGTAGTCGCGCGCCAGGCCGAACAGGAAGCCGGACGCGAAAAGATCGCCTGCACCGGTCAGGTCCACGACATTGCTGACGGCCTGTGCGGACACCTTGACCGTTTCGGTGCTGTCTAAGGCCATGGCTCCGTTCTCGCCGAGCGTGAGCGCTGTCAGGGCGCCGGAGTCCCGCGCCGCGGAAATGGCGGTGTCGAGATCAGCCGTTTCGTAAAGCGCCTTCAACTCGTGCTCGTTGGCGAACATCAGGTCGACGACCTTGTCCTTCAAAAGCCCCTGGAACTCGCTCCGGTACCGGTCGACACAGAAGGAATCCGACAGGGTGATTGCCACTTTCCGTCCGTTGGCGTGTGCGACTTCGGCGGCCTTCAGGAACGCTTTCTTCGCCTCTTCCGGATCCCACAGATAGCCTTCCATGTAGGTGACTGCGGAGGCCGCCACGACATCTTCGTCAACGTCGCTTGTACCGAATTCGACACAGGCACCGAGATAGGTATTCATGGTCCTTTCGCCGTCGGGCGTGATCAGGATCATCGACCGCGCTGTCGGGTTGCCGTCGACGAGGCGCGGCGTGTTGAAATAGACGCCCGTGCCGTTCATGTCGTGGTAGTAGCTGTCGCCGAGTTCGTCTTCGGCCACCTTGCCGAAATAGGCGGGGTTGCCGCCCAGCGAGGCTATACCCGCCGCCGTGTTTCCGGCGCTGCCGCCCGAAATGCGCACGGTCTGCCCCATCTTGTCGAACAGCCTCACGGCCTCGTCGGTATCGATCAGCCGCATGGAGCCCTTGACGAGGCTCTCGCGCACCAGGAAATCTTCTTCGACATGCGCGAACACGTCGCAGATCGCGTTGCCGATGCAAAGCGCATCAAATCTCGTTTCAGTCATGAATTCCTCTGAATATGAAAGCTGTTGTCGTGTCAGGAATGCGGATTTGGGCGCAGCGCGCGGTTGGCTTCCGGTTCCTTGATCTTGTCGCGGAAGGGGCTGGCCCGGTAGACGCCCAGGATGTTCAGTTCCGCGCAAAAGAAGGCGAGTTCTTCAAGCGCGAGGCCGACGGCCGGGTCGTCCGGGTGGCCTTCGACATCGGCGTAGAACATCGAGGCGAAGAACTGGCCTTCCAGCTGATAGGATTCCAGCTTGGTCATGTTGACCCCGTTGGTGGCGAAGCCACCGAGTGCCTTGTAGAGAGCCGCCGGCACGTTCCGGACGCGGAAGATGAAGGTCGAGATGACGGGCTGGCCGTTATGGGCCGCTTCCATCTTCTCCCGGGAGAGGATGACAAACCGCGTCGTGTTGTGCGCGGCGTCTTCAACGTCTCTTCGCAGGATATCGAGACCATAGATTTCAGCCGCCATTTCTGGCGCGAAAGCGGCCACCGTCGGGTCGTTCAGGTCGGCAACCTGGCGCGCTGATCCCGCGGTATCTCCGCCGACAACGGCCGTCAGCCCGAGTTCGCGGATGATGTTGCGGCATTGCCCGAGCGCGTGGATGTGGCTCTGCACTTTCTCCAGCTTGTCGATGGAAGCACCCCGGGGCGCCATGAGCTGAAACCGGATCGGCATGAAATATTCACCGATGATGTGCAGGTCCGACTTGGGCAGGAGGTGATGAATGTCGGCAACGCGTCCGGCGACGGAATTTTCGATCGGGATCATGGCAAGGTCCGCCGATCCGTCCGCCATTGCGGAAAAGCAATCCTCGAAAGTCGCGCAGGGAATGGCCTCGTAGTCCGGGTAGACACTCCTGCAGGCCATATGGGAATTCGCCCCGTTTTCACCCTGGAATACAATTCTCTTTCTGTCGGTCATGGATCTTTCGCGTTCTGGCGGTTGGGGTCACTGGGTCTGGAGCGCGGCACGCGCCCGCTCCAGGTCTTGTGGTGTGTTCACGTCCAAGGGGGCGCTGTCAATGATGGAAATGTCAATTCGCATGCCTGCCTCCAGCGCACGCAGCTGTTCCAGCTTCTCGCGCAGCTCCAGAGGCGAAGGCGGCATCTGAACGAAACGCTCAAGCGCTTCCCTGCGATAGGCATAGATGCCGATATGCTGGTAAAGCGGCCCGTCGCCGGTGGGAGCGGTCGCCCGCGTGAAATAGAGAGCCCGATGATGCCCCTGGCCGTTGGGCGTCGTCACCGCCTTCACGAAGCTCGGATCATCGCGAAACTCCGGAAGCGTGATTTCAGTCATGATCGTGCCGATCGAGACATCCGGGATACGCAGTGGTGAAAAGGCCGCACGGATCGCCTCCGGCTCGATCTGGGGGACGTCGCCCTGCACATTGAGCACCACGTCATAGCGGCCGTCCGGGTCGAGACTGCGGGTGGCTTCATGGATGCGGTCGGAGCCGGAAACATGGTCCTTGCTGGTCAGGACCGCCTGACCGCCGTGGTCCCTGATCGCCTCGGCAATGGAGGCATCATCGCAGGCAACGGCGACCGGCCCGATATCGGCGTGCTGGGCCTGCTCCATGACCCGGACGATCATCGGCTTTCCACATATGTCCGCAAGCGCCTTGTTCGGCAGCCGCGTTGCGGCCAGGCGGGCGGGAATTATCACCAGTGCTGCTGTCAATCCGGTCTCCATTCGGGCGGTGCGCGCAATTTTCGTGAAAAAAAAGCCTGCCGCGTCCGTTTGTCATATCAATTGCCCTTTTAAAGCTATGGACAGCAAGGTCAAAAAATTTGTAGGTTCCGGCGAAATTACATAAAGCTGATAGGGGTCCCGTTTTTCGGGAGCCCGGGCGCGTATGAGCTTGGAGCCGGAGAGAATGGATTCCTTCACACTGAACAAGGCCGCCGGTGCGGTTCTGATGGTTCTGATTCTGACGATGGGTGTTGGAATTGTTTCCGACGTCATTTTCCATCCGACGATCCCCGGGAAGCCGGGATACGAAATCGTGGTGGAATCGTCCCCGGATGCAACGTCGACCGTGCAGGCGGAGCCTGATGTCGTGCCGATTTCCGAACGCCTCCTCGCTGCGTCCGCTTCAGACGGCGCCAATGTCGCGAAGAAGTGTGCGGCCTGCCACACGTTCAACGAAGGCGGTGAAAACAAGTCCGGTCCGGCCCTCTGGGACATTGTCGGCCGCAAGCCGGGCGGACACGATGGCTTCCGTTACTCTTCCGCGATGACGGCCTATGGCGACGCCAATCCGGAATGGACCTACGAGTCGCTCGACAATTTCCTTGCCGGTCCCAAGAAGTACATCGACGGAACGTCCATGGGCTTCGCCGGTCTGCGCCGGCCGGAGGAGCGCGCCAACATGATCGCCTATATGCGCGAACAGTCGGGTGCTCCGAAACCGCTGCCCACGGAGTGAACGCAGCGATCTGAAACAGAGCATTGTTGTTAAAAAAGCCGGGTGTGCAGCCCGGCTTTTTTGTTGCTAAATGAAAAATTAACGAAGGTGGGTTCCGTTGTAGGACGGCGTTGGGTTGACGTCTGGCAGGGTCCACATGGGCAGACGCGCGAAACTAAAACATGTTCTAAAGCCAAGTGGGACCTGGGTGGCTTCCATTGCGGCCGTCTTTTGTTTCCTGGTGGGAATTGCGCTGACAGGCTACGTCGGACTGTTCGTGCGCAGTGAACTCGTCTACCACCACAAAAGCGACGTTCTGAGCGAGCTGAACGGCGTTCGTGCGCGCCTTGAGCTCGAGATCGGGCGCGCGGTCGCCCACGGGCTCGGCCTTCGGGACTATCTCGCGGAGTTCGAGGGCCGCGCCTTCGAACCGGACACCTTCCGCAATATTGCCACGGAACTGATCAACGAAAATCCCGGCATCCGCTCGATCGGCATAGCGCCTGGAAACATTCTGCGGGCCGTTTATCCGCTTGCACCGAACGAGGGCGCCGTCGGACTTGACTACCGCTCGAACACGGCCCAGTGGCCGGCGGTTGAACAGGCGATGCGTTCCAGGGAAATCGTTGTATCGGGTCCGGTCGATCTTGTTCAGGGCGGACGCGCGCTACTGGTCCGCATTCCCGTTTATCCGGCAAGCTACACCAGCCAGCCGCTTGCCGAGCGCACATACTGGGGCGTTGCCACGCTGGTGATGGACGAGGCGAAGCTCCTTGCGGCCGCCGGCGCCCTGTCCGTTCCCGAAGGCATCCGGATCTCGGTGATGTCGCAACCGGGAGACGGCGACGCTGCGGAGCTTCTGTTCGGGGACGCGATCCCTGCCGGCGCGGACCCGGTCAGCGCACCGCTGCTCTTGCCCGGCAATGTGGAATGGCAGCTTCTGGGCTACCCGGTCGAAGGCTGGCGGAGCACCGGCAGGGAAGTGTGGATCACGCAGTTTGTCGGCAGCGTCCTCGCCCTGGTTTTCAGCGCCATGACGTTCCTGCTCATCAGCGAAATCTACCGGGCGAGGTCGATTGCATTGCATGATCCGCTGACCGGGCTCGCAAACAGGCGCCTTTTGGAAGAGCGCATGAACCAGCTGGTGGCCATGTGCGACAGGTCCGGCGTGGGTTTCGAGATCTTCTATGTGGACCTGGACGCTTTTAAACCGGTCAACGATCACTACGGGCACTCCGTCGGCGACCAGCTCCTGATCGAGATCGGACGGCGCCTGCAGAACCAGACCCGCGAATATGACACGGTGGCGCGCGTCGGCGGCGATGAATTCATCGTGCTCACCCCCGGCAACATGCGGCAGGCGGAAAAGGAAACCTTCGTTGCCCGTCTGTCGGAGCGGGTGAATGCCGCGTTCCAGTTTTCCGGCACGCAAATCGACATAAGGGCGAGCATCGGCAGTGCGGGCTACCCGATGGATGCCGAGACCATCAGCGACCTCTTGCGTGTTGCCGACGCGCGCATGTACGCGCAGAAGGCCAGATCGAAGCCTTCCGCGTCGAATGTTCCCGAGGGCGGGGTTCCCCAAGCTGGTTAAATTTCTGTCATAATGACATCCAGCAGGTGACGTTTGTTCGGCTGATCCCTACACTGTTTCACAAGTAACCCTATAAATCTGGGTCTGAGGAACGGAAACGGGACGGAGAAACCGATAGTGTTTTCACGGCGTCTATTTAACAACGCGGCCGCGGCGGTCGGGTTTGTCAGTGTAGTTTCTTTTGCGGCGGTGCCGGCCGGACTGGCCAATACGTCCGAGCCTGAATGGCAACACGCAACGGCATTGACCGGAACACCCGGTTACAGCGCGGACGCCGCCCATTTCGACTATGTCAATCCGGACGCTCCGAAAGGCGGTCTGCTGCGCTTGTCGACGAGCGGTGGTTTTGACACGTTCAATCCGATCCTGCCGAAGGGCAACGTCGCGCCGGGCATCAATCTCATTTACGACAGCCTGATGGAACAGGCGCTCGACGAGGCCGACATCAGCGCCCAGTACGGTGTCATTGCCGAGGCGATGCGCTACCCGGAAGACTATTCCTGGGTCGAATACCGGCTCAACCCGGACGCCAGGTGGCATGACGGCAAGCCGATCACGCCGGAAGATGTCATCTGGTCGTTCGAGAAGGCGACCGAACTCAATCCGCGCCAGCGGTTCTACTACCAGAATGTGACATCGGCAGAAGAACTGCCCGGAGGCGTGGTGAGGTTCGAATTCGATACGGCGAACAACCGCGAGCTGCCTCACATTGTCGGGCAGGTGCTCGTGATGCCGAAACACTGGTGGACCGGCACCAACGACAAGGGTGAAACGAGGGATATCGGCGCCAGCACCCTGGAGCCGCCGCTGGGATCGGGGCCTTACGCGATCAAGAGCTTTGAACCGAACCGCCAGGTTGTCTACGAGCGGGTCGACGATTATTGGGGCGAAGACCTTCCGATCCGCGTCGGCACGAACAATTTCGGCGAGATACGCTACGATTCCTATCTGGACAGCACCGTTCAGCTCGAAGCCTTCAAGGGCGACCAGTTCGACTGGCGGTCTGAAAACGTGGCGAAAAACTGGTCGACGGGCTACCGGACACCGGCGGTCGATCAGGGCAGAATTCTGCTGGAAACCTTCCCGGACAAGGGCAGCGGGCTGATGCAGGCCTTCGTTCCGAACCTGCGGCGCGAAAAGTTCCAGGACGAACGCGTCCGCCGTGCCATGAACTATGCCTTCGATTTTGAATCGACCAACCGGACCGCGTTCTTCGATCAGTACAAGCGCATCGATTCCTACTTTGCCGGAACCGAACTTGCCCATTCCGGTCTTCCGGAAGGCAAGGAACTGGAAATCCTGGAAAGCGTCCGCGACCTGTTGCCGGCGGATGTCTTCACCGAAACCTACGAAAATCCCGTCGGCGGCGATCCGCAGACGATGCGCGGCAATCTGCGTGAGGCCTTCAATCTCCTGAAGGAAGCCGGCTACGAGCTGAAAAACGGGAAACTTGTCAGCAGCCAGACCGGCGAACCGTTCACCATCGAGTTCGTGTCCAACGATCCCAACTCCGAACGGTACGTGCTGCCCTTCGCGGCGAACCTGAAGCGCCTCGGGATCGACATGTCCTACCGGGTGCTGGACACGCCGCAATATATCAACCGGATCCGCAGCCGCGATTTCGACATGACGACACTCGGAATGGCCCAGTCGCTCTCTCCGGGCAACGAGCAGCGGGATTTCTGGGGGTCGGAAGCCGCCGACAAGCAGCAGTCCTACAATTACGCCGGGATCAAGGATCCGGGCATCGACGCGCTCATCGAGAAAGTGATCTTCGCCGAGGACCGGGAAACGTTGGTGGCAGCGACACGGGCGCTCGACCGGGTCTTGATGCACGGCAATTACGTCATCCCGCAGTGGTATATCGACACCTACAGGACCGCGCGGTGGGACCGTTTCGGACACCCGGACAACATTCCGGAGTTCACGCACGGCTTCCCGACGATCTGGTGGTATGACGAAGCGAAGGCCGAAAAGACGGGGGTAGCGAAATGAGCGCTGTCTCGACCCCGACCCGGAGGCAATTACTCAAGCTGTCGGGCGCTGCGGCGCTCGCCGGATCCATGCCCATCGGGACCACGTCCGGCTGGGCCGCCGGAACGTCAGCAGGCAAGCCCCAGCACGGCTTGTCGGTGTTCGGTGATCTCAAATACGGTCCCGATTTCACGCATTTCGACTATGCGAACCCCGACGCTCCAAAGGGTGGAACCTTCATCTTCCAGGCGCCTTACTGGTACTACAATCAGAACACCCTGACCTACAACACGTTCAATTCCTTCATTTTGAAGGGCGATGCGCCGCCGCGCATGGAACTGTGCTTCGACACGCTGATGGTGCGGGCCTATGACGAACCAGATGCCATGTACGGCCTTCTTGCCGAGACGGTGGAGGTCTCCGAAGACGGCAACACCTACACGTTCAATCTGCGGCCGGAAGCGCGTTTCCACGACGGTTCGAAGCTGACCGCCGAGGACGTCGCCTTTTCGCTGATGCTGCTCAAGGGAGACGGGCATCCGCAGATCAGCCAGAACATCCAGGAACTGATGGATGCCGAGATCCTGGACGAATACCGGGTTGCCCTGCATTTTTCCGGCAATCAGTCGCGGCAACTGCCGTTGCTCGTTGCCGGTCTGCCGATTTTTTCCAAGCGCTACTACACCGCCTATGATTTCAAGCAGAGCACGCTGACATCGCCTTTGTCGTCGGGCCCCTACAAGGTCGGCAAACACGCGGTCGGCCGCTATGTCGAATACCACCGGGTCGAGAACTATTGGGGAAATGATCTGGCGGTCCTGAAGGGACAGAAGAACTTCGACGTGATCCGCGTTGATTTCTACCGCGATCTGCAGGTGTCGTTCGAGGCCTTCAAGAAAGGCGAAATGACCTATCGCGAGGAGTTCCGGTCCAAATTCTGGGCGACGGAGTACACTTTCCCGGCAGTTGTCGAAAAGCGCGTGGTCAAGAAGGAGTTTCCGGACGGACGCCCCTCCGGCGCGCAGGGCTGGTTCATCAACACGCGCCGCGAGAAGTTCAAGGACCCGCGGGTCCGTCGCGCGCTCAGCTACGCGTTCGATTTTGAATGGTCGAACAAGAATCTGTTCTACGATCTTTATCAGAGGACCGAATCCTTTTTCGAGAATTCGGACATGAAGGCGGAAGGATTGCCCGCGCCGGACGAACTGGCGCTGTTGGAGCCCTATCGCGACAAGCTCCCCGAGAGCGTCTTTGAAACCGCATATATTCAGCCGGTCAGCGACGGGTCCGGTTTTGACCGGAAACTGCTCAGGCAGGCCAACGACCTCCTGAAGGAAGCCGGCTACGAACGTCAGGGCACCAGCCTGGTCGGACCGGACGGACAGCAGCTGACGATCGAGTTCCTGAACAATTCGCCTGCTTTCGAGCGCATCATCAATCCGTTTATCAAGAACCTGGAACGGCTCGGGGTAAACGCCACCTTCCGGCTTGTGGACCCGGCGCAGTATCAGTCGCGGCTGAACGACTATGATTTCGACATCTGCTCGCGGCGCTATTCCCTGAACGCGACGCTTTCCGAGGCGATCCGTACGTCCTGGGGGTCCAAGGCCGCGGCAACACCGGGAACCTACAACATCGCCGGTATTTCCGACCCCGTTGTCGATGCCCTGATCGACAAGGCCCTGGAAGCCGACACGCGTGAGGAGATGGTCGTGGCGGCGCGCGCGCTCGACCGGGTCCTCAGATCCGGCCACTACTGGGTGCCGCAATGGTTCAAACCTGTGCATAACGTTGCGGTATGGGACATGTTCGGACACCCGGACGTCACGCCACGCTATTTCTTTCCGGTGGAAGATCTCTGGTGGATAGACCAGGAAAAAGCGGAAAAGATCGGCAAAGCCGGGTAAAACCTGAATGTGGCAGTGTCAGTGCGCTTCATAAGTCCAAGGAAAAAGGGAACGAAATAACCCCATGGGCGCCTATATCCTACGCCGTGTCCTGTTGATGATACCGACCCTCGTCGGGATCATGGCCATCAACTTCATCATCATCCAGTTCGCGCCCGGCGGGCCCGTGGAACGCGTGATTGCGCAACTCCAGGGAACGGACGTGTCGGCGACCGCCCGGATCAGCGGCGGAGGCAGCGACTTTTCAGCGACCGGCAACGAAGCCTCTGGCGGGAGCGGGACCGCGGGCGATGCGGTCACGTCCAAGTATCGCGGCGCTCAGGGGCTCGACCCGGAATTCATCAAGGAACTGGAAGCGCAGTTCGGTTTCGACAAGCCGCCGCTTGAAAGGTTCCTGACGATGCTCTGGAACTACGCCCGGTTCGATTTTGGCGAGAGCTATTTCCGGGACATCCGCATCATCGATCTCATCAAGGAAAAACTGCCGGTCTCCATCTCGCTCGGGCTCTGGATGACCCTGATCTCCTACATGATCTCGATCCCGCTCGGTATCCGCAAGGCAGTCAAGGACGGAAGCCGGTTCGACATCTGGACATCCGGGATCATCATCATCGCCTATGCGATCCCCGGGTTCCTGTTCGCGGTGCTTCTCATTGTCCTGTTCGCCGGCGGGTCGTTCTGGGATTTCTTCCCCTTGCGCGGGCTGACCTCGGACAATTGGGCGGAGCTGTCCTGGTACGCAAAGATCATCGATTACTTCTGGCACCTTGTCCTGCCGCTGATTGCCCTGTCTCTCTCGGCTTTCGCGACCCTGACGCTGCTGACGAAAAACTCGTTCCTCGATGAAATCCGAAAACAGTATGTCATCACCGCGCGGGCGAAGGGGCTTGGGGAAAGCCAGGTTCTCTACGGCCACGTTTTCCGCAACGCGATGCTGATCGTGGTGGCCGGGTTCCCGGGTGCCTTCATCTCGGCCTTCTTCGCCGGGTCACTCCTGATCGAGCAGATCTTCTCGCTGGACGGACTGGGGCTTCTCAGCTTCGAATCGGTGATCAACAGGGACTACGCGGTCGTCTTCGCAACCCTCTACATCTTTGCCCTGATGGGTCTCATCGTGAACCTGATCTCGGACCTGACCTACACCTGGATCGATCCCCGGATCGACTTTGAAAGCCGGGAGGTGTGATCCATGGATACGCGCCTTGACAAGGATCTCGAAGGGGCAGGGTACGATGTCCTGAACCCGTTGCCGGAAGAGACGGCGCCGCCGCCGGTCAAGCGGGGCCTTTCGCCAATCAACCGGCGCAGGCTCGAGAATTTCAAGGCGAACCGGCGCGGGTACTGGTCCTTGTGGATCTTTCTCGTCCTGTTCTTCATGACCCTGTTTTCCGAGTTTCTGGTCAACGACCGGCCGATCGTGGCCATGTACAAGGGCGAGTTCCTGACACCGGTCTTCACCGAGTATCCGGAAGAGAAGTTCGGCGGGTTTCTGGCGACCACGGATTTCCGCGATCCCTTCATCCAGGAGGAAATCAACGCCAACGGCTGGATGCTCTGGCCGCCGGTGCGCTACTCCTACAACACGGTCAACAACGAGATACCGGTTGCCGCCCCGTCTCCGCCGACATGGATGATTCCCAAGGCGGAGCGCTGCGTTCAGTACCCGTTGGGAGACGAGGACCCGAACTGCACCCTGGGGAACTGGAACTGGCTCGGGACGGACGATCAGGGCAGGGACGTCGTCGGCAGGTTGTTTTACGGCTTCAGGCTGTCCGTCCTGTTCGGACTTGCGCTGACGCTTGCCTCGTCGGTGATCGGCATCGCTGCGGGGGCGACGCAAGGTTATTACGGCGGATGGGTCGATCTGGGCTTCCAGCGCTTCACCGAGATCTGGTCTGCGATGCCGACCCTCTATCTCATTCTGATCATTTCATCGGTGCTCACACCCGGCTTCTGGGTGTTGTTCTCGATCCTGCTCGCCTTTTCCTGGATAGCTCTCGTCGGCGTGGTCCGCGCGGAGTTCCTGAGGGGGCGGAACTTTGAATATATCTCCGCCGCGCGGGCGCTCGGGGTCTCCAATCCGGTGATCATGTGGCGGCACCTGCTTCCCAACGCCATGGTCGCGACCCTCACGTTCATGCCGTTCATCCTTAACGGATCGATCTCGACGCTCACGGCGCTGGATTTTCTCGGGCTGGGTCTGCCGCCCGGATCACCGTCACTCGGCGAGCTTCTTCGGCAGGGAAAGAACAACCTCAATGCGCCCTGGCTCGGCCTCACCGGCTTCTTCGTTCTGTCGATCATGCTGAGCCTGTTGATCTTTATCGGCGAAGCCGTGCGCGACGCCTTCGACCCGCGCAAGAGCCTGGCGCAGGGAGGTGCCAATGGCTAGCCGCACGCTCATCTCCGTCAAGGACCTTTCGGTCGCCTTTGCCCAGGGCAAGGGCCAGTCGCTCGCCGTCGACGGGATTTCCTTCGACATCGACAAGGGCGAGACGATCGCGCTGGTCGGTGAAAGCGGTTCCGGCAAGTCCGTTTCCGCGCTCTCGATCCTGAAGCTGCTGCCGTATCCGGCGGCGTCCCACCCGTCCGGCGAGATCCTGATGAACGGTCAGGATCTTCTGAAGGCGAGCGACAACGAGTTGCGCAAGATCCGCGGCAATGCGGTGTCGATGATCTTCCAGGAACCGATGACCTCGCTCAATCCGTTGCACACGGTTGAAAAGCAGATTTCGGAAGTGCTGCGTATCCACCGGGGCATGGGCGAAGCGCAGGCGCGCAAGCGGGTGTTGGAACTGCTCGACCAGGTCGGCATTCGCGAGGCGGAAACCAGGCTGAAATCCTATCCGCACCAGCTCTCCGGCGGACAGCGTCAGCGTGTCATGATCGCCATGGCGCTCGCCAACGAACCCGACCTCCTGATTGCCGATGAACCGACGACGGCGCTCGACGTGACCGTACAGGCACAGATACTTGAACTCCTGAAGAAACTGCAACGCCGGCAGGGCATGGCCATGCTGTTCATCACCCACGACCTCGGCATCGTGCGCAAATTCGCGGACCGCGTCTGCGTGATGACGGACGGCAAGATCGTGGAACAGGGGCCGGTCGCGGATATCTTCGACAATCCGCAGCACGACTACACCAAGCATCTTCTGGCCGCCGAGCCGAAGGGAGAACCGCCCGAGACGGACAAGTCCAAGCCGGTCGTGGTGCAGGCGGAGGATCTGAAAGTCTGGTTCCCGGTCAAGCGTGGTCTCCTGCGCAAGACCGTCGACCACATCAAGGCCGTCGACGGCATCGATATCGAGGTCAGGCAGGGACAGACACTGGGGATCGTCGGTGAGAGCGGGTCCGGCAAGACGACGCTCGGTCTGGCGATCCTGCGCATGATCTCGTCGACCGGACGGATTTCGTTCGACGGCAACGAGATACAGCAGAACTCGTGGAAGCAGATGAAGCCTCTGCGCCGGGACATGCAGATCGTTTTCCAGGATCCCTTCGGCGCCTTGTCACCGCGCATGTCCGTCGCCGATATCGTCGGCGAGGGGCTGCAGGTTCATTTCCCGGAAATGTCCTATGAGGACAGGGACCGGAAAGTCGCCCAGGCCCTGGTCGAAGTCGGGCTGGAGGCCGGCATGCGGCACCGGTATCCGCACGAGTTTTCGGGCGGTCAGCGGCAGCGGATCTCGATTGCGCGCGCAATGGTTCTGGAACCCAAGTTCGTCATGCTCGACGAACCGACCTCCGCGCTCGACATGAGCGTGCAGGCCCAGGTGGTCGATCTGCTGCGCGATCTGCAAAAGGCGCATGGCCTCGCGTATCTCTTCATCTCCCACGATCTGAAGGTCGTGCGGGCGCTTGCGAACGAAGTGATCGTAATGCGGCAGGGCAAGGTCGTGGAGGCCGGGCCGTCGGAGCAGATTTTCGATGCACCGAGAACCGACTACACCCGGGCGCTCATGGCCGCCGCTTTCCGCCTGGAAACGGCACCGGAAGGCGTTGTGAACGCCTGATTTTGCTGGCAGGGCCTTTCGATTGCAGCACAAACATCAAACGGCTTGTGATCCGAAACGATCGCGTGTGAGCCTTTGGGCGTAGGCAAGGGCTGCGGTCTGGTCCAGAGGTTTGGAGAAGAAGTAGCCCTGGCCGAGATTTGCACCGGTTGAAACGGCGAGGTTCAACTGGGCCTGATTTTCAATCCCTTCGACGACCACTTCCTTGTTGAGGCCCTTCGCCATTTCGACGATCTTCGCGAACAGAAAATGCTTTTCATTGTTTTTTGCGATGTCCTGGAGGAAGGAACGGTCGATCTTGATTTCGTCGAAGACCAGTTGCTGCAGGTAGCGCAGTGACGAATAGCCGGTTCCGAAATCATCCAGGGCAACGCGAACACCATTTGCGCGCATGCTGCTCAGGCTCTCGTTTGCCGATGCCACATTCTCCACGAGCACGCTTTCAGTCACCTCGATCGTCAGACATCGCGGCGGCAATCCGGCCTTCGTGACGCAATCAAGAATCCTGTCTGCAATCTGCGGTGTTCTGAACCCGAGAGCCGAGACATTTGAACTGATCCTGACCTGCGTTCCCGTAAGGTTGATGGCACAAACCGCGAATTCGGCAGCCTTGGCAAGCGTTGCAAGGTCAAGTTCGAGCACCGTGCCGGTTTCTTCGGCGATCTTGACGAACTCGCCCGGCGATACGGGCTTTGAATGCAGGTCCCACCTGGCTAGCGATTCGAATTCCACTGGCAGCCCGCTCGCAAGACAGATCTTGGGCTGGAACGCCACGCTCAACTCGTTGTGCCGGATGGCCTGGGGAAGTGCGGAGGTTATGAGCGACCGCCGGTTCAGGTCGCGGCGGATACCGTCATCAAATTCGCAGTACTGATCCTTGCCTCCGTTCTTGGCGACATAAAGCGCCGCGTCCGCATATTTCAGGAAGCTCTTCCTATCGTGCAACTGTCCGGGCCCGCATTCGGACAGGCCGACGGAGCAGCTTGATTGGATCGAAAAGCTGTCATGGGTCACTTCACGGCGGACCAGGTCAACGATGCTGGTACCGATCGATCGCATGGAAGGGATGCGTTCGGTTTTCGGGACAAGGAGGGCAAATTCGTCGCCACCCAGTCTTGCCGCCAGTCCTGAGGCATCAATGGCAAGGTTCTGTAACCGGCTGCCAATGGCGACGAGCAGGGCATCCCCCGCATCGTGTCCCATCGTATCGTTGATCGTCTTGAAATCGTCGAGATCTATCAGCGCCAGGAAAAACCTTTTTTCGCAACCTTCCGCGCAGATGTCGCCGAGCTTTTCCATGAACACGGAACGCCGCACAAGGCCCGTCAGGGAATCGTGGGACAAAACGAAATTTGAATGTGCTTCCGCCTCCCGTCTCTGTCTTTCAAGTTGCACCTGGCTTTCAAGTTCCACGATGGCCCGGGTTCGCCGGTATTCGCGGTTGGCCAGGATCTGATAGCCCAGCAGCAGCAGTCCGAACGCGAAACCCGCATAGGCCAGGCTTCTCGCAACATAACCGGTGAGGTCGGACTCAACGACAAAGGCACCCATCACGTCGCCCTTGGCAAAACGCGCGCTGCCCAATTCCCTGTTGTGACAGGTGACGCAGACCTCGGACGTCGCCAGGGTCGGGAATATCGAACGGCCGACGACACGCCAGTCCTCGACACGCAGCTCTTCGTGAATGCCGGCATTCCCGCTCGCAGCGATGCGGTCGATCGTGTCGGCAACATGCGCGAGCGGCTCCGTATAGCCGAGTTCAGCACCGGGACGCCCAGGAACCCTTACAGTCATGGGGGCATGGCTTGTGTTGCCGAGACGGGCCTGAAGAAAGGTCTCGAGTCCCATCCGCCGGAACGCGGCGGGTAAAGGCATGCCCGCTGAGTGCTGTTCGGCATATTGGCCGACAAACGCCTCGGCGAGTTGCACAATCCGGGCTCGGTCATCGGCTTCTGTTCGACTGAATTCCCAAAGGGAAACCGAAAAAAAGGAAAGGGCAAGCACAAGTGCTCCGGTAAACACCAGTGAGGCTGAAGCTAGTGGTTGTTGCCGAAACAGTCTCATGCGTAGTTAAAATTGCCGATAACGTGAGTAGTTCGACAAAGTTTACATGGATCTGATTACTGAACCATTGCTTGATGTGTGGCTTTTAGTTTGTTTTGTACGTATTTTTTTTAAGGGTGTTTTCACCCAACCCAGCAAGTCGCAAAGAAACCATTCTTTTCCTGGTCCTTGCCGATGGACCGGCGCGTCTTGAAGCCGATCAGCCCATCGGCACCGCCGACATCATGGCCGAGACCTTCAAGGCGAACCTGGAGATTGCGCACCGCCCCGCGCGTCGTGTCCTTCATCGGTTTCCAGCTGGCGACGAAGGGCTTGTTGCTGCCGTAGCGGTCAGCAAGGTGGCCCACGAAAAGCGCATAGGTGTCGCTCTCGTTGTATTCCTTGAGGACGTAGAAATTCTCGGTGGCTATGAAAGCCGGACCATAGCGGCCTGCGGGCAGAAGAATGTTGCCTGGACGGTTGATCTCATTGTCCGGAAAGGGTTTGCCGCTGACACGCTTGACGCCTTCGCCGACAAACCGGGATATTTTCTGCCGGTTGTCCGGGCCCTCGCGGGTGCAGGAGACCGTCTCCGGAAGATGGACCTCATAACCCCAGTCGCGGCCTTTCTGCCAACCGTGTGCGGCAAGGTAATTGGCGATCGAGGCCATGGTATCGACCTGGGACGTCCAGATGTTGCGTTTGCCGTCACCATCGAAGTCGACGGCATATTTCAGGTAGGAAGACGGCAGGAATTGCGGTTGCCCCATGGCCCCGCCCCAGGAGCTTCGCATGGCACTGCGGGAGACATCACCTTTCTGAAGGATATTCAGCGCGGCGATCAACTCGCCCTTGAAGAAGTCGGCGCGCTGGCCCATGAAGGCCTGCGTTGCCAGCACTCTAAGGGCGTCATGCGGGATCTTGGCGCCCCCATAGCCGGATTCGCGCGCCCAGATCGCCAGGATGATCCGCTTGGGAACACCGTATTTCGCCTCGATTCTCTGAAGCGTTGCCGCGTGCTTCTGCATGAGGCGGCGGCCACCGGGGACCAGCGAATTGAACTGGCTGTCCCGGAAGTAGCGTTGCGGAGACCGGAATTCGGCCTGGAAATTGATCTTCGGCGGAGCGCCCTTGCCGCCCGGTCCGACAAGGCCCGGCAGCGACGTATCCGGCGTCAACCCTGCCAGTTCCCTGTCCAGAGTTGCCTGTGACACACCGGCCCGTTTCGCCTCGGGGATGACGGTCTCATTCAGAAACTGACGGAACTGGGCATCGTATTTTCCCGCATTTGCACTGCCGGCAAGGGCAACGAGCGGTATCAGAAGCGCGGCAAGGGCAAGTGTCAGACCTCGGATCACGGCAGGCTCCAGCAGTTGAATCTCGGCGGCAAGCTTAGCACGGCGCGCGGCGAAGTCCGACCGGCATCAGACCTCGATCCAGCTTAAATCACCCGCCGCCTGTGTCGTGAGCCAGTCTTTTTCGAACCGGTACCAGCTGCCGCCGCGCTTCTGGTCATGCGACCTGGATATTGGCGTTCCCATCAGGTGGCACATCAGCAGTGTGCCTGCCGCCCCGTGACCGGCAAAGAGAACGGGCGTCTCCGGTGCGATGCCCGCAATGACGTCCTTCACGCCGTTCAGGATGCGTGCCTGTGCGTCGATCGCCCGTTCCCAGCCACGCACGGAGGTTGCGGGATCGGCGAAGAACTGGTCCGCGACCGCCTCGAATTCGGCAGGGGGCAGGAAGCCGGTTGCCGATCTGTCGTTCTCGTGAAGATCCGCGCGCACGAGCGGTGTGAGGTTCTGTATTGCGGCAAAATACGCCGCGGTCTCGATCGCCTTCGTTTCCCCGCTGGAGACGACCGCGCCGATCCCAGATGCGAACGGGAGCCCGGTCGCCTGTTGTGCGCGCGCGCGGCCAACCTCCGAAAGGCCCCATTTAGGGACGGGGACATTCGGGTCGATCGCGACCTCGGGATGGGTCAGATAAATGCACCAGGTCATCACAGACGCTCTTCAAGCCAGCCGACGATGAGTTCATAGGCGATGGAGATGGATGGCGGTATCCGGTGTTCCTCCGGGTGGGTGCCGTCGATCATCTGGCGCACCTCCGCCCGGTCGCACCATTTGCACGCCTCCAGTTCGTCATCGGCAATCTCGATGTCGAGGGACGTTGCCGTGCCGATGCAGCCAAGCATGAGATTGGCGGGAAACGGCCAGGGCTGGTTGGAAACCAGGGCGACCTCGCCGACCCGGATCCGGCTTTCCTCGAACACCTCCCGTCTGACCGCCGCCTCGATTGTTTCCCCGGGTTCCATGAAGCCCGCCAGCGTGGTGTAGACGCCTTCCGGCAAACGTGCGGGCCGGCCGAGCAGGGCGCGGTCCTCATGCGTGATCAGCATGATCACGCAAGGATCGGTGCGGGGGAAATGCGGAGCGCCGCAGGACGGGCAGTCGCGCCGGTAGCCGCCTTCCGCCATATGGGTCTTCGCACCGCACCTGGAGCAGTGCTGGTGGGTCCGGTGCCAGTGGATCAGCGCCCGCGCCTGGGCAAGGACGCTGAGATCTTCGGTCGAAAACGCATTCTGGAGCGCAAGGTTGCGCAGGTCCTGAACGAGCAGGCTCTCGTTTGCTTCCAGATCCTCGTCGCTGCAGGGCAATGTCGTTGCGAACAGGGCCTGGCCGCTATCCGGGCGAAGGCCCAGGAACACCATTTCGTCGGCGCTTGCGCCGAGCGCCAGCGCCGATCCCAGATCGTGTCCGATGCCGTTCTCGGCTTCGTTCCGAAAGACCAGCGTCTTGTCCGTGGACAGCACGACCCGCGTTTCGGCAAGGTCGAGCAGGCCTTTCAGGTAGCTGATTTCACCGCGCCGTTCCGACTGCCTGTCGAGGGTGTTGTCGATAAAGCTCATCTCCATTGCCTGGAGACTGGCGGCAGCTGCTCGCATGGTAAGGTCCCTGAAAATTTTTTGGGAAGGAAAGCGTTTGGGCGGACTTTAGGGCCGCACGGATGGTGTGTCCAGCGCGGCCTATTGCACGTCAGCGAGAGCGTCCCTGAGATCGCCGATCAGCCGGTCGGCGTGGTCGGTCTCATAGTCTGCCGGCGGAACGACGCCCCAGACGGGGCCGGGCCATGCGCTGTCATTGCGGAACCGTGCGATCACATGAACATGAAGCTGTGATACCTGGTTGCCAAGCGCGCCGACATTCAGTTTCTCGCACTCCGTGACCGTTCTGAGCGCGCTGCTGGACAGCGCAATTTCCCGCATCAACTGCATCTGGTCGCTGTCGTCCAGATCGATGATCTCGACGAGGTCGGATTTGCGTGGCACGAGCAACAGCCACGGATAATTGGCATCTTTCATCAGCCGTACCGAGGACAGCGGCAGATCGGCGACAAAAATGCTGTCACCTTCAAGGCGTGGGTTGAGGGCAAAGGAAGTCATGGTCGGGTGTCCGGTTGCTTTGGTCTGCGGACGCCCGAAGTCGGGAAGCCCGCGAAAATTGCATTTGTCCAACATATGGGTAGATTGCTCGCGAAGCGAAGCTGTTTTCGTGAATATTCCCGCCACCTCGACATTTCCGGACGACGCCATGCCCCTTGAAACACTCCTCAGTTTTGCACTTGTCGCCGCGCTTCTGGTCATGTCGCCCGGACCGAATGGTGTTCTCATCGCGAAGACCGTGCCGACATCCGGAAAGGGAGCGGCCGCCTTCAACATCGCCGGCTTCGTCGCTGCGTTCTTCCTGCACGGAACTCTCTCCATCCTGGGCATCTCCGTGATCCTCGTGCATTCGGCAGAGGCGTTTTTCGTCGTCAAGATGCTCGGTGCGGCATACCTGGTCTGGATCGGCCTGAAAGCGCTCCGCGATGCCCTGACCGGGCGCGTGCTTGCTTCCGGATCCGTTGCCCCGGCCCGGCGCCGGCGCACCATGATCCGGGCCTGCGGCGAGGGGTTTTTGACCAATGCGCTGAACCCGAAGGTCTCCATGTTTTATCTCGCCGCCTTTCCGCAGTTCATTCCCGAGGGGGCGGGCGCCGTGGCGGCGGCCTTCTCTCTGGTTGCCGTGCATGCGCTGATCAACGTCATCTGGTTCGGGGCGATGGTGCTTCTGCTCTCCAGCGTCTCCAAAGCTGCCGGGAGCCCGGCCTTCCAGCGCTGGCTGAAAGGCATTACCGGTTTGGTGTTCATGGGGTTCGGTCTGAAACTGGCGACCTTGCGGCCCTGACGCGGCCGTTTCCCCGGCAAACAAAAAACCTCTGGCAGCCCCTTGCCAAACCCCAGGGGGCATCTGATATAAGGCGCTCGGGAGGTTGGTGGTGGACGAGCCACTCGCCAACCGGGTCAGGTCCGGAAGGAAGCAGCCCTAACGAGCCTCGGCACGGGTCGCCGTGCCAGCCTCCCACCCTCATGAAACCCGCATACTTTGCGGCGGCCGCCTCCGGGCGGCATTTTTGTTTGTGCAGGCACCAGGGCCACCGTTGACTGGTCCCGGCTTGTGCAATCCGCATTTCACAGAAAAACGCAATCTTGCCGTCCCCATTTTCGAAAAAGGCGGTATGGTGCCGCTCATGGACGAGTCAGGTTTTCCGCAGGAAGGTGCGCCCGCACCGGTGACGAACAGCAATTCCGATTCCGGCGATCACCGCCAGGACGGTGCGTACCGTGTCCTGGCGCGCAAGTACCGGCCGAAGAATTTTGAGGATCTGGTCGGCCAGGAGCCGATGGTGCAGACGCTGGAAAACGCGTTCGAGACTGGGCGGATTGCCCAAGCCTGGATGCTGACCGGGGTGCGCGGTGTCGGCAAGACAACCACCGCAAGGATTTTGGCGCGTGGCCTGAACTACGAAATTCCCGGAGAAGCGGACAAACCGACCGTCAAGCTCGAACGGGAAGGCACCCATTGCAAGGCGATCATGGAGGGCCGTCATGTCGACGTGATCGAAATGGATGCAGCCTCCCACACGGGTATCAACGACATTCGCGAGATCATCGACGCGGCGCGCTACCGTCCGGCGACAGCGCGTTACAAGGTCTACATCATCGACGAAGTGCACATGCTCTCCAACGCGGCCTTCAACGGCTTGCTCAAGACGCTTGAGGAACCGCCCGAGCATGTGAAATTCATCTTTGCGACGACCGAGATCCGCAAGGTGCCGATCACGGTGCTGTCGCGCTGCCAGCGCTTTGATCTGAGACGGATCGACCAGTCCAAGATGATCGGCCTTTTGCGCCGGATCGCCGACGCGGAAAACATCCGGATTTCGGATGAGGCGCTTTTGCTGATTGCCCGGGCCGGCGAGGGTTCCGCGCGCGATTCCCTGTCCCTGCTCGATCAGGCTATGGCGCATGAGACCGGCGCGATCGAAGCGGACGATCTGCGCCAGATGCTCGGGCTTGCTGACAGGGCGCGCGTCATCGATCTGTTCGGGCACCTGATGTCGGGGCACATCGAAGAGGCACTTTCAGAACTTCAGGCCCAGTATGATGTTGGCGCGGATCCTGCGATCGTGCTGACGGATCTTGCCGATTTCACCCATCTGGTCACCCGCATGAAGGTGGCCCCCAAATCGGCGGACGAGGCCACGGTCACGGAAGCCGAACGCGCGCGCGGCAAGGACTTCGCCGAGAAGATTTCCGTGCGCCTGCTCTCGCGCGCCTGGCAGATCCTGCTGAAGGGTGTCCAGGAGGTTCAGACCGCGTCGAAGCCCCTGCAGGCCGCCGACATGGTGCTGGTCCGCCTCGCCTACGCGATCGATCTCCCCGATCCGGGTGAATTGCTGACCCAGGTGAAAAACGGCCAGAACCCGCTGGCCTCGGCGTCAGGCCCTGCCGGGCAGGGCGGTCACGGGGCCGGCCCGTCCGGCGGCGGCGCCCAGGCAATGGCAGTCGGCATGCCGCCACCGTCCGGAAATCATGGCCCGGGTGACGGCGGTGGCGCACCGTCAATGCAGGCGGCCGGCAGGCCGCAGCTTGCGGCGATAAGCGGGGGCTTGCCGGACCACGCCCCGGTCACCGGCAAGGCCGAAACGCAGCCGCAGCATATGCCGGAAACAATGCAATCCGCGCTGAAGAACCTTTACGATTGCGCCGCCCTTGCCTCGGAAAAGCGCGATATTCCGATGAAGGTCGCCATTCAGCGGCAGATGCGCCTGGTGAAGTTCGAACCCGGCAAGATCGAGATCCAGCCGACGGATGACGCGCCCGCCGACATCGCCGGGGAGTTCGGCCGCAAGCTGACCGAATGGACCGGCCAGCGCTGGTTCGTTGTCGTGTCGCGTGAGCATGGCCGGCCGACCATTCACGAAGAACAGGAAGCCAATCAGCAGCAGCTTCTGTCCGACGCCAAGTCACACCCGACCGTCGCCGCCCTGCTCAGCCAGTTCCCGGGGGCGAGGGTCGTCGATGTGAAGGTGCAGGTCACCGAGGAAGACGAGGCGGCCCTGGCCGATCCGATGGTGAGCGACCCGTTGCTCAACGAAGCCCTCGGTGAAGACGAAGACGATTGATCGGACGCTGTTGTTCTTCTAATAGCTGACCCCAGATAATGGACACGCGGCGCATCGCGCCTGAGAAATTGCAAGGAGAGATCCCATGGACTTCCTCAAGATGATGAAGCAGGCCAAGGAGATGCAGGAGCAGATGGGCTCGCTGCAGGAACAGATCATCGATATCGAGGTCGAGGGTGTCGCGGGCGCCGGTCTCGTGAAGGTGACGCTGAACGGCAAGAGCGACCTGAAAGGTCTCAAGATCGACCCTTCGCTTCTGAAAGAGGACGAAGGCGAGATTCTGGAAGACCTGATCATGGCCGCGCATACCGACGCCCGCGCCAAGGTGGAAATGGCCATCCAGGAAAAGACCCAGGAACTCATGGGTGGTCTCGGACTTCCGGCCGGTATGAAACTGCCGTTTTGAGGGTCACGCTGCAGTCGCGGGGGTAGGCAAAATAAGCTGGGTACCTGCGCCGCATTGCTGCACCCGAAAACGGCAAGATCAGAAGGATAGCCTCTCCCGCCGGGAGAGGCCGGGTCGAAGACCCGGGTGAGGGGGCAAACCTCTTCGAGCCTCCAGCCCGTCAGAGAAGATGAGAACATGGCACAAAAGAGCGTAGCGGGACCGGAAATCGAGCGGTTGATCCAGCTCCTCGCGAAGCTGCCCGGTCTCGGGCCGCGGTCTGCGCGCCGGGCCGCGCTGCATCTCATCAAGAAGAAGGACCAGCTTCTGGTTCCGCTGTCCGAGGCGATGGGTGTCGCGGTCAGTGAAATCGGGATCTGCTCGGTGTGCGGCACCGTCGACACCTCGGACCCCTGCACCATCTGTTCCGACCCGAAGCGCGACGAAACGGTTCTTGTCGTCGTTGAGGACGTCGCCGATCTGTGGGCGCTTGAACGCGCCGGCGCCGTGAAGGCGCGCTACCATGTTCTCGGCGGCACCCTGTCGCCGCTTGACGGCATCGGCCCGGAGGACCTGAACCTGGCGTCCCTGATCGATCGCTGCGGCTCCGAAAGCTTCAACGAAGTCATCCTGGCCATCAGCGCGACGGTCGAAGGACAGACCACGGCGCACTACATCATGGATCAGCTTGCGCCGCTCGGCGTCAACGTCACCAAGCTGGCCCACGGCGTGCCGGTTGGCGGCGAGCTGGATTATCTCGACGAGGGAACGCTGGCCCAGGCGCTCAAAGCGCGGACACAGTTCTAGAACGCTGTCCGGCTCACGCGCCACCTGGTCTCTTGCACCTTCCTGTCACCGCACCTATGTCGTTGCAGTCGCTCACAAAGACTTGAAGGTTTCATGTTCCAAGCAGCTTCCCGCGCCATGTCGCAGGTATTCGAGCAGCCGTTTCGCAAGATTTTCTGGAAAATGCTGGGGTTCACGCTCGCGATCCTGATCGTGATCTGGTTCGCCCTGCAGGGCATCGTCAGCCATCTTCTGGGTGTCGCGGCGACCGAGTGGGGCGACGGCAGCGCCTGGATCAGCTGGACGGAATGGTCGATTTCGATCCTGACCGGCATTGGCGCGGTCTTCGTGCTCGGCTTCCTGATCGCGCCAATATCGGCCTTGCTTGCCGGCCTGTTTCAGGATGACATCGCCGATATCGTCGATGCGCGGGACTATCCCGCGGACCGTCCCGGCAGCGCTCTGCCGCTTTCCAAGTCCCTGGTCCAGACCCTCAAGTTCACGGGTGTTGTGATTGTCGGCAACCTGTTCGCGCTGTTGCTGCTGTTGGTGCCCGGCGTCAATCTCGTCGCCTTTTTTGTCGTCAACGGTTATCTGCTGGGCCGTGAATTCTTCGAGTTTGCGGCCATGCGTTACCTGCCGCCTGCAGAGGCGAAGGCATTCCGCCGCGCCCGCGGCGGCACGGTCTTTCTCGCAGGACTGATCATCGCCTGCCTGCTGGCCGTCCCGATCCTCAATCTGGTGACGCCGATTTTCGCGACCATCTTCATGCTGCATCTCTACAAGAGACTTGCATCCGGGGCGGCGATCTGACGAACTGCTGCCGCTGGGTCAATGGATCTGCGCGCATGCAGGCCGGAGGATGACGATGCAGGAATTGTTGCTGGAAATCGCCGAGACGGCCGCAAACAGTGCCGACAAGGGCAAGGTGGCGACATATATCCCCGAGCTTGCCGGCATCGACCCGGATCAGTTCGGCATCGCCGTAGCGCTTGAGGACGGGCGTCTCATGACCGCCGGTGACGCCGATGTCCCGTTTTCCATCCAGTCCGTTTCCAAGGTGTTCGCCCTTGCGCTGGCTCTCGGGCGCGTCGGCGATCAGCTCTGGTACCGGGTCGGGCGGGAGCCCTCCGGGCTGTCCTTCGACTCCATTCTGCTTCTGGAGCGGGAAGACGGGATCCCGCGCAATCCGTTCATCAATGCGGGCGCCCTGGTCACGACCGATACCTACCTCGCCGGATCCAACCCGCGCGAGGCGCTGGGGGAACTGATCCGTTTCATCCGGGCCGCCGCGGACGACGACAGCATTCACATCAACGAAAAGGTGGCGCAGTCCGAGCTGGCGACCGGGCACCGCAATTTTTCGCTCGCGCATTATCTGGCCTCGCATGGCAACATGCGGTCCGATGTCGACAAGGTGCTCGGCACCTACTGTCACCAGTGCGCGATCGAGATGAGTTGCCGCCAGCTGGCGCTCGCCGGGCGGTTCCTGATCGAAGCGGAAACCGTGCCGGCGCTTGTCGCCGTCCAGCGCCGCCGCCGCATCAACGCCCTGATGATGACCTGCGGTCACTATGATGGCTCCGGCGACTTCGCCTTTCGCGTCGGACTTCCCGGAAAGAGCGGCGTTGGCGGCGGCATCCTGGTGATTTCGCCGGGCCGGGCCTCGATCGCCGTCTGGTCGCCGGGCCTGAACCGTTACGGCAATTCCAAGCTCGGCACGGAAGCCATGGAGACCTTCGCAAAACGGACCGGCTGGTCCGTGTTCGGCTGAGTGCCCCTTGCGAACCGGCAGCCGGAGCATCTCCGGCCGCCGTCCCGCTTTCTAGCTTTCTTCTTCCGCTGCAAGCATGCCGGACTTGAACAGGAGGCCTGCGGCGGCTCCGCCGATCAGCGGCGCGGCAATGAACAGCCAGACCTGGCCCAATGCGCCGGGGTTGCTGGCAACGCCGATGATCGCCGGTCCGAGAGATCGCGCCGGATTGACGGAAACGCCGGTGACGTTGATGCCGACGATGTGGATGACGACCAGCGTCAGACCGATTGCCAGACCTGCGAGATGCGCAGGCGCACCCTTTTGCGTGACGCCGAGAATGCAGACGAGAAACAGGAAGGTCGCGACGATCTCGAAGATCAGCGCTGACATCATGTTGTATTCGCCGAAATTGCCTGCGCCCCAGCCGTTCTGTCCGAGACCGCCGTCCCACCCGTCGGCCTTGCCGCTCAGGATGATCGCAAGCACTGCCGCGCCCGCCAGTGCGCCGAGCACCTGCGCGATCCAGTAGGTGATGAGTTCGTTCGCGGGCATCCTGCCGGCCAGGTAGACCCCGAGACTGACGGCAGGATTGATATGACATCCGGAGATCATGCCGATGCCATAGGCCATCGCCACGATGGACAGGCCGAATGCGAAGGCGATTCCCAGGACATCGATGGCGGTCGGGCCGGTCCCCATCCCGGCGATGACGGCTGCCCCGCACCCGAACAGCACGAGGGTGAATGTTCCAACAAATTCCGCGATTGCTTTCTTCATGAAATGTGCCTCCTGTTACCGCCGGCCAGCGGCCCCGCGTCACCGGAAATAAGATGACGCAGGGGAGAGTTACGCAATTTTGATCCGTTGGGAAGGGCAGAGTTTTGTGCGCCGCAGAACGTAATTTCCGGGATCTCATCGATTTAAGTCCACAACGGGCAAAGTAACTTTCCAGATTCTCCTTTTTGATGTTTTGACGCGACGCCATCTTGGCGCTAGAACCTTTCTAGACAACGCACTGATTTCCTTACGTTTGCGTAAGCGTAAGGTAGCGTCGTACGGGAGAGGAATTCCATGTCGAACGCCGATATGCGGGGCAACCGTCCGCTGTCACCCCATCTTCAGATCTACAAGCCGATTCTGACGATGGTCATGTCCATCCTGCACCGCATCACCGGTGCGGCGCTCTACTTCGGGACGATCCTGCTGGCGTGGTGGCTGATCGCCGCCGCCGCCGGCCCGACCTACTTCGACTTCGTGAACGGCATTTACGGTTCCTTCATCGGACGACTGATCCTGTTCGGCTTCACCTGGGCACTGGTGCACCACATGCTCGGCGGCCTGCGCCATTTCATCTGGGACATGGGCGCCGGCTTCGGCAAGGAGGCCCGTGAATGGCTTGCCAAGGCCACGATCATCGGTTCCGTCTCACTCACGCTGATCCTCTGGATCATCGGCTACATGGTTCGCTAAGGAGAGTGTCATGAGCGATATGCGCACCCCTCTCAACAAGGTTCGCGGACTGGGCTCTGCCAAGGAAGGCACCGACCATTTCTGGAAGCAGCGCCTGACGGCCGTGGCCAACGTTGTCCTGATCAGTTTCTTCGTGATCCTCGTGATCTCGATCCAGGGTTCGAGCCACGGCGACGTGATCGAAACCCTCAAGAACCCCCTGGTTTCGATCCTGTTCCTGCTGGTGATCCTCTCCGGCGTCTATCACATGAAGCTGGGCATGCAGGTGATCATCGAGGACTACATCCACGGTGAGGGTCTGAAATTCCTCACGCTGATGGCAAACACCTTTTTCTGCGCCTTTATCGGCTTCGGCTGCATTTTCGCAGTGCTCAAGATTGGCTTTGGAGGCTGACCCGGATGGCCAAATCCTACGAATTCGTCGACCATACCTATGACGTGGTTGTTGTCGGCGCCGGTGGCGCGGGTCTGCGCGCAACGCTCGGCATGGCCGAACAGGGCCTGCGCACCGCCTGCATCACCAAGGTCTTTCCGACGCGCTCCCACACGGTGGCGGCCCAGGGCGGCATCGCCGCATCCCTGACCAACATGACGCCGGACTGCTGGGAATGGCACATGTACGACACGGTCAAGGGATCCGACTGGCTCGGTGACACCGACGCCATGGAATACCTGGCCCGCGAGGCCCCGAAAGCGGTCTACGAGCTAGAGCACTACGGCGTGCCGTTCTCGCGCACCGAAGAGGGCAAGATCTATCAGCGTCCCTTCGGCGGGCACATGCAGAACTACGGCGAAGGCCCTCCCGTGCAGCGCACCTGCGCGGCGGCCGACCGGACGGGCCACGCCATCCTGCACACGCTCTATGGCCAGTCCCTGCGCCACAATGCCGAATTCTACATCGAGTATTTCGCGCTCGACCTGATCATGTCCGAGGACGGCGTCTGCCAGGGCGTGATCGCCTGGAACCTCGATGACGGCACGATGCACCGCTTTGCCGCCAAGATGGTGGTGCTGGCAACCGGCGGCTACGGCCGGGCCTATTTCTCCGCGACCTCCGCACACACCTGCACCGGCGACGGCGGCGGCATGGTCGCCCGGGCCGGACTGCCGCTTCAGGACATGGAGTTCGTCCAGTTCCACCCGACCGGCATCTACGGCTCCGGCTGTCTGATCACAGAGGGCGCGCGCGGCGAGGGCGGTTATCTCGTCAACTCCGAGGGCGAGCGTTTCATGGAGCGCTACGCGCCGTCGGCCAAGGATCTGGCCTCGCGCGACGTTGTCTCGCGCTGCATGACCATGGAAATCCGCGAGGGACGCGGCGTCGGCAAGAAGGGCGATCACATCTTCCTTCATCTCGATCACCTCGACCCGGCCCTGCTGGCCGAACGCCTCCCGGGCATTTCGGAAAGCGCGCGCATCTTCGCCGGCGTCGATGTGACCAAGGATCCGATCCCGGTCCTGCCGACGGTTCACTACAACATGGGCGGCATCCCGACCAACTACTGGGGTGAAGTCCTGAACGCGGACGGCAAGAACCCCAACCGCATCCAGGAAGGCCTGATGGCGGTGGGCGAGGCCGGCTGCGCATCGGTCCACGGCGCCAACCGTCTCGGCTCGAATTCCCTGATCGACCTTGTCGTGTTCGGCCGTGCTGCGGCGATCAAGGCCGGTGAAGTCGTCGACCCCAAGGAAGCGACGCCGGCACCGAACGAAGCCTCGTGCGAAAAGATCATGGATCACTTCGACAAGCTCCGTAACGCCAGCGGCTCGATCCCGACCGCGGACCTGCGTGACAAGATGCAGCACGCGATGCAGGAAGATGCGGCGGTGTTCCGCACGCAGGAAAGCCTGGAAGCCGGCTGCAAGCGTCTGAGCGATATCTGGAGCGACATGAAGGACCTCAAGGTCTCCGACCGCTCGCTGATCTGGAATTCCGATCTGGTGGAAACGCTGGAACTGGAAAACCTGATGGCGAATGCGATCACCACCGTCTATGGCGCCGAGGCCCGCAAGGAAAGCCGCGGTGCCCATGCACGCGAGGATTTCAAGGACGGACCGTTCTCGGGCCGAGACGACGAAAACTGGCGCAAGCACACGTTGGCCTGGGTCAACGAGGAAGGCGACGTGAAGCTCGACTACCGTCCCGTCGTCCTCGATCCGCTGACCACCTTCGAGGAAGGCGGCATCGACCCGAAAAAGATCGCGCCGAAAGCGCGTGTCTACTAGGGAGCGCGCTGCGTGAGCCAGTCGGCAACACTTCTGGACACAAGAAGCCCGTTCGGAACCTACCCGGCCGAACGGCTGGTTCGGGCTGCCTGGCGTCTGGCCGACCGGCATGATCTCTCACGGGGCCTGCGCAAGCGCATCCGCGCGCTCGTCGCGCGGGTTTTCAAGGGGCCCTACGACCTTGAGGCGGACGGCCTGAAATTCCGGATCTACCCCGGCGAGAACTACGACGATCGCAAGATCCTCGCCAAGGGACGGCTGCCGGAACGCGCCGAACACGGTCTGCTGGAACCGCACCTGCACGAGGGGACGGTCTTCGTCGACGTCGGTGCGAATATCGGCTCCTATGCCGTATTTGCCGCCCGGCACGGCGCAAGGGTGGTCGCCATCGAGGCGAACCCGCAGACCGCGCACAAGCTGAGTTTCAACGTGCGTGCCAACGACCTGGAAAACGTGACCGTCGTCAATACCGCGGTCGGGTCGAAGGATGACACGTTGCCGCTGTGGCACGAACCCAGCAATTGCGGTTTCGCCACTTTCGTGACCGACCTGACACGGGGCGAGTGGGCCGGCAACTGGACCCAGACCTACGTGACCGTTCGCCCGCTGACCGACATTGCGGACCAGCAGGGACTTGAACGGATCGACATACTCAAGGTGGATGTGGAGGGATTTGAGGACCGGGTCGTCCTGCCGTTCCTCCGCCACGCGGACGAGGCCATGTGGCCCCGTGTGATTCTTCTCGAAACCAATTGCCGGCCTTACTGGTCCGAGGATTGCCTGAGCGAACTGGCAAACCGGGGCTATGAGGTGACAGGCCGGACGAATGACAACATGGTCTTTGAGCTCACGACCTGAGCGAGAGGACGTTTTGGCCCTCGTGCCCCTGAAAGGCATGGCACGGGCCCAACGCGGAGCAGTAACGAGATGGTTCAGCTGACGCTACCCCGGAACTCCACGGTGACGGAAGGCAAGGTGTGGGACAAGCCGGAAGGCGCCACCAACTTGCGCGAATATCGCATCTACCGCTGGAACCCGGACGACGGCCGCAACCCGAGGGTCGATACCTATTTCATCAATGCCGATGACTGCGGTCCGATGGTGCTCGACGGCCTGATCTACATCAAGAACAAGATCGACCCGACGCTGACCTTCCGCCGCTCCTGCCGGGAAGGCATCTGCGGCTCGTGCGCCATGAACATCGACGGCACCAACACCCTTGCCTGCACCAAGGGCATGGACGAGATCGCCGGTGACGTGGTCAAGATCTACCCGCTGCCGCACATGGCGGTGGTCAAGGATCTGGTGCCCGACCTGACGCGCTTCTACGCCCAGCACCGCTCGATCGAGCCCTGGCTGCAGACGGTCTCTCCCGCCCCGGAAAAGGAATGGCTCCAGTCCCATGAGGACCGGGTCAAGCTGGACGGGCTGTATGAATGCATCCTGTGCGCCTGCTGCTCCACCTCCTGCCCGAGTTACTGGTGGAATGGCGACCGCTATCTCGGCCCGGCGATCCTGCTGCAGGCCTACCGCTGGCTGATCGACAGCCGCGACGAGGCAACCGGCGAACGCCTGGACAATCTGGAAGATCCCTTCCGCCTCTACCGCTGCCACACGATCATGAACTGTTCCCAGGCCTGTCCGAAAGGCCTGAACCCGGCCAAGGCGATCGCCGAGATCAAGAAGATGATGGTCGAACGGCGGGTCTGATCCCCCGATTTCAGAGCAAATTGCGAAAAGCCGTCCTTCAGGGCGGCTTTTTTGTGCGCGATGGCGCGGGTTCTTGACCGTTTCTTCCCGCCGTCCTGCACCGGATCTGCACAAAATCCCTGAAATCCCTGCCCGGTTTCACCATGGGTTCTCCCAGCCATCAGGCAAGACTGCTCTTCGCATTGGGTGCGCTGTCCCGGTTGCGCCCGCCTCGCAGAGGGACTTTGAATGACCGACAACACAGACCACGGCACCACTTACGGCCCGGTGCCGCCGCCGCAACCTTCAACGACAAGGGTCTTGACCTTCCTGAGCTCGCCGGCCGTCAAGTTCGTCCTGATAGGACTGCTCTCCTTCCTGCTGCTTGTTCCCAGCGTCTTTGTCTGGGTGCTCGTGGAGGAACGCGCGCATCGGGCAAAGGATGTCGCGCGCGAGATTGCCCGCTCCTGGGGCGGAACACAGGAGATCAACGGCCCCTATCTGGTGATCCCTTTCACCGAAACCTACACGACGGGCTCCGGTGAGGATTTCGAGACCATGACCGTCCGCAGAACGGCGGTGCTGTTTCCCGAGCGGCTGACGGTGGGCGGAGATATCGCGGTCGAGGAACGGAAGAAGTCCATCTATACGCTTCCCGTCTACAATGCGCGGCTCGACCTTGACGGCACGTTTGCCGCACCTCCCGACGACATGTTCGAACCGAAGCACGGCGGTACGATCGATGTCGCGGCCGACAGGGCCGTTGTCGTTATCGGCATCCGGGATGTCCGCGCGCTCAAGAGCGAGGTCGCGCTCGCTCTGGCCGGAACGGGAGCCGTCCCCTTCGAACCGGGTCTTGGGCCCCTGGCGCGTGCGGACGGCGATCCCCGCCGGTCATCCGGCCGATCCGGGATCAATGCAGCCGTGTCTCCCCAGGCCTGGCAGACCGGCTTTTCCTTCGACGTGAAACTGCAGCTCAACGGCTCGACGGCGATCTATGTCGCACCGGCCGGCCAGACCACGAAAGTCGCCGTTCAATCGGATTGGGCTCATCCCGGTTTCACTGGTGCCTTCCTGCCGGAAACGCGAACCATCACCAGCTCGGGTTTCGACGCCGCCTGGACAATTCCCTATCTTGCGCGCGGCATCCCGAAGGTCATGGAAACGAGCCATCTGCCGCTTCAGGACAAGCTCCTCGGCGTGAAGTTCGTCGAGCCGGTGAATTTCTATCAGACAATTTCAAGATCCCTGAAATACGCGATCGGCTTCATAAGTCTGACCTTTCTGGCGGTCTTCGTCCTGGAGATGCGCTCCGGCTGGCGGTTCCACTGGATCCAGTACGCTCTCGTCGGCCTTGCCCTGATCGTCTTCTACGTGATGCTGCTGGCCTTCGCCGAACATGTCGGCTATGCGCCGGCCTACCTGATTGCAGCCGGAGCGGCGACCCTGCTGAACGCGGTCTATATCGGCACGTCGCTCAAAAGCAGGCTGGCCGGTCTGGTGATGCTGGCGGTGCTCGGAAGTATCTTCGCTGTTCTGTTCGCCCTAATGCAGGAACAGGACTATGCGCTCCTGATCGGCTCCGTCATCGCCTTTGTCGCCCTGTCCATCACGATGTTCGTGACCCAGAGGATCGACTGGTCGGGGCAGGGAAGGCCGGATACGGAACCTGCCGAAGCAGCGGTCTGATGTGAATTCATTGTAAACCTGACGACCCCGGGCGCGGCAACAGGGCGGCCCGGGGTTTATTTTCTGCCGGGAACGCTTCACAACATCGAACTTCTCGCCCGCACGTCATTGCTGGTTTCGAGCCAACGTTGTCCAGTTTACCCTGAACAGCGTCTGGTGAGATCATCTTAAGTCATGAGACTTGTCATTCCGGCTGGAGCGCAGCGGAAGGCCGGAACCCAGTAAACTCTGGCCTCTTCGTATTCCCTTGATCTTCGCCCAAACGGGATACTGGTTCCCGGTCTTGCCGCTTGCGCGTCAAACCGGGACGACAAGCTCAAGAATGGCCCCAAAACCGTGCCTGCGAAGGCCTGCAGATTCGCGCGGATTCAAATCCTGCCGCTCATCCCGCGTGATGGACCGTGCAGTCTCTTCACGATGAGAGTTTTTTCTGGATGTCTGGCCGTTGAACACGATGCGAAGGTCATGAAATCTGATCTCGTTTGTCACCCCGGACGAACGCAAGTGAGATCCGGGGCCGGGGAGCCCCGGTCCGGAGGGTAGGAGACGGTGCAAACCGCCCGATTTGATGTCCTGCGATCCCGGCTTGCGTTTTGACTGGCCGGCACCGAGAGCCCCAGTCGGCTCGAAACGCACCCGTCCCTTGCTCTTACATTTCATTTGTTCTATTTTTGTTCTCATTTCAGTGAAGAGTTGGAGGCGCGTATGCACAAGAGCCGATTGGGAGATCTCGTGATCGATTGCGAAGGCGGTGATATCGACGAGCACGCCGCGTTCTGGGCGCAGGCGCTTGGGCGCACGCTGGAGGACGCGCCGAAAAACCCGCGCTACCGGCGGCTGTTCGGCAAGGATGGAGAAATCGGCATTCTGCTACAGGCGGTCGAGCATCCCGCGCGCGTTCATCTGGACATCGAGACCGACAATCCGGAAGCCGAGGTTGCCCGTCTGGAAAAACTCGGCGCGAAGATCGTCAGGCGCTTCGACAACTGGGTGGTAATGGAAGCGGCGAGCGGCCACAGGTTCTGCGTGGTCAACCCGCAACTGCCGGGTTTTGAAGAACGTGCGACTTCCTGGAAGGACTGATCCGAGGCGTCCGGTCACGGTCATCTCACGGCGTTGTGCGGGGGTGCGAACGGAGTTGAGTTGCCTCGGCAAGAGAATGCGTTACCTCTATCTGCAATCGATGGAGGATCCAACATGAAGCGTTTGTTGCGGCAGACTTTCCTTGCTGTACTTGTCGGCGTCGCCCCCGTTGCCACGGCACAGGCCGAAACGGCCATCTTCGCCGGCGGCTGTTTCTGGTGCGTGGAATCGGACCTTGAAAAGCTGCCGGGTGTCCGGGACGTCAAGTCCGGCTATGCCGGCGGCAAGAGCCAGAACCCCACCTACAAGAACTACGAGCGCGGCGGACACCGTGAAGTGGTTCAGGTGGATTTCGATGAAAACCAGATCAGCTATCAGGACTTGGTCCGGATCTTCCTGCGCACGGTCGATGTGACCGACCCGGGCGGTCAGTTCTGCGATCGCGGCTATGGCTATTCGACTGCGATCCATCCGCTGAACGACAAGCAGGCCAAGGCCGCGAACGCGGAGATTGCCAAGGCGAACAAGGTCCTTGGCGGAAGGGTGGTGACACCGGTCGAAGGCGCAGCGGTCTTCTGGCCTGCAGAGGATTATCACCAGGCCTACTACAAGAGCAATGCGCGCACGCTGACCCGTTTCGGCTATGTGACACGCGCGGAAGCCTACAAGGGCTACCGGAAAGCCTGCGGCCGCGATGCCAGGGTAAAATCCGTATGGGGTGCCGAGGCCTACAAGGGATTGCCCAAGGCCGGTTCCTGACCGGTGTGACCTGACACGCAACCCGGACCAGCGCCGGGTTGCCCTCAAACGCCGGCTTCAAAAGCCTCGACAAGCTCCAGAAACGTCTCGCCGTATTTTTCCAGCTTGGATTGGCCGACCCCGGATACGCTCAGCAGCGCATCGGGCGTGACCGGCCGGGCGGACGCGATGCCGGCCAGCGTGGCATCGGGAAAGACCACGTAAGGCGGGACATTCTGATCCCGCGCAATCTGGGTTCTCAGGCGCCGCAGGCGCTGGAACAGCAGCTTGTCTTCCTCGTCCAGTTCGTCGGCGACCGAGGCCGTTCGCGAGGATCGTGTCTGTTTCAGACCGGCGGCGTTCCGGTCCTTTCGCAATGAAATCGTCTCGTCGCCGCGCAGAACCGGACGCGCGGCTTCGCTCAGGACGAGCGCCCCGAACTGCGCATGGTCCACATCAATGTAACCCGTGGCGACCAATTGGCGCGCAATGGACTGCCAGGTTTTCTGGGAATGCTCCTGTCCGATGCCGAAAACCGACAGTTTGTCATGTGCAAACCGGGTCACCTTCTCGCTGGTCTTGCCAAGCAGCACATCGATCACGTGGCCGGTTCCGAAGCGCTGCCCGGTCCGGTAGATCGCGGACATCAGTTTGCGCGCGGATTCGGTTCCGTCCCAGGTTTCCACCGGAGACAGGCATGTGTCGCAGTTGCCGCAGGGCTGGGGATAGGTTTCCCCGAAATGCGCCAGCAGCGCCTGCCGCCGGCAGCCTGAGGTCTCGCAGATGCCGAGAAGCGCGTTGAGCTTGGTGTTTTCCGCACGTTTGATGTCGTCCGGCGCGTCACCTTCGGCAATCATCCGGCGCCGCTGTACGAGATCGGCCATGCCGTAGGCCATGAAGGCTTCCGAGGGCGCCCCGTCGCGGCCGGCGCGCCCCGTTTCCTGGTAGTAGGCTTCCACGGATGACGGCAGGTCGAGATGCGCGACATAGCGCACGTCCGGCTTGTCGATCCCCATGCCGAAGGCGACGGTCGCAACAAGGCAGAGCCCTTCCTCAAGGAGAAAGGCGTCCTGGTTCGCGGCGCGCTGATCAGAGGGCAATCCGGCGTGATAGGGCAGGGCCCGGATCCCCTTTGCCGTCAGCCAGTCCGCAATCTCTTCCACCTTCGCACGCGACAGGCAGTAGACGATGCCGCTTGCACCCTTGTGCTTGCCCAGGAAGTCCAGCAGTTGCTGGCGCTGGTTGGATCTTTCGACGATTTCGTAGCGGATATTCGGTCTGTCGAAACTGGTCGCGAAGACCTGGGAGTCCTCCAGTTTCAGGCGCGCGAGAATGTCCTTTTGCGTATGAGGGTCCGCTGTTGCCGTGAGGGCCACCCTCGGCACGCCCGGATAACGTTCGGCGAGACAGGACAGCGACATGTATTCCGGCCGGAAGTCATGGCCCCACTGGCTGACGCAATGCGCCTCGTCAATCGCGAAGAGTGCAATCTCGAGCGTATCCAGAAACCGCCGGAAGCTCTCGTTTCCAAGGCGCTCCGGGGTCACGTAAAGAAGGTCGATGTCGCCGCAGCGCAGTGCGTCGCGAAGGCGGTCCTGTTCTTCCGGCAGAAGGGTTGAGTTGAGCGCCGCGGCCCGGACGCCGGCGGCCGTCAGCGCGCCGACCTGATCCTTCATCAGGGCGATAAGGGGAGAGACCACGACACCGACGCCACGCCGGCACAGGGCCGGTATCTGGTAGCAAAGCGACTTGCCGGCGCCCGTTGGAAACAGCACGACGGCGTCCCTGCCGTCGATCAGCGTGTCGATCACCTCGCGTTGCCGGCCGCGAAACGCGTCATAGCCGAAGACGGTCTGCAAAACCGCCAGCGGTTTCGCCTCCGGGCGCACCGATGGCGGATCATTGAGGTGAAGATGTGGTGCGTCATCCGCGAGGAGGGCGGGCGAGACTGGCATGAGGCGGCTGATTCCCTAAAGTCTCCCGCACCATGTCTTATTCGCCAATGAAGGGCAAACCGGCCTGTGGATGATTTCACATCAAATGCGGATCGGCGGTCAGAATTCCGCGTCCGGATCCGTCGCGAGTGTCTCGGCGCAGTGAATGCGCATCTGCTCGGTGAGTTCGGTGAGGTCGCCCTGCAGTTTCTCGGGACGGATCGGCTTGTCGAAATGCACGTTGAAGGCAGCGTCCTTCTTGTTGAGCAATTCGTTGAAGACCGTCATGTCGCGCAGTTCGGTCGACACGCGCGCCAGGAAATAGAACAGGCCGGAGTTCCTCCCGCCCATATGCATCGGAATGATCGGTGCCTTGTTCTTGCGCGCCAGGGCGAGGGCGGAGGTCATCCAGGGCCGCTCGGTCAGCTTGCCGTCGTGCCAATAGGCGAGGCGGCCGGAGGGAAACAGCACCACGACCCGTTCCGTCGCAAAGGCGGATGAGGCGATCTTGATCGTCTCTTTCGACTTGGCCCGGCTCTTGAAATCCGCGCGCCACTCGACCGGAATGATCATTTCAGCCAGGCGCGGGTTGATCCGGATCGCATCCCTGTTGGCGAAGATCGCGAGGTCCGTGCGCCGCGACTTGATGGCGTCGTAAAGGACAATGCCGTCGGCGATACCGGTCGGATGGTTGGAAACAAGCACCACCGGGCCGCTTGTCGGCACGCGCTCGAGACCGAGCGTGGTCACGTTGAGTGTCAGAATTTCGCTCAAATGCGCGAAGACATCGACCGCTTCCATCTGGGCGATCGTATCCGCCATTTCGACGGCGGACCGGTATCTGAGAATCTTGTAGGCAAACGGCTTTATGAACGGCCACCAGGGGCTCGCCATGACAAGTTTGCCGCGTTCGGCGATGAGGGCGTCGACGATATGCGGGTCCGCAAGCTGACGCTGCAGGGTCTCCTGACGGCGCGCCGGCAAGGTATCTGTCGTCTGATCTGTCGTGCGCACAATGCACCTCTGCCCGTCGGTAACCTGTACTATTCACTTGCATCGTTAGCGAAATCGGCCGCGCGGTGCAAATGCTCCCTGCAATTAATTTTCGGCCGGCGGGAAGCTCAGCTCCATAGTGAACTCGTGAAAAGCGCCACAATTGTGATGAAAGACGCCGCCCAGGCCAGTGACCTGGGATTGGACCTGTCGGTCCAGTAGCAGAACACGTAGATCAGCCGCAATAGGATGAACAGCACCGCCAACTGGTCGATCCAGTAGGGCGAGGCGCCCTGGCTCATGGCGACGAAAACAGAGACGGCAAAGAACGGGAACGCTTCGAAGCCGTTGGCCTGCGCGGCCTGCGCCCGCGCCCTGAACCCGTCGCGCCAGTAGTCCGGGTTGCGCGGGTTTGAGTTGTCGAATTCCCTGTTGAGCTTGGCCGGAAAGGCCGACAGGATGGGCAGGATTGCAGCGGCGAGAATGCACCAGATTGCGATTGGCATGGAGAGTTCCTTGTTGTCCGGGTCCCCGATGACATAGGGCACCCGGCTGGCAATGCGCAAAAAGAATGCGCCTGGCCGGTCCGTTGCAGCGGCAGACCCCCGGAACGGCATGTCCAGGATTCCGGTGCGCACCGGTACGTCTTGTGGCGCTGGGCGCCACGTTGCCGCCATTTTGAAACTCTAACACCGCTGACGGAAGGCGGTCTCTGACAACGAAAATTCGTGACGCCGGCCCGGTCCGGGACAGGGATGCCGGGTGAGCGGGTTCGGACAGGCGGAAATACGGCAGCTGAGGACGGTGTTTCACACTGAAATTGCGGACAACTGCGCTGTGTTTTGGATTTTCAGTAAATAGTAAGTTAAGAGATGCCACGATGGTGAGGCGGAGATTAAGGGACTGATTCGTCATGAAACGCTCGGGTAAGCTGGTTTTGGTTTTGGGAATGGTGGTTCTGGCCGCCGGGTGCCAGAGGCTCTCTGGGGGCCCCAACTATGCTGCGCCGCTGCCCGCGACACCGACGACGCCCGTCGGTTCGGCATCGCTTGATCCGCTGGATCCGAATGCCGCTCCGCCTGTCGGCACGACGACCGACGGAACAGGGGCTTCGGCTGACCTTGCAAGCAACCCGGTTGCAGCGCCGAGCAACGCCCAGCAGGTGGGACGGACGGACCTTCTGGGTGGCTGGAAACTGGCATCTTCGGGCGACAACTGCCAGGCATTCATGACCCTGACGACCTGGTCTGGCGGCTACCGGGCAAATACCAGAGGTTGTACCACCCCGACACTGTCCGGAATCTCGGCATGGGATCTGAACGGCAATCAGGTCGTTCTGAAGGATGGTTCCGGCGTGATCGTCGCACAGCTTTATTCCAGCGAACCCGGGAAGTTCAACGGTCAGACGTCGACCGGATCGCCGATTTCCCTGTTCCGTTAAACGGCCTCAGTAATTCTGCTAGACACTGCGCGTAATAAGTGTATATTCACATTGCTACCGGAAAGGCTGTGCAATGTCGAAATACGAACCTTTACGCGAACACCTTGCTCGTCTTGAGGATGTCGTCTGGGCAGCAAAGCTCGACGAACTCGAGGACATTCTGGGAACCAACCTTCCGAAAAGTGCACGCGAGCACCGCACCTGGTGGGCGAATTCAGGCGGCAGCCTGGTTCATCAGAACTCCTGGCTGGATGCCGGCTGGCGTGTCGAGCGCACCGACCTGATGCGGGACGTGATCGTCTTCAGGCGCCTGCGGATCGGCGGCACCATTGCCGTCGGTAAATCCCAGACCGCCGAGCGCGCGGCCAAGAACCCGAAGCGCGCGGCTGAAAAGCGGCTCGCCAGGGAAATGCCGGCGTTGCGCCAGCCGGCAACGGTGACGCTGCGCTCCGAATGGACCGGGCTTGGCGATGTGCACCACACACCCTGTTCCAGCAACTCGATCCCGCAACAGGGCGGCGTGTTGCGTTTTGCCGCGATGGAAGGCGAAAGTGTCGTCACGGCCATTGTGGCAACGCTCGGCGTGCAGCAGGTTTATCGCGGCTTGAGAGCCCAGATGAAAGGGCTCGATGCGGAAGACGAGTCCCGCGTCGGTTCCGAGCTTATCGAGAAAGCGGGTCTTGATGCGGGCGAGCCGGTCGAGTGCGACGTCGTCAAGGCCGGCAACGCGTGGCTTCTGACCGACGGGCGCGGCCGCAAGGCCGACCTCGACGACCGCTCGGAATGCTACCTCGTCGCGCAGCTCCTTTACCTCCAGGAACTGCAAAGCGGCCGCAAGTCGACGCTGCTTCTGCGCTAGGGTTCTGACCCTGGAGCCCTTGTTGCTCAAAGGGTTCTTGTCTCCTCCCGCACAGCGTTCCCCCCTCCCTGTGCGTCCCGCCCGCATCCGGCTTGCCGGCTGCGGGCGATTTTTCGACATACTTTTCCGTAGTGGTTCCCTGTTTTATTTTCTCATTCCCATGGGCTGCTTTTGTTTTCGGCTCCCACAGGAATGTTCTTTGTTACATCGACTGCGCCGCCCGTACTTCTCGAAAGTACCCTGCGCTGCGATTTGTTCGGAGTTGATTATTGGACGGCACAATTTTGGTTGCGTCTTCGTTTGGAATCACTGCTGCCCGGTTTGGGAACTACATTCGGATTTTTTTGCCATAGAAAAAGCTACACAATTCCGATCGGTATCAAGTCGGGATACGGTGTTTTCTCCCGGATTGGTCTTCCCGGTTTGCTGCATAAGCGGCAGGACCGGGAACCAGTACCCGCGGTAGCCGGAGACTGAAACAAGACGGAAAATCGGGTGGTTACTGGGTTCCGGCCTTCCGCTGCGCTTCAGCCGGAATGACAAGTTCATAAACTGGGGATCGCCTCAACAGATCATTGCCGGGTTAATCTGGGCAGTAGTGATTTTGAAAGCGGAATTCGAGTCGATCGAAAAGCCGATTGTTGACCCAGTAACGGCAAAAGCTCACTGCAGTCTTCCTCGACGACATCTTCGGTTCTGCATCCAGCGATCCTCCACGGCCTGTGCTCCTGGCGGCGTCATCGAAGCCGACCGACTTTTCAGCTGTTTTTCAGATGACGGCCATTCAATCGTTTGAAAGTTGTTGACGTGAAGAAGTGTAACAGATTCAAACCATAACTTGACTTGCATCCAAGGCGCATTGACCTTATTCCGCCGAGCCAACAGTCACGTCCAAGGCCCCATGAGTCCTCATGGAGGGAGCAGCACCTTTGAAGATGGAACTGCCGGTCAACCGCGCGCTCAGCGCCCGCTACGATGCTCTGATCGCATCGGGCGAGATCACCGAGGATCCTGTCCAGCGGGAAGCCGTCAGACATCTCGATCTGCTCAACACCCGCCTTGCCGAGACCCGGCTCGCCTCCAAGAAAAGCTCGCTCGGCTGGCTCTTCGCCAAGAAGAAGAACCAGCTCTGGGCCTCCGTGAAGGGCCTCTACATGTGGGGCGGCGTCGGCCGCGGCAAGACGATGCTGATGGACCTCTTCTATGAAGTGACGGTCATCCAACGCAAGCGCCGGGTTCATTTTCATGAATTCATGAACGACGTGCACGAGCGTATCCACGAGCACCGGCAGGCGCACAAGCGCGGCGAGGTGAAGGGGGATGATCCCATCCCGCCGGTGGCAAAGCAGATCGCGGTGGAAACGCGCCTGCTGCTCTTTGACGAGTTTTCGGTGACAGACATTGCCGACGCGATGATCCTGGGACGGCTGTTCACGCAGCTCTTCGAACGCGGCGTGATCGTGGTTGCCACCTCGAACGTCAATCCGTCCAATCTCTACAAGGACGGCCTCAACCGGCAGCTCTTCATTCCCTTCATCACCATGCTGAAGTCACAGGTCGAGGTCCTGCATCTGGATTCACCGACCGACTACAGGCTCGAGAAGCTCGCCGGCGCGCCGGTCTACGTGACCCCGCTCGGGGACGCCGCGGACGTGGAGATGGACCGTCTCTGGACCAAGCTGACCCACGGCATGGCGGCGCATCCGGAGGAACTGGAAAACAAGGGCCGGACGATCCCGATCCCGAAGGTCGCCTCCGGCGTTGCCCGCTTCACCTTTGACGACCTGTGCATGCAGCCGCTCGGCGCCAGCGACTACCTGAGGATCGCAAACGCCTTCAGCACCGTCTTTGTCGACAATGTGCCGGTCCTTTCGAAGGCGCGCCGCAACGAGGCCAAGCGCTTCATCAATCTCATCGACACGCTCTACGACAACGGCATCAAGCTGGTGGTGTCGGCCGAAGCCGAGCCGCCCGATCTTTACGTCTCCGAAGGCGGCACCGAGGCGTTCGAATTCGACCGGACGAGTTCCCGGCTGATCGAAATGCGCTCGGAAGCCTACCTCGCGGGTGACAGACGCGAAATGCACGTATAAGTCTGCATTCCGTATAGGAGAATTATGCAGACGGGAAGAATTGAAAAATTTTGCCGCCTCAACCGCAATATTCTTTTGGCGAACTTGCGCGGGGACGGCAAAGGGGGTAGTGCCATCTGCAGTCATCAGCGGATGGCACTTAGTTCCATCTTACGTAAAGGGAAACTTTCGATATGGCGCGGAACAAAATTGCCTTGATCGGCTCTGGTCAGATCGGTGGCACGCTCGCTCATCTGGCAGGTTTGAAGGAACTGGGAGATATCGTTCTCTTCGACATCGCGGAAGGTGTTCCGCAAGGCAAGGCGCTGGACCTCGCTGAATCTTCCCCGGTAGACGGGTTCGATGCCAAGCTGGCCGGTGCCAACAGCTACGAAGCGATCGCAGGGTCGGACGTGGTCATCGTGACCGCCGGTGTTCCCCGCAAGCCCGGCATGAGCCGCGACGATCTCCTGGAAATCAACCTCAAGGTCATGGAACAGGTCGGCGCGGGCATTGCCAAGCATGCGCCCGATGCCTTCGTCATCTGCATCACCAACCCGCTGGATGCAATGGTCTGGGCGCTTCAGAAATTCTCCGGTCTGCCGAAGAACAAGGTTGTCGGCATGGCCGGTGTGCTCGACAGCGCCCGCTTCCGCTACTTCCTTGCCGACGAATTCAATGTCTCGGTCGAAGACGTCACCGCATTCGTTCTCGGCGGCCACGGCGACACCATGGTGCCGCTGACGCGCTATTCCACGATTGCCGGCATTCCGCTTCCCGACCTGGTCAAGATGGGCTGGTGCACGGCGGAGCGTCTTGAGGAGATCGTCCAGCGCACGCGCGACGGCGGCGCGGAGATCGTCGGCCTCCTGAAAACCGGTTCTGCTTTCTACGCACCCGCATCCTCCGCGATCGCGATGGCGGAAAGCTACCTGAAGGACAAGAAGCGCGTGCTGCCCTGCGCGGCCGCTCTCGATGGCCAGTATGGCCTCAAGGACACCTATGTCGGTGTCCCGGTCGTCATCGGTTCCGATGGTGTCGAGCGCATCATCGAGATCGACCTTCAGGGCGAGGAAAAGGCCAACTTCGAAAAGTCCGTCGGCGCGGTCGACGGTCTGGTGGAAGCCTGCAAGAAAATCCAGCCGGCGCTCGCCTGAGCGTCGACTGTCTCGGATAAGCAGCGGCCGTTCCTTCGGCGATCGAGGGAACGGTCCTCCGACAACGGGGGAAACACATGAACATTCATGAATACCAGGCCAAGCAGGTGCTGAAGGGGTTCGGCGCTCCGGTTGCAGACGGCGTGGCCATCTTTTCTGCCGACGAGGCGGAAGCGGCGGCCAAACAGCTTCCCGGCCCGCTCTGGGTCGTCAAGACACAGATCCATGCCGGCGGACGCGGCAAGGGCAAGTTCAAGGAACTTCCCGAAGACGCCAAGGGCGGTGTCCGTCTTGCCTTCTCGCTCGACGAAGTCACGGCGCATGCGAAGGAGATGCTCGGCAACACGCTGGTCACGAAGCAGACCGGCGCGGCAGGCAAGGTCGTCAACCGTCTCTATATCGAGGACGGCGCCGACATCGAGCGTGAACTCTATCTCTCCATCCTGGTGGACCGGACCGTCGGACGTCCTGCCTTTGTCGTTTCCACCGAAGGCGGCATGGACATCGAGGCGGTTGCCGAGGAAACCCCGGAAAAGATCATCACCCTGCCGATCGACCCGGACACGGGCGTCACCGAGGCCGATGCCGCAAAGCTCTGCGATGCGCTGGCGCTGGATGGTGCGGCACGCGAAGATGGCATGACGCTGTTCCCGATCCTGCACAAGGCGTTTGTCGAAAAAGACATGAGCCTTCTGGAAGTGAACCCGCTGATCGTCATGAAGGACGGTCACCTGCGCGTCCTCGACGCCAAGGTCTCCTTCGACGGCAACGCCATGTTCCGCCACCCGGACATCATGGAACTGCGTGACGTCACCGAAGAGGACGAGAAGGAGATCGAGGCCTCCAAATACGATCTCGCCTATGTCGCGCTCGACGGTGATATCGGCTGCATGGTCAACGGCGCCGGCCTTGCCATGGCAACCATGGACATCATCAAGCTCTATGGCGCCGAGCCGGCCAACTTCCTCGATGTCGGCGGCGGCGCCTCCAAGGAAAAGGTCGCGGCTGCCTTCAAGATCATCACCTCGGATCCGAACGTGAAGGGCATTCTGGTCAACATCTTCGGCGGCATCATGCGCTGCGACGTGATCGCGGAAGGCGTGGTGGCGGCCGTCAAGGAAGTCGGCCTGCAGGTTCCGCTCGTTGTCCGCCTGGAAGGCACCAACGTGGAACTCGGCAAGAAGATCATCAACGAAAGCGGTCTCAACGTGATCGCCGCCGATGATCTCGACGACGCTGCCCAGAAAATCGTGAAAGCCGTTAAGGGGGGCGCGTGAATGTCCATCCTCGTCAACAAAGACACGAAAATCATCGTTCAGGGCCTGACCGGCAAGACCGGCACGTTCCATACCGAACAGGCACTTGAGTATTACGGCACCAAGATGGTTGCTGGTGTCCACCCGAAAAAGGGCGGCGAGACCTGGGGCTCCGTGGAAAGCGCGGCGCAGCTGCCGATCTTTGCCTCCGTCGGCGAAGCCAGGGAAGCGACCGGTGCGGATGCCTCCGTGATCTACGTCCCGCCGGCAGGCGCGGGCGCCGCGATCATCGAGGCGATTGACGCCGAGATCCCGTTCATCGTCTGCATCACCGAGGGCATCCCGGTTGCCGACATGGTCAAGGTCAAGGCGAAGCTGGACAAGTCCAACTCCCGCCTGCTCGGCCCGAACTGCCCCGGCATCCTGACGCCGGAAGAATGCAAGATCGGCATCATGCCGGGCTCCATCTTCAAGAAGGGCTCCGTCGGCGTCGTGTCGCGCTCCGGCACGCTCACCTATGAAGCCGTCTTCCAGACCACCAACGCCGGCCTCGGCCAGACGACGGCGGTCGGCATCGGCGGCGACCCGGTCAAGGGAACCGAGTTCATCGACGTCCTGGAAATGTTCCTGGCCGATGACGAGACGGAATCCATCATCATGATCGGCGAGATCGGCGGCTCCGCGGAAGAAGAAGCCGCGCAGTTCCTGATCGACGAGGCCAAGAAGGGCCGCAAGAAGCCGACAGCCGGCTTCATCGCGGGCCGCACCGCGCCTCCGGGCCGCACCATGGGCCACGCGGGTGCCGTGATTTCCGGCGGCAAGGGCGGCGCGGAAGACAAGATCGCGGCAATGGAATCGGCGGGTATCAAGGTTTCGCCGTCACCGGCCAAGCTCGGCGAGACGCTTCTCGAAGTCTTGAAGGGCTAAAAACGCAGGAAATTGTGCTGACAGCAACGGAAACTGTTTACCTTTCCGTCTGCATGATGAAAGGATGGGTTGCGGCGCCAAGTGTGCCGCGACCAATTTTCGAGGGGCCGGTGTTTCATCGGTCTTTGTAGGGAACCGGCCGCGGGTCTTTTTCGGCCCGCCATAACAAAAAGGGCGGAGCAGCCCTCCGCTAAAGGACATGGCACGGCAGGAAGCGAACAACGTATTCGCACTGACGTCGTTGCTTTACGGCGCCAACGCAGCCTATATCGAAGACCTCTACGCCCAGTACAAGACGGATCCGAATTCGGTCGATGCCGAATGGCGGGACTTCTTCGCGGCCTTCCAGGACGAGAAGGAAGCCGTGCTGAAGGAAGCGCGCGGGGCTCCCTGGAAGCGCAAGGACTGGCCGATCGAAGCCAATGGCGACCTCGTCAACGCCTTTGACGGCAACTGGGGTCCGATCGAGCAGAAGCTTGGCGAGAAGATCAAGAAGAAGGCGGAAGCAACGGGCGCGCCGGTGTCCGATGCGGAAGTGCATCAGTCGACCCGCGACTCCGTGCGCGCGCTGATGATGATCCGCGCCTACCGGATGCGCGGTCACCTGCATGCGGATCTCGATCCCCTTGGTCTTGCCGGCAAGGGCGATCACGAGGAACTGCATCCCTCGTCCTACGGCTTCACGGAAGCCGATTGGGATCGCAAGATCTTCATCGACCATGTTCTCGGCCTGGAATACGCCACCATCCGCGAGATGATGGACATCCTGAAGCGCACCTACTGCTCGACGCTCGGTGTCGAGTTCATGCATATCTCCGATCCGGCCGCGAAGGCGTGGATCCAGGAACGCATCGAGGGGCCGGACAAGCAGGTCGCGTTCACCTCCGAAGGCAAGAAGGCGATCCTCAACAAGCTGGTCGAGGCGGAAGGCTTCGAAAAGTTTCTCGACGTGAAATACACCGGTACCAAGCGCTTCGGCCTTGATGGCGGCGAGGCGCTGATCCCGGCGTTGGAGCAGATCATCAAGCGGGGCGGCCAGATGGGCCTCAAGGACATCGTCCTCGGCATGGCCCACCGCGGCCGCCTGAACGTGCTCTCCCAGGTGATGAACAAACCGCATCGCGCGATCTTCCACGAATTCAAGGGCGGCTCCTACGCGCCCGACGAAGTCGAAGGCTCGGGCGACGTGAAATATCATCTCGGCGCGTCCTCCGACCGGACCTTCGACGGCAACAACGTGCACCTGTCGCTGACGGCCAACCCGTCGCACCTGGAAATCGTCAATCCGGTCGTGCTCGGCAAGGCGCGGGCGAAACAGGATCAGCTTGCCGCCGACAAGAACGGCAACTTCATCGAGACGACGGAAGTGGAGCGCAACACCGTTCTCCCGCTTCTGCTCCACGGTGATGCGGCCTTTGCCGGCCAGGGCGTCGTTGCCGAGTGTTTCGGTCTGTCCGCCCTGCGCGGCCACCGCACCGGCGGCTCGGTGCACGTCATCATCAACAACCAGATCGGCTTCACGACGAACCCGCGTTTCTCGCGGTCCTCGCCGTATCCGTCCGACATGGCCAAGGTGATCGAAGCCCCTATCCTCCATGTCAACGCGGATGATCCTGAAGCGGTCGTCTTCGCTGCCAAGATTGCGATCGAATACCGCCAGACGTTCCAGCGTCCGGTGGTCATCGACATGATCTGCTATCGCCGTTTCGGCCACAACGAGGGCGACGAGCCGGCATTCACGCAGCCGATCATGTACCGCAAGATCCGCAAGCACGCGACCACGCTGCAGCGCTATTCGGAACGCCTCATCAAGGAAGGCGTGCTCAGCCAGGAAGATGTCGACCGGATGAAGGCTGACTGGCGCAAGCACCTGGACGGCGAGTTCGATGCCGGCCAGGCGTTCAAGCCGAACAAGGCCGACTGGCTTGACGGCAAGTGGGCCGGTATGCGCCGTGCCGATGACGAGGAAGACCCGCGCCGAGGCGAAACCGGTATCCCGATGGGTGAACTGAAGGAAATCGGCCGGGCGCTGACCCATGTGCCGGAAGGCTTCAACATTCACCGCACCATCGCGCGTTTCATGAACCACCGTGAACGCATGATCGAAACCGGTGAGGGGATCGACTGGGCAACAGCCGAAGCGCTCGCCTTCGGATCGCTCCTGGCCGAAGGCCACCCCGTGCGCCTGTCCGGTCAGGACTGTGAGCGCGGCACGTTCTCGCAGCGCCACTCGGTGCTTTACGACCAGGAAAACGAAAGCCGCTACATTCCGCTCAATCACGTGTCTCCCGACCAGCAGCGCTACGAGGTCATCAACTCGATGCTCTCCGAAGAGGCCGTGCTCGGGTTCGAATACGGCTACTCGCTGGCGGAACCGCGCGCGCTCACCATGTGGGAAGCCCAGTTCGGCGACTTCGCCAACGGGGCGCAGGTGCTGTTCGACCAGTTCATCTCCTCCGGTGAACGCAAGTGGCTGCGCATGTCCGGTCTCGTCTGCCTGCTGCCGCACGGCTATGAAGGCCAGGGACCGGAACACTCCTCCGCGCGGCTTGAGCGTTTTCTTCAGCTTTGCGCCGAGGACAACATGCAGGTTGCGAACTGTTCGACGCCGTCGAACTACTTCCATATCCTGCGCCGCCAGTTGCGCCGCGATATCCGCAAACCGCTGGTCCTGATGACGCCGAAGTCGCTTCTGCGTCACAAGAAGGCGGTCTCGCGGATCGACGAGCTCGGCCCCGACACGACGTTCCACCGCGTGCTTTGGGATGACTGGGGTGCGAACCTCAGTTCCGAAGGCAAGCTGGTCTCCGACGACAAGATCCGCCGGGTCGTGATGTGCTCGGGCAAGGTCTATTTCGATCTGTTCGAGGAACGCGAGAAACGCGGCATCGACGATGTCTACCTGATGCGCGTCGAACAGCTCTATCCCTTCCCCAAGAAGGCGCTGATGCTTGAACTGGCCCGCTTCCCGCATGCGGAGATGGTCTGGTGTCAGGAAGAGCCGAAGAACATGGGCAGCTGGTTCTTCGTCGAGCCCTATATCGAGTGGGTCCTCGAACAGATCGATGCCAAGCATCGCCGGCCGCGCTACGCCGGCCGTTCGGCAATGGCATCCACCGCGACCGGCCTGATGTCGGTCCATCTTGCGCAAATGCAGGCATTCCTCGAAGAGGCGCTTGGAAACTGATCTTGAGAGGGCGGCATCGCCCTCTTTCAACAAATTGGCCGGGTAATTTTAAGAGAAGGCGACCATGGCAACCGAAATTCGCGTGCCCACTCTGGGTGAATCCGTTTCCGAAGCAACTATCGCACAGTGGTTCAAGAAGCCGGGTGACGCCGTCAACCAGGACGAACCGCTCGTCGAACTCGAAACCGACAAGGTGACCGTCGAGGTGCCCGCCCCGGCAGCTGGCACGCTGGAGAGCATCGTCGTCAAGGAAGGCGACACGGTTGAAGTCGGTGCCCTGCTTGGCCAGATCGCCGAAGGCGCCGCCGCCGCTGCAGCCCCCGCTGCTGCAGCGCCTGCTCCGGCCGCCGAAGCAGCCGCGCCTTCAGGTGGTGCGGCTCTGGTCGACGTGGTCACGCCGAGCGCCGGTGAATCGGTGACCGAAGCCGAGGTCGGCGAGTGGAGCGTCAAGGTCGGCGATGTCGTCAAGGCGGATGACACGCTTGTCGAACTGGAAACGGACAAGGCGGCTCAGGAAGTGCCTGCACCTGTCGGCGGAACGGTCGTCAAGATTGCCGCCGAAACCGGCGCCACCGTGGAACCCGGTGTTCTGCTCTGCCAGATCGATCCGTCGGGCGCAGCCGTTGCCGCTGCTCCCGCAGCTGCAGCTCCGGCGCCCGCACCCGCGGCGGCCTCCGGCACGTCGATGCCGCCGGCACCGTCCGCGCAGAAGATGATGGCGGAAAACAACCTCTCCGCGGATCAGGTCGCCGGCTCCGGCAAGCGCGGCCAGGTCCTGAAGGAAGACGTGATCGGCGCGATCGCCTCCGGCGCGACGGCAGCATCCTCCGCCCCGGCAGCGGCACCTGTCGCCCGTGGTCCTGTCGTGGCGCAGGACGAGGCGCGCGAGGAGCGCGTGCGCATGACCAAGCTGCGCCAGACCATCGCGCGCCGCCTGAAGGACGCCCAGAATACGGCCGCCATGCTCACCACCTACAACGAGGTGGACATGGGCCCGGTCATGGAACTGCGCAAGCAGTACAAGGACCTGTTTGAAAAGAAACACGGCGTCAAGCTCGGCTTCATGGGTTTCTTCACCAAGGCGGTCACCCATGCGCTGAAGGAAATTCCGGCGGTTAACGCGGAGATCGACGGCACCGACATCATCTACAAGAACTTCTGCCACATTGGCGTGGCCGTCGGCACGGACAAGGGTCTCGTGGTTCCGGTCGTGCGCGATGCCGACCAGATGTCGATTGCCGAAGTCGAGAAGGAGATCGGCAATCTCGGCCGCAAGGCGCGCGACGGCAAGCTCGGCATGGCCGACATGACCGGCGGCACCTTCACCATCTCCAACGGCGGTGTCTACGGCTCGCTGATGTCCTCGCCGATCCTGAACGCGCCCCAGTCGGGCATTCTCGGCATGCACAAGATCCAGGAGCGGCCCATGGCCGTGAACGGGCAGGTCGTGATCCGTCCGATGATGTACCTGGCGCTTTCCTATGACCACCGCATCGTCGACGGCAAGGAAGCCGTGACCTTCCTCGTCCGGGTCAAGGAAAGCCTGGAAGATCCGCAGCGTCTGGTCCTGGATCTCTGATCCGGGTCCTGATCGTTCCGAGGGCTATGGAGGCGGCCTCATGAGCCTGGAGTTTCTGATAACCGCGCTGATCGTCGTCCTGGTTCCCGGGACCGGGGTGGTCTACACGGTGGCGGTCGGCCTCGGCAAGGGGCGGCGCGCCGCCCTTGCCGCCACGATCGGCTGCACGCTCGGGATCGTTCCGGCGATCCTGGCATCCGTGGTCGGCCTGGCGGCGCTCATGCACACAAGCGCGATTGTCTTTCAGGCGGTGAAATATGCCGGTGTCGCCTATCTGCTTTATCTCGCCTGGCAGACCCTGAAGGACAGCGGTCCGGTGGAACTGAAGGCCGACAGCGCCGTGCGCAAGAGCTTCCTGGCGACAGCGCGCACCGGCTTCCTGATCAACATTCTCAATCCGAAACTGACGGTGTTCTTTCTCGCATTCCTGCCGCAATTCGTGAGCGCGTCCTCGGCGCATCCGACGCTCGAAATGCTTGCACTCGGCAGCGTCTTCATGGCGATGACCTTCGTCGTCTTTCTCGGCTACGGTCTGTTTGCCTCCCTGGTCGGCGAGAAGGTGCTCAGGAGCGACCGGGTCATGGTCTGGATGAGACGCACCATCGCGGCGGCCTTTGCCGGTTTCGGGCTTCGTCTGGCGATTGCGGAGCAGTAACAACAAACAGGGCGGACCCGGTCCGCTCAAACAGGTTCTGGAGTATTGATGTCTGACACTGTTGTCATCGTAACGGGCGGAAGCCGCGGCATCGGCGCGAGCGTCTGCCGCAAACTGGGACGTCTCGGGCATACGATCGTTGTCAACTACACCGCCAATCTGGCGGCCGCCGGCAAGGTTGTCGCCGAGATCGAGGCCGAGGGTGGCAAGGCCGTTGCCGTGAAGGGCGATGTCGGCAGCGAAAGCGATATCCTGACCCTGTTTCAGGAGGCCGACAAGCTCGGCCGCCTTGCCGGGCTGGTCAACAATGCCGGCGTCGTCGACATGTCCCAGCGCGTGGACGAAATGAGCGTCGAGCGCCTGAACCGGATCTTCACCATCAACGTCGTCGGCTCGTTCCTGTGCGCGCGCGAGGCCGTGAAACGCATGTCGACCAAACATGGCGGCGCAGGCGGTGGCATCGTCAATCTGGCGTCGGCCGGGTCCAAGCTCGGATCGCCGGCGCAATATGTCGACTATGCGGCCTCCAAGGGCGCGATCGACACGATGACGGTCGGTCTCGCACTCGAGGTTGCTGACGAAGGCATCCGGGTCAATGCCGTGCGCCCGGGCATCATCGATACGGAACTGCATGCCTCCGGCGGGCTTCCCGACCGCGTGGCGCAGCTTGAATCCAAACTGCCGATGAAGCGTGCGGGCAGCGCGGACGAAGTCGCGGACGCAATCGTCTGGCTCATGTCCGACCAGTCCAGCTACACGACCGGCGCCATTCTGGACGTGTCCGGGGGCCGGTCAATCCTACCGTAATCCGTCAATGGACTTGAAACTGAAAAGGCAAAGGCGACCAAAATGTCCCAATATGATCTTGTCGTCATCGGAACCGGCCCGGGGGGGTACGTTTGCGCGATCAAGGCGGCGCAGCTCGGTCTGAAAACCGCGGTTGTCGAGAAACGGGCGACGCTTGGCGGGACCTGCCTCAATATCGGCTGCATTCCCTCCAAGGCGCTCCTTTATGCGTCGGAAATGTTCGAGGAAGCCGGCCACGGATTTGAGAAACTGGGCATCAAGGTCTCCAAGCCGAAGGTCGACCTGCCGGAGATGATGAAGCACAAGACCGACGTGGTGGATGCCAACGTCAACGGCGTCGCCTTCCTGATGAAGAAGAACAAGATCGACGTGCACACCGGCACGGGCAAGGTTCTGGGAACGGGCAAGGTGGAGGTCACCGCGGATGACGGCAGCGTCTCCGTGGTCGAGACCAAGAACATCGTCATTGCGACCGGATCCGATGTCATGCCGCTGCCCGGCGTGGAAATCGATGAAAAGCAGATCGTCTCTTCGACCGGCGCGCTTGAGCTGGACAAGATCCCCGGCAAGATGGTTGTCGTGGGCGGCGGTGTCATCGGCCTTGAACTCGGGTCCGTCTGGAACCGCCTCGGCTCCGAAGTGACCGTTGTCGAATTCATGGACAAGATCCTTGGCCCGATGGACGGCGATGTCTCCAAGAACTTCCAGCGCATGCTGAAGAAGCAGGGCATGACCTTCAAGCTGTCGTCCAAGGTCACGGGCGTGGCCAAGAAAGGCAAGGGACTGGCCGTCACGATCGAACCCGCCAAGGGCGGAGACGCCCAGGAGATCGAGGCCGACATCGTTCTGGTTGCGATCGGCCGCCGGCCCTACACGGAGGGCCTTGGTCTCGACGCAGCCGGTGTCGTCCTGGACGAGCGCGGCCGGGTGCAGATCGATGCGCATTACAAGACCAATGTCGACGGCATCTACGCCATCGGCGATGTCGTCGCCGGTCCCATGCTGGCGCACAAGGCCGAGGATGAAGGTGTTGCAATCGCCGAGATCCTCGCGGGTCAGGCCGGTCATGTGAACTACGACGTCATTCCGGGCGTGGTCTATACGCAGCCCGAGGTCGCCTCTGTCGGCAAGACCGAAGAGGAACTGAAAGCCGACGGGATCGAGTACAAGGCCGGCAAGTTCAATTTCTCCGCCAATGGCCGTGCGCGCGCCATGAACCACACCGACGGCTTCGTGAAGGTCCTGGCCGATGCCAAGACCGACCGGGTTCTCGGCGTTCACATCGTCGGCTTCGGGGCCGGCGAAATGATCCACGAAGCGGCTGTGCTGATGGAATTCGGCGGCTCTTCGGAAGATCTCGGGCGCACCTGTCATGCGCATCCGACCATGTCGGAAGCTGTCAAGGAAGCGGCGATGGGGGCATTCGCCAAACCCATCCACTCTTAAAGTTGCGGTTTGCAATTCATCGGAGCGCTGCAGGAAACCTTGCCTGCGGCGCTCTTTGCATGTTAGCGGCATCGCGAGAGACCGGTCGTACCGTTCAAACGGGGATCGGCTTCGAAGGCTGAACACGGGAGATCATTTGTGCAGGGCGCGGAAACCAGCCGTTTCACGATGCTGCAGTCAGGGCTCTGGCTGTTGCTGGCAATAGCGGCCGCGCTCGTGTTCTTCTGGCCGGAGCGCACGATCGCGCATGTCGATGATCTGTTCTTCATCCCCTGGGCGGCCGAGGTTGCCGCAACCGGGAACCACGTCAATCCGCTCCTGTCGGTGCAGTTTCCCGGCCTGGAAAACTACCATCTCTACACGCGCTTCCACCTGATCCTGTCAGGCCTCTACCTGGACCTGTTCGGCGTCAGCCGGCTGAGCGTCGTCGGCTATGAGTATCTGTGTTACCTGCTGACAGCGCTTGCCTTTTCCGCCATGTGCCTGGCGATCCGGTTGCCGAAGGCAGCGCTGATGGCACCGCTCCTGTTCGCGCCGATGTATGTCGTGACCGGGTTCCGGCTCGAGATCACCGCCTGTGTCTTCTGGGCCTTGGGCTTTTTTCTGCTGTTCTGGCCTGCAAGGGAGCGGGATGGGGGAGACGCAACCGCGCGCTTTTCGGCGATCCGGACCATGGGCAAACTCGCACTTGCCTTTGCTCCGCTCGCCTCGCCGGCGGTGTTCGCGTGGAGCCTTGGTGCGATCATCGTCCATGACCTCTGGCGGATCGCCTTCCGCGATCTGAGAATCGTGACGCTGGCGATTGAAAATGCCTTGGCGCTTTGCGTGGCGCTGCTGATCTTTTCGCTCAGCATCGACTTTCAGTTTCGCGAGTTCATCGATCAGATCGTCTTCCACGCGCAGAGGTCGACCGGACACGGGATCAACGACGAAGCACTTGGCCGGGCAGCGATCTTTGCTGCGGTCGGTCTCGTGCTGTTGAAATTTTCTCGTCCTGCGGCGCTCGTCTGTCTGATGCTGTCCCTCGGGCAGGGGCTTGCAGCTTTCCTGCACGACAAGGTTCTGGTCCGGAACCTGGCCGCGACCATGGTGTTTCTTGTCGCGCTTGATGCCGTCACGCAGAAGCGCTTCAGGAATGTGGCGTATGTCCTTTGCGTGCTGGTGTTCCTGGTCGTCTCTGCCAACTTCCTGATCTTCTACATCCTGTCGGATCGTGCGCCGGGCCGGGAGGCCGCCGCCGGTGACTATCTGGACGATGTCGCTGCGCAAAAACTGGTCTTCATCGATGAGACCATGGCGCACCACTATCTCGATCATCAGACCCGTGACGCGATTTCCTGGACGTGGGGACGGAAATTTCCGCTCGCCCGTGCCGAGAAACTGGAGGAACTGCGCGACGGAGAGGTCTGGTACCTGAGCCCCTACACGCTGTTCGCCTATCTCAAGGGCCACACGGCCATTGCCCAGGCGCTGTCGAATGACGTCACCTACAGGCGCACGCCGCAGCTGCCCTGCGTGATGGGCCGTCATTCCTGCCGCCTGCCGGCAGATGGCTGGACAATGCTGCGCCTCGAGCGCGACGGGGAAAATGTGCGGGTGACGGACTACGCCGAGGAGCACGAGTTCGTCGTCCCGGATTGATCCGGCTTACCCGGGCAGCGTTGCCGTGATCACGAAATGGGTGATGGAGAAAAAGAACCGGCCGGAGCGGGCAAGCCGGACCTGTTCTTCCGCCCAGGCATCGGCCTCCTCTTTTGAAAAAGAACCCTTGGCGACGGCATAGGGTTTCATCAGATGGATCAGCATGTTCGCCAGCCCGTCGGGATGAAGACCGGTACTGGTGAACGGGACGGCCGTCACGCCGTCCACCCGGTAACCCGCTTCGCGCAGGATCGGCGGCAGAATGGCGGGAATGCACCGCTCGACAAGGTGTCCGTCCCATGTGTCCAGCATCGTCTTCATCCGGTCCGGCGCATCGCTCAACCAGGTGATGGTGTCCCAGTGCATGTCCCCGACGACGAGCCGTCCTCCGGGTTTGAGGATGCGCTTGATCTCGGCGACGGCGCCTGGAAGGTTGTCCAGATATTCAAACACCTGAAGGGAGACCGCCTTGTCGGCGGACGCCGTGTCAAGCGGCAGGTCCGCGACGGTCCCGCTGAGAATTTCGACATTCGTGCAGTTGGCGCAACGCTTCACTGCCGCGCCGCGCATGTCGTCGCTCGGGTCGATCCCGATGACCTTGCCGGTGCCGCCGAGGGTCCGGGACAATTCAAGCGTCAGCAATCCGTTGCCGCAGCCGATATCGGCGATGACGTCGCCGGGCGACGGGCTGAGCGCGTCGAAGGAGGCGCGTCTTCGCCGGGAAAAGTCGGCGCCGAGATAAGCTTCCTCCAACAGTTTGGTGGTACGCTCGTCGAACTGCAGCATCGCAACGTCCCCTTGTTTCAGTGTGCGTCGAGGCATTGGCCATGATCGCCAAAGGCCTTGAGCACGTTGCATTCCGTCACCGTGTGATCGCCTTCGCAGCTCGAAGCGATCCGGACGAGTTCCGCTTCCAGTTTTTTCAGATGCGCAATGCGTTCACGGATCGATGCGAGCTGGTTCTTTGCGATCCGGTCCGCCGCGTGGCAGGGCCTGTCGGGGTGCTGACTGAGCTCGATCAGGTCACGGATGGCCGGCATCGGCAGGCCGAGATCCCGGCTGTGCTTGATGAAGCGGAGACGGTCGCGATCCGTCTCGTTATAGCGCCGCTGATTGCCTTGTGTCCGAAAGGGCGCGTCGATCAGGCCCTCCTTTTCGTAGTACCGGATCGTCGGGACCTTCACGCCGGTCTGCTTCGACAGTTCCCCGATCGAAAAATCCATCAATTTACCTCTTGAACCTCTAGTCGCTATAGGAATTAGACTGTCCCGGTTCGAATAAATCAAGAGGCTTTGAGGAGCAGGACATGGGCGCATGCTGCGCGAAGACGCAGACCCCGTTTGACGGCATGTCAAGAGACTATCGGCGCCGTCTCTGGCTTGTGATCGGGTTGAACGCCGGCATGTTCGTCGTTGAAATGGCAGCCGGCCAGGCCGCCGGTTCGAAGGCCTTGCAGGCCGATGCGCTCGATTTTTTCGGCGACGCCGTCACCTACGGGATTTCACTGGCAGTGATCGGAGCGTCCCTGAGGACGCGGGCGCTTGCGGCGTTGGGCAAGGGCGTGAGCCTGCTTCTGATGGGGCTCTGGGTCGCCGGGTCGACCCTGCATCAGGTGTTTGTGCTCGGCGTGCCCCAGGCCGCCGTGATGGGGTCCATCGGCTTTCTCGCCCTTGCCGTCAACCTTGCGAGCGTGATGCTGCTGGTGCGCTACAAGGACGGCGATGCCAATGTGCGCTCCGTCTGGCTGTGTTCTCGCAATGACGCGATCGGAAATCTCGCCGTCATGATGGCTGCCCTGGGTGTGTGGGGAACAACGACTGCCTGGCCGGATCTCGCGGTTGCCGGACTGATGGCGGCGTTGTTCCTGAGTTCGGCGGTTCAGATCCTGTCGCAGGGCGTTCGCGAGTTTCGGCAAAACGCGCTGGCACCTGCCGAAAGCATCTGAACGGCTCCGGCATGCGGTTCAGGCGGAGACTGCCGCCGTGGTGCCACCCAGATGGACAAGCGTAATTTCCGGCGGGACACCTATTCTCAACGGCAGCAGGGAACATCCAAGTCCACCGGACACGATCAGGTGCCTCGGGTCTGCCGAAAGCCCTAGATGCCGATTGACCGTCGTACCCAAGGTGTCGACATAGTGGCCATAGGGAAAACGGTTGCCATGCTTGGCAGGATAGCCTGGCCGGTATCCGAAACAATTGATCTGGCCACCATGGGTATGCCCGCTCACGGTCAGGCTGACACGGCCGGGAACCTCGTTGAAAATATCAGGCTCATGCGCCATCAGGATGATCGGAGCGTCGTCGGTTACCTGCGCAAGTGTTCCCGTCAGATTGTCGAGACCCTGCCAATTCCTTCGCTTGAACTTCGGGCTTGGTCCGAGCGCCAACTGGTCGTCTATGCCTGCCAGCCAGAAGGGTCTTCCGTCCTTTTCGAGACGTATTGCCCGGTTCTGGTAAAGCGGAATGCCGGCATTGAGAAGCGCCTGGCCGTATTTCGTCGGACCGCTTCCGGTTTTCTGAGCCTCTTGATCATCCCACCAGTCATGGTTGCCCAGGATCGCATGCGTCCCGAGAGGAGCGGACAGGTTTGCGAAATGGTCTGCCCAGGCCTGCGGCGGGATCGGATCATATTGCATCTTGTGATCTGCAACGTAGTCGCCAAGCATCAGGATGATGTCCGGCTTCAGGACGTTTGTACGTTCGACGATGAAGCGGACCCGCTCGAGCCCCATCCAGGGATCACAAATATGCGGATCGGCGATGAGCGCAGCGGTGAGCTGCAGGTCCTTTGGCCAGGGTCCGGGCGTCAGATGGTACCGTTTGATCCGCAGACGGAAAGGTTCGATGCCGACTGCATAGGCAGCCGTTGATATCGAACTCAAGGCCGCGAGACCCAACCCCTTTAGAAACACGCGTCTGGAAATCATGAAACTCCCGCTTGTTGCAGCTTGCAAGTCTTTATGTTCGCCGGACTATTCGTGCCCTGGTGGGCGTAATGAAGGAGACTTTCAGCAGATACTGTGCAGGGAGCGTTTTTTCAAAAAAAAACCGCTGCCGAAGCAGCGGTAAGATAGATTGGAGCAAAAGAAACTTGAATTACTCGGTCGGTGCCTCTTCAGGGACCGGCACGATAACGTCTTCCTGCGTGATCTCTACGCTGAGATCATTCGTCGCGATGGCAACGTCGGTGTCGACTTCCGGAACGATAGACGTATCCGCGACAGTCATTTTTTCGTCGGCTTTGGCAGTTTTTCCCCAGGAACAGGCATGTGCCGGTGCAATCGCGAATGCCGCGATGGCGAGCCCTGCTATGGCTGTGCTGATCAGACGCATGATGAGCCTCCGTCTGTTGCTGCGCGGGACTGGCGCAGTAACGTCTAAGGTAAAGCAAAAATGAAATCGGACAAGGAAAAACCGGGTAGAGATTGATACCAAGGTTAAGATTGGCGCATTTACTTTCTGTTAAGGTTGTAGGTCTTCTGAGTCTTGGGCTGTGACAAGTCGTTGACAACGTTGACAACACGCGCGTCGAGAAGATCTCCGAAGGCCTTCAGCGTGATCTTCTTGCTGCTCAGGAATCCGATCAAAAGAACCTGTATTGCACCGTCCGAACGCAGTTCGGCCTTTGTCCAACCCCACTTGCAATCGCGCGGAATACAGGACGTGAAGGCTCTCACGCGCACCAGCACCTGCTCGTTTTCGCACGTGCTTTCCACCTCGATGCGGCTGATTTCCTTCGGTTCGGCATCGGGGTTGATCCAGACACCGTCCTCCGGCAGCGGGCAGTAGATCCGTTGCGCCTGTGCCGGTACCGTCGACAGGACGAGAAGTCCGGCAAAGAAAAGCAAGAGACGAGACATGATCACTCCACCTTGTGTTTCACCCGCATGATACCTCACTTCGTGCCGTTGCGCGGATGCGCCCGGTCATAGGCAGCCAGCAGATGCGCACTGTCTATCTCGGTGTAGATCTGCGTGGACGCGAGGCTGGCGTGTCCGAGAAGCTCCTGGATTGTCCTGAGATCGCCGCCGCCGGCGAGCAGGTGCGTGGCGAAGGAATGCCTGAGGGCGTGTGGCGTCGCGGTGTCTGGCAATCCGAGCGCCCCGCGCAGCTTCGCCATGGCCAGCTGGATCATGCGCGGATTGAGAGGGCCGCCGCGTGCGCCGAGGAAAAGAGGGCCGTCCGCCTCGATGGTGAAGGGGCACAGCTTGACGTAATGCGCGACCGCGTCGCAGACGGCTGGAAGGATCGGTACGATGCGTTCCTTGCGGCCCTTGCCCACGATGCGCATGGTCCGGGTTCCCGGCACGGGCGCCATCTTGCCCGTCAGGGACAGCGCCTCGGATATCCGGAGGCCGCAGCCGTAGAGAAGCGTCAGCACGGCGGCATTGCGTGCCTCTATCCAGGGCGCCGTCTCGAGGGCGAGTTCGCCGCTGGTGACATCGATGGCATCGCGCGAGGAAACCGGCTTGGGCAGCGACCGCGCCTGCCTCGGCGGTCGGACGGCGTCGGACGCCGCTGCGTTCACGTCCCCGCGCCGTTCCAAGTATTTCAGGAAGGACCGTATCCCGGCAAGGCCCCTGGCCAGTGACCGGCTCTTGACGCCCTGCCTGCGCCGGGACGCCAAGAACCCCCTGAAGTCGGCGGGCCTCAGGGCGGCGACGTCCTTCAATGACGGCGCTCCCCCGAGATGTTCCGTCAGGAAGCGGAGGAACTGCCGCAGATCGCGTTCATAGGCGACCAGCGTCTTGTCGGAAAGCCGGCGTTCATCGGACAGATGATCGAGCCAGAGCCCGATCCGGTTGTTGAGATCCGGCTTCGCGGTGACCAGCAGGTCGGACAGGTCGGGTGCGGTCGTGCTCATGGGCCGATTTTAGGCCCGTTTGCGTTCGGATTGGTTAATGCGCAGCATTGAATTTACCGGCGATTAAGCCCGCTCCCCTTAGATAGGCCGAATTGGGTTTATAGCGCGCAGGTGAGCGGACCGTGGACTTCGCCGGACGGATATACGAGCTTCTTCAGCTGCTGGTGACCAATAGGGTCTACAGCATCTCGTTTCTGGCCACCGCTGGATTTGCGCTCGCCGTGCTTCTGTTCGATCTCCATCGCCGCGGATACCGGTTCGACTGGCCCGTCAGGCTGATCCGCAGCGTGGGTGCAAATATCGGCTTCTGGTGGGTCAACCTCCTGTTCGCACCGATCGTCTTCCTGACATCCGAACACATCAAGCAGGGCTATGACACGCTCGGCATCCCGAGCGTCGACGAGACCTTCTGGTCCGGGGTGCCCTGGTGGGTGCTGGTTCCCTTCGCCGCGCTTTGCTACGATTTCGCCGACTACTGGAACCATCGCATCCTGCATCACCGCTGGCTCTGGCCGATCCACGCGATCCATCATTCCGATCCGGACCTGAACGTGCTGACGAGCTACCGGATCCACTTTCTGGAATCGCTGGTCATGACCACGTCCTACATCCTGCTCCTGAGCTGGCTCGGTTTCCCGACCGACGTGATGGGCTACGGCGCGATCCTGCTGACGCTGCACAACATGTATGTCCACATCAACGTGGACTGGGGCCACGGTCCGTTCAGATACGTGCTGGCGTCGCCGCGCATGCACCAGTGGCACCATGCCGACCTCCCCGAAGCCTACGGCAAGAACCTGGCAAATGTCTTTCCGGTCTTCGACCTCCTTTTCGGCACCTATTACGTTCCAGGACCGTGCAAGGAGCCCTTCGGCGTCCAGGATGTTCCGCAGAACGATGTCGTGAAGCTTGTCTTCTATCCATTCGTGGAATGGACGCGGCAGGTGAAGTCGGCGATCCGCGCGTTGAGGCCCGCCCATAAGCGCGGCGGGGAGGTCTCCCCGCAGGAACGGGAAGCCTTCAAATAGGCACGTGACGTGAAATGCGCGCCGGATCCGCACACCTCACAGTGTCCGAAAGCTCACCGCGAAGGCGATATCCGCCGAATGATCGTGGCCTTCCTTTGAATACATGCGGATTTCCCGGACCTCGGGCTTCGTGATCCGCCCCTCTTCCGCCAGTCCGGCAAGCGCGGCATCGAAACCGTGATCGCCGTAATGCGCCCGGTTGACGCCGATCACGAAGAGGGCGCCGCTTCGCGCGATCGAAAGCAGGCTCACCAGAACATCCGGGCCGAGATGTCCGTGCGTGAAGGCACCGGACGAAAGGACGGCACCATACGCATTGCTGATCGGTGCGAGGTCGCCGGTCAGGTCGATTTCGAAGGTCCGGCCGTAGAGCGCCTTCGCCGCTGCGCGTTCCAGCATCTCCGCGGAAATGTCCATCCCGTCGACCTGGGCAGCCGGCAGGCCGAGCGCTTCGGCAACCAGACCGGTGCCGCAGCCTATGTCCGCGACGGGGATATCGTCTGGCCCGGCCTTTTCCGTATAGATCCTGGCGATCGTTTCCGGATACACGAACCCGAGCGCTTCGGCGAAATCGCCGTCATAGGTGTCGGCAAATTCGCGGTAATAGGCCTTGTTGTCTTCCGGCGTGGAAAGCTTGTACGCGTTTTCCAGAAGCGCCTTGCCCTTGTCGTCTTCCGCCATCTTCGTGTTCCGTTTCACTAATCTTTCAAGCAAGTAGAACGGAAGCGTATTGGCGGCGGATGATGCGATCAAGGTGCGCGGCGTGGCGGGCAGGGTCATCTCGCTATAGAAGCCAACAAAAAAACGGCCCGGAAACCCGGGCCGCCCAAATGATCGGTTTTGCGTAAGGCGTCAGAGAATGCTCTGGCCCGTCTTGGCCCAGTCGGCCAGGAACGCATCGAGGCCCTTGTCCGTCAGCGGGTGCTTGACGAGGGTTTTCAGGGTTGCAGGCGGAACGGTGGCGACATCCGCACCGATGATCGCGCATTCCTTGACGTGGTTGGGTGTGCGGATCGAGGCCGCCAGGATTTCCGTATCGAAGCCGTAATTGTCGTAGATCACGCGGATCTCGCGGATCAGCTCCAGCCCGTCGATGTTCATATCGTCCAACCGGCCGATGAACGGGGATATGTAGGTTGCACCGGCCTTGGCGGCGAGCAGCGCCTGGTTCGCGGAGAAGCACAGCGTGACGTTGGTCTTGGTGCCTTCCTCGGTCAGCTGCTTGCAGGCTTTCAGCCCGTCGAAGGTCAGCGGCAGCTTGATGACGACATTGTCGGCGATCGCGCGCAGGACATGCGCTTCCTTGATCATCTGTTCGAACTCGGTCGCGGCAACTTCCGCGGAGACATCGCCGCCGGTGATCCCGCAGATCTCGGCAATCACTTCCTTGAAGTCGCGGCCCGACTTGGCAATGAGCGAGGGATTGGTCGTCACGCCGTCGAGTAGGCCCGTGGATTCAAGTTCCTTGATGACGGCGGTGTCGGCCGTGTCGACGAAAAATTTCATGTCTGGTAGCTCCCTGTGAAGCGCCGGTTCGGTCGCCGGAGTGGCTCGCCTGCGGATCCCGCAAAGCGATTTGCGTAATCGGTCGCGCTCTCTTTACCCTAGGATGATGACAAGAAGAACCCCTGATTCTCCGGTGGAAGAAATTTTTGTGGTACGTACCTCAAAAAAGTCAGCCCTTGATCCCGGCCCGTTCTGGCGCAAACGTTTGCGACTGCCCCCGGTGGTGAGGCGCCTGCGGGTGTCAGCCCGACCCGACAAGTTGCGGACCTGAATTCTCGTGCTGTTTGACGATCCAGAATTTGAGGAGACGATTGCCAGCGTCCTGGTGCCGGTCGCGGTCCCGACGGCCTATACCTACAAGGTGCCGCCCGGAAAGTCGGTTATTCCCGGAACGATCGTCAAGGTCCCGCTCGGGCCACGCGAAGTCATCGGCGCGGTCTGGGACGGGGAGCCGGACGCGGCGATCAATCCGAAGAAGCTGAAAAGCATCACCCGCGTCTACGACACCACGCCACCCCTCGATGCGGATCTGCGCCGGTTCGTCGACTGGGTGGCGAACTGGACGCTCGGAGCGCCCGGCATGGTTCTGCGCATGGTGCTGCGATCCGAAGAAGCACTTGAGCCGGAAGCGCCGGTGCCGGGTGTGCGCCGGATCGAGGGCGCCGAGCCCGACCGGCAGACCGCCGCCCGCCGGCGGGTGCTGGGCACGATGGAAGACGGTTTTGCCTGGACCAAAAGCGGCCTTGCCCATGCCGCCGGCGTGTCGCCTTCCGTAATTGACGGCCTGATACACCAGGAGGTGCTCGAAGTCGTCTCCATGCCGGCCGCGCCACCGCCGCCCAGACCGCAGCTCGACTTCGCCCGGAAGGAGCTGACACAGGCGCAGGCCAACGCGGCCGAGGGTCTGATCGCAAGCTTCGACAAGGGCGCAGGCGTGTCGCTGATCGACGGCGTCACCGGTTCCGGCAAGACGGAGGTCTATTTCGAGGCGATCGCGGAGGCGATGCGCCGTGAGCGGCAGGCGCTCGTGCTCCTGCCGGAAATCGCCTTGACGGAACAGTTCCTGCGCCGGTTCGAACAGCGCTTCGGTGTCTATCCCGCCGAGTGGCACTCGGAGATCACGCCGAAAAACCGCGCGCGGGTCTGGCGCGGCGTTGCGTCCGGCGACATCCGGGTGGTGATCGGCGCGCGCTCATCCCTGTTTCTGCCGTTCCGCGAGTTGGGTCTCATTATCGTGGACGAGGAACACGATGCCGCTTTCAAGCAGGATGACCGGGTTCCTTACAGCGCCCGGGACATGGCCGTCGTGCGTGGCCACATATCCGGATTTCCCGTCGTGCTCGCCTCCGCAACGCCTTCGGTGGAAAGCCGCGTGAACGCCGATTCGGGCCGCTACACGCTTTATGAACTTCCCGAACGGGCCTCGGGGGCGGCGCTTCCGGACCTCAAGGCCATCGACATGCGTCTTGACGGTCCCGAACGGGGCAGGTGGCTGGCGCCGCAACTGGTTCACGCGATCAAGGACACGTTTGCCGCCGGAGCCCAATCGCTCCTCTTTCTCAACAGGCGGGGATACGCGCCCCTGACGTTATGCCGCACCTGCGGCCATCGCTTTCAGTGTGCCCATTGCAGCGCCTGGCTGGTCGAGCACCGGTTTCAGAAGAAACTAGTCTGCCACCACTGTGGCCACACCGAGCCGGTGCCGCAAAGCTGTCCCTCCTGTGGCCAGGCGGACAGCCTCGTTGCCTGCGGCCCGGGTGTCGAGCGCATCGCAGAAGAGGTATCGGATCTTTTCCCTCAGGCGCGCACGCTGGTCCTGTCTTCGGACCTTGCAGGCGGGCCGGAGCGGCTGAAGCGGGAGATGAAGCTGGTGGAAGAGGGCGAGGCCGACATTGTCATCGGCACCCAGCTCGTCGCCAAGGGCCACAATTTCCCCAAGATGAAGCTCGTCGGTGTCATCGATGCCGATCTCGGCCTGGCGCATGGAGACCCGCGTGCCGCCGAAAAGACGTTCCAGCTGCTGGCACAGGTCACCGGCCGGGCGGGGCGCATGACCGGCGGCGGCGTCGGGCTGCTGCAGACCTATAATGCGGAGCACCCGGTCATCAGGGCACTCTACGGCGGTGACACGGCGGCTTTCTACAAGGCGGAAATCGAATCCCGGCGCGTCTCCGGCCTGCCGCCGTTCGGCCGGCTGGCGGCCATCGTCGTCTCGGGGCCGGACAAGGGGTTCGCGGAGGGCTATGCGCGCGCGCTCGCGCGCTCGGCTCCACCGGATGAGGCCGTCAGCATTCTCGGTCCTGCGGAAGCCGCCCTGGCGATGGTACGCGGCCGCCACCGCTACCGTCTGCTGACCATGGCGCCGCGCCAGTTCGACCTGCAATCCTACCTGCGGCGTTGGCTCGCCGCGGGGCCGAAGCCGACAAAGGGACTGCGCGTCCAGGTGGATATCGATCCGCAGCATTTCCTGTGACCGGCGCGATATCGGTCCGGTCAAGGCAGGTCTTTGCGGCAGGCCGGCAAGGTGGTGCCGTGCGCCGCCTGCACGCGGTGGATTCGGGCCGCATTCAACCAAAGTTCGATGACCCCGGGGGACGGCGCGGAGCACTTTTTCCCGCCTTGCGGTAAAAAACACCGAAGATTCGGTAAAAACAGTCTTTTGGCGAAGTTGCACACTGACAAACCCTGTGCTAATTGAGGCGCGGCTTTGGGGGAACGGTTTAACCGTCACACCTTCTGACCTCGAAATCATTCATTATTTTCAATGCCTTGCGAGCGCTAGCCGTTTTGCGGGCTTGAAAAACGTCAGAGAGCACGGACCTGGTGACTGACAACGTATCTCTCGTATCCGGCGTGGCACAGCGTTATGCGTCCGCCCTTCTCGACCTCGCGGAGGGTGACGGCGTTACGGCTGACGTGGAACGGGATCTGGGCGCTTTCGAAGGCATGCTTGCCGAAAGCGAAGATCTCGACCGTCTCGTGAAGAGCCCGGCATTCAGTGCTGAGGAGCAGCTTGCGGCGCTCACAGCACTTCTGGACAAGGCGGGCATCTCCGGCCTTGCCGCAAATTTCGTGAAGCTGGCCGCCCGCAACCGGCGCCTCTTCGTTCTTCCCGACATGATCAAGTCTTTCCGCGCCCTGCTTGCGGAAATGCGCGGTGAGGAGACTGCTGAAGTCACGTCTGCAGCAGCCCTGTCCGACGAACATGTCGCTGCCCTGAAAGAAGCCTTGTCGGCTTCAACGGGCAAAACCGTAAATCTCGCAGCGAAAGTTGATCCTGCTCTGATCGGTGGCCTTGTGGTCAAGGTCGGATCCCGCATGATCGACACCTCCCTGCGTACCAAGCTCAATTCACTCAAGTTCGCGATGAAAGAGGTCGGCTGATGGATATTCGGGCCGCGGAAATTTCCGCAATCCTCAAGGATCAGATCAAGAGCTTTGGCCAGGAAGCCGAAGTTTCTGAAGTTGGTCAGGTGCTCTCCGTCGGTGACGGTATCGCCCGTGTTTATGGTCTGGACAAGGTTCAGGCTGGTGAAATGGTCGAGTTTCCAGGTGGCATCAAGGGCATGGCCCTGAACCTGGAATCAGACAATGTCGGTGTCGTTCTCTTCGGGTCTGACCGCGACATCAAGGAAGGCGACACCGTCAAGCGGACCGGCGCCATCGTGGAAGTCCCGGTCGGCAAGGGCCTGCTTGGCCGCGTTGTCGACCCGCTCGGCAACCCGATCGACGGCAAGGGCCCGATCGACGCGACCGAAAAGCGCCGCGTGGACGTGAAGGCTCCGGGCATCCTGCCGCGTAAATCCGTGCACGAGCCGATGTCTACCGGCCTCAAGGCGATCGACGCCCTGATCCCGGTCGGCCGTGGCCAGCGTGAGCTCGTGATCGGCGACCGCCAGACCGGCAAGACCGCCATCATCCTCGACACGTTCCTGAACCAGAAGCCCCTGCATTCCGGTGATGACGAAGACGCCAAGCTGTACTGCATCTACGTCGCCGTCGGTCAGAAGCGGTCCACCGTTGCCCAGTTCGTCAAGGTCCTGGAAGACAACGGCGCCCTGGAATACTCCATCGTCATCGCCGCGACGGCATCCGATGCCGCACCGCTGCAGTTCCTGGCACCGTTTGCCGGCTGCGCGATGGGTGAGTACTTCCGCGACAATTCCATGCACGCCGTGATCGGCTACGACGATCTGACCAAGCAGGCCGTGGCCTATCGTCAGATGTCCCTGCTTCTGCGCCGCCCGCCGGGACGTGAAGCGTTCCCGGGCGACGTCTTCTACCTGCACTCCCGTCTTCTGGAGCGTGCTGCGAAGCTCAACGAAGAGCACGGCAGCGGTTCTCTGACGGCACTGCCGGTCATTGAGACCCAGGGCAACGACGTGTCCGCGTTTATTCCGACCAACGTGATCTCGATCACCGACGGTCAGATCTTCCTTGAAACGGATCTCTTCTACCAGGGTATCCGTCCGGCGGTGAACGTCGGTCTGTCGGTGTCCCGTGTGGGATCCTCCGCCCAGATCAAGGCCATGAAGCAGGTTGCCGGCCCGATTAAGGGTGAACTTGCGCAGTATCGCGAAATGGCTGCCTTCGCGCAGTTCGGCTCAGACCTCGATGCCACGACGCAGCGTCTGCTGAACCGTGGCGCCCGTCTGACCGAACTCCTCAAGCAGCCGCAGTTCTCTCCGCTGAAAACGCAGGAGCAGGTCGCGGTCATCTATGCCGGCGTGAACGGTTATCTGGACGGCTTTGGTGTCGACCGGGTGAAGGACTTCGAAGAAGGCCTGTTGCTGTTCCTCCGTGGTGAGCATGCGGATCTTCTGGATGCCATCTGGGAAAAGAAGGCCCTTGACGACGAACTGACCGGCAAGCTGAAGGCTGCCATCGACGCGTTCGCCAAGAACTTCGCTTAAGACGACACGCCGGGATAAGGAGCAGGGGCGGCCATGCCGAGCCTGAAGGACTTACGAAACCGCATCGCTTCCGTTAAGGCGACGCAGAAAATCACCAAGGCCATGCAAATGGTGGCCGCGGCGAAACTGCGTCGTGCCCAGGAAGCTGCGGAGGCTGCACGCCCCTATGCGGAGCGCATGGGTGCAGTGCTGGCCAACCTCGCGGAAGCATTCGAGGGTCGCGACGACGCTCCGAAGCTGATGTCCGGCACGGGCAACGATCAGGTGCATCTCCTGCTCGTTGCGACTGCCGAACGCGGACTGTGCGGGGGCTTCAACACCAACATCGCCAAGCTGGCCCGTGAAAAGGCACGCAGCCTGATCGCCGACGGCAAGACCGTCAAGATCATCTGCGTCGGCAAGAAGGGCTTCGACGCCCTGAAGCGCGAGCTCGGCCAGCATGTGATCGAGACCGTCGATCTGCGCAGCGTCAAGAATGTTGGCTATGCCAATGCCGATGAGATCGGCAAGAAGGTCCTGGCCATGTTTGCCGACGGCGAGTTCGACGTCTGCACGCTGTTCTACTCGACATTCGTCTCGGTGATCGCGCAGGAGCCGACGGCTCAGCAGCTCATCCCGGCCAGTTTCGAGGCCAAGGGCGATGGCGAGAGCGACGGTGCCCATCCGGTTTACGAGTACGAGCCGGACGAAACCGAGATCCTCGAGGATCTTCTGCCGCGCAACATTTCCGTACAGATTTTCCGGGCGCTTCTGGAAAATGCTGCATCCGAGCAGGGCGCGCGTATGTCCGCAATGGACAACGCGACCCGTAACGCCGGTGAGATGATCGACAAGCTGACGATCAACTACAACCGCCAGCGTCAGGCACAGATCACGACGGAACTGATTGAAATCATCTCGGGCGCCGAGGCGCTCTAGAGCATTGTGCGCCCTCTGGGCGCAGAGTGCCGGAATACTAACATTGTCGATCGACTCTTCCGCGCGATGTGAAAGACACGGGAAGCAGGTCGATCAAACGGGATCAAGACGAGGATTAGGGATATGGCTGACAAACAGGTCGGACGGATCACCCAGGTCATCGGCGCCGTTGTCGACGTCAAGTTCGATGACCACCTGCCGTTGATCCTGAACGCTCTGGAAGCTGACAACCAGGGTGTACGACTGGTTCTCGAGGTTGCACAGCACCTCGGCGAGAACACGGTACGCACCATCGCGATGGACTCCACCGAGGGTCTGGTGCGCGGACAGGAAGTTGTCGACACCGGCGCACCGATCGCCGTGCCGGTCGGCGACGGCACTCTGGGCCGCATCATGAACGTGATCGGCGAGCCGGTCGATGAAGCAGGCGAAATTCCGCACACGGACAAGCGCGGCATCCACCAGGAAGCTCCGACGTTCATCGAACAGTCCACGGAAGCTGAAATCCTGGTCACCGGCATCAAGGTCGTGGATCTGCTCGCACCTTACGCGAAGGGCGGCAAGATCGGCCTGTTCGGCGGCGCGGGCGTCGGCAAGACCGTTCTCATCATGGAACTGATCAACAACGTCGCGAAGGCGCACGGCGGTTACTCCGTGTTCGCCGGTGTCGGCGAGCGGACCCGTGAAGGCAACGACCTTTACTGGGAAATGATCGAATCCGGCGTGAACAAGGAAGGCGGCGGAGAAGGCTCCAAGGCGGCCCTCGTTTACGGCCAGATGAACGAGCCTCCCGGAGCGCGTGCACGTGTTGCCCTGACCGGTCTGACGGTTGCCGAGCATTTCCGTGACGCAGGCCAGGACGTTCTGTTCTTCGTCGACAACATCTTCCGCTTCACGCAGGCCGGTTCGGAAGTGTCCGCACTTCTCGGCCGTATCCCGTCCGCTGTGGGATATCAGCCGACGCTTGCGACCGACATGGGCTCGATGCAGGAGCGCATCACCACGACCAACAAGGGCTCGATCACGTCCGTGCAGGCCGTTTACGTGCCTGCCGATGACTTGACCGACCCGGCGCCGGCTTCGACCTTCGCCCACCTGGACGCGACGACCGTTCTGAACCGCGCGATCGCGGAAAAGGGCATCTACCCGGCCGTGGATCCGCTCGATTCCACGTCGCGCATGCTTGACGCCCGCATCATCGGTGAAGAGCATTACAACACCGCGCGTGCCGTTCAGGGGACGCTGCAGCGCTACAAGGCCCTGCAGGACATCATCGCCATCCTCGGCATGGACGAGCTTTCCGAAGAAGACAAGCTGACCGTGGCACGTGCCCGCAAGATCGAGCGCTTCCTGTCGCAGCCGTTCTTCGTGGCCGAGGTCTTCACCGGATCTCCGGGCAAGCTGGTTGCTCTCGAAGACACGATCAAGGGCTTCAAGGGCCTTGTCGACGGCGAGTACGATCACCTGCCGGAAGCTGCCTTCTACATGGTCGGCTCCATCGAGGAAGCCGTCGAGAAGGCACAGAAACTGGCAGCGGAAGCCGCCTGATTTCAAGATTGACCCGGACGTCCGTCGGGACGTCCGGTTTTGTTCAAGCATGATGGCCTCGCCATCTGAGAAGAAGACTGACAAGGAAGACGCCACATGGCTGAACTTTTCCAGTTCGAGTTGGTCTCGCCGGAACGCCAGCTCCTGTCCGCACAGGTCTCGGAAGTGGTCGTTCCCGGTGCCGAAGGTGAATTCGGTGTTCTGAAAGACCACAGTCCTTTCATGTCCAGCATCGCACCCGGCATCCTGAAGGTTCGCGGCGAAGGCGATTCCTGGGATGAGTATTTCGTGCGCGGTGGATTTGCGGACGTCTCTGCAGGCGGATTGACCGTTCTTGCCGAACAGGCGGTGCCGGTTGCGGAAATCAGCCGTGAGCAGCTCGACCAGGCGATCCAGAACGCCGAGGAAGACGTCGCGGACGCAAAGGATGACGCGACGCAACAGAAAGCCGACCGCACGCTTCGCCGGCTCAAGGACGTCGCCGAGGCGTTGAAGCAGGTCTGATACCGGTCGCACAGCATCCACGAAATTTAAACGGCTCCCCGGGAGCCGTTTTTTTGTGATCTGATCCCGGATTTCAAACGTAGAATAATGTTATTTGAAAATTCAAAGTAAAACTTGCGTGTTGCGCAACAATAAAGTGTTATCTGAGCGGTTTGTATTTTGAGATTGTAAATTCTGTTAGAAATAACTAAATATTTTTTTCCATTCAATAAAAACACTTTTTCTTTTTTGGAATTTTTACCTACAATTAATCTGAAGAACAAAATATTCCGCTACGGTATTTTTCTGGAGCGGTTCATGAGCGTCAAGATGAGAGTGCTGCTGGGGTTCGGCATCGTCGCCTGTTTCCTGGCTTTTTTCGGTACATTTTCCCTGTATCAATTCAACGCGTCTTCCCGGGCGGTCGCGGATCTTGCCGATATGAGCGAAGACGCTCTGCTGGCATCCGAACTGAATGCGGACATGGCCAAGGCGGTGCGCGCCACGCTGCGCTACATTGCTTCGCGTTCGCCTGAGGACAAGGCCGAGGCCCAGGACTTCATTGATCAGGTCAAGGCCGGCGGAGAAATCGCGAAGCAGGAAATCGCCAATCCAGAACGTGTCCGCAACAGGGACATCATCATTGCCGAGATCGGATCGTTTGAAACCGCATTGGCAGCCGTATCGACCCTCTATGCAGAGCGCGACGAACTCGTCACGAACAAGCTGGATGTTCTCGGGCCGGAGGTGCGCAAGCTGATCACGGAGATCAATCGCACGGCAACGGAGGACAACGATCCGGTGACGGCGAACTTCGCTGCGCAGGCGCAGGAGAACCTCCTGCTCGGCCGTCTCTACATGATGAAGTTCCTGGCTTCCAACGACGAGGCGGATTTCGAACGTCTGGAAAAGAGCTTCGCGGACTTCGCGGACCGGTTCAAGGCTCTCGACGAAAGTGTCGAAAACCCCCGGCGCCGGGAAATCCTGGCTGCGATCGAGCCGATGATCGTCACCTATCTCGAGGCAGCGCGGCGCGTCAGAGACGTAATCTGGGAACGCAATGCGATCAGGGACGACACGCTGCTTGCCAAGGGAGCGGAGATCAGCCGCCAGGCAACGCTCATGAAGGAAAGCGCCGGCGTCGACGCTGAGCTTATCGCCTCTGAAACCCAGTCCTATCTGAGCAGTGCCATGTGGCAGGTCGGAATCGCATGTGCGATCACGTTTCTCCTCGCCATCGCTCTGGCATTCGTCATCGCCCGGGCGATCACGAAACCGTTGACCATGCTCGTCGAGGACGCGCAGCAGCTAGCTTCCGGCGACACCGAGGTCGCCTTTGCCGAGGCGCGCCGAAAGGATGAGATCGGTGTCGTTGCCAAGTCCATTGCCGGTTTCCGGGACGGTGTCGTCGAGCGGTTGCGGCTCGAAGAGAAACAGCAGCAGGAGATGGCTGAGCGCGAGGCGCGCAATACCCGTGTCTCCGAAGCAGTCGTCGAATTCGAGCAGTCGGCCAAGCAGATGCTGGACACGATCACCGCAGCGACCGGAAACCTTCAGAATACCGCGTCGGCCATGACCGAAACAGCCCGCGGGACAAACGGCCAGGCGACCATGGTTGCCAGTGCGGCGGAGGAAGCAACGACGAATGTGCAGACGGTTGCCGCGGCTGCCGAGGAATTGTCCGTGTCGCTCGCCGGTGTAACCAGTCAGGTCGGGCATTCCGCCGATATCGCGCAAAAGGCCACCGACGACGCCGAGCGCACCAACCGGCAGATTGCCGGGCTCGCCAATGTTGCCGAAGACATCGGCGAAGTTATCTCGTTGATTTCCACGATCGCGGAACAGACCAATCTGCTTGCACTCAATGCGACCATCGAGGCGGCAAGGGCCGGTGAAGCCGGCAAGGGATTTGCGGTGGTCGCGGCCGAGGTCAAGGAACTGGCCAGCCAGACCGGCAAGGCCACCGAGGAAATCTCTTCCAAGATCTCGGCGATCCAGTCGGAAACCCGGGAGGCCGTCGACGGTATTCAGAACATCGCCACGACCATCCAGGAGATAAACACGGTCGCGAATTCGATTGCCACGGCCGTCGAGCAGCAGACCGACGCGACGGCGGAGATATCCCAAAGCGTCGACCAGGCCTCCCAGGGCACCGCCGAAGTCAGCCAGAGCATCGTTCAGGTCTCCGAGGCGGCTGCGGAAACGGACAGGGCCGCCGGGACGGTGGTCGAGGCGGCGGAAACGCTCTCGAAGCAATCCGAAGAGATGCACATCGTCATCGAGAAGTTCCTCTCGACGGTGAAAGCGGCATAGCTTCGGTCCCCTGTTGTCCGGTTTGACTTGAAAGGGATCTCGTGAGCGATCACCAGTCATTGATCTTGTCATTCCGGCTGCAGCGAAGCGGAAGGCCGGAACCCGGTAATCACTGGAATTTACGTATTCCATTCGTCAACGGCGACACTGAGTACTGGTTCCCGGTCTTGCCGCGTGCGCAGCAAACCGGGATGACAAATCGTGGAGGCTATTCTGTATCCCGCTTCGGCATCTGACGGCACAATGATGCTTTCTCAACGACGCTGATACATCTCGGCGGTCATGCCATGGCTTGACCATGGCATCCATGCCGTTTCGTTTCTGAAACATGCAGCGGAGGAGAGGTCACGGCATGGATTGCAGGGTCAAGCCCTGCAATGACGATGGTTGGTGAGAACATCCCAGGTCGGGAGACTTGTCATTCCGGCTGCAGCGAAGCGGAAGGCCGGAACCCGGTATCCAGCTGTTTCTCCTACTTCTGAGAACCGCCGGCCACAGTGGGTACTGGTTCCCGGTCTTGCCGCTTGCGCAGCAAACCGGGATGACACATCGAGGAGGCTATTCTGTATCCCGCTTCGGCATCTGACGGCACAATCACGCTTTCTCAACGACGTTGATACATCTCAGCGGTCATGCCATGGCTTGACCATGGCATCCATGCCGTTTCGTTTCTGAAACATGCAGCGGAGGAGAGGTCACGGCATGGATTGCAGGGTCAAGCCCTGCAATGACGATGGTTGTGGAGACGTGGTCCCCTCGTCGCTCGCTTGCTGCCTGGAAGTACGCTTTCACCGGATCGGCCGGCACAAAGGCAGACCTTGCCGCCTCCGCGAACTTCCATCTGTCCTCCGTCATGCCATGGCTTGACCATGGCATCCAAGCCGTTTCCTCTCTAGATCCTGAGGCGGAGGAGAGGTCACGGCATGGATTGCAGGGTCAAGCCCTGCAATGACGATGGTTGTGGTGACCATCTCAAATCAAGAGACTTGTCATTCCGGCTGCAGCGCAGCGGAAGGCCGGAACCTAGTAACCACTGGATTTTCCGTATTCCATTCATCAACGGCGACACAGAGTACTGGTTCCCGGTCTTGCCGCTTGCGCAGCAAACCGGGATGACAAATCGGGGAAACAGTTTCGCAAGCAGACCTGGTGTCGCACGGAATTATTGCGTTTTCTCAGAGACATAAGTTCGACAGTCCTTTCCGAACCGGACAGCAGTGGGTTCGATCCGAAAAGGCTTTTCGATTGTGAAACTGCTGCCGGAGCGCAATTGTCCGGATCAGCCGGCGGCAGCGCTCTCGGCCGCACCCGGCTCCAGATACTTGAAGGCGTTTCTGCCGCTGTTCTTGACGTCGTAGAGCGCGATATCCGCGTTCTTGATGATCGCACTCACGTCGTCACAGCCGGCATAGATCGGCGAAAGCCCGACGCTCACGCCGATCCTGATGGACAGATCGTTGATATTGAAGGGCACCTGGAGCTTGTGCACGATGCGGCTCGCGATGACTTCGGCGACCTTCCGGTCCGAGCGGTTGAGAATGATGCCGAATTCGTCACCGCCGAGGCGGGCGACGAGGTCGGTGGACCGCACGCAGGATTTCAGCCGTTCACCGACCTGTTTCAGGAGCGAGTCACCCGCGTCGTGCCCGTAGGTGTCGTTGACCGGCTTGAACTTGTCGAGGTCGAGAAGCATCAGAATGCTTTGCGTGTCGTCATCCAGTGAGCGCAGGGCTTCGTCCAGCGTCGCGTTGAACAACGTCCGGTTGGCCAGTCCGGTCAGGGTGTCGTGATGCGCGGCGTATTCGATCTTCTGGACAGCCAGCTCGCTGATGGTCACGTCTTCATGGGTGCCGATCCATCCGCCGCCCGGCAGTGGCGCGTGGACCGCGCTGATGAACTTGCCGCCGGGATGCTTGAACTTTGATCGCACGACTTCCCCGGACGACAGGCGGATCAGCAGGTCCCTGACATGCTCGAGCACGTCGCCATCGAACTCGCCGCGGCGTTTTTCCGCTTCGATCAGTTCGACAAGCGTCACGCCTGCGCGCACATCGCCTTCGGGCTTGTCGAAGATGTCGACATATTGCTTGTTCCAGAGCTTGAGCTGGCCATTTGCGTCGAACACGCTCACGCCCTGGCGCATGTTGGCAAGGATGGCCTCCAGCTCCTGCGATCTCAGGCGCGCGCCCCGTTCGTTTTCCGCCAGTTGCTCTTCCAGCTTCTTCCTGTCCGTGACATCGAAGAAATTGTAGACGAAGCCTCCCGAGGGGAGCGGTGTTCCTCGTATTTCCAGAAAGGTCCCGTCGGCTGCGCCGCGAACGTAGCTGTGCGGTTTGCTGCGATCGTAGGATTGGAAAATATCCAGAGCGAGCTGCTCGGGATCGCCTTCGCCGTAGTCTCCGCGTTCCGCGTTATATTTCAGGTAGTCGAGTAGGTGCAGTTTCTGATCGACGAAATCCTGCGGATATCCGAGCAACCTGGCGAACCCCGTGTTCGCCGAGCCGAGCTGGAAATTCTCGTCGTAATAGGCGAAGCCACCGGGAAAATTGTCGAAAATGGCCTGCAGCGTGTCGGCCTGTTCCTTGGTTTCGGTGATATCCGCAAGCGAAACGACAATACCGTCCAGGCCATGTTCGCCCTGGCTGTCGATCGGTCTCGCATTCACGCGAAGCCATGTCGCCCGGCCCGACGTTGCGGTCCTCAGACTTGCAACGAGATCGGTGACGGCATCGGGATCCCTGATGGCAAGGGCAAGCGGATTGTCGTCACTGATGGCGCCGAGCTCGGTGCAGGTCAGCGCGTGGTCGAGTTCTTCGATCTGCAGACCGACGAGGCGTCTGCCCTGATATCCCAGCAGCCTTTCGGCCATCGGGTTCGCCGTCTCAATCGTACCGTCATGCGACAGCAGCAGAATGCCTTCGCTCACCGCATCGAGCGTCGTCCTCTGAACCGCTTCGGCCTGGCGAATGATGAGTTCGCGCTGTTTGCGTTCCGAGATGTCCATGAGGCTGAACACGATCCCGCCATTCGGCAGCGGCATCGACCGCACGTCCAGGACGGTGCCGTCCGCCGTCACCCGCTCAATCTGCTCGGGCTTGCCGCTCATGAAGGGATTGAACCTGCCCTCGACGATTTCTTCGTGGTTGTCGTCGTCCTGATGTTCCTGCCGCGCGGCGTACATCATCGTTTCCTTCAGATGCGGGCGTTGCGCAAGAAAATCGCCTGGAAGCTTGAACGCGTTCTGGAACGCATCGTTGTAGTTGGCAAGGCGCATCGTCTCGTCAAAGTGAACCATGCCGCCCGGAAAATTGTCGAAGACCGCCTTGAGCGTATCTCCCTGGCGTTTGTTTTCCGTGATGTCCGTCAGCGACAGAACAGCGCCATCGAGGCCGAATTCATTGGCGTCGTCGATGGAAGAAACATTGATGCTGAGCCAGATACCCGCCGGTTCGTTGCGCCGCTTGACGTGAACAACCATGGCGTCGACCTTGGTCATCGTGTCGAGAACGGTCCGGACAAGGGCTTCAGGTTCGAGGTGCTGGTTGTCTTCACCGATGAAATCCAGGCCGAGGTCCTGAAACCGCGCGCCTTTGATCTTCTCGACCTCAAAACCGAGAAGGTTGGCCCCGGCAGCATTGATTGTCTGAATGCGCCCGGACCTGCCGACCACCACGACACCCTCGGACAGCGTCTGCAGCGTCGCCCGCTTCAGGGCTTCGGAAAAAAGGACTGTCTGCTCGTTTTCTTTCCGGGCGGTGATGTCCTGAAATGCTCCGACCAGCCGGACGACCTCGCCGTCCTCCAGGATCGGCCGGCCGACGGCGCGCACCCAGATGTCACGGCCCTTGGCGGTGACAAACGGCACCTCCACGTCCCAGGAGACGCCGTTTTCAATTGCGTCCTGCACTGCGGAGGAAACCTTTGCGCGGCTGTCGGGCGGGTAGAAGGACAGGGCGAAGTCCACAGTCGGCGTGAAGTCAGCCGGAACTTCGTGGATCTCCTTGGTCTTCTCGGTCCAGGTCAGGATGTTGGTGCGCAGGCAGAGTTCCCATCCGCCGACGCCCGAGACAGCCGTCACTTCTTCCAGTAGATCGCTCTCAAGGATCGCCCGCTCATGTTCGCGCGACGCCTCGCTGAGGGCAGCCTCTTTCTCTTGGCGCAATCGATGTGCCGATATCAGTCCCTCGACCACCTTGCCGAGCCGGCGCAACTGGTCCAGTTGCTGCGCGCTGGGTTGTTTTGGCTCGCGATCAATGACGCAGAGTGTGCCCAGCCGGTTCGTCCCGTCGATCGAGAGCGGATAACCGGCATAGAAGCGGATATGGGGAGCGCCCGTGACGAGAGGGTTGTCCCTGAACCTTTGGTCTTCAAGCGCATCGGGAACGACAAACAACTCGTCGGACAGGATCGCGTGCTGGCAGAACGACACGTCGCGGGCCGTGCCATCGACGTCAAGACCGCAGCGGGCCTTGAACCATTGCTCGTCTTCGCCGACCAGGGAGACAAGGGCGATCGGGCAATCGAAAATGGCGGCGATCGCATCGACGACGGCGTCAAACTCCGGCAGCCGTTCAGATCCGACGATCTGCAGCTCGTCCAGGGCTTTCAAGCGCTCCGTTTCCGCCGTTTCCAGTGTTGTGCTCATGCCGTGCTTCGCTTGTGGGGCAACACCCGGACCGGTCGCCCGGGTTGCCTCCAAGAGTGGGGCAACAAATGCAACAAATGATTAAGTCGACGGCGTGGCGAGATAAATTTAACGTTAGGGCAATCTGGTTGACAAAAATTCACAAGCGCCCGCGGCAAAAGATCATTCCGCATCCGACCGATTTTCCGGGCTCGATCAGGTCTCCGGCGGCAGATCGTCGAAATGCCTGAAACCGTTGCGGCCTTCGTTTTTCACCGCATAAAGCGCGATATCCGCTTTCTTGAGGATCGCGTTGGCGCTTTTGTCGGTGCTTGCAATTGCGGTGATGCCGACACTCGCGCTGACCTCGATCATGTTGCCGTTGATCTCGTACGGCTTCATGAGCGCTTCGACGATCCGTTTCGCAATCGCGCAGACCCGTTCCTGCTCTTCCGGCAGGTTCCGCGCGATGATGGCGAACTCGTCGCCGCCAAGCCGCGCGACCGTATCCTTGGAGCGCACGCACTCCTTGAGGCGTGTGGCAGCCAGGCGCAGCAGGCTGTCGCCGGCATCATGGCCATAGGTGTCGTTGACCGGTTTGAAGTGATCCAGGTCGATCATCAGGAGATCGCTGGTTTCACCGAAATGAACCGCCCGCGTGATGGCGTCTTCTAGCTTGAGATTGAAAAGCGTCCGGTTGGCCAGTCCGGTCAGCGTATCGTGATGGGCGGCATAGGTTATCTTCTCTGTCGCCATTTCCCGTGAGGTGATGTCTTCATATGTCCCGACCCAGCCGCCATCGGGCAGGGGCGTGCGGACAATGCCGATGATCTTGCCGTTGATGTGCTTGAACTTGGCCTTGACCACCTCGCCGGCGTCCAGCTGCCGGCGCAGCGTCGCATCAAACGCGACCGGGTCTTCGTTAAATTCGCCACGTTGCTTTTCGAGTTGCAGTACCTCGACCAGGCTCATGCCCCTCTTGATTTCACCATCCGACTTTCCGAACAGTTCGAGAAAATGGCGGTTCCAAAGCTTGATCCGTCCCTTGTCGTCGAACACGCTGACGCCCTGGCGCATATTGGCGATGATGGCTTCAAGTTCATCGAGCCGGCTTCTGACAAACTTTTCCTTGTCGACGAGCATCCCCTCCATTTCCTTCCTGGCGGTGATGTCCAGGAAGCTGGAGACATTGCCGCCTCCGGGAAGCGGGGTGCCGCGGATTTCCAGAACCTTGCCTTCGCGCGTCCGGCGCTCATAGGCGTGCTGGCTGCCTGCGCCGTACCTTTCCAGGCGGTCTGCAGCGATCTCGCCCGGATCACCCGGCCCGTAGTCGCCGCGGTCGGCCAGAAACCGGATCACCTGCTGCAGGTTGGGGCGTTGCTCGAGGAAGCTGCGTGGCATGTCCAGCAGCCGCTCGAATTCCTCGTTCCAGTAGGTCAGCTGAAGCTGGCTGTTGTAGTGAACGAGACCGCCCGGGAAATTGTCGAAGAAAGCCTGCAGCGTATCGGCCTGCTGCTTGTCACTCGTGATGTCCGTTAGGGACAGAACCACGCCATCATGCAGGCCGTCAGCTCCTTGCGTCACGGGTTTGACGCCAAGCCGGAGCCACTTGTCCTTTCCGTTGACCGAACTCGTCAACCGCACCTCCCGGTCCTGCAGGCTCTCCGGATGGCTCACCGCCAGCGAAAGCGGGTTTGCCATCGAGCCGTCGGGGGACGCGATGTCCTGAAGACCGTGCGCAAGGTCCTGGATATGGGTCTGTGCCAGTGTCGCCTCGGAGCATCCGAGCAACGCCGCTGCGGCAGGGTTGAAGGACCTGATGCGCCCGGACTGATCCAGGAACAGGATGCCGTCCCGGGACGCCTCGAATGTCGTCCGGGCCAGGAATTCCGGCCGGTGAATATCGGCCGGGGTGCCCCGGTGGTGGTCGCTCTGAGCGCGGGTTAGCGCCTCGCGCAGCTCGATTTCGGTTTTCCGCGCCTTGATCAGACCCTCAACCACCCGTGCTGCATTCTTGATGTGCTCGACATCGGCGTCACTGACCGCATGTGGTTTCGTGTCCATGACGCAGATGGTTGCGATGCGGTGCTTGCCGTCGACCTTGACAGGGCAACCGAGATAGAAGCGGGCGCCGAAATCGCCTGTCACGAGCGGAATGTCCTTGAACCGCTCGTCCTTGGTCGCATCCGGCACGATCACGACGTCATCGGACAGTATGGTGTGTCCGCAGAAAGAGTTTTCGCGCGGGACTTCCGTGGCGCCGAGGCCGAAGGCTGCCTTGAACCAGATGTCTTCTTCGTGGACGATCGATACGACGGAGATGGGGCAATCGAGCAGATGAGCGAGATTCGATACGACGGCATCGAATTCCGGCTGCCGTTCGGAACGAAAGATCGAAAGCCGGCGAAGGGCGTCAAGTCTTTCCGTCTCAATTTGAGCCTGCGCAAGCGCCATATTCGGCAAGGACTCCAAATCTGAAGTTGTACTGGCCACTGCCCGGGAAATAGTATCGATTTATAGTCAACATATACGCAATAAACCCAAAATTGAAATGTCGCCCTGCAAAAAAACCGAATAGTTGCATTGGCGTATCAAGAAACTGTCGGGACATAATTAATTATGACAAGGGGCTTTGCTTGTGGCTTGCCGCCCGGCTTTGATGCGGACTTGTGATAAAGGCCGAATTGTTGGCTCCCGGTGTCACGAACTGTACGGTGCATTGATCGGCCCGCCGGGAAGCGGCCGGGGCGGGGCGTTGGAAACGGCAACAAAAAACCCGGCGTCGAGGCCGGGTTCCGAAAGCGTGAATTTTGCCACGAACGATGTGTCCGTGGTGCGCTGGCAGTGTTACGCCGCGCGGCGGAAGGACAGGCTCATGCCACCACCCGAAGACCGGTTGCGGCGGCGCTCTTCCGGCGGAATGTAGACGATTGCGCTATGCTCGGTGCAATAGGAAACGCCTGCTTCGACGCGGTTGTTGCACGGGAACGTGTAGTTGCCTGCATCGCCTTCTGCCCATTTGCAGCAGCCCGGACGCGGAAGAGACAAGTCAGCCATTTTTATTTTCCTTTTCGTTCAAGCGACAAAAGCGCTCGAGCATCCTCGGGAGGTGAGGATCCGAACAGCTTTCGATAGATCTCGGATATTGCCAGCGCCCGGGACGATAACTGCCGTCCAACCCATCACAGGTGCTCTTCAGCAAGCGCAGGCATTACATAAGCGGCATGTCACAAAAATGCAATAGTGCAACAGGCAATTCCGGCTTGCATTCAGCGCATAGCGGGTTAACGGCTGGTTACCGGTATTTGGCGGTCGCGCACGCCTCACTGATCCTCGAACGATCCGCCCGCGTCTTTCAGGGCCTCGGGTGTGTCCAGATCCAGCCGAGCGGCCGGTCCCAACTCCACTTCGGCGACGAAACCCGGGTTCTCCGCGATGATGTGTCTGGCGCCGATATCGCCGCGCAAAGTCGCCAGGTCATGGAAGAAGCGCTTGTCCCAAAGAACCGGATTGCCGCGCTTGCCGTCTGCGGTCGCAGCGACAATGAGACCGTCGGCATTGTCGCGATAGGTCTCGATCATGGTCTTTATGTCGGCGCTGGTGATCATCGGCATGTCGCCAAGCAGAATGACCACCGCATCGGTGTCAGGGTCGAGTGCCTTCATCCCCGTTCTGATCGAGCTGGCCATGCCGTCTTCGAAATCCGGATTGAAAACGGGCATGATGTCGAGATCCGCGACTTCTGCGCTGACTTGTTCGCCAAGGTGGCCGGTCACAAGCAACGTATGCGACGGCGCCACCCCGATCGCGGCTTCACCGGCATGCCTGACCAGAGACTTGCCGTTCAGCCTTGCAAGCAGCTTGTTCGGACCGCCCATCCGGGTGGACTTCCCGGCACCGAGGATCATGACCGCGATCCTGGAAGCCGGCGACGGCCGTTTTACTTCACGCGGCTGCGGTCTGGTTCCGATTTCCATCAGCAGGCCTCCGACGCCCATGGCGGTAATGTCGTCCGGCCCTGTCTCCACATCTGCAAGCAAACGGTCGAGAACCCAGTCGAAGCCATTCTCCTTCGGGCTGCGCGCACATCCCGGAGCGCCCAATACGGGCACCCCCTCAAGGTCCGCGAGCATGAGCAGATTGCCCGGATCGACCGGCATGCCCAGATGAGAGACGGTGCCGCCGGCAAGGTCGACCGCCGCCGGGAGAACGTCGAGCCGGTCGACCACTGCGGACGCGCCGAACAGGATGAGGAAATCGGCACCTGCCGACACATGTGATGCCATCGCCGCGGCAACGGACGCTTCATCGTGCGGCACGCGCGCTTCCGAAAGGATGGTGCTTCCGCTCACGCGCAGCCGGTCCTCCAGAACACGGCGCGTCTTGTCCATCGTCGTGGTCTTGAGATGCGGCAGGCACGTTGCGACAAGTCCGACTTTGCGCGGCCTGAACGCGGCGACCCGAACGGCCCCTCGAACCGCGTCCTGCGCGCGCTGCAGGTCTGAGTGAGAGACGGCGAATGAGATGATCTTCGCCGTTGCGATCATGCGGTCCGCCATCACCTTGGAATGGTTCGGCAGGGTTGCGAAGGTGATGGCAGGGTCGATCCGGTTCGCCGCTTGCACCGCATCCGTGTCGACAACCAGGATGCCGGCCGTGTCGGCGTAAAGGTTCATGCGGCCGGTGAAGGCGGTGTCTTCGCCGACGGCCGGTCCCCTGGCTGCGCGTCCAAGGCGACGGGCGGCTTCGTCCTCTTCGACATCACCGGGCTCAAGGCGTGCTGCGACAAGTTCCGTGAGGCCGTGACGCAGAAGATCGCGGCAATCCCCGGCGGTCAGCACATGCCCCTTCTTCAGGACGCGGTCCGGAAGGTTTGTCTTGTGCGCGAGGATGCAGCCGGCAGCTTGGTCCAGCGGCACGGGACCGAACTTCATGTGCCGGGCTCCGGCGGCTTGCGCAGGGCCTTGATGATCGACCCCAGCACCGCGACCGCGATTTCCTCTGGAGACGCCGCGCCGATGTCCAGTCCGATCGGAGCATCGATCCGGCTGAACAGGTCCGGATCGACACCGGCATCGGTGAACCGTTCCAGCCGCTTGCCGTGGGTTTTTCGGCTGCCGAGCGCACCCACGTAGAAGCAATCCGAGCGGAGCGCTTCGATGAGGGGGAAGTCGTCGATCTTCGGGTCGTGGGTAACCGCGGCAACAGCCGTGAAAGCGTCCAGAGGCGTCTTCTCCAGGACGTCCTGCGGCCATTCGGCCTTGAGCGTGCTTCCCGGAAACCGGTCTTCCGTGGCAAAGGCCGTGCGCGGGTCGATCACCGTTACGTCGAGCCCTGCACGCTCGGCCATGGGCACAAGCGCCTGACTGATGTGAACGGCCCCGATGAGGACAAGCCGGGGTGCAGGAACCGAGACGGTCAGAAAGGCATCGCCGGTTTCGGTCTCGACCGTTCCGGATTTTCCGGAGCGGAACCGCTTGTCGAATTCCGGCGCCAGCGGTTCGCACGCATAGTCATCGGTCTTTCGGATCAGCGCTTGCGATCCGTCCTTCAGGTGCGTGACGAGAATGGCCGCGCGGCGCGCGGCCCGTTCCGTGTTCAAGTCTTCAAGCAGCCGGCGGTCCATGGTGCTAGGCCCGGTCCGTTGCCAGCCTGACGCCGAGGCCCACCAGGAGTGACCCGCCGATCCAGCGCGTGAATTTCTGGAACCTGGAGGTCCGGCCCAGGCGTTTTTTGACTTCCGAGGCAAAGAACACCGTCATGACATCGGCTGACGCGAAAGCGAAGTTGACGATCGTTCCCAGGACCAGGAACTGGATCCAGATCGGCAGGCTGGCTTCCGGGCTGACGAATTGCGGCAGGAAGGCAATGAAGAAAATGGCGGCCTTCGGGTTGAGCACTTCGACAAGAATGCTGTCCAGGAACGCCCTGCGGACCGATTTCTGCGGCAGGTCCGGAACCGGCCCGCTGTTCATGCGGGTGCGGATCATCTGGATACCGAGAAAAATGAGATAAAGGCCGCCGGCCACCTTGAGCGCGAAATAGAGCGTCGGCACAACGGTAAAGATGGCCGACAGGCCGAAAGCGGCTGCGAAGACGTGCGCGTAGCACCCGACATGGATGCCGGCGGCCGCCATGAAGCCGGCGCGCCGCCCGCGTGAGATCGTCTGTGCCGCGGTATAAAGCACGGCGGGGCCGGGCATGTAGGCGAACAGAGCCGTGGCGGCGAGAAAGGCAAGGAAGGTTTCGATTGTCGGCAAGGCTTCGTCTCAATCAGTTGACGGGTTCGACATAAACGCGAATGCGGCCGCCGCAGGACAGCCCGACGCGCCACGCGGTCTCATCTGCAACACCGAATTCAAGAGTGGTCGGCCGCCCGGTTTCGATCACGTCGACCGCTTCGGCCACAACAGCTCCCTCGACGCAGCCGCCGGAGACCGAGCCTTCGAAATTGCCGTCCGCGTCGATCACCAGATGTGAGCCGGTCGGACGGGGCGCCGATCCCCAGGTCTCGATGACGGTCGCGAGCGCGACCTGGCGGCCGGACCGGCTCCAGTCTTCAGCCGTTTGAAGCACATCCGCGATAGGCAGGTTGTCGTTGGTCATGAGTATTCCGCTGTTGGAAAATGCCCGGTTCAGTTCTCTGAATATAGACCTTTCCAGTGCAGATGAAAGCCGTCCTAAAGCACAAGCGGCACCCGGATGACGGGTGCCGCTCGGCTGTCCTCAAGAATTGGAATGTCTATTCGGCTGCTGACCGGAGCGCCGGGGCCGCGCTCAGCACGGTTCCGTCGACATGACCTTCGAAGGATTCGAAATTGTCGACGAACATCTGCACCAGCTTGGCCGCCTGGACATCGTAGGCCGCCGTGTCGTCCCAGGTTTCGCGGGGGGTCAGGATCCGGGCATCGACACCCTCAACCGCGACCGGGACTTCGAAGCCGAAATTCGGATCCGTGCGGAACTCGGCACCTTTCAGCTCACCGGAAAGCGCGGCTTGCAGCAATGCGCGTGTTGCCTTGATCGGCATGCGGTGGCCGGTGCCGTAGGCGCCGCCGGTCCAGCCGGTATTCACCAGCCAGCAATCCACGTTGTGCTCCGCGATCAGCTTTTTCAGAAGGTTGCCGTATTCGGACGGGTGGCGCGGCAGGAACGGGGCGCCGAAGCATGTCGAGAAGGTGGCCTGGGGTTCGGTGACGCCCTTCTCGGTGCCGGCCACCTTGGCGGTGTAACCGGACAGGAAGTGGTACATGGCCTGCGCGGGCGTCAGGCGGGCCAGCGGCGGCATGACGCCGAACGCGTCGGCCGTCAGCATGATGATCGTGTGCGGCACTGGGGCGCAGCCGGTCTCGCTCGCGTTAGAGATGAAATGGATCGGATAGGCTGCGCGTGTGTTTTCCGTCTTCGAGCCGTCGTCGAAATCCGGAACCCGGTTGTCATTCAGAACGACATTTTCCAGAACCGTTCCGAACCGCTGCGTCGTGGAGTAGATTTCCGGCTCTGCTTCGGCGGACAGCTTGATGGTCTTGGCATAGCAGCCGCCTTCGAAATTGAAGACGCCGTTTTCGCTCCAGCCATGTTCGTCGTCGCCGATCAGCGTGCGTGCCGGATCTGCGGAAAGCGTGGTCTTGCCGGTGCCGGACAATCCGAAGAATACCGCGGTATCGCCCTTGTCGCCGACATTGGCGGAACAGTGCATCGACATGAGCCCCTTGGCCGGCAGCAGGTGGTTCAGCATCGTGAAGACGGATTTCTTCATCTCGCCCGCATAGGATGTGCCGCCGATCAGGACGATCTTGCGTGTCAGGTCACAGGCGATCACCGTTTCGGTCCTGCAGCCGTGACGATCCGGATCTGCCTTGAAGCTCGGCAAATCGACGATCGTCATCTCGGGAACGAAGCTTGCCAGTTCCGCCGTCTCGGGGCGCAGCAGCAGATTGCGGATGAACAGGGAATGCCAGGCATATTCGGTGTAGACCCGCACGGGCAGCCGATGTGCCTTGTCGGCACCGCCGAACAGGTCCTGCGCGTAAAGGTCCAGTCCGTCCGCATGCGCGAGGAAATCCGACATCAGCGTGTCGAATTGCGCTTTCGACATTTGCGCGTTGTTGTCCCACCAGACCGTGTCCCGCGTTTCGTCGTCGAGCACCACGAACTTGTCCTTCGGGGAGCGGCCGGTATGGACCCCGGTTTCGGCAACGAGAGCGCCTCCGGCTGCAAGCCGGGTTTCGCCGCGCTTGAGGGAATGCTCGTAAAGGGCAGGTTCGCTCTGGTTCCAATAGACCGCGTTCAGACCCTTGAAACCGAACGTTTCGCTGCCATTGGAAGGATTCCTGACGCCTGTTTCCTGCATTTTACCGCCGTCCTCGTGAGGTCATTCTATCTGCCGGGACAAATGAAAACGCTGTGACCGGCAATGAGGGCTGCGAAACTAGTGGAAGGATATTTGGGCAGCAAGACTACTAAAGGTGCTATGTCTTTGTTTAATCGATTAAAATACTGCACAAAAAAAACGATGATTAATTTGATGGGCGAAGTAATAAACGAAACCTTCGGAATATTCGCTTTGTATGGCAAAGCGAAAATTTTCGCGCCGGAATCGCGCGCATCTGTTAACCTTGCGCGCACCCGGGCGCGATGATTTTGGTTTGGTGACGCTTTGGGGCGCATGCCTGTATAATTCGGTGAAATCCCGGGAACGCCTGGGTTGCCCGGCAAGTCTTCAGTCCGCCGGAAAATACTGTTTGCCTTAATTTATGCGCATTTAGCAGGCCAAAGGCTGTATGTTACAGTAAAAGCGAAGCGCCTTTTGTGCTGACCGGATTGGAAAATTGAAGCATGCCGACGATTGCTCTGGTCGATGACGACCGCAACATCTTGACTTCGGTGTCGATTGCTCTGGAAACGGAAGGATATCGCGTCCAGACCTACACGGACGGGACATCCGCCCTGGACGGGTTGCAGAGCGACCCGCCGCAGTTGGCAATTTTCGATATCAAGATGCCGCGTATGGACGGGATGGAGCTCCTGCGCCGGCTGCGCCAGAACTCGGACCTGCCGGTCATTTTTCTGACATCCAAGGATGACGAGATCGACGAACTGTTCGGGCTCAAGATGGGTGCGGACGATTTCATCCGGAAGCCGTTTTCGCAGCGCCTTCTGGTCGAACGTGTCCGAGCGGTCCTGCGCCGCGCGCAGCCCAAGGACGCAAGCGCGCCGAGGGAAGATGCCGACAAGCTGCTCGAACGCGGCCAGCTGGTCATGGACCAGGAGCGCCACACCTGCACCTGGAACAACAAGCCTGTCACGCTGACGGTCACCGAGTTTCTGATCCTGTCGGCGCTTGCGCAGCGTCCGGGTGTCGTCAAGAGCCGGAACGCGCTGATGGATGCGGCGTATGACGATCAGGTTTATGTTGACGACAGGACGATCGACAGTCACATCAAGCGCCTTCGGAAAAAGTTCAAGGTGGTTGACGACGACTTCGACATGATCGAAACACTCTATGGCGTAGGGTACCGTTTCCGGGAAGTCTGAAACAGCCATTGAGACAAGGCGTGGATGGCGGTTGAAAGCGAGAGTGCTGAGAATATTGTCCAGCCTGATCCGTCCAGCGGATCGGACCGCTCGCGCTTGCGCCGTCTCGGCAACAAACGCATTCGCCGTCGGCTGTTCAGCCAGGTAGGCCGTATCTTCGGCACCTATGTCCTGTCCTCTCTGACGCGCAGGATCATCGCGATCAATCTTGTCGGCTTGCTCGCGCTCGTGATCGGCATCCTCTATCTGAACCAGTTTCGCGCGGGCCTGATCGATGCAAGGGTGCAGAGCCTCCTGACCCAGGGTGAGATCATCGCGGGAGCGATTGCCGCCTCCGCGACGGTGGACACCGGCACCATCACCGTTGATCCGGAGCGTTTGCTGCAGCTGCAGGCGGGTGAAAGCATAACGCCGACGGTCGATGATCTGGATAGCCTTGATTTTCCGATCAATCCGGAACGGGTCGGCCCGGTTCTGAGGCGCCTGATCTCGCCCACCAAGACGCGGGCACGCATCTACGATCCCGAGGGCATCCTCATTCTTGATTCGCGGCATCTTTATTCAAGTGCCCAGATCCTCCGCTTCGATTTGCCGCCGCCGACCGCCGAGGAGACGGGGTTCTGGGACTCCGCCTGGCAATGGACCAAACGCTGGCTCAGCCAGGGCGATCTGCCGCTTTACCAGGAAGTCGGGGGCGGTGACGGCCGTGCCTATCCGGAAGTGGAAGCCGCGCTTGCCGGCTCGCCGGCCAGTGTGACCCGGATTTCCCCGCGCGGTGAACTGATCGTGTCTGTCGCCGTGCCGATCCAGCGCTTCAGGGCGGTGCTCGGCGCGCTGCTTCTGTCGACACAGGGCGGTGACATTGACGCCATCGTGCGGGCCGAAAGAATTGCGATCATCCGTGTCTTCCTGTTTGCGGCGACCGTGACGATCCTCCTGTCGATCCTGCTTGCCGGCGCCATCGCCGGACCTGTGCGGCGTCTGGCCGCCGCCGCGGATCGGGTGCGCCGCGGATCCAATTCGCGCGAAGAGATCCCGGACTTTTCCGACCGGCAGGACGAGATCGGCCACCTGGCGCGCGCATTTAGGGAAATGACCAACGCGCTCTACAACAAGATCGACGCGATCGAGAAATTTGCGGCCGACGTGGCGCACGAACTCAAGAACCCCCTGACGTCGCTCCGAAGCGCGGTGGAGACATTGCCGCTCGCAAAGACCAAGGCCTCGCAGGACCGGCTCATGGAAGTGATCCAGCACGACGTGCGCCGCCTCGATCGCCTGATCAGCGATATTTCGGATGCCTCCCGCCTGGACGCCGAACTCGCGCGCATTCAGTCCGAAACCATCGACATCGCCGAGTTGCTGCGCAACATGGCCGATGCGGTGAACCAGCGGACGGGACCGCAGGAAACCAAGGTCAAGTTGACGGTCGCCGATGCACCCGGCCAGAAACCCTATCAGGTGCAGGGACACGATATCCGGCTCGGCCAGGTGATCAGCAATCTTCTCGACAACGCGCGCTCCTTCTCGCCCGAAGACGGAACCGTCCGCATCGACCTTGCGCGCGAGGGGCGCAGTATCCGGATCACGGTTGACGATGACGGACCGGGTATCCGGGCGGAAAACACGGAGCGCATCTTTGAACGGTTCTACACGGACCGGCCGGACGGCGAAGGCTTCGGCAACAACTCCGGTCTTGGCCTGTCGATCTCGAGACAGATCATCGAGGCGCATGGCGGATCGATCTCCGCGACCAACCGCAAGGAAATGGACGGCGACGGCGAAGCGGAAATCGTCGGGGCCCGGTTCACGATCTACCTGCCTGCCGGGTCGGGTAAGTGAGCGCGCAGACGGTCCACGCCAATTGCCTTGTCGTCGGCACGCACGGGATCCTGGTTCGAGGCCGGTCCGGTAGCGGCAAGTCGGAACTGACCGACCTCCTCATCGAAGCGGCCGGTGTCAAGGGCAATCTGGGCGTCCTGGTTGCCGATGACCGCGTGTATCTGTCTTCCCTTGACGGACAGCTTTTGGCCCGTGCCCCGGAAACGATCTCGGGTCTGATGGAAGTCCGCGGCAGGGGAGTGGTGAAAACGCTCTCCATGGCCGCAGCGAAGATCGATCTGCTGGTTGATCTGAAACCGGAGAGCGCGATCGAGCGCCATCCGGACAGTGCTCTCGGTTGTGAGAAAATGGACGGCGTCCCGGTCCCGGTTTGTACCTGTCCGGAGAACAGGCCTCTGGAAAGCATGCGGCTGATACGCTGGAGCCTGAGGGAGCTTTTCCCGGGAGTACCGGACTACATTTAACGTTAGGGTACGGACCCATAAATGAAGCCGATTTGGCGGCAGAAATGGCAAAACAGCGCGAGGAAGCGTGCGCAGAGCGGGCTTTTTGCCCGGTCAAGCGCGGTGACGCTGCGAGGTAAAGCTATTTTGCCGTCCTTCGGATTTGGCCGTTTTGGCCATCTGCCGCGTCGCGAAAGGCTTGAAAATGAACCACATTTCCTGCGCTTTCGCTCCTCACAGATGGCCAAAACGATCCAAACCAAATTGGCTTCATTTATGAGTCCGCACCCTAGGCTCGCGTTTTTTGCTTGCAACTGGTTAACCGGTTGAAGAGAGTGCATCAGACTGATAGAGCCATGGTCCGCCCAGGGCATATGCAAACGATAGTCAGGCTGAAGACCGAATGATCGGACTAGTACTTGTTACGCACGGACGTCTCGCTGAAGAATTCAAGGCGGCGCTGGAGCATGTTGTCGGTCCCCAGGAACAGGTCGAGACCATTTCCATTGGCCCGGATGACGACATGGAGCAGAGGCGGCAGGATATCCTGTCGGCCGTCGAGGCCGCCAATTCCGGGAACGGTGTTGTGCTCCTCACGGACATGTTCGGCGGAACGCCGTCGAACCTCGCGATTTCCGTCATGGACAGCAAGTCGGTCGAGGTGGTCGCCGGGGTCAATCTGCCCATGCTGATCAAGCTGGCCAGCGTACGTGCGGACAGGGAATTGGCCGATGCCGTAGACGAGGCCCGCCAGGCCGGTCAAAAGTATATTTCAGTTGCGAGCCAGGTGCTGTCGGGACAGAACTGAAACGAATAGGACAGCATTGGACTTGATTGAAAAAGATCTGACCATCGTCAACCGCCGCGGCCTCCACGCGCGCGCCTCAGCCAAACTGGTCAAACTCGTCGAAACATTCGAAGCCGACGTGCATGTGTCGAAGGACGGCCAGACCGTCGGGGGCACGTCGATCATGGGGCTGATGATGCTCGCCGCCAGCCCGGGGTGCTGCATTAGGGTGTGCGTCAGCGGCAGCGACGCCGAGGTCGCTCTCGCCGCGATTTCCGAACTTGTCGAAAGCGGATTTGGCGAGACGGACTGATATTGGAAGCTCGTGCCGTTGCATCGATCCGTCCGGCTCCGCCCCGATGCGGTCCGGTGTGTCGGAAAAGGACGGCGCACCGCATCTTTGAAGGACTATCATGGCAAGCCAATCCGGTGACCGTACCCTTGCCGCAGCCCGAGCTGCGCTCAGCCACATTCACGAGGCGCTGGACCTGGAATTCGGGTTCGAACTCTGGGACGGCAGCCGGATCCCGGAAAACATGGAAGCGGACGGTCTGCGGATCGCCGTCGCACCGGCGGCGCTGACCAAACTGCTGCGCAGTCCGCGCATCAAGACCGTCGTCGATCTTTATTCGACGGGAGAAATCGACCCGCGCGGCGGAACGATCTTCGAATTCGCGGAAAAGCGCCCGAAGCTGAAAAGCCGGGAGCTGCGCAAACGGCTGAACAAGCTTCTTCTGATGAAGAACGCAGCATCGCTGTTCCTGGGAGCGGGCAAATCTGCGGCGCAGGAACAGGAAGACGGCCTGGATGCGGGAGCGGCCGCAGACAGGGGGTCGGGCAGCCGCAAGGACGACATCGCATTCCACTACGACGTCTCCAACGAGTTCTACAGGCTCTTTCTCGACCCGGAGATGGTCTACACCTGCGCCTATTTCAGGGACTGGTCGAACGATCTGGCTACCGCCCAGAAAGACAAGCTCGACATGATCTGCCGCAAGCTGCGCCTGAAACCCGGTGACCGCATGCTCGACATCGGCTGCGGCTGGGGGGCGCTTATCTGTCATGCGGCCCAGCACTATGGCGTCACGGCTGTCGGTGTGACCCTCGCTGAGGAACAGCTCAAGCTTGCGCGCGAACGGATCGAGGCACGCGGGCTGCAGGACAAGGTGTCCGTGGAACTGATCGATTACCGGGACATGAAGGGCCAGCAGTTCGACAAGATCTCCTCGATCGGCATGTTCGAGGCCGTCGGCCTGGACAATTACGACAACTACTTCCAGAGCGTCCATCGTCTGTTGAAGCCGCGCGGGATCTATCTGCATCACGCCATTACCCGGCGCGGCAAGAAGGATCTCAGGAAGTTTCGCCGCAAGAAACCCGAATACCAGGCGCTTGTCCGCTACATATTCCCGGGAGGCGAGGTTGATCATATCGGCTGGACCCTCACCAATCTGGAGGCGCATGGCTTCGAAGTGCACGATGTGGAAGCCTGGCGCGAACACTATGCGCGCACGACACGGCTGTGGGCGGAAAACCTGATGGCGGTCAGGGAGGCCGCGATCGCAGATATCGGTGAACAGAAATACCGGCTCTGGCTGGCCTATCTGTGCGGGGTTTCGCTCGGTTTCGAACGCGGCTCGATCGGCATTTTCCAGACGGTGTCGTCGCGCAGAACCAAGGGGCCGTCCGGGTTGCCGCCGTCCCGCGAGGACCTTTACAGATAATCGTTCACCTTTCTGACTAATGATATAAAGAATTCTTTATATCTTTATTGCATGAAGTCCTTCCTGGCGCTATAACCGCCCCCAACGGCTTCCGGCGTGCTCCGGAAACCGGCTTGCGGCTGCCGTTTCGATCGATCCTCGCGATTGACGGGAAAGCGGGCTGCGTTCACCAGGCCGGCGCAATCAGCTGGATTCAATTGCAGGACATATTCATGACCGACTACATCGTCAAAGACATCGGGCTCGCAGACTGGGGCCGCACCGAAATCGAGATCGCCGAACACGAAATGCCGGGCCTCATGGCCTGCCGCGAGGAATTCGGCGATGCCAAGCCGCTGAAGGGCGCCCGGATTGCAGGGTCTCTTCACATGACCATTCAGACGGCTGTTCTGATCGAAACGCTCGTGGCGCTGGGCGCAGAAGTCCGCTGGGCCTCCTGCAACATCTTCTCCACGCAGGACCAGGCAGCTGCCGCGATTGCCGCTGCCGGCATCCCGGTTTTCGCCGTCAAGGGCGAGACGCTGGAAGAATATTGGGACTACGCCGACAAGATCTTCGATTTCGCCGACGGCGCAAACATGATCCTCGACGATGGCGGCGACGCCACGCTCTATATCCTGATGGGAGCACGGGTCGAGGCAGGCGAAACCGGCCTGATCGAGAACCCGCAGTCCGAGGAAGAGGAATGCCTCTTCGCCCAGATCAAGAAACGCATGGCGTCGCATCCGGGCTGGTTCACCAAACAGCGTGACCTGATCCAGGGCGTTTCCGAAGAAACCACGACCGGTGTTCTGCGTCTTTATGAAATGCAGAAAAACGGACAGCTGCCGTTCCCGGCCATCAACGTCAATGACAGCGTCACCAAGTCCAAGTTCGACAACCGCTACGGCTGCCGCGAATCCCTCGTCGACGGCATCCGCCGCGGCACGGATGTCATGATGTCCGGCAAGGTCGCCGTTGTCTGCGGGTACGGTGATGTCGGCAAGGGCTCCGCCCAGTCGCTGGCCGGTTCCGGTGCCCGCGTGATCGTGACGGAAATCGATCCGATCTGTGCGCTCCAGGCGTCTATGGACGGCTACGAGGTGAAAACCATCGAGCAGGCACTGCCCGAAGGCGACATCTATGTGACCGCGACAGGCAACAAGGACATCATCACCCTGGACCACATGCGTGGCATGAAGGACATGGCGATCGTCTGCAACATCGGCCACTTCGACAACGAGATCCAGGTTGCCGCTCTGAAGAACTTCAAGTGGCGTCCGGTGAAGGATCAGGTCGACATGGTCGAGTTCCCGGACGGCAAGCGGATGATCCTGCTGTCGCAGGGCCGTCTTGTGAACCTCGGCAACGCCACCGGCCACCCGAGCTTCGTCATGTCTGCAAGCTTTACGAACCAGGTTCTGGCCCAGATCGAGCTCTACACCAAGGGCGATCAGTACCAGAACGAGGTCTATGTTCTTCCGAAGCATCTCGACGAAAAAGTCGCACGCCTTCACCTCGAGAAACTTGGCGTCACGTTAACTGAATTGACCGACAACCAATCCGATTATCTGGGGATTAATAAGGCCGGTCCGTTCAAGTCAGAGCACTACAAATACTGATTTTCGAAATCGCGGCTACTACATGTGGTAATGGCCGCGATTCGACCATGTGAACAAAAAAATGCAGAACCCTTCAAATTGAAGGGTTCTGTTAACTTTTCGGTTACGGACTCTTCTGCGTGATTCTCAAAAAGGTTATGGTTGAAACGAATCAGGGGCCAGGAGGCAAATGTCTCTGATTTGCTCCCATAAACCGGGGGCTGCACCCGCACAGCGGGAAAGGCGGCGTAAGGGGATCAGGAAATGCCGAAAGGCAGCAGGGACGACGTGCACAGGGGCACGCCGTGGCGAGATCGGAGTCTGAAATCTGTTAAGCTCGGCAGCACAGCGCTTGCCGGCTACGGCCTCATGACGGCGCCGGTTTCCGCCGACATGCTCGCCAACACCTCCGCCGCCATCAATCCGGGCGCCATGATCCTCGTCGGCGCCGTCGGCGGCATGTGCGCCTTTGCCGTAACGGCGGCAATCTCCCTCATCCGGCACCGCAAGCAATCTGCTCAAATCACCGCAGCGCTCGAGAAGGAAAAGGCGGATCTCAAGTTCCGTGTCGACCGTCTGGAGGCCATGCTGAACACGGACGAGCAGCGTGTCATCGTCTGGACGGGCAACGGAGCCGTTCCGCAGATCTGGGGTGTGCTTCCCGAAAAATCCGGTGTTCCACGGCCGCCGGCACAGCTTCTGGCCTTTGGCAGCTGGCTCACCGCGAAATGCGCTGGCGACCTTGAGCGCCACCTCGACATGCTGTTTCGCGCAGGCGAGGCCTTCACGGCCACGTTGAAGACCCGCACGGGCACGTATGTTGAGGCACTGGGGCGCACGACCGGAGGCGCCGTGGTTCTCAGACTGCGTGACCTGACCGGCGAACGGCAGATGCAGGCTGAACTCGCCGCACGCAACGCCAAGATCTCCGGCGAGTTGCACATGCTGCACGCCTTGCTGGATGCCATGCCGGCACCGGCGTGGCAACGGGACTCGGAAGGCAAGCTGACCTGGGCAAACGCGGCCTATGCGGAAGCGGTTGAAATGCCGGACGCGGAAAGGGCGGTGAAGGACGGGGTCACGTTCCTGGATGCCGCGGCCCGCACCGCAATGGCAGTCCAGCGCACGGAAGACGGTTGTTTCAGCGCGCGTATCCCGATCGTCGCCTCGGGCGCACGTCGGGTGTTCGAGGTCACTGATGTCAATGCGAGTGTCGGCGGCGCCGGCATTGCCGTGGACATCAGCGAACTTGAACAGGCGCGCAAGGAGTTGGGCCGCGCCGAAGACTATCACGGCCGCACCCTGGATCAGCTTGCCGCTGCTGTCGCGATTTTCGGCAGCGATCGCAAGCTGCAGTTCTACAACGCCGCCTTCCGTCAGTTGTGGGACCTGGACGACGCCTTTCTGGAAAGCAAGCCCGAGGACGGCACCGTGCTCGATTCGCTGCGCGCGTCGCGTAAACTGCCGGAGCAGGCCGACTACCGCGTCTGGCGCACCAAGATGCTCGAGAGCTATCAGTCGCTCGAGGCACGCGAAAGCTGGTGGCACCTGCCCGACGGGCGCACCTTGCGCGTCATCGCCAACCCGCACCCGCAAGGCGGCGTGACCTATATCTACGAGAACTTTACCGAACGGCTGGACCTGGAAAGCAAGTACAACGCATTGACGCGTGTGCAGGGTGAAACACTGGACAACCTGTCCGAGGCCGTCGCCGTGTTCGGCTCCGACGGCAAGCTGAGGCTCTGGAATCCCGCATTCGGGCGGATCTGGCAGATCGATGAAAACCGGCTCGCCGAATTGCCCCATGTCAACGAAGTCGTCTCTGCCTGCACGCTCAGCGAAACGGAAGAGACGGCCTGGCAGCAGCTAGCCGGAAACGTCACCGGCCTGCTGGACAACCGTACCCACAAGGTCAGCCGCCTGGAGCGTCACAACGGCGACGTTCTCGACTATGCCACCGTCCCACTGCCGGACGGAGGCACGCTCGTCACCTTTGTGGATGTCACCGACAGTGTGAATGTTGAGCGCGCGCTTCTGGAGAAGAACGAGGCCCTGCAGCAGGCGGACCAGATCAAGAACGCCTTCATCCAGCACGTTTCCTACGAACTCCGCTCGCCGCTGACCAACATCATCGGCTTTGCGCAGCTTCTCTCCGATCCGAAATTCGGCGACCTGAGCGAGAAGCAGGGCGAATATGCCGAATACATCCAGTCGTCCTCGTCCGCCCTGCTGGCGATCATCAACGACATTCTCGATCTGGCAACGCTTGACGCGGGCATCATGGAACTCGATCTCGGCGAGGTCGATGTGGCCTCCACCGTGTCGGCCGCCGTCGAAGGGCTGAAGGACAGGATCGCGGAAGCGCAGATCACCCTGCGGATGGACGTCCCGGAAAACATCGGTGTGATCGTTGCCGACGAGAAACGCCTCCGCCAGGTCCTGTTCAACCTGATCGCCAACGCGGTCCGGTATTCGGAAGAAAACGGCGTGGTCGATGTCAGCTGCAACCGCGACGAGGAATCGGTCACCTTCGTGGTGCAGGACCATGGCTACGGCATTCCGGCCGAGGTGCTGACCCAGGTGTTCAACCGGTTTGTCGGCCACGACACCGGCAGCCGCCGGCAGGGCGCGGGACTTGGCCTCGCGATTGTGAAGAGCTTTGTCGAATTGCATGGCGGCAGCGTTGACATTCAGTCGGCGGAAGGCAAGGGAACGACGGTCACTTGCGTGTTTCCGTCCCAGCCCGAACTGGCAGACCAGGTCGCCGCCGAATAGCAACAGGACGGCCCATGGCAGAGCATCGGCTGCGGGAGCTTCCTGCGTCAATTCTCAGACTGGAGACGAAGGACGAGGCCGAAACGCGCCTGCTTGCCGAAGATGTTGCCATGATCTTGAATGCAGGGGACGTCGTCTGCCTCTCCGGTGATCTGGGAGCGGGAAAGTCCACCTTCGCCCGAGCCTTGATCAGGGCGCTTGCCGATGACGAACTCCTGGAAGTGCCCAGCCCGACATTCACGCTCGTCCAGTCCTACGAGTTGCCGAGGTTCGACCTTGCACATCTTGATCTCTACCGCCTCGAGGAGCCGGACGAGATCGAGGAGCTCGGGCTCGCAGACCTGCTGCAGACGGGTGCGGCACTGATAGAATGGCCGGAAATGGCGTCTGAATTCCTGCCGCAAGACGCTTTGTGGGTTCAGATCAGCCAGCCGGACGCGGATGCCGGGCGGCGGCAGTTCGATTTTTATTCCTCTCGCGAGGACTGGCAGGGTCGGATCGCGCGGACGCAGGACACGCGCAGCTTTCTCCGCACGGCGGGTCTCGGCAATGCCGGGCGCCGGTTCCTGGCAGGCGACGCCTCCTTGCGGACGTTTGAAAGCATTGCGGACGCGGATGGAAGACGGGTTCTGATGCAATGGCCGTTTCGCGAGGGCGGCGTTCCGGAAAATGTGCGCGCCTACATGAAGGCCGTTCATCTGGCTGAAGACTGCCGTTCGGTCCTGGCGATCGGCATGGAGTTGCGCAAACGGGGCCTCAGAGCGCCGGAGACGATTGCCGCCGATCCGGAGAAGGGTCTTGTCCTCCTGGAAGACCTCGGACGGGAGACGATTGTCGTCGACGGAAAGCCCAATCCTGAGCGCTACGAGGTTGCCGTCGATGTTCTCGCGACCATGCACAGTCAGACTTGGCCCGATGCCGTGGATTTACCGGAGGGCGGCAGGTACGCGCTGCAACCCTATTCGGACAGCGCTCTGATTGCGGAGGCTTCGCTTTTTCTCGACTGGTACGTCCCGGAAACAGGCAAGGTTTCCGTCGATGCAGCGTTGCGGAAAGATTTCGAAGTGCTCTGGCAGGAGGCCCTGAACGGCATGGCCGATGCGCAAAGAGGCTGGGTGTTGCGTGATTTCCATTCTCCGAACCTGCTCTGGCAGCAAGGCGCTGAGGGAACGGACCGCATCGGGCTGATCGACCTGCAGGACACGGTGATCGGACCGGTCGCCTACGATGTTGCCTCGCTCCTGCTCGATGCACGCACAGACATCGGCGTCGAACTGGAAACGCGTCTTTACGATGCCTATGTCAGGCAGATGGAAACGCTTTTGCCCGGCTTCGACAGGCAAGGCTTTTCCAGGGCATATTCAGTGATGGCTGCCCAACGCATCACCAAGATCCTCGGGATCTTCGTGAGGTTGGCACGGCGGGATGGCAAGCCGTCATATTTGAGCCATCTGCCGCGTATGCTAGGCTATCTGGACCGGGTGTTCGAGCGTCCGGGCATGTCGGAACTGAAAGACTGGTATGGGCAATTCCGGCACTGAGGGCTCGCAGATTGGCCGGAACAATCGTTTGAGAGACAAGATGACACAACCGCGGTTTCGACCAACAAAGGCCATGATTCTTGCGGCCGGTCTCGGCAAGAGAATGCGGCCCCTGACGGCGACAACGCCCAAGCCGCTGATCGAGGTCAACGGGCAGGCGCTGGTCGACCATGGCATGGACCGTCTCGCGGCCGCCGGTGTGAAAACCTGTGTCGTCAACGTTCATTATCTGGCCGACCTGGTCGAGGTGCATGTACGCCGCCGCCAGGACATGGAAATTCTGATCTCCGACGAGCGCGAGGAGCTGCTTGAAACCGGCGGCGGCATCAAGAAAGCGTTGCCGCTCCTTGGGGATGACCCGTTCCTGCAGTTGAACGCGGACACCTGTTACTGGATCGAAGGTGTCAAACCGAACCTGGAACACATGATCGATGCATGGGACGGTGACCGCATGGACGCCCTGCTGCTGGTCGCCGAAACCGTGAAGTCGGTCGGCTATTCGGGGCGCGGCGACTTTGAACTTGCCCGGGACGGCAGTTTGACAAGGCGGCTGGAAAAGGGCGTCACACCCTTTGCCTATGCCGGTGCGGCCATCCTCCATCCGAGGGTCTTTGAAGGGGCGCCGGACGGGCCGTTCTCGATGAACATCCTGTTCGACCGGGCGATCGAGGCCGGCCGTCTCTTCGGTGTTCAGATGGAAGGCCTCTGGCTCCACATCGGCACGCCGGATGCGATCCGCGCGGCGGAATATGCGGTTCGAGAGAGCGCGGCCTAGGGTACGGATGTCCAAGCGACCGCGCCTTTATTCCGTTCCGCCGTCCGTTCCGTTTCTAGAGACGCTGGTCGATACCCTTGTCGACGGTACCCTTGTTCCGGGCTTCCGCCCGCTGGACGATCCGCACCTGCTCGCGTCTGCGACCATCTATCTTCCGACACGGCGGTCGGCGCGACTGCTGCCCGCGATCTTTCAGAAGAAGTTCGGTGCACGGCCGGTCCTGCTTCCGAAGATCAGACCTGTCGGAGACGCGGACGAAGACCTCTTGAGCCTCGACGCGTCGGCAGATCTTGCTCCCCTGCCACCTGCGATACAGCTGACGGAGCGGCATCTGACGATGACACGGCTCGTCATGGCGTGGAAAGGCGCGCTGCGGCGCGAAGTTCTGAATCTGCGCCTCGATGAGCCCCTTGGCGTTCCGGCCTCGACCGCCGATGCCGCCTGGCTCGCGGCCGACCTCCTGGCCCTCATGGACGAGATCGAGACGGAGGAAGCGGACTGGTCGGAAATCGGGTCGCTCGTTCCCGAGGACTTTGCCCGCTATTGGCAGATCACGCTCGATTTCCTCAAGATTGTGCAGGAGGCCTGGCCGGCGCATCTTGCCGAGCGGGGACAGATGGACCCCAAGGCGCGCAGATCCGCCTTGATCCGGCGCGAAGCGAAACGGCTTGCCGGAGAAGTTTCTGACGCTCCTGTTGTCGTGGCCGGCGTGACCGGGTCGGTTCCGGCGACGGCCGAACTGTTGAAGGTCGTTGCCGGCCTTCAGCGCGGCGCCATCGTCCTGCCCGGGCTGGACCCGCATCTCGACGACCGGTCCTGGTCTCTCTTGAGGACCGATGGCGGGTCCGCCAGAGCCGGCGGACATGCAGGTGGGCTGCGTCCGTCGTCCTTGCCGTCGCATCCGCAGTTTTCCTTCAGGCAGCTCCTGGACAGGCTCGGGGCCACGCGGTCGGATGTTGTTCCGCTCGGGAACCGGATGAGTTCCGGGCAAGCGCTCCGGGAAAAACTGGTTTCCGAGGCGTTGCGTCCCGCCGACACGTCCGATCAGTGGACCGCGTATCTGGCCGAAACCGGCGTCGCGGAGCGCACCGCCGCCCTTGACGGCGTTTCGCTGCTTGTCGCGCGCAACGAGGCGGACGAGGCCCTCAGCCTTGCCATCGCCCTGCGTGAAGCCATTGAACGGGGCGAGACCGCCGCCCTCGTCTCGCCTGACAGGATGCTGACCCGCCGGGTCGCGGCGGAGCTGACCCGCTGGAACATCCAGGTTGACGACAGCGCAGGCCGCCCGCTCGACCAGACGGCCCCTGCCGTCCTGCTGTTGCTGTCTGCAAAACTGGCGCTGAACGGCTGCGAGCCGATTGATCTTCTCGCGCTTCTGAAACATCCGCTCGCACGCCTCGGCCTGCCTTTCAAGGACATCCGGTCCGCGGCGCGGGCGCTTGAACGCGGTGTGCTTCGCGGCCCGAGGGCAAGGCCCGGAACGAGCGGTTTGCGCGCGGCGGTGGAGGCGAGCCGCAACGCGGCGGACACGGCGCACATGCCGCGCTGGAAGAAGGTGCATGACGGCGACTGGGATGTCGTCGCCGATCTGGTTGAAAGACTGGCCGCCGCGCTCGCGCCGCTCGAAGCCCTGGCGGAGAGCGCCGGGCCGGTGCCGGTCACGGAGCTGGCGCGCCTGCAGGTGGATGTCGTCCAGTCAATCGCGGCCGATGAGACCGGCTCCTGCGATGAACTCTATGCCGGTGAAGCCGGCGACGCGCTTGCGTTGTTCCTGAACGGCTTTCTGGAGGCCGAAGCAAGCGGATTGGCGATCGCGCCGCCGGAATGGCCGTCCGTCCTGCCCGCGTTCATGGCCGGTCAGGCCGTTCGGCGGCGATTGCCCGGAGATCAGAGGGTTCAGATCCTGGGGCCGATGGAAGCCAGGCTGCAAAGTTTCGACTTTGTCGTTCTGGGCGGCCTGAACGAGGGGGTCTGGCCTCAGCGGACACGCAACGATCCCTGGCTTAACCGTCCGATGAAACGGGATATCGGCCTGGAACCGCCGGAACGCCGTCTGGGTGCCTCTGCGCACGACTTCGCGCAAGGCATGGGCGCCGCCCGCGTTCTGCTGTCGCGAAGCGCAAGAACCGACGGGGCGCCGACCGTCGCGTCCAGATGGCTGCAGCGCCTGACCACCCTGGCCGGGCCGGATGTCGCTGGCGCGATGGAGCGGCGCGGCAGTCTCTATCCGCGTCTCGCGGATCTCATCGACCGGCCGGCAGGGCCGGTCAGGCCTGCGATGCGTCCGGGCCCTTCGCCCCCGCTTGCCGCGCGGCCGCATGCGCTGTCGATAACGGAAATCGAGCGATTGATCCGGGACCCTTACGCGATCTTCGCGCGGCATGTCCTGGAGCTACAGCCGGTCGACCCGATCGGCGGCGAACCCGGAGCGGCCGACAAGGGCAACCTGATCCACGATGCGCTTGCCCGGTTCCTGTCGACCTGGTCCGGCCCGTTGGACGACAGCGCCCTGGCGGCGCTGACGCAGATCGGCGAAGAGCTGTTCGAGCCGCTTGATGCCTTTCCGGCCATACGGGCCATGTGGTGGCCGAGGTTCCAGAAAATTGCCGCGGGTTTCGTCGCCTTCGAAAACCGGCGCGAACAGGAAATCGACAACCGGTTCCTGGAAATCGGCGGCGGTGTCGAGCTCCGGCTCCCGGGTTTCGAGTTCCGTCTGCGCGGGCGGGCGGACCGGATAGATATTCTGAAATCTGGCGGTCTTTCGGTGATCGACTACAAGACCGGTCAGGTGCCCTCGCAAAAACAGGTGGACGCGCTGCTGTCGCCGCAGCTCTCGCTTGAAGCCGCCATGGTGCGCCGGGCCGGTTTCAAGGGTGTGCCGTCCGACCGACCCGTATCGGAGTTGCTCTATCTGCAGCTGAAGGGCGGCGATGAGGCCGTCGTTCCGCTTCTGCGGAACCCGAAGGAGCGGGAGCTTGAGGATCTGATCGAGGATGCCTGGACCCGTCTCGAGCAGCTGATCGCCCATTATTGCGATCCCGGGACCGGTTATCTTTCCCGCGCCCGCGTGATGCGGGGACGGGCCCTGGACGGCGACTATGACCATCTTGCCCGGGCGCAGGAATGGGCGCTCGGCGGCGAGGACACGCCATGAGCGGTTTCCAGATCCCGGAACTGACGCGGCAGCGTCAGGATCTTGCGTCCCGGCCGCGCGCATCGGCCTGGGTGAGCGCCAATGCCGGCTCCGGCAAGACATTCGTTCTGTCGCGCCGTGTCGTGCGGCTGCTCCTGGACGGTACCGATCCCGGCCGCATCCTGGCGCTGACCTTCACCAAGGCCGCGGCCGCGGAAATGGCGACCCGCGTCTTCCGGATCCTGGGCGACTGGGTGACGATGTCCGATGATGTGCTGGCGACAGAGCTTCAGGCCATCGAGGGCCGAAGGCCTGATGCCTCCAGGCTTGCCATGGCCCGGAGGCAGTTCGCCCGCGCGCTCGAAACGCCCGGTGGCCTCAAGATCCAGACCATCCACGGTTTCTGCGAAGCGCTGCTGCATCAGTTTCCGCTCGAGGCGAACGTGGCCGGGCACTTCTCCGTGCTCGACGACCGTGTCGCCGCCGAGTTGATGGCGGAAGCACTTGGGGGTGTGCTGCACACGGCGGAGATGCAGCCGGAAAGCCCTCTCGGCCATGCACTTGCATCGGTAATCGATCTCATGAGTGATGGCGGGGTCCAGAAAGCGCTGGAGGACGTGATCCGGGACCGGGATTCCTTCCGCCGCTGGACGGTCGATGCCGGTGGTTTTGAAGCAGCGCTCGTGGAACTCGCCGGTTTGCTGGGCGTGTCTCCCTCGGACCGGCTTGCCGATTTCGATGCACGCTTCATGGAAACGTGCCCGCTGGATCTGAACATCTGCCTGAGCTTTGGCGAGGCCTTGCTGACAGGAGGCAAGACGGATCAGAAACGGGCAGAGGATCTTGCCAATGCACGCCGCCTGAAAGACCCGGCCCTGTTCCGGGAGGCGTGGCAATCGATCTTCCTGACCTCGAAACTGGAACCGCGAAAGTCCCTGGCGACCAAGAAGGTCGCGGCGGACTTCCCGGAGATGGTCGACAGGCTGGTGGCCGAACAGGAGAGGATTCAGGCGCAGCTGGACGAGCGCCGGAAGATCGTGACCTTCCAGGGAACCGCCGCGCTTTTGCGTCTCGCCGAAGCGGTCATTGCGCGATACGAGCGCGCCAAGACCGGGCGCGGGTTTCTGGATTTCGAAGATCTCGTCGTGAAATCAGCGACGTTGCTGCAGAAGTCGGATGCGGCGCTTTGGGTGCAATACAAGCTGGATCAGGGACTGGACCACATCCTTGTCGATGAGGCCCAGGACACGAGCCCGCGCCAGTGGGACGTGGTGACATCGCTCGCCTCGGAATTCTTTTCCGGAACGGGGGCTCACGAGCGCACCAGGACGCTCTTTGCCGTCGGTGACGAGAAGCAGTCCATCTACTCCTTCCAGGGCGCGGTCCCCGCCTATTTCGATGCGATGCGGCGCGCCTTCTCTAGCAAGGCAGAGGCGGCCGAACAGGAGTTTCACTCGGTCAATCTTCAGCTCTCCTTCCGCTCCACGCCGGACGTACTGGGAGCGGTCGACAAGGTCTTTCAGGACGAAAGCGCACATCGCGGCTTGTCCCAGGACGTGAGTGCCCCGGTGCACGAGGCGATCCGGCGTGACCCCGGCATCGTCGATCTGTGGCCGCTCGAGGCCGATGCGGAAACGGAAGAGCCGGAAGACTGGCGCTTGCCCATCGACCACATCGGCTCCGGCAGTCCGATGCTCAAGACTGCCCGGAGGATCGCTGCCGAGATCGCCGGCTGGGTCCGTCGCGGTGAGGCCGATCCGGGCGACGTCATGATCCTGGTCCGCAAGCGCGGTCCCTTCGTTGATGCCCTGAACCGGGAACTCAAGGCGCTCGATATTCCGACGGCAGGCAGTGACCGGCTTGTCCTGACCGAGCATATCGCCGTTCAGGATCTGACCGCGCTTGGCCGTTTCATGCTGTTGCCGGAAGACGATCTGTCGCTAGCAGCCGTCCTGAAGAGCCCGATCTTTGGCCTCCTGGACGACGATCTGGTCGAGATCGCACGCGAAACGGATGACAAGGCGCGTCCCGGAACGCTGTGGCAAATGCTCGTGAAACGATCGGAAACCGAGGAAAAGTGGCAGTCGGTCCGGGCTCGCCTGGAAGACTGGCGCGCGCGCGCCGATTTTGTTCCGCCGTACGAGTTCTTTGCGCGGCTGCTCGGGCCGGATGGCGGACGCAAGGCTTTCCGGGCGCGCCTCGGTGTCGAGGTTGACGATGTTCTGGACGAGTTTCTGGCACTGACAACCGCGTATGAACAGTCCGGCACTCCAGGACTGGAAGGGTTCCTGGCCTGGCTGGCCGCCGCGCCGACGGAAATCAAGAGGGAACTGACCAACACCAAGGGTATGGTCAGGATCATGACCGTGCACGGATCAAAGGGTCTGGAGGCCCGGATCGTGGTGCTCGTCGACCCTGGTGCCGCGCCGGTGAGCGCGATTCATGACCCGTCCTTCCTGCCGTACAAGCGCTTGAACAACGACCTGCTTCCGCCTGCGCTTGTGTGGTTGCCGCCGAAGGTTGACCGGACACCGTGGCACGAGGCCGCGGTTGAGGACCTTCGCGCAGTCCAGGCCGAAGAGTACAGACGGCTTCTCTATGTGGCTCTGACGCGCGCGGAAGACCGCCTGGTCGTGTGCGGGTGGGAACCGAAGCGCGGGCAGCACGAGGAGTGCTGGTATGCGCTTGTGGAGCGGGCGCTGAAACCCGGAGCGGAAGAGCTGACGAACGACCGGGGCGAAGTCATCGGCTGGCGCTGGCAGATGACCGCCGCCGACGCCCACACGCCGTCCGGAACCGGAAAACCGTCGCAAATGCCGGGCGGAGAGCAGCCTGAGGAGTTGCCGGACTGGCTGCTGACGCCCGTTGCACCGCAGCCCAGGAAAAAACGTCTGCAGCCGTCACGGGTTTTCGAGGAACTCGAAACCAAGGACGGGATCGAACCGGTTCCTGCACCGGCCCGTCTGCTGGGCAACACCCAGCCCGCGTCCTGGCCCCTGGAGCGTGGCCGCCTGGTTCACCGGCTTCTGGAACTTTTGCCGGCGATACCCGAAGAAGAACGCCTTGCGTCGGCGGACCGGTTTTTGAAGCAGGAACTAAAAGCCGAATTTGCCGGATATGCGGACCGGCTGCTGAACGAAGTCGCAAAGATCCTGCAATCGGACGATTTTGCGCCGCTGTTCGGCGGCGCCACACAGGCGGAAGTTCCGGTCGTCGGCTCGATTCGGACCAGTGACGGCATCGAAGTCGACATCTCCGGACAAATCGACCGGCTCCTGGTTGAGGATAACCGGGTTGTGATTGTGGATTACAAGACGAACCTCAACCCGCCCGAAACCGTCGACGCCGTACCGCTCGAATACCGTGCCCAGCTCAGTGTTTACAGGGAGTTGCTGCGCCGGATCTATCCGGACCGGGACGTATCGGCCTGCCTCTTGTGGACTTCCGTACCGTCCGTGATGGAAATTCCGTCGGAGATTCTCGATGCAACCCTCAACAAGCTCAGGCCCGATGGCACTTCGGCTTGACGACCGGCTTGCCGGTACCTACGTTCGGGCCAACAGACACGCTTACATCGGGTAGGCGTGACACAGCGAACCACGAGATCTAGATATGGCAACCACCCAAGTTACCGATGCTTCCTTCGAAGCCGAAGTTCTGAAATCCGATGGCCCCGTCGTCGTCGACTTCTGGGCCGAATGGTGCGGTCCGTGCAAAATGATCGCGCCCGCTCTTGAGGAAATCTCCGACGAGATGGACGGCGCGGTGAAGATCACCAAGCTCAACATCGACGAGAACCAGGACATGGCCATGAAATACGGCGTCCGTTCCATTCCGATGCTGATCCTGTTCAAGGACGGCGAGCCCATGGCGACCCAGGTGGGTGCAGCGCCGAAGGGCAAGCTCGCGGACTGGATCAAGAGCGCCATCTAACCCAATCTTCTGGCGGCTGCCCGGCTGCGGATCATAAGGACGCATCCGGCGGATAGGCGATGGCTTGTCCGCCGATTTGCTTTGAAATCTCCGCGACCGGACGTATAAGCATCCGCATACAGATCGAGCCGAACGGAACATCAATGAGTGACGAGAACAAATCCCCGGAAGACCAGCCGTCCGACCCGGCCCGGGACGCTGACGCCGCCGCAGCACAGACGGACGCGCCCGAGGCAGCAGCCGATCCGGTCGAGGTGCTGAAAGGCGAGAACGCGGAGCTCAAGGATCGGGCCCTGCGCGCCATGGCGGAAATGGAAAACCTGCGCCGGCGCACCGAAAAGGAGGTCAAGGACGCAAGACAATATGCCGTGTCCGGCTTTGCACGTGACATGCTGACAGTGTCGGACAATCTGCGCCGCGCGCTTGAGGCCCTGCCGGAAGACGACCGCAAGAATGCCGATGCGGGTGTCGCGGCGCTGATCGACGGTGTCGAAATGATCGAGCGCGACCTGCTCAACCAGCTCGAGAAGAACGGCGTGCGCAAGCTGGAGCCGGAAGGCCAGAAATTCGACCCGAATTTCCATCAGGCAATGTTCGAGGTCCCAAACACCGAAGTCCCGAACAACACGGTTGTTCAGGTCGTGCAGGCGGGCTACGTCATTGGTGAACGTGTGCTGCGCCCGGCGATGGTCGGCGTTTCAAAGGGCGGTCCGAAGGACGCACCGCAGCCTCAGGCCGAGGGCGGCAGCGAAGCGGGACAGACCGTCGACAAGAACGCTTGACGCGGACCTCTATGAACTCTTTTCCTGAAAGCCGCTCCTGACGGAACCGGGAGCGGTTTTTTGTTGGAGACTGCGATGCTGCTTCAGCTGCTCGATTATCTGGGCGTCGCCGTGTTTGCGGTCACGGGCGGCATCGTTGCGTCTCGAAAGCAACTCGATTTCATCGCGCTCCTCTTTTTCGCGACCGTGACCGGCATCGGCGGGGGGACCTTGCGCGACCTGTTGCTCGGAGTGCCCGTCTTTTGGGTCGAGAACGAAGCCTATCTGCTGGTCTGTCTTTTCGTCAGCATTCTCGTCTGGTTCTTCGCGCATCTGATCGAACGTTTGAACAAGCCGCTCAGATGGGCGGATGCGGTCGGCGTATCGGCATACTCCGTGATGGGGGCGGCAAAGGCCATGTCGGTCGGCGACACCGTGCTGGTCGCCGTCCTGATGGGCGTTGCCACGGCCACTTTCGGAGGTGTCATCCGCGACACGATCGCAGGCGAAGCGTCTTCGATCGTCAAGCCGGAGATCTATGTCAGCGCCGCCTTCGCGGGCGCCGGAAGCTTCGTTCTGCTCGCCGTGCTCGGAGTGCCACAACTCGCCGCAGCCGGTCTGGCGGCGCTCGTCGCACTCGTTCTTCGCGGTGGCGCCATCCAGAAAGGCTGGACCTTGCCGGGCTACGGACGATCACGTCCGTGAGGCTCGATTTTGTTTTGGCAAAGCGCTTCAAGATGATGGGAAAGTGCACTAGAGCATTTTCCGACCAATTTGGATCATTTGACCGAGGCCCTTTTTCGCGCTGGCGAGACGGTTCGCCCGCCGTGGTGTTGCCCACCACAAGGGTGAACCAACGACGCCAGAGCGGAAAAGGGCCCGGCCAATCTTGATGTTTGTCGCTTGAATGCGTTCCACAAAGGGTGAGGATATCCAGCCCATCGGCTGCGTTGTGCCACTTGCACGATGCACCGCATCGCGCTTCGTGACCCGCCTGGCCGAGTGAACCGGATATCCGCATCAAATGATTCAAATTGGTCGGAAAATGCTCTAGGTTGTGCATCTCGCGTAACGGAGCAGGTTGAGGTTGCAATGGGTGAGCATGGCACATTCTACTGGAACGAACTGATGACGCGCGACACCGGCAAGGCCCGGGAGTTCTACGGCAAGTCGCTCGGCTGGACCTTTGCCGAGATGCCGATGGAAGACGGCACGGTCTACGTTGTTGCCAATCTTGGCGACAAGCCGGTCGGCGGCATGTTCCAGATGAATGGCGCTCATTTCGAGGACGTTCCGGAACACTGGATGTCCTATATTGCGGTCGACAATATCGACGAGCGGCTTGAACTCGCGCTCGCCCATGGAGGCGAAGTCATCAGGCCACCCTTTGACGTCGCGGGTATCGGCCGGATTGCAATCCTGAAGGATGTCGGTGGTGCCGTCCAGGGCTGGATGACACCCGCAGAAATGGCCGATTAGAGCCACTTCTGCCCTGTCCCGGATTCACCTCTCACCGCCATCCCGGACGCAGCAAAGCGGAGATCCGGGACCGCAGGGCCGCCGCGTTGGCGAAAAACAGGACATGGCGGCTCCCCGATCCCGGCTTGCGCTGCGCTTGGCCGGGATGACGATCGAGAGTGGAAATGCCAGGAACAATCCTGTCGGTCGTCATTGCCGGACTTGATCCGGCAATCCATGCCGCTTCGTCCCGGCAACGAAAAGCCGTGCAAGCGGAACCGTAATCATCAGAGACGAAACGCCATTCAAAAATCCAGCCTAAACCCAGGCTTCGGTCTGAATGTTCTGCACAAAAACAAAGCCGGTTCCTGAGGAACCGGCTTTTTGTTTTTCCTAGAAGACAAGCCCCGACGTGGCTGAGACATAGAAAATCAGGCCAATCGATATTGCTGGTAGGCTTGCCGAATAGGCAAGTGTCGTCAGCATTGTTCTGCTCCTTTGCAAAACGCTATGGGGAAGCGTTGTACGCTCTGCCTTATCCGGCAATAAACTGTCAAACGCTTCTAAAGTCTCCCCCTCTGCTGCGTACTAATGTGGTGTCTCGCGTGCCGAGTTCCAGATCTCAGGATCTCAAAAAAACGTGTGCGGCAAGTGCGTAGTCTTCGAGACCGGTCTTGGTGCTTGGAAGAAACAGCGTTCTCTGGCCGTAGTAACGCCTTCCGGCCTTGCTGCCCTGGGCAAGTTCGAAGAGGTCGGCGGCACACTCCAGATCGGCATTTGCCGGAGCGGATTTGTCGGAGGAAAACAGCCGTGCTTCCTCCAGGAAAGCCGACGGCACGGTTGCCCTTGTGTCCAGGACGTCGACATGGCAGCCGACGGGCGGGTCGAGATAGGTGAGCGCGTGATACGTCCCGCTTTCGCTGTCGGGACCGGCGATGCAGATCATGTCGGCGCCTTCCTGCGCAGCATGAATTTCCGTGGTCTCGCCGAGGCTGACCTTGGCAAGGGACGGCTGGTTCGCGGCCTTCCTTCGTGTCTCCGCCGAGGTCCCGGCAAACAGGATCGATGTCAGGTTCCGGGTCGTGGCAAAGGCCGACAGGACGCGCGGCAGCAGCGGGTTGTCGCCGATGACCAGGAGCCGTGCCGTATCTTCGCGGGACAGATAAGAGGCAGCCAATGCATGCAGGGCGGCGGTCCGCCACGCGCTCAGGCGCATGCCGTCGATGAGGGCGATGGGCTGGGCGCCGGTCCCCGAGAACAGAATGTAAAGGCTCGAGGAACTCGTCTTTTGTTCCGGCAGTTCTAGGGAAAGACTGCAGCCGACATAGCCGCGGGTAACGTCCCTCTGCGCCGCGAAATTCGTCCAGGCGGGCTGGACGTTGAGGCGTCCTGCCGTCTCGTCGAGACGCTCGACCTGCTGCTCGGGGATGGTCGGCGCGATTGTATTGGACCGGAAGGCCCGGCGCAGTGTTTCGATTACGTCTCTGTCTTCCAGGCAGGCGTCAATCTCGTCGCTTGAGATAATCCGCATTCATCCGTCCGGTCCTAGGGTCAGGACTCATTAATTTGGTTTAATTGGCGCAGCAAACGGCAATGAGCTGCAAGGAAAATCGCGACAAGCGGGCTTCCTGCCCGGTTGAGCGGTTTGACGTGGCGGATCGAAGCCGTTTTTGCGTCCCGCAGGGATAGGGTGAATTTGCCCGGCAACGTCGTTGCAAATCTTTGGAAACCGGATGGTTTCCTGCAGCTTTGCGCCTCGTATCCGAACAAATTCATCCCTACCAATTCATCCAAATTAATGGGTCCTGACCCTAGGCAGCCGAGCGCTTGTCCGGCGCAAGCAGACCTTTTGTATTTGCCGAAGGCTGTGTGGCGCCTGTCATTTCACGAAGCTGATCGGCTTCCTTGTGCCACTTGTCTGCCTCGCGGCGCTTGAGCCGCGCTTCTTTCCGCCAGCGACCCTGTTTCGCCCAGGCACCCAGGCCGCCAACAACGATGCCGACACCGAGGCTTGCGAAAATCACCCAGAACAGCGGGATGTCGGGAATTGTCAGCCGCGGGTCCTGAGGGTCGAACGGATTGAGAGACAGATTGACGGTGTGCCTGTTTGCAACGGACAACGGCACGAGAACCACCGCGATCGCCAGAAGGATCAGGTTCTTGATGAAGCGGGTCAAGTCGGTCTCCCCGGAAGTGTCAGGTCAATGCTCAATTTCGGACGATGGACCGGCGAGTGCTGCTCAATCGTCGCCGTGGTCGACACCGTCATTCAAACGTATACGCATTTCCTTGCCGGTTTTGAAGAAGGGAACGTGTTTCTCGTCCACTTCCACTTTTTGTCCGGTTCGCGGATTGCGTCCGACACGGGCGGGCCGGTTTTTTACGGAGAAGGCGCCAAATCCGCGCAATTCAACCCTGTCTCCACGCATGAGGGCCTCGGTGATCTCATCGAGAATTGCATTCACGATATTCTCGACATCACGCTGGTAGAGATGCGGATTCTGTTCTGCGATATGCTGAACCAGCTCAGATTTGATCATTGAGAGCCCCCTCGCTTACGGTTTTTGTTCTGCCGCGTCTGAAGCCTGCCAAACGGATACGAGCCCGTCAAGCGTAAGGCCCCGTGGAATCAGCCCCTTAGCGTCATTTAACGGGTTTAAGATGGCAGATCCGATGCCTTTTCCGAATTCTCGCGAGATTCGAGAGGAGAATGGCAGCTCTTCAAGGTTTTCGTTTGTCGTCCATGTCAGCACCGGCAGATCCTTGGAAACCCCTTTTTCCGTCTCAAGCCATTCGACTGCCTTGTCCTCGCCCCCGATGGCATCCACCAGCTTGTTTTCCAGTGCGCTGTGTCCCGTCAGGATGCGCCCGTTGGCGAGATCCTTGGCGGTCGTCTCGTCAAGCTGCCGGCGTTCGGCAACCAGGCCGACAAACCAGGTGTAGGAGTCGTTGACCAGCGACTGAAGCATCGCGCGCGCCTGCGGTGTCGTCGCCGAATAGAAATCCGGCTCAGCCTTCAGCGGTGCGCTTTTGACGGCTTCCATTTCCACGCCGACCGTGTTCAGCAGCTTTTCGAAATTACCGAACTGGAACAGGACGCCGATCGAACCGGTGATGGTGTTGTAGCGCGCGACGATATGGTCGGACGCAAGCGCCACCATGTAGCCGGCCGACGTGCCGATTGTGCGGATCTCGGCGACCACCGGCTTCTTTTCCGCCAGTTCCCGCAAGGCCTGATAAAGCGCTTCGCCGCCGGTGGTGCTGCCGCCCGGAGAATTGATGGAGATGACAACGCCCTTCACGGCATCCGCCTTTGCGATCTTCTCGATCATCTTCAGCGTTTTCCGGTTTTCGACGATGACGCCTTCGATCGGGATCCGGGCAATATGGGCGGACCGCTTGGAAAGACCCGACACGCCCGACACGAACGCCAGGCCGGCAATGAGCGCCCCTGCAACAATGATGAACGTCGCCGCGCGCCAGAACGTCACCTTACGCCGCAACCGTCTTCTGTCCACGAGCGCATCAACATCAACAGCCATGTACCGGGCCTCTCCGAACAAGATCTTTTGAAAACCAAGCACCTAAATAGGGTGAGTGTCCTGCGAATTGCAATCGCTTATCGGACTCTGGCACCAGAATGAGGCAGTTTGGGGCAGGGAGCGGGATTATTCCATGTCGACTGGGCGAATCGCCGCACTAGGTGACGGACCCATAAATGAGGCCGAAATGGTTAGAGGCGGCGTGCTTTCCGTCAAGGCGCTAAAGCGCAGGAAATGTGGTTCATTTTCAAGCCTTTCGCAACGCGGAGGAGGCGCAATCCGGTCGAATCCGAAGGACATGGAATTGGCTTCACCCGGTGTTGACGCGTGCTTGACCCGGCAGCAAGCCCGCTCCGCACACCCTTCCTAACAGGATTTCGCCATTTCGCACGCCATTTCAGTCTCATTTATGGGCCCATCACCCAGCGGTTCTGAGCGCGCGGCGAGCCTTGTCCTTGCAGAATTTCTCCATGACACTGCCGCTATTTGATCCCGGCCAGCGTGATTGCAAATGTCAGCGCCTTGCCTGCGAGCGGATGGTTGGCGTCGAGCACGACTTCCTCATCGGAAAACTCGACGACCGTGACCGCCATGGTTTGTCCGGTCTCGGTCTGGGCCTGCAGCTGCAGACCTATTTCGAGCGGCACGCTGGGCGGGATATGGGCACGCGGCACGGTTTGCCGGGCCTCCGGGTTCACCGCTCCATAGGCCTCTTCGGCCTCGACCCGCACGGTCTTTTCGTCACCGATCTTCATGCCCGGGATCGCCTTGTCGAGACCGGGGATGATCTGGCCGGAGCCAACGGTGAATTCCAGCGGTTCGCGGCCTTCGGAACTGTCGAAGACGGAACCGTCATCCAGTGTGCCCTTGTAGTGAAGTTGAACCGTGTCACCGGCCTTGGCTTCGCTCATGTTGCCTGTCGCAATTCTGTCTGGAGGTGAATCTGGAGGCCGCGCGGAAAGCGCAGCTGCTCGTTGAAAGCTGAAGCGTAAAGCAAGGCGGTGAAATGTAAAGCTCGCAAGATTTACGTAAAACCGGTGTCCTCTGCCTGCCGCGCCTGGCGACGCGGCAGGAAACGGGCTTCGCTCACCACATCATGACAGCGGTCTCGCCTTCGGCCCAGTTGTAGTAGAGCCTGATCCGGAGCTTGTACTTGCGGTTCTTGACCAGGCGGACCGTGAAGCGCGCATTGCGGTTGAAGCCGCTGTCGTCGTCGCCTTCAACGAACACGGGTTCGCCGTCAATGTCCTCGAACAGCACCATGACCGTGTCGGATCGCCCGAATGTCGAGAAAGTGTATTCCCTGGAATGGCCGGGAATGACGGCGAAGTCCTTTTGATCGCCGGGTGCCAGCGCGAGCCGCTCGGACTGGAACGGCTTGAGTTGCGGCAGGACCGTCGAGCCGCCCTGGGAAGGATAGAACCGCCGGGCAACGTCCTTGTCTTTTTCGGAGAGGCCGGGAGCCGGTCTGAGCCCGGTGCGGAATCGCGCCGGCTGATCGATCAGTCCGGCCGAAAACGAATAATGCATGATCGAATCCGGATCCCAGTCCGAACCGTCGACGGAAGAGGGATCCAGCGTGTTCAGAATATTGTGGTCGGTTCTGGACCTGTCCCAGGGCGGGTTCTGCGTCCTGCGGAAATGCTCATAAACGGCCTCCCTGTTCCACACGAGACCGGTATTGGGGTTTTGGTGTTCGTGCTTAAACCCCAGCGCGTGACCGATTTCATGGATGGCGGTGTCGAGGCCGTTTGGGCCGGACTGGGTAATGTCCCAGCCGAAATTCATGGTCCTCTCCGTCTGGCCGACCCTCAGGGCCACCGTACCGACATAGGACCACGAACCGTTGTTGCGCAGAAAACCGATCCTGAGTTCGGCGTCTTCGATATCGCTCACTTCCGTGAATGTGAGACCGATCCCGACATCCTTCCAGATCTGGAAGGCCTGCCTGACGACGTCCTGCTCGTCACGCGGGCCGCCGAACCGTCCGTCCTTGAAAAGGTAGTAGTGAATGTTGGTTCCGTTCACCCACTTGTCGCCGGTCGACAGGATTGCGTTTTCCCGTTCGGGCGAAATTCCGGCAGCGAACTCCCGCTTCGGAAGGACCGGGAGCGAGCATGCCAGGGCAGTACCTTCTCCACCTTCTGCGTCCTGCTCCAGTCCGTAGGAGGTCATGTCCAGGCGGTCTTCCAGTTCCTCGATGCGGTCTTCGAGGTCGGCGATCCGGGATTTGGATGTCTTGCGCGTTGCCATTCCGAGTCTCCTTGTTTCCAGGGACTACGAAACTGTTGACTTGCAGTTTTGTAGTAAAATAAATCAGTTCTTGAAATAAATCTAAGATAGCGCAAGAAATCAATTTCGTAAACACGCATAACGTGTGGGCAGGTTGTAACTGAATCTCAAGAAAATTAGAGTCCGCAAAAAGCAAAACCCGGCCGTTCGGCCGGGTTTATTTTGTTGGATGTTTCAAAGCTTAGCGCTTCGGCAGCGGGATCCACTCTGCGACGGAAACGTCGGCATGCTGGAACTGCGGCATTTTCTCGCCGAGATCCTCCATGTTGCGCACGTCCTGCTCATTGAGGAAGGACTGGGTGATCAGCGTCGGCGGGACGATGACCTGTTTGCCGGGGTCCTCGCCGGCAAGCATCAGGGCAAGCGTACGGACGCTGACTTCGCCGACAACGGCCGGGTTCGTTGCAACTGTTGCGGCCCAGGCGGAATCCGGTTCGCGCATGGCGGAGATGTCCGCCGTCGAAACGTCTGCCGAATAGATCTTGATGTCCTGGCTCAGACCCGCCTCGTCGACGGCGATCTTGACCCCCTTGGCGAATTCGTCATAGGGCGCGAACACCACGTTGATGGTCGGGTTGGCCTGAAGAACGGAGCGCGCCTGGTTGGCCACCGAGTTGGCAATCGGGTTGTCCAAGGTTCCGAACATCGCCGCTTCCTTGATACCCGGATTGGCTTCCTTCACTTCCTTCCAGGCCTTGTCCCGGCGGTCCAGCGGAGCGATCCCGGGAACGTAGACATATCCGGCCGTAAAGGAGTTGCCGTTGTCCTTGATCGCCTGGTCGAGAGCCATTTTCCCGAGCAGGTAATCCGATTGTTCGACCTGCGGGATTGCGTCGTTTTCAACGTTCACGTCAAAGGCGACGACCTTGATGCCCGCGTCGACCGCGCGCTGCGCCGCCGGCTTCATGGATTCTGTCAGACCGTGCTGGATGACGATGCCGTCAACGCCGAGCGCGATTGCCTGGTCGACCATGTCGGCCTGCAGGGCCGCGTCCTGCCGGCTGTCGAAAACGCGGAGATCGACACCGAGCGCTTCCGCCTGGCTTTCGACACCGGCCAGATAGGACTGGAAGAAGTCGCCGGTCGACAGGTAGCGGACGAGCGCGATCTTGACCTCTTCCGGCTTGTCGAACGGGGCGGGCATGTCCGCGGCAAAAGCAGTGCATCCGCTGAGGCCGATGCCGGCCGCGAGGGTCAGTTTCATGAATTCACGTCTGAGCATATTGTTTCCTCCCAATATGAACGGCGCCTTGCTGGCGTCACGCTGTTCTCCTGCCGCCACGCCGTGACGACAGGTAGAATGTGAAAACGAGGGCTGCGACCAGAACGGCTCCCTTGACGAAATCCTGCATGTAGTAGGGAGCGTTCATCATCGTCAGGCCCTGAAGCAGGATCCCGACAAAGAGGGCGCCGGCCGCGGTGCCGAATGCATTCGGCCGCGCGGCGCCCAATACGGCGAACCCGATCAGCGCCGCGGCGACGCTGTCGAGCAGGAGATTGTTTCCCGAGGCGATATCGCCGCGCCCGAGCCGCGCGGCAAGCAGGATGCCGCCGACCGAGGCGAGCATGCCGGAAATCATGTAGGCAACGACTTTGTAGCGGTGAACGTTGGTTCCGACCAGTCCGGCAGCACGCTCGTTGGAACCGATCGCGTACATCAGTCTCCCGTGCCGTGTATATCCGAGGAACAGCCAGATCAGTACGGCAATCAGGAGGAACACGACGACGGGGACGGGCACAAGCCGGTCGAGAAAGAGGTCGAAGCGGTGGCGGCCGAGCCACAGGAACGCGGCCGAAAAGGTACCTTCGGCAACCGACCCGTCGGCGAGGCTCATGCCGGTGGCGATGGAATTGCCCTGCGTCGGGATGCGCTGCAGGCCGATCAGGAGAAACATCATGCCGAGCGTTGCCAGCAGGTCCGGGACGCGCATCTTGACGATCAGCAAGCCGTTGACGAGGCCGACCAGCGCGCCCATGAGCAGGCAAAGCGCGACGGCGACAAAGGCGGACTGTTCGAGGATGACCATCGTGTAGGCCGACAGCATCAGCGCGGACGTCGCGACCGACCCGATGGAAAGATCGAACCCGCCGACGACGAGCGTACAGGTGACGCCAAGGGCGAGAATACCGGTAATGGCGACGGACTGCAGGATGAACACGGCGGAGCGGGGGCTGGCGAAGCCGCTGGCATAAAGGGAAAAGAAAACGGCGAGCCCGCCCAGAAGGATCAGGAAGCCGTATCGGATTGCAAAATCGAGTGCGTCGTTGTTGTTCATCTGTCGAGTGTCATCCTGCAAGGGCCAGTCGTTCACCGGGGCCGGACACATCCGCAACCAGGCTGTTCAGATCAATGTCCCTGTTCACGTATTCTCCGGCGATCGCCGCCTCGTTCAGCACGATGATGCGGTCCGCGATTTCAAGGGCTTCGTCGATCTCCGCGACGAACACCAGCGTGGTGCGGCCCTTCGCCGTCTGGCGGATGTAATGGCCGATGTCGCGCCGCGCACCGATATCGACACCCTGGAAGGGCTCGTCGAGCAGAAGGATCCGCGAGGCCTTGAGCAGCCAGCGGCCGATCATGACTTTCTGCTGATTGCCGCCGGACAGCGTGTTGATGTCATCGGAATTGGACTGGCAGACGACACCGATCTTGTCGATCATCCCGTCCGTGGCGCTACGCTGCATCCTGTCGTGCAGGAAGGAAAACCCGCTGAACGCGCCGAGAAACGGCAGCGTCATGTTGTTGGCGATGTCGAAATCGGGCACGACCGCGTTCACGCTCCGGTCCTTGGGTGACATGAAGACGCCCTTTTGGACAGCGTCGCCGGCCCCCCTGGGACGATAGTCTTCACCGTCCAGAAAGAGCCGCCCCGCGTGCGGTTCGGCAAGCCCGTAGATGATCTCCGCGAGCCGTGTCTTGCCGGACCCGAGCAGGCCGGTAAAGGCGACGACTTCGCCTTCCCGCGCCTCGAAGCCGATGTCCTTGCTGTCTTCGAACAGCTTCAGGCCCTCGACGCGCAGCACGGGTTCGCCGCCAGCGACCGGGTCGATGTCGACCTCTGTCATCTGGTGTCCGAGCATGGCGTTGACCGCACCGACATAGTCGAGCGGTTCGGTCTCGAAGAGGCCCGAGATCGCACCGTCGCGCATGGAAACGATCCGGTCGGCAACGCGCCGGATGTCCGACATGCGGTGGGAAATATAGAGGATCGCGACCCCTTCGTCGCGCAGCCTGTCAATCAGCGCGAACAGCCGTTCGGCTTCCGACGACGACAGGGAGGAGGTGGGCTCATCCAGGATCAGCAGTTTGGGCGAACGCGCCATGGCGCGCGCAATCGCGATCATCTGGCGGTCGGCGACATCCAGATCGGCAACGCGCATGCGCACGTCCATGGTCAGGCCCATGCTTTCTGCAACGGCGCGAGCCTGCCTGCGCAGTTTTGCGTCATTGACGAAAAATCCGACCCCGGGCTCAGTGAGCCGGTCAAGGGTGAGGTTGGTTGCGACATCCAGATCCGGGATCACGCCATCGTCGATGGACTGGTGCACCGTCACGACACCCTTGGCTATGGCGTCGGCCGCATCCAGCGGGGAAAAGGCAGCGCCGGCCAGTTCTATCTCACCGGCATCGGCGAAGTGATAGCCGCACAGCACCTTCACAAGCGTCGACTTGCCGGCGCCGTTGGCGCCCATCAAGGCCGTGACTTCCCCGGATCGCAGCTCCAGATCAATGCCCTTGAGAACGTGGTTCTGCCCGAAGGACTTTTCCAGACCGCGGAGTTTCAGGGTGACGTTTCTCACCATTCCTCCCAATTTTTGACGAGCTCCTCTCCCGCTGCGCAAAGTTACAGCACGCAATATAGTCATTTGTCAACCAAGTTGACTTTTGAACAATCTTGATCATTATCAGGGCGAAATAGGGAGGAAGAAGCGCAGTCATGGATACGCCTGAGCAGTATCGGCCGTTGACGCCGGAGGACCTCGGAACGCGTCTTGCCTCGATCGGGGCGGTGGCAGAAAGGGTGGGAAGCGACCCGGCCGCCTGGGAGGTGAAGGAAGTCGGCGACGGCAATCTGAACCTTGTCTTCATTGTGGAAGGACCGGCCGGCGCCGTGGTCGTCAAGCAGGCGTTGCCCTATGTCCGGCTCGTCGGCGACAGCTGGCCCTTGCCGCTTTATCGCGCCTTTTTCGAGAACCACGCACTGGTCAGGCAGGCATCAAGAGATCCGGGCTCGGTGCCGGAGGTTTTCCATTTCGATGAGACGCAGGCGCTGATCGTCATGGAGTTCCTGGCGCCGCACAAGATCCTGCGCCGGAAGCTGATCGACGGTGAAAGGGTCGAGGGGCTCGGCGACTTCCTCGGCCGGTTCTGCGCGCGCACCGCGTTCCGTGGCTCAGAACTGTCCATGAAAAGCGCCGACAAGAAAAACGATGTCGGTCTGTTCGCGGGCAATATCGAGATCCCGGCGATTACCGAGGCGCTGGTATTCACCGATCCCTACTATGAAGCGGAGATGAACCACCATACGGACGGCCTGGATCCGGTCGTCAGGGACCTGCGTTCGGACGCGCGCCTGAAGGCCAGGGTCCAGCGGCTCATGATGAAATTCGCCTCCAACACCGAAACGATGGTGCATGGCGATCTGCACAGCGGATCGATCATGTCGACGGAAGACGAAAGCCGCGTGATCGATCCCGAATTCGTCCAGTACGGCCCGATGGGTTTCGATCTCGGCATGCTGCTCGCGAATTTTCTCATGGCCTATTTCAGCCAGCCGGCCCACCGGCAGGACGCTGATCTGGAGACCTATCAGGAATGGCTGCTTTCGGTGATCACGGAGACGGTCGCCGCTTTCGAGGACGAATTCAGGCACCTGTGGGCGACGGAGCGCACCGGCATGCTCTACCCGCAGACGCTGTTCGAGGGGCAGGGACATGCTTCGGATGAGGTCTGCGCGGAATTGCTCGAAGAAATCCGCGTCGATGCGCTCGGCTTCTGCGGCATTGAAATGCACCGCCGCACGCTCTCGCTGGCACATAACGCCGATTTCGAGGAAATCGAAGACAAGGCGCTGAAGGCAGCGCTGGAAGCACGCAATCTCCGCATGGGTGCAGAGCTGATCCTGAATGCCGGGACCATCGGCACGATGGAAGACCTCTTGTCGCTGGCGCGCAACTACAACGGAAGGGACATCCTATGAAGGTCGACGGAACCCATTACCGGTCGCTCTGGTGGGACGAGGGCAAGGACGCGCTGCAGATCATCGACCAGCGCTGGCTGCCGCATGAATTTCGGATCCAGCAGGTCGATACGCTCCAGGATTTCGCCGACGCGATCGTTGAAATGCGGGTTCGCGGCGCGCCCCTGATTGGAGCGACCGCCGCCTACGGCATGGCGCTCGCCGCCAGACTTGACCCTTCCGACGCAAATCTCGACACGGCCTGGGCGTTTCTGGACAAGACACGTCCGACGGCGATCAACCTGCGCTGGGCGCTCAACCGGTGCCGGGCGCATCTGAAGCCATTGCCGGAGGCTGAGCGAGCGGCAGCGGCGCTCAAACTCGCGCATGAGATTTCCGATGAGGACGTCGACATAAACCACCGCATCGGACAGAACGGGCTGGAGATCATTCGCAGGATCGCGGCGGGCAAGAAGGATGGCGAACCGGTCAACATCCTCACGCATTGCAATGCCGGGTGGATCGCCACTGTGGACTGGGGCACCGCCACCAGTCCGATGTATCAGGCCTTCAACGAGAACATCCCGATCCATATCTGGGTCGACGAGACCCGTCCGCGCAACCAAGGCGCCCTGACGTCCTGGGAGCTTGGCAGTCACGGCATTCCGCATACCTACATCACCGACAATGCCGGCGGCCACCTGATGCAGCACGGCATGGTCGATCTCGTTATCACCGGCACCGACCGCACGACTCGCCGGGGCGATGTCTGCAACAAGATCGGCACCTATCTGAAGGCACTCGCCGCCAGGGCGAACAATGTTCCCTTCTACGTCGCGCTGCCGTCTCCGACCATCGACTGGAGCGTCGATGACGGCGTTGCCGAAATCCCGATCGAGGAGCGGCTTGAACGCGAAGTGACCCATGTTCAGGGCCTGAGTGACGAAGGTCAGATCGCGCAGGTCCAGGTGACCCCGCACGGTACGCCCGGCGGCAACCCGGCCTTTGACGTGACCCCGAACCATCTGGTCACGGGCCTCATCACCGAGCGCGGCGTCTGCGAGGCGAGCGCGGAAGGCCTCGCGGGCCTGTTCCCGGATCTGGCGGCGGTTGCCAAGAGCGCATGAGACCCGCCTCGTCCAGGTCCCGGCCGTCGGAGCCCAGAAACGGCGCGCGCCCGCGCACCCAGGAGGACGCGATCGTCGAGGTCACCTGGTGCTATTACCAGGACGGGATGAACCAGAACGAGATCGCCGAACGGCTCGGGATCTCCCGCGCCACCGTGGTCAATTACCTGGCGGAGGCGCGCAAGAGGGACTATGTCCGCATCTCGCTAGACAGCGATGTCTTCCGGAACCAGGAGCTCGCCCGCCGGATCGTCGACCGTTTCAGCTTGAGCGATGCGGTGGTCATCCCGTCCTCTCCAGACGGACCGGAACGCTCCCTGGACCGGGTGACCCGCGTGGTTGCGGACTGGCTGCCCGGCTTGCTCGAACCCGGCGACCGGCTTGGTGTCGCCTGGGGGGAGACCGTCTACCGGGTCGCGGAGGCCGCGCCGAGGGTCGACCTTGAAGATCTCACCGTCGTTCAACTGGTGGGATCGCGCCCCGCCGCACTCGGTTTTGCCGCTGAAACCTGTTCGGCGACGCTGGCACGGCGCTATGGCGCGCATTGTGTGAACCTTCACGTCCCGCTGGTCCTGTCGGACAGGGAACTGGTTGAACGTCTCAAACAGGAGCCGGTCATCGAGGCGCAGTTGGAGGCCGTCGCCAATTGCAACAAGACGATCTTTGCCTGCGGCACCTGCGGCGAGGACAGCCACGTGGTGCACACCGGTCTCCTGGAAAAGGCGGATATCGACGCCTGCGCCGCCAAGGGGGCCATCGGGGTCATTTGCGGCCGGCTGATCGATCAGGATGGCCAGGGCCTCGACAGGGATATTGAGGACCGCATGATTGCCGTGACGCTTCAGCAGATGCGCAACAAGGACATGGGGTTGCTGGTGGGCTCGGGCCCCGATCGGGCCGCCCCGATGCTTGCAGCCATTCGCGGCGGATATGCAACCCACGTTGCGACATGTTCCGAAACCGCTGCCGACCTTCTCAAATTATCGGAAGACCATGCTTAAGCCACCTTACAAGGACACCGCCAAACTCCGTCAGGCGATCATCGAAACCTGCCGGGACATGAACCGGCGCGGGATCAACCAGGGCACGTCCGGCAACGTCTCGGCCCGGGCTGGGAAGAGGATGATCATTACGCCTTCCGGCGTCCCATACGACCGGATGACACCCGATATGCTGGTCTCCGTTCCCCTGAAGGGAAAGGGCAAGCAGAAGGGCGACTATCCCCCCTCGACCGAGTGGCAGTTTCACCAGGCGCTGCTCCGGGAAAAGGAAGACATGCATGCCGTCGTTCATGCCCACCCCGTGCATTGCACGGCGCTCTCGATCAACCGCGTCGAAATTCCCGCCTGTCACTACATGGTCGCGATCTTCGGGGGAAACACCGTGCCGCTCGCGGATTATGCCCTCTTCGGCAGCCAGGATCTGGCGGATCACGTCACCGGGGCGATGGCGGAGCGGTCCGGTTGCCTGATGGCCAACCATGGTGCTGTCGTCACCGGCGAAACGCTTGAAAAAGCGCTCTGGCGGATGGAGGAACTGGAGGTTCTGGCGCGCGCCTACATCGTCAGCCAGACGGTCGGCAAACCGCATATCCTGTCGAAGGGCGAAATCGACGAAGTCCTCGGCGCTGTCGCCAATTACGGCATCAAGTCGTCCTGATCTTCAGCGCCAGCCGCTGCATGATCACGCTGAACGCCGGAGCGCCAGGGATCCGAGACCCGAGGCGGCAATCAGAAACAGTCCGGCAAAGGCTGTTGTATCAGGCCAGTCGCCGAATACGACAACGCCAAGCACGGTCGCGGAAATGAGCTGCGTATAGACCAGCGGGGCGACGAGACTGGCATCTGCCGTCCGGTTGGCAATCACCAGAAGATAATTGCCTGCCGCTGAAGTCAGCGCACTCGCGATGATCAGGACCCAGACGCCGGCTTCGTTGACGGGAAGCGGCGAAGACAGGCCGAAGGGCGTCAGCAGCACCGTGCCGATCAGGAGCTGCGACATGAGCAGCCGGGTTGGCCGCATGGCCCCGGCAAGCAGCTTGGTCATGAACAGGTAGCAGCCGTAGAACGTTCCGGCGAGCAGGGCGAACAGCGTGCCCGCCGTCATGCCGAATCCGGGTTTGACCACCAGCAGAACGCCCAGAAACCCGATGACAAGGAGCACTGTATGCGCGGCCGACGGCCGCTCCTTCAGGAAGACGACGGCGAGGATATAGGAAATGATCGGTCCGATGAAAAAGGCACCAAACACGTTGGCGATCGGCTCGGTTTCCAGCGCCGTCAGAATGGAGCTGATCCCGCCCGCGATGAACACGGCCCTGAGGATCACCCGCCAGTCCTTCATCGGGCCAAGTTCGCGTCACTGCATCCGGGCAAGCGGCCACAGGACGAGCGCCGCGATCAAAAAGCGCGTCCAGGCGACAATGAAGGGATCCACACCGCTCTGCGTGAGCAGCTTGCCGCAGGTATCGCCGGTCACCACCAGCGTCACGGCAAGAAAGACGATGCCGGCGAGGCGGCACAGATCGAGGGCTGACATGTTGGAAATCCAGAAGCGGCAGACGTGAATGTCCCACGATCATTCCGGACTGCTGCATCGGACGCAAGCCTTGTAAACCTTTCTTCGGTTCGCTTGCGGCCTGGCGCGGTCTTACTTGCCGACGAGAAACGCCACCGGCGCGCCGTTCTTCTCGCCGTCGAACAGAACCAGCACCCTGTAGGCAGTAGCGGTTTCCTCCAGAACCAGCAACGTCTCGGCGCTCGCATTCAAGTCGACACCGGGCAGCGCGCCGAGTGGCTTGGCGGCATCGCCTGATACGCCGCTCCAGAACCAGAGCGACGGCGCCGGCGAGGGCGGCTTGCGTTTTTCGCCGCAGGTGAAATCCTCGGAGCCGCGGCGGTCGTCGCTCCGGCCTGCCAGAATGAGAAGGCCATCCTTAACCCGGGTCAGGTCACGGATGCCGACATTGTCGCCAAGCGCGACCTTGTCGGTCGTGGATGGAGGCGGCGTCTCCTGGAAGAGGTCTCCGGTCGAGACCCGCAGGATAAGCGCATGACCGGCAAGGCAGGGGCTTCTGAGACCGAACAGCATGTCGCCGTTCATCTCGGAAATCCCCTCGATGGTGACACCGTTCCGGTCCAGCGTCTGATCGGCAAACGGCGCGAGATCCGGTTTGGACTTGATCGTCTCGGTGAGCAGCGTTGTGCGCTCGACGTCCGGTGAGACCTTCTTGTCGTTGAACTTGAAAGCCGGTTTGCCGGAACCTGTCTCGACCGGAAATCGGAACAGCGTATACCGGGACGGCTGGAAGTCGCCGCTCCTGGACAACCCGTGCGAACCGGTGACATAAAAGTGGGAGGGTGCATCTTCGTTGCCGGATGGCACGAACACCACGCCTTCAGCGTCGATCTCGTCCATCTTCCTGCCGTCGATCTTTTTCGGCAGCAGCCGGATCACGCCTTTCTTGTCCGGATCGAGCCTGTTTTTCCCGATCCTGAAAAACTGCGCGTAGTTCTTCTCGTCATTCGCCGCAAGGCACCACCCGCCGTCCGGAGCGCAATCGGCACCGCTGATCGACTCGCGCGCGGCCGCACTCTTCTCGAAATCCGGTTTGACCTTCCATTTGGCCTTCAGCCGTTCAATCTCCGCCAGGGCAGGCGAAGCCAAAAAGGGTGCGAGGAGAAGGACGAGAAACAAGCGCATCGGTGACCCCCGTGCAGAACCAACTTGTGCCCGGCTATCAGGGCACATTCGCGTGTCCATGTCCACGATGGGAAACCTGCCGGCAGCGGCGCTTCGTGTCCCTGTGTGCCGGCCAACAAAAAAGCCCGGCATGACTGCCGGGCTTTTCATTTCCGTTCCCGATCTGCCGGGACACGAAAACCTTAGTCGTCGGACTGCTGCTTGAGGGCAGCACCCAGGATGTCGCCGAGAGACGCACCGCTGTCGGAAGAGCCGTACTGTGCGACAGCTTCCTTTTCTTCGGCAATCTCGAGCGCCTTGATCGACACGGTGACCCGGCGGGTCTTCTTGTCGAACTGGGTGATGCGCGCGTCGAACTTGTCGCCCACGGAGTATTTCTCCGGACGCTGCTCTTCGCGGTCACGGGAAAGGTCCGCACGGCGGATGAACGCAGTCAGGTCGCTGTCTGCGATCTTGACGTCCAGGCCGCTGTCCTTGATCTCGGTGACTTCACAGGTGACGACGGAGTTCTTGCGCAGTTCGCCGGCTGCGCCCGATTCCATCGGATCGCCGGTGAGCTGCTTGATGCCGAGAGAGATGCGCTCTTTCTCGACGTCCACGTCGAGGACGATGGCCTTGACCATGTCGCCCTTCTTGTACTCCTCGATGACCTGCTCGCCCGGACGGTTCCAGTCGAGGTCGGAAAGGTGCACCATGCCGTCCACGTCGCCGTCGAGGCCGATGAACAGGCCGAACTCGGTCTTGTTCTTGACTTCGCCTTCGACGTTGGCACCGATCGGGAACTGTTCCGCAAACGCATCCCACGGGTTCTGCAGGGTCTGCTTCAGGCCGAGAGAAATGCGGCGCTTGACCGGGTCGACTTCCAGGATCATCACTTCGACTTCCTGGGAAGTGGAAACGATCTTGCCCGGATGGACGTTCTTCTTGGTCCAGGACATTTCCGAAACGTGGATCAGGCCTTCGATGCCCGGCTCCAGCTCTACGAATGCACCGTAGTCGGTGATGTTGGTCACGCGGCCGTTGAACTTGGCTTCCAGCGGGTACTTGGCTTCGATACCGTCCCACGGATCGGTTTCAAGCTGCTTCATGCCAAGGCTGATGCGGTGCGTGTCCTGGTTGACGCGGATGATCTGCACCTTGACCGTCTGGCCGATGGTGAGAACTTCAGACGGGTGGTTGATGCGGCGCCACGCGATGTCGGTGACGTGCAGCAGGCCATCGATGCCGCCGAGGTCGACGAACGCACCGTAGTCGGTGATGTTCTTGACCACGCCTTCCACGGTATGTCCTTCTTCCAGGCTCTGAACCAGTTCCGAACGCTGTTCGGCACGGGTTTCTTCCAGAACGACACGGCGGGACACGACGATGTTGCCGCGGCGCTTGTCCATTTTCAGGATCTGGAAAGGCTGAGGCGTGTGCATCAGCGGGGTCACGTCGCGAACCGGACGGATGTCGACCTGCGAACGCGGCAGGAAGGCAACGGCGCCGTCCAGATCGACGGTGAAGCCGCCCTTGACCTGGTTGAAGATCTGGCCGTTGACTTTCTCGTTTGCTTCGAACGCGACTTCCAGGCGAACCCAGCTTTCTTCGCGGCGTGCTTTTTCGCGCGACAGAACAGCTTCGCCGAGAGCGTTTTCAACACGCTCGAGGTAAACTTCAACTTCGTCGCCGACACCCATTTCGCCATCGCGGCCTTTGGCGCCGAATTCCTTCAGCGGCACGCGGCCTTCAACCTTCAGGCCGACGTCGATGACGGCAAGGTCTTTTTCGATTGCAACGACGGTGCCTTTGACGACGGCACCTTCATAGAGGTCGTTCTGGACGAAGGACTCTTCGAGAAGAGCTGCAAAATCCTCGGTAGAGGGATTGAAATCGGTCATTTATACTCCTGAGCGCCTGTTGGCGCGCCGCCGGCGGGTTGGTGTTGCACTCCGGATTGCCTGTCTCCCGGGATCGCGATCTTCGCTGATCCTTCCGCTTCGAAAGCGGGCCGGCGGAGGCGGCAGACGGAAAATCCGGTCTCGCCACAGGACACGTTCCGAAGCGCGTCCTGCCGAAATTCAATTGTCGTTCATAAGAACCTGCGGCCTTCAAGGCCGGATGTGTTCCGGATGCACGGAAAGGGGCGCACCTGAAAGTGAACCCCTAAGTCCTGGGACCATCCTTGGCGCTCGAAATGATATCCACAGCCGCCTGGAACGCGGTTTCTATATCCATTTCTGTCGTATCAAGCAAGACCGCATCTTCAGCTTGTTTCATCGGGGCGACGGTTCTCTGGCTGTCGCGCTCGTCCCGGCGCTTGAGATCATCGAGAACGGACGCGTAATTTGCGTCCTTTCCCTTGGAGATCATTTCATCTGTGCGCCGCCGGGCGCGCGCTTCCGGAGACGCGGTGACGAACAGCTTGACCGTGGCATCCGGGCAGACCACCGTGCCGATGTCGCGCCCGTCCAGAACGGCACCGGGAGGCGTTTCGGCGAACCGGCGCTGAAGTTCGACAAGCTCCTTGCGGAGCCCGCCCAGAACCGCGATGCGCGAAGCCGCCTCGCCGATTTCATGCGCGGACAGAACCGTCTTGTCCATCTGCGCCAGATCGAGGTTCTGCGCGATCTCAATGGCAACGCCTTCGTCTCCGAGCGGCAGCCCCTTGGCAAGAAGCGCAGCCGACACCGCCCGGTAGGTCAGGCCGGTATCGAGATGCCTCAGGCCGAAATGATCGGCGAGCCTGCGCGCAAGCGTTCCCTTTCCGGAGGCCGCAGGACCGTCAATCGCGATAATCATGCCGCCTCGCTGGCTTTCTCGGAGAACTTGGCCCCGAGGGTTTCGAAGAGAGACGTGAAGGTCGGGAAGCTGGTCGCGATGACCGCACCATCATCGACGGTCACGGCCTTGTCCGACGCCATACCGAGCACGAGAAAGGCCATGGCGATGCGATGATCCAGATGGGTCGTGACGGTGCCGCCGCCGATCGTGTTGGCACCGCCGGTCACGGTCAGCGTGTCTTCCGTCTCCAGGCAGGGAATGCCGTTGGCTTCCAGGCCGCGCGCAACGGCGGCAAGCCGGTCGGACTCTTTCACGCGCAGCTCGTCGAGCCCCGGCATGAATGTCTCGCCGGAGGCAAACGCTGCGGCGATTGCCAGCACCGGATACTCGTCGATCATGGACGGTGCGCGGTCCGCCGGCACGGTGATGCCCTTCAGCTGGCTTGCCTTCACCCGCAGATCACCGACGTCTTCACCGCCTGTTTCCCGCCGGTTGACGATCTCGATGTCGCCACCCATTTCGATTAGCGTCGTGATCAGGCCGGTGCGGTGCTCGTTCAAAAGCACATTCTCGATGGTGATGTCGGACCCCGGGACGATCAGCGCGGCAACGAGCGGAAAACCCGCCGAGGACGGATCGCCCGGCACGTCGATGTCCTGCGGTTTCAGTTCGGGCTGTCCCGTCAGCTTGATGACCCGCTCGCCGTTTTCGTTCAGCGTGACGGAAATTTCCGCGCCGAAGCCCTTGAGCATTTTCTCGGTGTGATCGCGTGTCGGGATCGGCTCGATCACGGTCGTCTCTCCGGGGGCGTTGAGGCCTGCCAGAAGCACGGCCGATTTGACCTGCGCGGACGGCATCGGCACCCGGTAGGTGATCGGCAGGGCGGTTTCCGCGCCCCGGATGGACGCGGGCAGGCGGTCGCCGTCGCGGGCGATCACATTGGTCCCCATTTCGCGTAGGGGATCGAGCACGCGGCCCATCGGGCGTTTGGAAAGCGACGCATCGCCGACGAAGGTCGCCGCGATATTGTGACTTCCGAAGATGCCCATGGTCAGGCGGACGCCGGTGCCGGCATTGCCGAAATCGATCACGCCCTCCGGCTCCAGCAGGCTGCCGAGACCGATCCCGTCGACCGTGTAGGAGCCGTCGTCCTGTTTTATGATGGTCGCGCCGACCGCGCGCATCGCGTCGGCTGTCGCCAGGACATCTTCGGACTCCAGCAGGCCCTTCACGGTGGTGCGCCCGACGGCGAGTGCACCGAACATCATGGACCTGTGAGAAATGGACTTGTCGCCGGGCACGCGGATCGTGCCGGTCAGCGGGCTGCCCTTGCTCGCGGTAAGAGGCGTGGGCGCGGTATCATGTGACATTTTCAATGTCCGGAACTTGAGAGGTTTCGAAAAGGTGACACGTCCTATCATGCGGATGCGGCCCCGTCATCACCCGGTTTTTCCACGCGGCTCCGTAAGGCGCCGGCTTGCCGCCCTGGCCGGGCGCTTGCGTCCGCCCGGTCTTAGGAAATCGTAAAGCGTCCGGGGTCCATATAGTGCGATTTGTTGGCGAGAACTTTCCGGCGCGCTTGAAATTTGGTTCGCAACATGCAGAAGAATGGGGCGAACGGTTTTTTTGTCCGATTTGTCTTTGACAGCAGCTGAGCTTGACGCTATGGGGCGGCCCACCGACAAGTCAGCCAGATAACAAACGAAGGGTGAGCACAGTGGCAAAACCTGAACTTGGTACAAAACGGCTTTGCCCGAGCTGCGGCGCCAAATACTACGATCTGAACCGGGATCCGATCACGTGCCCGAAATGCGGCACGATCTTCGAGACCGTGATGACGGCACGCGCGGCCAAGGCGGCCAAGGTCGAAGAGAAGCCGGAAGAGGAAGAAGAAGAAGAGGACGCGGCAGCTCCGGAAGTCGTGAGCCTCGAGGAAGCTGACGCGGAAGCGGAAGGCTCCGATGATGTGCCGGATATCGACGGCGACGATGACGTCGAGATCGATAACGACGAATCCGACGACGACGTTTTCCTGGAGGATGAAGACGAAGACGAGGATTCCGTACCCGGTATCCGCGTCGAGATCGAAGACGATACCGACCAGTAATCCTCTTGCCGGGCCGCCCTTCCGGGCGGCCTTTCCATGGTTGTTCACGGCAGGATAATTCTTCGAAATTTCTGCTTGATCTTGGGGGGCGGTGTGACTATGTTCCGCCTCCATCGACGCCGGGGACCTAGACCGGCACCAAGATGCGATACGGGGCCATAGCTCAGCTGGGAGAGCGCTTCGCTGGCAGCGAAGAGGTCAGGGGTTCGAGCCCCCTTGGCTCCACCATCTTTCTTCTCACCTATATTGTGCACCGATCCGGCACGGGCTGCTTGAACGCCCGCATACGGCGGATTCCTGCATGTGCCTTGTTCGGCAATGCGTCCGGAAGAAAAGGCAGGGTTTACCGTGCCTTCGATTTGCAATCCAGGGTAAGTGCCTTGCGCACACTGATTTATCTGTGCGCGGACTGCCGCAGCAAAACACTTGACTTAACGTAAGCTCGCAGCGCCAAATGAAACGCAGGTTCCAGACATCCTTTTCTGAATCTGGAGGTCTTTGGCATGGTTCGCGCATTGTTGGTTTTGCCTCCGCTGCCGCAACCGATGAACACGCCCTATCTCGGCCAGCAGTATGTCGCCGCGGCGCTGCTTTCGGCCGGACATGCTGTGCGCTGCCTGGACCTTGCCAATGTCCCGGCACCGGTGGCCCGGACGCGGCTTGCTGAGGAGGTCCGCCGTTTTTGTCCCGATCTCATCGGCATGACGCTCTTCACCTACAACGCCCTGGCCGGATACCGGCTCGCCGACATGCTATCGGATGGCGATGCCCTTCTGATCGCGGGTGGACCGCACCCGACCGTGTTGCCAGAGGAGCCCTTGTCACACGGCTTCGATCTGTCACTCAGCGGCGAAGGCGAGCATGCAATCCTGGCTGTGGCCGAGGCGCTTGAAACCGGTGGCAGCTTCGACACCATTCCGGGCCTGCACGCACGGACCGGGCACGGTCCGCCCCATGGCACGATCGAGGATCTCGACGCGTTGCCCTTTCCCCACGTTGCCGCCGGAACCACGGACGAGGATGCCGTCGCAGGCGGTATCGTCACCAGCCGGGGATGCCCGGCGCGCTGCACCTTCTGTGCAAACTATGTTACGGGCCGCGCCTATCGCTGGCGCAGCCCGGAAAACGTTGTCGCCGAACTGCTGACGCTGCGCCGCAAGTTCGGTCTCGCCCACGTGCCGTTCTGGGATGATGCCTTTACCGCCCGCCGCCCACGGCTCGAGGCCCTGTGTGACGCCATCCTGGCGGAACCGGACCTGGCGGGCATGACCTGGACCTGCATCACGCCGGGAAACATGGTGCTTCCAAAGGATCTGGAGCGCATGCGCCGCGCGGGATGCGTGGCGATCAATTTCGGCATTGAAAGCGGCGACAGGAGTATTCTGCGCGCCATCAGGAAGGGGCAGACGCCCGAGCGCGTCATCGCAGCGGTCCAGGCCGCCAAGGCGGCGGGGATGACCACGATCGTGAACTTCATGTTCGGCTTTCCGGACGAGGGACCGGAGGAACTTGCCAATACCCGGGCCCTGATGGCGCAGCTGGCACCCATGACCGATTTCTTCAACAATTTCGGTGTGCTTGTGCCGTTTCCCGGCACGGCGATCTACGACCGGTATCACCTCGAGTACGGATTTACCGACTGGTGGCTTGATCCTGCCCGGATCCCGGCAGCGCCGGGAACGGATCTTGGATGTGATCCTGCGCTCGAAAGGAACTTCTTCAACTATGAGCCACAGCTGAAGGCCGAGATCGCCGATCTGGTTCGCTGGAAGGCCCGGCACAATGCCACCTGGGAGAGCCGGAACGTCAAAAGCGGTTAGAGATTTTTTTAAGGAGGCTTGAACAATGATTTCCAGTTTGCGTCATACCAGAATTTCAAAACATGCTGCGGAATTTGCGGGTCAGACCGCGAAATCGGTGGCCAAACACGCCACCCGTCAAGCCGACAATGTTTCGAACGCCGCCAGGAAAGTATCCGATATGGCAACGGATGTTGCCCAGAAGACATCCGGCGCCGCGCAAAAAACCGCGAACCAAGCTGCCGGGATCGGGGCGAAAGCCGCGAATACGGCAGGGCAGGGCGCCGCGCATGCCGCAAAGGTGCTGAACGAAGGCGTCGGCAACGCCGCCGGAAATCTTGCGAAAATCGGCAACGCCGGCGCCAGTGCCACCCAGGCACAGGCGACGTTGATGGTCGAACAGATGTATTCCATCGCGTCCGGCTCATCGGGAGGCGGCGGCGCGGCGCCGACCGCATCCTTCACTTCCGCCGACCAGGCGGCCGTGATCGACGCGATCAAGCCCGCGGTCAAACAGGCGGTCGACATGTGGAAGATCAGCGCACATTTCTCCGACCTCACGATCATGGCCGTGAGCGCGGTTGGCGCTCCGGGCTGCCTCGACGGTCCGGAGCTTGAATCCCATATCCGCATCCATCCGAAGGTCCAGTCGCTGTCCGGTCTTGCACGGGACATGGCCAACGGGATCGCCGAAGGCTTCTCGGACAATTTTTTTCTGTGGCAAAACGCGGTCACCGTCCCTGGCTTGCCGTGGTATCCGGCCTTTGCCGCTTTCCCGGGACCGATCGCCCCACCCATGCCGAATGTTCCAATGCCGCTGATCAGTTGCGTATCCGCCCGGGCCTCAAAGATCATGGTGCACTCGGAAATCGCCGATGCGATCACCCAGGCGCTGCCTGCTCCCTTGAGCGGGGAAACGGCTTTCATCAACCGCGTCGCGACGGGGCTGGCTCTTGCAGCGTCGACATGGCTCGGTTCAGCACAGGTGATGAACGTCCTCGGCCACGGGCAAGTTCCCTCCTTCGCGCCTCCCTATGTGCCGGTCGGCCCGGTGGTCGGGGGTACGATCATTGCGGCTCCAGGCCATCTGATGACGGCACCATCATTGAACCCGATCATCGTGTAGCCGGGTGCCGGCGCAAAGGGCCCACGTTTCCCAGCGCCAGGAGGACATGTCCAGATCTTCCGCTATCCGGGCAAGAAGCGCCGGCCGGTCCTCCGGCCGGACTTGTCCAAGCAGCGTGTCGTTCACCGGGGGCAGCGCCATCCAGTCGAGATAGGCCTGCTGCGTCAGCCTGAGCCGTGTATCCGACCGCGCCATGGAGAAGCCGTTTTCCCGGAATGCCTGCGCCAGGCTCGTATCGCTGAGGGGCGCCATTTCGGCGCCGGGTGGGTTTCCAAGATCAAGCTCGGCCAGCGCGGCTGGCAGGGCGGTGAGATGGGGATCCGTGCCGCCGCCCGGCTCATCGGCTTCGCCCAGATAGGCGGCGGGAAGCGAGACCGCGAGGGTGCCTCCCGGCGCAACAAGGTTCGACATCCCGCCGATCACCTCGCTCACCGGGCCGAGCGCCCAGATCGCGGCGCCGCAGATCACCCGGTCGAACTGCTGCCCTTCAGGCGGCGCGGAGCGCCAGGCGATCCGCCGGCCCCGCGTGCGGCGTTCGCCTTCCTGCCGCATGGCGCCGGACGCCTCCACAGCCACGAGCACGTCACCTTCTCCCAGCCGTTCCAGGCAGGCCAGAGCGGTACAGCCGATCCCCGCGGCGACATCGAGTACCCGGTGCCCGGGCCCGATTGCCGCGGCCTCGACCAGCGCCCTTGCCGCCGCCCCGTAGCGGTCGTGACGGTCGGTGAAAAGGCGGTAGCGTTCCGCGGTCACGGGATGGTTCCAGAGGAAAAGGCTCATCCGGGTGTCACCGCCGATCCGGGGCGAAGCGAAAGTCTATCGACAACCTCGGGCGGTCGGCGCTGCGATTGGGCAGGCTCCTGTGAGGGGTCAGGCCCGAAAACAGCAGAACATCGCCCGGGGCGCAGGGGACAGCTTGCCAATTGAACGGCATATCTGCGCTCAGTCCGGTTTCATCGTGCGGCTGGAGTTCCGTTTCCCGCTCGGCGACCTGAAGGGCCCCAAGCCGCCGCGGGCAATTGACGAGCGGAACCCAGGCAATCCACAAACCTGGCGTGTGGCAGTACCAGGCATCCTGATGCGCGGCCGTGCCGCATGGTTCACCGGGAAAGGTTATCCGGCAGACATCGGCCTTCAGCGGCTTCAGGCGTTGGCCACTGGCGCGATCGAGCACGTCTTGCAGGTCCGGGTCCGAGCGCAGGTCATCGACTTCCCGAAGCGCCAGCACATCGGCGAGAAAGGAGACATAGTCGGGATCGTCGATCTCCAGCCTCCTGCCACGCATGTGCGGCGTGGCCTGCCCATCCGTGTCGAGCCAGCCGCGAGCCGTTGCCGCGTCCCGAACCCGCGCCGCAAGCGATCTCACAAGACCCCGGTCAAGCACACGCCGCAACAGTCGCGGACGTTTGCAATCCGCTCCGGGGTTTGTTTCGAATGTCCGTGCCAGGGTCATCGGGAGCCCAAGACGTCATGAGGCATTGCGATATTCCTTGATGCCCGCGACGCCATGTCCAGCCGCCTGCCAACATGTCAAAGCGGGGCCACCTGCGTCAGCCGGACGATAACTCACTTTCGCTTGCCGACAAATGTTGCCGGTATCCGGTGCGGCAAACGGGTTGAAACCGCGGGTGTTGTTCAGGCGAGTTCGTCTGAAAGCCATTCCAGCAGTTTGTCGGTGTCCGGATGCAATCCGCGCGCGGTGCCGCGATAGACGGAAATCTCCGTCGGACGCGAAACAAACTCCTCGCAGGGTCTGACAAGCTTTTGTTCCTCGATCATGATCTGTGTGGTTCGCCTCCACCCGAGCGCAATGCCTTGCCCGGCGACTGCTGCCTGAAGGGCAAGCGGATAGCTGTCAAAATGAAGCAGACGAGGCCGCCTGGGCGCCGTTGTTGCCACGGCGCTGAACCAGTCGGACCAGTCCATCCAGTCTTGCGGTACCACCCGGTGTGCCAGCAGCGGGTAAGACCCGAGTTCGCCCGGTTTCAGTTTGCGGTCAGGCTCTTCCAGCAGGGAAGGCGCGCATACCGGGAAAATGTCATCCGATGCGGTAAAGGCCAGTTTCGCCGCGCCGGAAGGACGCCCTGATGTTTGCATGGCAGCATCAAAGTGTTCCTTTGCTTCGGTGATCGGGTTCAACGAACTGACAATGCGCAGCTCAACACCCGGGTGGCGTTCCTGAAAGCCGGCAAGCCTTGGCATCAGCCAGTAGAAGGCTTCACAAAGCTGGCAATGCAGGACCAGTTCTTCAGGCCGTCCAAAGCCCTGAAGCAGGGCCATTTCCTCGGCGATGTCGGAAAGCGCCGTTCCGACGACCTGGCCAAGACGGCGCCCCTCGCTTGTGAGAAAAACAGCGCGGTTCCGGCGATCGAACAGCACGACACCGAGTTCTCGTTCCAGCAGTGCGATCTGCTTGCTGACGGCTGTCTGGGTCATGCCGAGTTCTTCGGCCGCGCGGGAGAAGCTTTCGTGCCGCGCAGCGGCTTCGAATGGTTTGAGGCGCGAGAGTGACGGCAGCGGTCGCGGCTTGATTTTCATAACTTCAGCTCATGTAAAAACAAGTAAAATTCGCTTTTTTGATAGCTTAAAACATGATTTTTCAACGCGCAAAGGCAGTTTATCAAGCGCCGCCGCAGTCTGAAAAGTCTTGCTCGAATGGCGCTGCAGCCCAACAGGAGTTGCGTGTGGCAACGGTTTCAAAACTTGGACTGGCGTTTTGTCTGGTCTTCGTGACGCTGGAAGCGTTTCAGGCTGTTTATCTCGGGTCCGTCTTCCAGAAGGCGGATTCGTTTTTGGTCGGTGCTTGCGTGTTCGGCGTCTCGGTTTCAGCCTGCACCTTGATCACGGCCTTGTTTCGCCCGGGAGAACTCCGCGCGTCGCTGGTCTCATGGAGAATAGTCGCTGCCCTCAACGTCTTCGCTGCGACAACCTGGTGTACCTATTTTCTGGCAATTCAGCTGATCGAGCCGGCCATTGTCTTCACGGTCTTTTCGGGCATGGTTCCACTCGGGACCGTCGTCGCGGGCTGGTGCCGCTTGCCCGAAGCCGGAACCATGCGTCACAAGCCGGATATCATCGGAAACGCTCTGATCTTCCTTGCCGTGCTGCTTCTGGGAGCGATAACGGTTTTCGGCTATTCGGGGTTTGTCCGGGGAAGCTGGCTGTCGGGTGTCGCCGGTGTGGTTCTCTCCGCGGTCTCGGGTCTGTCTACCGCGTTTGTCATTCTTCTTTCAGTGCGGCTGCACGGGAAAGGTGTTGGTCCGCTGGCACAGTTCGGCCTGCGCTTCATTCTCTACACCTGCCTTGCGCTCGCCGCATACGCGACAGGACTGGATGACAAGGGCAACCCCATGTCACCTGCTGACCTTGCAACATTGGTTTTGGTTGGGCTGGGTGTGATCGCGTTTCCGCTCTATCTCGTTCAAAAGGCAATCCCACTGTTGCAGCCCTCCATCATAGCGGCCATGACCGCCCTGGGTCCGGTGATGGTGTTTTCGATGCAGTTGCTGGAAGGACGCGTCGACTATTCCGCAGCAACATTGACCGGACTGCTCGTTTACATGACCGGAGCGCTCCTGGCTGTTTACGGGTCAATATTGCAATCCACTCACACGCGCGCGGAATGTTCGCGAGCCGTGACATAGGGTACGGACCCATAAATGAAGTCCATTTGGCGGCAGAAATGGGTCGGTACCCTAGTCACCTGAATCTGAAGTTCGACTCATTTTGCAGCAGGCTTCGAACGAACTTCAGGTTCAAGAAGGTGACTAGCAAGTCTATGTTTCTAGTGCGGTTTACGAATTTGAAGTTCGCTTCGGAGACTGCTGCAGCAATGATGCGAACTTCAAATTCACCGCACTAGCTTCCGCCAGCCATCCCCTCAATCGCTGCCATGAACGACAGCACTTTTGCGTCCTGGCCGCGCGCACCGACGATCTGCAGGCCGACGGGCAGACCGGCTTCGGTCTTGCCGCAGGGAACAACGCCCGCGGGCTGCTGCGTCAGGTTGATCGGGAAGCTGAAGCTCGCCCATTCCGTCCAGCGCTGCAGGCCGGACCCGGCCGGGACTTCCAGTCCGGCCTCGAAAGCCGGAACCGTGACGGCAGGCGACAGGATGAAATCAAGGTCGGCAAGCGCCATGTCCATCCGTGCACCGAACTCGGCACGCTCGACCTGCGCGGCGACCAGTGTCCTCACGTCATAGCCGCCGCCCGTTCCGGCAATCTCCCGAAGGCCCGGATCGATCTTTTCCCGCTCCGCGGGTCCATACGGCGCCAGACGCGCGGCAGCGCCCGAAAACCAGTGTTTGTGGAACGTTTCGAGCAGGTCGTCTGCGGGAAGGTCGAAAGGCTCGATGACAGCGCCTGCCGCTTCCAGCCGTTGCATCTGGGCCTCGACAAGCGCGGCGACTTCGGCGTCGACCTTGCCCGCAGGCGGAACCGTCCAGTAACCGATGCGGCTGCCCCTGATGGCAGTGGCCGGATCGTCAAGCGGGGCGAGTTGACCTTCGCCCTGGTTCCAGTCGCGCCGGTCCCGTCCGCTCATCGCTTTCAGCATGGCGGCCGTATCGCGCGCATTGCGGCACATCGGACCGATATGGGCCACGGTTCCGAAGGGGCTCGCCGGATAGGCCGGCACGCGCGAGAAGGTCGGCTTGAGACCGGTGATGCCGCAGAAGGAGGACGGGATGCGGATCGATCCGCCGCCGTCCGTGCCCAGGTGAAAGACGCCGGCGCCGAGCGCTGCGGCAATGGCGGCGCCTCCGGAAGAGCCGCCGGGGGTCATGGCCGGATCGTGCGGATTGCGTGTGACCCCGAAGGCATTGCTGTCCGTGACCGCCTTCCAGCCGAATTCGGGCGTCGTTGTCTGCCCGAGAAAGACGATGCCGGCCGCGCGCATCAGCTGTACGCTCGGCGCGTCTTCCGGCTGGGGCGTATCGCTGGTGACAAGACTGCCGAAGCGGGTGGGCCAGCCTTTCACCCAGACGATATCCTTGAGGGTCGCCGGGATGCCGTCGACTGCCGACAAGGGGGTTCCCTCAACCCATCGGGCCTCTGATGCCCTCGCCGCCTCGATCGCGCCCTCGTGATCCAGGAACGTGAAGGCGTTGAAAACGGGATCGATCTCTTCGGCCCGCGCAAGGCACGCCTTTGTCACGTCAACGGGAGAGAGGGTGCCCGCGCGATAGGCACTTGCAAGCTCGTCTGCGCTCATCCGGCAAAGCGGGTCCGCCTGATCCAAACTGTGATACCCGTCGCTCATCCGCCATCACCTTCGCTGTTCGATTCACGCTGATGGTAGTCCTTTTCAGGGCTTGCGAAAGCCTAAAATCGCGGCTCAGGTTCCGCGGGGCGGTGGTGTCAGGGGCAGGCTGACCCGGATGATCGAAGTCCCGTTCGACCCGGCGGCAACGAAAGCGGTTCCGCCATGGACTTCCGCGATCTTGCGCACCAGCGGCAGGCCCAGTCCGTAGCCGTCGACATTCTGCTTGCCCGGTGCGCGGTAAAACGGCTGGAACACGTTTTCCCGGTCGGCCTCGGAAATTCCATCACCGCTGTCATGGACGTCAATCCGTGCGGTGTTTCCGTAAACGGACAGGGCAATGGTCACTGGTGGTACGCCGTGTTTGAAGGCGTTTTCGAGCAGGTTGCCGAGCATTCGGTGCAGGAGACGCGGATCTCCGGCAATCTCCGGAACGCGCCCCGAATATTGGCAATTGTCGTAGCGGGCGCATTCCTCGGCAACGAGAGCGAGGAGATCGACGGGTTCGGGCGTGCCCGTCGGCATGTCGCCATCGAGGCGGCTCATGACCAGGATCTCGTCGATCAGCGCGTCGAGTTCCTCGATATCGCGCTTCAGGGCGCTTCGGTGTCTTTCGGAAGCTTCCGCCTGATCCATCTCAAGCGCAAGCTTGATGCGCGCCAGTGGCGTGCGCAATTCATGCGAGGCATTGGCGAGCAGAAGCTTGTGTGCGCTGACAAGCTGCTCGATTTTGTCCGCCGCCGAATTGAACTTGCGGGCAAGCTGCGCAACCTCGTCCTGTCCCTGGACGTCGACGCGGGCATTGAGGTCTCCGGAGCCGATCCGGTCGACACCGTGGCTCAGGGTTTCCAGGCGCTTGGTGAGGCGGCGGGACACCGGATAGACGGCGATCCCGACGCAGACGGCGACAACAGCCAGCAGGAACAACAGGTTCAGGAGAGGCTCGAACGGAGGCGCGTCATGTGCGTCGGCAACCAGCCAGCGGCCATCCGGCAGGGCAAGCGAAAGGACCGGTCCGCCACGCGCCCGAAACCAGCCGGTTTCACCGGCGTGCCGATCCGGTGGCATGTCCGGTTCGCCGTAGACCGCGATGGACTGGCCTTCCTCGTCGAACAGGGCAAGGGCGATGTCGAGCTCTGCACCGAGGCCCGCAATCGTGCGCTGCTGATCTGCGCGGCTCGCATCGTCAGGCGGAAGCGTCAGGGCGACGAAGCGGCTGACCGTATCCAGGATGTTCCGGTTCAGGCGGTCACGGCCCACGGCTTCCCACAAGACGCCGGAAATGAGGACCACCAGCACGAGGCTTGCGATCAGAGTAGCATAAATCTGAAGGTAGAGCCTGCGTGTCAAGCCCGAGGCAAAGAAGCGGCGCGGTTTGTTTGCCATCGCGTCAGTCCTGTGCCCGGGCGAAGACATAGCCGGCGCCGCGCACGGTGATCAGCCGGCGCGGTTTGTTCGGATCGTCTTCGATTTCGGCCCGTATCCGTGAGACGTGGACGTCGATCGACCGGTCGAAGGCCGCGAGGCTTTCACCCTTCAAGAGGTCCATGATCATGTCCCTTGAAAGAACGCGGCCGGCCCTGCTGGCAAGGATCTCCAGCAACTGGAACTGGTGGGCGGTGAGGTTGCAGGCCCTGCCGTCGATCCGCGCCTCCATCGCCGACCCGTCGATTTCGAGCCGGCCGAACCGGAAGATCTGCCGGTCCGGCTCGACCGGACCACGCCTCAGGATCGCCTTGAGGCGGGCAAGCAATTCCCTCGGCTCGAAGGGCTTGGGCAGGTAATCGTCCGCGCCGAGTTCCAGCCCGATGATGCGGTCCATGGGTTCTCCCTTCGCCGTAAGCATCAGGATCGGTGTCTGGTCGGTCGCCCGCAGGATGCGGCATACCTCAAGCCCGTCGATATCGGGCAGCATTATGTCGAGGAGGATTGCGTCGAAACGGTTCCGTTTCTGCAGGTCGAGGCCCTGCTGACCTGTCGGCGCGATCGACACGCTGAAACCCGACGCGCCGAGATAGTCCTGAACCATCTCGGCAAGCCGGGCATCGTCTTCAATGAGAAGGATGTGCTGCGTCATCTTACGGCGCGCTTCGTCCTCGTTAGTGGTGACGGAACCCCGGACGCATAGCACGGAACTCCTTGATGCGCTCGTCAAGTTGGCTGCGCTGTTCCGGTGACAGAACATCCGCGACCTCGATCATCATGCCGGTCAGCGTCTTGCTCACCTCGTCGGCAAGTGCGAGTTTCTCGGCGCGGAGAGCCTCGACGGCGAAACGGTCGACCTCCTGGGCCAGCAGCAACTCGCGAAGCTCTTCCCCAACGCCGGACATGTCCATGCGCATCGCCTTCAGGTCAAGTGCGACCGGGGTCACGATGCCGATGATTTCATCCACCTGCTCCTGTGTCGCGTCGATCTCGATCGCGACATGGCGAACCACACGCGTGATGCGTTCCTTGATTTCCTCATCGCTCAGCCTGAGCAGCATGCCGGGTCCGCCACGGGCCTTGCGCCAGCTGATGCCGTGAATGTCCGGTAGGCCGCCAGCTTGAACGGAACCGGCAACTTGGCTGTTCAGGGCGGGCGCGGCAATGGCCTTGGAAGCGCTGTTGACGCTGATTGCCGACCCCGTCAGGATTCCGGTGCTGATCAGGCAGGCCGCGATGAGCCGGCTTGTGCGCGGGGTTGCCGTTTTCAGGCGCAGGTTTTCCAGTTTCCGAAGCATGTCAGGGTCCTTTCGGGTTGGTCGGGGGGGGGCAGAGAGGGGTCGCTTCCGCGTGTCTAGTTGCGCCTTCCACGAGGCGCGATTTCCTTCAGTATGTGCATCTGCTGAGGTGTCAGCACCGCTGAAAGCTCGGTCTCAAGCTCGCGCTGGTTCTGCATCATTTCAGCGCGCAGTTTTCGCATGACCTGAAACGACGGCCGTCCCTTTGAAGGGTCGACACCGTGTCTTGCCAGGAGCGCTTTCGTCTCGGCGAAGTGGGTGTCCATGATGGAGATGAAGACGGGGGTCTGTTCGGGTGACAGGCTGAGCTTCGCAGCAAGATCAGCCGGTCTTGGCGGCGCAGGCACTTGCTGCGCAAGACTGTGTCCGGCCGTCAGGGCCAAAGCCAGGATGAGTGCGGCGGTCGCTATACCGGCACGGTGAAGGCGTATCCGGAGGGTCTCGATCATGAGGTCGTTTTCCTTGTTGGCACTGCCGGAAAACCCCAAGAGTGGGGGCTGGGTGTTTTCCGGCAGTCAGCGGGCGATTGCAGCGTCCCGATACCGTAGGAAATAGACCGCCTCGGTTTCTCGCGTTCTTCGCGAGTGTAAAGAAATGTAAAGCCGGAAAGACTCGGACGGACGCAACACCCCGGCCGGGCCAAAAGGGAGCTTGCGCAACAGATGGAAGTCTGCGGCGCCGTGCTGAAACAGCGTGGAACCACTGTCAGGGCGCACTGAGCCTGTTCGCTCAGGTAATGGTCCAGCCGTCGGACAGGAGGCGCGCGCCCGGGGGCAGGTCGTCCCGGAAAAGACCACCGGAGGCTGCGATATGAGAGCGTTCCGCCGTGTCGCGCATCTTGGCCGATGCTCCACATCGTCCCGCGACACGCTCCTCGCGGAACACTCTCATGTCCCGGTCTGATAGGGTCTTACTTTTTTAAGGTTGGTATCTGGGGGTCAAGCGGCCGGCGCGATCAGGTGTCGGACCCTCGGAGCGTCCGGGCCTTGATGGAATTTACGCACCTCATCCTGCAGGTCCGCGTCTGTCCGGGTCACGCGGTCATGCTGGCGCAGGTGATCGAGCCAGCTTGAAACGATAAAGCTCTCCGTCCAGTGCTCCGCATTTTCCGCGTCCTGAAACAAATTCCAGTCGACAGCTCCGTCACGCCGGCGCTGCGCGGAAAACCTGCGCAATGCGGTCACGAAGGCATCGGTGTCGGCCGCCTTCACGTGATAGTCGATCAGGATCATTACCGGCCCTCTGTCCGCGGCAAGTTCGTCTGAAACAATCGGCGCCGGCCAATGTGCCGAGGGCGTCAGGTCAAGCGAACCGACCGAAGTCAGCGGCACCCGGCGCACCAGAGCCAGCATCACCACCAGGACAACGGCTGCCGCCAGGAGAGCCGCCGGGATTCCCGCGATCGCGGCTACCTGTCCCCAGATCACGCTGCCAAGGCTCATGGAACCGAAGAAAACCGTGAGGTAAATGGAAAGCCCGCGCGCGCGCACCCACTCGGGCAAGGACGCCTGGGCCGAGACATTCAGGCTGGAAAGCACGGCGATCCATGAGAAGCCGGCAAGCAGGGAGACCGCATAGCCGGCGATGGCGGAGGGAACCAGCGCGAACACCGCGAGGACCAGCGCCGTTCCGATTGTTCCCGCCGCGACCGTGTCGTCGGCTCCGAGCCGCTTGCGGATCTTCGGCAGGAAAAGGGCCCCGAGGACTGCGCCGCCCCCCACACAGCCGAGCAGCATTCCGTAAAGTCCGGGGCCGCCTGAGAGCAGGTCCTTTGCGATTAGCGGCAGCATGGCCCAATAGGCGCTCGCAAACAGGAAGAAGGCGATGGCGCGCAGGAGCGTCGACTTGAGCGCGGGACTGTGCAGCGCATAGCGCACACCTGTCTGTATGGCGCTGAAGACCGGTTCGGGCGGCAGTCGCCTTTCGGTTTTGTGCTCTGGCTTCCAGAAGACCAGAGCGGCAAGAATGCCGACAAAGCTGAGCGCGTTGAGGGCGAAGGGAGACGCCAGGCCAACGGCCGTTATCAGAACGCCGGCGAGCGCCGGGCCGATTGCGCGGCTGATATTGATCCCCATCGAATTGAGGGCGACGGCCGACGACAGGTCCTTCCTGGGAACAAGACTTGGCACAATCGCCTGCCAGGCGGGCGCGACGAAGGCGGCGCCGGTTCCGAGCAGGAAGGTGAAGAGCAGCAGGAGTTCGACGGTCGCCTGTCCGCTGGCAACGACAACGGCAAATAGACCGGCGACAACGCCCATAAGCAAATTGACCACCAGCAGGAGCCGCCGCCGGTCGACTATGTCGGCAACAGCGCCAGCCACCAGGGCGAACAGGAAGACGGGCAGGGTGGTCGCAGCCTGCACCAGCGAAACCATTACCGGGCTGGGAGACAGTGTCGTCATCAGCCAGCCGGCCCCGACATCATGCATCCATGTCCCCACGTTGGAAACGACGGTTGCTGTCCACAACATGGCAAAGGGGAGCGACTGAAACGGTGCCCACGCACCACCTTCCCGGGCGGTCACCGGTTTCTGTTCAACGTTGGTAGACATGGAAACGCTCCGGGCTCGCTTGGTTCTTGCAGATTTAGTCGGGCAACGGCGGCAACAGGCCGGCGCGCTTAGTCTTGTTGAAGGTCGGCGGTGACGGTCACGGTCATGCCGGGGCGCAGGGTCCGCTCCGGGTTCGGGACCAGGGTAAAGACGGTCAGCGCACCGCTCGCCTCTTCAACGGTCGCGCCTGCAAATTCGGGCCTGAGGCCGGAAGCGACTGTTTCACCGCTTTGCAGCGTGACCGTCAGGGACAGCTTCGGGAACAAGTCCTCCAGTGTCGTTGCCCCGGTGGCCCGAAGCGTCGCGAGACGCGTTTCGTAAGGCACCTTGTAGGCCACGAGCACAGGGTCCAGTTGCACGATCCGCGCGAGCGGCGGACCGGCCTCCGCTTCCAGAAAAGCGCCGAGAGCGGCGGACGGGCGGCTGATGATACCGGCGATTGGCGCGCGGATTGTCGCCTTATCGAGCTCCAGCTCTGCCCGGTTCAACTGGGCGACAGCAATCATGCGCCCCGCTTCGGCTGCGGCAAGCAGTGCCGTGGCGTCGTCCAGGCTGGCATTCGAGGCAACTTTGCGCTCCGAAAGGGTTATCAACCGGGAGGCCCGTTGCTGCGCCGCTGCCAGCTGCGCATCTGCGGCTTTCAACTGCGCTTCGGCCATCTGCACATCGATGTCCAGCGTGCGCGTGTCCTGACGCATCAGCGCCTGTCCTTCGCTGACCAGCTCTCCGCCCTGAAACAGGATTTCGGTGAGTTGACCATCGGTTCCTGCGGACAGAACGGCGGTTTCACGCACCTCGACGGTTCCCACGAATACAAGATCTTCAGCCAGCGTTGGAGAAGCGATAAGGAGAACGCAAAGGAAAACCAGAACGCCGAAGGGCCTGGTTTTGTGGTGCAACGGTTTGTTGGTCATGTCTCTTGCCTTGCTCAGGTGCGATTGCGCGCGGGCATTTCGCGCGTGCCGCCCGCAGTCCCGGACTTTGCCGTCGCGAACGACTTGTCGTGGAGGCAATGCGCGGCAGCTTCCTGAACCGTGAATTTCGATTTTGCCCAGGAGACCGCCGTTTCCCCGATCAGCATGCCCAGAAGACCGAGCAGGGCGATGACGGGCGGTGCCGGCGAACGCGTGCCCAGGAGAGCGTAGAGCACGCCAACACCGAGCCCGATGCCAAGGGAAACGAGGTAGGGTGTGTAATTCATGTCTGTCTCCTTCAGGCTCAAGCGAAGCTCAGGGTGTTTGCCGGAGCGCCGGGGGCACCGAAGAACGGTACGGGCGACCAGTCCGGCAATTCAGCCAGCGGCGGTGGTGCATACTCGGATAGCGTGCCCTTGGCATGGACAATCTTTCCACCCGACAGTGTCAGATCTGAGGTGATCTCGGTAATTTCACCTTCCTCGACGGCAAAGTAATCCCGGTCGAGCACGGCAAGGTCGGCAAGCTGACCGGCCGTGATCTGACCCTTGATGCCGTCTTCGCGGCTGAACCAGGCACCGGCTGCAGTCCAGTGGCGCAAGGCGTCCTCGCGGCTCAACCGGTTTTCCGCCGCCCAGATGATGTCGCCGCCGCGTCCCTTGCCCGAGACCGCCCAGTGAATGGCGAGCCAGGGGTTGTAGGACGACACGCGCGTGGCGTCGGTTCCTGCGGCAATTGGCACGCCGGAGGCCATCATCTTGCGGACCGGCATGACGTCCCTCAATGCGTCTTCACCGTAGCGCTCGCGATAAGCCGTTGCCTGGAAGGCAATGCGGTTCTGGTAGGAGATACCACCGCCCAGGCGAGCGACCCACTCCATCGTCTTTTCCGAGATCGTCTCACCGTGATCAAAGATCCAGTTGAGTTCCTCAAGAGCCCTGTCGCGGCCAACCTCCTCGAGCACCGTGAGTAGGCGGTGCGCACTTTCCTCGTATGTGCAGTGGAAGCGGATCGGCCACCGGTTCTCCAGGAGGAACTCCAGAACCGGCCTGAGATCACCCTCCATGCGCTTTGGCAATTCGGGGCGCGGATAGGAGAAGTCCTCGAAATCATAGGCCGATGCGACCAGCATTTCACCGGCGCCGACACACTTGAGATAGGAGTTGCCCTGATCCGGCTTCACCATGTCATGCCAGCGCTTGAAGTCGTCGAGCTCGAAAAGCGGCCGCTGTGCGAACAGTTGATAGCCGATGCGCACGGTCTGTTCGCCCCGCCGGTTCAACTCGGTGATGACACCGTAATCGTCCGGGTAGTTGAGAAAGCCGCCGGCGCAGTCGAGCGCGGACGTCAGGCCAAGTCCGTTCAAGGCCCGGAAATAGTGCTTCGTCGACAGGATCTGCTGTTCGAAATCGAGTTTCGGCGCCATGTCGAGAAGCGCGTAGAGCGGCTGCGCGTTCGGCCGTGCGAGGGCGAGGCCGGTCGGGTTGCCGTTGTCGTCGCGCTCAAGCCGGCCCGAGACGAAAGGCTCGTAGTAGTGGCTGTCGATCCCGAGCGCACGAAGAGCCGCCTTGTTCAGCCAGGCGCGGTCGTAGAGATGCAGCACATAGACGGGCACATCCGGCGCAACGGCATTGATCTCGTCGATGGTCGGCAAGCGGCGCTCGGCAAACTGGTCTGCGGACCAGCCGCCGACGACGCGGATCCATTGCCCGGCCGGTGTCCGCTGAGCCTGGGCCTTGAGCATGGCAAGACCGTCCGCAAGCGAGGGAACGTGGTCCCACCTCAATTCCATGGCGAAATTGTTGCCCTGCCGGATGATATGCGTGTGACTGTCTATCAGGCCCGGAATAACGCGCTTGCCCTTGAGGTCGATCACGGTCGTGTGGCTGCTCTTGAGCCGCATGATGTCGTGGTCGCTCCCGACCTCTAGGATCTTTTCGCCTGCAATTGCAACGGCCTCGGCAACCCGGTCCTGCGCGTCGAAGGTCGTGATTTTTCCGTTGGTTAGGATCAGGTCTGCTTCGGTCATGAGATCTCTCTGGAAATTGGAATTCAGGTCTTCGGGAGACCGGTGTCTCAAACCGGTCTCCCGATGGCTTTGTTACAAGGACCGGGTATCGCCAAAGGTGATCACCGGCGACCAGTCGGGGCTGACCGGGGGTACGTGCCGCAGGTCGTGATGCGCCAGATCGTCCTTCGCGAACACGACCTTGCCGTCAACGGCGGTCAGGGCTGAGGTGATGCGCCCGATTTCCGCGTCGGTCACGGCGAAATAGTCGCGGTCGAGGATCGCGAAATCCGCCAGCTGGCCTTCGGTGATCGCGCCCTTGCGGCCGCCGTCCCCGGTGAACCACGAAGAGCCGACGGTCCACACGCGCAATGCTTCCTCGCGTGTGAGCAGGTTGGCGTCGTCGTACATCCGCATGCCGCCGCGCGACAGACCAGTCGCCATCCACTGGATCGAGTACCAGGGGTTATACGAGGTCACCCGGGTCGCATCGGTGCCTCCGCCCATCGGCACGCCCAGATCCATGATGAATCGGAAGTTTGGTGTCTTCTTGAGCTTTTCCGGGCCATAGTTGCGCACGAAGTCCTCAGCCTGGAACTGGAGGCGGTTCTGCAGCGCGATTCCGCCGCCGAGTTCCGCGATTCTCTCAAGGTTCCGCTCAGAGAATGTCTCCACGTGGTCGATGAACCAGCCGTCGACAAGGCCCGCACCCCTGGCCACGTCCTCATAGACCTTGAGCAGCCGGTCACCCGTCTCGTCATAGGTGATGTGCTGACGGAAAGCCCAGCCTTTTTCTCCCAGCAGGGTCATGATCTTGTGCTGGATTTCCTCGGCATCACGGTCGATTTCCGGACGCGGATCTCCGAAGATCTCGTAGTCGTAGGAGGCCCAGGTCAGGTTTTCGCCCGCACCCACGAGCTTCAGCATGTCGTCGCCGGTACCCGGAGTGAAACGCGACGTCCAGTCCGTGTAATCGTCGAACTCGCGGCCCTTGACCTGTGGGAACGTATGATAGCCGATCCGCGTGGTCAGCAGACCTTCGCGGTGCATGTGATTGATGACCTTGTAGGGATCGGCATTCGGGAACTCCATACCGCCGCCACCGGCATCCGAGACGGACGTGATCCCGAGCGAATTCAGCTCGTCCATGTATTGCATGGAGGAGTTGATCTGGTCGCGGATCGACAGCTTCGGCGCCTGGCTGAGGGTCTTGTACATCAAGAGCCCGGACGGTGCGGCCAGCAGCCGGCCCGTGGATGCGCCGGTCTCGTCCTTTTCGATGATGCCGCCCGGATAGGTCGGATGATCGGCCTGATCGTAGTTGAAATACGAGATTGCGCGGCTGTTGAGCAGCGTCATTTTGTACAGGTAGTGGATCAGAACCGGATGGTTCGGTGCAACACTGTCGAGTTCCTCGATGGTCGGCAGGCGCTTTTCCTTGAACTGGAATTCCGAAAAGCCGCCCGCGACGCGGATGAACTGGCCTTCCGGTGTCCGGTCCGCCTGCAGGCGCAGAAGGTGAAGCGCTTCCTCCAGGCTGTCCGCTGCATCCCAGCGAACCTCGAGATTGTAGTTCACGCCACCGCGGATCGAGTGCGTGTGACTGTCGATCAGGCCGGGGATGATGCGTTTCTTGTTGGCGCGGATGACCTGCGTGAACGGCCCGATCAGCGGTGCAACATCGGTTTCGTCGCCGATGGCGATGAACCGGCCGCCGCGCGCGGCGAGCGCTGTGGCTTCCGGACGTGCCGGATCCATGGTGGTAATGCGTCCGTCGAGAACGACCAGGTCCGCGAAACCGCCATTGATCTGGGCGTAGGCAGGTGTCAAGGCGCTCGAACCAAGAAGGGCGGCCGCCCCTTGCAGGAACTGACGTCTTTGGATTGGCATAACAAACCTCCGTCCGGCATGCCGATGACAGCCGGTGCGAATAAACAGGGACTGAAGGAAGGAATGCCGGCGCTGGCCGAACCAGCGCTGGCTTGTCAGGACAGCAGCTTACTCGGCCGCAACGCCCGCTTCCGATGCGTGTTCTCCAAGAGCCCATTTGGAAAAGCGCACCTGGATACCGTAGGGTGTGTGAGCCTTGAGGATTTCCATGACACCGTCATAAGTCTCGCCGCGAGCCCAATCCTGTTGGAGTTCAAAAATGAACTGCAGCGAGTTCATCGGAACAGCACCAGCCTGGACCAGCCGATCCATGGCGCGCTCGTGTGCCTCGGGTGTAACGTCGCCACACGCGTCGGCGGGAATATAAACCTCGTAGCCTTCGTTTAGCAGATCGAGGCTTGGGAACATGACGCATGCCTCTGTCCAAAGGCCGGCCAGGACGATCTTCTTGCGCCCGGTCGCCTTGACGGCAGCACGAAAGTTGCCGTCGACCCAGGAATTGATCGAAGTGCGGTCAATGATTTCCGTTTCTGGAAATAGATCCGTTACTTCCGGCATGAACGGGCCTGAAAAGCTGTCCTTGGCGACCGTGGAAATGATCGTCGGAAGACCGAAAAGCTTGGCACCCTTGGCCAGTGTTTGCACATTATGGACAATCGACAGGCGGTCGTGGCTTTCAACGCCTTGGAACATGGCCGGTTGAAAATCGATCAGGACAAGTGCGGCGTTTTCAGGCGTAATCATTTCAAGTTTAGACATGCGATGAGCTCCTTTGCGAGGATTCAATGGATGATTTTGGTTGCAGAGTTTCCGGTGCCTGGCCGTCCGAACCCAAAGAGATTTCCCGACAAGGTTTCTGGACCAGGTTGATTGAGGAACCGAACGCTGCACGCCGTCTGCGTCTCATGGACGATGAGGAGAATCTGGGTGTGCCGCGCGCTTGAGGCGTCGAATTTGACGGACATTCAAATCTCCATAACTTCTGGGGCGAACAGGGTTTCTGGTTCGGTCGAAAAGGGAGATAGGCGCTTCCAGCTGGAATTATTTCATCTTTCGTGCATATGTTTTACAGGAATTTGCGGATTGGAAATCGGTGCGCGTACAGCGCGTCAACATGGACTGAACAATGGGTCGCCACGCCTTTAAGAACGAACCTGAACACTGCCGCGTATACAGGCAGATCCGTGAGAAAGATGCGATTCCGGAACTGTTCGGGATTGAGGAACAATGGAACATGCCGGTGGTTCGGCACAAGGCCAGTCTCGGCCCGGGCACACGCTTTGAAGGCGTGGGGCATTATATCCTGACCTATCACATTGGCGGAGCAAATGCGCGCCGTCTCGACCTGAATGACGGCTTGTCGATCGCCAGTCAGGGGGCATTGTCGCTGCAGAAGCCGGACAGCTCCGGGATCTTCTCGTCGACCGGTATCGTCGACTACGCCCACTTTTACTTCAACCAGGGCCTTCTGTGCGAGATTGCAGACGAGCTTGAGGGCGCGGAGGTTGCCGAGCCGGACGATTTCTTCGCTCTTTTCGACGCGGCGGCGGCAAGTGACGCAGCTGCCTATGTTCAGCGAGCCGCCAATCCGGAAGACCCGCCGACGTCCATCGAGATGGACAGCCGGGCGTATTTGCTGGGCCTTGGCCTGCTGCGTGCTGTGCGCTCCCGCTCCGGGCACGTCGCCAGTCTCAGCCGGGTCAAACCCGGCTGCGCGATGCGGCCTGTGCTCGATTTCATCGAAGACCGCATCAGCGACCCGTTGCGCTTGACCGACCTTGCGCGGACGATCGACATGAGCCCGTTCCATTTCACACGGGTTTTCAAGACGGAAATCGGCCTCTCACCCTCGAAATATCTCGCAAGGCGGCGGGTGGAACGGGCGCGGGACCTTATTCAGGAATCGAGCCTGCCACTGGCGGAGGTTGCTTTCCGAACCGGTTTTTCAAGCCAGGCGCACATGACGAACCGCATGAAGGCGGAACTCGGCTCAACTCCTGGTGAATTGCGCAAGGGGTGATTATTCAATCGGCGGAGTAACCGTTGAAGAAGATATGCACCTTCATGGCGCGTGCACGGTCTCCGGCCCGTTCGAAGGCTTCGACCGCCTTTTCCAGCGGGAACGACGGGCTGATGATTGGAGACACGTCGATCGTACCGGTGTCGATTGCCTTGACGGCGGCGGCGAATTCCGGGTGAAACCGGTGCGTCCCCCGGACGACGATTTCCTTGCTCACGATCAGGTTGAGCGGCATCGGGGTATCTCCTGCGACCCCGACCGCAATCAAGCTGCCGCGCGGCCTGAGACAGGCCAGCGCATCGCGGATTGCGGGCGCCGCGGCGGAACATTCGAACGCGACATCGAACTGCCCCTTGTCAGCCATGTAGGGACCGAGCCCGTCGTGTTCCTCTGCCAGGTTTACGGTCTTGTCCGCCCCCATCCGTTTCGCGACACTGAGCGGCATCGCCTGCAGATCCGTCGCAACGATTTCGCGCGCTCCGGCGTCCCTGGCCACGGCAACGCACAGGGCCCCGATCGGTCCTGCACCGGTCACGAGAACGCGTTTTCCGTTCAGATCCGGAGCCTGCGCCCGTGCATGCAGGCAGACGGCAAGCGGTTCCGCGCACGCGGCCTCAACTGGGTCGGCATTTAATCCGAACCTGAAGACCCGGGTTTCCGGAACCACGACCCTTTCCCGAAACAGACCCTGCTCATGGGGCAACCGGTAGGCGGATCCCATGAACCGCATGTCGAGGCAATGAACCGGGTTGCCTTCCTTGCAGTAAAGACAATTCCCGCAAGGCCGGCTCGGATTGATGGCGACGAGATCTCCGACATGAACCGCATTGACGTCGTCACCGGTCTCGACCACCCGGCCGGCAGCTTCGTGCCCCATCGCGATCGGTTCCCGGACGCGGACCGGTCCGAAGCCGCCATGGTGATAATAATGGAGATCGGAGCCGCAGATGCCGCCGGCCTGAACAGAAACTTTCACGTCGCCGGGGCCCGTGACCGGTTCGGGGTGCGATTCAAGCCGCAGGTCGTGGATACCATGCAGCACACAGGTGCGCGACGTCATGGCGGGTCCTATCCGAATATGAGGTTTGGCAGCCAGGTCGCCAGGGCCGGGACGAACGAAACCAGCAAGAGGACGATGATGTTGCTCAGGAGAAAGGGCAGAATGGCCCTGACCACCGGCGACAGCGGCAACCTTGCAATCCCGGCGCAGACGAACAGGCAGACGCCGACCGGCGGTGTGGTCAGTCCGATCATCAGGTTCAGCACGGCAAAGGTCGCAAAATGCAGCGGCTCGATGCCGACGGCCTGCGCGAGAGACAGGAGCGGAACGAACAGGATGATCAGCGCGGCGATCGTCTCCATGAACATGCCGACAAAGAGCAGCAGCAGATTGATGATCAGCACGACGAGAATGGGATTGTCGGTGATCGAAAGCACGGTGCCGGCAATGGCCTGAGGAATCCGTTCGGAGACCAGGATCCAGCCGAATACGTTGGCCAGGCCGACCAGCGCCAGGATCGAGGCGGCTGAAACGGCGCTGTCCGCGATGATCTTCGGGACCTTCTTCAAGGGAAGTTCCCGGTAGACGAACGCCCCGACAATGAAGGCATAGACGCTTGCGACAACTGCGGTTTCCGTGGGCGTGGCGATGCCGCTCAGAAGACCGTAGATGATGATGCCCGTCATCGCGATCGCCCAGAAGGCGCTCGCAAAGGCACGGACGAGTTCGCCGGTGCCCCGCCACGGTTCCCTCGGAAAGTTGTTCCGCCGTGCGATCACATAGCAGGTGATCATCATTGCAAGGCCCATCAGCAGACCCGGGATGGCCCCGGCCATGAACATCTGGCCAACGGAGATGCCGCTCAGGGCACCGACGATGATCATCGGGACACTCGGGGGGATGATCGGTCCAACCGTGGAAGACGCCGCGGTGACGGCTGCCGAGAAGTCCGCCGGGTAACCGGCCTTTTTCATGCCGGGGATCATGACACCGCCAATGGAGGCCGCGTCCGCGACCGCCGTGCCGGTGATGCCGCCAAATAGCATCGAGGCACCAATATTGGTCAGTCCCAGCCCGCCCCGGACCCAGCCGACCAGTGCATTGGCGAACCGGATGATCCGTTCGGTGATGCCGCCGTTGTTCATCAGGTTTCCGGCCAGGATGAAACCGGGGATGCTCAGCAGAACGAACACGTCGATTCCGGCGTAGACCTTCTGGGGGATGACCACGAGCGGGATGCCCGAGACCAGAAGATAACTGAGCGACGACAGCCCGAGGGCGATGGCAACGGGGATACCGATCACGAGCGAGCCGATAAAGACGGCAAACAGAACGAACACGTCCAAGGTCAGATCTCCTGCTTCAATCGTGGATCATCGAGGTGCAAGAGCGTGAGAACGGCGCGCATGAGTGCAAAGACCAGGAGCAGAAGAAACAGCAGGAAAACGCTGAAATGAACAAACGACATTTGAAGGCCCATCGCCGGAGATTTCTGGAGCAGTCCGATCTGAACGTATTTCCAGGCGCCCGGTAGCAGTACTGCGGCAAGACCTGCAGTCGCCAGGGAGGCGACGAAGCGCAGCATGCGCGGCCACGGATCGGGCAGGGCGTCGCAGACGATGTCGACATTGACGAGGTCGCCGCTCATCAGCCCAAGTCCGACACCCAGCGCGGTCATGTAGATCAGGGCAAACCGTGTGAGTTCCTCCGTCCAGACCGGGGAATCGCCGATTGCACGGCCCAGAACCTGGGTGAGGACCGCGATGATCAGCACCATGAACGCCAGCAGAACCCCGGTTCGGCAGAGCAGTTCGAGCGCGCGGTAGACGTGCAGGATGAGCTTCATGATACGGCCCGCAGAAAGGCCCGCCGCTGTCTTCACAGCAGCGGCGGGCAAGTTGGGGGAGGGAATTACTTCTGGCTGTTGAAGAGATCTTCCACGATCGGTTTGATCTCGTCATTCACGTTGGCCAGAACGGCGTCCTTTGCCGCTGCCGCATAAGCTGCCCCGTCAACCTCGACGAAGGTCATGCCGTTTTCTTCCAGGTAGGCACGATCCTCGGCGAGACTGGTTTCCAGGAGGCCGCGCTCGAATTCCTGTGCGCGCTTTGCAGCTTCAAGAACAAGCGCCTGGTCTTCGGCGCTCAGATTTTGCCAGGTCGATTCGGCGATCGTCAGGTAGATCCAGGACCGGACATGCTGGGTCAGGTTCACATGGGACTGAACCTCGTTGAAATTGGCGGAGCGGATCAGGGCAAGCGGGTTTTCCTGCGCCCCGATGGTGCCGTTTTGCAGGCTCGTGAACACTTCGGAAAAGGCCATCGGCGTCGGCGCCGCGCCGAGCGATTTCCAGACATCCACGAAGAGAGGGACGTTGGGGACGCGCATCTTCAGGCCTTCGAGCTGATCGGGAGCCGAGATGGCCCGGTTTGATGTGAGGTTGCGCGGTCCGCGCGCAAAATAGGCAATCGGCCGGATCTGCGCCTTCTCGATGATCTGGGCTTCGATCTGGTCGCCGATTTCCCCTGATGCAACCTCGTCCATGTGCTCGGTCGAGGCATAGGCGTAGGGCACGGCGAGAAGAGCGGCCATCGGCGCCCAGTTCTGGAGGCTTTCCCCGGTGATCGTCATGTCGACCGTACCGAGCTGCATGCCGTTGATGAGATCGATTTCCTTGCCGAGCGACTCGTTCGGATAGACTTCGACCGCGATCCGGCCATCGGTCAGGGTGGAGAGCTCTTCGCCGAATTTGACCGCCGCCTTGTGCCAGGCATTCTGTTCGTTCGCCAGATGGCCCAGCTTCAGTGTGGTGTCCTGCGCCACCGCCGCACCGGCCACGAACTGCGTCACGAGGCAGGCTGCAAGGAAATTGCCAATTCTGAATGTCATGACTCTCACTCCCGTTTGGATGATGATCCGTCGGTCGCCAGATCCTCGCAGCGATCGAAATAGACCTGATTTCTCTCTATGATCTGGGGCAGAGTCTTGAGGATCTCGTTCAGATGTTTGCGCATCGGCTGGGAGGCTGCATCCGGTTTCCCCGCATCTATCTGATCGACAATGGCGGTATGCTGATCGATCAGCGTGGCAAAGGGAAAAAGCTCGAAGCTGAGGAACCGGACCCGGTCCATCTGGCTTTTCAAACCTTCCACGAACTGCCACGCAACGTCCTTTCCGGCCGCTTCCGCAAGCGTGCGGTGGAACCTTTCATCTTCATTGATGAAGTCTGCTGAGGACGCTTTTCCGATCTTGGCCTGATGCCGCAATTGCGATCGCAATTCCTTTATCAGGGCCGGCTGCGGATCCTGTGCGAGCAATCGCACGATGTCGGCCTCGACCGCTTCCCGAACGAACCGCGATTGCAGAACGGTCGGGTAGTCGATCCTGGTGACAAGCGTGCTGCGCTGAGGCCGGATCAGGAGCAGTCCCTCCTCGGCCAGCTTGATGAATGCTTCGCGAACCGGCTGCCGGCTGATGCCATAGCTTTTGGCGATCTCTGCCTCGGACAGCTTGCTGCCCGGCGGGAGGTCATTCTTGACGATCCGTTCGCGCAATATGCGCCGCACCTGCGGCGCAATCGCAAGCGTATCGTCAAGCCACGTATCGATTCCGACTTCGTTCAACACGAGAAGTCCTCCCAGAGCGGTTATCTGCCATACTGCCATACTAGTCAACAAAAATTTGACAAGCGGCCGCCAAGCCTTCAAAAAATGGGTTACACGTTGATCCAACGGTATAGGAGGGAACCGGCTTGCGCGAAACATGGAGATGGTTCGGACCGGCAGATCAGGTCTCGCTGGATGATGTCGCCCAGGCTGGGGCCCGCGGGATCGTGACGGCATTGCATCATGTTTCGCCGGGAGACGTCTGGTCGCCGGACGAGATTTCCAGGCGGCAGGCCGCGATCCGGAGCCAGACGGCGCATTTGCCCGAGCCACTGGAATGGGAGGTCGTTGAAAGCCTGCCGGTCTCGGAGGACATCAAGAGGCAGACGGGCAATTGGCGGGAGCATGTCGCAGCGTACAAGACCAGCCTGACCAACCTCGCAGAGGCCGGTCTGAAGGTAATCTGCTACAACTTCATGCCGCTGCTTGACTGGACCCGGACCGACCTGGCCCATCAGGTCTCCAACCGGGCGACATGCATGCGTTTCGATCTGGTCGACTTCGTCATGTTCGACCTCTTTCTCTTGAAGCGGCAAGGCGCGGCATCCGACGTTCCGGAGGAGGTGGCAGAGGCCGCCCGCAAGCGGTTCGCGGATACGGACGATACCTTCAAGACCGCGCTTGTCGGCAATGTCATCTGCGGGTTGCCGGGCGGAAACGACCAGCTGACGCTCGATGATATCCGCGCCCATCTGGCGGCCTATGAACCTTTTGATCATGCGGCGCTCTGCGCGCACCAGACGGCGTTTCTCGAACTTGTCGTGCCGCATGCAGAGAGGCTTGGGCTGCGTCTCTGCTGCCATCCGGACGATCCGCCGTATAGCCTCCTGGGACTGCCTCGGATTATGTCAACGGAAGAGGACTATCAGCGTCTGGTGAGGTCGGTTGATTTGCCGGCAAATGGTATCACTCTTTGCTCCGGATCGCTCGGTGCCCGGGCCGACAACGACCTTCCCGGCATGATGGTGCGCCTCGGCGCGCATGTTCATTTCCTGCATCTGCGCAATGTAAAGCGGGAACATGACACGGTGTTCGGGTCTTTCCATGAATCGGAACATCTCGGCGGCGACGTCGACATGCCGGCTCTGATTGCGGCGGTGCTTGCCGAGGAGGAAAACCGCCGCCAGAGCGGCCGTGCGGATCATTCCATCCCCTTCCGGCCGGATCACGGACAGGACATTCTGGACGACCTGTCCCGGCGGGCGCAGCCCGGCTATCCCGCGATTGGGCGGCTGAAGGGACTGGCCGAGCTGCGCGGCGTCGTTGCCGGACTGGACTATGCGTCGCGCAGGCAAGCTGCCGAGTGACCCCCATCGTCTCCGGCCAATTCGCTCAGCCGGCCCTGGCGCCGAGCGCGCGCAGTTCGCTGATCATGCGGGCATTGTCGAGCGCGATGACACTCTGGTCCGCAAAGGTATGGGCCAGCGCAGTCACCTGCGCATTGAACGGCCGGACCTGCTGCCGGTAAATGGTGAAGGCACCGACCAGGCCGTCGCCCGACAGCATCGGGATTGCCACGAAAGAGCGCGCCCCGCCCAGATCGGCCGTCGCAAGGCGCAGCGGATCATCCGTTCTGTAAAGTTCCTCGGACCGGACATCGACGATGTTGACGACGTCCCGCACCGTTTCCATCCGTCCGAGACCGGTCGCCTTGCCGACCGCGAAAACCCCCTGTCGGTCGAGCCAGTCCCGAAAGCCTTGCGGGATGCCGCGCGTGAAGCGTGCCGAGAACCGCCGGTCGCCGTGATACTCGAACAGGATGCCGAATTCCGCGTCGCACAGCTCCAGTGCATGGCCCAGGATCGCCGCCATCACGGCTTCGGTGTCGCCGCGCGAGCGGCTGATGATCCGCAACACCTCGCTGAGCGCCCGCTCGCGCCCGATGGCTTCCTCCAGGCTCAGAGCCAGTTCTGAAATGACGGCGCCATGGTCGGTTTGGGTCTCGGCGGGCGGGCTGGCGCCGTCCAGGCGGGCACGAAGTTCCAGCTTCGAGGACACTTCCAGCTTCCGGTAGATCGCGGCGAGATGCGTCCGCACCGTCGAAGGCGCGATGTGCAGGCGCTCGGCAATCGCGTGATAGGTTTGCCCGCGCGCATAGCTTTGCGCAATTTCCAGTTCGCGCGGACTGAGTATCGTGTCTGGCTGCACCTGCTTCCGCCCCCGGCTGTCCTGACGCATCCTGCGACGTCTGCCGGCAACGTGCAATCCCGCATGGACCTCCGACAAATACTGCACCGGCAAGCAAAAATTACAGCATCTGCACGATACCGGTCCACGAACGCCGTTCCTATGCTTGGCCGATATGGGGGAGTAGATGAGCAAAACCAGGCAGTCACCAAACCACTTCGCGGCAGATGGCTCGGTCCGGACCGGTGCGCGCACGCATCGCAAGCAACAGATCGGGTGGGCGTGATGCGCTGGAGGATGCTTGCCCTGCTTTTCTTTGCAAGGATTGCCCTCGGCTTTCAGTTCCAGACCGCCGCGTCCGTTGGCGGCGACCTCGTCACGGTCTTCGGCATCGATTATTCCGACGTCGGTTTCCTCATCGGCCTGTTCATGGTTCCCGGCCTGTTTCTGGCTTTGCCCGCCGGGGCCATGGGCCGGTATGTCTCCGATCGCGGTCTTGCCTTCGCCGGATTGAGTGCGCTGGCGCTGGGGGGACTCGTGAGCGGGTTCGGACCCGGCCCCGTCACGATCGGCCTCGGCAGGCTCGTCGCCGGAGCGGGCTTTCTTCTCTCCACGCTTTATTTCACCAAGATGATTGCCGACTGGTTCGAAGGCCGCGAGATATCGACGGCGATGAGCATTCTCGTCATGAGCTGGCCTTTCGGCATCGCGATGGGACAGGTGGGGCATGCCTACCTGGCCGGCTTGCAGGACTGGCGCTTGCCCTTCGTGGTCGCGTCGCTGTATTGCGCGGCCGCGGCAGCCGGTGTGCTGCTCTTCTACCGCGCGCCTGCGGGGAGGAAAGCCGTACAGGGCGCCAATTCGACCCGGCTGAGCCGCCGTGAGCTGCAACTGATCCTTCTTGCGGGAACGGCATGGGGCGTCTTCAACGCAGGCTATGTTGCCTATCTCTCCTTTGCGCCGCACAGGCTGGAGGAACTCGGACATCCCGCGCTTCAGGCTGCCGCGGTCGTAAGCGTTGCCAGTTGGATCATGATTGCCTCGGGCGCGGTGTGCGGCCAGATCGTCGACAGGTTCAATCACCGCAATCTCGTGCTGATTGTCTGCATGACGGCGGCGGTCGTCTCGCTCTGGCTGATGGGGGTGTCCGGCGCAGGTGTCGCCGCCAGCCTGCTGTTCGGCCTTGTCGGCATGGCGCCTGCCGGCGTCATCATGGCCCTGGCCGGCGAGGCCGTTGCCCCGGCGAGGCGCGCATTCGGCATGGGCATCTTCTTCACGGTCTACTATGCAATCATGGCGGCCGCGCCACCACTGGCCGGGTGGATTTTTGAACGATCCGGGACCGCCGGTGCACCGCTTGTGTTCGGCATGATCCTGTTTGCATGTGTCGTTCCGGCCGCTCTGGCGTTCCGGTTGGTGAAAACGGGAGAACGCGCCGTCACACCGAAGGAGGATGGTCAATGAAAATACGAAAGACACTTCTGATCGAGGAAACCGTCGAGACCGATGAATTCGGCGCGGCCTGCGATCCGCTGATCCGGATGGCGGCACTTGCGGTCCTGGAAAATCCGTTTGCCGGAATTGACGCCGATGACCTTTCCGAGCTGTTTGAAATGGGAGCACGGCTCGGAGACCGGCTGGCAGGACAGATCATGCACCGCCTGGACGGTGCGCCGACCGGCTATGGCAAGGCGGCGATCGTGGGCTCCGAGGGGGTCGCCGAGCATGGCGCGGCGCTCCTGCACCCGATGCTGGGCAAGCCGGTGCGCGCAGCCATCGGCGGTGGCAAGGCCCTGATGCCGTCCAACGTGAAGGTGGCCGCGCTTGGTGACACCATAGACCTGCCGCTTGGACACAAGGACGAAGCCTGGGCGTTCAACTTCATCGATACGCTGTCGGTGGGCATCGCCGACGCACCCCGCGCGAACGAGATTGTCTTGTGTGTCGGCATAGCGAGCGGCGCCCGCCCGCGCGCCCGGGTCGGCGACGGCCCCCGATAGAAAAACGGCACCGGCAAAGTGGCCGGTGCCGTTTCCGCTTTGATCATGCGCCGTCCGGAGCCGTCTTTAGCTGATCGGGTCGTCGTTCACGAGGAACTCGACGGCCGGAAGCAGGGCGGCCGGATTGACATCGGAGGAAATGCCGTTGAACTCGATCGTGCCGGTCAGATGGGTGATCAGGAGATCGCCGTCATGGGAGGCACCGAGCGAAACGGCGCCGGCGTCGACGAGGTCGAAGAGTTCCAGTTCGTTCGGATCGTTGTTGGCGACGATGGCGGCCAAAAGGTCCGGATCGCCGTCCCGGAGGTCCAGCACCAGCTTGTCCCTCTTGACGTTGAAATCGGCGATCACGTCGTCGCCTTCGCCGTCACGGAACGGGTTGAAGATGAAGCTGTCGGCGGACCGGCCACCGACCAGGAAGTCGTTGCCTTCTTCACCTTCCAGGCTGTCTTTTCCGCGTCCTCCGTTGAGGTAATCGTCGTCGGCACCGCCTTCGAGCATGTCCTTGCCGCGTCCGCCGATCAGAGTGTCGTGGCCGTCGCCGCCATCGAGGACGTCGTGTCCGCGTCCGCCGTTCAGGTAGTCGTTGTCGGCACCGCCTTCGATCGTGTCGTTGTTCCGGCCTCCGAGGAGGTAATCGTTGCCGTCACCGCCCTTGATGAGATCGTCGCCTCTGCCGCCGAAAATGATGTCATGGCCGCCAAGACCGTTGGCAATGTCATCGCCTTTCCCGAGCGAGATGAAATCGAAATGATCGGAGCCGATCACGGCATCCGGGCCGTTGCCGGTGAACAGGAACCCGCCCGTTGCAAACGTGATGTCGTAGGGCAGCAGAACGTTGTCGATCACGTGAACGATGCCGTTGTCGGCAACGATGCCGTTTTCGGAACCTGCCGGGTTGGCAACATTGGGGTCGGCGAAACCGTCGTCCTTGTCGCCGAGCGAAAGCCCGGAGGAGGCGTCCGGCTCGATCGTCTCGCCGGAAAGGGTCGTGATGCTGCTGCTTCCGGCAACCGCTGCGCCGTCAAGCGCGCCGCCGGCAATGTGATACGTCAGCACCGACTTCAAAAAGGCGGTCGGGTCGTCGGAAGGCGACAGCAGTTCGGAAGCCGCGATCAGGGCCGGAACGACCTTGGTCTCGTCCGAGCCGATGCTTGGGTCGAGCGCATTTGCGAGGTTGAGAAATGCCTGGTCTGTTGGTGCGAAAACGGTCAGCGTCGCGGTTGGATCACCGGCAGCGGTGGCAAGATCCGGAAAGGCTCCGAGGGCTGCTGTGAGAATCTGAAAATCATTACTTCCGCTCGCGATATCGAGGATCGTGTTTGTAGGCATTTTTTGCGCTCCCTACTTGCGCCCCATCGCGGCTGTTTACGGTTGGTTGGACGATCGGTTTGAAAAAGAAGACGAAATGCCGTTCACAGTCTCGTGAAGACGGGGCGCCGGTCGCATCCGTCTTGGCCCGGACCGAAACATTGAAATATACGATTTTTGCAGTCAGGTTATCCCGGACGTCGGCCTGCCGCAGGTCTGGCCCCCACATAAGGAGCGACGCATGTATCTGGCAATGAACAGGTTTTCAATTCTTGAAGGCCAGGAAGAGGCGTTTGAAACCGTTTGGCGTGAACGGGAATCCAGACTTTCGGATGTTCCCGGTTTCAAGACGTTTCATTTGCTGAAAGGCGCGTTCGACGAAAAGACCGGAACGACACTATACGCGACCCACACAATCTGGGCGGATCGCGAGGACTTCCTGAACTGGACGAAGTCGGAGCACTTCCGCGCGGCGCACAGAAATGCCGGCGACAACAAGCATCTATATGCCGGCCACCCGCAATTCGAAGGTTTCGAGGCTGTTCTGAGCGAGTGACTTCGCTGAACAACGCTTGGACTTTGACGTGCCGCCCCGCTTGTGTGCGAGGCGGCAGGCCCGTTGTTACTCGGCGGCTTTGGCCGTCAGATTTTTCAGCGCGCCTGTCATCTTGCCGATGCTCGGATGGTCGGCGGGCAGACCGTGTTCCGCCGCAAGGGCTGCCGGTGCCCGATAGACCAGGATGGTGCCGTCGCTCGTTTCGATGATTGCAACCCGGATCGGCAGGTCCAGTCCGGCTTCCGGCGCGTCCTTGATGACCGGCGTGCCAAGCTTCGGGTTACCGAAAATCACGACCTGATTGGCCGGAATTTCCATGTCGACGCTTTTGCCGCCAGCGGCATGATCCACCCGCGCGAACACCTTCGCGCCCGCCTTTTCGACGGCGGCGACCAGATTGTCTGCGGTCTGGGCGACCGAATGCGCGCTCGGAACATGAACAAGCGAGGAGTCGGCTGCATTGGCGGCAGGGACGAGAAGCGATAGGGCGAGGGCCGAGAGAAGGGACTTGAAAGCAGTGGTCAGCATGGTGGTCTCCGCAATGGGTGATTTGAACGGCGCGCAGTTTCGCTTGTTGATTGTCCAACAGGCCAATCACACTTTTATGAGGAGAACGTGGCAACCGAAAACGAGGCTGACGAGAGGTGGACGCCAGAACCTGTTCGCACCGGTTCAGCTCCGTTGAAATCCGGCGACGAAGCACCTGCGTAAAGAGGGCGGTCTTTCAGGAGGGGCTCGTGATTTTCACCGCTGCGATCAGGTCGGGACTGGCTGTTGTTTGCGCATCTGTTTCATTTGCCGCGAGCGCACCGCTCATGGCAAGTCCTTCCGACGCGTGGGCTTGGAAGCATCGCGTTGTCGTGGTGTTCGCGCCGCACAAGCGGGATGCGTCGTTGACCGCGCAGCGCACCGCCCTCGCAGGCACTGGTGCCCATATCGCGGACCGGCATATGGCCGTTATCGAAATAGTGAACGGCGAGGCGAAAACCGTCATGGGGACCCGGCTCGATGTCTCGGCTTCCGGGATGAAGAAATTCCTGCGCAAGAACGACGACAGGTTCGAGGTTTTCCTGTTGGGCAAGGATACCGGCGTAAAATTGCGTTCCACAACGCCCGTGACCGGTGATGACCTGTTTTCCCTGATAGACACCATGCCGATGCGGCGACAGGAAATGACAGCCGGCAGCGGCGCAAAAGGTTCGTGAGGGGAGACGCGCATGGAAACGCAGATGACCGGAACGGATAACATTGCATCTGCGAAGGCGGAGGCAATGCCTTTGCCGGCAAAGTGGCTTGGTGCGACCGGTGCAGTCCCTTTCGTCGCCACCGCGATTATCGCGGCGTTTGGTCCGGAAAACTGGTCGGCATGGGCCGCGCACGCCCTGGCGTATTACGGCGCGGTAATCCTGTCGTTTCTCGGTGGTATCCATTGGGGTCTGGCGATCTCCGACAGCGGGACCGCGAAGATATCGGCGGCGAGGCTGTGCTGGAGTGTTGTCCCGTCGCTGATTGCTTGGGGCGCGCTGCTGTTGCCGCTGTTTTATGGATTGATGGTTCTGACAGCGGCATTCGGGCTTGCTCTGTTCGTCGACACGAGAGCCGGTACGCGCGCGGTCGTTCCCTCGTGGTTTCCCGACCTTCGAACGGCTTTGTCGATTGCCGTGATCGCGTCTCTTCCCCTGGGACTGATCGGCGCTGCCTGAATGGTGCCCTTCCAGCATCTCGACATCCGGCCTTCTTGAGCGCGCGCATCCGAGCTTCTACAGGAATCGACGTGCCTCGCCTGCCACGGCAACCCGACCGCAGCTCACGCGTTCGTGATTGGCGATTCTTACAAGTGTTTACAATCTACCTATCAGTAGATAGATTGTTGGCAAATGACCTCGTGAGGTAGGTTTGGTACGCCCTTGCTTGCCTGCGATTCAATACGCAAGCAACGAGGGCGGGTGACACGGAGATTGACGACGATGGAACTGAATGCGGATTTTGACGAGAGCGTCCAGATAACACCTGCCGAGCACGACTGGGTGTCGTCTCCGATGCCGGGCGTTGAGCGCATGATGCTTGACCGCCTCGGTGCCGAGGTGGCCCGTGCAACGACGATCGTGCGCTACGCGCCGGGCAGCGCCTTTTCTGCCCATACCCATGACGGCGGTGAGGAATTCATCGTTCTGGAAGGCGTGTTCGAAGACGAGCACGGCGCGTTTCCTGTCGGATCCTATATCCGCAATCCGCCCGGATCGAGCCACACGCCGAGCGCGCCGCAGGGAGCCGTGATCTTCGTCAAGCTTTGGCAATTCGATCCCGAAGACCGCAGCCATGTCCGGATCGATACCGGCAAGCTTGGCGCGGTTGCCGATGCGAACCGGCCGGGTGTGAGCGTATCGCCGCTCTTCGAGGACTCGTATGAAGCGGTGAGCATGGAAACCTGGGCAGCCGGAACCGAGGCAATCGTCGAAGCGCCGGGTGGTGCGGAGATCTTCGTTCTGTCCGGAAGTGTCAGCGCCGGCGGCGCGGCGCTCGAGCCCTGGTCCTGGCTGCGCCGGTCGGACGGCCACGACGTGGTCCTGAAGGCCGGTGCCGACGGTGCCCGTCTGTGGGTGAAGCGCGGACATCTTCGCAACGTCTCCGCCCCTGAAAACCGGTAAGCGGCGGATCCTGCAAGGTGACCGGCATGCGGTTCGACAGCGTTGTGATCGGCGCGGGCCTGAGCGGTCTCGCAGTCGCCAGGGTTCTGCTGGCAAGGGGCGAGTCTGTCGCGCTTCTCGAAGCAAGGGACAGGGCAGGCGGGCGCGTCCTGTCACGTTCCGTTTCTGCGACGGGGCCGCGATATGACCTCGGCCCGGCCTGGATCTGGCCCCACAACACCAGAATGCTGACCCTCGTCTCGGAACTCGGTCTGCCGCTGATGCGTCAGCACTCGGCGGGCAAACTGGTGTTTCAGGATCAGAACGGCGCGATCCGCCGCGATCTCGATTTCGCCACCATGGGCGAAGCCTTGCGCGTCGAAGGCGGCCTTGCACGGGTCACCGACAGCCTTGTGCGCGCCTTGCCGGAAGGTGTTCTGCGCCTCGGCCATGCAGTCAACGAAGTCGAAGCCCGTGACACGGGGGTTCGCCTGACGGGGGAGAGCGGGGAAGGCCCATTCACGGTCGAGGCGGACCGGGTCATCCTGGCCTTGCCGCCGCGTCTTGCCGCCAGCAGGCTCGATTTTCTGCCCGCGCTCCCGGAAGCACATGTTCAAAGCATGAAATCCGTGCCGACCTGGATGGCCGGACATGCCAAGCTCGTCGCCGTATTCGAACGCGCCTTCTGGCGCGAGGCCGGTCTGTCCGGCGACGCAATCAGCCACCTGGGACCGCTATTCGAAATCCACGACGCGTCGCCTGACCCGGATGCATCGGGCGGGGCCGCCCTGTTCGGCTTCGTCGCACCGGGCCGTGCGGGCGGAGATTGCGACGAGGCCCGACTGGTCGAGGATGCAACGCGTCAACTTTCGGCACTGTTCGGCCCGAACCTCGGTGCACCAACACAGGTGCTTTTGGAGAATTGGGCAAAGGACCCGTTCACGGCAACAGCGCTTGATCGCCCGGACCTTTCCGGACACCCCCGGTATCGCAGGCTTGGTTTCGCGGAGGCGCCCTGGTCGGGACGGGTTCTTTTCGCCGGCACGGAGACGGCGCCCGAAAACGGGGGCTTTCTGGAAGGGGCCCTGGAAGCCGCGGAATCGATTTGAGCCTGCGGCATGTGTCTGAACGGGCATAATGAATTTTACGACCGTGCAAGGGCGAGAGGATTTGAGATAAGGTTCCCCCTGAGCAAAAGCAGGACCGGATGGGCATCTGGCTGCGCTAGGGTACGGACCCATAAATGAAGCCGATTTGGCGGCAGAAATGGCAAAGTCTCGCGAGGAAGCGTGCGCAGAGCGGGCTTTATGCCCGGTCAAGCACGGTGACGTTGCGAGGTGAAGCCATTTTGCCGTCCTTCGGATTTGGTCGTTTTGGCCATCTGCCACGTCGCGAAAGGCTTGAAAATGAACCACATTTCCTGCACTTTCGCTCCTCGCAGTTGGTCAAAACGATCCAAACCAAATTGACTTCATTTATGAGTCCGTACCCTGAAGTCAGAAGTGGGGAATATCATGGAGCCTGCAGCGGTCGCCGATCCGATAACGATTGACAGCTTTGCCGCCTTCACGCTCGGTATCGTCGTGTATTTCGTGGGAGCGCGGCTCACGAAACGGTTTTCGATCCTCTCGGCCTACAGCATTCCGGAACCCGTCAGTGGAGGCCTCGCCGCCGCTTTCTGTGCGCTCCTGGTTGTCGTGGCGACAGGCCGGACGATCGAATACGATCTTTCCGTGCGCGATTTCCTGCTGGTCTACTTTTTCACCACGGTGGGTCTGAACGCGCGTGTTTCCGACCTGACGCGCGGCGGGCCGGTTCTGGCGATTATGCTCGGCCTTACCCTGGTTTTCATGATTGTCCAGAACGGTGTCGGTGCTCTCGGCGCGCTACTGTTCGGACTGCCGTCGCAGGCCGGTGTTCTGCTCGGCACGGCGTCCCTGATCGGCGGTCACGGAACGGCGATTGCGTGGGGCCCGACAATTGCCTCCCAGTACGGCGTCACCGGTGCCGCCGAACTCGGCATTGCCTCGGCCACGGTCGGGCTGATCCTTGCAAGTGTCCTCGGCGGTCCGATCGCCAAGTACCTGATTTCCAAGAACAGCCTGACGGCGACGGACGAGACGGATGCCATCGAGACCCACGAGGCCGCGGCAACCGATGAGACCCGCGCACCGATCAACCACGTGGAGATCATGCGGTGCATCCTCTGGATCCACGTCGCGATCGTGATCGGCTATTCCGCACATGAGAGCCTGCTGACGGCAGGCCTCAAACTGCCGCTTTTCGTCCCGTGCCTGATTTCCGGCATCGTGTTGTCCAACGTCGTGCCTATGGTTTTCCGAAAATCGAAATCTCCGGCGGGCACACAGTCGCTGGATCTGATCAACGAGTTCAGCCTGTCCGTTTTCCTGTCCATGTCGTTGATGAGCATGGAACTCTGGACCCTGGCCGGCAGTGCGGGCGTACTTGCCGTGACCATGGTGCTGCAGGCGGTGGCGGCGGCGGTGTTCATCGTGTTCATCGTCTTCCGGGTGATGGGGCGGAACTATTTCGCCGCGGTGCTGTCTGCCGGGTTTGCGGGCTTCGCACTCGGTGCGACACCGACAGCGATCGCCAACATGAAAGCGGTGACACAGCGCTACGGGCCGTCGCCGCTCGCCTTCATCGTGCTGCCGCTGATTTCCGCTTTCTTTGTCGACCTTGCCAACGCGTTCATCATTCAGTGGTTCCTGAGCCTGTGAGGACCTCCGGCCGCTCTGTCACGCCCAAGGTAAACGGCGGCAAGCGGAGCCACCGCAGATGAGACGTCTCCTGCTTGCCGTGACGAGGATCGGCGCCGGGGTCCTTGTCCTTCTGATCGCCGTCTTCATGGCGCTGGCCAGCTATTACTGGCTGGGTTGGCCGGACTGGCTGCGCCTGACGCTTGCCGTCGCGGTCATGCCCGTGTTGGCGGTCCTGTGGTTCTTCCCCGGTGAGCGACGATGGACGCGCCGCGGGGCCGCGCTCGTTTTGATCGCTGTCTTTTTTGCCGCCTATTCGCAGAAGGAAGTTCTGCCCCGGGCGTTCGTTCCGCTGCATGAACGCGTCAGCGATGCGAGCTTTTCGGGAAACATCGTCGAGATCGACAATTTCCGGGATGCGATCCACCCGATCGGGGCGCCCGCGCAGCCCAGATGGACGACCCGTTCCTTCGATCTGAGCGAACTCGCAGGCGCGCAGCTTGTCTACCAGCCCTTCGGCAACTCCGCCGCGACGGTCCACGTGATGATGACCTTCGCGTTTCGGAACGGCGATCACCTCGCCGTCTCCTTCGAAGCGCGCCGGACGAGCTGGGACAGATTCGATGCGCTGGCCGGCTTCTTCAGGCACGACCAGCTCTATCCGGTTCTGGGCACCGAACGCGACCTGCTCTGGAAGCGCCTTGCGCACGTACCGCCCAACGAACTTTACTTCTTCGACATCCAGGGATCCAACGCCGAAATCCGGGCCTATCTCACGCGGCTTCTGGAATTTGTCGCCGAACTGCACGACAGGCCGCAATTCTATTCAACGGTCTCCGAAAGCTGCTTTACGACGCTGATCAAGCTGAGCCCGCAGGTTCAGAACGCTGTGCCCTGGTACGACTTGCGGCGCTGGGTGCCGGGCGCTTCGGTCGGGCTGCTGCAGGAACTCGGTGTCATTGAAAACGATGTCACCGAGGAAGAACTGACCAGGAGGCAAAGGCTCGGACCCGGCGTGAAGCCCCCCTGGGAGTTCGAGAGTGCCAACGACTGGAGCCGCCATCTGCGGTCGCGGATCGGGGTTCCGCAGACCGCTTCGATGGGACAGTAGAGGATGTGGCGCACAGACCGTCCGGCACGGACAGGTCAGCGCACCGCCCTGACTTCGGGCTGGATGAAGTTGAAGATGGTCTGGGGGTCGCGGCCTGCGAACAGGAATTTGATGACGATCGCCGCGGCGGCTTCGAGCTGGTAGGCGTGTTCGTTGCCGCCCAGGCGCAGCGGATCCGCACCGACGTCCCTGATCAGTTGGGCTATCGTCTCATCCGCCCCGGCATCCGCCGTATAGAGCGTCACCATCTGGCGGCCGTCATAGGTCATGTCGTCGTCTTCCCAGACCGCCACCTGCGCCATGTTGAAGGCCTTGCCGACGTGAGCATCCGGCAGATGATCCGAAATAGCCTGGGTCAGCGACCGGCCGTCGTCGCGCGTCGTCAGGAACGTCTCGATGCTGACCGGATTGTTGATGTCGATGACGATCTTGCCTGCAAATGCCGACGGGCCGCCGGCGCTTTCAATGCCGCTGAAAGTGTCCTCCCAACGGGTGGCGAGAACGACGACGTCGCCAAAAGCGGCCGCTTCTTCCGCAGATCCCGCGCGTGCTCCGATCTCCGCGGCGACGGCGTTTGCCTTGTCCGGGTTCCGTCCCGAAAGCATGACCTCATGCTTTCCCGTCCACTTGCCCGCGAGTGCTTTCGCCATGCCGCCTGATCCGATGATGCCGATTTTCATGACTTAATCCTTCATTCGTGATGGCTTGTATTTGGCGAACGATCACGCATAACTAAAATTATGAATTTGTATGGCTTCTATAATCTGCATGGATATTAAGCAGGGAGATATCGGGCTGCTTATGGCCCTGGATGCCCTTCTCGAGCATGAGAGCGTGTCAAGGGCGGCTGACCAGCTCGGTATCAGCCAGCCGGCCATGTCGGCTCAGCTGAAACGGCTGCGGAGCCTCTTCAACGATCCGCTCCTGACCCCGTCCGGCCGGAGGCTGGTCGCGACGAGCCGCGCCCGGGCGTTGCAGCAGGATCTGCGCCGTCACTTGCAGAACCTCGACGCGCTTGTGCGCGAAAACGAAACCTTTGATCCCGCAGTAACGCGAAAGACCTTCAGGATGATCGCGACGGACTACGTGCACCTGATCCTCGCTGCGCGGCTGGAGGACCGGATCAGTGCCGTTGCCCCGGATGCGCGTCTCGCTTTCCTGCCATTCGAGCCAAGGTCGATGTGGGAGAGCCTGGAGGGAGATACAGCCGACCTCGCGCTGGTCACGGGAATGGACCTCCCGGACGCGATCAGCCGGCCCGCGATGAAAGAGACATTCTGCGTGATCATGCGCCGCGGTCATCCGCTGGAAGATGGAGAGCTGACATGCGCTGCCTTCTGCGCGCAGCGGCACATCCTGATATCGCCGGAAGGCGGCGGTTTCGTCGGGGCGACCGACCGCGCGCTCGCAGGCCTCGGGATGAAACGTCATGTCGCGGTCTCGCTGCCGAGCTTCCTGCTCGCGCCCGGTCTGGTTGCCGCTTCGGACGCGCTTTGCGTCGTGCCCCGCAGACTTGCTGACCTTTATCGGGACAGTGTTGTTTGCCGGAACTTGCCGTTCGACGTGAGCGGTTTCGAGGTCGACATGCTGTGGCATCCCCGCCGCCAGAACGATCCGGCGCACATCTGGTTCCGGGGTGAGGCCGCCAGTCTGGCAAGGGCAATTTGAGGCGAACGGCGCTCATGCTGCCGGAATGACGGATCGTGAGCCCGTTTCTTACAGGGAATTCATTTGTGTATGCGCGGGTTCGACACAACATCAAGGACGAGAGATAGGAATGATCGAAGGACCGCGAGTTATCATTGAAGGGATTTTTTATGTGTTTGATCCATGAGAAGGACGGTATCAGCCGGCGGAACCTGATTGCAGGCGGACTGGCGGGTGCAGGCGTGCTTGCGGCCCCGGCGGCTTTGGCCCAGGAGGCATCCGGTCCCGTGAACACGTCAAGACCATCCTCTCCGGAAGAAGCCCTGCAACTCCTGAAGGAAGGCAACGCCCGTTATGTTGCCAATACGCCGATCAACACGGATCATTCCCTGGACCGGGCCAAGCGCGCCCAGAGACAAAAGCCATTCGCGGCCGTTGTTGCCTGTTCAGACTCCCGTGTTGCGCCCGAGATTGTTTTCGACCAGGGGCTCGGAGACGTTTTTGTCGTCCGTGTCGCCGGCAACTTCATCAATGAAGACGGGCTTGCCAGTCTTGAATTCGGAGCCGCAGCGCTGGGTGTCCAGGTGATCGTCGTCCTCGGGCACACGGCTTGCGGAGCGGTGGATGCCACGATCCAGTCCATTGAAGACAGAACGCTGCCACCCGGGCACCTGCCCAGCCTGGTTGAGGCGATCCGGCCGGCGGTTTATGACGTCATGCCCGAACAGCCCGCCGATCTTCTTTCAGCAGCGATTGCCCAGAATGCACGCCTGAACGCCGACAAGGCGTCCCGGTCCGGGCCGGTGCTTACCGACCTGAAGGAAGCCGGAAAGCTTGTATCTGTTCCGGCCGTTTACGACATCGCGACGGGCAAGGTCGATTTCCTTTAGAGCTATTCGGCGACTGGCTGCGCTTTGGTCAGGGCAGCTTTTCCACCCAGTCCATGGCCCAGTCGCCGAGCGGCTCCAGCCTTTCGAAGAGCTGCCGTCCGTCTTCGGTCAGGGCATAGCCATCCTCTGCGTTGTAGATCAGACCGGCCGCGCGCAGTTCCTTCAAACGGGTGTTGAGAACGCTGGGTGATGCCGATCCGCAGCGGTCCTGGAGGTCGCGGAACGTCCGGTTCCCGTCGCTGAGGTTCCAAAGAACACCCATGGACCATCGGCGGCCGATCAGGTCGAAAAGCACCATGATCGGCTGACCTGATGTCGACCCGCGCACAGGCGCGCCCGGTTTTGGCAGTTTCGGCGGCGCTTTCTTTCCGGCCATCTGATCCTCATTTCGCTTGCTACGAAAATAGTAGCAGTATATGCTACGAATATAGTAGCAAAGGAATGATCAACATGAAAGACGCTGCAAGCCCTGCCGATATCGCCCTGTGGCTGGTCCTCGCATTGCTGTGGAGCACCTCCTACACGGCCATCAAGGTCGGCGTTCAGACGCTCGATCCGGTCGTTCTTGTTGCCGGAAGGCTCGTGATCGGCGCCCTGGCGCTGTTCGCTGTCCTGAAGCTGCGCCGGATGGCACTGTCCGGCCGTCTGGAAGACTGGAAACACTATGCGGTCAGCGGTTTGCTCGGCAGCGCGATCCCGTTTCTGCTGATCTCCTACGGAGAGCAGACGGTCGACAGCGCCCTGGCATCCATCCTCATGGGCATAGCGCCCGTGACGACGGTCTTCATGGCGTCCTTTGTCTTTTCCGACGAGTATCTGACGCCCCGGATCGTGCTCGGTCTCGTCTTTGGCATCGCCGGGGTGACGCTACTTGTCGGTCCGGAGGCGCTGAAGGATCTTGGCGGTGATCTGACGGCGCAATTGTCGATCCTTGCTGCCGCCCTGTGTTACGGCGTCACGACGATCTACGTCAGGCGTTTCGTCAAGCGGCCACCACTTGAAATGGCAGCCGGATCGACGATCTTTGCCGCCGTTGCCATGACTGTGATGGCGGTTCTTTCGGGCTCGACAGCTGCCGTTGACACGAGCGCCGCATCGCTCGGAATTGTTGTTTATCTGGGTCTGTTTTCGACGGCTCTGGCCACGCTGATCTATTTCCAGCTCGTGCCGAGGCTTGGCGCCACGAGGATGTCGCAGGTCAATTTCGCCGTGCCGGTCGGAGGCGCGCTCATTGGCGCGACCGTGCTCTCTGAATCCCTCGCGCTTCACCAGGTCGCGGCGCTCGGGGTCATCATGGTTGCGATTTTCCTCGTGACGAAAAAGCGCCGCCCGAAAGGCCGGGACACTGTATCGATCAAGCCGGGTGCAGCCGAACAGGAATCGCTTGTCTGCAGGCCGCCTATCGCTAACCGGTTGATGCATAACGGCAATGCAGTTGCAGACATGGAACTCCCCTTGCGTCGTTCCGATATAGGGCACGAAAGGAGATGGCGATGACACATGCATTCGACATCCGCACCGAAGACATGCCCGCAACCATGCGCGTCCTGCTGGACGAATACCCCCGCGACAGCTGGGACGCACATCCGGGCTTCAAGGAGAAGACGAAACACTGGCTCGGTGCACATCAGATGTTCCGAAAGCTCGGTGAACTCGTGCGGTCCGAAACCGAACTCTACCTAGACAGGTCCAGGGAGCCGGACGATTTCGCCGGGCGTCTGTCCTATTACGGCAATGCGCTGGTGGCAAATCTCCACGGACATCACAACTGGGAAGACAAGAGTTACTTCCCGGAACTGTCGGCAGCCGACCCGCGATTTGATAGAGGTCTGGAGATCCTCGAAAAGGATCACCAGGAACTGGACCGCGTTCTGGACCAGTTCACGGAAACCGCGAACCGGTCGATCAAGCTGATCCATCTCGACGAGCCCCAGGTGCGCGAGGAAGCAGGCCGGCTGCACGGTCTGGCCGGAACGATCGAAGCCTTTCTCGACCGGCACCTTGCCGACGAGGAGGAACTTGCCGTTCCGATCATCCTGCATCACCGCTTGCGCGGATGACCGGCTGACACAAACCTGGCCGCACACGAAGGAAACCGTGTGCGGCACAGCGTCCTTTTTCCATCAGCTCCTGTCTGAAGCCGGTTCGCCCGCGTTAACCGCGCCGGGTCCGTAATATCGCTCACGCTCCACCGCCATCGCACGCTCCCAGTCGGCACGGAGCTGAGCCAGGCGTTTGGGAACGCGATCTTCCAGTATCTCTGCCTGTGTGATCCGCTCGGTCCGGAAGTACCGGAAGCCGCTCCGCAACTCGCACCACGCAGCCAGGATCCGGCCCTCGTCCCTGTATCCGAGCAGAACGGGCCAGACGATCCTGTCCGTCAGCGTCCCCCTGTCGTCCCGGTATTCCAGCCTGATTTTTTTCTGCCGCCGGATCGCGGCCCGGATATCGGACGAGGCAAGAACCTCGGGCGGCGTCTCCACCGGTGCGACGCCGGTCACCGGCTGGGCGAAGAAACTATGCAGATCGTCCGGGGCGATGGCTTCGATCTTCGCAACAAGGCTTGCCGCAGCACGCCGCATGTCCGGTTCGCCGCGTGTCTGCACCCACTGTGCCCCGAGAACCGCCGCTTCGATTTCATCCGGCGTGAGCATCAACGGCGGCATGTGAAAACCCGCCTCCAGCACATACCCGACCCCGGCCTCGCCGCGGATCGGAACCCGTTGAGCCATCAGTGCGGCCACGTCCCGGTAGACTGTTCGTTTGCACACTTCCAGTTCCGCAGCGATCGCAGTGGCGGGGACGGGACCGCGTGCGCGTCTCAGGATCTCAATCAGTTCAAACAGCCGGTCGCCGCGCCTCATGTCACCTCCTTTTTTCGAATGCTGACACCATGCTGACAATACGCTGTCAGCATGGCGCTGCTAAATCAAGGTCAGCGGAACTGGAGAGGAGATACGCGTGCAGAATTCGGATAAGAAAATTTCGGGAAGCTGCTGTTGCGGCGCCGTGCGGTTCACCGTCAAGGGTGCGCCGGGCATGATGGGAACCTGTCACTGCTCGCGCTGCCGGAAATTGGGCGCAACGCCGTTCATATTCGTCAAGCGGGAGCAGTTTGAACTCGTGAGCGGGGAAGCGGAGATTGCCTGCTACCAGCCCGAAGCGCCCTATACCTATATGCGCTCCTTCTGCCGGCGCTGCGGGACAGCGCTCGGGGAACCGCTCTCGGAGGAAACCTCCTTTCCCGTCAACGCGCATTGTTTCGACGATGATCCGGGTGTTCGCAACACGTTTCATGAATTCGTTGCCGAAAAGCCGGCCTGGTATGAAATCTGCGACGGCGCACGGCAATTTCCGGGGCATCCGGAAACCTGACGTCGATGGATATGCGGCGAATTTGTGAAGTTGTCGTGGACGCGGGACGCGTCGCCGGATAACACTTCTGCACGGCCCCATTGATCGGACCGGTCAATGGAGATGCAAGATCGCCCGCCCACCCAACACAGTTCCGTCCAGCTCCGGGCACTTCAACACCATGCGCGGGATCGCGCTCATGGCGCTCGGCATGTTCATGTTTTCCGCCGTCGACACCATGGCGAAATTCCTGACCGACACGATCCATCCGTTCCAGATCGTCTGGTGCCGCCAGCTGGGCCTGCTGCTCGGTGTCTTTGTTCTCATCGGCCTCAAGGGCCGCTCCGTGCTCGTCTCGGCCAATCCCGTTTTGCAGATCGGGCGGGGTGCGCTCGCCGCGGTCTCCGCAACGCTTTTCATAATCGGTGTCAAGTTCGTTCCGCTGGCGGACGCGGTCGCGATCACCTTTGTTGCGCCCTTCATGGTCACCGTGATGGGCGCGCTCATCCTGCGCGAGCCGGTTGGCATCCGCCGGTGGACCGCCGTCATCATCGGGTTCATCGGCACGCTGATCGTGATCCGTCCGGGGCTGGGTGCCCTGCACCCGGCGGCGGGCTTGCTGGTGATTGCCGCCGGGGCCTTCGCGCTCCGCCAGATCCTGTCGCGTATTCTCGCCGGCGGTGACAGCGCCGGAACGACAGTGGCCTATACCGCGATCGTCTCCTGCATCCTGTTGACCGGACCGATGCTCTTTGTCTGGGAGACGCCGGGATCGGCAACCGAAATCCTGCTGCTTGTCACCATGGCCGTTCTTGCGGCAGCCGGGGAAACGCTCGTGATCCTGGCGCTGGATGCCGCACAGGCTGTGGTGGTTGCACCGCTGCAGTATACGCTGTTGATCTGGGGCACGTTCTACGGCTTCGTCGTCTTCGGGCAGTTTCCCGACGGCTGGACCTGGCTCGGTGCCCTCATCATCGTTGCCACCGGCATCTATACGCTCAACCGGGAGCGCCTCGCGCTGCGCAGAAAACGCTGAAACCGGAAAGCCGCACCGGGCATACGGTCCCGGCCCTAAGCGCCGCGAACCAGGCTGTCGGGCGTCTCCAGGTAAGCCAGCAGATCTGAAAACGCCATGGGTCTGGCAAAGTAGAACCCTTGCAGCCGGTCGCAGCCGAGCCGGGTCAGGATCTCGGCCTGCTCGCGCGTTTCCACACCTTCCGCCGTGACGCCCAGCTCAAGGGCCTGGCCGATTTCGATGATCGAACGCAGCAGGCGCAGCCCGCCGCTGCCTTCGGCAACCAGCGAAACAAGCCGCCGGTCGATTTTCAGACGGTCCGGGTTGATCCGCTGCAGCGCAACGACCGACGCGCGCCCGCTGCCGAAATCATCGACTTCGATGCCGATCCCCAGCTCGCGCAGTTGGCGAAGACGGGCCAGGAAATCATCGTCCTGCTCCTCCAGAAAGATGGTTTCCAGAAGCTCGAAACTAATCTGGCCGGCATAGGTGTCCACGCAGTCGCGGATTGTCTTGATTTCGCTGTCGTTGATCCGGTTTTCACTGACATTGAACGACAGCGACAACGGTTCGCGGTATGCGCCGAAGGCCTGCTGGCATTCCCGGACCGCCCGTTCGAAGATCATGCGGTCAATGTCTGCCGCCACATGCAGATCCGTTGCAACCGACAGAAAGGCAGCCGGTGTGAGGATCCCTTTTTCAGGGTGATGCCAGCGCGCCAGCGCCTCGATCCCGACAACCTGCCGGGTCTCGGCATCCACCTGCGGCTGGTAGAAAGGCACGAATTCATCGGTCTCGATCGCACGCAGCAGGTCGTCGGCGACATCCTTCGTGCGCTGCACTTCTTCAAGGTCGGACCGGTCGAAGATGCCGAGTTGCCCGCGTCCGTGCCGCTTGGCCTTGTAGAGCGCGACGTCGGAATTCGTCAGGAGCTGGTCGACATCGGCAAGCGGCGTACGTGCCAGGCCGATCGAGGCACCGAAGCGGCAGATCTTTCCCTCGTAGCGCATCGGGCGCGACAGGTCCTCAAGCAGCACGTTGGCAAGGTTTTCGGGCCGGTTGACGTCGTCGTCGCACACATAGAGCAGCACAACGAATTCATCCCCGCCGATGCGGGCGACGACGTCTTCCGCGTTCACTCTGGCCAGAATGCGCCTGGAGATGTCCAGCAGCACCTCGTCGCCGGCGGCATGACCCATCGTGTCATTGATCTGTTTGAAACGGTCCAGGTCGATATGCAGGGCCGCGATCTCGCCGCCGTGGCTGGAGCGCCGCCGGACAAAGTCCTCGAATTTCTGGGTGAGATAGCGCCGGTTGCCGAGACCTGTCAGGTCGTCGTGAAGCGCCTTGTAGGTGATTTCCTGGTTCGCCTTTTCCAGCCGTGCGGAATACTGCTCCAACGCACGTTGCTGGCGAACGACCTCCGTGATGTTCAGGCGCAGGACGACATATTCGCCCTTTTCGGTACGAGAGCGAACCATGCGGTGATGCTGGTCGTTTGAAAACTCGAAATCCTCGACACCCGGCTCCAGGACATCCGGTGTGCAATACGCCTCGACCCATTCCTCTTCGCGCCCGATGGCCGCCGGGATACGTCCGCATTTCGCCGCCGTGCCGAGAAGGTCTTTCAAACTGGCGCCTGCTTTGATCTCGTCCGGATCGTCCGTCATGGATATCGCGTAGGCCGGGTTCCAGATCACCAGGTTGTGGTTTTCATCGTAGATCGCGAACGGATCGGGATAGGCATTGATTGCCGAGAACAGGCGGTCCTGCGTGGCCTCCAGGGCCCGGCGCTGGCGCACCAGTTCAGTCGTGTCGATGCGGAGCATGACAAGGTCGCCGTTTTCGACGCGTGTCCGAAGCAGCCGGTGATGTACATCCCCGGGAAGTTCCAGGTCCTGAACGGGCTTGGCGACATCGACCTCCTGGTGGTCATCGGACATCCACTCTTCTTCCCGGCCGATCGCGTTGGCGATCTTGCCGGCCTTGATCGCAATGCGTGCGACCAGTGTCCGGTGCATGCCGGCCTCCAGCTCGTCCGGGTCGTTTGTCATCGAAGCCCGATAGGCGTCGTTGCACACGACGAGACAATCGTCGGAATCATAGATGACGAAGGGGGCCGGATAGGCGTTCAGTGCCGCCAGCAGCCGGGCCTGTGCCGCTTCTGCGGTACGCTTCTGCCTGACGAGTTCGGTGGAATTCAGCCGGATGACCACGAAGTCGCCATTCGAGGATCTGGAGCGCAACAGCCGGTGATGAATGTCGCCGTCCAGTTCGACGTCTTCCCAGCCGCTGCCCAGGTTCTCGGGCGTCATGACGCTCTCCACCCAGGCTTCCTCCTGCCCGACGGCATCGGGATACCGCCCGTGTTCAATCGCAAGGCCCAGGACGTCGCGCAGATGCATGCCTTCGGCCAGATCTTCCGGGTTGTCGGTTACGGAAGCGGCGTAGCCGTCGTTCCAGCAGACGAGTTTGAGATCCTTGTCATATATGACGATCGGGTCCGGATAGGCATTCAGGGCCGCGACGAGCCGCGCGTGGGTGCGGTCCGATGCCTGGCGCTCGCGCGTGATCTCGGTCGTGTCGAACCGGATGGCAAGGAGGTCGCCATTCGCGGCCCGGCTGCGCAGGACACGCTGGTAGACATCGCCTGCAAGCTCCAGGTCGGATGTTGGTTCGGACGTTTCGGCCAGTTGGATCTGCTTTTCCAGCCAGGCGTCCTCCTGACCGCGCGCCTCCGCAAATCGGCCGTTTTCAAGCCCGATCCGCAACAGCGCCTCAAGGCTCAGGCCTGCCTTGATGTCACTGGTGGTCTCCGTCAGGGATGCGCTGAAGGCCCTGTTCCAGAAACGAAGCCTCTTGTCCTTGTCGTACAAGGCCACCGGATCGGGAAAGTCCTGCAGCGCCGCCTTGAGACGGTCGTCTTCAAGGTGCATCTCTCCGGTTTGCTCAGGCTCGTCATGCGCAGGGCGTTCGTTGGCGGCGCGGAATGTTGCGCAAATGAAATGGCCGCCGTCTTCCGTGTTCTCGACGGCAACGAAAGACACACTCACCTGCAAGTCCGAACCGTCGGACCGATGGCAGGTGTCTTTCGTGGTCTGCGCCTTGCCGCGCCTGGTGAGGTCTTCCAGAAAGGCGGCGCTGAAACCGCGCGGGCCGGACGGGCTGAAAAGACAGGCCATGTCGCGGCCGACAATCTCCTCCGGCCGGTACCCGAAGAGGTCCGAAAAGGCAGTGTTGACATGAATCAGGGGTGCCGACGGCGCGCCGGGCAGAAGATGCCCGACGGCGACCGCGTCACTCATCAAATCCATAAAATTGGTCTTTAACGCCGCAAATTCCATTCCGCCTCACAACTCAGTATTTGAGTGTAAAGGAACGAAGTTAGATAAACATAAATTTGTGATGTGGCAGGTGCTTAAAGGGAATTCAAATTCAATATATTGTCATTTCTGTCAATATTGTCGATTTAAGCTAGATGTATTGCCTGGTTGCAGCGAAAAATTCATGGTTTTATTATAAATCTTGAATTGCAGCAGCGTAATCTTCAACTCAGTAGTCTTCGCCTGCATATCGGTTCGGTTGATCCAATGCCTTCGGGTCACCTATGAAATCCGCCCAGTCGGCACCGGGTTTCCAAATGCTGTCCATGTTTTCAAAAGCCGTGGCCTCTGCAAGGAGATGACCCGTTCTGGCATAGCGGTAGAAGAATGCGCTGACCCGTGCATTGTAGATGCAATGCACGTGGATTGTTGTGTCCTTCAGATTTTCGAGCGCGTGCCGGAACGCGTCAAAGTCGGCGTCGGTGGGATGGTCGAATTCGACCGGAATGTAGACATATGTCATTCCGAGGCCGGAGACGGTTCCCGGCTCGTCCTCCAGCGCGCCCTTGTTGTGATGAGGACCGAGATTGACGACATGAGTGACGCCCAGAGATTTGATCTCGGCCAGTTCCGCCTCGCTCGGTTGTCCGGACGTTGTAATCCTGCCGGATATCCGCCGCCAGTTCAGGATGTGGGGGAGATCGCGCATGGCACGGGCTCCCGTCAGGCCTGAAGGTCCGCGCATTGCGGATGCGCCTTGGTGAACCGTTTTGTGGAAGCCGGGTTTTTGACAAGGTGTTTCTCGGGCCGCACCGGCCGTTCGACAAAGTTGCCGCCGCAATTGGGGCAGGTGTCCCCGAAGCGGTTTTCAGCGCAGTCGGCGCAGAAGGTGCATTCGAAAGTGCATATGCGGGCGTCGGTTGCCGAAGGGGGAAGATCCTTGTCGCAACACTCGCAATTCGGTTTGAGCAAAAGCATGGGACGTCTCCGTTTTGTTGACCAGTGACCGGTTCGTGCAGCCCTAGGGTACGGACTCATAAATGAAGCCGATTTGGCGGCAGAAATGGCGAAATCTCGCGAGGAAGCGTGTGCAGAGCGGGCTTTATGCCCGGTCAAGCGCGGTGACGCTGCGACGTAAAGCCATTTTGCCGTCCTTCGGATTTGGCCGTTTTGGCCATCTGCATCGTCGCGAAAGGCTTGAAAATGAACCACATTTTCTGCGCTTTCGCTCCTCGCAGTTGGTCAAAACGATCCAAACCAAATTGACTTCATTTATGAGTCCGTACCCTAGACTACTGAATTGTTCCGTGGCATGAATGACAAGATGACCTCGTTTTCTGCCAAAATCGCCGAAACCCGCGCCAAGGCCAGACCGGTGGTGTTCGTCGTCTACCCGGACATCGTCCTGCTCGACCTTGTCGGACCGTTGCAGGTCTTCAGCCACGCGCCGGACCCGCAAACGAAAACCAACGGCTACGGGTGTGCCGTTGTCTCGCTGAATGGCGGCATGGTGACGACGAACACGGTGGTCTCGATCCCGAGCGAACCAGTTTCGCAGTACCTGGACGCCGAGATCCATACGCTGGTCGTCGTGGGTGGGGACGGCGCCAACACGGCCATGCACGACACGCACGTGCTCGACATGGTCAACGCCCTGGCGGAACGGGCACAGCGGGTCTGTTCGGTCTGTTCCGGCGCGCTGGTTCTTGCGGCGGCAGGTCTCTTGAACGGGCGAAGAGCGGTGACGCACTGGGACGACTGTGCAACGTTGGAAGCCGGGTTTCCCGAAGTGAAAGTCGAAATCGACCCCATCTACATCAAGGACGGCAATGTCTGGACCTCTGCCGGCATAACGGCCGGCATCGATATGGCGCTTGCCGTGGTCGCGGAAGATCTCGGCCGGCGCTCGGCGCTGCGCGTCGCAAGGTCCATGGTCACGCACATGGCGCGCGCCGGGGGGCAGTCGCAATTCAGTCCCGTGTTGCGCCGGCAGCTGCTGGATTCGACCGGCCGCTTCGAGGACCTTCATCATTGGGTCGCGGAAAACCTCTGTCGTGATCTGAGGGTCGAGGAACTTGCCGCGAAGATGAACATGAGCGCCCGGAATTTCGCCAGGCTGTACACCGGGCAAATGGGTTTGACACCGGCGAAAGCGGTCGAGGCCATTCGAATAGAGGTGGCCCAGACCCTTCTGGAAACAGGTGAGAAGACCGTCAAGCAGATCGCCGTGCAGTGCGGTTTCAACGACGAAGAGCGCATGCGCCGGGCCTTCATGCGCACACTCAACGTCTCCCCGACGGATTACCGGCGCGGCTTTCGCGCCGACTGACTCGAGGGAAATTCCGCTACGGCAGACTATAAATCAAAATGAATATGAATGAAGTAATACACAAATTCATTTGATGTAAAATTGTAAACGCAAATATATCGACAAATTTACCTATAGATAATTTGGAAAGAATTTATAAAATGATGAAAAAGTAAAGCGTTTTTCGAGGGCTGAATTTGTGAAAATCGCCGGATAGAAGCAAAAAGTCATTGAGGGGGGAATATGTTTAAACAAATACTTGTGATGGCGGCCATTCTGCTGCCGGCTACGGCTTATGCCGAACCGAGCCTGGAACGCGGTGAATATCTTGTGCGGGGCCCTGCCGCCTGCGGCAATTGCCATACGCCCCAGGGGCCGAACGGGCCTGATATGGCCAACGAGCTTGGCGGGTTTCTGGTCGAAAAGAACGACGCGATGGAGGCCTGGGCCGTCAACATCACGCCGGGAAGCCGGGTGGCCGGGTGGAGCGATGAAGAGCTTGCCCGGGCAATCCGCGAGGGCATCCGGCCCGATGGCAGCGTTATCGGCCCGCCGATGCCGATCGGTCTCTACCGGGGGCTCAGCGATGACGACCTCATGTCGATCGTGATGTTCTTGAGGACGGTTCCGGCCAGCGACAACCAGACGCCTCAGTCGACCTACAACTTCCCGCTTCCACCGGCCTACGGGCCTCCGATCGACACGGTGGCGTCGATCCCTCAGGGGGTGACGGTCGAATACGGAGAATACCTGGCCGGTCCGGTCGCGCACTGCATGGAATGTCACACCACCTTCGGCGAAAAGGGGCCGATGTTCGAGACCCATCTCGGCGCGGGCGGCTTTGAGTTTCATGGACCCTGGGGTGTTTCGGTCGCTCCGAACATAACGCCGCATGAAGACGGGATACCCGGCTATTCGGACGAAGAGCTCGCACGGATGATCACGCAAGGCCAGCGGCCCGACGGCAAGCCGATGCTGCCGCCGATGGGCTACGGCTACTACAACACGATGACGCCGGAGGATTTGGCAGCGATCCTGCTTTATCTGCGCCAGATACCGCCCCTGCCGAGCCCGGGCTGATCGTGCCGCTGCAAAGCGGCACGCGGATCACTTGAGCGCGCGCATGCTGCGCAGCGGATCGGATTGCACCGCCACCCGCTGAACGTATTTCAGGTGGCCGACGGCAGGCAGGAATTCCTGGTGCGCGGGCTTGTGCTCCAGGAAGTCCTGCAGCCGCAGCAGGTTGATCGGCTGTTTCTCGATGAGCGCCTTCACGCGCTCGACCGCCTCGTCCAGCGGATAATTGTCTATGAACTGGCAGGCCGTTTGTGTCGGTGTCAGGATATAGAAATCCTGCGCCTGCCTCGGCGCGTAGCGCGTTATGTCGAACGGCGATGCACCGAGGGCATGAAACTTGGGCATCAGTCCGCAAATGCCTGACTGCCCGTGTTTGACAACCGTGCCCGAGGTCTGTCTGTAGCCGAGTTTTTCGAGCCGTTGCACCACATGGCGGCGCATCGCCGGCGACAGCATGTCCGCGTCCGAACGATCGTATTTCAGGTCGTCGAAAACCGACAGAAGCCTGAGACCCGTATCGGCGACGTGGAGATACGGCCCCAGCTTCAAAGGCTCGGTCTGATCGAAAATGTTCAACGCACACATCCGTTCCGAAGCGTGTTCCAGCGGGTGCAGGAACAGCAACGCTCAGTCATGCCTCCTTACCTAGAGCGCAGGTGAGCGTTGAGGAATAGGGGCAACCACATGGTTTGCGTCAAACCGTCCAGACGTCGATTTCGTTCTGCCGTCCGCGCAGCTTGATGGGTTTGCGGTGCGAGAACCTTGTCGCCGGTTCGTCCGCGTCGTCGGACAAGCCCGCCCGGCGCATCAGCTCCTCGCTGACAACGCATTTGCATCCCAGTTCGCGGGTGGAGGCTTCCAGCCTGCTGGCGACGTTGACCGTGTCGCCGACAACGGCAAATTCCAGCCTGCGCGACGGGCCGATATCGCCCAGGATGACCGGTCCGAAATGAACGCCGATCGAGACGTTGATCGGGATCTGTCCCTGTGCTTCCCGTTCCGTGTTGAAGCTCTCGGTTTCCTCGATCAGCTGCAGGGCCGCCTTCAACGCGTTGGCCGCATCGCCCGGGCCGGTTTCCGGCGTGCCGAACGTCGCCATGACACCGTCACCCAGATACTTGTCCAGGGTGCCGCCGTTCTGGAAAATCGAGCGTTCGACGAACGCATGGTAGTGACGGAGCAGCTCCATCACGTCCTCCGGCGAGTGTTCTTCCGCGTATTTGGTGAAGCCGACGATATCGGTGAAAAGAACGGCAACGTCCTGCGTGCGCACCGCACCGATGTCCCGGTCCGTGGACGCAAGGACATCGACGAGGCTGGAGGGGAAGTATCGCGACAGATTTGCGCGCTCGGCGGCGATGTTCGCCTGGCGCATCAGAAGCTGGTTGGACCGCCATCCCTTGATCGCCAGGATCGCGGCGACGATCAGCATGACGACCAGTTCCTGCACGCGCACGCCGGGTTGAACGCTGTTCGGATCCAGTTCGCTTTCGACCAGCGGATACCCTGCAAAGGCACTCGCGGCGGCGGCGGTCAACTCCGGCACCATGTGTCCGAACCACGCCACGCCGAGCGAACCGATCAGCCATAACAGGGCAATCCAGGTGCCCATGGCCCAGACCGTCCGGTAGGAATAAGCCAGGGTGCCAAGTGCGAGGAATATGAAGAAGTAGATGAAATTGTCGAACCGGTACATGAAGGCGGTCGGCACATCCTCGCTCAGGAACGGGTTCGGCGTCACGAACAGGAGCGTCAGCAGGCTCACATCGGCAAAGATCAGGAGAAGCTCGGACTTTGAATAGCCCACACTTGCAAGGCGCAGCTGCAGCCAGCCGAGCGCAATGAACATCAGCAACGTGGCTTCATAGAAGAGTACGCTCGGGCTGAAATTCAGAAACGGCAGCAAAATTCCGATCAGGATAAGCGCGACCGTCCGGGCGATGATCGCCAGCCGGTGTCCCTCCATTTTTTCCTTTTCCAGCGCTTGCGCGAGGAATGGATTTGAAAGGGCCTGCTGCTTTTCTTCTTCCTGCATCCGGCGCAGGCGTTCGAGGAACCTGAGTGGCGGTGGTAGTCTGAGAGCCGGCATGCTCGCTCCGTTTCACGGTCGGTTCGATGGGCGAAGGTTATCACTCAATCGAAGCCGGATTGAAACGATTTCAGCGGTCGAAATTGCAATGGATTTTCGTCCGTTCTGCCGGTGTGTGGACAGCAACCGGTGCGCGCAAACATCGAAGGCCGTCGGAAAATGCTCTAGGTTCTGGTCAGGAATTAAGGATTACCTGATCAGGATATGAATTGCGGCAATCGTCACGAAGCCCATGAAGTTGGCTAAGAGTTTGTCGTAGCGAGTGGCGACGCGTCTGAAGTGTTTGAGCTTATTGAACAAACGCTCTATGGCGTTCCGTTCTTTATAGATTGTCCAGTCACAAGCATGGGGCCGCAGGCGATTGTGGCGTGGCGGAATGACGGGTGTTGCTCCCAAATCAAGAATAGCGTCGTGGAAATGCTCCGCATCGTATGCCCGATCCGCGATAACATAGCCGGGTTTGTAGCCCTTGATCAGCTCAGCCCCGAACAGAACCTCGCCCCGGTGTCCTGGACTGGAGACAAAGCGCAAGGGCAGCCCTAAACTGTCACATACGCCGTGCAGCTTGGTTGTCAGCCCTCCCTTGGAGCGCCCGATACCCTGGGCTTCAGAGCCCCTTTTTTGCGACTTGCGCCGCTGGCGTGTTGATGAACCCGGACAACGGTGGCATCGACACTGAGCCATTCAAAGTCCGCGTCCTCATTCAACGCTTTGAAGATGTTTTGAAAAACGCCTCTTGAAATCCAGTCGTAGTAGCGTTGCTTGACCGTGCCGTAACGGCCATAGCGCTCAGGCAGATAACGCCACTTGGCTCCCGAGCGTGCGATCCACAAGACTGCGTTCAGAAAACGCCGGTTATCCGTTCGTGGACCGCGTTTGCCTCGGCACCCTCCAGGCATCAACGGTGCAAGACGAGCCCATTGAGCGTCCGTCAGTTCATCCTCGTAACGCGTCTCAGACATGACTGATCTCCAAAAATCAGTCTTGAATCTGATTTGCTGCCAAAAGGGAATCCCTATTCGTTAAATCCTGACCAGAACCTAGCGTTCCTGAATGAACAGGGACTACGCACTTGATGGAGAGGCGGCGCGCCTGGCCGTCAGTGAGGGCAGGGCCGGACCGGCCTGGTACCGACCCAGGATCGATCCGGACAGCATCCGCGCCCTGCGCGAAAAGTCGGATGCGATCGCGCTGCGGGACACGGTGCTCTGGCTTGGCCTCATGGTTCTGTCCTGCGGTGTGGCGATCTGGCTCTGGCCGTCCTGGTGGTCCGCTCCTTTCTGGTTTGTCTATGGCGTCTTGTATGGTTCGGCGTCGGATTCGCGCTGGCATGAATGCGGACACAGGACGGCCTTCAAGACGGCCTGGATGAATGCCGTCGTCTATCAGATCGCCAGCTTCATGCTCATCCGCAACCCCGTTGTCTGGCGCGCAAGCCATGTCCGGCACCACACGGATACGATCATCGTCGGCAGAGACCCCGAAATCGTGGCAATGCGGCCGCCCGATCTCATCAGGCTGCTGCTCAATCTGTTCGGGATCGTCGACACCATTTACCTGGTAAGACGCATGTTCCTGCATGCCGGCGGGCGACTTCATCCGGAAGAGAGCACTTACGTGAGCGAAAGCGACCGGGGCAAGGTGTTCCTGATCGCGCGGATCTGGCTTGCGATCTATGTCGCAACGATCGCCCTGAGCATCTGGCTCGGATCAATCCTGCCGCTGATGGTGATCGGCTTGCCGAGACTTTATGGCGCCTGGCATCACGTGATGACCGGCATTCTGCAGCATCTGGGGCTGGCGGAAAATGTTGCCGATCATCGCCTGAACACGCGCACGGTCCTCATGAACCCGGTCAGCCGGTTCATCTACCTCAACATGAACTACCATCTGGAACACCACATGTTCACGATGGTGCCCTACTATCACCTGCCGAAACTGCATGAGCTGATCAGGCACGACGTTCCCGCGCCTGACCCCTCGATTTATGCAGCTTTCCGAAGGCTGGTGCCGGTTCTTGTCAAGCAGCTTCGATACGCCGACGCGGTGATCATTCCGGACCTGCCGGAAGGCGCGACACCTTATGGAAGCGAAGTGGACCGGCTCCGGCCGCACGCTGCCTAGCGCTTTTTCCGACTGATCGGTGCGAAGTCTTCAGGGACTGCGGGCAAATGTCTTAAGAAACGAATTCAACTCCAGGCATCAATCTCTCCCGGAGGCCGGAAAACGCTGCTTACGCAAAAAAGTCATCGAAAAACGGAACGTCCGTATCATGCGGGCGTTCGATGTGCTCATGAGCAATGGTCATTTCTTCGATCCCGATATCCGTTTCCTTGGATGTGTCGCCGGCGGAAAACTCCGGATCGAACTCTTCTTCCGTGTCGCTGTTGTCCGCGTTCTTGAAATTGAAGTTGAACGTGTCGTTGCTTTGGTTGCGATCCAGTTCTTTATAGGTCCATTCGATCTTTTCGTAGTTGAGTGTGACTTCAGACATGGTGTTCTCCTTGCGTGTTCATGACGTAACGTTATGTTGGAGTGCCGTCTTGATCTGTGACCCAAATTACATTGTGACGTTTCGCGTATCAGCAGTGGGGTTTTGACGGGTCGACGTTCCGCACCGCACGAAACGGCTCCAGGGAAGTCAAAGGAACACTCACGGAGTTTTGCCTTGAAGGTGTCCGCTCTCCGGCAAAGGATCGTCCCGGTTTCAATCAGGGCAATTCTGGATGCGTGCGTTTTTTGTGTCGGTCTTCCTGCTTGTTTTTCCGCTGTCCGCTGTTGCCAGCGATCCGGGCAGCCGTGGTGAAGTTCCGGGCGGGTATTACCTTGCCGCCGCGCCCGATGACTGGGACGGCAAGACGCCGCTGGCGCTTGTCGTCTACTTCCATGGCTGGAACAGCTCGCCGGAGGCAACCTTCCGCAACAGGGCGATGGTCAACGGCGTGACCAGCCGGAATGCCCTCTTCGTTGCGCCCTTTGCCGAGCGGGGCTATTGGCGTCAGATCGGGGAAGGCCGCGCGGAACCCGGCCGCGACGAGGCAGCCTTCATTCGCGCCGTCTTGAAAGACGTGCACAGCCGCTGGCCGGTCGATGAGAAAAGGACACTGGCGTCGGGTTTCTCGCGTGGGGCCTCCACGGTGTGGAACATCGCCTGCTACATGGGCGGCGCGTTCCGCGGCTATGCACCCATTGCAGGCGGGTTCTGGCGGTCGAACCCGGAGACCTGCCCGAGCGGGCCGGTCAATCTGCGGCACATTCACGGTCTTGCCGACGGTGTCGTCGCGTTTGAAGAGGTCGGCATCTACAATTCCATGGCGATCACGGACGGAATTGACATTCTTGCCGGGCTGAATGGGGTGTCGGGCGAGAGCCGGCCGGTCGAAAGCGGCGACCGGCGTCTTGACTGCGAGCGTTGGGACAAGAGCCGGAGCCGGCGTGTTCTCGAACTCTGCCTGCACGAGGGCGGGCATTCCATTCCGGCTGAATGGGTCGCCCATGGCCTGGATTGGCTGGATGCCCTGCCGGACGGGTAGCAACGCGGCGCGACGGCAAATCGAACCAAAAGAGCCGAAGCGGCCCGCGTGGCGCGCGATCCGCTTCGAGGCTGTGTATGTTTGGTGGGCGGGTCACACCGCCGGCCGGGAATTTTCCTCCAAAATCGAAGGGCGCCTTGCGCGTTTCAGCGAGAGAGCGCACAGAACGCCGACCACGAGCTCGATCACGAGGGCAAGCAGGATGGCGTCCGAAGGTATGCCATCAAGCACGATGCTCACGATCCGGCCTGCCGCATAGGCAAGAAAAACAGCGGTTCCGAGCGTTGCCGAAAATCGTGTCCAGTCCGCCTTCAGAGCCCCGAGGAAAATCAGGGCTCCAAGGAGCGCGAGGTTTGCACCGGGTGCCCTGACTTCGCTGTAGAAGTCAGCGCCGGCCGGAAGCACGATCCCGTAGGAGACATAAAAGGCGTCGGGTGCGAACGTGATGGCCGCGCCGATCCCGAGGGCGAGCACGCCTGCAACAGCAAGCGTCAATCGCGTGACGTGCGCGTTCATGTCGATCTCCTTTGCGGCTTCGGGCTCAGGCTGCAGTGGACCAGGCACCGGCCCGAGCGGCCTTTGCGGCGAATTCTGCGAAATCGCGAGGCTTGCGGCCGAGGGCGCGTTCGACACCGTCTGTCACGTGGGCGTTGCGCCCGTCGAGCGTTTCGCGCGCTATTGCCTCAAAGATATCTGCAATGAACGGTCCGGCAGCCTCTGCGACCCCTGCCCGGAATTCTTCGAAGCTGATTGGGATGTGCCTGACCGGATGCCCGGTCGCCGCACCGAGTTCAGCAGCCATTTGCGCGAAGGACATGAGCCTCGGGCCGGTCACTTCATAGAGCTCTCCCAGGTGCCCGTCCTCCGTCAGCGCCGCCACCGCAACATCGGCGATGTCGTCGATATCGATGATCGGCTCGAGAATGTCGCCGCCGGGCATCGGCAGGACACCATCCAGAACGGGATCACGAAGATAGCCTTCTGAAAAATTCTGCGCGAACCAGGCGGCGCGGACGATCGTGTAGTCGACACCGGAGGCACGGATCACGTCCTCGCCGAGCCGTGCATGGTGTTCGCCGCGCCCGGTCAGCATGACCAGGTGTTCGACACCGGCTGCCTTTGCGGCTGCGGCAAGGGCCTCGACTTTTTCCACGGCGCCCGGAATGGCGATGTCCGGAAAATAGGTGACATAGGCGCTGATGACACCGTCGAGGGCCGCGTTCCATGTTTCCGGCCTGTCCCAGTCGAATGGAATGGCGGCACCGCGTGAACCGCGCCGGACGGGGACGCCCTTCTGATCGAGGATGCTGGCGACGCGCGAGCCGGTCTTGCCGGTCGCGCCGATAACGAGGGTGGGTCTGGTCTGCATTTGGTCTCTCTCTTGGTTGAAGCGATGACCCTAGAGATAGAAAACCGGATGCCCGGGGTATTGACCGCGTGTGCCACAGTTTTGATCCGCCGCGCCAATCCTGCGTGCCAGGTCACACGCATGGCTCCCTGTCGCGGCTGGCGTCAGCCGTGCTGGACGGCGCGCCGGAAGTTGGCCGGCGTTTCGCCGCGCCAGCGCTTGAAGGCGCGCGTGAAGGCGCTCTGTTCGGCAAAGCCGGTCAGAAACGCGATCTCGGCAAGCGCATAGTCCGTGCGCCGGAGCAGCCGGACGGCCAGGTCCTGGCGGGCCTCGTCGACGAGATCCTGGAAGGCGTGGCCCTGTGCCGCCAGCCGACGCTGCAGCGTCCGGGCGCTCAGGCCCAGGCGGCCGGCGACATCGGCAACATTCGGCACGCCTTCGCTCAAGGCCCGGGACACGAGACTGCGCACACGGCCATCGAGTTCCTGCGCCTCGGGCAGCTCCGCGATTTCCTTTTCCATATGGGAATCAAAGAACGCGGAAATGCTTGGGTCGCCCAGCTTGTTCGGCGCGAACAGATAATCCCTCGACACTTCGATGGCATCGCGATCGGCCCCATAGTGGACCGGGCAGCCGAAATAGCTTTCATGCGCGGAGATATCGTCCGGGGCGGAATGCTTGAAGTAGACGGCGTCCGGCGAAAATGGCCCCTGCGCCACTTCCCTGCTGATCTGCGTGACCGCGACGATGGTCTGTTCGTTCGACAGGCGCATGCCGAGATGGCGCGCGCCGGTACGGTTGAGGGTCATGAAGAACCGGCCGTCTTCCGCGACGCATTCATAGGTGGACACGCTGGTCAGCACCCGCGCATAGCGTTCCGCGCGCTGGTAGGAACCGCGCAGGTCGATCGCCGATTTCCAGGCCAGCCCGAACGCGCCGTAGTCGTCGCAGCGCATGGAAGAGCCGACGCGGATCGGTACGGACGCTCCGTGCGGATCCTCCCTAACGACCCGCTCGCACAGTGCGTAGTAGTCCGTGTCCGGCACCATCTGCTTCGGATCGACAGGTGCATCTGGATCAACGCCGACCGACTGAAAAAGCACGCGCCTGCGCGCGCCCCCGTTAGGGTCCGCCGCGGTCACCGCATCAATCACCTTTTGCGCGAACAACGCCGATATCTGTCCCATGGCGGAAAGTATAGCGGAGGGAAAGGAAACTTCGAGATAGGCGGATGCATGCTGACTTGAGTGACACGGCAAAATGAGAAAAATCACTCTGCGGCCTCGACACATGTCGCATGTCGCGCCTTTGAGGTATGCTTCGTTGAAAAGGAGAATCTCAAGTGTCAGTTGCGAAACCACGCGGTGCAGCGCAGCGGGTTTTCCGCTTGAACCGGCAACTGGTGTGCCTGGCAGGGCTGTTCGCGCTGCTCGTGTTCGCCGCGCATTCGGACGCCGTAGGCCAGGACAAGTTCATTTTCGAGGCCGACAACAGCGGACTTCCCTTCGCGCCGCATGGATTTGGCGCCGTGTCCAATTCGAGGCAGCCGGGTCCGGACGTTCTCGGCGCAGAGGGTCAGGGCGATTATTCGGCGTATCTGAGTTCGTTTTCGCTGGTGACGCCGGAAAAGGATCTGTCCGGTCTCTGGACGGTTTTTCGCGTCACCCAGGTCATGTGCCGCGCGCTTTACCGTGGCGAGAAGAACCTTGTTGAAGCGGCACCAAAGGGGTTCGTCATCGCCCGTGACGACATTCACGGCTTGGGTTTTGAAAGACCGGGATGGAAGGGAGAATCGTTCGCCGTCACCAGAACCGGAGACAGTGAACGCGACGCCGCCGGCGGTCATCCATTCTGGAATGTGAGTTACGATGATGCGGGCCGTCTCGAATCCTGCGGCGTTGAGCTTGTCTCGATGACGCAAGAAGCGGACGCTGCCGGGCAAGACCCGGAGTACGATGCCGCTGTCCGCTTTCTTTACATTGGCATGCCTCAGATTTTTTTCGGGATCATCACCGAGCCGGTCATGGCCGGTGTCCACCCGCCCGGTCCCGGCGATGCAATCACGGTGATGGCTCCCTGTGGCGGCGCATGGTGCCGGATCTCGACCCTTTACCAATTCAGCCCGGAGCGCTGGTACGTGAGTTCAAGGATCGGGTTCGGCAATCCGCTGGGGCTCGAACAAACACCCTAGGTGCGGAATCCAAAAAGGCTGTTCACGTTCAGCACGCCGCCTTGTGTCAAAGCCGTATTCGCTTCTCGCTCTTCGGATCGAAGAGATAGAGATGATCCGGGTTGAGGCTGAGGCCGACGATGTCGTCCTGGTCCTTGCGCAGGTGCCGGTCGCCGCGGGCGATCACCCGCTGTTGGCCCCACTCGACGGTCAGGAAAGAAGCCTCACCGGTGTTTTCAAAGGCATAGATCGGCGCGTCGATATCCCCGGCGCCCGCCTCGTGCACGTTGATGTCGTCCGCGCGCACGCCCAGGACGACATCGTCCCTGTCTCCGGTTGCGATCGGTGCGAGGCGCAGGCCGTTTTCGGTGAGGAAGTGACCGCCCCTGACGCTGCCGCGCACGAGGTTCATTGCCGGAGAGCCGATGAACCCGGCAACGAAGAGATTGGCCGGGTCGTTGTAGATCTCGTCCGGCGTTCCAAGCTGCTGGATAATCCCGTGCTTCATCACGGCAACCCGGTCGGCCAGCGTCATCGCCTCGATCTGGTCATGGGTGACATAGACGGTCGTCACTTTCAGTTCCCGGCTGAGATGTTTCAGTTCGGCGCGCATGGTCACCCGCAGCTTGGCGTCGAGATTCGACAGCGGCTCGTCCATCAGGAACACTTTCGGCGTGCGCACGATGGCGCGGGCGAGCGCGACGCGCTGGCGCTGGCCGCCCGATAGCGCCTTGGGCTTTCGGTCGAGAAACTGGGTCAGTTCCACCTGCTCTGCCGCGCGCTCCACCCGGGGGCGGATTTCGGCCTTCGGCGTGCCGCGCACCTTCAGCGGGTAGGCGATGTTGTCGAATATGGTCATGTGCGGATAAAGGCCGTAATTCTGAAAGACCATGGCAACGTCCCGGTCCTTCGGCAGGTCGTCATTGACGACCCGGTCCCCGATCCGGATCTCGCCCGAGGTCGGTTCCTCCAGCCCGGCGATCATCCGCATGGTTGTCGTCTTGCCGCATCCCGACGGCCCGAGCAGCACCAGGAATTCCTTGTCGTGGATGTCGAGGGACTGGTTGTCAACGCCGACAAAGTCGCCCCAGCGCTTGGTCAGGTTCTTGAGGATCACCTCAGCCATTTACCGCACCGCTCCCATGGTCATGCCCTGTACGAAATATTTCCGGATGATGAGCGCCAGAATGAACATCGGCGCCATGATGATGATCCCTGCGGCGGACAGGAGGTTCCAGAGGTCGCCTTCCTCGCCCTTGAACAGCGCCAGCCCGATCGGCAGCGTCACCGCGTCCTTGTTGGTGAGAATGAGCGCGAACAGGAACTCGTTCCACGCGATGATGAAACAGAAGATCGCCGCGGTGAGCAGCCCCGGCGCCGCCATGGGCAGCACGATGTTGCGGATCACCTGGAGCCGCGAGGAGCCGTCCACCATGGCGGCCTCCTCGGTATCCATCGGGATCCCGTCGATGAACCCCTTGATCATCCAGATCGCGAAGGGCATCACGATGGCGAGGTTCACCAGGATCAGGCCGAGGCGGGTGTCCAGGAGCCCGATATCGCGGAACATGACGAAGAACGGCAGGATGATCACGACTGCCGGGACGAACTGGGTCGCCAGGATCATCACCAGCATCGTCGTCTCGCCGCGCAGGCGGAACCGGCTGAAGGAATAGGCGGCACAGGTCGCGATCGGAATGGCGAAGACCACCGTGACGAAGGCGACCACGGTGGAGTTGTAGAGCTTTTCGCCGAGCCGGTAGGGGTCATCGAAAACGGTGCCGAAATTCTCCAGCGTCGGCCGGAAGAACAGTTTGAGCTGGTAGACGTCGACGTGCGTCTTGAACGCCGCCAGGAAGATCCAGACGATCGGAACCAGCATGATGAAGGTGGCGATCAGGATGAGGGTCAGCTGAACCGCGTTCCAGAACTGTTTGCGTTGCCTGCCGGTCATGTCAGTCCTTCCGGAAAACGTATCTCGCGTAGAGATATGTCAGGAGGATCATCGGAATGACCATCAGCCAGGCGACGGACGCCGCGTATCCGATCTGGCCGTATTTCATCCCGTTGAAATAGATGTAGTGGCTGAGCGTCTGGGTGGCCGTTCCCGGCCCGCCATTGGTCAGCATGAAGATCTGGTCGAAGGTCTTGAGCGAGAAGATCGATTTCAGGATGATCACGACCGCGAGCACCGGGGCGAGCTGCGGCAGCGTGATGTCCCTGAAGACCCGCCACCCGGATGCGCCGTCGACCTGGGCGGCCTCGATCGTGTCCTGCGGGACGGAAGCCAGCCCCCCGATCAGGACCAGCGTCAGGAAAGGGATCCAGCCCCAGACATCGGCCATGACGCAGACCGCGAAGGCAAGCGTCGGGTCGGCGAGCCAGCTGACATCGGCCAGCGGCGGCATTACCGCGCCGAAAAAGGCGTCGAACAGCCCGAATTCCGGATTGAACATGAAGCGGAACGAGACCCCGATAAGCGCCGGCGACATCGCAAACGGCAGGATCAGCAGCGTTTGCACGCCCGAGCGCAGCCGTCCGCCGGGAGCCAGCAGAAGCGCCAGCCCCAGTGCCAGCAGCGTCGTCAGACCCACCGTGAGGAGGGTGTAGATGCCGGTGACCCAGACCGAATTCCAGAAGGCGGGCTCTTCAAAGAAGGCCCAGGTATAGTTTTCCAGGCCGATATACTGGTCGAGCGAGCCGGGCCGGTTCAGCCGCCCGACGGTTGCCGACAGGCGTGCGCTCTCCATCAGCGGCCAGATCGCGGTCGCAAAAACCACCATCACTGCCGGAAGCACCAGCACGTATTTGAGTGTGTTGTCGCGCATGGGATTGCGTGCCCCCCTCCTGGGCGGAGAGGGGCTTTCGGACCTTACTGGATGCAGCCGGAGCGGCGAAGGACGCGGGTCGCCTGCTCGGCGGCGCCGGTCATGAGTTCGCGGACGTCTCCGCCTGCCGCAGCTTCCGCGATGGCCGCTGACAGGAGGTCGCCGACCTCGGGCCATTCGGCGATTTGCGGCATGATGTCGGACTCCTTCAGGGAATCCCATGCAGCCGCCTGGATGCCGTCATTGGCGGCGTTCACATCCGGATCCTGCAGCGAGGAGATGTGCGTGACCACGTTGTTGACGATCGGCTTGCCGGCAACTTCTCGCTCAACCGCGTTGGCCTTGTCCATCTCCGGGTTGGAAAGCCACTTCATGAACTCCCAGGCCGCATCCTTGTTCTTGGAATACTCGGAGATCGAGAACGGCATGGAAATGGCGTAGGTTTTCGTGGCGCCCTGATAGGAAGGCATGCCAGCGAAAGCGACCTGGTCCTTGGTCAGCGTGCTGGAATCCGGATTATGGAAACCGGAATACGCCCACCACCAGACGGGGATCATCGCGGATTTGCCCTGCATGAACGACTGGCGTGCGTCCTGTTCGACAAAGGCCACGGAATTCGGATTGGTGACTTCATGCACCGTGTGCAGGGCGATGTAGTCTTCCGTTGCCTTCAGGGCTTCCTCCGTGGTCCAGGCCGGTGTGCAATTGTCGTTGAAGACATCGCCGCCGGCGGCCCACAGGAAGTTCAGCCAGATGAACAGGTTCTGCCTGTTGCCGTCATTGTTGAAGTAGAGCGCGAGCGGCGCGATGTCCGGATTGCTTTCCTTCAGCTCCTTGCCGATGCGAACCACGTCCTCCCAGGTCTTGGGCGGTTCGGAAATGAGATCCGCGCGGTAGAACATGAGCTGGGGGTGGGCGCGCAGCGGAAAACCGAGGGTCTTGCCCTCGAACTGGGCCGACCTTGCAAACGCGGCCGGGTAGCGGTCCATCGAGATGCCGTCGCGCGCCATCAGCTCGTCGATCGGCATCAGCCAGTGCGCGTTGGGCGGTCCCCAGCTGTCGAGATAGTTGACCACGTCGAAGGTGCCGTTCGCGGCGATACCCTCGGCGTTGATTTTCTCCTGAAGGCTGCCGAAGGGAATGAAGGTCCACTCGGTTTCGATACCGGTCAGTTCGGTGAACTCGCCGTCGCGCAGCATCAGCCCGTCGAATTGGGGCGTGACGACGCTCAGGATGTTCAGCTTGGTACCGTCGAATGGTTTGCCGGCCGTCAGGCCGTGGGGCAGGTCTTCGGCAGTGGCCTGAGGCACACTCCATGCCAGTCCCGCGGCCGTCACTGCCGCAAGAAGTGTCCGTCTGTTCATTGTTCAGTTTCCTCCCAGGATCGTGCGGTTGACCGCAATTTCCAAAGGCAGGGTAGCACGTTTGCATACGAATGCAAAAAAGATTTACCTTAGGGTATGGACCCATAAATGAAGCCGATTTGGCGGCAGAAATGGCAAAACCGCGCGAGGAAGCGTGCGCAGAGCGGGCTTTATGCCCGGTCAAGCGCGGTGACGCTGCGAGGTGAAGCCATTTTGCCGTCCTTCGGATTTGGCCGTTTTGACCATCTGCCGCGTCGCGAAAGGCTTGAAAATGAACCACATTTTCTGCGCTTCCGCTTCTCGCAGCTGGTCAAAACGATCCAAACCAAATTAACTTCATTTATGGGTCCGTACCCTCGGTAATCCATTGTGCATTGCGTGGTGGCGCTCAATGAAAATCCCGGCTCGGGAACAGTTTCTTCGCCTGGTCGCGCGGGTGCATGGCACGTGGCTTGGGAGCGGCTGACTTGAGATGCACCGGCACCTCGTCGGTCTTGCCGGTCATCTGGCCGAGGACCTCGTCATTGGGATGGCCGAGCAGGGCGAGCTTGTGCGAGCAGTCCTCGATGTGATCGGCGATCAGGTGGACGACAATGCCCTCGCGCTCCAGTCGTCCGGTCACTTTCAGAAGCCGTCCGCCGATGACGGCGGCGCGGAATTTCTCGTACATCTTCGGCCAGACGACCACGTTGGAAACCCCGGTCTCGTCCTCCAGCGTGATGAAGATGACGCCCGAGGCGGTGCCGGGGCGCTGGCGGGTGATAACAAGGCCGGCGACGGAGACGCGCCGGGCCTCGTAAGGCGTGAGCCGCGCCAGCCGGTCATGGGGCGTCAGCTGCGGGATGTGCGGGCGCAGCAGCTCCATCGGATGGGCGCGCAGGGTCAGGCGGGTGGAAAGATAGTCCTCTACCACCTCCTGGCCGAGATGCATGGCGGGCAGGAGCACATCCGGCTCGAAGATCGCCTCGCCGTCGATCGGGTCGTTGAACAGCGGCAGCGGCTTCGGGCTGCGGATGGTCTTTACCTGCCACAGCGCATCCCGGCGGCTCAGGCCCATGCCGGCAAAGGCGTCGGCCTCCGCAAGACGTTCCAGCGTCGCCGGCGGCACGCCGGTCCTGAGCCAGAGCGTCTCGGTATCCGGATAGCCGTTGCCGCGCGCGGCCACGATCCAGTCGGCATCCTCCTCGCGCATGCCCTTGATCTGGCGGAAACCGAGCCTGAGCGCCAGCGCGCCGTCGCTGCGCCGCTCCAGCGTGTTGTCCCAAAGGCTCGTGTTGACGCAGATCGGCCGCACCTCGACCTGGTGTTCGCGGGCATCGCGCACGATCTGCGCCGGGGCATAGAACCCCATCGGCTGCGAGTTCAGGAGCGCGCAGGCGAACTCGGCCGGGTAATGGCATTTGAGATAGGCCGAGACATAGGCGAGCATGGCAAAGGCGGCCGCATGGCTTTCCGGAAAGCCGTATTCGCCGAACCCTTCGATCTGGCCGAAGCAGCTTTCGGCGAACTCCCGGTCGTAACAGCGCCGGATCATGCCGGCGATGAATTTCTCGCGCAGCTGGCCGATCGTGCCCATGCGCCGGAAGGTCGCCATGGAGCGGCGCAGCTTGTCGGCTTCCGAGGGGGTGAACCCGGCGGCGACGACGGCGATCTGCATGGCCTGCTCCTGGAACAGCGGCACGCCGAGCGTCTTGCCGAGCACCTCCTCCAATTCCTTCGACGGAAACCGGACCGGCTCCTTGCCCTGGCGGCGGTTGATGTAGGGATGCACCATGCCGCCCTGGATCGGTCCGGGGCGGACGATCGCCACCTCGATGACGAGATCGTAGAATTCGCGCGGGCGCATGCGCGGCAGGAAGTTCATCTGCGCGCGGCTTTCCACCTGGAACACGCCGATCGCATCGGCCTTGCACAGCATGTCATAGGTGGCCGTGTCGGCCTGGGGCACGGTGCCCAGGGTGAACGCCCGGTCATGATGGCTGTCGATCAGGTCGAAACACTTGCGGATGCAGGTCAGCATGCCGAGGCTGAGCATGTCGACCTTGAGGATGCCGAGCGCGTCGATATCGTCCTTGTCCCATTCGATCACCGTGCGGTTTTCCATCGCCGCGTTCTCGATCGGGCAGAGCGCGTCGAGCCTGCCTTGCGTGATCACGAAGCCGCCGACATGCTGGCTGAGATGGCGCGGAAAGCCGATGATTTCCCGGATGAGTTCGATCGTCTGGGCAATGCGCCGGTTCTCCAGGTCCAGTCCGAGCTCCTTCATCCGCGCATCGTCCGGCCCGCTGTTGGAGCTGCCCCAGATCTGGCCGGAGAGCGCCGCGGTCACATCCGCGTTCAGCCCCATCACCTTGCCGACTTCGCGGATGGCCGCGCGGGTGCGGAAATGGATCACCGTGGCGCAGAGCCCGGCCCGGTGGCGGCCGTATTTCTCGTAGACATACTGGATCACCTCCTCGCGCCGCTCGTGTTCGAAATCGACGTCGATATCCGGCGGCTCGCCCCGGTGTTCGGAAATGAAACGTTCCGAGACCATGGTGATGGTTTCCGGCCCGACATCGGTGATGCCGAGCGCGTAGCAGATGATCGAATTGGCCGCCGAGCCGCGCCCCTGGCACAGGATATGCCGGCTGCGGGCAAAGCGGATGATGTCATGGACCGTCAGGAAATAGGCGGCGAACTTCAGTTTGCGGATCAGCCGCAATTCCTTGTGCGCCAGGTTTTGCGCATGCTCCGGCACACCGGCGGGATAGCGCATCTCCAGGCCTTCGAAGGTCAGCCGCTCCAGCCGCTCCTGCGGGTCTTGCCCGTCGGTGATCTCGTCCGGATATTCATAGGAGAGTTCCGACAGGTCGAAGCTGCAGCGCGTGGCGATTTCGACCGTGCGCCGGAGGGCCGCCGGGTGGTGGCGGTAGAGGCGGGTCATGTCGGCGGCCGACTTCAGCCGCCGCTCGCCATTGGGCAGCGCCCGTGTGCCGATCTCGTCGATGGTGCAGCCTTCGCGCAGGCAGGTCAGCACATCGGCAAGCCGCCGCCGTCCGGCATGATGCATCATGACATCACCGACCGCGACCATGGGGGTTGCGAGAGAATGGGCCACTTTCGCGCAGGCGCGGAACCAGGCCTGGTCGGTGCCGTCATACCGGGGCGCTGCCCCCAGGAACACGTGGCCCGGAACTTCCTGGCGCAGCGTGCGGATATGATCCCGGGCGGTTTTCGAAAAGGCCTCCTGCGTGTGGCCGCCCTGGGGCAGGGCGATGAAGATGAGGCCCTCGGAGAACTTGACCACATCCTCGAAGTCCAGGTGGCAGTCGCCCTTTTCCGCCCGCCGCTTGCCGAGGGTCAGCAGCTGGCTGAGCCGCTCATAGGCGGCCCGGCCGGTCGGCAGGGCGACGAAGTCGACCGGGCTGTCGGTGAGCACCAGCCGGGCGCCGACGATCAGCCGCGGCAGCTTCAGCACCTCCGGCACGGGCAGGGGCGGGATCTCGTTCGTCTGCTGCCGGGAGGAGGCGTCGATCTGCGAATGGGAGCGCACGGGCACCCCGCCTTCGCTTGCCGCGCGCCTGATTTCCTTGAGCGCCGAATAGGCCCGGACAACACCGGCCAGGGAATTCCAGTCGGTGATCGCAATCGCCTCAAGCCCGAGTTCTGCGGCCCGCGTGACAAGCTCTTCCGGGTGGGAGGCTCCGCGCAGGAAGGTGAAATTGGACGTAACCGTCAGCTCCGCATGCCGGGGAACATCCCAGTGCAGGCTCTCCGGTGAGACGTGAGAGGTCATCGGCGGACCTCCCGCCTCTTCCTCCTGCTGTCACCCCGGACAAGCGTCAGCGCAGATCCGGGGCCTACTCGCCTTTCAGCTTGCCGAAGCAGGAGGTTCTGGCCTCTGCGCCGGCTTCCTTCTAAGGGCTCTGAAAACGAGTGGGTCCCGGCTCTCGCTGCGCTCGGCCGGGATGACAATAGCGGATGAGGCGAGGCAGCCGGAAAACCTGTCCCTGATGCTGCCACCTTCGTCCCCGACCCCTCATCCTGAGGAGGGCCGGGACGGCGGGAAGAAAAGGAGAGGGCAGAAAGAAACATCAGCCGAACTCCCCCTGCACATACCAGCCGGGGTTCTGCGGCGTGTGGAACAGCCACAGGCGCTGGCCCTGGCCCGTGGCGATGCGCCAGTAGTCGCGCAGGCCCCGTGTCCAGTCGTCGTCGCCTTCCCACCAGGCCGGCGTGATCCGTTCCGGGCCTTCGGCCTGAAGCGTCGTCAGGGCGCGGCCGCGCCAGCGGAAGCGGGGCGGCGGTGTGGTGCCGGCCCCGGTGATCGGTTCGGGAGGGAAAAGACGCAACGGACGCGGACGCCGGTAGGGCCAGGAGCGGACCGGCGTGCTGTAGGCCGCAGGCACCAGCTTGAAGCTGCGTTCCGGGATATGGCTGTCGACGGGGGTGAAGCGCTGGATATTTTCCAGCCCGATGCGGTTGCCGAGCTGGGTGATCAGATCGGCGAGGCTGTCCTTTTCCAGGGTTTGCGACGGGGTCAGCTGACGGGGGCCGAGATCTTCCACCCGGGTGGCTTCCAGGCGGATCATGTCGATGCCGTAGCCGGCATCGACCGCGCTGACCCCGCGTTCGAACAGGGCCAGCATCCGGTCGCCGTCGCGCATCGGCCGGGCCAGGCGCAGTTCGACCGACTGGTTTTCCTGGTCCACCCTGCGGAAGGTCAGTTTCAGGCTGCGGGCGCCTTTTTGGGCCGTGTCCAGCTGTTCGCACAAATGGCCGATCAGCCGTTCCGCCCCGGCCATGACGTCGTCCACAAGGCCGATCGGGTCGGGCAGGGTCATGCGCACGGCGAAGCTGATATCTTCCTTCAAGGGAGAGATCTGTTCGGGGAGAGTGCCGAGCGCCTGGTCGAGGCGGCGCAGCACCTCCGGATCGTAGCGCCGGGCCACGCTTGCCCGCGGCAGGTTGTAAAGATCGGAGACGGTGGCAATGCCGAGCCGCTCCAGGCTGGTACAGGTCTGGTCGGCAAGGCGCAGGGCCGCCAAGGGCAGGGGGCCGATACGGGCAAGCGTTTCGCCCGGTCCGGCGATGCCTTCGGCAAAGCGGGACAGCGCCCAGGCGGTGCCCGGCGTGGAGGCAAGACCAAGCCGGGCGGTAAGACCGGCCCGGGCAAGACGAGCACGGATATCGTCAAGTAAGGGCGCCTCGCCCCCCATCAGATGCGCCGAGCCGGTGATGTCCAGGAACAGGCCGTTCAGCCCGTCGAGACCGACCCAGGGACAGTAGCGGGTCGCCCACCGGGCCAGCAGGCGCAGAAAACGCTGGTCGGCTTTCGGGTCGGCGGGCCGGGTCAGCAGCCCGGGGCAGAAGCTTCTGGCATGGACAAGCGTGATGCCCCTGTTGAGACCGGCGCTTTCCGCGCGCGGGCACAGGTCGTAGACGCGTTCGGAATTGCGGTCGTAAAGGGTCAGGGCAAAAGGCGCGTCAACGGGATTGGCGCGGAGCGAACGCTCAGCCGCCAGCCTCGGAAACCACAATGACACGATGCGCCGCTGCATCCCAACGCACTACCCACTCTGACAATGTTCCTGTTTTGTTCTTTATAATCGACCACAGCCAGGGAGTCGAGTCGTGATCATTTTGCCAAGGGCCGGTTGATGGGGGCGTCTCCCGGCCATGCGCACCGGGCGCGGGCAGGCCGCTGCAGCGCCATCTTGTCTCCGCCGCGTTGCTGCCACCGCCTTCCGGCACCAGAAGAAGCGCCGTCGTTCCGCCGGTTTCGGCGGCCAGCTGCAGCCTGCGGCCCTCCGTCAGCCCGATCGGGTCGGTGATCTCGGCGACCACAAGCCCCACCGCACCGGACCGGAGCGCGGTTTCCGCACTGGCAAGGACATTCAGCGGCGTATCGGCGCGGGTGATCAAAAGCTTGCCCGGATCGCAATAGGGCGCAAGCCCTTCCGGGTTGACCACGGGGCGCCAGCGTTCCGACACCCAGACCACCGGACCGCTTGCCTGGCCGGCCGTGATCGCGGCAAAGACCAGGCCGCCTTCGCCGCACACTTCATGGGCACGGGCGCGTTTCAGCGGATAGGCGGAGGAAAACGGCAGGGACATGATCTGGCGGCAATGGCATCGGGTTGACGGTCCCTTTTGAACATAAGGCCAACCGCGTTCCCGTCAAAGCCGGATTTTGCGCCGCGCGAATCGCACCCGGGCGCAGCAGGCGCGTCTCATCGGAAAATCCGTCGTTGCATGGCAAAAATACACGGTCATTGTTTCTGCGGACAGGTGGTGCCGAAGCTTCCTGTAAGCCGACTAAGCTTTCTATCGGGCCGGTGGCGGACAGCGGCAAAAGAGTGTTGCAAAGGGCGCATGCCAAGGTGGCCGCTTGGTCAGTTTTCCTGAAAATGCGATTGAGGAAACCTTCGATTTCCGAACCGTGGCAAGATAGGTGCAAAGTAAAGCCCCTTCTCGATTGCGGACGCGGTTAAGGCGTGTTTAAATGTTCATATGAGCGTCATACAACGTTCATATGAAAACAATACGAAACGCAGGCGTTATCGTTTCAGGTGCCGGAAAAAGCCGTTGTGGCACCGAGAGAACAAACTGCTGACCGGGGCATATCGCCCTCCAATGTGGGAGCAAATAAACATGGCTTATCGTAAGACCGTCGCCAGCTTCGTTGCTGCGGCTGCCCTTCTGGGAACTTCCTCTGCTTCTTATGCAGCGACCGACATCGCCTGGTGGCACGCAATGGGCGGCCGTCTCGGTGAAGTCGTTGTAGACATCGCAAACGGTTTCAACGCCGACCAGAGTGCCTGTAAGATCACCCCGGTCTACAAGGGCACCTACGAAGAGACCCTGACGTCCGGTATCGCCGCTTTCCGTGCAGGCGAACAGCCGAACATCCTGCAGGTCTTCGATGCGGGCGCAGCGACCATCATCGGCGCCAAGGGCGCGGTCATCCCGGCTCAGGACATCCTTGAAAACGCCGGTGTCGGCTTCAACATCGAAGACTATATCGAAGGTGTCCGCAACTTCTACGCCGACAGCGACGGCAAGATGATCGGCATGCCGTTCAACTCGTCCACGCCGATCCTCTACTACAATGAGGAAGCTCTGGAAAAAGCGGGCGTTGAAGCTCCGAAGACCTGGGAAGAATTCCAGGAAATCGCTCCGAAGCTGAAAGAAGCCGGCTATGTGCCGCTCGCCCAGTCCCACCTGCCGTGGATCTTCACCGAGAACTTCAAGTCCCGTCATAACCTTCAGTTCGCGACCAACAACAACGGTTACGACGGTTCCAAGGACACCAAGCTGGTATTCGGTGAGCCGATCAAGAACCACTTCACCGCCGTCAAGGGCTGGCTGGACGACGGCATGTTCGGCTACTACGGCACCGGCTGGGGCGACAACCAGACCCCGTTCAACGAAGGCAAGGTTGCCATGTGGCTCGGTTCCTCGGGGTCCTTCGGCGGCATCCAGAAAACCGTCGAGTTCCCGTTCTCCGCGACCTACCTGCCTTACTGGGATGCAGTTGACGGCGCCGGCACCGGCACATTCATCGGCGGCGCGGCCCTGTTTTCCATGGCCGGCAAGCCGGACGATGAAAACAAGTGCGTTGCTTCCTTCTTCGAGTACCTGACCTCTCCGGAAGTCCAGTACATGTGGCACAAGGAAACCGGTTATGTGCCGATCACGACCGCCGCTTACGACCTGGCCAAGAAGGACGGCTACTACGAGAGCACCCCGGCCGCTGAAATCGGCATCAAGCAGCTGACCCTGCCGGGCGGCGACTGGACCAAGGGCTACCGCATGGGTTTCTACGTCCAGATCCGCGACGTCATGAACCGTGAGTACGGCAAGATCATGTCCGGCGAAACCTCTGTTGAAGATGCATTTGCTGCCATCGAAGAAGAAGGCAACAAGCTTCTCGAGCGTTTCTCCAAGACCACCGGCAACTAAGCCGGACGGACCACTTGTCCTGGGGGCGCATCACCTGCGCCCCCATTTCCATGCTCATGAAGCGGGCCGGCCTGGTGACAGCCCGCTTTCCCGCCCTCTGCGGTCGAGCAACAATCAGGTCGCGGCCATATGAAAAAAGTCCAGTTCAAGTCCCCGTTGCTGCCCTATCTGCTGCTTCTGCCGCAGCTGGCCATCGTGACGATCTTCTTCCTGTGGCCGGCGGCTGAGGCGGTCCGATCGTCCTTTTATCTTGAAGATCCCTTCGGCTTCGGCTCGACCTTTGTCGGCATCGACAACTTCACAGACACGCTGACGTCGTCCGACTATGGCCGCGTCGCGCGCTTCACCGCCGTCTTCACGTTTTTCGTGACCTTCCTGTCGCTTGGCATCGCCCTTCTCTTGGCGGTCAAGGCGGACAAGGTCATCCGCGGCGCGTCCAGCTACAAGACGCTGCTGATGTGGGTCTATGCGGTTGCGCCTCCGGTGGCCGGCCTGATCGGTGTGCTTCTGTTCGACCAGCACGTCGGGCCGATCGTCGATTTCTTCGCCATGTTCGGCTGGAAGATGCAGATCGGCGTCAACTATTTCGACACCAGCTTCGCCATGATCGTCACCTCGGTCTGGAAGCAGATCCCGGTCAACTTCATCTTCTTTCTGTCCGGTCTGCAGGGCATATCCAAATCCGTTCAGGAAGCGGCCAGCATTGACTGCCGCTCCGGCATGCGCAGATTCTGGACCGTCACCTTCCCGCTTCTGGCGCCGACCGGGTTCTTCCTGCTGATCATCAACATCACCTACGCCTTCTTCGACACGTTCGGCATCATCGACGTGATGGTGAAGGGAGAGCCGGGCAACAACCCGGTAACCCTCGTCTACAAGGTCTATCTCGACGGATTCCGGGGCAATGACCTGGGCGGCTCGTCGGCACAGTCCGTCATCCTGATGGCCCTGGTGTTCATCCTGACAATCATACAGTTCCGCCTGATCGAGCGGCGTGTGCATTACACGTGAGGAGCCGGAAATGAAAAAGAACCAGATCTGGGACCACGTCATTCTGCTTGTCGGCGTCTTCTTCATGGTCTCGCCGGTCGTTCTGACCCTCATGACGAGCACGCACGATGCCATCACGGTCTACAAGGAAGGCGTCCAGTTCCTTCCCGGCGGCAAGTTCCTCGAAAACTACGAAACGGTCCTGTTCCAGGCCGGCGGGTTTACCAAGGAAGTCGACGGTTTCGTGATGCTCAAGAACTCGATGATCCTCGGCCTCGGCTTTGCCATCGGCAAGATCATCATTTCGATGCTCGCGGCCTATGCGATCGTCTATTTCCGTTTCCCGATGGCCTCGCTCTGCTTCTGGATCATCTTCGCGACCCTGCTGCTTCCCCTGGAAGTCCGCATCCTGCCGTCTTACGAGATCGTCCAGCAGCTCGGCATGGTGAACACCTATTCGGGACTGATCGTCCCGCTGATCGCGTCGGCGACGGGGACTTTCTTCTTCCGTCAGTTCTTCCTGTCGGTTCCCGATGAACTCCTGGAAGCGGCGCGTATCGATGGTGCCGGTCCGTGGAAATTCTTCAAGGATATCCTTGTGCCGCTGTCACAGACCATGATCGCCGCGATCTTCATCATCATGTTCGTCTTTGGCTGGAACCAGTATCTGTGGCCGACCCTGATGACGACGGATGAGAGCCTGTTCACGCTGGTGCGCGGCATCAAGCAGATCCTGCAGGTCTGGGTCGGTGCCCAGATCCCGGCCTTCAACGAGGCAATGGCGCTGGCGATCCTCGCGATCGTTCCGCCCGTGCTCATCGTGGTGATTTTCCAAAGCTGGTTCGTCAAGGGGCTCGTCGAGAGCGACAAGTGAGAAACTAGAGGTAACTTATGTCAACGATCACTCTCGACGCCGTCCGGAAGGTGTATGCGGGCAATGTGGAGGCCGTCAAAGGCGTCTCCATCGATATTGCCGACGGCGAGTTCATCGTGCTTGTCGGCCCGTCCGGCTGCGGCAAGTCGACCCTGCTGCGCATGATTGCCGGCCTGGAAGACATCACGACGGGCGAATGCAAGATCGGCGACCGGCTGGTCAATGACGTCGATCCGGCCGATCGCGATATTGCCATGGTGTTCCAGAACTACGCGCTCTATCCGCACATGTCGGTCTATAACAACCTGGCCTACGGTCTGAAGAACCGCGGCATTGCCAAGGACGAAATCGACCGCCGCGTGAAGGAAGCCGCCCGCATTCTCGAAATCGGTGACTTTCTCGACCGCCGGCCGCGGCAGCTGTCCGGTGGCCAGCGCCAGCGCGTTGCCATGGGCCGCGCCATCGTGCGCGAACCCGCCGCGTTCCTGTTCGACGAGCCGCTGTCCAACCTGGATGCCAAGCTGCGCGTCCAGATGCGTGTCGAGATCAAGCGCCTGCAGCGCTCGCTCGGCACCACCAGCGTCTATGTCACCCATGACCAGCTGGAGGCCATGACCCTGGCCGACCGCCTGATCGTCCTGAATGGCGGCAACATCGAACAGATCGGGGCCCCGATCGATGTCTATGACAAGCCGGCCTCGACCTTCGTTGCCAGTTTCATCGGTTCACCGGCCATGAACCTCCTGAAGGTCAAGGCAGGGGAAAACGGTCTTGCCGGCGAAGAAGGCGGCGGTCTGTCCGGTCAGAACACCAAGGGACGGGACCGCTACACAATCGGCATCCGGCCGGAACATCTGGAAGTCACCGATGCGCCGGGCACCGGCGACGGCGTTACGCTGGAAGTGACCGTGAATGTTCTGGAGCCGATCGGTGCGGAGAGCTTCCTTTATTGCAGCCTCGTGGATGACGGACCGGAAATCGTCGTGCGCGTGTCCAGCCACGCCAAACATGAGCCGGGCGAGAAACTGTTCCTGCATGCCGCCGCCGAGAACGTACATTTCTTCGACGTGGACACAGGACGCCGGATCGACTGAATGTCGTCAGACTTCGGACGGGTGGCGAACGAGGGTGCTGTCCGTTTCGAAAAGGCCACTCCGGGAAACCGGGGTGGCCTTTTGGTTTCATCCTGACGGTCCTTGTCAGGAGAGTGGCAGGAAGAGGCTGGGACAGAACGTCAGCTTCTGGCAAAGACTGGGCAAACGAACCGTCACGCACAAGGACCGACGATGGAACCATTCAAGAACAAGATCTCGCCGGATCTCGTAAAGTGCCTCGGGCTGCATATCGAACGGCATCTGCAAGGGTTCGACCGTACGTCCTACGAAGCCGCCATCCTGGCCGAACTGGAAAAGCTCGAACTGAAACAGCGTGCGCGGCTGATCGCCGACGAGACCGGCAAGATCCTCCCCGAAACCCTGGACGCAAAGTTCCACATTCTGAGATCGATTCTGCACCCGCTTGAAAATGAAGGCGTCGACCGGGCAAGCGATGATAAGGGCATCAGGGGCTGGGGCATGATGCCGCTCGGCATGGTCGTCACCGATTTTGGCCTGGAGGACTTCGACAAGTCCTTTGCGCTCCTGAAGGAAATGACCAAGCGTGCGACGGCCGAGTTCGAAGTGCGCCCGTTTCTCGACAGGGATCAGGAGCGGGCGCTCGCCATCATGACGCCCTGGGTGAACGACGACAGCGTCCATGTCCGCCGGCTCGTCTCCGAAGGCACCCGCCCGCGCCTGCCCTGGGGCATGCGTCTGAAGAAGCTCGTCGAGGACCCGGCACCGACCCTGCCGCTTCTGGAAGCGCTCAAGGACGATCCGGAAGATTATGTCCGCCGTTCCGTAGCCAATCACCTCAATGACATTGCCAAGGATCATCCGGACCTCGTCGCCGAGATCGCAAAACGCTGGCTGAAAGGTGCCGGCAAAAACCGGCAGCAGCTGGTGCGCCACGCCTGCCGTTCCCTCATCAAGCAGGGCCATGCCGGAACGCTGACGGCCTTCGGGCTGAACCCGCCGGAGATCAGCGTTGACGGCCCGCTGGTCAGGACACCGGCCGTCACTTACGGCAACGCGCTGACCTTCGAGGTCGGGCTGACCTCCACGGCCCGGAAGCCGCAGGACCTCGTGATCGACTATCTGGTTCATTTCAAGAAGGCCAACGGAACGCGCGCGCCGAAAGTCTTCAAATGGACGAAGGTGAAATTGGAACCGGGAGAGACGGTGTCCCTGTCCCGCGATCACGCCATCCGTCCGATCACCACGCGGGTCTACTACGGCGGAACCCAGGCCGTCAGCCTCCGGATCAACGGAAAGGATTTCGGCCATGCGGAGTTCGAGCTGGTGATGGATAGGGATTGAACTGCGAACCCAATCGCCGTCCCGGACAAGCGTTAGCGCAGATCCGCGACCGGAAAGCCGAGACGACTGTTTTCGTTTTCCGAGAAGCTTCTGCCTCCCCGGTCCCGGCTCGCGCTGCGCTTGGCCGGGATGACGATGGCAGGGCTGTGTCACTCACACTTCTCTCATACTGAGGAGGACCGCTAGGTTCGTCTCGAAGGATGGCCAACTCACAGCTTGTCGTCCCGGTTTGCCGCTCTGGCGGCAAGACCGGGAACCAGTAGTCCGTGCGGTTGGCCAGTGAAGACGACGGTCAGGCAAGGGGATACTGGATCCCTGCCTTCGCAGGGATGACAACGGAAGACTGTGCCGCAAATGTTTCCGCCTCACATCCGCAAGACCTCATCCTGAGGAAGGGCCATAGGCCTGTCTCGAAGGATGGGCCACACGGCTCTGCACCCGCTGCTTGATCTTCACCCGATCCGCTTCAGCCGCAACATGCACAGGATCCCGAACGCCGGGCCGATGGCCATCAGGGCGAACGTGCCCGGCCAGCCGATCAGCTCTGCCCCGAGCGGTGTGACCTGAAACGGGAAAGAAAATCGTTTATCTTCCTAATAGAGATCATCTTTTTCAATAGTATCGCGCACAGTCTTTATCATGAATGGCAGAATCAAATAAATCGAAATCATAATATTCATTAGTAGAAAGAGCCCGGTATATTCAAGGTTCGGATATAGGTAGATCGTAAGAAAATATGCAAGCCAACCAACTGCGCAAGAAATCAGTTCAGTTCGAAAGGTGAGATGTTCTCTTTTGCTTTTTCTATTGCTGAATACTATCGTAAGATAAATATTCCCCATAACTAGGCACGCCAGCATCCGGTCCCCGTATTTCGATGGATCAAGATTTGCCCGTAACATGAAGTAGAAAATCCAACCGCATGCCACCACAACGATTTCTAACTTGAAGGGCAGCCTTCCCTTCATGATCAAAGCCGCTTCAGCCGGAACATGCCTAAAATCCCGAGCGCCGGGCCGATGGCCATCAGGGCGAACATGCCCGGCCAGCCGATCAGGTCGGCGCCGAGCGGTGTGAGCTGGACGGTGAAGAAGGTCAGCGCAAAGCCGAGGGCGGTCTGGAAGCTCATCAGGCTGCCGGCCTGTTCGGGCGGCGCGTAGTCTGCGACGAGGGCGGAGAACTGGGCGGAATCCGGCAGGATCGCCGCGCCCCAGACAAGCACGCACAGGATCGTCAGCCAGACGGGGCCGCCGAAGGTGAGGGCGGAGGCGACCGCTGCGGTGCCGCTGACGGCCATGGCCAGGATCGCGATATTTGCCTTGCCGACCCGGTCGGCGACAATGCCGGCAAGGACGCTGGCGACGCCGCCGGCGGCGATCGTCAGAAAGGCGATCAGGCGGGAGAGGGAAACGGCCTCGCCTTCTGCCATATGCGCGGAAAAGGAAAGCGTGAGCGCGACGCCGATCCAGGCCCACATCGCATATAACTCCCACATGTGACCGAGATAGCCGGCATAGGCATAGCGTATCCGGGCGTTGGTCCAGGCGGTGAAGATCGCGTCGATCTTCATGCGCGGAGCCCTGGCATGAAACGGTCCGAGACCTGCGAACAGGCAGAGCACACCGCCGACTGCCGAAGCGAGCGAGGCGACGGTCAGGCTCCAGCGCCAGTCGGCGCCGCCCAGAAGCGCCAGAAGGTGTGGCGCCGCCGAGCCGAGCGTCAGGGCACCGACAAGCGCGCCGACCAGAAACCCCCGGTCCTTCTGGCCCCAGCCAACGGCGATCTTCATGCCCACGGGATAGACCCCGGCAAGCAGCGCGCCCGTTGCAAACCGTGCCAGGATCGAGACGGTACCCCCAGGTTCCACGACAAGAAGACTTGCGTTGAACAGCGCGGCCGTGATCGCGCAGAAGGCAAACAGCCGGCGCGGATCGATCCGGTCGGCCAATCCGAGGAGCGCGGAGGCGAGTGCACCGACGACGAACCCGATCTGAACGGCGCTGGAAAGCGCCGCCTGCCGCATTTCGGAAATCGGATACTCGCGTGTGAGATCCGGCAGGATCGCGGCGGACATGAACCACAGGCCCATCCCGGCGACCTCCGCCACCATCAGCAGCGTGAGCGAACGCCACTTGCCTGTGAAGTCAGTCTCCAAGGCCGAGCTCTTTCCTGACCTTTTTGGTGAGCTTGCCTGCAATGATCTTGTGGGCGGCGGTGATATAGGCCTTCAGATCCTCTTCTGAAAGCGCGCCTTCCTTTTCCATCTGCACCCACTTCGCCCGGGCGAGATAAGGGGCGGGGATCAGGCCTTCCTGCTGGATGAGCAGCGCGTAGGACATGTCGGAACACTTGAACCCGATCCGCTGGTGATCGCCGTCGCCCCAGCGCGAGCATATCGCGAAGATCTTGCCGCCGACCTTCCAGACGGAGGCATTGCCCCACTGGATCACATGGGTCGTTGCGGGCAGGCTTTTGCAGAAGGCATCGAATTCGTCGCGGGTCATCGGAAACTCGTGTCTGAACAGCACGCTGGGAACGGGAGCGCAGAGTGACGTTTCATGTCCGTTCGTGCAAGCCGCGCGCTGATCAAAAAAATATGTCACACATTCCGGTGCACTGCCCTCTAACACTGTGAACGACCGCAATACAGGATCGCGACATGACAATTGCAGATGTATCACCGGCAGTGATCAGGGCCGCACAGGATGGCGACAGGCAAGCTGTGGAAGCGGTTCTGCTGAGCGTTCAGGACCGGATCTACAACCTTGCGCGCAGGGTTCTGGTCAACCCGGAAGATGCCGGTGAGGCGACACAGGAAATCCTGATCCGGATCCTGACGAAACTGTCTACGTTCCGGGGAGAGAGCGCGTTTTCCACCTGGGCCCACCGGATCGCCATCCGCCATATTCTCGGCGCGAAAAAACTGCGCGACCGCGACCCCGGCCTGACGTTTGAAATCTTTGCCGCCGATCTGGAAACGGGACTTGTTGCAGACCCGCCGGATGCGCCCGATCAGGCGCTGCTTCTGAACGAGTTGCGGGTCTCCTGCACCATGGCGATGCTTCTGTGTTTGTCGATGGATCTCCGGCTTGCCTACGTGCTCGGCGATGTCTTCGAACTGGACCAGTCCGAGGCCTCGCAGATCCTGGAGCTGGCACCGGCGACCTACCGCAAGCGGCTGTCGCGCGCCCGTGCCGAAGTGATCGCCTTCACTTCCCGCCATTGCGGGCTGGTCGGCGAGAACACGAAATGCAGTTGCCGCAAACGGTTGCCGGCCGCGCTTGAGGCAGGCCGGGTGCAGCCCGGTTCCTACCCGAATTCGGCCGGTTCCCGTCTCTCTTATTCCGATGCAAGGAACGAGATCGGCACCGTGGTCGAAGACCTGAAGACCTTCAAGCTCCAGCAGGCGGTTCCGCATCGGAATTGCCCCGCGGATATCCGCACCGAGCTCACCAGAATTCTGTCTCCGGGGCGTTAGCATCGCTTCCGGCGCAGATCCGCCAGAACCTGAAAACCTCGACTGAATACCGAACCGGCTTGGCAACAGGCGGGACTGGCACCGCTTTGCCTTGTCAATGAACGGAGACCCCATGAACCAGCGACGTTACGCAGCAACGGCCGCGGCCGTGATCGCACTTTCAACCCTTGCCGTCCCGGCAATTGCACAAGGAACAGACAAGATGACACAGGATCAGGAAGACGTTCTGGCCCTTATCGGAAAAATGACCGGCTCGTTCGAGGCAGGGGACCTCGACACGGTCATGCAGACCTATGAGACCGATCAGACCATTATGTTCGAGCCGGGCAAGCCCGTCTCGGATCCGAATGGCGCGAGACTGGCCTTCGAACAGTTCCTGACCGTCTCGCCGAAATTTTCCTATTCCGGTCACGAAGTCATCGTGGAGGGCGACATTGCGGTTCATATCGCGCCCTGGCAGATGACCGGAACCGGTCCGGAAGGCAAACCGGTCGAGGCGGCGGGGCTCTCGATCGCCGTGTTGCGCAGGCAGCCGGACGGGTCTTGGAAAATGGTCATCGACAACCCGCATGGCAGCCACCTGCTGGCCGGTTCGGCCGACTGACCTTCGGCGACGGGCTGCGCCTTTAAGGGCGCAGCTTCCTTATCGACTGGTGCGGTGGTCCCCGATCCGATCGCGTTCCGTCGTTTTGCATCCGGTCCGACGCTCCATCGGGTCTTCCGGCACGAGCCCCGGCAGGCGCGGTGCCCGTGCAAAGGCAGCGAACGCACGGAGCCAGTGAAACCGGAAAAATGCACGCACCCAGGCGCGCTGTTTCGCCTGTCTGAGTGTTATGGCCTGCCTTTCGAAAGAAACATGCTCCGGAAGGTCTTCCGGCCAGAGTTCCGCATGATGCGGATAGAGGCTCCTGCGCGGGTCGTTCCAGGCGTGGCACCCTTTGCAACCGGTCGTACCGGTGGGCAAGACTGTACTTGGAATTGTCATTCGAAATTCCTCTCATATTTGATTTTGAAGGAGTGTGTGATGCATAATCTCTCATGAAATTCATCTATCTGCATGTTTTTGAATTGAAATTGAGATTTCAAAAATGAAACAAAATATGGATTGGGAAGATCTGAGGCTCTTTCTCGCGGTCGCCAGGGCCGGCGGTCTTGCCGGTGCCGCCGAACAGACGGGGGTGAGCGCGGCGACACTTGGCAGGCGTGTCGCGTCTCTTGAAAGAAGCCTGAACGTGAGGCTGGTGGAGCGCGAGGCGCGGGGCTATCAGCTGACCTCCGCCGGCCGTGACCTGCTGGTCCGTCTGGAGGATATGGATGACGCCGCCCGCGCGATTTCGGCGTGGCGGGAAAGCGGCAACACCAGGAGGCGCGTACGCATCTCCGCGGGCGACTGGACCGCGCGGCTGCTCATGGACAATATCGGCGCTTTCTGGTCGCAGGACGATCCCTGGGTTCCCGAGTTTCTGGCCGATCCGCGCAGCCGCGATGTCGCCCGGCGGCAGATCGACATTGGCGTCAGGAGCCGGCGGCCGAAACAGGAATGGCTTGCCGGCAGGAAGATCGGAACCGTCCGATATGCTGTCTACCAGGCGGCGTCGGTCGGGGACGCGTCCGGGATCGGCTGGGTCGGCGTTGTCGAGGATGAGGCCCATTTCCCGACCGGCAGCTGGATACGTGACCATCACGGCGAGGAGGTCACGGTCACGGTGAACCGGGCCATGCATGCCCTGCCGCTGGTCCGGCAGGGTGCGGGGCGCATGCTGTTGCCGATGTTCGTCGGCGAGGCATTTTCAGACCTTGTGCGCCTGGGCGATCCGATCGCGTCCCTTCAAACGGAAAGATGGCTGGTCATGCACCAGGACGAACGGCATGAACCTGCGGTCCGCCAGGCCTTGTCCGCCTTGGGAAAACTGTTGAAAACAGACCCGGTTCTGCGATCCGAATTGTGAAAACCTGCCCGGCAAGCCCGCGAAATCGGCGGAAATGACCACTCGCCTTGAATCAATTTTAACTAGGCTCCATATTTACTAACGAATGGAGCCGGTTGGTTCCTGCCCGGATGCCTGATTGGGTCCGGGTGCAAGGTCGCTTCGACAAGGACTTTGAGGATGTCACGCATGTCAGCGTTTTCCAGCCCGTTTATGCTCGGGTTCGACGATATCGAACGTGTGCTCGATCGCGTTTCAAAAGCCGCCAATGACGGCTATCCGCCCTATAACATCGAACGGCTTCCCAAGGTCGAGGGCAGGGGCGACGTCATACGCATCACGCTTGCGGTCGCCGGCTTCACCCGGGAACAGCTTGATGTTTCGGTGGAAGAAAGCCAGTTGGTCATTCGCGGCAGGCAGGTCGACGACAAGTCGCGCGAATATCTGCATCGCGGCATTGCCGCACGGCAGTTTCAGCGGGCGTTCGTTTTGGCCGAAGGCATCGAGATCCTCGGCGCTGACCTGAAAGATGGCCTTTTGTCCATCGACCTCGCGCGTCCCGAACCGGAACGCGTTATAAGAAAAATAGAAATCTCCAGCGGCGAATAGACCCTCGTCGGCAAGAAGAACGGAGAAAGACTGATGCACGATCCCAATAGCCCGGACTGGGCTGACCAGACCATTTTGTCCGAATTCATGTCTGCGGATGAACTGACCGAGCTTGGTACCGGCGATGTAGCCTACATCAAGCCGATCAAGGCCGGAGACCTGAAGGAAATGTTTCCGGACGTCCCGCCTTTGCACGACAACGTGACGCTCTACGCGCTGCAAAATGCGGACGGCACGCCGATCCTGCTTGCCGACAGCCGCGAAGCAGCCGTGGCAAATGCCTTCGAGGCGGAGCTTGAAATGGCGTCGCTGCACTGAGCGATGCGTTGATTGGTGCCCTCAAGCGCCGAGGGATCCGGCACGCAGCGTGCAGCGGGACCGAGGATTTGGACGCGGCCTTCTTGAGGCCGCGTTTTCATTTTTAGCCGACGATCAGCTGTTTCAGCTGCAGCGACTCGTATTCCAGTTCGGTCAGGCGGTAGTTCACGACGTCGCCGATGGTGACCATGCCGACGACAGCGCCGTTTTCGACGACAGGCATGTGGCGGAACCGTCCTTCCGTCATCTTGCGCAACAGAGAAATCAGCGGATCATCCGGTCCGCAGACCTCCACGTCGCGTGTCATGATATCCCCGACCGTCTGCTTGAGCGTTTCCCCGGGGGTCTCCGCGAGCCTGCGCACGATGTCCCTCTCCGACAGGATACCCTGAAGCTCACCGGCGGCATCCTTGACGATCAGCGCACCGATCCTCTTGTCCCGCAGCATTTCAGCGGCTTCCAGAAGCGTGTTCTGGGGGCGGAGGGCGAAAACTTCCTGACCCTTCGAGGCAAGAATCTTGCGCACGGAAGCCGCCTCGTTCGTCGTGTTGGTTTGCGAGGACTGGCTGTGGGTGGTTGCTTGCATCTTGTCTTTACGGCTCGGGGCCTGATAAGAGCTTGGCATGATTTTGGCTCCCTTCTGTCTGTCCCTCTGCGGACTTGACAATCAGCTTAGCCGAAACATGCCTGTTTAAGGAACTCTTCAAATTGCAAGATTTGATACTCTCCCCGTTTGTTGCCACAAGCCTGTTCGTTCTGGCCTGTTTCGCCGGCTTTCAGTACCGGCGTGTCTGGGTCAACGAGGGACCGAGATGGAAACTCTGGCTTTTCGGGGTTCTGGCGGGCGTTTGCCTGGCCGTCGTGGCGTTCATACCGGTCGCGGCGAACAGCTGATCCGGGAGGCCGGGTCTCAGCCTTCCATTTGTGCGTTCATTTTCCGCGCCCGCGGGCAGGACGCAAGACGGTCGCGCAACGGGCTGTCCGGATCGATTTCCTTTTTGCAGACCAGGCAGTGATCCGCATCCGCAATCGCGTTCAGGCCACCGCAGCTTCCCTTGATGGTCCGTCCGGAAAAGATCACGCCGATCGCCATGCCGACAACGACGACAAGCAGAAGCGCAAATGCCAGAACGAAGGTCATCAGGATCTCAATCCGGTTGTTTTATCAGGCCTGCAGCGCCTTGAAGCGATTGCTTGTCGCCGTCACGAAGCCGCTGTTCGGCGCGTCTGCTTTCCGATCGATGAACATTACCGCCAGATCGCGCTGGTTGGCAATCTCAAGCCCGCGGTCCGTACCTGCGGCAAGAAGAGCGGTCGACCAGGCATCCGCCATCATCGTGTTTTCCGCCAGAACGGTCACGGACGCCGTCCTGTGCGTGATCGGCCGGCCGGTATGGGCATCGATGATATGCGAATAGCGTTTGCCGTCCTGCTCGAAATAGTTCCGGTAGTCGCCGGACGTGGCCATGCCGAGATTGGACACACTGGCAACCTGGAAGGTCTGGCGCGACAGCGCATTCGGCGATTCAATGCCGATCTGCCACTCCATGCCGTCCGCATTGCGCCCGGAGACGTAAATGTCGCCGCCGATCTCGACCATGAAATCCGTAAGACCGAAAGATCTGACCACTTCTGCGATCTGGTCAACGCCGTAGCCCTTGCCGACCGAGGGCACGTAGATCTGCGTGTCCGGACGTGTCTTGCGCAGGCTCGTGCCCTGGACCTCCAGGCCATCCGTCTGGCCTGCCGAGCCCTTGGCGGCTGCAAGAACAAGCGTGTCGGGTGCGGCGTGGATGCCCGGCTTGCTGGCGCCGAAGCCCCAGGCTTCGATCACCGGACCAAGCGTGATGTCGAATTGCCCGTCGCTGGCGTGATTGACGTCCTTGGACGCCAGAACCACCTTGGCAAGGCCTTCCGACACCTGCATCGGGTCGGTCGAATTCAACGCGTTGAAACGGGAAACCTCCGAAGCCGGGTCCCAGTTGGACAGCTGCTCATTGACGCTTGCGAGGCTTTTTCCGATCGCCTTTTGCAGCGCGGCCTTGTCAACCTGCCGGTCATGATCGACAGCCGTTACCGAATATCCTGTTCCCATCGTGGAACCGGAAAGTTCCAGAATATCCGCTCCGCCCTTGCAGGCGGCCAAGGACAGCGACATCAGGATGAAGCTGCGCCGGGAAAATAAGATATCAGTGGGCACGGTACCAGTCTCCGGTAGATCATGAGCGACATGTGTCGCATGTCCACTCGCGCTTTTCATTGGTTTTGCCGGCCAATTCAACCAAAAAATTTTGTCCACAGGCAAATTAGTGCTTTTGACCGAGGCAAAAACATAGCATATGCGGGGCTAGAATTTTCTGGAGGCCGGGTGCGTGCAAAGCTTCAAGCTCAAAAAAGGTCTGGATCTGCCGATAACGGGCGCGCCCGTTCAAGAGATCAGCGACGAGCTCAAGACAAACTCCGCTGCGGTTCTGGCGGCAGACTATATCGGCCTGAAGCCGCGTCTGCTTGTTGGTGAAGGCGACACCGTCGGCGTCGGCACGCCCCTCTTCTTCCATAAGGACACGCCCGAGGTGATGATCGTGTCGCCCGTGGCCGGCCGCGTCAGAGCGATCAATCGCGGCGCGCGGCGTGTCTTGATCAGCGTGGTGATCGACATCGACGACGGTGCGGCCGAACCGGTTGATTTCTCAGGTGTCGGCGATCTGGGCGAAGCCTCCGGTCTCGTGGAACGGCTCTGTGCCTCCGGCCTCTGGACCTCTTTCCGCACCCGTCCTTATTCGAAGGTTCCGGATCCGGCAACTCGGCCGGCGGCGTTGTTCGTGACTGCGACCGACACCGAACCGCTTGCCGCCGACCCGGCCACTATCATCGGCGAAAACGGGGCCGCGTTCGAAAAGGGGCTCGAGGCAATCAGATCCCTGAGCGACGGAAAGACCTATCTTTGCTGCGAAACGGGGGCCGAGATCCCCGGTTTGACCATGTCCGGTGTCGAAGTCGCCGGGTTTTCCGGACCACATCCGGCGGGGCTCGCCGGAACGCACATCCATTTCCTGGATGCTCCGAGCGCGGAAAAGACGATCTGGAGCATCGGCTACCAGGACGTCATCGCGATTGGGAAGCTGCTCGAGACGGGACATTTCGATCCGAACCGCGTAATTGCCCTGTCCGGCCCGCGCTGCGCCAAGCCGCGGCTGGTGCGGACGATCGCCGGTGCATCGATGGAAGAATTGGCAGACGGCGAGATCACCGGCGATGAACCCGTGCGGCTCATTTCCGGATCGGTGCTGAGCGGACGTCTGGGCGAGGGACCGAGCGCTTACCTTGGACGCTATGCGCGGCAAATGACCGTGATCGAGGAGGATCGCAAGCAGATCCCGATGGGCTGGATCTTGCCGATGCCGTCCAAATACGCATTTCAGCCCGTGCTGGGCTCCGCGTTTTCAAAGAAACTCTACGCGCTGACGTCGAACCTGAACGGCGGCCGCCGGGCGATGGTTCCGCTCGGGACCTTTGAGGAACTGATGCCGCAGGATTACCTGCCGACCCAGCTTCTGCGCGCGCTCCTGGTCATGGACACCGACCAGGCGCAGGCGCTTGGCGCACTGGAACTGGACGAGGAAGATCTCGGACTGGTAGGCTTTGCCTGCCCTGCGAAATATGAATATGGCATTGCGCTCCGTGATTGCCTGTCGAAGATCGAAAAAGAGGGCTAGGTTTTGGGTCTGCGCAGCTTCTTTGACCGCATTGAGCCGCTTTTCGTAAAGGGCGGAAAATACGAGAAACTTTTCCCTGTCTACGAGATGGTGGAGAGCTTCCTTTATACACCGCGGACCGTCACCACCGCAGCACCGCACGCGCGATCCTACATCGACATGAAGCGCATCATGACCTACGTGGTCATCGCGACGATCCCGTGCATTCTGGTGGGGCTCTACAACATCGGCTTCCAGGCAAACCACGCGATCGCGACGTATGGCGCGTCCGGATGGCGTGCCTGGATCATCGAAGCGCTGGGGATCGGGTTCAATCCGGCCAATCCATTTGCGAATTTCGTGCACGGCCTGCTCTACTTCCTGCCCATCTACATCACCACGCTGGTCGCGGGCGGCATCTGCGAAGTGGTTTTTGCGACCGTGCGCGGCCATGAGGTCAACGAAGGTTTTCTCGTGACCTCGATGCTTTATGCGCTGATCCTGCCGCCGACTGCACCGCTCTGGCAGGTTGCCCTCGGCATCGTGTTCGGCGTCGTCATCGGCAAGGAAGTCTTCGGTGGAACCGGCAAAAACTTCCTCAACCCGGCACTCACCGGCCGTGCGTTCCTCTATTTCGCCTATCCGGCGCAGATGTCGGGCGACACCATCTGGACGCCGGTTGACGGCTTTTCCGGCGCGACGGCGCTGTCCGTCTCCGCATCGGACGGCTACGCCCAGCTCGCAGCCCATGGCATGACCTGGATGGATTCCTTCCTCGGCATCATGCAGGGCAGCATCGGCGAAACTTCGACCCTTGCCTGCCTGATCGGCCTCGCCTTCCTGCTTGTGACCAAGATCGCCAACTGGCGCCTCGTCGTCGGCTGTCTTGCGGGCATGATCGCATTTTCCACGCTGCTCAACCTGATAGGCTCGGATACGAACCCGATGTTCGCCATGCCCTGGTACTGGCATCTGGTTGTCGGCGGATATGCCTTCGGCCTCGCGTTCATGGTCACCGAACCGGTGTCCGCGTCCCACACCAACATGGGGCGGTACATATACGGCGCCTTGATCGGTTTCATGGTCGTCATGATCCGGGTGATCAACCCGGCCTTCCCGGAGGGCATGATGCTGGCGATCCTGTTCGGCAACGTGTTCGCACCGCTGATCGACTATTTTGTCGTGCAGGCCAACATCAAGCGCAGGGCGAAGCGAAATGCCTGAAGACACCGGACAGAACGAAAACAGCCAGAACAAGGGCTTCGTGCGGCGGTTTCTCGACATGCCGGCCGACTCCGTTCCCAAGACGGTGTTCGTGGCCGTGTCGCTGTGCCTGGTCGCGTCCATGATCGTGTCGGCGGCCGCCGTTTCCCTGCGCCCGCTCCAGGCCGTGAATGCGCTGAAGGACAAGCAGATCAACATTCTGCAGGTCGCCGGCCGCTATGAACCCGGCACCGATGTTGCAGAAGCATTCAAGGTCTTCGAACCGCATGTCCTTGAACTGGCGACCGGCGAGTTCACGGATGCATTCGACCCGGCGACCTTCGACGACCTTGCCGCTGCCAGCGATCCGGAAACGTCCATCGCCCTGGAGAACGATCCGGCATCGATCGGCCGCCAGTCCAAATTCGTCACGGTCTATCTCCTGCGCAAGGACGACGGCAGCCTGGACAAGGTGATCCTGCCGTTGCACGGCTATGGCCTCTGGTCGACGCTTTACGGGTTCATTTCGCTCGAGGCGAACGGCAACGACATCTACGGATTGCAGTTCTACCAGCACGCGGAAACGCCGGGGCTGGGTGCGGAAGTCGACAATCCGCGCTGGAAGGCCCTTTGGAACGGCAAGAAACTCGCCGACGATGGCGGCAATCTGCTGATAACCGTTGCCAAGACCGCCCCGCCGCAGGGGGAAGAATATCATGTGGACGCGCTGGCAGGCGCAACGCTAACCTCGGTCGGCGTTGATAACCTCGTGCGTTTCTGGATGGGCGAGGCGGGCTATGCGCCCTTCCTGGCCAAACTGCAAGCAGGAGAGATCTGATGGCGCAGACCAGAAGACAGATGCTGATCGATCCACTGGTCGACAACAATCCCATCACGCTGCAGGTTCTCGGGATCTGTTCTGCCTTGGCCGTGACCTCCTCGCTGCAGGTCTCGCTGGTGATGGCGATCGCCGTGACCCTTGTGACGGGCTTCGCATCGATGTTCATCTCGATGTTGCGCAACCACATCCCGGGTTCGATCCGGATCATCGTGCAGATGGTGATCATCGCGTCTCTCGTGATCATCGTGGATCAGGTCCTGAAAGCCTATGCCTACGAAATTTCGAAGACCCTGTCGGTCTTTGTCGGCCTGATCATCACCAACTGCATCGTCATGGGCAGGGCAGAAGCCTTCGCCATGAAGAACCCGCCGGTTGCCTCCTTCATCGACGGTGTCGGCAACGGTCTGGGATACGGTCTGATCCTGATGCTGGTCGGTTTCATCCGTGAACTCTTCGGGGCGGGCAGCCTTTTCGGCTTCAACATCCTGCAGACCGTGAACAACGGCGGCTGGTACGTACCCAACGGCATGCTGCTGCTGCCGCCGTCAGCCTTCTTCATCATCGGGCTGCTGATCTGGGCGTTCCGGACCTGGAAGCCTGAACAGGTCGAGGAACCCGAATACAAGATCCAGGTGGTGGACGCGCACTGATGGAACATCTGGTCTCCCTAGCCGTCAAGGCGATCTTCGTCGAGAACCTCGCGCTGTCCTTCTTTCTGGGCATGTGCACCTTCATCGCCGTGTCGAAGAAGATCTCGACTGCGATCGGTCTCGGCATTTCGGTCATGATCGTCCAGGCGATCACGGTTCCGGCCAACAACATCATCCTCAACTATCTGCTTGCACCCGGTGCGCTCGCCTGGGCCGGGTTCAGCGATGTCGACCTGACCTTCCTTGGACTGATCTCCTATATCGGCGTGATCGCGGCGCTGGTGCAGATCCTCGAGATGGTTCTCGATAAGTACTTCCCGCCGCTCTACAACGCGCTCGGCGTGTTCCTGCCCCTGATCACGGTGAACTGCGCCATTCTCGGCGGATCGCTGTTCATGGTGGAACGCGACTACGATTTCACCGAGTCGGTCACTTACGGGCTTTCCTCCGGTTTCGGCTGGGCCCTGGCAATCACGGCCATGGCCGGCGTCCGGGAAAAACTGAAATACTCCGACATTCCTGAAGGCCTTCAGGGTCTGGGCATCACCTTTATCACTGCCGGACTGATGGCTCTCGCCTTCATGTCCTTCAGCGGCGTTAAACTGTAACGGGAGAGCCTTGTGGCCACATTCGGACTCGGCATTCTGCTCTTTACCCTGATCGTGCTGGCGCTCGTCACGATCATTCTCGGCGCGCGTTCCAAGCTCGTGTCGACCGGCAATGTCAATATCAGCATCAACGGCGAGAAGACGATCTCCGTCCCGGCCGGCGGAAAGCTGCTGCAGACCCTCGCCGAACAGAAACTGTTTGTGCCGTCCGCCTGCGGCGGTGGCGGAACCTGCGCCCAGTGCCGGGTCAAGATCTTTTCCGGCGGCGGCTCGATCCTCCCGACGGAGGAAAGCCATATCACCAAGCGCGAGGCGGCCTGTGGCGATCGCCTGTCATGCCAGGTTGCCGTCAAGCAGGACATGGAGATCGAGGTTCCCGAGGAAGTCTTCGGCGTCAAGAAATGGGAATGCACCGTCCGCTCCAACGAGAACGTCGCGACCTTCATCAAGGCGCTGGTTCTGGAGCTGCCGGAAGGCGAAGACGTCAACTTCCGTGCCGGCGGCTATATCCAGATCGAGGCACCGCAGCACGCACTCAAATACACCGACTTCGATGTCGAGGAGGAATATCGCGAAGATTGGGACCGCTTCAATCTCTGGCAATATGAATCCGTCGTTTCCGAACCGCTGGAACGCGCCTATTCCATGGCAAACTACCCCGAGGAAAAGGGGATGATCATGCTGAATGTCCGCGTGGCGTCTCCGCCTCCCGGGTCGTCCGGCATTCCTCCGGGCAAGATGTCGAGCTACATCTTCAACTTGAAACCGGGCGACAAGGTTACCATTTCCGGTCCCTTCGGCGAGTTCTTCGCACGCGAAACCGAAAAGGAAATGGTGTTCATCGGCGGCGGTGCCGGCATGGCGCCGATGCGCAGCCACATCTTCGATCAGCTCAAGCGTCTGAAGTCGAAGCGCAAGATCAGCTTCTGGTATGGTGCGCGCTCAAAGCGCGAAATGTTCTTCGTCGAGGACTTCGATCAGCTCGCTGCCGAAAACGAGAATTTCGAATGGCACGTGGCACTGTCCGATGCGCTGCCGGAGGACGACTGGTCCGGCTACACCGGGTTCATTCACAACGTGCTCTACGACGAGTACCTGAAGAACCACCCGGCACCCGAGGACTGCGAGTTCTACATGTGCGGACCGCCCATCATGAACTCTTCGGTCATCAACATGCTGCTTGAGCTGGGTGTCGACCGCGAAGACATCATGCTCGACGACTTCGGCGGCTGAGGTAAGAAAACCGGACATTCAGCAGGAACGGAGACGCGCTGCCCTGATCGCCAAACGGTCAGGGCAGTTTCTTTTTCGGCAAGGTGGTCTGGCCGGTTCGCATCAAACGGCAGGAAGACCTTTGAGCACGGGTTCGGGATTTGCTTGCCGGCATCCGGCGGACGCAGACACGCCTGCTCACTCAGGTCTTGGGGGTGACACCCGACCCTAGACGAGCGCCGGGTCTTTCGCCTTCTGGGCTGTTTCCTCGGCACTCGCCGATCCGTTCGCCTGCGGGGAGGATCCCTGCGCCTTTCCGGACGAAGTGCCCGACACCGCAGGCGGTTTGCGCCAGGGCGTGCTCTTGAACCAGGCAACCACGTAGGCAACCGCGATCAGCGCCAGGAAGCCGCCGAAATTGGTGTAGATCTGCGCTGTCCACTCGCCGCGTGCCCAGGCCATGTCGCGAAGGATGGCGACCGTCTGGGCGATGACAAGGCTGGCCATGAAGACGGCCAGGGACTGCTGGCCCACTTTCTGGACCACGCGCACGAATCCGCCCCAAAGGGCACCGTGGCCGAGTAGATACTTGCCGTGTTCGCCGGCGGCCACCCAGGCAACATAGGCCAGCGCCAGGAAGTGAATGTAGCGCAGGATACCGAATTCGGTCTTGACCCAGAGCGGCCTGATTGCCTCGCGCACCTCGCGTGCCCAGACGACGTCCAGGTGGTTCTCGCTGTGGATGCGGAAATAGGCGAAGGGAACCGTGATCAGGATGATCGCGAGGGCCGCAAGGATCAGGTTCCGGTTCACCGGCGGCGCCGGAATCCAGCCGCGCATGAAGGCGAACCCGGTGAAGAACAGCATTTGCCAGGCAAACGGGTTGAAGAACCACTTGCGCTCCGACCAGGGCTCCGCCGGCAGGTCGAGCAGGCCGAACTGTGAGGCGAGCCACAGACCGAATGAGAATGCGAAGGCTCCGGGCACGGAATAGCGTGCAATCAGCATGATGGCCGGCATCAGGGCCAGGATCACCACATACATCGGCAGGATGTCGAAATAGTTGGGCACCCAGGTCATCGTCATGAGGCCGGGCAGGGCAATCTCCGTCTTGTTGTAGAGATGCCAGAGGTTCAGCGAATTGACGTAGTCCTGGGTCAGTCCGCAGCAATCGTTCAGGAAGCCGCTTTCGTGCACCATCACCAGCCCGACCGCGATCACCAGGAACTGGCCGATAAAGGCCCAGTAGACCTGCCACATGCGCTGCACGACACGCGCGGCGCCGATGCCCCATCCATAGACGTCGAACGTCTTGCCGAACGCGAGGGCGGACGCCATGCCGGAGCAGAAAACGAAAATCTCCGTCGCGTCGGAAAAACCGAAACGCGCAGGGATCCACAAGGTCCACCAGTTCCACGGCACATGGGCAATGAAGATGATGAACATCCCTATCCCGCGAAAAAAATCGAGCCGCGGGTCGCGAGGACGTTTCGTTTGTGTATGTGCGTTCACGTCAAATCCAGAAAATTGCAGTCGCTCGGGCGCCAGGTCCTTCAGTAGGAATTGGCGGCCCTGAGGTTCTCGTCTTCCATGACCTGCTCGGCCTTCTGCATCTTGCCGCAGATCTCGAGCCGTTGCTCGGCAAAGCGATCGAGTGCACCGCGCTTGTCGCTGCGGCTCTTGATAATGGTTTCGGCCTCGCTCGAAAAGCCCGCGCGCAGGGCAGCGTCGATCGTGATGCGCTCAAAGACGTCGCGCTGCGCATGGGACCCGCCGATCGTGTAAAGATTGTCGCGGGCAGAGGTCAGCAGCGAAAAGGCGGAGGCGTAGTTACCCTTCCGGTACTGCTCCAGTCCGAGCCCTGTCGGCAGACCGGCTTCCGCCGAGATGCGTCCGAGATCGGTTTCGGTCTTCGAGCGTTCCTTCAGGCCGGTCAGAAGCCGGTCCGCGCCCATGCGCCGGCCGCCGTTCAAAAGCGCCAGCAGGTAGTGAAGATCGGCGAAGACGTTACACCCGTCTTCGGCGCGCTTGTCGGACAGCTGCGCGATCTCCTCCCAGCGGGACCCGACATCGACGCCTTCCAGCTCGAGCCGGACGAGAAGCGAGGCCGCGTTGGAAATGTCGCGGTAATCGTCCGTCTTGTCCTTGCGGATATCGGCATCGTAGAGCGCGAGCGCCTTGTCGGCCTGTCCCTGGTCGAGATACATCAGCGCGAGGTGCCACCACACATGGTAGCCGAAATTGTTGCAGTGGGCCCATCCGTCTGGATGGTTCTCCAGCCAGCCGACACCTTCTTCGGACCGGCCGGTCATGTCATGCACATGCGCGACCGCATGCAGGCCCCAGGCGTCGTCCCGGGCAAACTCCAAACCCCTGCGCCCGGACGCCTCGGCAAGCCGGTAGTCTCCGGTTTCCTCCAGCGAGAACGCCCGGCACCCCAGCAGATAGCCATAGGCGGGATGCTTTTCGTCATAGGCGGAAAAGACGCGGTCGATGGACTGGCGCATGCCGACGGCGTCGCCGAGGACGAAGCGAATCGCGTGGATAAGCTTCATCATGAAGGCATCTTCGGGCACACGAACCAGCATGGCATCCAGAATGTCCACCGATCTGGAGGGGAAACCGTCGAGCCAGACATCGAGCGCCTGGACAAAGGCTGCCTCGCGATCGGTAATCGGCGTGTTCCGGGCGGATGTTTTTGCAATCTTCAGACACTCGCCGGCGGTCGCATTAAGCTCCTTGCGTCCGAGCAGAAGGCAGAACATTCCCCGCGCAGCGTGGCCGAGTGCGAAATCCGGGCTCAGGCCGAGACAGGTTTCGAGATGGACCGGTGTGGTCTTTCCATGCGCCAGAAAGGCCAGCACGGTCGCGTTCCAGGCCGCTACGGCGTCCTTGTCCGCGAGAGTGAGATCATATCCAAATTGATCGCTGAGACGCATGTGTGGCCTTCTCGTTTCCCATGCTGGCGGCTACCGTGCGGTCTCAAGGACAACGCGAACGGCAGCAGGCAGCCGAATGAATTCTCACCGCTAAAAATCCGCAGCCTTCTCATGAACTGCAAAACACAAAAAGGTGTTGGCAATGTGTAGTGCAGACATTGAGCTTTGGATTGTGAAGATATGGCGGGTGATGCAAGGGTAAAGCCCAATTTTTCGGCACTCTGCTTGGGACGGGCTGCAAGGATCGGCAGCAGGAAAAGGGTAGTAATTCTATGGCTGTCACGATTGGGAAGTCACAGGGCACCGTCGTCGCCGTTGCGGCCGGCCTGCTCGCGCTGATTTCGCTCGGTGCCTATGCCGAGGCCGGTCTGCGTCAGGCTGTCGCAGTCCTGATCGGCGGTGTTGCCGGACTTTCCCTCTATCACGCCAGTTTCGGGTTCACCGCCGCCTGGCGGCGGATCGTGACGGAACGGCGCGGTGCGGGTCTGCGTGCGCAGTTCGTGCTGATCCTGCTCACAAGCGCCGTCTCCTTTCCCCTGATCGCCTGGGGCGCCCAGCTGGGATGGCCGACTGGAGGCTTCGTCTTCCCGTTCGGCGTTGCCGCGGCCATTGGTGCCTTCATGTTCGGTGTCGGGATGCAGCTTGGCGGTGGCTGCGGCTCCGGAACGCTGTTCACGGCCGGCGGCGGATCGACGCGCATGATGATCACGCTTGCCGCCTTCATCCTGGGCTCGGTGCTGGCAACGGCCCATCTTCACCTCTGGGGACAGTTGCCGAAACTGCCGGCAACATCGCTTATCCGCGAATTCGGACCTCACGGGGCGTTCCTGATCACGGCTGCCGTCTTGGGCGCGCTGGCCTTCGCGACTGTACGCATTGAACGTGGTGCGCACGGTGAACTGGCCACCTCCCGCAAGACGGAGTCGTTCCTGACAGGGCCGTGGTCGCCCATGACGGGGGCCATCATGCTGGCCATCGTCGGCATCGCGACCTTTGTCGTGGTTGGCCGGCCCTGGGGCATCACGTCCGCCTTTGCGCTATGGGGCGGCAAGATCTTTCATGCTGTCGGCATTCCGGTCGACACCTGGCCATACTGGACGTGGCAGCGCAGTGCCTTGGAAAACTCCGTTCTGAGGGACACTACGTCGGTGATGGATTTCGGCGTCATCCTGGGAGCGATGGCGGCGGCGGCCCTTGCCGGCAGGTTCGCGCCGGTCTGGCAGCTCAGCCGCCGGGATCTGCTGACGGCGATCGCGGGTGGTCTGCTGATGGGCTACGGGGCACGGCTTGCCTATGGCTGCAACATCGGCGCCTATCTCGGTGGCCTGGTGTCCGGATCGCTGCACGGCTGGCTTTGGCTGCTGTTCGGCTTTCTCGGAAGCCTGCTGGGCACGCGTCTGCGCTTGAAACTCGGGATGGGGTAGATCACACCCGATTGTGAAGCGTGCGTGAACGCGTGCACGCTAGGCTCTCGACCAACGACATTTTTTTCTGAAGGACGGGCATATGCGCACCCTGCTCAGCTTCTTTTTGCTGGTTTTCTTCTCCCTTTCTCCCGCAATGGCAGACAGTGTCGCGGAACGCGAAGGCTGGCAGGTCATCGCGACGGACAAGCCCTACCAGGCGCTCGTCGATGATCTTAAGGCCGCCATCAAGGCGGAAAAGATGCTGCTGGTGACACAGGCGAGCGCGTCCGCCGGCGCCAAGGGGCGCGGGCTGACGATCCCGGGCAACCGCGTCATGGGGGTCTATCGCAACGATTACGCGATCAGGATGCTGGAGGCATCGGTCGCCGCCGGCATCGAGGCACCGATCCGGTTTTATGTCACCGAGGACACCGGCGGCACCGCGACCCTGTCCTGGAAAACGCCGAGTTTCGTGTTCGCACCCTACATGGAAGAGGGCGGCGATGCGCTTGCCGAACTGGCAGCCGAACTGGACAGTGTGTTTCAGACCATTGCCGCCAAGGCTGTTGCATCCCGGTAACACGCGGCTTTCATTGTGCTTTGTCGATTGGGGACGAGGAAAATTTGGGCTTGTCGTGACTCACTTGCAAGGTCACACTCAAGGCGTCGTCAACTATTGAAAGGAGGTGTGCCCATGTCTAGTGAGTATCGGAACGTGGCCCGGAAGTCTGGGTGGAATGGATCGGTGCTGGAGCAGCCTCTGGTATTGCAAAGTTTCACCGGGATCTGATCCGGACCTAGGGTCTACGTCGATCTCATGGGAGGGCCGCACCGCGGCCCTCTTTTGTTTTTGCGGTTCCCTGCTTCTGTGAAGAGGATTTCCCGCCACGGCGGATCAGATGAGGCCGACGGCCTTGCGCACGTCCTCGTCCCGGAGCGAGCAGTCGATGCCGCGATAGGGATCGCCCGCATCGGTACTCAGCCAGCAGATGGCCTCGCCGACCCATTCGGCCGGAATATGCACGGACGGATCCAGCTGACTGACCGGGTTGATGCCGGAGGCCTTGATGTCGACCTGCATCTGGGTCGCGACCGTTCCGGGGCTGAGGCCGATGACACGGATGCCCTTGTCGCCGAATTCCTTTTCGCCGCATCGCGTCAGCGACAGGGCCGCGGCCTTGGAGGAGCAGTAGTGGCTCCAGCCCTCCAGCGCTCCGGAGGCCGCCCCCGAACTGATGTTGATGATCGTCCCCGACCCGTTTTCCAGCATCTGCGGAACGGCTGCGCGGATCCCGTGGTAGACGCCTTTGACATTCACATCGATGACGTTTGCCCAGGCTTCGGGATCGGACGCTTCGATCCTGCTGATGGGCTCGATGACCCCGGCATTGTTCACCAGGATATCGAGCGTTCCGAACGTATCGGTGCAGAACCGGACGGCCTTTTCGACATCGGCATAGTCTGCGACATCGCACGTGACGGCGGCTGCCGCGCCTCCGCCGGCGTTGATCTCGGCCGCGATCCGGTCAATGTCACCGGCGGAGCGTGCCGCGAGCACGACCTTCGCGCCGTATTTCGCGAGACTGCGTGCAGCGGCTTCGCCGATACCGCGGCTTGCGCCCGTCACCAGGGCAACTTTTCCAGACAAATCAAACATAAAACGTACCTGAACTGTGCGGACCCGTGCGGCCCGCGTTGAACTTGGCGCAAACTTAGTGTGAGAAAGCCGCAGAATAAACAGTTCGTTTGCAGTAACATCGTGCAGGAATTACACGAATGCCTGAACGATGTATTTTGAGGGTTCCTGATCCTGCCCGACGAACCTGCCTCGGGGCCGGACAATGACAAGGCTTATTGGATGGCTGCAGAAAAATCCGCGCTGCAGACGGGTCTCCGTCAGCTCTATTTCGGTCACTCGACGCGGGCGCGGGTCTTCAGGTTCACGCTTCTGGCGTTCGATGTCATCACGATCGGATATTTCATCGTCTCGTCCGTCATGGATCCGGAACGCCACTTTCACACGCTCGACTTCATTCTTGCAGGCGTCCTGTCACTGGATTACATCGCGCGCCTGATTGCCTCGGCGGCGCCTGCCCGGTACCTGTTCAGTTTTGGATCGCTCACCGACATCGTGGTGATCGCGTCGCTGCTGGCCCCGGTTTTCCTTGAGAACTTCGCGTTTCTGCGGGTCGTCAGGATGCTGCGGCTGTTGCGCTCCTATCATTTGCTGAAGGAACTGCGCGAAGCCTCGAGCTGGTTCCGCAGAAACGAGGACATTCTCCAGTCAGCCGTCAACCTTGTCGTCTTCATTTTCGTCGTGACGGCGATCGTCTTCGTCATCGAGGATGACCGCAATCCGAACATCAATAATTATCTCGATGCGCTTTATTTCACAGTGACGACCCTGACGACCACCGGATTTGGCGACATTACGATGACCGACAGCATCGGCCGGCTGATGACGGTGCTCATCATGATATTCGGCGTCGCGCTGTTTCTGCGTCTGGTGCAGACCATCTTCCGGCCGTCAAAGGCGCGGGTCAGTTGTCCCGATTGCGGCCTGAACCGTCACGACACCGATGCGATCCACTGCAAGCATTGCGGACGTATGCTCAATATCCCGACCGAGGGCGCATGGGACTGAACGGCGGTCCGTCTCGCCGATTTGTGATGATGCGGTGCTGGACAAACAGGCCCTGACGCCCTTCTCTTCGGATCGGCCGCTCGTGTTTTGGAGCGGGAAGAGCGCTACAGGAGCTGATCTTGAATTCAGACACGTTGTCCTCCGCCGCCTGCGCCATCTTGCTGGCTTCAACCTTTCTGGCCGCTCCAGCCCATGCTGACGACACGGCAGGCTGCGGCGGAGAAACCCCGTGCGCGCTGGACGGCGGCGAATATTACATCCACCTGCCTCAGGCAAGCGTCGCGGACGAGCCAATCGGAGCGATCCTCTACCTCCACGGACATCGCGGCAAGGCGGTCAACGCCATCCGCAATCAGGGCTTCCAGCGCATGGCGGACAAGCTCGGCGTTGCCTTCGTCGCCGTGCAGGGCGTCAACGGTACGTGGTCGTTTCCGACCGCGCCGAGAAACCTGCGCGACGAGTCGGTCTTTTTCGACAGTGTCCTGAGCGACCTTGAAGACCGGTTCGATGTCGAACGGGACAGAACGATGCTGTCCGGATTTTCGTCCGGCGGTTTCATGACCTGGTATCTGGCCTGCGAGAATGCCGGCCGGTTTTCCGGATATGCACCGATCGCCGGGGCCTTCTGGGAACCGCTCCCCGAGAACTGCCCGACCGACAATCCCTACCTGTTTCATGTACACGGCACCAGCGACACCGTTGTTCCGCTGGCCGGGCGCTGGCTCGGCGGCGGACAGTGGAAGCAGGGCGACGTTTTTGAAAGTTTCGACGTCTGGCGGCGGCAGAACGGCCTTTCCGAGGCAAGTTCCGAAAAACTGACCGACGGCAATCTGCAATGCGAGCGCTGGGCGCCCGAAGGCGGGCTGTTCGAACTCTGCCTTCACGATGGCGGTCACAGTGTCGAAGCCAAATGGATCGAACGGGCCTGGAACGAACTGGGTGAGATCAAGGGCTGGGACCGGAAAAGCTGAGGGCTCACACCGCATTAACGGGAATGTGAGGCAAGGTGTTGCGCGTGCAATCCGACTAGGGTACGGACCCATAAATGAAGCCGATTTGGCGGCAGAAATGGCAAAATCTCGCGAGGAAGCGTGCGCAGAGCGGGCCTTTGCCCGGTCAAGCGCGGTGACACTGCGAGGTAAAGCCATTTTGCCGTCCTTCGGATTTGGCCGTTTCGGCCATCTGCATCGTCGCGAAAGGCTTGAAAATGAACCACATTTCCTGCGCTTTCGCTCCTTGCAGCCGGTCAAAACGATCCAAACCAAATTGACTTCATTTATGAGTCCGTACCCTAGAGTTGACGGGAAAGGGGGGATGTGTCCATGTCCCGTCTGAATGTCAGTCGAAAGGTGTCGCGTGTCCCAGTCCGCCTCCAAACCCGGTGCCTTGTCCGGCCTTGTTGTTGTTGATCTCTCGCGTATTCTGGCCGGGCCGACCTGTACCCAGGTGCTCGGCGACCTGGGCGCGGAAGTCATCAAGATCGAACGGCCGGGCCGCGGTGACGACACGCGCGGGTGGGGTCCTCCCTTCCTGAAGGATTCCGCCGGCAACGAGACCGCCGAAAGCGCCTATTACCTCTCGTCGAACCGGAACAAGGCCTCCGTCGCCATCGATCTGGCAACACCGGAGGGCCAGAAGTTGATTGCCGACCTTGCGGTAAAGGCCGACATTCTGGTCGAGAATTTCAAGGTGGGCGATCTCAAGCGGCGGGGCCTCGACTACGAGACGCTGAAAGCGCGCAACCCGGGCCTGATCTATTGTTCGATCTCCGGTTTCGGGCAGACGGGTCCCTACGCCCATCGCGCCGGATACGACTTCCTGATCCAGGGCATGGGCGGGATCATGTCGCTCACCGGGTTCCCCGATGATGAAGGCGGCACGGAGACCAAGTGCGGTGTCGGCATTGCCGATGTGATGTGCGGCATGTACGCCGCCGTTTCGATCCTGGCCGCACTCAATCACCGCCATGCGACCGGCGAAGGCCAGCACGTTGATATCTCCCTGCTCGATGCCCAGGTGTCGTGGCTGATCAACCAGGGCGCCGCCTATCTCGTTTCCGGAGACGTGCCCGGGCGGCTCGGCAACGGTCATCCGACCATCGTGCCCTATGAAACCTTCCCGGCTGCTGACCGGTCCTTCATCATCGCTGTCGGCAACGACACGCAGTTTCAGAAGTTCTGCGATGTGGCCGGCGCACCCGAACTGGCAGCCGATCCGCTCTATGCGAAAAATGCCGACCGGGTCCGCAACCGCAAACAGCTGATCCCCCTGATCCGCCGCCAGACCATCGAAAAAACCGCTGCCGAGTGGATCGCGGAGCTTGAGAACGCGGGCGTTCCCTGCGGTCCGGTCAACGATCTAGAGCAGGTGTTTTCCGATCCGCAGATCCTTGAACGGGGAATGCGGATCACCCTGCCGCACCCGGTCAGCGGGACGGTGGACCTGATCGGGTCCCCGATCAACCTGGAAAAGACGCCTGTCACCTACGCCAAGGCACCGCCGATGCTCGGGGCCGACACGGGCGACATCTTGCAACGTCACCTCGGCTTGTCCGACGAAACATTGCATGGCCTGTCCGAGAAGGGCATTGTCGGCCTCCGAACCTCACCAGAAGACAAGGAAATATCCGCCAAATGACCACCGGCGCAGACATCATTGCCGGCAAGCTTCACGCTGCCGGTTGCCGACACGCTTTCGGAATCCCCGGGGGAGAGGTTCTTGCCCTGATGCAATCGCTCGATCAGGCCGGCATGAATTTCATTCTGGTCAAGCACGAGAACGCCGGCGGGTTCATGGCGGAAGGCGGCTGGCATGCGGACGGCGCGCCCGGTGTGCTGCTGGCAACGATCGGTCCCGGAGTGGCGAACGCGGTCAATGTGGTCGCAAACGCGTGGCAGGACCGGGTCCCGCTGATCTTCCTGACGGGATGCGTCGACCAGGGTGAAGCGGAGAGCTACACGCACCAGGTCTTCGATCATCAGCAACTGCTGCGCCCGATCGTCAAGGCAAGCTTTTCGGCGCGTCTCGGCGCGCTCGACGTGATGATGGAAAAGGCGTTGGCGATCGCGCTCGACGGTCAGCCGGGCCCGGTGCATATCGATGTGCCGATCAAGGTCGCTGAAACGGAGACGGAAGAACCGTGGTCGCGCTCGTTCCTGTCTGCTCCGGTCGCAACCAGAGCCGCGACCGGCTCGGATCTGGACACCGCGATGGCGCTCTTTGCGAAAGCAGAGCGTCCGATCGCCATTGCCGGTGTCGATGCGGTCAATGAGGGCGCCTCGGCGGCGATCAGCGATTTCTGCAGGGAATTCGGGATCCCGCTGGTCACGAGCTACAAGGGCAAGGGGCTTCTTGACGAGAACGATCCGCTGGCCCTCGGCGGCGCGGGCCTGTCGCCCAAGGCGGACGGCCATCTTCTGCCGCTGATCAATCAGAGCGACTGCATTCTCCTGCTCGGCTATGACCCGATTGAAATGCGGATCAACTGGCGCAATCCCTGGGACAGGGATGCATCGGTCATTGACGTGACCCCGGTGCTCAGAACCCATGGCATGCACAGCGTCTCGGCCACCTTGCGCAGCGCTGTTGTTCTCGCGCTGGAACTGCTGGGCGCGGCACGCACACCGGACCGGCCTTCCTGGCCCGGCGGGGAACCGGAAAAAGTCGCGGCGGAACTCGCCGACGGCTTCGGGCCGGAGAAGGACGGCTGGGGCCCGGCAACCGCATTCCACACCTTGCGGGAGGTGATGCCCGCCGAAACCGTTGCGACCGCTGACAGCGGTGCGCACCGGATCCTTGTCAGCCAGATCTGGAAATGCCCGCAGCCGCGGCAGATGCTGCAATCCTCAGCGCTCTGCACCATGGGCTGCGCCGTGCCGCTGGCCATGGGCCACAGATTGGTTGAAGGCACGTCGCCGGTGATCGCGTTCGTCGGCGATGCGGGTCTTGAGATGTGCCTCGGGGAGTTATCGACCCTCCGGGATCTGAAGATCCCGGTGATCATCTGCGTCCTCGTCGACACCAGCCTTGCGCTGATCGAGTTGAAGCAGCGCGGCAGCCAGAGACCGAATGTCGGTGTCGACTTCGGCGAGACCGATTTCCCGGCCGTTGCGCGCGCTTACGGCGGGCACGGCGTCTGGATCGACAACGCGGGTGATCTCAGGCAGGAGGCAACCGACGCGCTGCAGCGCGACGGCTTCACCATTCTCGCCTGCCGCATAGAGCGGCGTGCCTATGACGGGGCGTTCTAAGAGCTCTTTCTCCACGCGCCGCCAAAGTCGCGGGCGTTGAACAGAACGTGCAGTCCTGTCTCAGGGCAGCACGGCCGTTCCCTCGATCTCGACCAGAAACTCCGGCAGGGCGAGCGACTGCACACCGAGCCAGGTGTTTGGTGCCGGCGTGACGTCGCCCCAGAATTCACCGAGCGCCATGCCGACGGGCTCGAGTTTTTCCGGCGTGTGGTTCACGACGTAGGTTCTGAGCCGGATGAGATGCTGCGGGCCGAGGCCCTGGTCCGCAAGCACGGCCTTGAGATTGGCAAGGCACTGCCGCGCCTGTGCGTTCAGATCATCTCCGCCGACCAGTTGGCAGTCCTTGTCCCAGGCAACCTGCCCGGCAAGATGCAGCAGCCTGCCCGGCTCGGACACGGCTGCGTGTGAGAAGCCCCACTGGACGCTGTTATAGAGTGTTTCGGGGTTGATACGATCGGACATGAGACCCTCTTCGCAAGACACGGTAGGCCTTCACTTTAGCCGAGTGCCCGGTATTGGCCACCCCTTGTGCGATACGTTTCCGTTACCCGGCAATGGTGACGGGCGCGGCGGCAGGGAGCCAGGCCGCGCCCGGTCTGTCAGGCGGTGCCGGTTTGGCCTTCGCGGCCGCGTTTCCAGAGGCCGAAGCCGAGAAAACCGCCGAGTACCCCGGCAAGCAGCAGGCCGGGTGCGGGCAGGGGAACCGGTGTCGCCGGTGTCTCGACGGTTTCGAATGCGCTCACCTGCGCCTGCCGGGTGATGCCGATCGCCCCCGTGACCTCGATCCCGAAGACCGTGAGCGAAGCGACGTCGAAGGATCCGGCAAGACCGGTGATATCGACAAATCCCGTGCGCGGGATCCGGGCCGGATCGGAGGCACCGAGAACACCCGGCAGGAAATCCGAACGCTCCGTTGGAATCCCGATCGTTGCATCCAGCGCCGAAGTGATGGCGTCAACCCGGCTGAACAGCAGCGGGGTCAGGCTGGAATCCAGAATACGCACACCGACGGCATCGCTGCCACCGAACAGATCGGCCGATGACAATCTCAAAAGGAGCGAGTTCGGTTCAAGTTCCAGGGCGCCGAATGTCGTAAATGTGTAGCTGCCCCGGATCGTGTCACCCGCGGCAACGGGGACGGCGACCGCGGCGCTCGACAGGAACGCCCAAAATGCGGTGGTCGTGAAAAAAGTCCTCAACATCTGAAATACTCCTTTTGTGAAAAACGGCTCTAATTCCCCTCGGACGCCATCACCGTGAAAATGGCGTCCTGGATCAGACGGCAGGCATTGGGCCCGGCCGTTCCGTCGGCCTTCGCCGTATCGGGAAATGGGGGCGGCAGGCTGTCGTCCCGGCAGCCCCCGCGGTAGCTCGTGAGCATTGAGGCGGCGAGGTCCGGGATCAGCGGACCATGGTCGTTCAGGACCAGGTGGATCTCGCTCTGGTGAGGTGCATCGAACCGCTGCTCGTACCATCCGCCGGAGACGCCGCCTGCGGGCAGATACGCGCTGAATTCCGCGCGCCCGTCAGGTGTGTTGACCACACCATCGGCATAAACGATCTGTGTGCCGACCTCCGCGGCCCTGCCGATAACGTCCTCGGCGGTGCATGGTGTCGCCGAACAGTTTTCCGGTCGCGTCATGATCACCCACCAGGCCGTCGTGACGTTGCCGGGAACGAGTTCGGACGTGCGCAATGTCATCGTTGCGCCGTCGGGCGTTCTCGACAGCCTGGCCTGCGACCCGCTGATCGGCGTTGCCGGCTTTTCCGCCGTTGCCATGTGTTCGACGGTCCGGGAGATCATCGGGCCGTCACCCGCCTGCGCCCCAGCTGCGAGGACGGCCAGGCCGGTTGCGGCGAGGAAGGCCTGCTGGAGAAATCTGGAAGCATTCGACATCGTCTGGTCCTTTCAAGCTTGGGTGAGACTTCAACGGGAAAGCGGCGCGCGCTGACCTGCGGAATCTGTCTCGGGCGCAATGTTCTGGTTGAATCTGAAGAGGTTGGCCGGGTCATACGTTTGCTTGACCGCTGTGAGCCGGCCGAGGTTGCCGCGATAAGCGTTCGGTGCCTTTCCGTCGGCCTCGGTGATGAAGTTGACGTAGGATCCGGGCGCGGCGTGCGCGGCGATCTTTTCCGAGACGTGCTTCAGCCAGCCGATCATGTCGGCGTCGTCGCTTTCATCGCGCCAGCGCGCACCCGGCGTCGTCATGAACGGGACCTGCCGGTGCGGGAAGGCCGTGGCGCCTTCGCCGACATCCGCGACGGCACCGCCGAGAAGACAGATCAGAAGTTCCGATTCCGTGCTCGGCATGCCCGGCGCCAGGTCGACCAGAAGATCGATCAGCTCAGGCGTCAGGGCGTGATGGTTGTGTGCCCGCCAGTAATTGCGGGCGCCGAAATCATAGGCGCCATCAAGAAAGCTCTGCGCCTCCGTAAAGGGCCTGGCCGCAAACGCGCTGCCGAGCGGTTCGACACCGGCGTAAAGGCATTGCAGGTCGGCCTGTGCTTCTTCGGCCGGGCCTGCGTGGAACTGCATCAGCGTCAGAACCTTGGTCCCGTGAACGCTCTCGGGCAGAACCGGCACGGGCGGCGCAGTCATGAGGTTTGCCCACACACAGGCTTTGCGTGGCAGGGAAGGGGCCTGCGCGGCATAAGCGGACAGGACGTTTCGCGCGTCCTCCAGGGCAAAGAAGGCCGGGCCGAAGAGAACCTGCGGACCGACCGGATGCAGCCTGAAGGTGAATTCGGTCACGACACCGAAATTGCCGCTGCCGCCGCGTATCGCCCAGAAGAGATCGGCGTGTTCGCTCTGCGAGCAGACCGCGACCGTGCCGTCTGCCAGCACGATTTCCGCCGAAAGCAGGTTGTCGACCGCAAGGCCGTGAAGGCGCGCCAGCCATCCGAAGCCTCCCCCGAGCGTCAGGCCCGCGACCCCGGTCGAGGAGACCACACCGCCGGGCGCTGCCAGACCAAAGGGTTGCGCGGCTGCATCGAGATCGGCCCAGGTCGCCCCGCCGCCGACCCGCGCCAGGCGATGATCGGCATCGATTTCGATGTGTTTCAGATCCGACATGTCAATCATCAGTGCGCCGTCAGCAACCGCCGAACCGGCGATGTTGTGGCCGCCGCCCTTGATGCAGACATTCAGTCCGCAGTCGGCCGCGGCCGTGACCGTGCGGCGAACGTCGTCGGGATCCCTGGCAATCACGATGGCGGCCGGGAACCGGTCGATCAGCGCGTTCCAGACCTGTCTTCGTGCATCGTAGCCCGCGTCGCCGGGAAAGACGGCGGCAGGGCCTAGACGTTCCGCCAGCTGCGAGGTGAGAAGGTCTTCCATATCGTCGTCCACTGTCCGTTGTCTGTTGACCGTTCGAACAGCGTGCCGGGAACTGCGGCCGCGAAAAACTCATGAATGTGCAGTAACTCCAGATTCTGGAGTTGTCCGGCTACGGGCACCGCCGTACTCTTTTTGAAACATGACGCCAGATGGGAGGAGTGCCGGATGCCGTACAAGGGTTATGGACAGTACTGCCCGCTTGCCTTGGCCGCGGAAGTCCTATGCGAACGCTGGACCCTGCTTGTCATCAGCCGGGTGATTGATGGCTGCACGCGGTTCAATGAAATTCACCGTGGTGTGCCCAAGATCTCCGCGACACTGCTGAGCCAGCGCCTGTCGAGCCTGGAACATGCCGGCCTGATCACGCGCCGCGCGCTCGACAACGGCCGCGGCTTTGCCTACGAACTCACCGACGCCGGAAGGGATCTCGACCCGATCATCATGAGCCTCGCTGTCTGGGGCCAGAAGTGGTCGCGCGACATGGAAACGGAAGATCTCGATCCCGCCTTCCTCGCATGGAGCATGCACACCAGGCTGAATGTGGATGCGATGCCCGCGAAGCGGATCGTGATGGAATTCGCCTTTTCCGGCACCCACAAGGGCTTCAGCCGCTTCTGGCTGGTGGTGGAGGACGGCGAGGTCGACATGTGCCTGAAATATCCGGGCTTTGAAGAGGATCTGTCGATCTCGTCCGATATCAGGCGGTTCATCGAAGCCTGGCGCGGCATGCGCGATCTGCGCAGTGAAATCGCCAACGGACACATCACGGTCGTCGGCCAGGAGGAATACCGGCGCGCCCTGCCGGACTGGCTGATGCTCAGCGCGCTTAGCCGCTTCCCCCGGCAAACCGGAGCCGAGGCGGACCTGGCTGGAGACGCCCCGGTCGCTTAGACGGACTAGCGGGGCTGCTGCCAAATTCCTGCCCGCGCAAATGTGCTTTGTGACGGCACCGGACACATGACGTCGGCGCTGCAACCTGGTCATTTCCCTGCCCGACTCTCTCCGCTGGACCTCTGACTTTCGTGCGCTTATGTTGCACCTGCGAAGAAGATGCACTCCGGCCGGAACCGGGGGTGGGAGGATGACGATGAAGATCTGCCGGACAAAGGCGGAGATGCGCGATACCGTGCGGGACTGGCGGGCGCAGCGGGAGACCGTTGGACTGGTGCCGACCATGGGCTATCTGCACGAAGGGCACCTCGGTCTCGTTCGGATGGCGCGCGAGAATGCGGACAGGACCGTCGCCAGCATTTTCGTCAATCCGACCCAGTTCGGCGCGAATGAAGACCTCGATATCTATCCGCGCGACGAAGCACGAGACTTGAGCCTGCTGGAACAGGAAGGTGTCGATGCCGTCTTTCTTCCAGGGGTTGAGGAAATGTACCGGCCGGGCGAGCCCGCCTATGTCGATGTTCCCGAGCTTTCCGGAATTCTGCAGGGGGCTCTGCGTCCCGGCCATTTCCGCGGCGTATCCACGGTCGTGACGAAACTGTTCAACATCGTTACGCCCGATCTCGCCGTGTTCGGCGAGAAAGACTACCAGCAGCTCACGCTGATCCGGCAAATGGTGCGCGACTTGGACATGCCGCTTGAAATCCTCGGCCATCCGACGGTTCGCGAGGCCGATGGTCTGGCCATGTCATCCAGAAATGTCCGCCTGCAGCCCGCTCACCGGCAGGAAGCGGTTGCGTTGAACGAAGCGCTGGACGAGGCGGTACTTGCAGCGAAGACGCGTCCCGCGATCGAAGACCTGGAAACGGTGGTCAGGTCACGTCTGGAGGGCTCGCCGTCGGCAACCGTTGAAAGCATCGACATCCGCGATGCCGACACGCTCGAAGAGCTGTCAGGCACGCTGAACAGCCGTGCCGTTATCCTGCTCGCGGTTCGCTATGACACCGTTCTGCTGATCGACCAGCGTGTTGTCGCACCGGATTTTTGAACAACAAGGACACCAGATGAGCGCCCAGAAACCCGTCCGCCGCCTGACGGCCCCCCAGATCGCGAAGCGCAAGGGCGGCGAGCCGATCGTCTCGCTGACCTCCTACCACGCACACACCGCGTCCATCGTCGACCAATACGCCGACTTCATCCTGGTCGGCGACAGTCTCGGCATGGTCATGCATGGCATGGAATCAACGGTCGGTGTCTCGCTCGACCTGATGATCATGCATGGCAAGGCGGTCGTCAGGGGCACGAACAAAGCCCTCGTGGTCGTGGATATGCCCTTCGGCAGCTATGAGGAAAGCCCGGCCGAGGCCTTTCGCAACGCCGCACGTGTCATGAAGGAGACCCAGTGCGGGGCGGTCAAGCTGGAAGGCGGCGTCCGCATGGCCGAAACCATCCGCTTCCTGACCGAGCGCGGCGTCCCGGTGATGGCCCATATCGGCCTGACGCCCCAGTCCGTCCATGTGATGGGTGGTTTCAAGACCCAGGGACGGCAGCCGGACGACTGGGACCAGCATTTCGAGGATGCGCGCGCGGTAACGGAGGCCGGGGCTTTCGCCGTTGTCCTGGAAGGCATGGTGGAACCGCTCGCCGCGCAGATCACCCGGGAAGTTCCGATACCCACCATCGGCATCGGGGCGTCCGCCGAGTGCGACGGCCAGATCCTGGTGCTGGAAGATATGCTCGGACTCAACCCGGCGCCGCCGAAATTCGTCAAGGTCTACGGCAATCTCGGCGGGCAGATCGAGGCCGCGGTCAAGGCTTATGCGGATGAGGTCAAGGAGCGGAGTTTCCCGGCAGAGGACCAGGTTTACCGCTGAGCGGGCAGAATTTAATAAACGCCCGATTTCCGGCTGCATCGCATTTCCGAACGGCTTATGGTCAGGCCATGCTGATGACCCGACCTGATTTCGATACGCTCTATGAAGCGCTGCTCAATCGCGATCCGTCCTATGACGGGCGCGTCTTCGTCTGCGTGGCCTCCACCGGCATCTTCTGCCGCCTGACCTGTCCGGCACGCAAGCCGAAGCGGGAGAACTGCACCTTCCATGAAACCGTCGGTGAATGTATCGATGCCGGTTTCCGCCCCTGCAAGCGCTGCAAGCCGACGACACCGGAGGCGAGCGCGGACCCGGTCGTCAAACCGCTGATCGAGGCGCTTGAAAAACGGCCGGGCTATCGATGGGGCGAGCCGGACATTGTCAGGATGGGGCTCGACCCGTCGACGGTGCGGCGGGCCTTCAAGCGGCATTTTGGCATGACCTTTCTGGAAATGGCCCGCCAGCGCCGGCTGCAGGAGGGGTTCTCGACGCTCGCCGAAGGGGGCAAGGTGATCGATGCCCAGATCACGGCAGGCTTTGAATCCCCGAGTGCGTTCCGCGAAGCCTTTGCGAAAATTCTGGGGCAGGCCCCCGGAACCTTTTCCGATGACCCTCTGCTCATGGCCGACTGGGTGTCATCGCCGCTTGGCCCGCTGATCGCCGTCGCCGACAGGACCCAGCTGCATCTGCTCGAGTTCCTGGACCGGAGGGCCCTGCCGGCCGAATTCAGGAAGCTGCAGACATTTGCGAAGGGCAGGATCGGGTTCGGGCGGACAGGGGTCACCGACCAGATCCAGGAGGAACTGGATCGTTTCTTTGCCGGCAAATCAGGTGTCTTCGAAACACCGCTTGCGCTGCACGGCTCTGCCTTCACCCGGGACGTCTGGCGGGAATTGCTGAAGATCCCGGCGGGCCGCACCAGAAGCTACTCCGATCTTGCCAGTGAACTGGGGCGGCCGTCGGCGGTCCGGGCGGTTGCGCGCGCCAACGGCGCAAACCAGATCGCGATCGTCGTTCCCTGTCACCGTGTCCTCGGGGCTGACGGATCGCTGACCGGCTACGGCGGCGGGCTCTGGCGCAAGCAGCGCCTGATCGAGCTGGAACGGAGCTACGCTGAAGCCGATCGGGTGACATGAAGTGCACAGCACCATCGTAAGGATGAGAAGATTCGAACCAATTTATGTCATTGAAAGAAAGGCATAAGTTCAACTGGCAGCGACTCGGGATCTTAGGAGTTGTCATCAATTCATTTGGACACGATTGGGCTCGTCGTCAGAATGAGCTCAAATGGGCCATCGTTGTCAGTCGTGATCTACTGCTGTTCTGCCCTGGACCTGACGGTACTTGCTGGTTGGGCGACGTTAGGTAAAGACGCATTCCCCCGCCGTCATTCCGGACAAGTGCAGCGCAAGCTGCATGCCGATCCGGAAACCAGATTTATTTCGCGCCGAAGGCGCGGCTTATCATGCCGGTATCGAGAAAAGTGTTCGCTTCGCTCACGCAGATCTCTGGATACCCGATCAAGCCGGGCACAGGTTCCAGATCAGCGTTCGGCATCGCCTCACTTGTCTGGAATGACGGTGGGGGAACGTCACACTCTCCTTCGTCACCCCGGGCGAACAAAGTGAGACCCGGGGCCGGGGAGCCAGGCTGGAGCGGTGCGGCTTTTCTTTTCAACCGTCATCCCGGTTTGCCGTTCAGGCGGCAAGACCTGGACCCAGTCCCCCGGGTGGCTGGAAACTGAACAAAGACAGTCGCGCACGAGTTTACTGGGTTCCGGCCTTTCGCTTCGCTCCAGCCGGAATGACAAGTCCATTGCTTGGAGGTCGCCTTGCACAAACGATTTCGAGGTGAACCGGGCAGCAGTGGAAGCGCGTCGGCCATGACGGAACTGACACGGAAACAGTGACGTCAGGCAACTCCGTTTCAGGGAACCCGGCCAAGTTCCTCCACGATGATGGTTCCGATCGTGTCGCAATCCTCTTCGGTGAAGCTCAGCGGGACGCGCAGGTCCATGATCCGTCTGAGGATCGCGATGGTTCCGGGCAGTGACTGTTCAGGCGCGTATTTCCAGCTGTCGAACCGGCTGGTGAAGCCGACCGGGTTGGCGTCGCCGAACCATTTCAGTTCCACGCCGCGCTTCTTGCAGGCCTCCACGAAGGACCTGCAGGTTTCGTCCGTCCAGTCCGGGACAAGAAACTGGAACGACGAGCCGACATAGAGCTCCTGCTGCGGACGGTTCGGGACCGCCGCGTTCGCAGCACTGCGAAGCTTCGCCTCAAGGATCTGGTAACGCCGGTTCCATCGCCCGATGTTCCGGTCAAGATGGGGCAGCTGCGGCCTCAGGATCGAAGCCCGCAGATTGTCCATGCGCGAGGAACAGTTCGGGTTTTCGTACCTCGGGGCTTCGAAGGCAGCCATATCGGGGCGCGCGAGATGTTTCTCGAACAGCATGTAGGACCCCGACAGGATGACGGCATTCGCCATGATGTCAGGATCATCCGTCGTCAGCAGACCGCCTTCGCCGCTGTTGAGATGCTTGTAGGTTTGCGTGCTGAAACAGGCGGCCTTGCCGTAGTTGCCGCTCTTGATGCCGTTCCACTCCGCGCCCATCGTGTGGGCGCAATCTTCTATCAGCACCACGCCGCGCTCTTCCAGAAGCGCGCAAAGCGCATCCATGTCGGCGAGGTGGCCGCGCATGTGCGACAGTAGCAGAACCCTGGCAGTGCTGGACTTGATCTTGGCTTCGAGATCGGCAAGGTCGATGGTGAGGTCGGCCGTCGTCTCGACGAAGACGGGGACCGCACCAACGGCCGCGATCGCTCCGGGCACAGGCGCGAGCGTGAACGCATTCGTCAGGACGGCATCGCCGGACTGCACGCCTGCGGCGCGCAGCGCGATTTGCATCGCGGTTCCGCCGGACGTGGTTGCCAGGCAGTATTTCGCGCCCTGATAGGCGGCATATTCGCTTTCCCAGAGCGCCGTGTCTCCGTCTTCACCCTCAACCGTGTTGTAGCGGTGCAGCCGCCCGCTCTCCAGAACGCGCGCCGCTTCTGCGATCGCCTCGGGCGATATCGGCTCTTGCTGCGTGAACGGCTTGTTGAAAACCAGTACGGACATGGCAACGGGTCTCCGGAGGCGCTGCGTCCCGCCGGGGACGGCAACCGCATGTGTTCTTAAGCCCGCACTTTGGCAGGCTTTTGACAGATTGTCTTGCAAAGGATTCGCACTGTTCGCGGCATTGCGGTCACGCTCGGCATGTCCGGCAAGAAACCGCATGCCGGGCCCTCCTGCGCGCGGCTTTCGCCGGATGAACCGTGACCGGAGGAAGGCGTCTTTGTCTCCTTTTTGCGGCAGAGTTATCGATCGGTAAACCCCTGAAGATTTTCGGGAAACCGCGGATTTGGGCGCGCCGGTCACATCAGGGGCCCGAGCTAAGCGTTTTGGGAATAAGTCGCATGCCAGATATGCAGAAATAGACGTGCGATTCTCAGTATCGATGCATTGAATTCTTAACTTCTGTCGATTAAGTGTCCGGTTAAGTTGAAACGCCATCATTCTGGGCCGTGCCCAGGCAGAAGGAGGTCGCCATGACCCGTGATGATCTAATTCGCGAGTACAGAGAGCACAGCGGATCCTGGCAGGGTCTAGTTGGTGTCTACGCCGTGATTGTTGGCGTTATGGCTCTGTCCGGCTATCTGATGGTCGGCTGACCGCACCTGAAAGTGTGCGCAAAGAAAAACCCCGGGATGCAAATCCCGGGGTTTTCTGTTGTGTTCGGATCAGACGTTGGCCGCTTCGCCAATCGAATCCGTGCCCCGTTCCTCAAGCAGCGTCGTCAGCCAGTTCGGATCCATTTCCGGAACCGACGACAGCAGGAGGTCCGTATACGGATGATGCGGCGGGGTGAACATCTTGTCCTTCGGGCCCTGCTCGACGACCTTGCCCTTCTGCATCACCACCACTTCGTCGGCAATCGACCGGACGGTCGCCAGATCGTGGGTGATGAACATGTAGGCCAGGTTCAGGTCTTCCTGCAGCTTGTCCAGCAGCTTCAGGATACCCTCGGCGACAAGCTGGTCGAGCGCACTCGTCACCTCGTCGCAGATGATGAAGGAAGGCTCGGCCGCAAGCGCGCGGGCAATGCCGATGCGCTGCTTCTGTCCGCCTGACAGCTCCGGCGGGAACCGGTTGTAGAACTTCGCCGGATCCAGTTCGATCAGGTCGAGCAGTTCATCGACGCGGTTTTTCAGTTCGGCCCCGTGAAGGTTGCCGTAGAACTGTGCCGGGCGGCCGATGATCTCGCTGATCCGGATCTTGGGGTTCAGCGCGGTATCCGCCATCTGGTAGATCATCTGCGCCTGCCGCAGCTGATCCTTGGTTCTGTCCTGATACCTCGGCGGCAGCGATTCCCCGTTGAACAGGATCTCGCCCTTGGTCGGCGGCAGAAGACCCGTTATGCAGCGGGCTGTCGTCGATTTGCCCGAGCCCGATTCGCCGACAACGGCCACCGTCATGCCTGCATAGATGTCGAACGAGACATCATCGAGAACCTGGATCTTGCCATAGGCAGCGTCCACGTTCTTGACCGAGACGATCGGCACGGCATCGGCTTCCGCCGGCCGGTCCTTCTGCGGCCTCTTGAAGCTGCGCACCGCCCAGAGGCTCTTCGTGTAGTCCTCGCTTGGGCTGTCCAGCATCTGCTCCGTGGGCGCTTCCTCGACTTCCTCGCCCTTGAGCAGAACCTTGATCGTGTCTGCCATCTGCGCGACGACGGCAAGGTCGTGCGTGATATAGATCGCGGCGGTGTTGAACTGGTCGACAATGTCCCGGATCGCGGCCAGAACCTCGATCTGGGTGGTGACGTCCAGCGCGGTCGTCGGCTCATCGAAGATGATGAGGTCGGGACGGCAGGCCATCGCCATGGCGGTCATCGCACGCTGCAGCTGCCCGCCCGAAACCTGGTGCGGGTAGCGGAAGCCGATTTCATTCGGATTGGGCAGACGCAGGCGGTGATAGAGCTCCATCGCATCTTCCTGCGCTTCGACACGCTTTTGGATGCGGTACTGGATCGGAGCTTCCGTATGCTGGTCGATGATCCGGTGTGCCGGGTTGAACGAGGCCGCCGCGGATTGCGCAACATAGGCGATGCGCGATCCGCGCAGGGCCCTGAGATCGCTTTCCGGTGTCGTGGTCAGCTCCATGCCGTCGAACTCGATCGAGCCGCCGGAAATCCGGCAGCCATCTCTCGCGAACCCCATGGACGCAAGCCCGATGGTGGACTTGCCGGCACCCGACTCCCCGATCAGGCCGAGAACTTCCCCCTTGTGCAGGGTCAGGTCGACGCCATGAACGATTTCGACCCATTGCTCGTCGGAATAGCCCTCGATCCGAAGGTCCTTGACTTGAAGAAGGACATCTTTCTTTGGGACCATGATCAAACCTCCTTCAGGCCGGAGGACCGGAACAGCATCCAGTCGACGACGAAGTTGACCGCAACCGTCAGAAGCGCGATGGCTGCTGCCGGGATCAGCGGTGTGAGTTCACCAAACGAAATCAGCGTTGCGTTCTCGCGCACCATCGATCCCCAGTCCGCGGTCGGCGGCTGGATGCCGAGACCCAGGAACGAAAGACCGGCGATGAGCAGGAACACGAAGCAGAACTCGAGACCGAATTCCGCGATCAGCGGCGCGGTCGAGTTCGGCAGGATCTCCTTGCGGATCAGGTACCAGGTTCCTTCCCCGCGAAGCTTGGCAGCCTCGATATAGTCCATCACCACCACGTTGCCGGCGACGGCACGGGTCAGGCGGAAGACCCGCGGCGAATAGATCAGCGCGATGACCACGACGATCACGACGAGGCTGGTTCCGAAGATACTCAGCATCAGCAGCGCGAAGATCAGGGACGGGATCGACATGATCACGTCCGCCGCGCGGCCCATGAACTGGTCGAACCAGCCGCCTTTCGTGGCAGCGAGCAACCCGGCCAGCGCGCCGGCGATGAACGCAAGTGCCGTGGCCAGGAGGGCAAGGCCGACGGTGTTGCGCGCGCCGTAGATGATCCGGCTGAACATGTCACGTCCGAGCTGGTCGGCACCGAGCAGCATGTTCTCGTCCGCAGGCGCAAAGGCCGAGGAGATCACTTCCGCTTCGCCGAAGGGGGCGATCACGGGTGCGAAGATCCCTGCAATTGCGTAGGTGAAGATCACGAACATGCCGAAGGCGGCTGTCAGTGGCGCGGTCCTGAGTTCCTTCGCGACACCATCTGGAGCGATGATGATCAGGAATTCGCGAAACGCGTAGGAGACACCTGCCGCGAGCGCGAGCAGGCCCGCCGCGATCGTGATGAAGCGCAGCGCAGGGACGCCGCCGATGATCCCGGTGACGAAGGAAATCAGCGTCAGCGAGAAGACCAGCAGGAAGATCTGCCGTTGCTTGAAATACGCTGCCAGGCACGAGGCCCCGATCAGCAGCGCATAATATCCGATAACGAATGAATTCATGTCGCTGCCCTCACTTCGGATGCCGCAAACGCGGGTTGGTCAAGATCGATCCGACATCTGCTGCAAGGTTGAGCAGAATGAAGGTCGCAGCGAAGATGAGACAGCACGCCTGAACGATCGGGAAGTCGCGTTTCGACACCGCGTCGACCAGCAACTGTCCGATGCCCGGATAGACGAACACCACCTCGACAAGGACAACACCGGTGATCAGGTAGGCCAGGTTAAGGGCGACAACGTTGATGATCGGCGCCCAGGCGTTGGGCAGGGCGTGTTTGACGATGACTTTCCAAGCCGGCACGCCTTTCAGGCGGGCCATTTCGATGTATGGCGATGCCAGCAGGTTGATGATCGCGGCCCGCGTCATGCGCATCATGTGTGCGGTCACGACCAGCACCAGCGTCAGCGCCGGCAGAAAGGTCCTGTGCAGCAGTTCACCGAAGCTCATGTCGCTGCTCAGGCTCGCGATTGCCGGGAAGTAGTTGGTTTTCACGGCCAGATACAGGATCAGGATGTAGCCGAGAAAGAATTCCGGAGAACTGATCGAGGTCAGCGTGACAACGTTGGCGACCCGGTCGAACAGCGTGTTGCGCAGGAGCGCAACGATCACGCCGAGAATGATCGAGATCGGAACTGCGATGACAGCCGCGTAGCACGCCAGGAACAGCGTGTTGACGAAGCGGTCGCTGATCGCTTCGCTGACGCGTTCGCCGGATATGAGCGAAACGCCGAAGTCGCCGGTGACGGCACCGCCGAGCCATTGGAAATAGCGAAAGATCGCGGGCTGATCGAGGCCCATCTTTTCGCGCAAGGCGGCAACGGTTTCAGGTGTGGCGGCCTGCCCGAGGACGGCCTGGGCAATGTCGCCCGGCAGCAGCTCGACCGCGAAGAAAATCAGGATTGAGATCACGAGAAGCGTGACCACACCTAAGCCAAGTCTCTTAAGGACCAGCTGTAGGATGTCCCCCATTTGTCCCTCCAGAATAAAGACGCCCGGTACCCCAATTGACCGGATTTGTGTCAGGCGCGGATCCCGAATGGGCCCTGAATTTATCTTTGTAAGATGCCCGACAGTCTAGGATGGAGCCGCCCGGTTGAAGGCAGTTCCAAGTGAATTGCGGCGGACAGTGTCCGCCGCAACAGCTGAAATCAGCCTTCGAACCACCAGCGGTGGGTTCCCCTTCCGCCGTCGGTTTCCCAGGAGGCGGAAACGCTCGGGCCGTGCTTGACGTTTTTCCGGCGCGCGTAAACGAAGTTGACGAACATCGGAATGACCGTGCCGCCGTCGTCGCGGGCCAGCATGCACATCTCGTGGTACATTTCGGCACGCCGGGTTTCGTCCAGTTCCGCTTTCGCCTGGAGCAGCAGCTCGTTGAAACGCGGGTTTTTCCAGTGCGCTTCGTTCCAGGCCGCATCGTCCTTGTAGGCGAGCGTGAACATGTTGTCCGGGGTCGGGCGTGCGCCCCACTTCACGAACACCCATGGTTTCTTGAGCCAGACATCCGACCAGTAGCCGTCATTGGCCTCGCGCACCGGCTTGATGTCGATGCCGGCTTTCTTGGCCTGCTCGGAATAGAGCACGATCATGTCGACCGCACCCGGCAGCACGCTGTCCGCGGCGGACAGGCTCACCGAGAGGTTTTCCATGCCGGCCTGTTTCAGGTGCCACTTCGCCTTTTCCGGATCGTATGTCCGCTGCGGAATGTCGGCCGGGAAATACGGCATGTTCGGTGACACGTGGAAGTCGTTGCCCGGGATACCGGTGCCGAACACGATCTTCTCGACGATCTCTTCGCGGTCGATCGCAAGCTTCAGGGCCATGCGGACATCGACATTGTCGAACGGTGCGACGTCGCAGAACATCGGCAGGGTGATTGCCGAGCCGGACGGAATGTTGTCGACCTCAACGTCCGGATGACGCTGCAACAGGGCCATGGTTTTCAGGTCGACGGACGAAATCGCGTCGACATCGCCGGTGACAAGAGCGGTCTGACGTGCGTTCGGGTCGTTCAGAACGGTCATGTCGATGCGGTCGAACCAGGCGCCTTCGCGGTGCCAGCCGTCATGGCGGACAAGCGACGTGCCGATGCCGAATTCGTTCTTCTCGATCTTGTAGGGACCGGCGCCGACGCCGCTCTCCCAGTCGACCGTGCCGTCATCGTTCGCCGGCAGCATGACCAGGTGGTAGTCGGTCATGATCCACGGAAGATCAGCGAAGCCCTGGCTGAGTTCGATCACGATGTGCTTGTCGCCATCAACCTTGATGTCGACGACACTGTCGAGAAGGGCCTTGGCCGCAGAAGTCGACTTTTCACCACGGTGGTGATTGAGCGATGCGACCGCGTCGTTGGCCGTGAACTTGCGTCCGTCGTGGAACGTGGCGTCGGTGTTGAGTTCGAACGTCCAGGTCTTGGCGTCCGGGCTGGCTTCCCAACCGACGGCCATGTCCGGACCAAGCCCGTTTTCTTCCGTGATCTCAGTCAGATAGCTGCGGTGTGTATGCGCCAGCTGAATGGAATAGACACTCTGATAGGTGCCCGGATCGTGGTTGTCGCTGGTGTTGCCGTCATGGACGCCATAGCGGAACGTTCCGCCGCGCTTCGGCTGCGCTTTTGCCTGGGACGTCCACAGGCCGGTGGCCGTTGATGCCGTCACACCGGCAAGCATCGAATATTGCAGGAATTCACGTTTCGAGATGCCGCCCGAGCGGGCCGCCTTCTCAAGATTGTTCATCAGCTCTGGATTTTTTGATTGTGTCATACTTACTCCCCTTCAGGACCGGTGCCGGACTTTGGGCCCGGCGAAATTCCCACATATAGCTTCTTCGTTTTTCCGGTATTTGCAAAGCTCATATGCGACATTTAATCAGCAAAACACGAACACCGCCGATTCCGCTACCCTTTTGATAAAATTCTTGCTTCCATATTTTGGAATTTGTTGAACACCATTTTTTTGCATGGGCGCACAGAATATGACCAGTTGCTTCATTTTCGGGCGGCGAACCGGCGGATGATCGGGTCTTGAGCTGGATATATTATTGAATACTTGGGCAACATCTGGCAACGCGATAGAAATTAACTTTTTTTAACGTTTGAGTCGCAGGTGAGCCAAGTTCTTGGGTGCAAAACCAAATAAATCCGGAGCGTTTACAAGGCTTTCGCTTCCCTCGGGTCTTTCCCGGAAGCGTGCTGACTGGTCGGTTGGACCTCTTTCGTAAAGTTGTCGTGAAATGGTTGATGCTCCGTGCCCCCTTCATTCCGGCAGATACCTTTCCGACCAGAGTTCTCCGGCATGTCCGGTGGCGATCAGGGCATCGATCTCTTCGTCATCGAAACCGAGTCCGGCGAGGATTTCGCGCGTGTGGGTACCATACTTGGGAGCAGGCCCCGGTATCGTGATCTCGGCACGTTCGGGGCGCACGGCATTCGGTGCAACCAGATCGACCCAACGGCCCATGGGATGAAGATCATGCCGGACGGCGCTGAACGTGTTCACGCGAATGTCCGGGGTTCCCTCGCTTTCCAGGTAGAGATTTGCATCCCGCGTCGCATGCAGCGAGCCGAGCGGCACGACTGCCGCCGACGTCCCGGAAATCCGCTGAGCCCAATGGCTTGACGGCTGAACGGCAAATCTCTCCGCAAGCGCCGTTTCCAGGCCGGCTTCATCCAAACCGGCGAGATCGGCGAGTTCCGGAACATGCCGCAGCACGGTCTGTCCCAGCGTCGGGGCCGCGAAGAACATCCAGCCATCCGCCGCTTCATAGCACCGATAGAAAGGTCCCCAGCCGCGCGCATTGCGGCCGCTTGGTTCGTCGAACGGCCTGCGATCTGCGAAGTCATACATGAACTGCGCCTGGATGAGTTCACCCGCCGAGGCAAGTGAAGCCCGGGCGACACCTCCCTTGCCGGTCTTCCTCAACCGCTCGAGCGCGGCGCCAAGCGCGACACAGGCGCAAAAACCGGCAAGGACGTCAATGGTGCCGAAATGCGCGTGCTCTTCCGGTGTTCCGGGACCGCCCCCGAACCGGGTCATGACGCCCGTCGCCGCTTGGGCCAGATCGTCATATCCCAGATGATCCGACTTGGGTCCGCGCCGCGGTGCCCCAAACGCGTCGAGCTGAACGAGAATGAGCCTCGGATTGAGGTCCGCGAGACGCTCTCCGGTCAGGCCGAGCGCCCGGCATTGCTCGTCCGTTCCGTTTACAGTAACGACATCGGCCTGCGACAGGAGCTGGCGGAGCGCCTGCTGTCCGCCGTCGGATTTCAGATCCAGTAAAATGCTTTTCTTGCCGCGCTGAGCCTGCAGGCCGAACACCACGGCGTTCCACGGATCGACCGACGGAGACACCGGTTGAACCAGCGTGACATCCGCGCCGAACCGGGCGACGGTCGCGCCGACCGTGGGGCCGGCGATCACGTTGGTCAGGTCCAGCACTTTCAGGCCATCGAGCCATGTACCACCCTGCCGGTCATGCCGTTGCCGCGGTGCTTCCCGAAGGATGTCGGAAAGGGACGGGGCCAGGTCGTCGGGCAATGGGCCGGGGTTCTTCGAAGCGGCAAGAGCATCATCTGACAGCCAGGCGACATTTCCCATCTGCCGCATGGGCCCGTGACGCGGATCATCGACGTCAAGAACCAGGCCGGACTGCAGCGCATGCGGATCGGACAGCCACTCCCGGGTGCTGCGCTGCGCGGTTGCCGGCGCTTTCGCCGCGCCGAACAGCGCTTCCCACTCATGTGCGGGCCGGGTCAGGAACGCGGCCTTCATGGCTTCGGAAATCCGCACGCGGTCCTGCCGTCCGACGGGATAGCTTCTCAGGGCCCAGTCGGAGGGCCAGTCGCATTGATCACGGTAGACGTCGAAATCCGGCAGATCATCGAGAAGGTTCTTGAGACCGAGAACCTCCAGCACGCGGCGCGGATGGCTGACGATCGAGCAGGCAACGACGTAAAAGCCCCTGCCGTCGGCACATGTATAGGTGCGGTAAAACGGATCCAGGAATTCCGAAAGCGCGGCGAAGCTCAGATTGTTCGGCAGCCCGAGCCCGGCGCGGCGCTCAAGCTCATGTTCGCGCGGCGACTTGTAGCGGTCCGGATAGTCTTCGATCTGTTCGCTGTTATAGGCAAGGCCCTCGAACAGCGCCGACGCAAGCGGCACCTCGATGTGATCCCCGCCCATGTGATCTCGCGCCTGCAAGGCGAACAGAACCGACATGGCGCCAAAGGCCGCACCATAGGCCGAGGCAAGGCCAAGGGGTGTGAAAGACGGATTGATCCCCATCAGGCGCCGGTTGAGTCCCATATCCGTGAACTGCCCCGTCCGGGCAGCAATCACGGCTTCCCAGGCCGGAATGTCGCGCAGTTCGCGATCCGTCGATGCAAAGCCGGGCAGGGACAGGCTGACAAGCGACGGGTTGACGTTCTGCAGGATCTGCGGTCCAAGGCCCAGCCGTGTCATGACACCGGGCCGGAAATTGTCGATGACGACATCGGACCGGGCCGCAAGGTTCAGCGCGGTTTGTCTGCCGCCGTCGGTCTTGAGATCGAGTGAGAGGGCGCGCTTACCGCGCGACAGCATGTCGAAGGCCGGATCCATCCAGCGCGGGCCGCCGGGCGGATCGATGCGGATGACCTCGGCGCCAAGATCGGCAAGCATCATCCCGACAAGCGGACCGGCCAGATAGTGCCCGAAGTCGAGCACCCTGATGTGCGAAAGCGGCCGGTCGTTCACGGATGCACACTCCGAGCTTGGTTCCCTGACAGATCAGACTAAGTGAGGCGTCAGAAAAAATTGGTCTCATTCAGCCAAAAATCATTTCCAAACGGTCAACTCTGCCAGGCCAGCGCGACCTGCTGTCTCGAACGCACGTCTGCCGCGCTCTGATACATCCGCGGCCACCGCTTTGCCGCCATCTGCCGCCCGGCAGGTCAAATCGCGGCCAAATGTCGGAAAACGCATGCGCTGTTCGGTTTCGGGCAGGAAAAGCGTGGGCGCAGGGCGCAGTCTGACGTCACAACACACAGACTTCGGAGATGTTCATGAGTGTCGCAGTTCGCAGCCGCAGTGGCGGCCGTGCAGGCCGCCGGGCCCTACGTACCGCGCCCGACCACGAAATGCTTCCCGGCCTGACCCGGAACCTGCCGCTTTGCGAACCGCTCGATGACGACCAGATCCGCAAGCTCGACGACGCTTCCATGTCGATCCTCGAGGAAGTCGGGATCATTTTCCGGGACCCGATCGCGCTGGAGGACTGGAAGAAAGCGGGTGCCAGGGTCGACGGTGAGCGGGTTTATCTCGATCGCGGCCACGTACGCGAGCTGATCAGGACCATTCCGTCGAGCTTCACCTATCACGCGCGCAATCCGAAAAAGAACGTCCCGCTCGGCGGCAACCGCACCATGTTCGTGCCGATGACGGGTGCGCCCTTCCTGCGCGACCTGGATGATGTCCGGCGCAATCCGACGCTCGACGATCTTGCCATGTTCCACAAGCTGAGCCACATGCTGCCGGCGATCCACTCCAGCGCGCACCACATCGTCGAGCCCTACGACCACCCCATCAGCCACCGCCATCTGCGCATCACCTATTCGTCGATGAAGCATTCCGACAAGACATTCATGGGCATGACCACCAGCCCGAAGAATGCCGAGGATGTCATCGAGATGTGCGCGATCCTCTTCGGCGAAGACTACCTGGAAGACCATCCGGTCACGACCGGAAACTGCAACGGGAACTCGCCGCTTGTCTGGGACGAGACCATGCTCGGCGCCATGCGCGCCTTTTCGAGAAGAAACCAGCCGGTGCTGTGCTCGCCTTTCGTGCTCGGCGGCGCGAACACGCCTGCATCCGTCGTTCCCGCGGTCGCTCAGCTGAACGCGGAAGCTCTCAGCGCGCTCGCCTACACGCAGGTAATCCGCAAGGGTGCACCTGCAATCTACGGCCACTATCTTTCCACGGTCTCCATGAAGTCCGGCGCGCCGATGGCAGGCACACCGGAGATCAGCCTGATGAATTTCCTGATCGGACAGCTTGCCCGGCACTACGACGTTCCATGGCGGACATCCGGGTCGCTTGGCGGCGCCAAGACGTTCGATGCCCAGGCAGGCTACGAAAGCGCGACAACGCTGAATGCGGTCATCCACGCGGGCGCCAACTATGTCTGGCACACGGCCGGCTGGAACGAGGCCGGCATGCATTGTTCCGTTGCCAAGTTCATTGTCGATGCGGAGCAGTCGGCAATGGTCTACCGGATGGCCGAAGGTCCGCGCTGGGACGACTTTGACGAGGCGCTTGCCGCCGTGCGCGACGTCGGTCCGGGCGGCCATTATCTGGGCCACCCGCACACGCAGGAGAATTTCCAGCGCGCGTTCTTCATGCCGGAGATGTTCGACAACAACTCGATCGAGCAGTGGAAAGCCGAAGGCGAGGTGGAGATCACCGAACGCGCCCTTAAACAGGCCAGGAAACTCCTGTCCGAGTACCAGGAACCGAAGCTGGATGAAGCGCGCAATGAGGCCCTGCTGGACTACATTGCCCGGCGCGAGCGGGAAATCCCGGCGGAAGATGCCCTGAACCAGGACTATTGAAAAACGGACAGGCGACGTTCTTCGTCTCCGCCCGTGCGATCGCGAGTTCCGGATTGAAGCATGAAAATCAAGTCGGTAGAGATGTTCCGCCACGATCTCCCCGTGAAGAACGGGCCCTACACGATGGCCAATGCCGAGGTCTGGGCCCTTGAGACGACGCTGGTCAAGCTTGTCGCCGACAATGGTCTTGTCGGCTGGGGTGAGACCTGTCCCGTCGGCCCGACCTATGCCGAAGCCCACGCGCTGGGCGCTCAGGCCGCACTGAAACAGATGGCGCCGGCTCTGATCGGCAAGGAGATCCGGCCGGTTCTTCTGAACCGCGCCATGCACGGTGCGCTCAACGGGCACAACTATGCCAAGGCGGCCATCGACATCGCCGCGCATGATCTCCTCGGGAAGCACCATGGTGTGCGTGTTGCCGATCTGATCGGCGGTGCCGCGCGTGACAGGGTTCCGTCCTACTATGCGACCGGCGTCGGGGCTCCCGAGGAGATTGCCCGGATCGCGGCCGACAAGCGGGACGAGGGCTATCCGCGCCTTCAGATCAAGGTCGGCGGGCGTCCCGTTGAGATCGATATCGAAACCATCCGCAAGGTCTGGGAAACTGTGTCGCCTTCCGGCATGCGCCTCGCCGTCGACGGCAACAGGGGCTGGACGACGCGCGATGCCTTGCGTGTCAGCCGGGAATGCCCGGACATCCCCTTCATAATGGAACAGCCCTGCAACCGGATCGAGGATCTTGAAAAGATCCGGCCGCAAGTGAGCCATGCGATCTACATGGACGAGAGCGGCGTGGATCTTGCGGCGGCCATACGCGCGGCCGCGCTCGGCATCGTCGACGGCTTCGGCATGAAGGTCACCCGGATCGGTGGCCTGCAGCAGATGGCGGCCTTCCGGGATATGTGCGAAGCACTGAACCTGCCGCACACATGCGACGATGCCTGGGGCGGCGACATCATCGCGGCTGCGTGCACGCATGTTGCCGCGACGGTCAAGCCAACGCTGCTCGAGGGTGTCTGGCTGGCGCAGCCGATGATCGAAACGCCATATTCTGAAAACGGGGGCGTGGAGATCCGACAGGGCCATATCGATCTGCCGTCCGGCCCGGGTCTCGGCGTCGATGTGAACGAGGCGCTGTTCGGGCCCCCGATTGCGGCCTACTGAGCGGGAGACGTGTCATGCGATTTTCAGGCAGGAAGGCGCTGGTGACGGGGGCGGCAGGCGGCATCGGCCGGGTCATCACGGAAATGCTGCGCGCCGAGGGCGCCGCTGTCGCCGCCGCGGACCGGGATTGCTCACCTGTCGAAGCCGAGGCCCTGCTGGAAGGAGATCTTCTGGACGCGGCCTATTGCGATGGCCTGCCATCAGCCGCTGCAGAAGCGCTTGGCGCGCTCGATATCATCGTCAACAACGCCGGCGTCATCACCCGGGGACCGGTGACGGAAACGACGGATGCGGACTATGCGCTCTCGGTCGGTGTGAATGTCGAAGCACCCTTCCGCATCTGCCGGGCGGCCATACCAATCCTCGCCGCAAATGGGGGCGGAGCAATCGTCAACACGGCGTCCTGCTGGGGCGTGCATCCGGGTCCGAACCACGCCGTCTACTGCATGACCAAGGCAGCGGTCGCCTCGCTGACCCAGTGCATGGGCCGTGACCATGCCCATCAGGGCATCAGGATCAACGCGGTCTGCCCGAACGAAGTTGACACGCCGATGCTCCGGACCGGGTTTGAGAGGCGCGGTTTCGATCCGCAGTCGGCGATCGAAGAGCTCGGGAAGACCGTGCCGCTCGGCAGGGTCGCGAGGCCGGATGACATTGCCGAAGTCGTCCTCTTTCTTGCCTCCGATGCGGCGCGTTACATGTGCGGATCGCTGGTCGAGGTCAATGGCGGGAAATCCGTGTCATGATGCGTTTCGAAGGAAAAGTGGCACTCGTTACCGGCGGGCGCAGCGGCATCGGACAGGCGATTGCGATCCGCCTGCGCAGCGAGGGCGCGCGCGTCTTCACCGTCCAGCGCGGCGACGATCCCGGCTTTGAAAGCATCTCCGCAGATCTTTCCGATCCGCAGGTGCCCGCGCGCATTGTGGAGGACGTTGCCTCCCGCGCCGGCGGGCTCGATGTTCTGATCAACAATGCCGGGGTCATGCAGGAAGCGTCGGTGGAGGATATGGACCTTGACGACTGGCAGCGCGCGCTTGCCGTAAACCTGACAGCGCCGTTCCTGCTCATCAAACACGCCTTGCCGCATCTGAAACGCAGCCGTGGTGCAATCGTCAATGTAGGATCCATCGAAGGCATTGGCTGCAATGGCCATCACGCCGCCTATTCGGCCTCCAAGGCCGGGCTCCACGGCCTGACGCGTGCGGTTGCTGTCGACCACGGCAAGGACGGTATCCGCTGCAACGCGGTTGCGCCCGGCTGGATCGACACCGATCTCAATCTCGATTTTGTCAACGCCATGCCCGACCCTGAGGCGTTCAGGCGCGATGTCGGCTCTCTCCATCCCGTCGGACGCACAGGAGACCCGCAGGAAGTGGCCGCGCTTGTCGCGTTCCTCGCCGCAGAGGAAAGCGGTTTTGTCACGGGCCAGACCTACGTGGTCGACGGGGGGCGGATGACGCGGCTGAGCCTTCCGTGACCCGAACGGGCTCAGGCGAGGACGGCCGGACGATGCTGGAACGCCGCGCGGATCTCGCTTGCCATGGAATTGACCAGGTCCGCATCCTGATGTGCGCCCATCCCGATCACCAGCTTGGAGGACGGCGTCGGCACGAAACCCTGATCCTCACCCAGGATCGTCATGGAACGGTCAATGGAGGACTGTGCGAGAACGCCGATGGCGACCCCTGCTTCGACGGCCGCTTTAACCCCCGCAACACTCTGGCTGGAATAGACCAGACGGAACGGTTTACCCGCCGCGGTGAGGGAGGCGATCGCAGCTTCGCGCCACCAGCAGGCACGGTCGAACAGCGCGACCGGCAATGGGTCTTGCTCCAGAAGATTTCTGTGTCTGTTCATGACCCAGTGCGTGGTGTCCTCGTAGATGACCTCTTCGTCTGAGGCAGGGTTCTGCACCTCGTAAACGGCAAGATCCAGCTGACCCTTGGACAGCATGCCGGGGAAGTCCGGGCTGAGGGAACAGGTCACGTCCAGCTGAACCTGAGGGTGGCACTGCGCGAAGTTGCCGACGATCCGTGTCAGTTTTGCCCGGCCGTGGTCATCGGGAATGCCAAGCCGCAGCGATCCGCTCAAAGGTGCTGTCGTCAGGTCGCGCAGGGTCGCGTCCAGCCTTGCCGTGACGTCTCTGGCGACGGGGAACAGCTGCTTGCCGGCATCGGTCAGGACCACGCCGCGTCCGTTCCGGTGAAAGACGCTCTGGCCGATGGTCTGTTCCAGCCGCGCGATCTGCAGGCTGATCGCGGACTGGGAGCGACCGATCCGTGTTCCGCCCTCGGTGATGCTGCCGGTTTCGGCGACGGCGAGAAAGGTGCGCAGAAGGTCGCTATCGAGGTTAGGCATTGGTTTTCTCAATATCTGAGTTTTAAGATATTCATTTTTTATATGAAGAAGACACGGTTATCCTGCCGACGTCAATCAGGAGAGCCGCCGATGAATGTTCAGCAAACGACCTTGACGGGCAGCAGGGGCCGCGTCTGGCGTTACGCGGCGCTTGCCGCCCTCATCATCATTCCGGTCCTGGTCTGGCCGGATTTTGTCATTGATGGCCTGACATTTTCGGTAATGGGTCTTGTGGCCGTTTCTCCGCTTGTCGTGCCGGGTATCGTGCTGACGGCGTGGATCATGGCGAGCGGTGCCGACAGGATCATCAGCCGCGCATTCGAGGGCCGGATGCTGCGTGCGATCATTGCCGCTTCCCTGATCGGCGCGATCACGCCCGTCTGCGGCGTCACGATCCTGCCGCTCATGGTCGGGCTTCTGGCGGCCGGTGTGCCGCTCGCGCCCGTCATGGCGTTCTGGCTGTCCTCTCCGGTGACCGACCCGGCCATGCTGGCAACCACGGCGGCAACCCTCGGGCTTGCTTTTGCCGTCGGCAAGACGGTCGCGGCCTTCGGCCTTGGTCTTTTCGGCGGAGCCGTCACGGCAGCTCTCGGCCGGCAGAACGAAGTCGGCGAAATCCTGCGCAAGGGCGGGCTTGCCTCCGGCCTTGCGGCCAAAAGCTGCTGCGGCGCTTCCACATTCGAGCCGCGCGTCTGGTGCGAACCGGGAAGACGCGCCGCCTTTTACCGGCAGGCGGCGGCGACGACGCGCCTGATCCTGATCTGTCTGATCCCGGCCTTTTTCGCCGAATACGCCCTCAACGCTGTGCTGACTCCCGGATCACTCGCGCAGTATGTCGGTGAAGACAAGTGGTGGGCCATTCCGGCCGCCGTCTTCGTCGGAGCCCCCGCCTATATCGACGGTTACGCGGCGCTGCCGCTGACCCGTGCCCTCGTCGACAACGGCATGGCGCCGGGTGCAGCCATGGCCTTTCTGGTGTCCGGCGGCGTGGTCAGCATCTGGGGCGCCCTGGCGATCTTCCCGGTTCTGCAACTGCGTCCGTTTCTGCTCTATCTCGTCCTTGCGGTGACAGGGTCGATGATGGCGGGCTACGTGTTTGGCTGGGCGGTTTGATGACTGGTCGGCCGCGCCCGCAGTTTCCTCTCCCGCCGGGGGAGGTCGGCCTGAAAAGCCGGGTGAGGGGGCAGGTGTCGAGATATCTTTCAGACATATGCCCTCAACCTGGCGCTCTCGCATTGGGAGCGGGTAAAACTCCGCAAGTTGTAACTGCTTGAGCATGGTTGCTTCGAGACAGCGCCGGCGTGCTTCCTCAGGATAAGGATTCTCATTCTCGATTGTCATCCCGGACTTGATCGGGGACCTACTCGTTGCCAGAGCGGGGGCCTTTGCCTCATTGGCTACAGCAACCATGAAGAGCGGTGGAACCTTCTTGCCGCGCGACTGGCCGGATTGGATCCCCGATCAAGTCGGGGATGATCCTGCAGGAGATCGGCGAATTCAACATCTCTGGATGAAAACAGATCTGCCTACTCTGCCGCCGCCCGCCATTCCTTCCAGCGCAGAACCATGTTGGCGCCCAGTTCGCGGAAGGGCTGGGGCGGCAGTTTCTTCGGGCGCGCTTCCGCACCGAAGTGGCGGGTGATCTCGCTTGAGATGCCGCAGGCCAGATCGGCGGCGCCCATGCCGGTGAGCGTGCCGCGCGCGGTCCCGAGACCATTCTGCACGCAGCCCGAATAGACACCGTCCTCCAGCTCCCGCATCACCGCGACCGAGTTCAGGCTGAGGCAAAGATGCCCGGCCCACCGGTATTCCATGTTCAGTCCGGCCAATTGCGGAAACCGCTGATCGAACTTGCGCTGCATGACACAGGCCGCCCGCTCGAGGCTCCTTGCGGGCGGGCGCATGTCGGGTTTCAGCAGCGCGCAGGTGCGCGTGATGATCCGGTTGCCGCCCTGCGCGGTGTCGATCCGGCGCATGGTGGTTCCCATCGGGTCCGACGGGGTCACGCCCCAGCGCGGCGCGCCGCCGAGTTGAGCAAGCTGATCGGCGTCCAGTTCAGGCGTCATGACCGCGAACAGGAACAACTGCATCAGGCGGTCCTGCTCGTAGCCGAAACTTTCCAGATGCCCGTTGACGGTGAGAATGATCTTGTCCGCCCTTGCGTGTCCCTTGGGCGTGACGACTTTCCAGCCTGTTCCGTCCCGCTGAAACTGCGTGACTGGGCTGTTTTCGAATATCCGGACGCCCGCCTGCCGCAATCCGCGCGCCAGACCGCGGATATAGCCGGCCGGCTGCAGCATGACCGTCCCGGGCGTATGGAGGCCACACAGGTAATGGCGGCTGCCGGTGATTTCCGACATCTGCCTTTCGTCCAGCATCTCGAAGGCTTCGCCGAGACCGGCAAGGTGCTGTGCATAGCTTTCGTTGTGCCGGACCGCCTTGGCGCTCACCGCACCGTTGATCTTGCCCGCCCGGTCGAAGAAATTCGGATCTATCCCGAAAGCTTCCACTGCCTTGCCGGCGAAGTCGATGGCCTCGCGGTTGAGGCGGGTGATCGCCCGGTCGTCGCCTGCGCCGGCGTAATCCTCGGAGTTGAGTTCATGCGGCAGGTCGATCATGAAACCGGAATTGCGTCCGGCGGAGCTCTCCGCGATCCGGCACGCGTCCAGAACCACGATGCGCATGCCCGGATCGATCTGCGTGAGACGCCGGGCTGCAGACAGACCGGCGAAACCGGCACCGACGATGACGACATCGGCCCTCGTGGAACCGGACAAGGCTTCCGGTTCCGGCTGGTCCGCCAGTATCCGGTTCCAGGCGGCCGGGCCGGCCAGATCCGGAAGTCTCCTGGCGGACCTCGGCGCTGTCATCCCACGGCCTCGTCCTCGTCGTCGGAAAGGTCGAGCCAGATCGTCTTGAGCTGCGTGTACTGGTCATGAGCGGCAAGGCTATTGTCGCGGCCGCCGAAACCGGACTGCTTGTAGCCGCCGAAAGGTGTTGCGATATCGCCTTCGCCGAAACAGTTGACCGTCACGGTCCCGGCGCGGATGGCGCGCGCGCCGCGCAGGGCCTTCTTCGTGTTGGCCGTAAAGATCGAGGCCGCCAGCCCGTATTCGGTGGAATTGGCCAATTCGATCGCTTCGTCGAACCCGGACACCGTCATGACATTGAGAACCGGACCGAAAATCTCTTCGCGCGCAACGTTTGACCCTGCCGGTGCTTCCAGGATTGTCGGCTCGACGAATGCATTGTCCCGGGTCTTGCCGCCCATCAGCACGGTCGCACCCGTATCCAGGTAGGAACTCACCTTGCCGAAATGCGCCGAAGACACAAGCGCGCCGACACGATGCTCCGGATCGAGCGGGTCGCCCATGGTCCACTCGCGCGCATGGGCAAATATCCGTTCCAGCAGCGCGTCCTTGATCTCCTCCTCGACGATCAGCCGCGAACTGGCCGAGCAGTTTTCGCCCATGTTCCAGAAGGCACCGTTGACGACATGCGCCGCGACGCGATCCAGGTTTTCGGCATCCTTCAGAACGACGCTGGGGTTCTTGCCGCCCATTTCCAGAACGACTTCCTTCAGATTGCTGTCGGCCGCATAGCGCAGGAAGCGGCGCCCCGTCTCGGTCGATCCGGTGAAGGAGACCATGTCGACATCCATGTGCCGGCCGAGCGGTTCGCCGACATCGGGTCCGGTGCCCGGAACGACGTTGAGGACACCGCGCGGGATGCCAGCTTCCACGGCAAGTTCCGCGACCCGCAAGGCGGTGAGGCAGGTTTCTTCCGCCGGTTTCACGATCACCGAACACCCGGCGGCAAGCGCCGGGCCGATTTTCCACGCCAGCATCAGCAGCGGAAAGTTCCAGGGCAGGACGAGCCCGACCACCCCGATGGGCTCGCGCACGATCATCGCTATATGATCATCGGAGGCCGGGGATACCTGGTCGTAGATCTTGTCGATCGCTTCGGCGTGCCACTTCAGACAATGAATTGTCTCTGGAATGTCGACGGTCTCGCAATCGAGGATCGTCTTGCCGCTGTCGACACTCTCCATGACCGCAAGCTCGCGCCGGTTGCGCGTCAGCAGCTTGGCGAAACGGATCAGGATGTCCTTGCGCTCCGACGGGTGCAGTCTGGACCAGCGTCCGTCCTCGAATGCCTCGCGCGCCTTCAGAACGGCAAAGTCGACATCCTCCGCACCGCAGGCCGCAATTTCCGCTATCGTCTCACCCGTTGCCGGATTGACGCTTGCAAATGTCTTTCCCGAAGATGCGGGACGGTACCCCCCGTCGATGAAGGCATTCGTCGGCAGGGTGAGTTTTGCGGCAAGAGCCCGGTATTCTTCGTGTGTCAGAAGATCAGTCATGCTCACGCTCCCGCCGAGATGTCTTGGATGGTGGATTTCAGCACGCGGATGACCTGTTCCAGCTGCCGCTTGTCGTCCTTGTTCAGTGCTTTCAACGGCGGCCGTGGCGGACCGGCGCGAAGACCGGTCATTTCAACCCCATGCTTGACGCACTGGATGAACTTGCCGCCCTGTTCCAGAACGCGCATCAGCGGCATCATCGCGGACATGATCCGGCGGCCCTTGGTGAAATCGCCCTCCACGGCGCAGGCCCGGTAGAGCGCGACGTGCTCGTGCGGAAGGAAATTGGATCCGGCACAGACCCAGCTGCGTGCGCCCCAGGCGAAGAACTCCAGCGCCTGATCGTCCATGCCGCAGGACATCTGGATATGGGGATAGTCGCGTGCGAGAAGGTGGACGCGGTTTATGTCTCCGGAGCTTTCCTTGATTGCACATACGTTGCGCGAACGTCCGACCCGGTCGAGAAATTCCTCGCCCATGTTTACGCCCATGCGGCCCGGATAGTTGTAGAGCATGATCGGCAGGTCGGCGGCCCGGTCGATGGTCAGCACATTGAGCGCGTTTTCGCGTTCCGTCGGCACCGCGTAGGGCGGTGTCGCCACCAGCAGCGCAGCCGCACCCAGCTTGGCGCCGCCTTCGGCGAGCGCGACGGAATCCGGCGTCCGCATGGTTCCCGTGCCGACGATCAGGGGCAGCCGTCCGGCCAGTTTCTCCTGCGTGAAGCGGGCGAGTTCAAGCCGCTCCTCGACGGTCTGGGTGTAGTTCTCACCGGTCGATCCGCCGGATATCAGCCCGTGGACGCCGCTGTCCACCAGGTGGTCGATCGCCTTTTCAAGCGCGTTCCAGACGACATTGCCGTCATCGTCATAGGGAGTGACCACGGGCGTATAGATGCCCTCGAAAGCCATGATGGGTGTCATAGGGTCCTCATGCGGATTTCTGTTTCGGCGGGACACCAAGCGGAGCTTCCAGCCCGTCCGGCATCACGAACAATTCAATCTGGTCGCGCGACAGCGCCCAATGCTCCAGGGCCAGCTCGGCGGCGCGATCCTCATCGCCGTTTTCGATGCAGGCGATCATTTCATCGTGCTGTGCACACGCCAGCGCCAGCCGGTCTTCCTTTGCGCCGGACTTCGGCTTGAAAAACGTCATCGCAATCCGCGTGTGATCGATCAGCAGCCTGTCCAGGCTGGCGAGCAGGTAGCTGTTTCCGGCCATCTGCCCGGTGATGCGGTGAAACTGGTCATTGGTGAGCGCGCGCTCGGTGGTGTCGCCCGATCGCAACGCTTCGCGGAAGGCTTCCTGCGCCTGCTTCAGGTCCTCGATCTGGGACGGTCTGGCGTTCTGGACGGCAAGACGCAGGATCGAGCTGTAGATGAGAGGCGCGGCCAGGAAGAAGTCGCGGAGCGTGTAATGCGTCATGTCTGACACCCGCGCGCCGCGGTTCTGCTGAAGGACCACGAAGCCCTCACCGGCCAGTTGCTGAAGCACCTCGCGCAAGGGTGTGCGCGACAGACCGTAGCGGTCGCATAGCTCACCCTCCTCGAGAGAACTTCCCGGCACCCGGTCGAGCGTCAGGATGGCGCGTTTCAGATCTTCATAGGCGAGCGATTTCGCACTGCCGCGAATATTGGGCATGACCTTTCCCCAACCGATTTTTGTTGACCTGTTTGTATACATGATGAATACAATAGCAACACAAGAATTATACAAAGGCGTCTTCGAGGCTCATGAACCGGAGGCGACAGAGGCCGGAGAAAAGCGACATGTCCCGCACAACCGACGTCAGCTTTCTTTTGCTGGACGATTTTTCCCACATTGCGTTTTCATGCGCCGTCGAACCCCTGCGCATTGCCAATCTGCTTTCGGGCAAGGAACTCTATCGATGGCGCCTGGTCTCGCCGTCGGGGGAAAGCGCGGTTTGTTCGAACCGCACTGTCACGCTCGTGGATCAGGGTCTTGATCCGCTCCCGCCCAGGGGAAGTCTGTTTCTGATATCCGGTCTGAATGTCGGCGAACGGGCGTCGCCCGATGTGCTCTCCTTCATTCGCCGCGAAAGGGCGCGGGGCACCCGGATCGGCGCGCTCTGTTCAGGTGCCTTTGTGCTTGCCAAGGCTGGCCTTCTGGACAACCGGCGCGCGGCCATGCACTGGGCCTTCCACGACAGTTTCCAGGAGAATTTTCCCGAGGTGGAACTGGTGCGCAATGTCTTCGTGGCCGACGAGGCCTTCGTGACCGCATCGGGCGGCACCGCGGCAACGGACCTGATGCTGCATCTGATTGGGGAAACGCACGGCCTCGACCTTGCCATGGCGATCGCTGACCAGATGGTTTATTCGGGCGTTCGTCCGGCGCATGCAACGCAGCAGATTTCGGTTCAGGCGCGCTACGGCATCCGCAATCCGCATATCGCCGAGGCCATCCGTCTTCTGAACGAGAGCGCCCCGTTCTACATGCCGACCTCGGAGATCGCGCGGCGCATCGGCATTTCCACCCGTCAGCTGGAAAGGCTGTTCCAGAAACACCTGAAAATGTCGCCGAAGAAATATGCGATCAACCAGAAGCTGACCAAGGCGCGGAACCTTCTGCTGCAGACCGAGCAATCGATTTCGGAAATCGCGCTCGCCTGCGGATACGAGTCGCCGTCCCATTTCATCCGGACCTATCAGAACCGGTTTGGCGTGACGCCGCACAATCAGCGCGTCTTTGCACAGGACACGCTGTCGGTGCACCAGATCGCCTGATCCGGACCGGCGGCAGGCGCAGACTGCAAGAAACGTCAGTTCAGCGGCAGCCGCCGGAAGCGGCCCGGCATGGCCGGATCATGGAAGTGATCGAGCGGCCCGTTGTCGGCGAAGTGCCGGTGCCAGTGGGCAAGGGCGCTGCGGTCGAGGGTGACGCCGAGCCCCGGACCTTCGGGCACGGCAATCACGTTATCGGTCTGGCGGAAGGGGCCGCCCTCGATGACATCGCCGACCTGCCAGCGGAACAGGGACTGGCTGGGTTCGGTTATCCACGGCATCGCCGCCGACATGTGCAGGTAACCGGCGGTCGCAATTCCCGCATCTCCGGAATAGCACCAGAAGCCGACACCCATGGCCTCGCAGGCGCCGATGAAGCGCACGGTCCGGGCAATACCTCCCAGAACGGCAAAATTTGTCACGATGTAGTCCGGCGCACCCAGGCTGACGGCACGGCGGATATTGGGAACATGGGTCGACAGGCGGATCGAGGAATGCTTGCGTAGCTCCGCCATCTCCTCGAAGGTCGCGACCGGGTCCTCGTAGTTGCGGATATCGTAAGGCTCGATCTCCCGGAAGATCCGGATCGCGCTCGGCAGAGACCATTGCATGTTGCTGTCCAGCCGCAGCATGGCGTCCGGCCCGAGCGCCGCACGCAGGGTCTTGACCGTATCGATCTCAAGCTTCGGATCGCCCAGGATCAGCTTGCCCTCGAACAGGGTCGCGCCGTGCTCCTCGCGCATGCGCAGGCAGTAGTCCGCAACCTCGCCGGGGCTCGTTTCACCGCCCGCGCGGAAGGCGAAATATTCGGTAAAGGGGATGTCCTTGCGCACGGCCCCGCCGAGCAGGCGGTAGAGCGGCTCTCCCGACACCTTTCCGCGCAGGTCCCACAAGGCAATCTCGATCGCTCCGAAGGCCTTTACAACGGAACTGTCATCGGTGTTCTGCACGATCTGCCAGGGCGGAACGCACAGGCTTTCGCATCCGGCAATGTCCAGCGGGTCCGCGCCGATCAGCCGCTCGCCCATATGCTTGATCGTACCCAGAACGTCGACCGACGGGGCTTCGCCGAGGCCGGTGAGACCCTGATCGGTCTCCACTTCGATGATCGTTTTCGACGTGCCCGGGTAGTGGCCGCCGGTCCACCACATTGGCTTTTCCAGGGGGATGTTGACGGGCGTTGCCTTCAGGCCGGTGATCTTAATACCAGGCATCGGGAAGCTCTTCCTTGCGCCGTGCAACGAAGGCTTCAAGCTCCTCGCGCGTTGCGTCATCCATTGGCGGCGGCTGGTAGTCCGCGAGCATGGTCTGCCAGCGGTCGAAGGCGCGCCGGCGCATGTCCTTCGATCCGCCTTCCTCCCAGCTTTCCACGTTCTCGCTGTCCGACAGTCTGGGTTCGTAGAAGGCCGTCTGGTAGTTCCGCATCGTGTGCCCCGACCCCAGAAAATGCCCTCCCGGCCCGACTTCGCCATAGGCGTCCCGTGCGAAAGCCTCGTCCGATGTGTCGAGGCCGCCACCCAGCACCTTCTGGTAGGAACCGAGCCGGTCGGCATCCATGATCAGTTTTTCGAAACCCGTGCACAGGCCGCCCTCCAGCCAGCCTGCCGCATGCAGGACGAAGTTCGCACCGGCCAGCATGGTTGAATGCATGCTGTCCGCGCTTTCATAGGCGGCCTGGGCGTCCTCGATTTTCGAGGCGGTCAGGGAGCCGCCGCATCGAAGCGGCAAACCCGCGCGGCGCGCCAGCTGTCCGATGGCATAGTTGGACACCACCGGCTCGGGCATGCCGAAGGTCGGGGCACCGCTTTTCAGGCTCATGGAACTGAGAAAGTTGCCCAGCACGAAAGGCGCACCCGGCCGGACAAGCTGGGAGAAGGCGCAGACCATCATCGCCTCGGCCATGGCCTGGCAGATTGAGGCGGCCGTCGAGACGGGGCCCATGGCGCCGGAGAGAATGAACGGCGCAACGACGATCCCCTGTCCGCGACCGCAATAGACGCGCACAGCCTCGCTCACCACCTTGTCCACCAGGAGTGGCGAGTTGGTGTTGACGTTGCCCATGATCACGCATTCGCGTTCCATCACCTCGCGCCCGAAGACGATTTCGGCCATGGCGACACTGTCTTCCGCCCGGCTCATTTCGGTGATCGCGCCCAGATGCGGCTTGTCGCTCAGCGTCATGTGCGCAAACAGCATGTCGAGATGGCGTTTAGACACCGGGACGTCACAGGGTTCGCAGGTCACGAACCCGCCGTGATGCAGGTAGGGGTGCATGTATGCGAGCTTGACCAGCTTCTCGAAACTCGCCATGTCGCCGTAGCGGCGTCCACCCTCAAGGTCGCGGACGAAGGGCGATCCGTAAACCGGCGCGAACACCTGGTTGGCGCCCCCGATCGTCACGGTCTTCTGAGGATTGCGCGCGAGCTGTCTGAATTCCCGCGGTGCCTTGCTGCAAAGCGCGCGGACAAAGGCGGCATCCGCACGCACCAGGTCCCCTTCCAGGCGCGCGCCGGCATCGCGCCAGATCCGCAGGGCCTCCGGGTCATCACGGAAGGCGATCCCGACCTCTTCGAAGATCCAGTCGACCTGGGCCTCCAGCGCCGCGATCTGCTCTTCATCGAGGATGTTGATGTCAGGCAGGACGCGCCTGATGAACGGGGCGTCCTGTTTGCTTGCTGCGCTGCGTCCGCGCGCCGCGCGTGCACGTCTCGCCATGGGCATGCCTTTCACGGAACCGATCGAGCAAAACTAGTCTGTTCCGACGAACTTGTGACGATTGAAAAAAATCGCGCTTTGCATAAAATGAAATTATGCAAAGCCTCTGGAGAATCGTTGGATCTCCGCGCTACATCCTTATTTTTGAGGCGGCGGCACGGCATGGATCCTTTACCCGGGCGGCGGCGGAGCTCAATGTTCAGCAGCCGGCTGTCAGCGCGGCAATCAAACAGCTTGAACAGGCCCTCGGCACACCGTTGTTCCTGAGGTCGCACAAGAAGATCGAGCTGACGCCGGTGGGGGCGGGGTATTACGCCGAAGTATCGAAAGCCCTGCACCAGATTCTGGAGGCAACCCGCGCCGTCCAGTCGGAAGCCAGAAGTGCCATTGTCACCCTGTGTGCCTCGACGGCATTCAACACCTACTGGATGATGCCGCGGCTCCGGACCCTGCGCGATCTCCATCCGGAAATCGACCTCCGTCTGCAATCGAGCGACCGGGAACCGGATATTGATGATGAGGGTATTTCGCTCGCCGTTCGGCGGGGAGACGGAGACTGGCCGGGGTGCCATGCTTTCCTGATTGCGCCCGAAGTCATCTATCCGATTGCCAGTCCGGGATTGATGGCGCAAACGGCGGTCCGCCGCAGGCAGGACATTCTCACCGCGACGCTGATCCATCTCGAGGAACCGGTGCGTGAGCGGCCGGGTTGGAAAGACTGGTTCGAGGCGCAGAACTGCACCGTGACGATACCGCCGTCGGGTCTCAGGCTGAATGACTATGCGCTTGTTCTGAACGCCGCGATCTCGGGCGAGGGTTTTGCCTTCGGCTGGAACCACCTCGCCGCGGATCTTGTCGCCAACAACCTGCTCGACGCCCGCCGGGAATGGAGCTGGTACACCGGGATGGGGTTCTACCTTGTCTGGTCGAAGGCCCGCCCCCTTAGCGAAAATGCAGAACGGGTCAGGGACTGGCTCATCTCGGCCGCCGGGAGTGGGCACACCGCCGGTTGACCATCATGGCCGGCGATCTTTGTCGGTGCCTTGGCCTATTGGTTCAGCGTATCGAATATCGAAAAGCAGGCCGACGAACGGCTGACCGCTCTGGCGAGTGCCCGCGCAGCAGGCCTGGGAAACTACCTTCACGGCATCGCGCAAGACTTGACCGTCGCGGAGGCGAGTCCGAAAATGGTCGTGACTTCGCGAACAAGGGCCTGGTTTGTGCGGCATTTTCTGGGAGCAGTTTTTCGATTGCCGGTGGCGCTCGGACTGAGCGCGCTGACGTCAGCCTGCATCGTGTTCCCGGTGCCGGCTGTTCTGGCACCGAAAGTGTCGGGTATCGTGCTGCAGAACGGCATGCCTGTTGAAGGCGCGGACATAGTTCTGACAACAGCGGTGCCGTTTTCCGGCGATCCCGTTGCCGCATCTGATGGCAATCCAAGGGCAACGGTGAAGACGGATGCCGATGGCCGCTTTGCAATCGGTCCGTTGAGGGGCGTCAAGGTTTTCCACGCACTTGGCGATGAACTTCATTCCGTTTCACTTGTTATCAAGGACAGGGGCCGAATTTACCTGGGCTTTTCTAATATCGGGATAGGGAACGCCGCGAGGCCACTCGAGGGAACATGCAATCTTGCAAGGCCGATCCGAACCTCGCCTTCACCCGTTTTCTGTGACCATTGGAGCTTGAAAAAGCTTCACTGAGCCTGGAATCCAGGGTGCTTCGCCTCGCCTCTGATGCCGGTTCTTTTCCGGCACCGCACCGACTCGCGTCTCGCAGCCCACCCATGGTCCTTAACGGCAATCTTGAGCGATGCTAGGATGAGCGCCTGCAAAGACGTTTTCGCAAATAAGTTGGTTTTCTGCCCCGGCGACACCGGGATATTCAATTAGCTGGAGACGATATCCATGCGCATTCAGTCGACAAAGAGATTCATTGAAACAGTCAATGCCCCGGAAGTGGCGAAGAAGGAATTCGCGCGCGGCGACGTGATTGAAATCGATCAGGATGCTGTGCCGGACAGGCAAGACAAGGCCATCGGCAAGTCGGTTCTCGCGCTCGAAAACACGCCTCTGACACGGGACGTGACCATTCGTATTCCGGAATTCAAGGACCCTGTCGCCAACCTCAAGTTTCAGGCCGAACTGCACAGGAACCTTGCCGGTCTTTACGAGAAGCAAGCCGAGATCGCGAAACCGGATGAAAAACCGAAAGAGTTCAGCGTCTCCAGAACGTCGGGTTACGTGGTGCTTGGCGGCGGGGCAGGATATACCGGAGCGGTTCTTGCGCAGGCCATTTTTGATACCGGCAAGAACAGCGGCAATCCGTGGGTATCGACCGCGAGCATTGCCTGCGGTCTGCTTGGCGGCGTCCTTGCTGCAGATGCCGCGAACGGGGGTGTCGTTATGGATCTGGGCGAAAAGATAACGAAAATCTATAAAGGTTTCAGAGACTAGAAACCGTTCAATGTCAACATGGGTCAGGGTCTGGTGACGTTTGGGAACCGCGCCGCGCGAGGGCCGCTGGCCACACACACTTTCGGCCTTCCCCGTGACCGTCGAGACATGCAAATGGAGCGGATCTGGATGATTGCAACGCTGTCGGCGGATAGCGATACGTTTTGCAGCGCGCAGCGGCGCTGCATCGCCAGCATGAAGATGGCCTGGCGGGCACAAGCCAGGCTTTCGCGACAATGTGGAAATTGCTCGCAAGCATGATGCGGAGCTGCAAGAAAGGGTTCGAACTTCCAGGCTCGGGGTCTGTGAAAAATCACATGACGGAAACATCTGCCCTAAATGACAAGATCCCCGCCCACGGCATGGGCGACGCGGCCGCATTCGACCTGGTCAGCGGCTGGGTGCGGGCGCATTCGGCTCAACTGGGCCGGCCGGAGGCTCTCGCCCATATGGATCCGGCCCCGTCCGCCGTCGCCGCGCGTCTTGCCGGGCTGAACGCCGAGTTCAACCAGAACCTGCTTCATCCGGATCTGAGCCCGTTCGCGGGCGAGGCGGAGCGTCTGGTCGTCAAATGGCTTGCGCCGTTTTTCGGAATGAGCGCGGGACACATGTGCGCCGGTTCCACCATCGCCAATCTTGCGGCGATCTGGTGCGCGCGCGAGCACGGAGCAACACGCGTGGTCGCCTCGGCCGACGCGCATGTTTCCGTGCCCAAGTGCGCGCACATTCTCGGTCTTCCGTTCGAAAGTGTCGCCGTCACCGCCGTCGGCCGCATGGATATCGGTCTCCTGCCGGACCTGAAGGATGCTGTCCTGGTCCTGACCGCGGGCACCACGGGCCGGGGTGTGATTGACGACCTCGGTCTTGCGGGCAGGCAACGGCGGCAGGATGGGGGTCCGGCCTGGGTGCATGTCGACGCCGCATGGGCCGGTCCGCTGCTCCTCACGAAATATGCCGGCCGCCTGGCCGGAACCGAACACGCCGACAGTGTTTCGGTGTCGGCGCACAAGTGGCTGTTCCAGCCAAAGGATTCAGGCCTCGTTCTGTTCAAGAACCCGCAGGCACAGCAGGCGATCAGTTTCGGCAGTTCCTATCTGGCAACACCCAATGTGGGCGTTCAGGGGTCACGCGGGGCGGCCGGCGTCGCGCTTCTCGGCACGCTGCTCGCCTGGGGGCTGGAAGGTCTTGCCGAACGCATCGAGCACCTGATGATCCTGTCGGAACACCTGGCGGAGAGGCTCGCCGCAGACCCGCGCACGGAGCTGAAACAGATGCCGGAAACCGGCGTGGTCAACTGGCGCCCGGCAAACGGCAACCCTGAGGAAATCATCGCCGCCCTCGGCCCCGTTGCCTCGCGCACGGATATTGCCGGAGAGCCCTGGGTCCGTCAGGTGGCCGCGAACATGCATGCGGATCTGGACGCGGTCTGGTCGCGCATCGACGACGTCCTCACCGGTCACGGCGGATGACCGGACCGGGAGAACGCATGTCTTGCATTGACCGGTGCCGCTATTCGATGGTGATCTCGACGCGCCGGTTCTGCGCGCGTCCGGCCGGAGTGCCGTTGTCGGCGATCGGTTCGCTTTCCCCCTTGCCGACGACCGAAAAGTCCGGCGCATGGTAGACGCCCTTGCTGACAAACCACTTCTTCACCGCTTCCGCGCGCCGAAGCGACAGTGACTGGTTGTAGCCGGCGCGCCCGGTGGAGTCCGCATGCCCTTCGATGGTGACGCTGGGAGCCGTGCGCTTGTTGATCTCGTAGGCGACCGCACCGAGCCGCGAGATCGCTTCGGGACGCAGATCGTGGCGGTCGAAGCCGAACAGAACGTCCGCCTCCAGACGCACCTTCTTCTTGCCGCGGGGCGGCGGTGTCGGCGGGTCTTCGTAGGGGATGACCGGGAGATTCCATTCGGGTGCGATCGGGTCATCGTGATCGGGCAGGCCACGTTCGACCTCGTCCCACTTCACGTGGATCAGCCCGTCATGAATATCGATGCCGGCAGTCGGCGTGCCGATGCTGTCTTCGTAGCCGAAATCGCCCGAACCGCTGATCGACTTGTAGACCATGAGCGGCTTGGAATAGCTGGAATACCCGTCAAGGATGTTCAGGACGAAACCGGATGCGTTCTGCCCGCTGAGGGCCTGGATGGATCCGATGACCAGCTGGGCCCGGCGCAGGTTCAAGTCCTGGAAGCTGGTCGGACGCTTCGATCGCAGGTTCTTGTAATAGTATCTGAGGTTCTCGCTGTAGGCCGCCGGAACGACGGACAGGCCCCCGCCGATCCCGTAAAACGCGATCGTGCAGACATCGTTGGTGTCCCTGTTCCGCAGCTTGTAGTGATAAAATCCGGCGGTGATGATCTCGCCGCCCGAAAACGAACGCACGGGCGCAATCGCCCAGCGCGAAGATGGCTCTGTTTTCCAATCCATTTTAACAATCCAAAAATAAACAAACGTAATGCCGCGCAGATGGGGTTACGTTGGCGTCATTTCAAGGGTTGAGGAGGGGTGTGCCCGAAAAGATGGTGCAAAATCAGATGCTTGTAAGTTGATGAAATCTGGCGGCAGCTTGTCGGGATGGCGCGCGCACGCATCGCTGTGCGGTTCGGAAAACATTTTCGAACATGTGCCGTTGAGAAGGCGGCATAATTCCGTTCGGTGCCAAGTCGGGAAAAGGGATCGTTTCCCGGTTTTGTCGTCCCGGTTTGCCGCAAAAGCGGCCAGACCGGGAACCAGTACCCCTTGCAGCAGGAGATCAAAAAAGAAGGAGGGTCAGGTGTTTACTGGTTTCCGGCCTTTCGCTGCGCTTCAGCCGGAATGACAGGCTCATTGACTGATGATCGCTTTGCCGGAACCGATTTCGGATCAAAGCCGACAGCAGTGCGTCGGCTGCGTACATTCGCTTGCAACCTGCAGGGAACCCGGTTGAGCTTAGAAGCGCCTCTATCAGCACCGGTGCAAGCTTCTCAGGCACGGTTTCATGAGCGTGAGCGGGTGCCGGCGCTGCAGGTTTGTTGAAGGGGGCGCACAGCTACAAAACCGGAAAACCGTTAAAGACGGGTCCTGTCAGTTTTTCTTTTTCGATTTCGTCCTTGATGTCGTTTGAAAAGAACAGACCGTGTATGACGTGTTTGTCGATCCACACTTTCCGGCCGCCTATCAGATCTTTGCTGAAGACAAATTCGCCCGATGAAAAGTCCCAGGAAATACCGTGGAGCATTTTTGCCGTTGTATGAGCACGGCTCATCGTGTCGACGCGGGCACAGATGTTAAAGAAATACATCAGCCGCGCATGCGATCCGTCTTTAAAAACAACTTCGATTGGGAAGAATTGATGCGTATCTGGCTCAAATCTTTCAATGATATCTTTGAACTCCTGGGAAACCAGGATAAGTCCACGCAACATGAATACATCATAAGGACGATGCTTCTTGCTGGACCACATCATTTTCGTGGGAATATGCTCCGGCTTTACTTCTCTACCGGCATACATCAAACCAGTTTTGAATGTTGGATTATCGCCCATATCCAGGGTCGTATCGACATATTCAATCTTTCGCGGGTCCCCATCGAGAAACGTCCGCTCCACGAGAAACCCGGCTTCTTCCTTGAATCCTATGACCCAGACCAAATCACTGCTCATCGTCTCTTCCCGGTATTCAGTCAGCCCAGTTGTTACCGCCTTGCGATGCCGTGTCGTTCATTTGAAATTTCTATTTTAGGTTGGCGCAACCCAATAGATACAATTGATTTCTTGTCGCTTTGCTAACGGGTAAACTATGCGCGATAGTGCTGACCGAACCATTCGAAGACACAGGTTCAGTCCACGGCGATCTTGAAGACCGCACCTGTCAGGCTGAGCGCCGGTCAGCGGCGGACTTTGGCCAAGTGCGTTTGGCCGGAAAAGTGACATGTCGGACGGGCATCATGCCCAGGCCGCAAGAAACGGAGAGCGCTGGTTATGCACTGCATGGCAGCACGCTCTTTACCAGTGAGACCCAGCCCAACCACATGCACTTTGATATCAATGTCTTTTTCACCCCATGATCGGACCAACGCACAGGCGTCTGCGTTTCAGCAGGAGCTTGGACTCATACCAACCGTCATAGATAGAAACCCATTTCACCGGGATTATTTTGCCACAAGGCAAGGCGCGGTTTGCGCAGTAGTGTCGGCACTCCAAGCAAATCGCAACGCGGCATTGGGGCAAAAGAACCCGGCCTCCGGTGGCATGAAACCGGCCATCGGCTGCGTTGTGGCGCTTGCCCGATGCGCCGGCATCGCGCTGCGCACCACGCCTGACCGAGTGGACCGGTTTGATGCCATGAAATGGGTTTCTATCTATGAAGGTTGGTATGAGGTGGCCCATATGATCCGGAAGGGCCAGTTCCAAACGGCAGGCCATTCTGCCTTTCAGCAATTTTCTGTACTCGCTGTATGACTGCGTCCAGCGATAGCCATATCTGCCAACAGTTCAAAAACTTGCGCCAGAACCCAAGTTTATACGGATCCGGCGAGCGAATTTCATCCGGGCCAGCAGTCAAGCATGCCTCGAAAACTGGCGATGCCGACGAACCGCATGAATTCTACAACAACGCGATCATCCGTTCCAGGTTGGCCATTGCCCGCACGCCGTCCACGATATCCGGAGCATTTGTTTTTTCGCCCCGGAACGCTGCGGCGACGTCCGCCATCAAGGCGCTGTACCCTTTGTGATCTTCGTTGGCGGCTGCCGTAAAGTTGGGCTCCCATGACAAAGTATCTGCCTTTTCCAGAAGGCAGGCCGCCGGGTCGTCGGCCTTGAAGGGCGGATTGCGGTAGCAGGCAACATTGATGATGTTGTCGACCTCAAGGCGAATGTGATCGCCCATGATCTGAATATGTTCCATCGGCGTGCCCCGGGACTGGACGGTTCCCATGACGATTGTGCCGATCACGCCGTTCTGGCATTCGAAATTCAGGTGAAAGAGAAGATGTCCCGGTTTGGGTTCACGCTTGCGAACAGCCAAGTCGGCCAAGTCGGCACCCGCAAGCCATGGAATGAGATCCATGTAATGCACGCAGTGATGAAGATAAAACCCGGTGTAATCCGCTTCGCCTTCAAAATAGGTCGGGGCAGTCATATAGCTGCCGGAAATTCCGAGAACATCTCCAAAATCGCCGCTCGCAAGCATGTTGCCAGCAATGCGGTTACCGGTTGAATAGCGCTTCATGAACCCCAGCAGAACAGGTTTCCCGGCCTTTTCAGAAGCTAGGGCGATTCTTTCAGCACCAGGTCGATCTTTTGCCGGCGGCTTTTCCAGAAAGACCGGCAATCCATGTTCCAAAGCAACGAGAGAAGCGGTCTCATGAAGATCCGGTCCGACCGCCATGCCAATCGCATCAATACCCTTATGCGCAATAAGGTCCCTGAAATCGGTATAGACGGCTTCAGCGCCGTACTGCCAGGCCGCAGACGCTGCGGCCTTTTCGTTTACGTCGCACACTGCGGCAATATTGATGTTGTTACGTCCCAACTGAGGCATCAGCATTTGTGTTGCGTGGCGGCCGCAGCCAATCCAGCCGATGTTCAAAACCGTCATTGCGCATACTCCGCCATCGCCATGCAGCTGCGGATCAACGCAAGACTGTTGTGCAGCTTTTCGGTTTCATCCTCGCGCGGCGCTCGCCATTGGGCAATTGGCAACCCGACCCGGTCATCCGCCCGCCGAAATGGTTCCAAAGAAACCGGTCCAGTGTAAGAGATATCTGCCAGCGCCTTCATGATGGCCGGCCAATCAAGATGGCCTGTGCCGGGAAAGCCCCTGTGATTTTCATTGGCCTGGAAGTGGACGACACGAGACCCTGCCATTTTGATGGCATCAGGAATGGAACGGTCTTCCATGTTCATGTGGAACGTATCCAGGACAATGCCGAGACCAGGATTTGAAACCGCATCAACCACCTGGATTGCCTGTGTCGTGGTGGACACAACGTCTGTTTCAAAGCGGTTGAGCGCTTCCAGCGCGAAAACACACCCGGCAGATGCCGCAAGAGGAGCGACTTTGGCAAGACCTTCGATTGTCCAGTCCGTACGCGCCTTGATCTGGTCATCCGTCCAGGCAGTCGGAGCCCGGCCTGCGAACACCATAGGCTCTCCATAGAGTGGACCACCGATGATCTTCGCCCCCAATGAATTTGCAACGTCCAGGCACCGTTTGAGGTAGTCTGTCCCGCCGCTTCGGCAGTCCGGATCGCCGCTTGCAATCGAGCGCTTCAAATTGACCCGTGCGGCGAGAACCACATCAAGTCCTGCGTCCTGCAACGCGGCTTTCGTCTCCTTCAGGTCGAGATTATCTTCCGGTTCGGGCACAAGCAATTCCACGAAGTCAAAGCCCAGTTCCTTTATTTCTTCAAACAAACCGAGGTTTTCCGGGCCAAACGGCCGGATAAATTGCATGGAAATAATTCCGATGGGATTTTGCATTTGATTTTGCCTATTGGTGGTCAACCCTTGACCGCACCTTGTGTAAGACCGCTGATGAGGCGCTTTTGGACGATAAGAAAAAGGATGGTGGCTGGCATTGCTCCGACAATACCGCCTGCAGTTAGAAGACCCCATTCAACCTCGTATTCGCCGATCAGGGTTTGAATGGCGACTGTAATCGGCCGAACATTGCGCCCCCCCAGTGTCAGGGCGTAAAGATATTCATTCCAGGCCGTGATGAAGATGTAGATCCCGGTCGCAACAATGCCCGGTGCACAAAGCGGCAGGACCACACGCCACAGGGCCCCGAGCCGGGTGCAGCCGTCGGTCATCGCTGCTTCATCGAGACTCTTGGGAATACCGTTCATGTAACTGGTCATCATCCAGACTGAAAACGGGATCGCCACGGTTGCATTTGCGATGATCAGGGCCAAATGGGTGTCCAGAATGCCCAACACCCGCATCATGACAAACAGCGGCAGGATCAGAAGCACCACCGGGAACATGTTGATGATCAGGAACTGCAGCAAGAGGTAGCGTTTGCCGCGGAAGGAAAACCGCGAAAACGAATAGGCAGCCGTGACGCTGAGCGTAAGGCCGACAATGACCGTTCCCCCGGCAATGATGAAGGAATGCAGGAGGTTTTCCAGGAAGCCGACCGTTGCAAACAGGCGGATGTAGTTTTCCAGTGTCGCTCCAGCGAGGCTGGGGCCTTCGGTAAAGAGCTTGCTTTCAGGCGTCAAAGACGTCAGCAGCATCCACAAATAGGGGCCGAGCGTGAAAAAAAGGATCAAAACCATCGGAAAATCGACGGTCAGAATGCGCCGCCAAAGACGCTTTCTGCCAACCATTAGTTCACCGCCTTTCCAGCACGGCGCAGGTAGACAATAACAAGTCCCAACAGCATGAGGGTGAACATGACGGCAAGTGCAGATCCGTAACCAAAATCGAGATTGGTGCGGGCCTTCACGAAGGCATAGAGCGGAAGTGTATAAGTCGCATACCCGGGACCGCCGCCGGTCATCACATAAATGACGTCTATGGAATTGGCGACCCAGATGGTCCGTAAAAGAACAGCTGTTACCAGTACTCCCGAGATCCCGGGAAGGGTAATGTGCCAGAACTGACGCAATGTGCTCGCCCCATCAAGGGCAGCTGCTTCGTAATAGCTTTTCGGAATGGACTGCAGACCGGCCAGGATCATTACGGCGAAGAACGGGAAGCCCTGCCAGGTGAGCGTCAGTATTATCGCATAGAGTGCAGTGTCCGGGTCTGCCAGCCATGGAATGGAGCTTTTCAGAATGTTCATCCGAAGCAGGAATTCGTTCAAAACGCCATAATTAGCGTCGTAAATCCAGACCCACATCAGAGCGATGACGACACTGGGCAAGGCCCAGGGAATGATGATGAGCGCGCGGGCGAGCGGGCGCCAGGGAAAACGCTGATTGAGCAAAAGCGCGGTTGCCAGACCCAGAAGAAGTTGCGCGGGGATCGTCAGGCAGATCCAGATGACCGTGTGCCGGAACGAAATCCAAAACACCTCATCCTGCAAGGCAGCCCAAAAGTTCTTCAACCCAACGAAGGTGAAGGCCTTCGGTTTCCAGAGGACATAATCGTGCAAGCTCATCCACGCAGCTTGAACCATCGGAAAAAACACTATTGCCAGTGTCACCAAAACTGCAGGAGACAACAGCGCGTAGGGGAGTACGTTTCTTGCGAGGGCAGCTTTGCTGACTGGCCCAGTCGAAGTCTGCATAGTCAGGGTCCAACCTTTGCGGCTCTCGGCACCGCAGTGTTGCTGTGTAAATGGATCGGTCTAACGGGAAGGGGGGCTGCAGGGTTGCGCCCCCCCCCCCCTAGGGGTCAGGCTCAAGGGTTGTAGAGCTTGTTAATTTCCGCGTTCATCTGTTCTGCGGAGATTTCCCCGGTCAGGGCCCTTTGCATGTTCACCGGCCAGACAGTGTTCACAAAGTCAGACGTCTCCGGCTTGTTCGGGAGCAAACGTGCAAAGGGAAGAGACTGAACGGTGGCGTCTACAAAGCGCTTTTCATGAAGGGTCCAATTCGCAGAATCCGTTTTGGTAACGGGCAGCTGACCAGTCGCCTTGTTGAATTCCATGTTGTTTCCGGCGCTGGACAGAAAGGATATCCACTTCCAGGCGGCGTCCTTGTTTTCAGCAGTGGAAAAGACTGCTGTCGATTCATCACCGAAAGCCGTCCAGTAACCACCACCGCATTCTGGCACCGGCGTCGCGGAGACTTTGTCACCCAATGCTTCGACCATACCGTTTGAAGATCCAATGTGATGGATCGTCATCGCGGTTTTACCCGCCTTGAAAGCGCCTGTTACTTCCTTAAAGCCATCATTTGGGGCTGACGGCGGAAACACCTTGTCTTTCTGGAACAGATCTACAACCCATTGGGTGCCAGCAACACCAGCTTCGCTTGTTAGACTTCCGGCTTCGAAATTGGCACCGCGGGAAAGGACGAAGCTGCCCCAGTGATCATGCCCGCCTTTGCCGCCGCGGAAGCCGAAGCCATAGACATCCGGCTGACCGTCCCCATTTGTATCCCGCGTCAATTTGATGGCAGCGGTTCGGAACTCGTCGCATGTTTTCGGAGGCTCAAGACCGAGCTCCTGCAGCATATCTGCACGGTAATATAGATAAAGGACCACATATTGGACCGGCAGATAGTAATTATTGCCATCAGACGCCTTGGTCAGTTCCAGCAGATTTTCCTGGAGATCAGCCTTGCCGTCCCACGCATCGATCTGACTGCCGATCGGTTCAAGGGCTCCCATTTCAACCAGACGCGGCTGAGCAAACATCTTTACCATTGCGGCGTCCGGCGCATTGCCTGCAACGATCGCGGTATAAAGATTGTCGTAATAGCTGTTCCACGGGACATTTTCCGCTTCGACCTTGATACCGGGATTTTCCGCCTCGAATTTTGCAACGAGTTCAGACATCGGATTGTCTGCATTGTCGAAGTGATACCAGAAACGTACGGTATCTTCTGCGTGTGCTGTGGCTGTGCCCGCGAGCAGGCCCAAGGCCAGTGTGGTCGATACAAGTTTTGACATTCTCTCCTCCACTTATTTCCAATTTCGTTGTTTAGGGCCTTGTGAGTTCGCGGAACGCCCTCCCGGCGTCCGCGGCAGCCAAACAGGCTTCGGGCAATTCAAGGCTCATTTGCATGAAGCCATGCACGACGCCCGGATACAGTATGTACCTGTCGGTCCGGCCAAGGCTGCTGAGGCGGCGAACCATGATTTCCGTATCCGAGCGAAGAGGATCAATTGCTGCTGCGGTCAAAAAGAGCGGCGGCAAAGACTTTAGCTGTAGATCAGAGGCCTCAAGGGGGGCCACCATACAGGACTTCCGGTCGACGGGATCTGGCACATACCAATCCCAATACCGCATCATTTTGTCCCGTGTCAGACCCGGCCCGTCTCTTTGCCCGAGATAGGAGGCTGTCTCAAAATCGGCTCCATAAACGCCGTAGAACAGTAATCCGCAATCGGGTTGCGGCACTGCGCCGCCTTGCAGGGAAAGCATCAGTGCCAGCGCAAGATTGGCCCCTGCGCTGTCGCCGGCCACAGCGGCCGGCCCATCACAATTTGAAAGTTCGGGAACACCGGCGACAACGGCCTCCCAGACTGCCTGGCAATCTTCAAGAGCACTCGGATAGGCAGCCTCCGGGGCAAGTCGGTAATCAAACGCGAGGACGTGTGCCCGGGCCTCCAAAGCCAGAAGCCGGGCCGCGCGCTCATGAGTTGCCGAGCTGCAAAGCGCCCAGCCGCCGCCATGAATGAAAACAATCAGGCCCTGCGCATTTTCCGGACTGAAGAGGAAACACGGTATAGATGCGCCAGCCTTTGAAGGAATGGAAAAGGAGGTCACCTTTTCGACTTCTGGCAATTTCTGGTTCCAGCGCTCGTTGGTCTGCTCGGCCAGTTCCCTTGCCTCTTGCGGAGGAAGCAGTGTCGGATCGCCAATTCCTGCATCTTCTTCGGCAAGTCGCTCAAGAATACGCTTCATGACCGGAGTGAGGGTCAAGTCTTCTTTGGTGGCTGGCAGCACTGTCATCGCACACCATCTCTCGGACCGGCCAGAATGTCAGGCCCAAGTTCAACAATCGTTGTGATGTGCCGCGACAAGGCTTCGGACGCAGCCACTTCATCGCCAGAAGCCAGCGTATCAAGAATGGCCACATGCCGATCTGCGGTTTCCATGAGGCCCCGGCTCGACCCCGCATTTAGGATCTTGTAGCGATGGTTGTGAATCAGGCATCGACGCAGAATGGGGCGCGTGCTCGGCAAGTCTGCCGCCTCATAAAGATTAAGGTGAAAACTTCGGTCATGAAGAGACAGCAGGTATTCATCACCCTCTCTGGCCGCCTCGCGCATATTGTTCAGACCGGTTTCAAGTTTCTTTTGCAAATAAGGGCCGTAGCGCTCAAGAACCCTTGCCACACCGCGGCATTCAATATCCCGCCGGATCAGGATCATCTCCCGGGCGTCGTCCGCCCGGCAATCGGCAACAAACGTTCCACGATGAGGCAGCCTTTCAACAAGGCCGTCCGTGTCAAGAAACATTAAGGCTTCCCGGATTGTGCTCTGGCTGCACTCGAAACGGTCGGCCAGGTCGAGCTCCAGGATCACCTGCCTCGGAGCAAGGTCGCCCAGCATGATATCTCTTTGAAGATCTTCAAATATCAAATGGCTGCGTTTTGCCGCGCGCCTGGCTGGCGTGCGGCCTCTGCCGGACCCGCCGTTCTCCGAATTATCAAAACTTTCCGCAGCCATATCTGTCTGTTGTTACTTGTGTATCGATAACGTTATCGATAATGTAGCGATAATAGATATCAGGCGCAAGCGTTTTGATCGGCCAGTATCTTTTTGAACCTGATTGACCAACTGTTTGCGGCTTGGATTTGCTTGGATAGGCACAAGTCTCTGATTTGGGCACTTAAATAGACTTGGACCGGGGAGGGTATATTGGCGAGCTTGCAACTTCAGCAGATTGTAAAGAACTACGGGGCGGTGCCGGCCGTCAAAGGGGTCGACCTCGAAGTTCGTGATGGCGAGTTCGTGGCATTTGTAGGGCCGTCAGGATGCGGCAAAAGCACCTTGCTCCGGATGATTGCAGGACTGGAAGAAATCACCGATGGAACCCTAAGAATTGGCGAAACGGTTGTGAACGACCTGGAGCCGCGGGACCGGGACATTGCGATGGTCTTCCAAGATTATGCGCTCTATCCGCACATGTCGGTTGCCGACAACATAGGGTTCGGACTGCGAATGCGCGGGATGACACCTGAGGAACGGTTGAGGCGTGTTGAGGAAGCAGCTGACATCCTACAAATCACCCAGCTACTGGAACGAAAACCAGGCCAGTTGTCAGGCGGTCAACGCCAACGGGTCGCAATGGGTAGGGCCATTGTCCGCAGGCCCCAAGTTTTCCTGTTTGACGAGCCATTGTCCAATCTTGATGCAAAATTGAGGGTCGACATGCGAACGCAAATCAAGCGGCTGCATCAATTGCTGAAGACGACCACCATCTATGTCACCCACGACCAGGTAGAAGCCATGACACTCGCAGACCGGGTTGTGCTTCTCAAGGAGGGAGAAATTGTTCAACAGGGCGCACCTGTTGACGTCTACCAAAACCCCATGACCCGTTTCGTGGGCGAGTTTATCGGCTCTCCCAAGATGAATATTCTGAATGTGACGTCGGCACCAGACTACGCGGCTACGGCAGTTGAGGCGACGGATGTCAGCGTTCCAATTGAAGCCAAGCAACTGCCTGAGGAGAGCGATCTTCTTCTAGGTGTCCGGCCGGAACATCTGACCCCCTGCCCCGCTGGCGAAGCCATGTTCCGGTCCGTGATTGATGTTCTGGAACCTTTGGGGTCCGATACAATGGCCATCTGCATGGTTGGTGATCAGGAAATGACCGTCCGGATGTCACCAGATCCCGCCCTGCGACCGGGCACTCGACTAAACCTGAAAGTCAGCCAGAACGACATTCATTTGTTTGATCGCTCAACGGGAGCACGGATATAGTGCCAATTCTAGAGGCCGTATTTTCATTGGAACTGTTCCCCGTCAGGGGTTTCGCGCACCTGACGGGATGCGTCGGCATCACGAGGTTGGTCTGCCGGTTCGCTGCTAAAGAGATCGCGTTGATCGTGCATGACGATGCAAGCCTCCAAACTGCCCCGCAATGCGGGTGATTAGGGAAAGCAAGCACGTCCCGCGCTCTAAGTCGGAATTGCGCGGGGCGGGAAAAGATCGACTCACCTCTCACGCCGAGACGCTGGCCGAGGTCGAGACCGAATGCAACCGCGAGCAATTGGTTCACTCAATTTGCGGCGAAATGTGGTAACCGACCCCGGATGATGGGCCAAATGATGGGCTGGAAATCACGCAATCTGATTTCTTTATGTCTATCAACATAATATAAGAATTCATGGCGGAGAGAGGGGGATTCGAACCCCCGGAACGCTTGCGCGCTCAACGGTTTTCGAGACCGCCCCGTTCAACCACTCCGGCACCTCTCCGCGGTACTTGCGACAAACGGGTCTCAAGTGGCGCGGAACATAGACAAGCTCTTTTTTATCCGCAAGACCCGATTTGCATTCTTTGAACAGGCTTGTCCGGCGTGCGGTGTCCCGGGCGAATTCCACCCCGCCGGACCGGGCCCGTTGACGCAGGCGGGGCAATTGCTTCGGTGGGGCCGCGGTAGGGGCGGGCGGCGTGGCACTTGATGCATATTTCCGTTTGACTCCGCGCGCCGGAGAGTTATATTGCGCGAGCTCGAAAAGGTTCAGCTTTTGCGGGTTTTCTTTGTCAATCAAGGCCTGCCGGGCTTCTCGCTTCACGCAACCCGACACAAAGATCTGCCCGACGGATGGCAATCCGCTGGGGCAGGCGCCTGAGTTCGACCTGAACGCAACCGGTGCTTCATGAGCCACAAGGCCGTGCCGGTGTCAAAAACGAAAAGAAGGACGTGCGCGACATGTTCGCAGTAATCAAAACCGGTGGCAAACAGTATACTGTTGCCGCAGACGACCTCCTGAAGGTCGAAAAACTCGACGCCGAAGCCGGCAGCACCGTCACGTTTGACGAAGTGCTCATGGTTGGCAACGGCACGGACACGACTGTTGGCGCTCCGACCGTGGAAGGTGCCAGCGTTGTAGCGGAAGTGGTCGATCAGGGCCGTGGCCGCAAGATCATCGTATTCAAGAAGCGCCGGCGTCAGAATTCCCGCCGCCGCAACGGGCACCGTCAGTCTTTCACCCTCGTCAAGGTGACCGACATTCTGACCGGCGGCGCAAAACCGGCCAAGAAGGCTGCGCCGAAAAAGGCAGCGCCGAAGGCCGAGCCGGAAGCCGAAGCGGCACCTGCTGCTGAAGCGGCTCCGAAAACCGAGGAAGCTCCGAAGGCTGCCGCGGCAAAGGAAACCAAGAAGGAAGACGCAGCTGTCGAGCCGCTCTTCACCGCACCGGACGGCAAGGACGATCTGAAGAAGATCTCCGGCGTCGGCCCGGTCCTTGAGAAGAAGCTGAACGCTCTGGGCATCACCACCTACGAGCAGATCGTCAACTTCTCTGCGGACGACATCGCCCGCGTTGATGAGGTCCTGAATTTCAAGGGCCGTATCGAACGCGACAACTGGGTTGAACAGGCCAAGGAACTGGCAGGCGAGTAAGCCGCCGTTTCAGGACTGTTGATTTAAGAATTCGAAGAACGAGGAGTTCTAACGATGGCACATAAGAAGGCAGGCGGTTCGTCCCGCAACGGCCGCGACTCAGCTGGCCGCCGTCTCGGCATCAAGAAATACGGCGGGGAATCGGTGATTCCCGGCAACATCATTGCTCGTCAGCGTGGCACGACGTGGCACCCGGGCACCGGCGTGGGCATGGGCAAGGATCACACCATTTTCGCGACCGTGGAAGGCAAGGTTCAGTTTAAGGCGGCAGCCAACAAACGAACACTTATCAATGTGGTCCCGGTGGCGGAAGCTGCGGAGTAAAGCCGACGTGAAGTTTCGAAACGCCGGCGTCCCTTAAGACCCCGGCAATTCGAGACAGGTCAGCAACCAGTAGACCAGTCGAAGATCCAAGGGGGAGATGGGACGCCATCTCTCCCTTGATTTGTTTGTGCTGGAGGAAATGATGGTTGTTGAAAGTGATGGATTGTTAGACGAGAGCAGTCTGGTCGCGGCCCCGTTGCCGCAGGAAGCGGTTCATGTGCGGCTCGACGTGCCGCGCAAGGACGATCTGGCCGATCTCGTGTTTTTGGCCAACAACAAGACCGTGGCGGCGAACCTCGCCATGATGCCACACCCCTTCACGCTGGAAAACGGCCGCGCGCTGATTGCACGGGCGGCACAGGTGAGGAAGAACACCGGCCTTTTTGCCATAAGGCTGAAAAGCACCGGCCGCCTGATCGGCGTTGCGAAATACGCGGCGCTGGAAGAGGACGGGACCGTGCATGTGGGCTACTGGCTGGGCGAACCTTTCTGGGGACGGGGCTATGCGACCGAAGCGGTGCATGCGCTGGTAGACCACGCCTTTACCCACCATGACATGGACGAGCTTCAGGGCTCTTGCCGGGTCACCAATCCCGCCTCGCGCCGGGTGCTGGTGAAATCCGGGTTCCAGTACCGGGATCAGGCGATGATCCGGTCCATCGGTGCGGGCGGGTCCGTGCCGATCGAAAGATATGTTTTGGACAGAACCGTTTGGAAGTCTTTGAAAGGATGGGGGCAGGGACAATGACCGGATTGCAGGACCTAAGAACACGACGATTGATCTTGCGGCCGATCGCGATGGCGGATGCCGAGGCGATGATCGAACTGGGCGGCAAGGATTTCGAGGTCGCCCGCTGGATGACCTCCTTCGCCTGGCCCTACGAGGAAGGCTCGGCCGAAGCGTTCCTGAAAACGGTCGTCGGCAAGGATCCGCTGGAAACCGAAGCGGTGTTCGCGATCACGCTGGGCGGCGTCTTCATCGGGATCGCCGCCGTCGAAGCGCCCGGCGATCTTGACAATCTCGCCGATCATCCGACGCTCGGCTACTGGATCGGCCGGCCGTTCCAGGGCCACGGCTATGCCAGCGAAGCGGTTGAAGCGGTCATCGAATGGGCCTTCGCGGCTTATGGGACCGACGCGATTGCAGCGCGTGCCTACGAGGAAAACTTCCGCTCCCGGGGACTGCTGCGCAAATTCGGTTTCAAGCCCTACAGCATGACCGAGCGCTTCTCCCGGGCGCTTGACCGCAAGGTGTCCAATGTTGTCGTCCGGCTGGCGCGGTCCGATTTCGAGGCCCGGAAGGCCGCGGCATGACCACGCCTTCGATCCGGACCGGCCGGTTGACACTTCGGCCGCCGGCGCCGGACGATCTCGACCGGTGTGCCGAACTGCTTGGCGACTATGAGGTCGCCAAGATGCTGTCGCGCGTGCGCTATCCGTATGACCTCGAACAGGGGCGGCGGTATCTGGAAAGATCGGCTGCGCGCTGGGAGACTGTCGAAACGGCGGACGAACTCGGTTTCCACGTTGACCATCAAGGCGAAATGATCGGCGGCCTCGGCTTCAAAAAGTTGCAGGAGACCCCGGAGATCGGCTATTGGCTGGGGCGGCCTTATTGGGGCAAGGGGTTCATGAGCGAGGCCTTGACGGCCGCAGTTGCCTGGATGTTCGACAACACGGCGCATGAGCTTCTGGCCTGCGAAGCGATGACGGAGAACCCGGCCTCGATCAAGGTGATGGAAAAGGCCGGTTTCCGGCCGGTCGGTGAAGTCGGTTGCGTAAGCGTGTCGCGTGGCGAGACCTTGCCCGCCATAAGAAGCGAACTGACACGAACGGATTTCATGCGCGGACTTTGACCTTTCCCGGTCATGGCCTGACAGCTGGACGAAAAAGAGAAGAAAAATGAAATTCCTAGATCAGGCCAAGGTGTATGTCCGCTCGGGCAATGGCGGCGCAGGCTGCGTGTCGTTCCGGCGCGAAAAATACATCGAATATGGCGGTCCCGACGGCGGCGACGGCGGCAAGGGCGGCGATGTCATCGTTGAATGCGTCGACGGTCTCAATACGCTGATCGACTATCGCTACAAGCAGCATTTCAAGGCCGAGACCGGCATTCACGGCATGGGCCGCAACCGGACCGGCGCGCACGGCAAGGATGTCGTCCTGAAGGTTCCGGTCGGCACCCAGATCCTGGAAGAAGACAACGAAACGCTGATTGCCGACCTGACCGAACTCGGGCAGCGCGTCGTTCTCATGAAAGGCGGCAACGGCGGCTTCGGCAACGCCCACTTCAAATCCTCGGTCAACCAGGCGCCGCGCCGGGCCAATCCGGGCCTTGAGGGTGAGGAAAAGTGGATCTGGCTCCGCCTGAAGCTGATCGCCGACGCCGGCCTCGTCGGCCTGCCGAACGCCGGCAAGTCGACCTTCCTGGCGACGGTTTCGGCCGCCAAGCCGAAAATCGCCGACTATCCCTTCACGACACTCCACCCCAATCTCGGCATCGTCCAGATCGACGGCAACAGCTTCGCGATGGCGGATATCCCCGGGCTGATCGAAGGCGCGCACGAGGGCACCGGTCTCGGCGACCGTTTCCTTGGCCATGTCGAACGCACACGGGTTCTCCTGCATCTGGTCGACGGGTCAGGCGAGGAAGATCCGGGCGAGGCCTACAGGGTGGTCCGCGGCGAACTGGAAGCCTATGGAGGCGGCCTCACCGACAAGCCGGAAATCGTCGCGCTTTCGAAATGCGATGCGCTCACCGATGACCTGATCGCCGAACAGTCGGCAAGCCTCGAGGCGGCCTGCGGCCAGAAACCGCTGATCCTGTCCTCGGCGAGCGGGCTCAATGTCGACCGCGCGCTGCGCATGATCGTGCGCGGCATCGACAAGGACAAGGAAGACGCGGCCAACCAGGTGCCGGCGCCCGAGCAGGAGGGGTGGCACCCCTGATGTCGGCGAAAGCACATCGCAGTCTTGCGGCCTTCAAAAGGATCGTCGTCAAGATCGGCTCTGCCCTGCTGGTTGAAAACGGCGAGTTGAAGCGCGACTGGCTGGAAGCGCTGGTCTCCGACATCGTGCGCCTGATGGGTTCTGGCGCTGAAGTGCTGATCGTGTCCTCAGGGTCGATTGCGCTGGGGCGCGGTGAACTCGGATTGCCGAAGGGGCCTCTCAAGCTGGAAGAAAGCCAGGCGGCGGCCGCTGCGGGCCAGATTGCGCTGGCACAGGCCTATGCAGGCGCGCTTGAAACGCATGGAAAGAAGGCGGGCCAGATCCTGCTGACGCTGGGCGACACGGAAGAACGGCGGCGATACCTCAATGCACGCGCGACAATCGGCACGCTGTTGAAGATGGGGGCGGTGCCGATCATCAACGAGAACGATTCCGTTGCGACCTCCGAAATCCGCTATGGCGACAATGACCGCCTGGCGGCGCGTGTGGCGACAATGGCGAGTGCGGACTGCCTTGTCCTGCTGTCCGACATTGACGGTCTCTACACCGCGCCGCCTTTAGAAGACCCGGATGCGGTTTTCCTTCCCGAGGTGCCGCGCATCACCGCCGAGATCGAGGCGATGGCCGGCAGCGCCGGATCGGAGCTTTCGCGTGGTGGCATGAAAACGAAGATCGATGCGGGCAAGATTGCGACAGCGGCCGGAACATCGATGGTCATCACCTCCGGCAAGGAACTGAACCCGCTGGCGCGGCTTGGTGACGGCGGACGGGCGACGTGGTTTCCGGCAGCCGCAACACCGGCCAGCGCGCGCAAGGCCTGGATCGGCGGTCACCTGGAGCCGCGCGGACAGATTACGCTCGACGAAGGCGCGTTGAGGGCCATGAAGGCGGGCAAGAGCCTGCTTCCGGCAGGCGTCGTCTCGGTCTCGGGAAGCTTTTCGCGTGGCGATGCCGTGACGCTCCTGAGCCCGGATGGACGCACGATCGGGCGCGGTCTCATCGCCTATGACATTGTTGAGGCCCGCCTGATCGCCGGCCGCAACAGCCGGGAAATCGAGGCGATCGTCGGATATCCGGGCCGTGCCGAGATGGTGCACCGGGACGATCTCGTACTTGAGGATGCGTTTTTGAACGGAACGCGTTAAAAAACGAGCGAATGTGCGGGTGCTGGAACCTGCCTGTGAGGAGTGAAGGAAATGCTGGACGTGGTTGAGGCAAGGACGACCGAAGATCTGATGGCAGAGATCGGGCAAAGGGCCCGTGCTGCCGGACGGGTTCTTGCAACTGCACCAGCAGAGGTGAAGAACAGGGCCTTGAGCGAGATGGCGAAGGCCGTGCGCGCCGCGACGCCGGACATCCTCGCCGGCAACAAGCTGGACGTCGAGGCAATGAAGGCGAACGGCCAGACGGCTGCGTTCCTGGATCGGGGCACCCTGACCGGGGAGCGCATCGAGGCGATTGCCCGGGCGCTTGAGGATATCGTGGCGCTTGACGATCCGGTCGGTGGCGTGATCGCCGCGTGGGACCGGCCGAACGGTCTCAGGATCGAGCGCGTCCGTACACCTCTCGGCGTGATCGGCGTGATCTATGAAAGCCGCCCCAATGTGACGGCGGATGCCGGCGCCTTGTGCCTGAAGGCCGGGAACGCCGTCGTTCTGCGTGGCGGTTCCGACACGATCCATTCCAACAAGGCAATCCACGCGGCGCTGCAGGTTGGCCTCAGGGCCGCCGGATTGCCCGAAGACGCCATTCAGATCGTGCCCGTCACCGACAGGGCCGCGGTCGGTGAAATGCTCAAGGGACTTGCAGGAAACCTGGACGTGATTGTGCCGCGCGGTGGCCGCAGCCTCGTCGGGCGGGTCCAGACCGAAGCCCGTGTGCCGGTCTTTGCCCATCTGGAAGGGCTCGTTCACATCTTCCTCGACAAGGACGCGGACATTGCGAAATCCGTCGATATCATCGTGAATTCCAAGCTGCGCCGCACGGGAATTTGCGGTGCGCTCGAAACCCTCCTGGTTCACGAGGATATTGCACGCGCGCATCTGCCGGCCGTTGTTGCGGCCTTGCAGGAAAAGGGCTGCGAAATCAGGGGATGCGACAGGGTGCGCGAGATCTGCGGCGACGTGCTGGCCGCAAGCGAGGAAGACTGGTCGACCGAGTATCTCGACAAGGTACTGGCCGTCAGGATCGTGCCCGGCCTTGAAGCCGCGATGGAGCACATTGCGACCTACGGCTCCAACCATACCGATTGCATCCTGACCGAGAACCAGGCGGCCGCTGACCGCTTCCAGGCGGAAGTGGATTCGGCCATTGTCCTGCACAATGCATCCACCCAGTTCGCCGATGGCGGCGAATTCGGCATGGGCGCGGAGATCGGCATTGCGACCGGCCGCATGCATGCACGCGGACCGGTCGGCGTCGAGCAACTCACCAGCTTCAAGTACAAGGTTCACGGGTCGGGTCAGACGCGTCCATGAACCCATCGAACATCAGGGCCGGTCTGCACCAGGACTGGCTCAGGCTTCCGCATGTTGAACCGGGAAACCGCATCGGTCTGTTCGGCGGGTCTTTCAATCCGCCGCATTCCGGCCACCGCCTTGTCGCGAGTACTGTTCTCAAGCGGCTTGGCCTGGATCAGATCTGGTGGTTCGTGACGCCCGGCAATCCGCTCAAGGATCACGCCAACCTGGCGCCGCTTGCAACGCGGCTTGACCTCACGGCTGCGCTTGCCGACCACCCGCGCATGAAAGTGACGGCATACGAGACCGTGCTCGGGACGCCCTACACTGCCAGAACGATCGGCGCGCTGTGCGCCATGCGTCCTTCTGTCCGATTCGTTTGGGTCATGGGTGCTGACAATCTTGGCAGTTTCCATCGCTGGCAGGATTGGCGGCAGATCGTCGGTTCTGTGCCCATCGCGATTGTCGACCGGCCGGGTGCGTCCCTTTCGGTACTGTCGTCTCCAATGGCGAAAGTATTTGAAAAATATAGACTTCCGGAAGAAGTGGCAGCGCGGCTTCCTGATCTGGAACCCCCGGTCTGGACCTTCCTGCACGCACCGCTTGACCGGACATCATCAACCGGTCTGAGAAATCTGCCTGAATAGCAGAATTGTCATTTTTACCGAGAAAAAACCCCTGTCTTGAAAATGCCAAACGGGAAGCGGTATTATAGGGACGGTCGCGGCGAGCGCGGCCGAGGTACGGTCAACCGGTCCTGCATCCAAAACGGGTGACGTGAAACCGAACGATCTGGTTCGTGACGACGTTGGTTTCGGGACGGCACAAACGGCGAAAGGCACTACACCTGACCATGACCTTTGAAAGTGGGCGGACAGAATTGTCCTCTCCTCTGCAGGCTTCCGTAAGCGCTGATCTTGCGGCAGGTCTCCTCGATACGGTTCTTAGCAGTCTTGACGATTCCAAAGCTGAGGACCTGATAACTCTCGACATCGCTGGTAAGAGTTCTCTGGCAGATCACATGGTGATTGTGTCCGGCCGGTCGCATCGTCATGTCGGCGCGATCGCCGATCATCTGCTCAAGAACCTGAAATCCGCCGGGGTCAAATCCGCAACGGTGGAAGGTCTGAGCACCTGTGACTGGGTGCTGATCGATGCGGGCGATGTGATTGTACATATTTTCCGTCCCGAAGTTCGCGGGTTCTACAATCTCGAAAAGATGTGGGCACCGGACACGGACGAAGCGCCGCAATATATCGGCTGAACGCGCTGATGTTTCCAGCTTTCAGGCCTGGGGGTCTGAAAGTTGGATGAGCCGGTGTGCTCCCGCGGGAGCAGGCCGGGTTGCCGCGAATTTGAAGACCGGATTTCCTCCGGCAGGGATCTCATGCGCTTCACACTCACCTGCGTCGGCAAGATGAAAGCGGGTGCGGAAAAGGACTTGCTCGACCGTTATCTCAATCGCGCGCGCAAGACCGGCCGCGGGCTCGGTATCTCGGATGTCCGCGTTGTCGAACTGGCCGAAAGCAGGGCGCAGCGCCCGGAAGACCGCAAGGCGGAAGAAGCGCAGGCCCTTCTGGGGACTGTCGCGGGATCGGCAAGGATCGTGGCGCTTGACGAGAACGGCAAGAACCTGACCAGCGCAGATTTCAGCCGTAAACTGGAAAGCTGGAAGGATCAGGGCATTTCCGACGTCATGTTTGCGATCGGAGGCGCCGACGGTCACGGGCAGGCACTCATCGCCCGGGCAGACCTCAAGCTCGCGCTCGGTGCCATGACGTGGCCGCACCAGATTGCGCGGATCCTTCTGGCCGAACAGATCTATCGCGCCATGACCATTCAGTCCGGCCACCCTTACCACCGGGTCTAGGTGATGGACCCATAAATGAGGCCGAAATGGTTTGAGGCGGATTGCTTCTCCTCAAGGAGCGGAAGCGCAGGAAATGTGGTTCATTTTCAAGCTTTTCGCGACGCCGGGGAGGCGCAATCCGGTCAAGCACGCTGACGCCACGGGGTGAAGCCATTTCGCATGCCATTTCAGTCTCATTTATGAGGCCATCACCTAATTTCCCTGCAAAACCGCGCTGCTTACCTGGACACCGACATGGTAGATATTCCGACCCTTCGCACCGAACGCCTGATCCTGAGGCCGATGACGATGGACGACTGGCCCGCGTATTTCGCCTTCATGCAGAGCGGCAGGTCCGCCGGCATGGGCGGCCCGTTCGACAAGAAGATGTCCTGGGCCCTGTTTTGTCACGATATGGCCCAATGGCCGCTGATGGGCAACGGAGGCCTGATGATCGACGACGGCGCATCGGGAACGTGCCTCGGTCAGGTCGGTATCAATCACGGTCCCCTGTTCCCGGAACACGAACTGGGCTGGTTTGTCTACCCCGGTGCGGAAGGCAAGGGCATTGCATTCGAAGCGGCGCAGGGGTTTCTGGACTGGGCACGGAGCGAGCGCAGGCTGCCGGGCCTCGTCAGCTATGTGGATGAGGACAATCTGCGGTCCCGGCAGCTTGCGGAGCGGCTTGGGGGCGTGCTGGATGCTGAAGCCGAACGGCCAAACCCCGAAGACCTCGTTTACAGGCATTTCTAGGCGCGTGGTCGCTGATCAGGGCGCTTGTTGGCCCATCCGCCTGTTGCAAGAAACAAGATCGTTAACTTTTGTTAATGCCTGAAGTGATCTGAAAACACGTTTTTGCCCGTATCTCGCCGTATTCCGAACGTAACGGATAAGAGAAGAAAAAGGTGGAACAGACACAGGCAGTCTAAGAACCGTGACGGTTACCGGATTAAGACGCTGGTTACCTCAGTAAACGGTTCGTTAACGCAGTCAGTGTATCGCGGGAAGGGTAACCTTTGGGAGCTGACGAGAATTGAGACCGGATCGCATCAAGGCTGTGCGTCCTGGATTTCGGAACTGGCGGACATCGGGCTCGTTTTTGAGCGGGCTCCTGCTTTGCCTCATGCTCGCCCCCGCACCTTTGCAAGCAAGTGAAAGTCTCGATGAAGAGGGGCAGGCCGAAAGCGCCGAGGTCTCTGAAATCGATGCGTTCCTGGAGCGCAAGAAGGAGCGCGAGGAGGAACTGGCCGCGCTGTCGCGCGATATCGAGGTGTCCTCCGATCGGCAGGCTGCGATCGCCCGCGAGATCCGCGCACTGGACCGTGACCGGGAAACGCTGAACGCGAAGATCATAAGCACCTCCGACACGATCAAGGTGCTCGAGAAGGAGTTGACCGACACCGAACGCAGGTTGATGAGCCTTGGCGAGAATGAAGATGCGGTGCGCCTGTCGCTGATCGCGCGCCGCGACGTTCTGGCCGAAGTCCTGGCCGCCTTGCAGCGCATCGGCAAACGGCCGCCCCCGGCGCTCGCCGTACGTCCGAGCGATGCCCTTTCGGCAGTCCGGAGCGCGATTCTTCTGAACGCGGTCATGCCGGAGCTGAAAGTGGAAACCGAAGCGCTTGCCGCTGACCTTGCCGAATTGCAGCGTCTGAAGTCGGTCATCGCGGAGGAGAAGAACCGGCTGGGCGGCGATGCGATGCGATTGGCTGAGGAAAAGTCCCGCCTTGAGCTTCTCTTGAGCGCGAAAAGGCAGGAACATCTGAAGTCGGTCAAGGTTCTCGAGGAGGAGAAGAAGCGCGCGGCGCAGCTTGCCGAACAGGCCGGGTCGCTGGAAGAGCTGATCGCCAACCTGGAGGTCGAAATCGAAAGCGCCCGAGAGGCGGCCGAGAAATCGCGACAGGCAGCGCTGGACGCCAAGCGGAACGCCTCGCGCAATTTTGATCCCTTTGCCGATCCGGGACGGCTTGCGCCGCAGATATCGTTCGAAGAGGCTAAGGGCCGATTGCCGCAGCCGGTGGCGGGGACCCTGCTCAAGGATTTCGGACAGGAAGATGATTTCGGTGGTGTGACGGAAGGTCAATCTATTGCCACAAGGCCGGGGTCTAATGTGACCTCGCCGGCGGACGGATGGGTGGTTTATTCAGGTCCCTTCCGTTCTTTCGGTCAGCTCTTGATCCTGAACACCGGTGACGGATACCATGTGCTCCTCGCCGGCCTGAATCGGATAGACGCGGAATTGGGGCAGTTTGTTCTTACCGGGGAACCGGTTGGTGTTATGGGCGCTACCCAGTGGGCAAGCGCGTCGACGTTCGGCTTGGGTTCCACCCAGCCGATCCTATATGTTGAATTTCGGAAGGACGGCCGTGCGGTCGATCCCACTCCCTGGTGGGCACGCACAGAAGAAGAAAAGGCTCGCGGATGATACGGAAAGCTTCCTTGCTGCTGGTGGGTGCCCTGATGGGGGCTGCGGCAGTTACGACAATGTCCCAGATGCCGTTCAAGGTATCGGCTGCGGCAAACGCGGCTGCAACCGACACGTACCGGCAGCTGAACCTGTTCGGCGACGTTTTCGAGCGTGTGCGTTCGGATTATGTGGAAGTCCCCGATGATGCACAGCTCATCGAGAGCGCCATCAACGGGATGCTGACGTCGCTCGACCCGCATTCCAGCTACATGTCACCCAAGAGCTTCCGCGACATGCAGGTGCAGACCCGCGGTGAGTTCGGCGGCCTCGGCATTGAGGTCACGATGGAGGAAGGCCTGGTCAAGGTCGTTTCCCCGATCGACGAAACGCCGGCTGCGAAAGCCGGTGTCCTCGCCGGTGATCTGATCACCTATATCGACGGTGAGCAGGTTCAGGGGCTGACCCTGAACGAGGCTGTCGAAAAGATGCGCGGCCCCGTCAACACCGACATCATCGTGACGATCCGCCGCGAAGGCCGCACCGAACCCCTGGACATCACCATCACGCGCGACATCATCCGCATCCGTTCGGTCCGCTGGCGTGAAGAGGAAGATGTCGGCTACGTTCGCGTGACGCAGTTCAACGAACAGACCTTCGACGGCCTCAAGAAGGGCATCGAGGAAACCACGGCCGCGATCGGTGAAGACAAGGTCAAGGGTTACATTATCGATCTGCGCAACAACCCGGGTGGTCTTCTGGACCAGGCAATTGCCGTGTCCGACGCGTTCCTCGACCGTGGCGAAATCGTTTCGACACGTGGCAGGGAAGCCGATGAAACCCAGCGCTATAACGCCCGCGCCGGCGATCTGACCGAGGGCAAGCCGGTAATCGTGCTCGTCAACGGCGGCTCGGCCTCCGCGTCCGAAATCGTAGCCGGTGCTCTTCAGGACCACCGCCGCGCTACGATCCTCGGCACGCGGTCCTTCGGCAAGGGTTCGGTACAGACGATCATCCCGCTCGGTGCCAACGGAGCGATCCGTCTGACGACGGCGCGCTACTACACACCGTCCGGTAACTCCATCCAGGCAAAGGGCATCGTGCCTGATATCGAAGCCCTGCAGGAGCTTCCGGAAGAGCTTGTCGGCCGCGTGGAGACCCGTGGTGAAGCCGGCTTGCGCGGACACCTGGAAGCGGAAGGCGAAGAGCAGTCCGGCAGCCAGGCCTATGTCCCGCCGGATCCGGAGGACGACACCCAGCTCAACCTTGCGCTTGATCTTCTGCGCGGCGAACAGGTGAACAGCGCCTTCCCGCCGGTGTCCGACAGCGCTGCGGTCAAGAACTGACCGCGTCTTAGACGATCCGCTGCGCGCCGCTCGTTGGCGCGCAGCCCTTCCATTCTCGTTCTGCGTATCCCGAAAACAAGAAACCTCGCCGGCGCCATGCCGGGACAAAGGCTCAGAACGACATGTCGAGCGAAGATCTCACAGCTCCCCTAGGGATGGGCAAGCGGCGGCTGGTCAGGCTGCCGTTCGGCCTTATCGGCGTCGGCCTCTTGAGCGTCTTCGTAACAACGGCTCTCATCTGGGTCGCGGTCGTGGACGATCCCCTGGGCGGTGAGCCGGTGGCGCTGATCCCGCTTGAGGCCACGGTTGAAGGCGTGACCTCCCAGGACATCGAGGTCGTCGAAATCCGGCCGGGGCTGAACGAGGACCTCGGTCCGAACCTGAGGCCCGACGCCGGCCAGGATCTGCTCGGACCGCGCTACAACATGGTGCAGCGTCCGGACGGCAAGGGACCGGAAGCACCTGTCGAAAGCCTGTCGGCCAATCCTGACACGCGGGTCAGCGAACGCTCCGACTACGGCTTCCTTCCGAAAGTCAGCGATGCAGGCGTCCGTCCGCTGGATGCCTATTCCCGCCCGATCGTCCGCGAATTCACGTCCATTCCGAAGGTTGCCGTGATCCTGAACGGGATGGGGCTCAGCGAAACGGGGACGCAGAACGCGATCGACCGGTTGCCGGCGGATGTCACGCTCGCCCTTGCGCCTTACGGCGACGACCTTGACCTGTGGATGCAGCAGGCACGCACCAAGGGCCACGAACTGCTCTTGCAGCTGCCGCTGGAACCCTTCGATTTTCCGGACAATGACCCGGGCCCGCATACGCTTCTGGTCAGCCTGCAGCCGGCGGAAATGCTCGACAGGCTCGCATACCTGCTGACGCGGGCGACCAACTATGTCGGCACGATCCCCGACATGGGTGCGCGCTTCACCTCGACGAAGCCGTCGATCCAGTATCTGCTTGAAAAGCTGAAATCCCGGGGACTGATGTTCGTGGACAACGGCACGTCGTCGCGCAGTCTGTCCGCGGAAACGGCGAGCGAGTTGCGGATACCTTATTCCGGTGTCGACGTGGTTCTGGACGAGGTTCCGCGCGAGGACAATATCGACGCGAAGCTGCTCCAGCTCGAGAGCATCGCACGGTCCCGGGGCGTCGCCGTTGCAGCGGGCTCCGCTTTGCCCGTGACGGTTCGCCAGCTTGAAAAATGGGTACGGGATCTGGAACAACGGGGTCTCCAGCTTGTGCCCGTAAGTGCGACAATCGACGGATAGGCCCGAAGCCCGGGCAGACAGAATTTCTGATAGGTGATGTAGTGAATAAGCGCGCGCTTGGTCCGGGGTTTCCGAAGCCGTCCGAAGGCCTGCCCTACCGTCCCTGTGTCGGGATCATGCTGATCAACGGGCAAGGCAAGGTCTGGATCGGCAGCCGCGACGACGGCGGCAGCACGGCCAACTACGAATTCGCCTGGCAGATGCCGCAGGGCGGCATCGACAAGGGCGAGACACCGCTCGAGGCCGCGCGGCGGGAGCTTTACGAGGAAACCTCGATCCGGTCCGTGACGCTTCTGGAAGAGGCCCCGGACTGGTTCGCCTATGACTATCCGCCGGAAGTGGTGAGATCGACGCGCAAGGGCAAGTATCGCGGCCAGGCGCAGAAATGGATCGCCTACCGCTTTGACGGGCAGGATGACGAGATCAATATCCTGGCCCCGCCGGACGGCCATTCGGCGGAGTTCGCCGAGTGGCGCTGGGAGAACGCGGAACGCCTTCCGGACCTGATCGTGCCGTTCAAGCGGCCGGTCTATCTGCAGGTTGTTTCAGCATTTTCCCACCTGACATCCTGACCGTCGGCGAGCGTCATCGTCAAAGCGTCAAGTTTTGAAGTTTCGTTGTCGCTTTTCAAACAGACAAGGCAAAGTTCCACCGCTAGCATCCGGCTCAAATGGATTTTCAGCACGGCAGCCGCATGCGGTTTCCGTGTCTTTCCAGGACTTGGGCAAGAGCAGGGGCACGCGTAACAGGCCGCGTGCCTTGCACGTTTAGGAGGAACGCCAATGTCTTTCGGCAAGGGGCTTTCACGAAAGCCGTCCCAGCCAAAAGGGCGTCAGTTGGAAGATGCGGCCCTGAGTGAAGTTCAGGCGCTCTTGGGCGACGAACCGCGCCGCGCCGATCTGCTGATCGAACATCTGCATAAGATACAGGATGCCTATGGTTGCCTCGAGGCACGGCACCTGAAAGCGCTGTCGGTCGAGATGAAGATGGCGCAGGCGGAAGTCTACGAAGTCGCCAGTTTCTACCACCACTTCGATATCGTTCGCGAGGAAGATCAGAAGCCCGCTCCGCTGACGATCCGCGTCTGTGACAGCGTGACCTGTTCCATCAAGGGCGCTGACGCGTTGGCGGCGGCACTCGAAAGCGGTGTCGACCCGTCCAGGGTCCGGATTCAGAAGGTCCCCTGTATCGGCCGTTGTGCCGGTGCGCCGGCCGTGCAGGTCGGCAAACGCGCCGTCGACAACGCCACTGAACTTTCCGTCCGCGCGACCCTGTTCGAGGGGACGACGGCGGCGGACGTGCCGGACTACATCAGGCTGGAACAATATCAGGCAGATGGTGGCTACACGCTGCTGCAGCGCGTGCGCGCAGGTGAATTCGATGCGGCCGCCCTTGCCGACATGGCTCTGGAGGCGGGCCTTCGCGGGCTTGGCGGGGCCGGATTCCCGACCGGGACCAAATGGAAGATCGTCAACGATCTTCCGGGACCGAAATACCTGACGATCAATGGCGACGAGGGCGAGCCGGGCACCTTCAAGGATCGGTTCCACCTGGAGCGCGATCCGCACCGGCTGCTGGAAGGAGCGCTGATTGCCGCGCATGCGATCTCGGCGGACCGGGTCTATCTCTACATGCGCGACGAGTATCCGGCAGTCCTTGAGATTTTGGCCACTGAAATCGACGCCCTGCGCAGTGCAGGCATCATCACGGGCAATGACATCGAGCTGCGCCGCGGCGCCGGCGCCTATATCTGCGGTGAAGAGAGCGCCATGATCGAATCGATCGAGGGCAAGCGCGGTCTGCCCCGGCATCGCCCGCCTTTCATCGCCCAGGTCGGCCTGTTCGGCCGCCCGACCCTCAACCACAATGTCGAAACGCTCTACTGGATCCGTGACATTGTCGAAAAGGGACCGGAGTGGTTCGCGTCCCAGGGACGGCGGGACCACAAGGGCTTCCGGTCTTTCTCGGTTTCGGGCCGGGTCAAGGAACCCGGTGTCAAGCTGGCGCCGGCCGGGATCACCATGAACGAGCTTCTGGAAGAATTCTGCGGCGGCATGGAAGACGGCCACACCTTCAAGGGGTACCTTCCCGGTGGCGCGTCGGGCGGCATCCTGCCGGCCTCGCTTGCCGACGAACCGCTGGATTTCGGCACGCTCGACAAGCATGGCTGCTTCATCGGCAGCCACGCCATTGTCGTCTTTTCCGATCAGGATGACATGCGCGACGTCGCCCTCAACCTGATGCGCTTCTTCAAGCACGAGAGCTGCGGCCAGTGCACGCCGTGCCGGTCGGGAACGGAGAAGATGGAACATCTGCTTGCTGCCGGTGACTGGAACGAGGCAAAGATCGCGGATCTGGATGCGGTCATGCGCTCCGCCTCCATCTGCGGCCTTGGCCAGGCAGCTCCCAACCCCGTGGCTTCCGTGCTCAGGTTTTTCCCGGAGGAATTCGAAAGATGAGCCAAATCACTTTCTCCCTCGACGGCAGGGACGTCACCGCCCAGGAAGGGGAGACCATCTGGCAGGTGGCCAAGCGCGAAGGCGTTGCGATCCCGCACCTGTGTCACAAGGACGCCGCCGGATACCGGTCCGACGGCAATTGCCGCGCCTGCATGGTCGATATCGAAGGTGAGCGGGTGCTCGCCGCATCCTGCATTCGCACGCCGTCGGAAGGCATGGTCGTCAAGACGGAAACGGAGCGAGCGTCCAAGGCCCGGGAGATGGTGTTCGAGCTGCTGGCAGCCGATCAGCCAAGCCGCGAGGCGCACCCTGATCCGGAGAGCGACTTCTGGAAATGGTCCGACGCGGTTGGTGTCACGGACAGCCGGTTTGCACCGGGTGAAAACCCGGCGCAGGACATTTCCCACCCGGCGATCGCCGTCAATCTCGATGCCTGCATCGCCTGCAATCTGTGTGAACGCGCCTGCCGGGAAGTGCAGGTGAATGACGTGATTGGCATGGCGGATCGCGGCTCCCACACTGTCCCGGTCTTCGACCTTGCCGACCCGATGGGCATTTCCACCTGCGTGGCCTGTGGCGAGTGCGTTTCGGCCTGTCCGACCGGTGCACTGATGGAAAAGAGCCTTCTGGACGACGCGGGCAAGGTGCGCGAAGTCTTCGCCGAGGAAACCGTCGACAGCGTCTGCCCGTTCTGCGGCGTCGGCTGTCTCACGTCCGTTTCGGTCAAGGACGGCGAGATCGTCAAGGTCGAGGGCCGCGACGGTCCCGCCAACGAAAACCGGCTGTGCGTCAAGGGCCGTTTCGGGTTCGATTATGTTGCAAGCCCGGAGCGGTTGACCAGGCCCCTGATCCGCCGCGACGACGCTCCCAAGCGCGGCGACATTTCCATGACGCTGGCGAACCATCTCGACTACTTCCGGGAAGCCAGCTGGGAAGAAGCGCTGGACCGTGCTGCCGGCGGTCTGAAGGCCGCCTTCGACGCCAAGGGCGGTGCGGGCGTGGCGGGCTTCGGCTCGGCAAAGGGCTCCAACGAGGAGGCCTATCTCTTCCAGAAACTGATCCGTCAGGGGTTCCAGACCAACAATGTCGACCATTGCACGCGGCTTTGCCATGCATCTTCCGTAGCGGCGCTGATGGAGGGGATCGGTTCCGGTGCCGTGACGGCACCGTTCAACGCGGCCGAAGATGCCGATTGCATGATTGTCATCGGCGCGCGCCCGGCACAGAACCACCCTGTCGCGGCGACCTATATCAAGCAGGCCGCAAAAAAGGGCACCAAGCTGATCGTGATGGATCCGCGCGGCCAGGACCTGATGCGGCATGCGGATTACGGACTGAAGTTCAAGCCCGGCACTGATGTTGCCATGCTGAATGCGATCCTCAATGTGATCATCACCGAGGGTCTTTATGACAGCCAGTACATCGCGGCGCATGTCGATGGCTTCGAAGCGCTCGCCGAGAAGATCCGAGAATTTACTCCCGAGGCGATGGAACCGGTCTGCGGCATTGACGCGCAGACCCTGCGGGAGGTTGCCCGCCTTTACGCGACCAGTGCCAGGTCCATCATTTTCTGGGGCATGGGCGTTTCGCAGCATGTTCACGGCACAGACAACGTCCGCTGCCTGATCGCGATGGCCCTGACGACCGGCCAGATCGGCCGCCCCGGCACCGGGTTACATCCCCTGCGCGGTCAGAACAACGTGCAGGGCGCTTCCGATGCGGGTCTTATCCCGATGGTCTTTCCAGACTACCGGTCCGTTGAAAATGCGGACATCCGGGGCGAATACGAAGATGCCTGGGGCCGGACGCTCGATCCGGTGCGCGGGCTCACCGTCGTCGAGATCATGAACGACATCCTGGCCGGCGGCATTGAGGCCATGTTCGTGCAGGGTGAAAACCCGGCCATGTCGGATCCGGATCAGACCCATGCCCGCAAGGCGCTGTCTTCGCTGAAGCATCTCGTCGTTCAGGACATCTTCCTGACCGAAACCGCCTGGCATGCCGATGTCATTCTTCCCGCGTCCGCACATGCGGAAAAGCTCGGCACCTACACCAACACCAACCGCCAGGTGCAGATCGGCCGTCCCTGCGTTCCGATGCCCGGAGAGGCGCGCGCCGACTGGCAGATCCTGATCGAGATCGCCAACCGCCTGGGCCTCGACTGGACCTATGACGGCGTTCCGGCAATCTATGAGGAAATGCGCTCGCACATGGCGTCCCTCAACAACATTTCCTGGGACCGGCTCGAGAACGAGGGAACGGTGACCTATCCGGCCGACGCGCCGGACAAGCCCGGAAACGAGATCCTGTTCGGCCAGTCCTTCCCGACCGCGGACGGTCGCGGCAAGATCGTGCCGACGGACCTGGTGCCGCCGGACGAATTGCCGGACGAGGACTTCCCGCTCGTGCTCACCACGGGCCGGATGCTGGAACACTGGCACACCGGCGCGATGACGCGCCGCGCCGCGGTGCTCGACGCCATCGAGCCGGAACCGGTGGTGTCCATGAACCCGCGTGACATCAAGCTTGCAGGCCTCGAAATCGGCCAGCAGGTGACTGTTGAAACCCGGCGCGGTGCGATCACGCTGACCCTGCGCGCCGACCGCGACGTGTCCAGTGGCATGCTGTTCATTCCGTTCTGCTTCTTCGAGGCACCTGCCAACTTCCTCACCAACCCGCAGCTTGATCCATTCGGCAAGATACCGGAGTTCAAGTTCTGCGCCGCGAAGATAGGACCGGCCGAGCACCGTCAGGCGGCGGAGTGACAAACCGGAAAAGGCGGCCATTGGCCGCCTTTTTTAATGTCAAACGTGCGATGCATGAAAGCGTTCCTGCGCACCCGTAGCAAGTCTCTGCGCCTGAGCCTGCAGGTGATTTGCACAAAGCGCGTATTATTGCTGTGTGCTTGCGACCGCAAGCACGTTCGACAAGAGCGCTGAAAGGAGTTGATCTAGGTCGTCGCGGCTGGACGCTCCGTATTTCAGCGCCATAACTGTGGTCACGAATAGATGCGCCTGTTTTTTTACCGTTAGCCCATTCGCGGCAAGCGCTGCCTCGTATGGCGCCAGCAATTCACAAATCAAAATCTCGTGGCGCTGGCGGGAGCGGGTGATCTCGTCGCGACCTGCTTCGTTGTGTCCGGAAACAAGATCTTCGGCATCTCCTGCGTTTTGCAGAAGTTCAAAGCTTTTAATCACGGTCTCGGCAAAGTAGGCGTCCAGTTTCTCTGACAGTGTTTTGCAGGCGTCCAGTCGACCCCTGACAGCTGCGAGATTGCGATCCGTGATCACCCGGATCGAGGCACGGATGAGATCGTCCTTTCCACCAAAGAGATCATAGAGTGTTTGCCGCGAAACGCCGGCTTCCGCCGCGATGTCGGCCATGGCCGTCTTGCGCGCACCAAAGCGCACGAAGCAACGGATGGCTGCCTCGACAATTTTTTCTTCTGTTTCGTTCAACGGCTTGGACTGAATTTCGATCATGGAGGTCACATAAAGTGAATTCGACCACTTGACAAGTTGCGTAAGAAGGTCAAATACAAGCTTACAGAAAAGATAAAGTTGTAAAGTTTGGTTTTGAATGCGGCCGGAGAGCGCCTCGTTTCGGAATCAACGAATGATGCGACGATCTGCGCTGCTCTTTGTTGTGGTCGAATGCACATCGAAATTAGGAGTAACAGGATGTTCGGAAACATGATCTCGAACATGATGGTCAAGCCCTTTCAGTCACCGCTGTTCGACAGTCCGGAGGCCCATGGGCTCGACTATGAGAATGTGGAATTCAAGGCGGAAGATGACGTCACGCTTCGCGGTTGGCTGATCAAGGGCGGGACCGGCAAGGTGATCGTCCAGAGCCATTTCGGCGTCCAATGCAACCGCGGCGGCTGGACCCCCAAGGGCCACGGCCCGATCGCACCGTGGAAGCAGGACATCAAGTTCCTGCGTCAGGCAAAATACCTTGTCGACCAGGGATACTCTGTCCTCATGTATGACCTGCGCGGTCACGGCGAGAGCGACATCGGCACCATCCCCTGGGTGAGCTGGGGCCCGGAAGAAGCCAAGGATGTGATCGCGGCCGTCGACTTTGCGAGCGAACAATATCCGGAGGCGTCAATCGGATTGCTCAGCATTTGCATGGGCTCGGCATCGACCACGTATGCCTTCGGCCGCGAGGATGGCCTGGGCAGGCGGACGAACCTCAAGGCAATGATCGCGGTTCAGCCCCTTCTCTATACCTGTTTCATCAAGGCGCTCGGCATGCCCGGTTTCATGGCCCGGTCGGGTGAAAAGGTCAGCGCGAAACGGCTCGGCTTCGACATGTCGGCACCGGATTTCGTCAAGGATGCGCCGAAAGTGACAGTGCCCACTCTGGTCGTTCAGAACACCAACGACCCCTGGACGGAAATGGGCATGGTGCGCGACTACTACGACGCATTGAAAGTGGAAAAGGACCTGATGCTGCTCGATCTCGAAAAGAGCCGGTTCGCCGCCTACGATTATCTTGGCACCCATCCCGAAGAGATGATGGGCTGGTTCGACAGGTATATGTGATGGTCTGGACACTTTTGAAATGGGGCGTCCCCGCCCTCATCGTCGCTGCGTTCGCAGGGGCTTTCCTGACGAAGAAAACTTTCCACGCTGAGACCGTGATCGAAGCTCCCGCCGAGACTGTCTGGGCGGTCCTGATGGACACCCCGTCCTATCCCGAATGGAACCCGGTTTTTGTCGAAGCCAAGGGCGACTTTGCCGAGGGCGCGAAGCTCGCCTACAAGGTGCGCGACCCGAACGGCAACCTGCTTGAAATGACGGGGACCGTTGTCACCTTTGCACCTTTAAGGGAACTGCGGCAGACCGGCGGCATTCCCGGGCTGCTGACATTCGACCATCAATGGCTGCTGGAACCGGTCGATGGCGGAACGAAAGTCACCCAGCACGAGGTCGATCGGGGTCTGGGGCTCTGGTTCTGGAACTCCGACTGGATTGAGCCGTCCTATGCAAAGACCCTGGAGGCGCTCAAGGAGCGTGTTCAAACAAAAAGGGCGCACCAAGGCGCCCTTTGAGTTTCATTTCCATGCACCCACGCAGGGAAATTGTCTGCGGGGGAACCGCTCCCGCTTCAGTTTGCCTCGATCTTCACGTTGAGAAGGTCGGGCAGGGTTTGCGGTGCTGCCATGCTGCCGAGGATCTGAGCCAATGGCACCGGGTTCGGCGGTGTCAGCGTGATCTTCAGGTCTTTCGGGTCATTGAGGAATTTTGATGCCGCGTCGCTGACCATCTTCGTGAAGGCTTCGTTCTGGATCGGTGCGGTGGCTCCCGCTACCTGGGCGATCAGCGCCTGCTTCAGCGCCTCCTGCGGAATGCCCTGGGCTTCGGAGATGAACTTGAGGCCGTTCCCGGTCACCCCGGCATCGTTGAAGGTAATGGAGGCATCGACGAACTGGGCCGAGATTGCAGCAAGCTGGCCTTGCCCCTCCGGATCCTCGAACAGCGCCTTGGGGACGTTGGCAAAGCGGAGGGAGGCCTCAGCCCGGCCGACACCTTCAATGTCGATCATCAGGCGTTCCAGCCGCAGGTCCTGTGTTGCCTCGTCCCAGTAAAGACGCGCTTCGTCGGACCAGACGATCGTTTCCAGGCCTAGACCCTGGAACAGGGCCTGTGCCTGTGGATCCTGCACCGCCTTGACCGGAATGCGCAGGCCGTCGGTCTTGGAAAAAAGACTGGTCGGAATCGGCGGGACCGTGGTCGAAACGGTTGTTTCAAGCTTGCCGAGCGCGGTCTGGCCGATTTGCGGAATGTTGACCTCAAGGCCTTCGAGCTCATACCCGAGGGACCTCGGCATGAAGGCCCGGGCGACTTCCAGCGGGTTGTTTTCGCCGTAGGTCGGATCGGACATCAGCTTGCCGATGACCTCTTCCATTGGGGCATAGTCGGCAAACTCAATGTCGCCGATGGCGGCCCAGTCCAGTTTGGCGGAAACGCCTTCCGGCAAGTTGGGGGCATCCAGACCGACCAGCATCATTTCACCGATGCCGTTCGAACTGATGTCGGTCATTGCCATTTCCTTGATCTTGATCGCCGAATCAAGACCCGGGCCAAGCGGAAAGATCACGGACACGCCGCTGATACGCGCATCGGCAAAGCCGAAGGACCGGTAGAACTGGAACACATTGGTAATCAGTTCTTCCGGCCCCGGCGCCTGCTTGTTGAAGAGCTGATCCATGAGCTGCAGGACATTGTTGTCGCGTTTGACGACAGTCGCCTTGTCGAGCGTTGCCTTTTCGGCCGCGATCGTCAGGGCGACGCCCTCCGCGATTTCCTGGCTGGACTTGTAGTCGACAGCCGATCCCGACCCGATCAGGGTCTTTTCCTCGCCGGTTTCGGCAACGGCGGGATCGAAGAGATCGATCATGCTCTTGATGTCGATGTCGCTGTAGATGGTTTTGCCCTGGCTGGTTGTTTGGGCAAGCATCTGCCCCGACGCCGGTTCGAGCGTCCTGAGGTTCTGCGTCATCCGGTCGATCGAGTATTCCGCGATGCGCCCGTCCTGGGCACCGGACATCAGATAGCCATCCATCTGGATGGTGCCTGTAAGCACCGCGACCTCTTTGCCGTCCTCCGTCGCATAGGCCTCGATGGTCACGCCGGTGCTGTCTACCTTCACCTCATCGTAGGACGTCAGAAGCGTGGCCTTGACGAACGGGAGCCAGCTGCTGGCCCGTTTGGCCGGATCATCGGCCGGGATCTCTGGGATGACGAAGTCGTAATTGGTCGCTGAAATGCCGGACATGCGGCCGTCGACCTTGAGGCGGCCCTTGCTCTCTCTCGCGCCCTCGATCAGCAGCTGGGAATCGTCGGCATAGACCCAGCTCTCCGACGTGAAACTGTTGTTGTCATGCGTCAACCCGGTGATCGTGACCGACGGCGAGCTGAACGACAGCGAATAGGTGATGTCCTCCAGCTTGGACGGATCGATCGCGGTCGCCCCGTCGTTGCCCGTGACGTTGGTCTCCTCGACGGGAAAATCCTTGAGCACGCCGCTGAAGGTGAGTTTGCTGTCCGTCAGCGTCAGCGTATCGCTGCCCGCGTCGTAATCGACAGATCCGTTTTCAAACTCCAGCCCCAAGTTTTTCAAACCTTCGACATAGGCGTCGAACGCGGCCTTCCCCGTATCCTGTGCGAAGGCGGTCCCGGACACGAGGACAAGTGCGGTGCTGAAGGACAATAGCCTGGCACGTGTTTTGATCGGCGTTAAGGTCTCGGCGGAGGCGGCTTTAAAAATCAATGTTTTGGCTCCAAATCGGATCATCGGACTGAACCGTCGGAAGACGGTCGATTACGAAATAGGGGGCTGTCATTGGCCATACCATGACTATGACCCATTCTTTTGGTGACGTCGAATCGTGCTGCGTAAAAGTGCGGATCTAGAACGCCCATTCCTCGCGAACCTGGCTGTCGGTCTCAAGACCCTGCGCAAGATGTCTTCGCGCCGTCCACGCGTCTTCGGATGCAAGCTGCCGGAAGGCCCACACGGCCGCGCCCCGGACTGTCGGATCCGGATCGCCGAGAAGCGCCTCGACCTTGGCCAGAAGGTGGGACAGGCCGGAATTTCCGGCGGCAATCAGCACGTTGCGCAAGAAGCGGTTGCGGCCGATCCGCTTGATCGGAGATCCGGAAAAGAGTTTTCGGAAGGTGGTATCATCGAGATCGAGCAGGTCGGTGAGGTCCGGGTTGGTCAGGTCGTCACGCGCGCTGAGCTTGGCCTCGCTTGCCGCTTGCGCGAACTTGTTCCATGGGCAGGCGGCAAGGCAATCGTCGCAGCCATAGATCCGGTTTCCCATCGGCTTGCGGAACTCATGCGGGATGGGACCGTGATGTTCGATGGTCAGATACGAGATGCAGCGCCGGGCATCGAGCTGATAGGGCGCCGGAAAGGCATCTGTCGGGCAACTGTCGAGGCAGGCCCTGCATCTGCCGCAATGATCCTGTTCAGGAGCGCTTGGCGGCAGTTCCAGCGTCGTGAAGATCGACCCCAGAAAGAACCACGACCCCAGGTCGCGTGAAACCAGGTTTGTATGTTTCCCCTGCCAGCCGAGACCGGCAGCCTGGGCGAGCGGCTTTTCCATGACGGGCGCCGTGTCGACGAAAACCTTGACGTCGCCTCCGGCTCTCGAAACAAGGAACGAAGCCAGTTCCTTCAGCCGTCCCTTGATCACGTCGTGATAGTCGCGATGCCGTGCATAGACGGAGATCCCGGCTGATCCGGGATCCTCCAGATGCGCCAGCGGGTGGTTTTCCGGGGCATCATCGGGGCCGTAGTTCATGGCAAGCATGAGAACCGACCGCACCTCCGGCCACAGGGCTAGGGGAGACGTGCGGCGGCTCTCCGTCTCCTGCATCCAGTCCATCGTTCCGTGATATCCGTGCTCCAGGAACGCGCGCAGCTGCCCGCCCGCCGCGGGGATGCTGTCGGCGGCCGTCACCCGCAATCCCGCAAAGCCGAGGCTTTCGGCTTTTTGTTCAAGTGCGGTCAGCAGTTTTCTGGTCTTTTTGTCCAAGGGTGTCGGCAGCACGTGTTGGGACCGGTTTGAAGACAGGAAACGCCTGGCCCTTAGCGCGTGCCCATTGTTGCAGGCAAGTTCTAGAAATCAAGGTCCGCGTAAGACGCGGCCGGGGGCATGCCCAGCACCTTCTCTCCGAGGAGGGGGCGCATGCACGGGCGCGATTTCACCCGGGCGTACCAGCTTTTGACGTCCGTTTCATTGCTCCAGGGGACTTCCCCCAGATAGTCGGCACAGGACAGGCCTGCCGCGAGCGCGAAATCCGCAAAGGACAGCCGGTCGCCTGCCAGCCAGCGGCGGGAGGCGACCAGGTAACCGAAATACTTCAGATGATGGTGGATGTTGGCCCGGGCAACGCGCAGCGCCGCGGAATCCGGTTCGCCGCCCCCGGCCGACTTGGGCATGATCTGCTTGTAGATACGCTCGCGCACCAGGTGTCCGACGACTTCCTGGTCGAATTTCACCAGGCTCCACTCGACGAGACGCCGCGTTTCGGCGCGCGCTTCGGGATGGTCCGGCATCAGCCGCCGGTCGGTGAGCGCATAGCCGCGCGTCTCGTCGAGATATTCCATGATGGGCCCCGGGCCGCAGATGGCCGGACCGTCATTTTCCACGAGCACCGGAACGGTTCCTGCGGCATTGAGCACCAGAAGCTCCTGCGGCCGGTCCCACGGCTCGACGTGACGTTCCTCGAAGGCGGCGCCGTATTCGCTCAGGACAAGGCGAATGAATCGGGACGACGGCGAGAAAGGGTGATGGTAAAGCGTGAGCATGAAAGGGTTTAGAGCCCGAACTGTGGCAAGACTAAGAATTCTTGAACCAGTTTGCCTCACATATGGTTATCAAGGGTTTGACGTGGGGAAATTGGTCCTGCAAATAGGCAGCCGCCGCGCAAACGACGAGACGCGAATGATTGCCGGTTCGGTTCAAAAATCATCACGCCTGCTGGAGAAAAACATCCAATGGACGGCCAAACGATTGTAAATGCGCTTATTTTGGGAATTGTCGAAGGACTGACGGAATTCATACCCGTATCGTCAACAGGACACCTGCTCCTGCTTGGTCACTTTCTCGGATTTGAAAGCACCGGCAAGACATTCGAGGTGCTGATCCAGCTGGGCGCGATCCTGGCGATTCTCTCTGTCTATTTCGCCAGGTTGTGGACCCTGGCGATCTCGCTGCCGAGCGATCCGGCCAGCCGCCGGTTTGTGGCCGGCATTCTGATCGCCTTCCTTCCGGCTGCCGTGATCGGTGTCATGCTGCACAGTTTCATCAAGGAGGTGCTGTTCGAGACGCCGGCGCTCATTTGCACCACCTTGCTGGTGGGCGGTGTCATCCTGCTCTGGATCGACCGGTTGCCGCTGAAACCGCGCTACACCAACGTGATGGACTATCCCCTGTCGCTGTGCCTGAAGATTGGCTTCTGCCAGTGCCTCGCAATGGTGCCCGGTGTCTCCCGGTCCGGCGCGACGATCGCCGGGGCTTTGCTGATGGGAACCGACAAGCGCTCGGCCGCCGAGTTTTCGTTCTTCCTGGCCATGCCGACCATGGCCGGCGCGTTTGCCTATGATCTCTACAAGAACCGCAATGTCCTGTCCGCCGACGATGCCATGCTCATCACCATCGGTTTCGTGGCGTCGTTCATCTCCGGCGTCTTCGTGGTGAAGGGCCTGCTGGATTTCGTCTCCCGGCACGGCTTCGCGCCATTTGCCTGGTGGCGCATCTTCGTCGGCCTTGCCGGTTTCGCCGGTCTTTATTTCCTCGGATGACTATCCGGCGGCCGTGTCATGGCCGTAAAGCGCTGTCAGCGCGGCAAGCTCGGCGGCGAATTCCGCGCGCAGGCTGTCCGGTGACAGCAATTCGGCCCCCGGCCCGAGCCACCTGACAAGCGGCAGAATTCGGGCCCGGTCGGTGCTGGGGATGCTCAGCAGGATCCTGCCGTCCCCGGCTGGCGTGAACACCGCGTGCCGGTAGTACCAGTCCGCACTCAGTTTCTTCGCCTGCTGCGCGGTGATCAGGATCTTGGCGATTTCCTCCTCCTGCTCCCACCTGCGCATGGCCTGTGAAAGCCAGGCGCCGCCCAGCAGTGTCTTGATGGAAAACGACTTGTCGGGCCGGAAGAACATGCCGCTGATCTCAAGGCCGCGCACACGGTCGGCCCTGTAGACCTTCACCGTCTGCGTGTCGACGCAGCGCCCGGCGAGATACCACAGATCCCGGTCGAACATGACACCGTAGGGTTCGACATCATGCGCCTTGGCGGTGTTGCGCGACGGGTTGACGTGGTCGAACCGCACGCGCTTGCCGTCCAGGATCCCGGCCATGAAACCGTCCAGCGCCCGCTGCCAGTCTTCCGTCGGCTCGGCCTTCGTTCCGGCATGAAAGATGTCCGGCGGAATCGGTTCGATGCCGACGATCTTGTCCGCCTCTTTGAGCAGGCCGTGGACCGTTTTCGGAAGCGTTGCCAGCAGTTTCTTTTCCGCAGACGCCAGATCGTTTGCCAGCGGCACGGTACGGCTGCTGCGCACCAGCGCCATGGCGGCAAGGAGTGCGGCCGTCTCGTCGCGCGACAGCGCGACGGGCGGCTGAAGGTAGCCGCTGGCGAGCCGGTACCCGCCTTCCGCGCCGCGTTCCGCATCGATGGGAACGCCGAGTGCGATCAGCCTGTCAATGTCCCTGTAGATGGTTCTGAGGGACACCTGGAAGCGTTCGGCGAGCACGGTCGCCGGGACGAGTTTGCCGCCGGTCAGCAGCAGCAGGATGCCGAGCGCGCGTTCAATCGGGTTCATGAAAAGGGACCTTGGACGGTTGTTTCGAAAAAAATCATATCCCGGGAACAGAACGAGATCAAACCTGACTCACAGCTGTCAGGATTGACCTGCCATCTTGGTGTTGTCGCTGCAAAACGGCGGTGATGATCCCCGAGGAGTTGAGAGATGAGCTATGAAATTGACACCGTTTTCCGCAGCCGTGCGCACAGCCGCAGCATTGTGTTCACCGTTCTTCGTGTATGTGCCGACGAGCTCCGCCGGTATTTTCGCCGCCGGACAACTGCCCGTGCCCTTTCTCATCTGAATGAGCAGGAGTTGAAGGACATTGGCCTCAGGCGCACCGAACGCGGATACAGCGAACTGCACCAGGACCGCTACGGCGCACACTTCTGGAAATAAGACCGGCCGGCGGCTGGCTTGAAACAGTCAGCCGCCGGTCTTCCGCAGGAGGGCCTTCACCTCCGGTTTGTTCCACAACAGGAACATCACCACCAGAGCGGTCAGGGCGCACGCGATCACGATGTAGAACGGCAGGTCGAGATTGATCCCGATCAGCTCGCCGCCGATCAGCGACATGGCGCCGGCATTGAAGGTGAAGACCGCGATCGTCATGCCCATCACCCATCCCTGTTCTTCCGGACCGACAGATGCCGAGAAGATCGACAACAATGTCGGGTAGGCAATGCCGAAAATGAAGAAGAAGCAGAAGATCGGCACATAGGTCAGCGGGCCGTCCGGTGACAGGATGAACAGGCACGTCGCCAGGATCCAGACGATGAAATTCACCGCGAGGATGCGCTCCTTGGTGAACCTCTTCTGCACGGGCACGACGAAGAATGTGCTCGAAATCGCGATGGCCGCGCCGATGGTCATCATCGCGAAGCTGCTGCCAAGAACGCCGTAGCCGAACCGGCTGGTCAGGTAGTTGTCGACGAAGACGTAGAACGTCACGTTTGCCAGGTGAAAGAAAAACAGCACGATCGTCAGCCGGATGACGAGCGGAAAGTCCTTGATCCGCCAGAGCGTCTCGATGATTTCCGCCGGGCGCAGCGCGAAGTTCTCCCGCTCTGCCGGATCCTCCTTGTAGAAGAAGACAACCAGAAAGACGGCGATCGCGACAAGGACGAGGCTGGCAAAGAAGGGCAGCTTTATGCTGGCGATGCTGCCGATCAGGATCGGGTCGGACAGGAACCCGCCGATCAGCGGCCCGCCGACGAGGCCGAAACTGATGCCGAGCATGATGTAACCCATGTTTCTCGACAGGTCCTCGTCATCGGTGCTGCCGTCCACCATGGCGGCCTGGGCGATCGGCTGGTTGCCGGCGGTCAGCCCGGTAATCGCGCGCCCGAGAATGAGCAGAAGGAAGCTGTTGGCGTAAAGTGCGATAATGGTCAGCGCATAGCCGGCGAACGCACCGAACAGGCAGATCAGGATGGCATTCTTGCGCCCGATCTGGTCCGACAGTTTCGAGATATAGGGTGCGCCGAAGAACCAGCAGATGAAAAAGATGCCGATGATGAGCCCGTAGTTGAAATGGCGGGCCGCGGTCGACGTGTCCTTTGCCAGGATCGACGTGCTCGGTTCCATGATCAGGCCGTTGATGATCGGGAACACCAGCCCCTGACCCAGAAGGTCGACAAAAACGACAAAAACCATGGTTATCTTGGCAATGGGTGACATGGGCCCCTCCTGTCGGGAGAAAGCCTAGAACCATTTTCAACAAAACTGAAGCGTTCAGGAGAATCGGCCCTGGCGCGTTCCCGCAGAAGCCTGCGCTGCTTTTGGCCATATCACCGCTTCCGGAGGCGGCCGGACCAGCGGAATGACAAGTTCATTGTCCGCGGTCCGCCTCGCGAGATTCAAGTCGGCCTAAACAGGATAGCAGCGCACTTGATCTGGCAATCCATGCTGCGGCGCCGGTGGACGTTTGAGCTCGGAAAGACGGGTGGTGGCGCGAAAACGTTCTTGCCGCGGCTGTCACCTCTCCCGCCGGGAGAGGTCGGCCTGAAAGGCCGGGTGAGGGGACAGGTGTTGCCTTATCTTTCAAATACATACCCCTGCTCCGACTGGGAAAGGGAAAAACGCCGCAAGGTGTCGCTGCTTGAACAGGGGCGCTCGCGACCGCGCCGATGCGCGTCCTCAGGGTGAAGGTATCGAAGCTCTGTCCGGGCCGTGTTGGCGGTGTGGCATTTACTTGGCCATCCAAGGAGTGTCATCCCGGTTTGCCGTGCAAGCGGCAAGACCGGGACCCAGTATCCCGTGTGGCCGGCGATCAAAAAGCCAGTGAGGCAGGTGTCTACTGTTTTCGGGCTTTCGGCTGCGCCGTGCTTGTCTTTTGCGATCACCCGAGCTGCGTCGCAGCTCAGACCGTAACCAAGGCTGCGTCGTAGCTCAGACCGTTACCCGTGCGGCGTCGCAATTCAGACGGGCCTGTGCGCGTCGTATTGCCCGTGTTGCCGGAAGCGTTCCAGGTATGTCGGCAGGATGCTGGCCAGCGTGGCGGGCTTGATGCCGATCCCTTCCAGCGTGCGCCCGTCCTTTATCGCGGCCTCGGAGACCACGTTGTCCGTCTTCAGGAGTTCCACCTGATCGGCCGTGAGCGGCGCGCCGGGAAGGAGCTGCATGACCTTGCCCATCGCGGAGGCGACCGGAAACGGGATCGGCAGCAGGAAACGCGACCTGCGCGTGATCTCCAGCATCTCTTCCAGGCAGTCGCGGAAGCTCTTGTGCTCCGGTCCGCCGAGTTCGTAGGTCGCGCCCGGTGTCAGTTCACCGTCGACGGACCTTGCGACGGCCTCGGCGACATCGCAGACATAGACCGGCTGGAACCTGGTCTCACCGCCGCCGATCAGCGGCAGGGCCGGCGCAAAGCGTGCCATCTCGGCGAACTGGTTGAAGAAATCGTCTTCCGGCCCGAACACGATCGACGGGCGCAGGATGACGCTGTCCGGCAGGGTCTCCAGGACACCGGCTTCACCGGCGGCCTTGGTGCGCGCGTATTGGGACGTGCTGTCCGCGTCGGCACCGATGGCGGAGATATGCGTGATCGCGGAAAGCCCGGCGCCGCGGGCGGCCTCGGCGATTGCGCGTGGTCCGAAGGCCTGAACGGCATCGAAGGTCTGGTTGCCGGTCGGGGCAAGAATGCCGACCGCGTTGATGACGGCGTCCGAGCCGATCACGGCGCGGTCGATCGACCAGCGGTAGCGCAGGTTCGCCTGCACCGCCATGATCTGTCCGGGCGCACCGAGCGGCTGCAGGTGCGTCGCCAGGTCCGGCCGCCGGACGGCGGCCCGGATCCGGTAGCCGCGCCGCGCCAGCGACTGCACGATATGCCGGCCGAGAAAGCCCGACCCGCCGAAGATTGTGACGAGTTTGCCGTTGAGAGGTGTGGACATCTGGAAATGCCTTTTTTCGCGTCCGAACAGAAGGGGCCGAAGCGCCAGCGCCGCGCCCGTCAGCTTGTTTCTTAGACCTTTGTGAGCCGGGTGTGAAGGGCTGCCTGCGTTTGATCAAAAAAAGTCGCACCTTGCGATTGACAAGGGCCAGCCCGCCGCTTACAAGCCCCCCTCACAGCCCAGGTGGCGGAACTGGTAGACGCGCTAGCTTCAGGTGCTAGTGCCCTTACGGGCGTGGAGGTTCGAGTCCTCTCCTGGGCACCAAATTCCGATTTCAGACAGTCCGATACGGTCTGATATCCTCCAAAAAAGCTCCGGTTTTCCGGGGTTTTTTTCGTTTCATGTGTCCGGTGTCGTCCAACGGCGTTTGTTGGTATCCAGCGCATTTGTTGGTATATTTGTTGGCAGTTTTCCTCGAACGAGCCGCAATTGTTGGTACTTGAAGCCGCGATTGTTGGTATGGGGTGCCAGAAATGCCTTTGACTGACCGGCAAATCCGCAGTTTCAAAACGCCTGAGAAACCCAAAAAGATTAGTGATGGCGGAGGCTTGCATCTGTTGCTGACGCCGGGCGGCTCGCGGCTCTGGCGGTTATCCTACAGGTTTGCGGGCAGTCAGAAGACGTTGGCATTGGGAGCCTATCCTCATGTGACCTTGGCCTTAGCGCGTCAAAGACGCGATCTGGCGAAAGGTCAGCTTGCTACTGGTATCGATCCTTCCCACCAACAGAAGGTGGAAAAAGCCGAAGCGAAAGTTGCTCATGGCAACACCTTCGGAGCGATTGCCGACGAGCTTCTGAAAAAGGAAACCCGCGAAGGTAGGGCCAAGACGACGCTCGACAAGAAACAGTGGGTACTCAGCCTGGCACGACCGGCCCTCGAGCGTCGCCCCATAAAAGCAATAACCGCACCAGAAATTCTCGCCGTTTTGCGTAAGGTCGAAGCACAGGGGAATTACGAAACGGCAAGAAGGTTAAGGGCAACGATCGGGCAGGTGTTCCGGTTTGCCATTGCCACGACTCGCGCGGAAAATGATCCGACGTTTAGCCTGAGGGGTGCTCTGACGGCTCCACAGGTAACGCACCGAGCCGCGATTACAGACTGGCAGCACCTTGCGGGTCTTGTTCGCTGCATCTGGGAATACGAGGGCTCCTACGAGACCCGGGCCGCGCTCAAGCTAATGGCCCTTCTCTATCCGAGGCCCGGGGAACTCAGACAAGCCGAATGGTCCGAATTCAATCTTGAAGAGGCCACGTGGACAATTCCGGCACAGCGAACAAAAATGCGCAGGGAGCACAAGAAGCCTCTTCCAGGCGCTGCAGTCGAAATTCTACAGGACTTGCAGCAGTTGACCGGACACCGGCCACTCGTCTTCCCGTCCGTTTCATCCCCGAAGCGCCCGATAAGCGAGAACACCCTCAACGCCGCCCTGAGGCGAATGGGCTTTACCAAGGAAGAAATGACCTCTCATGGCTTCCGGGCAACGGCCTCGACGCTGCTCAATGAAAGTGGCGAGTGGAACCCGGATGCGATCGAGGCAGAGCTTGGACATGTCGGGGCTGACGAAGTGCGCCGCGCATATCACCGCGCGGAATATTGGGAAGATCGTGTAAAGATGGGGGAATGGTGGGCCGACAGCATTCAAGGCCTTATCAGTTGAATTGGGCTTAGCCGAAATGGAGCGAAGACATGGAGTTGAATGTTTTCTATTGGGCGCGAAAGTCATATTGGACGCTTGAGGAAGCTGCGCAGCTTTGTTTTGGATTCGAGCCTTTACCGGTTCCTGAGTATGAAGAGACCATCTACTCGGCTGAATTGCCGCACGGTGTGGCGCCAGAAGTTGAATGCATTTATGAACTCATTGATCGTGCCCATGCCATAGGTGATCTCCACTGCGCCATGATCAACTCGGCAATAGTCGTGAAGCCATTCTTGCTGCTTGAATGGTGCTACAAAAATGACCTCGTTTTCGACGAAGATTTAGAAAGCGAAGTTTTGGCATTGAGCCGAAAAAACAATGACAAATTGCCCATATCTGAACAACGCGAAATCGAAGTTGAGCCTAGTGAGCAAGCTCGAGCGAAAAGCCGTTCGAGGACTCCTGAAAATGACGATAAGGCGCGTGGCAGGCCAGGGCAATATGACTGGGACCTGTTCCACGCAGAGATCATTCGAATCGCCAACACGCCAGATGGATTGCCAGATAAGCGAGCAGACCTAGTCAGAGCAATGCTTCTCTGGTTCAGTGAGCGTTTTGGAAAGGAACCCTCAGAAAGTGCGGTCAAGAAAAAAATAATTCGAATTTACAGTCACTTGGAAGAGGTGAAAAAATCAAAAAATTGAGTTTTTCACCCTTTCTGACTTATTCTCCTTTCAGGACCTGACAGTTGGTAACCGTCACTAATGGACGGAGACACATCATGTCAGACCAAATCGAACTTCCCCAGACCGGCTTCCTCCGGTTGAAATCCATCATCGCTCCCAACGGCCCCATCCCCGTCAGCAAGTCCACGTGGTGGGCGGGTGTCAAAGATGGTCGGTTTCCCAAGCCGGTCAAACTTGGCGCACGGATTACCGTTTGGCGCGTGGAAGATATCCGCGCACTTTTGGAAAACGGAGCCGCCTGAGATGGCCGGCAAGCGTTCGAGCGGGCACCGCATCAAGAGCCATCGCAGCTACACTGTCGATGAAGCCGCTCGGGCACTCAAGCTTTGTAAAGGCACTATCAGAAGATACTTGAAAGATGGGCTTCCTTGCCTGGACGACCAACGTCCGATTCTGATCCTTGGTCAGGATCTGAAGGGTTTCCTGGTCTCAAGGCGCAAACCCAAGCAGATCTGCAAAATTGATCAGTGCTTTTGCATGTCCTGCAAAACGCCGCGCAAGGCCGCCTTTAGCGAGGTGGAGTTTCGTCCCACCAAGGCAGGGCGTGGCAACATTCGGGCGCTCTGCGAGGTCTGTTCTACGGTGATGCACAAGGCCGTGTCAGCAGATGGATTACGGGCTCTTAGGGCCATTTTGACCGTGACGGATGTGCAGGCGGAAACACGCCTAGATGATGGCAACTCTTCCTGCACAAATGATCACTTCAAAAAGGAGCCTGAAACCCATGCGTAAGCATCATCCGAAAAACGAGCGGATCAAGCGCCAGTACCTTGCCTATCTGGAGGAGGCAAAGCGAATGTCTGAAAAGACCACGGACCAAGTTGCAGCGGCCATCGCCATGTTCGAGGCATCGTCAGGCTACAAGGACTTTGTGCTCTTCCGGATCGAGCAGGCGCGCAAATTCAAGCGTGACATGACCGACTACGTCAATCCGGAGACCGGAAAACCTCTGGCAAAGGCAACCATGCGGTCGCGCCTCAATCACGTGAAAGCGTTTTTCCAATGGCTATCGAGAGAGCCCGGCTACAGGTCCAAGCTTCGGTATTCGGACGCCGACTACTTCAATCTGTCGGCCAACGATACGCGCATAGCCACGGCAAAGCGCGAACAACCCGTGCCCAGCGCCGAGCAGATCCGATACGTCCTCAAGTCCATGAAAGCGGCGACCGACATCGAAAAACGCGACCGCGCCCTGATCGCTTTCACCTTTCTAACCGGCATCCGCGATGACGCGATGGCGTCGCTGTCGATCAAACATGTCGACTTGGAAAGACGGCAAGTTTTCCAGGACGCCCGTGACGTTCGCACGAAGAACCGCAAGACCATTACCACTTGGTTTTTTCCCATCGGCGCTGATGTTGAGGAGGTCGTGCGAGAGTGGATCGAATATCTCACATCTGAAAAACTTTTTGGTCCGGATGATCCGCTGTTTCCTTCTACGCATGTGACCAAAGGTCAGGATGGTCTTTTCGGTGCAAGAAGACTGCTCCGATCGAATTGGTCCAACGCCGGGCCGATTCGCAGGATTTTCAAGCAAGCCTTCGAAAGTGCGGACTTGCCTTACTTCAATCCGCATAGTTTCCGCAAAACCCTGGCCCAGATCGGCGAGCGCACCTGTAGGACACCGGAAGAGTTCAAGGCCTGGAGCCAGAATCTGGGTCACGAGAATGTCCTCACGACGTTCACGAGCTATGGGGCTGTTTCCACTCATCGGCAGGCGGAGATATTGGGGTCGCTTGGACAAGGTCCGGATAGTTCTGATCTCACTGAGGAAGGAGCTCCCGACAGCGCAACTATTCAGTTTGTGTTGGAGCACTTGAGAAAGCAGATCTGAGGCCTCTTTCGACATGGTCTTCGAAAATCGACTTCTTTTCACGGATCTCTTGACGCGCATCAAACTGTGTTCGTTTCATCATTGACAAAATGCTGCTTCGTCGAGGTGTGGGTTGTAATGAGTACTGCTTAGGGTTTAGATGGTGGTTGTGCTTATCGAAGTAAAGAACGCGGTCGATGTGGTGACACAAAAACAAATGATCTCCTCAAGAAAACCATAGACATCAATGAAAGCTTTTGAGTTTGAACATCATGTGATCAAAACCTACGAACGGTTTTCGAGATCATTTACCCAGATCAAAGCGGATGATCTGAAATCTGAAATCGATGCGCAATATGATGAGGGCCGATTTTGGCCCGATGCACTATTATCATTGAACCCCAGGTTTTTGTCCGGCCCCGATGTTGACGAGCTTGTCGCGTCCGGAAACCTCGACGAAGGCACAGGCAAAGTGTTTCGTTTTGGTGAAACTCCATTGCGTTTTCACCGGCACCAAGCTGAAGCAATTGCGAAGGCAAAGTCTGGCAGCAGTTATGTAGTCACAACCGGCACTGGTTCTGGCAAGTCGCTATGTTTTTTTGTGCCTGTAGTGGACAGCATTCTTGGCGCGCTCCGGGCGGGCAAGCCGCGCAAGACACGTGCAATCATCATCTATCCTATGAACGCTTTGGCAAACAGCCAGCTCAAGGAGATTGACAAGTTTATCGGTCAATCAGGACTTCCAGAAAATTTGAAATCTGTCGTAAAGCGCTATACGGGCCAGGAAAGCCAGGAAGAGCGCAAGAAGATTGCTGCGAACCCACCTGACATTCTCCTGACCAACTATATGATGGCCGAGTTATTACTGACTCGTCAGGACGAACTTGATGCGCAGGTTGTTGCGAATGCCGGGGGGCTCGAATTCATCATTCTTGATGAATTGCACACGTACAGGGGCCGGCAAGGTGCCGACGTTGCGGTGTTGGTGAGACGGATACGAGACCGTTGCGCACCAGATAAAGCTCCCGTCTGTATCGGCACTTCAGCAACAATGGCTTCAGAAGGCACGGAAGAAAGTAGAGCTTTGGCGGTCGCCAAAGTTGCGACACGGTTGTTTGGAAGTGACATTGGCCCTGACGCGGTGATTGACGAGTCGCTCCAACGCGCAACTGACGACAATATCAAGCTCGAGCAAGTAAAGGGTCAACTGGCATCGGTTATTGGTCAGCCACTTCCGGAAAAACTCGACGATGGCACTCTTAAAAAGCATCCATTATCGGTTTGGACGGAGCTAGCTCTTGGGTTGGACGACGGCCTAGAATTGAAGCGGAAAAAGCCAATCCCGTTCGGCGAGGCTGTTAAACTCCTTTCAGACCACAGCGGTGCCGATGAGGAACCGTGCCGCGAAACACTCGAAGCCTTTCTCACGCGCGTCAGCTTACACGACCGGTGTGCGGACGGCTTTGAGCGGGCCCGGTGTGTCATCGGCATCCGGCCGGAGCGGGGAGGATCGTTTGAAAATGGTAAATCCGGGCTTTACCAAAATCGCGTGCGCGCGCAGATCTTAAGCTTTGGTGGCAAGCGGTTGCCGTAAGTGCCTGTCGCGGTTGCAGGACAGGTTGTCCGGGTGTCCGGTGCGCGCAATGGGGAACACGGAAAAAGTGAACAAAAAACGGTGCATCATGCCCGGAAACCCCAAAAACTCGCCGATTGATCCTATGGTTTCTTAACTTTTTGCCGCTGAATTACCGTAACGCAAGCCCCGGACACCCGGATTCGCCGACACCGGCAAGGAAGTGGTTGCCGCGCAGGGCGCTTGGGTGGGCGGTCTTTTTTCACCGTCCGGGTGAATTGAAAAGTTGGTTGAAGCAGTTTGACAAATATCGATCTTAGACACAGCGATTTTGGACCTTGTGCCTGCCCCAACTGCACCGGCGATTTCGTTGCAGAAGCGGTGGAGGCCGAGACTGCCGTCCGTCAGCCGCAGCAGGCCCCGACCTACGACAACAACCAGGTCGTCGGTCAGATCGATTCCGGCCGCGAGTGGAATTCGAACACCATTACATACGGTTTCCTGCAATCCTCCCCGTCCTGGGGTATCGGATACGAGGGCAACGGATTTTCGAAATTCACCGCCTATCAGCAGGCCGCCACGCGGCTCATCGTCGACCTCTGGGATGACCTGATCGCGCCCTCCTTTGTCGAACAGACGAGCAATCAGCAAAACGCCGCCATCAATTTCGGCAACACCACGACAAACATCGCCTACGCCCATGCCTATTACCCGGGAAACTATCAATGGGCCGGTGAAGTCTGGCTGAATTCGGCGACCTATACGGCGCTCTATTACCCCGACCCGGGGGACTATTACTGGATGACCATCATGCACGAGATCGGCCATGCCGTCGGTCTTAGTCATCCGGGCTCCTATAATGGCGGCTCGCCGACCTACGCGAACAACGCCGAATATGCGCAGGACACCCACCAGTGGTCGGTCATGTCCTATTTCAGCGCCTCGAACACGGGCGCGGACTGGAACGGCGGGTTCGGCTGGCAATACGCGCAAACGCCGATGGTGCACGATGTCCTCACCATTCAGTCCAAATACGGTGCGGATACCACGACCCGGTCCGGGGACACGGTCTACGGCTTCAATTCGAATGCCGGCAATGACCTCTTCGACTTCAGCCAGAACCGCGCGCCCGTCCTGACGATCTACGACGCCGGCGGAACCGACACGCTTGATCTGTCCGGTTTCTCACTGCGGGCGATCATCGATCTCGAACCGGGGACCTATTCTTCGGCCGGCGGCACGTCCAGCACGATGACCTACAACATCGGCATCGCCAACGGCACCTGGATCGAAAACGCCATTGGCGGGTCCGGCAACGACACCATTTCCGGTAACGTTCTTGCCAACGATCTAAAGGGACTCGGCGGCAACGACAGCCTTGACGGCAAGGACGGCAACGATGTCCTTCACGGCGGCGCCGGCAGGGACACGCTGACCGGCGGCGCAGGCAGCGACACGTTCGTCTTCGAAGAGGGCGACACGGGCAATTCCTTCAGCACCTGGGACCAGATCACCGACTTTGTCGCCGGGCTCGATCTGCTCGACCTGTCCGCCATCGACGCGGACGGAATCTCAGGGTCGGTAGACCAGTTCACCTTCATCGGGCAAAGCGCATTCTACGGTGTGGGCGCGCTGCGCTACGCCTATGATTCAAGCCACAATCACACGCGGGTCGAAGGCGATACCGACGGCGATGGCATCGCCGACTTCGGCATTGCCCTCTGGGGCAATATTGCCCTGACCATCGACGATTTCACGGCGGGCAGCGCCACGCTCGGCGTTCCGCTCTCGCTGACGGGCGACGCATCCGCCAACACGCTGGAAGGTGGGCTTGTCGGCGACACGCTGTCCGGTCTCGGCGGCAACGACATCCTGCGCGGCTTTGCCGGTGACGATGTCCTTGACGGCGGCACCGGTGCAGACACGATGGAAGGTGGCGAGGGTGACGACACCTATGTTGTCGACAACGTGGGCGATATCGTCACCGAGGAAGGCGCCGTTTCCTTCACCGTGCCCACCGGCTGGGAGCTGAAGGGCGTTCACGACGTCAACGGCGACGGCAACCAGGATGTGCTGATGTCCAGCGGTACGCAAGTGCAGTTCTGGCTGCTCGATGAGAGCTGGTCGGTCTCGTCCACCGTCAACCTGCCCTACAACGCCGCCTGGCCGGTTATCGGGCTGGTCGACGCCAATGGCGACGGCCAGATGGACGTCCTTTATAACAAGGCGGGCACCGCCACCTACTACGCGCATTATTTCAATGGTACGGCGCGGATCGGCGGCGGCTACACGAACAACACCTCTGTTGCGTCCTCCGACCTGCCGTCCGGCAATGCCGGCACGGACCTTGTGCAATCGTCGATCAGCTACACGCTGACCTCGGGCGTTGAAAACCTGACCCTGACCGGGTCAGGCGCCATCGACGGCACGGGCAACGAGCTGGACAACATCCTGATCGGCAATTCGGGGGCCAATGTTCTTTCCGGTGAAGCGGGTGCCGATACGCTGACGGGCGGCGGCTCAGCCGACACGTTTGCTTTTGCGGCAGGTGACAGCGGCCCTGCGATAGATGACCGGGATCTGATCACGGATTTTGTCTCCGGGACCGACCAACTGGATCTGTCGGCAATCGATGCCGACGAAGGCACGTCCGGCAATCAGGCCTTCCGTTTCCTGGGCACCGCTGCCCTCGACGGAGACGCCGGAGCGCTGCGCTACAGCTATGATGCCGGGCGCGGAGTCACCACGCTCGAAGGCGACACCGACGGGGACGGCAGTGCCGACTTTGCAATCGATCTGAGCGGCAACATCACTCTCTCCGATGGTGACTTCACGGCGGGATCGCTTTTGGCGGCCATCACCCTGACGGGCGACGGATCCGCCAACACGCTGGAAGGCGGGCAACTCGGCGACACATTGTCCGGTCTCGGCGGCAATGACACCCTGCGCGGCTTCGCCGGCGATGATGTCCTTGACGGCGGCACCGGTGCGGACACGATGGAAGGCGGCGAGGGCGACGACACCTATGTGGTCGACAATGCCGGCGATGTTGTCACCGAAGAGGGCTCCGTTTCCTTCACGGCTCCGTCCGGCTGGACCCAGTTGGGCATTCACGACGTCAATGGTGACGGCAATCTGGACGTCCTGATGTCCAGCGGTACCCAGGTGCAGTTCTGGCTGCTCGACGAGAGCTGGTCGGTCACGTCCACGGTGAACCTGCCTTACAATTCCGCCTGGCCGGTTGTCGGGCTGGTGGATGCGAACGGCGACGGCCAGATGGACGTTCTCTACAACAAGGCCGGCACGTCCACCTATTACGCGCATTATTTCAACGGCACGACCCGGATCGGTGGCGGCTACACGAACAACACGGCGGTTCTCTCTTCTGCAATGCCTTCGGGCAATGCCGGGACCGATCTGGTGCAGGCCTCGATCAGCTACACGCTGACTTCGGGCGTTGAAAACCTGACGCTCACCGGGTCAAGCGCCATCGACGGCACCGGCAACGACCTCGACAACATCCTCATCGGCAACTCCGGCAGCAACGTGCTTTCCGGTAAAGCGGGTGCCGACACCCTGACCGGTGGTGGTTCCGCCGATACGTTTGCGTTCTCCGACGGCGACAGCGGCACCGCCATCGATGACCGGGATCTGATCACGGACTTCGTCTCCGGCACCGACCTTCTGGATCTGTCGGCAATGGATGCCGACGAAGGCACATCCGGCAGTCAGGCCTTCCGTTTCCTGGGTACCGCTGCCCTGGACGGGGCGGCAGGGGCGCTGCGCTACAGCTATGATGCCGGGCGCGGGGTCACCACGCTCGAAGGCGACACCGATGGAGACGGCACGGCCGACTTTGCCATCGACCTCAGCGGCAACATCACGCTCGCCGATGGGGACTTCACGTCGGGTTCGCTGCTGACCCCGCTCACCCTGACGGGCGACGGCTCTGCCAACACGCTGGAAGGCGGGCAACTCGGCGACACATTGTCCGGCCTCGGCGGCAACGACACTCTGCGCGGCTTCGCCGGTGATGATCTGCTTGACGGCGGCACCGGCGCGGACACGATGGAAGGCGGCGAGGGCGACGACACTTATGTGGTCGACAACGCCGGTGACGTTGTCACCGAGGAAGGCGCCATTTCCTTCACCGTTCCCGCCGGCTGGGAGCTGAAGGGCGTTCACGACGTCAATGATGACGGCAATCTGGACGTCCTGATGTCCAGTGGAACCCAGGTGCAGTTCTGGCTGCTGGACGAAAGCTGGGCGGTCTCGTCCACGGTGAACCTGCCGTACAATTCCGCCTGGCCGGTCATCGGACTGATGGATGCCAATGGCGACGGCGAAATGGACGTCCTCTACAACAAGGCCGGCACCTCGACCTACTACGCGCATTATTTCAACGGCACGGCGCGGATCGGTGGCGGTTACACCAACGACACCACGGTCCTTTCTTCCGACCTGCCGTCGGGCAACGCCGGAACCGATCTCGTGCAGGCCTCGATCAGCTACACGCTGACCTCGGGCGTCGAAAACCTGACGCTGACCGAGACAAGTGCCATCGACGGCACCGGCAACGACCTCGACAACATCATCATCGGTAATTCAGCTGCCAATGTCCTCACCGGTGGCACGGGCGATGATACCCTGACGGGCGGCGGCGCCAGCGATACGTTTGCGTTCGCGAATGGCGACAGCGGGCATGATACGATCACGGACTTTGCCGCCGGGGCGCTCACTGACGACATCATCGAATTCGAAACGTCCGTGTTTTCAGATTTTGCAGCCGTGCTCGCCGCGGCAGCCGACGAGGGTGCAGACGCCCGGATCACGATCGATGCGAACACCTCTCTGCTGCTTCAGGGCGTCGGTGTCGCCGACCTCCACCAGGACGATTTCGTGTTCGTGTGAGAACGCGTTTCACCAAAGCACGATTGCTGTTGCGTCTCGCGCATGACCGGAAACGCGGCTGCCGCCGGTTTCCGGTCAAATTCGCTGGTCCCGGGCGCGACCAAACGGCCTGCGGGCAGCAAGCCGGTTCCGGCCTCGCGGCTACCCCGAAATGCCGCCGTTTTCCGCCTGATTGCCTCTGCGCACCTAGGGTAGGGATCGCGCAATTCCGATACGATCTCTGGTTGGTGAATGCCATCGTTCCCGGCTCGGTACCAGGTGTGCGAGCGGCGCAACCCAGAGGCGTCGCCCTTTTGAAAGTTAATCAACTTTAACGATTTGTTCTTGACATTGCCTTGGCAGATTTTGCAACTTAAGAGCTAAATGATATCACTGCCTTAAAGTGCAACCGTTCAAGAATTTTGCCGACGAACCGTAACAAAACCGAATTGAGGAACGCTGGATTTCTCATGCGGGTCGCGCTCGGTCAAATCATTCTTGAGCGAATAAATGAAGCATGAGTGTGTTGGACAAGACGAGCAGAAACATTTCCGGGGTCCCCCTGGATCTCGGCTACATGCGGGCGGCAGCGGATGGTTCGCGGTCGGCCGGGGCATCCTACATCGAAACAACAGACGCAGCCCGCGACACCTCGACTTCATACAGCATTGATGTAGGGGATAGTTTTTCCGGCGAGATCGGCATCGAGGCCACAAGCGGATACCTCGGATATGACGCGGTTGACTTAATTGAAATGCCGCTGGTCCTGGGGCAAACCTATGCGTTTGTGCTGACCTGGGACGAAGCGCACAACAACCCGTACCTCCGGGTCCGGGAGAATGGATTTGGTTTGAGCCAGACGGCTCCGGTGAACACCGCCGAACGAAGTGCGCTGCTGATCTACAACGCAACCAACGCCCGGGAATTCCATCTTGATGTCCACTCGGCCGTCCAGGACCCCTATGGTGGCTCTTACACCATCACAACAAGACTTGTGGAAAAGGATGAAACGACTGACGCTCCACCGAGTGTCGCGACACCCTATTCCATGGGGGTCGGCGAGACGTTCACTGGAACAATTTATCATTCGTTCGATAATGACTGGGTCCAGATAGAGCTGGCTGTCGGCATCAGTTATACATTTGACATGCGCTCCTATGGCGGGTTCCTGTCGGAATTCGAATTACGCGACGGCAATGGCGCAGTGGTTGCGTCCCAGGAAGCGGCCGAGCCGGACGCGGACCTGCAGTTCACCTTCACACCGACGGTATCCGGGTACTTCTATCTGGATGCAGGCGCCAGTTCGAGCAACAGTTATATCGATGACGGATACTATGAAGTAACGGCCCAGGCCAATGGCCCGGCCTACGATGAGGTTACCGACGCGGCGAGCGATAGCTCCACGTCCTTTACGATCTCGGTCGGTGACACATTTACCGGAATTTTGTCCGAAACCACCGACGAAGACTGGATCAGAATAGATCTCACTGCGGGTGAGACCTATACATTCGCCGTGGACGGCATCGGCGAACTCGCGGATACCTGGTTGAGACTGCGCGACAGTGACAGCATGCTTGTTGCCTGGGACGATGATGGCGGACCGGGCAACTTTTCCTTGTTGAATTTTGCCGCCACCGAAAGCGGAACCTATTATCTCTCGATAGAGTCCGACGAAGCCGACTACAAGGGTCTGTATACTCTCACCACGAGCACCAGGGATCCCTTGCCGCCGGCTGTCTTCACGGATGTCGAAACCGAAGACGCGCCCGACAATACGTCGACGACCTACAGTCTTTTGCCGGGCGATTCCTTCTCCGGCGACCTGAGCAGCCTCAACGATACAGAAGCGGACTGGCTCAAGATACAACTCGGCGCCGACCAGGTTTACTCGTTCACGCTGGATTGGGACGATCCTGAAACGCCTCAATTGTTTCTGTACGGCTCGGGCGGGCAATTCCTGAATTTTGGCGTCGATCAATCCACAGAGTCAAAAATTGAACTGGTTTTGCCCTCGGTTACGCCGGGAGACTACTACGTCGGCATAACCTCGGGCGCCAACGGCACATTTTCGGGCTCTTATAACCTGAAGACGAGTGTTGTCGCGGTAGACGAAGGCGTTGATGCGACGACAAGTACGGCAACGACTTCCGAGATGTCGGTTGGCGAGACATTCACAGGCGTGTTCGAAAGCAGCGGAGACCGGGATTGGATAAAGGTCTACCTGGAAGCCGGAACGGCTTACTCCTTTGAACTCGAAAGCTTTGGAACCCGGGGTTCAAGCTTGCGGCTGCGGGATGATCTGGGAGCCGTTGTCAGCGTCAATGAATTTGAAGGTGACAGTTTCGTCAACGCGCAGATCACCACCAACGTGGCAACGTCTGGATACTACTATCTGGACGCCGGCGCGAGAGCTGGATCCAAAACAGGTTATTACGAACTTACCGCCAAGGCGAACGTCTATACCTACGACCAGATCGCGGACTATCTGGTTTCCGGTTACTGGGGCGAGCAATACGCGTTCAATGTGACGCCCGGTGGGTTCCTCACGGTCGACATCACCGGCTTGACCGCAGCCGGAAAATATCTGGCCACCACTGCGCTGGAAGCCTGGACCATTGTCAGCGGAATCAATTTCAGCTTCGTCTCGAACAACGCCCAGATCACGTTCGACGACAACGAAAGCGGCGCGCATGCCGAGTTCTTCTACACGGGATCGACGATCGACTTCGCGAACATCAGTATCTCGACAAACTGGCTGGCCACCTACGGAACGTCGCTCGACAGCTATTCCTTCCAGACCTACATACACGAAATCGGCCATGCACTCGGTCTGGGGCATCCGGGGCCGTACGATATCGTCGCCACGTATGGCGTTGACAATATCTATCTCAACGACTCGTGGCAGGCATCGATCATGTCGTATTTCGACCAGATCGATAACACCTTCATCGACGCCAGTTTCGCTTTCCTGCTGACCCCGATGGTTGCCGATATTCTTGCCATACAACAGCTGTATGGCACGGCGACGGACATCCATCTTGGTGACACGACCTACGGCTTCAATTCGACAGCCGGCGGTTATCTCGACAATTTCGTGAATTCGTACAACCCGATCGCCGGCACCATCGTCGACAACTCGGGCATCGACACGCTCGACTTCAGCGGCTTCTTCTCCGACCAGACCTTGGATCTTCGTGAAGAGACGCCTTCTGACCTTGGCGGCCTCACTGGAAACTTTTTCATCGCGCGCGGCACCGTCATCGAGAACGCGATTGGCGGCAGCGGAGATGATACGATCATCGGCAACGCGGTGGCGAACGTGCTCACGGGGGGAGCCGGCGCGGACACGCTGACCGGTGGCGCTGCCGGCGACACGTTTGCATTTGCGGATGGTGACAGCGGAACGGCCGTCTCCGACCGGGACCTCGTTACCGATTTCGTGTCGGGAAGCGACCTGCTGGACCTGTCGGCAATGGATGCCGACACGCAGACCGGCGGCAATCAGGAATTCCGTTTTCTTGGGACCGACGCCTTTGACGGGGCGGCCGGTGCCCTACGCTATGCCTATGATGCAGGCCGCGATGTCACGACGCTTCAAGGCGATACCGACGGCGACGGCACCGCCGACTTTGCCATTGACCTCACCGGCAACATTGCCATTGGCCTCGGCGATCTTGCCCCGGACAGTGCCAGGACCGGGCTTCCGGTTTCGCTGACGGGGGACGGGCTTGCGAACACGCTGGAAGGTGGCTTCGCCGGCGACACGCTGTCCGGCCTCGGCGGCAATGATACTCTGCGCGGCTTCGCCGGTGATGACCTGCTTGACGGCGGCACCGGCGCGGACACGATGGAAGGCGGCGAGGGCGACGACACCTACGTGGTAGACAACATTGGCGACGTTGTCACCGAGGAAGGTGGCGCGTCCTTCACGGCCCCGTCCGGCTGGACGCAGTTGGGTGTTCACGATTTCAACGGCGACGGCAATCTGGATGTGCTGATGTCCAGTGGCACAAAGGTGCAGTTCTGGTTGCTGGATGAGAGCTGGTCCGTATCCTCGACGGTTGATGCTCCTTTCGATACCGCCTGGCCGGTTGTTGGACTGATCGACGCCAATGGCGACGGCCAGATGGATGTCCTTTACAACAAGGCCGGCACCTCGACCTACTACGCGCATTATTTCAACGGCACGACGCGGATTGGTGGCGGCTTCACGACCAACACGGCGGTTCTCTCTGCCGCGCTGCCGCCAGGCAATGCGGGCACGGACCTTGTTCAGTCGTCGATCAGCTACACCCTGACCTCGGGCGTTGAAAACCTGACGCTCACCGGGTCAAGCGCCATCGACGGTACCGGCAACGAGCTGGACAACATTCTCATCGGCAATTCCGGTGCCAATGTTTTGGCTGGTAAAGCTGGGGCCGACTCCCTGACGGGCGGTGGCTCAGCCGATACGTTCGCCTTCGCTGACGGCGACAGCGGCATCGCCGTCGATGACCGCGACCTGATCACGGACTTTGTGTCCGGGACCGATCTTCTGGACCTGTCGGCAATGGACGCCGAAGACAACACGTCCGGCAACCAGGCGTTCCGCTTCCTTGGAACCGGAGCGTTCGACGGGGACGCCGGGGCCCTGCGCTATGCCTATGATGCCGGCCGCAATGTCACGACGCTGGAAGGCGATACCGACGGCGATGGCAGTGCCGACTTTGCAATCGACTTCAGCGGCAACATCACCCTTGCAGATTCGGACTTCACGTCAGGATCGCTGCTGACGCCACTCACCCTGACGGGCGATGGCTTCGCCAACACGCTTGAGGGCGAGCGGCTGAACGACACGCTGTCCGGTCTAGGCGGCAACGACATCCTGCGCGGCTTTGCCGGCAATGACCTGCTTGATGGCGGCACCGGTGCGGACACGATGGAAGGCGGCGAGGGCGACGACACCTATGTTGTCGACAACGCCGGCGACGTCGTCACCGAGGAAGGCGCCGTCTCCTTCACCGTTCCCGCCGGCTGGGAGCTGAAGGGCGTTCACGACGTCAATGGCGACGGCAATCCGGACGTTCTGATGTCCAGCGGCACCCAGGTGCAGTTCTGGTTGCTCGATGAGAGCTGGGCGGTCTCGTCCACGGTGAACCTTCCGTACAATGCCGCCTGGCCGGTCATCGGTCTGCAGGACGCCAACGGCGACGGCCAGATGGATGTGCTCTATAACCAGTCGGGCACCTCGACCTACTACGCGCATTATTTCAACGGCACGACCCGGATCGGCGGCGGCTACACGACCAACACCACGGTTCTGTCCGCCGACCTGCCCTCGGGCAATGCGGGCACCGATCTCGTCCAGTCCTCGATCAGCTACACGCTGACCTCGGGCGTTGAAAACCTGACCCTGACCGGGTCTGGCAATATCGACGGCACGGGCAACGACCTGGACAATATCCTCATCGGCAATTCCGGGAGCAATGTCCTTTCCGGTAAAGCAGGTGCCGACACCCTGACCGGCGGAGGCGCTGCCGACACGTTCGCGTTCGCTGACGGCGACAGCGGCACCGCCATCGCCGACCGGGATCTGATCACGGACTTTGTCTCCGGGACCGATCTTCTGGATCTGTCGGCAATGGACGCGGAAGAAAACACGTCCGGCAACCAGTCATTCCGGTTTTTGGGAACCGCTGCTCTGGACGGAGACGCCGGAGCCCTGCGCTACGCTTATGATGCCGGGCGCGGGGTCACCACGCTTGAGGGCGACACCGACGGTGATGGCACGGCCGATTTCGCCATCGATCTGAGCGGCAACATCACCCTTTCCGAAACGGACTTCGTCACCAAATCGCTCCTTCTTCCGCTCACTCTGACAGGTGACGGATCCGCCAACACGCTCGAGGGAGATCAGCTCAACGACACGCTGTCCGGCCTCGGCGGCAATGACACTCTGCGTGGATTTGCCGGCAATGACCTTCTTGACGGCGGCACCGGCGCGGACACGATGGAAGGCGGCGAGGGCGACGACACTTATGTTGTCGACAATGCCGGCGACGTTGTTACCGAAGAAGGTGGCGCGTCCTTCACGGCTCCGTCCGGCTGGACCCAGTTGGGCATTCACGATTTCAATGGCGACGGCAATCTGGACGTCCTGATGTCCAGCGGCACAAAGGTCCAGTTCTGGCTGCTGGATGAGAGCTGGTCGGTCTCCTCGACGGTTGATGCACCTTACGATGCCGCCTGGCCGGTTGTCGGACTGATCGACGCGAATGGCGACGGCCAGATAGATGTCCTTTACAACAAGGCCGGCACCTCGACCTACTACGCGCATTATTTCAACGGCACAACGCGGATCGGTGGCGGCTTCACGACCAACACGGCGGTACTTTCTTCCGCCCTGCCGGCAGGCAATGCGGGCACCGATCTCGTCCAGGCGTCGGTCAGCTACACGCTGACTTCGGGCGTTGAAAACCTGACGCTCACCGGGTCAAGCGCCATCGACGGCACAGGCAACGAGCTTGACAACATTCTCATCGGCAATTCCGGTGCCAATGTTTTGGCTGGTAAAGCGGGTGCCGACTCCCTGACGGGCGGTGGCTCAGCCGATACGTTCGCCTTCGCCGACGGCGACAGCGGCACGGCCATCGATGACCGCGACCTGATCACGGATTTCTCGTCCGGGACCGATCTCCTGGACCTCGCGGCAATGGACGCCGAAGACGGGACTTCCGGCAACCAGGCATTCCGGTTTTTGGGAACCGCAGCCCTGGACGGGGACGCAGGAGCGCTGCGCTATGCCTATGATGCCGTTCGCAATGTCACGACTTTGGAAGGCGATACTGACGGAGACGGTTCGGCCGATTTCGCTATCGATCTGAGCGGTAACATCACTCTATCCGCAACGGATTTCGTCGTCGGATCACTCCTGACGCCCATGACACTGACGGGCGACGGCTCCGCCAACACGCTGGAAGGCGAGCGGCTGAACGACACGCTGTCCGGTCTCGGCGGCAACGACATCCTGCGCGGCTTTGCCGGCAATGACCTGCTTGACGGCGGCACCGGTGCGGACACGATGGAAGGCGGCGAGGGCGACGACACCTATGTTGTCGACAACATTGGCGACGTCGTGACCGAAGAAGGCGCCGTCTCCTTCACGGTTCCCGCCGGATGGGAGCTGAAAGGTGTTCACGACGTCAACGGCGACGGCAATCTGGACGTGCTCATGTCCAGCGGCAGCCAGGTCCAGTTCTGGCTTCTGGATGAGAACTGGGCGGTCTCGTCCACGGTCAACCTGCCTTATAATGCCGCCTGGCCGGTCATCGGTCTGCAGGACGCCAACGGCGACGGCCAGATGGACGTGCTCTACCAGCAGTCGGGCACCTCGACCTACTACGCGCACTATTTCAACGGCACGACCCGGATCGGCGGCGGTTACACCAACAACACCGCGGTTATTTCCGCCGCACTGCCGTCTGGCAATGCGGGCACCGATCTCGTCCAGGCCTCGATCAGCTACACGCTGACCTCGGGCGTTGAGAACCTGACCCTGACCGGGTCCGGCGCCATCGACGGCACGGGCAACGACCTCGACAACATCCTCATCGGCAATTCCGGCAGCAACGTGCTTTCCGGTAAAGCGGGTGCCGATACGCTGACCGGCGGCGGTTCAGACGACACGTTTGCCTTTGCCGACGGTGACAGCGGCACCGCCATCGCCGACCGGGATTTGATCACGGACTTCGTGTCCGGAACCGATCTTCTGGACCTGTCGGCAATGGATGCCAACACGACAATTCTTGGACCGCACGCATTTCGCTTCCTGGGAACCGCGGCACTGGACGGGTCAACAGGAGCACTGCGCTATGCCTATGATGCCGGGCGCGGGGTCACCACGCTTGAGGGCGACACGGACGGTGATGGCACGGCCGATTTTGCCATCGATCTGAGTGGCAACATCACCTTGTCGGAGTCGGATTTTGCCGCCGGTTCACTGGTGGAACCGGTCAATCTGGCGGGGGACGGGGCAGCCAACACGCTCGAGGGCGGGCTTGTCAACGACACGCTGTCGGGCCTTGCCGGCAATGACATCCTGCGCGGCTTCGCCGGCAATGATTTCCTTGATGGCGGCACTGGCGCGGACACGATGGAAGGCGGCGAGGGCGACGACACCTACGTGGTCGACAATGTGGGTGATGTCGTCACTGAGGGCGGCGCCGGGGCCTTTACCTATCCGGCCGGTTGGGACGTGAAGGGCTTTCACGATTTCAATGGTGATGGTCACATCGACATCCTGGCCGTTAGCCAGACCCAGGCCGTGTTCTGGCTTCAGAACAACTGGCAGCGTTACTCGGCGATCGAGATTCCATTCAACGCCGCCTGGCCGGTGGTTGGCCTGGTGGATGCGAACAACGACGGCCATATGGACGTCCTTTATAACCTGGCGGGCACGTCCACATATTACGCGCACTATTTCGATGGCACCACGCGCATCGGCGGCGGCTACACGAACGACACCACGGTTCTTTCCGCCGACCTGCCGTCTGCCAATGCCGGGACCGACCTCGTCCAGGCCTCGGTCAGCTACACTCTGACCGCTGGCGTCGAGAACCTGACGCTGACCGGCACGGACGATATCGACGGCACCGGCAACGAACTGGACAACATCCTCACCGGCAATTCCGGAGCCAACGTCCTGACCGGTGGCGATGGCAGCGACACGTTTGTCTTTATCACCAGCGACGGCGGGCACGACACCGTTGCGGACTTTGCGGCCGGAGCCCTGTCCGAAGATGTGATCGAGTTCGGCAGTTCGGTGTTCGCGGACTTTGCGAGTGTTCTGGCTGCCGCGGCCGATGACGGCACGGACACCACGATTACGATTGATGCCGACACCTCAATACTGCTTCAGGGAATTCTTGTCGCCGACCTGCATAGTGATGATTTCCAGTTCGTGTAACAGGCTCTTTTTTCGAAAAGACCACGATGCACCGCGACCCGATATTCGCGGGCGGCCGAGCGCCGGTTCGTCGCGGTTTTCACGGCGCTGAACCGACTTTTGCTTGGCATTCCCCGGGCACGTTGGCGTAATTTGCCAAGTTAACCACTGCCGTTAAGTAAGCCTCAATCTGTGGCGACCCAATCCTGTTGCCTCTCTTGGCCAATTGGGGGATCCATGGAGAACAGGAATTTTGAAAAAGGGGCAGTCTTGCTGGCGTTCGGATGCGTCGGGCTTGCGGTTGTCCTTGTTGTTGCCAGCAGCTTTTATTTTGATCCGGACTGGAGAGCCGACAGCCCGGAAGAAGAGGCGTCCTACGCGGGCCCGGCCGAAACAGGCTCCTGACACATGCATTCTGCGGCCTGTTGCCGCTTTTGAAATCAGCTTCCGCCGTCACCGTCCCAAAGGTCATCGTGGTTGCGATGACACTCTGTCAGGCCGTCCTTGAAGAACTTCTCGTAATACGGGATCTCGACATGATGGACCTGTAGCCACACGCCGGGAACGTGGATGGCCTCGCAATGGGCCGGGAAACGGCCGTGCGTGTCGTAGATGTAATTGCACACGTCGCGGGCGCAGCTGATGACGTCCTGATTGTACTCCGCCGCTTCCGCCAGATAGCGCTCGCCGTAGTCGTCCTTGTAGATCTTCTTGAACGTTTCTCGGTCCTGATAGACACCGCCGGTGCCGAATTTCTTTTCCAGAACCGCATCGACCGCGTCGCTCATGGTCGCGAAATTGGGCGGACACTTCGCAACGATCAGGTCTTCGCCCTTGTGCCGCAGGGCAATGGGGTGAGACCGGAGGTTGGTGAAGCGAGGCAGGGGCACGTGCCAGCGCAGGATGTCCATGAGCCGCCATTTCGGCACGGCGTGCTCGAAGCCCAGCATCGGTCCGTAGCGGTCGCTGAATTTCGGATCGCCGGTCAGAACCGGAGGGCTGATGGTCGCATGGATCCAGGCACCGAGACCCATCGCCTCGGCCACGAGAAAGAGGTTCTGCAGCAACAGTGGTGCCTCCAGCTGCGTTCTTAGAGACCCGATGATGCCGAGCGGCACCTTGATGTCGTCATTCAGGAACTTTTTGCGCACCCACTCTTTAACGCCGGCGGAGAAATAGAAGTTTCTGTCGTCGACAAGCGCGGGCCGTGACCCGTCCGGTTGCGTCAGGAGATACATCAGGCCGTTGATATACTGGTGCGAAAGGTCGACCACCGGGACCAGGATCGTTGTCCCGGGCAGGTTGGAAAGGAGGCGGTTGCTGTCGAGATAGGCGGGGAAGTTCCGCCCGCCCTGGTTCACGTCGAGGCGCCGGTCAAGAAGCTGGACCTTTGCCTCCGCCGCGCGCGCGATCAGCGTCTCCGGCGAGAAAGGTTCGCCGCTCGGCGGCAGCTGACGCAGGAAATAGGTGCCGCTGTCGTTGATCAGGAAGAAGTGGGTGCCTTGTGCGTTGTCCGGGCTTCCCGCCGTCCGTCCCGTCATCGTCAGATTGGGTTTTGCCATCACGAGGCGTCCGGTGTCCGGATCCTGAAACGGCCTGTCCGGCATGGTCAGGCCCGTCGCCCCGGTCGTGGCGATCAGAACGGCTTCCTCAAGATCAGACAGCGGCTTCGGTTCCTGCTCCGACTTGTACGTCATGGAACCGGCGGCGACTTCTTCCACGCCGCGCGGCACCCGGTGCGTCCGGCGCCGCCACATCGTTTCCAGAAGCGGCCGTGCGAGAAGGTCGTTGAGGCCCTTGTGCGTGTTAACCTGCTTGTCCATGTTGAGCCTCCACTTTATGTGCGGGCACCTGGACGATCGCGCGCACCAGCGCGGCGACGATGAGAGTGCCGGTGAATACGAAACCCAGAACCTGAATCGCCCCGCCCCTGAGAACGACGAGCGTGCCCGCGAAGATCAGGAAGGCGATCAGCCGGACGATCAATTGGAACCAGAAGGACTGCATGCGCGCCGGCAGCAGCCAGATCATCAGGACATCCAGCGTCCACAGGCCCAGCAAAAGGAAGTTGCCGCCTGCAATCACCGTGCCCTGTTGCACAAACGTGTCCGCGACACCGTCGAAGATGATGAAGACGGCCCAGTAGGCGTGAAGCACGAACAGCACCCAGGCGCCGGTCCAGAAAAGATAGGCCAGATTGCTGACCACCTGGCTGGAGGTCCGAAAGAGCCAGAAGGCGAGGGCAGGCAGCAGCAGAAACGTCGTCGCCCAGATGGTCAGCTTGGTGCGCCCGAGCTCCAGGTCTCCACCGAGTTCCGGTGCGATCATGCACCAGATGATGAGAAGTCCCGCAGGTACATTGACCAGGGTGACCTGGGAGAGAGTGAGCGCGCTCGGTCTGTCATTGGGCATGTCGAACCTCACAGCGTTTTCAGATAGGCGAGCAGGTCTGAAAGGGCGGCGGGATCGCGCCGTGGATCGTCGATCGCCCAGGGATAATCATGCCCGGAATTGGAGTTGCCGGGTGCGGTCGTGTCGAACCGGAAATACCGTCTGTCGTCCCGTGCGGACGGGCTGTGAAACCCTGCGCGCTCGGTGTCGTAGGTGTTCCGGCCCCGGTAGAATTCCGGCCGCCTCGGCTCCAGATTGATCAGCTCGGCCAGCGTCAGCACGCTTGCATTGTGCAGGTAAGGCGCTCTGAGGAACGCGCCGTCGACAGGCCCTGCGACATAGCCGCGAATGGCAAGATTGCCGGCGTCTTCCGGCTGCGGAAAGACATCGCCCCGGTCAAATGTGAACGGATGTTCCTTGGGAAAATAGGCATGCAGTGCATCCGGCATTTCGCCGTAGTGCCGGAACATCACCCGTTCCGGATCGGTGCCGATTTCGCTCAGGGGAATGACTTCGTGTGTCCGCGGACCCGCTTCCCAGCCGTCCGCGGCCTTGTCTCCGTGACAGGACATGCAATAGCTCCGGTAAACCTCCCGGCCTCTTTGAACGGCAGCCGGATCCGGCGGGGCCGCGGCCGGGAAGACGTCTTCGAAAGCCGGAGGCTTCAGGTCGACCGTATAGGCGATCGCCTCACGGATATTGTGGACGATCTCGGGATGCGCAAGGTTCACTTCCGTCGCACCGGCCGCCACCGCGGCCAGTGAACTGCGGGCATTGACATCGGCCACGGAGCCGTCGAACTGCGCCCGCTCACGCCAACCCTGATTGTAGATCGTGGCGATCTTGGAATGGATCGGCAGATTGTTGGCCGGATAGTGCATCACGTTGCGCAGAAGCGTGCGGAACGCCAGCGTGCGCGTCGGCCCGGTCGGCGTGACATCCTCGTCGCGCGAGCGGCCATGGCCGTAGGGTTCGTCGAAACGGGCAATGCCGTCTTCAAGGCGGTTTCTGATCTGCCGGAGCCAGAGCCCGGTCATGACGCGTTCGGGGAGCGAAAGCGTCTCGCCCGTCTTGTCCTCGTAGGCCGCCAGGATGGCCGGCACCGTCAGGCGGTAGGGCGCGGTCTCCGCCGGTTCGCCTGCCGGCGCGGGCATGCGTTCCAGGAGCGACGATTGAAAGGCGTCCAGCCACGCAAACAGGTTGATCGAAACGCTGCCTGGCCCAAGCAGGCGCACCGGCTCGGCATCGTCCGAGGTTCCGAATTCCGTGGTATGGCAGAGGGCGCAGGTGAGCGCGACAAAGGGAACAGGCGAGGGCGCTGCCGTCAAGGGCCGGTAGTTTGTCGTCGTGAAGCCGACCGGAAGGCCGTTCGGGTTGTCGGGATCGTCGAGGAAACCGAACTGGTCCACCCAGCTGCCCGCCTCCGGGCCGGCGGGCTGGAAGTGGTGCGGAAACAGGTCCGGCAGGACAAGGGCGACCGGCAGCGGCATGACCTCGGTGCCGATCGTGCCGTGCCGGAAGGCTTCGGGCGCGGCGCGCAAGTTCGGCTTGGCCCACGTGGTTTCGACATAGACGAGATAGCCGGTGGCAACCACGGCAACGAGCACGACGGCGTTCAGAACCCAGAGGGCGACGCGCCACACATAGTTCAGACGTGGAACGGAGACGGGCATGAGCGTGTCTCCTCAGGTCTGACGCGGACGCCAGGGCGCGAAGGCGCTCTGCCCGGTCGGCAGAACGCTGGCGAATTCCGGGAAATGGCGCAGGATGATGCTGGTCATCGTGTTTTCCTGGACCCAGGCAAGACCAAGCGGTGAATAGATCTCCGGGCGGAAATCGACGGTCAGGAACCGGTCCGACTGCAACCGTCGCGTTGCCATCAGAATGAAGATGCGGAACGCGGTGTCGGAGAAACCGAAGCCCGGCGGCGGCGTTTCCGCGAAGAGACCGACCATGGTGTCGATATTGTCGAACGAGCCGTAGATATCCTTCAGCAGGCGGACGTCTTCACCGTTGGCGGTGATCTCCTCCCAGCTGCGGATCGGCGGCTTGTGCAGGCCTTGCCGGAACTTGTTGTAGCGCGGAATGCCGCGCGAGCGTTCGCGCATGATATCGACGACGGAGAGATCGATGATTTCGGTCTTCAGATTGTGCGACGTGCGCGTGAAGTGCTGAAGGGCGCGCGGATAGTTGTGCAGCGTGATCGCGCCCGGATGGGCATTCCCCATCGAATAAAGGACATCCGACAGGCCGATCCGGCGCATGACTTCGTCGGTTCGAATACCCTGGATGTCATTGAATTCGAGCTTTTCACGGAAAGTGCCTGTCTGGCTGTCATGGATACGGCAGTCGTCCGGCAGAAGCGGATGCAGCCGGTAGACGGTGACGAAATCCTCCGTCAGGCAATAACGCGCGCCGTGATGGTCCGGCAGTGTTTCCGGAATGCCGCGCAGCGCGTGCGCTTCCTGAAGCCAGAGCCCCATGCGGGTAAATGCGCCCGCCGGTCCGGACCAGTTCGCATTGAGGGCAACATCGATTTCCGGTGTCGCAAGAATGGCGGGTGTCCACTCGACCGTATGGATCTTTGCAATCAGGGCAGAGATGACGAGCCGCGCGGTCTGGTAGATCCGTTCATCGTTCCAGTCCCGGTACTCCCGGCGCAGCGCGTCACAGACCGTGTTGTGCTCGCGTGCGAACAGCGTGTGCAGGGCCGAGAGGCCAAGCCACCAGCTTTCGTTGAAACCGGTGACTTCCATGCCGAGATCGTTTTCCGGCAGATAGCCGTTCTCCAGGCGCAGCATCGGACCGGTGCCATCCCTCAGCCGGTCGGATTTCTGCAGGCTGCTGCCATAGATCTCCGACCCGTCCCACCAGTGCGAGACGGTGTTCTCGAAGGTCAGCCTGTCGTCGCCCTCGGTTCCGATCGGCTGGTCCCCGGCGATCCGCATCACGGATTCTTTCTTGCCCTTGGGCGTGTTTTTCCAGGTCTGGCCTTCCGGCATCGGGACTTCCAGATCACTCTCGCCGAGAGGGCGCCGGGCGTGCTGCACCCAGTCATGTACCTGGAACTGGATCCAGGCGGCTGCAAGTACGTTGAGCGAGGTCGCCGGGATGAACGATTTCCGGTAGAGCAGCTGCTGGCTGATTTCGACCGGATTGGGCGTGTTGATGTCGTCCGGACGCGGGTCCGGCGTGAGATTGCGCCCGAACACGGCGCCGACCTTGCCCATCTCCGGAACGCTGAGATCATTCTGCGTTCCGTCGAAAAACCGGCCGTCCCAGGCCGCTTCGGGCGTCGGCCCGCCCGGCTGGGCCGCCTGCGGATTGGGTTCGACCGGTTCGCGGTCGATGAGGTTTTCCTTGCGCAACTGATGGCGCAGAAGCGACAGGTTCAGGAGTGCAACCAGATGCGGAAGCCGGTACCAGGGGCGCCAGCGATTGATGAACCCGAAGGTCGGTGCCAGCACGGCCGTGACGATCCGGTTGCGCAGCGGAATGGGTTCATAGAACCTCTTGCGGGCCCGATGCGCGGCACTGGCCGCATAGACGGCCTTGCGTGCCCGGTTGAGATTGCCAAGCGGCCGGAACCCGGGCTGCGTGTTCCAGGGGTTGAAGGCAAGCCTGTCGATGGCCGCGGCCTTGTCCTGTGCCTCGAGCGTCGTTACGTCCTGTTCGGGAACGGTGAGGCGCGCGGCAACGATCGGCGGCGACCTGTCCTCGGGCCATTCGGCGGCGGCGTCTTCGACCGGCGTGACCTCTTCGCTGACGAACCGCTGAACGCAGAATTCCCAGCTGACCTCTTCTTCCTGGACCCTTTTCGTGATCTCGCTGCGCAGGTAATTCGGATCTGTCGGAATGTCCGTCTCCGAGCCTGCTTCGGGCTCTCCGGATGCGGGCCGGATAAAATATCTGACCGGACCGGCGTCGCCCCACAGGATCGCGCCGCGGCTCCAGAAACTTTCCTGCGAAAGCGTGTGCACCTTGCGGCCCGTTCCACCGGACACGTTGCGCAGCATGCGGATCGCCTCGCGTGGACCGACTGCGAAAAGAAGTTTGACGACCCCGATGATGCGGTTGCCGGCCATCGCGCTGGCGAAGGCAATGAACTGCTCCGCATCGCGCGCATGGGGCACGGGAAAATTGGTCATGAGGAGGTCCTGGACCTCATCTCCGGCATCGACCCGGAGCGCCGCACCCCGCAGGTCCCGCTCGCTGTCTGGCTGATGCTGACCGCTGGCGTTTGACAGGCGCAGGGTGGTGGAAAGGTCGGCGCCCTTTTGCCAATGACCTGCGACCAGGTCATCGGGCAGGTCCCCGGAAACGTGAAGGACGGCATTGTCGACCGAAAGAAGCGCCTTGGCGTGCTGGGCGCGGTCAATACGCAGCGCGCCGGACCGTCGGCGCACCTTGTCCTGAACCTTCAGGATGGTCGCCGCAAACCGCTCGAAGTCGCGCCGTTCCTGCTCGGCTCCGCCTCTCTCGTCACTGTACCTCTCCCACTTCGTTATGCCGGCAAGATCGCCCGTTTTTTCTTCAGTGGTTTGGTCTTCTGGTTCCAACATACACGTACCCTCACAACCAATAAGAGAAAAATCAGAAAAACAAGAAAAGAATATAAACTGTTGTAAAGTATTATATTTCTGATTTATTTCATTTTCAATGCTCTTACATGTCAGTGCTTGATGGATACATTAATTACGTTACGAAAGTAGAGGAAGTCATTTAGGGAAAAGGGGAATTTTGAAATGAGAAATTTGTTTAATTTACTTGACGGGTTCGGGGCGTGAGTGTTGTCACGGTCTGGCTCGGGGCGCAGGAGAAAGAGCGTTTCAGTCTACAACCCGGAAAACGGCACCGCCGGCGGTCAAAGACCTCTGCCGGGTGGAAATCTGAACCCGTATTGACCTGAGGAGCGGGTGCAATGGCCTTGCAACGCGGTAAATTCGCCGCGCATTTGAACCCGGCCGGCCCTTGTTAAGGTCGCATTTACCATAATACTGTTGCCTGCTTTTGATGTTGATTTTGTTGTTAGGGTCCTGACCTAGTTGAGGGAAACACGCCGGTCAGGGGTGCATGAGGCGTTTCGAACCGGCAGAGTTGCCGGAATGCCCCTGCCAGCGTGAATGAGCCAAAGGACACGTACATGTCGCGAAAACTGAGCCGCCGCAGCCTGGTGTTTTCTGTTCCTTTTCTTCTGGCAGCCTGCCAGGGCCAGCAGAAATCGACTGTTCAGGCCGGCCTGACACCGCTGGCTGACGGCACGCCGAATTATGCGTCCGCCTATGCCCCGGTCCGCGATGGCGGATTTTCTCTGCCGGGCATCGACTATCAGTCCTTCGATCCGAAGTATCTGCGCCAGACCGTGTTTTATCCGACACGGTATCCGGCCGGCACGATCGTCGTCGATCCGAGAAAGAAGTTCCTCTATCTGGTCGAACCGGGCGGACGGGCAATCCGCTACGGCATTGGCGTCGGCCGGGCAGGCTTTGCCTGGAACGGTGAAGCGGTGATCCGCTTCAAGCGTGAATGGCCCAAATGGTTCCCGCCCGACGAAATGATCGAGCGCGACCCGAAGCTGGAAAAATACCGGGATGGCCAGGAAGGCGGCCCGGGCAACCCGATCGGTGCCCGCGGCCTCTATCTCTGGCAGGGCAACAAGGACACGCTCTACCGCATTCACAGCACCAATCAGCCGCGCAGCATCGGGACCAATGCGTCCAGCGGCTGTATCCGCATGTGGCACCAGGACATCATCGATCTCTACAAGCGCGTCGATGTCGGCACCAAGGTCGTCGTTCTAGGCTGACCCTCAGCCCGTCCCGTTCACCTGCGCGTCAAAGAATGGCTCGGGACTGTCCGTTTCCGTCAGCCGTTTGCCGTCGATCAGCCAGAACCGTGTTCCGACATTGCGGACAAAGGTCCGGTCGTGGCTGACGATCAGCGCGGTTGCCTTGTGAACCAGCAATTCGTGCTCGAGCGCCTCCTGGCCGTCAATGTCGAGGTGGTTGGTCGGCTCGTCGAGTATGTAGAAGTTCGGCCGTTTGAGCCGCAGAAGCAGCATCGCCAGCCGGCTGCGTTGTCCGCCGGAAAGCGTCGAAATGCTTTTTTCCTGCAGGTCGATGGAAAGCCCGGCTTCGGCGAGTAGCGCGCGCGCCCTGTTGTCGCCGACATCGGACGCCTCCGTAACCGCCGACAGCGGGTTCTTGAAGCGGTTCAGTTGCGACAGGTTCTGATCCGACACTCCTGAAACGGCGGAAGGCGCAACACGCGTGTCGGCGGTCTCGGCCCCGACGGCGTCCATGATCCTTGACAGGAACCGCGATTTTCCGCTGCCGTTCGCTCCCAGAACGACCACGCGGTCGCCGGGATTGATCCAGAGCTGCGGAAGTTTGAACAGCACGCGTCCGCCCGGAACCGTCACGAAGGATTCGGCCAGGCTGACCAGCGCCTTTGCATGGACGCCTGAATTTTCCAGCCGGATCTTGCCCGCAGAGTGGGGTCTTTCGGCGGGCCTGGCGGCGGTCTCTATCTTGTCCGCCCGTTCTTTCAGCTGCTTGGTCTTGCTGAGCAACAGGTCGGACCCCGAGTTGACGCCGATATTCTTCAGTTTTGCAGCCTTGCGCCGGAGCTGGTTCGCCTTGGACATGTCGTTCTGAAACCGGCGTTCGGCGGCACTGTCCAGTTCCGCAAGGCTTTGACGCGCGTTGGTGTAGGGCAGCGAAAACAGCTGCGATTCCTCGCGGCGCAGGAAGAGGGTGCGGTTGCAGACGGCATCGAGGAACGCGCGGTCATGGCTCGCGATGATCATCGGTGTGCCGCGGGCAACCGTTGCCATCCAGTCCTGCAGAATGCCGATCCGGCCGAGATCCAGGTGGTTCGTCGGCTCGTCCAGCAACAGCACATCGGGTTCGCTTGCCCAGGCGCGGGCGAGAAGCGCAACCCGTTGCCAGCCGCCCGACAAATTGGTCAAGGGCTGATGCCAGTTGCTTTCCGGAACGGCGAGATCGTTCAACGCGATATCGACGCGCCAGCTCTCCGTCTCCATCTCGTCCGGCGCGAGGGCGGACAGGACGGCGTCGTAAAGGGGCAGGTTCGCAAGATTGTCGGGGACATCCTGGGACACGAGCCCGACCTTGGTGCCCCTTGCCAGCGTCATCTCGCCGTGGGTTGCCTCGGCAAGGCCGGCCATGACGCGCAGCAAGGTGGATTTTCCCGTGCCGTTTGCCGCGACGAGGCCGATCCGGTCGCCCTTTTCAAGGCTCAGGTTCAGGTTTTCAAACAGGGGTGAGGAGAGAACAACGCCGAGATTGCGCAGATTGATCAAAGACATGAATCACAACTTTCAAACCGGGATACGCGGCTCGCTGAGCCGCCTCGTGGGCAGATCGTCGTGACGTTGATGATGTCCTTCGATCAGCCCTACAAACGCGTTTGCAGGGCCTGGACGGGACCGCGGGTTCGATCATGATATCGAAAATATGTCATGTGATCCTCCTGCGGTTCGTGTTGAGTTCACGCGCCAAGCTAGTCCGGCTGCTTCATTCAGTCAATTGCCTTGAATAGCTGTTGGCGCCGATGAAACCGGCGGACGCATGGTTCGGCCACGGATCAGGCCGGCGCGAACATGTCCTTGTAGGCATCGCGCAGGACGTTCTTCTGCACCTTGCCCATCGTGTTGCGCGGCAACTCGTCCAGCAGGATGAGTTTTCGCGGATGCTTGAACCGGGCGAGCGATGCCTTGACCGCGTCATGCATCGCATCGAGGTCCGGGGACGTGTTTTTCTCCGGTACAATCACACCCAGCACCGTTTCACCGAAATCGGGATGCGGCACGCCGATCACCGCACTTTCCAGAACGCCGGGCTGATCGTCGAGGACAAGCTCGATCTCTTTCGGATAGATGTTGTAGCCGCCGGAAATGATCAGGTCCTTGTTCCGTCCGACGATGTGAACATATCCGTCATCGTCTATGCGGCCGAGATCACCAGTGATGAAAAACCCGTCGCCGCGCAGTTCTGCGGCTGTTTTCTCCGGCATCTGCCAATAACCCGTGAAGACATTGGGGCCGCGCACTTCGATCTGGCCGACGTCGCCCTGGGGCAGGCTCGCCCCGCTTTCCGGGTCGGTGATCTTCAACTCGACGCCCGGAAGCGGGAAGCCGACGGTTCCCGCACGCCGCTCGCCGTCATAGGGGTTGGACGTGTTCATGTTCGTTTCGGTCATGCCGTACCGTTCCAGGATACGGTGACCCGTCCGTTCCTCGAACTGGATATGCGTCTCGGCGAGAAGTGGCGCGGAACCGGAAACGAACAGACGCATATGGGCCGTCAGATCCTTTGTGAACCGGGGATCGTCAAGGAGGCGTGTGTAGAATGTCGGCACGCCCATCATCGAGGTTGCCTCGGGCATGTGTGCAATGATCTCGTCCACGTCGAATTTCGGCATGAAGATCATGCTGCCGCCAGCCGCAAGGATCACATTCGTTGCAACGAAAAGGCCATGCGTGTGGAAGATCGGCAGCGCATGCAAGAGGACATCCGCGTTCGAGAAGCGCCACTCCCTGACGAGTGTCTGGGCGTTGGACAGGAGATTGTTCTGCGTGAGCATGGCGCCCTTGGACCGGCCCGTCGTTCCGGACGTGTAGAGAAAGGCGGCCAGGTCATCGCCGCTGCGCTCCACGGTGGCAAAGTGCGGTTCCATGCCGCTCGCCCCCGTGCTCAGGGAGCCCGAACCGTCCGCATTCAGCGTTTCGAGCCTTGCCCCCAGGCTGTCCGCAACCGGCTTGAGATCGGCTTCGCTTTTGCTGTCGCAGACGACCAGGGATGCACCGCTATTGTCGATGAAATAGGTCAGTTCCTCGACCGTATAGGCCGTGTTGAGCGGCAGGAACACCAGACCGGCCTGCGCGCAGGCGGCGTAAAGGGCAAGCGCTTCCGGCGACTTTTGAACCTGAACGGCAACGCGGTCGCCGGCGGTCAGGCCGAGCCCTGTCAGAAAATTGGCAGTCCTGGCGGCCTTTTCCAGAAACGCCTGATGGGTAACGGTGTGCCCGTCCAGCAATCGCAGAAACGGCGTCGTCTTGCCGGCATGAATGCCAAAAAGGCTGTCAAAGAGTGGGTTTGGCATTGGCGTCGCCTTTTCTGTTCTTGTTGAGCGCAGCCGATCGTGCGAGCGACCTGACTGCGTCCGTGGCCATGACTTCCTGCGTCGTTGCGAATTTTTCGTGGTTTTGCGCCACTTTGGAGAGATCGTAAAGATAATTCACCATCGCACCGCCCGACTGGGCCTGGCCCTTTTCGGACGTGTCGGCCCCGGCGTGGACGGCATGAACGATCGCGCCGTTGCCGAGGTGAAACCGGGCGACAGGATCGAAGGGCCGCTCTCCCCGCGACTTGGCATTCAAGAGATAGTGCGCCGCCTTGGCCTTTATCTCGTCCGGTTGATCATCTGTCCACGCGTCGCCTTCTCGTTCCAGCCAGCGTGTCAGGCCGGGGATGGGAGACAGGGTCACGAATGTCTTCAGTCCGCCGAGCTCGGCCGCAAGGTCGGAAGCGACCTGCTTGATCAGCGAGTTCCCGAAGGAAATGTTGGCCAGACCAGCCTGGCAATTCGAGATCGAATAGAACACCGCCGTGTCGGCATCTTCGGCCGCGTGTGCTTCCCGGTCCTCAGCCAGAAGGGATTGTATGGAATTGGCAATGCCCTTGGTCAGGGCGACCTCCACGAAAATCAGCGGTTCGTCCGGCATGGAGGGATGAAAGAAGGCGAAGCAGCGCCGGTCCGCCGGTTCCAGGCGACGGCGCAGGTCATCCCAGCTGTCAATCGCGTGCACGGCTTCATAGGCGATGATCTTTTCCAGTATGTGCGCCGGGCTTTCCCAGTTGATCGGCCTGAGCACCAGGAAGCCGCGATTGAACCAGGACGCGAACAGATGCCTGAGATCGAGATCGAGCGCATCCAGATCCGGTTCCTGTTTGCCGAGCCTGAGGAGGTCCGCACGCATGTCGACGAGCGTGCCCGTTGCGCCCGGCACCCTGTTGAGGCGCCGGAAAAGCTCCTGCCGGCGTGGCTCGGCGGCCGTCATGAAATCCCGGTAGGTCGCCTTGGACGGTGACCGTTCATAGGCATTGAGTGCGGCGCGCACCTTTTCCGGGTCGATGTTGAGCCTGCCGGCGATCGTCTGGAAGAAGACGAGTTTTTCGTCGTCATTCAGGTTCTCGAACCCGGACAGGATATCCTGCGCAAGGGCGAGGCCCGACGTCTCGCCCGCCGAGCCGACCAATTCGTCGGCAAGGTCTTCCAGCGGCCGCTCATTGCTGAAATAGCGCCCGGGGAGCCGGTAACGGCGCTCGAAGACCGTCGATAGAAGGTCGGCTAACAGCGTCATACCGCTTTCCCCATGACCACGTCGGGAAGCCAGGTCGCCAGTTCCGGAAACAGGCACAGGAGAATGATCGCCAGCACCATGCATCCGACAAACGGCAGGGAACCGGTCAGGATCGTCTTCAGTGAAATATCTGGCGCGATGCCGTTGATCACGTATAGGTTCAGGCCCACGGGCGGGGAGATCAGGCCGATTTCCATGTTGATCGTCAGGACCACCGCAAACCAGATCGGGTCGAAACCTGCTGTCGTGATGATCGGCAGGAGGATCGGAGCCGCCATCAGAATGACGGCGACCGGCGGCAGGAAGAAACCGGCGATCAGCAGGAAGATGTTGACCGCCCCCATCAGGACCCAGCGGTTGACGTCCAGCGTGCCGATCCACTCAGCGATCGACTGTGTGATGAAAAGCGAGCTGAGCATATAGGAGAACACGCCTGCGGCAGCGATGATGAACAGGATCATCACCGATTCCTTGGTGCTGTCCCGCAGCACCACCCAAAGCGCCTGGGGCTGCCAGAGCTTGTAGATGATCATTGCGATCATCAGGCACAGTAGCGCACCCACCGCAGCGGTCTCCGACGGTGTTGCGACCCCGCCATACATGGCATAGAGAACGCCCAGGATGATGGCGATGAAGGGCAGGACGCGCGGCAGGATTTCAAACCGCTGCCCCCATGTGTAACTGCCCGAACTCAGGCGTTTGCCTTCGCCCGACCGCCAGGTCGAATAGAGCGACCAGGCCATGAACAGGCCGACCAGCAGCAGTCCGGGGATGACGCCGGCAAGGAACAGGCGGCCGATCGAGGTCTCGGTCGCGATGCCGTAGACGATCATCGTCACCGAGGGCGGGATCAGGATACCGAGGGTTCCGCCCGCGGCGATCGAGCCGGCGGCGACACCGTCCGGATAGCCGCGCTTGCGCATTTCCGGAATGCCCATCTTGCCGATGGCAGCGCATGTCGCCGGCGACGATCCGGACATGGCCGCGAACAGCGCGCACGCCCCCAGATTGGAGACCACCAGGCCACCCGGGACGCGCGTCAGCCATCGTTCCAGCGCTTCGTAGAGATCGGCCCCGGCGCGCGTCGACGCGATCGATGCGCCCATGATGATGAACATCGGGATCGACAGGAGCGCGAAATTGTCGAGCTTGCCGAACAGGATTTCCGGCATGAGTTCCAGCGAACGGGGACCGTCGAAGATGATCAGGAAACCGGCGGAAACGATCAGGAGGCCGATGGCGACCGAAACGCCGGAGAAAAGAACAAGGATTGTGGCGATGGCAACGATCGCACCAAGAAGAAGGGGATCCATCTCGCTTACTCCAGGCCAAACGGTTTGTCGGTTCCGGTCAGGACGGCCACCAGGTCAGCGATCAGCTGAAGCAGGAGCAGGCCGAAGCCGATCGGAATGGCGAGATAGGGGATCCAGAGCCTGACGCCCCAGACCGTGTCGGAGCGCCAGCCGCGATCCCAGGCGAAGTGCCAGTATTCAAAGCCGTACCACAGCATGATCGACACGATGACGATCGACAGGACGGACGTGAGCATGGCGAGCAGGAACCGAGCACGGGGGCCGAGCGAGAGCGGAATGAGATCGACGTTCACGTGCCCGCGCAGGCGCTGGACATAGGGCAGTCCGACCAGTGTCGCCGCGATCACGAGATAGATGACCGCCTCTGTCTGCCAGACCGTCGACCCGTTGAGAACGAACCGCACGAAGATCATCTGGCAGGTGATCGCCACGGCGGCGACGATCATGGCCGACGAGCACCAGCCTGCCAGGGTTGAGATGGCTGCGACGGCGCGCAGGAACGGGTTGTTTCCCGTGCGCGCGGCAACAGCAGAGCTATGGCCGGCCATTACCGACTCCCTCAAGATCCGGGATTGAAAGAAAAAGAGTGGCGGCCATCGGCCGCCACCTGGCATGTCACTCTACGGCGAGAGCCTTGTCGAGCAGATCCTGCCCATCCGGAACCTCTTCGACGAATTTCTGGTACGAGGTCTCCATTGCCAGTTTGCGCCAGGCTTCGAAGTCTTCCGGGCTCATCTGTGCAATCTCGACACCGGCTTCCTCAAACACCTGGACGGAGGCCGCATCCTGTTTCTTCGCCTCTGCAAGGTAGAACGCCTCGGCCTTTTCAGCACCGGCCAGAAGGGCCTGCTGCTGCGCTTCGGTGAGACCCTCGAAGGTCGACTTGTTCATCAGAAGCGGCTGGTACATGAACCAGAGAGCAACGTCGCCCGCAGGTGTGTAGCACTTGACCTGTTCGTAGATGCGGTAGGAGACGAACGAGGAAGACGACGTGTTGGCCGCCTGCAGAACGCCCGTCTGCATGGCGTTGTAGATCTCCGAAGACGCCATGGAGGCGATCGAGGCGCCTGCGCCTGCAAGCATCTGTTCGAAGGACTTGCCTGCCGCGCGCGTCTGCAATCCTTTCACATCGTCCGGGCTGGTGATGCACTTGTCGGTTCCGGCGAATCCGCCGGCCAGGTAGCCATGGACCAGAACCATCACGTCATCGTCGGCCATTTTCGCTTCCAGGGCGTCCATGAACGGCGAATCGCTGAGCCGGGCCGCGTGGTCGTGGTTCTTCACCAGACCCGGCATGAGGGTCAGGTTGTAGGCCGGCTGCTGGCCGCCCGCGTAGCTCAGCGGGAACACGGTCATGTCGAGCTGGCCGCGGCTGAGCGGCTTGTATTGCTCGCGCGGTTTGAACAGGGACTTCGAGCCGAAGATCTTGATCTCCAGATCGACATCCGCGGCCGCGACTTCATCAGCCACGATCTGCGCGACCTGATGGCGGACATCCTTGTTGGACCATTGGTGAGACAGCCGGAGCTCCGTCGCCTGAACAAGCGTCGCAGTGCTCATGACGGCAAGGGCTGCCACCGCGCCTTTCAAAATTGATTTCATGTTTTCCTCCCGAAGTGCCCGAACGGGAATTTCTCCCGGACGGCGCGCGCAGTGTAAGATCGTTCTGTATTTTTAGTCAACAATCTTGTATACAAAAATTACGGGTTTGCGTTTCAGCGCCCGCCGAACTAGAAGAAATGTCATGGAACAACGGCGTGCCGACAACATTGCTGAAGCGCTTGAGGAGCACATTTTCAGCGGCATTTTCCAGAACGGGGACCGTCTCGACGAGGTGAGGCTCGCCGAGCAATTCGGCGTATCCAGGACACCGCTGCGCGAAGCGCTTCAAAGGCTGGCGCTGTCGGGGCTGGTTGAGCTCGTGCCGCGGCGCGGCGCGTTCGTGCGCCAGCCCGGACCGATCGAACTGATGGAGATGTTCGAGGTCATGGCGGAGCTTGAAGCCGTGTGTGGCCGCCTGGCCGCACTCAGGATTTCCGATGAGGCGATTGAAGAACTTCGGGACGCGAATGCCAGGTGCCAGATGGCCGTCGAGGCCCGGGACACGGACGGCTACTACGCCGAAAACGAACGCTTCCACAAGACGATCTACCGGCAATCGGGCAACGGTTTCCTGGAGCAGGAAGCGACGAAACTGCACAAGCGCCTGAAGCCGTTCCGGCGGCAGCAGCTGAAGTTCCGGGGACGCATGGCCCAGTCCATGGCCGAACACGAGGCGATCGTCGAGGCCCTGTCGAACGGTAACCCGGAAGAGGCGGCCGGTGCCCTGCGCAATCATGTCGCTGTTCAGGGCGAGAAGTTCCACAATCTGATGTCGAGCCTGAAGCAAAAGGCCGGATAGAACTGTCCGCGCCCGTGCCCGGCGTTGCCCGGCAAGAAGGCCTACGTGGTTTTTCAGATTGACCTTCCAGTGACTGGAGGCCCTAACTGACGCGTGTAATCAGTCTTGATGAAGAGCGCGCCGATCATGCAGGAAACCGTTGCCACTTTGGAAAGCCCCACAGATGCCGATCAGGCCGTCGACCCGGTCTGCGGCATGTCGGTGACGCTGGGCAAGGGCAAGCCGTCGCTGAAATACAGGGGCGAGACCTATCACTTCTGCAATCCGAAGTGCCACGACAAGTTCGACGCCGACCCCTACTTCTACCTGTCCGGCAACAATGAGAAAAAGAAGAAGCTGGATGCGGAAAAATCCGCCTCCGGTGCGCTTTTCACCTGCCCGATGGATCCGGAAATCGTTCAGGAAGGTCCGGGCACATGTCCCATCTGCGGCATGGCACTGGAGCCGATGAGCGGCGTGTCGGACGAACCCAACCACGAACTGATCGATTTCACCCGCCGTCTCCGGGTAAGCGTTGCTGCCGCCATTCCGCTCCTCGTCCTGACCATGGGACCGATGGTCGGGGTGCCGGTCCGCGACTGGATCGGCGAAGGTGTTGCCATCTATCTGGAGGCCATTCTGGCGACGCCGGTCGTTCTGTGGGCCGCCCTGCCGTTTTTCCAGCGGGGCTGGACGTCGCTTGTCACCCGGCATTTCAACATGTGGACCCTGATCATGATCGGGGTCGGCACGGCCTATCTCTATTCCATGATCGCGGCCTTCCTGCCGTTCCTGTTCCCGGAGGCACTGAAAAGCGCGGGCGGACACATGCCTGTCTACTTCGAGGCGGCCGTCGTGATCATCGCCCTGGTTTTTGTCGGTCAGGTCCTGGAACTGAACGCGAGAGAACGCACCGGGGACGCCATCCGCGCCCTGCTCGATCTTGCGCCCAAGACGGCGCGGCGCGTCGCCGATGACGGTGAAGAATATGACGCGCCTCTGGAAAACATCCTGGCCGGCGACCGGCTGCGTGTTCGTCCCGGCGAAGCGGTGCCGGTCGACGGCGTCGTGCTGGAGGGAAGCTCGTCCGTCGACGAAAGCCTCGTCACGGGTGAACCGGTGCCGGTGCAAAAACAGCCCGGAGCCAAGGTCACGGGCGGTACGCTCAACAAGACCGGTTCCGTGATCATGCAGGCGCAGCTCGTCGGCGAGGACACGATGCTCGCCAAAATCGTTGACATGGTCGCTTCCGCGCAACGCTCCCGCGCACCGATCCAGGGCCTCGCGGATCGTGTCGCAAGTTATTTCGTTCCCACCGTTGTCGCGGTCGCGGTGCTCGCCTTTTTCGCCTGGCTGGTCTTCGGGCCCAGCCCGTCACTCGTGCACGGCATCGTTGCCGCCGTTTCGGTCCTGATCATCGCGTGTCCCTGCGCGCTCGGGCTTGCAACCCCCATGTCGATCATGACGGCAACGGGCCGGGGTGCACAGGCCGGTGTGCTCGTGAAGACCGCCGAAAGCCTGGAACACCTGGCTGAGGTCGATGTCATCGTCGTCGACAAGACCGGTACCCTGACGGAGGGCCGGCCTGTTGTGACCGACATCCTGCCGAATGACGGTGTGAGCGAAGACCATCTGCTCGGCCTTGCGGCCGCGCTTGAAAAGGGATCGGAGCACCCTCTAGCGGAGGCGATCCTGGAGGTGACGCGCAAGCGGGACGTGGATATCCCGGCGATGACCGGTTTCGAGGCCGTGACGGGCAAGGGCGTGACGGCAATGATCGGAAACAGCCGCGTCATCTTCGGCAATGCGGCATTCGCAAGCGAAACGGGAGCCGATCTCGATACGCTGCAGGGCCGCGCCGAAGAGCTTGCCGAACTCGGCAAGACAGTCATGTTTCTTGTGCAGGATTTTGCCGGTCAGCCCTTACTCCAGGGCGCGATTGCAGTCGCCGATCCGGTGAAGCACAACGCCAAGGCGGCGATCGACGCGCTTCATGCCGACGGCGTCAAGATCGTCATGGCAACGGGTGACGCGCCACGAACGGCCGGGGCGGTTGCTGCCGCGCTTGGCATCGACGAGGTCCACGCCGGTGTCCTGCCGCAAGACAAGCAGAAACTCGTCGAAGACCTCAAGGCTGGTGGCCACCGGGTCGCCATGGCGGGCGACGGGGTCAACGACGCACCGGCTCTGGCTGCCGCCGATGTCGGCCTCGCCATGGGAACCGGAGCGGATGTTGCGGTCGAAAGCGCTGGCCTGACCCTGCTCAAGGGGGATCTGGAAGGCATCCTCCAGGCACGGACGCTCGCCAGCGCGACGGTAAAGAACATCCGTCAGAACCTCTTCTTTGCCTTTGCCTATAACTCGGTCGGGGTACCGATTGCGGCGGGCATACTCTACCCGGTGCTGGGGGTCTTGTTGTCGCCGATGCTGGCGGCAGCGGCGATGAGCCTGTCTTCGGTTTCCGTGATCACGAATGCGTTGCGTTTGCGCACACTGAAGCTTTGAGGTCCTGAAATGAACATCGGAACCGCATCTGAACAAAGCCGGCTTCCCGTCAAGACGATCCGCTACTATGAGGATATCGGTCTCGTCACGCCGCTCCGCAGCGAAAACGGTTATCGCGACTTCTCGGACACGGACCTGCAGACGCTGAAATTCCTTCAGCGGGCGCGCAGTCTCGGGTTTTCCATCGAGGAATGCCGCGAGTTGCTGTCGCTCTATGAAGACGGCAACAGGGCCAGCGCCGATGTAAAGGCCATCACGCAGTCCAAGATCACCGAGATCGACCGGAAGATCGATGAACTGAGATCCCTGAAGAAAGTCCTGACGACGCTGTCCGATGCCTGTCACGGCGACAACCGGCCGACCTGTCCGATCATTGATGATCTTGCCGGCAGGAGCGATCCGAAGAAGGACAGCAAGGAGCAATCGGGATGAGCCGGGCGCGGATCCTGACAACGGCCGCTGTGTCGCTCGCCCTGGTCCTGGGCGGCGCTGCTTTCTGGCTGTCACAGCATCAGCAGGCATCGCAACCCTCCGGGGCCGGCGGTGCGATGGTTCAGGTTCGCGTGCCGGAGTTGTCTGGGGTTGCGCTGGAAGGGCAGGCACTCTTCCAGGGCAACTGCGCCATGTGTCACGGAGATCTTGCTGACGGGCGCCAGGGAATGGGGCCGCCTCTGGTCCACAAGATCTATGAGCCGGGTCATCACTCCGACGGCTCGTTTTACCTGGCGGCTGCACAGGGAGTGCGCGCGCACCATTGGCGCTTCGGCAACATGCCGCCCGTGGTGACGGTGAGCCAGGACGATGTGGGAAAGATTGTTGCATTTGTGAGGTCGCTGCAGCGAGCCAACGGTATCTACTAGTCACCTGAATCTGAAGTTCGTCTCATTTTGCCGCGGGCTTCGAACGAACTTCAGATTCAAGAAGGTGACTAGCAAGTCTATGTTTCTAGTGCGGTCTACGAATTTGAAGTTCGCTTCGGAGACTGCTGCAGCAATGATGCGAACTTCAAATTCACCGCACTAGGAGGGAGATCATCCAGATGAAAATCGGAACACGTTCGGCGGCGCTTGCTGTCGGCCTGCTTGGTTTGGCCGCAGGCGCTGCGTGGGCACATGGCGGTGCGACGGGCATCGTCAAGGAACGCATGGACGCGATGGAGGACATCAGTCAGAACGTCAAGACTGTCGGACAGATGCTGAAAGGCACCACCACCTATGATCCGGCTGAAGTCGCGCGGGCAGGTTCGGCCATTGCCGCGCGCGCAGGCGACGCGATGACAGGGTTGTTTCCCGAAGGCAGTCTCCAGCACCCTTCGGAGGCCAGCCCGGAGATCTGGGCGGACTGGCCGAAATTTTCCGCCTATGCCGAGAGCCTTCAATCCTCCGCACTGACGCTCAAGGACCTGGCGGCCCAGGGAGCTGAACAGAAGGCCGTCGCCGCGGCTTTCGGGAAGGTCGCGGCGACCTGCAAGTCCTGTCATGAGGCCTTTCGGATCAAAAAGTAGCGGTTTCCGGTTCTGACGCAGCGTCTTCAAAGCAGGCATCCGGCAATGCGCTTGCCACGACCGGCCGCATGTTTTACCTCACGGTCAAACATTTCCGGTATTGAGACATATCCGGCAAGGCAAGAGGAGACCGCGCGACATGACCATCAGATACCACAAGGAAGATCTTCCTGATCTGACGGCCTACGCGGCGGCGGAGGCTGTTGCGGTCGATTCGGAGACTCTCGGGCTCAACCCGCACCGCGATCGGCTGTGCGTTGTGCAGCTCTCTTCGGGGGACGGCACGGCGGATGTCGTCCAGATCGCGCGCGGACAGAGCGAGGCTCCCAACCTCGCCCGTTTGCTCACCGACACGGCCAAACCGAAGATTTTTCACTTTGCCCGGTTTGATGTCGCCGTGCTGCGGCACTATCTAGGCATCGAGGTCGAGCCGGTCTGGTGCACCAAGATCGCTTCGAAACTCGTGCGGACCTATACGGACCGGCATGGCCTGAAGGACATCACCCGTGAATTGCTCGGGGTTGATCTTTCAAAGCAGCAGCAGAGTTCCGACTGGGCGGCGGAAACCCTGTCGGATGCGCAGCTGGCCTATGCGGCTTCGGATGTGCTGCACTTGCACGCGTTGAAGAGAAAACTGGAGTTCATGCTGCAGCGGGAAGAACGCAGCCATATCGCGGAGGCCTGTTTCAAGTTTCTGCCGACGCGCGCCGAACTTGATCTCAAGGGATGGGAAGAAACGGACATTTTCGCGCATTCCTGAGGATGGCGGCGCGTGTGATCGGCGCCATTGCCGCAGTTGGAGAGTTTGTTGAGTATCACCAGCGGACATTTGGGGAATGCAGTTCCCGGGCATCAGCTCAGCCGTGTGCAGCGGGCAGCGCGCCGTCACAGCCTGCTGGTGCGTCTGCTGCGCTGGGCCTTCCCGGCGATCGGTCTGCTGATCCTGGCCGGCATGACCGGGCTTGTCGTGCTGTTCAATGTCCTGAGCGGTTTCGGTGCGGCCAACGTGATGCTGACAAGCGAGGGACTGGTGATGGATCATCCCGAATTGTCGGGCCATGATGGCGATCGTTCTTACAAGGTCACCGCGCGCCGTGCGATCCAGAGGTTGAGCGATCCGCGGATCATCGATTTGGAGACCATCCGCGCGGACATCGTCCTTGGCAAGGACGAGAGCGCCGAAATCATTGCCCTGAAGGGCACCTATGACAATGCCGCTGAAACCTTGCGCCTATATGACGGTATCCAGATCGAATGGAGCGAAGGGTACACGGTCGACCTGTCTGTCGTGGACGTCAATTTGAAGAACGGCGCCATGAAAACATCCGAACCGGTTTCAATTCGCTCCGATCAAGGGCATGTTCAGTCCGGTAATCTCTCCTATGATAAGGCAAATGGCCTCGTCCGGTTTTCGGATGGTATCAAGATGACGATCAATCCGGCTTCGGAAGGACAATAGCAGATGACAGTTTTGAAACGCCTTGCTCTTGGGGTTGCCGCCGTTTTCCTTTCATCGGCCGTGCAGGCGCAGACCTTCTCCGATTCCTTCGCCGGGTTCGGATCGAACGACGGAGAGCCGATCGAGATCGAGGCGAGCGAACTTCTCGTCGAGGACAACAACAACACGGCGACCTTTGTCGGGGACGTCGTCGTCATTCAGGGCGAAACGAGCCTCGAAACGGAACGGCTCAAGGTGTTTTATGCCGGCTCGGGTGCGTCCGCCGGGGAAGGGGCCGTGCAGCAACGCATTTCACGCCTCGAGGCGGAAGGCGGTGTTTTCGTCACGTCCAAGGATCAGACCGCCAAGGGCGACGCGGCAAGCTTCGACATGAACAAGGAAATCATGGTGATGACCGGCCGCGAAGTCGTTCTCAGCCAGGGGCCCAATGTGGTGGTCGGCAACAAGTTGACGGTCAACCTCAAGACCGGGCAGGCGAACCTGACCGCGGCCAAGGGGAAAGTCTCCGGTTCCGGCGGTGGCGGCGGGCGCGTCAAGGTGCGGATCATGCCCAACAGCGTAGAAGAAAACTGATACTTTGTGTGCCGGACCGGTGGACATGTCCCGGTGTGCGAAACGGTCTTGATGCAGCGATTGATTGGATATTCTTAAGTGAAGATTTCATCTTCGGATTACGACGGGTTGCACGGAACAATGCCTGATCAAGAGGTGCCCGGAGACGACCTGTCGCAGGCACTTGTGGTCGACGGTATCGGCAAGACCTATGGCCGCCGCCAGGTGGTGAAATATGTGAGCCTGACCGTGAAGCCGGGCGAATCCGTCGGTCTGCTCGGACCCAACGGTGCCGGCAAGACAACAACCTTCTACATGATCACCGGCCTCATTCGTCCGGACCAGGGGCAGATCCTTCTTGAAGGCTTCAACATCACCAAGATGCCCATGTATCGCCGGGCTCGATTGGGGATCGGCTACCTGCCTCAGGAAGCTTCCATCTTCAGGGGGCTGACCGTCGAGGAGAACATTCGTGCCGTGCTCGAGGTGATCGAGCCGAACCGGCAGAAACGGCGCGAGGAACTCGACTCGCTTCTGGCGGAATTCGGTCTCACGCATTTGCGCAAGTCGCCGAGCATCGCCCTGTCGGGCGGTGAACGCAGGCGCGTGGAAATCGCGCGTGCGCTCGCCAGCCGCCCCTCCTTCATGCTGCTTGACGAACCGTTCGCCGGTATCGATCCGATTGCAGTCGGCGACATCCAGCAACTTGTGCGTCATCTGACCCAGCGCGGCATCGGTGTCCTCATCACGGACCACAATGTCCGCGAGACCCTGGGCCTGATCGACAGGGCCTACATCATTGCTTCTGGCGAGGTTCTCACCGAAGGTCTGCCTCAGGAAATCGTCACGAATCCCGATGTACGCAGACTTTATCTGGGGGAACAATTTACGCTTTGATGACGAGTATCGAGCTAGGGTATAGTGCAGGTCTGTAACTAAGAAGCAAAAAGCAGACCACTAGAAGCGACACGCGCCTGGGAACTCGATGGCCATTTCAACAAAGTTGGAGATGCGGCAAAGCCAATCGCTGGTGATGACGCCGCAACTGATGCAGGCGATCAAGCTTCTGCAGATGTCCAACCTTGATCTCGTTTCCTACGTCGAGGCTGAACTCGAGCGCAATCCGCTGCTGGAAAAGGGGGACGGCGAAGCTGGCGAAGGCGGCGCCCCCGACGCGCCGGAGGCCGCCGGCCAGACCCCGGAAACCGTCAATGGCGCTGCCGAAGGTACAGAAGAGCCGAATGCCGGCGACTGGATGCAGAACGACCTGGAAACAGGCTCGGAAGCCATTGCGTCGCGAATGGACACGGATCTTGGAAATGTCTTTCCCGATGAGCCCGGGGTCCCGGCCTCTCCTGACCCTGCCCAGCTGAAATCCGGCGACAGCTACAAGAACGCATCCAGCAGCGCAGCCTCCGAGGATTACAATCTCGAAGCTTTTGTCGCCGAAGAGGCCTCTCTTGGAACATCGCTTGAAGAACAGATGAATCTGGCGCTCAGCGACGAGGCCGACAAGCTGATTGCGGGCCATCTGATCAACTCGCTGGATGAGAACGGTTATCTTTACCTGGACCTGAATGACGCGGCCGAACAGCTGGGTGTTGATCTTGGCCGTGTCGAGACGGTTCTCGGCGTCTTGCAGACCTTCGAGCCCGCCGGCGTCTTCGCACGCAATCTGGCCGAATGTCTGAAGCTGCAGCTGATCGACAAAAACCGGTTCGACCCGGCGATGGAAGCGCTGATCGACAACATCGAACTGCTTGCAAAGCGGGATCTGCAAACCTTGCGGAAGATCTGCGGCGTCGACGACGAGGATCTGATCGAAATGATCGCCGAAATCCGCGCTCTGGACCCCAAGCCGGGCAGCGCCTTCGGCTCGGCGCTGGTGCAGCCGGTGGTGCCGGACGTCTTCGTGCGGCCGGCAAATGACGGGACATGGGCGGTGGAGCTGAACTCGGACACCCTGCCCAAGGTGCTGGTGAACCAGACCTACTATGCAACGGTGATCAAGACGGCGCGCAACGAGACCGAGAAGGAATACCTGACCGACTCGCTTCAGACCGCGAACTGGCTTGCCAAGAGCCTGGATCAGCGCGCCAAGACCATTCTCAAGGTTTCGACGGAGATCGTGCGCCAGCAGGACGGGTTCCTGACCTACGGCATCGAGCACCTGCGCCCCTTGAACCTGAAGACGGTCGCGGAAGCCATAAGCATGCACGAATCGACCGTGAGCCGGGTCACCTCCAACAAGTTCATGGCGACACCGCGCGGCATCTTCGAATTGAAGTATTTCTTTTCCTCGGCCATCTCCGGCACGGGTGACGGTGACAGCCATTCGGCCGAATCCGTGCGTCATCGCATCAAGACGATGATCGATGCTGAAGACCCCAAAGCGATCCTCTCCGATGACACGATTGTCAAAACTCTCAAGGAGGACGGCGTCGACATTGCCCGGCGCACCGTGGCCAAGTATCGCGAGGCCATGAAAATCGGGTCTTCGGTGCAGCGCCGGCGCGAGAAAAACACCAGATTGTAGCTTTCCGGCGTGCTTTTGCCCGCATGCGGTTTCTTCTCGGAACGCCCCGAAATTCCACACAAGTTCGATTTTGTTTTGTGATGTCCACGTAAATAAAATGTTGGATATACGCTATTCTAACGCAGTCGACGCGCACCTATTTATTTACAATTGACACTTTGCGTTAGCGCAATTATAGCACCGCCCTCATGACGTAATGAGGGGATGGCGCTCTGGCGCTGACTGGTCCATTGTGGACCTGAGGCGTTTCGCGTCTCGGCATCGGCTGCGGCCGATGAACTAACGGCCAACAGAAAAAGAAGAGGTCCCCATGGCTTTGCGGATTTCGGGTAAAAATGTGGATGTGGGCGATGCACTGCGCGAGCACATCACAGACCGGATTGAAGACGCCCTGTCGAAGTATTTCACGGGTGGATTCACTGGCCACGTTACGCTCAGCAGGGAGGGCACAGGCTTCAAGTCCGAGTGCAGTCTGCATCTGGACACGGGAATCGTGCTACAGGTGTCTGCACAGGATCAGGATCCGCGCAACAGTTTCGATGTTGCCGCGGACAAGATCGAAAAGAGGCTGCGCCGCTACAAGCGGAAGCTCAAAGACCACCACAGCCACAATGGCAACGGTCGGGAAGCGTTTGAAGCAGCGTCTTACGTGCTCGCCTCCACGGAGGACGACGAGGAACTGCCGGCGGATTTCAATCCGCTCGTCATTGCCGAGACTTCGGCGAAGGTGAAGACCATGACGGTTGGCATGGCGGTGATGGAACTGGATCTGACCGAAGCGCCGGTCGTCATGTTCAAAAATGCGGCAAACGGTGGCGTAAACGTTGTTTACCGCAGGCCGGATGGCAATATAGGGTGGATAGACCCTGCACTGGTGGCCGGCGAGGCTGCCGAATAGATGATGCGGACGAAGCTGGCCTCCAAGTGCAGGCCGGCTTCCAGGATTTGTAGGCGAACTTATGGATCTTAGTGATCTTCTGGGTAAAGACGCGGTAATTGCCGGCCTGAAGGCCAAAAGCAAGAAACAGGCAATTCAGGAACTGTCTTCCCGTGCAGCCGAACTGACCGGGCTTTCGGAGCGCGAGATTTTCGATACGCTGCTGCAACGCGAACGTCTGGGCTCGACCGGTGTCGGCCACGGCATTGCCATTCCTCATGGAAAGCTGACGCGTCTGGACCGCTTGGTGGGACTGTTTGCAAAACTGGAAAAACCGGTTGATTTCGACTCGCTTGATGATGAGCCCGTCGATCTGGTTTTCCTGCTGCTCGCACCGGAAGGCGCCGGCGCGGACCACCTGAAAGCCCTGGCGAGAATTGCCAGGCAGCTTCGGGACGGATCCGTCACGCAAGGGGTGCGCGCGTCCGCGGACGCTGCAGAGATCTACGATTTCCTCATTCAACCGATCGCCTCGTCCAACGCGGCCTAATCGATTAGAGCAATTTGCTCCATGAAAAAAGTCCGGCGAAAGCCGGACTTTTTTGTTTCAGACCTCTGCGGGTTCCGGGTCGCCCTGGACGATGCCCGGCTGCGCCGCCGTCTGGGAGGCTCCTTTGGACAGGGCCGCCAGGTGCAGAGCGGCCAGTTCCGGTGGTGGCGCGGTTTCTTCGGGAATGCGCCACAGTGTTGACCGGATCCCGAGTTTGCCGAGCGACTTCGTCGACGTCGCAACCGCGATCCCGATTGCGAGCAACGGTCCGATTGCGATGGGCAGGATCGGCCAGACAAGTTCGATCGGCTGGAACGAGAACCAGGTGAACGCCACGATGCCGAAAAGCGTCTGCGGCCAGAGCTTGGACATTGCCAGGGACAGGGGAAGGCGTGCGACGCCGCGCGCCTGTGCGCCCCATCCGATCGTCTTGCCAATGGCGAGACCGCCCATGAACATCGTGTGCGCAACCGCCATGATCGGCGCAAGCATGGCCGAGTAGACGATTTCAGACCCGAAACTAACCAGAATGCGGATTGGCCCGCCGAACGCCTTTCTGAGGTCGCGGCGCGCAAGCACGTCGACCACGGTCGCGATCTTGGGCGCGAAAACCATGCTGAGCACTGTAAAGAACATCACGACGCCCGTGTCCGCCCGATAGGGGGCATAGTCCGTCGTCATTCCCAGCACTGCGGCACCGACCATGAAGCCGATCCATGCGGGAGAACCGAGGAACATCAGGATCGCGAGGACCAGTTGCGCGCGGCTGACGGGTTTCAGGCCCTTCATGCCGATGAGGCGCCGGTACTGGAGATTGCCCTGGCACCAGCGCAGATCCCGCCGGATGAATTCCAGCAGATGCGGGGGATTGTCCTCGTAGCTGCCGGTTTCCAGCGGAAGCACGCGGCACTCATAGCCCGCACGGCGCATCAGGACCGCTTCCACCTGGTCATGGGACAGGATCGTTCCGGCGAGCGGACCCTTGCCGGGCAGGACCGGCAGGCGGCAATGCTCCTTGAACGGCTTCAGCCGCAGAAGTGCGTTGTGACCCCAGTACGGTCCGCAATCGCCCTGCCACCATGCGCTGCCGATCGTGTAGGAGCGCATGCCGAGCCGCATGCCGAACTGGAAGACGCGTGCAAAGGCGCTGTCGGTCGGAAGGCCGACCACGAGGCTCTGCAGGATACCGACATTCGGGTTCGCTTCCATGCGGCGTACAAGCGTCGCAATGGCGTCCGCGGACATGTAACTGTCGGCGTCAAGCACAAGCGCAAAGTCGTGTTCATCGCCCCAGCGCTCGCAAAAGTCCTCGATATTGCCCGCCTTGTATCCGGTGTTCATGGACCGGCGGCGGTAAACGACGTCCATCTGCCCGTCAAATCTCTGAGACAGCCGGGCCGCCATTTCCTGTTCGTGGAGAGCGATCGTGTCCTGCGAAGTGTCGCTCAGAACGTACAGCTTGAAGTGCGGCGCGTGGCCTGAGCGGATCAGGTTGGACACCATCGCGCTGAGGTTTTTCTCAAGGCTGTCGACATCCTCGTCGCGCACGCACGAAAGCAATGCCGTCGAACTCGTCAGGGGTGCGGTCGCGTTGCCGGGAGCGATGGGACAGACCGCTTTCACCGGATCGCGCGAAAGCCGCATGACCAGCAGGCCGATGACCGCGTTCCAGAACCCGATGATCGTCCAGGGAAGCGTCACCATGAAGCAGAGCAAGATGAACAGGTCGAGCGGTGTCAGCCCGCCGGGCGACAGGGTGACCGCCATCAGTGCCGTCAGCCCGAAAAAGCTGATTGCAAGCAGTGCGGCGAATAAAAGCCGCCTGACCGTCATTTTGCGCGCTGAAATGTCTGAACGGGAGGGGTCAGAGACTCGAAACATTTTTGTGACTTCCAATCCGGGCAATCGTGGCGATAGTGCGCATGTCAAAATGTCCTGATATTGACACTGGCCAAGTGAACAAGCGGAACGTTACGGGAATGACGGACAAAGGGGTGGTGACGCGCGACACAGCCGAGGCTCGGGCGCTGTGGTACACCGAAAAAATGCAATGCGAAATCAAGCCGGTTGCGGCAAAGCGACCGCAAGGCGGAGAGGTGCTCGTGGACACGCTCTTTTCCGGCGTCAGCCGCGGCACGGAGGGGCTTGTCTTTCGTGGAGAGGTCCCGCAGAGCGAATGGCAACGCATGCGCGCACCGTTCCAGACGGGAGACTTTCCGTTCCCCGTCAAATACGGCTACGCCGCGGTCGGTACGGTGCGTGAGGGCGATCCGGCTCTTGCCGGCCAAACCGTATTTTCGCTCTACCCGCATCAAAGTGCCTTCACTCTCCCAACCGATGCCTGTGTGCCGATTCCAGATGGCGTTTCGCCGGAACGTGCTGTTCTTGCAGCCAATATGGAAACAGCGATTAACGCTATATGGGACGGAAAACCATCACCTGGGGATCACATCTGCGTGGTCGGTGGCGGCGTCGTCGGTCTCCTGACAGCTTACGTTGCCGGACAGCTGCCCGGATCAGCGGTCACCGTCATCGATACAAACCCTGAGCGTGCAAAAACTGCGCATGCTCTCGGACTTTCTTTTGCACTGCCGCAAAACGCGCCGCGAAACCAGGACATCGTGTTCCATGCAAGTGCCACGGCAGCCGGACTTTCAACCGCGCTGGAATGCGCCGGAGACGGCACGTCCATCATCGAAATGAGCTGGTATGGTGCTGAAAACGTTGCCGTTCCGCTGGGTGCCGACTTTCATTGCCGCCGCCTGAAACTTGTGTCCAGCCAGGTGGGCACCATAGCGGTGGAACGCCAGGCGCGCTGGACCTACAGGCGCCGCCTGGAGACAGCGCTGACGTTGCTGAAGGACCCGGTTCTGGATTGTCTCATCAGCCACAGACTCGCCTTCGCGGACTTGCCCGACCGGCTTCCCGATTTGTTGAACAAAGCGTCAGATGTGCTGATGACCCTTGTCGTCTATGACGAAAAAACTTGCTAGAACGGGGCTCGGTTTTTCTCAGATGCCCGTTTCACCCGCAGTTTCAGGAACCAGGAAATGTTTGCAGTAGAAGTTCGCGACCACGTCATGATTGCCCATTCCTTCAAGGGGGAGCTTTTCGGACCGGCGCAGGCCCTGCACGGTGCGACCTTTGTCATCGACGCGGCCTTTCTGTCCGGGGAACTCGACGACAACGGTGTGGTCATCGATATCGGCCGGGCTCACGAAGCCCTGAAGGAGGTTCTGGAGCCGCTCAACTACAAGAACCTTGACGATGTTCCGGAGTTCGCAGGCGTCAACACGACGACGGAATTCCTGACCAAGCACATACATGATCACCTTTCCAGGGCAGCGCGCGAAGGCCGGCTTGGCCGTCCCGGAAACGAACTCGACGCCGTGCGGGTCACGATTTCGGAATCCCACGTCGCGCGCGCCTGGTACGAGGCCAAGATCTGACATCGCATGAACAGGCTTTATTTCGCTTACCCCGGAGAGCTGGATACGCCGACAGGCGGATACGGTTACGACAGGAAGATCATTGCCGGACTGCAGGACCTTGGCTGGCAGGTGGAGCTGGTGCCGCTCGGCGCGGGATTTCCCTTCCCCGATGCCGGAACACTTGAAGAGGCCCGGACCGGGCTCGACGGGCTCCCGGACGGTGCCCTGGTGGTTGTCGACGGCCTCGCTTTCGGCGCCATGCCGGAGGTTGCTGCGTTTACTTCCGGCCGGCTCGATCTTGTCGCCCTGGTCCATCATCCCCTGTGCCGTGAAACCGGATTATCCGGCGCGCAGGCGTCAGGTCTTCTTGACAGCGAGCGCAACGCGCTGGGCCACGCCAGGCACGTGATCGTGACAAGTCATGCCACGGCCACGCAGGTCGCGGAGCTCTTTGGCGTTGCAGCTGACGGCATCACCGTCGTTCTGCCGGGAACCGAAAAGCAGGACTGCGCGGCGCGCAGAGCCACCGGCAGGCTTCGGCTGCTCTCGGTGGGCACTGTGGTCAGGCGCAAAGGCTACGATCTGCTGTTTGCCGCGCTCGACGGTCTTCGGGAGTTCGACTGGCACCTGGACATTGTCGGCGGACTTGACGCCGACCCGGCGTGCCATGCCGCGCTGCAGGAACAGCTGTCCGCGCTCGCGCTTACCGACCGCGTTACGTTCAAGGGCGCCGTTGCACCCGGCGAGCTTTCCGGTTTTTACCGGAAGGCGGACGTCTTCGTGCTGGCAAGCCGTTACGAAGGCTATGGCATGGCCTACACGGAAGCGCTGGCGCACGGGCTCCCCGTGATCGGCAGCGGTGGTGGTGCCGTTGCCGATACGCTTCCGGACGGCGCCGCGATCTATTGTGGAACGGAGGACATCGGGAAACTCAGCGCTGCGCTGAAGTCGCTGTTGAGCGACGAACGCGCGCGCCTCGATATGGCTGCAGCGGCGCGGCGCGCAGCCGAAGCGCTTCCGGACTGGCGGGATGCGGCGGCACGGTTTGCCGATGCCCTGGGCGGGGCGGGCCGATGAGCGGGTTTTCTTCCGAATGGCTGGCGCTGAGAGAACCGCTGGATGTTGCCGCAAGAGACCGGACCGTCGAGGCTGCGTTCCTGGAACATGTGCCCGCCGCAGCGCCCCGGATCCTTGATCTTGCGAGCGGGGCAGGCTCAACGGTTGCGGCGTTGAAGGACCATCTGCCCGAAGACACCGGCTGGCTCCTGACGGACCATGATCCCGCTCTGCTTGAAGTGGCGGCGTCGCGTTGGCGCGGAAAGAGCACGGGAGACCTGTCCGTGCTCCAGATCGATCTTGCCGGAGATGTCGAGGCATTGCCTTTTGCCGGGGTCGACGCGCTCAGCACATCCGCTTTCCTCGATCTGGTTTCCGAGCCGTTTCTTCAGCGCCTCGTGAACTGCGTGGTCGGGGCCGGCAAACCGTTCCTTGCCAGTTTGACCTATGACGGCCGGATCGGGTTCGAACCCGCGGCACCTCTTGACGAGGCGATGCGCAATGCGCTGAACGACGACCAGCTGTCGGACAAGGGCTTCGGCAATGCCCTGGGGCCGGGCGCCGCACCGCGCGCGGTCGAGCTGTTCAAGGCGTCCGGCTACAACGTGGTGCAGGGGCGGTCCGACTGGCAGATCGGTCCATCCGACACGGGTTTCCTGGAAGAGTTTCTCGGGGGCTGGAGCCGGCTCGGTACGCGCTACGGAGCGACGCGCGAAGATGTCGAGGCCTGGCGCACCGGGCACCTGGAGCAGGCGAAGTCGGGCAGGTTCCGGTGTACGGTCGGACACATTGATTTCGCCGCCTTTCCGGGCTGACGGTCCTGAATGTTTGTCACTGTCGCAATAGGTCAAATCAGACACTTAAAATTAAGGAAAGAGTAAGTATAAGCGCATCGTTTTGTCCAAAATGAGCGTAAATTACGCAAAAATACCCGATAATTATTGGGCTTCCGAAATTCTCTAAAGCACGTGCTAAGAAATTTCCGGTAGTTCAAGCCTTAAAGAGCACGTCATGTGTGCAAACGACAAAGGCAATCAGGGAAAGAGATCACGCTCCGATGGCTCCGCAGAGGGCCACATAGCGGGTTGGGTCTCGGGGCAACTGCGTGATGGATCAGCGCTTAGAAACTTCAAACAGGGCGATCTACGTTGACCTGGACGGGACTTTGCTTCGCACGGACCTGCTTTGGGAAAGCCTGTTCCAGGCATTGCGGCGCAACCCCCTGATCGTGTTCTCGTTGTTCGGCTGGGTTCTCAGAGGCATCGCCTACACCAAGGCCCGCCTGGCCGAAACGGCCGAGATCGACGTGACCGTTCTGCCCTACCGCTCCGAAGTGGTGACCGGACTGGAAAGCCAGAAGGCGCTCGGACGGCGGCTGGTGCTGGCAACCGGGTCAAACGAAAAGCTCGCCCACGCCGTTTCGGAACATCTGGGCCTGTTCGACGCCGTGCTTGCGTCCGACGAAAAAACCAACCTCACCTCGGGGCGCAAACTGGCCCGGATCGAAGCCGAGGCGGGAGATCTGGGGTTCGAATATTACGGCAACTCGCATCATGACGTATGTCTGTTCGAAGCCGCATCAGAAGCGGTTGTCGTGGCCCCGGACAGGGCGGCCGACCGATGGCAGAAACAATCGGGTGCCAGCCGGGTCGATGCGGGCGGAAGCCAGGCAAAAGCGGCGCTGAAGGCGATGCGGCCGCACCAGTGGCTGAAGAACACGCTGATCTTCGTCCCGGCGGTCATGGCGCACGAGATCTTCATCGGATCGGTGTTTCTGAGTGCCGTCCTGGCCTTTGTCGCCTTCTCGCTCTCGGCGTCGGCGATCTATATCCTCAACGATCTGCTGGATCTTGAAGCGGACCGCAATCACAAGACTAAGTGGAAACGGCCGTTTGCAAGCGGTGAACTGAGCATCCCGAACGGCCTCGCTCTGGCTTTCGGCTCGATCGCGATGGCGTTCCTGATTTCCACGGCTCTGCCGATCGGTTTTGCGGGCATTCTGGCGCTGTACCTGGTCATCACGACAGCCTATTCATTCTCGGTCAAGCGCATGCTGCTGCTGGACGTGTTCGTGCTTGCGGGGCTCTACACGATCCGTGTGCTGGCCGGTGGCGTTGCCGCGAGCATTGAATATTCCTTCTGGCTGCTTGCCTTTTCGGTGTTTTTCTTCCTCTCGCTCGCACTGGTCAAACGGTTCACCGAACTGCAGCAGGTTGGCGAAATCGCGTCGCGGGAAGTCACCGGCCGCGGCTACCGGCACGTCGATCTCGAAACGATTTCCCAGGCAGGCATGACGTCGGGTTTTGCCGCTGTTCTCGTGCTTGCGCTTTACATTCAAAGTCCCGCGATCGAGCGCGCCTATTCCGTGCCTCAGATGATCTGGCTGCTGTGTCCCCTGATCCTCTACATCATCATGCGGATCTGGATCCTGGCCCGCCGCGACGAGATGCACGAGGATCCGATCGTGTTCATTTTGAAGGACTGGCGCAGCCAGCTGATGATCGGGTGCGGCGCGCTTCTGTTCCTCGTCGCCGCTGTCTGGTGAGTCCCATGAACGCACATGTTGAAAGCTGGGGCGGGTTGAGCGTTGAAACGTCCGGATTGTTGAAGCCGGAGGCATTCCTCGATGACTCGCGCGCATCCGGCGGCGCACTGCCCTACGGCAATGGCCGCAGCTACGGCGACAGTTGCCTGAACGCCGCCGGCGTCGCGATCGCCACGCGATCAGCCCGCAAGATCCTTTCCTTTGACGAGACGACGGGCCTGCTGGAGGCCGAGGCCGGATTGCTGCTCTCCGAACTCATCGACGCGGTGGCTCCGAAGGGATGGTTCCCCGCCGTCTTGCCGGGAACGCAATTCGTCACGCTTGGCGGCGCCATCGCGAACGATATCCACGGCAAGAACCATCACCGGAAGGGAACGTTCGGCTGTCACGTGACCGAGATACATCTGGACCGGACGGACAGGGGGCCGCTCGTCATCAGGCCCGGGGACGCAACCGGTCTCTTCGAAGCGACCGTCGGCGGTCTCGGCCTGACCGGTCTGATCCGCAAGGCGACTGTCCAGCTGATGCGCGTTGGGGCGTCGTCGATCAGGCAGGAGACGACCCGCTTCAATGATCTCGAAGAATATTTCGGACTTGCACAGGAAGCTGACGACCGGCACGAATATGCCGTTGCCTGGCTCGACTCGATCAGCAGGGGACGGCGTTTCGGACGCGGACACCTGATCGCGGGCGATCATGAAACGGAGGGCGGACACCCGGCTGCCGGGAGCGCGTCGCCGCTCAAGGTGCCGTTCACGCCGCCGGTCACCCCGCTGCAGGGACCGTTTCTCCGGCTGTTCAACGAAACCTACTTCCGCGGTGCACCGGCCGGTGTTTCCACCCGGACGGTCGGGTTTGAAAAGTTCTTCTTCCCGCTGGACCGGATCGGGCGATGGAACCGCCTCTATGGCCCGCGTGGCCTGCATCAGCACCAGAGCGTCATCCCGGAAGAGGCCGGTTTCGAGACGGTGAAAAAGCTGCTCGAGTGCACACAGGCAAACCGGCACGGTTCGTTCCTGACGGTGCTGAAACGGTTCGGCCAGGTCCGAAGCCCGGGCTTCATGAGTTTCCCGCGTGCCGGCTACACGCTGACGCTGGACTTTCCCGACAAGGGCAGCCCGACCCTGCGGCTTCTTCAGGAACTGGATGAAATAACCCTTGCGGCGGGCGGGGCAATCAATCCCTACAAGGATCGCAGAATGTCATCTGCGACGTTCAAGGCATCGTTTCCCGACTGGCAGAGACTCGAGACCCTGCGCGATCCGGCACTGCTTTCCGATTTCTGGCGCAGAACGGCCTTGAATTAGGAGGTTGTTATCAAAGGATAGTTGAAACCAAATAAAAATCCAGCCTTTCAAGTAACGAAGCGTTATTCATACGAAGGCGGGTAAATAAAAAGAATTTCGAATTAATCTAATCTAATTGAATTCACGGGATAGTCCGACTGATAGAAATCGCGTGCGGAGACGGCCTTGCATGAATACCTACCTGCCCTTCATTCTGTTCACGGTTCTGACAAATGCCGCTGCGCAGATCATGCTGAAATACGGCATGACCCAGATCGGTGATTTCAGCTCGCTGCACAGCAATCTGGTCGTCAAACTGCTGCAGGTTGTCTTCACGCCATTCGTGTTCCTCGGACTGTGTACCTTCGTGATTTCCATGGCGTCGCATCTCTACGTCCTGTCCAAGGTCGAGCTGTCCTACGCCTATCCGTTCCTGTCGCTCGCTTACGTCGTCGTCGCCGTCTACGCGTACTTCATCTTCCAGGAAGACTTGAACGCGATGCGGGTTTTCGGGATCGCGCTGATCTGCGTCGGCACGGTCTTCATCGCGCAGGGCGGCTCGAAACAGGACGCGGTGGCGGCGCAGGCCAAGGTTCAAACAGCTTCTCTTGAGGAGACTCCGAAGTGAAACATATCCTCTTTGGCGGCGACGGGTTCGTCGGCCGGCAGCTCGCGAAACGCCTCTCAGAAGAAGGCGAAGAGGTGATCGTCGCCGATATCGCGGACACGAACAGGCACATCTACGCCAAGGCGCGCTTCATCGGTTGCGACGTGACGGACCCGGAGGCGATTGCCGCGGTGCCGATGTCGGGCGATGACATGGTCTATAACCTGTCGGCGAAAATGCTGTCACCGATCCAGGTGCGCGCCAAGCGGCACGACTTCTTCTATCCGGTCAACTACGACGGCACGAAAAACATCATCGAGGCGATGGACCGCGCCGGAGCCGGCCGGCTCGTGCACTACACGACCGACATGGTCTACGGTCACACCGTCACCTATCCGATGACGGAAGATCATCCGGTCTCACCCCTTGGCGAATATGGCCAGTCGAAGCTGGACACCGAAACGCTTGCGCAGGAGTGGCGGCAGCGCGGCATGGACATAACGCTGTTCAGGCCGCGCCTCATCATCGGGCCGGGCCGTCTGGGTATCCTGACGAAACTCTTCAAGCTGATCGACCTCAACCTGCCGGTCCCGATGATCGGTTCGGGCAAGAATCCCTACCAGTTCATTTCCGTTTATGACTGCGCCGACGCGGCCTACAAGGCCTGGAAGGCGGGTGTCCCGAACGAGGCCTATAACCTCGGGTCGATCGATCCGCCGCCGGTCAGAAAACTCCTGGGGGACCTCGTCAAGCATGCGAATTCAAGGTCGCTCCTCGTGCCGACCTGGGGCTTCGCGGTCAAGCGGACGCTCGACCTGCTCGATGCCCTGAACATGCCGATCATGGACCCGGAACAGTATCTGATTGCGGACGAGATGTGCGTTCTGGATGTGTCCAAGGGCGAGCGTCAACTCGGCTGGGTTCCGGCGTATCGGGACGAGGACATGCTGATTGCAGCCTACGACGAATACCGCGCGCAAAAAGACAGTGGCACCGGCATCGGACAGGGCACCGCCCAGCCGGCAGAATAGGAATTCCTGATGATGCAGAACACCGCACTTCGTGACGACTTCGAGCATTCCGGCGCAGATCTGCCCGATCCCGGCAAGCCGGACCTGATCACGGTCGAAGAGGCCAAGGCGCTTGACGCAGGGACAATGGCGGATCTCTTCAAGGAGCACATCAATCCCGGCCAGTTCCATTTCATGAAGCTGCTCGGGTTTCACAAGGTCAAGATCGAGACGGCCGAAGGCATGTACTATGTCGATCAGAACGGCCGGAAGATCCTGGATTTCTTCGGCGGGTTCGGATCGCTGGCACATGGCCATAATCATCCCAGGGTGATCGCGGCGCGTCAGAAGTTTCAGGAAGAAGGCCGCCACGAGATAGCGATTGCGTTCCTGTCCCAATACGCCACGGCACTTGCAAAGAACCTGGCTGCCTGTTCGCCCGGCGAACTGGACATGGTCTTCCTGGGATCCTCCGGATCGGAAGCCATGGAAGCGGCGGTCAAGGTGGCCGAACGCGCCTCAGGCAGGAAAAACTGCAAGATCGTGCATGCGGGCAATTCCTTTCACGGCAAGACCAAGGGTGTTCTGTCGATCACGGATTCCGATCTGTACCAGGGCGATTTCAAGCTCGTCGACAATCACATCAAGGTTCCGTTCGGCGATCTGGAGGCGCTGACCCGGGCGATTGAAGCCGATGCCGATATCGGCGTGGTCGTTCTGGAAACGATCCAGGGCGGTGGCGGCATCATCTCCGCACCGGAAAGCTACTGGAAGGGCGTTCGCGCGCTGTGCGACACGCACAACGTCCTTTGGGTCGCGGACGAGGTGCAGTGCGGGTATGGCCGCACCGGTAAGTTTTATGCCTTCGAACACTATGGCGTGGTGCCGGACGTGACCGCGCTGGCGAAGTCGCTTGGTGCCGGCAAGGCGGCCGTGGGCGCGATGATCGCGAAACGCGACGTCTACATGAAGGCCTACGGGTCTCCGAAAACGGCCATGATCCATGCCCAGGCGACGTTCGGCGGGATCGGCGAGGCAAGCATCACGGCGATAGAAGGGCTGAATGTTCTCTACGACGAAGACCTGATCGAAAACGCCGCACAGGTCGGCGCGCACCTGATTGCCCGTCTGAAGCAACTGCAGCAGAAATATCCGAAGATCATCAAGGACGTGCGCGGTGAGGGCCTGATGGTCGGTCTCGAATTCCAGGACTTCTCGAAGACCATGCCGGTCGTGCTGCGTCCGATGCTGTCTCTTCTGGACGAAAAGCTGAAAGGGTCTCTGTCCGGTTTTATCGGTGCGCAGTTGCTGCGGGACTACGACATCCTGGTGGCCTTCACGGAGTACAATCGCAACGTGATCCGCCTGGAGCCGCCGCTCGTGTGCACGGCGGAGAATGTCGACACGTTCTGCGATGCCTTCGACGATCTTCTGTCCAAGGGAATCGTCAGCATCGTCAACGGTTTCATCAAGTCACAGACAGGCTGACCCGCCAACCGGCAACTTTGCATCCGGATGACAGAACCCGCTCCATTGAGAGCGGGTTTTTGCTTTGCCGGGCAGCACGCCCGGAGGTCAAACCGGCCTTGTTGGGCGCAGTGAAAATTGATCGAAATCTTGTCTATGTTGACTTTTTGGCAATCAAATATCAAGAAGCGTCCTGTTAAAATATTGATTTGAAAGAGTTTTTTGTTTTTTTGCGCTATTTACGTTGCATTAATAATGTGTTAATTTGCCCATGTGGATAGAATCCAACAGATTTGAGAAGGCTCTGTGCAAAGGGCACGCTTTTATCACATTTTGGGCAAAGTTCGTTTTGGTAGGAGTTACCAGATGAGAATTCTGAGTTTGGCAATTGCGGCGGCGGTAGCGCTTCCGCTGGCATTTACCGGGGCGGCAGTCGCTGCACCGGCTTCTGGACTAATCGTCGGAGACATTTCCGAGTCCGGCCCGTCTCCGCGTCACCCGGATGACGCTGGTGCAGCGTTGGTTGACGACTTCAGCCAGGTGTCTACGGACGGCAATCCGTCCTTCACCCTTGCTGGACCGGTGAACCACATCTTCGGCACCATTCGTCATCGCAATAACACCCAGTACAAAGATGCCTGGGAGATGACAATCACCAAGGCAACGAAGATCGCGTTCAGCTGGATGCCGCATGAAGGCACAACGGGCGGCTTCGACGGCACGTTCTTTAACCCGATCCTGAATTACGTATTCGGCGGTACGGGCAGCACAACTATCGGCGTGTTGGCACCGGGCACCTACAACTTCAGCGTCGATGCGACGACCCACGGCACGCCTGAGCAGCTGGGCCACTGGAAAGTCAGCGCAACGGTTGTTCCGCTCCCGGCTGGCGGTATCCTCCTGCTGACCGCGCTTGGCGGCATGGCGCTTTACAGGTCCCGCAGGAAAGCTTGAGGTCAACGCTTCAGGCGTAGACTTGAGAATTGAAAACGCCGCCCGTCCGGGCGGCGTTTTTGTTTTCGGATCAACATGCTGGTTTGTCAGACCCGGGAGCGGTCTTCCTCGATAGAATGCGAAAACACCGGTTTCCAGATTTCCATCAGAACGACCAGCAGCGGCAGCATGTAGGGTAGGTAGATCCGGTCGTCCGGGAGCGGGAAGGTGACAAACTTGCCACCAATGCAGAGCGTGATCGCGATGACCGCTATCCATTGTCCCTTGGAGACGTTTGCGCCGTTGCGCAAGAGCAGTCCGAAGCCGAGGAGGAAGATCGCCAGCACCATCAGCCAGTTGAAGGCCTGCACGGTCCGGGCGAGATTGACCACAAGCGCCTTGACGTAGAGCACAGCGTCGAAGGCCGGATCGAAGCCGCGCATGTCATCCTGGTACTCGACATTCGAGAAATAGAAATGCGGCCACCAGCCCGGATGATCGGCAGAACTCGTGATCGGGAAATAGAGCAACAGGGCCCCGGCGAAGAGAGCGAGATAGACCAGCCGGTCCCTGCCGACGGCGAGCGCTGCAAGCAGCAGCGCGAAGAACAGCAGGAGCCCGTCCGGCCGGACCAGAAACATCATGAACAGGAAGGGCGCGGCAAAAAGGGGCCGCTCACGGCAGACGAAATAGAGCGCCGGCAACGCAAAGGCCGCCATCATGAGGTCCGGCGTCGCCTCGCGCGCCGAAAAGGTGTATCCGATCAGCATTGCGGCCGGGCCGATGATCATCAGACCCTGGACGAAGTTCTGCCGGGCACTCCAGAAGAGAATGAAGAGCCCGATGGCCGCTGCAGAAACGGTTGAGATGATCGTTGTCGCGTGCACGCGGCCGGTCACGGTTGCAAGCTGTTTGATCGCTTTGATGTAGCCGACCTTCACCCGGAACATCGGGAAAAGCGACACGAAATGCTCCGGCTGCTCGTACTGATTGACCCGGTAGGGGATGCTGGCCGTGATCTTGTAGAACTGCAGATCGGATGCCGCTTCCTTCACTTCGCCATAGGCCAGCTTGTGAATGTCGTCCGGGCTTTCAAGCTGATCTTCGGCAGCGATCCCGACATAGGCCAGAATGTCCCAGTTATAGACCGGGTTGAAATAGGCTAGGGCAAGCGTGCCCAGAACGATCAGCGAGAATACGCCAACCGAGAAGGCACTCACCACTTCTTTCGAAAGGACTTTTTGGGTCGAGTGGAGGACCGTTTCAAAACGATCGCCGAAGGTGTTCGTCAAGGACATGGCTCGAATGGGTCTTTCCGGTTGATTGGGCGCATGACTGCCGGTCCCCCGTCGCGCCGCCACAAAAAAGCCAGCCGGGCGCGGCTCGCATCCGCAATCGGCGACAACTCCAAGTAGCGGTCGATGGCGCGAGCATAGCGGTGGTGACCTAATATCGCCTTAACCGGATCGATTGCAGGTGAGTCAAAGGCAACGCACGCCGGCTGCTAAGTTGCTTTCAGGCCGCGCAAACGATCGCGGACGCTGGTCAACACCGGTTCGTACTCGGATTTCGGGACCGTGCGAAACGCCGCCAGCGCGCCGAGATAGACCACGGCGGCGGCGCTTACGGCAATCAGTAGTCCGGCAATGCCGTCGAGCCTGGACAAAACGAGCGTGGCGGTGCCGGCGCAAAGCAGGGCGGCGCAGATGCATTTCAGCAGCGCAAGCACCGGGATCTTCAGCTGGAGCACACGCCGGCAGTAGATGCCGAGGATCAGGAGAAGCAGCACGCTTGCCGCCGCACGCGCAATCGCCGCCCCGATCGGACCGAAGGCGGGAACGATCAGGAGGAGCGCGACCGTGGTGATTGCGCACCATGCAATCGTCATGCGCAGCTCGTCGGCGCTGCGGTCCTTGGCAAGGATCGCGCGGGAAATCACGGAGGACAGCGCTTGGGCGATGGAAAAGCCGAGAAGGATCACGGCCGGCCAGACGGCGGGGCGGAAGTCCTCGCCGAAGACGAGCGGTATCAGTTCCGGCGCGATCGAGGCACCGCCGATCGCGATTGGCGCAATCACGATTCCAAGCCAGCGTATCGTGCCCTCGAAAGCAACCCGGATGGCCCTGTCGTCCTTTTGATCATGGAGCACGCCGAATTGCGGAATGACGAATGCCAGGCTGAAAATCGCGAACTGCGCAACCATGCCCGACATGGTCAGCCCGATCGCATAGTAGCCGACCTGAGTGAAGGTGAAAAAGAAGCCGATGACCGCGAGTTCGATGCGCGCGCCGAAAAGCGCGAATATGCTGCCCGAAAACCAGTTGTTGCGCGCGTAGAGCACCACGTCGTTCGGCAGTTTGCGATCCGCGGGAGGGGGGCCGCCGACATATCGCCGGAGATCAAGCGCCTGCGGCAGATGACGGGTCGCGTGGCCCAGGATAGCGCCGACGGGGCCAAGCACGAAGGCCCCTGCAAAGACCAGCACCGGTTGGACGAGACAGCCGACAAGGGTCATCGCCGCCGTCCGGTCGAATTGCCCGAGACCCTGACCGGCACCGATGGCCATTGTTGCGTAAGCATAGCTGAGGAACAGGACGGTCGTGGCGACCCAGACCATTGATCCCGGCATGTTGTCCTGGCTCTGCTGCCAGAGGGCGTAAAGCAGGATGCCGCCTGCCATCAGCCCGGTTGTCAGCACGAAACGTCTGAGCAGGTTCCGGAAAAGCGGGCTCTTCCTGACGTCCGCGTCCGCGTCTCGGGCAATGAAGCGAAGTGCGGCCTGCGGCATCCCGAAATCCGAGACCACGGTCGCGACGGACATGAACCAGAGTGCATATGCGACAATGCCCGTGCCTTCGACACCGAGCGTCCGCGCGACAATGATGCTGCACACGAAACCCATGAGCATGGACAACATGCCCGCGGAGGTGTTGATGACCGACATTCGCAGCATGGATGCCATTGGATCGCGCTTCGTGTCCCTGTCTCCGCCCCGGTTGACGAGCGGTCCTTTCTTGCGACGGAGAGTTTGCATCGCCGGAGTGGACCTGTTCGCGGCGATCGGCTCGTGGGGAGCTCCTGTACGTTGAATATCCGAATTCGCTTAAGATTTGATGAGTGGTTGATCCTGGTCGAGGCCAAGCAGACGATTGGCGACATCCTTCCAGTCAAGCACGCCCGATGCCTCGTCGGTGAACGTCGACCCTAGAGCCGCCGTGATTGCCGAAACGAGGGAGTCGGGATCTCCGGGCTCATATCCGTGCCGGTTGATCTTGTCACCAACCGCGAAGACCGGGCAGATTGCCGGCAGTCTCAGGTACTCGTACTGCATCAGCTTGAGGCTTGAATCCGCGAGATAGGCGGCGTCCGCGCGCTGCCTGTAGGGCGCAACGCCTGCGTCCGCGTGTTTCAGGTACGGCAAGGTGTCCCGAAAGGGCATGCGGCCGTATTCGGTGACATTGTTGAACGTGCCTTCAATGCCCGGTGTGCCGATGAGGTGGAAATGAACATCGGGAAACGCATCCGCGGCAACGTCGAAAAAGGACGCGTCGAACAGCATGGACCCGACCGTCGCGACATTGCGGCCCGTTTCATACGGGCTTGCGGATATTCCGTCGAAGTCGGCTTTCGACACCCCGTGCGGAACGAAAAAAACGGGACGGCCGAAGTTCTGAAAGTGTGGCGCCATCGCCCGGGCCACGACCACGATGCTGTCGATTGCCTGCCTGTCGCGGTAGAGCTGTTTCGATATGAAGGTGTGCGCCCCGATCGTTTCGAGCAGATCCGCCACGAAATAGATGATTTTCGAATTTGGCGCCGACCGGCGGATGCGGCCGATCAGGGCAGCGGAAATCCCGGATTCCACGACAATCAGGTCTGCATCGCGCGCCGCATCGTCAAGCGCCTTGCACGCAGATCGGATCCACCAGCGAAACAGGGTGTCGGTCAGGCCTTCGAACTTGCCGAGACCTCTGCCGAACGGATGCACCGGAGAACGCCAGAGATAGCAATCGATCCCATCCACGGTCTGCCAGGCATTGGCCCGGCCAAACAGATTTTTCCGATGATCGTCGCTCAGCATCGAAAGCGCACTGAAGCCGACGGAAAAGAACTGAACAGCTGCACCCAGATCCCGAAAGGCATCGGCGAGGAAGTGCCGGCCGGCGCGCCAGCCGGTCCTGTAATCGTGTCTTGAGATCAGGAGGATCTTCTGTCCGTTCACGAATGTCTCCCTGTGCACGATCGGGTGGCTTTGTCGTTAAGTCGGAAATTAACGCTTGTGTGCTTAAACGCGCTTCATGCCGTTTGCATGCACCCCGCATGCGCTGTGGAGACAATGACCATGTTCGTGTTGACAATGGTTTAAGGAGTGGGGTTTCAGGTAATCGAGATGGATAGTGTTGCGGCCGGTCCGAAGAAACATGCGAGTGTCAAACACAGGATGCAGCGTATCTTCTGGAGATTGATCTCCGTTTTCCCGGACAAGATCTATCTGACCTGGAAGTACTTCTCGATCTTCGGCCGCTTTCCCGACTGGAAATCGCCGGTCCGGTTTTCCGAGTATCAGCAGATCCGGAAGCTGGAAGACCGCAATCCTCTCTATTCCAAGGTCGTCGACAAGGCGGATGCCAAGGGCTACATCACCGAGCGGGTCGGCGACACGGTCGTGATCCCGACTTACTGGGTGGGCACCGATCTGGCATCAGTCGACTGGAAAACGGTGGCACTGCCGGCGGTCGTCAAACCGACCCACGCAAGCGGCGCCGGGTTTTTCCTGCGCGGGCAAAGCGACATCGGTGACCTGATGAAGCAGAGGCCGGAAGCCGAATGGCTGTCCGCCGACCATTCGCGGATCAACCGGGAATGGGCCTATTCCAATGTCGAGCCGCGCATCATCATCGAGAAGTGTATCGGTGAGCCCGGTGAGCTGCTGAGTGACTACCGGTTCTACAGCTTCAACGGCAATGTCGTGCATATCGAAGTTCGCACGCCCAAGCCCGACGGCATGTATGAAAGTGTCTATTCACCGGATTGGGAACGCCTTGCCGTTCACATGAACTATTATCCCCTGCTCGCAGAAGAATTGCCGAAGCCCGACAAGTTCGACGCCATGCTTGAAATCGCGCGGTCCCTGAGCCAGGGACTGGGATTTGCCAGAATAGATCTCTACAACACTTCGGAAGGGATCTTCGTGGGGGAGATCACGCTCTATCCGAGCGGCGGCTTCGAGACGTTCGTGCCGGACAGCTACGACTTCAAGCTCGCGCGCTACTGGGACGAATTCGTCACTCAGTAATGCCAACCGTCATAGATAGAAACCCATTTCACCGGGATTATTTTGCCACAAGGCAAGGCGCGGTTTGCGCGCTAGTGCCGGCACTTCAAGCAAATCGCAACGCGGCATTGGGGCAAAAGAACCCGGCCATCGGCTGCGTTGCGGCGCTTGCCCGATGCGCCGGCATCGCGCTGCGCACCACGCCTGACCGAGTGGACCGGTTTGATGCCATGAAATGGGTTTCTATCTATGAAGGTTGGTATAACGCTTGCTGGATTGTTTTTCCATTCAGGCTTAATCAAGTATTGCGATCCGCGATGAAAATATCGCGACGGAATTGCATTTTCTTTACTTTGATTTTTTTTCGAATTTTAAGACCCGGTCAGCATACTTCGTGAGTCTGTAACGCAGTTTGACGGTCGACACCCGGCCTTGCGCGATGACGGGGAATGGAATGAACATGCTGACAGAAGTGGATCCGGCTCACCGACTTGAATCGAATGTTCGCAGCTATGTTCGCAGTTTTCCCTTCCTGGCCAAGTCGGCATCCGGCAGCACGATCGTTGCCGAGGACGGTACCGAATACATCGATTTCCTTGCCGGTGCGGGTGCCCTGAACTACGGGCACAATTGCAAGGTCATCCGCAACGCTCTGATCGGCTATCTGTCCGACGACGGCATAACCCACAGCCTCGACTTCGCGACGGTCGCCAAGAACCGGTTCATCGACGCGTTCGACCGGTTGATCCTGCAGCCGCGGGGAATGAGTTTCCGGTTTCAGTTCTGCGGTCCGACGGGTACGAATGCCGTCGAGGCTGCGATCAAGATTGCGCGCAAGGTGACGGGAAGGCGCGATGTCCTGGGCTTTACCCACGGGTTCCACGGCATGACGGCCGGCTCGCTGCAGCTCACGGACAACCCCTATTACAAGGAAGGTCTCCCGGATCTTGAGCAGCAGGTAAACACGCGACTGCCCTTCTGTGCGTCCCCCGAAGACCAGGAAGCCTCGATTGCGGCCATTGCCGAGACCCTTCAGTCCAGGTCGGACGGCGGGACTGCGCCGGCGGCAATCATCGTCGAACCCATCCAGGGAGAGGGCGGCATCAACGTTGCGCCGATATCCTGGCTCAAGGCCCTCGAAGGCTTGTGCCGGCAGTTCGGCGTGTTTCTGATCATTGACGACATCCAGATGGGCTGCGGGCGCACCGGCGACTTCTTCAGTTTCGAGAAGGCCGGGATCAGTCCCGACATCGTCGTGCTTTCAAAGTCGATCGGTGGATACGGCCTGCCGATGGCGCTCGTTCTCATGAAGCCAGAGCATGACGTCTGGAAACCGGGACAGCACAACGGCACGTTCCGGGGCAACAATCTGGCCTTTGTTGCCGCGACCGTGGCCCTGGAGCATTTCTGGAGCGACTTCGAGTTTTACGACGAGGTCAAGGCAAAGGCCGAACACATCGAGGAAAGGCTCGGACAGCTTGTCGCCGAGAATCCGGCCCTTGAGCTGAGCTATCGCGGCAAGGGGTTCGTGTGGGGGCTGGAAAGCAGGTCATCTGCGGACGTCGCAGGCCTGATCCAGAAGATGAGTTTCGAGCGCGGACTGATCGTCGAGACATGCGGCCGTCATGACCAGGTCCTGAAGTTTCTGGCCCCGTTGACGAGCACGATGAAGGAACTCGATCAGGGTTTCGATGTCCTCGAAGACGTCTGCGCCCTCCTCAACAGCCGCGAGGCCGGTACGGATCTCGGGCACAAGAGAGCCGCGGCAGGCTAGCCGGGGCTTCGGCAACCGCACCTGTCCGGAAACAGGGCCTTTGTCAAATCATACAGATTGACCGGAAAAAACTCTAGCGTTCGGTCAACCCGCATTGTCCGGCCGATGCGTCTGCGGCCAGGAAAGGTGCAAGCACCTTCATCTGCGGCCGGATCTGTCCATCGACAGGCTGCAGCGACAGGGGATAGTTGCCCCACCAGTCGCCCGCTGCCCAGGCGGTCCACCCGATCCAGGTATCGCTGTTGTCGTTCAGATAGCCCACCATGTCCCGGAGACCCTGGAGGCACTCCTGTGATGTGGTGCCGCCGAATTCACCCACGAAGCCCCTGTAGTCATGCTTTTCCATCCAGGCAGCGACCTGCTTCAGGGCGTCAATCGCATCATCGGCGCGCGGACAGCTGTCATGCGTTCCCGAGTAGTCTTCGTCGAGATACTGGTGAACCTCGAACGCGAAATTGTCCTGCGGGTCGCGAACGGCCTCCGCGTGCTCTGCATTTGAACCGCCCTCCTGCGGATCGAACCAGTGTGAGGCTCCGGTCCAGATTGTGCCGGGCACGAGCACCAGCTGGTTCGAACCGGCTTGTCTGATGGCGTCGAGGCCGGCTTGCGCGGCTTCGAACCAGGTCTTTGCCAAAATATCCGCCGGCTCGTTCATCAGGCCGAGGACGACCTTGTCGTTCGATGCGAAATACGGCGTCAGCCGCCGCCAGAAATCGCCCAGCGCGTCCGCGCTGACCACGCCATTCCCGATCCTGTCGCCGCGGTATTCGGCGTAATTGTGCAAGTCGAGGATGACTGTCAGCCCCCGGCTCGTTGCCGCCTGAACCGTGACCTGCAGCCGCGCGAGTTCTGCCGGGTCGAAATCTCCGTAGAGCTCCGGCTGCAGCCGCTCCCACCGGAATGGCAACCGGATCGCCGTCATCGATTGCGCCGCTGCCCAGTCGAGTGTCGTATCGGAGGGGTATATGTACCCTTCGCCATGCTTCGCGTCCGGTCCGCCGAATTCGGCACCTGCAATGTTGACGCCGCGCAGGCAGCCGGTTGCCTGAACCGCCGTTCCGCAGAGGGTGAATATGAGCGCAAACGAAGTGAGCAGGCGGACCGGACCGCTCGCTCCTGTCCGGCGTGAGAAAAAGCGAACGTGTCGGGTCGGATGGTTCTGTCGCACGGAGGGCCTGTCGGTTCCCGGATGATGGGTTGGATAAAGATCTTGTTGACAGGCAGGTGATAATGTCAAACCGGACACAGGCAGACAACACCCCTCAACCGGATCATTCAAATGGACGCAACAGGTCAGCGAGGCAACGTTCACGACGCCGCGCCGGCCTTTTCAGACAAGTCTGTCGTTCATGTTGTCAGGCAGTTCTCTCCGAGCATCGGAGGGCTGGAGGATGTGGTCAAGAACCTGGCGCTTCATCAGAAGGACCGGTTTGCAGACGTCAAGGTCGTGACGCTGGACCGTCTCTTTACCGACCCGGCCACCAGGCTGCCCGGCCATGAAGTGATTGACGGCATCGATGTCGTGCGCATCCCGTATCGCGGCAGCTCGCGGTATCCGATCGCTCCTTCTGTTCTGGGCGAGATTGCGAATGCCGCCCTTGTGCATGTTCACGCGATCGATTTCTTTTACGACTTCCTGGCGCTCACGAAACTTTTTCACCGCAGGACGCTCGTCGCCACAAGCCACGGCGGGTTTTTCCACACGCGAAAGTTCGCCCGGCTGAAAAAGGTCTGGTTCAACACGCTGACGCGTCTATCAACACACCAGTACGCCGCGCTCGTGTGCTGCAGCGGCAGCGACCTGGAGCTGTTCAACCGGATTGCGCCCCGGAAGACGTCATTGATCGAAAACGGTGTCGACGTCGGCAAATTCGGGGATGCAGCAGCGCAAAAGCCACGGAAATGCCTGCTGACACTTGGCCGTTTTTCCGCCAACAAGCGGCTGGACCGCTTGCTGGATGTGATGGCAACGCTGTGCGCCACGGACCCGGCCTGGCATCTGGACATCGCGGGCATGGAATCCGATCTGACCGGCGGCCAGCTTGCGGAAATGGCCGAGGCACGCGGACTTTCAGACAGCGTCGCGGTTCATGTCGGGCTTTCGGACACAGAGTTGAAGGCGCTGACCGCGCAGAGCAGTTTTTTTGTCAGCGCCTCGGAATACGAGGGCTTCGGGCTCGTTCTGATCGAAACAATGAGTGCCGGTCTGCTGCCCGTTGTGGAGGCGAACGAAGCCTTCAGCGCCGTTGCACGCAAACACGAAATCGTTCGCACGGTTGACTTTGCCGACTGCCGCCGGGCGGCCGATGCCTTGCAGGCCGGCTTCCAGGATCTGTGCGAACAACCTGACCTGCGCGAGAACGCCATCACCGCGGCGAGCGGCTATGGCTGGTCCGCAAAGGCGCGCGAATATGAAGACCTTTACAGGGCCGTGATCCCGGCCTGAGCCCAGGCAACTCGCACCCTGCTACCTGACATCATGAGCTCTGGCGGCCGCGGGCATCAAACGAAGGCCGGTCTCTGGTCCGCATCACGTCAGCGGCGCCTGCCGCGACCCAGAACAGGGCTGCCAGCTTGATGGAATAGAACGAATTGGAAATCGTCATGAGCAGCGCGATATAGGTCGCCGCGAGTGCCTTGAACTGGATGGCGCGCTGATCTTCGATCGGTGCGAACATGTAGGCGGTCCAAAGCGCCATCAGCCCGACAGCGCCGATCTGTGCAAGCGAATAGGCAAAGCCATTGTCGGCGAGGAACGGGATGTTCCTCTCCACGCCGAACAGGATCTCCGGTGTAACCTTCTGGAGCAGCTGGCTGGCATGAAGCAGGCGTCCACCCAGATCGTCCGTCCAGCCGATGGTCGTGGACCATCCGCCGTAGAGCGCAAGTGCGAACAGCACCAGGAGCGGCAGCGCCCACCAGCTGACCCGGGGCAGAATACGCCCCAGTATGGCGGCGGCGATCAGGGCAAAACAGACGAGCATGCCGAAGCGGGCGTCAGGCAGCACGACCGCCACGAAGGCCGCCAGGAACATGAGCAGGCGGTGCCGCATACCGCTCCGGAACAGCGCCCACAGGCACAGGAACGCGCCAAAATTTCCCATCGTCACAGGTTCGAGAAACACCGAGGATGCACGGACATTGCCCAGAAAGGCAAGGAAATTGCGGCCGCCGATGCGCGTGCTGGAGACGAACAGGTTGGATCCTTCGACGAAATTCGCATCGGCGGTCAGCGTCCCCCGCGCGACATAGTAGTCGAATATGCTGACGATGCGTGTGTAGATGTCCAGAAAGAGGAACTCGAAGAATCCGACCGCAAGCACAAGGATCGTGCAGATCCAGACCAGCCTGTCGGCATCCTCGATCCTCCTGATGTTCCGGCCGATCATGTAAAAGACGATCGGGATCAGGAAATCGCGGATGGCCTTGAGGTCAAGCTCGGGGCGCAGCGCCAGGATGAGGCCCATGTAGCTGAAGTAGAGCAGCAGAAGCAGCAAAAGCACGCTGTTGCGGCTGAAGACGAGGAACAGGGCCGCAGACAGCAACGCCATTTCGCACAGTATGACAAGGCTCTCGGATATCCGGAAGGCGTTGGTGTTTACGAAGGCCAGGGCGAAGTTGAAAAGCAGCGTACCGGCAACGACCGCATAGACGCATCGGAGCCAGAGACGGTATTGCGCCGCGTCCTGCAAGTGCTGTGTCGGCCAGGACTGGCTCTGGTCATACGGGGTTGAGTACGACATTTCCGACGATCCGGTCGAACCAGGGTTCCAGGAAAGCTGCGGCGTGCTCGAATTCGGCTGAATTGGTGTTACCGACGGCGGTGATCAGGACGATACAGTCGCAGTGCCGCAGGAGAACCGGAAGCATCGGGCTCTCGTCGATATGTCCGGCGTCGATGAGGAGGATGTCTTCATACGAGGATCCGAGATCCGCTCCGGAAGCGTATTTCTTGCGGGTGTCGATCTGTTCCACGCTGAGGTAGCCGGACAGTCCATGACCGTAGCCGGCATGCATCGGCGGTACCGTTTCCCGCGTGCCGCCGAGTTTGGCAATGGCCTGGCTGAAAGCCTCGATCCGCGAATTCCGGGATACCGGTCTTGCCTGCATCTCCTCGGCAGTGCCGCGTCCGGGAGATGTATGCGCAAACAGGATGTCTTCGCCCATGTCGTGCAGTTCTTCCGCAACACCGCGCACGAAGCCTGCGGTGTTGCCGGTCCTTCCGACCGAAAGCGCAAGAATGTTCGCCGGACGATTGTGGTCGATCGCATGCCGGAGTGCGTAAGCCACCCGTGCACGTGCGATCGCGGATTTGTTCTGTTCGAAGGATTGCGGCTTGCCGAACAGGCGCGGCGACGGGATCCGTGCGGAAACGCCTCGTGCGGACGGGTTGCTCAGATTGGCGAGGATCGGCGCGCCGGTCTGTGCAACCAGCTGCCGCTCCGAGACCATCGGTCCTTTCAGGACGGTCAGGGCGACGGCGCCTGAGGCAGCGACGGCAAATCCGAAAACCAGAGCCGCCGCGAGCACAACGATCTTCCGGGGGCCATTGGCGTTGGTCGGCACGGAGGCCTCGGACAGGATGCGCGTCGAATTCGTGTCGACATCGGGCAGCTCTTCCAGCTCCCGCGAGCGTTTGAGAAAGGCTTCGTAGACGGCCCGGCTCGCGTCGGCTTCGCTCTGCAGCTGGCGCAATTCGATCAGGGCCTTGCCTTGAAGACTGTTCTGCGACTGCAGGTTCTTGGACTGGAGTTCAAGTGCATTGACCGTTGACTGTGCCTGTTCAAAGCGGCTGCGCACGGCCTGTTTGATACGTTGCAATTCGCTCTTTATTTCCCGCTGCGTGTTGGCGAGCTGAGAGCGCAGTTCACGAAGCGTCGGGTGGTTGGCGCCAAGGGTGGTCTCAGCTTCCGCGACCTGTTGTGCGACCCGTGCATTCTGAACGCGCAAGGAACTCAGGACGGAGTTCCCGGCTCCGGACGGCACGGTTCCCGCTTCGACATCGGAGAGCGTCAGTGGCGCCATCTGGCCGTAAAGCGCCTTGCTGCGCTCAAGGTCGACACGGGCATCCGTTATCTGTGTGTTGAGCGCCTCGATCTGCTGGTCAACGATCGACCCGCCGGAGGTGCTGATCAAACCCTGCTGCGCCTTGTAGGCCTCGACGGCAGCTTCCGCCTCTTCGACCCGCGCGCGCAATTGCACGGCTTGTTTCCCCAGTGTCGACCCGGCCCGGGCAAGTGCTTCCGTCCGGCTGCTGCGTGTCTGCTGGATGTAGGCGTTTGCCGTTTCATTGGCGATCGCGGCGGCAAGATCCGCATCCGGATGTGTGACCGTTATGGAAAAGACGAATGAATCGTCGCGCCGGTTGACGTCGATGATCTCTCTCAGGCCTTCCAGCGTCGCGGTGCGCACATCGACCGATGACCGTGAGCCGTTTGCCGGCCCGCCGAGGACGGCGCCAAGCAGTCTTGCCTTCAGGCCGGGCCTCATGAAATCGGCATTGCCGTCCAGTTTCAGCGTATTGGCGACCTCGTTCAGAACCGCGGCCGACAAGATGACGAAAGCCTGGCTGTCGAGATCCATGCCCTGGAGGGCCTGATTGCCGCGAGATCCGGATGTATCCGCTCCGATGATCTGTACGCCTTCGGGCTGGATCAGCAATTCCGCGCTGGTCTGGTAGACCGGTGTCTTGAGGAATGCGTAGGTAAGCGCCAGCACTGCGAACACGATGGGGCACACGATCAGCCAGACGACATGGCGTCGCAATATCGCCGGTATCTCTGACAAGTCTATCATCGTGCGATCGAACTTCGGTTTCGCTTATGCGCCAGCGCGCTTTGCAATTGATCACGCCCTGTCCGTTTTGTCCCCGCGCGATCGGTCATCAGAACGATTGGTAAACAAACATGATTAACGCATCGCAAATGCATGCCCCGATTACGGGACAGGTCGGCACCCGTGTGAAAATACCAATAACAAAATCTATCGAATTTTATCTTTAATGACACGAAGTATTAATAGTAAATATCTCAAGACTTTTCTTATTAAGTTATTTTAATTGTGTTCGGTCTAAGACAATAAGATCCTGAATAAAGATAAGATGAAAAAGTGCATTCGATACAGTATGGCGCTCATTCAATGAACAAGGTGGACTTGAATCTTCCGATCAGAGTCGGGTCGACGGCCATAGGGCCGCTGTCGATTCTGAGGATGAATTCAGAGGAAGCCGTCCAGCTTGTTCGGACGTCCGTCAAGCTGCGCTATCCGGTCGAGATTGCCATCTGCAATGCACATACGACCCTGACCGCGCTCGATGATCCGGCCTTTGCGGCAACGCTGCAGGAAATGACGCTGCTGAACGATGGCATCGGCATCGACCTTGCCAGCCGGTTTCTGAATGGCAAGGGGTTTCCGGACAATCTGAACGGCACCGACCTGGTGCCGGCAATACTGTCCGAAATTGAATCGCCGCTTCGTATCTTTCTGCTCGGTGCAAACGAAACCAGGGTTCAACTGGCGAAGGAGCATATCGAGCGGGTATATCCCCGTCATCAGGTTGTCGGTGCACGCAATGGCTACTTCGACATGAGCGATTGCAATGCTGTGTGTGCGGAGATCAATCGTACCGCACCGGACCTTCTTCTTGTCGGGATGGGCAATCCGCGGCAGGAGACCTTCATTGTTCAAAATCGCGCCCATCTGGATGCGACGGTCGCAATCGGCGTGGGTGCTCTCTTCGATTTCATGTCGGGATCGGTGATCAGGGCGCCGAAGATGGTTCAGGCCGCGGGCCTGGAATGGCTGTTCCGGTTGCTGCAGGAGCCGCGCCGGCTGTTCCGCCGCTACGTGATCGGGATCCCGCGGTTTTTCGCTGCGCTCGTCAGGCTGAAATACGGCAAAGCCGAACTCTGACGCAAGGTACTAGAACTTTTTCCGGTCCATCAGATCCTGCGCTTTTTTGAGAACTCCGGTGAGATCCGGTGCCGTTTCAGCCTCCGGCAGCTGTGGCCGGTCAATCATGAACACCGGCAATTTGAGCAACCGCGCCGCTTCGATCTTCGCATAGGAGCGTCCGCCTCCGCTGTTTTTCGTCACGACATGCGTGATGCCGTGTTTCCGCAGGAGGCCGGCTTCTTCCGAAGAGGATTGCTGCGGGCGCTGCAGGATCAGGTCCCAGCCCGCCGGCAGCGGTTGCCGGGGCGCTTCGATCATCCGGGCAAGGCAACAGATGTCCCCGCGCCACGTGAATTGCCAGATGTCCTTGCGCCCGACGGCGAGGAACGCTCTGGCATCTTCGGGCAGAGCTTGAGCCGCGTCCCGCATGGAACCGAAATGCATCCAGTCGTCATCGGGAAGCGCTGTCCAGGTGGACCTCTCGAGCCGGATGAGCGGAAGCCGCAGGGCCTGGCATGCCTCGGACGCATTGCGGCTCATCTGCGCGGCGTACGGATGGGTCGCGTCGATGACGAGCGTGACGTCCTCCGAGCGCAGGAAATTGCTCAGCCCGGCAACGCCGCCGAACCCGCCAACCCTGGTCGGTACCCCGAGATCCGGCAGATCCTTGACGACCCCGGCGAAGGAAGCCGTTACGCGTGCGCCGGCAAAACGGTCCGCGAGCTGTTTGGCAAGCTGGCGGGCCTCGAATGTCCCGGCAAGCAGCAGGATGTGGTCAGCCCTCGTCAAAGCCGCATTCTCCGAGGATTTTGCCGTCGCGGTCCGTGACCAGGACTTCCAGCGAAATGGGGGCGTCCCTGAGGATCTCGCGAACCTCCCGTTTCGTGCGTCGTGCCAGGAGGCTGCTCAGATCGAGCTTTTCCTCGCGGGATCTGTCGAGCACCTCTTTGGCTGTATTTGCCGTGGCGGCGTCCGCAACAAGAGACGCGGACGCACCGGCTTCTGTGAGCAGGTCCTGCAAGAAAACGAAATCGACGGAGCTACGCCCGGAATGAAGGTCCAGCGCGCCGTTGGCAAGCTTCGAGAATTTCGCGAAGCCGCCGGAAAGCGTCAGCTTGTCAACCGGGTGCCTGCGCAGGTACTTGAGCAGGCCCCCGGCAAAGTCTCCCATGTCGAGGTAAGCCGTCTCGTCGAGCACGTAACGGCTCCGGACGGCGTCTTCCGATGCCGAACCGGTTGCACCGACGACGTGTTTCAGGCCGATGGCACGGGCCACGTCGATGCCGCGGTGGATCGAGGCAATCCATGCGGCGCAGGAAAACGGGCGCACGATGCCCGTCGTGCCGAGGACCGACAATCCGCCGACAATGCCGAGCCGCGGGTTCATGGTCTTCAGCGCGAGTTCTGCGCCGCCATGGATCGAGATTTCGACCTCTGCATCCGGCAGAGCACCCAACCTGGCTGCGGCCTCCGATATCGCCATTTCGATCATCTGGCGCGGCACGGGATTGATGGCGGGCTCTCCAGGCGGGATCGGCAAGCCCGGTCGCGTGACCGTTCCAACCCCTTCGCCCGCCTTGAACCGGACACCTTCACCTGCGGCCAGCAAACGCACGGTCGAGGTGATCAGCGCGCCATGCGTAACGTCCGGATCGTCGCCCGCATCCTTCGTGATCGTGGCGAAGGCCGAACCGTTCGAGACGCCGTGCCGTGTCAGAACGAAATCCGTTGTTCCCCCCTTGGGCAGGGTGATGTCCACCGGATCGGGGAAGCTGCCGGAATGAAGCGCGGTAAACGCGGCCTTCGCCGCCGCCGTTGCGCAGGCGCCGGTGGTCCAGCCTCGTCTGAGTTCTTTCGGCTCGCTCTTCGACATGATCCTTCTATAGCCGAAGTCTTGAAGCAGCGCGCGCCTCTGCCGCGTAATTGACTGAAATGTCGCATTCCTTTCGATTTCTATCGCTGATTTGCTTGGCGAGCGATGATTTGCCGGATAGACAGGAACGATGAGCGTGTCCGAACTGAACAACACTCTGCCCAAAGGGCTTCCGGAATTCGAATCCGGCTGGGTATGGCTTGCGGGTGCGGGCCCGGGAGATCCGGGGCTGTTGACGCTGCATGCGGTGAACGGTTTGCGCCAGGCCGACGTCGTCGTCTACGACGCGCTTGTCGACAAGAGCATCCTCGATTGGGTCAGGCCGGGCACCATCACCGACTATGCCGGAAAACGCGGCGGCAAGCCGAGCCCGAAACAGCGCGACATCACGTTGAAGCTGATCGACTATGCCCGCTCGGGCAAGCGCGTTCTGCGTCTCAAGGGCGGCGATCCGTTTGTCTTCGGGCGCGGCGGCGAGGAAGCCCTCGGCCTGGTCGAGGCCGGTGTCCCGTTCCGGATCATACCGGGCGTCACCGCCGGGATCGGCGGCCTGGCCTATGCCGGAATTCCCGCAACCCATCGCGACTGCAACCAGGCCGTGACGTTCCTGACCGGACATGACCAGACCGGACTGACGCCGGATGCCGTCAACTGGGACGGCGTCGCCAGGGGATCACCCGTCATCGTGATGTACATGGCAATGAAGCATCTGGAGACGATCGCCGGAAAACTCATGTCGTCCGGACGTTCTGAGCACGAGCCGGTCGGCATCGTGTGCAACGCGTCCCTGGCCGGGCAACAGGTTCTCGAAACCACTTTGGGACGCTGTGCCGAAGAGGCAAAGGCCGCCGGTATCCAGCCGCCGGCCATTGTCTGTGTCGGCGAAGTCGTTCGTCTGCGCGACGGCCTCGATTGGCTGGGCGCGATGTCGGGCAAGGTGCTGAATTCCGATCCGCTCGGCCTCAGGTCCGAAAGCCGCTCGGCAGATGCCGGCTGAGCCTGATGCCGGGGTAGCCAGGGGTCTCCTGATCGCGGCTCCGTCCTCCGGGGCCGGCAAGACCACGCTGACCCTGTCCCTGATCAGGGCGCTCAGGAATGCCGGGCGCTCCGTCGTCTCCGCGAAATCCGGCCCCGACTACATCGATCCGCGCTTTCATGAAGCTGCGAGCGGCACCCCCTGCATCAATCTCGATGCCTGGGCGATGGACGCGGCGACGCTGTCTTCGCTGGCGGCCGGGCAGGGGGCAGGGAACGATCTGATGATCGTCGAAGGGGCCATGGGGCTTTTCGACGGAGCTGCGAACGGGCGCGGATCGGCGGCGGCACTCGCCGCAGCGCTCTCCGTTCCCGTTGTTCTGGTCGTCGACTGCGCCCGGCAATCCCAGTCGGTCGCTGCGCTGGTGCACGGGTTCAATACTTACCGATCGGACATCGACATTGCCGGGGTGATCCTCAATCGCGTCGGCAGCGCGCGCCATGAAGCCATGCTGCGGACGGCTCTCGCACCCCAGGGAGTGAGCGTTTTCGGGGCCTTGCCAAGGTCAATGGATCTGGTTCTGCCCGAAAGACATCTGGGCCTCGTGCAGGCCTTCGAGCATCCTGACCTTGAGGCCTTTCTGGAAAAGGCCGCGGATCTTTGCGCTCGGAACGTCGATCTCGCAGCGGTCGCGGGCGCTTGCGGCATCATTGCCGGTGGCAACCGCGAAGAGACTAGGCTGCCCGTGCCCCTGGGTCAGCGAATTGCGATCGCGCGGGACGTCGCCTTTGCCTTTTGCTATCAGCACCTGCTTGATTTCTGGAGGCGTGAAGGGGCGGAACTCAGTGTCTTCTCACCGCTGGCGGACGAGGGGCCCGAGCCGAGCGCGGATGCCGTCTTCCTGCCCGGAGGCTATCCCGAACTCCACGCCGCGGCTTTGGCTGCCGCCGGAAATTTCAAAGCCGGTCTGCGCGAGGCCGCGCGCGCGGGAGCCCTCATTTACGGGGAATGCGGCGGCTACATGGTTCTCGGGGAGGGGCTGGTCGACGCGGATGGTGCCCGGCATGACATGCTCGGACTTCTACCGCTGGAAACCTCGTTCGCAAAGCGCACACGGCATCTCGGATACCGCAAGGTCGACCCCCTTGGCGGTCTGCCCTGGTCAACGTCCCTGTCGGCGCACGAGTTTCACTACGCCACCATCTTGAGAGAAGGAAACGCGCAGCGTCTCTTCCGCGCAAGTGATGCCGAAGGCAGTACCCTGCCCGACATGGGCCTGCGGGCCGGTACCGTGATGGGGTCATTTGCCCATGTGATTTCGTAAACCGGTTGAACCGCGAACGGGTGTGTTGCTCGCGAGGTTGGTGCCTTTCCGCACATTCTCTCGGCAATTTCTGCAAGCCTGGCTGTCTTTCTTGTCGTCCGGAAACGACAAGAAAGGGACCTGCATGCACATTGTGATCGTGAACCCTCCGCACACGGCGATCGGCAGCCGTATCCCGGATGACCACCTGCCGCCCCTTGGTCTTCTGGCAATCGCCGGTCCCCTGATCGACGATGGTCATCGGGTCGAATTGCTGGATGCGGAATTCGGGCCAATGTCCGCGGCCGAAATTACAAGGTCAGTCGTTTCAGCGGACTGCGACCTTCTCCTGCTCGGCCACTCGGGCTCGACCTCCGCGCATCCGACAGCCGTCGAAATTGCCACGCTGGTCAGGAGAGCCAACCCCCGGATCAGGATCATCTATGGCGGTGTCTTTCCCACCTATCACTGGCGCGAAGTTCTGTGTGACACGCCGGAATTCGACGTGATCGTGCGCGGGGAAGGGGAGGAGACCTGCCGGCAGCTTGTCCTCGCGGTGGCAGCGGGAACACCGCTGCACCGGGTTAACGGTCTTGCCTTCAGGCATAACGGTGAAATTGTTTCGACACCGCCGCAGCCGGTCATTCGTGATCTGGACGCCTACCGGATCGCCTGGGAACTGATCGACTTCAGGAACTATTCCTACTGGGGCCGCAAGCGTGCTGTTGTCGTCCAGTTTTCCAGAGGCTGTCCGCATCCCTGTACCTATTGCGGCCAGCGTGGTTTCTGGACCCAGTGGCGGCATCGAAATCCGGAAAAATTCGCGGCGGAAATCGCATGGCTCCATCGTGTCCATGGCGTTCAGGTGTTCAATTTCGCGGACGAGAATCCGACCTCTTCGAAGAAAATGTGGAAGCGGTTCCTGGAAGCGATTATCGCCGAAGGCATCGACGTGACCCTGGTCGGGTCAACGCGGGCCGACGACATCGTTCGCGATCGCGACCATCTCAATCTTTACCGGAAGGCCGGTATCGAACGGTTCTTGATGGGAATGGAACACACGGACGAAGAAATTCTGCGAAAGGTCAGAAAAGGCGGGTCAACCAGCATCGACAGGCAGGCCATCGACTTGATGCGCCGGCATGGGATGCTCTCGATGGCGACCTGGGTCGTCGGTTTCGAGGAGGAACGGGACCGGGACTATTGGCGGGTCTTGCGCCTGCTGCTGTCTTACGACCCGGATCAGATCCAGTCGCTTTACGTCACGCCGCACCGCTGGACGCCCCTCTTTCGCGACATACGCCACCGGAAGGTCATTCAGCTGGATCAGCGCAAGTGGGACTACAAGCACCAGGTGCTCGCGACACGCCATGTGCCGCCCTGGCGTGTCTTCTTGTGGGTCAAGCTCATCGAGTTTGTCGTCCAGTCCCGGCCAAAGGCCATCTGGCGGCTCCTGACCTTCAAAGACCCGAAGCTCCGGCACGCGCAGAGATGGTACTACCAGATGGGCAAACGTGTCTGGTTTCACGAAGTGTTCGGATTTCTGTTTCGGGACAACAGGACGGCAACCGGCCCGACGGTTGCGGAGTTCTGGGGCGACAGTCTGGAAAACGAGAATTCCATGGCTCGTGGTCCGGTTGAAAAGCCCGCGCTGAAAACGAAACAAGCCGGTCCGGTGCGGGCTTAGGCCATGGCTGTGAACCGCGCCCTGGCCATTGAAAGTCCCACCGGACGGGTTGGGATCAGGACGCCTTGGCTTTCTTTTTCGGCCTCAGGACATGTACATGGTCGGCGTCGTAGAGCGCGCTGTCGCGGAAGTCTTCCCCCGGTTTCAGCGCATGGCCGACGAAGATCAGCGCGGTGCGGGTGATCTTGGCCTTGCGCACCTCTGCGGCAATCGTTGACAGCGTGCCGCGGATGAAGGTTTCATCCGGCCAGCCGACCCGGTAGGCCACGATGACCGGACAGTCCGCGCCGTAATGCGGCGTCAGCTGGCGTTCGATTTCGCGCAGGTTCCGGATAGACAGGTGGATCGCAAGCGTCGCGCCGCTCTTGCCGAGTGTATCGAGATCCTCGTTATTCGGCATGGCCGACGACTGCATCGCCGTGCGGGTGACGATGACCGTCTGTGCGACTTCCGGGATCGTCAGTTCGGCTTTCAGCGCGGCCGCAGCGGCGGCGAAGGCAGGCACGCCGGGGGTGACGTCGTAGTCGATCCCGAGCGCATCGAGGCGGCGCATCTGTTCGGCCGTCGCGCCGTAGATCGACGGATCGCCGGAATGGACCCGGGCGACGTCCAGGCCCTCTGCATGGGCCTTCTTGATTTCGTCGACAATGTCATCGAGCGTCATCGGCGCGGTGTCGATCACGCGCGCGCCTTCGGGCGCTGCGGCAACGATTTGCTCCGGTACGAGCGAGCCTGCATAGAGGCAGACCGGACAGGACTGGATCAATCTCAATCCGCGCACCGTGATGAGGTCGGGATCGCCGGGCCCCGCGCCGATGAAATGAACGGTCATTGGATGTCTTCTGCCTCTTCGGTTTCCGGCGCGGTCTCGGCGCTGTCCGGTTTCGGTGCATCGATCCGCTTGGCATAGCCGCGCGGTGTATAGACGAAAATGCTGCCGTCGCCCTTCATGATCGCTCGCGTGTTCGATGACCCGACCAGGACCGTCGTGAGCATGTCGACTTCGTCGACGGTGAGCGCTTCGAGGGTGGTGACTTTCAGTGTCTCTTCCGGCCGTCCGAGATTGACGCCGAGAACAACGGGTGTCGTCGGCGGCCGGTGCTCCAGCAGGATCTCCCGCGCAGCGGCAAGCTGCGTGCGCCGGCGCTTGGAGACCGGATTGTAGAACGCGATCACGAAGTCGCCTTGGGCCGCGGCCTTGAGCCGGGCCTCGATGGATTCCCAGGGGGTCAGCAGGTCGGAGAGCGAGATGGCGCAGAAGTCATGACCGAGCGGGGCACCGATCCGAGCAGAACAGGCCTGGAGCGCCGATATGCCCGGCGCATTGGTGACGCTGACACGTTTGGCGGCATCCGAGACACCGCCGAATTCCTCGTTCCGGTGCAGCAGTTCGTAGACCAGCGCGCCCATCGCGTAGATGCCGGCATCGCCGGACGAGATCAGGGCAACGTTCTTGCCCTTGCCGGCTTCCTCCAGCGCGAACCGCACCCGGTCCTCTTCGGCGCCAAGCGGGAAATTGTGGTGCTTCTTTCCGGTGATGTGGGTGTCGACGATATCGAGATAGAGCGAATATCCGACCACGTCCGTGGCGTCCGCCAGGAGCTTCGTGGCTTCGGGCGTCCGCCAGTCGTCCTTGCCCGGCCCGATGCCGATTACCGACAGGTGTCCTCGCGCGCGGCCGACCGTTTCCGGGTCGATCGGCTGGGGCGCACGGGCAATCGCGCAGGTTGCGTTTTCCGTTTTCTGCTTCTCGACAACGAGCGATCCGAACGGACCGGAGGCGGCAAGCGAAGCACCTTCCGACACGCCGTGGCAGCCGACTTCCTGGAAGACGATGTTGGACGGGTTCTTCAGACGCGGGGTCTCGCGCTGAAGTTCCACTGCCGAAAAGACCCGAAGCGGCACGTCCAGATATTTGGCGAGTTCAAGAACCGCGGTTTCGTCGGACTTCAGCTCAATCGTCGTCACACAGGCGACGGCACCCCTGGCGATCCCGGCGTCAGCCAATTGCGTTTCGACAAGATCAATAAGCTCCTTCGGGTCGCAATAGCGGGCGCAGCCAACACCGATGGCATATTTTTGGGGATGGTAGACAAGCTGCGTCGGCCCGCCTTCCGTCGGTTTCTCGGTGGCTGTCAGAGTAATCGCGGCGTCATCGGACGTGTTGAGATCCGCCTTTGTGAGCCAGTCGGCGGTTCCCTCGATGCGGACTTCCGCGCCGGACAGCAGCTCCGCCATGACGGGTTTGGCATCTTCCGGATTGGCAAGCAGCCAGCCCTTGGGCGGTACGTCGAGCGCGATGCCGAGCTTTGTGTCCCCGGCCGTCGTGATGGCCGCGTGCCCGCGGAGCGACTTCGCCAGGATCCTGGCCAGTTCGTTGGCACCGCGATGTCCGCCGAGAAGCGGCACGATGCTGGAACCGTCCTCGGAAACCGCGATCACGGGGGGCTCGGTGCGTTTGTCGCCGAGGATGGGCGCGAGCGCGCGGATCAGTATGCCACTGGCGCAGAAGCCGACGATCGGATGTCCGGCCTTGAAAAGCAGCTGCAGGTGCTCGATCGTTTCATTGAACTGGGTGTCTGCCGTCGGGACACGCCCGGCCAGACCGTGAATGCGCGCCGTGGAAAACCGGCGCGCGACATCTTCTGCGGTGTCCAGCCCTGCCTGGTTCAGGACGAATAGGATGGGGGAAGCGTCCACGCTTCGTCTCCCTTGTAAATGAGGATCATGGAAAAATAGGGTGCCGTCTCCGCATCAAGGTCGATCAGGCGGTGCACCTTCTGCTTGTCAAGGCTGGCCCGCTCGACATAGCCGGCCTGTTCCAGAAGGCCCATGCGATCGAGCAGCGCCCTGAGACGGGCCAGGTGCCGGCCGACCTTCATGATCGCCACCGCCTGGGCCTCTTCGATCTTTTCCTCGATTGCGTCGTCCGGCAACGGCCCGGGTATCACCGTGAGCACGTCGTTTCTGGAGGTGAGTGGCCGCTGAAGCTGCGCCGCGCAGGCCGTCAGCGAGGTCACGCCCGGCACGACTTCTATCTCGAAACGGTCGCACAGCCGCTCGAACAGATACATGAACGAGCCGTAGAAGAACGGGTCGCCCTCGCACAGCGTGACGACATCTTCGCCGGTGGCAAGCACCTCCGCGATCTCGGCCGCAGCCTTGTCGTAAATCTCCTGCGCCGGAAAACGTTCGACACGCATGGGAACGACAATCGGAATCTCGCGTGCGTCCTGCGGGATGGTCGACGCGGCGATCGAGCGCGCAAAGCTCTCGCCGGTGTCGGGCGCGGGGTAGGCAATGACTTTCGCCGAAGAGATCAGCCGGTGGGCCTTCAGCGTCATGAGTTCCGGATCTCCGGGGCCGAGACCGATGCCGAACAGGGTTCCGCTCATGATTTTTCAAGGCTCCATTGCGTCACCGGCATCAGCGGCCGCCAGCCGGTCAGGCCGCCGACGGGACTTGCGCGATGGATCGAGAGTTTTTTCAAGGAACCGCCGTGTTTCTGGTAGGCGGCAAGCAGAACCGCCTCGCTTTCCAGTGTCACGGCGTTGGCAACGAGCCGGCCGCCGGTAGGGAGCGCATCAAGCGAGGTGTCGATGATGCCGGGTGCCGTCAGACCGCCGCCGATGAAGACGGCGTCCGGCCGGGCCAGGCCATCGAGGCCTTCGGGAGCCGTTGCGTCAACAAGTTCCAGATGCGGGACGCCGAGGGCGATCGCGTTTTCCGCCGCCATCTTGCGCCGTTCCGCGTGTGGCTCCAGACCGATGGCACGGGTGCGGTTCGCAGCCCGCAGCCATTCGATGGCGACCGAACCGCAGCCTGCACCGACGTCCCACAAGAGTGCGCCCGGATGCGGTTTCAGTTCGCCGAGCGTCACCGCGCGAATGTCCTGTTTGGTCATCTTGCCGTCATGGCGGAAGGCGTCGTCGGAAAGACCGGGAACGCGGGTGCGTACGCGTGTTCCCGGGTCGGCCGTGACGTCGAGGGCCAGCGTATGAAAGGCGGCCACTTCGCCTGACCAGTCTTCGGCAATGCCGCTTGTCCGCCGCTCCTTCTCGCCGCCGAGATGTTCAAGCACGGTGATCCGGGTGCGTCCGTAGCCTTCATCCGCGAGCAGGTCGGCAACCTGCCGCGGTGTCTCCGGACCGCTCGTCAGAACCAGAAGGCGCGCGCCGGGGTAGAGCGCGCAACGCAGAAGGTCGACCGGCCGGCCGTGCACGGAAAGACACTCGCAGTCCTGAAGAGGCCAGCCCATGCGGGAGGCCGCCAGCTGGAAAGCGGAGGGCGATGGCAAGACCGTCATGTCCTGCGGATCGAACCGCCGGACAAGGGATGACCCGAAGCCGAACCACATCGGGTCGCCGGTCGCAAGTACGGCGACCTGTCGCGATCGGAGCGCTTCCAGGTCGGTGAAGACGGTGGCAAACGGGGATGGCCAGGTTCTTTTTTCGGCAGCGAAATCGCCTGCGAGCGCCAGGTGCCGCGCACCGCCATAGACGACATCGGCACCCGCCAACGCCTCCCGGCCGCCGGGTGCGAGAACGCCGTCCTCGCCGATCCCGACCAGCGTCAGCCAAGGGGAGCTCATGTGTCCTCCAGCCGATAGGGTTTGGGCGGTGTCTTTGGCGTCAGTTCCGCGGGGCTGGCGTCAGTCTGCGGTACGGCCTGCTTCATCCCCTGCGATTTCCGGGTCAGCGGACCATCTGTCGTCGCGTTACCCGTCTCATCGACGGAAGCCGGCCGGCCGCCGGAATGCGACAGGAACCCGCGCGAGCGCATGGGCTTTCCCGCACCGCTTGATTTCAGATCCTTGCGCCGTCCCGGTCCCGTCATCTCAGGCCTCCTCCGGCAGTCCGGCGGCAAGGGCGTTTACGGCGGCTGCCGCCATTGCCGATCCGCCGCGCCGGCCTCTGATCGCGAGGTAGGGTATCCCGAACGGGTTTTCGATCAGCGCGTCCTTGGATTCGGCGGCCCCGACAAACCCGACGGGAAAGCCGAGCACAAGGGCGGGTTTCGGCCCGCCGGACGCGATCGTCTCCAGGAGATGGAACAGCGTCGTCGGCGCATTGCCGACGGCAACGATGGCGCCGTCAAGCCGGTCGTGCCAAAGGTTGACGGCGGCTGCCGAGCGCGTCGTGCCGAGTTCTCTCGCCATCTCCGGCACGCGGGTGTCGTTCAGCGTGCAGACGACATCGCAGGCCGATGGCACGCGGGAGCGGATGATGCCGTGGGCGACCATTTCCACGTCACACAGGATGGCGGCGCCGGCCTCGAATGCCTGGCGCGCCGAAGGTGTCAGATCGTCTGACCAGGCAAGGTCCTTCGGCAGATCGGTCATGCCGCAGGCATGGATCAGCCGCACGGCAACCGCATGCAGATCTTCCGGCAGATGCGAAAGATCCGTTTCACCGCGCACAATGGAAAAGGACTGCCGGTAGATGGCCGACGGGTCCTTCTCGTATGCGTAGGCCGGAGTAGGTTGCCTGGTCACGGACGCTTATCCCTCGCGCTTCAGAGATTTCGGTCCGTGCGGATGGTCCGCGTGCGGGTAGGGATGATGATGATGGCCATGGTCATGATCGTGCCCGTGACCGTGACTGTGACTGTGCCCGTCGCCATGGTGGTGATGCCCGTGGCCGTGGTCATGCCCGTGATCATGATTATGGTGATGATGATGTCCGCCGGCCTGAACCTGCTTCTCGCACGCCCCGGTGCAGATTTCGTCGCAGAGCTGGCACTCGGCTTCCGCGCCAAGTCCCTCGACATGATGGTGATGGCTTTCCTGCGCCAGGCCCACTTCCGCCTCGAAACCGAGCACCTGTTCGCGGTACTTGCACATCTGGCAGTTCATCAGGTTGGCACCCTGCAGGATTTCCTGAACCCGGTCTGCCATCGTGTCGATAACCTGGGGATGGTCGTTGAGATAGCCCGCCTTGAGAAATTCGATCTCCGGGTGATTGGCCGCAATCTCGTCTGCCGTGTTGTAGATCCGTTGAACCAGAACGCCTGTGAAGAGGAAATACGGAAACACGATGATGCGCTTGTAGCCGAGCCTGGCCGCGTGTTCGAGGCCCGGACCGACGAGCGGGAAGGTGACGCCGGAATAGCATGTTTCCGCCCAACCGAAGCCGAAACCTTCCCAGAGCAGCCGCGTGATCTTGGTGACGTTCGAGTTGGCATCCGGGTCGGACGCGCCGCGCCCGACGACCATCAGGAGCGTTTCATGAAGCGGTACGTCGCTGTCCGCTTCGTCGATGGCTGCCTGGATGCGGGCCGCCGCCGCCTTGACCATGCGCGTGTCGACGGCCAGTTCGCGTCCATAGGAGATTTTCATCTCCGGATGCATGGCCTGATAGGTGTTCAGAACCGACGGGATATCATTCTTGGCGTGACCGGCGGCAAACAGCATGCCGGGTACGGCGAGCACGCGCGTGCAGCCCTGCTCACGCAATTTGTTCAGACCGTCATGGATGACGGGATTGGCGAATTCCAGGTAGCCGTATTCGACCGGCCAGTCCGGGAAGCGCGCCGTCAGGCCTTCGGCGAGCTGTGCAAATTGTTTGACCGCGCCCTTGTTGCGGCTGCCATGGCCGCAAATCATCAACCCGAGTTTTTCGCTCATTGCGCGGCTTCCCCGGCGGTCTCGTCGTCTGCGGTTGCTGCTTCGGGTGTGTCCTCGGCGTCTTTTTTCTTCCGGTCTTTCAGCGCGACAAGACCGGCGACCAGTGCGGCACCTGCAACGGCGGCTACGCCGATCCAGTGCGAATGCCCGGCCAGTTCACCCAGGTGGCCACCATGGGCAAAGGCGGTTGACGGCAGAAATACGGTCAGAAGTCCGGTGAGATACGTCCGGTGGCTCATTCTTCTCTCCCAATGGCAGGCGCCTGCAGGCAATCGATGGCGGCGGAATCGGAAGACGAAAGCAAACACGAACGATGAGCCGGCCGGAATTCGGCCGCTCTGCAAGTGCCTTGGACAGCTCCGGCATTGGTCCCCTGTGTGGGTCAACCGCATCCGGAATCGCTTTCAGTCCCTGATAGGACGCCGTCAGGTCGCGGCAATCTAGGGGAGCCGTCCCGACCGATCAAGCGCGAATGCGACATCCATTGGTCGAAACGGACAACATACCGGATATGCACATCTGAAGGTGCGCTGCATCCCGGCTTCGGGAAGTGGCAGCAACCTTTTTCGAAAGACTGATGGGTGGTTGACGGGCTCCGGGTTTTTCTGAAATGACCGGCCGGGTGCCAACACTTTTCCAACCGGGGTGAGACCATCTTGCTGGACCAGATGAACTTTTCCGCAGACCTCTGGCTTTCACCCGGTCCGGGCGGCTGGACATTCGTCACGCTGCCTGAGGCGTGTGCCGACCAGATCCGGTTTGTAGCCGCTGGTCAGAAGGCGAAAAGCTGGGGCATGATCAAGGTGAAGGTCACTATCGGATCGTCGACATGGCGCACGACCATCTGGCCGGACAAGGCGTCGGGCTCCTTTCTGCTGCCGGTCAAAGCGGCTGTCAGAAAGGCCGAGAAGGTCTCGGTCGGCGACACGGTCAAGGTGGACATGACGGTCGTGGATGAGCCGAGGGCCTAAACCTGGGCACTTGCGGGAGTGGACTAGGGTACGGACTCATAAATGAAGTCAATTTGGTTTGGATCGCTTTGATCAACTGCGAGGAGCGAAAGCGCAGGAAATGTGGTTCATTTTCAAGCCTTTCGCGACGTGGCTGTTGGTCAAAACGGCCAAATCCGAAGGACGGCAAAATGGCTTCACCTCGCAGCGTCATCGCGCTTGACTGGGCATAAACGCTCTGCGCACGCTTCCTCGCAAGATTTTGCCATTTCTGCCGCCAAATCGGCTTCATTTATGAGTCCGTACCCTAAGCCGCCACCACCCAGTCGTCCGCATCTTCCCGCGCACCGATCAGGGCGAGGCCATTGGCGACGGACGTGAGTTCGTTGCCGCCCGAGATTTTCTCCGCGCCGAACCGGTTCGCGAACTGGCGCCGGACAGCGGGTACGAACGACGTTCCACCCGTCATGAACACCCGATCGATCTCGTTGTCTCGCAATCCCGCCTTGGCCAGCGCCGTATCGAGCGCCTTGTCCATCTTGGCAAGATCACCCGCGATCCAGCTTTCGAAATTCCGACGGGAAACGGTTGCCCGGAAATCGGTCCCGAGCGGTGAGAAGGAAAACTCGGCCTCGTCTTCCACCGACAGCCGGGCCTTGGTTTCCGACACGGATTTATAGAGCGGATAGCCCTGGTCCTCGTCGACCAGTTCGATGAAGAGCTCGATCTTGTCCGCCTCCAGGCACCAGCGCAGGAGCTTCTTCATTTCCTTGAAATCGTCCGAGGTCTTGAAGATGGAAAGCATGTGCCAGCGCGCGAAATTGGAAAAGAGGTTGGGCGGGATTTCCAGCACCTTGCCCATGCTCTGGTAGGCCGATCCCTTGCCCAGTTTCGGCAGCACGACATTGTCGATGATGCGGTAGTCGAACGTGTCGCCTGCAATCCCGATCCCGCCGCGCCCGAGCGGGGTTGCCTTGAGGTGTCCGCCTGCCGTTTCAAAGCGCATGATCGAATAGTCCGTGGTGCCGCCGCCGAGGTCGGCAACGAGGATTGTCGTATCCCTTTCAAGTGACTGCGCGTAGGAAAACGCCGCGCCGACCGGTTCCATCACGAACAGGATGTCTTCGAAACCGACTTTCCGGAACGCTTTCCTGTAACGCTCCATTGCCAGCCTTTCGTCCGGCCGGTGCCCGGCGAATTCGACGGGCCTGCCGACGACAAGCCTGGTTCCCGCGGGATCGAAGCTTGTCCCCGCGCGCTCGAATGCGCAGCGCAGGAAGGTCGACATGAGATCCTCGAATTCGAACCGGACGCCGTAGACGCCGGTTCCCTTGAAGAGGCTGCTTGCCGCAAATGTCTTGAGCGACTGGATGAAGCGCACATCCCCGAAGCTTTCCAGAAACTGACGGATGGCCCAGGGTCCGACCTCGGGATGCAGCGCCCTTGCGGCACCGCGATCGAGAAAGCTCAGGACGGTCGGCAGCGACGTGAAGCTTTCGTCCCTGTCCTGAAAGCGGATCGGGCGTGTTGCGCCAGGTCCGTCCGCCGTGACCGCAACCGTGTTGGAAGTTCCGAAATCAAGTCCGATGGTTTCAGTCATGTCGGCCGTCCTCACGAGGCAACGCGCAAACGCACCGCGGGCTGGTCGCGGCTGTTCTGGCGTGAAGAGCTCTGGAAATTGGAATGGCCGGGCTGAATACGGGCAATCAGGAAAAAAGGCAAGGCCAAACGGTTCGTCCGGCCATCAGTCTACGAAAAACCCGTGCCGGTTCAGTGATGTTCCAGGAGGCTGTCCTGTTCCGAAAACTCGTCCGGGTCCGGTGTCCGCATGACATTGGACTCCTTGCGGGTTCTCTTGCGGCGCTCCGTTGGCGAGAAGCCGAACTTTTCCCGGTAGACGCTTGCGAAATGCGCCTGGTCGACGAAGCCCGTCGAGAAGGCAACCTGCGCGACCGCCATGCGCGTCTTGCGCAGCAATTCATCGGCCTTGTGCAGGCGGATATCCATGTAGCAGCGCATGACGGAGATGCCGAGGTCCGACTTGAAATTGCGTTGCAGCTTGCGCGAGCTGACACCGGCGAGCATCGCGATCTGGTCCAGTGTCAGGAGGTCGCTGACATGGCTTTCCATCAGGTCGACGGCCGCTGTCACGCAGCTGTTGACGCCGGTGTTGCTGCCCAGATACCGCGAGCGCAGCGGTTCGTCCGCGCTGCGCATGCCGCTGTGAACCAGCCAGTCGCTGACCGTGGTCGCCAGTTCCGCGCCCAGTTCCGACTTGATCAGGGCAAGCATCATGTCCAGCGATGCGACCCCGCCGGCGCAGGAATAGCGGTTCCTGTCGATCACGAAGATCCGCCGCTCCAGGAAGTACCCATCCGAAAGGGCGTTGAGTTCCTCGAAGTGTTCCCAGTGAACCGTGAAACGTCGGTCTTCCATCAGCCCGGCCTTCGCCAGAAGCGCGCCGCCGCCCGAGATGCCGCCGAGGGCGACCCCGTGCGCGGCAAGCTTGCGCAGCTGTGCGTAGAAGGCTGTATTCTCCGCCTCGTCGAGATTGGTCCCGGCGGCGACCAGCAGTAGATCGACCTGGTTGCTCAGAATGCCGAGCGGCTCGGTTTCGATATAGGCGCCGCAGGACGCGCGCGCGCGGCCCGCGTTTTGCGAGTAGTAGGTCAGCTGAAAATATTCGGACCCGCCCAGAAGGTTGGCTGCTCTCAGGGGCTCGATCGCCGACGCGACCGACATGAGCGCGTAGCCGTCGACCAACAGAAAACCAATCTTGCGCCGTCTGGTCTCGCTTTGCATTCCAATATCTTAAGCAGAGTCAGCCCGAGAAGCTAGGGTCTGTTGAGGTTCAGGTTTCGGTCGTGGCGCGTGTCGGATTTCGGGCCCGAAGAGGAGGAAAGTCTGCCGTGGTGTGGCCCACCACAAGGAGTTTCCGACGCTGTCGGGACCGAAATCCGCCGCGTCGCGACGCGATTTGGCGAAAATAGCCCGTTTCGGCGTCGCAATTTCTTGAAAGGGATTGCCCTTTCTGCGAACTCGCTCCTTGAACCAGGCTATTTTCATCCAAACCACGACCAAATCCTGAACCTCAACAGACCCTAGGCTGATAGGGTGGTTTCGAACCCGACCCGCCATAGTAGAGACGGACAACGTGTTCGGCCTCGGCGAAGAACAGCCACCGGGACGCGAAGGCGCCGGCGAGATAGAACAAGGTGGCAAGGATCGCGGTGAACAGGTTGACGGGCAGAAGCGCGACAATGAGCAGCGGTAACACGATCATGCCCGCGAACGCGATGATACGAAGTTTCTGGACGTGCTTGCGCCCGACCACATGCACCATTTCCTTCAGGAGGTAGTTCGATCCGGTATGTGGCGGCTCGAACAGCCGCGCGCTGCCGCGATCGCCCAGCCCGGTTGCCGTTTCGATCGTGTGCCCACGTTCAGCAAACCTACGGTCGCCGAGCACCCAATGGAGGATCTGAAACCCGCCGGCGAGAAGCAGCAGGACGAGCGCTGCAGCGCTTTGCTGGGCCAGGATTGCCCCGCCCGCGAGCGACACGGTCAACATGTGCACGGGCGTCAGCCAGTGGTTCCAGCGCGGCACCGTTTTCAGTTGCGCGTAGATCATGGACGTGGCCACGACCGTTGCGATGGACAGGATGGCGCCGAGCAGGCCGAGCGGTGAGATCGAGACACCGATAAAGACCGCGGCCGCCCCGTAAATCGCCAGGATGATCAGCGCGCCGGTCGACAGCCAGGCTTCCCGTGAGAGCCAGCTCGTGCGCCATTGGGTAAAGGCCTTCAGGGCGCGCTGCGGGTTGCCGAGATGGAAGGTGGAGGCCACCAGGCCGCCGACCGCCAGGGCATAGGCAACGGCGAAATAGAAGAACGCTTCTACTCCGTGGACGTCAGGCAGGCCCAGTCCGAGGAACGTCAGAAAGCCGAAACCGAGACCGGAGAGGACGGTAAAGATGATAACCGAAGGTGCCGGATGCATCAGAGCGCCTCCAGTCTTTTGTCGAGCCAGGCCAGGAACCCTTTCGGCTCCTCGGCGACGGGCTCAAGAAGCGGCGTGAGGACATCCATGTCCGGCAGCTGATCCTTGGGCCGGGGCGGCAGGTACTTGTTGACCGGCTTTGTTCCCTGTTCCGGCATCAGGTCGATGCCGCCGCGCTCGGCGACCAGTTTCGACACGTTGCTGTCCGGGTCGGCAAAGTCACCGAAATGGCGGGCACCGGCCGGGCATGTTCTGACGCAGGCGGGCACACGGTCTTCTTCGGGCAGGTTCTCGTTGTAGATCCTGTCGACGCACAGCGTGCATTTCTTCATCACGCCGGCGACGGCGTCCATCTCGCGGGCGCCGTAGGGACAGGCCCAGGCGCACAATCCGCAGCCGATACAGGCGTCTTCGTTGACGAGAACAATGCCGTCCTCTGTCCGCTTGTAGCTGGCACCGGTCGGACAGACCGTGACGCAGGGCGCGTCTTCACAGTGAAGGCAGGACTTCGGGAAGTGGACCGTCTGGCTGCAGCCGCCGCCCTTCGGTTCCACTTCGTAGCTGTGAATGCGATTGAGGAAAGTGCCGACCGGATCGCCGCCATAGGCGTCGGTATCGCTGAGCGGCGCGCCGTAGTTTTCGGTGTTCCAGCCTTTGCAGGCCGTGACGCAGGCATGACAGCCGACACATGTGTCCAGGTCGATGACGAGGCCGAGTTTCTTGTCCGTGGTCGCGGGCAACTGGGTCATGAGGTCACCTTCTGTTGCACTGTGGCGGGTCCTTTGCCGACCGGCGATTTCAAGGGGCCGAACGCAGGCTGGCTTTCCGCCGGAGCAGCGGCCTTTTCAATCCTGACCCTGAGGTCGAACCACGCGGCCTGACCCGTCACGGGATCCGAATTCGACCATCTGAGGCCATCGCCCTTGGGGGGCAGCAATTCGTGGATCAGGTGGTTCAGCAGGAAGCCGCTGGTTGCCTCCGGCGCGTCGTCGTCGAGCGCCCACGCGCCCTTGCGCTTGCCGATCGCGTTCCAGGTCCACACGGTGTTTTCGTTGAGCCCGGCCATATGGGCGACCGGAACCGTAATCTCGCCGTGGACGGAGGTGAGCCGCGCCCAGTCGCCGTCCTCAAACCCGTTTTCCTGCCAGATCTTTGTCGGCACATAAAGCGGGTTGCGCCCGTGAATCTGGCGCAGCCAGGCGTTCTGGCTACCCCAGGAATGGTACATGGCCATCGGACGCTGTGTGAGCGCATGCACGGGATAGGCCTCCGTGTCGACGGCCCCGTCCTCGATGGGCGGATACCAGACCGGGAGGGGGTCCAGATAGTCCTTGATCTGCTGTCTCAGGTGATCGGGCGGTTGCCGCTCTCCGTGCCCTTCCGCTGCCAGCTGGAACCGGCGCAGCGGTTCGGCATAAAGCTGAAACAGATAGGGCTGGGGGGCATCGTAAAAGCCGAGCCCGACCGCCCAGTCCTGGTAGGCGGCGTTCCAGGGCTTGTAGTAGGACGCTTCGTCGGGAACGTGTTCCACGAAGAAACTGCCATTGTCGATATAGCGCTGCAGTTGGTCCGGATTGACGTCTCCGCGGCCGGTCTGCGTCCCGTTTCCGCGGAACCCTGCGAGCGGTCCGATCCCCGGCCTGCGCTGGTGATTGACCATGTAGTCCGCGTAATCCTTGTAGAGCGCGCTGCCGCTGTCGTCGACAAATCCGGGCAGCTTGAGCCGGGATCCGAGATCGACCAGCACGGACTGGAAGCCGCGCACATCACGGTCGGGCTCGATCACTGGCCAGCGAATGGCATCGGCGGCGGCATCCGCCTCACAGATGGGCCGGTCCAGAAGCGAGATGCAGTCGTGGCGTTCCAGATAGGTCGTATCGGGAAGGATCAGATCCGCATAGGCCACCATTTCCGAGGAATAGGCATCGGAATAGATGATCCGCGGGATGACATAGTCGCCGTTTTCGTCCTTGTCCGTCAGCATGTCCATGACACCGCGTGTGTTCATGGACGAGTTCCACGCCATGTTGGCCATGTAGAGAAACAGGGTGTCGATCTTGTAGGGATCGCCCGCATGCGCGTTGGAGATCACCATGTGCATCAGCCCGTGGGCCGAAAGCGGGTTCTCCCAGGTAAATGCCTTGTCGATGCGCGCCGGGGTGCCGTCTTCCTTGAGCGCCAGGTCGGCGGGACTGCGGACGAAGCCCAGATGCGGTCCGTCCAGGGGGCAGTCGGGCTTTGAATGGCAATGCGGTGTCGGGTGGGCTTCGACGGGTTTCGGGTAGGGAGGCTTGAACCGGAAGCCGCCCGGAACCTCGACCGTGCCCAGCAGGATCTGCAGGACATGCAGTGCGCGGCAGGTCTGGAACCCGTTGGAATGTGCGGAGATACCGCGCATGGCATGGAAACTGACCGGACGGCCGAGCATCTTCTCGTGGCGGGTTCCCCTGAAATCGGTCCAGGGCTGGTCGAGTTCGAACGCTTCTTCGAAGGCGACCCGCGCAAGCTCTGCGGCAATCGCCCGGATGCGGCCGGGGCGCACGCCGCATTGCTCGGACACGGCTTCCGGGCTGTGTTCATCGGAAAGAAACCGGTCGGCAAGGTGCTGGAAGACGGTCTTGTGGGTCACGCCGTCCATGTCGACCTGGGCCGCCAGATCCGGTTTGACGCCCTGCTTGTCGAAGGGCTGCAATGTTCCGCTTGTCCGGTCGATCACCAGCGGTTTGCCGTCATCGTTGCGGATCAGCAATCCTTCTTCTGGAGAGCCGGCTGTTGCGTTGACAAGGCACGGTGCATTCGTGAACTGGGCAAGGTACGAGAGATCGACCTTCCCGGCCTTCAAGAGGACATGGATCAGCGAGGCGATGAACAGACCGTCCGTCCCCGGTGTGATACCGACCCATTCATCGGCGATCGCATTGTATCCGGAGCGGATCGGATTGACGCCGATCACCTTGCCGCCGCGCGCCTTGAGCTTGCCGAGACCCATCTTGATGGGGTTGGAATCGTGGTCTTCCGCAACGCCGAAGATCATGAAAAGCTTGGTGTGGTCCCAGTCCGGCTGGCCGAATTCCCAGAAGGCGCCGCCCATCGTGTAGATGCCGGCGGTTGCCATGTTGACCGAACAGAACCCGCCATGCGCCGCATAGTTGGGCGTGCCGAAATTCTGAGCCCAGAAACTGGTGAAACTCTGTGACTGGTCGCGTCCCGTGAAGAAGGCGAGTTTTTCCGGAGCGGATTTCCGGACAGGCTCCAGCCAGGACGTGGCCAGCTCAAGGGCTTCGTCCCACGAGATCTCCTCGAATTCTCCCGAGCCGCGCGGACCCGTTCGCTTGAGCGGTGCACGCAGGCGCGACGGCGCGTTGACCTGCATGATGCCGGAAGACCCCTTGGCGCACAAAACGCCCTTGTTCACCGGATGGTCCCGGTTGCCCTCGATATAGGCGACTTTCCCGTCCTTGAGATGCACATTGATGCCGCAGCGGCAGGCGCACATGTAACAGGTCGTCTTGCGAACCTCGTCGGATACCTTCGGCGACGTCTCGACAACGGGAGCCGTCATGCCGGCTGCTCCCCGGCTGTCGCCACGCTATCCTTGTGAACTGACTGTGCGGTCGTGACTGCGATCATGTGAAGAATGTCCTCCGAGCTGCACCCGCGCGACAAATCGTTTGCCGGATGCGAGAGACCTTGCAGAATCGGCCCGATAGCTTTCGCTCCCCCGATTCTCTGTGCGATCTTGTACCCGATATTTCCTGCGTCAAGATTTGGAAAGATAAAAACGTTCGCGTTACCTTCAATCGGCGAATCCGCGGCCTTCGATTGAGCAACTTCAGGTACGAACGCTGCGTCGAATTGCAATTCACCGTCGATGAGGAGATCGGGAGCCGCGTCGCGCGCGAGCATCGTTGCCTGTTGAACTTTCGAAACCGCGTGATGTTCCGCGCTGCCCCGCGTCGAAAACGACAGCATCGCGATCCGGGCCGTTTCGTTCGTCAGGTCCTGAAAGGAGTGTGCCGAGGCAATGGCGATTTCGCACAATTCCTCCGCGGTCGGATCGACGACCAGCCCGGCATCGGAAAAGATGCACGCGCCTTTTCGTGCGTGGTGGTCTTCGCAGAAGAGAAACAGGAAGAAGCTCGAAACCAGCTTCGTGCCTTCCGCCACACCGATCACCTGGATCGCGGTCTTGATGATTTCCGCGGAAGACAGCACCGCACCGCCGATACAGCCGTCCGCATGTCCGGCCTTCACCAGCAGTGCCGCATAGACATGCGGCGTGAGCGCCTGCTGCAATGCCTGATCGGCGTCAACGCCCTTGTGCTTGCGCATCGCGTGGTAGAGTGCGGCAAGCTCTTTCGTCAGAGGCGATGTGGCCGGCCGATGGATTTCCAGCCCGTCGATGCTGTCGACAGCCGCCAGCTGTTCGTCTTCAGGTTCGGCGTCGCGGACCAGAATGATCCTGGCAATGCCCAGCTTTCGTGCCTCGACCGCGGCCTCGATGACCCGTGGGTCCGCGCCTTCGCTCAAAACGATTGTCTTGTCCGAACGGGCGGCGTTCCGCAGGATTTCTTCCAAAGGTTTCATCGGACCTTGCTTTCCTGGCACTGGCTGACCGGCCTGGCTGCCGACGATGCCGTCCGCAAAGGACGGGCGGCGGGGTCCTGGACCGATGGGCTGGTGCCGCCGCCGATCCGGCGGATCAGGCGGCGGCACCGGTTCGAACGATTTGCCGATGGCCTCCCCGGAGGGGAAGTCCGGCGGAGACCTGGGCAAACCGGGACGGGCGCTTAAACGCCCGTCTGGGGACGCATGTCGGACGCGGAGATCCCGGCGACGGCGACAGGCTTTTTCATCGCATCGCGGCGGAACGGATCGCCGAGTTCCTGGTTGATCAGAACCTCGAGCAGGGTGGTCTTGCCATGGTTCATCTGGTCGTCGATGGCCTTGTCGAGCATCTGTGTCAGCTCGTCCATCGTCCGGGCCTGAACACCCTGGAGACCACAGGCTTTCGCGATTTCGGCGTAGCTCACCTGTTCGTCGAGTTCGGTGCCGACAAAGTTGTCGTCGTACCAGAGGGTCGAATTGCGCTTTTCGGCGCCCCACTGATAGTTGCGGAACACCACCATGGTGATCGGCGGCCATTCCTTGCGGCCGATTGCCGTCAGCTCCGTGACCGCGATGCCGAAGGCACCGTCACCGGCAAACCCGACGACAGGCGTATCCGGGCAGCCGATCTTGGCGCCGACGATCGCCGGCAGGCCGTAGCCGCAGGGGCCGAACAGACCCGGTGCAAGATACTTGCGGCCGGTTTCGAAGCTCGGATAGGCGTTGCCGATGGCGCAGTTGTTGCCGATGTCGGAGCTGATGATGGCTTCCTTCGGCAGGGCTGCCTGGATGGCGCGCCACGCCTTGCGCGGGCTCAGCCACTCCGGCTTGGCGGCGCGGGCACGCTCGTTCCAGTTGGTGCCCGGATCGTCGTCTTCGTGATCCATGGAGGAAAGCTGCTGTGCCCAGCGGGATTTCGTCTGCGCAATCGTGTGCACACGGTCGTCACGGCCGGCGTTGCCGGCGCTTGGCGATAGCCTTTCAAGCAGCGTTTCCGCCACTTTCTTGGCGTCTCCGACGACGCCGACGGTAACGGGTTTGGTCAGGCCGATCCGGTCGGGATTGATATCGACCTGGATGATCTTGGCGTCTTTCGGCCAGTAGTCGATGCCGTAGCCCGGCAGGGTCGAGAAAGGATTGAGCCGGGTGCCGAGCGCGAGCACGACATCCGCCTTGGAAATCAGTTCCATGCCGGCCTTGGAGCCGTTGTATCCGAGCGGACCGGCGAACAGCCGGTGGGAGCCCGGGAAGGCATCATTGTGCTGGTAGCCGCAGCAGACCGGCGCGTCCAGACGTTCGGCAAGGTCCATGGAGGCCTCGATCGCACCGCCGATGACGACGCCGGCACCGTTGAGGATCACCGGGAATTTTGCACTGCTGAGAAGGTCCGCAGCTTCCTGGATCGCGCTCTCGCCGCCGGAGGGGCGCTCGAACTCGACGATCGCAGGCAGGTTGATGTCGATGACCTGGGTCCAGAAATCACGCGGCATGTTGATCTGTGCCGGCGCGCTGGCGCGCTTGGCTTGCAGGATCACCCGGTTCAGGACTTCGGCGACGCGGCTCGGATCGCGGACTTCTTCCTGGTAGGCGACCATGTCCTTGAACAGGGCCATCTGTTCGACTTCCTGGAAACCGCCCTGGCCGAGCGTCTTGTTGGCAGCCTGCGGCGTTACCAGCAGGAGCGGCGTGTGGTTCCAGTAGGCGGTCTTGACGGCAGTGACGAAGTTCGTGATCCCGGGTCCGTTCTGCGCGATCATCATGCTGACCTTGCCCGTCGAACGCGTGTAGCCGTCGGCCATCATGCCGCCGGATCCCTCGTGGGCACAGTCCCAGAATTTGATGCCGGCATCCGGAAACAGGTCGGAGATCGGCATGAATGCGGAGCCGATAATGCCAAACGCGTGCTCAATTCCGTGCGCCTGAAGCACTTTGACGAATGCTTCTTCAGTCGTCATTTTCATGTCGAATACTCCCGTAAATTCAAGAAAATCCTGTCTCGCAGCTGCTGCGTTGAGACGCGATTTAACTCGACTTGTTACTGCTCGCTTAGGGCCAGTTTGTGAGACACAATAAGACCAGATTGCGCCAAAGCTTCTCCCGCGCAATGCGGTTTTATTGTTAACGGATTTAAAAAATTGAGACAATAGGTCTCAAAAAATTAAATTTTGACCGATCTATTCCTTTTCCCCAGACCGGGAGACAGGCAAAAAAGATCGACTGCACGCCTTGATCTAGACCTTCACCCGCTCCGACTTGGGATCATAGAGCGGTTTGAGCGACGCCTCCGCCTTCACCCGCGTTCCGGCGACCTCGATTTCGTAAGTGGAACCGAGCACCTGCTCGGCGGTCTCGCCGGGGCAGGGCACGTAGCCCAGACCGACCGCGCCACCGAGCGTGTGCCCGTAATTGCCGCTGCTGAGGAAGCCGACGACATCGCCGTTCCTGAGGATCGGTTCGGCGTGATAGAGAAGGGGCTCCGGTTCGCTCAGACGGAACTGGAGAAGCCGCCTGTCGAGCCCGGCCTCGCGCTTGCGCAGAACCGCATCCCTGCCGATGAAGTCCGGCTTGTCCCGCTTGACCGCGAAACCGAGCCCGGCCTCCAGCACGTGGTCCTCGCAGGTGATGTCATGACCGAAATGCCGGAACCCTTTTTCGATCCGGCATGAATCCATCATGTGCATGCCGCACAGTTTCGCATCGAGATCCTGTCCCGCTTCGTGGAGGATCTCGAAGACGTGGCCTGCCATGTCGGATGAGATGTAAAGCTCCCAGCCCAGTTCGCCCACATAGGTGACCCGGTGGACCCGGGCGAGCCCCATGCCGATTTCTATCTCCTGGGCCGTGCCGAACGGATTGGTGGCGTTGCTGAAATCATTGGGCGAGACCCGCTGCAGCAGCGCACGGGAGTTCGGACCCATCACCGCAAGCACGGCTTCGCCTGCCGTGACATCGGTGATCACGACCCTCCGGTCTCCGGCATGGCGCCGGAGCCATGTTTCGTCAGCCAGCCGCGTCGCGGCGGGCGTCACCATCAGGTAGGCCGTCTCCGACAGGCGTGTGATGGTCACGTCGGCTTCGATACCGCCCCGTTCGTTGAGCAATTGCGTGTAGACGATCTTGCCGACCGGAACGGAATAGTCACCGCCGCCGACATGGTTCAGGAAGGCCTCCGCGTCCGGGCCCTCGATGCGGATCTTGCCGAAAGACGACATGTCGTAGATGCCGACATTGTCGCGAACCGCCTTGTGTTCGCGTGCCGCGTTTTCAAACCAGTTCTGACGCTTCCAGGTATAGCGGTATTCGCGTTCCTGGCCCTCATCGGCGAACCAGTTGGCGCGCTCCCAGCCGGCAAGCTCGCCGAACACCGCCCCGTTGGCCTTCAGGTGTTCGTGGAACGGTGTTCTGCGCACGCCCCTTGCCGTTGCCTTCTGGCGGTAGGGGAAGTGGTCAGCGTAGAGCAGGCCGAGCGTTTCCTTCGAGCGTTCGAACAGGTAGTGCCGGTTGCCCTGGAAGGGCTGCATCCGCGAGATGTCGACGTCGCCCAGATCGAAGGGTTTTTCGCCCGTGTCCATCCACTCGGCAAGCGCCATGCCGGCGCCTCCGGCAGACTGGATACCGATGGAATTGAAGCCGGCGGCGACCCAGAAATTGTCGAGCTCTGGCGCAAGTCCCAGGTGATACGCGTCATCCGGGGTGAAGCTTTCCGGGCCGTTGAAGAAGGTATGGATCCCGGTTTCGGCCAGAAGCGGCAGCCGGTTCACGGCCGCTTCCAGGATCGGTTCGAAATGATCGAAATCCTCGGGCAGCTGATCGAACTCGAAATCATCCGGGATGCCGTTCATGCCCCAGGGTTTGGCGTTCGGCTCAAATGCGCCGAGCAGGATCTTGCCGGCATCCTCCTTGTAGTAGGCGCATTCGTCCGGCACCCGCAGCACCGGCAGCTGGGTCAGGCCGGGGACGTTTTCGGTGACGATGTAGAAGTGCTCGCAGGCATGCAGGGGTACGTTGACACCGGCCATTCGGCCGAGTTCGTGGCCCCACATTCCGGCGCAGTTGACCACGTGATCGCACTCGATCGTGCCTGCACCCTCCGCAGTCTGCCATTCGACACCCGTGACCCGCTTGCCGGATTTCACAAGCCCGGTCACCTTCACCCGTTCCATGACCTTGGCACCGCCCATGCGCGCGCCTTTGGCCAGCGCAAGGGCGATGTTGGCGGGATCGCCCTGACCGTCCAGGGGCAGGTAGACCCCGGCCACCACGTCCTCGGTGTTAAGGTGCCCGTAGCGTGCCTTGACCTCGTCCGGCGAGATTTCCTCGACCTCGACGCCGAAGGCGCGGGCCATCGAAGCCTGCCGGAAAATCTCTTCCCTGCGCTCCTCGGTCAGGGCCACCGTGATCGACCCGCATCGCCGGAAACCGGTCGCAACCTCCGTCTCCGCCTCCAGGTTGCCGTAGAGCTCCTGGCTGTACTTGGCCAGACGGGTCATGTTCTCCGTCGCCCGCAGCTGTGCAATCAGCCCCGCGGCATGCCACGTCGTCCCGGAGGTCAGCTGCTTCCGCTCCAGCAGGACAACATCGGTCCAGCCTTTCTTGGTCAAGTGATAGGCGACGGAACATCCGACCACGCCTCCACCGATGACGACGACGCGGGCTTTTGATGGAGGTGTCACTTTTTACTCTTTCCGTTTGTTTGCGCGTGAATGTTGATTTCAGGGTCTGGCAAGCTCTGACAGCGGCTGTGCCGCGCGCAGGGCTGCGTCGGTGGCGTCGTCGAAGGTGTGCCCGTCCTGTGACAGGATCTGGCGTATCTTCTCCCGGGCACTGTCGAGCAGCATTGGCCGGCCGCGTTCTTCCCATTCCTTCGGGCTCGTCCGATCGGCAAGTTCGGGATAGATGTATTCGCTCTGCATGAGCTGAAGCGTCTGATCATGCCCGAGATAGTGGCCCGGGCCTTCCAGCACGACGGACCGGATGACGTCGATATCGACGAATTCGTCCTTGACCTCGATCCCGCGCACACAGCGCAGAACCTGACCGAGCATGTCGTTGCCGAGGACCAGCGATTCCTTGCAGAAGCCCAGCAGCGAGGCGTGCATGCCGACGGCCTCGTAGACCATGTTGAGGCCGGACAGGCCTGCCATGACATTGCTGATGCCCTGTTCCCATCCGGCCTGCATGTCGGGAAGCTTGCTGTCGGCAATGCCGGCTGCAGCACCTCCCGGAAGGCCGTAGTAATGATGCATCTGGGCGCAGGCGGAACTCAGCAGGGCCTGTTCGCCGCTTCCCCCGGACATGGCCCCGGTGCGTAGGTCGCTGACGAAGGGCCAGGTCCCGAACATCGCCGTGTGACCGGGCTTGATCGCGTTGACATAGACCACACCGGCAAGGCATTCGGCGACCGCCTGGACGACAGCCGTCGCGATCGGCGCGGGCGCCGTTGCCCCGGCCTGACCGGCGGACAAGAGCAGGACAGGCATGCCCGCGTGGATGCAGGCTTCCATCACTTCGCAGCTCTCTTCGGCGAAGGTGAGCGGCGGGACCACGAAACAGTTGCTGTTGGAAACGAAGGGGCGTTCGCGCCAGGCATCTTCGCCCCCGGCCATCAGGTGAAGCAGCTCCATGGCGGGGGCCACGTTGGCAGCCTCTGTGAAGGACGTGCCGATGTGTTTTGTCGTTCCCGCGCAGGCGGCATAAACCGTGTTCACATCGAGATCCCGCGGCGACTCGAACTCGCGGCAGACAACGGGGCGCTGAAAGAAGTGAACATTGTCCAACTGCTGCACCAGGCGCGCGATGTCGTACATGTCCTGGACATTCGGGTTGCGGTAGTCGCCCGACTTGGGATCGACGATGTGAACCGCGGCTCCGGCCGTGCCGAAATGCACATTCTTGCCGGACAGATGCAGATCGAACCTCGGATCCCGTCCCATCAGCGTGATGTCGCGGGCGGCCTTGGCCAGCATGTCCTCGACAAGGGCGCGTGGAAAGCGGATGCGTCCGTCGTCGCCCTCGATCGCTCCGGCGCCTGTCAGGATGGCTCTCCCCGAGGGCGGCGCGGACGCGAACCCGATGACCTCGAGCGCCTGAAGGGCGGCCTCGTGAATGCGCAGGACATCCGCTTCCTTGAGCACCTGGTAGAACCCGCCGGGCATACCCGGCCTTACCGGCCGGACCGCCTCGTCCAGGGGCCGTGAACGGGCCGCTGTGCGGGCCGAACGGCCCCCGGCGCGACGGCGTTGTTTCACTTCAGCTCCGCTCATGCAATCTCCTCCCAAATCATGCCGGCAGGTTTCGCTTGGTAGTCATTTTTTTCATCAGGCCCGAAGCCGTTCGTTTTCAGGGTCCCACAGTGGCTGATCCGCCTGCACGACCGCCTTGTGCTTCTGACCGTAGACTTCGAGCTCGAGCTCGGTTCCGGGCGTATCCAGTCCCTTGCGGACCACACCGAGCGCTATGCAAGCGTTCACCCGGTAGCCCCAGTCGCAGGACGTGATTTCTCCGACGATTTCGCCGTCCTTCAACAGGCTGGACATGTACGGTGCATCATGGTCGCCCGCGTCCACGACCAGGGTAACGAAGCCCTTGGCGGACCCTTGCTGCTTTTCGATCATGAGCGGCTGCTTGCCCGGGAAGTCCTGCGGCTTGTCCAGCTTGACGAAACGCCCCAATCCGCTTTCGAACATGGAATAGTCGGTCGAAAGGTCGCCCTTCCAGGTCCGGTAGCCTTTCTCGATGCGCAGCGCGTTGAGCGCGAACATGCCGAACGGTTTTGCACCGGCCTCCAGAATGGCCGCATAGATCGCGGGCATGTCGTCCATCGCCGCGTGCACCTCCCAGCCGAGTTCGCCGGTGAAGGAGACGCGCACCAGCATGGCGGGCTTGCCTGCGACGGTCGTCTGCTGATGGGTCAGCCAGCCGAGCGACAGATCCGCGTCCGTCAGCCCCTGGAACAGCTCGCGGGATTTCGGCCCGGCCACGATCAGCGTCGTCATCTCGTTCGTGCGGTCGATGAGCGTCAGCCCCTCCGGCAGGTCCGCCTTCAGAAGATCGCGATCGTGCCATTGCGCGACGGCCGCTGTAATCAGCGTAAAGTCGTCTTCACCGTGGCGGATCAGCGACATTTCGGTCAGGACGCGCCCGCGATGGTCCGGGAAATACCCCAGATTCAGGCGGCCTGCCTTGGGCAGTCCACCGGCGATTTTTCCGCGCAGCCACTCGGCCGCACCTACGCCCGTCAGGCTGAAACGGGAGAAACCGCACAGGTCAAGGACACCGACGCCATCGCGGACAGCTTCGCACTCTTCCTTGATGCGCGGCTGCCACGGACCGGACCGCGCCCAGGTCTGTGTCGCCTCTTCGGAGGTATCGTCGCCTTCCTTGGCAAACCAGTTGGCGCGCTCCCAGCCGTTGAACGCTCCCATTTGCCCGCCGAGTTCGAGGATTTTCGCGTGGTTGGGCGACAGTTTGCGGTCGCGCGCGGCCGGCCAGCTGTGATGCGGGAAGTGCATTGCATATTCGTGGCCGTAGACTTCCATGGCCTTGTCGATGCAGTACTGCTTGTCCGTATAGTCGGTGTAACGGCGCGGATCGACGGCCCACATGTCCCATTCGGTGCAGCCGTGCATGATCCATTCGGCCGCAACTTTCCCGGCTCCGCCGCCCTGGGCGATGCCGAAGGTGAAGGTATGCGCCTCGAAGGCATTCGGTACGCCTGGCATCGGGCCGATCATGGGCAGTCCGTCTGGGGCGTAGGGAATGGGGCCGTTGATGTTGCGGCTGACGCCCTGGGTGCCGAGCAGCGGCACGCGCGCCATCGCGTCCTCGATGTACCATTCCAGCCGGTCCAGATCGTCGGGATAAAGCTGGAAGCTGAAGTCGTCTGGCATCGGGTCGTCGGCGCGCGTCCAGGCGGACTGGCAGTTGCGCTCGTAGGGGCCGAGGTTAAAACCGGTTGTTTCCTGGCGCAGGTAGTAGGATGTGTCCACGTCCCTGAGCAGGGGCAATTTGCGCCCGTGCTTTTCGCTCCACGCGGCGACTTCGGGAACCGGTTCGGTGAGGAAATACTGGTGGCTCATGACGGCGAGCGGCACCTTCCGGCCGCCGAAGGGCAGGAACCATTCACCGACCCGTTCGGCGTAGTAGCCTGCGGCGTTGACCACGTATTCGCAGCGGATGTCGCCCTTTTCCGTGTGTACGATCCACTCGCCGTTCTCGCGGCTGACGCCGGTTGCCGGGGTGAACCGCAGGATCTTGCCGCCATGCGAGCGCGCGCCCTTGGCAAGAGCCTGGGTGACCTGAGCGGGATCGATATCCCCGTCGAGCGGGTCCCAGAGACCGCCTTCGAGATCGTGGATTTCCAGGAACGGATAGCGCTCCTGCATCTGTTCGGGCGTGCACATCTCCATCTCGACGCCCATGTGCCGGCCCATGCCGGCCACGTATTCGAACTCCCTCATTCGCTCTTGCGTGTGCGCAAGACGGAGCGAGCCGCTGACGTGATAGTTGAGCGGATAGTCGACCTCCTCGGCCAGTCCCCGGTAAAGTTCCAGCGAATAGCGCTGGATGTTCATGATACCGAAACTGGCGGAGAAGGTCGGGCAGTTGCCGGCCGCGTGCCAGGTGGAACCGGCGGTGAGTTCGTTCTTTTCAAGAAGAACGCAGTCGGACCAGCCGCCTTTCGCAAGATGATAGAGGGTGGACACTCCGACGACGCCACCACCGATGATGACTACACGGGCTGTAGTGGGAACTGACATTCTTCAGCTTTCCTTTTGAAAGGGTTCAGTAGACCGGCGGGGAAATCACCCAGACGGCAACTGCGGGTTCCGAGTAGGGGTTGGCCCAGCGGTAGGAGGCGTTGCGGATGCGGAAACTGTCTCCGGTGGTCACGGTGAAAGCATCGTCATCCAGCCAGATGTCCAGCTTGCCCGATATCATGTAGGCAAGCTCCTGCGTCGGGCGTGAAATGCGGTTCTTCCGGCTCGAGCCGGGTTGAAAGGTGGAATGGATCATCTCGAAATCGTCGGTGAGATCCGGAGACACCAGCGCTTCGACAAGGCCGGCATCCCGTTCTCCGATGATGCGCCGCGCGGACGATCGCACGATCCTCCCTTTCTCGGCGTCGGGGGCATCGGTGCTGCCGAAGAAGATGGAGAGCGGAACCTCGAAAATGTCCGCAATCTGGCGGAGGTCGGACAGGCGCGGCGTCGAGATGTCCCGCTCGATCTGGGACAGCCAGCCGACGGACCGGCCGAGCCTCTGGGCCAAGTCCTCAAGTGTCATCTTTCGGGTTGTGCGAAGGGCTCTGAGATCCTCGCCCAGGCTGCTCATTTCCATTCCGGCGATCCATCCGTGAAAATTTCAAGGATAATTTCATTCCGGATCATGAAAAAATCAACAAAATTTTCACGCAGGGGTGAACTTTTTCATTTGTGGCCGATTTGGCAAGCGTTTACGGGCAGTTAGGAACGTTAAAAGCGCCTCAGGCGGCGGCTTCGTGCATCCGCTTCGCGATGCAGGAAATGCCGTCGGGAATCCGTGCCGAAGCGATCGAGGAATAGGCCAGCCGGTAGTGCCCCTGCTGTTCTTCGCCCTGCGCGAAAAACGCGCGGCCGGCCTCGATCAGGACACCGTCCTCGCGAAGCTGCATGGCCAGCCTGGAACTATCGACGCCTTCCTTTGCCTTCATCCAGAAGGAAGAGCCTCCGAACGTGCCCTGGCCGATCTGTGTCAGGCCGTTTTCCTGCAGGCTCTGCTCCATGATCGATCTGCGTTTCCGGTAGATGCGGCCCATGCGGGCGATCTGTGCATCATAATGGCCGAGAGACAGGAAATAGGCGGCAGTGCGCTGGATAAGGCCGGGCGGATGCCGCAGCACGAGCGACCGTAGGGCGCGCGCTTCGCGGATGAACGGCTCGGACGCGACCAGGTAGCCGAGCCGCAGGCCCGGAAAAAGGGACTTGGAGAACGAACCGACATAAATCACCGACCCCGTCGGATCGAGCGACTTCAAGGCGGGCGAGGGCGACTTCAGGAACGAGATTTCGAACTCGTAATCATCCTCCACGATGATGAAGCCACGGCGCGCGGCCAGATCCAGAAGCCGCTCGCGCCGTGAAACGGGCATCGTCGCGTTGGTCGGGCAATGGTGGCTGGGCGTCGTGAAGACGACGTCGGCGTCCTCGGGCAGGTCCTCCGGCGGCATGCCCGCGGCATCGACATCCACCGCAACGGTGTTGCAGCGGGTCTGGCTCAGGATCTGGCGGAGCCCCGGATAGCAGGGGTTCTCGATGGCGGCCGTGCGCCGCTGGGTGAGGAGGATCTGGGCCGTGATCCAAAGCGCATGCTGCGCGCCCATCGTGATGAGGATTTCCTCCGGCCGTGCCGTGATCGCGCGCCTCGGCAGGATCTGGCGCAGGATGAACTCGACCAGCATGGGATCGTCACGCTCGTAGTAGTCCGTCGCCAGCGTGTCGAAATCCTTCCGCCCGACAGCCTTGAGCGCGCAGTTCCGCCAGTTGTGGTGATCGAACAGTCTCGAATCCGACTGCCCGTAGATGAACGGATACTTGTAGTCGCGCCAATTGTCGGGCCGCACCAGAGGCACATGTTCGGAAAACCGTTGGCCGATCGTTTTCGACCAGTCCACCTGGGCCTTGTCCGACTGGTCCGGCAGCGAGAATTTCGGCCGGCTTGGAGCTGTCTGGGCAACGAAATAACCGGACCGGCCCCTGGAGACGAGATACTCGTTAGATACAAGTTCCGTGTAGGCGATCGTGACGGTGATCCTGGCAACGCCCAGATGCTCGGCCAGCTTGCGCGAGGACGGCATCTTCTCTCCGGGCAGGCAGCGGCCCGACAGGATCGCTTCCACGACCAGCCGCTGGATCTGCTGTTGGAGGGACGTTTCATTGTCTGGCCGGAGAAAGAAAGTCTCTGCCGGAATCGCCATATCTGGCCCTAATTTTTAGTTTCCTTGGACTTATAGAACAGGATTCTCGGGCGGTTGGCAATTGTGGAAACAGAGACGCGAAGGATGGCGGCTCCGAAAGCGCGCCGGGCTTTACCCGGCAGACGAATGATCAAGGGACAGTTGTTTCTCGGGACCTTATCCTGAGGAGACCTTCAAACTGCATTCTCCCCGCCGGATAGAAACCAATCGGCATGGATGCCATGGTCAAGCCATGGCATGACCACAGTGCGCAGATTTTTTCTCTGTACCGGGCCACCTTCCCCAGTCATTGCAGGGCTTGACCCTGCAATCCATGCCGATTGGTTTCCGTCCGGGAGCGCCTTCGAAAAAGCGCCATGGCACTTGACCACCCGCAAGCGCGGTCACCTCTCCCGGTGGGAGAGGTCGGCCTGAAAGGCCGGGTGAGGGATGAGAGCTGTCCGCACGCGTCAGACGTTTGCCCCCTCACCCTGACCCTCTCCCGCCGGGAGAGGGAAATGTGAGCCTACTCGGCGACCGTCCCCGGATCTCCGGACACCCACACAATGAGGATAAGACAACAACAGAGCCGTCTCGGACCCGATCCGGGACCTGCCGGGCAATTGTCATCAGACCCCGGCTCAGGGCCGGGGAGGCGCGGACATTCAAATCCCGTTGCAGTCGGGCCCGCCCCGCATGGATGCCATGGTCAAGCCATGGCATGACCGCAGTGCGTAGATTTTTTTCTGTACCGGGCCACCTTCCCCAGTCATTGCAGGGCTTGACCCTGCAATCCATGCAGATTGGTTTCTGTCCGGGAGCGCCTTCGAAAAAGCGCCATGGCACTTGACCACCCGCAAGCGCGGTCACCTCTCCCGGTGGGAGAGGTCGGCCTGAAAGGCCGGGTGAGGGATGAGAGCTGTCCGCACGCGTCAGACGTTTGCCCCCTCACCCTGACCCTCTCCCGCCGGGAGAGGGAAATGTGAGCCTACTCGGCGACCGTCACCGGATCTCCGGACACCCACACAATGAGGATAAGACAACAACAGAGCCGTCTCGGACCCGATCCGGGACCTGCCGGGCAATTGTCATCAGACCCCGGCTCAGAGCCGGGGCGGCGCGGGTATTGAACGCCTCTGTAGTCGGGCCCCCGCCATATTGATGGGGGAAGCCGGGAGGAGAGGCTGTCAGCCGAAGACGCGTGTCAGAGCGCCGTCGATCGCATCGGAGATCTGGTCGATGTCGCTTTCCCCGGCGATCAGCGCCGGAGACAGGCAGATCACGTTGTTGAGCCCGGGCACGGCCCGGTTGCTGATGCCGATGATGACGCCCTGCGCCATGCAGTCGGCGGCGACCGCCTGCATCTGCTTTTCGGCGACAGGTTCTTTCGTCGCGCGGTCCGCAACCAGTTCCGCACCGCAGAACAGGCCCTTGCCGCGAACATCGCCGACGACCCGGTGCTTCTCCATCAGGCCGTTCAGGTTCGACATCAGCCGCTCACCCATGCGCGTGGTGTTGTCCAGCAGGCCCTCGTCTTCGATGATGCGCATGTTCTCAAGCGCCGCGGCCGGGCCGGCCGTGCATCCGCCGAAGGTGGAGATGTCGCGGAAGAAACTCATCGGATCGGACGCATCGTCCTTGAACATGTCAAAGACCTCTTCCGTGGTAACCATGCAGGCGATTGCCGCGTAGCCAGATGCGACGCCCTTGGCCATCGTCACGAAATCCGGCTTGATGCCGTAGTGCTGGTAGCCGAACCAGGTCCCGGTGCGTCCGACACCGCAGACCACTTCGTCTATATGCAGCAGGATGTCGTACTTCTTGCAGATCTCCTGGACCCGGTCCCAATAGCCCTGGGGAGGCGTGATCACGCCGCCGCCGGCCGTCACCGGCTCCAGGCAAAGCGCACCGACCGTGTCCGGGCCTTCGCGCAGGATAACCTCCTCGATGGCGTCTGCAGCGCGTTCGCCGTAATTGTCGACATCCCACTGGGCGCGGTACTCGCAGCAATGCGGAACCTCAACGAAACCAGGCGTATAAGGTCCGTATTGCGCGTTCCGTTCCTGCTGTCCGCCCGCCGAGATCGCCGTGATCGACGACCCGTGATAGTCGCGCTCGCGATAGAGGATCTTGTGTTTCTTGCCGCCATAGCGCTTGTGCGCGATCTGTCGGACCATCTTGAAGGCCTTCTCGTTGGCCTCGGTGCCCGAATTGGTGAAATAGACACGGCTCATGCCCGGCATCTTGGAAATCAGGCGCTCGGAAAACAGCGCGCCGGGAATGGAGCCCGCGGAGTTCGCGAAGTAGTTCAGCTTCACGAGTTGATCGCGAATGGCATCGGCGATGGACTCGCGCCCATAGCCGACATTGACCGTCCACACGCCGCCTGAAACGGCGTCGAGATGTTCCTTGCCGGTTGCGTCCCAGAGCTTCATGCCCTTGCCTTCGACCATGATCTTGGGATCGATCGTCTCCAGCGCCTTGTGCTGAAGCAGATGATGCCAGACGTGGTTGCGGTCGGCTTCAATGATTTCGCTCAGATCGTTCGGTGAAGCAGCGACGTTCATGGCGATGTCCTTTCAAAGCTGCGGGTCATGGACGCGAAAAGGGTGAATTCGTTTCGGACTGCGCAAGCGTTTTTTTGTGCGCCTGCTCACAATTCAAGCAGTCCGTTGCATCAATTGTTTTCAGTCAACACGGCCCGGCGGGGACATATAGGGCCAGATAAAGATATACAATAGATCCAGATCAGTGTTTCTATTGTAACCGGGCCGTTCTGTCGTAACCATTTTCGCCATGCAGGCAAGCCGATATTCGAGGAGAGCGGCACGAGACAGGAAAATCTGCGCGTCTGTAATGTATCGAGGGAACAGTGAGAAAAAATCAATGACCTACAGATCAAAACTTCTAGGCACATTCGCAGCTCTGGCATTCATGAGCGGGTTGCCGGCAAATTCATCCGCCGAGGAACTGACCGTGGCCTACTTCCTGGAGTGGCCGATGCCGTTCCAGTATGCCAAGGAAAAGGGCCTTTACGAAAAGGAACTCGGCGTTCCGATCAACTGGGTGTCGTTTGACACCGGGACGGCCATGTCCGCCGCAATGGCGTCCGGCGACGTTCAGATCGCCGTCAGCCAGGGCGTACCGCCATTCGTGGTCGCAGCGTCCGCCGGCCAGGACATCATCCTGACGGACATCGCGGTGAGCTACTCCGAAAACGACAACTGCGTCGTGGCCGAAGCACTCGAGATCGACAAGAACAACGCCAAGGAACTGGAAGGCAAGCAGGTCGGCGTTCCGATCGGAACGGCTGCCCACTACGGCTTCCTGTCCCAGATGAAGCATTTCGGCGTCGACATCACGACGATGGAAATCGTCGACATGGCACCTGCTGACGGTGCAGCCGCCTTCGCACAGGGCAGCCTGGACATGGTCTGCGGCTGGGGTGGTGCGCTTCGCCGCATGGTGGAACACGGCAACGTGCTTCTGACCGGCGCGGAAAAGGAAGAACTCGGCATTCTCGTGTTCGACGGCATCAGTGTCCCGTCCGATTTCGCGGCGGAAGACAGTGAAATGCTGACCAAGTTCCTCAAGGTGACCGCCGAGGCGAACGCCATGTGGAACAAGGGCGAGAACAAGGATGAGATGATCGAAGTCATCGCCAAGGACGCGGGTATGGACGTGGATGCAACCGCCGCCACGCTCGCAACCTTCACGTTCCCGAATGTTGAAGAGAAGCTCAGCGACAAGTGGATGGGCGGCAACGTCCAGACCTTCATGCTCGGCGTGGCGGATGTCTTCCAGGAAGCCGGTTCGATCCCGCAGGCGCTCGACAGCTATGTCGACACCGTGGATTCCAGCTATCTGGCAGCCACCAACACCGAGTAAGAACACATCCCTGCAAGATTTGGGGCGGCCGTTCCAGGCCGCTCCATCCTTCCTCCTTTCAAGCTGCAGGAGATGACAGGCAATGGACGGCCTCCATATCGAAAATGTCTCCATGCGTTTCGATCTTCCCAACGGAACACATGTACAAGCGCTCAAGGATGTTTCCATTGAGCTGAAGACCGGCGAAATCATGTCGGTTCTGGGACCGTCGGGTTGCGGCAAGACCACCCTCTTGAACATCGTCGCGGGATTTCTGGCGCCGACCGGCGGCCAGGTGCGCATGAACGGGCACGTTGTCACCGGGCCGAATGCCGAGCGCGGCATGGTGTTTCAGAAAGGCGCGCTGTTCGAGTGGATGAACGTGCGCAAGAATGTCGAATTCGGGCCGCGCATGAAATCGACGCCCAAGCGCGAACGCGACCAGATCGTCGACCATCTTCTCGAGACGGTCGGCTTGCAGGATTTCAAGGAAAAGGCCGTGTACGAGCTGTCCGGCGGCATGCAGCAACGCGTCGCTCTGGCGCGCTGTCTTGCCAACGATCCCGACGTGATCCTGATGGACGAACCGCTCGGTGCGCTGGACGCGCTGACGCGCGAGAAGATGCAGGGCCTCGTCCTGAAGCTCTGGAAGGAAACCGGCAAGACCGTCATCCTGATCACGCACTCCGTTGAAGAAGCGCTGCTTCTGGGCGAACGCCTGCTCGTCATGGCACCGCGCCCGGGCCGCATTCACAAGGAATACCGGCTGCCATTTGCAGAGCGGGGTGTCGAGGCGGACCTTCGTGAAGTCAAGAAGAGCGACGGTTTCGGCGAGACGCGCGAGGAAATCCTCTCGATGATCTGGGAAATGGAAGAGGAAATCATGGGCCGATCGGAGACCGCAGCATGACCGGATCAGTCGTTTTCCTCGTATATGCCGGCCTGTTTCTCGCCAGCTATTTCCTCGTGAGCTACCTCAGCAGCATCATGCAGCGCGGACAGGATTTCACCAGCCTGAAGACCGTCACCTTCGGCGACGAAAGCGCGATCCGGCCGAACCGGGCCGCGTCCGTGATTTCGGTCATCGTGATCTTTTTCATCTGGGGTGCGTTCACCGGTTCGAAACTCGTGCCGTTTCATGTCCCCGGGCCGTTCACCGGCGAGACCAGCTTCACCTATTCGGTAGTCAACGATGCGGGTGAAACCGGTGACGCGACGGTTGACATCATTGTCCACGAGCCAGGCGCAAAGATTGACGACCCGGAAGTTGCCACGACAGAGGGGCTCGCCCAGAACGATTCCGGCACCGTCGGTGCCTGGCGGTCCGTCCTGTTACGCGTCACGCGCAACGACGGGGAAGGGGCCCGCGTCACGGCAGTGAACGGTCAGGCGATCGAGCCCGGGCAGTCGGTTTCCGTCGACAACGGCACGGTCAGCATGACGCCGAAAGGGTCGCTGAACTTCGAGCCCGACAAGGGCCTGCAGATGGAACCGATCTGGATGCCGTCGCCTGAGGCCGTCGCCAGCCGGTTCACCGAAATCGCCTCCGAGGGCTACCAGAACTTCACGCTTTGGGAACACCTAGGCTGGTCGCTGCTCCGCGTGGTTGGCGGCTTTGTCGCCGGTTCGATCATCGGCATTCCGCTCGGATACGCCATGGGGCTTTCCAGCTGGGTGCGCGGCTGGTTCGACCCGATTGTCGAATTCATGCGGCCCGTTCCGCCACTGGCGCTGATCCCGCTGGTCATCATCTGGTTCGGGATCTGGGAAACCGGCAAGATCGTCCTGCTGTTCCTGGCCGCACTCTGGATCATGACCATTGCCGCACGGGCGGGCGTGTCGGGCGTGAACATCAGCAAGGTGCACGCTGCCTTCTCGCTGGGAGCCAACAAGCGTCAGATCCTGCGCTATGTCATCGTGCCAAACTCGCTGCCCGAGATCTTCACAGGCGCGCGCGTTGCCATGGGTGTCTGCTGGGGAACGGTTGTTGCGGCGGAACTCGTTGCGGCGCAGAAGGGGGCCGGGATGATGATCATCGCGGCGTCGAAGTTCCAGCTGACCGACATCGTCATCATGGGCATCATCCTCATCGGCATCGTCGGCTACAGCATCGACATCCTGATGCGCATGGCCGAGCGGGTGCTCGTGCCCTGGAAGGGCCGCGCCTGACAAGAAGCCTGACAAACCACCTGAGGCATCGGAGGCGCGGCGCGAGCCGCGCCTCTTCTGTTTCCGCGGAGTGAAGGAACGCGGAATTTGCGTCCTCAGTGTTCGATTTATCGTCTTTTCTGACATGGGAAAAAAGACGGATAAAGAACAGGCATAGTTTATCTATTTGAACTTTCGAGTCTATTTAAGTATATTGTCAATGTGGGCGTCGGCTAGATTTGATGTCTACTTGAAACTAGAGACCCTGTTTTCAGTGGGGTCCGTAAAATTAAATCGTGCTTAGTATTTTTGGACGTGCGCCGATCGGTTCCTTTGATGGTATCGGTGAGCGATACCGATTGATTGCAACATCGGGTGCGCCACACCGGCCTGGAGCCTCGAACGTCGGCCGTTTTATTGTGTTTTGGAGGCGAGATTGTGAAACATGCTGCTCCGAAAGAAAAACATTTCATGCTGCGCCAGGAACTGGTGAGTGTCCTTCGAAGGCATCAGGACACGCTCTGTCCGGCTGAACTGCTGGCGGTTTCAAGCCAGCTCGTCGGCAATCTGATTGCCCTGCAGGACGAAACCAGGCTGTCGCCCGACTTCGCGATGGAAATCGTTCTGCGCAATATCGAGGAAGGCAACCGCGCCGCCATCGCCGACGTCAAGCTGCAAACCGGCATGGGTTAGTTTGCCGGTGTCTTGCGGGTGGAGCGCGCACGTCCGGTTCAAGTTCTGAAATCATCACGGCCGCCTGTGTCCGTCCGGGAACAAGCCGCGCGCAAAGACGCGGGCTCTGGCTGCCCTTGCCATCGGGAAAGCGGATTTTATATTTCGAAGCTGAACAGGTGCCGGTGACGAAAGCGGCATGAAAGCGCTTGGTGCTTTTGGTGCCCGCAGGGCCCATTTCCAGCGGCGTGCAGACCCGTCCAGCAAGGAAACCCGAACAGATGACCGATCCCGTGATTGCACAGAAAGCCCCGTTTGCCGTCGAGGTTGAAGCGGGCAAATCCTATTTCTGGTGTTCCTGCGGCCGCAGCGCCAACCAGCCGTTCTGCGACGGCAGCCACAAGGACACCGGTCTCACACCGGTCAAGTACACCGCCGAGAAGGATGGCCGCGCGTTTTTCTGCGGCTGCAAGAACTCCGCAAACGCACCCATGTGCGATGGCAGCCATTCGAAGCTTTAGGGTACGGATCCATGAATGAAGCCGATTTGGCGGCAGAAATGGCAACATCTCGCGAGGAAGCGTGCGCAGAGCGGGCTTTATGCCCGGTCAAGCGCGATGACGCTGCGAGGTGAAGCCATTTTGCCGTCCTTCGGATTTGGCCGTTTTGGCCATCTGCCGCGTCGCGAAAGGCTTGAAAATGAAACACATTTCCTGCACTTTCGCTCCTCGCAGTTGGTCAAAACGATCCAAACCAAATTGACTTCATTCATGAGTCCGTACCCTAGCCCTTGAACCGGGAAAGTTGGAGCCCGCGGCGGCGGCACCGTCAGCATGGCATGGCGACCGCACCTGACGCGTTGGGCGCGACGGGTCCGGGCTGATTGCGGCAGCCTGAGGGACCATCGGAAAATCCCCGCAAAGACAGTGTCTGGATAAAGATTTGAAACACGACATCGCCTTTGCCCGGCTGCCGGAAATCGCGCCGGCCGAGATCGCGGAGCACATGTCCGACCCCCGGGTCGCGGAGCACATGCCGCTGCTGACCTTCACGTGGGATGAGGCAGCCGTGGCAAAGTTTGTTGGCCAGAAGGAAGCGTGCTGGACCCGCGACGGGCTGGGCCACTGGGCAATCCTGTGCAACGGCCGCTACGTCGGCTGGGGCGGCTTCCAGAAGGAAGGCGATGAATGGGACTATGGCCTGGTCCTGCGGCCGGACGCCTTTGGTCTCGGGATCAGGATTTCGAAAAAGGCGCTGGACTTCGCGCTTGCCGATGAACGCATCCCCTACGTGACGTTCCTTCTGCCCCCCTCACGCAAGAACCTGGGCGCCCTCAAGCGCTTCGGGGCAGTCTGCATCGGCGACATCGACTATGACGGCGAAAGGTTCCTGAAGTTCCGGCTTGAGACGGCGTGACCAGTTGACGACCGGCGTCGCTGAAAAGACTATCCGGTGCTTTGTCGGCGGAATGAGCGAACAAGAAAAATATGGTGGACAGAGGGTCCACCAGAAGTTGAGTTGCGATCGCTTTCAAATTGTTTCAAGATATCTGATAACGAACTGATTTTATTTAATTAATTTACTATCCGCCTTTCTGCATTGTATCAATAGGCCTCACGCAGATGCACTCAATCTCACCAAAAATGATGGGCTGAGCGATGAGTTCACGCTGACAACGTTCAGCTCGGAAGGAACGCAGGCATGCTGACAGACGCCAAGGCGAGAAATGCTAAACCGGGCGACAAAGCCGTTTCTGATCAGGAAGTAATTTCCCGGGTATGCAGGGCCGGGGCCGCCGTCAGGGCAATCTTCACGGCAGCGAAGTAGTCGAGCACCTGCCGGTATGCCGACTGGTAGTTAGCAAGACTGCTGAAACCGAAGTCGCTTTCTTTCATCCCCGCGTCCAGTCTGTAGCCCCGGTGCGCCTCATCCACGTTGAGGCAGTCATAGATCCCTTTCGCGAGACAATCTGGTGATCGTGTAGGGTCTCGATCCAAGGTTGCCGCAAGCGCGGCTTCGGATAGAAGCGCGTGAAGTCAGATTGCTTCAAAGACGATTTCCGGAACGACAACTTCCCATTTGTCCTGCCGGAGCGTGTGATGGAAGGTCTCGTCGGAGTCGTCTTTGCGTCTTCCGAGGATGGCAGCAATTTCCGCCCGCGCGAACCTTGTATTTTCAGGAAACGCAAAACTCCTTGCCATGCGGCCCAGGCTGTCGCCATTCGCGTCTTTCAGGTGCCAACGGTCCTTCTCGAAGACCAGGGTAACCGGGTCGCCGGCGGATGCGGAGGCAATGGCTGCGAACACGGGATGGTTTTCGCGGTACCTCCCCGCAAAGGAGAGGTCGACTGTGCTTAGATCGGCCGGCTGGAAAAACCGCCTCGGTCCGGGGACCGCCGACAGATCGGGAACAACCGACCGGCAGATGATCGCGTCTGATCGCGTGGGCAGGTATTCATGATTGTCATTGCTCATGACGATCAGGTTGCGGCGTGCACGTGTCATGGCCACGTAGAAGAGCCGTCTCGGTGCATCGGCATCTTCTGCTCGTGAGGGGCGTTCCCAGCCACCGTCCAGAATGACGACATCGTCGAATTCCAGCCCCTTGGCGCTGTGAGCTGTCAGAAGCTTCAGCCCGCGCTGCTCCCCCCGGGATTCGCGAGACCATTCAGCAAGCCATTCAACAACATCGTCAGATGGCAGGCGCCGGTCTCCAATTTCCCGAGCGAGCAAATCCAGCCCCGCATCGATCCGGCCGGTCCACTGGGTGCTGGGAATGGAGCTCAAAATCTCGTGGAGGTCAGTCACCGTGAAAAGCCTGCTCCGCTCTTCCTTTATCGCGTTCAGAAAGGTTTGCATCTCCCGGATCCGCCAGAGACCGGGACCGCGTTCATTCGCGAACTCGACGGGAATATCGAGTGCATCCGCGAAGTCCCGGACGGGAGCCAGTTTGCGCCAGTCCCGCGAGATGATCGCGGCGCGCGACCAGGTCCAGTCAGGGACAACGTGTGACAGACGCTGCAGTTCATTCAGCGCCGCAAGCGCCTGGGCATCGTTGCCGCTCGGGCACTCGAGGATCTGGACGCGGCCTTGCGCGACGGGATCGAGTGCCGACATCGTGCCTCCCATCGGTTCCCTGCGGCGCGCCTTGTCGACAACAATCTCGTTCCCGCTCTTCATCCTGTCCGCGGCGCCCTCGATCACGGCGTTTGCGGCGGAAATGATGTTGCCGGTCGACCTGTAGTTGTCGGTCAGAAAAACGGGTTTGGCCGAATAGTCTTCCTCGAACTGCCGGATATGCCTCACGGACGCGCCGGCAAAGGAATAGATATTCTGGTCGTCGTCGCCCACGGCAAACAGGCTGATGCGAAGGTCCGGGTCATCGAGGCTCCGCCCGGCCACGGCTGCAATGAGCGCGTATTCTTCCGGCCCGACGTCCTGGTATTCATCCACCAGAAGCCAGCGATAGCCTTGAACCAGGGTGTCTCTCAGCGCTTCGGCCGCAACCTTGTCCAGCCCGTCGCCCCGCAGCAGATGAACGGCATCCATCAGAAGCGTGTCGAAATCCGGGGTCTCGGCGTTTGCGCGGCCGGTGAAGCTCGCGCCGACAAGGCGCATTGCCAGCGCGTGAATGGTTGAAACGGTCACAAAGCGCGCCTCGTCACCGATCAGGTTGCGGAGCCGTTCCCGGATCTCGGCAGCGGCATGGCGATTATAGGCAAGAACAAGGATCCCCTCCGGATCTTCCCGCTTGATTTTGACGAGATAGGCAATCCGGTGCACCAGGACGCGTGTTTTTCCGGAACCGGGTCCGGCGAGCACGAGGACGTTGGTCTGCTCGCGATCGTCGCGAACGATTTTTTCCTGCGTTGAGTTCCCCAGCGCGTCGACGATAGCGGACCAGGCCTGGGTCGTAGCCTGTCTTCTGAACTCAACGCCCCGCCCGGGCATCCACCGTTTCATGAACCTGTCTTGTTCAAGCTCGAAATAGTCGTCCGCAAGCCGTCTGGCTTCGTCCATGCGTTCAAGACCTTTTTCGGCATAGGCGGCCATGACATGTGTCTGGATGGTCTGCTCGGTATAGTGCTCCTCAAGAGGGGTAAAATCCTGGACGGTAAAGTTGCCTCCGTCTTTGTTGAGATGGATCGTAATTGCAGGGCGGAAGACGGAAAGACCTTTGCCGAGCGTGATCACCTGTTGTTCGTGAAGCCAGAGAAGGCCGCGATCCATGAGCTTGCTCGGGTCCTTCACCGAGCTTCGAAGCAGCACGTCGCTGGTGATCGAGGCAAGCAAGGCTCCGAGCGTTGTCTCCACCGGAACGTCTTTTCCGCGGACGTGAAGCGGTACTTTTCCAATCAGATGGGAAAGCAGTCTTTCTGCGCCGAGCCTTCGGATTTCAGCGGTCTGTTCCACGATGGACCATGAACGCTGCAGACGAACGAACAGGCTGCCCCGTGAGGCCTTGCGAACGTGAATGTTTCCGCGTCCTCCCTCCATGTCCCGGCCATCCTGCGCAATGCCTCTCAGAAGCGTCTCGATAATGTCCGGGCGTACAGAGGTGTGACCTGCTTCGCGCAAGGTCTGACTGGTGATCGCGAGATTGAATGGCGTTGCCTCGCCATCGTCCGCGTCCGGTGCCTCTTCCCTCAACATGGAGATGAGGTCCGTTTCAAGTTCCGAAGCGGCCTTGAACCGGGCTCGTGCCGCGTTATCGATCCCGACAGGGACAAAGATCGTGATGTTCGTGTCGTCTTTGGCGATACCCAGAGCTTCCAGGTCGGCAAGCGCTCGGCGAAGTGCCGGGGGTGTCAATCCGCTCACACCTGCGAGCACGTCGGTCGAGATCCCTTCCTCGGAAGGTGCGTTGATCAGATGTTCGACAATGCTCAAGAGCTGCCTTCGGCGCTCGTTCGTCATGTCGGCGCGCAGCAGAATTTTCTTTGCTTCCTTGAGATCGGTTACCAGGAGGGACGCCGGAAAAACCTGAACGCGGTTTTCCTCGCGCATCAGGAGCTTTGCCTCTTCGAGCCAGGCGACCGCCGTTTTCACGCGGGTGTCGTCCGTCGCACTATCGCGCTCGAAGTCCTGCTCTTTCTCTTCCTTTACGATCTCTCCCGGGGTGGCGACAACTTCACCAGTCTTCCGGGTGCGGACGTCGAGCCGTCTAAGCGCCTTGAGAATTGCTCCGATTTCGTGGCGTGCCAGTCGCGATCGCGCGCTCAGACGGAACTGACGGTCAACGTCTTCCGTGTTGAAGAGGAGGACACACTGAGCCGGGTCACGGTCCCGCCCGGCGCGCCCTGCTTCCTGCAGATAGTTCTCAAGGGAACCAGGCACATCCCCATGAACGACCAGACGGATGTCCGGCTTGTCGATGCCCATCCCAAAAGCGTTTGTTGCAGCGATGACGCGCAGTTCACCAACCCTGAACGCTTCTTGAATGTCCCGCTTTTCTTCAGGGCTCAGACCGGCATGATACCGTTCCGCGGCAAGCCCCTGCTGCTTTAGAAATTCGGCAACGCGTTCCGTCGAGCTTCGCGTGGCGCAGTAGACGACGGCTCCGGAGGCCCCGGTCGATGGCAGATGATCTTCCAGCGTATCAAGGATATCGGCCATCTTCGTGGATTGCTGTGTCGGCAGCACCTCGAAGCTTAGGTTGGTTCGCGATGCGCCGCCATCGTGCACTGTGAGCTCCAGATCGAGCCGCTCCTTGAAGTGCTCGCTGATATCTCGAACGACGTCCGGCTTTGCCGTCGCCGTGAGGCAGAGGACGCGCGTGTCCTCTCCGCCAGCCCGTTCCTTGATGAAGCGGCCGATGTACCGATAATCCGGCCGAAAATCGTGGCCCCATTTCGAAACGCAATGGGCTTCGTCGGGGACCCACAAACCGACCTCGCGCTGATCGAGGACAGACCGGACGGAGACGCTCCGCAGTTGTTCCGGGGAGATCAGCAGCATGGACGCGTCGCCCATGCGCACCTTGTCCAGGGCATCCTGCCGCTCCGGCAGCGAGAGCAGTCCATTGACTGTCACGGCGGAAGAGATGCCGGCGCGCGCCAGGCCCTGTACCTGGTCCGCCATGAGCGCTACGAGCGGTGAGATGACCACCGTGAGCGCGCCTGTTTTGTCAAACCGGGAGAGCGCCGGGATCTGATAGCAGACGGACTTGCCTGTGCCCGTTGGGAGAATGCCGAGCAGGCTCTCACCCTGCATGGCACTTTCGACTATGCGCTCTTGAAGCGGGCGGCCGAAAGCATCCATCGGCTCCGGGCGGAAAGCTTCGAACCCGAACCACCGCTTCAGCGCAAGCCTGGGATCGTGATGGGTACGGCAATAGTCACATGCCGGGTTGCCGCAATTGTTGTCCCTCAAGGTCTGGACGATACGCGAGGCATCGCGAAACTGCGCACGCACCCAGGGCGGCATGACTGAATCGCCTCCGGCAACCGAGATCCACGAAAGGGCGTATGCCATCGGCCAGCCGAGGCTGGTGTCCTCGAGCCGAATGAGAGTGCGTTCGACCATCTCCGAGCATGCAGCAGTACCGAGCAGGCGACGAATTGCGTTCTCAGCCTCATGCAGGCTCGGGGCCGGAGCTTTGCGGATCTCGGCGAAGACGCGATCAAAACCACCACAGCGCGGCTCGCGGCAGCACAAATAGTGATACGCGGTCAGAGCGTCGGGTGACTTTGCGTTGAGCCTTGCAAACTCCGCGAGCTGGTTCTCAAGCACCTCAAAGACAAGCTGCGCATCAAACTCCGGATTGTTCACGTGACCCGTCTGAAGACGTCCATCCTGATAGTGTTTGACGAGGTGGTGATAGGGATTTCGCGGAAAAGCCAAAGGGTTGAGCCAAAGCGTATCGATTGGGGCTTCCGCCATTTCCGCGAAGGCGGGCGAGGCCGCCGCAAGATGCGGCAGATCATGTTTCAGAATATTGTGCCCGATGACATGTTCATAGCCCCGGCAAAAGCCATCCAGCTTTTTCAGCGCCTCTGCCACTGCCCCCTCGGCAACAAGGTTCGGCACACCAAGATCCTGCACAACAGCTGCGAACGCGAAAATCCTGGCTGTCGCCGGATCGACCTCCAGGTCGATGGAAACAGCGTGCGCCAGAAGGTCGGACTGGATTTGCTTAGCGTCCATTTTCATACAGCGATTGACAGACAGCTCGTCTCAAGTCTCTGAATGCAAAGCATTTTCAACTTTAGGTTTGACAGGTGCCAAACAAGTTAGTTCAGAGTAATTAACCGATCGTCTCCCGGCGGTTCAGCAGTTTTTACAAGGTGATCGCAAACAGAGCCTTTTGAGACGCCTCGACACTTTGCTGAGGCTCTCCAGCGAAAACGGCTGTTCATATGCCACTGAACACGGGAACCGGGAAGCCTTTTTGCAAAAGCAGCAAGCAAACGGTCAACGGCGTTCCTATGTTGCAAACATATGCAAATGAAGGAAAGTGATGCTCAGCGCGATACTATACGCGGCCATGTTGGCCGCGCCGGAAACAATGCCGGCGCAATTCCATCAAGCACCGGCTCTGGTTCACCAGATCAAGAAACGCAAGCGCCGCGGTGGAAGTTCCTCCGATCAACGAAAGCGCGGGTCAAACGTTCCTTACTATGTCGGTTTGCTTCTGATTATTGGGGACACGGAATACTCGTGCGACAATGGCACCCGTCCCGTGCTTCTGAATAATGGACAGGTGGTTTGCTACGTCCGTTAGGCTGATAGGAATAGGGCCGCATGTAAACCGATGCCCTGTCGCATCAGGGCTCCAGCCGTCGTGCGCCGGCCGAGCCAGTGGCCAGAGCCCGCAAGCCCAGACATGGAACAGCAGCGTCGACCTGTTCTGATGAGGCGTAAGAACGGCTCATCTGATTATATTGTCCATCACCTGAGAAAGAAATATGGCGGACAGAGAGGGATTCGAACCCTCGATACGGTTGCCCGTATACACGCGTTCCAGGCGTGCGCCTTCAGCCACTCGGCCACCTGTCCGTTCCAGGCTGAACCCGCCTGAGTGCCGCGCAATATACTCAGCCTGATCCCAAGTGCAAGCGCTCAAACGCGTTTTTTTTGGCGGCGTCAAAGGCTGTGGAACATGCCCGCGATTTCACCTCTGCAGCCGGATGCCCTGCGGTATCCCAAACCGGCTTTTTCGATCAAAATCACAAGAATGTGTTGCATATCAATTATTGAACAAGAAATCTGGGATATTACTCTAAGGACGTTGAGGCACACTTTGTTTTGGAAGTGACCAACGTGTTTGAAACCAAAGGGATATTAACGAAGGGCACCTTGAAAAAGGCCGGTACCGACATGATTAGTATTGTAAAATTTGTTTTTCGCCTGATGGGTCTCACATTTCTCGCCATCGCCATTATCGCGGGCATTTCCGATGCCAGCACCTCCATCGCTCAGTCGCAGGTGCAGCTCCAGCCGCTCGGACAGCTGTTGTTCGGTCTCTTCCCCGACACGTTTCCGATCCTCCAACCCGCCATCGAACGTCATGTTCATCCGGCGCTTTGGGATCCGGTTCTGCTGACGCTGATGACCTGGCCGGTTTGGGCCGTTGCCGCACCGCTTGGTCTCGGTTTTCTGTGGATGGGTGCCCGCCGCGGACGCATTCAGCCGCAATTCGCCTGAGGCTCCTCAAGACACGCATTCGTGAACTCACTTGGAAACGGCGCACAAGTACGCCACATTACGGGCAATGCTTGTGACGCCGTTCCGGCTTTCCCCATGTGACGGGGGAGGGCCGGTATTTCCAGGAGTTTGCCAATGTCCTTCATGACCATGCTCACCAAGAAGTTCTCGCTGCCGGGCAAGGATGAAGCTCTGCCCGGGCGTGACAGGGCCATCGTGCCCGGCGAGGCGCACTTCGTGAACGGCAACGCGATGACCGGCCCTTATCCCGACGGCATGAAAACCGTGCTTGTCGGAATGGGATGTTTCTGGGGCGCGGAGCGTCTGTTCTGGCAACTGCCGGGCGTGTACGTCACCGCCGTCGGCTACGCGGGCGGTTACACGGCGAACCCGACCTATCATGAAACCTGCAGCGGCCGCACCGGGCACACGGAAGCGGTGCTCGTGGTCTATGACCCCGACGCCATCGGACTGGAAGACCTGTTGAAGGTCTTCTGGGAAAATCACGATCCGACGCAGGGCATGCGCCAGGGCAATGACACCGGCACCCAGTACAGGTCGGCGGTCTATGTGAATTCCGCCGACGACCTGGCACTTGCACTCAAGACCCGGGACGCCTATCAGGCGGCGCTTTCGAACGGTGGCGTTTCCGCGTCCATCACCACCGAAATCCGCGAACTTGACACGTTCTTTTTTGCCGAAGACTACCACCAGCAGTATCTGGCAAAGAACCCGGCCGGCTATTGCGGCATTGGCGGAACCGGGGTGTCCTGCCCGACCGGGATCGGTCAAACGGCCTGAACGTGACGCCTGAAGACCGGGCTCGCGGCGGTCTCGCCGTCGCGAGGGCGCGCGGGTTGGCGGGTATCCGGAAATTTGACAGGGAGGTCTGCCTGCTGCGGCGGGCCGTTCTCGTCAAACACGCGAAAAAATCCGATATCTCTTTCGTTTCGCAGCGATAATTCAGTTTTTATTAAAATTACAGCGTGATCTTCAACACCGGAGAAGGTGTACATGGGGGTCTTGCGATGAGCCGCTTCGCAAAGGGTTTTGCGGCCGTCTATTTTCTGATGTGCAGCGCGGTCGTGCTGACGGGATCCCTGATGCCAAGTGGCGTCGGTCCGGTCGCGGTTTTTGCCAAACCCTGGGGTAAGTCCGCAATCGAGGTCGTCGCCGCCACGGAGTCGCCGGTGATCTTCGTGCGGGACGGATCCTGGATCGCGCTGACGGAGTCCTCCGACACCAAGTTAGTTAGCCGGCTTTACGAAGCGGGAGCCGGATTTGTTGCCTCGAGCGCGGTCGCAATCGCTTGCGCGCGCCTGTCGGGTCTTTCACTGGAGAAGAATTCATGAGCGAAATGGCGGTGGGGGTCTCGGGCCTGGATTGCTTTCGGGAGCGGTTTTCCAAGATCGTGATCTATTTCACGTGGTTCAATGTCGGTCTCGTCGCGGTAACGGCGTGGCTGGTCGGCAATGTATCCTTCGGCATGGTTGCCGGCGGTGCCTTTCTGCTCGGCGCGGCCGCAACGGCCTGCTGGCTGAAATTCGGCGCAGGCGTCGAAACGCGCCTGGCGACGGCCATGTCCCTGGCCGGCCTCGTCGCGCTTTTCGTCGCTTCGCTGTCGACACCGGAGGGGCAGAACTCGTTCCAGCTCGACGGCCACATGTATTTCTTCGCGGTTCTCGCGATCCTGGCCAGCTGGGTCGACTGGCGCGCGCTGGTCGCCTATGCGGCGGTCGTTGCCGTGCATCATCTGGCGCTGAATTTCATCATGCCCTGGGCCGTGTTTCCGAACGGCGCGGATTTCGCGCGGGTGGTGTTTCACGCGCTCATCGTGGTCGCGGAGGTTGGCGCGTTGTGGTGGATGACCAACTCGCTGGCGACCGCGTTTACCGCCTCCGACCAGGCGCGTGAGGAGGCGGAGAAGGCCCAGGCAGAGGCGCTCCTGCTTCAGGAGGAGAATTCCCGCCACACGGACGCGGAGCTTGAAAAACAGCACACGGTCAGCGAGCGTATCGCGGTCTTCCAGCAGGAAATCGCCTCCAAGCTCGATGGTGTCGGGGTCAAGGTTGCCGAAATGCGCGGCTCCGCGGAAGAGCTCGGCGCCGTAGCACAGGATACAACCGGCCGCGCGACTTCGGTGTCGGATGCCTCTGAAACCGCGTCATCGAACGTGCAGATGGTGGCTTCGGCCGCGGAAGAACTGTCGTCTTCGATTGCCGAAATCTCCCGGCAGGTCGAGCAGACAACCGAGATCGTGATGAAGGCGACGGAAAACGCACAGACCAGCAACCGCAAGGTCGCGGGGCTCTCGGAAGCCGCCAACCGCATCGGCGAAGTCGTCACGCTGATCCAGGCGATTGCCGAGCAGACCAACCTGCTCGCCCTGAACGCGACGATCGAGGCCGCCCGGGCAGGCGAGGCCGGCAAGGGCTTTGCGGTCGTCGCCGCCGAGGTCAAGGAGCTGGCGACACAGACCTCCAAGGCGACCGAGGAAATCGGTGCGCAGATCTCAGCCATCCAGGCGGAAACGAAAGGTGCCGTTGAATCGATCGGCGCAATCGCGGAAACCATGGACGAGGTCAACAGCTACACCGCCGCCATCGCCGCTGCCGTTGACGAGCAGGGCGCGGCCACCCAGGAAATTTCGCGCAATGTTGCCGAGGCAGCCGACGGCACCGGCCGGGTTGCGGAAAATATTGGCGGCGTGCGCGAATCGGTGGAGCGCACCAGCCGCTCCGCATCCTCCATGGCCGACGCGACGGAGGTTCTGGACGCGGAGACATCCGAGATGCGCCACGCGATCGATGCATTCCTGCAGGATGTGGCTGCCGCTTAATCAACCAAAAATGACGTAACGCATAAAATTGGCCGGCTACACTTGAGCCGGCCATTTTTTTATCCTGCGCACAGAATGTTTGACTTGATGCCGCGCGGATGTCATGAGCCGCACTTCGAAAGACAACTGAGCGGTCTGGCACAGGGCAAAAAATGGTCGAGACGTCTGCCTGCATCGGAAATCGGCATGAGGCAACCGAAGGCAAGCTGCTGCCCGGATCGGTCCTGTTGCTCGACCTGTTGAAGCAGCGCTCCGCCAGGCTGTTCGAAAATCCCGTCGAAATCGTCACGTGCACCGTATTGGAAGACGTCCCGGCTTGCCTTGAAAGACTGGAAGCCGCGCAGGACGAGGGCCGGTTTGCCGCCGGATTTCTCGCCTACGAATTGGGCTATGCGTTCGAGACAAAGCTTCAGGCACGTTTTGAACACTCCGGTGAGCCGCTGCTGTGGTTCGGCATTTACGACCGCGTCACGGAACTTGAGATCGGGACGGCAAGAGAGCTGCTCGCCAGGTCGGCGCAAGGAGAGGGCGCATCGGTCGAGGCGCCGCGCTTCGACATGGACCGGAGCGCCTATGCGGATGCATTCGGGCGTGCGCGCGACCACCTCGCAAAGGGCGATATCTATCAGGTCAACCTGACCATGCGCGCGGAGCTGTCCCATGCGGGCGCACCTGAAGCGCTGTTTCTGGACCTGATGCAGCGCCAGCCGGTCGAATTCGCCGCATTCCTCAAGATGACCGACAGGACGGTGCTGTCGCTCTCGCCGGAACTGTTCCTGGAACGGCAGGGAGAAACCCTCAGAACCCGGCCGATGAAAGGGACCGCCCCGCGGGGGCGGTTCGCCTCGGAAGATGCAAGGATTGCCAGGGACCTCGCCGGCGATCCCAAGCAGCGGTCCGAAAACACCATGATCGTCGATCTGATGCGCAACGACCTGTCGCGCATCGCGGTGACCGGATCCGTCAGGGTGACGAAGCTGTGCGACGTGGAGCGCTACAAGAGCCTTCACCAGATGACCTCGACGATCGAGGCGACGGTTGCCGCAAGCGTCGGGTTCCCGGCGATCATCCGGAACCTGTTCCCGTGCGGCTCGATTACCGGTGCGCCCAAGCTCAGCGCAATGCAGATCGCGCATAATCTGGAGAGCGGTCCGCGTGGCGTCTATACCGGGTCCATCGGCTGTCTCGAACCCGGTGGTGACTTCCGCCTGAACGTCGCGATCCGCACGCTTGTGCTTCGGGATGACGGCACGGGGCAGGCCGGGACCGGGTCCGGGGTGGTGTTCGATTCCGGCGCTGCGCCGGAATATGACGAGTGCATTCTCAAGCTCAAGTTCATGACTGAGGATATCCCGGATTTCGACCTGATCGAAACGATGGCCTATGACCCGTCGGAGGGCTTTCTGCTGTTCGAGCGGCATTTGCAGCGGCTGCAGAAGTCGGCAGACTATCTCGGTTTCCGGTTCGATCCGGATGCCGTGCGCGCCAGGTTGCTGGGCGAGGCCGAGGATTTCACCGGGCCGAGGCGCGTACGCCTGCTCATGAATGCGGATGGCGAGGTTTCGATCACCTCGACGGACCTGACGCCCGTGGATGAAACCACGGTGTTCAATCTCGTTGTGGCAACGGAAAGAACGCGCGCATCCGACAGGTTCCTCTATCACAAGACCACGAACCGCGCCTTCTACGACGAAACCCGCGCGCGCTACCAGGCCGAGACCGGTTGCCAGGAAGTGCTGTTCCTCAACGAGGACGGTTTCCTGACCGAAGGCAGCTACATGACCCTGTTCCTAAAGAAGGACGGCGTGCTGCTGACACCGGCGCTTCATCACGGTCTGCTGCCGGGCACGTTCCGCGCCGGATTGCTGGAGCGCGGACTGGCGAAGGAAGCCGATCTGACGGAAGAGGACTTGGCAACCGCCGAGACGGTCTTTGTCGGCAACTCGGTAAGGGGACTGGTGCGCGCTCGTCTTCTGACGACGGTGCAGGCTGCGGGCGGCGAGAGCGTGGACGATGGCGAACTCGTCGTTGCCCGCCAGGCCGTTTGAGACCGGCTGCAAAACCCGCTTTGGATGACGGCGTCGCTCATGTTGTCCGCAGGAGCGCACGCGCTTAATACCAACCGTCACAGATAGAAACCCATTTCACCGGGATTATTTTGCCACAAGGCAAGACGCGGTTTGCGCGGTAGTGCCGGCACTTCAAGCAAATCGCAACGCGGCATTGGGGCAAAAGAACCCGGCCTCCGGTGGCATGAAACCGGCCATCGGCTGCGTTGTGGCGCTTGCCCGATGCGCCGGCAACGCGCTGCGCACCACGCCTGACCGAGTGGACCGGTTTGATGCCATGAAATGGGTTTCTATCTATGAAGGTTGGTATAAGGTCTTGCGATGGGCCGCATTCTGGAAACCGAACTCTACCAGCCTGTCAAAGCGTACCTCACCGAACAGGGATATGAGGTGAAAGCCGAAGTCGGCGCAGCGGACATTGTCGCCTGCCGCGGGGACGAGGACCCCGTCATCGTCGAATTGAAGACCGGGTTCACGCTCGGCCTGTTTCACCAGGCCATTGCGCGCCAGTCGGTGACCGACGCGGTCTACGTAGCCGTTGCGCGCGGCCCCGGACGGCGCTTCCAATCCGCCCTGAAGAACAATCTCAAGCTCGCCAGGCGGTTGGGCCTTGGCCTGATCACGGTGCGGCTTTCCGACGGACTGGTCGAGGTGCACATCGATCCGGCGCCGTATGCGCCGCGCAAGTCGAAACAGCGCAGGGACCGTCTGCTCAGGGAGTTCGCCAGACGTGTCGGCGATCCCAACACGGGCGGGTCGACACGCGTGACGCTTGTGACCGCCTATCGCCAGGATGCCATGCGCTGCGCGGACCATCTGAACGCCAACGGTCCCAGCCGAGGTGCGGAGGTCGCGAAGGCGACCGGCGTTGCCCGGGCAACCCGGATGATGGCGGATGATCACTATGGCTGGTTCGAGCGCGTCGAGCGCGGCATCTACGGATTGACCCCAAAGGGCAGGCAGTCGCTTGCCGAACGGGATCAGGACGCCTGACACGGCGCAGCGGTCAAATCAGCCCGGGCCTCAGCCCGGCTGGAACAGTTCCACGACGTTGCCGGACGGGTCCTCGCACAGGATCTGCCGGCCGCCCGGGCCTTCGACGATATCGTTCTTGAAGCGGACCCCGGCCCCGCGAAGGTCTTCAACCGTTCCGGCAATATCCGTGACGACCACGACTATCCTGCTCCAGCCGCCCGGGGCGGGCTTCGAGCCGTCCGGCATCGGCCTGGACGCCGAGGCCGGCGGACCGGCGACCCAGAGCTGCAGGTCGTCCCTGCTCAGGATCGCCATCGCGGGTCCGTATTGCTGCTCGAGCGCAAATCCGAGCTGATCCTGGTAAAAGGACACCGCTTGATCGACATCGTCGACAATGTAGCGAAATGTGGCCATGGAAATCCCCTGCTCTGCGTTTTCTGGCGGTCACGGAGGGGAGCTTAGCACACGCAGCAGGCGGTCTGCGAGCGCAGCACACGCCATGAAGTAAGTTCCAAAGATCGGAGCCGGTGCGCCGCTCTCCGGTCATCTGAAACGGGAAGTTCAGTTACAGGGAATGGCATCTTCCATTGCGCTCAGGAATAGCCAGGAGGCATCGATGTGTCGTTGCGCCTTGTTTTCGCCGAGATACGCGACGAACAGTTCGACATACTGCTTGTAGGAATATTCGTTGCTGATGCAGATGTTCCACGGGTAGTCGGTGCCGTCCCGTTGCGCCTGCTGTCTGCCGGCTGAAATCTGCGCCAGAGCGCCGACGACATATCCGTAGCAGACATCCTTGCTGACCGGCCGGCCGTACTGGCAGGCTGAAAAAAGATCATTGCCCGATAGGGCGTGTGCCGGTTTCGCATCCATGAGCGTCACCAGGGCAAAGGCCGCCACTGCCAGTCCGAATGTCCGCATTTGATCCGTCCCCTCCAAAGCGTTTGTCACACCTCTCTACAGACTGTTGCCGTTGTCAATCCGTGATCACCCGGTTTGCCGCCACGGCACCACCTCCAGCTCCGGCCAGAGATCCTTCATCCGCTTTGCCTTCTCCACGTAGGTCTCTTCATTCTGCTGCGTGAAATTCGGCACCAGGCGCATGGCGAAGAGGTTCGCCAGGCCGAAGGGTGCGTGAATGTCGAGCGTGCCGTCTGCCTTGAGGCGCGCTGCAACCGCGTGTGTGCGGGCCGCATAGGTCGTCAGCGCATCCATGGAGCAATCGAGAGGGCGATAAGGCCGGCCGAAGCGCTGCTCGTACCAAAGGTGGACGCGTGCCTGGTTCCGTACTTCGAGCAGGTCGGCGAATTCGGGAAGGGCGTCGTTCATGCGCCTGATGACGTCGTCTTCGGCCTCGTAGGAAAGGTCCTGCCCGTCGAAATAGATGACGTCGAAATCCTTGATGCCGTAAAGCAGCGCCCGCCCGGTCAGGACATTCCAGACCGTCTGGTAAAGGCCGCCGGAAACCAGCCAGGCATCGGGCAGGTCGAGATCGCGGATCGCGGCAAGGACCTCCATGACATGCGGCACGGACGCGATCACGTCCGTCAGGTGGGCAATGCGGTCTTCCTCGCGGGCCTGATACGGATCGCCGAATGCGGCGGGCTTGTTGGAGCCGGGAGGCATTGTCATGGGATAGTCCTTTTTCCGGGTCGATGACGCTATCCGATTCTGAGGTCAAGGGCACAGACCTATAAAGCATACGTAGCTTTTACGAGGCTGCCCGGCACAGTTGAAAATGAGTGATCAGATGTACATCCGTCTCTTGCTTGACACACCCGTTTCCGGTGCCATGTTTGAGACGGGGCAGCCAGATCTGGATGGTTCGAATGAAGACATTTTCCGAAGACGTCTCGAAATCCCTGCGTAAATGTATGGTGTTGGCGATCGGGGCTACGGCACTCACCACAGTTTCGGTTCAGGGGGCGTATGCACAGTCAGGCAGGCCCGACACGCGCTCTCTCACCTGTGGACAGGTGCAATCGCTGATCAAGCAGAACGGTGCCGCGGTCCTGCGCACCGGTCAGTACACGTTTGACCGGTACGTCTATACCCGGAACTTCTGCCAACACGGAGAGGTCACGAACAAGCAGTGGGTGCCGACCAAGGACGTGCGGCAATGCCTGGTGCGTGTCTGTATTGATCCGAATATCCTGAGGTTCAACGACTTCTAGAATGAAACAGGATCCAGTGCCGCGCCGGGATTTACCGGCGGCGGTACCGGATTGACGCGTGTGAACGAGACAGACGGCCGCCGGACGGAAACGTCCGCCGGCCCTCCGAGTGGGGAGTGTGCCTGATGACCTTCGCCAGACCGTTTTGCGCCGCAGCGGCCGCCTTTGGCCTTACGGCGGCGACCCTGATGGCATCCGTGTCCGTGACACATGCGCAGGCGCGGCCCGACACGCGTCAGCTCACATGCGCCCAGGCACAGGCTCTCGTCAAACAGAGAGGCAGTGTCGTCATGACCACGGGTCCGACGACCTTCGACAAGTTTGTCGCGACGTCGAACTACTGCTCGCCTGATGCGAAGATGCTGCGCCCGAAATTCGCACCCACGAAAGACAACAAGAAATGCGCAGTCGGCAACCAGTGCTTCCGGAGCCGGAACTTCCGCTAGGTGATGGACTCATAAATGAGGCCGAAATGGTTTGAGGCGGATTGCTTCTCCTCAAGGAGCGGAAGCGCAGGAAATGTGGTTCATTTTCGAGCCTTTCGCGACGCAGAGGAGGAGCATTCCGGTCAAATCCGAAGGACATGGAAATGGCTTCACCCCGTGTCGTCAGCGTGCTTGACCGGGCAGGAAGCCCGCTCCGCACACCCTTCCTAACGGGATCTCGCCATTTCGCATGCCATTTCAGTCTCATTTATGAGTCCATCACCTAGGCCCCGCTACACGGTAATCGGGCCGCATGGCGCGTCGCGCGCAGCGTATTTTGAAGGATCCGCTGCGCGCATGTTGGTCGCTCTTTCCCGGCCGGGTCAGCCCCGAAGCGTGCCGCCGGTCGCCTTTTCGACATTGGCGATGATTTTCTTCGCCACCGCGTCGATTTCCTCATCCGTTAGCGTTTTCTGGCGCGGCTGCAGCAGCACGTCGATCGCAACGGATTTCTGACCGTCCGGCACACCCTGGCCTTCATAGATGTCGAACAGGGTCACGTCGGCAATAAGGGTCTTTTCCGCACCTCTTGCCGCTTTCAGCACCGTCTCGGCAACAACATCCTGGCCGACGAGGAACGCAAAGTCGCGCCGGACCGGCATCAGGTGGCTGGCGTTGAGTGCCCCCTTGGAGCCGCCCGTCTTTTTCTTCGGCTGCGGCAGAGCGTCGAGGTCGATCTCGAATGCCACCAGGGGACCCTCGATATCAAGCTCGGCAAGCGTCCGCGGGTGGACTTCGCCGAAGACCGCCAGCGTGTTTTTCGGCCCGAGTTTCAGACAGCCGGAACGTCCGGGATGAAACGTCGGCGGGGCATCGGTATAGACCTGCAGTCGGTCAACCGGTGCGCCGATCGCGGCAAGCGCGGCTTCCGCGTCGGCCTTCGCGTCAAAGACGTCCACATCCGCCGAATTTCCGGACCAGTGCCGGGCGGGACCCTGAAGTTTCGCCGTGCCCCGGCGTACGCCGGCGGCGACCATCTTCTGGCCCTCGGGCGTGTCGCCGTGAAAAACCTGGCCGATTTCGAAGAGGGCAACATCGCCGAAACCCCTGTCTGCGTTGCGCTGGGCCGCAGTCAACAGGCCCGGGAGCAGGCTCGGGCGCATGTCCGACATCTCGGGAGAGATCGGATTGGCGAGCTCGAGCGTGGCATTGCCGCCGCCGAAAAGTTCGGCCTGGGGCCTGGAGATGAATGACCAGGTCACGGCCTCGTTGAACCCGCGCGCGGCAAGCGCACGCCGTGCCCGGTTGCGCCGGATCTGCCCGGTTGTCAGGACCTTCTGCCCGACGGTGCCGGTGCGCGGCAGGGGGGTCAGCGGCACCCGGTCTAGACCGATGATGCGCACGATCTCTTCCACGAGATCGGCCTTGCCCTCGATGTCCGGACGCCAGCTCGGCGCCGCGACCTTGACCGTGTCGCCGCCGCCGGAAATCCAGAATCCGAGTGATTTCAGCGTCAGGTTTGCCTCGGCGAGCGAAACCTCGACACCCGACAGACGCCGGATTTCCGAATAGGGGAACTCGATGATGTTGCTGCTGTCCGGAACGCGGCCAGCCTGGGTCGTTTCCGACGGCTCGCCGCCGCACAGATCGAGCACCATGCGGGTGGCATATTCCAGGCCGGGCATCATGTAGTCGGGATCGACCCCGCGTTCGAAGCGGTAGCGCGCATCCGTGTTGACGCCGAGCTTGCGGCCGGTGGCCGCAATGTCGTCCTCGTCCCAAAGCGCGGACTCGATCAGGACATTCACCGTCTCATCCGTACAGCCGGACGGTTCCCCGCCGAGGATGCCGCCAAGGCTTTCCACCGCGTTGTCGTCGGCGATCACGCAGACGGTGTCGTCCACCTCGTAGGACTTGCCGTTGAGGCCATCGAGGCTCTCGCCTTCCTTGCCGCGGCGGACCACCAGGTTTCCGTGCACCTTGTCGGCGTCGAACACGTGCAGCGGACGGCCCTGGTCGAAGGTGATGTAGTTGGTGATGTCGACAAGGATGTTGATCGGCCTGAGGCCGATCGCCGTGAGACGGTCCTGCAGCCACTGCGGCGACGGGCCGTTCTTGATGCCCCTGACCATGCGCAGTCCGAATGCCTTGCACATCGGCTTCGTGTCGCCGAAGTCGAGCGACACCTCAACCGGACACGGATAGCTGCCGCGGATCTGCTCATGCGAGCGTTCTTTCAGCTTGCCGAGGCCGGCGGCGGCCAGGTCGCGGGCAATGCCGTAGACGCCGGTGCAGTCCGGCCGGTTCGGCGTCAGTCCGATTTCGATGACCGGCTCGTCCAGTCCCGCCCACTCGGCATAGTTCACGCCGACCGGCGCGTCCGCGGGCAGGTCGATGATGCCGTCATGTTCGTCCGACAGTTCAAGCTCGCGCTCCGAGCACATCATCCCGAAGCTTTCCACGTCGCGGATCTTGCCTACGGACAAGGTGGTGTCCAGACCGGGAATATAATCGCCCGGCTTGCCGAGCACGCCGACCAGTCCGGCACGCGCATTGGGCGCCCCGCAGACGATCTGAACCGGATCGCCTTCGCCGGTATCCACCTTGAGCACACGCAGCCTGTCGGCATTCGGATGCTGTTCGGCTTCCAGGACCTTGGCGATCCGGAAGGGTTTCAGCCTGTCGGCGCGGTTGGTGACCTCTTCGACCTCCAGCCCGATCATCGTCAGCCGTTCGACGATCTCTTCCAGGCTGGCATCGGTTTCCAGGTGCTCCTTGAGCCAGGAAAGGGTGAACTTCATCTTCGGTACTCTTTATCTCTTGCGCGGCGTCGTGGGCCGCATATCCGGTCAATTCGAAAGATCAGTTGCCGAACCGGCCGACCTCGGGCAGCACGGTCGCGTCGCCGTAGCTCTCCGCGAAACGGCGGCCGATCTCACCGAATTCGCCTGTCCAGCGGCGCACCATGTCCGGCGTGATCTGCTGATTTGTGGCAATCGCCTGTGCGGCTTCCGCCTCGATGCGGTCGCGCAGGATGCCGAGTTCGACCTGGGCCGCATATTCCGCCCGGTACTTCCCGAGCCATCCCATCGCGACGATCACGACCATGACCAGGAGCGCGGCGGTGCTTGTCAGGCCCGCCCACTTGGCTGTTCCGCCAATGCGCCGGTCGCTGGCGATCAGGACCATCGAGGCAATCGTCAGGAAGGCGACGATATAGATCGCCTGCAGGAAGCTCTGGTACTTTTCGGCCGAGCTCGCTTCGTGATTGGCGCGCAGCGTGGTGATCCGGTCCCGCAGGTAAAGGAGGGCGTCCGCTTCCGTGCCGAGCTTGTCGCGGAAATAGGTGTCGCAAAACCGCAGGCGGCCACGGGACTCGATCTTCTCGGCGCACGCTTCCATGAACGACGTTGGTGTCGGCACGCGCTCGTCTCTGTCTGCCGTCTGGGCGGTGGCCGGGAGGACAGCGCCGAGAAGCAGCATGACGACGAGGGTTAAGCGGGTGATCAATGACATAGACGTTTGCCCCAGGATCCGGGTGATTAGGTGGACAGGCCGCCGAACAGGGTCGGCAGATCGAGCGGACGGAAGCCGTAATGCTGGATCCAGCGGACATCCGCGTCGAAGAAGGCTCTCAGGTCCGGCATGCCGTATTTCAGCATGGCGATCCGGTCGATTCCCATGCCCCAGGCGAACCCCTGGTAGACATCCGGATCCAGGCCGCAGTTGCGGATGACGTTCGGATGCACCATGCCGCAGCCGAGGATCTCCAGCCAGTCTTCGCCCTGGCCGATCCTGACCTCGCCGCCGGAGCGGTCGCACTGGATGTCGACTTCCATCGACGGTTCCGTGAACGGGAAGAAGCTCGGGCGGAAGCGCATCTTGATGTCGTCGACCTCGAAAAAGGCCTTGCAGAATTCCAGCAGGACCCATTTCAGGTGGCCGAAATGGCTCTCCTTGTCGATCACCAGGCCTTCCACCTGGTGGAACATCGGCGTGTGGGTCTGGTCGCTGTCGCAGCGATAGGTGCGGCCCGGAATGATCACGCGGATCGGCGGCTCCTGCGAACGCATGGTTCGGATCTGCACGGGCGAGGTGTGCGTGCGCAGCAGCAGGCGCTCGCCGTCTTCCTTTTCGTTGAAGAAGAACGTGTCATGCATTTCGCGCGCGGGATGGCCCTCGGGAAAGTTGAGAGCGGTAAAGTTCAGTTCATCCGTTTCGATGTCCGGACCTTCGGCAATCGAGAAGCCCATATCGGCGAAGATGGCGGTGAGTTCGTCGATCACCTGGCTGACCGGATGAATGCGGCCGGCTTCGGCAGGGGACGGGCGCAGCGGCAGGGTGACATCGATGGTTTCGCTGGCAAGGCGCGCTTCCAGGGCCGCTTCCGCAAGAATGTCCTTGCGGGCGCTGATCGCGTCGGTGATCCTGGCTTTCAGCCCGTTGAGGGCCGGCCCCATGACCTGGCGCTCTTCCGGCGTCATCTTGCCGAGCGTCTTCATCTGCTCGGAGATCTTGCCCTTCTTGCCAAGGGTCGTGACCCGGATGTCCTCAAGGGCGGTTTCGGTCTCCGCGCCGTCGATGGCCGCCAGGAGATCGGTTTCTAAAACGTCGAGATTTGACATGCGTGCTCGGTTGTCGGTGCGCGCGCCGCGCGCAGAAATGAAAGTCGGGGTCTTTTAGCGAATAATGACGCTGAATGCCACGGCCTCGACCGCATTATTGCGTGAGCCCCAGGTGAATGGAAAAACGCCGATTTTCAGGGATGAAAGACCGGGCGCCTCAGCGCATAAATCGTCCGCAGGCCGGACCCTGCAGTTCGGGAACACGCACCGCAAAGGCACGCAAGCGCAGCGAAACTGCGGCGTGGCCGGAGGAACAGCGATGCTTCGTGCGGTCGGTCATGGGCGCAATGTACCTGAAGACGAGGCGAAGGCAAGAGGCAATGGCAGGCTTGCCTTAGATCGGCGAACCTCGGAAACGTCAATCCGGACAAGCAAGTACTCTCCAGAAGCCAACATGCTTTCTGAAGTCACCCCCGGACTTGATCGGGGATCCATTCCCCGCTCTCCCGGTTTGCCTTATGAATGGCAAGACCGGGACCCTGTGTGTTTGAAGTGTGCCTAATTTTGTTGAACGGGCCATTTGTTCGCCGGACCCTGGTAACCTCTCCCGTCGGGAGAGGTCGGCGCGACTGCGCCGGGTGAGGGGACGAGCCCCGGTGCGATACGCGAACGTCTGATCCCTCACCCCGACCCTCTCCCGGCGGGAGAGGGGACTTTCGCTGCGGCGCTTGCGCAGCAGCTCAGCGCACTACCGCAGGATTTGGCTTTTGCTTGGCGTTGAACGGGCATTTTTCGCCCGGCCTTGGTAACCTCTCCCGTCGGGAGAGGTCGGCGCGACTGCGCCGGGTGAGGGGACAAGCCCCGGTGAGACACGCGAACATCTGATCCCTCACCCTGACCCTCTCCCGGCGGGAGAGGGGACTTTCGCTGCGGCGCTTGCGCAGCAGCTCAGCGCACTACCGCAGGATTTGGCTTTTGCTTGGCGTTGAACGGGCATTTTTCGCCCGGCCTTGGTAACCTCTCCCGTCGGGAGAGGTCGGCGCGACTGCGCCGGGTGAGGGGACAAGCCCCGGTGAGACACGCGAACATCTGATCCCTCACCCTGACCCTCTCCCACCGGGAGAGGGAACCTTCGCTTCGGCTCGCGCGTACCAGTTCTGCGCGCCTCCTCAGGACGTGGCCCTTGCCATTCGTCATTCTCCGTCAAACCATGGCATGACTGACGTGGGGAGTGCTTTCTCATCCCTGACCTACGCCTCAACCTCGTCCGCGCCTTTGGGCCGTCCGATCGAGGCCTGGAGTTCCTCCGGAAGCCAGCTTTCGAATGCGCTCTTTGCGTTCGTGCGCGGGGCTGTCCTGCCGCTGATAAGCCAGTAGCCGAGCCCGGTTGCCGGGCGCTGCGGGAACGGGGCGATGACCTGGCCGGACTTCACCGCGTAGACGGCAAGGGTTTCCCAGGCGAGAAACACGCCCTGGCCGGCGATGGCGGCATCAAGGCAGAGCGAGCCGTCCGAGAAGGTCGGCCCGTCCTTCAGGATGCTCTCCTCCAGGCCAAAGAGATCGAGCCAGGTTTTCCAGCTGAACATCTGGCCGGGGTCGCGGATGACCGGCAGCTTGCCGATATCCGCCGGTTCGCGGATCTCCTCCGCCAGGGCCGGACTGCAGACCGGAAAAACCCGCTGGTTGAGAAGCTTTTTCGCATTGAGCCCGGGGTAGGGCCCGCGCCCGACCCGGATGCACAGGTCGACGTCGCTGGTATCCGGATCGACGAGGTCGACGGTCGCCTCCACGCGCACGCGAATGCCCGGATGCGCCCTGTTGAAACTCTTCAGGTGCCAGACAAGCCACTTGCCGGCAAAGACCGGAGCGACCGAGATGGTCAGCGCGTCTTCCCGGCCGCGTTCGGTCGTTGCGACCGCCGTGGACAGCGAGGTCATGGCTGTTGTCAGATGCGGCTGCATCGCAAGCATGTGCGCGGTCGGCAGCAAGAGCCGGTTCCGGCGCTCGAACAGCTGTACGCCCAGTTGCGCTTCGGATTTCTGGACCTGCTGGCTGACGGCCCCGACGGTGACACCGAGTTCTTCGGCCGCGGCCTTGATCGATCCGAGCCGGGCGACGGCTTCAACGGCCCGCAATCCGGAAAGGTGGACTCTGTTGAGGTTCTTCATTTTAGAAAAGCTAAATCGAAAATCAGAAGAAGTCGATTTTTTTCAGCAGTGATAAGCTATAAATATCCAGCATAGCTAAATTCATAAAAGGAATTTGGCCATGACCAAAAGAACAATAAAAAGGAGACTGAAACTCATGATGAAACTGTTTTTGCGCCGCCAGACCAAGGCGACATCGCCGTCCTGGTACGATCGGACCGATCCCCTGTCCCATCCGGCCATCCAGCGCATGAGCCCGCGGGAACTCGCGGATCTGCCGTTCAACCGGCGCTAGAGCATCGGACCGGCTGAAACGCCGGTCTCATGAGAAGCCAGACATGTCCGGCCACCCGGGCAGTCACATTCGACTAAAACAGAAAACGGCGCCTGGACCCTGTCCGGCGCCGTTTCTGTTTTTTGACCGCGAGACGATTTGGCCTTGACCTGGAGTCGCTCCAGACGGGTAAGTTTGCCCAAACCCGGAGAGGCACCTCATGCGGATTTCAGAAGCGTCAACAAGGTCCGGCCTGAGTGCCGATACCATCAGGTTCTATGAAAAGTCCGGTCTTGTGCCGCCGATCGAGCGCGGACCCGACGGCTTGCGGCGCTTTTCGCCGGAAAACGTCGAGTGGCTCGTCCTGCTCTACTGGCTGCGCAAGACCGGCATGCCGATGAAGGAAATGCGGCGGTTCGCAGCGCTTTACCGCGAGGGCGAGGCAAGCATTGCGGAGCGCAAGACGGTGCTGCTCAATCATGAAGAACGCCTCCATCGGCGCCGGGCCGAGCTGGACCGCTGTGCGGATGTGCTTGCCCACAAGATTGCGACTTACAGGAAAATTGAAAGAGAGGTGTCATGAAGATCATTCTCGTAGGAGCGTCGGGAGACGTCGGAAAGGCGGCTTTCGACGAACTTTCCGGACGGCACGAGATCATCACGGCGGGCCGCAACTCCGGCGACGTGCGCGTGGATCTGGCATCGCCCGAGAGTGTCGAGGCGATGTACCGGGCGACCGGTCCCGTCGATGCGGTCGTCTCGGCCGCCGGCGAGGTCGAATTCGCGCGTCTCGGGGACATGAGCGTCGAAAAGTACCGGTTCGGTCTTGAAAACAAGGCGCTCACGCAGGTCGGGCTCGTTCTGGCCGGTTTGACAACGGTCCGGGACGGCGGTTCGTTCACGTTGACAAGCGGCATTCTGGATCGGGACCCTGTCCTGATGGGAACAGGGGCCGCCATCGCGAACGGAGCGCTCGCCGGTTTTGTCAAATCGGCCGCGATCGACATGCCGGGAAGCCGGAGGATCAACGTCGTCAGTCCCGGTCTGCTCGAAGTCTCGGCGGAGCAGTACGGTGCCTGGTTTCCCGGCCACGACCTGGTCTCGTCCAGGCGCGTCGGCCTCGCCTACGCCAAATGCGTCGAAGGCGCGATCACGGGCCAGGTGGTCACCGTGGACTGATTGCCTTGTGTCATCGGCCCGCCGAACAAATGCGCGCCGGGCTGCAAGGTTTGATCCGCGCGAAGGCGTTGCGGCATGGATTGCCGGATCAGGTCCGGCAATGACGGGAGATGGAAACCGTGTCGCCGATACCGTCTGTCGTCATCCCGGCCAAGCAGAGCGCGAGCCGGGATCAGGGTGGCAGGGGCCTGGCTGGTGTTCCCGTGTTTGACGGCGACGTCACCGCTCTCCGGCCCCGGATCTCCGCCGCGCTGCGTCCGGGGTGACGATTGGAGACGTATTTTTTGCCACGCCCAACTACGTCATCCCGGACTTGATCCGGGATCCAATCCACCTTGCCTCGAACAGCCTGCGTTGGTCGGGAAACGGCGGACGCCCCACTGTGAAACAACCGGCGCTCTGGAAACGAGTGGGCCCCTGATCTCCGCTGCGCTGCGTCCGGGGTGACGCCTGGGGAACTGGTTTGCCGGTACCTGCCGTCATGCCAGGGCCTGCCCATGGCATCCATGCCGTTCCGGTTCCATCCGGCTCGGATCAGGTCCGGCCATGACCGGAGCTGGACAAGCTGCGCGCGCGTACCGGAGCCTCGCCCCTGTTCACTCGTCCATCTTGAGGGCCTGGATGAAGGCTTCCTGGGGGATTTCGACCTTGCCGAACTGGCGCATCTTCTTCTTGCCCGCCTTCTGCTTTTCCAGAAGCTTGCGCTTGCGGGTGGCGTCGCCGCCGTAGCATTTCGCGGTCACGTCCTTGCGCAGTGCGGCGATCGTCTCGCGGGCGATGACGCGTCCACCGAGGGCGGCCTGGATCGGGATCTTGAACATGTGCCGCGGGATCAGGTCCTTCAGCTTTTCGCACATGGCGCGGCCGCGCCGCTCCGCCTGGCTGCGGTGCACCAGCACGGACAGCGCATCGACCGGTTCTTCGTTGACCAGGATCGACATCTTGACGAGATCGCCCGCCCGGTAGTCGGAAATCTGGTAGTCGAACGAGGCATAGCCCTTGGAGACCGACTTCAGCCGGTCGTAGAAATCGAAGACGACTTCGTTGAGCGGCAGGTCGTAGGAAACCATGGCACGGCTCCCGACATAGGACAGGTCCACCTGGATGCCGCGCCGTTCCTGGCACAGTTTCAGGATCGCGCCCAGATACTCGTCCGGCGTCATGATGGTTGCCCGGATCCACGGTTCGCGGATTTCCGAAATCTTGACGACATCCGGCATGTCGGCCGGGTTGTGCAGCTCGACATCGGAGCCGTCGGTCAGCGTCATCTGGTAGACAACGGACGGGGCCGTTGCAATCAGGTCCAGATTGAATTCGCGCGACAGCCGCTCCTGAATGATCTCCAGGTGCAGCAGGCCGAGAAAGCCGCAGCGGAAGCCGAAGCCGAGCGCCGCCGACGTTTCCATCTCGAAGGAGAAGCTTGCATCGTTGAGGCGCAGCTTGCCCATCGCCGCACGCAGGTCTTCGAAATCGTTGGCATCGACCGGGAACAGGCCGCAGAACACGACCGGCTGGGCCGGCTTGAAGCCCGGCAGCGGCTCGGTGCACGGTTTCTTGTCCAGCGTGATGGTATCGCCGACCCTGGTGTCGGCCACTTCCTTGATCGAACCGGTGATGACGCCGATTTCGCCCGACCGCAACTCGTCCACCTGGATGAATTTCGGCGTCATGACGCCGACCCGGTCGACGTCATAGGACGCGCCGGTGCCCATCATCTTGATCTTCTGGCCCTTCTTGAGGGTGCCGTTGATCACGCGCACAAGAACCATCACGCCGAGATAGGTGTCGTACCAGCTGTCGACCAGCATGGCCTTCAGCGTGTCATCCGGATCGCCTTCCGGGGCGGGCAGCTTCTGGACGATCGCTTCCAGGACGTCTTCGACGCCAAGCCCGGTCTTGGCGGAGATCATGCAGGCATCCGACGCATCGATACCGATGACATCCTCGATCTGTTCCTTGATCCGGTCCGGCTCGGCGGCGGGAAGGTCGATCTTGTTCAGGACGGTGACGATCTCGTGGTCGTTGTCGATCGCCTGGTAGACGTTGGCAAGCGTCTGCGCCTCCACGCCCTGCGACGCATCGACGACGAGCAGCGAACCTTCGCAGGCGGCGAGCGAACGGGACACCTCGTAGGCGAAATCCACGTGGCCCGGCGTATCGATCAGGTTCAGCGTGTATTGCTGGCCGTCCTTGGCATTGTAGATGAGCCGGACGGTCTGCGCCTTGATCGTGATGCCGCGCTCGCGCTCGATATCCATTGAATCGAGAACCTGATCGGTCATTTCGCGATCGGTCATCGTTCCCGTCATCTGGATCAGGCGGTCGGCCAGGGTCGATTTGCCGTGATCGATGTGGGCAACGATGGAGAAATTTCGGATGTTGGAAAGCGTCTTCGTCGTCATGGCCGCCCGTTTACCACCGCAATTTGCTTTCGACCAGAAAAATGCGAGCGCGAAGGCCGGAAATCCGTTGCTTTTTTTCAACTTTTTGGAATGAACCGACTGCAAGGTGCCCGGCGTCGAAGACAAAGCGCCGATTGGCGTGGCGTGTTGCGGATCGGGAACGCGAGAAAGCGAGGCCTGCCAGCCGGTCGTACTCGGCGGCCGGAGCGCGACAGGAGGGGCGGCAACGCGGTCAGTTCGCCGTCAGAACCGTCCTGCAGTCCTTTGGAAGCGCCGCAAGCGCCATGGGGCGTTTCTTGACCACCTTGGGTTTCTCGCCCGCCTTGGGCGGGTTCTTCGGCACCCAAGGTTCATCGGAGAGCCAGTAGGCCAGGTGCGAGCCGCAGCCGTCGCCGGGCGGCGGCGGGTCCTGGTTCTTGCAGCCGGCACTTCCTGACGGGCAGGAAAGCCGGACATGAAAATGATAGTGATGGCCCCACCACGGCCGGACCTTCCGGAGCCAGGCGCGGTCCCTGCTCTTTTCGAATTCGCAGAGCGCCTTCTTGATGGTCGGATTGACGAAGATACGCGCAACACGTGCGTCCGACGCTGCCCGGCGGATCAGCCGCGCATGCGTGTCCGTCCACTTGGCCGGGTCGACGCTGCGGTCGGCACCCTTGACGTCAAGCGGCCCCTTGAGCATCGAGATGAACGGAATTTCCTCGCGCTCTTCTGCCGTGAGGCGCCGGTTGGGCATTTCCCTGAGCCAGATGTCGGCATCAAGTCCGATCTGGTGGCTGGAGTGGCCGAACAGCATCGGCCCGCCGCGCGGCTGCGCCAGATCACCGACGAGCAGACCGTTCCAGCCCACTTTGGGAGCATCCGCCGCAAGATCCTTCAGATAATCGATCAGGTCGGGATGACCCCATGCTCGGTTCCTTGAAAGCTTCATCACCTGCCAGGTCGGCCCGTTCGCGGGAAGCGAGGCACCGCCCGCAAGGCAGCCTTTTGCGTAGGATCCGATCGCGCGTGCTTTCAGCGGCGCGGGGCCGTCTGCAGCGCCGAAATAATCCTTCGCCGGCAATTGCGAACGCAGCACGAGTTTAGGCGTCTCGGCGACATATCCTTCCGGGACATCGCGTTTCCTCACCGGTACCGGCACGCCTGCAACGGTGGTGACGCTCGGCTGGGTGATTTCGGCGGCGCTCCGTTCCGGTTTGCCTGCGGGAACGGGCACCGGGTTTGCAGGTGCCGGTCCGGCTGCACTCAGACCCAAAAGGAGGCCGAGACCGGCAAGGGGTAGCTTGCAGGACACCCGTTTTGCTGGTTGGGACTTGCTCACGTCAGCGCCTCGTGCATGTTCCCGGCGGGCCGTCTTGCGGAAGATTATCCGCGGCGGTCCGCGTGTTCAGGCAGCATGCACCAGATCGGACCCCTGCGCATCTGTTTCCGCGGTTTCCACCTGCGCTTTCAACAGATCGGCCAACTCGTCGAGAAGGACGGTGTTGTCCCGAATGATCCGGTCTGCCGCACCATTAAGCAGGATGATGTTGCCCGGGCGGGCGTTGTCCATGTCCTCGGCTTCCGGTTCCAGCGCGGTATCGAGACGGTGATAGGTGACGTTGTCCATCAGGCCGAACAGGTGCTCCGCCTGATACTCGGCGGTCTGCGATTGTCCGTCGGAGAAGATGGACAGGATCGGGACACCCTTTGACGGCTGCATCCAGCCGAGGGCTCCCCAGCCGATGGCCTCAGAATAGGGAAATGGCCTTTCCGAGGCGCGGCCGGTGCCGAGGGAAAGAATGACAATCTCGTCGTCCTCCCAGCCGAGCTTGCGTGTCTCAAGATAGGCTGCGATCGCGGGATCCTTCATGAACACGCCCCCGTCGACCAGGGCCTCTTCGCGTTTACGGCTCAGGTTTTCAACGCGCGCCGGTTCGAAATAGGAAGGCGCTGCAGTCGTTGCCCGCACGGCCTGCCAGAAATAATAGTCGTCGGGCCGGCCGCCATTTTCCTCCAGCCCGTTCGTCATGAAGACGGCCTTGCGCTGCTCGATGTCATAGGCGGTCAGCACAAGCTTGGTCAGCGCGCTTGCCATGGAGGTCCAGCCGAAACGCTCCTTGAGCAGCTTCTCCAGCGGACGCGCGTCATAGGTTTCGTCGAACAGGCCAAGCGGATTTGTGACGGCACGCGCGAAGCGCGCGCTGATGGAGTTGGTGAAGATATCCCTGGCTTCGCGTTCGTAGAACGCACGCAACTCGTCGATCGTGGCGGCCGCTTCGCCTGCCTTGCCGCCCGGCCGCGGTGCACTCAGTCCGGCTGTGATCAGGCCGCCGGTCGACGTGCCGGCCATCAGGTCGAACATCTGGTGAAAGGGTTTGTTGACCCCGCGCTGACCCAAACGGGCCTCGAGCGATTCAAGCACGCGCAGGGGAATAAGGCCGCGGACACCGCCGCCGTCAATCGAAAGGATGAAACGCTTTTTCTGGGTCATGGTCAGTCCCGGGGTGGTCAAATTCGTAGGGCAGCGCCTGTTCGCAAACCGGCATCATACGCTTATGTGATCGTTGATTAAATGTTTGCGACCAATTGCGACACTGCAATGGCAATTTTTTAAAGATAGGCTTCAAATGACAAATTTGGAGAGCAACAGGTTAAGCGAATAGTTGGAATTCTGCTGAATTTCCCGATTTGCCACAGATACAACCCGCAATACACACTGGCGACCCTTTATCCGGAGGTTGATTTCGGACTAGGATCGCTCCGATTAATAGGTCCGAACTCCGGATCGCGCCGATTGCCAATACCCCCAACAGGACGTCCCATGAATATCGATCTACTGCGCCGACTTTGCGAAACTCCGGGAGTGCCGGGCCACGAGCACCGCGTGCGCGCGCTTATCCAGGATGAGATCAAGGGGCTTTTCGACGAGGTCACGGTCGACCCGATGGGATCGCTTCTGTGCCGGCGTGACAGCCGCAAGGCTCCCAGGAAAGGCGCCCCGAAAAAGGTCATGCTGCTGTGCCACATGGACGAGATCGGTTTTCTGGTCTCCCATGTCACCGACAAGGGTTTTCTGCACGTCCAGCCGGTCGGCGGCTTTGACGCGCGGAACCTGTTCTCGCGCCGCGTTCTTGTCTCCACCGATGACGGCGACTTCAAGGGGGTCATGAATCCGGGCGGCAAGCCGATCCACATCTCGTCCCCGGAAGAACGCAAGAAAATTCCAGAGCCCAAGGACTTTGTGGTCGATCTGGGTCTGGGTGAAAAGGCCAAGGATGTGGTCAATGTCGGCGACATGGTGACGATGGACGAGCCGCTGATCGAAATCGGCGAGAAGGTCGTCTCGAAGGCGCTCGACAACCGAATAGCCTGCTGGCTCGGGATCGAGGCCGTCAAGGGTCTCGGCAAGGCCAGGCACGAATGCGAAATCCATGTCGCGTTCACCTGCCAGGAGGAAGTCGGACTGCGCGGCGCGCGGACCTCGTCCTTCGCCATCAAGCCGGATATCGGTCTCGGCGTCGACACGACCCTTGCATGCGACACGCCGGGAGTGCCCGAACAGGACCGCACCACCGTCCAGGGCAACGGCTTCGGCCTTCATGTCAAAGACAGCAGTTTCATCGCGGATCGGGACCTCGTGAAGGAATTCGAGGCGCTGGCGCAGAAGGAAAAGATCCCGTTCCAGCGCACCATGCTCGCGGCTGGTGGCCAGGACGGCGCAGCGGCCCAGCAGGCTGCCGCGGGCGCCAAGGCCGTCGGCATCGTGGTCGGGACACGCTACATTCACACGGTCACCGAGATGATCCACAAGTCGGACCTTCAGGCGGCGCTGGATGTGCTCGTCGCCTATCTGAAAAAAGCCAAGAGCTGATGCGGTCACCGGGCGAGCCCCATGACCTGATGATCTGAGGATTTGAGGCGGCTGGCGCGCGCGGGCGTCAACGCTAAGGCGTCAGCTGTCAGCCGTCACGGGCCGCAGAAAGTGCCGGTCATAGCGGCGGATGCAGTCCGTTTCCTCCGCAAAGGCGATCGCCTTCCGGCATGCCTCGTCTTCCATGCTTAGCGCGCGATAGGTTTCATAAGCCGCCAGGGACGGATATGAAAACAGGCAGACCGCGAGATCGTTCGGACCTTCATGCGGCAGATAGTAGCCGTGGTGCGTGCCGCCGAACTTTTCCACGAGCGGGATCCACATGCGGGCATATTCTTCGAATTCCGCCGTCTTGGCCGGATTAATCTCGTATTTGATGTAACAGGTGATCATATGCGCTTTTCTCCCGTGGCCGCACTCTCATCGAGTATGGGTCGACGCCGTCGATAACAGATTCTTCGGGAATGGCGCGGTTCAAAAAAGTAGGCGCAGAGGCATTGCTACCCGGATTGGAGAACCGGATCGATTATCACCGGTCAATTCAGGATTGTTTCCGCTTGTGACCAGGTCGGAATGCAGAACGCGTCCTGGATTTGTCTTCCCGGTTTGCCGCGTGAGCGGCAAGACCGGGACCCAGTACCCGGTGACGCTGGAGTTTTGAAGAAGACGGTGACACAAGTGTTTACTGGTCTCCGGCCTTTCACTGCGCTTCAGCCGGAATGACAAGTCTTTTGACGGAGTTCGACTGGCCAGCTTCATCGCGCATCAAAAGCAAAACCCCGCCTCAGGGACGGGGCCGATGGACTTTGCACGGCGGTGCGTCCGCCGGCATCAGGTCGTTCAGGCGAGCCGGTTGGCCAGGTTGGAAACCTGTTCGCCGGTTCCGGCATAAAGTTCGCTGACCGATGCGCTCAGATAGCTGAACGAGCTGTCACCGAAGTCTCCCTCGATCGTGGCCGCGCTGGCCGAGCGGACCGAAAGACCCGTTTCGCTGTCGTAGGAAACCCGCTCGTAGGAGACGAACTGCGCGGATATCGTTTCTCCGCCGATCTCGGCTTCGATTGTGGTCGTTGAAATCGATGCGCTTTCATAGGCAACGGATGCCGACACGCCGCTGTCTTCTTCACCGAGTGCTGCCTGCAGTTTTCCGGCCGTTTTCTGATAATCTTCGACCTTTGCCAAAGCACGCTCGCGGCTTTCTTCGTCGTCCTCGCCCTTGCCCTTTTCCACCGCCTGCTGCAGCGCTGCGATCACGACCGCGTCTTCCTCAGCCTTCTTGCTGGCGGCTTCGAGAGCGGAAGCCGGGGAGGCCTTGTTGTGGCCGTTACGCTGGCCGATTTCGTGCCCGTATGCGTTGCCTTTCGGGCCGGGTCTGGATCCTTCCGGACCGTTGCTCGAAAAGGAGGCGGAAAACAGGCTTGCACTCTGTGTCGTGGTTTCGACTGTGATTTGCATGGGCATGGTCCCGGGTTCACCTGACCGTTCTGGGCAGGCGGAGTTCCATTAATATTCACTTAATCAAGTAAACATGCCGTTAACCCTGGAACGGCTTGCAGTCCGGCGTGTCACGGCCTTCCGGAAAAGGCGTCCTGAAGAAATCGTCCGCCCAGCGTCACGCCCCTGTCGTCGATGGAATGGCCGAGCCCGGGCAGTTCATGGAGGTCCGTTTCGACACCGGCGTCTGACAGGGCGTCGCGGGTCACACCTGCATGGTAGCTGGGAACGACATCGTCGTCCTCGCCGTGAACGATGAGAACCGGGCTCTCCGTCTGAACCTCTTGCAGCCGGTCGGCTCCCGGGAGCAGGCCGGAATAGGCGAGAAGCGCGGCCGGTGGCCGGTTTCGCCTGAGGCCGCATTGAAGCGCCATCATGGCGCCCTGGCTAAAGCCGAATAGCGCGAGAGCGTCGTCTTTCAGGGCGAGCTCTTCCAGCACCGTGTCCAGGAACCGGTCAAGAACCGGCCGGCCTGCTTCCGCGCCGATCCGGTATTCTGCCGGCGTGCGTTCGCTCAGGGCGAACCACTGGCGTCCGCCGAACCCGGCAAACGGCAGGGGTTCAGGCGCGTGCGGTGCGATGAAAGCCGCGTCCGGAAGCAGGGCCTGCCAGAAGCGGCCAAGATCGATCAGGTCGTTGCCGTCGGCGCCATATCCGTGCAGCAGCACCACAAGCCGGCGCACCGGAACGCCGTCATCGGGAAGAAGCCTGGGGCCATCAAGAACAGGGGCGTCCGTCATGCTTTGATGCTCCGTTACGGGGTTCGGTTACCGGGCTCGGCACTGTCGGAAAGCGTGTTTCCGAGCTTAAGGAACGGCAGCGCGATCAGCATCGCAGCCAGAATCAGCAGCCAGGCGAGTGCAAAGGGCGCACCGGGAAAATAGACCGGCGCGCCGGGCGCGGAAAAATAGGCAAAGGTCTGCGTCATGACAAACGGGCTGATGACCATGGACAGGCCGGCCACGGCTGAAATCAGGCCCTGCAATTCACCTTGCGCGTTGTCCGGTATGCGATTTGACATAAGACCCGTGAAGGCGGGTGTCGCCAGAGCGCCGAGCGAGGCGAAAACGATCATCGCGTAGGCCATCCAGCCGCTCTCGGCGAACGCAAGGCCTGTCATGGCCACGAGGTTTGCGCTCAATCCGATGAAGAGCGTGCGGCCGGACCCGAACTTCGGTTCGATGACGCGGATCAGATAGCCTTGGGCGATCGCGAAACCGACGCCGACAAGCGCGAGCGACAAGCCGATATCGGCTGGCGTCCAGGCAAATTTTTCTTGCGTGAAGAAGCTCCAGATCGCGGGATAGACATAATGGCCGATATCAAAAAGGAAGAGAGCCAGGAGCAGCGTGCGCACGGCGGGAAACTTGGCGATCTGCTTCAATGCACCGAGCGGGTTTGCCCGTTTCCAGTCGAATGGGCGGCGGTTCTCCTGCTTGAGCGTTTCAGGCAGTATGAAATAACCGAAGAGGAAGTTGACGAAGGACAGCGCCGCTGCCGCAAAAAAGGGCGCTCGAGGGCCATATTCCCCGAGGAAGCCGCCGATCATCGGGCCAAGCACGAACCCGACACCGAACCCGGCCCCCACAAGGCCGAAGTTTTTGGCCCGGTCTTTCTTCGATGAGACATCGGCTATGTAGGCGGAGGCTGCTGAAAATGTAGCGCCGGCGACGCCGGAGATCGTGCGGCCGATGAAGAGCACCAGCAGGTTCCACGACAGGGCCATGACCAGATAGTCGACCGCCATCGTGAACATGGACACCAGAAGGACCGGGCGGCGGCCGAAGCGGTCGGACAGATTTCCGAGTGTCGGTCCGAACACGAACTGCATCAACGCATAGATGACGCTCAGGGCGCCGCCCCATCGCGCCGCTTCGCTCACCGGCAGCTGGGTCAGTTCCGTCAGCAGGGACGGCATGACCGGCATCATCAGTCCGATGCCCATGGAGTTGATGATCAGCGTGACAAGGATGAACCCGAGTGCACCGCGATTTGGCGGATTGGACGGCAAGGCATTTTCCTGGCAGGTCGCAATGGTTGTGGCCGCAAACGGGCCGGAGTTGACACAAAACCACGATGGTTCGCTTCTGGCCAGTCCCGCCAGTCCCTCGCTTGCCTGCGCTCAGGATGGCTGCGGCGCCATCACCTGGAAAATCAGGCCCTGCACGTCCTTGCCGAGTTCCCGGCGCAGGACGTCCTTTCGGTCCTGTGCGTAAATGAGGGATGCGCTTTCGGCACATTTCCGGATGTAGTCCGGCGTATGCGCGTAGCGCCCCGAGCTGTCGACGCGAAAACCCCGCGCGCTGCCGTCTTCCAGGTGTTCGACACTTGCGATCAGCCGTCCTCCAGGCTTGAGCGCCTTGGCCAGGGCCTCCATGAAAGGCTGGAGATTGCCGATGTAGCACAGCGTATCAACGCAGACGGCAAGGTCGAACCGGGTTGGCAGGTCATCGCTCAGGAACGAGACAAGCTCGCCCTCCACCAGAAAGTCGTAGACCTCCAGCTCGGCTGCTTTTTGCATCATCCCCTTGGACAGGTCGACACCGGTCAGCTTCACACAGTGGTCGCGGATCAGCGGACCGCAAAGCCCTGTTCCACAGCCCAGATCGACCACGTCCTGGAACTTGGCGGTCTCCTTCTCCGCCAGGGCGACGACATCTTCGGCAACCAGGTCCGGTGCTCGATATCCCAGTTTTTCCAGAACTTCGTCGAAGCTCGCGGCAAACTTGTCGAAGTGTCCTGTAACATAGTCTTTCGGAGCGCCTTCCAGCTCGTCTCCGCGCACGGCTGCAAGATGATACTGCGCCGCTTTGTTGTTCGGGTCGGCGTCGACGATCCGCTCAAGGTGTTTCAGCGCGAGGTCCTCACGGCCTTCGGCGGCAAGAATGCGGGCGCGCCAGACGGCATTCGGGGATGTTGGCGTGTCAATTTCAAGCGACTTGTTGAAAGCGTCGGTTGCCTCTTCGCTGCGCCCCAGGAACATATTGGCAAGACCGTATGTGTGCCATGCTTCGGGGTTTTCGGGATCCAGCCGCACGATCTCCGACATGATGGTCAAAAGCCCTTGATAGTCGCCGGTGTTGCGCAGCAGCACGTTGATGTTCTTCCAGGCTTCCGGGTGCCGGGGTTCGTATTCAACGGCCTGAACATAGGCAGCAAGCGCACCTTTCGGTTCGCCGGTGAGCTTCAGGATGTTGCCCAGATTGTTCAGGGCCGATGTGTTGCTTCCATTGATTTCGAGAGATCTCTGGATCAACTCGATTGCGCTGTCAGCGCGCCCGGCATCGAAGTGAAGCAGGCCGAGAAAGTGCAAACCGTCCGGGTCTTCCGGGTTCTTGCCCAGGATTTCGAGGTAGATGTCTTGCGCCGTCGCAAGGTCGCCGTTGCGATGCGCTGCGATACCCTCCTGCAGCCTTTCGTCAGTTTGCATGTGTCCCCCAATAAAAAAGGGCGGTCGAACCGCCCTTGCTGTCGGAAAGATCCGTAAGGTGAGCTTACAGGACTTTCAGATCTTCAGCTACCATCTGACCGCGGCGCCACTCGAGATCGAACGCCACGAGCTGGCCTTCCTTCAAGGTGTCGATGCCCGACCGGTGCAGGGCTGAAATCTCGACGAGAATATCCTCGCCGTCTTCGGGTTGGATCGTACCGACACCGCGGCGCTGATCGAACCATCTCACGTTTCCATGTTGCATGGAGCTTGCTTTCCAAATTTACGCATCTAGACATACACGCGGTGTTCATATCCCGGCTTTTCGACGTCTTGATGACACTGTTTCAAAGGTGGCTGAAGTACTCCTCAGTTTTCCTCCAAAAATAAACGCTCTTCCGCGCAGCTACTCTTCGCTGCCGCAGTCTTGTGCGCAGTTCATTTTATGAAGGGTTCTACTTTCCCGGCTAAGTGGCGCGGGAAAGCTTAGTGTCACTTATTATGGTAAGAAATTTGTTAATTTCAAGATGGGGCCGAATGAGCGCAGCCTGGTCGCGGGCAAGGCGATGCCCGCGCGCTGGAACTTCATCATCAACGTGCGCGCGGCTGCCTGCGGGCGCGCGTTGCGGACAGGGTCAGCGATCCAGCTGCCCCAGAATGACATATTTCAGGATCTCGGCGACCTGTTCGGATGTTTCAGCGACCGCCAGGGCCGCGCCGTCGACCTCCTTGAGCGGATGGGTGAGCGACGGGTCGTGGACGACGATCAGAGATTTGCCGAGCGCCGAGGCGTAACCGGCATCGAAGGCGGCGTTCCATTGTTTGTACTTGTCGCCGAAGCGCACGACCACGATGTCGGCCTTTTCGATCAGCGTACGGGTGCGGATGGCATTCACCTTGGCTCCCTTGTGATCGTACCAGAATTTCTTGTCCTCATCGCCGAGTATATGGGCGCCGCAATCGTCGCTGGCGCCGTGATCGGTGACCGGTGCGGAAAATTCGACCGGCAGGTCGAGGGCCTTGACGCCTTCGATGATCCGCTCGCGCCAGTCCGTGTGAATTTCACCTGACAGGTAAACGCGCCAATTGCTCATGTGTCTTTCCTTTGTGTTGCGGCAAGCCGGCTGACAGCTTTGCACCAAAGCTGGGTTGCCGATGCTGCGGCGTCAAGTACCACCGCCATATGCGCCTGAAACCGTCTATCCCGTCTTTGGGTCGCTATTTCGTATTCAGGTGCCAGACACCGTCCCAGTCTGCTGGCGCTCCCTGGGTTGATATCAGGTCGAGCCGATTCAGGAAAACGGCCGCGATCCCATCGTGAGGATGTGCGGCAAGTATCTTTTCGAACCCGGCCCGTGCCTCTGGCCAGTTCGCGTCAGTAAAGGCTTGAAGTGCGGTTTCGGAATCGATCTGCATTTGCCTGAGGGCATCGGTCATCTTGCCCGTGTGGGCGAGCGGCGCATAAATTCTGGTCGGTTCCGTCTTGCCTTTCACCTGGATCTTGTCGATCGCCCTGAACTCGATACCGGCCGCGGTGTCCCGCGTTCTCTGGCAGACAAGGATCTGCGTCCCGTAGATCTTGTTCGCAGCCTCGAGACGCGCACCGAGATTCACCGTGTCGCCCATGATGGTATAGTTCTTGGTCTTGGCCGACCCGATCGACCCGATTACCGCTTCTCCGGTGGCAATGCCGATCCTCTGACGTAGGACAGGCAGGTTTTTCTGCAGGCCGGTGAGTTCCGGAAGTTCCTGCTGGAACTGCTTCATGAGGTGAACATTCGTCAGGGCGCTCTCCACCGCAAGCGCGGCCTGGTTGCCGTCATCGGAGAAAGGCTGCGCCCAGTAGGCCATGATCGCGTCGCCGATATATTTGTCGATGACGCCTTCCCGCGCGGTGATCTCCGACGACATCAGGTCGAGGTAGCGGTTGAGCACGCGGACGAGGCCTGCGGGCGTGAATTGCTCGGAGATCGTGGTGAAATCGGCAAGGTCCGAGAAATAGACCGAGACCACCTTCTTCTGGCCCGCCGTTGCATCCGACTGATCGGCGATCAGACCCGAGACAACCCGCGGGTCGAGATATTGTCCGAACGTGTCCTTGATCCTCTGGGTGCTGCGCAACCCGTCGACCATCGTGTTGAAGCTGCGTGTCAGGGAGCCGATCTCGTCCCTGGAAAGCGGTTTAAGCTCGATCTCGAAATCGCCTTCTTCCACGCGCTTCGCACCCGAGGAAAGGGCGCGCATGGGTCTGAGTATTCCGGAGATCACCAGAGAGGACAGGAGCAGGGCAAGCAGCCCGGCCGTTGCCGTCGCCGCAATGCTGGCGTAGAGCGCCTGCTGTTCGTGCAGCGCCGCCGTTGCAATCGACAGATCCGTGAACGCGCTGACGTGTGCTCTCAAGGAGTTCAGTCTCTCGATGAGCTTTTGCTCTTCACTCTCCAGCTGTTCTTCAAGGCTTTCCCGCGTCGCGGGTGGCAGATCGGTGGACTTGACGAGATTGAGCGCGTGACCGTGAAAACTGCTGTGCTGGGTCTCGATCGCGATCAGGGTCGGATAAAGGGCCGCAAGCTCCAGTTTGTCTTGCAGCGACGAGGCTTCGTCCTGAGCGTCCCGGACACGGTTTTCCGCGGACCGGAGAAGCTCTTCCACCTTGTTCGCGCTGGCGTCAAACAGCGCCAGACCGGTTTCGAGCCGTTCCTCCAATTGACGTATGCGGGCAACAAGCTCCGGGTTCTGCGCGACCGCGGCATCGATCTCCGCCTCGCTTTTGCCGTAACTGAGCGCTTCCAGCCGATCGGCGCGCAGCTCCGCTTCCAGCTTTTCAACCCGTTCCAGCTCGAGTTCTTCCTGAAGCGCGATGACCTCGATCTGCGCGGCTTCTTGCCGGAGCGGTGAAAACACGGTCGAGATCAGCTGAAGCTCTTTGTTGATCTCGTATATTTTGTAAATCGAATAGGTGGCGGCTGTTGCCATGATCACGAAAACGATCAGCGATATTCCAAAGATCTTCCATGCTATTCGCATCGGGGTGAACCACCAGGGGGGCTGCGAGCGCTTCAGCGCATCATAGGTGATGGACTCATAAATGAGGCCGGAATGGTTTGAGGCGGCTTGCTCCTCGTCAAGGCGCGGAAGCGCAGGAAATGTTCCTCATTTTCAAGCTTTTCGCAACGCAGAGGAGGAGCAAGCCGGTCAAATCCGAAGGACATGGAAATGGCTTCACCCCGTGGCGTCAGCGTGCTTGACCGGGCAGGAAGCCCGCTCCGCACACCCTTCCTGACGGGATTTCGCCATTTCGCATGCCATTTCAGTCTCATTTATGGGTCCGTCACCTGGAGGGTTGTCAGCAGGTCTTTCAAGGCGACCCTGTAGTTGGGATAGCGGAAAGTGTATCCCAGTTCGGTTTTGATCCGCGCGTTCGAAACGCGCTTGTTCTCGCCGTAAAAGGACCGTGCCATGGGCGTCAGGTCCGCGGTCTCGAAGGGGATTTCAGGTGGCGGCGTCACGCCGAGCAGCTCCGCGGCATAGGTGACGACATCCTGCGGCGGCGCCGGCTCGTCGTCGGTGATGTTGTAGATCCGTGTTTCGGGCCTTTCGATCGCAAGTTTCAGGGCACCCGCAATATCGGCCACGTGAATACGGTTGAAGACCTGGCCGGGTTTCACGAGACGCCGGGCCCTGCCCTTTCGGAAATTCTCGAACGTGTTCCTGCCGGGGCCGTAGATCCCGGAGAGCCGGAAGATCTGAACCGGGACGCCATGCTGTGCGGAAAAATCGAGCCACGCGGTCTCGGCGCCAACCCGCTGCACCGACCGTTTGGAAACCGGCCGGCAGGGTGTGTCTTCATCCACCCAGGCGCCGTCGTGATTGCCGTAGACACCGACGGTCGACAGATATCCGAGCCAGCCTGGTCTGCCTGCGGCGATGTCATCGCCATGCAGGTTGAGCACGGGATCGCCCGTCTCGTTCGGCGCGATGGAAACGAGCACGTGTGTCGCCGTTTGGAGCGCCTCGGCGATGCCGTCTCCCTGGTCTTCGCCGTTGAAGAGGAAAGGTGCAACGCCCATGTCCTTCAGCGCTTGTGCTTTTTCTTCCGAACGCGTGGTTCCGCCGATCCAGTCAAACCGGTCACGGCATTCCTTGATGAAGGCCCTGGACGAAAAACCGACGCCGAAGACGAAAAGACGCATGACTTCAGAGCTCCAGATGTTTGCGGCGGATTTCATAAAGGGCGACGCCGGTCGCGACCGCCAGATTGAGGCTGTCTGCCTGGCCGGCCTGCGGAATTCTGATCAGGGTCGGACAGGCGGCGGCCATGTCGTCTTCCAGCCCCTTTTGTTCGTTGCCCATGACCAGAAGCACCGGTTCCACGTATTCGGGCGTGCGGTAGTCCACGGACCCTTTCAGGTGGGTTGCCGCAACCGTTCCGGGCCAGGTTCCGGCAAGGGACTTGAACGCGTCCTTGCTCATTCTGGCCAGCGGAACATGGAACAGCGACCCCATCGTCGCGCGCACGGTTTCAACCGCAAAGGGGTCCGTGCAATCGCCGACCAGCATGACACCGCTGCCGCCGATGGCGTCCACGGTGCGGATGATCGTGCCGAGGTTTCCGGGGTCCCGGACCCGGTCGAGCGCGACCCAGAGCGTGCTCCCGGACGGGTCGATATCCTTCGCATCAAGGATTTTCTGTTCGTAGACGCCGACAACCATCTGCGGGTTGTCCTTGCGCGTCATGGCGGACATCACGGCTGTCGAAACTTCCAGGATGAGCGCGCCACGGGCCTTCGCCGTCGCGGCTGCCTTCTGGGCGACCGGGTTTTCCCTGGCTTCCGGACCGAGAGCGAGATAACGCACCTCCCAGCCGGCTTCCAGCGCGTCGGTCGCAAGTTTCAGCCCTTCGGCGACGAACAGTCCGGATTGACTGCGGTGCTTGCGCTGGGCGACCAGTCCCTTGATCTCCTTGACGATCGGGTTGGCATGGCTGGTGATCTGTTTCACCGCGCCCTGACGTTTGTCTCTGCCTGTCTGGGACATGCCCCGCTCCGGCGGCCATCGGATGAGCCGCGTTTTGAAATGATGATCCTGCGCGCTGGATTAGGCGCAAGGCGGGGTCCGGTCAAGCCTTGGCGTCGGCCGCGGGCGGCAGCAGCCGTTCCGTCGCAATCAGAATGGACTCGTCGATGTCGACCGGAAAGGCCGTGACTTCCAGTTTGCCGTCGATTGCCAGAAAGGAAAGACCGTGCACCTGTGTCCACAGGGGAAAGGCTGCGCGAGTGACGGTTTCATTGATGTCCTGTTCACCCAGGTAGCGTGCGACTTCACGCAGGAGCACGCCATATGAGGCGCGGCCGACCTCCCGCAGTTCCTCGATGCGTCCTGAATGCGAGCGTGTGCTGAACATCAGACGGAAGGTATGCGGTTCCCGGATCGCGAAATCGACATAGACGCGCCCGATGGCCGAAATCGACGGCACCGTGCCTCTGTCGTACTTCGATGCATTTTCCTCCATTTCGGCCCCGAGCCTCTGGAGTCCGTCCTTGGCGACCTCAAGCAACAGGTCCTGCTTGTTCGCAAAGTGGCGGTAGGGGGCTGCGGTGCTGACCCCCGCAAGACGGCAGGCATCGGACATGGAAAACCCGTCGGGCCCGTGTTCCTCGAGCAGGTTTCTGGCTGCTGAAAGTAGCTGTCCGCGCAGGTCGCCGTGATGATAGGCGCGCTTTTTCTTGATTTTGCTCTCGGCCATTTTTCGCCGTTTCTGAAATTTTTTCCGTCGAATCTCTTGTCGAAGTTAGTTCTTCTAACATATGTTAGCAACAATAACATAGTTAGAGCCGTTCACATTCAGGTTTCATGCGGGCTTTGAGCGGTTGCCGTCAAACGGAAGATGAGGACACAGCAATGTCGAGCGAGAGTTCTGTTTCTGATACGGGCAAGACCGGCAATGGATTTCTGAAAAGACTGGGCCGCAGGCTCGTCAGCCTGACGACGTTCTCGATCAATATCGGCATCGCGGCGGCAGCCGTGATGATCGGCGTTACCACGATCCAGATGCGCGCCGCGGAAAAACCTGCCGTGGAGGCGGCGCCGCTCGTCGAGGTGCGCCCTGTCAAACCCGAGCATCAGGCCGGATACGAGGTGACCAGAAGTTTTGTCGGCCGCCTGGAACCGGCCCGGCGGACCGATCTCGGGTTTGAACTGTCCGGCACGATCCTCTCCATAGAGTTCGATGAGGGTGATCCTGTCAGAAAGGGCGAGGTGGTCGCGGTTCTGGACACGCGCACGCTGGAAGCCGAAAAAAGGCGCCAGACCGCGAACCGCAAGGCGGCGGAGAGCGACCGGGAGCTGGCCGCCCTGACGCTGGAACGCCGGCAGAAACTGCGCGACGGCGGTCATGTCAGCGACCAGATCCTGGATGAAGCCCGCCTTGCCCTGTCGCGGCTCGATGCCACGCTGGATCAGATCGATGCGGCGATCGAGGCCATCGATATCAGTCTCGACAAATCCGTATTGACGGCTCCCTTCGACGGATCGGTCGGGGAGAGATTGCTGGATGAGGGGGCAACCGTTGCGCCCGGCGCGCCCGTGCTTCGCCTGCTGGAAGTGGCAAAACCGACGGTGCGCATCGGACTGGCGCCGGAAGTTGTCGACCGTCTCGATCGCAATGGCACGTTTCAGATCCGCATATCCGACCGGCAGTTCAAGGCAAGGTTGTCCGGTCTGCGTCCGGATCTTCAGACCAGCACGCGCACGATCGAAACCCTGTTTGAACTCGATGGCGCAGGTGCCGCGCCGCAATTCGGCCGCCTCGCCGAACTGTCGCTCACAGAGCGGATCGAGACCGAAGGTTACTGGGTGCCCACCGCTGCCCTGAAAGAAGGGCCGCGCGGCCTTTGGACACTGCTGGCGGTGGTCGAAATCCGCACCGACACCGGCGAAGACACGTTTGAAATCCGGCGGGAAGCCGTCGAGGTGCTCCATGCCGATGCGACGCGATCCTTCGTGCGCGGCACGATTTCGGGCGACACGAACATCGTTGCGGAGGGCGTGCACCGGGTTGTCGTCGGTCAAGAGGTCGGCCTGAGCGGTGAGGGGGCATGAGCATGTACACGATGTTCTTCAGGCAACCGCGCCTGGTCGCCCTCACGATCCTCGTCATCATTGCCGCCGGACTGTCCGCCCTGGTCGGGATCGGCCGGCAGGAAGACCCGACGATCACCAATCTCTTCGCAACCGTGACCACCGTCTATCCCGGTGCTGACCCGGCGCGCGTCGAAGCGCTGGTGACGGAAAAGGTGGAAGAGGAACTGCGTGAGATCGAAGAGATAGACGTGATCGAATCGACGTCTTCTTCCTCCATATCCATCATTCAGATCGAACTCCTCGACACCCTGCAGGACGATGTGATCGAACAGGTCTGGTCGGAGATCCGCGACAAGATCGGCGACGCTACCCGTGAATTTCCCCAAGGCGTCCTGGAACCGGAATTCAGCACGGAAGGCGCGGGCGCGTTCGCCTCGATCAGCGCCCTTGTCCCGCGGCATGACAGCGTGTCGGATGCGGTCCTCCTGCGCTATGCCGAAGGGTTGTCCGACGTCCTGCGAAATGTGCCCGGAACAAAATCCGTCGAGATCTTCGGTGAGGTGGAAGAGGAAATCCTGGTCAGGATCGATCCGGCACTCCTGGCATCCCTTTCGCTGACGGTTGAACAGGTATCGACTGCGATTAGATCCGCGGACGCAAAGGTGCGCGCTGGCCGCCTGCGTGCCTCCGAGCGCGAATTCCTGATCGAGGTGGAAGGCGAAATCACCGCGCTGGACAGGATCCGCCAAGTCCCGGTGACGACGAGCCAGACGGGTATCGTGACCCGTGTCGGCGATATTGCGACGGTCGGCAAGGGCAAACGGGAACCCGTCGAGGAGCGCGCCTTTTCGGGCGGACGGCCCGCGATCCTCGTTGCCGCAAAAATTGCCGACGGCCTCCAGGTCGACGCCTGGATGGAGCGTGTACGTGGTGAGATTGCCGGGTTCGAAGCGGACATGCCGTATTCGATCGAACACCAGCTGGTGTTCGATCAAAGCCTCTACACCATCGATCGCCTGTCCAATGTCGGCCTCAACATCGCGATCGGCATGGGTCTCGTTGTTGCGGTTCTGCTGGTAACCATGGGGTTCCGGTCGGCCTTGATCGTCGCCATGGTGCTGCCTGTGGTCACGCTCGCGTCCTTCGCCACGATGAGCATGATCGGCCTGCCGCTTCACCAGATGTCCCTGACGGGCCTGATCGTTGCGCTCGGGTTGCTGGTGGATGCCGGGATCGTCATGACCGACGAGATCGGGCAGGCGCTGCAACGCGGGCTGAGCCGGCGCGAGGCGGTCGGAAATGCGGTCCGCCGTCTGTTCGCCCCGTTGCTGGCGTCAACGGTCACGACGGCGCTGTCCTTCATGCCGATGGTGCTGCTGCCGGGACCGGCGGGAGACTTTGTCGGCGCAATCGCGATTGCCGTGATCATCATGCTGCTGTGGTCGTTTGTCGTCGCCGTGACGCTGACGGCCGCGATTGCGGGCTGGGTGCTGCCCGCGCAGTCAACCGAAGCACGCCGCTCCGGATTTTCGCCGGCACGGCTCCTGTCGGTCCCGTTCCGGTTCTCGCTGAAGATGGCGATGCGCAATCCGGCGAGCTCTGTCGCGTTCGCGCTGGTGTTGCCGGTGATCGGCTTCATGAGCATGCCGACGCTCACCGCGCAGTTCTTCCCGGGAGTCGACCGGAACCAGTTTCATGTCGAGGTCGAGCTTGCGGACGGAACGGCAATTTCGCAGACCATGTCGACCGCCCGTGAAATCGACCAGGTGCTTGCCGGGACGCAGGGCGTTGAGCAGATCACCTGGGTCGTCGGGAAAAGCGCCCCGGCCTTCTACTACAACATTGTCGGCAACCGGGATCAGGCCCCGGCCTTCGCCCAGGCGCTTGTCACGACCGTGTCGGAAGACGCGACCACCCGTCTTGTCCCGGATCTCCAGGCGGACCTGTCCGCGCAGTTTCCGAATGCGCGGATACTTGTGCGGGATCTGGTTCAGGGCCCGCCCGTGGACGCACCGGTCGAGTTGCGCCTCGTCGGTCCGTCGCTGGAGGTTCTGCGCGAGCAGGGGGACATCCTGCGCCGCCTGGCGGCGCGCGTCGAGGAGGTGACCGTCGTGCGCACGACGCTGGATGGCGGATCGCCGAAGCTGAAACTGTCGGTCGATGAGGACAAGGCCCGCCTTCTGGGTCTCGGGCTCGCAGATGTCGCACGGCAGCTTGAAGCGACACTGGAGGGCGCGACCGGGGGCAGCCTCATCGAGGGCACGGAAGAACTGCCGGTGCGCGTGCGCGTGGGAGATGCGAAGCGGGGTGATCTCGCGCGCATCGCCAGCCTGCCGCTCCTGCCGGGCAGCGGTGTACCCGGGACGGCCGGTTACGACGGGGTGCCCCTGTCCGCAATCGCCGACTTGCGGGTGGAGCCCTCCGAGGGGCAGATCAACCGCCGCAACGGCGAACGCACCAACACGGTCCAGGCCTTCGTCCAGTATGGCGTCCTGCCGGAAGAAGCCCTGAAAAAACTCCAGTCGGAACTGGAACGTGCCGGATACGTTCTGCCCGACGGCTATCGCATGGAAACCGGTGGAGATTCAGACGCGAGGGACGACACGCTGAAGAACCTCATCGGTTCCCTCGGTCTGATCGTGCCCCTCTCCATCGCGGCGATCGTCCTGACCTTCAATTCGTTCCGTCTTGCAGCCGTGACGCTCGCCGTCGCCGGTCTGTCCGCGGGTTTGAGTATCTTTGCGCTTGCGGTGTTTCAGTACCCGTTCGGGATCAACGCGATCATCGGCGTGATCGGGTCGATCGGAGTCTCGATCAACGCAGCCATCATCATCCTCACGGGCATGCAGCAGAACGAGGCCGCGGCGAATGGCGACCAGGCTGCAATGGTCGACGTGGTCATGGGCTCGAGCCGCCATATCGTGTCCACAACGCTGACGACGTTCGGAGGCTTTCTGCCGCTGATCCTCGGCGGAGGCGGCTTCTGGCCGCCCTTTGCAATGTCGATCGCAGGCGGCGTCCTGCTGTCGACGGTGATTTCGTTCTACTTCGCCCCGCCCATGTTCGCGATGGTGTACGCCCGCCGGCGCAAGCCAGGCAAAACGACCGCAGCGCAGCCCGCCGCGGACGAGGAGGCCGTCAAGTCCGACGAAACATGGTCGAATGACAATTACCGGTCGGCGATCGCGGCGGAGTAGCCGCGCTCAGCGGCTGCTCCACCTGGAAAAGAGGGAGGTTGAAAGCGCCCGGTCGCCGCCTTCCTCGCCGATGACGAGTTCACCCGATTCCAGGAGCCCGCCCTGGTCGGCGAGCGTCTCCGCCATCAGCTCGTGGATGGACAGAAAACTGGAGCGGATCGCATAGGCCGTCAGGATCATGAAGAGCGAGTCTTTGGTCAGCAACTGGCGCAGGTCACTGAGCATGCCCGGCAGGCTGGTGTAGAGATCCCAGACTTCCCCCTTGGGGCCGCGCCCGTATTTTGGCGGATCCAGAATGATGCCGTCATAGGAGTTGCCGCGGCGCACTTCCCGGGCGACGAATTTCGCCGCGTCCTCGCAGATCCACCGGATCGGGAGATCTTCCAGTCCGGAGAGCGCCTGGTTCTCGCGTGCATAACCGATGGCCTTCTTGGAGGCATCCACATGGGTCACCTGAGCGCCCTCGGTGGCCGGCAGAAGTGACGCCAGGCCCGTGTAGCCGAACAGGTTCAGGATCTTCAGCGGCTTGTCAGGAGCGCGCTCCCGCTCGGCGCGTACCTTGCCGTTGACCCAGTCCCAGTGCGCGGCCTGTTCCGGAAAGACACCGACGTGCCGGAACGACATGAAACGGCCGTTGTATCGGACCGGGCCATATGACATCGGCCAGGTTTCAGGCACGTTGCCGGAAAACTTCCAGCGTCCCGGACCTTCCTCCTCCGTATCGCCGGAGAAGACCGCGTCCGCGCGGTTCCAGACACTGTCCTTGAGTTTGCGCGTTCCCATCGCCTGGGGCTCCGGCCGGACGATGGTGAAACGGCCGTAGCGCTCGAGCTTTTCGCCCGCGCCCATGTCGAGCAGGCGATAATCCTTCCAGCCCCTGGTTTCCAGGATCACCGGCCAGGATTGTTCGGGAGGGCTGCCATTGGGGGCAAAGGCTGCGGCGTCAATCTGCTTCGCCAAGACGGTATCTCGCTGGAATTCGGGTTTGTCCGTTTCCGCATAGTCCTCCGGGCGGGCAAGGTCAATCACCGAGCGGGCCGGAGAACGAAAAAGGGCGGAGTGCCCGGCACTCCGCCCCGATATTGGATGGCCCGGTTGATCAGGCTGCGGCGACCTCCGACAGGAACTGTTCGACTTCCTGCTTCAGCTGGTCGGTCTTTTCGGTCAACTCTCCGGATGCGGACAGCACCATGTCGGCCGAGGAGGATGTCTGGTCGACAGCCTGTGAAAGCTGGGTCATGGACGAGGACACGGCACCGGTGCCCTGAGCGGCACGCTGGACGTTCTGCGAGATCTCCGCAGTTGCCGCGCCTTGCTCTTCCACCGCGGACGCAATCGCCGTGGTGTAGCTGTTGACCTCGTTCATGGTTTCGGCGATCGCGCCGATGGCGACGACCGATTCCTTCGTGGCGTTCTGGATCTCGGTGATCTGGGAACTGATTTCCTCGGTTGCCCGTGATGTCTGCGTCGCCAGTTCCTTCACCTCTGCGGCCACAACCGCAAAACCCTTGCCCGCTTCGCCGGCGCGGGCCGCTTCGATGGTCGCGTTGAGCGCAAGCAGGTTGGTCTGTTCGGCAATGGCCTGGATCAGCGTGACCACTTCACCGATCTTGGTGGCGGCTTCTGCCAGACCTTCGACCTTTTCGTTGGTCTCCCGTGTCCCGGTTGTCGCGCGTCCCACGATCTCCGTGGTCTGCGCAACCTGCCGGGAAATCTCGCCGATGGAGGCGGCAAGCTCTTCCGCGGCGCTGGCGACCGTCTGAACATTCGTCGTGGTCTCGTTGGACGACGACTGGGTCTCGTTCGCATAGCCGGCGCTGTCACGCGCGATTTCGGTCAATGCCTGGGCGGTGTTGTCGAGACCGCCGGCCGTCGAGGCAACGGACCCCAGGGCTTCTTCGGCGGTTGCGCGGAAGCCGTTGATCAGATCGTCGACCCTCTGCTGACGGGCGTGACGGGCTTCTTCCTCGTGGGCGTTCTGCTCCTGCAGATGCGCACGCTCGACCGCATTGTCGCGGAAGACCTGAACCGTGCGGCTCATGTTGCCGATTTCATCGCCGCGCTCGATGCCCGGAATGTCGACTTCATTGTCGCCGTTGGCGAGCCTGTCCATGACATTCGTGATTGTCTGGATCGGTTTGGTGATCGCCATGTTGAGGATGAAGGCAAGGCCGACACCGCCGAGGATCGCGAGCAGGATCGTCATGATGATCTGCAGCTCTGCGGAGCCTGCGGCGCTGTTGGCCACCTTGGACTGTTCGCTGGAAATCGCGGCAATGTCGCCGCTGACCTGACGCGTCAGGCTGTCAAGCTGCTGGCGCTTTGCAAGAAGTTCGGTCTTCGCCGTCAGCATTTCCTTGAAGGATTTGTCGAGCGTCGCGACCGATGTTGCGATTGCCTCGATGGCTTCCGCCGCGGAGGGAAGGACCTTTGCGTATTTGACGAGTTCTGCCTCGAGCGCCACCAGGTTCGAAATCTGGGTCTCAACGGCTGTCTGGTCTTCGACCCCGAAGGATCCGAACAGGTAAAGCAATTCAGCGCGCGCCGACTCCGATGCCTTGCTCAGCGATTTCGCCTTGTCCGAGATCGCACGGATCGTGGCGAGCCGCGTCGACGCTGTCAGGGCGTCGCTCTTTGCCGTCTCGACGACGGGGGCCATCTGTGTCAGAACCTCGTCGGTCTGCGCATCCATTTCTTCAATGCCCGTGCCAACGGCAAGACGCGCCTCGTAGCCTTCCGAGAAACCAAGCTCCCTGTTGAGGTTCTCAACGACGGCAAGGAGATTCTTGGTCTTGGCGGCAAGTTGCGCCAGCGTCTTGGGCTGCATGCCCTCGATCTGCTTCATCCGGATCTGTTTTGCCGATGCGACCAGTTCGCTCGCGATCTGGATGGCGCTTTGCAGTGCGTCGCCCTGCAGGTTGCCGTTGCCTTCCAGGTAAAGAAGCTGGATCTGCGTGACGCCGTCCTTCAGTTCGAAGATCCCGCGCTGGATGGCGGCGGCATCGTCAAGGCGGCTGTCCGCGGAGAACGCCTCTGCACTGACCTGTTTTTCCTCGGTCAGCACGGCATCGCTGATGGTAAAGGCCAGCTGACCGAGATCGGCTGTGCTCTTGCGCAGGGTAGAAAGGCGTTCCGCTTGCTGGTTGGTCTGCGCCACCACTTCACCGAACGTCGTCTCGAACTTGGTCACGGCCTCCTGGGCGCCTGCCACCTGGCTGGCTGCATCCGGATTGCCCGCGACTTCGTGCCCAAGCTCCTCCAGGGAGGTGTTGAGTTTTCCGATCTCCTGGTTGACAGCCTCGCTCAACTCCGCTGACGGGTTGTTGAGATAGTCTTCCCGCTTGATCGAGGTTGCCTGCACCTGGCCGGCGACCTTGGCCGCATGATCGGCAACCACGAAACTGGACGAGAGGTTCTGGATGGCAAAGTAGCCGACGGCTCCGACAACGGCTGTCAGGAGCAGAACGGCGAAGAAGCCGCCACCGACCTTGAAGCCGAACTTCAGGTCGACCAAAGATTTCAGAATCTGTTTCATACGATCCCCGCATGGCTGTATTACAGCGTTTCCCTGCAGGGAGTGTCGCGGGAAGCAATGAATTTTGCGTAAATTGGATACGTATTTCTACCCCGGGGGTATACATATTGATTGTAATAAATGCGTATTCGCCGACATTTCTTTTTGTCAAAAACGGCAAAAGACCTTTTTGGCCGGATTTTCACACATGTTGTCCGCCGTTGATATGGATTTCGGATCCCGTAACGTAAGAACTACGCTCGGAACACAGATAGAAAATCGTGTCGGCAACTTCATCGGGCAGGCCCAGTCGCCTCAGCGGAATATCCTCCACCAGCTTCTCGGTTCCCGGCGAGAGAATCGACGTGTCGATCTCGCCCGGCGCGATCGCGTTGACGCGGATGCCGTGCGGTCCGAAGTCCGCGGCCATCTCGCGGGTCAGGGCGGCCAGGGCGGCCTTCGAGGTCGCATAGGCGGTGCCCGCAAAGGGATGGACATGCATCCCGGCAATGGATGTGACGTTGACCACCGAGCCGCCGGCGGACTTCAGTTCCTCGAACAGGCCGCGGCCGAGCAGGATGGGCGCGAAGAAATTGACCTGGAAGACGGTGCGCCACTCGTGCATTGCCGTGTTAAGCGAATTGAGCCTCTCTCCTTCGGACCCCTTCGGGCTGATGCCGGCATTGTTCACCAGAGCATTCAGCCGTGAGCCGTTCGCCTCGAGACGCTTTCGGATTTCCTGAACGGCGAACCCGAGATTCTCCGGATCCGACAGATCGACCTGAATGTGGTCTTCCGGTCCCATGGGCCAGGGGCACTTGTCCGAAAACGCCTGGCGCGAACAGGTGATGACGCGCCAGCCTTCCGCGGAAAACCGCTTGACGGCCGCGTGCCCGATGCCGCGGCTTGCGCCGGTCAGGACGAGTGTCGGGCGGGTGTCGGATGTGTCCTGGCCGCTCATGTCGGTTTCCTGTCAGTTGAGGGACGAGTCGGAAAAAGTTGACTCTTATAGTAGGGTTTCGTTATTGCGCATGAAACCCCGAATGCCAATATGGTCGGATAACCGGACCCTGTGCGAACCCTACAATGATCGTCTGCTCCTGTAATGTCCTTTCTGAGAAGCAGCTTCGTGAAGCGGCGGAAGAAATGCGCGCCGACCCGAACGGCAAGGTGCCGACGCCCGGGGCGGTGTTCCGGCATCTGGGCTGCCGGCCGAGATGCGGCAGCTGTTTTCCGTCCGTGATTGACATCATTCATGAAAAGGGGTCTGAAGAAGCAGGTGGTGCCGAGGCCGGACCTGCAACCCTGAAACGCGCCGCGGGCCGATAGGAAGAGGAGAGCCTGATGAAGGGTGAAGCACAAGTAATCGAATACCTGAACAAGGCTCTGCGTCACGAACTGACCGCGGTCAACCAGTACTGGGTCCATGCGCGGCTCCTCGCCGACTGGGGTTTCGGCAAGCTCGCCGACAAGGAACTGGAAGAAGCCGACGAGGAGCGCCAGCACGCCCAGGACCTCATGGACCGGATCATATTCCTGGAAGGTCTTCCGAACCTGCAGACGCTGGATCCGCTCAGGATCGGGCAGAATGTCAAGGAATGCCTGGAAGGAGATCTGGCGGCGGAATATGTCGCGCGGGCCCTCTACCACGAAGCCCGAGAGATTTGCCGCGACCTCGGCGACTACGTTTCCATGGAACTCTTCGAGAAGCTGCTGAGCGACGAGGAAAGCCACATCGACTTTCTGGAAACCCAGCTCGACCTGATCGAGCGGATCGGCATCGACAACTACTCCCTGCTGCAGGCGAAGTCGGCCGACCAGGCGGAATGACGCGTCAGCTTTGAGCCGAGACCGGCTGCGGCCGTGTGGAACCTGAGCATCCCGTGCCGGGGTCCCGGCCATCGAGATAGTGGATCATGCCGCCGGCTGCCACTGCATCGTCCTGATCATGGGTCACCAGAAGCACCGGCAGGTTCTTTTCCCGCGCGAGGCGGAACACAAGATTGCGGACACCGGCCCTGCGGGTCTGGTCGAGGCTCGAAAAAGGCTCGTCGAGCAGCAGCGCTTTCGGGTCTGCGAGCAGCGTTCGCATCAGGGCGACACGTGTTTGCTGCCCGCCTGAAAGCGTCGCCGGATCGCGCCCTGCAAATCCCGCAAGACCGACGTCTTCAAGCGCTTTCTGGGCAATTTCCACCCTTTCGGACCGCTTGCTCACCGAGGCCGGAATCGCGAACAGCAGGTTCTGCAACACCGACATGTGCGGGAAGAGCAGGGGCGCTTGAAACATCAGCCCGATATGCCTCTCCTGTGCGGGCCGCTCGGTCAGGTCCTCACCGTCCAGGAAAAGTCTGCCTTCCGCCTGGAAGTCCGGCTTCAGGAAACCGGCGATGAAGTCCAGCAGGCTGGACTTTCCGCTGCCGCTTTCCCCCATGATGGTCAGGATGCTTCCCGGCCGGATCCGGCAGTCGATGCTGATGAGCGGTGCCCCGTCCAGACGGAGGCAGACCGCCTCCAGAACGAGGCCGGATGTGTCTTCTTGTGCGCCCATCCGCCTTTACCTTTCCAGCCGCATCGCGGCACGGTTTCTGAATACCAGAGAAGGCACCAGGGCCGCGACAACAAAAACGGCGAGCGGAATGATCAGCTGGAGAACCGCATAGAGCGCGGCGACCTGGCGATTGCCGCCGCTGGCCAGCGCTACGCTTTCCGTTGTCACGGTCACCACGCGTCCCGCCCCGATCATCAGCGTTGGAAGATATTGCCCGACGGAGACGGCGGCCGCCACGGCGAATGTCACCAGGACGGGGCGCAGCAGAAGCGGCAGCCGTATCTGCCAGAATACCTTGAACCTGGATGCCCCCATGGACATGGCCACCTTGGCGTAGCGCGGGTCGAGCCGGTTCCAGGGATCGCTCAGGGCGAGAAAGGCGTAGGGAAACACGAACACGAGATGGGCAAGCAGGACCGCCTGGAACGTCCCGCTCAGGCCACCGAGAAGAAACAGCATCTGCAGCCCGAACAGGAAGCTGATCTGCGGCAGCAGCAGCGGAAGAAAGATCAGGATGTTGAGACGTCCCCGCGCCGGGAGGTTGCGGAAACTGCGTGCGTCGAGCAGCCACAAGGCGAGTGCCGTGGCTGCGCCCGCCGCAACAAAGGCAAGGGCGAGCGTTGCCGCAAGTGCGGGTGCTCCCATGCCGAAGGCGTCCGCCATGCGCCCGAGGCTCCATGTCTGCGGCAGGACGGCGGGGAACCACCAGGACCTTGCCGCCGTCCATATGGCCAGCAGCACCATGGACGACGTCATGACGGCAACAATCAGGATCATCGGAATGAGGCCGGCCTGCCGGACAGGAAAGTCGCGCCGCCGGCGGTGACCGCTAGCGTAGCGCGAGGTTTGCCAGAGCCCTGCGAGGCGTTCGATGCCAAGATAGGTCAGCAAGGCGGACGCGCTGACCAGAAGCTGCAAAAGGGCACCGGCGGACGCCATCAGCCGTTTGCTCAGGTCGGGATCGTTCATCCAGGCGACGAGACGGGGTGCGAGCGGGGGTGGCGTCGTGGGTCCGAGGATTTGCGCAACGTCAACCACTGAGGTCGAATAGGCGATCACCGCCAGCATCGGCAGGCGGATCAACGGGTAGATCTGCGGCAGGATCACCTTGAAAAAGACGCTCATCCGGCCATAGCCGAGGCTCGCTCCGGCCTTGTAAAAGTCCTTGATATGCGGCCTGTTGAGCGCTGCGAGTGTCATCAGGAACAGGAAAGGGACCTCCTTTGCAACGAGCCCGAAGGTCATCGCGAGTCCTGCGGGATCGTTCAGGATCAGCACGTCCGGCGGCCTGCTCCATCCGGTCGCCCACGGCGAGAAAAGGCGGACGAGGAAACCGGATGGCGCAATCAGGAACGCGAGTCCAATCGCCGCGGCGGCATGTGGAACGGAAAGAAGCGGTGACAGAAAGCGGGTCACACGCTGGAAGGTGTGGGTGCCTGCCCAGCCGGCGGTGAAGACCAGCACGATGATTAGCGACAGGAGCGATGCGGCCAGTCCGGTGCCGAAGCTGAGCAGGACCGAGCTTGATAGCCCGGGCATCTCCAGAAGACTGTGCAGCGGAGCGAGCGAAAACGACGTGTAGCCCAGCACCGGCAGATACCCGAAGGCGGGCAGGATGGTCCCTGCCAGACCGGCAAGAACCGGGCCGGCCAGCAGGCTCACCACGACCAGGGTCGGAATGTTGAATATGCGGCCTTGTGCCGGCAATGGCCTACTCGCTGCCGGCGCCGTAGCGCGCGGTCCACGCCTCCTCCAGTGCGGCGACCCAGCTTGGATGCGGTTCCGGCAGGACCGGCCCGAGTTCCTCGGGTGCCAGTGTTGCGGGCCCCAGATCCATCGCATCGAACAGAGCTTTCTCGTTCGCAGGCAGCGCGGCGACGTTCAGCACGGTCGGATCGCCCCAGATCTCGGGCTCCTGCTTGCGCGTTTGTGCCATGGGGCTCAGCAGGAAATTCGCATAGACCTTCGCGCCGGCCTTGTTGGAACTGTTGAAGGGGATGGCCACGAAATGGGTGTTGCCGATCGTGCCGCCATCGAACACGAACGTCCGCACGGTTTCGGGCAGCTCCCCGTTTGCAATCGCGCCGGAGGCGTCACCCGGATTGAAGGAAAAGGCAATATCCAGCTCGCTGTCGGCCAGCAGCTGGCGCATGTCGGCCGCGTTCTTCGGAAAAGCCTGTCCCTGCCGCCACAAATGGGGGTGCAGGTCGTCCAGCAAGGCAAACAGCGGCGCGACCGTTTCCTCGAACGTGCTTTCATCCACGGGGGACGACAGGACAGACGTGTCCGCAACCGTGTCGGCAAGCGCCTGTTTCAGGAAGGTGGTGCCGTAGAAATTCGGCGGCTGGGGGTAGGAAAACCGTCCGGGGTTCGCTTTTGCATAGTCCAGCAACCCGCTCAGATCGGACGGCGGCGTCTCCAGTCTGGCGCTGTCATACATGAACACGAGCTTGGCCATGCCCCACGGACTTTCCTGGCCGTCGGTCGGAACGGTGAAGTCGACGGTGACGGTCGGCTTGTTCTCGACATCGACATATTGCCAGTTGGGCAGGGTTTGCGCCCAGCCCGGGGCCGCCAGAAGTCCGTTCTTCTTCATCGACGCGAAATTCTCGCCGTTGATCCAGATGAGGTCGACCGCCCCGCCGTTCTCCTTGCCGACCGACTTTTCCGCAAGCACTTGCGAGACCACATTCGCCGTATCGCTCGCTTTCACGTGGACGATACGGACGCCGTAGTCGCGCTCGACTTCGCGCGCCGCCCATTGGATGTAGGCATTGATGCGCGGTTCTCCGCCCCAGGCATGAAAGTAGACGGTCTGTCCCTTGGCATCGTCAAGGACGGCCTGCCAGTCCTGATCCTGGGCATGCGCCCCAAGAGTGGCAAGAAGGAGCCCGGCAAGGCCGGTGGCGGTGGAAAGCAGTCGCTTCATCCATGTCCCCAGTTTTGGTTCTTTTTTGCTGCCCGTTCCCTCGCGCATCCGGCCCGGCACGGTCAACACAAGGCTTTGTGAATAAGGCGTGTCGAAACGGCCCCGGGTAAGGCCATCAGACAGGCAGTATATGCGTGTCCTTGATCTCTTCCATGACGGCATAGGTATGTGTTTCGCGCACGCCGGGGAGGGCCAGAACCACGTCGGACAGAAAGGCCCTGTAGGCTTCCATGTCCCTGACACGGCTTTTCATCAGATAATCGAACCCGCCGGCCACCATGTGACACTCAAGGATGTCCGGCGCGCGTTCGACCGCACGCTTGAACGCATCGAAGATTTCGGGCGACGTTCTTTCAAGACGGATCTCGACGAACACCAGCAGGCCGCGCTCGACCTTCCTTGGATCGAGTGTCGCCGAGAAACCTTCGATATACCCTTCCCGGACAAGACGCTTCATGCGCTCCGCCGTTGCCGTCGGCGAGAGGCTGACCCGCTCTGCGAGGTCCGTATTGGTGACGCGGCCGTCTTCCTGCAGCACCTTCAGAATTCTCCGGTCAGTAGCATTGAGCATTGGGGAATTCCCTGAAAATTTCAATTTTAGCGGAGAATAAACTGAATTGAAGCCAAAAAACAGTGAAAATATCCGTACGAATTCCGTTATTTTAGGGAAATAGTTTGGATGCGCCTGTTGAGGCGTTTTGGGAGGTGCTCATGACCGCAGCCGCTGCCGCAGTGACAACGATGAACGATGCCGACCTGGTGCCGTTCCGATCCGCCTATGCCCCCGACGAACGGAAAACGGTGGAGGCGATGCTGAAGGATGCCGCCGGGGATCCGGTCGTGGAGAAACTGATCGATCAGCGCGCGCGCGGCTATATCCACGACATGCGCGTCGTTCAGGTCGGTCTTGGCGGCGTTGAGGACTTCATGCGGGAGTTTGGCCTGACGACCCGCGAGGGTCTTGCCATGATGGTGCTGGCCGAGGCGCTCCTGCGCGTGCCGGATGCGAGCACCGCTGACAAGCTCATTGAAGACAAGCTGGCCGCTGCCCGGTTTGACGACCCGTCCGGCCACAAGTCCGACACGTGGCTCGTTTCCGCCTCTTCCTGGGCGCTGGGCGTAACCTCCCGCCTGCTTCATCCCGGCGATACGCCGCAAAGCATCCTGTCCAGCCTCGTCAAGCGGATGGGCATGCCGACCGTGCGCGTTGCGACGCGCAAGGCCATGACCCTTCTCGGACATCAGTTCGTTCTGGGAGAAACGATCCAGAAAGCGCTCGAGCGCGCAAAGGCGCAGGAAGCCAAGGGCTACCGGTATTCCTACGACATGCTGGGCGAGGGCGCCCGCACGGCGAAGGACGCCGAGCGCTACTTCCGGTCTTACGCCAACGCCATCGAAGCCATCGGGAAATCTGCAGGCGATGAAGATCTGCCCAACCGTCCGGGGATATCCGTCAAGCTGTCCGCGCTGCATCCGCGCTATGAAGCGGTCAACGGTGAACGCGTCCGGGACGAACTGCTGCCGAAACTGCGGGAACTCGTGCAGATGGCGAAGGACCGCAACCTCAATTTCACGGTCGATGCCGAGGAGGCCGACCGGCTCGAGATTTCGCTTGATGTGATCGCCGCGCTGCTCGCCGATCCGGTGACCGAAGGATGGGACGGATTCGGCCTCGCGGTCCAGGCCTATCAGAAACGCGGCACCGACGTGATCGACTGGCTCGTCGACGCCGCCCGCAAGACAGGCCGGAAGCTGATGGTCCGCCTGGTCAAGGGCGCCTACTGGGATACGGAAATCAAGCGGGCCCAGGAAGAGGGTGTCGACGGATATCCGGTCTTCACCCGCAAGGCCGCGACGGACCTTTCCTACCTGTGCTGCGCCAAGCGCATGCTGGCGGCCAGGGATGTTCTCTACCCGCAATTTGCCACCCACAACGCCCTGACGGTCGCGCAGATCATCGAGCTTGCCGGCGGATCGTCCGAAGGCTACGAGTTCCAGCGTCTCCACGGCATGGGCGAAAGTCTCTACAAGTCCGTTTGCGAGCGCGACGGCTTTCCGACCCGGATCTACGCCCCCGTCGGCGGGTACAAGGATCTCCTTGCCTATCTTGTGCGGCGTCTTCTTGAAAACGGCGCCAACTCGTCCTTCGTGACGATTGTCGGCGATGCCTCCGTCTCCGTTGAATCCACGCTGAAGCGCCCAGCTGAAATCCTCGACAACGGCCACCATGCGGTCAATCGCTCGATTCCCCTGCCGATCGACCTTTACGGCGACAGCCGGCGCAACGCGGAAGGGGTCGAATTCGGCTGCGCGGCCGAACGCAATGCGCTTGTCGAGGGCATGGCCCGGACGCAGGCACCGTTCACGGAGGCCGGCCCGCTCGGCAAGGGCCTCGTCCCGCGCGGTGAAGCGCACCCGGTTTTCGCACCGATGGACGGCACGACAAGGGTCGGCACGGTCCGGTTCGCCGACCCCGAGACGGCCCGCAAGGCCATCGAGACGGCCCGGAAGGGTTTCGAGGCCTGGTCACGCAAACCCGTCAACGAAAGGGCGGCGGCGCTTGAACGGCTGGGCGACCTGCTGGAGGAAAACCGCGACCGGCTGATGATGATCCTTTCCATGGAAGCCGGAAAGTGCCTTCCGGACGGCATTGCCGAAATCCGCGAAGCGGTCGACTTCTGCCGCTACTATGCCAACGAGGCCAGAACGCTGTTCGGCGAAGGCCGGCTGATGCCGGGGCCGACCGGCGAGGAGAACCGCTACCGCTACCGCGGCCGGGGTGTCTTCGTTTGCATTTCGCCATGGAATTTCCCGCTCGCCATTTTCCTCGGACAGATCAGTGCCGCGCTTCTCGGCGGCAACGCGGTTGTTGCCAAGCCGGCGGAGCAAACGCCGTTGATCGCCTTTGAAACCGCCAGACTGATGTACCAGGCCGGCATTCCCGAAGATGCCTTTTTCCTGGTGCCGGGCGAGGGCGATATCGGCGCGGCCCTGACCGCACATCCCGCCGTCGCGGGTGTCGCCTTCACGGGGTCGACCGAGACCGCCTGGGCCATAAATGGAACGCTCGCGGCCAAACGCGGACCGATCGTGCCGCTGATTGCCGAGACCGGCGGCATCAACGCCATGCTGGTGGATGCCACCGCGCTGCCGGAACAGGTCTGCGACGATGTCATGATGTCCGCCTTCCGCTCCGCCGGCCAGCGCTGCTCGGCATTGCGCCTGCTCTACGTCCAGGACGATGTCGCCGATACGCTGCTGGCGATGCTGGAAGGCGCGGCGAAGGAACTCGGTCTTGGAGATCCGCGGAAGCCGTCAACGGATATCGGCCCGGTGATCGATGACGAGGCACGCGACAACATCATGTCCCACATCCACGACATGAGCGACACGCAGACTCTGCGGTTTGCCGGCAAAATACCGTCGGGAGACCTCGCCAACGGCTCCTGGGTCGCGCCGCACATCATCGAGCTGGATAGCGCGGACGCGCTGACCCGCGAGGTCTTCGGCCCGGTCCTGCATGTGGTGCGCTACAAGGCAGGCGACATCGACAGCGTGCTCGACCAGATCGCCTCCACCGGCTACGGGCTGACCCTCGGCGTTCACAGCCGCATCGACGCGACGGTCAAGAAGGTTGTCGACCGTCTTTCCGTCGGCAACGTCTATGTCAACCGCAACACCATCGGTGCGGTTGTCGGAACGCAGCCGTTCGGTGGCTCGGGCTTGTCCGGAACGGGGCCGAAGGCGGGCGGTCCGATCTACCTGACCCGTTTCGCACTGGAACAGGTCGTCTCCATCAACACGGCCGCCGCCGGCGGCAACGCCAGCCTCGTCGCAGCCTCCGACGATTGAAACGCTTCTGATCGTCGTCGAACAATCCATTTGAACAGGGTGTCGCTTACCTCTCCCCTGGGGAGAGGTCGGCGCGCATGCGCCGGGTGAGGGGACAAAACGCGCTGGGATAGTCAGTCGTCTGATCCCTCACCCTGACCCTCTCCCACCGGGAGAGGGGACTTTCGCTTCGGCGCTTGCGCATCAGCCCTCGTTCTTCACCCGGATCTTCGCTCCGCCACATCTGAATGACGAAACCGGGACCGGCGGCACCGTCCTACCACCTCATCCTGAGGAGGACCGGCGGGTCCGTCTCGAAGGAAAGGCAGGTGCAAAAGCTCACGTCCCCCTCGGCTTCGCCCGCCTTGTTGCTTCTGCCTCTGTCGGGTCGTCCGGCCAGGGATGTTTCGGATAGCGGCCCTTCATGTCGGCTTTCACATCCGCCCACGACCCTGCCCAGAAGCCCGGCAGGTCCCTGGTGACCTGGATGGGACGTTGCGCCGGTGACAGCAGTTCCAGGATCAGCGGCAGCTTGCCGTCGCAGACGCTCGGGTGCTGCGTCACACCGTAAAGTTCCTGGACGCGGATCGAGAGCGTCGGCCCGGCCGCGGCGCCGTAGTCGATCGGCACCTTGCTGCCGGTCGGAGCGGTGAAATGCGAGGGCGCAAGAGTGTCCAGTCGCGCCGATGCGTCATAGGGCAGACGTCCGGCAAGCGCGTTTCCGAGAACCCCGGCGTCGACAGCGCTGATCGCCGTCAGCCCGGACAGATACGGCTGCAGCCAGTCTTCAAGCGTTTCCAGGAGATGCTGGTCACCGAGTTCGGGAAGATCGGCCGCGCCGTTGTCCCGCGCGTAGGCAACCCGTTTGCGCAGGCGGTCCTGTTCCTTGCTCCAGGGCAGCCGGGCAACGCCGCGCCGGCGGATCTCCTTCACGAGGGCCTTTTCGATGGCCTCGGGGGAAGCGGACTTTATCGCGGCTGTCTGCAGTTCCACCGCCTTGTAGCGGGTGACGCGCCGGGCCTTGAGCGCGCCGTCGGGCGTCAGCTGAACATCGTCTTCCTCGACGATGTCTCCGGCAAAGAGATCCTCGATCTCTTCCCTTGAAATTGGTGCGCACAGTTGAATGCGGCCATTGGCGGCCTTGCCCTGAATGTCCGCGACGACGAGGAACCGTTCCCCGGCAAGAGCGTGTTCCGGCTCCAGCTCCGCACCGCGTCCGTTGGCGAGGCGGAAACGGCCGGTCTGCCCGCGCGCCTGCGCAACCCGGTCCGGATAGGCGAGCGCAAGCAAAAGCCCCGCGCTCTCAATGTCGATATCGGTGCCGTCACCCCCGGCCAGTTTGTGCCACCTTGCCGCCAGGGCCCGGCCATCCTTCGCGCGCTGCCCCTTGTCATGGCGCAAGGCCCGAAGCCGCGCGCGCAAATCCGGATCGCGTCCGCCGAGACCCGGTTCGGAGAGACACAAGGCAACGAGCGCCGCCGTGTATCCGAGCCGCTGGCCGACGCCCTCGATCACCATATGCGCAAGGCGCGGATGCAGGGGCAGCTTCGAGAGCGCCTTGCCCGCGCGCGTCAAGTGACCGGCCGCGTCGATTGCGTGAAGATCCACCAGAAGGGACTTCGCTTCTTTCCAGGCGGCTGCCGGCGGCGGGTCCGCAAAGGCAAGGCTTCCCGGTTCGAGCGCTCCCCAGGCAGCGAGATCCAGAACGAGGCCGGTCAGATCGGCCTCCTGGATTTCCGGAGCCTCGGCCGCTGGCAAAGCCGCCGTCTGGGCTTCATCCCAGAGACGATAACAGACACCGGGTTCAGTTCTGCCCGCGCGTCCCCGCCGCTGGTCCGCGGAAGCGCGCGACACGCGCACCGTTTCAAGACGCGTGAGGCCCGTCTGGGGTTCGTATCTGGGAACGCGCGCGAGACCGCTGTCGATCACGACGCGGACGCCTTCGATCGTCAGCGACGTCTGGGCGATGGCGCTGGCGAGCACGATCTTGCGGGTCCCGTTTTCGGCAGGCCGGATGGCCGCATCCTGTGATCTTGCGTCCAGCCCGCCATAGAGTGGCGCGATGGTGCAATGTGCCGGGACCTTGCCGGAAAGCAGGTCGGCGACACGCCTGATTTCGCCCTGGCCGGGGAGAAAGACCAGCAGCGAACCCGTCTCGTCGCGCAAGGCCTGGTTGATGGCACGGACGATCTGCTGTTCGATCCTGTCCTTGGCATCGCGGCCCAGATAGCGCATTTCGACCGGGAAGCTCCGCCCCTTGCTTTCCAGGACGGGCGCGTCGCCGAGCAGTTTGGAAACGGAGGCGGCATCAAGCGTTGCCGACATCGGCAGGAGGCGCAGGTCTTCGCGAAGCGCCGATTGCACATCGAGCGCCAGAGCAAGCCCGAGGTCCCCGTCGAGCGAGCGCTCGTGAAACTCGTCGAACAGGACCGCGGCAACGCCGGTCAGCTCCGGATCGTCGAGGATCAGCCGCGTGAACACCCCTTCGGTGATCACCTCGATGCGGGTTCTGGAGCTGACCTTGGTTTCCATGCGGACCCGGTAGCCGACCGTGTCTCCCGGCCGTTCGCCAAGTTCGCCCGCCATGCGCCGCGCCGCCGCGCGCGCGGCAAGACGGCGCGGTTCCAGAACCAGGATCCTGCCGTCCTGCCGCCAGGGCGCATCCAGGAGGGCGAGCGGAACGCGTGTCGTCTTGCCCGCACCCGGTTCGGCAACCAGGACCGCGTTCGGTCTTTCTTCGAGCGTGTGCAGAAGGTCCGGCAGAACCGCGTCTATCGGAAGTCTCGACGAGAAGATGCGGGACCCGGCCATCACCTAGCGCTCTAGGCTGCAGGTGACGTGCTGTCGGCTGTCCACTGCCGTCCCTGCATGTCGACCGCGAAGGCGTTCGGTTCGCGTGCGAAGGAGGCGAGCCCTTCAAGCGCCGGATCGGGATGGCGCACGATGAAGGTCGGTATCTTGCCCATCAGCGTTTCATGAGGTGACTTGGCCTCGAAAGCGGACCTGAAATCGCCATCGGTCAGAAACCGCGTGATGCGGGGCGTGATGCCCCCGGTCAGGTAGACACCGCCGCGCGCAAGGACGGTAAGAGCGCAATCACCGGCAACGCGTCCCAGGCTTCTGGCAAATATATTGAGCGTCTTGACAGCGACCGGATCATTGTCTTCGGCCGCCTGCGTGATCGTGGCGGGCGTGTCGAAGGACCGTTCGGCCTTCATCCAGACGCCGACGGCCCGTGCCAGACGCGGCAATCCTGTCCCGCTCAGAAGCTGCTCCGCGCCGATGCGCCCGCCGACCCGCTCGATATGCGGCCAGATCTGGACATCCTCTTCGCTCACCGGTCCGAGTTCGACATGTCCGCCTTCGCCGGGTACGGGAACCCAGGTTCCGGCCGCGAAGATCATTGCCGCTGCACCGAGCCCGGTTCCGGGACCGAGCACGAATTTGGCACTGTTTGCGCGGATGGCTCCGGTCCCGACCTGTTCGATATCGCTGCCGCTGTATCCCGGCAGGGCAAGCGCTTGCGCCTCGAAGTCATTGAGAACCACAACCTCTTCCAGACCGAGATCGGCGATCATCTTCAGGGGTTCGATGACCCAGGCGGCGTTGGTCAGCGGGATGGCATCGCCGGTTACCGGGCCGGCAACGGCAATGATCGCTGTCCGGGGCCGCGCTTCGGCTTCCGGAAACACGGCTGCACGTATGGCGGAGGAAATGTCCGGATGATCGGCTGTCGCCGTCTTGCCGCACATGCGCGTGGGCGCGTCACTGCTGTCGACAAGCGCGAAACGGGCATTGGTGCCGCCGATATCGGCAACGAGAACAGGATACGCGAAGGATTTGGAACCTGGCTTGCAATTCATGACTTGGACGTACCGACCTCAGGTGTATCGGATGTTGTCTGAAGGCCCTGCAGGCGCGCTGACCGGAGCAGGATGTCCGCCGTGGATTCGTTGAGCGCCATGGGAATGTCGTAGACCAGGGCCAGCCGCATCAGCGCCTTGACATCGACGTCATGCGGCATCGGGGAAAGGGGGTCGACAAAGAAAAACAGGCCCTGCAGCTTCCCTTCCGCGATCATCGCGCCCAACTGCTGGTCTCCGCCGAGAGGACCGCTCTTCAGGCGTTCGAGCCTGAGTTCCGGACAGGCCTCCAGCACGCGGCCGCCGGTCGTGCCGGTCCCGACCAGGTTGAACGCCGCCAGTTTTTCTCGGTGGCGCAGGGCAAAGTCCACCATCACATCCTTTTTTGCGTCATGCGCAACAAGGGCAAGTGTCGGCGTGGCTGGCATTCGGGTTCCTCTCACGGCAAGACCGGTGGGCGGCTTGGTTATTAGCCGCAAAGTGGGCTGCGCGCAAAGGGGGAACCGCCAGAAGATTGCGGAAAGGCGCGATTCCGGCGAAAAAATTCGGGAGACAAAAAAAAGCCGCGCCCTTCACGGAGCGCGGCAGTCGATAGGGAGAAGACGTGGCTGGCTTAGTCGAAAAGGTTGCACCGGACCGGTTCACGCCCTGACACGCGGCGGAAGTAGGGGTCGGGTTCCTTCAGGTGCAGCCCGGCGATTTCCAGGACGAGCTTCATGCGAATGGCATCGGCGAACCCTTCCTTCGACCGGACGGGGATCGCAAACGAGCCGGGACCGCCGATCACGCAGTCTTCATAATAGTGATCGAGGTTCAGCATGGCCTGCCAGGAGTTCTTGTTCGTTTTCATCATCAGCGGCAAGCCGTTGATCGTCACGCCGGCGGCAACCATGCGGTCGCGCATTTCCGTAACGGAGCCACCCTGGTTGTTCGGGCCGTCCCCGGAAATGTCGATGACGCGGCGCAACCCCATATACTGGTTGGTCTGGACCAGTTCGACGGATTTTTCGAGCGCCGACACGATTGACGTCCGCTGCACCTGCCTGAGGGGCGCTTCGGCGATCTTGGACGCGAAATGCGAGGCGGTTGCCGCGTCCTTCACGACGGTCCAGTCCGCGACGATGAAATGTTCGTCGACACCGCCCCATTCCATGTAGGTCACGGCGACGCGGCCGATCGGGCCGACCTGGATGGCATCGATGAACTCGCGCGAGGTCAGCGCGGCGACATAGCCCGCCCGCTGTATTTCCTGTTCTTCGGTGTCCATGGATTGAGAGATATCAACCGCGAGTACGAGTTCCACGTCGACCTCGTTGGCCGGATCGTACGAGAGATTTGCAGTCGAAGGCATCGCCGGCCGGAGGTCCCGGGCTTCGGCGGGAAGGATGAGCAGCATGGCCGCTGCTGGAAGGGACAGCACTTTCGCTACTGTCAGTGCACAGTCTTTTATTATGTCGAGACGCATTGTTTTCTCCTTATTCCGGCCTTTCGACCGTGTTGCCACGTCTCCCCAGTGTTATTTTGTTGTTCTGTTACTCGTCTTTACAGTCCTTGTGATTCTTGCGAACGCGTGCGAATCGCCTTGGGTTTGTTTCAGGATTTACTTAGCAAGCTACGTGCCAAATCTAGCTGAAATCAAATTAACTGGCAAAATCAAATGTGCACGGAGTGCGTATCTTCCACAGATAGGAACTTTCTGCCGGATTGCTAGGCAGATTTTGCCGGGTGCCGTCACGTTTCCGGCATCAGGCGGCAAAAACTGCCGGGCCGGATTTTTTGGGCTAAGCTGCATAAATGCCCTGAAATGAAGCATTCTGCTCAAAATTCGGGAGCTTTTTTGGTTGACGAACCTGCGCTCACTGGTCATGATCTGAATAAATTCTCACTTGGTGAAGAATTTTTCGGCATGATCTGAAAAATCGTACCGGAAGAAAACAAGGGCCCGTTGAAAGGGCCGGATTCGTTGGCGGGTTCGGAGCATTTGTGATCCGGCCGTGGGAAGGTGTCGACGTAACATGCAGGCGCACGAAGACGACTGGACATCATACATGGCCATCCGGGCGGCGTGGCTGTCTTTCGTGGGCGGCCGCACCCAGGGCGAAATCGCGTCTCAGCTGGGCGTATCGCCGGCCAAGGTGCATCGGCTGATCGCGCATGCCCAGAAAGCAGGTTACGTAAAGTTTCAGGTCGACGGCAGGCCGATGGAATGCCTGCAGCTGGAAAAGGAACTCACGCGTTTCTTCGACCTCACCAACTGCATCATCGCGCCCGATCTTGGTGGTGGAGATGATGAAGGGGTTCTGCGCGCCGTCGCCGTCTCGGCATCACAGTTCCTGACCGGATTGCTGTCAGGCCCGAGCGTCAAGCGTCTCGGTGTCGGCATGGGCCGCACCATGAAGGCCTCGGTCGAGGCCCTGCCCAAGACCGCGCGCCAGGATCTGGAAATCATGTCCATCTGCGGCTCGCTGACGCGCACATTGGCCGCGAACCCCTATGATATCGTTCAGAAGATGCAGGAACGCACGGGGGGGATCGGCTACTATCTGCCCGTACCGTATTTTGCCGAAAATCCCGACGAAAAGGCCATGTTCCTGACCCAGCGCAGTGTCCAGGATCTGATGGCGCGTGCGCGCCAGTCCGATGCCTTCCTGATCGGCATCGGTTCGGTCGAGAACGAGGGGCACCTGGTCCAGCGCGGCATGATTTCAAAGCAGGAACAGGAACAATTGATGTCATGCGGCGCCGTCTGTGATTTGATGGGCCGCTTTTTGACGATTGAAGGAAAACTGGCTCCCAATTCGCTCGGCGATTGCGCCGTGGGTCTGCACTTCGACGAAGTGCGCGGGCGCCGCGTCATTGCGCTGGTGGGCGGGCTGAGCAAGGTGGATGCAACCCTTGCCGCACTGCGCACCGGTGTCATTACCGACCTTGTCACGGACGAGACCCTTGCGAGGGCTCTGAGTGCGAAGGCCGGATTGCAACTGGCACAGTCCGCATAAAGCGGCTGGGTCACGAGGGGAAACGGGTCTGACAAAAAGCAGGCCCCCGCATGTCGGAGGACATAAACGTGAAGAAGCTTCTAACCATCGGCACGGCGCTTGCCGGACTGGCCTTTACCGTCGCGACCGCAGCGGCTGAAACCAAGCCGGCCGTGCTTTACGATCTCGGCGGACGGTTCGACAAGTCGTTCAACGAGGCAGCCTACACCGGTGCTGAGAAATTCAAGCAGGACTACGGCATCGAGTACCGCGATTTCGAGATCCAGAACGACAGCCAGCGCGAACAGGCCCTGCGCAACTTTGCCAAGCGCGGCATGAACCCGATCGTCGCCATCGGCTTCTCACAGGCCAACGCGGTCGAGAAGGTCGCGGCGGAATTCCCGGACACGCAATTCGCGATTGTCGACATGGTCGTCGACCTGCCCAACGTCCGCTCCATCCTCTTCAAGGAGCATGAAGGCTCCTACATCGTCGGTCTTCTGGCAGCCATGGCCTCCGAGACCGGCAAGGTCGGTTTTGTCGGCGGCATGGACATCCCGCTGATCAGCAAGTTCGCCTGCGGCTACAAGCAGGGTGTGGCAGCCGCCAACCCCGATGCAGAGGTGTTCGAGAACATGACCGGTACCACCGGTGCGGCCTGGAACGACCCGGTCAAGGGCGGTGAGCTGGCCAAGTCGCAGTTCGACCGCGGCGCCGACGTGGTCTATCACGCAGCCGGCGGCACCGGCATCGGTGTTCTTCAGGCGGCAGCTGATGCCGGCAAGCTGGGCATTGGCGTCGACAGCAACCAGAACGGACTGCATCCCGGCTCCGTCCTGACCTCCATGTTGAAGCGCGTCGACATTGCCGTCTACCAAGCGTTCGAAGACGCGGAAAACGACAGCTGGTCCTCCGGCTTCGAAGTCCTCGGCCTCAAGGAAGGCGGCGTCGACTGGGCGCTGGACGACAACAATGCGGAACTCGTGAACGACGAGATGAAAGCCGCCGTCGAGCAGGCGAGCCAGCAGATCATCTCCGGCGAAATCGTCGTCCACGACTACATGTCCGACGAATCCTGCCCGAACTGAGGGTTCTCGAAAACTCAGCCTCCGCGCCCAGGTGCGCGGAGGCATCCACCTGATATCACCTGCCGCCCAAACGTTCTGCCGGGGGATCGGATGATCAGCTTGAAAACTGGACTGTTTACAGCGGCCCTGGCCGCGGCATTCACCGCGTCGGCTGCCTTCGCGGATCCCGCGATCGTCTATTCCGTCGGCGGCAAGTTCGACGGCTCCTTCAACGAAAGTGCCTACACGGGCGTGCAGCGGTTTCAGGAAGAAACCGGTGCGGCGGTGCGGGAGTTTGCCCTGGAACGGGATTCCCAGAGCCTGCAGGCCCTGCGGAACTTTGCCAGCCGCGGCAGCGAACCGGTGGTCGCGATCGGATTCAATCAGGCCAACGCGCTCGGTCAGGTCGCGCCGGACTTTCCGGAGACCGATTTCGCGATCGTCGACATGGTCGTCGACCAGCCGAACGTGCGCTCCTACGTGTTCAAGGAACAGGAGGGAGCCTATATCGCTGGTCTCCTTGCGGCTATGGCGACGAAATCCGGAACCATCGGCTTTGTCGGCGGCATGGACATTCCGATCATCCAGCGGTTCCTGTGCGGCTATAAGCAGGGTGCACAGGCCGCGAACCCGGATGTCAGCGTCATCTTCAACATGACCGGGGACACGCCTGCGGCCTTCACCGACCCGGTGCGCGGCGGCGAACTTGCGATCGGTCAGATCCAGCGCGGCGCCGACGTGATCATTCAGGCCGCCGGCGGAACGGGGCTTGGCGTACTCCAGGCCGCTGCGGATGCGGATATCCTGGGGATCGGCACGGACAGCAACCAGAACGCCCTGCATCCCGGCAAGGTGCTGACCTCGATCCGCAAGCGGGTCGACAATGCGGTGTTCGACAGTTTCATCTCCGCCCGGGACGGCACTTTCGCACCGGGCATCCAGGTGCTCGGTCTCGCCGAGGGCGGCATGGACTGGGTGCTGGACGAAAACAACGCGGATCTCGTTTCGGACGACATGAAAGCCGCTGCCGACAAGGCGGTCGCCGACATTTCCGCGGGCCGGATCAAGGTGCATGATGTGGTGAGCGAAGGCGCGTGTCCGCTCTGATCCGCAGATGCGCCGACTGGGGGCAGGAAGAATGACAGGAAACAACCGTCGGGCCTGGGGGAAGGCATGAGCGAAACGCCGGCAATCGAGCTGCGAAAAATAAACAAGCGTTTTGGCCCGGTTCACGCGAACAAGGACATCGACCTTGTCGTGAAGAAAGGGTCCATCCACGGCATCATCGGGGAAAACGGCGCAGGCAAGTCCACCCTGATGTCCATCCTTTACGGCTTCTATCACGCCGATGACGGAGACATTCTCATCGACGGGACGAAACAGACGATCCCCGATTCCAAGGCGGCGATCGCCATGGGGATCGGCATGGTTCACCAGCACTTCATGCTGGTGGACAATTTCTCCGTCCTGGAAAATGTCGTGCTGGGTGCCGAGGACAGCCAGCTGCTCGCCGGAGGCCTGTTTCGCGCACGCTCCGAGCTGAAGCGCCTGGAGGAGGAATACGAACTGCGGGTCGATCCCGACACGTTGATTGAAGATCTTCCCGTCGGCCTGCAGCAGCGGGTCGAGATCCTGAAGGCGCTCTACCGCAGCGCCGAGATCCTCATTCTCGATGAGCCGACAGGCGTGCTGACACCGGCCGAAGCGGACCACCTTTTCAAGATCCTCGAAGTCCTCAGGAACGAAGGCAAGACCGTTCTTCTGATCACGCACAAGCTGCGTGAAATCATGGCGATCACGGACACGGTCTCGGTCATGCGGCGCGGCGAGATGGTGGCGACCGTGGAAACGAAGGACACGTCCATGGAGCAACTCGCCGAACTGATGGTCGGCCGCTCGGTGCTGCTGCGGGTGGACAAGAAGCCCGCGGAACCGAAAGCGCCGGTGATGGAAGTATCCAACCTCACCGTGACCGACAGCCGCGGCGTTCAGGTGGTCAAGGACGTGTCGTTTTCGGTCCGGGCCGGCGAAATCGTCGGCATTGCGGGCGTGTCCGGCAACGGCCAGTCCGAACTTCTGGAAACGCTCTCCGGCATCCGCCGCGCGACCACCGGCACCCTGAAGATCCACGGTGAAACGATCGACCTCAGCACAAGCACGCTTGATGCTGCCGACATGCGCGAGAAGAGCATGGGGCACGTTCCCGAAGACAGGCACCGGATGGGCCTGATCAACAGCTTCACCGAATACGAAAACTCCATCCTCGGATACCACCGCGATCCGGCCTATTCCAAAGGCCTGTTGATGGATCTCGGCACCATCAAGAAAAACGCGGTCGCCGAAATCGAGAAATACGATATCCGCCCACCCAACCCGATGCTGAAGACCGCGAATTTTTCAGGTGGCAACCAGCAGAAGATCGTGTTGGCGCGCGAGATCGAGCGGGACCCGGAAGTGCTTCTGGTCGGTCAGCCGACGCGCGGTGTCGACATCGGCGCGATCGAGTTCATCCACCGGCGGCTGGTGGAACTGCGCGACGCCCAAAAGGGCGTATTGCTGGTGTCGGTCGAACTCGACGAGATCCGGGCGCTGTCCGATCGGGTCCTGGTGATGTTCGACGGCAGGATCGTCGGCGAACGCGGAGCCAATGCGGAAGAAGGCGATCTCGGCCTGCTGATGGCCGGCGTCGACAATACCCCGTCCGCGCAAGGAGGTGTGCAATGACTGCCGGTCAGCTTCCACGCTGGGTCGATCTCGGCCTCATTCCCTTCCTCAACCTTGCCGCCGCGTTTCTCGTGTCGGGTCTGGTCGTCGTCCTTATCGGCGAGAACCCGCTTGAAGCGGTGCAGATCCTCGTCTGGGGCTCGCTCGGCTACGGCGAGGGCATCGGGTTCACGTTGTTCTACGCAACCAACTTCATTTTCACCGGACTGGCGGTCGCGGTCGCCTTTCATGCCGGTCTCTTCAATATCGGCGGCGAGGGCCAGGCCTATCTCGGCGGCCTGGGCGTCGCGTTTGCCTGCCTGGCGTTCGACAGCGTTGTGCCCTGGTACGTCACGTTGCCTTTTGCCGTCATCGGGTCGGCCCTGACGGGCGCTGCCTGGGCCTTCATTCCGGCCTGGCTGCAGGCAACCCGGGGCAGCCATGTCGTGATCACCACGATCATGTTCAACTTCATCGCGTCGTCGCTGATGGTCTATCTGCTCAATGGCATGCTGAAGGAGCAGGGCTCGATGCAGCCGGAGACCAGAACCTTCGAAGACGGCGGCCGCCTGCCGTTCCTCAATGACATTTTCCCGTCTTTCGGATTTGGCTATGCGCCGGTCAACCTGTCGCTCTTCCTGGCGCTGGGTGCCTGTCTGCTTGTCTGGCTCCTGATCTGGCGCACGAAGCTCGGCTTTGAAATCAGGTCCTTCGGCGCAAATGCCACGGCAGCTGTCTATGCCGGCATTTCGCCGGTACGCACGATCGTCATCACGATGCTGATCTCCGGCGGTTTGGCCGGCATGATGGCGATCAACGAGATCATGGGGTCGCAGCACCGTCTCCTGATCGACTTTGTGACGGGCTATGGTTTCGTCGGCATTGCCGTTGCCCTGATGGGCCGCGCGCATCCGGTCGGCATCATTCTGGCAGCCATTCTCTTCGGGATGCTCTACCAGGGCGGGGCCGAGCTTTCCTTCGAAATGCCCAACATCACGCGCGACATGATCATCGTCATCCAGGGTCTCGTGATCCTGTTTGCTGGCGCTCTTGAGTACATGTTCCGGCCCGCGATCATCAAATTGTTCACGCCTTCCCAGGCACTCAAGGCCAAGGAGGCGTAATCATGTTTGAAGATTTCATCCTGATCCTCGACTCGACCGTTCGCCTGTCTACGCCGCTTCTGCTTGCCTGCCTTGCCGGACTCTACTCGGAGCGCTCCGGCGTCGTCGACATCGGCCTGGAAGGAAAGATGCTCGGCGCGGCATTCGGGGCAGGGGCGGTGGCCTATATCACCGCGAATGCCTGGCTTGGTCTGCTCGCCGGTATCGGCGTGTCCGTATCCCTCGGACTGCTGCACGGATTTGCCTCGATCTCCAACCGCGGCAACCAGATCGTGTCGGGTGTCGCCATCAACTTTCTGGCCGCCGGACTGACGGCACTTCTCGGCCAGACCTGGTTCCGCCAGGGCGGGCGCACGCCGGCCCTTCCCGAAGGCGGCCGCTTTACTGACGTTGCCTGGCCGATGTCCGAGCAGCTGCGCGACGTCCCGGTGATCGGGCCGATCTATTCAGAGCTTCTGTCCGGCCACAACATCCTCGTCTACGCCGCGTTCCTGGCGGTGCCGCTGACATGGTGGATCCTGTTCCGGACGCGCTTCGGTTTGCGCCTGCGCGCGGTCGGCGAAAACCCGGCGGCTGTTGATACCGCCGGTATTTCGGTAACCTGGCTGCGCTATCGCGCCGTGATTGCCTGCGGCATCCTGTGCGGGTTTGCCGGGGCCTATCTCTCCATCGCGCAGGGCGCCGGTTTCGGCGTCAACATGACCGCCGGCAAGGGTTTCATCGCACTTGCCGCGCTGATCTTCGCCAAGTGGCGGCCTGCAAGCGCCATGATGACCTGCCTCCTGTTCGGCTTCCTCGATGCCGTCGCGATCCGCATGCAGGGACAGGAGCTTCCCGGTGTCGGCGAGATCCCGGTGCAGTTCTTCCAGGCTCTGCCCTACATTCTGACGGTCATCCTGCTGGCCGGCTTCATCGGCAAGGCGATCCCGCCGAAGGCGGCCGGTATCCCGTATCTCAAGGAGCGGTCATGAGCGATCTTGACGCGCTTTTCGATGCTGCGAAGGCAGTCCGCGAAAAGGCCTACGCCCCCTATTCGAACTTTCTCGTCGGGGCTGCCTTCAGAACGCCGGACGGGACGGTGTTTACCGGCTGCAATGTCGAGAACGCCTCCTACCCCGTCAGCGTTTGCGCCGAGGGGGGCGCGGTCAGCGCCATGATCGCCGCCGGTTACCGGGAGATCGAGGAGGCCGTGGTTGTCGGCGACGCGGCCCTTTGCACGCCTTGCGGTGTCTGCCGCCAGTGTTTCGCCGAATTCGGCACGGACAATCTCGTTGTCCATGTCGCAGACCTGAACGGCATCAAGCGCAGTTTCACGCTGGAGGAACTGCTGCCTGCCGCTTTTGAACTCGAGCAAAAATAGAAGGACTGACCCACCATGAGTGGTTACGGCCGTGAATGCGCTGACATCGTCCGTGCGGCCCGCAAGGGTTCCTACAAGATTGGCATGATCCTCGGTTCGGGCCTCGGCGCCCTTGCCGAGGAAGTCGAGGATGCTGTCCGGATACCATACGGACACCTGACGGAGTTCCCGGTGTCCACCGTGACGTCGCATTCCAGCGAACTCGTCGCCGGAACGCTCGCCGGTGTTCCGGTGGTCATCCTGTCCGGACGGGCACACTATTACGAAAGCGGCGATCCGACGGTCATGCGCACGCCTGTGGAGACCCTGAAAGAACTTGGTTGCGATATTCTTCTGGCAACCAATGCCGCTGGTTCGCTGCGGGAGGAGGTCGCCCCCGGTTCGCCGATGCTGATTTCCGATCACATCAACTGGTCCGGCAAGAACCCGTTGATCGGCGAAGAAAACGAAAAGCGCTTTCTGGATCTGAGCGCCGCCTACGACAAGGACCTGCAGGCGGCGATGAAGAAGGTTGCCGCTGAGACCGGTGATCCGATCGCGGACGGTGTCTATATGTGGTTCTCCGGGCCTTCGTTCGAAACCCCGGCGGAGATCCGCGCCGCGCGGATGCTGGGCGCCGATGCCGTGGGCATGTCGACCGTACCGGAAGTCATTGTTGCAAGGTTCCTGGGACTGCGCGTGGTCGCGATGTCGATCATCACCAACTACGGTGCCGGAATGCAGACCCACGAACTGTCCCACGACGAAACCAAGAGCGTCGCGCTGACGGGCATGGAACGCATGAAGCAGCTGGTACGGGCATTCGTGAAGGAGGTCGGTTGATGAGCGACAGGATTGAAAACGCAAAACGGGCTCTCGGGCTGGTAGACCTGACCAACCTGAATGATGATTGCACGCCGGACGACATTTCGAAGCTGACGGAACGCACCGTCACCGATCATGGCTCGGTCGCCGCTGTCTGCGTCTGGCCGCGTTTCGTTGCGCAGGCTGCGAAGGAACTGACCGGGACAGGCGTGAAGGTCGCAACGGTGGTGAACTTTCCGCAAGGCGGCGTGGAGACCGGCGCGGTCGTCGCCGAAACGCTCAAGGCCATCGAGGACGGTGCCGACGAGATCGATCACGTCATGGCTTACGAGGCCTTTGTCGCGGGCCGCAAGGGCTTCGTTGAAGAGCAAATCATCAGGGTCAAGGAAGCCATTCCCGCACCGGCCATCCTGAAGGTCATTCTGGAGACGGGCGAAATCAGGGATCCGCTTCTGATCCACGCGGCGTCGAACGTTGCCATCGCCGCCGGAGCCGACTTCATCAAGACCTCCACGGGCAAGGTCAAGGTCAACGCAACTCTTGAAGCGGCGGAGATCATGCTCACCGCAATCGAGGAGGCCCGCCGCGACAACGCGGAACGGGTGATCGGCTTCAAGCCGGCCGGTGGCATCAGGACAAGCGAGGATGCCGAGGCCTATCTCGCGCTTGCCGACCGGATCCTCGGGCACAACTGGGCGTCCGCCTCCACCTTCCGCTTCGGGGCGAGCGGTCTCCTGGACGCCCTGATCGCGACGATCGAGGGCACGGAGCCGGCACCGGCCCAAGGCTATTAACGGCACCAAAAAGGATCCAACAAAATGCTGCCGCAGGAACTCATTCGGAAGAAACGCGACGGGGGTACGCTCGACGCGGAGGAAATCGCGTTTTTCGTCAAGGGTCTCGCAGACGGAACGGTCACGGAGGGGCAGGTATCCGCCCTTGCCATGGCCGTCTTCTTCAAGGGACTTACCATTGATGAGCGTGTTGCCCTCACACTTGCCATGCGCGACAGCGGCGACGTGATGAACTGGCAGGAGATCGAGGCACCGGTCCTCGACAAGCATTCCACAGGCGGCGTCGGTGACAACGTGTCTCTGATGCTCGCACCCGCGCTTGCCGCATGCGGCGCCGCCGTGCCGATGATTTCGGGGCGCGGTCTCGGACACACCGGGGGAACGCTCGACAAGTTCGACACCATCCCCGGTTACCAGACCCAGCCGGACAACCTGCTGTTCAAGAAAGTGGTGCGCGACATCGGCTGTGCGGTGATCGGCCAGACGGGCAATCTGGCACCGGCAGACAAGCGGTTCTACGCCATTCGCGATGTCACTGCGACGGTGGAGAGCATCGACCTGATCACAGCGTCCATTCTGTCCAAGAAACTGGCCGCCGGGCTGGAAGGTCTTGTGCTGGACGTGAAATGGGGCACCGGTGCCTTCATGGCCTCCCTGGACGAGGCGCGTGCACTCGCCGAGAGCCTTGTTCTCGTTGCCAACGGAGCCGGTTTGAAAACGACCGCGCTGCTCACGGACATGAACGAACCGCTCGCCTCGGCAGCCGGCAATGCGGTTGAGATGCAGAACGCGGTCGACTTCCTGAAAGGCACGGCGGTCGACAACCGCCTGTGGGACGTGACCGTTGCCCAGGGCGGTGAACTTCTGGCGACGGGCGGCATCGCACCGACGGCTGATGCCGGGGCGGAGATGATGCGCGAAGCGTTCGACAGCGGCAAGGCAGCGGAAAAATTCGGGCAGATGGTGCACGCCCTCGGCGGCCCCGCCGATTTTGTCGAAAAAAGCGAACTCTATCTCGCCAAGGCGCCGGTCCAGGCACCCGTCTATGCCGACATGGACGGGGTGGTGACTGCGATCGATGCCCGTGCCGTCGGCGTCGCGGTGGTCGCACTTGGCGGCGGACGCAGGGCCGCGGCCGACGTGATCGACCCGTCGGTCGGTCTCACCGACCTTGCGGGTATCGGAAACACCGTGGATGCGGATGCACCGCTGGCCATCGTGCACGCGCGATCGGAAGAAGAAGCCGAGGCGGCGGCAGTCGAAGTGAGAAATGCCTATTCCGTCGGATCGGCCATCGACGTTGAAGATCATCCGAGCGTGGTTGATCGCATCGCGCCCTGAGCAACTGCCGGCCGGTGCATTGGTCCCGGCGCCCCTCCGGTTCTAATGACCGGCAAGAGAGAGAACTGAGGAGAGACCCATGCCTCGAGCATTCCTGTGTGTGCTGGATAGTTTCGGCATCGGCGGTGCGGCGGATGCTGCAGCCTTCGGTGACGCCGGATCCGACACGCTGGGTCACATTGCCGAATGCTGCGCGCGTAGCGAAGGCGACCGGGACGGACTGCGCAGCGGTCCCCTTTCCGTTCCCAACATGGATCGCCTGGGGCTGGGCGCTGCCGCGCGCCTGTCGACCGGCAAGAATGTGCCCGGCCTCGACCATGCCGGTGCCCCGGAAGGGCTCTGGGGCTATGCCGCCGAAGTATCGAACGGCAAGGACACGCCGTCCGGTCATTGGGAGATCGCCGGCGTACCGGTGCGCTTCGACTGGGGCTACTTTCCGAACACCATTCCGACCTTCCCGGCGGACCTTATCGATCCGATCTGTGCCGCGGCGGAGCTGGACGGCGTTCTGGGCAACAAGCATGCCTCCGGGACGGAGATCATCGCCGAACTTGGCGAGGAACATGTCAGAACCGGCAAGCCGATCTTCTATACCTCGGCCGACTCCGTCATTCAGATCGCGGCGCACGAAGAGCATTTCGGCCTGGACCGTCTCCTGAAGCTGTGCGAGACGACGCGCGAGTTTGCCGACCCCTACAATATCGGCCGGGTGATCGCGCGCCCGTTCCTGGGCGACAGCGCGCAGACCTTCGAACGCACGCCCAACAGGCGCGACTATTCCGTGCTACCGCCCGAACCGACATTGCTTGACCGTTTGAGCGAAGCAGGCCGGACCGTCATCGGTGTCGGCAAGATCTCGGACATCTTTGCGCATCAGGGTGTCGCGAAAGTGCTGAAAGGGGCCGGCAACGACCAGCTTTTCGACCGGACACTCGAGGCGATGGAAATGGCGGAAGACGGCGACCTCGTCTTCTCCAATTTCATCGACTTCGATTCTCTTTACGGACACCGGCGCGATGTGCCCGGCTACGCCGCCGCGCTCGAGCATTTCGACGGGCGGCTCCCGGAGATGATTTCCCGGTTGAAAGACGGCGATCTGCTGCTGCTAACCGCCGATCACGGCTGCGATCCGACCTGGGCCGGAACGGACCATACGCGCGAACATGTCCCGGTAATCGCGACCGGACCCGGCGTGACGGGCCGGGGCATCGGTGGCAGAAAGACCTATGCGGATATCGGCGAGAGCATTGCCGATCATCTCGGAATTGCGCAAGGTCCCCACGGGTCGAGTTTTCTTTGATACTGATCAGCGCGGCAGGCCTCGCTGAAAGGTCATGCCCCGGTCTGCCGGAGATGGGTGAAACGTGAACGTTCCTAAGGCTGAATTGCATTGTCACATCGAGGGGGCGGCCCCGCCGAGCCTGGTCCGCAGGCTGGCCAGGCAGCATGATGTCGACGTAAGCGAAATCATCGACGGCAAGGGAAAGTATGTCTGGTCCGACTTCACCACTTTTCTGAAGGCTTATGACGTCTCCAGCTCGGTTTTCAAGACACCGTCCGATTATGCGCTGCTGGCGGAAACCTATTTCCGCATGCTTGCAGCCGAAGGCGCGATCTACGGTGAAATCACGATTTCGCCGGATCACGCCCAGGCTGCCGGACTGTCCTACAAATCCTATGTCGAGGGGCTTGCCGCCGGGATCGAGCGGGCCAAGACGGAAACAGCGATCGAGGGCCGCATGATCGCGATTGGCGTGCGCCATTTCGGGTCGGCCTCGGTGGAGCGCGTCGCCAAGGAGGTGATCGCGACCCCGCATCCGCTGGTGACCGGTTTCGGTCTTGCAGGAGACGAACGCTCCGGTCATCCCGCCAATTTTTCCAGGGCCTTCCGCATGGCGGCCGAGGCAGGGCTTGGGACGACCGCGCATGCCGGTGAATTCGGCGGGCCGGACAGCGTTGTCGCGGCTCTTGAGTTTCTGCGGGTCAAGCGCATCGGGCACGGTGTCAGAGCGATCGAAGACAAGGACCTGGTCAAGAGACTTGCCGACGAGGAGATCGTCCTCGAAGTGTGTCCAGGCTCCAATGTCGCGCTTGGTGTTTATTCCCATTTGCGCTTTCACCCCGTGAACATCCTGCGCAGGGAAGGGGTGAAGATCACCCTGAATTCGGATGACCCGCCATTCTTCGGAACGACGCTCGGCAAGGAATACAGCTCGGTCGCAAAAACATTCAACTGGTCGTTTGAGGATCAGATCGCGGTGACGCGGACAGCGATCGAAGCCGCTTTCTGCGATGCGGCCACCAGGAACCGTCTGCTGGTGAGGCTGGAAAGCGCGGTACAGGAAACCAGCGGGAACTGAGGGAGGTGACCCGGCATGGCGAGCGAAAGTTCGGCACTGGCCTATTTTGATCCGCGCGAAATTCGGCGCAGGTCGCAGGATCTGCTCACGCTCGCCGCGGACGGGAAACTCAGACACGTTCAGGTGGATCTGTCCCACCTTGGTGATGCGCTGCTGGTTCTGCTGGAAACCACCAAGGAAACCTATCCGGACTTTCATATCCCGCCTTACGGGGTCTGGCGGGACTTCGAGGTGGGCGGCATCGACCGCTGGGCCGCTCTCGCGGACGCGCGTTCGTTCGAGGGTGCGGAACACATGCTTACCGCGGCCGCCGACCTGGCAATCCTGGCCGCCTACATGAAGACGATGCATCCTGCGGGGTGGGCGTTCGAGGATCCCATGACGGGCACGCGCGTGTCCGGCAAACATGCATCCGCGCTCGCGGCCTTCCACATGTTCGCGGCCGGATCGTTTTCCAGCGAGATGACAGATCCTTATCGCGTTGACGCCGAAACGCTCATTCGCATGGAAAAGGACGAACTCGCATCGGGCCTGCAATGGGACCTTCAGGACGACACGGATCTGCTGGAAGCCATGCAGAAACACCTCAAGCGCCTGGGCGAGGCGCTGGCCTTGCGGTCCGATCTGTTTTCCGAAGGCTATTTCACGCGTCCGGGCCTTCTCATGGTTCGGGCCGCACGTGAGGCTGAAGGCGCCGTCAGCGCGCGGAACCTGCTGGACAGGCTGCTCGAAGCGCTCGCGCCGGTCTGGCCGGGCGGGGCGGAAAGCGGTGAGATCACGCTCGGAGACAGCTTCGCGCATTCGGCGCTGAACGGTGTGGAAAACGCGAGCATCTATCCCTTCCACATGGCGGCGCAGGAAATGGTCTACTCCCTCGTGGAGCCCTACGCGTGGGCCGGTCTGGAGGTCGCGGACCTTGAGCTTCTGACGGCCCCGGCGGACGACATGCACGCTGCGCTGTTTGTTCTCTCGGGTGTGTTGAAGATCAAGGATGGTCCGGAATCCCCGACCGAGGACAGCGTGCGCGACAGGATGGTCGAGATCCGCGGCGTGACCACCGCGCTGACCGACAGGCTCGCGGACCTTTTGAGGACGGAGCTCGAAGTGCCGGAAGATCAATTGCCCCTGACCTGCATCCTTGAAGGGGGAACGAGCCGCGCCGGGGAACGCGCCTTGCGGCAAACCGAAGGCGAACTGGAAAAACTCGGGCGTTTTCTCAATCCCGGCGGTGTTTTCTGGTTGCCGTTCGGGGCCTAGGGTACGGACCCAAAAATGAAGTCAATTTGGTTTGGATCGTTTTGACCAACTGCGAGGAGCGAAAGCGCAGGAAATGTGGTTCATTTTCAAGCCTTTCGCGACGTGGCAGATGGCCAAAACGGCCAATTCCAAAGGACGGCAAAATGGCTTCACCTCGCAACGTCACCGCGCTTGACCGGGCATAAAGCCCGCTCTGCGCACACTTCCTCGCGAGATTTTGCCATTTCTGCCGCCAAATCGGCTTCATTTATGGGTCCGTACCCTAGGGTCAGGCATTTTCTTCTTTTAAGTGCAAGCGTCGGAAACGTTGCACTTGTGGAGTGTCCCGCATCACAGGTAAGCACCCCCCTTAACGCACAGATTGTCCTTGGGGACGGCAAATTGTTTGCCGCGCTGAACACCGACGAGGACATTCTGATGCGACCAGCGCCAATCGATTACGCCAAATGCTGTGTGGTCATGTTGCAAAACGTGGCGGGCCGGCAAAACGCAATGCAGGTCACGGCGGCTCTTTTGCTGCTCTTCTGCCTGGTCTTTGCGGCCTTCATGGCCTGGAAGATGATCTTTTACGTCGCCTGGCAACTGGGTGCGCCAGTCCGGGACAGTTTTCCCCTCGTCTACGGAACGGTCATGTTCCTCAAGATGGCCGCAGCGCATCCGAAATTGCCGTTCTTTGCGCACGGTATCGCAGGCACGCTCGCCATGGTCAGCGGCGCTGTCCAGTTCCTCCTGATACTGCGCGGTACCAAGTCACGCTGGCACAGGGTTCTTGGCAAAACCTACGTGGTGTCGTCCGTGATCGCATCAACGACGGCGGTCCCGCTGGCATGGACGCTTCACCATGACATGCTGGTGACCAGCATCGCCTACACGGCCGGTGCCGCCGGTTGGTGCGTTGCGACTATCATGGCTGTTCACGCGATCGTCTCCGGCGATCTGGAGCGGCACATTGCCTGGATCATCCGCAGCTACGCCTGTCTTGCGATGGTCGTGACGGCGCGTCTTCTGCTGGCGTCAGGTGCGATTGCCGGATCGGCAGACTGGAGTTTCGAGGCCATAACAATCCAGTACGCCGTCACAATCGTCGCGACATTTTTCATAAATTGGGGTGTGGGCGAGTGGATCGTCGCAAGGGTGAGGAACCAGCGAGGAAAGACCTCCATGCAAACAGAAGGCTCGCTGCCGGCAGCGCGGTACGCACCGAACGCGGCTTCAACCATCCGGACAGGACACTTTTCGCGGCAACCTTACCCGGCGATCTGAGGATGGTGCCCGGAAATGCCGCCACGAGCGCTGCGGCTTTTTCACAGCCCGGGCACTGAGTTCCTTTTGCTGCTTTTAGTATTTTCTTTCCGCGTGCTACCAAGGTAAGAACACCCTTACAGGGGTAGCTGCTCAATCTGCGATCCGATACCCGCCAAAGCCTCAAACGAGGCCGCCATCGACGGTCGCAGGCGGCTGCCAAAAGCAATAACAACGCCGGAAAGCCATTTGACATCAGTCACTTGAGTTTGCAAATGGCCGCAATGTGTTACGAAAGGTCTGCTTCTATGTCCGGAGCCAATGTCATCAGCCACCCGCTGGTTCAGCACAAACTTTCCATCATGCGCAACAAGGCAACATCGACGCAGGGATTCAGGCGTCTGCTGCGCGAGATCTCCACACTGCTGTGCTACGAGGTCACCCGTGATCTGCCGCTGGTCCGCCAGACCATCGAGACGCCGCTTGCCGAAATGCAGGCGCCGACGCTTGCGGGCAAGAAACTCGTCTTCGCCTCGGTCCTGCGCGCGGGCAACGGTTTGCTGGAAGGCATGCTGGAACTGGTCCCATCTGCGCGCGTTGCACATGTCGGCCTCTACCGCGATCCGGAGACCCTTCAGCCGGTCGAATACTACTTCAAGGCACCTGAAGACCTGAACGAGCGCCTGGTGATCGTTGTCGACCCCATGCTGGCCACCGCGAATTCCGCCATTGCCGCGGTTCAGAAACTGAAGGAACGCGGCGCCAACAACATCCGCTTCCTGTGCCTTCTCGGCGCGCCGGAAGGTGTCGCGAAATTCAACGAGATGCATCCGGACGTGCCGATCTACACCGCGGCGATCGACGAGAAGCTGAATGAAAAAGGCTATATCGTTCCCGGTCTCGGTGATGCTGGCGACCGGATGTACGGCACCAAGTAACCGGCGGGCCTGTCATGATCACGGTCTTCGGCTCCATCAATCTGGATCTTGTCGTCGCCGTTCAGGAACTGCCGAAGGCGGGGCAGACGGTAAGCGGGCCGGATCATCAGACCTTTCCGGGAGGCAAGGGCGCGAACCAGGCGCTCGCGGCATGCCGCGCCGGGGCGTCGGTCCGCATGGTCGGTGCGGTCGGTCAGGATGCCTTCGGACCGCTCGCCCTGACCAACATGCGCGATGCTGGCGTGGATCTGTCGGCGGTCCGCTCCTTGCCCGGCGCGTCGGGCCTTGCCTTTATCGGGATCGACGCCGGTGGCGAAAACCAGATCATCGTCGCCAGCGGCGCCAATGCCCGCGTCGAGGCCGACTGGCTCGAAGGATGTCTTTCTGACGCTGACACGCTGCTCCTGCAGGGAGAAGTGCCTTTCGGCCAGATGACCCGGGCAATCGGGCGTGCCCGCGAGATCGGCGCCGGCGTGTTCTGGAACCCGGCACCGGTGCCGCGGGAAGACATCGTTTCCGGCCTCGATGCGGTCGATACGCTGGTTGTCAACGAGAGCGAGGCGCAGGACATCGCCGCGCGCGCGGGCCTGGCTGCGGATCTCGATGCCTTTATCGGACGCTTTGCAACAGGCACCCGCCGGGTTGTCGTGACCCTGGGTGCGAAAGGGGTGAAGGGGGGCGTTGCCGGGGACCGGTTCGAGGTTGCCTCTCCGGTCATCAAGGCCGTCGACACGACCGGCGCGGGCGATGCATTTTGCGGGGCGCTGGCCGCTGCACTGGATGCGGCAACACCCATCGGGCGCGCCTTGAAGGAAGGTGTCGCCGCGGGTGCATTGGCCTGCATGGCGACGGGTGCGCAGTCGAGCGCGCCGCGCCGCGAGGACATTCGCCGCTTCGCAGATCAAATCGTCTGAATTGGCTTTACTGGCCGCTAAGGAAACCGTGGTAAGCCGGGTGTCTGTTGGAAAGACCCGGGAAACCCATGCTGCGATACCTCGTCATTCTGCTGTTGCTCGTCGGATTGGCACCTGTGGTGCCGAGCCTCGTCGAGGCGCGGCTTGGAGCGGCCGACCGGACAGAGCGCGCCGAACGGGAGCGCGAGGACGAGGAGGAGAGCTCCGGCCCGAGACGGCACCGGATCTCCGTTGACCGCCGGGGACACTATGTCGCCGATGCGTATCTGAACGGGCGCGGCGTGGACATGCTTGTCGACACAGGTGCGACCCTGACGGCCCTGCCCGCCTCGGTCGCCAGTGACATCGGGATCTTCCTGTCCGCCTCCGACTACAAGCATCCGATCGGTACGGCAAACGGCACGGTCTATGGTGCGCGCGCCGAGATCGACAAGATCAGGATCGGCGCAATCCGGTTCCGGAATGTCGAGGCAATCGTTCTGAAAGACGACAGCTTGGGTGTACCGCTGCTCGGCATGTCCGCACTCGGCCAGCTGAAGCGGTTCGACATTTCAAGTGGTACACTCGTGCTTGTCCAGTGATTCTGACCCGGAGCCGGCATGCGGGTCCCGATCCTATCCTTCAATCCAATGTGAGGAACCGATGTTTCCCAAACCCCTCCCGAGCCTGACGCCGAACACGCTTGAATATGAAAGCCTGCCGATGGTGAAGCCGACGGGCTTTCGCGAGTACGATGCGCGCTGGCTGTTTGAAAAAGAGATAAATCTCATGGGGATGCAGGCCCTGGGGATGGGGATCGGCACACTTATTCACGAACGCGGTGTGCGTCCCGACATCGTTGTCGGTCACGATTTCCGCGGCTATTCCGCATCGATCAAGATGGCGGTTATCAACGGTCTTCTGGCAGCGGGCGTCAACGTACATGATATCGGTCTGGCCTTGTCGCCGATGGCCTATTTCGGCCAGTTCGCATTGGACCTGCCTGCGGTCGCCATGATCACCGCCTCGCATAACGACAACGGCTGGACGGGCGTCAAGATGGGCATCGACCGGCCGATGACATTCGGGCCCGAAGAAATGGGGCGGTTGAAGGAAATCGTTCTGGAGGCCGCTTTCGAGCTCAAGGGGGGCGGCAGCTACCGCTTCGTCGACGGCTTTGCCGACATCTATGCCAGGGAACTCACGGACCGTCCGAAACTCAAGCGGCCGATCAAGGTCGTGGCGGCCTGCGGCAACGGTACGGCGGGCGCGTTCGCGCCGAAGATCCTGGAGGCGCTCGGCGCAGAGGTCATTCCGCTCGATGCAGAGCTTGATCACACGTTCCCTCGCTATAACCCCAATCCGGAGGACATGCAGATGCTGCACGCGCTTCGGGACAAGGTTCTGGAAGTGGGTGCGGAAGTCGGACTGGGCTTCGACGGAGACGGAGACCGCTGCGGCGTCGTCGACAACGAGGGCGAGGAGATTTTCGCCGACAAGGTCGGTGTCATGCTGGCGCGGGACATTTCAGCGCTTCATCCCGGCAGCCAGTTTGTCGTTGACGTGAAATCGACCGGCCTTTTCCACACCGACCCCGTATTGAAGGCCAACGGCGCGAAGACGGACTATTTCAAGACGGGACACTCCTACATCAAGCGCCGCGTCAACGAACTGGACGCAATTGTCGGGTTTGAAAAGTCCGGTCACTATTTCTTCAATGCGCCGATCGGGCGCGGTTATGACGACGGTCTGGTGTCGGCAATCGCGATCCTGGACATGCTCGACAGGAACCCGGGCAAGTCGATGGCGGATCTGCGCCGGGATCTTCCCAAGACATGGGGCTCGCCCACCATGTCGCCGAAATGCGCGGATGAGGTCAAATACGATGTCGTCGACCGTGTCATTGCGCGGTTCAAACAGATGAAGGAAAACGGGGACACCGTCGCCGGCAGGGCGATCACGGATCTTATCACCGTGAACGGCATCCGGGTCGTGAGCGATGACGGAACCTGGGGCCTGGTGCGCGCATCCTCCAACAAGCCGGAACTGGTGGTCGTGGTCGAGAGTCCGGTCTCCGAGGAACGTCTCCACGACATGTTCAGGGCCGTGGATGGCATTCTGCGCGAGAACACTGAGGTCGGTGAGTACAACCAGACGATTTAGGACTTGCTTTGTGCCCTGCACGCGGTCACCTTGCGGCGGGGCAGTCGGGTTTCCCGGGAGACTACATGATCAGTGAATTCGGCACGTTGCCGGACGGCTCACCCGTTCGGGAAGTCACCTTGAAAAAGGGACCGCTCGAAGCCTCCGTGCTGACCTTCGGCGCGATCATCCGCGACTTGAAGGTCGATGGCCAGTCCGTCGTTCTCGGCTTTGAAGACCTGCAAAGCTATCTCGACCATTCTCCCTATTTCGGTGCGATCGCCGGACGGTGCGCCAACCGCATTGCCGGCGGCAGGATGACCGTCGAGGGAACGGCGTATCAGCTTGACCGCAATGATGGTGGCCTGAACCACCTGCACGGCGGCGCGGCGGGTTTCTCCGGCAGAAACTGGCAGCTGGAACAGCATGACAAGGCCAGCGTGCTCCTGAAGCTTGTGTCGGAGGACCGCGATATGGGGTACCCCGGGCGCGTCGAGGCATTGGTGCGCTACACCCTGACCGGAGCGGGTGCGCTGCGCGTGAAGATCACGGCGACGACCGACCGGACCACGCCGGTCAACCTGACCCAGCACAGCTACTTCAATCTGGACGGCGGCGCTGATATTCTGAGCCATAATCTTGAAATAGCAGCGGAAAACTATCTTCCGGTCGACGATGCCCTGATCCCGACGGGTGAGGTCCGGAGGGTGGAATGGACCCCGTATGATTTTCGCGACGGCCGCAAGCTGAAACGCAGATCCGGTGAGGAGAACGTCGTCTACGACCATAATTTCTGCCTGGCCGCGCAACCGCGGCAGGCCGTCGAGTTTGCAGCGGCCCTCGAGGACAAGGACGGCGAGCGCCGCATGGAGGTCTGGACGACAGAGCCCGGTCTGCAGCTCTATGATGCAGCGCGTCTCGATGTTCCCGTTCCCGGTCTCGGGGGCAGATCCTACGGGGCGCATGCCGGGCTGTGCCTGGAGGCGCAAAGGTGGCCGGACAGCGTCAACCGGGAAAACTTCACTCCCGTCCTGCTGCATCCGTCAGAGACATACACGCACGTAACGGAATTCCGTTTTTCCTGAGATGGGTTACATTGAGGCTGCCTGAGGCAGAGACAGACCAAAACGGTGGCAACGGAAGGGACAGATCATGAAAACGGTTTTTTCTGACCTTCAGCTCGCCCATGCGCCGCTTCAGGAAATATCCGATGGCGAATTGAAACCGGCGGTCGAGATACCCTCCCGGGCCGAGTTTGTCCTCAAGGCCGTGAAGGATCGCAAGCTGGGCGAGATCATTGCACCCGAAAGTTTTGCCATGCGGTGCCTCCACCGGGTGCACGCTCCGCATTACGTGTCCTTCCTTGAAAGTTTCTGGAGCAAGTGGACCGAGGCCGGACGGACCAAGGAGGCCTTTCCTTTCGTGTGGCCCATTCGAAGCCTGCGCCAGGATGTGGAGATAGAACATATCGACGGACTGCTCGGCCGCTATTCGATGGATGCCGGAACGCCTCTTGGGGAACACACTTTCGCGGCCGCGCGCGCGTCGGCAGAGACGTCCCTGACGGGGTCAAAGCTTCTCCTGGAAGGGGAAACCTCCGCGTTTGCGCTGTGCCGTCCACCCGGACACCATGCGGGTTTCGACTTCTTCGGCGGCTACTGCTTTTTCAACAACGCGGCGGTTGCGGCGCAATATCTTCGCGACGGCGGCATGAACCGGATTGCCATCCTGGACGTCGACTATCACCACGGAAACGGCACGCAGGCGCTCTTTTATGACCGCCCGGATGTTCTGTTCCTGTCGATCCATGCGGACCCGAAGGTCGAATATCCCTATTTCCTCGGTTTTGCCGACGAGACCGGTGAACACGCCGGAACAGGGTTCACCCGCAATTGGCCCCTGCCGCACGGAACGGACTGGGAGAACTATGTTCCCGCGCTGGAAGAGGCGTGTCGCTGGCTGCTGGTCTACAAGCCCGACGCCTTGATCGTTTCATTGGGGCTGGACTGTTTCGAGAAGGACCCGATCGCCGGGTTCAGGTTCAAGAGTGACGACTACCTTCTGCTCGGCCAACGGCTCGCCAAGGTGGGCGTGCCGACGCTGTTCATCCTGGAAGGCGGCTACGCCGTGGAAGAGCTCGGCACCAATTGCGTGAATGTCCTGGACGGTTACTCGGGCTAGGGTATTGCTCTATGTCGGCGTCACCGCGTTTCCCCGTCGGGCAACAATCCGAGCTGAATGAGTTCCTCCGCGAGTGCGTCCGCTGTCCGGAAGTGGTGGGCTGCCATGCCGAGGCCGCGGGCCGCGTCAACATTTGCGGCTGAATCGTCGATGAAGAAGCAAGTCTCCGGCGCAAGGCCGTTGCGTTCGAACAGCACGTGGTAGATCCGGGGATCGGGTTTCAGAAGCCGTTCCTCCGCAGACACGACGATGTCTGCGAAGCTCGATTTGAGGAACGGAAACCGGTCCTGGGCCTCCACGAATTTTTCCGACGAAAAATTGGTGATGGCGTAAAGCGGCGTGCCGCTGGACTTCAGATTGAGCAGCAGGCTTCGCACGCCCGGCACCTCACCTGGAACCATTTCGTGCCAGCGATCCGAGTAGGCGGCGATCAAGTCGGCCTTGTCAGGGTGTTCGGCTGACAAGGTCTCAACGGCATCTTCCCAGGTGCGGCCAAGATCCTGCTGGAGGTTCCAGTCCGGCGTGCAGACCGTGTCAAGAAAGCGCTTTCGCTCGGGCGCATCGGGAATGAGTTTCTTATAAAGATGTTCAGGATTCCATTCGAGCAGCACATTACCTATATCGAAGACAACCGTCGTGATAGAATTGTTCATAATTCGATCCAATTTGATGGTGGTCGGGCGATCGACCATGCGGGGAATTTTTCGCAACTTACTCAAAGGTTTATGACAGGACTGTGGCCTTGCTGACCAGGTTTGTGAAATTTGTTGCAGTGATTCTTTGCACCTTTGGCTGGGTAAACGCCGCGCAGGCCGAAGCATCCGGGGACATGCCGGATCGTCTGCGTCTCGGCGTGGTCGTGGCAGCGGATGACACCGCCCGTGACCGTGTGGAGCCCTTTCGGCTTGCCATGGAAGAGATCGTCGATCTGCCGGTTGACCTGTTTTTGCTTGATACGCTTGGAGATGCGATCGAGAGGATCGTGGACGGAAAAATCGACTACGTCCGTCTGTCTCCGTCCGCATATGCGGCGGCACACAGGATCTGCGACTGCGTCGAGCCGCTCGTAACCGCCGGCCCCGACGACTTTCCGGCCCGGTTCTATGCAATTCTGGTCAGCAAGCGCGGGGCCGGGAATACGTCGCTAGAAGACCTCAAGGGCACGCGTCTCGCCGTCGGCAACAAGCATGCCGTTGCCGCGTACCGGGTGCCGCTGGCCAACCTTGCCGCGGACGGGGTCAACGCCCGCGCGCATTTCCAGACCCTCGTCGAAGTCCAGAACCCGCTCGAGGGCTTGAGAGCGATCCTTGACGGACGTGTCCAGGCGTCGCTCGCGTGGTCGAGCCTGGCCGGGGAGGCGAAGAACGGGTTCACGGCCGGAACGTTGAACGACTACTACGTGTCCGGCGCAAAGGGGTTCAGCGATCTTGAAATCGTCTGGCGGTCGCCCCCCATTCCCTATTCGGCGCACGTGGTCGCCAAGAACCTGCCGGACGCGCTCAAGCGCCGCCTCCGCGCCGGCCTGATGGATCTGCGCCGCGAAGCGCCCGACGCGTATCTCGCCATCGAGCCGGATCTGCCGGGCGGGTTCGAGCCGGTCGTGCACGCCGACTACAGGCCCGTTCTGAGAACGTATGAAGACGACTTCGCCAAGGTTCTCGCTCGCGATTGACGGTGCGCACCGCCAAAGTCACATAGTCACATCAGGGCTTCGGTATGCCTGCGGATCATTTCTTCCTCGTCCGTCGGAATGACCAGCACGCTGGTGCGCGAGGCGTCCGTGCTGATGTCGATCCGGTTTTCGTCATTCCTGCCTTCATCGATCTCCATCCCGAGCCAGTCCTGACCTGCGCACACGCGCGAACGGATATTTGCCGCGTTCTCGCCAATGCCGCCCGTGAAGACAAAAGTGTCGAGACCGCTCAGCACGGCGGACATGGCGCCGAGCTCCCGCCTGATGCGAAAGACGAAATAGTCGATCGCTTCCTTGGCGCGGGGATCGTTGCTCTGCGACAGCGTGCGCATGTCCTGGCTGATTCCGGACAGGCCCTTCAGGCCGGAGTCCTTGTAAAGCAGATCCGACACCTCGTCCGCTGACATGCCCTTGCTTGTCAGGAGATAGAGCACGACGCCGGGATCAAGCTGTCCGCAGCGCGTTCCCATCGGCAGTCCGTCGAGGGCGGTGAAGCCCATGGTTGAGCCGACACTCTGCCCGTTTCGGATCGCGCACATGGAGGCGCCGTTGCCGAGATGGGCGATAACGACCCTGCCGCCGTAAGCGTCCGGGTGATTTCGTTTCAGATAGTCGCAGATATACTCATAGGACATGCCATGGAAACCGTAGCGCCTGACACCTTCCTCGTAAAAGGAGCGCGGTAAGGCGAACGTGTCGTTGACCCACGGATGTTTGCGATGGAACGCGGTATCGAAACAGGCGACCTGCGCGGCCTCCGGAAAGGCATCCTGCGCGGCCAGAACACCGGCGATATTGTGTGGTTGATGCAAGGGAGCGAGAGGCTCGAGTGCCTTGAGCTTGTCCAGAATGGATGCATCGATGCGCACCGGTTGCACATAGTCGGTTCCCCCGTGCACGACCCGGTGCCCGACCGCATCGACGTGCCGTCCCTTCAATGCGGCTTCCAGGATCGGCAGTAGGGCGATGAGGACGTCGTGGTGGTTGCGCCCGTCATGTTCGGAAAGGTCGCGGTCGATCGTCAGCGACGCGGCGTGCGAGGTTAGACTGAGATGCGGGGATGCACCAAGCCCGGACACCTGCCCGGACAGTTCCGTTTGCGTTCCGTGATACAGGGTGAACTTGATGGACGAGGATCCTGAATTGAGGACGAGGATGACCGGGGCCATGTTCAGTCGGCCTCGCGGTCCAGGATACTGGCGGGGTTCCCGGTTGTCTGCCAGTGCGTATAGAGCATCGCGAGCGCGCACGAGGCCAGACGCGCCCGGCCATCATCGGCACGGCTGGTCAGCATCACGGGCACCTTGGCGCCGATGACGAGGCCGGCGGCCTCCGCATGGGCGATGAACGTCAACTCTTTGGCGAGCATGTTTCCTGCTTCGAGATTGGGAACGATCAGAACTTCCGCGTGACCCGCGACCAGCGACGTGATGCCCTTCGTCCGGGCCGCCTGCACATCGATCGCGTTGTCCATGGCCAGCGGACCGTCCACGATCGCACCCGTGATCTGGCCGCGCTCGGCCATTTTCGACAGCACCGCGGCATCAAGGCTGGACGGTATGGCGGGATTGACCGTCTCGATGGCCGACAGAATGCCGACGCGCGGCGTTTCGAGGCCGATCGAAATCGCCGCGTCGATCGCGTTCTGGGTGATGTCCACCTTGGTGTTGAGGTCCGGCGTGATGTTGATTGCGGCGTCGGAGATGAGGACTGGTGTTTTCCGGCCCGGGATGTCCATTGCGAACACGTGGCTGATCCGGCGTTTCGTACGAAGTCCGCCGTCACGTTTCACGACGTGATGAAGCAGGTGATCAGTGTGCAGATGACCTTTCATCACCGCCTTGACCTTGCCTTCATGTACCAGTGCGACCGCGCGGCCCGCAGCCTCCATCTCGTCTTCGATATCGATCAGCTGGAAGGCGCTGATATCTTCATCGAGTTCCTTCGCGGCGCCTTCAATCCTGTCCCTCGCTCCGATTAGGATCGGGTGGATCAGACCTTCGCGCGCGGCCATCAGCGCGCCTTCCAGCGAGTTGGGATCATCAGGTGCAGCCACGGCCGTCGGCAGCGCCGGCAACGTCTTGGCAAGCTCGATCATCTTGTTGAAATGGCGGTGCCGCTGGACCAGCAGGGCAGGGATGTTGCTTGCATCGAATTCGATGGTTTCGCCCGGCGCCCTGACTTCTGCAACGCCTTCCACCAACCGGACACCGTCGCCGCGCGTCACGGTCAGGTCGAAAACGATGATTTTCTCCGGCCGCTTTTCCTTTGCCGTCACTTTAACGTGCAGCTGGTCACCGACGGCGGCGCCTTGGAGAAAGCGGAAGGACTGCGACTTGTAGATGGTTCCGGGCCCCGGCAGGATATTTCCCAGGACCGCGGATGCCAGACAACCGACCCACATCGCGGGCGCGACAGGTTTGTCGACGATACCGTCACCTGTCCAGTCGGTGTCGGGTAGGTGAATCGGGTTGTGGTTTCCCGAGGCGTGCGCGAACACCAGCAGGTCGTTGCTGGAACACTCCCGCACGATTTCCGCGGAGTCGCCCAAATTGATCTGTTCGAAGGTCTTGTTTGTCGGCATCGGTCGTCTCACCCAGGATCTACAGGGAATATTGCAGCGCAACATTTATCCGTGAGATTACCCGGATTGTACGACGATACAAATACGCAAGTTTCGGTATCAGGCGGGAATGATCAGCTCAGCAATTGCTGCAGGTTACCGTTCCCGTGATCCGCGGCGAAAGATAATAGGTGTCGCTGAGGTCGAGCGCGGACGGGCTCCAGTTGAAAATCCCCGTGAACAGACTGGTGAAGTTCGGTGTGTAGGTCAGGTTCGTCTGGCCAACCACGATGGAGGAGTTGGGAACGGCAACTGTTCCCGGAAGCGTGATCGGCGGGACAGCTCCCGAAGACCAGGGTTCCGTGCCGGCTGAGTCCCTGCTCCAGTCGACGGTGGCATCGCCGTCTTCATCGAACGTGATGCTGGCGACGATGACCTGGAGATTGTCGGAGGGGTAGGGATCCAGGATCTTTTCGCCGATCACCAGGAGGGAATCCAGGTCACCGGTCGAGACACCCTCTTCCTGGGCGATCAAGTCGGCGATGGAGTTCGCGATGCGGCTGACTTTCCGGTCCTGGTTGAGCGCTTCTGCCAGTTCGGTCATGCCGATCAGCAGCAGGAACATGAAGGGCAGGATCATGGCGAACTCGACCGCCGAGACGGCACGTTCGTCCTTGCAAAGCCCTTTCGCGGCGTCCGATGTGATTTGCTTCGTGTCAATGAAGCTGTTTCTGACATCATTCCCAGGGTTCATTGCGGAATACCAAGGTTGAGGTGAGATAGCGTTCGGTACCGTTGTCATCAAGCGCGAGGTTCAGCGCCGAGGTCATCATCGGCCACTTGTAGATCACCTTGACGATGACGATGTTTCCGGCGCCGCCGATATTGTAGGCAAGATCGTCGTCATCCTTCAGGTTGCCGTCGGCGTCGTAAAGGCTGTCGGTCGATCCCGCGTCGGCAAATGTCCCGACGCTGTCGACCTCAACGACGATCCGGTCGGCATCGCACATGAATGAAGGCATGAAATCGCAGATCTGAGTCTTGAACTGCTCGGCCGTCAGGCCGCTCGTCTGCGCCTGACCGGTTCTGATCATGCGGGCGGCGCTGATCACCGAGTTGTCGACCATGCGGTTCACCAACATCGACACGCCGACTTCGATGATACCGAAAACGATAATGAAGAATGGCAGAGCCACCATCGAAAACTCGACAGCGGTCACACCGTCCCGGTCCTTCGCGAAAGACTTGATCTTTCTCCTGCCTGGGAAGCACGTGCGTCTCAATCTGCCAATCATCGTTCTCTCACGTTTCTGGGCGGTTACTCGACGCCCGCAGCCTCGGCCGCCAGTGAATTCCTGTTGGTGGCCTGATCAGCTGCATTCTTGAAAGCTTCCAGACCATCGCCCAGGCGAAGCGTCGGCTCACAGCTCGGGCTGCAGGAAAGGGATGTGCGCATGGACTTGCGGTAGACGGCGACCACATCTTCGTCGGAAGCGCGCACTGTTATGACTTCATCGACGATCGGTTTGCTGTCGGCGTCCAGAATGACCAGATTGGTCGAACCGTAGCTCTTGCCGGTGACGACGACCGTGTTGTCGTCGAACAGCGAGACGTCCGCTATGAACGGGTTGCCAACAATCACGGCAGACGCGCCATCTTCAATCCGGAAGATTTTCGCACGATCCACTGTCACCATTACCGGTCCATCCTGAGCCATTGCGGTGCTTGCTTGAACTGCCAACACAAGCACGCCAGTCCATCTGATTAGGTTCATAAACATGCTTATGAATACTCCATTCGTGTCGATCCTTACGAGATGATGCCGCAAACGTGGTGAACGATCTGCTAACGCCGCGAAATTTAGAAAACACTGACTTTATTGTCAGGGGGCTGGTTGCGTTCGAATTGTTTTGAGATGATTTTCGAAACAGTTCCGAAGAAAGTGCCCGCGAAAGAATGGAAATGGCCATCTATTCGAGCGGCTTGAAAGTATGCACCGGCAGGAAGTCGGCAAACTACACGCTCGACTTTGAGAAGAATTGCGAAGATATAAGCAGAATTAGAATATAAAAAAGAAAAAAGGAATTCGTTTATAACAATACTGCGATACTATGTATGCATTAACTATTTTTTATCTATACCAAATTTTAACTATAGTTAAACATATCACGATTAATGCTGGTTTCTGTGGTCGCTTTAACTGGTTGGAAAGCTCTGAGCCCTAAGGTGAGTTCATGTTCGAACGGACCAAAAAAAGATCCGGCGAACTTGAAGCTGTCAACTCAGTGGTACTTGGAGCAAATACAATGAAATCTCTTATGAACCGTTTCGCTAAAGACGAATCTGGCGCAACTGCAATCGAATACGGCCTGATCGCTGGTCTTCTGTCCATCGTCATCATCGCCGCTGTTGCACTGGCCGGTACGTCCCTGACTGCCGTATTCAGCAACATCGCTGGCAAGCTCGACGACTCGATCAAGTAATCGTCGAAAGACTTTACGGCACCTGGTCAGGTGCTCTGAAACGAAAACGGGCGGTTTACCGCCCGTTTTTTGTTGACCTGTCCGTCTTTCGTTAACCTGGCCTGCCTAAAATCGATCCGACGAAACAAGAAACGGGTGCTTCATGCTCGAAGCTGCACTTTTGGTCGTTTTTCCGATGCTGGTCGCCTTCGGCGGGGCGTCGGATCTGCTGACCATGACCATTCGGAACCGGGTTTCGATCCTGCTGATCGCAGGATTCGTCGTGTTGTCCCTTGCGAGCGGACTTCCGCTGGCAGCCTGGGGGACGCATGGGCTCGGCGCGCTTGTCGTGTTTCCGGTGTGTTTTTTGTTCTGGACGCTTGGCTGGATGGGCGGCGGTGATGCGAAGTTCCTGACCGCGATGGCCCTTTGGATCGGCTTCACGCCCGAACTTGCCGGCTTTGTCCTGCTCGTGTCAGTCTACGGAATGTTTCTGACGATGGGTCTGCTGTACATGAGAACCAACGTCGTCCTGCCCAACGCACTGGCAAGACAGGAATGGATCGTGCGGCTGCACGACAGGAAGAGCGGGATCCCCTATGGGATCGCGATCGCGATTGCCGGTTTGCAGATCTATCCGATGACCACCTGGTTCCAGATGATCGGCAGCGGATACTAGGGTCAGGACTCATTAATTTGGTTGAATTGGCGCAACAAACGGCGATGAGCTGCAAGGAAAAGCGCGACAAGCGGGCTTCCTGCCCGGTTGAGTGCTTTGACGAAGCAGATCGAAGCCGTTTTTGCGTCCCGCAGGGATAGGGTGAATTTGCCCGGCAACGTCGTTGCAAATCTTTGGAAACCGGACGGTTTCCTGCAGCTTTGCGCCTCGTATCCGAACAAATTCATCCCTACCAATTCATCCAAATCAATGGGTCCTGACCCTAGACGGGCTTTCCGATGCTGCGGAAAACCCGCCTATATATATAGCGTCTTCCCAACCCCCGATTGCCGCAAGAAACTGCTTTCAGATCTGCGCCGGTTTTTTTCAGGCCGCTTCGCCAACCCCGTTTGGTTTTGAACCGCCCAAAAGCGGTGTCGCGGGATCTGCAAGACAAGCCGAACTGCCCCATACGCTCTTCCGGCTGCGCGGATCGGCACTGCTGAAACCATCTTCGTGTTCGGAAACTGTTCCCGCGGGAAGAGGTGAGCCCGTCCCGGACGGGGCGCGGTCGACTCCCGCTTGTTGCGATGCCGGGACCGATTCTCTGGCTTGGACTGATCCCGCACCCGGCTGAATCCTCCCCGGGAAACCGCATTTGTTGACGTAAATGCCGTTTTGTCGGCCATGCGTGCTCCGGCCAGGCTGATTGTGTTCGAAGAAACCTGTTGAAGAATGGAGCGCTTCCGGCCGCGTATTCGGTCCAATTCGCTCTCATTTTCGCAAATTGAAAGCGATTTAGACGTTTTTTAGTAAAGTTAACGGAAATTAACCAAAAACTTCTACTCCTGATTAACCATGTTTTGACCAATTACCCGTCATCCTATGACTACAAAACGCATTTGCGCACAGGATCATTGGGTTTTTGCCATGAAATTCGCTCGAATCTTAGTACTGGTCGTCGCGGTGGTAGCAGGTCTGCTGGCATTTCGTATGGTCATGTTGTCAGGTGGCGGCGAACCCGCTCCACAAATTGTCCAGGCACCTGTCGAGACATCGAAGGTGAAGGTTCTGGTCGCGGAAGTCGACATTCCGCTCGGCGGGAAGCTGACCAATGACAATTTCGCCTGGGCCGACTGGCCCGAGGAGGCTCTGCCAAGGGGATCGGTCACCAAGACATCCGACCCGACCGCGGAAAAGGAATTTCTGGGCCGAATCGCCAAGGCGCCGATTTTTGCCGGCGAACCGATCCGGCCGGAGCGTCTGATCAACACCGACAAGGGCTTCATGTCGGCGATCCTGCCGAAGGGCAAGCGTGCGATCGCGGTGAGCGTGGAAGAAGAGACGACCGCCGGCGGCTTCATCCTGCCGGGTGACAAGGTGGACCTCATCCTGACGCGGAACCTCGACGACATCGTCTTCAGCGAAACGATCCTGGAAAACAAGCGGGTCCTGGCGATCGACGCGACCACAGCCGGCGAACAGGACCAGAAGAACCTGTCGCCCAAGAAGACGGCCACCCTGGAGCTGACGCTCGCTGAATCGGAAATTGTCGCACAGGCGCAACAGACAGGAACGATTTCCCTTGCTTTGCGCAGTGCACAGGACTCGGCGGACGACGCCGAAGAAGACAAAAGCCGCCGTAACGATGTGAGTTACGTGAAGTACGGCATCACCAGCAAGAAGGTCTCGAGATGAAACCGGATCTGACGAGGACCTCAAGCGTGAGGGGCGCGATGAAAAACCAAATTCTCAGATTTGCAGCCGCTGCTGCAATCCTGGCGGCCTTCCTTTCGGCAACGGTGCCGGCAGCGCAGGCACAAAGCAATTTTCCCAGCCAGGTCCATGTTGCTGCAGGTGAACGTGCAAGCGGGCGGATCCTGAATGTCGGTATCGGCCGCTCGGTGGTTATCAATCTGGCGGAAGACGCGGCAGATGTCCTGATCTCCAACCCGGAAATCGCCGATGCGGTGCTCAGAACGCCGCGGCGGATCTTCGTTCTCGGAAACACGGCCGGGCAGGCCAGACTGGTCCTGTTCAGCCGCAGTGGCCGCGAACTGGCAAGCTTCGACATCCGCGTGGAAAGCGACACCTCGGATTTGGCCAGGATCATCCGGAAACTGATCCCAGGCTCGAACATTTCAGCCGAATCGGTCAATGGCAACGTCATCCTGAGCGGCACTGCGAGAAGCACGCTTGAGGCGCAGCAGGCAGCCGACATCGCGGCGCGTTTCCAGGGCGATGACAACGCGACGGACGTCGTCAATCTCATTACCGTCGAAGGCAAGGATCAGGTTCATCTGAAAGTGACCGTTGCCGAGGTGGAGCGGTCGATCATCAAGCAGCTCGGTGTCCAGTTCAACGGCAGTGTCGGTACCGGGAACTTCACGCCGAACTTCAGCAATCAGCCGGGCTTCAACGTCAACCCGTCGATCGTCAACCAGGCCACCGCAGGTGTCAGCTTCCTGAGCGGCGCGGCGTCGATCAACGCGGAGATCGAGGCCCTGCAGCGAGAAGGCGTCATCCGGACCCTCGCGGAACCAACGCTGACGGCCATATCAGGTGAAAACGCAAGCTTCCTGGCAGGTGGTGAATTCCCGATCCCGATTGCCCAGGAAGACAACACGGTCACCGTCGAATTCAAGAAATTCGGTGTCGGCCTGGACTTCACGCCGGTGGTTCTTTCGGAAGGCCGCATCAGCCTGCGCGTCCTGACGGAGGTGAGCGAACTCAGCAACGAAGGGGCGGTGAGCGCCGGCGGCATCACGATCTCCGCGCTGAAGGTGCGGCGGGCCGAATCAACGGTGGAACTGCCGTCCGGCGGTACGCTGGTGATGGCCGGACTGCTGCAGGAATCCTACCAGCAATCCATCGAAGGCATTCCCGGATTGATGCAGATCCCGATCCTGGGAGCCCTCTTCAAGAGCCGTGACTTCCTGCGTGATCAGACGGAACTGACGGTCTTCGTGACACCTTACGTCGTCCGCCCGATCGCACGGAACAAGGTCGTACGGCCGGACAAGAACCTGATGCCGCCGTCGGACGCGGAGACGATCTTCCTGAACCGGCTAAACAAAATCTTCAATCCGACGGGTGACGTGGTTCAGAGCGAGTACCACGGCCAGGTCGGCTTTATCTACAAGTGAGGACGGACGGATGAAGACGAAAAAGACAGTCCGGTTATCTGCCGCATCCAAATCCCTCCTCCTGTTCGCAGGATGTCTGGTTGTCGCAGGCTGCCAGAACAGGACTCAGAGCAACGCGGAATTGCTCGCCTCTCACGACTATCGGTACAGGCATCCGATCGTCATCACGGAGGAGCCTGAGACGCTGGACCTGCCGATCGGGCAGAACACGCGCAATCTGTACGGTCCGATCGAAGGCACGATCACGGCATTTGCCGTCGAATCCCGCAGAAAGGGAAATGGGGCCGTTGAAATTCTCGTGCCCTCGGGTGGTGCCAACGAAGCCGCCGTTCACGCGGTGACCGGAGACATCAGGCACGCATTGCAGCGCGGTGGCGTCAGCCGGTCCCGGATCTCGACGCGAACCTACGCGGTGCAGGATCCCAAGGCCGAAGCGCCGATCCGCCTGTCCTACGCGGCGATGCAGGCAACCGCCGGACCTTGCGGTGCCTGGCCGAAAAACATCGGCGGCGGCATCGGCGAAAACACCGAATACGAAAACTTCGGTTGTGCGACACAGTCGAACCTCGCTGCGATGGTCGACAATCCTTCGGACCTGCTGACGCCGCGGGCGTCGACTCCGGCTGATCAGGCACGGCGCGCTGTCGTGATCGATAACTACCGCACGGGTTCCAACACCACCAGCACATACACTGAGGGTGTCGGCGCGGAAGTCTCAGAATAGGTGGAAGAATGAGCACGAACGCAGAACTACAGGACACGCCGGGCTATCTCGATCCTATGTCGGAACCTGCTGAAAACCAGTACGCAGGGGCTGAGGATACGGCGAATATCGGATCTGTGCCGAGGATTACCGTGCACGGCTTCTGCCTGACCGATGCGACCATGCACATGGCCGAAACGGCGATGGAAGACCGCCGGATGGCGAAAGCGCATCTCAAGCTGGAAATGGGTGGCATACCCGCAGCAATCGATGTCTTCGCCCAGGCACCGACGCCCAACCTGATCATCGTGGAGACCAACGGGCAGCGCGAAGAGCTCCTGACCAACCTCGATCAGCTGGCGGAGTATTGCGACGCGGGCACGAAGGTGATCGTGATCGGCAACATGAACGACGTTCTTCTCTACCGCGAGCTGATCGCGCGCGGCGTGAGCGAATATCTGATCAGCCCCGTGAATGTCTACCAATTGATCGGTGCGATCGCGGAGTTGTACGCGGATCCCGAATCCGAACCTCTGGGCCGGACGACCGCGTTTTTCGGCATCAAGGGCGGCTGCGGATCATCCACCATCGCACACAACTGCGCATGGGTGCTCGGACGCAATTTCCAGAGTGAAGTCGTCGTGACGGATCTCGACCTGCCGTTCGGAACGGCCGGCCTGGACTACAACCAGGATCCGCTGCAGGGGGTCTTTGAAGCGATTTCCTCGCCCGACCGTCTGGATGAGACCTATCTCGACCGCATTCTTTCCAAGTGCAGCGAACATCTGAGCCTGCTGGCAGCGCCGGCCACGCTGGAAAGAACGTATGACCACAGCGAAAAGTCGTTCGAGCTTCTGTTTGAAACGATGCGCGCAAGTGTGCCCAACGTCGTGCTTGACGTTCCGCATACCTGGAACGCCTGGGTCAAGAACACGCTTTTGAACGTGGACGAGATCGTTCTCGTGGCTGAACCCGATCTGGCCAATCTGCGCAATGCGAAAAATGCCGTCGACATGCTGAAGCAACTGCGTCCCAATGACCGTGCGCCGCATCTCGTCATGAACAAGGTCAATGTTCCAAAGCGGCCGGAAATCAAGCCGGACGAGTTTGCAAGTGCCCTCGGGCTCACGGTCCAGGCGGCCATTCCCTTTGAGCCGCAGCTGTTCGGAACAGCGGCGAACAACGGCCAGATGATCAGTGAAATGGACGGAAAGCACGCCGTGGCTCGTCAGTTCGACGACCTCGCAAACGCCATTTCCGGCAAGGTTCAGCCGCCGAAGGTGACGCGGTCTGGGCTAGGTGGCTTGTTTTCTAAATTGAAACGAAAGTCCGGTTAACTGGTTCGTAAGCGGAGCTGAAAGATCGCTATGTTTGGAAGACGCGGCAATTCATCGTCTGGAGCGCAGACAGCACGTCCGGAAGGCGTCCCCGGGGGCGCTCCGGAACCGTCTGCGGAAACGCCAACTCCGGCCCCATCCGTTGAGCCGGAAGCCCAGGCCAAGCCCGCGGAGAGCGAAAAGGCACCCGCTCCGGCAGCTGCCCCTGCGCCTGCAGCGGCACCTGCGCCGGCACCGGAAGCCAAGGCACCTGCGCCCGCACCGAAAAAGAAGAACAACGAATATTACGAAACCAAGGCGCAGATCTTCAACGCACTTGTCGAGGCGATCGACCTGTCGCAGCTGGCCCGACTCGATGCCGAAGATGCCCGTGACGAGATCCGGGACGTCGTCAACGACATCATCGCCCTGAAAAATGTCATCATGTCCATCGCCGAGCAGGAAGACCTGCTGGAGGACATCTGCAACGACGTTCTGGGCTACGGACCGCTGGAACCGCTCCTTGCGCGCGACGACATCGCCGACATCATGGTGAACGGCGCGCACACGGTCTATATCGAGACTGCGGGCAAGGTCGAGCAGACGGGTGTGAACTTCCGCGACAATGCCCAGCTGATGAATATCTGTCAGCGGATCGTGAGCCAGGTCGGCCGCCGCGTCGATGACGCGAGCCCGATCTGTGACGCGCGCCTGCCCGACGGTTCTCGTGTGAACGTGATTGCGCCGCCGCTTTCGATCGACGGTCCCGCGCTCACCATTCGTAAGTTCAAGAAGGACAAGCTCACCCTCGACCAGCTCACCAAGTTCGGCTCGATAACCCCGGAAGGTGCGACGATCCTCCAGATCATCGGGCGCTCACGGTGTAACGTCCTGATTTCCGGCGGTACCGGTTCGGGCAAGACGACGCTCCTGAACTGTCTGACCGCCTATATCGAGAGCACCGAGCGCATCATCACATGCGAGGACTCCGCGGAACTTCAGCTCCAGCAGCCTCACGTCGTGCGCCTTGAGACACGCCCGCCCAACCTGGAAGGTGAGGGCGAGATCACGATGCGCGATCTCGTGAAGAACTGTCTGCGTATGCGTCCTGAGCGCATCATCGTGGGCGAGGTGCGCGGACCGGAAGCCTTCGACCTTCTGCAGGCCATGAACACGGGTCACGACGGTTCGATGGGAACGCTCCACGCCAACTCCCCCCGCGAAGCCCTTTCCAGGCTTGAATCCATGATCACGATGGGTGGCTTCTCGCTGCCCTCCAGAACGCTCCGGGAAATGATCGTCTCATCAATCGACGTTGTCGTTCAGGCTGCCCGCCTGCGCGACGGATCCCGCCGCATCACCCATGTGACCGAAGTGGTCGGCATGGAAGGTGACATCATCACGACGCAGGACGTCTTCCTCTACGACATTGTCGGTGAAGATCCGAATGGACGCATCATCGGCCGTCACCGTTCCACCGGGATCGGGCGGCCGAAATTCTGGGAGCGTGCGCGTTATTTTGGCGAGGAATCGCGTTTGGCACAGGCACTCGATGCTGCCGAACTGCCTGACTATGTAGCGGAATGAGAAGCGGATGTCCGGATTTGAAGACTTTTTGACCCCACAGGTGACCGGGATCGCCGTAGCGCTTCTCGTCATGTTCGCCGTCGGCGGTTTGATTTTCAGCCTGTTCGCGCCCTCGCTTTCCGGAACGAAACGCCGCGACCAGCGTATGCTGGCGGTGGCGGCACGGCCGCAATCCGAAAAACAGCGGAAGCAGATCCGGGACAATGACCGGCGCAAGAAGTCGATCCAGGATCAGCTGAAGGACTTCGAGGAAAGGCAGAAGGCCAAGCACCACCGGCAGCAGAAAGTGTCGCTGAAGGTCAAGATGGAGCAGGCTGGACTTGGCTGGGAGATGAAGCATTTCGTCATTTTCAGCATCTTCTCCTGCCTGATCTTCCTCGTGGTCGGGTTTGTTGCAAGCGGCAACCTCTGGATCACGTTCGCGGCCGGTTTCGCTGGTGCTCTCGGCTTTCCGCGCTGGTATGTCGGCAACAAGCGCAAGCGCCGCTTCAACCAGTTCCTGACAGAATTGCCCAACGGTGTGGATATCATCGTGCGCGGCGTGAAGGCAGGCCTGCCGCTTGCGGACTGTATCAAGGTGGTTGCCCGCGAATCCCGCGAGCCGGTGGCAACCGAATTCCGCAAGATCACCGAGACGCAGGTCATGGGCCTTTCCCTTGCCGATGCCGTTGCCAAGCTGCCCGAACGCGTGCCGGTCGCGGAGGCCAACTTCTTCGCGATCGTGGTCGCCATTCAGCAAAAGGCCGGTGGCGGTCTGGCCGAAGCGCTCGGAAACCTGTCCAAGGTTCTGCGCGGCCGCAAATCGCTCAAGGGCAAGATCCAGGCACTGAGTTCGGAGGCCAAGTCGTCGGCCATGATCATCGGCGCGATGCCGTTCGGTGTCGGCGGCATCATCTACCTGATTGCGCCGGATTACATCAGCCTGCTGTTCACCACCACGGGCGGCAACATCATCATCGGCGGATGCCTCTTCTGGATGTTCATCGGCATCATGGTCATGCGTCACATGATCAACTTCGACTTTTAAGGGGGCGGCATGGATCTGGAATCAATTGCATCGAGCCAGTTTCTTGCAGGGTTGCTCGCCATGGTCGCGGTCACCGGTACGATCTTCTCGCTGGTGGCACCCATCCTGTCGCGGGACACGCTGAAGACCCGCATGAAGTCGGTCGCCCTGGAGCGCGACAAGCTGCGCGCCAAGGAGCGCGCGCGGTTGCAGGCCAACCAGCAACAGGACGCCCGCGCGTCCCTTCGCAATCAGCCGAAGGCTCAGATGAAGAGCCTGGTCGATCAGCTCAACCTGAGGGAAATGCTTTCCGATGAAAGCACGAACGACAAGTTGAGAATGGCCGGCTATCGCGGTACCGCGCCGCTCTACTATTACCTGACGGCGCGCGTTGCCATTCCGGTCGTGCTTCTGGTCATCGCGCTTTTCTATTCGCTCGTGGTTATCCCGGACTGGTTGCCGACGGTGACCAAGGTGTGCCTGTCCATTGCGGTCGCCGGCGTCGGCGCGTTTCTGCCGAACCTGTTCCTCAAGAACAAGATCGACAAACGCAAGCTCAACATCCAGCGTGCCTGGCCGGATGCGCTCGACCTCATGCTGATCTGCGTCGAATCGGGCATGTCCATCGAGGGCGCCTTTCAGAAGGTTGCGGAAGAGGTCGGTATCCAGTCAGTCGACCTGGCCGAGGAATTGTCGCTGACGACAGCCGAGCTGTCCTATCTCAGCGAACGCCGCACGGCGTATGAAAACCTTGCCAAACGTACGGGTGTGGATGGTGTCAAGAACGTGATGATGGCGCTTGTACAGGCGGAACGTTACGGTACGCCGGTCGGCACCGCCATTCGCACGATGGCTGACGACACGCGCGAGCAGCGCATGTTGTTCGCCGAACAGAAAGCTGCCTCTTTGCCGCCGAAGCTGACGGTTCCGATGATCATTTTCTTCCTGCCGGTCCTGTTCTTCATCATCATGAGCCCGGCGGTCATGCAGGTCATGGACCTGGAAGGTTTCTGAAGATTTAGAAGGGGCTCCGAACCGGCCCGTTGAAATACGCAAGAACGGAACACCCCGCCGGTATCTGATGACCGGCGGGGTTTTTCGTTGTTGCCGTCCCGTTCTTCGTTCGAAGTGACTTGTCAATCCGGCAGCGGAATTCGACAACTGCCGGGGATGTTATGACAACGGCGAAGGAGATCGACATGATCGAAGCCCCTCCAATCCTCACGATCAAGGCCTCGATGAGACGGCCGACGGAGCAGCAGATCGCGTCTTTTCAGGATGTATCGACCGGATTTGTGGTCGATGCGCTTCACGGCGGAGGCGCCTTGTCGCGCAACATCGCGCCCGTCGGGTTTGGCCGGGACCTGAACTGCGTCGCAGCGGGACCGGCACTCACCGCCGATTGCGGCGCTGCCGACGTCCTGGCCGCATTTGCCGCACTCAAATACATTCGGCCCGGCGATGTCGTGGTCTCTGCCTTTGCAGCTCACACCGGGTGTGCCGCCGGTGGTGATGGTCTCGTCGGCATGATGAGGAATTGCGGTGCGGCGGGGTTCGTTACCGATGGTCCAATGCGCGACTACACCGGAATCGTGAAGGTCGGCCTTCCGGTCTGGTGCGCCGGCATAACGCCGGCATCGCCGCATATGTCCGGACCCGGTTCCGTCGGCACGCCGGTCCAGATCGGCGGACAGGAGGTGGAGACGGGAGACATGATCGTTGCCGACCGGGATGGCGTGGTGGTTGTCCCGTTCGAAAGACTGGACGATGTCATTGCCAGCCTTGAAAAAGTGCGCGCGGCAGAACACGCGCAGGACGAACGGGTGGCTGCCGGAATGCGTGTCCCCGACTGGGTCGGGGACCTGCTGGAAAGCGATCGGGTGCGGATCACGGACTAGACGATCCCTTGAGGGCGGCGGAAGACGGGCGCTTCCGCACGCAGGTCAGCATCAGCTGCGCTGACGGCTCTGCATCATCGTCTGCAGATAGGCGATATTCGCCTTGGCCTGCCGGGGATCAAGCTCGGAGGTGGCAACCTCGACGGCTTCTTCGACTTTTCCCTGAATGCCCAGAACGAGCGCCAGGTTCTGGCGCACGCGGCTGTCTGCGCCGGGCAGGCTGGCGGCGCGCCGCAGGGTGTATTCGGCGTCTGGCAGCTTGTTGGACAGGAGATAGGAAAGTCCGAGATTGTTCAACAGGCTCGGATCGTCCGGCGCGATCTTGAGCGCCTGCTTGTAAAGGCTGCGTGCCTTTTCATGCTTGCCAGTCTGGTCGTAGATCGCGGCTTCCGCCGACATGATCTTCCAGTCGGGCAGGTCGGGCCGCTGTGCGCGGCGCAGCACGTTGAGGGCTTCGTCAAAACGGCCGTTCATCGCAAGGATCTTGCCGTAGGCGGAGGCAATCTCGCGGTCTTTCTGGTGCGCGATGACGCCTGCTCTCAGGACCGCCAGAGATTGTTCGATCTGGCCGTTCTGGTTGAGGGCGTTGGCGTAGCCGAGCACCGCGGTCCGGTTGCTGCGGTCTTTTTCGTAGGTCTTGGCCCATTTGGAGACTTCCGCCCGCGCCAGGTTGGAACCCGGGCTGACGGTGTGGGTGCCGTTGGCAGGAGAATAGGTGCCGGTATTGGACTTGTTCGACGCGCATCCGGTTACCAGCGCAAGTGCGGTCAAGGCCACGAGCGCAGACGCCACTCTGTTGCGGCGTGAGACGGATCCTGTTCTGGGCGCTTGCATTTTCAACATCCTTGTTGTCCGCAGCTGTGAAGGTCCCTTAGAGAAATAAATAATTAACCCTAATGGATGGTTAAGCACCGTTGCGATTTGCAAGAAAGGTGGGTGAATTTGCACCCGTATTGCGTCTTTCGCGAAGGCGGCTTACCTGTGGAGACCGGCAATCCCGTTTCATGGAGTTTCAAACGTGCGCGAATCCCTGGTCCGCAAGTCCGACATGCCCGAAGCAACCCCGATCATCGCGGTCACGGAGGCGTCGCTTGAAAGCACTCTTTCAGAACTCGGGGACAGTGCAGGCCAATGGTGCAGTCTCAATGCATTCACGGGCAAACCCGCGTCCTCCTTGCTGATCCCCGGGGCCGAAGGGCACGGCGCGGTGGTTCTGTTCGGCGTTGAAGACGGCGGCTTGCCGCACCCCTTCGCGCTCGGGGCGCTCGTCAAGAGCCTGCCCAAAGGGGACTACGCCCTTGCAGAGGGCTTTCCCGATCCGGACCAGGCCGCGCTCGGGTTCGGCCTGTCGTCCTATCGCTTCGAGCGCTACCTGAAGCCGTCCGGCAAGGTTTCCCGACTCGGCGTCGGCACGGATGTCGATCTGGACCGGATAGGCATCATTCTGGATGGCGTGCAGCTGGCGCGCGATCTGATCAACACGCCCGCGAATGACCTGGGTCCGGAGGAACTGGCTGCTGCTGTCGCCGATCTTTTTCAGAAGCATGGCGGCTCGGGGCACATTGTCGTGGGCGAGGATCTGCTGACGCAGGATTTCCCGATGGTGCACGCAGTCGGGCGTGCCAGCTCCAGGGCGCCGCGCCTTGCCGATTTCACATGGGGAAGGGATACCGATCCCAAGGTGACGCTCGTCGGCAAAGGGGTCGTCTTCGATACGGGCGGTCTGAATTTGAAACCCGGCAACTCCATGTCGCTGATGAAAAAGGACATGGGCGGAGCGGCAAATGTCCTGGGTCTTGCTTCGATGATCATGGCGGCCGGGTTGCCCGTGCGTCTGCGTGTCATTGTCCCTTGCGTCGAAAATGCCGTTGCCGGAAGCGCCTTCCGCCCGGGCGACGTTCTGGCGAGCCGCAAGGGCTTGAGCGTGGAGATCGGCAACACCGATGCGGAAGGCCGGCTCATCCTGGGCGACGCGCTTGCGCTCGCAGACGAGGAAACGCCGGATCTCATGATCGACATGGCAACTCTGACCGGTGCGGCGCGCGTTGCCCTCGGACCGGATCTGCCGCCTTTCTACACGAATGACGAGGGCCTTGCCGATGACATTGCCGTCGTCGCGGAAGCGGCGGCCGATCCCCTGTGGCGTCTGCCGCTCTGGCAGCCCTACATGAAGTATCTCGACAGCAAGGTTGCGGACATCAATCACATCAACACGTCCGGCACCGGCTTTGCCGGCTCGATCACCGCCGCCCTGTTCCTGTCGCGCTTTGTCGAGAACACGGAAAGCTGGGTACATTTCGACATCTACGGCTGGGCACCTGCGGACAAGCCCGGCAAGACGGCAGGTGGCGATGCGCAGGGCATCAGGTGTCTCTTCGACGTCATCTCCGAGCGATATGCCGCCTCACAATAACGGGTCCGAAACGTTTTTGTGTTTCGATACCCATGGCCAAGGAGTAAAATCGGTTCGGTCATGGTTGTCGACATACGCGCCTCTCAGGCACTGAAATTGTTGCACGAAGTCAACCTGGCGCTGGTGCGGGACAGCGAGCAGGACCTGTCGGCGCGTCAGTTGACGATCCTTCTGACAGTCTATCTCGAGCCGCCGCCGCACACGGTGCGGGGGCTAGCCGCCAAGCTGAACGTGACCAAGCCGGCCATCACCCGGGCGCTGGACACGCTCGGCGGTCTCCGGCTGCTGTCGCGCAAGCGCGACGAGGCCGACAAGCGCAACGTGATCATCACGCGTACGGTCGAGGGCGCTCTTTACCTCGAACACCTGGGCGATCTCGTGGTAGACAAGGCCCGGGAACTGCCCCGATAGCTGTCACATGCCAGTCTGGAAACCGATTTGAAAATGAAAAACCTGTTCGACCGCCGTCTTCACCCGGTTCGCCTCGATCTGGCGGCACTGGATTATCAGGGGCGGGTCGAAGCCGAGCGCTTCGTCGAGGGCGAGGTTCTGCAGGTAGCGGCTGACAGTCTCGCCATGCGGCCGGACCCCCGGCCGGATTGTCCCATCGATACCGAGGTCCTTTGCGGCGAGTGGGTGACCGTCTACGAGAAAACCGCGGAAGGCTGGGCGTGGGGGCAGCTGGACACGGACGGATATGTCGGCTGGATTTCTTCAGACGGGCTGGGACCGGTGAAGGCGGCAACGCACCGGGTTCGGGCGCTTCGAACCTATCGTTATCCGGGACCGGATCTGAAGTTCCCGCCACTGGGCTTTCTCTCGATCGGGTCGAACGTCACGGTCGTCGGCGAAGCGGAAACGCGCGGGCTGACATATGCACTGTTGAGCGACGGCTCGGCGGTTGTCGGCAAGCATCTGGTCGGCCTCGACGACGTCGAGACAGACTGGGTCGGCGTTGCCGAGGAAATGCTGGGCACCCCGTACCTGTGGGGCGGGCGCACCAGCGTGGGGCTGGATTGTTCTGCGCTCGTCCAGCTGGCCGCGCAGGCCGGTGGTATCGACATCCCGCGCGACAGCGACATGCAGGAACAAAATGCCGGGCATGAAATCCCGCACGACGATCCATCGGCTTTCCGGCGCGGGGATCTCGTGTTCTGGAAGGGTCATGTCGGGATCGTCACCGGACCCAACATGCTGCTTCATGCAAACGGGTTTACGATGACGGTGGCCTACGAGCCGCTCGACAGCGCGGTCGAGCGTATTGCTGCGACGGAATGGGGCGCGGTCACCAACGCCCGCCGGCTGGACACGCCCTGACGGATTTGGCCGGGGTTCGGAACCTAGGTGATGGACCCATAAATGAGTCTGAAATGGCATGCGAAATGGCGAGATCCCGTTAGGAAGGGTGTGCGGAGCGGGCTTCCTGCCCGGTCAAGCACGCTGACGCCACGGGGTGAAGCCATTTCCATGTCCTTCGGATTTGACCGGATTGCGCCTCCTCCGCGTCGCGAAAGGCTTGAAAATGAACCACATTTCCTGCGCTTCCGCTCCTTGAGGAGAAGCAAGCCGCCTCAAACCATTTCCGCCTCATTTTTGGGTCCATCACCTAGGCTTTCGGAGCCAGCGACAGCTGCGGCTCACGGGGTTCGGCCACCTCTTCGCGTTGCACTTCCGCTTCTCCGAGCTCCAGGTCCTCGATCTTGCGGCTCCGCTTGGTGATCTTGTCTGTCGAGATGAGGATCTGGTCGATATCCTTGTTCGCCTGCGCGAAATGGGACTGCAGCTTGCCGACCCGGTCGTTGAGACGTCCGACATCCGTGATCAGGTGACCGACTTCCGCCTGGATGAGATGCGCCTGTTCGCGCATCTTGGCATCCCGCAGGACCGACTGGATCACCTGGATCGACAGCATCAGCAGCGACGGTGACACGATCACAACCCGGGACCGGTGCGCCTTCTGGATCAGGTCTTCGAAGCCCTCGTTCAGCTCTGCGAATACGCTTTCTGAGGGGACAAACAGAAACGCCGTGTCCTGTGTTTCGCCCGGCAGAAGATATTTCTCGCTGATGTCCTGAATGTGTTTGGCAAAGTCCCGGCGGAACTGGGACTGGGCGTATTTCAGCTGTTCCTCCGTTTCCGCGTTGCGCAGGAGGTTGAAGGCCTCGAGGGGAAACTTCGCATCGATTGCCAGGGACGGTGCGCCGTTCGGCATGTGAATGAGGCAATCCGGGCGGCTGTTGTTGGAAAGGGTCGCCTGGAACGAGTAGGTGCTGGGCGCCATCTGGTCCTGGATGATCGCTTCCATCCGGCCCTGCCCGAAGGCACCCCGCGTCTGCTTGTTCGACAGGATCGCCTGCAGCTGGCCGACCTGTCCGGACAGGTCGGTGATGGTCCGCTGCGCCCGGTCGATCACCGCGAGACGCTCGTGCAACTGCCTCAGGCCGTCCTGGGTTTTCTTTGTCGTGTCGGACATGGACAGGCCGAGCTTGTGCCCCATGCCGTCGAGACGTTCATTGACGGCGCGCATCATGTCAGACTGGCGCGTGCCGAAGACTTCCGCCATCGTCTGCATGCGGCCCGTCATTTCGCCCTGGGATTTCAGAAGCTGCGACAGATGGCTTTCCAGTTCGTGGATACGCTCCGTGGCGGCACTGTCCGCGTCCGCGCGTTCGCGGATCTGGCGCATGGTCTTCAAAACCAGCCAGACAATCAACGCAAGCAGGAACAGGCCGCCCGCAATGGCAGCCTCAAGCGCCGTCACCGGACGGCCACTCAACTCAAACAGAATCTCGTTCATGAAACAAACATAGAACGATTCGGCCGCAAGGCACATCCGCAACCGAATCCGGAAACGTTGAAAACACGCCTGAAGCCCTTGATTTCCGCGTTGACCCTCGCCGCGCGATTGCCTATGTCAGGCGCATGACAAAACGCCCGATCATAACAATCCCGGACCCGGTCCTGCGCGAGGTCTGTGCGCCGATCTCGACGGTCGACGATGACATCCGCGCGCTCTCCGACGATATGCTGGAGACCATGTACGACGCCCCCGGTATCGGTCTCGCGGCGAGCCAGATCGGCATTTTGAAGCGCATGTTCGTGCTGGATGTCGCAAAGGAAGACGCGCCCAAGGAACCGATGGTTTTCATCAATCCGGAGATCGTTTGGTCGAGCGAAGACATGTCGGTCTATCAGGAAGGCTGCCTGTCGATCCCGGAATATTTCGAGGATGTCGAACGTCCGGCCGAGGTAACCGTGCAGTTTCTCGACCGGGACGGTGCGCAGAAGGAAATCAGGGCCGACGGATTGCTGGCGACCTGCATCCAGCACGAGCTTGACCATCTCAACGGGAAACTGTTCATTGATTACCTGTCGAAGCTGAAGCGCGACCGGGTCGTCAAGAAATTCACCAAGCAGGCAAAACTCGCCGGCAAGATCTGACAGCGGAAGGAGAGCGGACGTATGGATCAGGAACTGTTCCTGAAAACCTTTGCCGCGCTCTTTGCGATCATGAGCCCGATCGCCAATCTGCCGGTGTTTCTCGCCCTGACCTCGGACCGCGGACCTGCGTTCGAACGCGAGGTCGCCTTCACGCTGCTGATCAGCCTGTCCGCGGGCGCACTGGTGATCGGCCTGACCGGCGATATCATCCTCAAGGTCTTCGGCATCAGCCTCGATGCCTTCCGCCTTGCCGGCGGCTTCCTGATCCTCCTGATCGCACTTGACCTCATTCGCGGCCAGAGCACCCCGGTGCATCACGGGTCCGACAAGGAAAAGGCGAACATGAAGGCGCAGGACAATCCGGCGATCTACCCGTTGACCGTGCCCATTCTTCTTGGCCCCGGGTCGATCTCGACCATGATCATCTTTCGCGGTCAGGTGCATGATTTCAGTCAGGAAATCGCCTATGTCGCCGCCGTTGCCGCGTCGATCGCCGTCCTGATCGCAACCTTTTTCTCCGCCCCGTTTCTGCAGCGGTTTCTCGGCGAAACCGCAAACAGCGTCATGAGCCGACTCATGGGCATGATCCTCGCCGCCATTGCCATGGAAATGATGACGGACAGTCTAAAGGTGCTGTGGCCCGGTCTGGCTTAGGCAGGTTCCACTACATTCCGTTCTTGAACCTTATCCTGAGGAAGCGCAGCGCGCTATCTGGAAGGATTTGCTGCAGCTGAGCGCCGCCCCGGTCTCGAACCGGGGCCTGTTCGGGTGGAACACGGCGGTCCCGGATCAGGTCCGGGATGGCGCTGTGGGAAAGGGTCATTCAGAACCGGTGCGCAGCGTTGCTGCGCTTGGCCGGGGGACAGATGCGTTTGGCGGGGCCGACTTTCAGTTCACTACAGCCGTCATCCCCGACTTGATCGGGGACCCACTCGCTTCCAGAACGCTCGTTTTTTGACGGGAAGGTGAGCCCGCCGAAATCCGCCTCTTGCGGCGCATCTCCGGCACACGTGGATTGGGTCCCCGATCAAGTCGGGGATGACCCTCTGGAAGGAGAGCGTTTCAACGCCCGTTCGTCACCCCGGGCGAACAGCGTGAGACCCGGGGCCGGAGAGCCCGAACCGTGCCGGGACAGACGAGAACCGGCGGCGAGTACAGTGGCTCCCCGGTCCCGGCTCGCGCTACGCTTGGCCGGGATGACCCTTGAGAGGACATAATCCGTCCTGAGGAAGCGCAGCGCGCTGTCTCGAAGGATGGGCAGCAAGGCAGGCGCCGCCCCGGTCTCGAACCGGGGCCTGTTCGGGTTGAACACGGGAGGCCCCGGATCAGGTCCGGGACGGCGGTGAAGACAAACGTCATTGCGAACCGGTGCGCGGATTTGCTGCGCTTGACCGGAACGACAGAGGAGGTTTTGTGGGGATGACCCTCTGGAAGGAGAGCGTTTCAACGCCCGTTCGTCACCCCGGGCGAACAAGGTGAGACCCGGGGCCGGAGAGCCCGAACCGTGCCGGGACAGACGAGAACCGGCGGCGAGTACAGTGGCTCCCCGGTCCCGGCTCGCGCTACGCTTGGCCGGGATGACCCTTGAGAGGACATAATCCGTCCTGAGGAAGCGCAGCGCGCTGTCTCGAAGGATGGGCAGCAAGGCAGGCGCCGCCCCGGTCTCGAACCGGGGCCTGTTCGGGTTGAACACGGGAGGTCCCGGATCAGGTCCGGGACGGCGCTGTGGGAAAGGGTCATTCAGAACCGGTGCGCAGCGTTGCTGCGCTTGGCCGGGGGACAGATGCGTTTTGGCGGGGGTGACTTTCAGTTCACTACAGCTGTCATCCCCGACTTGATCGGGGACCCACTCGCTTCCAGAACGCTTGTTGTTTGACGGGAAGGGGAGCCCGCCGAAATCCGCCTCTTGCGGCGCATCTCCGGCACACGTGGATTGGATCCCCGATCAAGTCGGGGATGACCCTCTGGAAGGAGAGCGTTTCAACGCCCGTTCGTCACCCCGGGCGAACAGCGTGAGACCCGGGGCCGGAGAGCCCGAACCGTGCCGGGACAGACGAGAACCGGCGGCGAGTACAGTGGCTCCCCGGTCCCGGCTCGCGCTACGCTTGGCCGGGATGACTCCAAAGAGCGCAACACCTCAATTGCGGAAGCGATTGCACCAGGAAGGAAGGTCGTTTTCGTCTGTGGCCACCTGCGCACTTGCCCGCAACGGCTTAAGGCGCAATAAGGGGCGCGAAACTCGGGATTAACGGTGAAGCTCAAAGGAGCCACATGTCTCTTCGCGTCGTCTTTATGGGTACCCCTGAATTCTCGGTGCCGACCCTCATGGAAATCGTCGGACAGGGACACGACGTCATTGCCTGCTATTCGCAGCCGCCACGGCCGGCCGGCAGGGGCATGGACCTGAAGAAGTCGCCGGTCCACGAGGCCGCCGAATCCTTCGCGATCCCGGTCTTTACACCGAAGAGCCTGAAGGACGCTGAAGAGCAGGAGAAGTTCGCCTCGCTGGACGCGGATGTTGCCGTCGTCGTCGCCTATGGCCTTCTGCTGCCGAAAGCGGTGCTCGACGCTCCACAATACGGCTGCCTCAACCTGCACGCCTCGATGCTGCCGCGCTGGCGTGGCGCGGCCCCCATCAACCGGGCCGTCATGGCCGGCGACACGGAAACCGCCGTGCAGGTCATGCACATGGAAGAAGGCCTCGACACCGGTCCGGTCTGCATGTCGGAAACCGTTGCGATCGGCGCCAACATGACCGCCGGGGAGTTGCATGACCAGCTCTCGGGCCTCGGGGGTGACCTCATGGTCCGTGCCCTGGCAGCCCTGTCACGCGGCGCGCTCGGCGAGCAGCCCCAGGCGGAGGAGGGCGTCACCTACGCGGCGAAGCTTTCGAAACAGGAAACCAGGATCGACTGGTCGAAGACGGCCGAAGAGGTGCACAATCACATTCGCGGTCTGTCGCCCTTTCCCGGTGCCTGGTGTGAAATGCCGCTTGGCGGCAAGCCGGAACGTGTGAAAGTCCTCAGAAGTTCCGTTGCCGGTGGTTCCGGAGCGCCGGGCACCGTCATCGGCATGGCTGAGGTCCCGGTGATCTCCTGCGGTTCCGGTGCCGTCCGCCTGGAGCAGGTGCAAAGAGCGGGCAAGAAGCCGATGAGCGGGGCCGACTTCCTGCGCGGCGCATCTCTTTCTGAAGGGGCACGCCTGGACTAGTCACCTGAATCTGAAGTTCGACTCATTTTTCAGCGGCTTCGAACGAACTTCAGATTCAAGAAGGTGACTAGCAAGTCTATGTTTCTAGTGCGGTTTACGAATTTGAAGTTCGCTTCGGAGACTGCTGCAGAAATGATGCGAACTTCAAATTCGCCGCACTAGGGTACGGACTCATAAATGCGACTGAAATGGCATGCAAAATGGCGAAATCCCGTTAGGAAGATTGTGTGGAGCGGGCTTCCTCCCCGGTCAAGCACGCCGCCTCAAACCCTTTCGGCCTCATTCATGAGTCCATACGCTAAGATGCAGGCGACAGGAGACACGCATGAGCGATGACACCACTGCCGGCGGCCTGACGATCCGAGATGTGGAGGCAAGGGATGAAGCCACCGTCCGCGACCTCGTGGCAGCTGCCTTTCCGTCCGACATGGAAGCACGGCTTGTCGAGAAACTGCGTCACTGCGGAGCCCTGGTCCTTGAGCAGGTCGCGGTGAATGCAGACGGCAAGACGGTTGGCCATGTCGCCTATAGCCGTGTCACACCGGCAGCGATCGGTCCGGGGCAGGGGCTCCAGGTTGCCTGCCTAGCACCGGTTTCGGTCTGGCCGGGAGACCAGCGGCAGGGCGTCGGTTCCGCCCTGATCACCGCGTCGCTGAACCGGCTGAAGGAGATAGGGGAGGATCTTGTTCTGGTGCTCGGTCCGCCGTCCTACTATCCGCGCTTCGGCTTCGATCCGGTGCTGGCGCGCAAGGTTCAGGGACCCTACGCGGGCGACGCCTTCATGGCGCTGGCTCTGACCGACGCGGGCTCCCGAGATCTCCCCATCGAAGTGGCCTTTGCCACTCCGTTCCAAGAATTCGAATAGACAGAGCTTTCCGGAATGCCGCGATACAAGCTGACCGTGGAATATGACGGCCGCCCGTTTTGCGGATGGCAGCGGCAGGCCAACGGACCATCCGTTCAGGCCGTGATCGAGCGCGCCATAAAGGCGTTTTCTGGCGAAGAGGTCACGATCGGCGGGGCCGGGCGAACGGATACGGGTGTCCATGCGACCGGACAGGTCTGCCATGCGGATCTTTCAAAACCCTGGCCGGTCAGAACGATCATGGGAGCGATGAATTTTCACTGCCAGCCGGATCCGGTCGTGATCCTGGACTGCACCGAAATGCATGAGGGCTTTGATGCCCGCTTTTCGGCCATCCGCCGGTCCTACCGGTACCGGATCCACAACCGCGTACCGCCTCTGACCCATCAGCTCGGTCTGGCCTGGCACGTTAAGCCGGATCTCGATGCGGACGCGATGAACGAAGCCGCGCAGGAATTTGTCGGCCACCACGATTTCACGACGTTCCGGCACGCACGCTGCCAGGCAAAGAGCCCGGAAAAAACGCTCGAGAACTTTCGGGTCTTCCGGGATGGCGAGTTCGTCATCGCGGAATGTTCCTCCCGGTCCTTTCTGCACAATCAGGTCCGGTCGATGGTCGGTTCGCTCCGGCTTGTCGGCGAAGGCAAATGGGGTCCGGGCGCCATCACCGAGGCGCTTCAGGCCCGTGACCGCAAGGCCTGCGGCCCGGTTGCGCCCGCCGATGGGCTTTATCTGACGCGTGTCGACTACCGTCCTGCCGAAACCGACATTGAACTTTTGCGCGAGTGGCAGCACAAAAAGGCCACGTTGGAGGCAGAGGACATCGAGGCGGACTAGGGTGCGTACCCTGAGCGAAAGACTGTTGTCCCTAGCCAAATCCGCCGAAGATGTCGCCGAGATGGGTCAGGATGTACCCGATGATCATCACGCCTGCGATGATCATGACCGTCCAGACGAACAGCTGAAACCCGATTGCAATGCCGCCGAAGCCGAGGGCGGCAACGGCCACGCGCCGGTTTTCTCTCAGAACGAGACCGACGATACCCAGGACCACCGCAAGTCCGGCAAGGACATAGGCAACGACTGCGAGCGTCCGGTCGAGGCTCCAGGACTGGGCCTGCGGCTCCGGCAGTTCCTCGCCCTTGAGGCCTTTCAGCGCGGATGTGCGGATATCCGCCGCGATCTCGCCGATTGATTGGCCGATCGTCGGTTGGGGATCGAGCGGTCCGGCGCTGTGCAGAAAAAGCGCCAGGACAAGCGCCAGGGCGCCGAGTGCCATGCCGGCCAGGCCAGACCAGGGTGTTGCTGATTTTGCTGCTTCGCTCATGCGCCGTCCTTGCAAAGCTGGTGATCCCGCATAACCGTCATGTTGTGCCACACTCAGGCTAAGGCAGCGTTTACTGAACGTAAGACTATTCCGGGATCACCGCAAACATTCGTTAATTTACCGCGCCTTGTGAGCTCTCTTCGGGTATCACGACACATTTCTTGTAGAGATGCCAGGTCGTGTGTCCGAGAACGGGCAGGACCACGACCAGGCCGAGAAACGCCGGCACCATCGACACGATCAGCAGCGCCGTCACGACAAGCGCCCAGCCGATCATCGGGATCGGGGACGTGACGACGGCACGCACGCTGGTGATCATCGCGGTGATGAAATCCCGGTCTTCCTCCAGCAGCAGCGGAAAGGAAATCACGGTCAGGGAGAACAGAATCAGCGACAGGATGGCACCGACGACGTGTCCGACCGCGAGGAACATCAGGCCTTCCGGCGTGGTGATGATCTCCGTCAGAAACTCGTCGAACGTCGCGAAGGACTTGAACCCGAGGAACAGGGCCAGCAGCAGCCTGACCTGGTACATCCACATGATCTGGATGAAAAGCACGACAAAGGCCATCCAGGACAGCTCGCGGCTCTTCTGCGCCCACATGGTTCCCAGGATGGCGGACCAGGAGAGCTCCTCGCCTGTCGACAGACGCCGGCTGACTTCATAGAGGCCGACTGCGGCAAACGGGCCGATCAGAACAAAACCGGCGGCGGCTGGGTAGGACAGGTAGCTCATCTTCAGGGCGGCGGCGCTCAGGATGACGAACAGGCCGCCGGCGGCAAAGAGGGCGCCGATCGCGAGGCCGTAGACCGGCGCCTTGCGGAAATCGGCAAGTCCGCTGGCCAGCGCATCAATCACATCGTCGGCGGTGATCTTGTTGACGAGCGGCATCGGCCGGAGCTTATCTTTCGCGGCGGTTCCCGATGCCCCGGCGGCTGGCGCGGCGTCTGTCCCGTGCTCGCCCGGGGTCGTCGTATTCTCGTTCATGTGCCAGCTTCCTCCCAAAGCCGATTAAAAGAAGACTGCCCTCCTACAGACAGCCGATTTTAGGCATGGAAGGCGGCATCGCTCAATGAGGAGAAAGGCTTACGTTTCCCGGCCCTCTGAAGGGATCGGGAAACGTCATTTGTCTGCATATCCGGGCCGGGCCCCGGTCTGCCGCAGCCCGGCAGCCGAGAGCACCCGGATCGGAAACCGTCGCGGTTATGCAGGTGGCTTGCCCGTTTCCGCGGCCGAGGCGGCAGCAGCGGCGGACGCGAGCGCCTCCTTCTGCTTGTCGTCGAGATTGGTGTTTTCCGGAAGCTGAACCCGGACCTCCTTGCGTGCGAACTGGATATCGTTTTCTTCAAACGCCCTTTGCACGCGCTTGTAGATTTCCTTGCGTACGCCGAACTGTTTGCCGGGTTTGGTGGTGAACTTGCCGCGCACGACGATGCCGACATCGTCCACGTCTGCGACGCCCTGTCCCTTGAAGGGGGCCAGCAGGTCGTCCTTGAACTCTTCCATCTCCATGATTTCCTGGCCGATCTTCTTGAAGAGCTTGCGCACCTTTTCGACATCCGTATCGAACGGAACCGTGAATTTCAGCTTCATGATCACCCAGTCGCGCGACAGGTTGGTCAGCTTCGGGATCTGGCCATAGGGAACGATATGGACCGCACCTTTCGTTCCGCGCAGCTGGAGCGAGCGGATCGAGATCTTCTCGATGGTGCCCTGGGTGCCGCCCGTATCGATGAATTCGCCGAGCCGGAAGGCATCGTCCATCAGGAAGAACACGCCTGAAACCACGTCCTGCACCAGCGTCTGCGCCCCGAAGCCGATGGCCAGGCCGATCACGCCCGCACCGGCGAGGAGCGGCGTAATGTTGATGCCGAGCTGGCTGAGCGCGAGAAGCGCGGTGAGGGTGATAATGGTGATCTGAAGAACCACCCGCATCAGCGGCAGGATGGTCGCAAGGCGCGACTTGCCGGCACCGCCCATTTCCGCGTCATCGTCCTGGGACTCCGCAGGCGGCGAATCCTTTGCCAACTGATGGGCGACCCAGAGGTTGGTGATTTCCCAGGCAAGGTAACCTGCTGCAAGGATCAGGAGAAAGATGACGCTGTTGCGGGCAACGGCAGATCCGTCGTCGCCGCCAAGCGCGAGAAGGTTCAGACCGTAAATGCGGCCAACAACCAGAACGAGGAACGCCAGGAGCGCGACGCGGGCGATCCGGACGTAGCTGTGCCGGGTCTGCATGTGGGCCGCTTCGGCAACCGGGCCTTCTCCCTGCATGGGCGGCACGATATGGGAAACGATGCCGCGCACCATCGTGTCGAGAAACGGTGCAAAGACGACGAGCGCGATCACGGCGAGCGACCGGCCCGCGGTCAGCGCATCAATACCCATGCTCGCGGTGAACTGCACCAGCAGCCAGTTGAAGGCAATGAAGGCCATGGAGAAATAGGGCCAGAAGCGCGCCATCCGCTCCAGACCCGATGTCGGATCGGCCTCGTCTCCCAGGATGATGCTTGTCAGTCCGTGGCGGGCTTTCCAGATCACCGCAATGATCCAGGCATTGACACCGAATCCGACGAAGAAACGGAAGGTGCCGCCCGCATCCGTTCCGGCGCCGACCATCAGGTTGCGCAGGAAAAAGGCGATGCCGACGATGGCAAACAGGGTGGTGAAACTGTGGTAGAGCGACTTTGCGGTCGGATCGTCAGCGGTGACAAGGCGCAGTTCGCTCCTGTTGGGGGCAAGCGCGAAGCGCAGCAGGGCCGCCACCAGCCTCGGCATGAACACGATCCAGAAAACCGCCTGGAGCGCATAGGAGCGGGTCGCGGGATCAAACACCGCAACCCGGGCAACAACAAGCGCAACAATCGCGAAGACGATCAGACCGCCAAGATCGAACCCTGCCCGGGTCGAAACCATTTTAACGGTTTCAAAGAGGCTGTCCGGGGACTTGCTCTGGATGGTGTCACGCCGGCTGGCCACCAGGCGGTTGACCAGGAACTCGGCGGCAAAGCCGGCGGCAAGAATGATGGCGATGGCGCCGATCAGAAAGTGTATCGGACCCGCGATCGATCCGGAAAACAGCGCTCCAATGGCCGAAAACAGACTGGTGAACAGGTCGGGAAGGTTCTGGAAATGCCCGACCACCATGCCGCCGAAATTTCCTGCAGCCGTTTGCAGTTGCGCGAGAAGCCCGGGGCCTTCGGGTACAGCGTCCGCAGCTTCGCCCGCTGCGGCGCTTTGCTGCAGTAGCGTCATCAGGTCCGTGAGCGCTTCGACCTGTTCCGGATCAAGGTCCGACACCAGTTTTTGCATTGCCTCGGGCTGAAGCGGCGGCGGTAGCTCGGACGATGCGTCCTGAGCCATACCTGTTGACGCGGTCAAAACGGTTATGCAGAATAAGAGCGTAAAAGTGCACGCGGATATGAATTTTTGTATAGCACCGGTCATGATGGGGCCCCCCGACGGCGTTGCTTTTGAATCACCCTAAACTAGACTTGCTTGCCGTGCATAATCCATAAAAATTCCGCCGCGTAAATTCCCGCATGTGGACACTTTTCTCATTCTCGTGGCTGCACCTACCTACTTTTACGGAGGTTCGGCGGGACGACGGTGCTTGATCCCGGGCGCTTATGCGTCTACCTCCGTGTCCAAGACTAATTTACGCGAGCCGGATTGAATGAACACACCCCCTCAGAGCGCGAATATCGCACCAGGTCCGGTATGGGCCCTCATGAGTCCCTTCGGCCGAATCGGCAGGGAGCCTTACTGGCTCTGTTTTGCGCTTGTCTGGGTCATCATCGGCATCGCAATTCGCATCTGGTTTTTGTCCATCCCGGGTATTCCGAACCCGGAAGACGTGACACCAAGCGCCTTTGCCGGTTCAAATCCGTTGTTCCCGCTTCTGTTTTTCGTGCTTCAATGGTTCGAACTCGCCATCGTGATCAAGCGGTTTCAGGACATTGGTCAGAGCGGGTTCTGGGCTCTGCTCATTTTCCTGCCGGGTATCAATCTCATCGTTGTTTTGGTTCTCGGCTTCATTCCCAGCCAGATGCAGGCGAACAAGAACGGCCCGCTGCCCAACAGCTATTGGCGCAAGAGCTGACTTCATCCAATTTCCATCATAATTCTGTCGTGAGATCCCGCCCGTCATGCCGTCAAATGCCGTCTCCATCGCCCAGGACCTCATTCGCTGCCCGTCCGTGACACCTGCGGAAGGAGGCGCGCTGGCCCGGCTTGAGGAACTCCTGGAGGAAGCCGGGTTTTCGGTCTCCAGGGTCGTCTTTACGGACGAGGACACGCCCGACGTCGAAAACCTGTTTGCGACGATCGGATCCGGACGTCCGCATTTCGTCTTTGCAGGACATACGGATGTCGTGCCGGCAGGGGCCGAGAACGACTGGACCCACGGCCCGTTCAGCGCCGACATTTCCGACGGTGTCCTTTATGGCCGTGGCGCGGTCGACATGAAAGGTGCAGTTGCCGCCTTCGCGGCCGCTGCCCTGGAGTTTCTGGGCGAGGCCGGTCCGGATTTCGGCGGTGCGATTTCCTTTCTCATCACGGGCGACGAGGAAGGGCCTGCCGTGAACGGCACGGTGAAGCTGCTCGAGTGGGCCGAACAGCAGGGCCACAGCTTCGATGCCTGCATCGTCGGGGAACCGACCAACCCGGAAAGCCTGGGAGACGCCATCAAGGTAGGCCGCAGGGGATCGCTTTCCGGCACGATAACCGTGTCCGGCACGCAGGGGCATGCCGCCTATCCCCATCTCGCGAACAATCCCATTCCCGGGCTCGTCCGGCTTCTGGCGGCGCTCGAAGCCCTGGAACTCGACACGGGCAACGCGCGGTTCCAGCCCTCCAATCTGGAAATCGTCACGGTCGACGTCGGCAATCCGGCTTTCAATGTCATCCCGGCGCATGCCGAGGCCCGGTTCAACATTCGCTACAACGACGCTTGGTCACTTGAAAGTCTCAAGGAGAAAATCCAGGACACGCTCGCCGCCGTTCCACTTGGCGACCTGAAACTCGGCCTGGAATTCAAGCGAGACGCCAGCGAATCGTTCCTGACGAAGGACGATGCGCTGATCGAGACGCTGGGCGCAGCCGTTGAGACGGAAACCGGGCGAAGGCCCGAATTGTCCACCGGCGGCGGCACCTCGGACGCCCGGTTCATCAAGAACTATTGCCCCGTTGTCGAGTTCGGGCTGGTCGGTCAGACCATGCACAAGGTTGATGAGTGCGTGAGCCTGGAGGATCTTGACCGCCTGACCGCAATCTACAAAAGATTTCTCATCAGGTACTTTTCAAATGAACCGGGAGCGGCTCGACCTTGATCAGCATGAACGAAATCCGTGCGGCTCTCGACGGGTCCTGGCTGTTGTTGCGCAACCGGCCAGAAGGTCAGGCGTATTTCGATCAGTCGCTGCAGGGCTTCTGGCGCTCGTTTCAGGTCATTTTCCTGCTGATCCCGCTTTTTCTTCTGAGCGGTATGTTCGAAAAGCAGCTCTATATCGCAGAAAACATGTTCCATCCGGAGGGGTTCCCCGACAGCGCCTTCTGGACGGCACAGTTTTTCGGGCATGGCGTCAACTGGCTTGCCTTGCCGCTCATCCTCGCGGTGATCGCCGCCCCCATCGGTATTTCCCAGCGCTACGTGCCGTTCATTGTGGTCCGCAACTGGACAAGCCTGCTGACCGCCGTTCCCTACATGATCACCTACATCCTGTTCCTGCTCGGCATCATATCGCCCGGGATTGCAGTCCTGCTGTCGCTGACAAGTCTGGGTGTGATCCTCTGGTACCACTTCCTGATTGCCAGGATCGTGCTTCAGGCCTCGATCAGTCTGGCGATCGGCGTCGTCGTTCTCGATATCCTTCTGTCGCTCGTGATCGGACAGGTGGTGGGCATTCTCTGGCGGGCATGAAAAACCCCGCCTTGTGGGGCGGGGTTCGGGATCCTGGCGGCGTGGCGACGGTCAGTCGCGCAACAGCTCGTTGATGGCCGTCTTCGACCGGGTCTGTTCGTCGACCGTTTTCACGATGACGGCGCAATAGAGGTTGGGAGCCGCTTCGCCGTTGCCCATCAGGCTGGCGGTCGGCATCGAACCGGCAACGACCACGGAGTAGGGCGGCACTTCGCCGTAGCTGATCTCGCCGGTCATGCGGTTCACGATACGCGTCGACTTGCCGATATAGACGCCCATGCCGAGGACGGAACCCTCGCGCACGATACAGCCTTCGACAACCTCCGAGCGGGCGCCGATGAAGCAATTGTCTTCGATGATCACCGGACCGGCCTGCAGGGGCTCCAGCACACCGCCGATGCCGACACCGCCGGACAGGTGAACATTCTTGCCGATCTGCGCGCAGGAACCGACCGTCGCCCAGGTATCGACCATGGTCCCCTCGTCGACATAGGCGCCGAGGTTCACGAAGGACGGCATCAGAACGACGCCCTTGCCGATGAAGGCGGACCGGCGCACGGTGCAGTTCGGCACGGCGCGGAAACCGGCCTGTTCAAATTCCAGCCCGCTCCAGCTGTCGAACTTGGACGGAACCTTGTCCCACCACACGGCTTCGCCCGGACCGCCCTTGATGACTTCCATGGCGTTGAGCCGGAAAGACAGCAGAACCGCCTTTTTGGCCCACTGGTTGACGATCCAGTCACCGTCCTTCTTTTCCGCAACACGCAACTGTCCGTGGTCGAGCAGGGTCAGTGTCGCTTCGACGGCATCGCGGACGTCACCAGTGGTGGAGGTATCGATGGAAGCGCGGTCTTCGAATGCCGCGTCGATAATCTGGGACAGGGCGGCAAGGTCGTGGGTCATCTGGATGAGATCTCCGGGCGTTGATGAATGCGTGCGCGGACCTAAGCCGCCGGACCGAGGCCTGTCAAGCATTGCCGGTATACCAAGTGTTCCGAAGGCGACATTGCGGCTCCGCGCATGCACGTCGCCCGGGCAAACGACGGACGAAATGCGAGCCCCGACCGTCCTGCACCTGATTGCCGTCCCTCTGATTCATGGCCTCATCCTGATGAAGTGCGTCAGCGCCGTCTCGAAGGATACGCCGCGCGTCCAGATCCTGCCGCCAATCCTTCGAGACGGACCTGAAGGTCCTCCTCAGGATGAGGTCTTGGCGATGTGAGGCGGAAACGTCTGTGGCACGGTCTTTCGTTGTCATTCCTGCGAAGGCAGGGATCCAGTATCCCGTTGTCAGAGCGCCTTCGGCATTGTGCGGCCCGCACGGATTACCGGTTCCCGGTCTTGCCGCCTGCGCGGCAAACCGGGACGGCAATGTGGGTATGGCCCGGCCAGCGAGACAGGTTGTCGTCCTCCCTTGAGACGCGACTTTCTCGCGCTCACTTGATCCTGCCTTCTGTCGTCATCCCGGCCAAGCGCAGCGCGAGCCGGGACCGGGGAGGCATACGCCCGGCGGCTTGTACGATGCCCTTCCTGGCACACCCGGGCTCCCCGGCCCCGGATCTCACGCTGTTCGTCCGGGGTGCCGATCGAGGAGAGGGAGGTGAACTGAAATCTGCTGTCATCCCGGACTTGAACCGGGATCCAATCCACGGTGCCGCAAATCGATAGAAGGCGTGTTGGCGTCAGGCCCGAACCACGCGCACGACGATCAAGGCTCTGGAAACGAGTGGGCCCCGGATCTCGCTTCGCTCGTCCGGGGTGACATTGGGGAGAGGGGGCTGGCAACGTAAACAAGTTGCTTCTGGACAGGGCTTTGCGTCTGCTCAGGACACGCTTTTACCTTCCGTCGTCATCCCGGCCAAGCGTAGCGCGAGCCGGGATCGGGGAGGCACACGCCCGGCGGCTTGTACGATGCCCGTCCCGGCACACCCGGGCTCCCCGGCCCCGGATCTCACGCTGTTCGTCCGGGGTGACGATCGGTGAGAGGGAGGTGAACTGAATTCTGCTGTCATCGCGGCAAAGTGCAGCGCAGTGCCGGGATTGGGGAGCCGCGAGGCAGGCCGGTTGTCCTCGGTCTCCTTGTGGAACCTGTCGCTTCCGCGTTCGGTTTCTGTTGAGAAAAAATAACGTGACCCTTGCCGTTTGCGCTAGTTTCCAATGAAAGCGGACAGCATAAGGTGACCTGACATCAACTGAAGCGAGCGCACGGACGTGGAACTCTGGATTCCCATCACGATTTTTGCCGCCTTTTGTCAGAACCTGCGGACGGCAATGCAAAAGCATCTGAAGGGCAGGCTCGGCAACACCGGCGCGACCTTCGTCCGTTTCGGCTACGGTGCGCCCTTCGCCCTGGTCTATGCCGCGGTTCTGCATTTTGTCTTCGCCAGTCCGCTGCCGGAACCGACCGCGACGCTTTTCATTGCCGGTGCGCTCGGGGGACTGGCGCAGATCGGCGCCACCTTCCTGCTGATCTACCTGTTCTCCTTCCGCAATTTTGCGGTCGGCACGGCCTATTCGAAAACCGAGCCGATCCAGGCGGCGCTCTTCGGGCTTGTGGTTCTGGGCGAACGTGTCACCTGGGCCGCCGCCTTTTGCATCATGGTCGGTATCGCCGGGGTCATCGTCATTTCTCTTGCGCGTGTGCCGCTGACCGTATCGGCCGTTCGCTCATCGCTTTTCGGCCGGCCCGCCCTGATCGGGCTGGCCTCGGCCGCCCTGTTCGGCGCATCTGCGGTTGCCTATCGCACCGCGTCCCTGTCACTGGAGGGGACGACCGTCGCGATGCAGGCGGCGACGGCCCTTGTCTATGCGACCCTGTTCCAGACCCTTGCGATGACCATTTGGATGCGCATGCGCGAACCGGAAGAACTGCGCGCCAGCCTGAAAGCCTGGCGCGCCGCGGTCTGGGTCGGCGCCTCGGGTGTCGCCGGCTCCATCGGCTGGTTCACCGCCATGACCTTGCAGAATGTCGCCTATGTCCGCGCCCTCGCCCAGATCGAACTGGTCTTCACCTTCCTGGCGTCCTGGCTGGTCTTCAAGGAGGTGATTACACGCTCGGAGATCTTCGGTTGTCTTTTGATCGTCGCGGCCGTCGTCGGCATTATCCTGGCGGGCTGACGCCGCTCCGGACGGACCCGGAGATCCGCCTAGGCGACTTCCAGAACGATCTTGCCGATGTGGCCCTTCTTCCCGAATGCGTCCTGCGCAATGGCGATGTCGCGCAAGGGATAGGTCTCCGCAACAAGCGGCTTGATCTCCCCGGCCTCGATCCGTTTGACCAGGTTGCCGAAGACCTGGGGCTCAAGAACCGTGCAGCCGAAAAAGCTGAGATCCTTCAGGTAAAGCGTGCGTACGTCGAGTTCCACCATGGGGCCGCCGATCGCGCCGGACACGGCGTATCGTCCGCGCGGTTTCAGGATCTCGAGCAGGGAGGGCCACTTCTCGCCGGCGACAAGGTCGATCACCACATCGACGGAACTGATCCCGAGTTCACCGGCATAGTCCGCGTCCCTGGTGAGGGTCCGGTCAGCGCCAAGCGCCAGCAGCGCTTCGGACTTCGAGGGACTCGTCACCGCGATCACCCTGGCGCCCCTGGCCCTGGCAAGCTGGATCGCTGCCGAGCCGACACCGCCGGAAGCGCCGGTGACGAACACCGTGTCGCCCGCCTTGACGCCCGTGCGTTCGAGCATGTTCTCGGCCGTCGAATAGGAACAGGGAAACGAGGCCAGCGCGGCGTCGGACAGATCGCACATGACCGCGTGGGCATGGCGCGAGGCCACCTTGGTGAACTGGGCAAAGCCACCGTTGCATTCCGATCCGAAATACCAGGGTGAGGCGAGAGGTTTGCCGTCGGCTTCCACCAGGCTGGGCTCGATCAGGACACGTTCACCGATCCGTCCCGGGTCGACCCCCTCACCGACGGCAACGATCGTGCCGCACACATCCGCGCCCTGAACCAGCGGCAGTTTCAGCGCAACACCCGTCCAGGCCGCGTCTTCCGCGTCATTGTCTCCCTTTGAATACCAGCCGATACGTGTGTTGACGTCCGTGTTGTTGACACCGGCTGCAAGCACGCGAACAAGCACGTCTCCGGGCGCCGGGCGCGGCGTGTCGAGATCTTCCCGCCACTGCAGCATGTCGGGACCGCCGTGTCCGATCAGGACCACACCATGCATCTTTTCGGGTACGGACATGGAATGTCTCCGGTAGAATGTTTGTTCTACTTGCTCAGGTAGAGGATTTATTCTACCCCGTCAAGCATGACCGACACGAAAACCAGGATCGCGGCCGGGCTCGAGCGAGCTTTTGCGGAAAACGGATTTGCGGAGCCGAATATCGACAGCCTGCGCGAGGCGGCGGGCGTCAGCCTGAGGACGCTCTACAAATACGTGCCGTCGCGGGAGGAAATGGTGTTGTGCGCGCTGGAACACCGACATCGGCGCTACATGCAATTCGTCTTCGCCAACGTGCCGGCAACGGGAAAACCGGCGCTGCATACGCTCTTTGACAGAATAGCCGGCTGGATGGCGTCGGAGGCCGCTCACGGCTGCCTGTTTCACGCCGCGGTCGCCGCCGCACCAAGGGACGAGCGGCTCCGCACCCTGCTTTCGAAACACAAGAACGAGGTGGCGCAGGCAGTCGCCGATTTGTCGGGCCTTGCGGACCGGCAAGGCGAAATCACCTTGATCGTCGAAGGGCTGATGCAGGACTGGCCGCTGCACGGCGACGAGGCCACGAAATGCGCGAAGAACCTGGGTGACCTTCTGATGAATGGCAGGGGGCTTGGGTAACTATGCCTGTCCCGCCGCTGTCTGCAGCCAGTCCCGGAACGCGGCAACGGGCCGGGTCAATGTCCTCACGGGTGACCTGACGAACCAGTATCCGGTTTCCAGTTCCCGAACCGTCCAATCGGGCGAAACCAGATGTCCCGCGTCCAGTTCCTGGGACACGAACCGGCGGTCGATCACGATGGCGCCCATGCCGGCAATCGCCGCCTGGATCGCAAGGTCACGGCTTTGCAGGACTGTCCCGGAGTTGATGTCGGTATGCGCGATGCCGGCCGTTTCAAGCCATTCGGTCCAGTCGCTCCTGCGTGCGGAACTGTGCAGGAGAGGCAGGCTCTCCAGGACGGCGGGATCAGAAGGGTCCTTGCCGCTCACGAGGCCGGGTGCCATGGCAACGGCGAGGTGTTCCCGCCACAGGAGATGGCTTTTGACGCTTGGCCAGTTGCCGGTCCCCAGCCGGATCGCGCAGTCATAGTTCTCGCGATCGAGATCCACCATACGCGTTGAGGTCGACAGGAGCAGTTCGACATCGGGCTGCTCGGCCTGAAAGTCCGGCAGCCGCGGGATCAGCCAGCGCGTTGCGAAGGTGGAGACCGTGCTGATCCTGAGTTCCGTGCGTCCGCGCCGCTTGAAACTGTCGACCGCTTCTTCGATCCGGTCGAAGGCATCGCCGAGACTGAGCGCAAGCCGCTGCCCCTCATCCGTCAGGGTCAGCCCCCGTCCGTCGCGATTGACCAGCGTTGCCCCCAGTTCGCTCTCCAGCTTGCGCATGAGGTGCGACAGCGCGGAGGGAGAAACGCCGAGCTTCTCCGCCGCAATCGACGCGCGGCCGTGACGGGCCAGCAGGGAAAAGGCGTGAAGGGCACGGAGGGAAGCCATGTACGGACGCGTTCCGGTTGATTGAGTTTTCCTCAATCTAGTCGAGTTTCACCGGACTTGGTAGCGCCGCGTTCATGCGTGGTGGACCGGACACCAGACCGTAATCTTGACCGGACTGCTCCGCCGATCCTTCGAGACAGCGTTTTCTTCGTTGGGTAGGGGGCTGGCAACGTAAACAAGTTGCTTCTGGACGGGGCTTTGCGCTTCCTCAGGACACGCTTTTACCTCCCGTCGTCATCCCGGCCAAGCGCAGCGCGAGCCGGGATCGGGGAGGCATACGCCCGACGGCTTGTACGATGCCCGTCCCGGCACACCCGGGCTCCCCGGCCCCGGATCTCACGCTGTTCGTCCGGGGTGACGATCGGTGAGAGGGGGCGGAACTGAATTCTGCTGTCATCCCGGACTTGATCCGGGATCCAATCCACGGTGCCGTAGATCGATGGAAGGCGTGTCGGCGTCAGGCCCGAACCACGCGCACGACGATCATGGCTCTGGAAACGGGTGGGCCCCGGATCTCGCTTCGCTCGTCCGGGGTGACATGGGGGAGAGGGGGCTGGCAACAAAAACATGGTTGCTTCTGGACAGGGCTTTGCGTCTGCTCAGGACACGCTTTTACCTCCCGTCGTCATCCCGGCCAAGCGCAGCGCGAGCCGGGATCGGGGAGGCATACGCCCGACGGCTTGTACGATGCCCGTCCCGGCACACCCGGGCTCCCCGGCCCCGGATCTCACGCTGTTCGTCCGGGGTGACGATCGGTGAGAGGGAGGTGAGTTGAATTCTGCTGTCATCCCGAACTTGATCCGTGATCCAATCCACGGTGCCGCAGATCGATGGAAGGCGTGTCGGCTTCAGGCGCGAACCACGCGCACCACGCTCAGGGCTCTGGAAACGCGTGGGCCCCGGATCTCGCTCCGCTCGTCCGGGGTGACGAAGGAATGGTTGCACCGCATGAAAACCTCTGCATCCTCATCCTGAGGAAGCGCGAAGCGCTGTCTCGAAGGATGGGGGCAACGGACAGCCTTTGTAAATGCGGTATCCGGCCTGCGGGGTGCCTAGCGCAGGGACCCCAGAACTGCTTTCAGAAAACCGGTCAGATCTTCGGTGACGAAGTCCACATGGGGGTAGGGATCGCCCTCGAGGTCCCAGCTCTCCTCGAATACGGCCCGCGATCCCGTGGGGATGATCAATGCCGTGCGCATTCCGAGCGTGTGCGGAACCTTGAGGTTTTTCGGCAAATCCTCGAACATCGCGGCCCGGGCCGGAGAGATGCCCGTCAGTCCGATGAACTTGTCATAGGTCTCGCGATTGGGCTTTGGCACGAGATCCGCGGACACGATGTCGAAGATGTCCTCGAAATGATCGGAGATACCGAGCGCGGCTGCGGTGCGTTCCGCATGCGGACGGTCGCCGTTGGTGAAGATGAACTTCTTTCCGGGCAGGGCCTCGATCGCCGCCGCCAGATCCGGATTGGGCTCAAGTCCGGAGTAGTCGATGTCGTGCACGAAGGCCAGATAGTCGTCCGGATCGATGTTTTGCGTCGTCATCAGCCCGCGCAAGGTGGTGCCGTATTCGTGATACAGCGCCTTCTGATGCACCATCGCCTCGGAGCGGTTGAGGTCCATGATCTTCTGGACGTAAAGGGAGATCTGTTCATCGATCTGCGAAAACAGGTCCGCCTCATGCGGATAAAGCGTGTTGTCCAGGTCGAACACCCAGGCTTCCACGCCCTTGAAGATCCGCAGGTCCTGGCGGTGTGCGTGCTGGCCTTCCAAGGGCAGGATGCGTTTTCCGGTCACGGGCGTATCAACGTCCCTGCGCCGCCGTCGGTGAACAGTTCCAGGAGAACTGCATGAGGCACCTTGCCGTTGAGGATGACCACGCCTTCCACGCCGCGGTCAAGCGCCTCGATGCAGGTCTCGACCTTGGGAATCATGCCACCCGAGATCGTTCCGTCGGCCATCAGCGCGCGGGCCTTGGAAACGGTGAGCTGCTTGATCAGGTTGCCTTCCTTGTCGAGAACACCGGGCACATCCGTCAGGAAAAGCAGTCGCTTTGCACTCAGGGAGCCGGCGATCGCGCCGGCAGCCGTGTCCGCGTTTATGTTGTATGTCTCACCGTCCTCGCCGTGCGCCACCGGCGCGACGACGGGAATGATGGCTTCCTTCAGCACCAGTCTCAGGACGGTCGGATCGACATGTGCCGGCTCGCCGACAAAGCCGAGATCTACAACGCTTTCGATATTGCTGTCCGGATCGACAACGGTGCGGTTCAGCTTGCGCGCGGTGACAAGATTGCCGTCCTTGCCGCAAAGGCCGACCGCGCGGCCGCCTTCCGCATTGATCATCTGGACGATTTCCTTGTTGATCGACCCGGCCAGGACCATCTCCACCACTTCGACGGTGGCCTTGTCGGTGACGCGCAATCCGCCCTTGAACTCGCTCACGATGTTCAGCCGCTGCAGCATCCTGCCGATTTGCGGCCCGCCGCCGTGAACGACAACGGGATTGACGCCGGATTGGCGCAGCAGCGTGATGTCGCGCGCGAAGGCCTGCCCGAGTGCCGGATCACCCATGGCGTTGCCGCCATATTTCACGACAACGGTCTTGTCGTCGTAGCGCTGCATGTAGGGCAGGGCATGCGCGATGATGTGGGCGCGGCTGGACATGTCAGGATTTGTCATCGAGGCGTTTACTCAACTGGGCCTAGGTGATGGAGCCAAAAATGAGGCAGAAATGGTTTGAGGCGGATTGCTTCGCCTCAAGGAGCGGAAGCGCAGGAAATGTGGTTCATTTTCAAGCCTTTCGCGACGCCGGGGAGAAGCAATCCGGTCAAATCCGAAGGACATGGAAATGGCTTCACCCCGTGGCGTCAGCGTGCTTGACCGGGCAGGAAGCCCGCTCTGCACACCCTTCCTAACGGGGTCTCGCCATTTCGCATGCCATTTCAGTCTCATTTATGGGTCCATCACCTAAAGAACACTTTCAGGGGTTCCTGCTATAACCGGTTTGCCGGAACGGCACAAATTGCCTTCATACGGCGGCGTCCCAACTCTATTGGTTGGCCAGATTGCAGAGCTCGGCCCTCAGTTCGTCGATGCCCTGGTTTTTTTCCGAGGACGTCGCGACAATCAGCGGATGCGCCGCGACGCGCTTGGCAAGCGCTGCTTCTGTTTCGGAAACGAGACGGGCCAGTTGCGGCGGCTTGATCTTGTCGGACTTCGTCAGCACCACCTGGTAGACGACGGCGGCCCTGTCCAGCAGCGCCATTGCCTCCAGATCGTTTTTCTTGATCCCGTGCCGGCTGTCGACAAGCAGGATCACCCTGCGCAGGTTGGGGCGGCCGCGCAGGTAGGAAAAGACGAGATCGGTCCAGGCGTCGACAAGTTCCTTCGGCGCTTGCGCGTAGCCATAGCCGGGCATGTCCACGATCGTCAGCGGTGTATCGGGCGCAACGAAGAAGTTCAGCATTTGCGTCCGGCCGGGTGTCGACGAGGTTCTGGCAAGACCCTTTCGGCCGGTCAGCGCGTTGATCAGGCTGGACTTGCCGACATTGGACCGGCCGGCAAAGGCGATTTCCGTGCCCGCCGCGTCCGGAAGGTTGGACATGTCGGTCACGCTGGTCAGAAAGTCCCAGGGGCGGGCAAACATCAGCCGGCCCGCTTCCAGGTCTTCCTGCGAATAGGTTTGTTCGTCGCTCATGGGCTGCTTTTAGCTTGCCTTTGATCTTCCGTCGAGGCCGTGTTCGGCCTCAAGCGCTGCCTGTTCGAGCACGTCGATATCCGCACCCCAGATCGCCTTGAGATGACGGGAGATCTGTTCGATCGGCCAGTCCCACCAGGAAACGCTTAGAAGACGCTCGATGGTTGCCTCGTCGTATCTGAGCCGCACGACCCGGCCCGGATTGCCGACGACGACCGCGTAGGGCGGAACGTCTGAGGCCACGACCGCATGCGCGCCGATGATGGCGCCCGAGCAAATCGTGACACCTGGCATGATTTTGGAATTGGTCCCGAACCAGACGTCATTGCCGACGATCGTGTCGCCGCGCAGATGTCCGAATATCGTTTCCGGGTCGAACTTATCCATCCACTCTTCCGCGAAGATGTGGAATGGATAGGTGGAGAACCCCGTCAGGGCGTGATTGGCGCCGTTCATGATGAAGCTGGTTCCGCACGCCAGCGCGCAGAACTTTCCGATTTTCAGCCGGTCGCCGATAGTGTCGAAATGGTAACGCACGTTCCGGTTTTCGAAATCGAGAGCGTTCTCGAAATCATGATAGTAGGTGTAGTCGCCCACCTCGATGTTTGGCCGGGTGATGACGTTTTTCAGGAAAACGGTGTGGTTTTCGCCGTGGAACGGATGAAGCGTGTCTGGAGAAGGGCCGTGCATGAGACCTCCGGCAAGCAAGAAACAAGGGAAGGGTGTGTTGCGTATCGAACGCATTCGACCTGCCGGTTGGCGGCTTCGCCTTGCGGATTAGGTCTTGCTTCATCGGATCATCGGATTGCAGGCTCCTGTGAGTTTGTTGTCAAATCGAAAGGCCCCGCCGGGTGGCGGGGCCTTGGGTTGTATCAGCTCTTTTCGGCCTTGTCAGCCTCGTCGTCCGAGGCCGGCTTCTTTCGCTTGAACATGGACCCGAGATTGTCCCATAGCTCAACTTTCGCTCCCTGGCGGCGCATGATCACATATTGCTGTGTGATGGAGAGGAAGTTGTTCCAGGCCCAGTAGATCACGAGACCGGCCGGGAATGAGGCCAGCATGAAGGTGAACACGACCGGCATCCAGGTGAAGATCATCTGCTGGGTCGGATCGGGCGGCGCCGGGTTCATCTTCATCTGGATGAACATGGTGATGCCCATCAGCAGCGGCCACACGCCGAGCATCAGGAGCTGCGGCGGATCCCAGGGGATGAGCCCGAAGAGGTTGAACAGCGACGTCGGATCCGGTGCGGACAGATCCTGGATCCAGCCGAAGAACGGCGCGTGGCGCATTTCGATGGTGACGAACAGGACCTTGTAGAGCGCGAAGAACACCGGGATCTGGATCAGGATCGGCAGACAGCCCGCCAGCGGATTGATCTTTTCCTTCTTGTACAGCTCCATGAGAGCCTGCTGCTGCTTTTGCCGGTCATCCTTGTAGGTTTCCCGGATTTCGGTCATCTGCGGCTGCACGAGCTTCATCTTGCTCATGGAGACATAGGACTTGTTCGCCAGCGGGAAGAAGATCAGCTTGATGATGACCGTCACGACCAGGATGGCGACGCCGAAGTTGCCGAGAAGATGGAAGAAATAGTCGATCGCGAAGAACATCGGCTTGGTCAGGAAGTAGAACCAGCCCCAGTCGATCAGGAGTTCGAACCGGTTGATGCCGATGGACTCCTCGTAGGCGTCGATGAGCTTCGTTTCCTTCGCGCCCGCAAACAGATAGGAGCTTGTTTCCGCGGTTCCCCCGGCCGGAACGGCGACGCCGTTGCCGAGATAGTCCGCCTGGAAATTGCCGGTCACGCTGGAGAAGCTGAAGCTGGGCTGAAATTCCTGCCCCGGCACCGGGATAAGCGTCGCGGCCCAGTACTTGTCGGTGATGCCGAGCCAGCCATTGTCGACCTTGGCCGGGCGGTTCATGCCCTCTTCCTCGAGGTCCGAATAGTCGACCTCAAGGAGGCCTTCTTCGCCGAACACGCCGAGTAGGCCTTCATGAAGGATCCAGATACCCGTCGTTTCCGGAATGCCCTGCCGCGCAATAAGCCCGTAGGGATAAAGCGTCACCGCTTCGGCGGAGCTGTTGTCGACGGATTGTGCGACGGTGAACATGTAGTTCTCGTCGACGGAATAGGTGCGCTTGAAGACGAGGCCCGCGCCGTTGTCCCAGCTCAGCGTCAGGGGCGTGGACGGTGTCAGTGTCGCACTGCCCTCCACGGTCCAGACGCTGTCGGGTCCGGGAAGCGCCACATTCGTGCCCGGGTCCGCAACCCAGCCATAGTCGGTGTAGTAGGGCTGAGGGCTGCCCTTGGGTGAAAACAGGGCGATCGTCGGACTGCTTCTGTCGACGGTCTCGTGATAATCCTTGAGACGCAGGTCGTCGAGGCGGGCGCCGGTGAGGTTGATCGAACCTTCGAGGCGCGGCGTGTCGATCACGACCCTGTCGCTGGCGGCGACCGCCAGTTCACGACTGCCGAAAACGGCGTTCTGACCCACTGATTGCGCCGGAAGCGCCGCGTTTCCGCTCGAAGACGCCGAAGGTTGCGGCGCATCGGGATTGGCGCCCCCGTCGGTTGCGGCCTGACGTGCGGCGTCCGCCTGCTGCTGCGCCTCGATGGCGGCCTGCTGGCGTTCCAGTTCCGGTGTGGCAACGAAGTACTGCCAGGCGAGCAGGACGATCAGGGACAGTACGATTGCCAGAATCGTGTTTCGGTTTTCGGAGATCAACTGGTATTACCCCTGTTTCCTGCGCGGTGTCGGTTGAGACGACCGGTTTCCCCGGCGCGGTTTTCCCCGTCCGCGCGGTGTCTCCGGATCCAGCACTTGGCTTAGGCCTGACTTAAGGTCTGCAACGAGTTTTTGAAAGGGAAGAGTGAGCGCGGAATCGCGTGCAACAAGCACAAAATCCGCATTTTGCGGAATGTCGTCACGGCAAAGCTCGGCAACCGCCGCCCGCAGGCGCCGCTTGATGCGGCTGCGCATGACGGAGTTCCCGGTTTTCTTCGTGACGGTGTAGCCGACCCGCGATGCCGCGTCGCCGTTGCGCTTCAGGCCCTGAACGAAGAAAGCGCGCCGACCCAGTCGGCCGCCTTTGGCAACCGCGAGGAATTCGGAGCGCTTTTTCAAAGTGTCCATGGCAGCGGATTGGTGTTGGCAGCAGCCGCCAACCCGGCGCACTGCGCACAGGTTGCCGATCAGGCGCTGAGGCTCTTGCGGCCCTTTGCACGCCGGCGTGCGAGCACCTGACGACCGTTCTTGGTTGCCATACGTGCGCGGAATCCGTGGCGGCGCTTGCGGACAAGACGGCTCGGTTGATACGTACGCTTCATCGTTCTTACCCGCGCGGTTCGTGCGCGGCCCTTTTCATTTTTAAATTCTTTGGTGGAAGCATCCGAAGCGCTGGAAGAGCGCGGCTCAAAACAGCCTTGGGTCCGAATGCATGTCCCAGTCGTGCGCGCTTATAAGCGCCGCGCCGTCTCAAGTCAACGTTGCGGGCCAAGAATCTCGGGCGGAAAATCCGTTCACGCACAGGTGAACCGGCGACACCATGGCGTCACTTATCAGTGAAGCACGGTTCTTTTTAAGAGGTTTAAGGTACATCTGGCAGAAAGACCACTACGGCGTCATCAAGAATCGCCGCAGACGAACTTTACATGGGGCGTGACATGCTGGGGGAAAAGGCTGACCGAATGAGCGGGCCAAAGCAAACGGAGCAGGACATCGAGGAAACGGGAAAACCCTCCGCCTCGGGCAGATTCAGGAAGTGGCTTCCGCTGGTTGTCCTTGTTGCCCTGATGATAATTGCCTTTTCACAGGGCCTGCACAAGCAGCTGACCCTGTCCAACCTGATCATGCAGCGCCAGGAACTCATCGGTTTTGTCGACCAGAACCTGCTCGCGGCGCTTGCCGTGTTTTGCCTGGCCTACATCGTCTGCGTCTCGCTGTCCTTTCCCGGAGCCTCGCTACTGACGATTGCCGGCGGCTTCCTGTTCGGCTGGATCGCGGGCGGAACCGTCACGGTTGTCGGCGCCACCATCGGGGCATGTGCTGTCTTCCTCGTTGCCCGGTCGTCTTTCGGGGAAGTCCTGACAAAACGTGCCGGCCCGTTCCTGTCACGCCTTGCCGAAGGGTTTCGAAATGAGAGTTTCAACTATCTCCTGTTCCTGCGGCTGACGCCGGTGTTTCCGTTCTGGCTCGTCAACATTGCACCCGCGATCTTTCAGGTGCGTCTTCCCACCTACGCCTTGGCGACCTTCATCGGCATCATCCCGGGCACCTTCGCCTTTGCTTTCATCGGGTCCGGCCTCGACAGCGTGATCGAGGCGCAGGAGGCCGCAAATCCGGGCTGCGCGTCGGCCGGGACCTGCGAGATCGAGATATCCGCGCTGGTGACCCCCCAGCTGCTGGCGGCTTTCTTCGCGCTCGGGATCGCGAGCCTTATCCCGGTCGTCCTCAAAAGAATTCGCTCGGCCTGACAATCGCGGGCGAACCCTCGCCATAGTTTCATCCACCGCAACCGGAGCCCTCAATGGCAAAACTGCTGACCCCCGACATTTGTGTGATTGGTGCCGGCTCGGGTGGCCTCTCCGTTGCCGCCGCCGCTGCCGCGTTCGGCGTTGAGGTCGTGCTGATCGAAAAGGGCCTCATGGGTGGCGACTGCCTCAACTATGGCTGCGTTCCGTCCAAGGCATTGCTCGCGACCGCGAAAGCCGCGGCCGGAAACCGGGCGCAGGACCGGTTCGGCATTCATTCGGAAGGACTCGAAATCGACTTCGCTCGGGCCAACGATCATGTGCGCAGCGTGATCGCGGCGATCGAGCCGCATGATTCGCAGGAGCGCTTCGAAGGTCTTGGTGTCACGGTGCTGCGCGAGGCCGCCCGCTTCACGGACGAAAGAACCCTCGAGGTCGGAGATGTCAGGATCAGGGCGCGCCGGTTCGTGGTCGCGACCGGGTCGACGGCCCTGGTGCCGCCGATCCCCGGATTGGACGAGGTGCCTTATCTCATCAACGAGACCCTGTTCGAGCTGCGCGAGGCGCCAGGTCACCTGGCGATTATCGGCGGCGGGCCGATCGGCCTGGAGATGGCGCAGGCACACCGCCGCCTGGGCGCTGAGGTCACCGTTTTCGAGGCGGCCAGGCCCCTCGGCAAGGACGATCCCGAGCTGGCCGGGATCGTTCTCCAGTCGCTCAGGGACGAAGGCATCGAGATCCTCGAAGAAACGGCCGTCGAGCGCGTCGCCGCGGCGGACGGCGGAGTGAAGATTTTTGCGAAGTCCGCCGACGGAACAACGCTGGAGACCGAGGCGAGCCATCTTCTCGTCGCGACGGGCCGGGCACCAAATGTCCAGGATCTCGGATTGGAGGCGGCCGGGATCAGGTTCGACCGCAAGGGTATTGAGGTCGACGCGGGTCTGCGCACGACCAACCGCAAGGTCTACGCGATCGGCGATGTCGCCGGCGGATTGCAGTTTACCCATGTCGCCGGATACCAGGCCGGTCTTGTCATCCGTTCGATTCTGTTCCGCATGCCGGTGAAGATGAACAACACCCTCGTACCGTGGGTGACTTATACGTCACCGGAGCTTGGGCATATCGGTATGACCGTGACCGAAGCCAAGCGGGCCTATAGCGGCGCCGTGAAGGTCCTGAGTGCCGAGTATGCCGGCAATGACCGGGCCCAGGCGGAAGGTGCAACCATCGGAAAACTGAAACTGATCGTCGGTCCGGGAGGACGTCTGGCCGGGGCCGATATCGTCGGAGCCCAGGCCGGTGAAATTCTCAATCTGCTCTCGCTGGCCCTGTCCAAGAAGATGACGATGAAGGACCTGGCCGGGTTCATTGCGCCCTATCCGACGCTTGGAGAACTGGTGCGGCGTGCGGCAATTTCGTACTATGCGGACGCGCCAAAGAATGTTTGGCTGCGCCGGGTGCTTGCGATCTTGCGCAAGTTCGGATGAGTTTTGTCGTTGTTCTTGGCGGTTTAGGTCATATTTTCAGACAATTGCAGCTTATTTAATGAGCGTATGACAGAGTGATTCTTGGGACGGACAGAAGATGAAGCACGAGGGCGCGCCGGAAGGCGCAGCGGTCCCTGCAGACGATACGGGAAAGACACCCCGGGCGATTGACCGGCCGGAACGGCCCCGGCTCGGCGGCCTGTCGGGAAAGCTCCTGCTTCTGACCGTCGTCTTCGTGATGCTGTCGGAAGTGTTCATCTATGTCCCGTCCATCGCCAACTACCGCAACACCTGGCTGATGGACCGCTTGACGACCGCCGGTGTTGCCGCTTCCGTCCTCGCCGAAACGAGCACGATCGCACCGAGGCTTCAGGAAGAACTGCTGCAGACGACGGGCGCGGTCGCGATTTCGCTCGACCAGGGAACGCGGCGCAGCCTGATCGCCATGAACGACGTGCCCGGCGAAGTCGATTTCGTGGTCGACATGGCCAACGTTTCGGCGCTTTCCTCGATCATCGGCAGTTTCCAGATCCTGACCTACAGCGGTGACGGCGTCATGCGCGTGATCGGTGTCGGCCAGATGGGCCACACGGAGCGTGTCGACGTGGTTCTGCCCGTGGCCCTGCTGCAGCAGGACATGCTGGCCTTTTCCGGCCGTATCCTTGCGCTGTCGCTGTTCATTTCCGTGATCACCGCGAGCCTTGTCTACATCACCCTGCGCGCGCTCTTCATCCGCCCGCTTCGCCGCCTGACGCGCTCCATGGAGCGCTTCGCCGAAAACCCCGAGGACACCAGCCGGATCATCACCGTATCCGGCCGTCAGGACGAACTGGGCGATGCCGAGATCCGGCTTGCCGCGATGGAAGAGGCCCTGTCGCGCGCCCTGCAGCAGAAGCAGCGCCTTGCCGATCTCGGGCTTGCGGTCTCGAAAATCAACCACGATCTGCGCAACCTTCTGGCCTCCGCGCAACTGTTCCTGGAACGCCTGGAACACGTGCCGGATCCGACGGTCAGCCGGCTGGCGCCGAAGATCCTCGCCACCCTCGACAGGGCCGTCGGCTACACCCAGGCGGTGATGTCCTACGGCAAGGCGCAGGAACGCCCGCCGCAGCGCCGCCTGCTTGCCCTGCAACGGGTCGGGGACGATGTTGCCGACGTTCTCGGGCTGCACGACCATGACACGGTCGGTTTCGAGAACAAGGTGCCGGAGCACATCGAGATCGACGCGGACCCGGAGCAGATCTTCCGCGTGCTGCTCAACCTCGTGCGCAACGCGCTGCAGGCCCTTGAATCGGAGAAGGACGAGACGCTTGTCCGCCGGATCACCATGGAGGCGATGCGAGAGGGGGAATGCGTACACGTGGTGATCTCCGACACCGGGCCGGGCATTCCCGAAAACACTCGGAAGGCGCTCTTCAAGGCGTTTCACAGCGGCTCCAAGAAGGGTGGTGTCGGGCTCGGTCTCGCCATTGTTGCCGAGCTGCTGAAGGCCCATGGCGGCAGCATCGACCTGGACGAGACCAGACCGGGCGCTTGTTTCCGTCTGAAGGTTCCCGACCGCCGGTCCTGAACGGGATCCCGGCCCGAGGCGTTGCCTCTGCCTGCGCCAATTCCTTGGCTTTCCTGAAGGTTTTGGAACCGTGTGACAATTCCTTGAAAAAAAGTTCAAAAAGTCCCTTGCATTCCCTCCCGGGGCGCAGTAGGTAAGCGCCCTGTCCGGGGCACACGCGGCCCCGCTGCGCAGGACCGTTATTCGCTTCACGATAGCCTGAATGACCGTCCCTGCACCCGAAGCACCGGTAGCTCAGCTGGATAGAGCACCAGACTACGAATCTGGGGGTCGGGGGTTCGAATCCTCCCCGGTGCGCCATTCTCAGAACATGCCACTACGTTGTTCCGCGCGCGACCAGCTTGTAGCCGAGGTCAATGACCTTTCTCGCCCTCGCGGCGTCCGGATCGAGCAGCGCCCTGGCTGATGCGACGCCGATCGCCTCGCCGGGGACCTCGATCGTCGTCAGGTCGAAGCCGGAAGGCCGTGCTACGTCGAACCCGCCAAAACCAGAAACGGCGAGGTCTCCGGGTACCTCCAGATTGCGCCGCCTTGCTTCGCAAAGCACGCCCACCGCGACCGTGTCACTGACGCACATGACCGCGTCGATGTGCGGATTTGCGTTCAGACATTGATCGAAGAATGCAGCCCCAAATTCGATGCCGGACGGTATGCCCTGGTCTTCGTTTGGCCACGTGATCGGTGGCCTGCCGGCGGCGTGAAGCGCGGCTGAATATCCTTCGCGGCGGCGGCGTCCCCGTTCGTCCAGCAAGCCTGCGCCTCCCAGAAACGCGATGGTCTTCCGGCCGCTGTCGATGAGGTGACGCGCCATGTCATATCCGGCCTGAAAATTCGAAAAGCCGACAGCGATGTCCAGGGGTTCGGACGGCAACTGCCAGATCTCGACGACGGGAATGCTCAGGGATCTGATCAATCTCAAGGAGCCGGCAGAATGCGAGGTGCTGGTCAGAACGACCCCGTCAGGCCGGCGCGCCAGAAGAGCACGCAATGCATCTTCTTCAACGTCCGGATCATAGCCGGTGCTGGTCAGGAGCAGTTCAAACCCGGCAGCGCGGAGCGTGCCCGACAAACCATCCAGGGTCGATGCGAAGACAGAATCGCTGATGGTGGAAATGATCGCTCCGAAGACACGGCTCCTGCTTGACGACAAGGCTCCGGCGGTGTTGTCGGGGACGTAACCGAGCTCCTCGATCGCCTTTTGAACACGATGCCGTTTTGCTTCGGAGACTTTCTCGGGCGTGCGCAAGACACGGGAGACCGTGATCGTTCCGACCTCGGCCAGATCGGCGACATCCCGCATGGTGACCCACTTGTCCTTGCCCAACGCCTGCTCCTGCATTTGGATTTGCGTATTCATTGACGGGTTCAATAGACGGTGGTATCGATACCAAATCAAGTATGGTATCGATACCAAAATCAGTTTCGCAAGGGGAATCCGCGATGCTCACCAAGGACCAGACAGAACACTACGTCGAGAACGGCTACCTTCTTGTCGAAGATGCCGTGACGCCGGACCAGCTCAAGCGGATGCAGGACATCACGCATGATTTCATAGAGCGCTCGCGCAACGTGAGCGAGAGCAATGACGTTTATGATCTGGACGAAGGCCATGGTCCCGAGAATCCGAGGCTGACGCGGATCAAACTGCCGCACAAGCAGCATCCTTTCTTTTGGGAGGTTCTGAAGAACTCCAGAATCACGGAGGTCTTGCGGCAACTGGTCGGACCGGACGCGGTGCTGCAAACATCGAAGCTCAACGCAAAGGCGCCGGGAGGCGGGGCGGCCGTCGAGTGGCATCAGGACTGGGCCTTCTATCCCCACACCAACGACGACATGCTGGCCTTCGGTGTCTTTCTGGAAGATGTCACGGAGGAAAATGGCCCACTTCAGGTTATTCCCGGGTCCCATAAGGGGCCGATCTTGAGTCACAACAGTGCAGACGGCATTTTCTGCGGCGCCGTGGACCCCGGCGATCCGGATTTCCGGATTGAGAAGGCCGCCACGATAACCGGCAAGGCGGGAAGCATGTCCATCCACCACGCCCGCACCTTGCACGGCTCCGCCCCGAATGTGTCCGAACGCGCACGGCTGATGCTGTTCTATGAATGCTGCGCGGCGGATGCATGGCCGCTCATGGGTGGCTCGGCCTACATACAGCGCCTGTCGCAGCAGCAGCAATGGGAGGACCTTCAGGACAGGATGATCATCGGAAACCCTGTGCTGCAGCCCCGCATGAAAGAGGTTCCGGTGCGCTTGCCTTATCCGCCGGCAGCCGATGTCAGCTCAATTTTTCAGGTCCAGAAGTCCGGTGGCGCAAAAAGCGCGTTTGCCTGACACAACCGGCCTGGCACGGCAGGAAAGGTCGCAGCCTGCTGCATCTCTGTCTTGGACGCATGTGGCAGGAGCGCCATGAAGGTTAGATCAACGGACACCTTCGAAACGCCTGTCCTTGCGGGCACGTGGTGAACAGGCAAACCTCACCAGATAATGATGATGTCTCGCTGATTTTTTGCAGTCAGGAACAGCAATAAGACTAGGTTGTCAGGCTGGTTCTATTATACTCCTGCGTGTTGCTGGCAGGTGAGCGGGGGGCTGCGCATGACGTCACAAGACAAGGTGTCAATCAAACACGCAATTCCTTTGTTTGAAGGCATTGATAAATTTGATGAATTTCAGATCAATCGGATGTGCTTGGTCACGGGGGTCACCGCTGGTGAAACCATTCTCAAACGGAACGACGAGACGACGGACGTGTTCTTGATTATCGACGGGACTGTTTCTGTCCGTGATTATTCGATTGATGGCAAGGAGGTTTCGTATTCGGAAATCAGCACGGGCGGAATTTTCGGCGAATTCGCCGCAATCGACGGCAGACCGCGATCCGCATCGATCGAAGCCAAGACCGACGCCACGATCGCCAGCATGAGCGCAAAGGACTTCCGCAAGCTGATCGCGTCTGACGGCGCATTCGGATTGCGGCTTGCGGAACATCTCGTGTCAAAAGCCAGAGGGCTCAGTCAGCGCGTCTTCGAGTATGGGGCTCTGTCGGTTCGCCAAAGACTGCATGCCGAGATCTTGCGCTTGTGCGACACCGAAGCGGCGAATGGGGAGGTCTGCACGATCTCGCCGGCGCCATCCCACTACGAACTCGCCACACGGATTGCAACGCACAGGGAAGCCGTCACCAAGGAATTGAACCGTCTGGTTTCGCAGGGCATAGCCCGGCTCGAGCGGCGCAGCATCACGATCACGGACCTGCCGCGGTTGCGGCGGGCGGTGTCGGGCGACGATTTGGCGTGACTTTTCCGGCTGGGTTTGCGGCTCATCCTGATCCCGCTCACGCGATGATGGTTTCCTGCAGATGCCGGCAGCCGGTCTGTCCGTGCCTGACGGCCTGTCACTCGTGCCGCATCTGTCGATACCGGACCAGTGACCTCCTCCCTGCAGCCGATACGGCTTCCTTGTTTTGAGGTCGGCCCGAAGCAGCGCGCGTGATCGCGGTTGAAACACGAATTTCAAAACAAATTCCACCCAATGTGGGATTTCCCACTTAAGTAACGTAGATGCTCTGCCATTCATGATGCGGAAAGACTGTTCGCATTCATGAAAGGCTTGGGTGTTGATGTTGCTTCCTGTGACTTTTAAAGCGAATGCTTCGCGCAGTAAGTGGTTTTACATTCTGTCTCTGCCGGCTTTTCTGTCCGGTTGCACTGCAGTGTCGGTTGAATCCAGTTTTGTGGCGAACAAACAGCCGCACGCACCCTATGTGGCCTACCATCTGCCCAAGTCGATTGTTTCTCTCAATGTCGCGCTCGACAAGGACGGCAAGGTGACAATTGGCAAAGCGACGGAAAAAAGAGTTGCGGACCCGAATGCGCATTATCGGTTGAACCTGAAACAGCTTCCGACTGCCAACGATCAGTTTACCCTGGCCGTCGGCGCAGACGGGCTTCTCAACTCGGCCAAGATCACCAACGAAGACAAGACTGCTGACATCATCAGCTCGGCAGCTTCCCTGTTTTCCGAGGCAGCAAAATCCTTTCTAACGAACAGGCAGGATGGAGCAAGGCCCTCCCCAACGTTCAGTGTCGACCTCGTCTTCGATCCGGATGATCCAAGACAGGTCGCCTACTCCGCAGATCAGCTGAGTGCCGCCAGCGCCGGCAATTTCTATCTCGCTCTGAAGACGATCGAGGGCGACTTTCTTTACAGGCAAAACCGGCCCATTCCCGGCAGACGGCTGTCTAAAACCGGCGAAAACGTCAGCGTCGCGCGGCGGTGCGAAGGCAGTTTCTGCTTCCGGACCATGCGTCCCATCATCGTCGAGATAAAGACGAAGGGCCGAACGCTCGTGTCCCGGCAGACGGTTGATGTCGTGAATACCAAGCAGGTCAGTTCGTTTGATGTTCGCCGCGCCGCCTGCGTGAAAAAAGTCACGGATCTGACTTTTGAGGACGGCGTTCTCACAAAGGCCGACATCACCAAACCCAGCGAAATTCTCGGCTGCATCTCCATTCCCGCAACCATCCTCAAGGCGATCGTCGGATTTCCAGGTTGACGGGCCGGGATTGCCGCACCGGACCCGATGGGCCGGCGGCCGGAGTGAAACTGAAACCCAGGAAAGGAACATGTCTATGTCTGGAAGTAATTCTATCAAATCGGTCAACCAGTTGCTTTCCGTTCTGAAAAAAGACCCGGACCTTGAAAGCAAGATCAAGAGTGATCCGATCAACGCTCTTGAGGAAATCAAGAGCGCAGCGGTCCCGGATACGCAGGTCTATCGGCTGGTGGTCGGCTCGTTGGGGCTGGCGCTTCTGGGATCTGTGGCCGGCGCAATCATCATTGCCCTCTATCCGGGTGAAAACACCTCCATCCCGGACATCCTGATCGCCACCGCATCCGCTTCGGTCGGCGCTCTAGCCGGCATCCTGATGCCGTATTCAACCAGTGACGCATGATTTCAATCGACTTCAAGGAAGAGAAAAATGGCTGACCAGAAAGCACTTTCGGTGATGAAATCCACCGGCCGCACCCTCACTCCGGCGCAAGATGGCGATGCGGATCTCGGGCCCTTTGCTCACTTGCCGGGAACGTGGAAAAGCCTGCCGGGGCGCGGCTGGAACATGATTGCGCTGCCCTTCGAAAAAGGCACGTTCAAATACCGCCTCCTTATGAACCAGTACAACGAGACGCTCAAGTTCAGCCTTGTTGACAAGGGTGTTCCCAATCGGGGCCTGGCGCTCGATGTTCCGCCGGATGAGGCCGACCAGTTCCTGGTCGCGATCGACTATGAGCAAACCATCGAGCAGATCTCCGCCGAAGACTCTCCCGATAGCGGACTGGCCGGCAAACCAGGGCTGGCAATCCATCACGAGCCTGGCCTGCTTCTGCAAATGCTCAACCGCACCACCGACGGTCTGGACATCGCGCGGCTTGCGACAATCCCTCACGGCGATTCCGTACTTGCACTCGGCCGCTGGCGGGCGCACGCGGGCGCTCCGTCCATTCCCACGATAAGCGGTTTGCCGATCGGCGTATCAACCGATGTCGACAACAACCCTTACCTGGCGCCGTACAAGCACTTCATTGATCACCCGTTCAACGGATTGTTCGACCCCGCCGCACCGAATGACCTTCTCGCAGAAGCCAACAAGGGTCTGACATTTTCGGATACCACTGAACTGGTGTTCGACACGACGCTCGGAACCGGCGGCATCGTGAACATCCCGTTCATCGTGAAACAGGCCAACGCAGCGGACATGAAATCCACTTTCTGGATTTCCGAAGTCACCGACGAGAAGCAACCGGGCGTTGTCAAAAGACGTCTGCAATATTCGCAAATCGTCATGCTGGATTTCTTTCCGCGCCGCGACGGCATGCCCGGTCTCATCCGCTGGCCGCACGTTTCCATCAACACTCTGGAGAAAGTCGAATACTAATTATCTATTTAGATCAGTGCTTTGAGAAGAATTAGCTCACATTTCTGCAAGCAAATGACTTCGTCAGGCGTGAGCTAAGTTCACGCAGAACACAATCAACGCAAGTAGGAGAAGTGTCATGTCAAATACAGTGAATCCCAATCTTCGGACCCCCACACCCACTGGAAACTACCTCGTCACGATGCGGCCAAAGATGAAAACATCTGCAGCCGTGAAGAGCTTGTCGAGCGTCTCCAGCGAAATGAGAGTAAAGACCTATTCAGATGCGAAAAACGAGCCAAACAAGATAGCTTCCATGCTGGACGAACAAGGATGCGTCTATCTCGATCGCTTGGGCGTTGCGGTTATTCAGGGTAAGGACAATGACTATGTTTCGGCCATGTCCACTGCGCTGGCGGGAAACGCGGACGTCGTTGAAGTCAGACCCGAATTTTTCATGTTTGCGTCCAATATTGTCGAACAGCGATATCAGCAATGGGTACAGGAAGGTATCCGGCTCCTGGCGGACGGGGCGCCATTCGTCTCGGCACCGGCGAGCGAAATGGCCGCGCGCGTCGCCCACAGTATTGCAACTGCTGAAGCCACATGGGGCATTGACGCCACCGGAGTGTCTGCTTCGTCCTACACTGGCAAGGGTATCAAGATTGCTGTCCTCGACACCGGATTTGATTCGGCGCATCCGGATTTCGCAGGTCGCAATGTCGTTGCGCAGTCCTTTGTGCCCGGCGAAACCAGTCAGGACGGGAATGGGCACGGCACGCACTGCATCGGGACGGCAGCTGGACCGATGGCGTCGTCACATCATCCGCGTTACGGTTGTGCCGTCGATGCCGAGATATTTGCAGGCAAGGTGCTGTCCAATGCCGGCAGCGGCCGGGAGAGTTGGATATTGGCCGGCATGAATTGGGCGATCGAAAGCGGGTGTCACGTCATTTCCATGTCGCTCGGACGATCAGTCGATCAGGGCGAAAAGCCCGACCCGCTCTACGAGCAGGCAGGACAGCTCGCGCTTGAAAACGGCTCCATCATAATCGCTGCGTCCGGCAACGACAGTGCGCGCCAGTTCGGCCATATCGCCCCGGTCAATGCACCTGCAAACTCGCAATCGATCATGGCCGTAGGTTCGGTCGACAATCAGATGAAAATCTCAAGATTTTCGTGTGGCGGGATCAATGGCGACGGCGGCGAAGTCAATCTTTGCGCTCCAGGAGAGGATGTCCTGTCCTCCTATCCGCTGCCTGAGCAATATCGCCGGCTCGACGGAACAAGCATGGCGACCCCGCATGTTGCAGGTATCGCAGCAATGTTTGCTCAATCAGACGCGAAGCTGAGAGGCAAAGACTTGTGGGAAGCTCTTCGCCGCAACGCCTTGGATATTGGACTGCCGATCCGTGACGGCGGGGCCGGTTTTGTTCAGGCACCGATGGTCTCTGCACCGAATGGGGCAATGTCCTGAGCGTCGATATGCGAGGACGGCTGCGCCGTCCTCCAAACCCTGAAAACCTTCGTTTTTCGAAGCGGAGGTTTTCTTCGCCATGTGCCGCTATCGCGAATACAGTTGATCCAAAACCTGATAAACCGCGACTGCGCCAAGCACGCGTTCGGAAACTTTACGACAGGGTACAGAGGCCATGAACAATCGCAAAGTGCTGATCCAGGTCGACACCAAAGGTAACCGCACGATTGAGGAGATCGTGAGAGATCTCGAAGGAAACGGCTTGCAGGTTGAGAGCGTCATGAATTTGATCGGCGTCGTATCGGGAACAATCGCAGGCGACAAGGTCACTAATATTGAGACATTGGACGGGGTAAGGAGTTGCCGTGATGAGGGAACGATAAGCCTGCCACCTGACGATCCCGAGGTTCCTCAATAGCATCGCTTTTTCCAGGTCAGACGCGAAACGTGCGGTGAGCTGCGCCGTTTCGCGAGACGTGCATTTTTTGATCCTAAAATATTCGCAAATTCAGATTCTTATTCGAAAAAACCAACAAATCTCCCTCAATGTGGCAATTGCCACCTAACTCCCGCTGACGATCTGCCAGTCTTCCGTTGCACTGCTCTTTAGGTCTCAAAACAGGCAGGAGTTCATGATGCGAGAAATGTTCTTACTGTTATCGCTGGTTGGATCACAGACGATTGTCACCGGTGATATCGCGGCCAACGACAACGTCCGTCTTAAAGGCCTCAAGCCTCTTGGCGTGACTGCGCAACCAGCCCGGCTACAGCCGGTCAGCATTGAAGATCAGGACAGGCTGCGGCCTTTTTGAAAACCGGGCGGCGGACCGCGGTGAAGCGCGAGGCGCTGGTCTCGGCGGCAACGGCGAGAACGACGTCCCGATGATCACGCGCCAGGCATCCTCCCGATGATCCGCTGCTCTAAGCCACTCAACTTGGGCCCGGGCTCGACGCACGGAAGGACCCGGATTGCCGCCCTTGTGACATCGAGCCCGATTTCCGGGACCGTATGGAATGCCTTCAAATTCATGGAGACTGTTATGAAACGCACATTGCTTTTCTCAATTCCCTTCGCATTCTTGACCGGCTTTGCGGCTTTGGCATCATCGGGCGATCTTCCCGAAAGCCGGATCTCGGTCCCGGTCACGATCAGCCTTGCGGATCTTGCGCGCTACGCAAATGACCGGTTGCCATTGACACTCCACCAGAACGAATACGGGAGAACCTGCGTCGAACCGGAACGGGCATGCACGAAGGTTCCCGAATTCCGCGGTTTCAAGGTGACCATGAAGAACCGCTGCGTCGAAGTAACGCCGCGGATCGATTGCACCATTTCCGAGCTGGTTCGGCGCGAAGGCCCGCTGCGCCTTTCAGGCAGTGGTGGACAAATCATCCTGCAACAGGATGTTTATGGCGCCGGCACCGTCAGGGGGCGCGGTGACATCGGAAGGAACATCCGGCAGACCGTTCGGGCGAACGCGCAGATGACGATCGCGGCACGCCCGCGCATCCTGCCTGACTGGACCCCGCATCTGGACCTGGACATCTCCTACAGGTGGCTGCAGCGCCCGGAGTTCAGACTGTTCAACCTGTTCCCGGTAACGCTCGGCAGCACGCTCGGTCCCCCTCTGGACAGGGCGATCAGCGACTTCAAAAACAATGGCTTGAAGGCGGAACTGGCGCGGATCGATCTGAAATCTGCCGCAGACAGGCTTTGGCAGGCTGTCCAGAAACCGCATCGTCTGGAGCTGCCGGGCAACGAGGCACTCTACCTGCATTTGAGGCCTCATACCGTGGGGCTGGTGGGGCCGTCATTCGACAACCGCGCTCTTCATGCGCGTTTGGACATTGCACTGACCGCGCAAGTGACCAGCGAGGCGACCGGCCCGGCCAGAACAAGTCTCCCCAACATGACGCCGATGAAGGATGCCGGGGTTGCCCTGAAGGTGCCGGTGCGCCTTCACACGGAAATGCTGAACGCGATTGCTGCGAAATCGTTGCCCAGAACCTTTTCCCTCGGCGAAGAGGGCAGTGTGACCGTCACCGTGCACCAGGTGCTTGCGAAAATTGACGGCACGCGGTTGTCCCTGGATGTCGTGGTCGACGCGGAAGGAGGTCCGCTGACCCTTGAGCGGGAAGCTGTCCGCATCTCCACACAACCGTCTTTCGACAGCGTCAGCGAGGAGATTCAGTTCTCCGATATCGAACTGACCTCGGCCGATGCCGGACTTGCAGGTATCGCGAAGTCGGCGATGTTGAGCGCTGCCACGGTTTTCTTGGCAGACACGTACTCCGTCGAACTGAACAGGGAAATCGCCTCGTTGGAAAGGGCAATGAATGCAGCTCTCAACCGCGATCTGACGCCGGAGTTCACCCTGACCGGAAGCGGCGAGTTGGAAGTCTCCGATCTGCGCCTTTCGCCGGAAATGTCTTCCATTGAGCTGACGATTTCAACGACGGGCAACATACGTGTCGTCGGCTTCAATCCTGTGAGGTGAAGCGATGCTCGAGAATGAAAACGGAACGGGACAGGCCTTTACTGGGAACGGGCCTGTTCCAGAAACGAACACTGGGTCCGGACAGGGCCGGAATGTACAGGGGCATGCCTGGTCAATCTTGCTTGCGGCCATCCTGTTTCTCTTGGGCGAAAAATCATTGGTTCTCGCACAGATGGGGCTCCGTTTGTATGACGGCGAACCGTCGAAAGTCTCGGCAGCTTTTGAAATCGCGCTGGCGGGCCTGGCGATCGGCACCGCCGCTGTCATTATCCTGACAGTGAGTTTCCGCGACTTCGCAAAGCAGGATGCGATTGCCATCGTTACCGGATTGGTAACCGCAACGCTGGCGGCACTTATCAATATCGGCGAGGCTCTCTGGATCAAGCCGATACCATCCGATCCTCTCGTCGTGCACCAGGCTTTGTTTTTTTTCGCTCTGTGGCTGCTTTTGCTGCCTTTGCCGTATTTTGCCAGCATGGTTCTGAATGGAACGCCGGACGGCCGCCCACTCAAGCTGCTTGCCACGATTGCGTTGGCTCTTGTCATTGCAACGCTTGTCGGGGCGTTGTTTCGAGTGTTTTCCGGATTTCTGCTCTTCACCGCCTTTCCGAACCCTGCGGTAGAAAACCGGGAGGTTGCCTTCGACCGGCTACAGTTTGCGCCCGACATGCTCATCATGCTGGGGGCGACATGGATTGCCGCGACGTTTCTGCCGCGGCTGGGCACAGGGTGGCGACTGTTCTATGCCGCGCTTGCCCCGATCTGCGGGTACGCTTACGGAGCTTTCCTCAGTGACGGCGAAAGCAGCCGCAACTTCGCATATGCAGCGCTCTCTGCTTCGGCACTTCTGCCTTGCCTGCTGTTCTGGCCCTTGGCAGGACGGCCAAGCCGCACGCACCTTGTCCAGATCGTGGCATTGACGGGGATTGCCTGCTCGGCATCCATGTATGTCGGATTTGCAAGACATCTCGATCTGGCCGGCTCCGAACAGATCGTTCTTGCCCTTCTTCAGGGTGCGGCCGGTGTACTCCTCGTGTTGTGCGCGGTCGCCGCGTTCGCTCTTTCGGAACGGCGTCTCAATTGGCAACCCTTTCCGGACTGAATCGGCATTTGTCGCGATGTTTGCGTTTTTGGAGGAGCGAGAACCGCGCGCAGGTGATCACAACTCCCTTTGAATCTTGCCGTTACTGGCGTTACCAAGGGCTGAAGCAAAACAACGCGCGAGATCCGACAGCGGGCATATGGCAGACACTTGCGTCATTTTCGATCTGGACGGAACGCTCGTCGACAGCGAGATCCTGTGCAACCAGGCCTTTGTCGATCTGTTGCCGGAACTGGGTGAAACGGCGGAGCAGTTGATGCGCCGCTACCGCGGCATCAAGCTCGACCTGACCCTGGCTGATCTTGAAAAACAGCTCGGCAGGTCACTGCCGGAAACGTTCGAGGCGACCTACCGCGAACGTGTCGCACAGCTGTTCGATGAAAGGCTGCAGCCGGTGCCCGGTGCAGCAGCCATGCTGGAGAGCCTTGACCGGCCCAGATGCATTGCCTCGAGCGGGCCACCGCAGAAAATCGCCCATTCGCTGAAGGTGAGCGGTCTGGCTTCGCATTTCGGGCCCAACATCTACAGCTCCTATGTCGTCGGTATATGGAAACCGGAACCCGGCCTCTTTCTGCACGCTGCCCGCGACATGGGATTTCCTCCGGATCGCTGCATCGTCGTCGAAGACAGTGACGTTGGCGTTCAGGCCGCAAAGGCGGCCGGAATGACGGTCCTGCGATACGACCCGCATTCGGAAGTCAAGTCTGATGAGAGGTCGATCGTCTTCAGCGAGATGTCCCGGTTGGCGGGGCTGATTGACAGTCTGGCAGCGGGTTGATGGTCTCGCAAACATCGCCGAATGTTCCATGGCGGGATTCAGGGATGCGCTCGGAACCGTTATTTAATTGAAGCCGCGAGATGTTTTACTTTCTGACGCGATCATATCTCGATTTTATATTATGTAAATATTAAATATATATAAACTAAATAGAAATAGGTTTCTTGAACATAATTTGAAAAATGAAGATAAATTTTCCATTTTTTTGCGAATCGGTCTATTTTATTTTTAGAGAAACGCGGATTGATTGAATTCATGCAGCCAAATACATGTAGTGAACGGAAGATCTTATTTGTTCACAATCCAAAGGCGGCGGGAACAAGTTTTCGCAAGTGGCTGGGCATAAACAATCGCTTCAATCACTTCTTTCCGTCGACCCACACGCCCGTCAAGATCTGGAACGACTATACAGTTATCGTTGTTGTCAGGGATCCAATTGAACGTGCGATCTCCGGGTACAAGTACCTAACGCATGAAAGCTACCAGGGTACGTTTCGCAAAATCTATCCGGATTTGCCAAGCTGGGATCCCCTGACTTTCTTTTCCCGGATGTTCAACGAACAGATTATTGTCGTGCCGCCGCAGTTCAAGTACGCAACGCATTTCCTCTCCAACAAGCCCCCGGACTTCTTGCTGAAATTCGAAAATCTGGACACAACGGAGCTGGCAAGGCACCTGAAAATCAAGGAGCCGTTCCCGCGGGAGAACATCGGCAAAAACAGGAGCCCGATCGAATTACGCGAAGACCTTTATGTGGCGTTGATAAGACACTACCGCGTTGACTATTTGCTGTACGACTACAGGCCGAAACCCTATGACGTATTCATGGACGAACAGCACGGGTTGAAACAGGCTGGCTGACCAACCTGAGGCCGAGCGTGAATATCACCGCGAGCCTGTGACAAAAAACCGCCCGCATGATCTCTCACACGGGCGGCTTTGCTGATATCGGAGGCGCTTGATGGCGCCGGTTCCGGCCTTTGCTCCAGCCTTAGTCCATCTTGCGCAGGCGTTTGACAAGGGACGAGGTGTCCCAGCGGCCGCCGCCCATTTTCTGCACGTCCTTGTAGAATTGGTCGACAAGGGCGGTCACCGGCAGGCTGGCGCCGTTTTCATTGGCGGTGGCGAGACAGATGCCGAGGTCCTTGCGCATCCAGTCGACGGCGAAACCGTGATCGAAGTGATCGTCGAGCATGGTTTCGTAGCGGTTGACCATCTGCCAGCTGCCGGCAGCGCCGCCGCCGATCAGGTCGATGACCGCGCGCCCGTCAAGCCCGGCCTTTTCGGCAAAGTGCAGGCCTTCCGACAGCCCCTGGACGAGACCGGCGATGCAGATCTGGTTGACCATCTTGGTCAACTGACCGGCACCGCTTTCCCCGAGCCTGACGCATTTCTTGGCATAGGCGTCGATGAACGGCTCTGCCGCGTCATAGGCCGCCTGGTCCCCGCCGCACATGACCACCAGCTGGCCGTTTTCAGCGCCTGCCTGTCCGCCGGAAACGGGTGCGTCGACAAAGGAGATGCCGCCGGCTTTGGCAACGCCGTAAAGCTCACGCGTGACCTTGGCCGAAACGGTGGTGTGGTCGACGAAGATCGAGCCGGACGCCATGTCCTTGAAGGCGCCGTCGTCCCCGAGGCAGATCGAGCGCAGATCATCATCATTGCCGACACAGGCCATCACGAAGGCGGCGCCGGCCGCCGCTTCGCACGGGGTCGCCGCGAAACCGCCGCCATATTCGGCCGCCCATTTTTCCGCCTTGGCCGTTGTGCGGTTGTAAACCGTCACGTCGTGACCGGCCTTTTGCAGGTATCCGGCCATCGGGTAGCCCATGACGCCAAGCCCAAGAAATGCAACCTTTGCCATTGAAAGTCCTCTTTGTTCAAACCTGTGTCTCGTGATTACCGGCCGTTCAAAAGGGTCCCGCCGCCCGTTGCGGGACGCCGTGTGACATTGCGCCTTCGGGAATGCCGGTCTTGTTCAAATTGACTTAAAGGTGTTGGCGCGCCCGTGCAACCGGGGCAGCGGCTGACCTGACGCGGATTTTATGCCGCCCTGTCGAATGCCGCGTTCCTTCGCCGCCGAAACGGCGTAGACTGCGAACGGCGGCATCGTCGCGAACGATTTGAGGAAAGGTCGGCGGTTTGAGCGGCAAGGGCGAGGACAGAACAGGCGGGCTGATGCGGCTGCTGCGGATTTCCGCCGTGGCGCTGGTGACAATCCTGGTCGCCGGTCTGGCCGGCGCCTATGCGGTTGCGACCCTCGACCTTTATTCCTCCGTGCGCCAGGATCAGGCTGCTCAGGTCCTGACCCGGATTTTCGACCGCCCGGTGGAGGTGCGCGGGCAGGTCGTGCTCACGCCGGGCCGTCGTCTCGGAGTGAAGATCGAGGACACCTACATCGAGAGATCATCCGGTTCCGCCAGGGGAGAGGGGCGCGTCTTCGACACGGTGGAATTCGACGCGCCCTATGGTCTTTTCCGCGGTGACGTGTCCGGCATCCGGAACTTCCGCATGAGCGGTGCGGATATCGAATACCGCGCCGATCCGTCCGGCGAACGCCGGCAGACCTGGTCGTTCGAACTGCTGTCGATCCTCCTCAACAATCCAGTCTTCGACAATCTCGAACTGACCGATGTCGAGTTCCACTTCATCGACGAGGCGGACGGCTGGAACGAGGTTTTCAGGATCGAGACATTCAAGCTGGAGACAACCGAGACATCGCCGTCGACGGAAGTCAGCATCGAGGCAGCCGTCAACGGCACACCGCTGAGTGTTTCGGGCGTGGTGCCCTCGTCCGTTTGGGTGCGCGACAACAACAGCCGCGGACCGTTCGACCTGACGCTCGCCTTTCCCGGTCTTGAGAGCCGTCTGAGCGGCACGGTCGACACCTCGGCGAAGGTCGCGCGCATCGACGGCGACCTGTCGGCAAAATCCGGCTCCGTCACGAAACTGCTGGCGTCGCTCGGCCTTGAAAGCGCGGTCGAGGGCAAGGCGACGCTTGCATGGCAGTCGAGCGGTCCGATCGACGGCTTCGACATTGCCGGTCTGACCTTCGAGTTCGACGGCGACGACGGCGATGTCATCCATGTCGAGGGTTCGGTCTCGGATGTGTTTCAGGGATCAGTCTTTGACCTGGACTTCACGTCGACGCTTGCGCAGCCCGAAGCGGCCTCGAGTTCCTCGCTTTCGATCAACCTGAAGGAGATTTCCGGACGGGTCAGCGGACCTGTTGAGGCGCTTTCCATCGACCGGACGATCGTGACGACGAATGCCGTGCTGCTGGAATTCGACGAGATCGGGCCCATCTCGGTCGGGCGTATCATCAAGGGTGACGGAAATCGGATCGGCCTGAGCGACATTACCATCCTCGACGGGCCGGAGGGCGCGCCGTATCTGGTCATGAAGGGTGACGTCGAGGACATCCTGGCGCTCAAGGGAGTGACGCTGTCAGGTACATTCGAGCTGCCGACAGCCATTCTACTCAACCGGCCCGCGACCGACGCACCAGGCCTCGGCACCGTCAAGGGAACGGTTGTTGTCGGGGAGACTTCCGGGGCACTCGGGCTTGAGGAGCTACGCGGCAAAACGGCCGGGACGGACCTTCTGAATCTCGGGTTCGCCCTCGCGATCCGGGAATTCCGTGTGCTAAACGAATTGGAATTCTCGACCGAACTGACCTTGCCGAAACCGGAAGCGGCACTGGCCGAACTCGGCATCCAGACCGACAGGACCTTTCCCGAAATTCGTTTCTCCGGCTCCAGCGGGCTCTCTTCGGATGGAGCCAACTTCACGGGGGATCTGGTTTCCGGCGCAACGCAGGTGAATGCGGACCTCCAGATCGGCCCGGCGGAGACAGATGGCAAGTGGATGCTGACCGGTGCGATTTCGTCTAAGGAGATGGACTTTACCGATCTGGCCGCGCTCTCCGACTTCGCGCAGTTGAGCGTGGCCGGCGAGGAAAACGGCCCCGACATAGAGCTGACGAAGGAGTTCGAGGCCGCCCTGAGTGCGCGTGTCGAACTGGACGTGAAGAAGATCGTCTCGGGCAAGAAGCACGCCGGCAACCTGACCGGAACCCTGGAATATGACGCCGATCACCTCAAGCTGGCCGGGCTGAAGCTCGACTATATCGGCGGCACGGTCAGCGGCGATTTCGGCGTCGACCTCGGCCAGGAAAGCCACCCGGCCCATGCCCACGGACGCATGGAGAAATTTCCGCTCAGGAGCCTGATGCACGAGATTGGCCTGACGGCGCCGATTTCCAGTACCGTTTACGCCAGCTTCGATGTCACCGGCAATGCCCGGTCTGAAGTCGGCTTCCTGAAGACGCTGTCCGGCAACGTCTCGGCGTCGCTCTGGGGCGGAACGCTGCCGAACCGGCTTCTGGATCTGACCGGGCTGAACGTCTTCACCTGGCTGGTGACCAGCAACAAGGACCACACCAGCAAGCTCGTCTGCGCGGTGCTGCCGCTGCATTTCAGGAACGGCGTCGCGACGTCCAAACGCCTGATCGTTGAAACGGAAAATGTCCAGCTTGTCGGTGCGGGCACCGTGAACCTGAGATCCGGCGCGCTGGATCTTTCCTTTGCGCCCCGCGCCAAGCGCAAGCAGCTTGTCGAAATCGTATCGCCGTTCGAGATCCACGGCACGCTCGGCAAGCCCGATGTCACCGTCAAGGATGCCGGGCCGGGCAGGGCCATCGGCGAGGTCGTGTCGCTGCCGCTCAATCTTGTCAGCCACATTTTCAGGGGCTCGGGTCCGATCGACGAAAAGGCACGCCCCTGCACCCTGCCGAAAAACACCGGTCCCAAGTGAACCGACATGCTGTCATGCGGTTGCGAAGCCGGTTCACCCCGCTTTCAGGCCGCGCACCTCGGAGGCACGCGCACCCGGGGTGACGCCGAACCAGCGCTTGTAGGCACGGATGAAGGCGGGGGAATCCGAGTAGCCCAGAAGGTAGGCGATCTCCGGCAGGGAGAGATCGCTCTTGTGCAGGTATTCTTCGGAAAGGTTACGCCTGACGTCCTCGAGCACTTCTGAAAACGTGGTGCCTTCGTCGGCAAGCCGCCGTGCGAAGGTCCGCTCGGTCATGCCCAGCTTGGCCGACACCGTGCCCGCGGAACTCTGGCCGCGCGGCAATCCGTCGATCACGTGAAACTCGACATTGGCAAGAAACGACTTGGGGGCCGAGCGCCGCTCTTCCAGCATCCGGTCGGCGACATTGGACATGAGCGCCAGCAGATCCTTGTCGGAATGCACCAGCGGTGTCGTGAGATCCGAGGCGTGAAACACGATTCCGTGCATGTCGCTGCCGAAAAAGATCGGGCAGCCGAAAAAGAGCTTCATCTCCGCAGGCGCTTCGGTGCGCTGGTGGTGAAAATGGATCTCCGCCGGTCTGAGGATCCTGCCGGTTCCATAGCGGTAGTTCGACACGATCGCGGCCATGCCCGCCTCGTTGGCCTGCCGCTTGAAATAGGAACTGCGATCCACCTCCTGGTAGGAGAGTTTCGCGGTGGTCTCGGTCTTGGCGAGCGAGAGCCGGTAGCTGTCGACGAAGATGTTGACGTATTTGACGTGGTTCTGGATGGCCTGTTCCAGTGTTGCCGCCGAGATGCCGAGATAGGCGATCACCCCGAACGTGCCGGTGGGCGTTGCCTTGCCGACATCGAAGCCGAACAGGTCGTCATCAAGATACTTGGCCGCCTGTTCCAGAAAGGCATCGGATTTCTTGAGCGGGACCCGGCGGTCGAAGCCTTCGAGGTCCCCAGGGCTCAGCCCGGCCGCCTCCAGAGCGTCGGCATGATCCGCGCCGCGGGTTTCCATCACCTTCACGGCGGCCCTGATCAAGGCGGCGTCGACTTCGGCTTCGCTCAAAATGGCCTCCCCCAGGCAATTTGGCACGAAATGACAGCATATTGGCTGGCGCTGACAATCGGAAGCGCGATTGCGCACCCAAATAACAATTGTACAGACGGTACTGATAAAACAAAGAAATTCCGCACGATAAAAACCGTCGGTAAATTACAAAGTCGTCGCGGAAAGATTGCCTACTCCGGCTACACGGTTGTTCGTCGCGCCTGTTCTGCCCCCCCCATCGGCCGCGACGAACCGGCTTTGGTTCCCGACCACGGCCGGCCGTGAGCCTCATTGACCGCGCTTCGGCGCGGTCTTTTTGTTTTTGCGGCTCGAAATCCCCTCTTCCGGGCCATGTTGCCGGTCACAGGCAAAAGATTCTCGTTGTACTGCGCTCTGGACGGCACTAGCGTGGCGATTGTCGGTTCGCAGCAGATACGGCTGCCGGTCGGCTCATCTTCCACTCAGCCAGTTCACAAGAGGCGTTTCATGGCGCAGTTGCCGAATTCTCTCGAAGCCCGCGATATCGCTGTTCAACTTCATTCCTACGCCGACGCCCGCCGTCAGGAAGACACCGGCTCGCTTGTCATCGACAAGGGCGAGGGGATCTACGTGGAAGACATCAACGGCAAGCGCTACATCGAGGGCATGGCGGGCCTGTGGAGCGTCGCTGTCGGGTTCGGTGAAAAGCGTCTGGTGGAGGCCGCGGCCCGCCAGATGGAAAAGCTGCCCTACTATCACACCTTCACCTACAAGACCCACGGTCCCTCCATCGAGCTTGCCGAAAAGCTGATCGAGATGGCGCCGGTGCCCATGTCCAAGGTCTATTTCACCAATTCGGGCTCGGAAGCCAACGACACCGCGGTCAAGCTGATCTGGTACCGCTCCAACGCCCTCGGCCAGCCGGAGCGCAAGAAGATCATCTCGCGCATGCGCGGCTATCACGGCGTGACGGTTGCCTCCGCCAGCCTGACCGGCCTGCCGAACAATCACAGGTCCTTCGATCTGCCGCTGCCGCAGATCCTGCACACGACCAGCCCGCATTACCGCACGATGAAGCAGGACGGCGAGAGCGAGGCAGCGTTCGCACAACGCTGCGCGCAGGACCTGGAAGAGCTGATCCTCGCCGAAGGACCGGAGACCATCGCGGCCTTCTTTGCCGAACCCGTCATGGGCGCAGGCGGCGTCGTGGTGCCGCCCGAAGGTTACTGGGAAGCGGTCCAGCCGATCCTGAAGAAATACGGCATCCTGTTTGTTGCCGACGAAGTAATCTGCGGGTTCGGGCGCACGGGCAACATGTTCGGCACCGAGACCTTCAACCTGCAGCCGGACATGATGACGCTGTCGAAGGCACTGTCGTCCTCCTACCAGCCGATCTCCGCGCTTCTGATCAACGACACCGTCTACGAACCGATTGCCGACGAATCCCATCGCATCGGCGTGCTCGGCCACGGCTATACCGGCAGCGGCCATCCGGTCGCAGCGGCCGTTGCTCTGGAGAACCTGAAAATCATCGAGGAGCGCGATCTGGTCGGTCACGTCAAGGAGATCGCACCGACATTTCAGGCGCGGCTCAAGGGGCTCGGTGAGAACCCGCTTGTTGTCGAGACGCGGGGCATCGGCCTGATCGGCGCGGCGGAACTGCATCATCCGGCCCATTCCGACACGCCGGGTTCCCTCGGCGCCGCAGCCAACGCGATCTTCCATGAAAACGGCCTGATTTCGCGGGCGATGCTGGATGCCATGGCGTTTTGCCCACCACTGATCATCACCGAGCAGCAGGTGCACGAAATGTTCGATATTGCCGAGCGGAGCCTGAAGAAAGTGGCCGACGCCCTATGACCGGCTGGTCGGTCGTCGGCACCATCAGCGGGACCTCCGCAGACGGCATCGATCTGGCGGAAATCAGCACGGACGGAGAGACGATCGGCCGCTTCGGTCCGTCTGAGACAACCGGCTACCGGCCCGCGACGCGCGAAAGTGTGTTGACGGCCGCCGGACTGAAGGGCGAGGGCCGCCAGGACTGGCCGCAAATCGCGCGGGATGTAACCGGGGACCATGTCGCCGCCATTCGCGCCTTCATCGACCGGCATGCGCTCAAGCCGGACGCGATCGTGTTTCATGGCCAGACGGTCTGGCATGACCCGAAAGCGGGAGAAACCATCCAGCTCGGCGATCCGCAGGCGCTGGCGGATGACCTTCGCCTGCCGGTCATCGGCGATGTGCGCCTCGCGGACATGGAAGCGGGCGGCGAGGGCGCGCCGCTGGTGCCGGTCTATCACCGGGCACTTGCCAAGACGCTTGTCGGCACGGACCGCGAACCGCTCTGCTTTCTCAATATCGGCGGGGTCTCCAACCTGACCTTCATCGACGGCGACGGTCTGCTCGCCTTCGACATTGGTCCCGGCAACGCGCTCCTTGATGATTGGGTGAGACGTCATGGTGCGGGCGACTTCGATGCCGAAGGAGCAATTGCCGCCAAGGGCGCGGTGGCCGAAGCGCGTTTGACCGAGGCCTTGAAACACCCGTTCCTGTCCGAACCCGGACCGAAGTCGCTGGACCGCTACAGCTTTTCCGGCAGCTTTGTCGACGGCATGGGGCTTGAGGACGGCGCGGCGACGCTGATGACCTTCACCGCCGAGGTGATCGCGAAGGCCGAAGGCCTGTTGCCCCGCAAGCCGCGCCTGTGGCTCGTCTGCGGCGGCGGCAGGCTGAACCCGGTCCTGATGCAGGCCCTGCGCGACCGCCTTTCGGGGGACGTTGTTTCTGCGGATGAATTCAGGATCGACGGGGACGCGCTTGAAGCACAGGCAATGGCGTTTCTTGGAGCCAGGCTGAAGGCGGGTTTGCCGACAACATTCCCGGAGACGACGGGTGCAAGCCAACCTGTGGTCGGCGGGAAGGTTTTTCTTCCCGAGGCGTGATGGCAAAGTCGCGTAAACTTGCCGCATTCTGCCGGACTTTCAGGCACCAAGTCCGATCGCCCGGTTGACCTTCCGGCCCGCATTCACGGCCAGATAGGTCGGATAGGGTGCGCGCTGGCTGACGTCGATGTCCCGCTTCAGCCACTCCCGGTCTTCCAGGAGACACAGGGACTGGGACAGTGCGCGGTCCGTGATCTGCCCGAGCCCCGACTTGATGGCCGAAAACCGTTTCGGGGTTTCGGTGAGGGCAAGGATCGGGACCGCCCAGCTGCGTTTCAGAACCGAAAACGCGTCCTCGTCCGGCACGCTTTTCAGGATCCGGCTTGCCATCGCAGCCACGACGGCACCTTCCGCGGTCAGGCGGAATTCCGGCCGCAAGGGATGCCCGTGGCCCGGGTTCCTCTCGATCATCTTGAGCCGGATCAGATGCTCCAGGCTGTTGGCGAATGATGTGCGGCTTGCGCCTGTTGCCGCGACCAGCGGTGCCTGCCGTCCCGGGACGCCGTCATTCAGCAGCGCCAGTATCTTCAGCGACCAGGCCTTGGATGTGAGCTTGACAAGCAGGTCTAATTCCATAAAGTATATTTAATATATTTTTGATACATAGGAAAGTGTCATGCCCGTCGTTTCTCTGGAAAACACAATCACCTTGGCCCTCTCGGTACGCGACAGGCATGCCAGCGCACAGTGGTATGCGGACAATCTCGGTTTCGAACTTCTCTATCATGCGGACGAAGCCGGCTGGAGCGAACTGCAGACCCTGACAGAAGGGGTCACGCTGGGGCTTGGGGAACAGGTCGAGACGGCACCCGGCAACATGGTTCCGGTATTCGGCATCGCCGACATCTCGTCCGCACGCGCCGCCCTGGAAAAGGCAGGCGTGAAATTCGACGGCGACACGGAGACCATCGAAGGCATGGTCAGCACCGCGACATTCTACGATCCGGACGGCAATGCCCTCATGCTGGCGCAGGATCTTTCGAAATGAAACCGGGTCCGGGCAGCGTGCGAGGAGGCGTTAACCCGTATTGAACCTCCTTCCCCGCACTCTTACTTGCTTAAATCCTGTCTTGACGCTAACCAGACCCAATGAACGGATCTGAAATCTACAAGCGTCTTATCGGTCTTATTGAGGACAGGGTGCTGAAGCCGGGTGACCGCCTGCGGGAAGCTGACCTTGCCGAAGAGTTCGGCGTCTCGCGGACGCCGATCCGCGAGGGCCTGAAGCGGCTCGAGGCGCAAGGGCTGGCCGTTCACGAGCCTAACCGGGGCATGGTCGTGCCGACACTCGATCACGGCCAGATCAACGAAGTCTATTTCATGCGCGAGATGCTGGAGGGAACGGCCGCCGGCCTTGCCGCCAAGCACGCTTCTGCACCGGAAGTCGAAATTCTGCAGGATCTCGTGCGGGAAGACCGCCAGCGCATGGCCGACAAGGACAGCCTCGTGCGCTCCAACCGGGACTTTCACCGGCGCCTGTGCCTGGCCTCGCACAACCGGTACCTGGTCGACCTGATCGAGCATCTGCGGCTTTCGCTGATCCTGATGGCCGGAACCACGCTGGATACGCCAGAACGCCGGGAAACGGCGGTCGAAGAACATGCCGCCATCGTGGAAGCGATCGCGAAGGGCGACAGTGAAGCGGCCGAGGCGGCCGCACGCCTGCATATCGCCCACGCCCACAAGACCCGCCTGCAACAGATTTGAGTAACGCGGAAAAGGCGCTGCCGGCGCGCCCTCAGGGCGCAATCCAGCTTGCGCTTTTGAGGGTCCCGCTTTCGCCATAGGAAAACCTGGCCCGCAGATTGTTGTCCCGCGCCAGCCGGCACCAATCCAGGGAGACTGCCCTGAAGAAGAGCACTCCGAACCGCTCCTTTCCGGTTTCCTCCGAGGGGACGTCCTGATCCCTGTAGACCGGACCATCCACGGACGGAAGTTCGTCCCCGGGAGGCCCACCCTGGTAGGTGGCCCTTGTATGCAATGGCAAGCGGCTCCAGACCTGCTCGGCCGCGTGCGAACCGGGCGGCGCCAGTTCCATTTGTCCGCGCAGCCGCAACTGCAGTCTCAGGGCATCCGAATAGCCGAGGATCGTCGTGTTGCCGTTATCCTGTAGCTCCTGCCATTTCGGGCTTCTCGTATCGGTGTGAAACTCCAGGACGCGTGTCGAAATCTCCACGGACCGAAGCACGACAGTGCGCGCTTCGGGGAACTGGCAACGGCCAAGCGACGCCAGGGTCAGGTATCGGAACGGCTGCCGGGCATCGGCGGCGGCCGCGTCCAGCGCGTCCCAGGCTTCCCGGTCGATGGTGGTCAGGTCTTGCTGCACGGGGCGTCCTCGATTGCGTTTCACTTACTTCCGGAATTGCGGGTAGACCTTGTCGAGATGCGCCTCCATCGCCGTCAAGCCGTCTTTGAAGACCCGGTCCCGGCCGATGCCGATGCGGAAGTGATCTTGCGGCGTGTCGCCGAGATCGCTTGCATAAATGGACGAGGGCAGCAGCAGCACACCGCTTTCCTCGATCAGTTTACGCGTGAAGGCCTCGACGCCGTCCGGGCCGCAATATCTGGGAAAGGCGACGCAGCCGCCCATCGGGCGTTGCCACTCGAAGAGATCCGGATAAGCGCCGAAGACCCGTTCGAGCGCCGCGGCATTTTCCAGCATGATCGACCGGTTGCGCGACAGGATCTTCCGTCTTGCCTTCAGTGCGATCAGCGCTAGGACCTCCGACGGCCCGGAATTGCAGATCGACAGGTAATGCTTGAACCGCTCTGTTTCTTGAAGGAGGTCTAGGTCCTGCGACGCGATCCAGCCGATCCGCAATCCCGGCAGTCCGTAAGCCTTGGACATCACGTTGAGGGAGATGCCGCGTTCGTAGATATCGGCCATCTGCGGCATCCGGTCGGTCTCGTCCAGTTCGACACCGCGATAGACCTCGTCACTCAGGATGTAGATGCCTTGCGTTCGGGCGAGCGAGACCAGGGTTTCGAGATCATCGCCGGACAGGAGCGAACCGGTCGGGTTGTGCGGAAAATTCAGCGAGATCAGTTTCGTATTCGGCCGGATGGCATCTTTCAGGCGGTCGAGATCGAGACGCCATCCGCCTTTCGAGCCGTTTGAAACCGAAGGAGGGGCATAGTCCATCGGCACCCCGGTCACGTCGCAGATGGACAGGGGAATGGTCTCCGAGCCCTGATAGTTGGGCGTTGGCACGATGGCATGGTCGTCCCGCGTCAGGAGGACATTCGGAACGGCGTAGAGACCTTCCCCGGCCCCTGCCAGACACAGGATGTTGCTGTCTGAAAGCCGGTCATAGGTGCCTGCAATCTCCCGGCGCAGCACCGGTGCTCCCCAGGTTTCCGTGTATCCCAGCCAGAGGGTCTCGAAAGCCGCGCGGTCCTCGCCCGACGCGAGAGAAAGAAGCTCCGACAGCGGCATGCTTTCAAGATCGGAGGCCGTCATATGGTGTTTCGCGGTGAATTCCCACCTTGAAAAAAACACTTCCAGGCCGAAATCCCGCATCGGGCGCGGGGCGGTTGCGGTCAAGTTCATTCAGACATTCCCGTTGCATGGTGTAGCCCGTGCCCGATGCCGTCGACACCTGCACGCGGCACTCCCGCAGCCTGCGAAGACATGTTTTCGATCCGCTGCAAGAGAGGCACTTTGCTTGCACGAGGTTGCGCGTGATTACAAGACGGCCCGCATGCGGCAGATGATTGAAGAGACAGGAAATGCTCTTCTTGCCGTCGGTTCACAAAGCCGGTTGCCCGAGTCGCCCGACCGCCATGAGCTTGTCGATTGAAAGGACCAAATTGGCCAGCGCGGCGATACCGATCACCGTGAAGGTGAGCAGCATGCCTGTGACGCGGAACGCCATGGGTTCCGGGTCACTGCTGACACCATAGGCGTGAACGCTCCGGCCGACGAGCAGGAACAGGCCCAGCCCGTAAAGCAGCCAGTGCGCACCGCCAAGAAGCTCCAGCATGAGAAGCAGCAGGAGCGCGAACGGTGTGTATTCGGCGAAGTTGCTGTGGACCCGCATGCGCCGCAGCATGAGATCGTTGCCCCGGTCTCCGAGACTTATTCTTTCCGTGCGGCGCGCGCCAATCACCCGGATGCTCAAGAAGACGTAAAGCAGGGCCAACAGGCTTGCGACAACAGGGGTGATGACGATGGTCACGATATTCTCCAGCACCCGGCAGCAAGTATGTCTTTCAGCGCCGGCACGCGCCGGCAGACTGTAAAAGATACGCCGAACCGGCGGGGCCGGTTCAGCTTGTGTTCTTGTCAGTTGGTGCCTGAGGCCTCGTCAGCCAACAGCACTACTGCTTTGTGTACTCATCGTGATACTCCGAGATCACCTTGCGTGCAAAGGCGCCGATTTTCGCATATTCGGCTTCGGTCAGGTTGGCGAGGGACACGCGGGCGGAGGCATCGACCACTTCAAAGCCTTTTCCGGGCAGGAGAACGACGCTTGTCTCCTCGGCCAGGCGGAACAGGAAGTCATAGCCCTTCTTGTTGGCAACGAACCAGTCCGCGAAGGCGTCCCCGTAAAGTCGTCCGCTCAAATGCTGCAAATTGATCAGCGTGTAGTAGTTGACGTCGTTGGGTTCACGGTGCGGTGTCACGCCCATGTTGAGTTCAAGCGTGTTAAAGCGTTTCCGGATCAGGCTCTTGGCCGCATCCTTGTAGCGGTCGTCCCGGTCCAGCAGACCGGCGAGGGCGAACAGCATCATCTGGATCTGCTGCGGCGTCGACGCACCTGCCGTGTGATTCAGCGCGACGGCCCGGCTGTCGGCAACCAGCCTGTCGATGAACCTGATGTCGCGTGGCGCCGTCGTCAGCGAGGAATAGCGCCGGTCGAGTTCCTTTTTCTTGTCTTCGGAAAGAGCGGCGAGCGCCTCGTCGAAGACATTGTCCTCGTGCAGAGCGATCACGCCGAGCCGCCATCCCGTCGCTCCGAAATACTTGGAGAACGAATAGACGCACAGCGTGTTGCGCGGACACTTCGCGAACAGCGAGACGAAATCGTCGGCAAAGGTGCCGTAGACATCATCCGTCACAACGAAAAGGTCGGGCCGCCTTTCGTTGATCACTGCCGCGACCCTGTCGAGGTCGTCGGGGGAAAGCTTGACGGAAGGCGGGTTGCTCGGATTGACGATGCAGAACACCTTGATATCCGGGTCGTCCAGCTTGGCGAGTTCCTCGTCGCTGAATTGCCAGTCGGCACCTTCCTCCATCCGGATATCGACAATGGGCATGTCGTATTCCGGCAGCGGCGGGATTTCGAGATAGGGCGAGAAGATCGGCGTGCCGAGCGCGACCTTGTCTCCCGGCTTGACCAGTCCGTTCGCCTTCAGCGTCTGGAAAATATAGGTCATGGCCGCTGTCCCGCCTTCGGTCGCGAAGACGGAAAACGGACCTTGTTGCGGCTCGTTGCCGAACATCTCCTTGGCCAGATACGCGCCAACGATTTGCTCCGCATGGGTGAGCATGCGCGGAGGCACCGGGTAATTGCAGCCGAGAAATCCCTCGACCATTTCGTGCAGAAGCTCGTGCCGGTGAATGCCGAGCTGGTCCTTCGCATAGGAAAGCGCGGCGCGCAGAAACGTGGTGCCGTCGCGGTCCTCGTGCCGATGGATGAAATTTTCAAACCGGAGCAACAAACCCTCCTTGTCGGGCAATCCGCCGAAGCCGCTGTCCAGATAGGAGTAGGAGCGCTCGGCTTCCTCGACCGAGAAGTCGCCGAGACGCAGAAAACCCCGGCGCGGATGCGTTGCGAGAAAGTTCGGATTGCCCCGGCCGGCATTCAGCATCATGCGCTGGGCCGCCGAGGAGGCAATCTCGATAAGCTTGTCCTTGAGTTCGAACGGGCTGAGTTCCTGATACTGGGAATAGTCTTGTGCACTCATCGGAAATCTCCCGGAAATTCACTGGGCCGGATTGGTGGAAACGAGGCCGACGATGAGCGGCCCCCAGAGGGTCAGCAGCACGTTGGCGACGGCATATGTGACGGTGAAGGTAACGACCGGGGTCGCGTTCTGGGCCTTGCCCAGAAGGGCCGCGAAGGCGGGATTGGCGCTGCGGCCGCCGGCAACACAGGCAAGTGCTTCGATCGGGTTCTGGATCCGCAGCACGTAGTAGGAGAAGAAAAAGCCTATGAACTGCGGGATCAGCGTGACGCCGATGCCGAACAGGAAGATGCTCATGCCCTGTTCCTGCAGCGTCGTCAGGACCTGGGGACCCGCGCTGATGCCGACGACGCCGACGAAGACGGCGAGGCCGAAATCCCTGAGGAAATTCACGGCACCGGTCGGCAGTGCGGCATAGCGTGGATGTGTGCTCCTGAGCCAGCCGAACAGGAGCCCCGACAGCAGGCAGCCGCCGCCGCTGCCGACCGAAACCGGAACGCCGCCGATCTTGATTTCGATGAGCCCGAGCAGCAGCCCGAGCGTCATGCCGATGCCGAAGAAAATGAAATCGGTCACCGCGGCGGATGTGATCGGATAGCCGAGGGATTTCTGAACGGCGTTCAGATCCCGCGGACTGCCGGTCAGCTGCAGTTCATCGCCCTTGTGAATTTCAAGGTCCGGCAGCAGCGGCAGTTCGCGGCCCATGCGGTTGACACCGGTGACGAAGACGTCGTTCAGGGCGTTCGATCGGGTGTGATCGTGAATGCCCTGCAGCTTGTTGCCGGCATAGTCAGGATTGGTCAGAACGATGTGCCGGTTTTCAAGCACAAGCCGGTAACCGTCCGGCGCCTGGGTTTCCGTGCCAAGTGCGATGGCCGGATCGTCTAGCGTCGAAACGAGACCAGTCACGGCAACGACGTCGCCGGCTTGAAGCGATTGTGCGTCTTCCAGGTGGATCTCCAGGCCGGACCGCAGCACGGCTTCAACCGCGGCGTCGTCGAGGGACGCGTCGAGCTCCTGTGCCGACCTGCCGACAAAGGCAGCATCGCTGCCGAGTTGGTAAAAGCGGGTGTCGATGCGCCGCGCGGCGTTGAACTGGCCCGGTTCCAGCTCGGCCGCACCGCCGGACATCTTTTCGGCCAGCTTGAGCGCTTCCTTGCGGATGTCCCAGCGCATGACGGTCGGAAAGAACCACGTGACCATGATGATCGGGCCGATCGAGCCGAAAATGTAACAGACCGCGTAACCGACCGCGATGTTGGTTTCCATGATCTGCTTCAGATCGGCTGAAACACTGAGCTTCTGGATCGTCTCGCCGGCCGTTCCGATGATCGCCGACTGGGTCAGGCCACCGGCGGCAAGGCCCGCTGCGGTGCCCCGGTCCAGGCCGAAGCTCCACGCAAACACCAGCACCGTGAGCAGCCCGAGAAGACACATGACCGCGGCAGAAAGAAGCTGGTTGAGTGACTTCAGCGACAGGGCCCGGAAGAATTGCGGTCCGCCCTGGTAACCGACCGCGTAGATGAACAGCGCGAAGAAAATGTCCTTGACCGCGCTGTCTATCGTGACCCCGACCTGCCCGAGGACGACGCCCATGATCAGGGTCCCGGCGATGCCGCCGAGAACGAAATTGCCGATCTTCAGTTTGCCGGCAAAGTAACCAAGCGCGACTGCTATGAACAGGAATACCAGCGACGACTGCGCCGCCAGCCACGTCAAGACATCCATCAAAAACCTCCCTTGATTGGTGCAAAGGAGAATTTCACCAACCCACGGACGGACTATCGCCGGTTTTGCCGCCTACGGCAAATATTTCTTCGAAATCGTTATTTCTGTCAGTGCTTTAACATTCGACGATGTTAACGGCGAGGCCACCCTGCGAGGTTTCCTTGTACTGTTCCATCATGTCCATGCCGGTCTGGCGCATGGTTTCGATGCACCCGTCCAGCGGCACGAAATGCGTTCCGTCGCCGCGCAGGGCGAGCGAAGCGGCAGTCACCGCCTTGACCGAGCCGAGTGCGTTGCGCTCGATGCACGGAACCTGAACGAGGCCGGCAATCGGGTCGCAGGTCATGCCGAGGTGATGTTCCAACGCGATCTCCGCAGCGTTTTCGATCTGCTCGTTGGTGCCGCCGAGTGCTGCGCACAGTCCGGCGGCCGCCATCGCCGACGCAGACCCGACTTCTCCCTGACAGCCGACCTCGGCGCCGGAGATCGATGCGTTCGACTTGATGATCCCTCCGACGGCGGCAGCCGTCAGAAGAAACACGCGCACGCCGGCCTGATCGGCCGAGGGGCAGTGGTCGAGATAATAGCGCGTGACGGCGGGAATGACGCCGGCCGCCCCGTTGGTCGGTGCGGTGACCACCCGCCCTCCGGCGGCATTTTCCTCGTTGACCGCCATGGCGTAGACACCGAGCCAGTCGACCACGCTGTGTTCGAACAGCGGATTGCTCCGGCCCTCGCGGATGAGCTGCTGATAGATGTCGGCGGCACGCCTTTTCACCTTCAGGCCGCCGGGAAGAATGCCGGCCTGGGTAATGCCCCGGTTGATGCAGGCGTCCATCGCTAACCAGAGCCGGTCGATCCCCGCCTCGACCTCCTCTACCGACTTGCCGGCACATTCGTTGCGCAGCTTCATCTCCGCGATCGAAAGACCCGCCTCGCGGCCCATCTCGAGCATCTGCTTCGCCGTCGCGAACGGGAAAGGGACGCTCTGTGCCGATAGGTCAGCGCCCGGTGCGTTAGTCGTGTTGCGGAGTTCCGGTTCGCTGACGACGAAGCCGCCACCGATGGAATAGTAGACGTAGCTGTCGATCTCGGAGCCCGTCTCGCCCAGAAGCCGGAAGGTCATGCCGTTGGCATGCAACGGCAGCGGCGGGCCGTAGTCGAAAACGACATCCCGCGCGGGATCGAAATCAAGTTCCGGCAGACCCGCAATGCGAAGCTTCCGGTCCTTTTGAATCGCATCCAGCAACGGCTCGACGCAGTCCGGGTCGAGTGTGTCGGGGCGCTCGCCCAACAGGCCGAGGCAAATCGCCTTGTCGGTCGCGTGACCTTTCCCCGTGAACGCAAGCGAGCCGTGCAGGGTCACGGTGAGGCGAGCCGCCTTTGCTTCGGCTCCGGCCAGGCCGCGCACCCTGTCCAGGTACCGGCCAACGGCCACCATCGGGCCGACAGTGTGTGAGCTTGAGGGACCGATCCCGATCTTGAAGATGTCGAAGACGCTGATGAACATGGGGTCTTGCCGTGTTTCAAGGTGTTGCAGACTTGGTGACTTGCCCGCACACGCTACCAAAACGGTCTGCGGCGTCCGATGCTCATACGGGCAAATATGTGCTGATTGCGACATCCGGCATGGCGACCGCAGGTTTCTTGCCGCTGCCCGGACATCGGCCGGGATGTGGTTGTTTGCCGGACCGGGCTTTGATAGCGTGCGGCCTTTCTCTCCACCTTCCGTTCCAGAAGAGCCGTTGATGACCTCACCGCACCCGCTAGATGAGACCGATACCTTAGCCCGCAAGAAAGACGCCTTTTCCATTCCTGAAGGCGTGACCTATCTCGACGGCAATTCGCTCGGAGTGCTGCCGAAACACGTTCCGGAGAGGATCGCCGATGTCATCGGTACCGAGTGGGGAACGAGCCTGATCCGCGCCTGGAACACCCATAGCTGGATCGATCTTCCCCAGCGGACCGGTGATCGGATCGGCCGTCTCATCGGAGCGCCGGGCGGCACGGTGGTTGCCTGCGACAGCACGTCGGTCAACGTGTTCAAGGTGCTGTCCGCCGCCTTGTCGCTCAATCCCGGCCGCAAGGTTATTCTGTCCGACAACGGCAATTTCCCGACCGATCTTTACGTGGCCTCCGGGCTGAAGGACCTTCTGGCGCGCGGTCATGAACTGAAGATCGTCGCGCCGGAGGAGGTCGGGGCCGCCATCGACGACAAGGTTGCGGTCATGATGCTGACCCAGGTCGACTACCGGACGGGCCGCGTTCACGACATGGAGGCGCTGACGCGAAAAGCGCATGAAGCCGGGGCGCTTGCGGTCTGGGATCTTGCCCATTCGGCGGGAGCGATCGAGGTCGATCTGGAGGGAACCGGCGCCGACTTCGCGATCGGTTGCGGCTACAAGTACCTCAATGGCGGTCCAGGCGCGCCGGCCTTCCTCTATGTTGCGGCCAGGCACCTCGATCAGGTCACCTCGCCGCTGACCGGCTGGATGGGGCACGAAGCCCCGTTTGCATTCGATCTCGACTACAGGCCGGTCTCGGGCATCAGCCGCATGACGGTGGGAACGCCGGCGATCCTGGCGCTTTCCAGCCTTCACGCTGCGCTGGATGTGTTCGAGGACGTCGACATGGCCTCAATCCGGGCCAAGTCGGTTTCGCTCAGCGAATTGTTCATTTCGGAAGTCGAGGCAAGATGCCCGCAACTGACATTGGCGAGCCCGCGCGACCCGGATGCGCGGGGCAGTCAGGTATCGTTCCGGTTCGAGGAAGGCTATGCGGTCATGCAGGCCCTGATCGCGCGCGGCGTCATCGGCGATTTCCGCGCGCCGGACGTGATGCGCTTCGGGTTCACACCCCTTTACCTGTCCCACGGCGATATCATCGACGCGGTCACGGTTCTGGAGGACATCCTGAAAACCGGCAGCTGGGACCGGCCCGAGTTCAAGACGCGCGCCAAGGTCACATAGCGGCCAGCCGTTGCTGCGTTTCCAGCATGGACAGGAACCGCTCGAGGGGCACCGGCCTGGAATAGAGGTAGCCTTGGTACCGGTCGCAACCGTTCCTGGACAGCCACGAGCGTTGTTCGATGGTTTCGACCCCTTCGGCGACGACATCCGCACCGAGCGCCGTGGCCAGCGACAGGATGAGTTTGACGATCTCCCCGCCCGCATCGATGTCCTCCATGAACACCCGGTCGATCTTGATGCCGTCGATCGGGTAGTTGTGGAGATAGGCGAGGTTGGAGTAACCGGTGCCGAAATCGTCGATGACGATCTGGTAGCCGCATTCCTTCAGCGTCGCCAGCGTTTCGCGGGCGTTGGGAATGTCACCGAGGATCACGGATTCGGTGATTTCCAGGGAAATCCTGTCAGGTGCGCAGCCGGTCTGGTCGGGCAGGGTCTTCATGAAGCCGAGAAACCCGCTGTCGGACAGTTGCCGTGGTGACACATTGAGCGCGAGCGTCAGCGGGACGCAGTGTCCAAGCTCGTCCAGACGTTTCTGCAGCTTGGCGACCTCCCGGGCGACCCATGCGCCGATGTCCGAAATGAGCCCGGCCTCTTCCGCAATGTGCACGAAATCATCCGGTCCGATGAGGCCCCTTTCGGGATGCTGCCAGCGCAACAGCGCTTCGCCGGAGACGACCCGGTCGGAACTCGTGCAGGCGATCGGTTGGTAGTGAAGGATGAATTCATCCTCTTTCAGCGCGCGTTCAAGGTCCTTCTTGATGGCCCTGTGTTCATCGCGCAGCCGGCGCATGTAGGCGTCGAACCGGACGCATTTGTTGTTGGCATCGGACTTGGCCTGGTAAAGCGCCAGATCCGCATGTCTCATGAGTTCGTCGACCGTGTCGCCATCTTGCGGGAAACAGGCATAGCCGATACTGAGGCCGACTTTCCTCTGTTTGCCCTCGATGACCCTTGGCCTGGCAAAGGACTGCAGCAAGGCGTGGCCGAAACGGCCAGGTTCCTTGCCATCACTACCTTCCAGCGTACAGATGAGAAACTCGTCGCCGCCATGCCGGGCAATCACGTCTTCCGGACAGGCGAGGGACTTGAGTTCGTCCGCGACGATCTGCAGGAGCGTGTCGCCCGCCGCATGTCCGAGGGAATCGTTGACCAGTTTGAAGTCGTCGAGATCCAGAAGATAGAAGGAAGCGGTCTGGTTGTTCCGCTTCGCCGCATGCAGGATCAGCATGAGCCGCTCCTGAAGGTAGGTCCGGTTGGCCAGGCCCGTCAGCGTATCGTGGCTTGCAAGATACTGCGCGCGCTCCTTGGTTTCGTGAAGCTCCGTGACATCGGTCTCGCTGACGAGGTAGGCGGGCTGGCCGGTCACGGCATCGTGGCAGGCGCGAACCGTCAGTTCATGCCACCGCGGCCCCGATCTCGTTTTGACGCGGGCGACGAATTTGTGCGTGCGTTCGCGTTCGACGATCTCGAACAGGTCGGTCGCGTCTTCGGCATGCACGAACTGTTCGAGAAAAGGTGTGTCAAGCGTGGGTGAGGCCGCACGTGAGGCCGTGTTCCTGTAGAGTGACGTACCTTCCTTGGAGAACAGCGAAATCATCACGGTGGTGTGCAGAAGCGCTTCCGCGCTGCGAAGCGTTTCCGGTTGCTGCTCGTGGTGCTCGCGGCCTTCGCACAGGAGTGCCATCCGGCCGTCGCGCAGGCGGATGCCGCTCATCGCGATCTGCAGCACCTTCGGCTTGCCCTTCGGATAAAGTGTCCAGATCTCTGAAAAACTGACGTCGCTGGTGCAGAAGTCCTGCTGATATTGCCGCAGGCGCTGTTCCACGGCGGGCGACATGTCCGCCCCGAGGTCGCGCGATTGCAGTTCCTCCAGGGAGAGAGCGTCCGTGATTTCCAGCGTCTTGCGGTTGGCCCACAGGTAGCGCTTGTGGTCGAAATCGAAAATCCAGACAGCCGAGTCGAGACGGTCGTAAAGCTCCAGAAGGATGCTTTGATCGACTTTGCCCTCGGCTATGTCGATCTGGACAGCGCTTTCACCTTCCACGTCATTTACGAACAATTCCGCGCGGTTCGACAGTTTTTCCTCCAACGAGCAACCACGACTTCGGCCGCATACCGGTTCAGCCTGATGTCACTTAGTCTTCTTGTTTTTCGGTCCTGTCCGACTGCGATTGCCGCAGGCGTCCCGGAACAGTAATCGAGAATTCCTGAAGCCGGCCTAAGAATAATGTTTCAAATTGAATTCGCTGAGGAAAAGTCGTTGGGTCATCGTCAAATTTACGTAGTGAATGAAGGGCGAATTCTTTGTTGGGCGCATTTTTGCTTCCGTTCCCGGATGGTTCAACTTCGCGTTTGGCGAGAGTTCTGGAGACTGTACACGTGAAATTCGGCTTTGTAGACTCCGGTTTCCGCCGCTTGCGGGAACAAATGCCGGGGAGATAACCGCAACTGGCGAATAGCTCATTCCGCTGGTTCGGTTTTTTTGAAAAATCTTGCCCTTTCTGACGAAAAAGCCGGTGATTACCGGTTGATTGCGCCGTCAATAAAGTTAGAAGGTCTGAACGCTGTGACGGGCTGTCTTGTGCGGACCGAACAACCAACGCCAAAAGGCGGGGCACAGTGAAACGAAAAAAGAAAGACCGCTTCAGGGGGGCGGCAAGGAGCTTGAATGCTTGAGCTTGACCAGCTCGTCATGGACTTCAGTGGGTTCAAGGCCGTCAACGGCTGCTCGTTCCGCGTCGAAGAAAACAGCATCACCGGACTGATCGGCCCCAACGGGGCGGGAAAGACGACACTCTTCAACCTCATTGCCGGGGCACTGCAGCCGACGAGCGGCAGCATCCGGTTCCTGGGGGAAGACGTCACGAGCCTTGCCAGCCATCAGCTGTTTCACAAGGGCCTCGTGCGCACGTTCCAGATCCCGCACGAGTTTCACAAACTGACCGCGCTCGAAAATCTTATGATGGTGCCGCCGTCCCAGCCCGGCGAGAGCCTGTTCGCGAACTGGCTCGCGTGGGGGCGGGTCAAATCCTCGGAGCACGACGTGGAGCACAAGGCCTATGAAACGCTCGAGTTTCTGGAATTGAGCCATGTTGCCCATGAACGCGCGGGCAACCTGTCGGGCGGCCAGAAGAAGCTGCTTGAACTGGGCCGCACCATGATGACCGACGCGAAACTGGTTCTGCTGGACGAGCCTGCAGCCGGCGTCAACCGGACCCTGTTGCGCAAACTGGAAACCAAGATCGAGATCCTGAACAAGGACCGCGGCTACACCTTCATCCTGATCGAACACGACATGGAAATGATCGAGAAGCTCTGCGACCCGGTCGTGTGCATGGCAGAAGGCCGGGTACTGATCCAGGGCGATTTCCAGACCGTTCGCTCCGACCCGCAAGTCCTGGAAGCGTATCTGGGCGAAACCACGGGAGATGCCGCATGACTGCGCTTCTGTCGATGGAACGCCTCACCGGCGGTTACGGTGAGGCCGATATCCTGCAGGATGTTTCCCTGTCCGTTTCCCAGGACGAGATTGTCGTCATTGTCGGCCCGAACGGTGCCGGCAAGTCCACGGCCATGAAGTCCGTCTTCGGATTGCTGACCATTCGCGGCGGCAAGATGCTGTTCGACGGCGACGATATCACCGGCTGGGCGCCGAACCGCATCGTTCAGCGCGGGATCTGCTACGTACCGCAGGTGGACAACATCTTCCGGGAAATGTCGATCCAGGAAAATCTCGAAATGGGCGGCTTTCTCAAGACCGGCGATCTGTCGGCGGCCTATGACAGGGTGTATGAACTGTTCCCCGATCTGAAGGAACGCCGCAAGACGCTTGCCGGAAGCCTGTCCGGCGGTCAACGCCAGATGGTTGCCATGGGCCGCGCCCTGATGCTCGACCCCAAGCTGCTTCTGCTGGATGAACCGACGGCGGGTCTGTCGCCGAAATACATGGAACAGATTTTCCAGATCTGCCGCGATGTGCGCGACACCGGCGTTGCCATCCTGCTTGTCGAGCAGCATGCCAAGCAGGCGCTCGCCTTTGCCGACCGGGGATATGTTCTGGCAGCCGGCAAGAACCGGCACGAAGGCACCGGTGCGGATCTCCTGGCCGACCGTGAAGTCGCCGAAATGTTCCTGGGTGGGTGATCGGCATGGATCTTTTTGAGCTTCTGAATTTCTACATCGTGCCGGGCGTCGTGCTCGGATCCATCTATGCCCTGGGTGCGGTCGGGATCACCCTGATTTTCGGCATCCTGCGCTATGCCCATCTCGCGCACGGCGACCTGGCGACCCTCGGGGCGTTCCTGGCGCTCGCTGTCGTCACCGGATTTGGCGTCTCGCCCTATGCCGCGCTACCCGTCGCCATCATCGGAACGGCCGCAGTCGCCGTCGGGATCGACAAGGTCTTCTACGAGCATTTGCGCGAGCGTCCCAAGATCGTGACCGTGATGGCCTCGCTCGGCATCGCGCTGATGATCCGCGCTGTCGTGCAGGTCGTCTGGGGCGTCGACACGCAGACCTACACCCGCGGCATTGTCCGGCCCGAGGACTATTTCGGCATCCGCGTTCGAGACCGGGAGCTCTACACGATCCTGGCGATGGTCGTCCTCGTCGGTTTCCTGCAGGTCTTCCTGACCCGGTCCAAATGGGGCAAGGCCATGCGCGCCATGTCCGACAATCCGAACCTGGCCCTGTTGTCCGGCATCGACAACAAGAAGGTGGTCATGCTGACCTGGGTAATCGCCGGCGGCCTGTGTGCCGCGTCCGGCTTTTTCCTCGGGATCAACACCGAACTGAAGGCGATGATGGGCTGGCACATGCTGCTGCCCATGTTCGCGGCCGCCATTCTCGGCGGTGTCGGGCGGGTTGAAGGCGCCGTGCTCGGCGGTCTGATCGTCGGCGTCGCCGAGGAAGTCTCGGTGCTGTTCATTCCAAGCGAGTACAAGGCCGCCATGGCCTTTGCGATCTTGCTGTTTATGTTGCTTGTGCGCCCGACCGGGCTGCTCAAGGGCAAAGTGCTTTAAGGGGAGGGAGCAGGATGGAACTTCTGGGTCTCGTCAACTACGCCCTCTTCATGGCGATCTTCATCTGCATCTATGCCCTTCTGGCCCTTGGTCTCAACATCCAGTGGGGTTTTGCGGGCCTGTTCAATGCCGGGATCGCCGGTTTCTTCGCCGTCGGTGCCTACACGTCCGCGATCATATCGACGCCGCCGGCAGATGGCCGCATCGGTGGCTTCGACCTTCACTTCGTTGTCGGCTGGATCGCGGCCATGCTGGCCGCCGCTCTCGTGGCCTGGCCGATCGGCAAGATCTGTCTGCGCTTCCGGTCCGATTATCTGGCGATTGCCACCATCGGCATTGCCGAGATCATCCGGCTGGTGATCAAGTCCGAGCCTGCCCTGACCAATGGCGCACGCGGTATTTCCAGCATTCCCCGTCCGGCGGGCGACCTGGCTTACATGGAATCCCAGATCGCCTACCTGGTCATCGTGCTCGCTGTTCTGATCGCGGCCTATTTCCTGGTCGAACGCCAGTTCAACGCGCCCTGGGGCCGCATGATGCGCGCCATCCGCGACAATGAAGACGCGGCCAAGGCAATGGGCAAGAATGTCGAATTCCGCCGCCTGGAAGCCTTCATCTTCGGGGCGGCGCTGATGGGGCTCGGCGGTGCGCTGTTCGCCCACTTCAACCGCTCGATCACGCCGGAGGCCATCGATCCGATGGTGGCGACATTCCTGATCTGGATCATGTTGATCCTGGGCGGATCCGGCAACAATCGCGGCGCGATACTCGGCGCGGCCGTCGTCTGGATCATTTGGTCCGTTTCAGAGATTGCAACCGACCGTCTTCCGACTGAATATGCGGTCCAGGCAAAATACATCCGTCTGTTCCTGATCGGCCTTATGCTGCAGCTCGTGCTGCGCTTCCGGCCGGAGGGGCTGCTCCCCGAGCCATTGAGGGGAGACCAGCGGGTAACGAAATCCGGAGCGGACCAAGATTAGGCCCGTTCCGTGGGTCCCGTCGCCCTGGATTGAAGGGCGCGGGAGCCAAGGTTCCAAAAGACCCGGCAAAGACCGGACCATTGAGGAGGTACTCTTGATGAAAACCAAGTTTCTAGCACTTGCTGCCGGCATGATGGCGGCAACCGCGCTGGCATCCGTGCCAGCCCAGGCCGACGTGAAGATCGGTCTGATCGGCGGCGTGTCCGGCCCGATCGCGGCCATGGCTCCGGCTATGATCGACGCGGCCCAGCTGGCTGTTCAGCAGGTGAACGAGCAGGGCGGTATCGGTGACGGTGAGACGCTCGTCGGCGTCGTCGGCGACAGCGCCTGCAACCCGCAGGGCGGCACGGACGCGGCCACCAAGGCGGTCAACATCGAAGGTGTCGTCGGCATCGTCGGCCCGCATTGCTCGGGCGCTGTTCTGGCCGCTGCCGGATCGGTCACGATCCCGGCCGGCATCGCGCTGATCACACCGTCCGGAACCTCGCCGGAAATCTCCGGCCTGGAAGACAAGGGCACCGTGTTCCGCACCGTGCCGTCCGATGACTACCAGGGCCGTGCGCTCGCCCGCACCATGAAGGACATGGGCTACGGCAAGGTCGCTGTCGCCTATCTCAACAACGACTACGGCACCGGCCTCGCCAATGCATTCAAGGCCGAATATGTCGATGAGCTCGGCGGTGACATCACCCAGTTTGCCGCGCACGAGGAAGGCAAGGCCTCCTACCGCTCGAACCTGGCGGAACTCGCCAAGGGCGGCGCGGACACGCTCGTGATCTTCGACTACGGCGACGGCACCGGTCTGACCATCCTGCGCCAGGCGCTGGAAAACGGTTTCTTCGACAAGTTCGTCGGCGGTGACGGCATGAAGTCCGACGCGGTGATCAACGAACTCGGCGCGGAAAACCTGGCGACCTTCGTGGCGTCCTCGCCGGTCGGTGAAGCCTCCAAGTCGCTGGACATGTTCAACGAAGCCTTCAAGGGCGTCGGCGGCGATCCCGATGCGATCTTCGCGAATACGTCCTATGACGCGGCATTCCTGCTGGCACTGGCCGTTGAAAAGGCCGGCGGCAAGAAGGAAGACGTTGCAGCAGCCGTCGTTGAAGTCTCCGACGGCGAAGGCGAGGCCATTCTTCCGGGTGAATGGAAGAAGGCCAAGGAACTGATCGCGGCGGGTACTGCCATCGACTACAAGGGCGCAGCCGGTGATCACAACTTCGACGCCAAGGGCGACGTTCCGGGCACCTACGCCCTCTTCGAGGTCGGCTCCAACGGCTTCGAGACCATCACCGAGATGAAATAAGCTTTTTTGACAAGAGCATTTCAGGAAGCCGGCGGTTCGAACGAGCTGCCGGTTTTTCTTTGACCTGATCGATCGCTTCCTGCACGTTCTCCTCATCCTGAGAAGCACGGTCGAAACCAAAGTTCCCTCTCCCGGTGGGAGAGGGTCAGGGTGAGGGATCAGACGGTTGCATGTCTTGCCGCGGTTTATCCCCTCACCCGGCGCATGCGCGCCGACCTCTCCCGCCGGGAGAGGTTCCCGGAGCCCTGCCTTGCACTGCGCTTCAGCCGGAATGACGATTTCAAATTCTGTCGATCCACTGGCATGGTTTGGCTACGCCGAACCTGAAAACAGGGCAATGCACCCTTACTCACACGATCCAAACCCGCTATAAGCCCGCGCATGCGTGATCTGGATGTTCTTGTGCTTGGCGGCGGTGCGGCCGGTCTGATGTGTGGAATTGAGGCTGCCAAGCGGGGTCGCAGGGTGCTGGTGATCGACCATGCCAAACGGCCGGCGGACAAGATCCGGATCTCGGGTGGCGGCCGCTGCAATTTCACCAACCTGCACTGCACGCCCGCGAATTTTCTGTCGCAGAACCCGCGGTTCTGCGTTTCGGCGCTCAAGCGCTACACCCAGCAGGACTTTCTGGCGCTTGTCGAAAAGCACCGCATTGCCTGGCACGAGAAAACCCTCGGTCAGCTCTTCTGTGACAACAGCGCCAAGGACATCATCCGCATGCTCCTGGACGAACTCGAGGCGGCGGGCGGAACGCTGCAACTGGAAACCGGCATCAAGGCGGTCGAGAAACCCGACGAATGGTTTTCGGTGGCAACGTCCAAGGGGCCGCTCAAGGCGAAATCGCTGGTCGTGGCGACGGGGGGACCGTCGATCCCGAAAATGGGGGCGACCGGCTTCGGCTACGACCTTGCGAGGCAATTCGGGCTGGAAGTGGTTCCGCCGCGCGCCGCGCTGGTACCATTGACCTTCTCAGATGCCAACAAGGATCTGTGCGCGCGCCTGGCCGGCATTTCGGTCGATGCCTGCGTCTCTTTCGGCAAGACGGTATTTCGTGAGGGACTGCTGTTCACCCATCGCGGCCTGTCGGGGCCGTCGATCCTCCAGATCTCGTCTTACTGGAAAGAGGGCAATCCGATATCCGTCGATCTGCTGCCGCAGACAGATGTGTTCGAGGCCCTGCGGAACGCGCGCCGCGACAGTCCGAAACAGGACCTGAGGACATCCCTCACACAATTGCTGCCCAACCGGCTCGCCGAGGAGCTGGCGAAAGCGTTTTCCCTGGGCGGCCGCCTGGCCGACCAGTCCGACAAGGTGCTGCGGCGGGCATCGGACCAGCTCAACCGCTGGCAGCTCACGCCGGTCGGGACGGAAGGTTACCGGACAGCAGAGGTCACCCTCGGCGGCGTCAGCACGAAGGAACTGTCCTCCAAGACGATGGAAAGCTCCAGGGTGCCCGGCCTTTACTTCATCGGCGAGGTGGTTGACGTCACCGGACATCTCGGCGGGTTCAATTTCCAGTGGGCCTGGTCGTCAGGCCACGCGGCCGGTCAATTTGTCTGAGCGCACGGACAAATGCGACCTGATCATGCGCTGCAGCATTTTTTGATGACCGTTCCTCATTGAGCTGTATACTCGGCGCAAAAAGAGGAACGAATGAAGCGCGTGACCATTCATGATGTGGCTGAAGCTGCGGGCGTGAGCCTGGCGACGGTCGACAGGGTGCTGAACGGTCGCCCGGGCGTGCGCAAGGCTACCATTGAAAAGGTCAGGTCGGCTGCCGACGGGCTGAACTACAAGCCGGATGTCTTTGCCGCCGGTCTTGCCAAGAAACGTGTCTACCGGCTGCATTTTCTTATTCCCGACGGTCCGAATGCCTTCATGGAGGATCTCACGCGCGAAGCCAGGGCACATGCGGAGACCCTGAGCAGCGACCGTGTCACGGTGCACGTGGAGCCGATCGACGCCTTTGACGGCCACCGCGTCGCGGGCACGCTTGCGATCCTGGACCGGTCCGTGTGCGATGGCGTTGCGGTGGTGGCGCCCGCGTTTCCCGAGGTGCGGGCAGCCATCGACCGGCTGCAGGACCGCGGGGTTCCCGTCGTTACCCTCGTGTCCGATCACCCGGTCTCCGCGCGGCAGCATTTCGTCGGCATCGACAACACGGCGGCCGGCCGCACCGCGGGCCGGCTCCTCGGACGGTTTCTGCCCGAGAAAGCCGCAAAGATCGGCCTCATCGCCGGTTCCCTGGGACTGAGAGACCATGCCGAACGGTTCGCGGGCTGCAAGACCATCTTGGAGACGGACTTCCCGCATCTTCAGCTTCTGAAGGTTCGCGAGGGACGTGATGACAACGCCAGGAATGCAGATCTTGTGGGGCGTCTCCTCCAGGATCATGCGGACCTCGCGGGGCTCTACAACATCGGTGCGGGAAACAGGGGCATCATCGCCGCGCTTTCCGAAGGACATCCGCGCAAGGAGATTGTCTTCGTCGGTCACGAATTGACCCCTTACACGCGGGACGCCTTGCAGGCCGGCATCATGGACGCGGTCATTGCGCAGGATCCGGGGCACGAGATCAGAAGTGCCGTCCGGGTATTGAAGGCGCTGTGCGACAAGAAACCCATCATTGAGGGCCAGGAACGCATCGGCATCGATATTTTTCTGAAGGACAATCTGCCCGAAGCGGTTTAGCGCCGAAATCGCGCAGAAAGTGACATATTACACTCAGATTTTTTCGTTGACCTTTGAGACGCCGCACCGCATATCTAGGGCATGCGACTGACACAACAAACAAACTACGCCGTGCGTGCCCTCATGTACTGCGCCGTCAACCCGGACAAGCCGAGCAAGGTCGCCGATATCGCTGCCAGCTTCGACATGTCGGAAACCCACCTGTTCAAGATCATGAAGGTCCTGGTCGATGCCAATCTGATCAAGACCATCCGCGGGCGGAACGGCGGTGTCATGCTGGGCCGGCCGGCGGAGCAGATTTCGGTGGGCGAGGTCGTGCGCGCGGCGGAGGAAAGTTTCCTTCTTGCCGAGTGCTTCGATTCCGGACGCAAGGATTGTCCGCTGATCATGTCCTGCGGCTTCAACGGTCTTTTGCATGAGGCGCTCGAAGCGTTCATGGCGGTGCTGGACACCAAATCGATCGCTGACTTGTCCGAGGACAGGTTCGGCATGCGCGATCTTTTGAAGATCGACGTGACGGACGCACCGATCGCGGCAAATGCCTGAACACGCCACTTCGATGTGTTGACCAGAAGCGCCACTATCCGGTTGGCGCTTTTTTGTTGCGTGACGGCCCGCGCGGAGCGCACCGGCATGCTTATCGATCAGGGATGTTGGAGAAAAGGCCGGGCTGGCTAGCCGCTGAGGGAGAGGAGAGGGCGGTTGGCTGGCCTGGCATTTTTCGTCCGCGGTTTCCCGCGGACCCTGTCTCGTTCAGAACCGGAGGACGCGATTTCCAGTTCCGTCTCGATCAGGCATTGCCTTGATAGGAAAAGTTGAGTATGAGTGTCAAGTATAAAGTTGAGTAAGAAACTCACCTTTTAATCGTTCTGAAATGGACGCCGGGTTGAGCCTCCCTTGATCCGGCAAAACAGCATAGGCCAGGGACCGATAGTGCCATGACACTCACCGCCAACAGCCAGAAGCGACGCCTCTCAATTTCCTCTGCGGGGGGCTCAAGACCCGCCTGGGCGGGCAAGCCTGCCCGCGAACAGAAATCGGAATTTGATTCGCGTGAGCTCTTCAGCGGTCTGAGGCAGATCCAGATTCAGCACAATGAGGACACGTATCGCCTCTCCATTACCAAGCAGGGAAAACTGATCCTCACGAAGTGATACCGGAACACGACCGGAAGCGCCGTCCGTACCCTGAAGGGGGGGGGCGGACCCGAGAAGGGCGATCGTAGAAGCCTCTTAGGGGGCACGCGATTTGCCTGCCCCTTCCCCCGACCCACTTGGGGGAAGGGGACTTGGAATCATCAAACCGTGCCGGAACGGGCGATCTGCAGTCAGGCCGAATAGATTGCAACAGGTTTGCCGACACCGCGCAGGGCGTGTTCGCCCATTTCGTTCAGGCTGGTTTTGAGATCGCCTGCCAGTGCGTTGCGCACCGGTTCGGTCAGGAGAAGTTCCCGGCCCAGGGGTTTGCACAGCGATTCCACACGGCTGGTCTCGTTCACGGCACGTCCGATCACCGTGAAATCGAGACGCTCCTCGCCGCCGACATTGCCGAAAAAGACCTCGCCCCTGTGCAGTCCGATGCCGATTTTAAGCGGATGCCAGAGATCGGGATCCGGCAGGTCGTCGGGTGGTGTTTCGTTCAGGGCCTCGATGGCCTCAAGCGCTGTCCTTGCGGCTTTGACGGCAGCGGTTGCCGCTGCCCCTTCGCCAAGGGCCTTCTGATCGAAAACGGCAAGCACACCGTCACCCATGAATTTCAGGATATCGCCGCCGTGGCTCAGGACGGCGCTGGAGATCCGGTCGAAATACGCATTCAGGATGGCTGTTACCTCGGGACCGCTGAGCCGGTCGGCAAGCTGCGTGAAGCCGCGCATGTCGGCCATGAAGACGACGGCCTGAATGGCTTCGCCGTCGCCGCGCCGGATTTCCCCGTCAAGGACGCGCCGTCCCGCGATCGGCCCGAGATAGGTGTCGGCGACGTTGCGCGCGATGCGCTGGACGATGTGCCGCTCCACATGGAGAGCCAGGAGATCGATCAGCCGGCGGATTTCTTCCTTGTCCGAGGTTTCGAACCCGCCCGGACGCGTCGTTGCGAAAGTCATCGCGTTGAAGGTCTTGCCCGACGCACTCAGCGGAAGCGCAACATAAGAGGTAAACCCCTGATCGGCGAGTTCCTGCATCAGCGGGGAGGACGCCCGGCCGTCTTCGGTTTCCAGGTCGACCTTGATCATCTGGCCTTCCATGATCACCTTGTAGAGCGGATTGCGCGTGAACGCGGCTTCATTAACGGCACCCGCATCGGCGGCAATTTCGTCGCATAACCCGTCGAGACGGCTCCAGAACCAGGAAAACCCGATCACCCTGGGGTGCAGGGTGCCCATGTGAAGCGTGCAGCGGTCAATGCCGAGGTCGGCCGCCTTGCAGCGCCACATGAATTCCTCGAACATCAGCATCACGTTGTCGATCCGCGTCGCCTCGTGCAGCAGCCAGTTGTGCAGGTCTTCGATGCTCTGGTGATCGGGTGCGCAGGCCGGTCCGCGCTGTGACCGGTTGAGAACGTAAACGTGCGGTGCGTAACTGCGCGGTGCGGGATCAAGCACGGTGCGGGTCATACGGTCTCCTGAAGAAGCTGTGTTGACGTTAATCTGGTTTGCCGCGGAGAAACTTCAATCTGTCACGGTCTCCTGGACGATAAAAAAAACCCGGCCTGAGGCCGGGGCTTTCTCGCTGAAAACGCAGACATCACAGTTAGAATGCGGCTTCGACGCCGTGCATTTCGACATAGACGCTTTTCAGCTGGCTGTAATATTCGATCGCCGCGTGACCGTTCTCCCGGCCGATCCCGGATTTCTTGTAGCCGCCGAAGGGCATTTCGATCGGCGTGAGATTATAGGTGTTGATCCAGCAGGTACCGGCCTGCAGCCTGCTGATCACGCGATGCGCGCGCTGAATGTCTTTCGTGAAAACCCCGGCCGCGAGGCCGAATTCGGTGTCGTTCGCTCTGGCGACGACATCGTCTTCATCGTCGAAATCGAGCACGCTCAGAACGGGGCCGAAAATCTCTTCCCGCGCAATTGTCATGGTGTCCGTGACATCGGCGAACACGGTCGGCTGCACGAAGTAACCGTTCGGGAAACTTGCCACCTCGGCGGCACCGCCGCCGCACACGAGGCGGGCGCCTTCGTCTTGTCCGATCTTCAGATAGTTCAGCACCTTGTCGAGCTGTGCTTTGGAGACGAGCGGGCCGATACTGGTCGTCTCGTCGAGCGGATCGCCGAGCACGGCATTCGCCGTTCGCTCGGCAAGGCGCGCGAGGAGCCGTTCCTTGATGGCTGTATGAACGAAAACCCGTGTTCCGTTCGAGCAGATCTGCCCGGTCGAATAGAAGTTGGCATTGATCGCGGCAGACACCGCGTTCTCGATATCCGCATCGTCAAAGATGATCAGCGGCGACTTGCCGCCAAGTTCGAGCGTTGTCTTCTTCAGGTGTTCGCCTGCAAGGGCGGCCACCTTGGCACCGGTCGGGACGGAGCCCGTCAGCGACACCTTGGCAATGTCGGGATGCGCCACCATTTTCGCGCCGACGTCGCCAAATCCCTGGATCACGTTGAAGACGCCGTCCGGAAGCCCGGCTTCGCTCAGGGCTTCGGCGAGCTTGAGCGCGCTCAGCGGCGTTACCTCGGACGGTTTGAAAATCATGGCGTTGCCGCAGACGAGCGCGGGTGCCGATTTCCAGCACGCGATCTGGATCGGGTAGTTCCAGGCGCCGATACCGAAGCAGATCCCAAGCGGTTCGCGCTTCGTGTAGGCAAACGAGCCGCCAAGGTCGATGTGTTCACCGGTAAGCGTAGCGGCAAGGCCGCCGTAATATTCCAGGCAGTCCGCTCCCGATGCCGCATCCGCGACAAGCGTTTCCTGCAAGGGCTTGCCGGTGTCGAGGGTCTCCAGGATCGACAGTTCGCGGTTCTTTTCCCTGAGAATGTCGGCTGCCCGGCGCAGCACGCGGCCCCGTTCGGCCGGGGGCGTCTCCGCCCAGACCTTCTGACCTTTCCTGGCGGCCGAGACCGCGGCCTCAATGACGGCATCATCGGCCGGCGTGATGCGGGCGATTATCTCGCCGGTCGCGGGATAGACGCTGTCGAACGGTGTTCCCGACTGGCTTTCCAGATAGGATCCGCCGACGAAATGTGAGGCATTCGGTTGGGCGCGCATTGAAGTGCTCCTGCAAAAGGTGTGACCGGCGGCCCGGCCAGAATTCAGCGTTGACTGTTTTCCCAGTCCGGGTGGATCCAGGGCTGTTGATTGGAGGCCGGAAGCGGGTCCTTGCCGAGAATGTGGTCGGAAGCTTTCTCGCCCACCATGATGGAGGGGCCGTTCAGGTTTCCGTTTGTGATCAGCGGAAAGATGGAACTGTCGGCGACCCGCAATCCGTCGACACCGATGACGCGGCATTCAGGATCGACCACGGCCAGCGGATCGTCCATGGCGCCCATCCTGCAGGTGCCGCACGGATGGTAAGCGCTTTCCACGTGCTCACGGATGAAATCGTTGAGCTCTTCGTCGCTCTGTACCTTGTCGCCCGGCTGGATTTCCTTGCCGCGATAGTCGGCGAAAGCGTCCTGGCCGAAGATTTCCCGCGTGAGCCTGATGCAGGTCCTGAAGTCTTCCCAGTCTTCATCGTGCGACATGTAATTGAACAGGATGGAAGGCTTGGCCTTCGGGTCGGAGGATGTCAGGGACACGTGTCCGCGCGATTTCGAGCGCATCGGTCCGACATGCGCCTGGAACCCGTGCCCTTCGGCCGCGGCCTGCCCGTCATAGCGGACCGCGAAGGGCAGGAAGTGGTACTGGATGTCGGGATACTTGACGCCGGCCCTGCTGCGGATGAAGGCGCAGCTCTCGAACTGGTTGGACGCGCCCAGGCCGTTCTTGAAGAACAGCCATTGCGCACCGATCAGGGCCTTGGAGAAGAGGTTCCAGTGCTTGTAGAGCGTGATCGGCTGCGAACAGGCCTGCTGGATATAGAGCTCCAGGTGGTCCTGCAGGTTGGCGCCGACGCCGGGGCGGTCGGCAACGACATCGATGCCGAGTTCGGACAGCTTGTCTGCCGGGCCGATGCCCGACAGCATCAGGATTTTCGGCGAATTGATCGACGAGGCGGCAAGGATGACTTCGCGCGCGGCCTTCACTTCCCGGATCTCGCCGCCGATCTCGAATTCGACACCAACGGCCCGGTTGTTCTCGATCAGGACCTTTCGGACAAGGGCGCCCTTGATCAGATCCAGGTTGCCGCGCTTCAGGGCCGGCTTGAGATAGGCGTTTGCGGCTGACCAGCGGCGGCCCTTGTGGACCGTCATTTCCATGTCGCCGAAGCCTTCCTGCTTCTCGCCGTTATAGTCCTCGGTGATCTCGTACCCCGCCTGACGGCCGGCATCGCGGAACGCGTGAAACAGGGGATTCCACTTGGTGCCCCGTTGCACGTGCAGCGGACCGTTTTCACCGCGCCACCCGGCCTGGCCCTGCGGGTTCTGTTCCTGGCGCTTGTAATAGGGCAGCACGTGCCGGTAGCCCCAGCCGCTTGCGCCCATCTCCTCCCAGGTGTCGAAGTCACAGGCATGGCCGCGCACATAGACCATGCCGTTGATCGAGGACGAGCCGCCGATCACCTTGCCGCGAGGCGTCGCCAGGCGGCGGCCGCCAAGATGCGGTTCCGGCTCGCTTTCATAGCCCCAGTCGTAGATCGGCATGTTCATGGGATAGGAGAGGGCGGCGGGCATCTGGATCAGCGGCCCGACGTCCGTACCGCCGAATTCCAGCACGAGAACCCGGTTTTTCAGGTCCTCGGAGAGCCGGCTGGCCATCGCGCAACCGGCGGACCCGGCTCCTACGATGATGAAATCAAACGCGTCGGTCATTGCGAAACTCCGGCTCAGTGGTCCTTGCTGCGGTCCGCATGAGCGGCAATCTGGTTTTCGACATAGTCCTCGACCATCGCGATGGCCGCCTGCCTGTCGGTCTGCGCGTCGCTCAGGGCCTGCCGGATCCAGACCCCGTCGATCATGGACGCGGTGCCTTCCGCAATCCGGCGCGCTTCGTTCCTTGGAAGGAAGAAACGGAGATTGTAGGTCAGGTTGGAGGCAAGCCTTGCGGCATAGATCCGCAATAGACGGCTGTTGCTTTCGGTGGTTCTGGACTGCACGTAGAACGCCAGCCAGGCGGCGATCACTGCGGGCTGAAACTGGTCCACGGCGAAGTTTCCGGCAATGATCGCGGAGATGCGCTCGCGTGGTGTTTCCGCCTTGGCCAGGTTCTCGCGAATGGCGCGCCCGAGCTCGGTCAACAGGTGCCGCATCGTTGCGGCAAGCAATTGATCTTTCGAGCCGAAATAGTGATGCACAAGACCGCCGGAAACGCCTGCACGCTTGGCGATCTGGGCCATCGTTACGTCGCTGTAACCGCGTTCGTGTATCGCATCCACGGTGGCATCGATAAGGCTCCGCCGGCGCTGTGCTTCCATTCCGACTTTGGGCATCCTGGTCTCCGGACTTTTCCGATTCTTATTTTTAATTGATCAATCAATCAATGAAAACTTGCAAAATGTCGCTACGGATGCTTGGATTGAGGCGGGACAGGGGTTGGCAGACCGATTGCGCACGTTTCAGACTGCGCCCTTGAGATCTGGTGGTCGAAGTTTGCGCCTCGGGTGGGACTTTGCTCCCTGCACAAACGATAATTTGCTTTCCAAAGGAGGTTTACTCATGAACATTGCAGCGAAACTCGCTGGAGGTCTTGCATTGGCTGTCATGCTGTCCGGCACGGCAATGGCCAGCGAACCGGAGGCCTGCAAGACGGTGCGTTTCTCGGATGTCGGCTGGACGGACATCACGGCGACCACCGCTGCGACGTCGGTCGTGCTCGAAGCGCTCGGATACGAGCCCGAGGTCAAGATCCTGTCGGTTCCGGTGACATATGCGTCCCTGAAGAACAAGGACATCGACGTCTTCCTCGGCAACTGGATGCCGACCATGGAAGGCGACATCAAGGCCTATCGCGAAGACGGATCCGTCGAGACCGTGCGCGCCAATCTGGAAGGTGCGAAATACACGCTCGCCGTGCCGAAATACACCTACGACAAGGGTCTCAAGAGCTTTGCGGACATTGCCAAGTTCCGAGACGATCTCGACGGCAAGATCTACGGCATCGAGCCGGGCAACGACGGCAACCGTCTGATCATCGGCATGATCGACCAGAACCTCTTCGATCTGGAAGGTTTCGAGGTTGTTGAGTCCTCCGAACAGGGCATGCTCGCACAGGTGGCCAGGGCCGGTAAGCGCGAAAACGACATCGTGTTCCTCGGCTGGGAACCGCATCCGATGAACGCCAATTTCGAAATGGCCTACCTGGAAGGCGGCGATGACATCTTCGGCCCGAACTTCGGTGGGGCAACGGTCTACACCAATGTTCGCGCCGGCTACGTCGGCGAATGCCCGAATGTCGGCAAGCTTCTGGAAAATCTTGAATTCTCGCTTGCGATGGAAAACGAGATCATGGGTGCGATCCTGAATGACGGCGAAGACCCGAACAAGGCGGCGGCCGCCTGGCTGAAGGTTCATCCGGCCACGTTCGAAAGCTGGCTTGTCGGGGTCAAGACCTTCGACGGCGGTGACAGCTTCGCTGCGGTCAAGGGTGCCCTTGGCGTCGAATAGGGCCTGATGCAGCGCCGGTGCGGACCTTCCGCCCGGCGCATTTTTTTTGAACTGAGACGAAGCGGAGCAGCGGCTTGGACTGGCTTACAGAGTACAAATTGCCGATCGGGAAATGGGCGAAAGCCTTCTTTGACTGGCTGACCGTGAATGCCGCCTGGATCTTTGACGGCATCTCCATCTTTCTGGAGTCCCTGATCGACGGGATCCTGTGGTTGCTGCAGACCCCGCACCCGCTGGTCATCGTCGCCATTGCCGCAGGTATCGGCTACGCCGTTCACCGCACAATCGCCTTTACCGCCTTTGTCATTCTCGCGCTGCTCCTGACGATCAACCAGGGCTATTGGGAAGAGACCACCGAAACGCTTGCGCTGGTGCTGGCGGCCGCGGTTGTCTGCATGGTTGCCGGCGTTCCGATTGGTGTTTTGGGGGCGCACAATCCGCGCTTTTATGCCGCGATCCGGCCGGTGCTCGATCTCATGCAGACCATCCCGACCTTCGTCTACCTGATCCCGGCGCTGATCCTGTTCGGGCTCGGCATGGTGCCCGGCCTCATCGCGACTGTCATTTTCGCCATTCCCGCGCCGATCCGGTTGACGCAGCTTGGCGTCTCTTCCACGCCGAAAGCACTGCTGGAAGCGGGCGAGGCGTTTGGCGCGACGAAATCACAGCTCCTCTGGAAGGTTGAGCTTCCCTATGCGCTGCCCCAGATCATGGCCGGTCTCACCCAGACCATCATGCTGTCGCTGTCCATGGTCGTCATCGCGGCTCTGGTCGGTGCCGATGGCCTCGGGGTGCCGACGCTCCGGGCACTGAACACGGTGAACATTGCCCAGGGTTTCGAGGTCGGCGTCTGCATCGTTCTGATCGCGATCGTGCTCGACAGGTTCTTCAGGAAAGAGGAAGGAGGCAAGCGATGACGGAAACAGCCACATCCCCGATCGTCTCCTTCCGCGATGTCGACATCGTTTTCGGAGACGACCCCAAATCGGCCTTGCCGATGATCGACACCGGCAAGACCCGGCAGGAAATCCAGGCCGAGACAGGCCAGATCCTGGGCGTTGCCGGCGCGAGCCTCGACATCCACGAGGGCGAGGTTCTGGTCCTGATGGGGCTGTCCGGCTCCGGAAAATCCACCCTGCTGCGTGCTGTCAACGGTCTCAATCCGGTGATACGGGGCGAGGTCCAGGTTTATGACGGCAGCAGCTACGTAAATCCGGAAACCTGCTCCGCAAACGATCTGAGGGAATTGCGCCGCAGCCGCATTGCCATGGTTTTCCAGCAATTCGGTCTTTTGCCCTGGCGCACCGTTGCGGAAAATGTCGGTTTTGGCCTCGAGCTCGCCGGCATGTCTCCCAAGGACCGCGCGTCCAAGGTGGAGGAACAGCTGAAGCTCGTTGGCCTGTCCGGCTGGGGAGAAAAATACGTTCACGAGCTGTCCGGCGGCATGCAGCAGCGCGTCGGCCTCGCCCGCGCTTTCGCCACGGATGCTCCGATCCTGTTGATGGACGAGCCGTTCTCCGCGCTCGATCCGCTTATCCGCGACAAGTTGCAGGATGAACTTCTGGATCTTCAGAAGGAACTCAACCGGACGATCATCTTCGTCAGCCACGATCTGGACGAAGCGGCCAAGATCGGCTCGCGCATCGCCATCATGGAAGGCGGCCGGATCATCCAGCTCGGAACGCCCCAGGAGATCGTCAAGAACCCGGAAGACGGCTACGTCGCCGACTTCGTCAGCCACATGAACCCGCTCAACGTGCTCAGGGCACGCGACATCATGGTTCCGCCCGGCAGTCTGCCGGGATCCCTGGCGAGCGGGTTGACCTGCGAAGCGGGAACGCCGGTGCGCGAGGTCGCCAGACTGAAACGCTCCAGCACCGAGCCCGTCGTGGTGCAGAAAGACGGCGCCATCGTCGGCGTCATCGGCGACGGTGAACTGCTCGACTGCATGCTGAAATGAGGTGGGGGCGACAAGGCCCTCAACCTCTGCACCACCTACCCGCCGTCATCCCGGACGAACGCGGTGAGATCCGGGATCGGTGAGCCGCTGCGCCGGTTGCTGGTGCCCGGCAGACCCGCAGGCACCGGGCTCCCCGGTCCCGGCTCGCGCTGACGCTTGGCCGGGATGACGATGGCGGGGCTATTGAGGGCGTCACCAAATCCAGTGACCTCATCCTGAGGAGGGCCGGAAGGCCCGTCTCGAAGGATGGGCTGCCTGGCGACGCAGGCGTCGTCTCGACCTTTGCACCACCTACCCGCCGTCATCCCGGACGAACGCAGTGAGATCCGGGATCGGTGAGCCGCTACGCCGGTTGCTGGTGCTCGGCAGACCCGCAGGCAATGGCTCCCCGGTCCCGGCTCGCGCTGACGCTTGGCCGGGATGACGATGGCGGGGCTGTGCAGGGCGTCACCAAATCCAGTGTCCTCATCCTGAGGAGGGCCGGAAGGCCCGTCTCGAAGGATGGGCTGCCTGGCGACGGAAGCGTCGTGTCGACCTTTGCACCACCTACCAGTCGTCATCCCGGACGAACGCAGTGAGATCCGGGACCCACTCGTTTCCTGAGCCGCCATAGGGACTCGGAGAAGCGAACCAATCAAGCGTTTCGGCAAGCCGACAGGCGAGTAGGCCCCGGATCTGCGCTGACGCTTGTCCGGGGTGACACCGTGGCGGTCGGACAGCATAGGCGCTTCAGCTTTCTTGTCCTGTTAATTGAGCCACTTTCTCCTCCTGAGGAGGGCCGGACCGCCCGTCTCGAAGGATGGGCCCCAAATCCGCAGGTGGTGGTTTCTTCCCGTACCAGCCAAGCTGAGACAAGCGCTCCACCTACCCGCCGTCATCCCGGACGAACGCAGTGAGATCCGGGATCGGTGAGCCGCTGCGCCGGTTGCTGGTGCTCGGCAGACCCGCAGGCACCGGGCTCCCCGGTCCCGGCTCGCGCTGACGCTTGGCCGGGATGACGATGGCGGGGCTGTGGAGGGCGTCACCAAATCCAGTGACCTCATCCTGAGGAGGGCCGGAAGGCCCGTCTCGAAGGATGGGCTGCCTGGCGACGCAGGCGTCGTCTCGACCTTTGCACCACCTACCCGCCGTCATCCCGGACGAACGCAGTGAGATCCGGGATCGGTGAGCCGCTGCGCCGGTTGCTGGTGCTCGGCAGACCCGCAGGCAATGGCTCCCCGGTCCCGGCTCGCGCTGACGCTTGGCCGGGATGACGATGGCGGGGCTATTGAGGGCGTCACCAAATCCAGTGACCTCATCCTGAGGAGGGCCGGAAGGCCCGTCTCGAAGGATGGGCTGCCTGGCGACGCAGGCGTCGTCTCGACCTTTGCACCACCTACCCGCCGTCATCCCGGACGAACGCAGTGAGATCCGGGATCGGTGAGCCGCTGCGCCGGTTGCTGGTGCTCGGCAGACCCGCAGGCAATGGCTCCCCGGTCCCGGCTCGCGCTGACGCTTGGCCGGGATGACGATGGCGGGGCTGTGCAGGGCGTCACCAAATCCAGTGACCTCATCCTGAGGAGGGCCGGAAGGCCCGTCTCGAAGGATGGGCTGCCTGGCGACGGAAGCGTCGTCTCGACCCTCGCACCACTTACCAGTCGTCATCCCGGACGAACGCAGTGAGATCCGGGATCGGTGAGCCGCTGCGCCGGTTGCTGGTGCTCGGCAGACCCGCAGGCACCGGGCTCCCCGGTCCCGGCTCGCGCTGACGCTTGGCCGGGATGACGATGGCGGGGCTGTGCAGGGCGTCACCAAATCCAGTGACCTCATCCTGAGGAGGGCCGGAAGGCAATGTCGGGAAGTAAGCATGGCTGCGCTGCGTCAACTTTCCAGGATTTACCCTCTCCCGGTGGGAGAGGGCCAGGGTGAGGGGTCAGATCTCTCAAATACTCGCCAACGCTTTTCCCCTCACCCGGCCTTGCAGGCCGACCTCTCCCCGCGGGAGAGGGAACAGCCGCGGCGGCTAGACCGGTTTTCGATCCACCGACCTCACCCCGTGGAGGACCCAAAACCCCTCCCGAGGCAAATCTCCGAAAATACAAACGGGCAAGGCCGAGCGCGTTGCCTTATCCGATCGAAATCGGCCCGTAAAAGGTGCTCAGCAGGAGCAGGAGAAGCTGGCAAAGCACCACAGCCGGAAAGGTCCAGTACAGGATACGGCGTTCGCGGCTATACTTGGCTGACAGCAGAAAATCATTCATTGCTTTGTTGGACCTTGCGACTTCGCTGGACGCGTCACGATAGTCTTCGGAAAAATGGTATCTGAAGATGAGACGGCCGATAACGCAGAAACATATCAGGAAACCTGCAACCATGCCCAACGTAAGCGACGCAGCCGCGATCTGAGGTATGAGCGGTGATTGCGGTAGCTCCGGCGGCATCAAGGTCTCCGGTTATTGGGAGCAAGGATTGTTAAACGCAAGCTGAGCCCAGTCAGCATCCGAAAGAACAGGCGATAAGTCCGGAAACAAAAACGGGGCCGAATGGCCCCGCCTTCATTTTGGCAGTTTGCCGGGTTCGAAACGAACCCTTGAGGCTCAGAGAAGCTCGAGCTGTGCAGCCTGCTTGCCGCGTCCGCGGCGGTCGTCTTCGGCGACGAAGGAGATCTTCGCGCCTTCGACCGGCGCGCCGAGGCCTGCCTGTTCGAATGCCGTCACATGGACGAAGACGTCCTTGCCGCCGCTATCCGGCGTGATGAAACCGAAACCACGGTCGTGGTTGAAGAACTTGATGGTGCCGTTCTCGCGCATGGAGAAACCTTTCCGTTGTTTGTGCGCCTGCGGGAGGACCTGCAGAGCGCGGATATACGAGAAGTCAATAAGAAACGGAAAGCTTGGCTATTCAGAGCAACGCTTTAGAAGCGCCACCGAAATCAGTCTCACCGGGTCTTTCGTCATGTCCCGTACGGCGCAACGCGCGCCGATGCTCGACAATGTAGGTCTGAGCTAAGGGCGTGGCAAGTGAAACTAGTGTGAGTTTTCTCCGAACCGCCACGAACCACAATTTCCTTGTTACCGTCAATTTCCCGTCATTTTTTCAACAACCAGCGATTCAAAACTTCTGATTGCATCGAATGACGATTGGATACCCAATGATCAGATTTGTTCTTTTTGCTTTGATTTTGACTTTTTTCGCGTACCCGGCGGTTTCCGGGAGTCCGGTTTCCGCTCAGAAAACCTGTCCTCTGGATGGAGAGAAGTTCGAGATCGTCGAAACCGTTTCATGTTCGACGATGGGCCGAACCATGTCATTCAAACCGGTAACCTCCTGCGATTTCGTCACCAGATTGCCGGTTTGTCCCACGACCGGCTTGCCCCTTTACAAGGAGTTCTCCGAAGAGGAGCTGGAACGATTGAGACCGTTTGTCGAGACCGAGGACTACCGGACAATCCGTAATCTTCCGCCGTGGCAGCGCGCCTACAGGATCGCGGAGTACCTTCAGCACACAGGTTCAAAGCGTGGTTTCCAGATATTGCTGATGGCGTTCTGGCACGAGCATAAGTCGTTCCTGAACAACAGCGACCTTGCGGGCAAATTTGTCGAGGAAGCGGAGGGTGAAATGGACAGGGACGATCAGGGTAAGCCGTTCATTGCGGCGATCTTGACTTACGCGTTTGCTGCGTCTGGCGAACCGGAGCAGGCCGATGCCTGGTACGCCAGGGCTACGTCTTTGACCGATGCTCTCGGGACGCAAAACGGCAATGTGGATTTTCTGAGGTCCTACCTGAAACGTCTGGGTGAGTGCCGTGACATGATGACATCTGCGGAGTGCCTCCCAGACGCAGGATTCCGGCCCTGAAACCGGAAAAAAGGCAAATGTGACACCTTGTGACCCCGGTCACAGAGATGGTCGAGAGGCGGCGCTATGGTCTTTTCATGAGCTGAGGCAGGGAAACATTCAGGGCCTCGCAACCATGAAGGGACTTTAGAATGTTTAAGAAAATCGCTACCACCACCACCGCCCTCGCTCTCGTTGCAGGCGTCGTTCTCACTTCTCAGACAACCACTGCCGAAGCCGGAAACGGCTGGCGCGTCGGCGCAGGCATCGCAGGCGGTATCGCCGCCGGTGCCATCATCGGTTCCGCCCTGGCGCGGCCCCGTTACGCACCGCCGACCTACGTTGCTCCGCCGCCGGCCTACTACCCGGCACCGGCTCCGGTCGTCACCTACCGTCCGGCTCCGTGGACCCCGGCCTGGTACAACTACTGCCACGCGAAATATCGTTCGTTCAACCCGAACACCGGCTACTTCCTGGCCTATTCCGGTCAGTACAAGTTCTGCCGTTAAGGCTTTGTAGGTTCCGGAGCCGGGTACCGGCTCCCGCCGAACAAGGACAATGCGACTCAGCCGGTTCAGATGCGGCACAAAGTGCCCCCCGGCGTCTCCCTGCAAGGTCTCCTCCCAACCTTGCAGGGAGTTTTTATTTTGCCCCGGAGATGCGCCTGGCAGCGCGCATGATGGTTTCAAGCTGATTCAGAAACCTTGACCGGTCGGCCTTGGTGAAAGACGGACCGCCTTCGCGGATTTCGCCGGTTTCCCTCAGATGCGTGTTGAGATCGCGCATGGCGAGGCGCATGCCGATGCCGTCTTCCCGGAATGGTTTCCCGGTCGGACCGATCACCAGGGCCCCCGCCTTGACGCAACGCGCCGCAAGCGGCACGTCCGCCGTCACCACGACATCGCCTTCTTTCGCCCGCTCGGCGATCCAGTTGTCGGCCTCGTCCGGTCCTTCGGGGACGACGACCCGCTCGATCAGGTCGCCTTCCGGCAGCCGCATCCAGCTGTTCGAGACGAATTTTATTTCGACCTTGTGCCGCTCGCCGACCCGGACGGCTTCGTCCTTCACCGGGCAGGCGTCCGCGTCCACGAAAAGGATCGTCATGGCTTTTGTCCTGCGTTGTCTGTTTTCAGATAGGTCGTGATTGCCGAAGCCGCGCGATGCGCCGTCGCAAAACAGGCCTGCAGCAGATACCCGCCGGTCGGTGCTTCCCAATCGAGCATTTCCCCTGCGGCAAAGACACCGGGGATCTTCTTGAGCATCAGAGTGTCCTCAAGCTCGTCAAGCGCGATGCCGCCCGCCGACGAAATCGCGCGATCGATCGGATAGGGGGCCTTGCTGCTCAGTTGCACGCGCTTGATGCGGTCCGAAAGGGACGCAGGATCGTCCGGCAGCGGACCGGTTTCGTGCAACAGGGCGACTTCGACAGGCTTCAGTCTGAGTACCTTTTTCAGAAACGTGGACCAGGTCTGTTTTCCCCGGGGACGGGCAAGTTTTTCCGCAAGCTGGCCGCCTGCCAGTGCGGGGCGCAGGTCGATTTCAAGTTCCGCCGAACCGAGACGGTTGATTGTCTCCCGGATTTCGGCGGAAAGGGCATAGACAGCGCCGCCCTCCAGCCCCTTTTCGGAAAGAACGGCTTCGCCAAGCACTTGGTCGCCGGCAAGGCTCAGGCCGATCCGCTTCAGCGGTGCGCCGGAAAACCTGTCTTTCAGAAACGGGCTCCAGGCAATCTCGAAGCCGCAATTCGCCGCCTGGAACGGGGTCACCTTCACGCCGCGATTCTCAAGAACCGGCACCCAGGAGGCGGTCGATCCGAGTTTCGGCCAGCTGGCGCCGCCCAGGGCGAGCAAGATGGCGCGTGCTCCGATTTCGCGTGTCTCTCCGCTGTCCGATTGAAAGTCTGCCGTGTTAGACGCGGACAGTCCCGTGAGCGACTGCCGGGTCCGGAGCGAAACGCCGCGGTCCTGAAGCCGGCGGAGAAGGGCACGCAACAGGGGGGACGCTTTCATCGCGACGGGAAAGACGCGCCCGCTCGAGCCGACGAACGTGTCCTCCCCGAGCCCGTGGCACCAGTCTGTCAGGGCCTCGGGCGGAAACGCCTCGATCAGGGGCGCAAGAAACGGTGCTGCCTCGCGGTAACGGCCAATGAACGCATCCAGGCCTTCGCTGTGGGTGATGTTGAGCCCGCCGCGCCCGGCCATCAGGAACTTTCGCGCTGGCGACGGCATCCGGTCGATGATCTCAACCTTCAGGCCCGCCGCCGCCAACCGGTCGGCTGCGTAAAGGCCGGCCGGTCCGGCTCCGATGACGAGGACATCAAGCATGCCGCCTTATAGGGCGACTTGCGTTGATAACGCCACACCTGAATGGCCTTGCGAACCGGTCAGCACCTTTCGCACCCGCAGCCGCACCGTTTCGGCACGGCCCGGCAAGTTTTTGTTATCCCTCTCGTGAGACCATGAAACGGGAAACAACCAGCCCGGCGGGCGACCGGCCGGGTGCCGGCGAAAGAGTGATTCATGGATGAGCCAGGCGACCTGATTGTCGTTGCAGATCATGACGAAGCCGTCAGGCGTGGCTTCGAACGCCTTTTCGGCGACCATCACAAGGTGGCCTGCTTTGCCGAATCCGAGGAAGCCCTGCGGTTTCTCAAGCAGAATCCGGCCACCTGCGTGGTTTTTTCCTGTTTCCACCTGCCGGGTCGGGGCGGGACGGCGTTTCTGCGCGCATCGGAAATGATCGTGCCACAGGCCGCGCGTGTCATGCTGACACGCGAGACGTCCGCCGAGGCCATCAAGAAGGCGCTCAACGAGGCACATGCCTTCATCTACCTGGAAAAGCCCTGTCCGCAGGAAGAGCTTGCCAGCGCGCTTGAAACCGCTTTGGCCCATCACAGGCAGCAGGCGAAGGACCGGCTGCTCCTGGAACGCACCCTTGCCGGGTCGGTCAAGCTGCTCATCGATATGCTGGCGCTGTTCCACCCCGAGGCGTTCCGGCGCACCGGGATCGTGCGCAAACAGGCGCTCAAGATCGCGCAGGAAGTCGGCATCCGCAAAACCTGGGAACTGGAGATGGCGGTCATGCTGTCACCGCTGGGGGAAGCCCTTCTGCCGAAACAGATCCTGGCCCGTTACCGCGCCGCGCGCGGCCTGACGGAGCAGGAGCGCGACGTGCTGGACCGCTCGCCCGTGCAGACACGTGACCTGTTGCAGAACATTCCGCATCTGGAAAAGGTATCGGAGTTTCTCTACCTGTCCGCGCGCGGCTTCGACGGGTCGGGCTTTCCGAAAGACGGTCCGACGGGCGAGGACATTCCGATGATCTCGCGCATCCTGAAGCTGCTGACGGACCTGTGGTATGCCAGTCCGGAAGGCGGGCCGGATGCCGCTGCCTTCGAAGCGCTGGCGATCAAGCGGACCAAATATGACCAGAAGCTTCTGGATATCGCCAGAAAGGTGCTCCTGGAAGACGGGCTGGAGGACCGCAGCGGGCAGATTTCGGAGTGCAACATCCACTCGCTCAGGCCCGGCGACATTCTGGTCGATGATGTGCTTACGGAGACCAGCCACGAACTTGTCCTGTCCCGCGATCACACCCTGACGCCGACGACCATCCGCCGCCTGGAACACTTCCACCACACCACGGGCGTGCGCCAGCCGATCCGGGTCGAACGGCATGCGGTGCCGAAGGAGGCACTGGACGCGACGGGGTAGGGCCGGGCACGGTCCGGAGACAGAGGACGCGCGGGCCGCCTGCGCAAGTCTACTCGCCCTGCTTCTCCAGCAGGTCCGCTTCATACGCTTTCGCGACACGCAGAAACCGCGCGTGGGCGTAGTTCACGGACAGGATAAATCCCCACCAGCCGTATTTGCGGTACTTGCGCACGAAATACGCCTTGAAGAAACTGACCGGAAACTCGGTCAGCAGGCGGCTCCGGGGCAGTTTGCGCCCGCGTGCGCGCATGTCTTCCACCTGCATGCCCGAATAGCGGTTGTACTTGCCGACCTGGAAATCGAGCGAGCGGATGGACCGATGCGCCATGATCCCGGCAAGGTCGTCGATCGTTGCACCGTCTTCTGGGCGCACCGTATCGTGAACGGTTGATGCGGAAAAACGCCCCTTCCTGCGGTCGTAAAGGCGGATCTGGTGATAGCCGTAGGCCCAGGGCGCGGGGGCCTCCTCGTGGGCATACATGTCCCGGATCATGATCCGCCAGCCGTCGGCCGTCCCATAGCTGCCGTCGGCGAATTTCGACTTGATTTCGTCTGCGAGCTCGGGCGTGACTTCCTCGTCCGCGTCGAGGTTGAGCAGCCAGTCATTGCGGCATTGCTCTTCGCCGTAGCGCTTCTGCGGGCCGTATCCCTTCCAGTCATGGTGCACCACCCGCGCACCAAGCTTCTCGGCAACGGCCACCGTGTCGTCCGTCGAGCCGCTGTCGACGACGATCACTTCGTCCACCCAGTCGACGACGCTCCGGATCGGCCGGCTGATCCGGTCGGCTTCGTTCTTGGAAATGATGAACGCGGACAGGGGCAGGCGGTCGGTCATTCAGGGTCCGGCAAGGTGTCGACAGGGACCGGAGGGTGTCCGGTGCGCCTTTTTAGCCGCACCGGGTCATGATTTGAAGCAGGGATTTCAGGATTTCACCCTGACAAAGCACGCATCCAGTCCGCCAAGCGAGATCATGCCGCCATCGGCGGTTCCGGTGAAACCGGGCGCTTCGAGGTTTTCAAGGGCAAGTCCGTCCAGCGTGATGGTCGCCGGTTCGGCTGACAGATTGAAGGCGCACAGGATGGTCTCGTCCTTGAAGCTCCGGGTGAAGACCAGCGTGTCATCCGGACTTTCCAGGAAGACCATGTCGCCCTTCCTGAGCGGCATCCTGTTTTGCCGCCAGGCAAAAAAGGCGCGGTTCCGGTTCAGGATCGAGCCTGCGTCTTTGTCCTGCTCGTCGGCGGCCAGCTGCAGGTGCTCGCTGGCGACCGGCAACCAGGGGTCGGCCTCGGAAAACCCGCCATTGGCGTTGTTGTTCACCCATGGCATCGGCGTGCGGCAGCCATCGCGGCCCTTGTATTCCGGCCAGAAGCGGATGCCGTAGGGGTCTTGCAGCTTTTCAAACGGCACCTCGACTTGAGGCAGGCCAAGCTCTTCGCCCTGATAGAGACAGGGCGTGCCGCGCAGGCTTGCGCAGAGCGCCGCTCCCAGGGGTGCGAACCTGGCAAGGTCCTTGCCGTCGCCCCAGCGGCTGGCGACCCTCTGGACATCGTGATTGGACAGCGCCCAACTGGCCCAGCCCGAGCCGATCCCGGCATTCATTTCCTCGACGATCCGCCGGATATAGGCCGCAGAGTGCTGCGGCGTCAGCAGATCGAAACTGTAGGCCATGTGAATGCGCTTGTTTTCTTCCGTGTAGGACGCCGTCAGTTCCACGGCCTGACCGTCCGCACCGATTTCGCCGACGGACGTTGCGCCCGGATACCTGTCGAGCAGTGCCCGGAACCGTTCGAGAAAGGCGAGGTTTTCGGGCCGAGTCTTGTCGTAGATGTGGTTCTGAAACCCGTACGGGTTGGTCGGGTCCACGGTGGATGGTGTTTCGTCTGAGCTGAGCGGCGGGTTGTCCCGCAATTCCGCGTCGTGAAAATAGAAGTTCACAGTGTCCAGGCGGAAGCCGTCTACGCCGCGATCGAGCCAGAACCGGGCCACATCCAGAACCGCGTCCTGAACATCCCTGTTGTGAAAATTGAGATCCGGCTGGCTGGTCAGAAAATTGTGCATGTAGAACTGGCAGCGGCGGCTGTCCCATTCCCAGGCCGGCCCGCCGAACAGCGAAAGCCAGTTGTTGGGCGGTGTCCCGTCGGGCTTGCTGTCGGCCCAGACATACCAGTCCGCCTTGGCGTTGTCCTTTGAAGACCGGCTTTCCTTGAACCACGCGTGCTGATCGGACGTGTGCGAGATGACGAGATCGATCATGACCTTCAGCCCGCGTTCGTGTGCGGCGCGGGTCATGCGGTCGAAATCGGCGAGCGACCCGAACATCGGATCGACATCTTCATAGTCGGAGACGTCGTACCCGAAATCGTCCATGGGAGAAGTGAAGAACGGCGACAGCCAGATAGCATCGACCCCGAGCGAGGCGATGTAATCCATGCGTTCGGTGACGCCGTTGAGATCGCCGATACCGTCATTGTTGGAATCGTTGAAGGAGCGCGGATAGATCTGGTAGATCACCGCACCCCGCCACCAGTCCCGATCTCCGATCGTTTCTTCGGGCATGACGGCCTCCTGGCCGGTTTCGGCTTCTTCAAACATTGCCGGTCTCCGTTCCGCGTCTTGCGGGATATGAATTCAAAGCGCTTTGAATGGCTATATGCCGCGGATCGCGAGGTCAAGTTACAACGCACGAAAAGTCGTGTTCAGGGAACAAGATTCTGCTCCTCGAACCGCCTGACGCAGTTGAAAAGAAAAAACCGGCCCTGTTGCCAGGACCGGCGAAACGCGACGAAATTGCCTCAAAAGAAGAAGTTGTTTTGAACAACGCCACTGCTAAGCGACCGGCATGACAGTCGTGTGAACAAAATATTAAAATACTGCCGTTTTGACAGGAAGGAGAGCTTGTCTGGCAAGCGAAGAGATTTTTTAGACTTCAAAGCATTGAAATTAATAAAGAAAAATAAAAACAGTGACGTTTAGGTCAATTTCTTGTTGCAATACGTGTTTGAAGCTGGGAGTGTCCGGTGCAGCGAAGTTCCCATATGGTAAGGGAAAGGCTGTCCGCCGCACTCGAAACGGCTGCGGGGCGCTTTTCGGCGACTGGATTCATTTGGAGGAAATCTCATGACGGCGGCAATGGTTGGGTGGGCGCATATGCCCTTCGGCAAGCATGCGGAAGAAACCGTTGAAAGCATGATCGTCAAGGTGGCGGTCGACGCCATTCACGACGCTGGCATCGGACCTGAAGACGTCGACGAAATCCTGCTTGGCCATTTCAATGCAGGCTTTTCGGCCCAGGACTTTACAGCCTCGCTGGTGCTTCAGGCCGATCCGGCCCTGCGCTTCAAGCCGGCGACGCGTGTCGAAAACGCCTGTGCGACAGGTTCGGCAGCCGTTCATCAGGGCGTTCGCGCGATTGCCTCCGGCGATGCGCGCATCGTCCTTGTTGTCGGCGTGGAGCAGATGACGACAACGCCCGGTCCCGAGATCGGCAAGAACCTTCTGAAAGCCTCCTATCTGAAGGAAGAGGGCGACATACCGGCGGGTTTCGCCGGTGTCTTCGGCAAGATCGCCGACGCCTATTTCCAGAAATTCGGCGACCAGTCCGATGCTCTTGCGAAGATTGCCGCGAAAAACCACAAGAACGGCACCGGCAACCCCTATGCCCAGATGCGCAAGGATCTCGGCTTCGAGTTCTGCCGTGCGGAAAGCGAAAAGAACCCGTTCGTGGCCGGTCCGCTGAAACGGACGGACTGCTCGCTCGTCTCCGACGGTGCCGCGGCGCTTGTCCTGACCGATCCGGCGACGGCGCTCGGCATGAAAAAGGCGGTTGCCTTCCGCGGCATGGCGCATGTGCAGGACTTCCTGCCGATGTCGCGCCGGGATATCTTGAAATTCGAGGGCTGCTCCAGGGCCTGGGGCGAAGCGCTGGGCGATGCCAATCTGGCCCTCGACGATCTGTCTTTCGTCGAGACCCATGATTGTTTCACCATTGCCGAACTGCTTGAATACGAAGCCATGGGCCTTACTTCGGAAGGCGAGGGCGCCAGGGCCATTCTGGAAGGCTGGACCGAGATGGACGGCAAGCTCCCGGTCAACCCGTCCGGCGGCCTGAAATCAAAGGGCCATCCGATTGGCGCAACCGGCGTTTCCATGCATGTCCTGACCGCCATGCAACTCACCGGCACGGCCGGCGACATCCAGGTCAAGGACGCGGAAATCGGCGGCATCTTCAACATGGGCGGCGCCGCAGTCGCCAACTTCGTTTCGGTGATGCAGGCCATGCGCTAGGCACCGATAGACCTCCAGCAAAAAGAGCCGGCGGCCCCCGCCGGCTTTTTTGTCTGCGATCGCAGGCGTCCGTCGGTCATGGCCCGACTTGTTCCAGGTTGGGCCAAGACAGTGTTTCCCGGATTGGTCATCAACTCGGTGCCTCTCCGATCCCGGATCTCCGCGTTGCTGCGTCCGGGATGACGAAGGCGCGATTGGAAAACGCAGATGTCACCCCTTTCTCGTCCTGGCATTGGTCCCGCCTCCCTCAGAATGAGCACGTTGGATCTGATGAGGCCCTGGTAAACCCTCTTTGTCGTCATCCCGGCCGAGCGCAGCGCGAGCCGGGACCGGAGAGCCCGGTGCTCGGTCTGATCACGGTGAAAAACGGGAAGCAAGCAATTGTCGGACAACGGCCTTCCGCCTCGCTCAAGCCGGATGGACAGCTCCATGAGCACGAAATCGCCTTGCAAGCCCCGACTTCTTCGCGAACCGGACCAAACCCGACCCGCGCTGCATTGATTGTTGGAAAACTGTGCTGAACATGCCAGCGTGTAGGAGATGGCGAACCGAAACAGGGACACGGGCCTCTGCAAGATATGACCGATCAGTCGGCCGACGATGTGGCACTGCCGGCAAACGGCGAAACCCGGATCAAACGGGATTGGGCGCGATTGATCGGGCTGCTTGTTGTTTGTGTCGGTCTTGTCGCCACGTCATTGTGGGCACTGACGACGGAACCCAGTGGCTACTACGGCCACCGCTTCCATGGTTTGTCGTACTTTTTGTTGCCCGCGTCTTTCTTCTTCTTCTTTTTCGCGCTCTACAGGTGCTTCGTCCCCTGGGGCGCACCCGTGCGGATAAACGCGGAGGGTTTTGCCGATTTTAGGGCCGGAAATGTTTGGATTCCGTGGAGCGAGATCAGCAATGTCGTGCGCAAGGGGGAGTACGTGTCGCTGACCCTGCGCAGGAAATACGCCAGGTCCTACCCGTTCTCGCTCTCCCAGAAGGCACTCAAGGCATCGCGAAAGTCGGCCGGACCAACCCATGTGCTGATCGCGGCCTGGTGCCTGAAAACGGACAGCCACCGTCTCCTGGACACGATCAAGGCCTACAGAAACGGGAATTGAACAGCCGCGTCACGCCGGCCCGGGTCAGAGCCGGGACAGCGTGACGAACCGCCTTTCAACTTCCGCCGCTCTACTGGATTGCCGCCATCGCGCGGCTGAACCCGGTCAGGGGAATCTCGATCGCCTGCCGCTTTCCCGCCATCGGTGCATAGTCCACCTTGAGTTTCATCCCCGCCTTCATGGCATCGATCATGCCGGGTGACGCCGGCGCGGAAAGAAAACACCCCTGCGTGTTGCAGCTGCCGACCGCAAAATCGCCCATGGCTGTGCCATCGACCGACAGCTTGACCTGCCCGGGAATGTGAATTCCGAGCGGCAGCACCATCTGCAGGACCGGGGCCGCCTTGTTTGCCGGGTAGATGATGTCGACCTTGAGGAGCAACCGGCCGTTTTCCTGGGCCCGGACGCTCTGTGAGGATTCGCAAATAAGAGCGTCGGACGTTCGGGATGCTCCAACGCAGCGCGTTTGCCAGAGAACATCCTTGTCTGATTTTTGGGTCGCGTCCTGTGCGGTCGCGGAAACGGAAAAGCCGAGCAGGCAGAAAAGGAATGCAGCCGGAAGGGATTTCTTCAGGGAAGTCATGAGGCCTTCATATGTCTGTGCGTCTGGCGCTCAGGCAATCAAGTCTGCCGGTGACAGGTCCCCCACGACGAGTCGATGCGGCATGATGCGGCTTCGCGGCATTTTTTTCAATGGATACCGTAAATTGCACCCCGGCCGGAACCGGAATCGGTCATTCGCCGCGTCTGGAAAAAACTATTCCTCATCCGCGCTGAGCTTTGAAAACAGGTGCCCGGAACTTCTTAGATCGGCAAATTACATTAGAGCCATCAAACTGGGATTGGAGACCCTGAAGGATGGCCAGCCGCCGCGGTGACATTGTGAAAACACTGAAAAAGCTCGAATACCGGCTCGATGTGTTCCCCGCGTTCGTGAAAGTCGCGGAACGGCGCGTGCTTGTGGTCGGGCATGGCGGCGAAGCAGCGGCAAAGGTGCGTCTGCTCGGCGAGACCAATGCGGCAATCGTCGTCATCGGCAAGGAGATTGAGCCCGACCTCCACGAAGCGATTGAACTGTTCCAGGCAGAGCACATCGCCGAGGACTTCCGGCCGGCGCACCTGACGGGTGCCGCCCTGGTTTTTTCGGCACGCGAGGACTGGGATCTCGACAAGGCCGTTGTCGATGCGGCCCGGATCATGGGTGTGCCCGTCAATGCCGTCGACAAACCCGAGCTCTGTGATTTCTTCACCGGCGCGCTGGTGAACCGGGCGCCGATTGCCGTCGCCATCACCTCGACAGGCGTCGGTCCGGTCCTGTCCAGGCATATCCGGGCGCGCATCGAGGCAATGCTGCCGCGCGCGACCGGTCAACTGGCACGGCTTGCGGAGAGCTTCCGCGATGCGGCGACAAAAGTGATCGCCGACGGCGCCCTGCGCCGGAATTTCTGGGCGCGGTTTTTCTCCGGGTCAGTCGCAACGAACCTTTATGCCGGCAAGCCTGAGGTCGCACGTGCCGAGGCGCAGCGCCTCCTGAACGGCATGGCGGACGAGCCGGGATTTGTGTGGCTGGTCGGCGCCGGTCCCGGTGCCGAAGATCTTCTGACCTTGCGGGCACAGCGGCTTCTTCAGGAAGCGGATGTCATCGTGCACGACGCCCTCGTCCCCGCGAGCGTTGTCGCCATGGGCCGGCGCGACGCGGAACGCATTTCGGTGGGCAAGCGCAAGGGCGCGCACTCCGTGCCGCAATCCGAGATCTGCGAGTTGCTTGCGGAACTGGGCGGCAAGGGTCTGAAAGTCGTGCGCCTCAAGGCGGGAGATCCGATGATCTTCGGCCGGGCAGCAGAGGAAATGGAGGCACTCCGCGCAGGCGGGATCGGATTTGAGATCGTGCCGGGCGTGACTGCAGCCTTCGCCGCCGCGGCCTCGGCCCAGATCCCGCTGACCCTGCGCGGCGTTGCCTCCAACCTCGTCTTTGCGACCGGGCACAACGCCAAGTCCGAGACACTGCCCGACTGGGCCGGGCTTGCCCTCAAGGGCGCGACCGTTGCCGTCTACATGGGCCGGACTGTTGCCGCCGCGGTTGCCGACAAGATGATCGGCGCGGGCCTTCGTCCCGAGACCCCGGTCGCGGTTGTCGAAAATGCGGCACACGCCGACGAACGCCTGTTTGCCGGATCCCTTTCCGAGCTCGCTGTCCTGTCCAACCGGGCGGAAGTCGAGGGCCCGGTCCTCGTTGTCATTGGCGAGGCCGTCGGCCACGCCGCGCTGAACAAGGCTGAACCGCTGGCGCCGCTTGAAGTTGCGCACGCGGCGGTCGCCTGACGAAAGAGAGTAGTCGAAATGAAGGTCATCACCGCCAATCGTCTCTTGAACGGCGACGTTGTCTGGCTCGGGGAAAACGGCAACTGGGTCGAGCGCGTCACGCTGGCCCGCACTTTCGAGGGCAAGGATCAGGCCGCCGAGGGTTTGGCGATCGGGCAGCAGGCCGAAAAGGACCAGGAAGTTGTCGGCGTCTACGAGATGGACGTGACGCTGGAAGACGGCGTGCTTGTTCCCGTCCGCCTGCGTGAGCGCATTCGCGCCGCCGGACCGACCACCCATCCGCACTTCGGCAAACAGGCCCAGGCGGTTTCCGCCTGAACGGAAAAGCGATCAGGGCAGCGCCGGCAGGAAGCATACCGGCAGCGCCCGACAGGAGAGATGACCGATGTACCGCTACGATGAATTTGACGCGAGCTTTGTCAACCAACGCACCGAACAGTTCAAGGACCAGGTCCGCCGCCGTCTGGCAGGCGAACTGTCCGAGGAGGAGTTCAAGCCGCTCCGGCTCATGAACGGGCTCTATCTCCAGCTCCATGCCTACATGCTCCGGGTCGCAATCCCCTATGGAACACTGAACGGCCGTCAGATGCGCAAGCTGGCCCACATTGCCCGGACCTATGACAAGGGCTATGGCCACTTCACGACGCGCCAGAACATTCAGTTCAACTGGCCCAAGCTCGAAGACACGCCGAAGATCCTGGAAGAGCTTGCGGAAGTCGAAATGCACGCCATCCAGACGTCCGGGAACTGCATCCGCAACGTAACGGCAGATCATTTTGCCGGAGCGGCCGCGGACGAGATTGCCGACCCGCGTCCCTATGCCGAGATCCTGCGGCAGTGGTCGTCGCTGCATCCGGAGTTCTCGTTCCTGCCCCGCAAGTTCAAGATCGCGATCACCGGAGCACCGAATGACCGTGCCGCGGTGCAGGTGCATGACATCGGTCTGCAGCTGGCTCGGAACGATGACGGCGAGATCGGTTTCGTCGTCTATGTCGGCGGCGGCCTTGGCCGCACGCCCATGATCGGCCGCAAGGTGCGCGACTTCCTGCCCGAGGAAGACCTGCTGGCCTATTCCGAAGCGATCCTGCGCGTCTACAACCGCTACGGCCGGCGCGACAACAAGTACAAGGCGCGGATCAAGATCCTCGTGCACGAAACGGGCCTTGAGGAACTGAAGGCGGATATCGAGGCGGAATTTGAAAAGATCCGCTTCGGCGTCCTGCGTCTTCCGGACGAGGAAGTCCGTCGCATCGAGACATATTTTGCGCCGCCGCCGCTCGAAGTCGGCCCGGTTGTCTCGGCCGCGGTTGAAGCGCGACGTGAAACCGATGCCGCGTTCGCCCAGTTCCTGAAGCATAACCTGAATCCGCACCGGGTACCGGGCTATACGTCCGTGACGCTGTCCATGAAGCCGATCGGCGGTATCCCGGGAGATGCGTCCGATGCACAGATGGAAGTGATCGCGGACCTTGCCGAACAATACGGTCACGACGAAATCCGTATCAGCCATGAGCAGAACGTCATTCTGCCCCATGTGAAGCTGGAGGATGTGCCCGCAATCTACGACAGGCTTGCGGCCGCAGAGATCGCCGAAGGCAATGCCGGTCTCATCACCGACATCATCGCATGTCCGGGAATGGACTATTGCGCTCTGGCCACCGCACGCTCCATCCCCGTCGCTCAGCGTATTTCGGAGCGTTTCGGCACGGCGGAACGTCAGGCGGAAATCGGCGAGCTGAAGATCAAGATCTCCGGCTGCATCAACGCCTGCGGCCATCACCACGTCGGCCATATCGGCATCCTCGGCCTGGAGAAGAAGGGCGAGGAATTCTACCAGGTGACCCTCGGCGGTTCCGCCAATGAAAATGCGTCCATCGGCGAAATCGTCGGGCGCGGATTTTCATCCGAAGAAGTTGTCGACGCGATCGAAAACCTTGTCGATACCTATCTCGGACTGCGGTCCGGGAACGAGGAAACCTTCCTGGAGGCGTATCGCCGGGTTGGGGAGGCGCCGTTCAAGGAGGCCCTTTATGGCGCTGCATGAGACCTTCTCTCTGGGCGTGGATCCTGAACTGGGACTGCAGGCGGAAGTTGCCGCACTGAATTCCCAGTACGAGGATACCTCGGCGCAGGAGATCCTGATGGGCGCGATCCGGCACCAGTTTGCCGGTGACATCGCCATGGTCTCCAGCTTTGGTGCCGACTCGGCCGTGCTTCTGCACATGGTCGCCCAGATTGATCCGTCGACGCCGGTGCTCTTCATCGACACGGTGAAGCTTTTCCCGGCAACGCTGCTGTATCGCGAAGAGCTGATCGAAAAGCTGGGCCTGACGGACGTGCGTACCTTCAAGCCGACCCGGGAAGACCTCGCGGAAAAGGACCCTGCGGGAATGCTTTGGATGTCCGATACGGACGCCTGCTGCCATATCCGCAAGGTCGTGCCGCTGGAACGGGCCCTTGGCGGCTTCGAGGCCTGGATCTCCGGTCGCAAGCGTCACCAGAGTTCAACGCGGGCAGGTCTGGAACACTTCGAGATCGAAGCCGGGCGGGTGAAGGTCAACCCGCTGGCCGACTGGTCTGCCGCCGAGGTGCTCGACTACGCCCGGACCCATGAATTGCCGCCCCATCCACTCGTCGCGCAGGGCTATCCGTCCATCGGCTGTCTGCCCTGCACGAGCAAGGTGGCCGCAGGCGAAGATCCGCGGGCCGGCCGCTGGCGCGGACAGGACAAGACCGAATGCGGCATTCACTGGCCAACCCATGGCAAGGAAATCGACGGCAGCGGCATCTGACCGCTGCCTTTACTGAAACCGAGGACGCAGAACATGACCACGATTTACAAAGACGGCGAGTTCGTCGAAGAGACCTGGACCAGGGTGGATGCCGAGACCGGCACCGCTGTTGCCGGCGATGCGCAGGTACCGCAGAGCCTGTTTCTGGAAGCGGCGGAAGACTATCTGAGCCGCGACGCCGAAACGGCCGTTCTTGTCGAAGCCGGTGACGACGTGGAACAGATCGCGCCGTATCTCGGCCGGTTGGCCTATGTTGCCGTGGACTTTCCGAGTTTCGCGGATGGGCGCGGGTTTTCGGCAGCGCGTGTCCTGCGTGAGCAGATCGGGTACCAGGGCGACATTCGCGCCGCCGGAAAGTACATCCTCGACCAGGTGCCGCTGGCGCGCCGCTGCGGTGTGTCCTCGTTCGAGATTTCCAAGCCGGAAGTATTGAAAGCGCTGAAAGCAGGCGAATGGCCGGAAGTGACCAAGTATCTTCAGCCTGTAGGTACGGTCGACGAAATACCGGTCGGTACGCGCCCCTGGGCACGCCGCTCCTTCAGAGACGTCGCCGTCGCAGCCGAGTAGGCGCCGGTTTAGGGTCCTGACCCTGGAGCCCGGCGTCGCGGAAACAACGCGTCCCGTTTCCTTCGCCGGCTTTTTCTGGTGGAAGGCCCGGTTGCAGCTCGCTGTGGCCGGGCCTTTTGCGCGTCAGTCCTTGTTGAATTCGTGTCTGATGATGGCGCCGACGATGTTGGAATAATCGTCCGTCCACGGTGCGGTTCCGTCCGAGGCAACGGTTTCCCATCTCTCGTTGTCGAGCAGCGGACCGAGGTCGGCTTCGTCCCGCGCAAACACCATGACGTTCGATGCGAAGACCTGATCAGGCCTCTCCTGGCGGTCTCCCGGCTTGTAGGAGGCGAACCGGATCTCGTATCCGTCCAGCTCCGCAATGGCGGCCAGCACGCTCGCCAGTTCCAGGTATCTGTTGGAGATATGCATTGCCAGCAGGCCGTTTTCCCCGATTTTCGAGAAGAACAGATCGATGGCCTCGCGGGTCATCAGGTGCACCGGGATGGAGTCGGACGAGAATGCATCGATCAGGAGGTAGTCGAACTTGCTGTCCGGTTCCGCCTCCAGCGTGAGCCGGGCATCACCCAGAACCATCTTCGTGTCGGGGCCGCAGTCGGAGATGAACCGGAAATAGGACGGATTTGAAGCGACATCGATCACCGACTTGTCGATCTCGTAGACAGTCCAGGTTTCGCCGGGGGCGCGGTGGCACAGGAAGCTGCCCGTCCCGAGCCCGACAATGCCGACATGACCGAGATCGCCGCCGGCGGATGCGCGTGCGGCGCGAAGCGTTGCCGCCATCTCGCCCGTCTCGTGATAGTAGGCGAGCGGTTCCGGCGAGCCTTCGCCGATTTCCGGATCGAAAGCGCTCATTGCGATGCTGCCGTGCACGGTCGTGCCGTGAACCATGCGGCGGTACGTGCCGTCATCCGTGTCCTTGACCTTCACCACGCCGAAAAACGACCGCTCGGTGTGAACGACGCTCGGGTGAAGTTGAAGCACCAGCACCAGCGGGACGGTCAGGATCAGCAGGACATGCGAGATGGACTGCCACTTCAGCTGAGCCAGTGCGGCAAGCGCCACAAGGGCGATGATCGACACCATGACGACTTCATGGCCTTCGACCTCGGGAATCCAGCCGCGCGTGAGGCCGATCCAGAACAGAAGGGTCAGCGCGGCACCGAAAAGGACGGTCTTCAACACGGAATTGGCCGTGGCACCATTCTTGAGCGGCAGCAGGAAGAGCGCTGTCAGCATCAGCATCGGATATTCTGCGACCCAGTTGAAGACGTTCGGTGCAATCAGGCCTGCGAAGATGCCGCCGAGAACGCCCCCGACCGACATCCACAGATAGAACGCGGTCAGCTGGTTCGCAGGCGGGCGCAGCTGGTAGAGCCGCGCATGGCAGTAGAGCACCGTAATGAAATAGATCAGCAGATTGGCGCCCAGACCGAATGTCAGCGGCAGGATCTTGGGCAGGAAGATCACGGCGGTGGCCAGGATCGCGGCAAACGGCAGGATGTTCGAAAGAAACTCGACGGAAATCAGCGGCTTGGTTTTGAACGCGATGACGAAGGTCAGCAGGAACAGCGACAGCGGCACCACCCACATGAAGGGTGCGGAGGCGATGTCCACCGCGATATGTGCCGTAAGCGCAATCGTCAGGGCCGAGGGAACAGCGGCGAGACCGAGATAGACGAAAATCTGCTTTGCCGAAATCGGCGTTGCCGGGGATGGCTCGTCCCTGTCCTTGTCACCCGGCTGGCCGGCCGCTGCAGCTTGCGGCCGGCGAAGGACCGCGGCAGCACACAACAGGATCGCGATCACGAGGCCGAAATATCCCGCCGTCCACAACAGGGACTGGGTGCCGAGCTTGAGCGCCGGTTCCAGGACTAAGATGTAGAGATAGAGCGAGGCGAAACTGCCGATATTGCTTGCGCCGTAGAGGAAGTACGGATCGGATGCGTGCTTGTGGCCGGTTTGCGTGAACCAGGCCTGCAGCAGGGGTGCATTTGCGGAGACCGCGAAAAACGGCAGGCCGACGGAAACGGCGAACAGGCCCAGCAGCCAGATCTCCTGGTATTCGGCAGGCGGTGTATCCCAGCCGCTGGCAATACCAAGCGGCAGGAACAGGCAGGCGGACAGCAGCACCAGCGTGTGCACGATGATCGCATGTTTGGTCTTGAGGTAACGGGTCAGCAAATGCGCATAGGTGTATCCGAGGAGCAGAACGCTCTGGAAGAAGACCATGGCGACGGACCATACGCCGGGGGACCCGCCAAGCTTCGGCAGGACCAGCTTGGAAAAGAACGGCTGGACCGAAAACAACAGGAAAGCGCTCAGGAAAAGGGTGCCCGCAAAAACCTGCAGAACCGGAATGGCAACGCCGAATTGACCACCTTCGTTCGCCGCGAGCGAAGTTTGCTGCGTCTGTTGCATCGTGTCTTCCCCACAAAGATACTCGGGTGGAGACTACGAAGGCCGAGTTAAGCAACGCATAAAAGACGTGCTTAAGAATAAGGAAACATGCGTGGTTTCAGTCACGTCCGCGTGTGCGGAAAGTCGATTTCGAAGCAGGCACCGCCATCGCGCGGAACCAGTGCGATCGACGCGTTGTGGGCCTTGAGCAGAGCCTGGATGATGCCGAGACCCATTCCCGTGCCGCCGCTGTCCCGGCGCGTCGTGAAGAAGAGGTCGAATATCTGGTCTCGGTTTCCTTCCGAAACGCCGTCTCCATTGTCCGAAATCATCAAAGACAGGCCGTTTGCCGTCCCCTGGGCTGAAAACATGACCCGGTCGGCACCGTGCCGGACGGAATTGTCGATCATGTTTTCAAACACGATCCAGGCGTTTTCCGCGGACATGGGGATCGCGCAGTCGCCATCCGCTTCGATCGTTATCCGCCTGAACCGGCTTCGGATCTCGTCCAGAACCTCCGATAGCCGGCTCGTGCCTCCGATTTCCACGCTGTCCGCACGTGCCAGTTCCCTGAGCCGGTTCAGCAGCCTGGAGGCGCGCTCAGTGTCCGCCAGAATGTTTCGAAGAAATCTTTCCCGTTCGGCGACGTCCAACTCATTCCCGCCGTCCCCTAGCAGTTCCGCCGCCCCCTGGATCGCGGTCAGCGGGGTCTTCAGTTCATGGGTCACGTGGTTGGCGAAGGTGTTGATGTATTCGTTCCGGTCAAACAGTTTTCGCGAGGTTTCCAGCATGCTGGTCGACAGCGCATGGATCTCCCGGTTGCCGTGGATGCGCAGCGGTTTCAGGGCCTCGCGGTCGCCGCGGCCGATTTTCAGAGAGCGGTCCGTGAGCGCCTTGATCGGGCCCGCGATCCCGCGTGCGAAAATGAAACCAACCACGAATGTCGCGCTCAGCACGAATGCCAGAACCAGAACGACGGTTTCCCATTTGAGGAACATTTCCCTGAGGATATTGCTCGGTGTGCGCGAGGCGTAGACGATACCCGCGACGCGGTTGTCGATCAGGATCGGCAGAGCGGCAAACACGCGCACGCTGGTGCCCCGGCTGATGGAATAGATCGGCTGCGGGTTCTGGACAACGCGTTCGCGCAGGACGCTCGAATACCGGCCGGCCATTGCGTTCTTGACCTCCGCAACATGCGCAAGCGAAAGCCCGGTGTCGTCCCGTCCGGCAATGATTGTCCCGTTCTGATCGAGCACCCTGAAACCGGCAAGCGTCAGTTTCTGTGTGTCCCTCAGCACCTGTCCGACAGCCTTGCCCGCCGCCTCATGGGCCGGATGGATCTCATGCTCGGAAGCGCGCGGATCGGGACGGGACGGCAGCACGGCGGTCTTGTTGAGATCGAGAACCGGCAATTGCGGCGTCCAGCCTCCCGCAGGCTGCGTCTCGTATCTACTGCTGACAACCAGGGACAGCGGGTCCGTCGAATAGGGCGAGGGGGGACGGGCGACCGGGCCAAGGGGAAGCGTGTCGCCGCCATGCTGCTTCAGATATTGCGCCGTGATCGCCGCGATTGCGGCAGACTGGGCGATGAGTTCGCCTTCCGTGGTCTGGATCAGCTGATTTTCGTAGACACGGAAAAACACGATCCCCGCGAGAGGGACCAGCAGCATGATCGCGAGCACCATCGCTATGACCAAGCTGATGGAGGGGCGCCAACGGTCGCGGAATGAGCTGGAAATTTTCATCCGGTTTCAGGGTCAGCTGGTGTCTTCACAGGGGCCGAGCCGGAAACCTACACCATGCACCGTCTCGATGGCATCGCCGCATCCGGCCGCGGCAAGCTTGGCGCGGATGTTGCGAATATGACTGTCGATCGTACGATCCGAAACGTGAATATTGTCCTTGTAGGCCTTCTCCAGAATACGTTCCCGCGAATAGACAATCTTGGGCCGGTCCATCAGCGCGGACAGGATTTCAAACTCGATGGCCGTCAGGCTGATCTCGGTGTCCTGGACCCGGACCTGCCGTTCTTCCTTTTCCAGCGCAAGAAGGCCGTGTTTGCGCAGAGGGGTCTCCGCTGCGTGGGCCGTCTGCGGCGCCCCGTACCGCTTCAGGATGACGCCGACCCTTGCAATCAGTTCCCTCGGACTGAAAGGTTTGGTGACGTAGTCGTCGGCTCCGAGTTCGAGCCCGATGATCCGGTCGATTTCATCGTCGCGCGCCGACAGGAACAGGATCGGCACTTCGGATCTTTTCCTGATCTCCCGGCACACGTCCAGGCCGTCCATCTCCGGCAACCCGATGTCCAGGATGATCAGAGCGGGGGCATGAAGTGCTGCCTTGTCGAGCGCGTCCTTGCCGTCGGTCGCGATCTCGTGGTGATAGGATGCCTTTTGGAGCGCGAAGCAGATCACCTCGCGGATATTCGGATCATCATCGACGACAAGAATGGTTTTTGACTGCAATGGACCGGTCCGGACGTGAGAGTTCCCGCACAGGGTGCGGATGTGTCTGCGTATATGACTATCAACGCAGGGAGTTAAAAAACAACCGGGGCCGTTTCATGTTTCCAGCCACCAGCCGTCTCTGCGCAAGGAACGGGGCAGCGAGGTGTCGACCCTAGCCGTCATGAACAAAAGCGTGCTGCGGGAGGGATTGCGGACGGTATCCGGCGGCATTCGCATCAACCGGCTGATCCTGGCTGGCAAGAAACGCACAAGGAAAGGCATCTGAATTGTTCTCCTGACAAGAGGGACTCTAGGGTACGGACCCATAAATGAGACCGAAATGGTTTGAGGCGGATCGCTTCTCCTCAAGGAGCGGAAGCGCAGGAAATGTGTTTCATTTTCGAGCCTTTCGCGACGCCGGGGAGGCGCGATCCGGTCAAATCCGAAGGACATGGAAATGGCTTCACCCCGTGTTGTCAGCGTGCTTGACCGGGCAGAAAGCCCGCTCCGCACACCCTTCCTAACGGGATCTCGCCATTTCCCATGCCATTTCAGTCTCATTTATGAGTCCGTACCCTAGCCCTTTTGCCGGAGACCCTTGCAGTCCGGTATCAGTCCCTGTGCAGATTTTGCGCAGTTTCGGCATCGCGGACTGTCATGCCGGGATTGCAGGCACTGCTGTCCGGTTTAACTCGGAATTGATCCAGCGACGTGATCTCAGCCTATGAGCTTGTCATTCCGGCTGAAGCGCAGCGGAAGGCCGGAACCCAGTAACCACCGGACTTTCCGTCTTGTTTCAGTCTCCGGCCGCAAAGGGTACTGGGTCCCGGTCTTGCCGCTTTCACGGCAAACCGGGACGACAAATCGGGGGAACAATTCCGTATCCCGATTTGGCGCCGCACGGAACTATGCCGCTTTCTCAACGACATAAGTTCGACGTTACTTTCTAAACCGGACAGCAATGGATTGCAGGCAGCCGGTGCCGGTTCCGGCACAGGCGCTGGTCTGCAACGCGGTGCTCAGGCGGCAAGGCCGGTGGTCTTGAGCAGCACGAAGCCCGGAAACAGGACGAGCGACGACAGGGTCAGAAGCATGCCGATCGCACGTCCAATGCCGAACCCCGTGGTGACGATCGTTGCATAGTGGACAAGACGTCCGAGCAGGAGCGCGGTCCCGCCGGCCCACAGCAGCATGTGCGGTGCACCGGCAAGTTCCGCAGCCGCCATCGCGAGCAGGGCGATCGGCACGGTCTCGGTGAAGTTCCCATGCGCGCGCATCCGCTGAAGCAGGACACTGTCGCCGCCGTCCATGAACTGGACGTCGGTCTGGAGCCTGCGAAGTCCGACGGCGACTGTCATCGGGATCTGTATCAGTGCGAAAACGGCAACGAAAACGATTGTGACGGGCAGCGCGGAAATGATTTCCATTGTTGGGCTCTCCCATTTCTGGAGCATCGGAGGATACGGCCGGCGGTTGCACAACGCAGGCGCACCGCCGGCTGTCTGAAAAGATCTTGTCGGGGATCAGCTCTCGGCCGGTGCTTCATAGGTGATGAGCGCGATGACCCCGCCGACCGGATCGATCAGCGTTGCCATCCGCCCGACACCGGGAACGGTCATGGGGTCTCCGGCAATGGTCGCGCCCAGTGCCTTGGCCTTTTCCACCCGTGCATCCACATCATCCACGGTGACGTAGGGCAACCAGCGCGGCGCCTCGGCTGCCATGGGCGGAAATCCGCCGATCTTGTCATCGCCGTTTGCAATGACCGTGTAGGTCATGCCCGGCATTTCCATGTCTTCCAGGCCCCAGCCGAGGAGACCGGTGTAAAATTCCTTCGCCTTTGCGCCGTCACCGCTGTGAAGTTCCATCCAGCTGAATGCGCCATGGGTTTGCATCGGATTGCTCATGTCTTCCATCCTCAAGGTTCATGATCTGCCTGGACGGGCCAGGTGATCGGAGGACGCGGGAGACTTGTCAGATCCGACAGGGGAAGACAAAAAACAAAGTGGAAAATCGCACCGGGCGATTATCTAAGAAGATCGCTGAGCCGGTTTTCAAGATGGCGCTTCTCGGTATCGGTTCCCGCGAGATCAAGGGCCCTTTGGTATGTCAGTTGCGCTTCTTTCAGACGGCCGGTGTCACGCAGAAAAGACGCCTTTACGGCAAAAAATCCGGCATATCGTTCAAGCGGAACCACGAGTTGGTCCAGAAGTGCGAGTGCTGCATCCGGGCCTTGCAGTCTTGCGATGACGACCGTGCGGTTCAGTGACACGACAGGCGACGGATGGATGATTTCCAGAGCGCGGTAGAGCCGGTCCAGTTCCAGCCAGTCGGTTTCCTCGTAACTGGGCGAACGTGCATGGGTTGCCGCAATGGCGGCTTCGATCTGGAGAGGTCCGGGAGTTCCCTTGCGCAGGGCGGCTTCCAGGAGAACCGTGCCTTCGGCAATGTTTCGTCGATCCCACTTGGTCCGGTCCTGATGTTCGAGCGTGATCGCCGCCCCGTCGTCTGATATGCGCGCGTGCCGGCGGGAATGCTGGATGAGGCAGAGCGCCAGAAGCCCGCGCAACTCGGGTTCTTCCGGATAGAGGCGGACGAGAAGGCGTGAAAGGCGAATGGCTTCCTCGCACAAGGTGACCCGAATGAGCGAAGACCCCTTCGAGGCAGAGTAGCCCTCGTTGAACAGAAGATAGACTGCGTTGGCGACGGCTGAAAACCGCTCGGCGCGGCCTTTTTCATCCGGTTCCTCGTAGCGGAGTTTTGCAGCTTGCAGACGTTTTTTCGCACGCGTGATCCGTTGCTCCATCGTCTTGGGCTGTATGAGAAAGGCCCGCGCGATCTCGTCGACCGACAGTCCGGCAACGATCTTCAAGGCAAGAGCAATCTGCTGGTCCCGCCGCAGAACAGGGTGGCAGCAGGTAAAAAGCAACCTCAGGAACTCATCCCTGTAAACCGAACGGTCCAGCGATGCCGTCAGCTCGTCTTCCGGATTCGCATCGTCGTAGTGAGCCTCCAGATCTTCCGGCGAAGCCAGGGTTTCGCGCCGCTTCTTGCGAAGGGCATCTATGCCGGCATTCCGGCCGGCAACGATCAGCCACGCGGTCGGATCTTTGGGGAGCGCGTCCCGCTGCCACGTTCTGTGTGCCTTGAGCGAGGCCTCCTGAAAGGCGTCTTCTGCAAGATCGATATCGCCAAGGACCCGGTTCAGGGCCGCCAGCGCGCGCGGGCGGGCCGCCCTAAGATGCGTCGATAACCAGGCGTTCGCCATTCTTGAAATCGGCTCCCTCGAAATATTCCACCGGACGCACCTCGACCCGACCATATTCGAGAGGCAGCAGTTTCACCGTGTCGATGGCGTCTTCGAGCGATGCGCAATCGATGAGATAAAATCCCATGAACTGCTCCTTCGTCTCCGCGAACGGGCCGTCGGTCACCAGGTAGCCGTCGTTCTCCTTGTTGACGGTCACGGCGGTCCCGGTCGACATCAGCTTGGTTGCGGCTGCAAAGCTTTTGCTCGTCTTGGTGTGTTCGTGAAAGGCGCGATGGTGGCTCATGATCTCGGCATGCTCCTCCGGCGAAACGGCATCCATGATATCTTCGCTGGCATAAATCAGCACGGAAAACAGCATCTTTTTGGTCTCCGGGGTTATGGGATCGATGACCGAGGAACGTTCCGGCCCGAGCATATCCGACACCAGGCGATTAAGAAAATTGTCTGCGGCAAAGCGAGGGAAAACTGGCCTGCAAAACGAAAAAAGCGATGTTACTCAATTACATCGCTAAAATTTGCAAGGTTCTCCAACCCCAAGGAATATGCATTACTTTCCGCAGCGTTCTTTGTGGGAGAACTTCGATGCGTACCGCTACCCTTGCAATTCTGGCCTGCTTTTCCGTGGCTTCAGTGCCCTCGGCGCAGGAGTTCGACGTCAACGAGGACCAACTCCAGGACGTTTACCCCGGCGAAGCCTATTCGCCATATGCGGGCCGCAACTTTCCGGAGCATCCGCTGTGGGGCGACACGCATTTGCATACGGGTCAATCCATGGATGCGGGCGGGTTCGGTGCGCGGCTGACGCAGGAACAGGCCTGGCGCTTTGCGCGCGGCGAGGAAATCACCGCGTCATCCGGGCAGCCTGTGCGCCTTTACCGGCCCCTGGACTGGCTCGTGATTACCGAACACTCGGACGGTATGGGCCTGATCACGGACATCCTGGACGCCTCGCCGAACGTGACCAAATACGAGCAGGGCCGAAAGTGGTCGGAGGGCTACAGGGCCGGCGGACAGGAAGCGGTGGCCGCGACCCTCGACCTGATCACGCAGTTCAGCCAGGGTCAGGTCAACCCGGAGCTCTTTGCCCAGTACCAGCCGGGCGCGCGCCGGTTTGCATCAATCTGGTCTGACAATGTCAGAACGGCGGACGCCTTCAACGAACCGGGGCGGTTTTCGGCTCTGATCGGTTTCGAATGGACCTCGCTCGACAAGGGCAACAACCTGCACCGCAACGTGATTTTCCGCGATGGAGCGGAAAGGGCCGGGCAGGTCGTGCCCTTCACCATGACACCGCCCTTCGGAAGTCCCGATCCGCTCGATCTCTACGAGTGGATGCAGACTTACGAGGAGAGGACCAACGGTGCCGTGCTTGCGCTGGCGCATAACGGCAACCTCTCCAACGGCGTCATGTTCCCGATCGACAAGCAGTTCACAGGCAAGGCGCTGGACCAGGGTTATGTAGAAAAGCGCGCCAAGTGGGAGCCGCTTTACGAGATCACCCAGATCAAAGGGGATGGTGAGGCGCATCCGTTCCTGTCCCCGAACGACGAGTTTGCGGACTACTACAACTGGGATGCCGGCAATCTCGACCTGTCCACCGCGAAGACCAACGACATGCTTGCGGGCGAATACGCGCGCGAAGCACTCAAGAACGGCTTCCTGCTCGAGGAAAAATTCGGAACGAACCCTTACAAGTTCGGCTTTTCCGGCGCCACCGACAGTCACACGGGACTGGCGACGTTCGAGGAGGAAAACTTCTTCGGCAAGCACACCGGCTACGAGCCCTCGCCGGAACGCATGACCCACCCGTTCGTGAAGACCGAGAACGGCGAGCTTTTTGCCTGGCAGATGGTGTCGTCCGGCATCACGGGCGTGTGGGCGGAAGAAAACACGCGCGAATCCATCTTCGACGCGATGCAGCGCAAGGAAGTCTATGCAACGACCGGTCCGCGCATCATGGTGCGTCTGTTCGGCGGCTGGGAATTCACCGACCAGGACATGCAGACCCGCAATCCGGCCTTGCTCGGATATCGCAAGGGCGTGCCCATGGGCGGCGACCTGATGCCGAAACCGGACGCGGCGGAGGCACCGTCCTTCATGGTCTATGCGCTGCGCGACGCGGTCGGGGCGAACCTCGACCGGATCCAGATCGTCAAGGGCTGGCTGGATGCCGACGGCAACACGCAGGAAAAGGTCTATGACGTGGCCTGGTCGGATGACCGCCAGCCGGGAAGCGACGGCAAGCTGCCTCCCGTCGGCAACACCGTCGACGTTGCGAGCGCAAGCTGGACCAACTCGATTGGGGCCTCGGAATTGGCGACGATCTGGACCGATCCGGATTTCGATCCGGCCGAGCGGGCCTTCTACTATGCCCGTGTCCTGGAGATCCCGACACCGCCCTGGTACGTCTACGATGCATTCCGCTACGGTGTCGGCATCCCCGAAGGCGCACCGACGGCGCAGCAGGAACGGGCCTACACCTCTCCGATCTGGTTCACGCCGGAATCGTGATCATGCAGCAGCCGGGCCTGGCTCTCCTTGAGGCATGTCGTTGCGGCGCATTTTGCTCAGGGTATGATGAGACCGGCTGGGCCGTTTCGGCCCCGCCAGACCCGGTCACAGACAGGAGAGCCCCTGCATGAAACTCAAAGATACGATTTTCCCGGTGATCATGCTCCTGGCACTGTTCGGCATGATCGTGATGGCGTTCAATCTTCCGGTCGGAATGGGGACGAAGCAGCTCGGTGTCCTCGTGTTCGGAGCCATCCTTGTTTTCGGCGTCTTCAACCTCGCGCTGGTGTTTCTGGACAGCGTCAAGAAAAAAGGGCCGTGAGGCGGGCAGCCCACGAAGGTGACCTGCATGCGCCACGCGATCATGCGATTTCGTCCGCTTCGGCGATTTGAAAGAGGGTCGGTCCTTTTCAACTGCGTGGCAGCCACGTGGGCCGCGGTCTTCTGGGCGGGCAGTGCTGCTGCCTGCTCCTTCCACAATTACGTTCCGGCCCGTACGGCGGTCGACTGGGTGTTGACCGGACAGGCCGCTGTGCTTGCGCGGCCCGATCCTGAAAACCGGTTTTCCTACAAGGTCACGCAGGTCTTGCGCGGGGACGCCGGGATAGAGGCTCCACCGTTTCTGATAGACAGCGCCACGCGTGCGAAACTGGTTCAAAACCGGAATGACACCGTCCTTTTCGGCATGACCGCAGCCGGATCCTGGGTCCGGATTGCCTATGTGAAGAAAGACTATCGGACAGCGCTCGACGAGGTTGTTGCCAAGGCGCGGGCATGGCGCGACCAGGACTACCATCCTGAACGGATCGAGCGTTTTTCGGAATATCTCGGACATCCGGATCCCGAGCTGAGCAAGCTGGCCCTGCTGGAGATCGACCGCGCACCCTATGCGCTCCTTCGCCGGCTCAACCCAGAGGTTCCGGTCGCGTATCTGACGGACCTGCTGCGCTCGCGCGAGGCCTATGCATACCGGCCCATTGTGGCTCTTCTTCTGGGGCTGCACAGGTCGGCCGAAGCGCAAAGCTTCATCCGCGACTTTGTCGACCGGTCTCTGGATTGGGAGTGGGCGGAACACCTGGGACCGTTCGCGACAGCGCTCATAGAACAGGAAGGCGTAAACGGAATTGCCAGGCTCGAACCGTTTCTGACCGACCCCGGGCAGCCCTTGGAAAAACTGGAATCCATTGTCGAGGCAATGGCGATACATCACGGTGCCGGTCCGCCCGCCATCCGCGAAGCGGTGTTCGATGTCCTGACAGCATTCGCCGGAAATCGTCCGGGAGGGTCCGTTCTGATCGCCCGGCAGTTTTCGCAAAGGCGGAACTGGGCGTTCGGTGCCAGCCTCGAGCCGTTCCTTGAAACCGGCGGAAACCTGTCATCGGGCGGCAAGCTGGTCGTGGCGGCCTATGTTGCGCAGGCGCGCGTAAACCACAGACAAACGGAACCGGGCAAAGCATCGGTGCAATGAGACATATGGGGTTGGTGAAAGTTCAGTGATGTCCGGTCTTCGTCAGCTTTACCGTCAGCCGCTGCTGCATTTTCTGCTGCTCGGCGCGCTCATCTTCGCCGCCTATGGCCTTGTTGCGCCGGGCTCGGAGACCGAGCCCGAACAGGCGGGTGAAGACATTATTGTGACGCAGCAGCAGATTGATCGGCTGATTGAGGAATACCACGCCACATGGCAGCGCCCACCGGGGCCCGACGAGAAAGAGGCGCTTATCGACGGATTTATCCGCGAGGAAATCCTGGTTCGCGAAGCGCTCCGGCTGGGTCTGGACCAGGGAGACACGGTCATTCGCCGTCGCCTTGCGCAGAAAATGCACTTCCTCGCGACTTCCGCCGCCCGTTCACAGCAACCGGCGGAACAGGATCTGAAGGACTTCTACGCGGCCAACGAGGCATATTACCGCCGGCCCGGACGCATCGCCTTTGAGCAGGTTTTTCTCGGTCCGGCCGTGGATGAGGAACTCGTTGAGGAACTCCGGGAGAGCCTGCGAACGGGAGCGAACCCGGAACAGCTGGGCAAACGCACGCTGTTGCCGTTCCGGGTGCGCCTTTCCGAAAAGGCGCGGATCGAGGGCCTCCTCGGCGAGGGGGCTTTCGAACGGTTGGAGGTGCTGCCGCTCAACGAGTGGCAGGGTCCCGTCAAGTCCGGATATGGCGCGCATCTTGTGCGCGTCACCGAGTACCAGCCGCCGGACCTGCTTTCCTTCGACACCGTCAGGGAAGATGTCGTGACCGACTGGACGCAGAAGAGGGCACAGGACATCAGGGCGGACGCGCTTGAAGCCATGCGGCAACGCTATCGTGTTGTCCTGCCGGAGGCTGAACGATGATCCGGCGGATCTCCCTGGTCCTTGGTCTGCTGTTCGTCTTCTTCGGCGCGCAAACTGCAGCTCACGGTCATGCCCTCCAGCCGGGATACGCGTCGCTGGAACAGGTTGGAGACAACACGTGGCAGGTCTATTGGCGCAAGCCCGATATCTCCGGGCGGCCCATGCCGATTGACCTGTCGCTTCCTGCCGGATGTGCGCCGCAGACGGGACCTCTCGCAACCGCGCGGGAAGGGGCCTGGGAGGCATCTTGGACCGCCGTTTGCGACGGGCCATTTGCAGGCGGCACCGTATCCATTCCGGGGCTTGAGAAAACCCGGACGGATGTTCTCGTGCGGATTTCGCCCCTGGAAAGCACGACGGTCTCGCTTCGGCTGACCGCGGCCGAACCCTCCGCGATTGTGCCCGCAAATCCGAGTTCGCTTGACGTCTTTACCGCCTATGTCGGCCTCGGTTTCGAGCACATCCTTGAAGGATGGGACCACCTGTTGTTCCTGTTTGCGTTGCTGGTGCTTATCCGGGACTTCTGGCGGCTGGTCGGCGCCGTGACCGCGTTCACCGTCGCGCACAGCCTGACGCTTGCGGCCGCGACGCTCGGCTGGATTGCCTTGCCGCCCGCGCCGGTCGAGGCAGTGATTGCCCTGTCGATCGTCTTCCTGGCAAGCGAAATCGCGCTCAGCGGGAATGGCCGTGCACGGCTGTCCCAATCGGCTCCCTGGCTGGTGACCTTTGCCTTCGGTCTCCTGCACGGCCTCGGCTTTGCGGGCGCCTTGAAGGAGATCGGCCTGCCGCAGTCGGACATCCCGCTCGCCCTGCTTGCCTTCAATGTCGGTGTGGAAGCCGGCCAGCTTGCATTCGTCGTGGCGGCCCTGGCTGTGCTGACGCTGATTTCCAGGCTGCTACTGAAAGGACCGCTGCTGGCCTACCGGCCTGCCAGCCTGTTCATGGCCTACGCGATCGGCAGTGTCTCAAGCTTCTGGCTGATCGAGCGGATCATGTCCTTCGGACCTGCTTGACCGGACGGCCGCAAAGCTGGCTCAGGAGAGCCAGCCATCCTTTTTCAGGGCCTGATAGGTGTCATCCAGGGTCTTTTCCGCCGTCTTGACGAGGACGTCGGCTTCTTCGTGGCTGAGCACCAGCGGCGGCGAAATGATCATGCTGTCGCGGACAGCGCGCATCACCATGCCGTTCTGGAACGAGATGTCACGGCAGATCGTGCCGACCGTGCCCACGTCCGGGAACGCCTTTTTCAGATCGGCTTTGTCCGGCACGAGTTCCAGGGCGCCCATCAGCCCGGTCATGCGGGCTTCACCGACAAGCGGATGGTCGCCAAGCCTGCGCCAGCGTTCCTGAAGAAAGGGTCCGATATCGGATTTGACGCGGTCTACCAGGCCCTCGCGCTCGATGATCTCAAGATTGGCAAGCGCGGCGGCCGCACAGACCGGATGGCCGGAATAGGTGTAGCCGTGGTTGAAATCGTCGCCCGCATTCATCAGACCTTCCGCGACGCGGTCTGACACGAGAACGCCGCCCATCGGCAGGTACCCGGACGTGAGGCCCTTCGCGATTGGCATCAGGTCCGGTTTCATGCCGAAATAGGTGGACCCGAACCACTCACCGAGACGTCCGAAGCCGCAGATCACTTCGTCGGAGACAAACAGGATCTCCCGTTCCTCAAGGATCCGGCGCACTTCCGGCCAGTAAGTTTCCGGCGGAATGATCACGCCGCCCGCACCCTGGATCGGTTCTGCGATGAACGCGCCGACATTGTCCTCGCCGATGTCGTCGATCGCCTCTTCCAGCTTGCGTGCTGCATGGTGCCCGAAGTCCTCCGGGCTCATGTCCTGGCCTTCACCGAACCAGTAGGGCTGGTCGATGTGGTGGACGCCCACCACCGGCAGGTCGCCCTGTGCATGCATCGCCTTCATGCCGCCCAGGCTTGTGCCGGCAAGGGTTGAGCCGTGATAGCCGTTCCAGCGGCCGATGATCACCTTCTTGTCCGGCTTGCCCATCTTGTCCCAGTACGTGCGGACCATGCGGAAGACCGTGTCATTGGCTTCCGAACCCGATGAGCAATAAAAGACGGTGTTGATGTGCTCGGGCGCGAGCTGCGCCAGCTTTTCCGACAGCGCGATTGCCGGCGGGTGGGTCGTCTTGAAGAACGTGTTGTAATAGGCAAGCTCGTTCATCTGGCGATAGACGGCATCGGCGATTTCGGTGCGCCCGTGGCCCACCTGGACGCACCAGAGGCCTGCCATTCCGTCGAGGATCTTCTTGCCGTCGGAATCCGTGATCCAGACGCCATTGGCCGACGTGACGATGCGGCTGCCTTCCGCGTTCAGGGACTTCATGTCCGAGAACGGGTGCCAGTGATGGGCGGCATCGATCTCCTGCAGGGCCTTTGTCGGGTAGATGTTGGAATGGGCCGTCATGGCATGAACTCCGGAAAATGGGGAACGGATCAGACGTTGAGCAGGAGGTATTCCCGCTCCCAGGCACTGATCACGGACATGAAGGTTTCGAATTCTTCGTATTTGATCGCTCGGTACGTGGCGACGAACGTCTCGCCGAACACCTCGATCATCTCTTCGGAATTCTCGAACTGGGCAACCGCTTCCGGCAGGCCGCGCGGCAGCGATTTCGCAAGCTCCGTGCAATCGTCACTCCGGGGCGCGTCCGGTTTCAGTTCGTTGACGATGCCGAGATATCCGCAGGCAAGGCTGGCGGCAATCGAGAGATAGGGATTGGCGTCGGATCCCGGAATCCGGTTTTCAAGCCGCCGTGCCTCGGGACTGGAATAGGGAACCCGCAAACCCACGGTCCTGTTGTCGTAACCCCAGTAGACATTCACCGGCGACGTCGATGTCTTGGAAAACCGGCGGTAGGAATTCACGAAAGGCGCCATGATGCAGGTCACCTTGGGCAGGTAGACCTGATGCCCGGCGATGAAGGACAGGAACGCCGGGGTCTCTTCACCGTTTTCGCCGGCGAAGATGTTCTGCCCCGTTTCCCTGTCGATCACCGACTGGTGGATATGCATCGCCGAGCCTGGCTGGTGTGACATCGGCTTGGACATGAAGGTGGCGTACATGTCGTGCCGGAGGGCGGCTTCGCGGATCGTGCGCTTGAACAGGAAGACCTGGTCTGCAAGGGCGAGCGGATTGCCGTGACGCAGGTTGATTTCCATCTGCGCGGCGCCTTCCTCGTGGATCAGCGTGTCGATCTCCAGCCCCTGTTGTTCGGACAGGTCGTAGATATCGTCGATGAGTTCGTCGAACTCGTTCAGGGCGGAAATGGAATAGGACTGGCGTCCGACTTCGGGCCGGCCCGAGCGGCCCGTCGGTGGTTCGAGCGGGTAGTCCGGATCGGTGTTCGGCCGCACCAGGTAAAACTCGATTTCAGGTGCGATGACCGGTTTCCAGCCCTTGTCCTCGTAAAGCTTCAAAATGCGTTTCAGAACGTTGCGGGGCGCGGTCTCGACCGGGGCACCCTGGCGCGTATAGGCGTCGTGGATGAGCTGGGCGGTCGGATCGCTCTCCCACGGGACCGAGGTCAGCGTGCTGTAATCCGCCCGGAAATAGAGATCGCCGTCGGTCGGGTTGTGCTGGAAACGGTCGTCGTCGTCGGGATAGTCGCCGGAAATCGTCTGCGCGAAGATGGACGCGGGCATGGTCATCACGGGTCCGGAGAAGAACTTCTCCACCGGCATCATCTTGCCGCGTGCGACGCCCGCGATATCGGGAACGATGCACTCGATGTCCTCGATGTTGCGCGCATGCAGCCACTCGCGCGCCGCATCGCCGTCGGGCACGCCGCGCAAACTCTCGGCTGCATTGGGACGGGTGTTGGTCGGCGTCTGATCACTCACGAGAGGCTCCGGGGTCTTTTCAAGGTCTGGCAGGTTGGCCTGGGTCGGGACTTTCACACCGGCAAAGTGGACGTCGGCTGAGGTCCCATTTGCACCGGTGTGGTTATTTTGTGATCACAAAATGGCATGGACTGCAGGCCGGATCAACCACTTGTCGTGTTCTGGAGGATTTCTTTGCCGAGCAGCCCCATCCCGTCGGTGATGTCGCCGGAGATGGCAGCCCGCAGCGCCGACGCGTCCTTGTGCTCGATCGCGCGAATGGCTTCCTTGTGCTGATCCACGAGATTGACCGTGCCCACGCGCCCGTAGACCGTGCGCATGAACGGAGCGAACTGGAGCCAGAGACTGTCGATGAGCGGAAGCAGGACCTGAGAACCCGACGCAGCGTAAATGTGAAAGTGGAAGGCGTGGTTGAGTTGCATGTAGGCCTCCGCGTCACCGCTGACGATACCGGCGTCGATCTCGTCATCGATCCTGGTGAGTGTCTTGACGTCCCGCTTTGTCAGGCTGAACAGCGCGCGTTCGGCGAGTTCAGGCTCCAGCAGAAGTCTGGCTTTCAGGACTTCGTCAAACCGCTCCGGCGTCATGTCCGGCACCTGCACCCGGCCATTGCTTTTCACTTCCAGCGCGTTTTCGGCCGCAAGCCTCTGCAGAACTTCGCGCACCGGCATCGGACTGACGCCGAGTTCTGACGCAAGTCCGCGGATCGTGACGGCTTTTCCCGGAATGAACTGCCCGGTCAGCAGGCCGGAACGGATCGCGGCGTCCACCTGCCCGCGTGTTGCCCCACGCGTCGAGGGGGCCTCGGTGTCATTGCCCGTCGGGCTGTTTGTCTGAGCTGAATACCGGGCCGCCAACGAGGTCTCCCAACCATTACAAATTCTCAACACATGCGATCCGCCTTGACAGGCTCACAGAAAGTGATCACATTTTTGGAAAGGACGCAAACGAAAGCTGAGAGCCGGGTGAAACGATGGCACCGGGCAACTTGGCTGAACCCAGGGGCGACAAGCGCGCTAGATGAACGAACTACCCCACCAGATACTGGAACATCCGGCGGAGCCCGGATGGAAGGTGGATTTTGACGCCTTTCTGGCTGAACATTCCGATCTCGACACGCTCGAAGTTGTCTTGCCGGACACCAATGGTGTTCTGCGCGGCAAGTGGCTGCCCGGCAAGGCGCTGAAAAAGGTCTTCGAGCAGGGTGTCGCCTTTCCCTATTCGCTGTTCGGTCTCGACGTCTGGGGACGCGAGGTGGAAGCCACCGGCATGCACCTGGAAACGGGTGACAAGGACGGTGTCTGCTGGCCGATCCCGGAAAGTCTCAAGCTGGTGCCCTGGACCGAGCGCAAGACGGCGCAGGTGCTTCTGTCCATGTATGACCGCGACGGAAACCCGTTTCTGGCGGACCCGCGCCACGTTCTGGAAAATATGGTCGAGCGTCTGAAATCCGAGTTCGGCGTCACCGCGACCTGCGCCTTCGAACTGGAGTTTTACCTGTTTGAGGAAAGCGACGGCGACTGGACCGAGCAGCCCAAGCCGCTGTTCTCGACCCATCTGGGTCCGGCGCGCCAGAATATGTACGCGCTGTCCGATCTGGAAGCGCTTCTGCCGGTGGTCGATGATCTGCGCAAGGCCTGCGAAGCGCAGGGCATTCCGGCGGATGCCGCGGTGTCCGAAGCCGCGCCCGGCCAGTTCGAACTGAACCTGCATCACCGCCGCAATCCGCTGCTGGCCGCCGATGACGTGGTCCTGCTGCGCCGCCTGGTCGCCGGCGTTGCCCGCAAGCACGAACTCAAGGCCTCCTTCATGGCCAAGCCTTTCGTGGAATGGCCGGGCAACGGCATGCATGTGCATGTCTCGATGGAAGATGAAAACGGCAATCTCTTCGCGGACCCCGACACGGGGCCGGAGCGCCTCGGTCACGCCATCAACGGCCTGTTGAAGACCATGCCGGAAGCGCTGCTTCTGTTCATCTCGACCTTCAACGGGTTCCGCCGGATGCAGCCCGGGTCCTATGCACCCGCCTCGATCTGCTGGGGCTACGACAACAGGTCCGTCGCGCTGCGCGTGCCCGCCTCCAGCCCGGAAGCCGCACGGGTGGAACACCGCATCGCCGGCGCGGATGCCAATCCCTACCTCGTGCTCACGGGCATCCTGGCGGGCATGCTGGAAGGGCTCGAGCAGAAAAAGGAACCGCCGGCACCGGTCACCGGCAATGCCTACGAAAAACGGAAGAAACGGCTGACGCCCTGGATGGACGAAGCCATTGATGCCTTCGAGGCTTCGAAACTGATGAAACGGGCCGTGGGGGCCGAAATGCACAAGGTGCTGACGGAGATCAAGCGGGAGGAGTTGAACGAATTCGGGCGGGAGATCTCCTCGCTCGAACGGCAAACCTATCTTTGATGCATCTGGTGCCCAAAATCGACGCTGGACAAACAACCGGCGCGTCGCCAATGTTCGAACGAGAACAATGAACGAAACGGAAATGTCCGTTTACAATCAGGAACAAGGCCGAAAACGGCCATCGCTGAAACTCTGAAGGGGAGTTCTAAATGACTGTGAAGACTTTGTTGACGGGGGTCGCCGCCCTCAGTCTTTTGAGCGGCATCGCCAACGCCCAGGACCGGACCGTGAATGTCTATAACTGGTCCGACTATATTGATGAATCTATCCTGGAAGACTTTACCAAGGAAACCGGAATCAAGGTCGTCTATGACGTCTTTGACAGCAATGAAGTCCTGGAAACCAAGCTTCTGGCAGGCGGTACGGGCTACGACGTCGTCGTTCCGACCGGTACCTTCCTGGCCCGCCAGATCCAGGCCGGCGCCTTTACGGAACTCGACAAGTCCAAACTGTCCAACCTGTCCAACATGTGGAAGGACATCGAGAAGCGTGTCGAGAAATACGACCCCGGCAATGCCTACTCCATCAACTACATGTGGGGTACGACCGGCATCGGCTATAATGTCGAGAAGGTGAAGGAAGCCCTCGGCGAAGATGCGCCGGTCGACAGTTGGGATCTGCTGTTCAAGCCTGAGAACATCGAAAAGCTCAAGGATTGCGGCGTGTTCATGCTGGACGCTCCGACGGAAATGATCCCGGCCGCGCTGAACTATCTCGGACTTGACCCGGACAGCAAGGACCGCGGCGAGATCGAGCAGGCGGGCGAGCTTCTGAAGTCCATTCGCCCGAGCATCCAGAAGTACCATTCTTCCGAATACATCAACGCGCTTGCCAATGGCGACATCTGCGTGGCTGTCGGCTGGTCCGGTGATGTTCTGCAGGCACGCGACCGCGCGGCGGAAGCCGACAATGGCGTGACCGTGGAATACGTCATCCCGAAAGAGGGCGCCCAGATGTGGTTCGACCAGATGGCGATCCCCGCCGATGCGCCGAACATGGAAGAGGCGCATGAGTTCCTCAACTACATCATGCGGCCCGACGTCATGGCAAAGGCCTCCAACTATGTCTACTACGCCAATGGCAACGAGGCATCCAAGGAGCTCCTCAATGAAGACGTGATCGGCGACACGGCGATCTACCCGGACGAGGAAACGGTGAGCAACCTTTACACCACCACCCCTTATCCGCCGAAGGTGCAACGGATCGTGACCCGCACCTGGACATCGGTGAAAAGCGGTCAGTAGTGTGACGCAAAGAAACCAGGCCCCACCAACCGGGCCTGGTTTTTTGTTTTGTTCAAGTCTCTTAGGGGTGAGGGATTGTCGTGGCGAAAAAATCGATGGGACCGGTGCGCAGGGAGTTCAGTCCGTGGGAAAGCCCGGATCATCCGCCCTTCATCGAATTTCGGAACGTCACCAAGAAGTTCGGTGACTTCACGGCCGTAAACAACCTGTCCCTGAAGATTTACGAAAAGGAGTTCTTCGCCCTTCTCGGGGGATCCGGCTGCGGCAAGACCACGCTGATGCGCATGCTCGCCGGGTTCGAGACACCGACCTCGGGACAGATCTTTCTCGACGGCCAGGACCTGGCCGGAATCCCGCCCTACCGGCGTCCCTCCAACATGATGTTCCAGTCCTACGCTCTGTTTCCGCACATGAACGTGGAGAAGAACATTGCGTTCGGACTGAAGCAGGACAACATGCCGGCTGGGGAAATCGAGGCGCGTGTCGCGGAGATGCTGCGCCTGACCAAGCTGGAGCAGTTCGCCAAGCGCAAACCGCACCAGTTGTCCGGCGGACAGCGGCAGCGTGTGGCGCTCGCACGCTCGCTGGCAAAACGCCCCAAGGTTCTGCTGCTCGACGAACCGCTCGGTGCCCTCGACCGGAAGCTGCGCGAGGAAACCCAGTTCGAGCTGATGGGGCTCCAGGAAGATCTCAAGATGACCTTCCTGATCGTCACCCACGATCAGGAAGAGGCCATGACCGTCGCTGACCGCATTGCGGTGATGGACAAGGGGGAACTGGTGCAGGTTGCCACGCCCTCCGAGATCTACGAGGCACCCAACTCGAAATTCGTCGCGGATTTCATCGGCGACATCAATCTGATCGAGGCCAGGGTTGCGGAGAAAAACGGATCGCTGACCCGGCTGGTCTCCGTCGTCGACGGCTTTGCCATCGAGTGCGATCAGGAGACGGAGGCGACTGTCGGCGACACGGTCTGGTATGCCATCCGGCCGGAAAAGGTCCGCATTGCGCACGGGGAGACCGAACCCGGCGTGGTCAACCAGATCGGCGGCATCGTCTGGGACATCGCCTATCTCGGGGACGTATCGATCATCCATGCCAAGGTGGGCGAGGATGATCACGACACCATCCGGGCAACCTTCGCCAACATCTCCCGCATGGTCGAGAACCCGATCAACTGGGACGACAATGTCGTCCTGACTTTCGACCGGGACGCCGGCGTGATCCTGACGCGATAGGAGGGCAAAATGGCAGATGACAACGTCGCCGCTCCGGTCAAGCGAAGCCTCGGGGGATGGCTGCTGATCGCCGTTCCCTACTTCTGGCTGTTTCTGTTTTTCCTGGCGCCTTTCCTGATCGTCATGAAGATCTCGCTGTCCCAGACGGCGATCGCGATCCCGCCCTACGTGCCAACCTTCGACCTGTCGGAAGGGTGGCAGGCGTTCACCGAGAGCTTTGCCGAGTTTTCGTTCGAGAACTATGTCTGGCTGACGGAGGACGCCCTTTACTGGAAGTCCTATGTCTCTTCGGTCTCCATTGCCGCCGTCTCGACCTTCCTGACGCTTCTGATCGGGTATCCGATCGCCTACGGCATGGCGCGCAGTCCCCAGTCCTGGCGGCCGACGCTGCTGATGCTGGTGATCCTGCCTTTCTGGACGAGCTTCCTGATCCGCGTCTACGCCTGGATCGGCATCCTGAAGAATGAGGGCCTGCTGAACCAGTTGCTCTTGTCTCTGGGTCTGATCAGCGAACCGCTGGTGATCCTGAACACCAATGCCGCCGTCTATGTCGGGATCGTCTATTCCTACCTGCCGTTCCTCGTGCTGCCGCTCTACGCCAGCCTTGAAAGGCTCGACGGCACCCTGCTGGAGGCGGCCGAGGACCTCGGCTGCCCGGCCTGGAAGGCCTTCTGGAAGATCACGGTGCCGCTGTCGCTCCCCGGTATCATCGCTGGCTGCTTCCTGGTGTTCATTCCCGCCGTCGGGGAATTCGTCATCCCGGATCTTCTCGGCGGCTCGAACACGCTCATGATCGGCAAGACGCTCTGGGTCGAATTCTTCAACAACCGGGACTGGCCGGTCTCCTCGGCGGTTGCGGTGATCCTGCTTCTGATCCTCGTCATCCCGATCGTGCTGTTCCAGAACCAGCAGCAGAAGATGTCGGAGAAAGACGGATGACGCGCGGCCCGACATGGTTCAACATCACCTCGCTGGTCCTCGGCTTTTCGTTCCTGTACCTGCCGATCGTCCTCCTTGTGATCTATTCCTTCAACGAGAGCCGGCTGGTCACGGTCTGGGGCGGGTTCTCGACCAAGTGGTACGCGTCGCTGCTGCAGAACGATCAGCTGCTCGACGCGGCCTGGGTCACGCTGCGTGTTGCCTTCACGTCGGCGACGATCGCGACCGTGCTCGGCACGCTGGCGGCTCTGGTGCTGGTCAGGTCCGGCCGGTTCATCGGCCGCTCGCTGTTTTCGGGAATGATCTTTGCGCCGCTTGTCATGCCGGAGGTCATCCTCGGCCTGTCGCTGCTGCTGCTGTTCGTGGCCATGGATACGGCGCGTGGTTTCTGGACGGTCATGCTGGCGCACACGACCTTTGCGATGTGCTACGTGGCAGTCGTCGTCCAGTCCCGCCTGGTCGGCTTCGACAAGTCCGTTGAAGAGGCAGCGGAAGATCTCGGTTGCCCGCCGGTCAAGACGTTCTTCCTGATCACGCTGCCGATCATCCTGCCGGGGGTCATTGCCGGCTGGATGCTGGCCTTCACGCTGTCGTTGGACGATCTGGTGATTGCAAGCTTTACCACCGGGCCGGGCGCAACGACCCTGCCGATGAAGATCTACTCCCAGGTGCGCCTCGGTGTGACGCCCGAGATCAACGCCGTCTGCACGATCCTGGTGGCGTTCGTGACCATCGGCGTGATTGCGGCTTCACTGGCCACCAAGCGCCAGCAGATCCAGCGTGAACGCGATGAACGGGCAGCCTTCGGTGCGGACAACTGACGCGGGGTGTCAACCGGCGCGCGGCGGGCGGATCAGGTAGAGCACCAGCCACACGGGGACTACGATGAACGCGCCGAGGATCATGTTCGGGACGGCCCAGTCCTTGAACTCGATCATGTAGATCCACAGTTCCAGCGGGCTGAGGCCGACGGACCCGAGAATGTCCTCCGCCGAGACATTGACGAAGGACAGCCCTGCACCCACGAGCAGGGAAAACACTGCGATCCTGAAAAGTGTCGACCAGAATGGATACACGGCGCCTGGGGTCTCTCGGTGCTCATCGATGGCGATATGGCGACACGAACCGGTCTTCTGCGTCCCGCGTCGGCACGATGATTTTTCATCTTAAGACTTTAAAAACCATGAACACGGCTGAAAACGATCGGCGTTGCAGAGCCGCCGGGCTTTGTCCTGGTGCGGTGCAACGCGTTTGAAACGCGCAGAGAATGGTCTGCCGGTATCGGTTTTCATCCGTAAATTGGACCCCGGCAGCTCAAAAAAGCAGAGCGAAAGCGCGCTGTTTGTGCGTGCCTCTCCTTTTTCGCTGCAATGCGGCAAAGATCTCTTGACCGGGAAGAACCGAGCGGCGAATGTGCGCGTCACGCACCATGCGGTCTCAACTGGGAGTGAAACATGAACAAAATATATCCGGACGCAAAGGCCGCCCTGGACGGGCTGACCTTTGACGGCATGACTGTGATGGCCGGCGGATTTGGCCTGTGCGGCATTCCGGAGAACTTGATCATTGCGCTCAGGGAATCGGGCGCGAAGGACATCACCGCGATTTCGAACAATGCGGGTGTTGATGACTTCGGCCTAGGCCTTCTCCTGCAGACGCGCCAGATCAAGAAGATGGTCTCGTCCTATGTGGGCGAGAATGCGACCTTCGAGAAGCAGTATCTGAACGGCGAACTGGAGCTGGAATTCAACCCGCAGGGAACCCTTGCCGAAAGAATTCGTGCAGGCGGTGCCGGCATCCCGGGTTTCTACACCAAGACAGGTGTCGGCACGCTGATTGCCGAAGGCAAGGAACACAAGGATTTCGACGGCGAGACCTACATCATGGAAACCGGTCTTGTGGCCGACGTGTCCCTCGTGAAGGCCTGGAAGGCCGACAAGGAAGGCAACCTGATCTACCGGAAAACCGCCCGTAACTTCAATCCGATGATGGCAACCGCCGGCAAGGTCTGTGTGGTCGAGGTCGAGGAGCTTGTCGAGATCGGTGAACTCGATGCCGACAACATCCACACCGCCGGCATTTTCGTCGACCGCATCATCGTCGGCGATCATGAAAAACGCATTGAAAAGCGCACGACGCGCGCAGCCTGAGGAGGATACATCATGGCCTGGACTCGTGATGACATGGCAAAGCGCGCTGCGCAGGAACTTGAAGACGGGTTCTACGTGAACCTTGGCATCGGCATTCCGACGCTGGTGTCCAACTACATCCCGGACGGCGTCCACGTGACGCTCCAGTCGGAGAACGGCATGCTCGGCATGGGTCCGTTTCCGACGGATGACGAAGTCGACGCCGACCTCATCAACGCTGGCAAACAGACGATCACCGAGCTGCCGCAGACGAGTTATTTCTCCTCAGCAGATAGTTTCGGCATGATCCGCGGCGGTCACATCGATCTGTCCATTCTGGGCGCCATGGAAGTGGCCGAAACCGGTGATCTTGCCAACTGGATGATCCCGGGAAAAATGGTCAAGGGCATGGGCGGCGCCATGGATCTGGTCGCCGGTGTGAAGCGCGTGGTCGTGATCATGGATCACACCTCCAAGGCGGGCGACCCGAAGCTCCTGAAGGAATGCACGCTGCCGCTGACCGGTGTGAAATGCGTTGACCGCATCATCACCAACTTCGGCGTCTTTGACGTCGTCGAAGGCGGTCTCAAGGTTGTCGAACTGGCACCTGAGGTGAGCCTGGATGAGGTCAAGGAAAAGACCCAGGCAACGATCGTCTGACGGACGTCGGAGCGATCCGCTGGATCGGCATGGGAAAAACGAAAACGCCCTCAACTGAGTTGAGGGCGTTTTTGTGTGTCCGGCAGGCCGCCGCTGCCGACCCGCGCTATTCCGCAGCCTGACTTTCCCGGCGCTCGGCAATCGGGCGGATCGCCGGAAAGTCCGTGTCGGTGAGGGTTTCCTTTGACAGCAGAAGATCCGCGCCCTCGTCGAGTTCCTGCCGGTGTTCGTTCAGGAGTTCCTTTGCCCGTGCAAAGGCGGTCTCCACGCGTGCCTTGATCGCCATGTCGATCTCGCGCTGGGTGTCGGGTGAGACCTCCGCCACATCGCCCGCGGGCTGGCCGAGAAAATTCTGGCGCTGCGTGGCATAGGCGCGATTTCCGAGGCCGGCTTCCATGCCGTAGCGCATGACCATGTCACGGGCGACTTCCGTCACCTTCTGCAGATCGTCCGAAGCACCGGTCGAGATTTCGCCGAAGATGATTTCCTCCGCGGCCCGTCCACCCATCAGGACAGCCATCCTGTTTTCCAGATCCTGCGTCGACAGGAGAAACCGGTCTTCCGTGGGCCGCTGCATCGTGTAGCCGAGCGCGCCGATCCCGCGCGGGATGATCGAAATCTTGTGCACCGGATCGCACCCTTCCAGGTTGGCGGCCACGAGCGCATGGCCCATTTCGTGAAAGGCCACGGTCTTGCGCTCCTTGTCGGACAGGATGCGGCTGCGCTTCTCCAGGCCTGCGACGACACGCTCAACGGCTTCGTTGAAGTCCTGCAGCGACACGGCGTCTGCCTGTCGGCGTGTTGCCAGGAGTGCGGCTTCATTCACGAGCGTGGCAAGATCAGCGCCGGAAAATCCGGCCGTCAGTTGCGCGATCTGGTCAAGGTCGGTCGCGGGATCGAGCGTGATCTTCTTGATGTGGACTTCGAGGATGGCCAGGCGTCCCGACTTGTCCGGCCGGTCGACAAGCACCTGCCGGTCAAACCGTCCCGCGCGCAAGAGGGCAGGGTCTAGGATTTCCGGGCGGTTGGTCGCGGCCAGCAGGATGATCCCGCTGGAGGGGTCGAAGCCGTCGAGTTCGGTCAGCAGCTGGTTGAGCGTCTGCTCCTTCTCGTCGTTCGTCCCCATCGCGCCGCTGGAGCGTGCGCGCCCGAGCGCGTCCAGTTCGTCGATGAAGATGATTGCCGGTGCCGACTTGCGCGCCTGCTCGAAGAGGTCGCGGACACGGGCTGCGCCCACGCCGACGAACATTTCCACGAATTCCGAACCGGATATGGAAAAGAACGGCACGGCTGCCTCACCGGCGACCGCCCGGGCCAGGAGGGTCTTGCCGGTTCCCGGAGGCCCGACCAGGAGGATGCCCTTGGGCACATGTGCACCGAGCCGGCCATAGGATTTCGGGTCCTTGAGGAAATCGACGACTTCCTTCAGTTCACGCTTGGCTTCGTCGACCCCGGCCACGTTGTCGAAGCGCACGTCGACGTCGGTCTCCACATAGACCTTCGCCTTCGACTTGCCGACGGTCATCATGCCGCCGATACCCTGTTTTTCCGCAATGCGCCGGATGAAGAACATCCACAGGCCGAAGAAAAGCAGCACGGGCAGCACCCAGGACAGGATGTCCCGGATGAAGGTGCTCTGGACCACGCCGGTGAACTTGACGTCGTATTTGGTCAGTTCCTCGGCGAGCGGAATGTCGACACGCGTTGTGACAAAATACTGTTTGCCGTCTTTCAGGGGTTCCTTGAACTTGCCCTCGATTGTGTTTTCCTTGATCGAAATCTCTTCGATCTTCTTGTCCTTGAGATAGGTCTCGAATTGACTGTAGGGGATCGCCTCGACGGTCTTGTAGGTGGTCCACCAGCTCTGGAACATGAGCACGAGCATCATGGCGATGAAGGCGTACCAGAGATTGATCTGATGTTTCTTTTCCATGGGAAGACCTGTTCCGAAAGCGAGGCGGACGATGCCGCCATTGGGACGATTTGGTTTCACCCTGTCAAGGTGCAGACGCGCACTGGCGTCAGGCGGCGGCTTGCGTCCGCTTCGACATCTTCGTGCGGAACGACGCCGCGCTCGACCGGGCCAGGTAGATCACGGGGATCAGGCCGACCAGAACGATGGCGAGGGACGGCAAAGCGGCTTCCTCGAAGGCTTCGCGCGAAGCCGCCTCGAAGACGGTCGTGGCCAGCGTTTCGAAGTTGAACGGGCGCAGCAGGATCGTCGCGGGCAATTCCTTCATGCAATCGACAAAGCTGAGCAGCGCCGCCGACAAAAGGATCGGCTTCAGAAGCGGAATATGAACCTGCGTGAGTGTCTGTCCGCTATTTCGTCCAAGAGTCCGTGCGGCCATGTCCAGGTGCGGCGTGATCCGCCCGAAGCCGCCTTCGACCTGGCCATAGGAAACAGCGAGAAAGCGGACCACGTAGGCGTAGACGAGACCGGTGCCGCTGCCGAGCAGAAGCAGCCCGGTCTTGATGCCGAAGGTGTCGCGCATCCAGGCGTCGAGCGCGTTGTCGAATGTCGCCAGCGGGATCAGGATCCCGATCGCAAGCACGGTTCCGGGGATGGCATAGCCCACCGATGCCAGCCTGACGGCCGCTTTCAGCGGGCCCTTGTTGTTGATCCGCAGGGCATAGGCAAGCGCGACGGAAATGACGACGGTGATCAATGCGGCGATAGCGGCAAGGCTGAAGCTGTTCCAGACCGTTTCGAGGAAGCCTGGGGTCAGCAGCGTATCGAGGCGCCTGCTGGCACGGTCAGCGAGCAGCAGGCCGGGGATAACAAACCCGAAGAGGATCGGCAGAAAGCAGACGGCAAAGACCAGGCCGGCCCTGAAGCCAGTCAGGGTAAAGCGTGTCGGCGCCCGCTGTTTCGAACTGCCCCCCGCGTCGAAACGTTGCCTGCTCCGCCCGAGCCGCTCCAGCCAGATGAGCAGCAGCACCATCACGAGCATGGCGAGGGCGAGCTGTGCCGCACCGCTCAGGCTGGATCTGTTCAACCACACATCATAGACGGAGAAGGTCAGCGTTCTGACGCCGAAGAAGGTCACCGCGCCGATATCGTTGAGGCATTCCATCAGCGCAAGCGACACGCCGATGGCGATTGCCGGACGGGCCAGGGGAAGCGCGATCCGGAAGAAAAGGCCGTAGGGCGACGCCCCGAGCGTCCGCGACACATCCAGCATCGACGCCGACTGGATCAGGAAGCTCGCCCGCGCCGTCAGGTAGACGTACGGGTAGAGGACCGCACTCATCACGAAAACGGCGCCCCCCAGCGACCTGATTTCCGGGAACCAGTACTCGCGTGAGGTCTTGAACCCGAAGAGCGACCGGATCAGGCTTTGGACCGGGCCGGTATAGTCGAGGATTTCGATATAGGCGAAGGCGACGATGTAGGTCGGGACCGCGAGCGGAACGAGGAGCGCCCAATCGAGGATCTTGCGGCCAGGAAACGCGCACATGGTCACGATCCAGGCGGTGCCTACGCCGACGGCTGCCGTAATGACGCCCACACCTGCCATCAGCAACAGCGTGGTCTGCAGCGAGCCGGGCAGAACGGTGCGCAGCAACTGGCCCCAGAGATCACCCGTCGGACTGAGCGCGATCCAGACGATGGCAGCGATCGGCAGCAACACGAGCCCCGTGATCGCGATCGCGGCGATCTGCCAGAAACGGTCGGTCAGGGTAAGCGAGGGGGTGCGCAGCAAGAATAATCTGTCTGTTCGTGGTGGCTCGCGGAAACCTCTATCGGGAATCCGCACGGAATGCAAAAAGCGCCGCAGATTGCGGCGCTTTCGGCATTATCTTGTCGACGCGGTCAGGAGGCTGGCCCGTTGTCAAAACCGACCTTGTCGACGATCTCGCTGGCGGTCTTGCGGTTCTCGGCGATGTCGGCAAGGGAAAGATCGTCCGGGTTCAGTTCGCCCCAGCCCTGGACCCGCTCGGACACCTCGACACCGGGCGTGACCGGGTATTCGAAGTTGGTTTCGGCATAGATCTTCTGCGCGTTGGCGGAGGACAGGAACTCGATCAGCTTGACCGCGTTGTCCTTGTTCGGTGCGTTTTTCGCCAGAACGATACCGGCCAGGTTGACATGTGTGCCGCGCTCGTCCGCGTTCGGGAAGAGAATGCGAACGGACTTGGCCCATTCCTTCTGTTCCGGCTCTTTGTCGTTGGTTTCCATCTTGCCCATGTAATAGGTGTTGCCGATGGAAATGTCGCATTCGCCGGCATAGATCGCCTTCACCTGCGCCCGGTCGTTCCCGGCCGGCTTGCGCGCCAGGTTGTCACGGACACCGGCAAGCCATTCCTCGGTCTTCTCCGCACCGTGATGGGCGACCATGGAGGCGATCAGGCCGATCGTGTAGACGTGCTGACCGGAACGGGTGCAGACACGGCCCTTCCACTTCGGGTCGGCGAGTTCTTCATAGGTAATGCTGTCCTGGTCGACCCGGTCCCTGGAGGCGTAGATGATGCGGGCGCGGTTGGTCAGGCCGATCCAGTGGCCTTCCGGGTCGCGGAACTGTGCGGGGATGTTCTCGTTGACCACATCCGAAACGACGGGCTGCGTGATGCCGAGCTGCTTGGCGCCATCCAGGCGGCCGATGTCGACGGTCAGGAGAACGTCGGCGGGAGAGTTGTCGCCTTCGGCCGCGATCCGTTCGCCGAGACCCTTGGAAGCAAAGATCACGTTCGGCTTGATACCGGTTTCAGCCGTAAAGGCATCCAGCAGCGGCTGGATCAGGAAAGGCTGACGGTAGGAATAGATATTGACCTCGTCTGCCGCGATTGCCGGCGCAGCGGCAAAGGTGACGGTGGTCATGGCCAGGACGCCGGTCAGGGCGCGAAGGGTGGAACGCATAGAACTCTCCCAGAGATCCGGTTGGTATGCCGCCCCGGCTGAAGCGCCGCAGCGATTGGCGGGGAATATGTCGCCAGGGCGGGAAGAAGTCAATAAAGATAATAAAATCAATACTTTAGAATGATTCAAAACTAACTGGAGTTTTTGGCTCCACTATAGCGTTCAAAAGGAAAGGGAAAACAGGAGTTTAAGCCTCTACTTTTAATCGGAGCCACCCGCCGGGGCATGCGCGCCGCGCTGTTCACGAAAACGTGAACGGCACATCTTTTCCATTTCATCGAAACGGGAACCTACGGTGAGCGTGTCTCGCGCGCCGTCGACCGCGACCGGCAGCGCAACAGGTCCGGTGGACCTTATTCCGACAGAACCCGCTGGGTCGGGAAGACGATCTCGACAAGCGTTCCCTGGTCGGGCGTCGAATCGATATGGAAGCTTGCGCGGTTCGCTTCCACAAGCGCCTTGGTCAACGGCAGCCCGAGGCCGGTGCCGCCGCCACGGCTGGAGGTGTGCAGCTGCCGGAACGGCTCCAGGGCTGCACTGAGCTGCTTGGACGTCATGCCGGTGCCCGTATCGCGAACCCGCAGCGCAACCTCGCCGTTGCTTTCCAGGGCGGTCGACAGGATCACCTGGCCGCCGGACTTGTTGTACTTGATGCCGTTGGACAGGAGGTTCAGCACGATCTGACGAAGCGATCTCTGGTCGGCGACGACATCGGGCACGGAATCGGGAAGGCTGGCCCGGATGATGACGCGCTCCCTGTTCGCCTGCGGCTGCATCAGCGCAACGCACTCGTTGATCACGTCGTTGGTCGAGACGGCCGTGAATTTCAGGTCAAGCTTCCCCGCCTCGATCTTGGACAGGTCCAGCAGATCGTTGACCAGGCTCATGATGTGAGAACCGGACGTGCGGATGTCCTTTAGGTAGTCCTTGTACCGGTCGTTGCCGATCGAGCCGAACCGCTCCTCCATCATGACTTCCGAAAAGCCGATGATCGCGTTGAGCGGTGTGCGGATCTCGTGGCTGATCTTGGCCAGGAAATCCGATTTCTGGGAACTGGCGTTCTCAGCCTGCCGTTTGGCCTGGGTCAGTTCTTCCTCGGCCGTCTTCCACTGGGTGATGTCACGCAGGACGGCACAGTACTTGGCATCGTCGTCCCGGTTGGTGATGCGGCCCATGGTCATGAACAGCGGAATGAGCCCTCCGGCCGGAACCTGTCCGAGAACCTCGCGGCCGTCATTCAGAATGCTCGCGACCCCGTTGCGGGACAATCCGTCGAGATAGTCCATGGCGGCACGGTGGCTCTCGGGGGCCAGGTACTGGGTGAACGGTGCACCGATCATATCGGCGCGATTGGCGCTGAATAGCGCCTCTGCGGACCCGTTCACCTTCACGATCGTGCCATGCTGGTCGAGCACCAGCACACCATCGGTCGCGGTTTCGAGGATCGTGTCCATTTCGGCGATCTGGTCATGGGCATTGTCCAGCTCGGACCGGACCTCGGCGAAAAAGTTGGGCGACGAGAGCGTCGGCGCCGCGGAGACCTGTTTCGTCTCGCGCTTGCTGATGGAAATCATCAGGCCGCGGGTACCGTTCCACGGAACGGAATGCATATGGGCGTCCACGGTGAGCACACCGCCGTCGGCAAGACGCACCTTCATGGCCTCGTCGACCTCGCCATCCACGCCGACGGCGTCGGCGAATTCATCGGTGTCGTCGATGAAGAGCGCTTCGAGCCCGCCGGCCTCCGACAGCGCGGCAATGGATGTGTAGCCGAGCATGGAAAGAAGCGCCTTGTTGGCGTAAAGGACTTCCCGGTCGTGGACGATCGCAATTCCGATCGGCAGACGGTCGAGCAGGCTGGGGTCGATCGGCCCGGCTTCCGGTACGTCCGGCGGCAGATCGCCGACAACATCACCGTCTTCCGGGTCCGGGGCCTCGAAGTCCTCCAGATCACCCTCGAGACGTGCTCCGAGCGCTTCCGCGATCTTGCGGAACGCCTGGCGTTCCGGGCGCGACAGGCCGGACGTATCGACCGGGACGACACGCGGCCGCGCGGTTGCAAGCGGAATGACTTCACCGGTCTTGCGGGACGGCTCGGCCTCATCCGGAGCAGCGCCTTCCGCTTCCGCGGCGCGTTCCTCGTGCTCGAATGCGGCCGTTTCCTCGAAAAACTCGCGCTCTTCGTCGAGCGCGGGATCTTCCTCGGTCTCCGGCAGAAGATCGGCGCTGGGCTGGTCGGTGGCTTCGTTTTCGTCGTCCGGGGCGCTTGACGGGTCTTCGACGGTTTCCTCTACGGCTTCTGCGCCGGACGGCTCGTCCTGCACATCGTCCGATGAGAGCGCCGTGTCGTCTTCTTGTTCCGCAGGGGTCGCGTTTGCCTCAACGCCCGTTTCTTCCCGGTGACTGTCTTCGCCGGCGTTCACCGCGGGATCGGTCACCGCCTCGTCTGCAGTCTTGGTGTCGGCGGCCTCATCGAACAGGTCCGGCGAGCGGCGCTCCGGCGGTTTGTAGGACTTGGCCAGCGTCTTGACCGCTTTTTCGATTTCCGCCGGTTTCAGCGGAGCCGATCCGGCGACCCCGACCGGCTCTTCGGCCTCGGTCTCGGCGCTAGTGGGTTCAGGCGCGCGCTCATCCGGCCGGTCTTCGTTTTGCTCGGAGACCGACACTTCCGCGATGTAGTCTCCGTTTTCATGGCTGAAAGCGGCCTCGGGGAACCCTGCCTCCTCGTCGGCGGGCTCGGGGTCGATCTCCGCGGCGGGCGGCGCATCGTTTTCTTCAGCCAGTGCCGGTTCGGATTCGTCTTCAGGACTGTGTTCGCCGCTCTCATCGGCGACCATGTCCGGAGCGGCCACGTCATCTTCTTCTGTCGGCGCGGGCTCGTCCTCGGAGGGTTCGTTGTCGTCAATCGCGGACAGGTCGCCATCAAGACCGGCATCGAGAGCGGCTGCGGCGTTCTTCAGGTCTTCCGAAAGGCTGATGTCTTCAGCCGGTGTCTCTGCCGGGATATCATCCTGGTCGTTGGACGCCGCAGCGGCGGCTGGTGTCTTCTTGCCCTTGAACCTTGCAAGCGACCCGACCAGTGCTGCCGCGCTGGCTCCCAGGAAAGTCCTGCCGCCAAGGGAATCCGGTTTGGCGGGTGTCAGGTCTGCCGCGCTTTGTCCGTCTCGGTCTTCACGGCCTTCCCCGGAACTCTCGTCCAGGGCCCCGGTCGGTTCTTCCTCCCGATGATCTGAAGAAACCGCAGGTTCGTCCTGTGACGAGGAGACACCATCGGCGTCACCCGTCTCTTCCGTGTCGCCGGAAACATCCGGGGTTTCTTCCGCAGCAGCGTCATCCATGCCGGAGGCGAGAGATGGCTCTTGTGCGGCTTCGTCTTCAAGGCTGTCGCCAGCGTCCGGTGTAGCGTCGTGTTCCGCACCTTCGGCATCCGGCCCGTCTGTTTCAGGCGTGCCGAATTCCTGGTTGTGTGCGTCGGGCTCGGTGCCTGCTTCTTCCCCGGTTTCGATTTCGAGTTCGCTCTCCGGCGCATGGTCGGCGGGGTCTTCTTCGCCGGCCGGTTCAATCGGGTCCGAAACGGCATCAGACATGCCGGACGCATCTGCGTCGTCGTCTAAGGACTGCTGCAGATCTTCTTCGGCTGCCGCGTTGTCGGGTGCTGGCACCGGCATGGGAATGAACCCGCTCGGATCCGGCACGGCGTCGGATGTCCGGCAGACACCGAAACCCCGGTATCCTTCGAATTTCCTGTTTCTGTCGAAGGCGGGCAATGCGGCCAGGTCGACGGGAACGCGCAACGCCGCTCCGGTCACGGGCCAGGCGACCGTCTTGCCGCTCCATGTGTCGCGCCTGTCCAGCGCTCTTGAAATCTGGTCGCGCGGGTCGAGTGCGAATTCATCGGATACTTCTTGCCAGGTGCACCCGACAATGTCTGTGGCGTCCGGGCCAAGCACCTCGGCAAATTCGTCCGAGAGAAAGGTGAAGCGCTGGTCGACATCCATCTTCCAGGCAAACCGGACCGGCCTGCGCCGCGGTTGGAACACGAAGTGTGCTTCGGAACTGTCCCCGGTCTCTTCCGCTTCGGCAGACGCCGCATCTTCGCCATCCGGTGCAGTCAGGTCTTCATCGGCAGCGCCGCCAGCGTCTGCCTCCGGTTCGGTCGCGGTCTCCGCCTCTTCGATCGCTTCGTCCTGGGCCGTTTCGACGTCCGCATCATCTTCCGCCGCATCGGGGGGCGCGTCATCTGCGGCCGTCTCCTTTTGCACGTCGGCATCCGCGTCCGGCGCGTCTTCGGCGCTTTCTGCGCCGGCAAGGTCTTCGTCCTGCCGGGCGGCATCTTCCAGCGTTCCGGCGGACGCAGCGGTCTCTTCGGCCGCGTCGAATTCTTCCGGTTCCACGGGTTGCGTGTCAGCTAGAGTTTCGGGGGCAGCCGTTTCGGCAACGGACGCGTCGTCCGGGACTGCGGAGGCAAGGGCAGGCGCGAGGGGTGCCACGTCTTCGAGCGCTGGACCGTCTTCGCCGGGAAGATCCGTTTCGTCTTCATCGGGCTCTTCCAGGGCGTCATCGCTCAGCACGTAGATCTGTGGCCCTGCGGGGATCTGCAGCATCCCGCCGTCATGGCTACGGCCATTCAGTTCCAACGGGCCGATCAGCACCTTCTGGCCCTCGGGCAGGCTGATGGTCTCCGGCGTGCCTTCCAGGACACCGTGCGACTCGTCCGTCGTGCCCTCCGAAACGAGGAAGACGGTCGAGCCCGCCGAGCGCAGAAGATGGGCAAAGGCCGGGATCGGCTCCTTGGTCAAGGCCAGTCCCTTGTCGCTGCACACGATCAGGGCGGCGGTCTCGCCGTTGCCCAGGTCGACCCGCTTGCACTGGCAGGTCAGCAGCATGACCCGGAGGCCACGGTAGAACCGGAGTCGGTCGATGCTGAACCTGTCCGTCAGGCCCGAGGTAGCGATGCGGGCGATATGCGGGCGCGCAGGCGAGCGCTCCAGAGCGGTCAGCGCATGGACATCGGCAACGGATTGCGCGGAAAAAAAAGCGGCGCCGGCGGCGTTCGACCACAGGATCCGGGCGCCATCGGCAGACCACAGCCACGCCGCCCGCTTGTCGGCGGCAAGCTGGACCAGATCATTCATGGCACACAGTTCCAGGAATGATTGGGTCTGATTGTCCATGGTGTTGCTCCGATGGTCGGCGATACCGAATTTTGGCGAGGCTGTTTCCAATTTGCCTGCGTGCATAAACACTCTGTTAATACAAGCAAAGCTTAGCGTCGTCCATGTAAAGCAAGTTTGCTAAAGGACTTACATGAAGGCGTGGTTAATCTGTCCCCATTTGTTTGCCGGATTGCCATCTGCATGTTACGAATTTTTGGCAAGGTAATTACTGAGAAGAGGCGGACCGGCCCGTCCGTCATCCGAGGAGCGCTGACATGAGCACTGACAAGACCGGTTTTGAAGTCCCCGAGCAAATGCGCGAGTTCGCGGAAAAGAGCGTCGATCAGGCGCGCAAGGCGTTCGACGATTTCATGGGCGCCACGCACAAGGCCGTCACCAATGTCGAAGACAGCGCCAACGCCGTGCAGGCGGGCGCGGCCGACGTCAACAAGAAGGCGCTGACTTACGCGGAAGAGCATGTCAACGCGGCCTTCAAGTTCGCACAGGAACTGGTCAAGGCCGACAATGTCGAGGACATGATGAAGCTGCAGCAGACCTACCTGCGCGGTCAGATGGAAGCCCTTGGCGAGCAGGCGCGCGAATTCTCCAACTCGGCCACGAAAGCCGTCCAGGACGCCGCCAAGGCCGCCCAGAAGAAATAGCCGAACCGCGCCGGGCCGCGACTCACGCACCGGTCCTGTGGCCTGTCACTGGTCCTGCCGGCCACCCGGGGCCAGCGAGCGCTCGCCCCGCGCCGAGCCGGGCGCGGCGCAATGGGCCATGTGTCGCCGGGAACAGCGATCAGCCCGTCCGAAGCGGACACGCGCAGGGACCGGCCGCCCCCAGCCTTTCAAAACTCCAGCCGGACCCAACGGAAGTTTTATTGTGCAGTGCAAAAAAATATTGCAATGCAGCAAAAGATGCACTATGTAGGGTCTGCGGATGACGACAGGGTTCGCCGGCGACACGATCCGGCGAATGGAATTTGCACCAGTGATCGCATCCGGACATAAGGAGATGAGATCATGACAGAAGCAACCACGACTGCAAAAGCTGCTCCCAAGAGCCGCGCAACCAAAGCCAAGGCCGCTCCGGCTGCTGCACCGGCTTTCCCGGATTTCGAAGCGTTCGCCATGCCGAAAATGGAAGTTCCGGCTGCTTTCCGCGAAGCCACCGAAAAAGGCATCGAGAGCGCACGCGAAGCATATGCAAAGGTCAAGACCGCTGCTGAAGACGCGACCGATCTGATGGAAGACACGTTCGAAACCTCCCGCCAGGGCGTTGTCGAATTCAACCACAAGGCTGTCGACGCTGCGAAGACCAATGCGGATGCGACCTTCAACTTCATCAAGGACATCATGTCCGTGAAGACCCTTGCTGAAGCCATCGAGCTTCAGTCCACGTTCGCACGCCAGCAGTTCGACGCTCTGAGCGCGCAGACCAAGGAAATGCAGGAACTGGCCACCAAGCTCGGCACCGACGTTTCCGCTCCGGTCAAGGAAGCGATGGAAAAATCCTTCAAGGACATCAAGGTCAACTGATCGGGGTGCGCTGCACATCGGATGCGGCACGCTATTCGGCCCGGGGTCCTGCCCCGGGCTTTTGCTTTTCAACAACCCGGTTTTTCCGAAAATTCGCGCTTGCCTGCAATGGGAAACGGGTTTAGAAGACGCCCTTGCAAATGGCGTCCCGGGCGAGTATCGTCCGCGCCACTTCAAGACCTTTGCAGACGTAGCTCAGTTGGTTAGAGCGTCGGATTGTGGCTCCGAAGGTCGGTGGTTCGAATCCACTCGTCTGTACCATTCCCAAAAAACCTGTTTCATGTGTTTGCTTGGCGCCGGATCGGAACACCCCTCCGCCGAGGAGCTCGTAACTTGTGGCAAGACGACAGCCGCTGCCGGGTAATGCGCTGTCCTTTGCCCTGAATGTGGCCTTCCCGCATGAAGCTCCCATGCCGTTTAGGTCCTGAAGAGGTAACTGCTTCAGTATCCAAACGCGGCAAAATCTGAGTGGTAAATCTGCGCTACCTTAGTACGGGCTTCTTCGTTGTAGAACTTTGCCATTCTTTGCGCAGCGTTCGTAACCTTGCCCCGTTCCGACTGTTCCATTTCGTGCGGCGTCCTCATGTCCTGAATGCGGCTCTCGTGAACACCGATCTTGAGAAGGAACGCGCTCAGATCATTATGCAGATTCTCAAGTCGGGCAACGCAGTCGAAACGCTCGATCGGCTGGAACAACAGGTCGGTCTGTGGCCAGAAGTGACGGTCGTAGCGTGTTCCGCCTGCCAGCAGGAAATCAAGAAACTGGTGAAAGCCGGACACGGTCCTGTCCCCGTATCCAGGTACGCAAGCGAGTTCGCTGTATGCACCGCGTGCAACCTTATCCAGAAAAGCCGACAGCGTTCTGGAATATGGGTCTCTCGCGACGGTTAGAGAGTGATAACCAAGTGTCGCCCTCAGTTGCTTGATCGTCATCGTTCTGACGCAGGTAACTTGGGTCTTCATCTGCTCTGTCGTAGGTGACCTGGTGTAGTTGCAAACGTCGGACAGGAAACCCACAGTGCTTGTATTTCCGGATTTTTTGATCCTGTTGAAGCATAATTTTATTTCGGGAAACACGGCGACGCAGTCGGCATCGTAAAAGTTGCTGGTTCGTATGTGATCACCGAGCACGAAGCGCTTTGCATATGATTTCTTGAATTTTCTGGTGAATTTCAAAGGTTGACTCCAATTGAAGTGGAGTCGTTAGTTAGTAAAAAAGAAAATATTGCGCAATTTAACTTAACATAAATAAAGTTTTATTTTTAACATAACATAATATTAAAATTGTGAGTGGGATTTATTATTGAAAGTGACACTAAATATTTGATATCGAAGTGAGATTTACTACTTTTTTGTTTCGATTTTGAGTGCTTAAAAACCGAGACGCAGAATTTTTTGAATACACGATCATCCGAGAGCAATGTCGGGTCTTCGTGCCCACTGTCGCAGCAGCCTTGCCAGCGCAACGGAACCGGCGCGACGTTTTCAGCATGTGTGCAATGAAGTTCCGCGACGATAAAGCTCGTGGAGCCAGCCTGACCCCAATCCCCGCCTCACGCCTTCCGGAATGCGCGGAAGAACACCACGATGCCGAGGATGACGAGAAAGATACCGGTCGCCAGAATAAAGAGCGGGCCGGCGATGCCGAAATCGGCCTTGACCAGTTCGTATTTCTCGTTGCCCAGTTTCATCAGCGCCGAGGCGGCATACACGCAGACGATTGAAATGGCGATATTTGACAGTCTCATGGTCAGCGAACCCGTTTGTGTAAGAATAGGTTCTTTTAATAGCCAAGCGTTTATTTCAGCTTGGCATGCTCGTTAAAATTGCAGATATTGACAGTGGCGCCGCCTGTTGTCCTCATAGTTCAAGGAGGGCAGCGTCGTTAAAGGCCGTTCAGCGCGAAGCCCTCGTCGTCAATCGAGGAAAAGCCGCATGACTTCCGCACCGACCCTTTCCACCCGCCTGAAACGCCTGCCCGGACAGTTGCTGCTCGCCGTCATCAACGCGACGGCCCTTCTCGTCATTGTCGCGTGCGTGCTGGTCATCGTGGTGCTGAACCGCGTCGACCAGGCGAGCGAGCGGATTGCCGGAACGGTCACCGAGGCCGCGCTCTCAAAGCTGGAAATGACGCCGGCGGCGCTGAAGGAGCGATTGCGGTCGGTTGACGGAAGCGTTGCCGCGCTTGGTCGCCAGCTGGAAACGGCCGGTGCCCGCGATGATCGCGCCCTGACCGTGCGGGTTGCGGAATTGAACCGCACCTTGAGCGATCTGAAAGCGGCAGCGGACAGACTGGGCTCTGCCGGGCCGGACATAACGGAGGCGGCCTTCAGGCAGGCCGGCGAGACGCTCACCGAAACGCTCCTGTCGGTCCGGGGATGCAAGGCCGTGCAGACGGATGCGCCGCCGCAAGGCTGATGGTGAGGACAGTTCCGATTGCCGGAGCAAGGCTTATAGGTCCATCACTTAGCCCTGGAACACATCCGCCCATTCCGGATGTTTCTGTCGTTGCGCGTTCACGTAGGGACACAGGGGAACGATCCTGATCTGTTTCTCCCGCGCATCCGTGACAAGACGTTCCACCAGCGCCTTGCCGACACCCATGCCGCGCATGGCGTCGGGCACGCCCGTGTGGTCGGCAATGATCAGGTGATCGTTGACGATGGAATAGGTCAGCTCCGCGGGTTCCTCGATGCCGTCGATCAGCGCGACGTAACGCCCCTTGGCGCCCTGACGCTCATGGGTGATGGATGGAGAAGACGGTCCGGACATTCCTGCCTCCTGATACGAGCCCCCGCTCGCAACTGTTACGAATGCCTTCCCCGGTGCGGATCAGTTTGAAGCGCACAGGGAAGGACGGCTATCTGTGAAATCGATCGAGAAAGGTCAGGGAGGGGGCAGGCCCCCTCCCTGGCGCCTAGGCGGCTAGGTCAAAGAGCAGGAACTCCGCGGCCTCCTGCGCAGCCAGATTGATCGTGCCCGCATCGAGAAGACCGAGCCCGTCACCGGCGGCAAGCGCCTGGCCGTCGACGCTGATCTTTCCCTTGACGATTTGCAGCCAGACCTTCCTGCCGGGCTTGATGTCGAAGGCAACGCTCTTGTCTGCGGAAAGAAGCGACGCAAAGAGGTCCACATCCTGATGGATGACCACGGACCCGTCGCGCCCGTCGCGCGATCCGATCAGCCGGAGCGTGTCCTGGCGTTCGTTTTCCGCAAACGCCTTCTGCTCGTAGCTTGGCGTGAGACCGTCGGCCTCCGGCACGATCCAGATCTGCAGGAAGTGCACGGGTTCCGTGACCGAGTGGTTGTACTCGCTGTGGCGCACGCCGGTGCCCGCGCTCATGCGCTGAAGGTCGCCCGGACGGATCACCGAGCCGGTCCCGAGCGAATCCTTGTGTTCCAGGCCGCCGGAGACGACATAGGAGATGATCTCCATGTTCTGGTGCGGATGGGTCGGAAACCCGCCGGACGGCGCGACCCGGTCCTCGTTGATCACGCGCAGTGCGCCGAAGCCGATATGGTTCGGATCGAAATAGGAGCCGAACGAAAACGTGTGCTTGCTTTTCAGCCAGCCGAAATCGGCATCACCGCGGGCATCCGACGGACGTAAGATCTGGTTCATGTGTCAATCCTTTCCCAATCGTGGCACGGGCAAGCCGTGCGCTGTTGGGCCTAAGATCGTTATGAAAGCACGTTCTGACAATCGCCTGGAAATTTGACGATTAGTCATCGATTTTTGAACAATCCCTACTGAACGGATTTGGGCAGATCGGCCCGCAGGCGATTGTGTTCCGCAATGGCGCGGGACCGGTCGGTGTCCACGGTCACCGGTTTTCCGTTTGGGGCGAAGGCGGCCTTGAACGTGAAGGCGTCCGCCGTCGGTCCGTCATCACCGAGAAGTTCCAGGCGTTCGACGGCCTCGTCCCAGTCCGGCTGGTGGTCCTTGGGCACCCACCACAGGACATAGGGCGGATAGTCGGCGATGTCGCTCTGAAAAAGATGTCCAAGGCGCATGATCTCCGCGTGCGCGCCCTTGTAGACCGCGGCCAGCGCGGATTCCAGATCCTGCCAGAGAGAAATCGTAGACGGGGCCCAGCCGTCGCCATTGTCGGTCCAGTATTTCGGGAAAGCCTGTTCACCCCAGATGTCGGTGCCGGGTTCGTCCTCGTATCCGGCCCGTGCGATGAACCCGTCGGCCCGTTCCATCGCGGCCCAGATCACCGGTTCACTGCTGAAGAATTCGTCATTGACCGGATCGTCCGCACGCGTGCGGAATTGCGCGAATGTATATAGCGCGAGCCAGTGTTCTGACATGTCTCCTCCCGATCCCTCAGCGTTGCACACTGTCCGCAAACCGGGGGGACATCAAGCGCTTCTTTGAGGATCGGAACCATTTGTTGCCAGATCCGGCTGGCAAAACCGGTCCGGCTTGTCCTAAAAGCATCGGGTTGCATGCCGGTGATCCGGTTCATCGGCTTTTGAAAGGACGTAAAGTTGGAAGATCTCAGCCTCGTTTCGCTCGGCCTGCTGGCGGTCTCACTCCTGGCCACCGGTGTGGTGGCGGGTATCATCGCGGGATTGCTCGGCGTTGGCGGCGGGATCGTGATTGTTCCGGTTCTCTACTACATGTTCACCGCGCTGAAGATCGATCCATCCGTCCTGATGCATGTCGCGGTCGGAACATCGCTGGCGACAATCCTGGCAACGGGCGCGTCTTCCGCGCGCGCACACTATAATCGCGGCAGCGTGGACATGGATCTCCTCAAACGCTGGTGGTGGGCGATCGCGCTGGGTGTTCTGGCCGGTGCGACGCTTGCGGGCAACATCTCCGGCGGAGCCCTGACCCTGGTCTTTGGCATTGTCGCTCTTGCCGTATCGGCAAACATGATCTTTCGAAAAGAGGGATCGCATCTCGCCGAGAAACTGCCCGGATCGCCCTTCCGGGAGGTTCTCGGTTTCCTGATCGGCGGCATATCGGTGATGATGGGAATCGGTGGCGGAACCCTCGGCGTGCCGACGCTCACGCTGTTCAACTATCCGATCCGCAAGGCCGTTGGCACCGCGGCAGCGATCGGCCTGATCATCGCGGTCCCCGGAACCCTGCTGTCGATCTATTTCGGCTTTGATCTCGACGGCCGGCCACCCCTGTCGCTGGGTTACGTCAACCTGATCGGCTTTCTGCTGATCATACCGGCGTCGACGCTGACGGCGCCGCTTGGCGCAAGGATCGCCCATGCCATCGACCCGTCGAAGCTGAAGCTCGTATTCGCGCTGTTCCTCGGCTTCACGGGTCTGCGCATGATCTACGACGTTTTCTTCTAGGATACGGCCCAGGCACAAACGTCCGTGATACTTGGATCAAAAGCTTTCATTGGTCCGCAATCGAAATTCCCGCGATAGTGAGCATGCCTCATGCGGGCCTGTTCCAAACGCGTCTTGGTCGAAAATGCTTGAAAAAAATGTCACCCTCAGCCTGAAGGGCTGCGTGCAGGGCGCTCTCATGTGCGTGCCGGTCTTCCCCGGCATCATCGTGTTCGGTGCTGTCTTCGGCACCGTCGCGGCGCAAAAGGGTCTGACATTTCTCGAAACGCTCCTGATGAATTCGCTGGTTTATGCAGGCGCGAGCCAGTTCGTCGCGATGGAGATTTTCAAGGAACCCTTGGACCAGGGCACCCTGCTTGCCATGATCGGTGTCACCGCGGCCGTGAACATGCGCATGCTGCTGATCGGTGCGAGCCTCAGGCCCTGGCTCGGGCAGCTGCCCGGCCACCAGACCTACCCGGCCCTGTTTTTCCTGACCGACATCAACTGGCTGCTCACTCTGGCGCAATACGACAAGGGGGAGCGTGACTGGGGCATATACCTGGGCAGCGGCCTGACCGTCTGGTCGGTCTGGTCCCTGTCAGTGATCCCGGGCTATTTCGCAGGCAGTCTTATTTCCGATCCCAAAACCTTCGGACTGGACTTGGTTCTTCCGGCCTTTTTTGCAGCGCTGCTTGTGCCGCTGTGGAAGGGGAGGCGGCAAACCTGGAGCTGGGCGATCGCCGGCGGTGTTGCCTGGGTGACCTGGACGGTCTTCGGCGGGTACTGGGGCATCTTTACCGGCGCGTTCGCGGGGGCAATTGCGGGGGCTTATCTCGATGACTGAGGGCGCCTTTACCGCCGACACCATGATCCTGGTCGCCATTCTCGGCATGGCGATGGTGACCTACGCGCTGCGTGCCGGCGGATACTGGATCATGGGACGCGTCCACGTCACGCCGCGGATCCGGCGCGGGTTGGAAGCGCTGCCCGGCGCCATCATCGTCTCCACGATCCTGCCGATTATCCTGCAGGGCGGACTGGTCGTCGGTCTGTGCATCATCGTCGCTGTCGCTGCGCAGCTAAGGATGAAAAAGGAATATATCGCCGTCTTCTGCGCGGCCGCTGCCGCCGCTGCACTACGCGCCGGCGGAATGTAACCCTTCGGGTCCTAGTGCGGTGAATTTGAAGTTCGCATCATTGCTGCAGCAGTCTGCGAAGCGAACTTCAAATTCGTAAACCGCACTAGAAACATAGACTTGCTAGTCACCTTCTTGAATCTGAAGTTCGTTCGAAGCCCGCTGCAAAATGAGTCGAACTTCAGATTCAGGTGACTAGGGGAGCTCCTCGCGCGCATGTTCGGCGGTCCGCTCGGGGCTTTGGGACGCATCGATCTCTGCCCAGGTCATCGTGCCGATGTCGTAGCCGAGTTGCGTGTCGACGACGTCTGCGGTCGCGTCGGATGCATCGCCTGTGCGATGGGAGACCCGGTCCTTCAGCGTTTCGCCCGGCGCGGTCAGCCAGAGCCCGGTGAAACCCGCCTCGATGCTGCCTGCGATCCGCCTGATCTTGTCGCGCTCGCTCTCTGCTGCAAAAACCGCATCAAAGATCGCGGAGTGCCCGGCGGCAAGGACGCTCTGGATGGCATGGTCGATTTCTGCGTAGACCCGGTTTGACGCTTCCAGCGTGTAGGCGTCCCTGGGAGCAGCCTCGTCTTCCGGAATGTCGAGCAGCCGCTTGCGCATGACATCCGTCCGGAGAACCCGGGCGCCGGGCGCGCGTCCGATGTCCGGAGCCAACTCATAGGCAAGGGTCGTTTTACCGGTGCCCGAGAGCCCGCCGATCGCGACGAGTTCCGGCCGCGACGGTTCCAGAAACGACTGCGCAAAACCGAAATAGGTTTGCGCGAGGCTCTTCTGCAGATCGCTCTGCGCAGGGTCGCTTTGCGCAAGCGCCGCACTTGCCGCAATTTTCGAGCGGATCGCCGCCCGCATCATCAGGTAGAACGGCAGCGCGGCAAGTCCCTCGGCATGCGTGTCGAGCCGGCTCAGGTCCAGGTACCTGTTGAAGACGCGGTTCGCCGATCTGGATTGTCCGCGCTCCCAAAGATCCATGAGCAGGAAGGCAAGGTCGTAGAGCACGTCGCCCGTTGCGATCGCGTCTGAAAACTCGACCGCATCGAACAGCACCGGCTCGTCGTCGATCAGCACGATGTTGCGCAGGTGCGCGTCGCCGTGGCAGCGGCGGATCAGTCCCTTCTCGCCGCGCTTCAAGATGAGCTCGCGCAACGTGGCAAGCAGATGTTTCGACTGCTCCGTGAGGTGGCGCACCTCGTCGACCGGAAAAAGATCCGGATGTTCGTGAAAGGCTGCCTCGTTCTGGTCGACATAGCTCGCCAGTTCGTTGAAGAATCCGATGCCCGAACGTTCGGGCGCGGCCGCGTGCGCAGCCACCATCATCCGTGCCAGCTTGTCGGAAAGGTCATCGGGAAACCGCGTCTCGCCTGCGAGGATGTCAAGTTCCCCCCGGCGTTCGAAGCGGTTCATCACCACAACCCAGTCCACGGTTTCACCGGTCCCGCCAAGCGAAAGACGGCCATCCGCGGCCCGGGTCACCGGGACGGCTTCCCGGTAGATTTGCGGTGCGTTCGGCCGGTTGAAGGTGATTTCCGCCTTGCAGGCCGCTTCGCGCAGGGCGAGCGTCGAATAGTCGAGAAACGGGTACCGGACCGCGCGTTTCATCTTGTAGGCCCGGTCGCCGATCAGAAAAATCACGTTGGCATGGGTATCTATCCGTTCGAAGCCGGGCTGCTGCGCGGCGTCCGATCCGCTCTCCTCGAAGAAATGAAACACGCTGTTCTGCGATTGATCCATGGCCGTTCCTGTGATGACGCGTGCCGACTCTGCCCCATGCGATGGCCTTGCGGTTTGATTCTTCTCAATGTGCGCATGGGGGAATTGGCAAGAATGGGTGCACGTTCTTTACAGGAGGAATCGATGACTGACTATCCGGCGCTGAGAAAGATCAGGCTGAATCTCGCAAGGACCCGGGACTTTCCTCAAGGATCTGCAAGACACGGATACGAGTTCACGGCACCGCTTGACGAAACAGGTCACATCGACGCGACGCTTTGGAAAAAGGAACGCGATCACTGCCGTGTGCGCCGCTTCTGGGGTGCCGAGGAAGAGGAGATCGGTCATCTGATCCATCGCCCCGGCGGGTCCTGGGCCTTCCACTACGACATCGACGGCGATGATGACGACGAAGCCGGCTACCGCTTCGGTGCGCACGCTTTCAATCCCGGCGAATACGTCTCCATCAAGGACGAAGACGGCGACATGCACACGTTCCAGGTCGTCACGGTCTTGCCCGTCTGAACGGGCGAGGACCTGGCGGCCACCTGTTCCTTCGGGAAGCCTCCAACGCTGTGTGTCCTCGCGGCCGGGTGGAGAGTTTTTTCTCCCTACCACCGCTCCCTCAGTCGGTCATTGCAGGACTTGATCCTGCAATCCATGCCGATTGGTCTCCACGCGGGGAGCCCGTCGAGCGGCACCGTCACGGCATGGATGCCATGGTCAAGCCATGGCATGACGCGGGGGAGGTTGGCTGCCCCGGTCGCCACTCCCTCTGCCGGTCATTGCAGGGCCTGACCCTGCAATCCACGCCGAGTGCGCTCCATACGGGAAGCCTTTCACGTGGCACCGTCACGGCATGGATGCCATTGTCACGCCATGGCATGACTGGGCGAGAGGATTTTGCTTTTTTACTACTCCGTCTCCCTCAGTCGGTCATTGCAGGGGCTGACCCTGCAATCCAGCCGATTGCGCTCCATGCGGGAAGCCTGTCGAGCGGCACCGTCACGGCATGGATGCCATGGTCACGCCATGGCATGACTGAGTGAGAGGGTTTTGTTTTTGCTGCTTCCTCCACCGAACGTCATTGCAGGACTTGATCCTGCAATCCATGCCGATTGGTCTCCTCCGGGAACGGCTTATTGCTTGGCCCGTATCGGTATGGCTGCACAGTCGTTCTGACCATCGAGCCCTTCTGCTCGCAGTAAGTGCGTTTCTTGATAGTACAATCATTTTTTGTTGCAATAGGACCATGAGGCAGTACTGGGTCTACATATTGTCGAGCCGGAAGAACGGCACGCTGTACACGGGTGTCACAAATGATCTTCCGCGCAGGCTCTTCGAACATCAAAGCGGGCGTGGTTCCAGATTTGCCCGCCGCTATGGCGCTCTGCGTCTGGTCTGGTACGAGGAACATCCGGCCGCGGGTCAAGCAATTGCGCGCGAGAAAGCAATCAAGTCCTGGCCGAGGAAATGGAAAATCGACCTGATCGAATCCAACAATCCCGAATGGCACGATCTCAAGCGGTTTCTGAATTCTTGACAGCCCCGCTCAGCGTTGGTGGAGGTGGAACGGCATGGATGCCATGGTCGAGCCATGGCATGACGCCGGGTGGAGGGTTTTTCTCCCGGTCACCACGTCCTCTGTCGGTCATTGCAGGGCTTGACCCTGCAATCCATGCCGATTGCGCTCCATACGGGAAGCCTGTCGAGTGGCGTCGTCATGGCATGGATGCCATGGTCGAGCCATGGCATGACGCCGGGTGGAGGGTTTTTCTCCCGATCACCACGTCCTCAGTCGGTCATTGCAGGGCTTGACCCTGCAATCCATGCCGATTGCTCTCCACACAGGAAGCCTTTCGAACGGCACCGTCACGGCATGGATGCCATGGTCGCGCCATGGCATGACTGGGCGAGAGGATTTTGCTTTTTTACTACTCCGTCTCCCTCAGTCGGTCACTGCAGGGCCTGACCCTGCAATCCAGCCGATTGCGCTCCATGCGGGAAGCCTGTCGAGCGGCACCGTCACGGCATGGATGCCATGGTCGAGCCATGGCATGACCGGGTGGAGGGTTTTGCTTTTTACTGCTCAGTCTCTCAGTCGGTCATTGCAGGGCCTGACCCTGCAATCCATGCCGATTTGTCTCCTCACGGGAAGCCTGTCGAGCGGCGCCGTCATGGCATGGATGCCATGGTCAAGCCCACTGCTGTCCGGTTTGGGAAACACAATCGAGCTTACGTCGTTGAGAAAGCCATATATTTCCGTGCGGCGCCAAATTGGGATACGGAATTGTTTCCCCGATTTGTCGTCCCGGTTTGCCGCATATGCGGCACGACCGGGAACTAGTACTCCAAGTGGCTGGGTCTTGAAAAATAAAGAGAAACAGGTGGTTACTGGGTTCCGGCCTTCCGCTTCGCTTCAGCCGGAATGACAAGTTCCTTGTCTGCGGAGCTCCTCACGAGATCCAAGTCGGGTTAAACCGGACAGCAGTGGGTCAAGCCATGGCATGAGGCGGGGGAGGTTGGCTGCCCCGGCCATCTCTCTCCAGGGCGATCGATTCCAGGCCGTCGCAAAATATCAATCCGTTCTGGAATGAACCCATTTCAAATAAATCTGATTTCATGCTCTGACAGCACCCTCTTTGTTACGCTATAGAATGACCGGTGGAACTCGAAAGCATCAGGATGGGTGACATGGACCGGAGAACCGGCGGGGAATTGTTGGTTGGCGCGCTGGAACGGCACGGAGCCGAGCGGGTCTTTTGTGTTCCCGGCGAAAGCTATCTGGCCGTGCTGGACGCGCTGCATGATGCGTCCATCCCCGTGACCGTATGCCGGCAGGAAGGCGGGGCCGCGATGATGGCGGACGCCTACGGCAAACTGACCGGCAAACCCGGCATCTGCATGGTAACCCGCGGTCCGGGCGCAACCAACGCGTCGGCGGGCGTTCACATCGCCGCACAGGATTCCACGCCGATGATCCTGTTCATCGGCCAGATCGAACGGGGCATGCGGGAGCGCGAGGCGTTCCAGGAAATCGACTATCGCCAGATGTTCGGCGGTATCGCGAAATGGGTCGCCGAGATCGATCAGGCCGACAGGGTGCCCGAAATGCTCTCGCGGGCGTTTCACGTGGCGACCTCGGGCCGGCCCGGCCCCGTTGTGCTCGCGCTTCCCGAAGACATGCTCGTCGAAACGGCAGCGGTCGCGCAACCGCCCGCGTGGGAGCAGGTGGAAACCTATCCGGGACTGACGCAGATGGCGGACCTGCAGAAGCGCCTCTGGGCCGCCGAGCGCCCGATTGCCATTCTGGGCGGAAGCCGTTGGTCGGAAGACGCCGTCGCCGCCTTCACGCGTTTCTCGGAGCGGTTCGAGCTTCCGGTGGCATGTTCCTTCCGGCGCCAGATGCTGTTCGACAACCTCCACCCGAATTACGCGGGTGACGTCGGCATCGGGATCAATCCGAAACTGCTCGCCAGGATCAGGAACGCGGATCTCGTACTTCTGGCAGGGGGCCGGCTTTCCGAAATGCCGAGCCAGTCCTACAGCCTTCTGGGCATTCCATCCCCGGAACAGACGCTGGTGCATGTCCATGCGGACGCAGAGGAACTCGGACGCGTCTACCGGGCCGATCTTGCCATCAACGCCAGTCCAACCGCCTTCTGCAAGGCAGCCGAAGGCTTGCAGCCGCCGAACGAGATCGGCTGGGCGGGCGCCGCGGAAGATGCGCATCAGGATTATCTGGACTGGTCCGGTGCACGTCCCGAGATCCCCGGGAGTTTGCAGATGTCGGCTGTCATGGACTGGCTGGAGAAAAACCTGCCGGAAGATGCGGTCTGCACCAACGGGGCGGGAAACTACGCGACCTGGCTGCACCGTTTTCACCGCTTTCGCCGGTACGGCACGCAGGCGGCGCCGACATCGGGCTCCATGGGCTACGGACTGCCGGCCGCGGTTGCCGCCAAGCTGATGTTTCCGGAGAGGGAAGTGGTGTGTTTTGCCGGCGACGGCTGTCTTCAGATGACGATGCAGGAATTCGGAACCGCCTGCCAGAACGGCGCCAACATCATCGTACTCGCCATCGACAACGGCATGTACGGCACGATCCGGATGCACCAGGAAAAGACCTATCCCGGCCGCCCGTCGGCAACACGGCTGGTCAATCCTGACTTCGCAGCTTTGGCAAGGAGCTACGGTGCGTTTGGTGCGCGCGTGGAGAAGGCGGAGGACTTCGGCCCCGCCTTTGCGGCGGCACGCGCATCCGGCAAACCGGCCATCCTGCATCTGATGCTCGATCCCGAGGCGATCACCCCCGCGGCGACGCTGAGCCAGCTGCGCAGCGCAGCCGAAGCAAATCGCTGACGGGACTTGCGCTCAGATCTCGGCGGCTTCCTCTTCCGGGGCGTCGGTTCGGAGCTTGCTCTCGTCGATGCTGATCGCGACGACGAAGCCGACGATCGCAACGGCGAGGCCGAACCAGAAGGCTGCATGGAGACCTGTGGCGAAGGAGTCGCGCACCGCGTTCACGATTGCATCTGCTTCATTGCCCGAAAAGCGCCCCGTGATCGCCTTGACGGCCGGGTCTTCCAGCGTCCCGGCGGCCAGCACGCGTACGTCTCCCGCCGCCAGGGTAACGCTGGCCGCAGAGGTGACCGCTTCGACCTTCCGGACTGCCGCGATGAACATCATCGCCGTTGCGCAGGCGATGCCGATCGCGCCGAGCCCCAGATGGAACATGAAGGAAAGACCGCCGGCAAGCCCGGCGCCCTTGGCGCCGACCGCGTTGACCGCCGCCGTTCCCGCCGGTCCGAAGACCAGCCCGCCCCCGAGCCCGACAACGAGCATCACCGGAATGAGTGCCAGGTAGCCCCAGGACGTCTGCAGGAGCAGCATCAGGATACAGCCGAGAATGAGACAGGCATTGCCGGCTGCCATCAGCTTTCGCGGTCCGATCGCATTGTAGTAGTTGCCGACCAAAAGGTTCATCGTTGCAAGCACCACGGCCAACGGCAGCATGCCCATCGAGCTCCAGAAAATCGACCAGCCGAGCACCTTCTGCATGTATTGCGGCAGGTAGAGCAGGCACAGGAACAGAACGACGGCCGGCAGGCCGTTGAGGGCAAGCGTTCGCACGAACTGGTGATTGCGCATCATCGACAGCGGGATCATGGGATCCTTGACGCGCTGCTCGACAAGGGGGAAGGCGACGAAAAACACGATGGAACCGCCCAGGAGCAACAGCGTGGGAACCGATAGCCAGCCGTTGTCGGCGCCCGTATCCAGGGCGAACAGCAGGCAGAAGACCGCGACCGCAAGCACCGCCATGCCGGTCACGTCGACGGCCTCGTTGGTTGCATGGTCCTTTTCGCGATCGATGAAACGAAAGATCAGCGCGGCCGCGATGACCGCGAAGATGGCGTTGAAGACGAAGAAGCCGCGCCAGTCCCCCAGTGCGGAGAGCGATCCGGCGATGAACGGCGCCAGCACGTTTCCGGCTGCGACCGTCCCCATGAGGATGCCCATGGCCTTGCCGCGTTCGTCTTCCTCTACCGAAGTGGCCGCCAGGGCAAGGATACAGGGCCAGATCAGGGCCGACCCGACGCCCTGGGCCGCGCGCGCGAAGATCAGCGTGTTGACATCCGGCGCGAGAATGCAGCCGAGAGAGGCAAGGAAGAAGATGCCGAGGCCGATGAGAACATAGCGGCGGTGTCCGAGCAGGTCTCCAAGGCGCCCGCCTGCGACCAGCCCCATGGATAGCGTGAGGGCATAGGCGTTCAGGACCCATTGCGTCGTCGTGATGTCGACCGAGTATTCCTGTTCGATCGGGGTCACCAGAAGCATGGCTCCGGTAAAGTCCGTGCCGATCATGAAGGAGGGTATCGAAACCGCTCCCAGGATCCGCTTTGCCTTGCTGTCCATATAGATCCCCCTTCCAGCAGCGCCGCGCGCTCCCAGACTAAGCCAGAACTCGATCGAAAATCGAGAGACAGTTTCAATCGTCGGCCGGAACGTCTCCGACGGTCAGCGTCACGAGCGCGATGCCCGGATCATCCGGTGACGTCCCGACGGTGAAACCGAGCGCCTGGCACATGGAGATCATCGAGGTGTTTTCCTTCAGCACCTCACCCTTGATCGTCTGGATCCCGTCCACCCTCGCATACCGGATGATGAGCTTCATGAGCGCCCACCCGAGGCCGACGCCCTTGAGGTCGGAGCGGACCATCACCGCATACTCCCCGGTCTGGTGATCCGGATCGGCGTGAAGGCGCACGACGCCGAGCAGATCTCCGGATGCCGGATCGATGGCGGCAAACGCGATCGCGCGCGCATAGTCGAGCTGGGTCAGCCGCGACAGAAACCGATGGCTGAAATCTCTCACGGGAGCGAAGAAACGAAGCCGCAGATCTTCGGGCGTGATGGTTTCGAAAAACGCTCTGAAAAGCTCCTCGTCCTCCGGCCTGACCGGTCTCACGAAGATAGTGCGATCGCCTTTGAGCGTAAGCGTCTGCTCCCATTCCTGGGGATAGGGAGCAATGGCAAGACGTGAAGCACCCGCTCTCCCCGGGCGTTTTTCGGGATGGCAGAGCGTCATGCGCGCATCGAGGCCAATGAGCCCGGACGGCAGCACGACGATCGGATTGATGTCGAGTTCCTGAATCTCCGGAATGTCTATGGTGATCTGCGACAGCTTGACCAGAGCTTCGGCGAGTGCCGCCTTGTCGAGGGCAGGCCGGGAGGGGCCGCCGGACAGGAGTTTTGAAATCCGGGTGCGGTCGATTTGTGCCTGCGCCAGTTTGAGGTCGAGCGGAGGCAGCTCGAGCGCGATGTCCCGGCTCTCCTCGATCGAGGTCCCGCCATGGCCGAACACGAGCACCGGGCCGAACTCGCGGGTTTCGGCAAGGCCAAGGTACAGCTCCATTCCGTGGCGATCCTCTAACATCGGATGAACCGAGATCCCCGCGATCGCCGCGCCCGGATAGTCCCGTTGCGTGTTTTCGATCAGCTCCTGCGCGGCCGAACGCACCGCGTCCGGGTGATCAAGCCCGAGACGGACACCGTCGATCCGGGACTTGAACGGCAGATCGGGGGAGACGAGCTTTGCAACGCAATGCCGGGACGTTTCGAAGAAACCGGCGGACAACTCCGCGGCTTCCTCGGCCGATGCAGCCATGCGGGTTTCCATGATCGGCAGATCGTAGGCCTTCAGGACGTCGCAGACCTCTTCAGGATCGAGCCAGCTCCGGTCCTGGCCGAGCGCCGCCTCGACGATGGTCCGCGCGCGCGTCACATCCGGCGAAAAGCTTGCCGGCAGACTCGGCGGCACTGCCATCAGGAATTCGCGTGCCTGGGCATCATGCGCCAGATGCATAAGACTGCGTGCCGCCTCGGCCGGACTGGCATAGTTGGGTATCTTCGCGGCCGTCAGCTCCGCCCGGATCGTGCCGTCGCTACCGATGAGGCCGGTGACAAGCGCCTTTTTTCTGCCAGTCCGTTTCTTGTCCGCTGCGGATGCGTTCATGACCGCTTCGGCAATGGATTTCAGGGGGGTGAACGCGCTGGCCGCCTGGAGCACGATCGCGCCGTCGACGGACGGGTCCTTGAGCACCGTGGTGATGGCCGAAGAGATGTCCTCCGGCGTGACGGTCTCCGTGAGAATGACCGAGCCGCCCGCAGCGGCCGTGACGTCATTGCCCGAAGGGGTGCGGCAGACCGGTTCGAGTTGTTTTCTGGTGTCGGCGCTGAGCGTCGCGAACTGTCCGCCGAGATCCTGCAGCCGGTCGACGGCCAGGCTGGCAAGGCTGCGCCCGTTCGCGATCACGGCGATCTCGTTGCATCTCGGCACGCGGATATGGGACAGCGTTTCGAGTGCTTCGAACATCTCGTCGAGATCGTAGACGCGCAGCAGGCCGGTGCGCCGGAACACGGTTTCATAGACAAGATCGGTTGTCGCCAAGCGCCCGGCATGTGTGCGGCCCGATCCCCCGGCATCCAGGCTTTTGCCTGACCGGATGACAATCACGGGTTTGCTGCGCGCAGCCGCCCGGGCCGCGGAGATGAATTTCCGGGGAAAGGCGATCCCTTCCAGGTGCAGCACGATGGAGCGTGTGCGGTAGTCCTGGGCGAAATAGTCGATCAGATCGCCGAGGTCGACATCGATGCGCGCACCCAGCGACACCACCGCTGAAAACCCCGTATTGTGGGTCTTCGCCCAGGAAAGCGTTGCATTCAGTACGGCGCTGGACCGGGAGAAAAACGCGATGTCGCCCCGCGCGGGAGTTTCTGCACTGAGCAGTGCGTTCAGATTGGAGGACGGGACGGCGATCCCGAGCGTTCCCGGGCCGATCAGGCGCAGATTGAACTTGCGCGCCGCTTCCCTGCACGCCTGCATCAGGTCTTCCGGCCAGGATTCGTAACCCGGCGAAGGGATCAGAACGGCGCGTGTTCCTCCTGTCCCGAGCCTTTCGATGGTCTCCGGAAGGGCCTCGGCCGGGCCGAGCCAGATCGCCAGGTCCGGCATGTTCTGCAAGCCGTCAAGCGAGGCGACCCTGTGCCCCTCTATGGAGACGTCCGTCTCCATCCCGACGAGATGAACCGCATGAGCAGGTTCGAAGGAGCGCAGGCAGTCCAGAAGCCTTGCCGTGATCGGGCCGGGATGCCGGCACGGGCCGATCACGGCAATGGAAGCAGGCGAGAAGAAACCTTCAAGATTGCGAATGGTCACGGAAAAAAGGCCTTTTCACAAAACAGCGGAACCGCAATCGCAGCCTAGAGCATCGGGCGATAAGTGTGCACCATTTGATGTAGGCACACAGCTCATTCGGCAAGGCGCGTCGCGCAGAGCGATGCGGTGTATCGGGCAAGCGGCGCAACGCTGCCGATGGGCTGCTTTCCATCACCCGATGCTCTCGCCGAGTTTTGAGACAAAAAAGTGTCCCGCGGACCGGGTTTCATCCGATCCGCGGGTGGAAGCCGTGACACGATGGCTCAGTGCGCCATGAGCACCGGAACCGTCATCGCTTCGAGGATTTCGCGCGTTGCACCGCCGAACAGGAATTCGCGCATCCGGCTGTGCCCGTAACCGCCCATGACAACCAGGTCGTGGCCGTTGTCGGACACCTGGTTGAGCACGGCATCGGCGACACCCGTCTGCGGGTTGGTGACAACTTCCACCGTGACGTTCATGTTGTGCCGCGCAAGGTAGTTGGCAACCTCCGCACCGGGTTGGCCCTGATCCGTTTGCGCGCGTTTTTCGATCACCAGAACAGTGATGTTGTCGGCTTTCTCCAGAACGGGAAGCGCGGAGTGAATCGCCCGCGTAGCCGTCGAGCTGCCGTCCCAGCCGACGAGCACGTTCTTGGGCTGGAAGGCGTTGCTGCCGATATAGGGAACGAGCAGGACCGGCACGCCGCTTTCGAAAAGAACCGTTTCAATGAGAAGTTCCCGCATCGGTTCGGGCCGGTCCGGGTTGGTCTGGCCGATGACCACAAGATCGGTGGGCCTGCAGTGAACAAGCACACTGTCCAGGGGGCCGCCGGTCAGGATTTCCGCGATACGGCCTCCATTGTTGACGGCGGCAAGGCGGGCAAGTTCGTCGAAGTCCTTCTTGGCTTCGTTGGCAGCGGCGATCGCCTGTTCGTGGGCGGCCTGCATGTAATCCACGGGCATCGGCGCTGCGGCGAATGCCGGAACGACCGGTTCAAACGCAAGGGCGAGCCCGGTGACATGTGCATCATGTGTGCGGCCGAACTCCAATGCGTATTTCGCTGCAGGCTGATCACCTGAAAGGTCGAGAATGGTCAATATGTCTTTGATGGGCATTTGTCCCTCCTTGGGCCGCGGTTTCAGCACCAGGTCACTGAAAACAATCTAGTAGGACCACTTGACCCGCGTCCTTGACCCGTATCAATCATTTTCTTTCGCAAAGGCCGGCTCGCGAGCGGCCGGCTGGCGCGTGCGGGAAAAATACGCGATAAGGTGAGCATGACGAAACGCTGGCTCTTTCTGGCAGTGCCGCCTCTTGTGTTTCTGGCTGCGGCCTTTGTGCTCGTCCAGCTCTTCATGGATCTGGACGAAGACGGCGTCGACCGCAAGGCCGCCGAACGGCTGACCCTTTATCGCCAGACGATCCTCGGCGAATACCAGAAATATCGCTATCTGCCCTACATGATCGCCCGCGACCCGAGGGCGACCTCGGCCCTGGCCACCGGTAGGCCCGATGAAACGGCGAACCGGTTCCTACAGGAAATGGCGGACAATTCCGGAGCCGATCTTCTCTACGTGATGAACCGCGACGGGACGACACTGGCTGCGAGCAACTGGCGCGACGAGCTTTCTCTTGTCGGCCGCAACTATGCCTTCCGGCCCTATTTCAAATCCGCGATCGAGGGCGAGGAGGGTCAGTTCTTCGCGATCGGCGCGACCCTCGGGGAGCCGGGCCTGTTCCTGTCGCGCCCGACCCCGGTTTCCGGCACGCCGACGGGCGTCGCCGTCGTCAAGGTTGACATGCGACCGCTCGAGGCGGCCTGGGCCGAGGGCGGGGAGACGGTTTTCGCCTCGGATGAAAACGGTGTGATCTTTCTCTCCAGCCGGGCGGAGTGGCGCTACAGCACCCTTGCCGAGTTGCCGTCGGCCGTTCGGGAGACGATCGACACGACCCGTCAATACGCCACCCAGGACCTCGATCCTGTCAGCGATCAGCCCGTCAGCATGAGCAAATTGCTCACCATCGACGGCAACGTGTTCCGGCACAACGCGGCCGATGTGGGTCTGCTCGGATGGACGCTTCACTTCCTGGTTCCGCTGGAAGAGACCCGCAAGAGCGTTCTGCCGATCTGGACCGCCGCCGTCGCGCTGTGCCTGGTCTATGCGATCATCCTCCTGGTGCTGCGCGGACGGCGCCTGCGCAAGACATCCGTTCAGTTGCGTCAGGAATCTGCGGACCTGAAGGAACTCAATTCGCGCCTCGTCGGCGAAATCCAGGAACGCAGGCGCATCGAGCGCGAACTGCTGGAAGCGCAGCGCGGTCTTGCCCGGTCCAACCGGCTCGCGGCTGTCGGGGAAATGTCTGCGGCCGTCGTCCACGAACTGAGCCAGCCGCTCGCCGCTCTCAGGATGTTCGTCGCCGGTACGCGCAAGTTCCTGGACAAGGGCGACACCACGACGGCCGTGGAGAATCTCGAAGAGATCGATTCCATCCAGCTCCGCATGGCCAGCCTCACCCAGGAGCTGAAGCGGTTTGCGCGTCCTGGCGAAAGCCGTATCGAGAAGATCGACCTCCGGGACAGCGTCAAGGCGGCGGAAAAGATTGCCCGTCCGAGGTTCGAGGAAACCGGGGTGGTCCTGAAACTGGACCTGCCCGAAACGGATCTCGATGTCGAAACGGCACCGCTCAGGGTCGAGCAGATCCTGGTCAACCTGCTGCGCAACGGCGCCGATGCCGCAGCGGGCGAGGACGATGGATATGTCAGGTTGGAGGCCGCAGCTGCCGGCAACGAGATCGTCCTCAGGATTTCCGACAACGGGCCGGGCATTCCCGACGATCTTCTGGAACGCATTTTTGACCCGTTCTTTTCCACCAAGACAAGTTCCGGCGGCATGGGGCTGGGGCTCGCGATCTCCATGCGCCTCGCAGATGACCTGGGCGGCAGCTTGTCCGTCAGGGCGAATGCGCCTAAGGGAGCGGTGTTCGAGCTGAAACTTCCCGCCGTGGACAGCGACATGGTCCGGACCGATCCGCCTCTCGATCTGGAAAACGAAGCCGCAGAATGACGGGACAACAGAACAGCCGAAAGGTTCTGATCGTCGACGACGATCCTTCCATGAGGGCCGCCTTGCGGCAATGGATCCGGCTTGCCGGATTTGCCACAGTGGAGGTGGCGACGGCCGACGAGGCCATGTCCAGGCTGTCCCCGGAGTTTGACGGTTGTGTCGTCTCCGACGTCAAGCTGGAAGGCGAGGACGGCCTGTCTCTCCTGCGCCGGATCGGCGAGCTCGACGGGGATCTGCCGGTCGTGCTCATTACCGGCCACGGCGACGTGCCGATGGCCGTAGAGGCGATGCGGGCGGGTGCCTATGACTTCATAGAAAAGCCCTTCGACCCGGACCACATCGCCGAAGTCGTGCGCCGTGCAGCGGACAAGCGGGCGCTCGTCATAGAGAACAGGGCGCTCAAGCAACAGCTGTCGGATGGCGCCGGTCTTGAAAGCCGCCTGATCGGGAACAGTCCGGCGATGCATACGCTGCGCCAGCAGATCCTGCATTTCGCCAGGACCGATGCGGCCGTTCTCATCACGGGCGAGACGGGAACCGGCAAGGAAGTGATCGCCCAGGCGCTCCACGATTTCAGCGACCGCAAGGACGGTCCTTTCGTCGCCATCAACGCGGCCGCATTGCCCGAGGCGATGGTCGAGGCGGAGCTGTTCGGTCACGAGGCCGGCGCGTTCACGGGCGCAGACCGGCAGCACATAGGCCGCATCGAGACGGCGCATGAAGGCGTTCTCTTCCTGGACGAGATCGTGTCGATGCCGCTCGCGCTGCAGCCCAAACTGCTGCGTGTGCTCCAGGAACGGAAAGTCGACAGGATCGGCGGGTCCAGATCGGTCGACGTCGACATTCGTCTCGTCAGTGCCTCCAACCTCGACCCCCGAGAGGCTGTCAGCTCCGGGCGGTTGCGGGAAGACCTGCTGTTCCGCCTGAACGCCATCGAACTTCACGTGCCGCCGTTGCGCGAGCGTGGGCGCGACAGCCTGCTTTTGTTCGACACCTTCCTGAACCGGCTGGCAGTTCAGTATGGCCTGAATGCACCGGATGTCTCCGCGCGAGACGAAGCTTTCCTGCAGACCTACCCGTGGCCCGGCAATGTCCGCGAGCTTCGCAACGCGGCCGAACGCTTCGTCCTGAACGCGGGTGTCAGTCCGCAGCCGCTGGAGATCCTGGTCACCGGCCACAAGGCGCTTTCCGCGCCCAAGGGTTCGGATGGCCTTAAGGCGCTGATGGACGAATACGAACGCAACCTGATCGAAAGTGCGCTGCGCCGTCACAAGGGACGCGTTGCGGATGTCTTGAGGGAGCTCAACCTTCCCCGCCGCACGCTGAACGAGAAGATGACCCGCCATGGACTGACGCGCGATCAGACGGGCATGACGGACATCCCGGAAGGTTGAGCGGAAACTTGCCGACAGCCCGCAGCGATCGGCAAGTTTTTGCCGATCGACCGCCGAATTGACGCGACGTTCGCGGGAAAAAGTCCTTCAAATCCGCCGAATTCCCTTATTTGCGCGTGACTGGCACGGAGCATGCTTTAAGCTGTTCGACTTGGAACGGGTCCGCGTGTCGAAACGCGCGCGGGTTCAGTGTCCAAGGATAATGAGCACAATCTCTGGGAGGATTTCATGCTCTTCTCTTTGAAGTCCGCAACCGCAGTTTCCGCGGTCGCGCTTACAGCTATTTTTGCCACTGAAACATTCGCCGCAGACGTAACCTGGAACGTGTCGCTCTGGGGCAAGCGCCGCGCGTTTACCGAGCACGTCGAAAAGCTGGCGGAACAGGTTTCGGCCAAAACGGACGGCAAGTTCGAAATCAAGCTGCATTACGGTGGCGCCCTGTCCAAGTCGCGCGAGAACCTGGATGGGATTTCCTTCGGCGCGTTTGAAATGGCGCAGTTCTGTGCGTCCTATCACGCCGACAAGAACCCCACCCTGACGGTTCTGGAACTGCCGTTCCTGGGCGTCAATGATCTGGAAACAGAGGTCAAGGTCTCCAAGGCGCTTTATGATCATCCGGCAGTTCAGGCCGATCTTGGCCGTTGGAACGCGAAGCTGCTGATGCCCTCGCCGATGCCGCAATACAACTTCGCCGGCAAGGGCGATGTGCCTGCGTCGGTTGCCGACTTCGACGGCATGCGCGTCCGCGCACTCGGCGGGCTGGGCAAGCTGATGGAAGCTGCCGGTGCCGTGCCGACATCGGTCACCGCATCGGAAACCTATCAGGCAATCGATTCCGGAACCGTTCAGGCGGCCGGCTTTGCGCCGCACGCGCATCTGTCGTTCAAGGTGGTTGAAGTCGCGGACTGGTGGACCAAGAACCTCAACCCGGGCACTGTCCATTGCCCGGTCGTCGTCAACGTGGAGGCCTACGAGGCCCTGCCGGATGACTTCAAGGCTGCCCTCGACGCGTCCGTCGATCCGGCACTCGATCATTATCTGGCGACCTATGCCAAGGTTTACGACAAGTGGTGGCCGGAGCTGAAGGAGCGCGGCATCGTCGAGGTTGAGTTCAGCGACGACGAACTCAGCGCCTTTGCCGCAAAGGCCGGCCCGATCCATGACGCCTGGATCGAAGAGCAGACAGCCGCCGGCCTTCCGGCTCAGGAACTGCTCGACATGGTCAAGAAAACCATCGCCGAATAAACCGGCCGACCTGGTTTGCACCAATTGCTCTCCGGCGTTTTCAGGAACGCCGGAGAGCCTTGACCCGGGGCTTTACATTCATGATGACAATTGATCCTGCGGGACGTTCCGGTGAGGAGCGACCGATGACCTACATCCGTTTCAGCGGGCTGCTGGCTCATGTTGAAAACGGGTTCAACCTGATCGCCGCTTTCTCGATCATCGCGCTGATCTTCCTCGCCGTGGCGCAGGTGTTCGGACGCCTTCTGTTCAACACCCCGATCCCCGGCTTCATCGACATAACCGAACAGGCCATGGCGATTTTTGCCTTCGCCGGTGTCGCCTACTGTCAGCGTGTCGGCGGGCATATCCGGATGGAGATCGTACTTGGCCAGCTTCGCGGACGCGCGCTTTACGTCTGCGAAATGCTCGGCGTGATCCTGATTGCCTTCACCGTTGCCCTGCTGATCTGGGGGGCGTGGTACCACTTCGACAGATCCTGGAACATCGGTGACAGCACGATGGACATCCGGTTGCCGACCTGGCCGTCGAAACTGGTTGTCCCGGTCGCCCTCAGTGTCCTGCTTCTGCGGCTGCTCCTGCAGATCTACGGTTATGCACGCCTCGTTGCCGATCCCTCGCGCGCGCCCGTGGCGGTTCCGGTCATCGAGAAGGTCGAGGAAGTCGCCCAGCATGAAATCGAGGAAGCCTTCGGCGAAGACACGGAAGGGGAGGGCTCCAAATGACCCCGTTTGAAGTCGGCCTTCTCATGACGGGTGTCTTGCTCGTCCTGGTCATATTCGGCGTGCGCGTCGCATTCGCCGCCGCCTTTACCGGCCTCGTAGGCCTGATCATTCACTTCTCCATGAAAATGGGGTTCGAACGCGGCTTTTTCGTCGCTCTCAAGATGGCAGGCACGATCCCGCATTCCAAGTCCGTCACCTATGCGCTGTCCGTGCTGCCGACCTTCATCCTGATCGGCTTCCTGGCGTTTTATGCCGGCTTCACCAAGCAGCTGTTCGAAGCGGCAAAGCGCTGGCTCGGCTGGTTGCCGGGCGGTATGGCGGTCGGAACCGTCTTTTCGACGGCAGGCTTTGCCGCCGTGTCCGGTGCATCGGTCGCGACCGCTGCCGTGTTCGCACGCGTGGCCATTCCCGAGATGCTCGCCGCCGGTTACTCCAAGCGCCTGTCGGCGGCCGTCGTTGCCGCGGGTGGCACGCTCGCCTCGCTCATCCCGCCGTCCGCCATCCTCGTCATCTACGCGATCCTGGTCGAGCAGTCGGTCGGCAAGCTGCTGATCGCCGGGTTCCTGCCCGGTGTCTTCTCCGCCCTGATCTACGTGGCGATCATCGTGGCGGTGTCGGCCTGGCGGGGCGATGCGCCGGCGGTCAAGGGGTTCACCTGGGCCGAACGGCTCGAGAGCGTGCCCGGAACGCTGCCGATCATTGCCGTGGTCGCGATCATCTTCTGCTCGTTCTTCTTCGGACTGGCAACACCCACGGAGGCCGGCTCGCTGGGCGCGTTCGTGGTTCTCGTCGTTGCCTTTGCCAAGGGCATGAAGGCAAAGCAGCTCGGGCAGGCGCTGCACGAAACCGCGAAGCTCACGGTGATGATCTTCACGCTGATCTGGGGCGTTCTCGTCTATGTCCGGTTCCTGGGTTTTGCCGGGCTTCCCGATGCTTTCCGTGACTTCATCGTCGGGCTGGAATACTCGCCCTGGATCGTCATGATCTGCATTCTGCTCGCCTATGCCGTGCTCGGTATGTTCATGGATGCGATCGGCATGCTGATCCTGACACTTCCGGTCGTCTATCCGGCGGTGATCGCCTTGAACGGCGGCGAGGGCGTTTCGGCGGCGGACAGTGCCTTCGGCATGTCGGGCGAGGCCTGCGCGATCTGGTTCGGGATCCTGGTGGTCAAGATGGCGGAGCTCTGTCTGATCACGCCACCCATAGGACTGAACTGTTTCGTGGTCTCGGGCGTGCGGCCGGACATACCGGTCCAGGAAGTCTTCCGCGGCTGCATTCCCTTCTTTGTTGCCGACGTCCTGACCATTGCCGGTCTGCTGGCCTTCCCCTCGATCATCACGATCCTGCCCTCCCTGATGGGCTGAGGCGGGGAAGCCACGGTGCGGGCAGGGTCAGCCGTATCGACCGTTTGACCAAAAAAATGCCGCTGGAGATTCTTTCTTCCAGCGGCATTCTCATTTCGAGTGCCGGACGAACATCCGGCTTTCCCAAAATCTGCTCAGTCGAAGACATGCGCCTGGCTGCGCGCCGTATCGAACCTGTTCGGACCAGGTGTTCCCGGAAAGAACCCGTTGGCGATGAAGATCCAGATGGCATAAAAGGCGCCGATAATCGGCACGAACATGATCAGAAGCATCAAGCCCGAAGCATCCCGGTCATGACTGCGCCGCACCTGGATCGACCAGTAGGACACGGTCGAAATCAGCAACAACCCCATGCAGATCAGTGCGGTTGTTGAACCGAACAGGGCGCCGAAAACCATCTGCGCATGTTCGTTCTCCGGGACCGTGCCCTCCAGCGCCATGACCTGCTGCAGCTCGGAAAACTGGGACATGAACAGCGTCACGAGAAGGATGATGTCCATCACCCAGCGAGCGGTGCCGATTGTCCAGTATTCCATCCGGCCCATGCGCCCGTGGAAGCTGAAGAAGATCGAGAGGAAGCCGGAGAGCGCCTTGCCGATGGAAAAACTGTCTCCATCGTCGGCATAGACCGCACCCCCGCCTGCGCCGGCATAGGCCGGCATCGCCGCGCCTGCATAACTGGTTTGCCGGTCACCGAATTGCGGAACGGATTGATGAGCTCCGCGCTTTCCGAATTGTTTGCGCTGCATTTGACTGCCCCGTACAAAAGCCTATGGCAAGATTGCGGACACTATATGCAGGACAACTTAAGATAGGGGTAAGGGAAGTGGTTAAACGAATGCTAAACCAAAAGAATAAAAACGCCGTGTTTAATCTTGTCTTGCCGGCTTCTGTAAAATTTCTTGTTTGAATTTGTTCTCCGTCAGAAGAGATCGCCCTGATCTTCCGGAGTGGCCTTGGGCGAGGGTGTTTTATTTGTCCTGGCCTTGGTCTTGCGCGGCACTGCTTTCGCCTCCTCTTCCCCTGCAATGGCAGCGACGCGTCCGTCGGCCAGTTCAATGGCAAGCAGCGCGCCGGGCGCGACGGCTGCCGCGGAACGGACGGGGTGTCCGCTCTCGTCCCGCACGACGGCATAGCCGCGCGCAAGAACATCCTTGTAAGACAACGATTTGAGCAGCTTCTGCAAGCCGTCGAGCTTTGATTTCTCCTGGGAGACGCGGGCAAGATAGGCCCGGTCGAGCCTTTCGGAAAGACCGGCCATGCGCTCCCTGCCCAGGGTCGTCTGCTGTGACAGACGGGCGGGTGTCAGGCGCACGGCCTGCGCCTCGAAGGCCTGTCGCTTCTGCCCGATTGCCACGGACAGCGCGCGTTGCTGCCGGTCTGCAGCCTGCTCCAGATCCTGCCGCGCCTTGGTGCTGAGCCGCGACAGAAGAAGTGGAGACAGGCGGCTTGCCAGGCCTTCAAACCCGGACCGGTGGTTCCGGGTGCTTACGATGAGAGCCCGTTCCAAACCGCTTGCCAGGGAATCGAATTTCTGCCGCGGCAGGGCGAGCAGGTCCTGCGGGGCGGGCAAAGCCGCGCTGGCGGCCCTCAGCTCGGTTCGCCGGCCTGTCACGAAACGGACAAGCCCGGAATTGAGGCGCCTCGACCGGTCGTCCACCATCGCCATCAGGTCGGCTTTGACTGGCACCGCGATCTCGGCTGCTCCGGTCGGTGTCGGCGCGCGCATGTCGGCGGCAAGGTCAATCAGTGTCCAGTCGGTTTCATGGCCGACGGCGGAAATCAGCGGGATCGCACTGTCCGCCGCCGCCCTGACCACGGCTTCCTCGTTGAAACCCCAAAGGTCCTCGATGCTGCCGCCTCCGCGTGCGACGATCAGAACGTCGGGCCGCGGCAGAGCGCCGCCGTCTTCAAACGCATTGAAGCCGCGAATGCCGTTGGCGACTTCCGCGCCGGACGTCTCTCCCTGAACCCGCACTGGCCAGACCAGCACGTGCAGAGGAAACCGGTCGGCTATCCGGTGCAGGATGTCCCGGATGACAGCACCCGTCGGCGAGGTCACCACGCCGATGACGCGCGGCATCGGCGGCAGCGGCCGCTTGCGCTCTTCCGCGAACAGGCCCTCCGCCGCGAGTTTCTTCTTGCGTTCCTCCAGGAGGGCCATCAGCGCACCGGCGCCTGCCGGTTCAAGCGCATCGATGACCATCTGATATTTCGACTGGCCGGGGAACGTCGTGATCTTGCCCGTGGCGATCACCTCGAGGCCCTGCTCGGGCTGGATCTTAAGCTTCGAGGCAACCCCGCGCCAGATCACGCCGGACAGGACCGCCCGGTCATCCTTCAGGTCCAGGTAGATGTGTCCGGAGCCCGGTCGGGAGATCCGCCCCAGTTCACCGCGCACGCGCACGTAGCCGAACGTGTCTTCCATCGTCCGCTTGATGGAGAACGAGATCTCGGAAACGGAAAACTCGGCGACGTTGGATGGCGTTTCGCTCACGCGGGTGATTCCTCTGTTCGCTCTGAAAGTGGCCGCTCGCGCGACAGGGGTCAAGGTGCGGGAGCTTCGTCGAACAATGCAGTTGGGGATGGCCCTAAACAGGAAAAGCGCTTTGCCAGATCCAATCGAAATATGTGCAGTTCGCTCCGTGCTGGATCTTCCGCCTTGAAACACTCACATTCGAGGGCGTACTAAAAACAATGGGAAAATACGAGTTCAAGATGCAGCGGCTGTTCTTGCGGCACATTCTCGCTGAAGGAGCCCGGATCGAGGCCGACCGGGGTCAGGCGAACTATCTGATCAACGTGCTGCGGATGAAGGATGGCGATTACATCCTGGTGTTCAACGGCAACGACGGTGAGTGGTTGGCGAAGATCTCCAGCAGCGGCCGCCGCGAATGCGCCTTTCAGATCATGGAGCGCACGCGCGAACAGACTGCACACAATGACCTGATCTATCTGTTCGCCCCGCTCAAGCATGCGCGGCTGGACTACATGGTGCAGAAAGCGGTCGAAATGGGCGTAGGCAGTCTGCAGCCGGTCATGACGCAGCACACGCAGTCGAGCCGCATCAACCTGGAACGCATGGAAGCCAACGTGATTGAAGCCGCCGAGCAATGCGGTGTTCTTTGCATCCCCGAAGTCGTCGGACCCCAGCCACTCAGGGAGGTGCTGGCCGAATGGCCCGACATGCACCCGGACCGGCGTCTTCTGTTCTGTGACGAGGCGGAGGGAACGCACAATCCTCTGTTGACGCTTGCGCAGATGAAAGAGGCGGGCCCCCAGCCGCTTGCTGTTATAGTGGGTCCCGAGGGAGGCTTTTCCGAAGACGAGAGAGCGCAGCTCCGGGCCCTCGACTTCGTGACGGCGATCCCGCTTGGCCCGCGTATCCTGCGGGCGGATACTGCTGCCGTCGCGGCCTTGACGATCATTCAGGCGACGGTGGGTGACTGGAGATAGAAATGCGGCCGGAGAGCCGCCTGCCGGACAAAAGAGCCGACAACGGCGCTGGCGGGCTGACGGAACATCTGCAAGGGGACATCGCTGCGCAGGCGGAACCATCTGCGGCGTCCAAACCGTTTCGCCTGCCCGTTGGCATCGCACTGGGGCTCGTCTTCTCCGTTTCCCTCGTGGTGCTGTGCGGAATCATCATCGCGTTTCTGGCAGCCTCCGACCGCAACATCGCCAAACGGCTCCTGAACGAACAGGCGCGCGCCGTGCTGAAAGGGCATGAGGAAGTCCTGCACAATTTCTTCACGCGCCAGGAACACCTGTTCCAATCGATCGCGAGTCACGCCGCACAGTCCGGGCGCAGGATGACGTCCTCCGACCTGACGCCGTATCTGGAACTTCTTCCCGAAGGTGTGAAGCTTGATCTCGGCCGCGCGGTCCTGGATGAGGCGCCCGCCGACCAGCTGCCGGAGGCCAACTGGTCGGAGTTCAAGTACCGGCAAGGCTTTTCGACCGCAGTCCGGGAACTGGAAATCGACCTTGGGAACGGCCAGATCCTTCTCGGATACTTTCCGCAAACGGTTTTTGCCAGGTTGGCGCGCGAAATGTCCTGGGACGAGCGGCAGCGGATCTTTCTCCTCGCCGGTCCTGACACGGCAATCGCGGTTGACGGTGTGCCGGAGGACCGCTTCGCCGCGTCTCCCGGCGCGGTCCTGCCTGATCTTGGCGGCCTGAGCGGCACACCGCTCCGCCTGCTCTGGCATGACCAGCCGAGCGGGCGAGAAATCGGTGAAGGCATCGAAGGCAGACTGTTTCCGGCTGACGGAGGCATGTACACCGCGATTTACGGCGAGGTCACGAGCGGACCGGCCAGCGGCTGGATTGTCGGCACGCTCTACCGGGCGGATGAATTCGGAGCGGTTCTCGACCAGACCTGGGTCGTGCTCTACGTGGCTCTCGGCGTCTTGATCGTCGGGGCGATCCTGTCTTTCCTGGTTGGCCGCATGCTGGGCCGGCCGCTGACACGCCTGGCCATGTCGGCTGCCGAACTCCGGCAACTCAATTTCGACGAAGCGCGGCGTCTGCCGCGCTCCCGCCTGGCCGAACTGGATGATGTCAACCAGGCCTTCAACGGCTCCGTCGGTGCGTTGAACGCGTTTGCGAAATATGTGCCCCGCGAGCTTGTATCCCGTCTGATCGAGGAAGGCATGACGCGTTCGCGCAACATCGAGCTGCGGGAGATGACGATCGTCTTCGCCGATCTGGCGGGATTTACCGGAAAGGCGTCTCATCTGACGCCGGAGGAGACCGCCACCTATCTCAACACCTATTTCGAGACGGTGTCCGAGGCGATCGCCGAAAGTGACGGAACGATCGACAAGTTCCTCGGCGACGGCGTCATGGCGTTCTGGGGAGCTCCGTCCGATCAGCCGGATCACGCTGCGATGGCGATCCGGGCCGTTGCCAAGCTGGCCGAGCGGATCAATGCGTCCTGCAGTGAGGACATGCGGGTCAGGATCGGCGTGCACACCGGCAAGGTGGTTGTCGGGGACATCGGAACGACCGCACGCATGAACTACACTGTCATCGGTGATGCCGTGAATGTCGCCGCCAGACTCCAGGAGCACGGCAAGGAAGTCGATGCAAGCGCCCGCGTGATCGCCTTGGCGAGTGGCGAGACAGTCGCGCAGATACCGGAAGGTTACGGCGGAGTGAGCCTTGGAAAGGTAAAGCTGCGTGGCCGGGACGAACCGCTGACCGTGTTCAGAATCGCGTGAAGCACCCGGGATCGGGTTTCATTGCTTGCATTCTTCTATGAAGCCTCCTAAATCACCCAAGCTCGAGGGCGTTTAGCGAAAAACGCGCCGGATCAATGCGGTATCCAGGTCGATTTCGAATTCCTCCCGGTAATCCGCGCAGACATTTAGGACTGCCTCATGGCCCGCGATACGGTCGATACCACGCCGATTGAAACTGTTGCCGATCTTGCAGCGACCCTTGAGGCGGGATGTAAACCGGAAGACAGGTTCCGGATCGGCACCGAGCACGAGAAATTCGGTTTCTGCCTGGAGCAGCTCTCGCCGATTCCCTATGAAGGCGCCAATGGTGTCGAGGCGGTTCTGGAGGGCATGGAACGGCTGCTCGGGTGGGAGCGGATCGAGGATGCCGGGAAGATCATCGGTCTTGCGGACAACGAGGGCGGCGGCGCGATCTCCATCGAACCCGGCGGCCAGTTCGAGCTGTCCGGCGCACCGCTTGAGAACCTTCACCAGACGTGCCGAGAGGCCAACCAGCATCTGGCGCATGTTCGCCAGATCGCCGAGCCCATGGGTGTCGGTTTTCTCGGGATCGGCATGACGCCGACCTGGACGCGGGAAGACGTTCCGCGCATGCCGAAGTCGCGCTACGACATCATGACCAACTACATGCCGAAGGTCGGCTCTCTCGGCCTCGACATGATGTACCGGACCTCGACCATCCAGGTGAATCTCGATTTCTCGTCCGAGGCCGACATGGTGCGCAAGATGCGCATCGGGCTGGCCTTGCAGCCGATTGCCACAGCGATGTTCGCAAATTCCCCGTTCACGGACGGCCGGCCCAACGGCTTCAAGTCCTTCCGCGCGCAGATCTGGACCGATACGGACCGGGACCGGACCGGCGACATGCCCTTCGCGTTCGAAGACGGTTTCGGCTTCGAACGCTATGTCGAGTGGGCACTCGATATTCCGATGTATTTCGTCAAGCGCGGCACGACCTACTACGACGTGACCGACACCACCTTCCGCCAGTTCATGAACGGGGCGCTGGAGGGCCGGGTCCCGGATGCCACGCCGAGCCTTGGCGACTGGAACAATCACCTGTCGACGCTGTTTCCGGATGTCCGGCTCAAGAAATACATCGAGATGCGCGGCGCCGACGGCGGTCCCTGGCGCCGTATCTGCGCGCTTCCGGCACTCTGGGTCGGTCTGCTTTATGACGACGGTGTGCTCGATCAGGCCTGGCAACTGGTTCAGGACTGGACGCAGGAAGAACGCGCGGCATTGCGCGCCGGCGTTCCGAAGACCGCGCTGCAGACGCCTTTCCGCAGCGGCACCGTTCTCGATGTCGCCAAGCAGGTTCTCGCGCTGTCGATGGAAGGTCTGAAGCGGCGGAACAGGTTGAGTGACGGCGACCTTGACGAGCGCGTTCACCTGGCACCCCTGGAAGAGGGCCTGGCGGCTGGCATGTGCCCCGCCGACATCCTCCTGCAGCGCTATGAAGGCTCCTGGAACGGCGATATCACGCAGGTTTTCCGCGAATACGCCTATTGAACGGACGCTACCGGCAAACGAAATCTGTTCGTTCATACGGTCTGGCGAAAGGCATCAATTGACCTGACCTCCCGAAAAGGCCACTCTTCTTGGGGACGGCCTTTTGTCTCAAGGCCTTGCCCGGGTCCGAGGGGAGCAATGCCATGATTGGCAGCGATATGGGGATGCCTCCATTTGACGTTTTTTCCTTGTCCGAAGATGTCAGGGAGCGCTTCGGCTGGTCGAATGATGATCTGAGCAAGGTCATGGAACAGCTTTTGCCGGCGGCCCTGAACGGCTTCCGCTACTTCGGCAGCGCCGTGCCCGGCTTTGCCGAGTTTCCCGGCGTGCCTGCATCGTTCGGTAGCGACGAGACCTCGCCCCTTTCCAGCTTCATGCAGAACGCGTCCGGAACCGCGCTGACGCCGTTCTTCGGTCCGGAGGCGGTGCAGAACGCCCTCGCCGCGCAGATCTCGGGCCTGACCGGCCTTCAAAGCGATGCGATCCAGGAGATGATGCCCGTTGCCGCAACGCTCGCGATGGGACAGGTCGCGCGCCCGTTCCTGCAAGGAGAGGCACGGAACCTGCTGGACGCCTATCTGCGCGGATTCGCCCGCGGGCGCCCGAAACCGCAGCCGACGCCGGTCGACTACATGCAGGGCTATGCCGATGCGATGACTGCGTTTTGGGGATCCTTCCTGCAACCGGCAAGCGTTGTCAGCCAACCGGCCGAACACGTCGCGGACCCGGAGCCGGAAGTGGATCTCCCCGAAGATGACGACGACGTGGCCGAGGAGCAGGCGTCGGAGTTTGACGAAATGGTCTCAAGCTGGATGGCAGCCGGACGCGACTTCCAGTCGAACCAGTTCAGGGCCTTTGACAGCTTTTTTGAAAAAGCAGCCCGGGATCTCGACGAGGACAAATAAAAAAAGACCCGCCGGGGGGCGGGTCAGTTTTCGTCAGCAAGGCTTGCCGACAGGGGCTGCAAATCCGGGGACGCAGAAAGAACTCAGGCGGCAATCTGTCCTGACTTTCCCTTGTGTCCGTCGATCAGGATCAGGGGCTGTTTCTCCAGAACGCTATTGGCTGCGCTGAGATTGAAAGCGCCGCCGAATGTCGTTGTGGTGCTCAAAACAGATGTCGGGTCTCGATAGAACGGTTCGGCCAACGCGCGTCGAACGTCGCTCCGCGTCAGGCCAATGTCCTTGAGTTGTTCGTCGGACCAGTGTGTGAGTTCGTTCACATGGCGCCGGTTGTTAAACACACGCCATGCACGGGCAGCCATCTGCCCGAGAAGAGCGACGAAGGGGATGCTTGCGAAATGCGTCATGGCAAAAGTCTCCTGTGAGCGGCCGACGGAAGTGTCGACAGCTTGTTCCGCGCCAGTTGTGGCGATCCTTGTTTGAGGAACATCCTCAAGATGCCCATTCCGCAAACATAAATCCAACGAATGTTTGTGATGGAATAGATCAGAAAGTGTGATGTGAGCAGGTCGCGCCGGAGATCCGCTGCGTGATGGGGCGTGAGAGAATAATCATTTCACCTTCGAATGGATGTCATGATAAACATGACGATCTCTTATCATTGGGGGGCTAATGCTCGATCTTGATCAGCTGCGGACATTCGTTGCCATTGCCGAGAGCGGCAGTTTCACCAGGGCCGCGGAAAACGTGCACAAGACCCAGTCGGCCGTATCGATGCAGATGCGGCGGCTGGAAGAACGGATCGGCAAGCCCCTGTTTGTCAGGGTGGGGCGGCAGTCCCGGTTGACCGAGCACGGAGAACGTCTGCTTCACTATGCACGGCGGCTGGTGCAGCTGAACGATGAAACCCTTGCCGCCTTCGACGACACCGAACTTGCCGGCCTCGTGCGCCTCGGCACTCCCGACGACTATGCGGATCGGTTCCTGCCTGAAATCCTGGCGCGGTTCTCAAGGTCCAACCCCAAGGCGGAGGTCAGCGTCGTGTGCGCGCCGACCCCCAATCTGGCCGACATGATCGGCGAGGGCGAACTGGACGTTGCGATCATCACCCATGTCCAGAAGAAGGGGCGCAAACACGTCGACCTCGTCAGGCGCGAACCGCTCCTTTGGGTCGCGTCCGCGCGTCACGCCATCGAAAACGAATCACCGCTGCCGCTGGCGCTTGGCCGAGCGACCTGCGACTGGCGCAAAGCCGCGATCAATGCTCTGGGCGACCAGATGCGCGAGCACCGTCTTCTGTATTCGAGCTGGAATTCGACGGCGGTCGGTGCCGCCGTGCTGGCAGGTCTCGCCATATCCGTTCTGCCGGAAAGTGCCCTGCGGTCAGGCATGCGTGTGCTGACGGAAGCCGACGGATTTCCGAAACTGCCGGACTGTGAAATCGGCATCATGCGCTCCTGGCACAACAGCTCGCGCGTGACCGATGCCCTTGTGGAGCACATTGTTTCCTCGCTCGACAACCTGTCGGTGCCACACGCGGCCGAGTAACACGTAGTTAAGAAAGTCAATTCAATTCAGCATCTTACATGAACTCTGCCTAAGCTGAGGCGCCGAATTTCCGTTTGTAATGTAAGAAATTTTGATGTATCTTTGCCAAATCAATTCGAATCTCAAATCATCCGCTTGATATGTGGTTGAACCGCGGAGTATTCCGATGAATCACGCGTTGGACATTGATCAGCTCCGCACGTTTTTAGCGATTGCCGAGCTGGGCAGCTTCACCAAGGCCGGTGAAGCCGTTCACAAGACCCAGTCGGCCGTCTCGATGCAGATGCGGCGGCTGGAGGAACGCGTCGGCCAACCGATTTTCATCAAGGACGGCCGCCAGTCTCGCCTGACGGAAGACGGTCAGCGCCTGGTTGAGTTCGCCCGCCGGATGATCCTGCTCAATGACGAGACCCTGTCTGCTTTCAACGGCAAGAAGGAAGTCGGCCACGTGAAACTCGGCGTGCCGGATGACTACGCGGACCGCCTCCTGCCCCAGGTGCTGGCGGCGTTCAACAGGTTGAACCCGTCGATCGAGGTGCAGGTCGAGTGCTCGGGCAGCAGCAAACTGACCGAGTCCATCCGCGAGGGCACGCTGGACGTGGCGATCACCACGTCGAGCGACACCATGGATCTCAGGGGCGAGATCATTCGCCGCGAACCGCTCTACTGGGTGACGTCCACGCAGCACTGCGCACATACGCAGGACACCGTCCGCCTTGCGCTGGGGCCGGCCTCCTGCGGCTGGCGGCGCATGTCCATGGATGCCCTGGACCGGGCGGGCCGGCGTTACCGTGTTTCCTATACGAGTTCCAGCGCCGCCGCTCTCGTCGGCGCGGTTCAGGCCGGACTGGCCGTGACCGTGTTCCCGGAAAGCGCGATCCGGGACGGCATGCGTATTCTGGATGAGCGAGACGGTTTCCCGACGCTTCCCTCTTGCGATATTGCGCTGTTGCGCTCGGATGCAGCACGTGAAGCGATGCACGATACCCTGTGCAATCACCTGATCGCGGCAATCGGAAATGTCGGCACCTCCGCCGCCCAGCTTGCTGCGGAATAGTCCTGTAGCGCCTCAGCGCGCCTTCAGCATCATGATGTTGCCGCCCAGCACGCAGACGAGGCCAAGCGCTGCAATGGCGGTCCACTGATAGCCTTCAAAGACTGTTGAAAGCGTGAGCGCGACAACCGGGAACATGACCGTTGCGTAACCGGCGCGGGCAGAGCCGACCCGGCCGAGCAGCGTCAGGTAGGAGGCAAAGGCGATCACGGACGAGACAACCGCGAGAAACACCATCCCGCCGAAATAGGAATACGACCACTCGACGGCAAAGCTCTGGCCGCGAAGCGCCGAAAATACGCCCAGAAAACAAGCCCCATAGACCATTCCCCAGGCGGTGGCCGGCGCAACGGCGATGCCCTTTTTCTGTGTGTCCGCGGACACCATGTTGCCGAAGCAGAAGGACAGGGTGCCTGCGATACACATGCCCAGTCCCACGGCGGCGTGTGTGTTGAACTCGGCATCCGCGAATTTCGGCCAGAACATGAACGCGATTCCGGCAAAGCCCAGAAAGCCCGCGGCGAGGGCAAGTGGGTTCGGGCGCTGACCGAACAGGACCAGGCCCAGGAACAGGTTGAAAATCGATGCCGTTGAGAAGATGACCGCGAGAAGACCGGAGGGTATCTGCATGGCACCGTAGTAGAACAGCGTGAAATTGGTCGAGAAAAGAAGCGCGCCGAGGCCCGCGAACCGGAGGTGTTCGCGTAAACCGAAGGAAAGTGTGTGCCCCCGAAACTTGACCCAGGCCATCATGATCGATGCGGCCAGAACAAACCGCCAGAACACTGACACTTCCGGAACAACGGTCGCGACCTGGCTCTTCATGGCGATCCAGCTGAAACCCCAGGCGAGCACCGTCACGGCATAAAGACCATAGTCAGTGGCCGAAAAGCCGCTCGGGTCGCGGCGTATCGCGGAAGAAGCGACGCTCATGAAAACACCATGTCCTGAAAATCCTTGTCTGGAATCTGGCGCGGCACCCGGTTCGGTGCAAATGATTGTTTTTGATGTTTTCATCACAGTTGCAGATGATTAATACCAACCTCAAAAAGTAAGAATCTGTTCGACCGTGATACGAGCGTGTTCCGCGAGGAGCGTGTCGCGGGGCGATGTGGGGCATCGGCCAAGATGCGCAACGCGGCGGAACGCTCTCATGTCGCGGCCTCCGGTGGTTTTTTCAGGCCCGCCGGACTGCGTCGCGCCGCTTGACCGGCCAACCAGGCCGGCCCGCGTACCGCTCCTTACCGGCGAACCTGAAAAAGACCATCGAATAGGTTCTTACTTATTGAGGTTGGTATAACGTCTTGTCGATTTGAATGCGGACGCCCCCTACGGAGCTGTTTCAGAAGATGCCTCTGCTCGTGATTGAGAACTATCCGAAGGCCGATCTTGCGGCGTTCGGCAGGAAGGCGGACGCCATGGGGATCGCATACCGGGTCGTCAGGGCCTACGCGGGGGAGACCGTGCCGGATAGTGCCGGACACCACAGCGGCCTGGTCGTGCTCGGAGGCGGGCAGGATGCCCTGGCCGATGCGCAGTACCCGTTCTTGCCGGACGTATGCGAATTGATCAGGCGCTTTCATGAGGAAAGCCGTCCGGTGCTCGGCATCTGCCTCGGCTGCCAGCTGATCGGCCGGGCATTCGGCGCCGACAACATTCTGGCGCGGCCGATCGAGTTCGGCTGGCACCAGGTGACGCCCACGGCGGCGGGGCGGAACGATCCGGTGCTCAAGGCGCTGGGTGAGGGCGGTCCGCTCTTCCACTGGCACACCGACACCGTGTCGCTGCCCGAGGGTGCGGTTCACCTCGCAAGCAGCGCGATGACGCCCATCCAGGCGTTCCGCATGGGTCGTGCGACCTATGCCATCCAGTTTCACTTCGAAGCCGCACTTGAGGACGTCACCGGCTGGTCGCATCACCTTGCAGATGAAATCCTGCCCCATACGCCCGACTGGCCGGAGCGCATGGAGCAAGAAGCGAGGCTGAACGCCGGCGAGGCGGACCGGATCGGCACGGCCCTTACCGAAGCCTGGCTCGGGCTCCTTTAATCGCAGAGATTAGAGAACCAGGTTGTGCCGGCCGACGTCCTTGATGTCGGTCTCCCCGCACAGCCCCATGGTCACGTCGAGTTCCTTGTGAATCATCTCCAGGACCTTGGTGACGCCCGGTTTTCCCATCGCACCGAGGCCATAGATGAAGGCACGGCCGATATAGGTGCCGTGGGCGCCCATCGCGACCGCGCGGAAAACGTCCTGTCCCGAACGTATGCCACCGTCGAACTGGACTTCGATCCTGTCGCCGACCGCGTCGACGATATCTCCGAGGACGTCGTAAGAGGCAAGGGCACCATCGAGCTGGCGGCCGCCATGGTTCGACACCACGATTGCGTCGGCACCGATTTCAGCGGCGGTCTTGGCGTCCTCCACATCATTGATGCCCTTGAGGATCAGCTTGCGGTCCCAGTGCTTCTTGACCCACTCCACGGACGACCAGTCGAGGGTCGGGTCGAACTGGCTCGCGGTCCATTCCGCGAGGGAGGTCATGTCGTCGACGCCGGAGACATGGCCGGTGATGTTGCCGAACTCACGCCGTTTGGTCTGCAGCATGTTCAGGCACCAGCGCGGCTTGAACGCAAGATCGAGCAGAACATGCGGTTTGGGCTTCGGAGGCGTGCTCAGGCCGTTCTTGATATCCTGGTGGCGCTGTCCGAGAACCTGCAGATCGAGCGTCAGCACGAGGGCCGAACAGTCGGCGGCCTTGGCCCGTTGCATCAGGCTCTCGGAAAACCCGCGGTCGCGCATGACATAGAGTTGGAACCAGAACGGGTTCTTCGTGTGTTCGGCCACATCCTCGATCGAGCACACGCTCATGGTCGACAGCGTGAAGGGAACGCCGAATTCTTCTGCTGCCTGTGCCGCCAGGATTTCCCCATCCGCATGTTGCATGCCGGTCAGGCCGACCGGGGCAAGCGCGACCGGCATGGAGACATCCTGTCCGGTCATGGTGCTCTCGACCGACCTGTTGTCGATATTGCGCGCGACGCGCTGGCGCAGCTTCTGGCGCTGCAGTGCGGCCTCGTTCGCGTGGTAGGTGCTTTGCGTCCAGGAGCCGGTGTCCGCATAGTCATAGAACATTTTCGGGACGCGGCGTTTCGCCAGCGCCTGCATGTCGGCAACATCGGTTACGATTGTCATGGTTCATCCTCCCGGATTGTCAGGATCTTGCAGATTTCTTGAGGGGTTTGACGCGCCTGAGTTCAGCCAGCCGTTCCCGCTGATCGAGCTGCTCGGCTTCGCTCAGCGTGCCGCGTACATAGTCGATGTGCTCTTCCGAAGTGCGCCGTGCGCCCGCGGGGTCCGCAGTGCAGATGGCCGCCGCGATCGCGCTGTGCTGCTGCAGCAATTCACTGCGCGCCGTGGGATGGTGATAGAGCCGGCCCCGATTGTAGAAGACGCCGTTTTCAAGCAGTCGGTAGCACGAACGCAGCGTGTGCAGCATGACGACATTGTGGGCGGCTTCACCGACTGCATGGTGAAAGTCGACATCAAGCAATGCTTCGGCGGTTAGGTCTTCCGCCTCATGTGCGCGGTGCATCTGCCGAACGATTTCTTGCAGGCGCTCGATGTCGGACGGTGCGGCACGCATCGCCGCCTGGGCTGCCGCCTGTCCCTCGATGCCCCTTCGAAACTCGAAATAGTCACTGATCGCGGACGGGTGCCGCGCAATCAGTTCGATGACGGCATCGGAGAAGATCGGCCCGATCAGGTCGCAAACGAAGGTTCCACCGCCACGGCGCGCTTCGATCAGCCTGCGTTCTTCAAGGATCTTGAGCGCGTCCCGCAACACCGGCCGCGACACTTTCATCTGTTCGGCAAGGTCCCGCTCCGAAGGCAGCCGGTCACCTGAATGAAGGACACCTTTCAGAATCAGGTTCTCAATCTGCTCGACTACAGCATCGGCGGTTTTCTGATGATCGACAGGCTGGAACATGTCCGCGGGGTCCCCAGTGTTTCGGCGCACAATAGGGATGGTTTCTCAATTGGTCAATTTTTTTATCCAATTTTGCCGTTTCGTGGCCGGCACCGGCGCGGCCATCGCCACCTGTGACAATATTAGACCTTGGTATAACGCGTCCGGTGTGAGCAAAGTAGGCGCAGTCTTCATAGGGGCGAGGCGGGAATCTTGGGACAGGGATCAGAAAACGGGTCGACACTGCCGGCCTTTCGCACATCGCCGATGCGCGAGCGGGTGCTGGGTGAGGTACATGCGCGGCCCTTCCGTCCGCTTGCCGGTCCCCGGACGATCCTGCACTACGCGTTCCTCGCCAATACGGAGGAAGCGGCCGCCGATCAGGCATGGCTTTCGGAGTTCTGCGTTTCCAGGGGAGCACCGGGTCCGGCCCCCGGCACGAGGCACCACACCCTGTCCTTTGGCGGCGGTACCCTGAGCTGGGAGCAGCATGCCGAGTTCATCACCTACACCTGGGACGGGGCGGCACGGGCAGACCGGATTTTCGGCGACCTGCCGGCGGCCCATCCCTTTGGAGCAGCGTTCCGTGCACCGGGCGATCTTCTGGTTGCCGTCCGGCTGGAACTGCGTGACCCCGCCGAGGAAACCGACTGGCGCGGCCATTTCGAGGAAAGCAGTCTGACGGTGTCGACACTGGAGGACGGCGCGGCCCTTGCGGCAACGGATTTCCGGCAGGATGGCGATGGGCTGACCCGCATTCTGGTGTTCAACCGGTCACTGAGCGACGTGCAGGCCGGAGCCGTCGTGCAACGGCTTCTGGAAATCGAAACATACCGCACGCTGGCGATGCTCGGTCTGTTCGAGGCGAGCGGCCTTCAGCCCGGGATCCGGCGCGCCGAGATCGAGCTTGCCGAGTTGACCGGGCAGATGAAGGATGCCTCGGCCCTCGGCGCAAACCAGGAACTGCTGGACAAGTTCACCGAACTGGCCGCCGTCCTCGAAGCCGGTGCAACCGCAAGCAGCTTCCGTTTCGGCGCGAGCCGGGCATATGACGAAATCGTCAAGGCGCGGTTCGCAACCTTGAACGAGGCTGCCGCGCCCGGTGAGCTATCCATGTCGTCATTTCTGGGGCGTCGCCTTGCGCCTGCGATGCGCACCTGTCAGGCGATCGAGGACAGGCAGGCGATGTTGTCACAAAAGCTCGCCCGGGCGACCACGCTATTGCGCACCCGGGTCGATGTCGAACTCGAGCGCCAGAACCGGAGCCTGTTGCAGTCGATGAACCGCAGGGCCCGGCTGCAGCTGAGACTGCAGCAGACCGTCGAAGGCCTGTCGGTCGCGGCCGTCAGCTACTATGTCGTCGGACTGATCTCCTATCTGGCAAAAGCGGCCAAGGATGCGGGTCTTCCGGTTCCGAACGCGAACATCACGACGGGTCTGGCTGTCCCGCTGGTCGTGCTTCTGATCTGGTGGGTGGTCCGCCGGATCCGCAAGCATCACACTGGGGAATGAAAAGAGGCCGGGAAATCCCGGCCTCGTGTATCGTCGGATTGTCCCGAGTTTACTTGGTGGTACCGTCCTCATTGTACTGCGCGAGATACGCAATAACGTTGGCGCGATCCTCTTCCTTGCGAAGGCCGGCGAACGCCATCTTGCCTTTGGGAATGAGGTCCTTCGGCTTCGTCAGGTAGATATCCAGCGTCGCCGCATCCCATACCTTGCCGTCGCTCAGTTCGACGAGGTTGTTGGAATACTTGAACCCGTCGATGCGGCCCCATGCGGCGTCAACAACGCCGTTGAGCTGCGGCCCCACCTTGTTCTTGGCATTTTCTCCTACAGCGTGGCAGGCGGCACACCTCTTGAAGATTTTTTCACCCTTGACAGGGTCACCCTCGGCACTTGCCTGAGCAGTCAGGGCCAGAAGCGCGCTTCCGGCGATCATCAGCAGACGATACATACATCTCTCCCTCAATTTGCGTGCAAAAGCACACGCACACACAACAGGATGGAACCCGAAAGTGCAAGTGACGCACGGTCGCATCTGGAGAGATACTAATCCGCATTCGGGCGGCAGCGCTCTCAAAAGCGAGTGATCAACTTGCCTTCGCGTTGCTTGGCAACCGCAGCCAGTCGTCAAGTCCCGCGTCCCAGTAAGGCGAGGAACCGTAGAGCTTTGCCAGGAAGTCGATGAACACCCGGACCTTGGCAGGAAGGAACTGCCGGCTCGGATAAACGGCGTAAAGCCCGACATCCTTTGAGGCGCGGTACTGCGGCAACAGGATTTTCAGCTTTCCTTCGCGCAGCTCCGGACCGACGTCCCAGGTCGAGCGCAGAGCAATGCCGACGCCCTCGAGCAGGCATTCCCGCACGACCTCATTCGAATTGGTCTTGATCGGCGCTTGTGTTCTGACTGTCTCGATGCCCTGCGGGCCGGCCAGCCGCCACGGATCCTGGTTCGTCGCGGCAAGCGTCACATGATTGCTTGCAAGGTCTTCGATGCTCTGGGGAACCCCGTGTTTCTCGAGATACTCCGGGCTTGCGCACAAGATGCGATGCACGGGCGCTAGTCGGCGGGCGACCAGGCTGGAGTCCGACAGTTCGGCAATCCGGACCGCCAGATCGTAGCCGTCGCCGACGATATCCACGAAGTCGTCGGACAGGTCCAGATTGACGGCCAGGTCAGGGTTCTCGGAAAGGAACCGTCCGAGATGCGGCGCGATGTGCAGCCGTCCGAATGATGTCGGGACGGCGACGCGCAGGTTGCCCCGTGCCTTTGCCGAGCCACGAGAAACGAACGACTCCGCCTCTTCCACGGAGGCGAGGATCGCAACAACACGTTCATAGAAACCCTGACCGGCCTCCGTCATGGCGATCTGGCGTGTTGTCCGCTGCAGGAGGCGCGTTCCGAGCTTTTCTTCGAGCCGGCGGATCCTCTTGGAAACCACGGCCGGCGACAGGCTCATCTCACGACCGGCCGCCGACATGCTGCCCGAGCTTACCACGCGTGCGAAGATTTCCATGTCCGTAAGATTGCTCATTTTCAATCTCTCAGAAAGACAATTATTGTTCAGCGAACACTTCCCAACGCGACCAGACTTGTCACATGCTGGAAAAGCCGATGAACTACCAGCACCTGTTACGACAGGGCGAGCCGACTGGATCAATTTTATGAAAACCGCGAGGAGACAGCCGTGACCGCGATCGCGATGCCTGCACCGGACGAGGACGTTCTTGCCCGCCGCGTGGACATACTGAAAGCCCTTCAGGCAATCGTGCCCGGCGAAGGTGTGATCCACGAAGAACGCGAAATGCGGGCTTACGAGACCGATGCCCTGACCGCCTATCGCCAGTTGCCGCTGATCGTCGTGCTGCCCGAAACCGTCGAGCAGGTCTCGAAGGTCCTGAAATACTGTCATGACAACGACGTGAAGGTCGTGCCGCGCGGTGCCGGAACCTCCCTGTCCGGCGGGGCGTTGCCGCTCGCCGATGGCGTCCTCCTGTCCATGATGAAATTCAACAGGGTCCTGGATATCGATTTCGACAATCGCGCGGTTGTCGTTCAGCCGGGGGTCACGAATCTCGGTATCACGCGGGCGGTGGAGCACGAGGGCTTTTACTACGCACCTGATCCGTCGTCGCAGATCGCCTGTTCCATCGGCGGCAACATCGCGGAAAACTCCGGCGGTGTGCACTGTCTGAAATACGGCCTGACGACCAATAACGTGCTTGGTCTGGAAATGGTCCTGATCAACGGCGAGGTGGTTCGGCTCGGCGGCAAGCATCTGGACAGCGAGGGATACGATCTCCTGGCACTGATGACAGGGTCCGAGGGACTGCTGGGCGTCGTGACCGAGGTGACGGTCCGGATCCTGCAGAAGCCGGAAACCGCACGCGCGCTCCTGATCGGGTTCCCGACAAGCGAAGACGGCGGGCGCTGCGTCGCCGACATCATCGCGGCCGGCATCATTCCCGGCGGCATGGAGATGATGGACAAGCCGGCGATCCATGCGGCCGAGGATTTTGTCAATGCAGGGTACCCGCGGGACGTGGAGGCGCTTCTGATCGTCGAACTGGACGGGCCGGAGGATGAGGTCAATTTCCTGATCGGGCGCGTGGAGGAAATCGCCAGGCAGAACCAGGCGAGCCATGTGCGCATTTCGGAGAGCGAAGAAGAGCGCATGACCTTCTGGGCCGGACGCAAGGCCGCCTTTCCTGCTGTCGGCCGGATCTCGCCGGACTATCTGTGCATGGATGGCACCATTCCCCGCCGCGAACTGCCGAAGGTTCTGGCACGCATGCGCGAATTGTCCGAAAAGCACGGGCTCGGCGTCGCCAACGTCTTTCATGCGGGAGACGGCAATCTCCACCCGCTCATTCTCTACGATGCAAACAAGCCGGGCGAGCTGGATGCAGCGGAAGAATTCGGTGCCGATATCCTGCGCCTGTGCGTGGAGGTCGGCGGCGTATTGACCGGTGAGCACGGCGTCGGCATTGAAAAGCGCGATCTGATGACGGACATGTTCTCCGACGCGGATCTGAAGCAGCAGCAGCGAGTCAAATGCGCCTTCGATGAAAAACACCTGCTCAACCCGGGCAAGGTGTTTCCCGTCCTGCATCGCTGCGCGGAGCTGGGCAAGATGCACGTCCACAAGGGCCAGTTGCCTTTCCCCGACATTCCCCGGTTCTGAGGATCACGACAAATGGATGCGACACTGAAACCGCGGACGACGCAGGAACTCGAGGATGTGGTAAAATGGGCGGCCGCCGAGGAACAGCCGCTAGAGATCATTGGCCAGGGCTCCAAGCGGGGCCTGGGTCGGCCGGTTCAGGCCGCGCATGTTCTGGACCTGTCGGACATTTCGGGTGTCGACAGCTACGAACCGGCGGAGCTTATCCTCACCGTGAAGGCCGGGACGCCGATCGCCGAGGTTGAAAAACTCGTTGACGAAAACGCGCAGGAACTCTCCTTCGAGCCGATGGATTACGGGCCCTTGCAGGGTGTCGACGCAGGCAAGGGCACCGTCGGCGGGGTGCTGGCTGCGAACCTGTCAGGGCCGCGGCGCATCAAGGCTGGCGCGGCCCGGGACCATGTTCTCGGAATGGAAGCTGTTTCCGGACGTGGGGAAATCTTCAATTCGGGAGGCAAGGTGGTCAAGAATGTGACCGGCTACGACTTGCCACGCGCGCTGTGCGGTTCCTTCGGGACCCTGGCCGTCGCCTCGACCGTCACGTTGAAGGTCAACCCGAAACCGGAAACGTCGGCCTCGTTCGTTCTCACGGGGCTCGGAGACGAAAGCGCCATTGCGGCCCTGTGCCAGGCGATGGGGTCATCGGCGGAGGTCTCCGGCGCAGCACATCTCCCGGCTGGCGTCGGCGGTGAAAAGAGCCGCACGATCCTCCGGCTGGAAGGCTTCGAGACATCGGTCGACTACCGGTTCAAGGGGCTCCAGAAGCTGCTGAGCGCTTTCGGCTCAGCCGAACGGCTTGCCGAAAATGACTCCAGGTCGCTGTGGCGGACGATCCGGGATGTCGAGCCGTTTGCCGGATCGAATGCCCCCGTCTGGCGCATCTCGGTTGCCCCGACACGGGGCCCGAAACTGGTTGAGCTTTTGCGCGGAAAGCTGGATATCGAGGCCTACTACGATTGGAGCGGCGGCCTCGTCTGGGTGTCTCTTGTCGACGGCCTCGTGCACGAAAGCGATATCCGCGGAACCCTGCTGGACGCCGGCGGCGGCCATGCCACCCTGGTGCGCGCTGTTCCGTCTGTCCGCTCCAACATGGACGTTTTTCAGCCGCAGCCGGCGCCGCTCGCGTCTCTGTCGGCGCGTCTGAAAGCGCAGTTTGATCCCAGCGGTATCCTCAATCCGGGACGCATGACGGCGGGGGTCTAGACGTTCGGCGTCACTTCCCTTGCGCTGTCAGCGCGCGCCTTGTCAAAGATGTTGCAATTCCGGGTCCGTCGCATAGGGTGAAACCCGTGTTGCCTGGCTTTCGGCGGGTGCGCACGATTGACGCATTTTTTGAGCGGAGTGGGGGAAATGAACGACCAAAGCGATGTCGCCGGGTACATGGAACCGGGCGGCAAGAATGCCACGCTGATCTACATCCTTTATCTCGTGAGCATCATCGTCGGGATCACGTCGATCGTCGGTGTGATCCTTGCCTATCTGAACAAGGGCAAGGCGGCCGAATGGGTGGATACTCACTACGTCTACCAGATCAGGACATTTTGGATCGGGTTCCTGTTCAGCATCATCGGCGTTGTCCTGATGTTCGTGTTCATCGGTGTTTTTGTTCTGATTGCGACGCTTGTCTGGGCCATCATCCGCTGCATCAAGGGCCTGCAACTTGCCGGTCGCGGAGAACCGGTCCCCAATCCCCAGACCTGGATGTTCTGAGCACCGAACACCCGTTTCAAAACCGGTTGATTGCGGGGGTGCCCTGTGCTCCGGCACCGGGCATCGGCGGAACGTGCATGGGACAGAATGTCCCTTTTTGCAAAACCCTTATGCCCGAAACGTACCTTGTGCCCCCTGGGGCCAAAGCTTACCATCGCGCGATCTGGGGTAACGGAGAGGGCGCACGGCGCAATGCAGACGAATTTTACCGCTGAGCAACTGAAGGACAGTCATGTTGCGGAGTCAGAGAAAATTCTGCGCAAATGCGTGCATTGCGGCTTTTGCACGGCCACCTGCCCGACCTTCACGCTGCTTGGCGACGAACTCGACAGCCCGCGCGGCCGCATCTACCTCATCAAGGACATGCTCGAGAACGATCGCCCGGCGGATGACAAGATCGTCAAGCATATCGACCGGTGCCTGTCCTGTCTGGCGTGCATGACGACATGCCCGTCCGGGGTGCATTACATGCATCTCGTCGACCATGCCCGCGCGCATATCGAAAAGACCTACAAGCGGCCGTTGCCGGACCGGTTGATGCGCGGCATCCTTTCTTTTGTGCTGCCATATCCGAAGCGTTTCCGCTTCGCCCTGATCGGCGCGTTCTTCGGCCGGCCGTTCGCCGGCATCCTGAAGTCGATGGGCGGAACGCTCGCACGAATGGGGGCCATGCTGGAACTGGCACCGGCGGCTGCGCCGATCCGCGGTGAGTTGGAGGGACCGGGCGTCTTCGAACCTGAAACAGCATCGAAGAAAGGACGCGTCGCGCTTTTGAGCGGCTGCGCTCAGCCGGTGCTCAACCCGGCCATCAACGACGCCACGATCCGGCTGCTGCGGCGGGCAGGGTATGAAATCGTCCTGCCCAGGGGCGAAGTCTGCTGCGGAGCGCTCGTTCATCACATGGGCAAGGAAGAAAGCGCACTGGAAAATGCCAGGCGGAATGTGGACGTGTGGATCAACGAGGCTGACGGTGAGGGGCTCGATGCGGTTCTGATCACTGCCTCCGGTTGCGGCACGACCATCAAGGATTACGGCTTCATGCTGCGCGAGGATCCCGCCTACGCCGAAAAGGCGGCCAGGGTGTCCGCACTTGCAAAGGACATCACCGAGTTCCTGACGGAAGTCGATCTCGGCACGCCCGCTCTCAAGCCCGGTTTGACGGTCGCCTATCACTCGGCCTGTTCCATGCAGCACGGCCAGAAAATTACGCGGCAGCCGAAAGATCTGCTCAAGGCCGCGGGGTTCGACGTCAAGGACGTGCCGGAAGGCCACCTTTGCTGCGGGTCTGCGGGAACCTACAACATCATGCAGCCCGAAATTGCGCGAAGGCTCCGGGACCGGAAAGTCGCCAACATCGAGAAGACGGCGCCCGATGTGATCGCCACGGGAAACATCGGCTGCATGACGCAGATCGGCCTGGGAACGGAGATCCCGATCCTCCATACCGCCGAGCTTCTCGATTGGGTCTATGGCGGCAGACAGCCCGAAGCGCTCGCCTCGCGCCCGGCGGAAGCGGCGGAGTAGGAGAAACGCTGCGCGCCGTCAGCTTTCGCGCGTGCCCAGCTGAACCGGTGTCTTGTCCGGCTCCTTATCCTGCGGTTGCCCCGACAGCCGCAATGTCCGCTCCAGCAGCTCTTCATAGATCGGGTTGCCGCCGAGATGATGCGCGGTCAGCGAGGCCGTCGTGCAAGTGACCAGGACCGGCATGATCAGCGCGTAGGCTCCCGTCAGCTCCATGACCAGCACGACACCGACGAGCGGCGCACGGACGGAAGCGGCGAAAAACCCGCCCATTGCGGCAACGGCGCAGGCCGAGCGGAAATCGTCTTCAATGGGAAGCGTTTCGACCGCCAGGACGCCGAAGGCAAGACCGGCACAGGTCGCGATGGAAAGCATCGGGGCGAAGATCCCGCCGGGGACGCCGGACGCGTAGGAAAACAGGACGCCGCCGAATCTCAGAAAGGTCAGCAGCAAAAGCGCAAGCACACCGTAGTGGCTGGAGATGAGGTTATGGACGAGATCTTCCCCCCCGCCGGTCGCGTCCGGAAACGCGTTCAGCAGGATGCCGGTGACCGCACCGATCGCCAGCGCGGGCAGCCAGCGCAGACGTTTCGGGATCTTCAGGAAGAGATCCATAACGATGATCAGCGCCCGGTTGAAGAAGACGCCGAGAGCTCCCAGCAAGATGCCCAGCACCGCGAGAAGAACATAGCTCCACACGGGCAGGTAATTGACGTCGACGACAAGCAGCGGCCCGGTCTGGGTCAGCTGTTCGGTCACGGCGGCGCTGAGGATCGATGCGATGATCACGGCCATGTAGGTCCGGTAGCCGAACGGGAATTGGCGCCGTGTTTCCTCGACGATGAACAAGATGGCGGCAAGCGGCGCGTTGAACGCGGCAGCCAGTCCGGCCGCAGCGCCGGCAGCGAGCAGCCCCTTGTGGTCGGCGGACGACATGTTGTGGGAGCGCGACAGCGCTTCAGCCGTCATCGCCCCCATGTGGATGGTCGGTCCTTCCCGCCCGAGCACAAGCCCGGACCCGAGCGCGAGCAGTCCTCCGAAAAACTTGGCGATGAGCACCTGCGGCCAGTGCACCGGCCGCTTGTCTTCCATCGCGCCCTCGATTTCCTGGATCCCGCTGCCGGCGGCTTCGGGCGCCACCCGCTGCACGAGCAGGAAGGCAGCAGTCACGCAGGATGCGGAAAGGAGAATCGAAACCGCGTAGGGAAGGACGCCTCCGCCGAGCGAGCTTCTCAGGGCGGCGTATTGTGCGAACAGGAACTCCAGGCCCGCGTGAAAGCCGGTCGCAAGTCCGCCGACGAGAAGACCGACCAGTGCGGCCTTTAAGAAATAGGCCGTGTCGGAACTTGCGGAGAAGATGTCGGAGCGCCGGGCCATACCCATTGGTCCTGAAAAATCGGAGCGGGGATTCGCTCGGTCACGCAGACAAACTGCAAAGAAACGGGAATTTGTGCAAGGCGCTGCTTCCCCCCGGACGCAAAACGCACGGGCAAGCCGTGCGTTTCCGTGTCAGATCTGGGGCCAGGGACGATGCCTTAAAGGACGTAGACCCTGGTGCCGACGCCGACGCGCTCGTAAAGGTCCATGACATCCTCATTGCGCATGCGAATGCAGCCGGACGAGACCGCGTGGCCGATGGTCCACGGCTGGTTGGAACCGTGAATGCGGTAGAGGGTCGATCCGAGATAAAGCGCGCGTGCACCGAGCGGGTTTTCCGGCCCTCCGGCCATGAAGGCCGGCAGCTCCGGACGGCGCTTGCGCATGGCTGCGGGCGGACGCCAGTCCGGCCATTCCGCCTTGCGCGTGATGCGGTGGGATCCGGCCCATTCGAAGCCGGGCTTGCCGACGCCCACGCCGTACCGGCGCGCGGTGCCGTCCGACTGAACGAGATAGAGAAAGCGGGCATTGGTGTCGATCACGATTGTGCCGGGCTTGTGCTTGCCGTTGTACTCGACGATCGTCGGCAGGAACTGCGGCGCGATCTGGCGTGTCTGCCGTTTCGGCTGCTGGCGGGCTGGCTCCATCCGGCGGGACCACCAGTTGGCGCGGCGCACCTGGGGCTGCTGAACCTGCCGGCGCTGGACAGGCGCGGCGCGGCGGGCGGCTCCCGGCTGCAGCTGCATCATCCAGGGTTCCGTGAGATTGGGGCTGAGGACCAGCGGTGGAGGGGCAACCTGTCCGGCGGTTGCCGGACCTGAGAAAAACGCGGTGCCGGCAAGGACGGCTCCGGCAAGAAACAAGACGTTCCAGGAACGTTTCATCTGAAAGAACATGGCGGCACTCTTTACTCAACTTCGACCAAGTCCACCGGCAATTGAACGGACCGGTTAACGAACTGGCAAGGATGATACGGACGCAAGTTCTTTCAAAAGTGAATCCCGAAGTGAGAAATTCGGTAAATGTTTCTTATGGTTATCCAAGTCTTGCGAAACAGGATTAATGGAATCTTTGTGGTGTGCCGCAGCCCCGCAACGCAGCCGTTTGGCGCACTGAAATCCTTGCCGTTTTCGCGGATCGTTGGTTAACGCACGCGCCGGCGTGCGTCGCGCGCCACCAGGGGCAGGAGCGGCTTGGTCTGCTTCATCGACATGCCCGGCCGGATCCGCGGATCGTAGAGCATGTTCAAAATGATCTGGTCGAAGATGGTGAAGCGGCTGTGGCGCGATGCATCGTTAAAGACGGAATGCGTCAGATCGCGGTTGTCGTTCATGGGGCCGAGGCCCTGCAGGATTTCTTCCACGAGACAACGGTTGAACAGGAACTCACCCTCGTCGGACACGATGACCGCGGCGGATCTTTTGATCCCGTTCCGGCCCGACACGACCCGAACGAGGCACCGCCCGGGCACCTTGGCCCGGTTGTTCTTGTAGATATCGCGCTGAACGACGGGAACGTACTGCGCGCGATCGACCACGAAGACCTCGAAATTCGCCGCAGCCGGGTCGTTGGTGATACTGGTTTTCAGTCCGCCGATCCGGCGATCGATCTCGCGCACGAAGCGGTGCACCACACGCGTGCGGTCCCGGCGGGAAAGATTGTGAACATAGAACGTGACCGGCTGGGTGAATTTCTTCACCAAGTATGGCCGCCAGCTCCAGCTGCGATATTCCAGCCCGAAGACGGTTTTCTCGAATCCCTTCAGGATTTCTTCCGTCGAAAATGAATCGTTTGCGGCGCGAACCGGCCCGGCGGCGACGAGCGCCGGGATGAGCAGACTGAGCAACAGAGCGGGCAGGTTTCGAAAACGCATACTCTTCATATATTTCAGAACGCCTTTCACAGCCACACAAGTTCACCGGTTTCACGGCATTCGTGATCGTGCCGGTACAATTCACAAATCGATGGCCTCAAGTCTTCGCAGAAAAAGATAACCAAACCGTTTGGGAATAAAACATGAGACGGGGAACTAAATGTGCCCCGACCTTTGTGAATTTCAGCAGGTGCCGCAAAAACATTTCCTTAAACTTCCCCTGCTATCAATCGGCTAACGGGTACTTAAATGCGCCAGTGGGGCAAGGGACGGGAGTTGGCATGGCCGCGGTGAAGAGATCCTTTCGGGCGGAAAGCTTGATACGTATGAATTCCGGGGTCGACAACGATCCCGTCTTCGCCGAAGAACGTCGGCACCAGGAAGTCCTATCAGAGATCAGCAGTCTCAAATCCCTCATCAGCAAGGGCGGGGTCGCTCAGGAAAACGCGCTCAGCCCGGAAGAGATGAGCGAAAAATTCATGTCCGAATTCCGCAAGGAACTGTCGGAAGCGGCAAAGCTGAAAGTCGAGCTCGACGCGATTTACGAAGCGATCGCGCAGACGAAGAAGGAAATCGCCACGCTGCACCATACGACCGGGTCCAAGGGCGAGGAAATGACCCGCGTGACCAACGAACTGGATGCAGTTGTCGATGGCACTGAGGGCGCGACTGAAACAATCCTCGCAGCCGCCGAGTTCATCGATGAAACCGCCAACACCCTGTCCGCCCGTGTTGGCCAGGAAGACGCGGAACTGGCAAATGACATCCAGGACAAGGTTGTCCAGATCTTCGAGGCCTGCAACTTCCAGGATCTGACCGGCCAGCGCATCACCAAGGTCGTCGGCACGCTGCGTTTCGTCGAGGACAGGATCATGCAGATGATGGACATCTGGGGCGGCATCGAAACATTCAAGGACATTTCGGTCGAGGAACGCGACATCAAGGAAGGCGATGCGGCCCTCCTCAATGGCCCGGCTCTGGAGAGCGATACGGACGTTGCCACACAGGACGACATCGACGCCCTGTTTGCGTGATCTTTGGAACGCAAGTCGATCGAGAGCCCGGCCCGTGCCGGGCTTTTTTGTGCCCGGTGTGGCTTGAATATCGGCAGAAGGACCGCTAGTAAAAGAACAAACAGTGAATATCAGGTGGGGCATGACCGAACAGACCACGGGTAAAGGCGCGAAAGCCGAGCGCGATCCGGTGACGGGGCTTCTCAAGGGGGAGGACGGCAAGGACCGCTGCTGGTGGCACGGTGGCCTGGACGACTACATGCACTATCACGACAACGAGTGGGGCTGGCCGGTCGATGATGACCGCCGTCTTTTTGAAAAGATCTGTCTTGAAGGCTTCCAGTCCGGCCTGTCCTGGCTGACCATCCTGAGGAAACGCGAGGCGTTTCGCGCAGCCTTCGCCAATTTCGAATTCGACAAGGTCGCCGCCTTCACCGAAGACGATGTCGAACGCTGTCTTGCCGACGCCGGCATCGTGCGCCACCGCGGAAAGATCGTGTCGACCATCAACAATGCCGGCCGCGCCCTGGAATTGCACAAGGAATTCGGTTCGCTGGCCGCGTATTTCTGGTCGTTTGAGCCAGAGCCCCAGAACCGGCCGCCGAAAATTGATTTCAAAACCGCGAGGACGCTCGGAAAGACCGCCGAAAGCACGGCCCTGTCCAAGGATCTGAAAAAACGCGGCTGGAGTTTTGTCGGCCCGACGACCGTTTACGCCTTCATGCAGTCGATGGGCATGGTCAATGACCACCTCGAGGGCTGTTGTTGCCGGGAACCTGTCGAAGACGCACGCAGCGCATTTGTAAGGCCTGTGCCCAGCTAGGCAGACGGGCTTGCGAATCCCGCCGAGGCCGCGTGTCGTTTTCCTCTGACAACGCATCTTCCCGCTTGACCGGGCAGGACAAATGGCGCACGGGTCGGAGACGGTTGGTCCGGCACACTGACCGTCAACCGCACTTCGGAACTCCGCTCCCCTCCCGCCCCCTGGAGGCTTTTTGACCACGACAATTGCAACGGACCGGAAGGCGAACCTCGCGGGCAGCTGCTGGATGATCCTGTCGATGGGGGCCTTCGCCATTGAGGACGTCTTTGTTAAGGCGGCCGCGAGTGCGCTTCCGATCGGCCAGATCCTGTGTCTCTTCGGCGTCGGCGGCATGATCGTGTTTGCGGCCGTGGCACTTTGGAACAGGGAACCGCTGTTTGTCCGCGATGTGGTTTCCCGGCCTATGCTTGTCAGGGCCGGGTTCGAGATCACCGGGCGGTTGTTCTACGTGCTTGCGGTCGCGTTGATCCCCTTGTCAGCCGCCACTGTCATTCTTCAGGCGACCCCGATCGTGGTCGTCGCGGGCGCGGTCCTGGTGTTCAAGGAGAAAGTCGGCTGGCGCCGATGGCTTGCGATCGGGATCGGGCTTGCCGGCGTCATCGTCATCGTTCAACCCGGAACGGGCGGGTTCTCGCCGCTTTCGCTTCTCGCGGTTATTGGAATGATCGGTTTTGCCGGACGCGATCTTGCCAGCCGGATTGCACCGGCCACGATCGGAACCGTGCTGCTGGGTTTCTACGGCTTCCTGTCCGTTGTTGTCGCGGGCGTCCTCTATACCTTCGTGCAAGGTGAAGCCTTCGTTCTTCCCGGGCCGGCGCTGTCTGCCCTGCTGCTCGGAGCTGTCCTTGCCGGCGTCGCGGCCTACGCCTTCCTGATGAAGGCAATGCGGACGGGTGAAGTGTCTGCCGTTACCCCTTTCAGATACTCGCGCCTGCTCTTCGGAATTGGCCTCGGTGTCTTCGTGTTCGGCGAACACCTCAGTTTCGAGATGCTTGTGGGCTCGGGGCTGATCGTGGTCTCCGGCCTGTTCATCCTGTGGCGGGGACAGCGGAAGCGCACGTGAGGGCGAAGCCGATTTTGGATCCTTGCGATCGTCTGAAGAGCACGCGTGCCATCAAGGCAGGGAGCTGCGCAGTTCATCGTAGGAAATGGCAACATGCTCGCGGAAGGCGCGCCGGGTCATAAGATCGTCCAGATATCTGCGGAGGCGACGCCAGTCTGGCCGATCAATGTCGATTTCAAAATACCGATAGAGAACATGCCCCAACTGAATGTCGGCAAGCGTGAACTCCGCGCCGCAGATCCAGGAATTGTCTTCCAGAATCTGCTCCGCGATAGCAAGCTTAGAGTTTAGCTGTTCCAGGGCTGCTGCAATGACGACCGGATCCTGCTGATTTTGCGGTGTGCGGACCACACGCCAGAAGATCGGTGCCGTGAACTGCATGGCGACATTTAGCTTCGCCCATTCCGCCCATTTGTCGACATGGGCACGCCCGACCGGATCGTCCGGCCAGAACGGAGAGCTTGCGTAGCGCCCGGCAAGGTAGCGCAGGATCGCACCTGTTTCCCAAAGAGCAGGGCCATCACTGTCACGCAAGACCGGCACGGTGCCGTTGGGATTAAGTTCGAGAAACTCTTTCGTGTCGGTGCCGCCGTAAATGTGGCCTGCGTCGTGACGGATATAGTCGAGCCCCAATTCGCCGACACACCACATGAGGGCTTGCACGTTGGACGACGTTCTGCGTCCCCAGATTTCAAGCATCAACAGGCTCCTTCGACAACGGGTTTTGCGACTGGGATGCATTGGTCCACGCCTTGCCGAAACGGGCAATTCGAGAGCGCGCGCCTGAGACCCTCAAAACAGCCCCTGGTTCACTTGAGGGTTCAGCGCCCCGTCCTGTCCGGCACGGATCTGGCCGCTGGTTTCAACCTCGACATAGACACCCATGTCCATGTGTCCGAGTTCCTTGCGCAGGAGGTAGGGCACTTTCAGATCCCTTTCCGCCGTCACCGGGTTCACCTCCGTCGCAGCACAGCGTCTGGTGCGCGACAGGATGCGCAGGCGGACATCGCCGAATGCCAGGACCTGTCCGACCGCATCGAGTTCTGAAAAGGGCGGCAATCCGTCGATCTCGATATTGGCGCGAAAGCGGCCCGGGTGAACTTCGGTACCCAGACGTTCACCAAGGGCCTTTACGGACACGAGGTTGAGAACCGAAATCGCATTCATCATCTGCGGAGACACGACCGAGACATCCGTGAAACGGTGCGGCGCCGAAGATACGAAAACGGGCGGTTCCGGGTCGCTCAGCTTCAGGACATCGTGCAGGAAGCGGGCAGCTTCGCTGCGTGCCTCCGGTTCCCTCATGTCGAAACGGTGCGTTTCGCCATGCACATTGATCTCGAGCACTTCACCGTCCGGGCTGAAGCGTGTTTTCAGGCCTGCGAGCGCCGCCTCCTTGACCAGGACGACAAAGCGTTCCTTGGGCAACGGTTCGGGGTTCATCGGATCGAAGCCGCTATCGTAGCGCGCAAAACCGTAGAGACGATCCCCAGGGATACCTTCGCCTGCCTGGAGCATGACGGAGCCCATGGGTTCCGCGCTCATGCCCTTGACCGGAAAACGGTTCAGGCGGGAGATCGTGACGGGAAGCTCGGTCATGGGCTGTCTCTGTTTCGGTTGTAAAAAACGGGAAGCGGGGCCGACGGCTCTCTGCCGGCAGGTGATACGATGCGGCATGAAACACCGGATGCATTCCGCGATCAATCGCCTGTCCGCCTCCAGGGCGATTTGTCCCGGGCCGAAACGGCCGCGATCCGCATGTGCACCATCGTCAATCGAGATCCCAGAGGTCATCACCGCAGGCATCTGTCACCCAGGCCTTCTGCCGCAACGTCTGCAACTCGTCCAACAGGCGTCTGATCTCCTTGTCCCGCGCCTCAAGCGTTTTTTCCAGCAGCCTGATCCGGTCCGTCATCGATGCGATTTCTTCGTGCGTCACAGCCATTCCTCACTGCAATCCGATTGAGAAAGTGTCTTTGAACAGATGCCAGCGTGGCAACGGTGCAATTCGGCTGGGCGACAGGTCAGTGACCGAACAAAGTCCACGACTTGTCGTCCCGGTTTGGCGCGCCTGCGTCAAGACCGGGACCCAGTATTCCTTGTGGCCGGTTATTGGAAGAAGGCGGTGACACAAGAGTTTACTGGGTTCCGGCCTTCCGCTGCGCTTCAGCCGGAATGACAAATCCAACGACAGGAGAGCACCTCACGAACTCCAAGGCGGTTTAAGGTCAGAACCAATTCAACCAGATGTATGGGTCCTGATCCTACACCGGACGGCGATGGGTGTGTTCCTGATCTGCGCGTTGCACTCATCCCGTCGGTCCGAATGTTTCGAAGTGTATGTGATCTGCAGGGACGCCGGCGGCTTCGAGCCCGTTGCGGACATCCGACAGGAACGCAGCCGGGCCGCAAAGCATGTATCTGGCCTCGGGGCCGGCATTGAGCGTGAGCAGTCTCTCCGCGGTCACACGGCCCTTGCCGTCATAATCCCTGCCGGGCAGGTCGGTATCGTCCGGCTGGCTGTAGTAGGTTTTTTGCCGCAAATGATCATTGGCGGCGATCAGCCGGTCGACTTCCGCGCGCAGCGCGTGATCGCGGCCGTTGCGGGTGCCGTGCACGTACCAGACAGGCCGGTTTTGCTGCAATGCGCTTGCGTGCAGCATTGACAGCATCGGTGTCAGTCCGACGCCGGCGCTGACCAGCACAAGGGGGCAGTCGTCGCAGGGAATGACGAAATCTCCCGACGGCTGGCGTGCCTTGATCACGGCGCCGACCTGCAGGTGCTCATGCAGATGGCGCGATACCAGCCCCTGGTCTTCACGCTTGACGCTCAGCCGGTACCGCGTCGTGTCCGCGGGCGAGCCCGATAGCGAATAGCTGCGCTTTGAGGGTTCGGCCTGCCCGGGAACGCGGATCTCGACCGGCAGATGTTGGCCAGGCGCAAACGGCTCCAGAGGGCGTCCGTCGGCAGCTTCAAGGTAGAACGAAGTGACGGTCGGGGTCTCCTCGACGCGCTCCGCAAGCCGCAGGGGCCGCGAGAGGTGGTCCTGTTTCGTCCAGCGCAGTCCGACCGCGCCCGGACGATCGAGTACGGCTTCGATCTCCACGTCGATGACGCGCCAGGCGTCCTGGTCCTGAACTCCCTGCGGATTCCAGTCGATCGTGGCCCGCCCGGCAAGATGCAGCAGGCCGCCCGTTTCGAAGTCGACGAACAGCAGACCGATCCGCGGGTTCGACAGGATATTGCCGATCGTGTTGAAGAAGTTGTTCCCGGCGTAGTCGGGTATCCGCAGATGCGTGCCGTCCACCACCTGCACGAACCCCGGCGCACCGCCGCGATGGGACGCGTCATAGCCGTTCGACGCGGCGCCGTCGTCGCCTTGATGGCCCGATCCGATGAACAGCGTGTCGGCGGATGCGATCCGAGTGATCTGATCTTCACTGAGGGATGTGCTGCGAACGGCCTCGACGGCCCCGGTCCTGGGAGCCCGCGTCCAGGCACGTTCGTGGATATATTGCGGGCAATTGCCGAAGGTCTGACGGACATCGATGGTGTATCCGTCCGCATTGGTGCTCACCCGTCCGCTGAAGCGGTTGCGTCGGCGCGTGGCAAGCTCGATGCCCAGAACGCCGATATCGGCCCCTTCCCGGAAGGCTCCGGCAAGCGGATCACTGGCCTCCAGTTCGGTTGCCAGCGTGATCCGGCGCGGATCGGGAGAAGCCGCGAAGCCGTCCGGCCCGTCGACGACGGTGATCCATGTGCGCCCGTCGCGATCGCCTCCGGCAACCACCAGGAAAGGCTGAGAGGTGTGGAACAGGCGATGCTGCTCGGGCAGGTAATCGCGGATGAAGCCGCCGGCCCATTTTGCCACGTCGCCGACGCCGGCGCGTGCCTGGGCTTCCAGTTCTCCGGAATGAAACGGGTTGTTCGCGGGTGACGTCAACATCTTGGTGTTCCTTTGTGGTGAGAACTGGCGCGCCGGGGAGGAGGGGCACCGGCGCGCCCAGTCGTGCTCTAGACGAGTTCCGGGATCGGCGATTTTGCCATGCCGACAAAGCCGGTCTGGTTTTCAACCCGTCCAAGCCAGGCACGGATGTTCGGATAGGGGGCCAGGTCGACGCCGCCCTCCGGCGCGTGGGCGATGTAGCTGTAGCCCGCGACGTCTGCGATCGTGATCTTGCCCGTTGCGAGCCAGTCTCGATCGGCAAGATGCGCGTCCATGACCTTGAAGAGGTCATGCGCCTTCTTCACCGCGGCCTGATGATCGAGCGATACGTTGAAGACCTTCACCAGGCGCGCCGCGCACGGGCCTGCATAGATGTTGTCGGCGGCAACGGTCAGCCAGCGCTGCACCTCCGCGGCTTCCTTGGGGTCGTCAGGCAGCCAGTCCGATCCCCTTGCGTAGGTCTGCACCAGGTAGATGAGAATGGCATTGCTGTCGGCGAGCGTGTAGCCGCCGTCGTCAATCGCGGGCACCAGGCCGAAGGGGCTGATTTTCAGGAAGTCGGGTGCCTTGTGCGCTCCGTTCGCCATGTCGAGATCGATCGCTTCGTAGGGAAGGCCGAGCAGGGACAGCATCAGTTCAACCCGGTGGCAGTGGCCGGACTTGGCATTTCTGTAAAGCTTGATTGGTGTGGTCATGGGATTGTCTTTCCTTGCTGGATTGGAGGGGTCAGAAGCCGAATTCACTCAGGCCCGGGTGATCGTCCGGACGCCGGCCGGGCGGCCAGCGGAATTACCGTTCGTCTTCCCGGATCGGTTTCTCGTTGATGCTGGCATGGCGGTGGGCCATGAAGCCGTTCGCGTCGAACTCCCAGTTCTCGTTGCCATAGGCGCGGAACCAGTTGCCGTTGTCGTCGTGATATTCATAGGCATAGCGCACCGCGATGCGGTTGCCGGAGAAGGCCCAGAGCTCCTTGATCAGCCGGTAGTCGAGTTCCTTGTCCCACTTGCGGGTCAGAAAATCCTCGATCTCCTGCCGGCCGCGCGGAAACTCGGCCCGGTTCCGCCATTTGCTGTCGGGGGTATAGGCAAGTGCCACCTTGGCCGGATCGCGGGAGTTCCAGCCGTCTTCGGCAAGGCGGACCTTCTCACGTGCGGTTTCTGCCGTGAAAGGCGGCAGGGGATGTCGGGGGGCTTCATGTGTCATGCGGTCATCCAAGCTGATTGGGCCGAAACCCGGTGCCATTCGATGAGCCACATGTAGCGCCACTGCCATCTTGAAAGAATAATGGAAATATGAAAGGTATTATTTCATTTTCTGAAATGAATGGGAGGTCAGCTTGGACAGACTGCAGGCGCTGGATGTGTTCGTGGCCGTTGCCGAAGCGGAGAGTTTCGCCGGAGGCGCCCGGCAGATGAACATCAGTGCGCCCTCGGCCACGCGCGCGGTCAACGAACTGGAGGAGCGCCTTGGGTCGCGCCTGTTCACGCGCACCACGCGCGTGGTGCGGCTTACGGATGTCGGCCGGACCTATCTGGAAGAAGTGCGCGGGATTCTTGCGGACCTGAGCGCGGCGAACGAGGCGGTGTCTGGCGCGGTCGGACGGCCGCGGGGGTATCTTCGGGTCACGTCGCCGGTCGAGTTCGGACGCATCTATGTGGCACCAATCGTCGCGGAATATCTCGACCGGTTTCCCGGTGTCTCCGCAAGCATGCTGATGGTCGACCGGATCGTGAACCTGGCCGAGGAGGGCCTGGATGTCGGCGTGCGGATCGGTCCGCTTTCGGCATCGGGTCTCATGGCGGTCAAGGTCGGCACAGTGCGCCGCGTGGTTTGCGGATCGCCGGACTATTTCAGGGAACACGGTGTGCCGCAGTCACCGGAGGACGTGACGGGTCACAAGATCGTCGCCGCCGCCACGGTCACGCCGAGCAACGAATGGCGTTTCGGCAAGGCGCAGGACAGGGTCGTCAAGGTCTATCCGAGGCTGTCCGTCACCAGCGTCGCGACTGCGACCTCAATGGCGCGGTCCGGCTGGGGGCTGACACGGGCGCTGTCCTACCAGGTCGGGCCGGACCTGCAGTCCGGTACCTTGCAGACCGTGCTTGAGGAATTTGAGCCGGAGCCCTTGCCGGTTCATCTCGTGCACTACGAGGGCCGCCGTGTCTCGGTGAAGGTGCGCAGTTTCCTGGACCTGGCGCGCGACCGGCTCCGGCAGTCGACGGTTTTGAACTGAACGCTGTCAGGCGGTCCGGCCGCCTTAACCGCCGACCTTCTGCTTCAGGGGCGCAAAAAGCGGGTTTTCCCGGGAGAAGACATAGTCCAGCGTTTCGACCGTGACCGTGTCCGCACCTTCATCGATCAGGAGCTTGGCGCATTCCGCCACCGAGTCACCCGGGCACAGCACGTTGACCCGGTTGGGGCTGTCGCTCTCCGAAAACCTCTGGATCGCGCCGACCCTGCTGACCGAGCGCAGCGCCTGGGTCCGGTCGTCGACCACTGCCTTGACCAGCTTGACGTTCCTGGCCGCCTCTTCCGCCGCCACCCGGTCAAGGATGGATCGAGCGCCGTCAAGCGCGGTCTCCGTCCAGTCTGCGTTGAGGGACGCAACGAGGTTGGCCTGGCTTTTCAGCATCACACCATCGGCGAGGATTTTCAGATTGTTGGCGTGGAGGGTCGATCCCGTCGTGGTGATGTCGACGATGAGTTCGGCCGCGCCTGCAGCGGGAGCGCCTTCCGTTGCCCCGGCGCTTTCGACGATCCGGTAATCGGCGATCCCGTGGCGGGCAAAAAAGCTCCGCGTGAGATTGACGTATTTGGTGGCAACGCGCAGACGGCGGCCGTGGCGGCCGCGAAAGTCGGAAGCGACATCACCGAGATCGGACATGGTTTCCACGTCGATCCAGGCTTTCGGAACCGCGACGACTACGTCCGCCGGGCCGAAGCCGAGCGGCGTGACGACATGCACCGTTGCGACCGGATCCGCGATGTTTTCTTCCACCAGATCAAGACCGGTGACGCCGAAATGTACCGAGCCTTCGGCAAGCTCCCGCGCGATTTCCGATGCGGACAGGAAAGCGATCTCGACGCTTGGCAATCCCTTGATCGCCCCGCGATAGTTCCTGGCGCCGCCCGGCTGGAGAACCTGCAATCCCGCCCTTCCGAAGAAGGCGTGGGTGTTTTCCTGCAGGCGGCCCTTGGAGGGAATGGCGATGATCAGCTTGCTCATGAGTCCGTCCCGGTATTCGCGGCGATGCGGTCGAGCCACATGGAAAACCCAATTCCCGGCACGTTGGCACCGGCGCCCAGAAGCGTGAGCAACCTGTCATAGCGCCCGCCGCCGACCAGCGGTCCGCTCGTTTCGCCGGTTGCTGAATGGATCTCGAACACGAAGCCCGAGTAATAGTCGAGACGCCGGCCGAACTCCGCTGCAAATGACAGGCTGGAGGGTGCAATGCCCTTGGCTTCCAGCGCAGCGAGACGCTGTTCGAAAGCATCAATCGGCGCGGCCAGATCAAGACCATGCGCCGAGCTGAACGCCCGCAGGGATGCAACAGCTTCGGCACCGTCCGCCTTCAGGGCAAGATAGGCGCGGAGCGAGGCAGCTGCCATCTCATGCCCCCGCCCGGCGCTGGCCAGGGCCGCCTGTTCGAGGAACCGGTCGGCGATTTCACTCGGTGTCCGTCCGCCGACGGCGGAAATGCCCGCAATGGACAGGAGGTCCTCGACAACGGCATGCGCCGCTTCGGGATCCGCGCCTTCGAGCGCGGAAAGGAATCCGAGCCGGACATCGCGGCTGTCATCGTCGGTGCTGTTGGCTCCCGCCATGCGATCAATCGCTGCCATCAGCTTGTCGGTTTCTCCGAAGAGATCGCGCAGCCGCCGCTGCCAGACGCTCGGCAGGCCCAGGCCGGCGAGAACGGCTGCGAACAGGGTTTCATCGCCGATCCGGATGTGGGTGTTCGCGACGCCGAAGGCATCCAGCGCGCGCACGGAAAGCGCAAGAAGATCCGCGTCCGCCTGTGCGGTATCCGTGCGTCCCAGGCTTTCCGCGCCCAGTTGCGGGATCTCGCCGAGCCCGTCCGGGCGCTGGCGGAAAACCGGCCCGTTGTAGCAATAGGCCACCGGAAGGATTGCGCCACCGGAAGCGACATGCTGACGGCACACCGGAATGGTGAAGTCCGGCCGCAGGCAAAGATCGGTGCCATCGCTGCCCTGGGTCAGGTAGAGACGCCGCCGGATATCCTCGCCCGTCAGGTCGAGAAAGACATCTGCCGGCTGCAGGATGGGCGGATTGACGAATGCATGGCCCGCATCCTTGAAAAGCGTCAGAACCGCTTCGATCCTGGCCGGGTCCAGCCCGGGTGTTGGAGCCGCCGTCATGATTCAGCCCTCGCTTTGACGCCTGCGGTCGTCGGCCTGACCGTCCAGAATTCCGCGCACGGTCTCGATCAGGTCGGCTTCCCCGATCGTGATCTGCGCCGGACGGCTTTCGCGCCAGGTGATGTTGTCGGTGATTTCGGCAGACAGGCGCTTGCCCTCGATCAGGTCCTTGACCTGAAGTTCACCTGCCTCGCGCTCGTCCGATCCCTGAATGATGGCGATGGGACAGTTGCGCCGGTCGGCATATTTCAGCTGGTTGCCGAACTTCTTCCAGTTGCCCTGGTACATTTCCGCCCGGATGCCGGCGTTGCGCAAGTCCTGAACCATTTTCTGGTAGCGTCCGAGCGCCTGGACATCGCCGTCCATCACCGTGACCAGAACCGGAGCGACGACGTCCGACGTGCCGAGCTTGCCGAGGTTCTTCAGGGCCGTCATCAGCCGCGAGACGCCGATCGAAAAGCCCGTCGCCGGAACGTCGCGTCCGGTGAAACGCTTGACCAGACCGTCATAGCGCCCGCCGCCGCCGACGGACCCGAACTGGACGACCTCGCCCTTTTCGTTGGTGACGTCGAAGAGCAGCTCGGCCTCGTAGACGGGCCCAGTGTAATATTCGAGGCCGCGCACCACGGAAGGGTCGATCTTGATCCGGTCGTCGCCATATCCGCAGGCCTCGAACATGGACGCCATCGTGTTCAGTTCCGTGATGCCCTCGTTTTCCAGCGACCCGGTGCCGGAAACGAAGTCCGCGATGATGTCGATGGCGGACGTGTCGAGACCCGCACCCTTTGTGAAGTCGCCGCTGTCATCCTTGCGGCCGTCACCGAGCAGGAGACGGACGCCTTCAATGCCGAACTTGTCGAGCTTGTCGATCGCACGCAGCACCGTCAGTCGGCGTTCGTCATTTTCCGCGCCGCCAAGGCCGATGCTTTCCAGCACACCGTCGAGAACCTTCCGGTTGTTGACCCGTATGATGTACTGGCCGCGCTGAATGCCGAGGGCTTCCATCGTGTCGGCCATCATCATGCACATTTCCGCATCCGCCTGAACGCCGGGTGCGCCGACCGTGTCGGCATCGAACTGCATGAACTGCCGGAACCGGCCCGGTCCGGGCTTCTCGTTCCGGAACACCCAGCCGGCGCGGTAGGTGCGGTAGGGCAGCCGGATGTCGTTGATGTTTTCCGAGACATGACGGGCCAGCGGCGCGGTCAGGTCGTAGCGCAGGCTCATCCATTGCTCGTCATCGTCCTGCACGGAGAACACCCCGGCATTCGGCCGGTCGGTGTCCGGTAGGAATTTGCCGAGGCAGTCGGTGTATTCGAAGGCGGGCGTTTCGACGGGGTCGAAGCCGTATTGTTCGTAGACCGCGCGGATCTTGCCGATCATTTCATCCGTTGCCCGGATGTCGTCGGCAGAGCGGTCGACAAAGCCCCGCGGCAGGCGGGCCTTCAGTTTGTTCGGTTTTTTGGCCATGAAGTCGTCAGATCCCGGCGAGTTCCAGGCCGGCGGCAGACACAAAAGCGGACACCGGCCTCACATAAGTTGCGGTTGTCCTAGACGAAACGGCAGGTGAGGGCAAGGCGCAGGGCACACAGGGCAAGACGCTGCCATGCCCGATGGGCAGATCGCAATGCCCGAACTTTTCGCCGCAGCCATGATTGCATCACACTTGCTCGTCAAAAGGCGGTCAAACGCGCAGAAGCTCTGCAAACAGGCGTGGAAAGTCGGGCTGCCGCCGGGATGCGTCATCTCTTTGCTTGTATTTAACGCTTGCCGGGCTATGGTCCGCGCAAATTCTGAAAGATGCGAAGCCCTCACGGTCCAAACGCTGGAAACCGGACGGGCCACAAGGTTGAAACATGGACAGCGCAGCCAGTATTGCACACGGCACGGAGGAAGCGGGCTGGGACGACTCCCGGCAGTCGTCCCGTGCGCGGGTTGCCGAGCTCAGCGTTGTCCTGCCCAGCTTCAACGAAGCCGGAAACATTCCGCCCTTGATTGAACTGCTCGACAAGGCGCTTGCCGGGATCGCCTGGGAGGCGATTGTCGTTGACGACAATTCGCCCGATGGCACGACGGAAGTGGCGCGTGGTCTGGCGGCCACTGATCCGCGGGTCCGGGTCATCCGCCGCATTGGCCGCAGGGGACTTTCCGGGGCCTGCATCGAAGGCATCCTGTCGTCGTCCGCGCCTTTCGTCGCGGTGATGGACGCCGATCTTCAGCATGACGAAACATTGCTGCCGGCGATGCTGCAGGAAATCAAGGCGGACGGGACGGATCTCGTCGTCGCAAGCCGGAAGGTCGAAGGCGGAACGGTCGGTGAGGGGCTTTCCAAGATACGCGCCTGGGGCTCGAACATCGCCAACGGCCTGGCGCAAAAGCTGCTGAACGTCACTTTGACCGATCCGATGAGCGGGTTTTTCATGGTGCGCCGGGAAAAAGCGGAAGCGCTGGCGCCGCGCCTGTCGCCGCAGGGGTTCAAGATCCTGCTCGATCTCGTTTCCAGCGCAAACGGCTCGCTGAAAATCAAGGAACTGCCGTTCACGTTCCGCGAACGCCAGCATGGCGAAAGTAAGCTCGATACCCTGGTGACGCTGGACTATTTCGGTCTCCTGCTGGCCAAGTATTTCGGCGACATCGTTTCCGTCCGCTTCCTGATGTTCGGACTGGTCGGTGCCAGCGGACTGTTCGTGCATCTTGTCGCGCTGCGGTTCTTCCTGCTTGGCGGGGTGGAGTTCAATCTCGCGCAGACAGCCGCGTCCTTCGTTGCCATGACGTCCAACTTCTTCCTCAACAATCAGCTGACTTACCGGGACCGCCGCCTGCGCGGATTCAGGGCGCTGATCGGTCTGGTGACGTTCTATGCGGTCTGTTCGGTCGGCGTGCTTGCGAATGTCGGGGTCGCGAACCTGATCTATGCGGATCCGGCCTATTGGTGGGTTGCGGGAACAGCGGGTGCTGTCATGGGAGCGGTTTGGAACTACGCCGCCAGCTCGGCACTGACCTGGCGGCGTTCCTGAAGAGCGGACTGAAACACGCGTGTCACAGACTTCGGATCTGCCGTTCTGGCTTCGGCCAACCGGACTTGTCGTCATTGTCGGTCTCCTGACGGCGCTGAAGGTTTTCGCGGCGGCCAATGCCTATATTGTCGAAGATGAAGCCTATTACCGGATCTGGGGCCTGTATCCGGCGCTGAGTTACTACGACCACCCGCCGATGATCGGATGGTGGATCACCGCCGGACAGGCGCTTTTCGGCGACACCGTATTCGGCCTGCGCGCAATTGTCGTCTTTTCCGGCGTGATCGGATCCCTCGCGCTTTGGCGCACGGCGGCGATCCTTTTCGATGTGCGCACCGCCGGCTGGGCCGTGCTCTTTCTCAACACCAGCCTGATGATCGGGATCGGCGGCATTCTGGCGACACCGGATGCACCGTCCGTCGTGTTCTGGGGCCTGACATTCTGGGCCCTGGCCGAGCTGAGCGTATCGAAAAACCCGAACTGGTGGCTTGTGGTCGGATTGATGGCGGGCCTCGGGCTTCTCTCCAAATACTCGCTGCTTTTTCTGGGCGCGGGGATCGTGCTCTGGCTCCTGTGGATTCCGGACGCCCGGCGCTGGTGGACATCCTGGCAGCTCTGGGCGGGCGGTGCACTCGCGCTTCTGTGTTTCTCACCGGTGCTCTACTGGAACCATGCCCACGAGTGGGTAAGTTTCTACAAGCAGTTCGGCCGTGCCGGCAGCAGTGGATACACGGCAAAATACATCTTCGAGTTTCTGGGTGCGCTTGTCGGGCTCTTGAACCCGCTGATCGCGCTTCTGGCAGCCGGCGGTGCGGCGATCCTGTTCAAGTCTTTCCGGGCGCGGGACGGCGCTGCGTCCCTGGTTCTGCTGACCACGCTGCCCTTTTTGGCATACCTTCTCTATCACGCGCTCCATTCACGTGTTCAGGCCAATTGGCCGGCGCCGCTCTTTCCGGCATTCGCCATCATGGCCGGCGTCTTCGTTACTTCCCTGCGCGCAAATCAGGCGCTCTGGCGCAAGGTCGCGATTGCGGGCGTCGCCGTCGGTGTACTCACCGCCGTCGTGGTCCAGTTCCATGCCGTTCACCCGCTCACGGGGCAACTTGCCCGCAAGGACCCGACCTTCCAGTTACGCGGCTGGGACGAGATCGGTGCGGCCTTGGCGGAATTCGCCGAGCAGGAACAGGCCGCCTTTGTGCTGACCACCAGCTACGGCCTCAACGGACAGGCCGATTATCTGATGAAGGACCGGTTGCCGGTCTATCAGACGACGGAGCGGATCCGCTACATCATGACGCCGGATCCTGACGAACGGCTTTTCGAAAAGCCGGGTCTCTACATCACCGAAAAACGACGCAACAGGGCGGGAGATCTTGAACGGGTGTTCGATACGGTCGAGGAACTCGCCGTCGTTGAACGCAAGGTGAAAGGCGTGCCGCTGGAAGAGCTTCTTGTTTACAAGGTTGAGGGCCTGAATGGACCGGTCTTCGAACCGCTTTCGGTCCGGTGACTGAAAGAAATCGGGCGTTTCAACCGGAGTTGAGGCTTGCATTGACTTCACGAATGCCGCAGGGAAAGAGAACTTTCCGACTCACACGGCCGCCCGTCAGACTTCATGAAGCGAATTACACTCGGTGCACTGGATTATGGTCTCGCCTTCGGCGTTGATCGCGCGTTGCGCGACCTTGCCGAGAACGGGCGGTTGAGCGCGGTCGGTGCGCTGGTGACCACCGAGCTCTGGCCGCGCGAATTCCGGCCGCTTCAGGAAGTCGCGGAAAAGGTCGGGCAGCAGACGCTTTTCGGAATCACGCTTGCCTTCAGCGGCGACAGGGTCATGCCGGTCAGCTCGCGCATGCAGGAGATTTACGGCGGGCGGATGTTCACTCGCGAGAAGTTGAACAGGCGCGCCTTCTTCCGGCTTCTGCCGGACGAACTGCTGATGGATGAAGCGATTGCCCAATTGGCGCGGTACAGCGTACTGATGCAGAGACCGCCCGATTTCGTGGCTGTGCGCGAGGGTCTCCTTGCGCGAACATCCCTGGCACGCATCGTCTTCAGGGCCGTGGAACGCTCGGATTTCGGGAAACCGCCTCTGGTGATTTCGCCGCTGCAATCGGGTTTGAAGACCCTGCGCCTGGCGCGGCTTGCGAAAAGCCACGGGCTGCCGGTTCTGCCCAGCTCGGAACCGCTGCCGCCAACCGCGGATTCCGAGGAATTACAACAGCTTTTGCTCAATCATTTCGATGGCATGAGCGACCGGAGCTTCGTCGCTGCCATTCCCGGTAAGTCGGATGACCGGCTGATGCGTGAGGAGCCGCGGAAAAAAATCGCCGTGCGCGAATGTCAGTATGAAGTCTTGAGAAGCGACCGATTTTTTCAGACCCTCGACCGCAAGAACATTTTTCTGCGCTGAGAAACGCCCGACTTCCTGCGGTTTTTTTACCGTTTGAACGAAAAAACGGCCCTGCGGGGAACAGAGCCGTTTTTCGTGGAGGTCAGGAAGGGGGGAGGGGCGGCCCCGCTTCCATGACTCTGATATAGGTATTTTTTTCTTGAACGCACGTGATGGAAATCACAGGATTGCGCGTGGCCTTAAATTTTTTGTGTCGTGAAGATCCTTGGCAGGGGGTGGGTGTGGCAGAAATAAAAGACTTTTTGAAAAACAGCTTTTCCCTGGAAGGGCTGGAGCCGGAGCTCGCTGTCGGTCTGTCCCGTCTCGCCAGACCGATGAAGTTGGCAGCCGGTACGATTCTTTTCGAAAACGGGGACCCCGGAAACGGTTGCTACGCCGTTCTGGAAGGCTCGCTGAAGGTGTCCCTTCTGTCCGTGGAAGGCGATGAGCAGCTTCTTGCCGTATTGGGCCCGGGCGATCTGGTCGGCGAACTGGCGCTCCTCGACGGCCGTCCGCGTTCGGCCACGGTCAGTGCCCTCAAGGAAGCAAATCTTGCCTTTATCGACAAGGCGGCCTTCCAGCGCTTTTCCGACGATCACCCGGCTGTCTACCGCCACATGCTGTCAATCGTCGGCAAGCGCTTGCGGCATGCCAATGACGTTCTGGCCGCGAGATCCTTCCTGCCCTTGCCCGGCCGGGTTGCCCAGACGCTGCTGCAGCTGTCCGAGACTTTCGGCAAGAAGCTGGACGACGGCCGGACGCTCATTCACTACAAGCTCAGCCAGGCGGACATCGCCAACATGGCCGGCGCGGCGCGTGAAAATGTCAGCCGGGTTCTCAACGACTGGAAGCGCTCCGGCACGATCAGCCGGATCTCCGGCTATTATTGCCTGGAAGACATGGACTTCCTGGAGCAGGCTTCGACGCTATAGGCGCGCGCAGTATCATGGCTAGCGCAGTCGCTGGCCACAGTGTGTAAAGCAGAATCGCCGATTGGAACTTATTTTACGCTGCTGTCTGGTTTCGAAAACAACGCCGAACATATGCCGTTCGGAAGGCGGCATAACTCCGTTGCGTGCCAAGTCGGGATAAAGGATTGTTTCCCGGATTTGTCGTCCCGGTTTGCCGCGTAAGCGGCAAGACCGGGAACCGGTATCCTTTGTGGTCGGAGACAAAAATGAGAATCTGTTGGTTCTTGGTTCCGGCCTTTCGCTACGCTGCAGCCGGAATGACAAGATCATCGACGGGTGATCGCACCACAAGATTCATGTCGCGTTCGTTCGGACACTGTTGGTGCTTATCCAGGTGAAACGACCCGCTGTGTTCCAGCCAATATCGTCGCCAGCGTCTGCGTGTTCAGACTGTCGAGAAAGGCCTCCGCGGCATGTGCCATGGCGCCCTTCAACGCACAGCGCGGCAGGAATGCGCAACTGGCGGCTTCGGGCTTAAGACAGGCGACGACGCCGAGGTCCGGTTCGATCAGCCGGACCACATCACCGAGCCGGATCTCCTCCGGCGACCGGCCGAGACGGATGCCGCCGCCGCGGCCGCGTGTGGTTTCCAGATATCCGGCCCGTGCGAGTTGGGCGACGATCTTCATGACATGCGATTTTGCCAGCCCGAGCTTCGTGCTCAGGCCGTCGACGGTCTGGGGGCTGTCCGTCTGGCCGGTTGCCATCAGGATTCTCAAGGCAAAATCGCTGGCCTGACTGAGGCGCATGGCAGCGTCCTAAAAAACATTCATCTGAGATGTTGATTTTAGTGCCTGTTTGTGTAATTTAAAAGATGTATTTAAGATGAATGTTATGGAGGTTTCGATGGAAGCCCGGGGTTTGAACGCTGACAGGTACAGGCTGAGGCCGCGCACGGACGCCAGGACGGGCGATCGTCTGCGCCGCTACGAGGCCGTCGACGAACAGGCCATTCAGGTGATGGTGCACACGTTTTACGGCTGCATTCGCGAACATCCGCGTCTCGGTCTCATTTTCAACGGACGCCTGGACGGCAAGTGGGATGAGCATCTGCCGAAGATGGAAGCCTTCTGGCAATCCGTGCTCCTGAAGAACGGGGCATACAAGGGCAAGCCTGTTCCGGCGCATCTGAAGCTCAAGGAAGTGGTCAGTTCCGACTATGGCGAGTGGCTGTCCGTCTTCCGCCCTGTCGTGCGTGAACTGTTCGTGCCCGAACTGGCCGATGAGATCGTGGCGGTCGCGGAGCGGATCGCCCAAAGCCTCTGGCTGGCCACGTTCGGCCATGCCGGGTCCTCACCGCCGCAGAGTCTCACCTCGCAACAATCACAATGGAGTGGATCATGCTGGTAGCGATCGTTCTTGTTGCCGAAATCCTTGTCGTCGCCTGGTTCGCGATTTTCTCGCTCATGCTTCTGTCCATGTATCTGGACTCCCGGCAGATGCCGGTGCCGAAGATCGACGTCGCCGGACGCACGCTGATCGGGAGCGCGAAACTCGCCTTTGTCACGGGGCTCGTGGCGCTCGGCGCACTGACCGTCTTCGAGTTGCCGGTCTTCGGTTAAAAGGAAAACAAAATGACCTTCTCCAAACTCATGCCGCGCGGCCTGCCCATTCTGCTGATCTGGGTCGCAGCACCGCTTCCTCTGTGGATCATGGCAATTCTGATGTTGGTGATCTGACAGGAAACCCTTGTGATCCGTCCGGCTGCCGTTAGTCTTTTCCCGAAAGAGAACGGAGGGGTGCGGCGTGAGCGACGAAACTGACAAACCCAGCGGTGAGCTGACGCTGCGAACCATGGCCATGCCGGCGGACACCAACGCGGCGGGCGACATTTTCGGCGGCTGGGTGCTCTCCCAGATGGACCTGGCGGGGGGCATCGCCGCCGGCCAGCGCGCATCGGCCCGGGTCGTCACCATTGCCGTCGACGGCATGAAGTTCATCAGGCCGGTCCATGTCGGGGATGTTCTTTGCGTCTACACCGATATCATCAGGGTCGGAAACACCTCCATGGAAATCAAGCTGGAGGCCTGGGCCCTGCGCCATCGTTTCGGTATCCGCGAGAAGGTGACCGAAGCGCAGTTCACCTTTGTCTGCGTGGATGACAACGGTCGTCCGATACCGGTGCCGAAATAGGCCGCTGCCTGTCCTTCAGCTCCGGCGGTTCAGGATATCGGCGAAAAGATCCTCGTCGACGGCACAGGTACATCCGTTTGCCCAGAGCCTGAGCAGATCTTTCAGGCGTTGCACGCGCTGTTCCTGCGACAGCGGCGCCTTGTGCCGCGGCAGACCGCCCAGAACCCGCAGGCTCCGGATGCGCATCATCACGCAGTTCTCGGCAGCTTGCTGCCACACGGCCAGATCGGCGTGCGACGCATGCGCCGCCAGGTGATCTTCAATGAGAACTGCCGCGCGTCCCGCGATAGGCTCCTGATACAAAAAATCCTCCATCGGTTTCCCGAGGAGGACTGGCGCATGCAATCAAACCGCTTCGTTGCCGAATGGCCTCTTTGAGGTTCCAGACGACCGCATCCCTGTTGCGGAAACCACCTTGCCCGGTCTGGCAGGTTGGCGAGGGCGCCAGCCCTTCTCTTGATGATGGCGCGGTTATGACATGAGACAGCGGGCTTGGCAAGCCGGACAGAAAAAGTTGATGTGCCCGTCAGGACTGGATGCGGTCATAGTCGACCCGGCCATCGACGAGATGAACCCGGCGCTGCATGCGCGCGGCAAGATCCATGTCGTGCGTGACCGCGACCACCGTCGTCTTTTGCGTTTCCACGATGGCCTGAAGGCTCTCGAACACCTGCTCGGTTGACGCGGAATCGAGACTGCCGGTCGGTTCGTCCGCCAGGATCAGGTCGGGGGAATTTGCGAGCGCGCGCGCAACGGCGACCCGCTGCCGCTGTCCGCCCGAAAGCTGCGCCGGCCGGCGATGCAGAAAGTCTTCCAGTCCGAGATCCACGAGCAGCCCGGTCGCGTGCTCGAGCTGGTCCTTTGCGGAAAGACGTCCGAGTTTCTGCATCGGGATCATGATGTTCTCCAGGGCGGTGAACTCCGGCAGGAGAAAGTGGAACTGAAACACGAAACCGATCTTCTCAAGGCGCATCGACGCCATTTCGCCCGAGGTGAGATCCGCCGTCGGGCAGCCTTCGATCAGCACTTCGCCGGATGTCGGCCTGTCGAGCAGGCCGAGCAGGTAGAGCAGCGACGACTTGCCGGAGCCGGACGGGCCGGTGATGGCGACAAACTCCGACGTCCCGACGCTGAAATCAATATCCTCAACCAGCGTGACCGGAACAATTGCGGGCAGAATGCGGGTGAGGCTGCGGGTCTGCAGAAGCGGCTCGGCACCAGGTGCCGCCTGAGGCCGGGCTGCGCTCATGTCGCCCCCCGGATGATGTCGACGGGATTGAGTTTTGCGGCTTTCCTGGCCGGAATGAGCCCCGCGATTCCGGACGAGAACAACGCGAGAAGGCAGGCAAGGACATAGTGCACATACGAGAAGTGGATCGGCAGCCGGGTCATCTCAATGTCGGTCGTGACCTCGAACTTGACCGTGGCGAGATAACTTGAAAGCCCGAAGCCGAGCAGGCACCCGGCCATCGCCCCGAGAATGCCGATCACCAGGCCCTCGAGCACGAAGATCTGCTGGATGTCGGTTTCGGGAAAACCGAGCGACTTCAGGATTGCAATGTCCCGGGCCTTTTCATGGACGATCGTGGACACGATGTTGAAGATACCGAAGCCGGCAACCACGAGGATGGCTCCGACAACTGTGTACATGATCGCATTGCGCACGACGAAGGCTTCCATGAGACCTTCATTGGCCTCTTCCCAGGAAATGGCCTTGTAGCCCAGCTGACGCTCGGCACGTGCCGCGATCTCGGTTGCGTCGTTGATGTCGGCAAGCCTGACCGAAATGCTGTTGATGATGTCCGGTTTTTCCAGGAGGATCTGCACCGCCTTGAGCGGCGCATAGGCCAGGCCCTCGTCGCTTGTCGTGATGCCCGTGTGGAACAGCCCGACGATCTTGAAGCGTTTCGCGAGACCGTTTGCCGATGTCAGCGTTACCGTATCGCCTAGTTCGGCACCGAGACGCTCCGCGGCCTTACGTCCGATCACCAGGCCGTTCGCGGTCGAATCGAGCGCTTCGAAACTGCCGGTCCGCATGTCATCCCGGATCTTGGAAACCTTCAGTTCGCGCTTCGGCACCACACCAACCAGCGTCATCCCAATATCCTGTCCGCTGTAGCGCAGCACGGACTGCCCGCTCAGCCGTTGGGCGAAGTCGCCGTCGACCCACTCGCGCAGCGAGGCGATCGCCTCGGTCGGATTGCGGATGCCGCGCAGGTCTTCGAGGGGCCGGAGACCGTGGAAGGCAACCGCGTCGTAAATGGCGGTCGCGGGCTGTTCGGCCGGATTGCGTTTCTCGTCCAGAATTTCGACATGCGGAATGGCTTCGATCAGGGTTGTCATGAAATCTCGTTGCGAGCCTTCCATGAGACTGGCCATGGCGACCGAAAAGCCGACACCCAGCGCAACGCCAAGCGTGGAAACAATGGTTTGCCGCAGTCGGTTGCGGACATGCGTCGATGCGATCCGGAGAAGCAGCACTACCTGTCTCCTTCGGCGTTCGGGCTGACCTTGTCTCCTTCCGATAGATCTTCCAGGAACGGGAAAACAATCTGGTCTTGTTCGCTGACACCTTCCAGCACCTCGACCGTTCTCGTGCCGCGAATGCCGGTCTTGACGTCCACTCGCGAAATCCGGTTTTTGTCTTTCAGGACCTGCAGGACCGATCCGTCAAAGGCTGCGAGCGGCAGCAGTAGGGCGTCGTCCTTTTCGCGGGTGACAATGTTGATTTCCGTGGTCATTCCGATCCGCAGCAGCGTGTCGCGGGGAAGTTCGAGATAGACACGGTAGTTCTTGAGAACTGGATCGCCCTTCGGGGTGATGCTTGCGACCGTTGCCGTGAGCATCTCGTCCGGGAATGCATCGGAACGGATGAGCGCCTTGTGGCCTTTGCGGACTTTCGGAATGTCCTCTTCGTTCACTTCCGCAACCAGCTGCAAGGGCAGGGGCTGCCCGATCCAGAATAGGATTTCGCCTGGTTCCGCGACTTCGCCAACGGACCCGTCCTGACGCAGAACGACACCGTCCATGGGCGCGGTAATCAGGTAGTCCCGGAGCCGTTCCTTCTGGGCCGCGATCATGGCGTTGATGCGGATCACCTCGTTCTGCGCCTTGTCGTAGACCTGCTGGCTCACGACACGCCGGTCCAGCAGCTGCAGGGTGCGCTCCCGGTCTGATTGCGCGAGCTCGCGGCGCGCTTCCAGCTCCGCGAGCGTCGCGCGGGCGTCGCCGCTGTCTAGCTCCGCGAGCTGGTCGCCCTGGCGGACCTCCGCGCCCTCGCAGCCGCAAAGCGAAATGATGCGCTCGCGAATGATGCTCGTGACCTTCGCCCACCGGACAGGCTCGACCACCGCGGTGGCATATACGACCTCGGCGGCACTCCCCCGGTGCGGCCGGATAACGTTGACCTCCGGCGGCCGGCTGGCCCACCAGTATGCGGCCGCGATCGCGGCAGCGAGCAGGGAAAGCAGCACAGGAAAGCGAAGTGAACGCATGTGGCATCCGTGTGTGTTGTCACGACATGAGTCGTCTCAGTCCGAAACACGCTCCGGCGATTGCCACCAGGGAAGGCATGTTTCAGGATCATCACACTAGGGTCTGCCGTCACAGCGTCCATGTCATGGATCAATTCCGACCCATTGCGGCCCGGTTTACCTGGAAACGGGTCTTGCGAGGGGATCCCGGGTGAATGGACTTGTTATTCCGGGAAGGCCGGAAACCAGTAACCACTGGTTCCTCCGTCTCCTTTTTACCTCTGGCCGCGGGGAATACTGGATCCCGGTCTTGCCGCTCGAACGGCAAACCGGGATGACAAAACCGGGAAACAATTCCGAACTATGGCTCGCGTTCGCGGCTGGCGTTCAATAATGCGGTGGTTTCTCGACGTGATGGGCGGGAAGAACCTGCTCCGCCAGCTCCTCCACCTGGTCGGTCATCTTGTCCACCAGGCGCCTCAGGCGATCGATCTGCTTGCCCTGTTCCACGACCACGCCGTTGAGATCCTCGATCGTGCGGCCCGCATGCGCCAGGTCGATTTCAAGTTGCTCGATCCGTGCTTCATGATCTGTTGGCATGGAACATCCCCCTGTCTTGTGTCGGGCGCCGGTGATACAGGGCGAAACGGGTCCCGAAAACAAATTTATTCATCGCAACATGCCGATGGGTTTAATCGCGCTGCGTGAGTGCTATATGAGCAACGGGATCCCCGCGCCACCTGCAGGGGCACAACGAAAGAGATTTTCATGACCGCCTTGTCCGATTTCCCGATCACCAAGAAATGGCCAGCAATGCACCCAGAGCGCCTCCAGCTCTATTCGCTGCCGACGCCGAACGGGATCAAGGTCTCGGCAATGCTCGAGGAAACCGGCTTGCCCTACGAGCCCCACAAGGTCGACTTCGGGACGAACGATCAGCTGACTCCGGAATTCCTGTCGCTCAATCCCAACAACAAGATCCCCGCGATCATCGATCCGGACGGCCCCGGCGGCAAACCGCTCGCACTTTGGGAATCCGGTGCGATCCTGATCTACCTGGCAGAAAAGACCGGGAAACTGATCCCCTCCGATCCGGGCAAGAAATATGAGGCGATCCAGTGGGTGATGTGGCAGATGGGTGGTTTCGGCCCGATGACCGGGCAGCTCGGCTTCTTTCACAAGTTCGCGGGCCGCGAATATGAAGACCGCCGTCCGTTCGAACGCTACCGCGACGAGGTCAAGCGCCTCTTGGCCGTGCTCGACCAGCAGCTTGATGGCCGTGACTACATCATGGGCGACCAGTTCACGATCGCCGATATCACTTCCTGGCCGTGGGCGCGCAACATCAACGGGTTCTACGAGGCGGCCGACGTCGTCGGCTACCACGATTTCAAGAATGTCGTCCGGTGGGTCGACACCTGCATGACACGTCCTGCCAGCCAGAAGGCGATTAACATTCCGGCCCGTGACTAGGTACGGCACACGGCGCGGTCTCTCCGTATTCGCGGAGAGACCGGCAAAAGCAATCAACCGAAACAGTCATGTATCCAGACCTGCCGCGTCTCGACCGTCTTCTGGTCGCCCGGAGGTGGCGTGCGCTCGATCTGGAAATAGATGACGAAGTTGGAAAGCGCAGCCACGGCCGTCATGCGGTCCGGCCAGTCCCGGCAAAGGTAACGGGCATAGTTGAGAGCGAGGACCTGCGTTTCGTCTTCATAGGACTGGTCCTCGAGATTCGACAGGAACTTGCGCCACCGGTAGTTCGCATAGCGTCGCGAAACGATCTCCGGCTTTTCGAAATCGGCCAGACCGGTCCTGCCGTTATAAACGTCCGCCATCGTCCCGTCCGCAAGTTCACCTTCGATCACCGGCCAGGGGCTCGTCATTTCCGGATAGGGCGCAAACATGGTCCAGTTCTGGTAAAGCCCGAGTGCCTGTCGTACGCCGATGAACTGAGCGGGCAGCGTCAGGCCGCTTGCCGGAACGGTCGATATGTTCTGTACGGTAACGAACACGAAGGCGGCTGCTGCAAGCATCTGCGTGACGGCACCGAAGCGCGGTGGCCGGTCGCACCACGGCAGCGCGAATGCCGTAACGCGCGAGAACGAGGACCGGTTGCGCCCGACCCAGTCATAGATCCGGTCACCGGGTTTCCGGAAGACCTTGAGGCCCAGAAGCGTCCCGAGCGGAAACAAGACCGGCGAAATCGTGATCAGCCTGCTCAGCGCGTCGAACTTGAAGTGGCGGTCGTTTCCGACGGTCAGAACCCATGAATTGCGCGCTTCGAGCTCGGGTCCGATCTCCGCATCGTCCTGCGCGGGCCGGACGGGCGTTGCGGGAAGGAACAGAAACACCTTCAGGATCTGGCACGTTTTCTCGCAGAAATCGCAGCCGCGATCGAACCAGATGGCGACGGGCCTGTCCGCGCGTGCAGGCATGAGGCGCGCGAGGCTGTCCCACATCCAGCCCGGCATGAAGGTCAGGTTCATGATGATCGAGATGAACGGAAAGAAGCCGATCTCGAGGAAGAGCGCGAACGACAGATGCATGGTGATGAAGGCCAGCATCAGCACCGTTCGGAATGTGCGGTGAAACAGCGGTGAGAAAATCAGGATCGGGCCGACCAGTTCCAGCACGTAGACGTAGAAGGTCAATCCCGTCAGGAGACCCTCGAATTGCCGGAACCAGAGAGCGAACGGCGTGACCAGATAATCGAGCTGCAGCGCGTAGTAGACGGCCGTGCCGTCCTGCGTCCAGATAGGGTGCGTCTTCAACAGCGCGCTGAAGAAGTACATGGACATGCCCTGCAGCAGCAGGGCGGCGGTTGCGATCGTGCAATAGGCGTTTCCGGTGAAGACAGGCCGCCGCGACAGGGCGGCATCGATCGAATAGCGCGCGCCAAGCGGCAGAAACATGGCCCAGAACAGCAGCATCAGTGCAAGATTGTCCTCGCCGGACAGGATGAACGTGTTTCTGTTTTGCAACGACAAAAGCAAAGCCCAGGAAATCACGGTCATCAAGCGGGTGCGCCAGCCGAGCATGAGCGCAAGGGCGGCAAGTCCGGCCACGAAGAACAGCAGGGCCTGGAACCAGGCTGATCCGTTTGCCAGGTGGAACGACCACGTCGTGGCGTAAAGATGCTCGATCTGCACGCTGCGCGGCATCACACCGGCGTCGGTATAGTGGGCGACGAGGTCGCGTGCGCGCATGAAAAGATCGATCAGGATCCACAGGCTCAGCAGGACACGGAACAGCGCCAGCGTGCGAAGATCTACTCCGAAAACCGTCCTGATGGATGCCAGTCTAACCGCCAAGAGACACACCGCTTCTGGGCATGTCGAAACATGCCATGATCTTGAAACACCGCAAAAAATACCGAAGTTTCGTAAAGATTTGGATTAGGGGCCGTACCCGAAGGCATTCGCGGCAAACGACGGCGTTTCTGCAGAAAATCATATTGAAGGAGCAAGGATGCGGGCAATCAGTCGAACACGTGGCGGCCTTGTCCGGTTTGTCGCAGTGGCGCTTGTCGCAGTGATCTTTGCCACCGCTGCCGTCGCCAGGAACACCGGAACAGGTCCGTTCTACGCCTACGAGACGCTCTACTACGAAAACCTGACGAGGCGCGAAATCACGAGGGTCCAGCAACGCTTGCGTCTCGACGAGCCGGCTGCAGCCATTGTTGCAACCAGTCTTCAGGAAGATGGCTGGTTCAACGAACCCATGCTCGAAAGTCCGGTCCCGATCCACGACGGCGCGCTTAACACGGCTGCCCCCTCTAACGGGGAATGGCTGGAAGCCGCAGGCACGGGCGTTCTTGCCACGACCGTCAGTATGGCGATCTTCTATCTCGGAGGCGTACGCTTCGACTGGGCATGAGGGACGATCGAGGCGCTCCTAGATCAACCGGGCGAGTTTCTTCAGTGCGGGCTCATTCAGAAGCGCTGCTGCTTCTTCAGCCGGCACCCACCGCCGGTTCCGGTGATTTTCCTCCCACGCTCCCTCCTGCAGGACCCGGCTGACCTCCATGGCGTAAACGGCCACATCGCAGGTCGCTCCCCATTTCTCGTAGCGATAGAACCCGAGCGGTTCGTCGCCGGTCGAGCCTTCCACACCGGCTTCCTCGCGGGCCTCGATCATGGCCGACCGCGCCGGGCTCAAACCGGGTTCGATAATTCCCTTTGGAACGACCCAGTGGCGGCCGCTGCTGGACCCTATGATCAGAACTTCCGTGCCCGCCTTCGTTCTTCGAAAGGGAATGACCGCCGATTGGGTGTAGTAGTAGGCTGGTCTTGGTCTGCGCTCGGGTCCGTCCGGAGACGGATGGGGAAAGAGGTCCGGCAGATCCCGTGGGTCGACGCATTCGCGCAAATTGGCGCGGCCCGCCCGAGTTTCTACAATCAAAAGCGCGCCGGAAAGGGTTTCAATCTCAAGTGCCAAATGGGTTGCCAAGGCCTTGATACGTTTCGGGGCGGCAACGAGGAGCACACGGTTTTCGGCCGAAAGCGGGGGGAGGCGCCCTTCGGACAGGTCTTTCGAAGCTTTTATGCCACCCGCCGTCCAACCAGCCGCCTTCAAAGCTTTTTCTGCCGTTACCTGCGCGCGGTTCGCAGGTTCGGTTAGGACGGCATCCGGGCGCAGGCCTTTCCGGCCAAGCCAGCAGCCGATTTTCTGCGCCTGCCGTTTGCCTTTCGTGCGCAGAGGGCAGGCGGTCTTCGCGCCCGTCCACGTCTTGTCACGCGCACCGGCGCATAACAGCAGCAATTCCATATCCGTACCCTGGCGGCCTGTCATGCATGGATGGTACCGGGTCGCCGCAGCCGTGTCATGACCACCGAATTCGGCCGGGTTTGAAAAAAATGCGGCAAATGTCCATCGGGCATCGCCCCGTTCGTCATGTGAGTGAAGGCAATGTCGCCTTTGCTGATTTGACAGGAGATGGAAATGACGATCTGGACGATCCTCGCAGGCGGTGCGGGCGTGGTTGCGCTGCTCGGTGCCGGGACGCTGTTGCTGCCGAAAAACGTGCATGTGGAGCGCCATGCCAAGATTGCGGCATCACCGGAAACCATTCTGGAGCTGGCGGCTTCGAACCACGGATATCAGACATTCAACCCGTATCTGACCTCCGATCCGGCGCTGAAAATCAAACCCTTCGGACCGGATACGGGCGTAGGGTCCGGCTTTCACTTCGACGGCAAGGAAGGCAAGGGCACCCAGACCGTCGCCAGGGTGACGGAAACCAGTGTGCGCTACGACATCGATCTGGGCCCGATGGGCAAACCGGTGCAGGAAATCTCCGCGCAAGGCATGCCCGACGGTACGAAAGTCACCTGGACCATGGATATGGATCTCGGCTTCAATCCGGTTGCCCGCGTGTTCGGGCTATTCCTCGACGGTATGGTGGGCAAGAGCTTCGAGCAGGGCCTTGACAACCTGGCCTCCGCCACCTGATCAGATTGAGACAACAAGGATTTTGAACATGCGTTACACATTTCTGCTTTACACCGACCCGGCCGATCTTGCCGGCATGACACCGGAAGACTGGGCCGCCGAAAAGGAGGTATATGGAGCCTATATCGGAGCCCTGCAGAAGGCGGGTGTTTTCGTGGATACGGACTGGCTGCAGCCGGTTGAAACCGCCACGACGCTCTCCTTGAAAGGGGGCAGCTGGCAGGTGCAGGACGGACCGTTTGCCGACACGAAGGAAACGCTCGGCGGGTTTTTCGTCATTGACGTGCCGGATCTCGATGCGGCCATGGCCTGGGCTGAAAAGTGCCCCGCCGCCAAGACCGGAAAGGTCGAGATCAGGGCCTCTGCGATGGGCTCGGTGTGACGGACGCTGCGCGCGCAGCCGAACTGGCTGCGCGGGACAGCTACGGACGCCTCCTGGCGCTCCTGTCGGCGCGCACCCATGACATCGCGCTGGCGGAAGATGCCCTGGCGGATGCCTTTGCCAAGGCACTTGATCACTGGCCCTCGAAGGGTGTTCCGGACAAGCCTGATGCATGGCTGCTCACCACGGCCCGCAACACGTTGACCGACTGGCAGCGAAAGCAGCTGCGTTTTCCGAGCGAATCTGAAATTCCCGATATGCCCGGCGATGATCGAACGGAAGAGGGCCTGCCTGACAAGCGGCTGTCGCTGCTGCTGGTATGTGCCCATCCGGCGATCGCGGCTGATTTGCATGTTCCGCTGATGCTTCAGACCGTTCTCGGCATGGAAGCCAGGATCATCGCGCGATTGTTCCTGATTTCGCCCGCTGCGCTCGCCAAGCGCCTGGTCCGTGCCAAGGCCAAAATCAGGGACGCGGGTATTCCGTTCCAGATCCCGGAGGGGGCCGTTCTGGAGGAACGCAGCTCCGCCCTGTTTGAAGCGCTTTATGCGCTGCATGCTCATGACTGGCTGGACCCGGCTGACACGCTGGGTGACGAGGCACTCTATCTTGCCGATCTCTCCAGCCGCCTGATGGCAGATAATCCCGAGGCTCTTGGCCTGGCGGCGCTTATCGCCTTCAGCCATGCAAGAGCCGGGGCGCGGATCATGGACGGCATGCTGGTGCCGACCGGTGAACAGGATGTTTCCCTCTGGCGCGACGACCTCATCGCCTACGGCAACCGGCAGCTGACCCGCGCCTATGGCAAATCAGCGGTCGGAAGGTTTCAGATCGAAGCGGCAATTGAAGCCGTTCATGTTGCGCGAAAGGACACCGGCCAGACTGACTGGCAGGCGTTGAACAAGCTCTATTTCGCGCTTCAGCAACAGGCGCCGTCTGCCGGCGGACTGGTTGCGCAGGCTGTCGTCACCGGCAGGCTGCACGGACCGGCCGCGGGATTGCGGGCGCTCGAGATTGCAGAGGCGCAGGCCGGAACCGGCTTCCAGCCGCTCTGGGCGGCTCGGGCAGACCTCAACGCGGGGCGCGGCAACCGCGAGGCGGCGTCACGCTGCTATGAAAAGGCAATTTCCCTCGCAACCGATTTGCCGACGATCAATCTTCTGCGCGCGCGGTTGGCTGCTTTGGCATAACGCCGGGGTGTTCACTCGACACGCGGATTGGACCAGTCATTCGGCCTGAACGGGGTTTGCAGCGCACGCTCCACCAGTTGCAGGTGATCCTGTCCGTAGAACGGATCGCCGTCGACGACATAGGTCGGAGACCCGAACAGCGCTTTCGAGACCGCCCATTTCGTATTTTCCTGCAGCCTCTCCTGGACTTCCTGCGAGGCGGCTTGCGCAAGATGCGCCTCGGGGTCGAGCCCGAGTTCGCTCGCAATCGCCTTGAGGGCGGTCACATCCGACAGGTCGACGTCGTCGCGCCAGTGCGCTTCCATGAGCCGGTGCGCCATCCTGTCGGTGCTGGAACCTGTTTCGCCCAGGGCGATGATCATGCCCGACGCGATGCTGTAGTCGGCGTCATGCTGGCTCGGCCGGTGGTTGATGATCGGGACGGAGCGGAACTCCGCCCACCGTTCGATCTCCCGCCCGAAGAAGTAGTCGACATGCTGCTGTGTCCGCTTGCGGAAGGCGGGACTGCGCTGTGCTTCGACCACGGGCGAAAGGAGGACAGGCCGATGAACCAGAACGGCTTCATGGTCCGAACAGATCCGCAGGATCTCGGCCGAGCCGAGATAGGCAAATGCGGAATGAGCGGAATAGACATATTCGACAACGGACATAACGCGCTTTCTCGATCTTCGGTGAAAAGGTCTGCTTCGGTGCGGATGTGAGGAAAACTGTGTGTCAGCGCTCGACGCGGGCCAGCGCGAGACCGACGCCGGCGCCTATGAAAAGCGCGCCGGTCAGTCTGTGACGAAGGCGCCCCAATTGCAGGACCAGCGGCCGGGAGATATTCGCTGCCGCCACCCAAAGGAGATCACCGAAAAAGACGATCGTGAGATAGACGGCTGCTGCCGTTGCCATGTGGGCCGCAGTCGGCACGTCGCCGGTGAACTGGGGCAGGAAGGCCGCGATGAAGACAAGCGTCTTCGGATTGGCAATTGCAAGGAACAGGCCCTGGAAGAACAACCCGGTCAAGGTTCCTCCGGTTGCCTGAACCTGGTCCGCATCGTCAATTCCCTGACGCCAGGCGCGGACGCCCAGATAGATCAGATAGACAACGCCAACCCATTTCAGCCCGGCGAGCGCGCTTGCAGCAAACTGAAGCAGGGCGGAAAACCCGAGCACGACAATCACGAGCTGAACGCCCACGCCGATCGTCGTTCCGACCACCGTTGCGCAACCGTAGCGCGGGCCGTGGGCGAGCGTGTTCGCAACAAAAAGTGCCACGTTGGGTCCGGGGATCAGGACGAGCACGGCAGTCGCGGTCGCCAGAAGAAGGAGAGAAGCAGGGTCCATGCGCTAGCTGTAACAGACTGGGGACAGACAGACAAAGAGCGCGGCATGCAAAAAGGGCGGCCCTTGAGCCGCCCTTTCCGTAAAGCTTTTGAGCTGGGGCTTCTTAGAAGCCCATGCCGCCCATTCCGCCCATGTCGCCACCCGGCATTGCCGGCGCTGCGTCTTTCTTCGGCAGCTCGGCAACCATGGCTTCGGTGGTGATCAGCAGGCCGGCAACGGAAGCTGCATCCTGCAGAGCCGTGCGGACAACCTTGGTCGGGTCGATGATGCCGGCTTCGATCATGTTGACGAACTCTTCGGTCTGCGCGTTGAAGCCGAAGGTGTCGTCGTCGTTTTCCTGGATCTTGCCGACCACGATGGAGCCTTCGACACCAGCGTTTTCAGCGATCTGACGGATCGGAGCTTCAAGAGCACGCAGAACGATCTTGATACCGGCTTCGATGTCGGCATTGTCGGAAGACAGCGCGGAGACTGCTTTCTTCGCACGGAGCAGGGCTGCGCCACCACCCGGTACGATGCCTTCTTCGACAGCCGCACGCGTTGCGTTCAGAGCATCGTCGACGCGGTCTTTCTTTTCCTTCACTTCGATTTCGGTCGCACCGCCAACGCGGATAACGGCAACGCCGCCTGCGAGTTTGGCAAGACGCTCCTGGAGCTTCTCGCGATCGTAATCGGAAGTGGTTTCCTCGATCTGGGCCTTGATCTGACCGACACGGCCGTCGATGTCTTCCTTGGAACCGGCACCGTCAACGATGGTGGTGGTTTCCTTGGTGATCGCAACTTTCTCGGCGGTGCCGAGCATGTCGAGGGAAACGTTTTCCAGCTTGATGCCGAGATCTTCGGAGATCACGGTACCGCCGGTCAGGATGGCGATGTCTTCGAGCATGGCCTTGCGGCGGTCGCCGAAGCCCGGCGCCTTGACAGCTGCGATTTTCAGGCCGCCGCGCAGTTTGTTGACAACGAGGGTTGCCAGCGCTTCGCCTTCGACGTCTTCAGCGATGATCAGGAGCGGACGGGAAGACTGAACGACAGCTTCCAGGATCGGCAGCATGGCCTGCAGGTTGGAGAGTTTCTTCTCGTGCAGCAGGATGAAAGGCTTTTCCAGGTCCGCCAGCATCTTGTCGGCATTGGTGACGAAGTAAGGGGACAGGTAGCCACGGTCGAACTGCATGCCTTCTACGACTTCGAGTTCGGTTTCCAGGGACTTGGCTTCCTCGACGGTGATCACACCTTCGTTGCCGACTTTCTGCATGGCTTCAGCAATGTCCTGGCCGACCTGAACGTCGCCGTTTGCGGAGATCGTGCCGACCTGGGCAACTTCTTCGGACGTGGTGATCGTCTTGGAAGCGGCTTCCAGAGCCTTGACGGCTTCAGCCGCGGCCATGTCGACGCCGCGCTTCAGGTCCATCGGGTTCATGCCGGCGGCAACGGATTTAGCGCCTTCCTTGACGATGGACTGGGCCAGAACGGTTGCGGTTGTCGTGCCGTCACCAGCGATGTCGTTGGTCTTGGAAGCGACTTCACGCACCATCTGTGCGCCCATGTTTTCGAACTTGTCTTCCAGTTCGATTTCCTTCGCAACGGAAACACCATCCTTGGTGATGCGCGGTGCGCCGAAGGCCTTGTCGAGAACGACGTTACGGCCTTTCGGGCCGAGCGTTACCTTGACGGCATTTGCGAGGGTGTCGACACCACGGAGCATGCGCTCACGTGCGTCGGAGGAGAATTTTACTTCTTTAGCAGACATAGAGTCGTCTCACCTAAATTGGGAAGTTGAAGAGATCAGGAGCGGTTCGCTGTCGGATTAAGCGATCACGCCCATGATGTCGGATTCCTTCATGATCAGGAGGTCTTCACCATCGATCTTGACTTCGGTGCCGGACCACTTGCCGAACAGAACGCGGTCGCCGGCTTTGACATCGAGCGCAACGATTTCGCCGTTGTCTTTGCGGGCGCCGGTGCCGACGGAAATGATCTCGCCTTCCTGCGGCTTCTCTTTAGCTGTATCCGGAATGATGATGCCGCCGGCGGTCTTCTCTTCGGAGTCGACGCGGCGAACTACGACACGGTCGTGCAGTGGACGAAATGCCATAAGACTGTTTCCTCTCATGAGCGCGCCCCACGCAATTGGCAGCGCGCGAGACATGATTATTGGGTTGACTGAAGCAGGAATGCGTCATTCCCGCTGCACGCTAGCACTCCCTCAAGGCGAGTGCTAACAGCGCCATGGATTTATGCAGCGGCGCCCGTTTTGTCAATGCTTTGTGACGAGAATTTAATCCGGAGATCCGGCCAAATTGCCTGCCGCCGCGACCCGGCGACGCGGTTGCGGCGGTACGGACCGGTTTCCGGCCCCCTGTTGCCCGCTCGACGCGCTCAAGCCCTAGTTGGGATCGGCGATGGTGAATGGCAAGGTAAAACCGGCTTCTTTTCCGTCGGTCTGGTCCTTGAAACGCGTTTCGAGCTCGTATTCACCGGCCGGAAGCCCGCTGAACTGGAACGAAAGTGCCGCGGCAAGCTCGCGCTGCTTCGACCGGCCTTCGCCGGAAAACTCCGCGAAATTCTCCTGTTCGGCCAGCACCTGCCCGGAGGAGTTGAGTAGCCTGTAGCTCGCGGTGAGGTCGAAGGCATAAACGCCATCCGTTTCCGTGAAGGCGTAGCCCACGGGTTCGGCGTAGATCGACATCACTTCGTCGTCGCGAAAAACCGATCCGCTGCGCGGTGAGTACTGGCCGTAAGCCGTTCCGCCATCCTGGGTGAAGGTCGCAACCAGGAAGGCAAGGCCGTTTTCGGTCCACGCGGCGTCATAAGCGCCCTGTGCCGTGGTGAAGGCTGCGGCGGGGGTGGCAATGGTGGGGGATTGCGCAAGTGCGGAACACGTCCCGGCAACGACGCCCGTTGTCACGAGGAGAGCGGAAATGGCCTTTCGGGATATCCGATTGTTGCGCAGCATGTTCACTTTCCGGAACACCTTTTAGTCTTGTCGATTCTTGGCGAATTTTTGCCGATATAGACTGACTTAAGGCGTTACACAAGAAAATGTGTGCGATGCAGTAAACAATAGCCGGTTAAATGCTGCGCGCTGTCCAGGACTGCCGTTTGCGGTATATGGTGGACGGGCTGATTTCCAGTGCCGCGGCAGCCATCGCGATGTTGCCGTCAAAGGCGTCGAGCGCATCCTCGATGATTTTGCGCTCCTGCGCCCACAAGGGTTCGATGGCACCGAACGGCCGGCTTGGCGCGCTGATGCGCGAGCGTTCCCTGGAAAGGTCGATGACGGCATTCGGGCGGCCGCTCTGATCGCGGATGACCATCGGCAGCATGTCGAACGTGACCGCTGCGCCTTCGTTCATGACGACGATCTGCCGGACGGTGTTTTCAAGCTGCCGCACGTTTCCGGGCCAGGAATAGGACAGGATCCGCGCCTCGGCATCCGCATCGAACCCCTTGAAACTCCGGCGCTCTTCGGTGGAGTACCGCGTCAGGAAGGCTTCCGCCAGGGGCAGGATGTCATCCCGGCGTTCTCTCAGGGGCGGCAAGTGGATCGGCAGCACGTGAAGCCGGTAGTAGAGGTCTTCGCGGAACCGGCCGGCGGTGATTTCCGCAACCGGGTTTCTGTTTGTCGCGCAAATGATGCGGGCATCGACCTGGCGGGATTGCGTGTCGCCCAGACGCTGGAACGTGCCGGTCTGCAGGAACCTCAGCAGCTTGCTCTGCAGCATGAGATCCATTTCACCGATTTCATCAAGAAACAGCGTGCCGCCGTCGGCCTGCTCGGCGGCCCCGGTCCGGTTTTCCGTGGCACCGGTGAAAGCGCCCCGCATGTAGCCGAATATTTCGCTCTCGATCAGGTCGCGCGGGATCGCGGCACAGTTCAGCGTGACGAACCGGTTCGGATTGCGCTCCGACAGGTCGTGAATGGCATTTGCGCACAGTTCCTTGCCCGTTCCGGATTCACCGGTGATGAAGACCGGGGCCTGGGAAGGCGCCATGCGGGCGATCTGCTCGTGCACATCGCGCATCTGGACGGAGACGCCGATCAGTTTGCCGGTACCCGGTGTTTCGGCCTTTGTGGCCGGCGCCGGTGGAGCCTTGGAAGGCTGGCGATCAGGTGTTCTGCTCACGTCCGAGGGGGCACTCGCCTCGACTGTCGGCGCATCTGGCACCGGTCTGCGCTGCTTCAGCTGAAACGAGATCTTTGATGCAAGTGCATCCAGGGAAAAGGGCTTCGTCAGGAAATCGTGCGCTCCGGCGCGCATCGCACTGACGGCGCGCGAGACGGACCCCTTGGCCGAAACCGCCATGATCACGGCTTTTGGACATCTGACGGCATAGGCCTCCAGAGCTTCGTCGCCGCCGATCGTTTCCAGGTCGATGATGAGAATGTCGGTTGACTTGTCCGCAAGATCCTGGAGGCAGGAGGCGGAGTCCGTATAGAGAATTGGATCGGCGCAAGAGGTGGACAGTTTTGCGCAAACAGCAGAGGTGCGTGCGGCTTCGGAAGCCGATGCATCAAGTACACGTACAATCACAGGCAACGCATTGCCCTCATTACTCCCCATCGCTGGGCAACTCCCATCACTAGATCTGGGTCAGACGGACATCGAAAGATTCGTCATCCTGATAATTCTCAGAACAGGGTAAACAAAGCGTTGTCAGATGATGCAATTTGCAGTTTTTGCTGAGTTATCTCGCCAAGATTGCGAGTTGTTAAGCAAAAACCGGGTGTCAGAGCGAGCCCGCCAGCAAGCCGGCAAGAAAGCATGCCAGGGCCAAGGCGAGCGCGACTGGTAACGAGACGTTCTTGCGGAACAGGGGTTGGGCGGTGGGGCCGCTCAACGGCTGCACTTCCTTGTAGGTGCGCAGGGGCGAGGTTTCGATGTCTCTCTGTTCCGGGTCAATGTGGCGTGTCCCGGAAGCGTCCGCGTTTGCCGGCATTTCGGACGAAGCGAGTGCATCGCCACTTCCCTGTGAAGCCGACATGGTGGCGATATCGTGCGAAGGCGAGGGACCGTCCTTGTCGATCACAGGTTGCGGGATCGCCTCGAACTCCGGGGCGTAGCTTCCTTTCGGAATGACGATGCGCACGCGTTCGGACGCTCCGGTACCCGCGTAATACTTCGCCAGACGGCGGCGCAGCCGCGCGGCCTCGACGCGTACAATCGGATCGGTGACAGGATTGAAGTCCTCGGAGCGCCCCAGCGCTTCCACGGCAATCGTGTAGCCCTTTATCTTTTCCTGATTGTCCTCCAGCGCCGCGTGCACGATGAAGTCGAGGAAAGACCTGAGCTGCGGTGCGGAGCGAAACTCGGGGCTCTCGAGCGCGCTGACCAGGGCGGCCCTCACGCTTTCATCGCTGCACCCGGGACCGTCGCTGCGCTCCACGGGAGCGGTTTCGATCGCGCTGGATTGGGCGAGCGGGCCGGTTTCGGCCTGTTCGTCCTGGTCTCTTCGATCTGTGCGATGACGTCCCGTGCGGGCGGCGGCGTGCATTCCAGTCCCCTATGGTAACCGGTTCAAAAGCACCACGACAAATTGCCCTAACGTAATTTTAACCGACTTACAGGTGATTGCAAATCCCTAAATCCGCAGCGTCACGTGCCGTCTTCAAGATGGAGCAAGTATGAGCTCCGTCTTTGAATTTACGCGCAAACCCGATTGTCAGCGCCTTTGGTTGTGCTTAGTCGGGGACAAGTCACGCATTTCGCACCGGAAACGGGCTTGCGGATTCGGAGTGTGCCAGATCTTAAGGCATGATTGACCGGTAATTTTGATTCGGGTCGGAACTCTCAGACACCATGGGCCGGACGGGGACCATCTTTGTAGCAATATGCATGGCCATTATCGCACTGTCGTCCGCGACGGTGCTGATATTCCAGTTCGGGCGGCCATTCGGCGAAGCGGTGTCCCTGTCGCTTGCACTCATGTGCACGATGATCCTGATCCACCTGCTGGTCGGCCGGGCCCGGGATCGCGGCGCGGTCAGCGAAGCGGTCGATCGCCTCGAAGACCGGATGGCGGATCTGGACGAGGATGTCGGTAATCTGGAGGGACGGTTGACCGGCATGGAACACACCATGCCTCGCAGAACGCGTGCCGAGATGGACCCGCTCTTCGCGGAAGTGGAGGTTTTGGGAACCCTGGTGAAGCAGATGGCCGAGGCCATGTCGGACCTTGAAACCCGGGTCGAAGACCAGCAGGCGCTGGCACCACCGCCTCCGGCACCATCCTTGCCGCACTATCCCCAAACGCAGCCGGACATGCGCGCTCAGGCATTCGCACAACCCCCGGCCTTTTCAGCCCCGCCGCACGCCACCGCCGCGCCGCCTGTCGCCGTGCCGCATGCCGGGCAGCAGCAGACCCCCGGTCAGCCGCCAGCCATGCCTGCCGAACCGCCGCACTGGCATCACGGCCAGGTCCAGGCCGGTGAAAGCGCCGCGCAGGCCGACATGGAGGCCTGGGACCGCAAATACGGCGTTACTCCGGTCGCGGCGGCCGGGCCCGCGCCTGTCCCCTTCGGAGCCGGTTCGCAGGCCGGACGCGAGGCTGGTCCTGAAGACGATTTCCCGTTCGCTGACACCGGCTCGGCCGCTGCCGATCAGCCGAAACCGAACCTGGCCATGCGGGAGCTGATCACTTCCGCCCTCAATGCCAATCGGGTTGAACTTTTCCTGCAGCCGATCGTGACCCTGCCCCAGAGGCAGGTGAAATACTACGAAGCCTTTACCAGGTTGCGCGACACCGAGGGCAATGCGGTCGAGGCAAGCGTTTTTCTTCCCGAAGCCGTTCTTTCCGGGCAGATCTCGCGTATCGACAGCCTGCTTCTGCAACGGTCGCTGCAGGTGATCAAGCGGCTGACGTCGCGCAATCGGAATGCGATCCTGTTTTGCAACATCTCTTCGGCGTCCCTGATTGATGACGCCTTTTTCCCGAGCTTCCTTGAATTCGTCCAATCCAACCGGGCCTATGCCGACGTGCTCGTGTTCGAGTTTTCCCAGACCGATGTCGCCGCAATGGGTGGCATCGAACTTGAAAGCCTGAATGCGCTCTACGAAGCCGGTTTCCGGTTTTCCATCGATCGCATCAGCGACATGAAGATGGATTTCAACTCGCTCGCGGGCCGGGGCTTCAAATATGCCAAGTTGCATGGCGACTATCTGATCGGCAGGCGCGAGGCCAACCACGGTCACATTCATCCGTCGGATTTCGGCGATCTGCTGCATCGCTACGGAATGGAACTGATCACCGATCACGTGGAGACGGAGTCCCAGGTCCTTGAGCTTCTCGACTATGACGTGAAGTTCGCCCAGGGCAACCTGTTCTCACCGCCGCGCCCGGTCAGGGCCGAAGTCCTGCAAGGCACGGCGGCGCCGGGCCCGGCGCGAACGGCGGCCGGGTAGATCCCGAAACCGCCGGGGCAGCCTGACGAGCGTGCCGTCGCTATGGCATTCTTCAGATCAGATCTGCTCCATGCCGACCGTTACGATCGTCGGCGTCTGCTCGGCGAGCAGCCGCTTGGCGACACGCTGCACATCTTCCAGCGTCACTGCCTCGATCTCGCTGTTGCGGCGGTCGAAATAGTCGATGCCGAGATCGGCATTCTGCAGGGCGACCAGCTGGCGTGCGATCTTGCCCGAGGTATCGAACCGGAGCGCGTAGGAGCCGGTGATGAAGCGTTTCGCCGCGTCGAGTTCCTCTTCCGTCGGGCCGGTCGTCGCCATGCGCTGTAGCTGATCCAGCATCACATCTACCGTTTCGCCGGCGCGGTCCGACTTGGTCGCCGCCGAGCCGATCAGCAGTCCCGTGTGCCGGTAGGGCGACAAGGAAGTGCTTGCACCGTAGGACAGACCGCGTTTTTCCCGGACTTCCTGATACATCCAGGACGTGAATGTTCCGCCGCCGAGGATGTGGTTCATGACATAGGCGGCCTGGTAGTCCGGATCGTCGCGCTTCAGGCCGGGCAGGGCCACCAGGATGGTGGTCTGCGGCACCTCGAGTTCCCGGTGCAGGTTCGAACCGGTCCGGGGCATGAGTTCTGCCACTTCTGCAAGGTCCGAATCTTCCGGAAGGGATGCGAAAACCGTGTCCAGCATCTGGGCGAGCGTGTCTGCGTCGATGGCACCGACGACGCCGATTTTCAGATCGCGCCGCGACAGGATCTTCTCATGCTGCGCGCGCAGATCGTCCGGGTTGAGCGCTGCCATCGTATCCACAGTCCCCATCGTCGGACGGGCGTAGGGATGATCGCTGAACATGAAATCGGCAAGCTGACGTCCTGCAATCGCATTCGGGCTGCTTTCGTTACGCCTGATCTGCGTCGTCAGCTGCACTTTCATGCGCTCGACCGGATTGTCGTCGAAACGTGGCTCGTTCACGGCCAGAGACAGAAGCTCTGTGGCCTGCGGCAGCATCGGTTTCAGGGTGCGCAGGCTGCCATAAAAACGGTCTCTGCCGGCACTGAAGCTGATGCTGACGGCCAGTTCTTCCAGCTTGCCCTGGAAATCCTCGGAGCTGAGGTCGCCGGCCCCTTCATCAAGGGAGGCGGCAAGGAGGCGCGTCAGCCCCTCTTTTCCGGCGGGATCCTGTGTCGTGCCGCCGTCAAAGGAGAAATTCAGGGCAATGATCGGGACGGTGTGATCCTCGACCAGCCAGGCTTCTATACCCTTGGGACTGACAACCTTTTCGACCTCAACTGCATGAGCAAGGCGGGTGAATGCCAGCAACGTGATGAACGTTACGGCAACGAGCGACGCCGTCGCGTGAAGTACTCTGTTTTGCATCATCTATCAGGACTTGTCGTTGATATTGGTTGCACTTGTCAGGGCCGCTTCCGGCTCGGTCGGGTTTTCAAATCTGAGTTCGCCATAGACCGGCGTTCCGGTGAGGTACTTGCGGGCAGCGTCCAGCACGTCCTGCGCCGTGATCGAACCGATCTGCGCAGGCCAGCTCTGTACATCCGCGATGGTCTGGCCGGTCGTCAGCGCGCTGCCGAACAGGCGCGCAAGGCCCGACTGGCTGTCCTGGGCATAGATCGCGCTCGCGATCATGCTGTTCTTTGCCCGCGCGACTTCGTCATCGGTGACGCCTTCGTCGAGCAGTTTCTGAACCTCGACGGATATCAGGCGCTCCATCTCTTCAAGCGTATGACCGGGGCGTGGCGCCGCATAGATGCCGAAGCGGCCGTCATCGAGAGCGCGGCTCTGATAATAGGCGCCTGCACCGGTCGCGACCTCCTGGTCGAGCACCAGGGACTTGTGCAGACGGCTGGAGGGACCTTCTCCCAGAATATAGGACAGGATATCCAGCGCTTCGGGCGTTTTGCCTTCGCCTGTGGTCTGGCTGGGTACCACCCAGGTCTGTGAGATGGATTCCTGACGCACCCTGGGGTCGGACACCGCAACGCGGCGTTCGCCTGATAGCGGCGGCTCGGCCGCCCGGATCCGTTCTCCCGGTTCGGCGCGCCGCGGAACCTTGCCGTAGGTCTCTTCCGCAAGTTTGCGGACATCGTCAACGTCGACATCGCCGGCAATCACCACCACGGCATTGTTCGGCGTGTAAAAGCGGTTGTAGAAGTCGATCGCGGCATCCTTGTTCAGTGCCTCGATTTCGCTTTGCCATCCGATGACGGGAGAGCCATAGGGATGGTTCACGAACGTGATGGCGCTCATCGCCTCGCGCAGCCTCGATCCCGGTTCGCTGTCGACACGGCTGCGCCGCTCCTCGAGCACGACGTCGCGTTCCGGATCAACCACCTCGTCGGTCAGGACCAGGTTTTCCATGCGGTCCGCTTCCATCTTCATCATCAGCGGAAGGTGTTCCTTCGCGACTTTCTGGAAGTAGGCCGTGTAGTCCAGGCTGGTGAAGGCGTTTTCCTGTCCGCCGCGTTCGGCGATCATCTTCGAAAAGGCACCATCGGGATGGGCACGGGTTCCCTTGAACATCAGGTGCTCAAGGAAATGGGCGACACCCGACTGGCCTTCCGGTTCGTCCGCCGATCCGACCTTGTACCAGATCATGTGCGTGGCGACCGGTGCGCGGCGATCCGGGATGACGATCACTTCCAGACCGTTTTCAAGTCTGAAGCTTTCAAGGTTCGGAGCGATGACGATGTTGCTGGAAAAGAGGGGCTCGGCTTTGGCCGGCGTCGCCGGGACCATGGCAGTGGTTCCAAGCAAAAGGGCCGGCAACAAGAACAAGCGGGCCGAGACTTTCAGTCTGTGTGAAATCGTTGGGTGAAGCTTTTTATGCAATGGGTTCACGTGCAACTCCCGTTCTGGCCTGAAACAAAAAACCTCCGGACTGACCCTTCCATATAGGAAAGCCGGTCCGAAGGTCCCATTAAAAATTTGTTATCCGCAGTATACCGGGGCTGGTTCAGTTACAATATTGTGACTGGCCCTCAAGACATCGCGGATCGATCGGCGTGCTCGAATAGGGGTCGTAGTTTGTCGGCTTGCCTTTGTTTTCCTTCTTCACGATGTCCGGCATCGGCGCGTCCGGCGAGGGCGTGCTGTAGGATGTCGGCGGTTCGGTCAGATAGCGGCGTGTGGCGACGCCGTTGTTTTCCAGGCCTGCCTGCTGCCCCTTGAGCTGCTGGTATTTCTCCCACTCGGCGCGTTGCTGGTCGCGGGTCAGGAGTTCGCCTTCGGCGATGTCGTTTTGACGGCGTTCCTCATCCAGATTGCGCGTCGTCTGACCGGTCACCCCGGTGATCTTGAAGCCACGCATCTGTTCGGGTGTCAGCGGCTCCTTGTTGACACCGCCTGACCCGGCATAAAGCTCTTTAAGCTCCTGGAACTGCGTGTTTTCTTCCTGCTTGGGCCAATTGGCGGAGTCGGTGCCCGCTACCTTCGTTTCCGGCTCGGGAAGTGCCCCGGGTTCGGCAGGCATCGCAAGCGGTGCGCGCGGCTTGTAGTCGATCGGCTTTTCGTTCGGGTCAACGGCACCGAGGCCCGTCATGAACGAGTTGACCAGCGCCACGTCCGGCGCCTGGGACGTACCGTCGGCTGCCTGGCAAGCTGCCAGTCCCGTCAACAGAACGGCGATGGCACCGTTTTTGATCCAGTTCGCTTTCGTCCGCACCACAGCAGACTCCCCGATTGCCTGTGTTAAGAGTTGGGAACACGATCCCAACGTCGACCTGTCCAGCCTTAAACATTCATTTTGCGGCTGAATTAGGACCATTCCTGAAACTGTCATACAGGAGACCGGCAACACCTGCAATGATGCACACATCGGCGATGTTGAAGACATACCAGGAGAAATCGCCGACGTGAAAATGCACGAAGTCGACAACAGCGCCGTAGGCGAATCGGTCGACCCCGTTGCCGAGAGCCCCGGCAATCACGAGGCCGAGCGCCAGGGCCACGAGCTTTGACTGGCATCTGGCGGACCAGACCCACATTCCGATCGTGATCGCAAGGGTCAGCCCGGCAAGGATCCACTGGCCGGCAAGGCTGTCCTGTTGAAAGAGCCCGTAGGAGACCCCCCGGTTCCAGACCAGAACGAACTCCACAAAGGGCAGGACCTCGATCGGCCCGTTCACGCCAAGTCCGTAGCCGAACAGCAGCCAGAGCTTGCTCGTCTGGTCCAGCACGAAGCCTGTCAGGGCTACCGCAAGCACAAGGGAGCTGAAACGGCCCCAGACAAGGGGCCGTTTGGCCGTGACCGGATCGGGTTGCTGAAGGTCGCTCATGCGCTCTCCGTCTCCGCGGCCTCAGGCAGGGGCATGCGCCGCATCCCACTCCCGCAGGGCAGCAGCGTCGCGCAACGTGACATCTGGATAGTCCGGATCCGTGCCGACTTCAGGAAGGATCTTCCACGATCTCGCGCATTTCTGGCCCTCCGCCAGTGCCGGCACCACCGCGACACCGTTGGTGTCCTCGAGCATGAAGGCGCCCGCAGGGGCGGGTTCCGCGGAGAGCGTCAGCTGGCTGGTAATGGCGATGTCAGCCATGTTCTGGCCGTCCAGCGCAGCCATCAGCTCGGGGTCGGTCACGTGAACGACCGGATGTGCCTCGAGGGAGGAACCGATCCGTTTTTCCCGGCGCTCGACTTCAAGCGCACCGGTGATCACCCGGCGTACCGTCCGGATCTTCGTCCATTTGGCGGCAAGCGCGTCGTCCTTCCAGTTCGCCGGAACGGCCGGAAACTGTTCAAGGTGAACGGATGTGCCTTCGCCGTACCGCGTGACCCATGTCTCGTCCATGGTGAAAGGCAGCATCGGTGCCATCCACGTCACCAGGCAGTTGAACAGTTTGTCGATCACGTAAAGTGAGGCCTTGCGCCGGTTCGACGAGGCGGCATCGCAATAGAGCGTGTCCTTGCGCACATCGAAATAGAAGGCGGACAGCTCGACGGTCATGAACGTGAACAGCTGATGAGTGACTTTCTTGTAGTCGAACTCCCAGTAGGCTTCGCGCACCAGCTGATCCAGCTCGGTCAGACGGTGCAACATGAGCCGTTCAAGTTCCGGCATCTCCGAAAGTGAGACGTCCTCGCCGTCTGCGTGCGCCAGGGAACCGAGCATCCAGCGCAGCGTGTTGCGAAGCTTCCGGTAGCTGTCGACATTGGTTTTGATGATTTCCTGGCCGAGACGCTGGTCTTCCCAGTAGTCGGTGGAGGCCACCCAAAGGCGCAGGATATCGGCGCCGTACTGCTTGATCACATCCTGCGGGAACACCTGGTTGTTGAGCGACTTCGACATCTTGCGCCCGTCTTCCGCCATCGTGAAGCCGTGCGTCAGAACGGCGTCGTAGGGTGCGGTGCCGCGCGTGCCGCAGCTTTCCAGGAGCGAGGAATGGAACCAGCCGCGATGCTGGTCAGAGCCTTCCAGGTAGAGCACGTAGTCATTGCCGCCGTCCTTGCGGCGCACCGGTTTGAGATCGTCACGCTGCTCCAGGACGAAGGCATGTGTGGACCCTGAATCGAACCAGACATCGAGAATGTCCGTGACCATGTCCCAGTCGTCGGCGGCATGGTCGTTGCCGAGGAACCTTTCCTTGGCGCCGTCCGCATACCACGCATCCGCACCCTCTTCGCAGAACGCCTCAAAAATGCGGCTGTTGACCGTCTCGTCCTTCAGGATCTCGGCCGTGTCCTTGTGAATGAAGACGGTGATGGGAACGCCCCAGGCGCGCTGGCGCGACAGCACCCAGTCCGGACGGTTTTCGATCATGGACCGCAGCCGGTTCTGGCCGCTACCGGGCACAAAACGCGTTTCGTCGATCGCGGTGAGCGCGCGGGTCCGCAGCGTGTCCTTGTCGCCGGACAGGGCCTTGTCCATGTAGACGAACCACTGCGGCGTGTTGCGGAAGATCACCGGTTTCTTGGAGCGCCAGGAATGCGGGTAGGAGTGCGTCAGCCGTCCGAGACCGATGAGGTTGCCGCTTTCCTTCAGCTTCTCGATGACTGCCCTGTTCGCCTTGCCCTTTTCACCCTTGTGGGTGATGACCTCGAAGCCTTCGAAGCCGGGCGCATCCTTCGTGTAGAAGCCGTCATCGGCGACCGTGAACGGAATGGCGGTGTTGATGCCGCGTGCGTCCAGGTCGGCGCGCTTTTCCATCCAGATCTCGAAGTCGTCCGAACCGTGGCCGGGTGCGGTGTGCACGAACCCCGTGCCGGCATCGTCGGTCACGTGGTCGCCGTCCAGCACGGGCACGTCGAACTCGTAGCCGCCCAGATCCAGCTCGGCGAGCGGGTGTGCGCATGTGACCGCGGCCAGTTCTTCGGGTGCAACCGCGCGCACCCGTTCGAAGGCCTCGATGCGGGCATTCTTGAACACATCCGCCGCGAGTGCGTCGGCGAGGACGAGCAGGTCGCCCTTCTGGACCCAGTTGTCGTCCGGCAATCCGTCCTGCGTGACCTCGTAGAGGCTGTAGGCGATGCGGGAGGAATAGCAGATGGCCCGGTTGCCCGGGATGGTCCAGGGCGTGGTCGTCCAGATGACGAGCGCGGCGTCGAGCAGCTGGTTCACGGCGGCTTCGTCGCTGCCCCCGGCGGTCGTGATCGGGAACTTCACCCAGATCATGTCGGACTTGTAGTCCTGATACTCGATCTCCGCCTCGGCAAGCGCCGTCTTTTCGACAACGGACCACATGACCGGCTTCGAACCGCGGTAGAGCTGTCCGGACATGGCGAATTTCATGAGTTCCTGCGCGATGGTCGCCTCGCTGTCGAAACGCATCGTCAGGTAGGGATTGTCCCAGTCGCCCTCGATCCCGAGACGCTTGAATTCCTTGCGCTGGACATCGATCCAGTGCTCGGCAAATTCCCGGCATTCCTTGCGGAATTCGTTGATCGGAACTTCGTCCTTGTTCTTGCCCTTGGCGCGGTACTGTTCCTCGATCTTCCACTCGATCGGCAGGCCGTGGCAGTCCCAGCCCGGAACGTAGTTGCTCTCGTAGCCCATCATCTGCATGGACCGGGTCACGATGTCCTTGAGCGTCTTGTTGAGCGCGTGGCCGATGTGAATGTTGCCGTTTGCATAAGGCGGGCCGTCATGCAGCACGAACTTGTTGCGGTCCTTGCCCTGTTCGCGCAGCTTCCGGTAGACGTCGAGCCTTTCCCAGCGTGCAAGAATCTCGGGTTCCTTCTTGGGGAGCCCGGCGCGCATGGGAAAGTCGGTTTGCGGCAGGTTCAGCGTTTCTGAATAGTCGCGTTTATCTGTTTCGGTCATCGTCAATTCGATCCGGTCGTTCGGGCGTTGTGCCCGTCATTTTTCAAGAGAGTGCGCACCTGTCGTCAGGCGGCAAGAACACGAAGGTCCCGGTCCCTGGCGCCGCGTCATTCGCGTCAGCCGAAGGCCGGGCAGGTAATTCGCGCGATCGCGATCATCCGTATGCCGGTGAATATGAAGTCCTTGTCGTGCATGGGATGGGACATAGCAGCACTTGCGAACCGAATAAAGAGGCGACCCCGTATTTCGCGGCGCTCTGAAAGCGAATTGCAGGCTTTCTTTAACGGCTAGTCGTTAAAGAAGAGGGCAATCGGAGAAGAGGAAGGCATGGTTGCGTATTTCTCGGAAGCACACTGGGCGACGCGGGATCGTCTGATCCCGGCCGGGCTGATGGCCTTCGCGGCCTATCTCGGCGTACTGATCTATTTTTTCTCTCCGTCCGGGCCGGCCATCGTCGACGGAGCCGTTCCGATCAGCGATTTCCTGTGTTTCTGGCTGGCGGGCGGTGAGGTGATGCGCGGCTCGCCGCACGTCGTCTATGACAATTCCGCGTTCCACGCATTGCAGGCACCTTACCTGGAAGACGGCGCCTTCTATCCGTTCTTCTATCCTCCGACATTCCTGCTGATTGTGGCGCCACTCGGGATGATGGCTGCCATTCCGGCCTACGCGCTTTCCCAGGGTGTCTGTCTGGCGCTCGCGGGGGCTGCCTGCGCGAGGATCCTGCGCAGTTGGACGGGGTTCCTGCTGATCGCAGCTTTGCCAGCGACCTTCAACGCGCTGTTTCATGGTCAAAATGCGCTTTTGTGTGCGGCCCTTCTCGGTGGCGGCCTGGCTGCTCTTTCCGAGCGCCGCCAGGTGCTCGCCGGCGTCTTGATCGGGCTATTGACGATAAAGCCCCAGATGGGTGTCCTGCTGCCTATCGCTTTTCTGGCCGCCGGTTACCACCGTGCATTCCTGTCTGCCGCGGTAACCGCGGTTGTCTTTGCCGCTCTCAGCTGGGCGGTTCTGGGCAACGACACCTGGCTGGCCTTCTTTCAACAGGCTGTCTTCACGGGTCAGGCGACGGACCAGGGCATGGCCGGATTTTTCAAGATGGCGTCTGTCTATGCCTCGGCCCGCATGCTCGGTTTGTCGGCTTCGCCGGCCTACCTGGTGCAGGCTCTGGCCGCCTTGGCTGCGGCGGTCCTGATCTGGAAAGTCTGGCGATCGCACGCCGAATTCGGCATCAAGGCGGCGGTGCTGGTGTCCGCCGGCTTCTTCGCGACACCCTATGTGCTTCCCTACGATCTGGCGGCCATGGCCATCGCAATCGCGTTCCTGATGCAGGCGACGCGCGGCAAGCAGGCCTTTTCCTACATGTGGACGCTCATCGCGGTGGCGGTTCTTGTGTCCGCATCGAGCAGGTATCTCGGCGCCGTCACCGGTGTGCCGCTGGGCCTTCTCGCTCCGGCGCTGCTGCTGTTCGTGTCGGTGCGCCTCCACAGTCTATCGCAACCGCGTGAAGTCGGGGCACTGGCATGACGGCACGGAATTTCCGGACGACTTTCTGGCAAAAGGGTATTCGCGAAGGGGCCTGGCTGACCTGGGACAGGATCGGTTTTGCCTGCCTGTGTTCGGGCATTGGCCTGAGCCTCGGGCTCGTCTGGATGCTTCTGGTTCCCAATTCCTTCGGCGCGGCCAACGGCACGGTCCTGATGGACTATTTCAGCTTCTGGCTGGCCGGGCGGCAGGCGCTCGCGGGTGCGCCGGAACTTGTCTACATACCGGCGGAGTTTTCAGCGCTTCAAAAAAGTCTTTCGGGCTCCGATACGATTTTCGGGTTCTTCTACCCGCCGACATTCCAGATGCTGCTCACCCCGTTTGCGGCGCTGCCCTACAAGGCTGCTTTCGCGGTATTCATTCTGTCCACCACCGCGCTCCTGTGCGTTTCCTGCAGGCTGATCACCGGCAAATGGCTTCTGGCTGCGTGCCTGATCATCATTCCGGCCTGTGCCAACAATGCCTTTCATGGGCAGAACGCGGCACTGACGGCGGCGCTTTACGGGTTCTTTCTTGTCGGCGTCGAGCGGCAGCGCATGATCCTTGCAGGCATTGCGCTCGGCATTTTGACGATCAAGCCGCAACTCGGGATCCTGGCTCCGGTGGCCCTGATCGCGACCCTGAACTGGCGAACTTTCCTGAGCGCGTCGGCAACCACTGTGGTGCTGGCTGCCGCAAGCGTGCTTTGCTTCGGGGTCGGTGTCTGGCAGGTGTTCTGGCAGCAGGCACCGGTCGCCTCCGCCATGATGGAAATCGGCGGCGTCGAGTGGGGCAAGATGATCTCGGTTTACGGCAGCCTCCGCCAGCTCGGGATCGGGCACGCTGTTGCGATGGGACTGCAGGCTGGTGTCGGCATCGGCGCCCTCGTCTGCGTCTGGAGGGTCTGGCGCCGGACGGAAGACATGGCGGTCAGGTCGGCGGTTCTGGTCGGCGGAACGCTTCTGGTGACACCGTTTGCCCTGTCCTATGACCTGACGCTGCTGATCATTCCGTGCGCCTTCGTGATCCGGGACGGGCTGAGAAACGGATTCTTGCCGTTCGAGAAGATCCTGCTGGCATTCGTGATCAGCCTGTCCGCGTCGACACCAGCCTTTGCCATTTTTCTCGGGTTTCCGATGGCGCCGCTCCTGCCGCTCGCCATCGTGTGGCTCGGCCTCCGGCGTCTTGATCTTTCCGGCGAAGGCCGCGCGCAAACCGGTGAGCCGGGTCACATCTCCGGGACCGCATCTGCCTGAGATCCGGTTTTCCGGAGCCGTTCCCGGTGCGCGATGTAAAGGCCGCTGCCGATGATGAGCGCGATCCCAACCCAGGTCGGCCCGTCGGGAAAGTCGGCAAAGACGAGATAGCCGAACAGGGTCGCCCCCACGATCTCTACATATTGCAGCGGCGCGAGCAGGCTGGCGCTGCCGCGCTGAAACGCCGCGACGACAAGCCCGTGCGCCGCGAAGGAAATCAGGCCGATAAGGGCAAGCAAGGCAGTCTGGCCGAATGTGGGCAGCACGAATTCATATCCTTCGACCTCGCCATAGGAGCCGATCAGCAGGGCACAGCCCAGGAGGAGGGCTCCGGACAGACCGGCCCCGAACTGGATCGTGAGCAGGTTGTCCTCAACCGGGTAGAGTTTGTTGATCAGCAGATAGAACGAGAACACCAGGGCCGTGAAAGCCGGCAGCAGGCTGACAAGGCCGATTTCCGCAAGGTTTGGCCGCAGGATGATGACCGCTCCCAGCAGCCCGACGAGGATCGCGCCGATCCGGCGGATTCCGACCTTCTCCTTCAAGACGAGCGCGGCGAGAACGGTCAGGATCATGGGTTCGATGAAAAAGATCGAAATCGCAGTGGCGACCGACATGTACTTGACGGCCGTGAAGAAGCTCAGGGAGGCCACCGCGAGCAGGATACCGCGCACGAAATTGATCACCGGCTGCCGTGCCTTCAGCCGGGTAATGCGGCCGGCGGCGACGGCAATGACGAGACAGATCAGGAACTGAAAGAAAAACCGCCCGAATGTCACTTCAAGCGCGGGCAGCCAGGCCGACAGGTACTTGGCCGTGATGTCCATGACGGGCACGATCAGCATGGCGACCGTCATCAGCAGCATGGCCAGCATCGGACTGTGCGGGACTTGCACCGGCGTCGAAGTGGCGGTCACCCGGCAAGGTCCAGAAGTTTCAGGTCGATGTCGGAAAGCGGCCGGATCGAGGCGAGTGCGGCACGCGCTTCCGCGCTGTCCTTGTCCATCTGGGCAACCAGCGCATCGGCGGTTTCGAATTTTTCTTCGCCGCGCAGGTGCGACACAAGGTGCACCCTGAGCGGCTGGCCATAAAGATCGCCGGAAAAATCGAACAGGAACACCTCGAAAACGACCGCACCGTTGTCGAAAGTCGGCCGCCTGCCGTAACTGGCCACGCCGTCGAACCAGCCATCCGGTGTTTTCACCTTGACCGCATAGATGCCCTCGAGCAGGGGACAGTCGGTGTTCATGTGCAGGTTCGCGGTCGGGTAGCCGAGATCCCGCCCGCGCTTGTTGCCGTGTTCGACGGTTCCTTCGAAAAACCACCTGTAGCCGAGCAGGGCATTGGCCTGGGCGATGTCGCCCGCGGCAAGGCAGTCGCGAATGCGTGTGGACGAGATGACTTCGGCACCTTCGTCTTCTTCGCGCTGCACGATGGTCACGCCGAAGCCGTGTTCGGCCCCGGCGGTGCGCAGATAGTCCGGTGTTCCCTGCCGGGCCTTGCCGAAGTGAAAATCGTAACCGGTGACCGCATGCGAAATCCCGAGCGTGTCGATCAGGATGTCCTGCACGAACGCCCGTGCTTCGACGCCTGCAAATTCCTTGTTGAAGGGCAGGATCAGTGCACCGTCCAGCCCGCAGACTTTCAGCATGTCGACTTTCTGAGGCGCCGGTGTCAGCCGGAATACCGGTTTTGACGGGTTGAAAACGGTCCGGGGATGCGGTTCGAAACTCATCGCGAACACGGGGTGATGCATGCCGCGGCCGAGACCGAGAGCGGCGTCGAGCACGGCCCGGTGTCCGCGGTGCAATCCGTCGAAATTGCCGATCGCGACGACGCCGCCCTTCAGCTCATCGGGAAACGCTTCCAGGCTGTCGGCAACGAGGAAATCGGCGGATCGGGACGGGTTCATGCAGCAAACCTTCGCGCATAGTACGGCCGGAACGGCTTCTCTGGAATCGGCAATCAGGGCGAGCACTGGGACCGGCGCCGTATTTAGGCGCCGGCGAGGAAACTGCCGCGTGCGCGGGAAAACGTCAAGGTGGGGAAATCACCGCCGCACCCGGACCGGTTTTGCAGTCAGGTCCGCGCGCTGTCGTCGTCGCGGCCCGGAACCTTCACGAGCGCTTCGCCTTCGAGGACGACGGTGTCTTCCACACTGCAGATGCAGGAAAGCCGGGCGCGGTTGCCCCGTTCCATCAGTTCTTCGACGGTTACCGTCACCTTGACGTCGTCGCCTATCTTGACGGGCGCCTTGAAGTTGAGGGTTTGCGACAGATAGATCGCACCGGGGCCCGGGAGCCGGGTTCCCAGAACCGCGGAGATGAGACTTGCCGTGTAGAGGCCGTGTGCGATCCGGGTTTTGAAGGGGGTGCGTGCTGCGAAGTGTTCCGAAAGGTGTATCGGGTTGCGGTCGCCCGATACTTCGGCGAAGCCGACAACATCTGATGAACTGACATGTTTGACGAGTTCTTCTTGCATGCCTGTTTCCAGGTCTTCGAAGTAGAGTGTTCGCAGTTCCAACATTGTGATTTCCGCCCGGTTTGATCTTCTTTGCCCTCGGCGTGGACGCTAGGCGGGACGCGGTTTTCTGGCAATTATGCTTTCGGCGAAGAAAAAAGCTTGCGTTATTAACGGTCTTTTCAGGTGAGGAGCGTAAAGTCCATCGAGTGTGGGGAGGTGAGGACACAAAAGTTGTGTCGCTCTCCTTCGGAGTCAAATCGCGTATCCACCGGCCCACGGCCAGGGGCCGCGCTTATTGACAGTATGGAGTAGACAATGGCCCTTGATCTTCAGATGCCGGTCCTCGTGGTCGATGACTACAAGACGATGATTCGCATCATTCGGAACTTGCTGAAGCAGCTTGGCTTCGAAGACATCGACGATGCCGCGGACGGCACCGAAGCCTTGGAAAAAATGAAGCAGCGCCGTTACGGTCTGGTCATTTCGGATTGGAACATGGAGCCGATGACCGGCTACGAGCTGCTCAAGCAGGTACGGTCCGACTCCGGTCTCAGCAAAACCCCGTTCATCATGGTGACGGCGGAATCCAAGACTGAAAACGTCATTGCCGCCAAGAAGGCCGGCGTGAACAACTATATCGTGAAGCCGTTCAACGCACAGACGCTGAAGGGCAAGATCGAGGCAGTCTTCTCCGAGTAATGTCTTCTTGCGCGTGGCGGGACCGACATAGGGGGGCCCGCCGGTGCAGGCAGGACAGCCGGGTTGTAAAGTCCCAGGGCGGGCGTTCAGCAACACAAAAACCGGTTGGTTACGAAATACGCGTCAGCTCTTCAAACGGGGACGCGTACGGGGGGGCTTTCGCATGGGGAGGCTATCCTGATGGCCAATATGAAGCAGGAAAATGTCGCTCGCGTCATCGATTTCCTGGAACAGAACAAACAACGCGACGGCGAAGTTTCGCTGACCGATGTCATGCATCTCGCAGAAGTCATGTCCGGCTCGATGCACGATTTCCTGTCCACCGTCCAGCCGACGGTGACCGATGAGCTGAGAGCCATCGGCAAGGAAATCGCCCGCATGAAGGTGGAAATTTCTCAGCTCCGCGCAAACGACATGACCGGCAACAAGATTCCGGACGCTGGCCGTGAACTCGATGCGATCGTGGAAGCGACGGAAGACGCCACCAACACGATCATGGAAGCCGCCGAGGAAATCATGGGCGCCGACACGAGCGACCCGGAAGCGTACCAGGAGCTGGTCAGCAACAAGATGATCGGCATCTTCGAGGCCTGCACCTTCCAGGACATCACCGGTCAGCGGATTTCGAAGGTCGTGACGACGCTGAACTACATCGACGAGCGCGTGTCGTCCTTCATCGAGCATCTGCGCATTCCCGGCGATCTGGATGCGGAATTCGAGGAAACCGAAGAGGAACGCCGCAAGCGCGAGCTGATCCTGCACGGGCCGCAGCACAGCGGCGAGGGCGTTTCCCAGGACGACATCGATTCCATGCTGATGGATGCACAGGCCGATATCGACAAACTGTTCGACTGAACCAGTTCAGATCATGCCGTGACAAAGGCCGCCACCGGCGGCCTTTTTTGTGCCTACCACCACAGACGCGGCAGCGCCGCGCGGGCACGCAGACCTTCCTCGATCAGCCGTTTGCGGATCAGATGCTCTTCCGGCGCTTCGCTCGGCCCGAAGTCGGACGCATGAATACCCGCAGTGATGAACAGGACATCGATATCCTGCGAGACGGCTCCGCGGATGTCCGTCGGCAGGCCATCGCCGATTGCAAGCGCATCTTCCTTGCTGACCGGTTCGCCCGCAAGGTCCTCAAGCCGCTTCAGCGCCGCGTGATAGATCGGGGCATGGGGTTTGCCCAAAATGGCGACCTCGCCGCCGAGATCCTCGTAGAGACGGGCAAGCGCACCGGCGCACCAGACAAGCTTGTCGCCGCGTTCGACGACGATGTCGGGATTGGCGCAGATCATCAAAAGCCCCCGGTCCGCAAGTTTCTGCAGCCGGTCCCGGTAGTCGTCGGGCGTTTCGGTTTCGTCGTCGACAAGCCCGGTACAGCTAATCGCTTCCGCTTCGTCGTCATTCGTCGTGAAGGTGGCTTCGAGGTTCCAGTAGAGCGGTTGGTCGCGGTTCGGGCCCAGATGCAGAAGCGTCTTCTTGCCCTGCGCTTCCAGGATCGATCTCGTGACATCCCCCGAGGTGACGATGTCGTCATAGGCGCTGGCCGGGACACCCAGCTTCGCCAGCATCTCCCCGACCTGCTTGGCGGGACGGGGGGCGTTTGTAATCAGAACCACCTTGCCACCGGCCTCTTCCCGGTAGGTCGTCAGCGCCTTGTGGGCGTCTTCGAACGCGGCAACGCCATTGTGCAGCACACCCCACACATCGCACAGGATCCCCTTGTAGAGCGGGGCGACGGTGCGCAGCCCGTCGATCAGAAGCGGTGCAGAAACGGTCATGGGGTCTCACTTCGATGGTGCTTGATCTGATAAGCTCGGGAAAGAATCGGGACAGTTCGGCGCGGACCATATAGGAACAGGGCGCGGTGCGAAACCGAGTAGAGGAAGTTTCATGCAGGTCAGGCAACTTGGCGAACGCGTGATCAATCAGATCGCGGCCGGTGAGGTCATCGAGCGGCCGGCGAGCGTCATCAAGGAACTGGTTGAGAACGCAGTCGACGCCGGTGCGGCGCAGATAGAGATCGTCACCGCCGCAGGCGGCAAGACGCTCATGCGCGTCTCCGACGACGGCGCGGGCATGCGTGCCGAGGATCTGACGCTCGCGATCCGGCGCCATTGCACCTCAAAGATCTCGGACGACGACCTTTTCGATATCCGCACGCTCGGATTTCGCGGCGAGGCACTGCCTTCCATAGGCTCCGTTGCGCGCCTTGCCATCCAGACCCGCCACCAGGACGAAGACCATGCCTGGGCGATTGCCGTGGAAGGCGGCAGGGAGACCGCGCCTGCGCCCGCCGCCCGCGCGAAAGGAACCCAGGTTGAAGTCCGGGATCTGTTTTTCGCGACCCCCGCCAGACTGAAGTTCCTGAAGTCCGACCGGGCCGAGGCGGCGGCCATTACCGAGATCGTCAAGCGCATTGCCCTTGCCTACCCAAGGATCGGGTTTTCCCTGGCTGGGGCCGACCGCCAGCCGCAGAGCTGGCCCGCGGCCCGGGGCAGCGAGCCCCAGCTTGCCCGTATCGCCCAGATCCTGGGGCAGGGCTTCGTCGACAATGCAATGGAGCTCGATGCGGAGCGCGAAGGTGTGCGCCTCACCGGTTTCGCCGGTCTGCCGACCCACCATCGCGGCAATGCGCAGCACCAGTTCTTTTTCGTGAACGGACGCCCGGTCAAGGACAAGCTTCTGCTGTCCGGTCTCAGGGGCGCCTATGCCGATGTTCTGGCAAGGGACCGGCATCCCGTCGTTGTCCTGTTTATCGATCTCGACCCTGCCCAGGTGGATGTGAATGTGCACCCGGCCAAGGCCGATGTGCGTTTCCGCGACGGCCAGCTCGTGCGTGGATTGCTGGTCGGTGCGATCAAGCACGCGCTGGTGCAGGCTGGGCACCGGTCCTCCACCGGCAATGCAGCTGTTGCCCTTGACGCGTTGCGGTCGGAACCGGCCGGTTACAGGCCAACAGGCAACGGTGGATTTTCCTCTGCGTCCTCTCACGCACCGGCCGCTTCCGCGGGCGGGCGGCCTGGCTATGCTCCGACGCAGACAGCACGCTGGGATCCGGCCGCCTTCCGTCCCCTGGAGCAAAACGGCGCTGCAACGACCGGCTTTGCGGAAGCCGCAGCCGCCGGGTTCGACGGCCAGGCGGGGCTCGCCGATATCGCTGTCCCGTCCGCCGATACGCGAGCTGGAGAGGCTCCTGCGGAAACGGAGAAAACGCGGCTTCCATTGGGTGCAGCGCGCGCACAGGTACACGAGACCTACATCATTTCGCAGACGGAAGACGGTGTTGTCATCGTCGATCAGCACGCGGCTCACGAGCGGCTCGTCTATGAACGCCTGAAGGAGGCACTCGCCAAAAAGGATGTCGCGCGCCAGATCCTTCTCATTCCGGAGATCGTGGAACTGACCGAGGAGGACGCGCTGCGCCTGAACGACAGGGCGGTGGATCTGGCGGAGGTCGGTCTTGTGCTGGAAGCCTTCGGCCCGGGAGCCGTCGCGGTGCGGGAAACACCCGCGATCCTCGGTGACATGGATATTCAGGGCATGGTCCGCAATCTCGCCGACGAACTCGCCGAATGGGAGACGGCAGACGGTTTGCGTGAAAAACTCGATCACGTCGCGGCGACGATGGCCTGTCACGGCTCGGTCCGGGCGGGAAGACGCATGCGGCCCCAGGAAATGGATGCCCTCTTGCGCGACATGGAGGCAACGCCCAAATCAGGCCAGTGTAATCACGGCAGACCGACCTGGGTTGAACTGAAACTGTCGGACATCGAGCGCCTTTTCGGACGTAAGTGATCTCGAAATCTGATCGGTGTTGTCCTGCCATGCGTAACAATCATCGAGTGCAACAAGGAGCATGACGATGGCCGAGGCCGAAACAGGCAGCACCGGCGAAGCAGGGGAAAAGACGGCAGGCACGCGGGCGAGATTCCGCGGCGGTCTGGTCAAGCTGCTGGTCGCGGGCGCCATCGCTTATTCAATGGCCGCCGGCTACATGTACCTGAACCAGCGCAGCTTCATTTTTGTCCCGAGCGGAGAGCTTCTGACGCCGGAAGACAAGGGACTGCAGAACGTTTCGGTCGAGCTTGTTGAAATGGCGGACGGGACAAGAACCACCGTCTGGACGGCAGAGCCGGCGGAAGAAGGCCTGCCGACAGTGGTCTATTTTCACGGCAATTCGAGCAACCTCTCGGGGCGCTGGCAGCGCTTCAAGATGATTCTGGACAGCGGATACGGCCTCTATGCGCCAACTTATCGCGGCTATGCGGGCAGCGAGGGCAGCCCGTCCGAAACAGCGATTATTTCCGATGCGCTGGAACATTTCGACCGTGCAGCAGCTGCAGGCACACCGATCATCGTTCACGGCGAAAGCCTTGGTTCAGGTGTCGCAACCGCGGTTGCCGCCGAGCGGCCCGACGCGGGTTTGCTGGTCCTGGAAGCGCCTTATACGGCGCTGGTGGACATGGCCGCAGCCAGCTATCCCTGGCTCCCTGTCGGCTTCTTGATGAAGGACCAGATGAAGACACGCGAGCGGATCGGGAAGGTCGAGGCACCGGCGCTGATCATTCACGGCACCGAGGACGCCATCATTCCGGTCGAGCACGGCGAACAGGTATTCCAGTATGCATCCGAACCGAAGGAACTGCTGATCTTTGAAGGCGCGGGCCACGGAGACTTGTGGAAGCGCGGGCTCTGGGACAGCGTCCAGGACAAGTGGACCGGCGAGCAGCCGTGAAACAAAAACTCCGGGCCGCTGACCCGGAGTTTGTCTGTTGCATCTGTCTGCAGATCAGAACGATCTCTGGAGGCGGAACGTTCCGAAGATCTGATTGGTGTCATCCAGTCCCGATGCCGCGTCATAGTCGATGTCGCGATACTGGATTTCGGGACCCATCTCGAAGCCCTTGACCGGTTCCCACATAACGTTGCCCGAGACACTCCATTGTGTGAAGTCGTAGGCGTCCGCACCCGCATCCACATTGTGGTAACCACCCTCGACATTGACGATCCAGTGATCGGTGACGCCAACGCTGACGCCGCCGAAAATGTTCCAGGTTCTCGTTGTTTCGGTGCTGTTGCCATCCCAGACGGCATCTGTGATCTGGTCGACCCAGCCCGTCGAGCCGTAACCGCTGGCACCGTCGGTATAGACACCTTGAAGGGCAACGCTGACGCCTGCTGCGACGTCGAAATCAAGTTCCACGCCGGCACCGATCGCCCAGCCGAGTTCATCCTCGGAACCGCCGGTCAAGCCGTTATACGTGGAATTCGGGTAGACTTGGTGCAGGGCGCCCATAAGCTGTGCCTGGCCCCAGCCCTGGCTTACGGCCAGAACACCAACAACGTCCGGCATCCGCGTGCCGCCGTAGTCCAGAACACCGCCATTTAGACCGATACCGGTCTCGCGGCTTGAGCGGTCTTCGAGAGCGAGTGTTGCGCTAAACCCGTTTCCGAAGGCGTAGGTGTAGGCAATCTGGTTGATCGTCTGGTCGGAATAGGACTCAATTTGTGCGTCCATCGAGTATCCGGTGAAGAAGTCGAAGTTCGAACTCGTGTAACCCGCAAGCAAACCGCCCCACTGGATGTAACCTTTCTCGAACGAGAAGGCACCACCATTGTTCTGCTGCTGCATATACATCTCGATATAGGTGCGCAAAGTGCCGAACTCGGTTGCTGTGCGAGCGTCGAGATAAAGATAGCCGCGCGTCCGCCACTGGTAACCGTCAGTGTCCCTGTCACCCCACGCATTTTCCGCGTCGCCGAAATTGCGAACGCGGAACTCGGTGCGTACACGTCCACGAACCCTCAGGCAGGTTTCCGTGCCGGGGATATAGTAGAAGCGCGCGCCGTAAGCGTCGCAGATGCGCACATAGTCGACTGGTTCGGGAGCCACTGGGAGATCGGCGGCCTGAACAGGGGTTGAAACGGCTACAAGACCGGCCATTGCCCCAAATACGAAGATGCGAGTCATTTGAAACTCCAAGACGCGGAAATTGAACTGCCACCAGCATGCAGTGCAATCATGACACTTCACACATAGCCAAAGCGAAAATCTCTAGGCACGGGCGCTTTGATTGGGTGATGTTGCCCTATTGCAACGCAAGACGGCCCTTACCGTTTGGAAGAAAAGAAGGTTTTAAGTATTTCTGCGGAGGCCGACTCGCCGATCCCCGCGTAGATTTCCGGCTGGTGGTGACACGTGGCCTGGGAAAAGAATCGCGTGCCGTGTTCAACCGCACCACCTTTTTCGTCGCCCGCCCCGTAGTAGAGCCGTCTGATCCGTGCAAAGGAAATTGCGCCGGCGCACATCGAACACGGTTCAAGCGTCACATAAAGATCGCAACCGGTGAGGCGTTGCGAGCTCAGCAGCGCGCAGGCCTTCCTGATGACCAGGATTTCCGCATGTGCAGTCGGGTCGTTGAGTTCCAGCGTTCTGTTGCCGTCCCGGGCCAGAACCTCCTCGTTCCTGACGAGCACCGCACCGACAGGCACTTCGCCCCGGGCGGCCGCAGCTTCCGCCTCCTCCAGCGCCATGCTCATGAAGGACCTTTTGCCCGTGTTCATGCGATTTGCCCTTTTTGGGGTCGCACAAGCGCCCTCCTGAAAACATGCCTGTTTCGCATGTGTCATGCGCAAGGAAAAGAGCTAGGTTGCGAAATTAGCGGCCGTGAGGTGATTTCAGAAACGGTCAAGCTCTGCTATGAGGCGCCCATGACAACAAGAAAACCAACACGCGGACGCCCCCAGCCGGCAAAAGGCTCCGGACGCCGGAACGCAGCGCCTGACAAGAAGCGCGCGCCATCTGCCAAGCCCAAAAGGGCGATGGACACCCCCCCGATGCCTTCCCATGCCGCCGACGCGGAACGGGGAGACCGGATTGCCAAGGTGATGGCCCGTGCCGGCCTGTGCTCCCGGCGGGAAGCGGAAAAATGGATCGAGGCGGGACGCGTGCAGCTGAACGGCACCGTGCTTGCGACACCCGCCGTCACCGTTTCTGAAAACGACAAGGTGCTTGTGGACGGCGAACCGTTGCCCATGCGCGAACGGACCCGCCTCTGGCTTTATCACAAGCCGAAGGGACTGGTGACGACCAACAAGGACCCGGAGGGGCGCCCCACGGTGTTCGACCGGTTGCCGAAGGATCTGCCGCGCGTGCTCACGGTCGGCCGGCTCGACATCAACACCGAAGGTCTGCTGCTCCTGACCAATGACGGCGGTCTGGCGCGGGTTCTAGAGCTGCCGTCGACCGGATGGCTGCGGCGGTATCGCGTGCGTGCCTTCGGCAAGGTCACGCAAACCGATCTGGATGCCCTGAATGACGGCATCGCAATTGACGGCGTGCTCTATGGAGCAATCGAAGCCACGCTGGACAAGGAGCAGGGCGGCAATATCTGGCTGACCGTCGGCTTGCGCGAGGGCAAGAACCGGGAAGTCAAGCGGGTGCTCGAGCATCTGGGCCTGGCCGTCAACCGCCTCATCCGCCTCTCCTATGGACCGTTTCAGCTGATGGACCTTGCCGATGGTGATGTCCGGGAAATTCGCGGCAGGATCCTGCGCGACCAGCTCGGCGAGACATTGGCGCAAGAGGCAGGCGCGGATTTCGACGCTCCGATTTTCCACCAGCCGAAACAGGAGGCCCCAGCGAAGTCCTCCGGAAAATCACGCGGTGCCGGAGGCAGGTCTCAGGGCAAGCCCGGCGCTGGACGTGCACAGACGCAGGGCAAGTGGCTCACGGCGCGCGAGGGAAAATCGGAAACCGACAAGCGCAAGGCATCAAGAACATCGGAAAGACCGTCGGATCCGGGCCAGAAGCGGCCCAAACGCGGCAATGCCGCGCCGCGCCAGGAAAAGGTGTCGCCTCGTTCGCGCTTTCGCATGACGTCCGAGCCGAGGCCGCGCAAGGAGTTCGCCGAGGAACGGTCCGCTCCCCAGCGGCGTATCTGGAGCGAGGACGGTCTAGTGGAAGACAAGCAACAGCAAAAGAGATCGGAAAAGCCCGGACGTGACCGCCGCGGCCCGGCTGGGGGCGACGACCGGCCCAAGGGAGGCAGGCGCACTTGAGAATTGTTGCCGGGCGGTTCAGGGGCAAGTCGCTCGCCTCGCCGAAGTCGCACGGCACCAGACCGACGAGTGACCGGCTCAGGGAGACGATCTTCAACATTCTCGCGCACGGGCTCGCCTTCGATCTGGAGGGCGCGCGCGTCCTTGATCTGTTTGCCGGAACAGGTGCCCTCGGATTTGAGGCCGTCAGCCGCGGAGCGCGTCATTGCACCTTCATCGAGGAAGGCGCTGAGGCCCGCGGTGTGATCCGCACGAACATGGAAAACCTCGGCCTGAATGGCGTTGCCAAGATCTTCCGGCGCGATGCAACGCGCCTTGGCGCGGTCGGGACGATCGAACCGTTCAATCTGGTCTTTGCCGATCCGCCTTACGGCAAGGGGTTGGGAGAACGGGCGCTGGCATCAGCTGCAAAGGGTGGCTGGCTGGCACCTGGCGCAGTCTGCGTCCTTGAGGAAAGCGCTGCCGCGGCGCTCGATCTGCCGCCCATGTTTTCCGAAACGGACCGGCGTCAGGCGGGGGACAGCCAGGTCATCTTCCTGACATTTCAGGAGGCCTGAAGGCACGTTCTGCCGATCAGGCGCCGCCGGGCATCATGATATAGACCGTCGTCCGCGATGGAAGCGTCGCCTTGCTGATCACGAGTTTGGGCAGGTCGGCCTGCACGATTTCGTAGCCGGCTTCGGCGGCCCGGCCCGTGAACGCCGGCAGGGCGCCCGCGAAATGAAAGTGCATCGGGATGATCATTGCCGGGCCGATGCCCTTCAGGACATCCATCAGGCTGTCGAGGCGCAGCGTCGAGGAATTGTCGATCGCGGCAAACACGACGTCGATCTGGCCGAGGCGCAGGTAATCCTCTTTCGTCAGTCTGTGATGCAGATGTCCGAGATGGGCAATGCACAGGTCGGCAATCTCGAAAATGAAGATCGAGTTGCCCAGGCGCCGTGTTTCGCCGTCCCAGCTGCGGATATTCGTCTGGATATTCCTGATCCGTACGTCTCCGACCGTCAGGTCGTGATCCATCGGCCCGCCTTCCGGGTTCCAGCCGTAGAGCAGGTGCTCGATTTCGGGGTCCGGTGAAAGTGAATAGTGCGTGGAATGCGCACCGTTCATCGTGGCGACCGTGGGCGACAGGAACGGGCGGTGAATGTCGTTGTAGTCGGTGGCGATACGAATACTGCCGGGGGTCTCCAGCTCGAAGGTGGAATGACCGATATACCTGATCTGCACCTCGCCGGCTTGCAGCGCGGCCTGCCAGACCCGGACCTCGTCGGCGCCGGGGGCGAGATAGGGGGCATTCGCCACGAGTTGGCAGATGGCCATGGCAGGCGACGCGAACGCTGCGGCCACAAGGCCCAGCAGCAGCGCTGCGGTCCGGCGCGCGCTTCGGACGCGGCGGCGTGTCTGGTTTGAAGCTTCGGTGCCTTGATTCATGTGCTCGTCCCTGATTTCAGCCGGGCTGACTAAAAGAGTAGCGGTCGGTTTGGCCGAGGCAAGCACGAAAATTGGTCACGCCTGCATATCGTTGACGGCATTGGGGATTTGCAAGCGTGTTGGCGGAAGAAAAAGGCAACCGGCCAGCGCGTCGAAATTCGCGGAGGCGGTTGCCGCAGGTGGGGGCGGGAGGGAGGAAGAACCAGCCCCGAATGAAATCTCAAACCACGTGAAGACTGACCGGCGCTTTTCCGCCCCGCTGACGGATGTCCGCCTCTGCTTCACCAGTTACGTTTGCCTGCGCCTGCACATGAATGAGTTCACCGGCGTGTCCGGCTTCCATCATCAGGGACGCACGGCTGCATAGTGCTGCCATCGACAGTCCGAGCCGGCGCAAATGCGAGCGTCTGTAACAATAAACCGCGAGGGCCGCCCTCTGTCGTTCGGGAAGCTCAATTCCAACATCCGTGACAACGTTCAGTGTCGCTTCAAGAAGCTGTTTCAGCAAATCCTCTGGAACCGGACAATTCTCCAGATCCGCAGACCCCGATTTGTGCATTGTCTTACCTCTGGTTTTTAAGAATAATATTCCCCAGTGGCATTAAAAAAAAATTAATTTCCGGCTTTTTTACAGGAAAAATCAATCGGATGGTGAAATTTACTTAGGCGTTTTCAAGTAACTATCATAGGTTGTTTTGTCAGTGCTGACAGTTGTTCTCTTGTTGATGCTCTCAAGGCTTCGGCTCTTTCAAGAATTTGCTCTGCCTTCAGGAAATCGAGGACGCGGACCGTGTCATGGGGAGGGCGCACCAGGATATCCGGTTGTTCCAGCTTGAGTTTTTGCGACGTGATCGTCTGCATCAGGATTTGCGATGAACCGAACAGGGCGTCCAGCATGTTGATGTCCGACCTGTTGGACCGCGGCACCGGTGCGCCGACGACATCCACCGCAATGACAATGTCGCAATCGGAGCGCATGCCTTCGAAGGGCAGGGGATTCACGACACCGCCGTCGATCAGGAATCGGTCTGCGTGCTGCACCGGCCGGAAAATCGCGGGGATCGCTATTGACGCCGCAATCGCGGGAAGAAGGGGGCCTTCTTCAAAGTCGAGTTCTTCACAACCGAAGAAGTCCGTCGCAAGCACGCGAAGCGGAATGTGCAGATCTTCGAAGCTCTTCGGCAGGTGCTCGGCAATGAAGACGTCGAGCACCCGTTCGGGATCGAGTTGCACCGGACGGGCCCGGAACATGTCGGCAAACCGCTTTGGCCGCAATTGCCACACTTTCGACAGAACGGTGTTCCGGTCGGCGAAAAGCTCCAGGACAATCCGGCGGATCTCCTCTCCGCTGAAACCGCTCGCATAGGCGGCACCGAGAATTGCGCCGATCGAGGTTCCGGCAATCCGCGCGGGCTTCAAACCCAGATCGTCGAACGCTTCGAGAACAGGGATATGCGCCAGCCCGCGGGCGCCGCCGCCGCCCAGGGCAAGTCCGATCCGGGGAGGCGTCGTCGAAGTCGCCGTGTGCGCGGTCATTGTGTACGCCGTCCTTTCATCGCTCATCTGCCCTGACATGGGAGTGCGGGCGCCGTTTTCCAAGGCAGACGGGCTCGCTTACGTAGCCGGCAGATCGTTCACGGCATGGAAGATAACGCGCGTCAGATGACGAAATAAAGATCGTCGGACGCCTCTGCCATCCACTCGGTCATCTGGTCAAGCGGCATCGGTTCGGCGATCAGATATCCCTGGATGGAGAAGTCACCCATCATGCGCAAACGGTGGTACTGCGCCTCGGTCTCGACACCTTCGCACACGACGGCGACGTTCAGGGATCTTGCCAGATGGACCAGCTGGTTGACGACCGCTTCCTTGCGCGGGTCATCGATCATCTGGGCGGTGAAGGAGCGGTCGATCTTCAGTCCGTTGATCGGCAGGTCGGCGACGTGGGTCAGCGATGCATAACCCGTGCCGAAGTCATCCAGCTCGATATGTACACCAAGCTCGAACAGCTCCCGGAGCGCCGTCAGATGACCGGAACGGGTGTCGTTCAGGAAAACGGACTCCAGAACTTCCGCGGTAATGCGCTCTGCACCGATCTCGTATTTCGCCATTGCGGCCTTGAAATGCTCCACCAGAAGCCCGGAGGCGAGGTGAGAGGGAGAGACGTTCACCGAGATGCGGCCGAAGTCTAGACCGCTGACCAGCCAGTGTTTGGCGGCGGCAAAGGCCCTGTCGATGATGATCTCACCGAGAACCGGGGCGAGGCTGGTTTTCTCGACGACCGGCAGGAACTCCGCCGGCGAAAGGATGCCGCGCTCGGGATGGTCCCAGCGTATCAGCGCTTCGATGCCGGTAATGTTCTGGGACCGCAAATTGACCTGCGGCTGAAACACCATGAAGAACTGGTTGTCCTTGACTGCATTTTGCAGTTCGCGCTCGATCCTTGCCTCGGTTTCGCTTTCCGTCTTCATGCTGGACTTGAAGAACGTGAACCGGTCCTTGCCGCTTTCTTTCGACTGGTAGAGCGCCAGGTCGGCGTTGAAGAGAAGATCTTCGAACGACGAACCGTCTTCCGGGCACAGTGCGATTCCCATGCTGACCGTCGGCCAGAACCGGTTGCCGTTGAATTCCATCGGCAGGCGCATGAGCCGCCGGGCGCGTTCGAACAGTTCATTGGGGTCGGCGCCGGCACTGTCCGCGATGATGACGAACTCGTCACCGCCCCAGCGATAGGGCGTGCCGAGCCCGCGCGACACTTCACGCAGCCTGCGGCCGGTTTCCTCCAGGCAATAGTCGCCCGCAAGGTGGCCGAGCGTATCGTTCACACGCTTGAAATTGTCCATGTCGACATGAACCAGGAATGCCGGTTTGTCCGCTCGTTCGAACCGTAGTTTCGCATCGCGCTGGCAACCGGCCCTGTTGGAGAGCTTGGTCAGCGGATCGAAATAGGCCAGCCGCTCTGCACGCACCCTTGCCTCGCGGGTCTCGGTCTCCCGCATAACCCTTTCCGTCACATCGTTGGCGATGATGACAAAGAGATCCTCGTCCTTGTCCTTCAGCAGCTGTATGCGCAGTTCGACCGGATACTCGGACCCGTCCTTGCGCCGGTGAACGGTTTCCGCCGAGATGCCCTCAAGGTCCCCGGTCAGGAGCGGCCGGACCTGATGCCTTATGGCATCCTCATTGTAGATCGAGTTGACATCCCAAAGATGCATGGATTGCAGGCTGTCCGGCAGGTAGCCGAGATTGTTCAGGGCACACCTGTTGGCATATCTGAACCGGAACGTTGCGGCATCGAGGATGAAGATCTCGTTGAGCGACGATTCCAGGATATTGGCGAGCAGATGGTTGCGCTGCTCGGCCTCGGTGCGCTCGGTGACGTCGTGCACGGTGCCGACGACTTTCGCGGCTTTCCCGTCCGGACCGGGCTCGACATAACCGCGAATGTGAAGGGCGCGCGGTTTGCCGTTGTCCGGGATCAGCGAGTGCTCGAAATCGAATTCTCCGCAGGCCTCGACCGCGTTTTGAACCATGAGCTTTGCCGCCCGGCGCTCGTGCTCGGGTATCCGCGCGTAGACCCTGTCTATGATCTGGTGCGAGGGTAGCTTTCCGTCGACATGCATGATCCGGAAATATTCTTCCGTTGCACGGACTTCGTTTGTCGCAAGATCCCGTTCCCAGCTGCCGACCGTGGCGATGCGCTGGGCTTCCAGAAGCTTGGACGTGTTGCTCTCCAGCTGGTCGGTATAGTCACGAACTTCCGCTTCGAGGCGATGCCGCGTGACCTGGACCGAGGACTGCAGGCGGGCCAGCAGGCGCTGGATCACCGCCCACGTTATCAGCGACAATCCCACGCCGATAAGCACCGAAACGAGGACGCCCCGGAGAAACGCCCACATGTTATCCGTGACGTCCTTGATGACCCGCAAGGTGATGTCGTTGCCGCCCCTGGACAGGGCGAGAGGCAGGTCGCGAACCATGTAGATCCGTCCATCCTGGACATAGAACGGCTCGATGCCTGTGCCGAGGCCAGGATTGGAAAATACCTCCAGATCCAGTCCGCCGGATGCAAAGCTGCCAAGCACTCTGTGGATCGTCCGGTCGGCACTGCCTGCGTTTCGGCCCGGCAACCGGCTGGTCTTCACGATCTGGGCATCGATGGCTGTGCTGGCATGCGTCAGCGAGCGTTCGATGTCGGTCGTCAGCTTCAGGTAGCCGAGGAGTTGACCGTCGGACAGCCAGGGCCGCAGGACACCGACGACGAAGCGTTTGTCGGGACCCAGCTCAACCCCGTCGTAATGTCCGGCAGCGATTGCAACCGGACCGATCGTTTGGCCCTCTGCCGGTCCAAGCGCGACCGGATTTGCCTCCGGCGGATACACAAGCGTCATGTCGGGGCTGAAGATCGAAAGCTCGACAATATCACGACGATGGGCCTTGGAAGCGAAGAGAGCCGCCGCCAGTCGTCTCACCTTGCGCTCGTCGTTTGCGCGAATGGCATCCTGAAGATCCGTGCCGTTGCCGAGTATCCTGAAGATCTCCGCAAGCGTGTCGGCTCCGAGTTTCTTCTGCTGCGTCACCAGCCGTTCGGCCGTGGTCATGATCGCTTCCTGCGGCTCTCGCAGGTTCCGGAATTCGGACGATATGTTCTGCGCCACGAGGATGCACACGATCAGCCCCAGGAAGGACAGGAACACCATCCGGATCGGCTTTTCGAAATTCAGGTCGTCCTTGGGAGATAGCCGCGCAACGATGCGATCAAGAAATGTGTCGGGTTGGGGCCGGCGAAAGGTGCTGTCCCGCAGGTTCTCGTGTTCTTTTGATTTCTGTCTGCCCAGACCCAGCACAAATACCCCCGGCAGCCGCAGCTGCGAATACACTGGCGAGGCCGTCAGCAAGCTGTGTTTGGATGTCCTTTATGGCACTCACTGCAAACCTTCGTCGCCGTAAGTTTTAATATGATAGATTAGTTAAATTGTCTTGAATGGAATTCTTAAATACAATTAAGAAGTTCGTTGATTTTCTTGGTAAATTCAACTTTTAAAAGAATTTTTCAAGTTAATAACTTCTGGTATCTCGGTAGTTCGACTGAGGTAAATTCGCCCGGAACTCAATCAGCCGCCGAAATAGCTCAGCAACGCGTCCGCGGTCTCGTCCGGGGCTTCTTCGGGCAGAAAATGCCCGCCTGGAAGAGCCATGCCCTGCACATCCGGGCTCCAGCGGCGCCAGACCGCCAGCGGATCGTCGACGCTTGAGGCAATGCCTTTACTGCCCCAAAGGGCCAGCACTCCGGCTGAAATTGTCCTTCCCGCGTCCTGGTCGGCCTTGTCGTGATCGTAGTCGATCGTCGCACCGGCGCGGTAATCCTCGCAGCTCGCGGATATCCGGTCAGGCTGGCAGAACCAGTCTCTCGTGTGTTCCAGCGCGCCGTCGGAAAAACAGTCGAGGGTCTTCTCCGCGGTCCAGCTTGCGAGCGTATGCTCAAGGAAACGGACGGGCGCGGCCGAAATCATCTTTTCCGGAAACGGAAACGGCTGGGCAAGGAACATCCAGTGATAGATCTTGAGGCCGAAGCCGCGGTCCATGAGGTCCCAGTAATCCGATGTCGGCAGGATATCGAGCACTGCCAGCTTCTTGACCGAACCGGGAAAATCGAGCGCAAGCCTGTAACCGACACGTGCCCCGCGGTCATGCCCCGCCAGAAAGAATGTCTCGTAGCCGAGGAGGCGCATCATTTCGGTGATCGCCTCAGCCCAGGCGCGTTTGGAATACGTTGCGTGACCGGATGTCCTCGGCGGGATCGATGAGTGTCCATAACCGGGAAGGTCGGGCATGACCAATGTGAAGCGGCTCGCCAGACGTGGCGCAATCTTGTGCCAGATCACATGCGACTGGGGGTAGCCGTGGAGGAGCAGAAGGGGTGGCCCCGATCCCCCGATGCGGCAAAAAAAGTCCGTGCTCTTCGCGCGAACGATCCTGGTGTCGAAAGTCGGAAACAGGTCCGGCAGTTCCCTCGTCAAAAGCAAGTCTCCGATTCACAGGGCGTGACAGTCCGGCGATGGCATCGCTGCGGCGCAAGGCCGGTGTAACAGACGCCTTGCGCTGTATGACCCTCAGATCTCAGTCTTCGTTTTGCGCTTCACGCGCAATCGCGCGCCATCCGATGTCGCTTCGGCAGAAGCCGTCCGGCCAGTCTATCTTACCGATCGCATCATAGGCATGTTCTTTCGCGTCCGCGACCGAGTTGCCGAGCGCCGTCACGTTCAGGACCCGTCCTCCGTTTGCGAGCAGGCGCCCGTCCGCGCGCTTCGTACCGGCGTGAAAGACCTGCAGAACATCCGATCCCATCTGCTCAAGCCCGCGGATCTCCGTGCCTTTCTTGTAGGTCGCCGGATATCCGTTCGCGGCCATGACGACGCTGAGGGCTGCCTGGTCGTGCCATTCCGCATGTGCGGTTCCAAGACGCCCCTCGACGCTGTCGACAAGAAGCTCCAGAAGGTCGCTTTTCAGGCGCATGACCAGGACCTGGCATTCCGGATCGCCGAAACGTGTATTGTATTCAATCAGTTTGGGGCCGTCGCTCGTGATCATGAGACCGGCGTAAAGCACTCCCTTGAACGGTGTGCCACGCGCCGCCAGCGTGCTGATCGTCGGCGAGATGATGTCCGCCATCACCCGGTCGATCAGGGCTTGCGTCATGACGGGAGCCGGGGAGTAGGCCCCCATGCCGCCCGTGTTGGGACCCTCGTCGCCGTCATGGGCGCGCTTGTGATCCTGGGCGGTGGCGAGCGCAAGGGCATTGGTTCCATCGGACAGGACGAAGAAGCTTGCTTCTTCCCCGTCTAGAAATTCCTCGATGACGACTTCCGCGCCCGCGTCGCCGAACGAGCCGTCGAAACACGCTTTCACGGCGTCTTCGGCTTCGGCAAGGGACATGGCCACCACGACGCCCTTGCCGGCGGCAAGACCGTCCGCCTTCACGACGATCGGGGCGCCTTCCTTTTTCAGATACGCGAGCGCGTCTTCCCGGTTGGTGAAGCGCCCGTAAGCGGCTGTCGGGATGGCGGCCTCGTCGCAGACGCCTTTCGTGAATGCCTTGGACCCCTCCAGTTGCGCGGCGGCTTTTGTCGGTCCGAAGGCCTTGATCCCCGCAGCGTCGAGATCGTCGACAACGCCCGCGACGAGCGGAGCTTCGGGTCCTACCACCACCAGGTCGACCGCGTTTGACTTGCAGAACGTTATGACGGCCTGGTGGTCGGTGACATCGATCTGCGCGATCTCCGCCAGATCGGCAATTCCGGCATTGCCGGGAGCGGCAAAGAGCTTTGTCAGTTTCGGGGACTTGGCGAGTGCCCATGCCAAGGCGTGTTCACGGCCACCGGAGCCGATAAGCAGGAGTTTCATGTCAAGCGGATCTCTTCAAACGGTCCATCGTGCCGACCGGGCTTGACCTGAGTCGACCATGCGAGATCGCGGTCTATCACGGAGCATCGCCTGTCGCAAACACGTCCGGTGCGGCGGCCGGGACCGGGCCAAACAGAAGGCTGTGACCATTTGCAAGATGTAATCCGTCGTCAAATTCGCTAGGGTCAGGACTCATTCATTTGGTTGAATTGGCGCAGCAAACGGCGATGAGCTGTAAGGAAAAGCGCGACAAGCGGGCTTCCTGCCCGGTTGAGCGGTTTGACGGTGCAGATCGATGCCGTTTTTGCGTCCCGCAGGGATAGGGTGAATTTGCCCGGCAACGTCGTTGCAAATCTTCGGAACCCGGACGGTTTCCTGCAGCTTTGCGCCTTGTATCCGGACCAATTCATCCCTACCAATTCATCCAAATGAATGAGTCCTGACCCTAGAACGGGCGAATTCGAAAAGGGCAGCTCATGTTTTTCTCAACCAGGGATACCGGACCGGTCGCGGATGCGGTAAAGCGGCACTGGGTCGACACGAAACTACCGGCAGGACTGCGGCCTTACGCCCGGCTCGCCCGTTGGGAGCGGCCCATCGGCTGGTGGCTGCTGCTCTGGCCGTGCTGGTGGTCGGCGGCGCTTGCTGCCGTTGCAGCGGGGAACGCCTTGCCGAACCTCTGGCATCTTGTCCTCTTTTTCGTCGGCGCGGTTGCCATGCGCGGAGCCGGCTGCACTTACAACGACATCGTCGATGTCGACATCGATTCGAAGGTGGAGCGGACGCGTTCGCGCCCGATACCGGCCGGGCAGGTGACCAAGGCGCAGGCCAGGATCTTCCTCGTCGTGCAAGCCCTGCTGGGCTTCCTGGTGCTCATCCAGTTCAACACCTTCTCGATTGCGCTCGGGATCGCCTCGCTCGTGCCCGTTGCCATCTATCCTTTCATGAAGCGCGTTACGGACTGGCCGCAGCTCTTCCTGGGGTTTGCGTTTTCCTGGGGGGCGTTGATGGGATGGGCTGCCGAATTCGGATCGTTGGCTCTGACACCGGTGTTGCTTTATTTCGGCGGTATCTGCTGGACGATCGGCTACGACACCATCTATGCGCACCAGGACAAGGAAGACGATGCGCTGGTGGGGGTCCGGTCGACTGCGCGGCTTTTCGGATCACACACCAAGGCGGCACTCATCGTGCTCTATACGCTCGCAACCGTTCTCTTCGGTCTTGCCGCCGCGTTTGCCGACGCGGGACCTGCCGCATTTGCCGGGATCCTCGCGGGTGCGATCCATCTGCTCTGGCAGGTCGTCGTTCTGGATATCGACGATGGCGACCAGTGTCTGAAGCTGTTCCGTTCCAACAGCACCTATGGGTGGATCGTTTTCGCGGGCTTTGTCGCCGATGCGTTGATCGGCGCTACGCTATAGAAATCAGTCAGTTGCCGTCATGAGCGTGCGATGATTTCGCGTTCATGCGCGAAATTGGCCGCGCTCGCGTCTTTTCTGCCCGTGGACCGCTTGTACAGGAAGCGGGGCCGGCGTCCGGTCAGCAGACGCAATTTGCGGCGTGGCGCAGGCCGGTCCGAGGACGTGGCGCTGTAGGCGTCAATCGGTTTGACATCGCCGCCGAGGTCGCAGACCAGCATAGGCAGGTTCAAGGTGTGTGCCCAACGGCTCCACAGGATCGCGAGTTCGTCGGAATTCTCGGTTTCCGCGAGCGTGATCGACAATGCGCTGTCGGGATGTTTCAGGATCAGCGCCGTGACGACGCTGCCGGCCATGTGGCCTGGAACGATGCGGACCATGACGCCGTCGAAGCCGCTGATCGGCACAACCACGTTGACGGGCACACCGGCGACGCGCCGCTTGTATATGACCCGGGTCTGATCGAGAAAGATTTCGGCGGGAAGAGCAGGTGTGCCGGGACGGGATTCGAGTCTTTGCGTGAATTGGACCGGCAGGCAACCGGGGTGCAGTTGTGTTTCTGCATTGCTCCCGGCTGCCGCTGGCACCTGTTGTTCTGTTTGACGTCTCAAATGACTCTCCGTCGGACCTTTTGGTCTCTTGATGGGATGAAAGCTACGTGAGAAACGTCGTGAACCGCTTAAGAGATAGAGTTAAAAAACTGTGATTTCAAAAAGGGTTACCGGAATGTAAGCGGCCCGGAAACCATCTGTTCATGCCTGTGTCGGAATTGGGCCGAAGCTGAAATTCCAAAGACGCTTCAATATGCTTGCGAGGTCCCTATGTAATCCATTGACCCCAAATTGTTGCGGAGCCACGGCACTGGGCGTAAACAACAGCCGAAGCGGGGCCAATGGAACAGACACATCAAGGCGGAATGAATGTCGGAAATGATTGATCAGAGCGACCTGCAGTCGCGCGCGGTACGTCTCGTCGAAGCGGCACGCAAGGCCGGTGCGGACTCCTGCGATGCCGTTGCCGTCACGGGCGTGTCGCTCTCCGTCGATGTCCGGGAAGGCAAGGTCGAAGAGACGGAGCGTGCGGAAGGGGACGATGTCACCCTGCGCGTGTTCGTCGGCAGGAAAACCGCCGCCGTTTCGGCAAATCAGCTGGATGATCCCGATACGCTGGCCGAACGCGCGGTCGCCATGGCGCGTGTCGCCCCGGAAGATCCCTATGCGGGCCTCGCCGATGACGGCCTTCTTGTCAGGCAGTTGCCCGAACTGGAACTTCTCGACGGCAAGGAAATGACCGCGGACGATCTCGCCGGGATCGCACTTGAGGCTGAGGCCGCGGGACTGGCGGTTCCGGGTGTCAGCAAATCCGGCGGCGCGGGGGCCTCCTGGCGCCTGGCCGGGGTCGTGCTGGCCACGAGCCACGGCTTTGAAGGCGCTTACATGACCTCGCGCTATGGCATGTCGATGACCGCGGTGGCCGGCGACGGGACCGGAATGGAGCGCGACTACGACTTCGACAGCAGAACCTTTTTCGAGGATCTCGACAGCCCGGCCGACATCGGACGCAGAGCCGGGGAACGCGCCGTGCGCCGCCTGAACCCGCAGAAGCTTTCGACGCGGACAACCAACGTCATTTATGAATCGCGCGCCGCGCGCAGCATTCTCGGCCACCTGACCGGCGCCATCAATGGTGCCTCGATCGCGCGAAAGACCAGTTTCCTGAAAGACCGGATGGGTGAAGCGGTGTTTGCACCGGGCATTCGGGTGGTGGACGACCCTTTCAAGCGCCGGGGAGCGGCAACGCGCCCCTTCGACGGCGAGGGGACGGCCGCCTCCGTGCTCAACATGATCGAGGATGGGGTGCTGCAGCACTGGTTTCTGGACGGCGCTTCGGCGCGCGAACTGGGTCTTGCACCCAATGGGCGCGCGCACCGGAGCGGCAGCGGAACATCGCCCGGTGCCACGAACGTAACCCTGATGCCCGGTGACAAGTCCATGGAAGAGCTGATGGCGGACGCCGGAAGCGGCCTGCTGGTGTCCGATCTCATCGGTCATGGTGTCAATGGTGTCACCGGCGACTACTCGCGCGGCGCAGCCGGTTTCTGGTTCGAGAACGGAGAAATCGTCGAACCTGTCAGCGAAATCACGATTGCCGGCAATCTCAACGACATGTTCAAGCGCCTGGTTCCCGGCAGCGATCTCGACAATCGCTATTCGGCTGCGACGCCCTCCGTCATGATTGAAGGAATGGCGCTTGCCGGTAGCTGAACGACACGACCGCGCGCATGAGCCGGACGCCGACATCGACTTGCTGGAAGCCGCTGCACGCCAGGCAGGCGAACTTGCGCTCGGCTACTTCGGACAGGGTCTCGAAACCTGGTTCAAGGGAAACAACAAGTCACCCGTCTCCGAGGCGGATATTGCCGTCGACCGGTTCCTTGCAGACCGCCTATTGACGGAGCGCCCGGATTACGGCTGGCTGTCTGAGGAGACCGCCGACGATCGGGCCAGGTTGACATGCGAGCGCGTGTTCATCGTCGACCCGATCGACGGAACGCGCGCCTTTCTTGCAGGCGGTGATGAGTGGACCGTGTCCGTTGCCGTCGTTGAAGGTGGCCGACCGGTTGCAGGCGCCGTGTTCTGTCCCATCCGGAAGGAAATGTTCACGGCGCGCGCCGGAGGTGGCGCGTTTCTGAACGGGAGCAGGATCACCGTCTCGGATCGGCTTGACGTGTCCGGCGCGACACTGACCGGGCCTCATTCGATTGTCGCGAACACCGATGTGCTGGGGGCAGGGTTTCAGAAAACGGAGTTCTTCAGGTCCCTTGCGTACCGGCTGGTGGTGATCGCAGCGGGGCGCATCGACGTGGGTACGGCACGCGGTGGACCAAGTGACTGGGATCTCGCAGCCGCCGATCTCGTGGTTCAGGAAGCCGGCGGCGCCTTGACGGACGTGGACGGCAACGTTTTGACCTACAATCGGCCCCGGACGGGGCACCCGGCATTGATCGCGGCATCGACCGGGCTTATAGGACCAGTGCGGGCAGTTCTTGGAGACATTCTCCGTTAGCAGGCTGCTGCGTCACGAATTCAACGAGGATGTTCATGAGCGAGACAGACACCCCGAAACAGCTTTTGCACCTTGTCTTTGGCGGTGAGCTGGAAACGCCCGAAGGTCTGACGTTCCGGGATCTGGACGAACTGGACATCGTCGGCATCTACCCGAACTACGCGGAAGCCTACACGGCCTGGAAAGCCAAGGCACAGGCGACGGTCGACAATGCCCACATGCGCTACTTCATCGTGCACATGCATCGTCTTCTGGACCCGGACACGGCGGCATAGCAACGAAGCAATCAGGCGATAAAAATATGATCAAGCGCCTCGGCCGCCATCCCTGGGTACTGGCTAGTGTCGGCTCGTTAATGGCCGCATGGCTGAAACTGGTCTATCACACCAACCGGTTTGTGATAGAGCCTGAGGGCGTGCACGATGAAACCGAGAAACAGCTTCCGGTGATCGTTGCAATGTGGCACGGACAGCATTTCATGGTGCCTTTTGCGAAACCGCGGCACTGGCCGGCCAAGGTCATGATCTCCCGGTCGGCTGACGGGGAGGTGAACGCGATCGCCGCAAGCAAGTTCGGCCTTGGCCTGATCAGGGCGTCCGGGGGGCGGAACGCCCGCCAGATCAAGAAACGCGGGGGCATGCGGGGGTTCATCGAGGCCGTCAGATCCCTGAAGGACGGTTACAGCATCGCCATGACCGCCGATGTCCCGAAAGGACCGTCGCGCAAGGCGGGCGAAGGCATCGTGCAGCTTGCCAAGCATTCCGGACGTCCCATCCTGCCGGTTGCCGTGGCGACGAGCCGCAGCATCGAACTCGATAGCTGGGACAAGGCCAGCGTCAACCTGCCCTTCGGTCGCGGCAGCATCGCCGTGGGCGATCTGATCTGGGTGCCTGCGGAAACGGAGGACGACGCGCTCGAGGCCTTCCGCCTGGACGTCGAAAACGGCCTGAACGCCGCCACGAGGCGTGCCTACGAACTGGTCGGCAGGTCGGATGGTTGAAAAACGCCCATTCCTGCTCAGTCTTTACAGGGCCGCTGCACGAGGCGTTTCACCACTGTTTCACGTGCTTTTTGCGCTTCGCAGCCGCTCTTCGAAGGAAATTCCGGCCCGCAAGGTGGAGCGTTTCGGAAGAGCCGGGCGCACGCGTCCGCAGGGAACGCTGATATGGATCCACGCCGCAAGCGTCGGTGAAACCATGTCGGTGCTTCCGCTGATCGGTGCGCTGACGGGTGAAGGCCACAAGGTACTGTTGACCACCGTGACCGTGACTGCATCGGAATTGGCGGACAAGAGACTGCCCGAAGGGGCATTTCACCAGTTCGTGCCCTATGACGCCCCGGCGCCGATCAGGCGGTTCGTCGATCATTGGTCGCCGGATCTGGCGATGGTCGTCGAATCGGAAATCTGGCCCTGCCTGTTTGACGAGATGAAAGGCCGCGACATTCCGTTCGTTCTGTTGAACGGAAGATTGTCTGACGGATCGCAGCGGAACTGGTCCCGCATCCCGGCGACGTCGCGCTACATTTTCGGATGCCTCGATGCCGTTCTGGCGCAGAGCAGGACGGACGCGGACCGGTTCAGGTCCATGGGATGCACGTCCGTGGACGCTCCCGGAAACCTGAAATTCGACGCCGCCGAACCCGCAGTTGACGCGAAGGCCCTGGCGCTTCTGAAGTCCCAGACCGGCGACCGGCGCATTTGGCTTGCAGCGCTGACCCACCCGGGCGAAGACGAGATCGTGTTCGAAGCCTTCGACCGGCTGCGCCGGGATTTTCCGGACCTCCTGCTGGTGCTCGTCCCGCGGCACCCGGCAAGGGCATCCGAGATTTCCGGTCAGGCGGGTGAACGGGGACTGGCACTCGTCTCGCGCAGTTCCGCGGAACCGGTGCATGCCGAAACCGATGTTTTCCTGGGCGACACGCTGGGCGAAATGGGTCTGTTCTACCGGCTTGCGCCGGTCACGTTCCTGGGCGGTTCCTTTGTGGATGTCGGCGGACATAATCCGGTCGAGGCTGCCCTTGCGGGATCCGCGCTGATCACGGGTCCGAGGGTTGCAAACGCGCGCGGCGTGTACAAGGATTTCTGGAACAGGGGCGCGGCTATCCGGGTCAGCGAGCCGGCAGACCTTGCTGCCAGTGTCGGTACGCTCTTGAGCGACCCGAACAAGGTCGGCCTGCAGGTCGGCACCGCCAGATCGCTTGTCGAGGAAGGACGCGGTGCACTTGAAAAGACCCTGGAAGTGCTGAAGCGGGTCCTGAAGGGTGCGCGAAGCGGACGGCGTTCGGAGCCGGAAGATGAAAAGAGCACCTGACTTCTGGTGGCAGCGGAGCTTGCCGCCGCTGGCCCATCTTCTGAAGCCTGCCGGCTGGGTCTACGGTCGTGTCTCGGGCCGCAGAATGCACCGCAAACCGCGGGCACGAAGCCGGCTGCCGGTCATCTGTGTCGGCAATTTTGTCGTTGGCGGCACCGGCAAGACACCCTTTGCGATCGAGTTGGCGCGCCTGTTGCGGCAAGATGGCCTCACACCCGGTTTTCTTCTCAGAGGATATGGCGGGCGCAACAGGGGGCCGCTTCTTGTCGACCCGCAAACGCATGACGCGGAAGATGTCGGCGATGAGGCGCTGCTCCTTGCAGCGCATGCGCCGACCGTCATTTCGTCCGACAGGCCGGCGGGCGCACGCCTCGCCGAGGAACAGCCGATCGATGTTCTCATCATGGATGACGGCTTTCAGAACCCCTCTCTTGCCAAGGATCTGAATCTCGTCCTGGTCGACTGCAGCACCGGGTTCGGCAACGGCTTGTGCCTGCCTGCAGGCCCTTTGCGCGCGCCCGCGCAGCTGCAGATCGTGAAGGCCGACTGCCTGGTCCTCATCGGCGAGGGTGACGAAGCCGACGAGGCGGTCCACCTTGCCGGGCGCAAGGGTCTCCCGCTCCTGCATGCGCATGTGCAGCCACGGCCGAGCGACGCGCTGGAGGGCAGGCGCCTGTTCGCCTTCGCCGGCATCGGGCGCCCGCGGAAATTCTTCAGGTCGCTGGAAGAGATGGGATATGCCGTTCACGAAACCAGGGAATTTCCAGACCATCACCGCTATTCGGAAATGGACGCGCGCGCACTGTTGACGGAGGCGGAGAACGGCGGTTTGCAGCTGGTCACGACGCGCAAGGACATGATGCGTTTACAGTCCTCGGAAACGGAACTGTTCCGCTGGCTGGCCGCCAAGACGGAGGTTCTGGACGTTGCGATGAAGATTGATGATCCGGATCGCCTGATTGCGCTTGTCAGGGAAAGGCTGCGCGCGAAATCCTTCGAGCGTTAGCCCTGGCGGTTTTCCAGGTAGCGTTTCATCGACGCCTTTGCGTCAACATAGGCTTCCTGGTGCTCCACCGACCAGTATTTGAGCTCGTCTAGCGGAATCGCTGCGCCCGTGACCGCACAGCGCACGAATGTTCCCGGCGTTTCGACCTGGTAGTCGCCATCCAGGTAACGGACGCGGGCTTCGCTCGGAATTCGTGGGTTTTCGTATCGGTTCATGGTCTACGGTTTGCCGTCTGGTTTTGCGGATTGCATCCGTCTTTTACGGCAGATCGAGCCTTCCCGGCAAGTCAAAGCCCGAAGAAACACGGCGATTATTTTGAAACTATTCTAGGTTCTGGTCAGGATTTAACGAATAGGGATTCCCTTTTGGCAGCAAATCAGATTCAAGACTGATTTTTGGAGATCAGTCATGTCTGAGACGCGTTACGAGGATGAACTGACGGACGCTCAATGGGCTCGTCTTGCACCGTTGATGCCTGGAGGGTGCCGAGGCAAACGCGGTCCACGAACGGATAACCGGCGTTTTCTGAACGCAGTCTTGTGGATCGCACGCTCGGGAGCCAAGTGGCGTTATCTGCCTGAGCGCTATGGCCGTTACGGCACGGTCAAGCAACGCTACTACGACTGGATTTCAAGAGGCGTTTTTCAAAACATCTTCAAAGCGTTGAATGAGGACGCGGACTTTGAATGGCTCAGTGTCGATGCCACCGTTGTCCGGGTTCATCAACACGCCAGCGGCGCAAGTCGCAAAAAAGGGGCTCTGAAGCCCAGGGTATCGGGCGCTCCAAGGGAGGGCTGACAACCAAGCTGCACGGCGTATGTGACAGTTTAGGGCTGCCCTTGCGCTTTGTCTCCAGTCCAGGACACCGGGGCGAGGTTCTGTTCGGGGCTGAGCTGATCAAGGGCTACAAACCCGGCTATGTTATCGCGGATCGGGCATACGATGCGGAGCATTTCCACGACGCTATTCTTGATTTGGGAGCAACACCCGTCATTCCGCCACGCCACAATCGCCTGCGGCCCCATGCTTGTGACTGGACAATCTATAAAGAACGGAACGCCATAGAGCGTTTGTTCAATAAGCTCAAACACTTCAGACGCGTCGCCACTCGCTACGACAAACTCTTAGCCAACTTCATGGGCTTCGTGACGATTGCCGCAATTCATATCCTGATCAGGTAATCCTTAATTCCTGACCAGAACCTAGAACGCAGGTGTCGATCGGCGGCGGATTTGAAGTGAGATTTTAGGGAATTGGCTGGGCCGAGGGACGTGCTTGGCTGCGTTGCGGCTCGCGCGGCAACGGATTAAAGCTGATTTTTACATTCAAGTTAAATTTGGCTCAAGTGGATTTTCCAGCTTTTCATGTGAAAAACGGACGCAATCTCCCTATGTTCTGAGGAAACAGGACAAACGGCCGGCTGTCTGCAGCGGGCCAGCCCGGGAGACGCCGGGCAAAGACAGGAACCGCACATGACCCTTTCATCGACCGATCTCATCGAAACGTCAGGCCTCGGACTGGACACCGCCACAAGGATTACGCAGGACGCGCTGTCGGGAGCGGACGATGGGGAACTGTTCGTCGAATACCGCCAGACCGAGGGACTGGTTTTCGACAACGGCCGGCTGAAGGGGGCGAACTATGACACGGCACAGGGTTTCGGCCTGCGGGCCGTGGCCGGTGAAGCGGCCGGGTATGCGCATGCAGGCGACATCTCCGAAGCGGCGCTGACGCGCGCTGCCGATGCCGTGAGCGCCGTCAAAAAGGGGTATTCCGGCAGCTACGCGGCAGCGCCGGCGCGGACCAACCAGTCGCTCTACACCGATGCCAATCCGCTGGGCGGCCCGAACTTCGAGGAGAAGGTCAAGCTCCTGCAGGAGATCGACGCCTATGCAAGGGCCAAGGACCCGCGTGTCCGCCAGGTGACGGCTTCGCTTGCCGGGTCCTGGCAGGTTGTGGAAATCCTGCGCGCCGACGGGCACCTCGTGCGCGATGTCCGCCCGATGGTCCGGCTGTCCATTTCGGTTGTTGCCGGAAACGACGAGCGCCAGGAAAGCGGCATGTTTGGCTGCGGCGGCCGCGAGGGCTTCGAGCGCTTCATCACGACGGAAAACTGGCAGGGCGGCGTCGACGAAGCCCTGCGGCAGGCGCTTGTGAACCTGGAGGCCGTTCCTGCGCCCGCCGGGTCCTTTGACGTCGTGCTCGGCCCGGGCTGGCCCGGCATTCTGCTGCACGAAGCCGTCGGCCACGGTCTGGAAGGCGACTTCAACCGCAAGAAGACATCGGCTTTCGCGGGGCTCATGGGCGAACGTGTTGCCTCTCCCGGCGTCACGATCGTTGATGACGGCACAATACCGGACCGGCGCGGATCGCTGAGCGTCGACGATGAAGGCACGCCGGCAAGCCGGACCGTCCTGATCGAGGACGGTATTCTCAAGGGATACATGCAGGACCGCCAGAACGCGCGCCTGATGGGCATGGAGCCGACCGGCAACGGGCGCCGCCAGTCCTTTGCGCATATTCCGATGCCGCGCATGACCAACACGGTCATGATGGCGGGCGACAAGGATCCGACGGAAATTCTTGAATCGGTCAAGGACGGGATCTACGCGGTTTCCTTCGGCGGCGGCCAGGTTGACATCACCTCCGGCAAGTTCGTTTTTTCCTGCACCGAAGCCTACCGGGTCGAAAACGGCAAGGTCGGCGCACCGGTCAAGGGCGCGATGCTGATCGGCAACGGCCCCGATGCCCTGACCCGTGTCGCCATGATCGGCAACGACATGAAACTCGATCCCGGCATGGGCACCTGCGGCAAGCAGGGGCAGGGCGTACCGGTCGGCGTCGGCCAGCCCTCCATGCGGATCAACGAGATGACGATCGGCGGCACGGCGGTCTGAGCGGGGCTGTGCATTCGGGATGCCGCAGATTAGGTTCGTCATCTTCGACATGGACGAGGTGCTCTATGACTGTGATCATCAGTTACGCCTCGATCTCCTGGAAAGGTTGACCGGCCGTCCTGCCCATGAAATCGACGCGGCGGTCTGGAGCGGACCGCATGAAAGCCTGGCAGAGGCAGGGTCACCCGCAACGCCGGAAGGTTATCTGGCGCAATATGCGCAGTTGCTCGGCTATCCGATCGACTTCGACACCTGGGCGGACATCCGCAGGCAGATGATGCGTCCGCGGCAGAATGTTCTCGACCTTGTGCGACGCCTGGCGAAAAGGGCCGATCTGGCGCTCCTGACCAACAACGGCATGCTGCTCAAGTCCGCCTTGCCCGTCTGCGCTCCGGACGTCGTCGGGATATTTGGCGAAAAGGCGCATGTGTCAGCCGAGTTCAAGGCCAAGAAACCGGACCCCCTCGTCTTTCGGCGCATCTGTGCGGCCTACAGCTACGCGCCCGGCGAATGCGCCTTTGTCGATGACCGCAAGGACAATGTCGACGGGGCGGAACAGGCAGGTCTGACGGGCCATGTCTTCACATCCCATGACCGGCTTTACAGCTTCCTGGACGAGCGCAAGCTGATCTGAAACCTGCGTATGTCGCTGCATGGGCGGAACAGCCCGGGTGCCGGTTGCCAACCGCCGGCATGCGTCGCAGCGGCGCGGTTCTGGCCAAATGCCCTCAAAATCAGCACAACCGCGCGGGAAACTTTAATATTTATCAAAGCCAATTGCTCTATCTTAGCTAAAATCTAATCAAATCCTGATTTGATCGACGGGGAACAAGGGGTCTACGCCGGGGCGACGTAAGGAGTAGGGATGGCAACAGAGGGCGCACCTCCGTTTTTTGCAGAAGCGATCGTGTTTCTGGCAGCCACCTGCGTCGCCGTGCCGATCGCCAAGCGTCTCGGTCTTGGGTCTGTTGTCGGCTATCTGGCCGCCGGCGCCGCGATCGGTCCCCACGGCCTGCAATTGCTCGGCTCGGGCGAGGACGTCCTTCATGTTGCCGAACTGGGTGTCGTGCTGCTGCTGTTCGTGATCGGCCTGGAACTCGATCCCCGAAAGCTCTGGCGCATGAAGCGGGACATATTCGGGCTGGGAACCGCCCAGGTCGTCCTGACCGGCGCCAGCCTGTTCGCAGTTGCCCGGCTGGTCGGAATGCCCTTTTCAACGGCCTTCGTCGCCGGGTTCGGCCTCGCGTTGTCGTCAACCGCATTTGCCCTTCAGATCCTTCAGGAACGCGGGCAACTGTCATCGCCCTACGGCCAGCGTGCCTTCGGTATCCTGCTGCTTCAGGACATCGCCATCGTGCCGCTCCTGGCGATGGTTGCCATCCTGGCGCCGGGTGAGGGCCCGTCCACCGCTGCTGAAATCGTGACAGAAGTCCTGATCGTTCTGGGGGCCGTCGCGGCCGTGATCCTGACCGGTCGCTATCTCATATCCCCGATATTCCTGTTTCTGGCCGCCAGCCGCGCGCGCGAGGTCATGCTGACGGCAGCCCTGCTGGTCGCGCTGGGCAGCGCCGGGATCATGCACTCGGTCGGCCTGTCGATGGCGCTGGGCGCCTTTCTGGCCGGCGTGCTTCTGGCTGAATCGAGTTTCAGACACACGCTTGAAGCGGATATCGAACCGTTTCGTTCGCTCCTGATGGGGCTGTTCTTCGTGGCCGTCGGCATGTCGCTCGATGTGTCGCTCGTGATCGAGAACTGGCTCGTCGTCGCAGCCGGTGTGGCCATCGTCATGGGGATCAAGGGCCTGTTTCTCTGGGGCCTGTCCCGAGGCACCGGGTCGCCGAATTCGGACGCCATGCGCATCGCCGTGACGCTGCCGCAGGGCGGTGAGTTCGCCTTCGTGCTCTTCACTGCAGCCGTCAGCAACAGCCTGCTCGACTATCAGACCGCGAACCTTCTGAACGCCATCGTCATCCTGACGATGCTTCTGACACCGCTCGCCTGCCTGGCACTCGACCGCCTTGCCGCCCGGGCCAAGGCGCTGGGCGTCGAGAACCCGTCCATCGAGACTTTCGACGAGGCAGCCCCGACGGTACTCGTCATCGGCTTTGGCCGTTTCGGAATGGTTGTCGCACAGATCCTGACGTCAGAAGGCCTGGAAATCACCGCCATCGACAACCGGCCCGACCGGATCGATTACGCGCGAAAGCAGGGCTACAAGGTCTATTACGGCGACGCCACGCGCGCAGACGTGCTCGCCGCCGCCGGTGCCGGAAAGGCGGCTCTTGTCGCCATGTGCATCGAAAACGACAAGATCATGGCCCGGGCCATCGACGAGATCCGCGACGGCTTCCCCGACGCCCTGATCTTCTGCCGCGCCACCGACCGCGCGCATGTTCTGGATCTCACCAGGCGGGGCGTCGACTACCAGATTCGCGAGACCTTCGAATCGAGCGTTGTCTTCGGCCGCGCGGCCCTTGAAGCCCTTGGCACGCCGCTCGACAGGATCGACCAGATCGAGGAAGACGTGCGCGCAAGGGACCAGGAGCGTCTCGCGGTGCAGATGGAACAGGGAATGTTTGCCGGATCGGACCGGCTTCACAAGGTGACCCCGCGCAGGCGCGCCGAAGACAAGCAGGATATGCCCGCGCAGCACAACGAGACCGCCTGAGCCGCGGACTTCGGTCTCCGGTGAGGACGGAAAGCCTTAGGTGATGGACTCATAAATGAGGCGGAAATGGTTTGAGGCGGATTGCTTCTCCTCAAGGAGCGGAAGCGCAGGAAATGTGGTTCATTTTCAAGCCTTTCGCGACGCGGAGGAGGCGCAATCCGGTCAAATCCGAAGGACATGGAAATGGCTTCACCCCGTGGCGTCAGCGTGCTTGACCGGGCAGGAAGCCCGCTCCGCACACTCTTCCTAACGGGATCTCGCCATTTCACATGCCATTTCAGTCTCATTTATGGGTCCGTCACCTAGGGCAGCGTGTCGAAACCGTCTGAAAATCCATTGAGGGAAATGGGAATTCCGATGCCTTCTTCAGGCGTCTGAAAGATGATGAAGGTTGCCTGCGCTCCGGCCTTGAGCTTCGACAGCAACTCGTCCTCCAGAATGACTTCGGCGATGCAGCCGTTTGGCAGGCAGCGCACGAATCCGGCGCGGCCGATATCCGCATTGTCGACGCGCAGGCCGAGACCCGAGGGAAGCAGAACGCCAAGGGGAGCCAGAACGCGCAGGATCCTTGCCTGCTTGTCAGCGGTCTTCAGGACGATGACCGACAGGCCCACGTTCTCCCGGTCCGAAGCGGTCACGTTCTGTATGAGGGCGCACTGTTCGCTGGACGCTCCCGGAGGCGTGTCGCACCGCATCTGCCAGTCGCCATGCGAGGAACGGACCTCTCCCTGGGCGCGGGCGCTATGGGTTCCCTGAACAAGGCCGCCGAGGACGAGGGCTGCAGCAAGACCGAAGGCCGAAAAACGCTTGGCGGTACGGCGGTCACGGCGCGGGAGCGAGGACGGCTGGATGTGTGTCGACAAGAAATCCTCCGGTCAGTCTTTGTCCGATCCTGCCACCGCACACTGACAAGTATCAGGATACAGTGCGAATCATGTTTGGGCCCGGCCAGACATTGCCGCATGATGGCGTCCGATTCCAGTCTCGCGCGGGCAGGGCATGCGTTTACCGGCAATTTTTGTCAAAAATCGGCGTGTCCTTGACTTGTCTCAAGAGGTTGGTGCCTCCGCATGGGTGTGAAAAGTGGGAAATTCCGTTGCAGCGTCGCGTTTCTTGTGTTTTTTGTGCGGCACGAGGGTGGTTCTTGTGTGATGCGGCAGATCGCCGCTCTGGCAGACAGGTACCATCGCCCTTGATAGGTGTTTATGGTTATAGTCCGGCAACCGGACGAGATGGTTCGATCTGATGGAGCGGCAGATTCAGGCTTGCGTAGTTGCGCCAAGCCCGTTACTGCCCGACCGGATTGGACCTGTTCGTAGGTCCGGGATGTATGCATGTGCCGCCTTGCTGCGGCTGAGGGAAGGGAGCGCGGACGTGAAGTCGATCTTCAAGCGTCTCATGACAATGGCCGGTATGGCGGCGACATTTGCCGGGGTGTCCACTGCGGCCCTGGCAGCTGAATCCGGAATGACGAACTGGCAGCTGGGCTTTCAGGAGTCTGTATCCGGAGTGATGGACGACATCACCTGGTTCAACACCTTCACGCTCGTGATCATCACCGTGATCACGCTGTTCGTCCTGGCTCTGCTCGTGATCTGCATCGTGAAGTACAGCGCCAAGGCCAACCCGGTGCCGTCACGCACATCGCACAACACCATGATCGAGGTGGCCTGGACCGTGATCCCCATCCTGATCCTGGTCGTGATCGCGATCCCGTCGTTCCGCCTGCTCTACAAGCAGCTTGATATCCCCGAGTACGAAATGACCGTGAAGGCGATCGGTTACAAGTGGTACTGGGGCTACGAATATACCGACGAAGGCATGGGCGACCTCTACTTCGACAGCTACATGATCGGCAATCCGACAGATGCGGAACAGACGCTGAAAGACCGGGAAGCGGTCGCCGCTGAACGCGGTGTGACGCTCGCCGAAGTGCCGCGCCTGCTTGCCGCGGACACCGAAATGGTTGTTCCAGTCGACACCACCGTCCGCGTTCAGGTGACAGCCGAAGACGTGATCCACGGTTTCGCAATGCCGTCCATGGGTCTCAAGATCGACGCGATCCCCGGACGTCTGAACGAAACCTGGTTCCGTGCGCGCACCGAAGGGGTCTATTACGGCCAGTGCTCGGAGCTGTGCGGTGTCAACCATGCATTCATGCCGATCGTGATCAGGGTTGTTTCCAAGGAGCAGTACGCTGCCTGGGCCGCGGCTGCACAGGACGACCTCGAAGCGGCCAACAAGCAGCTGATGGCATCCATCAACGAGGAAAAGAAGCTTGCCGAAGGCAAGCGTGAAGACATCTCCGTCGCCGCGAAATAACGCGGCGGCCATCGGTTGACCGGCGAAGCGCGATGAGACGCAGCCTCGCCGAGAGAATTTAAAGAGGGAGCCCCAAATGGCTGCGAGCGAAGCACATGCGGCACACGACCATCCCTATGGATGGCGCCGGTGGGTCTATTCGACCAACCACAAAGACATCGGTCTGATGTATCTCATGTTCGCGATCTTTGCCGGGATCGTGGGCGGCGCACTCAGCGTCGGCATGCGGATGGAACTGCAGGATCCGGGGATGCAGATCTTCGGCAGCCCGCACATGTTCAACGTGTTCACCACGGCCCACGGCCTGATCATGATCTTCTTCATGGTCATGCCCGCCATGATCGGCGGCTATGCCAACTACTTCGTGCCGATCATGATCGGTGCCCCGGACATGGCGTTCCCGCGCATGAACAACATTTCGTTCTGGCTTCTGCCGCCGGCCTTCCTGCTGCTTCTGCTGTCTCTCTTCGTCGAGGGCCCGAGCAACATGAACGGTGTTGGCGGCGGCTGGACGATCTACCCGCCGCTTTCGACCTCCGGACAGCCGGGACCGGCCATGGATCTCGCGATCCTGTCGCTGCACATTGCCGGTGCTTCGTCCATCCTTGGTGCGATCAACTTCATCACGACCATCTTCAACATGCGTGCGCCGGGCATGACCCTGCACAAGATGCCGCTGTTCGCCTGGTCGGTGCTGATCACCGCATTCCTGCTGCTCCTGTCGCTCCCGGTTCTCGCCGGCGCGATCACGATGCTCCTGACGGACCGGAACTTCGGCACAACGTTCTTCGATCCGGCCGGCGGCGGTGACCCGATCCTGTTCCAGCACCTGTTCTGGTTCTTCGGCCACCCGGAAGTGTACATCCTGATCCTCCCGGGCTTCGGTATCGTCAGCCACATCATCTCGACCTTCTCCCGCAAGCCGATCTTCGGTTACCTCGGGATGGCATACGCCATGGTTGCGATCGGTGTCGTCGGCTTCATCGTGTGGGCGCACCACATGTACACGGTTGGCATGTCCTCCGAGACGCAGGCCTATTTCGTCGCCGCCACGATGGTGATCGCCGTTCCGACCGGGGTGAAGATCTTCTCCTGGATCGCGACGATGTGGGGTGGATCGATCGAGTTCAAGACACCCATGGTCTGGGCGATCGGCTTTATCTTCCTCTTCACCGTCGGTGGCGTCACCGGGGTGCAGCTCGCCAATGCCGGTCTCGACCGTGCCTTCCACGACACCTACTACGTCGTGGCCCACTTCCACTACGTGCTGTCGCTTGGCGCCGTGTTCGCGATCTTTGCCGCCTGGTACTACTGGTTCCCGAAAATGTTCGGTTACATGTACAGCGAGGCGATCGGCAAGGCGCACTTCTGGATCACCTTCATCGGCGTGAACCTGGTGTTCTTCCCGCAGCACTTCCTGGGACTGAACGGCATGCCGCGCCGCTATGCCGACTACCCGGACGCGCTGGCCGGCTGGAACTTCGTGTCTTCCATCGGATCATACATTTCCGCATTCGCGGTTGTGGTGTTCCTGTATGGCATCTACGAGGCATTCGCCAAGAAGCGCGCCGTTGGCAACAACCCGTGGGGCGAAGGTGCGACGACCCTGGAGTGGACGCTGTCTTCTCCGCCTCCGCACCACCAGTTCGAGACGCTGCCGCGGATCAAGTAACACCCTCCGGAGCTGTAGCTCCGGATCGGAAATCGGCACCGCGCTGGCAGACAGCGCGGTGCTCCTTTGAAGGACTGACCGGACGGCATGTCCGCACCGCCGAAGTAATCGGCGGAACCGGTATGAAATGTGAAGGGCTTGCGCATGTCGCTCGTTGAGCGCCACGATACATTGGGTCAGGAAACCGCCGCCTGGGACGGCGGGATGGGGTCCGTGGGCGACTATGTCTCGCTCATGAAGCCGCGCGTCATGTCGCTGGTGATCTTCACGGCGTTCGTCGGCCTGATGCTCGCACCCGGCTCCGTACATCCGATCCTGGGCGCGGTCGCGATCCTGTGCATTGCGATCGGCGCGGGCGCATCCGGCGCCCTGAACATGTGGTACGACGCCGACATTGACGAGGTCATGTCGCGAACCCGCAAACGTGCAATCCCTGCCGGCAAGATCACGCGCGAAGAAGCGTTCGCGTTCGGCATGACACTGTCAATCGGCTCCGTGGTCACGCTCGGACTTCTGGTCAACTGGTTCGCCGGCGCTTTTCTAGCCTTCACCATCTTCTTCTACGTCGTCGTCTACACGATGTGGCTGAAACGCTCGACGCCGCAGAACATCGTCATCGGCGGTGCCGCAGGCGCATTCCCTCCGATGATCGGCTGGGCATCCGTGACCGGAAGCGTAAGCCTTGAGAGCTTCGTCCTTTTCCTGATCATCTTCATGTGGACGCCGCCGCACTTCTGGGCGCTCGCGCTGTTCAAGAGCGGCGACTACCGCTCGGCGGGCGTACCGATGCTTCCGGTCGTGGCAGGCGAGACCAACACGCGGCATCAGATCCTGATCTATTCCGTGCTTTTGGCGCCGATCGGTGTTGCCCCCTACCTGCTCGGCTATGTCAGTCCGGTTTATGGTGTGGCGTCCGCAGCGCTCGGCGCGGTGTTTGTCGCGCTTGCAGCCGATGTCTGGCGCAAACGCGAGGGCGACATCGCGCGGCAGGCCTGTATTCGCCTGTTCAAGTTTTCCATCTTCTACCTCTTTATGCTGTTCGCCCTGTTGCTGGGCGAAAGCCTGGTGGCAGGAGTCTAGGATGATGGCGCAGGACGATCAGGGCATCCGGCTGACCGAGGAGCAGCAGAAGAAGCGCAGATCGCGGTCGATCGCGATTGCACTGGCTTTGCTTGCGCTCGTTGTTTTGTTTTACGTGGTCACCATCGTGAAGTTGGGACCGGGCGTCATGGACAGGGCTCTATAGGGAAAAACGCGTGAGCAGGGATCAGGACACAAAAGCAGCTACGGCCAGAAGCAACCGCAAGGTGGCATTTGCGTGTGCGGGCATGTTCGGCCTGATGATCGGGGCTTCGTATGCCGCGGTTCCGCTTTACGATCTTTTCTGCCGCGTCACGGGTTTCGGTGGCACGCCGCAGATTGCCGAGAGCGAAAGCGACATGGTCATCGACCGCATGATCACGGTCCGCTTCGACGGCAACGTCAACAAGCTGTCCTGGAAGTTCAAGCCCGAGCAGCGCTCCGTGTCCGTGAAGATGGGGGAGAGCGCGCAGCTTGCCTATGTGGCGACCAATGTCGGCCACGATACCTCGGTCGGAACATCCACGTTCAACGTCTGGCCGCCGGCAGCCGGAGCCTATTTCAACAAGCTGGACTGTTTCTGCTTTACGGAACAGCCGCTTGAAGCCGGCGAAACCGTCGAGATGCCTGTTGTGTTCTTTGTCGATCCCGAGATGGACAAGGATCCAGAATTGAAGCACGTGAAGGAAATCACTTTGTCCTACACGTTCTTCCCGGTAGAAGAACCGGAACAACCTGTTGCAGCACGGGTCGAAGCACCCGCCGCTGAAACGAAATTGTGAGACTTGCGCAAGGCGCGCATGAAATGACTGTGTTTGGGGAGCTTGCCGATGGCTGAGGCACATACCAAGAACCACGATTACCACCTGGTGGAGCCGAGCCCGTGGCCCTTCATCGGGTCTGTCGGCGCGTTCATCATGGCGATCGGTGCAATCGCTTGGATGAAGGCGGCCGGAGGCAACGACTTCACGCTGTTCGGCATGAACCTTGCCGGAACCAGCTGGATGCTGTTCGCTGTCGGACTGCTGGTGGTGCTCTATGTCATGTACGGCTGGTGGAGCGACACCATCAAGGAATCGCAGGAAGGCCACCACACGCGCGTCGTGTCCTTGCACCTGCGCTACGGCATGCTCTTGTTCATCGCCTCCGAAGTCATGTTCTTCGTCGCCTGGTTCTGGGCCTATTTCGATGCGGCCCTTTTTGCCGGCGAGGCAATCCAGTTCAGCCGGGTCGAAGCCACCGGAGGCCACTGGCCGCCGGATGGAATCCTGACGTTCGACCCCTGGCACCTGCCGCTCCTGAACACGCTGATCCTGCTGTGCTCGGGCACCACGGTAACCTGGGCGCACCACGCGCTTCTTCACAACGACCGAGAAGGCCTGAAGTGGGGCCTGGTGCTGACTGTCCTGCTGGGTGTCCTGTTCACGATCGTGCAGGCCTACGAATACGGCCACGCCGCCTTCACGTTCGATGGAAATATCTACGGTGCGACCTTCTACATGGCGACCGGCTTCCACGGCTTCCACGTGATCGTGGGAACGATCTTCCTGCTGGTCTGCCTGCTGCGGGCGCTGGCCGGACAGTTCACGGTCGAAAAGCACTTCGGCTTCGAGGCAGCGGCCTGGTACTGGCACTTCGTCGATGTTGTCTGGCTGTTCCTGTTCGTCGCCATTTACATCTGGGGTGCCGGAACGCCAGCACCGCACTAAGCCGGTAAACCCGCTCAACTGGAAACGCCCGGTCTGCATCACAGTCCGGGCGTTTTTGCTTAAGGCGCCAAGAGAAGAGCCATGGATGACAAAGCGCATTTTCCGTCCGTGAACCCGGTTTCGGCCGGGTTGTCAGGCAAATGTCCGCGCTGCGGGCAGGGCAGGCTGTTCGACGGGTTCCTGAGCGTGAAGAGATCCTGCGCAGCCTGCGGTTTGGACTATTCGTTTGCGGACAGCGGTGACGGGCCGGCTGTATTCGTGATCATGATCGTCGGCTTCGTGATCGTGGGTCTGGTGCTCTTTGTCGAACTGTCGTTCCAGCCGCCCATATGGCTTCATCTGGTCCTGTGGCTGCCCCTGACCGTCATCCTCGCCGCATCCGTTTTGCGGCCCCTGAAGGGGTTGATGATCGCGCTGCAGTTCCGGCACAAGGCAGAAGAAGGCCGGCTGGACACAACCGGACAAGAGTAAGCTTGCCGCGGCCCTTGAACATGGAGACAGAACCTGCCCATGGGTGGACTTAGGAAACTCCTAATACCGGCAATCGCAGCGGCCATCGGACTCGCGATCCTGCTGAACCTCGGTTTCTGGCAGCTCAATCGCCTGGAATGGAAAACCGATCTGATCGCGCAGGTGGAGGACGGCATTGGAAAACCGCCGGTCGCCGCCCCGGGACCGGCCGCCTGGGACGCAATCGGCGAAAGCGACGACTATCTTCATGTCGTCCTGGAAGGAGCGTTCCTGGACGGAAACACCTTCTACTACACGGCACTGTCGGACCCGGCCGGGCCTGTTGGCGGCCCAGGAGTGATGGTCTACGCGCCGTTCAGGACCGCCGACGGCTGGACGGTCTTTGTCAATCGCGGGTTTCTGCCGCAGGATCTTGCCGCCGAGCCGCGGCAGCAAGCGCTCGGCGTGCCAAAAGGCAACGTTCAGGTCACGGGACTGCTGCGGTTGAGCGAAAAGCCGAACTGGACGACACCCGAGCCGAACGCGGAAGACCGGCTATGGTTCGCGCGTGATACCGGTGCAATGGGTGACGTTCTCGGTCTGGATCCCGGCAGCCTTGCCCCCTACAGCGTTGATCTGAATGCGGAGGCGACACCGGCATCGGGCTTGCCGCAGGCCGGCGAAACCCTGGTGCGCTTCAAGAACGACCATCTTGGATATGCGCTGACCTGGTTCGGGCTCGCGGCGACGCTCGTGGGCGTGTTTCTCGCCTACGCGGCCAGCGTTCTGTGGCCGCGCAAGCAGGATGAAGGGGCTTAGCCGAGCGCTTCGAGAATGGCGGCCGCGCCGGTTTTCGTGGCTTCGCCGGGCGCGTCTTCAACGGCCAGGAAGGTCACTTCACCGTCCTTTGCGATCAGCGCAAAACGCTGTGAGCGCAGGTGACCGAAGATGGGGGCCGGTCCGAGACCAAGGCCGATCGCTTCGACGAATTCCGCACCCGTGTCGGCCAGGAAGGTGATTTTCCCGCCCGTGTTCGACGCCTTTTCCCAGGCATCCATGACGAAGACATCGTTTACCGACAGGACGGCGATTGTATCGACGCCCTTGTTCTTCAAGGTTTCCGCGTGTTCGACAAAACCCGGCAGGTGGTTCATGTGACATGTCGGCGTGAAGGCACCCGGGACGCCGAACAGGACGAGGGTCTTGCCGCCCGACAGGTCAGCAATTGACATCTCGCCGGGCCCATCGCTGCCCATGATCTTGAATGTCGCGTCCGGAAGACGGTCCCCAACCTTGATTGTCATCTTGAGTATCCCTTTGCTGGATGGCTGAACGAAGAAATCGTCAGACGCAGACATAGGGCGTTGTCCGTCAAACGTCGAGGGGTGTGTTGTGTGGCGGCATCGAAAATGGACCTTTCGGACCGCTTCATTGCAGCCATTCGGGCCGGACGCGTTCCAACAGCTCGATACCCGATCCGTTGGCCGTTAGAACGAACCTGAGCTGATCGTCGTCGGGGTTTGTGGCCAGTCCCTTGGTCGAAAGGCGCCAGACGGCAATGCCGTCGGAATGCGAAACGAGCTTCGGCAGCCCGATGAACGAGCCTTCGGGTCCCGCTGCGAACAGATCGGGCTCCTGGTTTTCAGCAACCTCTGTCTCGACCATGAGATAGCCGGCATCGTCGAAGGACACGGACCGGAACCCAAGACCATCGGCAGGTCCCGCGCCGGGGACCGCCGCAAGGTCTCGCTGAATGAGCCTTCCGGCCAGCTTGTCATCCCGGTCTTCGGGACCGAAATCCAGCGCCAATGACGCATCGCCGGGCACGCAGATATCCTTGCAGATGCCGAAGAAGACCTCGATCTCCAGCCGGGCAGGGTCTGCGGCGCTTGCCGGCGTAATGACGAAGGGCAGAACGATGCCGTCGTGATAGACGATCGATTCCGAAAAGCCGTCGTCGTAACGCTCGGGTACCGGATAGAGAATGTCGAACGCCGCGACATTATCGGACTTTGTGACGGTAATCTGCGGAGGGATTCCGGCTTCCCCCGCATAGCGCCAGTAGGTATGCCAACCAGGTTCCATCAGAAACTCAAGGCCCGCCTGGTAGCGACCATCCTGCAACGGTCCTGACGATATCAGGCGCACGGCACCTCCGTGCACTTCAACCCAGTCCGTCATGGCGGCGCGGGCAGGGACAAGCGTGCAGAGCAATGCAGCAAGAAACGTGAGGACGGTTTTGGTCATGGGGCCAGTGCTACACCACTTTGCTGATCGCGTCATCGGCTGCCCCGAGCACGGACGGTCATAACCTCGTGACGTTGATGTTACGCCCGAGTGACACCGGGGGTATCGCAGGTAGAAACAGTCATTAACAAAGCCGCTCAAACCCGCTATGCTCAATGGATATCGACGAATGTCACAGAGCGTGTCGAGGTGTAGATGGCCGAAGCAGACGAAACGGACTCCCTTGAAGGACAGTTTCTGATTGCAATGCCGAGCATGGCGGACAGCCGGTTCGAACATTCGGTGATCTATCTGTGTTCTCATTCCGACCAGGGCGCCATGGGCCTGGTCGTCAATCAGATTGCAAGGCATCTTTCTCTCGAGGAACTGCTGATCCAGCTTGATATCGTCAATGACGAGAGTTCCATTCGCCTTCCGGACAGCGTCCGTGACATGAATGTGCACAAGGGAGGCCCCGTGGAGGTGGAACGGGGCTTTGTCCTGCACAGCGATGACTTCATGCTCAACCAGTCGACACTGACGATCGACAACGGGATTTGCCTGACGGCAACGCTGGAAATCCTGCGGGCGCTCGCGCAGGGCGACGGGCCGGAACAGGCCATCCTGGCGCTCGGCTACGCCGGCTGGGCACCCGGCCAGCTGGAAAATGAAATCCAGGCGAACGGCTGGCTGACGGCGCCCGCCGATCCCGAGATCCTGTTCGACACGGATTTCGACGCCAAGTGGCATCGGGCACTCGGATCCATGGGGGTGGATCCGGCGATGCTCTACACCGATGCCGGGCACGCCTGATCCCGATGCCCGTCGCAGCCTTCCGGAACTGTCCGCAGACGGTCATTGAATTCGCCAAAACCGACTTGCACTTGAATGTTATGGCGCGTAAGTCGCTTGAATGGCATGTTGTTCGGTGAATTCCGGGCTAAGCGTATGCCCGGGGGCGGGACGCCCGCAATACGTTGAAGGCCCGCCGGACAAGCGGAAGAGGGAAGTGACAGGGTGAAATACAGCAGTACGCGCGGCGAAGCGCCGGTCTTGGAATTTTCCGATGTCCTGCTGCAGGGGCTTGCCCGCGATGGCGGTCTGTATCTCCCTGAAACCTGGCCGCAGTTCGATGCCGACACGATCGCGTCTTTTGCCGGCAGGCCCTATCAGGACGTCGCGCTTCAGATCATTCGGCCCTTTGTCGGCGATGCGATGCCACACGACGATCTGAAGCAGATGATTGATGAGGCGTATGCCGGGTTCAGACACCCCGCTGTGACGCCTCTCGTTCAGACCGCGCCGAACACGTTCGTGCTGGAACTTTTTCACGGACCGACACTTGCGTTCAAGGACGTGGCCATGCAGCTCCTGGGCCGCATGATGGACTACGTGCTGACGCAGAAGGGACTGCGCGCGACCATCGTCGGCGCCACGTCGGGCGATACCGGCGGTGCGGCCATCGAAGCCTTTCGGGGCCGTGACCGGACCGACATCTTCATTCTGTTTCCGGATGGCCGAGTTTCCAGCGTCCAGCGCCGTCAGATGACCACCCCGTCCGAGCACAACGTCCACGCGCTGGCGCTGACCGGCAACTTCGACGATTGCCAGGCGATCGTGAAGGGCATGTTCAACCACTTCTCGTTCAGGGACCGGGTCGCGCTTTCGGGCGTCAACTCCATCAACTGGGCACGTATCCTGGCGCAGATCGTCTATTACTTCGTGGCCGGCGCTGCGCTGGGAGCGCCGTCGCGCAAGGTCTCGTTCACGGTGCCCACGGGCAATTTCGGCGATATTTTCGCTGGCTACGCCGCCATGAAGATGGGCCTGCCGGTGGACAAGCTGATTGTCGCCACCAACATGAATGACATCCTGGCGCGCACGCTCGAAACCGGCCGCTACGAAAAGCGGGGCGTCACGCCGACGATCTCGCCGTCGATGGATATCCAGGTCTCCTCAAATTTCGAGCGCCTCCTGGCCGAGGTGAGCGACCGCGACGGCGCGGCTGTCCGCCAGATGATGAACCAGCTGTCCCAATCGGGCAGTTTTTCCATTCCGGAAGGCCCGCTTTCTGAGATCCGGGCGCATTTCGGTGCGGGAAGATGCAGCGAAACACAGACATCCGAAACGATAGCAGAGGTCTGGAAGGAGGCCGGATATCTGCTGGACCCGCATACCGCGATCGGCGTTCACGTGGCGAAAGATCACGATGACGGTTCGGTTCCCATGGTGGTCCTTGGAACTGCGCATCCGGCAAAGTTTCCGGATGCGGTTGAAAAAGCCTCGGGTAATCGTCCAGAATTGCCTGATGACCTGAAGAACATGATGACTGCGGAGGAGCGCCAGCAGGTTTTGGCGGCAGAACAGGACGTGGTGGAGCGATATATCGAAAATCACGCCAGGGCCGTCACCGCCAGGGTGTAGCTATATGAAAGTACAAACAACGGTCCTGGACAACGGGATGACGGTCGTGACCGACCAGATGCCGTATCTCAAGACGGCGGCGCTCGGGGTGTGGGTGCGGACCGGATCCCGCGCGGAAACCGTGCAGCAGAACGGCATCACGCATCTGCTCGAGCACATGGCATTCAAGGGCACCAAGACCAGAACCGCTCGCAGCATCGCGGAGGAGATCGAAGCGGTCGGCGGTGAATTGAATGCGTCGACCAGCATAGAACACACGAACTACTACGCGCGTATCCTGTCCGAAGACACGCCGCTGGCGGTCGATATCCTGTCGGACATCCTGCAGAACTCCACCTTTGATGCCCAGGAACTCGCGCGTGAGCAGCACGTCATCTTGCAGGAGATCGGTGCAGCGAACGATTCGCCGGAAGATCAGGCCTTCGATCTGTTTCAGGGAACGGCCTGGCCGGACCAGGCGATCGGACGCCCCATTCTAGGAACGCCCGAAACCGTGCAGGGCTTCAACAGGGACGCACTGAACGCGTATCTTAAGGATCGTTACAGGGCGCCGGACATGGTTCTGGCCGCAGCCGGTGCGGTTGACCACGACGAACTTGTCGCCCTGGCGCGCGAAAAGTTCAGCGGTTTCAGCAACGCGCCCGCGGCGGGCGATACGACCGCGAAGTATCGCGGTGGCGAGACCCTGCGCAGCAAGGACCTGATGGAAGCCCAGGTGCTCATCGGCTTCGAGGGGCTGCCCTACAAGTCCGATGACTATTACACCATCCAGATCCTTGCGTCCGTTCTGGGCGGCGGCATGTCATCGCGGCTGTTCCAGGAAATCCGGGAAAAGCACGGGCTGTGTTACGCGATCTACAGCTTCCACTGGGCGTTTTCCGATACGGGCCTGTTCGGTTTGCATGCGGCGACCAGCCACGACGACCTTGCCGCCCTCATGCCGATGATCGCCGACGAGCTTGTATCGGCGTCACAGACGATCACCGACGAGGAAGTTGCAAGATCGCGCGCGCAGATACGGGCCGGTCTGATGATGGCCCTGGAAAGCCCGGCGGCACGCGCCGGCCAGATTGCACGGCAGATCCTGGTGCACGGACGGGTACTTGGTCCGGACGAAATTTCGAGTAAGATCGAGGCTGTCACTGCGGAAGACATGCGACGGGTTGCGCATGAGACCTTTGTCGGAACGGCACCAACGCTGACTGCGATTGGACCCGTGGACGGCATCATGACGGTCGACGACCTGACGGGAAGACTGGAGCAGGGCCCGGTTTTACGGGCCGCATCCTTGTAGACACGGAGTTCTGTGCATGGCGTTGCTACGGCCGGGATCTGCACCTGACGCCGAGCTGCTTATCGAAGCGGGGGGCTATTTCATGCGCCCGCCGCTGATGTGCGACTTCAAGGCCTGGGCGGAACTGCGCGAGGACAGCCGTGCGTTCCTCAAGCCGTGGGAACCGCTCTGGCCGTCGGACGACCTGACGAAGTCCGGTTTCCGGCGGCGGTTGCGGCGCTATTCGAAAGACAGGAAGGAAGGCCGCAGCCTGACATTCCTTCTGTTCCGTTCAAGAAGGCAGGACATCCTAGGCGGATTGACGCTCAGCAACATTCGGCGCGGCGTCAGCCAGTCCGCAACATTGGGCTACTGGATGGGCGAGCGCCACGCGGGCAAGGGACACATGTCCGCCGCCGTCGCCATGATTCTGCCGTTTTGCTTCAACGTTCTGAACCTTCATCGCATCGAAGCCGCCTGCATACCGGTCAACACCCCCTCCATACGTCTGCTCGAGAAGGCCGGGTTTCGCCGGGAGGGCTATGCACGCAACTACCTGTTAATTAACGGGACTTGGCAGGATCACCTGCTTTTTGCCTGTCTCGCGGAGGACCATGCCGCGTTATCAGGGAAAATTACGCCGAGTGTAGAGGGTATGTTGAAAGAATTCTTGTGACATGAGCCACAACCCGGTAGTTCTTCGCTCCATGTCGATTTTTTCACCGGATCAGATGCTTGGTTTGATCAGACGTACGTTTTTTGTCTTTTGTATCGTCGTCGCAGCGTTTGCTGGTGCGCCAGCGCTTGCTCTCGAACCGATCCCCGTGCCGATCGATGTCGAAGCGCTGGACGTCACGGATTCGATCGAAATGCACCGGGATGCCGGTACCCGCCTGCAGGTCTCGACCGCCCCGGGCGCCGACGGGATCGTGCGGCGTATCGAAGTGCCCTCGCGGGACGGCAGCAACACCAACTGGGCCGTGTTCGCTCTTGCAAACACGAGCGATGAACAGATCGACCGCCTGATAGTGGTGCCGAACTACAAGCTCGACGGATCGGATCTCTTCTGGCCGGATCTGGGCTCGTCCCGCATAACCGCGATCACGCCGAGCCAGGGCATCGCGCCGGTCCGGCTCAAGAGCCTTGAGGCAGATGTCTTCCTGGTGACACTGGATCCCGGTTCGATCGTCACGTTCGTCGCGGAACTGACGACGCCGAACCTGCCCGAAGTTCGGATCTGGGAGCCGGACGTCTACAAGGAAACGATCAACGCCTACACGCTCTACCGGGGCATCATTCTCGGCATCTCGGGCCTGCTGGCGCTGTTCCTCACGATCCTGTTCGTGGTGAAGGGGACCGTGATGTTTCCGGCGACGGCCGCTCTGGCCTGGTCCGTTCTGGCTTATCTGTGCATCGATTTCGGTTTCTGGGGGCTGGTCTTCAATCTCGACGGCGGCAGCAGCCAGCTGGCGCGCGCTTGTGCCGAGGTCATGCTCGCGGCCAGCCTGCTGATCTTTCTGTACGCCTATCTCAATCTGAATCGCTGGAACATTCACTACTCCCATCTGGCGCTGACGACGCTGATCCTGATCCTGGGGCTTCTCGGGGTCGCGGTCTGGGATCCGTCGATCGCCGCCGGCATTGCCCGCCTTTCGCTCGCCGTGATCGGCGCCCTGGGCTTCATCACGATTGCGGTTCTGGCCTTTCAGCACTATGACCGCGCCATCCTGCTGATCCCGACATGGTGTCTTCTGATCGCCTGGCTGGTCGGCTCCGGCATGACGGTCACAGGTTACCTCTCCAACGATATCGTCCAGCCCGCCCTTGGCGGCGGTCTCGTGCTGATCGTTCTCCTGATCGGCTTCACCGTCATGCAGCACGCCTTTGCGGGCGGTGCCATCGCACAGGGCCTCATTTCCGATGTTGAACGCAAGGCGCTTGCCCTTACCGGCGCGGGCGACATCATCTGGGACTGGGATATCGACCGGGATCGGATCTACACCGGAAACGAGGTCGAGGAACTTCTCAACCTGAAGCGCGGCGCGCTGGAAGGTCCGGCACGGGACTGGCTGGAAGTGCTGCATCCGCAGGATCGTGACCGTTTTCGCGCGACACTGGACGCGGTAATCGACCAGCGGCGCGGCAAGGTCATGCAGACGTTCCGTCTGAGATCCGAAGACGGACACTTTCGCTGGTTCCGCCTGAGGGCGCGTCCGATCATCGGCGCCGACGGCGAGGTCATAAGGTGCGTCGGCACGTTGCTCGATGTTACCGAAGAACGCACGGCCGAGGAACGCCTGCTCCACGATGCGGTCCATGACAATCTCACCGGCCTGCCCAACCGGGAGCTGTTCGTCGACCGGTTGCGCACGAGCGTTGTCCGTTCGAAGGCGGAGGAAACCTCCAAGCCGACACTTCTGGTGCTCAATCTGGATCGCTTCAAACAGGTCAACGACAGCATCGGCCTGTCGGCCGGTGACAGCATATTGCTGACCGTTGCACGCCGGCTGGGACGCCTGATCGGCCAGCAGGACACGCTCGGGCGCCTGTCGGGCGACCAGTACGGGCTGGTCCTGTTGTCGGAGCAGGAGCCGGACAGGATCGTCGCGCTCGCCGATGCGCTGCGAAAGGCGGTGCGTGCGCCGATCACGTTCGGCGACCGCGAAATCTTCCTGACCTGCTCGGTCGGCATTGCCTTTTTCGAGGGCGGCAAGCAGGCGGTCGAGGACATGCTGACCAATGCGGAGATCGCGCTCAACCACGCCAAGCGGCTCGGCGGCGACCGGCAGGAAGTGTTCCGTCCGATCCTGAGGCCGCTCGACAAGAACATCGTGGATCTGGAGGCGGATCTTCGCGACGCAATCAAGAAGGAAACGCTGGGCGTCTTTTTCCAGCCCATCGTTCGCCTGGAGGACCAGTCGATCGCCGGCTACGAGGTCCTGGCGCGCTGGAACCATCCCAAGCGCGGCAAGATCGCACCCTCCGAATTCATTCCGATTGCCGAACAGTCCGGTCTGATCAACGAACTGGGGATGTATGTCCTAGACAAGGGCGCGCAGCAGCTGGCGTTCTGGCAGCGCGAATATCCGATGCAGCGGCCGCTGTTCGTGTCCGTCAACCTGTCGTCCAGGCAGCTGCTGAAGCAGGACCTCATCAACGACGTGAAAGCCGTGCTGTCGAGAACTTCGCTTGAACCGGGAACGCTGAAGCTGGAGCTGACGGAATCGCTCGTCATGTCCAATCCGGAATACTCGGCCAAGGTGCTTGAACGGCTCCGTGGCCTGGGTGCCGGCCTGTCGCTCGACGACTTCGGAACCGGCCATTCGTCGCTGTCCTACCTGCAGCGTTTCCCGTTCGACACGATCAAGATCGACCAGTCCTTCGTGAAGCCGAACAACACCTCCGCAAGGTCGGTGCTCCTGCGCACCATCGTCGCCATGGGGCACGATCTGGGCATGTCGGTGGTTGCCGAAGGGGCGGAGAGCGAGGGAGATGCGCTGGAGCTGTATCAGCTCGGCTGCGAATATGCCCAGGGCTTCTTCTTCGGAGAGGCGATGTCCGCCTCCGAAGCGACCAAGATGCTTCGGAAAATGCCGGCCGAGGCCGAAAGCGCCTGAGCGCCTGCACGAAGACAGTGTCAGGGCACAAGGACGGGCACGGTTTTATCGGTTTTCCGGATATCGACGGGTGTCGCGCCGAAGGGATCGCCGTCGACCTGGGCGGCGACCGGCTGTTCGGCGCTGATCCGGGCGGTTGAAAACGGACGTACGGCCGCTCCCTTTGCCTTGTGGATCCGGCCCATCATCAGCGCAATGCCATATTGAAGGGAGGACCAAGGGTCGTCCCGTTCAAGCACGAGCATATGCAGGTCCGGATCGGTCGCGCCGCCCGGGCAGATGACGAAGGGGCCACCGTAGTGGCGCGCATTGCTGGCAACGGCGAACTTTCCCGAGAGCGTTTCGCCATCAAGCAGAATGTTCAGTTTCGTCGCCTTGCGTTTGAACGCGATCTTGAGCGCCGTGATCACGTAGGCCAGCTTGCCGAGCTTTCTCTTCAGGGCGAGCGGAACCGCGTGAACGACCTCCGCGTCGAAACCGCTGGACGCCATCAGTACGAATGGTCTGCCGTTCGCGAGACCGAAATGGAGCGGCTTTGTCTTCTGCCGCCAGATCATCTCGGCAATCGCCCGCGGGTTTCGCGGCAGGCCGAGTTCCAGGGCCAGGACATTCGCGGTCCCGAACGGGATAACGGCGAGCTGTGGCGGATCGGGATGGTTCTGCAGGCCGGTCAATGCCTCGTTGATTGACCCGTCACCGCCCGCAACAACGAGTGTGCGGACGTTGAAATCGGGGTCGGCACAGGTCTCGCCGATCTCTCCTGCGTGTTTCGTCAGCTTGATGATCGTCCGGAATCCCAGGTCCTCCAGACGGTTGCGGACGCTGTCCAGGAAATCGGCTTTGTATCCGCCCGATGTCGGATTCGCCATGATGAGGACAGAGCCGGGCATGTCCGGCGCCGATCGGCGCTTGGAAATCGGAGCGGACCACCAGAATACTCTCACGCAATGTCCTCTTTCGACCGGAAATTGAAAATCAGCCGCCGTTCTTATAGGGGGCCATGCCTCCGCGCGCCAGTTCATCTGCACGTTCGTTGTCGGGATGACCCGCGTGACCCTTGACCCAGTGCCAGGTCACGTCATGGCGCTGTTGCGCTTCGTCGAGGGCCTGCCAAAGATCCGCGTTCTTCACCGGCTTGTTGGTGCTCGTGCGCCAGTTCTTGCGCTTCCACCCCTCCAGCCATTCGCGGATACCGCTGCGCACGTAGGTGCTGTCGGTGTAAAGGTCGATGGCGCAGGGCCGCTTGAGCGCGTTCAGGGCTTCGATGGCCGCCGTCAGTTCCATGCGGTTGTTGGTGGTTTCCGGTTCGCCGCCCTTCAGTTCCTTCTCGTGCTCACCGAAGCGCAGGAGCACACCCCAGCCACCCGGTCCGGGATTGCCCGAACACGCGCCGTCCGTGAAAATCGTCACGCGGTTCTGAGCCGTCATCGTTCCAGTCCGTAGGCCTGTGTTCCTTCGATCGTCTGGTGAAACCGAAGCTTCTTCAGAAACTCAAGCGGATCCTTGGGTGTGACGAGTGCGCCTTCGGGCACGCTCAGCCAGTCGAACAGCCGTGTGAGCAGGAACCGCAGCGCTGCCCCCCGGCACAAGGTCGGCAAGGATGTGTATTCGTCAGCTTCCAGGGGCCGCACGCTGGTATAGCCCTTCAGCAGCGCCCGCGCCTTGGTCACGTTGAAGGAAAGGTCCTTCTCGAAGCACCAGGCATTCAGGCAGATCGCGATGTCATAGGCCAGCGCGTCATTGCAGGCGAAGTAGAAGTCGATCAGGCCGGAAAGCTCGTCGCCGAGAAAGAACACGTTGTCCGGAAACAGATCCGCATGAATGACACCGTTCGGCAGATTGTCCGGCCAGGCCTGTTCCAGGTAATCCAGTTCGGTTGCGATTTCCCTCCCCAGCCCGGGAAGGACGTCGTCGCTCCGGTCGCTGCACTGGTCGAACAGCGGCCGCCAGCCGTCGACGTTGAGCGCGTTGGTCCGGAACCCCGCGTAGTCGCGTCCGTCCAGATGCAGTTCGGCCATCGCCTTGCCGAGCTCGGCGCAATGTTCGACCCGCGGTCTCTTGACCCACATCCCTTCCAGAAAGGTGACGAGCGCGGCGGGCCGTCCGGCCAGTTCGCCGAGCAGTTTGCCGTCCTTCGAGGCAACAGGCGTCGGACAGGAAAGACCCTTGCCGGCCAGGTGCTGGAGCAGGTTCAGGAAAAACGGCAGATCGTCCGGGTTCACACGCTTTTCGTAAAGTGTGAGGATGTAGGAGGCCTTGTCCGTGTGAACCAGAAAGTTGCTGTTCTCGACGCCTTCGGCAATGCCCTTGAAGGAGAGCAGGCGCCCGACATCGTAGGAGCCGATGAAGGCCTGCAGCTCCTCATCGGTCACTTCGGTATATACGGCCATCTTGTTATCCGGTCGCTGCCCGGGCGGAGGAGACCACGTCTCTGAGTTCCCGCGGCAGGTTGAAGGAAATGGTTTCTTCGGCTGTGCGCACGGTTTCGACGGTGACATCGAACCGCTGCGCAAATGCGCCGATGATCTCCTCGACCAGGGTTTCCGGCGCCGACGCGCCGGCCGTCAGGCCGAGCGAGCCTATGCCGTCGAAATCGGGCCAGTTGATATCGCTTGCACGCTGGATCAGAACGGCGACCCGGCACCCCGCTCTTTCGGCGACTTCCCGCAGCCGCTGCGAATTCGACGAGTTCGGAGCCCCTACGACGACCATTGCATCGACGCTCGGCGCAACGTGCTTGACGGCTTCCTGGCGGTTCGTGGTCGCGTAGCAGATATCTTCCTTGTGCGGTGCGACGATATCCGGAAAGCGCTCCTTCAGCACCGCGACGATTCCCGCGGTGTCGTCGACCGACAGGGTCGTTTGCGTGATATAGGCAAGGTGCTTGTCCGATTTCGGCTGGAAGCTGCGCGCATCTTCCTCCGTTTCGATGAGTTCGACCGTGCCTTCGGGCAACTGGCCCATGGTTCCGATGACTTCCGGATGGCCGGCATGTCCGATCAGGAGCACCTCGCGGTCGCGCCGGTCGTGGATCTGCGCTTCCTTGTGCACCTTGGAGACCAGTGGACAGGTCGCATCCAGGAAGAACATGTTGCGGGCCTGCGCATCCTCGGGAACGGACTTCGGAACGCCGTGCGCGGAAAAGATGACCGGCCTTTCGACATCGGCGGCGGGGATCTCGTCCAGCTCTTCGACGAACACGGCGCCTTTCGCCTTCAAGCCGTCGACAACGAATTTGTTATGCACGATTTCGTGACGCACGTAGACCGGACGGCCGTATTTTTCCAGCGCCAGCTCAACGATCTGGATGGCCCTGTCGACGCCTGCGCAAAACCCGCGCGGGGCGCAAAGCCGGATGGAAAGCGGCGGTTTGTTCTGCTCGGGGATGCTCATTTTGCCCTTTCAGCAAATCTGTCTAGGCGCAATAAGGGGTTCAAGCCGTTTCCTGTCAAGTCGGGTGTGCGGAACTGCGCACTATTTCAGCCACATTGTGCTGCTTGAAGCATTCCTCGGAAGTGGCCTCGCCAAGGCGCAGGCTTCCTGCTATGACACTCCGCCATGTTGCTGTTCGATCCGATGGAAAGATGATGATCACTGCGTTTCAGGCCCTTGCGAATGTGAAGCTGAAAACCTGCCTGTCGGCCGGTGTCTGCGCGGCGGTACTCGCCGGCTGCGGCGGTGGCGCCGACAGTGTCGCGGGCAAGATCATCAGCGGCGGCCAGGAACCGATCGAGGTGTCCCCCGCGACCTTTGCGCCTCCGGTGCCATGCCCGCCGATGGAGCTAAAGTCGAACACGTTCCTGATCCGCAACTACGTGCGTGGAAAACAGGACGAGTCGGAAGGCCTGCTTTACCAGGCGACGGTGGAAGACTGGGCGAACAGCTGCACCCAGGAAGCAGGTGGTGGCCGGCGCATGAAGATCGGCCTGTCAGGCGACGTCACGCCTGGCCCGGCCTGGACGGGCGGCGAGGTGAAACTCCCGCTCCGTGTCGCCGTCGTTCCCGGCGGATCCGGTGCCGAACCTCTGAGTTCCGAAGTGCTCACCGTTCCCGTTACGCTGAACCAGGGGGCGCCGGCCGAAAAGTGGACGCTGATCGAGGACAAGTTCACGATACCGCAGGGCGCGAGCGTCAAGGTCGTGTTCGGCTTTGACGAGGGACGCCGCCGCTAGGGTATGAGGCGGGCCGCAGACTCGGATCCGCCATACTCCACTTTGCAGGTTTCTTGCAGTTTCTCCCGTATTGACAAGGGCATGCAGCCCTCTCACAATCCGTTTCCACTCAGGGTCGTGCCCTGGTGGGCGCGTTCATGCGCTCGTGTCCCGTGCGGGAGAAATCGGGTGGATGTGCCCGGTGCCGAAGGAGCAACCGCCCCGGAAACTCTCAGGCGAAAGGACCGCAAGGGAAAAAACGCTCTGGAAAGCAGTGCTCCGCCATGCCTTTCGCGGACTGCTCACCGACGGAGTAGCTGCCGGACGCGTTCCGCGTTCTGCGGGAAATCTCTCAGGTTCTCGGACAGAGGGGGTGCTGGACGGCAAGGGGCCCTGGACCTAAGTCGGGCAGCTGCACCCTGAACACCGCTCACTTAGGATGACGACATGACGACCTATTTTTCAAAAGATCACGAATGGATTTCCGTCGAAGCAGGCGTGGCAACCGTCGGCATCACGACTTACGCGCAGGAGCAGCTCGGGGACGTCGTCTTCGTCGAACTGCCTGAAGTGGGCGCGCAGATCGCGCAGGGCGACGAGGCAGGTGTCGTCGAATCGGTCAAGGCAGCCAGTGAAGTCTACGCACCGATTGACGGTGAGGTCGTCGAGGTCAACGAAGCTCTGGCAGAAGAACCGGGGAAGGTGAACGAGGACCCGGAAGGTGCGGCCTGGTTCCTGAAGATGACCGTCGGCGACGAAAGCCAGCTTTCCGAACTGCTTGATGCGGCAGGCTACAAGGCCTTTCTGGAGACCTTGTGAACCATGGCGGGGCATTTCTACAAGGCTCTGGTGGAGTGGGCCTGCGACGGCGACTACGCTGCCAATGCGTATTCGCGTGGTCACATCTGGCGGTTTGACGGCGGGCTTGAAGTTCCCGCCAGTGCGTCTCCGACAGTGGTTCCCCTGCCGCATTCGGTGGAAGCCGCCGTCGATCCGGAAGAAGCGTTCGTGGCGGCCATCTCGTCCTGCCACATGCTCTGGTTTCTCGATCTTGCCAGGCGTGCGGATTTCAACGTCGCCAGTTACCGTGACCACGCCGAAGGCGAGATGAGCCGCGTCGCGCGCGGCAAGATGGCGATCACCAAGGTCGTGCTGCGGCCCGAGATCACGCTGATCGGCACGGAGGCGCCGGATCAGGAGTGGCTGACGGCGATCCACGAAAAGGCGCATGACGTCTGCTTCATCGCCAACTCGGTCAAGTGCGAGATCGTCGTTGAACCGGAGCCGGTGAACCTGGTTGGGCCCTGATCCGGACTTCGCGCGTCTGCGCCCTGTCTTGAAACCGCCCCGGCCATCTGCCGGGGCTTTTTCGTTTCGGGACGCGTCGCACGGCCTCGCAATATGCGTCGGGTAACGATTCTGTGTTGACAATATAATTGTCATAATGGCAATCTTATTGTCAAAGAGAGATCCAATGAAAAAGTCCGTCGAACTCTATGAAATCATCCGTTTGATCCGGCCGGTGCATCGTCGCCTGGCACGGGCCGTGGAGGCAAAGCTGAACGGCACGGGTGTGACCGTTGGCATGCGGGCGGTGATGGAGGTCCTCGATGAAACCGGACCGATCTCGGTCCCCGATACCGCCCGGGCATTGTTTCTGGCGCGCCAGCAGATTCAGCTTCTGATGAACGCACTCGAGGAAGGCGCGTTTGTCGAACGCAGGCCGAACCCGGCGCACAAACGCTCACCCCTGTTCGCTCTGAGCGATCGCGGCCGGTCGGTATTCGGTGAAATCCGCGCGGCGGAAAATGATGAGATCGAGATGATCTGCGAAACCTTCACCGCCCAGGACCTCCGGTCGTCACAACGGGTGCTCTGCGCCATGCTCGATCACTTCGCGGAATATGAAGACGATCCTGATCGTCCGAGACCTTTTTAAGATTGACCCATCGGGAGTAGAACGATGACAGGACTATGGAGCGTGATCGGATTGTTGGCTGTCGTTCTGACAGCTCTGGTCCTCTACACCTACAAGATCATGCGCAAGATCGGCACTCCGACCCACGGCGAGAGGATCGACCCTGGCACACGCCCTAACGCGGCCCTGGTCGTGATCGATGTGCAGGAGGATTTCACGCGCGGCGCCGGCTCAAACGCGTTCGAACCCGGCAAGCGGGATGCCGCCATTGCAGAAATCAATCAGGCCCTTGTGTCGGCGCGCGCTGACGGTACCGAGGTGGTCTTCATAAAGCACGTGTTCCGTGACTGGCTGGCAATCCTTCTCGTGAAGCTGGTCGCAAAAGGCGTGGGAACGCCGGGCAGGCCGGAATTGCGGATCGATCCCGCCCTCGACATGGCGGATGATCCCGTTTTTGAAAAGTCTGTCGGAGACGCGTTCTCCAGCCAGGCATTCGAGGACTGGCTTGCGGAGAAGAAAGTCGGACGGCTCACGCTGGTCGGGCTGGATTCATGCCACTGCGTGCAGCTGACGGCCAAGGGGGCGCTGTCACGCGGCTTTCAGGTCCAGATCAGGGAGCCGGGAACCCTGACGGCAACGCCGCAAAAATGGGGTCCACTGAAACAGGAACTCGGCGACGCCGGTGCTGTGTTCTGTTAGGGCAATTTGAAAACCGACATTGTGTGATCTAGGCGACGGACAGGACATGTGGCACGGTTACGTTGCGACACGTCTTTGGACACATTTGTCGGGGGAACCATGTTTCGACCATTTGTTTTTGCAATTACCGCACTTTCCGTTTTTTCTTCAGTCTCTCAGGCCGCCGACAGGGTCGCCATTGTCTTTGACGGCTCCGGCTCCATGTGGGGTCAGATCGAAGGCCGGACCAAGATCGAAATCGCCCGCGATGCGATGTCCGGTGTGCTCGGCAATCTGCCGGGCGATCTGGAACTCGGTCTGTTCGCCTACGGACACCGGGAAAAGGGCAACTGTTCCGATATCGAGCTGATCGTGCCGCCGGGCGCCGGCACGGCTGCCGCCATCAAGGCGGCAACCGACGGCATCACGCCGCGGGGCAAGACGCCCCTGTCAGCTGCCGTCCGGCAAGCCGCCGAAACCCTGCGCTTTACCGAAGACAAGGCAACCGTGGTGCTCGTGACCGACGGGATCGAGACCTGCAACGCCGACCCTTGCGCGCTTGGCAATGAACTGGCCAAGCTGGGTGTTAATTTCACCGCCCACGTCATTGGCTTTGGACTGAGCCCGGAGGAAGGGCGCCAGGTGGCGTGCCTCGCCGAAAACACCGGAGGGCTCTACATCCAGGCGGGCAGCACAGAGGAATTGTCCGGCGCCCTGACGGCCACGGTCGAGACGGCCCCGGTGAAGGAAGCGGCGGCCGCGCCGGTGCAAGTGCCCGAGGCTTCGCTCGAAGCACCGGACCAGGCGGAAATCGGCTCCCGGATCGATGTCGCGTGGCAGGGACCGGGCGGCCGCTATGATCAGGTCGAATTCCATGATCCCGCTGCGCGTGGCGGCGAGGGCAAGCGCTTGCGCTCCAAGTCGGTCGTCAACGGGGATTTTGACAACAAGCAGGTGACCATGACGGTTGTGACCGAACCCGGCACCTATGAGCTCCGGTACTGGGATGGCTCGGGCCGCCAGGTTCTGGCGAGCCGCACCATTGAGGTGACGCCGGCCGAGGTGGCTCTGTTTGCCCCCGACGAGATCGCGATGGCCCGTCCGGTAACCGTGGAATGGATCGGTCCGGGTGGGCGCTACGATGCCGTCGAGCTCTATGACGCCAGTGCTCGTGGCGGCGAAGGCAAGGTCCTGCACAACAAGCGGCTGCGCAACGACGATTTCGACAACAACAAGGTGACGATGCCGACGCCCGCAAAACCGGGCACTTACGAGCTTCGCTACTACGCGGGAGAGGACAAGGCGGTGCTGGCCACACGTCCGCTCCAGATCATCGAGGCGGTGGTCATGCTCGAAACGGAAGAGGCGGCGGAAGCCGGAAAGCCGATCGTGGTCGACTGGGTCGGTCCCGGCGCCCGCTATGACAGCGTCAAGCTGGTTGATCCCGCGAACGGCAAGAAACTGCACGAAAAACGCCTCAGAAATGATGACTTCGAAAATCAGCGGGTCACCTTGCCGGGCCCGGTAAAGCCCGGCCCTTATGAACTCCACTACTACAACGGCGACAACAAGGCTGTTCTGGCGTCGATCCCGATCGAGGTGACCGCGACGGTTGTCGAACTTCAAGCGCCGGACGAAATCGGTCAGGGCCGCCACCTGACGGTGACTTGGACCGGTCCGGGTGCGCGCTATGACAGCGTGCAGTTCTTCGATCCCAGGGCACGTGCGGGCGATGGCCGTGTTGTCCATCAAAAGCGCCTGCGCAACGACGATTTCGACAACAGCAAGGTCACGCTGCCAAGCGCCGCAAAGCCGGGGGATTATGAGCTGCGGTATTTCAATGGCGACAACAAGACCGTGCTGCTGACGCGCCCGATCACCGTCGTGCCGCTTGAACTGTCGATCGACGCACCTGAGAGTGTCGAAACGGAGACGAAGTTCTCGGTCTCCTGGAAGGGCCCGGGTGCGCGCTATGATTCCGTGCAGATCTGGGACCCGGCAGGGCGCGGAGGCAATGGACGCGCCGTATTCGAAAGACGCGTCTGGTCCGGTGACATCGACGCGCAGACCGTCAGCGTGACAGCGCCGAAGGAGGCCGGGAGCTACGAATTGCGTTACTTCAACGGAGACAACAAGGCCGTGCTTTTCACCCGCCCGCTTGCGGTGCAGTGATCGCGGAAATGTCGCGCCGGCGAGGTTTCCCAAACCGGCGCATCAGAAGCGGTCGACCGGCAATCATGGTTTGAATTGGCTGAACGGAAATGATGTATCACTTGATCCTTGGCAGGCGGCAACCCTGCGAAATGACACACCGGCTGTTGCAGGAGCGGAGACCGAATGTTGGCGGACCCAACGAATTCCTGCTCGACACCCGCCATGGCCTGCCACGCGAATGGTTTCTCTATGAAGACATTTCGCGCGGTGACTGGTTGACCCACGAGAATTACGGGCCGGTTTCGGAGCTCTGGCTCAATCGCCATGATAGCTTCCGCAGTACCGGCAATACCTTGATTTCGCTGTTGAAACAGTATCGGGAAAAACAGCTCCCGGCCGAGCGCTTTGTCGCCATCTTGGCACCCCAGCTCCAGCATTTCCTGTCGGAACTCCACACGCACAACATGGTGGAGGACCAGCAGTATTTCCCTGCGCTTCTGGAAGCGGAGGCGGACCTGCTGCCGGGCATGGAGCTTCTGGAAAGCGACCACGCTCTCCTGCATCAGAAAATGGAAACCGTCGTCCGAAGCGCCACTCAAATGTTCGCCAGCGTCCGGGACGGGACGCCCGATGCAATTCGGGCTGCGACGGACGATTACGAACGGGCAAGCGTCGCGTTGCTCATGGGTCTCAAGCAGCATCTCACGGATGAAGAAGACCTGATCATGCCGGTTCTTCTGGGACGCGGTGAAGCGGACGTGGACCTGTCTTGAAAAAATGCAACACCGCGTGCGTCATGCTTCCGGCCGGCAACTAGCGGCTTGACTCTGGACGCGGCGTATCGCATCTAGACTGACATGACCAAGATCGCCGCATCCTTCGTGTATTTTTATTACGTCACCGACATACCGGCGGCTGCGTAGGATCTTGCTCACTTCATAGAAACCTCAAAAGCCGCCGCGTCAGGCGGCTTTTTGGTTTCAAGGGCTCCTGGCGGGGAAACCAGGAAGCCGAAAATGACCAAACACATGATCGAAGCCGGAAAACCGGCGACAAAGCTCAGATCGGAAGCGCTTGCCGTGCTTCTGGAACGCGGTCTCGTGCACCAGTGCACGGACGTGGAGGCCCTCGACAAGAGGTTGTCCGAGGGTCCGGTCACCGCCTACGCCGGCTTCGATGCCACCGCCGCAAGTCTTCATGTCGGCCATCTGATGCCGCTGATGACCATGCGCTGGCTGCAGAAACTCGGTCATCGGCCGATCATCGTTCTGGGCGGCGGCACCAGCCAGATTGGCGACCCGAGTTTCCGCAACGATGCCAGGCCGCTCCTTGAACAGCGCCAGATCTCGGCCAACATCGCGACCATCCGCCGGTCGGTGGAGCGGCTTGTCGACATGGACGGTCCGGATGGCGCCCTGCTGGTCGATAACGCGGAGTGGCTGAACGAGTTCCGCTTCCTGGAATTTCTCCGCGACTATGGCTCCCAGTTCACTGTCAACCGCATGATGACCTTCGACAGTGTCAAGTCGCGCCTGGAGGCACAGATGCCGCTGACCGTTCTGGAATTCTGCTACATGATGCTTCAGGCCGTCGATTTCCTGGAACTGGCCAGGCGCCATGACTGTGCGCTTCAGGTCGGCGGTTCGGATCAGTGGGGCAACATCGTCAACGGCGTTGAACTCGGCCGCCGCGACGGACGCAAGCTGCATGGCCTGACGGTCCCGCTACTGACGACCGCAAGCGGTGCCAAAATGGGCAAGACCGCCGCGGGCGCCGTTTGGCTGCACCCGGAACATCTTTCCCCCTTCGGGTTCTGGCAGTTCTGGCGCAACACGGCCGACGCCGACGTCGGCAAGTGCCTGCGCCTGTTCACGGAGCTGCCGATCAGCGAAGTGGAACGGCTTTCCGCGCTGCAGGGCGCGGAAATGAACGAGGCCAAGCGCGTTCTGGCAACCCAGGTCACGACCATTGTGCATGGTCCCGAGGAGGCCCGCGCGGCCTTGCAGCAGGGCGACGCGCTTTTCGCGGGAGAAGGCGAGCTCCTTGAGCCGACGCACATGCTGCCGCTGTCGCGTCTGGCAGAGGGGCTTGGTCTTCTGGAACTGGTCGTCGCCATTGGCTTCGCCGCCTCGAACGGCGAGGCGCGACGCCTTGTGGAGGGCGGCGGCGTGCGTCTCAACAGCCGCATCGTCGACGACCCGAGACGCCGCATCGCGACCGGCGACCTGAAGGCGAATGACAGGCTGGCCGTCTCGGTCGGCAAACGCCGCAAGGCGCTGGTCGGGTTCGAGTGAAAGGGCGCGCCCATCTTCTGTCGTCATCCCGGTCTGACAGGGTGTGTGACTCAAACGTTTTCCAGGTCATGCCTGGCAAAAACCCACTGCTGTCCGGATTGGAAAATACATTCGGACTTATGCCTTAAACAAAGCTGCATGATTCCGATCGCTGCCAAGACAGGACACGGTACTTTTCCTCGATTTGTCGTCCCGGTTTGCCGCGAATGCGGCAAGACCGGGAACCAGTATTCCAAGTGGCCGGAGGATGTGAGAAGAAGGAGAAACAGGTGGCTACTGGGTTCCGGCCTTCCGCTGCGCTTCAGCCGGAATGACAAGTTCATTGACTGCGGACCACCGCACAAGATCGTTTTCCAGGTCATGCCATGGCTCGACCATGGCATCCATGCCGTTGCTCTTCCGGTTGCACGGCCTTGCTTCGTCGAGAGTCCATGGCATGGATTGCCAGATCAGGTCTGGCAATGACGGATGATAGGAGTGTGGTCAATTCACCGTCCCAACCTCCGAGACCGCGCTTGCTCACTTTCTGTCGTCATCCCGGACGAAGCGCAGCGAAGATCCGGGACCGGGGAGGCAATGACCTGGCGGACCCTGCAACTTCCATCCCGATACGCCCGGGCTCCCCGGCCCCGGGTCTCACGCCGTTCGCCCGGGGTGACGCTGGGTGGGTTCAGGTTTTGAACCGAAAGTCCGGTGCAGAAAGTCCCGTTGAACTTGGTCCTTGAGAAAGCCGCATAGTTCCGTGTGGTGCCAGATCGGGATAAAGACTTACTTCCCCGATTTGTCGTCCCGGTTTGCCGCGTCAGCGGCAAGACCGGGAACCAGTACTCCAAGTGGCCGGAGGATGTGAGAAGAAGGAGAAACAGGTGGCTACTGGGTTCCGGCCTTCCGCTGCGCTTCAGCCGGAATGACAAGTTCATTGACTGCGGGCCGCCGCACCAGATCAATTCCAAGTCATGCCATGGCTCGACCATGGCATCCATGCCTTTGCTCTTCCGGTTGCACGGTCCTGCCTCGTCGAGAGGCTATGGCATGGATTGCCAGATCAAGTCTGGCAATGACGGCTGACAGGAAAGGGATGAGTGCGCGGACCTTGGCCCCGACGACATCCTCATCCTGAGGAGGGCCGACGGCCCGTCTCGAAGGATGGGCGGCACATTCGGAATGCGTGGCCCATCCTTCGAGACAGCGCTCACGCGCTTCCTCAGAATGAGGGTGTCAAGATTTATCAGTCATCCCGGACGAAGCGCAGCGAAGATCCGGGATCGGAGAGGCAATGAACTTTAGGATCCTGCGGTTCCCGTCCCGATACGCCCGGGCTCCCCGGCCCCGGGTCTCGCGCCGTTCGCCCGGGGTGACGCTGGATGGGTTCAGGTTTTGAACCGAAAGTCCGGCGCGGATCGGCCGTGAGCGGAGGCAGGCAGCTAGGCAGTTTCTCGATCAGATACCAAGTCGCAAGGTGCGATCCTCCCGTCATATCCGAATACCTTGCCGACAAGCGGAAAGCTGACTTCAACCGACAGGCTGTAGCGGTCGTTCTCAACGCGCTCACGTCCTGTTGCCCTTGGTGCGAGAGCTTTGGGAATTTTCAGCGGGCCAAGGAAAACGTGTTCCGGTGTGAGATCGATGCCTGCGGAACTCGGCGTGACGCGCATCTTGAAAAGGAACGGACCAAGCCGTTCCAGCATGCAGGGAAACGCTTCGTCCTTGCCCGCGATCATGTCGGTCATGAATGGCTGACCATCAAACCTGCGGACCCAGCGTTCACCGCCGTCGATTTCTGTAAAGGACGTTTCAATCCGCGCATTCTCCTGCGCTTGCGGAAGGGATGCCAGACGGCAAATCAATCGGGCTGCATGCGACGCACCCCACCAGACATTTGCCGTGCCGGTTGCGCGCCTGGCAAACGTGTGCATGTCGCGGATCTGGGCAGGGACCTGCTGAAATCTTTCACCCAGGATTGTCTGGTAGAGGACGCGCGGCATGGGTCGGCAGACGATGGTTCGAGAGCTTTGTGGAAGGTGCAGATTGAGCATTCAGTCATCAAATTTGCAACCTTTGATTGGCGAGATGGTTCACAAATCCCTGCCGATTGAACCGCGAAAGCCGGGCAGGGACCCGGCTTTCGATAGACTGTTTTACCTGCCGTTCAGGGAGACTTGTGCCCGGAACGCTTCCACCGGCAGCCCGCCGATCCCCCAGTTTTCCATCTCGACTTCGTCGATCACCACGAAGGTGGTTGACGGGGTCTTTCCCAGGACGTCGACAAGGAGGTCGGTCGCGCCCTTGATGAGCTGCGACTTTTGTTCCGGTGTCACGCCTTCGCGGGTCACCTGAATGTTGACGTAGGGCATGATCAGTTGCCCCCTTCTTTTGCGGGACTCATCTGGAAAACCTTCGCCATGATCCGCCAGCGGCCGTCCTCACGGACGAAGGTCAGGAAGTCGACATAGGCATTGCCCGCCATCGTGCACCGGACACGGGCAAAGGCGGTGTTGTCTCCGGCAAGCTGGATTTCGTCGATGACATCATCGCGCGCTTCGCCGCGCGAAGCCGGTGACACGCGCGCGGCAACCACGGGAACATATTCGGCCATGGTCCGGTGGAGCAGGGGTGTTTCATCCGCGGTCGCATAGACTGCCCTTGGGTGAAAGACTTTCTGCAGCAGTCCGGTGTCGCAGTGATAAAGCGCGTCGAAATAGTCCCTGATGACGGCGTGCAGGTCTGCAAATGCGGTGCTCATGCGGCCAGTCCTTCTTCCTGGAGGGTTTTGCGGGTTGCCGGACGCGCACCGATCCGCGCGACATAGGCCTTCGTCAGCGGCCAGTCGTCCAGAGAGACGCCGATGAAGTTCGTCCAGTTCAGGATGACGAACGCATAAGCGTCGACGACCGAAAACGCGGTCCCGAGCAGAAAGGGGGAGGTGCCGTCCAGCAGTTCTTCGAACTGACCGAGTTTCATATCGAGCTTCTTCCGGATGGCCGCCTGTTCGCTGTCGGAGAAGGTCTTGCCGGAAAAGTAGGGACTGAACGCCTTGTGCAGTTCCGAAGACAGGAAGCTCAGGAGTTCCAGCTGCCGGTAACGCTGCAGGGGCTGGTTGTCGTTGCCCGCGGCAAGATCCGGAAACTGTTCGCCGATCCAATGCAGGATCGCGACGTTTTCCGTCAGGACTTCACCGTCTTCCAGTTTCAGGGCGGGCACGTAACCGCGCGGATTGGTCTTCAGGAAAGATGCACCGGTCTCGGTTGTTCCCTTGTCCGTGTCGACCTTTTCAAGCTGATAGGCAACACCTGCCTCGTTCAGCAGGATATGGGCCGCCATGGAACAGGCACCGGGTTTGAAGAACAGTTTCATGGTTTCGCTCCAAATTGTGTTTCGATGACGGGAAGGTGTTTGTTCAGGTCACTCTTGACAAGTAGGTTTCTGATGGTAACCATGCTTTTCGAGTTACCCCGGAGAAACCTGATTTCGGTGGAGTTACAGGCAAGATGACCCTCAAGATGCGCAAGAACCGGAGCCCGAAACCGCCCGAACCGTGCCTCCTGACCGAGTGCATGCAGGTGATCGCCGGGGCGTGGGCGCCCAATGTCATCTGGAGCCTGAGGGCCGGTCCGCGCCGGTTCAACGAACTCAAGGCGGACATTCCTCCGGTGTCGTCAAAGGTCCTGTCCGCGCGTTTGTCGGAACTGGAAGACCGCGGTGTGCTTCTGCGCCACGTGCGCCCGACGTCACCACCGTCTGTCGAATACGAACTGACGGCGCTGGGCGAGGAACTGATCCCGGCTCTAGAAGCGATTGTGGAGGTCGGCCACAAGCTGAAACAGCTGCGTGGTTATGAACCTGCGTCGGAAGCCGCGGAATGACCGATACGGCGTTGGCGAAAGAAGCCTGATGGAGCAGAAAACCTTCGTTCTTGTGCATGGTGTCTGGCACGGCGGCTGGTGCTGGTCGCGGGTCGCGGAGATCCTGCGTGCGCGCGGACACCGCGTCACGGCACCGACCCAGACCGGCCTTGGGGAGCGCGCGCACCTGCTCTCACCCGGGATCACCATTGAGACCTTTGTCGAGGACATCGTCCGGCACCTTGAGTTCAACGACCTTAAGAACGTCGCCCTTGTCGGGCACAGCTTCGGCGGCATCCCGATCACCGGCGCAGCGGACCGGGTGCCGGACCGGATCGCCAGGCTGATCTATCTCGACGCGATCATGCTGGGAACGGGCGAAACCTGGATGAGCCTTTTGCCGGAAGACATGGCCGAAGACCGGACGCGGTTGGCACAGGAAACCAGCGGCGGGCTTTCATTGCCGCCGGCGCCCGCGGAGAGCTTCGGGGTCGAACGGCCCGAGGACATCGCCTTCGTCCAGCCGCGCCTGACACCGCATCCCTTCCGGACGTTCACGACAGCGCTTGATCTGAAGAACCCGGTCGGGAACGGCCTTCCCGCCGCCTATATCAGCTGCACCGACCCGCCCTACCGGCCGGCCGGCGTCGCCCTGGACCGGGCCCGAAAACTCGGCTGGCCGGTGGAGGAGATCGCCACCGGGCACGACGCGATGGTGACGGAGCCGCTCGCGCTTGCCGGTCTGCTGGAACGGCTGGGGTGATAGGCAGGTTCTCGGGGCCCTGGCAGGACCGGTAAAAAGAAAACCCGCCTCGGGTGAGGAGGCGGGGAGAAGTGGCTTCACGGGGATAGCGAAATCGCTTCTGCTTGTCAGCCTGCTTATGCCTGCAGGCGGGATCTGATTTCCTTGCGCAACTCGTCGATCGGTGACTTGGCCGCGCCGTCTTTCGTGTGCCAGAACGTCCAGCCGTTGCACGCTTCCTGACCCTGCACCAGCGCACCGACCTTGTGGATCGACCCGGTATGGTCACCGGATTTCAGGGATCCGTCGGCACGCACGATGGCAATGTGCTTGCCCTTGGAACAGGTGAGCTCGGCGCCCGGGGAAAGCAGTCCGTTTTCCAGGAGGGTGCCGAAGGGAATGCGTTTCTGGGCCCGTTTGCCCTTTTGCATCTCGAGCGCTTCGCCGTCGCTGGTCTCGATGGACGCGATCCGTGCGGTCGCGGCATCGATATAGTCCTGCTCGCGCTCGACACCGACGAAATTGCGGCCCAGTTTCTTGGCGACGGCTCCTGTCGTTCCCGTGCCGAAGAACGGGTCCATCACGACGTCGCCCGGTCTGGACGAGGCGGTGAGCACGCGGTAGAGCAGCGCTTCCGGTTTCTGGGTCGGATGAACCTTCTGGCCGTTTCCGTCCTTCAGCCGTTCCGAGCCTGTACAAAGCGGCAGATGCCAGTCGGAGCGCATCTGGAGATCGTCGTTGAACGTCTTCAGGGCATCGTAGTTGAATGTCGGCTTGGCGTCTTTCGACTTTACCGCCCAGATCATGGTCTCGTGGGCATTTGTGAACCGTTTGCCGCGGAAGTTCGGCATCGGATTCGACTTCAGCCAGACGATGTCATTCATGATCCAGAAGCCGAGATCCTGAAGGATCGCACCAACGCGGAAGATGTTGTGATAGGAGCCGATCACGTAGAGCGAACCGTCCGGCTTCATCACCCGGCGCGTTGCCAGGAGCCAGGCCCTGGTGAAGGCATCATAGGCTTCGAAGCTCTCGAACTGGTCCCAGTGGTCGTCGCAGGCGTCGACCTTGGACTGGTCCGGCCGGTGAAGGTCCCCGCCCAGCTGCAGATTGTAGGGCGGATCCGCGAATACCAGGTCCACGGAACGGGACGGCAGGTTCTCAAGGGCGGACACGCAGTCGCCCTTCAGGATCGTGTTCATCCAGGAAGCGGAAGCTTCCGGTTTTTCAGTCGGGTGGGGTGCCGCGATGGACACCCCGGTACTCAGTACACTCATTGCGACGCAATACCTCACGCAATTTCGAGTGTCATGGTTACCGGTTTTGGTAAATCAGCGGTTAAGTCGAAAAAAGAAAAATTACCTTTGAATCAAGGCTTTGTTTACAATCGTAAAAGTTAAATGAGAGGTTAATGCGCTGGTCCGACCGAAAACGCCAGAATTCTGCTGATTTCATTCAAACTGCGACCACTGGTTGTCTTCCAATCGTTAAAGGCGGCTTGCGCGGCTGACAGATTTTTTTTCGACATGCGATCGTTATCAATGACATTTTCGCGGATGAGGGCGTTAACCACGTCGCCGGTGAGAATGAAACTCTCCTTTCCCATGAAGCGCAGGGCAAGTTGTCCCGTCGTCCCGCCAAGCCGGCTGCCGCGCTTTTTCATCAGGTCCATCAGTCCGATCTGGTCGCTCACCGGATAGGTCGCGAAGAACGCGGCTGCACTGCCATGTTCCGCCGCAAGATCCCTGAGGAACACGGCGTTGTCCTGCACGGCCTTGATCTTGGCGCCGTTGCGCACGATCCGCGTATCCTTGAGCAGCGCTTCGAAGGCTTCGTCCGGCAGGAAGGCGAGGCGGGCCACGTCGAAGCCTTCGAAGGCCTCCTCGAAACCGGGCCATTTCTGGTCGATCACTTTCCAGCTGAAGCCTGCCTGGAACACGCATCTTGTGAACATCGACAGCCAGCGGTCGTCACCGGTCTTTGTCAGCTCGGCCTCGGACTTGGGCAGATTGTGTTCTGCCAGCAGCTCTTTCAGTTTCTTCGGCCCACCCTTTTTCTCCGCCGCGAGGGCCTCGATCTCTTCGAAGGAACGCATGGGACTGTTCTCCTTTTCATTTCATCTTGGCCGCAAGACCAGCGCCAGCGCAACCAGTGCCGCGTTAACGCCCCCCAATCTCCTTCGAACGCTCGAAGCGGCGCAGGGCGAGAGACAGGGTGATGGTCATCATCAGGTAGATCAGCGCGACCACGTTGTAAGTCTCGAAATAGCGGAATGAGCCCGCGGCATAGACCTTGCCGAGCTGGGTGATATCCGCGACCCCGAGAACGGAAACGAGTGAACTGTCCTTGATCATGGCGACGAAGTCGTTGCCGAGCGGTGGCAGGATGGTCTTGAGCGCCTGCGGAAAGATGATCAGGCGGAACCGCAGCCAGCGGTTCATGCCGAGGGCTTCCGCGGCCTCGATCTGCCCCTTGTCGACAGCCTGGATACCGGCGCGGAAGACCTCTGCGATGAAAGCGGAATAGCCGATCGTCAAGGCTGCGATCGCACGCCAGAGCAGCGGAAAGTCGCGCGTGCGCATCGGGTCGGCACCAAGCGGTTCCAGGACGGCATTGATGGCGGCAACGATCAGGGGGGTGCCGACGAAGGCGATATACAGCAAGAGGACGATGATCGGCAGACCGCGCACGACTTCGATATAGAACCTCGCCGACTGGCGCAGGACAATCGAACCCGACAGCGACGCCAGCGCCAGCATGAGCCCGATCACGGAAGCCAGGAAGAACGCCACGAGCGTGACGAAGATCGTCAGCCCGATGCCGCGGGCCACCGTCGCCATCACCTGCGAATAGATCTCGTCGGTTCCGATGCGGAACAGGAGAAAGGCGGCGATCACGCAGGCGGCGGCCAGCCAGTAGGGAAAGTCCTGTTTGGGGGAAACCGGTGCGGTCTTTTTTCGGAACATGGGGTTCTCTTGTGCTTCGGCAGAGCGAGCGGCTGTGAGGGAATGTGTAACCGGCTGCAAATGAAAGTGGCCGGCCCCGGGCGCTTTCCCGATACCGGCCACGCAAGCGCTGGTCTGCCGTTTGTGGTTACTGACCGGCCTTGTAGTCGAAGAACCATTTCTTGTTGAGTGCATCCAGCGTTCCGTCCGCGCGCATGCTGGCTATGGCGGCGTTGAACGGCTCGATCAGGTCCGTGTTTTTCGGAAAGATGAAGCCGAAATCCTCCGTGCCCATCGGATCGCCGATCAGCTTGAATGTGTCCGGATTGGCGTTGACATAGCCTTGCCCGCCGGTGCTGTCGGTCAGGACAAGGTCGACATCCCCGACCTTGAGCGCCTGAACGGCCGCGCCGAATGTTTCGAACAGCTTGATGCGCTGGTTGTTTTCGTCACCGTCCAGGACTTCGTAGACGGTCACGTAGAAGGGGGTCGTCCCCGGCTGGGCACCAGCAAGGAAGTCGGCGTTGGCGGCGAACCCCGCGGGGTCGGTGAACCGGTTTTCGTCGGCGCGAACCAGCATGAACATCTCCGAACGCATGTAGGGATCGGAAAAGGCGACTTTCTCCGCGCGGTCTTCGCGTATCGTGATGCCGTTCATCGCGACATCGTATTCGCCGGCAGAAACCGCTGGGATCATCGCGTCCCAGCTCACGTTCTCATAGGTGACCGTCATGTTCAGCCGCTTGGCAATTTCGGCAACCGCCTCGTACTCCCAGCCCGCTGGCTGACTGGTTTTCGGATCGATGAACTGCAGCGGCGGATAGGTGTTTTCGGACGCGATCACGACCTCCCGGCCTCCGAGGTCGGGCAGATCGGCCGCGTGAGCGGCGAACCCGGCACCAAGCATCGGCAAGACGGCAACCGCAAGGCTCAAAAGGATACGTTTCATGGGGAAGCTCCTGATCAGAATTCGGACCGATAGTACCGGGATTGCGAACCGGCGGAAAGTCCGTTTCATCGCTCTGTCAGGGACCAACCTGCCGCAGCACCCCGGCGATGATACGCCGCGAAGAGGCCTTGCCGCATTTGCTGTGAACGAGCGCCGCGTCCGTATCGCGGAATTCGTCGCTGGTTTGATTGAAGAAATTTTCTCTTTGCGAAAAAAAATTCAAAAACACGTGTTCCGTGTATTGACGCAGGGGACATCTGGCAGGACTGTGTTCGCCATAACAACAATAAGGAGACTTTCATGTCCAATCTGATCAAGGGCGACTACCCGCTGGGCAAGAGGCGGATGCGCAGGGCACCTTCGCATCCGCTCGAGGTGTTTACGAACGCGAAACACGCGGTTGACCGCCTGATAGACATCTTCGAGGCGAACACGGCTTTTTTGCGTTCGCATTTCAACGACCTTCTGGAAGGAGAAAACATCCAGGAGCACGTCAGGGCCTATTATCCCCAGGTCCGGGTTGTCACCGACAGCCACGTGCGTCTGGACAGCCGCCTGTCCTACGGCTTCGTTTCGGGACCGGGAACGCATGCGGCGACGATCACGCGCCCGGATCTCTTTCGCCATTACCTGGAGGCACAGCTCAAACTGCTGATGAAGAACCACGACGTGCCGATTCTTGTCGGTGACAGCGACACGCCGATACCGCTTCATTTTGCCTTTTACGACGGCACGCATGTTGAAGGGGGCGCAGCCGCTGCGAATCTTGAACGGCCGCTCGCCGACATCTTCGATTTGCCTGACCTGACGGTCATGGACGATTCCATTGCCAACGGAACCTATGAACCGGCTGACGGCGTCATGCCGCTGGCCCCGTTCACAGCGCCGAGGATCGACTACTCGCTGCATCGCCTGCAGCACTATACGGCGACGGCGGCTGAGCACTTTCAGAACTACGTGCTTTTCACGAACTACCAGTTCTATATCGACGAATTCTGCCGCATGTCGAAGGAACTCCTGAACACGCCGGGCAGCGGATACGAGGCCTTTGTCGCGCCGGGCAACCTCACGACCGAGGCGGGCGAGAGCGAGCCCTCCTGCGGCACGGAACCGGCCAAACTGCCACAGATGCCGGCCTATCACCTCAAACGGGCCGACGGCAGCGGAATCACCATGGTGAATATCGGCGTCGGCCCCTCGAACGCCAAGACCATAACCGACCACATTGCCGTGCTGCGACCGCATGTCTGGCTCATGCTGGGCCACTGCGCCGGTCTCCGAAACAGCCAGACACTCGGTGACTATGTGCTGGCGCACGGTTATGTGCGCGACGACAACGTGCTCAACCAGGATCTGCCGACCTGGGTTCCGATCCCGCCGCTGGCCGAAGTGCAGGTGGCTCTTGAGGACGCGGTTGCCGAGATCACCGGTCTTGACGGCTATGAGCTCAAGCGCCTGATGCGCACCGGCACCGTGGTCTCGCTCGACAACCGGAATTGGGAATTGTGGGATCAGCCGGAACTGGTAAAACGCTTCTCGCAATCAAGGGCAATCGCGCTCGACATGGAATCGGCGACGATCGCCGCCAATGGCTTTCGCTTCCGCGTTCCCTACGGAACACTTCTTTGCATCTCCGACAAGCCGCTCCATGGAGAACTGAAACTGCCGGGCATGGCAACGGACTTCTACAAGCGTCAGGTCGCGCAGCATCTGCAGATTGGCATCAGCGCCCTGGAGAAAATGCGCAACATGACCGCCGAACGCCTGCACTCACGCAAACTGCGAAGCTTCGCGGAAACCGCGTTTCAGTAAACGGTTGAGGTAGGTGGATCGAAAGGCGGTCCTTCCACCGATGGTGTTACCTCTCCCTTGGGAGAGGTCGGTCTGAAACGCCGGGTGAGGGGAAAGGTGTTGACGTTTCCTTGAGAGATCCGGCCCCTCACCCTGGCCCACTCCCGCCGGGAGGGGAAAAGCTTGCGAGCTGGGGCTGTGGAACCAGAGTTCCGCAAAGACCGTTTTGGCGAACGTCCTCAGGTTAAGTCGTGTACACCGAAAGGAGATCTCTCCACCGGCTTTGTTACCTCTCCCTTTGGGAGAGGTCGGCCTGAAAGGCCGGGTGAGGGGAAAGGCGTCGACGTGTCCTTGAAAGGTCCGGCCCCTCACCCTGGCCCTCTCCCGCCGGGAGAGGGGAAAAACTTGCGAGCTGGTGCTGTGGAACCTGTGGAACCACGGTTCCTTTGACGCGACTGGCGCTTCCTCAGGATGCGTCGTGTGCACCCAAAGGCGGTCTCGCCTCCGATGCTGTTACCTCTCCCATTGGGAGAGGTCGGCCTGAAAGGCCGGGTGAGGGGAAAGGCGTGGAAGTGTCCATGAGACATCCGGCCCCTCACCCTGGCCCTCTCCCATTGGGAGAGGGAAAAAGCTTGCGCTCCGGGGCTGTGGAACCGCGGTTCCTTTGACACAAGGCCAACTCCAGCCGGATGAGGCTCAGTCCGTCACGCCCGCCAGAAGCCTTAGAGAAATGACTTCCTGCCGCGCGACATCGGCTTCCCTGGAATAGCCGGTGTCTGCAAGGATCCGGATCTGCGCCTCCAGCATATCCGCCAGTTGTGTCAGTCTTTCTTTGTGCATGCCTGCCTCCTCAAGTCATATTGACCTTACGTTAATGAGGGGCCGGCGGATTAAAAAAACGCGCGCCTTTTCAGGCGCGCGTCGACCGGTCTTCAATGTGCCGGTTTTTATTCGGCTTCGTCGGCAGGCGCGGCATTCAGCAGGCCGTAGCGCTCTTCGCCGATCTTCTCCAGAAGCTCAAGCTGGGTTTCCAGGAAGTCGATATGGCCCTCCTCGTCGGCAAGCAGTTCCTCGAACAGGGCCATGGAAACGTAGTCGCCTTCGTCGCGGCAGATGTCGCGCGATGTCTTGTAGGATGTCCGCGCCTCATACTCGCCCGCGAGATCGCTCTCCAGAACCTCCTTGATGTTCTGGCCGATGCGCAGAGGTGCGACTTTCTGCATGTTCGGATGACCTTCAAGGAAGATGATCCGGTCCGTGAGCTTGTCGGCGTGTTGCATCTCCTCGATGGATTCCTCACGCTCCTTCTTGGCAAGGCGCGCAAAGCCCCAATCGCTCAGGAGGCGGTAGTGCAGCCAGTACTGGTTGATGGCGCCCAGTTCCAGAAACAGTGCTTCGTTCAGGCGTTCGATAACCTTCTCACTTCCCTTCATGGAAACCTCTCCTTGCGAGTCTGTGGAATTGATAGTTTAGAATTATTCTAGAAAATGTTCTGGACTATTTTGCGCAGCGTGTCCAGACCCAGTTCGTCACGGCGCCAACATTTTTGCCCGGAGCACCCGGAAAACGCCAAAGGCGCGGCCTCGTGGGAGGCCGCGCCTTCAGACGGTACATGATGGGGCTAAGGATGTACCCGTCTGAACCTTAGGATTTCGGCAGGATGACCGCGTCGATGACGTGGATGACGCCGTTGGACGTTTCGATGTCTGCGCTGACGACCTTGGCGCCATCAACCTTCACACCGTCCGTTGCGTCGACGGAGATCTCGCCGCCCTGAACGGACGCGACTTCAGCTTTCTTGCCGGCGATGTCGGAGGACATCACTTTACCCGGGACGACGTGATAGGTCAGGATGGCAACGAGCTGGTCCTTGTTTTCCGGCTTCAGCAGGTTTTCAACGGTACCTGCCGGCAGGGCTGCGAAAGCTTCGTCGGTCGGAGCAAAAACAGTGAACGGACCTTCGCCCTTGAGCGTGTCGACAAGACCTGCGGCCTGGACGGCGGCGACGAGGGTGTTGAAGGAGCCCGCGCCGACTGCGGTGTCGACAATGTCCTTCTCGCCCGCTTTTGCAGCGGACAGCGGAAGAACGAGGAGAAGGGCGAATACGAATTTCTGGATCAGTTTCATGACACACTCCCGAGCTGGACACAGGCAAAGTTAGGCGTTCCGGGAAATGGTTTTTTCCCGAACGTATACAAAGGGTTGGTGTAACCTGTGTTGCGGAGGATTACGGCTGCCGAACAAAATTGGATGAGGAAAAAGTGAACGCGGATTTACACGCCTCAGCCGATGATCCAATCGAGCTTTTGATACGTCACGCGCGCGTTCTTGTTTTTACGGCCGGCAGGAGGACACGAAGCCTCATCTAAACCGGGGCCCGTGGCTCCAGCACGTCAGGGACGCCCGCGTTCCCCTTGTCACCGGAACAACCCGGTGGAGCATGAAACTCGCAAAGACGACCGCACTGCCCTGATCCCGTGGTGCCGACATGATCCGGTTCCCGAGATTGATCTCGAGGCCGCCACCCTCATACGCATCGGTGGGCGACAGTTGCGTCACGATCGTTGCCTTCCGGAACCGGGCGATCCGGCCTTCGCCAATGTCCGAGTGCCAGTCGTAGTGACCCGCTTCGCTGTCGTCGTACCGGGCAATCTGCAGCCGTTCCCCGAATTCGGTGATATCGAAGTCGAACGTCTCCCGATTTGCCTGCGCAACGGCTTCCATGATGCGCCTCATCACCCATCCGGCCGGACCTTCGTCGTCGAGCCAGCTGATCCTGGCGCGGCGGATGTCCCCTTGCTGGACACCGCCGACAAGTCCGCCGCTGTCCTGCGCTTCTGCCTCGCTCAGCTGAAAGATCTCACGGCATTCGCCTGGTGTGAAAAGGGCAGGGAGCGTATGGGTGAACATGGGCCTGATCCGTAAGGTTGACCCTGCCTTTCAAGCGCTTTGCGGGCCGGACCGCAATCATTATGTTACCGGGCCCCCACGTTTGCGAACGCGAGGAAACCCGGCCTTCATGAAGTGTGTGCGGAAAGTGCCGCCAGGTGCGTCCGTGAACCGTACTCGCCGCCGGCCGGCCTATTCGCCGAAATCGGCGATGATCCGGTCGATCTCCTTGCGGGCGGCGAGCGCGATCTTCTTTTGCGCAGCCTTCGCTCCCGTGTCCGTTTCGCTCACTTCGCCGACGACGATAATATTTTCATCATTCGATTTGTTGGCCGGCTTCGTATAGTTGAAACTGCCGAAGATCGAGACCTTGTTGTCGATCGTCATCAGCTTGTGATGCACCTTGCCGAGCTGGCCGCGCCCGCCTGCGACGGCAACCTTGATGCCGGCGGCATGAAGCGAGTGCTTGGCAGCCCATTTCTGGTTCGCCTGGCGGCGGTCCAGGACGCCGTTGATCGTAATCCCGTTCCTATGCGCGGCGATCAGCGCATCGTCGATACCGGAGGACTGGGCGAAGGTGAAGGCCGCGAAGTCGACCCGCTCCTTGGCTTTCAGGATCTGTTTCATGATTTCCATCTCCGGCGCATGATCGGGTGCGAACAACGGTTTGACGCGGATGCCGGACACCTTCGCCTCCTTCGGAGCGGGGCCGTGCGCAACGGAGAACTTGCCGAAACGGCCTTCCCTGATTTCCTTGAATTCCTTCTTGTAGGCATTGGCGACTTCGGCGTCGTTGATGACGACGACATGGTTCAGGTTCTTCGTGACCCCGGTCGTGGTGAAATTCGTCGAGCCGGTCAGGACCCGGTTGCCGAGCACCATGAATTTCTGGTGAAAGATGTTCGGGTTGAAGTCGACCTTCACATCGGCCGTGGAGCGCAGGATGGCGTTGAAAAGCTCGCGGTTGATCTCGTGTTTGCCGCCCGGCGCGTGCGCCCCCGCGAGATCCTTCGGTTTTTTCGCTGCCAGCAGGTAGCTCTGTTCGACAACCAGATCGATAACCGCGCCCCGTAGCCGTGCCGCTATGATGGCGTTTGCGATGGCGGGGTTGTCGATCTCCTGCACGGCGATCATGAGGTTTTGCCGGCTACCCGCGCGTCCGATGAATTCGAGGATGGGGTCCAGAAGGGAATCGGGGCCGCCCTGTTCCTGTGGACCAAGATGGATTTCAATATCACCAACCATTAAGGGCATAACGAAATTCCTTCTCACAAGAGGTGCAAATCCATAGCATCTTTCCGTTGCGGCGGCCACGCCCCGGCAGAGCTTGAAAACGCGCTCAAAAGCATCTGTTCCTGACCTTTGTTCAAGTGCTTTTGTTTGCTAGTCTCCGGCCAGGCACCGCCCTGAACAGCGTTGACCGGCCTGGAAATCGGCACCGCCCGGATCCATGGCGCGCGCGCATCTGAACAAGAGGAAGGCCATGCCCTCCACGCCAGCCGATGAATTGAAGCTCGGCCGCATCGCGCCGATGCTGCCCGTCAGCGATATAGAAGAATCTTACCGGATCTACCGGGAGGTGTTCGGGTTCGAGAAGGTGTTCGAGAACGGGGATCCGGTCGGGTTCATGATCCTTCAAAAGGACGAAGCCGAACTGCACCTCACGCTCCAGAAGACGCACAAGGCAGCCACGTTCAACGTTGCGCACATGCTGGTCTCCGATGCAGAGCAAACCTACCGGATGTGTCAGGAAAACGGCCTCCGCATCATCAAGCGCCTTCAGGACAAGGACTACGGCTTGCGCGCCTTCGTCTTCGCCGATCACGACGGCAACAGGATCGATGTCGGGGAAATCATCTGAGCGGACTGCCGGCAGAGAGCGGTCAGTCGAGCGCCACCGCCAGCACCTTGCGCATGACCGTCGGCAAGGCCTCCTCCGCAAGCGTGTCCGGCGGCGACCACCAGGCACCGTCCACGCTCTCTGCGGCGTTCATCCGTGTCTCGGCCCGGTACACCTGTAAGCGCAGATGAAAATGCGTGAACGTGTGCCTGACCTCGCCGGCACAGACCTGCCAGGCGCCCTGGAACGGGGCGGCTTCGACGGCGGTCGATGGATCAAAAGTCTCCGACCACTCCGTGCCCGGAACTTCGGTCATGCCGCCGAGCAGGCCCCTGGGCGGGCGCCGCCTGAGCAGCACCGACCCGCTCGATCCGTCGACGGCAACGAAAGCGGCGCCGAAACGGGTGGGTTTTTCCTTCTTCGGTGCTTTTCGCGGCAGGGTCTCGGCGAGGCTGGAATTCTGGACGCTGCACGCCCCCATCCATGGACACAGTCCGCAGGCCGGGCGCTTGGGTGTGCAGATCGTCGCACCCAGATCCATGACCGCCTGGGCAAAATCGCCGGGACGCTCCTCGGGCGTGAGCTCTGCCATTTCCCGCCTGATGTCTGTTTTGGCCGCCGGCAGCGGGGTTTCGATCCGCCGCAACCGTGACAGCACACGTTCGACATTGCCGTCGACGACAGCGGCATGCCTGTCAAAGGCGATCGTTGCGATGGCTGCCGCGGTGTAGGGGCCGATCCCGGGAAGTGCGAGCAGCGCCTCCTCGGTTTCCGGGAACCGGCCCGCGTGGTCGCGCGCGATTGTCTCCGCGCATTTCTTCAGGTTTCGCGCGCGCGAATAATAGCCGAGGCCGGCCCAGGCTTTCATCACGTCTTCCTCGTCGGCGGCAGCGAGGTCCTCGACACGCGGCCATGTTTTCGTGAACGTCTCGAAGTAGTCTTTCACCGCAGCGACAGTGGTTTGTTGCAGCATGACTTCGGACAGCCATATCCTGTAAGGGTCCGGGACTTCTCCCGATATCCGGTCTTCGGGCGCAACGCGCCACGGCAGGCGCCGCGCGTGCCGGTCGTACCAGGTGAGCAAGGATTGACTGAGTGAAGCATTTGTCATGAGATCGGCGGTGTAGTTGTCAGTGAATTATGCTGCGTCCCTTTGGAAAGCCTGGGGACAACTTGGGTAGAGTTGATGGGCGACAGGGGTGCCATTAAGTATTTGTCGTCTTTTTGTCGTATTCTATTGAGACACATCACCTCAATCTGCGATCCGTGGCAATTCGGATCCAGCCGGGCAGCCGGTTGAGGAAGTAGGTCAAGAGCGTGACGAAGGCAAATGCACATCGCAAGCCTCCCGAGGCGAAACAGCTTGCCGATCTTGTCGGCAGGGCGATGACGCCTGCGTGCCGGAAGCGCGGTTTTGCCTCCGTCGACATCGTGGCGGCCTGGGGCGATATCGTCGGCGAGCGCTACGGTACGCGTGTTCAGCCCGACAAGCTCGTCTGGCCCCGCCAGCCGGAACTGACGGATCCGGAGACACCGCCGCAGCCTGCAACCCTGGTCGTGCACACGGACGGCGCAACGGCGCTGATGCTGTCGCACGAGAGCGCCCAGATGATCGAGCGCATTAACACCTTCTATGGCTGGGCGGCCATCGGCCGCATCAAGATCCTGCAAAAGCCCGTCGCCGTGAAAGCGGCCGCAGAACGCAAGCAGTTGCGGTCGCTGACCGACAAGGAAGAAAAAAAGCTCGACGCGCAACTGGAAGGCGTTCAAAACACCCGTCTGCGGGAAGCGTTGAAAAAGCTCGGCGCTCAGGTAATCGCCAAACATGACGACGCAGCTGCCTGATCCGGTCATTTCCGCTGTCTTCATCGGGCAATAACAAGACAATAACATCATCGTGAAACGCAGCTTTCTGCTGTCCTCTCTCCTGCCACATTTGATAAGCCTTGTTGACGCCTGCTGCCTCAAAGGGCAAATGAAGCGATGGAACCGGCACCATTAGGTGCTGCGCGTTGTAACAAGTGACAGGACGACACCGTGACCCAGACCCGCAGACAGTTTCTCAAGACCACGGCCTTGGCGAGCGCAGCACTCGGTGTTGCCGCAAGCCTCCCGGCCTTCGCACAATCCGTCGACATCGACGATCTGCTTGTTCCCGGTCCGCTCGGCGACAAGGTCCTGGGAGACGAGAACGCGCCGGTCACGGTGGTGGAATATGCCTCGATGACCTGCGGTCACTGTGCAAACTTCCACAAGAACACATGGAAGCCGCTCAAGGAGCAGTATGTCGACACCGGAAAGGTGCGCTTCATTTTCCGCGAATTCCCGCTGGATCCGGTCTCTGCCGCTGCGTTCATGCTGGCCCGCTGTGCTCCGGCTGAGAAGTATTTTGAAATTGTGGATACCATGTTCGAAAACCAGCGGGCGTGGGCATTTACCGACAATCCGTACAATTCGCTCCTCGACTTTTCCAAACAGATCGGATTTACACAGGAGTCCTTCGAGGAATGCTTGACAAACCAGGGTCTTCTTGACGCAGTAAATGCAGTGAGAGACCGTGCGGCGAATGAATTCGGGGTGAATTCGACGCCGACATTCTTCATCAACGGTGCACGGCACCCGGGAGCAATGTCGATTGACCAGATGGGAGCACTCATCGACGCTGAGCTCTGAACCGGCGGAAACTTCGCCGGGCACCGGTCCGTGTGCGCGATACCTGATCCGATTTGCGGCGCTTGCTTCGTTAAGGGGTGAGCGCCGATGAGGTTTTCCAAACTCCGTGTGGTGGGCTTCAAGTCTTTCGTCGAGCCGATGGAATTCATCATCGGCGACGGACTGACGGGCGTGGTTGGCCCTAACGGGTGCGGCAAGTCCAATCTCGTCGAAGCCCTTCGCTGGGTCATGGGGGAAAACTCCTACAAGAACATGCGCGCATCCGGCATGGATGACGTGATCTTTTCCGGGAGCCTGAATCGCCCGGCGCGCAACACGGCCGAAGTCGCGCTTTTCCTTGAAAATTCAGACCGGACCGCGCCTGCCGCGTTCAACGATGCCGACCTCCTGGAAGTCAGCAGGCGTATCGAGCGCGAGCAGGGGTCCAACTACAAGATCAACGCCAAGGACGTGCGCGCCCGCGACGTTCAGCTCCTGTTTGCAGATGCGTCGACAGGCGCGCGCTCACCGGCAATGGTGCGGCAGGGACAGATCGGCGAACTGATTGCCGCCAAGCCGACCGCGAGACGCCAGATCCTGGAAGAGGCGGCCGGCATTTCCGGACTGCACTCGCGCCGCCACGAGGCGGAGATCCGCCTCAGGGCCGCGGAACAGAACCTTGAGCGGCTCGAGGATGTTCTTGTCCAGATCGACGGCCAGCTGGACAATCTGAAGCGCCAGTCGCGCCAGGCCAGCAGATACCGCAACCTGTCCTCCGAAATCCGCGCGGCGGAGGCGTCCATCCTCTACATCCGCTGGATCGAATCGCGCGATGCGCTGACCACGGCGGAAGTCCAGTTCGCCGAAGCGCAGAAGCAGGTCAACGAGGCCACGGCGCTGCAGGCCGAAAGCGCCCGCGTCCAGGCAATCGCCGCGCACAAGCTTCCCGAACTGCGGGACGAGTCGGCGAAGGCCGCAGCGGCCCTGCAAAGGCTCGTGATCGCGCGCAATGAACTGGATGCCGAAGAACGCCGCGTGAAGGAACGTCTGCAGGATCTGGAACGCCGCCTTGTCCAGCTGGCGGACGACATCCGTCGCGAACAGTCAATGGTGTCGGAGAACGATGAGGTGCTGGAGCGCCTGTCCGAAGAACGCGCCGAGCTGCTGGAGGAGAACGAGCTCGTCCAGGAGCGCACGGAGATCGCTGGGGAAAAGGTTACGGAAGCCGGAGAGATCGTGCGCGATCTGGAAACACGGCTCTCCGATCTGACCGCGGCCGAAGCCCGTGCGACCGCAGAACGGCGCCAGCTCGAACGGGCAGTTGCGGAAAGCCGTCTTCGCGCCGATCGGCTGTTGGCACAGGCCCAGGATGCGCGATCGGCGCTGGAGGTCATCGATCTTGAGATGGCCGGCCATGACAGGATCTCCGAAAGCCGGGAAGAACTGGAACTGGCCGAAGAAGCGTTGCTGGAGGCCGAGGCCACGGTCGAAGCCGCCGAGACGGCAACCCGCGAAGCGCGGGACAGGGAGCAATCCGCCAGAACACCGTTGAGCGACGCGCAGCAGCTCCTGCAGGGACTGGAAACCGAGGCACGCACGCTCGATCAGGTGCTGAACGCACATGCCGACCAGGATTTCACGCCTGTCGTTGAAAAGATCCAGGTGGAACAGGGGTATGAAACTGCGCTTGGCGCCGCGCTTGGCGAGGACCTCGATGCGTCCCTCAGCGGGAGCGCACCGGTGAAATGGGGGCCGGCACTCGGACATGATCTGGATGCGGGTCTGCCCGAGGGCGTGCGCGCGCTGTCCGACGTCGTGATCGCTCCGCAAGAGCTTGCCCGCCGCCTGCGCCAGATCGGCATCGTCGCGCAGGACGAGGGACCGGCGCTTCGCGCCAAACTGAAGCCCGGTCAGAGACTGGTCTCCGTGGAAGGCGATCTGTGGCGCTGGGACGGGTTCGTTGTCGCGGCCAACGCGCCGACACCGGCCGCGCAACGGCTGTCGCAGAAGAACCGGCTGATCGAGCTTGCCGACGAGATCGAAACGGCGCGCCGCGCGTTTGAAGACAGGCAGCAGGCGCTGGAACAGGCGGCTGCGGACGTCCGCGGTCATGCCGAAACCGAACAGGCGGCCCGGGGCAAGGTGAGGGATGCGCAGCGCAACGCGGCATCGGTCCGCGAGGCACTTGTCCTTGCCGAACGCTCCGTTGCGCAACTGACCGCGAAACGGGCAGCGGCCCAGGAGCGCTCCGAGCGCCTGGGTGAGGAGGCGGAACTTGCGCGTGAACAGGCCGCCGAGGCGGAAGGCCAGCTTGCCGGAACGCCCGAAAGCACTGATTTTCAGGACCGGATCTCCGATCTGCAGGCCGAAGTCGCTTCCGCGCGCGGCGCACATGCAGAGGCACGGGCGGTCGCCGAAGGTCTTGCCCGGGAACAGCAGATGCGCGACCGGCGGCTCGAGGCCATCAAGCGCGAATACGACGGCTGGAAGATGCGTGCGCAAAACGCTGCCCGGCAGGTCACGGTTCTGACCGAACGGCGCGACGAAGCCGAGGAAGAGCGCGCGGAACTTGTCGAGGCACCGGAAGACATTGAAATCAAGCGGCGCGACCTCTTTTCCGCAATCTCGAAGGCGGAGGAGGAGAAGAAGGGCCGGGACGATCAGCTGCAGCAGGCGGAACTCGACCTTGCCGAGGTTGACCGCGCGGCCAAGGCCGCGATGGAGGCGATGGCCGGCGCGCGCGAACAGAAGATCCGCGCCGAGGAACGCTTCGAGGCGGCACGGGAACGCAAGGCCGTTCTGGAGCGGCGCATCGATGAGGATCTCGAGGTCGCCGTCGCCGCGCTGCCCGAAATCGCCGGACTGAAGGAAAGCGCACCCTTGCCGGATCCGGTCGGCGTGGAACGCAAGCTGGAACGGCTCAAGGCCGAGCGAGAACGCCTGGGCGGTGTGAACCTGCGCGCCGAAGAAGAGCTGAAGGAAGTCGACGAGCAGAAAACCACCCTGACGTCCGAGCGCGACGATCTGATCGAGGCGATCCGGCGTTTGCGTACGGGGATCTCCAATCTCAACCGCGAGGCGCGCGAGCGCCTGTTGGCCTCCTTCGAAGTGGTCAATGGACACTTCCAGCGCCTGTTCACGCATCTGTTCGGCGGCGGCACGGCGGAGCTTCAGCTCGTGGATTCCGACGATCCGCTCGACGCGGGGCTGGAAATCATCGCAAGGCCGCCCGGAAAGAAGCCGCAGACGATGACGCTGTTGTCGGGCGGCGAACAGGCCCTGACGGCCATGTCGCTGATCTTTGCCGTTTTCCTGACCAATCCCGCGCCGATCTGCGTTCTCGACGAGGTCGATGCGCCGCTGGACGACGCCAATGTCGAGCGCTACTGCGACCTGCTCGACGAAATGTCGGCGAGCACCGAGACGCGCTTTGTCGTGATCACGCACAACCCGATCACCATGGCGCGGATGAACCGGCTTTTCGGCGTGACCATGGCCGAACGCGGCGTTTCCCAGCTCGTCTCCGTCGACCTTGAGACCGCGGAACGATTCCGCGAAACGGGCTGACCGCAGCCTCAAGACCTGCGTCACTTGGGAGCAGGCGTACAACTTAGGTCTTGTAAATTTCATTCAGGCCGAAAAATATCAATATTTTCAATGAGATAATTATTAATCAAGTCTCCTTGACACGGCATGAGGTGCCGACTATGGTGCGCGCGGCTTACGGGGCACTCCTGTTGTTTGATCTGACATGTCGGGGCACTGGGGACAGAGGAACATGTCTTCGGAAAACGACCAAAATAAAGATCGGGACGACGATGTTTCGCAAGCGGGTCTGTCGGAGCGGCGGACCCAGCTGAACCGGAAGCTTGAGGAACAGCGCGCGGTCGAGGAAAAGGCGGCGCGCAAGTCCGAGAGCAACTCCTCCGGATATGCCCAGGCGATGAAACTGTCTTCGGAATTCATCGCGGGTGTTCTGGTCGGGGCAGGTATCGGTTGGGTTGCCGATCAGTGGCTGGGAACGGCTCCCTTTGGGTTGATCATATTCCTGCTACTGGGTTTTGCGGCGGGAGTTCTGAATGTCCTGCGTTCGGCCGGTGTGGTCGAGCAGCCGCAGGTCGGAATTCGCCGCGACAAGGACGGATCTCAATAGAATTTGTCGCGCCCGAGGGCGCAGTGGTTGTGAACGAGCGAAGAAGGCTGGCCGGTGGCGAACGATCCGATCTCACAGTTCCAGATCCAGAAGATTTTTCCGATTGAAGTCGGAGGCATGGATTTCTCATTTACCAACTCTTCCCTGTTCATGGTCCTGACCGTGGCGGCGACCTCCGCATTCCTGATCTTCTCGACCAGCGGTCGCGGCCTCGTGCCGAGCCGAGTGCAGTCGGTGTCGGAGATGATGTACGAGTTCATAGCCGGGACGCTCAGGGATGCGACGGGGACGGACGGGATGCGGTTCTTCCCGTTGGTGTTCTCCCTGTTCATGTTCGTTCTCGTGGCCAACCTCTTCGGGATGTTCCCGTACTTCTTCACGGTTACGAGCCACATCATCGTAACGTTCGCTCTGGCGATGCTGGTGATCCTCACGGTCATCATCTACGGCTTCATGCGCAACGGCATGAGTTTCCTCAAACTGTTCGTCCCGAGCGGCGTGCCAGGCGCACTGATCCCGCTGGTGACGATGATCGAGGTCATCTCGTTCCTGTCGCGCCCGATCAGTCTTTCGGTTCGTCTGTTCGCAAACATGCTTGCCGGTCACATCACCTTGAAGGTGTTCTCGGGCTTCGTCGTCAGCCTCGGTGCCATGGGTGCCGTGGGCATTGCCGGCGCGGTTCTGCCCCTCGCAATGACGGTTGCCCTCACGGCGCTGGAATTCCTGGTGGCGTTCCTGCAGGCCTACGTCTTCGCCGTTCTGACCTGCATGTACCTGAACGACGCACTTCATCCTTCACACTAAGGGTTATCCAAATCACGCGGCCACAGCGCCGAAAGTGAGAAATCTGCAAACACATCTAGGAGCACGTGTCATGGAAGCAGAAGCAGCAAAATACATCGGTGCAGGTATCGCATGTCTCGGCATGGGCGGTGCGGGCATCGGCCTCGGCACCATCTTCGGTAACTACCTCGCCGGCGCTCTGCGCAACCCGTCCGCAGCTGATGGCCAGTTCGGCCGCCTGATCTTCGGCTTCGCCGTGACGGAAGCTCTGGGCATCTTCTCCCTTCTGATCGCCTTCCTCATCCTGTTCGCTTAATCGCTCGATAGCAGCGACAAGAGATGCGACTCCGGTGGCGGCGCTCTGAAGGCGTCGCCAAGCCGGATTTAGGAGACAGGAAATGGCAGGCGATACGACCACTGAAAGCCAGACAGCGATCGTTGACACGGCCGCCGAGCACGGTGTGGGTTTCCCGCCGTTCGACGCGACCACGTTTGCGTCCCAGCTGCTTTGGCTCGCCATCACCTTCGGCATCTTCTACTGGATCATGAAAAACGTGGCGATGCCGCGGATTGCAGGGATCCTGGAGGATCGGAAGGACCGGATTGCCGGTGATCTTTCAGAGGCAAACCGCCTGAAAGACGAAACCGATGCGGCGATCGCAGCTTACGAGCAGGCCCTTGCTGAAGCCCGCAACAAGGCACACAGCATCGCCCATGACACGCGCGCCAAGCTGAAGGCTGAACAGGAAGCTCGCCGCGAGAAGGCGGAAACGGAGCTGAACGAAAAGCTTCAGGCTGCCGAAGCGCAGATCGCAGGCATCAAGACCGAAGCCTTGTCCCAGATCGGAGACATTGCCGGAGACACAACGTCGGCGCTCGTTGAGCAGCTGATTGGCAAAGCCCCGACAAAGACCGACCTGACCAAGGCGCTGAAGTCGGCGATGGACTGAGGAGACCATTATGGATGCAACATTTTGGGCCCTCGTCGGTCTCATCCTCTTCTTCGCCCTGATCATCTATCTCAAGGTGCCGGGCAAGATCGGCGGCTCTCTGGACAATCGTGCAGACGGTATCCGCAAGGAACTGGAAGAAGCGCGCAAGATGCGCGAAGAAGCCCAGGCTCTCTTGTCCGAGTACCAGCGCAAGCGTCACGAGGCGGAAGGTGAAGCCGAAGCGATCATCGCGGAAGCCAACGCCGAAGCCGAACGGCTGACGGTCGCGACAAACCAGGCTCTGGAAGAGATGATCACACGGCGCACCAAGGCTGCCGAAGTGAAGATCGCCCAGGCGGAAACGCAGGCAATCGCCGAAGTTCGCGCGAAAGCGGCCGACATCGCCGTTGCCGCGGCCGAAGAGATCCTCAGCTCGAAGGTCAAGGACAAGGTTGCCGACGATATTCTGTCCAAGAGTATCGACCAGGTGAAGGAACGTCTGAACTGACGCAAGTCCGGTTCGACAAGGAAATTCAGGAGCGGCCCCCGGGCCGCTCTTTTTCTTTTGGGGGCACGTTGCTCATTTCACCCGGCCTCACCCCGGTCATCCCGGACGGAGCGCAGCATGTAGCGCGTTTGCTTCTCGTGCGTCATCCCGGCCAAGCGAAGCGCGAGCCGGGACCGGGGAGGCACGCGTCTGCACATTTTTGCCGGCGCCTTGTCGGCAGGCCGGGGCGCCCCGATCCCGGATCTCCGCTGGGCTGCGTCCGGGATGACGACGGAGAGGCGGGCGGGAAGAGGGCTTCCCAACCGGTTGCTTTCACAGACAGCCTTGTCACACAAAGAGCCTCATCCTGAGGCAGCGCGCGAGCGCTGTCTCGAAGGATGGGCGGCAGGTTCTGAGCCGGGCGGCCCATCCTTCGAGACGGACCCTTCGGTCCTCCTCAGGATGAGGTCGAGACAGGAAGAGGGTGCACGAAATTGCTCCCTGCCGTCGTCATTGCCAGACCTGATCTGGCAATCCACGCCATGGCGTGTCGGCAATGAAAGGCCTCGCAATCGGAAACGCAACGGCATGGGTGCCATGGTCGAGCCCACGGCTGTCCGGTTTGGGAAACACAATCGAGCTTACGTCGTTGAGAAAGCCATATGTTTCCGTGCGGCGCCAAATCGGGATACGGAATTGTTTCCCCGATTTGTCGTCCCGGTTTGCCGCACACGCGGCAAGACCGGGAACCAGCACTCGAAGTGGCCAGAGCTTGAAAAAATAAAGAGAAACAGGTGATTACTGGGTTCCGGCCTTCCGCTTCGCTTCAGCCGGAATGACAAGTTCATTGTCTGCGGAGCGCCTCACGAGAACCAAGTCGGGTTAAACCGGACAGCAGTGGGTCGAGCCATGGCATGACCCGCAAACGGATGCCGTCGCTCCCCAGGATGTGGGCAGCGTGTCGTGCGTTTGCTTCTCGTGCGTCATCCCGGCCAAGCGAAGCGCGAGCCGGGAACGGGGAGGCACGCGTCTGCACATTTTTGCCGGCGCCTTGTCGGCAGGCAGGGGCGCCCCGATCCCGGATCTCCGCTGCGCTGACGGCAACGAGGTGGGCGGGAAGAGGCCCGCCCCTATGCCCGCGGAAATACCGTCAAGACCCGGCAATTCGGACCGGCTTGAAACTCATCCGGTGATGATCGCTGGGGCCAAGTTCGGCAAGAGCCGCATGATGTTGCGGGACGCCGTAGCCCTTGTGCTGCGCAAAGCCGTATCCGGGCACATGGCCTTCAAGGCGCACCATCATTCGGTCGCGTGTGACCTTGGCGACGATGGAGGCCGCTGCAATACACAGGCACCGGCCGTCTCCTTTCACCAGTGCCTGTCCCGGCTGCTGCAATCCGCGCGGCACATCACGTCCGTCCACCAGAACATAGTCCGGTACCAGGGCGAGACCGTTGACGGCCCGGACCATGGCAGAGAGGGTCGCGGCGCGGATGTTCAGAGTATCGATGGTTGCTGGTGACGCACTCGCAGTGCAGACATGGGCGCGGGCGACGATCTGGTCGAACAGCTCTTCGCGCTTTGCTTCGGTCAGCTTTTTTGAATCGTTGAGACCGTCTGGAAGATTGTCGTAGTCAAGCACGACGGCGGCGGTCACGACCGGCCCTGCCCACGGACCGCGTCCGGCCTCGTCGACACCGCACAGCGCGCCGTTAAAGGCCGCTGCATGGCGGCGTTCCAGTTCAAAATCCGGACTGTCGGGAAAGTGCAGGTCGAAGAGGGACGGGCCATGGCTCATCCGCAAACGCTGCCGCCGCACCGGGAAATGCGCAAGCCGGAATGTCAGAAAAGGTCAAGTTGCACACCGCCTTTTTGTGGCTGCTCGAAGTCGCCGGTGTTCAGTTTCTTCCGGCGCAGGTTGAGGCCGAGCCGCCTGGCGGCGAGCGAAAACCGTTTCGCGATCTGATCGGCATAGGGACCCCGGCCGCGCATGCGTTCGCCCCATCTGGCATCGTAATCCTTGCCGCCGCGCATGGAGCGGATCAGGCTCATGACGTGCCGGTACCGGTCGGGACGCTCACGCAGAAGCCAGTCACGGAAGAGTTCGGAGACTTCAAGCGGCAGGCGCAACAGGATGAAGCTGGCCTCTTGCGCACCGTGCTCTGCCGCGGCGCCCAGCAGGCTCTCGATCTCGCTGTCGGTGAGTGCCGGGATGATCGGAGACATCATCACGGAGGTCGGTATGCCGGCGCCGGAAAGCGCCTGGATGGCCTTGAGGCGTTTGTGCGGTGCCGACGCGCGCGGTTCCATGGCCCGGCACAGCTTCCTGTCGAGCGTGGTGACGGACAGGGCCACCTTGACCAGGTTGCGCTCCGCCATTTTGGAGAGGATGTCGATGTCGCGCGTCACGAGCGCCGATTTCGTGACGATCGCCACGGGATGCGAACTCCTGTCGAGCACATCCAGGATCTCGCGCATCAGCTGGTAGCTCCGCTCCAGGGGCTGATAGGGATCCGTGTTGGTGCCGATGGCGATCACGCGCGGAATGTAGCCGGGTTTCGAGAGCTCCCGCTCCAGTAGCGCGGCGGCATTGGGCTTGGCGAACAGCCTGGTTTCGAAGTCGAGACCCGGCGACAGTCCCATATAGGCGTGGGTCGGGCGTGCAAAGCAGTAGATGCAACCGTGCTCACAACCCCGGTACGGATTTATCGATCGGTCGAACGAAAGATCTGGAGATTCATTGCGGGTGATGATGGTGCGCGCGCGCTCTTCCTGAACCTCCGTTTTGAGCGGGGGTAGGTCGTCCAGAGTGTCCCAGCCATCGTCGAAATTTTCGCGCGACACAGGTTCGTAGCGGCCGCTCTTGTTCAGGCCGGCTGCACGGCCGCGGCGGCGGTCTTCGGCCAGTCGTGCATTTTCCGCATGCACGATCTCGTCGGGATCAATGTCGCAAACGCGTTGCGGGGCCGTGTTCATACTTGCGATACGCCACATGATGAGAACATATCATGAACATTAGCGAAAAAAACAGCCGATACAACCCGGATATTTCGCACTTGCGAATTTTTGATGTAAAAGACGGCCTCATGATAAGTGTCATTGTACCGACAAAGAACTCGGAAACCGAACTGGTGCACTCGCTTTCGTCTCTGGTGACGGCCGCGGCCGAGGGCATCATCCGGGAAGTGATTGTTGTGGATGGCGGCTCGACCGACGCCACCGAACGTGTCGCGGACGCCGCCGGCTGCCATTGGGTCAGCCGTGCAGACATGTCCCGAAGCGAGCGCCTTACTCATGGGGCGGGACTCGCAAGGCGCGGTGACTGGCTTTTGTTCCTGCGGCCCGAGACGCTTCTGGAAAGCGGCTGGCACCATGAGGCACAGGCCTTCATCGAACGCGCCGGACGCGCTCCGAATGGCACGCGGACTGCGGCCAGCTTCCGGCTGAGATATGAAGCGTTCGGCATGAGCGCCCGCATCAGCGAATCCATCGCGGCCCTGCGTTCCCAGCTTCTCGGGATGCCCTACGGCAATCAGGGACTGCTGATTTCGCGGCAGTTCTACCAGAAGCTCGGTGGCCATCGGCCGTTACCGGAGCTGGAAGATCTCGATATCGCCAAGCGGATCGGGCGCAGCCGCATCGTCTTCCTGCGTGCCGCTGCCGTGACCTCCGGGGCCTCTGCAAATGAAAGCGCCGTTTCGCGCGTCCGGCAGTCCCTCGCGCGCTTTTGCGTTGGCACCTTGCGCATTCCGGCGAGCGTCGCCGTAAAGCTGCACGGCTAGGGCGCTCGAAGGACTTGCTCCAGGGTACGGCCCCATAAATGAAGTCAATTTGGTTTGGATCGTTTTGGCCAGCTGCGAGGAGCGAAAGCGCAGGAAATGTGGTTCATTTTCAAGCCTTTCGCGACGCAACAGATTCCCAAAACGGCCAAATCCGAAGGACGGCAAAATAGCTTTACCTCGCAGCGTCACCGCGCTTGACCGGGCGCAAAGCCCGCTCTGCGCACGCTTCCTCGCGAGATTTTGCCATTTCTGCCGCCAAATCGGCTTCATTTATGGGGCCGTACCCGAGACAGCTTCGGAAAAATCGACAAGCGGTCCAAGCGGGACGATCCCGTGCGGATTGCGTACCTCGCTCGGCGAGTGATAGCCGCGCCGGTAGATCTCCAGTTTAACCGTTTCGGCGACCCCCGGCAGCGCATGGAAACGCCGGGCATAGGCCCACAGGTTCGGATAGTCGATCAGGCGCCGGAGATTGCACTTGAACGCGCTCCAATAGGCAACATCGAAGCGGGCGAGCGTCGGGAAGAGGCGGATATCGGCTTCCGTCAGCCGGTCGCCCAGAAGCCACGTGCTGGTCTCAAGCGTCTTTTCGATCCTGTCCAGCGCTTCGAAGACATCCTTTACCCCTTCGTCATAGGCCGTCTGGGAGCGTGCGAAACCGGTCCTGTAAACACCGTTGTTCAGTTTCGGGTAAATGTAGGCGTTCCAGTTGTCGATCTCGCCCAGAAGGTGTGCCGGGCTGAAGTCGGATTTGTTCCCGGCCAGGTCCTGAAAGGCTTCATTGAACATCCGGATGATCTCGGCGGACTCGTTGCTGACCAGCTTGCCGGACGCCGTGTCGAAGAGGACCGGAACGGTGACCCGGCCCGTATAGGCCTGCGTTCCCGCCGCGTAGACCTGGTGAAGCGCAGCCGCACCGGACAGCGTGTCGACATACCCGTTCTCAGGATCGAACACCCAGCCCGCCTCCGTCCGCCTGGGCGCGAGAACGGAAATGGGGATATGGGACTGCAGCCCCTTGAGGGCCCGCATCAACAGCGTGCGGTGCGCCCAGGGGCAGTTCCAGGCGACATAAAGATGATACCGGCCGCTTTCCGCCTTGAAGCCGCCGCTTCCGCTCGGACCGGGAGAGCCGTCTTTCGTGACCCAGTTGCGGATTTGCGCCTTCGAGCGCTCGAAACGGTCGGAGGCAACGCTGTCCCCCGTCGCGTCTGCATCCCAGATGCCGTCAACAAGCAGTCCCATTGGTGTCTCCGGCCTGACCGCCTGGTTTCACAGCGATCGGCTCATGCGGACGGATGGGAAAACCACACCGCCCGGCAGGGTGATAGGAAAGGGCTCGACGGACCGGAATCCGCAAGCCCGGTAAAAGGCTTCGCCGTTAAGCGTCGAATAGCAGTTGAATTCGGTGACGCCCGACGCGCGGGCATCCGTGATGCATCGCGACATCAGCGCCCTGCCGATCCCTTTGCCCGTATGAGCCGGGTCCGTGCCGAAATGGCGGATATTTCCGTTGTCGGGCGTCTCGTCCTGCCCGGTCGGCGAGTGTTTCGTCCAACCGCCGGCGCCGATGATGTGGCCGATATCGTCTTCTGCCACATAGTAGCTTCCGGAAACCAAAAGGTCCGGCCGCGCCTTCGTGATCAGCGGAAGCGCCGCTTCCAGCGTGCCGGCATCATAAGCGTCTCTTAGAAGGATGGCGTAGCTCTTTTGCAGGAGCGCGGTCACCACTTCACTGTCGGCTTCCGTCGATATGCGGACCTGGAAGGGCAAGGTTCAGGCTTCCTGGAGTTTCCCGCGTTTCAGGTGTTCGTCGAGCCTTGGCATGATCTCGACGAAATTGCAGGGCATGTGCCGGTAGTCGAGCTGCCACTTCAAGATGCCGTCCCAGGCATCCTTGCAGGCGCCGGGCGAGCCTGGCAGCGCGAAGATGTAGGTGGCTCCGGCAACGCCCCCGGTCGCGCGGGACTGGATCGTCGACGTACCGATCTTGTCATAGGAAATCCGGTGAAACACTTCGGAAAAGCCATCCATGCGCTTTTCGAACAGCGGTTCGACGGCCTCCGGCGTGACATCCCGGCCGGTGAAACCCGTACCACCCGTCGAAATGACCACGTCAACGCCCTGATTGGCGATCCAGTCCCGGACGACCGCCTGGATCGCCGCGATGTCATCCGTGACGATCTTGCGGTCTGCAAGCACGTGGCCTGCCTTCGTCACGCGCTCCGAAAGCGTGTTCCCGGATCGGTCGTCTTCCGGCTTCCGAGTATCGGAAACGGTCAGGACGGCAATGTTGAGCGGTATGAACGGGCGGCTTTCATCGATGCGGGACATGGCAACTCCTTTGTCTTCAAGAGATAGGGGAACATGTCTCGATCCGCCAGTGGTCGATGTCAGGAGGCATTCGGAAGCGTGATTGCGCAATAAAATTACAAAAAATAACAAGATTGCGACACTTGCCAAATAGATAGGTCAGTATTATTGACTTAAATAATCAAGCAATCCACATATGAGCCGATCATGACCACCTGGGACAGTCTTTATGCAAGACGCGCGACCCGAATGCGCGCTTCCGAGATTCGCGAACTCCTGAAACTCCTCGACCGCCCGGACGTGATCTCGTTTGCCGGCGGCATTCCCGACCCGGCCCTGTTTCCTGCCGAAGCCTTCCAGAAGGCCTATGCCGAGATCCTGAGCGGGCCGGACGCAGAGCGGGCGCTCCAGTACGGTGTCAGTGAAGGCAGCCCGAGGCTGCGTGCGTGGATCGTCGATCATATGAGCAAGCTGGGCGTCCCCTGTACGCCCGACAACATTCTCGTCACGTCGGGATCGCAGCAGGGGCTCGACTATATTGGCAAGCTGTTCCTGTCGGAGGGAGACACGGCGCTGGTGCAGTGGCCGACCTATCTTGGCGCCGTGCAGGCGTTCAATGCCTATGAACTGAATTTCGACCGTCTCGATCCGCGCACCAACCGGTCGCCGGCGGAATACAGATCCCAGGCGGAACAGAAGGGCGGCGCGGTCAAGTTCGCCTATCTGTCGCCCGACTTCGCCAACCCGACGGGCCTGTCGCTCGACCTGGAAGAACGCAGACGCATTCTGTCGCTTGCAGGGGATCTGTCCTGCGCGGTTATCGAAGACGCACCCTACGAGAGCCTGCGCTATGACGGCGAGCCGGTTCCGGCACTGCTTTCACTTGATTGCGCTCAGAACGGCGGGATCGAGAACAGCCGCACGCTCTATTGCGGCAGTTTTTCGAAATCACTGTCGCCGGGCCTCCGGCTCGGCTGGATCTGTGCGGCAAGCGAGGTAATCTCCAGGCTGGTTCTCATCAAGCAGGCCAGCGACCTGAACACGCCGGTGTTGAACCAGGAAGCCATGGCGCGGGTTGCCGAAAGCGAATTCGAGACCCACACCGCCAAAACCAACGCGGTTTACAAATTGCGCCGCGATGCCATGCTTGCGGCGCTTGAACGGCACTTGCCCGAAGGTGTCCGCTGGACAAGGCCGGAAGGCGGCATGTTCATCTGGGTTGAATTGCCGGCGGGAACGAACGCCTCGGAACTGCTTGAGCGTTCGGTCGAAACGGCCAAGGTCGCCTTTGTTCCCGGCGGAGCCTTCCATCCGGACGAAAGCGGCAGGAATACGCTGCGGCTGAGTTTTTCCTGCGCCGACGACGACAAGATCGAGGCCGGGATATCGAGGCTCGGCAGCCTGATTGCCGAAATTGTCACATCCGGACGATAAGAAAGGCGGGGGGCAAGGTGTACACAAGAAGCGTTCGAGATGGATCTTTGGGAACAGGTTGACAATTACTGCGAGCGCGTCGGGCCGGAATTCTGGTCCGAGCCGCTCAATGCCGTCACGAATGCCGCCTTTGTCATTGCAGCACTCCTTGCCTTCGCCCTCTGGCGCCGCAAGACTCCGGATGACTGGGCAGGTCTTGGCCTGATCGCGGTTCTTTTTGCAATCGGTGTCGGGTCATTTCTGTTTCACACCTTCGCGACACGCTGGGCCGGTCTCGCTGATGTCATACCCATCGTCATCTTCATACATGTCTATCTCTACGTGGCGCTCAACCGCTATCTGGATCTGCGCTGGTGGCTGGCGCTCGCCATCGTCATCGCTTTCCTCGTGGCGACGGTCCTGTTTGCTGATCGCCTGTTCGCGCCGCTCGTCGGTTCGTCCGCCGGTTATGTTCCGGCGCTGCTTGCCATCTTCGTGGTCGGTGCGCTGTTTGCCCGCAGGGACGGAAGGCTCGGTGCCGAGGTCCTGCTGACCGGCCTGGTGTTTCTGGCGTCTCTGACCGTGCGCACCCTCGATGAACCCCTTTGCGCGCAGGTGACGTTCGGAATTCACTTCATGTGGCATATCCTGAACAGTGTTGTGCTGTTTTTGCTGATACGGGTTCTCATTTTGCAGCGGGCCGGGTAAACCACAGAGACACATTGGAAATTTGCGCTCCGTAACGCGACACACGGGGCATGCCGTTTGCGACGAAAAGCAATGAAAGCGCGAAAGAGGCCAGGGAGACAGAAAACGTCATGAGCGATACCAGCAAGACCGAACACGATCTGTCGGAAGCCGCGCTTTTTTATCACGAAAATCCGAAACCCGGTAAGCTCGAGATCCAGCCGACCAAGCCGCTCGGCAACCAGCGTGACCTCGCGCTGGCCTATTCGCCCGGAGTTGCCGCTCCCTGCCTGGAAATCGCGGATGATCCGTCCAAGGCGGCCAACTACACGTCGCGCGGAAATCTTGTCGCCGTCATCTCCAACGGAACGGCCGTTCTGGGTCTCGGCAATATCGGCCCGCTCGCCTCCAAGCCGGTCATGGAAGGCAAGGCGGTCCTGTTCAAGAAATTTGCCGGGATCGATGTGTTCGACATCGAGGTCGACGAAACCGATGTCGACAAGTTCGTCGACGCGGTCTCGGTGCTGGAACCCACCTTTGGCGGGATCAACCTGGAAGACATCAAGGCTCCCGAATGCTTCATGGTGGAAGCGAAGCTCCGGGAGAAGATGAACATTCCGGTGTTCCACGACGATCAGCACGGCACGGCCATCATCGTCGGCGCGGCCGTTCGCAACGGTCTGCATCTTGCCGGCAAGAAAATCGAGGATGCGAAAATCGTCGCCTCCGGCGCCGGTGCCGCCGCGCTTGCCTGCCTCAACATGCTGGTGTCCCTCGGCGCGAAGCGGGAGAACATCTGGATTACGGACATCGAGGGCGTTGTCTACGAGGGCCGCGAAAAGCTGATGGACGAATGGAAGTCCGTCTTTGCCCAGAAAACCGACAAGCGCACGCTCGACGAGATCATCGAAGGCGCCGATGTGTTCCTCGGCCTGTCGGTCGGCGGCGTGCTCAAGCCGCAGATGGTGGAAAAGATGGGCAAGGGCCCGCTGATCCTCGCGCTGGCCAATCCGAACCCGGAAATCATGCCGGAAGACGCGCTTGCGGTGCGCAATGACGTCGTCATGTGCACGGGCCGCTCCGACTATCCCAACCAGGTCAACAACGTTCTCTGCTTTCCCTTCATCTTCCGTGGTGCGCTCGATGTCGGTGCGACGACCATCAACGAGGAGATGAAGCGGGCGGCCGTCGAAGCCATTGCGGGCCTCGCTCAGGAAGAACCGTCCGACGTTGTCGCACGCGCCTATGGCGGCAAGACCGAAACCTTCGGCCCGAACTACCTGATCCCGTCTCCGTTCGATCAGCGTCTCATTCTGCGCATTGCTCCGGCAGTGGCAAAGGCGGCGATGGAGTCCGGCGTTGCAACCCGCCCGATCACTGATTTCGATGCCTACCTGGACCGGCTGAACCGCTTCGTGTTCCGGTCCGGCCTCATCATGAAACCGATCATCCAGAACGCCGCCAAGGACCCGCAGCGGATCATCTACGCGGAAGGCGAGGACGAGCGTGTTCTTCGGGCGGCCCAGGTTCTGATTGAAGACAACATTGCAAAGCCGATCCTGGTTGGCCGGCCGGATGTTCTGCAGCAGCGCTGCGAACGGTTTGGTCTGAAGATCCGGCCGGATGTCGATTTCGAGTACGTCAACCCGCAGGATGATCCACGCTACCGGGATTATGTCGATGAGTATTTCGAGTGTGTCGGCCGCAAGGGGCTGCCGCCCAATGCGGCCCGAACGGTTGTGCGCACCAACGCGACCGTCATATCGGCACTTGCCGTGCGTCGCGGCGACGCCGATGCAGTGATCTGCGGCCTTGAAGGGCGTTTCATTCGGCATCTGCGCGACATCAAGCAGGTGATCGGTGTCTGCGAGACCGCGCGCGATCTCTCCGCCATGTCGCTGCTGATCAACAGCCAGGGTGCGCTCTTCATGTCCGACACTTTCGTGACGGAAGACCCGACCGCGGAGGAGATCTCCGAGATGGCCGTTCTGGCGGCGCAGGAGATCCGGCGCTTCGGCATTGAGCCGAAAATCGCGCTTCTGTCGATGTCGAATTTCGGGTCGAGGGAAACGCCTTCGTCGCGCAAGATGCGCGAAGCGCTTGAACTGATCTGGGACCGTCACCCCGAGTTGGAAGTGGATGGGGAAATGCATGGCGATTCCGCTTTGAGCGAAGCCCTGCGCGAACGTGTGATGCCCGGCAGCAAGCTGAAGGGCGAAGCCAATCTTCTGCTTTTCCCGAACCTGGACTCCGCCAACATCGCCCACAACCTTTTGAAAGTCGCGACCCAGGCGCTTCACGTCGGACCGATCCTGCTCGGAGCGGCGAAGACTGCGCATATCCTGACACCGTCCGTCACGTCGCGCGGCGTCGTGAACATGTCGGCGCTCTCCAGCGTCGAGGCACAAACACGCCAGGTTGACTGACCCCGCGCATGGCGCATGCATGACTTTTTCTCTCGAACAGGATCTGTGGCCTCCGCTTGGCCACAGATCTGCAAAACCGGAAGACAGAATTGAAAACCCCTGACGCGTGTCTGACAAAGCAGGACATCCGCACGGAAATCGATCGGCTGGATGGTGAACTCGTGCGGCTGTTCGCCGAACGGCAGCGCTATGTGCGCCGCATGGCCGAGCTCAAGCGCCGCCCGGACGAGGCGTTCGACGGGACCCGGATCGAGAGCATGATTGCAGCGATCAGGGACCAGGCCGGTGATCTTGCCTTGGACCCGGACCAGGCGGAACTGGTCTGGCGGACGCTGATCGACTGGAACATCGCATTCGAGAAACGTGTGATTGCAGACCGGCTTCTGAAGGAGGCGGCTGGCAAGGGCACGCCGGCAGATTGAAGTTTTTTAATCCGGTCATGACTGTTCATCTGGATTGGAGTGCCTAGGTATTGGGAAGGTTGACTGATCGCCTTCTACGGAGCCTCGCATGATGACGCGGAAATCTCTCATCTACTCAACGGCTGCACTTTTCATGGCATTCAGCCCCATGGCCGTCTTGCCGGCCGCAGCGCAGTCTTCCATTGCTCCCGAAACGGTCACCGAGGGGCTGTCCTACCCCTGGAGCGTCGCTTTTCTTCCTGAAGGCGGTTACCTCGTGACGGAACGGGACGGGCTCCTGAAACACGTTTCTGAGGAAGGCGACCAGAGTGTCGTGCCAGGCACGCCGGAAGTCTTCGCGCAAGGGCAGGGCGGGTTGCTCGACGTCGTTCTCAGTCCCGATTTCGAGACGGACCGGACAATCTTCATGTCCTTCTCGCAAGGCTCTCCGGAGGGCGCCGGCACATCTTTGTTCCGGGCAACGCTTGCCGAAGATGGGGATGGATATCGGTTGCAGGATGGAAAGACGATCTTCCGCGCAAACAATCGTGCCTATGGCGGACGTCACTTCGGCTCCAGGCTCGCCTTTGCGCCGGACGGATCCCTGTTCATGACGCTCGGCGACCGGGGGGACGGTCCAAGGTCGCAGGACGCATCCGATCACACAGGCTCCGTGCTGCGGCTGACGCCGGAGGGCCGGCCGGCTGCCGGCAACCCGTTCGAAGGAGAGGCCGGTCACAAGCCGGAAATCTGGTCGATCGGCCACCGGAACCCGCAGAGCGCCGCGATCAACCCGGCAACGGGTGTGCTCTGGACCGTGGAGCACGGCGCCCGCGGTGGAGACGAAATCAACATTCCCGAAGCCGGCAAGAACTACGGTTGGCCCGTGATCTCCTACGGTCGCCACTATTCGGGCGGCAAGATCGGCGAGGGAACGGAAAAGGCGGGCATGGAACAGCCGATCCACTTCTGGGATCCGTCCATCGCGCCATCGGGAATGGCATTCGTCACCAGCGAGCTTTACCCCGACTGGCAGGGAGATCTGCTTGTCGGAGCGTTGCGCGGCCGTCATTTGTCCAAACTGGATCTCGACGGTGAGACGATCGTGTCCGAGGTGCAGCTTCTGGGCGATCTGGACGCGCGGATCCGCGACGTGCGCCAGGCGCCTGACGGATACCTCTATGTTCTGACCGACAGCGACGACGGGCAGTTGATCCGCCTGGTTCCTTAACGTCGCAGAATACCCACGGGCGGGATGCGACGACCTTACGGCAGCTTGACATTTCGACTGATCAGGCAGATATACCGCATTGCGATTGCTGCCGCGTGAGCAGACAGGACGTCTGCGTGCCAGTGACAACACCGTCCCTGGACCCGATACCCTCCAGTTGCAAAAGATTTGGAGCCTGATGAGAGGCTCAACCAGTTCCCATGTCACGCCAGGGTACGGACCCATAAATGAAGCCGATTTGGCGGCAGAAATGGCAAAACCTTGCGAGGAAGCGTGCGCAGAGCGGGCTTTATGCCCGGTCAAGCGCGGTGACGCAGCGAGGTGAAGCCATTTTGCCGTCCTTCGGATTTGGCCGTTTTGGCCATCTGCATCGTCGCGAAAGGCTTGAAAATGAAACACATTTCCTGCGCTTTCGCTTCTCGCAGCTGGTCAAAACGATCCAAACCAAATTGACTTCATTTATGAGTCCGTACCCTAGGGTCTGGCGGCCTAGAGCCGGTTCTGAACGAACCGGCTGCCGCGCACCAACACCATGCTGCAGGGAAACGCCTTGCGGCAACAAGAGCATTTTGATGCTCGCAACAAGGAAATGATATTGACTGATTTTCAGAACCTGGGGCTCTCCGGCGGCTTGTTGAAGGCTGTTTCGGAAAACGGCTACGCGTCGCCGACGCCGATCCAGGAAAAAGCGATCCCGCTTATTTTAGAAGGCCATGACTTGCTCGGTCTCGCCCAGACCGGCACCGGCAAGACCGCTGCATTTGGTCTGCCGCTGATTGACCGCCTGCTTGCCGATGGAGACGTTGCGCCGAAAGGCGGCACCCGCGCGCTTATCCTGGCGCCGACCCGCGAACTGGTGAACCAGATCGCGAAGAACCTGGTTTCCTACCTCAAGACGACCCCGCTCCGGGTAACCTCGGTTGTCGGCGGGGTGTCGATCAACGCGCAGATCAAGCGTTTGTCCAGGGGAACCGACATTCTGGTCGCAACCCCGGGCCGCCTGCTGGACCTCGTTGACCGCAAGGCTGTCGATCTCGGGACGGCATCCTATCTCGTTCTCGACGAGGCGGACCAGATGCTTGATCTCGGCTTCATTCATGCACTGCGCAGGATCAGCGGACTGGTACGCGACGAGCGTCAGACGCTGCTGTTTTCGGCAACGATGCCGAAGCAGATCGAAGACCTCGCCAGGTCCTATTTGCGCAATCCGGAACGTGTGGAAGTGGCACCGACCGGACGTACGGCCGACAAGGTCACGCAATCGGTTCATTTCATGGACCAGAAGGCCAAGAGCGACTTCCTGCTCCAGCAGCTGAAAGCCAATCCCGAGGGCATGTCGCTCGTCTTCTGCCGCACGAAACACGGCGCCGAACGCCTGATGCGCAGACTGTCGCAAAAGGGCATCGAAGCCGGTTCCATTCACGGCAACAAGAGCCAGAACCAGCGTGACCGCGCGATCCGTGATCTGCGGGACGGCAAGATCAATGTGCTCGTCGCCACCGACGTGGCAGCGCGGGGCATCGACATTCCAGGTGTGAGCCACGTCTACAATTTCGAACTTCCGGAAGTGGCGGAGGCCTATGTTCACCGGATCGGTCGGACGGCCCGCGCCGGGGCGGACGGCGATGCGATTGCGCTTTGCGCGCCTGAGGAAATCGGGTTGTTCCGGCAGATCGAAAAACTGATCGGTATCGAGATTCCGGTCGCCGGCGGCGAGGTGCCGCCGCTATCGGCAGCCGCAGGCCGGTCCAAACGGGGCGGGCAGAACCGGGGCAACAAACCGGCTGCCAAAAAGCCCTCGCGCAAACGCACGGCAAAGAACCACAACGACAACACGCCCGGCGCGCGGCCGCACAAGCACCGCAAGTCGGGAAACCGGAAAAGCGCTGCCTGAGCCGCGTCTGCTCTGATGATCAAAAAAATGCACCGGGAAGTGGCCTTCCCGGTGCCAGACCTTGTGGTCGATGGGGGTCAGAACAACACGTGCTGTCCTGACTGTTCTTTAGAAAGACACCTGACCCGATCCGTCGCCGCCGCAGTCCGGAGGTAAGCTGCTACTTCCTGCCCACAAGGTACCCGATTGCGCTGCTGAGCAACCGAATTCCGATTTTCTGGGGGATGTCACAGCATTTCTGTGCACGACTTGATCCGGATTTCCAAAACATGCTGGAAATCAATCATCTAAGCCCCCGTTAGAAGTAAAACTAGATTAACGAAATCAATACTGCAATCATAACTCTCCATGCGGGTCAGAGCATGTGGATATCAGAAAAAATCAATAAATACATATAGTTATTGGAAAATTGTTCCGAATGGTTCAATTTTTCGGATAACTCCTGATTGAAGCCGCTCAAGTCCAAGGCTAAGAAGTTCTTTAGTTTCAAAGAATTGTAAAAATCATACTCTTTATCTATTGTTGTATAGAAAATTCTTATGGACGCTGATTTCGAGGGTGGAAGCCATAACCGGCTGAAAATAATGAGAAAAAATGGTGCCATTTTTCAAGCGGAATTCTGCTTGTTTCTGCAAGCAGTCATGGCGGCCGCGTGGCCGTAGGTTCGCTTGCGGGACTGCTGCGGAAAAAATTGACCGATTGGTATAAATTTTCCTGCTGAATCCAAAATAAGTTCTTATTTGCCCAAATTTACGGTTGACGTTTCCGTAAGGTGAAGGTACATCGGCCCTCGCTTCGGAATTGATTAACCAAGATCAATAAAGCCGAAGCACAATAACCAGACAAAGATCTGGGACGGTGCACGTTGGCTCCATCTGGACCTCCGTTTCCCAAAAAATCGCTGTCTGCGAAGACAGCTCAGGCCTTGTGGCGCGGGCGATCGCGCAACAACAGGACGTCTGGAACGTCCGGCCTTCCAGTTTTGCGCGGTTGACAACCGCAACAGGCCGGTACCCCCACTTTAACCGGCCTGATACAACCCATCGTCCACAAGACGACAACGCCGGGAAGCATTGCTTCCCGGCGTTGTTTGTTTTCGAAACCGGTTTTGTAAAATTTTTCCTTCAGATGCCTCTGCGCCGCCTTCGCGCCGCGAAGGGACAAGCCAAGTACGCTGCAGGCAAAGAGGTCAGGATCACACAGGGTAGGACCGCACACTTTCGGCAGCCGCAGCGACCGTCAAAAGAACCGGAACAGCTGTCGCCGTGCCGGTCCCGGTCCGTTGCCGCGTTCCGCGCCTTACCGACAAGCCTTACATGTTCGGATAATTCGGTCCGCCGGCCCCTTCCGGGACCGTCCAGGTGATGTTGCGGTTCGGGTCCTTGATATCGCAGGTCTTGCAGTGCACGCAGTTCTGCGAATTGATCTGGAACCGGGGCGCATCCTCACCTTCCTCGACCCACTCGTAAACGCCCGCCGGGCAGTACCGGTTCGACGGGCCTGCGAAAACGTCGTGTTCGGAAGATTTCTGAACAGCCAGGTCGCTGACTTTCAGATGGATCGGCTGGTCTTCCTCGTGGTTCGTGTTGGACAGGAACACAGAGGAAAGCTTGTCGAATGAGACCACACCGTCGGGCTTGGGGTACTCGATCTTCTTGCAGTCCTTGGCCGGCTTCAGCGTCTCTGAATCGCGCTTTCCGTGCTTCATCGTTCCGAAGAAGGAAAAGCCGAACAATTCGTTCGTCCACATGTCGAGGCCGCCGAGGCCGATGCCGAGCCACGTGCCGAATTTCGACCAGAGCGGTTTCGCGTTGCGCACCTTTTTCAGGTCTTCACCGATCGGGCTGTTGCGCCAGGCGGTGTCGTAGTTGGCCAGTTCCGTGTGTGCCTCACCCCGTCCGATCGCGGCCATGACCTCTTCGGCGGCCAGCATGCCGGACAGCATCGCATTGTGAGAGCCCTTGATGCGCGGCACATTCACGAACCCTGCCGAGCATCCCATCAGCAGACCGCCGGGGAAAGACAGTTTCGGCACGGACTGGTATCCGCCCTCGGTGATGGCGCGCGCGCCGTAGGAGATCCGCTTGCCACCCTCGAACGTATCGCGGATCGCGGGATGTGTCTTGAAACGCTGGAACTCATCGAAGGGAGACAGCCAGGGGTTCTCGTAATTCAGATGAACAACGAAGCCGACGGCGACCTGGTTGTCCTCAAGGTGGTAGAGGAACGACCCGCCGCCGGTCTTCCCGTCAAGCGGCCAGCCGAAGGAGTGCTGCACGAGGCCGAGCTTGTGCTTCTCGGGAGCAACCTGCCACAGCTCCTTGATGCCGATGCCGAACTTCGGCACGTCGCTGTCCTTGTCGAGCTCGAATTTCTCGATGAGCTGCTTTGCCAGGGACCCGCGCGCACCCTCGCCGATAAGCGTGTACTTTCCGCGCAGCTCCATGCCGCGCGTGAACATCGCGTTCGGCTTGCCGTCGCGGCCGGTCCCCATGTCGCCGGTCGCAACGCCGACGACCTTGCCGTCCTCGTCATAGAGCAGTTCGGCGGCCGCGAAGCCGGGGTAGATCTCGACGCCGAGCGCCTCCGCCTTTTCGGCTAGCCAGCGGCAGACATTCCCGAGAGAAACGATGTAGTTGCCGTGATTGTTCATCAGTTTCGGCATGAACATATTCGGAAGACGTGCAGACCCGGCCGGTCCAAGCACCAGAAAATGGTCGTCCGTGACGGCCGTCTTGATCGGGCTGTCCTCTTCGCGCCACTCAGGCAGGAGCTGGTCCAGTGCGATCGGATCGATCACCGCGCCCGAGAGGATGTGCGCACCGACCTCGGACCCTTTTTCCAGAACGACGATACTCAGTTCCTCGCCCTTTTCGTTGGCGATCTGCTTCAGGCGTATCGCGGCGGCGAGACCGGCCGGTCCCGCGCCGACGATCACGACATCGACATCCATGCTCTCGCGTTCACCAAGCTCGTCTTGTTCGCTCATCTTCTTCTCCCTCAAGCCGGCAAGGCCTTGTCCGTAGCGCCCTGTTTGCAATATTTTGCAGCGCAATACACGACATTTTTCAATTCCGTTAGCGAAATCCGGCCCTTATTTTGTCGAATTTCGCCCAGATAGACCAAAGCCTTGCCCGGGCGTCAAGAAAAAGAATTACGTTTACGTAAGAGTAAGGAATATTTCGTTTCAGGAGTGAAGCAGATGGAACGCCAGAAGGTTGGGGGTCCAGCGTCTAGATCGGTGCGCGGTGCTTGTGCCCGGGGATCAGCCGGTTAGTATCTGGCTCTGGAGGCCGTCACTTGCAACATTCCCAAGACAATCTGAAGGACATCGAAAGCCTGCTCGAGTTTTACAGGAGCGCGGGCGTCGACTGTTTTCTGGGTGATGCACCGGTCGACTGGGTGGAAGCAAGTGCGCGCCAGGCGGCGCAAAGGCATCAGGCTGCTCCGGCGTCGCCGCCTCAAACGGCCGGCGGGCCGGACCGGACCGCCGCCGCGGGGCATGCAGCACCTCGGAGCGCACCGCGACAGCCGGCCGCCGCGCCGCCGCAACAACCCGCCAGCGCGCCACTGCAGGCGGCCGTCATGCCGGATCGCGAAACGATCGCCTCTGCGCGGGATCTTGCCGCCGCCGCGGCGTCTTTGGCAGACCTGAAAGCCTGCCTGGAGACGTTCGAAGGCTGCAATCTCAAGCTGACGGCGAAAACGCTTGTCTTCGGGGACGGCAATCCCGAGGCCCGGCTGATGCTGGTCGGTGAAGCACCGGGCCGGGACGAGGACCTTCAGGGAAAACCATTCGTGGGCCGTTCCGGGCAATTGCTCGACCGCATGCTTGACGCGATCGGACTAGACCGTGAAGCCGCCTATATCGCCAACGTCGTTCCCTGGCGCCCGCCGGGCAACCGCACGCCGACACCTCAGGAAACGGAAATCTGCAAGCCCTTCATCAAACGGCAGATCGAGTTGGTCAATCCCGACATTCTGGTGTTTCTGGGCGCCGCATCCGCAAAGAACCTTCTCGGCGTTCAGGACGGCATTCGCAAAATGCGCGGCCGCTGGATGAATTACGCGCTCCGGGATCGGGAAATTGCGGCGGTCGCCACGTACCATCCGGCATACCTGTTGCGCAGCCCGCTTGAAAAGCGCCTGTCCTGGCGCGACTTCCTGAGCATCCGGTCCCGCCTGGCCGGACTGTAAGGACATCAGCTTCCCTTGCGTTAACGCCGCTTTCAGATTTCCGGTTGTAGGGTGAAATGCAACTGGTCACCTGGATCTGACGTTCGACTTATTTTTCAGCGGGCTTCGAACGGACTTCAAATTCACCGCACCCGGCCGGAGGGCATCTTGAGCAACACCAGCGCTGTCAGAATTGCTGAAAACTGCGTGGCAGCGCTCGTCGTGGACCTGGGCGACATGTCCTGCTTCGAAGCGTTCGCGATCGACTTGAACGACACCGGCTGCTGGATCGTTTCGGACAAGGTGGATCTGCTCAAGAAAGAAGTCGGACTGCGTCTTGCCGGCAATGACAAACTTGTGCGCGGCACCGTGACTGCCTTCGCGGATAATGAGGCCTGGGTCAGCTTTCTGGCGGATGATCAGGCAACCGCGGAAAAACGCCGCGAAGTCCGGCGGTCTGTCTGGATCAGCACGGTGGTGAGCGGAAAGACCAGCCCATTCATTGTCAAGAGCCGCATTATCGATGCCAGCAGATCCGGGTGCAGGCTTGAGGCTGACGGTCTTGAGAGGTTGCCGCAGGATATCGAGATTTCCATCCCGGGCCTGGATATGCCCATTGCCGCGAAAATCATCTGGCGGAGGAACGGGCAGGCAGGCGTCCGCCTCAATTGGCCCTTCGATCCGGCACCTGTCCTGACACCTGAAGCGGTCACGGCGATGCTGGATCGCGAGCAGGAAATGCGATCTGCCGCAAAACAGTCGGATAAGCCCAGAAAACGCATCAGCGCCTTCGGGTCGTGACCTGTTTTGTGAGGACGTTCAAGGCGTCTCCCTGAATAACCGGACCCCTGGTGTTTGCAAGTTCCCGGACGATACATATATCGGAGGGAATACCGTACTCTCGCAGGGCCTTTCAGCGTGCTTTCAAAAATCCGCAGTATTCTTCCCAAACGTTTCCGCAATGACAAACCGATCATCCCCGTCGTCCGCCTCCAGGGCGCGATCGGGATGCAGAGCCCGATGCGATCGGGTTTGTCACTGGCGTCGGCGGCCCTGCCGCTCGAAAAAGCCTTTTCCATCAAGAAAGCGCCAGCGGTCGCCCTGATCATCAACTCGCCCGGCGGTTCGCCGGTTCAGTCCCGCCTGATCTTCAAGCGCATCCGCGACCTTGCCGAGGAAAACGAAAAGGAAGTGCTGGTCTTCGTGGAAGATGTCGCCGCGAGCGGCGGCTACATGATCGCTGTTGCCGGTGACGAGGTTTTCGTCGATCCGTCTTCCATCGTCGGGTCGATTGGCGTGGTTGCGGCCGGCTTCGGGTTCACCGAACTTATCAAGAAGATCGGCGTCGACCGGCGGGTTTACACCGCCGGGGAAAAGAAGGTGACCCTTGATCCTTTCCAGCCGGAAGTGCCGGATGACATCGCCTATCTCAAGGGCCTGCAGCTCGAATTGCATGAGACCTTCATCGATCTCGTGAAATCGCGCCGCGCAGATGTGCTGAGCGAAGATCCGGATCTCTTCACGGGCAAGTTCTGGACGGGCCGCAAGGCTGTCGAACTCGGTCTCGTGGACGCAATCGGCGATTTGCGCGGTGTGCTGAAGGAAAGGTTCGGCGAGAAAGTCGAACCCAAGCTGATCTCCGCACCGCGCGGCCTGTTCGGCAGACGTGCAGCGGTTGGTATCGGGTCGAAGGGCCATCGCCTGACCGAGGGGCTCGGAGAGGACCTGATCTCAGCCGTCGAGGAGCGGGCGCTCTGGATGCGCTACGGCCTTTAAAAAGGCGCAATGGGCATGTGATCTCGGGGAAAGCAAGGGGAACGATATGACGGAACTGATTGGTGTGGCGGCACTTGCGGTCGGCGGTTACTGGATTGTTCAACGCGTCAAGCGCAAGATGGCCCAGGTCGAGAACGAGATCTCGCGGGCGGCGGCGAAGGCCGATCCCAACGGCAAGGGTGCGAAGCTGGTCCTTGATCCCGAAACGGGAAAGTACCGGCCCGTCAACTGAACAGGACCGGCGGCGCGTTGCGCCGCCGGGTCATCTCACGTCGGTCGATTCGCGAGAAACAGGCCCCAGCGCGCATCTGTGTTTCTCGCCGCTGAACAGAGCATGGCCGCGACCAGTATAAGCAGTAGCCCTTCCGAAACAGGCCCTGCCAGCCAGATGCCGGCTTCACCGAAATAGAACGGCAGCCCGAACAGCAGCGGCAGGAAAAAGGCATAGGGCTTGATCAGTCCGATCAAAGCAGCCCTTTTCGCATCGCCGAGTGCCTGGAAATATCCCCCGATCACGAACAGCGGACCGGCCGCGAACATGAGCGCGATGTTAATCGGCATGATCCTGGCAAGTTCGGAGACAATCGTAGGATCATCCACGAACAGAAACCCGATCGGCCGGGCAAAAAGGCTCAGGAGGAGCTGGACCGCGAGGCTGTAGAAAAGCGCTGTCAGCAAACCGAGCCGAAGCGTGGCGTCCGTGCGCTCGAACGCGCGCGCTCCGTAATTGTTGCCGATCATGGCCTGCAGCGCGTGGATCAGCCCGAGCAGGGGCAGGAAAACGAATGTCATGATCCGCGTGAGCAGCCCGAAGGCGGCGACCGTGGCTTCGTATCCGCTCGATCCCGCCAGCTGCAGCGCTGCGAATGTGGCCGCAGAACCGATTGCGATGCCCGCGAAGTTCAGGCTTTGCGGAGCTCCGAGCGCGAAAATCGACCGCCAGCAGGATATCCAGGAGGTCCTGAAAAGAACCCTCGGCTTCAAATGACTGTCCGCGCGCAGCCGGAAGCCGGTGATCACCAGCAGCGACAGCAGCTGCGCCAGCGCGGTTCCGGCGGCGGTTCCCGCAACGCCGTAATGCAAGACAACGACGAAGACGAAGTTCAGTGCGATGTTGAGCAGCGACACGAACAGACTGACGCCGGCCATTTGCATGACAAAGCCTTCACAGCGCAAGGCGTCCGACTGGATCGACAGGACGAACAGCAGTGGAGAGGTGCACGCGGTGATCGCCATGTAGGTGTAGGCCATGTCCGCAATTGCGTCGGAACCTTCGGCCGCGATGACGATGAGAGGGTATCCGGCCACCGAGAAGGCGGCGGCGGTGACAAGACCGATTCCGACCGACAGACCGTGCGCGCCGGCGAAAACCCATTGGGCTTCGTGGTATCGCCCGGCGCCGAGATGACGCGCCAGGATACTGGACATCCCGCTTGAAATCAGCGTCGCTGTCGCGACGAGGATCATGTAGGCGGGAAACATGAGGGTGACCGCGCTGAGCGCATCCGGTCCGACAAATCGGCCGAGAAAAAGCGCGTCGGCAACCGTCAGAAGACCATTCATGCTCATCACGACAATGATCGGAAGAGCGGTCTTCAAAAGTGTCGGAACCAGCGGGCCTTGCGTATAGAAATTCGTCCGGGACGTGTCGTTCGACATTCCGTTCTCCAGGTGCAGGCATTTCGCGGGAAGGGAAGTGCTCGCATTGCCACCTGAGCGAAACGCTACGGGGGAACGAAATTGTCTGAACCGGAACTTCACCAGGACCGTTGGTCTGCGAGCGGCCGGCGTCCGGGGCCGCACTTCTGGTAGTCGACGGCGGCGGCTGCGTCAAGCGGGCACCCACGGGCCGCAAAACAGAGCCGGGCCTGTCTTGACCTTGCCTGCGCGTCGTGGCACCTCTCGCGTCGCGCGGCGGACTGGCTGCCGTGACACACCACATGCGGATGATAGTCATGTCGACGGACACATTGCCGGCGCATATGCGCCCGGAAAACTCATTTCAGGGCCTGATCCTGACGCTTCAGCGCTTCTGGGCGGACCAGGGTTGCGTGGTACTTCAGCCGTATGACATGGAAGTCGGTGCCGGAACATTTCACCCGGCAACGACGCTGCGCTCCCTCGGCCCGCGTCCCTGGCGTGCGGCCTATGTCCAGCCGTCCCGGCGTCCGACGGATGGCCGCTACGGCGAAAACCCGAATAGGCTGCAGCACTACTACCAGTTCCAGGTGATCCTCAAACCGTCGCCGGCCGACCTGCAGGATCTCTACCTGAAATCTCTTTATGCCATCGGTCTCGATCCGAAACTTCACGACATCCGGTTTGTCGAGGACGACTGGGAAAGTCCGACGCTCGGGGCCTGGGGACTCGGCTGGGAGTGCTGGTGCGACGGCATGGAAGTCTCGCAGTTCACCTATTTCCAGCAGGTCGCCGGTTTCGAGTGTTCCCCGGTCTCCGGCGAACTCACCTACGGGCTCGAACGCCTGGCCATGTATATCCAGGGCGTCGATAACGTCTACGAACTGAATTACAACGGCATGGAAGGCGCGGACAAGGTCACCTATGGCGATGTCTTCCTGCAGGCCGAACAGGAATATTCCCGCCACAACTTCGAGCATGCCGACACGGAAATGCTGTTCCGCCACTTCAAGGACGCGGAAACCGAATGCAAGGCGCTTCTTGACGCGGGGGCAAAGGCGAGAGACGAGGCCGGTGCGAGCGTGCACCAGGTCGTGCTCCCGGCCTATGACCAGTGCATCAAGGCCAGCCACGCCTTCAACCTTCTGGACGCGCGCGGCGTCATTTCCGTGACCGAGCGCCAGAGCTACATTCTGCGCGTGCGCGAACTCGCCAAGGCCTGCGGCACCGCCTTTTTGGAAACGGAGGCAGGCGGCGTCGGTTATCACAACCAGGCCGCAGAGTAGCGCGATTACCCCTTGGAGAAGGGCCGCGCCGGGGTGTGGCCGCGCTCAAGACGCGGATTCAAGCCGACACATGTGGGATAACGCCTGTTTGGTGGCCCGGACAGGATGACATGTCTGCCGACAGGCGATAGCCTCCGGATCGTTCTTGAAGGAGGATCCGCCCGTTGTCCTGGATAATTCTCGCGCTATTGATCGCGCTCTCCGTCTACGCGATTTTTCTCTACAACACGCTGGTCAAGAAACGGCAGATGGTCGAGGAGGGCTGGAGCGGCATCGACGTGCAGCTCAAGCGCCGCGCCAATCTCATTCCCAACTTGGTTGAAACCGTGAAGGGCTATGCCGGTCACGAACAGGAGACGCTTGATGCGGTGACGAAGCTGCGGGCCTCGGTCGGATCGGTGCCGCGCGACGATGTCGCCGGGCGTGCCAAGGCCGAGGGCGCGCTGGGCCAGGCGCTGGGGCGCCTGTTCGCCGTCGCCGAGGCCTATCCCGATCTCAAGGCCAGCGAGAACTTTTCCGATCTTCACAATTCGCTGGACGAAATCGAAAACGCGATCCAGATGGCGCGCCGTTACTACAATGGCGCGGTGCGCGGCCTGAATGTTGCCGTGGAAAGTTTTCCCTCCAATCTCGTTGCCAACCAGTTCAAGTTCGAAAAGGCCGAGTATTTCGAGATCGAGGATGAAGCCGACCGGGCTGTGCCCAAGGTTGAATTCTAGGGGGCATCTCCATGACGATGAAGTCGGTTGTCACCGGGCTCCTGCTGACGCTGTTTGTTTCGGCCGGATCCGCCTTTGCGGAAGAACGCATTCACCGGTTTGTCTCAAACGTGGAGGTCGCGGAAAGCGGCTTGCTGACCGTGACCGAAACCATTCGCGTCCGCGCGGAAGGAAACCAGATCAAGCGCGGGATCTACAGGGATTTTCCGCTTCGGGCCGAAGGGCCGGACGGGCGCACCTACCGGGTCGGGTTCAAGGTGCTTTCCGTCCTCCAGGACGGGAAGGAAGCCAGCTATTTTCAAAGAGCGAGCGGCGACGGCGTACGGGTCTATATCGGCGAAGAGAACGTTTTTCTGCAGCCGGGCGGCTACACTTACACGATTGTTTACGAGACCGACCGCCAGATCCGGTTTTTCGATGACCACGACGAGGTCTACTGGAACGCGACCGGCAACGAATGGATCTTTCCGATCGACGAGGTCGTCGCACGGGTGATCCTGCCTCCGGGGACACGGGCGCAGGACTGGACCGCCTACACCGGAAGCTTCGGTGAAAGGGGCAGGGACTTTGACGCTAGCATTGCCGAGGACGGCCGAGAAGTCATCTTCACCACCACACGGGGCCTGCGGCCCTATGAGGGACTGACCGTCGTGGTTGGAATGCCGAAGGGCGCCGTTGCCGCACCTACGGAAGCCGAACAGCTCGGATATTTTCTGGACGATTACCGCCCTGAACTCATCGGCGGCGCGGGTGTGCTGCTGGTGCTTTTCTACTACCTGATGGCCTGGCTGTTCGTCGGGCGGGATCCGGCAAGTGGTGTTGTCTATCCGCGGTTCAAGGCACCTGCCAATGTTTCCCCGGCGCTTGCCAGATACGTGTCGACACGCGGGTTCAGCGATGGCGGATGGGTTGCGCTTGCAGCGGCCAGTCTCAACCTTGCCGTCAAACACCGGCTTCGTTTCGACGAAAAGGACGGCGACGTGGTGCTGGAACTGGACGATGCGCTCGGCACCGGCACGCGCGATTTGCCGAAGGGAGAGGCGGCTCTCGTCACCTATTTGAACGGGCGCGGCTCGCCGCTTCCAGTCGACAAGAACAACGGCGTTGCAATTAAGGCGCTTGGGAGCAAATTCAGGAGCGCGATCGAAAAGGAAAGCCGGGATGTTTTCTTCAGGAACAACCGGTCGTTTCTGATCCCGGGTGCCCTTCTGAGCATCGTGGTGATCATCGGGCTGTTCGCCTTCGGCCAGATGCCGCATGACCAGATGGAATTCGCGTTTCTGTTCATGGTGCTGTCGGTTTTCGCCGCGGCGTTCTCGGTGAACATCGGCAAGGCCGTCTTCCGCATTCCCAACATGCAGCTCAGGATGGCTCTGATTTTCCTGTTGTTCATCGCCGCCATGGTCGGAACCGGTCTGGTGGCCAGCAACATTTCCGGCGGGGTCTCCACGCTGCCGATACTGCCGGTCGTGGCGGCTGCCCTCGTTGCGTTGAACGTGCTGTTCTTCTTTCTGCTCAGCGCACCGACTGCGCTGGGCCGTCAGGTTCTGGACGAGATCGAGGGCTTGAAACTCTACCTGTCTGTCGCCGAGCAGGAACGGCTCAACATGGCCGAGGCACCGGACATGAGCACCGTGCATTTCGAGGAACTGCTTCCCTATGCTGTGGCACTCGGCGTTGAAAAGCCGTGGTCCAATGCGTTTCAGGGCTGGCTCTCGACCGCGGCCGGAGCTGCGGCCGCCGCGAGTTATCATCCGAACTGGTACAGCGGGCGCACCTTCGACGCGCACCATGTCTCGCATTCCCTGTCCAACACAACGAGCGCCATGGCTCAGTCGTTCAGGTCGTCGCTGCCTGTGCCGAAGTCTTCAAGCTCGGGTTTTTCCGGCGGGTCTTCAGGGGGATCTTCCGGCGGTGGCGGCGGCGGTGGCGGTGGCGGCGGCTGGTAGCGGCCACACCATCCGACTGAGCGCGCGGTCAGGCCACGTTGGAGTTTTCGGCGAACGGAAGACGGCCGCCATCCTGCGCCAACAGAAGATCGTCCGCATCCTCGGCCGAGACGGCCTTGGCATAGAGAAAGCCCTGGCCGTAGTGACAGCCGTTTGAGCTCAGCGCGGAGTGCACGGCATCGTTCTCGATGCCTTCGGCCACCGCGTCGATTTCCAGTCCCTTCGACAGGACGAGCACGGCTTCCACGATCGCGGCGCATTGTTTGTCGATCAGCATGCGTTCGGTAAACGACTTGTCGATCTTGACCTTCTTGATCGGAAAGTCCCGGAGGTAGCTCAGCGAGGAGTGCCCTGCGCCGAAATCGTCCAGCGCGATCGAGATTCCGGTTGCGGTCAGCTCGTCCAGAATGCGTCTTGCCGCTTCCGGGTTCTTGACCAGCGAGGTCTCGGTGATCTCCAGAACAAGCCGCTCGCAAGGATAGCCGTAGGTTCCCAGGATCGTCTTGATCTGGTCCGGCAAGGCCGGATCCTGCAGCTGGACCGGCGACAGGTTGAAGGATAGGTAAAGCTCCTCCGGCCATTTCGCCGCGGTTTCGCAGGCTTTTGCCAGCAAGTGGTGGGTCAGTTCGGAAATGATGCCGCAGTCTTCCGCGATCGGGATGAATTGCATCGGCGGCACGTTGCCGAAATCGCTGTCGGTCCAGCGTGCAAGCGCCTCGAAGCCCGCGATGCGTCCCGTGTTCATGTCCAGAATGGGCTGGTAGTGGACCTTGACGTCCTCGACTTCGATGGCGCGTCTCAGCCGTTGCTCCAGGAGTGTCCTGTGCAGGATCGAGGCATCCATGTCGACTTCGAAGAAACGATAGGTCGAGCGCCCGGAAGACTTTGCCCTGTAAAGGGCAATGTCCGCGCGTCGCAGTAGTTCCGTGATGGCATGGCCGTCATGCGGATAAAGGGAAATGCCGATGCCCGAACCGATCGAGATCTGGCGTTCGCCGATTTCGAACCGGTCGCTGATGCGTGTCAGCAGGCGGCGTGCGAAACCCGAGGCTTCGCTCTTGTCCGAGAAGACAGGCGACACGATCGCAAATTCATCGCCGCCGAGCCGCGCGACGATGCCGTCGTTGCCGACCGTCTCGGCAAGCCGCTCGGCGAAGCTGCGCAGCAGATTGTCTCCGAACGAATGCCCGTAGACGTCATTGATGGGTTTGAACCCGTCGAGGTCCAGCATCATGATTGCGCGGAAACTGCCGTCCTTCACGTTGCGGCTGAGATCCGAAAAGGCCTCGAGCAGGCGGCGGCGGTTCGGAAGGCCGGTCAGCGCGTCATGCTGTGCCAGGGCCAGGGCCTTGGAATGTTCCGACGAACGGGCACTCAGTTCGCTGCGCAGCTTGCGTGTCACCCAGAGCCCATAGACGAGCCCGGTCAGGGCGAAGAACAGGAAAACGGCTGCGGCAGCGTCATAAAGCAGGTGTCCGTCACCTGAGTGGCTGTCTTCCAAGAGGTGGGGAATGAAGACGAAGACCGCAAAACTGAGGATCGCCGCGACGAAAATCGCGGCAAGTGAGCGTGCCAAGATGCGGACGCCTGCGGCTTCCTGATTGATCACTATCTCGTCCTGATACTTCGTACTGCTTTACCAAGAGAGGAGTGTCGCAGGTATTTCTTGAAGAAGAGTGAAGCAAGACTATGATTTGCTACTGATATTTTTGTCGATGGTGGCGTTGCCGGGAAAGCTGGAAAAGGGGTGACAAGCGCACGTTGAGTTGCTAACGGACGCACAGCTGTTTCCGGAAGTCTCCTTCCAAACCCGAAGGCGTAAAACTCCATGCCCGATCTTCTGCTTGAACTCTTCAGCGAAGAAATCCCGGCCCGCATGCAACGCAAGGCGGCCGAAGACCTGAAAACGCTTGTCACCAATGCTCTGGTGGAGGCCGGTCTGCCCTATGAAGGCGCAAAGGCATTCGCAACCCCGCGCCGTCTGGCGCTGCATGTCGCAGGTGTCCCGGCCGGATCTGCCGCGACCCGCGAGGAACGAAAGGGACCGCGCGTCGGAGCGCCGGACAAGGCGGTTGAAGGGTTTCTGCGCGGAGCGGGACTTTCCTCGGTCGAAGAAGCAAGCATTCAGAGTGATCCGAAAAAGGGTGATTTCTACGTCGCGGTTATCGAGAAACCGGGCCGGTCCGCAATTGATATCATTGCCGAATTCATGCCCGGCATCCTGCGCGCGTTTCCCTGGCCGAAGTCCATGCGCTGGGGCTCGACGGCAACGCGCTGGGTGCGTCCGCTGCACTCGATCGTCGCGACATTCGGGCCTGAAACCGAAGAGCCGGAAGTCATTCCGTTCGAATTCGACGGTATCAGATCAGGCCAGGTCACACGCGGCCACAGGTTTCTCGCCGACGAGGCCTTCGAGGTCCGGCGCTTCGACGACTATGCGACCGGGCTGGAAAAACACAAGGTTGTCCTGGATGCGGACCGGCGCAAGGACATGATCCTGAACGATGCCAAGGACCGTGCGCTGGCGCTGGGTCTGGAACTGGTCGAGGATCCGGGCCTGCTTGAGGAGGTCGCGGGCCTGGTCGAGTGGCCGGTCGTGCTGACCGGCAGCTTCGACGATGACTTCCTGTCGATCCCGGACGAGTGCATTCAGCTTACGATCCGCGTCAACCAGAAGTGTTTCGTTCTCAAAGACCCGGCAACCGGGCGTCTGGCCAACAGGTTCGTTCTGGTTTCCAACATCGTCGCCGAAGACGGCGGCAAGCTGATCGTCGCCGGAAACGAGAAGGTCATCCGCGCGCGCCTGTCCGATGCCCGCTTCTTCTGGGATACCGACCTGAAGGGAAAGCTCTCCGACAACCTGCCCAGGCTGGACGAGGTCAAGTTTCACGAAAAGCTCGGCAGCGTCGGCGCCCGCATCGAGCGGCTTGTCGCATTGTCGTCGGATCTAGCCCCGGTCGTCGGTGCCGACACCGCCAAGGCGGAACGGGCCGCCGAACTGGCGAAGGCCGACCTTGTCTCCAACATGGTGTTCGAATTTCCGGAGTTGCAGGGCCTGATGGGCCGCTATTACGCCGCTGCCCAGGGAGAGGATGCGTCCGTCGCGCTCGCCATTGAAGAGCACTACAAGCCGCAAGGGCCGAGCGACAGTGTGCCGTCGGACCCGGTCGCCGTCAGCGTCGCGCTTGCAGAAAAGCTGGACCTTCTGGCGGGCTTCTGGGCCATTGATGAAAAACCGACAGGCTCCAAGGATCCCTATGCGCTCAGGCGGGCCGCACTGGGCGTGATCCGGATCGTTCTGGAGAACGAACTCCGGCTTCCTCTGTCGAATGTCTTGGAAACTGCATTCTTAGAAATCCGAAGAATGCGTCTTCATAATTTCTTTTCTTCAGCTTTGATGCGAGGAGCACCGCATGCGTCGTACAGGGCACGTGAAGACGGCAGGATAGTTGCAGACTGGCCAGGCGAAACTGTTGGAGGAGGAGATGACCCTCACCCAACCGACGTGGTCAATTACATCATGAAGAACTACTCGTTCAACGAAACCGTGTACGCGCGAGAATATAGTGCATGGAATATCGATGATCGTCCGCTTTACGAATTGTCTGAAACTGCAGAGCTCAAAAGAGTGGACGACGCACTTGATGTCGCCAGTCTTCTGTCCTTCTTCGGTGATCGCCTGAAGGTTCACCTCAAGGACGAAGGCGCGCGCCACGATCTGATCGACGCGGTGTTCGCGCTGGACGGGCAGGACGATCTTCTCATGGTGGTCAAACGTGTTGAAGCGCTCGGCAATTTCGTGTCCTCCGATGATGGCGCCAATCTGCTGGCCGGCTACAAGCGCGCCGTCAACATCCTGAAGGCCGAAGAAAAGAAGGATGGGGCTCCCGTCACCGGCCGCCCGCATGCGGATCACCTGCGCGAACAGGCGGAAATCGATCTTGCGGCCGCCATCGATACGGCCCGTGCCGAAGCGGCCGATGCGGTCGCGGAAGAGAATTTCGAGGGCGCCATGGAGGCCTTGTCGAAGCTGCGCGCGCCGGTCGACCGCTTCTTCGAGGACATCCTCGTCAATGCCGAGGAGCCGGCCCTGCGCACCAATCGCCTGCAGTTGCTGGCGGAAATCCGGGATGCGACCCATGTCGTCGCGGACTTTTCCAAGGTCGCAGGGTGAAGACCGTTCTGGAGGCGTTTGAGCGGGGCGGGGCGCACACCGGAGGAAACCGCATTGACCGTTGACGTGCGCACCGCGCTGAAATCGGACGCGGACCAGATGGCGGAGCTGATCAATCGGATCATCGCGATCGGCGGCACGACAGCCTATCGCACGCCTTTTGACGGCCGGAAGATCATCAGCGAATTCATCGGTCCCGAGCTTGCGATCTGTTGTCATGTCGCGGTTGAGACCGGAACGGTCTGCGGCTTCCAGGCGCTTTTGTGGAGCGACCCTTCCTGGCCGGGCGAAGACAGCTTGCCGTCCGATTGGGCGGTGATCGCCACCTATGTCGATCCGGAAACGCACGGCAAGGGGATAGGCCGCGCGCTCTTCACGCGCACCGCCGCAGCGGCGGGAGACGCCGGTGTCCGCGCGATCGATGCCACCATCCGCAAGGAGAACGCCGGCGGGTTGTCCTACTATGCGCGCATGGGCTTTGAGGATTACCGGTCCGGCGAAGAAACCGTTTCCAAGAAATACACACCCGTTTGAGCCTTGCGTATATCCGGATCAAGATGGCTTTGCACTGCCTGTTGGGTGCCGTGCCAACGCACTCCGCGAACGCACTTTCACGTGATAAGGCCCGGGAATAGTGCTCAGCGCCGGTACAAGTGCGGTGAATTTTAAGTTCGCATCATTGCTCCAGCAGTTTCCGAAGCGAACTTCAAATTCGTAAACCGCACTTGAAACATAGACTTACTAGTCACCTTTTTTGAATCTGAAGTTCGTTCGAAACCCGCTGCAAAATGAGTCGAACTTCAGATTCAGGTGACTAGAGCATTGCATGCCTTGCACAACAGTCTATGTAGGGAGACGAAATAACAAGAAGCAGGTATATGTGCGATCTAGATGATGTCCCTGGCGCGAAGCCGGAAATCCGTGCGCCGCGTGACTGGGTGGCTATTCTCGCGCAATACCGCGAGCCGAGCACGTTGCGAAGTTCCTTCGAGCTTGGCGTTACCGTCGGTTCCTTCCTGCTGTTGTGGATTTTGGCCTGGGTGTCGTTGGACATCAGTTACTGGCTCACCGCGGCGATCGCCCTGATCAACGCTGCTTTTCTGGTGCGGCTGTTCGCCATTCAGCACGACTGCGGCCATGGGTCCTTTCTCAGGAACCGAACCGTGAGCGATTGGCTCGGCAGGGCCATAGGCGTTCTGACGCTGACGCCCTACGACGTCTGGCGGCGGACCCACGCGACGCATCACAGTACGTCGGGAAATCTGGGAAAGCGCGGATTTGGCGACATTCATACGTTGACGGTCGCGGAATACAGGGCGATGACGCCACGCAGCAGGATGTGGTACCGGCTCTATCGGTCTCCTCTCGTGCTGTTTGGGCTTGGGCCGTTCTACACGTTCTTCCTCGAGAACCGCTTGCCGATCGGCTACATGACACATGCCAGATACTGGGTCTATGCCATGTTCACCAATCTCGCGATCTTCGCTGCCTTGGCGCTTATCCTGATATTCGGTGGCTGGATGCCGATCCTGCTGATCTTCTTGCCAACGACGCTTCTCGCGGCGACGCTGGGTGTGTGGTTGTTTTACGTGCAGCATCAGTTCGAGTGGACCCACTGGGACACGGACGAGGACTGGCAACTGCATGATGCCGCGCTTCATGGCAGCTCTCATTATGTTTTGCCGCCGGTCTTGCAATGGTCGAGTGCCAATATCGGCATTCATCACGTGCATCATCTGAACAGCCGGATCCCGTTTTATCGGCTGCCGGAGGTGCTTCGCGATCACAAGGAATTGGCGGATCGCAACCGGATGACGATCAGCCAGAGCCTTGACAGCGTCCGGCTTCATCTGTGGGATGAGAACTCCAGGCGATTGTTGTCGTTTTCCGAAGCAAGACCGTTGCTTGGCTAGGGTCAGGACCCATTAATTTGGTTTAATTGGCGCAGCAAACGGCGATGAGCTGCAAGGAAAAGCGCGACAAGCGGGCTTCCTGCCCGGTTGAGCGGTTTGACGGTGCAGATCGAAGCCGTTTTTGCGTCCCGCAGGGATAGGGTGAATTTGCCCGGCAACGTCGTTGCAAACCTTTGGAAACCGGACGGTTTCCAGCAGCTTTGCGCCTCGTATCCGAACAAATTCATCCCTACCAATTCATCCAAATTAATGGGTCCTGACCCTAGGCCCGGGTAAAGCCGTATCTCCCCGTCGCGTGGACGTGGTACTCCGGACATGACTTGCGATTGTCGTCACTCCGCAGGCTGCTGCGTCAGACGTGGCACGGGACGTTCCTGGATCGGCCAGTGAATGATTGCAGCCAAGACACCGAGCACGATACCGCACCACCAGATCGCATCGTAGGACCCCGTGTCGTCATAGAGCTTGCCGCCGAGCCACACACCCAGAAATGCGCCGATCTGGTGCGACAGGAAAACGAAGCCGAACAGCGTCGCCATGTAGCGCGGTCCGAACATGACCGCGACGAGCCCCGAGGTCAGCGGGATGGTCGACAGCCAGAGCAGTCCCATCACGGCGGAGAAGATCAGCACCGTTGCCGGCGTGATCGGCAGCATGATGAAGGCCAGAATGGCGATGGACCGTCCCAGATAGATCAGCGACAGCAGGATCGGCTTTGAGTAGCGGCCGCCGCCATACCCCGAAGCGAGCGATCCGACGATATTGAAGAGCCCGATAAGTGCGATCGCCCAGGCACCCCAACTCAGATCAAGCCCCGAATCCACGATGAAAGGGGGAAGGTGAACGGTGATGAAGGCGACGTGAAAGCCGCAGACGAAGAAACCGATCGTCAGAAGGATGAAGCCTCTTGTCCCGAAGGCTTCGGAAATTGCGTCCGTGAGTTTCTGGTCGCCTGTCTGCGCCGTTTCGGCGGTTTGCTGCGGTTTGCCGCGCAGGGCCACCGCAAGCAGGGGCACGAGCGCGACGAGACCGGCGAAGATGATCAGCGTCTGCTGCCAGCCGACATTGGCAAGCAGCGCGCCGCCAAGCGGGGCGAACAGGAACTGACCGAGCGAACCGGAGGCGGTCCCGATCCCGAAGGCGAGCGAGCGCTGCTCTGCCGAAACGCTCCTTCCAAAGGCTGCCAGCACGAGGGAAAACGACGAAAAGGCGATCCCGAGGCCGATAAGGACACCCGCCGAGATATGCAGGGCAACGGCGCTTTGCGCGTCGACCATGAGCAGGAGGCCTACCACGTAGAGCACGGAGCCGAATGTCATCGTCTTCCAGGTGCCGTAGCGGTCGGCCATCATGCCGGCAAACGGTTGCCCGATCCCCCAGACGAGGTTCTGGATGGCAATCGCGAGCGCAAAGATCTCCCGGCTCCAGTCCCTGGCGTCCGTCATCGGCTGGAAAAACAGCCCCATTGCCGAGCGGGGACCGAAGGAAATAAGCGCAATAAGGCATCCGCAGATGATGATGAGCGGGATGTTCGGGCCTTGTCTGACATGCGCGGATGGGGCGGTCATCGGAATCCTCTTGGTGGAGCCGACGACAAGATAGCTGGATTATGGGGATCGTAAAACGTGTATTTTTGATCAATGGATCAAAATACGGAATGGATTTGTAACAAAGGCAGAACGGCACCGGACCGGCCCGGATTTCGGTTAGCTGGCTACCAAAGTGGCGAAGAATTGTTGTTCAAGGCATTGAAATCAAAACGGGAAAGTGAAAAAGACGGAAAAATTGGCTGAAAGTGATGGATTTTTGGTCACGATGGGATTATATAAACTCTGAACGAGCAAAAGGGTCTGGGCCGCAGTGCCCGTTTTCTTTTGCGAGATATATGCTCAACTTGAGTATAATAATCCGTGAGCTGAAAGTTCTTGTTCAGCCTGTTTACAGGAGGGGCGCCATGTCTGTTGCCCAAAAAGCCTTTGAGGTTTCCGAACCGATCACGCCCGGTCTGACTGCGCTTGAGCGCTATGGACGCGTGGACCGGCCGGACCTGAGCTACACACCTGAGATCGCGGAGGCGACCGCGCCGATCTACGAAAAGGTCAAGCATATCATTCCGGCCATCGAATGGGCGGCGCTTGCACCGACGGTTCACGCGATCAACGAGCTGAAAAAAGAGCGCAACGCGGTTATCCTGGCGCATAACTACATGACGCCGGACATCTATCACGGTGTGGCCGACATTGTCGGCGACAGCCTGCAGCTCGCGATCGAGGCGACGCGCACGGATGCCGAGGTGATCGTTCAGTGCGGCGTGCACTTCATGGCCGAAACCTCCAAGATCCTCAGCCCGGAGAAAACGGTTCTGATCCCGGACATGCGTGCCGGCTGTTCGCTTGCCGAATCCATCACCGGTGCCGATGTCCGTGCCCTGCGCGAGCGCAATCCCGGTGTTCCGATCATCACCTATGTCAACACCTCTGCGGACGTTAAGGCGGAATGCGATATCTGCTGCACGTCCTCCAACGCGCTGCAGGTCGTCGAAAGCTTCGGCGCCGACAGGGTCTTCCTGATCCCGGACAAATACCTTGCCGCCAATGTCGGCAACAAGACGGATGTCGAAGTGCTCGTCTGGGACGGGGCCTGCGAGGTGCATGAGCGCTTCACCGCCGAAGAATTGCGCGACTACCGCAAGATCGAACCGGACGTGAAGATCATCGCGCATCCGGAGTGCCCGCCGGAAGTGGTCGCGGAAGCCGACTTCGCCGGCTCGACCGCGCACATGATCAACTGGGTCAAGACCAAGCGTCCCGAAAAGGTCATGATGGTCACCGAGTGTTCCATGGCGGACAATGTTGCCAGCGAGACGCCGGGGGTGGATTACATCCGCCCGTGCAACCTGTGCCCGCACATGAAGCGCATCACGCTCGGCAAGATCCTCGACAGCCTAGTCGATATGAAGGAAGAGGTCATCGTGGATCCGGCTGTTGCAGAGCGCGCGCGCACGGCTGTCGAGCGGATGATCAACTTGAAAATCTGACCGGCTTTGGTCTAGGGTCAGCACCATTTTCGGGCCGCCGCACGTGTTGCGGCCCGAAAACCCTCGGGCGCAATGCCCCATTTGTTCCGGGAAAAAACCAATGGCTGTGTCCGTTGAGGATTTCGCACCTGCCTATATCGGCGAGGATGTGGATGATGTCGTCATTCTTGGAGGCGGGCTCGCTGGTCTGTTCTGCGCACTCAAGCTCAGCCCGAGACCGGTCACTGTTATCACGAACGCGCCGATCGGCCAGGGGGCGTCATCCGCCTGGGCACAGGGTGGCATAGCGGCTGCCATTTCGGAACAGGATTCGGTCGAACGGCACCGGGACGATACTTTGGCGGCGGGTTGCGGTATCTGCGAGCCGAAGATTGTCGAGCAGATGACCCGCGAGGGCACAGACAGGGTCCACGACCTCCTGTCTTACGGAGTGCCCTTCGATCAGGATCTGGAAGGCCGTCTGCAGCTCTCGCGGGAAGCCGCGCATTCCGAAAGCCGCGTCGTGCGTGTCCGCGGCGACATGGCCGGCCGCGCCATCATGGATGCGCTGATCTCCGAAGTTCGCAAGACACCCTCCATCCGCGTTCTGGAAGGTTATCTTGGTGAAAGTTTCCTGGGAGAGGGAAGGTACGTTACCGGCGTTCTCGTCCGCAAACGGGGCGGGATCACGCGTCTCGCATTTCCGGCCAAGGCGGTGGTTCTGGCATCCGGCGGCGTCGGTCACCTTTATGGCCTGACCACCAACCCGCCCGAGGCGAACGGTCACGGGCTGGCGATGGCTGCGCGGGCCGGTGCCGTCATTGCGGATGCCGAATTCGTGCAGTTCCACCCGACCGCGCTTGACGTCGGCAAGGACCCGACCCCGCTGGCGACCGAAGCGCTGCGCGGAGAGGGCGCCCTGCTTGTCAACGGCGCAGGCGAGCGCTTCATGGAAGGCGTTCATCCCGATCTGGAACTTGCGCCGCGCGACATCGTCGCCCGCGCGATCTACCGGGAAATCCAGGCGGGGCGCGGGGCGTTCCTCGATTGCCGCGAAACGATCGGCGCCAAGTTCAAGGAAGAATTCCCGACCGTCTACCGGGCTGCGATGGGGGCGGGCATCGACCCGGAGAAAGATCTGATACCGGTCGCGCCGGCAGAGCACTACCATATGGGCGGCGTGCTGACCGACGCAAACGGCCGGACCTCTCTTGATGGTCTCTGGGCAGCCGGGGAGGTCGCGTCGACCGGTGCGCATGGCGCAAACCGGCTTGCCTCCAATTCCTTGCTCGAGGCGGTGGTCTTCGCGGCACGCATTGCCGAAGACATCCAGGGCCTCATGCCGACGCCGCGCAGCGCGTTCTGGAACACCATGGACGATGCGCCCGGTCTGCCGAGTCAGCGCAACGTCGAGGAACGCGAGGCAATCAGCACCCTCCGCACCACGCTGTCCAGAAACGTCGGCGTCTTGCGCGATGCTGCCGGGCTGAAGACCGCTCTGGCCGACATTGCGGGCGCTGAAAGCATCTGCGTGCGCCAGTCGATCAGGAACATGATGATTACCGGCAGGATCATCGCGGCGTCCGCGCTCAAGCGGCAGGAGAGCCGTGGCGGCCATTTCCGGAACGATTTCCCGGAGGCCAACCCGGCCATGGCCAGACGGTCATACACCACCTTGAAAGACGTCGACGCGATTGTTGCCGAAGCGTTGGAAACGGCGTGAGAGAGCGCATCGGCATGACTGAAAATCAACTTCCCGAGCTGCCCCGGCTGATGATCGACGACGCCGTGAAAGCCGCCCTGCTGGAAGACTGGGGCCGGGCCGGTGATATAACCAGCCAGGCGACACTGCCGTCAGACGCGCATGCGGTTGCCCGCATTGCTTCGCGCAAGACCGGCGTTCTGGCGGGGCTCCCGTTTGCCGAGAGCGCGTTCAGGCAAACGGACGCGGCGCTCTCCTTCGAGGCGCTGAAACAGGACGGGGACCCGCTAGCGTCCGGGGATACGGTTGCGCGGATCGAGGGGCCCGCCCGGGCGCTCCTCGGCGCTGAGCGCGTTGCGCTCAATTTCCTGGGGCATCTGTCGGGAATAGCCTCGGCAACCGAGCGCTTTGCCACGCAGATCTCCCATACGAAAGCGAAGATTGTCTGCACGCGCAAGACGACACCGGGGCTTCGCGCGTTTGAAAAATACGCCGTCAAATGCGGTGGTGGTGCCAATCACAGGTTCGGGCTCGACGACGCGATCCTGATCAAGGACAACCACATCGCAGTCGCCGGTGGTGTTACCAGGGCCGTCGAGGCGGCAAAGACCTTCGCCGGTCATCTCGTGAAGATCGAGGTGGAAGTCGACACGCTGGAGCAGTTGAAAGAGGCGCTCGGCGCGGGGCCGGATGTCGTCATGCTCGACAACATGAGCCCCGATACGCTGCGCGAGGCCGTGGACCTCACTGGCGGGCGGGCACTTCTGGAAGCCTCCGGGGGCATAGAGCTCGATACGGTCAGGGCAGTTGCCGAAGCCGGCGTCGATCTGATTTCGTCGGGCTGGATCACGCACTCGGCTCCCGTTCTCGACCTCGGGCTCGACATCGACATTCGCTAGAAAACGGCTAGATATTGATTGCCGGTGCGTCGCAAACTAGCGTGGCGGACAGGTTGTGGCGGCGAGAGTGCGTGGGAAGGCGATGAGCGAGCAGAAACCGGCGAACGACGGCGCGAACGAGTTTGATCTTGCACACCGGCTGACCCGTCTGGCGCAAGTGCCGATGCTGATCGGTCTGTCCGTCGGCATGGTGCTGTTTCTGATCACGTTTTTCGTCGATATCTATGACGCGGTCGCAACCTACGAGTTTCTGGACCGCAAGAAGACGATCCTGCTGATCCTCAATCTGCTCGACATGGTGTTCATCGCCAACCTCGTCGTCATGGTCGCGAACAACACCTACAACACCTTCCGGCTGAAATCCTCCGCCTACGGCGAGGGTTTCATCAAGGAAAGCGAACGCGCCTATCGCCGCATGAAGCACCGGATCGTGTCGACGATCGTCATCATTGCGTCGATCCACGTCTTGAGTGAACTGCTGGAGTTTTCCCACGTCGACCCGCTCCAGGTCGCGGCGCTCCTGGGTTTCCACGTGGTGCTTCTGGCCACCTACGTGGTGACCAATGTCTTCAGGACGAACGACTGAGGAAAAGCGAGGCTGTTAGTTCCAGCCGCCGGCATAGGTCTTGTAGAAGATGTGCAGGCCGACCTGTCCGCGTTTCGCCATCGATCGTGCCCAGCGCGGATTGACGTAGGTCGCATGGTAATGTGTCGAGGCATCGACCATCTTCAGGTATTGCTTGCCGTCTGACACTTCGCGCGCAAGCCGTTGGGCGGTCTTCCACGCACCCTTGCTTGAGATTCGGTCCTTGATGCCGTCGCAGGCAAACGAGAACTGGCAGCGGTTGCGCTTGTGCTTGTTCTGGTAGACCACGCCGCAGATGGAATTCGGATAGGACGGGTTTTTAACCCGGTTCAGAACGACCTGGGCAACGGCTACCTGGCCTTCCTCGGTTTCGCCGCGCGCTTCGAAATAGATGGCTTCGGCGAGGCAGCGCTGTTCCTTTTTGGAACCGACGGCAAGCGGCAGGGGTTTTTGCGCCCACCAGTGCGGGTTGTTCGGATCTTCGGGTGGCGGCAGCTCCTGCTCGTACTTGGCGGCGCCGAACAAGGCGTCGAACGGCTCCTTGGTTTCCTTCACGCTGTCCGGCGCATAGGCGGAAACGAGGGAAAAACTGGCAGCCGCGGCATTCCTGGCCATCATCACCTTTTGCAGGTCCAGCGGTCCTTCCTCAAGAAGGCCGTCCTTTCCGGCCTCGGCAAGGCGGCTGCTTTCCTTGGAGTCCAGCGGCTCGGGTTTGACGAAGGCAACCCGTGGCAGGTCCTCGTGTTTCTTTTGGTTGGAGATCAGGCTGGACATCGCATAGACGTTGCCGGCTGCCCGGTCGACCAGATGCCGGTCCGGTGCAACGGTGATCTTCCTGTTGCCCTTTGCGGACTTGTTCGTGGCAATCTCGTCGGGAATTTCGACCGGCCGTGCGCTCGCGACAACATCGCCGAGCCCGTAGAGCGGGCGCGCCTCGGTTCCCTTTTCAGCCGATGTCAGCGTCAGCACCGGTGCGCTCGTGTAATCGGGCACCGCAGGCGTTCCAAGGGCAAGTTTCGGGGTGATCCTGGTGGTGAAATTCGCCGGTTCGAGTGCCATCATCCAGCGCGGAGACTGGTCATGGCGTGCATTGATCAGGGCGAAGATGTCCTGATCGCCGATCGAGCCGCCGAGCCCGAAAAACAGCAGGGGGCTCGCGGCGAGCGCGTATTTCAGACGGCGCAGGCGGACATGCGCCGGCGTCCTGCTCAGTGTCGCTTTTAGAAAAAGTTGCATTCCTACGCGGGATCCAGGGCCAAACATACGCAGCCAACTCCAACTCGTTTCACACCGTCCCGATGCGCCGGGCGATAAGCACTAACGCTCTGTAAACAGTGGCGCCGGAAATCAGGATGCAGGCTTAACCTTGAAAGAGCGTTAATGAACGCGAAATCGACCGGTATTCGCGGCGTTTTTTCTGCGCGGGACAAAATTATGGTTAATGAAGCAAGGTGTTAGGTTGCGATCACGGATGGTTTACTACCGGAATTGCTTAAGAAGGTCTTAACGGCTACCCAGCCGCAGGCCAGGTGCCGGGCGCTCGCTCATGAGCTGGTGCCGGAAGCGGAAGAGGGCCGCCGGCCGGCCGCCGGTCGCGGTCGAGGTTGCACCGGTCGGTTCGACGAGATCGGCATTTTCAACGAGCCGCCTGAAGTTCTGCTTGTGCAGATGCCGGCCCGAGATGGCTTCCACGGATGTCTGCAGTTCCGTCAGCGTGAACACTTCCGGCATGAGTTCGAATATCACCGGCCGGTATTTCAGCTTGCCGCGCAGGCGCGTGATCGCCGTTGCAAGGACCCGCCTGTGGTCGAACCGCATCGTGACGCCGAGATAGGGCTGGTCCTTCCGCGCGAGCGCCGCCGGACGGCCGTCGCGCTTCGCTTCCGGGACAAGACCGGCCTCGTAAAGCAGTTCGTACCGCTCCAGGGCCCGTTCCTCGTCCCAGTGCGAGGCTTCCAGGCCGAACGCGAGGCGCACCCGCTCCTGCCGGTCCAGCGGTTTGGGCGGCTCTCCTTCCGGCGGCGGTTCCTTCGCCCAGGTCTCCAGCGCAGGCAGGATGTCGGTATCGAGCAACGCGGGCCTGCCGGCACGCCAGTCTTCCCACGGAAAGTAATCGTACCAGGACCGCCAGGCGGACTTGTGCCTTGCCAGCGTGTTTTCGGAATCGGCTGTCTGGCGGGTCAGGGCGAGATAACCGACCGACACCACATGCGGTCCCTCGTCACCGGATACCCGGTGCCGTCCGCGATCGCCGAATGTGTAGAGCTGTTCCACATATCCGAGGCGCAGGGCCGTCTGGCTTTCCACCCAGGATCTCAGGCCGATCTCGATTGTCCTGTGATGGATCGGATCGAACGGGCCGTAGGGCAGGCTGTCGAGTTCGCCGTTGTTCTCGTCGTTGACGTGAACGATCTGCGGCAGCCCGTCCGAAACGGACACGACGACCGCGTTCAATCCGATCTCGATACTGGCGTGCCTGTTCGGCATGAAGGCTCCCTGTATTGGTTCCTTAATCGAGCGGCATGATGAACGGGGTGCCTTCGAACGCATTGGCACCGCGGCCGATGCCGCGTATGGCGTCGATCATGCGGCCGTCGCGGCCGAGCAGCTTGTCAGCCATTGCGACGAGGCGGGCGTTCGGTGTCGCGGACGCCGAGTTTTCGCGCAGCAACGTTGCGAGCCGGTATTCGTCCGCCTCCGGATTGAGGGCGCAGGCGGCGACATAGGCCCCCGCCGTCGAGCGGCTGATACCTGCCCAGCAATGAATCACCAGCGGTGCGCTCCTGTCCCAGTCCTCGACAAAGGCGACAAGGTCCTCGATGTGTTTCTCGTTGGGCGGTGTGAGGCCCGCGATCTGTTCGACAATGTCGTTGAAGGCGAGGAAGAGATGCCTGTCTGGCAGGACGCCTTCAGGTGTCGGAACATCCATTTCCGCGTTGATCAGCGTGATGATGGACTTCGCACCGGTCGACGCGACGGTTTCGTTCAGTTTGGAAAGAGAGCACACGTGCAGCATGACGGGACCAGAGTTATCATTTCATCTTGTAAATTAGGGTCATTCGCAGGCAAGGTCACGCCTTTGCGTGCCTGCTTTTTCCGTTGTTCCCAGCTTCACGCAACTTTTCGATCTCATCGAAGCGCTTGAGGAACATCTCCTGGGCCACGGCAACGGACATGGGCTCAAGACCGTAACGAAGGGTGTCTTCGCTTGTTGCCGCCAGACCGGTCGGCCGGCCGAAAATCCGGGCGGCTTCCTCCTCGTCGAAGCCGGCCAGTTCGACGGCTTCGTAGTAGGCGCAGATGATGTCTGCCCGCTTTGCCAGTTTCTTGACCGTCTGCGGGATCTCCGCGGGAAGTCCGAAACGAAGATGGATCGCCGCCTGCAGGCGTGCTTCCACGGCCTTGTAGGCTTCGCCGATCACCGCCTTGAACGGGGAAATCATGTCCCCGATGACATATTCGGGCGCGTCGTGCAGCAGCACGGCCTGACGCCAGTCCGGCGAGAGGTCCGGTTTCAGCTTCAGGGCGATCTCCTCGACGACCAGGCAGTGTTCCGCAACGGAAAACGCATGGTCTCCATGCGTCTGACCGTTCCAGCGGGCAACGCGGGCCAGGCCGTGCGCAATGTCGGAAATCTCGACGTCGAGAGGCGAGGGGTCCAGCAGATTGAGGCGGCGGCCTGACAACATGCGCTGCCAGGCGCGGGGAGGCTGATCGGGACGGGCGATAGGTATTGTTCCTTGATGAACTCGGGCTGTTTCAGGTCGGATCGTTCTGTTCCGGAAGGGAGAAAGTGGCCCAGTCGGGTATGCGGACCTCAATCTCGACATCACCGCAGTTGAGCGGGCTGCCGTTGTCCTTGGCCTGTGCAACCTTGTCAAGGCGCAGGAGCGCAAGCCCGACACTTTCACCCGTTTCCGATGCGATGGAAGAGCCGAGTTCGCCGATGGTCTTTCCATGAGCCGTGACCGGTGCCCCCTTTTCGGGCAGCGCGCGGCCGCCGTCGACAAGAACGAACCTCTTGCGTGCGGTCCCCCGGTGCTGAACCCGCGAGACCACCTCCTGTCCGACATAGCAGCCTTTTGTGAAGGAGACCCCGCCCAGTTGATCGAGATCGGCGTCATGCGGGAAAATGTCCGAGTAAGAATAGTCTTTCAGTCCTTCCGGAACACCCGTTGCAATGCGATGCCGCTCGTAGTCGTCCAGGTCCGCCCCGGTTGCGTCTGCCTGACCGGCCATCGCGGCAACGGGCGCAATGATGCGCCGGCCGAGCAGCGGTGTCCGCGGGTCTGTCACGGCAACAAGAGCGCCGTCAATCTCCAGCGGGCCGTCCCAGACGGCGAAGACACCCGTTTCCGTCCCCAGCAGTTCAAGGTCGACCTTTGCTCTCAGCCTGTAGAAGGTTAGGCGCTTCAGGAGGTCCGAGGCCGCCGGGGCCGGGACGTCGGCGACATAACCGTCGCCCGTGCTGTAGAGCAGGAAGTCGAACAGGATCTTGCCTTGCGGGGTCAGCAATGCGGCCGAGGACGCGCCGTTTGCATCGGTCTCCTCGACGTCGGCAGTGACGAGATTCTGCAGAAAATGATGCGCGTCGTCCCCGGCGATCCGGATCAGGGCGCGATCGGTGAGATGGGCAATCTTGGCGGACGGCAAGAGGGGCTCCTGGAACAGAGGTGTCACGACGGATGTCTACCGGCGAAATAGTTCTTTTGAATGCTGACGACAAGGTTGGGATTTCGTCTCGCGCATCTGGTTCTTTTCCTGCCGCGCGCGTATAAGCCCGGTAGACAGACAAGCCTGAGCCAGAGACTGCCGGAGGATATTTCATGAGCGAGACCTATGACCTGATCCTGAAGGGGGGCACCGTCGTCAATCAGGACGGGGAAGGTGTTCGCGATGTCGCCATCCGGGACGGACGGATCGCCGGGATCGGGTCCTTCGATGCGTCGCAGGCGGGTGAAACGATCGGCTGCACCGGACTGCATGTCCTGCCGGGCGTCATGGACACACAGGTGCATTTCCGCGAACCGGGCCTCGATCACAAGGAAGACCTTGAAACGGGTTCCCGCGCAGCGGTGATGGGCGGTGTCACGACGGTCTTCGAAATGCCGAACACCAACCCGCTGACGACCGACGAGGGGGCTCTTGCAGACAAGGTCAGGCGCGGGCACCACCGCATGCATTGCGACTTTGCCTTCTGGGTCGGCGGGACGCGCGAGAACGTGAAGGACATTCCCGAACTTGAACGCCTTCCAGCCGCCGCCGGCATCAAGGTCTTCATGGGATCATCGACCGGTAATCTTCTTGTGGAAGACGATGACGGGGTGCGCGACATTCTTTCCGTGACACGCCGCCGGGCGGCGTTCCATTCGGAAGACGAATTTCGCCTCCGGGACCGCCAGGGCGAGCGTATCGAGGGCGACCCGCGCTCTCACCCGGTCTGGCGGGATGTGACCACCGCCTTGCAATGCACGCAGCGCCTCGTCGCGATTGCGCGCGAAACGGGCGCGAAGATCCACATATTGCACCTGTCCACGGCAGAAGAGGTCGACTACCTGATCGACCACAAGGATGTCGCATCGATCGAGGTTACACCGCATCACCTGACCCTGACGGACGAGGCTTACGAACGTCTCGGAACGCTGGTGCAGATGAACCCGCCGGTGCGCGAACCGCGTCACTCGCAGCACCTTTGGTGGGGCCTTGAACAGGGGATCCTCGATATCTTCGGCTCCGACCACGCACCTCATCTTCTGGAAGAAAAGCAGAAGACCTATCCGGCGTCGCCCTCCGGCATGACAGGGGTCCAGACACTCGTCCCCATCATGCTGGATCATGTCGGCAACGGACGCTTGAGCCTGGCAAGGTTCGTCGACATGACCAGTGCCGGGCCGGCGCGCCTGTTCCAGACGGCGCGCAAGGGGCGCATCGCGGTCGGTTATGATGCCGACTTCACGATCGTCGACCTCAAGCGGCGAGAAACCATCACCAACGACTGGATCGCCTCCAAATGCGGCTGGACGCCCTATGACGGCAAGGACGTCACAGGCTGGCCGGTCGGAACGATGGTCCGCGGACGGCGGGTCATGTGGGAAGGTGAGCTGACCACGCCCTCGACGGGCGAGGCGGTCCTGTTTCAGGATGGCCTGAAAAAATAGCAGGCAATTCAGCTGCCGGGACTTCAGGGAAGACCGCATTGGGGCGCGTTGATGACGCGCGCCTCGGGTCTTGTGCGCGTGTCTGATAACCATCCGAACAATTTGTGATGTGTATAACAGCGCCGACTTGCCTAAAATGACAGGGTGGTATTGCAAACACGGGAAGGAAACCAACGGGTAACTGTGTTTCCTAACCCGATCTAAAAGGGTTTTGAGTAGAGTTTTCAGCGAGCTTCAGGGTTCAGCGTTAGAGAGCTCAGGGATGTCGTCAAAATGTTTCAGTTTATGCGTAAAGGCGGACTTGGCGTTCTTGTCACGGCCGCGATTTTTTCAGCCGGCGCCGTTTCCACGGCAGCCGCACGTGACACCGCAGCCGATACCGCCAAGGAAGCCGTCGACGAGACACCGCTTCACATGCTCGTGTCGATCGACGATCAGCAGATCAAGGTCTATCGCGGCCTGGACCTGATCGAGCAGTCTCCGATCTCGTCCGGAAAACGCGGCCACAGTACACCCACTGGCGTGTTCTCGATCCTTGAGAAGCGGCGCAAGCACTTTTCCAACCTGTACGACAACGCCCCGATGCCGTTTATGCAGCGCCTGACGTGGTCGGGTATCGCGCTTCATGTCGGCAAGCTGCCCGGGTATCCGGCGTCACACGGCTGCATTCGCCTGCCGCGCCCTTTCGCCAAGTCGCTCTACAAGATGACCAACCGGGGCATGCATGTGGTCGTGACCCGCGGCTCCGCCGCACCGCAGGCCGTCAGCCATGAGGTCCTGCCGCAGCCTTTCGTTCCGGCCACGGAAGTCGCCAGCCTCTCCGGTTCGACGATCGACGCGGATCCGGCACTGCGCGGCGCGATCAGCCCGGCAACGCTGCAGGCGGCGCTTGAAATCGCGCAGCCCGAGAACCCGCATTTCGACCGTCCGCTGCGCATGATCATCACGCCGCGCAAGCAGCCGAACAAGATCAAGGTGCTGCAGAAGCTCCTGAACGAAATGGGCTACAATTCAGGCCCTGTCGACGGTGTCGTCGGCCGCAAGACGCGCGCCGCGATCGGCCTCTACCAGGAAATCACCGATCAGCCGGTCACGGAGAAGGTGACGGACGCCCTGATCGCACGGGTGCACCTGGATGCAGGTTATGAGAAGAGCCACAATGCGACCCTCCGCGTGCGCCGCAAGTTCAGGGACATTTATTCCGCCCCGGTCTCCATCAAGCATCTGGAGCAGGAAATCGGTACCCATGTCTACACCGCGCTCGACTTCGAACAGGGTGAGGACAGCGTCGAGTGGATCGCGGTATCCGCGGAAGGCGACCGCGGCGGACCTTCGGATGACGTCCTGAACCGCATCGATATCCCGGAAAAGGTTGCACGCGATCTTTCCAGGATGCTGACGCCGGGAACCTCGCTGACGATCACCGACCGGAGCTTCAAGCGCAACACCGGTCTTGGCACTGACTTCGTCGTGATCACGCGCTGACGCCATTCCGGCAATCGCGATCGGAAATGAAAGCCCCCGCCGCCGCGGGGGTTTTTTATTATCCGGATAACTCCGTTTTTTGGGCACAGCGTCACCAAACTGTCGTCTCACTCACGTATCGGAAGGCTGTTTATTCGCGCGGCGACCCGGGAGAAAATCATGGCGCAGAGCACGCTCACAGCATCCAAGAAACGGCTCAACAATGCGGTTCACCGCTCGGACGCCACCTCTCGGGAAGGCATATTGGAGCGTCTCTTCACCTTCGCGTTCAAGGGTCTGGTCTATCCGCAGATCTGGGAAGATCCGGACGTGGACATGAAGGCGCTGCGCCTGACACCGGACTCGCGCATGATCGCGATTGCCTCGGGCGGCTGCAACGTCATGTCCTATCTCACGGCAAACCCAGCGGAAATCACTGCCGTCGATCTCAACCGGGCTCATGTTGCACTCGGGCGCCTGAAACTCGCCGCCGCAAGGCACTTTCCGAATTACGAAACGTTTTACCGGTTTTTCGGCGAAGCGGACGAAAAGGCCAACGTGGCGGCCTATAACCGGTTCCTGAAAGACAATCTCGACGCGGAAACCATCGCCTACTGGGAAGGCCGCGACATTGCCAATTGGGGCCGCAAGCGGATCACGCTGTTTTCGCGCGATCTCTATCACCACGGTTTGCTCGGCTATTGTATCGGTGTCGGCCATCTCGTGGCAAAACTCTACGGCATCGACCCCAAGCACATGGTCAAGACACGGTCGCTGGAAGAGCAGCGCACTTTCTTCGACACTGCCCTTGCGCCGCTCTTCGACAAGCGGCTTGTCCGCTGGGCCACCTCGAAGAAAATGTCGCTCTATGGTCTTGGTATTCCGCCCGCACAGTATGACGCGCTGGTCTCGGCAAACGCCGAGGGCGACATGTCAGCGGTCCTCAAGGATCGGCTTGAAAAGCTCGCCTGCGATTTCTCCATGAAGGACAACTACTTCGCCTGGCAGGCGTTCGGGCGCGGATATGCGCCCCAAGCCGGAGAAACGTCCGGTGAGTCCGGCCCGCTGCCGCCCTATCTGAAGCGGGCGCATTTCGAAGAAATCCGCGCCCGCGCCGGCCGCGTCCGCGTTCTCAATCGGAACTTCACCGAGCATCTCCAGTCGGCGCCGAGCAACAGCCTCGACGCCTATGTTTTGCTCGACGCGCAGGACTGGATGACGGACGCGCAGCTGAACGCGCTCTGGTCGGAAATCACGCGGACGGCCAGGCCCGGCGCAAGGGTTGTTTTCCGCACCGCGGCTGCGCCCACGCTTCTTCCGGGGCGGGTCGCCGACGAGACGCTGGACTGCTGGACCTATGAAGAAGAGGAAAGCCTGGAACTGGGCAGACAGGATCGTTCGTCCATCTATGGCGGCTTCCATCTTTATGTCTACAACGGCTGAGCGGAACCTGACATGAGCGGTGCGGTCGAAACGGCAAGGCTGATGGACGCTGTCTATCGGCGTCAGCGGCACATCTACGATGTCACGCGCAAGTATTATCTGCTGGGACGCGATCACCTGATCCGGGAACTGAAACCGCCGCACGGCGGCGATGTGCTCGAACTGGGCTGCGGCACGGGCCGTAACCTGATCGCGGCTGCCAGGCTTTATCCCGATGCCCGCTTCTACGGACTGGACATTTCCCGTCACATGCTCGAAACGGCAGAGAAGAACATTGCCAATGCGGGGCTGAGCGGCAGGATCACCTTGATCGAGGGCGACGCCGCAAATCCGTCCGCGACCGAAGGCCTGGGCGTTTCCGCATTCGATCGCGTGTTCTATTCCTACACGCTCTCGATGATCCCCATCTGGCGGGAGGCGCTGCAGGCCGGGTCAGCCCGTCTGAAAGAGGGTGGGCGTATCCATGTTGTCGATTTCGGCCAGCAGCAGGGGCTTCCGCGCTGGTTCGCCAGGCTGCTCTTCTCGTGGCTGAAATCGTTCCACGTCACGCCCCGCGCCAAGCTTGAAAACGAGCTGGAGGCCCTGGCAGCCGCCTCGGGCTGCCGGCTCCGGTTCCGCCACCTCTATAGGGGCTATGCCGACTACGCCGAGCTGACCAGAACCTGATCCTCCCGAGTTGCCAAAGAGAATTCGTGTCGGTGCGCGCCGGGGCTGAGCGACTGTGCTTCCTGCTGGCCACCGATATCATGCACGTCCTGAATTTTACTGAGTTTTTTTCCGTTTTTGATCATGTTACGAAGAGTAATTCAAATAAAAAATGAACGTATTTTTGATCTGAATTTGAGTGTTGGAGGGGCGAAATGTCGGAAACTTACTATCTCATGGGAATGATCATGGATTTTCATTCCTCGAGCGAGGAAGACGGGTATTTTCTTTGCAGTGCGATCCTGTCAAGTGGTGCTGGTGCACCGCCCAATCGCCACATGAACGATCAGGAATCCTTTTTTGTGCAAAAAGGGCAGATCGAATTCACGGTGGGAAACGAGACCATTCATGCAGGGCAGGGCCAGTTTGTGAAAGTACCCCGCGGTGAAGTGCATTCGTTCCGCAACACGAGCGGTGAGGACGCTGAAATGCTGATCCTCAACGTTCCGGGTTCCATCCACGAAAACGTTTTCCGGACTTGCGGAACAAAACTGGCACCAGGGTCTCGTGAGTGGCCGAAACCTGAACCCGAACTCGATATGGCATGGGTTGCCCGGGTTTGCGCGGACGAAGGTCTGGAGATTGTCGGTTAGTGCGTTCAGATTGACCCTGACGCGCGTTTTTTCGATGCGGCAGCCCGGACTGTGTGCACTGCCTGATCAATCGCCGGCGACGAAATAGTGCAGCGTTCCGTCCGGGCCGATACCGACACGGTAGAAGGTCCAGGCTCCGAACTGCTCCATCTCCGCAAAATCGCCTGCCGTGATGATGCGGTACATCTCGACCTTCTGGTCGGGTGTCAGGCTGTCCAGCGGGTACCGGGCAAAATAGGGCCAGATGTACATTTCCTGCGGTGTACCCACATCCACATGGATGAAGCCGCTGTCGAGCGTGTCGGCAAGGATCGCGAGAATTTCAAACCCTTCGCCATCGCCCGAGCTTTCCTTCAGAAACTCGATCGGGTCACCGATCTCCGTGAATGAAAGTGTCGGCGGAAGCTCGTTGCTCTCCAGGATCATGCGGATGCGTTTCAGGTCGCCGTATTCAGCGGCTTCTTTCAGCTGTGCATGCATGCGGGCAACCGGTTTCGGCAGAACGGCGGTGTTGTAAAGCACTTGCGGCGGCGCCAGTTCGGCCGGCGCACTTGTGCTGTCCGGGGAAGGAGAGGGTGCGGTCTGCGGCACCTGGAGTTGATCGTCAGGGATCGGGGCGGTCCCGGAGCCGGTGTCCGGCGCAAGCTGAATGGTTTCGGTGGTCACGTTCTTGCCCATTCCCTGTGCCGGCAACAGGCAAAGTGCCAAGGCTGCAATCCAATAAACCTGCTTCATGGCAATCTCCCACGTCGAGACAAGATGACGTTCGCCCACCGGGGACATTCCTTAAACAATTCATGCAAGACTGCAAAGCGGGTGCAGGGAAATTCCCGTCCTTGTCAGGAAGCCGTCAGGTCGCTATCCAAAGGCCGTGTGCTTTTTTGCCAATGAGTCCTGACCCTTAGAAAAAAGGACCGGCCGTGACTGTTCTGGAATATGTGCTGATCGGCTTTATCATCGGCGTCGTGACCACTGCGCCTGTCGGTCCGGTCAACGTCATGGCAATCCAGCACGCTGTCAGAAGCGGGTTCAGCCACGGTGTTTTCGTCGGGCTGGGCGCCGTCGTTGCCGACACGATCTTTGCCGCCGCCGCCATTTTCGGGGTTTCGGCCGTCACCAACTTCATTGATGGTCAATTGCGGCTGATCGAGGTGGTCGGTGGTGCGCTGCTGATCATATTCGGGCTCAAGATCTGGCACACGCACCCCCATTTGACGAAGGACGCCAATGACGCGGAATACAGCTATGTGGGCGATTCAACGGCTGCCTTTTTCATCGCGATCACCAATCCCGGGACAATATTCTTCTTTGCTTTTATTTTCGGCGCGCTTGGCAATTACCGACCGGAACACGGCGATCATTTTGGCGCGCTGATGATGGTCGCGGGCGTCGCGGCCGGAGCGACGACCTGGTGGGTGTTTGTTTCCGCGCTCGTGTCGCATTTCAAGGCGAGGATCGATGATCAGTGGCTCGACCGGGTCAATCACATTGCCGGCGTCGCGTTGATCGCCTTTGGTGGCCTGATCTATCTCGATCTGGCGATCAACGGTCTCAGTCATGCTGCTGGTCTTTGGGGTGCGAACCCATAAATGAAGCCAAATTGACTTCATTTATGGGTCCGTACACCAGGGCCGCTAAGGCGCCAGCGGACACAAAAAAGGCCGGCTGTGCCGGCCCCTGGTCTTCTGGAGGTTCGGGTTTACTGCAGAACCCGGTTCACCGTGTAGTCGCCCTGCAGGATGCGGTCCGGCAATCCTTCGGCAAGTTTTGCGACAGCATCCTCGCCATAGGCTGCCACAAGGTCGGCCAGGGCCGTGAACATGGCCGCATGCGCTACGGCATCCGCATCGACGCCGTTGGCAATCGCCTCCGCCCAGGCGTCGGAAATGAAGCCGAGCGCTGCGCGTCTGATATCTTCGTCTTCGGCAAACTCGGCATCCATGGCCGCTTCAGCATAATCGTCGTTTATCATTCGTTCCCTTACCGGTCTGTCCCGAACCCGTGGAGACAACTCCCGCGTGTCCCTCTCCCGAATCTCATTACCTGATCCTAGCACGGTGATCTGTGCTGATAAGCAACCGTGAACGCAAACTTAACGCCCACCCACAAATTTGATTCAAAAGGTTAACCAACTCGTAACGTTTGAGAGATTTCGACAGGATTATCGCCCGTAACGGCTTGTCACGTCGCCTATTATGGTCTCGCCTTCTCGCAAATACTGTACCATTGCGATACGCGCGGCATCTGTACACTCCCTGTAAGCAACTGAGAATCCACGATAACCTTGATTAAATCGTTCGATGAACCTGCGCCGCCGATTTTCGTTAACCGTTTCTGCATCTAAAAAGTCCTCCATCTGGTCGCGCCAGCTTGGTGTATCGTTTTCGTTGCAGAGCGGCCGCAGAAAGTGAAGCGCGCCAAAGATCTCCGAAAGGCGCATAAGCTGCTGTTCATAGGGCGGCGCGTCGATGCCAGGCTGCTGCGCAAGCACAACCTGAACCGGCATTACAAGCACCAACGCAGCGGCAAAAACCGTCCGCCGGATGAAATCGGAAATCTGACCGTTTCTCATGCGCGGATCATGCGCGCCGCCGGTGAGCACTTCAAGCGCTACGGCGAAGTGATCCCAAGAATTGCCACATCCGGATGGAATGCATGTGCGACAAAGGCAAATGTGACGTCGTGAACAAGGGGCGTTTGCCCGCCCGCCACGGTCTTGAAGACTTCGACTGAGCCGATCGCCCGGCCGCGTTCCGTCTCGCGCTGGTCGAGGACGGAGGCCTGCTCGCCGGCCCACCGAACGTCTATGTCGGCGGAAAGCGTCACAGGGCCGTTCATCCGGACATGGTCGAGTGCGACCGCAAAAACGTTCTCATCGTCACGCACCACGACAACGCGTGCCATAGGGTTGATGCCGTCCGGCAGTTCCCCCTGGAAAAACGGATAGGGAGCGGACCGGCTGTCATATCCTGCGTAAGGATTGGTGCCGTAACTGCGGGGTGAAAACGTGGGGCGTGCGAGCACGGCTCCCGCCGGATGTTCCTTCCGGAACGCCTCGAAGGCAGTGACCCGTGACGGGATCATTTTCAGCTCGCGGCCCGTATGCGTGCCGACAATTCCTTCGCCGGTGAACTGCTGCCACCAGGTTTCGGTCTGCCGGTCATACATGACAAGGTCCGAATTTCTCAACAGTCCCGTGGTGCCGAAATCGAGCAGCGTGCCGTCGATGCGGCGGTCGAACACGACGGAGGAATTGCACAGTGGACAATAGGTCACCGAGACCGGGGTGTCACCGATCCGGTCGTTGACGATCTCGTGCCAGATCAGGATTTGCAGCGGATAGGCCTTGGCGGTTCCGTCCAGTTCCAGGAAAATCACCGGTTCGTTGTTCTGAAGCCAGTCGATCTCGTCGGCCGGCTGGAAGCGCGGCTCGTCAATAGACGGTATCCCGTCCTTGGGCGGTCCACCGGAAAAGATCGTTCCAAGGTCGACCGAATGGATTGAAAAGTCGGTCGAAAAACCCGCCTGGCGCCAGTGGTCGGGGTTCGCATGCGCCGGAGAAAGCAGCGTGAGAAGCGAAAAGACCAGGAAGCCGCTTATGGCCAGAAGTAACATCCATATATGCTGGATCTGCATGCGTGCCTCCATTCGACGAGCGCGGAGGCATTTTCGCCCGGTGCACCCGAAATCGGGAAATCACGGTTCCGCAAACCTGTGTGAAGGGTGGGCGAGGACGGCTCAGAGCGGCAGGTGCCGGCGGATGCGCTCCGGTGTGCCGGGCGTCGTCGGCCGGTCGTCGAGATCTTCCGGACGGACCCAGTCGGTCTCGCTCGCATCGTCCGCCGCGACCGCTTCTCCGGATCTGAGGGCACCACAGAAGACCGTGAGTATGAAATGGGTCAGAACCTTGCCATTTTCATCGAACTGAATGGAATCAAATGTTTCCACCGGCTCGAACAGGTCCGCTTCGACGCCGGTTTCTTCCCGGAGTTCCCGTTTTGCGGCCTCCAGCAGCGGTTCTCCCAGTTCGACGAGACCTCCCGGAAGGCTCCAATATCCCTTGAAAGGATCCTTTGCGCGTTTGATGAGCAGCACGCGGCCCTCGTCGTGACACAGGACGCTGACACCCACGCGCGGAGCATCCGGATAGAAACGGGACATGGACGGACTGGCTTTCGGATCGGGGTCGACAGGAAATCAGGCGAAGAGGGCGTCGATTTCAGCCTGTGCCGCGTCGCCTTCGTGCTGCGTTGCTTCCGGTTCAACATGACCGTGAATGACGGCACCGGCAAGTGCAATCAGCGGCTTGATCTCGTGGGTCGCCTTGAAGGCGATATCACCTGCAACGGAGGCCGCGTCGCCGCTCTGGCGCAGCTGTTCCTGAATTTCGCCGACGAGATCATTGATGCCGGAGACATGCGCTTCCAGATGCTCGCGAAGATAAGCGGGTGCGGCGTAATAGGCCCTGATGGCGAGCTGCTTGTCCTTGAACGTCGAGTTTTCGAAATGACCCTCATAGTCCAGCGGACCCCAGTCCAGAACATCGTCTGAGCAGTCGGGCATATCAGGGAGCATTTCGAGAAGCATCATCACTTCGTTGAAGTGATTGAGGTAATCGGTGGCAAGTCCGGTCTGCGGATTGATGTTCGCCTGCTCCAGCCGTTCGGCGGCCAGATCTCCGGCGCCCAAAACTGGATCCAAACATTCCATACCGGCCCCCTGGTTATTGACTTCAGAAACAAGCTACTTCTTTTTTGTTTCCAATTGCCTAACTTTGGCTCAGTGAGCGGTGTTTAGGCAGAGACCAGCGCGAGCCACCGGCTGCACCGGACAGGAGAAACGCAATGTGCGGACGCCTTGCCCTTACGACACCACCGGATGCCGTGAGGGACTTCTTCAGCTACACGGATCAGCCGAACTTTCCGCCGCGCTACAACATTGCGCCGACACAGCCCATCGCGACCGTGCGCTACGAGTACAACGCGCGAAGGTTTCATCTCGTCCGCTGGGGGCTTATTCCGTCCTGGGTCAAGGACCCGGCAAGCTTTACCCTGCTGATCAATGCCAGGGCTGAAACGGCGGCCGAGAAGCCCTCGTTCCGCAATGCCATGCGCCACGGCCGCTGTCTCATTCCGGCATCGGGCTTTTACGAATGGCGCCGGACCGGTGACAGCAAGCAGGCCTTCTGGATCAAGCCTGCCGACGGCGACATCATGGCCTTTGCGGGCCTTTGGGAGACCTGGTCCGACCCTGACGGCGGTGACATGGACACGGGCGCCATTCTGACGATCGGATCGAACCGCATGATGTCGGGCATCCACCATCGCATGCCCGTCATCCTGAAGCCGGACCAGTTCGGCACCTGGCTCGATACGGCGAATGTCGACAAGAAGGAAGCAGGCACGCTGCTGAAGCCGGTCGAAGACGACTACCTGGTGGCGACACCGGTCTCCAACCGGGTGAACAAGGTCGCGAATGACGACCCGGATATCCAGGCGCCGGTGGTTCCGGACGAATCCGGCGGGAGTGCGCAAGAAGGCCGGAAGGCCAAGCCAAAGCCGGACACCAGCCAACTCGATCTGTTTTAATCCGCGCCGCGTCATTTCCCGTGCAATGAGAAAGGCGCCGGTGTAAGGCAGGGCGGACACGGATCGACAGGCAGCTGACAGACATGACCAGGGACGAAGACCAGCAAACCGGAAACCCGGACAGCGCGGACGACGACGCGCTGGCCGAGGCCTATAATCGTGGCCTGGACCTCCAGAAATCCGGCGATTTCGCGGGAGCCGCGCAGGCGTTCCGGCAAGCTCTTGCCCTCGACCCGGACGACACCGGCGGCGTGAGCATCCGGCTGGCCGCGATGGGCGCTGCGATTTCGCCCACCAAGATGCCGGACGCCTATGTCGCGACCCTGTTTGACCAGCATGCCGATGTCTTCGACGAGATCCTTGTCGACGAACTCGGCTATTGCGTCCCGTTGCTGCTGCGTGACCTTCTCGATCGCCTGAATCTCTCGTCATTTGACCGGTTGCTCGACCTGGGTTGCGGAACGGGCCTGACGGGCATGGCACTCCTCGATTGCACATCGCATCGAACCGGCGTTGATCTGTCGGAAAAGATCGTCGAACTCGCCTTTGACCGCGAGGTATACGACGACCTTTATGTCGGCGAGGCGGTGGAGTTTCTGCGCGAGTTCGAGGACGAAGACGGTCAAAGACCGGCCTGGGACCTGATCACGGCGACCGACGTGTTCCCGTATCTTGGCGCTGTCGAACCCTTCTTGAACGGAGCGGTGATGCGGCTCTCGCCCGGTGGCTACCTGGCCTTTTCAACCGAGACGCTTCCGGATCCGGTCATGGGCGGCCAGCCTTACATGGTCGGGCCGAAAAACCGGTTCGCGCAGGGCGAAGGCTACATTCGAACAGCGCTGGCAACTGCTGGCTTCGACATTCTCGCCATGGAACCGATTACGGTGCGGCTCGAGGAGGGCGAACCGGTCCCGGGGCACCTGCTGGTCGCCCGGCTGCGTGAGCGCTCAGGAGAGGCTATTTCCTGAAATAGAACTCGCGGCGCAGTGCGGAGTTGTGCCAGGGAGACTGCGTTCCCCGCGTGGCATCGTAGACGTCTGCCTTGACCCGCTTCATCATGATCTCGATTTCGAGCCCCGGGGTTTCGATATGCGACAGCAGCGCGGTCGTGAACGGGCTGTTGTCCTCGTCTCCGTCCAGCGCGACTTCACCCGGTGCCGTTGCGAACCCGATGAGGATGTTACCGCCTCCGGCCTGCGGCGCGGCAAGTCCGCGTTCCACTTGCGAACTTCTGCTCACTCCGAGGCTGCGCGAAAACCGGCGCGAGAGAGGATTGTCCCGGCAGGCATCCAGCAATGCGATCGACAGACGGCCGGGCGCGTTCATGTAGTCCAGCAGGGTGCCGAGCTCGATGGTTTCAAAATCGACCGCTGTCTGGTCTTCCAGTTTCGCGTCGATCGGAATGAGATAGTTGCGTCCGCTGAGCTGCATCGCATGACCGGCATAGAAGAACAGGGCAACGTCGGCATCCTGGATGGCGCGGACATATGCCCGGACGGTCCCTTCCATGGCGACCTTGCTCTGGTCAAGGCCGAGTATCACGGTGAAGCCCAGGCGCTTGAGTGACTCCATCAGGTCCGTTGCGTCGTTCTTCGGATTGGGCAGCACCGGCGCATGTTCATAGGCGGAGTTTCCGATGATCAGCGCGACACGCTTGCCCTCCGGAAGGGTCCCAAGATCCGGCAGGTTCGGGCCGGACTGGGTCAACTCGGTAGGGGGCGAAGGTGGCGGGGCAGCGTTGTTTTCATCCTTGTCCGGACCGATCGTCGGGATATCGGCGGATGCGCTTTGGCGCGGTTGGGCCGCGTCGAGATACCGGCCATAGGCCCAGCCGCGCATGCCATTGGAGAGTTCCACCTCAAACCAGGCGCCCTGCTGCGCCAGCATGGTCACGTCGGTTCCCTCAAGCAGTCTGGCAATTTCCGCAAAACGGGTTCCCGCACCGCTCCGCAGCGACAGGAAGGTGTCGCCGGTCGCACTCAGGTTGCCGACAACGCCGCGCCGGGGCGGGGTGATCGACCTCTTGGCGGCAGTGGCCGGCGCAACGGGCGCGGGCGCAACTGCGGGCGGGGCCGTGTAGGCCGGGGCGGACGAAACGTATTTTCCGTATGCCCAGCCTGTCCGCCCGTCCGACAGCGCGACATTGAGCCAGGTCCCGCTTCTGCCGAGAATGGTCAGCGGCGTGTTCATCCCCATTCTGGCAATCTCGCGGTACCGTGTGCTCGGCCCGGTGCGCAGGGACAGGAAATTGTCGCCCGACGGATCGAGGCCGGTGACGTAGGCCTGCTGGGCAGACGGTGCGGGGGCGGGACGTCCCGGAGGCTGCGCGGAGATGCGGGTCGAGGCAAAGAGCGACTGGGACGCACCGCCTGTGACACCCGTTGCCGACCAGATTGCAAACTGGAAACGCTGGCCGTTGTGGAAATAGCTGTCGCCCGGAATGGCGCCGGAAGAGATCAGGCTGGCCCTGTAGCGATTGCCGTCGGGTTGCGTCATCCATCCGAGCGAAACGGCGAACCAGCCGTTATTCGACTGAAAGACGGTTGTTTGCGGGAAACGGCCCGCAAATCCCCTGGCCGTGTTGATGGCCTCCGGGGCACTCGGACGGCTGGCGACGACGAGCCAGCCGCCGTTGCCGCCCGGCATGACGGCCGCGCGTGTATCCTGTAGCGTAAGAAAAAGCAGGCAGACAGCCGACACAAGGAAAAGTCCGATGGCTTTCAGGTGCGTTGCGGCGCTTGCTCCGTGGCGATGCATATCGTGTCCCCCTTGGGGAAGATTATTGCATCGTGTCCCGTTTGAATGCCAGCGCAATCGCGGCGCGCACATTTCGGATGTTTCTGCGTTTTGCCGCTGAAAGTGTCGCTTCGCGGCGGGTCTGCCGGGCCGGCAACCCGGGTGGACAGCAGATGTGCCCACCCGGCAGGTCGCAACTAGGTTCCAGCCGACAAACGCATGTAGGGTTCACCGTTCGAGGTTTTCTTGACCGCGACGCCATCGGGCTGGACGAGACAGGTCACCCGGCTTCGAAAAGCAGAAAAACTGTCGAACGTGACCACGTCGACCGGTTCATCGAACTGAACGGTCACGCGGTACTGGTCCCTGGGCCCGGTTTTCGAAAGCGCCTGGACTTCACCCCGGAAGGGTTGCTGCATGTAAGTGCCGCTCACACGGGACCCGACCGGAAATGGAAAGTCGTTGGGCCGGGACGCGGTCGCGCAGGCCGTATTCCAGTCCCGGAATCCATGCTGCGCGGAAACGAGTTCGAGCGCCTGGCTGTGGGAGAGCGTCTGGCCGTTGGCAGTGAGAGCCTTCCGCAAGCGTTTCGCCTGCGACTTCAGCTCCGTTACACTTGGAAGTGTCATGGTCTCACCTTTTCAAGAAAGGCAGGGTCGAAAGGCGATGCCTTCCGTCGGGGCCCGCATTGCCAAGTCCTGCACTGTCTTGTGAAGGTCGACAAGTCAACGAGTGTGTTTCGTCGAAAGGAATTCACCACGGCATCATGCCTGCGGGCGGCCGGCTCCTTCAAACCGGCCCTGTAGGTAGGTTGGCCGATGCCGTCTGTCAACCGGCAAAAAACAAGCCGCTTGCGCGGCTTGAGGGGTGGGAGGTTTGTGAGTGGCAACCGGTTTCGAGAGCGCCGGTTGTCTTTGCAGCGGCACGTGCACGTGCCGCCGATTGCCGACAGGGCAGGGCTGGCCTGCCACTGATCAGGTATTGATCAGACGCTTGAGCAGCTCGACTTCCTGTGCGAGGGCCTCGTCTTTGGAGATCATGTCTTCGATCTTGCGAACGGCATGAAGCACGGTCGTGTGATCACGGTTTCCGAAGCGCCTGCCGATTTCGGGCAGGGACCGTCCGGTGACGACCTTGGCGATATACATTGCGATCTGCCTCGGACGTACCAGGGTTCGCGCCCTGCAGGACGACAGCAGGTCTGCCTTGGTGACACTGAAGTGCTTGCAGACAACCTGCTGGATCTCCTCGACCTTGATCGCGCGCGGCTCGCCAATGCGTACAAGGTCATGGAGCGTCTTTTCGGCAAGATCCATCGTGACGGGCTGCCGGGTCAGCTGATTGTGTGCGAACAGCCGGTTCAGGGCACCTTCAAGGTCGCGCGCCGACGAAATGACATAGCGGGCTATGTAGTCGGCAACTGGATCGGGAACCGAGAAGGACGGATGTGTACGCCGGGCCGCCGCGATCCGTTTTCTCAGTATGTCGTGGCGCAGGGCATAGTCCGTCGCCTGGATGCTGACCACTTCGCCGGCCTGGATGCGCTGCATCACCTTGGCGCTCAGCGTCCCCAGCGCATCCGGTGCCCTGTCGGCTGCCATGATGATCTGGCGCGGGGCCTCCATCAGGATCTCCAGCGTCCTGCTGAACTCGTCATGCCCCTGTTTACCGTGCAGGAACTGAAGGTCATCCACGAGCAGAAGATCGATCGACTTCATGGCTTGCCGCAGCACAGGAAAGGCAGGTGTCCGCAGGGCAGGCACGAGATGGTACATGAAGAACTCGGCCGAAAGATAGGCAACGCTCCGGCCCCTGCGCCTCGCTTCCATCGCGGCGGCCTGAAGCAGATGGGTTTTGCCGATGCCGGTGCCGGAATGCATGAAAAGCATCGGCAGGCTGCCGTCATGGTCCGCCGACATCTGACGGATCGCCGCGCAGGCGAGGCTGTTGGAAGCCCCTTCGGCAAAGGATTCGAACGTGAGTTTGGGATTGAGCGCTGCCCCGCTCAGGAACTCCGCGGCGGCTTCATCGCCCGTGTCCGCCAGGCAGGGAATGGCCGCAAGGCTGGAGGACGAACCGATTTGCGGCACGCTTTCAAATGGAGCCGGGCGTCCGCTGATCCGGCGCGCCGTAATCGCTTTTGGTGGCTGATTGACATTGATCCGGCGCGGCCTGAGCGCGCCGCGTACCGTCAGTTCAACGCGATTGATGTCATCGATTTCGCGTTTCCACAGACCAACGAGCTTCTTTTCGTAATTGCTCTTGATCCAGTTTTTCAAAAAGCGCGTGGGAACGGAAAGACGGACTGAATCACCAACGGTTTCTTCGTGCTTTACCCTCCCGAACCAATTTGAAAAGACATCCTCTCCGAGTTCATTTTTTAGTTCTTTTTTCACACGATCCCAGTGATCCGAACTAGCTAAGTTCTGAACCTGCATTAAGGCCTCCATGTGAGAGAGCGATGGGGTCGGTCTCTCTCGTGCACTGTCTAAGAGCCGCGAATTCCGCCTTCGTTGCTCTTTTTGCTTTCGTTAGGTCTTTCGACCGGATGGCTTATTGGCGCCGATGACACATCATTAACCTTTTACTTACCACGTTTACAAATAGCTTATTCTTATGAGGTCATAGACGGTTCGTATCTTTCTTCCATAAGGTGTAGGCCGGGTTGTATGTAAATTTTTACATGGAAAACCTGTGCCTCCATCTGTATCAGGACTTTTCACAAGTCCTGCCCGAGATTTCCTCCTCTGGCTGTTTCCGCTCTGCCTTCGGGCATGCAAGCATTTTTAAGAAAATTTTAGTTGTTTTGGATTTTTTCTCAAAGTTTTCAAAAGATGAGTATGAAACTGGTCAGTTTCGTCGATACAAAATTTTCCTTCTGATTGAAAAATAAGTCATTTTTTACAATTGTCGGATCCCCAGTCCAGCACCAGTCGCTTACTCTGGTCACGATTTCCCAAGGGTCAGGCGGCCCGTACTGGAACGATTTGCAGCAATCTGGGGACAACTGCGCGCTGGGAAACAACGATGTCGTGCAAATTCATGTCCGCCCGGGCCCATCGTCAGTCATCGTAATCGCAAGCCGAATCAGCGGGCTGCCGGAAGTTTTGAAATCAGATGTTTCACGGAGGGGGCGGAAGGCAGTGAGTCGATTGCTACCGGAGCGGGTGGCAATTTCCCGATCTCGTCATGTCCGGGTATCGGGAGATCCCTTCGACCGCCCGCGCAGCAAAATCGAGTACAACTCGGCTACGCTCAAGAATTGCATAAGTAATTCGCCCGGAAGGTGGCGGCGCGGCTTGCCAACCAATCGGCGGGTGCATTTTCGCCTGTTGGCAGCCTGGAGTGCGGCCTCACTTATGGATCCTGACCCTAGAGGATCCGGCCGGGATTCAGCAGGTTCTTCGGATCGAATTCGCGCTTGATCCTGCGCATGAGGTCAAGCTCGATGTCGGATTTGACCGACTTGAGAAGGTCCCGCTTCAAGCGGCCGATGCCGTGCTCGGCCGATATGCTGCCGCCGAAATCACCGACGATCCCGTGAACGATCTCGTTCATCTCGTCCCATTTCGCAAGGTAGGCGGACTTGTCGGCACCCACGGGCTGGCTGACATTGAAGTGGATGTTGCCGTCGCCGATATGGCCGAACGGCACGGGTCTGCATCCGGGCACGAATGTTTCCACGGCTGCCATCGCCTTGTCGAGAAAATCGGGAACAGAGGCAACGGGCACGGAGACGTCGTGCTTGATCGAACCGCCTTCCGCCTTTTGCACCTCCGACATGCCGTGCCGGATGTGCCAGAAGTCCTGAACCTGTGCCAGGCTTTCGGCAAAGGCCGCGTCCTCGACAAGGCCGTTTTCGAAGGCTCCGCCGAGAATGCCTTCCAGGAGATCACGAACGGGAAAGGCGTCGGAGCCGCTCGACAGTTCCATGAGGACGTACCAGGCATGTTCTCCCGCAAGCGGGTCGCGCGCGCCGCTAAGGTGTGACAGGCAGAATTCGAGCCCCACTCTCGGCATGATTTCGAACCCGGTCAGGACGGGACCGGCCTGGGCTTTCGCTTCGGTGAACAGGCCGAGTGCCGCCTGAGGCGTCGCCAGTCCGACAAAAGCCGCTTCCAGTTTCTTAGGTTTGGGGAAAAGCTTGAGAGAGGCAGCCGTAATTATCCCCAGGGTGCCCTCCGCACCGATAAATAATTGTTTCAAATCATAACCGGTATTGTCCTTTCTGAGGCTTCTCAGACCGTCCCAGATCTCACCGGAGGGGAGGACGACCTCGAGCCCCAGAACAAGGTCTCGCGTGTTGCCGTAGGAAAGGACAGCGGTGCCGCCTGCGTTGGTGGAGATGTTGCCACCGATCTGACAGGACCCCTGCGCACCGAGGGACAGGGGAAACAGGCGGTCGACCTTTTCCGCCTCGTTGTGCAGGTTTTCCAGAACCACACCGGCCTCGACCGTGATGGTGAAACCGGCGGCGTCCACCTCGCGGACCTGCGTCAGCCGCGCAAGCGACAGGACGAATTCATCCCCGGTTTCCTGCGGGATTTGGCCCCCGACCAGACCCGTGTTGCCCCCCTGTGGCACGATCTTGAGATCATGCTCATAGGCGTATGTCATGACTGCGCTCACCTCTTCGGTGCTCCCGGGCCGCAGCACGATCGGGGTCACGCCACGGTAAAAGTCCCGCCACTCGGTCAGGTAGGGTTCCTGGTCCGCGGGCGTCGTCAGTACGTTCGCAGCGCCGATCAATTCAGCGAAACGGTCGGCATGTGCAGTCTGCACCATGTGTGGGATCCTCGTGAGGGTGAGCAGGAAATGAGCGCGCTAACATAATGACACTTGCCTCCGCCGTCGACGGTGCATTCGGTCGCTGCGTCTCTTGAAGGAACAAACCCCGTGTGCCATAGGAGGCCAGCCCGTTCGGGCGGTAGGGAATCCTGTTCGGAGATAAAGATGGCGGAAGCAGCGCGCGGACTGATGAATGGCAAACGCGGCCTGATCATGGGCGTGGCAAACAACAAGTCGATTGCCTGGGGAATTGCCAAAGCACTTGCCGACGCGGGCGCCGAACTCGCCCTGACCTATCAGGGAGATGCACTGAAGAAACGGGTCGAGCCGCTTGCGGACCAGTTGGGTGCGATCGTCGCGGGCCATTGCGATGTCACCGAAGGCGAGACAATCGATGCCGTGTTCAACCTGCTTGAGGAGAAATGGGGCGGGATCGATTTCGTTGTGCACGCTGTCGCGTTTTCGGACAAGGCGGAACTGACGGGCCGGTTCGTCGATACGTCCTCCGACAACTTCGCCCGCACGATGGACATTTCCTGCTACTCGCTGACGGCCGTGACGCAGCGCGCCGAGAAACTGATGCCGGAAGGCGGATCCATCCTCACACTGACCTACTACGGTGCCGAGAAGGTCATGCCGCATTACAACGTTATGGGGGTCGCCAAAGCCGCGCTCGAGACGAGCGTGAAGTATCTCGCAATGGATCTGGGGCCGCAGAACATCCGGGTCAACGCGATTTCCGCAGGACCGATCAAGACGCTGGCGGCATCCGGCATCGGCGACTTCCGCTATATCCTGAAGTGGAACGAATACAATTCGCCGCTCCGGCGCACGGTCACGATCGAGGAAGTCGGAGACAGTGCCCTGTTTCTGCTGTCCGACCTCGGGCGTGGTGTCACCGGCGAGATCCAGCATGTCGACTGCGGTTACAACATTGTCGGCATGAAGGCGGTCGACGCGCCCGACATCTCCGTCGTCAAGGATTGAGAAAAACATTGGCCGGGTCACCGGCCATTTTCTTTTAAGAGGCGCTTGCCTCACAGTGTGTCTGGCAAAACGGCATGACCAAAGTGTTCTCTCCCGGCCCGAAGATTCAGCTGCCCAGGATCCATGATCCGGCATTTCTCGTGTTCGTGCGGCACGGGCAGACCGACTGGAACCGGGAAGGCCGGATGCAGGGGCATCGCGATATTCCGCTGAACGAGACCGGCAGGGGGCAGGCGGCGCGGAACGGCGAACGGCTTCGCGTCTTCCTGGAACAGGAAGGTCTCGATCCCGACGGGCTTGATTTCGTCTCCTCTCCGCTCGGACGCACCCGGTCCACCATGGAGCTTGTTCGCGCGGGCCTCGGTTTGCCGGCGCAAGACTATCGCCTAGAGCAGCGCGTTGCCGAGCTGACGTTCGGGGACTGGGAAGGGTTCACGTTCGAGGATCTTGCCGACGGCGAACAGGAATTGCTGTTGCAGCGGCGCGCGGACAAGTGGCGTTTCGTTCCGCCGCGCGGCGAAAGCTACGAGATGCTGTCGGAGCGCGTTGGCGCCTGGCTCAAGACCGTCTCAAAGCCCACGGTCGTGGTCTCGCATGGCGGGGTGTTCCGTGTCGTGCGGGGACTGCTTGAAGGCCTGGAAAGCATCCACGTTCCCAAGCTGGATGCACCTCAGGACAAGGTTTTCGTCTGGAGAGACGGCCGTTTCGTGGCCATTTGACTTTCCGATACACAAATAAGTTACACTGAGGTCATCGCTTGCTGTGATCGGCCTTGGCGTGTGCGGCGTACGCTCAGCAATTTGAGGGGGCAAGACCGTGTCTGCAGACGAATTCTACCGTGAGCTGCCCAGCTTCTCCGATTTCAGCAATGTTGCGGACCTGGAAGACTACCGCGCTGTCCCCGACGACTGGTACGTCCTGACCGCGGATATCGTGAGTTCGGGAAAAGCTGTCGCGGAAGGCCGCTACAAGGACGTCAACATGGTCGGCGCCGCCGTGATCGCCGCGGTGCTCAACAGTGTCGGCCGGGACCGTGCGCCGTTCGTCTTCGGCGGTGACGGGGCCACCTTGCTGGTGCCGCACAAGGATCTGCAAAAGGGGCGGGAGGCGCTGGCGGGCGTCGTCGGTCTGGCACGGCAGGTGATGGAGCTCGAGCTTCGCGCCGCCGCGATCCCCGTTGCCGATATCCGCGCTGCCGGCGGCGACATCCGATTGCGGAAGTACCTGCTGAGCCCGGGCAATCACCTGGCCATGATCGTCGGCGACGGTCTGGGGATCTCCGACACGATCCTGAAAGACCCGGACGCCGTGAAGCCCTACGCCATCAGGGCTGAGGATGCCGAGTTGCCGCCGCTGGATGGCCTGTCCTGCCGCTGGGAGCCGCTGCCGGCTCTCAACGGCAACATCGTTTCGCTGATCATGAAGCCGGCCGGACGCAAGTCCCTGACCGAGCTGATGGACAGGGTGGCCGGCGAACTCGGTTTCAATCCCCTTCTCGACGACACCCGGACCCGGATGGCGGACGAGGCGCATCTGAAGTTCCGGTTTCCGCCGAGGGGCCTTGGCCTCGAAGTCAGTCTGACCTCCGCCCGCAATCTTGCAAAAGGCTGGGTAAAGACCTCTGTCGAATGCCTCTTCTTCGTCTGGAGCTACGCGACGGGTTTCAAGGTCGGACCGTTCGATCCGAAAAAGTATTTCAAGGAACTCAGTCTCAACACCGATCACCGAAAGGTCGGCGACAGTCTGCAACTGGTTCTGGATCTGTCGTCATCGCAGCTGGAGTCCCTGCGGTCCTGTCTTGCCACCGCGTTCGAAGAGGGCGACGCGATATTCGGACTGCATGTCTCCAGCGAAGCCCTGATGACCTGCTTTGTTCAGGACATTGGCAACAGCCAGCATATCCATTTCGTCGACGGTTCGAACGGAGGGCTGTCCCTTGCGGCGGCGGAGTTCAAGGAACGGCAGGCGGAGCTGGCGCGCGCACGGCTTCATGCGCCCTGACAAAGGCCGGCGGACCGCCTCAGCCGGCCGCGGAGCTTCTTCCGTCGATCGCCGTCAGGGGGGCGGCGAATTTGTTTTTCAGGATCATCGCGCCCAGCTGGGTCTCCGGCACGGCCTTTGAAACCAGGAAGCCCTGGATCACGTCGCAGCCGTGTTCCTTGAGCCAGGCGCGCTCGCCTTCGGTTTCGACACCTTCCGCGAGCACGCTGATATCAAGGCTCTTGGCGAGATTGATCAGGGCGCTGGTGAACTTCTGCAGATCGGGCTTGGTATCGACGTCCGAGACGAAACTGCGGTCGATCTTGACCCGGTTTATGTTCAGGTCCCTGAGGCTGGAGATGCTGGAATGGCCGGTCCCGAAATCATCGAGTTCGATGAAGTAGCCGAGATCGGACAGGTGCGCGATGTTCGACTTGATCGGCGCGGCCTTGTCTTCGTCGATCATCACGGCTTCCAGAATTTCCAGGCTGACCAGGGACGGGTCGAGGCCGGCGCTGATAACCTGGCGGTGAAGGCTGTCCACGGCTTTTGCGTTGCTGAGGATGTCCGCGGAAATATTGAGTCCGAAATGCACGTCGCGCCGGGATGAGCCCGCCAGAGATGCGGCAAACTCGAGTGTCTTCCGGCGGACAATGTCTTCGATCCGCTCCATGTACCCGGCTTCCCGTGCTGCGGGCAGGAAGTAACCCGGATAGTGTATCTTGTCGTTGTCCAGCCAGCGAACGAGGGCTTCAGCTCCGACCACGTCGCCAGAGCAAAGATCAATCTGCGGCTGGAACCAGGGCACCACGTCGCCCCGATCCAGCGCTTTCAGGAGCTGCTTGGCGATTTCACCGTTTTCTTCGAACGCGATCCGCATTTCGGAGGTGAAACGGGCGAACTTGCGCGGTGCCTTCTGTTTGGCCGAACGCAGGGCCAGTTCCGCATCGACGAGCAACTGGTCCGAAACGGGATCGCCGGGCCGGTTGATGACCAGTCCCGCGTTCGATTCCAGTACCATTTTCTGGCTGTTGATCTCGCGTTCGTTAGCAAGGTCGCGGATGATCCTTGCAGGCAGTGTTTCAAACTCTGCCGTGCCGGACAGATCGGGCCGCAACAGCATGAACTCGGTGCCGCCGGTTCTGCACAGGAAGTCTTCCGGCTCCGCGTATTGCACGAGCTGTTCGGCAACATCCCGCAATATGGTGTCACCGGACTGGTCGCCAAAGAGGTCGTTGATCTTCTTGAAGTGTCTGAGATCAAGGATCAGGAGCCCCAGCTGGTCTTCGGTTTCACGGTCGCCCAGGGAGCGCAGCTTCTTCAGCAGCGCACGCCGGTTCGGCAATCCGGTCAGCGGATCGTGGAACCCGAGATTTTCGAACTCCTGTTGCGTACGGTCGGCAAGGGCGCGGCTGAGGGCAACGGCAATGGCGAACGCCGCAATGATGACGAGGCCGCCGACGAGACCTGCGAGGGCAACGGCGAAGATCGTTTCCGCGCGCGTGTGCTGCAGGTCCGCGTGAAGGTAGTCGACGGTTTCCTCCCAAAGGGCGAAGATCGTGCGGACGAAATCCGGCTGTACCGCGTTCAGCTGTTCGTTCTGGATGTCTGTGCCGGTTTCACCCTTGATCGTCGAAGACAGCAGCTTCGCGCCCGCCGACTGATAGACGAGGTTCGCCGACCGGTAGGCGGCGGCCTTGTCCTGCAGGGTTGCCGCGTTGGGGCCGGAGAGCCGGCTGAAATGTTGTCTCGTGGCGCGCGACGCGTGGTCCGCGGCCACCTTGAAACTTCCCCCCTGTACCGGCACCAGCATCTTGTCCCAGGTGTTGATCGTGTCCTTGGCCGAGAGCATCCTGCCGTTTTGCACCATCACCGATGTTTCGATGACCACCGTCAGCAGTGTGTGGCTGATCAGATGCGGCAGCTCGGACGTTTCATAGGTCGATGCAGAACTCAGGTTCGACTGGTGCGCAATGAGCGACGCGACGGACCTTGCCTTGCGAAGGGCATCGGGAACACCTGGTTCGTGCAGGAAGGCTGCAAATTCGGAAACGAGACTTGCCTCTTGCGGTGCGGTGTCGAACGATGCGAGCTGCCGCACGAGCATTTCCGTTGGCTGGCTGACCTCTCCGGTCAGCGCTTTCTCCTGCATGAGCGGCCCAAGTGCCTGGATGAGGTTCAACCCCTCCAGACTGCGATCGATCGAGCCGACGTCTTCGAATTTGCTATGAAACCACAGGGATGCGAACAGCAGGCAGGGTGCCAGCAAGAAAACGATCAGACCTGTGAGCCAACCACGAATATGCACTTTTGTGCCCCAAAACCACATTCCTGTGGGGAATTGATAGAACCTGAGCCTTAAGGATTGGCAAAAAAATACAGAACAAATGCGATTTGTCGCAGTAATGATGAAAAGAAGAGTTCATTTTATTTTGATCGATTCCGGATGAATATCTAATATTTACTTAATAATAAAATCCGGAAAGCTTCACAATTGGTTGATCTTAGTCCCTTCATGCAATTCTACCGCCACGTGGCAAATTTTCGCCGGGGCTTGAGCTTGCCGCCGCTTTGGATTATCGCTCGCGCCTGATGTTTTTTGCTGCAGTTCTGGAAGTTTTCATGTCGCACAACAGTTTTGGTCACTTGTTTCGCGTCACGACCTGGGGAGAAAGCCATGGTCCGGCGATCGGCTGTGTCATCGATGGATGCCCGCCGCTTGTTCCGCTGAGCGAAGCCGATATCCAGGGCTACATGGAAAAACGCAAGCCCGGACAGTCCCGCTTCACGACACAGCGGCGCGAGGCGGACGAGGTGAAGATCCTGTCCGGTGTGATGGTTGACGAGGACGGGGTCCAGAAGACCACCGGGACGCCCATCTCGCTGCTGGTCGAGAACACCGATCAGCGTTCGAAGGATTATTCCGAGATCAAGGACCGCTTCCGTCCGGGACACGCGGACTTCACCTACGACGCCAAATACGGAATCCGGGACTATCGCGGCGGCGGCCGCTCCTCGGCGCGCGAAACGGCCATGCGGGTTGCCGCAGGTGCAGTGGCCCGAAAGGTCCTGCAGGGCGTCACGGTCCGGGCCGCGCTGGTTCAGGTCGGTGAACGGAAGATCGATCGCGGCAACTGGAACTGGGCCGAGGTCGACAACAATCCGTTCTTTTCGCCCGACGCCGATGCCGCCGCCAACTGGGCGGACTATCTCGATGGCGTGCGCAAGGCCGGGTCGTCGGTGGGTGCCGTGATTGAGGTTGTCGCTGAAGGCGTGCCCGCCGGCTGGGGCGCACCGATCTACGGCAAGCTGGATACCGATCTGGCGGCGGCCATGATGTCCATCAATGCCGTGAAGGGCGTCGAGGTCGGCAACGGCTTTGAAGCCGCCAGCCTGACGGGCGAGGAAAATGCCGATGAGATCCGCGTGGACGATGTCGGCAGGCCGGTTTTCCTGACCAACAATTCGGGCGGTGTTCTTGGCGGCATATCGAACGGGGATCCGCTGGTCGTGCGGTTCGCCGTCAAGCCGACCTCGTCCATCCTGACAGAGCGCAAGTCCATCACCCGCCAGGGCGAGGAAGTTGATGTCATGACCAAGGGACGTCACGATCCTTGTGTCGGCATACGCGCGGTACCGGTTGGGGAAGCCATGATGGCCTGCGTGCTCGCCGACCACTTCCTGCGTCACAGGGGCCAGGTCGGCTAGCGTCGCCGCTCAAAAGATAACGAGGCGCACGAGGCCTGCGCTTGCGAAGGCCACAAGCAGGTAGAGGCAGGCCCGCCGGTATGTCTGATCGAGACTGCGGCTGAACAGCTTGCTGCCGGCAAAGACGCCCGCGAGGACGAGCGGCGAGAAGACCGCCCCGCGCGTGATCGCGTCCCCTTCGAGAACGCCGAACAGGTAAAGCGTCACGGACGACGTCAGCATTCCGAAGAACAGGTAAAGCACGAGGGAGCCGCGCATCTCCCGTGCTTTCTTCGGTGAGGCGAGGACATAAAGGGCGATCACCATGCCGCCGACTGCGGCCAGTCCGCTGACTATGCCGGCTGCAACGCCCGTGGCCGGCAGGGCGACCTTCTGCGATGCGGGAAGAATGTTGATCTTCATGAGCTGAAGGATCGTGAGCGAAAGAACGATCACGAGCGCGATCAGCTTGGAAAGGTCCACGTCGATGCTCGTGGTCAGGGCGAGGCCGAGCGGCACACCGAGCGCGCTGCAGACCGCAAGGATGGCCGCGGTTCCAATGTCGGCGTCCCTCAGGCCGCCGCGGAACATGGCCAGGCTCGCCGCGGCCTCCAGCAGAAAGCAGACCGGGATCAGTTCGACCGGCGGAATGAAGACGACAATGCTCGCCATGAGAACCGCCGACAGACCGAATCCCGCAAAGCCGCGCACCAGCCCTGCGATGAATACGATCACGGCACAAATGATGAGTTGCGTCGGCGGCAGTGCGGTCCAGACGCTCAGATCCTCTAGCATTGCTACTCTTCCGATTGGACGAATTGCCTTCTAGCAGGCTGCATAAACGCAAGTAAATAATCGAAATTGCAGACTGGAGCTGCAATAATGCAGTCATGAACTGGGAAAATCTGAAATACCTCCTCGCGTTCTATCGCGCCGGGTCCCTCTCTTCCGCCGCGGACCGGTTGGGCGTCGATGCCACGACCGTGTCCCGGCGCCTGACGGCGCTGCAAAAGGAAATCGGAACACAGTTGCTGGAAAGGTCCGCCAGCGGCTCACTGGAACTGACCTCCGCAGGCCAGAGGGCGGTCACCTACGGCGAGACGCTGGAGACCTCCCTCAACGTGCTGACCTCTGAACTGACGGGAGCCGGGCTGGCCGAGGAGGGCATGGTCCGGATTTCGTCGGTGCCCGTGGTCAATACCAGGATCCTGATGCCGCAGGTCAGCGGTTTTTGCCGGCGGCATCCCGGAATTGAGCTGCACCTGGCCTCCGAGATACGGAATGTCAGCCTGACGCGGCGGGAAACCGACATGGCGATCCGCCTCGGCCGCCCCCGTGACGGCGGGCAGAACGTAACCGCGCGGCGGATTGCCGTTCTCGAACATGCCGCCTACGGACCGGCAGGCGTCTCCGCCGGAGACCTGCCCTGGATCACGTATCACGAGAACATGAGCTTCCTGCCTCAGGCGCGCTGGATGGCCGATCATCTGAAGGGTGAGGGGGCTGCAATCGCCAGAATTCGTCCAAGCGACCTGGAAGGCGTGATTGAAGCGGTTGCGGCGGGCATCGGACGATCCATTATCCCGAAAAGGCTCGCCGGAACGGATCATCGCCTCCAGGTGCTGGACGAGCCGAAGCCGGACCTTCAGCGGGAGGTCTGGCTGATGCAGCATGCCGATCAGGCCGGACTTGCCCGAATGCTGGCCGTCAGCCGATGGATCGAAGAGCTGTTTTCCTGATCCTTGCTCGAGCAGTGTGTGCAAGGCTGACGAGCAGTCTGCTCTGATACTAACCGTTACAGAAAATCCCGCCGGACATGGTGGAACTTGACTAAGATGATCGTGGGACTGCGTACACCTTCGCACATTTCAGGGAGCAACGTGATGAACGACATGACCCCGGTTCGCCGCATGACGGCGAAGGACTTTCCCCAGGAACTGCTGGACCTCTACGATTACTATGCCCATGGCAAGATCACGAAACGTGAATTCCTGAACGGCGCGGCAAAGTTCGCCGTTGCGGGCGTGACGGCAGCCATGCTCCTCGATCAGTTGTCGCCCGACTACGCGCTTGCCCAGCAGGTCGACCCCGATGATGCGTCCATAGAAACCCAGCGGATCACCTATCCGTCGCCGAACGGCCATGGCGAGGTGAATGCCTATCTTGTGAAACCCGCAGGCGCGACCGGGAAGCTGCCGGCGGTGCTGGTGATTCACGAGAACCGTGGCCTCAACCCCTATATCGAGGACGTTGCCCGCCGGCTCGGCAAGGCAGGGTTCATGGCGATGGCCCCTGATGGCCTGACGTCGGTCGGAGGCTATCCGGGGACAGACGACAAGGGGCGTGAACTGCAGCGCACCGTCGACAGGGAAAAGCTCCTCAACGACTTCTTCGCTGGTTTCGAGTATCTGCTTAACAGCGACGACAGCACGGGCAAGGTCGGCGCGGTCGGCTTCTGCTATGGCGGCGGTGTCGTCAACGCGATCGCGGTTGCCTATCCGGAACTGGCCGCCGGCGTGCCGTTCTACGGACGTCAGGCGGATGCGGCCGATGTCCCGAACATCCAGGCGCCGCTCATGCTGCAGTTTGCCGAACTGGATGAACGCATCAATGCCGGCTGGCCCGCCTATGAAGAAGCGCTCAAGGCGAACGGCAAGGACTACGTCGCGCACATGTATCCGGGCGTCAATCACGGGTTCCACAACGACACGACGCCGCGTTTCGACCCGGAGGCCGCCAGGCTAGCGGAGGAACGCACGGTCGCGTTCTTCAAGGAACACCTGATGTAGAACGGAAAACGGGTGCGGGACTTCTGATCCCGCACCCGCTGTCTTTTAAGGGCCTTTCCTCGGGATCAGGTGTCGAGAATTTCCGTTTCGTCGATCTTGATGTCGAACCCTTCCAGCCCGACATAATGGCGCTCGCGCGACGAGAGGAGGCGGATGGAGCTGACACCGAGATCCTTCAGGATCTGCGCGCCGAGGCCCACTTCACGCCATTGTTCCTGCCGCGCCTGAGCAGAGCTGTGCTCTTCCGTATCGGCGGCTTCGAAGTCGGAGCGGGCTCGGCGCGACTGGCGCGCGACACCGACCGACCCCTCTCTGAGGAATACGATGACGCCGCGCCCGCGGTCGGCGAAGCGCCTCATGATCTGGTCCAGGGGTCTGGCGTCCCCGAAGACATCGTCCAGCACCGATTCAAGCTGCAGGCGGACGGGGACACCGCGGCCGTCGAGAATGTCGCCGTAGACGATGGCAAGGTGATGCATCGGATCATAGGGCGTCGAATAGGTCATCGCATAGGCAGGGCCGGCAACCGTATCGACCGGTTGCTCGTTGACGCGCTCGACCATTCGTTCGGTGCGCTGGCGCCAGGCAATCAGGTCCGAGACAGACACCATCTTGAGATCGTGTTCGGACGCAAATTCGGCTACCTGCACCCCGCGCTTGACAGTCCCGTCGTCGTTGACGAGTTCGCTGAGCACGCCGACTTCTTCAAGTCCTGAAAGGCGGCAGAGATCAACTGCAGCTTCCGTGTGCCCGGAGCGCATCATCACGCCGCCTTCCTTGGCAACCAGGGGGAAGATGTGGCCGGGGCGGACAAAATCGTCGGCAGCGACATTCGGATTCGCGAGTGCATGAACGGTCGCGCAACGTTCTTCTGCGGAAATGCCGGTCGTCAGCCCCTGCCGGTAGTCGACGGAGATTGTGAAGGCGGTCGCGAGCGGTGCGTCGTTTTCCGCAACCATCGGGTCGAGGCGCAGCCGGCGCGCATTGGCGACCGTCATCGGTGCGCAGATGATGCCGGACGTGTGCCGGACCATGAAGGCCATCTGTTCGGAGGTGATCTTGGACGCCGCGACGATCAGGTCGCCTTCGTTTTCGCGGTCGTCATCGTCGGTCACGACCACCATTTCTCCACGTTCGAACGCGCGGATTGCTTCTGCGACACGGGCCTGGGACACGGGATGCTCCTTGGTTGTGGATAGTCCGAGAAAATCGTTGGGCGTGACCGCGCCATCAGTCGCGATGGCGATCTTGCGGGCCATGTCCCGCGATACCCAGACATTCGGATCGTTGCAAAGGGCCGATACAGACGCAGGCGACAAGTCGGCCCGGCGCGCGAATGCGCTCCGTCCTTCACCAGTCTGCAAAAGCCATTGATCGAGTCTCATCTTCACGCATATACGCGCGATCGCATTCAGTCTCAAGAGAAACTTGGAAGAATTTTCAGTAATACTGAAAGGTGGCGCTAGCCTGTCTTGACGAACTCTGCCGCACGCGACACGAAGGCAGGCACCATCCATCTCTCCTCCAGGCCTTGCTCGTCGCAAAGGCCGGTCAGGTCTTCCCTGAGATAGGATGTATAGTAGGGCTCGTGGAAAAGCTGCGGGAACACCGACAAGAGACCGTCATAATCCGGCACGTCGCCGGTCTGAAGGCTGTCGACGAACAGGAAGGACCCGCCCGGCTTCAGAACCCGGGAAATCTCGGCAATCACCTGGCGGCGGATCTTGGGCGGCAGTTCGTGGAAGAGAAACACGCAGGAAACAACGTCCACCGAGGCATCGGCGAACGGCAGTTTCTCGGCCATGGCGGTGACATGGCTTGCGCGAAGCGTTTTCAGTCTTTCCCGCGCAACGTTCAGATAAGGCTCGGAGAGGTCCAGCCCGATACCCCGCAGTCTGGGAAAGGCCTTTAGGGCAGGGCGCAGCAGGCCGCCGGTTCCGCAGGCAACGTCGACATAGACGACTTTGCGCTGGTCCTTCTGCTTAAGGATGTGAGCGAAGGGAACCAGCGCCTTGCGGCGCATCGCGGCCGTCGCGCCCGAGAACAGGACGTCAACCTGGAAATCGTAAAGCTTGGCGCTGTCCTCGGTGAGCCAGCCATCCGTCTGGAAATGAAAATTCTGCCGGTAGTAGCGCGGCAGCGCTTCGGCAAACCCTGAAACGTCCTCGTTCACCTCCTGGTGAGCGCCTGTTGCCCGCCGCCGCGCCACCTCGGGCACGTCCTTGAAAAACGCTCGGCTTGTGTCGAGCAGTTCGCGCGGCGACAGCGTTCCATCCGAGGGCATCGGATAAAGGCCGTCCTCGACCGCTTTCAGGTCGTCGGCAAACAGCTTGAAAATGTCCGCCAGCATGCGCCTTTGGCCGGGAACGGGGCCCTCCGGAACGACCTTCGGTGTCTCGGGCAGTTCTTTCTGGATGCGCTTGTTCATGCGGCGCATGGCTTCGGAGTGAAGCGTGTAGAGCGCAACACGGCTCCCCTGGTGCAATGCGTAACGAGTGCGCCGGGCAAGGCTCATGACGGGGGGAAGGCTGCGGCCGCCGCTGGACACGCGCTCTTCGTCATTTGCCTTAGCCATGGATCACTCCCTGATTAGTACACCGACCGCTTCAATATGGGGCGAATAAAGGAACTGGTCCACCGGTGTGACGCTTTGAAGCGTATAACCGCCATCCAGGAGCAGACGTATGTCGCGCGCAAAGGTTGCCGGATTGCAGGAAACCGCAACGACCGTCCTGACCTTGGATTTCGCGAGAAGTTCGGCCTGCGCCTGTGCCCCTGCGCGCGGAGGGTCGAAGACGACCGCATCGAAGGGCCCCAGTTCTTCCAGCACCAGAGGTCTTCGGAACAGGTCGCGCCGTTCGTAACTGACCTTCTTCAGTCCGCGCGGTTTCCGCAGCGCCTTGTCGAAGGCGGCGATCGCCGCTGCATCGCCTTCCACGGCGTGTACGTTGGCTTGCCGCGCAAGGCGCAGCGCGAAGGTGCCGGCCCCTGAAAAGAGATCCGCAACCGTCCGGGCCTTGCCGACGCCGTCAAGCACGAGGTCCGAGAGTGCGGCCTCGGCCGCGAGCGTTGCCTGGGTGAAACCGCCCGGTGCCGCGGCAAGACCGATGCCGTCCATGTCGAGCATCGGCGGACGAACCTCCAGAAGAACCTCGCCGTTGATCGACAGCCGGGCAAGGTCCATCTCGATCGTCTTTTGCGACAGGGCCGGGATCTTGCGCTCATAAGCCTTGTCCGCCTTGTCGATCGCGACATCCAGCCCCGCCGTCGTGTTCAGCACCGTCAGCCGGGCCTCCCCTTTCCGGGGCAGGATCTCCGACACCAGCGATTTCAAGCCGTCCAGCGCATTGACGATGGCGGGGTCGAGGATCGGGCACTCGCTGATATCGACCAGCCTGTGGCTCGATTTTTCATGATACCCGAGCAGCGTGTGCCGTCCCGCGCGCGTCGCTGCAAAGACGGCGCGGCGCCGTCCACCGGCGGTCGCGGCAACGGTGCCGGAAACGTCGGTCTCGATGCCGCGGTCGCGCAGTGCCTTTTCCACCAGCGCACGTTTCCAGGCGAGATAGGGCGCCGGGGCAAGATGTTGAACGGTGCAGCCGCCGCAGGCCTCGAAATGCCTGCAGACCGGCGTGATCCTGTCCGGCGAAAATGACTTGAACACCGGGTTTCTTGCACGGCCATCAGCGACCGTTGCGGTGACGACCTCGCCCGGCAGGGCGCCCGCGACGTAGACCGGTCCGGCATCCGTCTGCGCGATCCCGTCGCCTCGATGGCCGAGTTCGCTGATTGTCAGTTCTCTCTCACTCATGAGCGAGCGATACCGCCAACGCCCCGTGTGGGCAAGCTCTGGCGCATGCCTAATTGAAAGTCGTTAGTGAATTGTGGCTTACCGGCCGTTCTTGAAGAGGCCCTTTGTCCGGGACAACCAGCTCCGGGACCTGAGCAGCACCTACCAAGGAGGCCCCGGATCAGGGCCGGGGCGGCAACAAGAGGACGGCAGATTGCCGCGTCATTGCTCGGTGATGAAGGAGTTGCGCCAGCGCATGACCACCCGCGCGCCCAGTCACCTCTCCCCGTGGGAGAGGTCGGCCTGAAAGGCCGGGTGAGGGATCAGAGCTGTCAATGCTCCTCGGACGTTTGCCCCCTCACCCTGACCCTCTCCCCAAGGGAGAGGGAAACAAGGGAAGCGTAAAACCCATCTCTCCGCTTACGCACCCCCCGAGGATGCAGGTGCAACATCTGGGCCGTCCCGGACCTGATCCGGGACCCGAGCAGCACTTGACAGGAGGCCCAGGCTCAAGGCCGGGGCGGCTCGAAAACAGCAAGGCGGTATTTTGTTCAGCTTTCAGCTGTCACCCCGGACGCAGCGCAGCGGAGATCCGGGGCCTACTCATTTGCAGAGGCACTGGTGTGATCTGTTGCGCTGCTGCAGCCAATTCAGACCCTTCGGCAAGCTGATCGGCGAGTGGTCCCCGGCTCGGGGCCGGGGTGACATTGTGTGACGGTGTGGATTTGCTTCAAGCTCTCAACAAGCACCCAGCCCAGTCCCGGACCTGATCCGGGACCTGAGCGGCGCTTGGGTCACTGCCGTCTGATCAGCACGCTTTCTTCCCGCAAAGCAGCCACTCGGCATTGCCGTCCCCGCCCTTGACGGGCGAGGGAACGAGGTCGCCCGCTTCCCAGTCCGGAACGGATGACAGCCACGATTGCAGTCCCCGCGCGGTCTCTTCGGCAATGTCCGGATCGACGAGGCCGCCCTTGCCGATCCTGTCCTTGCCTGCCTCGAACTGCGGTTTGACCAGAAAGATGCCTTCGGCACCTTCGGCGGCCAGCGCAAGCGCTGGGGGTAGGGCAAGCTTCAGCGAAATGAAGCTGACGTCGGACACGATGAGTTCCGGTGTGTCGCCGCCGAGGTGCGTGCTCGACAAGTCACGCGCATTGAGACCTTCCTGTGCGATGACCCCCGGATGGGCCGCGAGGCTTTCATGCAACTGGCCGTGGCCGACATCGATCGCATGAACCTTTGCAGCCCCATGTTGAAGAAGCACCTGTGTGAAGCCGCCGGTCGACGCACCGATATCCAGGCAGATCCGGCCTCGGGGCTCGACCTTGAACCGTTCTAGGGCTTCCAGCAGCTTGAGCGCAGCACGCGAGACATAGGCCGAGGCCGGGTCATTGACCTCGATCGAGCTGCCCTCGGCAACTTTCTGCGCCGGTTTCTTGCACACCGTCCCGTCCATGAGCACGGTGCCGCGCAGGATTGCGTCCCGCGCCCGGGCCCTGCTCGCGATCAGGCCGGTGTCGACGAGATGCTGGTCGAGGCGTTTGGAAGACATGGCCGGCCTTTCAGGCAGTGTCCGCACGAAAGAGATAAAGATCGCGGTTCAGCCGAAACAGCTCGCGATCGCGGACAGCAGCCGGTCCGCATAGACCCGTTCCCCGGCGTAGAGCCAAAGGAATGCCGACAGCGCGACAAGGCCTGTCGCACCGGCGGTCAATCCTATGTAAAGCGGCATGCGCATCGGATCGTGTCTGCGTCCTCTGGTCCTCAGCTGGAAGCCGGTGCGTTTGCGATCAGCCGGCGCAGCTTCTGCAGGGCCGTTTCCTCGGCCTCCGCATAAGCGATGGTCCCGACAAACTTGTTGTCCGAATTCATCAGATATACGGCGGCGGAATGGTCCATCGTATAATCGCCGTCGTCAAGCGGAACCTTCTTTGCATACACCCGATAGGCCTTGATGACGGCATCGATCTGTTCACGAGATCCGGTCAGAGGCGCAATGCGCGTGTCGAAAGCCCAGACGTAGTCCCGCATCACATCGGGCGTGTCGCGCTCGGGGTCCACGGTCACGAACGCGTAGTTCAGCTTGTCGGCATCAGGCCCGAGCGCCTCGATCCAGCCCTGCAGTTCGGAGAGGGTCGTCGGACAGACATCCGGGCAATAAGTGAAACCGAAGAACAGCACCAGCGGCTTGCCGGCGAAGGTCGCATCGGTGACCGTTTCTCCGTTGCCGTCGACAAGCTCAAACGGGCCGCCGATGGCGGCGAGGGGTTCGATCAGCGAGCCGGAATTCTCGTTTCCCGCGGTCTGCTGATAAACGAGAAAGCCGGATGCGGCGGCAAGGACGGCAACTGCCGCCCAGGCCACATATCGGAAGAGTTTCAAACCGGACATGGCGTTTCCTCTTCTGGCAAAATCAGTTTTTGCTGTGGTTCTTGTGGTCGTGGCTGCCGTGATCTTGATCACCGTGGCCGTGATTCATCGTTTTCGCACCCATCTTGGCAACGTCAAGCTCGATGGCGACGTCGCCCGCCTTTTCAAAGGTCAGCACGACGGGAACAGTCGTTCCTTCCGTAAACGGCTGGTTCAGTCCCATGAACATGATGTGCAGGCCCCCTGGCTTCAAGGTGACGGTTTCCCCTGCCGGTATCTCGATGCCGCCTTCCATCTCGCGCATCTTCATCACGCCGTCGGTGACCGCCATTTCATGGAGTTCGACGTTTTTGGCGACGTCCGAGGAGGCCGAGACAAGGCGGTCGTCTTCCGAGCCGGTATTGACGATCTCGACGAAACCACCGCCGGCCCTCGCTTTGGGCGGGGTTGCGCGTGTCCAGGTCTTGGACAGCGAGAGGTCGCCGGCGCTGTAGTCGGCGGCGGTGGCAGAAAGGGATGCAAGTGTAAGCGCCGTCGCTGCGGCGATCGAAGTCCAGAGTTTCATGACAGTTCCTTGGTATCTGAAGTTTTGAGACAGGGTCAGATCAAGGAGGATGGCGGTGCCCGGATGGCGGTGACGCGGCGGGAAAGTGCGGTGCGCGTGTCACGGCCCGCTTCGGGAAAGGCTCCGTTCGCCGCAAGGCCGTTGGCCGACAGCACGGACGTGCCGGCCGGCGCGGCCGGGGCAAGCGAGCATCCGTGTACGCAGGCAGGTCCGCATTGGCAGACGGCCGGGTCATGGAACGCAAGTGAATGCTGTTGGCCCGAGGTTTGGCAGAGTTGCGTCAACCCTGTTGCCGCGGCGAATTCCGGGGCGAGCGCACTGGCCAGGATGACAAGGCACAGGCGCAGCGTGAACGCCAGCGTCGCCAGCGCCACCAGGGGGTGACGCTCACGTCTCAGCAGTTGCAGATTTTCACCACGCATGGCCATGACACGGCTATAGGGCCGTTCGGTTTGCGTGTCGAGGGGCGAAAACGCGCAGGCAAATCCGCTCCGGGGTCAGGAGCTGGTTTCGGGCGTTTTCGTAGGCGCGGCATCATCGGCATGTGTGCCGTCTGCCGGCGGTGCCTTGCCTGCGCCTTCCGCAGCCTCACCCGGCGCTGCGTCCACCTTTGCCTCAGCGCCTTTTGCAGCTTCGGGCTCCTCGGCCTCGCCGGAGCCCGTATCGAAATTGTAGATATCGTCCTCATAAGCCGGAAACTCTTCCGGCGGAATGACGTATTCCTCGGCCTCTGCATCAAGCGGCTCGGGAGAAATGACAGAACCGACCTGGGCCGTGGCCGCGTATTCGAAGTCCGTCTTTTCGTCGTCGGTGAGCGCCTGCCGCGTGAGCACGCGGGTGAGAACGAAGGCAGCCATCGCAAGACTGACGGTGCCGATCATCACGTAGAGGCCGGAGGGACCGATCTGTCCCATGACCAGCGACGCGACCAGCGGGCCGATGATCGATCCGATGCCGAAGGAGAGCAGCATGCCGGAGGAGGTCTCGACAAAATCTTCAGGGGCCGCATGGTCGAAGGCGTGCGCCACGGCGATCGCGTAGAGCGGCTGGGTGAACATCCCGACCAGAACCGCGGTCATCGCCGCGATCGGAAACGCGGTCGGCGAGAAGAACACGATGGCAAGCGACGCCAATGTCGTTGCGACCCCGAGGCCGACGAGCACGAGACGGCGGTCCACGCGGTCGGAAAGACGTCCGACCGGCCATTGCGCGATCATGCCGCCGCCGATGATGGCCGCGGCATAATAGGCGGACTGGTTCGTCGACAGCCCGATCTGCGATCCGTAGAGCGGCGAAAGCGTGAAAACCGCACCCTGGCAGATCCCGATCAGGAGAATCCCGACAAAGGCGGCCGGAGATGTCCGGTAGAGCCGTATCGGCCTGAAGCGCACCAGCGTGATCGGCGCCGGTTGCGTTGCCGTGGTCAGCGAAATCGGCATCACGGCAAGGCTCAGCGCCACGGAGGCGACGGCGAAGGGGACGAAGGATGCGATGCTCATGCTTGCGATCGAGACCTGTCCCAGGATCAGGGACCCGAAGACGATCACGATGTAGATCGACATGATAGTGCCGCGATTCTCGTTTGTCGCACTCTCGTTCAGCCAGCTTTCGACGATCATGTAGAACCCGGCAAGGCTGAAGCCCGAAACCACGCGGATGATGAACCAGGCGTAGGGGTCGATGATCACCGGGTGCAGGATGGCGGCCCCGGACATCAGCGAGACGAGCGCTGCGAAGGCACGGATATGGCCGGCGCGCATGATCAGAAGCGGCGCGGCAAGGCAGCCCAGCACAAGCCCGACGAAGTAGGCCGACGAGATTGCCCCGATCTCGAAGTCGGTAAAATAGTAGCGGTCCGCCGCGAGCGGCAGCAGGGTCGTCTGGAGGCCGTGCCCGAAAATGAGCAACGCAACCGACAGCAAGAGTGCGGAGACGGAAAGGAGCGTCTGAGCCATGGTCGACCCCTGGAAATGGTGAAAAACAAAAGCGCCGGTCGGGGCCGACGCGATTGATCCTGATCACCAGCCTTTCCAGTAATGACGGCTCGTGTCAATCACGATTTCAGGCGTGCCGCAATTGCGGTCCGGGGCGTCGATTTTGTCGGATCGGGGAGCCGGTCAGGCGCGTTGCGGGGCGCTCAGCATTTCCGTTCCGAGCGCGGTGAAAACCGCCTGCATGATGCCGTCGCAATTGAGACCGGCCCTGGCATACATGGCATCGGGCTTGTCCTGGTCGATATACGCATCCGGGAGTGCGAGCGTGCGGATCTTGAGCCCGTTATCCAGCAAACCTTCTTCGGCAAGCCGGCCAAGCACGTGGCTGCCGAAACCGCCTGCGGAGCCTTCCTCGATCGTCACGAGAACCTCGTGCTCACGCGCGAGTAGCCGGATCAGATCCATGTCCAGGGGTTTTGCGAACCGGGCATCGGCAACCGTGGTCGACAGGCCGGCGGCATCGAGTTCGTCGGCGGCTTTCAGGCACTCGTTCATGCGGCCGCCGAAGCTCAGCAGCGCGACCTTCGTGCCTTCCCGGCGGATCACGCCCTTGCCGATCTCCAGAACGCTGCCCCGTTCGGGCATGTCCAGCCCGACACCTTCGCCGCGCGGATACCGGAAGGAGATCGGGCCTTCATCATAGGCGGCCGCGGTCGCCACCATGTGGCGCAGCTCCACTTCGTCGGCTGCCGCCATGACGACAAAACCCGGCAGGCATGACAGGAACGCGGTATCGAACGCGCCCGCATGCGTCGGGCCGTCTGCCCCGACCAGGCCGGCCCGGTCGATCGGAAACCGCACGGGCAGGCCCTGGATCGCCACATCGTGGATCACCTGGTCGTACGCCCGCTGCAGGAATGTCGAGTAGATCGCGGCAAACGGCTTGTAGCCTTCCGTTGCAAGACCGGCGGCGAAGGTCACCGCGTGCTGTTCCGCGATGCCGACGTCGAAGGTGCGTTTGGGAAACGCTTCGCCGAAAAGGTTCAGCCCGGTGCCATCCGGCATGGCCGCCGTGATCGCGACGACCTTGTCGTCGTGTTCGGCTTCCTTGATCAACGAGGTGGCGAAGACATTGGTATAGCTTGGCGCATTCGCCTTCGGCTTTGACTGCTTGCCGGTGATGACGTCGAATTTGGCGACGCCGTGATACTTGTCCTTGGCGCCCTCTGCCGGCGCGTATCCCTTGCCCTTCTGGGTCACCGCGTGAATGAGCACGGGGCCGTGATGGGTGTCGCGGACATTTTTCAGGATCGGCAGCAGGTGTTCCAGATTGTGTCCGTCGACGGGGCCGACATAGTAGAAGCCGAGTTCCTCGAACATGGTCCCGCCGGTCCAGAAGCCGCGCGCATATTCTTCCGCGCGCGCCGCCTTTTCGAAGACCGGCTTCGGCAGGTTCTTGGCAATGTTCTTGGCGGCATCGCGCAGGGTCTGGTAGGTCGGGCCGGAAACCAGCTTTGCAAGATAGGCCGACATGGCGCCGACCGGGGGCGCGATGGACATGTCGTTGTCATTCAGGATGACAATCAGGCGGGAGCCCAGATGCCCCGCGTTGTTCATGGCTTCATAGGCCATGCCGGCGGACATCGCCCCGTCGCCGATAACGGCGATCACGTTGTTGTCGCCGCCATCCAGGTCTCTGGCGGCAGCCATCCCCAGGCCTGCGGAAATCGATGTCGATGAATGGGCGGCCCCGAACGGGTCGTAGCGGCTTTCGGCGCGCTTCGTGAAGCCGGACAGACCGTTGCCCTGTCTGAGTGTGCGGATCCGGTCGCGCCGCTCGGTCAGGATCTTGTGCGGATAGCACTGATGGCCGACGTCCCAGATGATCTTGTCATCGGGCGTGTTGAACACATAGTGAAGCGCGACCGTCAGCTCGACGACCCCGAGTCCGGCACCAAGATGTCCACCGGTGATCGACACGGCATCGATGGTCTCCGATCTGAGTTCGTCAGCGAGCTGATTCAGATCGGTTTCATCCAGCGTGCGCAATTCCGCAGGGGAATTGATCTTGTCGAGAAGTGGGGTATCGGGTTTTGAAGACACTCTGCTGAAGGCTCCACGAAATGAAATCTGGCGGGCAGGCATACACCAACGGATTATAGGGCGCAAATGCTGCGGCAGTAATGCGCCAAATTGTTACGTCATCTCAACAGGAGATCTACGGGTGATCGTGTCTCATTATTTTTGAATTGGCGTGCAGATCACGTGCAATTTTGGCAGTGTTGATCGTTTTTGAATTTCAGTCACCCTTTTGGGTGATGCATCTGCCGTTGATCTGGCCTAAGGAATTGGTGTGGTCGATGGGGCCACGTGCACAGTGATCAACTTGGGGTCGCATTTCGCGGCCCCTTTTTGTGGCTGCCGCCCAGTTGGCTCTGAGCAAGAGACCGACTGACATTTCCGCGCAGCAAGACGTCTCCGGACATTCCGAATTTCAGAACAGGCGCGAGATCCCGTGAACCAGCCTTGCGAGTTGCAGTTGCGTATTGACGCCCGTCTTGTCGAAGATGCGCCGCAAATGGGTCTTGGCCGTGTTTCGCGTTATCCCGAGGTCCCGTACCGTATCGTTGATGGAACCGCTCATCGTCAGGTGGCGCGCCAGATGGGCCTCCGAATGCGAAAGCTCGAAACGGTCCTGCAGGACAGTCTCCAGCGCTTCCGGTAGGTCTGATGTCTCGAAGATCTGGAGAACGATCCAGGGGCCGCTCCCGTTGCCATTTCGTGCGGTAGTGGCGGGGACGGTCTTGATCGTAATGCGTTTCAGGCGGCCGTCCGGATCTTCAAGACAGACGGAATGATCGCCGGTTTCGTCTTTGACCGGCTCGCGGCTGTTTGCCTGCTTCACTGCGGGTTCGCCGCTGCTGTCAAATGCGCCGAGAACGTCCTGAAACGCGGTCTCCAGTTGTTTGTTCTTGAACTCGAACCGGGAGGCATTGAACCGCACGCTTCCGGTCGCCAGAAGTTTTTCAAGTCCGGACGCCGAATGTCCGAGCAATTCCTTGTCCCCGGTCAGCAACACCGTCGGGCATGCCGACCCCATAAGGAGTGCTTCCTGGATCCGGTTTTTCGCCTTGTGCCGCTCGGTCCGGAAGAAAGCGTCGATGCCCGGCGTCAGAACCTTCGTGAGTGTCCGGAACGTCCGGTGTGCAGCCTCGACGTCAATGGTCTCGGTCGTGTGTTCCTTGAACAGGCATCCGAACAGGATTGTCGAACCTTCATCCCGCATCAGGGGCGAGACCAGCCCGGCGGTATCCGCCGCGTGGGCGTCGGCGTCCGGTCCGTCGAAAGTGTTTCCGGCGCGGGCGCCGACGGGCTGCTGTGACCCTGTGACAGGTCTGTTGCTGCCAAAGTCGCCCTTGCTCAGCGTGGTCTTGCAATACGGGAAGCGCAGCTCTGCTTCTTCCAGCAGGAACTTCACAGCCTCGTCGCTCCCCTTTGCCGGTCGCGGAAAAAACACGTTGTTCAGTCGCTGCGACGACCGCCCGCCATCGAAGTTCGAGGTCGGCCCGCCGCCCTGCGCGAATTCGCACAGGAAAGAAATGCAGTTCAGCTTCAAGTCAATCGAGTCCAGAATGGAGGCCCATCCGTCAGAGTGTGTTGCGCATTCCAGTACTCGTAAAAGTAGATCTGCTTCGTCTGTCTTGCTAAGTGATGGCATTGTCCAAAGCGTCAACTAAATATTACATAAAGATTTATTATACTTGTAAATATTACTATCAATTTGTGCGAAAAATGGCAATAGAAGCGCATTTGCAGCGTCCTGAGCGCGGCTTTGATTGGGGTAGGCACAGGTACTCGCGGCGGTCTGCCGCTCTCGGAGGCAGTGAAACGGCACGGCGAATGGGAAGCTGTTTGCCGGCGGGTATGCGTCCGCGATCCTGCTCACACTGCGGCGAAGCGAAACCCGGGGCCGGGCCACTTTCTATCAGAGAATGAAGGCGACGTCAGAGCCGCCCGAGAGCTCGGGGATCCGCCGGAATTCGGGGCTGAGACGCCTGCGCTATTGCGGATCCAGCTCGGTCGTTCCGCGCGCGCTGCCGTCCTGTCCGAGCTGAATTTTCTCGACCTTCGCTTCCGCGGACTTCAGCAAGGTGTCACACCGTTTGCGCAGTGCATCGCCGCGTTCATACATCTCGATGCTGCGTTCAAGTGGAACGTTGCCCTGTTCGAGCTCGCGCACGATTGTTTCCAGCTGCCGGAGCGCATCTTCGAAAGTCAGTTCGGAAATGTCTGTTGAAGCGTCACTCATCGGTGCGTTCCCTCTTGAAGCCGGACAGTATCTGGAAAGTCGCGGGACGGAGCACAAAGGTCAAGCCGGGAATGTGAAGTTGCCCCCTTTGATCCCCGGCGAATTTTTTGGCGTGACGACCTTCAGCCGGTCATCAGCGTCATGACATGGGCCGCTGTCGACCGGGCCAGGCCTTCCAGATCGTAGCCGCCTTCAAGGACCGAAACGACGTGCCCGTTGCTGTGCCTGTCGGCAACATCCATCAGGACCCGCGTCGCCCAGGCGAAATCGGCTTCAACGAGGTTGAGGCCGCCGAGCGGGTCGCGCGCATGCGCATCGAACCCGGCCGAGATGATGACAAGCTCCGGCTGGAAATCGTCGAGGCGCGGCAGTACGGCAACCTCGAAAGCCTCCTTGAATGCCGGGCCGTCCTCACCGGGTGCGAGAGGCACATTGACGATCGTGTTCTTCTCACCGGTTTCCGACGCGGCCCCGGACCCGGGATAGAGCGGCATCTGGTGGGTCGAGCAATACATCACGCTGCCATCGTCCCAGAAGATGTCCTGCGTTCCGTTGCCGTGGTGCACGTCGAAATCGACGATTGCAACGCGGCCGACCCCGTGCTTCGCCTGAGCGTAGCGCGCGGCGATCGCCACGTTGTTGAAGAAACAGAACCCCATGGCCCGCTCCTTTTCCGCATGGTGTCCGGGCGGGCGGGAGGCGGAAAACGCGTTGCTGACCTTTTTTGAAAGGACCTCGTCGACTGCGCGGCACGCGCCTCCGACCCCTCTGAGCGCTGCTTCCCAGGTTCCGGGCGACATCGTCGTGTCCGCATCGACCCGCGCAACGCCTTCATCGGGTGCAAGCCGGTGCAGTTGGTCGACGTACCCCATCGGGTGCGCGCGCGCGATATCCTCGACGGTGCCCATCGGGGCGATATCCCGCTCAACAGATTGAAACTTCTCGTGTTCCAGGATCCTGTCGATCGCCCTGATCCGGTCAGGCCTTTCAGGGTGTCCGAGCGGAGTAAGGTGATCGAGATAGCAGGGATGGTGCAGGAGGAGCGTAGACAAAGAGGCGTTTCCGGAAAGTTATGTTTTGGATTGAGCAAGCCCATCAGAAAGGTCTGAAACGGTGCTGTCAATTGATGATAGGTCGCATGAAGCGAAGGTTTGTCCGGAAAGCGAAAACGCGGCCCAAAACAAAAAAAGAAGGCCGGCTTTCTTGCCGGCCTGTTCAAAGGTGCGAGCACCGCAATGCCCGAGGGGAGGTCCGCTGCATCTCAATTGTGTGAGTAAGGTTACGTGATTCTCGTAAGGGAATGCGAGTTTTTTACCGTAATCCGCCAAAGGTCGGTGTTGATAACTCGCGAAACGTTAAGCTGCGCACGCAAAAATCCGACTTCATTTCTTGCGTGTATTGCAGTTGTAAACTTGATTTTCGTTTATCTGTTATATTGGAAACTTGTTGATCCCGGACCTTGACTTCATTGGTCCGGGCTTCAACTTGTGACGCGCGTTTGAGCCGGGAAACGCTGAAATATATGCCTTTTTTTGATGCAGCTGAAAATTGCATCACGCGCCGCCGGGGAACGGAGGCGGCGCTGGCGGCAGGCGTATTTGGTTATCGATATCATGGACGCGGCGCAGCGGCCCGCTTGAGACGGTCGTTGATTGCCTCACCAAGCCCAAAGCTGGGGATAAACTGCACCCGGATCGTGCCGGCCATGCTCGCGTCCAGCGTTCGCATTCCCCGAAACAGATTGGCCGCCGCTTCCGCCAGATCGCCATCGGGGCTCAGGTTGAATTCCATGCGGGCGCGCTCGGCACCTTGAATTCGCTCCGGACCGAATGAGAGCAGCGCATCGTCGCGCGTGACCTCCTGCGCGTTCAGGATCAAGGACGCGTTCGGGGCATAGTGCGAGGCGAGCATGCCCGGAGCGGCCGGGGCATCGGGGCGCATGCCGGGTGCGGCGGCGAGCAGGCTTGTGCCCAGGGCATCTTCAATCTCCTCGCGCGATATCCCGCCCGGACGCAGCAGCCTCGGCCTGCCGTCCACGATGCCGACGATGGTGGATTCAATTCCGACACGGCATGGTCCGGCGTCGACGACGAAGCTCAGTGCCTCCCCGAGATCATCAATGACGTCCTGCGCGCGGGTCGGGCTGATCCTGCCGGACAGGTTGGCGCTTGGGGCTGCGAGAGGCCTGCCGGTTCTTTCGGCAAGAAACCGCATCACGGGACCCGCAGGGACGCGCAGGGCCACCGTCATCAGCCCCGCCGTCGCCATGTCCGAGATCGGTGAGCCTTCGGTCTTCGGCACGACGAGGGTCAAGGGGCCGGGCCAGAAAGCCTCGGCCAGGCGCAACGCAAGCGCGTCGAACCGGCCGTTAAGACACGCATCTTCAAGGCTTGGTACGTGCGAAATCAGCGGGTTGAATTGCGGGCGGCCCTTTGCTTCGAAGATTTTCGCACAGGCGATACCATTCGTGGCGTCGGCGGCAAGCCCGTAGACTGTCTCGGTCGGAACGGCGACGAGCTCGCCCGCGGTCAGCGCGGCGCAGACGTCAGGCGCTTCAGGAGCATCCTGCCACTCAGGCTTCTTCAAATTGACGGTCCAGTGCTGCATTCAGTCTACTTTGCCCGTTTTGCAAATCCTGTTGCGTGAAATGTGGGTGACCTGCCGTAGCGACATGGGTTGACGTTAACGTCAACTGGTCTATTGTCCAGTCCCGAAATGTTTCAAGCGCCTTTTGCGGACAAGCACTGCATCCGTCAAGCGTCGAACGAAGAAAACACAGAATGACTGGCGGCAAAGAGGCCGGGCGGTTCTGGGGAGGACCTGAATGTATCGCGCACCCGTCGACGAGATCGTTTTTACACTAAGGCATGTGTGCGGCCTCGGTGATTTGCAGAAAAATCCACGCCATTCCGAACTGGGGGATGACCTTGTCGATGCGATCGTCAACGAGGCCGGCCGTTTCGCTGCGGAGGAAATCGCGCCCCTGAATGCGGTGGCCGACAAGCACGGCACGCCCTTGCGCGATGGCACGGTCAGCACGCCTCCCGGCTGGCGCGAAGCTTACCATGCCTGGATCGAGGGGGGCTGGAACGGCCTGTCGGCCGATGTGGAATCCGGTGGTCAGGGCCTGCCGCAGATGCTCTCCGCGGCGGCAATGGAAATGTGGAATTCCGGTTCCATGGCCTTTGCAATCGGACCGACGCTGACGATCGGCGCGGTCGAGGCGATGGAAAAACATGCCTCGGACGACCTGAAGGCGACCTATCTGGACAAGCTGGTGTCGGGCGAATGGATGGGCACCATGAACCTGACCGAGCCGCAGGCGGGCTCGGACCTCAATGCGCTGCGGGCGAAGGCGGAACGCAACGACGATGGCACCTACAGGATATTCGGCCAGAAGATCTTCATCACCTATGGCGATCACGACCTGACCGACAACATTGTGCACATGGTTCTGGCGCGTTTGCCGGATGCGCCGGCGGGGACCCGGGGCATTTCCATGTTCCTCGTGCCCAAGTTCCTGGTCAACCAGGACGGCTCGCTTGGCGCGCGGAATGATGTCCGCGTTGCCGGTGTCGAGCACAAGCTGGGCATCCACGGGTCACCGACCTGCACGATGGTGTATGGCGACGAAGGCGGGGCGATCGGCTGGCTCGTCGGCGAGGAGAACAAGGGTCTTGCCTGCATGTTCACAATGATGAACAACGCCCGCCTCGCCGTGGGCATCCAGGGGCTGGGTGTTGCCGAACGGGCCTATCAGCAGGCTCTTCACTATGCCATCGACAGGAAACAGGGCAGGGCGCCGGGTGACAGCGGCGAGGGCATGAGCCCGATCGCGCGCCATCCGGACATCAAGCGCATGCTCCTGACGATGAAGTCCAAGACGCAGGTTGCCCGTGCGATCTGCTATGCCTGCGCCCACGCGATCGATATGGCCAATGTCAGTGAAGACGAAGCAGGGCGGACTTTCTGGAACGAACGCGCCAGCCTGCTGACGCCGATCGCAAAGGCGCTTTCCACCGATTTCGGCGTCGAGGTCGCCTCGCTCGGTGTCCAGATCCATGGCGGCATGGGGTATGTCGAGGAGACCGGCGCGGCCCAGCATCTGCGCGATGCGCGCATTGCCCCGATCTACGAGGGCACCAACGGGATACAATCCATTGACCTTGTGCTTCGCAAGCTGCCGCTATCGGGCGGTGAGCACATCAAGGGGTTCATTGCCGAACTGAAGGCGGTCGCCGGTGAGGTTGCCACCTCCAACCGGCCGGAATTCGGGGCGACCGCCGCACGATTGGGTGAGAGCGTTCGGGACCTTGAGGAGGCGACCGGCTACATGCTTGCCGCCCTTGCCGACGGACGCACGGCGGACGCGCTTTCCGGCGCAACCCCCTATCTGCGGGTCGCGGGTCTTGCCCTGGGTGGTGCCCTGCTCGCCAGGGGCGCGCTCCGCTCCTCGGAAGAACCGGCCGAACGGCAGGCCGAGAGAACCTTGCTCGCGCGCAGTTTCTGCGAAACGGTGCTGGGCGAGACCGGTGGATTGAAATCGGACATCGTTCTGTCCGCGGACGCGATCAAGGCGTTTGACCCTGAAGCGCTGGCATCCTGAGACGGGAGAATGACCAATGATCCGCACTAGCCTGGACGAGGGCGTCCAGACCCTGCGCCTCGATCGGCCGGAGAAAAAGAATGCCCTGACGGGCGCCATGTACACCGATCTTGCCGATGCGTTGGAAGCCGGAAACGAGAATCCGGATATCCGCTGCCATCTGATCTGCGGCCAGCCGGAGGTGTTCACTGCCGGCAATGATATCGGCGATTTCCTGCAATATGCCGGACGGGTTGCGGTGTCTGAAACGCCGGTGGTCCGGTTCCTTCGGGCTCTCGTTCGCACGCAGAAGCCGCTGGTCGCGTCGGTTGACGGGCTCGCCATCGGTGTCGGCACGACGCTGCTGATGCATTGCGACATGGTCTTTGCCAGTCCGCGCGCATTTATCCGCTCTCCGTTCGTCGATCTCGGGCTTGTGCCCGAGGCCGGTTCGAGCCTGCTCGGACCGCAGCTGATGGGGCACGCACGCGCATTCGAACTCCTGTGCCTCGGCAATCCGCTGACCGCGGAAAAGGCGGAGCGTTTGGGACTGGTGAATGAGATCGTCGATGACAATGTCGACGATACGGCGCTTGCCTGCGCGAAGCAGATCGCGGCAAAGCCGCCGGAGGCGATGGCCCTGTCGAGACAGCTTCTCAAGGGCAACACCGGCGCGCTGTCGGAGCGTGTTGAGGAAGAAATCAGCATTTTCGCCGACCGGCTGACCGCGCCTGAAACCATTGCGGCATTCCAGGCCTTCATGACCAAGAAAAAGGCGTGACCGGGCGTTCAGGCACGGAACCCGGTCACAACGGCAACTTTCCGGAGGAAACAAGCATGTCCCTGAAGGGCAAGACACTGTTCGTCACGGGTGCCTCGCGCGGCATCGGCAAGGCAATAGCGCTCAGAGCGGCACGGGACGGCGCCAACATCGCCATTGCTGCGAAAACGGCGGAACCGCATCCCAGGCTCGAGGGAACGATCTACACGGCGGCCGAGGAAATCGAGGCGGCCGGCGGAAAGGCCCTGCCGCTGGTAGTGGACGTTCGCGACGATGAAGCGGTGAAAGCAGCGATAGACAAGACGGCAGTCCACTTCGGCGGCCTGGATATCCTGGTGAACAATGCCAGTGCTATCCAGCTGACGCCTGTCGAGCAGACCGACATGAAGCGTTTCGACCTGATGCACCAGATCAACACGCGCGGCACGCTGGCTTGCTGCAAACACGCGATCGCGCACCTGAAGAATGCCGAAAATCCGCACATTCTCATGCTGTCGCCGCCGCTCGACATGCAGGAGAAATGGTTCGCGCCGTTCACGCCCTACGCGATCGCGAAATACGGCATGAGCCTGGTTGTTCTCGGCCTGGCCGGCGAGCTGCGCTCCAAGGGCATTGCCGTCAACGCGCTCTGGCCCAGAACCACCATCGCAACGGCTGCGATCAAGAACATCATCGGCGGCGACAAGATGATGCAGCAGAGCCGGACGCCCGACATTCTCGCTGATGCCGCCCATGAGATCTTCTCCTCTCCGTCGAAGGACTTCACCGGCCAGTTCCTGATCGACGACACTTTCCTTGCCAGCCGCGGCGTTACCGATTTCGATGCCTATCGGGTCGATTCGAGCCTGTCGCTGGCGCCGGACTTCTTTGTCCCCGACGACGTTCCCGCCCCGGCGGATCTCGGACCGGCAAAGTCCTGACGGGCGACGCCGCTGAGCGACGCAGCGGGCTTGCAATTGTGAGCCCGTTCAGGCAGCCTTTCCGGGCCGATGAGGGCGGCAACCGGATCCGCGGACAGCGAAAGCACCCTGACACCAGATGCAAATAGCCGGTTTTTCACCTGCGCCCGAAACCAGCGGATCGTCCGGGCGGTACGAACAGGAGAAAAGCCATGACCAACGGCATTCCCCCGGAACTTGACGCTCACAAGAAGGCTGCGCGCCGGTTGCGAAAGCAACACGCGGCAGGCGATGCGGACGCCGCCGCGCGCGTGTCCGCGCATGTGAGCGGGGACAGGCCGCTCAGACACGCGGATTTTCTGCATGTCATTGCCCGCGAGGCCGGGCAGGACAGTTGGCCGAAGCTCAAATTCGCCGTTGAAAGCCGCGCCATGAATCGGCAAGAAAAGGCCGAGCGTCTGAAGGTCGCGCTTTACTTCGGCCAGCACTGGGTGACGGAGCGCCTGCTGAAGGATGAGCCGGACCTGAAGGACGACAATCTGGGTCTGAAGGTCGCGCTCTACGACCTGGACGGTGTCCGCCGCGCGATCGAGGCGGATCCGGGATCGGCGACGCGCAAGGTCGGCATCAGGTCGCCGCTGCTGCACCTTGCCTATTCACAGGAGATCCATCGCAGCCCGGACAAATCCGGCGATATGCTCGCGATCGCGGAATTGCTGCGCGTGGGAGGCGCCGACGTGGATGACGGCTATTCGCCGGACCCCGATGGTGACTACAAGCTGTCCGCGCTTTATGGAGCGATGTGCCATGCGGACAATTACGCGCTGGGCAAATGGCTTCTGGAACAGGGTGCCAATCCGAATGATGACGAAAGCCTCTACCACAGCACCGAACTCGGGCACACGCGGGCCTTGGCGCTGCTCCTGAAACACGGCGCCAAACCCGATGGCACCAACGCGCTTCCAAGGGCACTCGATTTCGACAACCTGGAGATGGTTCGGATGCTCCTGGAGGCGGGCGCGGACCCGAACCTGACCGTGCCCGATCATCCGAGCGGTCTGCCCATGAATACGATCCCGTCGTTGCACCAGGCGGCCCGGCGTGGCGCTTCGGTCGAGGTGGTCGACCTGCTGCTGACATTCGGCGCCGATCCGAACGCGGTGTGGGATGGCCACACGGCCCATGCAATGGCCTGCCTATACGGCAATCTTCCCGTTGCGGACCATCTGGCAGGGAAGGGGTTTGCCACCCCCCTCAATGGGAATGAACGCGTCCTGGCGGCCTGCGCGTCCGGGGCGGACGTGCCCGGTATGCTGGATCTCGGCGGTCTGAGCGAGGAAGACAAGGGCCTGTTGACCCGGCTGGCCTTCATCCCGGGCAAGCTTGATCACATGAAGCGGCTGGTGACGGCCGGCCTCGATCCGGATGTGCCCGACAGCATGGGCCTGCCGCCTTTGCATGTGGCTGGCTGGAACGGGCTTGTCGAGGAAGTGGCCTATTTTCTCACGCTCAGTCCGGATCTGACGCGCAAGAACGACTACGGCGGCGACGCCCTCGATACGGTGATACACGGGTCCGAATTCGCCCCCAGGCGCGCAGAAGCCGACCACATGTCCTGTGCGCGGCTGCTGCTGGAGGCGGGCAGCGTGCTTTATCCCGATTTCATATCGGGCTGCGGCAACGAGGACATGGTTCAGTTCCTGGAAGACTGGCGCGACGCACATCCATAGGAACAGGTGCGGGCGGCCGCACCAATCTGTGGTCGAAGCCACTGCTGTCCGGTTCACAAAGTACTGTCGAACTTATGTCCCTGAGGAAACATAATAATTCCGTACGTCGCATGATCGCAATACGGAATTGTTTCTTCGATTTGTCGTCCCGGTTTGCCGCACGCGCGGCAAGACCGGGAACCAGTACTCCATGTGGCCGAAGGTTGAAAGATGAAGGAGAAACAGGTGGTTACTGGGTTCCAGCCTTCCGCTGCGCTTCAGCCGGAATGACAAGTTCATTGACTGAGGACCGCCTAGCTAGATGAACTGCGGGTTAAACCGGACAGCAGTGGGTCGAAGCGCCGATTGTTTTGACGCGTTCAAAATTCTGGAGTTTAGTCGGGAGAGTTCGGTCGGGTTGTATCCAAAAAGGGGGATCGCATGGAAAGTGCAATGGATCAGGTTGGCGCCTATGGGCCACTGATAATCAATGCGGTGAAAGCAGTCGTTGTTCTCATTATCGGCTGGATCGTGGCGGGCATGGTCTCCGGGCTGGTACGGCGCAGGATTGTCAGCCATCCGCAGATCGACGACACGATCGGCGGTTTCGCCGCGTCCATCGTCCGCTGGCTGATCCTGCTGGTCACGCTGATTGCGATCCTTCAGCTTTTCGGTATCGAGGCCACCAGCCTTGTCGCCGTACTCGGCGCGGGTACACTGGCCATCGGCCTGGCGCTGCAGGGAACGCTCAGTGACGTGGCCGCCGGGGTGATGCTGATCATCTTCCGTCCCTACAAGATCGGCCAGTTTGTCGACATCGGCGGCACGTCGGGCACGGTCAAGGATCTCAATATCTTCGTCACGGAACTCGTGACACCCGACAACGTCCAGATCATCATGCCCAACGGCCAGGCCTGGGGTGCGGTCGTCACCAACTATTCGGCGCATGACACACGCCGTCTCGATCTGACTTTCGGCATTGACTACGGCGACGATGCCGACAAGGCCATCCAGATCATCCTGGATGTCGCCAACGCGGACGAGCGCGTCCAGAAGGACCCAGAGCCCTGGGTGCGTGTCACCAATCTCGGCGACAGTTCCGTCGACCTCGGCGTTCGCCTCTGGTGCGAGGCGGGAGACTATTGGGAACTGAAATTCCACATGCTCAAGGCCGTCAAGGAAGCCTTCGATGCCGGCGGCGTTTCGATCCCCTATCCGCATTCGGTCGAGATCCAGAAGGCCGGATAAACGGTTTGAGCCACTTGCAGGGAGACCGCCTCAACCCGAGGCGGTCTCTCTTTTTGTATCCGTTTCCGGCGCGGTTTCCGGTTCGGCGGCGGCAACCGGCGCACGCTCGTTCGTGGTCTTGTCCTTGCCCTTGGAAACCGTGATTGTCTCGGTCACCTTGATTTCCTCCGTGACCTCGATGTCGACCGTTTCCCCATCCGCATCTGCCGGGCTCGCAGCCTCTTCGGCTGTGCTGGGCGGATTGCCGTCGCCGCCGGTTGCTTCGCCCTGTTCTTCAGCGTCCTGCGGGGGATCTTCGGAAGCGAATTGCGGCACCACCGGGTCTTCTATTTCGTGCTCCGCCATGTCGGTGTTCATCAGCTGCCGCATCTCGGCAAGCGCGACGACATGGTCGCGCAGGTCCGGATGCTGGTCCATGAGAGACTTGAAATCATGGGCGCCGAGGCTGAGCAGCTGACAATAGCCGAGCGCGACGACGTCGGCGCTGCGCCGTCCACCCGTCATGAGCGCGATTTCCCCGAAGACGTCTCCGCGTCCGAGACGAACGGTGTGGCTCGGCGCCTGAACCTCGACCGCGCCGGATGCGATGAAATAGGCGGCATCGCCCCGGTCGCCGCGGCGGATCAGCTTCTCGCGGGGCGTGGCAAACTGCGGCCGCATCATCCGGCGGATCGCCTTCTGCTGCTTGCCGGGAAGATCCTTGAACAGGGGATGCGCGCTCACGAGATCACGTGTCTTCAGGCCCAGATCCAGCGTTGGCCGTGTGTGGCTTGTCTTTCTGGAGCTTTCCACGTCGCGCAGAAGATCGCGGTGCAGTTCCGTGCCGATCAGCATTTGCTCCTTGGCGTCGTCATAGGCGGTCTCTTCCAGTCGCACGCCGGCCTTGAGCAGGAACAGGCGCTCAAGTGAGTCCGCATAGTCCGGATACTGGAGGCGCAGCGCATCGATGGCCTGGATCGTTTCGTCCTGCCGCAGGCACAGCGTGTCGTTGAGAATGTCGCCGACGCGTTCCCCCAGAAGCGGCCGGATGCGCCGGTTGTTGAAGTCGATCAATTCGTCGGCGAGGATCCTGTAGATCAGCAGGAACTCGAACCTGTCGGCAAGCTGGTTGGCCAGCGGCCGCGCGATCCGCAAGCGCCTCTGAAGGGTCTGCGCAAACCGGAAGCCGAAGCCGAATTTCAGGGGCTGCCGGGTCGCCTTGTTGTAGCCTGCGCGGCCATCGCTTCGGGTCAGGTCACCGATCTGTCCTGTCAGGGTCAGGAACCGCGAAACCGCGCGTCCCGAGATCGTCTTTTCATGAAAGTGCTCGAGCACGAGTTGCTGCTCCCGGTCGGCCAGCGCAATCAGGCCGATCCGGACGCGGTCCCAGTCCGAGAGTTCCTCGAGCTTGTTCGTTTCGGAGGCCGCTGCCGCTGCCCGGTCCTCGTAGCCCTTCAGAACCCCCGAGGCGACCCGTTCGTCGATGTGGTAGCTCTTGGCGGCGCTTTCGAGTTCCGAGCGCACATCCAGCATCGCGAGCGAAAGAAATTGCGTTCTGAGCGCTTCGTCCCTTGCATTCAGCCGGTCCAGGCCGAGAAGACGGATCAGGGGTTTCAGGCTGGTGCCGTAGACAAGCAGCGTGAAGAGAACGAAGCCGGTGGCGAGCTTGGTGACGAAGCCGGACACTTCCGCATTAAGGACCGCGTGCTCCGAAACGCTGAGCGCCAGGATCAGCGTGACCGCGCCGCGCATGCCACCCCACAGGATGACAGTCTTGTACTTGTTGCTGACGGATTGTCCCGCACCGAACAGGCTCATCATCGGCAGGAGCCCGAAAATCACCAGCGCACGCGCGGCCAGTGCGGCGACGATCACGACGGCCAGCAACAGGATGTCGATGGGCGCGAATCCGCCCACCAGCTTGGGAATGAGGATGGCGGACAGAAGAAAGATCAGCGAGGCCGCCCAGAAGGAGAGCTGCTCCCAGACGGAATGCAGGAACTGCCAGTTCGACGGCTGGATGCGCGACAGTCCGTAAAGGTTGAAGATCGTGCCCGCGCACACGACGGCGACAACGGCCGAAACGTCCGCGAACTGGTCGCTCAGCACGTATGTGCCGTAGGGAAGGGCAAGGCTGAGAGTAACCTGGGCCAGCGGAAGGTCGCGCATCAGCGTCAGCAGACTGACCGCCACGCGTGCCAGGATCGCACCCACGACCAGTCCGCCGATGAAGGATCTGCCGAAGGCGATGGCCGCTTCGCTCGCGGTGATCGTCTCGTGCTGTGTCAGAACGCCGAGCAGGATGACGAAGATCACGATCGCGGCGGCATCGTTCAGCAGGCTCTCGCCTTCGACGATCCGGCCGAGCCGCGCAGGCGCGCCGATATCCCTGAATATGGCGACGACGGCCACCGGGTCTGTGGTCGCAACGATCGCGCCGAGCAGCAGGCACACGATCAGCGTGATTTCGGGCGACAGGAAGACCGATGCCAGCGGATAGAGCGCGAAACCGATGAATCCGGTCGCGACAAAAACCGCCAGCACCGCCATCACCAGGATCGGAACGATGTCTTCCAGGATCCTGCGGATATCGAGCGTGATCGTTGTCTGGAACAGCAGCAACGGCAGGAACATGTAGAGGATCATTTCCGAGTTCAGAGGCGGATCGGCAAAGATCTCGGCAAAGTCGTCGAAGCGGTTGGTATGGTTCGTGTAGAACAGATAGGTGGCCGAGATGCCGATCAGGGTCCCGACGATCGCAAGCAGCACGCTCGGCGCGAGACCGAGCCGCCGGGCCAGCGGTTGCAGCAATGAGATTGTTATCAATAAAAGCGCGAATGCGCCTGTAATCAATGGTGTTTCCATAAACCCAATGTGCCTTGTGAATGCGGCGATATCAAATTCACTGAAATTTTATTTCGCACCTGCGTTCAGGCTGCAGGGTCGGCCTTGCGTTCGGAAAGCCAGATCCCGCCCAGCACCAGAACAAGGGCAATGCCGTGGTGCCACTTGAACGGTTCGCTCAGGATCGAGACGGCAAGCACGGCCGCGAAAATCGGGACGAGGTTGACGAACACGCCCGCGCGCGCAGGTCCGATGAGATCCACGCCGCGCATGAAGAAGATCTGCGAAAGGCAGGAGGGGAAGACGGCGATATAGAGGACGACAAGCCAGCCGTCGAAGGTCGGCCACTGGGCCGTTCCCGTCGAGACCTCAAAAATCAGCCCGGGTACCGAGGCCACGACGGATATGGCCGACAGGACCGCAAAGAAGGTCAGTCCGGAAACCTTCGGGCGATTTCGCAGTGCAAGCGCGTAACTTGAATAGAGAAGGCAAGACAGCAGCATGTAGCCGTCGCCCGGGTTGACCGCGAGCGACATCAACACCTCGAGACTTCCCTGTGCCGCGATCATCGTCACGCCCACGAGGGTCAGCAGAATACCGAGGACCTGCAGGATCCGAACCTTCGTTCCGAAAAAGATCACGGACCCGATCAGCACGATGATCGGCATCGACCCCTGGATGATGCCCAGGTTCACCGCCGTCGTCTGTGTCGCCGCGATATAGAACAGCGAGTTGAAGCCGACGAACCCGAACGCGGCCATCAGGATCATGCGCGGAAGGTAAGGGCGCATGACATCCCAGTCGGCCCGCATCCTGGTCCAGCACAGCGGAACGAGAATTCCGGCAACGAGGACCCAGCGCAGGAACACCACCATCATCGGGGACACCTCGCCGACGGCGAGGCGGCCGGCAACCGTGTTGCCGCCCCAGAAAAGCGTGGTGAGCGTCAGCATGACAAAGGCATTGCCATATGTCATGTCGCCGAATCTTCGAGCAATCGCGAACATGAAAGGCCTGGAGAGCGGAACCGTCTGGAGCAGACACCGGTATAGGATCAGCCGTTGGACGGAAAGCCAAATCTTCGCTCCGAGGGTGTAATTTCAGATATAATAATGTTTATTTTTTCCATTTTGGAAAAAGTCATGCGTTCTCTTGAGCAATTGACGAACGATGCCGAACGCCCCAAAACACCGGTTAAATGACAAAACTCGAGCCATGCGCCTGGAGAGACGAATGACCGCCCGAACGAATGCCCACGGATTGCAAGTTGCCGACGTTCTCTATGACTTTGTGAACACTCAGGCGTTGCCAGGGACTGGAATAGACCAGGATCATTTCTGGAGCAGCCTGTCGTCCCTCATCCATGATCTGGCACCACGCAACAAGGCGCTGCTGGAAAAGCGCGATGCGCTGCAGGAAAAGATCGATGCCTGGCACAAGGCCAATCCGGGAACGCCCGACATGGCCACCTACAAGGCCTTCCTGAGCGACATCGGCTATCTCGTGCCCCAGGGCGACGACTTCGGCGTCGGCACGGACCGGGTCGATCCCGAAATCGGGTCTGTCGCCGGCCCGCAGCTCGTGGTGCCTGTCATGAATGCACGCTATGCGCTCAATGCTGCAAACGCGCGCTGGGGGTCTCTCTACGATGCGCTCTACGGCACGGACGCGATGGGCTCGAAACCCGCGCCCGGAGGCTTCGATCCGGCGCGTGGCGCTGAGGTGATCGCCTATGCGCGCAAGGTACTTGACGAGGCAGCACCGCTCGCCTCGGGCAGCTGGACACAGGCAACGGGTTTTGCCGTCAGCGCCGAGGCGTTGCTTGTGAAGACGGCAGGCGGGGATGTCGCCCTGGCGGACCCGTCACAGTTTGCCGGCTATTCGGGTGACACCGATGCGCCCTACAAGATCCTGCTGGTCAGGAACGGCCTGCACCTGGAAATCAACATCGATGCGCAGCACCCGATCGGCAAGACCGACGCGGCACACATCTCCGACGTGGTCCTCGAATCGGCCATGTCGACGATCATGGACTGCGAGGATTCGGTGGCGGCGGTCGACGCCGAGGACAAGGTCGTCGTCTACGGCAACTGGCTCGGCCTGATGAAGGGCGATCTTGAAGACACGTTCGAAAAAGGCGGCAAGTCCGTCACGCGCCGCCTCAATGGTGACCGCAACTACACCGCGCCCGACGGCTCCGCCCTGACGCTCCACGGCCGCTCGCTGCTTCTGGTGCGCAATGTCGGTCACCTGATGACCATCGATGCGGTTCTGGACAAGGACGGCAACGAGGTGCCCGAAGGCCTGCTCGACGGCATGATCACCTCGCTGATCGCGCTCCACGACATTGGCCCGAACGGCGGTAATCTCAACAGCCGCTCCGGGTCGGTCTATATCGTCAAGCCGAAGATGCACGGCCCCGAGGAAGTGGCTTTCGCCTCCGAGATCTTCGACCGGGTCGAAGACGCGCTGGGCCTTGAGCGCAACACGCTCAAGATGGGCATCATGGACGAGGAGCGCCGCACGACGATCAATCTCAAGGAGTGCATCCGTCAGGCGAAGGACCGTGTTTTCTTCATCAACACCGGGTTCCTGGACCGCACGGGCGACGAGATGCACACGTCCATGGAAGCCGGTCCGATGATCCGCAAGGGGGACATGAAGACCTCAACCTGGATCGGCGCCTATGAAAACAACAATGTCGATGTCGGTCTCGCCTGCGGCCTGCCGGGGCACGCGCAGATCGGCAAGGGCATGTGGGCGATGCCGGACCTGATGCAGGCGATGCTGGAGCAGAAGATCGGGCACCCGATGTCCGGCGCCAACACAGCCTGGGTGCCGTCCCCGACGGCGGCGACCCTGCACGCGCTTCACTACTACCAGGTCTCGGTCGCGAACCGTCAGGCGGAGCTCAGGTCGCGCGATGCGGCCAGGGTCGAGGATATCCTCTCCATCCCCGTTGCCGAGCGGCCGAACTGGGCGCCGGAAGACATTCAGGCCGAGCTCGACAACAACGCACAGGGCATTCTGGGTTATGTCGTGCGCTGGGTCGAGCAGGGGATCGGCTGTTCCAAGGTGCCGGACATCAACAACGTCGGCCTGATGGAAGACCGGGCCACCCTGCGGATTTCGTCGCAGCATATCGCCAACTGGCTGCATCATGGCGTGGCCACGAAAGAGCAGGTCATGGAAACCATGAAACGCATGGCCGCGGTTGTCGATGAGCAGAACGCCGGCGACCCGCTCTACCGGCCGATGGCCGCCGACTTCGACAATTCCGTCGCATTCCAGGCGGCGTGCGAACTCGTGATCGAAGGCACCAGCCAGCCGAACGGCTATACCGAGCCGGTGCTTCACCGCCGCCGGATCGAATTCAAGGCCAAAGCGGCCTGATCTCGCCGGAACTGCGGACGGAAGTCCGGAGGATTTAGGGTCAGGACCCATTAATTTGGATGAATTGGTAGGGATGAATTTGTTCGGATACGAGGCGCAAAGCTGCAGGAAACCGCCCGGTTTCCAAAGATTTGCAACGATGTTGCCGGGCAAATCCACCCTATCCCTTAGGGACGCAAAACCGGCTTCGATCTGCTTCGTCAAACCGCTCAACCGGGCAGGAAGCCCGCTTGTCGCGCTTTTCCTTGCAGCTCATTGCCGCTTGCAGCGCCAATTCAACCAAATTAATGGGTCCTGACCCTAACGATTGCGGCGGCTGCCTCTCTTCGCAGCCGCCGTTTTTGTTTGTTTTCGCATACCGGAATTGGCCGGCTCTTCCGTCCGGCTGCGGTTCAGCCCGCAATGCGCAGCGGGATGGCCGACTGCACTTCCTTGGCGATCTCACCGATCAATGCATCGACCGCCGGACTGGCGGCACCGTCACGCACCCGGGCGATGTAGGTGATGTCCGGCGGGGTGGGAAGTTCGTTTTCGATCGTGGCAATGTCCGGTGTGACGTGAAGCCCGTTCAAGAGTGCGACGCCGAGACCCGATCTGACCGCCGACTGGATGCCCGCCGCGCTCGGGCACTCCAGAACGTTTTCGAGCCGGTGCCCCTCCGACAGGCCCTCGGAGAACGCCCAGACCTTGTAAAAGCAGTTGCTGTCGAAGGACAGGAACGGAATGCGAGCGCTCGTATCCAGGATGAGATCCGGCGACCGTACCCAATGGAGCGTGTCCTCGAAGAGGATCAGATCGCCCGGTTTCACGTCTTTCCGGAAGATCTGCATCACGGCGACATCGAGTTCACCCGCCTGCAGCCAGTCCTGCACGCACAGGCTCTGGCTTGCGCGCGTGTGAACCGTGATCTCGGGAAACAGCCGCGTGAACCGGCCGAGGATCCGGGCTACGCCGCTCGTTGTCGTGTCTTCGGTCATCCCGAGCCGGATCGTGCCGGACACCGGCCGCTTCCGGAGCGATGCGAGTGCCTCGTCATGCAGATCGACAATCCGGCTTGCATAGGTTCTGAGCCGCTCACCGTCTTCTGTCAGAAGCGGTGCGCCGGCGCGCCTGGTCAGAAGTTCGCAATCAAGATTCTGCTCCAGCCGCCGGATCTTGTGACTGACCGCCGACTGGGACACGCAAAGATGCTCGGCCGCCCTGGTGACGCCGCCCTGCTGCACGATCGTCAGCAACGCGCGAAGGGCATCGATCTCCAAACGTTCCGGCATTTGAGTCTCCAATGACAAAAACAGATGATTATATGACATTCATTCATTTGATTCATATCATAGGGGTGCGCTAGGAATTTGGAAAGACCTCATTTCGCGGAGCGGCAACCATGCATCTCGTCAATGAACACGTACTGATCGATAACACCCGCATTGCACATGGCATCCACGGCAGCGGCGAACCTGTCGTGCTTATCCACGGGACACCGTCCTCGTCCTACATCTGGCGCAAGATTGCCCCAGCCCTGGTGGACGCCGGTTACAAGGTCCACATCTACGATCTTCTTGGCTTCGGCCTGTCGGAACGTCCCTGGAACCCGGACGTTGACACCTCGGTCACCGGTCAGGTCCCGATACTTCAGGGTTTGCTGCGTCATTGGGGATTGGATGATTTCCACCTGATCGCCCATGACATCGGTGGCGGCATCGCACAGCGCTTCGGCGTCTCATATCCGGAACGGCTCCGGTCTTTGACCATGATCGACACGGTCTCGTTCGATTCATGGCCGTCGAAGCGCACGAACGAACAGATGCAAAATGGCCTGGAACGCCTCATCAAGGCGGGTGACGGCGAACATCGGCAGCATTTCCACGACTGGCTGCTCAGCACCGTTCACGACCCGGACGAGTTGGACGAAACCGCGGAAGGCATTTATCTGGATTTCATATCCGGCCCGATCGGACAGGGCAGTCTCTTCCAGCATCAGGTCCGCCACTACGATCCGCGGCATACGCAGGAGGTTGCAGACCGGCTGCACGAACTCGGCAGGCTCCCGGTGCAATTGATCTGGGGAGCGGACGATGCCTGGCAGGTTGTGGGCTGGGCGCACAAGCTTCGCGACGCAATCCCGGGCTCGGAGCTTCACGTTCTTGAAAACTGCGGGCACTTCGCGATGGAAGATCAGCCTGAAAAGATTTCCGGTCTGCTGGTCGATTTCCTGAGCCGGCAGAAATGATGCACCGGATCCACATAACATCTTCAACAGATCGGACACCCCAATGAAGCTTTCTGATTTCAAGGCTCTCACGTTTGACGTCTATGGCACACTGATCGACTGGGAGAGCGGAATGGTGACCGCGCTGCAACCGCTGACCGACAAGGTCAGCCGGTACCTGAGCCGGGACGACATTCTGGAAGCGCACGCCTATCATGAATCCACCAGCCAGCGCTGGACGCCGGCAAAGAAGTATTCGGATCTGCTGGGTGTCGTCTATCGGCGCCTCGCCGAAGAATGGGACGTCGAGGTGACATGGGAGGAATGTGCGGCCTACGGCCTGTCCGTCCGTCAATGGCCGGCCTTCGATGACAGCAGGGAGGCGCTCGCCTATCTGAAGGAACACTTCAGGCTGGTCGTCCTGACCAACACGGACAATCTGAGCTTCTCGGGCTCGAACGGTCGCCTGGGTGTCCACTTCGACGGGGTCTATACCGCCGAGGATGTCGGCAGCTACAAACCCGCAGATCGCAATTTCGAATACATGCTCGAAACGCTCACCCGCAACGGCATCGCCAGGCATGAAATCCTGCACACGGCCGAAAGCATGTTTCATGATCATGCTCCGGCCAACCGGCATGGTCTTGCAAACTGCTGGATCTATCGCCGCCACGACAAGCAAGGATTTGGTGCGACAATGAACCCGGGAGACATGCCGACAGTCGATTTCCGGTTCGACAGCATGGCGGATCTGGTCGAGGCGCATAAGCAGGAACTGGCTGCCGGCTGATCCTCAATGTTCAGCGCCAGCGATTGCGCCTCAGGCGTTCATCGATGGGGATGCGCGCGTGATATTCCGCGACATCGAGCACCATGGGGACCGAGAGGCCGTTCTCGTAGTGGACGAACTCGTCCGCCGATTGCCGGAATTTCATCGTCGCATAGAAGCGCGCCAGATCCGGCACGCAGTCGATGTAGATCTCGCGAATGCCGGTCGCCTGCACGAATGTCGCGATGCCGGCGAAGATCCGCATGTAGGTCGCACCGCCGCGCCATTTCTCCGGGATCGCGTATTTGGTGATGACGCAGGTCTTGTGCGGATGGTGATCGGAAGCGCCCATGCCGTAGAGCTCCGGCAGGATGGAAAGCCCACCATGCTGTGCGAGATTGACACGCGCGGTTCCCGCGTCTTCGCCCTCGTAGACGGCGATGAAACTGGTGCCGTGCTCGTCGAGCGGATCGATGAGCGTACGCGCCTCATGGTCGGCATAGGGAGAGGGGCGCCCGAACTCGCCGCAATAGACCTCGTAGCGCAGGCGTTGCGCGCGAAGAATGAGATCCTCGGTGTTGCACTGGAACACTTCGAGCGGCGGCGGGTCCGCCTTTTCGAAATCGTCGAGCAGGACGTCATTCTGCTTCAGCCGCGCCCGCATCAGCTTCGCAAGATATCTGGAAAAGGCGGTTGCCATCTCCGGCTGCCGTGCTTCGAGGAGATCGAGTTCCTTTCGGCCGATGCCGAGCGCGCGTATGTCCGTGAGTGTTTCAACGCGTGCCGATGCCCCGCTTCCGGTCAGAAAGCCGATTTCACCGAGGATCGTGTTGCGGCCGGATGTCAGGCGGGTGGACAGGTCGCCCTGCTCGAAACGGACTTCGACCTCTCCCTCCAGCACCAGCAGCATGTCACCGGCAAAGCCGCCTTCGTAGCGCAGCACATGCCCGGGCGGGAACCGGTGCTCGCTACAGATCGACGTCAGTTCGGTCAGGATGTCGGGTTCCATCGGTCAGCTCCCGTCCGGTTCCGCCACGGTCTCCTTGAGCGACGTCAACGGTTTTTTCTCCACCACCACGCGCTCGAAAACCGCTTCCGAGTCCGGCCACTCCGTTCCGAACATGCGGTCGAGAAACCGTGTGCCGAGGCCATAGTTCCCCGTGTACCGTGAGTGGTGGAGCGCATGGTACACCGTCGACGTGATGTACTTGCCCTTGACCTTCATGAAGTTTTCAGAGCGGATTTCGTAATTGGCGTGACCGTAGGAATTGATCACGAGGTACAGCGCAAACCAGGTCGCGATACCGAAGAAGTTCAGCGGCATCAGGAACTGGTCCACCAGCGCAAGCACCCCGAGAATGCCGAGGTCGAAGATGAACTTTTCCCAGAAGGAAAAGGACAGCGCCGTGAACGGGCTGGACAGGCGGCTGCGGTGGTGCTCGGCATGGATCCAGTGGAGCGATTTCAAATGAAAGGCGCGGTGGGACGCATAGTGCCAGATCTCGGCCCAGAGCGCCGTGAGCAGAAGACTGCCGAAGAAGCTGGCGACCGTCCGGCTGTCGAAGAGCCCGAACAGCAGGAAAATCATCAGCATGAGCGCATGCAGCGGCGTGTGCAGGGAGTTCTTCAGTTCCCGCCGCACCTGCGGGTCCTTGATCGGCAGGCTGTAGATCCGGTCGCGCGAGAGATCGACTTCGTAGTCCTCGACGCATAACCAGAACAAGGCCATCAGGTGGCCGATCACGGCGATCAGGCAAAGCATCGCCGCTTCCGCTGCATCCATTTCCATCCCCCACGCTTGCATGCATTCATTGGCGCCCTGGCCGTGAGGCTAGAAAAACCGGCACCTCCGGTCAAGCGGCGTGAAGGTCTTAGCTATCTGGAAAATAGGCCGTTTTGCTATCATGGATAGGGTCCGGGTACCTCAGGTCGTCAGACGTCGACCCAGATGGAGCCTTCGTTGTGGGATGCGACGGCGGCATGGATGAAGCGCACACCGGCTTCGCCATCGCCGACCCGCGGCAGGCGGATCCAGTCTGCCGGGATAGCGACACCGTCACTGCGGGCGGCAACGGCCATGGCAAACTCGGTATAGAGATTGGCCCAGGCCTCGATGAGGCCCTCCGGAAAGCCGCGCCCGGTGCGCACGAAGCGCTCGGTGGCGGCGGAAAGGCCGTGACCATGGCCCCGGCTCAGGATCCGGTCGGGGTCTCCGAACACGTTGAGCCGCAACCGCTCGGCGTCTTCCATGTCCCATTCCAGGCCGCCCTTCGATCCGAAGATCCTGAGACGCAATCCGCCCCTGTTGCCCGAGGCGAGGCGGGTCGCCATCAGCGTGCCCGGAACGCCGTCGCCATACCGTGTCATCATGAAGACGGTGTCTTCCAGCGGTTTGGGAGCGCCACACACATGCATTTCGGCCCGCACATGGGTCAGCGGCAGTCCGGAGACGAAACTTGCCAGATGCGCGGCATGGGTGCCGATATCTCCTGTGCAGCTTGTTGGCCCGGAGATCTTCGGGTCGACCCGCCATTTGACGTGCGGCGCGGCTTCCACGCCGTCCGGGATCATCCAGTCCTGCATGAATTCCACGTGGATCTGGTTGATGTCCCCAAGAATGCCGGAGGCGACGATTTCCCTGGCTTGGCGGATCATCGGATAACACGACATCACGTAGGAGACGCCGAAAACCACTCCGGCCTCCGCGCTTCGCGCGGCAAGATCCTCCGCCTCTGCGATTTCGTTGGTGAGCGGCTTGTCGCAGAGGATGTCGATGCCTCGATCGAGGAAGGCGAGGGCTGCCGGATGATGCATGTTGTTCGGCGTCGTGATCATGACGGCGTCGACCCCGTCGCTCCGCACCGCCTCGGCTTCGGCCATCTCATCGAACGAACCGTAGCAGCGTTCGGGATCGAGGAAGAGGTCCGCGCCTCTGGCCTTCGCCTTTTCCGGGTCGGACGACAGGGCTCCGGCGCTGATCTCCCAAAGATCCGTCATCCGCGCGGCCATCGCCTGCGTCGCGGAAATCCTGCCGCCGCCGACGATCCCGAGCCGCAGACGTCTCGAAAGGCGCGGGAAGGGGCCGTCAAAATCGAAGGACTGGGGAAGAAGTTTCTCGGTCATGGGTCACCTCAAGCCGGCGGCTGTGCGCCTTCCGGCAGCATCTCGACAGCCATGAATATCGACGGCGTAATGGTTTCGAACTGATGCCAGGGATAGTTGCCTTCGGCATCGTACATCGGGCGGTGGGTCGTGCCCGGCGCCATCGGTTCCTCCAGATAGAGGGTCGACGGGTCCTTCTCGCGGCATTGCTGCATCTTGCCGAAGCCGACAACCTGGGTATGGACTTCGCGGAAGCCGGGCACGGGGCAGAAGGGATGGTCCCTGTGCAGGCCCACATTCAGCGGCACCGAGCCGGAATGATACATGGTCAGCCCGATGCGGCCGATCCAGACCTTCGGCGACATGTAGTGGCTGACCCCTCTGAGCCGCTCTTCCTGCCGCACGTCATAGGCTGAGGGCCATGTACGTTTGACCTGATCGAAGAGGGCGTCCGTGTCCGGATAATCGTCGAAGCGCTCGATCAGGATTGCCTTGTCCACGTCCCTGATGTCCACATCCGCAATGACGGTGGACTGCAGGTGTTCAAGCATCTGGTCGAAGATCCTGACGGGTTTTTCCGCAAGGTTCAGGAGGATGGCCTTGCCGCCGACACTGACCGTCGTTTCGCCGGTAACGATGCTCACCGTGAAAAAAGGTTCTGCAAAGTCGAGTATCCTGGTCGGCATCCGGTTAGCCCTCGCTTTCGGGGAAATTCTGAGGCAACGGGTCGGGCACATCGCAGCGGCTGGAAATGTTGACGAACGCACCGATTTCGGGCGACCTCAGCATCCCCTGCATGATCTCGCACACGTGATAGGCCATCGCACCGCTGGCGCGCGGTGGCCGCCCGTCGCGCACCGCATAGGCCAGGTCCAGCAGGCCTATCCCGCGTGCGTCCCAATTGTAGCCATGATCGATCTCGGCCACGCACCACTCCGCCGGTGCCTCTGGGCGTGGCCGCATGGTCCAGCGGGACTCGGCGCGCGTTCTGTACCAGACGGGGCCGGCGAAAATGTTGGCGCCATCGCCAGGGTCGGGGTCCGGAATGCAGATCGTGCCGTCCTCGCCGTAGATCTCCAGACGCGGTGTCTCGCTTTCCCAGACATCGAAGGACACCATCATCTGGCCGATGACGCCGCTGTCGAACTCGAACATGCTCAGGCAATGGGTGTCGACCTCGACCGGCATCATCGCGCCGTGCCGTGGCCCGTTCTCGATCATGCGCTCGGGAAAAGTCTTGCGCGCCATCCCGGCAACGCGCGTGATCGGTCCGAGCAGAAACACCATTGCGGTGAGGTAGTAGGGGCCGAGATCGAGCAGCGGACCGCCGCCTTCCTGATAGTAGAAATCCGGGTTCGGGTGATGGCGTTCGACCCCGTGTGTCGGCACGAAGGCCGAAACGCCGGTGGGGGCGCCGATGACGCCGCTGTCCAGCAGCTTGCGCACGGTCTGCCAGCGCCCGCCCAGGAATGTATCGGGCGCGTTGCCGACCAGGAGCCCGCGGGTGCGTGCAAGCTCCAGGATTTCCCGCCCGTCGTTCAGGTTCGTCACGAACGGCTTCTCGGAGTAGACATGTTTGCCGCTTTGAAGCGCCATCCGGCAGATATCCGCATGCGCTGCGGGAATGGTCAGGTTGAGCACGCAATCGATATCCGGGTCGGAAAGGAGTTCGGCCGGTTCGCAGGCTTTCGGCACACCATGCTGCGCAGCCTTGGCCCTGCTTTCCCCGATGTCGAGGCTGGCGCAGGCAGTGATCTCCAATCCGTCAAACGCTGCACAGTTCTTGAGGTAAATGTCGCTGATGCGTCCGCAGCCGATCAGGCCGACCTTCAGGAGCGTCATGCCGCCTCCTGCCGCATCAGCCGCTTCATGGCAGCTGTCCGGAACGGCGCGTTCGGCCCGCCATAACCCGCATAATTGCCGGTCCGTTGAACGATTTCGAAGAAGAACCCGCCGGCCACGGGCCGGCTGTAAATCTGGTAGAAGGCGCCCAGTTCGTCTTCGTCGTAGAGAATGGCCGACTGTTTCAGGCGCTCGATCTCCGGATCGTCAAATCCGAACCGGGCGGCAAGATCGTCATAGTAGTTGCCGGGCAGGACCAGTGGCCGGAAGCCTCGGGACCGGAGTTCTGCTGCGGTCTCGAAAATGTCGTCGCAGGACAGAGCGATGTGCTGCACCGCGGACGCGCTTCGGCCTGAGATGAATTGTCCGGCGAGCGTGTCTTTCGACTCCGCCCCGTTCAGCGTCAGGCGGAAGACGCCGTCGGGCGCCTCGATCACCTGGCTGCGCACGATGCCGCCGGGGTCGACCACATCGAAGACAGGACGCTTGGCGAGGTCGAATTGCGCGGTGTAGAAAAGCGACCAACTCAGCATCTCCGCGTAGTCCATCGTCTGCGCGATGTGATCGACGGCCTTAAGCCGGCCGGCATCGGGACCGCTCTCCACAGGCTCGAACTCCACGTCCCAGACATCGGACAGCCCGCTTGGTTCATCAAGCAGATGCATGATCGACCCGCTGACGGCATGGATCGCCGGCAGCGCCATTTCCCCGTCGTTGAGCGGCTGGCGAAACGGCTCCGCACCGAGGCGGGTGGCGCGGTTCACGGCCGCGCTCGCACTGTCGACTCGCAGGCCGATATCACAAACGCCGAGGCCATGCTTCTCGAAGCAGGCGCGTGCAAATCCGCTGTCGTCCTTGTTGATGACAATCCGGATGCCGCCCTGTTGCCAGACGGTGACCGACTTGTTGATGTGCCGAGCCGCGAGGCGAAACCCGAGGCTTGCCAGCAGCTGTTCGAATTCGCCAGCGGAGCTTTCATCCGCAGTGAACTCGATGAACTCGACCTGTTCGACGCGGGGGCGTGCCGGCATCGGCTGAATGCCGATCCGGGACTGCGGAGCATCCCGTTCCACGTCGTCGGCCAGCGCCATCAGCGAGCGGTAGCCGTCACGCGCGATCAACTCGGGACTGCCGCCCCGGAACTGGTCGTTGAAAATCTCCAGGGAAATCGGACCGTCATACCCGGTCGCGGCGACGGCCTTCAGAAATCCGGTGACATCGAGATCACCTTCTCCCGGCATGTTGCGGAAATGGCGAGACCAGTATAGCAGGTCCATGTCGATCCGGGGGGCGTCGGCAAGCTGGACGAAGAAGATCCTGTCGCCGGGGATCGACTGGATGCTGTCCGGCGAGAGTTTGCGCCCGAGCGTATGGAAACTGTCGACGATCAGACCGACAGACGGATGATCCGCCCGGCGCACGATTTCCCAGGCGTCGCGGTGGTCGTTTATGTAACGGCCCCAGGCGAGCGCCTCATAGCCGACACGTACACCGTGCGCCTTTGCAATGTCACCGAGTTCGGCAAGGTCGGATGCCGCCCTGTCTATTCCCCCGAGCGCCTTCGGATGGACGCTTGAACAGATCAGGACCAGATCGGTTCCGAGCTTGTTCATGACGTCGAACTTGCGCTTTGCGCGGTCAAACGCTCGCGCGCGCTGGGGCTCGGGCAGTCCCTCGAAGTCGCGTAGGGGTTGAAACAGCAGGATTTCTAGCCCATGGTCTCGGACCATTTTTCCGACATCTGTGGCGCCACCGTCATGAGCGATGAAGTCCTGTTCGAAGATCTCGATACCGTCGAAGCCGGCAGCGGAAATTGCCGCCAGCTTTTGCGGCAGATCTCCGGCAATGGATACCGTCGCTATCGACGTCTTCACCGCGTTGCCCTCCTCCGAAGCACGCACCAGTTTGATAGGCAACTTAGAATGTACCAAAGAGTTAATTTGTCAATGATCAATTCTCCGAAAGGCGGGTCAGGCGCGTGAAAAAGAACGAAGGTGAGCGCAAGACGAGCTGGAAACAGGACCCGGAAGGCGTAAAGGCCGACATTCTCGCCGTGGCCACGTCCGTTTTCGCGGAGGCCGGGTTTTCCGGCGCCCGGATCGACGAGATCATCCGGCGGACGAAAACGTCAAAGCGGATGATCTACTATTATTTCGGCGACAAGAGTGGCCTTTATTCCAAGGTTCTCGAAGCGGCCTATACGCGGCTCCGCAAGGGCGAGGGGCAACTCGATCTGGAGGCTTTGCCGCCCCTGGACGCTCTTGCGAAACTCGCCGCCTTCACCTTCGACTTTCACCGGGAAAACCCCGAATACATTCGCCTGATCGCGATCGAGAACATCCATCACGGCAAGCATCTGAAGCAGTCGGAAACCATCCCGAAGCTGAACAGCCAGATCATCACGGGGCTGGAAGATCTGTGCCGCCGCGGCGTCGAGGAGGGCGCATTCCGGGACGACGTCGATCCGCTGGAACTGCACTGGACCATATCCGCGTTCTGCGTGTTCAACATCTCCAACCGGGCAACCTTCTCGCATCTTTATGGCGATGACCTTTTCACGGATGCCGGGCAGGAGCGTCTGCGCGCGCGCCTTGTTGCCATGGTGCTCGACACGGTGCGGGTGCGGTAGGGTACGGGCCCATAAATGAAGTCAATTTGGTTTGGATCGTTTTGACCGTCTGTGAGGAGCGAAGGCGCAGGAAATGTGGTGCATTTTCAAGCCTTTTGCGACGATGCATATGGCCGAAACGGCCAAATCCGAAGGACGGCAAAATGGCTTCCCCTCGCAGCGTCACCGCGCTTGACCGGGCAAAGGCCCGCTCTGCACACGCTTCCTCGCGCAGTTTTGCCATTTCTGCCGCTAAATCGGCTTCATTTATGGGTCCGTACCCTAGCTCGGCCGGTCTTCAGAGCGGTAGCGCCGGGCTTTCCTGCAGGCCGAGATGCAGCTCGTTACCTTCATAGGGATGCGCCCGGGCGACGTCTTCGTTGAGGTCGGAACCAAGCCCCGGTTTCGCAGGGGGGATGACATAGCCGTCTTCCCACCGGATCGGCGTCTTCAAGAGATCGGCGTAAAACCCGTCGAACGTGCGGATCGATTCCAGCACCAGGAAATTCGGACTGCAGGCGGCCAGTTGGATGTTGGCGAGCGCGACCAACGGACCGCAATAGAGATGCGGTGCAACCTGGGCGGAATGACACTCGGCCATCGCGGCGATTTTCTTGGCTTCGAGCAGGCCGCCGACGCGTCCGAGGTTCATTTGCAGGATGCTCGCGGCTCCTGTTTCCAGAACGCGGGAGAATTCGTGCTTGGTGCAAAGGCGCTCACCTGTCGCCACCGGTATCGACGTAAAGCGCGCAACCTCGGCCATGTCCTCCGGTTTTTCCGGCGGGATCGGCTCTTCGAACCAGAGCGGATCGTAGGCTTCCAGCCGTCTTGCCATGCGCTTGGCACCGGACACTGTGAATTGTCCGTGGGTGCCGAAAAGCAGATCAGCCCTGTTGCCGACTGCCTCCCGGATCGTGCGGCAGAACGCTTCCGAACGGTCCAGGTCCTGAAGGCTCGGCTGGTGTCCGTCATAGATGGTGTAGGGGCCGGCCGGGTCGAATTTGACGGCCGTGAAGCCTTTTTCGACGGCCGCGACGGCGGCCTCGGCAGCCATATCCGGATCGTTGTAGACATTGGGCGTGTCGGGATCCGGATAGACATCGCCCGCCTTGGGATAAAGGTAGGTGTAGGAGCGGAGCCTGCCGTGAACCTTGCCGCCCAGCAATTCGTAGACGGGTTTGCCCGCCGCCTTGCCGATGATGTCCCAGCAGGCCATCTCCAGCCCGGACAGGACACCCATCACCGACACATCGGGCCGCTGCGTGTAGCCGGCTCCATACGTCTTGTGCCACAGCTTTTCGATGTGGTGCGGGTCCTGGCCTTCAAACTGCCGCTTGAACACGTCTTCCGCCATCGCGGCAACAAGGTGCGGCCCGAAGGTCGCGTTGTAGATCTCGCCGTAACCGGTGACACCGCAGGCCGTCATCAGCTTGACGAAGATGAAGTAGCGGCCGCCGTGACGCGGTGGCGGATTGCCGACCACAAAGGTCTCGATTCGGTCGAGTTTCATGGAATGCACTCAACTCCCGTTGCTGATCGTGATCGACTTCACCTTGGTGTAGGCATCCAGCCCCTCCCAGCCCTTTTCACGGCCGTATCCGGACTTCTTGTTGCCGCCGAACGGCAATTCCAGGCCACCGGCCCAATAGTCATTGACGGAAACCTGGCCGCAATCCATCGCATGCGCAACCCGCATCGCGCGTCCGACATCCCTTGTGTAGACACTGGCAATCAGCCCGAATTCGGTGCCGTTGGCAAGCCGGATGGCTTCTTCCTCGGTCTCGAAATTCTGCACGGACAGAACGGGCCCGAAAATCTCGTCCTGCACGGCCGGGTCGCCCGGGGCAAGATCGGCAATCACCGTCGGCTGGAAGAACCAGCCCTTGCCGGTGTCCGCGTCCACCGTGACGTCGCCGCCGGTCAGAAGGGTCGCGCCACGGGCCTTTGCCGCCTCGACATGGGTCTTGATGCGCGACAGGTGCAGGTCCGAATTTATGGCGCCCATGTCGGGGTCCGACAGCCCGTGTCCGGGTCTGATGGACTTTGCGCGTTCGGCGAGGATGGCGAGGACGTCATCACGGATCGCCTTGTGCAGGATCAGCCGGGATCCGGCGGAACAGATCTGGCCGGAATTGGAGAAGATCGCCCAGTAGGAGCCGTCGGCGACCTTTTCCGGGTCCGCATCCTCGAACGCGATCAGCGGCGACTTGCCGCCGAGTTCCAGCGTCAGCCGGGTGACATTCGGCGCGGCCATCTGCGCGACGTTGATACCGGTTGAGACGGAACCGGTAAAGGTGAGCTGCTTGATCCTGGGATCGCGTGCCAATTGAGCGCCCATGTCGGACCCGAGGCCGGTAACGACGTTCACAAGGCCGTCCGGAACGCCTGCCTCGCACAGGAGCTCCGCCATCACCAGTGCCGTGAAGGGTGTCGTTTCCGCGGGCTTGGCAACCACGGAGCAGCCGGCGGCAAGGGCTGGGGCTACCCCGCGTGCGAATGTCGAGGTCGGATAGTTCCACGGAATGATATGCCCGGTGACGCCGACCGGTTCGCGCACCGTGAACGCGGTGTGGCCCGGACCGAGATTGACGGACCGGCCGTCGAGCTTGTCGGCGGCACCGGCGTAATATTCAAACAGCCGTGCGGAGGACTGAACATCGCCCTGTGCTTCGGCGAGGGTCTTGCCGCTGTCGACAACTTCGATGACCGCGAGGCGATCGGCATTCTCGCGAAACAGGCGGGCGACAGTGTTGAGGATTGTGCATCGCTCTCCCGGCGGGACCTGGCGCCAGTGCGCCGCAGCTTGTTCAGCCGATGCGATTGCCCGGTCCATGTCGGACGTTTCGCCGAGTGAAAACTCCGCGAAGGCCTCGGCCCGTCCCGGGTCGAAGCTTTCCATCTTGCGGTTCGACGGCGGTGTCGTCTTTCCGTCGATGAAGTGGCCCTCGGGCAGGGAGGGCAGGTGGCCGGTCTCCAGGTAGGTTCGGGCGATGGTCTCAGCTGTCATGTTGCGGCTCGTTTCCGGTCTTGCAGGATCAGGTCCGCCCCTTTCAGGGCGAGCATCATGGTCGGGGCATTTGTATTGCCAGAAGTGATGTTGGGAAAGGCGGAAGCGTCGACGACGCGCAGGCGTTTGATGCCGTGCACGCTGAGGCGGCTGTCAAGTACGGCGGTGGTCCGGTTCGCGCCCATCCTGCAGGTCGAGACCGGATGATAGACCGTGCTCGCCCGCTCCCGGAAATCGGCGAGCAGTTCGGCGTCTTCCAGCGTTTCAAGATGTGGCGCGAGTGATGTCTCCACGACGCCGCGCATCGCGTGGCTGCCCATGATCTTCTGGCAGAGCCGGCCGCCTGCGACAACGGCTTGCCGGTCTTCTTCGGTGCTGAGCGAATTCGGCTGGATCCCCGGTGCGACAGCGGCATCGGCGCTTGTGATGCTTATGTGCCCGCGGCTCGTCGGCCGGGTCGGCTGGGCACAGATGATGAAGCCGTCGAACGGGTCGAGCGCCAGCCTGGTTCGGTCCCCGCTCTGCGCCATCCGGTAACTGATCGGGTTGAAGTAGAGTTGCTGGTCCGGCCGGTCCAATTCAGGGCGGGATCTCAGGAACCCGCCGCATTGGTTGACCGAAAGGGACAGCGGACCGCGCCGCGTAAAGGCGTATTGCAGGGCTGCCCGTGCCTGGCCGGCCAACGGCCGCAGGACGGAATTCAGCGTGCTTTCCCTGGCCCGGAAGGTGTAGGTGGCCGCCAGATGGTCCTGAAGATTCGCACCGACATTGTCGTTGGCGCAAATGACCGGGATCTTGAGAGACTGCAACAGCCGGCCGGGGCCGATCCCTGAGACCTGCAGCAGGTGCGGAGATCCGATCGCGCCGGCAGAGAGGATGACCTCGTGCCGGGCGGTAACCCGCTCGCCATCCGCAAGCAGGACACCGACCGCCGTATGTTCCTCAAAGAGGATGCGGCTTGCCGGCGCCCCGGTCCGCAGCGACAGATTGGGCCGTGCGAGCACGGGCCGCAAGAACGCACGCGCGGAAGAGCAGCGTTCGCCGTTTTGCGTTGTGATGTGGTAGACGCCGCCGCCTTCGGGCGCCGCACCGTTGAAATCGCCGGACCTCGGCAGACCGGTTTCATCGAGTGCAGCAAAGAAGTGCCGGTTCAGGCTGTGGATCTGGCTGGATGTGTCCTGTACGTGGATCGCGCCCGCGCCGGTCTTTTCACCCGTGGGCCCGACCTTGGTTTCCAGGCGTTCGAAGACGGTTTTGACCTCTTTCCAGCTCCAACCGCGTGCGCCTGCACGTTCCCAATCGTCGAAGTCCTCGGGTAGACCGCGGCAATAAACCATGGCGTTGATGGAGCCGGATCCCCCGAGCACCTTGCCGCGCGGCCAGGAGATGCTGCGCCCGTTGAGCCCGGCATCCGGGTCAGTCCTGAACTGCCATGTGTGTTTTGCACTGGTGACGAGCTTTGCATATCCCAGCGGCATGCGAACCCAGGGGGAACTGTCTGGTCCGCCCGCTTCGAGCAGCAGGACCCGTGTCTGCGGATCGGCGCTCAGGCGTTCGGCTAGAATGCACCCGGCAGACCCGGCGCCGACAATGATGTAGTCGAAAGTGTCCATCGCTCTATCGCCAGGAGACGTCGTTCGCGGTGGAGTTTCACCGAGCGCGGTGAAATCATGAAGCGAAAAAAAATTTGGCAGTACATCGAAAAAATTTGTAGAAAGAAACTGTCGTTCATAGGAAAAGCAAGGCAGTGGCTGCCGGGAGGTGTTCTTGACATACAGTCTTCCACCCTTGTCCTGGCTACGTGCCTTCGAGGCCGCTGCACGGCTTGGAAACTTCACCAGGGCCGCGGAGGAACTGCTGCTCACACCGGCAGCCGTCAGCTATCAGGTGCGGCAGCTGGAGCAGAAACTCGGCTTTCCGCTCTTCGACAGGGTGCACAGGGAACTGGTGCTGACGCGGCTCGGCCAGACCTACCTGCCGAGCGTCGAAAAGGCGTTCTCGGACTTGTCCATCGCAACCGTTTCGGTGTTCGGGGAACGCGACCGTCAGCCGGTGCGGTTCCGCTGTCTCAACAGTTTCGGTCATCTCTGGATGATCCCGCGGCTGAAGTCCTTTCAGGACAGGTTTCCCGGAATCGAACTGCAGATGATCTCCGCCGCCTGGGCGGAGACGCTTCAGCCCGATCTCTTTGAAATCGACATCCGCTTCGGGGACGGAACCTGGACGGACGGGCATGTCGAGTTTCTGCTGAATGACCCGATCATCCCGGTGTGCCATCCGGACCTCGCGCTTGGCACGAAGGAAAGGGATCTCACGGCGCTGGCAAAGGCGGTGCGTCTCGACATCATGGGGGTGATCGACACCTGGGAGAGCTTTTTCAGGGCCTTTGGCCATCCTGTGCCCCAGCGCACCGGTCTGCAGGTCGATCAGACGCTATCCGCGCTTGAACTTGCCGCCCTCGGCCACGGTCACGCGCTCGTTCTGCAAAGTCTTGCGCAACCCTATCTGGACGCTGGCCGGCTGGTCGTTTCCTCAAGCCGCAAGATCAAGAGCCGCCACAGCTACCATCTGGTCACGTCGGGACCGCGTCAGGCACTTGGCCAGGATGCTGCAATATTCTGCGAATGGCTGATCGCCGAACTGGGTAGAACCGCCGGAAAGTGACGCCTGCCTGCACACGGACGTCGCTCAGTCCACGGAGAAGGTGAATTCGAACAGCCGCTCGATCGGGTCCAGTGGTTTGGGATCGGTGTAGCGGTTGATGTCGAGCAGACCCGCCTGGATCGCGTTCTGGGCATTGAGTTCGGACTGGATCAGGTCGATGCTTTCCCAGAAGCGCGGATCGGTCCGTCTGATGCCATGGGCCGCGATCACGTCCAGATAGTCCCGTTGGCTACGGATTGCTCTGACAGCGGTCACGAAATCAGGAACCTGTTCGGCCTTCATTCTGAAGATGAAATTCGGGTAGCTGCTGAACTGCCCCTTCACGATGGTGAGCTCATCCTGTTCCGGTTCGCGGCGCAGATCCTCGTTGAAGATGAAGGCGACGTTGCTGTGCGCCATGTCGTGGGCAATCGTGAACACGTCCGTCTTGTCGCCGTCTTCGACGACCAGGATCGAAACGTCGGCCATGAACTTCGCCCAGGGTGCGGGCTGGTCGCTCAGGCCGCGCAGCCTCCCGGCTGTCGACATCGCGCCGGCGCAGGTCTCTTCGGAGCAGCGGTTGATCGGATCGGCTACCGGCCAGAGCCGTGGCGCGATGGTCAGCAAACGCGTCAGAAACTCCGTCTTGGGCCTGTCGGTTTCAAAGCGGATACCCGTCGGTGTCGTGTCGTCGATCGGGCTTTCCTTCCAAAGGTCCAGCAGGTTGGCGAGCGGCCCCTTGTACCAGCTGTCATGGAGGGCATCGCGCCGGTCCGCCGGCAGGAAGTAGAGGAACATGCGCTCGCCTTCCCGGCGCAGATTGTCCATGTACATGCGCGTTGTCAGTTGGTGCTCGACATTGCCGAACACATCGAAACCGGCCACCAGATCGTAGTAGATCCGCTCGAAAAGCGGGAAGTCGATCACCCACGCCGTCTTGGGGATCGCGCCCTCGTAGCCGGTTACCACGGACGCGGACGAGAAATTTCTGTAAATCGTCAGGCGTGCGTTGGTGTTGGTGCCGTCTCCGTCCCAGATGTCCGAATAATCGAGACCGCCGTCGCGGGCGGCCCGTTCGGCGTAGCGTTGCTGCCGGAAGGCCTGATACTTCAGCGGTCCGACCAGCAGAAAACTCTTCAGCCGTTCCGATATCTTGTCGTCCGACAAGGCGACGGGCAGCTCCAGGACCGGGATCGCGTCCCTGAGAAAACTCGGATCCGTCACGGAAAGGTCCGCATCGGGGTCGAGGAAAGACACCCAGAACCTGTCCTGAATGACATTCACCGCAACCTGACCGTAGCAGACCGGTCCGCGGATGAAGGTGCGCACGAAAAACAGCGCGTCATCGAGAAGGAACTGGTACCTGCTGCGCGGCGGGATCGCCTGGAAAGTGGAGAGCGGGTTGCCGCCTGCCTCCTTCGAGTAGGGCGGCAGCGCGTCGAGACCCCAGTCCGGTGCGAGGAACAGGTCCCGGTAGCGCGCCAGCCGGTCAGCCCCGATTTCATAGACAATGTGCTCCTTGTGCAGGATCGTGCCGTCTATCGGAATGAGCCGGTAGAAGAAGGGGCCTCCGGGGTCGTCGAACGGACGCCGTGACGGGATTTCTTCGTGCGGGCGTCCTGCGGGCGTGCGCGAGCGGATGATTCTGAAGAAGCGCCGCGGATCATCCCCTTCGATATGCAGATGGGCAAGGAACAGGTGTTCGTAGATGTAGCGGGCAACGAGCCTGGCCCGAAGGGTGTCCCGGTTGAAGAACGTCTCGATCTCCCTGACGCTGTCGGCAACGTGATCCGGAATCCGGATCTCCTCGTTCGCGGCGGGAGATCCTGCGGCGGCCCAGGCAAGGAGCGTTTCATAGTCCCGGTCCGGCAATGGTGCCGTCCCGAAGGGCATGCCTCCGTATCTGTGGTCGGACAGATAGTCCTCGATTTCATCGGGCTTGGGGCAACTGTTGCGTCTAAGCGGACTGATGTTGAGATCGTCGGGCAGGGCTGCGCCCAGTTTGAAACTCTGCCGGCGTCCGGCTTTCAGCAGGTGTTCCAGGGCGGACGTGCTGCCCGGGTCCGCGGTCACGGGAAAGAAGCCTTTTTGACGCCACGCGGGAACGGTCGTCGCATCGATGCCAAGGCGCGTGGTCGGGGCATCTTCCAGCCGTTTGGAATCGTACACCTTTGCCGTTGTCGCTCCGCGCTGCCAACCGGCCGGAGAAGACAGTTTCAACTGACACGGAGCGTCATAACACCCGTGGCAGACGACACAGCGCTTGTTCAATGTGTCTTGCACGGACGAATGCGGACCGGAAACCGTCTCACTGGCGGCGGCCTTGTGCGAACCGGCGGTCTCCCCGGCGAGGAGGACAAGCGCACCGAACCCGGCAAGGACGGCCGTCCTCGCTGCATTCAGGATCCCGACTGCAAGAGCCCGCCGCATGCCGCTTACTGAGCCTCGTCTTCATTCGCCTGCGCGGGGTCTTTCCGGGACGGGTCGTCGGAGCCCTTGTAGGCATAAAGATAGCACCAGGCTGCGTAGGCGGTGATGGCGCCGACGATGCTCGCCCAGCCCGTGTTGCCTGCCGCAAATTCCACGATGGTCCAGCCGCCGCAAAAGACAACGAGTGCGACCCGCCGCCAGAGCGGATCGAGCCAGGGGTGTTCTGCGGGTCCCAACACAGTTTTGCCTTTCTTGTGGGTCATCTGAATTTGATCATGTCACCAGTCCTGCCCGGGCTGTCAAGGGTCAGCGTTGACGTCGGGTGAGTTCCAAGAGCTTGCAAAAACAAGCGAAACTTGCGCGAAGAAAGTCGATTTTCGCCTTGAAGTTGGCACCTGAACGCGGGAAGGTGGCACCTTGTTTCAGTTCAACACCGGGTTTCAGTCAACGGGAGCTAGCGGTCCGCGATGATAACAGCGCTTGATCTCCTCACGGCGAATGACACACCGGGCCAGCACGCACCTTCCTATTATGCCGCGACCGCAAACAGGGCGACGAACAACCCGTCGCTGGAAGGATCTGTAAACTGTCAGGTCTGCGTTGTCGGTGGCGGCTATACAGGTTTGTCGGCGGCGCTGCATCTGGCTGAACGCGGCATCGACGTTGTGCTTCTCGAAGCCAACCGGATCGGCTGGGGCGCGTCCGGACGCAACGGTGGCCAGGTCGGGTCTGGCCAGCGCGTTGAGCAGACTGTTCTGGAAGAGCGGCACGGCAAGGCGCATGCGAAACTGCTCTGGGACCTTGCCGAACAATCCAAGGCGCTTGTCCGCGATCTGATTTCCCGTCACGGCATCGCGTGCGACTATGCGCCTGGCATCCTGCACGCCGATCATCGCAAGGCGTATGTGGAGGAAAGCCGGGACCATGTCGAACACCTCCGGCTCACCTACGGATACGAAGACATCCGCTTTGTCGACGGCGATGAAATCGGAGACCTCGTGGGCAGCCCGCGCTATTTCGGCGGCTCGCTCGACATGGGTGCGGGGCATCTCCATCCGTTGAACTTCGCGCTGGGGCTGGGCCGCGCCGCCGAAGTGGCCGGCGCCAGGATATTCGAAGAGACAAAGGTCACGGGGATCGACGGCAAGGGCAACGGCCGGATCACGGTTGCAACGGGGCAGGGGAATGTCACCGCCGATCATCTCATTCTTGCATGCAACGGCTATCTTGGCAGGCTCGACCGGCAGACAGCCTCGCATGTCATGCCGATAAACAACTTCATTGTCGCAACGGAACCGTTTTCGCCTGAAGAGGCGGAACGCATCATTCGGGGCAACGTGGCCGTCGCCGACAGCAAGTTCGTGATCAATTATTTCCGCTTGTCCGCCGACCGTCGCCTGCTGTTCGGCGGCGGTGAGAATTACGGCTACCGGTTTCCGGAAGACATAAAGGCCTTTGTCCGTGGGCCCCTGCAGGAGATCTTTCCGCAGCTCAAGGACGTCGGCCTCGATTACGGTTGGGGGGGCACGCTGGCCATCACGCCGAAGCGCATGCCTTACTTCGCGCGTCCCGCGCCCAATATGCTGACAGCGTCCGGATACTCTGGGCACGGCGTTGCCATGGCAACGCTCGGCGGCCAGATCCTGGCGGAGACCGTCGCCGGGACAGCCGGACGGTTTGATGTCTTTGAAAAGCTGAACATTCCTGCGTTTCCCGGCGGTGACCGCCTGCGCTTTCCGCTCCTGGTTCTTGCAATGACCTGGTTCTCGCTTCGGGACAGGCTGGGGATCTGAGATGCTGCAGCAGAGCAAGCCACCGCGAGCGGTGATCGGCAGTTACTGGGAGGCAAACGCCGGGCAGCCGCGCCTGGATCGTCAGTTGATGGGCAACGCCCTGTTTGACGTGGCAGTCATCGGTGCGGGCTATGCCGGGCTCAGCGCAGCCTTGAAGCTTGCGCAGAAGGGTGTTTCCGTCTGCGTGCTGGAGGCCGAGCACGTCGGTTTTGGAGCGTCAGGTCGCAATGGCGGCTTTTGCTGCCTGGGGGGAACGAAGCTGGACGGACGTCAGCTGATCCGCAGGTTCGGCCTGGAGGAGGCGCGCAGGTTTGTCGCCTACCAGGTCGCCGGGATAAATCTGGTTGCGCAAAGGCTCGAAGCCTGGGGCGTCGATGCGGATCGCCATTCAATGGGTGAAATGTACCTGGCGCATCGCAGCAGGGATGTCGCGGCTCTGAAATCGGAAGCAAGCTTCCTGAAGGAAAACTTCGGAATGAAGGCGCGTCTGCTTTCAAAGGAAGCGTTGGGGGAGGAGGGCTTCGGCGGCGACGGTTTTCATGGCGGCCTGCACGTGCCTTACGGCTTTGCGCTCAATCCGATGACATACGTTCTTGCACTCGCGGATCAGGTGCGAAAGGCGGGCGGCGGCATTTTCGGCAAGTCGCCGGTGACAAATCTGACCAGGGATGGCGAACGCTGGCATCTTGAAACCATGCATGGCTATGTGCGTGCAAAAAAGGTGGTGCTCGCCGGGAACGGATATGCGCGGGAAAATGCCCCCAAGTGGCTTTACGGCCGGACGTTGCCGGTCATGTCCTCGATCCAGGTGACCCGCCCGTTGAGCGACGGCGAACTATCCGCTCAGGGATGGAGATCGGACACCATGGCCGCCGATACCCGCATTTTACTCCACTATTTCCGCCTGTTGCCGGACAGGAGATTTCTGTTCGGAACACGCGGCGGCATATTCGACGCCGAACCTGCCTTGACCAAAATGCGCAAGCGCGCGCGCTCAGACTTCGAAACCATGTTTCCGGCATGGGTGGACGTCGAGACTGAGTACAGCTGGCATGGCAATGTCTGCATGTCGCGCGCGCTCACCCCCTTTGTCGGTGCGGTGCCCGGCATGGAAGGGGTCTATGCCGCGCTTGGATGGCACGGCAGCGGGATCGCCATGGCCTCGATCTCCGGCGAAAAACTCGCCGGGTTGATCACCGGAGCGCTGAAACCTCAGGATTTGCCTGCGCCATTGCAACAGCCACTGAAAAAGTTTCCGCTGCCGCTGTTCCGCAAGCTCTATTTGCAGGGCGCCTACTGGCTGTACGGCTGGAAGGACAGGTGAGACCCGGCCGCGTGCCGGCCGGGCAACCGGTTACTTGACCTGGACGATGTACTTGTTCGAAATATTTCGGATCTTGGCCGTGCCATAGGTGTGCATGTCCATCGTGAACCTGACGTTGAAAACATCCTCGCCACGGAACCCCCTGTTCGGTGTGTAGATGACGACCGTGCCCTTGACGGGTCGGCCGGCGCAACGTCCCGCCTTTTCGCTGAGCGTTCTGGTGATCTGCTGAAACGACACGGAGCCGTTTTTCGGCCTCCGGGTGACCTTCATCTTCGGGATCACCCCGCCGCCGCAGTCAGGCCCGTAGGTTGCATGGGATCCAACCGCGCTTGCCTTGTTTGCCGGAACGGTTTCCCGGATCGTGTCCGCCATGGCGAGAGCTGGAAACAATAGAATAAGGACGGAAAGGAAGAGTGTGCGCATTGTCGTGCCTTGTGATTTTATACAATGACGCAAGCCCTAAAGAATTCGCTTCCTGATTGCAATCAAACACGGTTCGAGGAGCGCAATTTGACAGGCGCATGTTGCAGATACGCAACTTTTGATCGCGGAAGCGCTTGGCGAGCAGCCAGTTCCCGCAGGCGCTTTGTTGCCCGCGATCGAACGGCTCCCAAGTCGCTGGATCGGTTACCTCTCCCCTTGGGAGAGGTCGGCGCGACTGCGCCGGGTGGGGGGACAAGCCACGGCGAGACACGCAAGCGTTCGATCCCTCACCCTGGCCCTCTCCCGGCGGGAGAGGGGACGTTTGCCGCGGCGCTTGCACACCAACACCGCGCGCTTGCTCAGGACGTGGCGGAAGGGGTTGAACGAGCGCATTACTCGCCGGATCGGTTACCTCTCCCCTTGGGAGAGGTCGGCGCGACTGCGCCGGGTGAGGGGACGAGCCACGGTGAGACACGCAAGCGTCTGATCCCTCACCCTGGCCCTCTCCCAGTGGGAGAGGGGACGTTTGCTTCGGCTCTTGCGCAACAGCTCCGCGCGCTTGCTCAGAACGTAGCGGAAGGGGTCAAACGGGCTCTTTGGTCGCCGGACCTGGTTACCTCTCCCATTGGGAGAGGTCGGCGCGACTGCGCCGGGTGAGGGGACAAGCCACGGCGAGACACGCAAGCGTTCGATCCCTCACCCTGGCCCTCTCCCGGCGGGAGAGGGGACGTTTGCCGCGGCGCTTGCACACCAACTCCGCGCGCTTGCTCAGGACGTTGCGGAAGGGGTTGAACGAGCGCTTTACTCGCCGGATCGGTTACCTCTCCCCTTGGGAGAGGTCGGCGCGACTGCGCCGGGTGAGGGGACAAACTCCGGTGAGACACGCAAGCGTCTGATCCCTCACCCTGGCCCTCTCCCAGTGGGAGAGGGGACGTTTGCTTCGGCTCTTACGCAACAGCTCCGCGCGCTTGCTCAGAACGTGGCGGAAGCGGTCGAACGGGCTCTTTGGTCGCCGGACCTGGTTACCTCTCCCACTGGGAGAGGTCGGCGCGCATGCGCCGGGTGAGGGGACAAGCCACGGCGAGACACGCAAGCGTTCGATCCCTCACCCTGGCCCTCTCCCGGCGGGAGAGGGGACGTTTGCCGCGGCGCTTGCACACCAACTCCGCGCGTTTGCTCAGGACGCAGCGGAAGGGGTTGAACGTGCGCTTCGTTCGCCGGACCTGGTTACCTCTCCCAGTGGGAGAGGGCGGCGCGCATGCGCCGGGTGAGGGGACAAGCCACGGCGAGACACGCAAGCGTTCGATCCCTCACCCTGGCCCTCTCCCGGCGGGAGAGGGGTTTTTTGCTTCGGCTCTTACGCAACAGCTCCGCGTTCGCAGATCAGGTGCGGCGGCGCACCACGGCGACATTGACCTCGTTCCAGATTTCGAATCCGAGTTTGCGGTAAAGCCCGATCGCGCCGTGATTGTCCGCATAGGCATGCAGAAACGGTGTGTCGCCGTCAGCCCTTATCCTTGCGGCAACATGGAGGGTGAGGGCGCTTGCAAGGCCGCGCCCCTGAAAGTCTGGATGGGTACAAAGTCCGCTGATTTCCCTGTAGCCGCTCAGGTTGAGCCGCGTTCCGCCCATCGCCGCGAGTCGGCCGTCAAGCCGCACTCCGAAAAAGGTGCCGAGTTCGGGCGTGCGGTCCGTGAAGGGACCGGGTTGTGTCAGTTCCGCCAGCGCGACCATTTCCGGAACATCTTCAACCGAAAGGGGCTGGATCCCGGCATGCCGGGAAGGCGGCACGATCGCTGTTTTCTCGATCATCAGGACGCCGAGGGCTGTCTTTTCGGCAACAAGGTTCCCGGGCAGCAAAATGTTTTCTGCCTGCAGGAGAAAGGCACGATCGTCACCGGTTTGAAACAGGTCCTCGAGCGCTGCAAGTGCTTCGTCCGAATTGTCTTTTGCGGAAGCGAAAGGGGAAACGCCGGGATCAAAGCGCCGTGCGAGCGCGGTGCCCTGCGAGAAGGCGGACTGCCGTGTTGCGAGTGCCGACCAGACCACGCGATTGAGAAGCTCGCTCATGTCACGGCTCCGCGGGAGTGGGCAAGGTCATGACCTCATAGTGGGTGGCCATTTCGTCCCAGCGGCTCAGCAGGTCCCGGGCTGCCGCGGGAACGTGGCTGCGCGCGTAGTCCGGACCCTGAAAGACGACGACATCGTCGAGGCTGCTAAAGGTCATGATGGTTGCGAATTCGACCTCGTCTGCAAGCTCCCGCCGCAGAACGTCTATCCCGAGAAATCCCGGAATGGACAGGTCCTTGATTCCGGGAATGACTGTCCCTGAAAGGACGCTGAAATACCGGTCAGCATTGTCCGGTGTTGTCCAGCCATGCCAGATGCGCCTGATCACCGTGTTGTCTCCATGTTCGACGTGATGTCCTTCCAGGCCGGCAGCGGTTCGGCTGCGCGCCGGGAACTCAGAGGGCAGGCCTCAAGGGCGTCTTCAAGCTGCCCAAGCTGTTGAAGCAGGTTGCCGTCCAGTCCGGAACAGGCATCCGCGACCGCCACGATGATTTCCGGCCAGAGCGTTTGCTGCAGATGCCGTACCAATGCCTGGCCGTTTTCGCTCAGCGCAATCCTGGCGACGCGCCGGTCGCGCGGGTCCGGCAACGCCTCGACCAATCCGTCTGATTTCAGCTTGTTGACCATGCGTGTCACGCCCGGCTGGCTCAGGCCGACGGCGTCAGCCAGGCTGCCGATGCTCAGCGGGCCGTTCCGGTCGAGTGCCGCGAGAACCGGGTGATGGGATGCCGGCAGGTTGGTCTGCTGCGTCAGCGCGCTGATCTCCTGGGTCTGTGCCTGAAGTTTTTCTCCCAGCCGCTTCAACCGGCTGCCGAGCGTTCCGTACCCAAGCGCACGGACAATGTCTTCGACCATCGGGATCTCCTATTTGTATAACAAGTAATATAACATGATATGTAAATCAAGGCGCTTGACATGTTTGGCAATTAAAAATAACCATTCAGTTATGGAACAAGTTGGTTATATAAAGGGTGACGCTTCGCTTGACGCCGTTTTTGCCGCGTTGTCCGATCCGACCCGCAGAGCAATCCTGACCCGGTTGGCGGCAGGCGAGGCGTCCGTCAACGAAATTGCCGAGCCGTTCGACATGAGCCAGCCCGCGGTCTCCAAGCATCTGAAAGTGCTGGAGCGCGCAGGCCTGATCATGCGCGGTTCCGATCGTCAGCGGCGGCCGGCGAAATTGAATGCGGCCCCCATGAAGGAAGCCGTCGCCTGGCTGGAAGAATTCAGAAAGTTTTGGTCATCGAGTTTCGATCAGCTCGACACGTTGCTCGATGAACTGAAAAACACGGAAAACTGGGAGAAATAGCGTGTCCTTGCCCGAGTATATTTTGGAAAGACGTTTCAATGCACCGCGTGAGCTTGTCTGGAAAACATGGACCGAGCCGGACCTGCTCGCGCGCTGGTACGGTCCGGGCGTGGAAACCGTCATTCACAAGCTGGATGTCAGGCCGGGCGGGCTCTGGTTGAACGAGATGAGATACGGCGGCGGCTCGCACTATCAGCGTGTCGAATACACCGAGGTCGTCGAACCGGAAAGACTTGTCTGGCTGCATTCCGTGTCGGATGAGAACTGGGACCCGGCTTCCAATCCCATGATGCCAGACTGGCCGAGAACGCTCCTGACGACGGTGACATTCTCCGAGGCGGGCGACGATACCGAAATGCGCCTCGTGTGGACACCTCATGAGGCGACAGATGCCGAAATATCCTGCTTTGCCGGAGCCATCAGCGGTCTCGACCAGGGTTGGGGCAAAGGCATGGAGATGCTGGCGGAGTTGCTGGTGGAACTCAAGGTCTGAACAAATTGAAAGGCTGCCCGCCTGGCTGGCGGGCAGCCTGTCTGTCAGGGTGCCGGATGGCCCGTTCCGGCCGGTGCGTGAAGCTTAGGTGATGGACCCATAAATGAGGCGGAAATGGTTTGAGGCGGATTGCTTCTCCTCAAGGAGCGGAAGCGCAAGAAATGTGGTTCATTTTCAAGCCTTTCGCGACGCCGGGGAGGCGCAATCCGGTCAAATCCGAAGGACATGGAAATGGCTTCACCCCGTGGCGTCAGCGTGCTTGACCGGGCAGGAAGCCCGCTCCGCACACCCTTCCTAACGGGATTTCGCCATTTCGCATGCCATTTCAGCCTCATTTATGGGTCCATCACCTAGTCGTATTCCGGTCCACGCGCACGGTAGGGGGTGATTTCCTTCCACGCCTTCATCAGGGTGTCGAGTTCGTTGTCGCTGTGCGGCGCCATGATGATCTGCGGCTTCACCAGGAGATCTCCGTGGCCGCCGGTCTTGTTTGGCAGGCCTTTTCCCTTCAGGCGCATCGCCTTGCCGCTCGACGTGTTGGGCGGGATCGTCAGATTGACCGCGCCGGACAGGGTCGGCGTGCGCACCTTTGCTCCCAATACGGCTTCGTAAAGCGTGAGCGGCAGGTCCAGATGCAGATCCGTGCCCTTCATCTCGAACAGCTTGTGCGGCTTGATCCTGACTTCAACCATCGCGTCGCCGGCAGGACCGCCATGTTCACCCGGATGACCCTGGCCCTTCAGCCGGATCTTCTCACCTTCCTCGACACCTTTCGGCAGCGTCACGTTGACCGTCTTTCCGCTCGGCAGCGTAACCTGTGTCTTTCCCGAATTCACGATGTCCTCGAGCGACACGCGGGCGACGATGTCCGCATTCTTCCCCTTTTTTCGCGGCGGGGCCTTTGCGCGCGCACCGCCACCGGCAAAGCCGCCGGCACCCGGACCCGCACCTGCACCGGATCGGCCGCCGCGGCCGCCGAAACCGCCGAAGATATCGTTCAGGATGTCGTCGAAGCCGCCGCTACTGCCGCCGCCGCTGGAGCGGAAGCCCTGGGCCCCGCCCGCAGCCCCGAAATCTTCGAAGCCGGAGAAACCGTCAAACCCCTTTGACTGGAAGCGCTGCTTGCCTTCCGCGTCGATCTCGCCGCGATCGAACTGGGCGCGCTTGTCCTTGTCACCCACGATTTCATAGGCCTGGTTGACCTCGGCAAAGCGCTGCTGTGCACCCGGATCGTCCTTGTTCTGATCAGGATGGTATTTCTTGGCCAACTTCCGAAAAGCCTTTTTAATGTCGCCCTCGCTGGCATTTTTCGCCACCCCGAGAACGCTGTAGGGATCTCGCATTCACATCACCAGGTATCTAAGATTTTCCGGCCGCCCGCCTCACGCGGAAACGCTTCGGACACATGACCTGCTCCGAAGCGCGCGTTTTCCTGAGGCTGAACTGACCGGACTTATCTACTATATCGGAACGGAACAGGCAAAATTCCAGTCCTTGGCCGCGCGGATCCGCGCCACGGCTTGCGATGTGCGGCTGACCGGGGATCAGGCGTCGGTGACGCTGAGCGCCGTGACCGCGAATCTCTGGGTGATGTCCCGGCAGGCGGTTCCCGAATAGAGCCTTATCCCCGCAATGGTATTTGCGGTGGTGTGAAAGGAAAGACACCCGGTCGCGTCGAAGGTACCGGTTTCAATCTTCGTCAGCGTTCCCGAATTGCCGCTGACCGGGTTCAGCCAGGACAGCATGACGTTCTGGCTCTCCGCGCCCAGATCCAGTTCTCCGCTCAACGTGTCGAGATTTTCGGCGATGACCGCGCGATCGTCCGCATTGACATCGGAATAGGCCTGATCTGATGACGACGGAATGGATCCCGTGAGCACGGTCGGCGTCTCGACGTTGTTGCTGCCCATCGGCACGGTAACCTGTGCGCATCCGGCAAGGCAGACCGAGAGGAGTGATGCTGCGGCGACAAGGGGGTGGATCTTGCCGCGTCTGAGAGTATATGAACGCATAAGATACAATGTTTCAGACGGCCCCTTCACTGGCAGATCCTTGCCGTGCTTCAGGCAGTCGAGTTCTTCGACAGGTAACCCATGACAGACCCCAAGCTTCCTACTGAAGAGTTAACAAAAGGTGACTTTGCGGACGTCAAGAAGCCATTTGACCTTTTTTCTGAATGGCTTGAGGACGCCAAGGGATCCGAACCCAACGATCCGAATGCGCTTGCGCTGGCAACGGTCGATGAAACCGGGCTCCCGAATGTGCGCATGGTCCTGCTCAAGGGTTTCGATGAACGGGGCTTTGTCTTCTACACGAATTTCGAAAGCGCGAAGGGCGTCGAGCTGTTGACCTCCGGCAAGGCTGCAATGTGCTTTCACTGGAAGTCCCTGAGACGGCAGGTGCGCATTCGCGGCGAGGTGCAAAAAGTGTCCGACGAGGAGGCGGACGCCTATTACCAGTCGCGGCCGCGGGGCAGCCGGATCGGCGCCTGGGCGTCGAAACAGTCCAGATCGCTGGAGAGCCGGTTTGCGCTCGAAAAGGAAGTCGCAAAGTATACCGCGAAATTCGGTGTCGGCGACATTCCGCGCCCGGAGCACTGGTCCGGACTGCGTCTTGTGCCCACGTCGATCGAATTCTGGCATGACAGACCGTTCCGGCTGCACGACCGGATCGTGTTTTCGCGCAGCGCCGCCGACCAGCCCTGGGAGAAGGACAGGCTTTACCCGTGAGAACGGACGAGGCGGCGCTGAAAATCCGTCATGATCCGCATCACAAGAGGCGTTTCCAGCGGAAAAATAGGAACGTTGCCACAACCGACACGAACATCATTCCGAGCGAGAACAGAAACCCCTGTTCCCATTTGAGTTCGGGCATGTTGGTGAAATTCATGCCGTAGATGGACGCAATCAGCGTCGGGGGCAGGAACACGAGACCGAGAACAGTGAAGATCTTCGAGATCTGATTCTGTTCCAGCGTGACGAGGCCGACGGTCGCATCCAGCAGAAATGCGAGCTTGTTGTCCATCGCATCGGCGTGTTCCTTGATGGATCGCACATCACGCCCGTAGGTCTTGACCTCCGCTGCCTGGTCCTCGCCCAGGCCGACCCGCTTCGCATTCGTGTTGAGGAACAGCAGCGCGCGCGACAGGCTCGTGCACACGTCGTGCATCTTGGCGACGTGCAGGCCGACCTGTCCCAGTTGCTTGATGGCCACCTGGTAGCTTGCCGTCTTGCGCATGTTGAGGCCGTCTCCGAACACCTGGACGGCCAGTTCGTCATAACGGGCCGACGCGTTTTCCATTTCGTCGGCACAGCGGTCCACGATGATGTCGAGCAGGGCAAACAGCACCGCCGGCCCCAGATGGGCGATCGTGGCATCGCCCTGGACCTTCTTTGACAGGAGGGCGATCGACTTTGGCTCGCCGTACCGGACGGTCACAAGCCGCTTTGAGCTGAGAACGAAGGTTACGGAAGACAGGATCGGGTCGAGCGTGCGCGTGGCCATCGGCATCTGAACCGTCATGACGAGCGCGCCGGGCTCGGCGTAAAGCCGTTCGGACGTTTCTATGGAGGCGATTTCGTCCCGTGTCGGAATTTCCGCGCCCATCAGTTTCTCGGCGGCTTTCTGCTCTTCCCGGGTCGGCGAGATGAGGTCGATCCACACGGACGTGGAGGGCAAGGCCGTATCGGGGGCGAGTTCAATGCGTTCAAGACCATTCACGGAAGGGCAGTAGGCAATGATCATCAAGTCAGACTCCGCACGGTCAGGCCACGCATCGCCGGCCTGCATCTTGTTCCGTATCTGGCAAGAAACTGACGTTGGCCGCATGCACCCGGCGTCCGGGCGGAACCGGTGGCATGTGCAGGACACTCCGCGAAGGGCGCATGACCTGCAGTGCCATCCACAAGGGACCCGTGTCCCCCGGACGCGGTGTTCGTGAGCGTTTGTGCGCGCACGTGCCACGGCAAACCGGAGGTGCCGATCCGTAAGCGACCTGGGTCGAACGCGATTCTCGACAGACCTTATTGGGCGCAGTTTGCCCAACACGTTGGCACACGGCAAGCGTGTTGGAACCCGGAAGGATGCGGTTCGCAGTTCGCGTGGACCGAAATATGGTCCCTTTTCATCGTGCCGCGCTGCGGCGGTCGATTACTTGTTTTTCTTTGTCGAAGCGCCCGCATTCTTGCAAAGGGCGGCTGCATTCAGTGCAGCGATTCCGACAGGCTTATATTGATTTTCCAATTTGGCTCCCGCCGGTACTTCTGCAGCCGGTTGGGATGTTTGCTCAGACATTTTTCCAAGGTCCGTTGTTGTTACCAGTTCCCGCTCACTGGCGTTTCGATGCGCGGATAATTGCGGGCCGCGTGCATGTCGTGTCCAATTGCGGCATTCAAAGGGCAAGCTTCTGCAAACCTCAGAAAATTCGCAACCAGCATGGGAATGATGCGCTTCTTTAGCCGTCTCAGCCAGTCAAATTCTATAACAGGATGTAACGCTAGGGCAGCGAATTTGAAGTAATGGATTAAGTAAAATTTAACTTTCTTTTATGCTGGCGGCCACTTGAGGCAAGTAGGCGCGGCGGTTCACAAGATATAGGAGCGATAGGAAGAGGGAGATCTGCGCATCAGGGCGAAAGCAATGCCCTTCATACATCTCGCGATTGCAAGCATTCCGGTGAGAAGGGTTAGTAATAGGCCCGCAAGAATGAGGTTTGTTGAAAAATCTGCTCCCAGGATAATCATGATTCCACCGGAACAACTCCCGATAACCATCAGGGCAATTGTCGTTCTGATGTAATAGTAGTGAGAGAAGAGATTTTCTTCTTCCTGGTTGGCGTAACTTGCTGAAAAAAGCAATGCCAGCGGCACCAGCAAGACAGTGCATGTCGAGATGTAACAGAGCACGATGTTGACGAAGCCGGGTGCAAAGAGGCCTTTGGCGCTGACAGTGTCTGCCTGCCGGTGCGCATCTGAATCGTGGTAGATTTCGTCGGTGGAGTGTCGCGAGTTCATTCCAATCGTGCACGGCTCCTTGCTTTTAAGTCTTTCTTCCCACCTCGGACGCAGAATGATTCGTACCTTGACGCAAGGAATTATGAAGTGCGCGCCGTAAATTATGAAGTGCGCGCCGTATAAGTGAAGTTCTAATTTGACAAATAGTCCGCAAACACAAAAAACAGACGGGGTCTTGGTGATCGCGCACCCGATGCACGTGCCGCGATCCGGGTTGGGAACACATGAAACGCTATGCAGTCCATAGAACAGCTTCCGCGCCGGCGAGCCGCACGATCGCTTCGGTCGCGCTTGCGATCACGGTCACTGCGTTCGCAGCGAAGCGTTTCGGTTTCATCGACGCAGACGTTTTCGTCCTGTCGCTCTTGTTTTCCGCCTGCATCGCGCTGCTTGCGCTCCTGGCCGCATGTGTTGCCTTTCAGCGGATCTGGCGCAAGGGCGGCCCGGGTGTTCCGGCGGCCTTGACCGGGGTCTTCCTCGGGCTTGCGGCGCTTTTCCCGCCGGCGGTTGTCGTCGGAATGCTGATCACGAGTGGCGGCGTGAACGATATCGCGACCAACCCTGTGGACCCCCCCGAACTGAAAACCCAGGCCCTGGCCGAACAGCAGCCGTTCTTGAACTGGACAACGGATCTTCTCAGGACCAAGGCCTATCCACTCTTGTCCGAGCTGTCACCGAAAGCCGCTTTCCAGGGCCTTGAACCGGATCGCCGGGCAGTGGATATCGTTCCGCGCAGGTACAGGATTGCACCCGGTCAATTGCACGTTGCCGGTGCCAAGGCGCTGGAAAACCTGAACTGGACGATCGTCGATGAGTTGCCGCCCGACCTGCTCGACGCCGCGACCCGGCTTCAGGCCGAAGGGGAAACGCGTGTCCTTGGCCTGAAATTCGACGTGGCGTTGAGAATACGCCCCGACACGGTTGGAGCCCTCCTGGATGTGCGTTCGAGGTCCAGAACGTCTTTGCGGGACCTGTCCACCAATGCCGGGCAGATCAGGACCGTTTTCGACGAGATCGATCGTGTTCTGCTGGAAACCTACGGAAACCTTGCCCGCCTGTCGGTTGAAGAGGGCGAGGAGGAAGAGGAGCTGCCGCCGGTTGTTCTCGAAGATCAGAGAGAGGTCATTCCGCTGCCCGGCTTCAAGCCCTACTTCGAGGATGGCGAGACCACCGATCCGGAGGCGTCGGACCTGCCGGACCTGGAAGGCTGACCGTCTACCGGGTTGCCTTGAAACGGGCGGAAAGCGAAATGTCTGGACGTGCGGTCGCCAGTCCGCGCTCGGCAAGATCCTCCAGATGCGCAAAAACCGAAAGTGATGCCGCCGGATGGAGCGACGGGTCGACGGACGCGTAGAGCGTAGCGACGATCTCCGGGATAGATCTGTCCACCGCCGAAATCTCCGACAGAATGGACTGTTCGCGCTGCAGGCGGTGCTGCTTCAGATCCGCGACATAGGCTGGCGCGTTGTCGATGTGTCCGCCGTGCCCCGGGTAGTAGGTCTGTTCCGGCCGCGCCAGAAGTGTCTCGAGCGACGCCATGTAGTCCCGCATGGACCCGTCGGGAGGTGCGACTATGGAGGTAGACCATCCCATCACATGATCCGCTGACAGGAGCACATCTTCCCCGGATATGGCAAAGCAGAGGTGGTTCGCAGTGTGACCCGGTGTTGCAATTGTTTCGATGGAGACTTCGCTTGCGTCGTAAACGTCACCGTCCCGCAGCAGCTGATCGGGTTTATGATCCTTGTCACCGCTGCTGTCGAGCGGATTGACCTCGTTTTCCATCAACGCCCGTGCAGCCCGGTGCGGACCGCAGCCGACAATCGGCGCACCGGTCCGGCGTTGCAGCAAGCGTGCGCCCGGTGAATGATCCATATGCGTGTGGCTGACCAGGATAGCGTCCAGCACGCTTCCCTGGATCGCGCTGAGGATGGTGTCGATATGATTCTCCAGCGCGGGCCCCGGATCGACCACCACGGTCCGCCTCGTTCCGATCAGGTAGGTGTTGGTGCCCCGGAAGGTGAATGGACCCGGATTGCGGGCAGTCAGTCGCCGGAGGCCGGGAAGAAGTTCGACGGCGGTGCCGTGGTCAGGATCGAAATCGAGATTGTGTTTCATTTTGTCCGGCGGAACGTCTCGGTCGGATGGAAAGGAGCGTCTGTCTTCATGAACGTCCGCCAACGAACAGCCTTTGGCAACTCCCAATCTCGACCTGGAACAGTGCCGCCCCGCCGTCATTCGTCTGACGTCCGAATCAGCTAGTGCCTCGGAAAGTGCCGGGATCGTCTGGAAAATCTGGACCAGTCTTGGGGGCGCGGGCGCGGTTCTTCATCGAATGAAAAGAAAGCTGATGCACTTCGGACACAGAATATTTCTTCTTCGTGGGCTAGAATGAATTGAAAATGACCAAGGCTCAAAACCGGGAACGTGGTGTTTTAGACATGGTAGATGATCAGGAATGCCGGTTCGAAGTTGTCCTGGGTCTGCCCCGGGAACGGGCATTCTCGCTCTTCGTCGACAGGCTTGACACCTGGTGGACGTCGCCGTTCCGGGATGCCGGTGAAAGCAGGGTCGAGCCGCATATCGAGCCCTGTGTGGGCGGGCGCTGCTACGAAATCGACGGCAACGGCACCAGCCGCAGCTGGGGAACTGTGCTTTCGATCGAGCCGCCGATCTACATCCGCTTGGCGTGGCAGGTCTCTCTGGAGGGGGAAGAAGTCGCCGATCCTCTCACCGCCAGCCGGGTGATGGTCAACTTCCGGGAGGCTGGAGAAAACACCCGGGTTGAGATCGTTCACACCGAGTTCCTGCGCCATGGTGAAAACGGTTCGGACTATTGTGCTTTCATGCGGCAAGAGAACGGATGGCCCCGGATGATATCCGGATTGAAATCCGCGGCGCAGACAACATCCTGGCAATAACTCGCAAAGAGCGCATGCCAATCGCATTGCTGTCGCTTCGCTGACATGGAAGCTGTGGTAAGGCAGCAGCAGCCTTTGTCCCAAAACCTGATTTCGACCTTGCAAATTACTGAGGCGACGAAATAGTGTGCGGCAATTGAGGCGTAACCCACAGGTTTCCGATCTTGCGCTCGTTTTCATGTCTTCCATGTCTGTAGAGGAAACGCCCGAAGGGCATCCCCCCGCATCGCCGCTCACCAGGATCGGCGAGGCGCGCTGGATCCTTCTGACCGCCCTTTGTGCGGCACTGGCTGCCGTCCTGATGTTCCAGGTGCCGTTCTGGCCTGCAGCGGGCGCCGTCTTTCTGATGACCGTCGTCGCCGCCTTTGTCCCCAGACGGTCCGCGAGCAGGCGCGTGAAACTGAACACCCAGCGCGAGATCCGGCGGATGTGGCCGGGCACGGGCATGAAGGTGACGGTCGACGCCCTGCCGACACCGTGCTTCGTCGCCGACGGACGCGGGATCACGCGCTACGTCAATGCCAAGGCCCATGCGATTTATGAGGGTGTGAAGCCGGGGGATCCGTTGTCGTTTTCGCTGCGCGCGCCGTCATTGCTCGAGGCGTTTGACCGCGTGTGCAGTTCCGGGAAGGAAGAGCGCATATCCTGGATCGAAAAGGTGCCGACCGAAACCTGGTACGAAGCGCATATTGCCCCGATCTACATGCCCGGCTCGGCAAACCATGGGCGCACCCATCTTCCGGACTTCATTCTGGTGGTCATCCAGGACCTGACGGAAAACCGGCGTCTGGAGCGCATGCGAACCGACTTTGTCGCAAACGCGAGCCATGAATTGCGCACACCCCTGGCATCGCTGACGGGGTTTATCGAAACGATACAGGGCCCTGCAAAAAACGATCCTGCCGCCCAGGACCGGTTCTTGTCGATCATGCTGGACCAGGCGGCGCGCATGCGCCGGCTTATCGACGACATCCTGTCTCTCTCGCGAATCGAGCTGAAGGCCCATGTGCGGCCGGTGACCGTGGTCGACCTTGCGGAGATCGTGCGCCACACGGCGGATGCACTGTCGCCCCTCGCACGCGACCTTGATGTCGACATCCGGATTGACCTGCCGGACGGGCCGACGAGACTGCGGGGGGACCGCGACGAGCTCATTCAGGTTGTGGAAAACCTGATGGAAAATGCGCTGAAATACGGCAGTTCCGGCAAGTATGTCGACGTCTCGCTGCGTCTGATGCGGGAGACGGAAGTTGCTCCGATGTGGGTCTTCTCGATCCGGGACTACGGGGAGGGCATACCGAAGGAGCATCTGCCCAGGCTGACCGAGCGGTTTTACCGCGTCGACGTGGAGTCCAGCAGGGCCCTGAAGGGGACCGGCCTGGGACTTGCGATCGTCAAGCACATCCTGACCCGCCACAAGGCGCGTATGGAAGTGGAGAGCGAGCCGGGTGAGGGCGCGACCTTCAAGATCTACCTTCCGGCTCTTGAGGAAGCGGAAGACCCGGCCGAGCACTCTCAAAGAAGCTAGCACGTGCAAGGGTTGCCGCGTCTGCAATTGCCCCACCGTTAATTGGGTGAAGGACTCAGGTACTCGGAAATCGGATGTGACTTTCTGTGTCGCAGTTTCTGACACAAAACAGTCAAATTATCCATAAAGCTATTTATTTTCAATTAGTTAAATTGTCACACAACTGATAAGAAACTGTCATAGAACTCTCATCCACGGGGCCTAGGGTCCCCGCATCGTCCACGCACGTAACGCGTGGCGACTATCCATAAACCTTGACATTCAAAGGGAGTGGTCAAGTGAAATTTACGACCCTCGTAAGCGCAACTGCCCTCGCGGTTGCATCCACTGCATTCGTTGGCGCAGCCCAGGCTCGCGACCAGGTCCAAGTTGCTGGTTCTTCCACGGTTCTTCCCTACGCTTCCATCGTAGCGGAAGCTTTCGGCGAAAACACCGACTTCCCGACGCCGGTTGTTGAGTCCGGTGGGTCTTCCGCTGGCCTCAAGCGTTTCTGCGAAGGCGTTGGCGAAAACACCATCGACGTTGCCAATGCGTCCCGCAAGATCCGCGACAAGGAAATCAAGGCCTGTGCCGAAGCCGGCGTCAAGGACATCATCGAAGTCCGCATCGGTTACGACGGCATCGTGTTCGCGTCCCAGAAGGACGGCCCTGCTTTCACCGCCTTCGAACCGGTTGACGTGTTCAATGCTCTCGGCGCCAAGGTCCTCAAGGACGGCCAGATCGTCGACAACCCGTACAACACGTGGGCCGAGTTCAATTCCGATCTGCCGGATGTCGACATTGCTGCCTTCATCCCGGGCACCAAGCACGGCACCCGCGAAGTCTTCGAAGAGAAGGTTCTTGCAGTTGGTTGTGAAGAGTCCGGCGCCCTGAAGGCCATGATCGACGGTGGCATGTCTGAAGACGACGCTGAAGATGCCTGCATCGCGGTTCGTCGTGACGGCAAGTCCGTAGACATCGACGGTGACTACACCGAGACCCTCGCCCGCATCGACACCAACCCGAACGGCATCGGCGTTTTCGGTCTCGCGTTCTACGAGAACAACACCGACAAGCTTAAGGTTGCGACCATGAGCGGCATCGCTCCGTCCACCGAGACGATCGCATCCGGTGAGTATCCGGTTTCCCGCCCGCTGTACTTCTACGTCAAGAAGGCGCATATCGGCGTGATCCCGGGTCTGAAGGAATACGCTCAGTTCTTCATCGCTGACGAAATTGCCGGTCCTCAGGGCCCGCTGGCACAGTACGGTCTGGTTTCCGACCCGGAGCTGGCTGCTGTGCAGGCTTCCGTCAACAACGAAGAAACAATGAAGTAATCGAGCCCTTGCTCGATCGAGGGGCGGCAGTTTCCGCCGCCCCTTTTTCTTTTCGCTTTTCGTTACATTTCCGGGGGAGCAAATGCCTTTGTTCTGGCTCATCTTGATCGTGCTTGCCATCGCTGCGGTGGGGTACGTTCTGGGGCGGTCGCGGGCCATGTCCAGCGCCGGGGGGGAGCTCTCAGCTCTGCATTCCCTGCCGTCCTATTACGGGGCAAACGTTGCGATGAAGGTGGTTGTCCCTGCCTTCCTGCTCCTCATTGTCTGGCTGCTCGCGCAGCCGTTTTACGTTAACAGCGTCATTTCGGGCATGATTCCCGAAACGTCGATCGAAGAAGGGTCGTCCCGGGGGCTGGTGCTTGCCGAGGTGCGCCGCGCCGCGAGAGGCCTTGACAATGTCGTTGCAAGCGGTGCGATGACCGAGGAGTTCGCGCGTAACGCCCGCGCCGACTTCGCCGATATCAGCGCACGCCTCAGGGATGCCGGCCAGATCGTGACGTCCGAGATCACGCAACCGATCCTGCGTGCCGCGCAGCGCTATCGAATTCTGAATTCGACCGGCAACCTGATCATGTCGATCGTGGTCGTTCTGGTCGCATTGTTTGGCGCGTTCTGGGCGCTGCGAGAGACCAATGCAGAGTTCAGGGCCCGCAACGTCGTCGAGCAGGGCATCAAGGCGATCCTGATCGCGGCGGCCTCCATCGCCATTTTGACGACGATCGGAATTGTGCTCTCGCTGGTGTTCAATACCTGGGAGTTTTTCCGGCTGTACCCTGCTTCGGATTTCTTTTTCGGTTTGACCTGGTCGCCGAGTTTCTCAGGACGCGGCAGCTCGTCTCAGCTCGGCATCCTGCCGTTGCTCTGGGGCACGTTTTACATTTCCATCGTTGCGCTGCTTGTCGCCGTGCCGATCGGCCTTTTCGCCGCGGTCTACCTGTCGGAATATGCCGGGCCGAAAGTTCGTGCCGTCGCCAAACCGCTGCTCGAGGTTCTGGCCGGTATCCCGACCATCGTCTACGGCCTCTTTGCGCTTTTGACGGTCGGCCCGCTGCTTTTGTCCGTCTTCGGCAACGAGGGATTGGGAATCATGCAGGCCGGAACGGCGGTCATGACCGCGGGCCTCGTCATGGGCATCATGCTGATCCCCTTCGTGAGTTCGCTGTCGGATGACATCATCAACGCCGTGCCGCAGGCGATGCGCGACGGTTCATACGGTCTTGGAGCCACCAAGTCCGAAACGGTGCGCCAGGTGATCCTGCCGGCTGCGCTTCCCGGGATCGTCGGTGCGATCCTGCTCGCGGCCTCGCGCGCCATCGGCGAAACCATGATCGTGGTGCTCGGCGCCGGTGCCGCCGCGCGTCTCAGCCTCAATCCCTTCGAGGCCATGACGACCGTCACCGCCAAGATCGTCAGTCAGCTGACGGGTGACGCGGACTTTGCCTCACCGGTTGCGCTGGTCGCCTTCGCGCTCGGCATGACACTCTTCGTGATAACCCTGGGTCTCAATATTGTCGCACTCTACATCGTGCGCAAATACCGGGAGCAGTATGACTGATGACCGACGCAACACTTCCTCCCGAGACATCCGCATCACCCGCAAAAGATCCGGGGCAGCCGAAGTCGCTTTACGCGCTCGATGATCTGACGCGCAAACGCAACGCCGCGGAAAAGCGCTTCCAGGCCTACGGCATCGGGGCGATTCTAATCGGACTTTTCTTCCTTGTTGTCCTGGCCTACGCGATCATTTCGCAGGGCGTCCCGGCCTTCTCGCGCACGGTGGTCGAGGTCGAATTCACTCTGACCCAGGAACAATATGAAGAAGCCGAAGGCACGTTGTTCAAGACCAGGGCCTATGAGGAGATCTTCATCAACGCCCTGTCTGGTCAGCTTCAGGACAGCGGGATCGAAACGCCTGTTGAACCGGAAGCCATCGAGCGCATCGTCGGCAAGCCGGGCAGCACCATCCGCGAGTTCTTCCGCGAAAACGAGGACCAGCTGGGCCAGCCGGTCCGGTTCGACCTCGCGGCGTCATCCAGGGTGGACGGCTACATGAGCGGCCGGATCACCCGTGAGGGCATGACCGACAGCCGCTTCCTGATGTCATCGGATCTGGACGTCGTTGACAATCTGGTCGAGGCCGGCGTCATCAAGACGGTGTTCAACTGGCCGTTCATCACCGGTGCCGATGCAGGTGTCGACAACGCGGCTGCCGCAGGCATTGGCGCTTCCGTGATCGGGTCATTCTTCATGATGCTGGTGGTGTTGTTCCTGTCGCTTCCGATCGGGGTCGCCGCATCCATCTATCTGGAGGAATTCGCCCCGCAGAACAGGTTTACCGACCTGATCGAGGTGAACATCTCGAACCTTGCCGCCGTTCCCTCGATCGTGTTCGGTATTCTGGGCCTGGCGGTGTTCATCCAGTTCATGCATCTGCCGCAATCCGCGCCGCTGGTTGGCGGACTGGTGCTGACGCTGATGACGCTGCCGACAATCATTATCTCCACGCGTGCGTCGTTGAAGGCGGTTCCACCGAGCATCCGCGATGCTGCGCTCGGTGTCGGGGCCTCCAAGATGCAGGCGATCTTCCACCATGTGCTTCCCCTGGCCATGCCCGGTATCCTGACCGGCACTATCATCGGCCTTGCGCAGGCCCTGGGTGAGACGGCGCCGCTTCTCCTGATCGGCATGGTCGGTTTCGTTGCGCGCGGATACCCGGACGGCTTCATTGCCGGTTTCACCGAGCCGAACTCGGCAATGCCGGCCCAGATCTATACTTGGGCAGCACGGTCCGATCTGGCCTTTACGGAGAAAGCCTGGGGCGGAATTATCGTCCTCCTCATCTTCCTCCTTTCGATGAATATTATCGCGATCATCCTGCGCCGCAGGTTTGAGCGCCGCTGGTAAGGATTGCTGCGATGAACGAAATGCCGAGCATTGAACAGGCGAGTGACATGACTGAGAGCAAGATTTCCGCAAACAAGGTCCAGGTCTTTTATGGCGATACACACGCCATCAAGGACGTCGACATCGAGATCCAGCCGCGCTCGGTGACCTCCTTCATCGGTCCGAGCGGCTGCGGTAAATCCACGTTCCTGCGGACCATCAACCGCATGAACGACACGATCGACATCTGCCGCGTCGAGGGAACCATCAAGATCGACAACGAGGATATCTACGATCCGAAAGTCGACCCGGTGCAACTGCGCGCGAAGGTCGGCATGGTGTTCCAGAAGCCGAACCCGTTCCCGAAGTCGATTTACGACAACATCGCCTATGGCCCGCGCATACATGGCCTGGCGCGCAACAAGGCCGAGCTCGACGACATCGTTTCCTCCAGCCTGCAGAAGGCGGGTCTCTGGGAAGAGGTCAAGAACCGTCTGGACGAACCCGGGACCGGCATGTCCGGCGGGCAGCAGCAGCGCCTGTGCATCGCACGGGCAATTGCCGTCAGCCCGGAAGTCATCCTGATGGATGAGCCCTGTTCGGCCCTCGATCCGATCGCAACGGCCAAGGTCGAGGAGCTGATCGACGAACTGCGCGAGAACTACACGATCGTGATCGTGACACACTCCATGCAGCAGGCCGCCCGCGTCTCGCAGCGCACCGCGTTCTTTCATCTCGGTATACTTGTCGAAGAGGGTCCGACCGAGGACATCTTCACAAATCCGAAAGACAAGCGTACTCAGGACTATATTACAGGCCGCTTCGGCTAGGCTAATTTCCGAAATCGGAAGGGGACACAGGATGTCTGAACATACAGTCTCGGCGTATGACGAGGAACTGACGGAAATGGCCGGCAAGGTCGCCGAGATGGGCGGACTTGCCGAGCGCGCGTTTGCCGATGCGGTTTCTGCGCTTGTTTCTCGGGATCACGAGCTTGCCAAAACCACGATTGCGAATGACGAACGTCTTGATGTGCTCCATCAGGACGTCGAGGCGAAGCTCATCGAGATGATCGCACGCCGCCAGCCGATGGGCCAGGACCTGCGCGAAATCACCGCCGCCAGCCGTATCGCCAACGATCTGGAGCGGGTCGGCGACCTGGCCAAGAACGTTGCCAAACGCGCAATTGCGATCGACAGCAATCTCCAGTCCAAGAAACTGGCGATCGGTGTGGAGCACATGACCGAGCTCGCTCTCGGCCAGCTCAAGCAGGTTCTGGACGCGTATACGCGCCGGGACGCGGAAGCCGCACGCCGGGTCCAGGAAGCCGACGCGGAAGTGGACGCGATTTACACCTCCCTTTTCCGCGAGCTCCTGACCTATATGATGGAAGACCCGCGCATTATCACGCAATGCGTCCATCTCCTGTTCTGCGCCAAGAACATCGAGCGCATTGGTGATCATGCCACCAATATCGCCGAGAACGTCTACTTCATGGTGACCGGCGAGCGCCTCCCCGAAGAGCGGGAAAAAGTCGACGAAATGTCAGGCACCGTCTGAACCATCAGGGCGGATTGAATTTGGGCCGGCGCCCTGGTGCCGGCCGGGACAACCGGAGCTAAGTTGAATGCCGAAGGTGCTCATCGTTGAGGACGAAGAACCTCTCAGCCTTCTTTTGAGATACAATCTGGAAGCGGAAGGATATCAGGTGGAATCCTGCGTTCGCGGAGACGAGGCGGAAATCCGTCTGCGCGAAAGCCTGCCTGACCTCCTTCTGCTGGACTGGATGCTGCCGGGGCTTTCCGGAATCGAACTCTGCCGGCGCCTGCGCGCACGCGAAGACACCGAGCGCCTGCCGGTGATCATGCTGACTGCGCGCGGCGAGGAAGCCGAACGCATTCGCGGGCTGTCCACCGGCGCCGACGATTATGTCGTCAAACCGTTCTCCGTGCCGGAACTGATGGCCCGCGTGCGCGCGATCCTGCGCCGCGCCAGCCCGGAAGTCGTCTCCACGATGCTGCGGTCCGGCGACATCGAACTGGACCGCGAGACCCACCGCGTCCGCCGGAACACCAAGGAAATTCACCTTGGACCGACCGAATTCCGCTTGCTGGAATTTCTGATGACCTCGCCCGGGCGCGTGTTTTCGCGTGAACAGCTGCTCGACGGTGTCTGGGGACATGATGTCTATGTGGATGAGCGCACCGTGGACGTCCATGTCGGACGCCTGCGCAAGGCCCTGAACCGCGGAAAGGCAAAGGACCCGATCCGGACGGTCCGCGGTGCGGGCTATGCCTTCAACGACCAGTTCTCGATTGCCAGCTGAAACGCTCGGTACGTCTCGTCAAACCTGACGCTGAAAAAAAATACCCGCTGAAGCAGCGGGTATTTTCGTGGGGCGTTGCCTTACATCTTCGCCGTGATGAACTGTCCTGGCTCTATCGTGACTTCCGGGACGATCGTCATGGGGGCGGAGCCCTTGATCTGCATGTCGATCTGGTAGCGTCCCGCGCCTAGCGGCATCGGCGGCCAGGGATTGCTGGACGTCCTGCTCCAGCTGATCGAGGCTTCGCGGCCATTGTCGAGATTCCTGGCAGTCACTTTGATTTCGCCAGGGATCTGGGTGTCGAACTTGATCCCGGATGTCAGCTTCGCATCGATGAAACCCTGTTCGGGGACGGTGATCTTGCCGAAATCCGCCTCGGTGTGATTGTGTTCGGTCAGCCGCAACGCAAGATCATAGGTGCCGGGGGCCAGGAACACCGGCCCGCGTCCGTCGAACTTGGTTTCAACACCGCTTGAGTCCGTGACCTTGAGATAGGAGATGCTGTCCCAGTCCTCGTTCCAGTAGAGATTGAGGCCCTGATCGAGCGCAATCTGCTGCAGCTTGCCTTTTTCCAGCGAGATCTTTCCGAGATTTACCTCCGAGTGATCATGCTCGCTCTGACGTACAATCAGGGTGTAGTCACCCGGAGGAACGGGCACGGCATCCCAGACCCAGTACCAGGCGGCGGGCTCTCTTTTCCGGAAACCGTTCTCAAGGTCAGTGTCGTTGGTCAGCAGTTGCCAGTAATACGGCCTGTCCTGACCTGCCGGCGGCACAAGCTGGAGACCCGTATCGATCGACACTTCGCTCGTTTGGCCGGAGGAAACAGACACCACTTCGGGGAGCGTCACCTCCTGTGCGCCATGCTCCAGGTGCCGCCAGACGAGCTGGTAAGACCCCGGCATCGCGGTCACGCTGTCTTCGGTGACTTTCGCCATCTCTTCAGCGGTTTCCGGGTTCGTGATTTTCCAGTACTTGGGCATCTGCGCCCAGTCCGCGAGTTTCAGCTTGATCGTACCGGGGCCCGCAATCTGGAGCTGGATCGTGCTCGCGGCTTCCGTGACTTCCGGCGCTTCGACAACGATCTCTTCCTGATTGGAAATGCTCTCGGTGACCTGGGTAAGCGCGGCACTGAGACCAGAGGTATCGTTTGCCGTGAAATACGCGCCGCCACCTTTTTCCGCGACGCACTGCAGCTGTTTTTGCGCCTGAGCATCAACACCGTATCCGACCACGTGGATCTTGAGACCCGCATCGGATTTGTGCAGCGCTTCGGCCAGTGCGCAGGGATCGCCTTCGCAGGTTTCAATGCCATCGCTGACCAGAACGATGGTTCTGTTGTCTTCGTTTCCGGTCAACCTTTCGGCGGCAAGACGCAAGGCGTCCGTGATGGGTGTTTTGCCGCGTGGCGAGATCGAGCCGACCTTGGCTCCGATAACCGCGCCGCCTGCCGTCGAAACAGGGTGCACCACTTCGATATCGGAGCAGTCTGCCTTGCGTCTGTGGCCGTAGGCGATCAGGCCGGCCTTCAGCGAAGCCGGAAGCTTGGAGGTAAGGTCGCCCATCACCTCGCGCGCAGCCGTGATCTTGGGGCGTCCATCGTCGAGGCGGCCCCACATGGATCCGGAGGCATCCAGAATGAACATGGAAGACGGCTCCGCCAGCCCGGGTGTGGAAACAGCCAGGCCGAGCGCAAGCGCGGTCACTGTGGTTTTCGCGATGTATTTCATCCTGATCCTCTAATAATGTATTCGCCTGGAATGTAATATTCCGAATAGGAGATTCAGAGTTCTTGTATAGTTAAGCAACTCTGCATCCGTGATGGCTGTAAGTTAGAAGAGTTTCGGGAATTATCTGTAATATCGGTCACAAAAGCGTATATGAGAGACGCTTCGAGATATCTTTCTCTAGGTAAGGTAAATAAAAACAAAAAACCCGCCAACAGGCGGGTCTTGAGATCATTTGGTCTGCTTCAGGAAGCCTGGGCGACCTTGCGGTCACGGCGCCGGTCGGCGACAGGCTGATACGCGATCTTGCAGTGATAAGTGCAGTAGGGCACGTTCGGGTCCGATTGCCGGCCACAGAAGTAGAAGTCGTCCGTCGCCGGATCCCCGATCGGCCATTTGCAGGTCCGCTCGGTCAGCGTGAGAATTGTGGCTCGCTCGGAAATCGGAACAACCATTTCGGGGACCGGTTCCAGGCGCGGCTTGATCGCGACTGCCGGTGCAGGAGCGGTATCGGCCTTGAGTGCCGTCGCGCCGATGGATTGCGGCTGGTGTTCAGGTTTCTTGGGTGCCCCCCCGGTTGCCGGAGAAGCCGCCCGCGGACGGCGGGGTTTGCCTGCCGAGCTGGACGTCTTGGCGCGCCCCGACAGCCCGAGCCGGTGCACCTTTCCGATGACGGCATTGCGTGTCACACCGCCGAGTTCGCCCGCGATCTGGCTTGCGCTCAGGCCTTCGCTCCAAAGTTTCTTGAGCAGTTCAACCCGTTCGTTCGTCCAACTCATTGCCCGCACCCTTTTGTCTGGCCCTGAGAGCCAATAGTCCCCGTCAGGACGTGCGCCCGCACGCCCAGTGTGGCATATCTTGTGCCTCTGGATGGTTTGTGACACGAGATCTCGTGTCTGATATGCCAAAGGTTACAATAACGTTAAATTGGCAGGCAACCGTTGCACCCAAAGCAGTTGGGGATGAACCGACTTTTCCCCAGTTATGGTAAGTTCTTCGGGAATTTTACGAATTCGGTTTCGCGGCCCCCGCGCGCGCGGCCCATTGACAGATCACCGTGCTGACAGTGTATAAGAAAGGCGCAACGTGCCGCCTCTTCGGGGCGGCACGTTGCGTTTTGGCTTATTTTCACCTTTGAGATGCATCGGTGCGAAACGCACGTTTCGCTGCGAGGATAGGCTTTTCCAGATCCGGGAAGGGCAGCCGTGAACGGCGGCAGGATTTCCCGGTTGAAACCAATCGCAAGGAGCCACTGGCTTGCACTGAAACGCAGGCAGAATGCTCTAGGGAGTTAGACGAGGTTATGTCCGCGACTGCACTATTCGGAAACTACGCAAGATCGAACCTGACATTCGATCACGGGGAAGGTGTCTGGCTGATTACAACCGACGGCCGACGATTCCTCGACTGCGGCTCCGGCATTGCAGTGAACTCCTGCGGGCACAGTCATCCGCATCTCGTCAAGGCCCTGCAGGACCAGGCGGCGAAACTCTGGCACGTGTCCAATCTGCACCAGATGCCCGAGGGCGAACGGCTGGCGCAGCGGCTGACCGAGGCGAGTTTCGCAGACAAGGTGCTGTTCGTGAATTCCGGCGCCGAGGCGATGGAGGCCGCCATCAAGTGCGCGCGCCGCTATCATTATGACAATAGTCAGCCGGACCGGTATCAGATCATCACCTTCGAAGGTGCGTTTCACGGCCGGACGCTCGGCACGATCGCGGCCGGCGGACAGGAGAAATATCTGGAAGGGTTCGGCCCGAAGGCACCCGGTTTCGACCAGGTGCCGTCCGGTGATCTGGACGCCCTCAAGGCCGCCATCGGGCCCCAGACGGCGGCGCTCGCCATCGAGCCGATCCAGGGCGAAGGCGGCATTCGCGAAATCCAGCCGGACTTCCTGCGCGCTTTGCGCCAGATTTGCGACGATCAGGGCATTCTGCTCATTTTCGACGAGATCCAGACCGGTGTCGGCCGGACCGGCAAGCTCTTTGCTCACGAATGGGCAGGCGTCAGCCCGGATATCATGGCGGTCGCGAAAGGCATCGGCGGCGGATTTCCCCTCGGCGCGTGCCTTGCAACCGCCGAGACCGCGACCGCGCTGGCACCGGGCACCCACGGAACGACCTTCGGCGGCAATCCGCTGGCCATGGCGGTCGGCAACGCGGTTCTCGACGTGATCCTGGCAGACGGCTTTCTGGAGGATGTCCAGAAGAAGGGCCTGAGTTTCAAGCAGAAACTGGCCGGTCTCGTCGACGGGCATCCCAAGGTTCTCGATCAGGTCCGTGGCATGGGGCTGATGCTGGGGCTGAGATGTGTCGTCCCTGCGGGCGACTATGTTGCAGCTGCCCGCGAGGCGGGCCTTCTGGCCGTTCCGGCAGGCGACAATGTCGTCCGGATCATGCCGCCCCTGACCATGACCGAGGACGAAATTGCCACGGCCCTGGAGCGCCTGGAACAGGCAGCGCAGAGCGTTGAAGCGAAGCTGGTGGAAGGAGCGGCCGAATGACCGCGAACGGCTCCTACCGGAACTTTCTGGATCTCACGCAGTTCGAAGGTGACGAACTGCGTGCCATTCTTCAGACCGCGAAAAAGATCAAGGCGTCTCGCAACGGTGTCCGCCCCGGCGAGGGGCCGCTTGCCGGCAAGGTCCTGGCGATGATCTTCGAACAGCCGTCGACGCGCACGCGCATCTCCTTTGATGTCGGCATGCGTGAACTGGGCGGCGAAACACTCATGCTGACCGGCGCGGAGATGCAGCTCGGACGCGGGGAATCGATCAGCGACACCGCGAAGGTGCTGTCCCGCTTCGTTGACGCCATCATGATCCGGATCCTGGATCATGACGAACTGAACCAGCTGGCCGAGCATGCCACCGTTCCGGTGATCAACGGCCTCACCAAGATCTCGCATCCGTGCCAGATCATGGCCGACCTGATGACCTTCGAAGAGCACCGCGGTTCCATTCAGGGCAAAAGAGTCGCCTGGACCGGCGACAGCAACAATGTCCTGGCCTCCTGGATCCACGCGGCGCCGCGTTTCGACTTCGAATTGCGCATCGCGACCCCGGCAGAACTTGCACCGCCGCAGGACCTGATAGACGTTGCCCGCGCAAAAGGGGGTTCCATTCAGGTGACCAGCGACCCATATGAGGCCGTCAGGGGAACCGACTGTGTCATCACCGATTGCTGGGTGTCCATGGGCGACGACGATTCCGAAACGCGCCACAACCTTCTGAGCGCGTATCAGGTCAACGAGCGCCTGATGTCGGAAGCGAACGGCGATGCGCTGTTCATGCACTGCCTTCCCGCGCACCGCGGCGAGGAAGTCACGTCGGAAGTCATGGACGGTCCCAATTCGGTGGTGTTTGATGAAGCCGAAAACAGGCTCCACGCCCAGAAGGGCATTCTGGCCTGGTGCTTCGGCAAGGATTGAGGCAAAGCCGACGTGGCATTGAATCTTGAAGAACTGGGTATTGCACCCGCAGGGCTGGACGCTGTCCGGCCCTTTGCCGTCGAGGAACTGGATGTCCGGGGGCGCGCCATCGCGTTCGGCCCCGTGCTGGACAGCATTCTCGGGCGGCACGACTATCCCGAACCTGTCTCTCGGCTCCTGGCGGAAGCCATCGTGCTGACCGGCCTGCTCGGCACGTCGCTGAAATTCGACGGCCGTTTCACGCTGCAGACGCAGACCGAAGGCCCGGTTTCCATGCTGGTCGTGGATTTTGCGTCTCCTGATGCCATCCGGGCATGCGCAACCTTCGACGGCGACCGGGTTCACGCCCTGATGGAAGCCGGGAAGGCGACACCCGAAGCATTGCTCGGTCACGGTCATCTGGCGATGACCATAGATCAGGGTCAGCACATGCAGCGCTACCAGGGACTGGTCGAGCTCGACGGTATTTCGCTTGAGGAAGTCGCGCGGCGCTACTTCGAGCGCTCGGAGCAGATCCCGACGGAAGTCCGTCTCGGTGTCGGCGAACTCTACACGCGCAAGGAAGGCGAGGGCCACGCCAGGTCCTGGACCGCGGGCGGAATTCTCATCCAGTTTCTGCCCGAAGCGCCGGAGCGCCTGAGACAGGCCGATATCGACCCGGGCGACGCGCCTGAAGGCACGACGCCGCACGAGGTGGAAGAAGACGATGCCTGGGTCGAGGCCAAGGTTCTGGTCGACACGGTGCAGGACGATGAACTGACGGATCCGGAAGTCAGCGTCGAGATGCTGCTCTTCCGGCTGTTCCACGAACGCGGTGTCCGCCTGTTCGATCCGCAGCCGCTGGCGGACAAGTGCCGCTGTTCACGCGAGAAGATCGAGGGTGTGCTGGCAGGCTTCAGTGCCGAAGAGATCGAGGAAGTCACCGTGAACGGCAGGATCGAAGTGACCTGCGAGTTCTGCAACGCGACATACGATTTCGAACGCTGATCTCCCGCGCGGCGGGACAATTTTGAGTCTTCAGACACATTTCGTTACAATTTTGAAGGTGTCATCCTGCATGCCATTGCGTATGCGGGACTTGAATTTTGCAGTGCGAAGTAAATCTATCTGCAAGCGCACAGTTCAAATGCCCGATCGAGAGACCGTAGTCCGGAACGCCGACAATGTTGCAGTCCTTGCCTCAGGAACCCGGAAAGGAACCGGTTTCCGAATTTCTCCCCCCTGCCGACCCGCAGCCGGGCAACGGCTGGCGGCGGGTGATGCTGATCCTGAAAGCGCTGCTTCAGGCCCTCATCGCCTTTGCCATTCTGGTCGGCGCGTTCATGGGCATGAAGACCCTCGTCGCGACCAAGCCCGACGTTCCCAAGCGCCCGATCCAGGAGCGAAGCTATGCGGTCGTGACCACGGTTCTGGAGCAGGGCAATTTTGCACCCGACATCCGCGTGTTCGGCGAAACCGCAGCGGGGCGGGAAGTGGAACTCCGCTCGCTTGTTGGCGGAGAAGTCACGGAAGTGCACCCTGATCTCAAGGCCGGCGGCCACGTCTCTCAGGGAGATTTGCTCGTCGCGATCGATCGCTTCGATTACGAAGGCGCCGTGACCGAGGCGGAAGCCAACCTGGCCGAGGCGAAGGCCGGGCTGGTTGAAAGCGAAGGCCGCGTCGAACTTGAAAAGGCCAATGTCGTCAGGGCCCGGGAGCAGCTTGAATTCGCCGAGCGGGATCTGGAACGTGCCGAGGAACTGATCGGGCGCGGTGCGGTAACCGAACGAACCGTTGACGACAGGCGTCTGCTCGTTTCACAGCGCCAGCAGGCGGTTGAGCAGCGTCAGAACTCGCTTGCGCTCGAAGAAGCCAAGGTCGTTCAGCAGACAGCGGCCGTCAAGCGCCTCGAGTGGGGCCTGGAAAATGCCAACCGCCAGCTCGACAACACCATCCTGAGAGCGCCTTTCGACGCCGTCGTGCGCATGGAGGCGGCCGAACCCGGCCGTCTGGTCAGCGTCAATGACGCGGTCGTTTCGCTCTATAGCAGCGATGAATTCGAAGTCCGCTTCACGCTGTCCGACAACCAGTATGGCCGTCTGCTTGCAGAAAGCGGGACCGTGATCGGCCGCCCGGTCAACGTGACCTGGTATCTCGGCAATACCCCGGTGACCTACCCGGCACAGGTGACCCGTGTCGGCGCCGATGTCGCCAGCACCCGCGGTGGAGTGGAACTGATTGCCGCGATCGACAACACGGATGCATCGGTGCCGCTGCGTCCCGGCGCGTTCGTCGAAGTGTCGCTGCCGGACCAGACCTACATGGAAAGTTTCCGCATCCCCGAAACGGGTTACTACGGCGAAGGCACGGTTTATGTCGTCAAGGACAACCGGCTGGAGCCGCGCGAGGTCGAGGCTCTGGCGATCGACGATGGTTTCATTCTGGTAAGAGGCAATCTCCAGCCCGGCGAAACCTTGCTGACGACGCGTATTCCCGAGGCAGGTGCCGGACTGCTGGTCAATGATGTGGCCGCGACGTCGCCCGCAGCACCGTCCGCCGGGACCGGAAGCGATGCTGCGCAAACGGCGGGCAATCGCAACGCCGACGCGCAGTAGACAGGGGTGCGGTGATGAGAGAGATCCGGTCCAGAGGCTTCCTTGAACTGATCGTCCGGCATGCCAACGCCGCCAATCTCATCATGGTCGTCATGGTGCTGTTCGGCGCTTACGGTCTGGCAAAACTGAACACCCAGTTCTTTCCGACGGTGAAGACCGACCGGATATCGGTGTCGATCATCTGGCCGGGTGCGAGCGCCGAGGATGTGACCACGAACATCCTTGAGGTGATCGAACCGGAACTGCGCTTCATCGACGGGCTCGACGAGATTGTCTCCTACGGCCGCGAGGGGGCCGCATCAGTGCAGATGGAGTTCATCGAAGGCACCAACATGCAGCAGGCGCTGTCGGACGTGGAGCAGGCGATCTCCGGTGTCACGACCTTGCCGGTCGATTCCGAAACACCGGTCGTTTCGGCGTCCACATTTACCGACGGCGTTGCAACGATCGCCCTTCGTGGGCCCTTTTCGGAGCAGGCGCTCAAGGTGTTTGCGCGCCAGATGCGCGATGACCTGCTTGCGCGCGGGATCGACAAGGTCGAGCTCTACGGCTATCGCGCACCGGAATACCTGGTCGAGATCCCGGAGCGCGAGCTCAGGCGCCTCGACCTGACCATCTCCGATGTCGCCACCCAGATTGCCGGCAACACCATCGACGTTCCCGCGGGCAATCTGGACGGCGATGTCGAAAGGCAGATCCGCGCCCTCTCCGAAGACCGCTCGCCGGAGGCCGTCGGCAGGGTGGAAGTCAAGTCCTTCGCCTCCGGCGAAAAGACACTTGTCGACGATATCGGTACCGTCGTACGGGACTTCGATTCCGGCGAGAACCAGGGTTTTTCAAATGGAACCCGGGCGATCGAACTGCAAATTCTCAGAACCGAGAAGACCGATACGCTGAAAGCCGCGCAGATCGTCGACGACTATCTGGCCGAGATTTCCCAACAGCTGCCGCAGACGCTCGAAATCCTGAAATACGATGTGCGCGCCGACGCGGTGAAGGGGCGGATTACGCTTCTTCTCGAGAACGGTCTGACCGGCCTTGTCCTGGTGGTCGCGATCCTGTTCCTGTTCCTCAACGCGAGGATCGCGCTTTGGGTTGCCGCCGGCATCCCGGTCGCGATGATGGCGACGCTCGGCATCATGTGGCTCATGGGCGAGAGCATCAACATGATCTCCATGTTCGCGCTGATCATGATGCTGGGTGTGATCGTCGACGACGCGATTGTCGTCGGAGAGCATACGGCAACGCGCCAGAGCATGGGTGACAGTCCGGACGAGGCCGCGGTCAACGGCGCGACCACCATGGTGGCGCCGATCTTCGCGGCAAGCCTGACCACGATCGCAGCCTTTCTCCCCATCCTCCTGATCGGCGATGTGCTCGGCCAGATCATGGGCACGCTGCCCATTGTCGTGATCGCAGTCGTGATCGCCTCGCTGATCGAGTGTTTTCTGGTGCTGCCCGGTCATCTGTCACATGCGCTCGGGAGCCGGCCCGGCTGGAGCTGGTGGCGCGTCGTCATTGTCGCGGGTGTGCCGGCTTTCTTCCTGAGCGCCCTTGTTGCGCAACCGGATATCTCGGTGCCGCCTTATCTCGATGTCGTAGATGACCCCCTGCGCGCCCTGCGGGATGCTGCGGGCGTGGTCGTGTTCGAGATGATTGTCATTGGCGTCTGTTTCCTTGCCGCACTTGCATTCGAGACGCTGCTGATGGCGTTGCGCCGCAGGAAGCAGCAAAGACAGGAGCCGGACAGGCCAAGCTGGTTCCGTCGCGGGTTCGACACCGGTTTCGGCTGGATACGCGACTACCCGTTCCGTGCTTTTGTCTCCCTGGCCGTCCACTGGCGCTACGTGACGCTTGCCGTTGCAATCGCAGCCATGGTTCTGGCGGTGGGGCTCGTCCGCGGGGGCCGTGTCGGTTTCACCTTCTTCCCGTCTCCGGAAGCGGAAAACCTGACCGCATCCATTTTCTTCCACGCCGGCATCCCGGAAGCGGACGCGATCGAAGGCATCGCCCGGATCGAGCAGGCGCTCAAGGATGCCGAGGCCAATCTGACGCGAGACAACGGCGAGACGCTTGTCGTGGCGACATACGCGACCCTCGGCCAGGCGGGCAACAACCGCGGCGACAATGTCGCCAACATATCGGTGCAACTCAGCCGGTCGGAGGAGCGCACGATCCGGACACCCGAAATCGTCCGCGCCTGGCGCGCGGCGCTGCCGGCAATACCCGGCGCAGCCCGCGTCGCGGTCGCCGAAAGGCGCGGTGGTCCTCCCGGACGGGACCTCGATATCCGCCTCACTGGCGCGTCTCTGCAGGACTTGAAGGCAGCGGCCGAGGAACTCCAGGAGGAATTGTCCGCATTCCCCGGCACAAGCGCCGTGGAGGACGATCTCCCCTGGGGCAAGCCTGAACTTCTCGTTGAACTGACCCCGCGCGGCCGTGCCCTCGGCTTCACGGTGGAAAGTGCCGCCCGTCAGATCCGCAACGCCTTTGAGGGCAACATCGCCCGGCGCTTCGCCGAAGGCGATGAGGAGGTGTCCGTAAGGGTCAAACAGGTGTTCGATTCAGACGGCACCGCGGCTCTGAGACAGCTTTCCCTGCGCACGCCTGCCGGCGAATTCGTCCCGCTGACGGAGATCGTCGATCTGACCGATGCGCAGGGCTTTTCCGTCATTCTCCGCCGGGACGGACGCACCGTCGTCACGGTGGTGGCCGATGTCGACAGCACGATCACCTCGAACAACGAGATCATCGCGGAACTGAGCACGGAATTCCTGCCGGCGCTTTCGCAGAGATACGGTCTTGAATATTCCTTCGCCGGCCGGGCGGAAGAGCAGTCGAACGCCTTTTCCGATCTCCTGACCGGCATCTTGATGGCGGTGGCGGGGATCTACATCATCCTGGCGGCGATCTTCGGCAGTTATTCGAGACCGGTCGTGGTGATGTCGATCATCCCCTTCGGTATCGTGGGAGCGATTGTCGGGCACTACCTGATGGGCTTCAACCTGACGATCCTCAGCATGATCGGATTGCTTGGGCTTGCCGGCATCCTCGTGAACAACTCGATCATCCTCGTTGCGCGTTTCGAAGAACGTCTGTCCGGAGGCGAAGATCTGGATGCTGCGGCAATCGGTGCCAGCTGCGACCGTCTGCGGGCCGTGCTGCTGACGTCGATGACGACCATCGGCGGGCTGTTGCCGCTCATGTTCGAAACCAGCCTGCAGGCGCAGTTCCTGCTGCCCATGGCAATCACCATCGTGTTCGGGCTGGCGACCGCGACCGCGCTTGTCCTGGTGCTTGTGCCCGCGCTCGTCATGATCGGTGATGATATCGGCCGGGTCATTTTCCTGAGCAGGCGCCAGAACCGTTCCGCCCTGCCGGGAAGCGGCCGGAGCGTCACACCGGCCGAATGACGGCCTCAATCTGCTGCTGCCCGTTTAACCGGAAATGGACCTGGTGAGACGATCCCCGGTCAATGAACCTGTTTTTCCGGCGGAAGCGCAGCGGAAGGCCGGAACCAGCAACCGCTTGTTTCTCCGTCATCCCATAACCGTCAGTCACTGGGGATACTGGTTCCCGGTCCTGCCAGGCGTCGGTAACCTCTCCCATCGGGAGAGGTCGGCGCGAATGCGCCGGGTGAGGGGACAAAGCATCGTGAGTGTTACAAGCCTTTGATCCCTCACCCTAACCCTCTCCCGGCGGGAGAGGGGCTTTTGTTCGGCCCGTGTGCAACAGTTCTCCGCCTCTTCTCAGAGTGTGGCCTTTGCCAACTTTCTTCTGCTGTGCGGTTTCGCTTGGATGGCTATGGGCCCCGGCCAGTAAACGGTCTCACACGACCCGGATCCCGGCGGCCTCCCGCCCAACCCAGCAAAGCACACTTCAAACACACAGGTTCCCGCTCTTGCCGCGTATAGGGCAAACCGGGGCGACAAATCCGGGTAACCATCCTTTACCCAGACTTTTCGCTGGACGGAATTATGGAGCTTTCAAGACCTGACAGGGTGGACTCAATCCCGGAGTGACGCCGCGAACGCCGCGACCGCGCCTGCGGCACTCCGGATGTTGCCGTCCAGTGTCGCGGGTGACTTGCCGCGCGGGCCGAAATCGTGATTTCCGTCTTCCAGGTAGGTCAGGGAAACAGTGCCCGGCAGCGTCACCGTGTCGAGTTCCGCCTTGGACCCGAACGGGTCCCGGTCGCCCTGCAGGATCAGTACCGGACGCTTGCTTTCCTGAAGCGGCGACAGCCGCCATTCGGCGTCGGGTTTGCCGGTCGGATGAAACGGATAGCCGAAACAGCATATGCCGCGCACCCTTTGGGGCAGAGAACCTCCGCCACCCAGCATGGCCGCGACGCGTCCACCCATCGATTTTCCACCCAGAAGCAGGGGGCCGCTGGCGTCCGCCAGGAGGGTTTGTAGCGCTGTCTGAAACTCGCCGATCAGACGGTCCGCGCGTGGTGGCGGTCTTTTGCTTCCGCCGGTCCGCCGTCCGGCCATATAGGCGAACTCGAACCGCGCAACGGCAATGCCTTCATCGGCGAGCGCATTGGCGAGCTTTTCCATGAAGGCCGAATCCATCGGCGCTCCGGCACCGTGGGCCATCAGCAGCGTGGCTGCCGGTTCGTCTTCGGGGCGGTTCCAGAGAAAGTCGCTCATGGTGATGTGATCTGTCGCAGCTTCTTTTTTGGGAGAGTGGGCTATATTTTCACGAAAGGTGAAATAAAGGTTCCGGTCGTCAGATGCCCTAGCGCGCCTTCCGGACCATGGCAAGGCGCTTTTCCACCCGGTGGACACGAGACCGAATGTTTGAAGAGATCGACATAAACCAGGTGCGCATGGCCTGCTTCGCCGGGATTTTCCTGGTCATGGCTTTGCTTGAGGCGGGTTTGCCCAGGCGTCGTCTGGAAAACGGACGTCTGAAACGCTGGCCGACCAACTGGGGCCTGATCCTGCTGGATTCGATTCTGGTGCGGCTGATCTTTCCGATCGGAGGTGTCGGGCTCGCACTTCTGGCGCAGGAAAGCGGCTGGGGCCTGTTCGGATTGCTTGGCTGGTCGGGCGTGCTTGCCGGTATGCTAACCTTCTTCGCGCTCGATTTCGCGGTCTGGGGCCAGCATGTCGCGTCCCACAAGATCCCCTGGTTTTGGCGGATACACCGCGTCCATCACGCCGACAGCGAAGTGGATGCAACGACGGCGCTCAGGTTCCATCCGATCGAGATCCTGCTTTCATTCGTCTGGAAGGGGCTCGTGATCGTCGCGCTGGGCGGCCCGGTCGAAGCGGTGCTGATCTTCGAGATCGTGCTGAACGCATCTGCCGTCTTCGGACACGCAAATGTCCGCCTGCCCCTGTGGCTGGACAGGCTTCTGCGCCTGGTCATCGTGACGCCGGACATGCACCGGGTCCATCACTCGGTGATCCGTCGGGAAACCGATAGCAATTACGGCTTCTACCTGTCGATCTGGGACCGGATGTTCGGGACCTATGTGGACCAGCCGGAAAAGGGCCACGAAGGCATGGAAATCGGTCTCGGGGCACCGCTCACCCCCAGGGCGCATCAGTTCCCCTTCAGCCTCGCGATACCGTTCCTGGGCAGTTCAAGGACGAAGTCGGAAGAAGCCGAAACGATGGATGTGCGTAGCAATCAGTAAAAGCTGAGCGGAAAATAACGCAGGTAAAGTTCGCGGTAGATGCCTTTTTGCTGAAGCTGCGCCAGCGCGTAGTTGAGCGCGGCCGCACGCTCGGTATCTTCCGGGCGCGTTGCAATCGCCATGCCGCGGTCGAAGAAACCCGGTTCCAGCCAGGGGCCGCCTGCAAAGGCGCAGCAGGACGCGGCGGCCTCGCTGGGGAGCCAGAACGCCAGGCTCAGTCCGTCGCCGAAATGGGCGTCAGCGTCGCCGTTCTTCACCGCGTTTCGCGCCAGGGACACGCTTTCCAGCCCGAGGATATCGGCTCTCGGCCAGAACCGCTTCGCAAAGGCCTCGTAGCGGGACCCGGTCACCACCGCGATGGTCTTGCCGGCGAGCGCCTGCTCGTCGAAATCACCGGCCTTGTCTGCGGCAACCACGAAGCGCGCGGGCAGCTTGAGGTAGTCGTCGGTGAAATTCAGGCGCCGTGTCGCCGGCAGGCCCCGCGAGAGCCCGGCAATGATGGCGTCGCCCTCTTCCTCGTCCAGAGCGGACAGAAGGACGTTGAAATTCTTGATCCGGAGCGCACAGGAGCTTCCAAGTTCCTGGCAGAGCGCGCGCGCCAGATCGACATTGAAACCGGTCAGGCGGCCCTGCGGGTCGCGGAACACGAAGGGCGGGTGGTTGTCGGTCGCCAGGAACTGGATCTTGTCCGGTATGGAGTTCGGCCGGTCGCTGACCGCCTTGGGATCCCAGAAATTTGGCACGCGCACGCCCTCGTTCTGCGCAAGACCTTGAGCGGGCAGCAGGGAGGTGAAAAGAAGCGCGATCAGGAACGCAACCGGATGTATCTTCATGAATGCTGGATCGTGAAACCGCTATGATTGTCTGTAACTCGGGCGACGGGTCACATAGCGCAGCGCGCGCGAGTCACCGTCCGTGCCCAGGATGATACCGCAAAGTCAGCCTGCTGGGCAAAATGAGAATGCGCACGCCGGCGCGGCCCGGAACAATCCCCGAATGTCGCAGCCCGTGAAAGCGCAGATGCTCCGGCGCACGCGTGAGCGAAGCGCGCCGCGGCACGCGGGCGGCGGCGCGATCAAGCATTTTGCAGTCATGTTGGCGGCCCAACGCCAAAACCGTTCATCGAAAAGTTTCTGCATGCCCTTGGGTCAGTACCCTAATGCAGATCGTCCTTCTCCAGATCGGTCAGGCTGACCCTGTCCGCCAATTTGACGAGCCAGTGAAGGGTTTTCTTCTGATCGCTGTCCAACTGGTCCATTTCCGAGATTTTCAATACGGTTTCACGATGATTGTTCCAGGCCAGGAAGAAATCAACAACATCCGAAACATCGTCGATAATAGGGTTTTTTTCTGACAATTTTCCTGCTCACGGTTCTGTTCCTCACGGCGTGAGTTTAGTTGGAGAAGCGTTTCGGCGAGCGTGAAAAAAGTGTGAAGTGGTTGGATAGCGGCTATAAGTGCTGTTCTATAGAATACGTACTTTTCTCGAGGCGATGGGGCATGCACGCGAAGTTACTGGAAATCAGCTTGTTCGGGTCCTGTATTGTCCGTTCCCTGGAACCCGGAGCTTTCGAGATTACAGGTAAAAAGCATCGTGCGATCTTCGCGCTGCTTGCAACTGCGCCGCATGGCTGCAGAAGCCGGACCTTCCTGCAGGAAACGCTTTGGGGTGCCTCCTGCTACGACACCGGCAGGCAGAGCCTCAGGCGCGCGCTCTCCGACATCAAGTCGGCGATGGGTCCCTATTACAATCAGCTGATCACGACCAACAATTCCGAAGTCACGCTCGATCTCGGCAATGTCGTTTTTGCCGGTCAGCCGGGGCAGGGGACTTTTCTGGAAGGCCTCGACGTTCCGGCGCCGCTCTTCGAAGCCTGGCGCGACGCGGTCAGGGCCAATCCGGAACAGGTGCATGCGCTTTTTCGGACGCCGGCGTCGTCTCTTCCGCGGCCTCCGGTTCCGACCGTGACGGTCATGCCGCTCTTGAGCATCGAGAGCAATCCGGAGCTGTCGATGCTCGGGGACTGGTTCGCCGAGGAAATCTGCCGGTCGCTCTCGCGCACGAACCTTCTGGCCGTCATATCCCATTTCTCGAGCCGTGCCCTGGCGGGGCGCCGGATCGATATCGAAGCGATCCGGACAAAGCTCGCGGTCGACTATTGTGTCGCCGGCAGCATCCGGCAGATTGGCGACGAGGTGATCACCGACGTCGACTTCCTGGACGCAGAGACCGGGCGTATCCTCTGGACCCGCCAGTTCAGCGGCAAGCAGTCCGAGTTTATCAACGACTCGGGTCAGGGGCTCACCAATATCGTGACTTCCGTCGGCAATGCGATCGCGTCCGACACGTTGCGATACGTGCGCGGCCGCCCGATCAACGAAATCGCCGATCACAAGCTGCTGATGGCGAGCGTCAGCCTCATGCACCGCTCGACCTTGCGGGATTTTGCAAAGTCGCGCGAGTTGCTGGACGAAGCACTCAGGAGATCCCCACGCTCGGCGGAGGTGCACGCCTGGCGCGGCAAGTGGCACGTGCTCAGCGTTGTCAACGGATGGAGCTCGGACCCTACAAAGGACACCAAGAGCGCGGTCGGCAGCACGTCGAAGGCGTTGGATATCGATCCGGAAAACGCGTTCTGCATGACAATCGACGGCTTCGCGCACAACAACCTTCTCCGCCGCCTCGATGTTGCCTCATCCCGTTATGAGAATGCCCTAGAGCACAACCCGAATGAAGCACTGTCCTGGTTGTTGCGCAGTGCGCTGTACGCGTTTCAGGATTCTGGCACCCAGGCGGTGCACGCCGCGGACAAGGCGCGCAAGCTGTCTCCCATCGATCCTTTCAAGTATTTCTATGACTGTTTGAGCGCGACGGCTTATCTGGCGTCCGAAGACTACGAAAAGGCACTGGATTTCGCCAACAGCTCGCTGGAGCGGAACCAGCGTCACCTGTCGACCCTTCGCGCAAAAATTATTGCTCTTCATTACCTTGATAGGACCGCAGAAGCAAAAACAGTCGCGGATGAATTGCGGCGCAGACAACCGACCTTCTCTGTTGAAGGTTACATGAATGCGCACCCGGCGGCCGATTATCAGGTTGGTCAAAACGCAATGCGCGCCCTGCGCGCGGTTGGTTTCTAACGAGGACTTCTAGGGGGAATATATGGCCTATTTCGGCGGAATTGGCGGTATCGGTGGTATCGGCGGCATTGGTGGTATCGGAGGCATTGGCGGCATCGGTGGTATCGGTGGCATAGGCGGCATCGGTGGCATCGGCCTCAACGCAACCGGTCTCGGCGGTTTCATCGGCGGCGGCGGCGGTCTGGACTCCCTGACGATACAGGGCCTGCAGACCAGCGCGCAGGCCATTGCCCACGCAGCCGGAGACGGCGCGACCCATCCGTCCCGTGAAATGGACTTCTCGTCGAGCGAGAATCTCGGCAAATGGGCAGGCTGGGTCCGGGCCTCACTCTATCTCAGCGATTTCATGAGCGAGCTGTCCTGGGAAACAAGGGACGGCACCAGCTCCGAAGTCACCCTCTCGTACCGGCCGCACGGCGGCGGTCCCGTGCAACCCTTTTTCTCCGTTGTTCGCCCCGATGGCGAGTTGTTCGACAAACAGCTGGATCTGGTGCGGTCCTATATGGATCAGCGCCCGGAGCGGACAGCTGAAATCACGTCGCAGCTCGGCTTCCCGACCCCGTATTTCGCAATGATCCTGGGTCTCATCCCGGGCAGGAACGACAACACGCTTGAGCTGATCACCCTGACGCAGGTCCTCGCGGCGCATGTGGCCATGATCGTGAAGCACCATCTTGCGGTCCGGCGTCCGGACCGCATCGGAGCATCGATCCTGCCGATGATCCCGACCCCGGCTCATGGCAGTTTCCCGAGCGCACATGCGACGGAAGCCTTTGCCGTCGTGCGCATGCTGGAGGGCCTGATCGAGGCGTCCGGCACCCACTACCCGGACAAGGACAAGCGCAAGAACCTGTTGCGCAAACAGGCGGAGCGCATTGCGGTCAGCCGCACGGTCGCCGGGGTGCATTACCCGGTCGACAGCTGGGCCGGAGCGTTGCTCGGCAAAATGGTCGGCGAGATCGTTCTGAACAAGTGTGGCGCGCAAACGGAAATGCGCGGCCTGAAATACGAGGCACAAGCGGCGTCCGACTTCATGGTCTCGGACTACGTGCCCACGAAATGGGGCGCGCACGGTGTCACAGAACTTCAGCTCTGTGCGGTCGACAAGAGCGACCAGTTCGAATGGCTCTGGAAGAGAGCGGTCGATGAGTATGACCTTTAAGAAAGGGCACCTCGAACATGACTGACATCACAGCAAACGGCGGCCAGGACCAGGCCGTCGCACTCCGGAACTATCTCGGACCGTATGAGGCCTGGAACTTCGGCATAGGCAAGCAATACGCCTTTCCTGTCTATCGAAGCAAGGATGTCCGTTTCCTGACGGCCCTGGCCGAGCATCCCGAGCCGAAAAATCCGCATGCGCTTGCGGACGGGCGCGAAGGCCAACGCGGCATGTGGCTCCCCACAATCTGGGGCAGGACGGACGATGTTTCCCTGAAATTCTGGCCGATCGTGGTCGAGAACCGGTCTGGCGGCGACCTCGCGCCGAATTGCCTGACCCTGAACCTGAGCGAAGCCTTGCAGCCGGGAACGACGACCGATGCCCGCTTCAGAATGGCGTTTCCAGTGGAGGAAACGGCGATGCACCGGCTTGAGGGTAGATTACCCTCCGGACCCGACTGGAGCCCGGATCCGAAGGTTCAGGCAGCGGATCTGCAAGGCAGGACGCTCAACATCCTGGCGGTCATCGATGACGGCATACCGTTTGCGCACCGGAATTTCCGGGCCGCGGACGGAAAACGAAGCCGGCTGGAGTTCTGCTGGTTGCAATCGGCGCACAGGCGGGACGGGGACGAAACCCCGAGCGTGCTGTTCGGCCGCGAACTGACACGGACAGATATTGAGCAGCTCGTTCACGATCATGGGGGTGACGAGGATGCACTTTACGAAGAAGCGGGCGCGTCCGACCGGCAGTTCGGATCCGGCGCAGCCATAAGACGTCTCGCGACCCATGGTGCGAATGTCATGGATATTGCCGCGGGCGCCAACCCGGACAAGGGACTTGTTCCGCCTGAAGAAACCCGTCTCATCGCCGTGCAGCTTCCCAACACCTACGGTTGGGATACGTCCAGCTTCGGCAAGGACATGTATATGCTGTCCGCCGTGCATTACATACTTGAGCGCGCGGAGCGGATTGCGGCAGGCTACGGTGTCCCGGATATTCGCGTGACCATCAACATCAGCTACGGGTTTTCGGCCGGCCGTCACGACGGCCAGGGGGAATTGGAAGCTGCACTTGACGAACTGGTCGAAAAGCGCCGCCAACTGGGCAGGCCGACGGCGATTGTCATTCCGTCGGGCAACACGTTCCTGGATCGCCTCCACGGCGAAATTAGCGCCGAAGACCTCGGCTCCGGCGCCTTCGAATTCATCTGGCGCGTTCAGCCGAACGACAGGTCATCGAACTATCTGGAAATCTGGTTCCCGGATCAGCTCAATCCCGGCGATTTCGGTGTCGAGGTCTCAGGGCCGTTCGGCAAGGTGACGGCAGGCCTCGAACTGAAACCGGATCCGGCATACCAGCACGGCGATCCGAGAAACTTCGAGACCATCCGGACCGGTTCTGGCGATGCCCTCGGCCAGATCAGTCTCGACAACCACAGGCGAACGGGGCGCTGGCGCGTTCTGATCGCGCTGGCTCCGAGCGAACCGCATGACGCTGCTCTTGCGGCGGCGCCTGCCGGGGACTGGAAGGTCACGCTCAAGCGGGGCCCGGCGGCGCCTGCCGGCCACGGGCCGATCTATCTTTGGGTGCAAAGGGATATCGATCTGGAGGCGTTTCTGACCGGCTCCCGGCAGAGCTATCTCCATGATGACGACTATCGGCTCTTTGACGACAGGGGCACCGGGGATGACACCGACCGGCCCGAAAGCCATGTCAAACGCTTCGGCAGCCTTAACGGCATGGCGACCGGTGCGACGACTCTGGTGGTTTCCGGGGCCGTGCCCCGTATCGGCGCGTTGCCGGGAAGTGCCGAAATAGACGCATCGGCCTTCAGTTCCGCCGGCAAACCGGGGGCGGGTGATGCAGTCGGCAGCGTTGATTGCGCGGCTCCGGCCGATCGGTCGATCATCAGTCCGGGTATCATAGCGGCCGGGACGCGCAGCGGTTCCTATGCGTCTGTACAGGGAACCAGCGTCGCGGCCCCGCTTGTTGCGAGACGATTGTCGGAAGCTTTCGCGACGTATTCCGATGCGGATATCAAGAATGCGGAGGCGGACAATTATCTTCCGATCTTGAAAAAACTCGAATTGCCGGATCAGAAAGAGGATGATCGTGCGCGTTTTGGCAAATTTCTTGTTATCTGAACAGATTAATTTACCAAGTTTACTGTCAGGCCCTGTTTCGACCGGGCCTTTCTTTTTGCGGTGTGTTGAATTCACGCTTTTCTCACGCGCGTGAACCCAATGAATATTGTACAAAAATCTCATCAACGACGCACTCAAGTGGGGATCTGAGCGGATCGGGAAGACTGCGTTGATGCGGGCCGGTAGGGGCGGTTCCGCACGGGGAAAAGAGAGATCGCGGGATCGCTTGGCTCCCTGTCACGCAAGCTAACGCTAGTGCGGTGAATTTGAAGTTCGCATCATTGCTGCAGCAGTCTCCGAAGCGAACTTCAAATTCGTAGACCGCACTAGAAACATAGACTTGCTAGTCACCTTCTTGAATCTGAAGTTCGTTCGAAGCCCGCTGCAAAATGAATCGAACTTCAGATTCAGGTGACTAGCTTAGGAGGTAGCCATGTACGCCGATATCCTGGAAGCGACAGTCCTGAACAACACGCGGTACGAAAAGGATCCGAACAGGTGCCTTGCCTATCATGTTCTTGACGATATGCGGGCACCTCTGACCCAGGAACAGGTCGCCGCTCACTGGTCGGCTTCAGGCAAGGGCGATGACACGCATCCGATCCGGATCAACCGGTCACCGCTGCGCGTTTGCGCCTGCGGAGATGCCTGGATCAACGTGGTGATCGAGGTATCCCGGTACCTTGGCTACAACAAGACCTTTTTCGACATTCTGGAAGGTTACTACCAGACGGCAAGCTCCGCGTGGCCGGGTCACAGTTTCGAGGATGTCGTGACGGAAAAGCCGTTCCGCGTCCATGTCGACCGCGGTGTTTATGACTATCTCGTCTTTTCCGGCGGCGGCGACGAGGTTCTCGGCGGCTGCGCGCTGACCAGGCTTCTCAAGGACAGAAGCGCGGGGCTCGGGTCCGACGATCCGGAGGATTTCCTCCAGATGGAGAAGCTGGAAGACACCCTGGCAAGGCTGAAATGCGGCTATGTCGAGATTGCCCGCTACCTGCACAACAAAGCTCCGCGCACGCAGCTGCTCGTGCATGGCTACGACTATCCCGTGGCCCATAGCGACGGACCGTGGTTCGGCCGCCCGTTCATCAAGCGCAATTTCCGCTTCGAGGCCGACCGGTACCTGATCCACGCCATCCTCGCCTATCTTGTTGACCGGTTCTACGAGTTCCTGAACGAGATCGATGCGGCCCATCCGAACGTGACGGTGGTCGATATCCGCAACGTGGTGCGCGGGCGCTGGACGGACGAATTTCATCCCGATCTGGATGCGTCCAAGGACATTGCGGGCTTTTACCGCAACCTGATCGATGGATATCCCATCGTCTGACGTTTCAGGGCCCTTTTGAAGGAAGAGGGCACTGGTTTCGCGGGCAACCGCACAATCCCTTTTTGCCGACGGGCCATCCGGCCCAGACGCGCCAGACCTTTGACCATACATTGCTTTTTAGTTCTATTCGGTGGCGGAGATCTTCTCCGCCACTTATTTTTTGGGCGCGCGCATGGAGACAGCGCAGCTCGGTCTGCCAAGGAAATGGAGCGGGTGAAGGGAATCGAACCCTCGTCTTAAGCTTGGGAAGCTCCTGCTCTACCATTGAGCTACACCCGCTTGGATCCTTTCCGATTACTGATCCGGTAAAGCAAAACTGTCAAGCTCGGAACTTTGCCTTTCCGGTCATCCGGCATCTTGCGCTGCGGTGCAAAAATCGCCATGGTCGCGCCGGCGCGCAAGCGCTTCGGTTCACGGACAAACTCCAGGTCGGATACATGCGAAATCAGGTCAAGGCGCTGGTCACCTCGCGCAATTGGGAATTCTGCATCATCGGGATCATCATGCTGAACGCGGTGACGCTCGGCCTGGAAACAAGTCCGTGGATGATGGACAGGTTCGGCGCGCTGCTCGTCACGATCGACCGGATCATCCTCGGCATTTTCGTGGTCGAACTGATCCTGCGCCTTTACGCGCACGGCCTGAAATTCTTCAAGGACCCTTGGAGCCTGTTCGATTTCGCCATTGTCGGCATTGCACTTGTGCCCTCGACCGGCCCGATGTCGGTGCTCCGCTCGCTGCGCATCCTGCGTGTCCTGCGCCTAATCTCCGTCGTGCCGTCCCTCCGGCGCGTGATCGGCGGCCTGATCGCGGCGCTGCCAGGCATGGGCTCGATCGTCGTTCTGATGGCCCTGGTGTTCTACGTCTTTGCCGTCATGGCGACGAAACTGTTCGGCGAAACCTTCCCGGACTGGTTCGGCGACCTCGGCGCTTCGCTCTATACGCTGTTCCAGATCATGACGCTGGAAAGCTGGTCCATGGGCATCGTCCGGCCTGTCATGGAGGTCTATCCGCTTTCCTGGCTGTTCTTCGTGCCCTTCATCCTGTGCACCGCCTTCACGGTCCTGAACCTCTTCATCGGTATCATCGTCTCGGCCATGCAGGAGGAGCACGAGGCGGAGGCCGACGCCAACCGGCAGGCGATCCATGACGACACCGGCCTGATCCTGGAAGAGGTCAAGGCGCTGCGCGCGGAGCTGAAGGAGCTGCGCATGAAGGTCGCCGATTGACCGGCCGGATACCCGGACCCGTCAGGCTTGCGTTTCCGGCAGCCGCATGATTTGACCGTGATATGTCAGCCAGTTCAAGGGACACACCGAAAGGCAGCATAGCAGCCGGGCATCAGCTGACCGCGGAAGCGGGCGCACAAATGCTGCGCGATGGCGGCAACGCGGTCGATGCGGCGATTGCCGCGCTGGCAATGTCCTGCGTGTGCGAACCGGTGCTGGCCTCGCCCGGCGGTGGTGGCTTTGCCATGATCCGCAGCGCGGAAACCGGCGAGACCACCCTGCTCGATTTCTTTCCGCAAACGCCCCGGCAAAAACGCAGCGGGTCTTCCGAAGGTTTTCACAGCATCACCGCCGATTTCGGCTCGGCGACGCAGGTGTTTCACATCGGACCGGCCACCGTTGCCGCGCCGGGTTTTTTGGCTGGCCTGGCGGCGCTGCGCCGGCAAGGCGGCACGCTGCCCTTTGCCGATCTGTTTTCGCCTGCTATCGAGGCGGCCAGAGCGGGTCACATCGTCACCGTATACCAGCACTACCTGTCGACGGTGGTGCGCCCGATCCTGACCGCGACCGAAGCCGCCAGGGCCCTCTATGCACCGGCAGGCGATCTGCCCGCAGCCGGGTCGCTGTTCCGCAATCCCGGCCTTGCCGACATGTACGAGGAACTGGCCCGGAAAGACTGGCTTCGGACAGGGATCGCCGGCCAGATCCTGAAAGAACAGGAGGCCGGGGGGCATCTGACGCGTGCCGACCTTGAAAACTACCGCGTGGAACCGCGCGAACCGCTCTCCCTCAAGCTCGGGGCGGCGACCGTCCATCTCAACGCACCCCCTGCTGCCGGCGGCGTGCTGATCCGCTATGCCCTCAGGCTCCTTGAAGGCAGCGGCAGGACCGCCTTTGCCGGTGCGCTTGAGGCGGCCGACAGGGCAAGGCTGGCGGCGCGCGGCGATCTCACGTCCCTACTGGACCGTCCGGTGCGCCAGCAGGGAACAACCCATATTTCAACGATAGATGCTGACGGCAATGCCTGTTCGGTCACCGTTTCCAATGGCACCGGCAACGGCGAGATCGTCGGCGGCTACGGCTTCATGCTGAACAACATTCTCGGCGAAGAGGACGTCAATCCGCACGGGTCGGCGGATTGGCCGGCGGACCAGAGGCTTGCGTCCATGATGTGCCCGGCGCTGATCGACATGCCGGACGGACGTCTCATCGCCCTCGGCTCGGGCGGGTCCAGCCGGATCCGCTCGGCTGTCTTCCAGGTCGTCGCACGCCTGTGCCTTGAGGAAGCGGCGCTTGAAGACGCCGTGCGCGCCTCGCGGCTGCATGTCGAAAACGGTCATCTTGACCTGGAGCTGCCCGGTGCCGAAGCTGATGTTGCCCCGTTGACAGATCTTTTTCCCGATCATCGCATCTGGCCGGAGAAGAATATGTTCTTCGGCGGCGTGCATGCCGTCAGCACCGATGGCCGCGGCACGTTTTCCGGCATCGGCGACAGCCGCAGGGAAGGGGCAGCGGTGATCGTTGGGTGAGGAGAGACGGGAAAGCCATGGAGTTGCGGCGCGGCCCGCGAATGAGACCTGTTTGACCTCGCCACAAAAGTCGGCCTCATCCCGAGGAAGGGTTTCCAATGCCGAGACGAGAAAGCTGAGGCGCGGAATCTATCCGCCTACCCCCGCTGTCACCCCGGACAAGCGTCTGCGCAGATCCGGGGCCTACGCGCCTGTCGGCTTGCCGCATCGGCTGATTGCTTCGCTTCTCCGCATCTCTACGGAGGCTCTGGAAACGAGTGGGTCCCGGATCTCCGCTGTGCTGCGTCCGGGATGACGTAGGAGAGGGGAAGGCATTCTTGGAACCCCTTCTCAGGCACCCTGCGAAACTCAAGAGCCGCCGCAGAACGCCAACCTCATCCTGAGGAAGCGCGGAAGCGCTGTCTCGAAGGATGGGCGGCATGCTCGGAACTGCGTGGCCCATCCTTCGAGACGCACACAGGCGTCCTACTGAGGATGAGGAAGGGGCTCAAACAACACGGCGAGAAAGCTGAGGCGCGGATTCTATCCGACTGCCCCGGTGTCACCCCGGACAAGCGACTGCGCAGATCCGGGGTCTACTCGCCTGTCGGCTTGCCGCATCGGCTGATTGCTTCGTTTCTCCACGCCCCTATCGACGGACCCTGGCTCGCCGGTCCCGGATCTCCGCTGCGCTCCGTCCGGGATGACGTAGGAGAGGGCAAGGCATCCTTGGAGCGCCTTCTCAGGCACCCTGCGAAACTCAAGAGCCGCCACAAAAATCAGCCTCATCCTGAGGAAGCGCGGAAGCGCTGTCTCGAAGGATGGGCGGCATGCTCGGAACTGCGGGGCCAATCCTTCGTGACACATGCAGGCGTCCTCCTCAGGATGAGGAAGGGGGAGGAAACAGCAGCCAACACAGGCGGAGGCGCATCGTTAAACCTCCTCCGTCGTCATCCCGGCCAAGCACAGCGCGAGCCGGGATCGGGGAGCCACGGCTCTGACGATCCTCCGGCGCCCTATCGAAGGATCCTGACTCCCCGGTCCCGGATCTCCGCTGCGCTGCGTCCGGGATGACGTAGGAGAGGGGAAGGCATTCTTGGAACGCCTTCTCAAGCACCCGAAAACTCAAGCGCCGCCATAAAAATCAACCTCATCCTGAGGAAGCGCGGGAGCGCTGTCTCGAAGGATGGGCGGCACGCTCGGAACTGCGGGGCCAATCCTTCGAGACGCACGCAGGCGTCCTCCTCAGGATGAGGAAGGGGCACAAACAACAGGGCTAGGTAGGTGAGGCGACTGCACTATTCGCCTACCCCCGCTGTCACCTCGGACAAGCGTCTGCGCAGATCCGGGGCCTACGCGCCTGTCGGCTTGCCGCATAGGCTGATTGCTTCGCTTCTCCGCATCCGTACGGAGGCTCTGGAAACGAGTGGGTCCCGGATCTCCGCTGTGCTGCGTCCGGGATGACAACTACGGAGCCGCGCGCGGCACTCCGTATCCGCCCGAGTGCGGAAAACTCCGTCGTTTCCTCAGGATGAGGCGGTCGGCTCGTCTCAAAACCAATCTATCCGGCGAGGTAAACCCGGGCTTAGAGGGTTGCAAGCACCTCTTCCGGCCCCTCGACGGTGAGTTGCACCCCGTCCTCCGTGTAGTCCCGTGCCACGACCATCACGCCGAGCAGTTCAATCCTGCGTTCAAGGTCCGAGCTCGACGCAAAACCGGTGCGAACCGTTCTGGTCGCCATCTTGCGGAAAGGGATCAGTTCGGCGCGGCTGATCGCGTCCTGGGCGGCGCCGGAATAGGCCCGCGCGAGGCCGCCGCCGCCGAGCTTCGTGCCGCCGAAATAGCGCACGACGAGCACTGCGCAGTTGATCAGGTGAGCGCCCTGCAGGACCCGCAGGGTCGGCATGCCGGACGTGCCGGCCGGTTCCCCGTCATCCTTGCCGCTCTCCTGGATCCGGCCGTCATCGAGAAGGCGGCGGTGCGCGGTCACGATGTGGTTGGCTTTCCGGTGTTCCCTGCGCAGCTCCTCAAGCCGCCGCTCGAAGCTCTCGATCGGGACAAGATGGGCAAGGAAGCGCGACTTGCGGTCTTCCAGAAAGCCTTCGTATTCGCGCGTAACGGTCTTGAGGTCCATTGGGGCGGGATGGATCGTGTGTCAGGTTCGAAACGCTAGGCCGGCACCTTGAAGTGTTTCGACAGTTTGAGGGCCTGGCCCTGATAATTCGAGCCGATGCCTTCGCCGTAGAGCGTTTCGGGCCGCTCGGCCATGTGTTCGTAGACGAGGCGGCCGATGGTCTGGCCGTGTTCGACGATGAAGGGAACATCATGCGAGCGGACTTCCAGGACCGCCCGGGACCCGACGCCGCCCGCGCCCGCGTGACCGAAGCCCGGATCGAAGAAACCGGCATAGTGGACACGGAATTCCCCGACCAGCGGATCGAACGGCACCATCTCGGCGGCATAGTCGGGCGGCACATGCACGGCCTCCTGGCTGACGAGTATGTAGAACGCGTCCGGATCGAGGATCAGTTCACCCTTGTTGCGCCGGTAGATCGGTTCCCAGAAATCCAGAGGGTCCTGCGCCCCGACGGCATCGACATCGATCAGGCCCGAATGATGTTTGGCGCGGTAGCCGATCAGGCTGCCCGGTCCGTCGCCTTCAAGGTCGATCGACAGCTGCACACCGCCGCCGATCCGTTCGTTGCCGCCGCTCATCAGCGTATGGTCGCGATGGACGCCCTGCAGCACGTCATCGGCGATGATCGCCTGCCCGCGGCGGAAGCGGATCTGGCTGAGGCGCGAACCGCTGCGGACGAGGATCGGAAATGTGAGCGGCGAAATCTCGGCGTAAAGCGGTCCGGTGTAGCCCGCCGGGACGGTATCGAAGGCAAGCCCGTTGTCGGTGATGACCCGCGTGAACACGTCCAGCCGCCCGGTGGAGCTCTTCGGATTGGCGGTCGCCGAAATGTCGGCGGCAAGTGCAAGGCTTTCCTGCAGCGGCACGATGTAGACGCAGCCGGTCTCCAGAACCGCACCGTCCTTCAGATCCACCGTGTGAAGCTTGAGTTCTTCCAGCCGGTCGGCGACCCGGATTTCGGGACCGGGCAGAAAACTTGCCCGCACGCGATAGGCAAGCGCTCCGAGACGAAGGTCGAGGCTGGCCGGCTGGATCTGACCGCCGACGGGCGGCTCAGCGGCGGCAATTTCACCTGCGGCAAACATCGCGCGGATGACCCGCTCCGGCAAAATGCCGCTCTCAGCAAGTGTCGCGCTTCCGCTCAAGGCCTGCCCCGTTGTCCCGTTCATAAAGAATTCCCGCCGCTTTTCGTTATTGAAATCCTTAAAGGATTACAGAGTAAAATGCAAGTCATTGAATTTGTTGATTAATCCCTGTTTTTCCTCGCACCTAAGCCCTAGGGTGCGGGGAAAATGTTCTATTTTCGGTCCAGCAAATGCGCTGTCCGGCGGGCGAGTTTGCCGCGGTTTGCCTTTCTGGCGTAGAGGGTCGGCATGTTTGGGCTCTGCCATCCAAACAGAGCCATCATTTCCTGTTCGCTCGCGCCGCCTTCTGCGAGCGCTGCGGCCTGAAAGGTCCGCAGCTGACGGTGCACCCGCGCCGGTGAGTGAGGGAGACGGCTAGCTTTATGGCTTCCATTTGACACGTCTCGTGCCGCGTGCCGGAGAAATTTTCATATTGATGGGATGCGTGCTGCCGTCCAGGTTGTTCCGTTTCAGAATATCGTCAACCGCCGACTTGATTTCCGGTTCCAGCCTTTCCGCGAGCGCGTCTTTGCCGGCCCTGTCCTCGGGCGGGTTTTTGATGATTATCTTAAGATCCAGGTGCACGATGCTATTCCTTCTGTCTGTTAGAGCCGCCGGCCGGCAATGCATTTTATGTCTCGGGCAGGGGGCTGCGGATCGCTCACGAGGTGTTTCGATCCCGGCGCGCAGATGGGCCGCTGTAGGATCTGGTAACCCTTGCCGACAAGGCACCGGCCTACCTGTCGGGTGCGCAGGTCCTTGTTCGGATCAAAGCTCTGAATGACAGGCGGCCCGAAAAGCGGCTGCACGGTTGCGACCGCGCTGTGTTGCGGAATTTGCTGCAGCACCGTGACCCGGCACGCATCGGTGTCGGCCTGGCGCTCGGCGAAGGTCGTGCCGGTTTTGTGAACGTAAGGAACAGCTGTCTGGCAGGCGGCAAGGGCAAGCAGCGGCAGAAGCGCCAGAAGTCGTTTTTTCAAGCACATGTTCAGGCCGTCCCGACGACCTGGTTACGCCGACAAATCGAAACCTTGATATCTGACATGCAATGACCTCGCGCACGGTGAAGGTTAACCGCGCAGACTAAGACCGGCGCAAAAAACAGGTTATGCAACCAGCGCAGAAGAAAGCCCGGACAGGGTGCGGGGAGCGTTCGAAATTCTATAATGATTTCAAAGGGCCAAAAGCGCGTTTTTCGATGGGTGCGGGGAGCAAAAAGCTAGTGAAATCAATGCTCTTTGGCATACTTAAAGGATTCCAGTGTAAAATGCAAGTCATTGAATTCATTGATTAATCCTTGCGTATCGGCGTACCTCGCGCATCTTCTTGAGCGCGCCGGTCAGCGGGGATAAGCTGTTGTCATGAGAGCTTTGACGCTATGCCTGATCGTATTTCTTGCCGCGCTCGGCCCTGGCCAGAGCAAGTCGCTCAATGGCCAGGACCTTTATGAAATCTGTACCGATGAGGCGCAGACGGTCTATTGTGAAGGCTATATTCAGGGAATGCGCTACGGTCTTCTCGGCGGAACGGAGACCGCGCTGGTCGACGCCGGGGCGAAGTTTCTGAGCGCTGAAGATTTCAAGCTGGCGTTGGATATTCTGCTTCGCTTCTGCATTCCCGAACAGGCAACGAACGGGCAGCAAACCGATGCGGTGGTCGCCTATCTTCGCGACCATCCGACGTTCCGGGACACGTCTGCCCGGAAGCTGGTCTTGCAAGCCTTCCGGGAAGCGTTTCCGTGCCGGTGACGGCTGTATCATGTGCCAACAGGCTTTGTCCGTTCACGGGAACTTTCGTCAAAGATGATTGACCCTCGGAGCAATATCGCATAGGACAGGGCCACTTCGTGGTGATTTGGGCCGGCCGGCTTGCAGCCACGTTAAATAAGTCGCTAAAAAAGGCCGGAGGTGCGAACCCCGGTCCTGAGGCTGGGGTTTTTTGCGTTTGGAGCGAATGGAAGATGACTGAGACCACCAACAAGAGCTGGCGTCCTGCAACCTCACTGGTTCACGGCGGTACCATGCGGTCCCCCTTTGGTGAAACCTCGGAAGCCATGTACCTGACCCAGGGTTTTGTCTACGACAATGCCGAGGCGGCGGAAGCCCGCTTCAACGGCGAGGACCCGGGCTTTGTCTATTCGCGCTATGCCAATCCGACCGTTTCCATGTTCGAGGACCGCATCAAGATGCTGGAAGGCGCGGAAGCCGCGCGGGGTACGGCAAGCGGCATGGCGGCCGTCAACCTTGCCCTGATGGCATCCGTCAAGGCAGGGGATCACGTGGTCGCGGCCAAGGCCCTGTTCGGTTCCTGCCGCTATATCTGCGAGACCCTGCTGCCGCGCTATGGGGTGGAAAGCACGCTCGTTGACGGCACGGATATCGAGCAATGGAAAGCCGCCGTGCGCCCGAACACGCGCGCGCTCTTTCTGGAAAGCCCGACCAACCCGACCCTGGAGATCATCGACATTCCGGCGGTTGCCGACATTGCCAAGACCGTTGGCGCCCGGCTGATCGTCGACAATGTCTTTGCGACACCGCTTTACCAGTCGCCCTTGCAGCTCGGCGCGGACGTGGTCGTTTATTCCGCGACGAAACACATCGACGGACAGGGCCGCTGCCTCGGCGGTGTTGTCCTGTCGGACGAGGAATGGATCACCGAGGAGGTGATGCCGTTCGTCAAGCATTCCGGCCCGCATATGAGCCCGTTCAATGCCTGGGTCCTGATGAAGGGCCTGGAAACGCTGCCGATCCGCGTCGCCCGCCAGACCGAGAACGCCGGTCAGATCGCCGATTTTCTCGCCGGGCAATCCAAGGTCAGCCGCCTGATCTATCCGGGCCGCGACGATCACCCGCAGGCCGAACTTGCCCGCAAGCAGATGCGCGGTGGCTCGACAATGGTCGCGCTGGAAATCGATGGCGGCAAGGACGCGGCCTTCCGGTTCACCAATGCGCTGGACATCATCCGGATCTCCAACAATCTGGGCGACGCCAAGAGCCTGATCACCCATCCGGCGACCACGACGCACCAGTCCATCGGCGAAGAAGCGCGTGCCGAACTTGGAATTTCGGACGGCATCCTGCGCCTGTCGGTCGGGCTGGAAGATCCACAGGATCTGCTGGAGGATGTCGAAAAGGCACTTGCCGCGGTCTAAATCACGGGCGCGCGCTCTGCGCGTGCGCGAGGCTGACAAAAGCGGCAGGGACGAACGCGAGGAACAAATGATCATACGTTGGTGGCGCGCCGTCGCGGGCTCAGAAGAGGTTCTGCGGCAATATGCGGATCATCTTGAAAGAACGACTTTCGTCGAGATGGCCGAACTTCCCGGGCACCTGGGCGCGTCTCTGGCCGTCAAGGTCAAGGGCGAAGACCAGGAACTGGTGGTCATGAGCCTCTGGTCGGACCTGGCCTCGGCAGGGCATTTCGAAAAGGGCGCGTTCGACGATGCGGTCGTCAAGCCGAGCACGCAGAAACTGCTGAAATCCTTCGATCTGAAGGTGGCGTATTTCGAAACGGTCGTTGCGACCGGCAAGCTCGCCGACAGTCCTTAGCGCTCCTGCGGCGGGGCGCGTCGAAAAGGTTCAGAAAGAGGCTTCCAGCATCCGGCGATAATCCTCCGCGCTTGCCTCGATCGGGTTTGTCTTGTGGCTGTGATCGGCAAGCGCACCGGTGACGATCCGGTCGAACAGATCCTTGGGAACACCCAGCTCCGACAAGCTGACAGGCAAACCGATCGCCGCGGTCATGTCCTTGATCGCCTCCCTGACCTGCGTCCCGGCGGCAAGACCCATGGCGTCTGCCATGCGCGCGTATTTGTCTTCTCCGGCCGGGGCCGGCGCGTCCCTGTTGAAGTCCAGAACCGCCGGCATGAACACCGCGTTGAGCGTGCCGTGATGCAGCTTCGGGTTCAGCCCGCCGAGCGCGTGGCTCAGGCTGTGTACGCAGCCGAGCCCTTTCTGGAACGCCATGGCTCCCATGGTCGCGGCGATCGCCATGTTGGCCCGGGCATCCTTGTCCTCCGGGTTTTCCGTGGCCCGGCGGATATGGGTCCATGCGCGCCGCAGGCCCTCAAGGGCGATGCCGTCAGCCGGTGGATTGAAGGAGGGCGCAAGGTAGGTTTCGATACAGTGCGAGATCGCGTCCATCCCGGTGGCGGCCGTCAGCATCGGCGGCAGTGTCAGGGTCAGGTCCGGATCGACAATGGCTGCCCTGGGGATAAGGTGAGGGGACAGCAGGCCGACCTTGCGGCCGTCGTCCAGAATGACGATCGCCCCGCGCCCCACTTCGCTGCCGGTGCCCGACGTCGTCGGGATCGCGATCGTGGGCCAGGTTCTGGCGGTGATTTTCTCAAGTCCGCCTTCGATGACGGCATAGGTTTTGAGCGTGCCGCCATGGGCCGCGAGGATGGCGACCGCCTTGGCAAGATCCAGGGACGAGCCACCGCCGATCGCGATGATGCCGTCGGCGCCGACCGTCTTGAAAAGCTCGGTCGCTGCCCGGACCGCAGCCTCGTTCGGGTTGCCGGGGGTGTCGTCAAAGATACCCGCCGGTGCTTCACCCAGAACCGTTTCGATCCTGTCGAGAAACCCAAGCTGGCGGACGCCCTTGTCGGTCACCACCATCGGCCGCGAGATTCCGGCCAGTTCCAGCTCCGCTTTCAAGGTGGCGAGTTCGCCAAACCCGAACAGGACGCGGGTCACATAGTTGATCAGAGCCATGGCATTCCCTCTTTGCAATTCTCGAATGGACATCGATTAGCCCGATTTGAGCTGTCCGGGCAAAGGTTTTTCATTGGTCGGAAAATCGGGCCTGCAGGACGTCGGCAAGGACCGTTTCGCGATGCGCGCGGACTGCGCCCTGGTTTCCGAAGAGACCGACGTGATCGGTTGCTGCCGCGTTCAAGCTTTGCCCAAGAATGGAACATTTTCTCAATTTCGAATGCCAATTCAGGTTGGTTGAAACTCAATTCGACATTAAGTATCTGAAAAATATAGATTAACCATGTATGTGCGACTTGGCATGTTCCTTGTTAGGTGTTTCCCAGTGCAACCAGACAAGGGGTAATGACATGACCATTCGTTTCTCTGACGAGCAGGCGCCGAGCATTCCGACACTCGAAGACATCATTGCGCGCAATGCGCGCCGGATTACCGATGCGGAGAGCCGGCCCCGGCTGCACAAGCATTACGGGGATGTCGGCATCGCGGCCCTTTCCGCAGCAACGCTCTGCATGAAATACGGTTCCACGGCACGCAAACCGCAATCCAGAAGAGATCGCGCCGCCTGAGCAGAAAGATAGCTTGGCGGAAAGCGACACCTTTCCTTCTTCTTCCCGGGATATGGTGTTGCCAAATGAGCGGACTGTCATCACGCAATGACGACAGTCCGTTTTCCCTGAAACACGATCGTGTCGCCTGCCACAGTCACGGGCGGTCACGGCTTTGAACGAACGAATGGGGTCACCCAACTGCTCCGCGGCCCGTTAGATTAGGGTCCTGACCCTGGCTCTCGTCAGCCGTCATGGTCCTTTTGGCCGAGAGACTTCACCCCGATCAGCACGCGTGCGCTCGCCGAAACGAAGCAGACGGCCGCAAATCCCCAGGCCAGAACCGGAAACCAGCCCGGCAGAAGTGCCATCAGCAAAAACAGGACAATGGTCTCCGTGCCTTCTGCCAGCCCGCCGAGATAGTACAGCGATTTCGACCCCTGGTGATCTGTCGTCAGCCCCCGCCGCTCCGCCATGATCGCAAAAGCGAGAAAGGCTGAACCGTTGGCGTAGAAACTGCAGAGAAGGGCTGCCGCGGGAAGCGCGTTGTTGCCCGGGTCCTGAATGGCGAAGGCGAGCGGGATAGCGCCGTAGAAGAAGAAGTCGAGGGAGATGTCGAGATAGCCGCCGAGGTCCGTTTTCCGGGTCACGCGCGCAATCGCGCCGTCAAGGCCGTCGGCGATCCGGTTGAGAGCGATAAGCACGAAACCGAGCAGGAAATGGCCGGTCGCAATGGCGATGGCGGCACCGATGCCAAGGGCGAATCCGATCAGGGTCACGCCGTTCGCGCCGATGCCGGTTGCGGCCAGAAGCGCCCCGAGGCGGTTCAGAACCGGGTCGATGACAGGACGGATACGGGCGTCAAACACTTGAAAAGCCACCTGACTTGGAGGAAACAGCGCTGTAAATGCAAAATCCTTCAGGAAATCACAAGTAAGACTCTTTCACGCTTATGTCATTCGCCCTATAAGCCCTTCCTGAAGTCGTGGGCGATTGCCCGGAAGTGAAGGAACAACCGTGTCGGGTAGTTACAGTGCCATTACGCAGGGGATCGAGGTCTCTGTGGAACCGTTTTATCTGGACGATGAATCGAAGCCGGAAGAGAGCGAGTTCATCTGGGCCTATATGGTCGAGATCCATAATGGCGGTCCCGAACCCGTACAGCTGAAATCGCGCTACTGGCAGATCACCGATGCGATGGGCCGACAGGAGGAAGTCAGCGGCGAGGGTGTTGTCGGCGAACAGCCGGTTATCGAACCGGGGGAAACCTACGAGTACTCCTCTCACTGCCCCTTATCGACGGACAGCGGCATCATGGCCGGTTCCTACGCGATGGAGCGGCCGGACGGATCGAGGTTTCACGTCGCCATCCCGCCGTTTTCTCTCGACCTGCCGGACGCGATCCGAAGCCTGAACTGAGCGCAGGCGAATTTCGGCGCTTTTCGCCAGGGCCTTGGATCACTCAACTTGAAAGCGGGAAAGCGGCCTCAGACCGTCCTGTGGCGGGCGATCGCACCGCGCTCGATGGCAGCGACCGTGAGCTTGTCCAGGCCGAAGCGGTCGCGCAGCATCTGCAGGATGCGCAATTCTTCCTGTTCCACGTGCAGATCGGCCGCGGCAACCTCGACGGCCAGAGCGTAGGCCGTGTCATAGAGCTTCGGCGGAAGAACGTCGCCGACGAGTTCCAGAACCAGCGACAGGCCGTTTTCTTCCTGGAGAATATCACCGCAACGCTGCGCGGCCGGAATGATCCTGTTGCCGTCATAGTCGCCGAACACCGGCAACATCTTGATCATGTCACCGATCGTGGCCAGTTCCTTGTCGGTCATCGCATTGTCTGACGCGGACACAATCACCATCACGTAGATGAGGGCTTCCTGAACGCTGATCGGTTCATTGATAGACACTATTCATTCTCCAGTGCGCCGGTTTAGGGGCAAAAACGCGGTCAGAAAGGTTCTGATTTGCGACGGGTGGTATAAAGGGTTGGCGGGAAAGCTTCAAGTCAACCAAATGCGACATTTGATTGACCTTTGGCCCGCGCTTTTCTAGTGTCGCGCCGCAACATGCGGCCGTTCTGAAGCTTGGCCGCCGGAAATTGCATCTTATCTCTCAAATTCAACAGAATGAAACCCGAACATGACCGACCAATCCCTGCCCACGCTTGACCTTTCGCAAGACTTTGTCGAGGCGGCCGCCAAATCGAAAGCCTGGCCGTTCGAGGAAGCACGCAAACTGGTCAAACGCATCGGCAAGCGGGATCCGGAAAAACCGGTTCTGTTCGAAACCGGCTATGGCCCCTCGGGCTTGCCGCATATCGGGACCTTCGGCGAAGTTCTGCGTACGACGATGGTGCGCACCGCCTTCCGCCTGCTCACCGAAGACAGGATCCCGACGCGCCTGCTGTCGTTTTCCGACGACATGGACGGAATGCGCAAGATCCCGGAAAACGTTCCCGATCGTGCCGCCCTGGAACCCTATCTGCAAATGCCGCTCAGCGCGGTGCCCAATCCGTTCGGTGGCGACTACGACAGCTTCGCCGCGCACAACAACGCGATGCTGCGCCGGTTCCTGGACACGTTCGGCTTCGATTATGAATTCGCGAGCGCAACCGAGTACTACAAGTCCGGAAAGTTCGACGATGTCCTGATCCGCGCGACGGAAAAGTACCAGAAGATCATGGATGTGATGCTGCCGACCCTCGGGGCCGAGCGCCAGGCGACCTATTCGCCGTTCCTGCCGATCTCGCCCACATCCGGCCGTGTTCTCTACGTGCCCATGAAGGACGTCAATCCGAAGGACGGAACAATCACGTTTGATGACGAAACGGGCGAGGAAATCACCCTGTCCGTCACCGGGGGCAACGTGAAGCTGCAGTGGAAGCCGGACTTCGGCATGCGCTGGGCTGCGCTCGATGTCGACTTCGAGATGTTCGGAAAGGACCACCAGACCAACGCACCGATCTATGACAAGATCTGCAACATCCTCGGCGGCAAGGCGCCGGAGCATTACGTCTACGAACTGTTCCTCGACGACAAGGGCGAGAAGATCTCCAAGTCCAAGGGGAACGGTCTGACAATCGACGAATGGCTGACCTACGCGTCCCCGGAGAGCCTGGCGCTTTACAATTACCAGAAGCCGAAAACGGCCAAGAAGCTCTATTTCGACGTCATCCCGAAGGCCGTGGACGAGTACTACACCTTTGTCCAGAAATACGAGCAGATGCCGGTGGAACAGAAGCTGCAGAACCCGGCCTGGCATATCCATTCCGGAAACATTCCGAAGATCGACATGCCCGTGCCGTTCGCAATGCTGCTGAACCTGGTCTTGGCGTCCAATGCGGACAACAAGGATGTGCTGTGGGCCTTCATTTCCCGCTATGCGCCGGGCGTGACGGCCGCAACGCACCCGGAACTGGATGCCCTCGTCGGCTACGCGATCCGGTACTTCGATGACTTCGTCAAGCCGACGAAATCCTTCAAGGTGCCGGACGACGTCGAAATCACTGCCCTCAAGCAACTGGACGCGAAACTGGCGGACCTGCCAGCCGACGCGGACGGTGCCGCCATTCAGGACGCCGTTCTCGATGTCGCCCGCGCGATCGAGCGCTATCAGGATCCGAACAAGAAGGGCCCCGATGGTGGACCGGGCGTTTCGGTCGCCTGGTTCTCGGCGCTTTACCAGTTGCTTCTCGGACAGGAGAAAGGCCCGCGTTTCGGGTCGTTCGTTGCGCTCTACGGCATTTCCGAAACCCGGGACATGATCGGCAAGGCACTTACGGGCGAACTGGCTGCCTGAGACCGGCAGCGCTTGGCGAACAAGGCGGGAGCGAGGCTCCCGCCTTTTTTCGTATCCTGCGAAATGGCCGCGCTGAAAACGCTGTTTGCGGGAATATCGCGCTTCAGAGCAGGCTTGTCGCGAACCGCCCGGAAACCTGAAGACGCGCCGTTACTGCTGAGGCAGCACGCCCGGAATATCCGGTTCCGCGCCGAAGAACGGCTGGCCCGCCGGATCGGCATCGGTGCTCTGGCTCCATTCGACGATTTCCGGCGCCAGGTCCTCAAGACCGGGCAAGGGCGCGTCGGGGTCCGCCTCCCAGTTTGAACGCGGAGCGGCGACCTGCCATTCGTCTTTCCATTTCCCGAGTTTTCTTTGTTCCGCCAGAAGCGCGAAGTCTTCGAAACCCTCGGGCGCACCGGCAGCCGGGTCGGCCCACCCGTAACGCACCATGCGGGTGCTGAGGTCGATCTTTCCGCGCTTGCAGGTTGCCACGATCTGCTGGGGTCCGGTTTCGGCCAGTTTTTCGCACGTCACCTTGAACTGGCGGATCAGTCCGCGCAGGAAGGTGCGCGCCCGCGTACCGCAAGGCCAGAGGCCACCCTGGCGGGCAACGCAGGTTTCGTCGAGCTTGATCGGCTCGATATGGGCCAGGGTGACCACTAGCTTGCCGGACTTGATCCGGCCGCCATCCAGCACCTGCACGCGCCGGAGTTCCAGCGGTCCGTCCGGGACCGGTTCGACCGGCGGATTGATGAGTTCCTGATAGCGTTCGGACGGTTCGATCCGCGTCAGGCCGCCATCCACATCCGGTGCGGACACACCGTCCGGAGACACATCGCGAATGTTGTCGGGAAGCGGAGCCGGGGTATCATCTTCTGTCTGCGCCGTCTGCGGTGTCTTGTCGTCAGTGCTGCTTTCGACCATGGCCTCGGCCGGATCGCTGATCCCCGGTCTGAGCGCCTCGGCAAGCTGTGCGTCCGGAGGTGACGGCGGCTCGGCAAGCAGCAGCCAGGCGACGACGCCCGCGAAGGCGGTCAGCAGGAGCACGGGCACCAGGAAAGGCCGAAGCTTCATTGCGGGTCACTTGTTCCTTTTATCATCTCATCATAGGGCTTTTGGGATCGAATCCCGAAGACGTAACGCAGCGCTATTTTGCATTTTCCATGTGAATTTGTCATGCAGGCAGAAAGTCCGCGCAGCCCGCTTGTTTGCGGACCGGCCTGTGAGTAGTGTCCGCCCGGAAATGAAGGCAGCGGACACGTCGCGACGGAAACACGGAAAATGACACTGATATTCAAGATCGTCCCACGGGCCATGTGGCAGGAGGCGCAAGCGGCAGGCGTTTTCAAGGGAGCCCCGGTCGACCTGGCCGATGGTTACATCCATTTTTCCACCGCCGATCAGGCGCGCGAAACGGCGGCAAAACACTTCAGCGGTCAGGACGATCTGCTGCTGGCCGCTTTTGAAAGCGAAGCCTTTGGAGAGGCGCTCAAATGGGAACCATCACGTGGCGGCGCCCTGTTTCCGCACCTCTACGCGGACCTGAAGCCTGATGCGGCGCTCTGGGTCAAGGCACTGCCTTTGTCAGCGGATGGAGCGCATGTCTTTCCGGAGATGAGCGCGTGACAGCCGGACCGCTTCAGGGCCTTGCGTTGAAAGGACTGCATCTGCTCGATGCGGAAAACGCCCACAAGCTGACGGTTCTTACGCTGAAAACCGGCCTGCTCGCGGCGAGACCTGAGCCGTGCGATCCGCGCCTCAAGGTCACGCATTGGGATCTCGATTTCCCCAACCCGCTCGGAATGGCGGCCGGTTTCGACAAGAACGCGGATGTTCCCGATGCTGTGTTGAACCTGGGCTTCGGATTCACCGAAGTCGGCTCCGTGACGCCATTGGGACAGCCGGGAAACCCGCGGCCGCGCGTCTTCCGCCTGGCCGCCGATGAAGGCGTCATCAATCGCTACGGCTTCAACAATGACGGTCACGCGGCGATGCGCGACCGCCTGCTAGCAAGGAAGGCGCAGCAGGGCATTGTCGGCATCAATGTCGGAGCCAACAAGAACGCGGCCGACCGCATTGCCGACTACGTCGCCGGGATCAACGAATTCGCCGATCTGGCATCCTATTTCACCGTCAATATCTCGTCGCCCAATACGCCGGGCCTGCGGGATCTGCAGGCGCGTTCCGCGCTCGCCGAGCTTCTCAAGGGCGTCGTTGCGGCGCGCGACGCGCGGGCCGGGGAAACCGGGCGGCGGGTGCCGCTCTTTCTCAAGATCGCGCCGGATGTCGTGGAAGAAGACCTGAAGGACATTGTCGAGGAAGTGCTGGAACAGGCCATCGACGGGCTGATCGTGTCGAACACGACGATCGACAGGACGGGGCTGAGCGGGCAGGGCCCGTATCAGGAAGCCGGCGGGCTGTCGGGCAGGCCGCTGTTTCGAAAATCCACCATCGCGCTCGCGCGGGCGCGCAAACTGGCCGGACCCGATCTCGTCATTGTCGGCGTCGGCGGCATTGACAGTGCCGAGACGGCCTGGACCAAGATCGCGGCCGGGGCAGACCTGCTGCAGGTCTATTCCTCGCTGGTTTTCAAGGGACCCGCACTGGTCGGAGACATCCTGAAAGGTCTGGCCGACAGGCTGGACAAACACGGGTTTTTATCCCTGCGCGAAGCCCGGGATACCAACGTGGATGCCTGGGCCTCCGAAGAGCTTTAGGCTCGCGTCGATTTCGGCTTCGTTCGCTAGGACTGGGCAAACGTCCGGTCGGCCCGTCGTTTGCAGACCGCCAGCAGCGTGAGCCCGCGCAGTCCCAGAAACAGCGAGATGGCGAGCCAGAGCCCGTGGTTGCCCAGAAGCGGGAACAGCAGGTAGTAGGCAGCCACGTAGAAGGCGAGCGACAGCAGCATCATGTTCCGCATCGTGTCCGACCAGGTTGCGCCGATGTAAATGCCGTCCATCTGGAAGGCTAGTACACCCAGCAGGGGCGCCAGGACCGCCCAGATGAGATAGGTGTTGCCAAGGCTGCGGACCTCCGGCGAGGTGGTCATGAAGTCGATCATCGCAGATCCGAGCAGCAGGAAGATCAGCGAGAGGACACCGGCCATGGCGAAACTCCAGACCGCGGTCAATTTCACCGTTCTGTCGAAGGCCGGTCTGTACCTGGCACCGACCGCGCGGCCGGCAAGCTGTTCCGCCGCCGTTGCCAATCCGTCCAGGAAGTAGCCGGACACCAGGATGAACTTCTCAAGCACTGCGTTTGCCGCAAGAACGGCATCGCCCTGGTCTGCCGATCGGGCCATGAAGAACGCATAGGCGTAAAGCAGCGCGAAGGAGCGGATCATGATGTCCCGGTTCAGGGCCATCATGCGCATCAGAAGACGTCTGTCGAAAATCACCTGCAATGCGGGCCAGGACCTGTGTCCCGCACTTTTCAGCACGAGAGCAAGTCCGAGCAGCGTCGTTGCGATCTCGCTCAGCACGGTCGCAAACGCGACACCTTCGACGCTCCATCCCAGTCCGACGACGAACCAGACGCTGAGCGCGATGTTCAGGCCGTTCAGGAAGAGTTGCAGCAAGAGGCCTGTCCCGGCACGGCCAAGTCCGATGAACCAGCCGAGGATCGCGTAATTTGCCAGGAGAAACGGCGCACTGAGCACGCGTATGTCGAAATACCGCGTGGTCACGGCCTGGACATCCGCACTGCCGCCCAGGAACCATTGCCCGGCATGAAGCAGCGGGGACTGCAGCAGGATGACGAGGAGGCCGCCGACTGCGGCGATGACAAGCGCCCGCGCAAGCGTCGCCTTGATTTCTTCCTGGTTCTGGCCGCCGACCGCCTGCGCGGTCAGACCCGTCGTGCCGGCACGCAGGAAATTGAAGGTCGTGAAGATGAGGTCGAAGATGATCCCGCCAAGGGCAATCCCGCCGAGAAGCGCAGCGTCGCCCAGGCGTCCTATGACGGCCATGTCGACAACGCCGAGCAGCGGCGTCGACAGGTAGCCGAGCGTCATGGGAATGGCGATTGCCAGGACCGATCGGTGCGTTACGGAGAAGGGGCGGCGTGTCGGCTCGCCCGCTGCGCTGGAAGGTGCCATGAAAAGCTCAGGTTGAAGTCAGCGCCTTTCTGTCCGCACAAGGAGCGTTCGTCAATCGCTTTTGTCGGCAGCGTCCGGGGCCGGGTAGAGTGTTCCCCAGTCATACATGGCTTCCAGCACCGGGCCGAACCGGCGGCCCATTTCGGTCAGCACATATTCAGCTCTCGGCGGGTGGCTGGAATAGAGCTTCCGTTCAAGCACCCCCGCGGTTTCAAGGTGCTTCAGTCGATTTGACAGCGTGTTCGGGGACAGGCCGAGTTCGGTTTGCAGATCCTGGAAACGGCGCGTTTCACCTTCCAGAAAGAACTCCCGAAGGATCAGAAACGACCACTGGTCCGTCAGAATGTCTGTTGCCCGGCGGATCGGGCAATGGGCGCGCGAAATCTTTTTCATGCGGGGAAATGTAGGCAGCCACTTGTAATTTGTGAAGTCACTACGAAATAAGTAGTCACTATCGAAATTGAAGTTAGGATGAGTGTCATGTTTCCAATCGTTCTCGAGTTCTATGTCCGGGTGTTCGCGATCTTGCTGCCGGTGCTTGCCGTGACCGCTGTCGCGGTGGCAGCGCATCGCGCCGGCCTGTCCCGGTCATCGACCGCTGGTGTCCTGGCGGTGCTCGGTCTGCTGTTCGGGGTCTGGTATGCACTGGCGGTGCGCCTGGGTGAGCTTGGCATTCTCGCACCTCCCGAAACGGCAACAGGTGTTCCCTACATCCTGTTTTTCCTGTTTGGCGGAACCGCCCTACTGGTTCTTCTCGCCTTCGCGACCGCTTCCGGCAGGAGACTGTTTGCAGGGGCCGATCAGCGCGAACTCATCGCCTTCCAGGCACCGCGCGTGATGGGAGGCGTTTTTCTCATCGGCTGGGCCGTCGGGGACATCCCATGGCAATTTGCGTTACCAGCCGGTCTCGGCGACATCTGGGCAGGCATTGCCGGTTGGCAGGCCTTCAGGGCGCTAGAGGCGGGGCGGGCGGACGCCACCGCGCTCGTCTGGCGGGCCAACATCATCGGGCTTCTGGATTTCGCGGTCGCGGTTCTGACAGGACTTATGACGTCCGTCGGTTTCCTGCATGTCATGGCGCTGGAAAATCCCAACATCATCAACAATTTCCCGCTGGTGTTGTTCCCTGCATTCTTTGTTCCGGTTTTTCTGGCCGCCCATGTCTTTTCGATCATGAAGCTTCGCGGAGCGGCGCGCTTTTCTGCAGCCAGCGCCTGATTGAATGGCCGCCGGAAACGGTTTCCGGCGGCTGCCACCGGTACTGGCAAGCCGCGGGCCGCGCGCTATAGTGCAGGCAATGCCTCTGCCGATCGTTCATCACCCCGCTTATTGTGCCGACCTGCCGGCTAATCACAGGTTCCCGATGGACAAGTTCCGCGCCGTTGCGGACCTGATCCGGAAAGAAGACCTGCTTGATGGCGGATCGTTCTTCCGGCCGAGGCCTGCGCCGTTTGAATGGGTCGCGCTTGCGCATGACCCAGCCTATGTGGACCAGGTCTTCAACGGCAAGGTTCCCGACAAGGTCGCAAGAGAAATCGGTTTTCCCATGCGGGAAGACATTGCACTGCGCGCCCGCTGCGCCACGGGTGGAACGGTCCTCACCGCCTACCTCGCGCTGGAGCATGGCATTGCGTGCAACACGGCAGGCGGCAGCCACCACGCGCGGCGGCTGCACGGGGCCGGGTTCTGTGTCTTCAACGATGTGGCGGTGGCCCTCCGCGTGCTGCAGGCGGACGGCGCCATTCGCAAGGCGCTGGTGATCGACCTGGACGTGCACCAGGGAGACGGCACCGCGGATATCTTCCAGGGTGATCCGGACATCTTCACGTTTTCGATGCATTCGCAGAAGAACTACCCCGTCCGCAAGGTACCCTCCCATCTCGATGTCGGTCTGCCCGACGCGACGGGCGACGAAGACTACCTCACGATCCTGGAAAAGACATTGCCGGGCCTGCTCGCGCGCGCAGCCTGGGACATCGTCGTTTACAATGCGGGTGTCGATCCCTACCGGAACGACCGTCTGGGCCGGTTGAAACTGTCGCGGGACGGCCTGAAGAAACGGGACCGATACGTCATCGGGACAGTCAGGCAGGCGGGGCTGCCGCTCGCCGGTGTGCTGGGCGGGGGGTATTCCACGGACATTGACGAACTGGCCGATCGCCACCTGATCCTGCACAGAACTGCCAGGAGCGTGTTGGCTGAAAGCGCCGGGGCGGCGGTCTAGGGTCCTGACCCTAGCGGGACTTGCCCATCGCCAGAAGGCGCATGACGAACCAGATCGGAAGGACCACAATGGCGCCGACAACAAGGTAGTTTCCAAGTCTGCCGATGGCGTTGAAACCCATGTTCCAGAGCCGTTCGACGAAGTTGACGGTCATGTGGACAAGATCGAGCGGGTCGAGGTTCAGCGCGGACAGGATGATGCCGACAACGAAGGACAGAAACACCAGCCGCAAAAGAACCTGGGCGGGAGACCCGCCAAGAAATCGGCTCAGGCCGCTATCGGACATGTGTTCCTCCGGACGTGGTGACTGTCATGGTGCCTGATAATTAGGGACAATCACCGGTAAATACAACGCACCCTGTAAACACCCTATATTGTTACGTAATATCAGAACCTTGTCTGTTTTGCTGAATTCGTATGCAAAATGTCGCGAAAAGCCAAATGCTGGTGGTCTCATGTTAATGACAATTAACTATAGGTGGCGTAATTATTGGCTTGGGTATGAGAACAATCTGCTGAAATCGGAATGCCCACTTCCCATAAGGCAGCGATACCCTAAATCTGTGGCGAAAGAAAACGCCGATCCGGAACCCCCCGGTCGACGCGATAAAAAGGCACGCTGCAGGCCGGTCCGGGACCGGAAGGGATACCTCTTGCAGCTTGAGGGGGTCGCTTCCGCAAAAGAGTCGCTGCATCCGCTTGGAGTGACGGCTGCAGACAGGACCACGGATTTATCTCAGGCGCGGCGGTGGTTCAGCCCGTAATCACCACCGTGCCGGAATTCTTCCCAGCACGATCTTGCCTTATCCACGTGACGCGTGATCAGTCCGCGGTCGCACCTGTTTTCCGCGAGACTGCCTTGACGCTGCGCACGGCGGGATGCGGAACGCTCATGAGCCGGACCGCCTCCGCTTTCTTGCGGGCACTTGCACCGGAGGCCGTATGCCTGTGGGACCCTTCGCGGTATTTCCGCGGTGACATGCCGAACCACGATTTGACAGCTCTGGAAAACGTGCTGAGTTCCGCAAAGCCGATGAGATAGGCGATCTCTTTCATGGGCAGATCCGTGCCGCGCAGATACCTGTCGGCGGCAGAGCGCCGGATTTCTTCGCTCAGCTTGCGGAAACTCGTGCCTTCCCGCTCCAGCAGCCGCTGAACCGCGCGCTGCGACATGCCGAGCTTCGCCGAGATATGCGGCAGCGTACAGGCACCGTGCGCCAGGTTCGACGCGACTTCGTTGGCAATTCTGGTGAGCGGTGATTCCAGTTGCCCGAATGTGTCCAGTTCCTCCATCGCAGATCTCAGAATGATCTCGTAGAGGTGGCTGTCACTCTGGCGCAGGGGACGTGTCAGCAGAGCCTTGGGGATGAAGATGCGATTGTGCGAGGCTCCGAACTTGAGCCGGCCCTGATACTTCTTCTGAAATGCCGATTTTTTCCGGGGCGGTGAGGTAGCCAACTCGATCAGGATCGGTGGAACCTGTTGTTCGAGCGCGTGTTCCAGCTGTTGTGCCGCCCAGCCGACCCGGGCGAACATGTTCTGCCGCCATTCACCGCGTCCTTCCAGGATCGGCCATTCGACATATCCGCCGGTTTCGTCCTCTTCGAAAACGATTCGGTAGGCGTTTGTCCGGATCGGTATGAACTTGACCCAGGCAAGACAGGCGTCCCTGACGGTGGGAGCACAGGAAAAAACGTAGTCGAACAGGGAGAAGCAGCCGAGGTCGACATTGTTGAAGATGTCGAACATGACGGCATCGTTGTCGAGGGACTTGGCGACTTCCTCGAACACGCCGTGCCACGCGGTGATGGGCACGACACCTTGGGGATCATCGATTGCAGCCAGGTCAAAGTCATAGCGTGCCGCGATTTGCGGCCAGTTCAAATCAGAGTTCGAACTGATATCTCGCAAGACCCGGAACACGTCCGCACGTGCCCATTCGCCTTCAAGCGGCATTCCTGTCTCCGGCTAATTCGTGCACACTTCTCAGGTGAACTGTGCATGACTGGGCCTCAAGGATCAAGATTCGGCGCGCAATTCACACGTCTTTTCAAATGAAACGGACCATCTCACCGAGTGAGATGGTCCGCAGGATTTATGCGGCTTCCCTGGCGGTGTCGCCCGCCTTGGGCGGAAACTTTCCATAGAAAGTCTCGTTTTCCTTGGCCATGTCACGCAGCAGCTTGTTGGGCTTGAACCTTGGACCCCACTTGCGTGTGAACTTCTTGCAGATGTCCACGAACGCCGGGGTGCCCATCATGTCGATATAGCTGAGCGTTCCTCCCGAATAGGGGGCAAAACCGAAGCCGAGAATGGAACCGACATCGGCCTCGCGCACGTCGGTCAGGCAGCGCTCCTCGAAGATGCGCGCCGTCTCGAGCGCCTGCATCACCAGAAGGCGCTGCTTGAGCTCTTCGATGTTGAAGCTGTCCGCCGGCTTGGGCTGCCCGGTCACGTCGGTCAGGCCGGGCCAGAGTTTCTTGTCCTTGCCCTTGTAGTCGTAGAAGCCCTTGCCGTTTTTGCGGCCGAAGCGCTCTCTCTTGACGACCATGTCCTCGAGAATGTTGTCGAGCGGCCCTTCGACATATTTCACGCCGAGATCCTTGCGCGTGGCGGAGACGATTTTCCATGCAAGATCAAGCGCGACCTCGTCCCCGAGGGAAAGCGGCCCGACGGGCATGCCCGCCATCTTTCCGGCATTCTCGATCATCGCGGCGGGAACGCCGTCACCCAGCATCATCAGCCCTTCACGGATGTAGGTCATGACAACGCGGGAGGTATAGAAACCGCGGCTGTCATTGACGACGATCGGCGTTTTCTTGATGGCCTTGATGTAGTCCAGTGCCATTGCCAGCGCCCTGTCGGAGGTGCGCTTGCCCAGGATCACCTCGACAAGCATCATCTTGTCCACGGGCGAAAAGAAGTGAATGCCGATGAAATTCTTGGGCCGCTTGGAGGCCTGCGCCAGCGAGGTGATCGGCAGTGTCGAGGTGTTTGACGCAAAGATCGCCCGTGACTTCATCACCGCCTCGGCGTCCTGGGTCACTGTCCGCTTGATCTCGCGGTCTTCGAAGACGGCTTCGATCACCAGATCGCAATCAGCGAGCGCGTCGTAATCCGTTGTCGGCGTGATGCGTGCGAGCAGCTTGTCCTTCTGGTCTTCACTCGCCCGGCCGCGCTTGACCGCCTTGCTCATCAACTCGTCGGAATGGGCCTTGCCCTTGTCCGCGGCGTCCTGGTCGCGGTCGATCAGCACTACATCGATGCCGGCATTCGCGGACACATAGGCGATACCGGCGCCCATGAAGCCGGCGCCGAGGATCCCGACCTTCTTGATCTTGTTCGGTCTCTGGTCGGCCGGGCGGCGGGCGAGCTTGTTCAGCTCCTGCATGGAAACGAACAGAGAGCGGATCATGTTGGCCGCTTCCGGTGTCTGGAGCACCTTCGCGAAATACCGGCTCTCGACCTGGAGTGCGAGGTCCATCGGCAGTTGCAGCCCTTCGACGACGGCGCTCAGGAGATAGCGGGCGCCGGGATAATTGTCATAGGTCTCGCGGCGGTAGATGGCATTTGCGGCAGGCCAGAACTGGAACCCGGCCGGGGAATAGATCTTGCCATTCGGCAGTTTGTAGCCCTTCTTGTCCCAGTCCTTGACCGGATCCAGTCCGCTCTTCAGCAATTTCTTTGCCGCTCCGACCAGCTTCTTCGTGCCGGTGACCTCGTTGACCAGTTTCATCTGCAACGCCTGCGGTGCCCTGAGGGTCCGTCCCTGCAGAAGGAACTGCATCCCCTGCTGGCCGTCGGTCATGCGCATGACGCGCTGCGTACCGCCAGCCCCCGGGAAAAGCCCGACCTTGACTTCCGGAAGGCCCATTTTCAGGCCCTCGTCGGCGACGCGGGCATGGCAGGCAAGCGCCAGTTCCGTGCCGCCGCCCATGCAGGTACCCGCGACAGCGGCCACAAACGGTTTGCCGCATGTTTCCAGCTTGCGGTAGATGAGCGTCAGACGGCGGGAGCCTTCGTAAAGCATCTTTGCCGCCCCTTCAGGATCGGCTCCGCGCTTGACGTGGAAGTCCTTCAACAGGCCTTCCATCATGGTCAGGTCCGCGCCGCCGGAAAAGGCCGCTTTCCCGGAATGGATCACCGCACCCGTGATGGCGTCGTCCTGCGCAACCTGGTCGATGATCGCGTCAAGTTCATCCATCACCGTCAGGTCAATGACGTTCAAAGACTTCTCGGGCATGTCCCAGGTGATCACGGCAATGCCGTCAGCGTCGGTTTCGAGAGTGAAGTTCTTGTAGCTCATGGGAATACCTCCTCGGATCAGGCGCTTTTTGAGGGCAGGCTCTCGGACTGCATGTGGGCGCGCTGCTGCGCGGCCGTCCTGGTGCCTTCGACGATGACCTCGCCTGTGTGTTTGGTTTCTGCGGGTTCGAAAAGCATGACCCAGCATTCGTCTTCCGCGATCGGATTGTGCTGGACGCCCCTGGGAACGACGTGCAGGTCTCCGGCGCTCAGGACGGCATCAACCCGATCGCGGTACCGGATCGTCAGTGCGCCCTTGACCACGAAAAACAGTTCGTCTTCTTCCGCGTGGTCGTGCCAGACGAATTCGCCCTTCAGTTTTGCCAGCTTGACGCACTGGCCGTTCACATCCGCGACGACACGCGGCGACCAGGTGTCGGTAATGGCGTCGAATTCCTTTTCGATATTGCTGATCATGGCTCAGACGCGCTCGATGATGGTCGCCGTGCCCATGCCGGCGCCGATGCAAAGCGTGACGAGCGCCGTGTTCAGATCGCGGCGTTCCAGTTCGTCGAGAACCGTGCCCAGGATCATCGCGCCGGTCGCGCCAAGCGGGTGGCCCATGGCGATCGCGCCGCCATTCACGTTGACGATGTCCGGGTCGAGGTCGAATGCCTGCTGGTAGCGCAGAACCACGGAAGCGAAGGCTTCGTTGATTTCGACGAGGTCGAGATCCTTCATCTCCATCTTGGCGTTCTTGAGCAGTTTCTTCGTTACGTCCACCGGCCCCGTCAGCATCAGGGCGGGTTCCGAACCGATATTGGCAAAGGCCTTGATGCGGGCGCGGGGTTTCAGTCCCGAAGACCGGCCGGCCGTGCTCGAACCGATCAGAACCGCAGCCGCTCCGTCAACGATCCCGGACGAGTTGCCGGCATGATGCACATGCTTGATCGCCTCGATTTCCGGATGGGCCTGGATACCGACGGCATCGAAGCCGCCCATGGCACCCATCAGTTCGAACGACGGATTGAGCGAAGCGAGGGACTGCATGTCGGTCTCCGGCCGCATGTGCTCGTCCCGGTCCAGAATGGTGATGCCGTTGATGTCTTTCACCGGCACCACGGATTTGGAGAACCGCCCGTCTTCCCAGGATTTCGCGGCACGTTTCTGACTTTCGACCGCATAGCCGTCGCAATCGTCGCGGCTGAAGCCGTATTTGGTCGCGATCAGATCGGCGGAGACACCCTGCGGCATGAAATAGGAGGGAACGGCCACCTGCGGCTCGATCGGCCAGGCGCCGCCCGAGGCGCCGATGCCGACCCGGCTCATGCTCTCAACGCCGCCGGCGATGACCAGCTTGTGCTGACCGGACATCACCTGGGCCGATGCCATGTTGACCGCGTCGAGCCCGGACGCACAGAAGCGGTTGATCTGCATGCCGGGGACCGACGTGTCGTAGCCTGCGGCGAAAACCGCGGCACGGGCGATATCGCCACCCGCTTCGCCGACGGGATCGACGCATCCCAGGATGACGTCGTCCACTCTGGCCGTGTCGAGCCCGTTGCGGTCGCGGACCGCTTCCAACGCCGTTGCCGCCAGTCGCACGGATGGCACTTCGTGAAGCGCGCCGTCCTTCTTGCCCCTGCCGCGCGGGGTTCTGACGTGATCGAAGATATAGGCTTCAGCCATCTGGTCCTCCTTCGGACGGTGGTGTCTAGTCGGCGCCCGGCAAAGGGTGGCCGGGCATCAGGTCGTAGGGGTGTTTCCAGCCGGGCAGGGCCTTGATCCGCTCCAGCCAGGCGGCGACGTTCGGGTAGGGGGTAAAATCCGTTCCGATCTCGTCGCGGACGTACAGGTAGCCGCACAGCGAAAAGTCGGCGGTCGTCGGCTTGTCGCCGATGGCAAAAGCGTTCGTCTCGAAGTGTTTTTCCAGGATCGCAAGCGCGCTCTTGAACCTGCCTTCAAGCCACTTCGTGACCTCCGTCTCACCGGTCTTCGCATAGATCCGCAGAAACCGCAGAGGCCCGGCCACACCCGAGATTTTCTGGTTGTCGAAGATCGTCCAGCGCAGGATTTCGCGGCGCTCGTCGTTGTCCGCCCCGCCAAACGCATCAAACTTTTCAACCAGGTAGTCGAGAATGGTCCCGGACTGGGTCAGCGTCGTGTCGCCATGCACCAGAACCGGCACTTCACCCATTTCATTGAGCGAACTGCGGAACTCTTCCGAACGGGTTTCGCCGTTGAAGAAGTCCACCCATTTCGGCTCCCAGTCGGCACCGCACAGTTCCAGCATCAGTGCCACCTTGTACGAGTGCCCCGACTGGGCCATGCAATAAAGAACGTAGTCGGCCATACCTGTTTCGTCTCCCTGGCTGGTTGCTTAGGTTGAGAACCTACACCGGCCATTGCGGATTCGCGCGCGCTAATTCCGGCCCCGGAAAAGCCGGGCAATACCGGATCAGAATGCGTCCTCGTCCAGCGACATCAGTGTTTCGGAACCGGAAGATATCCGCGCAAGGTGAGCCGCTGTCTCCGGCATCGTGCGTTCCATGAAAAACGTTCCGAAGGCCAGCTTGGTCTTCAGCCAGTCGGTCTTCTCGCCTGCATCGCCGGCAAGTGTTTCCTGGATGGACTTGGCCATCCTGGTCCACATGTAGCCGAGGGCAACCAGTCCGAACAGGTGCATGTAGTCGGTGGATCCCGCGCCCGCATTGTCCGGGTTCTTCATGGCATTGTTCATGAACCACATGGTCGCGCCCTGAAGGTCGTCCATGCCTTTCTTCAACGGTCCGGTAAAGGCCGCAAGATCCTCGTTGTCCTTGTTTTCCTTCAGGAACGTGTTCACTTCGTTGAAGAAGCTCATCACGGCGCGCCCGCCATTTGCCGGCAGCTTCCGCCCGACGAGGTCGAGCGCCTGAATGCCGTTGGCACCTTCGTAGATCATCGCAATGCGCGCATCGCGCACGAACTGTTCCATGCCCCATTCCGCGATGTAGCCATGACCGCCATACATCTGTTGCGCGTTGACGGCATTGGCAAAACCGGTATCGGTGAGGACCCCTTTCAGCACCGGTGTCATCAGTCCCATCATGTCATCGGAATATTGCCGGTCCTTTTCGTCGTCCGAGCGGTGCGAAATGTCGCCGTGAAGGGCCGTCCAGATGATCAGGGCCCGCGCCGCCTCGTTGAAGGCACGGATGGACATCAGTGTCCGGCGGACATCCGGGTGCACGATGATCGGATCCGCGGCCTTGTCCGGACTTTTTGGACCGGTCAGCGCGCGGCCCTGAAGGCGGTCCCTGGCGTAGGTGACCGCGTTCTGATAGGCGACCTCGGATTGCGACAGGCCCTGAACCGCGACGCCGAGACGCGCTTCGTTCATCATGACGAACATCGCCTTGAGACCCTTGTTTTCCTCGCCGACCAGCCAGCCGGTCGCATCGTCGTAGTTCATCACGCAGGTGGCGTTGCCGTGAATGCCCATCTTGTGTTCGATGGAGCCGCACGAGACACCGTTGTTCCCGCCGACGGCACCGTCTTCGCCGACACTGTTCCTGGGCACGACGAAAAGCGAAATTCCCTTGACGCCGTCCGGCGCACCCTCGATCCGGGCGAGCACCAGATGAATGATGTTTTCCGACATGTCGTGTTCGCCGGCCGAGATGAAGATCTTGGTTCCCGAGATCTTGTACGATCCGTCGGGTTGGGGAACCGCTTTTGTCCGGATCAGTCCGAGATCGGTTCCGCAATGCGGTTCGGTCAGGTTCATGGTCCCGGTCCAGGTGCCGGCGATCATGTTGGGAAGATAGGTCTGTTTCTGGTCGTCTGTGCCGTGAATGGTCAAGGCTGCCACGGCACCTGCCGTGAGACCCGGATACATGGAAAAGGCCATGTTCGCCGAAGACGCATATTCGTTGAAGATGGTCGCAAGCGTGTGCGGCAGGCCCTGACCGCCATGGTCGGGATCGGCAGACAACGTGCCCCAGCCGTTCTCGCAGAAGGCCTGATACGCCTCGGTAAAGCCTTTCGGCGTGGTGACAGACCCGTCTTCATTCCGGGTGCAGCCTTCCTGGTCCCCGCTCTGGTTGAGGGGCTGCAGAACTTCTTCCGCGAATTTGCCGCCTTCGCGCAGGATGGCCTCAACGAGGTCGAGCGGCGCATCGGAGAAGCCCGGCAGGTTCGAATAACGGTCGTAGCCGAAAACATCTTTCAGCAGGAAAAGCGTGTCGTCGACGGGCGCGGTATAGCTTGGCATGCACATCCTCCCAGATCTGCCGGATCGGTTTTTAGTTTACGTTTCCGTAAACGTCATCTAGCGCCTATATACGCGTCTTGATTTGATGCGGCAAGTGGTGTCCCAACGGAAGGGATTGCAAAAAAATGTGCCCAAAACAGGCAAAATGGAAGCGTTTTCGTCAATGCCGGCATCAAATTCATGTTGTGATGACGTTTTTTTGACGGTTTTCAGCTCTGGCGAATGCAAGGCAATACGGCGGTGAAGAGCGGACGAACCGGGCACAAGACAAAAAAACACCGGCCAGGTGGCCGGTGTTTCGCGTTGCCGTCGTTCGGGCGAGGATCAGGCTTCCTCGGCCTCCTTGTGCTTGAGCATGCCGGACACGATTTCCACCGTGCGCGACAGTTCCTCGATCGCCTGTTCGATGTCTTTTCTCTGGTCTTCCAGGACCGCAATCTGTTCATTGAACTTCGAAAGGGCGACCCGCAGCTGCGTGACCTGGCCGTCGCGTAGGTCATACAGATCCAGCATGTCCCGGATCTCCGTCAGCGAGAAACCGACGCGCTTGCCCATCAGGACAAGTTTCAGCCGGGCCCGGTCGCGGCGGTTGTAGACACGGTTCAAGCCGTCACGCTTCGGGTTCAAAAGGCCCTTGTCTTCGTAAAAGCGCAGTGTTCTCAGCGTGCAGCCGAATTCCTTGGCAAGGTCGCCGATCGTGAACTGGGTTTTCTTGGTGCTGTCGTCCGAAGCGGACACGACATCGACAAGATCGTCTTCATTAAGGATTGAAAGCGCTTCGCTCATGGTAGTCTCAACTCGATTCTTTGCCGTTCCCCGGCAATGTTGGCTTTTCTTTCTCTTTGACCTGCGCGCGGACATCGTAGTTGGTTACTGTCTTGCTATTGCTGCGAAAACAGGTCTGCGCGCCGGTGATTGGCGCCTATTTAGCTTACGTATGCGTAAAGGTCCAGAGGGGAGCGTGAAAGGTTAAGAAAAATTAAGAAAATTCAAATCGTTCTCGCCGGAAATAGACATATAAACAGGTCATTTTCGGCAAAAAAGCTTGATTTTCGCATTTAGCAACGATGGTTAACTACCTGTTTACCCTAAGTCGACAAAGTTCGTTGAAACGCTGCCACCGTGCCGTTTTTCGACGGAAACGGTTGGTAGCCAAGCTCAAACCGCGGTCACGGTGACCGTCAGTCCAGGGTTGAGATATGCCGTCTTGGAATAAACACGAGGCAGGACGCCGCGGCCGTGATGCGTATGAAAGCGACGACTACTACGGAACATCAGGCAGGGAGCCTGCGCACGAACGCATCGAACGGTTGACGCGGACAGCGACAGCGCTCGGAGGCGGGGCTGCGCCCCGCGGCCGCGATGATGACCTGAACGCGGTTGCCGACGAGCTTGACCGCATGTTGTCCGAGCGCGGTGGCAGCGGCGCGGGCCGCTCGAAACGCGCGGCCAGGCCCCAGCGCGCCGTTCCTTCAAGGCGCTCCTCGGCGCAGGCTTCCGGCATGGATGATGTTCTGGGTGCGCTTGATCGTCTCGACGAGCAGGTGCAGGGACTGGCAAATGCATCGGCCGCGCAGGACTACGACGAGCTGTCCTCTTCACGTTCCTATCCCCAGGCCGGACGTTACGCCATGGATGCCTTGGAAAATCACGACTACCACAACAGTCTGACCGGGCATCAGGGCGAGGAGTATTCCGCCGGATACGAGGACGATGCATTCGCGTCGCGCCTCGCCCGAAGCCAGTCCTCTTATACGCATAACGATGCCTCTCTGCATATCTACAAGGATCTCGGCCGGCGTATCGATGCGCTCCGCGCGCCTCAGGAAAAGGCGTTCACCCAGGTCCGCGAGGAACTCGGCTCCTTGCGTGAGGCGCTGGGCGGCATTTCGAGGGGAACCAGCGAAACGGTCGGCCGCCAGAATGCCGAGCTGCGCCGCCTTGCGGACATGGTCGAGCGCCTGCGCGCCGACAAGCGCGGCGAGCAGTTCGCCGTCGAAATTCGCAAGGAAGTCGCGGACCTGAAATCCATGGTCGGGCGCACCAACGTGGAAGGCGCGCTGGAGACGCTTGAACACGGCTATGCCCATATCCTGCAACGCCTCGACGAGCTGTCCCGGGCTTCCCTTGATCCGCGTGTCCTACGGGGTGTGACCGCGCGATTGAATGAAATCGAAGAGGCCTTTTCCACGCTTCCGCAGTCAGAGCACATGATGGTGCTCGAAGACAGGGTCGCCAACATCGCCGAGCGTGTGGACGAACTGCTTCAGCGCGAGCACCAGGTCGAACTGGAGCCTCTGCGCACTGAGCTGCGCGAGGTCCGCGGCTATGTCGAACAGATCGACATCAAGGGGCTCGTCGAAGGCATCGACGACCGGATGAAATTCGTCTCCGGGCGGCTGGATGATCTTGAAGCGCTTGCGCGCGAACAGCGCGGGCTCGATGCGCGTTTGTCCGCGATGGAAGAGCGCATGCCGCAGCCCGAAACGATAGCGAGGCTGCAGGGACGTCTTGAAGATATCGCCGGGATGATGGCGGAGGACAAGGCGTTCGGCGCGGATTACGAACACCTGTCGCAGGTTGATCAGCGTCTCGACGAGATCGTCGAAAGACTGGAACGGATGGAACAGTCCGCGCCGCTGCCGTCCGCGGACAGCGGTGCCTTCCAGGCGCTTGAAACACGTCTTGAAAAGATTGCCGGCAAGATCGACAAGATCGAGAAAAAGGCCTCGAAGCCGGCGCCGGCACTGGATCCGGAAGCGCTGCGGGCGATCACCGGACCGGACACGGAATTCCTGGCGCAACTGCAAGAGCGGCTGACCGATTTGTCGTCGCGTCTCGACGAGCCGAAAGACACGGTCACCTCGTCCGACCTCGACAAGCTGCGCGAGGAAATCGGCTCGATGCGCGAGAGCGTCGCGCTGCCGCCGTCCACCGAGTCCCTGGAAGCCAGGATTGCGGATCTTGCACAGCTGGTCTCCAAAGGCGGGGATGCGGCCGACGACGACCGCTTCGAATTGCTCGGGGAAAAGGTCGCGGCGCTTGCCGCACAGATCGAATCAAGTTCTTCCGAAGCCCCGGGGCTGGACCAGGTCGCCCCCGTGCTCGAACGGATTGAACGGGGACTGGAGCAGACCCGGTCCGATGTCACCGACATTGCCAGAAAGGCGGCTTTCGATGCCGTGGCAAACGCACCCCAGCCGCAGGTCGCCCAGTATGACGAGGCCATTTCCGCGCTCCAGGGAGACCTGAAACGGTTGATCGACGCCGCCGAAGGCGGTGAGCAGCGCACAAGGAAGACCTTCGAAAGCGTCAAGTCGGTGCTGGGTTCGCTGACCGACCGGCTCGACAGCCTGGAGCGCTCGGAGACAAGCGCTCCCGCGGCCGAAGTACCCGCCGGCACGCCTGTCATGCCTGGCATCACGCGGCCCGTGGCACCAGCCATGAGCGAACACGAACCGTTCCCGTTCACCCAGGCTGCCCGTATCAGCAGGGAGACGCCCGAAGCCGGCGCAGGCGAGGATGGTTCGGCCGCCGCACAGCCGGAAGACAGGGCAAGGGACCGAAAGGCGGACTTCATAGCCGCAGCGCGCAGGGCCGCGCAGGCCGCGTCCGCCGAAGCGGCAAAACTCGAAAAGACCAAATCCGCCGGAACCGGCGCCGAGGCGGCGGATGAAGGCCGCGGCAAGGCGCGTGTCGGCTGGCTGCGCAATGTTCTCAAGCGCGACAACGCGGCCAAGGCTGACAGCGACACCCCTGAAATGGCACCGGACACGGCTGATGAGCTTGAACTGCGTGAGGACGACCTTGCGAGCGAACAGTTCGACACCGACCAGGCACCGGTCCTGCCGGGCGATCGTCCGGCACCCGAAATCAAGGAACGCGGCGGAAGCCGCCGCAAGGCCATTCTGCTTGCCGCCGTTGCCGTGGTTCTCGCGCTCGGAACCTTGACGGCCTATCGCTTTGTCGGTGGTTCTCCTGAACAGGAAAACGTTGCGTCCGCAGGCCAGGAAACGACGGGTGTCGCCGAAACCGCACCGGTCGCCGCTGTGGACGAACAATCCGCACAGCCTGTGCAGGAAGCTGATGTTGCCGCCGCCCTGCCTGACGGCGCGCAGTCTCCTCCGGCAACTGCCGATCCGGTTGACGCCGCAGCAGCTGCCAAGGACCCCGTGCCCGCGGCTGCGGATACGCCCGTTGTTGCGGAAGCACCGCCGGCGCAGGCGCCGGACCCTGCACCTCAGGGCGAGCCCCTTGTTGCCGGAGGAAGCATCCCGGCCACGTCGGCGACGGCGCAGGATGTTCCCGAGGCCGAGGCTGCCTTCGCCGCGCCGGCCGGCGTCACCAGCAGTTTCGGCGATGAGACGGTCGTTGATCCGGGAACGCGCGCACCGGCCGCCGAAACGCAGAACCTGGATACCTCTTCCCTGCTTGCGAACCTGCCGCCCGAAGGCGTCGGCCCCATGGCGCTCCGGAGCGCTGCTGCCAGCGGCAACCCGGCTGCCGAGTTCCTCGTCGGTGTGAGATACACAGAAGGCCAGGGTGTTCCGGCCGACCTGGAAAAGGCTGCGGTCTGGTACCAGAAAGCGGCCAACAAGGGACTTCCGCCCGCTCAGTACAGGCTCGCCAGCCTCTACGAAAAAGGCCGCGGCGTGGAAAAGGACATGGCCAAGGCCCGGGCCTGGTACTCGCAGGCGGCGCAGGCCGGCAACGCCAAGGCCATGCACAATCTCGCGGTCCTTTATGCCGAGGGCGGCGGCGAGGAGCCGGATTATGCCAAGGCGGCAATGTGGTTTGAATCCGCGGCCAATTACGGCGTGAAGGACAGTCTGTTCAACCTCGGCATTCTTTATGCCGGCGGCATCGGCGTCGATAAGGATCTCGTGGCAAGCTACAAGTGGTTTGCGATCGCTGCCGACAAGGGCGACCCGGAAGCGGCAAAGCGCCGCGACGATGTCGCCAACATGATGGATCAGCAGACCCTGGCGAATGCGCGCCTTGCGGTGGAAGGCTTCAAGCTCAAGGATGCGGATCCGGCGGCGAACAAGGTGACGCTTGAGCCGTCCTGGGCGGAACAGTCTTCCTTGCCGGCGGCAAACGTGTCGGCACCGGCGCAGAGCGGCAATGTCGACATGATCCGGGAAGCCCAGGACAAGCTGAACTATCTCGGCTTTGACACGGGCACACCGGACGGGCAAATGGGTCCGCGCACGCGCAGTGCCATCCGTGCCTTCCAGCGCAGCATCGGCATGCCGGAGACCGGCGAAGTCGACGCCAAGCTGATTGACGAGCTCAAAAGTCAGGCAATCTGACGATTTTCGGGGTTTCCGAACCAAAGTGAGATGCTGGTCGGTTGACACATCGACCGGCACGGGTTTTTAACCACTTTAGTCTAGTTTTCTTGCAGCCCTGTCTGCATCCTGTTCCGGCGTAACCCAGTGCAACTATATCTGCCCATAGCCGAAATCCCGGTCAATATCTTCGTGATATTTGCCATGGGCGGAGCCGTGGGTTTTCTGTCGGGCCTGTTCGGGATCGGTGGCGGCTTCCTGCTGACGCCCCTGCTGATCTTTTCCGGCATTCCTCCGGCTGTTTCCGTTGCCACTGTCACGACGCAGGTCGTTGCCTCGTCCGCGTCCGCCGTGGTCACCTATTGGCGGCGGAAGGCGATCGATCTCAAGCTGGCATCGATATTATTGGCAGGTGGTGTCTTCGGTTCGCTGATCGGCGTCATATTGTTCGACGTCTTGCAATCTGTCGGTCAGCTGGATCTCGTGATTTCCCTGTCCTACGTCACCTTTCTGGGCGCGATCGGCGGGTTGATGCTGGTTGAATCCGTCCGCGCGATCCGGCGGCGGAAATCCGGCGCAGCGCCGTCCGCACGCAAACCGGGCCAGCACAACTGGATCCACGGTCTGCCGCTCAAGGTGAGGTTCCGGCAGTCCAAGCTCTATGTCAGCATCATTCCCGTGGTCGGGCTGGGCGCGATCATCGGTTTCCTCGGCACGATCCTTGGTATCGGCGGCGGCTTCATGATGGTGCCCGCACTGATCTATCTCCTCAGGGTACCGACAAACATCGTCATCGGAACGTCCCTGTTCCAGATCCTGTTCACGATGGCCGCGGCAACGATCTTCCACGCCATGGGCACCAAGACCGTCGATATCGTCCTGGCGATGACACTGATGATCGGTGGCGTCATCGGAGCCCAGTTCGGCGCACGCATGGGCCAGAACCTGCGCGGCGACCAGCTGCGCCTGTTGCTTGCCCTGCTGGTGCTCGGCGTCGGGTTGCGCTTTGCCGTCGATCTGCTGCTCGTGCCTGATGATCTTTATTCCATCGCCATTCGCAAGGGAGCCGGGGTATGATCCGCTCTCTGCTTGTCATGATCTTCGCCCTTGCCGGCCTTTCCGCGGGGCTCGCGGAGGAGGAAGAGCGCTCGAAGGACCTGGTTACGGCGTTGTCCTCGGACATGGTGTCGATCCAGTCGAACTTCACCGGCACGGAGATCGTCATTTTCGGCCAGGCGAGCCACATCCGGGACAATGCCGGCGACGAGGATGATTTTCAGCTCGCAATCGTGGTCGAAGGCCCCCCGCAGGACATCACGACGCGGCGCAAGGGACGGTTCCTGGGTGTCTGGGTGAACAGGGAAGCGGAACGTTTTCAGAATGTTCCCTCGTTCTATGCCGTGGCAAGCACGGCCGATATCGGCGAAATCGCGCACCGGAACGTGCTCGACGAGTACAGCATTGGCCTCAATCACATCAATCTGGCGGTTTCGGGCGTCTCGAACGTGGCGCTGTCGGATCGTGACGACTTCCGCCGCGCCTTCGTTCGCCTGCGTGAGGAAACGGGGCTGTATTCGGAGCGCGAAACGTCGATCGAGTTTCTCACCGACACCATGTTCCGTACCAAGATTCCGCTGCCGGCAAACATCCCGGTCGGCGACTACACCGTGAAGAGCTACCTGTTCAATCAGGGAGAGCTTGTTTCGGAAACGCAGCAGATCCTGGCGGTCGCAAAAATCGGTTTCGAACAGGTCACTTTCGAGCTCGCACAGAACTACCCGCTCGTCTATGGCGTTCTGGCGGTCATCCTGGCGATCTTCACCGGCTGGCTTGCGGGCGTGATCTTCAAGAAAGACTGATTGCCGGCTGCAGCCGCCAAGCCGGCGGGCACCCGAAGCATCTCCATCCTGTAAGCGCGCCTGCAGATATTATCATCTGGTGCTCGCACACCCTGCGGCTATTGTGCTGAAGTGGCATGACCATGGAATCACGAGGTGGGGCACCATGACGGACCAGTCTTCTCCCGAACCGGCGGGCGGCAACACGGGCAAGCGCGAGCCGACGCTCGACGCAAAGGTGATCGATATCGCCATTCGCCTTGGTGTCCTCGGCCTCTTCGCCTATTTCTCCCTGCAGCTCATTGCACCGTTTTTCCTGTTCCTGCTCTGGGCCGTCGTGCTCACCGTGGCGCTTTATCCGGCCTATGACTGGCTGGCCGGGAAGCTGGGTGGGCGCAAGGTGATGTCCGCGATCCTGATAACCCTCCTGTGCCTGGCCATCGTCATCGGGCCGGTTGCGGTGCTGGTCGTCAGCCTCGTCGAAACGCTCAGCGGCTGGTTCCACGGCATTACCGGGGACGGGCTCACCTTGCCGAAGATGCCGGAAAAACTAGCATCGCTTCCGGTCATTGGTGAGCGCATCGCCGAACTCTGGGCCCTTGCCAGCCGCAGTCTGGAGCTGTTCCTTACCAAGGTAGGCCCGATGCTGGTGCCGGCCGGGGGGCGGATCCTGTCCATGCTCGCCTCGCTGAGCGGCAGCGTTCTGTTCTTCATCGTTTCCATCATTCTGGCCGGTTGCCTGTTCGTGCCGGGTCCGGCGCTCGGCAAGGGAGCCAAGCGTTTCGCCGACCGCATCATGGCACCGAGAGGATCGGAATTCGTCGATCTCGCGGGCGCAACCATCCGCAATGTCTCGCGCGGGGTGATCGGCGTCGCGGTGATCCAGGGCCTTCTGACCGGCATCCTGCTGATCGCCTTCAGCGTGCCTCTTGCCGGTGTCCTGACCTTCATCGCCCTGATCCTGTGCATCATCCAGATCGGCCCGGCGCTGGTGATCATTCCCACCATCATCTGGGCGTGGAGCTCCTGGGAATTCGTCCCCGCGCTCGCCTTCACGGTCCTCATGGTACCGGTGATGCTGGTCGACAACGTCCTGCGCCCGATCCTCATGTCGCGCGGCCTTGACGTGCCGATGCTGGTCATCCTCATCGGCGTCCTCGGCGGCACCATCACCCACGGCCTGCTCGGCCTGTTCCTCGGCCCGGTTGTCTTGGCCGTGTTCTATGAACTGGTCATCGCATGGGTGAAAGTGGGCGAGGGCGAGTAGAAAACGCCATTCCGCGCTACCTCACGCCTTGCAACCAACGTTACCTCTCCCATTGGGACAGGTCGGAGCTTCGCTCCGGGTGAGCGGGCAAAAGGCGTGCGTTTCGGCAAGATCTCCCGGCGCATATGGAAAGCGGAAACAGTCGGTCTTTCCGGGAACACGACTTGCTGCCGGGAGGGATCTGTTCCCTCACCCTAGCCCTCTCCCAGGGGGAGAGGGAAAGCGGCTGCGTTCTGGGCGGTTTCACAGGGCCAAAAGCAACCTCTCCCATTGGGAGAGGTCGGAGCGCAGCTCCGGGTGAGGGGATGGAAGGGGTGAGTTTCGGCACGGTCTCCACGCGCATTTGGAAAACGGAAACAGTCGGTCTTTCCGGGAACACGACTTGCTGCCGGGAGGGATCTGTTCCCTCACCCTAGCCCTCTCCCAGGGGGAGAGGGAAAGCGGCTGTGTTCTGGGCGGTTTCACAGGGCCAAAAGCAACCTCTCCCATTGGGAGAGGTCGGAGCGCAGCTCCGGGTGAGGGGATGGAAGGGGTGAGTTTCGGCAAGTCCTACCGGCGCATCTGGAAGCGGAAACAGTCGGAGTTTCCGGATTCACTCTCGCAGCCGCAGGACTGCGCGTTCCTGTTTACGTCATCAATCGAAATCATCTTAAAATTGTGATAGGATTAAATACAGTCAACGATGATCTTGCTCGGAGCGTGATACGTCTCGGCAACAAAGCAACCTCTCCCGGTGGGAGAGGTCGGAGCGCAGCTCCGGGTGAGGGGGCAGAAGGTGTGAACGCAGGAAGCATTTCACGTGCCAGGTCACTGCGTAAGCATGCAACGGAAGCGGAAATCCGACTGTGGCACTATCTTCGAAACCGGCAACTCGGTGGCTGGAAGTTCCGCCGTCAGTTTCCCGTTGACCGGTTCATTACGGACTTCGCATGTATCGACGCCAAACTCATCGTTGAGCTGGATGGAAGCCAACACGCAGAAAACGCGCATGCCGATGCTGAAAGAACAAGGATACTCGAGCGCTGCGGATTCAGAGTTATCAGATACTGGAACGCGGACGTACTCAAAGACACACCGAACGTTCTGGAAGACATTCTGGCTCACCTGGAAATGCGGAAATAGGTTTGGTTCCCTCACCCTGACCCTCTCCCAGGGGGAGAGGGAACGCGGCTTTGCTAGGAATTGCGTCTCAAGGTCAAGGGTAACCTCTCCCCCTGGGAGAGGTCGGAGCACAGCTCCGGGTGAGGGGGCAAAAAACGTTCGTTTCGGCAAGACGTCACGTGCCGGGTGCTGTGTTGAGAGAATAACCGAAAGCGGCATTGCCTCTGCCTGTTGTCGGAAACAAATACCACCAGTAGCGCTTTCTAAGCCCTCACCCTAGCCCTCACCCAGCGGGAGAGGGGACGCAGCTGTGTTCGGAACTGCGTCACAAGGTCAAGGGTAACCTCTCCCACTGGGAGAGGTCGGAGCGCAGCTCCGGGTGAGGGGGCAAAAAGCGTGCGTTTCGGCAAGACGTCACGTGCCGGGTGCTGTGTTGAGAGAATACCCGAAAGCGGCATTGCCTCTGCCTGTTGTCGGAAACAAATACCACTAGTAGCGCTTTCTAAACCCTCACCCTAGCCCTCACCCAGCGGGAGAGGGGACGCGGCTGTATTCGGAACTGCGTCTCAAGGCCAAAAGTAACCTCTCCCACTGGGAGAGGTCGGAGCGCAGCTCCGGGTGAGGGGACAGAAAGCTGGATGCAGAAAAGATTGCGTCGTGGCGCAGATCAATCCCCGACCAGCCGGCTCGCCGTGAACGGATAGAGGCGGTCGTTGCCCAGCATGAACACCGAGAACTGGCGTCTCGTGAACAGGGATGCGTAGGCGCGGTCGGCGACGTTGAGACCGCCCGTCAGTGCGCCGAAGGCCGGAAGAACCAGGCGGGTTCCGTCGGTGATGAAGCAGGCGCGGCGGATGGAGCGTCCGAAACGGCGCACCCGCGCGACCGGGTGAAGGTGCCCGCAGATTTCGCCCGCGGTGTCTTCCGAACCGATTTCCTCAACCGGTTCATGCCGGAATTTCAGTGGTCCGAACGAGATTTCGTCGACCGTCTCCCCGCAAAGCCGCACTGGGGCGACCGGGTCATGGTTGCCCGTCACCCAGATCCACTCCCGGCCGAGCTGGAGCGTCGTGAGCATGGCCCGGTAGGGAGCGGGCAATCTGTCGGACCCGTCCGCGTCGTGGAAACTGTCGCCGAGGCAGATGACGCGGGCCGGATCGAAGGCGTCCATGACACCTGCGAGCTTTTCCAGGGTCGCCCCGGTGTCGTAGGGCGGCAGCATGACGCCGCGCCGGGCAAAGCTGGAGCCTTTTTCGAGATGAAGGTCGGCGACCACCAGGAGAGATTCCTCCGGCCACCACAGGACGCCGCTGTCATGCAGGCCGACCAGCTGGCCGTTGACCTGGATGTCATGACATACCGGCGCGGTCTCATACTTGCGCAGATGGGATGTCAGAACATTCATGCCATGGCCTCGTGAACAAGATCTTCCGCGGCGTCTTCAAGGAGCGAATCCATCGCCTCGCCATAGACCGGTTCCTTGCCGATTTCCAGAAGGATCGGCACGGCAAGAGGAGAAACGCGCGTGAGGACACTATGCGTGATTCTGCCACGAACGCGCGCAAGAAGTTCCCCCAGCCGCGAGATATCCAGAAGTCCTTCGGCGGCGTCCGCCCAGGTGGCCTTGAGCAGGATATGATCCGGTTCATGCGTGCGCAGGACGTCGTAGATCAGGTCGGAGGAGACCGTGACCTGACGCCCGGTCTTTTCCTGACCAGGGTGCCGGCGCTCGATCAGCCCGGCGATGACCGCGCAGTTGCGGAACGTGCGTTTCATCAGGCTGGAATCCGCCAGCCAGGCATCCAGATCATCGCCCAGAATGTCCTCCTCGAAGAGCGCATCCAGCGATATCTGCCCGCTTGAGAACAGCAGAGACAGGTCGCCGAGCCCCCAGACCGACAGCGCGTAGTCGTTGGCAACGAACCCCATCGGCCGGGCACCCAGGCGTTCCAGGCGCTTGGTGAGCAGCATGCCGAGCGTCTGGTGGGCCAGGCGCCCCTCGAAGGGATAACAGACCATGTAGTGCTTGTTGGAACGCGGAAATGTCTCCACGAGCAGGCCGTCGCGCGCGGGCAGGACAGACTTTGCCTTCTGGATTTCCAGCCATTCCCGGACCTGGACCGGCAGGTGCTTCCAGCTTTTGGGACTGGCGAGCATCGCGCGCACACCCTCCGCCAGGTATGTGGACAGCGGAAACTTGCCGCCCATGTAGGACGGGATCATCGGATTGTCGGTCTTGGCCCTGGAGACATAGGTTTCGTTCTCGCGGATGGCCTCGAAACGCACGACCTCGCCGCCGAACAGAAACGTGTCTCCGGGAACCATCTGGTCGACGAAATATTCCTCGATCTCCCCCAGGATGCGGCCGCCGCGTCCGACCGGGGTACGCCGTCCGTCCGCCTTGGACCGGATCAGGCGCACCTTCAGTTTCGGGGCTTCCACGATCGTTCCGACATTCAGCCGGTATTGCTGGGCAAGCTTGGGATGTGAAATACGCCAAAGACCGTCCTTGCCCTTTTTCAGTTTGGCATACTGGTCATAGCTCTTCAGTGCGTATCCGCCGGTCGCGACGAAATCGACAACCCGTTCGAAGGTTTCCCAGTCAAGAGACCTGTAGGTTTCGCTGGAGCGGATTTCATCGAAGGTCGCCGCCAGATCGAGCGGCTCGGCGCAGGCCAGGCCCATGACATGTTGCGCCAGGACATCGAGCGCGCCCTTGCGCAGGGGCGGGGTATCCTGATCGCCGCGTTTCGAGGCAGCAAGCGCCGCCTGGCATTCCAGCACCTCGAACCTGTTGGACGGGATCAGGACGGCCTTGGAGGGTTCGTCCATGCGGTGATTGGCCCGGCCGATCCGCTGCGCCAGCCGGCTGGCGCCCTTGGGCGCACCGATATTGACGACGAGATCGATGTCGCCCCAGTCGATCCCCATGTCGAGCGAGGAAGTCGCGACGACGGCGCGCAGCGCACCGGAAGACATCGCCGCCTCCACCTTGCGCCGCTGCCCGACATCGAGCGAGCCGTGGTGAAGGGCGATCGGCAGCGTGTCCTCGTTGATGCGCCAGAGTTCCTGAAACACCATTTCCGCCTGGCTGCGCGTGTTCACGAAGAGCAGCGACACGTTATGCGCCTTGATCAGCTCGTAGATGTCGCCGATCGCGTAGCGTGAGGAATGACCGGACCAGGGCAGTCTCTGTTCGGAGTCGAGAATGGAGATCTCCGGCATGGCACCGCCCGAGACTTCAACCACGTGCGACAGCGCCTTCCTGTCTTGATCAGGCTGATCGACGAGGTAGGCGCGAAGGTCGTCCGGCTCGGCGACGGTTGCCGACAGGCCGATGGTTCTGAGCTTCGGCGCGATGCGGCGCAGGCGCGCAAGCCCGAGGGAAAGCAGGTCGCCGCGCTTGGAGGTCACCAGCGCGTGCAATTCGTCCAGGATTACCGTCTTGAGGGATGCAAACAGCCGCGCGGATGCCGGATCGGACAAGAGCAACGCGATCTGTTCGGGCGTCGTCAGCAGGATGTCCGGCGGATTGAGTTTCTGCCGCTGCCGCTTGTGCGACGGGGTATCGCCGGTGCGTGTTTCCAGCCTGATCGGCAGGTCCATTTCGGCAACGGGTGCTTCCAGGTTCCGGGCGATATCGACGGCCAACGCCTTCAGCGGGGAAATATAGAGCGTGTGCACGCCGCCACCGGCCTGACCGGGTTTCACCTTGCCCCGCATGTCCAGTTCAACAAGGCTGGGCAGGAACCCGGCAAGCGTCTTGCCGGCGCCTGTCGGGGCGATCAGCAGCGTCGAGTGGCCCTGCGCCAGATGATCGATCAGCTGCAGCTGATGAGGCCTGGGGGCCCAGCCCCGGGAGGCAAACCAGCTCTGAAATCGATTGGGTAGCAGCGCAGCGTCCATGAGCCAGTTTTAGGATAGCGGCCCGCAAAAGGCGAGGGGGCGCAATCAAAAATGTTCACTTTGTGTTCTATTGCGCGCCGGCCACTTGAATATGCGCTCAATCCGCGAACTAATGGCCCCTGATGTCAGAACTCCTCACGATAACGCCCGAAGGCCTCTATTCACCCGCAGCCGGTGCCCATATCGACCCGGTGCGGCCGGTCGAAAAGGCCATTATCACCCACGGGCACGCCGACCACGCCCGCGCGGGGCATGGTGCGGTTCTGGCGACGCGGCAAACGCTCGACATCATGGCGATCCGCTACGGGGAAAATTTCTGCGGCAGCGCGCAGGCCATCGACTGCGGCGAGATCCTGAAGGTCGGCCAGGCCGAGGTGTCCCTGCATCCGGCCGGTCATGTTCTCGGCTCCGCGCAGGTGCTTCTGGAAGCATCCGGCCACAGAACCGTTGTGTCCGGGGACTACAAGCGCCAGGACGATCCGACCTGCGCGGCCTTCGAACTGGTCAAATGCGACACCTTCGTCACCGAGGCGACATTTGGTTTGCCCGTGTTCCGCCACCCGCCGGCGGGCCAGGAGATCGCAAAACTTCTGTCGTCGGTGGATCTGTTTCCGGAACAGACGCATCTTGTCGGCGCCTATGCTTTGGGAAAGGCGCAGCGCGTCATCGGCGAATTGCGCGCAGCCGGCTACGACAAGGTCATTTATCTTCATGGCGCCCTGGAAAAGCTTTCGGCCTACTACCAGTCCGAAGGTGTCGATCTCGGCGCGCTCGAACCGGTCGGCAAGCGCGGCAAGGAACTGAAAGGCGAAATCGTGATCTGTCCGCCCGGCCAATTGAGCGACAGGTGGGCACGGCGTTTCGGCGATCCGGTCGCCGCCATGGCATCGGGCTGGATGCGGGTGCGCGCCCGCGCCCGACAGCGCGGCGCGGAACTGCCGCTCATCGTATCGGATCACGCGGACTGGGACGATCTGTGCCGGACGATCCTGGAAACGGAGGCCGAGCAGATCTGGGTCACCCACGGGGCAGAGGAAGCACTTGTCCACTGGTGCGAATTGAATGGACGAAAGGCCCGTCCTCTCAATATGATAGGCTATGACGATGGCGAGGATGCCGACGGTGGCGAGGTCTCAGGGGCAAACTGACCTTGAAGCAGCTGTCCGGATCCTGAGGGAGGCGGTCATATGAACAGCGGTGGTGCTGAAAACACCGGTAACGGTCATGCGAACGGGGCCGGTTCGAACGAGGGCGCGGAAGAGGCGATTGCCCAGCTCTTTGACGACTACCAGGCCGGATTCAACGACTATGACATCGACCGGATCTGCGACTGTTTCGCCCTGCCTGCGGTTATCTGGCAGCACGAAAAGGGCCACGTCTTCGCCGATGACGAGGAACTGATCGAGAACATCGAGGCGCTCCTCAAGGCACTGGAAAAGGAAGGCGTCACCCATTCCGATTTCCAGGTCGTTTCGAGCCATGTCAGCGGGTCTTCCGCGCTTGTCACCCTCGACTGGTCGCAGGAAAGCGCGGACGGCGAGACGGTGCTCGAATTCACGTGCCACTATCAGCTTATCCAGGACGGCGTGGACTGGGTGATTGCGACCATCGTCAACGAATGATCCGTGACGCTGGTATGCGTCACGAATTGGAACAGAAGTCCTACTGTTTTTTCGCCTTTGCCGCTTTCCTTGCCGCGCGCGAGGGTTTGTTTTTCTTCGCGCTTTTCTTTTTCGCGCCCGTGTCTTTCGACGCAGCGCGGGCCTTTGGCTTGCGCCGGTCATCGTCGCCTTTGGCGGAACGCCCTTTCGCAGCGGCGCCGTCATCGGCGTTCCCGGCAAGCGCCTTCATGTCGAGAGGCTCGTAGGCGGGATGGTGCGGGGCAGCTTCGTCGTTGCCGCGCCGCCGCTTTTTCCCGCGCGGTGCGTCGAAGTCTTTTTTCGGCCCCTGCCGTGACCGGCCGGGCTTCATCGTGTCCTCGCGGCCCATGCTCTCGTAGTCGGGCGCGTCGGCCCCGCGCGGCCGCCGTTTGGGTGGGCCGCCTCTGTCCCGGCGGTAGCCGTCTTCCTTTGGAGCGGCCGGGACCTTGCCGCCGCGCGCATCGAGAAGCGCGATCGTGACATTGTCCTCGCCCGACCCGTCGCGCTTGATGACATCGGCAAACCGTTCGCCGTGGCTTCCGGCAATCTCGAAATAGAGCTGGTTCTGGAAGATCTTGATGGCGCCGACTTCCCTTTTGGTCACATGCCCGGCGCGGCAGATCAGCGGAAGGATCCAGCGCGGTTCGGCGCGCTGGCGGTGTCCCAGTGACAGGGAGAACCAGACGCCGTCTTCGAACTTTCCGGTGATCTCGGCGTTGCGGCCGCCGCGGGACCCGGCGTCGCGGCCCTTCAGCGACGTCTCATCGAGTGTCGTGATGTCCTCGGGAGCAGGCATGCGCGATTGCCGCAGCTTGACGAAAGCGGCGGCAAGCTGCTCGGGACTGTGGAGGGCAAGCAGTTCCATTGCCACGGCGCGGTCCTCGTCTTCGAGCTCCACCGACAGCGCCGGATCGGCCAGGAGGCGTTCCTTGTCCTTGGCGCGGATCTGGTCCGCGGTCGGTGCGCCAAGCCAGGTCGCCTTGATGCCGGCGAAATGAAGCACACGCTCGGCCTGGCGGCGGCGGGGGAAGGGGACCATCAGAACGCAGGTACCTTTGCGACCGGCACGCCCGGTCCGGCCGGACCTGTGCAGCAGGGCGGCCTTGCCGGTGGGAAGATCGGCGTGAATGACAAGATCCAGGTTAGGAAGATCGATCCCGCGCGCGGCAACATCGGTTGCAACACACACCCGTGCCCGGCCGTCCTTCATGGCGGCCAGCGCACTGGAGCGCTGCTCCTGGCTGAGTTCGCCGGAGAGCGAGACGATCGAGAAACCCCGGTTTGCCAGGCGCGACGTCAGCCGGCTGACGGCTTCACGGGTCGAACAGAAGACGATCGCCTTTTCCGCCTCGTGCAGCCTGAGCACATTGATGATTGCGTTCTCGCGCTCGTTGGGCGCAACGGGATGAGCGACGTAGTCGATATCGCCGTGCTGTTCGCGGGCGTTGATGGTGGAAAGACGAACCGCGTCCTTCTGAAATCTCTTGGCGAGTTCCGCGATCGGCTTTGGAACGGTTGCCGAGAACATCAGCGTGCGCCGCTCGCGCGGGGCCGCGTCGAGGATGAATTCCAGGTCCTCGCGGAAGCCCATGTCGAGCATCTCGTCCGCCTCGTCGAGAACGACGGCGCGGATTTCGGAGAGGTCCAGAGCACCCCGTTCAATATGATCTCTGAGGCGGCCGGGTGTGCCGACAACGATATGCGCGCCGCGCTCAAGCTGGCGGCGTTCGGTGCGCGGATCCATGCCGCCGACACAGGAGGCGGTGACGGCACCGGCTTCTTCGTAGAGCCAGGTCAGCTCTTCCTTGACCTGCAGCGCAAGTTCACGCGTCGGCGCGATAGCGAGGGCGATCGGCGCGGCAGCCTTTCCAAGATGGGTTTCACCCTGAAGAAGCGTCGGCGCAAGGGCAAGCCCGAATGCGACGGTCTTTCCGGAGCCGGTCTGTGCGGAGACGAGCAGGTCGGCTTCCGCCGGGGCGTCGTTCAGGACGCTTTCCTGGACGGGGGTGAGGCTTTCATAGCCCCGTTTCGCCAGCGCGGCCGACAGGGCCGGGGCGAGTGACATCAATTCAGTCATAGAGATCTTTCAACTGCTCCGGATCATCTGCGTACCAATCAGCAGTCTACCGGATCGGCCCGGACGTCTGCCGGGCAAGGGATGGCGCGGCTTATATATGCAAAACCCCGCGCCGTCCACATCAGCTGCATGCAGTAATTTTGTGCACACTTGAAAGGTGTGACAATGGTTGCAAATGCGGTCGGAATGACTGACCGGGCAAATTTGACAAGGACGCGTGCAATTTTATGAATTTCAGCTTTTGATTGGTAATTTTGTTAACACACCCAGCGTGAAATGATCAGGAATTGTAGCGATGGGAGTGTTCGATGTTGAAATCGATTCGCATGCAGATTGCCCTCCTGGCGATCGTGCCGCTGTTGGCTTACGTGGTGGCGACATTCATTGCGCTCAATGAAGCCTACACCGAGAGCAGGATTGCCTCCGAGATCTATCCGACGGCTCTTGTCGCCGAGAAATCGGAAGCCGTGCTTCACGAGTTGCAGAAGGAGCGCGGCCGGACAGCCGTGCTGCTTGCGTCGGGTTTTGCCGACGCGCCCCGCGAACTTCTGGCAAAGCAACGGGGCGCGACGGACGCGGCATTGGAAGATCTCCGGCAAACGGTTGCCGACTTCCAGATCAGCAACACCAAGCTTCAGGACGAGGTTCACGCGACCGTCAATGCGCTCGACGAGGTCGCCGCACACAGGTCCGGCATTGACAGCGCTACGCTGGGTGGAAAGCAGAATCTGGCGTTCTATTCCGGCAAGATCCGCGAATTGATCAAGATCGTTCAGGAGGCCCAGCATGCAAGTGCCGACCCGAAATATGCCGAACAGATGACCCCATTCCTCCTCCTGACCGAAGCCATCGAAGCAGGCGGACTTGAGCGCGCCATCGGTGGCCAGTTGTTCACGATCGTCGGCAAGACGGGTGACGTGCCGAATGACAGGTTCCTGGCCTATTTCGATCGCCTGTCGGTCGAAACGGCCTTTCTGAAAAATTTCCGAAGCGTGGCTACGCCGGAGGAAATCGCGGCTTTTGACGAAGCTGTTTCGGGGCCGGTGGTCGATCAGGTCATGGAGTGGCGCACCGTGCTGAGGACATTGCCCGAAACGAAGGACGGGCAGGGAATTGAAGGCTCGGTGTGGTTCGGCAAGGCAACCGAACGCCTGAACCTGATCCGTCAGACATCGATCGGGATGCTCAAGGCGGCGGAGGCGCGCGCGCAGGAACTTGCGAATGCTGCAAACGGCCATCTTCAGTATGTGATCGCGGAGACTGTCGGCGTTGTGCTTGTCACGCTTCTCATCTGCGTCTGGCAATTGCGCAGCGTCAACGGCCTTCTAGCCAACCTCACGGCAAACCTGGTCAGGATTTCGAAGGGCGACGTTGATTTCAAGATGCCATATGCTGACCGCCGCGACGCCATCGGAGACCTTGCCCGTGCGGGCGGGATCTTCCAGGAAAACGCGCGCGTGCGGCAGGTTCTGGAGGCTGAGGCCGCCAAGGAACGTGATCGTGAGCGCATGCGCCAGAATCACGTTGAAGCGCTCATCAACAAATTCAGGGAATTGATGGAGAGCGTTACGGGAGAGGTCCACGACAAGACCTCCTCCATGACCGACATTGCTGCCCGCGTCCGCTCGATCTCGCAGGATGCGTCCTCGGCTGCAGGCCAGGCACGCGATGCATCCGCTTCGTCCTCCAACAACGTTCAGACGGTTGCCGCCGCGGCCGAAGAGATGTCCGCCGCGATCCAGGAAATCATGAACCAGGCGGAGCGCGCAAACGGTGTCATTGACGATGCCACGACGATTGCGAGCAGGACGGACAGCAATGTTTCAAGTCTTGCCGAGGCGGTGGAAAAGATTGGCACGGTCGTCGAGATGATCCGCGCGATCGCGGAGCAGACCAACCTGCTTGCCCTCAACGCGACAATTGAAGCGGCAAGAGCCGGGGAAGCCGGCAAGGGCTTTGCAGTTGTCGCGGCGGAAGTGAAGGAACTCTCGACACAGACCGCCAAGGCAACGGAAGAAATTTCCAACCAGATTTCCTCGGTTCAGGGGCTGACCGATGAAGCGGTCGATTCGATCCGCAGGATTTCAGGCTCCATCGAGATGATCAGTGAAGTCACCGGTGCGATCTCGACGGCGGTCGGCGAACAGAGCGTTGCAACGCAGGAAATCTCGCAAAGCATAACGATGGCGGCGACGGAGACCGGAAACGCGGTCAACAGCGCCGAAACCGTCGACAGCGCGATCCAGGCAACGGCGAGCGAAGCGGAAACGGTCGATACGATTGCGGGCGACGTCAAGACTGTCGCCGACACAATGGCGCAGGGTATCGAAGGCTTCCTTGAGGAAATGACGCAGGATGTCGAGGAGCGGCGCAGGGCCTCACGGAAACAGGAAACCGGTCAGCAGGTAACGCTCGTGACCGAAGACGGCCGCAGGTTCGAGACATCCCTGGTCAACAGTTCCGACGGCGGCATCGGCGTCACGGTGTTTGACGGCGCGGTGATCGGCATGGCTGTCACCTACATTGATGACAACGGGGAGGAATTTCCCATGGAAGTCAGATGGGTACAGGGCGACACGCTGGGTCTTCAGTACCGTGCCGACGAGGGTCGAAGCGACGTTGCGGCCTGACAGCCCCGTGTCTTGAAGAGACAGGTTGTGGCCGCATCCAGGCCGGGAAAGACTTGCCCCTCAGGTCTTTCCCGGTATTTCTGGCGTATGCGTGCATTTTCCCAATTGCTGGACTGGCTTTCGCTCGAACCGCGCCGGCTGGCCAAACTTCAATCTCTGCTTTGCCCGCAAACGCAACACCCTTGTCGGTTAGGCCGACCGACGGTTTGGAGGCCCTGGTGACGGTTGGTGCGTTTCGTATGAATGACTGAAATGGGGCCGGCAGGGGACTGTCGGGTTTCCTCCACAAAGTCATTCAAGTGGGCGTTCAAGTAGAACGAGTTCGAGGTTGGTTTGGACCTACTCCGTTGAAAAACTCGATTGTTTTGGGTTTGGAAGGGTGTGCTGATTTTGGGCAATCTGATCCCTTTTCATTTGGGACAGGCAGTTTGCGGAGCCGGGATGAGTTTTGCGAGCTTGCGGAGGTTCTGGCTGGTGGCTGCGAGGTGGAATTCATCGCGGGCGCCGGTTGGTCCCCGTAATCGAAGCCGGTCGAGCTTCAAAATACGTTTGAGGTGGGCAAACAGCATCTCGACCTTTTTTCTCAACTTGCACGAGATTGCATATTGGGTGGTGTGTGAGATGGCACGGGCAACATCGCGCGACGGCTCATGGATTGACCTTGTGACCTTGCGTTGCGGCTCCTTCGGACAGCACTTCGGCCTCAGGCCGCAGGCATCACAGTCAGCCTTTCGAGCGCGGTAGCGCAGCGTCCCATCCTTGTTAGCTCCAGTCCGTGGTGTCGCAAACGCACGGCGGTATTGTTTGAGCTCTTTGCCTCCTGGGCAGATATAGGCATCGGTTACGGCGTCATAGGTGAAGTCCGCCCGCTCATAGGTTCCATCCTTGCGTCCCGACTTGTCTATAACCGGAATATGAGGGGCGATTCCGCGCTCCTTGACCAACCAGTCGAGCATGGGACCAGAACCATAGGCGGTATCGGCAATCAGCCGTTCAGGTATCAAGTCAAATCTGTCGCCCACCCGATCTATCATGGTTCGCACAGAGCCAACTTCAGCCTGCCGGATCGAACGTGTGGCTTCCACATCCAGGATCACTGCATTGTCGGTATCGATCAGGTAGTTTGTCGAATAGGCGAAGTAGGCAGGGCCGCCGCGTGCGCCCGTCCACTGGGATGCCGGATCGGAATGAGAGGTGAACTTCGGCTCTATCGCACTGGCTGCGCCGAAGGCTTCATCATCCAGTGTTTCCAGATACTCCCTGACCGCTCGCGGAGCATCACAGGGATCAATCTGCCCTGGCTCCCAGTCCGCTTGTGGTGTGGAGTTCTGCCGATTGGCATCCGCCTGGATCAGGCTCGCATCAGCTGCGAGACGTTGGCCGCTCGCCAGTCCTTCCTCGATGCAGCGCGCCACAACCGTCTCAAAGACATGCCGCAACAGATCGCTGTCCCGGAACCGTCCATGACGGTTCTTGGAGAAGGTCGAGTGGTCCGGTATTGGATCGCTCAGATCCAGGCGGCAGAACCAGCGATAGGCCAGATTGAGATGGACCTCCTCGCACAGCCGCCGTTCTGACCGGATGCCCATCGTGTAACCGACCAGAAGCATCCTGATCATCAGTTCCGGATCAACTGAAGGACGACCGGTTGAACTATAAAACGGAGCCAGATGTTTACGAAGGTCGGACAGATCAACAAACCGGTCAATCGACCGCAGTAGATGATCCTTTGGGACATGATCCTCAATCGAGAATTCATAAAACAGCGCGCTTTGCGCTTCCTGTCTCGGACCCATCATCGCCTGCATCTCCAAAGTCAGCAAGGAGATTGAATCAGCGTTGGTCTCTCAAAACAACAGGAGTTTTTCAACGGTATAGACCCGGAGCGGACATTCACGCTTGTTTTGCCCGTGACAAAAGCAAGAACATCACTCTCAATCTGTGCCTCGTCTCGTCAAGGCGCGGTCAGGTAACACGGTCTTGAGACTGTACAGTCTGCATCATCTGCCGAAAGAGATTGAAGCCCTCGAAAATGGTGTGAATCACGCTAGGTAACTTTTTACCGGTTTGGATATCCGTGCTATGCTAAAACAAATACAAATCAAGCTCTGTGCAAAAAGATGAAATGCCTCATCGTAGATGACGAGCAAAACTTTGCCGAATTTGTTGAGGATGCCCTGAATAACTTCGGGATCCAGGTGACAAAAGCGACAAGTTCTAGTGAATTTTGTCAGGTATATTCTGACCAGTTCGATCTTATCATAATAGATCTTTATATGCCCGGCATGGACGGTTTGCAGATCCTCCGGTTTTTGCACGAAAACGGATCCGGTGCCGGCATCATTCTCATCAGCGGACAACACAAGTCCCTCCTGAATTCGGCGGTGGAACTCGGAAACGAGTGGGGCTCCAATATCGTCGGATCGCTGCAGAAGCCTTTCACGGTCAACGACCTGAAAGAGCTCGTAGAAACTTTCGACGGTCACCGCCAGTGGGAAAGGAAACAACCTGGAAAGAGCATCACTCCGCCCAGGATAGCGGCTTCTCTTTTGGACGGAGAGTTTCGTCTGCTCTATCAACCTCTGGTCTGCGCCAAAACCCTCAAGGTTCTCGGCGCAGAAGCTCTGATCAGATGGGATGACCCGGACGGTGGCAGGATCGGCCCGGACTTTTTCATCCCCGTCGCCGAGGCGAGCGGCCAGATCGGACCGATCAACCAGTTTGTTGCCGAAACGGCGATTTTCCAGCTCGCCCACTGGGTTTCGGCCGGACTGGACATTTCGATTTCGATCAACATGTCTCCGGCCAGCATTGCCGACATCAACATGCCGGAAAGGCTCACGGAGCTTGTTACCGCCAACAACCTTGAACCTGAAAGGGTCACGATCGAGCTGACCGAAACGGCGATCATGACCAATGTCGCCGATTACATCGACCTTTTTACCCGGCTGCGCATGCGCGGATTTGAATTGGCAATCGATGATTTTGGCGTCGGACACTCTTCTCTGCGCCAACTCGTGCGCATGCCGTTCACGAAAATGAAGATCGACAGATCCTTCGTGAGCGCGGCCTACGACAACGAAGAACGGCTGACCGTCGCCAGAATGGCCACGATGCTTGCGCATGAACTCGGCATGGAGGTCGTGGCGGAAGGTGTCGAAGACGAAAGAACGCTGCGATTGATGAACGAGATCCATTGCGATGTCGTGCAGGGCTTCCTGATCGCACGTCCAATGCCGCCCAAAGACTTCCACGCCTGGTGCGCCCGCCGGAGCATTGAGAAGCTCCCGGCCCGGGCGGGGCGTTAGCTTGCCGCAAACGAAGAAACGCGCCGCATCAGTCTCGATGCGCGGTGACAGGAATAATCGAGTGTCGGTTAAGGGTGAGGATGACGTTGGATAAACAGAAACGCCTGAACACAAGCGTCTTCCTGGTAACAATCGCACTGCTTGCCGTGATCTGGATCAGCTGCGCACTCTCCATATGGACCAACTATTCATCCAAACTGAATCAGTCCGTCCAGCAGATCGAGGAAAAGCTCCGATTTGTGCAGGAACTCGTAAAACATGATGTGGACTCCGTCATTGCGAGCATGAACACCATCGGCGAAGTCGCCAGACAGTTCGCGAAATCGGATCTGCAACTGGCTGACATTCAATGGGATACACCGCTGACGCGCACCATGATTGTCATTGATCCGGCAGGCATCATCATCGCTGACTCAAGACCCAACCAGCCTGCCATGGGCCGGTTGGTCGATGACCGGGAATATTTCTTGGTTCACACGGCACGATCGGATGACGCGCTCTACATCGGACCGAACGTGCGGAGCCGCGTGGACGGTGCCTGGTCTCTTCCCGTTTCACTCGCCATCCGCGACCGTAACGATGGCAGCCTTGTCGTCGTCGTGTCCTCGGCCGTGGATCCGGTGGCCTGGGGTGAACTGATCCTGGAAAGAACACGGCATCTAGATATTTTTCTATACGTCACGGATCAAGACGGCGTTGTCCTGTCAACGTCGCCCTTCGAGGATGCGGCAATCGGACAGGATATTGCCGGGCTGAATGCTGACCGCGCATTGGAAACTCCGCGATCCGGCGATCCTCTTAACGCATTGAGGGACTTTCTCTTCCCGGAAGACCGGTTCAACAGGTCCATTGCGCTCAATGAGCTACCGATTTCGATTGAGCTTAGGTCGAGCAATCGGAAAATCTTCAAAGACTTTCTTGACTATGTAATCGCCAATTTCGCAGTCAGCTTCATCCTGGCGACGATCGTGCTTTTTTACGCTTTCCTCCAATACAAGGCGAACGTGAACGTTCAGAAAAACAGAGCCCAACTCTTGGATTCGCTGCAAGCATCGAGCGAAGGCTTTGCGCTGTTCGATTCAGAAGATCGTCTCGTCGTCTCCAACAGCGTATTCCGCGACTTCTATGAAACCGAAACCTACAAGATCAAGGAAGGAATGACATTCGAGGAGATGTTGCAGGGTTGGCTTGCGGTGGGCGCTTATCCGCCGGCAAGAGGCCGCGAGGAGGCCTGGATCACGGAGCGGTTGCGGCAACACTTTGCCGCTGAAACGTCCATACAACAACTCGGGGATGGACGCTGGCTTCAAGTCTCGGAACGCCACACGGCGGATGGCGGGATCGTGAGCGTCCGAACCGACATTACGGAACTGAAGAACCGGGAAAAAGAGCTCCGACGGAGTGAGAAGCGGTTTCAGGATTTCACGAAGACGGCTTCAGACTGGATGTGGGAAACGGATGCCGACCATCGGGTCGTGGAGTTCGGCCACAGCCATGAAGTCACGAAGGTCATCGAGCTTGAAAACGTCCTTGGAAAACGCAGAGAACAACTCGCCCTTGGCGACACGGAGTCCCAAAAGTGGCTTGATCATTTCGAAGACCTGGAAAACGAGAAACCTTTCCGGGATTTCCAGTACTGGTCCAAGGCCTATCGGGTCCCGTCGGACAGCAGTGCCGGCGAGAACCGCCTTGTGGCCATCTCTGGGATACCGGTCTACGACGAGGACGGCACCTTTGCCGGCTACCGCGGAACCGGCCGCGACGTGACCCAGGAATATGTGAACAGTCAAAGGATCAGAGCGAGCGAAGCAAGATTTCGCGCGATGTTCGAGAGCATACGCATCGGGATCGTACTCTCCGACGCGACCGGACGGATCACGGCGTTCAACCCGGCTGCCCAGGAAACATTTGGATATGACGAAAACGAAGTTCTGGGCCAGAATGTTGCAATGCTGGCGGATGAAGAGCACCGTCGGCGGCACGACACCTATATTCGCAACTATTTCACAACCGGTGAGGCAAAGCTGATTGGCAAAAACCGGGAACTGCACGCGGTCCGGAAAAACGGACACGTTTTCCCGGTCAAACTCTCGCTTGCCGAGATGCTGATTGACGGGAAAAAGCAGTTCATTGCCTCGATCATCGACATCAGCACCGAAAAGAGCCTCGAAGCGCAACTCAGGCAATCGCAGAAACTGGAAGCCGTCGGAATGATGGTTGGCGGGGTTGCGCACGACTTCAACAATATCCTCGGCATCATCATCGGACATCTCGATCTTGCCAGCCGCACCGTTGAACCGGATACAAAACTGGCCGGGCAAATCGCCAAGTCTCTGAATGCGGCAAATCGCGGTGCCAACCTGACCAGCCGCCTGCTGAGTTTCTCCAGAAAGTCCGTGGTGAAAACGGATCGTGTGAATGTAAATGCGGCCCTTTCGGATCTCCATGAACTGATCCAGCGCTCCCTGACCGACAACATCGCTGTACACCTGGAACTGGACGACCAGGGCCCGCAGGCGTTCGTGAATGCAAGCGATCTTGAAGACAGCATGGTCAATCTTTGCATCAACGCCCGCGACGCGATGCCTGAGGGTGGCCGGATCACGATCTCATCCAGAAGCGTTTCCCTGTCCGCTGACGAAGCCGCCGGAGCCAGTGTTCCGCCAGGTACCTATGTTGTTGTTTGCGTCAGCGATACCGGAACCGGCATTCCCGAAGATATCAGGCAAAAGATTTTCGAGCCGTTTTTCACAACCAAGGACACGGGCAGAGGAAGCGGCCTCGGCCTGTCCATGGTCTATTCCTTTGTACAACGGTCTGGGGGAGCCATTCGCGTCCACTCCGAGGCCGGGACCGGCACGAGAATTGAGCTGCTTCTGCCGAGCGCCGGGACCCCGAAGAACCAGGAACCCGCCGAAGGTGCATCCGGTGCGGTAGCATCACCCCAACCCACGGGGTCAGAACGAATCTTGGTCGTCGACGATGAACCTGATCTAGCCGAAATCGCGCAGCAGCACCTGGACGACCTCGGTTATTCCACGAAGGTCGCCCATGGCTATCTCGAAGCGGTCGACATTTTGAAGGGCAACGAAAAATTCGACCTGCTTTTCAGTGACGTCGTGATGCCAGGCGGGCAGAACGGCTATCAGCTGGCCGACATCGCGCGCCAGCTTCAGCCGGATTTGCGTATTTGCCTGGTGTCCGGTTTTACGGATGGAATGCAATCCGGGAATGGCGATGATAACGCTTCATATCCGGTCATTATGAAGCCGTATTCGAGGGAAGACCTGAGTGTCGAGATCCGCCGCTTACTTGATACATAGCGAATTGCACACGGGAGCGAAGCGCTCTGATTGACCGGAGAGCCCCGGCTTCTGGCGGGGCTCTCCGGTTCCGCTTTCGGCAGGATCTGGCGGCCTCGAGGGGGTTGTTCAGACGCCTGTCACCGGCCGAAGCGCGAAGGCCCCTGCTAGTCACCGGGTCTGAAGTTCGGTTCATTTTGCAGCGGGCTTCGAACAAACTTCAGATTCAAGAAGGTGACTAGCAAGTCTATGTTTCAAGTGCGGTTTACGAATTTGAAGTTCGCTGCGGAGACTGCTGCAGCAATGATGCGAACTTCAAATTCACCGCACTAGGTGTTGGACCCATAACTGAGACTGAAATGGCATGTGAAATGGCGAAATCCCGTTAGGAAGCGTGTGCGGAGCGGGCTTCGTGCCCGGTCAAGCACGCTGACGCCACGGGGTGAAGCCATTTCCATGTCCTTCGGATTTAACCGGATTGCGCCTCCCTGGCGTCGCGAAAGGCTTGAAAATGAACCACATTTCCTGCGCTTCCGCTCCTTGAGGAGAAGCAATCCGCCTCAAACCATTTCTGGCCTCATTTATGAGTCCATCACCTAGCCTGCGGCCTGCTGCCCGCCATCTTCACCCAGCGATCTGATCCGCTCAAAAAATCCGTTCACTTCTGCAGCGATTGTTTCCGCGCCCTGCTCCATGCCCTGAGCCGCCTCCGAGAACGTTTTCGCGGTGGTGTCGGATGTGATGATCGCTTCTTTCACACCCGCAATATTGCCGGACAGAACGTTGGCCCCGTTCGCAACGGTCTGCACGCTATTGGAGATTTCGTTCGTGGCGGAACCCTGTTCTTCCACCGCCGCGGCGATGGCGGCTGTCATTTCGTCAAGCTGGCGAACCGTATCCGCGATTGTCTCGATCGATCCCACCGCCGACGAGGTGGCATCCTGTATCTCCGAAACCTGCTGACCGATTTCCTCCGTCGCCTTGGACGTCTGCGTTGCCAGTTCCTTGACCTCCGCAGCGACGACGGCAAAACCCTTTCCGGCATCTCCGGCGCGCGCTGCTTCGATCGTCGCGTTGAGCGCAAGCAGATTTGTCTGCTCCGCAATCGCCTGGATGAGGCCGATGACATCGCCGATCTTTTGGGCCGCACCGGACAGACTTTCGACTTCGCTACTGGTTGTTTCCGCGCTCGCGCGGGCCTGGGTCGCTATTTGCGACGCGCCCGACACCTGCTTCGAAATCTCCAGGATCGAGGCGGAAAGCTCTTCTGTGGCGGACGCCACGGTCTGGACGTTGATGCTTGCATCTTCGGAAACGGCAGAGGCGGAATCCGTCTCAGATCGCGCCGCGCCGCAGACGTCCATAAGCCGTCCGGCGTCCTCCGCCAAGGCGCCGGCGCTGCTGCCAATGTTCGAAATCGGCTCCGAGACAGACGATTGAAATGTACTTATGGCCACGTTCAGCTCTTCCGTGCGCGCGGCCTGTTCTTCAAGCAGGATCGCCTGGTAGGTCGAAACCGCCATGTCCAGATCGAACAGGACTGCTGTCGTGATATGCGAAAGGGCATCGGAGAGCTTCCCTGGCGAAAAGCGATGCTTCCGGATGATCGCTTGCTGCAACTTCACCAGAACGAACTTGTAGCCGGCAATGTACCATCTCGGCTCCAGCCCAATGCGGCTATGAACGCGACCGATACGGTTGATGCTGTCCACGTAGTCGTCGTCGAACCCTTGCGTAAAAAGCTTCACCCAATGGTTTTTCTGTGCGTTTTCCAGCCGGGGCTGCTGTTCGCCGACAAGTCCGGCCATTTCGGGAAACTTTTTCAAGTGGCCGTAAAAGGCCGCCAGTATTCCGTCCAGGTCCTTTTCGATGACAGGCCAAAGGGCACGCAGGTTGTTGACGACAGTCTGGTCAATGCCTGCAAAAGACAGGCGGCCAATGAACTCTTCAGGCCGATGGGACATGTGCACATCCTTTTGTCATGGGCTTTTGCCGTTTTCAGGGATCCAGCCAGCACAACAGATGCAGTCAAGTCCCCCACTGACGAAAAGGATGTCTTGATTCTGATAATTATTTGCTAATAGCAAGCATCTATCAGGCAGAAAGGCTGCGAGTATGGGAAATTCAGGCTGAACGCAGAACTGTCGATACCGAGGTCAGGAGATCTCCAACCTTGAAAGGCTTGAAAAGAAATTCGGTCGCGCCGCCGGCTTCTGCAAGCGCCGAGGCCATTTCAAGGGAAAGATCGTCTGCGCCACCGGACATGAAAATGATCGGGAGATCCGGTTTCAGCGCACGCAAGGCTTTCAATATCCCGAGTGAGGTCTCCTTGCCGACCCAGAAATCGAGAACGGCGAGGTCGTAGTTGTGCCCGCTATCAAGGTCTGCCGTTACCTCGGCCAGCGTGTTGAACGCAGTCACGGCATAGCCTTCTTCGTTCAAGGACGCGCTGAAAAGCTCCAGCAGAGAAGGTTCATCTTCAATCAGCAATATGCGGGCCGTCATCCGTCCAGTATTCCTTGAATTGAGATCGTCTGAAGTGTCTGTTTAAACTGATTTTTCTGATCCTCGGGAAGCCGGCTGATGAGCGCTGCGAGCGATTTAAGCGGATCAAGGTCGAGAATTTGCCGCCCGCTTCCCGTGAGCGAAACGGTTGTCTGCCGGCCATCGGAAGCGCTTTTTGTACGCACTATCAGGCCGCGGCGGTTCAGGCTGTCCAGCGCGCGCGTGACCGGCGCAAGAGTCAGTCCGACAAAACGGGCTATCCAGGTCGGGGTCTTCTGTTCCGGAGTGGCACGGGCAAGGCAACGCAGGATGGACCACTGCAATCGACTAATCTGCCCCGGACCCCGGTCCACATAGGCATCATTCAGAAGCTTGTCGATCAAGATCGCCGCTGCGAGATCGCTCCTGTCCCCTGTTTCCAATGTCTCGATAGCCTCATTTTTCTGCTGGAATCCTCACCATGGAAAGAATCGTCCAGTAGACAGGAGGTTATTGAGTTACATTGCTTGCAGCAATCAAATTTTACTTCTGTCCAGAAGTTCTCGGTCTCGCTACACCAAGCCCTTCTCCAGGTGCATGGCACCGAAGTTGCGCTCTCTGCCCGACTGTGCCTAACGCAACGATCAGCAGTCCTAAGACACCTGTTCCAACCAGATATCATGCGTTGTGATCTGGGCGCGGAACGCCGAGACGACAAGACACTAACCCGATGGATCGAGGATCACGTTCCAGGTTACGTGTTTCTCCGATGGCAACAGGACATGCGAGAGGGACAGCGGTCACGAATTGCGATTGATCGCCTGCTTCTGTCATCCGCGTTCAATATGTAGCACAACGCCAATCGCGGCTCGCGCACCATTCGGGGCCTCCGCCACGGGAGGCTTTTCGCGAACCGTTCTGGATGGCAGGCAGGAACTGGCAAAGCGCATCGACTATTGGATATTTTCTCAGGCAATCGCTTGGCACTTGAGGCCGGACGCACGCCAACGAAAGGCGGCCACGCAACAATCAGTGCGAATTTTTCGACTGATCGAGGAACTTCTGCTCCAGCGCGGACTTGAGTTGTTCCATTATCTCTTTGAGGTCATGTCGAAGCTGGCGCCCTTCGACTGTCTCCGGATCCAGTTTTTTCAGCAGTATGGCGTAACAAGCCAGTTTCTCGCCAACCTCTCTCAAGCCGGAAACATTCGATGTCTTTTTGGACTGGCAAAGCGCGATCAGAGTGTTCAGATTCTTCTCGATTTCCAAATCGTGGAGAGCAATCCTGTCTCTCGTGATCTCTTGCCGTCTTTGAGCCAGTAACGGGTGCATGTCTGGCACGAACTCCAAAAATCAAAGATCTCGGCCGCAGCACACGAATTAAATTTCACCCCTGTGCCGCCCAGTATTCTGTTGGTTGTGGCGGAGCGGCACAGGGTTTTTTGTTTCATTCGCGCACAGATTGCTAGTAGCAAGTATCAAGCAAAAAGCATATTTTGCAACCCCAATCTTTTACCTGTCATTTTTCCGGGTATCGTCTTGCGGATGCTGCCCGAAAGCTGGAAGATTGTCGCAAGGACGACACCGAACAAAGACCTCAAGGTGCCATCGAGACTGAGGTCCCGTCGGATCTGATGCCGTCACAACGCTCCGCAAGCCCGTGTTCCGTATACGATCCACAAAACTCCTCGCCTTCTCGGAGGCACGTTGGGGCGCACTCTAGCAGAGACACGTCTTCTCAATGTCCGCTTCCCGCCCATCCCGTGAATTTGCCGCGCCCAAAATGAACGTCTGCTTTCGGGCGCAAGCTTCAACGCGGTGAATGTCCGAAACGTGGGCGCAAAACGGACGCAAACCGCAAGATGATGGAATGTCCGCTCCGGACCGTTAATGTCCGCATCCAGGCGCAGCTGTCATGGCCGCTTTACTGTGTCTACCACAAAAACCCGACAGTCCGTTTCCGGCCCCAAAACGGCCATTCAAAATCGACGCATTTATGTGCGTTCAGTCCGCAATGCTGGCCTGCGCGTTTGATTATTGTCTTTGGAGGTCCCGCCGAAAGCAGTCATTTGCGCTCGCTCGTTTGTGGGTGCGCCTAAACTTACCAGACCCACATCCGGTTCGGGAAACACTTGCCCTGCAGGTCTTTCCCGGTATGTCTAGCCTATGCGCGCATTTTCCCAATTGCTGGACAGGCTCTCGCTCGAACCGCGCCGGCTGGCCAAGGAAGCCTTGCTGGTCCGGTATTTCCGGGAGACAGCAGACCCTGATCGCGGTTATGCGCTGGCGGCCTTGACCGGCGGTCTGAATTTCAAGAATGCGAAACCCGCGCTTTTGCGCGCGCTCATAAGCGATCGGACCGATCCGCAGCTCTTTGCCCTGTCTTATGATTTTGTCGGAGACCTGTCGGAAACGATAGCCCTGATGTGGCCGGCCGCCGGCGACGCGGCAGGCGATGACAACCGTGAAAAACTGTCGCTCGGCAACGTGGTTCAGGCGCTGGAAACCGCCGGCAAGACCGATGTTCCGCGCCTCCTGATCGACTGGCTGAACCGATCTGACGAAACCGGCCGGTGGGCGCTATTGAAACTTGTGACGGGCGGATTGCGCGTCGGCGTTTCCGCGCGGCTTGCCAAGACCGCCGTTGCCCGCCTTGGCGCGCTGGATGTTGCCCAGGTCGAGGAGGTGTGGCACGGGCTCGAGCCCCCCTACGAGAGCCTGTTTGCCTGGGCCGAGGGCAGGAGCGGCAAGCCGGACAACCAGGATCCGGCCCCCTTTCGGCCCGTGATGCTGGCACATCCGCTGGACGAGGAGCGTGACCTGCCCCAGCTGGACGCCTCGGAGTTTGCCGTTGAATGGAAGTGGGACGGCATCAGGGTCCAGGCCGCGGCGGGGCAAACCGGGGCAGGCGACGTGGTTCGGCGTCTCTACAGCCGGACGGGCGAGGATATTTCGAGAGCCTTTCCGGACATTGTCGATTTGCTGAATTTCAATGCCTGCATCGACGGAGAACTTCTCGTTGTGAGCGACGGGATCGTGCGCCCGTTCGCCGATCTTCAGAAACGCTTGAACAGGAAAACGGCGGGGCCGAAACTGATGCGCGACTATCCGGCCGCGATCAGGGCCTATGACCTGCTTGAGCTTGAAGGCGAAGATCTGCGCGAATTGCCATTTGCGGCGCGCCGGCAGAAACTGGCCGATTTTGTCCAGACCCTCGCGGTGCCCGCCATTGATCTGTCGCCCATGCTGGTCGCCGGAGATTGGGACCAGATCGCGGCGGCGCGCGCAAATCCGCACTCCCTTCTGGACACAGGCAATGCGGACGCCGTCGAAGGCTTGATGCTGAAACGCCGGGATGCGCCCTATGTCACCGGCAGGCCGAAAGGTCTCTGGTTCAAGTGGAAGCGCGAACCCTACCTCGTCGATGCCGTGTTGATGTATGCCCAAAGGGGCCACGGCAAGCGGTCTTCGTTCTATTCCGACTACACCTTCGGTGTCTGGCGCGGCGGCGATGACGGCGACCAGCTCGTGCCCGTCGGCAAGGCCTATTTCGGTTTCACCGACGAGGAACTGCGCGAAATCGACCGGTTCGTGCGCAACAACACGCTCAATCGCTTCGGCCCGGTGCGGGAAGTGAAACACGGCAAAGCGGAAGGCCTGGTTCTTGAAGTCGCCTTTGAGGGGCTGAACCGGTCGAAGCGGCATAAGTCGGGTGTCGCCATGCGCTTTCCCAGAATATCCAGGCTGAGATGGGACAAACCGGCCGGTGAAGCCGATCGGATCGAAACGTTGGAAGCCCTCCTGCCGAAGCAGGAGGATCCGGCGCAATGAAGTCCGCCGGGAGACAGGTGCGGGCTTTTTGGCCGTGCTTTGGCCATGGATTTGTGGCACGTCTGCGTGACGGAAGGACGGAGAAGGGTGGTCCCGGGATCCCCTGCCGGTATTCGGAGAATTCCATGACGATGCGTATTTTGAAACTTCTGTCCCTGTCTGCCGTGACGGCTGTGTTGCTGATGCAGGCTGCCCCGGTCAGGGCGCAGTCCGAATTGACGGGCGCGGCCAGGGAGGCCGTGACGGATGGTGCACCGGACCGGTTTTCGCTGGTTGAAACGGATGGCGACATCTTGAGGGTCGACAGGCAAAACGGCACGATCTCGATCTGCCAGGAACAGAACGGGTCCTGGCGATGCAATCCGGTGCCGCTGGCCGAAGAGGCCTATCTTGCCGAAATCAACGAATTGGCTGCGGAGGTCGACCGCCTCACGGCCCGTCTCGAGGACCTGGACGCGGACGGCGGGTCTTCGAAATCACCCGCGCCCTCGCCGAAACGGACTCAGCCGGATAGCGGCTCCGACTGGACCGACGATGACGAGGAACTTGAGCGTGTTCTGACATTCACCGAAAGCGCCATGCGCCGCTTTTTCGGAATGGTGCGGGAGCTGCAGAAAGACTTTGAAGGCGAGGGCAACTAGTCACCTGAATCTGAAGTTCGACTCATTTTTCAGCGGGCAAAGGAGACCGGCCCTTCGGGTGATGGCAAGCAGCCCATCGGCAGCGTTGCGCCGCTTGCCCGATACACCGCATCGCTCTGCGCGACGCGCCTTGCCGAATGAGCTGCTTGCCAACATCAAATTGTGCAGACTTACCGCCCGATGCTCTAGGCGCTCCGCAGGCGGCCGCATTGAGACCGGCCATTTGCGCGCCCGGTCCGGTTGCCTTGTCGTTTACCCTCAGTCGATCAGCATCTTGGATATGGCCGCATGCGCGCTTTCCGGCAGTTCGACCGATTTGCGAGAAGTCAGGTCCATCGGCAGGGCAACCACATCAAGTGTTGCCGCCAGGCGCGCGGTTCTGCTTTCGTAAAGGTGATGCCGCATGGAGAACGTGCGCGCGCTCACATTGGTAAAGCCGGTCGCGACAACGACGGCATCTCCGGTCTTCAACGGCGTTGACCAGGTCAACTTCATTTCGGCGGCGACACGGCCGTACCCGTTCTCCGTGAGATAGGCGAGGTTCATGGGCGTCCGTTGCCACACATGCGCGACACCGTCGGTGCAGCAGGCGAGCGCGTATTGATCGTCGGCCTTGCCGTCCGGTCCGACATCGCGCGGCATCACAGTTCCCCTGAAGCAGATCTCCGCACCCTGACCAAGCAGCGACTGGAGCGTTCCGCGCACGCCGGAGGGGCCGGACTTTATGCCGCGCGGCGCAGCGTCGGCGATCATCGGTGTCTGGAAATCCTTGAACCGCTGTCGCAATGATTTTGCCGAATTCGGGCTGGGTTCATACCCATCCAGTGCGGTCGCAGCAAGGACCCCACTGGCACCGTCGCGCATTTCATGCACCACGGTCAGCATATGCGGACCGTCAAAGGCGACGCTGGAATGTATTGTGACCAGGTCGCCGGTTCTCAGCTCCTTGTGATAACGCACGTGACGGACCCGCCGCGCACCTACGATCGTCTCGCTCAATCCGCACATCAGACGAAACTGGCGGTCCGCTTCCTCAAACCGGCTGAAATAGAACTGGACATTCAGGTGATCGTTTTCGTCGCATTCCCAGCGATTAACAAATGAATAAAGGGTAGATTGAATTGTCATTTCAAAACTTCGCGCAAGTGTTTAAAAGATAGATATTCAGGGGTCACCATAAGTTCATTTGTTGCCTCCTTTCGAGAAATTATCAATAGAAATGTAGACTGTGGAAAAAATATTTCTAATTCGGAGAGTTATATTCTTTGGATTTGGATGGATGCTGCGGAAATTGAAATTTAAACCACTGGTTGTACTATTTTTGATGTAATTTTTTGTCGGCTTTACTTTTACTTGTGTGGATGTTGGCGTGAATTTACTCTCGCAGGCGCTCGCGGCTTCGTTTGATGTTGAGCGTACGCGCCAAATCGATTGTTTGACTTGCACCTGAGGGGTGTTGCAAACATACTTCAACGCGGTAGCTCTATCAGACCAGAAGCCAAAGAAAAGGCCTAGAAGCGCTCGGTAACAACCTGAGCGCTCGGCGAGCAAGGGATTGGTACAGCTGCGAAAAGACCGTTGAGGGAGGAAAAACAACGTGTCGGCAACCTCGTATCGCTTTATCATCGCAGATGATCATCCCCTGTTTCGAGGGGCGCTGCGGCAGACACTGGAAAAACAGTATCCTGACGCCTCGATTGAGGAGGCGGGCGCACTTGAAGACGTCACGGCACGTCTGGAGCAGGATGGTGATGCCGATCTCATTCTGCTTGACCTGACAATGCCGGGCATGCGCGGGTTTTCCGGCCTCATGTATCTGCGCGCCCAATTCTCCGGTGTGCCGGTTGTCGTCGTATCCGCAAACGAGGAGCCGCAGGCAATCCGCCGTGCAATCGAGTTCGGCGCGTCAGGCTTCATTCCCAAGTCGCACGGCATAGAGGTGATCAGGCAGGCGATATCGGACGTCATGTCGGGCAACGTCTGGACACCTCCCGATGTCGATCTCAAGGCGGACGATGGCAGCGACGACCTCATCCAGCGTCTTTCGACGCTGACCCCCCAGCAGGTGCGCGTGCTGATGATGCTGTCGGAAGGGCTTTTGAACAAACAGATCGCCTATGAACTGTCAGTGTCCGAAGCCACGGTGAAAGCACACGTGTCGGCAATCTTGCAGAAACTGGGCGTCGAAAGCCGGACCCAGGCGGTTATCGCGGCGTCCAAGATCGAAGCGGGCCAATGGCAACTGGGCGGGGAAGAGCAGGAAGCTGCCGGGGCATAATACGCTCTTCGGCAGACCCTTGTGCAACCGTCCAGAGCGCGCTGCCTTTTGCGCCGTCCCGTGCCTTTTGGCTTCCGGCCGGCCGCGTTGGCAAGTTCGTTAAGGTAAACAAGAGTTAGCGCTAAATTCCTCGAAAGACTCACGAAACTCCGAATATTTCACAAGGTTCTTTACCGGAATTTCAGGGAATTAAGGATACATCTGCATCACAAGGCGCTGTGCCCCATGCGCAGCAACAAGACAGTGATGCGGAGTAAAAATGCGGCCCGGTGCCCATTGGAAATTGGTCCTTCAGACGATCCTTCTGGCGCTTGTGTCACCCGGCTCCCGCGTAAAGCACGCGGCGATGCGGCCGGACGGGCACATGGATGCCAGCCCGACCCGCGCGCTGTTGCTTGCGTTCGGTCATCCGGTTGTCGATCAGTATCTGGCGTGCCGTGTCCGCGCGGCCCAGATCGCAAGCATTGCGCGTCTGACACCGCTGACGGTTTTTGCAAATGTCGTCAACGTCGTCGTGGTCTTGCCGGTTCTGGCGCAGGCCCTGCCGTTTGCCTATGTAATCGCATGGGTCGTGGCGGCGATGAGCCTTATGGCCCTGACGACCATCAAATGGTTCCTGTCGTCGCGCTCACCCATCGAGCTCGCCTCGCACCGGGCCCTGAACGCGGCTGTCCGGCATGCAACGTTTTTGAGCCTCCTGTGGGCAGTGGTCCCGGTTGCCGCTTTCATGAGCGGAAACGTGAACGCGATCTGGATAGCGTCCTGCGTGACCACGGGAATGATCTGCGGTGGCGGGTTTGCGCTCGCGACCGTTCCGCAGGCGGCGTTCCGGTGGGTCGCCATCTTGTATGCAGCGACCGTTGTGGCTCTTGTGATCGATCAGAGTGTCATGATGTGGCCGCTTCTGGTTCTGCTGACGAGCTACACATTCGTTGTCATCGGAAGCACGACTGCAGCGGGATGGCTGTTCGCGTCTCACTTCCTGGCTGAGGCGGAACTCGAAAAGAACGGCGACCTGATAGCCCTCCTGCTGAACGAATTTGAAGAAACATCGAGTGACTGGATCTGGGAAACGAGCAGCACCGGCAACTTCCGGAACGTCTCCGACCGGTTTCTTCACGCCAGCGGCCGGACGCGGCCGGAACTTCATTCCATGCGCATGGTCGATCTGGCCTATTCGCTCGACAGCGAGGACGCGCGCGCGCAGGTTGCCGGCTTGGAAGAAGCCATCAGCCTGCAGAAGTCGTTTCGCGAGATTGTCATCGGGCTGACCGTGAACGGTGAGGAACGCTGGTGGTCGATTGCCGCGCGTCCCGTCTACGATGATCACGGCTCGTTTACCGGATACCGGGGCGTTGCCTCTGACATCACCGAGGCCAGACGTGCGGAAAAGCTGGTAACCCATCTCGCCGAGCACGACTCCCTGACCGGGATCGGCAATCGCAGCTGGTTCCTGAACCAGGCGGAAGACCTGCTTGCCGAGCAGGTGAGGTGTGGACAGAACACCCTGACACTCTTCCTGATCGATCTCGACAACTTCAAGGTCGTCAACGACACCAGCGGGCACCCTGCGGGCGATGAACTGTTGAGACAGGTTGCCGATCGCTTCACCGCCATTAGTGAAGGCAGGACGTCGCTGGCGCGCTTCGGCGGTGATGAATTCGCGGCACTCGGACGCTTCGTCAGTGACCAGGCGGCGAGCGCTTTCGCCGAGGAACTCGTCAACGTGGCCCGCAAGCCGTTCAGGATCGGAAACCGGGACTTCGCGATCGGAGCCACCGTTGGTTTCACAAGACTGAGGGGGCCCGACGACACCGTCGACGATCTCATGCGCAATGCCGACATCGCCCTTTACAAGGCCAAGGAAAGCGGCCGCGGTCGGGCCCTTGCCTTTGAATCCGCCATGGAGAGGGAAGTCCGTGAACGACGTGAGCTGGAAGCGGATCTGCGCGAGGCATTCGAATTCGGCAAGCTCAGCGTTGAATTCCAGCCGATCGTCAACGCACGTTCGGGCAAGGTGATTTCCAGCGAGGTGCTGGTCCGCTGGTTCCACCCGACCCGTGGCGAGGTCACGCCGGACACGTTCCTGCCGATTGCCGAACATGCAGGACTGATCCTGCCGCTCGGAAACTGGGTGCTGCGAAAGGCCTGCGCGGCCGCGGCCCAGTGCCCCGACCTTGAAAGTGTCGCGGTCAATCTGTCGGCGGTACAGTTCATGGACCCCAATCTCGTCAGCCAGATCACCACGGTCCTCGACGACACCGGGTTCCCGCCGGAAAGACTGGTTCTGGAAATTACCGAATCCGTATTCCTGCGCGATTCGGGCGCCGCGCCCGAGAAACTGAAGAAACTGCGCAACCTGGGTATCAAGATCTCGCTCGATGACTTCGGTACCGGGTATTCGTCTCTGTCCTATCTGCGAAAATACAAGTTCGACAAGATCAAGATCGACAAAACCTTTGTCGACGAGATCGGTGAGCGCAGCGACGGTCTTGCGATCATTTCAGCCGTCATCGCCCTTGCCCATAACCTGGGTCTCGAAGTCACGGCTGAAGGCGTTGAACGCCGCTTCCAGGTGGATGCGCTGAGGACCCTGGGCTGCGACACCCTGCAGGGTTATTTCTTCGGAAAACCGAGCGCGAACCCGATGCATATCATGCAGGCGGCATCCGAGGATTGGGACGAGCAGGAACAAGAGCTCGTGCAGGACGGCGACGACGACACACCGAAGGCGTCAGCGGCGGTTTCCGCGAACTGAATACCTACTCTGCAGCCTGGCCCACACGGCAGCGTGCCAGCTGTGCCCGCAGGGCGGCGGGTTTGACCGGCTTGTTGAAAAACGCGATATCCTTTTCCCCGGCTTCGGACCGTACCGGCCTGCTGCGATCCGCGGTAATCAGGATTGCCGGGATGTGACGCCCGAATTTCCACCGCAACTTCACGATGGCTTCGATCCCGGTGCCGTTGTCCAGATGATAATCGGCGAGAATGACGTCGGGTGTCAGGCCGGCCTTGTTCAGATGCGCGGCAGCTTCCTGTTCGTTGCCGGCCGTAACGACCAGGCAGTTCCAGCTCGACAGCAGGTGATGCATGCCGCTCAGGATGTCGGGCTCGTTGTCGATTGCAACAACGCACAACCCGTCCAGATTGCCGATCGCGGCCGGCGCCTGCATTTCCGGAAGCGTATCGGGAACGGCCGCTGCGCGCGGCAGTTCGACCGAAAAACAGGAGCCTTTTTCCAGGGTGGATCTGAGTGCGACCGGATGATCCAGAACGTGACTGATCCGTTCGACGATCGACAGACCCAGTCCAAGACCCTTGGCGACGCGCATGCCGTCGTCAAGCCTGTGAAACTCCTGAAAGATGGCCGTCTGCTTGCTTTCGGGTATTCCCATTCCGGTGTCGTGTATTTCAACGATCACGCGATTGCCGCGCCGGCGGCATCCGACCAGCACGCGGCCGTCCTGCGTGTATTTCAATGCATTGGAAACGAGGTTCTGAAGCAACCTGCGCAACAGCCTGCGGTCCGTCCGCACGGACACCGTCGTTGGCACGATGCGCAGCTCAAGACCCTTCTCCTGTGCGACGGGCAGAAAGTCCAGGGCGAGCCCGCGCAGGATCTCGTCCAGCCGGAAAACCGTCGGTTCCGGTTTCAGTGCACCGGTGTCCAGCCGCGAAATATCCAGGACGGCGCCCAGAATGTCCTCGACGGATTCCAGGGCGGATTCGACATTGCGCACGAGTTCACCGTCTTCTCCTGCGTTCAGCTTCTCCACCAGCACGGACGCGTAGAGGCGCGCGGCGTTGAGCGGTTGCAGAATGTCGTGTCCGGCAGCGGCAAGGAATCGCGTCTTGCCGATATTGGCCTCTTCCGCCGCATGGGTCGCCTCCACCAGGCGCTCGTTGACGTGGGTGAGTTCCTCCGTCCTTTCCCGCACGCGCCGCTCCAGGGTTTCATTGGCCCGGGCGAGCGCTTCTTCTGCCATCACGCGTTCGGTGATGTCGGTATAGGTGGTGACGATGCCGCCGTCGGGCATGGGGCTGATCCGGACTTCGAAGACCGCGCCGGTCGATTCCAGCCGCTCCTGGAAGGTTTCCTGGACCACCACCAGTTTCTCGATGCGATCGGCAACGATGCTTTCGACCGGCCCCGGGCCGTATTCGCCCCTTTGCGTGTTGTAGCGCAGGATGGCGTCAAGCGTGGTTCCAACCTGCCCGTATTCGGCCGGGAGCCCCAAAAGATCGCGGAACTGGCGGTTCCAGCAGATCAGGCGCAGGTCGCGGTCGAAGACGCCGATGCCTTGCCGGACCTGGTTGAGCGCCGTCTGCAGCAGGTCCCTGTTGTACTGAATGGCGATCGAGGCATCGTCGAGAAGTTTCACCGCACCCTTGGTGGACGGATCATGCCGCTTGAGCATCAGCGTCAGGACAAGCCTCGAGGAGGCCGCGCCGATCGCGCTTGCCAGCAGCTGTTCGGAAAAGCGGAGCAGATTGGCATCGGCGAGGGTGTTCGGGTCGAGCGGTATCCCGCGCTCGCTCGCGAAACGGTGGAATGATCGCTCGGTGCGCTCCTCGCCCAGGTAGCGCGCGACGGTCGATTGCAGGTCGGCCGCGGTGACGGACGTGCGCCAGTAGCGGAGGCTGGGCGACGGTGTCAGTTCCGCCGGCACGAAGACATTGGCCTGGAGGGTTTCGGCCGGAAGCGGTTTTCTGACGAAGGACACGCCGACAAAAAGAAGGATATTGACGAGCAGGCTCCAGAGCGTGCCGTGGATGAAGGGGTCCAGCTGCAGACCGAAAAGCGACTGCGGGTTCAGGAAACCCAGGCCGAAAGGCCCGGTCTCCAGGAAGTCGGTCGACAGGAGGCCGGATTGCGCGAAGGTCGGCAGCAGCAGTGTATAGCCCCACAGAAGAAAGCCGCTGCTGAGACCGGCCAGCGCGCCGAGCGATGTCGCGCGCCTCCAGAACAGCGCACCGATGAATGCGGGCGCGAATTGCGCGATCGCGGCAAAGGACAGGAGGCCGATGGACACAAGGGCAGCCGTGTCCCCCGCCGCCTTGTAGTAGGCGTAGGCCAGCAGAAGAATGCCGAAAATCGCCAGCCTGCGGATCGTCAGCAGGTGGCGGCTCATGTCGCGCCCGCTGCTGTTGATCAGGTTCTCTTCCCCCTGCCTGCGCAACAGGAGCGGCACCACGATGTCGTTGGAGATCATGATTGCCAGGGCAACGGTCGCGACGATCACCATCGCGGTCGCCGCGGACAGACCGCCGATGAAGGCGAAGAGGGCAAGCCATTCCTGGCCTGCATCGATCGGCAGGGCGAGCACGTAGGTGTCGGCATTGATATCCTGTCCGAACCGCAGCATGCCTGCCGCGGCGATCGGGATAACGAACAGGTTTATCAGGACCAGGTAGAGCGGGAACATCCATGTCGCGCATCTGAGTTCCGAATCGGAGTTGTTTTCGGTGACGGTCACGTGAAACTGGCGCGGCAGCATGAGGACCGCAAACCCGGACAGGATCGACAGGATCAGCCAGTTGCCCACATTGATCGGCTGTTCGAACACCTCGGCGACTTCCGGGGCTTCCGAGATCGCGCGCACCAGATCGAACGGGCCGTCGAAGAGCCAGTAGGTCACCCAGATGCCGACGGCCAGGAAGGCCAGCAGCTTGACGATCGCCTCGGCCGCGATGGCCAGCATCAGGCCTTCCTGGTGTTCCGTTGCGTCGATGTGCCGGGTGCCGAACGCCCAGCTGAAAATGGCCATGCCGAGCGCGATCAGCAACGTGATGTCGTTGAAGAACGGGGCAAAGCTGAAGCCCTGGGAGATCAGCGGACCGACCATGGTCGTGACGGAGAAGGAGACGGCTTTCAGCTGCAGCGCGATATAGGGAATGACGCCAATCACCGCAATCAGGGTCGCGAGCGCGGCCACGGACTGGCTCTTGCCGTAACGCGCACCGATGAAGTCGGCGATCGAGGTGATGCTCTCGGTTTTCGAGATCTGGATGATCCGGCGCAGCAACGGATATCCGAGGGCGAAGACCAGCAGGGGGCCGATATAGATCGTCAGAAACTCGGCGCCGTTGCGCGTCGCATTGCCCACGGATCCGAAGAAGGTCCAGGAGGTGCAATAGACTGAAAGGGACAGCGCGTAGATGAAGGGGCGGCCCCCCGCCCTGGACGGAGAGTTGCGCTTCATCCTGTCGCCGAAACTCGCAATGGCAAAGAGCAGCAGGATATAGGCCGTTGCGACCAGTATCACGATCCAACCGTGCAGCATGTTGCTGTTACCGTCCTCCCGACCGGTTTGCAGACACCCGTTCTGCCACTTTTCCCAATCCGATCATAGTGCCGGGCGCATGTCCATTCGCCTTGCGACTAGGGTCATGACTCTAGTCGCAACCCCGATTATGGACCCGTTTGCAACGGGTTGAAACCAATCAACTTTGGTGAAGTCTTGTTCACATCGTTTCATGCAAAAACGGGCAGCATTCGCGGTATGGTGTAGCCGGAATGAGCTGAGAGGAAGAAACGGTGTCCGACTTGATGCAGCGCCTGAGCACAGGTGCGCGAAACACGCCCAAAAGCGGGATCATTGAAATTTTCAATGCCGCGTCGGGTCACGAGGCGCTGATCCCGCTCTGGGCGGGGGAAGGGGACCTGCCGACCCCCGATTTCATCAACCGGGCCGTCAAGGCGTCGCTTGACAGGGGCGAGACCTTCTACACGTATCAGCGCGGTATTCCGGAACTCCGCGAGGCTCTGGCCGCCTACCATGGTGAAATCTATGGCCGCCCGTTTTCCCCGGAGCGCTTTTTTGTCACCGGTTCCGGCATGCAGGCGATCCAGCTTGCCGTTCAGGCCATCGCGGACGCCGGACAGGAAATCATCGTGCCGTCCCCGTCCTGGCCCAATATTTCCGCGTCCGTCGAGATACATGGCGCGAAGACGGTGTTCGTGCCCATGCACGAGGCAAGCGGCGGATGGGATTTGCACCTGGAGGATGTCGAAGCCGCGATCGCGCCCAAAACGGCTGCGATCTTCCTCAATTCGCCGAGCAATCCGACAGGTTGGGTCGCCGATCTGGACCTGTTGGGGGCCTGTCTCGATCTCGCCCGCAAACATGGCCTCTGGATCATTGCCGATGAAATCTACGCCCTCTACTTTTACGGCAACACAGCCAGGTCGCCGTCATTCTATGACATTGCCGAAGATGATGATCAGATCATTTTCGTGAATTCCTTTTCAAAGAACTGGGCCATGACGGGGTGGCGCGTCGGCTGGATGTCGGCCCCGCCCGCCATCGGCCAGGTTATTGAAAATCTGGTGCAATATTCCACCTCAGGCGTTCCGGCGTTCTTGCAGCACGGGGCTCTTGCCGCTTTGAGCGAAGGCCGGGAATTCCTCGAATCGCAGATTGCGCGGGCGCGCGATGGCAGAAGTGTCGTGGTGAGCGGACTGCAGCGGAGTGGGCGTATCAGCGTGGCGCCGCCTGAAGGGGCGTTTTATCTTTTCTTCTCGGTCGACGGCGTGGAGGATACGCGCCGTTTCGCGCTCGACCTCGTGCGGCAGACAGGTGTCGGCCTCGCGCCCGGAACCGCGTTCGGACCCGGCGGCGAGAGCTTCCTGCGCCTGTGCTATGCCCGCAAGCGCGCGCATCTGGAAGAAGCCGTCCGGCGAATTAATGCTTGGCTTCCAGCGTTTTAGATTTGCGATGGGTTGCTGGTCTACGTGAAACCCCTTAACCTCGAATGGATGTGATTTCCATGTGGGTTGCGGGATGGCAGACGAGTTTCTAATTGATCGGGATGCGGAAACCGCAGCGGTGTCGGACGCGCGGCTGTCGAGCGTGTTCGATACGGCGGTCGACGGCATCATCGTGATCAATGAACGCGGTCTCGTTCTGGCCTACAACAAGGCGTGCGAGCGCCTGTTCGGATACGAAGCCGCCGATCTGCTGGGGCGGAACGTCCACAAGATCATGCCGCAGGACTACGCGCGGGCTCATGATCAGTATGTCCGAAACTACATTGAAACGGGCGACAAGAAGATCATCGGCATTGGCCGGGAGGTCAAGGCGCAGCACAAGGACGGAACCATTTTCCCGATCGAACTGTCGGTCGGCGAGGCGGACACACCCTATGGCCGTCAGTTCATCGGCATACTCCGGGACCTGAGATCAAGGAAGATCATCGAGGAACATCTGGCAAAGGCACAGGCGCAGCTACTTCACATGACCCGCCTCAGTGCGCTGGATGAAATGGGTGCCGCGATCGCGCATGAACTCAATCAGCCGCTGACCGCGGTTCTGCTCTATCTCCAGTCGGTCTCAAGAAAGGCCAGGAACGACGGCACGATGGATCCACAGCTTCTTTCGGTGATTGAAAAGGCCGAGCGGGAGGCGGAACGGGCAGGTGAAATCATCCAGCGCATGCGCCAGCTTGTGGAGAAAAAAGCGCCGGAGAGACAGACCCTGGATGTGGAGGACGTCGTGCAATCCTGCATGGAGATGGCGGAACTCGGCAACGGCGAAACGCGCACATTCCTGTCGTCCAGTGTCGAACCCGGCTTGCCTCCGCTGCAGGCTGATCCGGTCCAGATCCGCCAGATTCTCATAAATCTCTTGCGCAATGCGCGCGAAGCCGTCGCCGATCAGGACGAAAAGCGCGTGCATCTGTCGGTCAGCCTGAATGGGGACCTGCTCGAATTCAGGGTGTCCGACAACGGACCTGGCGTGCCCGCCGAACTGGTGGAGGGCCTTTTTCGGGCATTCACGGGCGCGAAACACAAGGGGGTCGGTCTCGGCCTGGCGATATCGCGTTCCATTGCGCAGAACCATGGTGGAGATCTGAAATTGGAGCCTGTATCCGACGAAAGTGGGGCTTCGTTTCTGTTGACCTTGCCGGTTCACCCGCGCGAAGAAGCAACGGACAAAGATCTTTAACGGGCGACAAGACAAAAGAAGCAAGGACGGAAACAAATGGAAGCTGGCGCAGAGGCCGTTTACATCGTTGATGATGACCCCGCGGTGCGTGATGCGCTGTCTGTCCTGTTCAACATGGAAGGTTACGTGGTCGAAACCTTCTCTGACGGAGACACGTTCGTGCAGTCCGCCAGTAAATCCGTTCCCGCCTGCGTCATGCTTGATGTCCATATGCCGGGGCGCTCCGGCATCGAGATCCTGAAGGCCCTGAACGCCGAGCACTATCCCGCGCCGATTTTCATCATTTCCGGACAGGGCGACATTCCCATGGCCGTCGAGGCAATCCGCAACGGCGCTTTCGACTTCATCGAAAAACCGTTCTCTGCCGAGACAGTGCTTGAGCGTGTGAAGGAAGCGATTGCCGCGATGAGGCAGCGTCAGGATGTCGATACGTCCCAGACGTTCGAGGGCGCGGACCTTCTGACGCGCAGGGAACTGGAAGTCCTGAAGGAAATCACGGAAGGGGCATCGAACAAGGAAGCCGGCAGGACGCTTGGTATCAGTCCCAGAACCGTCGAGGTTCACCGCGCCCGGATCATGGAAAAGCTCAGCGCGCGCAACGCGGCCGATCTGGTGCGCATCGTCCTGGGGCATCCGACTGCGGGCTAGTTCGGCCATCGCGCGGGAAACATTCCGTCCGTTCACGCAAGTTTTTATCGATGGACGTATTTCTGCGTACATTCGCAGCGCTATTTGTCGCGTATGTTTCTAGGTGATTTTGGCAATGTCGCCTGAATCACCGGAAACACGCGTTTGGTTGTTCACATAATCGAGGATGATGAAGCTGTTGCCGATGCGCTGACGATCGCGCTCGAACTTCTGAATCATTGCGCCCGGACCTATTTTGACGGTGAAACCTTCATGGCGGAAGCGGACTTGTCTTCCGGCCACTGGGTTATTGTGGACCTCGGTCTGCCTGGAATAAGTGGCGCTGAAATCGTCAGAAAATTGAACGACCTTGCAACCCCGCCCAGGATCATTGCGATTTCCGGAAAGTCGCGGACAAAGATCGCACGCCAGGTCAGCGAATTCGAAGGGCTCAAGGTTCTGCGCAAGCCGCTCTCCATCGACATGCTGACAGCGGCGATGGCCTGAGGCCCGACGCGCATACGCATTTTCCTTGATCCGACCTGATGCACGCGCTGGCTGCGGCCTTTTGACATATGTAGTTTCTCTTACGCAGTCGACCGAATTCCTTCAATAGATTCCTCGCTTTAGAGTTATGCCTGCAAGTTGCGAAACGTCGGACGGGGCGTTTTGCCGGTAGGGGAACTTCCTTGTTTCATCGGTTTTGAGGGCGGCTCTGCCCGAAAGGAAACAGGACCTGCCGGGGTTGGCTAGGCCGCGCAAGAATGCGCGAAGGAGGGAAAAATGGCATATTTCGAAGCAGGTGTTGCAGGTCACGGTGCTGGTGCGCGCGCGGGTGTCGCGACACCGTTACACGCCACGCAGGCAGGTTTCGCCGAGGTTGGCGGCAAGGCAAGCGAATATGACACCCATGCCGTCGTCTATTACGAGGGAGACCCCGCAAGGCGTCTATACGAACTGGTTCGCGGCTCCCTCATGCTCTACAAGCTTCTCCCGGATGGACGCAGACAGGTTGTCGAGGTTCTGCGCCCCGGAGACATCTTCGGGCTCGCGAACGGCGACGAGCATGACTGCACCGCCGAGACACTGACCAAGTCGCTGGTCCAGGAAATCGATCTCAGGAAAGTCGAAGCTTCCGAAGAGCTTCAGAAAAGCCTGACAAGATGCCTGACCAACCAGATGCGCGCGCTTCACGAGCATGCTGTGCTGCTCGGCCGCAAGTCCGCGGTTGAGCGGGTTGCCAGTTTCCTGATGCACATGGTGCCCGACCGTGGCGGCGCAGGCTGCGTTGGCCCGGTCGACGAGGACGACGACGGTTTCGACCTTCAACTCCACATGACCCGCCAGGAAATCGCCGATTATCTCGGCCTGACGATCGAAACGGTCAGCCGTGTGGTTTCGGAACTGAAGCGGCGCGGGGTCATCCGGGTCGACAAGGCGGACAAGATCCACCTCAACAAGGTCTGCGGCCTGTGCCGCATGACGGGCATGCATTGACACCTCCCTCCTCCTGAAACTCAAGGGCCGCGCATTGTCGCGGCTTTTTTTTGTCTGCAATCCACGGGATTTCGGGCGGCAAGGAAAGTCTTCGTTAGGCATGTTCGCCGTTTCAGGCTGCCTGAAGGGCACCTTCGGCGGCGACCCGCTTCTTTCTTAACAGGTGAAGCTGCATATAGACCCCGGCTTTTGCAATCAGGGCGCGACGGCGATGCAGATCAACTCCCTCAGATTCGTTCAGGAGCGAAATCCCGAAGGGGGCGCTCACAAGCGCTACCACGTGCTTGCGAACGAAACCGAATTTGTCCGGTTCGATCTGACGAAAAGGACGATCGGCAAACCGGTGGACATGGTCAATCTGCTTGATCAGTCGATCCGGACGTTGACCCCGGAAAGGAAACTGCTCTGCAGACAATGGCAGCTTGCCGGCGGGGATCCGGGCGAGGATGGACAGATCGCAGCCAAGGGATCTGACGTGTGGCTCGTTCAGGACGCCGCGCAATTGGAGCTTTTCAGGGTCGTCGACCCTCGAAAACTGGCCACAAAAACGCTTGAAACCATGCTGGGAAGCTGGCCGGACAGCTATGCCATCGTTTCAGGGGACGAATGTGTCGGTGTTATCCGGCGCGCGTTGAAACCCGGGGAAGCGGAACCGGTGAACCGCTTCCAGAAACTCGCCGGTCTGTTCAAGGACCGCGACTGGACCCTGGAACTCAACCAACCCGTACCCTTGCAGTCTGCCTATCGCATGATCGCCTCGGTTCTGCTTCTGATCGAAGTCACGGTCAGCGGTGCACGCGCCGGCTGAAGATCTTTGACGTTCAGTCAGACGGCGGCCGAGTGCCGCGCCTTTCCGCTCGCCTGGCTGTCGGCCAGATAGGCATCGAACGCCGCTGCCGCCAGCCGGACGTAAGGCCGCCCTGCCTCCGTCACGCTGACCCGGGCCTGATCGTCCCCGTTCAGATCCAGGGTCACGAGCCCGTCGGCGACCAGATCCTCAAGATAGTCGAAGGCGTCGCTCACATCCCTGATGGACAGCCCGTGGCTCGCGCAGACCGGGCCGAGGTCACACGCGTAGTTGGTCATCAGGTCCTCGATGATGTGGCCCCGCAACCTGTCATCGGCGCTCAGCGCAAGCCCTTTTGACACCGGCAGCTTTCCGGCAAGGATGCTTCGGCGCCAGTTTCCGACATCGGGCATGTTCTGAACGAACCCGCCGGTCAGCTTGCCGATCGAGGAGACGCCGAAACCGATGAGCTGTTCGCCCTGGTCGGTTGTGTACCCCTGGAAGTTCCGTTTCAGCGATCCGTCGGAAAGGGCGACGGCCATGCTGTCATCGGCGCGCGCAAAATGGTCCAGGCCGATCGCGACGTAACCGGCGTTCAACAATTCACGCCTTGCCAGGTTGGCCAGTTCAAGCCGCTCGGCTGCAGACGGCAGGCGTGTCTCGTCGATCAGCCGCTGATGTTTGCGCATCCATGGAACATGGGCGTAGCCGAACAGTGCGATCCGGCCCGGTGCGAGCGCCAGCGTTTTCTCGATCGTATCGCGGATCGTCTGAGGCGACTGTTCCGGCAAGCCGTACATGAGATCGAAATTGAGGGCGTCCAGTCCCGCGGATCTCAGGAATTCCGATGCCCGTGCAACGGTCTCATAGGGTTGGACGCGGCCGATTGCCAGTTGAACGGCAGGATCGAAATCCTGGACGCCGAGACTGGCACGGTTGATCCCGATCATCGCCAGCGTTTCGGCAAGGTCCGCGGTCACGAGCCGTGGATCGAGTTCGATCGCGTGTTCAAGATCGGGCGACAGGTCGAACAAGACGCGCATCAGGCCCGTCACGTCGACAAGGCTCTCCCGCGAGAGCAGGCTCGGGGTTCCACCGCCCCAGTGGATGTGGCGAACCGGCCCGGCGTTTTGCAGATGCTCGGCCACCAGTCCGATCTCCTGGGCCAATGTCGCAGCATAGACTTTCAGCGGCGCATCCTTGCGCGTCGCCTTCGTGTGGCAACCGCAATAATGACAAAGCTCCCGGCAATAGGGCACGTGAAGATAGAGCGACAGGCTGTCTTGCCGTGTGATCGCGGACAGCCAGTCGGCATAGGTGGCCTCGTTCACGCCGCTGTGGAAATGCGGGGCTGTGGGATAGCTGGTGTAACGCGGAACGTTGCGCAGCGCATAGGAAAGCGGGTCATTGGTCATGGGCCCATCATTCCGGCTAACCTCGGCGGGAGCCTTGATATCGCTCAACCCGGCGGTCTGATTCTGGAGAAACATTTTGATACCAATCGCGGAAGAGACAATTGGCGCTGCCGGGCAGGGCGTTTACAGGCTGCACGGTGCCCCCGACAATGCGAACTTCGTCGTCCGGATGGTCCTTGAGGAGCTGGGCGCACGCTATGAATTCGTCTCCGTTGACAGGGCTGCGGGCGAGCAGAAGTCGGAAGAATACCGGAAGCTCAATCCGCAGGGGTTGATTCCCGTGCTGGAAGTGCCGGGGCAGGACGCGGTGACATTTGAAACCGGGGCCATCCTCCTGATGCTTTCGGAGCGGCATCGCTCTCTGGCACCCGCACCGGAATCGTCCGGGCGCGGCAGGTTCCTGAAGTGGCTGTTCTTTCTCTCCAACACGCTGCACGCGGATCTGCGCATCTCCTTCAAGCCGCACCGCTACATGCTCGACAAGGCGTGCATGCCCGATCTCAACGCGGCGCTCCGGAGCCGCATCGATGCAAGCTTTTTGCTGCTAGAGCAGGAGCTTGAAGCATGCGGGGGACCGTTCCTGCTGGGGGGCGGTCTCAGCTGTCTCGACCTCTACCTGGCGGCCTGTGCGCGCTGGGCGCAGATCTACGGCACATGCGGGGTTTGGCCTGCAGACAACTATCCGCGGTTATTCAGGCTCCTGGAGGAACTGGAAGCCAGACAGTCGGTTCAAAGGGCGTGCGAGCTTGAGCTGATCGAAGGCTTGCCTTTCACGGCACCCACGCCGGTCGCGTTCGCGCGGGAGAAATGACCGGAAAAAGACTTTATGTTGATCGATGCAATCAATCATGACGATGATAATCAACTAATATATTAGCCGGTACCGTATTGGCTCGAAACGCATACGGACCTTATGATTACAGCGATGACAAACTCGACCGCGGCAAAACTCCTGCTGACGATCCTGCTCGCGGCAGGTGGCGGCGTTACCTTCTATGTGCTCGGATTGCCCGCCGCGTGGCTGTCCGGGGCCATGGTCTTTGTCGCTGTCGCGACGCTTGCAGGCGCCCCGACCGTCATGCCGGACCGGCTGCGTGATGCCCTGTTCGTCGTGATCGGCGTATCGATGGGCGCTGGAGTGCGTCCGGACGTCGTGGAACGGATCGGGGACTGGCCAGTCTCCATGGCGCTTCTGCTCGTCGTCGTTGTCTGCGTCACGTTCGCCGGCTACGCGGTTCTTCATTTCGGGGCCAAGTGGTCGCGGGAAACGGCCTTTTTCGGGGCGATCCCGGGCGCGCTCAACTACGTGATCGCACTGGCGACCGACCGGGGGGCGGACCTGCCCCGGATCGCGTCAAGCCAGTCGCTCCGGCTCTTCGTGCTCGTGGCGATCCTGCCTTTCGCGGTGGTCTCGACCAGTGGAACACTGGAGGGCGAGGGGGGCGCAATCGTGGTGTCCACCTGGTTTGAAATCCTTATCGGTCTCCCGCTTTGCCTGCTTGCCAGCCTGATCGCGCAGAAGCTCAATGTCCCGGGTGGCCTGATGACCGGAGCCTTTTTCATGAGCGCCGGGCTGAATGCGTCCGGAGCCTGGACGCTGGTTCTGCCGGCCTATCTCGTCGTGCCCTGTTTCGTGATGATGGGCGCGATGATCGGATGCCGTTTTGCCAACATGACCATCCGCCAGTTCGTCAGCGTTCTCGGCGCCTCGATCGCGGCCTTCAGCGCCGCCTTCCTGATGTCCATCCTGGGCGCTTGGATCGTATCCTCGCTGGTGGACATTCCCTTTGGGCAGGCGCTTCTCGCCTATGCGCCCGGCGGTCTGGAAGTCATGACGCTGCTGGCGTTCATGCTTGATCTGGATCCGGCCTTCGTTGCCGCTCACCAGATTGCCAGGTTTACCGGGATGGTGCTGCTGCTGCCGCTGATAACGGCGCTCGTTCTGGGGAAAAGTTCCAGGTAAGAATCAGAAAGCCGGAGGCAGGGCCCCCGGCTTCGCAAGTGGTGTTCTGAAATTCGGCTCAGGCTGCCGAAGCCAGAGCGTGTTCTTCGAGCTGCATCCTCAGATCCGCGATATGATCGAGGTTCAGCGGGAACTGCAGCGTCGTGGTATCGCCTTCGCTGACCGCGACGCGCGCCTCGATCGGCCTGGACAGTTCTGCGCACTCGAAGGTGACGCGTGTGCCCGGCACGGCATCGATCCGCACATTGACGAGACAGTTGGCCGACGAGATTTTCACCGTGCTTGCCGCAAACTGCTTGTCGCCGATCGTCAGCGTTGCGGGCCAGTTGACGTCATAGATCCGGTAGGTCTCGTCGTCGCCGCGGTTGCCGATTGCATCGAGGAAGGTTTCCACCTCGTCGCCCAAGAGCACAGCCTCGTCATAAACAACCGAGCTGCCGTCCTTCACCAGCTTGGAGGAATTGGCGGTATCCTCCGAATTCTGGCGCATCACCGAAACGCTGTCGCGCACACGCGCCGCGCTGCTGGACACCGTCTCCATGCTGCGCGCGATTTCGGACGTCGCGCTTTCCTGCTGGGTGACGGAGGAGGCGATGCTGGTGGCGACATCGTTGATCTCGCGGACCGTGCCGTAGATCTCGCCGATGGATTGCTCGGCGCTCTGGGCCGTGCGTTGAACCGCGCCGACCTGGTTGCTGATCTCGCCGGTCGCCCGGGAGGTCTGCGCCGCCAGTTCCTTGACTTCCGAGGCAACGACCGCAAAGCCCTTGCCGGCTTCCCCGGCGCGCGCCGCCTCGATCGTCGCGTTGAGCGCGAGCAGGTTGGTCTGATCGGCGATTTCGCGGATCAGGTCGACGACACTCGTGATCTGGTCGGACGCGGTGACGAGTTCGGTGAAGTTGGACTTCGTCTCTTCCGCCCGGTCCGACGCTCTCGAGGCGATCTCCGCCGAGTGATCCGCATTGCGCCGGATCTCCTGAATGGAGGAAATCAGTTCTTCCGCCGCCGAGGAAACGGTTGCCACCATCGAGGACGTATCGCTGGCTTCCTTGTCGAGCACTGTCGCCTGGTTCGTCGAATTGTCCGATGATTGCGTCAGCGTTTCCGCGGTTTCCGACATCTCCGTCGAGGAATGGGACATGCGCTGGAAGATGCCGCGAATGGTGTTGCCGAAGATGCCGATCATCTGATCCAGCTCGTCGCGCCGGCGGTTGGTGGTTTCGCGGTTCTTTTCCTGCTGCTCGCGCATCGCCTGGCGCTCGACCAGACCGTCGCGGAACACGATCACCGACTTGGTCATGTCGGCAACTTCATCCTTGCCGCGCGGGGCGGGAATCTCGGTGTCGAGCCGGTTCTCCGAAAGATCTTTCATCGTGCCGGACAGGCGCACGATCGGACGGCTGATCATGCGGCCCAGGAAGAACGCAGCCGTCAGGCCGATGAAAACACCCAGTGCCGTACCGATCACCGAAAACAGAATGGCGTTGCTGGTCTGCGCGTGAACGAGCTTTTCGATCTTGTGCTCCGCATTCACCGCAAAGGTCCGTATTTCCTCAAGGTCCTTGGCGATGATCTTGACCTCGGACTGCATCACATCCGTCTGAAGGCGTGCAATATCCTGCTGAAGCGTTCGAAAATCGGACAGAGCGGCCACGTAGGTCTCGATCTGCACAATGGCATCTTCGACAAGTTTCTTGTCCTCCGCTTCAAGGGACGACATGGCATCACTGGTGAGGTCGGCCCGCACGCGGTCGATCTCCGAGAGCGCATAGTCCAGCTCGCTTTCGGCGCCGGAATAGACATATCTGTTGGCGTGATCGCGGGCGATCAGAAGGTGGACAGTTGCGTCCATCACAAGTTCAAGAGTCTTGCTCGGAGCTCCTCCGCTCAGTTCCTTGTTTTGCTTGTTCTTGAAGACCGTCAGGATTTCTTCCTGCAGCTTGTCACCGGTCTTGTGGAGCGAAACATCCACGATTTCTTTCTGCTGACGTCGTTCGTCTGCCAGCTTCTGGAGGTTCTTCCAGTAGACTTCGATGTGCTTGCGGGCGTCTTCAAGGCGCTCTACCTCTTCAGGCACATGCAGCTTGGTCAGCTTTGCATCAACGAGCGCGATCACGTTGCTGTGCGCGCTGTCCACATCGGCGAATTTCTCGGGTGTCGACTCGGTGACATACTCGATCGCCTTGATTTCCATGTCGGAAAACGCCTGCGTGATATCGGCGGCGGCGACAAGAGCATTGCCGTGTTCGCTGAATTCAGTGAATTCCTGATCGAGCGTGCGGAACATCATGGCGGATTTTCCGCCGAGAAAGAGCATCACGACAAGTAATGCACCGAAGGCGAGCAGAAGCTTCTGCGTCAGCCGCATATTGTAAAACCAGGCCACGATTTTCCCCTCCGAAAGCGTGGGTGAATGAAAGATCAGTTCGAGGTGAGCTCGCTCACGGTCTCGATCAGGACATCGTTCGTGAAGGGTTTCTTCAAAACCGCGTCCGCCCGGGTCGAGGAAAGCTGCAAGGCATTGTCGGCCGGAATGCCGGCACCGCCGCCGGACATGGCGATCACCTTCGGAGCCGCCGTTTTCGTCTTCAGCTCGAACACGACGTCGGTTCCGTCCGAAGCCGGCATCATGATATCCGTGATGACAAGATCGAACTGCCGCGACGAGGCAATCTCCAGTCCCTTGTTGCCGTCGTCGGCTTCGACGACGTCATGACCGGCTTTGCGAAGTGTTGCTGCGATGGCATGCCGAACCGGCTGCATATCGTCAATCAGTAGAATGTGGCACATAGTTCGGTTTCTCCCAGATCTACCGAACTACAACCCTACGTAATTGTCGGTATATCTATAGTAAACATACAACCTCGACCGTCGCCATTTGGTTGTAATAGACCCTCTGCAACTATTATTTTGCCATCAACTTTATTAATAATTTGCAAAGCGACAGAAAGTCCAAGACCAGTGCTATTTTTGCTGATGCTGTTAGAGTAAAAAGGATCGAATACTTTATGTCTCTGCCCAAATGGAATGCCTGGTCCATTATCAGCAATTGAGATTTGCGCCTTTGAACCTTCGAGTTCTGCGAGTTCTATACGTATTATCCCGGAATGCTTGGTCGCCTGGGAGGCGTTGGTGACGATATTGATGATTACTTGTGCAAACATGGTTTCACTGATCGGAATATTCAGATCCTTTGGAACGTTCCTGAAACCGGTTTCAATAGTGACCGTCGGTGGCAACATGAGGCGCACAAGTTCGACTGCGCGGATGAGAGCGTCGGGGAGGGTTGTGACGCCTGATTCGTCTTCGAACCGGCCCCTCGACAGGCCCAACAGGTTGTTCGACAGTTCCGCAGCCTGTGTAGCGCTGTAATGCGCCATCTCCAGATCGGTCCGGATACCGGGGTCGGAAATGTCGGGCAGGTGCAGCGAGATCAGGCTGGTGACGGGATGCAGCAGATTGTTGAGCTGATGGGCGAGCGCCCCAGACGCGGTTCCGAGAGCCTCCAGACGGTTTCGCGAGATTTCACTTTCCGCCCTCAGACGCTCCTCGGTGATATCCCGCTGGATACCCAGATATGCGGACAGGGCCCCACTTGCATCGAAGATCGGCGCCATGCGCAGGGAATTGAGAAAGGGTTCGCCGGTCTTGCGGTAATTGAGCAGAACCACGTCAATCGGTTCCCGGTCGGCGATCGCCTTCCGGATCCGGGCGACATCGTCGGCGCTGGTCTCCTCGCCCTGCAGGAACCGGCAGTTCCGTCCAAGCGCCTCCTCGGCGGCATACCCGGTGGTTCTTTGAAAGGACGGATTGACGTAGGTGAGCGGCAGGTCGGGCTGGTGCGCATCCGAAACACTGACCGTGTCCGGCGAGCCTTCCAGCAGGGATTTCAGAAGATCGGGCGATGTTCCCGCGATCTTTTCAAGAGCGGCGTAGCCCTGGTCCATGCGGCCTTGCATTTCAGTCTCCCCCCACGAAGCGCTGACTGCTCAATCAAGCAAGCGTAGGCGGAGAAGCAGAAAAACGGAAGAGCGCAGGGCGAGTGTTCCCCAAAGGAAACAACGCCCGTTTGTCTCTTCCGAAATCCGCGGAATTTCGTGACGGCGTTCACAACGCGCGTGCCGCGATCAGGTCCTCACGTAGTGCAGCGTCGCGAATTCCTGCCGCCAGGCGGACACTCTTGTCGCCATCGACTCTGGGTCGTTGGCACGCAAGGCTTCGGCGATAAGCCTGGCAAGGCGCGGCATGTCGGCGGAGGTCATGCCCCAGCGCACCAGTTCCGGCGTGCCGATTCGCAATCCGTTCATGTCCCCGTCGACCGGCGCTGCGGGCAGCCCGATGCCGCAGGCAAGGAACCCGGCCTTGCGCAGTTTCTTCGACGCGGTCTGCCCTCCGCCGAAAGCTGCCGCCTCCACCGCGAACTGATGCGACGCGGTTATTCCCTTCGATGTTTCGAACACCGGGATGCCTTCCTCGGCAAGGGCGCGCGCAAGCGCCTGGGCAGACGCCACCATTTCGCGCGCATACTCAGCGCCGAAGTCCCGCCAGTCCAGCAGCGAAACGGCAAGCGCGGCGGACTTGGCGACATCGAAATTGGCCGTCAGGCCGGGGAAGGCGATTGCGTCCAGTTTCCGGGCAAGGTCGGGATCGTTGGTGACAATCAGCCCGCCTGCGGGACCGCCCAGGCTTTTATACGTGCTCATGGTCATCAGATGCGCGCCGTCGGTAAGCGGGTCGGAAAAGACGCCGCCTGCGATCATGCCGCACTGGTGCGCCGCATCGAAGAGAACGTACGCGCCGACCTCGTCGGCGATCGCCCGGATGCTTGATACCGGATGCGGGAAGAGATTGAGGCTCATGCCGATGGTGATCAGTTTCGGCTTGAGCCTGTGCGCCATGTCGCGCAGACCTTCCAGATCGATGGTGTAGCCGTCGGCATCCACAGGCGCTTCGTGGATTTCAAGACCATAAAGCCCGGCGCATCCCGGTTCGTGGTGCGTGACGTGACCGCCGACGGATGCGGGCGGCGCGATGATGACATCGCCGGGCTTCGTGGTCGCCATGAAGGCATAAAGGTTGCCGAGCGCACCGGACGCGACCCGGATTTCGGCATGTTGCGCGTTGAAGATCTCGCAGGCGAGATCCGCCGCGATCACCTCGATCTCCTCGATTGCTTCAAGGCCCATCTCGTACTTGTCGCCCGGATACCCGAGCGATGGGCGCGAGCCGAGGCCGCTGGCCAGAAGCGCTTCCGCTTTCGGGTTCATCACATTGGTTGCCGGATTGAGGTTAAAGCAGTCCCGCTCGTGGATCTTCCGGTTTTCATCCACCAGATGATCGATGCGGCCGGTAATCAGATCCGAGCTCAGCCCGCGCGTTGCCGCGCTGATCCCGTCGATCCGTGTTGCCACGTCCTGCGGCAGCCATGGCTTGAGTTCGTGTACTGACATTGAAGATCCTCCAAGCGTGTTGATCCCAGAGTGCGCGTCCGCTTGCAAATTCGCAAACGAGATTTTAGAAAAACAAGGGCTAGAAAAACTAGGTCAAATTATGCCTGTCGCTCCACCGATACCCCGCATTCCCTCGCTCAACGCGCTGCGCGCCTTCGAATCCGCAGCGCGCCTTGGGGGATTCGCGCTTGCTGCTGCGGAACTTGGCGTGACAGCAGGCGCGGTTGCCGCACAGATCAAGTCGCTGGAGGAAGAACTCGGTGCACCGCTTTTTGTGCGGGGCGCGCGCGGCGTCGTGCTCACGCCGATCGGTCAGCGGGCCTTACCGGGATTTGTCGAGGTCTTCGACCGTCTGGCAACAGCGGTCCATGAACTCCGGCAGGATGCTGCGCCCCACAAGGTCCACATCGCGGCGCTTCCTGCCCTGGCGCAGCTCTGGCTCGCTCCGCGCCTGCCTCTGTTGCGCCGGACCCTTCCTGCTGTCGACGTCTCCGTCACGGCTCTCGAAACGCCCCCCAATCTCAAGCGTGTGCCGTTCGATATCTGCCTGTTTTATGGCGACGGCAGGAGCGGTCGGCATGTCTGGACGGAAACCGACGAGTTGCTTCCGGTCTGTGCACCGGAAACCGCCGAAAGGCTGACCCATCCGCGCGATCTGAAATCCGCGGTCTGCCTGACGGACACGGCCTGGGCGAGCGACTGGTCCGACTGGGCAGCCTCGGCGATGCCGGGAGAGGACTTCGTACCGAAAGGGCCGGCCTATTCGCTTTACGCGGTCGCCGTCGAGGAAGCGCTGAACGGGGCGGGGGTGCTGATGGCACACAGGGCACTTGTCGAAGCCCATCTGCGCAATGGGGATCTTGTGGCACCGTTCAGGCAGCCGGTGCCTCTTTCGCGTAAAATCTGCATCTGGATCCAGCCGGGAACCGCACATCCCGACATTCTCGAAAGGGTCATTAAGACCCTGACCGACAAGCAGCTTTGAGGGCGTTCCAATAGTAAGGGACATCGGAAGAGCTGCGCGGGCATTCGTATGCGAACGGTCCTGTACGCAAAACTACGATTGCGACAACGTGCCTGCGCCGTGCGACATTGTGCGGGCAACTTTCACATCTTCGAATGCCGTAAGACCCCTCTTGATATGAATCAACGCGGCTCGCTGGGAGTCGTGCGCATGGTCGTCCCATCGTTGGCACCTTGCATGGATTCTAAGAACTGGGGCGCTGAAATGGCACAAAAAAGGACCGGTTTGGTCTCGCTCGAGGAGGGGGGATTCGCCATCTTCCTCGTGCTGCTTGCATTCGCCTGCATAATAATTGCAGGCAAAACCTTTGATCAGGTCATGGCTTTTCACGCTGGCTTGGGCGCGTTGCTCGCCGCTGTCAGTGTGTTCCTGATCTTCAAGAAATTCTTCGACGACGGCGGCGAACCGATCCCGGCCGAAATCGACGGAAAACCGAACTACAACATGGGGCCGGTCAAGTTCGGAACCATCGCAGCCATGTTCTGGGGCCTGGCCGGGTTCACGGTCGGTCTCGTGATCGCGCTGCAACTGGCCTGGCCGGCATTGAACTTCGATCTTCCCTGGACGAATTTCGGCCGCCTGCGTCCCCTGCACACCTCCGCGGTGATCTTCGCCTTTGGCGGCAACGTGCTGCTGGCGACATCGATGTATGTGGTCCAGCGGACCTGCCGCGTGCGCATGCCGGGCAAGATCCTGCCCTGGTTCGTCATCCTCGGCTACAACGCCTTCATCTTGATTGCCGGGACCGGTTACCTGCTTGGCGCTACGCAGGGCAAGGAATACGCGGAACCGGAATGGTACGCCGATCTGTGGTTGACCATCGTCTGGGTGATGTATCTGCTCCTGTTCCTGGGAACGCTCTGGAAGCGCAAGGAACCGCACATTTATGTGGCCAACTGGTTCTACCTGGCGTTCATCGTCACCATTGCCATGCTGCATATCACCAACAACCTGACGATCCCGGTCTCGATCTACTCGACGAAATCCTACATCGTCTGGGCAGGTGTCCAGGACGCGATGGTTCAATGGTGGTATGGCCACAACGCGGTCGGCTTCTTCCTGACGGCAGGCTTCCTGGCGATCATGTACTACTTCATTCCGAAGCAGGCCGACCGTCCGGTTTACTCCTACCGTCTGTCGATCGTGCACTTCTGGGCGCTGATCTTCATCTACATCTGGGCCGGTCCGCACCACCTGCACTACACGGCGCTGCCGCAATGGGCGTCGACGCTCGGTGCGACCTTCTCCATCATCCTGTGGATGCCGTCCTGGGGTGGCATGATCAACGGCCTGATGACGCTGTCCGGTGCCTGGGACAAGCTCAGGACCGATCCGGTCCTGCGCATGATGGTCGTCTCCGTCGCCTTCTACGGCATGTCGACCTTCGAAGGTCCGCTGATGAGCCTGCGCTCCGTCAACTCGCTGTCGCACTACACTGACTGGACCATCGGTCACGTGCATTCAGGTGCGCTCGGCTGGGTCGGATACATCTCCTTCGGTGCGATCTACTGCCTGGTTCCGTGGCTGTGGAACAAGAGGGGCCTTTATTCACTGAAACTGGTGAACTGGCACTTCTGGCTCTCGACACTGGGGATCGTTCTCTACATCACCGCAATGTGGGTGTCCGGCATCATGCAGGGTCTGATGTGGCGCGCCTACGACAGCCTCGGCTTCCTGGAGTACTCCTTCGTGGAAACCGTGGAGGCGATGCATCCCTTCTACATCATCCGTGCTCTCGGTGGTGCGCTCTTCGTGGTTGGCGCCGTGATCATGGCCTACAATCTCTGGATGACTGTCCGTCATGGTGAGGCTGAAGAAGCCGACACCACGCCGGTCGGCTCCCTTGCTCCGGCCGAATAAGGGAGGGACACTGAATGTCTGCATGGAAAAAACATGAAATCTTCGAGAAGAACTCCTTCGTTCTTCTCGTCGGAATCCTGGTCGCGGTCGCCATTGGCGGCCTGGTCGAAATCGCGCCTCTTTTTTACCTGAAGAGCACGATCGAGAAGACCGAAGGCATGCGGCCCTATACGCCGCTGGAACTGGCCGGACGCGACGTCTACATCCGTGAGGGCTGTTATCTGTGTCATTCGCAGATGATCCGCCCGATGCGGGACGAACTGGAGCGCTACGGTCACTTCTCGCTCGCTGCGGAAAGCATGTATGACCACCCGTTCCAGTGGGGATCGAAACGGACGGGACCGGACCTGGCGCGTGTCGGCGGAAAGTACTCCGACGACTGGCACGTCGAGCACCTGGTCGACCCGCGCTCGCTGGTGCCTGCGTCCATCATGCCGGGCTATCCGTTCCTGGCGGAAAACCGGGTGAATGCCCGGGACATCAAGGCTCATCTTTCCGCCAACGCGATCGTCGGTGTTCCCTATACCGAGGAGCAGATCGAGAATGCGGCATCTGACCTTCTGGGCCAGGCCATGCCGGACTCCGACGCGGCCTACGACTTCGAGGAACGCTGGCCGAGCGCCAAGGTCCGGGACTTCGACGGCAATCCCCGGGAAGTCACCGAGATGGATGCACTCGTCGCCTATCTGCAGGTGCTCGGCACCATGGTCGACTTCTCCATCTACGATGACGCAGCAAACGCGAGGTAAGTGCGATGAACGAGACCTATAGCGCCTTCGCAGGCTTCGCGCAGACCTGGGGCCTTATCTATTTCATGATCCTGTTTGGCATCGTTCTGGCCTACGCATTGTGGCCGAAGAACCGGAAGAAGTTCGACGATGCAGCTCAGATCCCGTTCCGTGAGGACTGATTGATGGCAGACACACACAACAAGGAAGTCGACCAGATCTCCGGGGTCGAGACCACCGGTCACGAGTGGGACGGCCTGAAGGAACTGAACAACCCGTTGCCGAAATGGTGGCTCTACGTCTTCTACGCAACGGTGGTTTGGGCGGTGATTTACTGGGTGCTCTACCCGTCCTGGCCGCTGGTCTCCAGCTACACCAAGGGTGTCCTGGGCGCCAACCAGCGTCAGGAGGCCATCGCCGCCTACGACGAGGGCGTCGCCGGCCGGTCCCAGTTCGCCGACAAGATCGTTGCCACGTCTCTTGAAGACATCGCCAAGGATCAGGAATTGCTGCAATTCGCACTGGCCAATGGCCAGGCGGCATTCGGTGACAATTGTGCGCCCTGTCACGGCGCCGGCGGCACCGGGTCGGAAGGATATCCGAACCTGCAGGACGATACCTGGATCTGGGGTGGTACGCTCGATGATATCCATACGACGCTGCTCTACGGCATCCGTTCCGACAATGACGATGCGCGCTTCGGCGACATGCCGGCCTTCGGTGCCGACGAGCTTCTGAGTAAGGAGGAAATCGATCAGGTCGCCAATTTCGTTGCCGCCCGGGCGGGCGTTGAGACGGATGAGGGGATCGATCTTGCCGCCGGTCAGGTGCTCTACGAGGACAATTGCGCCGCCTGTCACGGCGACAGTCTTGAAGGCATTCAGGAGGTCGGTGCACCCAGCCTGATGTCGGCGAACTACCTCTATGGAAACTCGCTTGAGGAGATCAAGGCGCAGATTGCAAATCCGCGCAACGGCGTGATGCCCGGCTGGGTCGAGCGACTTGACCCGGCGACCATCAAGTCGCTGACCGTCTACGTGCACTCCTTCGGGGGCGGCCAGTAATGACGGTGTGAGGATGCGGCATTTCCGCCGGATCGCGCAGAAACTTTGATCCGGCGCAAGGTGTGACGCTTTGCGCCGGATTAACTTCAGGAAGTGCCGGTTACAATCGGTACTCCGGAGCGGGAACCCCGCTCTTGCTTTGACCAGGATCCTATTGGGGCAGGATCGCGTTTGAGAGGACGGACGGTATGTCTGCGGACACCGAAACGCATGAGGGCGAACATTCCGAAGAGTGGTTTGCGTCGGCCAAGAAAATCTACCCCATGGCCACCCACGGCCTGTTTCGCAGGATCAAGTGGTCGCTGCTATTCATTACACTCGGGATCTATTACTTCCTTCCGTTCATCCGCTATGACCGCGGACCGGATGCCCCGGACCAGGCTGTTCTCATCGACATGGAGCACCGTCGGGCCTACTTCTTTTTCATCGAGATCTGGCCGCAGGAAGTCTACTACCTGACCGGGCTCCTGATCATCGCGGCCGTCGCGCTGTTTCTCATGAATGCGGTCGCCGGACGCATCTGGTGCGGGTACCTGTGTCCGCAGACGGTCTGGACGGACCTGTTTTTGTGGGTCGAGCGCAAGATCGAGGGCGACCGCCGTGAACGCATTGCGCTCGACAAGGACCCGTGGACCTTCGACAAGGTCACCAAGCGGGCGACGAAACACTTCTTCTGGCTCATGATTGCCTGGTGGACCGGCGGTGCGTGGGTTCTCTATTTCAACGATGCACCGACGCTGGTCTGGCAGCTTCTGACGTTCCAGGCGCCGATGGCCGCCTATGTCTGGATCGGCATCCTGACGACGACGACCTATCTGCTTGCCGGTTTCATGCGCGAGCAGGTCTGCATCTACATGTGCCCCTGGCCGCGCATTCAGGCCGCTCTGACCGACGAGAAGGCGCTCAACGTGACCTATCGCTGGGACCGGGGCGAACCGCGTGGGTCTTTGAAACACAACAAGAAACTGGAGGCCCAGGGTCTGCCCGCCGGTGACTGCATCGACTGTTACCAGTGCTTCCAGGTGTGTCCGACCGGCGTCGACATTCGAAAGGGCATGCAGCTGGACTGCATCCAGTGCGGCCTTTGCATCGATGCCTGCGACAACATCATGACGAAGATCGGCAAGCCGACCGGTCTGATCGCCTATGACACGGATGAGAACATCGAGCGCCGCCTCGAAGGCAAGGAGCCGGTCTACGAAATCGTCCGCACCCGAACGGTCATTTATGCGGCGGTGATTGCCCTGGTCGGGGCCATCATGCTGTTCGCGCTGCTCAACCGGGATTTCGCCGACATCAGCGTCCTGCACGACCGGAACCCCGTGTTCGTCGAACAGTCCGACGGCTCCGTCAGAAACGGCTATACGGTGCGCCTGTCGAACAAGCGCCGCCACCCGAGGGCGTTCATGCTGCATGTCGAAGGCATGCCGCCGAACACGCTGGTCGAGGCGGTCGGCGCGGAGTCCGTCTTTGCCGGACGGCCGATCGTCGAGGTCGGACCCGACACCACGCGCGAGGTTCGTGTCCTGGTGAGCTCCCCCCCGGGGGCGGACATGCCGCATTCGACGCCGGTCACCTTCCGCATCACCGAAAGCGTGATGGGCGAAGTCGTGACGGCGAAAGACACGTTCAAAGCACCGGACAAGCCCTGAGGAGAACGAAATGACGATGGCTCAATCGAACATGAAGGATCCCAAGGCGATCACGGGCAAGACCGTTCTGGCCTGGCTGCTCTGCTTCTTCGGCGTCGTGTTCACGGCAAATGGCATTTTTCTTTACCTCGCGCTCGGATCCTTTCCGGGCGTCGTGGTCGACAGTTCCTATGAAGCCGGACAGGCCTACAATCAGGAAATCGCCGCGGCCAAGGCGCAGGCCGGGCTGGGGTGGCAGGTGTCGGGCGAAATCACGCGTATGTCTGCGGACGGTGCCAAAGTCGTCGTGACGGCCATGGACGCGCAAGGTGTTCCCCTCTACGGCATCGCCGTCAATGCGGCGCTCCGGCACCCGGCACAGGAAAACGAGGACGTGACCGCGGTTCTGCGTGCAGACGGCGGTGGGCGATATGTTGGCGAGGTCGACAATCTCGCATCGGGCAACTGGACGCTTGTCCTGGAAATCGAGCAGGACGGGGCCCGCAGGTTCAAGTCCGAGAACCGCATTTTCATCAGCGATTGAGGCGTGCATCGTGACGGGACATCAGCGCGACTGGCAAGCTTTCATAACCCCGGCGGATGACGGCGCGGTCCACATGGACCTTGCCGTCGAGGGGATCACCTGTGCAGCCTGCATGGGCGACATTGAACGCGGTCTGAAGCGCTTGCCCGGTATCCGCAGCGCGCGCGTCAACCTGACCAGCCAGCGGCTTGCGGTGGATTGGGTCGAGGATCAGACCGGTGCGGAGGAAATCGTCCGGGAGCTTTCCAGGCTCGGCTACACGGCGCATCCGTTTGATCCCGCCAGCCAGAAGGACCGTCAGGACAAGACCGGCAAACAGCTTCTGAGGTGCCTCGCGGTCTCCGGCTTCGCCGGCATGAACATCATGCTCCTGTCGGTCTCCGTGTGGTCGGGCAACGCGACCGACATCACGCCCGAGACACGCGACTTCTTCCATTGGCTGTCGGCCCTCATCGCGCTGCCGACGGTTGCCTATGCGGGGCGCCCGTTCGTGAAGAGTGCGTTTGGCGCGCTCTCGGCCGGCCGGCTCAACATGGATGTTCCGATCGTGATCGGGGTCTTTCTGGCCGTCGCGCTTTCCGTGGTGCAAACACTTCAGCATCACCACCATGCCTATTTTGAATCCGCGGTCATGCTGCTGTTCTTCCTTCTGGTCGGCCGCTATCTCGATCACAACATGCGGGGGCGAACGCGTTCGTTTGCCGAAAACATCGCTGCTCTGAAAGCCGAAGTCGCTGCCAGGCTGGGACCGGACGGAACCGTCCGGGAAGTCCCGCTTTCCAAGATTGCCGCCGGTGATCTCGTTCTGGTCTCCGGCGGCGAACGCGTCCCGGTCGACGGTGTCGTCGAAAGCGGCCGGTCCGAAATTGATCAGAGCCTGGTCACGGGGGAAAGCGTTCTGGTTCCGGTCAATCCGGGGCAGAGAATTTATGCCGGCACGATGAACGGGGCAGGGGCCTTGCAGGTTCGGGTCGAGGCGGCGTCCGGGGCAACGCTGCTCGACGAAGTCAACCGGCTGCTGGAGACGGCCTCGCAGGCAAAGTCGGCCTATGTGCGGATCGCGGACAGGGCCGCGCGTCTTTACGCGCCCCTGGTGCACGGAGCCGCCGCCCTGACGTTCCTCGGCTGGCTTCTGGCCGGAATGAGCTGGCAGCCGGCACTTGTCATATCGATTTCCGTTCTGATCATCACGTGTCCTTGCGCCCTGGGGCTGGCCGTCCCGGCGGTTCAGGTGGTGGCGTCGGGCCAACTGTTCCGCAGCGGTGTTCTGCTCAATTCGGGCGATGCCATCGAGCGTCTCGCCGAGGTGGACACGATCCTGTTTGACAAGACCGGCACCCTGACCCGGGCCGAACCCGAACTTTGCGCGGACATCGATCCGGAAGACGAAACAATCGCGCTCGGCGGCCGTCTCGCGCTCGCGAGCCGGCATCCGCTGTCTGCGGCACTGGTGAAGGCAACCGGTGCCCTGGTGCCGCTGCCGGACGTGGAAGAGATCCCCGGAGCCGGACTGGAAACAACGGTCGGCGGCAAAAGACTGCGCCTCGGCAGTCCACAGTTCTGTGGCGCGTCCGATCGCGAGATCGAAGCCGCGCTTGCGCGCGTTCCCGGCGCGTCCTTGCTGGCAATCAGGTACGAAAACCGGCCGGTGCGCCTGCTGACATTCCGCCAAAGCCTCAGGCCGGATGCAAAGGATGTCATCGACGTCCTCAGGAAACGTGGCTATCGGCTGGAGATCCTGTCCGGGGACACCCGGCCCGCCGTCGCCGATTGCGCCAGGACCCTTGAAATTGCCGATTGGCAATCCGCCATGAAACCGGCGCAGAAGATTGCCCGGCTTGAGGAACTTCAGGCGAAGGGTCGGAAGGTTCTGATGGTCGGCGATGGCCTCAACGATGCGCCGGCGCTTGCCGGAGCACATGTGTCGCTGTCACCCGTTTCCGCTGTTCATCTGAGCCAGGCGGCGGCCGATGCCGTCTTCCTGGGCGACAGGCTGATGCCGGTTGCCGATGCCCTGCGCCTGTCAAAGAGGGCACGCGCGGCAATTGAACAGAACCTCTGGATTTCGGCGCTTTACAATGTGGTTGCCGTCCCGATCGCCGTGGCCGGCTTCGTGACACCGCTCATGGCTGCGGTGGCAATGTCCGCATCCTCGATCGCGGTCACGGCCAATGCCCTCAAGCTGAGGTGGCGCGACAAGGGCAATCGAAACGCGGCAGGCACAGACGTCGCCGGCCGGACGGTTGCCATGCGGGGGGACGGCTGATGGACGTCCTTATCTACCTGATCCCGATAGCGCTTCTTCTTGGGGGACTTGGGCTGGGCGCTTTTCTCTGGTCGCTCAAGAGCGGTCAGTACGATGACCTTGAAGGCGCCAAGTGGCGCATTCTGGACGACGACGACCTGCCCGGTAATGGGAACTAGGTTACCGTGCATTCTCAGCGCCTGAGGGGCAATCGCTGCCGCGATCACTCGTGAAGAGCAGCGCGCAGCCGAACTTCAGGCGAAAATGTTGGAAAGCGCCATGGCCACGGCCAGCAGTACAAGACCGACCCCGGAGAACAGAAGCAGGTTCTCGCGCGAGCCGTTCGAGTCCTTCGCGGAAGGCTCGTGACTTCCTGCGAGCTGCTCGTCTTGTCTGCTCTTGTCCGGATCTGTGGTCATAAGGCTCGTGATCATCGAAAGATTGTTTCTCGTTTTTCTGATTGCGAGCCTAGGATGATCGACAGCTCTGAAAGTCACGTTAATCCGTTGTGTTCTAAAGGGTTAACTGCAGGCAACATTACCAAGTGGTGAACCTGACATCCGCGGTGCTTGCGATAACCGTCTCGAATGACGGCTCGCGTCCTGCGTGCGGTTTCCGGCGGCAGAGGCGGCTGGAAGTGTTTCACAGCTAACCCAATCTTCAGATTTTCATGTCAAGACGAGAGAGAAACTAGGAGGGTTTGGTGAGCCTCGATCTTGCCTCTTTGACGTTTTTGCTGGTCGAAGACAGTGCTTATATGCGCACGATTCTGCGGACAATGCTGCAGGGTTTCGGCGCGCGCCGCATTGTGGAAGCCGAAGACGGTGCGTCCGGTCTCGAAGCGATGGACCGTGCCAACCCGGACATTCTCATCCTGGACTGGGTCATGCCCATCCTGGATGGCGCGGACATGGTGCGCATGATCCGCAGTCCGAACAATCCGTTCGCCTACATACCGATCATCATGGTCACCGCGCATACCGAACGCAGCCGGATCGTGGAAGCGCGCCGGCTGGGCGTGCACGAGTTGTTGTCCAAGCCGATTTCGGCAAAGTCTCTCTACCAGCGCGTTTCGAGCGTGATCCTGCATCCGCGCGACTTCATCAAGACGGCGACTTACTTCGGTCCGGCGCCGAGAGAGATCAGGAACAGGCAGAAAATCTGGCAGGGCGGGCCCCCGGGCCAACCTCAGGGGCAAGCAGCTGGCGGACCTGAAGAAAACGTCACGGCAATCGGATAGGTTCGGGAACCGCCTGATTTCAGGCTGCGGATTGTGCGCTGGCAGCCGCGTTTTCGCCAATCTGGGCCGCCTCGCTCGCCCTGATTTCCAGCGCATTCGCAAACTGGGCCAGAACGTCGAGATCAACCGTATAGTTGTCGAGCAAGAACTGTGACAGTGTATCGATCGGAAGGTGCTGGTAACCTTCGATCGCTTCCATGAGGGCTTCCAGAGTGTCCAGTCTTTCACGCAGCTTAATCATGATTTTCCGTCGGATTGTGTTTCTGCCACGATGAATAATCATGGTTAATACGGTGTAAATACAACTGGTGCAAGAGACCATCTTCCAGGTTCGTCTGACGGCGGAAACCGTCCACAGCCCTGTGTGGAGAATTGCCCGGAATTGCTGGAAAATTGTGCAGTTTAGGCACATCTTACCGGAATGATATCAAGGGACTCACATGCCTAAAGTCGTCTACATCTTGAACGGACCCAATCTCAACCTGCTGGGGAAGAGGGAGCCCGAGATTTACGGTCATCAGACGCTGGATGACGTCAATGAGATGTGTGTCTCGCTTGCCCGGGAGCTCGGGCTCGAAATCGTCTTCCGTCAAAGCAATGCGGAACACGACATCATCGACTGGGTGCAGGAGGCGCGGGAAGCGGCCCAGGCGATCATCATCAATCCGGCGGCCTATTCCCATACCTCGATCGGGATTCTGGATGCGCTGAGCGCGTGCCATTTTCCCGTACTGGAGGTGCATGTCTCCAACATACACAAAAGGGAGACTTTCAGGCACTTCTCCTACGTGTCGCAGCGCGCAGATGCGGTTATTGCCGGTTGCGGGATCGAAGGGTACCTGCTGGCACTGCGGCGTGCCGCCACGCTGCTTGCGGACGCGTAAGCGAATAAAGGGCGGTTCAGTATCCGTTTCCGTGCAGGAATTCGCGTGAGATCGTCTGCGCGATGATCTTGAGATCGAGCAACAGCGACTGTCTTTCCTGGTATTCCAGGTCGTATTCGAGGCGTTTGCGCGCAGATATCGGATCCGTGGTCGCGCCACGGCAGCCGTTCACCTGTGCGAGCCCCGTGATCCCCGGACGGACCAGGTGACGGTTCATGTATCTTGAATCAAAGTCTTCGTAGTCCTGGCCGGCCGCCAGCATGCCCGGCACGTGCGGGCGCGGACCGACGAGCGACATCTCTCCCTTGAGCACGTTCACGAGTTGCGGCAATTCATCAAAGTTGCTCTTCCGCAAAAACGAACCGACCCGTGTGACACGCGGGTCGCCGCACACGGTCTGCTCAACACCGGACCCGTCGCCCAGATGCGTGTACATGGTTCTAAACTTGTATATGGTGAAAACAGCGCCGTTCAGGCCATATCTTTCCTGCCGGAAAATGACGGGTCCCCGGCTTGTGATCTTGATCGCGATGGAAATGGCCAGCAACAGCGGCATCAACAGGATCAGCCCGGTTACCGCGCCGAGAATGTCGAGGGTTCTTTTCAGTTTGCTGTTGCCGGATCCGGGAGCCGGTGTCCAAGGTAACGGCTCATTGTCCTGATCGAAATGTGATCTGTGGGTCTTGTAGTCAGAGCCTGTGTCGGATTGCCGGAAATTTGCGCGCCTGTCGTATCTGAGTGATTTGTTTGCCAAGCTTTGCAAGCTCCACGCTACAATATACGGGTTTCGCGGTGTGCCTTCTAATCCGGTGAAGCGACCGCCGCGGGCGTGCGTTTCGTTAACACAAGCCAAACGAAATGCTTAAAAATCAAATTTTCACGATGCTGATTACCAGTTCGTCCCGCGCGCCGCAACAGCATCACGGAAGACGTGAACTGATTTCCTGTAAATACTGCGAGAGTGCCGCCGGCCGCTGAAACGGCCGGCAACGGTGTGTGTTATGCGCAAGCGAGGCTTTTTTGACAGCCGTCAGTAGCTGCGCCCGACGCTGGTATATTCAAACCCGCGAGCGCTCATGTAGTCGGGCGTGTAGATATTCCTGAGATCAACCACCTTCGGTGCTTTCACCAGGGCCTTGACCCGGTCGAGGTCGAGCGCCCGGAACTGGTCCCACTCAGTGACGATGACCACGACGTCCGCGTTTTCCAGGGCATGGTAAGGACCGTCGCAGAACATGACGTCGGACATCAGATGGCTGGCCTCCTCCATGCTGGCCGGATCGTAGGCCCTGATGGTGGCACCTGCGGACTGAAGCTTCTTGACGATATCGAGGCTCGGAGCCTCGCGCATGTCGTCGGTGTTCGGCTTGAAGGCAAGGCCGAGCAGCGCGATCGTCTTGCCGTTCACATCACCGCCCAGGAAGTCGATGACCTTGTCGGCCATCTTCTTCTTGCGTTCGGCATTCACATCGATCACCGCGTCGACGATCTTCAGGTCGGACTTGGCGTCTGCGGCAATCTTGGAAAGCGCCAGCGTGTCCTTGGGAAAGCAGGATCCGCCGTAGCCCGGTCCGGCGTGCAGGAACTTTGATCCGATACGGTTGTCGAGGCCAATTCCGCGCGACACTTCCTGGACATTTGCGCCGACGCTTTCGCAAAGATCCGCGATCTCGTTGATGAAGGTGATCTTGACGGCGAGGAAGGCGTTTGCCGCGTATTTGATCAGCTCGGACGTGCGCCGTCTGGTGACGATGATCGGCGTTTCATTGAGGAAGAGCGGACGGTAAAGTTCCCGCATGACGTCTGCCGCTTCTTCGCTGTCAGTCCCGACAACCACCCGGTCCGGCCGCTTGAAGTCGTTGATGGCCGCGCCTTCGCGCAGAAACTCGGGGTTGGAAACGACCGCGAACTTTGCGTCGGGGTTGGTCTTGCGGATGATGTCTTCCACTTCATCGCCCGTTCCCACTGGTACGGTCGACTTGGTGACAATAACCGTGAAGCCTTCGATCAGTTGGGCGATTTCTTCCGCGGCTGCATAGACGTAGGACAGGTCAGCGTGCCCGTCTCCGCGCCTGGTGGGTGTGCCCACGGCGATGAAGACGGCGTCGGCGGACCGGATCGCTTCGGACGGGTCGGTCGTGAAATAGAGGCGTTCTTCCGCAACATTCTTGGCAACCAGGTCCTGAAGACCGGGTTCATAGATAGGTATCTGCCCGGAATTCAGGGCGTCAATCTTGTTGGCGTCCTTGTCAATACAGGTCACCACGTGACCGAAATCGGCAAAACAGGTGCCGGATACGAGACCGACATAGCCGGTCCCAATCATTGCAACGCGCATAGCAAATTTCCAGTTCCAAATTCAGAAGCCCGCACCGGTCAGGCCGCGGGCGCACGGATCCGTGCGGCAGCGTGAAAGCTGCACAGCCCCTAACACGACTGCGGACGTGATTTCTACCCATAAAGGGTCAAACCATCCCAAAGATCTGCGCTTTACCTTAACCGGGTTTCCGGGTGGCTAGACCGTCAGATAGCGGCGAACTTCGCTCTCCGAGAGGTCCGCGCCGGAACCTGCAAGGACGACTTCCCCGCGATCCATGACCGCATATGTGTCTGCGAGGTCGCGGGCAAATTCGAAGTACTGCTCAACCAGAACGATGGCCATCGTTCCCTGGTCCCTGAGCCAGGCGATGGCGCGTCCGATATCCTTGATGATGGACGGTTGAATCCCCTCTGTCGGTTCGTCGAGAACCAGCAGTTTCGGCCGTGTCACCAGCGCTCGCGCAATGGCAAGCTGCTGCTGCTGGCCGCCGGAAAGGTCGCCGCCCCGCCGGTTCAGCATGTCCTTGAGAACGGGAAAGAGCTCAAAGATCGTGTCGGGTATGTGCCTGTCCTTGCGCTTCACCGGCGCAAAGCCTGTTTCAAGGTTTTCCTTGACCGAAAGCAGCGGGAAAATTTCCCGGCCCTGCGGCACCAGGGCAATCCCGGCCCGTGCGCGCGCATGGGCCGGCAGGTTGGAAATATCCTGTCCGTCCCAGATGATCTTGCCCGAAGCGATGCCCTGCTGGCCGGAAATCGCCCGCAACGTCGATGTCTTGCCGACACCGTTGCGGCCCATCAGGCACGTGACCTTTCCGGTCTCCGCCGAAAGCGAAACGCCTTTCAATGCCTGCGCAGCGCCGTAATAGAGGTCGATTTGATCAACATTCAGCATGGATCAGCGTCCCAGATAGACTTCAACTACCCGCTCATCGGCGGAAACATGATCGAGTGAGCCTTCGGCGAGCACCGAGCCTTCGTGAAGAACGGTGACCTTGACCCCGAGCGAGCGCACGAAATCCATGTCGTGTTCGACGACGACAACCGAGTGATCCCTGGCAATGTCCTTGAGAAGGTCGGCGGTTTCGGCGGTCTCCGCATCGGTCATTCCCGCTGCCGGTTCATCAACCAGAAGCAGTTTCGGGTCCTGGGCGAGCAGCATCCCGATCTCGAGCCACTGCTTCTGCCCATGGCTGAGATTGGCGGCAAGTTCCCCCCGTTTGTCGCTCAGCCTGATCAGTTCCAGCAACTGCTCGATACGGCTCTTTTCTCCGCACGTAATGACGTGGAAAAGGGTGTTGAACGGTCCCCTCGGTGCCTTGAGCGCCAGTTCCAGATTGTCCCAGACCGTGTGGCTTTCAAAGACGGTCGGCTTCTGGAACTTCCGTCCGACACCAAGTTCGGCGATCGCGGCCTCGTCCTCGCCGGTCAGGTCGATCGTTCCGTTGAAGAAGACTTCGCCGGTATCGGGCCGGGTCTTGCCCGTGATCACGTCCATCATGGTCGTCTTGCCGGCGCCGTTCGGTCCGATGATGGCGCGCATCTCGCCGGGCGCGATCATGAGCGAAAGCTCGTTGAGGGCCTTGAAGCCGTCGAAGGACACCGACACTCCGTCAAGGTAGAGCAGGCTTGTGGTCCGGGTCATGCTTCACTCCGCTGGTTGTGGATGCGCCGCCCCGGCGCGCGAGATTGCCGAGGCCGGCTTTTCGACATTCGCCTGGGCACCGGGCGACTGGGGAGGCTGCGTCGGCGGGTCACCGGATCCTTCGCCGAAGTCGGAGGAGATCTTGCGCTGGCGCAGGGCCGTCCAGCCCTGGCTCACGGTGCCGACAATCCCCTTGGGCAGGAACAGGGTCACGAAGACAAACAGGCCGCCGAGGGCAAACAGCCAGATATCCGGCAGAGCGGCCGTAAACCATGTCTTTGCAAAGTTGACCAGAACCGCACCGAGCACGGCACCGACAAGCGTTCCCCTGCCGCCGACCGCGACCCAGATCACCACTTCGATCGAGTTTGCGGGTGCGAACTCGCCCGGGTTGATGATGCCGACCTGCGGGACATAGAGCGCGCCGGCGACGCCGGCCATCATGGCCGAAAGTGTCCAGACGAACAGCTTGTAGTGTTCCACCCGGTAACCGAGGAAGCGCGTCCGGCTCTCCGCGTCGCGAACCGCCACCAGAACCTTTCCGAGCTTCGAGCGCGTGATGGACCGGCAGATCAGGAAGCAGATGACCAGGGCAATGCCCGAGGCCGCAAACAGACCGGCACGTGTCGTGTCCGCCTGGATGTCGAAACCCAGAATGTCCTTGAAGTCGGTCAGGCCGTTGTTGCCGCCAAATCCCATGTCATTGCGGAAGAACGCCAGCAGAAGTGCGTAGGTAAGGGCCTGGGTGATGATGGACAGGTAGACACCTGTGACCCGTGAGCGGAACGCGAACCAGCCGAACACGAAGGCCAGCAGTCCCGGAACCAGCACGACCATGAGGGCGGCGAACCAGAACATGTCGAATCCGTACCAGTACCACGGCAGCTCCTGCCAGTTCAGGAACACCATGAAGTCCGGAAGGATCGGGTCACCGTAAACTCCGCGGGTGCCGATTTGCCGCATGAGGTACATGCCCATGGCGTAGCCGCCGAGTGCGAAGAATGCCGCATGGCCGAGCGAGAGAATACCGCAATAGCCCCAGACCAGATCGACCGCCAGCGCAAGAAGCGCGTAGGTCAGGTACTTGCCCATCAGCGTGACGGCATAGGTCGGCACGTGCAAGGCGGAACTCTCCGGTACGAAAAGATTGCATGCCGGAACGAGAATGATGACGGCGGCCATGATCGCCAGGAAGACACCGGCGCGCGCATCCATAGCGCGGAAGAGAAAAGACGACATCATGCTTCGACTGCCCGGCCCTTGAGGGCGAACAGCCCCCTCGGACGCTTCTGAATGAACAGGATGATAAAGACGAGAACGAAGATCTTGCCAAGCACCGCTCCTGCATAGGGTTCCAGGAACTTGTTGACCACGCCAAGCGTCATTGCGCCCACCAGCGTGCCCCAGAGGTTTCCGACACCGCCGAACACAACGACCATGAAGCTGTCGATGATGTACCCCTGGCCGAGGTTGGGCGACACGTTGTCGATCTGTGACAGCGCGACGCCGGCAATTCCGGCAATTCCGGAACCGAGACCGAAGGTCAGCGCGTCGATCCAGGGTGTGCGGATCCCCATGGAGGCCGCCATGCGCCGGTTCTGGGTAACGGCTCTCGTGTAGAGCCCGAACGGTGTTTTCTTCAGCACCAGCATCAGGCCGGCAAACACCAGCAGCGCGAAGACGACGATCCACATGCGGTTATAGGTGATGGTCATCTGGCCAAGTTCGAACGCTCCGGACATCCAGTCCGGGTTGCCGACTTCACGGTTCGTCGGGCCGAAGATGGAGCGCACGGCCTGTTGCAGGATGAGCGAGATCCCCCACGTGGCCAGGAGCGTTTCCAGGGGACGGCCGTAGAGCCAGCGGATGACGCCGCGCTCGATCGCAATTCCGATCAGGCCCGCGGTCAGAAAGGCGAGGGGCAGTGCGATGAAGAGAGAATAGTCGAACAGGCCTGGGGCCGATGTCCTGATGAGTTCCTGAACCACGAAGGTCGTGTAGGCCCCGATCATGACCATCTCGCCATGCGCCATGTTGATGACGCCCATCACGCCGAATGTGATGGCAAGCCCGATGGCGGCAAGCAGCAGAACCGATCCGAGCGAGATGCCGTACCAGATGTTTTGAGCCGCGTCCCATGCTGCGATGGATTTCTCGATTTTCGTGACGGCGGCTGTGGCAGCAACTTGTACCGCGCCCTCGGTGCTCGACCTGACGGCGATCAGCAGCGACAGCGCTTCGCGGTTGCCCATCTCGGAAAGCGTTTCGACAGCCGCGATCTTGTCGGCCTCGTCCAGATCCGAATTCAGAACCGCCGCAGCGCGCGCCTGTTGCATGACCCGGAGGACGTTTTCGTCCTGCTCGGCGGCAATGGCTGTATCTAGGGCTTCAATGCTGCCGGGATCTTTCGCCTTGAAAACGGCTTCCGCGGCCGCGATGCGGACCTTCGGGTCCGGAGCCATCAGGGTAAGGGAACCGAGCGCAGAGCGGATAACCCGTCGCAGCTTGTTGTTCACCTTGATCTTCTTGACCTCGCGCCGGCCGGCTTCGCCTTGCGCCTCCAGGGTCAGCGGATCCGTGAGTTTGAACTGTTTGCCGTCCTTTTCCGCAATGAAGACCTGACCGTCCGACTTGCGGAAATAAAGGTCACCCGCGCCCAGGGCTTCGAGCGCCGGCGCAACCGCGGGATCGCCCGTCGCCGCCAGGTCGCCGATCTGCTGCTCTGTTTCGGCGTATTTTCCCTTGGCAAGTTCGTTGATCAGCGGACGGAGCGTTTCCGGATCGGATTGTGCAAGGGCCGGGCTGGCCAGCAGGCAAAGGAATAGCAAAAACGATTTCAAGAAGGACATAGGTCCACCGGCGCTGTGAATTTGAAAAAACGCCTCATCCCCGGGAGCCGTTCAGACGGACCCGAAGGTCCTCCTCAGGATGAGGTTTTGGTTCTCGCGTCTTCCCGGGTTCCCCATTTGGCGTCCGGGACAACAGTGGCAGGAAAGGTGCGGAGCGGGCCCAGAAAGACCCGCTCCGCTGGTTCCTCCCTTAGGACCCGGAACCGCCGCACTTGCCGGTGGCGGTGTTGAAGTTGCCGCAGGAAAGCGGCGCACGCCAATCCGAGATCAGATCCTTGGAGCCTTCCAGGTAGTCGGACCATGCATCGCCAACCACCGTACCGGAAGTTTCCCAGACCGTTTCAAACTGGCCGTCGTCCTGGATCTCGCCGATCAGAACAGGCTTGGTGATGTGGTGGTTCGGCATCATGGCCGAATATCCGCCTGTCAGGTTCGGCACGGAGACACCGACGATTGCGTCGATCACGGCATCCGGATCGGTGGTGCCGGCCTTCTCGACAGCTTCGACCCACATGTTGAAGCCGATGAAGTGTGCTTCCATCGGATCGTTGGTCACACGGTCCTCGTCGCCGATGAAGGCATGCCATGCATCGATGAACTCGGCGTTGATGTCGGTATCGGCGGACTGGAAGTAGTTCCAGGCAGCGAGGTGGCCGACAAGCGGGCCGGTGTCGAGGCCGGCGAGTTCTTCTTCACCCACGGAGAAGGCAACGACCGGAATGTCTTCGGCCTTGATGCCGGCGTTTGCCAGTTCCTTGTAGAACGGAACGTTGGCGTCGCCGTTGATCGTGGAGACCACGGCGGTTTTCTTGCCGCCCGAACCGAATGTCTTGATGTCCGAAACGATCGTCTGCCAGTCGGAATGACCGAACGGCGTGTAGTTGATCATGATGTCTTCTTCAGCGACACCCTTGGACTTCAGGTAGGCTTCGAGGATCTTGTTGGTCGTGCGCGGATAGACATAGTCGGTTCCGGCAAGAACCCAGCGCTCGACGCCTTCTTCGTTCATCAGGTAGTCAACGGCCGGAATCGCCTGCTGGTTCGGAGCGGCACCCGTGTAGAAAACGTTGCGCTGGGACTCTTCGCCTTCGTACTGAACCGGGTAGAAGAGAAGCGAGTTCAGCTCTTCGAAGACCGGAAGCACGGATTTGCGCGAAACGGACGTCCAGCAGCCGAAGACGGCATCGACGCCATTCACTTCGATCAGTTCGCGTGCCTTTTCGGCAAACAGCGGCCAGTCGGAAGCCGGATCGACGACCACGGCTTCAAGCTTCTTGCCCAGAAGGCCACCCTTCTTGTTCTGCTCCTCGATGAGCATCAGCATGGCGTCTTTGAGCGTGGTTTCGGAGATCGCCATCGTGCCGGAAAGCGAGTGCAGGATGCCGACCTTGATCGTGTCGTCGTCGGCAGCTGCGCCACCGATCATGGTGGAGGCCATCAGGCCAGCGAGGGCGAATTTGGTGAATGTGTTTTTCATGTAAGTCCCCTTGATACGATGCACCGGTTCCCTGCCGGTGCAGGACGGCTGGAAGGATTGCCGCCATCGGGGACGGATCGTGCGCCGGAACAACTGCAGCGCAACATACGTCAATTGACGTAAGCGGCGGTGGGGACGGTCCGGCATTGCCGGCACCGGTCGGCACGGATTGTGCTGTGTAGATCGCCTTGGACTGTAAACAGGGAAAGTTGGGGCAATGCAGACGGCTTTTTGCCGAAAAAATGGGCATATGGCCAAAAGCAGGGCAGGGAAGACGCATTGACCGCCCGTCAGCGCATATTGCCCGTTCGCCGTCAGTACAACAAATGGGTCAACAACCAGACGCTTGAGGACTATGCCCTTCGCTTCACGGCGAAGGGAGCCCGCCGGTTCTCCTCGCGGGCCATCTCCCAGACCGCGATAGGCGCGATCTCCTTTCTGGCGCTGGAAGCGATCGGCGGTGCCATCACGCTGTCACACGGAACCGCCAACGCCTTTGTCGCCATCCTGGTGGGAAGCCTGGTTCTCCTGATCGTCGGCTTGCCGATCAGCCGCTATGCCATGCGTTACGGCGTCGACATCGACCTGCTGACCCGCGGCGCGGGGTTCGGTTACATCGGATCGACCATAACGTCGCTCATCTACGCCAGTTTCACCTTCATCCTGTTCGCCATCGAAGCCTCGATCATGTCGAGCGCACTCGAGTTCGCCTTCGGGGTCCCCCTCTGGCTGGGATACATCATCAGCGCCGTCGCCGTCATTCCGCTGGTAACCCACGGCATCACCTGGATCAGCCGGTTCCAGCTTGCAACGCAGCCGTTCTGGATCGTCCTGAACATCCTGCCCTTCGTGTTCATCGCGTTTACGGACTGGCAGTCTGTCGGACAGTGGCTGACATTCTCCGGAATCGATCCGGCAACCCAGGCACCCCGGACCGAACCGGGAGGCTGGGAAAGCGTCAACCTGATCAGCTTTGGTGCTGCGACAGCCGTCATCCTTGCCCTGATGGCGCAGATCGGTGAACAGGTCGATTTCCTCCGGTTCCTGCCTGCAGAAGATTTTGCGCGCCGGCGGCACCGGCTCGCCCTTTTCCTTGCCGGACCGGGCTGGGTCGTTCTGGGCGCTCCGAAAATGATCGCGGGGTCCTTCCTCGCCGTGCTGGTGCTGTCGCACGGCGTCCCCGTCGAGCACGCCGACGAACCCTCGCGCATGTATACCGTTGCTTTCGGCTACATGATCCCCAACGAGACCGTCGTGCTCCTGCTGATGGCTGCCTTCGTCGTGGTGGCCCAGCTCAAGATCAACGTGATGAACGCCTATGCCGGGTCTCTTGCCTGGTCGAATTTCTTCTCAAGGTTGACGCATTCGCATCCCGGACGCGTGGTCTGGCTGGTGTTCAATGTCGGTATCGCACTGCTTCTGATGGAACTTGGCATCTACACGTTGTTGGAGGAGACACTCGGGGTCTTTTCCATTGTCGCAATGGCCTGGCTGTCGGCGATCTCCGCGGATCTGTTCATCAACAAGCCGCTCGGATTATCGCCGCCCGGCATCGAATTCAAGCGGGCCCACCTTTATGACATCAACCCCGTCGGTACCGGCGCGATGCTGCTTGCGGCGGGTCTTTCGCTTGCAGCGCATTTTGGCCAGTTCGGAGAAGTCCCGGCCGCACTCGCCACCTTCCTGGCGATGGCGATCGCTTTTGTGGCAGCGCCCCTGATCGCCTACGCGACCAGGGGAAAATATTATCTGGCGCGCAAGCCGCGTGCGAGTTGGCAGGACAAATCGAGCATTGCCTGTTCGATTTGCGAAAACCCCTTCGAACCGGAGGACATGGCCTACTGCCCGGCTTATCAGGCGCCGATCTGCTCGCTGTGCTGCTCGCTCGATGCAAGGTGCCATGATTCCTGCAAGCCCAATGCACGCTTGGCGCATCAGGTCGGCAGCGTCGCATCGCTGGTGTTGCCGGAACAGGTGATCGCCTCACTGAACTCGCGTCTGGGCCGCTACGCCATCGCGTCAGCAATTTCCATCACCGGGATCGGCCTCGTCCTGTGGGTGATCTACGCGCAGGCCGTCAGCCGGTTCGGAGATCCGACCGGTATCATCGCCCAGACGATCACCCTGATTTTCTTCGTCTTCACGATCGTCGCCGGAATAGCCTGCTGGTTCCTGGTTCTCGCCCATGACACGCGCAGGGTCGCCGAGGAAGAATCGGCGCGCCAGAATGCTCTCCTGCAGAAGGAGATCGATGCGCACGGCGTGACCGATGCGGCCCTGCAAAAGGCCAAGGAAGATGCCGAGGCGGCGAACCTTGCCAAGAGCCGCTACGTGGTCGGTCTCAGCCACGAACTCAGGACGCCGCTCAATGCGGTGCTCGGCTACGCGCAGGTGCTGGAACGCGATGAAACCCTGCCCATGGCCCGCAAGCCCGCCGTCAGCACGATCCGGCGCAGTGCCGAACATCTCTCCGGCCTGATTGACGGGCTCTTGGACATATCGCGGATCGAGGCGGGCCGTCTGCAGATCTACTCCAACGAGATCAACATCCACGATTTCCTCGACCAGATCGTCGACATGTTCGAAATGCAGGCAAGCGCGAAGGGGCTCGGGTTCGAATTCGACGCCGCGCCCAACCTGCCGGTCTTCGTCAGGACCGACGAGAAGCGGCTGCGGCAGATCCTGGTCAACCTTCTGTCAAACGCCATCAAGTTCACCGAAAGCGGCAAGGTTTCGCTCAGCGTCGGCTACCGGTCCCAGGTCGCAAGCTTCGTCATCAAGGACACCGGGCCGGGTATCGATCTCAAGGAGCAGGCCAAGATCTTCGAACCGTTCGGCCGCAGCAAGGCGCCGGCGAGCCGCTCTGCCCCGGGGCTTGGCCTCGGCCTGACCATCACCAAGCTGCTGACGGAAACCATGGGCGGCGCGATCGCGCTCGCGAGCGAGCCCGGAAAGGGCGCATCCTTCGAGGTCCGCCTCATGCTGGCCGCCGTGGACCGGCCGGTCGATATCGTCCGCCTCGAGCATCAGGTGAGGGGCTACAAGGGCGCACGCAAGACCATCGCCGTGGTTGACGACAATCCCGATCACCGCGCGCTGGTGAGTGAAATCCTGAAACCGATCGGCTTCACGGTTCTGGAAGCCTCAAACGGTGCGGAGTGCCTGTCGGCGCTGGTCGATCTGGCGCCGGATCTCTATCTCGTCGACATTCTGATGCCCGGCATGAACGGATGGGAACTGACCCAGGCGCTGCGCCGCGCGGATGAGCACACACCGATCGTGATGCTGTCGGCGAATATCGGCGACCAGTCCCTTCGGCCCGACGGGCCTTCGCTTCATGATGCGACCCTGGCGAAACCGTTTGACATCGGCCAGTTGCTCGATCTCTTGCAGAAACATCTCGGCCTGACCTGGACGGAAACGGTTCAGCAGGACGGCCCGGAACCTGCCAAACCGGCACGGCTGAGATCACCGGGTGCAAAACACGTCGCCGATCTGATCTCGCTTGCCGAGATCGGATATGTGGAGGGCATCGAGGCAAAGCTTGCCGAACTTGCCGGCACCCCCGAGAATAAACCCCTTGTCGAAACGCTTCATGGTCATCTCAACCGCTTTGATTTTGACGCCTATAACGACGTTCTGAGCGAACTGGAAACCAATGACGGATGACCGCCGCGATACCGTCCTTGTGGTGGACGACAGCCCGGAGACCCTCGGGTTCGTGACCGAGGCGCTGAAAAAGACGGGCGTCGCCGTCCTGGTTGCGACCAGCGGCGAGGCCGCGCTCACGATTTGCGGCAAGGTCACGCCCGACACGATCCTGATGGACGCGGTCATGCCCGGGCTGGACGGCTTCGAAACCTGCCGGAGGATCAAGGACAACCCGGCCCTGAAACATGTGCCGGTGATCTTCATGACGGGGCTGTCGGAAACCGAGCATATCGTGAAGGCGCTGGAATCGGGTGGTGTCGACTTCCTGACCAAGCCGATCGACGTTGATGAACTGAAGGCGCGCATCAAAGTTCATCTCAAGAATGCGCGTTCGGTGCAGAGCGCCCACGTGGCGCTGGATGCTGCCGGCCGCCACCTCGTCGCGGTCAATGCCGCAGGCAACATCCTCTGGTCGACACCGCAGATCCAGTCGCTTCTCGAACAGGCGGGAAACGCGGAGACGAGCCTGCAGCAGCTTGGCAAGGCGCTTGGCGACTGGCTCGACACATCCGAACCGTCCGGCGCCTACCACAAGAGTTTCATGCTCGGACTGTCCGATACGCTCGCGGTCCAGCTGCATCCGCTTGGCCGCGTCGGGCCGGACGAAAACCTCTTCCGCGTCACGAAAGAGGACGAAGCGGGTCAGATCCGGGCGCTCCAGGACCGGTTCGAACTCACCCAGCGCGAAGCCGAGGTGCTGATCTGGATCGCCAAAGGCAAGGCGAACAAGGACATCGGCGAGATCCTCGGTCTCTCACCGCGCACGGTCAACAAGCACCTCGAGCAGATCTTCGTCAAACTCGGCGTCGAAAACAGGGCGTCGGCCGCCGTCCGCGCGGCTGAAATCATCTACGCGCTTTAGGCGTTTCGTGCCTGCCCATTCCCGGCCTTTTCTTTTGACCACACAACGCTAACGCCCTTGATGATTGCCAAAGTTTAATGAGAATCGTTCGCAACTGGCTTGACAGTTGCAAATGATTTGCAATATCAATTGCAGAAGACGGAGCGAAATCCCAGTTTGGAGTCCGGAATGATCAGAAGGTCCTTGTTTGCCGCGTCCATGACCTCCCTCGCGATACTCATGTCACCGGTTGCGCAGGCGGCCGACAAGATGAAGGTCGCGACCACCTTTACCGTGATTGCCGACATCGCCGGCAATGTGGCGGGAGAGGCTGCCGAAGTCGTGTCGATCACCAAACCGGGCGCGGAAATTCACGGTTACCAGCCGACGCCACAGGACATCGTACGAGCATCCGATGCCGATCTGATCCTCTGGAACGGTATGAACCTGGAACTCTGGTTCGAGCAGTTCCTGTCCAATCTCGGCGACATCCCGTCGGCGACGCTGACGGACGGCATCGATCCGATCGCCATCAGATCAGGGGCCTATGAAGGCAAGCCGAACCCGCATGCCTGGATGGGGCTCGACAACGCGCTGGTCTATATCGACAACATCGTTGCGGCCTTTTCAGCGCAGGATCCGGACAACGCCGCAACATATGAACAGAATGCGGAAGCCTACAAGGAGCAGTTACGGGCAACCATCGAACCGCTTCGCGAGGCGGTCGCGGAAATCCCGCAGGCACAGCGCTGGCTGGTCACCTGCGAAGGGGCCTTTAGCTATCTCGCCCGGGACTTCGGCATGAAGGAACTCTATCTCTGGCCGATGAACGCTGACCAGGTCGGCACGCCTCAGCAGGTCAGGTCCGTGATCGATGGTGTCAGGGAAAACGAGATCCCGGTCGTCTTCTGCGAAAGCACGGTGAACACCGCGCCGGCAAAGCAGGTCGCACGGGAAACCGGCGCAAGCTACGGCGGCGAGCTCTACGTGGACTCGTTGAGCGAGGCCGGTGGCAAGGTGCCGACCTATCTCGATCTCCTGAGAGTGACCGCCACAACCGTTGCCGAAGGATTGAAGTCTGCGTCGAACTGATCGCTGCGGGCCGACCGGCGGCCACCCGATTGTTATGTCGTGAAGAGTACTCTTTAATGGGGTGACCCGTGCTGCAAATCGTCAAGGACCCCGAAATGGATGCGACCGTGTCAGCGGACGCTGGCGGACTTTCCGCAAAGGATGTGACCGTTACCTACCGCAACGGTCACACGGCGTTGTGGAACGCAAGCTTTTCCATTCCAAGGGGCACCGTGACGGCTCTGGTCGGCGTGAACGGGGCGGGCAAGTCGACGCTCTTCAAGGCGATCATGGGTTTCGTCCCCGCGGCACAGGGCGAGATCCGCATTCTCGATCTGCCGGTGCGCGCGGCGCTGAAGCGGAACCTGGTTGCCTATGTGCCGCAATCGGAGGAGGTCGACTGGTCTTTCCCGGTGCTGGTCGAGGACGTCGTCATGATGGGCCGGTACGGCCACATGGGGTTTTTGCGCCGTCCGAAACCGGCCGATCACGCTGCGGTCGACACGGCGCTACGCCGGGTCAATATGCAGGACTTCCGCCAGCGCCAGATCGGTGAACTGTCCGGTGGCCAGCGCAAGCGCGTCTTTCTCGCCCGTGCCCTCGCACAGGACGGCCAGGTGATCCTGCTGGACGAGCCCTTCACCGGCGTGGACGTCAAGACCGAAGAGCAGATCGTGGCGCTTCTGAAGGAACTCCGGGAGGAGGGCCGGGTGATGCTGGTTTCGACACACAATCTCGGCTCGGTTCCAGAGTTCTGCGACCGGACCGTGCTGGTGAAGGGTACGGTTCTGGCCTATGGCGCGACGCAGACGACCTTCACCCGTGAAAACCTGGAACAGGCCTTCGGTGGCGTGTTGCGTCATTTCACCATTTCGGACGAAACGCTGCACACCGATGGTGACCAGCGCACGGTGACGATCCTGACCGACGACGAAAGACCGTTCGTGCAGTACGGCGACGAGGTCCAGACCACGGACGGCAAGCGGTAATGTCGATCCTCCTGGAGCCTTTTGCCTACAATTACATGGTCAATGCCATGTGGGTATCGGCACTGGTGGGTGGCGTCTGTGCATTTCTGTCCGCTTACCTGATGCTGAAGGGCTGGTCCCTGATCGGAGATGCGCTGTCTCATTCAGTCGTACCCGGTGTTGCCGGGGCCTACGTTCTCGGACTGCCGTTTTCGCTCGGCGCCTTTCTCGCGGGCGGGCTGGCTGCCGGTGCCATGCTGTTCCTTTCAGAGCGATCCGGATTGAAACCGGACGTGATCATCGGGCTCATCTTCACCTCCTTTTTCGGCCTCGGCCTGTTCATTGTCTCCGTGAACCCGATGTCGGTCTCCATTCAGACCATAACAATGGGCAACATCCTGGCGATCACGCCCGAGGACACACTTCAGCTTGCCATCATCGGTTTTGTGTCGCTGGCGGTATTGCTGGCCAAATGGAAAGACCTGATGGTGACGTTCTTCGATGAGAACCATGCACGGTCCATCGGTCTGCACCCGGGCGCGTTGAAAGCCGTTTTCTTCGTGCTTCTGTCCGCCTCCGTCGTCGCGGCGATGCAGACGGTGGGCGCGTTCCTGGTCATCGCCATGGTGGTAACGCCCGGTGCCACCGCCTATCTGCTGTGCGACCGCTTTCCGCGTCTGATCGCGCTTTCGGTTGCCATCGGCGCGCTCACCAGCTTCACAGGCGCTTATGTCAGCTACTTTCTGGACGGCGCGACGGGCGGCATTATCGTGACGCTTCAGACCCTTGTCTTCCTGACCGCATTCGTGTTCGCGCCCAAGCACGGCCTGTTGGCAGCCCGGCGCAAGGCGGCGGCAGCCTTGCGTGAACCGCAGCCGGACGAAGCGGACCCGACAGGCGGGGAGGCCGCCTGATGGATCTCGACACGCTTCTGTTGCCGTTCCGCTTCCCTTTCATGCAGAACGCCTTCCTGATCTGCATCATCGTCTCCATCCCGACCGCGCTGCTCTCGTGTTTTCTGGTCATGAAGGGCTGGGCGCTGATGGGCGATGCCGTCAGCCATGCCATCCTGCCCGGGATCGTGGTTGCCTATATTTTCGGTATGCCGCTTCTGATCGGCGCGTTTGCGGCCGGAATGATCTGCGCCCTGGCAACGGGGTATCTGGCCGGCAACAGCCGGGTGAAGCAGGACACCGTGATGGGCGTCGTCTTCTCGGGCATGTTCGGCCTCGGCATCGTGCTCTATGTCGCCATCGAAACCGATGCTCATCTCGATCATATCCTGTTCGGCAACATGCTCGGTGTCGGAGCGTCGGATCTCCTCACCGCCGGCATCATCGCGCTTCTCGTGAGCGGTGCCCTGGTGCTGAAGTGGAAGGATCTCGTCCTGCACAGTTTCGATGCCGCACAGGCCCGGGCGTCCGGTCTTCCCGTCAACCTGCTGCATTATGGGCTTCTGGCGGCGCTTTCGCTCACAATCGTGGCCACCCTTTCGGCGGCAGGACTTATCCTCGCCATCGGACTTCTGATCGCACCGGGCGCGATTGCCTTCCTGCTGGTGCGGACCTTCGGGACCATGCTCTGGGTGTCTGTGGCCGTCTGCATGACATCCATGCTCGCCGGGACTTACGCAAGCTTCTATCTCGACAGCGCGCCCGCGCCGACGATCATCCTGATCCTGACCCTGGTGTTCGTCGTGGCCTTCGCGCGGCGGCTGGCGCTGACACGAGCGGCGTCAGCTGCCAAGACGGGCTGAGAGAACGACAGGCGGCAACGGAAGGGCATTTCCGAGGATCACGCGGAATTCCCATAACCGAAATTTCCGTTTGCAGAACTGAAAGGCCCTGTTGCTTTTTCGAAAACGACGCGGCCAACTGAAACAAAGTTAACAAATAAAGCATTGCAAAAAATAAAGAAAATCTGATCATCGTTTATGTGGTTAATGGCCCGTTAACTGCACAGCTCCGCCTGAAACTGCGCGTCTGCGCATTATCAGAAGGAGTGCATTGACATGCCCAGCTTACCCGCAACACGTCCCGTCATCGGGACCAATGAAGATGATGTTTTGAATGGCTCGAAACACTCCGACGTAATGTCCGGACGTTTCGGCGACGATCTCCTGACCGGCAAGGACGGCAATGACGAAATCTGGGGCGGAACCGGAGACGACACGCTCTACGGCAACAACGGCAACGACATTCTCTACGGTTCGGGCGGTCCGAGCCTCGTGCAGGTAACATCGGTCGAGATCACCGACGACTATCCGGTTTCCGTGGTGTTCGAGGGTGAAACCGCCGGCTACCGCAACACGTTCGGCTACTACAAGATCGCAGAAGATGGCACGATCCAGGATGTCGAGTTCATCTGGCCGAACGCCTCGCTGCAGGGCAGTGGCGGTAATCTCATCGCCGGCGAATCCCGCGAATTCCTCGATGTCAGCGCCGGCGACCGTGTCGCGTTTTTCATCGTGTCGAACGGCTACAGCCGCAACGGCGGCTATTCGCATCTCGACATGGAAAACGGCACGCTGGAGTTCCAGAACTCTGATGGAACGCAGGCAACGCTCGACAGCGACAGTCCGCGCCTCTATCACATTGCACCTGGTGGCACGAAGACGCTCATCCAGTACGATCCGTACCACACCGCCGCATATGGCGACACGGTCAACCTGAACCCGGACAATATCCTGCACACGACCGGCGTCCTGAAAACCGACGCGGGCACGCTGACGCTCGGGTTTGAAGATCTCTTCAACGGCGGCGACCGCGATTTCGACGACAGCGTCTTCACGGTCGATATCGGTCTTGCCAATGCTCTGGTTCTGAACGCCCACTATAATACCGGCAACGGCGGTACCGATCCCGACCCCGGCAACGGTGGCGATACGCCGGTTGTCATCGAACGGTCTGACAATGACCACCTGCACGGCGGCACCGGTGCCGACGAGCTTCATGGCCGCTCCGGCGACGACTGGCTCTACGGCAACAACGGCAATGACCACCTGCATGGCGGCAGTGGAAACGACACCCTTTATGGAGGGTCGGGCGAGGACAAGCTCTACGGCAATTCCGGCAACGACATCCTCCATGGCGGTCAGCAGAACGACGAGCTGAACGGCAACAACGGCGATGACACGCTTTACGGCGAATCCGGCAATGACACCCTCAACGGCGGCTCCGGCAACGACGCGCTGGACGGCGGCAATGAAAATGACACGCTCAACGGCGGCTCCGGCGACGACACCATGCAGGGTGGCTATGGTGACGACACGATGAATGGCGGCACCGGCAATGACACCATGGATGGCGGCAACGGCGTCGACATGCTTGTCGGCGGCTCCGGCGACGACATCATGCAGGGCGGTTACGGCGAAGACATCCTCAAGGGCGGTGCCGGCAACGACGAACTGCGCGGTGGTCACAACAACGACAAGCTCTACGGCGGTCATGACGATGACACGTTCTATGGGGATGCCGGCAACGACTACATGCATGGCGGCCGCGGCAACGATACCGTCGACTACTCCGCTTTCGGTGTCGACCTGTCGATCCTTCTCCACAACAAGAAGGCCCACGGCCTGGAGATCGGAACGGACACGCTGCACTTCATCGACAACATCAAGTCCGGGTCGGGCAACGACATCCTGAAAGGGACGACCGGTATCAACGTGATTGATGGCGGTGCGGGTAACGACGAAATCCGGAGCCTCGGTGGCAGTGACACGCTGACCGGTGGCACCGGCATCGACACGTTCATCTTCCGCAGTTACGACCTGAGCGGGCTGGATCTCATCACCGATTTCGTCATTGGCACGGACTTGCTGGATTTCAGCCACCTTGCCGGCAGCGATGATGACCAGACCTTCCTCGGCAAGCTCCAGGCGACCGGATCAGATGGCGGCACGCTCCTGTCCGTCGACCTTTCCGGAGACGGCAGCTACAACGACATCTGCACGCTGAGCGGTGTTGGTGAGCAGTCCTTGCAGTTCCTCTATGACAATGACTGTTTCGTCTTCTGAGGACTGAATTCTAAAATCCAGACAGGCCGGGGAACTTGTTTCGCGGCCTGTTTCCGCTCTCCGCACACGTTGAAAACTTTGCAAAATGGGAAAACCCCCGGGCCGCACAGGCCGCCGGGGGTTTTTCATTTTGCAAAGCCATTCCCGGGCATTTGAAAGTCGAGTTTAAGAAAAATTCAAAAAATCAATGAGTTAATGAAAATTGATCGTGTTTCGGATCAGGTGTTAATCACGTTGGGCCGTTGGCATCCCAGTTGCACAAGGTTCGCTGTCGACGCAACGATGGGAAGCAAAACTTGGAAATCATTCACGAAAGACCCAGCCAAAGGCTGCACTACCGGGTAACGGCGCCGATGCGCGTTGCCGTCGGAGAGCAGTCTTTCGACGCTGTCGATTGGGGTCTTGGCGGCTGCCGGATCGCAGGCGTCTTTCGTGAGCTTCCGGAAGTCGGTTCCAGCCAGACACTGCTGTGTACGCTGCCTTTCCAGGGCTTCAACATCACGCTGAAGGCCGACGCCGAAGTCATTCGCCTTGACGAGGAAAAAGGCGAGGTGGCTTACCGCTTCGTGCAGCTCGGTGAGCGTGAGACCGCGCTGATGCAGCACTTCGTCGAAGACCTTGTGCGCGGCAAGATGACGGATGTCGCCGACACGATCGTGCGCATCGATACACCCGTCACGCCTGTCCCGACAAAGCCTGACCCGAACCCGGTCGAAGCCATGCCGGTCCGGCGCTGGCCGGTCAGACAGATCGTGATGACACTGTTTTATTTCGCCCTCGGCGCAGTGGTGTTCGGCTATGTCGGGCTTTACGTCTTCGCAACCCTCTTCCGTCTCGAGGTCACGTCGGCGGTCGTCACGTCCGAGCGGCAGGCGATCACCGCACCGGCAAACGGCCGGGTCCTGACGGCACAGCATGGCGTTGGCGACGTCGTTGCCGCCGGACAGGTTCTGCTGGTCATGGAGGACGGACGGCACGAAGAGACGTTGCGCCGGGCGCAGACAGCCCTGGCCACGACCCGGGCGGAGCTTGCCGAAACGGAAGCCTTGCTTGCCGAGGAAAACCGGAAAGCCGAAGGCTACGCCCTTGTCGCGCGCAACAATGTGCGCCAGGCGGGGTCTCAGGTCGAAGGGCTTGAGCTCGCGAAGGAAAACGCTCTCCTCAAGGTCGAGCGCATGCGCTCCCTTGCGAAAAAAGGACTTGCTCTTGCCGATGACGTCGAGGCCGCGGAGCTGGAACTCAAGTCGGTTGTCTCGGACCTTGAACGCAAGCAGATCCACATTCAGGAACTGGAAGAGCTGATTGCCGGCGGCGACAGTGTCCGGCTGTTCACCGGCAACGCCTTTGCCGGACGCCTTGCCGAGATGAGGGCGCGGGTGGCAAGGCTCAAGTCCCAGGAGACGTTCCAGGTGTCCATCGTTGAGGACCTGATGGACAAGGAAGCCCGGCTCAAGGTCGCGGCTCCTTTCGCCGGACTGGTCAAGGAAAGCGACATCCTGGAGGGCACGTCTGCCAAGCAGGGCGAACCGCTTCTGGTGCTTGAAAGGTCGGGGTCGGAACAGGTCAGCGCCTATCTCACCCAGGACGAAGTTCTGCATATCCGTCTTGGAACCACCGCCAATATCTTCGTTCCCTCGGAAAACCGCTGGGTGAGGGGTACGGTCGACCACATCGATCGCACGGATGGTTTTGTCGACGAGGTTTCCGAGACCTTCCGGTTCAGGGCCCCGGACGCGCGCTCCGCAAAGGTGACACTCGTGCCGGAAGGCGGAGCTTTTCCGGCCAGCGGCACGCCCATCACGGTCTATTTCGAGCGCCACCGGAACAACATCGTCTTCCGGACCGCCCAGCAACTGGTGAGTGGGCAGTGATGGCACAGGACAGTTCAACCCTTCCTTACAAGGTCGACGAGATCATGCACCAGCCGAAAGGCTGGAAGAAGTGGACGCCCTGGGCGCTGTTCCAGATCGCGCTCTATTTCGGCTGCTGCTTCATCGGCCTCACGATCTTCGAAAACGTGTTCTTCAGCCCGTCCACGAAGGAAATCACCTTTGTCATCGGCCTCCTGGGCATCTGGCGCTATGGCTGGTGGTTCACCCATGCCGTGCGGGCGTGGATCTACGGCAAGTTCGTCTATCCGTCGATGCGCGATGCGGGCAAGAAGGTTTGGGACGATGGCTGGCGCCCGCGGCATCTGCATTTCATGATGACCACCTACAAGGAGCATCGCGACATCACCGAGAAGGTCATCCGCTCGATCTGCCGCGAGATCAGGGACGCAGGGGTTCCCGGCACGATCTGGCTCGGCTCGGGCGACCGCTATGACGAGGAGCTGATTTCCAACCTGCTCGTTCGCGAATGGTCGGATCTGGATGTCACGCTGCATGTGGTGCGGCAGAACCAGCCGGGCAAGCGGCTTGCGATCGGCCTCGTGCTGCGCGCGATGAGCCGCGGCAATGTCGAGGCCGACGACCTGATCATCTTCATGGACGGCGACTTCATACTGGCGCCCAACGCCGTTGGTGCCTGCCTGCCGCTGTTCAAGCTCTATCCCGATCTCCAGGCCTGCACGACCGACGAGGAAGTGCTCTGCATCGGACCGAAATGGGTCGCCAACTGGCTGACCATGCGGTTTGCCCAGAGACGTCTTGCCATGCAGTCCCACTCCCTGTCCGGCAGGGTTCTGACGCTGACCGGACGCATGTCCGTTTTCCGCGCCAATCACCTTGTAAAGCTGAAGTTCATCCGCCTGCTGGAAGCCGATCACCTGGAACACTGGCTCTGGGGCAAATTCCGTTTCCTGTCCGGCGACGACAAGAGCACCTGGTACTACATGCTGCAGTCGGGTTGCCGCATGCTCTACGTGCCCGACGCCATGGGCTACACGGTCGAGGTGATCGAAGGATCCGGCATGGACCGGATGGTGCAGAATTTCCGCCGCTGGTCCGGCAACATGCTGCGCAACGGCTCCCGGGCGCTGGCGCTCGGTCCGCACCGCATGCCGTTCTTCATCTGGTGGTGCCTGCTCGATCAGCGGGTCTCCATGTGGACCATGCTGGTGAGCCCGGTCCTCGCCGTCTGCACGTCGTTCCTCTACGACCCGCACTACATCTTCGGCTACGTCGTCTTCATCTGCATCACGCGCATGCTTCTGTCGCTGTTCCTGTTTCAGTACGCGCGCAAGGTGGACCTCAGCTATCCGTTCATCCTCTACTTCAACCAGCTCATCAACGCGTCGGTGAAGGTCTATTGCATCTTCCGCCTGTCGAAGCAGCGCTGGTCGAACCGGGGGGACCAGCGCGCGGGCGAGGGCGACGGTCTCATCGCGACGCTGCAGAACTGGATGGCGAGCTACCTGACCTTTCTCTATGTCACGATGCTCTTCCTCGGCGTCTGCCTGATGGCCGGTCTTATCGATCCGCCGAGCAGCGGCATGATCACCTACCTGCTGGGGTGGACGGCCGCCGTCTGAGTGTTGATGCGGTTTTCGATTTTGCAAAACGCGCCTTTTCAAAATCGGACAGAGGGCGACTTCCCAAAATCAGAAAGTCAGTACAACTATCTGTATTTATTTAATTTTTCTAGATAATCGCGTGCTGGCCCGGTTCTTGTTTCCAAAAGACCCAGAAACAATTTCAGGGGCTTTGCCATGAGACCGACTTCAAGATTCTACACCGCCGCCATGGCCATGACCGCGATGATCGCGCTGGCTCCGGTCGCGTTCAATGTCGTCGTCGACGCGTTCGATCACAACCGGCTGGTGGACCTTGACCTGAACAAGAAGGAAACCAGCGTCAAGGCACATTACCCGCTCTACAAGATGATCGAGTATCCGCGGATCAAGGCCTCGACGGTTGTCCTGGGAGACAGCCGAGCACGGGCGCTTCAGGACAAGTACTGGCAGGAACTCGGCCGTGACGATGTCTACAACTTCGCCTATGGCGGGGCGACCGTCTACGAGATCTACGACACGTTCAAATACCTGCGCGATACGGTTGACCTCGACACGCTGATCGTCAGCCTGCCGCTCAGAAGCATGGATGCCCGCTTCAAGGGCGGAATGAACCGTGTTCCCGAAGCAATCGCGCTCGCCGACAATCCTTTCGGCTATTACACCAACTGGTTCGTTGCCAAGACTGGATGGCGCCTGCTCGAGGAACGCTATCCGGCCCTGACAGGATCCTTCGAAGACATTTCCTTCTGGCCCGTCCAGGAAGCCAGGGCGGCCGATTTCAACGCGATCGGCATGCTCTCGGTCGAGGCGCTTCTCGATCCGGCCCTGTGTGACGAATGCGCCTTGAGCACTTCGGTCTCGGCCCTGCGGCTGCCGGCGGTCTACCACGGACACGGTTATGGCCTTGGGCGCTGGGGCAGGTACTGGCCCGAAATCCTCATCGAACGCGATCTGCCACAGCTTTTCGCCAAGCAGGTCGGCACCAACGGTGCGGCCGACTGGCGCCGCTTCAAGCAGTCGGATGAGCTGTGGGGCATGGTCGAGGAAATCGCGTCCTGGTCTGCCGAAAACGATGTGGACCTCATCTTCCTGATCCCGCCGACCATCTCCGAGATGCAGCGCCGGATCTCCGATTTCGGTCTCACGGCCGCCAATCACAAGTTCCGTGAGCGGCTTTCGACGCTGGCCCCCGTCGTGGATCTGGATTTCGACACGCCCTTCACGCGCGACCTGGAGAATTTCACGGATGCCTATCACTTCAGCTCCGACCCGGCGCGCCTGATCGTCGGCGAATTGCTGATGCTGATCGACCGCGACCCGGAGCACGTTGCTCTGGCTACCAGGCGCCGCAAGGACCTGGTCTGCCCGGTGACGCCGGCCGAAACGGCAACATCCCATAAGGAAGGCACGCTGGAACTCCTGGAAGGCGTCTCCTGCAGAATCTGGAGGCAGAACAATGGCTAAACCGTTCTTTCCGTTCGAAGAAACCATCATTGGGGCAACCGGCCTGATCATGGGCGCCATCGCGGCGGCCGGGGTCCAGGAAGACCGGAACCGCTCCCCCGAAAAACCGGCCGAGCTTGAATGCTCCTGTCATGAAAACACTCAGCGTCTGAACAGGTTCGACACGGGCCGGCTGGATACGAAATTCACCCTGGAGGTGCTGCTATGACCCGGATGAACAAGAAATCGCTGCTTTGGAAAGGGCTCTTGCTCGGAGCTGTATTCGGTGTCGCCGGTGCCGTGGCACTTTCTTCCGACACCACGCCGGTGAAGGCCAAGTCCGAGCGGATCGACCCGACCATCGAGGAAATGATCAAGCAGGCCCGCGGTCTGCAGAAAGTCGGCCGCTGGGAGGCCGCAGCCGATATTCTGACCCAGCTTGCAAATGACGGCCATCCGGTCGCGCTCTTCCATCTCGGCCGGGCCTACAAGAACGGCTGGGGCGTCGAAGCCGACCTGGACCAGTCTCGCCTGATCTTCATGGAAGCCGTCCGGTATTCCTTCGCATTTCGTGGCGAGACCGCCTATGAACTCGGACGCCTGTTTCAGCGCTCGTCCGGTGAACATTGCGCCGAGATTGCCCTGCAGTGGTTCCTCAAGTCGCTTGAGTGGGACTATCCCAAGGCGCATGTGCAGCTTGCCAAGCACTACGAGCGCGGCATTGGTGCGGAGCGCGACCTGAACGCGGCCTTCCACCACTACGAACAGGCGGCCATCGCCGGGTATCCCTCGTCCACCATCAATTATGCGCGCATCCTGCTTACGGGCCGTTACGGTCTGACCCCGGATCCGGACCGTGCCCGTTTCTGGGCGGAGCGTGCGATCACCGGTCTTGAGCAGAAAGCCCGCGACGGGTCGGCGAGCTCGGCAAAGACGCTGGGCCGGATTTACCGCGATGGCGAATTCATGGCCGCCGACCGCTCGCTCGCCAAGGACTGGTTCCTGCGCTCGGCAAATCTCGGCGACGCCGGCGCGATGCACGATCTCGCACTGATGCTCCTCACGGGGGCAGCGGACGAAGAAAAAACCGCTGAAGCGCTGAAGTGGCTGCGGCTGGCAGCGACTGCCGAACACGGCGGTGCACTGACCGCGCTCGCCCGTCTTCACCTCAAGAGAAAACACGGTCTCGAGCCGGACGCGGCAGTCACATTGCTGGAACGCGGCGTTGCCGTCGGTCATCCCGGCGCGATGCAGGAACTCGCCCGGCTGTTCGCCGAGGGCGGCCTCGTGCTCCAGGACCGCCAGAAGGCAATCGAGCTGGCCCGGAAGGGGGCCGATCGCGGCCACCAGGGCAGCACCAGTCTGCTGGAAAAGCTCCTGCAGGAAGACGAAGCAAATCTGACGGTTATCGAGAAATCCGTTCAATCCGTTGCTGACAAGAAGGAGGGCTGAGTCATGGTCTTCAGTTCATTGGAATTTATCTACCTGTTCCTGCCTCCCGTCCTGCTTGGATATCTGATCCTCCGGCACTATGGCTGGGAAAACGGCATCATCTGGTGGCTCATTCTTGCCTCGCTTGTTTTTTATGGTTGGTGGACGCCGATCTACCTGCCGCTGCTGCTGGGTTCGGTCGTCGTCAATTACGGTTTTCACCGGGTCCTGCGCGCCGTGAAGGACAAGTTCATCCTGGTGAGCGGTATAGTCTTCAACCTCGGTCTGATCGCGGTGTTCAAATATGCCGACTTCTTCATCGGCAACGCGAACGTCATCGCCGGAGCGGATATCCCGCTGCTGCACCTGGTGTTGCCCCTGGCGATATCGTTCTTCACTTTCCAGCAGATCTCGTTCCTGATCGACACCTGGAAGGGCGAGGTCACCGAGTGTGATTTCCCGCGCTACATGCTCTTCGTCGTGTTCTTTCCGCAGCTGATTGCCGGACCGATCGTGATGCAGAAGGAGACCATTCCGCAGTTCAAGCTGCCGGTCTTCAAGAACAAGCTGGTCCTGAACCTTGCTGTCGGCAGCACGCTGTTTGCCATCGGTCTGTTCAAGAAGATCGTGCTCGCTGACGGCATCGCGCCTTATGCCAACGCTGTCTTCAACATGGCCGAAACCACGTCCGGTGTCCCGTTCGAGGCGGCTTGGATCGGTGCGCTGGCCTATACGTTCCAGCTGTATTTCGACTTTTCCGGCTATTGCGACATGGCGCTGGGTCTTGCAAGGCTCTTCGGCATCCGTTTGCCGGTGAACTTCAACTCGCCCTACAAGGCCACCAGCATTTCCGATTTCTGGCGCCGCTGGCACATCACCCTGTCGCATTTCCTGCGGGACTACCTCTATATCCCGCTTGGTGGCAATCGCAGTGGTCCGGTGCGCCGCTACTCCAACCTGATGATCACGATGCTGCTCGGCGGCCTGTGGCACGGTGCCAGCTGGACCTTCGTTTTCTGGGGCGGCCTGCACGGCGCTTACCTTGCCATCAACCACGGCTGGTCGGCCCTGGTCTCTGCCGGCTACGTTCCCTCGATCCTGCCGAAGCCGGTTGGCAACGTTCTCTCCCGCGGCATCACCCTGGTGGCCGTCGTGGTGGCCTGGGTGTATTTCCGCGCCGAGAGCTTTGAAGGTGCCAACAACATCATTCTCGGCATGACCGGCCTGTCCACGGTTTACGAGCCCACGCTCTGGGCCACGATGGTCACCGGGACCGCACCGGTCTGGGCGGCGATGATCTGCCTCGCGGCGATTGTCTTCCTGTTGCCGAACTCGATCGAGTTCACGGAGAACTACAATCCGATCCTCGGCCTGAAGAAATTCGTGTCGCAAAGGCGTTCGGACGGTTTCCTGCCGGTGCGCTGGAAGCCGACGGCAGGCTGGGCGGCAGCGATGTCCGTTCTGTTCGGCGTTGCGCTCATCCAGACCTACCGCCTGGCCGAGCTGACCGAATTTATCTACTTCAACTTCTAACCGGTTGGCTGAAATGCGATATCTGCTTCAGATCCTTGGTCTCTCCGCGCTCCTGTGTGCCCCTGGCACCCAGGCAGCGGCGGCGGACCCTGCGGGCAGCAAACTGTCCTTGCCGGTCCAGAAGATGTCGGTCGACCTTGAGACCGGCATCGTCTCGCGCAAGGGAGAACGCGGGCTTTGCCTGGAAACGGTCTCACAGGCCGGGCCTCACAAACTGGTCGTCCGGAAAAACCCGGGCGACGATCGTCCCACCGTTACCGTCAACGGGGTTGAACAGGGTTGGGTCGCGGACGCTTCCGGACGCGCACGTATGGGCGCGTTGCGCCTGGCCCGGGACGGCTCCCTGGCCGTTTTGCGCACCTGGAAGACCGGGGAAAAACAGACCGAACTGCTCCAGGACGGACAGATCGCCAGGAGCTGGGCGCGGGACAGGTCCGTGAAACTGCTGCGCTACACAACCGACGCGGTTTTGCTTCTGGAACGACAGGCGGCGCAAGCCTGGCGTCTCAACAGGTATCTCAGGAACCCGGACGGACGGATCATGGCGCAGGCGGAGACGCTCGTCGACTTCGGCACCTGCGAGCCCGGTCGCCTGCGGATTGCCGGCGATGTGCTCTGGGCCCAGCTTGATTGCGGCGCAGGTGAAGACACGGGTATCTACAGGATTGATCTCACGTCTGGAACCATCGGCACGCCGGTGATGAGTTCGCGAGGGGCGCAGTTCACGAAGCTGCCGAAGTCTTTTGAACTGTCGCGCGGCCAGACAGTGATGGACGTCTCCGGCACGCCTGCCGCCCTTCGCTTCTTTTATGCGGTTTCGGGCCTACTCCTGTCCCAGACAGGAGAGGTTCGTGCGTGTTCGTCCGATGCAGAGGGGCTGCAGAGCTGGAACCAGAGCTATCGGCTGCGGGCGTTGTCTTCCCTTTACGAAAAAACCGGCGCGGAGGTTTTTGCCCGCCTGACGCTGAAATCCATGCGCTTGACGCTCGCCGCAAACGACGCTTTGCAGAACCGCGCAGATCCCGACGGACCGCAATGCGGATGGAGTTCGACGATCTACGGAACAGCTCCGGGCGAACGGCTGACCCTCATGATCAACCAGGCGATGATTGCCAATGCGCTCACGGGTTCCTGCAAGACACTCGACAATCTGTGTCCGCAGGACCTGGCGAAGCAGATCGCCGAAACCAATGCCTGTCTTGCCCGGGCCTACGAACGTGACTTCGATGCCGGGCTCGGCCTCTACCGCATCAACGGAGAGATCGACTTCCGCTTCGCCGGCAAACCCGCTCCGTGGAACTGGCAGATTGCCTTTGCCGGCGTTCTGGATGCATTGCCGGACACGGATCTCAAGGCAAGGGCGCGCGACATCGTCGGCGTGTTTCTGGACGAGTGGGAACAGGATGAAAATGGCGGTCTCTGGCGCTATTGGCCCAAGGGCTACTACCGGGAGAAGGGGCTGACACCGGAACAGCTCTCCACCCAGAGATATGAGGATACCGGCCATGCCGGGATCACGCTTCTGACACTCGGCGATTTTGTGTCCGGAGCGCGTGCCGAGATTTCCGAAGCCGTGCAAAAGCGTCTCGACTATCTGCTGGACTTCGGCATTGCGACGCCCCGGGACCTTGATGGAGGAGGGCCGCAGGGCGATCGCTGGTTTCCTGCGAGCGGCTGGAGCCACTACGCGACACCGATGTTCGAAGACATCTATTCAGCGCCTGTGCCGGGACACAGCTCCGCCGACACGCTCTACGCCTATGCCCGCCTGTTCGATGCTTCGGAGCCGTTTCAGCTGACGATAGACGTCTACAGCTGCACGGATCTTTGCACCCGCGAGAAGGAACTTTCCTACGCGAGCCTGGACGCCTTCATGAGCGGCAATCCGTTCTTCCGGATTTCGGCGGAAACCCCGGGAAACTGAAGGCTGCGGGAGCGGGGATTTCACCGCGTTAAATCGAAAATTCATAACCAATGGGGAAGGATGGACCAAAGTGCGTGAGCAAGGGGGGCGGGTCCGGCCAAGGGAACCGAGGGGACAAAGAATGCGCAAGTGGATCCGGGAACTGACATTCGATGCCACATTCTGGCTCGTCCTGGTCTTCATATCGGCGTCGGCCATTGCCGCTTACGTGATTGCCGTTGATTTCGGACAAAAGGCGAGAACGGCCGATCTGTCCGCAGCGGCCCGCGCGCAATCGGAATTGCTGACGGCCGCGCGGTCGTTCTATTCGCGCGAGGTCGTGGACAAGCTTTATTCCTCGCAGGATGTCTCGGTTAGCCATGACTATCACGACAAGGACCTGACAATTCCCGCGCCGGTCTCGCTGACGTTGGCGCTTGAAGACGAATTGAAGGCACGAGGTGCCAGCAGCGCAATCCGCATGCTGTCGCGCTATCCGTGGCCCTGGCGGCAGGACCGCGAACTGGATACATTTGAACGCGAAGCCCTGGCTGCGATCGAAAGGGCGCCTGACAAACCATACCAGCGCCTCGATCAAGGGGAGGACGGCACGTTCTTTCGCAGTGCGACGGCCGTGCGCATGGAAGAAAGCTGCGTTGCCTGCCACAACACGCACCCTGAATCGCCGAGGGATGTGTGGGAAGTCGGCGATGTCCGCGGCATTCAGGAGGTCATCATCCCGGCGAGCGCTCTATACGGCACGGGCTTCACCTCGATCGACAACCTGATCTTCATGCTGGTGATCGCGTTTGCTGCGGCGCTGGCCCTGACCTTTGTGCTCTCGCTTCAGCGGCAGCGCGCCATGCGGCGTCTTGCCGGTCTGGCTGATGCGGAACGTGAAAAGAACGACGCGTTGGTAAAGGCCACATTGCGCGCCGAAACGGGCGAAGCGCAGGTCAGCGCGATTCTGGACACGATGCTGGACGGGGTGCTGACCCTCTCGCCATCGGGGGAAGTCCTGAGTGCCAACAAGCGGGCTCTTGCCATGTTCGGCGCATCCGAAAGCGCTGATCTGGTCGGCCGGATGATCAGCGATATTCTCCCCGACACGGGCGAAGAGGAGCTGCCCTTCGAATGTTGCCCGGGCACGGCAACGTCCATCGAGACGTCGGGCAAACGCCTGGAGGCAACAGGCCGGCGTTTGGACGGCGGCGAATACCCGGTCGAGATGTCCCTGTCGGAAGTGGTGATCGACGGATCGGCCACCTTCACGGCGATCTTCAGGGATCTGACGGACCGGAAAGCGGCTGCTGCGAAGGTGAAGCAGGCGGAAACCCGGCTTGTCGATGCGATTGAATCCCTGCCGGACGGCTTCGTACTCTATGACGCCGAGGACCGGCTTGTGCTGTGCAACAGCAAATACAGGGAGTTCTACAGCTCCAGCGCGGATCTCATTCAGCCGGGGGCGAAATTCGAGGAGATCATCAGAAAAGGCGCCATGCGCGGCCAGTATCAGGTCAACGAGGATATCCTGGAAGACTGGGTCGCCATGCGCATGGAGCGTCACCAGAACCCGGGCGCACCCATGGAGCAGCATCTCGATGACGGTCGCTGGCTGCGGGTGATCGAATCGCGCACGAGCGAGGGTGGAATGGTCGGCTTCCGCGTCGACATCACGGAACTCAAGAACCGGGAAGCCGAGCTCAGGCGCAACGAAGACCTGTTGCGCAATGTCGTCGATGCGTCCTTTGATGGTGTCATCGTCATGAACGGGGACGGTATCGTGCTGGATTTCAGTCCGGCGGCCGAGGATGTCTTCGGCTGGACAGCCACCGAGCTCATCGGCAGGAAGATGTCCGACTACATCATCCCGGACCAGCACCGCAAGGCGCATGACGTCGGTCTTGTCAGGTTTCTGGAGACGGGCGAGGGGCCGGTTCTCGGAAAGCGCATCGAAATCGAAGGCCTCCACAAGGAAGGTCACGAGATCATCGTCGAACTTGCGATCCGGCACACCAGGGGCGCCGAAGGACCGCTGTTCCTGGGATATGTCCGCGACATCACCGAGCGCAAGGCCGCCGACGCGGCCCTCAGGGACGCCAAGGAAAAAGCCGAGGCCGCGAACGAGGCCAAGGCCAAGTTCCTGGCGATGATGAGCCACGAAATCCGCACGCCGATGAACGGCGTGCTCGGCATTCTCAGCCTGCTGCGGGACACCGATCTGAACCCGGCTCAGGCCGACTACGTCAAGACGGCACGCGAGTCCGGCCGGTCCCTCCTAGAGCTGATCAACGACATTCTGGACTTTTCCAAGCTCGAGGCCGGCCGCATGGAACTGGACATTGCGCCGTTCCGGCTCAAGACACTCGTCAAGAGCGTGGCCGACCTGTTCAAGCCGATCGCACAGGACAAGGGGCTGCAGCTTTCCATGAAGTATCCGTCCGATCTGCCTCACAACGTCGTGGGGGATTCGGGCCGTTTGCGTCAGGTCGTCCTGAACCTGGTTTCGAATGCCATCAAGTTCACCGAGATCGGCTTCGTCGAGATTTCCGTCGACATCACGAAGGATGATCCGGTTGAACCGACGTTCCGGTTCTCGGTCACGGATTCCGGGATAGGGATACCTGAGGACAAGCATGAAGCGCTCTTCGGCGATTTCGTCACGGTCGATACGAGCTACACCAAGAAAGAGGGCGGAACCGGGCTTGGCCTTGCGATCTGCAGGCAGATCGCGCACCTGATGGACGGCGAAGTTTTCGTTGAAAGCGAAGAGGATGTGGGCAGCACCTTCCAGTTCGTCGTGCCGATCCGCCTCGCGGACGACCAGACGGTGGTGCTGGACGAAGACCATCCGCATGAACAGGCAGAACTGCCCGATAACCTGACCATTCTTCTTGCCGAAGACAATGCGACCAACCAGATCGTGGTCAGCCATGCCCTGCGCAGCGCCGGCTGCGACATTGATATTGCGAATAACGGCAGGGAGGCTGTCCAGGCCGCGTCGAAGCGTGACTACGACTGTATCCTGATGGACATTTCGATGCCCGAGATGGACGGGATCGAGGCCACGCGCCGCATCCGGCACGGACAGCGCAATCTCAACACCCCCATTGTTGCGCTCACGGCCTATTCGCTGCGCGGTGACCGGGAACGCTTTCTCGACTCCGGCATGTCGGATTTCCTGGCAAAGCCGGTCGAAAAGGAGGACCTGCTTGCCTGCATATCCCGCAATGTTTCCCGGATCGTCGCCGGCGAGCCGGAGACCGTTACCTCTGGAACGACGGCGTCTCTGGAGGCAGCCAGGGAAATCCTCGGTACCATGCCGGACGAGTTGAAGCAGAAACTGCTGCAGCAATTCGTCGACGACACGCTGAAACGCCGGACCGCCGCACTTGAGGCAGCAGAGGCAAACGAACCGGAAAAGCTCGAACGGGCGACGCATGCCCTCAAAAGCGTGGCCGGCACATTCGGTGCCCTGGAACTTGCCACGATCGCGACTACGGTCAACACCCTGGTCCGCGACGGCAAGGAGACGGCGGCCATGGGTAAAATGGACGATCTTTCCGACATCTGTGACCGTACACTAACGGAAGTTAAAGCATTGGCAGACGAAATAGGTGTACAGATATCTCTTGAAACCTGATGGATGATCTGCGCCGCGGAAGGAGCACGAGGTGAAAGTTCTGATCGTTGAAGACGCTCTGCCGCTTGCGACTGTGTACGGTCATCAGTTGTCACGCGCAGGTCTCGACACGGTTCACGTGGAAACGGGGACGGACGCCCTGGCACGGCTGCGCAAGGGCGGCATCAGCGTCGTCCTGCTTGATCTGCAGCTGCCTGACATCAGCGGAATGGACGTCCTGGCGACGATCCGCGAAGAGCAACTCCCGGTAACCGTGGTGGTCGTCACCAGTTCCGGTTCCATCAAGACGGCCGTCGACGCCATGCAGGCCGGCGCTTACGATTTCATCGTCAAGCCGGTCGCGGAGGAGCGTCTCGTCACGACGACGCGCAACGCGCTCGAACGCGAAACCCTCACGGAAGTCGTTGAAGAGGTGCGCAAACCCGCCGCCGGTAAGCTTCAGCACGGTTTTGTCGGCTCGTCCCTGCCGATGACGGCTGTCTACAAGATGATCGAAAGCGTGGCGCGTTCCAATGCGTCCGTATTCATCACCGGCGAGAGCGGCACCGGCAAGGAGGTTTGCGCCGAGGCCATTCACCGCTCCAGCCCGCGCGCCAAGAAGCCCTTCGTTCCGCTGAACTGCGCCGCCATTCCGAAGGACCTGATCGAGTCGGAAATCTTCGGTCACATCAAGGGCGCATTCACCGGGGCGACGTCGGATCGCGATGGCGCCGCCGCGCGGGCGGATGGCGGCACGCTGTTCCTTGACGAAATCTGCGAGCTGGAACTTGCCCTTCAGGCGAAGCTGCTGCGTTTCCTGCAAAGCGGCACGGTCCAGAAAGTCGGCAGCGATGCGCTCAAGAAGGTGGATGTGCGCATCGTATGCGCCACCAACAGGGACCCGCTTGCCGAAGTCGAGGCCGGAAGGTTCCGCGAAGACCTGTTCTACCGGCTGCATGTTTTGCCCATCGGTCTACCGCCCCTGAGAGCCCGAGGGGCCGACGTCCTGGAACTGGCCAAGCATTTCCTGACCCAGTTCGCCGGTGAGGAAGGAAAAGCGTTCGAAGGCTTTTCTGTGGAAGCGGAAGAGGCGTTGCTGTCCCATTCCTGGCCCGGCAATGTGCGCGAAATGCAGAACACCATCCGGAACCTCGTCGTCCTGAATGAAGGTCCGTTCGTGGAAGCCGGCATGCTGACGACGCTTCAGGGGCGCGCACCTGCGCCGAAGATCCAGGCCGAGCAGGCAGCGGTTCAGAGTGTTGCCGCCCAGGCCGGTCCCGGCGACAGGGCGGTCGCGGCTGAGCCGGGTTCCTGGCCGGCGATCACGGTGTCGTTGGGACAGCCCTTCGAACAGCTCGAAAGGCAGATTATCGAGGCGACCATCGACGCTTGCGGGGGAAGCCTCCCAAAAACGGCCCGGACCCTGCAGGTCAGCCCTTCGACGCTGTATCGGAAGAAGGAGATCTGGGCGGAGCAGGACGAGGCCGCGGTTTCGGACGACGGGCTCTCGGCGGAAAGCGCCTGAGGACCCGGTCTGTTTGATCAGCCTCCGGTTAGCGCAAAAGCGCCTCGGCAATGCCGATCGTTGCGACATGCGACGTCACGGGAAACTCACCTCTCAGCATTGCCTCACGCAGATAGGCGCGCCGCCGGGTGACCAGAACAGCATCCTCAAGGTCGTCTGAACAGGGTTCACCCAGCTTGATGACATGGTTGGCAACAAACACGTGCGCCCGCGCGATGCCCTGGTTGCCGTGAAGGACCAGCGACGGACCCGCCATCCATCTGCCACCGCCGTAGCCGGTCTCCTCCAGCAGTTCGCGCCGTGCGGAAAACTCAGGATCTTCGCCGGGATCGACCTGCCCGCCGGGAAGCGTCAGGCACACCTGACCGGCACCGTGCTTGTACTGCCTTAGCAGCAGCACTTCACCCTCTTCCGTGACCGCGTAGACCGAGGTGAAGGACGGAAGGTCGATCCGGAAGTAATCGTCGATGATTCGGCTGTCGGGCAGCTGCACGGTCTGTCGCAAGACGCGCAGGTTCTTGCCGGAATCGTAGACGGTATCGCTTTGAAGCACCGACCAGTGCGGGTCATCCAGAACGATCGGAGAGGCTTTCATTGCCAGGCTCCCTGGAACAGACGGGTAGGTGCGACCGCCTTTGGTTTGATATCCTTCAGCAACCGTTTCTCATAGCTCAGCAACTGGCCGATATCGCTCGGACCGGCAACGGTCGACAGAACATTCCGGCTCAGCAGCGCGTCGCACATCCGCTTGGCGTAACCGCCGGCAGTCTTCTTGCCGAGATAGGCAATGACACGTGCCGCCTTGTGACGCCGCAGCAGCTGATTTTGCACCTCGGCTGTCGTATAGGATTTCGGTGTGATCAGCAGGCTGGTCTCAGTGTCCTTGCAGATGTCAAACTCCGAAAACCGGCGTTCGAATGACGAGATGATTGCGTCGAGTTCCCGATGTTCGTTTTCCCAGGCAAGATAGGCCTTTTTCGCCGTCCGCCCGACACGGGTTCCGGCGAGACAGATCCGAAGCGTCGCGGAGCCGCTGTCGATCAGGGGAGCCTGTTTATTCGGATAGGCGCTGTGGAGCACCATCCGGGCGACATATTCATAGACCTCGTCGGAAAAATCGTGGTCGTGGCGGACCAGCAGCTCATTTCCCCGCCAGAATTCCGTTCCGGCGGACGCGAAAATGCCGGCGAAGCGTCTGCGCAACCGCGAAGGGATACGCGAAACCGTTTCGGCATAGTTCAGATTGGACAGGATGTAGCAGGACCGCTGTTCCGCGAAATCCGCCAGGTAGCCGGCAAAGGCGTGGTCCATTTCTCCATGGTTGATGTCCAGCAGCACGTTGGCATCGAAAAGAAAGATGTTCTCTCTTGGTGCGTCCTGCGATGTGCCGAAAGGAATGGCCACCTTGCCGACTGTGTCGAAGTGTGTGTTCGAATACATTGCTTTGCCTCCTCGAATTCAGACTTGCGGAAGGCATTGCAAATCGGCGGCCAAATATCGGTGATGAGAAAGAATTCGAAAAATCAGTATCTTATAGATTTGATTGCTCGAGCTTGCTCAGTCAACGCGAGAAATTTTTGCGAAATGGCAAAACGCATTTTTTGATTTCGAAAATGCCACGTCCCGGAACTGTCGATGGCGTCGACGCTTTATATATAGGGGCTCGATCAGCGACCGAAGGACATCGGAATGGCTTCCCCCGGTGACGTCAGCGTGCTTGACCGGGCAGCAGCCCGCTCCGCACACTCTTCCTGACGGGGCTTCGTCATTTCCCATGCCATTTCGGTCTCATCTACAAGTCCATACCGGAGCGTCGACCGGGACTTCGGCGAAGGTGGACTGGCACGGGTCTTGTTGAACCGGACGCGCTTTGCGGATTTGCAATCGGAAAATCGAAAACGCGAAATTCTCGTTGCCAAATTCGAAAGATGAAACAACGCTCTGGAAATCGAAAAAATCATAAGTAACTGAAAAAAAATAAAAAATCCGTTCCAATTCGTTTGGCACGGAGATTGTTCTTGTAGTTCCCAGAAACAATTCAATGGGAGCAATGACATGAACATGTTTGTTGGAAACTTCGAAACGGCACGCGAGATTGACGGTTTTGAACTGAAGCTCGCGGATGAGAAAAAAGCGATCAGCGTTGTCGGACTGGGATATGTCGGCGCCGTGTCGCTTGCCTGCCTGAGTGACCTCGGTCACCGCGTTGTCGGCACCGATATCGATGACCAGAAAGTCGATTCCATTTCCTGGGGCGAAAGCCCGATCCACGAAGACCGTCTCGGCGAACTCCTGACCAAGGGTGTTGACCACGATCTCCTCAGCGCGACCACCGACCTGGAAAGGGCGGTCATGGAGACGGATGTCACATTCGTTTCCGTCGGCACCCCGACCAGTGAAGACGGCGGCTGCGACACCAGGGCCATTGAGGCCGTTGCACGCGGCATCGGCGAAGCCCTGGCGAAAAAGGACGGGTTTCACATTGTCGTCCTGCGCTGTTCAGTTCCTCCCGGGACAACGCTCGACATCATGAAGCCCGTCCTGGAGCGCTACTCCGGCAAGATCGCCGGGCAGGGGTTCGGCATCTGCTTCAATCCGGAATTCCTGCGCGAAGGTACGGCAATCGCCGACTTCCACGCACCACCGAAAACCGTGATCGGCGTGTCCGACCCGAGGACGGCTGCCGTTCTCGCCGAGATTTACGCACCGGTCGACGAAAACCCGATCGTCACCACGGTCGAGGTCGCCGAACTGGTGAAATATGTCGACAACGTCTGGCACGCAACAAAGGTTGTTTTCGCCAACGAGGTCGGGCGTCTGTGCAAGCCGATGGGCATCGACAGCCACGCGGTCATGGATATTTTCGTTCAGGACACCAAGCTCAACCTGTCGCCCTACTACCTGAAGCCCGGCTTCGCGTTCGGCGGGTCCTGCCTGCCCAAGGAAGTGCGCGCGGTGACCCATCTTGCCGACAAGCTTGGTGTCTCGACCCCGCTGATGGATGCGCTGACGCCGTCCAACGAGAAGCAGGTCGAGCAGGCGGTCGACCTGGTGCGTGAAACCGGCGCAAATAAGGTTGCCGTCCTCGGTGTCGCCTTCAAGCCCGGCACAGACGACCTGCGTGAGAGCCCGGCCCTGGAGCTGATCGCGCAATTGCAGGACGAGGGCGCGGAGATCGTCGCTTACGACCCGGCGATCCAGCCCGGCCCGCATATCACCAAGCAGTTCGACTACATGCGCTATGCGGCACCGCATCTGCAGAACGTGGTCGATGGTCTTGCGGACTTTATGCAGGCGACACCGGAAGACGCCGCACGCGATGCCGACGTCATCGTCGTCACCCAGAAACTGCCAGAGCTCCGGAGCGTGCTCAGGTCCAAGAAGGAAGAGGCAACGGTGGTGGATCTAGTCCGCATCTCCGACGAAGCCCGTAACTCTTCTCACTATATCGGCATAGGCTGGTAGACCTCACGCTCCCGTCCGCTCCCTCCCACTTTGCCCCCATCGATACCCCACGGGAGGGAGCGGACACCATTTTGTTTCACGGGTTGGCCGGGTGTGACGCACACACCCGGCCGGCCTGTTTTCTTGCCCGGGAGAGTGATTGAGCGATGTGATGTTTGGCGAATTGCATCGATTTTGTTTACAAATCAAAAGTAATTTTATCTGAGGTGAAGTATTTTTTGGCACCTAAAATATTCAATTTTAGATTGATTAGTGGTTGTAATTCAAACTGATTTGATTCCTCGCTCGAAATAGCGAAAAAATATTTGAACAAAAATAGTATTGTTTGCAAACATATTTCCAGAATTGCACAACCTGTTTCAATCAGTTTTACAACTTTTGCAAGAAATGCATACTTGACTTTACGTCAAGCTAAGCGGCACCCTTCCTGCGTTTAGTTTTTTTATTTTCCATTTTTCGGAGGCACCATGACCGGCACCCATCACGGCCTGACAAGGCTGGATCAACTCGTCAAGACCTGCATTCACGGTGAAGGCCCTTCACGCCCTTTCGCACAGACGTTCGGGCGTCTGTTTCCGGCGAACCCGGTGAAGATCAAGAACATCACCCACAAGGACGTCATCCACGCGCTCGATCATCTGGCATCGGACATGGCCGCGACGGAGAACACCGACGGACCGGCGGATGCCGGCATGACGTTTCTTGGCCAGTTTGTCGACCACGACATCACGCTCGACGCAACGTCCGCCCTTGGGTCGCGCATCGATCCGGCGACGATCGCCAATATCAGGACACCGAGCCTCGATCTGGATTGCGTCTATGGAGCCGGACCCGAGGCGTCTCCGCATCTTTACGGCTCTGGTGATGCGGAACATTTTCTCGTCTTCGGCCGCAAGGACAACCCGCGAGATCTGGCGCGGACCTGCGCGGGCAAGGCCCTGATCGGGGATCCCCGCAACGACGAGAACATCATCGTCGCGCAGGTTCAGGGCATCTTCATCGAGCTGCACAACCTGCTGATGAGCAAGCACGTTGAGAACGGCAGTACCGCAAACGACATCGTCGCCTGTGCGCATCACGGCATGAGCGACGACATCTGGCATGCGCATGTCCATCCCAAGCTGAGCGGGTTCGAAGAAGTCCGCCGCTTCATTCGCTTGCATTACCAGTGGTGCGTCTGGAATGAACTGCTTCCGGCCTTCGTCGATCAGGCCTGCCTCGACTGGGCCTTGAGGGAAGAGGCGTTTGGCTGGAACGCGCCCGTGATGCCGGTTGAGTTTTCCGGCGCCTGTTACCGGTTCGGGCATGCGACCACTCAGTTCAAATATGCCTTGCACAAAGGTGGCGAAGCCAAGGGCCTGTTTGCGCTGCCGGGCTTCGGCCCGCGCCCCGTGGACGGAAATATCGAGCTGGGCATGTATTTCCAGCTGAATGGCGGCCCCGCGTCCCAGAAAGCGCGTCCGGTCGGCCCGAAGATGGGGGCGCCACTTCTGAACCTCCCCTTCGTTCACAACGAGATCGAACTGCCTGATATTGAGGAAACCCTGACCGTCGAACAGGCGAGAAACCTTGCCCTACGCAACATGATCCGCGATCGCTACACCTACCAGCTTGCAAGCGGTCAGCATGTTGCCGCGCGGCTGGGCACACCGACGGTGCCGGTACCGGAGCAACTCGCGGCGAAGGGGTTCACCCGGACACCGCTCTGGTTCTACTCCCTACAGGAAGCCGAGACGCATGGCGGCGGCAAGCTGACAGGTGCGGGCGGACGGATCGTGGCTTCCGTCTTCGCAAATCTGCTGAAACGCGATTCAACCACGTTCCTGCACATTCCGCACTTCAAGCCCTGGTCCGGTTTCGACGGACAGCCAAGCGTCTTTGCGGGCATGATCGACTACATCGAAGCCAACCGCGCGCACATGAAACACACCGACGCGCTTCAATGCGGCTGAGCTGAGCCGTCAGGTTCGAGTGCTGTCCAGGCCGGCGTCCGCCGGCCTGGATTTTTGCGCGTTTCGGCCCGCGCAAGGCGTCCGGACAGCAAATTCCATGAGATTTCAGGCTCTCCTCAGATAATCCCCACAGACCCCTCAGGCAATCTTCAAGCGCTTTGATCCCCTCGGTGCGATCAATGCTCCGTCAACATGAACCTGAATGGAGCACAGTGATGAACGCACTCAATCAGCCATCCTTCGAAGGACCGGATCTCAAGGCGGTCAAGCAACGCCAGCAGACCGTCTGGTCGACCGGCGACTACCCGGCCGTCGGCACAACCCTTCAGATCGTCGGCGAAATGCTTGCCGAAGAACTGGACCTTGCACCGGGTGAACGCGTGCTTGATGTCGCGGCCGGAAACGGCAACGCGACGCTGGCGGCCGCCCGCCGTTTCTGCGACGTCGTGTCGACGGACTATGTCGAAGCCTGGCTTCGCGCCGGCATGGAGCGGGCGAAAGCGGAAGGTCTGGCGGTCGCGTTCCGGGAAGCGGATGCGGAGGCCCTGCCTTTTGATGATGCCACGTTTGACGTCGTGACTTCGACCTTCGGCGTCATGTTCACGGCCGATCAGGACGCGGCTGCGCAATCGATGCTCAGGGTCCTGAGGCCCGGAGGGCGCATCGGCATGGCAAACTGGACACCCGCCGGTTTCATCGGTCAGGTCTTCAAGACGATCGGCCGGCACATGCCGCCGCCGGCAGGCGTGCGCTCTCCCCTGGAATGGGCATCGGAAGACCGCCTGACAGACCTTTTCGGGCACGAGGCGGCATCGATCTCGGTCTCGTCGCGCAAATTCGTCTTCCGCTACCGCTCTGCCCGCGACTGGGTTGAAACCTGGCGCGAAATCTACGGCCCCATGAACAAGGCGTTCCAGGCAGTCGGCGAAGCGGGTGCGGAGGCCCTTGAAGCCGATCTCGTTGCGGTTGCCGAGATGGCCTCTGTCGGCGGCGAACGGGCGATGATCGTCCCGGCCGAATACGCGGAAGTCATCATTCAAAAGCGCTGAATGGCGGCATTCCGCATCACCATAGAAGGCGCGGGCGGCTTCAGGCCCGCGCGTTTCCCCAAACACAGTCCTCTGGAACGGAGCAATCAAATGACTGGCAGCAAGCAGACGCTTTACGAGAAATACGGTGGCTTTCCGGGCGTACGCCAAGTCGTGACGGAGTTTTATGAACGCGCGCTCGACAATGACGTCGTCGGCCACTTCTTCGAAGACGTCAACATGGCCCGGCTCATCGATCACCAGACCAAGATGATTGCCGGCCTGCTCGGCGGCCCGGTCGAGATTTCGGATGCGCGCCTGGCGATGGCCCACGCGCATCTGGAAGTCGAACATCACCATTTTGACGAGATCGCGCTGATCCTGAACGAAACCCTCACGGACGCGGGCTTCGAGAAGCAGGACCGCGTCAAGGCGATCGCGGCGGTCGAAGCGCGGCGCTCGGTTATTGTCAGGAGGAGCAAGGCGGCATGAATATCGATACGATCAGCATGCGCATGCTGTCCAATATCGGGGTCGGCGTTGCGCTGGCGGATCCGGAGGATCTGTCAATCCGTTACCGGAATCCGGCATTTGCAGACTGGTTCGATGTCGGCGAGAACGCGACCCTGGACGGTGCGCTTGCAAACGTGACACGCGCGGAACTTCTGCAGCGCCTTAAGGATCAAGAGGCAGTCAAGATTGATGTCGCGCTGAAACGCCGGCGCCGGCTCCTGACAATCGAAACAGTGATCCGGCACGCGGAAAGCGACGGCAACAGGATACTCGTTGTCGAGTGTCAGAACATCTCGCGGCTGCGCGAAACCGAAGCCATGATCGACAGCTATGCCCGCATAGCCGAGCGCAAGGCGCGTGAACTGGAACTGGAGAAGAACCGCGTCGAGAAGCTGCTTCTCAATGTCATGCCGCGTTCCGTCTACGAGGAATACACCGCCTTTGGAACGGTCACGCCGAAGCTCTACGAACCGGTTTCCGTGCTCATGCTGGATTTCGTCGGCTTCACCCAGATGGCCGCCGCAGCGGACCCGACCGTCACCGTCACGGAGCTGAATGACATCTTCACGGCGTTCGACCGCATTGCCGAAATGCACGGCTGCGAGCGGATCAAGACGATTGGCGACGCCTATCTCGCCGTCGCGGGGCTGCCGACACCTGACCCGGATCATGCCGCCGCCGTTTCCCAGTGCGCGTTCAAGATGATCCGCTATCTGGAAAGACGCAATCAGAGCCATGCGCACAAGTGGCAGGCCCGGATCGGCGTTGCATCAGGTTCGGTCGTCGGATCGGTGGTGGGCGTGCAGAAATACGTCTACGACGTCTTCGGTCCTGCCGTGAACCTGGCGTCCCGGCTGCAGGCCCTGTCCAACCCGATGGAAGTAACAGCCACGGCCGAGTTCTGTGCCGACGGACCGGAAGGGCTTGTGGCAGCCGACCCCAGGACGGTCGATATCAGGGGCTTCGGCGACACTTCTGTTGCAACACTGCGGTCACGCGGCGCGCTCACGCTCGCCGCGTGATGCGCCGCCGGCATCTTCTCCCTATTGGCAGCGGGCGTCATCCAGCGCGTCTTCTTCCGAGACGACCAGTTCGATACACACGCCCAGAAAGCTCTTGATCAGACGCAGGTCGTTCTTGTCCTTCGGTATGACGACGCAATCGCGGTAGGTCTCCGGCATCTCCAGAACCGGTATGGCCACGAGGTTCTGCGACGGATAGAGGCTGTTTTCCAGCAGAAGACCCACGCCCAGATTGTGCAGAAGGGCCTCCTTGACCATCGGAAACGTGGTCGTTTTCAATATGCGCGAAAAAGCCAGGCCGTGCTTGCGGATCTTGGCGTTCACCACCCGCTGCGTCAGCGATCCGTCGCCGGGAAGCACCAGCGTCTCGTTCTGCAATTCCCTGAGTGACACCACCTCCCTGTTCGCCAGCCGATGATCGCACCTCATGTAGGCCATGTACCTGGAGCGGCGCAGCTCATGCGTGACGACACTGGCACTTTCCGCCGGCTCCGTGATGATCGCCATGTCGACCTGCCGTTCGTTCAGGAGCGACATTGCCGATGTCCAGTCATAGAGCGTGAAGTCGATCTGGACCTGCGGGTAGCGTTTGCCGTATTCGGCAATGATCGGCATGGCGGGGCGTGGAGCGTTCGCGATCAGCTTGATATGTCCATCTGTCAGCGAACTGAAATCGCTGATTTTTTCGTTGACCAGCTGCTCCAGTGTCGTGAGCCGGTCGGAAATGGCGAAGAGCTCCCTGCCGGCCCGGGTCAGCTCCAGCGCACCCCGGCGGCGAATGAACAGCTGGGTCCCCATCACTGTCTCGAGTTTGCCGACATGCTGCGTGACCGAGGACTGGGTGACGCCGAGAACCTTCGCTGCCAGCGAAAAGCTGCCTTCGCGGGCGACATGTGTGAAGGCCTTGATCTGATAGGGGCTTGGCGGGGTGTTCATGACAGTTCCGTGTTACCAGCGCTGCCAAACCTTAGGAGCCATTAGCAACACTAATATTACGTCACACCCGGTTCAATCAGACTGACTAGGGTCCCCGCGTAACCGGGAGCGATACATGACCGCCATATCCTTGTCGTCGATTGCAAAGAGCTTTGGAACCACGTCGGTTCTGAACGGAATCGATCTCGATATCGCCGACGGAGAATTCCTGACGCTGGTCGGGCCGTCGGGCTGCGGAAAATCGACCCTTCTGCGCATTCTTGCCGGACTGGAAGCTCCGTCTTCCGGAGAGGTCGTGATCGGCGGCCAGACCGTGAACGGCGTCCGCCCGGCCAGGCGCAACCTGGCCATGGTGTTCCAGTCCTACGCGCTTTATCCGCATCTGACCGTCCTGCAGAATATGATGACGCCGCTGAAGCTGCGCGATCTGTCGCTTGCCGGCCGTTTGCCCTTTTTGGGGCCGGTGCTCGCGCGCGGTCAATACCGGTCAATCGTTGAACAGGTTCGCGAGACAGCGCAGATCCTGAAGATCGATCACCTGCTGGACCGCAAGCCCGGCCAGCTATCAGGCGGACAGAGGCAGAGGGCCGCGCTTGGCCGCGCCATGGTGCGCAAACCGGTCGCGTTCCTGATGGACGAACCGCTTTCGAACCTGGATGCCGCGCTGCGTATTCACATGCGCTCGGAACTTGCCGAATTGCACCGCTCGCTGAAGACGACATTTGTCTACGTGACCCACGACCAGGCGGAAGCCCTGACCATGTCGGACCGGATGGCGGTCATGATGGATGGCGATATCCTCCAGCTCGGCGCACCGCACGACGTCTACAACGATCCGCAGGACATACGCGTTGCCGAGTTTGTCGGCGCACCCAAGATCAATCTCCTGCCGGGGTCCCTCGACAACAACGGACACGCCCGCTGTGGCGAGATCGTTCTGTCGCGCACCGCAGCAAGGGGTGTGGTCGGATCGGTCAGTATTGGGCTGCGCCCGGAACACCTGTCCCTGTGCGAAAAGGGAACGCCGGAGGCCCTTTCGGGCCAGGTCGTGCACAAGGAAAACCTCGGCGCCGACATCTACCTGCATGTGTCGGTTCTGAACGGGTCTCAAAGGCTTGTCGTGCGGGTGTCGCCGCATGAGGGGCAGGGGGCGTCCTTCGGCCAAACCGTTCATGTCATTCGCGAACACGGCCAGGCGCTCGTCTTCGGCAAGGACGGCAAGAGACTGGACCTGAAGAGCGCCGCAAGCGGCAACGTTGCCGAGGTGGCGTGATGGAGACCTCCAAGGCGCACTGGTGGTTTGTCGGCCCCGCATTTTTTCTGATGGTCGTCATCCTGTTGATGCCGATTGCCATTGCCGGTGCTCTCAGCTTTACCAATTACAGCCTTGGCAATCCGGGGGCAGAATTCGTCGGCCTGGAGAATTACGAGAAGATCTTCACACGCTCGACCTACGAGAAGATGTTCGGCGCGACCTTCCGCTATGTCTTCGTCGTCGTGCCGCTGTCCGTCGGTCTCGGCCTCGGTGCGGCGCTGCTGATAAATTCCACCAGGCGCTTCGGCGATCTCTACAAGACGATCTATTTTCTGCCTGTCATGGCGGCCCTGATCGCAATGGCGATCGTCTGGGAGTTCGCCTTTCACCCGACCATCGGCATCGTCAACTCCACGCTTGAGCGCGGTTGCGGTTCGTTTCTGGAAAGCTGGTCCTGGTTCGCGAATGGTTGCGAGCGCGGCTTCCCGCTCTGGCTGACCGACCGCGACTACGCGATCTGGACCGTGGCCTTCATCGGTGTGTGGCAGGGTTTTGGCTTCAACATGGTGCTCTACCTTGCCGGGCTGACAAGCGTGCCGCGCGAGCTCTATCACGCGGCCGAGATGGATGGGGCCGAGACCGCCTGGGACCGGTTCCGGCTGGTCACATGGCCGATGCTGGGCCCGACAACCGTCTTCGTCGTCACGATTTCCTTCATCCGCTCCTTCCAGGTCTTCGACACGGTGGAAGCCTTCTACCCGCAGGGAGGAGGCCCGTCGAAATCGGTCTACGTGATGATGTTTGCCATCTACGAAAAGGCGATCCAGCAGAACCTGATGGGCATTGGTGCCGCAATCACCGTGGTGTTCCTGGCCTTCGTCATGTTCCTCACGATTGTCCAGCGCTGGCTCGTTGAAAGAAGGGTGCATTACACATGAGCGAGGCGAGCCTTCCGGCCACAGGCCCGGTTTCCCTTCCGGCCTTCCGGTTCTCGGCGGCCGAGACGATCAGGCACGTCGTCCTGATCCTCGGCAGCCTGATCGTGCTGCTGCCGTTTTACGTAATGCTGAGCTACAGCTTCAAGAGCCCGGCGGAGATCATGCAGAACACCGGCGGCTTCTTCGGAACGCAGGAGCTGTTCCGGGACGACTACTGCATCAAGCTCGGCAGGGACGTTGCCGACTGCATGGTGACCCCGGTCATCTACAACTACTCTACTGCCTTCGAAAAAGCCCCGCTCGTCCGATACCTCTTCAACGGTGTCGTGGTAACCGCGTCTATCTTCTTCATTCAGGTGCTGGTCGCGTTACCCTGTGCCTACGCTCTTGCGAAGCTGCGTTTCTGGGGCCGGGAAGCCGTCTTCGGTCTGGTGCTCTTCTGCCTGCTCATTCCCGTGCATGCCATCGCGCTGCCGCTCTACATCATGCTGGCCAAGCTGGGCCTGACCAACACCTATGCCGCGCTTGTCATTCCCTGGACGATCTCGGTCTTCGGCATCTTTCTCATGCGGCAGTTCTTCATGACGGTTCCGGACGATCTGATCGACGCGGCACGCATGGACGGCATGGGCGAGTTTTCCATCATCTGGAACGTGATGCTGCCGACGGCGATCCCCGCGCTGCTGGCCTTCGCGATCTTCTCGGTGGTGGCGCACTGGAACGACTATTTCTGGCCGCGCATCGTGGTCACCGGCGACCGGTCCCTGTTCACGCCGCCGCTCGGACTTCGCGAGTTCAAGGGGGATGCGGACGGGGACAATTTCGGGCCGATGATGGCCACCGCGACCATCATCGTCGCGCCCCTGATCGTGGCTTTCATGATCGCGCAGCGGCGCTTCATCGAAGGCATCACCCTGTCGGGGATGAAATGACCCGGCCGATATGCGGGACCGCCGTCAGGCGGTCCCATCACCGAAATCCCGCTCAAGGGATCACCAGGGAACGGGCGAGTTTGGCGACCTGCCGTTCCCCCGGCAACAGACGGAGAGTTCCATGAAAAAGACCCTCACCGCAATAGCAATGCTGTTCGCGGCATCCGCCGCACAGGCGGAAGACACGATTACCATCGAGTTCGCTTATCCTTACAGCCACTTGTTCGATGTGACCTATGAAAAGATCCTGCCCAAGTTCAAGGAGCAGCATCCGAACATCGACGTGAAGATCCGGGCGACTTACGAATCCTACGAAGACGGCACCAACACGATCCTGCGCGAGGCTGTCGCCGGCACGCTGCCCGACGTGACCATGCAGGGCCTCAACCGTCAGGCGATCCTGGTCGAAAAGGGCATCGCCAAGTCGCTTGAGCCGTTCATCCTGAAAGAGGAAGACTTTGCCAAGGACGGCTATCACGATGCCATGCTGGCGCTCGGCACGTTCAACGACGACATCTACGGACTGCCGTTCTCCGTCTCGCTCCCGGTCGGCTACTACAACATGGACGTCATGGCCAAAGCCGGCATCACCTCCGCCGACCAGCTTCCGAAGACCTGGGACGAAGTCATCGAGGTGTGCGGCACGCTGCGCGAGGCAGGCGTGAAGAACCCGATGTTCTGGGGCTGGAACATCACCGGCAACTGGTTCCTGCAGGCGCTGATGTGGTCGCAGGACAAGGCGACCATGGAAGGCAACGAAATCCAGATTGCGTCGCCGGAAGGCCTGAAGGCGCTTGAGACCATGAAGGGCCTTTTCCGCGGCTGCGACATGCAGAACATCGAATGGAAGGCGGCGCTTGCCTCCTTCTCCGCCGGCGAAATCGGCATGATGTTCTGGTCGACTTCCGCGCTGGGTGCCGTTGAGCGCGCCAAGGGCGACTTTGAATTGAAGACCAACGAGTACCCGGGTCTGGCCGCGAGCGGCCCGCTCGGTCTGCCGGCCGGTGGCAACGCGGCCATGCTGGTGTCCACCAGCGATGATCCGAAGGTTCTGGACGCCTCCTGGAAATGGCTGAAGTTCATCACCTCCGGCGAAGGCGCTGCTGACGTGGCCCGCACGACCGGCTACATGCCGCCGAACAAGGCCGCGAACGAAGTGATCCTTGCCGATTTTTACAAGCAGAACCCGAACAAGGAAACCGCCGTCCGTCAGCTGCCGCTGCTGCGCGACTGGCAGGCCTACCCGGGCGACAACGGCTTGGCGATCACCCAGGTGATCTATGACGGCATCGAGGGCATCGTCACCGGTGAATTCGAGGACATGGGCGAACTGCAGGAAGAACTGACCGAGGAAGTTCAGGACCTGCTGCCGTCCAACTGATCCCGCTTCTTTCCAAGAACGGCTGCTGCCCGCGTTTGCGGGCAGCAGGTCAATCAGAACAAGAACCGGAGGAAGACGTGAAACTTCTTCAGCTGACCGACATTCACCTGACCACGCCCGGTGAAACCATCGGCGGACGCGAACCGAACGACAATTTCAAGAAAGCGCTCGATCATGCAGTCACCCATCATCCGGATGCGGATGCGCTTGTCATAACGGGTGACCTGTCCGACTGGGGCGACCGTGCCGACTACCTGCGCCTCAAGGACCTGATCGCCGCTTCGCCGGTTCCGGTCTCCCTATGCATCGGCAATCATGACGAGCGTGACGTGTTCGTTTCCGTCTTTCCCGAACGTGTCGACGAAAACGGCTTTGTTCAGTCGGTGTTGGATCTTCCCGGCGGCCGAGCGCTCCTTCTCGACACGTGGGGCCCGAATTCGCACGCCGGGTACTATTGCGACGTGCGTTTGCGCTGGCTTGACGCCGAATTGGCCGCTGCGCCGGGGCCTGTGTTTCTGTTCATGCATCACAATCCCGTTCCGACGGGGATCGCGCCGATGGACAAGATCATGCTGCAGGATGCCGGGGCATTCGGAGACGTGGTCGGGAAACACAAAGCCAGGATCCGGCATATCTTCCACGGGCATTGCCATCTGCCGCTTTGCGGGTCCTTCCACGGGGTGCCCTTCAGTGCACCACGCGGAACCAACCACGCCGGCTGGCCCGACTTCGGCAATGGCGGCAACCTCAGCGCATCCGATCTGCACGAGAGCTATGCCGTCATTCTGGCTGACGACACCTCCGTGATGGTGCATATGGTGGAATACGGCTATCGGGGTGAAATCCGCCGTGAGGGCTCGCCCGACTATGCCGACTGGAACCGGCTGACGATGGTGCGCTAAAAGGGTGTGTTCCGGATGCAGCGCCAGCCGGGACTGAAACCCTCGGGATGTCACAGTCTCTTGCCCAAACTGTCACAATAAGTGGCGCATTTGGGAGTAGAAGGCCTCTTTCCTGAACCAGAACGGCACGATCCCGCATGCCTCGGGATCGCCTGCCATGCCGGAGTGAGCCATGACCTTTGCCGACAAGACCCTGCCGACCGGAAGTGAGCTGACGGTTCTCAAGAACGCCAGGATCGTTCTCGCCGAGGAAGTTGTGCAGGGGCACGTGGCGATCTCTGACGGGCAGATCGTTGCCATCGACACCGGTGTGACCCCGCAGGCCGGTCACGACATGGAGGGCGATTACCTGATCCCCGGTTTGGTCGACATCCACACAGACCATTTCGAAAAACATGTCTATCCGCGCGCGCATGTGAAATGGGACCCGCTGCGCGCGGCTCTTGCCCATGATGCTCAGATCATCGGCAGCGGCATCACCACGGTGTTCGACAGCCTGTGTGTCGGTGCGACAGTCACGAAGCCGGAACGGCGCGAAGTGCTTGGACCCATGGTGGATGCCATCGAGGCGGCCCAGTCGGCCGGGATCTTCCGTGCCGAGCATCTCGTGCATCTTCGCTGCGAGATCACGGATGCGGAGACGGCGCGCCTGACGGAGGAAAACATCGCCAAGCCGATCGTGCGCATGGTGTCCGTCATGGAGCATTTGCCGGGGCGCCGCCAGAGCAAGGACATCGAGGCCTATATGCAGCGGCGCATGGCCGACACGGGTGAAACGCGCGCCGAAGCGGAAAAGTCGGTGAGGGGCCTTTTGGATTTCTCTGACGACATCAGCGCGAAGGTGCGTCCGGCAGTTGTTGCCCTCGCCCGCGGACGCGGCCTGCCCCTCCTGAGTCACGACGATACCGAACTGCATCACGTCGACGAAGCGCTTGCCGAAGGCGTCACGGTTTCGGAGTTCCCGTGCACGCTCGCAGCAGCGCGCAAGGCAAAAAGCCACGGCATGTCGGTTGTCGGCGGCGCGCCCAATGTGCTGCGCGGCGGTTCGCAATCCGGCAACGTCGCCGTCAAGGACCTGATGGCGGAAGGGCTGGTCGATATTCTGGCGTCCGACTATGTGCCCCGCTCCATGCTGGATGCCGCCTTCATGGTCGCCTCCGATGAGGACTTCAACGAGGACCTGCCGGCGGCGATCCGCACGGTAACCAAGACACCGGCCGAGGTGTCCGGACTGACGGACAGGGGAGAGATCGCTGTCGGGCGGCGCGCGGACCTTCTACATGTCGGCGTTCATGCCGGTCATCCTGTTGTCAGGCAGGCCTGGCTGAAGGCACGGCGCGTTCTGTAACTGACGCGCGGTTTGCCGGTCTGGCCCTTGTCTCCCGGCGTCAGGTCCGGCCTTTTTCATCACTGCCGATCAGGCGCTGCCGCAGGTATCCCGACAAGGCGTCGATCAGGTACACGGTGAAGATGATCAGGAAGATGATCGACCAGGCTTCCGGCCACCGGTAGGCGCTGATCCGGTCAGCCAGCAGAAAGCCGATGCCACCGGCTCCGACGATGCCGAGGATCGTGCCTGAACGTGTATTGGATTCAAAGTTGTAGAGAATGACAGAGAGGATCACGGGAAGCGCCTGCGGCAGGACGGCGAAGCGGATTGTCTGCGCGGTGCCGCCGCCGGAGGCCTTGACCCCGTCGACCGGCTTCTTCGAGGTGTTTTCGAGCGCTTCGGAAAACAGTTTTGAGAAGGTGCCGATTTCCGAAACGGCAATGGCCAGGATCCCGGCCAGTGGCCCGAGGCCGAAGGCGCGGATGAAGATCAGCGCGAGAATGATCTGCTCGACGGCCCGCAGGGCGTCAAAACCGCGGCGGGCACCCAGCCGCAGCCAGGAGATCGGCATGATGTTTTTCGCGCCAAGGAATGAAAGCGGAAAGGCGACAACGGCCCCGAGAAGGGTTCCCATGAACGCCATCGCGACCGTTTCGCCGAGTCCCTTGAAGACCTCACGCCATTCCTCCCAGGTCTCCCAGACATGAGGGGGAAACATGAAGGAAAGCACGGTTCCGAAACGCGTGATGCCGTCCAGGATGCGGCCTGGCGCAAACCCGAAGTCCCACAGGCACCAGGCCGTCAGCAGCACAAAGGCCGCCCATCCTGCCAGACGGACCACTTTCGATTTCAAGGGAGTGTGGAAAGCTCCTGGGACCAGGTCCCGGGCCTCGGCGAGCTTCCTGGATGCTTTGTCCATCTTCAAACTCCTTTGCCCGTCAGCCCGATGATCCGGTGCCGGACCTTTTCGCTGATCATGTCGATCAGGATCACCGTCACGAAGATGATGATGAAGAGCGCGGACAGGTCCGTGTATTCCTGAAGCGACATGGCGACCCGGATCTCCTGGCCGAGCCCGCCCGCACCGACGAACCCGATGATCGATGACGAGCGAACGTTGATCTCGAACCGGAGCAGCGTGTAGCTGATGATATTTGGAACAACCTGCGGGACGATCCCGTAGCGGACCTGATCGAACCAGGAGCCGCCCGACGCCCTGATACCTTCAGCCGCGCGCATATCGGCATTCTCGTTGGCCTCGGAGTAGAGTTTCCCGAGAGCCCCGGTGGAGTGAAGTCCGATGGCGAGAACACCGGCGAGGGGACCGACGCCAAAGCAGAAAACGAAGATCAGGGCCCAGACGAGTTCCGGCACCGTGCGCACGATCTCCAGGTAGCGGCGTGTCAGATTGAGAACGAAAGCATTGGGCGCCAGGTTCCTGGAGGCCGGAAAGCTGAGCAGGAATGCCCCGACAACGCCCATGAGCGTTGCCAGATAGGCAATCAGGATTGTTTCGATCAGGAGTTCGAGCCAGACCTTCCAGCGCCAGAACCAGTTGGCGATATCCGCTCCGAGCGTCTCCCAGCGCAGAACCGGAAGGGTCTTGTAGAGATATTCCCCGAGCCGGGGCAGGCCCGCCCAGATCTTCCACATCGACACCCTGTCGCCGTTCGCAAGAGTGACGTCAGTCATGTCGAAAAAGCCGCCAATCCACGCGGCAACAAAAAAGCAGATGCCGAACAGCGTGGTCGAAATCAGGTTGATGCGACGAGCGGCCTTGCGCGCTGCGGTGTAGTCGATTTCGAACTGATCGATCGCCGGGGAATGGACTGTCATGGACGGGCCTGTTGGACTGGAAGAAAAGAGAGGTGCAATGGCACCTCTCCGGGTTTTAGCGGTTAGCCGCGGCGCTGTTTCTTCAGCCAGTCACGCATGTCGACAATCCACTGGTACCGGTCGTGGTCGACCTCGATCCAGCCTTGTTGCGTGGAGTCTTCGCCGCCTGTCATTTCGATGAAGGCAAGCGTGTCGTTTTCCGGAATGTCCATGACCGCCTTGCGCATGTCCTGGATCAGGCCTTCGGGAAGGTTGGCGCGGGCCGCAAGCGGGCCGGAGGTAATCTCGGGCGACTTCCAGATCATGCAGATCTCGCCTTCCTTGATCATGCCCTTCGTGACCATGCGCTGCGGAATGCCGTTGGTCTCGTTGGTGATGTAGGTTGCTGCCGCGTCGTATTGCTTGTTTGCAACACCCAGAACACCGGTCTCGTGCGCACCGGAAAACGGGGTTGCGCCGAAATAGGTTTTCGGATCGTAGCCCTGTTTGTTCAGGTTAAAATAGGGGACCGCATAGCCGGACGTGGAATCGGGATCTGCGAACGCAAGCGTCTTGCCCTTCAGGTCGTCAAGCGATGTCAGGCCGCTGTCACAACGGACCGCGATGACGGAGAAGTAGCCGGTGGAACCGTCCTTCTGCAGACGCGAGACGAGCGGCACGACGCCGCCATTCGTTTCCGTGTAGGCCGCCGCATAGGAAGAAGATCCGAAAAAGGCGAACTCGATCTGGTCGGCGGCGATCGCCTGGATGACGCCGTCATATGAACCGGCCGTGAAGATCTCGACCTCAACGCCGAGCTGGTTCTCCAGGTATTTCTCGAACGGGGTATAGCGCGCGATCCGGTCTTTCTCGTTTTCACCGGAAAGAATGCCGAATTTGATGGTCTTGTATTGATCTTTCCAGCTCTCTGCCAGGGCCGGCGAGGTGGCAAGAACGACAGCTGAAACCGCTGCTGCGAAAATAGCCTTCATCGTAGTCTCCATGTTCGCCGCAAGGGACGGCGGTTAGTGCGCGGACGCAGCCGCATGAGAGCCTCATGCCTGGAAGCTGCACGCGCGGTTCACGCCCCGACAGCCTGTTTCGGCTGTTGCGGCGAAGTCGGGTGAAGAGAAGTGGAGGTGACGGCTTCATTGATGTCGTCCCCGAGACTGTCCGTGCCGTAGATGGCGCGCACCTTGTCGGTGGTCAGGTCGGCGGGCGCACCGTCGAAATGAACCTGTCCGGCCTTCATCGCGACGATGCGGTCGCAATAGGTGCGGGCCGTATCCAGCGTGTGGAGATTGACAAGAACCGTCAGGCCGTCGTCCCTGTTGATCTGCCTGAGAGCCTCCATGACGCGGCTTGCGTTGGCCGGGTCAAGCGAGGCGATCGGTTCGTCTGCAAGCATGATGCGCGGGTTCTGAACCAGGGCCTTGGCGATTGCGACCCGTTGCTGCTGACCGCCTGACAGCGTGCCTGCGCGCTGAAGCGCCTGCGGAACGAGGTCGAGCCGGTCGAGTGCGTGGATGGCAAGGGCCCTGTCTTCGTCGGTGAAGGACTTGAGCATCGAACGCGTAAACCCGGTATGGGCGATGCGCCCGACCATGACGTTGGTCAGAACATCCATGCGTTCGACAAGATTGAACTGCTGGAAGATCATGGCGCAGGACGCGCGCCAGAGCCGCAGGTCCCGGCCTTTCAGGGCGGTGATGTTCCGACCATCGTTGACGATTGTGCCGTGACTGGGGTCCGTGAGGCGGTTGACCATGCGAAGCAGCGTCGACTTGCCGGCTCCGGACCGGCCGATCACGCCGACCATCTGCCCCCTTGGGATCGCCAGCGAAACGCTGTCGACCGCAACCAAGTCTCCGAATACTTTGGATAATTGTTCAATGACCAGCATGGCGCCCTCCGCGAAACGTCGAGGCACCTAGCAGAAATCTGCGGTTTGCAGATGTCTATACGATTATACTTTTATGATTTTTTGTGACGGAGTTGCAGAATTTATTTGCCGGAAAATAAATAAGCATAAGATTCCAAAAATGAAATTGAAAGAAATACCAGACTCCGTATGCTGATAATAAGTGATGAAGAAGTAAATTTCGTAATTCTTACATATTTATTTCATATTCGAAGCCCGCGTCCTCGCTAGGCTCGCCCTGCTTCGCCGGTAATGTCTCGGCTTCTTGGGGAGTTCCTAAAATGCGTTTCTTGAAATCCGCCGCGCTCGCGGCTGCTGCGCTCGCGCTTTCACTTTCATCCACCCTGGCTGACACGTACAGACTGGCTGTCACGGATGTGGAGGGACTGGAGCGCCTGCAACTTGAATGGGGTCCGTTCAAGGAGGCTCTTGAGAATGCGACCGACCACACGTTCGAGTTTTTCCCGGTTACCAGCCGCACCGCAGCTGCAGAAGCGCTGCGCGCCAAAAAGGTCGACTTCGTTGTCACCGGACCGGCCGAATACATCGTCATCAACAAGCTGACCGACGCCACGCCGCTGATCGGCCTTGGCCGTCCCGATTACTTCTGCGCAATCGTAGTTCGCGCCGACAGCGGCATAACCCGCCCGGCCGATCTGAAAGGCAAGAAGGTCGCCTTCGGTGACATCGGGTCCACGTCCAACATGCTCTGCCCGATGCAACTCATGGCCGACTACGGCGTTGATCCGGTCAAGGATGTCAACAAGCTGCACACCTCCCGCAACATTGCGCATGAGGCGTTAAAAAAGGGCGATATCGACGGCATGGGCACCAACCACAATTCATGGACAAGGGTCCGCAACAAGGACGAGAGCGTTCCCAACGGTTTCTTCCGCGTGATCGCGCGCTCCGGCGACCTGCCGAACGACATGCTCATGGTGGCCTCGCATGTCGATGCGGCGGCGGCCGACGGCGTCCGCACGGCGATCCTGGAGAACAAGGATGCCATCATCACCGCGATCCTGCAGCATGAGGAAAACGACAAGTATGGCGGTATGGATCTGGTCGCCATCGAAGACGGTGCCTACGACCTCGTCCGGTCCATGTACACCACTGCCGGTTTCCCGCAATACGACAAGTTCATCGGTGAATGATGGCGCAAGCCCAGCATCAGATCGTCGGCGCGTCTGCGCCGGCGGCATTCCCTGCAGCTTTTGATGAAAGCAGCCGCTGTGATCTGTCTGTCCGTGGTCTGTGCAAGTCGTTCGGCAAGGACAAGGACGTTCTGCGCGGTGTCTCCTTCTCGGTGCGCAACCGGGAGGCTGTCGCCCTGATCGGCTCCAACGGCGCGGGAAAGTCGACGGCGCTCCGCTGCGCCCTGCGCCTGATTGAACCCGAACAGGGCGCGGTGCACCTGTTTGATGCGGATGTCACGTCCGTGCGCCTGAGCAGATTGCGCAAGATCCGCGCAGAGGTCGGGTTCGTTTTTCAAAAGCACAATCTCGTGCCGCGTGTCTCGGCGCTGACCAACGTGATCCACGGCAGTCTGGGCCGGTCCGGCGGGATCCGCGGATGGTCGCAGCTGTTCGCCCCCGCCGAACTTCGCGAAAAGGCGATGGACTGTCTGGAACGTGTCGGCCTTGCCGACAAGGCCCTGCAGCGGGCGGACCAGTTGTCCGGCGGCCAGTCGCAGCGTGTCGCCATCGCAAGGGCGCTCATGCAGGAACCCAAGATGGTCGTTGCGGACGAGCCCGTCGCGAGCCTCGATCCCGTCGCGGGACACGAAGTCATGGAACTGTTTCACCAACTCACGCGCGAGCAGGGCATCACCTTGCTGTTCACGTCGCACAATGTCGAACAGGCATTGAGTTACTCCGACCGGGTGCTTGCGATCAGGCGCGGCGAAATCGTCCTTGACGAGGTCAGCAGTTCGCTTTCACCAACCGATCTGGGCCGGCACTATGGCTGATATCGAGGTCAAGAGAGGGCGCCTGCTGCCAGGCCGGTTCGAGCGTCCGGGCGCTTTGCAGTTCACGGTCTATGTGGCGCTCGCGGCCTTCGTCATCTGGTCGTTTCAGGGGGCAGGCTTTTCACTCTCTGCCCTTTTGTCCGGTGGTCCGGCAATGGCCGACTTCCTGTCGCGCGCCTGGCCGCCATCCATGGAACGGTTGCCGCAGCTGTCGCTCGCCCTGCTGGAAACCTTCCAGATGGCGCTTGCCGGAACCATCATCGGCATCATCGTCAGTTTGCCGCTGGCCGTTCTCGCGGCCAGGGGACTGGCGCGGCAGACGATTGTTTCCCGGTTTTTCTATACCTCATCGCGCCTGCTGATCGCGCTGTTCCGAACGGTTCCCGATCTCGTCTGGGCACTGGTTTTTGTCATTACGGTCGGGCTCGGACCCTTCGCCGGAACGCTGGCCATCGCCGTTGACACGGTCGGGTTCTGCGGTCGCTTCTTTGCCGAATCCATGGAAGATGTCGAGAAAGGTCCCAGCGAGGCGCTGACGGCGGCCGGAGCCGGCAAGGTCGATACGATCTTCTGCGCGGTCGTTCCCGCCGCGATGCCGTCTTTCATCACGACATCCCTCTTCGCCCTTGAAAAGGCAACACGCTCCTCGGTCGTTCTCGGCCTCGTCGGGGCAGGGGGCATCGGGATCGAACTCAAGGTCGCAATGGATTTCTTCGATTACCAGCTCGCCATGACGATTATCCTGATGATCTTCGTCCTGGTGCTCTTTGTCGAACGTCTGGGCAGCATCGCCCGCAACAAGATACTGGAAGGATCGCCCCGATGAGCGTTACGCAAGCCATGGAAAAAACCGACACCGCCCATCTTGCATGGGACAAGCGCTGGCAGACCGAAGAGGGGCGCGCCGACTGGCTGCGGCCCGCGGAGGATGTCTCCGCCCTGATCGGAAGGCTTGCCCAGAACGGTCCGGTCAAGGCTCTCGACCTCGGCTGCGGCGTCGGCCGTCACGCTCTGGCTTTTGCAAGGGCCGGTTTCGACACGCATGCCATGGATCTGTCCAATGCCGGTCTTCAGGAACTTCAGGAAAGTGCCCGCGCAGAAGACCTCAAGATTGCAACACATCTTGCACCGATGACCGAACTGCCGTTCGAGGACGACGTCTTCGACTATGTCCTGTCATTCAATGTCATCTATCACGGCGACCCGGAGATCGTCCGCACCTGCGTGTCTGAAATCGCGCGCGTTCTGAAACCGGGCGGGCTCTATCAGGGGACGATGCTGTCCAAGAGGAACACCAATTTCGGTATCGGTACCGAAGTCGCACCCGACACCTGGGTACGGGAAGGCGACGATGACAAGGATCACCCTCACTACTATTGCAGCGCGCGTGAACTCGTCGACCTCTTCGGCCGGTTCGAGCTCAGCTATCTGGAAGACAAGGTGCACAGCAAACCGGGGTCGTGGCACTGGCATCTGATCGCCGAACTGAACGGATAGCGTTCCGGCCTTCCGCTTTGTTTCAGCCGGATCGACAAGTTCGTTGACCGGGGAGCGCCGCACCAGATCCTTGAGAGTCAAACCGGACGCAGTTGGTGCGTAGAAGGCTGTCCGGTTACCGCGCAAGAGCCTTGCGGGATTGTTCCAGGGCCCGGGCGGCTTCGTCCGTCCGGCCCATGGATTCAAGAATGCTGCCGTAGTTTTTCCAGGTCCAGCTGGAATGCACCTTGTCTCCGAGCCGGTCGGCAAAAAGAGCGCGTGCCTTCAGGGCGTCGTGGCTCGCCTTGGCCGCATCCAGCATGATCATCATGAAGACATCGCGTTGCGCGGCGCTGCCACCGATCCGGTTGAGGCTGTAGCGCACGGGTTCCATGCGGGCAACGGCGGCAGCGAAATCGCCATCGCGGGCGCGCTGCAAGCCCTCGGCAATCGCCAGCCCGACATCGGCGCAGATCCGCGCCTGTGTCCCGTCGAGGCCGGACCATTCCCGCAAGCCGTCCTGAAGCTGCCGTGCCGCAGCCCTGTCGCCATTGGCCACCAGGGCCATGAGATAGTGCAGCGAGACAAAGATCAGGTCCTTGTCGCCGAGGTGTTTCTGCGCCACCGAGGACAGGTCGCGCCACCTGTCGCCGACATCGATCCCGAACATCTCCAGCCGCCAGAGCAGCGACGAACAGTTGCAGATGTCGAGATAGAAATCGGATTCAATGTCCGACGCCACCTGCTCGTCATAGATCTTCAGGACAAGGTCGAATTCGCCGCGCTCCAGGTGATACAGGCATTTGTGCCAGTAAAGGTGAAAGCGGAAATTGTTGACGGTCGACCAGTCCTTCTCAAGGCCTGAGACCCACGCGATTCCCTCTTCGTGGCGCTCCGTCATTTCAAGGACATGTGCGATCGAGTGCACCGACCAGGCGTCCCGCGGATTGCGGGCCACCGCCGCGCGTCCGTACTCTTCGGCCTTTGCATATTCCCCGGACTCCTCCAGTCCGAAGGCATACATGCCCAAAAGAAATCCGTAGTCCGGATGATCCTCGGACCAGAGCGGCAGCACCCGCGCCAGCGAGTCGCGCATCTGCCTGCCGTTACCGGAATAAAAATGCGTGAAATGGGCCAGCCTCAGCGCCAGGCCGTCGGTCGGATGCTGAAGCAGGATGTCTTCCCAGATGCGGGTGGTTTTCTCCAGGTCGCCGTCGCACCATGAGGAGAGCGCTGCGGCATGCTGCTTTTCGCGTTCGTTTGCACCGGTCGCGGCAAGGTGTTCGTTGAGGTTTTCGGACACCTTCGCCGCGCGTGCGGAATGGTTTGAGCTGCCCATGAGCTTGGCGAAATAGCCCTTGGCGCAAAGGGCCATCGGCATGTCCGGATCGGTTTCCAGAAGACCTTTCAGGATCGCGCCGGTCTCCCGCTGGAACCCCATATAGGCGGACGTGAGTTTCGAGAACGCCTGGGCGCTTTCGGGGGAACTTGCGGTGTAGCTCAGATCGTTCGCGTCACTATAGCTGCTCAGTCCCATGCCGATCGGCCTCCCGGTCGCCGGAACCTTGCGTGCTGTTGCTCAGGTTCCCCGGCGCGTTTGCGGTGTCTTTATTCCAAGTACGGCCCCGGCGACCTGTGTCTTCAGGATCTGCGCGGTGCCGCCGCCGATCGTGAACATGCGTACATCGCGGTACATGCGCTCAAGCGGCTCCAGATCACCATAGCCGCGCGCGCCGAACATCTGAAGAGCGTCATTGACCACCTTGATGGCATTTTCCGACGCAAAGGCCTTCGCCTGGGCAGCTTTTGTCATGTCGGGGAAGCCGGTGTCCGAGAGGGCCGCGGAATGGGCCGCCTCGAACAGCATCAGCCGGGAGGCGTGGACCAGCGCTTCCATGTCGGCGATCATCCACTGCAATCCCTGGAATTCGGCCAGCGGCCGGCCGAACTGCTCCCGTTCCCTGATGTAGTCCTTGGCGCGGTCCAGCGCCCCGGCGGCAACGCCCATTGCGATCGTGCCTGCGCCGACCCGCTGGCTGTTATAGGCCGTCATCAGGTCCTTAAAGCCGTGTTCGAAGCCGGACGGGGTGCGCAGCACCATGTCGTCCGGCACCTCGAGATTGTCGAAGCCGAGTTCCGCTTCCGGCATGCCGCACAGGCCCATGGTGCGTTCAAGACGCACGACCCTGAAGCCGTCGGGCTCGATGCCTTTCGCCGGGTCGACGTGAACGAGAAAACCGCCGATGCCGAGTTCGTTTCCGTCTTCGTCAAAGGCGCGGGCAAAGATCAAATGGAGTTTGGAAACGCCGCCGCCGGTGATCCAGTGTTTGCGGCCATTCAGGATCCAGCGGTCGCCCCTGCGGTCCGCACGGGTGGTCATTTGCGTTGCGGCGCTACCAGCCTCCGGTTCGGATATGCAGATGGCCGGCTTGTCTCCCGCGAGCACGATGGGCGCTGCGAAGGCGCGCTGCGCGTCCGTGCCGTAGGCCATGACGGCGCTGAGGCCGCCCATATTCGCCTCGACCAGGACCCGCGCCGTCAGCGTGCAGTGGCGTGCGGCTTCCTCTACGACCTCAGCCACCTGAAGAAAGGATGCCCCGCCACCGCCGAACCGCCGGGGGATCGACATGCCCATGAGCCCGGCGTCTGAAAGCTCGGCAACGTTCTGCCAGCAATAGCTGCGTTCCCGGTCCCACCGGGCCGCGCGCTCGGCGACCCCCGGAGAAAGGTCCTGCATCCGGTCCAGCCAGGGATTGCCCGTCCGGTCCCGTGTGAAGAAAGCGGCATGGGTGTTCATGGCAATCGCCTTTCCGCGGCCGGAAATCCCGGGATCGGCCAGCCCGTCGTCTTGCCCCCTGGAAGACGTTGCAACAGGATAATCGTTATAAAACCAATGGAAAAGCGATAAAAACTGCGATATAAAGTTAGAAAAACTAACGCTAAGGCCTCGGATGAACCTTCGTTTTCTCAAAACGGTGATTGCGGTGTCTCAGCACAGTTCGCTGAATGCGGCGGCGCGAAGCCTCGGCTTGAGCCACTCCGCAGTCAGCCTTCAGATCAAGGCGCTCGAGGAAGAACTCGAGTTTCAGATCATCGACCGCTCGAAACGCCCTCCGGTTCTGACGGCCGAAGGGCTGGCGCTGGTGGAACACGCCAGGCGCATGGAGGATATTTCCAGCGACATCGAAGCCCTGGCAGACCGGCGCAGGCTGCATGGCCGGGTGACGCTCGGGGCGGTTCCCTCCACCATCTCCAACATCACCGCTCCGGCCCTTGCCGCCATTCATGCCGAGCATCCGGATCTCAAGGTGGAGCTCATGGTTGCGCTGTCCCAGAAGCTGATCGAACTGGTGAGCGACGGCACCGTGCACGCGGCGCTGGTGACCGATCCGAAAATGGACGATCCCAACCTGGCGCTGGCCGGGATCTGCAACGAACCGTTCCATGTCATCACCTCGCTGGCGGAACCGCTTGAAACGCTAGAAGAGCTGCTTGGCGAGCGGTCCTTCATCTGGTTCGAGCGCAGGAGCCGGTTGTCGCAGCAGGTCGAGGCCTATCTGCTCGCCCGCGGTCTGCACCCCAGAACCGCCATGGAGGTCGACTCATTCGAAGCGGTCGAAGCCCTGGTGCGGTATGATTTGGGGGTCTCCATCCTGCCGAAGCGGGCGCTGACGGAGGTGCCGGAGGGCATCCGCAGCTGGCCGCTGGACGCGGGGGCGTTCGAGCGGCGCGTGGTGCTTGCCAGCCGCCGCAATGCGCCGCGAAGCCGGCTGATCTCCAAGATTGCCGAGGCCATGCGCTTGCCCTTTGCCTGAAGCGACACAGCGCCTTTGGCTGCCTTGAAAAAGGGCCGGTTCCAACTGGCCAAGGAGCCAGCCGAAACTTTTCGCTTAATTTGCTTGGGCGAAAATCCTATAAGGTTCGTGTTCTACGCGAGTTTTGGCACCTTCATGAAATTCAGGCCCGGTCTTGGCGGTACGTGGCAAGGCATCTTGCTCATGATCGCGACGATGTTTCTTTTCAGCGTGATGGACGCGATGGCCAAGGAGGTCGCGCACCGCACCGATACCGTCATGGCGATCTGGGCACGCTACACCGGACAGACGGTCGTGGTTGCGCTCCTGGCGGCACCGCGCCTGAAACAGGTCCTCAAGACCCGGTATCCGGGTCTGCAGCTGCTGCGCTCGATCTTCCTGCTTCTGGCCACGACCTTCTTCTTTTTCGGCTTCGTGACCATCGGTCTGGCAAATGCCGCCGCGATCATGTCGCTGAACCCGGTGCTGATTACCGTTGGTGCCGCGCTGATCCTCGGCGAACGCTTCGGACCCCGGCGGGCCATCGGCGTCGGCGCGGCGCTGATCGGTGCCCTGATCATCATCCGCCCGGGCTCGGACGTGTTTTCAACCGTCGCGCTGCTGCCACTCTGCGCCGCCTTCGCCTATGCGGGCTATGCGCTCACCACGCGCTTTGTCGGCCGCAATGAGGACGCGTGGACATCGCTGCTCTATACGGCCGCCTTCGGCACGATCGTCTTCAGCGTGATCGTGCCGTTCTACTGGGTCACGCCCGATCCGACCGCGACGATGCTGATGCTGGTCATGGGGGCCGTCGGCGCGCTTGGCCATTTCTGCGTCATCCGGGCGCTTATGGTCGCCGAAGCCAGCGCCATTGCGCCCTTCACCTATGTCGGACTGCTCTTTGCGATCATCTGGGGCATGGTCTTCTTCGCCGACTTCCCGGACACCTTCACCTATGCCGGAGCTGCCGTGATCGTCTCCGCCGGCGTCTATGTCTGGCACCGCGAAACGCTTCTAGCGCGGAAAACAGCACGGGGGTGAGGGGTAAGTCCATTGCGGCTTAGCTGAGTTCGGGATTCAGGGATCTGTTCAGACCCGGTCGCGACAGGCATGCGCCGCTATGCAAGGGATTTCTACGCTCGAACGTTCGGCAGATTGCTTGTCTTGGCGATTTGTCTTTTGTGAAATGCCACCGGTTAGAAACAAGTTTCCCGAGAGTCGATCACTTCGCGCACTTAGCTACAGGTTTGACCAATGTACTCTATCGTTGCCTAGTTTATGAGAGGAGCTCCCGCGCGTTTGAAACCGGGTGCAAATACCAGCGGAAAGTGATCTCACTCCTCGTTGATGAGTTTTTCGAGACGTTTCTTTGTGAAATCGATTTTATTCATATAAGCGTCAAACAGCGCATCAGCTTTTGTATATGTTTCAAATAAATTCGAAAGACCTTTCCGGAACAAATCATCATTCAATATTTCGAGAAAAACTTCATCAGATGTTGCTTCCCATTGCTTATTATAAAGAATTTTTACCAAAACTGTAATGCACGATGCAAGCGCTCCCACCTCTGTCATTAAATCCAAACGCGATTTAGATAACTCAGTATACCCGCTTCTGGGAGGTATAAATCTTATTTCATGTTCATGTAGTTCTCTTACCACAGCGAGCAGCTCCACACTCGCTGAATCAACCCCCTCTGTTAGCCATTTAGCTTTGCTTTCATCCGTTAACGATGTCGCCCCTAAATGATCATCAATCGCAGCAAATTTTCCCATACAAAAGGATAAGTCATTTGCAATTTTATTTAGTAAAATCAATTCCTTTGCGCAATTTTCACATAATTCAACGTTCCGACGTTCTACTCTGTCTTTCGCCTCTGCGACCAAAGGTCCAAGCTGTTGTCTGGCTATCACGACTGCGACGAGTACCCCCGCGCAGCTGGCAAGTGATCCGACCCATTCAGCCATGTTATCGACATCGGCGATCTCGACGCCAAGGACCACACCAAGCACAGTGCCGAGCGATAAAAGTGCACATATGGTGATGGTATCGCCGAGATTGTTCGGCCATGATTTCTTCATGGACTGCCCGATCACTCGAAGAACAGATTTCCGATCACCCAGAAGATCGTTCCGTAGATTGCGGCCCCCATGACAGCTGCAAAGAGCGCCCCCTGAATTGGGTGTTGATATCGGGACCACCGGAGCGGATTAAGTGTGAATGTCTGGAGCACGCAGATAACTGCACCTGCAATAAAGTACCAGATGATTCCTCCCCGCGAATTTGCACCCGGGTTCAAAGTTATTTTTTCAGGGAGTTACTGATCTCTGCCAGTGTTCCGAGGACAAAACCTGTGGTGATTACACTTAAGCTCACCCCCAGAATGAACCATTCTTTTTCTACCAGTCCGTAGACCCCCACGATGGCTCCGAAGATGACTGCCAGACAAGCTGTGATGAAAGTGCAGATTGTAAAGTGCATTGTTCCCCCTATTGTTGCGTATTTGCAGCTGGTTCGGTCTGTGACTGGCCCCCGCCTAATCACCTAAAGTCATGCCCCATCATTTTCTCTCTGAGAACATCGCGCGTGATTTGCAGGTTTGCGCCGTCGAGGAAGGCTTTGGGAACGGAGGATATGTGGCCGCTCATGCGTGACAGGTTCGCGTGAAAGTGGGAAAGCAGTTGCGCGCGCTTTCTTTTGAGTGCCGATCTGCCGAAAAAAGGCAGGTCTTCCGTTTCCAGGCATGTCAGCGTTGATGCAAAGCCATTGGCTGCTTTCAGAACTTCGGCCAGCGACTTGTCGATCTCCCCGCCGACGTTTCGCTTGGATACATCGTCTTTTATGGCGTCGTATTTCCTGAAATTGACGGCAAACGCGGCCCCGTAACTCTCAAGCATTTCTATGTACTGGTCGATCATGCTTTCCGTCAGAACCATGATGCGTGTGCCTTTTAGTCTTCAATGCTCTTCACCCCGGCCACGATCAGGATGATCTTGGAAACGATCAGCACGAGGATCACGGGGACATGCCAGCCGAAGATGAACGTGATCCAGCTGACGAAGAGAAGGCAGAAAATCACCAGCGCGATTGCCGTGACGAGAAGCGTTCCTGCCCGGATCCATTTCTTGCCGAGTTCCTGTTTTTCCCGTTTGTGCCTGTCTGCGGCGGTTTCCGGGAAAGGCGCCCATGCCTCAAGCTTGGTCTTCGCCATGTGTCAGTGCTCTCTCATGTCCGCGCCTTGTTCCTGGCTCTCAGAGCGCCGGCGGATCTCTCCTGATCAAAGGACCTGAACGTATGCGCCGGGCGCTCCGGAGGACTTTGTGAAATGAATGCGCGCAGGGTTCGCCGCTCGCGTGATGCCGAGGGGAATCGTGCCCAACGGCTTTCCAGCGAGGTTCGGATCCGGTTCCGATGGGGTTTCACGGAAACGGTCACGGTTTTATCCGGCGCATCACCTTGCTGGTCCGGGTCGCCAGCGAAGGGGTCCCGCTCCTCGGCTCGCAGATCAACCGCCCAAGCTTGATGTTCTCGATTTTGCAGGTCATGAATCAGCCCCGTCGCCGCATTGCAGTTGCGTCACGCTATGTCTGCAATCAGCGGCAACGTTAGGTGATTTGCGCAACTCGTTGCGGGCTTCCACAGCCCCGTGCCTTTGTACCCCGCGCAGTCTTCCGCCCGTCCGGGTTCGGAGCAACATGCGCGAAGAAAAGATCGGGAGCGCGGTTGATTGCAGATGGGCAACCCGGAAGGGCCTGGATCAATCCGGCACCTGATCCGGCGCTCCAGCCCGGTCGTTCAGCGCGGCGGCCAACTGGTTGGCGAACCTGGCGGAGGCGACGGAGAGCGTTCTTCCCTTCATCTGCATCAAGGTAAGATTGCCGTATGTCACGTCGCTCTTGGGAAGCGGGCGGAACACGAGGCGGTCATCAGCCGCAAGGTTCAGCCCGATCGGAAACTGAAAGCCGACAGCCTGTTCGTGCTGCACGTAGTGGCGCATGAATTCAAAGGAATCGGCCTCCGCGATCGGTTCCAGTTTCTGGGACATGCGGCTGACGGCCAGATCCAGAAGAAAGCGGATGCCGATCCGTTTCGGCGGGACAACATGCGGGAAACTGAGGCAGTCCCGCAGCCGGAGGTCCCGTTTCCCGACCAGCGGGTGGTCCTTTGCCATCACGGCGAAAACGGGTTGTTCCACGGAGAGCAGAACGTCGAAGTCGCCGAGGTGCACCGGTTCGAACACGAGGGCGAGGTCGCTCTGGAACGCGCGCAGGTCTTCTTCGGCCGCCTCCCTGTCGCGCACCTGGACCGAAAAGGAAACGCCGGGGTGCTCTGCCCTGTAGTCCGCAATCTGCACCGGCATGAAGTAGGGCTGAAGAGCCTGCGAGCAGGCAATGCTGACATGACCGCGGCGAAGACCGGAGAGGTCCGCGACCTGGCTGCGCACGCGCTCCAGATCCGCCATTTGTCCGCGAATGTGTTCGATCAGGAGTTCCCCTGCCGGGTTGAGCCGGACGCCGCCATGCAGGCGTTCGAAAATGGGGGCGCCGAATTCCTCCTCGAACCCCAGGATCCGCCGGTTGAGAGCCGAGGACGTGATGTGCATGTCTTCGGCGGCCTTGCGGATCGAGCCGGCCTTGTTCACTGCATCGATCAGTTTGAGTGTCTGAAGGTGTTTCATTTTCAGCGCCTTAGGAATTGTGCTGCAAATTTTGAAGCACAAGGATGCAAAAATAGCAATAGAAGTACGCACCCGTTCCGCGCATCGTGTTGCCAAGCGGGAAGGGCGTATCGCCCCTTCCTTCCAAGAGGGGATTGACATGACCAATGAAACTTCACGCCGCAGTTTCCTGAAAGGTGCCGGCGCAACGGCGTTCGGAGCGTCGGTTTTACCGTTCCTGAAGGTGTTGCCCGCATCGGCGGCCGGAAATGACGTCGTGGTGGCCGTCACCGGACAGACGATCAACAGTCTGGATATCCATCGCACTGGCACGAACCGGCCGAGCTACCAGGTGGCCGTGAATGTCTATGACCGTCTCGTCAGCTTCGGCACCAAGACGCTTGAAGACGGCAGCCTGTCCTACGACTACTCGGTGATCGAGCCGGAAATCGCGGAAAGCTGGGAGTTCACCGACGACGGCATGGCGATCGTTTTCAAGTTGCGTCCGGACGGCAAGTTCCAGGACGGATCGCCGATTACCGCGGACGACGTGAAATGGTCCTTCGACAGGGCCGTCAGTGTCGGCGGGTTTCCGACCGTGCAGATGAAGGCCGGATCGCTCGAAAAGCCGGAGCAGTTCGAAGTCGTCGACGACATGACCTTCAAGATCAATCTGCTGCGCAAATCCAAGCTGACCCTTCCGGATCTAGCCGTGCCGGTGCCCATGATCATCAATGCCAAGGTCGCGCGCGAACACGCCACGGACGACGACCCCTGGGCTATGGAGTACCTGCACAAGAACCCCGCCGGGTCCGGAGCCTTCAAGGTGGCATCGTGGAAACCGGGCGAGCAGCTTGTCTACGAGCGCAACGACAACTGGACCTCCGGTCCGGTACCCGCCGTCAAGCGTGTTGTGCTGCGCGAGGTGCCGAGCCCGGCAACCCGGCGCGCGCTTCTGGAGCGCGGCGATGTCAACATGTCGTTCAACATGCCCAACAAGGACGCCAAGGAACTGTCGGGCAAAGGTGACATCACCGTCGCGACGACACCGATCGAAAATGCGATTTACTGCCTCTGCCCGAATCTGTCATTCGAACCGTTCAAGGACAAGAAGGTGCGTCAGGCCATTGCCTGGTCTGTTCCCTACGAGGAGGTGTTCCAGACCGCTGCATACGGCCGCGGTGCGCCCATGTGGGGCGGCGATGCGACCACACCGGCCGACATCGCCTGGCCGCAGAAATTTCCCTATTCGACCGATCTGGACAAGGCCAAGGCCTTGCTCGAAGAGGCTGGATACGGCTCGGGTTTTGAAGTCCCGCTGTCCATCTCGCTCAGCCAGGCCGACTGGATGGAGCCAGCAGCGCTGCTGATCCAGGAGAACCTTGCCAAGGTTGGGGTCAAGGCGGAAATCGAGAAGATACCGGGCGCCAACTGGCGGACGGCATCCCTCGTAGAAAAGCGCCTGCCGCTGCACCTTGAAACCTTCGGCGGATGGCTGAACTACCCCTGTTACTACTTCTTCTGGGCCTATCTCGAAGGCCATCTCTTCAACTCGTCCAACTACCGTAACGAAGAGATCGAGACGCTCACCTCCGAGACGCTTCACATGAATGTCGACGATCCGGACTACGCGCCGAAGATCAAGCGGATGATCGAGATCGCCTGGGATGAAGTGCCCCGCATCGCCCTCTGGCAACCGGCGCTGAATGTAGGAACCAGCAGCCTGGAGGGCTACGAGTACTGGTTCCACCGTCAGCTCGACGTTCGCGGGCTGAAAAAGGTCTGATCGGCATGTCCGGGCGCTTGTCCACAATCGGGGTCAGGATCACACACGCCATTCCCGTGATCCTGGGGGTTGTCGTGGTCAGCTTCTTGCTGACCCGCGCCCTCCCGGGCGACCCGGCGGTCTATTTTGCCGGCGCTGCCGCGGACGAGGAATCGATCGCGGAAATCAGGACGGCGCTCGGTCTGGACAAGCCCCTTTACGAACAGTTCATCATCTATGCGGGCGACGTCGCCACCGGCGATCTCGGAAACTCCCTATCCACCGGGCAACCGGTCCTGGAGGATCTGGCAAACCGGCTTCCGGCCTCGCTCGAACTGACGCTGACAGCGCTGCTGCTGTCGTGCTCGATTGCGATTCCGCTTGGCGTGCTTGCAGCCACACGCCCGGGGTCGGCAGTGGATCACCTGTGCCGCGTGCTTGTCACCGCCGGCGTGTCGCTGCCGACATTCTTTACCGGTGTTGTCCTGATCTATGTGTTCTACTACCTGCTCGGGATTGCACCCTCGCCATTGGGCCGGCTTGATTTCATCTTTATCGAGCCGGATCACGTGACCGGCTTCTATCTGATCGATGCCGCCATCGCGGGCGACTGGGAGACCTGGCTGGGCGCACTCAAGCAACTCGTGCTGCCTGCGGCGACACTGGCCCTCTTCACGCTCGCCCCGCTGGCGCGAATGACACGGGCGGCCATGCTCAGCGCCCTGTCCTCGGACTATATCCGAACGGCCCGCGCCGCCGGTCTCACGGAGGACAAGGTGCTGTTCACCTACGCATTCCGGAACGCCCTTCTGCCCGTCATCACCACGCTCGGAATGGTGTTTTCCTTCACGCTCGGCGCCAATGTTCTGGTCGAGAAGGTCTTTGCCTGGCCGGGTATCGGGTCCTACGCGGTCGAGGCGCTGGTCGTCTCGGACTATGCCGCCGTCCAGGGATTCGTGCTGGCGATGGCGCTCCTGTTCGTCGCCCTCAATCTGGTGATAGATCTCACCTACACGCTCATCGACCCGCGCATTGGGTTTGAAACCAAATGAGTGATCTGGTAAGCGCACCCGGGATAGCGAAGGGCACCGACAGCACGTTTGCGCATGTCGTTTACGTGTTGCGGTCCAACCCCGTGACGCTGCTTGCGTTCGCGATGTTCGCCGTGCTGATCTTCACCGCTGTTCTCGGTCCGGCCCTGGTGCCGTACGATCCGCTTGAATCCAACGCGGCACGCGCGCTTCAGCCACCCTCGTTCGATCACTGGTTCGGGACCGACAATCTGGGCCGCGATGTTCTCAGCCGGGTCGTGGTCGCGACACGCCTGGATCTCGCGATCTCCGTTGCCGCGGTCGCCCTGTCCTTCGTGATCGGGTCCGTGCTCGGCAGCATTGCGGGATACTGGGGCGGCTGGATCGATGCCGTGCTGAACCGCCTGTTCGACACCATCATGGCCTTCCCGCTGTTCGTGCTCGCGATGGGCATCGTGGCGGCGCTCGGCAACACCGTGGAAAACATCGTCTATGCGACCGCGGTCATCAACATTCCCTTCTACGCGCGCCTCGTCAGGGCTGAGGTCAATATCCGGCGCGACGCGGGTTTCGCGCAGGCCGCCAAGCTTGCCGGCAATTCGGACATCCGCGTGCTTGCCCTCCACATCTTTCCGAACGCGCTGCCGCCTATGATGGTGCAGGTGTCCCTCAATCTCGGTTGGGCGATCCTCAACGCGGCCGGCCTGAGCTTCATCGGTCTCGGTGTCCGGCCGCCCACGGCGGAATGGGGGATCATGGTGGCCGAAGGCGCGAATTTCATCGTTTCGGGCGAATGGTGGCTGGCCATCTTCCCGGGCCTGGCGCTCATGTTCGCCGTGTTCACCTTCAATCTTCTGGGAGACGGGTTGCGCGACATTGTCGACCCCCGGCAGCGTTCATGAGCCTGCTTTCCATCCAGGATCTGAAGGTCGCCTTCCGGACCCGCCGCGGCAGCGTCAATGCCGTCAGGGGTGTCTCGCTGGAAATCGGCAAGGGAGAAATTCTCGGCATCGTCGGTGAATCCGGATCGGGCAAATCCGTGACCTCCTATGCCCTGATGCGTTTGCTGGACAAGAACGGCAGCATCACCGGAGGGGCACTTAGCTATGGCGGCATAGACCTGAAGACCGTCCGCGAAAGCACGATGCGGGATCTGCGCGGCCGCGAGATCTCGATGATCTTCCAGAACCCGCGTGCGGCGCTCAACCCGATCCGCAAGGTCGGGCACCAGATCGAGGACGTGCTGCGCCGCCATTCCAGGGCGACACGCTCCAACGCGAGGGCCGAAGCGATCAAGGCACTGGAGGCGGTGAAGATCCGGGACGCAGAGGCACGCTACGACGCCTACCCGTTCGAGCTGTCGGGCGGAATGTGCCAGCGCGTCGTCATTGCCCTGGCCCTTGCCTGCGATCCGAAGCTGCTGATCGCAGACGAACCGACGACGGGTCTCGACATAACCACCCAGAAGGCCGTCATGGATCTCATCGCCGAACTCATGTCCGAGCGGGATATGAGCGCCATGGTGATCACGCACGATCTCGGCCTTGCCGCGCAGTATTGCGACAGGATCGTCGTGATGAAGGATGGCGAGGTGGTGGAAGAAGGCAGCGCGGAGCGTCTGTTCACGGCGCCGCAGCATGCCTATACCCGCAAGCTCGTCGACGCGACGCCCCGGGCCGGCGCAAGCATCCGCTCGCTCCTGCCCGAGGAGCAGAGAACACCGGAGCCGGTCCTGCCGAAGTCGGACGTGCCGCTGATGGAAGTCAGGGACTTGGTCAAGACCTATCGGGGCAAGTCGGGTGCGGTTCATGCGGTGAAGGGCGTTTCCTTTTCCGTGATGAAAGGGCAGAGCGTCGGGCTGGTCGGTGAATCTGGCTGCGGCAAGTCAACGACATCATCAATCCTCGTGCGCCTGGCCGATCCGACATCGGGCGAGATTCTCTTCGACGGCGACGACCTTGCAAAGACGCCGGCTAAGAAATTTGCGCGGGACCCGCGACGGGCGAAGATCCAGATGGTGTTCCAGGATGCCACCGACAGCTTCAATCCGCGGCACACGGCACGGCACTCCATCGAGGAACCTCTTGCGCGCCTCAGCGGATTGTCGCGGCGGGAGCGCAAGGAACGTGTCGGCGAGTTGGCCGACCTTGTCGGTTTGCCGCGCCCATTGCTCGACCGGTTCCCGCACCAGCTTTCGGGTGGCCAGAAGGCGCGTGTCGGCATTGCGCGGGCGATCGCGCTTGACCCGGAATTCCTCGTTCTCGACGAGCCCACGGCTGCGCTCGACGTCTCGATCCAGGCGATCGTTCTGAACCTCTTGGTCGACCTGCGCGCAAAGCTTGGCATCAGCTATCTCTTTGTCAGCCATGATCTGCACGTGGTCCGGCTTTTGTGCGACTATGTGATCGTCATGCGGGACGGTGAAATCGTCGAGGAGGGGCCGGTGGCAACGGTCATGCAGACCCCGTCCCACCCTTACACACGGGAATTGCTGGCGGCCGCACCGGTGCCGCCTGCCTTGCAAGAGCCGGCCAGTTCCGCGGCCGAATGAGAATTGAAAGACTTTGAGGATTAAGATGTTCGACCTTCCTTTCACGCTTGCTTCGCTGAAGACCGCTTATGAAGATGGCGTCAGCCCGACGAAGGTCGTCGAGGAAGTCTACCGCCGGATCGCGGCCGTTGACGATCCGGGAATTTTCATCCACCTGTGCGACAAGCAGGACGTGTTGCAGGACGCTGGTGCCCTGGGTGCGTACGACCCGCAGAAGCCGTTGTGGGGCGTACCGTTTGTCATAAAGGACAATATCGACGCGGCCGGGAAACCGACCACGGCTGCATGCCCCGCCTACGCATACGACGCGGACGAAGATGCGTTCGTCGTGCAAAAACTCCGCGAGGCGGGTGCGCTTCTGATCGGCAAGACCAACCTCGACCAGTTTGCGACCGGCCTGGTCGGCGTCCGTTCTCCGTTTCAGCCTCCCAAGAACGCGGTGGACCCTGCGATCGTTCCGGGCGGATCCTCTGCCGGCTCCGCCGTCGCGGTCGGGCATGGCATTGTCAGTTTTTCCCTTGGCACCGACACGGCAGGATCGGGACGCGTACCAGCCGCGCTCAACAACATCGTCGGGCTGAAACCGACGCTCGGATCCCTGTCCGCGACCGGCGTCGTGCCGGCCTGCCGCACGCTTGATACGATCTCGATCTTCGCCCTGACGGTTGAGGACGCCTACACGGCGTTCCAGGCCGCTGCCGGGTATGACGAGACGGATGCCTATTCCAGAAAGATCGCCGTCAAGGACCTTGCGGCCTCGCCATCCCACCTGAAAATCGGCATACCGGACGCTGCCTCAATCGAATTCTACGGTGACGACATCCAGGAAACATCCTTCCGGGAGACGGTGGCTCTGCTGAAGGAAAGCGGCGCGGACATTGTCGAGGTCGATTTCACGCCCTTTTACGATGTCGCGCACATGCTCTACGAAGGCGCCTGGGTAGCCGAACGGCACACGGTGATCGAGGACCTGATGCGTGACACGCCTGACGCCGTCCATCCTGTGACCCGGCAAATTGTCGGCGCGGCCCTCGATCTCAGCGCGACCGATGCATTCCGGGGCATCTACCGCTTGAAGGAACTCGCGCGCAAGACTGAGCCGGTTCTGGCAGCGCTTGATCTTCTGTGCGTGCCGACCATCCCGACTTTCTACAGCGTGGCCGATCTTGAAGCGGATCCCGTCGGTCCGAATTCGCGCAACGGCACCTACACCAATTTTGTCAATCTCCTGGATATGTGCGGCCTTGCCCTGCCTGTTTCCGCGCGCGCGGACGGCCGGCCCGGCAGCGTCACGCTGCTGGCAGCGGCGGGGCAGGACGGGCTCATCGCATCGCTCGGCATCGAACTGGAGAAGATGGCGCCTCATTCCCTCGGCGCGACCGGCTGGACCGCGCCGGAACCGGCGGCGTTTCAGGTCTCTGAAACTCCGGACGAGATCGCTATTGCGGTGTGCGGTGCGCACATGTCCGGCATGGCACTGAATGGCGAGTTGACCAGCCGCGGCGGGCGGTTCCTGCGCAGCTCCACGACGAGTGACGCCTACGCGCTCTATGCCCTTGCGGGCGGCCCGCCCAAGCGGCCAGGGCTCGTGCGCGGCGCGCCTGGTTCGGGTCACGGGATCGAGCTTGAAATCTGGGCCCTGCCGAAGGCTGAAGTCGGCGGCTTCCTTGCCGGCATTCCCGCCCCGCTCGGACTTGGTACCGTTGAACTTGTCGATGGCAGCACCGTCACCGGCTTCGTCTGTGAAGCCTTTGGAACGGACGGTGCGGAAGACATCTCTCATCTCGGCAGCTGGCGGACCTATATGGATGGGTTGAAAGCTGCGCGGCCTGTCGCGGCCGCGGAATGAAACGAACGAAAGTCCGGTGACACGATGACAGACCAGGGTCTTCCCGTAATCGATCTGGCGCCCCTTTCGGATGGAACGCAGGCAGGCGTGGCGGCCGTCGCTTCGGAAATCGGGCACGCGGCACGCGAGATCGGTTTCTTCTACGTCAGGAACCATGGCGTCGATGCCGCGTTGATCGACCGGACGTTCAGGGCGGCGCACCAACTCTTTGGCGAGCCGCTCGATGCCAAGATGGCGCTGACCAAGGATTTCTTCAAAACCAACCGCGGCTACGTCCCCATGAAGGGGGAAAACCTCGACCCGTCGAAACCCTCCGATCTGAAAGAGGCCTTCAACATCGGGCTGGATCTTGCATCGGATGACCCGAGAATAGTCGCCGGAGAACCGTTCCGGGCGGTGAATCAGTGGCCGGGTCTGCCTGGCTGGAAAGAGACCTTGCTGAGTTACTTCAACGAGGTCTGGGCGCTCGGGCGCAGGCTTCACCAGGCCATATCGGTCGATCTCGGCGTTGACCGCTATTTCTTCGAGACCAAGCTTGATGCGCCGATGGCGACGCTGCGCCTCTTGCATTATCCGCCACAGCCGGAAAGTGCGGAAGCCGGGCAGATCGGAGCGGGCACGCATACCGACTACGGCAACATCACCATTCTCCTGCCCGATGAAGTCGGGGGGCTGGAGGTGCAGCGGCGCGACGGCGCATGGTTGAAGGCCCCGACGATCGAAGGTGCTTTCGTCTGCAACATCGGCGATTGCCTGATGCGGTGGACCAACGACATCTACGTCTCCACGCCGCATCGCGTCGTCAATTCCAGCGGCCGCGAACGGTATTCGATCGCGTTCTTTCTCGATCCGAATCCGGACGCGGAAGTCGCCTGTCTGCCGGGCTGCCTGAACGAGGGTGAACAGCCGAAATACCCGGCTATCTCCGGTGCCGATTATCTGAAAACAAGGCTGGATGCGAGTTACGAACCGGTCAAGGCGGCTCGAGATTTGGGCAGTTGAATGACTAAAAATTAGCCAGGAAATTTAATAGGCTAAAAAATAGGCTTTAACGTGGGGTCGCAAGACCCGGCGCGGTGAGGACGTGCGCGTGTTCGTGTGTGAAGGAATTCAATTAAAGTAATAAAAATCAACAAGTTAAATCTAAAAACTTGAAGTGACTTGTCTTGCGGGGAAATGGCACAGGGATTGCAAAATCAGATCGAAGAAAAACGGAGCGGGCGATGACGCATGGCTTCGTCATAAAACGGAGGACGTAATGTCAAAGTTTGAACTTTCACGCCGCACCATCCTGAAATCGTCTGCCGCCGGTCTCGCCGCTCTCTCGGCAGGTGGTTTGTCGCGCCTTGCGCACGCTTCCGACCTGACGGTCGGTATTGTTTATGTCGGACCGCGCGACGACTTCGGCTGGAACCAGGCCCACGCTGTCGCAGCGGCCGCCCTGAAGGACGTGCCGGGCGTCACCGTCGTCGAGGAAGAAAACGTGCCGGAGACGGTCGCGGTCGAAAAATCCATGGAATCCATGATCAATCTCGATGGCGCCAAGCTGATCTTCGCGACATCCTTCGGCTACTACAAGCCCTTCGTTCTGGATCTTGCCGGCAAATATACCGACGTCGAGTTCCGCCACGCGGCGCCGCTGTGGACCGATGCCGACCCGAAAAACGCCGGCAGCTATTTCGGCTATCTCGACCAGGCCCATTATGTGAACGGCGTCGCGGCCGGCCTGTCGACCACCAGCAACAAGCTCGGCTTCGTCGCCGCCAAGCCGATCGGCACCGTTCTGCGAAACATCAACTCCTTCCTGCTTGGCGCGCGTAAGGTCAACCCGGAAGCCACCGTCCAGGTGATCTTCACAGGCGAATGGTCGATGCCGGTCCGTGAAGCCGAGGCGGCCAATGCCCTGGTGGACGCCGGGTGCGATGTTCTGACCTGTCATGTCGACGGACCGAAGGTCGTGATCGAAACGGCCGAGTCGCGCGGCATCAAGTGCTGCGGTCACAACGCCTCCCAGGCACCGCTCGCGCCCAAAGGCTTCATCACCGGCGCGGAATACAAGTGGGAAACAATCTACAAGATGTTCGCCGTCAATCTCGCCGAAGGCCAGCCCTTGCCGAACTTCACCGGCGGCGGGTTTGACGTCGACTTCGTCCGCTCTACACCCTATGGCGCCGGAGCCACGGAAGCGGCGATCGCTTCTGCCGACGCGGCACGTGCGGACGTGAAGGCAGGCAAGCCGATCTTTGTCGGCCCCATCAAAAAGCAGGACGGTTCGCCGCTGCTCGCTGCCGGGGCGAGTTTCGACAATTACGAACCGTCCCTGGATCAGACGGACTACCTGATCGAAGGCGTTGTCGGCTCGATCACCTGAGGACCAATCGACCTTTGCACCGGTGGCCCGTCTCAAGGACGCGGCGCCGGTGCAGTGAACAGTACGGCGTGGCCGCTCCCGCTTGAGTGTGCGGCCACCCAAGTCTCAGGGAAGAGGTATGGCAGATACCACGGAAACGCCCGGCGTGGCCGTTCAGGCGGGCGTCGCAAACGACTTGTTGGACCGGCTCAGACGCTCGTCTGAATATGTGGTCATTCCACTCCTTGCTCTGGTCTTTTCGGGAGCGCTTTTTTCCGTATTCCTTTTGACGCTCGGCAAGTCGCCGGCGGAGTTCTTTTCGCTGGTCTGGCGTGGGGGCTTCGGCACCAGCTTTTCCTGGCAGAATACGCTCGTGCGGGCCGCTCCGCTGATTTTCACCGCCCTTTGCGTCGCCATACCGGCACGCCTGGGCCTCGTCATCATCGGCGGCGAGGGAGCTCTTGTGCTCGGCGGTTTTGCCTCTGCCGCGATTGCAATACCGATGATCGGCTGGATGCCCGGCGTCCTGATGCTTGCCATCATGGCGTTCGCAGGAATGGTGGCCGGAGCCATCTGGATCGGCTGCGTCGGGGCCCTGCGGCACTATCGCGGCGTGAACGAGACCATTGCCTCCCTGCTGATGTTCTATATCGCGGTCTCGATCCTGAATTTCTTTGTCGAAGGCGCACTTCGTGACCCGTCCGACCCGAACAAACCGTCCACGAAGCCGATCGGCTCGGAAAACATGATCGGCGTCATCCCGGGAACGGACGTGCACTGGGGGCTGCTGGTCGGCGTGCTGCTGTGCGGCTTGCTCTACCTGCTGATGAACCGGACCACCTTCGGCTTTGCGGCCCAGATTGCCGGCGGCAACCTGAGGGCCGCGCAGGCCCAGGGGCTACCCGTCGGGCGTCTTGTGGTCGTGTCCTGTGCGATTGCCGGCGCCTGTGCAGGGCTGGCCGGTTTCTTCGAGGTTGCCGCGATCCACGGCAAGGCGAATGCCTCGCTGATCGCAGGCTATGGCTTTACCGGGATCCTCGTGTCGTTTCTAGCCCGCCACAACCCGCTCGTGATCGTGCCGGTCGCCATCTTCCTCGGCGGTATTGCCGCGTCCGGCGGACTGGTTCAGCGGCGCATGGATCTCCCGGACGCAACGGTGCTCGTGCTGCAGGGCCTTCTGTTCCTCGTCATTCTCGTGTCGGAAACCTTCTACGGGCGGCTGTCCATCTTCAAGTCGAAGGGAGCTGCGCAATGAGCGACGATGCGGGCCTGATGACAGTGCTTCTGGCCATGTTCGCCGGTGCGATCCGGGTGTCGACACCCTTCCTGTTCGTAAGCCTCGGCGAAACGCTCACCGAAAAGTCCGGGCGCATCAATCTGGGCCTCGAAGGCACGCTGGTCTTTGGAGCCATGTCGGGCTACGCGATCTCCTATCACACCGGGTCGCCCTGGCTTGGGGTGCTTGTCGCCGGCGTCTGCGGATCGGCCTTCGGCGCTCTGCACGGTTATCTGTGCAAGCTGCCGAAAGTGAATGACATCGCGATCGGCATCGCGTTGATGCTGTTCGGCACCGGCCTCGCGTTCTTCTTCGGAAAGGCCTACATCCAGCCGTCTGCACCCCGGTTGCCGGCAATATCCTTCGGTGCCTGGAGCGATCATCCCGGTATTCGCCAGGCATTGGAGATCAATCCACTGTTCCTCTTGGGAATTGTGCTGGCGGTCTTCCTGTGGTGGGCGCTCAAGAACACGCGCTACGGCCTCATTATCCGGACCACAGGCGACAGTGCACCTGCAGCCCTGGCCCTGGGGATCAATGTCGACCGGGTGCGGCTTCTGTCCACCATGGCAGGCGGGTTCTTCGCCGGCATCGGCGGCTCCTTCCTGTCGCTCTACTATCCGGGGAGCTGGACGGAAGGTCTTTCCTCCGGGCAGGGATTGATGGCGGTCGCGCTTGTGATCTTTGCGCGCTGGAACCCGCTCTACTGCTTCTGGGCGGCCCTTCTGTTCGGCGCGGCGGGAGCGCTCGGGCCTGCGCTTCAATCCATAGGCATTTCGCGCGGCTATCACTTCTTCAACGCCGCGCCCTACATCCTCACCCTTTTGATCATGATCGCGAGCACGTCGCCAAGGCGCTCCCTGAAGGGAGCCCCGGGCGAATTGTCGATCACCAAATAAGGAGCCATGCAATGAGCGGACTTGGAGGACTGAACAAAGCCCCGAACGGAGTGGTTCTGGGCATGGTGCAACTGCAACTGCCGACCGTCGTGACCGAAATCGATCTGGCGAACCAGACGGAGGTCATCGTCGAAATGGTGGCGAAGGCGCGCCGCAACATGCCGACAATGGACATTGTCGTTTTCCCCGAATACGCCCTTCACGGCCTTTCCATGGACATCAACCCGGACATCATGTGCTCGCTTGACGGCCCGGAAGTGGCGGCGTTCAAGAAGGCGTGTGTCGACAACGACATCTGGGGCTGCTTTTCGATCATGGAATTCAATCCCGGAGGCATGCCGTACAACTCGGGTCTGATCATCGACAACAAGGGCGAGCTCAAGCTTTATTACCGCAAGATGCATCCCTGGGTGCCGGTTGAACCCTGGGAGCCGGGCGACCAGGGCATTCCGGTCATCGACGGTCCAAACGGCTGCAAGTTGGCCCTGATCATCTGCCACGACGGCATGTTCCCGGAAATGGCCCGCGAATGCGCCTACAAGGGCGCTGAAATCATGATCCGCACGGCCGGCTATACGGCCCCGATCCGTGAAAGCTGGAAGTTCACCAACCAGTCCAACGCGTTCTGCAACCTGATGGTGACCGCGAATGTCTGCATGTGCGGCACGGACGGCACATTCGACAGCATGGGGGAAGGCATGATCGTCAATTTCGACGGCACCATCCTGGCCCACGGAACCAGCGGGCGCGCCAACGAGATCATCACGGCGGAGGTGCGCCCGGACCTGGTGCGCGAGGCACGGATCAACTGGGGCGTTGAGAACAACATCTACCAGTTCGGCCATCGCGGTTACGTCGCCGTGAAGGGCGGCGCACAGGATTGCCCCTACACCTACATGACCGATCTGGCGGCCGGGAAATACCGACTTCCCTGGGAAGACGAGGTCGTTCACACGGACGGCACGTCTTGCGGCTTCGACGCGCCGGTGCGCCGTTTCGGTGACAAGGCCATGAGCGATGCAGCGGAGTGAGTGACATGAGCCTTGCCGACATCCGTTCCGAGGAAATCGAAGGAGCCGTTGCCGCCGATCCCTACCCGTGGCCCTATAATGGCGATCTCAGGCCGGGGAACACGGCGCTGATCATCATCGACATGCAGACCGACTTCTGCGGCAAGGGCGGCTATGTCGACAGCATGGGCTACGACATCAGCCTGACGCGCGCACCGATAGACCCGATCAGGACGGTCCTGGCCGCCATGCGCGCGGGCGGTTATCACATCATCCACACGCGCGAAGGGCACCGGCCCGACCTGGCCGACCTACCGGCGAACAAGCGCTGGCGCTCGCAGCGGATCGGGGCCGGTATCGGTGACCCGGGACCGTGCGGCAAGATCCTCGTCCGGGGCGAGCCCGGCTGGGAAATCATTCCCGAACTTGCGCCGCTGCCGGGCGAACCGGTCATCGACAAGCCCGGCAAGGGGTCGTTCTGCGCGACGGATCTGGAATTGCTGCTGCGGACCAGGGGCATCGACAACCTCGTCCTGACCGGCATCACGACGGATGTCTGCGTGCACACGACCATGCGCGAGGCCAATGATCGCGGCTTCGAATGCCTGGTCCTGTCCGATTGCTGCGGCGCGACCGATCAGGGAAATCACGACGCCGCCCTGAAGATGGTGACCATGCAGGGCGGGGTCTTCGGCGCCGTGGCGGACAGCGTGACCTTTCTTGCCGGTCTGAGGCAGGCGGGGGGAGCCGCGGGCGCATGAGCATTGCTCCGGATACGGTCTCGACATCACGTGCAATCGGTGTGGAAACCGTCGGCATGACCAAGGCCTTCGGCAATCTGGTCGCGCTGGATGATGTTTCGATCCGGGTGACACCCGGGTCCTTTCACGCTCTGCTCGGCGAAAACGGCGCCGGCAAGTCGACGCTCGTCAAATGCATGATGGGGTTCTACCAGCCGACAAGCGGCACCATGCTCGTCAATGAAAGTGAGGTCGGCGTTCCAAATCCGCGTGCCGCGCACGCGCTCGGCATCGGCATGGTCTATCAGCACTTCACGCTGGTGCCGTCTCTGACAGCGGCTGAAAACCTCGTCATCGCACGTGCGGACGCTCCGCGCGTGATCGACTGGAAAGCCGAACGCCGGGCGCTGAGCGCCTTTATGGAGACGACGCCGTTCAAGGTGCCGCTCGACGTCCCGGTGTCCGGGCTGTCGGCCGGTGAAAAGCAGAAGCTGGAAATTCTCAAGCAGCTCTATCTGGATCAGCGGTTCCTGATCCTCGATGAACCGACGTCGGTGCTGACGCCGGACGAGGCCGATGAAGTGCTCGGGCTGTTGCGGGGGATGACCGAGGCCGGTGACCTGACAATTCTGATGATTACGCACAAGTTCCGCGAAGTCACGGCCTATGCGGACGATGTCACCGTGTTGAGACGCGGGCGCGTGGTCGGCGGCGGCCGGGTCCGGGATCTGTCCGTCGACGACATGAGCCGCATGATGATCGGCGAAACGGAAATCCGGGAAAGCGCTGAACGGGCATCTCATCGGCAGCCGGCGCTCAAGCTGGAACTGGCCGGATTGTTCGCCGATGACGACGAGGAACTGCCTGCCATCGAAGCTGTCAGCCTGAAGATCCATGAGGGCGAAATTCTCGGCATCGCGGGCGTGTCCGGCAACGGACAGTCCGAACTGATCGAAGTGCTCTCCGGCCAGCGTCTTTTGAAGGACGGCCGGATCTTCATCGACAAGAAGCCCTATGAGCCCGAGCGCGGACAGATGGACACGTTCAAGGTGTTCGGGTTCTCCGAAGAGCCGCTCAAGAATGTGGCGGTGCCCCGTATGAGCGTTGCGGAAAACATGGCGTTCCGCACCTTCGACAAGGCGCCGATTTCTCCCTTCAAGGGCTGGCTGTCGCCGCCGCCCATGCGCCGTCAGGCCCGGGAGCTGATCGCGGCCTACCGGGTCAAGACGCCCTCCACCGAAGAACCGATCGAAAACCTCTCCGGCGGAAACGTGCAACGCGCGATCCTTGCGCGGGAACTCTCAGGTGACGTTGACATCCTGATCGTCGCAAACCCCTGTTTCGGGCTGGATTTCGCGTCCGTTGCCGAAATCAGGGCGCAGATCATGGATCAGCGCAACAACGGGGCCGCGATTCTCCTCGTCTCGGAGGATCTGGACGAAATCCTGGAACTTGCCGACACGGTCGCGGTGATGTCCGAGGGAAAGATCACCTATCAGTCGCCAATGGCGGAAACGGACAGGGCGACGATCGGCCACGCCATGGCGGGGCACCACTGATGCTCAAGGTCGATGCCGAACCCTTCACGTTCACGTTTGACCCGTCCAGCACAGCGCTGGTCGTGATCGACATGCAACGCGACTTCATCGAGCCGGGCGGCTTCGGTGAGGCGCTCGGCAACGACGTATCGCACATGCAACGGGCAATTGCGCCGACGCGGGACCTGCTGCAGCTGTTCCGGCAAAAAGGATGGCCGGTCTTTCACACGCGTGAGTGCCACGCCGCCGACCTCAGCGATTGCCCGCCGGCCAAAAGGGACCGTGGCAGCCCGTCGATGCGCATTGGAGATGACGGGCCGATGGGCCGCATCCTTGTAAGGGGTGAGCCGGGCGCCGAGATTATCGCCGAATGCGCGCCTCTCCCTGGTGAAATCGTCATCGACAAACCCGGGAAGGGCGCGTTCTACGCGACATCGCTTGGCGAGGATCTTGAACAACTGAAGATCCGGAGCCTCGTGTTTGCCGGCGTCACAACGGAAGTCTGCGTTCAGACGACCATGCGCGAGGCCAATGACCGCGGCTATGAATGCCTCCTGATCGAGGAGGCGACCGAGAGCTATTTCCCCGAGTTCAAGGCGGCGACGCTCGACATGATCCGGGCACAGGGCGGCATCGTCGGCTGGACCGCCCCCCTGAAGTCATTTGCCGTGGCACTCAATCCCCAGGACGATATCAGATGAGCGAAGAGTTCGACGCCAAAGCCCATGTTGCGCACATGGAAAATCTCATGGGTCTCACGATCGAGGAGGAGTGGCGGCCGGTGGTCGAGGCGCATATTTCCGCGATTGAAAAGGCGGCCGTGCTTGTCCGGTCCTTTCCTCTGGATGAGGAGGTTGAAGCCGCGCCGGTGTTCGAGGCATGAGCGGCGGAACCGACGTCACCACGATGACCGCGGCGGAGATCGCGAGCGCCGTCGGCGGCGGCAGCGTGTCGGCAAAGGATGTTGTCGAGGCGTCGCTGGTGCAGATCGAAAAGCGCAATCCGGCGGTCAATGCCTTCACCGATGTCACAACGGATTCCGCCCTGGCGGATGCGCGAAAGATTGACGATGCTGTCGCAGCCGGCACGAGATTGCCGCTCGCCGGCGTTCCATTTGCCGTGAAGAACCTGTTCGACATTGAGGGCGTCGTGACACGGGCCGGGTCGAAGATCAATCGCGGCAACGCGCCTGCAACAGCCGACGCGACACTCGTGCAACACATGCGCCGGCAGGGCGCCGTCCTGATGGGCGGGCTGAACATGGGCGAATATGCCTATGATTTCACGGGCGAAAACATCCACGACGGAAACTGCCTGAACCCCCATGACCCGAGCCGGATGAGCGGGGGATCGTCGTCAGGATCCGGGGCCGCCGTCGCCTCCGGCATGGTGCCGGTAAGCCTCGGATCGGACACCAACGGGTCGATCCGGGTACCCTCGTCCTTCTGCGGCCTCTTCGGTCTCAAGCCCACCTACGGGCGCCTGTCGCGCCACGGCACCTACCCGTTTGTCGGCAGCCTCGACCACCTCGGGCCCATGGCCAGATCGGCTGCCGATCTGTCGCTGGTCTTCGATGTGCTTCAGGGAGCCGATCCGAACGACCCGGCGCAGGCGGCAAGACCGGCGCTTGCGACTTATGAACAGATCGGGCAGGGGGCGGACAGACTGCGCATCGCGGTTGCCGGCGGCTATTTCCGGGAAAAGGCGGAACCCGAAGCGCTTGCCGCCGTGGACACCGTTGCGCGCGCGCTCGGAGTTTCGGATGAAATCGACATTCCGGAGGCCGCGCGCGCGCGCGCCGCGGCCTATGTGATCACCAGCGCGGAAGGCGCGAACCTGCACTTCGACCGGATCGTGGCGCGCCCCGGCGACTACGATCCGGACACGCGCGACAGGTTTCTGGCAGGGACCACGGTCCCGGCCCTTTGGGTGCAGCAGGCGCAGCGTTTTCGCAGCTGGTTCCGCGCAAAGATGCGCAGGATTTTCGAGGACGTCGACATTCTGCTGGCGCCGGCGACACCCTTTTCCGCCCTGCCGTCGGGAACAAAGACCATCACGCTGGACGGTATCACGATGCCCGCACGGCCGAATATCGGTCTGTTCACCCAGCCCGTGTCCTTCATCGGGCTGCCGGTGGTGGCGGTTCCGGTCTGGCTTGAAGGCGCGGCGCTGCCCATCGGTGTCCAGGTGATTGCACCGGCGTGGCGCGAAGACCTTGCGCTGCGCGCTGCCGCCGAACTTGAACGCACCGGCGTCTGCAGGGCGCCTGTCGCGGCCTGAAACCTTGCTTTGAGGGGAAGATCATGGATGACGCACGCTGGTCCGGGCGGAATCGGGACAAGGACCGTATCAGGGACCTTGTCTGGTCAGGTCTTGAAAAGAGCGGCACCAGCATAGGTCCGGCCCACAGCTGCATTCCGAACTTCGCGGGCGCGGACCTTGCGGCGCGCAACCTTGCGCGGCTTCCCGCCTGGCAGGCGGCAAGAGTGGTGAAGTGCAATCCCGATCCACCGCAGATCCCGGTCAGGCTGCGTGCGCTTTACGAAGGCAAGATCGTCTATGCCCCTGTTCCCGAACTCCTCAAGCCCTTTCCCTTCGTCCGCCTCGATCCCGAAAAGCTTGAACAAAAGGGCATCCAGTTCGAACTGGCAGCGACCTCGCAGGGCTTTGTCGAACACGGCGAGGCGGTGGAATTCGAGGACATGGAACGGCTTGATTTCGTGGTCGTCGGATGTGTCGCCGTCAGCCGCTCGGGTGCACGGACCGGCAAGGGCGGTGGTTTCGCCGATCTCGAACTCGGTATTTTCCGGGAACTGGACAAGCTGAAACCGGATACCCTGATCACGACGACGGTTCATTCCTCGCAGGTCGTCGGCAACGATCAGCTTGTCATGATGGACCATGACAGCGCGCTCGACGCGATCGCCACGGAAACCGAACTGATCGAAACCGGCACGAAGTTTCCGCAGCCGGAAGGCGTTGCCTGGGATGCCGTCCAGCCGGACCAGTTCCGGGACATCCCGTTTCTTGAAACACTTCGCGACCGTTTGAAGTCCAAGGGGAGGGGATGATCGATGGAAATCAATATTCCGTCCGTGAAAGCCGAGGTCGAAGCGGTCTTTGAAGAATACGAAACGGCGCTTGTCGGCAACGATGTCGCAACGCTCGACCGTCTGTTTCTCGACGCGCCGACGACAATCAGATACGGCGGCGGCGAGAATCTCTACGGGTATGGCGAGATCGCAGCCTTCAGGTCGGCACGGAGCGACAGCAACCTGCAAAGGCGGTTGGAGAGGACGGTGATCACCACCTACGGCACGGACTTCGCCACGGCCGCGACCCTGTTCTATCGCGACACGGCCCCCGGAAAGGTCGGCCGACAGATGCAGACCTGGATGAGGACAGCTGACGGCTGGAAAGTGGTCGCAGCCCATGTCAGCGTGATCGCGGAGTGACCTTCGCGGTTGGCTTGACCGGGTGAGCGTTGCCCGCAGGCGCCGGAAAGGGGGCCAAAAACAGACTGTGCGTTATATCACCCGCACTCTCCGAGATAGTTGCAAACCCATCCCTGACGCATGCTGAAGGCATTGCCGCAGACGCAATTGAGGGTCGCAATTTTCACCGGTTCCGATCTCGCATGCGATGACAAGCGGCTGAGTATTCGTTGGGAGGAACGGATGAAAAAGCATCTCCTGGCCGCTGTCTCCGCGGCTGCATTTCTTTCAACCGGCGCAGCTTTTGCGGCGGATGGTCCCCTCAAGGTCGGCGTTCTCGCAACGCTCGAAGGGACATACACGGTTCTCGGCGAGGACGGTGTTCGAGGTCTCAAGACGGCGATGGCCGTCAGGGGCCCCAAGGCAGGCGGACGTGACATTGAGCTGATCATTCAGTCGACGGACGCATCGCCGGACAGCGCGGTGCGCGGTGCCCGAAAGCTGGTCGAGCAGGACAAGGTCGACCTCGTGATCGGACCACTCTCCGGTTCTGAAGGCATTGCGATCCGGGACTATTCCAAGACCCAGCCGCAGGTAACGTTCCTGAACGGGATTTCCGGTGCGCAGGAAACCACCTACGTGACGCCTTCGGACAATTTCTTCCGCTTCAACACGGATGGAGCGCAATGGTCCGCGGGCCTGGGCGACTACGTCTTCAACGACAAGGGCTGGAAAAGCGTCGCGACGATCGGTGAGGACTATTCCTTCATCTACACGCAGGTTTTCGGCTTTGCGCTTGAATTCTGCCAGGCAGGCGGCGAGATCACCGAACGTTTCTGGGTTCCGCTCGGAACGAAGGATTTCGGCTCGATCATCGCTTCGCTTCCCGATGACGTGGATGCGATCTATCTCGGCCTTGGCGGCGGCGACGCGGTCAACTTCCTGAACCAGTATCAGCAGGCCGGTGGCGACGCCAACCTGATCGGCGGTTCCATCATGGTGGACGGTACCGTTCTGAATTCCAAGGGCGACGCGAAAAAGGCGCTCATCGGAACGCCGTCGGCAGGCCCGCAGGCCGACACCTGGGATGACGCGAACTGGAAGGCCTACGTGAAGGCCTATCAGGATGCGTTCCCGCCGGACCAGCGGTTCCCGAGCCCCTCGCTCCTGGCAACCGGGTACTACAACGCGACGACAGCCGCGATGACCTGCCTCGATGAAGTGGGCGGTGATCTGTCCGATGGACACGCGAAGTTCCGCGGTTGCCTCGCCGGCCTGGAACTCGATGCCCCCAACGGCAAGATCACCCTTGACGGCAACCGTCAGGCCATCGGGGCGAATTTCGTCTCCGAAGTCGCCGAACAGGATGACGGAACGCTCGTGACCAAACTGGTCGCGATCAAGGAAAACGTGCCGCAGACCCTCGGCATCGATCCTGAAGTCTTTGCAAAGATCGGCCTCCCAAGCCGTGAGACGCCTGAGTGCAAGACGTCTTACTGACCGCAAAGCGCCGGGCGGCCTGTGCCGCCCGGTTTTCCTACCGGGCCGCCGCATCCCGCAGCTTCGTGTCGAGTTCTGGCAATGACTCTCATTACCTACGTTACGCGAGTTCATTTTGCCGATGGCGTTTTGGAAGAAGCGCTGTGGTCGGAAGTTGAGGTCAATCGCAAGACGCGGCCCCTGATCGTTACAGACGAGACCCATCTGGACAGCGAACTGTATGAACGGCTGCTTGCCGGGCTGCCGGTGCGCACATCGGTCGAGGTCGTCAGCGACGTGCCCGACATTCCGAACGAGGGCGCCGCCCGCCGCGTCGCAGAGATTTACCAGCGCACCGAGCGTGATCTCCTGATTGCATTCGGACGCAACACCGCGATCGATCTTGCCAAGATCTCGCGCATATCGATCGCGCACAGCGAACCGCTTGAGACCTTCTCCTACGCAACCGGCGGCTCCAGACGGATCGGCAACAACCTGCCGGATCTCTATGCCGTTCCCGGCATTCAGGGATTTGGTTCCGCCGTCAGTGCCCATGCGCCGGTCGTTCTTCAGGACGGTGAGCGGACACGCCTGATGTGCAAGAAACTGGTGCCGACCGTGACAATTTGCGACCCGACGCTGACGCTGGGCGCAACGCCGGTCGAAAGCGCAAGCGCCGGGGCCGATGCGCTCGGCCGATGCGTCGAAGCCTACCTGTCCCCCGGCTACAATCCGCCTGCCGACGGGATCGCGCTTGACGGGCTTGGGCGGGTGATCGCCAACCTGCACAAGGTGCTGGAGAACGACAGTGTCACGGCCCGCCGTGAGCTGATGGCCGCCAGCCTGAACGGTGCGCTCGCCCTGCAGAAGGGGCTTGGAACCATCCACGCCATTGGCTGCGCGCTGGAGACAGTCGTCGACCGCCGCCTGGACCCGGGAGCCCTGAGCCGCCTGCTGCTGCCCTCGGTGCTTCAGTTCAACGCCGGGGCCGCGCGCGAGAAGTTCAGCACCTTGCAGAACCTTTTCGACCCGAATGGCGACAGCGGACCGGCCCGGAGCGTGACCGAGTTCCTGCACGATCTTCCCCTGCCGGAAAGCCTCAATGAAATGGGCATTGGCGAGGACGAGCTTCGAACCGCCGCCGATCTGGCGGCATCGGACCTGGCTGCCGTGCGCAGCCCGCGCGCTCTCTCAAGTTCAAGTCTCTACTCGATCATGAAATCGGTGCATTTGGACAGAACCCGGGTGGCCTGATGAAACCTTTGCTGATCAACGGGGAATGGGTGGCGACAGCAAGCGCCGCGGAGAACCGGAATCCGTCCGATCTCTCCGACGTGATCGATCTTTACGCGCATGCCGGTGTTCCCGAAACCCAGGCGGCAATGGATGCAGCCGCGGCTGCGGCCCCCGGCTGGGCCGCCACGTCGCCGCAGCAGAGGTTCGAGATCCTGAACAGGGCCGCTGATGAACTGGCGCTGCGAAGACAGGAAATCGGTACGCTGCTGTCGCGCGAGGAAGGCAAGACGCTCCGCGAAGGTCTCCTGGAAGCGGAGCGGGCTGCCAACATCTTCCGTTTCTTTGCCGGTGAGTGCGTGCGGCAGACCGGTGATCTGCTTCCCTCCGTGCGCCCCGGCATTGATGTCGAGGTGACACGTGAACCGCTCGGCGTCGTCGGCATCATCACGCCGTGGAATTTTCCGATCGCGATACCGGCCTGGAAAATCGCCCCGGCGCTCTGTTACGGCAACGCGGTCGTGTTCAAACCTGCCGAACTGGTGCCCGGCTGCGCCTGGGTCCTCGCGGATATCCTCAAAAGAGCCGGTGTGCCGGACGGGGTCTTCAATCTGGTGACGGGGAAGGGATCGGTCGTTGGTCAGGCACTGCTGGAGTCACACCTGATCGACGGGATAACCTTTACCGGGTCGCAGACGATCGGGCACCGGGTTGCGGCGTCCTGCCTGGAGAGGCTGCGCAAGGTCCAGCTCGAGATGGGTGGCAAGAACCCGCTCGTCGTGTTGAACGATGCCGATCTCGATCAGGCCGTGGATGTCGCGGTGGACGGCGCCTTCTTCTCAACGGGGCAAAGATGCACGGCCTCGTCGCGCCTGATCGTGACGGAAGACATTTGCGGTCGTTTCATCGAGAAACTGGCCGATCGCTGCAAGGCGCTGACAGTCGGCAACGCGCTGGCCGAGGGAACCGAGATCGGACCGGTCGCCAGCGCGGACCAGCTTGAGACCGACCTGAGATACATTGAAATCGGCCGCGCCCAGGGCGGCAACCTGCGCTGCGGAGGCGAGCGCCTGCGCCGGGAGACGGACGGATACTACCTGCAGCCCGCGCTTTTCACCGACACGACCAACGACATGCGCATCAATAGGGAAGAGGTGTTCGGTCCCGTCGCCTCGGTCATCCGCGTGAAGGATTATGACGAGGCGCTTCACGTTGCCAACGAAACGGAGTTCGGCCTGTGTGCGGGGATCTGCACGACCAGCCTCAAGCATTCCAGCCATTTTCGCAAGAATTCGAAGGCCGGCATGGTGATGGTCAATCTGCCAACGGCGGGCGTTGACTATCATGTTCCCTTCGGCGGCAGGAAAGGCTCGAGCTTCGGTCCGCGGGAGCAGGGCCGTTACGCAGCGGAATTTTTTACGACGGTCAAGACCGGGTATGTTCGTGCCTGATTATACCAACCGTCATAGATAGAAACCCATTTCACCGGGATTATTTTGCCACAAGGCAAGGCGCGGTTTGCGCGCTAGTGCCGGCACTTCAAGCAAATCGCAACGCGGCATTGGGGCAAAAGAACCCGGCCTCCGGTCGCATGAAATGAGTTTCTATCTATGAAGGTTGGTATTACTGCGCCGCAGCATGAATTTCAGTCTGATTTCGTAACTCTGAGTCTCTTTGTAAGGCTGTTTGTCTTGCAAACTGGTATTTTTGCGAGGTTTACTTCAGGAAACAAAAAAATAAACGATCGCGATAATCCTCGGGAGGAGGGGACTATGAGCGAAGCGATATCCGTTCACCACGGTGAATTCGGGCGCGCGGCTCTTTACAAGCTGGATAAGCCTATCATCACGCATGCCCACAGGGAGGGGCATCTGATTTTCTATCTGGGCGGTGCCGAGGCGAAGGTCAGTGTATCCGGAAAATGGGTCGCGGCTGACCGGAATACCGGCGTGGCCGTCAGTCCCTGGGAGCAGCACAGCTTTCACCTGAAAGACAAGAATCCGGTCGAGGCCTGCATGTGCCTGGTGCTTTACATCAAGCCGATCTGGTTTCTGGAAAACAGCCAATCTGCTGAATTTGCACTGAATTTCGGCCGGTCCTTCATCTCCATGACACCCGACGTCTCCAACTGGGTGAAGCGCCTGACGTCGCTGTTGCTGGACGGCGGCAACGATCATCTGTTCGATGGCTATCTGTACCGGACCACGCTGCAGTGTTTCGAGCAGTCCTGGCGCCATGCGGACCGCAATTCGGTTCTCAGCGACAGCCGCCACAGGTTCACGGATTACCGTGTGCGCCGCTCGCTCCGTCTCATGCAGGAAAACTACACCGAGGAAGTCGAAGTGGAGTGGCTGGCGCGCGAAGTCGGCCTGTCCCGCCCGCATTTCTTCAAGCTTTTCAAGAAGCAGATGGGTATTACACCAAATCTCTATCTGAACACGCTGAGGGCAGAACAGGCGATTTCCGACCTGATGACCACCGACAAGTCGGTGACCGAAATCAGCTACGATCTCGGATTTTCCTCGCAGGCCAGCTTCACCCGTTTCTTTTCGTCCAATGTCGGGATTCCGCCCAGTGACTACCGCCGCGTGGCGCACGTCACGTAAGCGGAGCGGTCCGCCGGTGCCGGACATCAATTATGCCGATGATGGGCCAACAGAGAAGACTATCGGGTACGTCGATTCCGGAGCTTCCAACTTAGCCTTTTCCTGAGCCAGCGACCTCAATGTCGATAGAGCTTAGGGAGGACGTCGCGTGTTGCGGCAAAAACATCTCGGTCAATGCACCGCTGCCGGAGGGCGTTTCCGATGAGGGACTTCGCATCGAGACATCCGGTCTGGACAGTCATCATCCTGCTGGCGGTCGCCGTTTTCATCTGGCTGATCTTTGCCGTCTGGCCGAAGGGGCTTGTCGACGTCATCGGGCGCAAGAAGGTCTTCCTGAACGCGGTCTTCAACGGCATCACGCTCGGCGGCCTTTATTTCCTCGTGGCTAGCGGCTTCACCCTGATCTTCGGCCTGATGCGCAACGTCAATCTGGCGCACGGGTCGCTCTACCTCCTGGGCGGCTACATCGGATATTTCGTTGCCAGTTCCACCGGTTTCTGGCTGCTTGCGTTCCCGGTTGCCTTCGTTCTTGTCGCCATCGTCGGCATTCTCATGCAGATCTTCATCTTCCGCAGGATGGAGGGACAGGATCTCAGGCAGACGCTCGTCACGATCGGGATTTCCATCGTCATGGCGGACCTGATGCTCTGGGGCTTCGGGGGAGATTTCTACAATATTTCTCCGCCGAGCTGGCTGAGCGGACCGATGGAAACCCTGTTTGTGACGGGCGTGAAACGCTCCTCGGGAGAACTGATTTATCTGAAATATCCTGTGGTCCGGGTCGTCATTTTCCTGGCGTCCGTCGTGATCGGCGTGGCCATGTGGCTGATCCTGAACCGCACCCAGATCGGCATGATGATCCGCGCCGGTGTCGATGACCGCGACATGCTCTCGGCAACGGGCGCACGCATTCAGCTTGTCTTCGTCGGTGTGTTCGCGTTCGGAGCGGGCCTTGCCGGTATCGCGGGGGTCGTCGGCGGCACATTCCAGTCGGTCGCCCCGGGTGAAGACATCCGCTTTCTTCTGGCCTCCCTCGTGGTTGTCATCGTCGGCGGCATGGGATCCATCACCGGCGCGGCGCTGGGCGCTCTCCTGATCGGGCTCGCGGAGCAGTTCGGGTCCGTCTACTTCCCGACCTATGCCGTCGTTCTCACGTTCCTGATCATGGTGCTGGTGTTGGCGTTCCGCCCGCAGGGCCTGATGGGAAGGTCGTGATCCATGGCGCTGGCTGAGAGCAATCCCGCAACCAAGGTTCGCGACGTGCGTGAGCGCGGCTGGTTCGAGCGCATACCTGCCGGCTACTGGGTCGTCTGCATTGCCCTTCTGATCATGCCGGCCTTCGCCAGCGAGTTCACGCTCTACCAGGTGTTCGGGTGGTCGTTCATTCTCGGCATGATCTCACTGAGCCTCATGTTCCTGGGCGGCTACGGTGGCATGGTGAGCCTCGTTCAGATGTCGGTCGCCGGCCTCGCGGGATACATGGTCGCGATCTTCGGCGACAGTGCCATCACCGACATCAGCCTGGGCTGGCCCTGGTACATCGCCATTCCGCTTGCGCTCGTCGTTGCGATCTTCTTCGGGACGGTCGTCGGGTCTCTCGCCGTGCGCACCGAGGGCATCTACACCATCATGATCACGCTGGCGGTCGCCGCCGCGTTCTTCTATTTCACCCGCCAGAACTACGCCGTCTTCAACGGCTTCTCCGGTTTCAACGGGGTGCTGCCGCCCAACCTTTTCGGCGTCGACTGGCGGCAGAGCATTCCCTTCTACTACCTGACCCTGTTCTGGGCCGCCGTTGCCTATTTTGCGGTTCTGTACATCTCCCGCGCGCCCTTCGGTCTTGCCTTGCAGGGTGTGCGTGACAATCCGCGCCGCATGGCCGCACTTGGCTACAGTGTCAATGCTCACCGGATTGCCGCTTATGCCTTCGCCGCCCTGATCGCCGGTACCGGCGGCATTCTCCTGACCTGGCAGTCGGCGCAGATCTCACCGGGCACCGCAGGGATCGGTCCGGCGATCGACATTCTCGTGATCGCGGTGATCGGCGGCATGAGCCGTCCCATCGGTCCGTTCATCGGCGCGTTCATCTACGTGCTCCTCAAGACTTTCGCCATCGACGTGCTGCTCTCCGTCGGGCTGAGCGGCGAACGCTTTCAGCTGCTCATCGGCCTCGGTTTTCTCGCGATCGTTTTCTTTTCTCCGGACGGCCTACTCGGCCTCTGGGACCGCTGGCAGGACTACCGCAAGCGCGATCCCCTGCTGGACCGCGGGGAGGACAGGCTGTGACGCTGCTCGAAGCCGCCGGCACCTCCGTCTCTGATCGCCTGAGCGTTACCGGAACGGCGAACGCACTGGAACTGCGCGGGGTCAGCAAACTCTTCGGGGCCCTGGCGGCGCTGAGCGACATCGACCTGATCGTCAAACCGGGGGAGCGGCGCGCTGTCCTTGGGTCGAACGGGGCCGGAAAAACCACCTTGTTCAACTGCATCACCGGCGACTTCGCTCCGACAACCGGGTCGATCAGGTTCTTCGGCGAAGAGGTAGCCGCGTTTCCGGCCCAGGAGCGCATCCGGCGCGGACTGCGCAGGACCTACCAGATCTCGCTCCTGTTCACCGGCCTGTCCGTTCTGGACAACGTTTATCTCGCCTGCTGCGGCGTGTCGCGCGGCCGCTTTTCGTTTGTCCGCCCGCGCCGGAACGATGCCCTGATGGCCAGTGCGGAAAACTTGGTTCACGTGGTTCATCTCGACGATGTTCGCGACACGAAGGTCTCCGATCTGTCCTACGGGCAGCAGCGCCAGCTGGAAATCGCGATGGCGCTGTCCGGTGCGCCGCGCTTTATCCTGTTCGATGAACCGGCGGCCGGTCTCTCTCCGACGGAACGGCAGGAATTGATCGAAATCCTCACCGGGCTGCCGAGCCACATTGGCTACATCATCATCGAGCACGACATGGACGTTGCCCTGCGTGTCGCCGAATCCGTCACGATGATGCACAACGGCCGGATCTTCAAGGAAGGCAAACCGGCCGAAATCGAGGAGGATGAAGAGGTTCAGGCCCTTTATCTCGGCGGTGAAGAGGGGCTCGGTCATGGCTGAACGCTCTTCCCCCGCTCTCGAGATCAAGGATCTCAATGTCTATTTCGGCCAGTCTCATGCCCTGCAAGGGGTCAATCTGACACTGGACCACGGGGTCCTGTCCGTCGTCGGCCGCAACGGCATGGGCAAGACAACGACATGCAAGGCGATCATGGGCCTTGTTCCCGTCGCGTCCGGCGGCATTAGTCTGTTCGGGCAGAACCTGGCAGGGCTCGGTCCCGCCGAAATCGCGCGGCTCGGGATCGGCTACGTCCCCCAGGGCCGGCGTCTGTGGCGATCGCTCACCGTCGACGAACACCTGCAGCTGGTCTCCCGGCGCGGCGGAGCTTGGACACCGGAGCGGGTCTATTCCGTGTTCCCGAGGCTGGCGGAGCGGCGCAGCAACGGTGGGGCGCAGCTGTCTGGCGGCGAGCAGCAGATGCTGGCCATCGGCCGGGCCCTGCTGCTGAATCCGAAGCTTCTCGTCATGGACGAACCGACCGAGGGACTCGCGCCGGTGATCGTCAATCAGGTTGCCGAGATGCTGGTGCGTCTCGGCCAGGAAGGCGACATCGACGTCCTCGTGATCGAACAGAATATCGGTGTCGCCTGCGCGGTCGCCGATCAGGTTGCGATCATGGTCAATGGCCGGATCAACAGGATCCTGCCGTCTAACCAGCTTGCGGCCGACAGGGACCTGCAACAGGCTCTTCTAGGCGTCGGCCGCCACGCGCATGACGAAACACCTGCCCCGGCACGCGAACCCGAAACGGATCAGGCAGCACCCTCGGTCCCTCATGTTCAGCGGGTGTATCTTTCCAATCCGAAAACGCCGACACGCTGGTCGCGGCCGGTTCCGGTCCGCGTGATCGAAAACACGGCGCGTACAAGCACGGCCGTGGCGGCATCGGCGGCAACGCCCGTCACGCCGCTGTTCGCGCAGCGAACCGGGGGTGGCGCGACCGTCTACGTCGCCGGGACGCTCGACACCAAGGGCGAGGAACTGCGTTACATCCGCGACATCCTGAAGGCGGAGGAGCTGACGGTCCGGCTTGTCGACCTGTCGACGAGCGGCAAGCCGTCCGGGGCGGAAGTCCCGCCGCATGCGGTCGCCGCCTTTCATCCGCGCGGTGCGAACGGCGTCTTCACCGGAGACCGCGGAACGGCTGTCGCCGGGATGACATTGGCATTCGAACGCTGGATGCAGGCTCAGACGGATGTCGCAGGTGTCATCTCCGCCGGAGGGTCGGGCGGCACGGCGTTGGTCAGCCCCGCCATGCGCACGCTGCCGGTCGGCATCCCGAAGGTGATCGTCTCGACCGTCGCCAGCGGCAACGTGGAACAATATGTCGGCCCGTCCGACATCATGATGCTCTATTCGGTTGCCGACGTGCAGGGCTTGAACTCCATCACGCGCGAGGTTCTCGGCAATGGCGCGGGCGCACTTGCGGGCGCGGTCAAGGCCCGGTCAAAGCGCAAACCGGTCCGCAATGCCAAGCCCGCGGTCGGATTCACAATGTTCGGTGTGACGACCCCCTGCGTTCAGCAGGTGACGGCGGCTCTTGAAGACGATTTCGACTGCCTGGTCTTCCACGCAACGGGCGTCGGTGGCAGGTCCATGGAGAAGCTCCTGGACAGCGGCATGCTCGCCGCCGTGGTCGATCTCACGACAACAGAAATCTGCGACATGGTCGCCGGAGGTGTGTTCGCGGCCAACGAGGACAGGTTCGGTGCCTCGATCCGCGCAGGGCTGCCCTATATCGGGGCTTGCGGCGCGCTTGACATGGTCAACTTCAACGCCCCCGAAACCGTCCCCGAGCGCTATCGCGGCCGTCTCTTCTACGAGCACAATCCGCAAATCACGCTGATGCGGACCACGGTCGACGAAAACATCGAAATGGGCCGCTGGATCGGCAACCGCCTCAACGAGATGACCTCACCGGTCCGCTTCTTCCTGCCAGAGGGCGGGGTCTCGCTGCTGGACGCCCCCGGCATGGCCTTTCATGACCCGGCTGCCGACGAAGCGCTTTTCAGATCCCTTGAGGACACCGTGCGACAGACCAGCGAACGCCGGCTGATCCGTGTGCCCCACAATATCAACGACCCGGAATTCGCCGAGCTGATCGTCGAAACCTTCCGCGGCTTTCATTCCAGCCGGCGCAGCCGTGCAGCAGGAGATTGACGATGTTCGAACGCAAGCACCTTGTCGAAAAATACCGGGCCATGATTGCCCGCGGAGAACCGATCATCGGCGGTGGCGCCGGGACGGGTCTGTCCGCCAAGGGCGAGGAAGCCGGCGGCATCGACCTGATCGTCATATACAATTCCGGCCGCTACCGGATGGCCGGACGCGGCAGCCTGGCGGGCCTGATGCCCTATGGCGATGCCAACAGCGTTGTCATGGAAATGGCCGGTGAGGTCCTGCCCGTGGTGAAGAACACCCCGGTCCTTGCAGGTGTCTGTGCGTCGGACCCGTTTCGCCTGATGGACAAGTTTCTCGACGAGGTCAAGGCCGCCGGATTTTCAGGCGTCCAGAACTTTCCGACCGTCGGACTGATCGACGGCAACTTCCGGGCCAACCTGGAAGAGACCGGAATGTCCTATCAGCTGGAAGTCGACATGATCGCGATGGCGCACCGCAAGGACATGCTCACGACGCCATACGTGTTTTCCACCGAGGACGCGGCCGCGATGGCACGGGCTGGCGCCGATATCATCGTGTGCCACCTCGGCCTGACGACCGGCGGCAGCATCGGTGCGGAAACCTCGCTGAAGCTGGCGGACTGTCCGGCGATCGTCGACGAGTGGTCCGCGGCGGCCCTGGCGGTCAATCCCGACGCCGTCGTCCTGGTGCATGGCGGCCCGGTTGCGATGCCGGATGATGCCGAATTCGTCTTGAAGAACACGCGCAACTGCCACGGTTTTTACGGCGCCTCCTCGATGGAACGCCTGCCGACCGAGGTCGCGCTCGTCGAACAAACCAGAAAATTCAAGGAAATCTGCGGCTCTTGAGCCGGGGGGGAGGATCGAACATGGCTGGTCAGCTCATCGGGCAATTGGTGCTTTGGCTCATACTCGCGGTCATCGTCGTCTTCATCCTCTATTGGGTGATGCATTGGCTTTACCGGCGCTCGACCAAGGAGGTCGCGTTCGTGCGAACGGGTTTCCTCGGCGAAAAGGTCGTGATCGACGGCGGCGCGTTCGTCTGGCCGATCATCCATGACATCACACCGGTCAACATGAACTCCCTGCAGATGGCGCTGACCCGCGAAAAGGAAGACGCGCTGATCACCAAGGATCGTCTCAGGGTCGACGTTGACGCGGAATTCTACGTGCGGGTCGGCCAGACGAAGACGGCGGTCAGCCTGGCGGCATCGACCCTCGGGCGGCGCACGCTCGAACCGGAACGCATCCACTCGCTGCTGTCGGGCAAGTTCATCTCCGCGCTCAGAACCGTCGCCTCGGAAATGACGATGGAGGAGCTTCACGAAAGCCGGCATCTCTATGTCGACCGTGTGCTTGAGGCCGCGCAAGTGGGGCTCGACAAGAACGGACTGGAGCTAGAAAGCGTCGCGATCACCGATATCGACCAGACCGGGATCGAATATTTCAATCCGTCCAACAGGTTCGATGCCGAGGGTCTGACCACGGTGATCCGCGAGATCGAGGACCGGCGGAAACTGCGCAACGACATCGAACAGGATTCCATGATCCGCATCCGCTCGCGCAATCTGGAGGCGGAAAAGCAGGTTCTGGACATTGAGCGCGAAAGTGAGAATGCACGCCTGGAGCAAGAGCGCGAGATCGAATTCCGGCGCGCCCAGCAGCACACGGATCTTGTCCGTGAACGCGCGGAACGGGAGAAGGAAGCCGAGCAGGCCTCACTTTTGAGCCGGGAAGCGATCGAAACCGCACGGATCGAAAACGAACGGCTCATTTCCGAAGCGCGCATCGCCTCCGAAAAGGAAGTGCGCCAGAAGGAAATCGACCGCCAGCGGGTGATTGACGAAGCCGAGATCGTCACCCGCGAAGCCGTGGAAAAAGCGCGGATCGGCCAGGAAAAGAACCTGACCGAGGAGCGGATCAAGACTCAGCAGATGACCGAGGCGGCCGACATTGCCGCCAAGGAAGCGGTCGAAAAGGCCCGGATTGCGCAGGAACGCGCGCTGTCCGAGGCGCGCATTGCCAAGGACCGGGAAACCGAGGCTCTGGAGATCGAGCGCCGGAAGACCATCGAGGAGACCGACATTGCCGCGCGCGAACTGATCGAAAAGGCGAAGATCGCGCAGGAAGAGGCGGTGACCGAGGCGCGCATCACCTTTGAGCGCTCGACCCGTGAACGGGAAATCGCGCGCAATCTTGCCGTGGAACAAGCCGAGATCGCATCGCGCGAAGCGGCTGAAAAGCTGCGAGTCGCCCAGGAGCAGACGGTCAATGCCTCGCGCATCGAGGCGGACCGTGAAACGCGCCGGCTGGAAATCGAACGTCAGAAGATCCTCGAAGAGGCCGAAATTGCCAGCCAGAAGGCGACCGAGGCGGCACGGATCGCCCGCGAAAAGGCCTTGTCTGCCGAGCGCATCGCCTCCGAACAGGCAACGCGCGCACTCGAGATCGAGCGACAGCAGCAGATCGATATTGCCCAGATCGCGGCACGCGAGGAAACCAACAAGACGCGCATCGCGCAGGAAGAGCGCATCAGGAACCTGGAGATTGCCTCCAACAAGGCGATCGACGAGGCGGAAATCGCCGCGCGCGAAGCGGTCGAGAAAGCCCGCATCGCCCAGGACAAACAGCTGTCGTTCGAGCGCATCGCGGCGCAGGAAGCCACCGATGAACGCGATGTGGCCCGTCAGGCGGCCCTCGATGCGGCCAATATCGCCGCCAAGGAGGCAACGGAGGCCAAGCGCATTGCCCAGGAAAAGGTGATCGCTGCGGAGCGGATTTCCTTCGAGCAGGAAACGCGCGGGCTGGAAATCGCGCGCAACAAGGCGGTCGAGGAAGCCGAGATCGCCGCGCGCGAAGCGGTCGACGCGGCCCGGATTGCGCAGGAAGCCAAGATCACGCTGCAGCGGATCGAAAGCGAGGAGGCAACGCGCGAACGCGACGTCGCCCGCGCCAAGGCCATCGAGGCGGCGGAAATCGCCAAGCTGGAGGCAACCGAAGCGGCACGCATTGCCAAGGAAAAGAAGGTCGCCGCGGAACGCATCGCCTACGAGCAGGATCTGCGCGAACGCGAGATTGCCCGCAACCGCGCGGTCGACGTCGCCAACATCTCCGCACAGGAGCTTGTCGAGGCCGCCCGCATCGCGCAGGAAAACAAGGTGCGCACGGCCGAGATCGCCAAGGATGCGGACATCCGCACCCGCGAGATCGAGAAAACCGAGGCGATCGAAACGGCCGAGGTTGCCTCACGGCGCACTGTCGAACAGGCGCGTATCGCGCAGGAGCAGAAAACGACCGCCGAGAAAATTGCCCGGGACGAGACGATCAGGTCGCTGGAGATCGCCCGCAACAAGGCGATCGACGAAGCCCAGGTTGCGGCGGATCAGGCCGTCGAGGCGGCCAGGGTTGCCAAGGCGAAGTCCATCGACGCGGAGAAGATCCTGGCGGAACAGGAACTCGACGCCAAGAAGCTGGAACGCAAGAAGGTGCTCGAACAGCTCGAGATCGCCCGCGTCCAGGCCTTGCGCGAAGCCGAGATCGTCAGCCAGGAAGAAATCGAACGTGCGCAGATCGCCTCCGAACGCGGTCTGGACGACGCCCGTATCGGCCATCAGACCGAGCGCAGGCGCCTGGAGATCGAACGCGAGAAGTCGGTCGAAAGCGCCCAGATGGACAAGGCCATCGAGCTTTACAAGAAGTCGCTGGATGAAAGCGCTGCTGCCGTTGAGGCGGAGGTCGCGCGGGCGCGTGCCACCGAAGCTGCGGAAAAGGTCAAGACGGCACAGGAGACGGAAGTCGCCACCCGCCGCAAGTCCGTCGACGTGGTTCTGGCGGAAAAGGAAGCAGAGGAAAAACGCATCGCGGCCGAAGCCGAACGCATCCGCAGGGCCGTGGAGGCCGAGGCGCAGAAACTCATCAACGAGGCGGAAAACGTTCTCACCGACGGCGCCCGTCATTCCCTGTTCAAGCGCAAGATGCTGGAGCATGTCGAAGGCATCGTCGCTGCCTCCGTCAAGCCGCTTGAGAAGATCAACGACATCAAGATCATGCAGCTTGGCGGCAACGGCACAGGCGGCCTTGGCTGGGCCGACGGCAATGGCGGCGTAGCCGGTGGCGGCGGTGGCGGAGGCGGCGGCGGCAGTCCGACCGACGAGGTCATCAACTCGGCTCTGCGCTACCGGGTCCAGGCCCCCATGGTCGACAGCCTGTTGAGCGATATCGGCATCGACGGGTCGAACCTGGCCAAGTCCGATGTCATGCGCACCGCCAACGACATGACTCGCGCCGCAAACGAGATGAAGCGTCTCAAGGCGGATGACAAGCCCAAGGGCACCGGCTCTTCCAAGGAGAGCAAGTAATGGCCCGGGTCTACACGTCCTCCGTGATCAACGCGCCCGCGTCAAAGGTCTGGGAACGGATCCGGGATTTCAACGGCCTGCCCAAGTGGCACCCGCGCATTCGCGAGAGCCGCATCGAGGATGCGCTGCCGGCGGACAAGGTCGGCTGTATCCGGAACTTCAATCTGCAGAACGGCGACAATATCCGCGAGCAGCTGCTGGGTCTGTCCGATTACGACCTCTTCTATAGCTATTCGATGCTCGAGGGGCCGATGCCGCTCAGTGACTACATCGCCACGCTCCGCCTCACGCCGGTGACGGAGGGCGACCGCACCTTCATCGAATGGTCCGCGGAATTCGAATGCGATCCGGAGAACGAGGACGATCTCGTCAGCGGGATCGGGACGAATGTCTTTCAGGGCGGCTTCGATGCCCTGAAGAGGCATTTCGGCGGCTGAGGCGCCGGCGCGAGGGGAGCGGGAAACATTGGTCAAGGTTGTTCGCAGCACAGTTTTGAAGGCGCCGGTCGAGACCGTGTGGGACGTCCTGCGTGACTTCAACGGCCACGACCGCTGGCATCCGGCTGTTGCCACCAGCCAGATGGAGCGGGGCGAAAGCTCCGACAGGGTCGGGGCGGTGCGCCGGTTCAGGCTGCAGGACGGATCTGAACTGCGGGAACAGCTGCTGACCATGTCGGATCTGGAGCAGAGTTTCTCCTACTGCCTGCTGGATACGCCGATCCCGCTCTTCAACTACGTGGCGCATGTGCGCCTGTTCCCGGTGACGGACGAGGACTGGACGATGTGGGAATGGGAAAGCCGGTTCGATACGCCGAAAGGGCGGGACAGGGAACTGGCAGAACTGGTCGGCAATGACATCTACGTCGCCGGCTTCAAGGCAGTTGCGGAACATATCGGGGTGGAGGCTTAGCGCATGGTGACGGTGACGACGGTCGACACGCTCCAGGAAGCTGCGGCGAGCAGCGCCGGGCAGGCCGTTTTTCTGGGTGGCGGCACGCTGGTGATGCGAAGCGTCAACTACGGGGAACAGACGGTTTCTGAAATCGTCCGGCTGCGCAGCGCAGCGGCATTGCGTGACATCAGGGCGGACGGTGCGCGTGTCCTGATCGGCGCAGCAGCCTCCATGGGCGACATTCTCCGTTCATCGGATGTGTCTTTCCTGCATCCGGTCGCGCGCCAGGTCGGCGGTCCGGCCATCCGCAACATGGCCACCGTCGGCGGCAACATCTTTGCGCCGCACCCTTATGGCGACTTCGCGGTCGCGCTTCTGGCGCTCGACGCAAGGCTGCGCCTGTCCGACGGCAGCGAGACCGATCTGGAAAGCCTGCTGGCGTCACGCGACAGCGAGAGACGCCTCGTGGAAGCGGTATCGATCGTCAGGCCTTCGGGCGATGATTTCAGGTTCCGGAAAGTCAGCCGGGTGAAGCCCAAGGGCGTTTCCGTGATGAGCCTTGCCGCGTGGCTGCCGCGATCAGCCGGCCGCATCTCCGGCGCGCGAATCGCGTTTGGAGCGATGGCTCCGACGCCCGTCAGGGCAAGGGCTGCGGAAGCGGCGCTTGAAGGCGCGACGCTCGACGAAACCGGGGTCTCCGGCGCCCTTTCTGCGGCAACACAGGGCCTCAACCCGCCCGACGACGGGCTGGCGTCCGGCTGGTATCGAAGCCAGGTAGCGCCCGTCCACCTGAAACGACTTTTGCTGGACGGGGGGAGCCGGCCATGACCAAGAAGCCTGTCCAGTTTCAATTGAACGGCGCACCTGTTGCCGTGTTTTCCGACGAAGGGCAGAACCTTCTCGACCTGCTGCGTCGCGGCGTCGGCGACCTGTCGCCCAAATATGGCTGCGGTCAGGGGACGTGCGGCAGCTGCACAGTGATCATTGACGGCGAGCCGCGCCTGAGCTGCCTGACCCTTGCCGAAACCGTCGAGGGGCAGCACGTGGAGACCACCAACGGCCTTGCCAACGGTCCGGATCTCCACGCGCTCCAGGAAGCCTTCATGGAGAATTTTGCGGCGCAGTGCGGCTATTGCACACCGGGCATGCTCATGGCCGCGAAGGCCCTGCTGGACCGGACACCACGCCCGAGCCGGGACGAAATTGTCGAGGCGATCTCCGGCAACATCTGCCGTTGCACGGGCTATGAGCCGATCATCGATGCCATTCTGGCCGCGAGCGGTCAGCCGACACGGAGGACCGGCTGATGTCATCGGTTGAATTCAGGAAAGATCTCTTTTCGGACGAGCGCGACGACAACCTGCAGGAAATCGGTAAACCGACACGGCGCCAGGACATCCTGGGCCATGTAACCGGACGCTCGCCCTATTACGATGATCACCTGTTCGACGGTCTGCTGCACATGCGCTGCGTGCGTTCGCCGCATCACCATGCCCGCATCCGGTCGATCGACACCAGCCAGGCGGAACGCATGCCCGGCGTGGTGCGTGTCGTGCTGGCGCGTGATGTTCCGAACAACCTCAACACGCTCCTCTCGCTGATCAACTTCGGCAAGGACGAGGAGAAACTGATCCAGGACACGAAGGTTGCCTATGCCGGCGAGCCTGTGGCCGCGATCATTGCCGAATCCGAAGCGCAGGCGCGTGCGGCCTGCGCCGCCGTCAGGGTCGACTACGAAGTGTTGCCGCATGTTCTCGACCCGGAAGCTTCGCTGAAGCCGGATGCGCCGGTCGTCAACGAGGTCTATCCGAACAACACCTTCGACTACCACGATCTCTACGATCACCAGAAGCTGCGCTTCGGAGACGTCGAGAAAGGCTTCTCCGAAGCCGACCACATCGTCGAGGGCGAATACCAGATGTCGCCGATCGAGCAGGCACCCATCGAAACCTGCGGTGCGATCGCCGCGCCGGAGACCAATGACCGGTTCGTCTGTTACACCTCCACGCAAGCGCTGTTCTTTTCTCTGGGAACGACCGCCAAGCTTTTGAACATGCCGTCATCCCGTCTGCATTTTGTGGGCGGAACAGTGGGCGGAGGCTTCGGCGGCAAGGTCGACAGCATCGTCGAACCCCTGTCTGTGCTCGGCGCGGTTCTGACCGGGCGGCCCGTCAAGTTCATGTGGGACCGCGCGGAGGAAATGCAGGTCGGCGCGCCACGCGGCGCAGAGCGCTGGCGCATCAAGGACGGTGTTGCCCGTGATGGCCGCATTCTGGCGCGGGCGTTCACGGGTTTCTTTGATGCAGGCGCTTACACGCGGCTGTCCTCCTACGCCATCATCAAGTGTACCGGCCATATTCCGGGGCCCTATTCGATCCCGAATGTTGCCTCAAACGTCTATTGCGTCTTCACCAACCGGACACCGGCAACGGCTATGCGCGGCTTCGGCATCACCGGTGTCGATTTTGCCATCGAATGTCACATGGACAAGGTGGCCGAGACCGTTGGCCTGAACCCGATCGAACTCAGGATCCTGAACGCCTATCGGGACGGCGACATGAAGCCGCATCGCCGCCTGGCGAAGAACACGGCGCTGATCGAATGCTGCCAGGTCGCCAGCCAGAAATCCGGATGGGCGATCAGTGCCGACGCTGCGCGCCAATCCAGTCTGACTGGCGGTGGCGGCACGCGGGCCGACATCCCGGAAAGCGTTACCGACAGCGTCGGCCGGATCGGCGAACGCAGACGCGCCGATATTCCGACGGAGCCGGGACAGGGTGCGTCCTCCAAGGGACGCGTTGCCGCCGGGACGCAAGGGATCCCGATCGTCGCGGCAGCCCCGCAGGATGACGACATGATCACGGACCCGGCGCGCATGGGGTTCCGGCATGCGCCGGCAGCGCCGCCGCAACCGGGCGCGGCGCCATCGGCCCCTGTTCCGCCGGCGGTGGCACCCTCTGCTGCGCCCGCATCACCGCAGCAAACTGCAGCGCCTCCGCAACCTGTTGCGCCCCAGCCATCCGCGCCGCAATCTGCGGCATCACAGCCGCCGCAGGCCACCCCGGATTCGGCTCCGGCGCCTTACAAGCCCGAGCAGCCGTTTTCGCGCGGGGTCAAGCGGCCAGGTGTCTCCCGTTTTCTGTCCGGTTCAAGGAGGCGCTGATCATGGCCATTCACAAGGGGCGCGGCTTTGCCTGCATCAACTACCCGATCGGCATGAATCTCGGCGGCGATCCGAGCCAGGCGCTCGTCCATTCCACGCCGGACGGCAAGTTCATGGTGTCGCTGTCCTCGATCGATCTGGGGCAGGGCATGAAATCGGTCACACGCCAGATCGCGGCGGAAACGCTTGGTGTCCCGGTGTCGGATGTCTATGTCGACACGGCGGACAGCGACACCGGCCCCCATTGCATGGGGTCCTTTGCCTCGCGCGGAACACACCGGGTCGGCAATGCCGTGATCCGGGCCGCGACCGAGGCGCGCAAGGCGCTGCTGGAGGCCGCCGCCGAAGAACTGGAAGTCAATGCAACGGACCTTGAAACGGACGGCCAGGGCAACATCCAGGTCAAGGGTGCGCCGGGCCGCACAATCACAGTCGCCGATACCGCCATTGCGGCGCAGTTCAAGCAGGGCCGCACCCTGTCCGGGCGTGGCATCTTCCTGATCCCGCCCTCCGACGTTGATCCGGATACCGGCGAGATGACGCCCGTCTCCTGTTTTGCGCATGCCGCACTGGTCGTCGATCTGGAGGTGGACGACGAAACCGGCGAGGTCTCGGTGACGGAGATCAATTCCGCCTATGAAGTCGGGCGGGCATTGAACCCGCGTCTCGTCGAGCAGCAGCTGATCGGCGGTGCCTGGATGGGCGTTTCGCACGCCCTTTATGAAACGACCGAACCCTATTACCCGGACCGGAGCCACGGTCCGGTGGATTTCAATACCTACCTGATGCCCGGACCGGGCGAGGTGGTGAACCACAACATCGCGGTCCTGGAAAGACCTGCCGAAGATGCGCCCTTCGGGGGCAAGGGGCCGGGCGAGATGTGCGCCAATCCCGTTCTTCCGGCAATCGCCAACGCCGTCTACAACGCCGTCGGTGTACGCTGCGACACGTTGCCGATCACGCCTGAGAAGGTCCTGCGGGGCATTCTTGCCAATGGCGGCGCGCGGCCGCAGGGAGCGCGCTGAACCATGCCCGTCAAGCCGTCCATCGTCGGGATCGATAGCCCGGACCGCCTCCGGGACGCGCTCAATGCCGCGCAATATATTGCGGGTGACGATCTGTCGACGGCCGCTTATCTCGCCCTGGCGCTGGGCAAACCGCTGCTTCTGGAAGGCGCGCCGGGTGTCGGCAAGACGGAAGCGGCAAAGGCCATTTCCTCGGTGCTCGGCAGGCGCGTTGTCCGGCTGCAATGTTTCGAGGGGATCGATGCCGCCTCCGCGCTTTACGAGTGGAACTACACGAGGCAGATGCTCGCGATCCGGCAGGCAGGCGACGACTACGTCAACATCTATGAGGACCAGTTCCTGCTCCAGCGGCCCATGCTTGAAGCGCTGCGCTCTCCTGATGACTGCGTGCTGCTGATCGACGAAATCGACCGTTCGGATCAGGAATTCGAAGCCTTCCTGCTGGAGTTCCTGTCCGACTTTGCCATTTCCATTCCGGAGACCGGCACGGTACGCGCGGCGCGTCCGCCCGTCGTCGTTTTGACCTCCAACCGGACCCGCGACCTGCACGAAGCGCTCCGCCGCCGTTGTGTTTATCACTGGATCGACTACCCGGACATCCACCTCGAGGCCCGGATCGTCATGGCACGGGCAAGCTCCGTTGCCGAGGCGACGGCAAACGCGGTGGCCGGTGCGGTCGCCCGGCTCCGGACGGAGCCGCTCGCCAAACCGCCCGGCGTTGCCGAGACGGTGGAATGGGCGGAAGCGGCGACGCTGCTTCACAATCAGGGCGCGGCCTGGCCAGAGGCGTTCCGCCGCGCGATCGGCGTGGCGCTCAAGGACCACGACGACCTGACCTTTCTTGAAGGACGGCTCGACGGTTTCATGCCGCAGGAGGCCGCATGACCCTCCCGCGGACCAGCAGGCCCTTTGTCGAGTTTCCTGCGATCCTGAGGGCGCACGGGTTTGCCGTCGCGCCGGATCAGACCATCGACTTCCTGCAAGCGATCAGCCTTCTGGGGCCGCGCGACATAGCCGATATCCGGCGCGCCGCTCTTGCCACTCTCGCGATCCCGCGGGAACGCCATGCGGAATTCGATGCCCTGTTCCAGGCCTTTTTCCTCGGGCAGGCGCTTGCTGCGCCGATCGAGGACGAGGATGGAGAGGAGGGTGTCGACGCGTTCGAACCGTCCTCGGAGACGATCGAGATCGACCAGGACGACGGCGAGGAAGAGCCGGGCGAACTTGCGACGTCCGCCGAACTTCTGGGACGGCGGCAGTTTCCGGCAATCGCCGATCCCGATGCCCTCAGGGATCTCGCACGGCGGGCTGAGAAGGAACTGCCACGCCGCCAATCCTACCGGCGCTTCCTCGACAACCGCGGAACGCGTATCGACCTTCGCCGCGCCTTGCGGCAGGCCCTCCGGCGCGACGGCGAGGTTTTCGATCTGCCGAAGACAAGGCGCAAGACGAAGCAGCGCCGCATCCTGCTGCTGATCGATGTGTCCGGGTCGATGAAGGACCAGAGCGACAGCGCACTTCGGTTTGCCCATGCACTGGTCCAGTCGGCGGACAGTGTCGAGGTCTTCAGTCTCGGAACGCGGCTGACGCGCATTACGCTGCCGCTCCGGATCAAGGACGCAGACCGTGCGCTGGACGGTGTCGGGGCGGCGGTTGCCGATTTCGATGGCGGCACACGCATCGGCGAGGCGCTGGCAGCCTTTCTGGCCGTGCCGCGCTTTGCCGCCTATGCGCGCGGGGCAGCGACGCTTGTCCTCTCCGATGGCCTTGAGCGCGGCTCTCCAGAGGCGCTGATTGCGGCGGTCCAACGCTTGTCGCGGGTGTCCTGGCGGCTCGACTGGCTGTCGCCGCTCGCCGCCGATCCGCTCTACGAACCGCGGACGGAAGCGCTGTCCGCCTGTCTTCCCTATCTCGATGCGCTCGTGCCCGGCGACCGGATCGATGCCATGTGCACCCATGTTCTGTCCCTTGCGAGGCCCGCATGATCGACGCTCACCATCATATCTGGCTTCAGAAAGATCTGCCCTGGCTCCTGGGCCCCGAACAGCCGCGCATCTTCGGCCCCTACGCCGCCATCAAGCGGGACTACCTGATCGACGAATTCCTGGCGGATCTCAAAGGCACCGGGATCGAAAAGTCGGTCTACGTTCAGGCCAACTGGGCGCCGAACTGGTTCGAGGACGAAGTCGCCTGGGTTCAGTCCGTAGCCGATCAGTCCGGCTGGCCGCACGGGATCGTCGGTTTCGCCGACTTCACGGTGGACGACGTACGCCCGCAGCTGGACAGGCTGAAGAAATACCCGCTGATGCGCGGGATCCGCCAGCAGTTGCACTGGCATGAAAACCCGCTCTACCGCTTCGCGCCGCATCCGGGGCTCCCGGCAGATCCGCTGGTGCGCAAGAATATCGCCCGCCTTGCCGATTACGGCTGGTCCTTCGATCTGCAGGTCTTTGCGTCGCAGATGGGGGACGCTGCCGGTCTTGCCGAGAGCTGCCCGGATGTCCCCTTCATCCTGATGCATGCAGGCATGCTGGAAGACACGTCACCCGAAGGCGTCAAGGCCTGGCGCAAGGGCATGCGCAGGCTCGCTGCCTGTCCGAACGTTTTCACCAAGCTGTCGGCTTTCGGCACGTTCATTCACAAGAACGACCCGGAGTTCATCGCCTTCATGATCAAGCAGAGCCTGGACCTCTTCGGCGCCGAGCGCTGCATGTTCGGGTCGAATTTTCCGATCGAAAAACTCTGGACCACCTATGCGGATCTCTTTGCGGCCTTCCGGCAGGGCGCGAAGGGACTTTCGAAGAGCAAACAGCAAGCGATTTTTCACGATACGGCTGAACGGATCTACCGGCTCTAGCCGCCTGTCAGCCTGACTGCCTTTCATCTACGGGAGAAACACAAATGGCCCTTACCATCCACGTTCTGGACTACGGAGACATCGAGCTCGAGACTTCCTTTCTCGTGCTTGGCCACGAATGCGGCCGGATCCGGCGGGTTCCGGTCTACGGCTTCCTGATCCTCGGCGGCACGCATCCCGTTCTGGTCGACACCGGCTATCGCGACAATGCGATCATGGAAAGCCTCGGCATGCGCGGCCTGCAGTTCCATGACAACATGATCGAGAACCAGCTTTCCAAGCACGGGCTGAAACTCGGCGACATCCGCTACATCCTGCACACCCATCTGCATATCGACCATGCGGGCAAGGACGACTTGTTCCCGATGAACACGACGGTCGTCCTGAACCGCAGGGAGATGGAGTTTTCGGTTTCCGGCATCATGTATCCGCAATATCCGAAGCCGGACATCATGCACCTGGTCGAGCGGATCTACGAACCGGAGGCCATGCGTTTCCTCGATCTGGAAATCACCGGCGCGGAGGAGATCATTCCGGGCGTGTGGTGCGAGGCAGCCGGCGCGCATACCGAAGGATCCATGAACGTGATCGTGGAAACGGCGGAAGGCCTGGCCTGCATCTGCGGCGACGTGATCTACGATTTCAACGACCAGATCGTCAATCACGTCTACACGAACAACTGGATGGAGCCGCGTGTCACCGGCAACCATGCCGGTTCCAAGCGCGAGGAAAAGGGCGCGATCAAGAAGCTCCTCAACAACTACACCTTTCTGCTGCCGGTCCATGACCGGCCGGCGAAGATCCAGAACCAGCAGGTTGTCGGACGCCTGTCCATGACCGTTCCGGGGCCGATGACGGAAACCGTCCCCGAACGGCAATGGTTCCCGATGTAGCAGATGCAATCGCGGGAAGCCTGTGCTTCTCCGCCAAGAAAAGACTGGGAGGGATCTGTGGGACATACCGTCGTCGACCCGAAATTCCTGGACCTGATGGACCAGCACGCCGCTGTTGAACGGATCGGCACCGGTTTCGTATTCACCGAGGGGCCCATCTGGCATCCGGTGGAACACCATCTCCTGTTTTCCGACATGCCCGGCGATGTCAGGCGCAAGTGGACGCGGCGGGACGGTGTGAGCGAATATCTGCGCCCGTCGAACAAGGGCAACGGCATGACCTACGACGCGGAGCTGAACCTCCTCGTCTGTGAACACGCCACGAGTTCGGTGGCCAGGTTCCGGCCGGACGGATCGCGCGAACTGCTCGCTTCGCATTACGAGGGCAGGGAGCTCAACTCCCCGAACGACATCGTCGTAAGGTCAGACGGGGCAATCTTCTTCACCGACCCGACTTATGGCCGCATGGAACATTTCGGCGTTCCGCGGGCACTCCAGCAGGGCTTTCAGGGGGTCTACATGCTGCCTCCCGGCCACAGGCCGGGCGACGAGGCGGTTCTCGTTTCCGACCGCTACATGTTCACCCAGCCGAACGGGCTCTGCTTTTCGCCGTGCGAGCGCTGGATGTGGGTGAACGACACCGAGCAGGCGAACATCCGCATGTTCGATGTCGGTGAAGACGGCAGGCTCAGGAACGGGCGTATTTTTGCCTCCGGCATCAAGGATGCGGTCAAGGCAGGCGTTCCGGACGGCATGAAGGCGGATGCCAATGGCAATGTCTGGGTGACGGCACCCGGCGGTGTCTGGGTCTATTCGTTCGAGGGACTTCTGATCGGCAAGATCGAGGTCCCGGAAATGGTCGCCAACCTGCATTGGGGCGGCGAGGACTGGCAGACCCTTTTCATGTGTGCCTGCACGTCCGTCTACACCGTCAAGACGAAGGTCCGGCCGCGGGCGGAGCCTTTCATGTCGGCGAAACCGGCAGGCCGGCCGGCCGCTGGCGAGACCCCGGTTGCCGCCGGTTCTGCCGGCACGTCTTCCAAGGGTCTGCAGCTGTCCGAATGCCCCGCGCTCGACCCTAAGAAAACCGCGCTCCTGATCCAGGATCTTCAAAACGACGTCATGATCGATGGAGGCGCTTTCGAGGGCACGGGGTCGCCGCAGCATGCGCGCGAGCAGAATGTGGTCGCCAACGCGATCGCGCTTGCCGACGCGGCCCGGCGGCAGGGAATTCCCGTCATTCACATCTGGATGGTGTGCGAACCCGGTCATCCGCTGCTGGCCCAGCACGCGCCGCTGTTTCAGGGGCTCAAGGGCGAAAACGCCCTGGTGCGGGGCACATGGGGCGTTGCGCCGGTGCCGGGCCTGGAACCGAAGCCGGGAGACCTCGTCTGCGAGAAGATGTCCATGAGCGGCTGGGAGACATCACGGCTTGAAAGTTACCTGCGCCACGCGGGCATCGACACGATCATCAACACCGGTTCCTGGACCAACATGAGCGTGGAACACACGGCGCGCACGGCCGCGGACAAGGGCTTCAGGGTGGTTGTGCCGGAAGATGCCTGCTCTACAATGAACGCCGACTGGCACCGCGCGTCGATCAATTACGCCATGCAGAATGTGGCTCACGTCACGTCGGTTGCCTCGGTCATGTCCGCGCTTGGATAGGAGGCATTGAATGAGCAGGATCGCGATCGTTACCGGAGGTGCGCAGGGCATCGGCTTTGCCTGTGCGAAGAGATTGAAGACCGACGGTGCGCGTCTTGTTCTGTGGGATATGGACGAGGAAGTTCTGGCGACGGCCGCCGATGAACTCGATGCGACGGCCATCAAGGTGGACCTGTCCGACTGGAACGCGGTTTCCGAAGCCCATGAGCGCACCAAGTCGCTTGTCGGCAGCGCTGCCATCGTGGTGAACTCGGCGGGGATCGCGGGACCCAATGCGCCCGTTGAAGACTATCCGGTCGCCGACTGGGCGCGCATCATGGAGATCAACACCAACGGATCGTTCCATGTGCTCAAGGCGGTTCTTCCCGACATGAAGAAGGACAATTACGGCCGTGTCGTCCTGATCGCCTCCGTCGCCGGCAAGGAGGGCAACCCGAACGCCTCGGCCTACAGCGCCTCGAAGGCCGCCGTCATGGCACTCGCCAAGAGCGCGGGCAAGGAATGCGCTGGCTACGACATTGCCATCAACGCCGTGACGCCTGCCGCTGCGCGCACGCGCATCTTCGATCAGATGAGCCAGGAGCACATCGACTACATGCTGTCGAAGATCCCGAGAAACCGTTTCCTCGAAGTGTCCGAGGCCGCGGACATGATCGCCTGGCTGTGCAGCCCGGAAAACAGTTTCACCACCGGCGCGGTCTTCGACCTGTCCGGCGGCCGGGCGACTTACTGACGCTTCCGTTAGATCGACATGCAGCGCGGACGCTGCTGCCATGGCACCTTGTTGTCGCGAGGTTCACCGGTGTTCCGGGACGCAATTGCCGGTTCAGGACAGCGCGGTCTGAATTCGTCCCCTGTCCTTGCCGTGAACCCGCTTCTTTCCGCCGCAGATCCACTTTCCCGGTGTTTTCGTCTCCATCATGACAATGGAATAGAATTCGTTTCGGGTCGTGACCAGACTCAGAATATGGGCCCAGGTTACGATTTTTGTCTGGTTCGTGACTTGTAAGACTTCAATTGCATTCCAGGCCTCGGCAGGATTGTATCCACGAATGTGAGAGCCGATGCGCATGGCGTCGCTCGCGATAAAGGCCTGTTTTACCGTGGTATTTGGTGGCTGGTCCTTTGCCGCACGCGAGATCGTGCCAATATGGCCGACGCGCCTGTTTCCGCTTCTTCCGGTCCAGGAGCAGATCCAGCAGCCGCTCATGAAGCCGGTCAGGACATCGGTATTGGTGGAGCGCACATAGGCCGTTCGTCCCTCCACGTAGTTGAGCCAGCGATGGCGTATGACAGTGCCTATTGTCACGCCTGCGGTCGAGGGCAGCGCCCCTCCGGAAAAAATCCCTGCATGAAGCCCGGTATAGGTGAGCGGTGGAGGATGGCTGCTGCCTGAACGGACGATGGTCCCGTCCGTGGGAACGGTGTTGATCTTGTCAAGCGGGGTCCAGTTATACGTGAACCCTTTTTCAAAATACTGCTCGATCACGTCTCGCCCCCCTTCGCGATGCCCCTCGCGTCGCGTCCGTCTAAATACGACCTATAGTAACCTTAGGGGATCTTTTGGGAGAAGTAACGGGTTACGTGGATGGTTGGCGGAGCCTGTACCGCAGCACCCGAGAACGAGGCGGCGTCCGCGGCTGCCGCAGTCGGACGGGGAGGGATCCGTCTTGCCGAGGTTGTTTGCATGCAATCAAAACACTCGCCAGAACGTAAGAACATCCTGACCCTGTGTGGCTTCGCGTCTACGGCACGAAACCGGGAGGGCTGGACGACCCGCCAATGTGTGCTAATGTCTTAACGTAAGGTTAATTTTAGTTCGAATTTAGGAGTAAATTGATTGGGGCGCCATTAGCGAATGTATTCCGAAAGCTAGATTGAGCCTCGTAAAACGGAATTCAAGTCCATTGAAATAAAATAATAATACAGGTGTTTTAAACGCCTGTATTATTCAATTTGTTTTGTATTTTTATTTATATCTTGGAATTTGGTGAAGTAAAAAAGAAAATTCTGTGTGTGGGGGGCGAGTGAAATGGCGACGATTACATATACTTCTGGCGCGATCGACAACGTTTTCGAGGAAGATGAAACCTATAATCCTATAATAAACATGCTCAGTCTTTGGATCGGAACGGTTCAGCCGTACAGCGAAGTCGATCTGATTTCACGCACCTATCGCTACGAGTTTGAGGAAACAAACTCCAACGGTGACAAGGTGACCAAGACTTCCGATCCGATAGACTTTATCATCGAGTACAACAAGGTCACGCTGCCCCCCTTTGATGAAACGCTGTTGCCGCCAGGCTATGCGAGCGAAGAACTGACCGCAATCTATAGCGGTCTCTCCCTGGATTTCATCGACTACAATCTTTCATCCTCCGATATTCCGAAACCAGATGATCTTTTTCCCGCTGACGGCACGATTTTTTCTTCCCTGTCAGAAGCACAAGAGCAGATCAACCAGGCGCAGGAGAGCTTCACTGACGCCGTCAGAAGTTACGCGGAGGGCATTTCGCTCTCTGTGAACAGTGTCGTCCTGAACAGCCCGAGCACGAGCATCGCCCTTGATGGGCTCGGGCTGACATTCAACGTCGACATGGATCAGTTTTTCCAGCTGACGAATATCGGCCCGCCATACGCCGGCTACTACCACAACATGGTCATGCAGCTCGACGCGTCATTTGATCTTGAGACTTTCGAGGATTCCTTCACCTCCATTTCTTCGACAGCCAGCGAAGACGATGCTCTTACGGTTGTGTTGGGGTCGCGACCCGACTGGTCGACAATCGACTACGAGTTCCAGGAATTCTCTTTTGGAGGCGGAATGGACATCCTTGTCGCGCTCGTCGGCGGACGGGATCTTGCGGCTGATATGGGTGACGGCACGGATGTGGTCGTGCTGGACGTTGCCGACCAGAGCGAATTTTCGGCTGCCTTGACGGGTACTGAAGTTGTTGTTGTCTCGGATATTATCAACTCATCAAACATCTCTTTTGACAGTACGATTTCGGGTTTCTCACCTGTAGTCGACGTGGCTGAGAACGTGATTGGCGCAGGTGAGAAAGTAGAGTTCAACTTTACTGGAGCGGAAGTCCGGTTTTTCGGATCTGAAGCACGTGAAGAAGTCAACGGAACCGACAAGCATGATTTGCTCGTTGGGTCCGGAAAACCCTTCGGTGACTATGCGAGTGAAGCGGATATTCTCGCTAGGCTGGGGGTTTTGGAAAACGATCCGACGTTCGACCGGGAGAGCGAACGCGACCTGTTTGCGCTGAATTTGCTTGTCGATTCGCGTGCACGCAACGGAGATGGCGATATCCTCCGAGGAAGAAACGGAAACGATTTCCTGGTAGGCAGCCCCGGTGACGATCATCTGCTTGGAGGCGTTGGTGAAGATATCCTCTGGGGTCTGGCTGGCGAGGACATTCTGGAGGGAGGTTCCGAGAAAGATCAAATCCTTGGTGGCGATGATGCGGACTATGTCAACGGAGGAGATGGACTGGACGATCTGCTCGGCGGTGAGGGCGACGACACCCTCTCCGGCGGCGACAACCTTGTAGAAATTGACAGTGAAAGTAACAGCATCGATGTGAGCAGCAAAGCGCTTAAAACGATCGATGACATGGACATCGACACGATGACCGGTGGAAGCGGCAATGATTTTTTCATTGCTGGAAACCAAGACAAAATCACCGACTGGGAGGTCGGTGAAGAGATTGAACTCTTGGGAACCAAGAGCGGGGTTACGGATTACTTCGCCTATAAGTCCGGTGGTAATCTTTTCATAGGCGTGTTCAAGGACACATTTATTCCTGACACCATTGCCGAGATCACCAACAACGTCGATCCATCTCAGGTTTCAGTTTCCCTTGTTCAACAAGAGAATGCTGTTTTTACACGCCTTTCCGACAACAGTTCTGCCGGTCAGATCGCATCGAATGTGACAATTGACGAGGTTGCGGGCAAGCTAAAGGCGGACATCCAGAATTTCCGGACGCGCACGCTGCTGGAGAATCCACTGGAGACTGCGGTCAAGGACGCCGGAGGCGCGCTGGCAGACCACTTGTTTGAGCAGATCGTTACGAACCCCAAAGTGCTTAAGTTTTTTCCGGGCTTCGGAACGATATTGGGGCTGCAGGAGCTTGTTCAAACGATCATTCTCGATGCAATGGGATACTACGAATTGCGGGATGCGCCTGTCGACCGGGCCACGGATTATGCTTCAGCGCTTTCTTCCATTTTCGGTGTAGGAATTGTTTTTCAGGTTGGCGCTTTCGCGCTGACGAAGTACGCGGAAGCAGTCATCGACTCTGCTGCCGTGGTACTGAATGGCATTACGGTTGTATTGCCGGAAGCTGTCGACGAAAATGGCAACGTCGATGCCGATCCGGGAAAGGGTTTCATCATTCTAAAGCCGGATGGGCAGTCAGCCTCCATTTCGGGCGAATTGAAAGATCTTGACGGCGATGAGATTACCAATTTCAGATCAGACGACAAGATTGTCGCAAAAAACAGCAACTTTGGAACATCTTCACTCAAAGTTACCAATGGTTCCGCGATCCTCGATATCGATGAAGACCTCGATGGTGTTACGGACGCGACGATAACGCTTCTGGGCAATTTCGAAGGTGCCGAGTTCAAGGTGCGGAATGTCGGGAACAACACGGAAATCACGCTCTCGGGAGCCCTCCCCACCGGCGCCCCCGTCGCTGCGGACGACACCGCAGACACCGACGAAGACAATGCGGTCACATTCAACATCCTCGACAACGATACCGATCCCGACGGTGATCCGATCCTGCTGAACCAGGTGTTTGACACCGACGGCTCATTGATCCCTTTCGATGTCGAAACGGCGCTTGTAAACGGCGGCAAGATCACGATCTCGCGGGACGGGACGACCGTCTTCGACCCTGACGGCGATTTCGAGGCCCTTGGCTTGAATCCGGCACCGGAACCGCCCGCTGCCACCTTCGACCTGGTCTACAACGTGGTCGAGAGCACAGATGAAGGCCTTGTCAGCGAAAACGCGACCCTCACCATTAACGTGCGCGGACTCAACGATGCCCCGGTCGCGGATGACTTTGACGTCGAGGCTAGTGAGGACGAATCCGTCGTTCTGCCGATCCTGGAAATGGTGTCGGATGTCGAGGGCGACGAACTGGACCTGGTCTTCCTGATCGATCCGGAAATTGGCGAAATCTCCTTTGACGGCGAAGACTACAGGTTCATCCCCGCACCGGACGTAAATGGTGATTTTGATATCCAGTATACTGTTACCGACGAAAACGGCGGTTCCTCCGGCGGAACGCTCAGTCTCACGATTGAGCCTCAGAACGACGATCCGGTCGCCGTGGACGACAGTGCCACAACGGATCAGAACACTTTCGTCGCGATCGATTTCCTGGCAAATGACAGGGATCCGGATGGCGACGGCCTGACGGTGACAAGTGTGGGCCCGGCCTCGAACGGTGTGACGTCGCTCGCTGGCTATGAGCCTGATCCCGGTTTCCTTGGCACCGACAGCTTCACCTACATGATCTCCGATGGAAACGGTGGCACCGCAACGGCAACGGCGACTGTTACGGTCACCGACACAACCGAAGTGGCGGATTACTCACAGAGTTCCGGCAGCACGTACACGCGGCTGGACCGGGGCTGGTCAACGGCACTGGAAAACAAGGTTCTCGGCTGGATACCGCTCACGCAAGGCATAGCCGCCAATACCGTACCGCACGACGATCTGGTAAATATCAAGGACATCATCGGATCGGACTTCACCGACCTTATCGTCGGCAACAAGGGCAACAACATCATCCGGGCCGGCGACGGCAACGATTTCTTCAGCGGCTTCGGCGGGGACGATACTCTTTTCGGAGAGGAAGGCGACGACCGGGTCTTTGGCCACTTAGGCAACGACACCCTGGATGGCGGGGAAGGCAATGATCAGCTCACCGGGGGTGAGGGCCTCGACATATTCGTCTATACCGGTGGCCACGATGACATCCTGGATTTCGATCCACATCTGGGTGACGACGACAGCGGATCGGATGGGGATCTTGTTTCCATCTCCATCGCGGGCATTGATGACTTCGACGATTTGCTCGCAACCGCGTCTCAGGAGGGGGCTGATACCGTGTTCAATATCAGCGATGCTGATCGCCTGACCCTGCAGAACACGCTTCTGGTCACGTTGGAAGTCGACGACTTCAAGTTTGTCTGATCACGTAGACATGACGAAGGGGCCTTCCCGCACCAAGCCGGCATCGGGTGTTTCTGACACTTAAAGCTTGAGACCTGTCCGGGCAAAGACAGGCGTCTTTTCAAGATTGACGCCTCGGCTTTCAACGGCACCCGCACCGACGCCTGCGCGCCCGCCCGGCCACCTGATTGCGTCGTCGTCACCACCAGGTCGAGCGGCTCGCCGTCCTTCGGTTCCCGGTCAAGCTTGAATGTCTCGGTTTTGCCGCCGGCCGTGACGGCGATCTCCAGCTGGCCCATGGCCTGTCCCCCTCGCGCATGATTGCGACGCGCGCAAGGTAGGATTTTGCAACCTGTGCCTGTTATGCAGTTAGCGCGGGGGGGCGCCCGCCCAGGCCAGCACCTTCATGCGCCGGCCCTTGGCGAAGATCATCCAGATCAAATTGGCGGAGGCTGCTGTCCCCGTCCAGAACGGGATGGTGGCCAGAAGAAACTGCATGACGTCCTCCACTCGATCGCGGCCGCTAGTAGGCCTCACCCTAGAACCGGCGCCGCCGGCCGGTTATGCCGATTGCGCAGGATCGTCGATCGAGAGTGCAACGCGGACCGCCTGCAACCCGTGAACAGAAGGAGATCATTTTCCCCCATTTTTCCCCCACTAAACTGGGGGGTCACGACCTGTTCACGGTCTAAACGTGTTGAAACAACCTGAAACGACCGAAACGTGAACGCGATAGATGGCGGATTTCTGCGGATTTTCTGGTGCTGCCGGAGAGATTTGAACTCTCGACCTCTCCCTTACCAAGGGAGTGCTCTACCCCTGAGCTACGGCAGCGTTTGGGCCTGTTTGAAAGTGCCCGGCGTCGGATCGGCTTTCGAGAAAGCGGCGGGTTCGGACGCAAGTTGCTGTTCCGGCCAGCGGTGCTGCCCGGAATGAGGGCGCTTTTGCCACAAGAGCACCGGGGACGCAAGCTGTGTTTTCGTTTTTTTTGGTGGACACTTGTGGAGTTTCTGAGGAAGCTTCGCGCGCCCTTGCCGGAGCTTGATCTTGGTCCGGACAGGGGCTGAAAGACCGGCTTTGAAAAACGGTGCGCGGGACGTGCGGTGGAGCTGCGGAGATTGCAGCGGGGCGGTCGATGCAGAGGACGGCGCCGGGCTTATGAAACCGGAAAAGAAAGAGATTGCGAGCCCGAACATGAGCAGGAAAGACGATAAGCGTCAGATGCTTGACAAGCAGCCGGGAGAGCGCGGCGACAGCGCGGCAGGGCCGGGCAAGGCCAAGGCGGCTCTGTCCAAGGAAGAGCGTCTCGCGGAAGCCTTGCGGGCAAACCTGCGCCGCAGGAAGACGGCTGCAAAATCGCGCAAGGCCGACTGAGAATTCCGGGCAAAACCGGGGTCAGGTTTTTGCCTGCCATGAAATGGCCCGAAGACGGACGTAGCGCTGCCTTGCGCGGGCCGCAACTTGTGTGTAGACCGCAAGTCAGTAGTGCATGTCTTCAAATGGGACGGCCGTTGTGATGGGCGGCCGGATGCGGGGTTTCATATGGATAGCATCAAGGTCGTCGGCGGCGCCGAGCTGAACGGTATCATTCCGATCTCGGGAGCAAAGAATGCAACGCTGCCCCTGATGATCGCCTCGCTGCTGACGGACGAAACCCTGACGCTGTCCAATGTGCCGCGGTTGCGCGACGTCGCGCAGCTCATGCAGATCCTTTCCAATCACGGGGTCGACTATTCCGTCAACGGCAAGCGCAGCGGTCAGAACGATCTCGCTGGCCAGACCCTGAACCTGACAGCCCGCGAAATCGTCGATACGACGGCGCCGTATGAACTTGTCTCGAAAATGCGGGCAAGCTTCTGGGTGATCGGTCCGCTGGTCGCGCGCATGCGCGAGGCGCGGGTGTCGCTGCCGGGCGGCTGTGCCATCGGCACGCGCCCGGTCGACTTCTTCATTGACGGGCTGGCGGCGCTCGGCGCCGACATCGAGATCGAGGGCGGCTATGTGGTCGTCAGCGCACCGGGAGGCCTGAAGGGCGCCCGTGTCGAATTCCCCAAGGTATCCGTCGGAGCGACCCACACGATCATGATGGCGGCGACGCTCGCCGACGGCGAGACGGAACTGGTCAACGCCGCCCGTGAGCCCGAAGTGGCCGATCTTGCCAATTGCCTGAAGGCGATGGGCGCGAAGATCGAGGGCGCGGGAACATCCACTATCCGGATCCAGGGCGTTCCCCGGCTACACGGCGCGCATCATGCCGTGGTGCCCGACCGGATCGAAACCGGCACCTACGCCATGGCGGTCGCGATGACCGGCGGCGACGTTCTGCTGCAGGGCGCGCGGTCCGACCTCCTGGAAAGCGCACTCGACACATTGCGGCAGGCCGGGGCGGACATCACCCAGACCGACGAGGGTCTCAAGGTCTATCGCAACGGCAACGGCATTCAGCCGGTCGACGTCACTACAGAACCGTTCCCCGGTTTTCCGACGGACCTTCAGGCTCAGTTCATGGCGCTGATGACCAAGGCGGGCGGCACAAGCCGGGTCACCGAAACCATCTTCGAAAACCGCTTCATGCACGTGCAGGAGCTTGCCCGGCTTGGTGCCCAGATCCAGGTCGATGGCCGGACGGCCACGATCGACGGGGTCTCCGAACTGCGCGGCGCGCCGGTCATGGCGACGGACCTCAGAGCGTCCGTCTCGCTCGTGATTGCCGGCCTGGCCGCCGAAGGCGAAACCACCGTAAACAGGGTCTACCATCTGGATCGCGGCTTCGAGCGGCTTGAAGACAAGCTGACCCGCTGCGGCGCGCAGATCGAGCGCATTTCAGGTTAGATCACCAATCCGGCCGTGGTGCCGGCAAATCCATGGTTCCCGATTCACTCCGCTTTCCGGCGTTCGATCACCCTGCCTCTGGTCGTGAAGGACGGTCCCGGGCCGCCGCTGCCGCTGGTCATGATCGCCTCGGCGATCGGACTGAGCGCAGGCGACCCGGAGGTCCACTCGACGATGAAATTCGCCCCGACGCCGCCGCTGGTGTCGTTGATGGGTATGAGCACCGTTTTCGACTGGAAGGGCGCCAGTTCCAAAGGCGATTCGAGCAGGCTGCGCAACACTTGGCCGTCCTCGCCATGATAATCGACCCGCGTCAGCGTGATGGCTGTATCGGGATCGACATTGTGAACGGCAAGCGTGGCGGCAAGCAGGTCGGAGCGCTGCGGATAGGAAAAGATCCGTGAATAGGCCGGTACGTAGATGCTTTCGCCAAGAACCTTTTCGCTCATGTCCTGTGCCTGACCGGCCGGTGCCAGAAGAAAACAAAGCGCTAGATAGAGAGCCGGGAACCTGAGATGCATGGGTATCCGCTACGATGTTGAAGTGCAAAGACCCGGCCACTGTCCGGGATGCTAAGGTTGATTGCAAGCTCGGCCGCGAAGCGTCGGGGCATCGACGCTCTGCACCGGTGACCGCCGGAGCGAGCATGACAAAGGCAAGGGGAGGGCGCAATGGGCGCACAGACAGTCCGGTTTCTGATCCAGATAGGATTCGCCTTTGCCGGAATGCTGGCCGTCGTTGTCGTGCCGCCGCCCTTCGGCCCGACGCTCGGGTTTTTCCTGCTCGTCTTCGGGCTCTGGCTGGGGCGGCGCGTGTTCAAGCGGCGCGCAACGTTGCAGGAAACCAAGGACGACCTGCGTCAACGCGTTGATGAGGGGCCCTGAGGCCATGGCAGCCGTCATTCGTGCGTTGCAAAATTCTTGAATCCGCATTAGGTCAACATTCTTGGGATGCGGCAGAACCCCACCTATATGCGGACTGCCCGAAAACGAACGAACGGATCAGAATTCAGACCGCCATGGATCAACTGAAACTTGCCGCCCTCGACCAGGAAGATCTTGAAGTTCTTTCCGCACATATCCAGGACGCCGTCCTGACCGTTGCCGATATCCGCTTTCTCCCGAAAGAGAAAAAGGCGGTGTTCGTGATGAATCGTTTCGTCTGGGACAAGAAGGCGGACAAGCGGAGCAGGGAGCATGAACGGCGCCGGTCCGCACTCGCGTTCACTCAGGTCACCAACATGAAGGCCCAGAACATCCGCCAGGATGCGAAAGGTCTTGTTCTGGAGTTGCTCGCGGTCACCTTCGAGGCAGGCGAAGACCCCTCCGGTACGATCCAGCTTGCCTTTGCAGGCGGTTCGAGCATTGCCCTTCAAGTCGAATGTATCGAGGCCCAGCTGTCCGATCTCGGTGCCGCGTGGGCAACCCCCAATCTGCCGCAACATGATCTGAGCTGATTGACGCCGCCGGCTCCGGCCGGCGCCGGATGCCGAAAGGGCGTCAGCACTGACACCGTAAAACCATGATGGAGCCACGCGTGGTCCACCGCCTGAACAAATCCGAAGCCGGTTTCGAAGCAAGGTTCGAAGAGCTTCTGTCTTCCAAGCGCGAGGTCTCGGAGGACGTTGATCTTGTCGTGAGGGACATCATCGACGCGGTCCGCAGGAACGGCGACACGGCCGTCCTGGAGTACACGGCGAAATTCGACAGGCTCGACGCGGGTGACATGGCGGCGCTGACAGTCTCCGAAGAGGAGATCGACAGGGCCGTCAGCGAGGTTCCTGCCGAAACGCTGGAAGCCCTGCAGCTCGCGCATGACCGGATCAGCGCGCATCATTCACGCCAGATGCCGCAGGACGACCGTTACCGGGACGCGCTCGGAGTGGAGCTCGGATCCCTCTGGACGGCCATCGAGGCTGTCGGCGTCTACGTGCCGGGCGGTCTTGCGAGCTATCCGAGTTCGGTTCTCATGAATGTCGTTCCGGCACGGGTCGCAGGCGTTGAACGCATCGTCATGGTCGTGCCGAGCCCCGACGGGGTTCTGAATCCGCTTGTTCTGGCGGCGGCAAAGGTCGCGGGCGTCACGGAAATTTACCGGATCGGCGGCGCGCAGGCGATTGCCGCGCTCGCCTTCGGGACGGAGACCATCGCCCCTGTCGCCAAGATTGTCGGTCCGGGAAATGCCTATGTTGCTGCCGCAAAGCGGCGTGTTTTCGGAACGGTCGGCATCGACATGATCGCCGGACCGTCCGAGGTCCTGATCGTCGCCGACGAAGGCAACAACCCGGACTGGATCGCCGCGGATCTGCTTGCGCAGGCCGAACACGACACGGCCGCCCAGTCAATCCTGATCACCGACAGCGAAGATCTGGCGCTGCAGGTGGTAGAAGCGGTCGAGGCGCAGCTCAGGACCTTGCCGCGCGAAGAGGTCGCCAGGGCGAGTTGGCAGGATTTCGGTGCGGTCATCGTGGTTGAAGACCTTGCGGCTGCAATGCCGCTTGCCAACCGGATCGCACCCGAACATCTTGAACTCGCCGTTGCCGATCCGGAAGCTCTGTTGAAGAAGGTCCGCAACGCGGGCGCGGTTTTTCTGGGGCATTACACCCCCGAAGCGATCGGGGATTATGTCGGCGGCTCCAATCACGTGCTGCCGACGGCGCGGTCCGCGCGGTTTTCCTCAGGTCTTTCCGTATTGGAATTTGTCAAACGCACCTCGATCCTGAAGTGTAATGCGGATAATCTGCGGGCGCTTGGCCCGGCAGCCATCACGCTGGGTGAATCTGAGGGCTTGTCGGCGCACGCGCGCTCTGTTTCCATCAGGTTGAACATGTAATCGGGAGCAAAGAGGTTTCTCGCCCATGAGCGATACGCAACCGGACACCAGCTCGCAATCCGCCGGAGGGCGGTTGGTCGATGTTGTGCTGGACGAGGCCTCGATCGCGCGCTCGACACCGGAAGTGGAGCACGACCGGGCCGTTGCGATCTACGACCTCATCGAGGAAAACAGCTTCCAGCCCGTCGGACACCCGGCGACGAAATATGTTCTCAATCTTGCCGTGGTCGAAAAGCGGCTGGTCTTTCGGATCAAGACGGAAGACGAGCGGGATGTGGTCACGCATGTGCTTTCTCTCTCGCCGCTGCGCAAGATCGTCAAGGACTACGACCTGATCTGCGAGAGCTACTACGAGGCCATACGTCATGCGACACCCAGTCAGATCGAGGCGATCGACATGGGCCGCAGGGGTGTTCACAATGAAGGATCGACGATCCTGATGGAGCGCCTGGAAGGCAAGATCGAGGTGGACATGCAAACGGCAAGACGATTGTTCACGCTCGTTTATGCCCTCCACTGGAAGGGCTGACACAGGTGACCGGGCCGGGCCTCCGTCCGACTGCGGTTCTGTTTGCCTGCGGGATGAATTCCGTTCGCTCTCCCATGGCCGAAGCCCTGACGCAGAAATTGTTTCCGGGACAGATTTACGTGCGCTCCGCTGGCGTGCGCGAGGGCAAGACCGACCCCTTCGTGGATGCCGTCATGTCGGAAATGGGCATCGACATGAGCCGGCATCAGCCCAAGACGTTCGAGGATCTGGACGAATCCGGCTTCGACCTGATCGTGTCGCTTGCACCGGAAGCCCACCACAAGGCGCTTGAAATGACCCGGACCGAGGCCGTGGACGTGGAATACTGGCCGACCCTGGACCCGACACTGGCAACCGGAAGCCGCGAGCAGATCCTGAATGAATACCGTGCCGTACGCGATCAGCTGATGATGCGCATCAAGAAAAGGCTCGACTGGTCACCGACCGCCGCGGACTGAATTTCTTTTTTGTAAGGATCGGAAAGAAAGGTTCACTTTCGCCCGCTAATCCGTTAGTTTCCCCGGCACCCGCGGGCCGGGCCCGCTTTAATCAGGATATCAAATGGCCAAAGAAGAAGCTCTGGAGTTTCCGGGCGTCGTGACGGAACTGTTGCCCAATGCCACGTTCCGCGTAAAACTGGAAAACGATCACGAGATCATCGCCCACACGGCAGGGCGCATGCGCAAGAACCGCATCCGCGTTCTGGCGGGGGACAAGGTTCTCGTTGAAATGACCCCTTACGATCTTACCAAGGGGCGGATCACCTACCGCTTCAAATAGCGGGTTCGCACTGTGATGCCGGCTGCAAGGTTCTTTCCCACATGACCGATGCTCCTCAGCTTATTCTGGCTTCCGCATCTCCGCGCCGCCTCGCGCTGCTCCAGCAGATCGGTCTTGATCCCGATCATCTCATGCCGGCCGACATCGACGAAGCTCCCAGAAAGCACGAAACGCCACGCTCGCTTGCGCTGAGACTTGCCCGGACAAAAGCGGAAACGGTCCGCCAGTCCGCGGATGCCCTGCAGGAAACACAGGGCGGCCTCGTGCTCGCCGCGGATACGGTTGTCGCGGTCGGACGGCGCGCCTTGCCCAAGGCGGAACTGACCGAGCAGGCGCTCATGTGCCTGTCGATGCTTTCGGGCAGGGGGCACCGGGTATTCACCGGGGTTGCCGTCGCCGAGGCGAATGGCAAGGTGCGCTCCAAGCTGGTCGAGACACGCATTCGCTTCAAACGCTTGTCGCGCAAGGATGTCGATGATTACATTGCATCCGGGGAATGGCGCGGCAAGGCCGGGGGCTATGCCATCCAGGGCCTGGCAGGCAGTTTCGTGGTCAAGCTAGTGGGATCCTATCCCTCGGTGGTCGGATTGCCGCTGGTCGAGACCGTCAACCTGTTGACGGCCGCCGGGTATCCGGTGCACCAGGGATGGGCGACCGCTGCCGCCTGATGCGCGCCCGGATGTCCGGGCAACACGACGAGGCACAAATCAGTGAGTGATGACAAGACATCCGCGCGCCGCATGCGCCCATGTCCGATCTGTTCGAAGCTGTCAACGCGGGAGGACTATCCTTTCTGCTCCGACAGGTGCGCGAAGGTCGATCTGAACCGCTGGTTCACCGAGGGCTACACGATCCCGGTCGTGGAAACCGACGACATCGACGAAAGCAACTTTCCGGACGAGTGACCCTTTCTTGCTTGGACTGGTGCCGACGGTTCGGTTTTTGCTGAAAGGACCGCAACTGCACCTTTTGCGGTGGCAAGCGCTATGCCTTTCATTCTGCTGCAGAAATTATCTGGCTAAATTTATTTCCCACTTTCCGGCAAGACCGCTTGCGGTTGCAGGAAATCTGTTCGAAGATTTGGCTTCACCGGCCAGTCGGTCTCCAACTCCCGGTCATCGCAGACATTTCACGCCCGGGGCGCGAGGCTGCGGCATGGCGTTGGGGTGCGGGACGGAAGGGCGCAGGTGCCTCTGAGCAAACAAACAGAATCAAGGGCGAGGGTCCGATGAAGAACCGTTTTCTGATCGCTTCGGCGCTGTGTCTGTCGACAGCCCTGTCGACGGCGGCATATGCCGACTATTCACTTTCCATATTGCATCTGAACGATCTCCACTCACGCATTGAATCGATCAACAAGTACGATTCCACCTGCGGCGCCGAAGACGAGGCGGAAGGAAAGTGTTTCGGCGGTATCGCCCGGATCAAGACCATGCTCGATCAACGGCGCGCGGAGCTGGAGGCCGAGGGCAAGAATGTGATCGTCGTCGATGCGGGCGACCAGTTCCAGGGCTCACTCTTCTACACGACCTACAAGGGCGACGCCGCAGTGGAGTTTGCCAATGGCCTCGGTCTCGATGCCATGGTGGTCGGCAACCACGAGTTTGATGATGGCCCCGAGGTTCTGGCGAAATTCATCGACAAGGCCGAGTTTCCGGTCATTTCAGGCAACATCGATGTCAGTGCCGAACCGGCCTTGACGGGCAAGGTTCCGGGCATCGTCATCCTGGAGCGTGGTGGCGAGAAGATCGGCATTGTCTCGGCGCTCGCCGAAGACACGGCCGAAACCTCCTCGCCGGGCGAGAATGTCCGCTTCATCCGGGCCGAAGACTACCTGAAGGGTGCGGTCGAGGGTCTTGAAGCCGCCGGCATCAACAAGATCATTGCACTGACCCACATGGGCCTGTCACGCGACATGGAGATCGCGGCTGCGGTTCCCGGGATCGACGTGATTGTCGGAGGGCATTCGCACACGCTTCTGTCCAATACCCAGGAAAGGGCATCCGGCCCCTATCCGGTTCTGGTCAAGAATTCCGATGGCAACGAAGTGCCGATTGTCCAGGCCTATGCCTATGGCAAGTTCCTCGGTGAGCTGGACGTGACCTGGGACGATGACGGCAATCTCGTGAAGGCCGAAGGCGAGCCCATTCTGCTCGATGCCTCCGTGACGCCGGACGAGGGTTTTGCGGCCCGTGTCGCGGAGCTGGCGGCGCCGATCGAGGAACTGAAGGCCAAGGTCATCGGGTCGAGCGAAGGCGCGATCGACGGCGATCGCGGATCCTGCCGCGCCGGCGAGTGCCAGATGGGCAATCTCGTCGCCGACGCCATGCTCGACCGGGTGAAGGACCAGGGAGTCCAGATCGCGATCCAGAACGGCGGCGGCCTGCGCGCCTCCATTGACGGCGGTGAAGTCACCATGGGCGAAGTGCTGACCGTGCTGCCTTTCCAGAACACCCTGTCCACTTTTCAGCTGAAAGGATCGGACGTGGTGGCCGCACTGGAAAACGGTGTCTCCCAGGTCGAGGAGGGCGCCGGGCGCTTCCCGCAGGTCTCCGGTATCAAATATTCCTGGACCCGCAAGAAGGACCCGGGCGCGGGCCGTGTTCTGCTGGTGGAAGTCATGGAAGACGGCAACTGGGTGCCGCTTGACCCGGACAAGGTCTATGGCGTCGTGTCCAACAACTACATGCGCGGTGGTGGCGACGGCTACAAGGTCTTCGCCGAAAACGGCATGAATGCCTATGACTACGGCCCGGGCCTGGAAGTCGTCGTGGCAGATTATATCGCCGCAAAAGGCGGCTATGCGCCCTATACGGATGGCCGGATCGCCGAACAGTAGATCCGGGCCTCAACGGGAAACGGAAGCGCGCCGAAGGACGGCGCGCTTTTTTCATGTGGCCGCTACCCGCGATGTACCGCGCCAAGTCGGGATCCGGTCCTTTCCCCGGAATTTGTCGTCCCGGTTTGACGCCCAAGCGGCAAGACCGGGATCCGGTATCGCGAAACTCGGGATGTGAAACGAAGAAGGAGAAACAAGTGGCTACTTGTTGCCGGCCTTCCGCTGCGCTGCAGCCGGAATGACAAGTTCATTGACTGGAAATCGCCTCAATGGATCATTTGCGGGTTAAACCGGGCGGCGGTGGATCAAGTCTGGCAATGACCGACGGATGGGGTGCAATTTTCCGGTCCCTGTCCCCGACACGGCCTCATCCTGAAGAAGGTCGAAGCCCCGTCTCAAAGGGTACCGGAGTATGACGACTGTGCATATCAACGCCCCGTTTTTGGCGGCAGGAACCGGAAGCCTGGCAGGCACTGTGCCTGACTGCACCGGGCAGGGGCATCGGCTCAATCCGAGGCGTTGAATTCCAGCCGTGCGAACCGCTTCGATAGCTCGAAGAAAGATGAATTTTTTCAGCCCCTTGAAGTCTTTTTTGGCCACTTCATCCACATCGTCATCGAAGCTCAAAAAACTTTGCCGGAATGCTGGACAAGGTCTGAGCGAGCCTCTATAAGGACCGGGCTTTCAACGAACGGGGCTCCGCTCCACCTGCTTGCAAGCGCGCCCAGATAGCTCAGTTGGTAGAGCAGCGGATTGAAAATCCGCGTGTCGGTGGTTCGATTCCGCCTCTGGGCACCACTCATCTCATTAAAAAGTTGTTGAATTTTTCGCGCCGGATCAGTCGCACCTTTTTGGTTTGACGTTTTTTCCAGCAGGGTTTGACAGTTTTTGTTCGCCGCGTGTTCACTTCGCTCTCGAAAACGGTCCAAGGCCTGCCGCGAGAGTTTGCACAACGCGTCATAGCCTCGTGTGCCTGTGCAGCGTCCAGAATGGCCTTGAGAGGTTCAATTACACGTCAGTAAACAGGCGCGCCGGTCTTGGAACGAACGGTTGCGATGGCGCCATCCTTGTAAAAAGTCTTTGGCAGCATGAGGTCAAAAATCGACCAGCGGTCTCCGCGCTGAATTGGATGGAATTTGGGTCTCATTTGCATCGGCACTTTCGGACCAATATCCAACCAGAGCGTCGGCCGATTGAAGCTGCCCTCTCCACCTACGCAGCAGCGACGCTACGCAAGAACTGCTCAACCTCGGCCCGTAGACTGTCTGTTTTCTGGCTTAGCTCACCTGAAGCGCCGAGGACGAAGTTGGCGGAGCGGCTGGTCTGGGAGACGGCATCTGAAAGCCCGGACATGTTCTCCTTGACCGAGCCGGTGCCCTGCGCGGCACGCTGGACGTTGTCGGAGATTTCCGTTGTTGCCGCGCCTTGCTGCTCGACTGCGGTGGCGATCGTTCCGGTATACTCGTTGACCTCGGCCATGGTTGCCGTGATCTCCTCGATGGCGTGAACCGCTTCGTTTGTCGCGTCCTGGATCGCGGTGATTTGGCCGCCAATTTCGTCGGTTGCCTTCGACGTCTGAGTTGCAAGATCCTTGACTTCGGCGGCGACGACCGCGAAGCCCTTCCCGGCCTCACCCGCCCTGGCCGCCTCGATGGTGGCATTGAGAGCCAGCAGGTTGGTCTGTTCGGCGATCGCCTGGATGAGGCTGACCACCTCGCCGATCTTGCCTGCGGCTTCAGAGAGCCCGTGGACCTTTTCGCTGGTGACCTGCGTACCCTTTGTGGCGCGGTTGACGACCTCGGCGGTTTGGCCGACCTGGCGGGTGATCTCGTCGATCGAGGCGGCAAGTTCCTCCGCGGCGCTCGCAACGGTTTGGACGTTCTGCGACGCCTCGTCTGTCGCGCCAAAGGTGCTTTCTGCAAGCTCGGAGCTTTGCGCGGCAACGGCGGTCAACTCTTCCGCCGTCCGGTCAAGCGTCCCAGCGGTTTCACCGACGGAACCGAGCACATTGGTAACTGTCTCGCGGAATGAGGCGATCAGGGCCTCGACCCGTTCGCGACGCTGGTCGCGATCCTGCGTTTCGGTCTCCTTGTCGGCCTCGAGCTGCTTGCGGGCGATCATGCCGGTCTTGAAGCGGTCGATGGTGCGCGCCAGCTGGCCGAGTTCGTCGACCCGCTCCTGGCCGGTCGGCTGCACGGAGAGGTCGCCCTCGGAGAGCGCATCCATGATGCCGGTCATGGAGCGCAACGGCTTCAGGTAGTGGAAGAAGATGACACCGATCGCGATTGCGACAAAAAGGAAGCCTGCGACAAGGGCGGCGGCGATCTGCAACACCGCCATACCGGCGGTCGACACGCCGGCTGACTGAGTTGTCTGCACGCTTGACTGGATCGCCGTCGAGATTGCGTTCAACGTTGCGTTTATGTTGGCGCGCTGGTTGTCGAGGCCCGCCGAGGCTTCCAGAAGGGCGGCGATGTCCGTTGGTACCAGGGCCTCGATCTGTTTCAGCTTCGTGACGACTCCGTCAAGGCCTTCCTGCAAGCTTGGCAGGATTGCCGTTTCGCCGTGCGCCTGTTCCATGCGGATGACCACCTGGCGCAGGGCGCCGGTCACGCCTGCCGCTGTCTCTTCGTCGGCGCTCTGGACAAGACCGCGCAGCGCCAACTGGGCATCGCTTGCCCCGGTCAGCGCCTTGCCGACATGGGTGGCCGCAACACCGATGCCCAAAACAACCTTCTGGTGCTTGGCCATCTTTTCGCTGGTTTCCGTCACGGCGTCGAGCGATACGGCCTTCAGCATGTTCATGGCGTTCTGCAGCCGGGCCATTGCCTCGGCTGCCCGTGCGGATGCCGTTGGCGCGGCACTGTCAGCGGAAATCGTTCCGAGATCAGCGAAAGCTGCGATGGCCTCGGCGTAGACAGGTTTGGCTGCCGGTGACTTTGCCTTGAAGCGCATGCTTTTCAGCTGCTTGTCGATCACTTTCAGTTCCGTGTCGCCGGGGAAGACCGCCGGGGACGCTGACAAGCCTGTTTCGACCGCTGCGAGGCCGTCCAGGATGCCGGTGATGGAGGTGCCCAGCAGCGCTGCCTTGGTGACCGGACCCTCGATTGTGAGCCGTCGATCCTTTAGCTCCTGTTCCATTTGGTCGAAAGAGGTGTTCGCCTCCACAGCCATCCTGGCGACATCCGTAATTTCAGCAGTGAGTTTTACGATTGCGCCGTTTCTTGCCTTGCGCGTTGCGTCATAGGCGCGCATTTCTTCGCCAAGAGCTTCCAACTTGTCGGTTACCGTTGTCAGTTCCTGTCGCACCTTATCGAGATCGGCGTGACCGGCGGTCTCTTCGACGAACTTTTTCTTTTCATCGATCATCGCGGCGAGGTCTGAAAGCCCCGCACCGTCCGGGGCAGCCATGAAGCTCTCCGAGCGGACGGTGATGGTCCGAAGCGCCTCGGCGAGTGCCGTCGAACTGCCCGCGGTGTTGATGTGTCCTTTAAGTGTGGTCGTCGAATAGATGCCCGCACCTCCGACAAGGATGGTCGCAAGCAGGATCAAACCGAAGGAAACTCCAACGAGGACTGAAGAGTTGAAACGGGAAAGGAAGGTGCGCATTGAGGGTGGTCCCAGTTTTTCGGCCACTCATGCTTACGTGCACCTCATAAATTAAGAGTTAAATCAAAATGTTCGATGGTTCTTGGCCTTCCCGTAAAATAGCGAAATTTACTTGCAGATGACTTGCTTGGTTGGTTGAACCGATCCTCATGAGGAACAGCACTTCAGTATGATAGGGCGCAGTATGCACAAGGCTTGCCTGGGCTTTTGCTAAATGTGAATGCGACCGGTCACGATTGCAGTCGCCAGCGCTTGCTCACGCGTGCGTGCACCAAGCTTTGCCCGTGCGTTGCGCAAATGCAGGTCAACCGTGACCGCCTGGATCGACATATGTTCAGCGATCCGGGCAGTTCGGAAGCCCTTGGCCAGCAACAAAAGACATTCGCGTTCCCGGTTGGTCAGGCTGGCTTGCGACAGGTTCTCCAGACGACCGATCTTGTGATGCGCAATCGCCGCACAGATATGCAGCAACATGCCGAACTCTTCGTTGACTGCTTCGATATCGGCCCGTGGCAAGGCACTGACAAGGTTCCAACCTTTGACGACCGGATCGTCCTCTCGCGACATTCTGAGCGCAATACCGGACGTCAACCCACATTCCTGAGCCCTGCGAATGACGGCAATGTCTTCCTCGGTCAGATACGCGTGATCCGGCAGGAAGTGTATTCCCGTCATGAACTGGCTGGGCAAATTGGGCGCGTAAATGAACAGCGGGTCGCGCTCGTAGTCTTTTTGCTTGAAATAAGCAGCCTTCCATTCGGTCAACTGATCGGAAAACCAGATATCGTTGGCAGTCGGCACGACGTTTCGTCTGCGCTGGCCATAGACAGCCCCCTTAAAACCGAAACTTTCGAAAAAACCGATCGTTTTTTCCCAAGCGTCCTGCGGGCTATTGGCCGACAAGATTTTGTCAGCAAACTGCTCCAGTTTCTTCATTTCGCGTCTGTCTGCTCCCGGACCAAAAGAATGTTTTAGGCACTCAGCTAATAAAATCCATAGCTTGAGGGATTTTTGCGCAGCGTTAGTGTCGATGCAGAGAGAAGGATTTTCTGTGATCGTACAAGTCAAGAACCGTCCAAAAGTGGAGCTTCATTTAAACACCAATGTGTTTTTCCCAATCCACGGAAGCCTCAAACCCGGCCTGTTTTCTGGCGTATTCGGGGCTTTTGCCCTGGTGTTTCTGCCCGTGTCCTCCACTGCACTGGCGAGCGAATGCGAAATCATTTCGGACGTCGGTCTTTACTACGAGCGTCTTGAACAGGCGATCATGCTGATGGAATACAAAGACATCGTGGTGCGCGCGACGGACGGCAAAATTCGTTGCGAAGAAGACGCCGGCAACGCGCGGCAAGTGTGTTCTGTCGAAGGCCACGGCGAAATGCTGATCGATTCTGAAAGAGGCACTTTCGTTGTGCGCCTGCCCGCAGAGAGCATGAGTGAGGTTCAGATCTATCAGACGGGTGATCTTTCCTGTGGCCCGAAATCGAATTGACGTCATGCAAGCGTCAATTTCATTCAAGGAAATACGGCCATGAAGATGGTGTGCCTCGCAGCGCTGGCCCTGTCACTGTTTGCAGCGGCCGCAATAGCGAACGGAACGGACACCAAACCAACCTGCGAAAAGCTGATCGCGCTCTATATCGAATTGGGAAAGAGCGCAGGTCAGGCCGTCAGCAAAGAAGCGGCGCGCGCAGCAGTTATGTCCGAAAACCCAAGCGACGCAGACTGCGCGGCAATGCTGGCTCTCTTTTCCAAACAGAACTGATGGGAACACAAGAGTTCGTAGGCATCTATGATGCAGTAAAGTCGGCAAATACAATCGAGGCAGCCTGAACCTTCGAGAAGTTTAGCGGCTCCTCGTGAGTCACGTTTTTAGTTCAGACAGCGGCGGTATCGGAAAGATTGAATAACTGCTTCGAGCCCAAAGTTTAGGTTAAATCGCAGGGTGCAGCGACCCGCGTCGGGTACAGCGTCCCGAGCGCACTGCATAATCACGGTGCCATCCCCAGCCCATCACCGTGAAAGACGCCGGAAAACTCCAACCTCCGGCGATCCAAGGTTGAGTCTCAGTGCATCCCGAAGATGACGCCTTCGACAATCGGAGCATTCCAGGCAGTCAACGATCTCATGTTCTTCGGCCCATTCCTCGCCGAAAAGGACGTGTCCGTGGGCGCGTTCATCGATGCGCACCCGGAAGATTGCCATCCGGTCGTCCGGTCCCTGATACAATCAAGCCGGAAGTTCACGGCTGCCGACTGCTACAGGGCGCAGTATCAGGTGGCCGAGGCGATAAGAGAAACGGCGAAACTCTGGGAACACCATGACGTCCTGATCACGCCTGCGGTTGGTGCCCTGGTCACGCTCCGGCAATGCGAAGACGATCCGCTCGGGCCGAATTTCAGGAACGGCACCTACACCAACTTCGCCAACTCGCTCGGATTGGCAGCGATTACGATCCCTTTTCAAAAGACCGGGGCAGGGGTCCCCTGGGGACTGACACTCTACAGTCTCCCCGAACGCCTTTCCGGCATGGTCAGCGTTGCCGAAGGTCTGGCGGCTCAAGGTCAGACATAAGACAGAACGCGGCGTTCTGGTGCCGAGAGTTCTTGTCATTCTTGATCCTGTTCATGCACCGTGGACGGCCGGCGGAAAAGCCGGTGATCCTTTAGAATTTTGGCTCTGAACACGCCGCGCGCGCAACCTGCAAATCTACGGCGATGATCCCAAGGATAAGGTGCTGGAATGTTGCGAACGACCTTGTCGATGCGTGGAGGCTACCGACGCGCTACCAGTTTTCCGCTCTGGTTGCGCTCTCGGCATAATTCACCGCCATTGCTTCTCCTATAGTTTTCCTCCTTTCAACAAGAACGATGCGAGTTCCGTTGCAACCTGTTTCCAGCTTTTTTTTCGGAACTCGGGGCACGAGATGACGAGCTCGTGGGGGCTGAAGCCAGGGAAATTGGGCATCCAGGGGGGGGGACAAGCTCTTTGCAGAAATACGGAGTGCCGGAGCAATATGAAAAAGGAAGTCGCAGCGCGGGTCGTTGACCTGTTCCTGGAGTTCGGTGCGAGGCTCGATCAGTCGGTGTCACTTGTTCAGCACACCAGCTCCGAAAGCGAATTCAATACCTATCGCCAGTCCGTCGGAAAGGTGATGGGCAGCATGTTGCTCGATGTCATGAATCCGATTTTCGAAGCCCATCCCGATCTGAAGCCAAAGGGACTGGATGGAATTCCGTGCGCCAACCGAAAAAGAAGGATGGCGTCTCCCAACCGGCGCACGATTCACTCAAAGGTGAAACGAGCCATGCGACAAACAGCCAATCTTGCCTTGCTTCTTCTGCAATGGGCTTTGTGTTTCAACGGTCTGCTGCTCATTGTGGTTGCTACCAACACGTATGTCATGGAAAGTCGGCTCATTCCCGATTTGCCTCAGGTAGCGGAAACAGCCGACACTTACATCGCACCAGTTTTTCAGCGCCTGACGGTCGGCATTGCAACGGGCCTTGTCTCAGTGGGGCTCAGTGCCGTTCTGTACTACCTGCGCCAATCACGCGTTTGTGGACCATGGTGCTGGTTGAGAAGGCCCTCAGATCCTCGTGGAACGGCGACTTGATGCAGGCGGGGTCGGTTTCCGAGGCATTGCCGGTCACGGCGAAAGCCTGGCAGCGGCAGCCTCCGAAATCGATGTCCCGGCGCGGGCATGCCTTGCAGCGATCCGACATCCAGTCCGTTCCCCGGTAGGTGTTGAAGCTGTCGGAGTGCTCCCAGATCGTTTGCAGCGGTTTCTCGCGCACGTTCTCGAACGAAAGGCTCGTGATCGATTGCGCTGCATGACACGGCAGCATCGTGCCGTCCGGCGCGATCATGAAGGCGTCCATCGCCCACCCGCCCATGCAGGGCTTGGGATAGTCGGCGTAGTAGTCGGGGGGCACAAAGTCGATGTTGAGGACACCTGTCAGCTCTTCCCGCACCCGCGTCACGAAGTCGATCTGCCGGGAGACCTGATCGCGGTCGGGCAAGAGGGCGGCCTTGTTGAGCTCCGCCCAGCCGTAATACTGCACATTGGCGATCTCGAGACGCTCCGCATCCAGGTCGAGCGCGAGCTCCACGAACCGCGGAACCTCTTCGATATTGAGCCTGTGGATCGGCGCATTGATTGTCAGCGGCAGCCCAAGTTCGCGGGCCTGACGGGCGGCTGCACGCTTCTTTTCGAAGGCGTTCCTGTAATGCCCGATCCTGTAGGTCGTCTCGTCGGTTGCCCCCTGAAAACTGATCTGGATGTGGTCCAGTCCTGCGTCCTTCAGGGCCTGCAGACGCCCGGCAGTCAGGGTCACGGCCGCCGTGATCAGGTTGGTATAGACGCCGCTTTCCGCGAGGCGGGCGACAAGCTCTTCAAGATCCGGCCTGAGCGTCGGTTCGCCGCCTGAAAGATGCACCTGCAGGACGCCGAGATCGGCGGCCTGTTTGAAAACATCGAGCCAGGTTGCCGTGTCCAGCTCTCGGTTGGCCTTCAGCAGTTCAAGCGGATTGGAACAGTAACCGCATTGCAGCGGACACCGGTGCGTGAGTTCCGCGAGAAGACCGAGCGGGATGTCGATCGTGTCGCTCATTGCGGACCGCCATTTCCGCCAGCAGGCCTGATGAGCAGCCTGTCACTCCAGTCCTGGAGAAACTCCAGGACGTCTCCCAGGATTTCCGGACAGGGTGCGCTGAAGTCCTTCGACAAGGCCTCCGCGATCTCGCCAATGGACCGTGTGCCGTCGCAGTTTTTCAGGATCACCACGCTGATATCGTCCGGCCACAGGATTTTCTCAGGCGCAAGCACAACCCAGCTGTCGCGTTTTTCGTTGAAAACCAGGCGCACATGCGCAGGCAGTCTTGGAATGCTGTCTGCTTTCAGGATTGTCCGTTTGCGTACCACCGTCACGGCCTGTTGCCACCCTTATTGTCTTTTGTCTTCCTCGCGCGGACGGAACGCGCCGGGCGGAATACTGCCGGGCGAAACATAGGCGTGCTGAAGCGCGTCCAGCATCGCCCACAACAGGTCGCACTTGGAAAGCAGGGCGTCGACCGCATCGGCCTGCTTGTCCGGTGTGTCCGCCCACGCAATGACAAGCGCCAGGGCGTGTTCCGCATCCCGCGGTGCCTGTTTCAGCCGCGGCGTGAAATAGGCAAGCGTGTCCTCGGTGATGTAGTCGTATCGCGCCAGCATCGCGGGCACGCGCTCGCCGATCGCCACCGGCGAGAACAGTTCCGTCAGGGAGGAGGCAACGGCGACAAGCAGGGACGAATTCGAAACGAGATCGAGATAGGCGCCGACCGCGTAACGCGTTGCGGGCAGGGCAAACCTGCGCGAGCGCACCATGCCCGTGTCGAGCCCCAGCCCTTCCGCAAGCTTGAGCCAGCGCTTGATCCCGCCGTCCTGTTCAAGGTCGTCATTGCCGTCGTGATCGACGATGCGCTTGATCCATTCCCGCCGGAACTCGGGATCGTCGGACCTGGACAGGATGATGCTGTCCTTCTTGGGAATGGCATCCTGGTAACAGAAACGATTGAGCGCCCAGGCCTGCATCTGCGCCTTGCTGAGTTCGCCCGCGTTCATCATTTTGTGGAACGGATGATGGATATGGTAGCGGTCGAACCCGGCGGTGCGCAGGACCTCCGTCAGTTCGGCCGCTGTGAGCAGCCTGCTCTCTTTCCTGATGCGCTCCGCCGCCGATTCCGGGACGCCGCTGCCGATCGGCTCCGCGATCGCGGCAGGGTGAGAAACGGCAAGATCTGTCATAGCTCCAGCTCCATTCCGTCGAAGGCGACTTCCCAGCCTGCCGCAAGGACGGCTGACGTTTCGGCCGAACGCGGATCGAGGATCGGGTTGGTGTTGTTGATATGGATGAAGACACGGCGCTTCAGGTCGACATCGGCCAGACCCGCCAGGCTTCCGTCGGGTCCGCCGATGGCGAGATGGCCCATGCGCGCGCCGGTCTTCGAGCCAACGCCCGTGTTGGCCATTTCATCGTTCTCAAATACCGTCCCGTCGAACATCAGGCAGCCTCCGCCGGCGACCCGTTGCTTGAGTGCGTCCTCGATTGCAGCGCAGCCGGGAACGTAGAAGAGCGTCTTGTCTGCCTCGCCGATGTTTGCGGTCCTGCGGACGGCAAGTCCGATCGTGTCGCCGCTTGACGTGCCGAAATCCGACTTTTCCGGGTCTTCAAGAAACAGCGCAACCTTTCCGGGGACGCTGAAGGTTTCGATGGAAAGGCCGAGTGGGCCATCGGGACCGTAAAGCTCCGTTTCTCCCTCAAGCACCAACTCGCGGCGCTCGACATGATCCGGGCTGAGCACCTGAAAGATGCTGTTCGAGGCCAGCGTCTCGAGCACCCTGCGCGTTGCGTAAAGGGTGAACGGCTCTCTTTCGCGCAGGGAAAGAAGACCCGCAATGTGGTCGACGTCGGCATTCGTGAGAATGACGGCCCTGATCGGCGTTGACCGCAGAGGTGCATCGGCGGCAGGCTGCAGGTCTGGTGTTGCGGCGATCTGTTGGCGGATGTCCGGTGACGCATTGAAAACGGCCCAGTTCCGGCCATCGGCACTCGCAGCAATGCTGGACTGCGTTCTGGCTAGAAAACCGGGCCGGTTTTCACGAACTGCGCGGCTGAGAGGCGCATTGCAATTCCACTGCGGGAAGCCGCCTCCGGCTGCCGCGCCCAGAACCCTGATTTTCATCGTGGCTCTTGCTTGGCCGCGAATTACTTGCGCTTGCAGGTGCCGATTTCGGCGGGCATGTAACGCGTGACTTCGAAACCCGCTTCAGTGGCTTTGGTGGACGGCTTTTTCCAGGTTTTCATGTTTTCCTCCTCCTTGCGGTGTCGCGCCAAAACGCTAGCACGCGCCCCGGAATATGAAACCGGGACTTTGGTGTCGGTATCACTGCAGATCTTTCTAAGACGATGGTTGGCGCCGCGAAGGGTCAGAACCTCGAAAGTAGGTGTTGAAAAAGACGACCACGTCTGATTGCATGGAGGTTGCGGGGACCTTCCGGATTCGGAGATACAAGTGAAACTTGTCTGGTACGCCGCGCTCGTGGTCATCGCAGTGCTTCTCACAGGAACCCTATACGTCACCAATCAGCTGTCGGAGCGCATCGACAGGCTGGAAAGCAACCAGGCCGGTCAGCTGTCGGAGCGTATCGACAGGCTTGAACTTGCCAGGCGGACACAGGTTGCCGCCTTCGTCAAAGGTGTAGCCGTACTGTGCGGCCACGAAGCTCTGACTAAGGAACTTTTTGATTTCGATCCCCGGCGAGGCGCCGATCTCTACACGGCCAACCTGAGCGGAGTCATTCTGGTGACGCAGCTCAAGCAATACGGTTTGAGACCTGATGAAGCTTTTTGTGACAACGAGTTGAGTCAGTTTAGCACGCAGAACGGCCTATAGGGTACGGACCCAAATATGAAGTGGAAATGGTTTGAGGCGGATTGCTTCTCCTCAAGGAGCGGAAGCGCAGCAAATGTGGCTCATTTTCAAGTCTTTCGCAACGCCGGGGAGGCGCAGTTCGGTCAAATCCGAAGGACATGGTAATGGCTTTCCCCGTGGCGCCGGTCTGCTTGACCGGGCAGGAAGCCCGCTCTGCGCACGCTTCCTAACGGGATTTCGCCCTTTCAGTCTCATCTTTGAGGCCGTACTCTGGTGTGATTTGGCAAACGAGGACAGGCCGGTCGCACCTGCACCGCATAACACACTCGCCGCGGGACCGATTTGTGTGCAACTGCGGGCAGGTCAAGTTCTGGCCCGTTTTTGCCTGTTCCGGCGCGGCTTGTTATCCTGTCTGCAAATCGGTCATTGCCGCTTTATGCGCCGGAGAGTGCGTGATGCTCTCTCGGGATACATCTACCCGGAAATCGTAGTGGCAAGAAAAAATCATATTTTACAGATATTTAGGTTTATTTCTCTTTTCCGATGGGGAGCGTGCAGGGTTGCAGCGGAGCTTCCGACTAAAATAAGATTGAATTTTGTTTAAAATACGAATAATATATCCGTGGTAATTTTGCTTATGGGGGCGTGGGCTGAATATCGATTGGTTTTGCTTTTTTCACTGAGGTTTCGGCATATTCCGCCGATATGTGAATCAACATTGAGTAATTAGAACGGTGTCAGCCGATTAAGGGTCGTCATAGTAATACTGTGGCGAAGCTCCGAATATGTATGCTTGACGTAAGTAATGCTTTGACCTGTCTTGCGTTCGGCGAAGAGAAATTCTTTAATATTTTATTAATTTAATTGACGTGTGCTTAATTTTTACGCTAAAGTGCCCAAGCGTAAATTTTAGCGAATTTAGAGATTTGAAAGAAGGGGGTTTTTATGTTTGCTAGAAGTAAATACTTGAGGGGCTTGGCTGTGGGGTTGTTCGCAGCCGGCGCCTCGTTGGTTGGAATGAAAGAGGCAAGCGCGCACGCGACCTCTATCGGCTATGCGAATGCCGGTCCGGGAATCGTTGCCGTTTGGCTCGGTACATACAACCACGGCACGAACAGCCATCATCTTGAAGGTAGCATGAACCTGACGGGTGTGGACGTGACCTATAACCAGACCAACCCGTTTACGCTTGCTGCGGGTCTAGGTGGCCCGCTTTGGCAGGGTTACGCTGGCTATCAGGGTGGTGCGAAGCCTGCGGGCTTGGTCGATGGTACGACAAACTTCTACGGTTGTAACTCTTCCGGCCCGCTTACATCGTCCTGTACCGGTAGTGCTTCAAGCTTCGGCCAGCCGGATCACTGGCAGGGTGCGCTGTTCGCTGGTCTGACACCGGGAACCTACCAGTTCAACTGGACGCCGATCGCCAATCCGACGCTGGAGTGGTCGTTGCTAAATCCGAACATGAACGGCCAGTTCACCATAACTGGAACGGTTATCAACCCGACGGCGGTTCCGATCCCGGCAGCGCTTCCGCTTCTGGGTGGTGCTCTGGGTGCGCTCGGTTTCTTTGGCTGGCGCAGAAGAAAAGCTTCCTGAGCGCGTTGCCTATAGATCTCTGGAAAGCGGCCTTTGGGCCGCTTTCTTTTTATGCGGTGGATCAAACAGGGCGAATGTCTCTCGGACCGCCGCTGCTTGTACGACTGTCCGTGTCGCCCGCGTCGCCTAAGCGAACAGTTCGTCCCTGACCCGGTCCGCGTCGAGCTGTTCACCCAGAACGGTGAAGTCCGAAATGACGCCGTCGAAGTGATTGCCGGTCCATCCGATCTCGCCGCTCGGGCTGCTCCAGCCGTTCGCACCGATCATCAGGTACTCCTCGTTGCCGAGCCAGTCGGACTCAAAGTCGTCGTCGCTGTCGGCGGCGACCCCGTCGACATAAAGGACCGCGCCGTCTTCGCCGAACGTGAACGCGAAATCGTGTTCCTTGCCGACTTCGAAGACGTCCTCCGCCTTGAGCCACAGCGAACTTGTCTCATCCTGGAAGCGCACCTTGATGTCGCCGCCATCTGTGACCCAGGCGGTGAGATGTCCGCCGGTAACGTAACCGCTCGCATCCTTCGAGAACAGCGCATCCCAGCCGCTGACGGTATCGGCCGTGAACGAAAACGCGACCGTACCCTCCGCGATTTCCATTGCCTCGGAATGCTGTATCGCAATCTGGCCGTCGCGCGTTCCGTCCAGCACCATCTCGCCCGCGATGGCAAAGACGGGTGTCATGCCTTCGGGGAGGGGCAGGTCGTCCTTGGTGGGGATGTCGTCGGGCGGTGCGATCTCGCCGCGGTCGGTTCCCATCTCGATGGGCTTGATGGCCTCGTCGATGTCGGCGATGGACTTGACGATACCGTAGGCCGGTTTTGCCGAGGTGGAGATGTCGGACAGCGTGATCAGGTCGCCATAGACGGTGACGGTTCCCAGCTCGTCATTCGCGTGGGCACCGCCGCCCGATCCCTGGTCGGAATAAAGGGAGATGACGGAGTGATCGACGATGCCGTCATTGTTGCTGTCGCCGTAGGTGATGGAGCTGATCTTGGTGGTGTGTCCCTCGATCAGGATGCTGTCGCCCTCGGCGCGGTTGAAGTCGGTGATGATGTCGTTGCCGATGACGCCGACCCAGTGGTCGTGGATGTTTGCGTTCTCTCCGGCCACGCCATGCCATCTGATTGTGCCGTCATCCTGTGTGTGTTCCTCGATGAAGCGGGCCTTGGCGTTGATGAGGGTCTGGAAGTAGAAGGTGTCTGCGCCCGCACCGCCTGTCATGACATCGTCGGCATGAAGGGGCTGGTCGGGATAGAGTTTGCCGTTGGTGAGTTCTCCGAGCGGATCGCCCTCGTCGCGGTCCGGGTCGTAGGCGACCTCGCCCTCGCGCCCGTCGGACTGGGAGATGAGCAGATCGTTGCCGTCACCGCCGTTGAGGATGTCCTCGCCGTGTCCGCCGTCCAGGACGTCGTTGCCGTCGCCGCCATTGAGAATGTCGTTGCCGTAGGAGCCCTGGAGGATGTCGTTGCCGCCGTTGCCGTTGACGGTGTCGTCGCCGAGGCCGGCATTGATGGCATCGTCCTGATCGGTTCCCTCGATGGTCTCTCCCTGGCCGGTGCCTTCGGAATATGTTGCGCCGGAGGTCATCTCGCCCATGTGGTTGAAGCCGTAGGCCATGGCGAGCGCCTTGGCCTCGTCGGAACCGTGATGGAGCTGCTGGAAGGCAGGCATCAGGTCGTCCTGGGCAAGGGCGGCCAGGGCATCGGCCTCGAATGCCGGGTCGACCTCGCCTGCCAGCGCTGCCATGGCCTCGCCCCCGACCTGTTCGTCGAAGACCATGACGTTTGAGATTGTGCCGTTGAACTGCTGGTGGGCGGTGTGGGCGTCATCGGATCGCCAGGCCCCGGAGGCGCCGACCAGGAAGGAGCGCTCGTTCATGTCCATGCCCTGCTTCATCTCCGGCTCGGCGGCCCAGAGCTGTCCGTTGACATAGACATTGAGCCCGTCCTCGCCGAAGGAGACGGCGAAGTGGTAGTCGGTGTCCTTCTCGATCATCAGGTCGGGGACCTTGAGATACTCGGTGCTGTCGTCGCTCTGCTGGCGCACGATGATGCGCCCGTCCTTGAGCCAGACGGTCAGGTGCCCGCCGTCGTCATAACCGCTGCCGTCCTTGGAAAACAGGGCCTGGCTGCCCCAGACATGATCAGCGTTGAAGGTCAGCGCGATGGTGCCCGCCTCAAGCGACAGCGCTTGCGCATCGCCCGCGTCCAGGTAATCGCCCTTCTCGCCGGAGAACTCCGTCGGTCCCGCGATGGCAAAGACGGGTGTCATGCCTTCGGGCAGGGGCAGGTCGTCCTGTGTCGGGATGTCGTCGGGCGGTGCGATCTCGCCGCGGTCTGTTCCCATCTCGATGGGCTTGATGGCCTCGTCGATGTCGGCGATGGACTTGACGATGCCGTAGGCCGGTTTGGCCGAGGTGGAGATGTCGGACAGCGTGATCAGGTCGCCATAGACGGTGACGGTTCCCAGCTCGTCATTCGCGTGGGCACCGCCGCCCGATCCCTGGTCGGAATAAAGGGAGATGACGGAGTGATCGACGATGCCGTCATTGTTGCTGTCGCCGTAGGTGATGGAGCTGATCTTGGTGGTGTGTCCCTCGATCAGGATGCTGTCGCCCTCGGCGCGGTTGAAGTCGGTGATGATGTCGTTGCCGATGACGCCGACCCAGTGGTCGTGGATGTTTTCGTTCTCTCCGGCCACGCCATGCCACCGGATTGTGCCGTCATCCTGTGTGTGTTCCTCGATGAAGCGGGCCTTGGCGTTGATGAGGGTCTGGAAGTAGAAGGTGTCTGCGCCCGCACCGCCTGTCATGACATCGTCGGCATGAAGGGGCTGGTCGGGATAGAGTTTGCCGTTGGTGAGTTCTCCGAGCGGATCGCCCTCGTCGCGGTCCGGGTCGTAGGCGACCTCGCCCTCGCGCCCGTCGGACTGGGAGATGAGCAGATCGTTGCCGTCACCGCCGTTGAGGATGTCCTCGCCGTGTCCGCCGTCCAGGACGTCGTTGCCGTCGCCGCCATTGAGAATGTCGTTGCCGTAGGAGCCCTGGAGGATGTCGTTGCCGCCGTTGCCGTTGACGGTGTCGTCGCCGAGGCCGGCATTGATGGCATCGTCCTGATCGGTTCCCTCGATGGTCTCGCCCTGGTCGGAGCCTTCGGAATATGTTGCGCCGGAGGTCATCTCGCCCATGTGGTTGAAGCCGTAGGCCATGGCGAGCGCCTTGGCCTCGTCGGAGCCGTGATGGAGCTGCTGGAAGGCAGGCATCAGGTCGTCCTGGGCAAGGGCGGCCAGGGCATCGGCCTCGAATGCCGGGTCGACCTCGCCTGCCAGCGCTGCCATGGCCTCGCCCCCGACCTGTTCGTCGAAGACCATGACGTTTGAGATTGTGCCGTTGAACTGCTGGTGGGCGGTGTGGGCGTCATCTGAGCGCCAGGCCCCGGAGGCGCCGACCAGGAAGGAGCGCTCGTTCATGTCCATGCCCTGCTTCATCTCCGGCTCGGCGGCCCAGAGCTGTCCGTTGACATAGACATTGAGCCCGTCCTCGCCGAAGGAGACGGCGAAGTGGTAGTCGGTGTCCTTCTCGATCATCAGGTCGGGGACCTTGAGATACTCGGTACTGTCGTCGGTCTGCTGGCGCACGAGGATGCGCCCGTCCTTGAGCCAGACGGTCAGGTGCCCGCCGTCGTCATAGCCACTGCCGTCCTTGGAAAAGAGGGCCTGGCTGCCCCAGACATGATCAGCGTTGAAGGTCAGCGCGATGGTGCCCGCCTCAAGCGACAGCGCTTGCGCATCGCCCGCGTCCAGGTAATCGCCCTTCTCGCCGGAGAACTCCGTCGGTCCCGCGATGGCAAAGACGGGTGTCATGCCTTCGGGCAGGGGCAGGTCGTCCTGTGTCGGGATGTCGTCGGGCGGTGCGATCTCGCCGCGGTCTGTTCCCATCTCGATGGGCTTGATGGCCTCGTCGATGTCGGCGATGGACTTGACGATGCCGTAGGCCGGTTTGGCCGAGGTGGAGATGTCGGACAGCGTGATCAGGTCGCCATAGACGGTGACGGTTCCCAGCTCGTCATTCGCGTGGGCACCGCCGCCCGATCCCTGGTCGGAATAAAGGGAGATGACGGAGTGATCGACGATGCCGTCATTGTTGCTGTCGCCGTAGGTGATGGAGCTGATCTTGGTGGTGTGTCCCTCGATCAGGATGCTGTCGCCCTCGGCGCGGTTGAAGTCGGTGATGATGTCGTTGCCGATGACGCCGACCCAGTGGTCGTGGATGTTTGCGTTCTCTCCGGCCACGCCATGCCATCTGATTGTGCCGTCATCCTGTGTGTGTTCCTCGATGAAGCGGGCCTTGGCGTTGATGAGGGTCTGGAAGTAGAAGGTGTCTGCGCCCGCACCGCCTGTCATGACATCGTCGGCATGAAGGGGCTGGTCGGGATAGAGTTTGCCGTTGGTGAGTTCTCCGAGCGGATCGCCCTCGTCGCGGTCCGGGTCGTAGGCGACCTCGCCCTCGCGCCCGTCGGACTGGGAGATGAGCAGATCGTTGCCGTCACCGCCGTTGAGGATGTCCTCGCCGTGTCCGCCGTCCAGGACGTCGTTGCCGTCGCCGCCATTGAGAATGTCGTTGCCGTAGGAGCCCTGGAGGATGTCGTTGCCGCCGTTGCCGTTGACGGTGTCGTCGCCGAGGCCGGCATTGATGGCATCGTCCTGATCGGTTCCCTCGATGGTCTCGCCCTGGTCGGAGCCTTCGGAATATGTTGCGCCGGAGGTCATCTCGCCCATGTGGTTGAAGCCGTAGGCCATGGCGAGCGCCTTGGCCTCGTCGGAGCCGTGATGGAGCTGCTGGAAGGCAGGCATCAGGTCGTCCTGGGCAAGGGCGGCCAGGGCATCGGCCTCGAATGCCGGGTCGACCTCGCCTGCCAGCGCTGCCATGGCCTCGCCCCCGACCTGTTCGTCGAAGACCATGACGTTTGAGATTGTGCCGTTGAACTGCTGGTGGGCGGTGTGGGCGTCATCTGAGCGCCAGGCCCCGGAGGCGCCGACCAGGAAGGAGCGCTCGTTCATGTCCATGCCCTGCTTCATCTCCGGCTCGGCGGCCCAGAGCTGTCCGTTGACATAGACATTGAGCCCGTCCTCGCCGAAGGAGACGGCGAAGTGGTAGTCGGTGTCCTTCTCGATCATCAGGTCGGGGACCTTGAGATACTCGGTACTGTCGTCGGTCTGCTGGCGCACGAGGATGCGCCCGTCCTTGAGCCAGACGGTCAGGTGCCCGCCGTCGTCATAGCCACTGCCGTCCTTGGAAAAGAGGGCCTGGCTGCCCCAGACATGATCAGCGTTGAAGGTCAGCGCGATGGTGCCCGCCTCAAGCGACAGCGCTTGCGCATCGCCCGCGTCCAGGTAATCGCCCTTCTCGCCGGAGAACTCCGTCGGTCCCGCGATGGCAAAGACGGGTGTCATGCCTTCGGGCAGGGGCAGGTCGTCCTGTGTCGGGATGTCGTCGGGCGGTGCGATCTCGCCGCGGTCTGTTCCCATCTCGATGGGCTTGATGGCCTCGTCGATGTCGGCGATGGACTTGACGATGCCGTAGGCCGGTTTGGCCGAGGTGGAGATGTCGGACAGCGTGATCAGGTCGCCATAGACGGTGACGGTTCCCAGCTCGTCATTCGCGTGGGCACCGCCGCCCGATCCCTGGTCGGAATAAAGGGAGATGACGGAGTGATCGACGATGCCGTCATTGTTGCTGTCGCCGTAGGTGATGGAGCTGATCTTGGTGGTGTGTCCCTCGATCAGGATGCTGTCGCCCTCGGCGCGGTTGAAGTCGGTGATGATGTCGTTGCCGATGACGCCGACCCAGTGGTCGTGGATGTTTTCGTTCTCTCCGGCCACGCCATGCCACCGGATTGTGCCGTCATCCTGTGTGTGTTCCTCGATGAAGCGGGCCTTGGCGTTGATGAGGGTCTGGAAGTAGAAGGTGTCTGCGCCCGCACCGCCTGTCATGACATCGTCGGCATGAAGGGGCTGGTCGGGATAGAGTTTGCCGTTGGTGAGTTCTCCGAGCGGATCGCCCTCGTCGCGGTCCGGGTCGTAGGCGACCTCGCCCTCGCGCCCGTCGGACTGGGAGATGAGCAGATCGTTGCCGTCACCGCCGTTGAGGATGTCCTCGCCGTGTCCGCCGTCCAGGACGTCGTTGCCGTCGCCGCCATTGAGAATGTCGTTGCCGTAGGAGCCCTGGAGGATGTCGTTGCCGCCGTTGCCGTTGACGGTGTCGTCGCCGAGGCCGGCATTGATGGCATCGTCCTGATCGGTTCCCTCGATGGTCTCGCCCTGGTCGGAGCCTTCGGAATATGTTGCGCCGGAGGTCATCTCGCCCATGTGGTTGAAGCCGTAGGCCATGGCGAGCGCCTTGGCCTCGTCGGAGCCGTGATGGAGCTGCTGGAAGGCAGGCATCAGGTCGTCCTGGGCAAGGGCGGCCAGGGCATCGGCCTCGAATGCCGGGTCGACCTCGCCTGCCAGCGCTGCCATGGCCTCGCCCCCGACCTGTTCGTCGAAGACCATGACGTTTGAGATTGTGCCGTTGAACTGCTGGTGGGCGGTGTGGGCGTCATCTGAGCGCCAGGCCCCGGAGGCGCCGACCAGGAAGGAGCGCTCGTTCATGTCCATGCCCTGCTTCATCTCCGGCTCGGCGGCCCAGAGCTGTCCGTTGACATAGACATTGAGCCCGTCCTCGCCGAAGGAGACGGCGAAGTGGTAGTCGGTGTCCTTCTCGATCATCAGGTCGGGGACCTTGAGATACTCGGTACTGTCGTCGGTCTGCTGGCGCACGAGGATGCGCCCGTCCTTGAGCCAGACGGTCAGGTGCCCGCCGTCGTCATAGCCACTGCCGTCCTTGGAAAAGAGGGCCTGGCTGCCCCAGACATGATCGGCGTTGAAGGTCAGCGCGATGGTGCCCGCCTCAAGCGACAGCGCTTGCGCATCGCCCGCGTCCAGGTAATCACCCTTCTCGCCGGAGAACTCCGTTGCGCCTTCAAGAGTGAAGACGGGAGACGGGACTGTGATCGAACTTGTCGTTGGCATGCTTGGCTCCCCTAATCGGGCAAAAAAGGCCCGTTCCGCCGAAGTGTGCCTCGGCATTTTTGGCGATTGTGTCCAAGCGATTTGTTGGGTGATTTGTTCTTGTGCGCTTAATGTATTCGCGACAATTTGACAAAAAATCAGGTCAAATAAGGCAAAAAAGATACAATAATTTGAAAAAAATCTGTCTCAAGTAACACAAGTAAAAACGCCGATTTGTCAAAAATCATGAAGGTATTGGAATTAATGTGAAAAATGACGATGAGGCTTTATCCTCATTGCTGCCGGGAGGGCCAATATTATTTAATTTTCGCTTAAACTTCAGACGGCTCGGACCTGACATTCCGTAAGTCTTTTTTCAGGCTCTTTTCTATTAAATTTATCAATCAAAATTTAGCTTGGTTGTAGGCGGGTTGCATTTTGCGGAGCATCGCGGGGTCTGCGTTCCAGACGCGTGGCATGACACCGGATACAACTGGGTGGCGAACGGGACCGCGTTTGGCCCTGAAATGAATCGCATGTGTCATGTGCTCGATATGCGACTGCCTGCGAAACGCTCCGTGTCCGGTCCGGTTTCGCAGGCAGTCGGTTTCAATCGCCTTGTCGCAAGGGTCTTCGATCTCCCCGCGCCCAAGGATCAGGTGCCTCAACCGGCGAGCTTCACCCAGGCGGCGTTTCTCGCGGAGGACCTGACGCATGCGTCGACGAACTGCACACCGGCAAGCCCGTCGCTGATGCCCGGCACGAGCGAGTCCTCATGCTTCCCTGCCTGGCGCGCCCGGATCACATCCGCGGCGTCCTTGTATAGATTGGCAAAGCCTTCCAGGTAACCTTCCGGGTGCCCCGGAGGGATGCGCGTTGCCGGGGCGATGCTGTCCAGCATGCCGGCACCGCCACGCGTGATGATGCGTTTCGGTTCGCCGAAGGGCGTGACATGAAGGTAGTTCGGGTTCTCCTGGTGCCACTCGAGGCCGCCCTTGTCGCCATAGACACGGATCTTGAGATTGTTCTCGTTGCCCGGCGCGACCTGGGAACACCAGAGCATGCCGCGCGCACCGCTTGCATAGCGCAGCATGACGTGACCGTTGTCATCGACCTGCCGTCCAGGCACGAAGGATTGCAGGTCGGCTGCGAGGCTTTCGGCGGACTGGCCGGTGATGAAACAGGCGAGATTGTAGGCATGGGTGCCGATATCGCCGGTCGATCCCCCGGCGCCTGACCTGGCGGGATCGGTGCGCCAGTCCGCCTGCTTGTTGCTCTGCTCGACGGTCAGCCAGTCCTGCGGATACTCGACCTGGATCACGCGAATAGTGCCGAGATCGCCGTTTTGAACCATTTCGCGCGCCTGCCGCACCATTGGGTAGCCTGTGTAGTTATGCGTCAGGAAGAACAGCGCGTCGGAGCTTTCGGCCGCTTTGACCAGCTTCTTTGCATCGGCCAGTGTCGATGTCAGCGGCTTGTCGCAGATCACGTGGATGCCGCGTTTGAGAAACGCCTTTGCTGCCGGATAGTGGACGTGGTTGGGCGTGACGATCGCGACCGCTTCGATGCCGTCTTTCAGGCGCGCCTCGCGCTTGGCCATTTCCTCGAAATCGGTGTAGATCCGGTCCTGCTTCAGCCCGAGTGCCTGGCCCGACTCCAGGGCCTTTTCGGGCGTCGAGGAGAGCGCACCGGCAACCAGTTCGTAGCGTCCGTCGATCCTCGACGCGATGCGGTGGACCGCGCCGATAAAGGCATCCTTGCCGCCACCGACCATGCCGAGCCGGATTGGTTTCGACTGCGGATTGTCTTTTCCTTCTATCGCCATTCTGCTCCTCCTGTTTGCCCTTCCTATGCGCGGGCGTTCGTTCTGTAATCGATTACATTTCTATAGAGAAACCTCTTGCCAGGCAATCGCTCAAGAGGCTGCAAAAAGGCCCGGCCGGTCGAGACGGGCCGTGGCGTTTGTCGTGTCCGGTCCTCAAGGGCGTCAAGGTTTCAACTCCGGCGCTGAGTGGGCAGGGCCCAGGGTCAGGACTCACTAATTCGGTTGAATTGGCGCAGCAAACGGCGATGAGCTGCAAGGAAAAGCGCGACAAGCGGGCTTCCTGCCCGGTTGAGCGGTTTGACGCAGCAGACCGAAGCCGGTTTTGCGTCCCTGAGGGATAGGGTGAATTTGCCCGGCAACGTCGTTGCAAACCTTTGGAAACCGGACGGTTTCCCGCAGCTTTGCGCCTCGTATCCGAACATATTCATCCCTACCAATTCATCCAAATTAATGAGTCCTGACCCTAGCCAATGCCCAGCATTTTCCTGTTGGCTGCATCATCGGTACCGCCATCTGCGAAATCGTCAAAGGCTTTTTCCGTCACTCTGATGATGTGATCCCGGACGAAGGCCGCGCCCTCGCGTGCTCCGTCCTCGGGATGTTTCACACAGCACTCCCATTCGACAACGGCCCAGCCGTCGAAGTCGTTCGCAGCCATCTTGGAGAAAACGGCGCCGAAGTCGACCTGTCCGTCTCCAAGCGAGCGGAACCGTCCGGCACGGTCCACCCAGGACGCGTAGCCGCCGTAAACGCCCTGGCGGCCCGTCGGGTTGAACTCGGCATCCTTGACGTGGAACATGCCGATCCTGTCCTTGTAGATGTCGAGATTGTCGAGATAGTCGAGGCACTGAAGAACGTAGTGCGACGGATCGTAGAGCATCTTGCAGCGCGGATGCGCATCGACGCGGTCGAGGAACATCTCGAAAGTGATCCCGTCATGCAGATCCTCGCCCGGATGGATCTCGTAGCAGACATCGACACCCATCTCGTCCGCATAGTCGAGGATCGGACGCCAGCGTTTGGCCAGTTCGCCAAACGCCGTTTCGACAAGGCCGGCCGGCCGTTGCGGCCACGGATAAAGATAAGGCCAGGCGAAGGCGCCGGAGAAGGTCGCATGCGCACCGATGCCGAGGTTCCTGCTCGCAGCCAGCGCCAGTTTCACCTGATCCACGGCCCAGGCCTGCCGGGCAGAAGGGTTGCCGCGGACTTCCGGTGCGGCAAAGCCGTCAAAGGCAGTGTCATAGGCCGGATGCACGGCCACCAGTTGCCCTTGAAGATGGGTCGAGAGTTCGGTGATCTCGACGCCGTTGTCTCTGGCGCGACCGGCAAGGTCCTCGCAATAGGACATGGAACTGGCGGCTTTTGAGAGATCGATCAGGCGGCTGTCCCAACTCGGTATCTGTACGCCGGCATAGCCGCAATCGGCGGCCCATTTCGTGATGCTGTCCCAGGAATTGAACGGAGCGTCGTCACCGGCGAACTGGGCAAGGAACAGGGCAGGGCCCTTGATGGTCTTCATGATGGTCTCCCGATTCCGGCAGGCTGATTGAAAAAGGGCCGGGATCCCATCGCGAAAGACCCCGGCCAGGTAGGTGCGTGACAGTGCTTAGAACGGAGAGTCCGGGAAGTAGTAGCTCTCGGCATTGTCACGAGTGATCAAGGTGGCGCCGAGGATATAGCGTCCTGCGACCGGTCCGTTCGACTTCACCGCATTGACCGTCGCGTCCATTGCGGTCGCGATCATTGCGGGCGGATAAAGCACGTTGACCGGGATCAGTTCATCGCCATCCATGATGCCCTTGATGATCTCTTTCATGCCCGCGCCGCCGACGACGAACATGCCGTTGCCGTCCCGGCCGGCCTGCTTGAGGGCGGCCACGACACCGATCGCGATGTCATCGTCCTGCGCCCACACGGCATCGATGTCCGGAAAGCGCGAGAGGAAATCCTGCATGACCTCGAAGCCGTCGTCGCGGTTCCAGTTGGCATGCTTGTGATCCAGCACATTGATCCCCGAACCTTCGATTTCGGCCATGAACGCGTCGAAGCGTTCATTGTCGATGACGGTCGGAATGCCGCGCAGAACGACGATGTTGTCGCCATCCTTCAGGCGGCCCTTCATGTACTGCGCCGAAACGCGGCCGAGTTCCGGGTTGTTTCCGGCAACATAGAGGTCCTCGATACCGGGCTGGCTGAGGCCCCGGTCCACCACGGTGATCCAGGCGCCCGATTTCTTCACGTTGAGAACGGGATCGGTCAGCGGCTCCGACTCGAACGGCAAGACGACAAGTGCGTCGATCTGGTGAACGGACACGAGATCCTCAAGGGCGCTTGCCTGCGCACCCGGATCGGGCGAGTTGACCAGGATCAGATCCACATCCGGGTGAAGCGCCTCAAGGCGTTTTTCTGCCTGCTCGGCGTGCCAGTTCATGCCGGCTGCCCAGGCGTGGGTCGGTGTCGGATAGCTGACGCCGATCTTGATCTTGTCTTCGGCGGCGGCCGGGCCGGCAAAGGCCAGCATGCTTGTGACCGCCATCATTCCGAGTGTTGTTTTCCAGAGCATTGTTTCCTCCTCAATTGCTTCCGTTCGGACGCACCTCTCCCGTCCGGTGCGAACCGGTTCTTTGCAGGGGACGGGCCCCGATGGTTTGAAATCAGAACGTCAGGTTTTGGCTTTCTTGCCGAATTTCCAGTCGCTTCGCTGCAGGAGAACCGCGACGATGATGATCAGGCCCTGCATCGTTCCGTTGAGATAGTTCGAGATCATGTCGGTGAAGTTCAGGATATTGCCGATTGTAGTCAGAATGAGCGCACCCAGGATCGTACCGCCGATCCGCCCATAGCCGCCTTTCAGAACGGTGCCGCCGATGATGACGGCCGCGATAGCCTCCAGTTCCCACAGAACGCCGGTGGATGCGGAGGCCGATCCGAGCCGGGGTACATAGATGATCGTCGCGAAGGAGACGCACAGGCCCTGGATGATGTAGGTCAGCGTCTTCACGCGGTCGACATTGATGGCCGAGTATTTGGCGACCGCCTCGTTGGATCCGATCGCGGTGCAGTACCGTCCGAACGCGGTCCGGTTCAGGAGCAGCCAGCCGCAGATGGCAACGCCGATGAACACCCAGACCGGGAAGGGCAGTCCCAGAAAGCTGTCGTAATAGACCGGGCGGTAGGTTCCGCGGATGTCGAAGTTGAGTGACAGGGTTCCCCCGTCTGCGAAATAGGTCACCAGTGAGCGGTAGATGCCCATCGTGCCGAGCGTCACGATGAAGGCCTCGATCTTGCCTTTCGTCGTCAGCGCTCCGTTGATCCAGCCGGCGCCGATCCCGAGCAAGATCGCCAGCCCGCATCCGAGCAGGACCGTCGGAACACCTGTTCCGAGCGTTTCCACCGCGTTGTTCATGACTATGATCATGACGCCCGATATGGCTGCCGCCATCGAGCCGACGGACAGATCGATGCCGCCTGCCGTGATGACGAAGGTCGCACCGACCGCGATGATGCCGATAAAGGCCGAACGTGTCAGCAGGTTGGTCAGGTTGCCCTCGCTCGCGAAGGCGGGGTTGAGCAGGTATCCGATCACGCACAGCAGCAGCAGGGCGAGGGCAGGGCCGAGTGTCTTGAAGTCGACGGCAATCTTCCTGGCAACCTTTGCGTCTCCGTCTTCAGATGCGGTCATCATGGTCAATGGAGTTCCTCCCGTTTCAGCCCGGCGGCGTAGCGCATGATTTCGTTTTCGTTGATGTGATCGCCGGTCAGGACACCGGCAATCCGGCCCTCGCGCATCACGGCGACCCGGTGGCAGATACCGATGATCTCCGGCATTTCCGACGAGATCACCACGACGGATACGCCTTCGGCGGCAAGGGCGGCAATGAAATGATAGATCTGCTGCTTGGTGCCGACATCGATGCCCCGCGTCGGCTCGTCGATGATCACGATCTTCGGATCGCATTCCATGATCTTGGCAAGCAGCAGTTTCTGCTGGTTGCCGCCGGAGAGCTTGCCGACGGTCACGTTCGGATCGCGTGCGCGCACATCGAAGCGGCGAATGGCGCGTTCCAGGGCCTTTTCTTCCGCCTTCCGGTTGACGGCAAGGGTCTTCACGAATTTCGGCAAGGCGAACAGCGTGAGGTTCGGCTGCATTTTCTTGTCGAGCAGCAGCCCCTTTTCCTTCCTGTCCTTGGTCAGGTAGGCGAGACCCGCGTCCCGGGCCTGGGCAACGCTCATGGCGCCGACCTCGCGTCCGTATAGGCTGACCGCGCCGCTTTCGATCGGCGCAAGCCCGCAAATCGCTTCAAAGACGGCGGTGCGTCCGGAGCCGATCAGGCCGGAAAATCCGAGGATCTCGCCCTTGCGCAAGCCGAAACTGACATCGTGGACGCCGGGCGCCTTCAGGTTCGTGACCTCAAGGACCAGGTCGGCGTCCACATCCGCCTCGTGCATGGGCGGATAAAGATCGGACAGTTCGCGCCCGACCATCATCTGGGCCATGGTATCCGGGGTCAGGTCGCCGGACGGGCGCGTGTCGATCCACTGACCGTCCCTCAGGATCGTGATCCGGTCGGCGATCGCCTTCACTTCATTGAGTTTGTGGGAAACGAACACGATGCCGACGCCGCCGGCCTTCAGCTTCTCCACCTGGCGGAAGAACACATCGGTTTCTTCCTCGGTGAGCACGGCGGTCGGTTCGTCCATGATCAGGATACGCGCATTCCGGCTGACGGCCTTGACGATTTCGACCATCTGTTTCTGCGCGATCGTCAGGTCCGAGATCCGGTCCGCGGGCGAGATATCGAGACCGATCTCGTCCAGGTATTTCTGCACGGTCCGGCGCATGCCGGCGCGATCCAGAAAACCGCGCGAACGGGCCTCTCTTCCCAGAAAGACGTTTTCCTCGACCGTCATCTGTTCGGCAAGGTTGAGTTCCTGGTGAATGAGAACGATGCCGAGTTTTTCCGCGCCGCCATTCGGCGGCAGGTCGGTGGTCTGTCCGTCCAGCCGGATCTGGCCGGATGTCGGATCGTGGAACCCGGAAAGGATTTTCATCAGGGTGGATTTTCCGGCGCCGTTCTCGCCGATCAGCGCGTGCACTTCGCCGGCGCGGACATCCATGCTCACGCTGAACAGGACCGGTACGGGCCCGAATGACTTGCTGATATTGACAGCTTCAATCACCGCCGCCGAAGCGGACGTCGCGGCATCCATCTGAAGATCCTCCCAAGCGCCGCTGATATTGTTTCACACTGGCGCAATGATTCTTATGTAAACGTTTTCACAGTCGATGTAAACCTTTACATTTGCGTTTGTAAACCTTTTCATGAATCAGTTCAGGCTATATACAGCAATGAGTACGTTGAATTTCATGCACTTATCGATGTGCATAGAGCAACGCGGCAGGGATCGTTGAATGAGCGAACCGGTGGACCGTCCGGCGACAATTGAAGATGTTGCAAAGCTTGCGGGTGTCTCCATCGCGACCGTGAGCCGCGCGCTGCGGTCACCGGAGAAGGTTGCTGAGAGCACGCGCAAGAAGGTCACCGCCGCCATCGCACGCACCGGCTATACCGCCAACGCAATGGCGCAGAACCTGCGCATGCAGCGGTCCAAGATGGTGCTGGTGCTTGCGTCCTCGATAGCCGATCCGAATTTCGCCGGCATCCTGACCGGTCTGGAAAAGGCGGCCAACGACCGCGGCTACGGCGTCCTTATCGGCAACACCGAGGGAACCACGGGTCTGGAACAGAATTATCTGCGCTTTCTGTCGACAGGCATGGCCGACGGGCTTGTGCTCCTGACCGGTCACATACCGGTTGCAGGCGAACCGAAGACACCTTTGACGACACTGCCGCCGATCGTCGCCACGGAGCGGCCGGTCAACACCTCCGAGATCAGCTATGTCGGTGTGGACGACGTGGCCGCCTCCAAGATGGCAACGGAGTACCTGATCTCGCTCGGTCATCGCAGGATCACCTTCATCTCCGGCGGACGTGCCGATATCCGCAGCGATCTGAGGCACGAGGGCTACTGCAAGGGATTGAAGGAATCGCCCGAAGCCCTGCGTGACTGGCGCGTCGAGGGAGACGGCACGAGCGAAAGCGGCCGTGCGGCCGTCGAAAGGCTGTTCATCAAGGATGACTTGCCGACCGCGTTCTACTGCTTCAACGACAACACGGCCATCGGGGTCATCTCGGCGTTGCAGCTGCGCGGGTACCGGGTCCCGGAGGACTTCTCCGTTCTGGGCTTTGACGACATTCCTTTCGCCAGCAATTTTTCACCGGCACTGACGACGATCCGCCAGCCGCGTCACCATATCGGCGAAAAGGCGATGAACATTCTGCTCGACCGCCTGGCAAACCGGTCGCTCGAGACGCGTTCGCAGCTTCTGCACGGAGATCTGATCGTGCGCGAAAGCTGCGCGGGCGTTGCCAGGAAACGGAGCTGAACGCGCGACTACGCGCTGGCGCTGCTGCGCGCCGCAGATGTGTCCTGGATGGTTGCGAGGATCTGCTCCGTCACCGCGCGTGTGCCCATGTCGCCGCCGAATTCCATCGGTCGCAGGGCATTTTGCGAAAACCCTGTATCCACGGCTGCATTGATCAGATCCGCCGCATCTGCAAGGCCGGGGTCGTCGAGCTTTTCCGACAGGTAGTCCAGCATCAGTGCGCCGCTGAGAATGGCGGCGAGCGGGTTGGCCTTGTCCTGGCCCATGATGTCGGGTGCACTGCCGTGTGCGGGCTGGAACAGGCCGACCTGATCGCCGATCTCCGCACAGGCGGCCATGCCCATGCCGCCGACCAGCCCGCCGGCCAGGTCCGACAGGATGTCGCCGAACATGTTCTCGGTCACCAGCACGTCGAATTCCCAGGGCTTGCGCACGAGATCAAGCGCCTGCGCATCGACATAGTTGTAGCCCACGTCAACGTCCGGGTACCTTGCTTTCACCTCGTCAAAGAGCTGCCGGAAGAAAGCGAGGGAGGTGAACACATTGGCCTTGTCGACGCAGGTCAGTTTGCCGGAACTGCCGCGTTCGCGCCGCTTGCGGGCAAGGTTGAAGGCAAACTCATGCAGCTTCGTCGTGGTCTTGCGGGTGATCCTCAGAATGTCCTGAACCTCCTCGTCATTGACGACAAGACTGCGATTGTGGGTGGCTGCGGAATAAAACAGACCTTCCGTCGACTCCCTCAGGATGACGAGATCGATTCCGGATGCGCGCGGGTCTGCCAGCCGTTGCGGCGCGTTGGGATAGGCCTTGACCGGTCTGACGCCGGCATAAAGGCCGAAGGCGTCCCGCAGTCTCAGATGGGGTGAAATCTCCGTGCCGTCCGCGTGCCGGATCGACGGCAGGCCGATCGCGCCGAGAAAGATTGCGTCGGCTTCCTCGGCGCGTTTTTCGCCGTCGGCTTCGATATCGCTTCCCGTATCCCTGAAGTAGCCGGCACCTGCATGAATCTCGTCATAGGACGGTTTGGCGTGTCCCGTTTTTTGAAGCGCGGTTTCCACCACGGCCATGGTCGCTTCGGAAACGTCCACGCCGATACCGTCGCCTTTGATCAGGGCAATTCTCATTTTTTTGTCCTCACGTCCATTCAACGTCAAACCGCTTCACGACCATATCTATCTGGTCCTCATTCAGCGCGGTAGCATTTGCGCCACGCAACAGCAACGCGAGTTTAGCAGTCGCTTCCAGCTCTTCCATCGCGTAAACGGCCGCCTGCAGGTCCTTCCCGGCAACAACCGGCCCGTGATTTGCCAGGAGCACGGCGGACCGTTTTCCGGCGAGACCGCGGACCGCATCACCCATCGCCGGATCTCCTGGTACGAAAAACGGAAGCAGCCGGACCTTTCCAAGCAGCATGATTCCGTAGGCGGTCAGGGGAGGCAGTACGTTGTCCGGGTCGATTTCAGGCAGAAGCGACAATGCGACCGAATGACAGGAATGCAGATGCACCACAGCACCGGTCCGGTGCCGCGTTTCATAAAACGCCGCGTGCAGCGGAATTTCCTTGGTCGGTTTGTCCCCGGAAATGAGCGCGCCTTTGTCCGAGAGATGGCTGATGCGGGCCGGATCGAGAAACCCCATGGAAGAGCCCGTCGGCGTCACCAGCAGGCTGCCGTCGGAAAGTCTCGCCGATATGTTGCCCGTTGAGCCGTGCGTCAGGCCCCGGTCGAACATGGACTTTGCGTATGTCGCGATCTGTTCCCGTGTCCGTGCGATTTCGCTCACGAAGCCCCTCCCAGAACCGAGAGCGCTTCGCGGAAAAAGTCCGGGCCTCCGAAATTGCCCGATTTGAGCGCCAGCAGAAGGTCGCTTTCGGCAACCTTGAGCGCAGGCACGCCCGCCGCGATGCGCGGGCCGACTTCAAGCGATTGCGCAGACACGCCGGATACCACGGCGCCGGAGGTCTCGCCGCCGGCGACGACGATCCGTGTCACACCGGACTGCGAAAGAGCCGCGGCAAGATTTGCAAACAGCCGTTCAACGGCTTGAGAGCTCTTTTCCTTGCCGTACTTCGCCTGCGCGGCAGCAACGGTTTCCGGCTCGGCGGACGAATAGAGCAGGGGTGGCTGTTCCTGCTGCAGGGTCCATTCGACAAGCTCTTGAAGGGACAGTCTGTTTTCCATGATGTCGGAGACAGCCAGTTCCCGGCTCGGGGCGTTTGCCTTGAACGTTTCGACCTGTTCGCGCGTGGCAACCGAGCAGGAACCGGAAAGCACGATTGCCTTGCCGTGATGCCCCTGCCACGCGGTATCTCCGGGTGTCGCTCCGAAATTGCCGGGCAGTCCGAGAGCGATGCCCGAACCGCCGACGACCAGTTTCCTGTTTTTCGCGGCACGTCCGATCGCGAACAGGTCGTCATTGGTGATCGCGTCGGCGATGACCATGGACTTGTCGGCTGCCAGATCGGGAGACGCGTCTTCACCTTTGTGGAGACCGGACAGCGACAGGTGCGAAACCGGCCAGTCCGTCTGCCTGGACAGAACCCGGCGAAGATCGGGATCGCGCATGGGCGTAAGCGGATGGTTCTGCATCCCGCTTTCGCTGAGAAGCGTGTCCTTGACGAACAGGTGCCCCTGATAGACCGTCCGTCCGTTTTCCGGGAACGCCGGGCAGACCAGAACGCGGGTCTCGCCGAGACGCTCGGCAAGCGCGGCGGCGACGGGGCCGATATTGCCCTCGTCCGTGGAATCGAAGGTCGAGCAGACCTTGAACACGATCTGCGTGCAGCCCTGGGCGAGAAGCCAGTCGCAGGCTGCGAGCGAGCCTTTCACGGCTTCGGCGGCCGGGATGGTTCGTGACTTCAGTCCGACAACTCCGGCGTCTATGTCGCCGTCCGGCGCACGCTTCGGGACACCAACGAACTGGGCCGTCCGCATGCCGCCCTCCGAAAGCGTCAGCGCAATGTCGGATGCGCCGGTAAAATCGTCTGTGATCACGCCGAGCTTCATGACTTGATCCATTTTTGCGGGCCGGCGTCCAGGCGGATGACATGATCTGGTCCATGTGCGGGGAAGAGATCGCGCACCAGCGGATCGTGTCCCGGCACGACGAGCCTGTCGGAACTCGCCAGCTTGCGAATGGTCTGGAAGCCCTGCAGCATGTCGTCCAGGTCGACCACGATCGGGAACGGTTTGGCTTCAAGGAAGTTTTCGTAATAGTGCGAGGTGTCCGACGCCAGGCACATCCAGCCGGCCTGCGTCAGCACGCGCACGGCCTGGAGCCCCTTGCTGTGGCCGCCCGTGTGATGAACGGTGACGCCTTCGCGGACTTCACCTTCGCCTTCATGGAAGACGACACGTCCGGAATAGAGCCGCTTGACGGCTTCACAGACGTGGTCGACCGTGAACGGCGCCTGCAGGGTGCCGTGACACATGCACGGGCCGGTCGCGTAGGCCATTTCCGCCGCCTGCAGGTGGATGGTGGCGTTTGGAAAGTGTTTCAGACCGCCTGCGTGGTCGTAATGAAGGTGGGTCACGATGATGGTTGAGACCGCTTCGGGATCGATCCCGAGCGGCGCCAGCGCCTCGACGGGGTTCAGCCTGACCGGACGGCCGCGCCGGTCTCCCTCGTCCTGGTCGTAACCGGTGTCCACGAGGATGATCTCGTTGACCCGCCGGAGCACCCAGACGAAGTAGTCCATGTCATGCGGCAGGTGATGTTCGTCATCAAAAAGGAAACTGTCCTTCCGCGTCCGTTCATTCCGGTCGGCATATTTGACGGCAAAAACTTCCCAGGGTGTCATGAACTCACCTTCGAATAGGTCGCGACCGACTTGTCCGCGATCATCGTTGAAACCTGCGCATCGAAGGCAAGAAAATGCGGCGTCTTCAGATGGACCTGAAAGGCTTCGGCGTCATTGTAGATCTCGTAGAGAAAAACCTCGCCGGGCCTGCCCGGGTCGGTGCAGACATCGAACTGGTGGCAACCGGGCTCTTCCTGGAGAGACGCTTTGGCGTTGTCGAGCATCAGGGGCATGAACGTCTCGAACATCCCGTCCCTGATTTCAAATCGGACTGTGACTGCAAACACCTATCTTTCCTCCCTATCGGAACAAGTAGACCATACCCATCGACACGAAGGGAAGGTAGGTGACAGCGAGAAGGGCAGCGATCGCCGCTAGGTAAAGATGCGCCATGTTGCGGGCGATCGACAGGACGCCGACCCCGGAGATCCTCGAGGCGACATAAAGCGTCGCGCCGACAGGCGGGGTAAACAGGCCGACGGCCACGTTGCAGGTCATGATCACACCGAGATGGACCGGATCGACCCCGAACGCCTTGGCTGTCGGCAGGAACAGCGGAGCCGTCAGCAGGATGGCGGGCACCGGATCCAGCACCAGCCCGAGAACCAAGAGGACAATGTTGACCAGGAGCAGGAACATCCACGGGCCGCTTGAAAAGTCCTGAACGAATCCCACCAGGATCTGCGGCATCTGTTCCAGCGTGATCAGCCAGCCGAGGACGGTCGTCGCGCCGATCACGACCATGACGACGGAACTGGTCACGAAGGAATCGACCAGCAGCCTTGGCAAATCCTTCAGCTTGAAGTCCCGGTAGACGACGGTGGTGACAAACAGGCCGTAGACAACGGCCAGGGCCGCGGCCTCGGTCGGTGTCACCCATCCGGTGAAAATGCCGCCGAGGATCAGCACCGGCATGAAAAGGGCCGGGGCCGTGCCGATGAACGAGCTTGTCAGCTCCTGCAAGGTGGTGGTGCGTCCGCCCGGATCGCATTTGCTGGTCTTGCCGACATAGTAGCAGACCGCCATGAACATGGCGCCGAACAGGATGCCGGGGACCATGCCGGCCAGAAACAGGTCCGCGACCGAGACATTTCCGACAAAACCGTAGATCAGCATCGGGATCGAGGGTGGGATAATGATACCGATGGTGCCGGCTGCCGCGACAAGCCCGGCCGCGAATGCGGTGTTGTAGCCTTCCCGCGACATGTTCTTGATCATGACCGATCCGATCGCGGCGCTGTCCGCGATTGCCGATCCTGAAATGCCGCCGAAGATCATCGATGCGCCGACGACGACCATTCCGAGCCCGCCTGCCATGAAGCCGAAGGCGGCACGGGCGAAGCCGATGATGCGCAGTCCGACACCGCCCCGGCTCATCATTTCACCCGCGACGATGAACAGCGGGATGGCGAGGAAGTGGTTGGGTTCGACACCGCCGATGAAGTTCAGGAACAGCGCCTGCAGCGGATAGCCGAGGTCGAACACGATGATGGGAAGAACGGCCGTGATCAGGATGGCCCAGACCAGGGGAATGCCGAGAAAAACCGTCGTCAGGAAAACGGCAACGACAAAAAGCAGGATCATAGCAGTGCCTCGCCACCGTCTGAATGGGTCGCATGGGGAACGACGGGATTGCGAATGTCGAACACCATGTTGAAAAGATGGAAAATCAGCGTGAGGGCCATGCCGACCGGCATGGACGCGTACAGGAGCCCGACCGGCCAATAGAGGACCGTCGTCTTCTGCGCCCAAGTATGAACCGAGATGTTGTATCCGGTGTAGATCAGGCTCATCAGCAGGACGGCGATGATGACGTCGATGGCGATCGAAAGCACGCGTTGGCCGCGATAAGGCATCAACCGTTCGACGATTTCGGTCACGCGCATATGCGCACCTCTTGCGACGGCAGCGGCGCAGCCGATGAACGTGCTCCAGAGCAGCAGGAAGCTGGTGACCTCAAGCGACCAGGCCAGATCGAAGCCGGCAAAACCGCGCAGCGATGCATTGCAGAAAACCAGCGTGACGATGGAAAACCCGCCCAGCATGAGGCAAACGTCCACCAGATGGCTGAGCCAGCGCAGCACAGCCGGATAATGATCTCGGTAATCCAAGGGACTTCTCTTTTTTGAAAAGAGCCGGAACCGATCCGGTTCCGGCCAGTCAATCCGTCAGGTCATGCCTGCACGCCGTTGCAGCCCGGCGTGCAGGGGATGACCTTCCTGCCCGGTCAGTTCTGAGCCGGAAGCGCTTCCCTGATGGCCGCGGCATCGGAAAGGATGTTGTCGACGGCTTCTGCGCCATAGACGTCCTTCGCCTTTGCATAGACCGGCTGAACGGCTTCGCGGAACGGACCGATTTCCGGCACGCTGACCTTGGCGCCTTCCTCGGTCATCTGCGTCAGCTGGCTGTCGACCGAGCTTTTGACGAGGTCACGGCTGAAGGTTGCCGATTCCGCGGCCGCCTTCAGGACGGCTTCCTTGTCTTCATCGGAAAAGGACTGCCAGGTCTTCTCCGCGATGGTCAGCGGCAGCGGGCTGTAGACGTGCCGGGTCAGCGTGATGTGCGGCGCGACTTCGTAGAACCTCAGGGAGTTGATCGTGTCGACCGGGTTTTCCTGACCGTTCACGATGCCCTGCTGGATGGAGAGATAAACGTCGGTGATCGGCATCACCACCGTCTGGAAGCCGATTGCCTCCATGGACCAGCGGATCATGTCATTCGGGAAAACGCGCATTTTCATCGATTCCGCATCGGTCGGCGACGCGAGCGGCTCATTGGTGGTGAAGCTGCGGAAGCCGGCTTCCCAGGTCGACAGGACGCGGAACCCTTTTTCCGGCAGCTTTTCGAATTCGCCCTGCAGCCAGGCCGAGTTGTCATAGAGTTCCCAGCCCTGCTCGTAGGTGTCGACGAGGAACGGCATGGCGGTGAGGTTCAGGGACGGCAGATGCGTTGCATAGCTGCCTGTTGCGGACACAGTGAAGTCGATGCCGCCAAGCTGCAGAAGTTCGATTGCCTTCGGGTCGTTGGCGAGCTGTCCGGACGGGAAGATCTGCACTTCGTAGCGGCCGTCCGTGTACTCGGCGACCTTCTCGGCGAACAGTTCCGCAGCCGCCTGGCGCGAGCCGCCGGGGTTGTCGGTGTGGCTGAACCGAAGCGTTTCAACGGCAAGGGCACTGCCGGCACCTGCGACGACGAGCGCCGCGCTCAAAAACAGGCGGCTCAGGGATTTCTTGTCAAGCATTGGGTCTCCTCCCACGATCGGATTTGAGATCGTATCAATTTACACATTTGTTTGCGTATACGTAATTCAATCCCTTGTCAACTCGGCCCGGCTCCCGTATCACGAAAGGCAACAGGCCGGCGCCGGAACAGCGGGCAAGGGCCCAAAAGAACTGCTAGAAAGACTCGTCTGAAGGGGAGTGAATCGATGGTGGAAGGCAAGGACACCTTGCGCGTCGCCTGCTTGGGAGCCGGCTATTTTGCCCGGTTCCACTACGAAGCCTGGCGGAAACTGCAAAGGGTCAGACTTGTCGGTGCGTGCGACCGCGATCCGGAAAAGGCAAGGGCAACGGGACAATCCGCCTTTGACGACCTGGACACCATGCTCAGGATGACCAGTCCCGACCTGCTGGACATCATCACGCCGCCGCCAACCCACCTGCCTGCAATCACGGCCGCGATTTCAAGGGGTGTCAGGGCGATCATCTGCCAGAAACCGTTTTGCACGTCGCTGACCGAAGCGCGCGAGGCGGCCGATCTTGCGGCAAAGGCGGGCGTCGTGCTGGTGGTCCACGAAAACTTCCGCTTCCAGCCCTGGTATCGTGCCATCAAACAGGCGCTGGACGAAAACCTGATCGGAGATCTTCTCCAGCTCACGTTCCGGCTCCGCACGGGAGACGGGCAGGGGCCGGAGGCTTACCTCGACCGGCAGCCCTATTTTCAGACGATGCCGAAGCTTCTGATCCACGAAACCGGTGTGCACTGGGTCGACACCTTCCGCTACCTCCTCGGGGAGCCCGAAGCCGTATATGCCGACCTTCGCAAACTCAATCCGGTCATCGCCGGAGAGGATGCCGGTTATTTCATCTTCGACTATGCCAATGGCGTGCGGGCGCTTTTCGACGGCAATCGTCTGCTCGACCATGCCGCTGAAAACTGCCGGACAACGCTCGGCGAAGCGCTCGCTGAAGGGACGCGGGGCACCTTGACCCTTGCCGGAGACGGGTCCGTTCATCTGCGCCATTTCGGATCGCTCGAAGACAGCGTCTTGCTTGCCGCAAGGGAATGGGAGGGGTTCGGCGGCGACTGTGTCAGGAACCTCATCAGCCACGTGGTTGACGGGATGCTGGACGGTAAACCATTGGAAAATGAGGCAAGTGACTATCTGAAGGTAATTGCGATAGAACAGGCAATCTATGAGTCCGACCGGTTGGGTCAGAAAATCCGGGAGTTTGCCGTTGCTTGAAGCACCGAAGCCGAAGACGATCACGACACAGGCGATGGAGCAGATCCGTCAGCTGATCTTCGATGGTGAACTTGCGGCCGGATCCGATCACCTGGAAAGCGAGCTTGCCGACCGTCTGGGGATGTCGCGCACACCTGTCAGGGAGGCGACGCTGATGCTCGCCCAGCAGGGGCTCCTTGAAGTCCGTCCGAGAAAGGGCGTTCGCATTTCCTCCCTGTCCCTGACGGACATGGAAGAAATCTATGCCGTCCTGACCGAACTGGAGAGCCTCGCCGCGGAACAGGCGGCGGAAAAGGATTATTCCGAAGACGCTCTGGGTGCGTTGAAGCAGTCGATCGAGGCCATGGAAACCGCGCTGGAGAAACAGGATCGTGAGGCCTGGGCCGTCGCGGACAACGCCTTCCACGAGGAACTTGTGAGGCTGGGCGGCAATTCCAGGGTGGAGACCATCGTGGCGATGATGGCGAACCAGGTCCGGCGTGCGCGCGCCATGACCCTGTTCATCCGCCCCTTGCCGGTCAAGTCGAACGAAGACCACCGCGCTGTCTATGACGCGATCCGGCAGGGCAACCCGGCGCTAGCGCGCGAACGCCACCGCAACCACCGCCGCGATGCGCGCGAGGTTCTGATAGACCTTCTCAAGAAGCACAAGCTGTTTCAGCTCTAGATCCATGGAGCGACATGGCCCGGTTCGTGTCAAAGACCGGCCAGTCAAACGCGGCAGCACGATCCGGTGCAAGAAATCGGCTAGATAAAGTTCCGAAGCGGAAAATATCTAACCTTTGATTTTAAATAAGAAAAATACTCTCTGTTTCGCTACACCTGAAGCCATATTTTATTCCAAAAATTTAATGTAATAATTTTTGAGGGAATACTTTTTTGCGCCTTATTCTCACGCAAACGTGATCGGTGATTGTTGAAAAGCCGAAAATAAGGGCAGTAATCATGGTCGTATCACCTGCACGTCAAACGGGCATTCTCTGGATATTGCTAACGATCGGGACACCCGGCATGAGCCTGGCCGACGCCCCTGAAAAACTCGACCAGGCCGTTCTGAACGAGAAGGTGAAGGAGGATCCCGGCAAGGCCTTCATCGATGCTTTCGATGCGGGAGATGAGCTGACGGAGGCGTCCTTCACGCTGGAGCGTGGTGTCGGCGCCAAGGTCTCTCAGGACGGCCGCCGTTTCACGCGCATGCCCCGGGCGGATCTCGATGCCTTCGGCGAGTGGACCAACCATCTTCCGAAGAGAGAGGCCGGACCGGTCGCCCAGTCCTGCATTTCGTGCCACTCCGCGCCCTATGCCAACGGGGCCGGCCCGAACCCGCTCAACGCCATTGTCGATCCATTACATTCGGGCGACCCTGCAAAGTATCTCCATCGCAACACGCCGCACCTGTTTGCGCTGGGTGCAGTCCAGCGCATTGCGGAGGAAATGACGGCCGAACTGAAAGCCGCCGAGGCGAAGCTTGAAGCGGACGCATGCAAGCTCAACGAGCGGGTGTCAGTGCGGCTTGTCGCCAAGAGCGTTGAATTCGGTACGCTCTCGGCAAAGCCGATGCTCAGTCCGGAAACCGGAACATGTGTTGCGGACTATGATCGCAGCGGCGTCGAGGGCGTTGACGAGGACCTTATCGTCAGGATGTTCGGCTGGAAGGGATCACACGCAACCTTGCGCGCCTTCACGCGCCACGCGGCGCATAACGAACTCGGCATGCAGGCGGAAGAACTCGTGGGAAGTCATGACGGTGATCATGATGGCGTGACCAACGAATTGTCCGTCGGAGACCTCACGGCATTGACCGTCTACATGGCGGCACTGGAACGCCCGGTGTCCAGGCTGGAACTTCATCGCCGCGGAATTCTGCAGCTTGAGCCGGAGGAAAGGGCGCAAATTGAACGGGGCGAGGAAAAGCTCGCCGAAGCGAAATGCACAACTTGCCACATGCCCGTCATGAGCGTGTCCACGCCGATTTTCAGCGAGCCGAGCTTGCAGGAGGGGTTTCAGGAGACCGTGTTCCCGTCCGGCCAGAAAACCGCAGATGCGGGGCTTGCTGCCGACACTGCGATCTGGTTCGACTTGACGAGCGATTCACCGAACAACCACGTTGAGCTTCCTGGCGGCGAGGTCGTCAATCTGGGCGCGTTCCCGAAGGCGGAAGACGGGTCTGCCCTCGTCGCCTGGTATTCCGATTTCAAGCGTCATGACATGGGCGAAAAGCTCGCCGACCCCGTCGACGTGCACGGGTTTGGAGCCTCGGTGTGGCCGACGGCATCACTTGCTGGTGTCGGCTCGACCGGTCCCTGGCTGCACGATGGCAATGCAACGACGCTGGAAGACGCCATCCTGGCCCATGGCGGCGAGGCCGAGGAAAGCCGTCTGGCCTACGAGGCCCTGCCCGAGGAAGACCGTGCGGCTCTGATCGCCTTCCTGGAAAATCTGATCCTGATCGATCTCGACCCGGAAGAAGAAGAGGAAGAACACGCCGCGCGGGACGCTGCACCGGGCGTCGTCCGCAAAGCTGCGCTGGAGGTGAACGCCATTCCGCCCGTCAAACCGGCCGCGCAGTTGCGCTGAGGCGAGAGGTGGCCAAGCCTGAATGCCTGGCCACCATTTTGCGCCGTCATCGATCACAGACACCCTGGGCTGAAAGGGCCAAGTAGCTTCCCGCAACGCCTCCGCATCCTGAGGAAGGCCGCAGGCCTGTCTCGAAGGATGGGCGGCAGTCTCCGAGCAAGTATCCCATCCTTCGAGACGAACCTTTCGGTTCTCCTCAGGATGAGGAGAAGGGAACGGCAAGCTTTAGGGCCAATGTATACGCGCGGCATCAACGAGTTCACGGCAGTCGCGTAGACAAGTCGTCAGGCGATTGGACCCAGAATCTGCGCTCTTGCTTGTCCGGGGTGACGCCCGTACGGCAAACCGGGATGATGAGATAGAAGTGTCTCACTTCGTATCTGTGCGCTGTTCAAGACTTCCACCCTCATCCTGAGGAAGGCCGCAGTCCTGTCTCGAAGGATGGGCGGCAGTCTCCGAGCAAACAGCCCATCCTTCGAGACAGCGCGTTGCGCTTCCTCAGGATGAGGCAGGGGGTCAAATACCCGGACGAGGGAAGTGACACGTCCCTGCATTCATGTCGTTCCATCGTCATCCCGGACGAGCGGAGCAAGATCCGGGACCCACTCCTTTCCGGAGCAGTTCATGGGCTGACAGCAACCGGCTGCAAAAGTCCGTCATTCCGGACAAGTGCAGCGCCAGCTGCATGCAGATCCGGAATCCAGATGTAATTCGCGCCGAAGGCGTGACTGTTTACGGTCATATCGGCATGAGTGTTCGCTTCGCTCACGCAGATTTCTGGATTCCAGATCCGCGTTCAGCATCGCCTCACTTGTCTGGAATGACGGCTAGGGGAACGCTGTACCCCTCATCGTCATCCCGGACGAGCGGAGCGAGGCTGCGCGCTGATCCGGAACAAGTGCCCGGCTTGACACGGTAACCAGACGTCCTTCGCACCGAAAGCGCGGCTTCATCCCCCCTGCCAGGTCCTGATCGCTTCGATGGGATAGACAAGCATGATGACATTGAGGGTCAGGTTGTCGCGGATCACCCAGAGCGCCAGCAGCTCGAAGATGACGGCGACGAGGATCGTCACCCAGACCGGCACGCGCCAGGCGAAGAAGAACCCGGCCAGCATCCAGAGGATGTCGAAGACAGAGTTGAGCACGCTGTCACCTGTGTAGCCGACGGCAATGGTCGCCTCGCGGTACCGGTCGATGATCCAGGGGCTGTTTTCGGCAACTTCCCAGGCTGCTTCGAGGAAGATCGCCCCGAGCGCGCGCTCGCAAACCGTGCTGCGGCGGAACAGGAGCCAGAGCACCCAGTAGAATATGAAGCCGTGAATGATATGGGAGAACGTGTACCAGTCGGCGATATGCTGGGACGAGCCGGCAAGATCGTCCGCCGGTGTCCAGAAGAGAACATAGCCGCAGTCACAGATCGGAATGCGGCCCATCGCCAGCAGGATGACAGCCGTCGCGACGATCATCAGGAGGCCGATGATCAGGCATTTTTTCTGGCTCATAGGATCACTCTTCTTGCTGAAATCACTCTGGAGAAGAGTGTTTTGACGAATGTGGCTGCGCTTTCTCGCTCAAAGATCGAAGATAGATTTCGAGCCTGCCGGCGCATGGGTCGCTGTAAAGTTCGGCTGCATCATAGGGAAGATTGAACATGTATTGGACTGAGGACCGTTCGTCGGGATACGAACCGTAGTCGCAGTAACCTGTTTCCGTTCCAGGCCTGTCCAGCCTGTTTTGTGCCATTGCTTGCGCCAGTGATTTTTTAAAGAACCTTATCTGTTCGAGATCTTGGTCAGGAATAGCCTCATCGAGGCAGTTGTACACTTCGCCATCGGGTCCGGAGAAGAGCACGACATTTTTCCCAGCCGGAAGTTTGCTTCGGACCGAGGCCACTTTTTCTACAATGCTCAGCCACGAGACCGGACAAGTGGAACTATGGATCGTCTGACCGGCAGAAACGCTGGAATCCAAGATACCCAAGATCAGAATGGAACTTCGAAACCAATTGTTCGACGCATACTTTATCAATCTGGAACGCAATGGCTTAGCCAACTTGAACCTTCCTCCGCTTCGGCAAACCAGCAGTCCTTCGCTTGAGGTGTCTTTTCACATTCGCGCTGGATATTGGACCGGTTTCCCTCTATGACCTTGCGCCAACGAAACATCAATCCGTCCGGCCACCAAGAGTGTTGTTGCGCACCGGTTTCAACCGTCGCGATTGCGCAGCCGCTGCCGGCTCAACGGACCAGGAGACCTTCATGTCTGGCCTCAACGGTACAGCGCCGTTTCAAGCACGGCGTACGTTTGCAATCATTTCCCACCCGGATGCCGGCAAGACCACCTTGACCGAAAAGCTGCTTCTGTCGGGTGGCGCGATCCGGGCCGCCGGGCAGGTGCGGGCGCGCGGCGAGCGCCGCCGGGCGCGCTCAGACTGGATGAAGATCGAGCAGGAACGCGGCATCTCCGTCTCGTCCTCGGTCATGACCTTCGAGCGCAAGGGCATCGTCTACAATCTGCTCGATACGCCGGGCCACGAGGACTTTTCCGAAGACACCTACCGCACGCTGACCGCCGTGGACGCGGCGATCATGGTGATCGACGCCGCCAAGGGCATCGAGACGCAGACCCGCAAGCTGTTCGAGGTCTGCCGCCTGCGCGACATTCCGATCATCACCTTCGTCAACAAGATCGACCGGGAAGGCCGCCACGCGCTGGAGATCCTGGACGAGGTGCAGGAAGCGCTCGCGCTTGACGTCTCGCCCCAGACCTGGCCGGTCGGTATGGGCTCCGACTTCTTCGGCGTCTATGACTGGCAGCAGAAGAAGTTCCACACCTCGGAGGGCGAGCGCGGCGGACCATACGCCGAAACAAAAGACGTCACCGGTCTTGAGGACGAGGTGCTGACGTGCACCGTGTTCGACCGGATCATGGAGGAGCTCACCGAGAACGTGGAACTCGGCGCGGAAGGCTATGCCGAATTCGACAAGGAGAGCTTTCTCGAGGGCCACCTGACCCCGGTCTTCTTCGGCTCTGCTCTGCGCGACTACGGCATCGAGGAAGTGCTCGACTTCATCGCCGACAATGCCCCGGCACCGCATTCCCAGCCGGCAACCGGCGGACGCACGATCATGCCGGAAGAGGACAAGGTCACCGGCTTCGTCTTCAAGGTACAGGCCAACATGGATCCGAAGCACCGCGACCGCATCGCCTTCGTGCGCCTGTGTTCGGGCACCTTCAAGCGCGGCATGAAGCTGAAACACGTACGCGCGAACAAGCAGATCGCCGTCTCCGCTCCGATCTTCTTCTTTGCCGAGGAACGCGAAATCGCCGACCTGGCCTATCCGGGCGACGTCATCGGTGTGCCCAACCACGGCCAGCTTCGTGTCGGCGACACGCTGACCGAGGGCGAGAACATCCACGTCACCGGCCTTCCGGCCTTCGCGCCGGAAATCCTGCGCCGCGTGCGCCTGTCCGACACCATGCGTGTCAAGCAGATGCGCCAGGGCCTGCAGGACCTCGCCGAGGAGGGCCTTGTCCAGATCTTCAAGCCGGATCTCGGCTCCAACTGGATCGTCGGCGTGGTCGGTGCCCTGCAGCTCGACGTCGTTGTCGACCGGCTGAAGGCCGAATACGGCACCGAGATCGGTTTTGAAGCGGTGCCCTACAACACCGCCCGCTGGATCGAGACCGATAGCCAGACGCTGCAGAAGATCATCGAGGGTCACCGCATGTCGGTTGCCAACGACCGCGATGACAAGCCGGTGTTCCTGTTCAAGAACGCCTGGGAAGTCGGTCATATCACTGAGAAATTCCCCGATGTGACTTTCCGCGAAACCCGCGAGATCGTCTACGAGGCGTAACACTCCCGATCCGCCAATGACCTGCAACCTCAGACCCCTGACGCCACACGACCTGGACCTGATCTGCCGACAGCGCAACGACATGTTCCGCTCGATGGACCTTGGCGAAGACCTGATTGCCCGGATGGACCCCGCCTTCCGCGCATGGCTTCGGGACCGGCTTGCCGACAGGGTCTATTTCGGGTTTGTCGCCGACCTGGACAATCGTCCCGTTGGCGGCATCGGTTTGATGGAGATCGAGTTTCCGCCGCATCCGGCCCATCCCGAAACCACCAGACGGGGCCGTATTCTGAACCTTTTCGTGGAGCCCGAGGCGCGCGGGCAGGGCGTTGCCCGGCAACTGATGCAGGCTGCCGAGAGCGAATTCAGAAAGCGCGGTCTGACCTATGCCGTTCTCCACGCTACGGACATGTCCCGTCCGCTCTACGAACAGGACGGCTGGCGGAGGACGGCTGAAATGGAAAAGGTTCTGGCGCCGGATTGATGTCTCTCCGGCTCCAGAGCCAAGAGAACCTCCGCCCTGGCGCGAACTGGAATCACGGGTTTCCAGTTTCTTGTCATCCCTGCGAAGGCAGGGATCCAGTAATCACGTGCTCGACCGACTGGTCCGGTTCTTCGCACACGGACGATTGATTCCCGGTCTTCTCGCTTGTGCTGCAATCCGGGACGGCTATTTGGGAATGACAATCTCATTCTGAGGAGGGCCGTAGGGTACATCCCGAAGGATGGGCACTCTGCAGATGCCAAGTGGCTCATCCTTCGAGACAGCGCTGCCGCGCTTCCTCAGGATGAGGTTTTTCACACTCAACTGTCATGCCGATCCGGCGGGGTGTGATTGACGCGTTTTCCAGGTCATGCCATGGCTCGACCATGGCATCCATGCCGATCCGGTGCCGCTCGACGAACTTCCCGATTCGAGCGCAAACGGCATGGATTGCAGCGTCAGGCCCTGCAATGACGATCGGAAGGGCGCGCGATTTTGGCTTCCTATCGCAGGCACTTCCCCCTAAGGACGAGCACGCAGGCGGAACCAGTCGACATGGGTCAGCTGCCGGCGGCATGGCATACCAAGATCGAAATTGATTTCGTGCGCCATTCGCAGGAAACTTACGGGAAGCGTCCAAAAGCCTGTTGAGGTTTGCGGACACGGAACAACAAGAGCCCGTGCCACGATGCGTGACAGGATGGGCCGTGCCGCAATCGACGGGGAGCTTCCATGGCAGATTATGACAAGAATCCCTCGCCGTATCTGCAGCAGTCGGTTGCCGACAACCCCTACCGGTTGCTTGAATGGACGACCTTCCTGAACGTGCTTGGCTCCGTCGACGGCAGGAGGATTCTGGATCTTGCCTGCGGTGATGGCCGTCTGACGCGTGTCCTGGCTCATGGCGGCGCAGCGGAGGTTCTCGGGCTCGACGTCTCGGAAGAAATGCTGGACCGCGCCCGCGCGCAGAACGCGGAAGGGCAGCCTGAAGCCTTCGCCGACAGGGTCACCTACGCCGAAATCAGCGCGGCGGACGAGACGTTTCAGATGACACCGCCGGCGGACATCGTCACGGCGATGTATCTCTTCCATTATGCGCATAGTGGTGAAGAACTCGACCGGATGGCAGACCTGATCGGCCGCAACCTGGCGCCCGGAGGAAGGTTCGTCACCTACACCATCAATCCGGACTATGACTTCACCAGCGCGCCGGACGACATGGAGACCCGCATCGGTTTCCGCTACCGCATCATCGAACCACCGGCGCACGCGCTCGTGATCGGGGACTTCGAAGTGCCGATCTGGCAGTGGAGCCGGGAGCAGCATGAACAGGCCCTGCACCGCGCCGGGCTCAAAAATGTCCGCTGGCATCCCTTGAAATTTCCGCCGGATCAGGAACATCACCTTGTCGGCTGGGCCTGGTATCTCGACAACCCGAGCTGTATCGTGCTCTCGGCGGAAAAGGCCGGTTAGGCATTACCAATTCGCTGCACAAGATCACGGCTTCAAGGCCGCTTTTCGAGTAGTCCGGTTTGCGCCTCGCGTGACGGCAAATTGCCGCGGCGCGTTCGCGGGCGCGGCTTTTTCTCGTTTTCGTATTGATTCAGGAAATGATTCAACTTCGGAACGAAACGCTCTAAACTCCTACAAAGACTCATCTAATCCGGCCGCAGCCGCTCTTCATCCAGAACTTTAACGCCGCCACGATTACCCGCCTGTTGCCGATGCGTGGGTGAAACGCGTTAGGATCCTTGTCCAAAGGGATGCAATGTCCGAACAGAAAACGAAACTGACACCGAGGGCAATCGTCGCCGCATCCAGTGGCAACGTCCTGGAGTGGTATGACTTCACCGTTTACGGCTTTCTCGCCCCGACGCTGGCAACCCTGTTTTTCCCCTCCGAGGACAAGCTGGCCTCGCTCTTGTCCGCATTCGCGGTCCTCGCGGTCGGTTACGCGGCGCGGCCTGTCGGCAGCGTCATATTCGGACATATCGGCGACCGGGTCGGCCGCAAGGCAGCGCTGATGATTTCCGTGCTCCTGATGGGCGGCGGATCGTTTTCGATCGCCGCGCTGCCAACTTATGAGCAGGTCGGACTGACGGCCGCGTTCCTGCTCGTGGCGATCCGGATCGTTCAGGGCATATCCGTCGCCGGGGAATATACGGCGTCCGGCGTGCTGCTGGTCGAACAGGCGGGCGAAGGGCGCAAGGCGATGACCGGCGCCTGGGTTGCCTTTGCCATGATGTGGGGCTGTGTCCTCGGCTCGGCCGTTCCGGCCGGGCTCAGTTCCATCCTGAGTTCGGAACAGATGACAGACTGGGGCTGGCGGATACCGTTTGCGCTTGGCGGCCTGGTCGCGATCTTCAGCGCGATCCTGCGTTTGAACCTGACCGAAAGCGAACGATCAGCAGACGCGGGTGACGGCACGTCTCCGGTCATCCAGAGCCTGCGGGATCATTCGGCACTCATCGGACAGATGGTCCTGTTGCTGATCCCGACGGCGGTCATCTACTTTGTCATCTACGTCTATGCGGTGTCCTATCTGGGCTCCGAAGCCGGGTTTTCCTCTGCGGCAGCGCTGGACATCACCACGATCAACCTCATCGTCATGGCGCTCTTCGTGCCGGTCTGCGGCCTGGCGGCGGACCGGTTCGGCTTGCGCCCTGTCTTCATGGCCGGGGCCGTTGCGACGCTGGTTCTGGCCGGGCCGAGCTGGTGGCTGATGCACCGGACGGACGTGTTTTCCGTGTTTGCGGGCCAGTTGGGCCTGACGCTCAGCAGCACGGCGGGCTGGGCACTGTCGGTAACGGCTCTGACGCTGACGGCCCCGGCACACCTGCGCTGCAGCGTGGTTGCCCTCGGCTACAACATCTGCATGGCCGTCTTCGGCGGAACGACTCCGATGATCGCAACCTATCTGGTCAACAGGACGGGCGACGACTATGCACCGGTCTACTATGCGCTCGCCGCAACGCTTGTTGCCATCCCCGTCATCTGGCGCTTGCCGAAGCTTATAGGCAGGGCAGGGCAGTTTGCGACGCCCGGTACCGCGAACGCGGCATGAATGCGGCCGTCAGTCTTTCAGGACCAGCCTGACGCCCTTGAAATCATATGAGACCGGCGGCCGGACCGTCTTGGTGCTGTCTGGCGCTGCATCGATTGCCAGAAACTCGACCACGGAGGTGCCGCTGATGACATTGGCCACGGGGTCCGCAATCGCCTCGACGGTTACGCGTGCGATGTAGCGATCGGTCTCCGCGTTCGGTGTTGTCGTGAAATCAAAGGTCATGATTTTCAACTTGTCTTTGCCGCCCTCTTTTCCGAGACAGCGCCAGACACCGCTTCCGTTCGAAAAGGGCTGATAGCCTTCAAGCCCTCCCTGGGCGGAGTCCGTCACAAAGGCATGACCTCCGTTCGTCAGGGCAATAAGGCCCCGATCGATCCTCGATTTTCCGTCCAGCTGCGATGTGCGTTCGGTCATGTAGGTTCCGACCGCATCAAGACAGCCACCAATGTTCGGCCCGCTTTCCTGGCTGAAAGAGGGTTCTGGCGCGCCAGCCAGCACAAACAGGCAAACGCAGGCGAGAAATCTGGTTGTGGACATGATCGGTTCCCCAGTCTGAATTGGCTGTCTTGGCGAGTGTAACAACAAAATGCACGCAGTCTGAAATTTGGTTCCGGCGCAAGGTGTTTCTCGTGCTCGCGTAGAAAAGTTGGAGCATTGTTGAAAATCACAGTGTTATTTCTAGTTCTGGTTTTGATAAAGATTGAACATAATCAAGGGTATATTGTTGAATTTATTTACGTGAATGCATGAATTTGCTCTAAAGTCGCTAAGGACGGTTGTATTCGCCACATGAAATCGTGGGGGTTCTGGTGGTTGAGTGTGTCTAGGAATGTCGAATTGGGCCACGACAGGCCTTCGAAAATCCTTCACAGAGTGAAGGCTGACGCGCAGGCGGCGGAGATCCGCCATCTGTCAAAACCCTTTTGGGCAACCCTTCTGATTGGCGCGTTCAGCCTTCTCGCGCTTGTTGTTCTGCTCGCGCGCTCGTTGGACAGCAATGCGATCGCGACCTTCGAACTGCTCAGGCAGGCCGATGTCGCACTTTATTCAGCAAAACGTCAGGGTAGGGGACAGCTTGCCATCTATTCGTCAAAGCTGCTCGATCCGGGCAAGGCGGCGTTGAACCCGTGACAGCCCATTTTAACGAAAGGGCTTGGACCCAAGTTTTCCAAAGGCGAACCGGCCTTGGGGGCCGGTTCGTGGATTTCAGGAGGCCTTTGCCGCCGGCAGCTCGATATCGATGCCGAGCGTGGTGACATCGCCGGACCGGTCCATCTCGAGGCGTACGGAGTCCGGGTCGATTTCGACGCGTTTGGCAACCACCGCCAGGATATCCTCCCGGAGGCTTGAAATCAGGACGGCGTCCGAGCCGTCGTCGGCGCGTTCATGCGCCAGCAGAATTTGAAGCCGGTTCTTGGCGACCGAGGCGCTTTCGCCTCTTTTGCCAAAGAGGCTCAGGATGTTCATGCCGCCCTCCCTCTGAAGAGTTTGCCGAACAGGCTCTTCTTTTCTTCCGGGATCGTTACGGGGATGTTTTCCCCCAGCAGCCGGCGCGTTGCTTCCATGTAGGCCTTTGCCGGTGGCGAGTTCTCGTCCGAAAGCGTCACGGGCAGCCCGACGTTCGAAGCTTTCAGGACATCCTTGCTTTCCGGCACGACACCGATCAGCGGAACGGACAGGATATCGACGACATCGTCGGTTGCCAGCATGTCGCCCGTCTTCGCCCGGTCCGTGTCGTACCGCGTGATCATCAGGTGTTTCGGCATCCGGCCGCCGTCTTCGGCGATTTTCGTCTTGGCATCGAGCAGACCGATGATCCGGTCGCAGTCACGCACCGAAGACACTTCCGGATTGGAGACGATGATGGCTTCGTCCGCATGGCGCATGGCCAGCGTCGCGCCGCGCTCGATCCCGGCCGGGCTGTCGCAGATCACATAGTCGAAATAGCCGCGCAATTCGTTGATGACGGTCTCGACGCCTTCTTCGGTGAGGGCATCCTTGTCGCGGGTCTGCGAGGCGGGCAGCAGGTAGAGATTGCTGAGCTTCTTGTCGCGGACCAGCGCCTGCTTGATGGATGCCTCGCCGCGAACAACATTCACCAGGTCGAAGACGACCCGGCGTTCGGCACCCATGATCAGGTCGAGATTGCGCAGGCCGACGTCGAAATCGATCGCGCAGACCTGGTAGCCTTCCTTGGCAAGCGCCGAGGCAATTGCAGCGGTTGTTGTCGTCTTGCCGACGCCGCCCTTGCCCGACGTGACCACAACGACAGTGGCGTTGCTCATGGTGTCCGTCCTGTGTGTTCCGGGCCGGCTGACCTCCAGCCGGTCCCTGTTAGCTCAGTCCTTCAAAGACCAGCGTTTCGTTCTCGAACCGGATTTGCGCAGGCGAATTGCGCAAGGTTCCGTCGAAGTCGTCCGCGACCTTGTAAAGTCCGTTGATGGAAACAAGCTCGGCGTCGAGCTTGGTGCAGAAGATCCTGGCATTGTCCTTGCCCGCAACGCCCGCCAGCGCGCGGCCGCGCAAGGCGCCGTAGATGTGTATCGAGCCGCCGGCAATGATCTCGGCACCGGAGCTGACGGACCCGATCACGGTAACATCGCCGTCGGGATGAAGAATGCTCTGCCCGGAGCGAACGTGGTCGGAAATGACGATGGACGAATCTCCCTGTCTGGCGCTTTCGCGCTCAAGCTCGTCCAGAGACTTGGCAAAAGAATGGCCGTTCGCCTCGGATGCGCCCGGGGCATCGCCGGAGGGGCCGTTCTTTTCCTTGACCTGTGGATTGTTTCGTTCGGCGGCTTCGTCAGCCTTGCCGGCCTGCGCAGCGGGCTCGGGCACGTCCACGTCCGTGGTCAGCCGCCCGCCGCCAAAACTTGGCGGCATGCCTTCCTTCAGCCGCGTCCCGGAAATCCCGTCAATGCCCATGACACGTATCGACCGCTCTGCGAGACCGGCCAGGACCTGTTCGAGATCTTCGATCGGAATGTTGCTGCCGCGCACATCGAGAATGATCGGCCGGTCAATAAAGAAGCCGGGCGAACGTTCGATGATCCGGTCAAGCTCCGCGAACCAGCTGTCGAACGGCTGCTCCGGGGCGAGCACGATGGCAATAAAGGATTTTCCCTTGAACTTCATTTAAGAGGTCCGGCGGCATTGTCTGGTCAGGTGATTTGGTCGAATAAACCTAGCATTATCCGAAGCTTGCATCCCGGGAGCGGTCTGTTTTCCACCGATATCGATTTTTTCGAACAATTTCAGACAATTGACTGTTCAGCCTATCCTGATCGCGAATTGACGCGGCAAGGGCTCGCCAGATCTACCGAGCCCGGCCGGCAGAATCAGAGCTGAAACCCGGCGCAAAATTCCTTAGCCCGAACAGGACTTAACGAAAATCTGGTAAAGTGCTGGATTTTCGCCATATTGCAGCGCACTATAAGGTCTAAGTATTTTTCCGGCGTGCAGCGCTTGGGGTGAAAAATGAGTAATTTCAGTGATATAGTTCGATATATTGGCTTGACGGCCGACGAGGCTGCAGCGGCCCTCGATGTGTCGAAAGATGAAATTGTTCGCTGGTGCGAAACAAGCGAGGCGCCGCCGCTGCACATCTGGCAGGGGCTCCTGCGCATGCTTGACGAGATCCGTCTGTCCGCGGAAGCAGCGGCAAAGTCCGCCGATCTCGATCATCTGGAAGCTGATGACCTCAACAGTATCCGTCTGACCGTGCCTGGGCAGGCAGCCGCCGAATTCGATGGCCCGAAACGCGCGGCGACCGCGCTTGCCGTGGCAACCCTGGCGCGGGTGTTCGTCTGAGCGGGCAGCGCGGCGACGTCTTTTTCAATGTCTCCGGTGAAAATTCCCGAACGGCCGGCACGCGATCTGTTGCAGGTGCCCATTTTCTGGTATTGATGACTTTCTGAGCGTTTTTCCCGAAGCACCCTGCGGCCTCGATTCACGGCTGCGCAGGCGAATCCCAGTCTCCGGGGCTGCGCAACAAGCAACATGATCAGCACGAACCGACAGGGCTCTGGCAATGACAGCTACGCTCAAGGGACTTTTTGCCGCGCTCGGGGCATTCGCCCTGTTCTCGACGCATGATGCGGTGATCAAGTCGCTCGGCGCGACCTATGAAGTCTTCCAGATCATCTTCTTCTCGATGCTGTTCGCCTTCGTGCCCATGTCGATCATTATGCTGGCCGACAAGGCCATCGACAATTTTCGCCCGCATTATCCTGTTCTGGTCCTGTGCCGCGCCGGCCTTTCGATCGTTGCCATGTCCTGCGCGTTCTACGCCTTCACGGTGTTGCCGCTCGCCGAGGTCTATTCGCTGCTTTTCGCGACGCCGCTCCTGGTCACCGCCTTGTCCGTTCCGCTTCTCGGCGAAACGGTCCGCATGCAGCGCTGGGGCGCGGTCGTCGTCGGCCTCATCGGCGTCCTGATTGTCCTGCGGCCGGGGCTGACCGAGCTGACCGCCGGTCATGCCGCCGGTCTCATTGCCGCTGCGGCGAGCGCGATGTCGTCCATTCTCGCCCGCAAGCTCGGCGGCAAGGAGCGGCCGGCGGTCCTGATCCTGTTTCCGATGCTCCTGTCGATGCTCGTGATGTCGATGACCCTGCCGGTTGTCTATGTGCCCGTGACGCTGCCGGACCTGGGCTTGATGGCAATTGTCGGGTTCCTGTCGGTTCTTGCCCAGCTCTGCATCCTGGGTGCCTACCGGGCCGCGCCCGCCGCCTTCGTGGCCCCCCTGCAATACAGCCAGATCCTGTGGGCGACCCTCTTCGGCGCGCTGTTCTTTGCCGAAACGCCTGACCGCTACGTCGCCATCGGTTCGTCGGTGATCATCCTGTCGGGCATGTTCGTCGTCTGGCGCGAAAGCCGCGAAAACGTCTCGGAAAAGACACCGGTTCTGCGCACCGCCAACCCCCGCGTCGACACCGGCCCGCAACCGAAATAGGCACGCTGCGTCAGTACGGAAGGGCCCGCAGCGGCCAGTTCGGACTGTCTTGGCCTCACCCTTTGTGTCATCTCCGACTAGATCGGGGATCCATGACGTTCCGCTTCACAAACGGCTGGGCCCATCCGCTGCAAGCGAAACGGAATGGATGCCATGGTCGAGCCATGGCATGACCACACTGGGCAGGTTTTTTCTCCGCAACGCGCCACCTTCCCCGGTCATTGCAGGGCTCGACCCTGCAATCCATGCCGTTCCGTTTCACAAACGGCGAAGTCCATCCTGCGGAAACCAACCGGAATGGATGCCGTGGTCAAGCCATGGCATGACCCGGAGAAGGGAAGTCTGCCATAGAGCGGTCAGTCTGCCATGCGTCATCCCGGCCAAGCGCAGCGCAGAGCCGGGACCGGGGAGCCACTGGCCCGGCGGTCCGTACCGCCGCGGTTGGGATGGAAACCCTCAATCCAGCCTTTTCTTGAACCGCAGGGCGGCGATGATCATGCCGAGGACGAAGAAGCCGCACATCCAGAGCACGTCGCGGTGCAGGTCGATCAGGTCGGCGTCTCGCAGAACGAAGCCGCGGATCATGCGCATGAAGTGGGTCGCGGGGAAGGCTTCGGCGATATACTGCGCAATCACCGGCATGCCCTCGTAGGGGAACATGAATCCGGACAGCAGGATCGACGGCAGCAGCACGAAAACGGTCATCTGCGTTGCCTGAAGCTGGCTTTGCGCGATGGTCGACAGGACCAGTCCGAGCGACAGGCTCGCGCCTATGAAGAGCAGCGTTCCGATGAAGAGATCGAAGGTCCTATCGCCGAACGGCACGTTGAAGAGCACATGCCCGAGCCCGAGAATGATCACCGTCTGCAGAAGGCCGATGAAGATATAGGGGATGATCTTTCCGATCATCAGTTCGATCGGGCGCACCGGCGTGTTGATCAGCATTTCCATGTTGCCGCGCTCGCGTTCCCTGACGATCGCGGCGGATGTGAACATGATCATCGTCATGGTGAGAATGATCCCGACAAGGCCCGGAACGATGTTGATGGCCGTTCTCTGTTCCGGGTTGAAGAAGAGGGCGACTTCAAAGGTCGGTGTGGACCGGTTGGGTGCCTGCCGGTTGAGCTCGGAGAGCGGCATTGCCCGGAGCGCCTTGATCGCACCTGCGATCATCGTGTCGGAGCCGTCGACGATCCACTGTGCGACCGGGCGGCTGGTTTCTTCATCCGTTGATGGCGGCGTTCCGAGACCGACGGCAGGGGAGCGCGCGATGCGCTGGGGGAGATCGTCTGGCAGGATGAACGCGGCGCGCACCCGCGCGGCCTTGATCGCCGCCTCCGCCTCTTCCGGCGTTGCCAGCCGCTCGGTCACCTTGACCACCCTGGTCGCCTCGACCATCTGGATCAGGATACGGCTGAGGCCGGTCTGGCTCTGGTCGACAACGGCAACCGGGATGTCGCGGATATTCGTGTTGATGGCATAGCCGAACAGGATCAGCTGGATCAGCGGGATCATGATCACCATGCCGAAAGTCATGCGGTCCCGTCTGAGCTGGGCCAGTTCCTTGAAGAAGATCGCGGAGATGCGGGAAAGCGGTCTCATTGCCGGCCCTCTCCGGTTGCCGTCACGAAGACGTCTTCAAGATTGGGGCGGACACGCTCGATCAGGGTGGCCCCGTCGGTCTCCGGTTTGTCCTTCAGGAACGTTTCGGGCTCGGGTACGTCGTCCCTGACCAGGACACGCAACCGGGCACCCAGCTGGGCCGCGGCCATGATGCCCTCCGATCCGAGCAGCTTTCGCCGGATGTCGCGCAAGTTCGGTCCCTCGATCTCCACGACATTCGCACCCATCGCCGCCATCAGGTCCTTCGGCGCGCCGTCCGCCCGTTTCTGGCCGGCTTCCAGAATGGCGATCTTGTGGCAGCGCTCGGCTTCGTCCATGAAATGGGTCGTCACGATGATCGACGTGCCGCCTTCCACGAGGTCGAACAGCTGTTCCCAGAAATGCCGCCGGGATTCCGGATCGACCGCCGAGGTCGGCTCATCCAAGAACAGGAGCTGCGGCCGGTGCAGCACGGCAGTTGCAAGCGCCAGGCGCTGGCGCTGGCCGCCGGACATCTTTCCGGCGAAGCGCCCCTTGAGATCGGTGAGATCGTAGCGCTCCATGACCTCGTCGACCCGCTGCGTCCGCTGCGCTCCGGTGAGGCCGTAGATCGTCGCCATGAAGTTGAGGTTCTCCTGCACCGTCAGATCGCCGTAGAGCGAGAAGGTCTGGGTCATGTAGCCGATCTTGTATTTCAGCGTTTCGGCGTCCTTCGGCACCGACAGCCCAAGCACTTCAACCGTGCCTTCCGTCGGTGTGAGAAGGCCGGTCAGCATGCGCATCGCCGTCGTCTTGCCGCAGCCGTTCGGGCCCAGAAACCCGTAGATCATGCCACGCTCGATCACCAGGTCGAGCCCGTCGACAGCCCGGAAATCCTTGAACTTCTTCACGAGTCCCGTCGCTCTGACGACGATGTCGCTGTCCGGATCGCTCACGGCAGCACAACCTGCGCCGGAACGCCGTTGGGAAGATCCGACGCACTGTCCGGCAACTGGATTTCGGCGACATACATCAGCCGCGCGCGCTCCGACTGGTTGAGCGCGTAATAGGGCGTGAACGACGGGTCCGAACTGATCCACCGGACTTCACCCTCAATTGAGGTGTCGAGGCCGTCGATCCGGACCTCGAGACTGTCACCTTCCTTGACCTTCACCCGGTAGGGCTCAGGCACATAGACGCGGGCATAGGGGGCAGAACCTGCCAGCATGACGGCGACCGGGCTGCCGACCGTGACCCGTTCGCCAAGGTTCCAGGGAAGACTGTCGAGCACACCATTCCTTGACGCGGTAATGGTCAGGTCGGACAGGATCGTCTCCTGGGTTTCGAGATTGGCCGCCGCGGCGGCAAGCTCGGCCCGTGCAATCTGGATGTCTTCCTCCCGCGAGCCGATCTCGAGCTCCTTGAGATTCTCTCTTGCCCCGTCGAGGCTGGCGGCCGCCGCGTCCCGGCTGGCGCGGGCGCTGTCCAGCTGGGCCTGGCTGGTGGTGCCCCGCGTGGTCAGGTCGTCATAGCGCTCGAACGAGGCTTCCGCGTTCAGAAGGTTCGCCCGCGCGCTGGCGACGCTGGCGCGGGCCTGGGCGATTTCCTCCGGCCGGGATCCGTTGATGAGCTTGTCCAGATTGGCCTTGCTCTTTTGCATTTCGGCCCGCGCCTGATTGACAACGGCCTGCTGCTGGGTCGGGTCCAGCTGGGCAAGGATGGTGCCGGCCTCGACGAATGTTCCCTGCGCGACAGGCAGGTCCACCAATATCTCGTTGGCAGTGGCCGTCAGCGCGACCCTGTCTCTCTCGATGGTCCCGAGTGCAACATTGCCGTCTTCACCGAAGCAGCCGGCAAGCAGGAAGCCGGCGGCGAAGAGGGGAGCGGCACGAAAGGGCAACGGAAACATGAGGTCCTCCAGTTCATTCACCTGCACGCGGTCCGTACCCTAGCGTGGCGTCCGGCCGGGAACCAAGCGAAGAAAATCGCGCGGGTTTTGCAGGGGTGTGAGCGGATGGGTTTCCCAAAAGAAAAAGCCGGGTCAAAACCCGGCCTCTACCCGTCATGATGGCGCAGCGTCAACTGGCGCGCTTGAAGATGTTGTACCACCGTTTCTGGGGAACCTTGATGGCCCGTTCCAGGATCTCGGCGGCATAAAGAGCCGCGTTTTCCCTGGCCTTCGCGACGCCTGAGACGACTTTCGGGTCGAGACCGGCAAGCCCGCCGCCGAATTCGAAGAGATCCCGGAACGCGGCCCGCTCCACGATCGGTGTCATCAGAACGTCGATGTTCTGGGCCGCCAGGAAGTCCTGCACCGCCTTCATGGCGCGGGTGGTCACGGCCGCGTTGGTGCGCGTCAGCACCACGCAATGGTTGATGTCCTGCCGGACGATCTTCTCCAGCTTCTTGATCAGCGTCAGGATCTTGGCGCCGCCGCGCGCATCCATCGAAGACCCCTGGATCGGAACGACAACAAGGTCTGAAACCGACAGGGCGTTGGCCACGATCAGGTTTTCGGTGCCTTCGAGATCGACGATCACGTAGTCGGACGTCTCGCTGGCATGGGTGATCTGTTCGGTGATCGAGGCCGGTGACATTTCACTGACCACCGAGATGCCGGGGCAGTGCTCGGGCAGGTCGTGCCACTTGGAGATCCATTTCTGCGGGTCGGCGTCGAAGATGGTCACGCGCTTGCCCCGCGCCGCGACTTCTGTCGCAAGCAGCAAGGCGGCCGTGGTCTTACCTGCGCCGCCTTTTGCATTTGCAAAGGAAATGACTGGCATCTGGGTTCTCCTGAACTAGTCACCTGGATCTGAAGTTCGACTCATTTTTGCAGCGGGCTTCGAACGAACTTCAAATTCACCGCACTAACCGTGCATTGTCTTGCGGTCGGGCCTCTTGCGGACCTTTGTGTCCTGCAGTCTTGGATTTTTATGGTTACCAATTCCTTAAATTCGCAATTTGCGAGCAAGTTATTCAAAACACGCTCTAAGGTGTGGATAACTTTAAGGAATTCCTCGGTAATAATCGCAGTGACAGATTGTGAAAGCCGGTTTTTCGAGTTGATTTTCGCGTGATTGGATCCGTTCCAGGTTTTCGCGCCGGAGATACCCGCTGCAGGATATTTGACTTCTTCGGCGGGGATGACCGCCCGCTTTTGCATCCTCCGCAATTGCGCTGATCCGGGGCGGCGCGTAGTCTGACCTGCAAATCGAACGAATGCGCGCCCGAATGAAGGACCCAGAATGCTGCACCGGTTGAAGTCAGTCGTCCCGGCCCGATTGGCCGGGGCCATTGTTCTGGGAACGCTCGTCGCCTGGGCGGGGAGCGCACAGGCAGACGCCTTGAAGCCCTACAAGGATCGCCTTTTCAAATACAAGAAGGTCACCGAAACGCTTTACGACGGTGATTTCATCGTCGTTGAATATTCCAAGCAGCGCGACCTGCGCGACCGTGACGAGGTCGACGAGCGCAAGGTGTTCGGCAACTACGTGTCCTACAAGCCCAAGCGGGGCAGGGGTAGCGCGGAGCTCCAGGCCAACGGGCGCACCGTCACCTATATGGGGACCGGCAAGTGGAAGGGCGGCGCACGCATGGTCGTGATCTATATTCACGGCCAGGGCGGCAACCGCTTCCAGGGCATGAACGACGTGTCCTTCGGCGGCAACTTCAACCGGATCCAGAACCTGATGGTGCGCAACGGCGGTGCCTATCTGACCGTGGACATCAAGAATTTCGACAAGCGCGGCACGGCGGATGTCGCGGCGCTGATCCAGTACCAGAAACAGGTATCGCCGGGTGCGAAGGTGGTTGTCGCCTGCGGTTCGATGGGCGGCATCATCTGCTGGAACCTCCTGCGCAATGCCAATTACGCGAAGCTCCTCAGCGGCATCATGCTGCTCGGCTCGCCCAAGGACCCCAACATCTTCGGCTCCGGCGCACTGTCGCGCAACGTCCCCATCTATATGGGCCAGGGCACGCTGGACCGGGTCTACAATTGGGAAACCCAGGCGAACTTCTTCAAGCAGATCAAGTCGCGCGCGCCGAACTATCCCATCAAGTTCACGCTGTTCGACACCGGCACCCACGGCACCCCGATCCGCATGACCGACTGGCGGCTGGTGCTCAACTGGATGCTGCGGTGACGGTGAAACGGGTTTGAAGGCAACGTTTGCAGGCAGCGGACGAAACGATGAGTGATGCCGGTTACGAATTGGACGATCCACGCCCCATCAGGCGGGAAGCGCCCTATACGTTTTATCTGCCCGGAAACGAACAGCTGGAGGAAGTCGCTGCCGGGGTTCTCGTGCAGCTGATCTTCAGGGCTGTTCCGCCGACGGAGACCTATGGTGCCGAACGCATGTGGGTGGAAGTCGACCACCGTGACGGTGAGGTCCTGTCAGGGGTTCTCGACAACGAGCCCGTCGACATCCCTGGCCTCGCACGCGGAGACAGGGTTGCGTTCCGCCTGCATCATATCATCGACATCGATTGGGACGATCCTGCGCAGAAGGAACGCTTCAGGACCGACTTCAACAACTGGTTTGCACGCTGTTTTGTCGACAAGGCGGTTCTTGAGGGGCGTGCGCGCGCCGGTTTCCTGTATCGTGAGCAGCCGGAGCACAAGGAGAGCGATCGTTACCCCGACACGGGCTGGCGCATCCGGGCGGATGTCGACGAACTCAGTGACGAGGAATACAACGAAAACCCAAGCCCGTCCTACGTCGCCATCGGGGCGGTTCTGAACAGGGATGACAGTTTTGTCGATCTGTTGTCAGCACCGGTAGGCAGCGCGTTTCTCCGCGGGGAGGGCAACAACTACGAGCCGACCGATCTGGAGTTGGATGAAGACGAGGGCTGAACCGCTCATTGCACAGCGTTGGCGCAGACCCCACGCGATCTGGGATGGGACGAACCTGCAGACGAGGTAGCCGTGAAACTTCTCATGTTCGAGCACTGTTCGCTCTGCTTTCGCGTGCGCATGATTGCAGCGCTCAAGGGTATTCCGCTGGAAGAGCAGGTGGTGCTTGATGACGACAGCGAGGCGATGATCTCTCTTGTCGGCAGACGCGTTATCCCGATCCTGGTCTTGGACGACGGATCGCCCATGCTGGAGAGCATGGACATGGTCGATCACATCGAGGCAATCGGCGCTCCGCTTCTGACGGGAACGGAGCGTTCCGAAATCGCGGACCTGTGCGATCGCATTCTGAAGATCACCCCCTATCTCACCATGCCCCGTTATCCGCTGCTCGGGCTTCCGGAAATGGCAACGATCGCAGCGCATGACCACTACATGGTCCGCAAGCTCAAGGTCTATGAGGATTTTGTCGCGCTCAGAGCCAGAACGCGGAAGTTTATCGGTGACCTGACCCCCGTGCTGGAGGAGCTGGATGGACAGATCAGAAGTCCGGAGGCCGTGAACGGCACGTTGTCAAGGGACGACATTCGCCTGCTGCCGTTGTTGCGATCCGCCGCCGTGGTCAGGGGATTGGAATTTCCGGCGAACGTGCGCGCTTATTTCGAAACACTGATGGCCCGGACAGGTTTTTCGCCGCTGCCTGCGATTTGAATTGTTTCAGGCGTCCGCAGCCCGGTCCCGCGGCGCGGTCAGGTGCCGGGCCAGATCCTTCAATATGGCCTTCGACTGCGCGCATTCTGCCGTTCCGGGTTTGCAGACAAAATGCAGGTCGGGCCCGCTCTGTGTGTTCGCTATGACCACAAGAGTAAGGTCCCGGTAGGGTCCGCTCTCGGCTCTGATAAGGCAATCGAGCTCGTTGTTCAAAAGCAGATTGATATCCGTGGTTTCGATGCATTCGCGCACGTGGTTGTTCAACGCTTCACCCCGGTGAGGCCAGCTTTCCGGCAGCAGGGACCGGACGGACGGGGAAACACCGATCACGAATTTTCTGCTGTTGATGTCCGGCGCGATCTGTTCGGTCGCGCGGGTCAGGTCGTCGAAAATCCTCGTGATGGCCGGCAAATACGTTTCCCCTGCGTCCGTAAGCAGAAGTCCGTTGGGCAAGCGGCGAAACAGGATGACGCCGAGCGATGCTTCAAGCTTCTTGATCTGCTGGCTGACCGCGCCTGCGGTGACACCCAGTTCACTTGCTGCAGTCTTGAAACTGAGGTGCCGCGCGGCGGCCTCGAAGGCGCGCAGGGTGTTCAAGGACGGAAGTCGGTAGGTCATGTCGTTTGATCCGTGACGGTCTGTGAGACAGAGAAATTCTATCCCTGTGCGTTAGCACATCTGAGTTGAAGGATTGCATCGTCGGCAGCTAATCCAATCCGGGCAACAAAGGAGGTTGGAACATGAATGAACTCAGTGGACTTCGCGCAATCCGAAGCGTTGGTTACGTGATCATCCTGTGTGATGATCTGAACAGAATGAAAGCCTTCTACAAGGATATTTTCAACTTCGAGATCGAAGAACAGGAGGAAGGTCACTGGATCGCGTTCAGGGTGGGAAGCCAGTTCCTGGGGCTCCGGCCGCGCGGTCGATCCTATGACGGTCCGCCGGTTCCGGCTGGGTCCGCCAGCGTGCAGGTCAGTTTCAGGGTGCCGCCGGCGGACGTGGATATTGCCTTTCAGACGTTGCAGGAAAAGGGCGTCGATATCATTGAGCCGCCAACCAATCAGGACTTTCCGCATCGCACCTTGTTCTTCCGGGATCCGGAGAACAACGCGATCGAGATCTTTGCCGACATCCATCCGCGTGAATCAGCAGCTGAATCCTCGGGTGTGCATCGCGTGGTCGCCAGCCACTGAAGTCCTATGGACAATTTGCCTGGCTCTCATGCCGCGCCGCAAGCAGTCCTTCCGCAAGATGGTCGAATACCGTGCGGATCCTGAGGCTGGTGTGCAGCTCGCGATGGGTCACCAGCCAGATCGGGAAACTGACCGCAGGCGCATCTTCAAATGCCGGTACGATTTCCGGGCACCGTGCGGCAATCTCGTCACCGCCGACACCAAGTCCGAACCCGAGACGCACATATTCCCAGGCAACGAGCAGGTTCGGTGAACTGATCTTGATGTTGGCCTGGGTGACGTCTAGCCCAAGCGCGCGCAGGTAGCCGATCAGCTGCTCATTGTCCTCATAGCCCAGGAAATCGAGATCCGGTGCGTCGGCTATCGTCAGCTTGCGCCCGAACCGTTCGAGATAGGAGCGGGCGGCGAAGATCCGCCCGTTCGCATCGCGCAGTTTGCGGGCGTACAGCTCCGGGTGATCCGGCGCGACATGGCGGATGGCAATGTCGGCCTCGCGGCGGCGGAGGTCACTAAGGCTGTTCGTGGATATGACCCTGATCTCGATGCCGGGCGCCTTGCGCCGCAGATCCTTGAAAATGTCCGGCAGGACATAGGCGGCCATGACGTCGGTCGTGGAAATGGTGACCAGCCCCTCGATCTGCTGGGATTGTCCTGACGCGGCTAGGGACACCCGGCTCGCCGCTTCGCCCATGGCACGCACGTGTTCGGCGAGCTCAACTCCCGCTTCCGTCAATATCAGGCTTTTGTTGACCCGCTCGAACAGCGTCACGCCGAGTGTCTCTTCTAGGGCGGCCACCTGCCTACTTAGGGTCGGCTGGGTCAGACCGAGCGCCCGGGCCGCTGCTGAGAGCGAGCCTTCTTCGGCGGTCACGAGAAAAGCGCGCGCCTGGTTCCAGTCAAATGTGATGCTCTGCCAGTTCATGCAAATTTGTATATCACCTAACGAGATTTCGGCAATTTCTATTCAGATGCGTTGGGGGTAACAAGCGCTCGAAAGGAGTTCCCCATGTGTCCGCATTCGTTCGCCGTGGTGCTGTTGAAAATCTGTCTTGCCTGTCTCGACTTCGTGGCCTCGCCCGGCGGTGGCCGCGCGATCGGCCGCGACATTCTCAGTCGGATCGGTCTGCGCGGCGGCCGTGGGGAGTGACCATGACACTTGAACATCACACACCGCAGATCCCGGTTTTCGAGCGCCGGCTCGGTTCCTGGCAGATTGCCGTCAGCCGGGACAGTTTCGGGACCGACCAGTTGCGCGCGGCCTATGACGCCTGTGCGCCGTGCTGGGACCGCAAGATCGGACGGCTCGGCTTTCCCTCCGCATACCGCGACCTGATGGGTCAGGTGGCAGCCGGTTTGAATGAAGGCGACGAGGTACCGGTGAAGGTGCTCGATTGCGGCGTCGGCACCGGCGCCATGTCGCTGGCGCTGGCAAGGGAAATGCCGCGCGCGCTCGACCTGACGGCAGTCGACATTTCGCCGGTCATGCTGCAGGAGGCATCCGCCAACCTCCGGGATGCCGGCATCGGCTGCTGCGCGGATCTCGCCGACATTTCCGCGCTGCCCTACGACAATGACAGCTTTGATTTCGTGATGTGCGCGCACGCGCTTGAACATCTCGCAAAGCCCGAAACGGCGCTTGCGGAAATGTGCCGGGTTCTGAAACCCGGCGGCAGGCTTCTGCTGGTGACAACCCGCAAATCGCTCCTTGGAACCTTCGTCCAGTTGAAGTGGCGGACGCACCGGTTCGACGCGGCGATGGTGCAGCGGCAGCTGCGGCAGCGCGGCCTGGATCAATTGATGACGCTGCAGGTTGGTGCGGGACGCTGGACCCGTTTCTGGAGCACGGCCGTCGTCGGCCGCAAGCCTGCCGATAGAGAAAATAGCGCGCCCGGCATCGCGATGGCCGCAGCCTGACGCCCGACATGATAGGAAAGAAAGACCATGACCATCACCTGGACCAATGACATGACACCCTCGACCCGGTTCTGGGACAAGATCTCCGACAAATATGCAGCCTCGCCGATCAAGGATCAGGGGGCCTACGAAAAGACGCTCGCGCGTACCGTGGAGCATCTGGGGCCAACGGACGACGTTCTCGAACTCGGCTGCGGAACCGGCTCGACGGCGCTTCTTCTGGCCGGCAACGTGTCGTCGTATCTGGCAACGGACTTCGCGCCTGGCATGATCCGCATCGCCGACGACAAGCTTGCCGCGGCAACAGAGGAAAACAAAGTTCCGGCCGGGCTCCGCTTTGCGGTTGCCGACGCCTTCAGTGAAGCGGTCGACAACGGCAAGGGCTATGACGCCATCCTCGGCTTCAACTTTCTGCACCTGGTGGAAAATCCCGAAGACCTGCTTGCCCGCGTCCATGGCCTCCTGAAGCCGGGCGGCCTCTTTATTTCAAAAACCGTCTGCCTCGGCGACAAGGCCTGGCTGTTCGTGCCGATGATCAAGGTGATGCAACTTTTCGGCAAGGCCCCGTTCGTGCGCTCCTATACCTTTGCCGCGGTCGAGGACATGATCGGCAGCGCCGGTTTCGACATCATTGAAACCGGCACCTATCCGGAACCGCGCAGCCGCTTTGTCGTTGCCAGGAAGATCTAGGCGACGGTATCTCGCCCGGATGGCGGCCGCGATGCCTCCAACCACCATCGTCACCCCGGGCGAACAGCGTGAGACGCGGAGCCGGGGAAGCTTCGGCCTGGGGGACGGCACGTTCAATAATCGCTAACGCTTGTGGCTCCCCGATCCCGGCTCGCGCTGCGCTTGGCCGGGATGACGGTGGAGGGGCAGGCGCACATCTGCAGGAAATCGTCCGGTTTCCAAAGATTTGCAACGACGTTGTCGGGCAAATTCACCGCATTAGCAGCAGGTCCGGACGATCTCCGCGATTTCGCCAAGCTGACTCGCCAGCGGGCTGGATTTGCGCCAGACCATGCCGACGGTCCTTGTCGGTTCGGGGTTTTCGAAACGGCACACGGAGACGGATGCCGAACGGGTTTCGACCGGAACGGCCATTTCCGGAATGAGCGTCACCCCCATCCCGGCGCTGACCATCTGGACCAGCGTGGACAGGGAACTGGCATCCAGCACTTCACGCGGCGGGCCGGACGGAAGATTGCAGAAGGACAGGGCCTGGTCGCGAAAGCAATGACCTTCCTCAAGCAGCAGAAGCCGCATTTCCCGCAGCCTGTCGGCGCTGGGCATGGGCGCGTCCGCATCGCTGGCCGAGCGGACCAGCATGAAGGCTTCGCTGAACAGGGGGATCTCCGCGAGAGATCCTTCGGAAACGGGCAGGGCGACGATTGCCGTGTCCAGCTTGCTCTCGCCGAGTTCCTGAATGAGCTTGGGGGTCACGGTTTCACGGACGTGGATCTCAAGCTCGGGATGCTGATCGGACAAGGCCCCGATGACGCGCGGAAGCAGGTAGGGCGCGATCGTCGGGATCACGCCAATGCGCAGCCGCCCGACAAGCCGGTCGCGCGAGGCCCGGGCCAGATCGCCGAGTTCTTCCGCGGCGCGCAGGATGTCGCGGGCGCGCTCGACCGCGACTTCACCGAAATGCGTCAGCCTGACCTGCCGGGGGCCGCGTTCGATCAGGGGCGCACCGAGCGCTTCCTCCATTTCCTTGATCTGCATCGACAGGGCCGGTTGCGAAATCGCGCAGGCATCCGCCGCTTTGCCGAAGTGCCCGTGACGGGCCAGGGCTTCAAAATAACGGAGTTGTTTCAGCGTGATATTTATCATAAGAAAATCCTATCAAAGCGATCAGTAAATTCAACTTCTTCTGATCGATAGGCTCTGCTAGTTTAGAATCACACCAGACTGGAAACGCGTGATCTGCACCTTAAATGTAGTCACACGGAACGGCCTGGTAACAGATCACGGAGTTCTCCGGCCACCTGCAAGCATCTGGATAGTCAGCGCGCTCAAAGAAGCGCGAACTGTCAAAATGCTGTCACCGGATCGGAGTTGTGTAAGCGCGGTGCGTCGCACCGGGACTCGAATTGGAGAGGAATATGGACGCAAAAGTCGACAAAGCGGGTGGATGCCCGGTCATGCACGGCGGTAACACGTCGATGGACAAGCCGGTTACGAAATGGTGGCCGAATGCGCTCAACCTCGACATTCTGCACCAGCACGGTGCCCGGACCAACCCGATGGATCCGGACTTCAACTTCCGCGAAGCCGCGAAGGGCCTGGATCATGAAGCGGTCAAGGCCGACGTCCGCGCCCTGATGACCGACAGTCAGGACTGGTGGCCGGCTGACTGGGGTCACTACGGCGGGCTCATGATTCGCCTGGCATGGCACTCGGCGGGCTCCTACCGGATGCAGGACGGCCGTGGTGGCGCCGGCTCCGGCAACATCCGCTTCGCGCCGCTCAACTCCTGGCCGGACAATGCCAGCCTCGACAAGGCACGCCGTCTGCTCTGGCCGGTGAAGAAGAAATACGGCAACGCCCTGTCCTGGGCCGACCTCATCATCCTGGCCGGCAACATGGCCTACGAGACCATGGGCTTCAAGACCTTCGGCTTCGGTTTCGGCCGCGAGGACATCTGGGGCCCGGAGACAGACGTCTACTGGGGATCCGAGCAGGAATGGCTGGCGCCGTCCGAAAACCGCTATGACGATCTGGACGATGCGTCGACGCTGGAAAACCCGCTCGCAGCCGTTCACATGGGCCTGATCTACGTGAACCCGGAAGGGGTCAACGGCAATCCGGATCCGGTCAAGACCGGCGCGCATATCCGCGAAACCTTCAGGCGCATGGCCATGAACGACGAGGAAACGGCCGCGCTCACCTGCGGCGGCCACACCGTCGGCAAGGCGCATGGCCGCGGTGCCGTCGACAAGATCGGTGTCGAGCCTGAAGCGACCGGCGTTGAAGCACAGGGTCTCGGCTGGTCCAACCCCGGCCAGGACGGCAAGGCGACCAATGCCTTCACCTCCGGTATCGAAGGCGCCTGGACGAAAGAGCCGACCAAGTTCGACATGGGCTATTTCGACTACCTGTTCAACTATGAATGGGAACTGACGAAGTCTCCGGCAGGCGCATGGCAGTGGAAACCGGTCGACATGCCGGAAGGCGAGAAACCGGTCGACGCGACCGACCCGTCCATCCGTCACGACCCGATGATGACCGATGCCGACATGGCCATGAAAATGGACCCGGTCTATAACGAGATCTGCCGCAAGTTCATGGAAGACGAAGCCTACTTCCGTGACACCTTTGCCCGCGCCTGGTTCAAGCTGACCCACCGCGACATGGGGCCGCGCGCCAACTATCTCGGACCGGACGTCCCTGCTGAAGACCTGATCTGGCAGGATCCGATCCCGGCGGGATCGACTTCCTACGACGTCGATGCGGTCAAGGCGAAGATTGCCGCAAGCGGTCTCTCCGCTGCTGACATGATCGCCACCGCCTGGGACAGCGCCCGCACGTTCCGCGGCTCCGACAAGCGCGGTGGTGCCAACGGTGCCCGCATCCGGCTTGCTCCGCAGAAGGACTGGGAAGGCAACGAACCGGCACGGCTCGCCAAGGTGCTCGCTGCCCTTGAGCCGATCGCGGCGGAAAGCGGTGCTTCGCTTGCCGATGTCATCGTTCTGGCCGGCAATGTCGGTGTCGAGCAGGCCATCAAGGCCGCCGGCTTCGACACAGCTGTCCCGTTCAGCGGGGGGCGTGGTGACGCGACCGACGCGCAGACCGACGCGGAAAGCTTCGAGGTCCTGGAACCGCTTGCGGACGGTTTCCGCAACTGGGAAAAGAAAGACTACGCGGTCAGCCCTGAAGAAATGATGCTCGACCGGGCGCAGCTGCTCGGATTGACTGCACAGGAAATGACGGTTCTCGTCGGCGGCCTGCGCGTCATCGGTGCGAACCACGGCGGCTCCAAGCACGGTGTCTTCACCGACCGCGAAGGTGCATTGACGACGGATTTCTTCGTCAACCTGACCGACATGTCCAACAGCTGGCTGCCGGCGTCCAACGGAACCTACGAAATCCGGGACCGCCAGCTGAACACGCTGAAATGGACGGCGACCAGCGCAGACCTCGTCTTCGGCTCCAACTCGATCCTGCGTGCCTATGCAGAGGTTTACGCCCAGGACGACAACCAGGCCAAGTTCGTCAAGGACTTCGTTGCCGCCTGGACCAAGGTCATGAACGCGGACCGTTTCGATCTGGCGTAAGACCCCGCACTGAAATGCATGCGAATGAAGGCCGGCCCCGCGATTGCGGGGCCGGCTTTTTCAGTTCTGAGCTGTCTCGTCTGACTGTTCGTCTTCGGCGCCTTCCACCACGATGGTCCCGGCGGGAATGCTGTTGATCCGGAAGAGCGTGTTGAGAAAGTCGGACATCTGGGTGTCCGGGAAATGGCCGGCGAACAGGCGCTCGATCGTGCCGTCCTGAAACATGCTGTAAAGGGCGAGATCGATTTTTTCCGGCAAGCCCGGATGTTCTCTCGATGAAATGACGAAAGCGTAGGGCTCGTAGCGGCCGGTGCCCGACGGCGCCGGATCCATCGCGCATTCCGTCCGGGTCTGGTTGCGCTGGTCCGCAAGCGAGGCCTGCACGATGTCGAGATCGCCATAGTAGCGGGACAGGTTTCCGTTGCAGAACGCCCGCGCCGCCGCCGTATGCGAGGTGTAGCTGCGCGAACAGACGATCTTGGCTCCGATCCGGTTCCTGGGCGGCTTGCTCAGCAGCGTATTGAGCGCATCGCCGATCGTCGAGCCTTCCACATACCCCCAGATTTCATAGTCCTTGGGCCCTTCGGTCTTGACCTGCTGGGGTGTTGCCGGAACGAACTGAAACTCGATCTTGAACCGGTCCCAGAAACTTGCCTGTTTGGTCTGGGGCTCTCCTTCGGTACCGGTTGCGTCACCGTCCGCGGAAGTGTCGGCCTGTTCTTCTGTCTTCTCCGGCCACCAGGGGGTCTTGCAACTGTGCGCGGGAGACGGTTCGCCGCGTGCCGTAGCGCCGAGATGGTCAATCCAGGGAAGGATGCAGTCGCATGTCGGTTCCGGCCCGTCTTCCGGCAATTTGCCTTCGTTCTTGGTGATGTCCTTGCCCTGCTTGGACTTCACGAAGGAGCTGTTGGCGACAAAGACGATCTGCGAAAAATGAAGGACGGGCGTCTTCTCTTCGATCGGAAAGCTGCGCATGCGCTGAAGCGTGATCGTGGTCGGGTCACACAGAAAATCAATTTCGGTAGACGCGGGCTTCGCTTGGCGGCCAGCGGGCGGTGCGCCTTCCAGAGATGCGACTTTGGCTGGTGCTTTCCGGCCATCGTCCGGACCGGTCCGGCCGGTATTGAGAATGGATATTCGCTCGGCCGAGGTGATTTCGACAGTCTCAACCTGATAGCCTGCACGGTAGATCGCCTCCGTACAGATGTCCCAGTAAAAACCCAGAAATTCGTCCGAGGCAGTGTTCTTCCAAATGAAGGGGCGGGTATCCGTCCGGACGGCCATCTTGATGGGCGCAGCGTGTTCGTCTGCGGATGCTGTCCAGGTGACAGCGAAAGCCTGCACGAAAACCAGGTAAAGACAAATCATCCATTTCATGACGACGCTGCCGATCTGGACTTCGTCGACGTCTGGCCGACAAGCGGCCCTGATTTCGTGCTCACCCCTGATTGCCGCCTGCGCTGGTTCTGGAGTGCCTCGGCGACGCAGAAGACCACCAGGAAACCGAGTATCGCTGAATAAATCGCCGCGTAGGCGATCAGGCCGTGGTCGATCGCGTCGAGTTGCGGTTGCTCTGCCGACCGGTTGAGCGCAGACGCCCAGGATGTGAGGAAGCGGGTGGCGCCGCCGCACAGCCCCATGAGGATTGCTGCCCGGATCGCCCAGCCCCGGCTCCAGGCCATTGTCTTTTGCGACACTTCGGCTCGGGACAGAGTCGCGGCGGCATCCAGCAGGACGACGAGGATCAGGGCAAGGACTGCCCCTCTCAGAGGCGTCGGTGCATTGTATTCGAATGATGCCTGCAGCGTTGCCCAGACGGTGCGCTGGTTTTCTTCCCAGCCGCCCGATTCAATGGCCGAGCGCCAGAGAACCAGGCCAATGATGAAGAGTGTCGCAACAGCCCAGGAAACGAAGACAAGCGCGGCGGCTTGCGGAAGTCGCTTCGTCCAATGCGCCTGTGACATGTTCCGCCAGCGGTGGGTCTGGCGCGCGCCGTCGCGCAACGCCAGGGCGATGATGATCGGAACGCAGAAGCTGTTGAACGAGGTGGTGGCATATCCGAGCGCGCGCCAGTAGGGGCTCCCGGCGGAGCCGCTTTGCAGCGCGGTTTCATAGGGACCGGGAAAGACGCTCCAGGCAAGCGCGAGCGAGACCGTGATGCCAGCGGACCAAAGGATAGTCAGCATCGCATGTGAGCGGGCGTGAACGGGACCCGCATGCTCATTGAACAGATCGCTCAAAAAGGCCTCGAGCTTCTTCTTCGCAAGGATCTGTTGCCTGACCGAACTGGTGGCGTTTTTCTCGAGCCGTTGAGCGCCTGAATCCGGGATGATGATTTCGTGCTCGACATAGAGCGCCAGCAAGATGCAGAGGTCGTCGGCGAGGTGATCGGCTTCTTCGGCCAGCCGTTCCCAGCTGGCGCGTTTCTTCTCGGTGGCCGCCGGGTTTTCTCCTGAACCGTTTCCTTCATGGGGAGCTTCGGCTTCTGCTGTCGCATCGGCCTTCTCCGAGACCACGGCAGTTTCACCTGCCTGGTAGCTCGATTTTTCGTCGAGCTCCAGCAGGAGGACGTCCCGGCGCCGTGTCAGGGCGGCTTCAAGCTTGTCGAATTCCTCGCGCTGGCTGGCATTCGCCAGCTTGAGTTTCCGGTCCAGGATCCACGAGGAAATGGAAAAAATGAGGTCAAGATCCTCGTGAAAATCCTGAGGATCGGCCAGTTGCCCGCCGGCAGCCTGCGAATAGTGCCGGATGCGCTCCCAATGACCGCGCGGGATCAGCAGGCTGTTTTTCGGAATGTCGTTGTCTTCGTCACCTTCATCACGGAGCTGGATCGAGTTGCGCTGAAGATCCTCGCCCGCACCGATGACGCGCGTCGGAATGCCTGCGAGCCGGTGCGCTGCACTGCGCATCCAGTCTTCGAAACGCTGCAGGACCGGGAAGGTCGGTGCGAGGCCGACGATGATGAGAGCGATCGTGAGCGAGATGGACGGGTCTATGCCGATGTCGAGAAAATTCCGTTTTTCGGCTGGGCCTGTCTCGCTCGACAGCGGCTGGGCCCAGAAAACGCTCTCGTTGTTGCTGAGCGGCACGAAACCGACCGTGGAACCGGCCGCTTCCTCGGTCGGTGCGGTCGGCAGCTGGCTGGCGCCGACCGTATCGGCAAGGATGTCCGGTCCCCCGAGATAGGGGATGACCTCTGCGTAGGCGCACAGGAAGAAGTAGATGAGCAGCATTGTCAGCGCGTAGAACGTATACGCGTGAAAAACCGTCTTGCGCGCCCGGAGCTTGTCGGGCGTCAGCAGGTCGACAAGGCGTTCGAGTTGCCTGCGGCTGCCATAAGTCGCCTTGTTGAAACGCTCGTAGGAAAAAACGCCGATGATCAGCGCGCCGAATAGCAGGGCGACGAGGTCGGGCATGTCCGGTGCCAGTCTAGACTTGCCGTGTTACCGGCAATACTGCGTTGCCGGGTTACACGCTGTTTGTGCAAAGCCTGGTGCAGAACTGCCGGACAATAGCAGAAGGACAATCAAAACTTTCTTCATGACGCGGTCCTCAAGATCTAATATATTTTTCTGTTTAATTAACACAGATTGAGTTGAAATCACAACATAACCATAATTTAAGATGAGCCTTTTTTCCAAAATAACAAGGCTTTAATTATTTTCAAATTGAAGTTGTATGCAGGTTGTATTGCTTAAATTGACCTAAAGTAAGTAAATTTCGCGAGGAGATTGCCTGCGCACAATCACCTATTTTGCGGAAAGTCATTGTGTCGTCACAGTGATCATGTTGCAGTGCGAAGAGTTTCAGGTTGCGGCCGAAATGACGGGAGGGCTCGCCCGGCTTCAGGCCGGTTCCAGTCTGTTTTGACGTCAGGAGCTGACAGTCATGTTTGATTTGACGGGGTTCAAGGCCCTTGTGGTTGGCGTCGCCAACGACCAGTCCATCGCGTATGGCTGTGCGAAAGCCTTTCGTGAGCAGGGGGCCGACCTCGCGGTCACCTATCTCAATGAAAAGGCGGAGCCCTATGTTCGCCCGCTCGCAGAAGAGCTTGGCGCGGACATCATCGCACCGCTCGACGTGCGCGATGAAGGCGAAGCGGATGCCCTCTTCGCCGCGATCGATGAGAAATGGGGCAAGCTCGACACACTGCTGCATTCCATCGCCTTTTCGAAGAAGGAAGACCTACATGGCCGTGTCGTGGATTGCTCCGCGGACGGGTTTTCCCTGGCGATGGACATATCCGTCCACTCGTTCCTGCGGCTCATACGCAGGGCCGAGCCCCTGATGCCGCAAGGGGGAACCTGCATGACGGTCTCGTTCATGGGCGCGCAGAAAGTGGTCGAGAACTACGGGGTCATGGGGCCGGTCAAGGCGGCTCTCGAGGCCGCGACCCGCTACGCCGCGGCCGAGATGGGGCCGAGGGGGATTTCGGTGCATGCGCTGTCTCCCGGACCCTTGAGGACACGTGCGGCATCCGGGATCGCGGAGTTCGACGAGCTTCTGAATGACGCCGCCGAGCGTGCGCCTACACATCACCTTGCAACGATCGACGATGTCGGGGCCTATGCCGCGTTTCTTGCGAGCCGTGAAGCCTTCAACGTCACGGGCGGCATTCACTTCATCGACGGCGGCTACAGCATTGTTGGATAGGAGGTCCTGATGAAGGACATTTTCGACGCGCTCGAAAAGGGCCACAACGAGTTTCTGCATTCCCTGGAAGATGCGACGGCCTGGTCACCTTCGCAGCGCATCACCGCATGGCAGGCCCAGGCGGCCGAGATGTCGAACATGGCGGAATTGATGGGACGCGGCCTCACCAAGCATCTGACCCACATCACGGATGTGCACAAGCAGCGCTGGCAGGACAGCCTGACGGCCTATGGCAAGGCGTTCGAAGACCTGACGCAGGCCCAGGCGCAAGGAGCGCTCTACAACGCTTTTGAGAGTTACTGGAAGGATGCGGCTCAGCGAGTCGTGCTCACGATGGACACGTTGCGCCAGCGTGGCGACAATTTCATCGAGCACGAGGAGGCAGGCTGCCCGCCGGTCCTGATCTATGACTATGATCTGGTTTTGGACGGCGCGGATCTGCCGCATCCCTGCTGCTACATGCTGCTGAAGATCAGGCCGCCTGAAAACACGCCCTGCCGCGATCCCAAGCCCTGGAAGCGCCCCTATATCATCATCGATCCGCGCGCCGGACACGGTGCGGGCATCGGCGGTTTCAAGCCGGACAGTCAGGTCGGGGTCGCCCTTCGCGACGGTCACCCCGTCTATTTTGTCGCCTTCAAGCGCATGCCGGAAAAGGGCCAGACGCTGGCCGACGTCACGCGCGCCGAGGCCGCGTTCGTGCGCAAGGTGAAGGAATTGCATCCCGAGGCCCCCAACCCGGTGGTTACCGGAAACTGTCAGGGAGGCTGGGCAACGCTGCTGCTCGCCGCGACCAACCCGGATCTCACCGGCCCGATCATTCTCAACGGCGCGCCGGTTTCGACCTGGGCGGGGCGGGTCGGCGAAAACCCGATGCGCTACAATGGCGGCATTCTGGGCGGAACCTACAACGCCATGTTCTACTCCGACCTTGGGCACGGCGTGTTTGACGGTGCGGACATTGTCCAGAATTTCGAGCTTCTCAATCCGGCGAGAAACTATTTCGGCAAGTATTACGACCTATATGCCAAGGTCGACACGGAGCCGCATCGCTTCCTCGAATTCGAGCGCTGGTGGGGCGGCTATTTCCTGCTGAACGAGGCGGAAATGAAGTGGATCGTCGAACAGCTTTTCGTCGGCAACCGGCTGTCCAAGAACGAAGCGCAGCTCGAGCCGGGCCGGAATGTCGATATCAAGCAGATCCGAGCGCCCATTATCGTTTTTGCCAGCTTCGGCGACAACATCACCCCGCCGCAGCAGGCGCTGAACTGGATCCTCGACACCTACGCGGACGAGCGGGAAATCGCGATCCGCGGCCAGCGGATCATCTACATGGTTCATGACCAGGTCGGTCACCTCGGCATTTTCGTGTCCTCCAAGATTGCCAAGAAGGAGCACACGGAAGTGACCTCGACGCTGAAGACCATCGAGGCGCTGCCGCCGGGTCTCTACGAGATGACGATCGACGACTACGAGGGCGAATTGCTCGACCGCCAGTTCACCGTCAGTTTCCACGAACGGGGCATGGATGACCTGCGCGCGCTCGATGATGGCCGCGAAGACGAGATTCCGTTTGCCGCGGTCGCAAGGGCGTCCGAACAGCAGGCCGAGTTCTACGACGTGTGCGTTCGCCCGTTCGTTCAGGCGGGTGTAACCGAGCAGAGCGCGGATTTGCGGCGGCGCACCCATCCCCTGCGGCTGCAGCGGGAGCTCCTTTCCAGCATGAACCCGTTCTTGAGCGCGCTCCCGGGTTGGGCCGAAAAAGCGAAGGCCGAGCGTGAACCGGTTGCATCCGACAATCCCTTTGTGGAACTGGAACGGGTCAACGCGGCGATGATCGAGCAATCCATGGATCTGTTCCGGGACCTGCGCGACACAATGTATGAGAACCTGTTCTATACCATCTGGGGATCGCCCTACATGCGCTGGTTCGGACGAACGAAGCAGCCGGGCCGTACGCTCAAGCATGCGGACGAACTGCGCAGCCTGCCGCCGGTCCAGGCCGCCCTGATGCATGTCGAGGAGGGCGGCTTCCGCGAGGCGGTTGTCCGGATGCTGATCCTGCTCGCCGAGAGCCGTGGCAATGTGCGCCGGGACAGGCTGGAACGGTCGTCGCGTGTCCTCACCCAGGACGAACCCTTCAGGTCGCTTACACCGGACGAGCGCAGTTTCATGCTCCAGGAGCAGACGCTGATCGTCGAATTTGCGCCGGAGCGCGCCTTGTCGTCGTTGCCGAAGCTTCTGAAGTCGAAGGAGGAGCGCGAGCTTGCGGCGAAGGTCGTGCGTTACATCCCGGGCGATATCGACGAGATGACGCCGCACACGCTCGAAATGCTTCAGAGTTTTCACAAGGTGCTCGGACTGCCGCCTGCGACCGGCAACATCACCGAAGACCCGCTGGCAGATAGCACCGCTCCGGCGAAGGCGGACGCCGGGCAGGCTGTAACTGAGACGCCGGTCAGGAAACCTGCAGCCGCTGCGGCAAAGACGCCGACGGCGCATAAGGCATCACCGCGCAAATCGGCGGCACGAAAAGCTACCTCGCGCAAGGCGGCTGCTTCCAAGCCGGCCGCCGGCCGCAAACGAGGCACGTCTGCGCGCAAGTCCGAAGAACCTGCCGAATAGAAGCGGAAGCCAAAAAAGGGCGTCCGGGCCTCTCGGACGCCCCTCCAGAGCCCCCTTGGCAGTCCCCCGGGAACAGGCTCTGAAATCGATCAGGCTCTAGGGTCAGGACCTGTTGCCGCGGTGCGCCCAGCCGGTCATCCGGAGTTCCAGCCAGGCCATGATCGCATACATCACGATGCCAAGCACCGCGAGCGCGACAAGTCCTGCCCACACGAGCGGAACGTTGAACTGCGATTGTGCCGCGAGCATCATGTGCCCGATGCCGGAGTTTGCGGCCACGGTTTCCGATATCACCGAGCCGACGAAGGCAAGCGTTATCGCCACTTTCAGCGAGCCGAAGAAATAGGGCATCGACCGCGGAATGCCGACTTTCAGCATGATGTCCAGCTTCTTGGCGCCGAGCGCGCGCAGGACGTCTTCCATTTCCGGTTCGATGGTCGCAAGACCCGTGGCGACATTCACAACGATCGGGAAGAACGCGATCAGGAACGCGGTCAGCACGGCCGGAATGGTGCCGATGCCGAACCAGATCACCAGGATCGGAACGACCGCGACCTTCGGAATGGAGTTGAAGCCGATCATCAGCGGGTAGAGACCGGCATAGATCGCACGGCTCCAGCCGATGGCAAGGCCAAGCGCAAGTCCACCGACGACGGCGAGAAGAAAGCCGGCAACGGTGGTGAACAGCGTCTGCACGGAATTCTTCCAGATCGGCGACCAGTATTTCACGATCGCGGCCCAGATGTCCGTCGGCGCCGGAAGAATGAAGACCGGCAGATCGAAAATCTTGACCGCCAGCTCCCAGACCAGGAACAGTCCGATCGTCCAGAGCCAAGGGGCGAGAGCGATCCAGCGCGAAGAGGTCATGCTGCTACCCTCGCTTCCGCGATCAGCGCCCTCAGGTCGTGAACGATATCGTTGAAAGCCGCCTCGTAGATCAGGTCGATCGGCCGGGGCCGGGGGAAGGAGACTTCCCGCCGCTCGATGATCTTGCCCGGTCGCGCACTCATGACGAAAACGGTGTCTGCAAGATAAACGGCTTCTCTGAGATCGTGCGTGACGAGGATGACCGTGAAGCTCTTTTCCGCATGCAGGTCGCGCATGACCTGCCAGAGTTCCTCGCGCGTGAAGGCGTCCAGCGCGCCGAATGGCTCGTCGAGCATCAGCAAGGCCGGATCGTGAATGAGCGCGCGGCAGAGGTTTGCGCGCTGCTGCATTCCACCGGATAGCTGCCAGGGAAATTTCTCTCCGAAGCCGCCGAGGCCGACGAGCTTGAGCAGTTCTTCCGCTTTTGCCGTATAGGCCGCTTTCTCGCGCCTCAGGTTGGCGCGGTGCGGCTGGACGATCTCCAGCGGCAGCATCACGTTGGAAATCGTGCTGCGCCAGGGCAGCATCGACGGGTTCTGGAAGGCCATGCCCGCAATGGAGACCGGTCCCGACACCTCCTGATGGGCAACTTCGACGGTTCCTTCCTGCGGGTTGATCAGCCCGGTAGCGAGTTTCATGAGCGTTGATTTTCCGCAGCCCGACGGGCCGACGACGGCCGCGAACTCACCTTCTTGGATGCTCATGTCCAATCCGTCGAGGGCAAGGGTCGCATCGGCTGCCTGGCCGTAGGACAGGCGCACGTTTCTGAGGTCTACAAATCCGGTCAAGACAAGGTCCGAAACAGGGCTCCTGCGATCATCGTGCTGACCGCAGGAACGATTGATTTAAGGAAAAGCGGTGTGATTACTTGACCATCCGTTCTTCCTTGGGAGGAAGATAGCTGCTGTCGAAAACCTTCTCCGGGCTCGGCGGCGTATCGCTGACACCCATGGATGTCTGAAGGTACTCCATGGATTTCGCCAGTTTTTCCATGTCGACGCCACCGAAGCCGTTTTCCTTGACGGCCGGTGTCGCGATCGAGCCTTCCACGGCCATCGTCAGGCGATCCACTTCGACGGCTTCATCGAGGACTTCGTTTCGCTTCATGACATAGGGAATGGCGGCGGCCGGATCGGCAATCGCATCGAGATAGCCCTTGGTCAGAGCCTTGACGAAGCCCTTGACCGCATCCGGGTTTTCGGCGGCGAAGTCGGTGTTGGCGATGACCACGTTGCCGTAGAGGTCGAGGCCGTTTTCACCCATGAGGATCAGTGAAATATCGTCCTCCGGAACGCCCTGTGCCTTCAGGTTCAGGACGGAGGAAAACGAAAATCCGAAAATCGCGTCCACCTGTCCCTGCGCCAGCATCGGCTCGCGAACCGGGAAACCGACATTCTCGATGGTGATGCCGCTGGTGTCGAGGCCGGCCACGTCGACAAAGGCGGGCCATTGTCCGAAAGCGGCATCAGGCGGCGGGGCGCCCAGTGTCTTGCCTTCAAGCGACTTCGGATCTTCCGTCACGCCCTGGCTCTTGCGGCCGATCACGGCGAACGGCGGTGTCTCGTAGGCCATCATGACGGCCTTGACCTTGAGATCCGGCTGTTCGTCCATCAGCTTGATGAGCGCATTGATGTCGCCGAAGCCCATGTCATAGGTTCCGGTCGCGACCCGCGGCAGCGATTCGCGCGAACCTGCGCCGCTGTCGATGGTCACGTTCAGACCCTCGTCCTTGAAGTATCCCTTGTCGAGGGCGATGAAGAAGGGTGCCGATGGGCCTTCGAATTTCCAGTCCAGTGTGAATTTGATATCGGTCTCGGCATACGCGCTGCCTCCACTGATCATCAATGCGAGCGCGGCGCTTTTCAAAAGACGCATGTTGTTCCCCTGTGTTTTCGATTTTTCCGGCGAAGTGTGAAAGCTGCTTGCACAAAAATCAAGCACGATATTTGTGTGCCTTCAATATAGTCAATCGCCTGTTGCAATTTGCGCCCGGGACAACGGGACGGGAACGTTCGCTGCTGGTCCTGGAACGCTGGAAACGCCTGACGTTTCTGACGGAAACCGGTGCTCCGCGATTCACCGCGCGCGCTTCGGTTCGGCAAGGATCGGCATGAAAATACCTGTTTGCGAACACGCGTGGTGACACCCTATTCTGTCGTGGCCGCACCAACCGCCAACCAGGACCCTGTTGAATCGACCGGGCCTGCTATCACATTCAAGTTTCACCCGATCAACACAAGGCGCTTCCGACGGAAATCGATGTTCGACTGGGCTTACAGGAAAAGACTGAAAGACGACCTGGAAGACTGGGTGGCGAAAGGATGGGTCAGTTCATCCGGCGCTGCCTCGATCCTCCGCGATCAGGAGCGCGAGGACGGACGGTCGCGGCTGCCGATGGCGCTGGCCGGGATCGGCATGATCTGCGTCGCCCTGGCCTTGTTCGCCTTTATCGCGGCCAACTGGGCTGTCATACCGAAAACCGTAAAGCTTGTCGGGATAGCGGGGCTGCTCGTTGCAAGCCATCTGGCGGCGGCGCGGGCCGCCACGAAGGGCCGAAAGGGAATCGCTGACCTTCTCACCGGATTTGCAACGCTTGTTTTTGTCGGCGGCATGGCTCTGATCGGGCAGATGTTCCATTTGCCCGAAGACTGGGCCGGAGGTGCGTTTCTCGTCTGCATAGGCGCTCTGGCGGCGGCATGGTTCACCGGATCGAAGGCGTCGCTGACCGTGGCAGCGGTCGCCGCGCTGACCTGGCAGTTCAGCCGCGCCGATCTGGGGGAGGCGACGGCCGTTCAGGACCTGATCGGCCTTGCGATCCTGACTGCGGTGTTTGCCCACGCGATCTTCGCACCCGCCCGATTGTCGCGCTGGCTTGCCATTTCGTTGCTGTGGGTGACCTTTGGCAGATGGCTGGCCGAAACCGCCGATCTGTACTCCGCCGGTGACGGCTTCGCGCTCGCCATGTCGCTCGCAGGCGCTGGCGGACTGGCGGTGCTCATGGTGCTGATCGATCCGATCGCCGATCTTTGCGTGAAGTGGAACAGTGAGTTGCCGGCGCGTTCGCATGGCCGCTGGCTGATGAGCCGGTCCCTGCAGGATGCCGGGTTTCTGGTGTTGAACGCGCTTGTTGTTGCCGCGCTCATCGTGGTTCCCGAACTCGCATCGGATGTCGACGGTGCCGCGATCTGGACGGTGCCGGCGCTTGTCCCGCTTGCCGCCGCCGTCGCTCTTCTCGTTGCCGGGCTTTTGCTGTCCTACAAGACCGCGAAGGCGCAGGCGCTGTTCGGTGCAACCGGCCTGGCGCTTCTCGCCGTCCTGATGCCGGTGGTCACATCGAACACGCTCGTGCTGGCTGCGGCATCCATGTCGGCGCTGGTCGGATTGTGTGCCCTCGCCACATGGTTCAACAATCGCTACTGGATGCTGTGCTCCTATCTCGGGCTTACGGCGGTCGCACTCTGGCTGCTGCAGGTCACGATCGGGACACTGCTCGGGCAATCCGTGTTTTTCTTGGTGGCGGGTGTCCTCCTGCTCGGCGTTGCGCTGTGGCTTGCACGCGTCTTCAGAACCGGCACACCGTCCGCATCCGCCGGATCGGGTGAACGGGAGGCCCCGTCATGAGCGATGTCCCGGCAGACGCCGGCTTGGCCCGGCGTTCAAATGTCCCGCTCACCTACCTGAAGTGGGGCCTTCTGGCGCTGCTGCAGCTTGCCCTGATCTCCGTTCCGCTTGTGGACCGGCTCGACGTGCAGATGTCGGGCACCGTCGTGCCCCTGGAGCTGGTTCCGGTCGATCCGAGGGATCTCCTCAGGGGAGACTATGTCATCATCAATCTGGCGATCGGACGTCTTCCGAGAACCATGGAAGGGGCGGAGAGCCTCAAGGCCGGTCAAACGGTCTTTGTCACGCTTGAACTGGAGGGCGAGGGCGCTGCGCGTCCGGTTTCCGTTTCACTGGAGCACCCGCAATCCGGCAAACTCGCGATTTCCGGACGTGTCAGGTCCAGCACCGCGGAGACAGTCTGGATCGACTACGGCATCGATGCCTTTTTTCTGCCCGAGGGAGAAGGCCGCGAGATCGAAAGGCTCGATACCAGCCGCGTCCTGCTGGAAGTGGCGATCGCCGGTGACGGCCGCTCCCTGCCGCTGAACCTGCTGGTCGACGGCAAGGTCTTCAAGTCGGACGGTAGTTTTTGACGGCGGGCAAGGCTGGCTGTATGAGCCAGCATTGATCCGAAACAGCTGCGAAAGTGCTTCATGTCCGATCCTGCGTTAGAGACGCTGATGCTGCCGCTTGAAACCGAAGCCGTCGACCTCGACAGGTCGGCATCGGTGCTGTTTCTGCGCGCGCGCGCAGGCCTTGCGCTGGCTTCACTGAAGGATTTGAACCTCACATGCGTGCAGAGCTTCGCCCCCGACCGGGATGCTCTGGAAAAGTCCGGTTTCAAGGTCGCTGCCGAAGCGTCGCACGGACAGTTTGACGCCGTCCTTGTCCTGCCCGTGCGGCAGAGACAGGAGGCGCGGGCGCAGCTCGCCGAGGCCGTTTCGCGGGCAAAGGCGGGCGGGCTCGTCATCGCCTGTGCCCCCAACACGGAGGGAGCAAAGACGGTTGAAAAGGACCTGTCGGATCTGATGGGGGAGGTCGACAAACTCACCAAGAACAAGTGCCGGGCCGTCTGGGGACAGATACATGAGGACCGGGTGGACACGGCGCTCTTGCGGCAGTGGCGTGAGCTTGATGCGCCGAGGAAGGTCCTGGACGGGGCCTATCTCAGCAGGCCCGGCCTCTTTGCCTGGGATCGCATCGATCCGGCGTCCAGTCTCCTGTCCGGCCTGCTTCCCGAGACGCTCAAGGGACGCGGGGCCGACCTCGGCGCCGGGTTCGGCTACCTGGCAAGAACGGTCCTTGAAAAGGCACCCAAGGTGACTTCGATCGATCTTTATGAAGCCGAAAAGCGCGCGCTTGATCTTGCGGAAGACAACCTGTCGGCGTTCAAGGGCAAAAGGGCCATGAACGGTGTCTGGTGCGATGTCACGAAAGGCATCGAGGGACCTTACGATTTCATCGTTTCCAATCCGCCGTTTCACCAGACCGGCAAGGCCGACCGCGCCGATGTCGGGCAGGGTTTCATCAAGGCGGCTGCCGCTGGTCTGCGCCCCGGCGGTGAATTCTACATGGTCGCCAATCGTCATCTGCCTTACGAAAGAACGCTGTCAGCCGTTTTTGCGGATGTCACGCAGCTGGCCGATGAGGGCGGATACAAGGTGATCAGGGCCGTGAAGGCAAAGGGAGGGCGATGACATGCGGCTGGTAAAGCTTCTCGCCAATCTCGGCTACGGCAGCCGCAAGGAAATGCAGCTCGCAATCCGCAATGGCTGGGTGACCGACAAGTACGGCAATCGCCTGAAGGCGGACAGCAGGACCGCCCATGAAGATATCCTGTTCGATGACGAGCCACTCGACCCGGCCCAGGGCGTCGTGATCCTGATGAACAAACCGGTCGGTTACACCTGCTCGGCAAAGAACCAGGGCCGTCTGGTCTATGATCTGCTGCCCGACCGGTTTCGCGTCCGCAAACCCGCGCTCTCCACGATCGGGCGCCTCGACAAGGAAACGTCGGGCCTGCTTCTGTTCACCGATGACGGAACCTTCCTGCACAGGGTGATCTCGCCGAAATCGGAGGTGCCGAAAGTCTACGACGTGTCGCTCGACCGTCCGATGACCGGGACCGAGACCGATCTGTTCGCGTCCGGGGAGATGATGCTGGAAAGCGAGGAGAAGCCCCTGAAGCCGGCCGAACTGGAGGTCATCGAAGAAAGGGCTGCACGCCTGACCCTGCATGAGGGCCGCTATCACCAGGTCCGCCGCATGTTCGCCGCGACCGGCAACCATGTGACAGAGCTGAAGCGCAGCCGGATCGGCTCTCTCGGGCTGGAAGGCGTCGACGAGGGCAGTTGGAAAGTGGTTTCAGAAGAGGAAAAAGCGCTCATCTTCTCGTGATGTTCCGCGCACCTGCTGCCTGACTTCAGCACACACTCATCCGCTCGGCGCAAGCTGACAGGCGAGTGGGCCCCGGATCTGCGCTTTGCTTGTCCGGGGTGACCAGATGGGAGGGCGTAGTGCACCCATCGCGATGGACCTGTTTCGCTGACCTTGCCGATCTTCGGCCTCATCCTGAGGAAAGCCGCAGGCCTGTCTCGAAGGATGGCGACGAACACAGGCGCCAGCCGCCCATCCTTCGAGACAGCGCTGATGCGCTTCCTCAGGATGAGGATTTCCGATTCAATCGTCACCCCGGACAAGCAACGCGCAGATCCGGGGCCTACTCGCTTTTCGGCTCTGAACACCGGTAATTCGGGACAGGGCTCCTCGCTGTATTCCCGGCTGCGCGACAATCAAGCCGCCCGGTCCTCCAACGGAAGCCCGGGCGGTCATGCGCTTTGCCGGCTAGCGCTTGTCTCTGCTCAGAACGCGAATGCGGCTGTCGAATTCTCCCCTGTCAACATAGCAGCCGCGCAGATGGCGAAAGCCCGTGTTGGGGTTGAAGGCCGCACGGCCGTGCATCACGCGCCGGTTGTCGAAGATCACCATTTCTCCACCCCTGAGACGCGTTGTCAGAACATAGGTTTGGGATCGTGTCATCTGCATCACCTTCCGGTAGGCCCGGTAGTAAGGCTCCATGAGTGCGGCCGGCAGATCGAAAATACCGGCAAGATGCGCATTGAAGTGCAATTCCTGCATGTTGCCGAACGGATCCAGATCGATCACCGTGTGATGGCGCCGGATGTCGTAGTCCTGATCGTGGAAGCGGAATGGCACCGGCGTTTCCGACAGGAGCCTGAACGCCTCCGGATCTTCTTCGCGCAGATCGGCGGCAACGGCGAACCCGTCGCAGAAGGTCGAGACGCCGCCTTCGGCTTCATTGGCAAGACAATGCAGGAACTGAAACCCGGGAGGCAGCTCCTGGTTGGCAAGGTCCGTATGCAGTGGCAGGGCGTGCGATGTGTAGGCAAGATTGTTCGGGTTCGGTTTGGACATCACCTCGAATGTCGTGCCGAAATTGGTCTCCCGCAGGAACCCGATCCGCTGCGCCATGGCCATGCCGGCATCCGCGTTGCCGGACATGCCGTCGACAAAGGCAAGGCCGGTCCGTTTGGCCGCGATCAGGAAGCCGAGCAGGGCGGTGTCGTCCGACATCAGCGCTGCGGCATCTGCGCGGGGCAGGTCATCCTGCGGGACATCGCCGCGCCAGTGGATCGGCTCTACCTTTGCCGGGTCTTCAAGGCCGATGCCCGGGCGGTGATTGAAAAGCCACTCCGGATCGAAGCGGCTGGTATGAGCTTCGCCTTCCCAGGTGATGACGATGTTGCCGGCGTCCACGGAAACGCCGCTGGCAACCAGATCCGGCGAGATACTGGTCAGGTCGAACTGACGTTCATGCGTGTCCGGGTGAAAGCCGCTCGGGCAATTGTCGCGAAGCCACAGAAAGGGAAAGTCGACGCTGGTACCGTTCGGCCAGACGACATTGAGCACGCGGTCTTCACCGCGCAGAATTGCAGTTGTCATGAATGAGATCCGTTGATGTGTTTCAGGGAGACTGGAGAATCATCAACGGCGGGCGGGAGGCGGCCACCACCAGTAGGCTTTGTTATGCGGATTGCCGGGACTGCGCCCGAGAATTGACAGCATCCGAAAAGGCCGGTTGGAAGGCATCGCCTTCGAGGAACGACTGCGCCGAAAGATGCCACCGATAAAATCGCCCGGCAACAGGAAATTGCCGGGCGTGGATAAGAATTAAGTCATTGCACTGGACGGGTAAATTCAGCCCTTGGATGCCTTGGCCGCCAGCGCTATGGCGATGTAGCTCCAGCCGTTGACCAGGACGGAAATGCCTGCGATCAGTCCGAGGGCCCAGGCGGCGGAGCCCGGCAGATCCATCCAGATCATGATCCCGGCCAGAAGCGAGACGATCCCGGCGATGAGCACCCAGACCCATCCGTCATGCGGCTTCAGTTTGAACGCCAGCAGGATCTGGCTAACGCCCTGGGCCACGAAGATCGCGGCGATCACGAGGGTCAGTGCGAAGGTCCCCGCGAGCGGGTTAAGGTATATCACGACGCCGCCGATCACCGCGATGATGCCCGTGATCAGGTTCCAGATGAAGCTGGTCGTACCTTGCGTCTTGAAGGCATTGTAGATCTGCACGAGACCGCCGACGAACAGGACCGCAGCGATCAGGATCGTCACGGCAATGGACGTTGCGAGCGGTGCCGCGATCAGGATGATCCCGCCGATGACCAGTGCCACGCCAAGAGCCAGGAACCAGCCCCAGTTCTCCTGGATTTTCGCTTTCATGTCTTCAACAGCCTGAACCGCATCTGCCATTTTGACCTCCTCACGTTCCGGTTGCTCCCGCACCGTAACCGCTTCGCAGGAAATCACAAAATCTTGATGACATTCCGGACGGTTAGTGTTGGGGATTACCGGTCTTGACATTTGATGTGTATATGCACACAACGTGGCATGGAAGAAGATGACTTCTCTCTTTGCGTTCTCGACAATGCGCGCAAGGCGGCGCGGGCCGTCAGCCGGCACTATGACCGTCTGGCCCGCAAGGTCGGCATGACGGCTGGCCAGTTTTCGGTACTTGTCGCGATCAGGCAGGTTCGGGAGCGGACCACTGCAGACCTGGCCGAGCGGCTGTCCATGGATCGGACGACCCTGGTGCGCAATGTCGCGCTTCTGGAGCGTGACGGACTGGTTGTCTCGGCTTTGGCAGGAGACGGTAAGGCCAAGTGTTTCAGTGTCACGGACAAGGGCGAGGCCTTGCTGCAGGAAGCCCTTCCACTGTGGCGGAAAGCGCAAAAGGACGTCGAAGAACTTCTTGGAACGGAAGAGTTCCTCAAGACAATCAATGTGTTGCAAAGACTTTCGCAACTATGAGACCTGCTCTTTGAATCAGTTTCTGAAGAGCCTTGAACAGGGCCTGGGTCCGGAAACGGGCCGGGCGCTGACAGCACCAGACAGAACGAGGTAGTGATGCGCCGGGTAGTCGTAACAGGTATGGGAATCGTTTCGCCGCTCGGGACAGGATTGGACGGCTTCTGGCAACGCGTGACATCAGGCGCGAACGGGATCCGCAGGATCAGCCACTTCAATCCGGGCGAGCTTGCCTGCCAGGTCGCCGGCGAGGTTCCCTCGAAGGACGAGGACGAATTCGGGTTCGATGTCGATGCGGTTCTCGATGCGCGCGAACAAAGACGCTCCGACCGGTTCATCCACTTCGCGATGGGCGCCGCTCAGGAAGCGCTCGCGCAGTCCGGCTGGCAGCCGGAAACGCCGGAAGAAAAGGAGCGGACCGGCACGATCATCGCGACCGGCGTCGGCGGTTTTCCGGCAATGACCGCCGGAACCCGGCTGGTTGATGAAAAGGGACCGCGCCGGGCGTCGCCCTTTCTTGTGCCCTCGTTTCTCGCCAACCTCGCCGCTGGACAGGTGTCGATCCGCTATGGCCTGAAAGGCCCGATCGGCGCGCCGGTCACCGCTTGCGCGGCAAGCCTGCAGGCGCTCGGTGACGCCGCCCGCCTGATCCGTTCCGGGGAAGCGGATGTCATGGTCGCCGGCGGCACCGAGGCCTGCATTGACAAGGTGTCCTACGCCGGGTTCTGCGCCGCCAAGGCGATGTCCTCCAAGCGCAATGACGACCCGGCCCACGCCTCCAGGCCGTTCGATCAGGACAGGGACGGGTTCATCATGGGGGAAGGGGCCGGCATTCTGATCCTGGAAGAATTGGAACACGCGAAAGCGCGGGGTGCCAGCATTCTCGCGGAGCTGAAGGGCTATGGCACCACCGCCGACGCCTTTCATGTCACCGCGTCCTCTCCGGACGGCGAGGGCGGGTTGCGCGCCATGAAGAAGGCGCTCTCGACGGCAGGGCTGACAAGTGCCGACATCGGCTATGTCAACGCCCATTCGACGTCGACCCCGGTCGGCGATGCGGCTGAAATCGCGGCCTTGACGACGCTGTTTGAAGGACGCGGCAAGAACCTTGCGGTGTCCTCGTCCAAGTCCATGTTCGGTCACCTGCTCGGGGCCGCCGGAGCCGTCGAGGCAGTTGCCTGCGTGATGGCGCTGACAACCGCCCAGTTGCCGCCCTCGCGCAATCTGGAAATGCCCGATGAAGCCATGTCCCGTTTCGAAATGGTGCCCGGCAGCGCGATCGGCCGCCAGGTCGATCACGTCCTGACCAACGGGTTCGGCTTCGGCGGCGTAAATGCCAGCGCGGTGTTCTCCAGGATCTGACAAATGGCGGTCTGGCAAGTGTGCCCTGTGCCGGGCATCCGGGTGTCCGGTCCGCTTGTCCGGGGTGACGCAGGAGGGAGTAACCCGGCACAAACCTCTCGCTTTCCAAGTCATGCCATGGCTTGATCCACTGCTGTCCGGTTTAACCCGAAATGGGTCTCGTGCAGCGGTTCGCGGTCGACGAACTTGTCATTCCGGCTGAAGCGAAGCGGAAGGCCAGAACCCAGTACTCACTTGTTTCTCCTTCTTCCTGAAACCGCTGGCCACTTGGAGTACTGGTTCCCGGTCTTGCCGCTTATGCGGCAAACCGGGACGACAAATCGGGGAAAGACGTCCTGAACTGTCACTGGATGTCCGGGGTGACGCAGGAGGGGAGCAGCCCCACACAAACCTCTCGCCTCCAAGTCATGCCATGGCTTGACCATGGCATCCATGCCCTTCCGTTTCCAGTTGCAAGGCCTGTCGCCGTTGAGACGCAACGGTATGGATTGCCAGATCAGGTCTGGCAATGACGTGCTAAGGGGCAATTGCGAATTCGATGGCTCGCTTGTCATCCCGGCCAAGTGCAGCGCGAGCCGGGATCGGGGAGGCAATGTCCTGTCGGATCTTGCGTTTGCTGTCCACACACGCCCGGGCTCCCCGGCCCCGGATCTCGCTGTGCTCGTCCGGGGTGACGCAGGAGGGGAGCAACCCGATATAAACCACTCGCCTCAAAGTCATGCCATGGCTTGACCATGGCATCCATACCGTTCCGTTTCCGGTTGCAAGCCCTGTCACCGTTGAGACGCAACGGTATGGATTGTAGATCAGCTTCACTTCTTTCCGTTTTAACCCGGATTGATCAGGTGAGGCGGTCCTCGGTCAACGAACTTGTCATTCCGGCTGAAGCGAAGCGGAAGGCCAGAACCCAGTACTCACTTGTTTCTCCTTCTTCCTGAAACCGCTGGCCACTTGGAGTACTGGTTCCCGGTCTTGCCGCTTATGCGGCAAACCGGGACGACAAATCGGGGAAAGACGTCCTGAACTGTCACTGGATGTCCGGGGTGATATGCGGAGACATCTGCAATCCTCAACCTCATCCCGAGGAACCGCGCTGGTGGCGTCTCGGAGAACGGGCATTACCAGCGCTGATGAAAAATCAGGCTTGGTTATCAGTAAATTCTCATATATGAGATTTATCTCATTAATGGGAAGGTGGAATGATTGACACGGAACCAGACATCGGTGGGCGGATCGCGGGGTTGCGCAAGGCGCGGGACTGGCGGTTGGAAGAACTCGCGGAACGGTCGGGTGTAAGCCGGGCAACGCTTTCGCGGATCGAGCGCGGCGACACCAGCCCGACCGCCGTCGTGCTCGGACAGCTTGCGCGTGCCTTCGGCATCACGATGGCGGATCTGTTCGGCTTCGGCGCGCCTGCCGACGATGCCAGGATTGCGCGGGCGGATCAGCCCCTCTGGGAAGATCCGGCAACCGGCTTTCGCCGGCGCAGCGTGTCACCGGCCTCAAGCGGTTTCCGCGGCAGCGTGATCGAGGGTGAACTGCCAGCGGGCGCCACGATTTCCTATTCCGTCCCGCCGCTGCCGAACCTGGAACATCACCTTGTGCTCCTCGAAGGCGCTCTCGTGATGACCATCGGCGATGAGCGCCATGACCTCGCACCCGGAGACTGCGTGCGCTTCCGCCTGAATGCCCCCAACGCCTACCACGCGCCGGGTCCGAAGCCCGCCCGCTACCTTCTGACGGTGATCACGCCATGACCGGATTTCGACCCGAACCTCCTGTCTTTCTGTTGTCCGCAACGGAGGTTCAAACATCCGTCGGTGCTCTTGGTGCCTTGCTCAGGGCCTGCGTCGAAGACGGGGCGGGGATCGGTTTCCTCTTGCCGCTCAGCCGGGAAAAGGCCGAGGCCTTCTGGCGGAAACAGGTGGCGGCCCTGGAAGACGGCAGTGCTTTCCTGATGGTCGCCCGTGACGAGGGCGCGATTGCCGGCGTCGTCATGCTGGCGCTGGCCCCGCAAGACAATGGCGGCCACCGGGCCGAGGTTGCCAAGCTGATGGTCCATCCGGACCACCGGCGCAAGGGCTTGGCGCGCCGGCTGATGGCCGCGATCGACGGTCTTGCCCTGTCGCTGGACCGCTGGCTGCTCGTGCTCGACACCGTCACCGGAGACCGCGCGGAAACGCTCTACCCCACATGCGGCTACCGGAAGGTCGGCATCATTCCCGATTACGCCTGTGGCAGCCGCGGAAATCTCGATGCGACAACCGTGTTCTACAAGGACCTGAGGTGAGCGGGGATGATCAGCCTCTGAGACGGCGCATTTCGCTGTTTCTCCATGAGAATACGTCAACGCATGAATTCATGCGGACACCAACGGTATGTCATCCCGGCCAATCGCCGCGCGAGCCGGGATCGGGGAGGTGGAAGCCTGAGAGTTTGTCCGGTTCCATTTCGGCACGCCCGGGCTCCCCGGCCCCGGATCTCACTGCGCTCGTCCGGGTGACGGAAGGGCGGCTCGATGCCAACTTCTCGCCTCAAGGTCATGCCATGGCGCGACCAACTGCTGTCCGGTTTAACCCGGAATGGTTCTCGTGAGGCGGTCCGTCGTCAATGAACTTGTCAATCCGGCTGAATCAAAGCGGAAGGCTGGAACTCAGTACGAACATGTTTCTTCTTTTTCTTACAATCTCGGGCCACTAGCAGGTCAGGTTCCCGGTCTTGCCGGGCGTTGGTAACCTCTCCCATCGGGAGAGGTCGGTGCGAATGCGCCGGGTGAGGGGACAAACCACTGTGACTATTTGCAAGCCTTTGTTCCCTCACCCTAACCCTCTCCCGGCGGGAGAGGGGACTTTTAATTCGGCCCATGTGCAACAGTTCTCCGCACTTCCTCGGAATGTAGCATTTGCCAACTTTCTTTTGTTGTCCGGTTCCATTTCGGCACGCCCGGGCTCCCCGGCCCCGGATCTCACTGCGCTCGTCCGGGGTGACGCAGGGGGCGACGCGGTGCAAACCGCCCGTCAAGGTCATGCCATGGCGTGACCCACTGCCGTCCGGTTTTGGAAACACAATCGAGTTTACGTCATGGAGAAAGCCGAATGATTTCGTGCGGCTCCAAATCGGGATACGGAATTGTTTCCCCGATTTGTCGCGTCAGCGGCAAGACCGGGAACCAGTACTCCACGTGGCCGGAGGGTGTGAGTAGAAGGGGGAACTGGTGGTTACTGGGTTCCGGCCTTCCGCTGCGCTTCAGCCGGAATGACAAGTTCATTGTCTGCGGACCGCCTCACTCGTTCAGCATCTCCAGCTCGAGCCACTGTTCTTCCGCTGCGTCTTTTTCCGCTGCAAGATCAGTGATTTGCTGCGAGAGCCTGGCAAACTTCTCCGGGTTCTTCGCGTAAAGCTGCGGGTCGTTCATTTCGCCCTGAAGCTGTTCGAGCTTCGCTTCAAGTTGCTCGATCGTGTCCGGCAGGGTTTTCAGAAGATGCTGCTGGGTGAAGGTGAGCTTTGACTTTGCTTTAGGTTTTTCCGCCGATCCGTTTGAAGGACTCTGCTTTTCCTTCTTCGCCGGCGCAGATTTTTCGGTCTTCAGGGCCGTGACGCCTTCGCCGCGCTGGGCGAGCATGTCGGTGTAGCCGCCCGCATATTCACGCCAGACGCCGTTTCCTTCCGAAACGATCACGGAGGTCGCGACCCGGTCGAGAAAATCGCGGTCGTGCGACACGATCAGGGCCGTGCCGCTGTAATCCGCCAGCAGTTCCTGCAGGAGGTCGAGCGTCTCAAGGTCGAGATCGTTGGTCGGTTCGTCTAGCACCATCATGTTGGACTTGTTCGCCAGCGCACGCGCCAGCATCGCCCGCGCCCGCTCGCCGCCGGACAGGACACCGACCGGCGTTCGCGCCTGTTCGGGCGAAAACAGGAAATCCTTCATGTAGGACATCACGTGTTTGCTTTCGTCGCCGACGGAAACCATGTCCCCCCGGCCGCCGGTCAGTACCGCAGAGAGCGTATCCGTCAGGTCGAGCTTCTCGCGCTTCTGATCGAGCGTGACCATTTCCAGGCTGGTGCCGAGCCGGTTGGTGCCGGCGTCCGGTTGAAGTTCGCCGATCAGCATCTTCAGGAGGGTTGTCTTGCCCGCGCCGTTGGGGCCGACGAAACCGATCCGGTCACCGCGCTGGATGCGGGTGGAGAAATCCTTGACGATGCTTCGCCCGCCATAGGATTTGGACAGGTGCTTCGCCTCGATGACCAGTTTTCCGGAGGTCTCTGCATCACTGGCGTTGAGCTTGGCGGTGCCCTGCGGCCCGCGATGCTCGCGTTTCTGTTTCCTGAGGTCGGCGAGTTCGCGCACCCGGCGCATGTTCCGCTTGCGCCGGGCGGTGACGCCATAGGTCATCCAGTGCTCCTCGCGCTTGATCTTCTGCGCGAGCTTGTGCTGGTCGATTTCCTCCTGTTCGAAGACCTCGTCACGCCAGGTTTCGAAATGGGCAAAGCCCTTGTCCATGCGGCGCGAAACGCCCCGGTCGATCCAGACCGTCGCGCGCGAGAGATTTTCCAGGAAACGGCGGTCGTGCGAGATCAGCACGAGCGCCGACTTGAGGCTCTTCAGTTCCGTCTCAAGCCACTCGATCGCCGGCAGGTCCAGGTGGTTGGTTGGCTCGTCCAGAAGCAGGATGTCCGGTTCCGGTGCGAGTGTGCGCGCAAGCGCGGCGCGCCTGGCTTCACCCCCGGAAAGAGACGTCGGATCTTCCCGTCCGTTCAAACCCAGAACCTCGAGAAGGTAAGCGCCGCGATAGGGATCGTCCCCCTCGGTCAGGCCTTCGTTGACATAGTCGAGTGTCGAGGCATAGGCGGAAAGATCCGGATCCTGCGGCAGGTAGCGGACCGTGCGTCCCGGCTGGAAGAAGCGTTCCCCCCTGTCCATCTCGACCTGGCCTGCCGCGATCTTCAGCAGCGTTGACTTTCCCGACCCATTCCGTCCGACCAGGCAGATGCGGTCGCCTTCGGACACGGACAGGTCCGCACCGGTCAGGAGCGGCGTGCCGCCGAAGGTCAGTTGAACGTCGCGCAGTATCAGAAGGGGCGGGGCCATGGTTTCCCTTGGTCTGTGAAGAACGGCGCTTGGTTTATACCAACCGTCATAGAAAGAAACCCATTTCACCGGGATTATTTTGCCACAAGGCATGGCGCGGTTTGCGCGGTAGTGCCGGCACGTCAAGCAAATCGCAACGCGGCATTGAGGCAAAAGAACCCGGCCTCCGGTGGCATCAAACCGGCCATCGGCTGCGTTGCGGCGCTTGCCCGATGCGCCGGAATCGCGCTGCGCACCACGCCTGACCGAGTGGACCGGTTTGATGCCATGAAATGGGTTCTATCAATGAAGGTTGGTACTACTGGTCCTGTCCCGGCCGCGCAAGCGCCAAACCGGCCAAATCCGAAGGACGGCAAAATGGCTTCACCTCCCAGCGTCAGCGCGCTTGAACGGGCACAAGGACTGCTCTGCACATGCTTCCTAGCGAGATTTTGCCATTTCTGCCGCCAAATCAGCTTCGTTTATGGGTCCGTACCCTGGAGCCGGAAAAGGACTTCCGAGACTTTTGATGGCTTTCTGTCGGATTTTTGCCGGGAAATGGGTTAAGCTGACTTGTGGTCAGGGGCCTATCGTCCATTTGCCGGCTGAAATGCCGGAAGGAGACTGAAGATGTTTTGTCTGATCAAGGGTCCCGTGAAGTCCGGGAATTTCGCGTGCAAACTGAGGTCACTCGGTCTTGCGATTGCGCTGTCTTTTGCCGGAGCCGGGCTGACGGCCGCTGTCCAGCCGGGAGTCGCCAAGGCCGATTCGTTCTACATAGGAACCGGCGGCGTCGGCTTTGCGTTCGGAACCGGTGGCTATCGTGGCGGCGTCTTTTATGGCGGCTATCGCGGCGGATTTGCCGGCCCGCCATTCCGTCCCTATGGCCCTCCCTATTATTACCATCCCTACGACCGGCGCGCTTATCCGTATCGCTCCCGGCGCTATGTCGCGCCGCGCTACAGGCCGCCGCTCTATATCGCGCCGAGAGGGGTCTACGTTGCTCCCCGCGGGCGCTATGTCGGCCAGCCGCAGCGCGTGCCCTACACCAAGACGGGTCTTGCTCCGTTCACGCCTCAATGGGTCGCTTACTGTTCGCGGAAGTTCAAGTCCTTCAATCCGAACACGGGCACCTATCTGGCCTACAGCGGAAAATATCGTTTCTGCCGCTAGAATTGTAATTTAATTTCGCACCCGTTTAGCGGTCGGTATAACGATGCCGTGAAGGTGGAGAAAATTTTTCCGGCATCTTCGCGAAAACTGCAAAAACATCGCCTTTCTTTCCCGGTTGTTGAAATATGCCGCCGGGGAATGCTTGATTGCGCGTAAAGAGCGTGGAATCTTGTCCGCTATCGTTTCAAGCTGCAACTATAACCCAAGAGGGGAGAGCGATATGTTCAAGTCCATGCGTGTGACGGCGCTTGCGGCTGCCTTGATGGCTGCCACATCTCTGACCGCATTTGCCGAGGTGGTCTATCATCGCGGCAACACGGCCGATCCGGAAACACTGGATCAGCACAAGACGTCCACAACCTACGAAGCGCATATCCTGCGTGACCTCTATGAAGGCCTGGTAGCCTATGATGCCGCAGGCAAGGTCATTCCGGGCGTTGCGACCGACTGGACAATCTCCGACGATGGCACGGTCTATACCTTCACGCTGCGTGATGACGCCAAATGGTCGAACGGCGACCCGGTCGTTGCCGGTGATTTCGTCTATTCCCTGCAGCGCATCATGACTCCGGAGACAGGGGCGAAATACGCCAATATCCTCTACCCGATCAAGAATGCCGAGAAGGTCAACAAGGGCGAACTCGCTCCGGAAGAAATCGGCGTGAAGGCCCTGGACGACAAGACGCTTGAGATTTCGCTTGAAGCACCGACACCCTACTTCATCGAGCAGCTGACACACCAGACCGGGCTGCCCGTTCATCCCGCCACCGTCGAAGCGCACGGCACGGACTTCGTGAAACCGGAGAATATTGTCACCAACGGTGCCTACGTTCTCGCGGAGTTCATTCCGAACGCACACGTGAAGGCCGTCAAGAACCCGAACTTCCACGATGCGGCCAACGTTCAGATCGACACGGTGTTCTTCTATCCGACCGAAGACCGCGGTGCGGCCCTGCGCCGGTTCCAGGCAGGTGAACTGCATACCAACAACGATGCGCCCACCGAACAGGTTGCCTTCATGAAGGAGAACCTGGGCGATCAGTTCCGTGTCGCTCCCTATCTCGGCACCTATTATTACGCGCTCAACCACGAAGACGAGACGCTGAGCAACCCCGAGGTTCGTCAGGCGCTGTCGATGGCTGTCGACCGCGAGTTCCTGGCAGATGAAATCTGGGGCTCCACCATGGTCGCCGGCTACTCGTTCGTGCCGCCGGGCATCGGCAATTACGGCGAACCCGCCTTTGCCGACTACATGGACATGTCCCAGATCGATCGCGAGGAAAAGGCGATGGAGTTACTGGAGAAGGCCGGTTTCGGACCGGACAATCCGGTGAAACTCACGATCAACTACAACACGTCCGAGAACCACAAGAACACGGCCGTCGCAATTGCCGACATGTGGAAGCCGCTCGGCGTCGAAGTGTCCATGGTGAACACAGACACCAAGACGCACTACGCCATGCTGCGTGACCGTCAGGACTTCGACATCGCCCGTGCCGGCTGGATCGGCGACTATTCCGACCCGCAGAACTTCCTGTTCATGGTCGAGAGCGACAACACCGGCTTCAACTACGCGCGCTACGAGAACCCCGAATACGATGCGCTGATGGATGAGGCCGCGGCGACGATCGATCTGGAGAAGCGCGCGGAGATCCTCAAGCAGGCCGAAGAAATGTTCATGCGGGATCTGCCCTTCATCCCGCTGATGTACTACGGCTCCATGAACATGGTGTCCGACAAGGTGTCCGGATTTGAGGACAATCTCCTCAACGTTCACCCGACACGCTTCATGAGCATTTCCGAGTAACCTCAACACTGGAACCGGCAGGAGATTTCCTGCCGGTTTTTTGCAAAGGCGGCACCGGAAGACCGCCGGCACACCAACAGGGGCAGAGCTTATGCACCGCTACGTGCTCGGTCGATTGCTCAGCGCAATCCCGACCCTCTTTCTGATCGTCACAATCTCCTTTTTCCTCATCCGGATCGCGCCGGGCGGACCTTTTGACCTGGAGCGTCCGCTCGAGGCCAAGGTGATGGAGAATCTGAACAAGATCTATCACCTCGACGAACCGCTGTGGAACCAGTACCTGCTCTACCTCAAGAGCATCGCGCAGCTGGATTTCGGACCGAGCTTCTACTTCCGTGATTTTTCGATCAACGAACTCTTCGCCCAGAGCCTGCCGATTTCGATCCAGCTTGGTCTCTCGGCCTTGTGCCTGGCACTGGTCGTCGGTGGAACGCTTGGTGTCATCGCGGCCCTGCGTCAGAATCAGGCGACCGATTACACGGTCATGGCCGCGGCGACCCTAGGTGTCACCATTCCGAATTTCGTCGTGGCGCCGATCCTGACGCTGATCCTGGGCGTCTGGCTGGGCTGGTTGCCGGTGGGCGGATGGAACGGAGGCGCGTTCGTGAACGTGATTCTGCCGGTCGTCACGCTTGCCTTGCCGCAGGTGGCCGTGGTCGCACGCCTGACCCGGGGGTCGATGATCGAGGCGCTCCGCTCCAATCACGTCCGCACGGCAAGAGCCTACGGCCTGACGGGATACATGGTGATCGTGGTTCACGCCCTGCGCGGGGCCATCCTCCCGGTGGTCTCCTATCTTGGACCGGCAGCCGCCGCGCTCCTGACCGGGTCCGTCGTCATCGAAACAATATTCGGAATTCCGGGTATCGGCCGGTATTTCGTCCAGGGTGCGCTCAACCGCGACTATACGCTCGTCATGGGAACGGTCGTCGTCGTTGCCTGTTTCGTCATTCTCTTCAACCTCATCGTGGATCTGCTTTACGCATTGCTTGATCCGCGCGTGCGCTACGACTGAGGGGCCGGCCATGACGATTACGGCAGATAACAACACGGTTCCCGAAAAGGGCCGCTCCCTGTGGGACGACGCCCGTGACCGCCTGCTGGCGAACCGGGCCGCCGTCGTGAGCATGGTCGTGCTCGCGGCGATTGCGCTGTTGTCGGTCCTTGGTCCGGTCTTGTCGCCGCACCAGTTCGACACGGTCTACCGGGACTACGTCAAGGTTCCCGCAAGCCTTGAGGCCTATCCGCGGCCGGAACAGGTCGAGCCTGCTTTCATGTCGGTGGCCAAGCGGGCCCGCATGACCGTGGAGAGCTACGAGCGGGAGGGAGATACGGTCGTTGCCAGCGTGACCTCCAAACGCGAGATTGACCCGCGTGCCACGCGCTATTTCGACCGGAGCAACCTTTTCAAGGACACGCAGCTGACCGACCTTGCCGGCGACGGCCTTTCGGCGACGATACGTGCCGACATCAACTACATGCACTTTTATTTCGGCACGGATGCCAACGGCCGCGACATGATGACGAGAACCTTCATCGCCGGGCGCGTGTCCCTGACGATCGGGTTGCTGGCCACTGTGGTCGCCATTTCGATCGGTGTCATCTACGGCGCCACATCGGGATACATGGGCGGCCGCGTCGACCAGATGATGATGCGCGTTGTCGACATCCTCTATTCGCTGCCCTTCATCTTCTTCGTCATCATGCTGGTGGTCTTTTTCGGCCGGAACTTCATCTTGATGTTCATTGCCGTCGGTGCGGTCGAGTGGCTTGACATGGCCCGCATCGTGCGCGGACAGACGCTGACGATCAAACGCCAGGAATACGTTCAGGCCGCCGAAGCCATGGGGGTCGACGACGGCGGTATCCTGCGCCGGCACGTCATCCCGAACACCCTGGGCCCGGTGGTGGTCTACATGACGCTGCTCGTGCCGAAGGTCATTCTGCTGGAGAGTTTTCTGTCGTTCCTGGGCCTCGGTATCCAGGAGCCGATGACGAGTTGGGGTGTCTTGATTTCCGAGGGCGCGCGCAATCTTCAGGGCGCAGCCTGGATGCTCATCTTCCCGTCCATCTTCCTGACATCGACCTTGTTTGCGCTGAATTTCATCGGCGACGGCCTGCGCGATGCGCTGGATCCGAAAGACAGGTGAGGAGAGCGGCATGAGCAACGAAACACAGAAAACCGTCCTCGCCATCCGGGATCTGAAAGTCGATTTCGAAACCGCGACCGGGACGGTGAACGCGGTGCGCGGCGTCAATATTCACGTCGAGGCCGGCGAGACGGTCGCGATTGTCGGGGAAAGCGGCTCGGGAAAGAGCCAGACCATGATGGCGGCCATGGGGCTTCTCGCCTCCAATGGCCGCACGCAGGGCGAGGTGATCTACGAAGGGCGCAACATTCTCGGTCTGTCTGTCGCGCAATTGAACAAGGTCCGCGGCGAGAAGATCACCATGATCTTCCAGGAACCGATGACATCGCTCGACCCGCTCTACACCATCGGCCGTCAATTGTCCGAGCCCATGGTCGTTCACGGCGGGCTGTCCTGGAAGGCGGCAAGGGCGAAGGCGCTGGAACTCCTGAAGCTGGTGAACATTCCGGAGCCGGAGCGCAAGATCAAGGCGTATCCCTACGAGATGTCGGGCGGCCAGCGCCAGCGTGTCATGATCGCCATGGCGCTCGCCAATGACCCGGATGTGCTGATTGCCGACGAACCGACCACGGCGCTTGATGTCACCACGCAGGCGCAGATCCTCGATCTGCTTCGCGATCTGCAGAAGCGTCTCGGGATGGCGGTCATCTTCATCACGCATGATCTGGGCATCGTCCGCCGGATCTCGGACCGTGTCTATGTGATGAAGACCGGCGACGTCGTCGAAAGCGGCGACACGCAGAAAATCTTCACGCAGCCCGAGCATCCCTACACGAAGATGCTGCTGGATGCGGAACCGACCGGACACAAGCCGCCAGTGCCGGACAGCACCCCGGTTCTGCTGGAGGCGCAGAAGGTCGAGGTGGAGTTTGAACTGGATTCCGGCTTCCTTCAGCCCAAACACGTGCTGCGGGCGGTCGACAACATCAGTTTTTCCCTGCGCAAGGGACAGACGCTCGGGATCGTCGGCGAAAGCGGTTCCGGCAAGTCGACGCTCGGTCGCGCGATCCTGAACCTGTTGCCGGCCGGCGGGCGAGTTGTCTTTCACGGCAAGCAGATTTCCGGGCTGGACCGGAGCGCCATGCGCGCCCTGCGCAAGGATATGCAGCTGATTTTCCAGGACCCCTTCGGCTCGCTCAGTCCCCGGATGACCGTCGGCCAGATCATCTCCGAAGGTTTGCTCGTACATGAACCGTCACTCAGCGCCCAGGACCGGGACAGGCGCGCCTGCCAGGCGCTGGAAGAAGTCTCTCTCGATCCGGTGATGCGGAACCGTTACCCGCACGAATTCTCGGGCGGTCAGCGTCAACGCATCGCGATCGCGCGCACGATGGTTCTGAAACCGGAATTCGTGGTGCTGGACGAACCGACGTCGGCCCTTGACCGCACCATCCAGAAACAGGTTGTCGAGCTTCTGCGTGACCTGCAGACGGCACATGGACTGACCTACCTGTTCATTTCCCACGACCTTGCCGTTGTCAGGGCCCTGTCGGACACGGTCATGGTGATGCAGCGTGGCAAGGTTGTTGAGGCCGGTCCGGCGGACGCGATCTTCGAAGACCCGAAACAGAACTACACGAAGGAACTGGTCGGAGCCGCAATGCTGACCCAGAAGCACATGAGGGAGACGGCCTAGTGCGGTGAATTTGAAGTTCGCATCATGGCTCCAGCAGTCTCCGAAGCGAATTTCAAATTCGTAAACCGCACTAGAAAAATGCTCTAGGGTCGGGACCCATGTTCCATGGATCAGGCCGTAGCCCGGGGCACGAAAAATGCCTTATAGGGATGCCGGGTTGAGATCGGGTTCGTGCTGCGCCTGCAGCTTGGCCGTGTCCTGCCCGTAGAACTGCGGTGCCAGCAGGGTGACGCTTGAAAAGACGTGCGATTTGAGCGCGCTGACTGCCGCATCACTGTCCTGGGCCTCAAGCGCGTCCAGGATACAGTTGTGCTTGACGATGTTCGGATGGGTCCAGGCATCGTCCGGTCTCGGCGTCGCCAGCGTGATCTTCTGGAGCATGACCAGGGTTCTGACCAGCAACGGTTCGAGCGCGGACATCCCGGCAAATCTGAAAATCTGCAAATGGAATTCCCGGTCGATCTCCGCGCAGGTGTAGATATCCCTTTGGCTGCGCGCTTCCATGAACTGCCGGTCAAGATCCCGTAGCTCCGCGACCTGCTCCGGTGCGATCACCTTGGCCGCTTCGGTAATGCCTGCCACCTCGGTATTGATCCTGAGCCGCAGGAGCAGGATCGCTTCGGCGACGGACGGATCGGTCACGAATGTTCCCTGGTATCCCTTTCGCACGACCAGGCCGCATTCCTGCAGAAGCATCAGGGCTTCCCGGATGGTGCTCTGCGAACAGGCATATTCCTGCGCCAGGGACTGCTCCGTCATCGCGCTGTCCGACTTGAGCTCACCGGTCAGAATGCGTCCCTTCAGGTCCTGAAAGACGGATTCCGATTTTCGGCCGCGCTTCTCGCCGAATGCGTCTTTCTCGTGCGAAGCATTGTTCGCAGCACTTCGAATGGTCACGTCGTTGCCCCCACACCGGCGTCGATTTGTTTTGTTGCATTGCCTCGAGGCCAAACACGGGATTGTTTTCAAGTGTCTCCCGCTCAGCCGAGTGTCTGCCACCTTTGCGCGCAGGGTCAATGGGCCTCGGTGGTCAAATTTGCCGATAAGCGAGGCAAGCGCCGTCAATTCCGGTCAATGTGGACCTGCTTGTCCGTTTGCGGCGCGTCTGTCCAGGCTTTTCCGCCGATCTCAACTGACAATTTCGCGAGCGGTAAAAGTACTGATGAAAAATGCGCAGACGGCGACTTGGCTCCGGTCTACTTGACCGAATCGACGGTCCCGTCCGGCCTTTCGCAGATCGTCACTGCTCAGGCCGCCGATTTTTCAAGCATGGAGATCCAGTTGCGGTAGGCGATCTTTTCCAGTGTCGCATCGTCAAAACCCCGTTCGCGCAGCACGTCGAAGAGGGCCGGCAGACCGGTCACGTCGCTCAGACCTTCAGGCGGCAGACAACCGTCGAAATCGGAGCCGAGCCCCACGTGATCCGCGCCAAGATGGTCGACAAGACGGGCGACATGATCGGCAACAGTCTCAAGCGGGGTGTCCTTCTGGTGTTTTCCGTCCGGACGCAGGAAGGCGACGTGGAAATTAACGCCGACCAGTCCCTCGCTTTCCCTGATGGCATCCAGTTGCTTGCCCGTCAGGTTTCGGCTGCTTTCACAAATGGCATGAACGTTTGAATGGCTGGCGACGATCGGCCTGTCCGTGATCCCGGCCAGGTCCCAGAAGCCTTTTTCGTTGAGATGGGATACGTCGAGCAGGATCCCGAGCCTGTTGCATTCCTGAACGAGCGCGCGCCCGGCGGATGTCAGCCCCGGGCCTGTGTCGGGAGAGGCCGGAAAGGCCATCGGTACGCCCGAACCAAAGGCATTTTCCCGGCTCCACACCAGACCGAGCGACCGAAGTCCGCGATTGTAGAGGTCTTCAAGAGCCTGAAAGCCGGTGTCGATCGCCTCGGCGCCTTCGATATGGAGGCTGATGGCCAATTTGTCCGCCTCGACGGTAGCCAGGTTCTCTTCCGCGGACCTGCAGATCACGACCCCACCCTGGGACGCGGCTTCGATCTGTTCGGCGCGCTCCAGCATCCGCATCGTGAAGTCGAGTGCCTGTTTCTGGGGAACTTCCTGAAAATTGACGGGATCGTTGGGGTTGAAGGGCTTGGAAAAGTCCTGGTCCGGGTTCGAGGGGACGAACATGGCGAACAGGCCTCCGGAAAACCCGGCCTCCTTGGCGCGCACGGCGTCGATATGCCCTCTTTCCGAGCGGTCGAAGAAACTGCGCTCGGTCCCCTTGATCGCGTCTATCTCCAGTTTGAGCAGCGTATCGTTGTGGCCGTCGAAAACCGGAAACCGGCGCGGTGAAGTCTCGTTTTGCACGAAGTGTCCTTGAAGTTGCTGGCAGGCCGAAAGGCGGAAGGGAAATGGAATCTTCTGCTATCAATCTAGTCAATCAGACGCGGATTGTAAGGCTCCCGGGTCAGGACCCGTTCATTTGAATGAACCGGCGGGTATGAATGAGTATTGAATCTGGAGCGAATGTGACTTGAAACTCGTTCAAAGCTGGCCCAAGAAGGGGTCCGGTTTGTTGATAGGTTACGCGGCGCGCGCGCCGTTGGTGCACGAGGATACGGAATTGGTGGAAAGACCTGGGTTGTCACGCCGCTCGATCCTGACGGGAAGCCTGCTCCTGGCTGGCGGGGCGCTTGCCGGTTGTCAAACGGCTGTCGGTCTGCCCGATCAGGCGGAGTTGCCTGACGAGGACTTCGACTACGCATCTGCCTATGCGGCGCTGCCGGACGGCGATTTCACCTGGCCGGCGATCAACTACAAGAATTTCGACGAGAGCTACCTGCGGCAGGTCGTGGAGTATAAGACCCGTGAAATGCCGGGAACGATCATCGTCGACCCTTACAACAACTACCTCTACTGGACGCTCGGCAACAAGAAGGCGTTGCGCTACGGGATCGGTGTCGGCCGCGCAGGCTTCGACTGGTCCGGCGAGGCCCTTGTGCGCGTCAAGCGCGAGCATCCGATCTGGCGCCCTCCACGCGAGATGATCGCGCGCAAGCCGTCACTCGAACGCTACTGGGAAAAGGGCTATCCGCCGGGGCTCAAGAACCCGCTTGGAGCCCGCGCGATGGATCTCTGGCAGGGACCGGTCGATACGCTCTACCGTATCCATGGCACCAACCAGCCGTCGTCGATCGGCAAGAGCGTTTCCTCGGGATGTATCCGCATGTGGCAGCAGGACGTGATCGACCTGTTCAATCGTGTGCCGCTGAGGACCAAGGTCGTGGTCCTGAGTGAGGACCCGAACGCGGACGCGGCCTAGGCCCTATTCTCAGGTCAGCGCGACATCGTGCAGAACGGCGCCGAAGTGGCAGACCGCTGCGGCGAGCACGAAGGCATGCCAGATCGCGTTCTGGAACGGCAGCCGTTTCCAGGCATAGAAGACGGTGCCGATCGTGTAGAGCAGACCGCCGGCCAGGATCATGCAAAGCCCGAACATGGACGCACGTTCAATCAGGGGATTGGCCGCGAAGACAACCACCCAGCCGAGACCGAGATAGATCGGCACGGAGAGTTTCTCCGCCTTTGAAAGGCGCACCAGTTTCAGGATCGCGCCCGTGATGGCGCCGGTCCACACCGTCGCCAGCAGGATGCCGCCCGTCCAGCCGCCGATGATCACCGCGGCGAGCGGCGTATAGGTGCCGGCGATCATGAGGAAGATCGCGGCATGGTCCAGCCGCCGCAGGATGCCGGATTTGTGGTCCTTGGCGAGCATGTTGTAGAGCGCGGAGCAGATCAGCATCGCCATCAGGCAGGCGGCATAGATCATCACCGTGACCTGGCGGGTGGGGTCATCGTTGTGCCAGAGCGTGACCGCAAGGATGACGGTCGCGGTCAGGCCGAGGCAAATGCCGATCACATGGATTGCACCGTCCGCGATCAGCTCTGCGAGGCTCTGCGGTCTGAACTCCGTCATCCGGGCGGTCTCCGGTCACTTTGCGTCATCGTGTTCCAGCGCGATCGAGCTGTAGGCGCAGGAGAGGGCGAGCAGAACGCCCATGGTCACGAAGATCGACGTGAAATCCGCACCCATGGCAAGGAGGACACTGCCGAGGGTCACGCCGAGCGTTCCGCCGACGAGGCGCGCCGTGATGATCAATCCGCTGACTTCGCCCTGCTTGTCCCGCGGCACGGCGTTGGCGGTGATGCGCCCGGTCGGGATCATCGCAACGGGCAGGAAAATGCCCCAAAGGAGCAGTGCCGGTGCCAGCAGCCAGTAATTCTCCAGAAGCATCATGAGGCCGATGAGGATCGTTGAAACGGACAGCAGGGCCATGGCGACAAGCACCGGTTTGCGGGAGCCGTACTTGTCGGAGAACTTGCCCGCAGGCGCGGCGAGGATCGGCATGGGCAGCACCGCGATCACCGTTCCGATGCCTGCCCAGAGCGCGCTGTAGGACATTTCGAGCTGCAGAAAATGCGGCACGTAGATCGCAACCACGATCTTGCTCATCTGGGTCAGGAGAATAATCAGCGTGCTGGCGTGAAACGGCGGCAGCTTGAACAGCCGCACGTCGATCAGCGGCTTGTCGTCCTTTGCTTCAAAATAGATGAACATGCCGAGGAACGCGATGCCGCCGAGAATGGTCGGGATGATGACGGGCGAGACCCAGCCGAAATCCGGGCCTTCCATCAATCCGAAGATGAGCGCGGTCAGGCCGACGAGCAGCAGAACCAGCCCGATGGGATCGACAACCGGGCGCGGCCGCGGGTGCTCCGGATTGCGCCACAGGATGCAGGCGAGGGCGCTTCCGGCCGCAACGATCGGGATGTTGATCCAGAAGACCCATCGCCACGACAGGAAGTCCGTCAGAATGCCGCCGACCAGTGGTCCGGCAGCAAGGAAAATGGTCGCCATTGCCGCAAGCGTGCCGATGGCCCGGCCGCGTTCGTTCTCGTCGAAGGTCAGGGTCGCGGCGGCAAGCGTCATCGGGAACATCACGGCGGCGCACAGACCCTGGACGACGCGCATGGAAATCAGCATGGCGATGCTGTCGGCGAAACCGGCAACAAGACTGGCAACGGCAAAGATGACGCTGCAGACAATGAGCGTCGGCCGGAACCCGAAGAGATCGATCGCCTTGCCGCCGACGGCCGCGAAGCAGGTGAATGCCAGCATGTAGGCATTGATGATCCAGTGGGTCGTGGTCGCCGAAAGATGAAAATGCTCGCGAATGGCGGGGAGCGACACACCGAGAACCGTCTCGTCCAGCATCACCAGGCCGCCGAGGCAGCCGACTGCCAGGACCAGTCCGCGCTTTCGCTCTTTTTCGGCAAGAGCCATGAAAAAATGGTCTCCGTGTCGTTCGCAACCGTCTTTTGTCAAAATACTTTCCTGCAGCTTAGGTCAGCATAGTGACAGGCGCAAAGCAGTTTCTTGGCATCGGCCTCAGCCGGCTGGCGCGCCTCCTCCGAAACCGAGCGTCGACAGGGCCCGGTCGGACCGCCTGCTCCAGGACACCAGCGCGTCGGAGAGCCGGGCCGCCGGGCCGTCATCGGGGTCGGAGCTGCGCCTGACGCACCACCAGTCGAGCGAGATGCCTTCCTCCGCTATCGGGCGCGCGACCAGCGTACCATCGGCCAGTTCCGGCTCGATCGCCCACTGGCTGAAGATGGCGACGCCGAAATTCGCCCGGACAAGGTCGATGACGGCCTCCGGTGTCGGCATTGCGGTCATCCGACGGAACGGTTCGACCGGGGCGCCGAGGAGCGCGGTCCAGTCGAAGCCGGGTTCCGCCGTCAGCGGATAGACGAAGAAACGCTCATCGCCCATGTTGATGCTGTTGACCACGGGCTCGCCGGCCAGCGGATGATTGGCCGACATGACGGCGACGATCGGATCTGGCCCCAGCTTCGAAGACGTGAACTGGCCCTGCGCCGGCGCACGTCCGAAGACGAGCGAGACATCGACCGACCCGTCGATGAGGGAGGCGAGCGGCCGCGCCGTCGCGTTTCCCGACAGATCCACCGTGAGGCGCCGGTCTTCCCGTTCAAGATAGTCGAGAAAGGCCGGCAGCCAGTGGTAGCGGCTGTAGGTTGCCTGGCCCAGCCGGACCAGCAGGCGCTTTTCCTGCGCGGAAGCTTCGATGTCCTGTTCCAGCCGGAAGAGTTCGGCCAGAAAGCTGTCCCCCAGCCGCCTGAGGCGTTCGCCTTCCGGTGTCAGCTGCAGCCCGGCATCTCCCCGTTGAACCAGGGGTACCCCGATCCGGCGTTCCGCTTCACGCAGCCTGTGGGACGCGGCGGACTGGGTGATGCCGAGACGCGACGCGGAAACGGTCATGCTGCCGGTCTCGCTGAGAGCGGCAAGCAGGGTGAGGTGATGAATGGCGAGTTTCGGTATCATTTGTCCATGAAATCATTTCATGAAGAGAATGAAAACTAAGAATTTTATTTATGCGCAAAGGCGCGCTATCGAAGAAACATGTCAGTCTTCACCGTGCCCCGTTTCGAACTCACGCCCGCCGCCGCCACGCTTGTCATCGTCGTGACGGCGGTCGGCTTCGGTCTCGTGCCCGTTTTTGTGCGCGAGCTGCAGGGTCTGGGCACCGGTCCGGCGACCATCGCGCTCTACAGATACGCCATTTCGGTGCTGGTCCTGCTGCCGTTCCTGCCGCGCGAACGGCACAAGCGCGGCAAGGCGCTGCTGCTTGCGGGTGCTGGGGCGGTCGTCGGACTCAGCGTCATCGGCTACCTGGAAGCGATCAGCCAGGCTCCGCTCGCCGCCGTCGGTGTCGTCTACATGTCCTATCCGGCCTTTGCGGCCCTGTTCGCACTGGTCCTTCTGCGGCAGGCTCTCACATGGAGAACCTTCGCGGCAATCGGCCTTGTGCTTGGCGCAGCAGCTCTTCTCCTGGATCCGGCCACACTTTCGCCCGAGGCGCTTGCGGCGCTCATCTGGGCGATCCCCGCGCCAATCGCCTTCGGTTTCCTGATCGTCGTCCTTAGCGGCATGGGCGGGGACCTCAATCCGATAGAACGCGCCGTCTGCACCCTGATCGGAGCCATTGCCGGCCTGCTGCCGCTTGCCCTCGTCGAAGGCGGTGGCTCGGTCCTGCCGTCCTCCTTCAACGAACTCTGGCTGATCGTTTTGATGGGCCTCGTTACCGCTCTGATCCCGCAGATCATGTACACGATCGCCTGTCAGAAGATCGGGCCGATCAGAACCGCCGCTGCGGGCAGTTTCGAGTTGCCGACCATGTTCCTGATCGGCTGGCTGATTTTCGGCGAGGCCTTCGGGCTGGTGGAACTTGTCTGCGCGGTACTTGTGCTCTCCGCCATCCTCGTTGCACCCGCGCCCAAACCGGCAGCGGCCCCGGCAGGTGACCGGCAAGCCATTCAGGCGGGTTGAGTTATCTTTATAAAAAGTATCTTGATATAAAGATAAAAAGTGACTATCTCCTGCGCGACCGGGCAGGGTAAGCCTTTCGGGAAAGTTCGAAACAAACCGTCGTCCTCTTGTTCAAGGTGAAGCCGGGAGCAGGACAGGACGGTTTGCGCTTTACCCGAAACGCCTTGATAGCCCGGGAGCTTTTTGGAGAGAGAATTGATGACCGCCCGCAATCCCGACCACCCCGTTCACGACCTCATTGTCAACCGCTGGTCGCCCCGGTCCTTCGACCGGTCCGAGATGCCGGACGCGGATCTGAAAACGATCCTGGAAGCCGCGCGCTGGGCCCCGTCCGCCTTCAACATCCAGCCCTGGCGCTTTGTTTACGCCCGGCGCGGCGGGGAAGGCTGGGACACGCTGCTCAACCTCCTGAACCCGTTCAATCTCGACTGGGCGCAGCATGCCTCCGCGCTGCTGTTCCTGTTCTCCGACACGGAAGTCGACGGCAAGGACGGCAAACCCAGCCGGAAGAGCGGCACCCATTCCTTCGATGCCGGTGCCGCCTGGGCCAATTCGGCCCTGCAGGCAACCGAAATGGGTTATCACACCCACGCCATGGCCGGGATCAAACGCGACGAAATTCACGATCAGCTCGGCGTCCCGCCCCGCTTCAAGGCCGAAATCGCCATCGCCATCGGCAAGCGCAGCAGGGTCGAGGATCTGCCGGAAACCTTACGCGCCCGCGAGGTCCCGAGTGCCCGCAAACCGCTCGACGAGATTGCGTTTGAGGGGACGTGGAGCTAAGGGAACGAAGTTGCAGGGCACGAATGGCAAAGGGCGAGACCGGTAAACCGGTTTTCGCCCTGCTTGGTTTTGTAACTATCTTGCTACTCGAAACAGCAGCCCCCTCAAGCCCCCGAACCGGCCTTCACGTCCTCACTCTTTTCCACCGGCTTGCGGCTAAACTTCTCCCGAATCCGCTGAACCACGACATAGAGAACCGGGATCATCAGGAGGCCGATGGTGCTGTCGAGGATCATGCCGGCGAAGACCGGCAGGCCGATGGAGACGCGGCTGGCGGAGCCCGCGCCCGAGGCGAACACAAGCGGCAGCACACCGACGATGAAGCAGAGGCCGGTCATGGTCACCGGGCGGAACCGGGTATGGGCGGCGCTGATCGCGGCATCGACGATGCTCATGCCCTCGTCACGGCAGTTGCGCGAGAACTCGACCAGCATGATCGCCTTCTTGGCGGCGAGACCGATGAGGAGAACCATGCCGATCTGGGCATAGATGTTGTTGTTGAGAACGTCGATCAGGTAGAGCGGGATCATCGCCCCGCAGACCGCGAAGACGGCAGACAGCATCACCGCAATTGGCAGCAGCCAGCTTTCATACTGGGCCACCAGGCAGAGATAGGCGAACAGGAAGGCCAGCAGGAAAATGTAGATGACGTAGGAGCCTGCCTCGATTTCCTGAAGCGACATGCCGGTCCACTCGATGGAATATCCGTCCGGCAGAACGTCAGCTGCCACCTTCTCGAATGCCTTGATGCCGTCGCCGGTGCTGTGGCCGGTGCTGGTCAGGCCCTGAACGGCGGCCGAGCGGGCCATGTCGTAGCGCGTCACGCTCTGCGGCCCGACGACCGGCGTCAGGCTGACCAGCGTGCTGAGCGGGATCATGTCGCCGGAGGACCCGCGCACATAGATGTTGCCGACATCGTCCAGCGTCTGCCGGTATTCGGAATCGGACGCAAGGATCACCCAGAAGATCTTGCTGTCCAGGATGAAGTTGTTGACGTAGTAGGAGCCGAGATTGGCCTGCAGCGCGGTAAAGATATCGCTGATATTGACCCCAAGCGCTTCCGCCTTGTCCCGGTCGAGATCGACCTCGTATTGCGGCGTGTTGGCCGAGAGCGAGCTGAACACCTGCCGGAAGACCGGATCTCGGTTGGCGGCGGACAGAACCGAGTTCGTCACCGCGCCGAGGTCAACGACACTTGCCCCCGCATCGTCCTGGATCTGCGCGGCGATGCCGCCGGAAATGCCGAGGCCGTCAATCGGCGGCAGCGGGAAGACGAAGGAGATCGCACCTTCGAAGGCCGACAGCTTTTCGTTCAGCGTTCCGAGGATGTTGTACCAGAGCGTCGCCTTGGTCTTGCGCTCGTCCCACGGGGCGAGGATCGGGATCAGGGTGACATAATTGGACCCTTCACCGGCGATGATGCTGAAGCCGGTGACCGAGATGACGTCCGTCACGCCGTCGACTTCGAGCATGACTTTCGTCATTTCCTTGGCAAGGGCGTCGGAGCGCTGCAGGGACGCCCCGTCCGGAAGCTGGACATTGGCAAAGAGCACGCCCTTGTCTTCAAGCGGAACGAAGCCGGTGGCCGTTTCGCGGAACATGAAAACCGTTGCGGCAATCGCGCCAACCAGAATGAGCAGCGACAACATAGCATGCCGGATCATGCGCCGGACCAGCCAGACATAGCCGTCGCGCACCTTGTCGACGAAAGTGCCGAAGAAGCCGAGCAACCGCGGCGGTTTGCTGTCCGAGCGGCGCAGCAGCATGGAACACAGGACGGGGGACAGCGTCAGCGCGTTGACGGCCGACAGACAGAACGCGACGGTGATGGTCAGCGCGAATTGCAAGTAGATCTGCCCGGTGATGCCGGGAAAGAAACAGACCGGCACGAACACCGCCAGAAGCACGAAGGTGGTCGCGACGATCGGGCTGGTGACCTGGCTCATGGCCTTGAGGGTCGCTTCGCGCGGCGCAAGACCCTCTTCGCTCATGATGCGTTCGGTGTTCTCGATGATGACGATGGCATCGTCGACCACCAGCGTGATCGCCAGGACGATGCCGAACAGCGTGATGAGGTTGGCCGAAAACCCGATCAGGTAGAGGATCGCGAGCGTTCCCAGCAGCGAGACGGGAATGGCAACGGCCGGGATGATCACCGCGCGCCAGTTCATCAGGAACATGAACACGACGAACACCACGAGCGCCGTGGTCATCGCCAGGGTCGTCAGGATTTCCTCGATCGAGGCCTTCACCGCCTTGGTGATGTCGTAGAGAAGTTCGTAGTCGACGCCTTCCGGGAAGCCCGCCTTCATCTTCTCCAGTTCGGCGGCAACGGCACTCGCCACGTCCAGCGCGTTGGCCCCCGGGCTCTGGTAGATCGCGATGGAGGTGGCCGGCTTGTTGTTGAGCGCCGAATAGGCGGAATAGGAACTGGAGCCGAGTTCCACGCGGGCCACATCGCGCAACCGCACCAGCTGTCCCGAGGCGTCGCCCGAAACGACGATGTCGCCGAACTGCTCCGTCGTCTCAAGAAGGCCCTGGGACTTCAGCGTGAACTGCAGGTCGGTCGGACCTGCGAACGGCGCGCCGCCGATCTGGCCCGCGGTCGCCTCCGTGTTCTGGGCCTGGATCGCGTTGGAAAGGTCGGCGGCCGTCAGATTGAGGGCGGACATCTGGTCCGGGTTCATCCACACCCGCATGCTGTAATCCAGCGGGCCGAACTGGGAGACGCTGCCGACGCCGGGCAGGCGCGACAGTCGGTCCTGCATGTTGATCGTCGCGTAGTTGCTCAGGAAGATGGCGTCGCGGCTCTCGTCCGGGGAGACGAGGTTGATCACCTGAAGCATGTTGGCGGACTGCTTCTGCGTGGCAACGCCGAGGGTCTTGACCGCCGTCGGCAATGTCGGCTCCGCCAGTGCGACCCGGTTCTGCACGTTCACCGCGGCGATATCCGGGTCCGTGCCGACCTCGAACGTGATCGTGAGCTGGTAGGTACCGGCGTTGGAGCTTGTCGAGGACATGTAGATCATGTCGTCGACTCCGTTGACCTGTTCCTCGATCGGGATTGCCACCGATTTCTCGATCAGTTCGGAATCGGCTCCCGGATACTGCGCGTTCACCACCACCTGCGGCGGCGTGACATCGGGATATTCCGCAATCGGGATCAGGATGATGGCGATCACACCGATCAGCGAGGCGATCAGGGAAAGAACCAGCGCGAAATTCGGACGGTCGATGAAGAATCTGGACAGCATGATCGATCGTCTCTTTTAGCTTTTGGCTTCGACGGGATCGACGGTCATGTCCGGACCGATCCGCTGCAGACCCTGGACGACAACCTGTTCACCGTCCTTGAGGCCGGACGTGACTTCCCAGAGCCTACCGGACTGGCGGCCCAGAACCACGTCGCGCCGCTCCACCTTGTTGTCCGCGCCGATGACGTAGACATAGTGGCCCTTGGAATCGAGCTGGATCGCCGGTTGCGGGATCGCGGCCACCGCCGTCTGGTCTTCGCTGTCGACCGTGACATTGACGAACTGTCCGGGGATCAGAATGTTGTTCGGATTGTCGAACGTGGCGCGCAGCTCGATGGAATCGCTGCCTTCCTCGACCGACGTCCCCACATAGGTGATCTTTCCGTCGCTGGGATATTTTGTGCCGTCGGTCAGGGTCAGGCTGACCTGAAGGGTGGAGGAGTCGTTGCCGATGAGACCGGCTTCGCGGTCCTTGATGAGATCCTTTTCACCCATGTAGAAGCTGACATAGATCGGATCAACGCTGGTGACGGTCGCGAGCGTACCGGTGTTGGAATCCACCAGATTGCCGACATTCACGTTGGTCTTGCTGATGCGTCCGTCGATCGGGCTGTTGATGTCGGTGTAGCTGAGATTGATGTCCGCGGTCTCAAGATTTGCCTGGGCCTCGTCGACATTGGCCTGATCGACATCCATGGTCGCCTTGGCACTGTCATAGGTGGCCTGGGAGACATCGCCCTTGGCAAGCAGCTGGCGTTGGCGTTCCAGCTCGATCTCGGAATTCTTCAGCGTCGCCTGCGCGCCTTCGAGCGTTGCCTTGGACTGGTCGACGCTTGCCTGGTAGAGGTCCTTCTCGATGACGTAGAGCAGGTCTCCCTGCTTGACGAAACCGCCTTCGGTGAACTTGCGCTCGGTCAGGTAACCTTCCACCCGTGCGACGATATCGACTGTCTTGGTCGCCTCGACCCGTCCGACATAACGCGAACTGTTGTTTGGCGTGATCATCTGAACATTCGCGACCGTGACTTTCTGCGCGGCGGAACCGCTCTCCTGCGCAGCGGCCGGAAGCGCGCCTGCAAGCGCAACAGCCATCCCCAACATCACCTTCGCAGCTTTCATGACGCCTCCTGCCGAGTTCTTGTCTTCTGTCGTTTGACGGCATCATAACCGGAAAGCGCGATGGGGCGATTGAAATAACTTTAATTTTTCGTGGGGCTGAGGCCTGATCCACAATTTTAGGCTGTGCCGGGTTGAGGCTGCTTGTCTCCGCATTCGCAGCCGGTTCCGAAGGCGCGCCGGGTGTGTCAATCGGCGCGGCGAAACAGGGCGCCGGATCTGCTAGACCACACCGATGAAACAAGTGGGGTATTCGTCATGAGCATGTCCGACAAGTTGCCGGCGGAAAGCAGCCTGAACACCTATTATTCGTCGCGCGATTTCATGGATGTCTTTTCCGTATCGCTCAAGGGGCGTGAGGATCTCGTCAACGCCGACATACGTGTTCTGGCCGATCACATGCTGATGGCCGATATCGGCTGGATGAACGCGCTGCTGTCGCTGCGGGACACGCTGGTGAAGCCGCTCGGGCTGAAGACCACGACGACACTTGCGCTCGAACAGTCCGGCAAACCGGTCGCGGAGCGGGAACCTGGAGACCGGATCGGCTTCTTCAGGATCTACCAGGTCAGCGACAACGAGATCATTCTCGGCGAGGACGACTGGCACCAGGACTTCAGGCTGTCGATCTTCCGCAGCGCGTGGCCGACGCCGCGCGTTTATGCCTCGACCTGCTGCAAGCGTCACAATCTCTTCGGTCACGCCTACCTTGCGCTGATCCTGCCGTTTCACAAGAAAATCGCATCGTCGGTGCTGGACAACGCGGTTCGCCAGGAATTGTCCGAGGCAGCCTGAAAACCACCGCTCGCGATCCTGCCGGTTTTTCTTGCCGGGCCGAGGAAGTACGGGAAAACGGCGGATTTCGCGCCTGCGGTCTTTGCAATGATTTCGGAATCGTGCTGACTCGCGGACAGTAGCTGAGCAGGAGCGGAGTGATTGCAGCGCTTCAACGCGCTGATCATGTGTGCATGACGGTCGAGATCGATATCGGGGAAATGACGAGCGGCGCGCGCGCCGGGCTCGATCTGGAAGAGTTGCTGGCAACGCGCCTTCTCGTTCAGGGCAATTCCGGGTCGGGAAAGTCGCATCTGCTCCGCCGTCTGCTCGAACAGTCCGCAAGCTGGGTTCAGCAAGCCATCATCGATCCGGAAGGCGATTTCGTGTCGCTGGCCGAGAAGTTCGGTCATGTCGTCGTCGACGCGGTCGGCACCGAAAAGGATCTGCAGATGATCGCGGGCAGGGTGCGCCAGCACCGCGTTTCCGTCGTCCTCAACCTGGAAGGCCTCGATGCGGATCGCCAGATGAAGGCGGCAGCGACCTTTCTGGACGGCCTGTTCGACGCCGAACGGGACCTCTGGTACCCGATGGTCGTCGTCGTGGACGAGGCGCAGCTGTTCGCCCCGGCAGCCGCCGGAGAGGTGACGGAAGAAGCGCGCCGGCGCTCGCTCGGTGCCATGACCAATCTCATGTGCCGTGGGCGGAAGCGCGGGCTGGCCGGCATCATCGCCACGCAGCGCCTTGCCAAGCTTGCCAAGAACGTCGCCGCCGAAGCGTCCAACTTCCTGATGGGCAGAACCTTTCTCGATATCGACATGGCGCGCGCGGCCGATCTGCTCGGCATGGAACGGCGGCAGGCGGAGAGTTTCCGCAATCTCGACAGGGGCAATTTCATCGCGCTCGGCCCGGCCCTGTCGCGGCGGCCCGTGCCCATCAGGATCGGTCCGGTCGAGACCATGGGGCGCGGCGGCAGCCCGAAGCTGATGCCGTTGCCGGAGCAGCCGAAGGAAGAAGCCAAGGATCTGATCTTCACTCCCGCCGCGGGCGAGGCACCGCCGTCACGGCCCCGCTTCCAGGAACCTGTGGTTTCCACCGGCGAGGTTCTGGACCGGATTTCCAGCGCCGAACAGGCGAATGACGATGCCGAACCGCAGGCGGACAGCCTGCTGGATTTCGGTGAGCGGGAAGAAAAGATCGCCGAGATCATCGCCGGTATCCTGGAAGACGAGGACGCGGCCTTCCAGCCGATCGCAACGCTCTACCAGGACTTTCAGGTCCGCTGCCGGATTGCCAAGCTCGCAGGCGGACCGCCGGATCTGCAGGCTTTCCGGGAAAAGCTCTCGGTTGCCCGTGCCGGCATCGAAAAGGGCGAGATGGACGACGGAGCCTGGTCACAGGCGGAACTGATCGCGGGCGAACTGCCCGACGACATGCGCGGCGTCTACCTGCTTCTTGCCAAGGCCGCACTGGCCAAGGCGCCGTGCCCGGGCAACATCGAGATCGCCACCGCCTACGGAACGCGGTCCCCGGGACGGGCGCGCTGGCTCCTGAGCCACATGGAAGAACGCGGTTTTCTCGTCTGCGCGACGGATCTGCGCGGCAACCGGATCGTGACGCTGACCGATCTCGGCTGGCAGACGGCCCCCGGCGACGAGGCAGCGGCTTAGGGTCCGTAACCTGGACCGACCTCTTGCGAAGTTTGCAATAAACCGGAAGCCACGAAAATGTCATTCAGCCTTGTGTTGAACCGGCCGCCGTGTTTCCCAGCTAAGTCACGTGCAATTGATCAAGAGGACCCAGGATGATCCGGCTGATTCTGCTTCTGTGCTCCCATGGCGCCATGCTGGCCGCAGGCTTCGCTCTCGGGGTGTATTTCCTACCGATCCTGACGGAACCGCAAGGCCCTGACGAAGCTGTTCTGGCGGAGGCGGCCCAGGGCGCGCAGTACGAGGTGAGCCTGACAAGGGACCTTGCAGGCAGCGACTTCCTGCATTGGGGCGAGGGCACAGTCAGCATTTCTCCCCAGCGGATCGTGCATAAGGGAGAACTGTCTCCCGGTCCCGACTACAAGCTCTATCTCGTCAAGGAGTTCGTTGAGGACGAAGCGGGTTTCCTTGAACTCAAGGATACGGCAGTGCAACTCGGCGACATCAAGACTTTCGATGGCTTCATTGTCGATGTTCCGGCGGATGTGAGTATCGACGACTATACGACCGTCCTCGTCTGGTGCGAAGCATTCGGCGAATTCATCACCGCCGCAAAATACCGCTGAGACCCCTCCCGCCAAGAACAACAAGGATCAGATCGCCGGCCTCATGCGGCGCCTGGTATCTGCAGACGGGTCCACTTCGACAGGTTTGAGCGCAAGCAGGTATTCCAGCTGCGAAAGCTCCAGGGTGATGCCGTCGATGGTCCGGGCCAGAACGTTTTCCATGTAGCTGCCCGCCGGTGCGCGGTCTCGGATCTCAACCGCCCGGTCCTTCGCCTTGCGCAGGTAGGCGATCATCTGCGTGACCTCCGACCGGGTGACATCGGTTGTCGGCGGCAATTCCCGGCTGGCTGCCTCGGATCGCAGGATAGCGGAATACTGACCTTGCAAGGGGCTGACAAACTGCATTGCTCACCTCAAATGTTCTTGATTTGTTCTATTTAACTCAAATGCGAATTTTGATCAAGTCGGCGCGCTGCAGATTCCGCGACAATACGGTTGGCGGATGCGGCAGTGAGCGGGAAATCTCAGCAAAATCAGAGGCCTGCAAATTCCTCCTCGATGGTTCTTGAACTTGCATATCAAATTGGTTACATATGTAACTAATTTAGCCCCGGACCGGGAGGACATCATGGATCAGAGAACGGACAGCACGCGGGATTTGACTGGAAACGGGCACAATTCCGGAGCCTTCGACTACATGCCGGGCTTCGGCAACGACTTTGAAACCGAAGCGCTGCCGGGGTCCCTGCCGCAGGGCATGAACAGCCCGCAAAAATGCGCCTACGGGCTCTACGGCGAGCAGCTTTCCGGCACCGCGTTCACCGCCCCGAGCCACCAGAACGAAAGAACCTGGTGCTACCGCATCCGCCCGTCGGTGAAGCACACCAGCCGGTTTGAAAAGATCGAGCTGCCCTATTGGAAAAGCGCGCCGAACATCAACGAGGACGTGATCTCGCTTGGCCAGTATCGCTGGGACCCGGTTCCGCATGCCGAGGAGGAGCTGTCCTGGCTGACGGGCATGCGCACCATGACCACGGCGGGCGACGTCAACACCCAGGTCGGCATGGCGAGCCACATCTATCTCGTCACGAAATCGATGGAAGACGAGTACTTCTTCTCCGCGGACAGCGAGCTTCTGGTCGTGCCGCAGGAGGGCGTCCTCCGCTTCTGCACGGAACTCGGCGTGATCGAGCTGGAGCCGAAGGAAATAGCCATTATTCCGCGTGGCCTTGTCTACAGGGTCGAGGTCGTGAAAGGCCCGGCGCGCGGTTTCGTCTGCGAGAACTACGGCCAGAAATTCGAGCTGCCGGGCAGGGGACCGATCGGGGCCAACTGCATGGCGAACCGCCGCGATTTCAAGACGCCGGTCGCCTGCTTCGAGGATCGTGAGGTTGCCTCTGTCCTGACCGTGAAGTGGTGCGGCCAGTTTCACCAGACGAAGATCGGGCATTCTCCGCTCGATGTCGTTGCCTGGCACGGCAACTACGCGCCCTGCAAGTATGATCTCAGGAACTATTGCCCGATCGGCGCGATCCTGTTCGATCATCCGGACCCGTCGATCTTCACCGTTCTGACGGCGCCGTCCGGAGTGCCGGGTACCGCCAATATCGATTTCGTCCTGTTCCGGGAACGCTGGATGGTGATGGAAGATACGTTCCGCCCGCCCTGGTACCACAAGAACATCATGTCGGAGCTGATGGGCAACATCTACGGGCAGTACGATGCCAAGCCGCAGGGGTTCGTTCCGGGTGGCATGAGCCTGCACAACATGATGATCCCGCACGGGCCGGACAAGAATGCCTTTGAAGGCGCGTCCAACGCGGATCTGAAGGCCGAAAAGCTCGACAACACCATGTCGTTCATGTTCGAAACACGGTTCCCGCAACACCTGACGGAATTTGCCGCAAGCGAAGCGCCGCTTCAGGACGATTACATTGACTGCTGGGACAGCCTGGAGAAAAAATTCGACGGGACCCCGGAAGGAACCTGGAACAAGGGCTGAGAGACCGGTCCGGCCCTTTGGCCGGGGCGAGGGCCTTGAAACCCGAAAGCGGCGTTGTGCCGCCGGGGCGCTGGAAGGCGAAAATTCTGTTGGCCGGAGGGGGCCGACACGCAAAAGGAGCAGAAATTCATGAAACTGGCGACGCTCAAGGATGGCAGCCGGGACGGCAAGCTGGTGGTGGTCAACGAGAGGCTGACCTATTGCACGGACGCAAGCCACATCGCACCGACACTGCAGGCTGCACTGGATGACTGGGATGCTGTTGCACCCAAGCTGGCGCTGCTCGCCGAAAGCCTGTCGCATGATGCCGTACCGACCATCCGGTTTCACGAGCATGACGCGCTGTCGCCCCTGCCGCGTGCCTACCAGTGGGCGGACGGCTCCGCCTATGTCAATCACGTCGAACTTGTCCGTAAGGCCAGGGGCGCGCAGATGCCGGACAGTTTCTGGACGGATCCGCTGATGTATCAGGGCGGGTCCGACACGTTCCTGGCGCCGCGTGATCCGATCCGTATGCGCGACGAGGCCTGGGGCATCGACATGGAGGGCGAGATTGCCGTAGTCACCGGTGACGTTCCCATGGGCGTCAGCCCCGAGGAGGCCAGGAAGGCGATCCAGCTGGTGATGATCGTCAACGACGTGTCGCTGCGCGGACTGATCCCGGCCGAACTCGGCAAGGGCTTCGGCTTCTTCCAGTCGAAACCGTCTTCCGCGTTTTCGCCCGTCGCCGTCACACCTGACGAACTCGGCGATGCCTGGCAGGACGGCAAGCTGCATCTGCCGCTCAACGTCGATCTGAACGGTGCGCCGTTCGGCCGGGCTCAGGCCGGTGTCGACATGACCTTCGATTTCGGCCAGTTGATTGCCCATGCCGCCAAGTCGCGCAATCTCGGTGCCGGCACGATCATCGGCTCCGGGACCGTTTCCAACAAGCTCGACGGAGGTCCCGGCAAGCCGGTATCCGAGGGCGGGGTCGGTTACTCATGCATTGCCGAGATCCGAATGATCGAAACCATCAATGACGGTCAGGCAAAGACGCCCTTCATGAAGTTCGGTGACACGGTCCGCATCGAGATGCTGGACGCGGACGGGCATTCGATCTTCGGAGCGATCGAACAGACAGTGGAAAAAGGCTGACGCAGGAACCCTGCGACTGGATTTCATTTGAGACACCGGCGCTACGCCGGTGCCGCACACAAACGGAAATTGGCCCCGGGAGGTCACATGAGCAAGCAATTCGCATCCGCCGGAGACATGGCGGAAAAGGAAATCTCCTTTACCGAAATCGGCCGGGATCTCTGGGCCTTCACTGCCGAGGGCGATCCGAATTCCGGCGTCATCATCGGCGATGACAGCGTCATGATCATTGAGGCGCAGGCGACACCGCGCCTGGCCGAGAAGGTCATCGAGAAGGTGCGTTCCGTCACCGACAAGCCGATCACGCATCTCGTTTTGACCCACTATCACGCGGTGCGCGTCCTGGGAGCGTCCGCCTATGGCGCCCAGACCATCATCATGAGCGAGAAGGCCCGCTCCATGGTCGCAGAGCGCGGCAAGGAAGACTGGGCGAGCGAGTTCGAACGCTTTCCGCGTCTCTTCCAGGGCCACGAAAGCATTCCGGGCCTGACATGGCCGACCACGACCTTCAATGATCGCATGACGGTCTATCTTGGCAAGCGCCGTGTCGACCTGATGTTCCTCGGCCGTGCGCACACGGCGGGCGACATCGTCGCCTATGTGCCGGACGCCAATGTCATGTTCACCGGCGATATCGTGGAGTATCACTCGGCCTGTTATTGCGGCGACGGTCACTTCGGCGACTGGCCGGGAACGTTGGAACAGATCCGCAAGTTCGATCTCGACGCCATCGCGCCGGGCAGAGGCGATGCCCTCGTCGGATCCGACATGGTCAACGCGGCTCTGGATTCCACGGCGGATTTCGTCCGCTCGACCTATGAGCCGGTAGCAAAGGTTGCCAAGCGCGGCGGATCACTGAAGGAAGCCTGGGATGCCTGCCGTGCCACCTGCGATGCCAAGTTCAAGGACTATGCCATCTACGAGCACTGCCTGCCGTTCAATGTCGCCCGCGCCTATGACGAAGCGCAGGACATCGACACGCCGCGGATCTGGACGGCGGAGCGCGATGCAAAGATGTGGGCGGATCTGCAGGGCTGAGCCGTGACCGCGTTTCCCGAACATCTCAGGCTGATGGCCCGCAACAATGCCTATGCCAATGAACGGCTCCATGACGCCTGTTGCAGCCTTTCGCAAGTCGAATTCGAGGCGGAGAGGACGAATTTCTTTCCGTCCATTCGCGAGACCCTCAACCACATCTGGGAGGTCGATCGCTACTATCTCGATGCGCTTTGCGAAGAAGGCTGGGGACTGACGGTCTATGAGACACCTCATCTGGAAACGGCGGACGCGCTCAAGGCGGCGCAGGCGCTCGAAGACCGGAAGCTCATCCGGTTCTGCGACGCTCTAACGGAAGTGGATCTGAAAAGAACGGTTCAGCATGAAAGAGGCGCAAACGGTGTGCATCACGAAACGATCGGCGCGACGCTTCTGCACCTCTTTCAGCACCAGGTCCATCATCGCGGCCAGGTGCACGCCATGCTGTCCGGGACCGGCGTGAAGGCGCCGCAGCTTGACGACTTCTTTCTTGAGTTTGGCCGCCATCCGGTGGCGGAAAAACACATGTGACGCGTGAACTGGGAGGTTCATCTGTGACCAAGCTTTTCGAAGTGCCGCTTTACCCTTACAGGCACAGTCCTGATCAGGATGCGCCGGCGCCCGTTCGCCATCCGGTCGTCATCATCGGTGCCGGGCCTGTCGGCCTGGCCATGGCGATTGATCTTGCGCAGGCGGATGTGCCGGTGCTTGTCCTCGACGACAACGACAAGGTGAGCGTCGGCTCGCGGGCGATCTGTTTCGCCAAACGGTCACTCGAGATATTCGACCGGCTCGGTTGCGGCGATGAAATGGTCGAAAAAGGGGTCGTCTGGAACCTTGGCAAGGTCTATTTCGGCGACCGTCAGGTTTATAATTTCGATCTGCTGCCCGAAGCCGGTCACAGGCGGCCGGCCTTCATCAATCTGCAGCAATATTACTGCGAGCTCTATCTCGTCGAACGCATCAGGGCGCTGCAGGCCGAAGGCAAGCCGGTCGAGATCCGGGGCGGCAACCGCGTCGAGAACCTGCACCAATATGACGACCACACGCTCGTCACGGTCGAGACGGCCGAGGGCGCCTACAATCTGGAAGCCGACTGGCTGATTGCCTGCGATGGCGCGAATTCACCGGCGCGCCGGATGCTCGATCTCGACTTTGTCGGCCGGGTGTTCGAGGACAATTTCCTGATTGCCGATGTCGTCATGAAGGCGGACTTTCCGACCGAACGCTGGTTCTGGTTCGATCCGCCGTTCAACAAGGACCAGTCGGCGCTGCTGCACAAGCAGCCGGACGGCGTCTGGCGGATCGACCTGCAGCTCGGCTGGGACATCGACAAGGAAAAGGAAAAGAAGCCTGAAAACGTCATTCCCAGGCTGAAGCAGATGCTCGGCGAAGACGTGGAGTTCGACCTGGAGTGGGTGTCGATTTACACGTTCCAGTGCCGCCGCATGGAAGAGTTCCGGCATGGGCGGGTCATCTTCGCCGGTGACAGTGCGCACCAGGTTTCGCCGTTCGGCGCTCGCGGAGCCAATTCCGGTTTTCAGGACGTCGACAATCTCGGCTGGAAGCTCAAACTGGTTCTTGACGGCAAAGCGCCCGAAACGCTGCTCGACAGCTACACGTTCGAACGCGAGCACGGCGCGGACGAGAACATCCTGCAAAGCTCCCGCTCGACGGATTTTATCACGCCGAAATCCGAGATGAGCCGGATCTTCCGGGACGCCGTTCTGGATCTTTCCGAGCATTACGCATTTGCGCGCCCGCTGGTCAATTCCGGGCGGCTGTCGGTTCCGTGCGTCTACGACGGGTCCCCCCTGAACGGTCCCGACGCGGCCATGCTTCCAGAACGCACCCGGCCCGGAAGTCCCGCCGTGGACGCGCCCGTCGGTGACGGCTGGCTTCTGCAAAGGCTTGGCGGTTCATTCGCTTTGATGGGTATCGGTGTCGATGTTCCCGGACACCTGGAAACGGGCGGCATTGTCATCAAAGGCCATTCGATCCCGGAAGATTCTGTCAGCCCGGAACTGAAAGAACGCTATCTGGGCACATCCGGCAAGGCTGTCTACCTGATCCGTCCGGATCAGCATGTTGCCGCACGCTGGCTCAAGTATTCTGAAGAAGACGTCGCGGCTGCTCTGAGAACTTCAACGGGATGGCAAGGACAATGACACCTGACTTAACCGCACCGAAACTGGAAACCCCGGATGCGTTCTACGCCGATTTGCTCGCAGCGCACGAAAATCTCAGCAAGGCGGAGAGCGATGCTTACAACGCACGTCTCATTCTCCTGATGGCCAACCATATCGCGGACGCAAATGTTCTGAGGGCACTGCTCGACGCAGCGAAACGAAAGTAGCGCGCCGGCATCCGTGTTTACGCCTGCGCGACTCCGATTGCGGAAAACGAATCAGTTTGTCTTTGACATCAATATAACTTGAGGTAGCAAGTCTGATTATCTCAATCTCTTTACATTGTATTGTTATTTATTTTAGGGAGAAAGCTACGTGACAATTTTACTGACTATCCACTTGCAATAAAATGGAGTTTCGGGCTCGAATTAATTTACCCTTAGAGCCCTTTCACGAAATTCCTATTCTTCATCAATTGTTTATCCGGCCCGATGCTTACTCTGCGAAAGTGTTGGGGGATACAATGTCGAGCTTACTTGCACCACTCAAGAACGCGCGCTTCGCGACCAAGGTCGGTGGCGGATTTCTCACGATGATATTGGTGGCAGCGGCTGTCGGTGCCGTCGGGACGGTCGCGATCCTGGGTTTGCGTACCCAGTCGGATATCAGCGCGAAGGCAACCGCCTCCATGGCCGGGTTGCAGCAGGTGGCGCAGGCGCAGGAAGCGTATCTCTCCGGCGGGAGCGCGGAGTTGGCGGTTGCGGCCGACGGCCAGATCGAAAGTCTCACGGCATCCCTGCAGGTGCTGAACCAAGCATTCGGCAACAGCACGGCAGAGAACCCGACAACGCAGGCCATATCGCTGGTCGGTCGCCTTGGAACGGAATTCGAGGGGGTGGTTTCCGCAGTGGATAGCCGCCAGGTACAGGTCGACAAGCTGCTGCATTCCGCGCTTGGTCTCGAAACACTCGCCGTTGCGATCTCCGAACAGATGTCAAAAATCAAACGCGAGGCTGGAGCCGCGGCCAAAAAGGCGTCCGGGACGCGCAACCGCGCCGACAAAGTCGGACGCATGTTGTCTCACATAGAAGACACATCGACGGAGCTGAGCGCGTCGATCAAGAAGGCCGCACTCTTCGGCGACCTGCCGGAAAAAGACGCGCAGATGGCGCGCGAAGAAATTGCAACACTCGTCAAGACCGCCAAGAAGTCGGTCAAACTCAAGGTGGACGGTGTCGATCCCGCCAGCCTGAAGGAGCTGGCTGCGGCCACGGTCGCGATTGCTGAGCAATTGCCAGCTACGGAAGGGGCGGACGAAGCGGCAGGCGCGGTTCCGAAGGACATAGCCAAGAAGGTGGCAGCAGACCTCAAGACGCTGCACCTTCAGGCGTCGGAGCTCCGAAAAGTCGTTTACAATGCGGCAGACAACGCCAAGAAAACGGCCGCAACCGCTCAGTCGAAGCTCGGCATCGTCGACCTCGTCAACGAAAATGCCACAAAGTTCCTTGGCGCGTCGCTCGAAATCAGGTCCGCGACGATGGAGTTCTTTGCAGGATTTGAATCGATGAGTGCCGACGAGGTAACGACGCGGATCGGCATCATCAGGAACCTCGCCAATACTTTGAAGGGCGACAGTGCGGCGTTTCCTGAAATCGGGGAGACGGTTGCCAGGATCGATCAGGAGGTCGACGCGTTTGAAACCGAATTCGCAGGCATGGTCGCCGCGACGGATGCTTTTGAGGTTAAGCGGGAAGCGCTGATCGCGATTGCCGCCGACGTCCGCAATGTGATCACCGGATTGGCCGAGGCGCAGTCATCAAGCGCGTATGCAAGGGCGAACAGCGCACTCTGGTTCATTGCGATTGCCCTCGTGATCGCGGTCGTTGTCGGCGGACTGCTGGCCTATGTCGTCTCGCTCGTCATCACCAAGCCGACGCGCGCCTTGACCTCTGCCATGGCGCGGCTCGCGGACGGTGACACCGACGTGGTCATTCCTGCATCCGACCAACGCGATGAGATCGGCGACATGAGCCGGACCGTGAAAGTCTTCCAGGAAAATGCGAAGGATCGCGTCCGGCTGGAGCACGAGACCAGGGCGCATCAGCAGGAACAAAATGCACGGCAGTCTGAAATCGAGAACCTGATCGAAGGCTTCCGTCAGGAAGTGCAGGAGCTTCTCGGGGCCATGGACGAAACGGCCGCAGGCATGTCCGAAACGGCGGCCGCGCTTGGCGGGATTGCCGAGAGCAGCGCAGAGCAGGCAAGCGATACGTCCCGGATCAGTGACGATGCGTCCAACAGCGTTGAAAACGTCGCAAGCGCGGCAGAGGAACTGTCCGCCTCGATTGCCGAAATCGGCGATCAGGTCACCCGCTCTTCAGAGATCGTCACCAAGGCGACGGGAGCCGTGCACGAGACCAACGGCAAGGTACAGAACCTTGCCGAAGCTGCGACGAAGATCGGCGAAGTGGTCAGCCTCATTCAGGCGATCGCGGAACAGACAAACCTTCTCGCGCTCAACGCAACGATCGAAGCGGCGAGGGCCGGTGAAGCCGGCAAGGGCTTCGCGGTTGTGGCAGCCGAGGTCAAGGAACTGGCAACGCAGACATCAAGGGCAACCGAGGAAATCTCGTCGCAGATCCAGACCATTCAGGATTCCACGACGGATGCCGCGACCGCGATCGCTTCCATCTCCGACACCATGGAAGAGGTCAACGGCTACACGCAGGGCATCTCGTCGTCCGTTTCCCAGCAGGGAGCGGCAACCAACGAGATCTCGGGCAATGTTCAGCGCGCTGCCGAAAGCACGCTGGCCGTGAGAAACAACATTTCCCGTCTTTCCGATGCGGTCGAGGAGACCAGGCAGGTGTCCGGAAACGTGCTTGCCGCCTCCGGCGATCTTAGCAATCGCAGCAATGATCTGAAGAAGGGCATTGAAACCTTCCTGGAACGCGTCGCTTCCGCGTGACGCGGGCCTCCAACTCAACTCAAGGCGGCATCCGGGCCGCCTTTTTTTGTTCAGTCGAAGCTGATCTCCACGGATCCGAACGCACCGAAGTCGGCGTGGATCTCGGACCCGGGCGGGCACTCGACGGGTCTGACGAAGCTGCCGGAGAGGACCACGTGGCCGGGTTCGATTTTCTGCCCGTATCCGGCCATGCGCCGGGCAAGCCAGGCGACGCTTTCGGCCGGATCGTTCAATACCCCGGCACCGAGCCCGGTTTCCTCGATCTCACCGTTTCGGAACACCAGCGCCCCGACCCAGCGCAGATCAAACGCATCAGGGGCGTGGCGTTCTTTTCCGAGAACGATACCCGCGTTTGCGGCGTTGTCGCTGATCGTGTCATGGACGGTTCGCACCTTGCCGGTGTCAGGATCGGAACGCAGAATGCGTGTGTCCAGAATTTCGATAGCCGGGACCACATGGCCGGTCGCGGCAAGAACGCCGTCGCGCGTCACTTCTTCTCCGCCAAGCTCCGACCTCATGACAAACGCGATTTCGGCCTCGATGCGGGGCTGAATGAACCGCCCTTGCCGCACAGTCGCACCACTGTCGAATGCCATGTCGTCAAACAGGATGCCGCTGTCCGGGATATCGATTTTCAAGGCGGACTGCATCGCTTTTGAAGTCAGGCCGATTTTCCAGCCGATGACATGCCGCCCCTCGGCAAGTTTCTGCGCATGGATGGCAGTCTGGATTGCATAGGCATCATCCATACTGATGTCAGGATGGCGAAGGGAGAGGAGGCCGATCTGCCGTCCCGTTCTTTCCGCTTCGAGGAGATCAGCCGCTGCACGGGAGTGGTCTTCAGGTGTCATTGCTCGTCCTCGACACCGTTGCGCAATGTACCGATCCCCTCGACCTCGATTTCAACGACGTCTCCCGGCTTCAGATAGCGGGGCGGATCAAAGCGCGCGCCGGCACCCGTTGGCGTGCCCGTGACAATGATGTCTCCGGGCTGCAGGGTCATGAAGGTCGAGATGTAGGCGATCTCCTCGCGGATCGGGAACATCATGCGCTTCAGGTAGTCGTCCTGACGCACCTCGCCGTTGACCCGGGTCACGATCCGGGCTTCGTCGAGTTGGGCCGCGTCCGAGAAGGGGACCAGCCAGGGCCCCATCGCGCCGGACCTGTCCCAGTTCTTGCCCTGGGTTACATTGAACTTTGCGTGCCGCACCCAGTCGCGGATGGTCCCCTCGTTGCACAGCGTGAGGGCGGCAATGTGATCGTAGGCGTCCTCGGGCCGGATGCGCCGTCCTTTCTTTCCGATCACGATCGCGACTTCGCCTTCGTAGTCGAGCGTGTGGTTTTCCGGCGGCCTGATCAGGGGGCGCTCATGCCCGGTGAACCCACTCGCGAAACGCGGAAACAGGGACATGTATTTCGGCTGTGCGCTGCCATCCTTGTATTCGGCATTCCGGTCGGGAAAATTCACGCCGACGCAAAGGATGCGCGGAGCGTTCGGCAGGACCATTTCGTAGGTGTAGTCGGTATGGGTAACGGCGTGCGCGTTCGCTGCCTCGGCAAGAGCTGCAAGACCGCCGCCGGCAACGGCGTCATGGAGCGTCGGCCACTGCGGGAAATGCGGCGAGAGGGCGATCATTCCCTCCGGAACGATAGCCCCGTAGTAGGTATTGCCGTCTGCCGAGTAGGTTGCAAACTTCACGCTATTTTCCTCCAGACATCTTCAATGACGTCTCCGGCCATCATGACATCCTCCCGCGTTGTATCGAATTGACCGACCTGGAACCGGATCACCTTGCGGCCTTCAAAGGCTCCCTGGGTGATATAAATGCGGCCGTCATCATTGAGGGCGTCGACGAGGCGCTGCTGGTCATCGTCATCGCCGGGACACCGGAACGAGAACAGACTCAGGATCGGCTCCGTCACGATCTCGAACCCTTCCATGCCCCGAAGATGCTCACAGAGTTCGCCCGACCATCTGACGTGATTACGGATTCGTGCGCGCAGCCCTTCGAGCCCATAAGAGCGGATCAGGAACCAGATCTTTAGAGCCCGGAACCTGCGGCCGAGGGGGATCGTCCACTCCGAATAGTTGGTAACCGCATCGCCCGACGTCTTGAGATATTCGGGCTCGATTTTCAGCGTGTTGAGCTGCGGCTGAGGGTCGGCAAGGAACTGTATGGAACAGTCGAACTGGGCGCCGAGCCATTTGTGCGGATTGAAGACGATGCTGTCGTATCCCTCCACGCCTTGCCAGAAGTCTTCGCGCAGCTCCGAGCAGATCATGGCCGCCCCGGCCCAGGCCGCATCCAGATGCGTGTAGAGATCGCATTCGCGCGCAACGTCCAGAACGGGACCGAGCATGTCCGACGCACCGATGCCGGTGCCGCCGGTAATCGCAATGATGCCCGCCGGCTTATGGCCTGCCTCGAGATCGTCGGCGATGGCCGCGCGCAACGCATCCACGTCAAGCGCATAGCGCGGGTCGGACACCGGCAGCTTGACCAGGTTTTCCTGGCCGATGCCGGCAACCCAGCAGGCGCGGTCGATCGAGCTGTGCACCTGATCGGAACAGTAGATGCGCAGGTTCCCCTTTGCCGACAGACCGTCCCTGTTGCCGGTATAGCCCGTCGCGCGTTCCCGCATCGTCAGAACCGCTGACAGAGTTGCGGAGGACGCGCTGTCCTGGATCACACCCGTGTAGCCGTCCGGCAATCCGAGGGCCTGACGCAGCCAGTCGACCATGACGCCTTCCATTTCCGTTGCCGCAGGCGAGGTCTGCCAGAGCATGCACTGGGCGGCGATCGTCGTGACCAGCATCTCGGCAAGCATGGAGGGAGGGGCGGCATTCGCGGCGAAATAGGCAAAGAAGCGTGGATGCTGCCAGTGGGTGATCCCCGGCATGACGATGCGCTCGAAATCGGACAGGACGTCTTCCATGGCCTCGGGCGTCTCGGGTGGCATTGAGGGCAGTTGCGCCGCTATGTCACCCGGGGAGGTCTGCGCGCGCACGGGCCGGTCCGGCAGGGTCTTGTGATAATCCGCCGCCCAGTCCGAGATATGTTTGCCCCAGTGAGCGAACGCGTCCCAGTCCATGTATTCCTCCTCAGCGACCAGTGAAACGATCGGGCGATTATGAGCCTAAATCAGGGCGCGACAATCGGTTGGGCGGCGAGACTGGGGGCCTGGATCTCCGTGCCTTCAAAAACGGAACCTTCCTCGAACCAGCTTTTCGGTGCCGGTGCGCCCCAGAGCGTCTGGCGCTGCGGGTCCTTCAGGTCCCATTTGATCGGTTCCAGATCCGGGTCGACGGTCTGATAGTCGGAACAGTAGATTTCGATCCTGTGGCCGTCCGGGTCCCGGATGTAGAGAAAGAACGCGTTGGATATGCCGTGCCGTCCCGGGCCGCGCTCGATGTTGTCCACCCAGCCGGTCGTCGACATGAGATCCAGGAGATCGATGATGTTCAGCGGTGTCGGAACCCAGAACGCGGTGTGATGCAGGCGCGGCCCCTTGCCATTGGTGAAGGCGAGGTCGTGAACGCCGCCCTTGCGATGTGTCCACGCCGCCCAGAGCCGGCCGGTTTCCTCGTCTTCCGTGTACTCGGTGACGCGAAAGCCGAGCTCGTTGTAGAAGGTGACCGACTCGTCGACATTCGGCGAGAAGCAGTTGAAGTGATCGATACGCAGCGGTTTCACGCCGCGATAAAGCGCATATTGCTGATGGATCGGGGCCAGGCGGTCCATCTTGGCGTAGAACTCCAGCGGAACACCGTGCGGATCGCGGGTTCTGAACGTCCGGGACTGAAACGGCCGTTCCACCCAGTCGACCGGCAGGCCTTTGCCTTGAAAGAAATGCGCCGCCTTGTCGAGGCTGTCTTCATCATAGACCTTGAACCCCAGATCGCGGGCGCAGGCTTCGGATGACCTGCGCAGGACAATGCAGTGGTGGCCACGTTCTTCCATCGCGCGCAGATAGATGGCGTCGGCGCTTTCGTCCGTGACCTGCAATCCGAGCGTATCGACATAGAATGCCCGGCTTTTCGCGAGATCCGTGACCACCAGTTCCACGTGGCTCAGGCGCACGATGTTGAAGGGCGGGTAAAGGTTCGGTGCTGGGATCGGCATGTTCCTGTCCTGTCGGATGTCGGTTGGTGGTGCACAGCGTTTGTTGGTTTGGGCGGTGATGCCTCAAGCACCAAGACGCGGGATCTTGTGGTGTCCGGTGGCAAAGGCGACATTCTTCTGTTCCATGTAGAACTCGAACGACCAGTCTCCGCCATCCCGGCCGATGCCGCTTGCCTTGACGCCGCCGAACGGGGTCGGCAGGTGACGCACGTTTTCCGAATTCACCCAGATCATGCCCGCTTCCAGGGCGTCGGTGAAGCGAAGTGCGCGCGTCAGGTCGTTTGTCCAGACATAACCGGTCAGGCCGTATTGCACGTCGTTTGCAAGCTTCAGCGCGTCGTCCTCGTCCTTGAAACGGATGCTGGTCAGCACCGGCCCGAAAATCTCCTGCTGGGCGATGTCCATCGCGTTGTCCGCGCGGGTGAAAAGGGTCGGCCGGACGAAGTAGCCGGCGTCGCCGACCCGCGTTCCTCCGGCGGCGACGATTGCGCCGTTCTGCCGGGCCAGGTCGAAATAGCCGGTGACCTTGTCGAAATGGGTCTTGTGGATCAGCGGGCCGACTTCCGTTTGCGGATCAAGCGGATGACCGACCCTGATTGTATTGACCCGCTCGATCAGCCTGGCTTCGAACGCGTCGGCGATAGTCTCCTGCACGAGAAGCCGGGACGAAGACGTGCAGCGTTCGCCGTTGAGCGAATAGATCATGAAGATCACAGCATCGAGCGCACGCTCCAGATCGGCATCATCGAAAACAACGACGGGGTTCTTGCCGCCGAGTTCGAAGTGAACACGTTTCAGGGTGTCTGCGCCCTGCTTCATGATCATCGACCCGGTACGGCTTTCGCCGACAAAGGCGATGGCCTTGATATCAGGATGTTCGGTCAATGCCTTGCCGGCATCTTCGCCGAAGCCGTTGACGAGGTTCCAGACGCCTTTGGGCAACCCGGCCTCTTCCGCGATCTCCATCAGGATGCGCGCTGTCAGCGGCGAGAATTCCGCCGGCTTGTGAACCACCGTACATCCGGCGGCAAGCGCCGGCGCGATCTTCCAGGTGGACAGCATGAACGGCGTATTCCAGGGCGTGATGACCCCGACAGGGCCGATGGGGACACGTGTCGTGACGTTCATGAGAGTGGGCGAGGGCAGGGACTGCCCATCCCGTGCGCCTGGAGCCTTGTCGGCAAAGAACCGGAAGTTTTCCGCACCGCGCAGGGCGGCTTTCGACATGAAACGCAGGGCCTGGCCGGTGTCCCAGCACTCGCACAGAGCAATCTCCTCCGCCCGTTCGACGATCTTGTCGGCGATCCTGTGAAGGATCCTCCTGCGTTCGCCGGCCGCCATGTCCCGCCAGGCCGGAAAGGCAGCCTTTGCCGCCTTTGCAGCGGCGTCGATATCGGCAGCACCGCCCCTGGCAACGCTGCAGATCAGGCTCTCATCGACCGGAGAATGCGTTTCGAAGGTGTCACCGGAAAGTGCCGGGCAGGCCTTTCCGCCAATCTGGTTGAGGATCCCTGTCTCCTGGAAACGGGCAAGATATCCGTTCAGCTTGTCGATGTTCTCATTAAGGCCAGACATGGTTCAGGCGGTCCCCAAATGTGCGCGGATGCTGCCCGTCTTGGGCGACAGGTCCGGGTCGATGTCACGCATTTCCAGGGAAAGCGCGAGCGAACTTGTTTCAAGAACGGGTTTCAGAAAGACTTGTGCGGCGTCGAACAACCGGTTCGCCGCATCCTTTTTGACGTCGTCAGGTCTTCCGGCGCGCAGACGCACGGAAATGTCGACAAAGGCATGTTTCGGGTCGCCGTCCGCAATGCTGAAATGATTGGCCCTCAAGGCACGAACGCGAACGCCCGGTGTCGGGAAAGCCTCGATACTGGCCGCTTCAGACCGCAGGACGTCGCACAAGGCCTGAATATCCGTACGCTGTTCCAGATTGGCGGAATACTCGATTGATATGTGCGGCATCGAAGTTCCTTAACAAGATAATATTTGCTATGTTAAATATATGCAGTCGAAAATGTCAAACTTTTTGTGTCTATTTCGGCCAGGAATCGTTATGAGCCGGACATGACCGACGACATGGACAAGAAGGGTGGCCGCGCGCTGCCGTCGACGAAACGCTCCGTCCCGATTGCGCTTATCCGTGCGCGCGAGAAGGTCATGGGTCCGATTCGAGAGATGCTGTCCGACTGCGGTATCACCGAACAGCAATGGCGGATATTGCGCGTCCTGGAGGAATTCGGCCCGCAGGATGCCTCCTCGCTGGCAGAGCGTGCCTGCCTGCTGCTTCCGAGCCAGACACGGATCGTGCAGACGCTTCTCGAAAAAGGTCTCGTCACCCGTCAGGCGGACGAAAAGGACCGGCGCAAACAGACCGTCGCCATTACCGAGGCCGGACGGCAGATCATCCTCGACAAGCTGGACGAGGCGCAGGCCATTGCCGCGCGGATCGAGGAGGTTATAGGCAGGAAACGCCTGTCCGAGCTTCTGGACATTCTGGAAGACTTCCAGAAGCTATGAGAGCAGCTTGCTGGCACGCGAGTGTCTCCGAAAGGCCGGCAAAAGCACCGGAAACTGCTTGAGTTCTAAGGAAAAAATGCAATCGGAGATGTTCCTATCCGAGCTGTGTCTCAGTGAGGAAACGTCTTCCAAATGAACATTCTTGCTTTTACGAAAAAGGTCCTGATGTGCTTGTCAGGTCTGATTGCCCTGGCTTTTTCCCTTCCAATCGTCATTGCATCAATTCTGACGCCCATCTGGGGGCGTGTTCCATTTGTATTCCTGGAGATGTTTTACGCCAATCTTTTGGATTGGCTGTTCTGAAGGGCAGACGAATTGAGCAAATTGTTTGGCTCCCTGTCCCTCGACGTCGCTCTGATCTATTCGAACGAAACGTGAGTGCGATGGCTTTCTGAGATACGATATCTGCTGCCTGGCGCAGCGCGAAATGGGGCCTGTCAGGCGGTTTCAAGTCAAATGGATTGTCATTCCGGCTGAAGCGCAGCGGAAGGCCGGAACCCAGTAAGCGCTTGTTTTGCCGTTTTGCTAAACTGCCTGCCGCACGGAGTACTGGGTCCCGGTCTTGCCGCTTTTGCGGCAAACCGGGACGACAAATCCGGAAAACAATTCGGGTTTCCAACTTGGGGAAGAACGGATTTGTACAGCTTTCTCAGGCACATAAGTTCAACAGCACTTTCCAGGCCAGTCAGCCCTAATGAAGGCTGGCTGGCCATCGGCGTGTCCCGCGTAATCAGGATCAGCCCGCCGCCGCCAGTCCCCTGTCGAGTGCCGTCAGGATCGTCTCCACGTGCGCTTCGCTCAGAACGAGGGGAGGCGACAGGATGATGTTGTTGCCCGAAACGCGGATCATGGCGCCGTTGTCATAGGCGGTGCGGTGCACCTTGCCGATGGTGGCCTTGTCGATAGGGGCCTTGCTCGCCCGGTCGGATACAAGTTCAAGCGCGCACATCAGTCCGTGCCCGCCGCGGACGTCGCCGACCAGCTCGTGTTTCATGAACAGCTTTCGGAGGCCTTCAAAGAGCTGCCTGCCACGCACCGCGGCATTGTCCTTGACGTTGAGCCGCTCGGTCTCCTTCAGGCAGGCAATCGCTGCCGCCGCACCGACCGGGTGTCCGGAATAGGTGTAACCGGAGCCGATCGCGCCCTTGCCGGAGGCATCGTTTTCGAACGCCTCGGCCACGCCGTCTGAAACCATCACGGCCCCGAATGGGAAATAGCCGTTGGTGATGGCCTTGGCGCAGCACAGAAGATCCGGCTGCACACCCCAATGCCGGGCGCCCGTCCAGCTTCCCGTGCGGCCGAAGGCGGTGATGACCTCGTCGGAAATCAGCAGAATCCCGTGTTTCGAACAGATCTCGTGGACGCCGGGCATGAAGCTTTCGTGCGGCGGAATGACCCCGCCGGCCCCCAGCACGGGTTCCATGATGAAGGCGGCAATTGTGCCCGGATCCTGGAACCTGATTTCGTCTTCAAGGGCGGCAAGGCAAAGCTGGGCGAGCTTTTCCGGGTCCGTCTCGTTGAAGGGATTGCGGTACGTGTAGGGCGAGGGGATATGATAACAGCCCGGCATCAGTGGCTCGTAGGCCGTGCGGAAATTGGCGTTTCCATTGACCGAGGCACCCATCGTATGGGTGCCGTGATAGCCTTTCTTGAGGCTGAGAAACTTGACACGGCCGGCCTCGCCGCGAAGTTTGTGATACTGGCGCGCCAGCCTTAGCGAGACCTCGACACTGTCCGACCCGCCCGATGTGAAGAAAGCCCGGCTCAGGCCGTCGGGTTCGAAGAAATCCTTCAGCATCATGCTCAGTTCGATCACCGCGTCATTGGTGGTGCCGCGGAAGATCGAGTAGTAGGGCAGCTTGTCCAGTTGCTCGGAGATCGCCTGTTTTACCGGCTCGCAGGAATAGCCGAGATTGACGTTCCAGAGCCCGCCGACCGCATCGACGACCTTCTTGCCGTCCACATCCACGATCTCAACGCCGTCGCCGCCGACAATGATATCGGGCGGGTTCGCAAGGCTGTCAGCCGGATGCGCCATCGGATGCCACAGGTGGCGGGCATTGTTTTCCTTCAGGAAGTTGGCTTCCTTCATTGCGGAACTCCTTTAACTGGATGGCAGGGCGAGCAGGCGCAGGGCGGCTGCGAAAGAGGCGGCAGGGTCGAGCACGTCGAAATGCACGGTCTGCATGCCGGCGGCAACGGCCCCTGTGATGTTGCGGCGCTGATCGTCGACGAAGACACAGGCCTGCGCGGGAAGGTCCAGTTCCTCGATGCAGAGCGCGTAAGCGCGCGGGTCGGGCTTCAGGATCTGGGTGTAGGTGGCATCGACGATCACGTCGAAGTCTCTCAGAAAGGGCAGTTTCTCCCGGAATTCAGCACCGTAGAAGAGGTCCAGTTCATTGGACAGGATTGCGAGTTTCTTGCCTGCTTGTCGGGCGCGGTCGATGGCTTCCAGGGCTTGCGGGCGCATCACGGTCTCCGGGTCTGCGCCGCGGGCCGCCTTGACGAAATCCGACATTTCCGTGAAAGGCCGTCCGGTCAGCTTTGCAACGTCTTCGGTCCGCTTGCGCCAGTAGTCACGCTCGGAAATCTCGTCGGCCTGCATCGACCGCCAAAGCGGATCACTTCCGGGATCGAAAGGGCCTTTCCAGGTGAGCGTGCCGGCCGGCAGGCCGAGCACCTTTTCGGTCAGATCATGGGTCTCGAACAGCGTCCGCGTAACCACGCCGCCGAAATCCAGAACAAGGGCTTCGGCTTCAGGCGGCATCGGCCCAAATCCTCTTCAGATGCGCAGGGACGACGCCGCCGAGCCTGTCGGTGACCTCGGCTGCGCTTGCCGGCAATGCGTCCCTGATCCTGCGCTTCATGTCGTCCGTCATCCGGATGGTCGGAACGGCGACCGCGATTGTCCCGATAGCCTCCGGCTGATCCGCGAACAACGGTGCGGCAAACGAGGAAACGTCCGTCTCGAAGCCTTGGTCGACAAAAGCGATGCCCTGAACCCGAACGTCATCGACAATTTTCTTCAGGCGGACAGGATCAGTGATCGTGTGTGCGGTTGACGGCCGAAGGTCGCCCTTCAGGACGTCAGGCAGCAGCTCTTCCGGGCCGAACGCAAGCATGGCATGGCCGGATGCGGTTGCGTGGAGCGGCAGCAGTTCCGCCTCGTCGAAATAGACGCGGGTGCCGTGGATCAGGGCATCATGGTGGATGAGCGGCGAGAGATGCAGTCCGTCCCGCAGCGACACGTGCACCAGTTCGCCGAGGTCTGACGACAACTTCTCCACGATCGGGGCGACGATGGTTCGTGCGGGAAAAAGACGCTCACGCACGGCAGCGAGCCGCAGGATCGCCGGACCAAGCCGGTATCCGCGCGTGACCGGGTTCTGCTCCAGGAAACCGTTTGCAGCCAGTTCGTTCAGATGCCGGTGGACAGTTGCCTTGTCCTGTCCGCTCAGCGTCCTGAATTCCGTCAGTCCGATCTCTGCCCGGCCCGGGCAGAAATGGTTCAGCAGGTTGAGTGCTTTGGTGATGGTGCCCATCGAATTTCCGGTCTGTTTCCTGTCCTGATCGGCATGCTCTGCGACGGCGCCGATGAAGCGGTGATGCATTTATCTTGACAGATAGTTACAAATGAAACAATAATTATTTTGAAACCTGAGGTTCATTATTTGAACCTTTGGCTGGAGCGAGAAACTCCCTGTTGTCGCGCGATTAGAGGTTGACATGTATTTATTTAATATGACAACTTTTAACAAAGCAAATAAAAAATTATCGAGATCGATCGGCAAGATCGGCAGAAAACACCAGATGAGGGACCAGCAAATGAGAAAGCATGCAATTGCCCTGACTGCAGCCGGCCTGATGAGCGTCACCGCAGCGTTGGCCGACTATCCGGAAAAGCCCGTTTCATTCATCGTTCCCTGGCCTCCGGGTGACCTGGAGGACGTCCTGACCCGGCTGATTGCAGACGAGTTCCAGGAAATGTATGGCGTTCCGGCAGCTGTCGTGAACAAACCGGGCGGCGGTGGCGGCCCGTTCCCGGGGGCTGTCGAGGTCGCAACGGCACCGGCGGATGGCTACACCATCGGCTCGTTCGTTCCTGCCGTTCCGATTGCCGGTGAACTCATCGGGATCCCGGAGTTGACCCCCAACCCGTTCGAGCCGGTCGGCATCTTCATGACCTATCCCTTCGTGATTGCGGCCGGCAGCGACGCGCCTTATTCCACGTGGGAAGAGCTGGTTGCCTACGCCAAGGAGAACGATGTCGCGCTCGGTCACTTCGGCTCGGTGCTGCCGCCCACGCGCATCACGCTGGCGCTCGCCGCATCGTCCGATTTCGATTTCGGCAGCGACGCGGCTTTCGATGAGCTGAACTGCAACACGCTCGCTTCGGGCGATGTCGACGTGATCAACACGACCCTGCAGCAGGTCCTGCCGTGCAAGGACGATCTGAAGATCCTCGCAAGCATCGGCACGGAGCGCATTTCGATCATTCCGGACGTTCCGCGGGTGTCCGAACTCAATCCCGATCTGGACGTCGCGCTCTGGAACGGTCTGTTCGTGCACAAGGACGTACCGGCGGACGCCCGTGCGAAGATCGAAACCGCTGCAAAGGCGGCGCTCGAAAAGCCGGAAGCGCAGAAGCTGATCGGTGAAACGGGTGTCCTGATCTACTGGCAGGATGCGGACGCGTCCAATGCCCAGATTGCCTCCGACAAGGAGGTCAACGGCAAGATCTCCGAACTGCTCGGCGAATAAGCCACTCCTTCGTCCGGGCGGCGCTTGTTGCGGCCGCCCGGCAATTGCATGGTAAGGGGGCGGGATCGATGGCGCATATTAAGACACTTCAGGAGCTTTTCCGACGGCACAGACGCCCCGGGGACATCGTGTTTGCACTCCTGTTTCTGGCATTTTCCATCTTTCTGCTGTCGCAGATCTATGGTGAGACCTCCTGGGTCAAGCGCACGAAATGGTTCGCGCAGCCGCGTTTCTGGCCGGCCGTGTCGCTGATCTTCATGACGTTTTTTGCGCTGCTCCACTTCATCGGCTCCCTGTGCTCTCCGCGTATCCTCGGCCGGTGGCTCGAAGTCGTCTTCTGGCTGCGGTCGTTGGAATTCGTGCTCTATTTCCTGCTCTACGTCGCCGTCGTCCCGTTGCTCGGCTACCTGCCTTCAACGGTGCTGTTCACGTGTTTCCTGACCGTGCGCGTCGGATTGGCGACGCCCCGCTTCCTGCTGACTTCGAGCGCATTTGCCGTGTGCGTTGCCGTGATTTTCCGCGCGGTTCTTCAGGTCAAGATACCCGCCGGACAGCTCTACGAGGCTCTCCCCGATCCCCTCAAAGCCTTCGCGCTGACCTACCTGTGAGGTGACGATGGAAACGGTACTTTCAAGCCTCACCATCCTGTCCCAGTGGCAGGTGCTCGTCGCTCTGCTTCTGGGCTCGATCGGGGGTGTCATCATCGGCGCGCTCCCGGGGGTCGGTGCGGCGGTCGCCATCGCCATTCTTCTGCCGGCAACCTTTGCATTCGAGCCGATCGTCGGACTGACGCTGATGCTTGGCGTCTATGGCTCGTCCATGTATGGCGGGGCGATCCCGGCGATCCTGATCAACACGCCGGGTACCGCCGTCAACGCGTTGACGACCTATGACGGCTATCCGATGACCAAGCGCGGCGAGGGCCACCGTGCCTTGTCGCTCGCCTATTCCGCCTCTTTCTTCGGCGGAATCTTTTCGGTCCTCTGCCTCATCCTGCTGTCGCCGCTTCTGGCGATGATCGCCCCGCATTTCGGCAGCCGCGAGATTTTCCTGGCGGCGCTTCTGGGGATCATTCTGGTGGTGCTGGCGCATCGCGGCCAGGTCTTCGCAGCCGGAATGCTTGCCTCTTTCGGCATTTTCCTGAGCACGATCGGGCTTGAGCCGGTGAAATACACCAAGCGCTTCACCTTCGACATGACCTGGCTGACCTCCGGCATCAATCTGATCGTCGTCGTGCTCGGGCTTTTCGCGATCTCGCAGGCGCTGCTGCTTCTGGTCGACAAGGACCACAAGCCCGGCAAGGCGCATGTCGACGGCAACCTCTTTTCCGGGCTCAGCGAACTGTTCCGCTTCAAGCGCATCGCCTCCGTCTCCTCCAGTCTCGGGGTGCTGATGGGCATGATCCCCGGTGTCGGCGAGTTCACGGCGCAGTTCCTGTCCTACACCTATGCCCAGAAGACATCGAAGAAACCGGACGATTTCGGCAACGGCTCGCCCGAGGGACTGGTCGCGTCTGAAGCTGCCAACAACGCGGTGCCAGGGGCGGCCATGATCCCGCTCCTGGCGCTCGGCATTCCCGGTGAAGCCCTGACCGCCATGATGCTGTCGGTCTTCTACGTCCACAACGTCATCCCCGGACCCCAACTCTTTCAGGGGCAGCTCGATTTCGTGATCGCGATCTACATCGCGCTGATCCTGCTGAATGTCATCGTTCTGGCCTTCCTGCTGTCGTCCACGAACCTGCTTCTCAAGATCATTCAGATCCCGACGCGCTTCCTCGGCGTGATGATCCTGACGCTGTCCTTTGTCGGCGTCTATTCACTCCGCAACTCGATCACCGACTGCGCCGTTGCTTCCGCGTTCGGCGTTTTCGGTCTCATCCTGAAACGTCTCAATCTCCCGATCGTGCCGATCATCCTCGGTATGGTTCTCGGCGGCATCATGGAAGTGAAACTGCGCAGCGCCATGGCGCGGGTGAAGTCGCCGCTCGATTTTGTCGACCGGCCCATCGCCGCGGTCCTGTTCGCGATGATCCTGCTCATCCTGATCCTGCACGTCAGGACCGTGATCAGGGAGCACAAGTTGCGGCGGGAACAGGAAACGTCAAGAAATTCAGAAGCATCCACGCAGCAAGGATAGGGTTCAATGCTGGATCAGAGCGCAATCGATTCCCTGCGGCGGGAAGGTATCCCCGATCAGGGCCATTTCATTGACGGCCGGAAAGAACCTGCGCGGTCCGGTGAGATGATGGATGTCATTTCCCCGATCGACGGCACACGCATCTGCGGCCTTGCCGCGGGGTCCGCCGCCGACATGGAGCGCGCCATCAGCTCCGCGCGCGCCGCATTCGAAGACGGGCGCTGGTCGAAAACAGCGCCGGCGCACCGCAAGAAAGTCCTGCACAGGCTTGCCGAACTGATTGAGCGAGACGCGCTGGCCCTGACCGTGCTCGGCGTTCGGGACAACGGCACGGAAATCAACATGGCCTACAAGGCCGAGGCACTGTCTGCAGCGGCAACGTTCCGCTACTACGCCGAGCTTGTCGACAAGGTCTATGGCGAGATCGCACCGACCGCCGAGGATGTTCTCGGGCTTGTGCATCGCGCACCGGTCGGTGTTGTCGGGGCCATCGTTCCGTGGAACTTCCCGCTGATGATCGGCGCCTGGAAAATCGCCCCGGCGCTTGCCGCCGGGAACGCTGTCGTTTTGAAACCGGCGGAGACCGCGTCCCTGTCCTTGCTCAGGATCGCGGAACTGGCTGTTGAAGCGGGCGTTCCGGAAGGTGTCTTCAACGTGGTAACGGGTGCCGGTGCCGTGACGGGTGAGGCGCTCGCGCTGTCGATGGAGGTCGACGTGCTCGCGTTCACAGGTTCCGGTGCGACGGGCCGCCGCCTCCTGACCTATTCGGCTCAGTCCAACTTGAAACGCTGCTATCTGGAACTGGGTGGCAAGTCCCCGAACATCGTCTTCAACGACGCACCGGATCTTGCCGCGGCGGCAAAAGTGTCCGCTGCGGGGATCTTCCGCAATTCCGGACAGGTTTGTGTCGCCGGCTCCCGGCTGCTCGTGCAGGAAGACATTCACGACGACTTCGTGTCCGAGATCTGCAGGCACGCAGAAGCCTTCCGCGTCGGCGATCCGCTTGATCTGGCCTCGCATATCGGGGCCGTGCACAGCCTGCCTCAGCTGGAGGCCGATCTGCAATTCGTCGGGACCGCGGAACGGGAAGGCGCGCTCCGCCGAACGGGTGGGGACAGGATCTTGGAGGAGAGCGGCGGCTACTACATGCAGCCGACTGTCATGACCAATGTGAAACCGGCCGATACGCTCGCCAGGAAGGAAGTGTTCGGTCCCGTTCTGGCCGTGACACCGTTCAAGGACGAAGAGGACGCGATCCGCATCGCGAACGGCACCGAATTCGGTCTGGCAGCCGGGATTTGGACGCAGAACCTCGGCCGTGCCCACCGCATGATTTCAGCCGTTCGTGCAGGCGTCGTCCATGTGAACACCTATGGCGGCGCGGACCTCACCGTTCCCCTGGGCGGCGTCAAGCAATCCGGCAACGGACACGACAAGTCGCTGCACGCGCTCGACAAGTATCACGACCTCAAGACCGCCTGGATCCAGTTGTGAAGGAAAGTCTCGCCATGAGTAGGCCTCTTCCACCGGAAACCGAAGAGCTGCTTGACCGCCGCAGGCGTCTTCTGGGTCCGAACGTGTCCACCTTCTACGAGGAACCGGTCCACTTCGTGAAGGCAGACGGTGTTTGGCTCTGGGACGCTGACGGTCGCAGGTATCTCGACTGCTACAACAATGTTCCGCATGTCGGGCACTGCAATCCGCGTGTCGTCAACGCGATTGCCGAGCAGGCCGCCAGGCTCAACACGCACACCAGATACCTGCACGAAGGCATCCTGGACTATGTCGAGCGGCTGACAGGCACATTCGACGACGCCCTGTCGACGGCGATCCTGACCTGCTCCGGGTCGGAGGCGAATGACATCGCGTTGAGAATGGCGGAAGCCATGACCGGCAAACGCGGGATTGTTGCAACAGATGCGACCTATCACGGCAATACGACCCTGGTCAGCCACCTGTCGCGCAGCAACGTGCCCGAAGTCGGCTTTGGCCTTGGGCAGTATCTGCGGCATGTCGAGGCACCTGACAGCTATCGCATCAGCGATCCCGATGGCCAGCGATTTGCGGCCCATGTTCAAGAAGCCGTCGATGATCTTGAACGGGCAGGCGCGGGGTTTGCCGCGCTGATCGTCTGTCCGCTCTTTCTCAATGAAGGCTTTCCGGAACAGAAAGAGGGGTGGCTTCGTCCCGCAGCCGAGGTTGCAAGGCGTGCGGGCGGCCTGCTGATCTGCGACGAGGTCCAGTCCGGTTTCGGCCGTAGCGGCAGCCACTTCTGGGCGCATCAGAAGCAGGGCGTCGTGCCTGACGTTGTTACCATGGGCAAGCCCATGGGGAACGGGCACCCGGTCGCGGGTCTCGTCACTACGCCCGATATCATGGCCCGGTTCCGGAATTCTTTCCGCTATTTCAACACGTTCGGCGGAAATCCTGTCTCCTGCGCGGCGGCGATGGCTGTTCTTGATGAATTGGAGGAAAAAGGGCTTCAGGACAGCGCAGCCGCGATGGGAAAACTGGCATATGATCGTCTGTCGGAACTCGCAGCGAAACATCAGGTCATTGGCAATGTCCGGCAAAGCGGGATGGTATTCGGAGCGGAGTTCGTACGCGATCGCGATACGCGCGAACCTGCAAGCGAATTCGCGGACAAGGTCGTCAACGAAATGCGGCGCCGTGGCATCATCCTCAGCAAGCTAGGCAGGCACAAGAACACCCTGAAGATCCGCCCGCCGATGCCGTTTGCAGCCGAACATTTAGACCTGTTGATCAAGACGCTGAACGATGTTCTCGCATCGGTGTCGCCTCATGGATGAAGCCATTTCCGAACTGCTGGCCCTCTGGGGTGTGCAAACGGCGGAATCAACGCTCGTTGCAGCGCGCGAGAACCGCGTGTTCAGGGTGAATGATGGGTCACGAACTCTTGCGTTGCGTCTGCATCGGCCTGGGCTTCGCTCCAGCGTGGAACTCAGGTCGGAACTCGCTTGGATGGCGGAACTCGGCCGCAACGGAATCAGCGTGCCCTATCCTGTCGCCTCGGACAACGGCGAATTCCTGCGGGAAGTGAACGGCCAGCAAGCGAGCATGCTTGCCTGGATGTCGGGATCGCCGCTCGGCAGGACCGGGCAGCCTCTTGAACTCCCCGATCGCAAAGGCACGTTTTTCAAACTGGGCCGGCTCATGGCAAGACTGCATGACGTGTCGGATCGTTGGACACCGCCGGACTGGTTCCAACGCGTCAACTGGGACGCGGACGCGCTTGCCGGACCCGATCCGCTCTGGGGCCGGTTCTGGGAAAATCCCGATCTCGATCCCGCCGAGTGCGCATTGCTGCTTCGGTTTCGCGACACGGCGCGGGGCAGGTTGAAGGAACTGGAAAGGGGCCTCGACAAGGGCCTGATCCACGCAGATCTCGTGCGTGAGAACGTCATGATCGAAGGTCCGGACCTTCATCTGATCGACTTTGACGACGCCGGATGCGGATATCGCCTGTTCGATATCGCGACCGCTCTCATCAAAAACCGGCAGGAACCGGACTATCGGGATCTGAGAGACGCGTTTCTGTCCGGATATCTCAAGGGTCGCCCGATGGATTTTTCAGCGCTCGATCTTTTCCTCTGCCTGAGAGCCGTGAGCTATGTCGGCTGGATCATCGCACGCCTTGACGAGAACGGCGGCCGCATGCGCAGCAAGCGCATGATCGCCGACGCCACGAAACTTGTCGAAGGCTACCTTTCTTCATCTCGTCACTCATCTATTCTGCAAGGGGAGGTGTCACCATGACCAAGACCATCCTTTCGATTGGAACCTACGACACCAAGAATGCGGAACTGGAGTTCATCCAGTCCTGTATCGAGGCGCAGGGTGGCAAGGTTCTCACGATGGATGTGAGCGTCCTGGGAGATCCGGAAAAGCCGACGGACATTTCCAAGCACGACGTTGCGCGGGCCGGCGGCATGACGATCGAAGAGGTGATTGCCCAAGGTGATGAGAACAAGGCCTTCCGCGTCATGTCTCAAGGAGCCGCCGATCTTGTGGCGCAGGCCTGGCGGGAGGGGCGGATCGACGGCATGATCGCGCTTGGCGGCACCATGGGAACCGACCTTGCGCTCGATTGCGCGCAGGCACTGCCGCTGGGGGTGCCCAAGTTCATTGTGTCGACCGTCAGCTTTTCGCCGCTGATCCCGCCGGACCGGCTCGCACCCGATATCCAGATGATCCTCTGGGCGGGCGGGCTTTACGGCCTCAATTCAATCTGCAAGTCGTCGCTCGCACAGGCCGCCGGAGCCGTTCTCGGGGCCGCGAAGGCAGCGCAGCCTCCTGACAATTCCAAGCCGCTTGTCGGCATGACCTCGCTCGGATCGAGTTGCCTGAGTTACATGAAAACGTTGAAGCCTGCGCTCGAACAAAGAGGCTTTGAGGTCGCGGTGTTTCACTCCACCGGCATGGGCGGCATGGCGTTTGAGAAGCTGGCGAAGGAAGGTGCCTTCTGCTGCGTGATGGATTTCTGCCTGCAGGAATTCGGAAACCTGCTGGCCGGATCGCTTGTCAGCAGCGGAGCGGATCGCCTGACAAGTGCCGGCAGGAACGGAACACCCCAGATGGTTGCACCCGGTGCCCTCGATCTGGTCGACTTCGCCGGCTGGCAGGACATCCCGGCGGAATATTCGGACCGGCCATTTCATGAGCACAACAGGCTGATCAAGAGCTCGGTTTTCAATGCCGAGGAGCGCCGCCGCTGGGTTCGTGACCTTGCAGAGCGGCTCGAAAGGGCCACCGGTGAGACGCAGTTCCTGCTTCCGCTTGGCGGCATCGAGGAATGGGACCGGCCGGGGCAGGAAGCCCATGACCCGGAAGGGCTTGCGGCCTTCATTGACGAAGCGCGCACCGTGCTTCCCGGGCGTGTTCGTCTCGTCGAGATCGACGCACATATCAACGACGCCGCGTTCAGCGAAACGGCTCTGGAGATCTTCGACAGGTGGGTGGAAAGCGGTGTCATCGATGCGGGTCTCAACCAAGCTGATGTTTGAGCGAGCTGACACCAAACGATCCGACTGTGCCTTTTGTTTCCAAAAACGGAAACTATATGGGCTCAGATCTTAATTTACATTCCGAAATCTATTAGTGAGAATGTTTTGAAGCGCTAACGCGGCCGGGTGCGGCCGTGATACCTCCTGTCTGGTTGAAAAGTCACACGAAATGAAAGCGTGACGTCCGCGAAGGGGAGGGGCGGACCGGAAATCAAGGACAAGATGTCCGGTTGCGCAGCCAGGTGAATTCAGGTCAGGGTTCGCCGCAAGAACACCGCAGGAATGAGAATACGGATCCGTAACCGGCATCCGAGTGGAGGAGAGAACATGAGACATCTCAAGAAACTGGTTCTGGGTGCCGCCCTGCTGGCACTGGGTGCAACGCCCGGCACGGCGGCGGATCACGAATTCAAGCTGCATCACTTCATCGGTGAAAAGGCGCCCGCGCACGCGCAGATGCTGGTGCCGTGGGCAAAGCGGGTCGAAGAGAACTCCGGTGGCAAGGTCTCCATCGAGATCTATCCCGCCATGACGCTCGGTGGCCGACCGCCGGAACTGATCAACCAGGTCCGCGATGGTGTCGTTGACCTTGTCTGGACGGTGAACGGGTATACGCCCGGACTTTTTCCGCGCTCGGAGGTGTTTGAACTGCCGGGCGTCCACAAGAACGATACGGCCGCGACGAACCTTGCCTTGAAGGAACTCTTCGAAAGCGATCTGAAGGACGACTACAAGGGTGTGGAGGTCATGTTCCTGCATGTTCATGCAGGCCAGGGGATCCACATGACGGATACCGAGGTTCGCAAACCGTCCGACCTTGAAGGCAAGAAGATCCGCATTCCGACCCGCACGGGTGCCTGGGTAATCGAGGCGCTCGGCGCGTCGCCGGTGGCCATGCCGGTTCCCGAATTGCCGACGGCTCTTCAGAAGGGCGTCATCGACGGAGCCATGATCCCCTGGGAGATCATTCCGCCGCTCAAGATCCAGGAACAGACGGAATACCAGATCGAGGGCGCGGACAAGGAACGCTTCGGGACGACCGTGTTCCAGGTGTCCATGAACAAGGCCCGCTGGGACGCGTTGCCCGATGACGTGAAACAGGCGTTTCGCGATGCGTCCGATGAGGTCTGGGCCAAGGAAGTTGGCAACATCTGGGCCGGCGCCGATGATTTCGGCATTGGGCTCGCAACCAAGGCCGGCAACACTCATATCACGCTGTCGCCCGAAGAAACCGCCGCCTTCAACGAAGTCCTGGCACCTGTCGTCGATCGCTGGGTTGCGGAAGTTGGCGAAAAGGGAATCGACGGCACCGCGCTGGTCGATAAAGCCAGGGCGGCTGTTGCCAACAACGCGTCCAACTGATGACGGATGACATTCAACAGGGCAGCTCCGGACTTGTCGGGGCTGCCAGCCGGCTGATCACGGTTTGGGCGCTCCTGGGGGGATTGCTGCTTCTGGCCGTGGTTGGCGTGAACATGGTATCGATCATCGGATCGGTTTTCGGAAAGCCGTTTCCCGGCGATTTCGAGCTGACCGAGATGGGCGTGGCGGTCGCGGTGTTCACCTTCCTGCCCTATTGCCAGCTGGTCGGGGCGAATGTGTCCGCAGACATTTTCACCTCGGGGGCGTCCAAGAGAACAATCGCGTTTTTCACGCTGCTCGGATCTCTGGTCGCACTCGGGTTCGCAAGCCTGCTGATCTGGCGCATGTATTTCGGCATGCTCGACCAGAAAGAATACGACTATACGACCACCATTCTGCAGATCCCGCACTGGATCGCCTTCATTCCGATCCTCGTCTCGCTCGCGCTGCTCGCCGTCGCGGCGATTGTGGCCCTGCTGCGAGATGCAAGCGCTCTGTCGAAAGGATGATCACAGCATGACGGACGCTCTTGTCCTCGGCCTCGGTGCGCTGGCCGTACTCGTCTTCCTGATCGCGATCCGGATACCGATCGCCTATGCGATGATCCTGGTCGGCGGTGTCGGCACGATGATGCTGAACGGTCCGGCTCTCGTCCTCAGCCAGCTCAAGACCCTTGCTTACGGGCAGTTCTCCATCTACGACCTGTCGGTCGTCCCGATGTTCGTCCTGATGGGAGCGATTGCCTCCAAGATCGGCCTGAGCCAGGCCCTCTTCAGGGGGGCGAATGCCTGGCTCGGCTGGATGCGCGGCGGAACGGCCATGGCGGCCATCGCCGGATGCGCCGGGTTCGGCGCCGTGTGCGGGTCCTCGCTCGCGACCGCCTCCACCATGGGCAAGGTCGCGCTTCCCGAACTGCGCCGCTACAACTATTCCGGCGCACTGGCGACCGGAACCCTGGCAGCCGGCGGCGTGCTGGGCATCCTCATTCCGCCATCCGTCGTTCTGATCATCTACGCGGTCATCGTCGAAGCGAACATTGTCACTATGTTCATGGCGGCGTTCTTGCCGGGCCTTCTGGCTGTTGTCCTGTTTCTCCTGACGATCGCGGTCTACGTCGCCATCAAACCGGCGTCTGGTCCAAAGGGAGGTGTCGCCAGCAGCAGCGAGTTCGTCGAGGCGACCATCGGGATGATCCCCGTTCTGGTCATCTTCGGACTCGTCATCGGCGGCATCTATTTCGGCTTCTTCAATCCGACCCCGGCGGCGGCGGTCGGTGTGTTTCTCGTTCTTTTCTTCGGGCTGGTGCAGCGCAAGCTGTCCCGTCCGGACTTCGTTGCCGCGCTCAAGGAAACGGCCGGCACGTCCGGAATGATCTACCTGATCATTCTGGGCGCGGAACTCCTGAAGATCTTCATGTCCCGCGTGGGACTGCCGCAGGAGACGGCTGCCTGGATTGCGGGCTCGGGTCTGGAACCGATGACGGTTTTGATCATCTTGCTGATTGCGCTGATCTTCCTCGGCTGCCTGATGGACAGCCTTTCCATGATCCTCCTCGTAATCCCGTTCTTCTGGCCGGTGCTGGTCGAGATCAACGGCGGCATCTATCAGGGTGCGGATGGTGCGGGCTTTGGCATGAGCACCGAGGACCTGAAGATCTGGTTCGGCATTCTGGCCCTTATCGTCGTGGAACTTGGCCTGATCACGCCACCGGTCGGCATGAACGTGTTCGTGATCTCCTCACTCGCGCGCGACACGCCGATGATCGAGACGTTCAAGGGCGTCGTGCCGTTCTTCGGCGCGGAGGTTCTCCGGGTGATCCTGCTGGTCAGTTTCCCGGCGATCACGCTTTGGCTGCCGCAGGTGCTGAGATAGCAGCACTAGCCGTTGGATCGCTTTGAAAAGATCCTGCGGGACATTTCCTTGCAGGGGCCGATTGCGGAGCGGGGGTCCAGCACCGCGGTCCAGTCGATCCCGGCGGAACTGAGCTTGGCAAGCGCTTCGGGGAAGGGAGCATTGTCAGCAGCGGCCCTGGCGACCAGATCCTTCGCCTCGGATCGTGAAACGCCCGCCCTGGCGAGCGCGAAGCTCGCCGCTTCGGCCATGATCTCCGGGTTGTCGGCCAGGGTCGCGTCCAGACCCGCTTCGTTTGGTCTCAGGCTGTCCGACAGGCCCTTGGCATGATTGAGGGCCGAACCCGCTGCCAGAAACATCTGCGGCAGCATCATCCATTCCAGCGGCCACTTCGTTCCGTCGCGCTCTTCCAAAGGATCGGCGGCAGCCGCAAGAGCGCTGTGCGCATGATTGGCGATTTGCGCAAGAACTTGGATGGTTTCCGCCTGAACCGGATTCGATTTCTGCGGCATGGTCGATGACCCGCCACCGGCTCCGCTCGCCAATTCGCTGATGTCAGAGCGGCCCATCAGGATCAGGTCGCCGGCCATTTTGGCAAGCGCAACGCAAACGCGCTGCAGCCAGCCGGACAGGAGCAGGACCGGCGTCCGGTTCGTGTGCCAAGAAGGTGCGTCGCCGAGCCCGAGTTCGGATGCCAGAGCCTCGGCGACGCGCGTGCCGTCCGGTGCAATGGCGCTGTTCACGCCGGACGCGCCGCCGAACTGGACCTTGAGAGCATTCTGGCGGAGCGCAGTCATCTCGTTGCGCGCATCGATCAGGGGATGAGCCCATTGCGCGATCCTGTAGCCGAGGGTCACCGGTGTTGACACCTGGCTGCGTGTCCGCCCGGCCAGCAACCGGTCCGCATGCAGGTTGCTTTGCGCTTCCAGCGTATCGATCAGGCGGTCGAGCCTGGTTTGCAAGATATTAAGCGCGGTCTTGGCCTGCAGCATCTGCGCCGTATCCATGACGTCCTGGCTGGTCGCGCCCCAGTGGAGCCACGTCCCGGCTTCATCTCCGGCGATCTTGCGCAGCTCGGCGACGAGCGCAGGCACCGGGACGCCTGCAGCCGTGGTTCCCTCACGCAAGCTGGCAGGGTCCGGCGCGGCGTCCCGGAGGCCTTCGGCGATCCTTGCTGCCGCATCGGCAGGAATGATCCCGAGCCGCCCCTGGACCACGGCAAGGGCCTGTTCGAAACGGACCATTTGCGCGATGTCACCGGCATCGCCGAACACTTGCGCGAGATCTTCGTCCGCAAAGAGACCGGAATGGATTTGGCTGGAAAACAGGGAAACGGGCATGGCTCTCAACTACTGGGATTTGCCCTCAATTGAGAGCCAGGCGGAGCGCAGCGTCAAGCCGCGGCCCTGAGTGGCAGGTCCAGGATCTCGCGCGCCTGCTGCCAGGTCGCGACCGGACGCTCGTATTTTTCGCAAAGGTCCGCGGCGCGCTTCACCAGTGCCGCATTCGACGGCGCAAGCGTTTCCCGGTCCAGGCGCACGTTGTCCTCTAGCCCGGTCCGGGTGTGGCCACCGGCCGCGATGCACCACTCGTTGACGGTCAGCTGATTGGCACCGATGCCCGCGGCACACCAGTCCGCATCCGGGACAAGCCGCTCAACCGTCTTGATGTAATAGTCGAAGACGTCGCGGTCGACGGGCATGGCGTTTTTTACACCCATGACGAACTGCACGTAGAGCCGGCCCGGTATCCGGCCGTCCTTGTTCATCGCCGCCGCCTGATGGATGTGGCTGAGATCGAAGGCCTCGATCTCGGGTTTGACGCTGTTCGTCCGCATCTCGCCGGCCAGCCAGTCAACAAGATCCGGCGGATTCTCGTAGACCCGTGTCGGGAAATTGTTGGATCCGACCGACAGCGATGCCATGTCCGGTCTGAGCGGCAGCATGCCGCCGCGCGCCTGTCCCGCGCCGGAGCGACCGCCTGTCGAGAACTGGATGATCATGCCGGGGCAATGCTTTTCCAGGCCTTCCTTCAAACGCGCGAATTTCTCCGGATCCGAGCTCGGCGACTGATCGTCGTTCCGCACGTGTGCGTGAACGATGGCAGCTCCGGCCTCGAAGGCCTCGTGCGTGCTCTCCAGCTGTTCCGCGACCGTGATCGGCACGGCGGGATTGTTTTCCTTTCTTGCCACCGATCCGGTGATGGCTGCGCAGATGATGCAGGGTTTTGTCATTGTTCTTGTCTCAGATGTCGAAAAAGACCGTCTCGTCCTCGCCCTGGAGCTTGATATCAAACCGGTAAACGATTTTACCGTCCCGTTCACTCCTTTTTGCGATCAGGGTCGCCCGGCGACGTTCCCATTCAATCAGGTTCAGCACCGGGTCCTTGGCGTTTGCGTCTGTTTCGTCGTCGAAATACATGCGCGTGTTCAAACCGATGTTGATCCCGCGCGAAACCAGCCAAAGGTTCAGGTGCGGTGCCTGAACGCTTCCGCTGCGGCCCGGGCAGGGGCCTGGTTTGACGGTGTCGAAACCCCATTCGCCGGTGTCGAAATCGGTGATGACACGGCCCCAGCCGCGGAACCCGTCTTCAACGGGACCGCCGCCTTCGGGATGGGCAAAGTTCCCGTCCGCATTTGCCTGCCAGACTTCCAGCAAAACATCCTTGATGGGCGATCCCATGCCGTCGGTCACCACGCCTTCGACGCGGATGCGTTCGCCTTTGGCACTCGGACCGGCGATGTCCCAGCCGAGTTCGTGCGCGTAGATATCGAAGCCGGCCGCACCCGGAGCGAGACCGATATGGACGTAGGGACCTGCTGTTTGCGACGCCGATTCCTTCAGATAGGAGAGTTCCTGCGGCATGTCTCAGTTCCCTTCCAGGCGGTTCTCGAACAGGGTCGACCGGCGCCCGCGCAGGACGATGTCAAACTTGTAGGCAATCGTGTCGAGCGGGATGGTTGCGTTCAGATCCAGTTTCGCCGTGAGCTGCTCGATCGCGTCCGGGTCGGGGATTGTGTTGACGATCGGACAGATCGGGATAAGGGGATCGCCTTCGAAGTAACACTGGGTAATGAGCCGCTGGCAGAAGGCGGAACCGAAGACCGAAACGTGCACATGCGCCGGCCGCCAGTTGTTCACCCGGTTCCGCCATGGGTACGCCCCCGGTTTCACGGTGCGGAAGTGATAGGAGCCGTTTTCATCGGTCAGCGTCCGGCCACAGCCGCCGAAATTCGGGTCGATCGGGGCAAGGTAAGTGTCCTTCCGGTGCCGGTAGCGACCGCCGGCATTGGCCTGCCAGATTTCCACCAGGGTGTTCGGTACCGGTCTGGCGTTCTCGTCGAGGACGCGCCCGTGCAGGATGATACGTTCCCCGATCGCGCTTTCCCCCGGTTTGGCGTAGTTGTGCAGCAGATCTCGGTCGAGCGGATCGATATCGGTGTGTCCGAACACGGGGCCGGTGATTTCCGAGACCGTGTTCTCCAGGCTGATCAGGGCATATTGCGGCGACCGCGACACGGACGTCTTGTAGTCCGGGGTCAGGGCGGGCGGCTGGCGGTCTCGGTCGCGCTGGTGGTATTCACCCGGTTTGAGCATCGGTTCCTCTCCTCAGATGCCGGCGGTGCCTATTCGGCTTCCATTTCGGCATAGGTCTGTTTTGCAAGTTTAAGGGCCTGGTTTGCCCGGGGCACGCCGGCATAGATTGCCACATGCTGAAAGGCCTCCAGGACATCCTGCTTGCTTGCTCCGGTGCGCTGCGTTGCCCGGATATGCATCGGAATTTCCTCGAAGTTACCGAGTGCCGCCAGCAGCGCAAGCGTGAGCATGGAGCGTTCGCGCGGGCTGATGCCGTCGGATGACCAGACGTTCCCCCATGCGCTCTCGGTGATCAGGGTCTGGAAGGGACGGTCCAGATCCGTCTTGCAGCTTTCTGCGCGGTCGACATGGTCGTCGCCCAGGACGGCGCGGCGCACGTCCATGCCGCGGTCATAGCGTTCCGACATGGAGATCCTCCTTCAGAAATGTCATCAGATGGCCGGCATAGTTCTGCGGATGTTCCACGCAAGGCAGATGCCCGGCATCGGCGATCTCGACATACCGGCTGCCCGGAATGAGTTGCGTCGTCGCCCTGACGATGTCCGGCGGACTTGCCTGGTCATATTCGCCGCCGATCCCGAGAACCGGCAATGTGAGCTTTGACGTGGACGCGGTGAGGTCGCTCGCTGCGAGGGCCGCGCTGCAGCCCGTGTAGCCGTCCGCCGGCGTCCGGGTCATCATGTTTCGCCACAAGATGGCCTCGTCCGTCTGGCGGAACGCGTCTCCAAACCAGCGTTGAAGCACCGCGTCCGCAATCGATTCCATGCCGCCCGCGCGAATGTGCTCGATCCGCTCTTGCCACATTTGCGTGGTTCCCATTTTTGCCGCACTGTTGGAAAGAACCAGGCCTTTCACAAGGTTCGGCCGGCGGCTGGCCAGGAGTTGCCCGATGCAGCCGCCAATGGAGAGACCCACGAAAAAACAGCTTGTTACCCCGATCTGCTGCAAAAACTCTTCCGCGTCTTCACAAAGTGCTTCCATCGAGTAGGGCGGCTTCGGACACGAGGAAAGACCATGGCCTCTCTTGTCGAAACGGATCAGGCGCAGGCCCGAGGCCGGCAACAGCGGAATGATCTTGTCCCAGAGGCGCAGATCGGTTCCCAGGGAATTGGCGAAGACTACCGGAAGACCGGCCGGATCTCCATCCTCCCGCCAGTGTAGGTCGACAGACTTGAGCCGCGCGATGTTCATCAGTAGGGCAGTCCCACATAGTTTTGCGCAAACCATCTCTGCGCAATTTCGTTGTGGTGAAGGGACTCGATTTCCGCCCGTTGCATCTTGAGGTCAAACGGCGTCTGGTCCGGAAAACGGTGCAGCAGATTGGTCGTCGCCCAGCTGAAGCGCTCCGCCTTCCAGACCCGCGCCAGTGCCTTCTCCGAGTAGCGCTCTATGCCCTCGTCTTCGTTGTCGCGGTAGTATTGGACCAGGGCTTCGTAAAGATAGTGCACGTCCGATGCGGCGGTGTTCAGTCCCTTCGCCCCGGTCGGCGGCACGATATGGGCGGCATCGCCGCACAGGAACAGGCGTCCCCAGCGCATCGGTTCCGTCACGAATGAACGCAACGGCGCGATTGACTTCTCGATGGAAGGTCCGGTGACGAGCCTTTCCGCAATCGCTTCCGGCAGACGGCGTTTCAGCTCGTCCCAGAAGGCGTCGTCGCTCCAGTTCTCGGCCTTGTCGGTGAGCTCGCACTGGACGTAGTAGCGCGACAGGTTCTCGTTTCGCATGGAACAGAGCGCAAATCCCCGTGTGGAATTGGCGTAAATCAGCTCCTCGTGGACGGGCGGCGTCTCGGATAGGATACCGAGCCAGCCGAACGGAAAGATCTTTTCATATTCCCTGCGCACCGTCTCGGGGATCGTTTTCCGGCTGACGCCATGAAACCCGTCGCAGCCGGCGATGAAATCGCAGTCGATGCGCTGCTCGGTGCCGTCTGTATGAAACGTGACATAGGGCGCGTCCCGGTCCGCGTCGCAAATCCGCACGTTCTCAACTTCGAAAATCGTCTTCGCGCCGATCGCCGCCCGCGCATCGTAAAGATCGTGCGTTACCTCCGTCTGGCCGTAGACAATGACGTTTTGTCCGATCAGCTTCTGAAAGTTGATGTCGAACATCTCGTTTTCGTAGGAAATGCACGTCCCGTGATGAACGAAGCACTCGCGGTCCATGCGCTCCGCGACGCCCGCTTCGCGCATCATGTTGACCAGCCCGGTTTCAAGAATGCCGGCCCGGATGCGCGCAAGGACGTACTCCCGTGTTTTCCGCTCAAGAATGACCGTCTCGATGCCGTGCTTGTGGAGCAGCTGTCCGAGCAGCAGACCGGACGGCCCGCCGCCTACAATGACAACCTGAGTGCGCATGCTTTCCTCCTCTGTTCCTCCTATATTGAATGTCCGAAATTGAGAAGTAAAATGAGATAACAAGCCTTTTTGTTTCTCGAATTGGAAACTAAATGATCGATCGCCGCATCAAATTCCGCCACATCCAGTGTTTCGTGGAGATTGCGCATGAGCGCAGCCTGAAGCTGGCCGCCGACAAGCTGTCGCTCACGCAACCGGCCATATCCAAGACGCTGAAGGAACTGGAGGAAATCATCGGCGCCTCGCTCATGACACGGAACAGGGCCGGCATCGCGCTCACGAAGCAGGGAAAGGTCTTTCTGCATTTCGCACAGATCTCGCTCGCGAGCCTTCAGCAGGGTCTGGATGGTGTCGAGAAGGAGGGCGAGCAGGCGCGTGCAACCTTGAAGGTGGGGGCGCTGCCGAGCGTCGCCGCAAGCTTCATTCCGCCGCTGATCCGCGAATTCACGGAGCTTGCACCGAACGTCCTGGTCAAGATCATGGATGGGCCGCACGGCTTTCTCATTGAACGACTGAAACTGGGTGAGCTTGATCTGGTGATCGGGCGCCTGGGCCGTCCCGATTCGATGGAAGGCGTCTCCTTCACGCAGCTCTACTCCGAGCGGGTGGACCTCGTCGTCCGCAAGGGGCACCCGCTGCTTGCCAACCCGGATGTGAAGCGCATCGTCGACTGGCCCGTGATCTATCCTCCAGAAGGGGCTGCAATCCGCCCGCTTGTCGAACGCTTCATGATTGCAAACGGTGTTGGCGAGATCCCGCACCGGATTGAGAGCGTTTCGGGCGCATTCGGGCGGCTCTATACCCGTCAGACCGATGCCGTCTGGATCATTTCGTCCGGTGTGGTTCAGACCGAGACCGAGGACGGCTCTCTGGTCCGTCTGCCCTTCGACAGCGATATCACCAAGGGGCCGGTGGGCCTCATGACCCGGCCGAACGCGCCGCAAACACCTGAGGTGCAGATTTTCATGCTCGCGGTGCAAACGGTCATCAAGGAGCTGTCCCTGTCGTCGTGAACCGGCGCTCGGTTGGCGGTGCGCTGGCCGAACCCGAGCGGAAACGCGCCGTGCGCCGGGGATGTGCGAAGCGACTTCACGAAACCGTGAGCCCAGTTGCCGCACGTTCAATCGGCCCGGTCTCGGAAATCGACACAATCGCACTATATCTGAGCACTGAGAACAGACCGCCTTGCCGAGTGTGGCGGTGCAATTCCTGTCCGATAGGAGACCACAGATGACCAACGACCTGTTCACCCGCCGGAAGCTGCTTGCCGCTGGTAGCGCTGTTGCGGTGACCGGGATGTCCGGCCTCATTGTTCCTGCCCGTGCCCAGGGCCTTGCGCCGACACGGTCGATGCGCGGCGGGTCCAACAACTATCGGCCCGGTGCACCGATCGTCGACCGGATCGGCGGCGGCGGTTTCTGGATGTCCGGAACGGTGCGCCGCGCTGGTGACGGAGCACCGCTTGCCGGTCAACGTATCCAGATCTGGGCGCACACGACCGAGGGTCATGAGCGCGATGCACGCTCACACGGGGCGACCCTGACCGACGAAAACGGCGTGTTCCGTCTCGAAATGCCCCAGATCGTACCGGCGTTCGGACAGCCCCATGCCCATCTGGCCTATGACAGCGACGCGTTCGAGACCGTGTTTCTGAGACCCGTCATGCCGAGCGCGAAAGACACCAGTCTCGAAGCACATTTCGTGCTTCAGCCTGCCTGATCGATCGGGAACGCGAAGCTCGATGCGGCTGCGTGCGATCCTGATCTGGATTGCCCTTGCAGGGATCGTGCTTGTCCCGCTTGTGGCGGCGGCGCAAAGCCCGCTGTTGCAATGGCGTCAGCCGGTCTATATCGCCGCCGGGTTCGCGGGCATCTTTGCGCTCGTTCTTCTGCTTCTCCAGCCGCTGTTGGCCGGTGGTTATCTGCCCGGGCTTTCCGCACCGCGCGGTCGTGTCCTTCACCGCTTGACCGGTGCTCTTCTGGTTCTCGTGGTGATCATCCACGTTGCCGGCCTGTGGATCACCAGCCCGCCGGATGTCGTTGACGCCTTGCTGTTCCGCTCACCGACACCGTTTTCCGTATGGGGCGTGCTGGCCATGTGGGCCGTGTTCCTGAGTGCGCTCCTCGCGCTGTTTCGAAGGAAACTGAGGGTGCGGCCACGCACATGGCGGTTGGCCCACACGGCGTTCGCGCTCGTGATCGTTGCCGGCACGGTGACCCATGCCCTTTTGATCGAGGGCACGATGGAGACGACAAGCAAGGTCGCGCTCTGCGCCCTCGCCATAGTGGCCTTCCTCAAGGTTGTTGCCGACCTGAAGCTGTTTCCGCTTCGTCCCAAACGAAACGCCTGAGACCGCGCGCGGCGGGGGGGCGGCGCCGCGGATGGTCACGGAAAGCCGTCGCCGAGATCCCAGAACAGGCCGGTCATCATCTCGAGCCCTTCCTTCATCAGGTGCGGCAGGACATGCTCGTCGGGAGCGTGCTGCGAGCAGCCGGTATAGCTGTGCGGAACCCAGAGCGTCGGCATGCCGATGATGTTGAGAAACACGCCGTTGGGCAGGGATCCGCCTGCATTGGGAATAACCGTGACCGGTTTCCCGGTCGTGCGCTCCATGGATTTTACCGCCCAGCCGACCGCCGGGTGTTCCGGGTCCAGTCGCGAGGCACGCAGCATGAACATCCGGGCCGGTTCCACGGTGATGCCTTCAAATCCCTCGTCTTCAAGATGTTTGCGGATCAGGGGCAGAAAGGTATCCGGATCGGTGTCGACAACAAAGCGGATCTGGCAGATGGCTTCCGCGAAGGGTGGGACGGCGTTTTGAGGGCTTTCTGGATCGCCCGTGATGAAAGACAGAACTTCGAACGTGTTCCAGCCGAAGACTTTCTCGGCGCTGCTGAGCCCCGGTTCGCCCCACCACGGATCGATCTCCGGATCGCCGGGGCCGGACTTGACCGTGATGCTGCCGAGCGCTTCGCGGACGGAATTCTTGATCCGGTCCGGTTTCAGGCCGGGATGCAGGATCTGGCCGTTGCGGCTGACCAGGGTGGTGAGCGCATGCATCAGCACGATCGCCGGATTTGCCAGCAGTCCGCCCCAGTTCCCGGAATGGTGGCCGCCTTCGCGATATTCCAGTCGAAAGCGGATGTTCAGACCGCCGCGCGTGCCCAGTTTGATATCCGGGCCGTCGGTTGAAAAGCGCGGTCCGTCGGAAGCGATCAGGAGGTCAGCTTTCAGCATGTCACGGTTTTCCCGGCAGAAATCGGACAGTCCTGCCGATCCCATTTCCTCTGCCGTCTCGATGAGGAACGTGACGTTGTATCCAAGATGGCCGCGCGTTTCGATGACGTGGCGCATGGCTTCCATGTTGATGGCATGCTGGGACTTGTTGTCGGCAGTGCCGCGGCCGTACCAGCGCTCGCCGGATGCTGTCTCGGCGACATCGAGCGTCCATGGATCGCGGTCCTCGCTCCAGCGCCCTTCCTCGCCGGGCACGGTGTCGCCGTGACCGTAACAGAACAGGGAGGGCAGAGCCGGGTCTTCTATGCGCTTTGCCACCAGGAACGGGGCACGTTCGAGGGCCGGATTGGGATGGATCTGGACGCCAAACCCCATTGCTTCGAAACGCGCGCGCATCAGGTCGAGATACCGCAAGACATCGAGTCGATGGTCTTCTTCGCGGCTGGAAGTCGGGATTGCCACCTGCTCGGCCAGGTCGGCCTTGAACCCTCCCGCTTCGAAATACGTCGCTGCCGCTTCGATCGCGGCCTCACGTGTTGGCATTATCTGATCCCTTGTGGTGTGGTGAAGCTTTGAATGATCCTGCGGGCAGGAAAAGGAGGGAACTGGAACTGAAGGTCCCGGACTATGTGATCAAGGATCACGCCGTGCAAGTCTGACGGCCGTCTGCCCGCGCCAGAGACGCTTTGACGGCATGACAAGCATGAGATTGTCCTCCGGTGTGCAGACGGGTTCGCCGCCGTCATATCCGAGCACCGTTCCCTTTTCAGGGATGACTTCGCCGCCTGAAAACGGTCTTTCAAAAACGAATTCCTCGTTCTTGATGGTGATCGCCTCGATGACCGTGTAGGCCGTTTGCGGCGTCGAAGGGGGCTCAAATTCACGCAGAATGTCTTGCGGAAGGATGCCGGTTGCCACGAGAAACCGTGCCGCGGATTCCCTTGCAAGAAGACCGGCGGAAGCCTCCCAATGCTGGCCGCACTCGATCAGCAGCGCCGTTTGCGTTGCATCGGGATCATCGAAGGCGCCGTAGTCCCGCATGCGCCGGCCCGCCGCGTGCCCCGCATCCCCGACAACGCGCTCCGGCACGCCGACGGCAGCCGCCAGCGCTTTCGCCCGTGCATGGCGGCCCGACATCATGAGCGGGGGCGCCAGGTGCTGCATGCTGTGAATGTCCAGAAGAAAGTCTATGTCTTCCAGGGCAGGGCGGACTTCGCGCGCGCGGCGAAGCTCGACGCTGTCGCGGTCTCCCTCAAGCACGCCGATGTCCCAGACACGGTTGAAGTCCTCGTCGATCCATCGTGTCGCATTCGGGTCCCCGGGATCGAACGCCTCGTAGGCGGCAATGTTCATGAACGCCATCGTCAGCGATCCCGCCACGGGCCGCGTGTCTCGCTGCATCAGCCAGTCAAGCGCGATCGCACCGCAGGGCTCGTTGCCATGGACGACGGCGCTGAGCATCACATTCGGCCCCGGAGCACCGCTCTCGAAACGCCAGACATAAGGAATGCCGGTATTGCCGGTCTTGTAAGGCGACAGATCGGGCGGGGTCAGTTCAACCTTGTATTCGTTCGGAATATTGATTTCGGCCATCGGATCGTGCTCCTTTTGCGATGATAACCATACGCGGAGGAATTTCGGTGAGGGAACCCAAGGTTGCGCTGTTGGGCATGATACTGGAATCGAACAGGTTTGCACGCCCGGCAAATGAGCATGATTTCCGTTCCCTGACCTGGCTTGACGGAAAGGCGCTTCTTGACGAAGCCCGGTCTGCGACGCCGTCGCTGGCCGCCGAATTCGCTGCATTCGTTCGAGCGATGGACGCCACCGGCCCCTGGCATCCTGTTCCCTGCACCCTGGCAGCCAGTCATCCGGCGGGGCCTGTCGGCAAGGACGTCTTCGAGACGATTGCGGGCAGCATCGAGAGCCAGCTTGCCGCTGCCGGGCCGCTCGATGCGGTCTATGTCTGTAATCACGGTGCCATGGTTGCCGAACACAGTCACGATCCGGACGGTGACCTGATGGAGCGGGTCCGGGCCGTGGTCGGTCCCGGGCCCCTGATCATCAGTACGCTGGACCTGCACGGAAACATCTCGGAAAAGATGACGGAGGCCTGTGATCTGATCGTCGGCTACCGGACCAATCCCCATGTCGACATGATCGAGCGCGGCGAAGAGGCTGCGTTTTCCTTGAGGCGCTGTCTTGCCTCCAGCCAGCGTCCGAAGATCGCACTTGCCAAACCGCCGATCGTTCCGGCATCCGTTGCCCTTCTGACCGCAGAAGCGCCCTACGGCGCGCTGATCGATTACGGCCAGCGGCGACAGGCGGAGCTGGGCGGCGCAATTCTGAATGTCTCCGTATTCGGCAATTTCATTTTCTCCGACACGCCGGACAATGGCGTGAGCGTGGTTGTCACGGCGCGCGACGACCTGGAGACGGCGCAAAAGCTGGCCGCCGAGATCGCGGACCAGGCCTGGTCGCAGCGCGAGAGCTTTGTCAGGACCCTGAGCACCGTGGACCGGGCCGTTACGATGGCCTGCGATCCGGAGGGGCCGCCGGTCATCTTTTCCGACGCAGGCGACAATCCGGGCGGAGGCGGGTCCGGCAGAACCACCGAACTGCTTGCTGCGCTCCACGCCGGTGGCGCTCAGAATGTACTCTACGGGTCTTTTTTCGATCCGGACCTTGCTGCGGAAGCCCACACCCTGGGGGTGGGAGCCGAGTTCACCGCCTGCTTCAATCGCAACGCCGGCAAGACCGCCTGGGAGCGATGGGATCGAAGGTTCGAGGCTCCGGCGAGGGTTCTTGCTCTACACGACGGAAATGTTGTCGGAGAACGCGGCATGACCGCCGGACGGCAGATGCATCTTGGCCCTTGCGCCGCGCTTGAGCTTGGGGGCATTCGGGTCGTCGTGATTTCTGACCGCGCGCAGACGGCCGACCCGGTTTTCTTTCATATGCTGGGTCTTGATATCGAGAGCGCCAGATGTGTCGTCGTGAAGTCCCGCGGGCATTTTCGGGCAGGGTTCTCCGGATGGTTCGCACCCGGGCAGGTCTTCGAGATCGACACGGCGGGACTGACGAGCCCTGTGCTGGAGCGCTGGCCCTTCGAATTCATACCCCGGCCCAGCTTCCCGCTGGATCCCGACACGGTCTGGAACGATACAGGCCAAGGCTAGACAATCTCCGAATATTCATCCGGTGGCGTGGTGATCTTGACGTACTCCATGAATTGCTGCGCAAGTTCGGACGGCTGGCGCCCGGAAGGCAGAACGAAACTGGTGTTGTAGGTAATCGGGGCGTCGAACGGCCGGACGGTGATATTGGGCATGCCGCCGGACAGGACCGGGAACGGGTTCAGCAGGGTGACACCGAGGCCTTCCCGGACGAGTTCGATCGCGGCCATGTTCGTGGCGGTTTCGGCAACCGTTCGGGGACGCACGCCAGCGCGTGCGAACACCTGCTCGGTAATCGCGCGGGTTCCAAGCCTGCGCAGGAACTCGATCAGCTCCACGTCCTCGAGGTCCGAAGGCCTGATGATGTCTTTCTTTGCAAGGGGGTGGCCGCTCGGCATCGCACAGACGACATGCGAGCGCCGCCACGGCACCAGCGTCACGCCGGACCGCTGGATCATCGCGCTGGTCAGGCCGAGATCGTAGCGCAGGTCGAGAATGCCCGCCACCAGCACGTCTGTCGCCTGGATGTCGAGCTGGAGGCTCTTGCCCGGGTTCTGTTTGAGGAAGGCCGCCACTCTCTGGATGATGAAATTGTGGGCGAGTGTCGGCGGCACGATCAATCGCAGCGGTTCTTCGTCGGCCGCCGCCCACTCTGCGCCTTCGATCCTGGCCAGTGTCTCAAAGAGCGGATCCAGTTGTGCATTGAGCCGAAGCGCAGATGCCAGGGGCTCGATCCGCCCGGATGTGCGCAGGAACAGCTTCCGGCCGACCCGCTGTTCCAGCTGCCCGAGGGCGCGGCTGACGGAGGATTGGGAAACGCCGAGCCTGCGCGCGGCGGCGAGCGTGGTCCCTGTTGTCACCAGGGCGCGCAGGGCTTCCATTTCGCGAAGTCTGTGACGGTGGCCTGCCATGAATTGCGGTTCCGGATGTTGGCGGTCCTAAAGTTGAATTAGCCTATGCAAAATTGGATACATTTTAATATTGGCAATGAGTTTTTTGCAAGCTAACATCTTTTCCATCGTGCGGCAAAATATCCGGAAAAGGACACCGCACCTTCCGAGGGAGTTAGGAAACCATGAGAAGATTCAGGATTTTAGCTGCTGTCACGGTGAGTGTTCTGGCACTCGCGACCGGCGCAGCCCAAGCAGAAAAGCTGACCATCGGTCTGGCCTCTGAGCCGACATCGATGGACCCCCATTTTCACAACCTTGGACCGAACAACGCCATGTCGGTCCATATTTTTGATCGTCTCATCGCACAGGATGAGAAACAGCGCCTGTCTCCGGGTCTTGCTGTTTCCTGGGAGCCGATCGACGATCTGACCTGGGAATTCAAGCTGCGCGAGGGCGTGAAGTTTCACGACGGCAGCGAATTCAACGCAGACGATGTCATCTGCACGATGGAGCGCGCACCGGAAGTGCCCAATTCGCCCTCCGGCTACGGCACCTATCTGAAGGGCAAGACCTTCAAGAAGATCGATGACTACACCGTTCATGCCATCACCGAGGCGCCGTACCCGCTGATGGCGAACGACATTTCCACCATCCCGGTCATTTCCGACAGCGCCGGGTGCGGGGCTGCGACGGAAGACTTCAACGCAGGAACCGCCGCCGTCGGCACGGGGCCGTTCAAGTTTTCCGACTACAAGCCCGGAGAGAGCATCACGCTCGTGCGCAACGACGACTACTGGGGCGATGCCCCGACCTGGAGCGAGGTCGAGTTCCGTCCGATCAAGTCCGGCCCGAGCCGCGTCGCGGCCCTGCTGGCCGGTGATGTCGACATGATCGCCGGTGTTCCGACCACGGATATTTCCACGCTTGAAGGCAAGGACGATATCCAGCTCAGCCAGGGTGTTTCGAACCGCGTCATCTATCTCCACATGGACCAGTTCCGCGAGAACTCGCCTTTCGTGAAAGGCAATGACGGCAGCGACATCAAGAATCCGCTGATGGATCAGCGTGTCCGCCTGGCGATCTCCAAGGCCATCAACCGTGACGCCATCGTCGAACGTGTCATGGAAGGGGTCGCGATCCCGGCCGGACAGCTGCTGCCGGAAGGCTTCTTCGGTGTCTCCGACAAACTGCAGCCTGAAGGCTATGATCCGGAAGCCGCCAAGGCGCTGCTCGCCGAAGCCGGTTACCCGGACGGGTTCCAGCTGACCATTCACGGCCCGAATGACCGGTATATCAACGACGCCAAGATTGCCGAGGCAATCGGTCAGATGCTCACCCGGATCGGCATCAAGACCGCGGTCGAGACAATGCCGAGGTCGGTCTATTTCGGACGTGCATCGCGCGGCGGCGCCGATGGCCTTCCCGAGTTCAGCTTCATCCTGGTTGGATGGGGTGCCGGTTCCGGCGAGGCTTCGTCGCCTCTGAAGTCCCTGATCCACACCTACGACAAGGACAAGGGCTTCGGATCCTCGAACCGCGGCCGTCACTCCAATGCCGAGATCGACGCCCTGATCGAGGAAGCGCTCAGGACCGTTGATGACGAGAAACGTCAGGACCTGCTCGCTCAATCGACGGAAATGGCGATCGAGAACGTTGCGATCATCCCGACGCACTTCCAGGTCAACACGTGGGCGGCCAAGAAAGGCCTGAAATATACGCCCAGGACTGACGAGTACACCCTTGCGATGGGTGTCGTGAAGGAATGATTCCTCCCTGCCGGGTCGCCTTCATCGGCGGCCCGGTTCTTCTTCTAACCGAGAAAATCCCATGACTGTTTTCGTCATCCGGCGGTTGATGCAGGCGTTCTTCGTCGTCTTTCTCATGTCGGTGATTGTCTTCTTCGGCGTGAATATCGTCGGCGATCCGGTCTACATGCTGGTCAGCCCCGATGCCGATCAGGCCGACATCGAAGCCGCCATCCGCCGTCTCGGGCTCGACCGGCCCATATGGGAACAATACCTCCTGTTTCTGAAGGGGGCGGCACAGGGCAATCTCGGTGACAGCTTCGTCTTCGGCGAACCGGCGCTGAAACTGATCCTGCATCACATGCCCGCGACGCTGGAACTGGCGTTCAGCGCGCTCTTCCTGTCCGTCGTGCTTGGAATTCCGCTGGGACTGTTCTCGGGGCTCTACCCGGACAATCCGGTGTCGAAAGGCATCATGGCGGGTTCCATACTGGGCTTTTCGTTGCCGACATTCTGGGTCGGCCTCATGTTGATCCTTCTTTTCGCCGTCGAACTCGGCTGGCTGCCCTCCACCGGGAGGGGGGACACGGCCTCCATATTCGGTATCGAAACCAGCCTTGCGACGTGGGACGGCATCCGGCACATCTTCCTCCCGGCGCTGAACCTGTCGCTGCTGAAAATTTCGCTTGCTATCCGCCTGACCCGCGCCGGTGTCCGCGAAGCGATGGGGCAGGACTATGTCAAATACGCGCGCGCCAAGGGCATTTCGACCAAACGCATCATTTTCGTCCATGTCATGAAGAACATCATGATCCCGGTAATCACGGTGATGGGGCTGGAGTTCGGCAGCCTGATCGGCTTCTCGGTTGTCACGGAAACGATCTTTGCCTGGCCGGGCATGGGCAAGCTTCTGATCGATGCGATCCTGCAACTCGACCGTCCGGTTGTCGTGGCCTACCTGATGATCATGGTCCTGTTCTTTGTCCTGATTAATCTGATCGTCGACATCCTCTATTCCATCCTGGACCCGCGGGTCCGCATTCAGGACCAGGGCGCATGACCGATACAGCAATCCAGTCCGCAGGCCCGGCGGCCGCCAAGGTCGAAACACCTTTCCAGCGCTTTCGTGCCGAGTTTTTCGAAAGCCGCATCGCTGCGACCGCCTTCGTTGTTCTGGTCGTCATCGTCTTGCTGGCGATCCTCGCCCCCTGGATCACGCCTCAAAACCCTTACGATCTTGCGCAAGTCGATGTTCTCGACGGCCGTTTGCCCCCCGGGTCGGAAGCCTTTGCCGGATACACGATGTGGCTCGGCTCCGACGGTGCGGGGCGCGACCTCTATTCCGCGATCCTCTACGGATTGAGGATCTCGATTTCCGTCGGACTTGCGTCCGGGGTGATCGCCCTTTTCATCGGCATGACCGTCGGGCTGATCGCAGCATATGCAGGCGGCCGGACGGAGGCGATCATCATGCGCGTTGTCGACCTGCAATTGTCTTTTCCGGCATCGCTCGTCGCCCTCATGCTCGTCGCAGCGCTCGGCAAGGGGGTCGACAAGATCATCCTGGCGCTCGTCGTGGCGCAATGGGCGTACTATGCCCGGACGGTGCGCGCGACCGCGCTTGTCGAACGCGGCAAGGAATATGTCGAGGCGGCGCAATGCCTCGGTCTGTCTCGTTCGCGGGTGGTGTTCCGCCATATCCTGCCGAACTGCCTGGCGCCCCTGATCGTGGTCGGCACCGTGCAGACGGCCCATGCCGTTTCCCTCGAGGCGACCCTCTCCTTCCTGGGGGTCGGGCTGCCGCAGACCGAACCGTCGCTGGGCGTCCTGATCGCCAACGGCTTTGAATACATGCTGTCGGGCCGATACTGGATCTCGGTCTTCCCGGGGATCGCGCTGCTTATGACCGTCGCGTCGATCAATCTCGTCGGCGACCAGTTGCGCGACGTGCTCAATCCGAGGCTGAAGAAATGACCGCTGTTCTGGAAGTGAGCGGGCTCAAAACGCATTTCTTCACCCATGCCGGCGTGGTCAAGGCGGTCGACGGGGTCGACTTCACCGTCAGCAAGGGTGAGGTCATGGGCCTTGTCGGGGAATCCGGATCGGGCAAGTCCATAACCGGATTCTCCATTCTGGGGCTGATCGATCCGCCCGGCCGGATCGTCGAAGGCGCGATCAGGTTCAATGGCGAGGACATCGCCAATGCACCTGAGGAAAAGCTCAAGGCGATCCGCGGGAACCGGATATCCATGATCTTCCAGGACCCGATGATGACGCTCAACCCGGTGCTGCGCATCGATTCCCAGATGATGGAAGCGATCCTCGCTCACGAAAAGGTGCCCAAAAAGGAAGCCTGGGAACGGTGCCGGGATGCCCTGGGTCTTGTCGGCATTCCGTCGCCCGAAGAACGCCTCCAGGCCTATCCGCACCAGCTCTCGGGGGGAATGCGTCAACGCGTCTCCATCGCGATCGCTTTTTTGAACAAACCGGATCTGATCATCGCCGACGAACCGACAACGGCGCTCGATGTCACCATTCAGGCACAGATCATCCACGAGGCCCAGAAACTCACCCGGCAGACAGGCACCGCGATGATCTGGATCACGCACGATCTTGCGGTCGTTGCCGGCCTGGCCGACCGGATATCGGTCATGTATGCGGGCCGGATCGTCGAACAGGGACAGACGGACAATGTCATCGATCATCCGCTCCATCCTTACACCGTCGGCCTGCTGGGCTCGGTTCCGACCGCCAACAAGAGGGGCGAGCGACTGTTCCAGATCGAGGGTATGACGCCCAACATGCTGGCTCTGCCTGAAGGCTGCGCCTTCTCGCCGCGCTGCGGTTTTGCGAGCGCAGCCTGCAAGGTTCCGCCACCCGTCGAGCACGTGGCGGAGCGGGAGCTTCGTTGTTATCACCCCCAGTCACAGGTGGCAGCTGAATGACGGCGCCTTTGGTAGAAATCCGCGATGTCTCCAAACGCTTCGCCAAGCGTCTCGATGTCGCCGGAAAGATCGCACAGAAGCTGGGCGCGGGCGTGCGCGAAGAAGTCGTCCATGCGGTTGACGAGGTCAATCTCGAGGTCAGGGAGGGCGAGGTGCTCGGCCTCGTCGGCGAATCCGGTTGCGGCAAATCCACGCTCGGCCGCGTGGTCGCCGGCATTCACGCGCCGACATCCGGACAACTGCTCTACCAGGGAAACGATGTTGCTTCCATGTCGGGGGCGGACCGCCGTGCGGCGACCCTTGCCATTCAGATGATCTTTCAGGATCCGTTTGCGAGCCTGAACCCGAGAATGCGCGTTGAAGACATCATCGGAGAAGCCCCTCGGGTCCATGGCATTGTCTCCGGGTCCGAGGCGCCGGACTACGTCGACGACATCATGCGCAAGGTCGGGCTGGATCCGTCGCTCAAGCGGCGTTACGCCCACCAGTTTTCCGGCGGGCAGCGGCAGCGGATCGGCATTGCACGGGCACTCGCCGTCAAACCGAAGTTTCTCGTCTGTGACGAGGCGATTGCGGCGCTGGACGTCTCGATCCAGGCACAGGTGATCAACCTGTTCATGGATCTTCGCGAGGAGTTCGGCCTGACCTATCTCTTCATCAGCCATGACCTGAGCGTCGTCGAACACATCGCCGACAGGGTGGCCATCATGTATCTCGGCCGCATTGTCGAGAGCGCGTCGACAGAGGAGATCTTCAACGCGCCGAGGCATCCCTATACGAGGGCGCTTCTGGCCGAAGCGCCGCGGCTGGACCAGCGCAAGCGGGACTTCGCTCCCATTGAAGGTGAAATTCCCTCGCCCCTGAACCCGCCTGACGGATGCTTCTTCAACCCGCGCTGCCCGCATGCGCAAGACCTGTGCCGCGCCGATCAGCCGACGCTGGAGGCCATCGACGCGGGACACAAGGTCGCGTGCCACTACTGGAAAGACATTTGACCGCGCGGGTTGCCGCGGCGGCCAGGACAGAGACCTGCTGCGGCTTATCCGTCGTTCGCCCACACTGAAATGAATGAACGGCACTCGAACGGCTTTCCCATGAGCGATCGAACGGCCTGAAACCGTTGCAGCAAGCATCGGCAGAATTTGGAGGAAAGAATGAAAAACACGGATCGGGTCTGGGATTTGGTCGATGCGCGCCGGGACGACTATGTCGGGCTTTCCGATCGTGTCTTCGATCAGCCGGAGATTGCCTATACCGAGTTCAAGTCGGTCGCCGAACACAAGAAGATGCTGGAACAGGAAGGTTTCCGGATCAAGGAAGGCATTGCCGGGATACCGACGGCGATTGTCGGCGAGGCCGGCGACGAGGGCCCCGTGATCGCCATTCTGGGCGAGTTTGATGCGCTTCCCGAGTTGGGGCAGGTGGCAGGCGTTGCGGAACATCAGCCGGTCGAAGCCGGGGGACCGGGCCACGGATGCGGTCACAACCTGCTCGGCTCGGCGGCACTCATGGCCGCGTCTGCCGTGAAAGACTATCTTGCGGAGCGGGGTCTCAAGGGCCGTGTGCGCTACTATGGCTGCCCGGCCGAGGAGGGCGGCGCCGCCAAGACCTTCATGGTGCGGGAAGGCGTCTTCGACGATGTCGATGCCGCGATTTCCTGGCATCCGGCAACCTTCACCGCCGTCAACGAAGCCCGGTCGCTGGCCAACACGCGCATTGATTTTACCTTTCACGGCCGAGCGGCGCATGCCGCCGGAGCACCTGAACTCGGCCGCAGCGCGCTCGATGCCATTGAGCTGATGAATGTCGGCGTCAACTACATGCGCGAGCACATGCCGGACGAGGCGAGGGTGCATTATGCCTATCTGGATGCAGGCGGCATTGCCCCGAACGTCGTTCAGTCCAGGGCGACGGTGCGCCAACTCGTCAGGGCGCGCGATCTTTCGGAGCTGCGCGGGCTGATCGCGCGTGTCCGCAAGATCGCCGAGGGCGCTGCCCTGATGACGGAAACCGAGGTCGAGACCCACGTGGTGAGCGGCGTTTCCAACCTGATCGGCAACCGGCCCCTGGAAGAGATCATGCAGCGGAATATGGAACGGCTCGGCCCCCCGGATTTCGACGATCATGATCGTGAATTCGCCGAGAAAATCCGCGCCACCCTGAGCGAGGACAACATCACCGTCTCGTTCCGCCGGATCGGTGCGGAGGTGAATCCGGATCTGGCCCTCTGCGACTTCATTGCACCGCTCGACCGCCACAGCGAGGGCGGGGAAGGTTCCACCGATGTCGGCGACGTCAGCTGGGCGGTGCCAACCGTGCAGGCACGTGTCGCGACCTGTGCCGTTGGAACGCCGTTTCACACCTGGCAACTGACGGCCCAGGGCAAGGCTCCGGCCGCGCACAAGGGAATGACCCATGCGGCAAAGATCATGGCCGGCACCGCCATCGATCTGTTCGAGGATCAGGAGGTTCTTCAAACCGCGATCGACGCGCACAATACAAAGCTGGGACGGGATCCCTATGCCTGTCCGATCCCAGACGACGTGACGCCGCCGCTCAAGGCGATGAGCAACCAGTAGCGACACGCCAGCAAGCGGGCATGCGGTCCTGAAATCGCCGCTGCCCGCGTTTCATTGGCCCGGAGTTGCGCCGTTCTCGGCGGTCAGTTCCATCAGCGCGGAACGGACCGACGGGATCAGGTCGGCGTTTTTTTCGTGCAGGTAATGAAACAGCCGCACGCGGTGCAGCGGTTCGTCGCTCACACGGATGCAGCCGATCTCGTTTTCAGCCTTGTATGCCTCCAGAACTTGCCGGGCGCCGAGAACCGCGTCCAGCCGTCCGAGTTTCAGCATGTCGAAAAGTTCCTCGAAGGTTTCACCCTCCCAGACGTCCTGAAAACGTTCCGTGAGGTTTTCCAGGACAACGGCACCGGCAAGGTGGCCAACGCGTTTCGAGGCAAGCCCGGCTCCCGGGCTGGAAGACAGGCCTTCGCTGCAGGTAAACACCATCACTTCGACCGTCGTCAGCGGAACGTCAACCCGCTTGAGAGACGGATATCTCGCCTCGATCGCGCTGCCTGCGACGACTTCCCCATCCACCTGTCCGGTCGAGGACAGGACCAGCGTTCTTGATCTGGGTGCGCGCACGAGCTCGACGCGAATGCCGAGCGCTGCGTAGGCCGACGTCACGATGTCCGCACTTTCTTCGACGGGCAGAACGTTTTCGGAAAGGGCGAGCACGATGGTCCTCTCGGCAATTGCCTGTGAAGAGACCAGACAGGTGCCGAGCACCACGGCAATCATCTGCAGCCGCCTGTGCGCCCGGCCAAACGTGATTTGCGCTGCACCTGACATAACGGAAATCTAGCTGAAATACGCCGATTTTGATTTACGTGCTAACACAACTGTAAGATTTGACAGTGGCGGCCTGCAACGGGCCTTCTGCAATACGTGCGGTTGCTTCAACGAAAAACGCAATAGCCGGGACTTGCACACACGGATGCCACTTGCCCTCTTGCGCTCAGTTGTCCTCGGCGCTTTTGTCCGCCGGTCTCTTCAGTCGGGACAGCAGCAAGGGGCCGAGGGCCAGTGAAACCATCACCCGGAACAGGTGGTGCAGTCCGACGAAGGCGACTTCCCGGCCCATCGCGATCGCAATCAGCGACATTTCGGCAAGGCCGCCTGGGGCATAGGCCAGCATGAGCGCAAGCGGATCAAGATCCGAGTTTCGCGCAACCAGGATGGCCGCCGAGAACGCGATCGCGATCTGCACGCTGATCACGACAAACGCGGCACCAATCACGTGGGAGAGCTGGCGGGCCGAGATCCCCAGAAAGCGTCCGCCCACATTGATGCCGATAAAGACCTGGACGATGTTGGTCACCCATTCGGGAACGACGAAATGCGTCACCCCGGAAATATGCAGTGCTGCACTCACGATCAGGGGCACGACGATGACCCGGGCGGGCAGACGTGTCCAGCGGTCAGCGGCAACGCCCGCGGCGATGCAGGCAAGGAACCAGCCGGTGTCGATCAGCGAGAGCGACGGTGTGGTTCCGGCCGCGCTGCGCTGAACGTCCACATGCATGAACCATGCGATCAGGAGCGGCAGTATCAGAATTGAAAGCGCGATGCGCAGGGCATGGACGATGGCGACCCTGGCCTGATCGGCACCTGCCTGTTCGCTCAGCAGGATCATTTCTGCGATCCCGCCCGGAGCGGCACACAGCACGGCAGTCGGTTTTTGGAACCGCAGTACCTTGCTGAGGAGCAAGAAATTGATCGAACCGGACAGAAGAAGGGCGATCAGCAGGAAAACGAGGGATGTCCACCACTCGGGGAACGACAGCAAGAGCCCTGCAGTGACCGACGCTCCGAGCATGGTTCCGACCGACGCCCTGACATATGGCATGAGTGCCGTGGGCTGTTCCGCCGGCAACTTGAGCAGGGAGGCGGCGGCGACCGCCAGCATGGCCCCCATCATCCAGCCGAGCGGCAGGCCTGTCAGGGAAACGATCCAGCCTGCGAGCCCGGCAAGAACGCAGGTCGCGCCAGACCGGAGCCAGGCGTGTTTGTTAAGTGTCAGCGGCATTCGATCTCGCTGTTGAGCACACCATCGGCATCACCATAACACCACAGCGCCGCATGCAGGAACGCCTGCTTGAGGCGGACCTGGACAGGTTCCAGCCCGAACAGCTTCTGAAGAACGGGGCTCTTTTCCACGAGGAACTGATCAAGCTGTCGAACAACCCGTATTTTCACACGGCGCTGCAAAGGGTCAACCAGATGCGCCGCCTGATGGAATACCGGGCCAAGATCGACAAGGACCGGCTTGTCGAACAGTGCACCGAGCATCTGGAGATCATTGCGCTGCTGGAAAGAGGACAGGTCGCCGACGCGTCATACCTCATGCGCCGTCATCTGAGCGGCGCCCTCAAGCGCAAGTCCCCGATCGCCTGGTCGTGGTCGGAGGAGATCGTCAGAGAGCCGTGATCCGGTCTGCTGCTGTCCGGTTTGGTATGCACGATCGGACATATGTCATTGAGAGGGCTGCATTGCTCCGTCCAGCGCAAAGCCGGCATTCAGAATAGTCACCCGGATTTGTCGTCCCGGTTTGCCGCACAAGCGGCAAGACCGGGATCCAGTACTCACGGTGACAGAGGATTGAAAGAAGACGTTGAAACAAGTGTTTACTGGGTTCCGGCATTCCGCGTTGCTTCAGCCGGAATGACAAGTTCGTTGACTGGGACCACCTCACGAGATCCATTTCGGGTTAACCGGACGGTGGGGGATCAGGCCCGGGCGCCACGGAGTGTGTGGCTTCATCGAGGGTCGGCCCGCTCCGTGCGCTTCAAGGCGTTGTCTGCCGTCCCGCTGGCAAGGTGTCCAGAGCGGCGCCTGTAGCGCGCGGTATCTGCGCGAGCACATGATCCGTCACGATCGCTGACAGCCAGATGCCGACAAGCGTCAGCCACGCGGTCACCGCGAAAAGGGAGGCTCCCGTTATGCCGGCACCGACGGCGCAGCCGCCCGCAAGCATTCCGCCGAACCCCATCAGGGCCGCGCCGGTGAGGTACCGGGCCATGGACGGGCCGCTTTCGAACCCTTGAAGCATCAGTTGCCGGGTGAGGAGGGCGGCGAGAAACGAACCGAGAAAGACGCCCGGCACAAGTCCGGAATTGAACCCGAGCTCTTCGAAGGGGGCGGACAGGAACAGCATCAGCATGTCGGCCGAGGGCCCGGTGAAGGTCACGCCTTCCACCTGTACCGGATCGAAGGCCTGCCGGGTCATGGCGGTCGTGAACCAGAGCGCCAGCGGCACTGTCAGGCCTGCGCCGATGGCGGCCGCCAACCGCCAGACGGAACTCCGGTTGCGCCAGGCGAAACCGAGGCCCGCGAACAGCCAGAGGCCACCGAACAGAAAGACCGACACCTCGCTCATGCCCAGGAATATCGTGAGATCATTGCCGCCTGTATCGACCGTCGTCCACAATCCGGACAACCAGTCGCGCAGGGGTTTCAGGGCACCGTAAAGACTGGCCTGGGCGACAACGGCAAAGACCAGGCCGGACAGCAGGGCTCTCAGGTTGCCCGTCGCCGAAAGCACCAGCAGCCGGCTCGCGCACCCGCGCGCCATCACCATGCCCGTTCCGAACATCGCCCCGCCGATGAGCGCCCCGGAGAGGCTCTGCGGTGACGCCAGCTGGCGCGTTTCGCCCGTATCGACTTCGCCAAGCAGCGCCAGAAACTGCGTCGCGATAAGGGCGCTGGAAAAGGCCAGCAGCCAGATCGGAAGGCGGTCGGCGGGTCTGCGGCGGGAAAACTCCAATGCAGCGGCCCTCAGGCAGAACCGGCTCTGCTGCGCGAATGCACCGAACAGGATGCCGACAGTCAGCCCGCCGAGCACAAGCACGGTGGGTTCCGGCAATCTGTCGAGTAGTGCGGTCAGGTCCATAAGCGATCCGGCGCAGCGGGCTCAGCGCTGTCAGCAGTTCAAGATCCGACCAGTGTGAAGGCAGCGGACCGGCGCGCATTGACCGATCTCAAGAATGAAACAGAAAATTCGAATTTTTGAATATGAATTGTGGCCACGGTAGCCGATTTGGCCCTCGCTGTTCCGGCAGACGACGTTACTCGGCAGGCGCAAAGCCGGTGATGAGTTGCTTCAGGCCGAAGGCCGCGCCGGCGAAAATCGCCAGAAACGTGATCGGTGCGCTGTAGGCCAGCACGGAAAAGGCGGAAATGCCCTGACCGACGCTGCAACCGACGGCAAGGATCGCGCCCGGACCCATGATTGCAGCGCCGGTAATCTGACGCCGGAGTTCGCGGGGGTCCTCGCAGGCCTCCCAGCGGAAATGTCCCTTGGCGAAGGAGCCGAGGAACGCACCGATGACGACGCCAACGACCGACCCGACGCTGAAGGACAGAGTGTTTCCGGAGGCGGTCATGCCGTAATAGATCGTGTCTCCGATCGGCGCGGCGAACGTGTGTGTCTCGATCGGTTCCGCCTCGAAACCGGTCATGGCGACCCAGTAGGTGCCGACCCAGCCCGACACGATCGCGAGCCCGACGACACTTCCCCAGAAAATGTGCTTGGGCGACGTCCTGAATGCGGTACTGGTGAGCGTGAAGGCGATGATCAGCCCTCCGACGGCAAGGCCAGTGATGATCGGTGCGATCCCGAACGTGGCGTCAAGGAACTGGCTGACGCCCTGCGGGGACTGAGCGCCGGTTTCGACCGGGAACAGCCAGACGCGCGCATGGGCGAGGGGCCCGGACATGACGAAATAGGCGGACAGTCCCATGACGATCACCATGACGAACGCGCGCAAGTCTCCGCCGCCGAGGCGAGCGAGTGCTCCGTATCCGCAATTGCCGCAAAGGGCCATGCCGTAGCCGAACATCAGCCCGCCGACAATCGAACCAAACGGGTTCCAGACCCTGTCGAGATAGGCCGTGCTTGATCCTTCAAGAAGTCCGGAGGACATGGCGGCATGTGAGCCGATAATGGCGACGCCGATTGCAAGACCCCACATGCGCAGGCGCCGGTCGTCCGCTCCGTAGAGAACGTCTTCAATGGCTCCGAGCGTGCAGAACCGTCCGATGCGCGCAGCAAGCCCGAGGGCAATCCCGCCCAAAAGGCCAATCAGCGCAACCGTGTTGGCTTCTCCAAGCGCCTCCAGCATGTCCGGCTCCTCCCCAGGGTCCTGACCCTACCCGGACGCTAGCCAAGCGTTCGGTTAGTCCTCTCGGCAGAACAGGTCATAAACCACTTCCATGATTTGCTTGGGCCGGTCGTCTGTCAAGCTGTAGTAGATCGCCTTGCCGTCGCGGCGCGGGGTCACCAGGCCTTCGAGTCTGAGCCGCGTCAGTTGCTGCGACACGGCGGCTTGCCGCGCGGACAGAAGATTTTCCAGTTCCGCCACCGACTTTTCGCCCGAGGCGAGGTGGCACAGGATCATCAACCTGCCTTCGTGGCTGATGGCTTTCAGGAAATTGGAGGCGCGCTGGGCGTTCTTCATCATCCTGTCCATGTCTTCGGCACACATGTCGGCATCGAACACCGGCAGGCGGGACGTGGTTTCGCTCGCGTCTTCGGGCGTGCCTTGCGTGTCAGCGCTCATCGTTTCTCAACCTGTCTGTTCCAGCGGAATATTCGCTTTGCTGAACATCATGCTGAGCAAGCTCCAGAAAAAATCCTCACCGGGGTACCCCTCGATTCGACCGACTTCTCCGCCATTGTGCACGAGAATGAAGGTCGGTGTGAAGCGGACCTTCCGCTCGAAGGCCACATCGGGCGTCTCGCCATGCAGGTTATAGCGCTTCAGCGGGGCGGTTCTACCCTCGGCCGTTTTCGGATAGATATGCGCGATCTCCTTGTCCCATTTGGCACACCAGTGACAGCCGTCCTCCTCCGCCATGAGCAGGAACGTGTCTGCATTCACCGCGGCCGGCGCGAGCGCCAGCATCAGAACGATCAGCGTCTTCAACAAAGTCAATTCGAAACCCCGATTGACGAGTGCACACACTTAATCATAATCTAATTTGTGAATATATCAAGCTGAGAAGCAGCTCAATCCATGTTCGAGATCACCTATTTCGGTGCGCTGGCCGCAGGGCTTTTGTCGTTCCTGTCGCCCTGTATCCTGCCGATCGTTCCGTTCTACCTGAGTTACCTGGCAGGTGTCGGGGTAAACCAGGTGGAATCGGAGGCGCGCGTTTCCGGTGCCGTCAAGCTGCGCGCCTTCCTGTCGGCCTGTCTGTTTGCACTCGGGGTGATCACCGTCTTCATGGGACTGGGGGCCACGGCCAGCACGTTCGGTCAGCTGGTGCGCGAATATTTCGACGTGCTGCGCTGGATTGCCGCTGCGATCATCATCGCGATGGGGCTCCATTTCCTGGGGCTCATCCGGATCGGCATCCTCTATCGGCAGCTTCGCGTCGAAACCGGCAATGCGGCGGGCGTCAGTCTGCTCGGAGCCTATGTCGTCGGGCTTGCATTTGCGTTTGGTTGGACCCCGTGCGTCGGCCCGGTGCTTGCCGCAATCCTGTTTACGGCCGCAGGTCAGCAGACCGCGGGTCAGGGCGCGATGCTGCTCTTCGTCTACGGCCTCGGAATGACGCTGCCTTTTGTTGTCGCGGCTCTTTTCATCGGCCCGTTCATGACCTGGATGGCCGGTTTCAGAAAATATCTTGGCGTCGTTGAAAAACTGATGGGGGCGTTCCTGATCCTGTTCGGGATCCTGATCGCGACGAATTCCATCAACATCATCGCCCAATGGATGCTGGAAAACGTCCCCTGGTTCAGTGCCATTGGCTAGTGGAGGAGAGAGTGTGATGACACGTTTTTTTGCAGTTTTGTGCGCGGTCTTGTTCTCGGCGCAGGTGTTCGCGGCCGAAATCGGCGATGACGGTCTCCACAAGGCGTCCTGGATGCGGGACACCTTCAAGGATCTCTCCGAAGATCTTGAGGAAGCGAACGCGGAAGGCAAGCGCCTGATGGTGATCGTCGAGCAGCGCGGCTGCATCTACTGCAAGCGGATGCACGAGGAAGTTTTCGTCGTTCCGGAGATCTCGCAATACATCGAAGACAATTATTTCGTCGTCCAGATCAACATGTTCGGAGACGTCGAGGTCACCGATTTCGACGGCACGACACTGCCGGAAAAGGACATGGTCAAACGGTGGGGAGCCCTGTTCACGCCCAATATCTTCTTCTTTCCGTCCGAAGTCGACGACGGCGTCACGGCTCCTCAGGCGGCTGTCGCCAACATGCCGGGCGCTTTCGGACGGTGGACAACAATGAACATGCTGACCTGGGTGGTGGAAGAGGGCTACAACAGCGACGAACCCTTCCAGAAATACCACGCGCGCAAGTTCGAAAGCCAAAACAAGTAACGAACCATACCGCAATGCGACATTTTATTGCGTTTTTGCTGCGCATGCGAACAGATAGATAAATTCATTTAATTGAATTTGTTATTGCGTAAACGCGAATATGTGATGTATGGTCGCAACAAAGGTCGCCGGGATTCGGCTGAGGGAGGACCCATGAAACACGTAATATTCGGCATAGGCGCAATGCTTGCTGCATCGACGGCGTTCGCCGAGGCGGTCAAGCCGACGGACGTCGTCTTCACCGACGGCGCCGTCGACGTTTCGCTCTCCGGCGTCGCAGGCGATCCTGCTGCAGGGGCCGAAATCATGAACAAGGGTGCCGGCAACTGCATCGCCTGTCATCAGGTGTCCGCCCTGAGCCACCTGGCGTTTCACGGCGAGATCGGACCGCCGCTCGACGGCGTCGCGGACCGGTGGTCCGTCGCGGAGCTGCGCGGCATTGTCGCGAACGCGAAGGTGATGTTCGAAGGCAGCCTGATGCCGTCCTTTTACAAGACCGAAGGGTTCGTTCGCCTCGGGGATGCCTATACCGGCGATGCCCATGGCGACGGCGACGTGCAGCCGCTGCTGACAGCCCAGCAGATCGAAGACGTTGTCGCCTTTCTCGTAACGCTCAAGGAAGAGTGAGCTTCCTGACATGGAGATCAACATGGAAATGACACGGAGAAAGCTACTCGCATTCGGCTCCGGCACATTCGCTCTTGCCACCCTGTCGAGCCTGCCCGCGTTTGCCACCCTGACGGATGATGCGATCGCGGCGCTGACCGGCGGCGCGGATCTGGGCGAGGGGGCTATCACCCTGACGGCGCCGGAAATCGCCGAAAACGGCAACACCGTTCCGATCACCTTTGATGCTCCGGGCGCGGCGGAAGTCACGCTTTTTGCTGACGGCAACCCGGTTCCGAACGTTGCGACGTTCAAGTTTGGCCCGCTCAGTGCATCACGCAGCGCCTCGACGCGCATCCGCCTTGCCACGACACAGAACGTGGTGGCGATCGCCAAGATGGAAGACGGATCCTTCCAGATGGCCAAGGCCAACGTGAAAGTGACCATCGGCGGCTGCGGCGGCTGATCGGCAAGGCATTAGGAGATAAATCATGGCATCCGGTGTGAAACCACGGGTAAAGGTACCCAAGAAGGCTGCGGCAGGCGAGACCATCACCATCAAGACGCTGATCAGCCACAAGATGGAAAGCGGTCAGCGCAAGGACGATGACGGCAATGTCATTCCGCGTTCGATCATCAACCGCTTCACCGCCGACTTCAACGGTCAGAACGTGATCGACGTGGTGCTCGAACCCGCAATCTCGACCAATCCCTACTTCCAGTTCGAAGCGGTCGTGCCCGAATCCGGTGAATTCAAGTTTACCTGGTACGACGACGACGGGTCTGTCTACGACACGACGAAGAAGATCACGGTCAACTGACCGACAACGGCAAGCGTCTGGTTGAGGGAGGAAGGCGTGAATAAAACGACAATAGCAATAGGCTCCGTGGCTGCACTGGTCTTGATGCCGGGTTTGGCGCTGTCCGACCCTGATGAAGACAGCCTGACTATCAATGGCGAGATTTCGATCATCACGGAGACCGAAGCGCCGGCACATACGGAAAATCTCTCGACCATCTATTCAGGTTGGCGATTCCGCTCGGACGAAACCCAAGCCTTCCAGATGGACGATTTCGACAATCCCGGAATGATCGGCGTTGAGAACGCGACGGTGGATTGGGAAACGGTCGACGGATCGGCCGGCAAATCCTGTGCGAGTTGCCACGGAGCACCGGAAGAGATGGCAGGCGTTCGCGCGGTTTATCCCAAGTGGAACGAGGAAAAGGGCAAGGTGACCACTCTGGAAATGGAGGTCAATAATTGCCGCGAGAACAACATGGGCGCCGAGAAGTGGAAATACACCGGCGGCGACATGACCGACATGGTCGCACTGATTTCGTCTGTTTCCCGTGGAATGCCCGTCAATGTTGCCATTGACGGCCCGGCCAAGGAAACCTGGGAGCAGGGCAAGGAGCTTTACTACACCCGCACCGGCCAGCTTGAGCTGTCCTGTGCAAACTGCCACGAAGACAGCTATGGCATGATGATCCGCGCGGATCACCTCAGCCAGGGCCAGATCAACGGCTTCCCGACCTACCGGCTGAAAAACACCAAGCTGAATTCCGTCCATGCCCGGTTCAAGGGATGCGTGCGCGACACGCGTGCGCACACCTACAAGCCTGGTTCGCCCGAATTCATCGCGCTTGAGCTTTATGTTGCCTCGCGCGGAAACGGCTTGAGCGTCGAAGGCCCGTCCGTCCGCAACTGACGCCATTTCCGGGTCTCGGATAACCGCCGAGGCCCTTTTTGCAAAGTGATATATTCACTTATGCGCATATGTTAAAAGGAGCGAGCAGGAACATGATATCGCGTCGCGATTTTCTGCAGGTCGGAATGGCAGCATCCGCGGTTGTCGGCGCCTCGGGGTTCGGCAACTGGGCGCGCCTCGCCGCGCAGCAGGCGCTCACCCAGAACCAGCTTCTGGAATTCGACACGTTCGGAAACGTTTCTCTCATTCACGTCACCGACATCCATGCGCAGCTGAAACCGATCTATTTCCGGGAGCCTTCCGAAAACATCGGTGTGGGTGACAACCGGGGCGCCGTACCGCACGTGACCGGCGCGCAGTTCCGCAAGCTTTACGGGATCGCGGACGGCAGCCCTAGCCACTATGCCCTGAGTTCCGGTGACTTCTCATCACTGGCGAAAGGGTATGGCCGCGTCGGCGGACTGGACCGTGTTGCGACCGTCATCAAGTCCATGCGCGCCGACCGTCCCGACGCGATCCTGCTGGATGGCGGAGACACCTGGCACGGCTCCTACACCTGCTACAAGACGGCGGGGCAGGACATGGTCAATGTCATGAACGCACTGAATCCGGACGCGATGACGTTTCATTGGGAATTCACGCTCGGCAGCGACCGCGTCAACGAGATTGTCGAAAACCTGCCGTTCGCGGCGCTCGGCCAGAACATATTCGATGTCGAATGGGACGAGCCGACGGAGCTCTTTCCGCCCTACAAGATGTTCGAACGTGGTGGCACGAAGGTCGCGGTCATCGGGCAGGCGTTTCCCTATATGCCGATCGCCAATCCGGGCTGGATGTTCCCCGAATACGCCTTTGGCATCCGCGATGAAAACATGCAGGCCATGGTCGACGAAGTGCGCGCGGAAGGCGCCGAGTGCGTCGTTGTTCTCAGCCACAACGGGTTCGATGTCGACAAGAAGATGGCGACCGTGGTCAGCGGCATCGACGTCATCCTGTCCGGCCATACCCACGATGCACTGCCGGAACCGGTGCTGTCGGGCAAGACGATCATCGTTCCGTCCGGCTCGAACGGGAAATTCGTCAGCCGGGTCGATCTCGACATCCGCAACGGCCAGCTGATGGGCTACCGCCACAAGCTCATTCCGGTCTTCGCCGACGTCATCGAACCGGATGCGGAGATTGCCGCGCTCATCGACGAGCAGCGTGCGCCTTATCTTGACGATTTGTCGGAGGTCATCGGCAGGACCGACAGCCTGCTGTACCGCCGGGGCAATTTCAACGGCACCTGGGACGATCTCATTTGCGATGCGCTTCTGTCCGAACGCGATGCCGAGATCGCGCTCAGTCCCGGCGTGCGTTGGGGCCCCTCGCTCATCCCGGGCCAGGAGATCACGCGCGAGGACATTTTCAATGTCACCTCGATGACCTACGGCAAGGCCTATCGTACGGAAATGACGGGTGAATTCCTCAAGGTGGTCCTGGAAGACGTTGCGGACAACATCTTCAACCCGGACCCCTACTACCAGCAGGGCGGCGACATGGTGAGGACCGGCGGGCTCGGATACCGGATCGATATCGCCCAGCCGCAGGGCAGCCGCGTCTCGAACATGACGCTCCTGAAGACAGGCGAGGCCATCGACCCGTCGCGCTCATACGTGGTGGCCGGATGGGCCAGCGTGAACGAGGGCACGGAAGGGCCGCAGATCTGGGACGTCGTTGAAAATCACATTCGCAAGCTCGGCACGGTGTCAACGCGGCCGAGCAACAGTGTCGAAGTCATTGGTGCATAGTTTAGGCAGGGAGTCCTCATTGATGGACGCGAAAACCAAACCGTCCCGAAGGTCCTTTCTCAAGGGCAGCGTCGCGATAGCCGGCGCGTCAGTCGCCGGGACCGCGAGCGCGAGCGAAGCCGACCCGCTGATTACGGAAGTTCAGGACTGGGCCTCGATCACCGGCGCCGGCGTGGATGAAACGCCTTATGGCATGCCGATCAGTTTCGAGAAGGACGTGGTTCGCCGCAATGTCGAATGGCTGACCGCGTCTCCGATTTCTTCCATCAACTTCACGCCGATCCACGCGCTGGACGGCACGATCACGCCGCAGGGCTGCGCGTTCGAGCGCCACCACTCGGGTGCGATCGAACTGCGCAAGGAAGACTACCGGCTGATGATCAACGGCCTGGTCGACAGGCCGCTGGTGTTTCACTACGCGGATCTGGAGCGTTTCCCGCGGGAGAACCATGTCTACTTTTGTGAATGTGCCGCCAACACCGGCATGGAATGGGCAGGCGCACAGCTGAACGGAGCCCAGTTCACGCATGGCATGATCCACAACATGGAATACACCGGCGTCCCGCTGCGCACGCTCCTGAACGAGGCGGGTCTTGCTGCTGCGGGCGACCTCAAGGACAAGTGGGTCTATGTCGAAGGCGCGGATGCATCCTCCAACGGCCGCTCGATCCCGATGGAAAAGGCCCTGGACGATGTGCTGGTGGCGTTCAAGGCCAATGGCGAGGCCCTGCGCATGGAGCACGGCTACCCGGTCCGTCTTGTGGTGCCGGGCTGGGAAGGCAACATGTGGGTAAAGTGGCTGCGCCGCATCGAAGTCACCGACATGGCGGTGGAAAGCCGCGAGGAAACCTCGAAATACACAGACGTCTACGAGGACGGCACCGCCCGGAAATGGACCTGGGTGATGGACGCGAAATCCGTCATTACCTCGCCAAGCCCGCAAATGCCGATTTCACACGGGAAGGGTCCCCTGGTCATCTCCGGGCTCGCCTGGTCCGGTCACGGCAAGATCACGCGGGTCGATGTTTCAAGGGACGGCGGCATCACCTGGGAGACGGCCCGCCTTGGCAAGCAGGGCGACACCAAGGCCCTGACCCGCTTCTATCTGGACATCGACTGGGATGGCAATCCGATGCTGCTTCAGTCACGTGCCATGGACGAAACAGGCTACGTCCAGCCGACCAAGGACCAACTTCGCGAAATGCGCGGCGAGAACGCCGTCTATCACAACAATTGCATCCAGACCTGGTTCGTGGATGAAAACGGGGTCGCCGAGAATGTCGAAGTCTCTTAACCAGATCGTTCTCCCGGTTGCCGGCGGGACGGCGCTTGCGCTTTCGGCCGCGCTCCTGTTTGCCAACATGGACTACGGGCAAAAGAAGATCGGCGCGCTGGAACAGCGGGTCGAACAGGTCTCCCTGCAGGCGGCATCGGCGAACCAGCGCGCTGAAGAAGAGGCGGCGGCCGTCTCGGACCTGAAAGAAAAAATCGCCGAGATCCAGGCCGCGGCAGAAGAACGTGCGGCGCTTGGCAGCGACCTCACGGAACAGGCTCCGGAAAAGGACGGAACATTCGGGCTGGGCCGCGAGGCCCGCACCGAAGAAATCGCGGCCTGGGATGTCGACGTGCTGCCCGACGGACGGGGGCTGCCCGAGGGCCGGGGCGATGCCTACTGGGGCGAGGAGGTCTTCGCCGAAAAATGTGCCTCCTGTCACGGGGATTTCGCCGAGGGCGTGGACAACTGGCCCGTTCTTGCCGGCGGGTTCGACACGCTCGGCGACAAGGATCCGGTGAAGACCGTCGGCTCCTACTGGCCGTATCTTTCGACTGTCTGGGATTACGTGCACCGTTCCATGCCGTTCGGCGAAGCGCAGACGCTCACCGCGGACGAGACCTATGCGATCGTCGCCTATATCCTTTATTCAAACGATCTCGTGGATGACGACTTTGAGCTAAGCCACGAGAATTTCGCCGAATTCGAAATGTACAACAGGGACGGCTTCGTCATTGATGATCGTCCGGCGCTGGAATACACCAGGTGGCGGGCCGAGCCCTGCATGGAAAACTGCAAGCCGAGCGTCGAGATCACCATGCGTGCCACGTTCCTCGACGTGACGCCGGAAGATGGCGGCGAGTCGGTCATGAACCACGCGACCGCGGACGATACGCCGACCTTCGTCGCAACGGCGGCCCCTTCGGAAGAGACTGCCGCCGGCGGAGCATCGCCTGCTGCCGTGTCGGCATCGCTGGATCCTGCGCTAGTGGCTTCGGGCGAGAAGGTCTTCAAGAAATGCAGCGCCTGTCACGCAGTCGGTGCAGGCGCGAAGAACAAGTCCGGTCCGCACCTCAATGCGCTCATCGGCCGCCAGATGGGCTCCGTGGACGGGTTCAAGTATTCCAAGGTGTTCGTGGCCGCGCAGGAAGAAGGAAAGGTCTGGGACGAGGCGGCTCTGGCGGAGTTTCTGGCCAAACCGAGATCTTACATGAAAGGCACGAAAATGGCCTTCTCCGGGCTGAAGAAACAGGACGACCTCGATGCCATCACGGCCTATCTGAAGTCGGTCGGAGAGTAAGCGAAGATGCGCATCGCCCGAAACCTGCCCGCTATTGTCTTCTGGCTGCTGTGCTCCGCCGCGCTGGCAGACGACTTCGGCGATCCTGTTGCCGGCGAGACGGTTTTCAAGAAGTGCAAGAGCTGCCACATGGTGGGTGAGGGCGCGAAGCACCGGATCGGACCTCACCTGAACGGCATTTTCGGCCGGCAGGCCGGAACGCATGACGATTTCCGCTATTCCAAGGCTCTTGTCCGGGCCGGGACCGGCGGGCTTGAGTGGCATGCCGACACGCTTGACGCATTCCTGGAAAAACCGAGGGCACTTGCCAGCGGAACGCGCATGAGTTTTTCGGGGCTGAAGAAGCCTGCGGACCGGCGCAATCTGATCGCCTACCTGCGCACGTTCTCCGATGATCCGGCCAACATTCCCGAGGCGGATCCGACGGCGACCCCGACGGACCACGACCTCGACCCGGCCATTCTCGCGCTCAAGGGCGATCCGGAATACGGCGAATATCTCAGCAGCGAGTGCACGACCTGCCACCAGGCAGATGGCGCGGACGACGGCATCCCGTCGATCGTGCTGTGGCCGGAAGAGGATTTCGTGGTCGCGATGCATGCCTACAAGAACAAGAAACGCGCCCATCCGGTCATGCAGATGATGGCCGGGCGGCTCAATGCGGAAGAGATAGCGGCGCTGGCAGCCTATTTTGCCGCGCTTGAACAATGACGGTGCATTTAGGGAGGAAGAAATGACGCTGAACAGAAGACAATTTGTCGGCACGACAGCCGCAATGGCGGCCGTCCTGTCCGCTCCCATGGTCAAGGCGCAGGGCACACCGCGTGTCGTGGTCGTCGGGGGTGGTGCCGGCGGGGCCACGGCCGCACGCTACATCGCCAAGGACAGCAAGGGGGCGGTCGACGTCACCCTGATCGAACCGACCCGCAAATACTACACCTGCTTCTTTTCCAATCTTTATCTCGGCGGTTTCAAGGAAATCGAGGATATCGGCCACACCTATGGCGGTCTGGCAGCAGGTGGCGTCAACGTCGTCCATGACTGGGCGATCGGTGTCGACCGCGACGCCAGGACCGTGGCCCTGGCGGGCGGCGGGTCTGTGCCTTACGACAAGCTGATCCTGAGCCCGGGCATCGACTTCGTCGAAGGGGCCGTCGAAGGCTGGGGTTTGAGCGCGCAAAACGCGATGCCCCACGCCTACAAGGCGGGCTCGCAATCGGAGCTTTTGAAGGCGCAGCTGATGGCGATGCCGGAAGGCGGGACCTTTGCCATGGTCGCACCTCCGAACCCCTATCGCTGTCCTCCGGGGCCGTATGAACGGGTGTCGATGGTCGCGCATTTCCTGAAGCAGAACAATCCGACCGCGAAGATCATCGTCGCCGACCCGAAGCCGAAATTCTCAAAGATGGCGCTCTTCCAGGAAGGCTGGGCGAACCACTATGAAGGCATGGTCGACTGGATCGGCGAGGACTTCGGCGGCGGCAACGTTTCCGTCGACCCCAGCGCCATGACGGTCACCATCGACGGCGAGGAGACGAAGGTCGACGTCTGCAACGTCATCCCGGCCATGAAGGCCGGCCGCATTGCCGATCTCGCCGGCGTTACCGATGGCAACTGGGCGCCGGTGAATGCAGCCGACATGTCGACCAAAGCCGATGCCGACATCTACGTCCTCGGCGACGCCTCGAGCCAGGGCGACATGCCGAAATCCGGGTTTTCCGCGAATTCCCAGGCCAAGGTCTGCGCCAATGCCGTGCGCGGCGCGCTGACGGGGTCCAAGGTCTTCCCGGCGAAATTCTCCAACACCTGCTGGTCGCTGATCGCGCCCAATGATGGCGTAAAGGTCGGCGCGACCTACGAGGCAACGCCGGAGAAAATCGCCAAGGTCGACGGCTTCATCTCTCAGACCGGTGAAAGCGCGGACCTGCGCAAGGCGACCTACGAGGAATCGGAGGGCTGGTACACCGGCATCACCACGGACATGCTCGGCTAAGTCTTTGCATTCGCAGCGTCCCGGGACTGATTTCGATCAATGCCCGGGGCGCAGCCAGGCTCCAGAATTGCGTTGAAACGTGGAGGATCAGACTATGAAATCCGTTGTTCTAGCGGCCGTTCTCGGCCTCACCTTCAGCAGCGCAGCCTTGGCCGATCAGCCGTTTACCTATTCGTTCGACGGGTCCTTCGAGGACGCGACCTTCGCTGTCGAGAGCGCGATCGTCGGGGAGGGTCTGGTGATCGATTCCGTCAGCCACGTCGGAGCGATGCTCAACCGGACGGCGGCCGATGTCGGCAGCGAGGAAACGATCTTCAAGAATGCGGATATCTTCCTGTTCTGCTCTGCCCTGATATCGCGTCAGGTGATGGAGAAGGATCCGATGAACATCGTGCATTGCCCCTACGGAATATTCGTCATGGAGACGGATGAGGGCGTCACGATCGGCCACAAGGACTATCCGGACGGGTCCATGCAGGCGGTCGAGAACCTGATGCAGCAGATCGTTGCCGAGGCAATCGGCAACTGAGGCACTGCGGACATTTTATTCGGCCCGCGACGGCACGTTTCGAGGGACCGGAAAAGAATTGAGGGTGCCGCAGCTTTGTCTCTGCGGTCGCCCGGCAATGGGTCTATTCGAACTCCATCTGCTCATAGACGCGGCCTGCATTCCGTGTCGCAAGTTCCTCGAACGTATCCAGATGGGCGTAGGGTGACTGGTCGACATAGTAGGCGTCGGCCAACTCGCCGCCGTCCTCAAGATGCGCTCCGATCTTCTCCCTCAGGTACAGCAGGTAGTCGCGCGTGTAGCGGCGGACCTGTGCCATGTTGGTCGGGTGGCCATGGCCCGGAATGACGTAGGTCGCGTTCAGGGCCTCGAAGCCGGTCTCCCAGGTCTCCAGCCAGTCCGCGGCGATCGTGTCCTCGAAAATCGGCAGCATTCGCTCATGAAAGGCCATGTCGCCGGCGATCACGAGGCTTTGCTCCGGCAGCCAGACCTGCGTGTCCCCCGGGCCGTGTGCCGGGCCGAGATGAAGGACCTCGATGCGGAAGTCACCCATCTCGATGACATGCCGGTCTTCGAACGTCTGCGTCGGCGGCGCGACGAAGGTGCCCTCAGCCTTGTCCCGGTTGTACCGTCTCATGCCCTCAAGAATCTGGTTGCCGCGTTCCTCGATTTCATGGGCGGCATCGACATGCGCCAGGATCGGGACACCTTGTTCCGACCAGTAGGAGTTGCCGAGCATCGCGTGACCCTGGCCGTTTTCGTCGATGACGAGTTTGACGGGCTGATCGGTGACTGTCCTGATTTCCTCGTGAAGCGCTTTTGCCAGGATATAGGCCGCCCCGCCATTGATCACGATGACGCCATCGCCGGTCACGATGAAACTCAGATTGTTGTTGTGGCCGGAGTTTTCATATGTCGGAGGTGCCGTCGCGCCGATGGCGGACCAGACATGCGGGATAACTTCGACCGGCTTTGAATAGAGCGCAGAGCCCGGATACTGGTCTGCAATGTCTTCGCTGGCAAGCGCCGTTGTGGCGAGACAAACGGAAAGGAACACGCCGGCGATACGCATCAGGACGCCTCCGGAAAAAAGCGGAAGGCGTCGCCCGTGCGCTCGACATGCCCGATCCCGCCGCCGGGAAGGTGAAAACCGGCGATCTTGAGATCTTCGGCGATGATCCGGTCCAGGAGAGCGAGCCGCGTCGAGGCGGCAACCTCGGCATCCTGATCCGATCCGCTTGGCCACGCGGGCCGCATGAAGGCGACGTGGTGGTTGCCGATGGCATCCCCGATCACGAGTGCGGCCTGCGAACCGCTTCGGATTTCGAAACTCATGTGGCCGGGTGTGTGCCCGGGAGTGGAAACGGCCAGGATCCCGGGCAGGATTTCCTGATCGCCCGAGAAGAACTCGACCGTGTCCTCGATGGCCTCTAACCTGCGTCTAGCGCCGACCGCCATGGCAGCGCGGGCTTCGCCGATCGTGTTGACGGTCTCCGGGTTCCACCAGTAGTCCCACTCGGCGCGGCCGATCATGTAGGTCGCGTTGACAAAGACAGGGTCGTCGAACGCGTCGAGCAGCCCCCAGATGTGATCCGGATGGGCGTGGGTGAAAACCACATGCGTGACGTCTTCGGGGGCCACACCTGCCTGCTCCAGTCCCTCCGCAAGCTCGCCGGCAGACGGTTGGAAATCCGGTCCCGATCCGACGTCGAACAGCACCGTGTTGGTGCCGTCGCGGTAGAGCGAGACATTGCAGTCCGGCCTCAGCGTTTCCTGGGAAACCCCGGCTTCTTCCAACAGGGGGAGAAGCTGGTCCTGCGGCATCGGGTCGAAAATGAAGCTGCCCGGAAGCGTCAGGTGTCCGTCGCTGATGGTCGTCAGCGTTCCCTGGCCGATCGGCGTCTCGGCCAGCGCGAACCGGCTAAGTTGCGCGGAAAGGGGCAGGGCGGCACAACCGGACAAAAAGGCACGGCGGGACAGGGACATTGCGCTTCCTCATATAAAATTCTTATATTTGAATATGTATGAAAAAGACTGGTATCACAAGCGGAATTGAAAAGGCCGGGGTCTGCAAAGACAGACCCCGCAGCGTTGGCCAATACCAGAGAGGCCAGCGCATGCCGTTCTGACCGTGGCGCCGTCATCCTGAAAAAATCAGGCAACCTTTGGCAGTGTTGCAAGCTGACCGTCTGACAGAAGCGCGCCGCCACCCGGCGCAACTTCCGTCAGGCCGAGGCTTTGAAGGATTTTGCGGGTCGTTGCGACAGCCGCTGATACCGTCGGCAAGCCCGAGGCGCGCTCGATCATTTCAATTGCCGGAAGGGACGGCATTTGAACGCAGGCGGACGCGACGATGGCATCGACACCGCGCACGTCCAGCTTGCGCCACAGTTCAGCCGGAGCCGCCGGGTCCTGGGACGCGACATCCAGATTGTCCGGGATCTCGAGTGCGAGAAAATCCTGAACCTCGACACCTTCGTGCTCGATGTAATCGACAACCAGCTTCGTCAACGGCTTCATGTAAGGGCATATGATCGAGACTTTCTTGACGCCCATTTCCTTCAGGCTGTCCACCAGGGCTCCGGCGGAATTCAGAACCGGTGTCGGACATCCGTTTGTCGCCGTTGCCTGGTGGAGTTTTTCAGATGACGTGCGGTGGTAGCCGCGACCCATGGACATGATCGCGACGAGGCAGGCATAGGCCTGGACTTCAACAGCAGCATCGGAGAGTTCACTCGCGCAGCGAAGGCTGTCGGCATCCATCGCCTCCAGCTCTTCCTTGACCACCGCCTTCATGCGCATGCGCGAGGAGTGGAACGTGAAGCGATCAGGCAGGATTGCCTCTCGCGCCTTCAAAAGCGCCGGGATCTCGGTTTCCATGGTGACGTTGGAACTCGGGACGATAAGTCCGATACGGCGAAAACGGGAAGCTTGGGACATGAGATATCTCCTGTTTCGGGTGCCGGCGCTCAGAGCGCTGGCCCCATTACGAAATTGGGTAACCAGGTGGCAAGACCGGGAAACAGACACAGAACAAGGATGGCGATCAGCATGCATCCGACGAAGGGCAGGGAACCCAGCAGGATCTTGCGAAGCGAGATGTCCGGCGCGATGCCGTTGATCACGTAAAGATTGAGGCCCACCGGTGGAGAGATCAGGCCGATCTCCATGTTGATGGTCAGGACAACCGCGAACCAGATCGGGTCGAACCCGGCACCGGTGATGACCGGCAGCAGGATCGGTGCCGTCATCAGGATCACGGCAACGGGCGGAAGGAAGAAACCCGCAACGATCAGGAACACGTTGATTGCGCCCAAAAGCACCCAGCGGTTGACCTCCAGTTCGCTGATCCACGCGGCGATCGCCTGGGTGATGAACAGGCTCGACAGCATGTAGGAAAACACCCCGGCGGCCGCGATGATGAACAGGATCATCACGCTTTCCTTGGTGCTGTCGCGCAGAACCGACCAGAGGGCCGAAGGCCGCACGAGCTTGTAGACGATCATCGCCACGACAAGACAGAGCAACGCGCCGACGGCTGCCGTTTCCGATGGCGTTGCGACACCGCCATACATGGCATAGAGCACGCCGATGATGATCGCGATGAACGGCAGAACCCTCGGCATGATTTCAAACCTCTGGCGCCAGCTGTACGTCACGCGGCCGAGGCTCGCACGCTCCCCGGAAGCCCATGTGGCGTAGATCGACCAGGCCATGAAGAGCCCAACCAGCAGCAATCCGGGTATGACGCCGGCCAGGAACAGCCGGCCGATCGACGTCTCGGTGGCAATGCCGTAGACGATCAAGGTTATGGAGGGCGGGATCAGGATCCCGAGTGTTCCGCCGGCAGCAATCGACCCCGTGGCGATTTCCTCCGAATAGCCCCGTTTCCGCATTTCCGGAATTCCCATCTTGCCGATGGCTGCACAGGTTGCCGGGCTCGATCCGGACATCGCCGAGAACAGGGCGCAGGCGCCGAGATTGGAGACCACCAGGCCACCGGGAACCCGCGTCAGCCATCGTTCGAGCGCTTCGTAGAGATCAGCACCCGCCCGGGTCGAGGCGATCGAAGCCCCCATGATGATGAACATGGGGATGGACAGAAGCGCGAAACTGTCGAGCTTTCCAAACAGGATCTCGGGCATGAGTTCCAGCGAGCGCAGGCCGTCGAACGTGAGCAAAAACACGGCAGACACCAGCAGCAGGCCAACGGCGACGGAAATTCCGGAGAACAGAACGAAGATCGTTGCAAGCCCGATGATCGTGCCAAGTACAAGTGGATCCATCACGATGCCTCCCTGGTAGGCGCGGTGGACAGGACGTCCAGAAGATCGGCAATCAGTTGCAGCAGCATCAGGCCCAGTCCCACGGGCAGCGCCAGATACGGGATCCAGAGCGGCACGGCCGTGACGGTGTCGGACGTCCAGCCGCGCGACTGTGCCAGATGCCAGAACTCGTAGCCGTAGAACAGGCAGACACCGATCACGATGATCGCGGCCGAATGGGTAGCGATCTCGAGCGTCCGGCCGGCATTTGGGCTCAGCCACAGCTTCAGAAGGTCCACGTTCACGTGGCCCTTGTGTTTCTGGACGAAGGCCAGTCCGACAAGCGTGGCACCGACCATCAGGTAAACAACGACCTCGGTTTGCCAGACGGTGGACGCGTTCAGCACAAACCTGACAAAGATCATCTGGCACGTCAGCAACACCGCGCCAAGGATCATCGCAGCCGCGGTCCAGCCTGAAACTTCCGAGATCCAGCCGACGGCTTGCTGGAACACGCGCGGCTTGGCGGGGCGGGCGGATAGGGTGGTTTCCATTGGTTTTGTCTCCGATCGTTCGCGAATGTGGACGGGCGGGGCAGAACACCCGCGCCCGCACGGATCGTCACTCCACGGAGAGCGCCATATCGAGGAGGTTCTGTCCGTCGGGAACGCTCTCGACGAAGGATTTGTAGGAAGTTTCCTTCGCAAGAGCCTGCCAGGCAGCGAAGTCCTCGGGCGACATCTCGGCGATTTCGACGCCGGCTTCCTTGAAGACATCGACGGAAAGGGCGTCCTGTTTCTTTGCTTCTTCCAGGTAATAGGCTTCCGCCTTGGCAGCCGCTGCCATAAGTGCCGACTGCTGTTCCTCGGACAAGCGTTCGAAAGTGGTCTTGTTCATCAGCAGCGGCTGGTACAGGAACCAGAGCGCCACGTCTCCGGCAGGCGTGTAGCACGCGACCTGTTCGAAGATGCGGTAGGAGACGAACGATGATGACGAGGTGTTCGCCGCATCGAGCACACCGGTCTGCATCGCGCTGTAAATCTCGGACGATGCCATGGAGGCAATAGAGGCCCCGGCACCCACCAGCATTTCTTCAAAGGACTTGCCGGCTGCCCGCGTTTGCAGGCCTTCCACATCCGCCGGCTTGGTAATGCACTTGTTCTTGCCGACAAAGCCGCCTGCCAGGTAACCGTGGACAAGAACCATGACATCGTCCTCGGCCATCTTGGCTTCCAGCGCGTCCATGAACGGTGACTTGGAGAGCCGGGACGCATGATCGTGGTTCTTCACCAGTCCCGGCATAAGGGTGAGGTTGAACGCCGGTTGCTGGCCACCTGCATAGCTGAGCGGAAACACGGTCATGTCGAGCTGGCCGCGGCTTAGCGGGCGGTATTGTTCGCGTGGTTTGAACAGCGACTTTGACGGGAAAATCTTGATGCTCAGGTCGACATCAGCTGCCGCAACCTCGTTGGCGACAATCTCGGCAACCGCGTGCCTGACATCCTTGGTGGACCATTGATGCGACAGCCGCAGTTCCGTTGCCTGGGTTGCTTGCGCGGATAGCAGCGCGGCTGCGGCCGCGAAAGTCAGCAGATATGTCTTCATGTCACTCTCCTCCAATGGGTACATATAAAGTCTATATGTATACATATAAGAGATATAAAAATTAATAGATGTCAACATGTGTATCGACAAAGCTTGTCCTGCGGGGTAAAAGAGGTGTCAAATCAGGGGATTGAAGATGGCGCGTGTTGCTGACCAACTCATCGAGACTTTGCGTAACGACATCCGATCCGGTGTTTTGCGTCCCGGTGATCAGCTGGAGGAAGCTGCCCTTGCAGAGCGGTTCGGCGTGTCGCGCACCCCGGTTCGTGAAGCCGTGCGTTCGCTTGTCGACAGCGGTCTCCTGGAGACGAGGCCGCGCAAGGGGGCATTGGTTCGCACGCTAACCGCCAAGGAAATTATCGATCTCTTCGAAGTCGCGGCGGAGCTCGAAGGCATGGCCTGCAGACTGGCTGCCGAGCGTTTGACGGTGCAAAAGGCGGACGCGATGCAGGACAGGCTTGCCGAATGTGAAGAGGCCGCCAAAGCGAACGACCCCAACGCCTATGCCAGGGCGAACCTGGCATTCCACGACGCGATCCATCAGGCCGCGGGCAACAACCGTCTCATCGAACAGATCGAACAGCTCTCCGGGCACATCAACCCGTATCGCGCACTTCCCTACAGCATGCGCGGGCGCCTGGAAAAGTCGACCGAGGAACACACCCGGATCCTGGAGGCGATCCTTGCCAATGACGGGCTCCAGGCTGACGAACTGATGCGGGACCACATGATGCTGCAGGGCCAGCGCCTGCCGCTGATCCTGGAGGCACTCGAGGTCAGGTAGCGATTGGCGGCACCGGGCGTTTGGCTGACATCTGCATTACATTTGCAGAATGGAGAAGCGGGAGCTTGCAGATGGCCCAATACGGGCAGACAAAGGCGCGAAGTGACTGACGGAAACGAGCTGAAACGTCCAGATGCCGGGCTTGCCCGGATGTCCGCTGGATTTGACGCGCTATCGGATCACTTGGCTTGAAAGGTGAGCAAATCGGCTGCAGCATCAAAAGAATACGCTCCGATTGCGGAATGCCGGGCAAACTCCGGGTGTTTTCAGTTTTAGAAGGTCAATATGAACGTTCTGCCAGACAGGTTTTTGAGAGATCTTCTCACGCTCCGCTCCTTCGGTGCGAGTGGAGTGGGAAAGGGAGTGGTGCGTCCGGCGTTTTCTGAACCGGACGTGGCTGCCCGAAAGTGGCTGATCAACCAGTTGGAGGCCGCGGCTCTGGCCCCACATGTGGATCCTGCGGGCAACGTCTTCGGTCTGACCAATGGTCCATCCGTGCTTCTGGGGTCTCATTCCGATACCCAACCCGAAGGGGGCTGGCTCGATGGGGCCTTGGGTGTCATCGTCGCGTTGGAGATCGCGCGTGCCGCGAAAGAGGCGGGTGGTCCGCCGGTGTCAGTCGTGAACTTCCAGGATGAAGAAGGGCGGTTCGGTGCGCTGACCGGATCCAGCATTTATTCAGGCAAGACCACACTTGCCGAGGCCGACGAATTCACGGACATGAACGGCGTCTCTTTCCGCGATGCGCGGTCTTCTATTGCGGATCTTGCAGGGGCGTTCGTGCCACAAGACCAGTTCACCGGTTTCATTGAACTGCATATCGAACAGGGCAGCACTTTGGACGACGCGGGCGAGGCTATTGGCGTTGTCACGGATATTGTCGGATCGCGGCAAGTGCAGGTCACGCTGACAGGTCAGCAAAACCACGCTGGCACCACGCTGATGCACCAGCGAAGAGATGCGTTTCAGGCGCTGTCGGCATTCAATACCGCGCTAAACGACCGCCTTCGGAACATTGTGACACCGCGCACGGTCTGGACGATTGGCCGGATACAACTGCGGCCCAATGCACCCTCCATCGTGCCCGGTGAAGTGGTGTTCGACGTGCAGTGGCGCGATGTTGATGACGATCGGCTGGCCCGGATGGAAACTCTTGTTCGAGATCTTGTTGCCGACATTGCCGTGGACCATGAAATGCAGGCTGAAATATTGCCGATCAAGGCGCTGCAGCCGGTTCCGATGGACGCGACCTTGCGCGCTGCCTTGAGCGCCGCCGCTGAGGCGCAGGCCCCCGGCAAATGGCGCGAGATGCCGTCGGGCGCCTTGCACGACGCTTCAAACATGGCGCGGGTGATGCCGTCGGCAATGTTGTTTGTTCCGTCCATAGACGGGATCAGCCACGATTTTGCCGAGGACACGCACGAGGCCGACTTGATAACCGGCCTGCGCGTGATGGCGGACGCCGTCAGCCGGCTGGGGTCATGACCTCAAGCGACAAGTGCCTGAACGCCTCGGAGTTGAAAAGAGCGGAGATGGCAGGAAAAGTCTCGCACGGGCACTGGAAGGAGGTACCTGGATGCCTAATACGATGGAAGATGCCACGCTTGATGCCTATGCCGCCGAATTGCTTGAGGCCTATGACACGGGCCGCCAGATTGCGCCAATGAACGGTCGCGTCCCGGCTTTTGACGCCGAAACGGCGTATTCCATCGCCCACAGGATCACCGCACTGCGCGAAGCCCGGGGTGAGCGGCGGGTGGGCCGCAAGATCGGTTTCACGAACCGGACGATCTGGCCGCTTTACGACGTCACGGGCCCGATGTGGGGGCCGGTTTGGGATACCACCCTGCATGATATCGGTGAAGGGCCGCACAGATTGCCTGAATTGCCCGAGCCGCGGCTTGAGCCCGAGATTGTCTTCGGCCTGAAATCCGCGCCCCGGGCCGGGATGAGCGAGGCCGAGCTTGCCGGGTGCATTGACTGGGTGTCACACGGGTTTGAGGTGGTATTTTCCTCTTACCCCGGCTGGCGTTTTTCCGACGCGGACTGCGCCGCCGCTTTCGGCTTGCACGGCGCGCTTTATCTCGGCCCGAAACTGGCCCTGACGCAATCCGTTACCGAGCAACTGCCGCGCTTTCGCGTGGTGCTTGAGGGGCCGCGCGGCAGGCGGCTCACGGGCTGCGGCGCGGATGTGCTGGACGGTCCGCTCACGGCGCTGGGTCATCTCCTGGACACACTGGCAGCCGACACCGATGCACCGCCGCTGAGTGCGGGAGAGATCGTTACCACCGGAACCTTGACCGATGCCGCGTCGATCATGCCGGGTGACCGCTGGACCACCCATCTCGACGGCATCGATCTTCCGGGTGCAACGATCGGCTTTGTCTAGGGTACGGACTCATAAATGAAGTCAATTTGGTTTGGGTCGTTTTGACCAGCTGCGAGGAGCGAAAGCTCAGGAAATGTGGTTCATTTTCAAGCCTTTCGCGACGCAGCAGATGGCCAAAACGGCCAAATCCGAAGGACGGCAAAATGGCTTTATCTCGCAGCGTCACCGCGCTTGAACGGGCAAAAGCCCGCTCTGCGCACGCTTCCTTGCGAGATTTTGCCATTTCTGCCGCCAAATCGGCTTCATTTATGGGTCCGTACCCTAGAGCTTTTTCCAACCAATTTGGGGCATTCGGCAAGCCGCCGGTTATTTTCCGGCCCTGGCGGCAGCCCGTTCCCGCTGTGCGACATAAAGGCCAGAGCCGAATATCACCGCAGCTCCGACAAATGTCATCTCGTCGGGGATTTCTCCCAGGAACCAGAACGCCAGCAGCGCCGCCCAGATCAGCTTGAGGAAGTCGAAGGGCATGACGGCGGTCGGTTCCGTTTCCTTCAAGGCCTGGCTCAGGCTAACCTGGGCGACCGATCCGGCGAACCCGATGAACAGCAGCCAGCCCCAGGCCCATAGGCTCGGGTCCTTCCAGACCCAAAGGGCCGGACCGACCGAGAACGCCGACAGGAAGATCCCCATCCAGGCGACAATGGCAACGCTGCTCTCCGTGCGCGACAGGCTCTTGACGATGATCAGCGCCAGCGACCACAGCAGCGCCGCAGCGATGACCAGCAGGGCGCCGGTCTCCACGACGGCCAGACCCGGCCGCAGGATGATCAGCATGCCGACGAAGCCGAGGCCGATCGCCGTCCATCGTCTCAGCCGGATCTTTTCCTTGAGGATCAGGACGCTCAGGACCGAGGTAAAGATCGGGGCTGTAAAACCGAGTGCGGTGACCTTTGCGAGCGGCGTTATGGCCAAAGCCGTGAAGAACAGGAACATAGCCGCTATGTTCACGACCCCGCGCAGCGCATGAAGGCCGAACCGGCTTGTCCGCATCTGTACAAAACCCGGCCCGATTAGAAGTGGCACAAGAAAGGCGAGGCCGAACAGGTTGCGAAAGAAGGCGATCTGAAAGGGATGGAGTTCGCTGGACGCGACCCGGACAGAAAAATGCATGACCGCAAAGGCAACGGTTGAAGCACACATCATCACCACACCCCGAATGACCGGCGACTGGCTCTTCCAGGAGGCGCTGAGCCCCGCAAAGCCTCCAGGATGGAATGGGTTCACCGTTGCGTACTTTCGTTTCGCACCTGTCGGACCTCTATCGGCCTGAACAGGACGCCGGTATCCGGAAACGCGGCGATCGGCCTTGCGGAGACCGCGTTGCCACCGCTTGCCTTGCGGTGCCTCTTCAACGGACCCGGTCCGATGGCACGAACCCGGATACCATCAACGCGCCGTGCACCACGCGATTTTGTTTTCAGGAGGATATGCATTGGGCGAGGTGCCGCTCCCTATAGACCGAGCTCAAGGGCCCTGAGCAGGCGGAACCGGGTCTTTCCCGTTTTTCCGCCGAGCGAGATCACGAAGGGCACCAGGCCGTGTTTGGTGGTGTTCACGTATCCTGCCAGGGCTTTGACACCGGGGATCGTGCCTGTTTTGTAGCGCGAACCGGCCTTGGTCCTGGGGAGCAACTCGGCATGTGGTGCAAATTCTGCCAGCACCCCGGCAAGGCCCTGGGTAGAGAAGCGGTTTTCGGTGCTGATGCCCGAGCCCTCCTTGAGGTCGATGCCCTCGGTGATGCCATGCTCGGCAAGGATCACCTCCGCGACTTTTTGCGACTTTTCAAGGCTGACCGGTCCGCCGAGACGGTGTGCGCCAACCTCCAGGAAGATTTGGTTGGCGACATAGTTGTTCGACCCCAGCAGCATCTGGGTCAAGATCTCCGGCAGGCCGCGGGACTGGCGGTGCACGTGGATGGGCTCGAGTCCCTCCGGGATGGATCCGACCGATATCTCGCCTTCAACGCTGCCGCCGGCTTTTTCGATAAAGACGGCGAGAAGCTCGCCGGCGTAGCGCACGCCGACGGAAGGGTCTTCCTGGGCAAGGCTGATGCGGCCGCGTCCGTTTGGCCCGCGTTTGCGGAATTGGCTCACCGCAAGGGGCGTGATCGGGGTTTGCTTTTCCGCGGAGCGGACGGATTTTCCCTTTTTGACGGCATGGATCGTGTTGAAGTTGACCGCGAGAGCCGAGTTGAGGGCATCATACGCCCGGCCGGTGTCCTCGATGCCGGGGATGCGCAGCTCTTGTGGGTAATAACTTGCGTCAAGAACCATGCCTGCGAACGGCTCCTTGCCGGTTGCGGCGACAAGGTCGGGCGCAAGCAGCGCCAGCTCCTCGGATACAAGGAAGGGATCACCGCCGCCGCGCACATAAAGCACCCGGTCGCTGTCCAGGTAAAACCGGGTCTGGAACCGGTGGTCACTCCCCAGAACCTCCATAGCCAGCCATGCGGTGACGATCTTGGCGACGGACGCAGGGACGAAGGACTTCCCCGCGTTTTGCGCCACCAGTTCATTGCCCACACCATCCAGCACCAGCACGACACCCGACGGTGCAACGCCGGCGACCTTTTCCTTGATGCCGGCCAACGCAGGCGCACAAAGAAGAACAACGGCAAGGGCAAAGGCAAGCAGGCGCATGAAGGCTCCAGTCAGCCGCTGTTCCGGCGGCCGGATAACGAGGATACGGCCTGGCAATTCAACCGGAACTTCGACCGCTTGTGAATAGGTCATGTCAAACATGTCGAAACTGAGCCGTATGTGACGAATGCCCTCTTCCCGTCCATCCGGCGAATTGGCTGCGTCTGGAAGAAGCGTCAGCTTTCGGAATACGCTTGCAGATTGTTGAATGACAGATAGCAGGGCGTAAATAGGACGCTGAAAGAATGGCCGCTAGACTGCAAACGACGCTGTGATTTCATGAATGCCGCAAAGCGCACTGCGTGGGCTCTGGTGATTGATACGCTGCCTTTTGTCCGAGCGGGGCGGCACCTGTCTGCTGACATCCGCAAATCGTGGAAAAGCAAGGCCGAAAGAAACCAGCCGAAACGTTGCCCCGACCCTTGGCCCAGGAATGCAGGAAATACGGCAGTTCTCGCGCGAACGCGAAAAGTGCTTCAAAATCTGCATCAAGAGTGAGGAAAAAATGGTCGGAGTGAGAGGATTCGAACCTCCGACCCCCTCGTCCCGAACGAGGTGAATTCAACTTAAAGTACATAAAAAACAATAGTTTATGTTTGTGTTGGTTGGCGTTCGTTCACGTTTGTTCGCGTTGTTTCATTGGCCAATCGTTGGCCCGTTTTGCATCTGTGCGTGTTCTGTTCGCCCGTTCCGCCAATTTGTTGGCAGCGGTCTTTTGGTAGTCTGGATGGTGATGAGCGTACCGATATTGAAGCGTTTCGATTGACATGCCGAGATAACCCGCAGCTTCGGCGAAATCGACGCCTTCCTGCATCATCCATGTCGCCGCGGTATGACGCAACGTGTGGCGCACTACATGCTTTTCGAGTTTCGCCAGGCGCACTAGGCGTTCAAACGATTTGCGGCAATTCACCGGCTTGCCATTGAACTCGACGACATGTTTTGCCCCTGCGTCTCTCCATTCTTTCATTTCTTCGACAAGCGCTGGAGCAAGGGGAATTGTTGGATACTTCTTGTTTGTGTGTTCCGTCTGGCGTGGTGCCTTTCGATAGAAAAGACCCTTCTCCAAGTCGATCCACGGTCGGTCAGTTTTACGTTCAAATGATGCCTGACAGATTGCACCGCTTCGCGTACCGGTCATGACCGCGACACGAATGAAGCGCTCAACATGGGCCAGGGGCTTCTTGCGGGTTTCGACCTTCTGGCCCTTTCGCGCACCCTTGTGGATCGTTTGAACTTCCCTGGTGTTCCGTGCGATCTGGCATAGCAGCTCAACCTCTTCTTCAGTCAGCCACTCCTCACGGCCTGGGTTTTCCGGTGGGAGGAAAATCCGGACGGGCTCTGATAGAATTCCGTCGTCCATTGCAGTCCTGACAGCAGCGCGCAGGTCTTCTAGTTCTCGCCGCGCACCGGCCGTCGTAGTTACACGCGGGTTTGGATTATCCGTTCGAGTTGCAGATGCCCAACGTTTCCCCGAGCGGAACTGAACGTAGTCATTGCAAGTGACTGATGAGATGTGGTCACAGGTCTTGTTCCCCCAAAACTCGAGCAGTCTTTGCATCCGCTGGCCAAGCTCATTCGGTCTGGCTACTTGTGTACCTTTCACTTCCATGTACCTCGCCAGCACTTCTGCAACTGAAAGCTCTTCTGCGGTCTTGCGACGCGTGCTTCTGGTTGTTTCCTGGCGGGTCTTTTCGGTGATGTATCGGCCTAGCGCTTCTTCAGCTCCTGCGCGATCATCCGGGCCACATCCAGTGCTGATTTGTCTTCCAGCGTCGAGGATGAGGAAGACGGGTTGTTTGACCGAGTTCCCGCCTTTGGTTTTGCGGACTGGCCGGAGCCAGAGGCGGGCTGGTTTGGATGGACGCGGCACTTTTCTCTCCATTCAGCAATGTAGCGACGGGTGGTGCGGAAGTTCTTTCCAAAGGTCTCCACCTGGAGCTCTTGTCTGCGAACGGCGGCACGAAGCTCGTTGATTGTTACCAGAGAACTCTTCTCCCAGGAGCTCCCCCCGAGTTCAGGTAAGAACAGAGCGTTGTGCAACGGGAACGGAGCGTCCTCATGCAGTTCATCGATACCGGGAAGTTCTAGGTCGAACTCATCGATGACAAGTTGGAAGAGTTTCTTTTCACTGTCTTCAGTCACAATGTTTCTCCAAGGCGTACAGGGTGTTTTGTGATCCGAATCTCAGTGGGTGGAAGAGGGAAACTGTTCGCTCAATTTTGCGATTCATCCAGCCACGCCGTTCCAGGAAGTAACGGGGGGACGAGGTCCATGACTGGGGAACGGCGTTACTCATTGGCAGTGTTCTCGAAGTCAGGCTTACGCTGGAACTCCCAGCCACTCTTTATCTTGTCGACGAGCGTTTCGATTGCGTCTTCGGTTTGGTTCCGATCGAAGCCGCGTTCCACCAAGTGGTCAGTCTCCTTTTCAAGTGATCCGTAGAAGGTTTTCCAACCGCCCTTGCGGGTGGTCCATTTAACAAGCCAATGAAAATACGCTACCGCGATATCGTCCCTAGATGGACGTCGCTTGTCTTTCATGTGTTTTCGGTATTCGCGTTGTCGTTCGGCCTTTTTGGCAAGGCGCTGTTTATAAGACGGGCGTGAAGTCATGATGGGACCTCTGTTTCATTTGAATTGGTCGGGCGGAAATTATTTCCGGTGTGCCGTCATCATTTGTCTTTTAGGCATTGATGACGGTTCACGGGACTTGAGTGGCTGCCCGGTTGGCAGCGAGGATCAGGCAGCCTTCTCTGCGGCTTTCTTCAGGAAATCCGGTCGCTTGAACTTCGGCTTCTCCGTCTGCTGAACCGGCAACGAAGTTTCCCCTTCAGCCGGCACCTCAGTTTTTTCAGGCTTGGATTTCACCGGGGCTTTCTTGCCGGACCTTTTGGCGGCGTCCGGAGCATTGTTCTCAGCGGCCCTTTTGAACAGGTCCGCGATGAACTTGTCTTCAACGCCAAGAGCCCATTTCAGCTGGGGGATCGCAGTATCATTGAGGAAGTCTGGCAATTCCTTCGACGAAACATTCTCTATGTACTGGAGATAGTCGAGCGTATGGATCAGTTTTGCCCAACCGCCGTCTTTTTCTGGGTTTTCAAGATGAAGATGTCCAATCGCGGCGGCCCAATGGTCGGAGCGGCGAAAAAAACCAATCATACTCCTAAGAAGCTGGCGTGCTTCCTCTGATTGTAGCCGGATTTTTTCCCGAAGATGGCTTTTGACGACTGCCTTGCCACGCAGCTTTGGTTCATATGCTTCAACGATGTGTACCAAGAGGTGAAGCAACAGCTCCTTCAAACGCGCGATGCGTACCCGTTGTTCCTGAGCGCCATATTTGGCAAGACCATTGAGCCCGGGCCGATCTTCAATCGGCAAGTCAATTGCTTCCGCATCAGTTTTTCGTTTGACGATGGCATCAACGTCCCGGCCAAGAGGTCTTTTGCCGCTCTCATACAGGTGCAATACCGTTTGGATGCTTTCAGCCTCGGCATGTGCAATCTTATATAGGTTCGTTGGTGTTACTCCGAGCTCGACGCATCTGGCCTTGTAAGGGGTAAGATTGCGGTGCACGGCTCTCAGGGTTCGGCCGTGGCGAGTTGTGATCCCAAATTGGGAAACCAGCCAGCCATCGCAGATTTTTTCGTCACCGATCAGTTCCGACGCTTCTTCGAGCAGGGCGCCGAGCTTGAATGTTGCCTCAGTGTCTTTTTTTCCGAGGCCGAGAATGTCTTTTCCGATTGCCTCAACGCGTGCCCTGGCATCGCTGTCCAATGCATCAATTTCAACTGGGTTACTTACCGCTGTCATCTTCAATCTCCCGGGTTCGTTAGCAGCCGGTTGCGTGGCTGCTTAATCCAGGAGTTAAGCTCATTAGGGCACCGCCCGATACCATAAATTGGCAGCTTGGGGCATGAGGGGTAAAAAGAGAAAGCTGATATTTTACAATTATATAAAGGTTGAATCCTTGCGTGCTTTTTCGCCTAATGTGAACATGAATCCTTCCTCGCCGCGAGCGCGGTAATCCCGCCGCAAGGATTCAGTTTTTTATGCCAATTTGCCTAAAGTGAGGGATGGCAATGCCTGGGACGGCCACCGCATGAAAACGCGCAAGGATTCGCGAGAAATTGTCGTGAGAATTTTGAATCCTTGAGTGAATCCTTACGTCGAAAATTGCGGCTGTTAACGATTTCACGGAAAAAGCGCGAAAAAAAACTTTGGAAAACTGGATTTTGAATTGGGGCTGCTGACCATATTATCGCCCAAAAGGACTTGGGCTAGCCTCTGTTTAATTATCGAACATGCGATCCGAAGGTTTGAGCGTACTGTCCGTATTAGCGACATTCCGGCTGATCCGGGCAGGGCCAATTTCGGCCCCAAATCTGACATCTGTACCCTCAGATGTGGCAAAAACGCCTGATCCGCTCGGTTGCACAGAAGCGGACCGCCGTGAGTGATCCTTGTCTAGAGTCAACTTGTCGAGCCTCAGATGTGGTGTTTTATGTCTTTAGCTATGAATGAGAAACGACTTTGATTCTGAAAGATGAGAAATTGGTCGTGGTTACTATGTGGTTACTTTCCGGAAATCCACATTGGACTGAGGTCGTCTAAGTGTTTGAAAAATTTGGCGCACTGGTGAGGAAAAAGTGCGAGCACCTATGCGATTGAAATAGTTCTCTAAATCCGATTTCCAGGTCAATCGAGATTTGGAGCGTCATACCGAGCAACTCCTATGATTGTTGGGAGCTTATGTGTTAGCCCTTTGAAAGCTGCAAAGTAGATAGACCTATTCTGAAAGGATACGTACGCATGTGGATATCGATTTTTGCAGTTATTTTTGTCCTTCTAGAAGTCTTTGCTTTGCTTTTCTCTTGGAAAGCAATAAAATCTGCACGGACACCACAAGGGTCTGTAGGTTGGGTCGTATTCCTGATTTCCGCACCCTATTTTGCCGTTCCCATTTATCTGTTTCTCGGCCATCACAAATACGCCGGATATATAACAGCGCGCCGGGACAGCCAAAACATCCGACAGGAGATTGACACCTGGGGAGCGCGCAATGCCCCTGGGCCAAATCAGGTTGATCGAAAATTCAAGGTTTTTGAGAAGATTGCCGAATTGCCAATTGTTCGGGGCAACAGTGTCGATCTTCTCATTGACGGCGACGCAACTTTTTCGGCTTTGTTTCAAGCCATTGACCAAGCAACGCAGTACGTCTTGATCCAATACTACATTGTCAAAGACGATGATCTGGGCCGGACGCTTAAGGATCACTTGATCGCGGCCACCAAACGCGGCGTAACTGTCCGGATGATGATTGACGGAGTGGGCAGCGTCAAACTGCCCTCGGGTTTCATTGCCGAGCTCAAGACTGCTGGTGTCCAGATCATCGATCCGAAAACCGTACGCGGCCCTAAAACCCGGTTCCAGCTTAACTTTCGAAATCACCGAAAGACCGTTGTGATCGACGGCAAGACCGGTTTTACGGGCGGACTAAATGTCGGAAACGAATACAAGGGCCTCGACCCGAAATTTGGACCTTGGCGTGATACGCATGCAAAGTTCTCAGGCCCTATTGTGTCACAGCTCCAACTTGTTTTCGCCGAAGACTGGAACTGGATTACCGGCGAAAATCTGGTCGACAATTTGAACTGGGACACGGAGCATACGCCTGAAGATATGGCCGCACTACTTGTAGCAACCGGCCCAGGCGACAAGCTCGACACCGGATCCATGATGTTCCAGTCGGCTATCGTCGCTGCAAAGGAAAGAGTTTGGATTGCCTCTCCCTATTTCGTGCCGGATACGGTCATTCTCGCCACCCTCAAACAGGCCGCATTGCGGGGCGTGGAAGTCAAGATCCTGGTGCCGGATTTTGCCGATCATCAAATCCCGTGGCTCGCTGCGTTTGCCTATTTTGATGAAGTTATCGAAGCGGGCTGTGAAATCTGGCGCTATAAAGAAGGTTTCATGCACCAGAAGGTATTTTTGGTGGACGATGAGCTCTCCGCAATCGGCACCACGAATATGGACAATCGATCTTTTCGTCTGAATTTCGAGACCATGGTGCTCATGTTCGACAAGAAAACAGCGCTTTGCGTTCACGACATGTTGCAGGATGATCTGACGCGTGCGTACCGGCTTGAAAAACCGTTATCTGAACAGCCCTGGAAAATTCGAACTGGTGCCCCCATCGCCCGCCTGTTCTCACCACTTCTTTAGTTTGTCTCGGTTTCAATCGGGAAAGAATGGCCTCCAGGTCCAACAAGTGCCCGCGTTGGAAAAGCAAAGGCCGTCCCGGACGCCTCCACAATGCGCTTGATCTCAAGCAGAAGGCGCTCTTTTGCTTCAAGGTAAGCGGCATAATCGATGGTTCTGGTAAAGCACCAGACCATGATGTTGATTGAGCTTTCATCAAACGCATCGATGCGGACGTACCGGGCCGCCTGATTAGGCTGAGCGAAGTCATCGGACTCATCGATATATTGCTCAATTTCAGTTCTGATTTTCTGAAGTTGTTCTGAGCTGGTGCTGTAAACGAGCTTGATTTCCCAAAAAATCCGCCGGTAAGGGCGACGCGTGTAATTGATGAGCGTTGAATTTGCCAGGTCCGCATTCGGAACATGAACGGCAGCCCGATCAAATTGGCGTATGACCGTTGAACGCAGTTCCATTTTTTCCACGATCCCTTCGACGACCCCCTCGACCCGCACCCAGTCACCAATATCGAAACGTTTCTCTCCCATACTTGCCATGCCGGCGATCAGGTTGCGGAAAAGATCCTGCGCAGCCAATGCAACGCCTGCCCCAAGAACACCCATGCCGGTCAGGACTGGTCCGAGATCGATATCCCAGACTTTCAGAATTGCTGACAGAGCAATGATCAAGGTCGCCGCTTTCAATAGCTTTTTCAGCCAGGCCATCTGAAGGCCGTGTATGCGATCCTTGGCGGGAACAATCCAGGCAACCGATACATCTATGAGTGCAAATGCTGCGGCGAAAATTGCAGCAACGGCTACTGATATCACCAGCTTCTCGAGCGTTTGATCCAGTATACTCGGCAGGTTCAGCGCCTCTAGGACACCGTATGATGCTAAAGCGATAATGAGAGCTCGCACGGCAGGCTCTATGGCTTCTTTTACCGCGTCACCAAGCGAAATCTGGATTTTATCCGCAATGAAATCGAAAACGCGTACCGCGAAACCGGACAGGGCTTTCCGCAGAACGATCACCAATAACAAAACCAGGCTGTTAATGACGAGGCTATCGCTATCAACCGCTGCCAGCCAACCGCCAAATTGGTTGGAAAGATCGGCCAAATACTTGAACAGTTGATCCAAATCGCCCCCGCAAATTCTCTTCCGGCAACCTCCATTGAATGCCTATGAAGCAATCAATTGCAATGGTTTCTTCCTTACCTCAAACTAAGTTGGGCATGGGAGGGTCTAGGGTGCAGCGTCTTTGGCAGTGCGCGAAAGCAGCTATTTATCAGTTCAATACCAGCGACGGCTGGGCCATCAGCAGCCACATTGCCCTCTCCCTCATGATGGCTGTGTTTCCATTTTTGATCTTCGCCACATCGCTTGCCGGTTTTTTTGGAAAGGCCGAGCGGTCTGATGACATCGTCAATCTGGTGTTTGAATACTGGCCAGATGAGATTGCCGAGCCAATCATACGTGAGGTCCATGTTGTTTTGGGCCAGGGCCACACAGGATTTGCTGCTCTCGGCATTTTTCTGGCTCTTGTCTTTGCCTCCAACGGAATTGAAGCGGTGCGTGTTGCGCTCAACCGAGCATATGGGATTGAAGATCGCCGTCCCTTTTGGAAACAGCGCATCCAGAGTCTCTTGTTTGTCCTTTGCGGATCAGGTCTTTTGTTTTTCGTCTCTGCCCTGCTTGTGTTCATCCCGCTCTATTTTGCATTTGTGGCCAAGGCATCCCCCACGCTCCACAGCAACCTTTTTGCCAGCGAAAGCCTCGGGTTCATCGGTGCAATGGCAATCCTAATCTTTGTTGTCTTCAGTTGCCACTACTGGCTACCGGCGAGAAAACAGAGGTTGAAGAAAATCTGGCCGGGTATCGTGTTGACGCTCGTCCTTTGGAGCTGTGCTGCCAGCCTGTTTTCCGCATATCTTCAAATGTTTGCCAACTACAGCGCGACTTACGCCGGTTTGGCGAGTGTCATGACCGCCCAGATCTTTCTATACATCATGGGTGCTATCCTGATTTATGGAGCAGAGTTCAATGCGGCACTTGAAAGATCGTCTGTGAGCAGGTCAACATTGGGGGCAAAGCAAGGGGAGGCGTAGTCTTGGGGTTTTTACGGTTTGTTGGACTGCTGTTGCTGCTGGGCGGATGCCAGACCGGCCTCCAGGAGGGTGCCTTGGAGAGTACGTTTCCACCCGAAGGTTGGCAAACATCGGTCAAGGATGGCAGGACACAGTATCTTTGCAATCCGCCGCAATGCCAATCTACTGAGCTTGTTCTTGTCGACGATCTGCCAATTGCCGGATTATCCGAGAAGCTGATCCGGAGCGGCGCTGTCAAATCAGACACAATCGCAAAACTTGATCGGTATGTCGCAAAAGCCAGGAAAGGCACCTACCAGGCAGAGCCCGCCATACCGGTTATCTCCGAAGACTATTCCGGCTTCCGCCACAAGGCGACGCTCAATGAAGACGGCAATGTCGTTTTTCTGGAGGGTCAAAGCATTGTTCAGGGGAGCGGCGGTATTATCGTCTTGTCCTTTGCCCATGATCAAACAATAGCCGAGCAAAATCTGAACACCTATTTGTCCAACACAACAATAAAACGCCCCCAATGAACGAAAAGCTGAACGCCAAGGCGAGTGGCGACCCCGGCATCCAGATCAGAACGACAGCCCTGATAATCCTTGGGATCTGCGGAATGCTGGGACTGCTGGTTGCCGGACGTGACTTTCTCGTGCCAATTGTGATTGCTTGCCTTTTGACCAGTTTGATTTCCGCTGGAATTTCAAAACTTGAACACCGCGGACTGCCAACCTGGGCTGCGATGCTGGTGTCCATCACAGCTTTCTTTTTGCTGGTCTATGCCGCCACTCAGGTGTTTTCCAACCAAGTGGATGTGGTCTCCGGCGCACTTCCCAAATATTCAGCGCGTTTCGACCAGCTGCTCTCCGACTTGACGGCGTTTCTGGGTGACAAGCAGATCGATCAAATCAAGACTACGCTGTCCAATATGGATTTCACTGGACACGCCGCGTTGCTCGCTGAATCCGTTGGCGGCCTTTTTGGAAGTTTTGGTCTGGTGATGATGTATTGCGCCTTTCTCCTTTCCGAGCGGGGAATGGTGCTTAAAAAACTCGAACACCTGTTTCCGGATCCCGAAATGTCTGAAGACGTTCGGCGTGTTCTTAAATCCGTCGGCTACGGCATACGACGGTACATGTGGATCAAAACCGTTGTTAGTGTTTTGACCGGCGGCCTTTGTTACCTCGTGCTGAAATATCTGGAAGTCGATTTTGCGGAGATCATCTCTTTGATGATTTTCCTGCTGAACTTCATCCCGAGCATCGGCTCAATTATCGGGGTGATAATTCCTGCGCTTGTGACCCTGGTGCAATTCGATACCATCACGCCGTTTATACTTGTCGTTTGTTTTTGCGGTGGGATCCAGTTCACCATCGGCAACATCATTGAGCCGAAATTCATGGGAGATACGCTGAACCTAAGCCCGTTCATCGTCATTGTTTCGCTAACGTTCTGGGGCACGATCTGGGGCCTGGAAGGTGCTTTTCTCAGCGTTCCGATTGCGGCGTCGGTCGTAATCCTTTGTAGGGATATCCCTCTCCTCCGTCCAATTGCGGTTTTGATGTCGGCTGACGGTGATCTCTCCAAACGCCGAGAACAGGACACCGGCGACGGGGCCGCGCCAGCAACATCACGGCCTGAAGACGATCGCATCAGAGAACTACAGGCGGAACTAAAAGCAATCCAGGACAGCGATCGCGGGTCATGACTTTGGGGCTCATTTCCGCAAAAAAATGCGTTTCTGACCGGAAGGAAAAGCCACGTTTTTCAGCGGCTTGTGTGCGATCTTGCACCCTCACACCGCACTTTATAAGTCCACGTCCTAAGGCGCGGCGGAAATGTTAAGGGTTTCTGAGGGCAGACAGCCAAAGTGTTTCACATATTGCTTGCTGAAATGCCCTGCATGAATGAAGCCATTGTCCAATGCAACTTGTTTGACCAGAATATCCGTGGGTGCCGCTCGCTTGAGCATCTTGTGCACCCGATTGAGACGCTCCCGGCGCAACCAGGTGGCCGGTGACATCCCGGTCACTTCTTGAAAAGCGTAATGCAGGGTTCGGAGGCTCACACCCAATTCCGCACATATTTCCAATAACTCGATGGTTCTGTTTGTTTCGCCCGCAACCAACTCAGTTGCTTTCTTCACGAGCTTGCGGGCATTACAGGTTCTGACGTCGTCGTCGCGTATGTGATGAGACTGTGCAAGTTCAAAAAGGAACATCTGTGTCAGATGTTTGGACGCCGCCACAATTTGCTGCTCACGACCTGGCAAGGAGGTTTTGAGAAGATGAAAAAACTCCAAGCCTGCCCGGCGAAGACGCGCAGCTGACTGCGGGTTTAGCTTCAATGCCTTGTGCCCGCCCTCAAACAGGCCATCATAGTTCCCAATCAAGCTTGCGTAAGACTCTAGTTCGTTTTCCGGTATTGCCAGAATAAGCGTATCCCAAAAATCTGTCCCGACATATTCCCCCTGTTTGTCAGGTACCTGCACGATTACTGTGTCAAGGCAGGCTGGGCTTCCTACCCAGCTTCCCGTGCCTCTCTGTTTCAAGGGCAATGCCAAGCCGACTGTATTTTTGGGACCAGACCCACAATACTTCATTTTCTGGTTCCAGGTCTCACGGATTATTTGGCAGCTTCCTGCCTGGGCAAAATCGATTTTTCCTGAAAATTCACCAGGTGTCATTTTGTAATATTGCTGGTCCCAACCGGCAGATGCTTCCTCTAAATCTTCGAAATCATGCGTCTCGAATGAGACTGTCTGCACCAATTCTTTCGTCATGCCGATTGCCCCCTCTACTGATCGCCATGTGCATCAACGCTAAGCCTAGACCTTCCAATAGCACGCTGATGCACTTTTGGGATGTCGAATGAGCATAGGCACACCATCCACGGGATGCTTTGATTAAGCTCAAGAAAATTGAGGCAAACGCAAGCCTAAGTTCCATCAGGGAGTTGGAGTGGATCGCTACACCAGAGCGGACTTAGGCAACATCGGAGGGATTGAATGCAAAAACTAAAAATATTGCATTCGTTCTCGCACTGGCGGCCAGATGATTTGGCGAAACTGAACTGACATTAGAACTTTCATAGGGGCGGCGGCGGAAGCCGCCGTTTGCCTCGAAAATCCAAGGCTTCCCTGAAGTCCATAATGGAGGAAACACGATGCGATTGAAGAAGCTTATTCTCGCCGGCGCGTTCTCGCTGCTGTCGGCGTCGGTTTCAGCTCAGACTGACAAACCGAACATACTGGTAATCTGGGGCGATGATATCGGTGTGCACAATGTAAGCGCCTACAACCACGGCATCATGGGCTATCAAACGCCGAATATCGACCGGCTGGCACAAGAAGGCGCGATGTTCACTGATGCCTATGCGCAGCAAAGCTGTACGGCGGGCCGCGCTGCTTTTGCCATGGGGCAGCACCCTTTCCGAACCGGAATGCTGACCATCGGCATGCCGGGTTCAGAGCACGGCATTCCCGATTGGACACCAACCATTGCCGACATGCTGAAGGATCATGGATACATGACCGCCCAGCATGGCAAGAACCACTTTGGTGACCGGGATCACCACCTGCCAACAAACCATGGCTTCGATCAGTTTTTCGGCAACCTTTATCACTTGAATGCCGAGGAGGAGCCGGAAGGTTACTACTATCCGAAGGACCCGGCATTCCGGGAACGGTTTGGTCCGCGTGGTGTCTTGAAGACGACTGCCGATGGCCAGATCGAAGATACCGGACCCATGACCAAAAAGCGCATGGAAACGGCCGATGAGGAATTCATGGCTGCGTCCCTGGAGTTCATCGAGCGCGCCCATGAACAGGGCAAACCGTTCTTTGTCTGGCACAATTCTACCCGGATGCACGTTTGGACCCACCTGAAGCCCGAAGCGGTGGGCCGCACGGGGATTGGTCTTTATCCCGACGGTATGGCCGAACATGATGATCAGATCGGTACGCTTCTCGACAAGCTTGACGAGCTCGGGATCGCCGACAACACCATCGTGGTCTACTCCACCGACAACGGTGCGGAGACAGTGACTTGGCCAGACGGCGGGACGACCCCCTTCCACGGTGAAAAGGGTACGACCTGGGAAGGTGGCTTCCGCGTTCCGCTGCTGGTGAAATGGCCGGGCGTTATCGAACCGGGCACCAAATACAACGACATCATTAGCCATGAAGACTGGATGCCGACCCTGGCAGCCGCTGTTGGCGAGCCGGAGCTCGGCGAAAAACTCAAGATGGGTCACACCATGAACGGCAAGGAGTGGCGGGTTCATCTCGATGGCCACAATTTCCTTCCCTATTTCAAGGGTGAAGCTGAAAAAGGTCCGCGCGACACGATTTTCTATTTTGACCAGCCGGGCAACTTGAACGCGGTTCGGGTCAACGACTGGAAAGCGCATTTCGCGGTTTTGCAAGGGGATATCACCACGGCCATTCGCTTCGAGCCGTCCTGGCCGCGTCTGGTGAACTTGCGCGCAGATCCCTACGAAAAGGCCGGCCTTGAATCCAAGATGTACCTGGAATGGTACGTGCCGAACATGTTCACCTTTGTGCCCGTTCAGGCCCGCATCAAGGAATTTATCGCCAGCATCCCTGAATACCCGTTCCAAAAGGGCTCCACGCTGTCGGCTGCGGGCATCAATTACAGCCTCTTTGAAAAGCAGGACGCGCTGCGCCGGTTGCAACAGCTGGAAACAATCATGCCGCCGAACCGGCAGTAGGATGAGTTCGCCAAGGCGGTTCCAGACCGCCTTGGCCAGACTTGAACAGATATCAGTGCTGGGATCAATGAAACGGACAGCGACTCTCGCATTCACATTACTTTTCGCATCGGCCGCAGTGCCCTCAATGGCGCAAGACATGGCCGAAGACCAGTGGGACAGGTCCGTCCTGCCGATCCCCATGACGGAATTCAAGGGCCGCATCGGCCTTCGGACTGCCGAATCTGAACTGGACTTTCCGCGCCAGGTGACAGCACCGGATGGCGCGCCGAACATTCTCCTAATCCTGCCGGACGATCAATCCAACAGATGGAGCAATCGATGAAGATGAACAGACGCCACCTTTTGACCTTTTCGGTGTCGAGCCTCGCCTTCCTGGCGGGGAGTCCCGCTTTTACCAAGACGCTTCTGTCCGACTGGACGGCGGGCGCATCCGGCGACGTGAATATGAACCCTGAGTATGCGGCCTCCATCGCGCGCATGGCCTATGTGTGGGCGTACCCGATGGTCAACATGATCAATCGTCGTGCCACCTTAACAGCTGTGCCCGAGCCCGGCCGGGCCTATGGTGTGTTGCCAGCGGCCCCGAAGAACCGCATCGGCATGCTGAGCGACTACATCGATCCGGGCCAGAACTGGATCGCCTGCCCGAACCAGGATGTCGTATACGGGTTGGGGTTCACGACGTTGAACGAGACGTCGGTCGTCATTCAAGTGCCGGATTTCGGCGATCGTTTTTGGGTTGTCGCAATCTACGACCAGCGCACCGACCAGCTAGGGCAGCTCGGTCGGCAATACAATACGGAACCGGGTCACTACATGCTCGTCGGACCAAACTGGGACGGCGTCAGGCCCGAGGGCATCACCGACGTGATCCAGAGCGACACAGAGTTGGCACTTGTCGTGCCGCGCATCTTCATGGACGACACGGATGAAGACCGGGTTGCCGTGCAGCCGCTTGTTGACCAGGTGATGATGTATCCGCTTGCCGAGTTTACCGGAGAGATGATGACCACGGATTGGTCCGAGGCCCCATCCTTCGGTGAAGCCACAACGGGTGGCGAGAACAACTGGGTGCCGCCGGAGAACTTCCTCGCGCAGCTTGGCGATGTACTGGAGATGGTACCGCCGTTTCCGGGCGAAGAGGCTAATTACAGCCAGTTTGAGGCCTTGCTTGATGTTGTCGAACGGGACGACACCGTCAGAGCCGCGGTTCAATCCGCGATCGACGAACTGAATACCGACATGGTGCCGGATTTCCTTCGTTGGGAACGCAACGGCAAGGATGTTGGCAACAACTGGCACCGCAACCAGAATAATGCCCAATGGGGTGTCGACTATTACAATCGGATCGCCAGCTCTCGGTCCAACAAGTTCGAGAACCGCCCTGTCGAGACCCAGTATTTCTACACGGACCACGACATCGACAGCACCCAACTGGACGGCAACAACACCTACGCCGTGACGTTCAAGGCTGGCGAGCTGCCGCCGGTCAGAGGGTTCTGGTCACTGACGCTCTACAACAAGCACCACTTCTTCTATCCCAATGATCTGGGTCGGTACTCGCTGGGCACCAAGAACACCACGCTGCAATATGGGGAAGATGGCTCGCTGACCCTTTATGTGGGCAACACGTCGCCAGGAGCAGACCTCGAGAGCAACTGGATCCCGGCTCCCGCCGAAGAGTTCTCGATCTACCTGCGCGCCTATTGGCCCGAGGCCGCGATCAACAATGAAAGATGGACGCCACCGGAGGTCAACAAAATCCAGTAGCGATTCTACGCAACCGAGGCGGTTTCAAGACAGCCTTGCCGAGACATGAACAGAATTCAATGGTGGAAAAGATGAAACGGACAGCGACTTTCGCATTCACATTACTCTTCGCATCGGCCGCAGTGCCCTCAATGGCGCAAGACATGGCCGAAGACCAGTGGGACAGGTCCGTCCTTCCGATCCCGATGACGGAATTCAAGGGCCACATCGGCCTTCGGACTGCCGAATCTGCGCTGGACTTCCCACGCCAGGTGACCGCGCCTGAAGGCGCGCCGAACATACTTCTGATCATGCCCGATGATGTGGGCTTCGGCGCGCCGACAGCCTTTGGCGGCCCGGTTCCGACGGAAGCCTATGACCGGTTGGCCGAGGACGGCCTCAAATTCACCCAAATGCACACCACCGCGCTCTGTTCACCAACGCGTGCCGCGTTGATTTCGGGGCGCAACCACCATTCCAATTCCACCGGTGTCATCATGGAAATCGGCACAGGTTTTCCAGGCTACAACTCCCTGATGCCGAAAGAAAACGGCACGATTGCGGAGATCCTGAAGGGCAACGGTTACAACACGGCCTGGTATGGCAAGAACCACAATGTGCCGGATTGGCAATCAAGTCAGGCTGGTCCGTTTGACCTCTGGCCGACAGGCCTTGGGTTCGAACAATTCTTCGGCTTCATCGGCGGCGACACCAGCCAATTCACACCTGCCATCTTTGACGGCACCAAGCCGATTGAACCACCCAACACCGAGGACTACCACCTCGATGAGGACATGGCCGATCGTGCCATCAATTATATCCGCGAACAGCATGCGCTGGCGCCGGAAAAACCCTTCTTCGTCTACTACGCCCCCGGCACCAGCCACGCGCCGCACCATGCGCCGCAGGAATGGATCGACAGGTTCAAGGGCCAGTTCGATATGGGCTGGGACGCGATGCGCGAACAGATCCACGCCAACATGCTGGAAAAGGGCATCATTCCAGAGGGTACCGCGTTGACGCCGCGCCCTGCCCAATTGCGCGCCTGGGATTCGCTCAATGATCAGCAGAAAGAACTCTATGCCCGGATGATGGAGGTTTATGCGGCAGCCCTTGCCCATATGGACCACCAGATCAACCGGATTATCGACGCGATCGAAGAAACCGGCGAGTTGGACAACACGCTGGTCATCTACCTGATGGGCGACAACGGTGCCTCGGCTGAAGGCAGCCCGGACGGTCTGCTCAACGAGATGACCTTCTTCAACAACATTGCGGTGCCATTCGAAGAAACCTATGCCCGGATGGACGAGCTCGGCGGGCCGAACACGTTTGGTCACTTTCCGTCCGCCTGGGCTCACGCTATGAATACTCCGTTCCAGTGGACCAAACAGGTTGCCAGCCACTTCGGTGGAACGCGCAACGGCATGATCATCCGCTGGCCTGCGGGCATAAAGGCGAAGGGCGAGGTGCGTGACCAGTTCCACCACGTGATTGACATCATGCCCACGATCTTAGAGGCGGTCGGCCTGCCAGCGCCAACCTCGATCAACGGTGTCGCGCAATCTCCTATCGAGGGCACCAGCATGATGTATGCCTTCGACAATGCAGACGCTGACTCTACCCGCCGCACCCAGTATTTTGAGATGATGGGCAACCGTGCCATCTACAGCGATGGTTGGGTCGCAACAACAACGCCACCCGAGGCACCATGGATCAGCGTGACCCAGAAAAGTGACGTGATCAATGACTGGGCGTGGGAACTCTACAATGTTGAAGAGGACTTCTCGCAATCCAGGAATCTCGCGGCTGAGAACCCTGAGAAGCTGAAAGAACTTCAACTGTTGTTTTATGGCGAAGCAGCGAAATACAACGTCCTGCCGATCGACAACGACAAGGTTACGCGGCTGGACGTGTCCCTCCGGCCAAGCCTGACAGAAGGCCGGTCGGAGTTCACCTATTACGACAACATGACCCGTATCCCGGAAGGCACCGCGCCGGACTTCAAGAACAAGTCGCACACTATCACTGCGCATGTGGAAATTGGTAGCGGCGAAACAGACGGGATGCTGGTGACGCAAGGTGGCCGCTTCGGCGGTTGGGCGCTTTACGTGCTGGGCGGCAAACCCGTCTACACCTACAATGTCGCCAACCTCGAGCGGTACAACATCGAAGGTGACACCCTGCCGCCGGGCAAGCACACCATCCGGTACGAGTTTGAATATGACGGCGGCGGTGCCGGCAAAGGCGGCAATGGCAAACTGTTTGTCAACGACGAACTCGTTGGCGAAGGCCGCGTTGAGCGCACAATGGGGTATCGCATTTCGCTCGACGAAACTTTCGACATCGGCTCAGACGCAGGCGAACCGGTCAGCGAGGACTACCATGTCCCGTTCGACTTCCCCGGCAAGCTGGAGAGGGTCGAGGTCAAGCTGGGTAGCTAAACGCCTGATTTAGGAAGCGCGGGCAAGACGAAAGCGAGCTTTTTCTTCTCGTTTTGCCCGCGAAGCTGAAGGGCGCTGTACTCACCCTGAAGCCTCAGGGAACCGAACCGGATTGAGGGCATCAATGAATTGGGACTACTTCACATTCGGGATCATGGGCGTGATCCTTTTGCTCATCGTGTTCCTGATTTTCTTCTTTGGCGACGCGCCCGGCAAGATCGCCCGGGAGCGCGGCCACCCTCAAGCGGATGCTATCAACGTCTGTGCATGGATTGGACTGGCAGCTGGCGGTGTTGGCTGGGTGGTGGCTCTGGTTTGGGCCTATACGCGGCCTGTGGGCATCACTGTTACGCCGAAACTGGAACCGGCCAATGCCGAGACCATGGGGGCTCAGGAACTCAAGGCTGAAATCACCAATTTGAAGGGACGGCTCGCGGAGCTTGAACACCACCTGGAAGCCCAAACGGGACAGAAAGCAAAACAGGGAGATGCCTCATGATTATGGCCATGATCGCAGCTTACCTTGTCTTGCTGCATCTTCTTTTCAACGTCTTCAAGGTGGTCAAGGCGTCCGGCCGCAACCAGATCATTGTCACCATTGCCGGATGTATCGGCATCTTCATGTTCTGGTACGTGGTCACCTACAACCAGCCGCAATCGAACCAGCTTCTGGTCTACCGGACCACGGTGCAGATGGTTCCGCGCGTTGCCGGACGGGTCATCGAGGTCAATGTTGAACGAAACACACCGATCAACAAAGGTGATGTGCTGTTCAAACTCGACCCCAGAGCCTACCAGTATAAGCTTGACCGTCTCAACGCAGAGCTGGAACTCGCAAAAATCCGCCTAAACCAGGCAACAATCCTTGCGGAACGCAATTCGGGGCCCTTGGTCGATGTTCAAAGGCGGGAAGCTGAAGTCAACAGCCTTGAAGCGCAGGTCGACAGTGCAGAGCTGGATCTCGCGGAAACGGTCGTCTACGCGCCGAGCAATGGCTATGTGACAGCGATGCTGCTTCAACCTGGTTTTGTCGCGACGCAATTCCGCCCGGCGCTGACATTCATCGATACCGACAATGTTTACGTGGGCGCTGCTTTCAAGCAGCAATCCCTGCAATTGGCCCAAGTTGGCGATCCAGCAGAAATCGCCCTGGATCGCTATCCAGGCAGAATTTTTTCCGGGACGGTTAGCCGGATAACGGAGGCCAGCGGCTCCGGGATTTTGGCAGCAAATTCACCTGTTCCAACATTCACGGAACAAGGGACACCTCATGCTCGTTTCTTTGTTCAGTTCAAGCTAGACAATGCCGACTTGGCGCAAAGCCTGCCGCCTGGAGCGTCAGGAGCCGCAGCAATCTATTCCTCGAAAGGCATTCAACAGACTTCGATGATCCGGCGTGTCGCCATCCGCTTTTACACGTTCTTCAACTACATCCTGCCAGACGGCTGAGCAGGACTTAACTGGGGGAATTTGGAATGGAAAAGATTGTCACAGTTGTTTTCGATACGGAAGAAGAAGCATTCAAAGGCGGTGAAGCTCTGAGAGATCTTCATTGGAACGGGGATATAACCGTTTATTCCGCCGGAATAATCGAGAAAGATGCCAACGGCCAGATCTCGTTAAAAAAAGAAGCCGACGAAGGACCGATAAACACCGCGCTTGGAATGCTTGTCGGTGCCATGATCGGCGTTCTGGCCGGACCAGCAGCCGTTGCGAGCGGCGCTGCTGTTGCAGGATCTGCGGCTGCCGCTTCCGCTGCAACAGGCGGCCTTGCACTTGGCTCCCTGACTGGCGGCACGCTCGGCATGATTGGTGATCTCTACAAGTCTGGAGTCGACCTGGACATCCTGGACGAATTCAGCGCAGCTCTCGAGCCCGGGAAATTCGCTCTGATTGCATCCGTTGAAGAATATTGGACTGCGCCAACTGATGTGAAGATGAAAGCTGCGGGCGGCCAAGTGTTCCGCCAATCTCGCATCGACGTAGTCGACGACATGTTCGTCCGTGACATGGAAGCTTTCGACCGGGACCTTGCACAACTCAACGAAGAGCTGAAACAAGCGCATGAAGAAAACAAGGCTGCGATCAAGAAGAGCATTGACGACGTGAAGGCACGAATGAAGGCCGCAAATGAGAAGGTCGACAAGCGCCTCCATGAATTGTCTGACGATTTCAAGGAACGCACAGACAAACTCGACGCGCAGATCCACAAGGCCGCAGACGACGCGAAAGAAAAAATCGAGAAACGCAAAGCCGAAATCAAGGCCGATTACGAGGAACGATCCGCAAAACTGAAAAAAGCAGGCGAAATTGCGAAAGATGCCCTGACTTGAAGGCTTGGCAAGTGAAGCGGGCAATGAGACCGAGGAGACACGATCGGCTGCGTAGATGACGTAACCCTTCCTAACGGGAATTTCAGAACAGCCAATGTGAAACTTGCCCGGGCGCGAATTCATGCCGTCCGGGGTTTCGCAGATTAGAAAATGGGGGCCAACATGGCAGAGACAGCTACAGAACTTGCAACCGACTTTAAGCAAGCGATCAAGGAAGGCAAATCCAACCTAATGTGGGTTGGGATCATGATGGCTGTTGTAGGTGCAATCGCCATTTTTTTCCCGTTCGCGGCGACGATTACCGCGAACTATATGGTTGGATTTCTGTTCCTATTCTCCGGAGCGCTCGGCGTTTGGCATTCTTTTTCCATCAAAGGGACGGGACCATTCTTTGGTGCTCTTTTGATGGGTTTGATTACCGTCGTTGCAGGCGTTTTTCTACTAGCCAACCCTTTGGAAGGCGTCCTGATCCTCACGTTGACTGTTGGGATCGTCTTCATTTTCGAAGGTGCTTACCAGATCTTCGCTGCGTTTGAACTTCGCCCTACCAGAGGCTGGGGCTGGATGCTGGTATCCGCAATCATCAGTATTGCTGCTGGTCTTCTGATCGTCAGCAAACTGCCAGGCACCTCCCTCTTTGTGCTTGGTTTGATCATGGGGATCAACTTCCTGTCCACCGGCATCTCGATGATCATGCTGTCAAAGGCTGTCGAAGACGCTGAGTAGTATTGCGAATGGGCGGATGCACAGACGACCGCATCCGCCCAGTTTTATAAAATCTCAGACTTAGGATTGGATGTTGTGATGCGGATCTGGAAGACAGTTGTGGTGGCGGCCGTGGGCGGCGCGTGGTCGTTGTTTGTTCATGGCGGAGCACCGGCATATGCTGATATGATGGCCGCCTGCAAATCCGAGATTTCGGCTCAATGCAATGGCGTTCGAAAAGGCCGCGGGCGGATCGCTGCTTGCCTTTATGCACATCCGAACAAACTGTCAGCGCCTTGCGCGGCAGAAGTTGAAAAGGTTTCAAACAGCCGCACAACCAAGGCTGTAATTCCAGCGGGCGTCCAAAAACTCAGTGGCTCACAATATGAGGGCGACCTGGTAAAAGCCTGTGGCAATGATGCTAGAAAACTCTGCCCTGGCGTGAGTGGTAATCAACGGAATCTTGCGTGTCTTTATAGCCGCTCGAACCAGATCAGTGGAAGTTGCAAGAAAACAGCAGACCGTGTCTTGAAACTGCTGCGCTAGCCTTTGCTTTTGGTCAGGGACTTAATCAGCAAGGTCAGGATCGGCGTGAGAAGCGAGTTCAGCGTGTTATCAAGCGGGTTCCGGCCAAATGAAACAAGACTGTTCTTGAGCGCCAGCAATTCATCGCGAACCGCTTCAACTTCGTCCTGGATGTCTTCAGCTTTGGCTTCAAGTTCCTGTAAGCCTGCATCGCGAACATCACGCGCCAACTCCAGCTCAGGTCCGGTTGTCAGGCGAGAGGCCCAAAGGAGCAACAAAATGGCCACCAGGAAATCAGCAATTGCGACACCTAATGCTGCGTATATCGGGCCCCAGACATCTTCCAGGGCAAAGAAACCCGCGACATTGAGCATGGCGAGACCGAATACGAAAATCAGCCCGGCAAATGCCGTTGCCCCGATCCGCTTGGTCGCAACATTCAACTTAGCCTCGATTATAAGAAGTTCAGCCCGCCAGATAATCCGCAGTGTGCGCACGATACTTTCCATCAATCTCTCCTACCGCCGCAACACGGCACCAACAATGATGCCGAGCGCGAACGCACCCAGAACCATGGTGACCGGATGGTCTTTAATTTCTTGCTCAGCATCATCGGCGAATTCTGACAACTTCTCTGCCAGAACATTGAGGTCTTCTGGAAAATCCGGGGTCTCCTCAGTGGTGACATCCTCTTGCGGGGCAGCCTCTTGTGCGGTTTGTTTTTCTATAGTCTTCCGCTTTCTCGCCCGCGTTGATTTGGCGGTCTTCGGCTCGGCTTCGGACGCGAGTTGCGAGATTTCCGCTTTTAAGTCCCGGGATGTCACCATGGGAGAAGTCCTTTGCAGATATTCAAGAAACCGTAGCGTAAAAGATCCTGCATTTGAAGCCGCCTTGAGTTAGTTGAGGTCAAAAGGCGGAATGATTCCGATAACTTGCTGTAAACTCGCCACTTAATTCAAACAGGGTGATACAATGACGACCACTTCGCATGGCGAGACCGGCTCCCAGGTTACAAAACGACGCTTTCAGATGTCTCTGATCGGGCTCGCCGCATTCGCCATTGCGGCCGCGTTTTTAGGGTTGATCTGGGACTATTTGATCGCGCTTTTCATGGCCGCAGTCATCAGCATACTCGCAGCTCCACTATTTCAGCGGATCAACACTCTTGTTGGTGAGCGCAAAAATCTCGCGGTTGCCCTGACACTTCTAAGTCTTGGTGTCGGTGTCCTCATCCCGCTGATCATAATTATCGTCTTAAGCGCACATCAGGCTGCCAGTGTCGCCTCCAATCTGACAGACTGGACCAAAACTGTAGATCTAGAGATCCTTCAGAACTCACTCCCTGCATGGATCCCGTTCAAGGTGGATTTTGCAGAGATTGGGGCTTTGGTCGCCACCAAGATTACAGAAGCAGCCGGACAGATTGCTGATTTCTTTGTTTCGGTCCTTTCCCAGGCCACCAAGGGAACGGTTAGCTTTTTTCTGAACATGTTCATCATGGTATATGCGATGGTGTTCTTCCTGCCCCAAAACCCCAACGTCTTCCGGCAGTTTTTATCGCATTCCGCTTTGCCAAATACTGTGCAGCAACAGCTGTCCGACCGTGTCGTATCAATCAGCAGAGCCACGATAAAAGGGACCTTTCTGATCGGAGTTGCACAGGGATTCCTCGGCGGGTTCGGATTCTGGATGGCCGGGCTAAACGGAGCTGCCTTCTGGGGTTGCGTTATGGCCGTCTTATCGATCATCCCGGGTATCGGACCGGGTCTGGTCATCTTTCCCGGTGTTATTTATCTCGCAATAAACGGAGATTTTGTAGCGGCTGTGGGCCTGACTGTCTGGACCGTACTTGTTGTCACGACAGTCGACAACTTCTTGCGGCCGGTGTTGGTCGGCCGGGACACCAAAATGCCGGATCTGCTCGTCTTGATCAGCACATTTGGAGGCCTTGCGGCCTTCGGGGCGGTCGGCCTCATACTCGGACCGGTAATTGCCGGATTGTTTCTGACAATTTGGGCCGTATTGGAAGAGTTTTTGCGCAGCGATGGTCTCGCCGATGATCCTGCAACAGAAACAGATGAAACGGTGCCTGGCGATAAAACAAACGATGCAGTTTCGGAGGAAATCCAGGAGTTACGGAGGGAACTTGACGCCCTTAGACAAGATAGACAGGGTCATTAAATTCAGCGGACGTCCCAAATGAAACTCAAAGACGTTTTCATAACGCTCATCATGTTGTTGGCGCTCGCGGGCATGGGTGTCTTTCTTTTCAATATCCCAATCGGGATGGACACGAGAACCTTTGGCGCATGGACTTTCAGCGCCATTCTCTTGTTCGGCATTATCAACATTTTGATGGTCATCATCGACAGCATCAAGCGGAAGTGACACGATCCAATGCGGTTCCGAGGCATATGAAAAAACTCTGGCTCCCAGTCGCTCTTTGGGCAATCAGTCTTGCGATAACGTTATCAATCGCAAAGGCGGATGCGAGTCCGGGATATGTCGGATCCGAGACCTGCCAGTCCTGCCACGAGGGCGCATATTCCGCCTGGGCGAAGAGCCATCATGCGAAAGCTTGGATGGAGCCATCGCCCGACACAGTGTCGGGTGATTTCAACAATGCCGTCTTTGAACATTTGGGACGGGAAACCCGATTTTTCGAGGAAAACGACCGGTACTTCATAGAAACTTCGGACGTGCAGGAAGGCCCGAAGGTTTTGGAGATAACAGGGGTTGGCGGCATTGCCCCCCTGCAACAGTATCTGGTTGAGATCGAACCCGGGCGACAGCAATCCCTGGACATCGCCTGGGACCAGGTGAAGAAGCGCTGGTATCACCTTTACCCGGATCAAAAACTTCCTCCTGATGACGCGTTTCACTGGAGCGGGCCTTACAAAAACTGGAACGCGCGTTGTGCGGAATGCCATGCGACCGGTTTTGAGAAAAACTATCTTGCCAAGGAGCGCCGCTACCAAAGCACGCAGGCGGAAATCGGTGTTGGCTGTGAAGCCTGCCACGGACCGGCTGAAGAGCACCTGAAGTGGTCGGAAGCTCCACAGACTTATGCTGCCTCTCCTTTTCCCGGCACCAATGACTTTGGACTTCTGATCTCCTTTTCAGAGGAGGTTGCAGAAAGGGAAATCCAGCAGTGCGCAGGCTGCCACTCACGGCGCGAACCATTTTTGGATGGTAACCCTCTACCGGGAACGCCTTACCATGACAGCTACCGGCTGGCGCTGCTGCGAGACGGGCTTTATCACGCCGATGGCCAGATCCTGGATGAGGTCTATGTCTACGGATCCTTCCTTCAGTCAAAGATGTATGACAAGGGTGTCCGCTGTTCAGACTGCCATGAGCCGCATTCGGCAAGCCTGAAGGCAACCGGAAATGCGGTTTGTACCCAATGCCACTCTGAAGCAGGCAGTGACAGGTTCCCGACCCTGACCACCAAGGCCTATGATGATCCTGCTCACCATTTTCACGAGCCCGGCTCACAAGGCGCGCAATGCCAATCGTGTCACATGATCGAGCGCATCTACATGGGTATCGATGGCCGCCGTGATCACTCGTTCCGCATCCCGCGTCCTGACATGTCGGTCTCTTTGGGAACGCCCAATGCCTGCACCGATTGCCATGCAGACAAAACCGCAGCCTGGGCTGCTGGCGTTCTTGAAACAAGGTTTCCGCAAAGTGCTAGCCGCGGGCCTCATTTTGCGGAGGCCTTCTCTGCTGCCAGGAATGACCGCGCTGGGAATTCTGAAGATCTAATCGGGATCGCTAAGCACGCAAAATTTCCCGCAATTGTCCGGGCATCGGCAATTGACTTGCTTCGAACCCGTGCAACGCCCGAGATCCTCAAAGAGCTACAATCCTTGCTGTTAGATGAAAGCCCGGTTGTTCGTGAAGCCGCCTTATCCTTGCAATCACAGCTTCCGCCCCAAGAACGGTTTGCGGCGGTCGCAGATGCATTGAAAGATCCTTTGCGATCGGTGAGAATAGCCGCCGCCCGGCAACTCATCGGCGCACCACCGGTTGGTGTGAGTGAAGAGACCAAGCGTGCCGCTCAGGCTGCGAACAAGGAGTGGCAAACTGCCTTGATCGCGAAACTGGACTTTCCGGAAACACATACAATCATTGGCGGTACGGCCTTAGCCCTAAGGAATCCGCAGGCCGCAATCCGCGCGTTTCAGGAAGCCACAAACCTGGATGCACAATTGGTCGATGGCTGGATCATGCAAATCCGAATTCACATGGCCCTTCAGGACTTTGCAGCCGCTCAATTCACCTTGCAAAAGGCCCTGCTCGCCAATCCAGCCAATCCGGTGCTTCTCGATTTCAAGCGTCAGTTTACCCAGCAATAATCCACCCGATACTGATCATGTTCAATTGCGATGTCGCGCCGCTAAAATTCGCTATCCCAAACCTGCAAAAAGATGAGGAATGTTGAAGGGAAATCCTGCGGAAATTCATAAACAAACGGCAGAAACCAGCGGAGTTTTACTGCGCGTTGGAGATCAAGTCCCTTCCACCTTTTTCGATTGACGTCGCGCAATTTCCGGGCTGTCATCAAGCCGGCAGGGGGCAGGCTTTGAGTAAAAGCCAATCCATTGTTTTCATTGTTTAACAGGAGAAACGACGAGCCATACATCTTGATATGAAGCCGTTTGCCAAAGAACTGGTAAAATGCACCGTCGGGGCTCTGGCCCTGGCCTGTGTTTCACCTACGTTTGCGCAATTAGATAGCAACCCGAACATCCTGATGATCCGGAGTGATACCATTGAAAAATAAAACCTCTCAACCGACACCTTCGGCCTAATAGGCTAGCGTGTTTTTTCCTGGTTCCGGCCCGGCGATAGGTGGCAAGTTTCTCGATTGCTCAAGTCGCGGAATTGGCCAGTTCGAAACAAACTTCAAATACAACATGGCAGCAAAGGCTGCCGCTTTAATCCAATAGGAGGCAATTCATGGCTGATATCAATGCGCTGATTAACGAGCTCAAGCAAACCCGGGACGAGGTCAAACTCAAAATCCATTTGGGCAGCAAAGAACTTCAAGACGAGTGGAACGAGCTTGAAGGCAAGTGGGACGACTTCGAAGCCAAGGCCAAACTCGGGGATTCTGCTGAAAATATCGGTGAAGCCACGTCCATGCTCGGCGACGAACTGTCGAAGGCCTTCAAGAAGATCAAGTCAGCGCTCTGATCACGATGCAGATTAAGGCGTGATGGCCGACCGGGCCATCGCGTTTTCAGCTTGGTTGCTGTCCTATGTCCGACTTCAGCACCGGTGGGACAAATTGAAGTGTTTGCATAGGGGAGGACTCATGGCTCATCGTAGCTGATCAAGGAGCGAAGATGAGACGTAAATCCGGGCCGGGAAAAGAACCGTTAGAGAAAGTTAACAAGGACATTCGCCGTGTGAGCCGGCAGCGTTTTTCAGCAGAAGAAAAATACGCATTGTTCTGGAAGGCCTACGGGGTGAAGAGAGCATTGCTGCCCTGTGCCGCCGGGAAGGCATAGCCGAAAGCCTCTACTACAACTGGTCCAAGGAGTTCGTTGAAGTGGGGAAGAAACGTCCGGCCGGAGATACGACCCGCTCCGCCACCAGCGATGAAGTCAAGACCCTGCGCCAGGAGTCCAGGGATTTGAAGGAGGTGGTGGCTGAGCAGGCATTGGCACTGCGCCTACTCAAAAAAAGCATGCTCGGGGCTGGAGGAGACGAGGAATGAGGTATCCCGTATCCGAAAAACTGGAGATCATCCGCCTTGTCGAGCAATCCCATCTCCCGGCGAAGCGAACGCTGGAGACCCTCGGCATTCCCCGTTCGACCTTCAATCGCTGGTATGATCGCTTTCTGGCGGGCGGTTTCGACGCGCTCGAGGATCGCAAGCTGCAACCTCAGTCTGTCTGGAACCGGATCCCCGATGAGATCCGGCAACAGATTGTCGACTTTGCATTGGAACAGTCGGAACTGTCTCTGCGCGAGCTGGCGGTAGCCTTCACTGATACCAAAAGCTTCTTCGTGTCCAAACGGGGAAACACAGAATGATACGGGACTTTTGCTCGAGCAGGGTTTGAGGCATTTGATGGGGGGCAGATGGTCCGCAAGATCGTATACTTTGCCGCAGGCGTGAGTATCGTCCTTACAGCCGCATTTGCCGCAGCTGCCAGCTACTATTGGTTGGGCTGGCCAGACATGGTTCGGAATGGCCTCGCACTCCTTTGGGTTCCCGGCATTGTGGGGCTTTGTTTCCTGCCCGGGCGTTTTCAGACCTTTCGACGGTTCGTAGCGATCGGTTGTTTAGCTGTTTTCTTCTGGGCCTATTTCAGCAAATCGCCGGTCCCGCAGACCTTTGTTCCGCTTCATGAAAAAGTTGCCAACGTGGACTTTGACGGCGACATGGTGACAGTCACGAATTTCCGCGATGCGATTCATCCGATCGGCGCCCCGGCACAGCCTCGGTGGACCACTAAGAAGTTCGATCCGACCACCGTGACTGGCGCACAGTTCATCTTGCAACCGTTTGGTAATTCCCTTGCAACAGTGCATGTCATGTCCAGCTTCGACTTCGCAAACGGGGATCACCTCGCGGTATCCTTTGAAGCGCGCCGCACCAGCTGGGACCGCTTCGACATGCTTGCCGGGTTTTTCAGGCATGACGAGCTCTATGCCGTCTTGGGCACCGAACGGGACCTGTTTTGGAAACGCCTTGCACATGTTCCGCCGAACGATCTTCATATCCTCGAGATCACTCAGCCACCTCGTGAGATCGCAGCCTATTTGCGCCGGCTCCTGGAGTTCTCGGCCTCGCTGCACGCCACGCCGCAATTCTATTCCACCATCACCGAAAGCTGTTTCACAACGCTGCTGAATCTCAGCCCAACCATTCAGAAAGCCGTGCCCTGGTACGACCTGCGCCGCTGGGTGCCCGGCGCATCGGTAGGTTTGTTTCAAGAGCTTGGTATCGTCGACGGTAGCCTTCCAGCGGGTGATTTGCTGCAACGACAAAAACTCGGATCCGGTGTCAAACCACCCTGGATGTTCGAAACATCAAATGAGTGGAGTGAACACTTGAGGTCACAGATCGGTCGCTAAGACAGGCGGCAGATAGGAATGCAAAATAATGCGAACACGCCCTTTGAACAGAAAGCAACCTAGTCAAGAACCACCCATTCCGATCATTTGTTCTGACCGCAGCGAATTCTCGCTCTCCGCCCATCCTGTAAATTTGTGAAGGTGCGACATCTTGCGGAAATAATTTCCGGATTGGGCAGGGCAGTCTGTCTGGCCACGCCGTTACCATCCGTAACGTTCGTTCCAAGAATTGAATCGAGTTTATTGAGAACGGCGTTCCCCAATGGAACGCTCGCACTTGGTTTTGAATCGGGAATCTCAGGTTCTGAATCGAAAGAGCGTAACTTGAGTTACGTTTTTCCAACTTGTGGCGAATTTGAATCGCCTTGCATGACATTGCTGGCAAAGTGTTTCAGCTCAAATCAGAATTTTCCTGCGTTTCCTGCAATCCAACTCCCCTTGCACCATCCATCAAGAAAGTGATCCCGGCATCTTCGAGCGTCCTTTGGATATCACGCAGTGTCCGGTCAAAGGGAACGGATTTTTCCTGCTCGAATGCCGCTATGGTCCGACGAGCACATTCGGCCTTCTCAGCCAAATCATCCTGAGACCACTCGGGTGCGGACATTGAAAAACTCGTGCGCGACGCCCGCCGGGTTGCACGAAAGGAAAGGCGAAACCTGCAACGTGATGACCTCGTCGCGAGGCTTCCAAAACGGATTGCCTTCAGTCAGGAAGACCTGAGGCGCATTGCCGTTCATGAGGCGGGACATGCGATTGTCCAGGCCAAGGTCGGTGACGGCGAAATCGTTCAGCTGAGGATCAAACTGGGCCTCAATCCGCAGGGGCAGGTCGCAGAGGTTGGTTTTCTGGAAGTCGCAAAGTCGGAATTTAGGGGGCGAACGCGCCGCGATTACGAAGCGCAACTGATGGTGCATCTGGCGGGACTGGCCGCGGAAGAGTTGGTACTCGGCGAGATTGCTGACGGAGGTGGCGGAAGCACGGGAACCGACCTGGCTAACGCTACCCAGATTGCAACGGAAATGGAAGCAAGCCTTGGCCTGGGTGACAGTCTGGTTCACCTGTTCCCGAGCGGATCAAGGCAGATCCCGGAACTCCTGCTTGCCGATCGAATCTTGCGCCAACGCGTCGAAGTGACACTAGACAAAGCCTATGAAGACGCGTGCGCGATCCTGGAAGAGCACAAATCCGCGCATGAAGCGCTGGTCGATGCCCTCATGCAGCGACACAAGCTTGAGGGCAGGGAGGTGCTGGAAATAATTTCCGGGGTCGGTGAGGAGGATTGTCAGAGGGTTGTTGGAAACAAGTAGCATTCGCAAGGCATGCAGACATTAAGGAATGACTGAAAGGGGCCGACAGCTGAAGGGCGACTTCCGGTTATGAAACCAGAGAAGCGGACATTCACGGACGTCGAGTTAGACGGCCATATTGGGCCGGAATCTAAAGTGCTCATAAGTATGCCGGAATTCACTAAGGACCAAACGGCGTCACTGAAGATAAATCAGTGGGTCATTCGGGGCTTAGACCCTGCGATTCACGGTCTCTTCCGATGAGCAACTCTCACGAGCGGGAGATGACCGCGGCTTCAAGCCGCTCCAGCGCAGAAGCAAGTCGCGATCTTGGGCAGGCAAAGTTCAATCGAGCGAAACCCGCGCCTTCCTCCCCAAAAGCACTCCCTCTGGTGATCGCCCACCCGGCTTCTTCCCGCAAGAACGCGGTAAGCTGGTCGGTGTCCAGTTCCATCCTTCGAAAATCCAGCCACGCAAGAAAGGTGCCTTCCGGTTCGACAAGATTGACAAGCTCGAGACCTGAAATACGCGCGCGCAACAGGTCGCAGTTTCCGGTCAGATAGGCGATTGCAGCATCAAGCCACGGACCACCCCCGCGATATGCGGCTTCCATCGCAACAGAGGAAAAGGCGTTGTTCTTGTTCACGGTCAGGCGGCTGTTCTCCGCCTGCAAAGCTGCGCGTTTGTGATTGTCCGTCACGAGTGTGAAGGCCGTGCAACAAGACGCGATGTTGAAGCTCTTGGCTGGCGACAAACAAACAACTGAGTTACGTGAATTTTCCTCGCCAAGAGAGGCGAAGGGGACATAGCTATGACCCGCAAATGTCAGGTCACCGTGAAGCTCATCAGATACCACCAGCACGCCGTGGCGGCGGCAAATTTGCCCCAATTGCTCAAGTTCGGCGCGCGTCCAGACCCTGCCGACCGGATTGTGAGGATTGCACAGGAACATCATCTGCGTGCTTGGATGTCTGGCAACCGCCTCCAGCCCATCGAAGTCCATCTTGTAGCCGTTCTCTTGCAATCGCAAAGGGTTGAGCACGACACGTCGGCCATTTTCGCGAATGATGTCCTGGAAGTCAAAAAAAACAGGCGGTTGGATGATGACACCCGCACCTTCATCCGTGAACGTGTTGAGAACCATCGCCAGAGCGTTCAAAACATTGGGTGACCGCAAGATATGTACCGGATCAACGCGCCAGTTATGTCGCCGATCGAGCCAGTCAATGAGTGCGGGAAGAAGTCCGTCAGGAACGGCCTCATATCCGAACACGCCATGCGCCAGGCGTCTGTTCATCGCTTCGGTGATGCAGGGTGCAACCCGGAAATCCATGTCTGCGACACCGGCGGCGAAAAGCGTGGACGCATTTGATCCCAGGACCCGGTTGTGCCATTTGAGTGTCGGCACGTCGGCCCGGTCGACAACCTCGTCAAAGTTCCATTCGGTCATTCTCAGATCCACTCAGCTACCGTGCAAGACTTGGGCGGAGCAGTCACGCGGCGTCCGAGGCGATCTGGAACAGCGCATCGCCCCTGACGGCATGCGCCATTGCCCGCCGCGCCAGAATCATGCCGGTGTAGGGGGAAACCACCACATCTGCTGCGCGTCCCGGTGTTTCAGGATGATGAATTAGCGCGAGGGTCTCCCCCTCGGCGACGTCTTCAGCAATCTCTTTGACGGGCTCAAACACGCCGGGTTCATAGCAGTACACCGATCCTTTTACATTCAGAACGCGGCTGCCGAGCGCAGGGTCAGGGACGTAATCTGTAATCATGCCCAGTGCGCCCAGAATGCGCTGCAAGCCACGGCTGGTTCGGCTCAGGATGTCTGGCGTGACGCGGGCGCCGCCGCCCAGCTCGGCCATCACATTTATCACCCCGTTGCGGTTCGCCGCCCCCATCGCCGTCCGCGCTGTGCTGCCCGTGCCGCCACCGCCCGTGAATTGCCAAGTGTACGGAAGATCAAAGGCGTCTTGCAACACTGTCAGGCCAGCGTCTTCTTCCGGCGAATGCGCGGGTCCTCGCAAGAGCGTCGCCGGATACTCGAGTGATGTGCCCCCGGAATGCAGATCGACGGCGTAATCCGCCATCGGCAGCAGGACGTCCTCATACCAGTGCGCGAGCATTTCGCTCGGGGTACCGGCAGGACTGCCAGGGAAAAGTCGGTTGAGGTTGCCATGGTCAATGGGAGATGTCCGCATGCCCGCCTCGGCAGCCGGGAAATTCAGCATCGGCAACAGAATCAGTCTTCCGTGTATGTCTTCTGCATTGAGAGACCGGGCCAACGTTGACACGGCAATTTGTCCTTCATACTCATCACCATGAACCCCTGCTGTGATGACAAGCGTTGGCCCCACGTTGTTCTGGATTATGGTGACCGGAACCGGGATCCAGCCGTATGCGGACCGATGCACGGAATGGGGCACCCTGAGGTAACCTTGCTGCTTCCCGTTCGCGTCGAAGTCGACTTCGCTTACAATAGCGCTTGTTGGCATGGAGATCCCAATTCTAAGCTGCTCGCTGGGGTCCATTGCTACTATTTCACCCGCGGCCACTCAAGGCAGCATTTCTGTGACATTGTCAACGTACCGGTTGTCTTCACCCCCGCCCTTGCGCGCCCTTCAAGCTGGAAGCGCTGTTGATCAGGCGCATCGCCAGAGCGAACCAAGAACCTTCACCAATTATCCTTGCTTTGACGCCGGAGTGCTTCAGCCTGATCAATATCGTCGCTGTCAGAGACCCAACCCGATACGGCAGCTCAGACCCCGAAATGACCATGTCAAGCAACGGCCCTGAGCGGTCATTCGTTCCGACCGCAACAAACGTCCGCTTGCCGCCCACCTGTGAAATTGCTGCGCCTCAAATGGACGTCCGCTTTGGGGTGCAGCCTTCAATGTGGCGAACGACCGAAATGAGGACGCAAAGCGGATGTCGACGGAATGGGCGTTTGACTTCTGGTTTGGCTGTAAACGACGCTGTCTTCTGACTATCTGATTTCAATAATGCCGCTTGGCGCGCTGCTTGGACTTGAGATTTTGAAACGCCGCTTTTTTATCCAAGCGGTGTAGCTGCTGTCTGCCAACATTCGGAAAACGTGGAAAATCAAGGCCCAAGGAAACCAGCCGAAACGTTGGCCCAATCATTGGCCCAAAAATCCGGGAAATTCGGCAGTTCTCGCGAGAATGCGAAAATATCTTTAAAATCAATGTTGTAAAAGGGAGAAAAATGGTCGGAGTGAGAGGATTCGAACCTCCGACCCCCTCGTCCCGAACGAGGTGCGCTACCAGGCTGCGCTACACTCCGACACTTTTACCGGGTTTCAGGATAAACCCGTCGGGAACAGCGCGACAAGGTCCCGCTGCGTGGAGGGTCGTTTAGCAAAGCTCAGCTGATCCCGCAAGCGATTTGAAAAGGATCGGACGCTTTTTTTGTCGCGCGCAACAAGCCTTGGACCAGGATGGATGAGAGACGGAAAGCGGGGCTGTGATTTGCAGAGCTGCAAACCGGATTGACCCTTCTGCCATTGTGTACAGATTTGTCTTCAGGAGCTTGGGGAAAACCCGGGATGGGATCGAAAAGATAGGCGGGTGGGAGGCTTGCGCTTCGGAAATCTCCTCGCTATACAGCGTTCCCACGGCCTTGGGGTGTAGCCAAGCGGTAAGGCAGCGGTTTTTGGTACCGCCATGCGCTGGTTCGAATCCAGCCACCCCAGCCAGTCTCCTCACGATTTCAGTTGAAGGTCGAACCGGGTGAAAGCAACGGCGCGCGCGATGTCAGCGGCGCCGTCCGAAGCCCTTTACGCTGCTTGCCGCCGGGCGGTTGTTTGCCGCAGCGTCCTCCGACTCATCCGGGCGCTTCCGGTCAAGAACCCGTTTGCGCGAAAAGAAATTGTCCGGCGAGTCCCTGAGTTCGTCGATTTCTTCCGTCAATGCGTCGTCCGACGACTTCAGCGTCTGCGAGCGCATCTGACCGACAGCGCGTTTTCCGGATATGAACTCGACGCCGCAACGAAGCCCATCTTCCCAGCGTCTCTGGCAGGTGACTTCGAAGTCTTCCAGGTCGATCTGAAGCACGAATTCCTGGGGCAGCAGGTAAGCCTGCTCGAATTCCAGCTTTGCACCGCTGTCGGACAGGTTGCGGACAATGCAGGGGATTGACCGCAAGCCGCGATTGAAGATCAGTTTTCCCTTCTTGAGGGCACGTGACCGGCGGGCGCGCTCGTTCTGCTCGGTTTCAAGTTCGTCGGAGGGCGACTGTGCTGCGTTTTCGGTGTCGGGCATGTCTGTTTCGCTTCTCGTGTTTTTTGGGGTGTGCGGGACACCCACAAACATGCCGTTTCTATCAGGAAGTCCTTGTCATTCCGTGAATCCGGCCCTGAAACAGGAAAGAGGCGTCAGCGCCGACGACCGAAGGACGGCTTGCCGCCGTGCGGCAGGGTTTCTGCATCACCGGGTGCGTCCACCGCGTCTTCGCCCTCTGCCTCGGGGTCGGAATCTTCCTGATGCGCGTGAAACGCGTCAAAACCGTTCGACAGGGCAGCATCCGACGGGTTGAGGGTCTGGTAGCGCTTTTGCGGCACGTGGCGTCGTTCGCTCGTGAACATCACGCCGCATTTCAAACCCGTTTCCCATCTGCGCTCGCACGTGACTTCATAGTCTTCAAGATCGATGTAGAGTTCGAAATCCTTGGGCAGTATGTAGGGTTGATCGAACTCGAGCATGGCGCCCCCGTCCGAAATGTTCCGGACCACGCAGGGAATGGATCTGAGGCCGTTCTGAAAGACCATCTTGCCTTTCTTGTAAACGCGCGCCCGGCGCGCGCGCGGCGTGAAATCCTCGTTGTCTTTGTTGTCCGCGTCTTGCTGCGGTGCAGGGTCGACAGTCGACATGGTCATCTCGCATAGGCTCGCAAAAAAGTTCAGCCGATTTTGAATTTTAAGCCTAGTTTAAAGCTGTTTCCAAGAAGTGAATTTGAATGAATAAATAAGGAAAAACGGCTCGAATTGAATTTTTTCAAGTTCACATAGTGAGTTGTTGCAGCTTTTGGATGTAGAAATTCTGGAAAGAAATCAAAATTAACGTAAAAATATAAAATTGTATTTAAATTCAACATAATTTCCGGTCGAATTGGCGCGCCGGGCCTCAGTTTTCTGAAGAGATTTGTTGCGGAATGAGCAAGTCGAAATTAGAGTGCTCACGCAGAGTGTTTTGCAGTGCGATATATTCAGGTCCGACAACAACGAATTTGAGGGGGCCTGATGGAAGGGACGTTACAGGCAGGTTTCAGGGCTGATTGGAAAGTAGATCTCGCGCACGCAACAAACACCCTCTAGTCACGAATGGCAGGTTTGACGCATTCCCCTAACAGGTGAATCCGTGGAATTCCATTGCTTGAACTGGTGCACGTGTTTCCTTTATCTACCTGCCGGTAAGACCGGTAAACCCGACCGGAACCGCCAGGTTTCGGCGTATTCGAGGCGTTGATGACAGAAGAGCAGATATCCTTATTGTGCCAGCTGGCCGTGCGGGCCGGCGAGGAAATCCTGAAAATTTATGCCGAACCGTTCGAGGTGGAGAGCAAGGCGGACGGGTCGCCGGTGACCAAGGCCGATGCGGCGGCCGAACGGATCATTCTGGCCGGTCTCCGGGATGCCTTCCCGAACGTACCGGTGGTGGCAGAGGAGTCCGTCGAAGCAGGAAACCTGCCGGCGGTCGGCGACGTCTACTTTCTGGTGGACCCGCTTGACGGCACCAAGGAGTTCCTGAAGAAGAACGGGGAGTTCACGGTCAACATTGCACTCATCGACAAGGGTGTACCTGTTTTCGGCGTCGTCGCGGCACCGGCGCTTGGCGAGATCTACTGGGGTGACCTGACATCTATTGAAAACGGTGTACGTCGGGCCTTCAGGGCTAGAATTGCCGAAAGAAGCCTTGTCGATGTTGAACCGGTCAGGGTCCGGACACCGCCGGCGGGCGGACTGAGCGTACTCGCAAGCCGCTCACATCTTTCGGAAGAGACCTCGGCCTTGATCGATCGTCTGAACGTTGCAGAACGGCTTTCTGTCGGGTCGTCGCTGAAACTGTGCTGGGTGGCGGCGGGCAAGGCGGATCTCTACCCGCGGCTTGCTCCGACGATGCAGTGGGATATCGCGGCGGGTGACGCGGTCGTGCGCGCTGCGGGCGGCGCAGTGGTGCTGGCGGCGGATGGCAGCGATTTCGTTTACACGGTTCCTGCGAATGCCACCAAGGACGATCTGCTCAATCCGCACTTCATTGCCGTTACCTCGAAAGAACTGCTGCCGGAACCGACGGCAGCCTGAAAATACCTTGCCACAAAAAAGACAGGGCATATCCAGATAAAGCCGGTTCGCCGGTCAGAACGGAAAAGCGAACATGAACATGCAGTCTCACGGGATCACACCGGAGCGTCTCAGCAATCTGAAACGCCTTGAAGCGGAGAGCATCCACATCATCAGGGAAGTGGCAGCGGAGTTTTCGAACCCGGTGATGCTCTATTCCATCGGCAAGGATTCGGGCGTCATGCTGCATCTTGCGATGAAGGCATTTTATCCCTCGAAGCCACCGTTTCCGCTGCTTCACGTGGATACGACCTGGAAGTTCCAGGACATGATACGGTTTCGCGACGAAACCGCGAAACGGCTTGGCCTGGACCTGCTTGTCTATACCAATCCGGAAGGTGTTCAGAAAAACATCAATCCGTTCGATCATGGCTCTTCGGTCCACACCCATATCATGAAGACCGAAGCTCTGAAGCAGGCGCTCGACAAATACGGGTTTGACGCGGCATTCGGTGGTGCGCGCCGCGACGAGGAAAAATCCCGCGCCAAGGAGCGCGTGTTTTCGTTCCGGAATTCCAACCACGGTTGGGACCCGAAAAATCAGCGTCCCGAACTCTGGAACCTCTACAACGCGCGTGTCGCGAAAGGGGAGAGTATCCGGGCATTCCCGCTGTCCAACTGGACCGAGCTGGACATCTGGCAGTACATCCTGACGGAAAACATTCCCATGGTCCCTCTCTACCTGGCAGCGCGCCGTCCGGTGGTCGAAAGAGACGGCATGCTCATCATGGTCGATGACGACCGCATGAAGCTGCAACCGGGCGAAATCATCCAGGAAAAAAGCGTCCGGTTCCGGACCCTCGGCTGCTACCCGCTGACCGGCGCAATCGAATCGGACGCCGACACGCTTCCGGCAATCGTTCGGGAAATGCTGATCGCTCGCACGTCCGAACGGCAGGGCCGCCTGATCGACAAGGATGAAAGCGCGTCCATGGAAAAGAAAAAGCGGGAAGGGTACTTCTAAGATGACTGCAAATGTCACAGAAGCTGCAGAAGCAGCGGTCACGGACTATATCCTAGCGCAGGAATCCAAGGATCAGCTCCGGTTTCTCACATGCGGTTCGGTCGATGACGGCAAGTCGACGCTGATCGGACGCCTGTTATACGACACCAAGCTGATCTTCGAAGACCAGCTCGCAGCGCTGGAGCGCGATTCCAAGAAACATGGCACCGTCGGCGAGGATATCGATCTTGCCCTCCTGGTCGACGGCCTGGAGGCCGAGCGCGAGCAGGGCATCACGATCGATGTCGCCTACCGTTTCTTTGCGACCGACAAGCGCAAGTTCATCGTGGCCGACACGCCCGGGCACGAACAATATACGCGCAACATGGCGACCGGCGCCTCCACGGCCGATCTGGCCGTACTTCTGGTGGATGCCCGCAACGGGTTGCTGGTGCAGACCCGCCGCCACGCCTTCATCGCGTCGCTGCTCGGAATTCGCCACGTGGTGCTCGCTGTCAACAAGATCGACCTCGTCGAGTATTCACAGCACCGTTTCGACGAAATCCGTAAGGAGTTCGAGGTATTCGCAAACGGGTTCGACTTCGAAACCCTGGAAGCGATCCCGATGTCCGCGCGCTTCGGCGACAACGTGACGGCCAGAACCGAACGCATGGCCTGGTATACGGGTCCCACTCTTCTGGAGCACCTGGAACGCGTCGAAGTCGGAGAACATGCCCTCGAAGCGCCTTTCCGTTTTCCGGTGCAGTGGGTCAATCGGCCCAATCTCGATTTCCGCGGTTATTCGGGAACGATTGCCAGCGGCCGCGTGTCGATCGGGGAAGAGCTTGTTGTCGCCGGACCGGCCAAGACGTCCCGGGTCAAGACCATCATCGGTGCCGCTGGCGAGATATCGGAAGCGCGGGCGGGGGAGGCCGTCACGCTGACGCTTGAGGATGAAATCGACATCTCGCGCGGAGATCTTCTGTCCTCCGCGGCCCACCGTCCGGACGTCGCAGACCAGTTTGCCGCACATGTTATCTGGATGAGCGACGAGCCGCTGCTGCCGGGACGCCCCTACCTGTTGAAGATCGGGACGCGCACCGTGACCGCAACGGTTTCGGAGATTAAGCACAAGATCAACGTGAACACATTCGAGCACGCCGCCGGCAAAACGCTGGAGCTGAACGAGATTGCGTTCTGCAACTTCGCGCTTTCCGCAGCCGTCCCTTTTGATCCCTACGAAGCCAACCGGTCGACGGGGTCCTTTATTCTGATCGATCGGATGTCCAACGCCACCGTCGGTGCCGGAATGGTCTGGTTTGCGCTTCGCCGCGCCAGCAACATTCACTGGCAGGCACTGGACGTGGACAAGACCGCCCGCTCGGAGAAACTGGGCCAGAAGCCTGCCGTTCTCTGGTTCACCGGCCTGTCCGGATCGGGCAAATCCACCATCGCCTCGATCGTGGAAAAGAAGCTGCATATCGACGGAAAGCACACCTACACGCTTGACGGCGACAATGTGCGCCATGGGCTCAACAAGGATCTCGGCTTCACCGATGCGGACCGCGTGGAAAACATCCGCCGCGTGGGTGAGGTTGCGAAACTGTTTACCGACGCTGGCCTGATCACGCTCGTTTCCTTCATCTCTCCCTTCATCTCCGAGCGCCGGATGGCGCGCGACCTGTTGGGAGAAGGAGAATTCGTGGAAGTGTTTGTCGACACCCCGATCGAGGTCTGCCGTCAGCGCGATCCGAAGGGCCTTTATGAGAAGGCGGACAGGGGCGAAATCAAGAACTTTACCGGGATCGACAGCCCGTATGAGGCGCCGGAGCATCCGGAAATCCACATCCGCAATGTCGACCGGGACCCCGAGGACGTGGCCGAGGAGATCATCGGTTATCTCCGGCAGAACGGTTACCTCGGCACCTGATATCCTCGTAACGAGAAACCGGGACATTATCTTAAGGACGCGGCCTCACCAGGTGGGGCCGCGTTTTTTCTGGAGGCTTGAACTTGTTGGGCAGGCTGTGGCCGGGAGCGGACTTTGCCGTTGCCCGTGCAGCCGAAGCGCTATAAGACCCAGGCGACAACTTTCCCTCTCGGCTCAAGGGTGACACGCGCAGATGAAAACCGTTTTGGTAACCGGTGCGGCCGGATTTATCGGATACTTCTTGTGCACGCGTCTGTTGAGAGACGGTTTCCGGGTCATCGGTCTCGATGCCATGACCGACTACTACGATGTCCGGCTGAAGGAACGCAGGCAGCAGATGCTGCTTCAGCACGAGCACTTCGAACCCGTGAACGAACGGGTCGAGACGCCGGACCTGCTCATGTCGCTGTTTCGTACGGAAACGCCTGATTTCGTCATCCATCTGGCGGCGCAGGCAGGGGTGCGATATTCGATTGAAAACCCGCGATCCTACCTGGAAAGCAACATCTGCGGCACGTTTGAGCTGCTTGAGGCAGCCAGAGCGTTTCCGCCCGAACACATGCTCCTGGCTTCGACTTCGTCTGCCTATGGTGCCAACGACGTGATGCCTTATACGGAAACCGATAAGGCCGATCATCAGGTGTCCTTTTATGCCGCGACCAAGAAGGCGACGGAATCGATGGCGCACTCCTATGCCCATCTTTACGATCTTCCGATCACCATGTTCCGTTTCTTCACTGTCTACGGGCCCTGGGCACGGCCCGACATGGCGCATCACAAATTCGCCAAGGCTATCCTCGAGGAACGGCCCATCGACGTCTACAATTACGGTGACATGAAGCGGGACTTCACCTATGTCGAGGACCTTGTCGAAGGCATTCGCCTGCTCATGGACGCGGTTCCCGTTCGCCCCGCTGAAGGCGAGGCGGTCGCCGAGGGAGACAGCCTGTCGCCGGTCGCGCCCTGGCGCATCGTCAACATCGGCAACTCGACAAGCGTGCAGCTGACGGAGTTCATCGACGCGATCGAGGAAGCGACCGGCAAAACGGCCGACCGCAACCTCATGCCGATGCAGCCCGGCGATGTCGTTGCCACCTGGGCGAATGCCGACCTGCTGCAAAGACTGACCGGCTACACTCCGAAAACGTCGGTGCGCGAGGGAATTGCGAAATTCGTCGCCTGGTACAGGGAATACTACCAGGTCTGATCCTCAACCGGCCTCCGGCGGCGGCTGGCACACGTCCACCCAGTGCGCGTCGGTGATGTCCGCGAGGCGTTCCGGACTGATCCTGACGGCGGCGTTTGTCGCCCCGGCAGCCGGGATGACGATGTCGAACGCCTTTAGGGACACATCGCAGTAGACCTGTAGAGGCTGGGCAAGTCCAAAGGGGCAGACGCCCCCGACGGGATGTCCGGTCAGCTTTTCCACGTCTTCAAGCCCGAGCATTTTTATTTTTCCGCCGAAGGCCGCCTTGGCCTTCTTGTTGTCCAGGCGGGCGTCTCCGCGGGCCACGACGAGAAAGATCTTGTCCTTCAATTGAAAAGACAGCGTTTTTGCGATCTGGCCGGGGGCCACGCCATGCGCCTCCGCTGCCAGGTCCACGGTTGCGCTGCTTTGATCCGTTTCGATGATCGTCAACTCCGGCGCTGCAATCGCAAGGTGTTGACGTACGCTGGTGAGGCTCATTGGTTCCGGACATCCCTAGTTAGTAACGAGATCGTAAAAATTGACATTATTAAGGCCTGAGAACAATCAACAGGCACGAAAACTACTTGTGAATTAAATTAAAATTCACCTGTTCGAAATTAACAAAGCGTTCATACTGAATTTAAACGAGAGTTAAACACTTGCTCCATAATGCTTATTGATAATGTGACGGAGAAATACGTGAAAGCGTCTTGAAGGCGCAATATGTCGAGGAACGCCAACATGGCCAGAGCGATGACAGCCGCCGGAGAAGTTCACAACCCCAAATTGGGCGGGCGTGAAAAGGCTGCCGTTTTGAAGGATCACGACGGTGTGGCAACCGTTCCGTTCCTGCTCGCAAAGAACCTCCTGTTCTGGGGGTCGATCTCCCTGAGCCTCTACGGCATCTACACGCTCGCGACGCTCTTGTGAGCCGCTGATCGTTTCCCGAACCGTCCAACCTTGAAATCCGATATTCAGGCGCGCATACATCAGCCCTTCCGGGACGGTGGAGTACACGCCTGCATACCAAGCTAAAACCCGTCGGCATCCAGGCGGTTTTCGCCAAAATGATGTTGTGGCGCAAAGGTTTGCGGCAATTCATGTAGCGCGCGCTCGTGCAAGATCTCCGACACAAGGCACTCCGCCACCAGGTGCGCGATCCCGAAGGAAATCTTGTAGCCGCCTGTGGCTGCAAAGATCGAGCGATGGCCCGGCAGACGGCCCACGAGGGGGTCCCGCTTGTGACAACGCGGTCTGATACCGGCCCATTCCGACAGAACTTCGCGGTCCTCAAGCGCAGGACAGAAACGGGTCGCGCGTTCGACAAGTTCGGCGCTGCGCACCGGTGATGGCGCCGCGTCGGCATAGTCCCGGTCAGCGGTGCTGCCGACGGCAATGGTGCCGTTTCCGTGCGGCACAACGTAGAGCCCGTCGCAGTAGATGGCCGGCTTGTCTTCCAGACCTTTGCCGTCCATCAGCAGGGCCTGACCCTTTTCCCCACGACCGATTCGTTCACCCGTAAGCTGTTCGATCAGGTCGAAAGTGGAAAATCCGCCCGCAAGAACGACTATTTTCGCCTTTGCCGTTTCACCACTGGAAAGGTGAAGCGTCCCGGATGTCTCGTCGTAACCTGTGACTTTTGCGTTTTCGGCAAGGCGTCCGTGACGGCGAACGTATGCCGCAAGCGTGGCAAGATAGTCGCGCGGCGACGTGCGTGCCGCGAGCGTCTCGTAAACGAGGCCGAAAGGGGCCGCTGATGCGTCCAGCCAGTCCGATCGGCTGCCGGCCGGTTCGACGTCATAGGTGAACCCGGTCGCCTCCGGATGCCAGCGCAGCTTGCTTTCCTCGGCGCGTTCCAGGTGGTGATCCAGCTTGTCTTTCGTTGTCAGCGGCAGGATGCGGCCGCAGCGCGCATAGCCGCAGCTCAGGCCGGTCTCTTCCTCGAGCTGCCGGATGTGGTTCTCCAGCGAGCGCAGGGCCTGGAACTGGAATTCCTTCTTGGGATTCCAGCGTGCCGGCATATGCGGCATCAGCGCGCCGAGCAGCCCGCCACTGGATCCGGCGCCGACATGTGAGGCCTCCAGAACCAGCGTGCGCAGACCCTTCCCGATCGCGCGGTGCGCGACCGAAAGCCCGAAAATTCCGGCACCGGCAACCGCTATGTCGAAAGGCGCGTCGGACGGGGATGGCATGGTCAGGCAAGGTCCCGGGATTGAAAGCGATGGACGGCTCTCTTATGAGAACAGATCGGATTTGGCAAAGAGTTTAGCGCATGCCTCAAGAGACTGGTGCGGGAAACAGCAAGACGGACATGAAGCCGAACGGGGCACCCGAGCTGGAATGGCTGGACGGCGACGTGCCGCGCGCACCCGGTTTCGGCGACACCTATTTCTCCAAGGCCGGTGGGCTTGAGGAAACCCGGCATGTGTTCATCGGCGGCAACCGGCTGCCGGAACGCTTGCCCGGCAGAGAGCGTTTCACCATTGCTGAACTCGGCTTCGGAACCGGACTGAACTTCCTGACGACACTTGAAATGGTGGCCGCCTTGGAAACAGCGCCAAAGCTCGTGTTCCTGTCGTTCGAACTTTACCCGCTGTCGGCTGATCAGCTGGAACGCGCGCTCGCCGCCTTTCCGGCGCTTTCCGCAACGAGTAACGAACTGCTTCGCGCGTGGGCACCGGCCCCGGGTTGGAACCGGGTGACAATTGCCGGTGCGGAGCTGTTGCTCGGCGTCGGCGATGCGCGGGAATTGATAACGGATCTCGTCGTTGAAGGTGCACCCGAAAGGGACGGTAGCCCTGTCATTCCGCCGGTTGAGGCCTGGTATCTCGACGGGTTCAGCCCTGCGAAGAACCCGGAGCTGTGGGACCCGGACCTCCTGGCGAAAGCCGCGGACCTGACTGCGCCGGGTGGAACCCTCGCGACCTATACCGCCGCAGGCTGGGTTCGCCGCAACCTTCAGGCAGCCGGGTTCGGAATCGAAAAGAAACCGGGTTTTGCCGGCAAACGCGAGATGATTGTTGGCCGGAAACACTGAGCCCGTTCACGGCTGCGCCGTCGCCGTTACCGTGAGCCAGTCGCGAAAGGCACGCATGGCGCTGGTTTCCGCGCGCGATTTCAGCCAGGTCAGCCAGTAACTGCCTGTCACGATGCAGGCCTCGAAGGGTTTGACGATCCGTCCGGTCTCAAGGTCGCGTTCGAACAGGCGAACCGGAACGAGGCCTACTCCGGCACCTTGTGCGGCCGCCTCGACGATGGAGAGCGACGAATCGAACATCCAGCCGCGGCTTCTGGGCGGTGGCAGGGCCGCTGCCTGGAACCAGAGCGCCCATTCGTTCTGTCTGTAGGATCGCAGCAGGTTTTCGTGCAAGAGATCAGCCGGTTCGTTCAGGCGGTCGGCAGTCGCGGGTGAGCAGACCGGACAGAGTTTGGCCTCGAACAGGTTGACGGCTTCCGTTCCATGCCAGGCGCCGTCGCCGAAACGAAGGAAACAGTCCAGTCCGTCCTCAAGCAGGTCGGCGCGATTGTTGTTCGTCTTCAGCCGGATGTCGATCTCAGGATGCTGGTTCGAAAAAGCGTCAAGCCGGGACAGGAGCCAACCCGTGGCAAAGCTGTTGACGACCCCGACGGTCAGGACATCGCGGAAGTTTCCGTCCTCGAACCGGCTCAGCGCATCACTCATGCGCCGGAAGGCATCGGACAGGACCGGCAGCAGTGCCTGGCCTTCATCGGTCAGCGTGACGCCGCGCGCGCCCCGCTTGAAGAGCGACACCCGCAGCGTTTCCTCAAGCAGTTTCGCCTGGTGGCTCACGGCGGTCTGCGACACGCGAAGCTCGAGCCCTGCACGGGTGAAACTCTGCAGCCGCGCCGAGGCTTCAAACGCCCGGAGCGCGTTGAGCGGTATTCTCGAAAAATCCATGAATCATGACCAAGTTTTTCTCATGCCTGACGTTATCAATCATCATTTGTATTATGAGAAGGGCAAGAGCAATCTCCGTCGCGCCTGATGCGGTTCGCCAGGGGGGCAGGACGCAGCGGGTGAGATTTCATACTGTCTGGAGACGATGATGATTTTGAGCAATCGCAGGTTTGCCCTCCTGGGTGTTTTGTTGCCACTCCTGTCGGGTATCCCCGCCGAAGCGGCCGGTTTTGACCCGGCCCCCGTCGCAAGAGCGGTTGAGGACGTTGAAGCGCGTCTGTCCGCAAGGGTAGGGGTCGCGATCATCGACACGCAAACGGGTAAGATCTGGTCGAACAGGGGCGACGAGCGCTTTCCGCTCAACAGCACCTTCAAGGCGTTCCTGTGTGCCGCGCTGCTGGATGCCGCGGAAAAGGGAACCGCGGATCCGAAGCGCGAAGTGGTGATACAGGAGAGCGATATCGTGTCCTATTCGCCCGTGATGGAAAAGCATGTCGGCGGCAATGGGTTCTCGATCGCGGAACTCTGCGAGGTCACGGTCACGATCAGCGACAATGCGGCCGCGAACCTTGTGATGGCCGAACTCGGCGGCCCAGACGGTGTGACGGCCTACCTGCGGCGGATCGGCGATGACAAGACCCGGATCGACCGCTGGGAACCGGACTCGAACACAGGCATTCCGGGCGACGAAAGGGACACGACCACGCCGTGGGCAGCCGCCGAAACGCTCCGCAAACTGGTTCTGGGCGATGCCCTGGACCCTCAGGCGAGGGCGACGCTCACATCCTGGCTGGAAGGCAACAAGGTTGGCAACGCGACCCTGCGCGCCGGCATCCCGGAAAGCTGGCGCATCGCCGACAAGACGGGGGCAGGGGCCAATGGATCGCGCAACAACATTGCCGTCATCTGGCCGGAGGGCCGTGATCCGGTTGTTGTCGCGATCTACATCACCCAGACAACCGCCGCGTTCCAGACGCGCAACAAGGCAATTGCCGAGATTGGCGCGGCGCTGGCTGAGAGCGTCGACTGAAGATGAGGGAAAACCATGCGCCGGGGCGCGGTCTCCGGCGCGTGGCCGCTATTTCATTTCCGGAACCGCCGTCAGCGGTTTGCCGTCTGCGAACCAGCTTTTCAGATTGTCGACCACGAGCTGGCCCATGGCGTTGCGGGTCGCCTGTGACGCCGAGCCGACATGGGGCAGCAGCGTGACGCGCGGCAGCTTCATCAGCCGTTCCGGCGTGCACGGTTCCTGTTCGAATACATCCAGCCCGGCACCGTAGATCGTGCCGCTTTCCAGCGCGTCGGCAAGGGCGTCTTCATCGATCACCGACCCCCGGCCGATATTGAGGACGATGCCGTTCGGGCCGAGCGCCTTCAAGACGTCCGCATTGACCGCATGCTGGGTTTCGGCGCCACCCGGCGCGACCACCATCAGCGTGTCGCAGGCCTCCGCCAGAGCGACCAGGCTTGCGTGATAGGGATAGTCGACCCCAGCCTGCTGCGAGCGGCCGTAATAGGCGATCTTGAGCCCGAAGCTCTCGGCGCGTTTGGCGATCGCCTTGCCGATGCGCCCGAGGCCGAAAATCCCGAGTGTGCGCCCCTGAAGCGTTGCCTGGCTGAGCGGGTAGCCGCCCTTTTTCGTCCAGTTGCCGTCCCTGAGCCAGGTTTCGGCCTGTCCGAGCTCGCGCACCGTCATGATCATCAGGCCGATGGCGGTGTCCGCCACTTCATCCGTCAGCACGTCCGGCGTGTGCGTGACCATCACCTTGGCACGCAGGCAGGCATCCGTATCCACGTGGTCATAGCCGACGCCGAAACTGGAGACGATCTCCAGGTTCGGAAATTTCGCCAGAAACGCGTCGTTGACCTCCGCCCAGGAAAGCGCCACGCCCCGGATCTTCGGACCGATTTCCGCCAGCATCGCATCCGGGTCGTCCGCCGCATGCAGCCGGTGCACGGTAAAGGCGGTGTCCAGCTGCTCCTCGACCACGGGAAGCATGGGTTTGGTCATGAGAATTTCGGGTTTTTGCATGGGATATCCGGCGGGAAGGAAGCTTTGAGGAGAGTGGGTTTCAGCCGCCGGACTTTACAAGAAATCGCGTCTCAGAAAAGAGGAAAAGCGTGGGGGGCAACTTCGCCTGCTGCAGCCTGTAAGGCTGAAGATGCATGCGACGGTGGCCGCATCGAATACGGATGTCCTGCAGCTTATGCTGTGTCATTCGGAAAATGACGCCGTTTGAACATTTCCCCCCATTGCCCCCGGCGCGCATTTCCCCTAAAAGACCCGGCAGAATTCCTAAGAATCCCGTCAGTTTTCGAAAGTGGAGAAGCGGAGCCCCATGGCGCGCCAGTTCATCTATCACATGCATGGCCTCTCCAAGGCCTATAACGACAAGAAAGTTCTCGACAACATCCATCTCTCCTTCTACCCGGACGCCAAGATCGGCATCCTGGGCCCGAACGGGGCGGGCAAGTCGACGCTTCTGAAGATCATGGCCGGCATCGACAAGGAATACTCCGGCGAAGCCTGGGCCGCCGAGGGCGCCAAGGTCGGCTACCTGCCGCAGGAGCCGCAGCTCGACAATTCCAAGACGGTCATGGAAAACGTCATGGAAGGCGTCGCCCACAAGCAGGCCAAGCTCGACCGCTACAACGAACTGATGATGGACTATTCGGACGAGACCGCCGAAGAGGCCGCCACGCTTCAGGACGAGATCGACGCCCAGGACCTGTGGAACCTGGAAAGCCAGGTCGAGATGGCGATGGAAGCGCTGCGCTGCCCGCCCTCCGACAGTGCCGTCGACAATCTCTCGGGCGGTGAACGTCGCCGCGTCGCGCTCTGCAAGCTGCTCCTGTCCGAGCCGGACCTTCTGCTTCTCGACGAACCGACCAACCACCTGGACGCGGAAACCGTCCACTGGCTGGAACGGCACCTTAGAGAGTTCAAGGGCTCGGTCCTGATCATCACCCACGACCGCTACTTCCTCGACAACGTCACCGGCTGGATCCTGGAACTCGACCGGGGCAGGGGCATTCCCTACGAGGGCAACTACTCGGTCTACCTGGAAAAGAAGACCAAGCGCATGGAGCAGGAAGGCCGCGAGAACATGGCCCGCTCCAAGGCGATCGCCCGCGAACGCGAGTGGATGGGCATGAGCCCGAAAGGCCGCCAGACCAAGTCCAAGGCGCGTATCCGCGCCTATCAGGATCTTGTCGCCATGCAGGAAGAGCGTCAGCCGTCCATCGAGCAGATCCTCATTCCGGTCGGCGAGCGCCTCGGCGCCAACGTCATCGACCTGGAGGGCGTCTCCAAGGGCTTCGGCGACCGTCTTCTGATCGAGGATCTCTCCTTCAAGCTGCCGCGCGGCGGCATTGTCGGCGTGATCGGCCCGAACGGCGCCGGCAAGTCGACCCTCTTCAAGATGCTGACCGGTCAGGAAAAGCCGGACAGCGGCAATGTCGTCATCGGCGACAGCGTCCAGCTCGGCTATGTCGACCAGTCGCGCGATGCACTCGACCCGGACAAGACGGTCTGGGAAGAAATTTCCGGCGGTGCCGAGGTGATCTATCTCGACGACAAGGAAATCAACTCGCGCGCCTATTGCTCGTCCTTCAACTTCAAGGGCCCGGCCCAGCAGGCCAAGGTCGGCGACCTCTCCGGCGGCCAGCGCAACCGTGTGCACCTGGCGAAGGTCCTGAAAAAGGGCGCCAACGTGCTCCTGCTCGACGAACCGACCAACGACCTCGACACCGAAACGCTGGCGGCCCTGGAAGATGCGCTGGAAAACTACGCCGGCTGCGCCGTGGTCATCAGCCACGACCGCATGTTCCTCGACCGTCTGGCCACGCACATGCTCGCCTTTGAGGGCGACAGCCACGTGGAGTGGTTTGAAGGCAACTTCGAGGACTACGAAAAGGACAAGGTCCGCCGCCTCGGCGCCCACGCCGCCGACCCGCGCCGGATCAAGTACAAGCCGCTCACGCGCTGAATTTGCACAAAAAATACTGAAAGGGCAGTCGAGGGACTGCCCTTTTTTCATTTACGGGTCGTGCATGACTTCAATTGAAAGATTTTTATCTCTGGGTCTTCTGGTGTGTGTATGCGCAAGTGCGGGGTCCGTTCTGGCGGCTGTCGGATGGCCTCTGGATTTGCTGGCGCATTTCCAGGCCCAGATCGCGTTGGCGGGCGTCGTGCTGCTCGTGCTGTTGTGGGTGATCCGGCGACGGGCGCTGGCGCTTGTGGCCGGTCTTCTTTGCGGATTTTCCATCTGGCAGATGGACGTCGCAAGCACGACACGCTTCGCCGAGGCGTCTACATCCGATGGTGTCGAGGTCAAGCTTGCCGCGGCAAACCTGTTCGGTAGACCGGGCGCACTTGGGCGTCTGTCCGAGGCGCACCAAAACGAAGCATTCGACATTCTGGTGCTGACGGAGTTGCCGGCCGACGCAGATGATACGCTTCTTTCAAGTATTCCGGACATGAGACACATTGCCGGATCACCGCGACAGGCAACCTTTGGCCGGCCGAGCGCTGTCATCCTGTCCCGCTCGCCGCCAACGGATGTCGAGAACGTCCGCGTCGGCCAGAACGCCGCCGCAATAACGAAGGCTAGTTATTGCCTTGAGAACCGGCGTTCGTGTTTGACGGTATTTGCGATTCACCCGCTCCCGCCGATTACACCTGCTCTCTACGAGCGCCAAAAGTCGATCCTCGAGGAACTCGCGCGGCAGCTGCAGGAGACGGATGGTGCGGCACTGGTTGCGAGCGATTTCAACGCGGTTTCCTGGTCGCCTCTCATGACGGCGTTTCAGGGTCGGGCCGATGTTCGGAAAGTCGCATGCGGCGCACGCTGGAGCCCGACATGGCTCGCGCCCGTTCCAGGTTTCGGCCTCGAACTGGATCACCTCTTCATCAAGGGAGCGCTGCGGAAGAAGACCTGCAAGGTCGGCTCATTTCTGTGGTCGGATCATTGGCCGATCATATCGGAGCTTCTGCTCGTCGACACTGGCGCCGACTGAGACGGGATCGAGAATAAGGACGGGTTTTTTGCCGCGTCATCCCGGACGAGCAGAGGGAGATCCGGGACCGGAGAACCGGAAGTGTCTGGATAAATCGCTAAAGCCCGTGGCTCCCCGGTTCCGGCTCGCGCTGCGCTTGGCCGGAATGACGATCTGGAAGCAGATCGTGCGATTTCGCAAGGCCAGGATATGGATCTCTTTCCTTGTCATCCCTGCGCAGGCAGGGATCCAGTATTCTCTTGCCTTTCCGTCTTGCCCATTTGCCGCCGATACAGCTTACTGGATCCCGGTCTTGCCGCGCGCGGCAAACCGGGACGACAAGGAGGAGGTGTTCTCTGTCCGGCGGGTGTCGCCGATCCGGCTGCTGGAAAAACAACCTCATCCTGAGAGACTGGCCCGAAATTAGTTGAGTGATCCCGGTCGCATGTGATTCCGTTTTTGCGCTAACAGAACGGAGCTTCGCCATGTGGACCGAGACCACCCGCGCCAACTATGACCGTCGCAGCTTGCGTTACGCAAGTGATCTCACGGACGAAGAATGGAGGTTCATCTGTCCCCATCTGCCAGCCCGACGAGATCGAGGTCGTCCGCGCACCACGTCGCTGCGGGAAGTCGTCAATGCCATTCTCTATCTGCTGCGCACAGGCTGTCCCTGGCGGTTTCTGCCTGCCGACTTCCCACCACGTTCCACAGTGCAGAGATACTTTTATGCGTGGCGTGACAATGCGTTATGGCCAGCGCTGAACCGGCGGCTGGTTGAGCGGCATCGCCAATCACAAGCGCGCAATGCTACTCCGACCGCCGGTGTCATTGACAGTCAGAGCGTCGCAACAATCCAAGTCGGCGGTCCTCGGGGACTTGATCCATTCAAACGCATCAAAGGTCGCAAGCGCCACATTGTCACTGATACGGACGGGCTTCTTTTGGACGTTCTGGTTCATCCCGCCAACGTCCAGGACGTCCACGGAGCGGTGCCATTGCTACGCAGCCTGCGGCAGACCTATCCCAACCTTGCTCATATCTTCGCCGATCGGGTCTACCGAGGGCCGAAGCTATTGAAAAAGATCGAGGATTGTGGACCGTGGACGATTGAGATCGTCGAACGGCCAACCGGGGTGAAAGGATTCGCGCTTCTGCCAAGACGATGGGTCATTGAGAGAACATTTGCCTGGTTTGGGCGACGGCGGCGTCTTGCAAAGGACTTTGAAGTCAAACAAGAAACACAGACCGCTTGGCTGTACATCGCTAGCATCGAACTCATCATCAGGCGCTTGGCAAAGGCTCAAGAATGAATTTCGAGTCAGACTCTGAGGAAGCGCGCAGCGCTGTCTCGAAGGATGGACCGCTTGTCCTGAGACCGCCGCAGTTCCTTCGAGACGGACCTGTCGGTGCTCATCGGCAACCTTGTGGTGCTAAGTCTCGGTCCGTTTCCTCTCTTTCGTCATCCCGGACGACCAGAGGGAGATCCGGGATCGGGGCGGCAACGACTTGGCGGGTTTTCGGGTGTCCTCTCCGGGGCTTTCCGGCCCCGGGTCTCACGCCGTTCGCCCAGGGTGACGACGGAGCGGTTTTCACATTGCCTGCCGGCTTCCGAACCTTGCTTTGGAGGTCCCGACAATCTTCGGCTTCACTGCCAAAGTCTTTTATTCGCGCTCGCTTTCACGTTCCCGAAGCCACAGGTAAAGCGGCAGGGCGAGCGACAGGCCGACGAGCCAGACCGCCGGGATTGTGAGCCACCAGCCGCGTACACCGGTTTCGCGTGCATCGCGCCACGACCAGATCCAGAAGACGGCGCAGCAGATCAGGAGATCCGCGGCGAAACCGCTTGCCGGTTTCGTTGCAAAGATCATGGCAACAAAGAGCGGAAGGTTGATCCCGTTTTCCGCTATGAAACCGCCGAAAAAGATCCAGGGCACCAGGGTTCCGATGACGGCGGCGGCAAGATAAAACGATTTCATGCGGCTATCTCTCTCTCTCTCTGCTGAACGTGTGTGAGAGATGCGGGAAACGGAGGCGCATCTCAATTCCCCTGGAAGGAATGGGCTGTCCCGACCGTCAGGCAGCCACGGCTTTTGCTTTACGGCAGCATGAATTCAAGGGCATTCTTCAAAGAGAAATCAGTTCCTTGGCCAAGGTGTTTCAAGTTCCTCCGATGCTTCAAGTCGTCTCCCGTACGCTGCCGCGCCTTTATCGCTACGACCCGGGTGCCCTGCGCCTCGTCAGGGGTATCCATCTGACGATTGCGGTCGTTGCCGCCGCGCTGTTCGCCGATCATGCCGGCAGCCTTGCACAAGGCGTACCGGGCTTTGCCCTTGCCGTCATCTGCGCGTCGGCGGCCGCACATGTGCTGATGTTTACGCCGGTCTCGATCCGGCGGCGCGAGGCCGGCGAGCTGGTGCGGTTCGGCGCGGTTCTGACAGGCCTGGCGGCCACCGGTGCCCTGATCGGCACCTTGTCCGGCAACGCTGCGCCCGTGGTGCTTCAGCTGATCTGGATCGGCGTGATTGCGCTCGGTTTCGCGCTGGATGGTCTTGGTCCCTTCTGGCTGCGTGCGGGGCGCATGATTTCGATTTTCTGGCTGTTCGTGATCATGTCCAGCACGCCCCAGTCTCCGGGCTTCTGGCTGCCGCTCATGACGGCGCTCGGCGTTTTGATTGCAGTCCTGGCGCGGATCGGTCTCTGGCGGCCGTCGGCACGGCGGACCTACGAGCGCGTCGCCGCTGCCAACCGCAAGGCGATTGCCGATTATCTTGACCGTGCCGCGACCGGCCGCTCGCGGAGCGACAAGACCAGCCGGGCCGCCCTTCACGACCTTGCCGGACTGCGTGCCGAACTGGAACTCTCCGCGGAACTGGCAGGTGCGGAAGGTGAGCTGCGCGGCCTGTCCGCGGAAGCCGTGGCGATGATGCGGCTGGCGCTGGAGGTGGTCCGCAATGCCCTTGAAGCGCTCTCTGCGGACGTTCGGCGCGATCTGATCGCCAATGAAACCTACCGGTCGTCCCTCAAGGAGGTCTTGCGGCGCATTGAAACCGGTCGGGTCGGACCGGACGCCAAGCAGCCTGATCTGGCGTGGGCGCGCGGCGCTGCCAGGTTTGGTCGGCAGGACACGTTCCAGGTCCTCCGGATTGCCCAGGCCTTCGACCGCTTGTGGCAGCTTGCCGAGGGAGACGAGGTGATCGAAGCCGCGCAAAGGATGCGCCTGCCGGAGGGAAGGGGTCAGGTCTCTGGAACCGCATTTCCTGGCGGCTTGCGGCGCAGGCGAGTGTCGCGGCCGCCGTCGGCTATGGCATCGGCCACATCTTTCAGTTGAGCCACGCCTACTGGATCACGATCACCGTCATCGTGGTTCTGTGCAGCAGCCTCGGTGCGACCATTCACAAGACGGCACAGCGGACCGCCGGAACGCTGGCCGGGTTTGTGGTGGCGATGCTGATGGAACCGCTTCTGTCGAAGGTGCCGGAATTCAGGCTGTTCCTGATCGTGGCGCTGCTGCCGCCGATCATCATCCTGTTCGAGCGCAACTACGGCATCGCCGTCGGCATCATCAGTTTCATGGTGCTGATCGGGCTGGAAGCCATGACCGGCCTGCCGGTTTCCGAGTTCTGGGACCGGCTTTACGACACCCTGATCGGCGCGGGTGCCGGTCTGGCGGCAGCCTGGCTGCTGTTTCCCAAGCGCAGCGGCGAGGGGGTCAAGGGACTTGCGGGCGCCTATCTGCTCTCGTGCAAAACCTTCCTGAGCGAAGACGGAGACACCTCCGGGACGGACCAGGCCGCCTATGCGTCCTTGAAGGACAAGGCCCGGGACCTGATGGGTGCTGCGCAGAACTACCGTGCGGAGCAGATCCCCTGGGCTTCGAGTGCGCGCACAAGTGGGGATCTCGATGTCCTTGTGATTGTTCTTGCAGATTACGTCATCCTCTACCGCCAGGCGCGCAATGCCATTCGAACGGAAGTGGCGCAAAACCGCCGGGAGCCTTCGGTTGGCGATCTTCTGGAACGCATGGACAAGCGCGTCCTTGAGGAGTTCGATGCCGTGCTGCAGAACCGGGCGCAGCAAACGGTGCCGGGCCTGGCGGAAGAGTGGCTGGCCGCGATGCCGGCCCCCGAAACGGCGGACATCGATCTGATGACCGACTGGGTGGCAACTCTCTATTACGCCCGGAAAGTCGTCCGCTGCCTGCAAGGGCTCCGGCAGGAACACATCTGGAGTGCGACGTCGGACCTGAACGCAAGTGACCCTGAAACCTGAGCCTCGGACGTGAGCCTTACCGAATATTAATTTCAGGGCCTTGATCCGGCTGCAATTGCCCGCAAAGACTGTGTTTTATGTCACAATTTCAACCGGCGCTTTGTGCAAGATTTGCGTGTCAGCAATCGGGCACCCCGCTTGGCCCGGAGGAGGAACAACACATGCAGTTTAAACGAATTCCGCGCGGCCTCACGGTCTGCGCCGGCCTGTTGGCAATGATTGCAGCCGGACCGGCAAGCGCTCAGACGGCCCAACCGGTCAACGCCGATCCGACGCCGCCGCCAACCTACGACTTCGTCCAGCAGGCGGGCGAGATGTCCTATGACGGCACCTCCCTGACACTCTCGGATGCCAACACGGGTGTCCTGTTTTTCTCCGACAGGCCGTATCGCGTGGGCGGCCAGATCTCGAACGCCGATTTTGCGGACTACTGGAACTCCGATGATGGGTTCAAGGGCGATCCGCCCAATGCGGTTGTCTCGGTTCTGAGCGAAACCGGAAAGGCGCCTGCGCTCGTCGAACTGACTTCGGCCAAGTCCGATGGATCATCGATGGTCTACGGCGTGACGGTTCTGCGGGGCGACTTGCCGGAAACGGCAAAAGGCGTCGCGCTCTTTATTGACCGCAGCGCCCGCCAGCCGCACCACCATCACGGCCGGGCAACCGCAACTGCGCCGGGATCGGTCGGTTTCGAGCCCTACGGACCCTACTGCTACCACTCGCCGCAGGACCCGCGCTGCCGCGCCTGGCATCATCCCTATCACCCGTATCATCCCTACTATCCGCCCTATCGTCCTTACTACCCGCCGTATGGCCCCTACTATCATCCGGGTGCCTATGCCGCCGGCGTAGCGACCGGCGCGGCGATTGCCAACGCGGCGAACCAGCCGACCTACTACTACTATCCGATCCCGACCGGACCCTTGCCGCCCAACTGCTGGATCAATTCGCAGCACACACAGATGGTGTGCACCGTGAAGCTCCAGTAACCGGGGAAACGTGGTTCAGGGCCCGCACAGTGCTGCGGGCCTTTTTGCGTTGTGCGGGACGGGCTGGATCCTTACGGCCGAAAAGATCAACACGTTTGATGCGTTGATCAATTTGATTTGCTGGTGTCCTTCGTCCGGCGGGCCTATACCAACCTCAACAAGTAAGACCCTATTCGACCGGGACATGAGCGTGTTCCGCGAGGAGCGTGCCGCAGGGCGATGTGGGGCATCGGCCAAGATGCGCAACGCTCTTATGTCGCGGCCTCCGGTGGTTTTTTCAGGCCCGCCGGACTGCGTCGCGCCGCTTGACCGGCCAACCAGGCCGACCTGCGCACCGCTCCTTGCCGGCGACCCTGAAAAAGACCATCGAACAGGGTCTTACTTGTTGATGTTGGTATTACCCCTCGGTGTCAGAAAACAGGAGCCGACAATGACTGACCAGCCTGCACTGATGCCGGAAGAGATCCGGATTGCACGCAAGTTCAAGGTGGACGGGAAGGTTCAGGGCGTCTACCGCACGCCGTCCCCGGATGATTTTCAGACGGCGCCCGCCGAGCGCCTGGAGCTGAGCTTCGAGGGGGTTCCCGGAGACCGGCACGCCGGTTTCACCCGCAAGTCCGGAGGACGGGAACCCTGGTATCCGCGCGGCACGGAAATGTGCAACGAACGGCAGGTGTCGATCCTTTCGGTCGAGGAACTTGCCGAAGTCGCGGCCAGAATGGAGATCGGGGATCTGAAACCGGAATGGATCGGCGGTAATATTCTGGTTGCCGGAATTGCCAACCTGACTCGCATCCCGCCCCGCACCCGGCTGGTCTTCGAAGGCGGAACGGTGATCCGCGTGGACGGCGACAACGCCCCGTGCCGCTTTGCGGGTGCGGCGATTGCCGCGAACTACCCCGATCGCGAGGGTCTCGACCTGCTGTTTCCGCAGGTGGCGCGCGGCCTGCGCGGCCTTGTCGGCTATGTTGAAAAGCCCGGAGTGATCGAAGCCGGCGAGACCGTGACGGCGCATATCCCCGAACAGTGGATTTACCCACGGTCGTGACGCTAGTCTGGCTCCGGTTCAAGACTGAAAATTACCGGAGACGCTCATGCTTCCAATCCATCACATGGTCGGCGACGCGCCGCAGCCCGTTGCCCCGTTTTCCCATGCCGTCGAGGCCGACGGCTGGGTCTATGTCACCGGCCAGATGCCGACTTTTCCGGACGATCCCGAGGCGCCGCTGCCGGACGGCATCGAGGCGCAGACCAGACGGGTGATGGAGAACCTCAGGCTTGTGCTGGCAGGCGTCGGTCTCGGGCTGGAGCACGCGGTCTTTGCGCGTGTCTATCTGACCGAGTTCAAGCGCGACTATGCCAGGATGAACGAGACCTACAGGGCGTTCTTCCCGCCCGACAAGCTGCCGGGCCGCACCTGTGTCGGCGTCTCCGGTCTTGCAGTGGATGCCCTGGTCGAAATCGATCTGGTCGCCAAACGGCCTTAGGGTATAACCCGGATCAGCCGGACGGGTCCGGGTCGGCCGAGACTTCCTTGTTGCAGCCCCAGTCGCTGAGAATGTCGTTCATCGTCTGGACAACAAAGAAACGGGCGGCATCCCGGTCATAGCCTTCTTCAAGCAGGGTGTCGTACTCGGTCAGCGCGTGCCGGACGTGACTGGTGGTCGCCTGCCACAGTGCGATCGACGGCGGCAGATGGCGCAGGTGAGCGGAAAGCGCGATGCCGAGTATCGCTTCCGCGTCGCTCATCGGGATCCTGGGTGCAAGGCTGCGCAGGGCCTTGCGCATCTCCTTCTGCCGCTTTGTGCCGCCGCTCAAGAATGGCTCTCCCGGTCATCGCGGATGGCGCTGACATGTACATGGTCAGGCGCTGGACAGTCTCAGTTCTTCCATGCCGTCCGTGCTGGAGAGCGCGAGACCGGCAACCGTCCCGTTTGCGCGTGCGCTTTCCAGGATCTGGTCGAACGGCAACGGCGGGGCGAAGTGGTAACCCTGAACAAGATTGCAGCGCAGGGCAGACAGCAGGTCGAGCTGTGTCCGGTCCTCGACACCTTCCACGACACAGAGCATTTCCATCGAGCGGCAAAGGTTGATGATCGACGTGATCACGCCGCTCGCGACGGGTTCGTGGATACCGGCAACAAAACTGCGGTCGACCTTGACACAGTCGATCGGCAGGCGGTGCAGATAGCCCAGGCTCGAGTAGCCGGTTCCGAAATCATCCAGTGCCAGTTTGACGCCTGCGCTGCGCAACGTCTGCAGGCACTCTTCGGCTGCTTCGTAACTGCCGATGACCGAGGTCTCGGTGATTTCGAAGGTGATCAGCCTGGGATTGACGCCGTGGCGTTCGATGGCGTCGAGCAGCGCATGGACGGTCACCGCCGACGTGATGTCCTGGGCGGACAGGTTGAAGGAAAGACTGAGGTCTCCGGGCAGGTCCTTGATCTGCCGGACAGCCTTGTCAAACAGGGACAAGGTGAGGCGGTTGATCTGCCCGGTCCGTTCCGCAACCGCAATGAAACGATCCGGAGGGACGCTTTTCAGGACGGGACTGTGCCATCGCGCCAGGGCTTCGAACCCGACCACCGTTTTGTCGGGCAGGGACACGACCGGCTGGAAATAGACCTGAAACTCCGCATCCAGATTGGCGTTCTGCAGGGCTGTTTCGATCGCCCGCTCCGAGCGTATCCGCGCCTCGTGCTCTTCCGAATAAACGGTCGTATGGCCGCGCGAGGTTGTCTTGGAATTGTAGAGCGCATAGTCGGATCGGTCGAAAAGGGCGTGCGCGCTTTTTCCGGCGTCCGGATAGACCGCAATGCCGCAGGACGCGCCGACGGACAACGTGAGATCTCCGATCTTGTAGGGCTCGGTGATCAGGTCGCAGATCGACTGACCCGCGTTCGCCGCCTCGTTGGTATCGCCGTGGAACAGGAAGCCGAATTCGTCACCCCCGAGCCTGCAGACCTCGACATTCTGCGCGTCCAGTGCCTTGAGCCGGTTGCCGACCTCCATCAGAAGCTGGTCACCAAGCTGGTGCCCGTAGGTGTCGTTGATCGGTTTGAACCGGTCCAGATCGACGACGCCGACGGCGAACCTGGTTTCACTTCCCCCAACGTCCCTGATCAGCGCCTCGAGCCGATTGAAGAAATAGCGGCGATTGGGAAGGTCGGTAAGTGCATCCGTCTGGGCAAGCCGTGCATTTTCCGCATTCAGGCGTTCGGTTTCCTGCTGCTTGGCGGCTAGGTCGGACTGCGACTGCACCAGCTTGCAAAAGCCCCGGTAGCCGCTGATCAGAACCTGAAGAACGACCAGGCAGACCAGAAAGATGTTCATCGCGATTGCGAAGTAGACGTCCTGATCCTGGCGGATGTAGTAGACCAGATAGGGCACTGTGACGATGAACATGACCGCGAATGCGGCCTGGGGCAGGTTCATCAGGCAGAATATGCAACCGATCACCGTGATCGCTATGAAGAGCGCCACATGGCCGCGTTCTTCCGGACCGCCATAACCGTCGAGAGCGAGCGACCAGGTGATGTAGATCGCGGCCATCACGCTGCCCAGAATGACGGTCTGACGCATTTTCCGAATGGCGTCTTCAGGACCCAGGGTGACATGCCTGGCGCGGATCCAGGCGACCATGCGAATGCTCGTCAGAACGAGCATCGGCACCAGAACGCCGACGGTGAGGTAGACGGGCGCCACGTCGTAATGGGTATACGCGACGGCAATCGCGTTCACCATGAGCAGCGCGTAAAGGGAGGGGATCTGGGTTTTCAGTTCGTTGTACTGCGCTTGCGCGATTTCCGGATGGCGCGGGTCTATCGACATCCATCTCAGAAAAACCCGGATTTTTTCCATCAACTCCTCCAATTGGACTATCTCTTAACGGAAGAAGCTAAAAGAAAGGTTAGAGTACCTACTTTTAGTTTAGATAAAAGAGTGAATTTGCTTCCGATTGTATTTTGTCAGAACTCATAAAACCAGAACTGTTTCTTGCGGCAACCTGTGATAATCGCGCTGACAATCAATCTGAAGGGGATCGGGCATGCTTTTGCAGAGACTTTTCTGAAATTTCATGAATGTCAGTGGCTTACGCCAATCACTGGAATCAATTTCGGAACCCGCCGGCCGTTGAAGATCGCGGTCCTTTTTCTCTCTCGTTGAACGATAATTTGATAAGAGAACTATTTTTTAATGCGAAGCCAGCCCTATATTGGAGCCATGGCCGACCGTACGAGAACCCGCCTCCTAAACGCACTCAAGTCATCGGGCCCGCAGACGGCTGCCGATCTTGCGGACAACCTGAACGTGACGTCGGTCGCGGTCCGGCAACATCTTGACGGAATGCATGGCGAGGGACTGGTCGATTTCGAGGATGTCAAAGGCTCGGTCGGGCGCCCGAAGCGCGTCTGGGGGCTGACGGCCGCCGGGCACCAGCAATTTCCCGACAGCCACTCGACCCTGATTGTCGGGCTGCTGGAAGGGCTGTCGGACCTCTATGGCGAAGACGGCCTGGAAAACCTGATTGCGCACCGCGAAGCGAAAACAGGCCAGCTTTACAAGTCGGCCATGAGCGGTGCGCAAGATTTGCACGGCCGGGTCGAGATACTGGCGGATCTGCGCAGCCGGGAAGGCTACATGGCGGAGGTCATCCGCGAGGACGGCGCGTTCCTTCTGGTGGAAAACCATTGTTCGATCTGCGCCGCGGCGACGGCCTGCCAGGGATTTTGCCGCTCGGAGCTCACGCTCTTCAAGGACGTCCTCGGCCCGGAGGCCACGGTTGAGCGCATTGAGCATCTCTTGTCCGGCGACCGCCGGTGCATGTACAGGATAACACCTTGCGAACGCGCCGATACCGGCAAGTAGACCGCCAGGGAAATACTCTGTTGAGCGGCGATGCGACCCGGTTGGGGCTTGGCCGGAGCCCGGTACACATTGTCACCCGGGCATCGCGGGTATTGGAAGACCATTCAGGAGTACGAGGCGTGGCTTTTGCCAGACCGATTTTTGCCGGCTTGATCGAGCGTTACTTCCGTCCGTTCGAAACGCACTTGAAGCCGCTGGAACTGCCGGTCACCCCGATGCCCGACAAAGGGCCGTTGAGACTGGTCTGGCATTTCGCAAGGATGTTCCGCAGGCAACTCGTCATAGTCTCGATCCTGGCAATGATCTCGTCGCTGCTCGGACTTCTGGGGATCTGGGCGATCGCCTTTGTCGTTGACGGCGTGACAGCCGAAGGGGCGCGCGCGTTTCTTCTCGGACACATGTGGATCCTGGCCGGTTTCTTCGTCCTGTTCGTCATCGTCAGCCCGCTGGTGTTTCTGTTACGGCAGACATTCGCCTTTCAGACCGTCCGCATTCTCCTGCCCGCCGCCATGCGCTGGCAGGCGCACAAGGCCGTCGAGATGCAGGATCTCGCCTTCTTCGAGGACACGTTCGCGGGGCAGGTCGCCTCGCGCATCGCCCAGGTGACGATGTCGGTCCATCGCCAGATGATGCTGGCGATCGAGACGATCCCCTTTCTGATCATCCAGTTCGGCGGGTCGTTCCTGTTGCTGCTTGCACTCGCCTGGCCGCTTGCGGTCCCGGTCTTCTTCTGGATCGCCGCAAATGTTCTGGTCGCCTGGCTGGCAATCCCGACCTACATGCAGCGCTCCGCCAAGGTTGCCGCCGCCAACTCCCGGGCGACCGGCGCGATGACCGATGTCTATTCCAACATCGCGATGGTCAAGCTGTTTGCCGCAGAAGACTCCGAAGCCGGTGCGATCCGCAAGGTGATCGGCGAAACGATCGATACCAGGCACAGTGAAAACCGGTCCTATATCCTGACCGACAGCAGCGTCTATTTCCTCAACGTGCTCCTGATGCTGGCGGTTGCCGTGATCGGCTTCTGGGGGCTTGTCGGGAACTGGGTCACGCTCGGCGACTTCGTGGCCGGGCTGACGGTAACAAGGTCGCTGTCGGCAGCCTCTTCCAACTTCATCAGTGTCGGGCAGTCCATCACCAGCACTCTCGGCACGATCAAGGATGCGATGCCGATCATGACCAGCAGGCCCGAGATCAAGGACCGTTCGGGCGCCGGGGACCTGAGCGTAACCCAGGGACAGATCCGTTTCGACGCGGTCTCGTTTGCCTATCAGAAGGATCGCAAGCCGGTTCTGGAAAACTTCGACCTGACCATCGCCCCGGGAGAGCGCGTCGGTCTGGTCGGTCTTTCGGGCGCCGGCAAGTCGACGGTGATTGCGCTGCTCATGCGCCTGAGGGACGTGTCGCAAGGCAGCATCGCGATCGATGACCAGGATATCAGGGACGTGACGCAGGAATCGCTGCGCCGGCAGATCGGGGTCGTCACCCAGGACATCTCGCTGCTCAACAGGTCGATCCGCGACAACATTCGCTACGGCAAACCCGCAGCGAGCGACGCCGAGGTACTGGCCGCTGCGCGTGCCTCCGAGGCCGAGGTATTCATTGCGGAGCAAAGGGACAGCAAGGAACGGGTCGGGCTGGACGCGCATGTCGGCGACAGGGGGGTCAAACTCTCAGGCGGGCAGCGGCAACGGATCACCATCGCCAGAGTGCTCCTAAAGGACGCACCGATCCTGATCCTCGACGAGGCAACATCCGCGCTTGACAGCGAGGCGGAACTCGCCATCCAGCAGAACCTGGCTCAGATGATGGAAGGCAGGACAACGCTCGCGGTGGCCCACCGGTTGTCGACCATCGCGGCAATGGACAGGCTCGTCGTCATGGACGGTGGCCGCATCATCGAAGAGGGAACGCACCGCGATCTTCTGGCACGCGGCGGTCTTTACGCCACGCTGTGGGAACGCCAGTCGGGCGGTTTCCTGGCGCACGCGGCCGAGTAGGGCGGCGGCAAGGCGCATGCGGGCGAGCCGTTGATGGCCGGTCAGTTTTCTTTTCGCCTCAGGATGACCTTGAGATGCCACTGTTCAAGGGCATAGGCCGTCGTTTTCTCGCGGTAGAGGTCCTCAAGGCGTCTGAAGAATTCGTTCTCCAGCCATGTCGTGTTCTTGCCTTCCCCAAGGGTCGCTTCGAACAGGCCGGCGCGCAATGAGCTTGCCGCAAAGGCCTTGGTGTAGCCGGCATATTTTCTGGCGTAGTCCGCAGGATCATTCAGAGAGGACGCAAAGACATCACCGCCACCGTCGACACCGGCAACATCGATCGTGTCGACCTCATAGAGATCGGCAAGACCCGACCCCTCCTCGAAGGGTTCCCGCGCTTCCTGCGCGGTCAGGAACCAGAGCCCGAAAACGAAATTGTCTGCGGCGTTGCGGTCAAGCAGGCCGTCTTCGGCCATGGATGCGGTTACGGCCTGCATCGCGCGGTAGATCCCGCGTCCGGATGCGGCCGTGCCGTTGATTTCACCGGCTTCCGGAACGGCGCCGATGGTCGATACGAACAGGTATCCGCCCGGCTGAAGTTCTTCTGAACGCAGGCGCAGGAACCGGATCCAGTCGTCCTTTGCCTTTTGCCACATCACCTGCCTTGGGTCGCCGGTCAGGTCGGCAAACCAGACGGTGTCGGGTGCGTGCAGGCTGACGGTCGACCTGAGCCAGTGACTTGCGAAGAAACAGGTGCCCAGGGAAACGGAGCGATCGGGGACCATGCGGTCGTAAAACGAGCCGACGGCCGCTGAAACCAGGGGTGGATGCGGCCGGTTCAGGTAACCGCTCTTTCCCGAGACAAGGTTCATGAGCGTGTTCCAGTCGTTGCCATGCTGGTCGGCATGACAGACGGAAACGGATTTCAGGGCACTCTCACGGCTCCAGGCGTCGAGTGCGGGCCGCACCGTCTCGACGGCGCTTTGTCCGGGGCCGCAACCGTAATCGGTGATGTTCAGGTCATGCGGAAGGTTCGCGACACGCCGCGCCAGGTCCGCGATGATCTCCGAGTTTCCGAGCGCATGTTCCTTCTGAGCCCGCGAGTTCGCGTCATAGTCGACCATTCCTTCCGTTGATGGCGATGTTTCCTGGTCTGTTGCCATGTCGGTCCCCCTAAAAAGCTGTTCTGCGGCAATCGCCGTCGGAACCCGCACAGGATCGCCCACTTTGATGGCGGCGTGAAGACCCGATTCGATCGTCGTGAACGCGCCGCCGGATCAGCGCTCGCTCACGCTTTTCCACCGCGCGGTGTCGCGAACAAGGTGAATTCCTCATTCAGCGAGGTCGGCGGAGCCGGGACAGAGGGCGCACAGCATGTGGAGGGCGCTCGTAACTTGCCGACTTTGGTCAACGCTGTGTTGATTTTGAAAAATCCGGCAGACAATAATCAACGATGGACAAGCGAGAACGCGCAGAACTCTTCCGTGAACGGCTTTCAGATGCCATCCGCAGCCGCGACATGAACCGTAGCGATCTGGCGCGCGGCGCAAATCTGGACCGCTCCACCGTATCGCAACTCCTGTCCGAGGAGGCACCGCGCCTGCCGAATGGCCAGGCGCTGGCGTCGATCTCCACGGCTCTTGGCGTGTCCGCGGACTGGCTTCTCGGTCTGTCGACACATCGCGGGGCCGCGGCGGAGATCCTTGATCAGGCGGTTCAGATTGCCGAAACCGACCGGCATCCGGTCGATGAACACCTTCTGGCCTGGTACCGCGACGCCGTCGGGGCGAAGATCCGGCACGTTCCCGCAAATCTGCCTGATGTTCTGAAAACGGATGCGGTGCTGGCCTATGAATATGCCGGCGAGACGCTCCGGACAGCAGACCAGGCCATCACCGGTACACGCGATCAGAGAGCGCTGCTCGGACGTGCCGAATCGGACATGGAAATTGCGCTTTCCAAGGAAGCCCTTGAGGCGTTTGCGCGCGGCGAGGGACTTTGGTCCGGTCTTTCACCCGACGAACGCAGGGAACAGTTGGAGGTCATGGGAAAGAGCCTCTCCGATCTCTATCCCTCCCTGCGCCTGCACCTGTTCGGTGCAACGGACCGGTATTCGTCGCCTTTCACGGTTTTCGGCCAGAAATGGGCGGCCCTCTATCTGGGTCAGCGCTATCTCGCCTTTTCCAATACGCGCCACATTCAGCTCTTCGCCAGCCATTTCGATGATCTCGTGAGACATGCCGTCGTCAGGTCGCACGAGGCCGGGGCATTCGTGTCTCGGCTCGCGGAAGATGTCTGAGAGGGCCGGGCCCGTCTTTCCTGAACCAGTTGCAGGCATGACCCGCGCACGCATCAGTGGCCGCAGCCTGCCGGCCTGCGATTTTCCGACGGTTTCGAAAGGGAAATTCCGGGAATTGACGCGCGGCATGGACGGATAACTCTCTTGAATCCCTGACGTGTAATTGCCAAATCCTGCACTTGATGGTCGATTTTTCTTGACAAATGAAAACTTTTGTGTACATATGTAAACATATTAATACAAACGAAGACGATTGGTGACGTCTATGCCGAAGAGTATTCCGATCAGCGTCAGGCTCAGTGACGACGATGTGGCCTTCCTAGCGGGCTATGAGGTTCAGGGCGCCCGAACTCCGAGCGACAAGATGCGCGAAATCCTGAAAGCGGCCCGCGAACGAGAGGAAGGCGTTCAGGACGTCGCCGCGTGCGAAGACCTGCTCCGCTCGATGGTGCGGCCTGCGGAAAGGGGCTTGCGGCAATTGCAGAGGGAAACCGGGATAAGGTCCGACCTTGTCATGAAATTGTATGAACGATTGCCCGAAATGCTCGCGGAACTGATCGCTTCGGCACCCGGACCTGAGCAAGGTGAACAGGATCTGGTAAAATTCGAAGCCGCCTTGTCTGCGGAACTGTTTTCGGTGATCGAGGAGATTTTCGACCTCGGGCTGACAACGCCGAGCCGGACGTATGATCCGGCGCTGATGGACAAGAGGCTGGAGCCCATTCTGGAGGTCGCGCGGCTGCTGGATCAGAGGCGCGCGGCGAGAGACTGAAAGTTGCCCGGCAGCAGATTCATGGCGCCGGTGATTGGAGAAAGGGGCCGATGAGGCCGGCCGGCGATTGCCGTCTGCATCGCAATGCGTGATGCCCCGGATGTATTTGTTTTTTGAATTACGGACGAAGATGAACGGAAAGGAAGGAAAAAAATGGCAGAAGGTCTCGTAGCACGCGTAACGCGTCTGGTCTCCGGCGGTGTGAACCAGTTGGTGGACTCCATTGAAAACACTTCCCCCGAAACCGTCATGGCGGAGGCGATCCGCGAAGTCGACCGGGCCGTCGACCAGGTTCGCGATGAACTGGCCGGTGTGCTTGCGAACAAGCATCTTGCGAACACGCGCCTCGGGGAAACAACCTCGCGTCACGAAGAACTCCAGGGTCAGATCGCCCTGGCGGTGAAAGAGGGGCGCGACGATCTCGCCGAAGCGGCGATCGCGCGGCAGCTCGATCTGGAAGTTCAGATCCCCGTGCTGGAATCCGCTGTCGCGGATGCCAGCCGTGAGGAAAAGGAACTGGAGGGCTACATAGGTGCGCTTCAGGCCCGCAAGCGGGAAATGGAAGCCGAGCTCGACAACTTCCGCCGCGCCCAGCAGCAAAGTGCGGCGGACGGTGCAGCATCGGGTGCAGCCGCACCCAGGGACAGTGTCGAGGGCAAGACCCGCAAGGCGGAAGAAGCCTTCGATCGTGTCATGCAGGGCGCGACCGGCCTGCCGGGCACGCAGACGCCCGACAGGGCCGATGCAACCAAACTTGCGGAGCTTGAGGACCTTGCCCGCAAGAACAGGGTGTCGGAACGCCTTGCAGCATTGAAGGCGTCGGCGAAAGACGGTTGAACATGTTCGAGTTCATCCTAGCCGGGCCGAACACGCCTTTTGCGGTCGCTCTTGGCCTGATGATTGCGATCGCGCTCGCCGAAGGTGTGGGCACGCTCATGGGACTGGGCCTGTCGAGCATGATCGACAGCCTGCTTCCGGAAGTGGACCTGCCGGATGTGGACCTCCCCGAAATCGACGCACCGGAGTTCGACGCGGACATCCAGGGAGGCGTGCTGCCGGGAGATCTTGAAACAGTTGCCGCGGGAACGGAGATTTCCGGGCCGGGACAGGGGCTCTTCAGCCAAATCCTTGGCTGGCTCTGCTTCGGACGGGTGCCCGCACTGATCATCCTGGTGATCTTTCTCACCGGATTTGGCCTCGTCGGCTATGTGCTGCAGGGCCTTGTGCAATCGGTGACCGGTTTCCTCCTGCCGGGCATCCTGGCATCTGCCGGCGCGTTCGCGGGGGCACTGCCCTTCACACGGGTGACGGCGCTGGGGCTGTCACGGGTCATGCCCAAGGACGAAAGCGATGCCGTCTCGCGGCAGACATTCGTCGGCAAGCCCGCCGTCATCGTTCAGGGCCACGCCAGGCAGGGACTGCCTGCACAGGCGCGCCTCAGCGATCCGACCGGACAATCTCACTACGTGCTGGTCGAGCCGGACGTGGAGGGCGAGGTGCTTGAGCAGGGGACGGACATCATCATCGTCCGCCAGCAGGGCCCGCATTTCACCGCGATACGCAACACGAACGCGACTTTGACCGGCGCTGACAGCTGACGCCCGCGCCGGGCTCTTGAATTTCATCAAAAGAAAAAGGGAGTTGTAAGTTATGGACCAACTCATAAGCATTTTGATTCTCGTCGGCATCGGCTTCGTGGCCCTGCTGGCAATCGGTTTGATCATTTCCCGCCTCTACCGCCGGTCTTCAAAGGAAGTCTCCTTCGTACGGACCGGTTTCGGTGGCCAGCGCGTGATCATGAATGGCGGAACACTCGTGCTGCCGGTGCTGCACGATGTCATTCCCGTCAACATGAACACGCTGCGCCTTGAGGTGCGCCGCTCCAACGACCAGGCCCTGATCACCAGGGATCGCATGCGCGTCGACGTTCTGGCGGAATTCTATGTCCGCGTTCAGCCGACCATCGAATCCATTGCCAACGCTGCACAGACGCTTGGTCAGCGGACCATGAAACCCGAAGCCCTGCGCGAACTGGTCGAAGGCAAGTTCGTCGACGCCCTGCGCGCCGTTGCCGCTGAAATGGCGATGGAAGAGCTGCATGAGCAGCGCGTGAACTTCGTCCAGAAGGTGCAGGCTGCCGTTTCCGAAGACATTCTGAAAAACGGTCTCGAACTGGAATCCGTATCGCTCACCGGCCTCGACCAGACCAACCGGGAATACTTCAATCCGGAAAATGCCTTCGACGCCGAAGGTCTGACCAAGCTGACCCAGGAAATCGAGGAGCGCCGCAAGAAGCGCAACGACATCGAACAGGAGACCGAAGTCCTGATTCAGCGCAAGAATCTCGAGGCGGAGCAGGAGCGTCTGCAGATCAGCCGCGAGGAAGAATTCGCCAAACTCGAACAGCAGCGCGAAATCGAGATCCGCAGGGCCGAGCAGTCATCGCTGATCGCCAAGCAGCAGGCCGAGCGCGAGCGTGAGGCCGAAGAAGCCAAGATCCTTGCAAGCCAGAAGGTCAAGGAGAAGGACATTGAGTCCAACCAGGCTGTCACAGAGCGCCAGATCGCGATGGACCAGCAGGTCCGCGAGCGGGAGATCTCCAAGGAGCGGACCGTCGAGGCAGCCAATGTCGACAAGCAGAAGCTGATCGAACTTGCGGAGCAGGATCGCGACATTGCCGTTGCTGCAAAGTCACGTGAAAAATCCGAGGCGGAGGCCGAGGCAGACGAGGCCAGGGCCATTGCGGCGCGTGCGGCCGAACAGGTCGCGACCGCCCGGGAAACCGAGGTGGCAGAGCGTGACAAGCAGATCGAACTGATCGAAGCCCGCAAGGCTGCCGAAATGGACGCGGTCGCGGTCACCGTTGGCGCGGAAGCCCAGAAACAGGCGGCCGCCGATCATGCCGAGGCCGTTCGTATTTCGGCGGAAGCGGAAGCCGCGAAGCTTCGCATCGAAGCGCAGGGTTCCGCGGAAGCCGACAAGCTCCGGGCGGAAGCCGAGAAGGCTCTCTACGAGGTGGAAGCCGCAGGTCAGCGCGCGATCAACGAAGCGGCCAATCTGTTGTCGCCGGATCAGATCGCGATGCAGGTTCGTGTCAAGCTTCTGGAGCAGCTGCCTGAGATCATTGCAGAAAGCGTCAAGCCGATGGAGCAGATCGACGGCATCAAGATCATCCAGGTCGATGGCATGACCGGAGGCGCTGGTGCGGCCGCCGGCGGCGTGGGCCCGAACGGGGGCGGTGGTGGAAACCTCGCCGACCAGATGGTCACGTCCGCCCTGAAGTACCGCTCCCAGGCTCCGCTTCTGGATGCCATGATGAAGGAAGTCGGGTTGGACGGGTCCGGTTTGTCCGGGCTGACCAATGGCCTTTCCGAGGCACCCGCCAAGGAAATTGATCCGGTCGAAACCGGCCCCGTTGAAGCCTTGCCGGATGGGTCGATTGATACGGCCGCGGCGGCCCCGGCCGTTAAGGCGGCAGCGGACAAAGCTCCCAAGCCGCCCAAGCCGGAAAGCGCAGATCCTGCTGCCTGACCGGTGGAACTGAGACATGTCCCGGCGCCTGTTGGTGCCGGGAGATCGGTATGGTCAGGCTGAAGTCTGACCATGCATCTTCAATCCCGTCCAATGGGGAGGACGGTTCCTGACAGGGCAAAGGTCTGGTGGAACGGGATGGACTACGAAATCAAGGAAGACCAATTCCAGAAGCGCGGGAACCTGTTTCTCGAGATATCGGCGATCATGATCTTCGTGCTGCTGATCCTGTTTGCCGGGGTCGTCTATCACTTCTACACCGAGGTGAACCGGCTTTACGATGACAAGCAGGAGCTTTTGGGCAGGATTGAGGCGTTTGAGCAGCGTCCGGCGAACCTCGGGACCAACCAGGACTTCGACGGGCTGCGGAATGAGCAAATCGCGCTTCGCAGGCAAGTCGCGAAGCTGGAAGAAGAGGCAATGGATGCGAACGCAGACAATCCGGAAAAGGAAATCAAGGAACTGCAAGAGCGCGTCGGCGAACTTGAAAAGCTGGCTGAAGCAGGAAGCCTTCATGCCAATGCGGGGAACGGCGTAGTTGTCTCCAGGGGAAAACGGAGAAAGGTCGTAAACGACATTCAGGTCGATCTCGCCACCTGTTCGGAGAAGATGATGTACGTGTACTGCGACATCTCCTTGGAGGCTCTGGGAGATGCGGGCCGCAGAGTGGAAATCTCGAACCAGAGCACCCTCCTGGAGGACGAAGACGGCATCACTTATCCGATTTCCTCCTTTTCGCTCGGGACCGGAAGAAAGAACGAAGTGCGCCACAAGGCCACGGTGTTCGTGAGCAAGACGCGGCCGGTGAAGCTGCGGTTCCGGTTCTTTGAGCCGGCGGTCGGAACACAGTCATTTTCACTCGCTCAGTTCCACATAGACGGAGCCGGCGTTCCGTTCGAGGAGATCCGTGTGGATTGGTGAAAGCGTGTTGGCCGGGAGCCTGTCGGCTGATCGCAACGCAATTCTGTCCTGGCGGCGCAATGGTTTGTACAAGGAAAGTCTTCGTATCATGAGTATTTCGGGAATTGCGAAACGGACCGCGTTTCTTTCTGTTGTCTTGTGCTTCGTGTTGCCAGTGCCGCTTGCGATGTCCGCACCTGAAGTTACGACAAAGAACAACTATTTTTACGTGCCGGGGTCCACCGAGCTGGAAATCACGAAAAATCTGGAGCATCACGCCCGAAAGGATGCGAACTGGGGCAACTTCTTCTGGGCGAAAAACATCTGGTCGACCAACTGGCACATATGGTGGCGGGAAACGGAGAAAGGATGTGTCCTCAGCAGGGTTGATTCATCCGTCGAGTTCGAAAACTGGATACCGCGCTGGCGGCATAAATCCGAGGCCACTCCGGAAATGCGCGCACGCCTGAGACGCACAAGCGCGGCAATCGATCTGTACAGGGAACAGATCATGTCCAGTGGCGTGAGTTCCGTCACTGAAATCGGTCAACTTTACACGCGGTTTCCCGCGTTCAAGACCTGTGAAGAGTTGAAAGACGCATTTCACAAACAGGCAACCCGGATTTCACAGCTTTATCGCGACAGCGCTGCGGCAATCGAGAAACGAACCGGAAACGGAACCCGGCTCTTCCCGGACCTCAACGAACCGGCCGGACCGGAGACACCGGTCCCCGGAAGCCCGGATCTCGAACTGGACGGCTGGTGTCAGATCTCGGACGACAGGGAGACGGTTGAGACACTGATGTGCCGTTACGACCGGTCCTGTGAACCGGACTCTGCGCGCTGCAGAATTGATTTCAGCTGGCCGGAGGAACGAATCCAGGTCCAGTATTTCGACGGCGGACCGGTGCGGTGGAACGACGAACTGGCTGACTTCGCATTCATCAACAAGACACCCTGTGTCCGCAGGGTGTCCGATGGCCGGATCCTCTGTTTTTCCGAGGCGGAACCGAAACAGCGCTGGTTCTATCACCTGCCTTGAGCCATCGCCGGTTTGCGGGGGGCGCACCGGAGTCCGGATCAGTGATGCGACCGGTGGTGATTGAGCATTCTCGCCGCATCGAGTGACTTTGACGGCTGAAAGCTTTCCGGCTCCGCCATCGCCCAGAAGGCCGAGTAGCCGGGTATGTCGTGCACGTCGTCCAGAAGGGCGCCTTTTTTCAGCCAGGTGAAGGCGGCGTTCGCCGACATGACTTCACGCGGTCCGCCGCGCAGGAAGAAGTGTTCCGGCTTGAACTCGCTCGGGTGATTGAGGCCCGCGGCCGCAGTGAAGGCCATGAGAGACTTCAGCGTGTTCCGGTGAAAATTCGTGACCCGCTCGGCCTTGTCCGGAACCACGAGCGCCTGCTGGCGTTTCGGATCCTGCGTGGCGACACCGGTGGGGCAGCGGTTGGTGTGGCAGCTTTGCGACTGGATACAGCCGACCGCGAACATGAACCCGCGCGCGGAATTCACCCAGTCCGCACCGAGGCACATGGTCCCCGAAATGTCGAAAGCGCTGATCAGCTTGCCGCTGGCGCCCAGTTTGATGTCGTCGCGTATGCCCGTGGCCACAAGGCTGTTGTGAACGAAAAGAAGCCCTTGCAGGAGAGGGGTTCCGAGCCGGTTCGCAAACTCGATCGGGGCCGCGCCGGTGCCACCCTCCGCGCCGTCCACGACGATGAAGTCCGGTTTGATGCCGGTCTTCAGCATCGCCTTGACGATTGCCATGAATTCCCACCGGTGGCCAATGCAGAGCTTGAAACCGACGGGTTTTCCGCCGGACAGGTCGCGCAGCGTCTTGATGAACTCCAGAAGCTCGATCGGCGTTGAGAACGCGGAATGGGACGCCGGCGAGATGCAGTCCTCGCCGATGGGAACACCGCGCGCCTCGGCGATTTCCTCCGTTACCTTGGCGCCGGGCAGCACGCCGCCATGTCCGGGCTTCGCGCCCTGGCTCATCTTGATTTCGATCATCTTGATCTGGGGATCGGCCGCCTGCGCCTTGAACTTCTCCGGATCAAATTTTCCCTCCGGCGAGCGGCAGCCGAAGTAACCGCTGCCGAGTTCCCAGACGAGATCGCCGCCGCCTTCGCGGTGGTATCGCGACACGCTGCCTTCACCGGTGTCATGATAGAAATGCCCGGCCTTCGCACCCTTGTTCAGCGCAAGGATGGCATTGCCGGACAGTGAACCGAAACTCATCGCCGAGATATTGTAGAGCGATGCGGAGTAGGGCTGTTTGCAGTCCGGACCGCCGATGGTCACGCGCAGTTCTTCGTGGTTCTCGTGCTTGGGCGTGATGGAGTGATTCACCCAGCCGTAATGGTCGTTATAGACATCGAGTTCAGTCCCGAAAGGCAGGACGTCCTCGATGTTCTTCGCGCGGTCGTAGACCATCGAACGGCGTTCGCGTGAAAACGGTTTTCCGTCCTGGTTGCTTTCAAAGAAATACTGTCTGAGTTCCGGTCTGATGGCTTCGAAAATATACCGGAAATGGCCGGAAACCGGATAGTTCCTGAGAACCGCATGCTTGGTCTGCCGCAGGTCGTAGAGGCCGACCAGCGATAGCGCTGCCACGATCAGAAAAGGCCAGAAGAAATGAACGCTGACCGCGAACATGAGAACGAATGCAACAAGCGTCAGGGCAAGGCAAATGGCAAAAACATTGTAGCGGGCAGGAAACACGATGGCTGACCCCTTTTCGGAAACTGGCTGCAACAGTTGTGTCAGGCTGCCGCGGAAAAGAAAAGAGAGAACGCCAACGAAAGCGCAGCCACTCCATCCGAATGCGTCAGCCACGTGTCCGCGCCGGCAGGAAGACCTGCGCCTAGGGCGGGCCAAAAACGCCGCGCCGATCCGTTCCCCCGGTTCGATTGCAGGCTGTACACGTCGCCGGTTCTGATCGCGAGCCGGATCTTGGATTAGCGCCGTTCAATTTCAGATTGCAACCCGGTTGGTAGTGGCAGGCTGACTGCTGATTTAGTATTCGATCTTGTTTTTAAAGTTCATTTTTCGATTTTAGAATTTACGGAGGGGGCTATGCTGGGAACAGGCACGTCGAACGCAATAATAATCGGGCTTTTGGTTGCCATTTTTATTGTGGTTGTTTTGCTTTGGAAAGCCAGAGACAAGGCTGATGGGCAGGCGAACGCTGCGTCAGGAGCGTCGTCGGGCTTCCGTGAGATGCTTGCCGAAGACATCGTGAAACTGTCCATTGGCGGACTGGTTGTCGTGTCTCTCGTGGTGCTGTTCGTCGGCACGGTTGTAGTCAAGGACCCCGATAAGCAGGTCGAGAACAGTCAGTATGTTTTCGCGGCCCTTCTGCCTCTGTTCGCGACCTGGGTCGGAACCGTTCTTGCCTACTACTTCAGCAAGCAGAACTTCGAGGCAGCCAGCAAGGCGACCGAAAGCCTGGTCAAGCTGTCGGGCAAGAAACTCAGGTCTGTGTCGATCGAGGAGGCGATGATCCCGCTCAGCGCCATCGTCGGCAGCGTGGACGCCCCCAACGACAACCTGCGGGACGTACCGCTTCAGAAGATCGCGGAAGCCATGGAACAGAAGCTGCCCGGTGGCAGGCCGATTTCCAGGGTCGTGATCCTGACGGCAACCAAGGCCTGTATCGGCATCATTCACAGGAGCATCTGGAGCGAGATGCGGGCCGTGGTGGCGTCATCCGGTGCAGCCGTGAACTTCAAGAACGAGGCGGCCAATGCCGACACGCTGGACAAGGTGCATGATCTTGAAAGCGAAACCCGCGCTCCTGAAAAATTCGGCAACTTCATCACGCATTCCATCGCCTTCGCACGCGCAGGCGCAACCCTTGCCGACGCAAAGATGCGCATGGAAAGCAGGGACGATTGCCAGGATGTCTTCGTGACGGCGAACGGAAGCCCGTCCGAGCCGGTGATCGGCTGGGTCACCAACCAGGAGATCAGCAAGGCGCTGGAAGCCTGATTACGGCAGTTTGCCGGGCTCGGCACGAGACGGAGACTGCTTTCTCCCTCGCGGACGTGTCTCCGTATTATCCGGTTGTAGCGAGGGTCAGGATGCGCGCGGCAGCGCCTTTTGCCCCGGGTTCATTGCCCATCACCTCTGCCGCCTTGCCGGCTGCGACAGCATGGTCCGGGTGTTCGAGCGCCTTCAGGGCCCGGGCAAGGCCGTCCGGTGTCAGTTTCTTTTGGGCGACCGGCTCCGGTCCGGCCCCGATCCCGTGCACACGCTGGCCCCAGAACGGCTGGTCGCCGAAAACGGGGCAGACAAGCGACGGCCGGCCCCAGCGCAGCGCTTCGTGCGTCGTACCGGCACCGCCGTGGTGCACGACACCGCTGCATTGCGGGAACAGCCAGCTGTGCGGTGCCTTGTCGATCAGAAAGACGTTACCGGAAAGCCCGCTGGGCAATGCCTCCCGGGCAAGCCCGCCCCAGCCGGTGGCAAGGACGGCACGCTGGCCGGTTTGCAGGAGTGCCGCAAGCACTGTTTTCGTCAGATCTTCCGGGTTCTTGCTCGGCATGGAGCCGAAGCCGAGATAGACCGGCGGAGCGCCTGCGGCGAGAAACTGCCTCAGATCATCGGGGGGAGCGTAGTCAGCCGGAGACGGGGTGAACCAGTAGCCGCACTGCCAGAATTCGGCAGACCAGTCGGCCGGTGTCGGCACAAGCGCACGCGAGAAGGCCTGGAGCGAAAGTGCCTTGCCGCTGGTGGGCTGAAACCCGTCAATCGTAGAACCCGGCATGGAGAGCTCTGCCGCCGCGTCCTGTTTGAGGGGCCTGAAAAGCGATCCGAGACCAGCTTTCATCAGGAGGCGGCCGAAACCGAAGCTCCGGCGATTGAGGAAGGCGCCCATGTCGGGCAGTCCGAACAGCGCCAGTGGAAAGTCGCCTGTTGCGGCCAGAACCGGTTGCAGGCTGGTCGGCAGGGCCGGAACGCCCAGCCTGCGGCCCACGAGCGTCATCACCGTTGCTTTCAGGTTGAAGAGGATCAGGTCCGGTTTTTCCTCCAGGCCGATCTGCCAGAGCTCTTTCACGATCTCGCGCTGGAGCACGATGTTCTGACGCGCGGCCCTGATCATCCCCTTGAGCGAATGCAGGGCAGCCCTTATGTCCTCCTGTTGCAACAGGGTCTGGTAGTTCACCGGCACCGGCCGCGCGCGCGCACCGGCGCGCTCGATCATGTCCTCAAAACCTTCCCCCGTGCTCAGGACCACGTCTGCCCCTTGCAGGGCCAGTTCCTGCGCCAGTGCGACATAAGGCTGGACATCGCCGCGCGTTCCGAGCGTCGCGATCAGTATCTTGGGTCTTGCATCAGGCATGGGGCTTCCGGAAGGGGGCAAACCGGTTGGGAACAGGTCACACGTCAACATGGCGGCGGGTCCGGGCAATTGCAACCGGGGCTTTATTCGCTAATACCAACCTCAACAAGTAAGAACCTATTCGACCGTGACATGAGAGTGTTCCGCGAGGAGCGTGTCGCAGGGCGATGTGGAGCATCGGCCAAGATGCGCGACACGGCGGAACGCTCTCATGTCGCGGCCTCCGGTGGTCTCTTCAGGCCCGCCGGACTGCGTCGCGCCGCTTGACCGGCCAACCAGGCCGGTCCGCGCACCGCTCCTTGCCGGCGAACCTTAAAAAGACCATCAAACGGCTTCTTACTTGTTGAGGTTGGTATAATGTCGACCCAAGTCATGATTTCGACACGGGAAACGAGACCGGAATGCACACAGTCTTTTCCTTGAAAACCGGGGGACCGGGTCTTTACGAGTTCACGCGCACCGTGTCGTCCTGGCTCCGCGAGGAAGGGGCGGGTGAGGGGCTGCTGACGCTCTTTGTCCGGCACACGTCCTGTTCCCTGCTGATCCAGGAAAATGCCGATCCGGACGTGCAGGTTGATCTCAAGGCCTTTTTCGAGCGTCTCGTGCCGCATTCAGATCACCCCAGCATGCAGTACCTGATCCACACCTACGAAGGGCCGGACGACATGCCCGCCCACATCAAGGCGTCGCTGCTGCCCGTTTCCCTGTCCATTCCGGTCGTGGACGGCGAAATGGTGCTGGGAACCTGGCAGGGGATCTATCTCTTCGAGCACCGCGATCGCCCGCATCACCGTCAGGTCGCGGCGCAGTTTCTGACCGCGGCCGTGTAACGATATCAGCTCCGCAGCGACGGCAGGCCTATTCCGGTGCTTTCGAAACCGCCGTCCGAAGCGATGATCTGGCCGGTGACGTAACTCGCACGTTCCGAACACAGGAATTCGATGACCTCGGCGATTTCGTTTTCGCTGCCGTAGCGGTTGAGCGGAATGGCGTCGTGATAGGCGTCGATGATGTCCTGGCTGTGGACGGCCATGGCGAGCTTCGTGCGCACCGGACCCGGGCAGACGCAGTTCACGCGCACACCGAATTCGCCAAGCTCAGCCGCCTGTTGCTTGGTCAGATGAATGACGGCGGCCTTGGAAGTGCCATAGGCAACGCGCAGCGTCGAGGCGCGCAGACCGGAGATCGAGGCAATGTTCACGATCGCCCCCCGCGTCTCCTTCAGCGCGGGGACGGCCGCCTGTGAAACCAGGAAGACCCCGTCCAGATTGGTGTCCATCACCGTGCGCCAGGTCTGGAAATCGGTCCCTTCGATCGGGCCGAACTGGGCAACGCCGGCATTATTCACCACGGCGTCGAGCCGCCCGAACCTCTCAAGAATGGCGGGCAGTGTTTTCTCGACGTCGCTCTGGATCGACACGTCGCAGTAATACGGGGCGGCATTTGCGAGGCCTGCTGTGACCTTGGCAAGTTCATCTTCGTCCCGGTCCAGCATGGCAACCTGCCAGCCGCGCTCGATCATCAGCTTCGAGGTCGCAAGACCGATGCCGCGCGCGGCACCGGTGACAAGTGCTGTTTTTTGGCTCATGTCGCCGTTTTCTCCTGAAACACGCCTCAGCGCATGGATATGCAGACCCTGATCACACCGGCATTGTCCCACAGGGCCTTGTCGAGATCATTGATCCGGAAAGCATAGTTGCCGGCCGGGTTGCGTGTATTGACCGCCAGGGCACTGAATTCGGCAAAGGGCACGATCCGTCCAGCCTGGTCTCTCACGAGCATTTCCCCGAAGGCATAGGACTGGTCGAACTTGTAGCCGTAAAACGGGCCGAGGCTTTTGGCATCCTTGCCGGAATAGCCGCGTGGCCCGACAGGCTTGTAGACCCCGTTGATCACACTCCAGCCGCCCGAAAAGCTGACCCGCGTGATCTGGCCATCGGGTATGGTGACACCCTGCCAGCCCTTTTTCGAATTGACGTCCACGCAGTAGTCGGCGGCCAGGGCAAGCCCGGGCACGAACAGAAGGAAACAGGAGAGGATGAGGAAGAACCTGGCCATGAATCGCCCCGGGGATTGAAGATCTCCCAGAGCAAACAGGACTCATTCCGCCCCGTCAAGGTCTCGAATAAGGCTCTGTATTATTTGATGAAAGCGAAAGGAAAGCGGACTTTCCTCACACTTATCTCACACTTTATTTCCTTGTAAGTTTGGCCCGGAAATCCCACATTTTACTCGAACGATGAGGGTCGTTCCTCCCCAGACTGGCGCCGGGCTTTCGATAAAGTCCTGGCGCCATTTTTTTGGGGCGCTGGGGGTTTTTTGTAGTTGCACGAGGGTCGGTCTGTAGAGAAACAGCACACTCTGTTTGTTGGCAGGCCCGTTCGTTCGGGCCCCTGATGCCTATCTGGGCGCTGCTTTTTTGGCGACGCATCTTCCTTTGTTGAAATCGAAGTGCTTGCCCGTCCAGCCGCAGAGCCTGTTTTGAGCGTATCTCCGGGTGGCACCGTCTGTGAGCGTATCCACGAGGGTGTGGCTCCTGTCCGCCCACATCTTGTCTGCGCGCAGAACGCCGTGTTCAAACCCGCGGTCGAAGCCGTCTTTTGTCCCTTCTCGATATCCTAGGAACGACCCCAAAAGGACGCCGGCTGCCAGGATGAAAATGATAACACTCATGAACGCCTCTCTACCGGTCACCCGTTCATTCCTCGTCAGTCCCTCGCGTCGACGCGGACGTCGACGATGATGTCGGTCTCCGGAAGGACGTCGCATTCGTACGTCATGCGTGACCATTCGCCGGAGCTGTTCTGAAACCTGAGCTTGTCGCCGATCATGGTGACTGCAGCACCTTGCGGATTGTCCAGCCGGATGCGGTTGAACTTCGGCTCGAAGAGCCCGTCGATCCATTCTAACTCCCGCATTGCAAATCGCTCGATGATGGCGGGGCAGTAAAGGGTGGCGGTACGCCACGACTTGTCGAGCCAGCAATCCGTTGCAGTGCTGCAATCGTCCGGCGATCCGTTTTTGCTTTCCCTCGCGTACTCGGCAAGCGTGACCATGTCAGAGCTGTAAGCAAGCGTCGCGCAGGTGATCGACGTGAAAAGGAAACCAATTGACCCGCCCAGCAGACGCAACCGGCGGCCCGGCGTGAAAGGCAGCAACAGGAGAAAAACAACGGACACGATGAACGCGACCAGAGCGGCGATGCCAAGGAAGTATGTCACGCAGACAGACTAGGCGAGGATGTCCGGGGCGGATTAGACCATAAGCGCAAACCGCGTTCAGGCTTGGCGTATTTGGGGGCAGAATTTTCAGGTGAAACGCGGCGCGGCGGAGGTCGAGGTCTTGTTGGCTGCCACATGCTCGGCCACGCGGACTCTAGGGGTCCACACCTAGTGAATGAGCTCATAATAGCCTCACATAAAATTAAAGTTGACGAACTTTAAAAATATCAACTATAACTTGTTTAAAATCTCATATCTAAATAGAGCAGTAGTAATAATGGTTTTATTAATGGTTCACATGCCTAAATGCGGAGGAACAAGCTTTCGCAAAAGCCTATCATCCGAATTTGGGTCTCGTTTCCATAAATATTATTCAGATCCACTCAGAAAAACTCGGAACAAGACAGATTTTTACATAATTAAGCAGAAGTTTCGAAGGAGGCGCGCAAAACAAATTCCGCAATCTGGAATTGTCTATGGTCATTACTGCCTCGATGAGTTTGGCAATTTGCGCAATAAAAAGAATGTAAAAACCGGCATCTTTTTCCGAGAGCCAATCGACTGGGTTGGCTCTTATCTGCTGTATGTCCGAAAAAAACATCCTCACTTGATTTCTGGAGACGATATTACTGATATCAAAAACCTCAATCTGCACAAAGCATTTCGTCTTCATCTTGGGCACGTCCAAGTGAAGCAACTTGATTTCATTGGTATTGTAGAGGAATACCAGGAAAGTCTTTCTCGATTTTGCACAACATTTAACTGCAATATTCAAGAGGAGAAAAAAAATGTAAATACAAATCGCAAATTATCCTATCGAGAGTTATTTCAAGAAAGAAAGACTTTAGACAAAGTCACAGATTTGATGAAAGAAAACTCGGACATATACGATGAGGCCATAAAACACTTCTCTATGTACCGGTGATCATTTTTACACCGGAACTACAGATCTCCAAGCAACGGCCCGAGAATCGTCAGGAATGATTGTCGGGAGCGTCAGAGCCGCCAGAATGCCGCATGTGTGAAGATCTCGACGTCTCCGAAACCGGCCTCTGCACCAAAATCAAAAGTCGCAAATGTGGACGTCACACGATATTCAATCCCACTGCTTTCCGGTAAAAGCTGACTTGGATCTCGTGAGGCGGTCTGCAGACAACGAGCTTGTCATTCCGGCCTTCCGGCTGCGCTTCAGCCGGAATGACAATTTCGTAGACTGGAGATCGTCTTGCAAGATCTCTTTCCGGTCCCCCAGGCCGCATCCGGACAAAGCCTTTGCCGAATGTCGAGAACCTAGTCGGTCGGTGCTATGGCGGTTTCTTCCGGCGGCGCGGTTTTCTGAACAGGCGGGGACTTGCCGCTTATCTGGCGGTCAAGAGCCTGACGCACGGCGTTGGACCATTCCTTTGGCTTGTAGCTGTGGATCTCTTCAAGCGAAAGCGCCCCAATGCCGTCAAGCCACCGGGCGATTTGTTCAAGCCATTCAAACCGGGCATCTTCGGCGTCCATTTCAAGCCCGACAAGCTTGGCATATTCCTGTTTCACCAGGTCATGAAGCTCATCATCTTCTGCGCGCTCATGATTCCAGAACACCGCAAACGCCGTGCGGGTTTCGACGGCTTCTTCAACGACCGCGTCAAGTTCTTCAAGACGTGGCATGCCCATATAGGCGGGGTTCATTTTCCAGCGCTTTTTCGCGATCTTCGCCCACAGCCGGTGCCGGGCATCCCGATAGGGTTCGGCAAGCTCCTGAAACTCGGCGGGATTGTAGTACCGGGTGAAGGGATCAGCTGTGTCCGCAGGCTCTGGACTGTCGTACACGGGATCCAGTCGTGTGAGCACCTTCCGCCTGAACCAGCCTCCGCAGGCCGCCAGAACAGCCGCGAATGTCACTTCCATATCAGACCTTTCCGGTCCCCCGCCTGCATACAAGCAAAAGCGCAACCGAAAGTCGAGCGGCTGCGCATAAATCTGCGGGCGGCTCTGTCGCGCGGTCTGAAACGGGTTGCGCCTGACAGCCGCACAGGTGTCGAAGTGTTTCGACCGGATCGTCACCCGTCTGCGCTCAAGGTATAACGGACAAGCATCACGGTGCCCTATTCTTGGTTCGCCGACGGGATGCCTGCTTAGCTCGTCAGGTGGTAAAAAGTGGCCGAACGAGGCACCAGACGCAAAACCAAGCACCGCCCTGCGTGGTGGGGCTTCTGCTTCCGCAGTCGCCTGTCCCGGTCAGGCGTCAATGCTGATATCATGCGCTTTCTTGAGTGCGGTCACGCCGTTGGCGACCGGGGCGTCGGCGATCTGGTGGACGAGCATCCGGAAGTCCTGAATCGCTGTTTGCCGGATCGTCTCCAGGTTACCGGGGTCGGGGTCGTCGATCGCAATGGGCAAGGCGATGCTGAAATCGTCGACCTCGATCACGAAGAAGAACGCAAAGCGGGCGGCACGCTCCTCAGCCTTGTTTTCCGCCTCGAAGGAGGTGTGAACGGTGACCCGTACCCTGTCATGTTGCATGGCTGGCACCGGGCGCCACCGCACGCAATGACGGTATCTGCGCAGTGTGTGCGCAGAGGACTGGGCTGCGCGGGTAATATCGGAAGTCGGCACGCGTCTGGCTGTCGAAGAGCGCGAAGCCGGTGGTTGAATCGATCGGAGCAACGATCCGGAGCGGGTCAAGGCCACGTCGGAGAATGCATCGGCAAGGCGGTCGGCCCGCGTCAATCCGAGATGGAACGCCGCAGCGTCAACCTGGATACCGGCATCCCGCGTTGCTCCCGGGTCTCTCAAACATCTGGCCCTAAAAGGGTTTCTCCGATTCATTTGCGCAGCCTACAAGACCAACTACCGCAGCGTTATGTAAATAGCGAAACAATTTCAGCGTTACCTGAAAAGCTGGCTCCGTCCACGTCGTCGTGGTGGCTGCTCGTTGAACGGATGTGATCGGGAAGGACTGCCGCGTCCTTGCGCGCAGCGCTTTGTTGCCCTGGAAGGGCGGCCCGCGCCGTCGGACGGGGACGACGCGGGCACTCACACCGGCCTGAAAAGGAGGGGCTCAGGTCGCGGTGTTTGCCGCAGCCGTCAACATCGCGGCTATCTGGTCCTTCAGATGAAGGCGTTTTTTCTTCAGGTCTTCCAGTACCTCGTCTGCAGCGGGTTCCACATTCGTTTCAATGCGATGCACTTCGCGATTGACGGTGTGATACTCCTCGGCCAGGCGCGAAAAGTGGGCGTCATTGGTTTTCAACGTGTGAATTGCGTCCGCGGCTTCCGGAAATTCTTCGTGCAGTTCGTGGGGAACGTGGCTCATTCATGCCTCCTTTTTAGAAGCACAAGGTGCCGCCAAGACGCACGAGCGACCTTGAGGCAGATCAATCAGCCGGCAAATCCCTTGGTGAAAGGGCAACGGATCGTGGAAAGCGCACGCGCTTGCCGCGCAAAACGCGCAGATCCGCAGACCTTGCACAACCAGTAACGGGGTATCGACTGCGGGGTATCCTGTCAGACAGCCGACACGACCCCGCCCAGACGCTCAGCGACCCACCACGAAGACAGGATCGCAATGGCGGCAAGTGTGCCGAGTCTTGCAGGCCGCAAGGCCGGTGTGGCCAGTTTTTCGAGGCAAAAGACGACGGATAGGGTGACCGCCAGGATCAGCAGCTGGCCGACCTCGATGCCGACATTGAAGGCAAGCAGGGCCGGCACAAGATCCGGTGCGTTCCGTCCCAGGATCTCACCGAGGACGAAGGAAAACCCGAGACCGTGGAGCAATCCGATCCCGGCGAAGATCAGCACGGATCCGGATTTCCGGACCATCGCCGCGACGGCCGCGTAGAGAACGGAGGCCGCGATCGCCGCCTCCACGGCCGGAATGAACCACGGCCAGGCGGGCGTTGCGCCCAGAAAGGTCGCGATCAGCGTGACGGAGTGGCCGATCGTGAAGGCGGTTACCAGATAAATGAGCTTGCGCGTCGCACCGACACCGAGCGCAAGAGCAATGACCAGAAGAACATGATCCAGCCCTTCGAGAATGTGCAGCATGCCCTGGTAGACGAAATGCAGGAAGGTGGACAGGCGCGATCCGTCCAGAACCGCCGGTGTCTCCAGTTGTCCCGGCGCGGTCGATGACAGCGGCGGCTGCGTTCTTGCATCGACAAGATGGTTTTCGATCGCGACCCCGGGGCCCGGCAGCAGAGGGGCGTATCCGGATCTGATCTCGACGTCACCGGCAGGATCCGGGCTTTCGATCCGTACGGCATAGTCGATGACCGCAGCGCCGAAGACGGGATCGAGGGAGGTGCTTTTGCCCCTGACTGCTGCCTGCGCCGCGTCAAGGCTGTCCAGCAGCTGTTGCGGCCGGCGAGCATGAACCGTGAAACCGGTGAGGGAGGCGGTCAGGTCGAGCCCGGCCTGCGAAAAAACGAGAGCGGCCAGCAGCCTGTCCTCAAAACCCGGCCGGTTCCGGGCTACGGCTGCCATGTCGATCCGGTAGCGCACGCCGGTGCCGGTGGTTTCCAGGTGCAGAAAGGGCGACGACAACGGCACCTGTTCCACTTGCGCCCTGCCGACCAGGTCGGAAAACACCAGCGGTGCGGGCACCCGCACGATGGAGACGAGATCGCCGCCATCTTCCGCGACAAGGATCGTGCGAACCTTCGTGCCCTCGGAAAAATGAGCGGAGGAGGGCGCACAGGTCAGCAAGGTCGCAACCGCGCAGAAAATGAAGATTTCAAAGGCGCGGCTGATGCGCTGGCAAATCGGTTTCATGGTCCTTGTCCAAACGGTCCCGGGCGCAGCATGCACCCGGGACAAGCCTTGCAGGCGGTCTCCGGCAGTTTTGCCGGACTACTGCCAGAATTTTTCCTGCCACGTCATCTGCGGCAACGCCTCGACGATTTCAAACGTCCTGGACCGTTTGAACATGCGCCCGTAGCGGTCAGTTGTCGTCACTTCGAGTGTATGAACGCCGACCGGCAGATCCTTCGGCAGTTCCGCGCGCCACAAATGGCTGGATTTGTTGGAAAGCATCCAGTCCTGGAACGGACCTGCAACCCCCGTCCAGTGGGTGCCCTTCCAGGTATAGAAGCCCGCGGTCTCTTCTCCGCCATCGGTGCTCTTAACGGCGATCCGGCCGTTGGTCGACTGTTTCGCAAGGGCGAGCGGATCGGCATAGGCCGGACCGGCCAGTGCTTCTTCGCCTTCCCCCTTTTGTGTGCGCACCGCCTCGGTCACCGCGCCCCCGTTGATCGTGAACGAAACCTTGGAGTCCCTTGATCCGTTCCAGACGTTGATGGCGACATAGGTCGTTCCGGCGAGATCGTCTCTGGTCAGCATGTCCATGTCACCGAGGTCGTTGACGGTGACCGGCGGCGTGATGTCGCTCGGCACATCGTAGAGTTTGGTGTAGCCGATCAGCCTTTCCGCCCAGGTGCGGAACCGCGGCGTGTTGAAGGAGACGTGCATCTGGTCGTTGCTCGTACCTTCGAAGGTCACGTAGGTGTCGACATAGTCCGGGCCTGAGAAATCCAGCACGTAGTAGCCGCGCGGCGAGCCCAGGCGCTGCGTTCCGTGGGGCACGCCCGAATTGTTCAGATCACCCGCCCACCAGCTGCCGGACACCGCACCGGTCACGATCTGGTGGAATTTCGCCGGTCCGGTATTGGTCGCTTCCTTCCAGCCTTTGAAATATTCGCCCGGCAGGATCTGCTCCGTTGTGTGCGTGTGGCCGGAAAGGCCGAGCGCCGGGCGCTCGCCGATGAGCTCGTAGAGCTTGTCCAGATTGTCGACCTGGTGCTTCTGAGCGAGCGCATCCGTGTAGGTCACGAACGGGATATGCGCGTTCAGGACAATCAGCTTGTCTTGCGGAACATTGGCAAGGTCGTTCTTCAGCCACTCAAGCTGGCGCTCGGATATGACGCCGTTATAGGACGGCCTGGCGGACAGGTCGCAGAACGCGTGGTCATCGACCCCGTTGCACGGATAGCGCACGTCATCGAGAACGACGAAATGCACCTGACCGATGTCGAAGGAATAATATTCCGGCCCGAATTCGCGGCGGAAGGTGTCGAAGCTGTCGGCATCGCTTTTTGCATCGAAATCGAGGTCATGGTTGCCGGCAACGTAGTATTGCGGCACGCTGCCGGTCGCGATGATCTTCTTGAACCTGGGATAGAGCGACAGGTCGTCCCCCATGACATCGCCTTCGAAGAGCAGACATTCCGTTTTGGAGTTGTCGCGGTTGGTCAGCATGTTGCCGACCGTCTTGCGCACATAGGAGATTTCGGCATTGCTGTAGGGCTGGGGGTCGCCGAAGACGAGACACTGGAAGTCATCGCCGACCGTGTCCTCGATCAGCGGGAAATTCACGGCCTGCGGCAGCGGGCCGGTCGGCGCGATGCCGCCGAAGCGCAGGTCCGGCGAGCCGGCGACCTTGTGCACGTAGTTGAACTGGGGAACCATGTCCTCGCTGACCGGCGTGGCATACCCGGCCGGCTTGGTCATGAAGAGGTTCATGTCGTCGTAGGAAGGCAGCTCGTAGGAGCCGTCGGATCCGGTCACGGTGACTTCCTTGCCGTTCGAGACCAGGACACCCGCGAGACCCGTTTCACCTTCGTCCAGTCTCGAATTGCGGTTCGTGTCGACGAATACCTTGCCGCGCGCTGTTTCCGCTGCCTGATCGCCGCGAACCACGTCCACGCCGCCGACGTAACTTGCATCCTTGGCATTCGCACCGGATGCGACTGCGCTCGTGCCTGCCAGAAGCAGGGCCAGGGTCAGTTTTTTCATGAGAGCCTCCGAAGGGTATGGCTGCTGTGCCAGCCAGGCCGACTGTCAATGGCTTTGGTGACGATAGATTGTCTATCACGTTAAGGTTTTGCATCAAACCGGATGCACGCTGTGTCACACATTCCAAAAAGTGTCATACGCCCGTGGTCAATCGCGTCGGCAGCAGAAACGAAAACCGGAAACTCTCCTGACAGAAGGCTGTCAGGAGGGGGCTGCTAGGGTCCTCCCATCGCAGCACAACAGGAGACTTTTCATGACTTTCGTTCCTGACAATTTCAATGTCTGGATGGAAATTCCGGTTTCGGACCTCGACAAGGCGATGCGCTTTTACAACGAGGTATTTCAGACCGAACTGAACCTGATCACGGATATGGGGCCGAACCACATCGCCATGTTCCCGACCAAGACGGACATGGGCGTTGCGGGACATCTGTATCCCGGGCAGCCTGCTGCAAAAGGGACGGGACCGACGATCCACATTTTGTGTCCCGATGCGCTCGAAGCCACGATGGAACGCTTCGCGAAAGCAGGCGGCGAGGTAGTATCCGATCCGATCCCCATACCGGCCGGTCGATTCGCCTATGGCATTGACCCGGACGGGAATTCGATCGGAATGTTCGCCTTCAACGCAAGCTAGGTCACCAAGGGAGCCCTTTTGGAGAATGTGGAGTGACGTTTTGAAACCTGTTCTTCGAAGGGGCCCCCGCGCATGAGACGCGCCGACCGCCTGTTCCAGATCGTGCAGTATCTGCGCGGTGGACGGCTTGTCCGGGCCCGGCAGCTGTCCGAATGGCTTGAAGTATCGGAGCGCACGATCTATCGCGACGTTGCCGATCTTCAGGCCTCCGGTGTTCCCATCGAGGGGGCGGCCGGGGTCGGCTACATCATGCGCGATGGCTATGACCTTCCTCCGCTCATGTTCACCCGAGACGAAATAGTTGCGCTTCTGGCCGGCGCCCGTCTGATCCGCGCCTGGGGAGGCGCTGCGATGGCGCGCGCCGCCGAAGAGGCGATGATCAAGATCGACGCCGTCATGCCGGACAAGATGCGCGTGCGCCAGAACGAGATCGAGATCCACGCCTTCGCTCCGGAGATGACGCCGGAAGTGCGCGCGCTCATCGACTTCCTGGAGATGTCGGCGGACGCACGCAAGAGCCTGTCGATCTCCTACATGGACGGCAAGGGCGATGCGTCTGCGCGCGTGATACGGCCGCTGGGCCTCTGGTTCTGGGGCAAGGTCTGGACACTTGTGGCGTGGTGCGAACTGCGCCGGGACTTTCGCATGTTCCGTCTGGACCGCATGTCCGACGTGAAGGACACGGGCGATGTTTTCAGGCCGGAGCCCGGCAAGACGCTCAAGGATTTCTACCGCTCCATGGAAGCGCAGGGCCACGGGCGGCCCGATGCCTGAACATTCCCGGTTCAGATGTCACCGGGAATGTTCAGGGGCGTGACCACCTGAATGTCGCTCTCCGACGAGCGCGGCGGTTCGCCGACGCCGTGGAAGGCGAGGAGATGCCGGAGGGCCAGCCGCATGTCTGAGCGCAGGTCGTGATAGAGCACCAGGGACAGTTTTTCAGCGCGCAGCAGCTCCAGATTGTCTTCATCCAGATCGTGGGCAATGAAGACACCCGGTTCGATCCCTGCAGCCTCCAGCGCTCTGAGGATTGCCAGGTTTCCGCCACCCATCGAATAGACGCCGGAGATTGCCTTCACGCCTTGAAGCTTGTCGCGCACGCCGAGCGCGGTTGCCGGGCTGAGCCCGCCGCCGCCGCTGGCATCGATCAGTTCCAGCTCGGGACGCAACCTTGAAAGCTCGGACCGGAATGCCCTGAAGCGGTCTTCCTCGCCCTGGAAACTGTGCTGGCTGAGGGTGGTCAGGAGTGTCCTGTCATCGTCCTTGAGCAGTTTCAGCATCAGGTAGGCGGCCGTTCGCCCGGCCTTTTCGTTGTTCAGCCCCACATAGGCCAGCCGGTCGATGTCCGGTATGTCGGTGAAGACGGTAACGACCGGAATGCCTTTGCCTTCGAGTTGCCTGACGGCATGCCTGGTTTCCTCGGTGTTTCGTGCCTTGAGGCACACTCCCTGAGAGCCGCGGCGCAAGATCCTCTCGACGATCGCGCCGGTTTCCTCTGCGCTCATGGTCTCGGCGAAGGTGAAGCGGGGGCGGAGCGCCGCGGGTCTGAAATCGGCAAGAACCGCCTCGGTCGCCTGCTGGATCTGACGGGTGAACCTCACGGGGGCTTCTGCGACGATGTCGATGAAAAACCGCCGGCCCCTGGCCGCAAGCTGGCTTTCCTGCCGTGTCAGTTCCGCAATCGCGTCCTGGACACGGCGGCGCGTCTGCGGGCTGACATGGGCGCGGTTGTTCAGGACCCGGTCGACGGTTGCCGTGCTCAATCCGGACTGGACCGCGATTTCCTTGACGGGAAAACGATGGGTCATTGATGGATTCTTGATGGATTTTACCTGTCTCCGCAACCCGGTTTTTGCGTACTCTGTCCTCAACGAATAAATCGGGAGGAAAACATGGATCGTCAGGTCGTCTCCAATGGCTACTTCGATGCGGGCAGCTGCAGCATCGACGATTTCAAGGCGCTTGTTGACCAGAAGCTCGAACAGAGTGAGGTGCCGCTTGCCGAGCGCATCGTCTCGAATGTTCCGATCTACAAGGTGAGCGAACTTGGCCGAGTGATTTCCGGCGAGGCGGGAAAACGCCGGCTCATGGCGGAGTGGGCGCATGTCCTGATGCATCGCTCGGGTGTGCTGGTGCTTGACGGCGCCTTTGCCGACACCGCGCCACTCGACGCCGCGACCCGCGTTTTCCAGGCGATCATCCGCGATGAAAAGGCCGCCGCCGGCGGCGGCGCTGACCATTTCGCGGCAGCCGGCGCCAATGACCGGATCTGGAATTCGCTGCAGAAACTGTGTTTTCGCGATCCCGAAGCGTTCGCCGGCTGCTTTGCCAATCCGTTTGTCGACGCGGTTTGCGAGGCGTGGCTCGGGCCGAATTATCAGATGACCGCGCAGGTCAACGTCGTGCGTCCGGGCGGCGCGACGCAGCAGGCGCACAGGGACTATCATCTCGGGTTTCAGGATGCGGAAACCTGCGCCGGCTATCCGGCCCATGTCCACGATCTGTCCCCGGTCATGACGCTGCAGGGGGGCATTGCCCATGCCGACATGCCCGTTGAAAGCGGTCCGACCAAGCTGCTGCCGTTTTCACAGCTTTACCGGCCGGGTTACATGGCCTACCGCGAAAAGGTGTTCCAGGATTTCTTCGAAAGCGCTTATGTTCAGTTGCCGTTGAAAAAAGGCGATGCGATCTTTTTCAATCCGGCGCTGTTCCATGCTGCGGGCGAGAACAGAAGCGCCGATATTCAGCGCATGGCCAACCTGCTCCAGATATCGTCTGCCTTTTGCCGCGCCATGGAAAACATCGACCGGGAGGGAATGTCCAAAGTGCTCTATCCGGTCCTCCTGGAAAAGAGCCGCTCCGGGGACTGGGGCAGGGCTGAAATCGAGGCGGCGGTCTCCGCATGTGCGGAAGGCTATTCGTTCCCGACCAACCTGGACACGGATCCCCCTGTCGGCGGTCTTGCGCCGGAGACGCAAAAACAGCTGTTTCTGAAAGCATTGGGAGAGAGGATGTCCGCAGAGGACTTCGCCGCGGCCCTTGAAACGCAGTCGGCTCGGCGCAAGGCTTGAACGTTCAGTTTCTTGAAGCGTAGCCGTTGCCGATGATTTCACGAATGAGCTTGCGCTTCATCGCGCGCGCATAGTCCTCGTAGTCGGCGGCGACTTCGATAAAGGCACCGGGGCCGCTGATCACGTGCTCCCGGTAGTAGTCGATCGTCGTCGTGTCCTGGTCCGCAATGACGAGGCCGTTGACGGTCACGCCTTCGAAATCAAATGCCTTGTAGGCGCTGGAGGGGGGAAAGCCGTCATTGTTGATGCCGTCTCCGGCCACGTCGATCACCTTGCGGGCGCAGTCGGCAGGGGCCCGGCCCATCTGAACAGCAGCATAGCCAAGGGCATAGCCGATCGCGGTCGGAAAGCCGATGAAGCCTCTGTGCGACGTTCTGAGTTCCTCGGCTGCCTCGTCGGCGTCTTCGGCATCTTCGAGATAGCGCCAGCCGAACTGCAGAAAATGCTGGCGCTGACCGCTCCATTCGAAACTCATGATCCAGATCCCGCCGACGGCTTCGATGGCCTGAACCACTTCAGGGTCGCTCAGCGCATTCGCCAGGCCGTTCAGCTGCAGGTCATGTTCGAGATGATCGACGCTCGATGACGCGTCCATGGCGAGAACGAGCGACAGCGAACAGGCTGCGGCGGGCGCGGGGGCGGCTGCCGCAGCGAGACAGAAGGCGAGGGAACGCAGATGGCCCGTGGCGCAGGAAAGCCCTGCTTTGACGAACGCGTGCATCGCTGGCAGTCGTTGTGACCTGGACATCGGCAAAGATTAGCAGGTCGATCTTCCAGAGCAATCGCCATCGGACGCCCGGACCTGTCAAAAACGTTTCTAAACGCCGGGTTCAGCTTGCGTTCAGGAAAAATTGATTACACCTTGCCCATGAAAGCGAAACACGAATTCGGAACAGGTTACGTGAAACGGTTCTTTGCGATACTGCTGCTGACCCTGTCGATGGTCCAGCCCGCCCATGCAGCGTGCCTGTCCCAGTCCCAGGCACGGCAGGCAGTTGCCAGCGGCAAGGCGGCGCCGCTCGGGTCGGTTGCCGGCAGGGCCGGAGGGGAAATCGTCAAGGCGCAGCTGTGTCAGCAGGGCGGCGGTTATGTCTATGTCCTGTCGGTGCTGAAGGGCGGCAAGGTGACAAAGGTCACAGTCAATGCCAACCGTTAGCTGATACTTGAGCCGCAAATCGAACCATTTCGCCGATTGCCGAAGCAACGCACGATCTTTCAAGAAGTTGGCCAATATGCGCATTCTCGTAGTCGAAGATGATACAGACCTGAACCGTCAGCTCGTGACCGCCCTGGAAGAGGCGGGCTATGTGGTCGACAGCGCGAGCGACGGCGAAGATGGCCACTTTCTCGGCGATACGGAACCCTATGATGCGGTCGTTCTCGATCTGGGTTTGCCAACGCTTGATGGGCTCTCGGTTCTGGAAAACTGGCGGCGGGACGGCCGCACCATGCCGGTCCTGATCCTGACGGCGCGCGACCGCTGGTCCGACAAGGTCGCTGGCATTGATGCCGGCGCGGACGACTATGTCGCCAAACCCTTCCACATGGAAGAGGTGCTCGCCCGTGTGCGGGCGCTCGTGCGCAGGGCCGCGGGCCATGCCTCCAACGAATTGACCTGCGGACCCGTTCGGCTTGATCTAAGGGCGGGCCGGGTGACAGTGGACGGCAGCCCGATAAAGCTCACCTCGCACGAGTATCGCCTGCTGTCCTACCTGCTGCACCATCAGGGCAAGGTGATCTCCCGGACCGAGTTGACCGAGCATCTCTACGATCAGGATTTCGATCGCGATTCCAATACGGTCGAGGTGTTTGTCGGCAGGCTGCGCAAGAAAATCGGCTCGGACATGATCGAGACGATCCGGGGTCTCGGCTATCGTCTTGGAGCAGCCGGTGACGACTGACAAAGGCGCAGGTCCGGGGGCGCAGGCAACCGCCAAACCGCAGCGGTCCCTTGCGACGCGTCTTGTCTTCGTCGCTGCGCTCTGGTCCGCGATCACGCTTGCCCTTGCCGGGATCTTTCTGGTCGGTCTTTACCGCAATGCCAGTGAGCGGGCGTTCGACGCCCAGCTTGAAATCCACATCAAGGCGCTCATAGCCGAGATGCTGGACAGCGGGGAGGACAACGGCACCGACGGGCAGCCCCAGGTTCAGACCGTCAGGGAGCCGGTCTACCGCGGCGACCCCCGGTTCTCGCTGCCGCTGTCCGGCTGGTACTGGACTGTGCGGCGCGCGGACAGTCCAAGTATCCTATATGCATCCGAATCCCTGGTTGGAGACCCGCTGAACACGCCGCCGATCGCGGACATGGACGACAGCGTCGGCTTTATCGCCGGTCCGACCGGTGACGAAGTGCGTGTCCTGCAGCAACGCATATCGATCGGAAACACGCCTTATGTGATCGCCGTCGGCGCGGCCACTGCCGGGTTCTGGGCGGACGTTGCGGAATTTTCCCGAATGGTGACGATCACGCTGTGCATCGTCGGACTGGGGCTGATCCTCGCGATCTTTCTTCAGGTCCGCTTCGGCCTAAAGCCTCTGACAAGGCTGCGCGCCTCGCTTTCGGCTGTCCGCCTGGGCGAGGCGGACCGGATAGACGAGGCCCTGCCCACCGAAATCGCGCCACTGGCCGTCGAACTGAATGCTCTCATTGTCTCCAACAAGGAAATCGTCGAGCGCGCACGCACGCATGTCGGAAATCTCGCGCATGGTCTGAAGACGCCGCTTTCGGTCATTTCCAACGAGGCGCGCGCATCCGAAGGCGCGCTGGCCGACAAGGTTGCCGAACAGTCGGCGATCATGTCGACACAGATACAGCATCACCTCGAACGGGCGCGCATGGCGGCACAAAGACGGGTCATCGGTGTTTCCTGCGAAACCGAACCCGTGCTTGCCAGACTGATTCGCGCGATGGGAAAGATCTATCAGGACAAGGGGATCACGGTTTCCTTTCAGCCCGGCGGAGACCTGCGTTTCCGCGGGGAGAGCCAAGACCTTGAGGAAATGAGCGGAAACCTGATCGACAACGCCTGCAAGTGGGCAACTTCGCGCGTGAACGTGAAAATCGAGGCCGTGAGCGGGCCGGACAGCAACCGCGAGATGTTCTCGCTCATCGTGGAGGACGACGGTCCGGGCCTGTCTCCCGAGCAGCGCGCCGAAGCCGTCAAGCGGGGCCGCAGACTGGATGAAACCGTGCCGGGAACCGGGCTCGGATTGTCGATTGTTGCTGACCTTGCAGCGCTTTATGGCGGGGAATTGAAGCTTGCGGGCTCGCATCTTGGCGGACTGAAGGCGAGCCTGATCCTTCCGGCTTTGTCACCTGATTAGTAATTTTCAAGTTCTTGTTAAGAATCAGGTCGAAGAGCTGTGATAGGAAGTGAACGGACGCCGCACCGAAAAGACATTCTTGTGGCCAAGTTCGGCCACAAATTGAAAATATCAATTGTTCGTCGCCGGGTTTAACCCGGACACCGAACACCCTGGGAGCTTCCGAGCATGCGACTGCGCGATATCGCCATTGTTGCCTTTGCCGCCGCCTTGGCCGGATGCTCGATGACGTCTGGCTCCACGAATACGGAGGGCCTCGGGTCCTTCTTCGGTGATCCGTCTCAAAACGTTGCCGGCTCTGAAGCCAACACGGCAATCTCCGTTCTCGTGAACAACGAGTTCGGCGATGCGCTGGACGCTTCGGACAGGCGGGCGGCGGAAGACGCGCAGAACCGCGCCCTGCGGGCACGTGGCCTGGGTGCGGCAGTGGCGTGGCAGAATGAGCGCACGGGCCGCAGTGGTCAGGTTCGTCCCGGGCCGGTCTACACGGTCAACGACACGAAGTGCCGTGAGTTCACCCATGAAATGGTGTTGCGTGGACGCACCCTTCAGGCACGCGGAACCGCCTGCGAAACAGACCGTGGCAACTGGCTGGTCATCGGTTAGAGCTCTTTACGACCAATAATGATCCAAGCTGGCCGGAAAAAGCTCTCGCTTTTTCGCCTCAAGACCGTTGATGGCGCTGCGTTTTCTCTCAACAATTGCTTAATCCTTGTGCGGGTATTATTGGCCGGATCGAGATCTTGCGCCGAACCCTTGGATGACCCGTTCAAACGAGCTTGAAATCAAAATAAGAACATATCTGAGCAGTCTCAGCCCGAAAGCGCTGGGCTCGCTGGTCAGAAACTTGGAGAATTCCAAGCGCAAGGAAAGCACCGATCCGCATCTGGATCTCATCCTAACTGCCGCATCAGCCCTGGTTGAAGGGCCACTGCCGGACGCGCTCGACGTGCCGGATGTCGACGTGAGACGCGGGCAGGTTCACAAACTGTTTTTCGCGCCGCTGAATGCCTTTCTGATAGATGAAACACTGCCGAACCGGCAGGAAGGCCGTATACAGCGCGCCATGCTTGAGCGGGTCTGGACGTGGCTTTCGCGCGACGTCATGCCGAATGAAGTCAAGACCGTGCTCGACCAGGCGGGGAATGCCGCCGTCAGCGGCGAACGGGTCGATGCACTCGTCCAGGCGCTCAGGACGCGTGCGGTCGAGGCGCTTGGCGAGGCCCTGGAAGCAAGTGAAGTCTCGGAGAAGAAGCGGCGTATCATTGGCGCTGAACTTGGCGGTGAGCGTGGCATAGCCGAGCTGAAAGACATTCAGAAGGTGTTCGCCGCGGAACGGTGGTTGTCGCCCTTCCTGCAGAACATTCCGGAACGGATCAACGAACACCGCCTCAAGCAGGACCTTGACGTGTTGCGTCTGGTGGACAAGTGCTCGAACCGCTTCCCGGATCACGTCCCGATCATCGCCGCGGCCCTGGTGGATCGTTCCGACACACCGTCTGCCCTGTGCACTTTTGCCGGCAGGCTCGCCGGCGACCCGGATCCGAGGACGATCGCCGGCTCGAAATTCGCGCCCTTCGTCGACATTGTCATGAGCGAGGCCGAGCGCCTTCAGATCCGGGCGCTCGACCACCGTCACAACAGTGACGACCCCAGCTCCTTTTCGGAAGCCCTGTCCGACTACCATGCGCTCGTGCGCGGTGTTGAACGCGATATGGATCTGTCGCTGTCAGGGCGTTGGCATCAGCGGCTGGCAGACACCAAGCGCAATATTTCCGGCGAGGTCACCCGCGAACTGAAAGGCGCGAGCGGCGCGATTCGCCGTGCCCTTCAGGTGCCCAAATTCGACAAAGACGGCGTGCTCATGACCGACAAGTCGGCCGTCGACGATGCGGTCAGGACACTTCGCGTCGTGACCATGGCGCGCACGGCGTCTGAGACCTTCGCCGTGAACGAGGTCGGCAAGCAGACACGCCAGGCCGTCGAACAGACGCTCGAGATCGTCACGCGGTCCCTGATCACCGACCTTGGAAAGGCGGAAGGTGCCCAGATAGAGGCGCATGCATCCGCCGCGGACGTGGCAATCACGCTCTCGGAAATCTACTTCGGCGCCGAATATGCCGCGCAGTTGCGTCGCAGCCGTGACGCTGCCTTCGCGAAGGCGTCGAACCAGGACGCTCCGGGCGAACCGGCACCGGAGCGCAAACTGGTGTCGAGCGTTCTCGCCAGGTACTGAACCGCACCTTTCGTTCCGGTATCCGCCAACACGATTGTGAGCGGCGCGACGGCGGGTCACATCCGGTTCGTCTTGCATTTGCCCGTATTGCACTGTCTATAGTGCGCCCATGATATTCTGGATATTACTCGCACTGATGACAGGGATCGCCGCGTTGTCGGTTCTCGTGCCGTTGGCGCGGGCAGGGCGGTCACAGGCGGAGACGATCGGCAGTGCCGACGAGGCTGTCTACCGTGAGCAGCTCGCCGCGATCGAAAGCGAGCTGGAACGCGGTCTGATCGACGCCGAGGCTGCCGCGGCAGCGCGGACTGAAACCGCGCGGCGACTGCTCGCCGCTCATGACAAGAACGAAAGCCGCCAGAAAGGTTCATCCTCCGGGTTTCGGCTGAAGACCGCACAGGTTGTCGCCCTTGCCGCTCTTCCGCTGATCTCGCTGGCGACCTACTTCGCCCTCGGCTCTCCCGACAAACCCGATCAACCGTTGATCACGCGGTTGAACGCGCCGGCCGAGGAACAGTCGGTCGAGCTGCTGGTCGCGCGCGTGGAACGTCATCTGGCAGAAAATCCGCAGGATGGTGAAGGCTGGGCCGTCGTCGCACCGGTCTATCTGTCGATGGGCCAGCCGCAGGCTTCGGCGCGCGCCTATGCCAATGCCCTTCGTATCCTCGGGCCGAGACCCGACTGGCTGACGGACATGGGCGAGGCCCTCACCATGGCCAACCAGGGCCTTGTCACGGCGGAGGCGAAGCGCGCCTTCGAACAGGCCGTGTCGCTCGAGCCTTCTGCCGTGAAGCCGCGGTTCTTTCTTGCAATCGCGCTGGGGCAGGACGGCGACCGGGACGGTGCTGTCGAGGCATGGAAGTCCTTGCTGGAGGGCGCGGACGAGACGGCACCCTGGGTGGCTGCCGCGCGTCAGCAACTGGCGGGTCTGGAACAGCGGCCGGTTGCCGGTCAACTGAGCGGTCCGACTGCCGAAGACGTCGCCGCCTCGCAGGAGATGTCCGCCGAAGACCGGCAGGCGATGATCGGCAGCATGGTCGCCGGCCTCGCCGAAAGGCTGGCAACAGAGGGCGGCAGCGCGGGGGAGTGGAGCCGGCTGATCAGGGCGTACATGGTTCTGGGCGAGCCGCAGAAGGCGCGCGATGCACTTGCAGCCGCCGAGGATGCCTATGCCGGAAAACCGGACGATTTGTCACTGATCAAGGACACCGCCGCCTCGCTCGGGCTAAGCGGGTCCTGATGGAAAGAATTGCCCCGGGGGCCGTGCCCCCGGCAGGCGCAAAACCGGACGCAGGGAAATGACACGCAAGCAAAGAAGATTGACCTTGATCGGATCGGCAGGCGCAGTGCTCGCAGTCGCGCTCGGCCTGATCCTTTTTGCGCTCAATGACCAGATCGTATTTTTCCAGAGCCCGACCGATATCACCGAAAAGCAGATCCCCGCCGGTCAGCGCATCCGTCTTGGTGGGCTGGTGGAAGAAGGCTCGGTGGTGCGTTCGGACAACGCCGAAGTGAGTTTTCGGGTAACCGACATGGCGAACGCGGTCGCCGTTACCTATAAAGGAATACTACCCGACCTCTTTCGCGAGGGGCAGGGTGTTGTGACGGAGGGAATTGTCGGGTCCGACGGCGTGTTCGTCGCCGACAGTGTCCTGGCGAAGCATGACGAGAACTACATGCCCAAGGAAGTTGCCGAAGCGCTGAAAGACCAGGGTCACTGGCAAGGCGGCGAAGGCGAAGCCAACTAGGAAACGGGGCCTGCGGGGGAACACGGGACGCGCGCATGATCGTAGAATTGGGACACTACGCACTTGTCTTGGCATTTGCACTGACCCTTGTTCAGTGTGTCTTGCCCTTGTGGGGGGCCCTGTCGGGAGACGGCAGGCTGATGGCGGTCGCGCCGCCGATTTCCGTCACGCTTTTCATGCTGATCCTGGTCTCTTTCGTTGCGCTGACGATTGCATACCTGGCGTCGGACTTCTCCGTACTGAACGTTGTGCAGAACTCCCATTCGGCAAAACCGCTGCTGTACAAGTTCACCGGCGTGTGGGGCAACCATGAGGGCTCGATGCTGCTCTGGGTGCTGATCCTGGTGTTCTTCGGCGCACTTGTCGGCGTGTTCGGCGGCAATCTGCCCCAGGATCTGAAAGCGGCGACGCTGGCCGTCCAGGCCTGGGTGACCGGTGGGTTCATCCTGTTTCTGCTGGTAACGTCCAATCCGTTCGCACGCGTTCCCAATCCGCCTCTGGAAGGTGCGGACCTCAATCCGATCCTCCAGGACATCGGTCTGGCGATCCACCCGCCGCTTCTTTACGTCGGTTATGTCGGGTTCTCGATCACCTTCTCGTTTGCGGTCGCCGCGCTGATCCTCGGCCGGACGGACGCGGCCTGGGCGCGCTGGGTGCGGCCCTGGACCCTGCTGGCCTGGTGCTTCCTGACACTCGGGATCGCCATGGGGTCCTACTGGGCCTATTACGAGCTCGGCTGGGGCGGCTGGTGGTTCTGGGATCCGGTTGAAAATGCCAGCTTCATGCCCTGGCTTGCCGGTACCGCGCTGCTTCATTCGGCGATCGTGATGGAAAAGCGCGAGGCGCTGAAGGTCTGGACCGTCCTGCTCGCGATTTTCACATTCTCGCTTTCGCTGCTGGGAACTTTCCTGGTGCGCTCGGGCGTGCTGACATCGGTCCACGCCTTCGCAACGGACCCGGCACGCGGTGTTTTCATTCTCGGCCTGCTGTGTTTCTTCATCGGCGGCTCCCTGGCGCTTTATGCCTGGCGGGCACCGATGCTCAAGCAGGGCGGTCTGTTCGCCCCGATCAGCCGCGAAGGCGGATTGGTGCTCAACAATCTGTTCCTGACGGCGGCCTGCACCGCCGTTTTCGTGGGAACGCTCTACCCACTGGCGCTGGATGCGGTAACGGGCGAGAAGATCTCGGTCGGTGAACCCTTCTTCAATCTGACCTTCGGGCCGCTGATGATCCCGCTGCTCATGGCAATCCCTTTCGGGCCGATTCTGTCCTGGAAACGCGGCGATCTCCTGGCGGCCTGCCAGCGGCTCTATGCCGCGTTCGGTCTCGCTCTGGTGCTCACGCTCTTCACCTTCTGGCTCTGGGGTATGGAAAAGATCCTGGCTCCCCTTGGTGTCGGGCTGGCCGTCTGGGTCATGGCCGGCGCTGTGTCCGAGATTGTCACGCGCGTGAAATTCTTCGAAATCGGTCCGAAAAGGGCACTGTCGCGTCTGGTCGGACTGCCCGGCTCGGCATGGGGCACGGCCATCGCCCATTTCGGGGTCGGTGTCACAGTTCTCGGGATCGTGACGGCATCGGCCTTTCAGGAAGAGCGCATCGAGACGATGCGGCCCGGCCAGACCGTCGAGGTCAATGGCTATGATGTGACATTCGATGGCGCGGTGCCGAGACAGGGTCCCAACTTCACCGAGGAGGTGGGGCATTTCACCGTCCGCGAGGCTGGGGCGCTTGTCACCGAAATGGAACCGTCCAAGAGGGTCTACACGGCGCGGCAGATGCCGACGACCGAGGCCGGCATCCACACCATCGGTTTTTCGCAGCTTTATCTCTCCCTCGGCGAAAGCCGGGGCGACGGGGCTGTCGATGTCCGGGTCTATTTCAAGCCGTTGATCACGCTGATCTGGATCGGCTGCGTGATCATGTCGATCGGCGCGGTGTTCTCAATGGCCGATCGCCGGTTGCGCATCGGCGCGCCGAAGCCGGCAGCAAAACGCAAGGCGGCACAGCCCGCGCCAGCCGAATAGGAATTGGGAATGCGCGCATTTCTTGCCAGCCTGTTGCTGTGGCTTCCCCTGTTGGGCGCGCCGGCATTCGCGGTTGCCCCGGACGAGGTGCTGGACGACCCGGCTCTGGAAGAACGGGCCAGGGCCCTGTCTGCGGAACTTCGCTGCATGGTGTGCCAGAACCAGTCGATCGATGACAGCGACGCACCGCTCGCCAAGGACTTGCGGGTGCTCGTGCGAGAGCGCCTGGTGGCAGGCGATACGGACGGTCAGGTGATCGACTACCTGGTCTCCCGCTACGGGGAATTCGTGCTTCTGAAGCCGCGATTTGCCTGGCACACGCTCGGGCTGTGGGCAGCAGGGCCGATTGCTCTTGTCGCGGGTATAATCGCGATTGTCCTCGCGCTCAGAAACCGCTCCAGGCGCGGGGCTCCGGTGGCCGCGGCAGGGTCTGCGAAACTCTCCGAGAGCGAGGAAGAACGGCTGAAGGCGCTGCTTGAAAAGCGGGATGGTGACGGGCAGGGCTAGAGGCGTCGCTGTTCGCGAGCCTCTGGTGGCGTGTTCGACCCGTCGGCGCTTAGCTGATTGATGCTCAGCTCTGCCTGAGCTGAAACCGCTCCAGGTGACTTGTGCACGGGTCGGTCTTGAGATGTGCCCAGATCGTCTCGACAAGTGCTGATGTCGTTTCCCGGTTCCGGTACACCCAGATGTCGAGATTCGTGTCGTATCTGCCGTTGCCAGCCAGTGCGAACTGGCCTGCTTTGATATCTTCATAGGCACTGCAGGCCGGCAGCCAGATCATTTTCTGATCCATCAAGGCGAGGCGTTTCATGAATTCGCAGGTTCCGCTCTGCGAGGTGCAGACGAACTCCGGGTCCTGGGCGGTCATGGTTGAAAAAAGCAGATCCTCGACCTTCGAAAAATAGCCTGTCTGACCGTAGCCGATATATTCTAGTCCACTGCTCGGCGGGTTGTCGACGTCGAAGGCGGGCCGCCCGTCTGCATCAAGCGCAGTACAAAGATGCATAGTGTCTTCGCCCAGTTTGATCGATTCAAAGGCCTGATGCTCAAAAAATGCCGGCACCTCTGGCTTAGAATAAAGCACCACCAGATCCATCTTCCGATCGCCGAGCAGTTCGATCATTTCGTAGAAGTCATACGTGTCCAGGGACACCGAAAAGGCGCCGCAGGCGTCCTTGATCTGCTGCAGCCATTCCGGGACGAAACTGAGGGCGAGCGAGGTTGATGCCGCCAGGCGGATATCCGGTGTCGTCCCGGAATTACGCCGCTGAAACTCCACCCGGTTGAGTTCCAGTTCCCTCAGCACGTTCTGAGCAGTCGCGTGGAAGACCTGTCCTTCCGGTGTCAGTGTGACCGGATAACTGCTCCGGTCGAAAAGTTCGGTGCCGAGCCAGGTTTCCAACGCCTTTATCCGGCGGCTGAACGCCGATTGCGTGATGTTTCTCTCGTCTGCGGCCTGGGAAAAATTCCCGCGATTGCTCAGGACCAGGAAATCGGCCAGCCAGTTGGTGTCCACTGCATCATTCCTTAAGGGAAGCTGCCGAATAAGTAAGCAGTATGAATAACTATGCAAAATTTGCATAACAAGACTCTTGGTTGAATTCAACCGGCGGGTTTAAGCTTCGGGTTCCGGTGTGGAAACCGCGCTCGACCAACGAAGCGTGACCGCACACGATCCCGCCGGGATCAACCGGCTCCATCCCATTCGTTTTGTTCCAGAGGGGGAATGATCGTGAACATCACAACTCCATTGAAAAGTCTTTCACTTGCCGCATTGCTCGCGACCTCCGTCGCCTTTCCGGTGATCGCCGCGACACCGGCCGATACCTTCGTGATCGCGCGCAACACCGCCGATGCCATCACGCTCGATCCGGCCGAGTGCTTCGAATTCACCGGCAGCCGGATTGTCGCGAATATCTATGAGCGCCTGTTCCTGTTCGAGCCGGACGACCTGACCAAGCTCGTCGGCGGCATCGCGGAATCCTACGAGTTTTCCGAAGACGGCAAGAAGATCACCGTCAAGCTGCGTCCCGGACTGACCTTCCACTCCGGAAACCCTGTGACCGCCGCGGACGTTGCCTATTCCCTGAGCCGCGCGGTCAAGCTGGACAAGACCCCGGCCTTCATCATCAAGCAGATCGGCTGGACCGCCGACAACGTCGATGAAGCGGTGGTGGCCGTCGACGAGGGGACTGTCGAGATCAACATCCTCGCGGACCTGTCGCCCGCGCTTGTTCTGAACCTCCTGTCTTCCAGTGTTGCCTCTATCGTCGACATGAAGGAAGTGCAGAGCCACGAAGTCGACGGCGATATGGGTTATGCCTGGCTGAAGGACAATTCGGCAGGGTCCGGCCCCTACAAGCTGAAGACCTGGAAAGCAAACGAAGTCGTCATGCTGGAAGCCTTTGACGGTTATCGCCAGGGCAAGCCTGCGATGAACCGTGTTGTCATCCGCCATGTCGCGGAACCGTCCGCACAGCGCCTCCTGCTTGAAAAGGGCGACGTCGACGCGGCGATGGAACTGACGGCCGACCAGTTGAAAGGCCTGTCCGGCAATGCGGACGTTTCGGCGGAGAGCTATCCCAAGGGATACCTGATGTACCTGGCGTCCAACATGGACCATCCGGTCCTGTCCAAGCCGGAAGTTCGCGAGGCGCTCAAATACATGGTCGACTATGACGGCATGGTCGGCTCGTTCCTCGACGGTCAGTACAAGATCCACCAGAACTTCTGGCCGTCCGGCATGTGGGCCGCTGCCACGGATACGCCCTACAGCTACAACATGGACAAGGCCAAGGCGCTGATCGCAGATGCCGGCCTCGACGGCGACACGAAGATCACCATCGACACGCTCAACAAGTCGCCCTTCACCGAAGTGGCCCAGAGCGTGCAGGCCAGCCTGAAGGAACTGGGCATCGATTCCGAAATCATCCTGTCGGATGGTGCAACGCTCTGGCCGAAGTACCGCGCACGCAAGCATGAGCTCATTGTCGCGCGCTGGGGCCCGGATTATTCCGATCCGCATTCCAACGCCGACGCGTTTGCCCACAATCCGGACAACAACTTCGAAGCCAAGCTGACCGGCAAACTGACCTGGCGCAATGCCTGGCCGGCGGAAGGCCTGACGGAACTGACCGATCAGGCGGCCGCGGAATCCGATCCGGAGGTGCGTGAGGAAATCTACGCCAAGCTGCAGAAGATGGTCCAGGAGGACTCGCCCTTCACGATCATGTTCCAGGCGATCGGCACCTATGGCAAACGGGCCAATGTAGACGGCTTCGTCAACGGCGTGACGTCGGATCAGGCCTTCTACAAAACCGTGACAAAATAAGCCGGATTGACCCGCCGCACTGGTCTTGAGACCCGTGCGGCAGGCCGTATTCGGAATGAGCCGCGCTTCTTCATGCCTCAGATGAAGAAGCGCGGCTTCGTGTAGGCAAGCAGGAACAACCGGGGGTTTCGTTCGCAATGAGCGACAGTTCCGCAGTGCAGCGCTCGGCGGTGGATTTCAAGCCGTATCTGGGCGTGGCAAAAAAGATCGGTGGCGGCATCTTCATGCTGCTCCTGACCTTCATCGGCCTGACCGCGATCACCTTCATCATCGGCCGCATCATGCCCAACGATCCCGTTGTCGCGATCGTCGGCGACCGGGCGTCGAAGGAGGTCTATGATGCCATGTACCTGCAGCTCGGTCTCGATAAGCCGATCTGGCAGCAATATCTGATTTTCCTCGGTGACATCCTGCGCGGCGATTTCGGAAGTTCGGTGATGACCGGGCAGCCGGTGATCGAGGATATCAAGCGGTTCTTCCCGGCCACGCTGGAACTGGCCACCATCGCGACGGTTGTCGGGGTGATCATAGGAGTGCCGGCCGGTGTGCTGGCTGCCGTGCGTCAGGGAACCGTGATCGATCATGTCGTCCGGGTCGTCGGCTTGCTCGGACACTCCATCCCGATCTTCTGGCTGGGCATGGTCGCCCTTCTGATCTTCTACGCAAAACTGGACTGGGTCGCGGGACCGGGACGGATCGACTTCTTCTATGACGGCATCGTCGACCCCGTGACCGGCGTCATAATGATCGATGCCGCCCTGGCCGGGGAGTGGGACGTATTTCACAACGCCCTGTCGCATGTGATTCTGCCGGCCTCCATGCTGGCGATTTACTCGCTCGCCTATATCGCCCGCATGACCCGTTCTTTCATGCTCGATCAGCTGAACCAGGAATATGTTCTGACGGCCCGCGTCAAGGGCCTGCGCGAGGGCACGGTCATCTGGTATCACGCCTTCCGGAACGTCCTCGTTCAGCTCATCACGATCATCGGCCTGACCTATGCCAGTCTGCTGGAAGGGTCGGTGCTGACGGAGACCGTCTTCGCCTGGCCCGGCATCGGCCAATACATCACGAATTCCCTGTTCAACGCCGACATGAACGCTGTCATCGGTGGCACGCTGGTCGTCGGGATCTCGTTCGTATTCATCAACATGCTGTCCGATATGCTCTACCGGATCGTCGACCCGAGGGCGAAATGATGTCGGAAACCGCGCTTGATCAGAAATCCGGTTCGTCCTCCTGGCTGCTGGCCGATTCGCCCAAAAACGCCTTCCAGGCAAAGTGCCAGCGCGCCTATATCGGCTGGCTGGCCTTCCGGTCCAATCCCATTGCCATGCTTGGGCTGGCCATCGTGCTCTTCCTGTGCCTTGTGGCCCTGTTCGCGCCCCTGATCGCGGGCGGGGACGGCACCACGCAGGATCTTGCCAACCGCCTTGCCCCGCCGAGCGCGGAACACTGGTTCGGGACGGACGAACTCGGCAGGGACATCTTTGCGCGCATTGTCTGGGGCTCGCGGGTCACGCTCTACATCATCTTTCTCGTTTCCATCATCGTGATGCCCATCGGCTTGATCATCGGCACGACCGCAGGGCTTCTGGGCGGGGTTGTCGATGCCACGCTGATGCGCATCACCGATATTTTCCTGGCGTTTCCGCGCCTCATCCTGGCGCTGGCATTCGTTGCCGTGCTCGGGCCGGGCCTGGAAAACGCCGTGCTCGCCATCGCCCTGACCACATGGTCACCCTATGCACGTCTCGCCCGCGCCGAGACGCTGACCCTGCGCAACAGCGAATACATCATGGCGGCGCAGATCATGGGCGCTTCCCGGATCAGGGTGCTGTTCGCCCATATCATGCCGATGTGTCTCTCCTCCACCATCGTCCGCCTGACGCTCGACATGGCCGGTATCATCCTGACGGCCGCCGGCCTCGGGTTCCTGGGGCTGGGAGCGCAGCCGCCGCTTGCCGAATGGGGCGCCATGATCGCCTCCGGCCGCGACTATCTGCTCGACCAGTGGTGGGTTCCGACCATCCCCGGCATTGCCATTCTTGTCGTCTCGCTCGGCTTCAATCTCCTGGGCGACGGTCTTCGCGACGTACTCGACCCGCGCAGCTCGGGAGGGCATTGACGATGAACGAGATGAAGATGGCCGGTTTTCAGTCAGACGACCCGAATGAAGCTCCCCTGATTTCGGTGCGCGATCTCCATGTCCGGTTTTCAACGCCCAAGGGCCCCGTCCATGCGGTACGCGGCGTCAGCTTCGATCTGGGGCGCGAGCGGCTCGGGATCGTCGGCGAATCCGGCTCGGGCAAATCACAGACCGGCCGCGCCCTCCTGCGCCTGACCGCCGGAAACGGTACGATCGACGCAAGCCGCATGATGTTTGACGACATGGACCTGATGAAGGCCGGTGCGAAGACCATGCGCAGTATCCGCGGATCGCGGATTTCGATGATCATGCAGGATCCGAAATACTCACTCAATCCCGTGCTGACGGTGGGCACCCAGATTGCCGAATCCTGCCGCAGGCACGAGAACGTGTCCCGCTCGGAAGCGCGCAGGCGCGCTCTTGCGATGCTCGAAACGGTCCGCATCCGCGAGCCGGAGAAAGTCTATTCGCTCTATCCCCACCAGGTGTCCGGCGGCATGGGACAGCGCATCATGATCGCGATGATGCTGATCACCAATCCTCAGGTGATGATTGCCGACGAGCCGACGTCCGCGCTGGATGTGACCGTTCAGATGCAGGTCCTGTCTCTTCTGGACGACATGGTGCGCGAGCGGGGCATGGGGCTTGTGCTGATCAGTCACGACCTCAACCTTGTCTCCAGCTTCTGCGATCGCGTGCTTGTCATGTATGGTGGCCGTATCATGGAAACGCTCGACGCCAAGCACCTTGACCGCGCGCAGCACCCCTACACCAAGGGCCTGTTGAACTGCCTGCCGCGCCTGGACGGAAAGCACGATGATCTGCCGGTCCTCAAGCGGGATCCTGCGTGGCTGGACGAGACACCGGACAATGCCGGGGAGGCGGGCTGACGATGATCGACATTGAAAATCTCGGCATCGTCTTCGGTTCCGGAAAGTCCCAGATCACCGCGGTCAGAAACGTCAACCTGACCGTTGCCGAAGGCGAGAGCTACGGCATCGTCGGTGAATCGGGGTCCGGAAAGTCGACCGTCCTGCGCGCCATGGTCGGGATCTATTCCCATTGGACGGGGACGATCCGGATCGCCGGTGAACCGCTCAAGGCCAAACGGTCCGTGTCGTCGCGCAAGCACATGCAGATGGTGTTTCAGGATCCCTACGGCTCGCTTCATCCGCGCAGGACCGTTGACGATACCTTGAGCGAACCGCTAATCATCCACGGGCTGAAGAACCGGGAAGACCGCGTTCTGAAGATCCTGAAGGAAGTAGGGCTCGGGCCGGAATTCCGGTTCCGGTATCCGCACCAGCTTTCCGGCGGCCAGCGCCAGCGCGTGGCCATCGCCCGCGCACTGATCCTCGAACCTCGGGTGATCCTGCTGGATGAGCCGACCAGTGCACTGGATGTGTCGGTGCAGGCCGAAATCCTCAATCTGCTGTCGGCGCTGCGCAAGGCCCATGGCCTGACCTACATCATGGTGAGCCATGACCTGGCCGTCGTCGGCCACCTGTGCAGCCGGATCGCCGTCATGAACCGGGGCGAGGTCGTGGAGGAAATGAGCGAAGAGCAGATGCGCTCCGGCAACGTCCGGCACGACTACACGCGCCAACTCTGGACGGCGTCCCAGGGCTACGACCGCGCCGCGCTTGAAACATTCAAGGAATTTGCCTGAACCGATACGCTCCCGCCGGTACATGGCGCTAAGCTCTTCACAGGGTCCGCACCAAGCCGTGACTTGCATGACATCGGTTCATGCCTACGTCAGGCGCGTTGAAACGCTGGAGGGTTGAACAATGGCAAACAGACCGCTGCGACTGGAATTTGACGGTGCGCATGGCGCAAAACTGGCGGCACGGCTCGATCTCCCGGCCGGCAAGATCCGCGCGTTCGCGCTTTTCGCGCACTGTTTCACCTGTTCCAAGGACATACCGGCCGCCCGGCACATTGCGGGTGCGCTCAGCGCCGAGGGCATCGCCGTTCTAAGGTTCGATTTCACGGGCCTTGGCGGCAGCGGTGGTGATTTTTCGTCGACCGGCTTTTCCTCCAATGTCGAAGACCTCAAGCTTGCCGCTGATTTTCTGCGGACCAACTACGAGGCTCCGCAGCTCCTGATCGGTCATTCTCTCGGTGGTGCGGCGGTCTTGGCCGTCGCTGCCGATATTCCCGAAGTCCGGGCGGTCGTGACCATCGGAGCACCCTCGGATGCCGACCACGTCATTCACAACTTCAAGGGATCGGTCGACGAGATCCGCGAAAAGGGATCCGGCAGCGTTGATCTCGCAGGGCGCTCGTTCACGATACGGAAGGAGTTCCTGGAGGACCTGGAAGCACAGACCGTTAAGGAAAGAACGGCGAAGCTGGGCAAGGCGCTCCTGGTCATGCACGCGCCTCTGGACGATACGGTCGGGGTCGAGAACGCAACCGACATCTTTGTCGCCGCGAAACATCCGAAAAGTTTTGTTTCGCTCGACAGGGCCGACCATCTGCTGACACGCGGCGAGGATGCCGCCTATGCGGCAAGGGTGATCGCGGGCTGGGCTAGCGGATATCTGGACATCGAAGACACCTCGCGGCCGGACGAGACCGCGAAAGAGGGCGTCGACGTCATCGAAACCGGCCAAGGCAAGTTCCAGGCGATGGTCGCAGCCGGCCAGCACCGGATGATCGCGGATGAACCTGTCAGTTACGGCGGTTTCGACAGCGGGCCGTCGCCGTATGACTTTCTGTCAACGGCGCTTGGTGCCTGCACCGTCATGACGTTGCGCATGTATGCGGACCGCAAGGGACTGAAAGTCGACCGGATCGGCACGCAGGTTCTGCACAACAAGGTGCACGCGGCCGACTGCGCGGATTGCTCGGAGGAACTGAAGGAAAAGGGTGGAAAGATCGACCGTTTCGAGCGGCTGATCACGCTGGAAGGAGACATCGACGCGGCAACCCGGCAGCGCATGCTCGAAATTGCCGACAAGTGCCCGGTTCACCGAACGCTGGAGCACGGTGCCGCCGTCATCACGCGGGAAGCCGCATCTTCATGAGAGTTGGAACGACAAGTGCAGGCGGCCTGATCAGGCTGCCTGTTCTTCCAGCGTGCTCAGACGCACCTTCATGAACGACAGCAGGCGCCTTGCATCCTTGTCGGTCAGTTCCTGGTAGTCGTTGATCCAGTTCTGCACCGTCGTTGCGGGCTGCTTGTTGTTCGTAGCCCGTGCGCGGCACAGGGCAACGTAACCGTTCTTGTCGACACCAAGCGCCTTGCACAACACGGCAACACCGGTCGCATCGTAGCGAACCATTACGTTGGTAACGTATTTCTGGTCCAGCCCCGCGAGTTCCGCAAGAAGGAAGCAGATGTCGAACAGGTTGTTCGACAACGCCATCTGCGTGAGTGCCTGTCCGAGCGCGCCGCGGCCCTCGCGAATGTCCTTCAGGGCGACTTTCGCATCAATCCGGGTCTTCTTGCGCTCCAGCTTGGTGCTGGCGACAACCTTGCTGGCCTCGTGGAAAAGCGAACGCACAAGCTCTTCGTTCTCTTCGCGCATCTTTCTGATCTTGCTCTGCTGCTGCGAAGGCATCTGGGAAATCAGCTTCTCGTAGTCGTCTTCCGAGACATCCGAGCGTTCGATCATCGCATCGCGGATCTTTTCGTCCCGCTCGGCAAGTTTCACGAGAAGGCGTCCGCCCCAGTCGGACAGCTCCGCACCGGAGTTTGCCGCGACCGACTGTTTGACAGGGCTTTCCCCGCGTTCCAGCAGCACGTCGGTGACTTTCGCTTCCAGATGGTCACGTTTCGAAATGGCGAGCAGGTGGCCCTGGCCCATCGTTTTCGCAAGCCGCAGGATATCGTCCGATTTCAGCGCCTTGGATGTTGTCAGCATCGGGCGCGCAATCTCGATTTCGTCGCTGGCCAGTTCATAGGCAACGGCATGTGAAGTCGTGTCGATCGGCGCCAGCCGCTCGGAAACGGTCTGTTTCTGCTCCGCCTCCATCGACGGCAACATGCGTTCCAGCACGGCGTTGAAGAGCGAGATTTCCTCTGTCTGATAACTGTTCGCACCGGTTACAAACAGGTCAGTGACATGTTCAACCAGCTTGTGGCGTTTTTCAGGAGAACTGTCCTGCGCTTGGTTGAGAAGATCATTGAGCATGTCGGATCCATCCATTCGTTTGGATCGGAGAATACCCTAGAGACAGTTTACAAGTGTCTAAAGACTGGAAGGAAATTTGCGCAAGTCTGCGGGATTGATTGACAGAAATGTCAATCACCCCTGCGCGCTGCGGAGGATCATCTTGAGTGTGGGACCGGTTTCCGGATGCACAGGCTCCTGCTCAAACGCAAATTCGCTCACGACGATGCCGAAAACAGCCGTGTCAGAGCTTCGTCCAACGGATGATTTTCTTGAGGGCTATTTTCGTCCGGTACTGCGCCGGCGTTACGCAGCCTGGTGCGTGGCCTGGCTTTGCAGTTTGGCTTTCATGACCGCGATCAGGCGCCGGGCGTCGGTTTCGTCCAGCATGTGATAATTGGTCAGCCACTTGCTGCCGGTGCTTTCGGGAAACTTCAGGTGTTTGCAGCGTTCCTTGCAGATTGCCTGGAATTCGCGTGCCCCGATGCCGCTGGCCCGGCAGACGCTGGCGATCCCTGTCGAGTCGAAGCGGACCATGAGGTTGTGAACGTATTTCATATCCAGGTCTGAAAAAACCGAGAGAAGACCGACGATGTCCAGCAGGTTGTGTTCTATGCACAGCTGGTAGACCGCCTTGTTCAGGTTGGTCTTGCCGAGCCGGATGCCGGCGAGCCAGGCCTTCGGACTGATCTTCGACGGCTTCTGCTCGAGTTTCGGACCCGAGGCGATTTCGCCGTCTTCGCGGAACAGATCCTCGATGAGTTCTTCATTGGACTTGCGCAGGTGCCGCATGCGGTCGCCAAGCTGTTTCGGGATTTCCTTGACCAGATCCTCGAACACCGGCATTTCAAGCTCGGCGCCCAGGTTGGACGCGATGGCCTGCTTGACTTCCTTGCCGCCGCGCTTGATCAGCTGCTGGGTGACTTTCTTGCTGATATGGTCCCGCTTGGCCATGGCAAGCAGGTGGTCCTGGTCTTTGACCTCGGCAATTTCCAGCAGCATGTCGTCCGAGATCGAAGCCGACCGTTCCAGCATGGCATGAGCGATCTGGATCTCGTCCTTTGCGATCGCTCCGGCCAGCGTTGCAGAGGTGGCCTTCACGTCTGCAAGTGTCTCGGACATTTTCTGGCGGGCTTCGGGCGCCAGGGAATCGTAGACCCCCTCCAGCATGTTGTTGAGGAGGTCGGTTTCCTTGGTCCTGTCCTCTTCGGAACGCGACAAAAGCAGACCGGTTACGTGCTCTGCGAGCTCGTGTTTCTTCTCCGAAGAACTGTCCTTGGCCAGTTGAAGCAGCGAGTCAGTCATGTTGTTACCCTATGAAAATGAGTATCCTCACATTTTCTTTACATCTCGTGAAAAACGGCGGTCGAGTTGGAGCAAATGCAATCCCTGGGTGCAGTTGACCTTTGTCCGGGCTTGCGGCATTCCAATCCGATGACTGATCTTCCGGTTCTTTATTCCTTCCGGCGCTGCCCATACGCAATTCGCGCCAGGCTGGCGATCGCGTCCAGCGGCCGTCCGGTCGAACTGCGCGAGATCGTGCTTCGAGACAAGGCGCCGGAGTTCCTTAAAGTTTCGCCTTCGGCAACAGTCCCGTGTCTTAAGGCAGGCGATGAGGTTATCGATGAGAGCTGGGACATCATGCTTTGGGCGCTTGAATTCGCGGATCCCGACAACTGGCTTCAGCCGGAGCAGGGCACGGTGGCCGAAATGCAGGAACTGGTTCTGCAATGCGACGGCCCTTTCAAGTCGCATCTCGATCGCTACAAGTACCATGTCCGCTACGAGGACGCCGACAGGGAAAAGGAGCGGGCGCTGGCCGGAGCGTTTCTCACCGAGCTTGATGAACGCCTGAGGCGGGGACCCTGGCTGTTTGGCGGGTCCGCGTCACTTGCGGACTACGCGATCTTGCCGTTTGTCCGGCAGTTCGCGAATGCCGACCGCGTCTGGTTTGACGCGCAGGACTGGCGGCCGCTGCGGAGCTGGCTTGAATCCTTCGAAGCGTCCGGCACCTTCCAGGCCGTCATGCCGAAGTGGACAAAGTGGGTTTCCGGCGACACACCGGTCAGGTTTCCGGCCTGAAAGTGCGCCGCACACCGATTTGTGGTCTCGTGCGGAGCGGGAGCTCAGTTCGGAAATTTTCTGAACATCAATGAAAACAATAGTTTATCAGCGGCGCTTGAATCTCGGTCTCGGCGGCGCGGAAACGTTACGAATTTGTAATTTCCCCGACAGGCAACGGTAAGGCGCGACGACCTACTTTCTTCCTTGAGCCCGGAACGCAGATCCCCATGCGCTCCGTATTGGCCTCCAATAGTTATGTCGACAGAGGTAGAAAATATGCAAAATCGTGGGTCAGTCTCTCCCTTGCGTTCGCGCCGCGCCAAATTGCTGGCGGGCGTTGTCGCTCTGGGCGCCGCCGGTGCGTTGACCGCGCAGACGCTTGTTCCGAGCCAGCTGGCTCAGGCCGAAGCCGTTCGGGTCGATGCCGCGGCACCCGCGGACTTCTCCGATGTCGTGCGCACCGTCAGCCCGGCTGTCGTGAGCGTACGCGTCAAGCAGGCTGCTGAGCCGCGCATGATGAATTTCAACGGCGGCAACGGCGGCAATGGCTTCGAAGAGTTCTTCAAGGGCATGCCAGATGGCCATCCGTTCGAGCGGTTCTTCCGCGACTTCGGTGGCCGGGGCGGTGAAGAAGGCCGCAATGAGCGCCGTTCGCCGCGCCAGTACGGTATGTCGCAAGGATCCGGTTTCTTCATTTCCAAGGACGGATATGTCGTTACCAACCACCACGTGATCGACCGCGGCACCGAGTTCACCGTGATCGACAAGAACGGCGACGAATACAATGCGACCCTCATCGGTTCCGACAAGCGCACGGATCTGGCGCTTCTCAAGGTCGAGAGCGGCGACGAGTTCACTTATGTGGACTTTGCCGACGAAGCACCGCATGTCGGTGAGTGGACCGTCGCGATCGGCAACCCGTTCGGACTTGGCGGCTCTGTGACCGCAGGGATCGTGTCTGCACGTGGCCGCGACATCGGTGCCGGCCCGTATGACGACTTCATCCAGATCGATGCACCGGTCAACCGGGGCAACTCCGGTGGTCCGGCGTTCAACATGAACGGTGAAGTGATCGGTGTGAATGCGGCGATCTTCTCGCCGTCCGGTGGCAATGTCGGCATTGCGTTCGCAATCCCGGCTTCGACCGCGCAAGATGTCATCATGGAGCTCAGGAACGACGGCACCGTTGTTCGCGGCTGGCTCGGCGTTCAAATCCAGAACGTGACCGATGACATCGCGGAAAGCCTTGGCCTCAAGGAGGCCCGCGGCGCCATCGTCGCGGAAGCGCAGGAAAACAGCCCGGCTGAGAAGGCTGGCCTGCGCTCAGGCGACACCATTCTTGCCGTTGACGGCACGAAGGTGGACGGCCCGCGCGACCTGTCCAAGATCGTTGCGGCTTATGAGCCGGACACCGAGGTCAAGGTAACGATCTGGCGCGACGACAAGGAGCAGGACATCTCCGTGACCCTCGGACGTCTTCAGGACCAGGAAAAGGTTGCGGAAGCTGCCGAACCCCAGGCTGAAGAAACCAAGACCAGCCTGGACGATCTCGGCCTGGTCGTGACGACCAAGGCGGAAGCCGGTCTGGAAGGTGAGGGCGTCGTGATTGCGGAAATCGATCCGGACGGACCGGCCGCAGACAAGCGTCTTTCGACGGGTGATGTGATCCTCGAAGTCGCCGGCATGAAGGTCAATTCGGCCGACGATGTCCTCAAGGCGCTCGACAAGGCGGAAAACGACGGCCGCAAGGCAGTCCTCTTCCGGATCGAGACCAACGATACAACCCGGTTCGTGGCTCTGCCCATGAACCTGGCCTGATCAGGAACCGGTTCGTCTTGGAACCGGAACCTGACTGGCGGGACCGGCTTGCCCTCTGCCCCCAACCCCGACGGGCCGGTCTTCGCCATGGGTTTCGCCCGTAAACCCAGCCGGACTGGCGGCGGCGCCTCACATCCATTGCCGCCGCCAGCCATTCCATTTCATGCTCACTCAAGGTAAAAGGGTTTCATGTTGCGGATTCTTGTTATCGAAGATGATCCAGAAGCGGCGAGCTATCTCGTCAAGGGATTGAGCGAACTCGGCCACACGGCCGATCATGCTGAGGACGGACAGAGCGGTCTGGATATGGCCCTGCACAGCAGCTACGACATTCTCATTGTCGATCGCATGTTGCCCAAGCTTGATGGACTTTCGATCATTCAGGAACTGCGGCAGGAAGACAATCACACGCCTGTGCTGATCCTCTCCGCACTTGGTCAGGTTGACGACAGGGTCAAGGGTCTGAAGGCGGGTGGCGACGATTATCTCCCCAAGCCCTACGCCTTTACCGAACTGCAGGCGCGTGTCGAAGCGCTGGCGCGCAGGCCCAAATCATCCAGCCAGGTTGAAACCACTTACACGGTCGGTGATCTCATTCTCGACAGGATGGCGCATTCCTGCCGGCGCGGTGAAACCGAGATCCCGCTCCAGCCCCGTGAATTCCGCCTTCTGGAGTATCTGATGCAGCACGCCGGTCAGGTCGTAACGCGGACAATGCTTCTGGAGAACGTCTGGGAGTATCACTTCGACCCGCAGACGAACGTCATCGACGTTCATATCTCACGCCTCCGCGGAAAGATCGACAAGGGCTTCGAAACGCCCCTTCTGCACACAATCCGTGGAGCCGGGTACACCATCCGTGACGCGGCTCACTAGATTTGTCCGCACGACAGCGTTCAAGCTGTCCTTGCTCTACATTGCTGTTTTCACAGTCATGTCGGGCGTGCTCGTCGTCTATGTTTCCGAGAGCACCGACAACCTGATGTCCGAACAGGTCGTTCAGGCCGTGGATGCGGAACTCAAGGGTCTTTCGGATGTCTATGTGCGGGGCGGCATCCGCGATCTCGTCGAAACCGTCGACGACCGTACCCAGCACCCCGATGCCAGTCTCTATCTGCTTGTCGATTTCGCCGGCAACGCGCTTGTCGGCAACATTGCGCGCCTTCCGACCGTTGTGCTGGAAGAGGCGGACGGCGGCTTGCGCCGGGTGCGCTACACGCTACTGGGGCAGGGGACCGAGGATGTCGAGCGCCAGGCAATGGTGCGCACATTCGAGCTGCGCGGCGGGTTTCGACTGCTCGTGGGCCGGGACCTCGGCGATCAGCTCAGATTTTCCAACCTGCTTGCCAACGCCCTGCGTCTCTGGCTGGTCGTCGTGGTGGTCATGGCCGCGATCACGTGGTTCTTCGTCAGCCGGCGCGTGATGAAACGCATCGACGACATATCCGCCTCCAGCCGGATGATCATGGACGGCGATCTCTCCGAACGCCTGTCACTTGCCGGTACAAACGACGAGTTCGACCGGCTGGCCGTCAATCTCAACGACATGCTGGACCGTATCGAATTGCTGATGCAGTCGATGAAGGACGTGACGGACAACATTGCCCACGACCTGAAAACCCCGCTGACCCGGTTGCAGACCCGTGTCGAAACGGCGTTGCGGGACGCCAAGGGGGAAGCGGGATATCGAGGCGCGCTTGAAAGCACGCTTCACGAGACCGATCATCTGCTGCGCATTTTCAACGCGCTTCTGCGGATTGCCCGTGTCGAGTCGATGGCCCCCGGTTCGGTGATGGAACCGGCGGACCTGAACCGCCTCGTTGCGGAGATTGCCGAACTTTACGAACCTCTTGTCGAAGACGAGGGCGGCCGTCTGGAGATCGACGTTCCGGAAAATCTGGAGGCCGTTTGCAACAGGGATCTCATCAGCCAGGTTCTGGTCAACCTGATTGAAAACGCACTGAAATACGGCCGCCCGGAAAAAGGCCCCCTGGTGCTTCGTTTGAAGGGAAGGGAAGAGGGAGGACGCGTCTGGCTGTCGGTGTCCGACAACGGTCCCGGGATACCGGAAAAGGACCACGACCGGGTCATGGATCGCTTCGTCCGGCTTGAAGAAAGCAGATCGGAACCGGGAACCGGCTTGGGATTGAGCCTTGTCAAGGCGGTTGCCCGCTTGCATGGCGGTGACTTGCGCTTCAAAAATGAACATCCGGGACTGTGTGCCCGCATAGATTTGACGCCGGTTTCGCATGAAAGTTTCAGGAGCGGGGATGGAGAAGAAAGATTCGGTCGGACCGAACAGCCACGCGGCGGATGACGCCGCGAAGGGAGCCTTGATAGACCGTATCAGGATCGTTCCGGAAGCTCCGGATAGCGCACGCGCCGCACTCTTCGTCGATGATCTGCTCAACCACGACGACATGGGCGGCACGTTTCGCACTTGTTTTCAGGACAGGCCTCTGATCGCAGGGTACCTGACGGGTGTCCTCGGAAACTCACCTTACCTGCGTGACCTCATTCTTTCCGATCCGGCAAGAGCGTTCGGCATCCTGCAGGAGGCTCCGGAAAAGCGCATTCGGCGGTTGCTGCAAGACGCATCTGAGGCAAGGGCGGAGGACGAAGCGTCGATCATGCGGCAACTTCGTCACCTGAAGCAGGACCTCGCACTGACGCTCGGGCTCGCGGATATCGGCGGCGCTGTCGAACTGGATCAGGTCACGCGCGCTCTCGCCGGATTTGCCGACGCGGCGCTTAACGCGGGTGCGCGGTTTTGCCTGAACGATCTGGCACGCCGGGGCAAGTTCTCACCGCTCGATCCGGAAAAGCCGGAAGTCGGCAGCGGGTTGATCGTGCTGGCGATGGGAAAACACGGCGCCAACGAGCTGAACTATTCCTCCGATATCGATCTCATCGTGCTTTACGATCCCGCAAAGGCCCCCATGTCCGGCAGTGCGGAGGCGCCGGTCGAATTCGTTCGCCTCACGCGCCGCCTGGTCAAGATCATGCAGGACCGGACAGAGGACGGCTATGTTTTCCGCACGGATCTGCGTTTGCGGCCGGATCCGGGAGCCACGCCCCTGGCGATGTCCGTGCCGGCAGCGCTGGTCTACTACGAATCGCTGGGCCAGAACTGGGAGCGGGCGGCACTGATCAAGGCGCGGGCCTGCGCCGGCGACGTACCGGCAGGTGAAGCTTTCCTGCACGAGATCGTGCCGTTCATCTGGCGGAAATACCTGGATTTTGCCGCCATCGCCGACGTTCAATCGATCAAGCGCCAGATCCACATGCACAAGGGCCATGGTGTTCTGGCGGTCGCCGGGCACAACGTGAAGCTCGGTCGCGGCGGCATCCGGGAGGTCGAGTTCTTCGTCCAGACGCAACAGCTGATCGCGGGTGGACGCAATCCGGCGCTGCGCGGAAGACGCACGCTCGACATGCTCAATGCCCTCAGCAATGCGGACTGGATACGATTGAGAACCCGCGACGAGATGCGGGACGCCTATGTGTTTCTGCGCAACGTGGAACACAGGATTCAGATGCTGAACGACGAACAGACCCAGCTCCTGCCCAAGGATGACGACGGATTGAACCGCGTCTCCGCTCTCATGGGCTTCGAGACGTTCGGCGCATTCGAAACCGAACTGCTTGGCCACATGCAGAAGGTTCAGCTGCATTATTCCGAACTCTTCGAGGAAGAGCCCGGACTGTCCTCCGAACTGGGCAATCTGGTTTTCACCGGTGACGACAATGATCCCGATACGCTGGAGACACTTGCACGTCTGGGCTTCAGGAAGCCGGACGAGGCCGCCAATATCGTGAAGGCCTGGCATTTCGGGCGCTATCCGTGCACGCGGTCGACCAAGGCCCGCGAACGGCTGACCGAAATGCATCCGACGCTGATCGGTGCGCTGGCGGCGACCGACAACGCCGACGCCGCGCTGGTTGCCTTCGACAGCTTCCTGTCGAAATTACCGGCCGGTGTTCAGCTCTTCTCGCTCCTCAGATCCAATCCGCAACTGCTGACCCTGCTGGCCACCACGATGGGGACGGCCCCGCGCATGGCGGAGACTGTCTCCAAACGCGTCCACGTGCTCGATGCGGTGCTGGATCCGGCCTTTTTCGGTGCCATGCCGAGCGTGCAGGAATTCAGGATCGGGCTGGACCAGACCCTGTCGCAGGCGCGGTTCTACGAGGAGGCGCTCGACCGTGCCCGCATTTTCGCCCAGGAGCAGCAGTTCCTGATCGGCCTCAGGCTGCTTTCCGACACGCTCTCCGCGGACCGGGTCGGCTTTGCGCTCGCGCGTCTTGCCGAGGTGGTCGTGGACCGGACCCTGGTTCAGGTGATCCGCCATGTCGCCGAAACACACGGTGTCGTGCCCGGCGGCAACATCGCGGTCCTGGCGATGGGAAAACTCGGCGGCCGCGAAATGACCGCCTCGTCGGACCTCGACCTGATCCTGCTTTATGAAGCGCCGGAAGACGTCAAGGAAACGGATGGCAAGCGGCCGCTCGCGATCACGCAGTATTATACCCGGCTCACGCAAAGGCTGGTCACGGCGCTGTCGGCACCGACCACGGAAGGCCTCCTCTACGAGGTCGATTTTCGGCTGCGTCCGTCCGGCAATGCCGGGCCGCTGGCAACGAACCTCGATGGGTTCATTTCCTATCAGGAAAACAGTGCCTGGACCTGGGAACACATGGCCCTGACGCGGGCACGGGTGATCGCCTCGAGCTCGCCGGAATTTGCTCAGAAGATCGGCGACAGCATCTGCGAAACCCTGAAGAAATCCCGCGATGTTGCAAAGCTCGCCGATGACGTCCGGTCCATGCGTGCCCGTATCGAGAAGGAGAAGGGCACAAAGGATATCTGGGACATGAAGCAGGTCGCGGGCGGTCTCGTCGATATCGAATTCCTGGCCCAGTACCTGCAGTTGGCCAACGCGTACGAAACACCCGGCATCCTGGCCCAGGGAACCGAGGAGGCGCTAGAAAGGCTGCGGGAAGCCGGCTTTCTCGAACCGGGAGACGCGGCCCTGCTGCTTGAAGCACTGCGGATGTATCAGCGGCTGACTCAGGTTCTGCGGCTCTCGCTCTCGGGTGATTTCAAGCCTGCCGAAGCACCCGGCGGGGTTCTGGATCTTCTGGTCCAGGCGTCCGGAAGCCCGACCTTTTCCAGGCTGGAAATGGAACTCGCCGACCTTCAGGCAAAGGTGCGTACCACGTTTGTCAGCTTGATCGGCGAGGTCGAGGTCGTCGAGGGCTGATCCGCCCGTTTCTTGCTTTCCTGCACTGCTCTCCTGTTCACAAAGTACTGTCGAACTTATGTCTCTGAGAAAAAATAATGCCGTCTGCCGCCAAATCAGGACACGATATTTTTCCTCGGCTTGTCGTCCCGGTTTGCCGCATACGCGGCAAGATCGGGATCCAGTATTCCCTGTGACAAGAGGTTCAAGGAAGAAGGAGAGACAAGTGGCTACTGGTTTCCGGCCTTCCGCTGCGCTTCAGCCGGAATGACAAGTTCATTGACTGAGGACCGCCTAACTAGAGTATTTTCCGACCAGTTTGGATCATTTGACCGAGGCCCTTTTTCGCGCTGGCGAGGCGGTTCGCCCGCTGCGGTGTTTCCCACCACAAGGGTGGACCAACGTTGCCAGAGCGAAAAAGGGCCCGGCCAATCTTGATGTGTGTCGCTTGAATGCGTTCCACAACCGGTGAGGATATCCGGCCCCTCGGCTGCGTTGTGCCACTTGCACGATGCACCGCATCGAGCTTCGTGACCCGCCTGGCCGAATGAACCGGATATCCTCATCAAATGAACCAAATTGGTCGGAAAATGCTCTAGATGAACTACGGGTTAAACCGGACAGCGGTGGCTGTCCTGCAAGGGTGACGATGCCCGGTGTCAGGCCGGAGCGACAACACGCCAAGATGCGAAAACTTCAGTAATTCCAGAAACTAAGACGGCTCGTCTGAATCCAAAAATTAGAAGCGGCATGCTTGCGTTGTAACGCGCGTCACAGGGAAAGCTGTGCCTTGTCCTCCATCTTCAGGTCACGAACTGAACATGGAGCGATCAAATGGCACTTCATCGGGACTTGAAAATCGTAGCTGACTGGGCTTGGCTGAAACGTGCGGATCTGATGCGCAAGGCCCTGGCCACCGGTCGGCCGAAAGGACACACGCATCTGTCGCGGAACAACCGCGCGGTGAGTGAAATCTATGGGTACATCTGCGGCGCGACCGCCCGCAATCGTCCCTCCAGGAGGACGATGGAGAGCTTCTCTGAAACGCTGAGCAGAAAGCTTCATAACAAGCTCCACGGCGCCAGGTACCTTTGTCAGACCAACGGCTGGACCGAGATGGCCAACCTGAACGATTTTCCGGAGTGGACGGACTGGGTCGGGGCATTCATCCACTTCATGACCCCGAACAAGGTCGCGTGCAGGGAACGTGTTTATCTCAACCTGAAAGAAGAAACACGTGATAGGGCATTCAGTGCGATCCTGAAGAAGATCTGGCATCTGCCTGGCTTGTACAGCGCGAAGGTCGCCGCGCCAGGTTCGAAAAAGACCGACACTGTCGTGATTTACTGTGACACCCGGGAAACGCGGGAAGAGGTCGTGAAGATCGTCCGCAAGTATCAGAAAAAGAAAGTGGGGCACTTTGGTTCACAATTGCCGAAAATGGTGGCGTCTGACGGACTGGGAATCGGACATGGTGCCGAACCTCCGGACATGCATCCGGTGCGCCCGACCAGCGACAGGTTCGAGGCAGGTCACACCGACGGGCAGAGTTTTGGATTTTATCGGGCGACCCTCATCTTCATCGCGCTTGAACGCACGCAGTTTCCGGAGAACATGGACCAGGACTGCCGCAGGGCAGGTGTCAATCTGAGCAGATTTCAGAACGCCAACCCGAGACACGGAATGCAGCTGGACATCGAAGGCGAGCAGAGGAAACAGGTAAATGCCGTCCGACAGATGGCGCAGAAAATGGAGTTCGAAAGGCGAGTCGAAGAGGTTTTCCGGCTCGCCGGTCTGAATGCGGAACAACCGGAAACGCAGGGAGACCCGATCCTGAGCGCACTTCCGCCTCCTCATCCGCCGCTGCCAGCAAATTGACTCAAGCAAGAATACGAGGGGTGCCGCCGCTCAGTTGGTATCGTGTTCCGCAAGCGGAAGCGTGCAACTGACGGTGGCGCCCTTTTTGATCTCGCAATGATTCAGATACTTCCGGCCATGCAGCCCGATCCGCAAGCGGTCGAAAGCCGGACCCGTCAATCGTCCCTGCTGGCGTGACCGCAAAAACCAAGTTCAAGCCGCCGCTTGCCGCTTGAAGCAACAGGTCGCCACCGCCACTTAAACCATATCTGCAATCTGACTTAAGCGGTTCGTCGAGAAACTTCTGGTGTCTTCGTCCGACTGGCCGTGCACTCTCGAAATCCACGAAATCCACGAAATCCACGAAATGCCGATTGGTCGCTTTCGCTGTGCCGCGTGTCACACGGAAGGGACGGCTTCAATTGCCATGTTTTGGTGTGCAACCGCACCTCCGCGAAACACTGGGAAAGAGGCAAGGCACATGTATTCAAGACTTCAATTCGAACATGATCTGATGCGCACCGCCAGGGCCAACTACAACCTTGGTGAACTGCAATTTATGCAAGACGCCCGTCAAAGGGCGATCTATGCAGGTCTGCAAGTCGGTGCGAACGCGACCCTGGCCCGGCTATCATCGAACATTGCGTGGCGCGTCTATCAAAAATCGTTCAACCAGGGCGGCGACATGTTCATGGGCCGCCTGGCTCAGACACAGCGGCTTTATTGGGTATTCGGTCTGGACGCCCGGCACCAGTACAACCTGTCACCGGGCGGCGCAATCAATGTCCAGAAGCTGAAGGACTGGTCGATCATGATCAATGATTGCTGGGTGCTCGGCGCGGTTCATGCGCAAAAACGGTTCGTCCTGGAAACCGACATCAACTCCGCCGCAGATTTCTGGGACGCGAACCACAACAGATATTTTGTAACCGGCCGCGAGCTCGTGGGCCTGGAATTGTTCGGGTACCAAATGGAAAAAACCCGGGGCACGAACATGACCACGTTCGTTTGCACGTATCCGGGCATGGCGGCTCAGGCAAGCCTGACAGGATACGCCAGCAAGATGAACCGGACCGGTGGTGGCCTGGTCGACAAGATGCGGCTTCTGAACTGGGTGAGAGGCAACAGGATCTGAGCCCACTGATTGGGACTCAAAGCGTCTGTGCAAGGGGCGGTGGTGTGACCGCCTCCCGCGCTTGGGGGAAATGAGAACTCTAGGCGCCGGTTTCTTCTTCGGCCAGCGGCAGGGTAAAGCTGACCGTCGTACCTTTTTTCACCTCGGAATGAATCGTGAGCTTCCCGCCATGCAGCTCGACAAGCGAGCGGGCGATGGCGAGCCCGAGACCGGAACCCTGGTGTGTTTTCGTGAACTGGTTCTCGACCTGAACGAAGGGCTGGGCAAGCCGTTCGATATCGCGTTCCGAAATGCCAATCCCCGTATCCTTGACCTCGAACTTGAGCTTGTCGCCGCGCGGCTCTGCCTTGAGCGTGACCACGCCGCTGTCCGACGTGAATTTGACGGCGTTCGCGAGCAGGTTCAGCAGGATCTGTTTCAGCGCCCGCTTGTCGGCATGAACCATCAGGTCTTCGCCGACATCGGTACTGACCGATATGTTCTTTTCGGTCGCGGCTCCGGTAACGATCCGGCTGGCGTCTTCGGCGGCGGAGGAGGCGCAGACGACTTCGGTGTCGATCGACATCCGCCCGGCTTCGATCTTCGACATGTCGAGAATGTCGTTGATCACGTTGAGAAGATACGTGCCGGAGGAATAGATGTCCTTGCAATAGTCGGAATAGCGCTCCGTGCCGATAGGCCCGAACATTTCCTGTGTCATGATGTCGGAAAAGCCGATGATCGCGTTGAGCGGTGTTCTGAGTTCATGCGAGATGTTTGCGAGAAATTCCGACTTCGCCTGGTTGGCCGCTTCGGCACGGGTCTTTTCTTCCTGGTACTTGTCGGCCATCTCGACAAGCTGCCGCGCCTGGAATTCAAGTGTCTGGCGGGACTTCTGAAGGTCCGAGACGGTCGCCTTCAGCCGCTTCTCGGACTCCATCAGTTTTTCTTCGTGTTTCTTCAGCGCCGTGATGTCCGTGCCGACGGAGACGAAACCGCCGTCCTTGGTGCGCCGTTCCGAGATCTGCAGCCAGCGGCCGTCCTCGAGCTGGGCCTCGTAAGAGCCCTCCGGAGCGCCGCCGCGCTGGTTCACCGTGACCGGCTGCGGCGCGACTTCCGCGTTCGAGGCCGCGGCCATCACGTCTCCGTAGGGCGTGCCGGCCTTGATCACGTAGCTCGGCAGGCTGTGCAGAGACTGGTAGTTCGAGTTGCAGATCACCAGTTCGTTCTTTGCATTCCACAGCACGAAGGCTTCCGATATGGTCTCGATCGCGTCGCGAAGGCGCAGATCCGCCATGCGGCTCTGTTCGGCGAGGCGATGCTGTTCCGTGATGTCGATGCAGATCCCGATCAGGTGAGGTTCGGCGCGTCCGGGCTCGGACTGGATTTCACCGCGTGCCCGCAACCAGATCCAGCTGCCGTCCGCATGGCGCATCCTGAAGGTTTCGTCCACCAGCGTTTCGCCGGTTTCTAGCAGATGCTCGGCTAGGCCTAGCAGGTCGATATCGTCCGGGTGGGTGATGTCCGCGACATCGGCAAAGCTCAGGATGTCGTCCTTTGGCTCGCGCCCCAGCAGTTCATAAAGCGAAGACGACCAGAACATCCGTCCGCGCGAGAGGTCCCAGTCGAACAGGCCGCAACGGCCGTGCGTGAGCGCGGTATCGATCCGCCCGCGTGTGGCCGCATACATCTCGTCGGCGGTTTCCGCGCGTGTCGCCTGGCTGAAAAAACCGTAGATGACCGCAAGCAGGACGAGGGATGTCCCGACAAACAGGGTGACATTCGCTGACAGATCGTCTCTCCAGCTGGCAAAGACGGCGCTTTCCGGCTGCAGCACGGCAATCATGCCGAGATTGCCGTCGAGATGGTGCACGGTCGCCAGGAAGGTCTCGCTTGTGCCGTCGCTTGCCAGGTTGACCGGCACGGTCAGGACGCCCGCGCGTGCGCCGAAAACGGTAAGCGGCTGGGAGGGGCTGAGCAGGTTGGTTATCGGCTTGCCTTCAAGGGCAGGGTGCGCCGGGGCCGTAGCGGCAATCGTTCCCCGCTTGTCGGCAACCAGAAAAACCCGCGACTTCCCGGTGGCGCCGGCCGGAAGGCTGTCGGCGAGCGCGCGCTTCAGCGTGGTCCGGAACCCGTTCGCCGGAAGCGTGTCCTCGACGGCATTCAGGCGGGTCGCCACGACGGAAGCCATCAGGCTGAGGGTGGTCTGTGCGGATTTCTCGGTTTCCGTGTGGCTCGTCACGAGTTCGCCGGCGCGGAAAAGGGCAAGGACGAGAATGAAGACGATGGCGAGGCCGGGGATGATGCGGCGTATGATCGTATCGGACGTGACGATCACGTTCCGCAAGGCTGCCAGGGCTGACTTGAGTTGCGGGCGCGTTTCGCCTGAACTCTTTTCAGCGTTCGAATCCTTTTCGTGGCCACGCGTGGAAGCGTCGCCAGTCAGTGCTCGCGCCATGGAAAGTGTGCCTCAAAAACCGCAGCATCGGAGCTCGCTCCGAATCACTTCCATTTGAATCAAATATGCGGTTTTTGTCCAGTCCCAACCAAGAAGAAAATGGTTAACGTCCCCACAGAGTCAGGGCGTTCTTGTTAACCTTTTCCAGTATTGCGCACTATTGCAGTGTCCTGTCGATGATATCCCGGCTGTCTCTCGATAGTTCTTCGCATGATGAAATCTTCAACAGCGCAGACTCCGCCAGTGCACAACGTTGTGACTCCAACGCCCTCCACGAACGGAAGCTGGTCAACAGCCGCGATGCGACTTGCGGATTGCGTTTGTCCAGCTCCAGAACTGCTGCGACGATGAATTCGAACCCGGCGCCGTCCATTCGGGCGAATTGCGTCGGATTGCCCGTCGCGAACGACTGCAGCAGAGCGCGCACCCTGTTGGGATTGGTTTCGTCGAACAGGGGATCCGACCTCAGGGCGCGCACATGTTCGAGGGTTCCGGATCCTGGCGCGGTCGCCTGCACCATGAACCATTTGTCCATGGCCAGGGAATTGTTTTCGTGGCGCAGGCGATAGGCGTTCAGCGCTTCGTCTTTTTGCGGCATGGCATCATGAACGATGAGTGTCAGGCACGCGATGCGGTCGGTCATGTTGTCGGCGCTGCGGAACCGGTCCCAGACGATTTCTGTAGCATTTTCGGCATCCGAAACAGCGAAATAGTGAAGCGCCCGGTTGCCCAGCGCGCGCATGCCGGCCGGTTCCGCATCGGGCGAGTAGGGGCCGGACGGCATGGAATTCGTCAAAGCGTCCCGAAGCGCGGAAGAATGGCTGGCGGCGATCTCCCTGCGAAATGTCTGGCGTGCATCGTGAATGGCGTCAGGATCGACGTCCTTGCCGATTTCCTGTGCGATGTCGGCCTCGCTCGGCAGGGTGAGCGCAAGCGCCTTCAGCGCGGGATCTAGCTCCCTGTCCCGCAAAACCTTCCCGAAGACATCGATCACGCTGCGCGATGGTGTCAGCGCTTCGTCGCTGCGCGACAGGTGCGTCAGTCTGAGCAGTTCACGCATCGCGAGCGTCTGGACGGCCTGCCAGCGATTGAAGGGGTCGCCGTCATGGGCCGCAAGATGCTGCAGGTCCTGCTCGCTCTGGTTCTGATCGAGCCGCACCGGTGCCGAAAAGCCGCGGAGGAGGGATAGCGCCGGTTTTGACGGAATGCCGGAAAACGTGACCTTCTGTCTGGCCTGTTCCAGAAGCATGACGTCACCGGCAATTTCGATGCCGTCTACGGCACCCGGCTCCATATCCTGTCCATTTTCATCGACCAGGCCGAAACGCAGCGGCATCAGAACCGGTTTGCTCTTTCTCTGGCCCGGGACCGGCGGGATCTCCTGCGCGAGATCGACGGAAAAGGTCCCGCGCACCGGGTCATGCTCTGTCTTGACGGACAGGACCGGAGTTCCGGCCTGTTCGTACCAGAGCGCAAACTGGCCAAGGTCGGTGCCGGTTGCGTCCTCGAAACAGGCCAGGAATGCCTCGATGGTCGTGGCGTCTCCGTCATGCCGTTCAAAATAGAGATCCAGTCCCTTCCTGAAGTTCGCCGGACCGAGAACCGTTTTCAGCATTCTGACGACTTCGGCACCTTTTTCGTAAACGGTCGCCGTATAGAAGTTATTGATTTCGTGATAGACGCGGGGCCTCACCGGATGTGCGAGCGGTCCTGCATCCTCCGGGAACTGGTGAGACTTCAAAAGCCGCACATCCGCGATCCGCTTGACCGGGCGGGAGCGCATGTCGGAGGTGAATTCCTGGTCCCGGAAGACCGTCAGCCCTTCCTTGAGGCAGAGCTGGAACCAGTCGCGGCAGGTGATCCTGTTGCCGGTCCAGTTGTGAAAATACTCATGGGCGATCACGGCCTCGATATTCGCGTAGTCCTGGTCGGTCGCCGTTTCAGGGTCGGCGAGCACATATTTGTCGTTGAAGACGTTCAGGCCCTTGTTCTCCATCGCGCCCATGTTGAAGTCGGAAACGGCGACGATGTTGAAGACATCAAGATCGTATTCCAGGCCGAAAGTCTCTTCGTCCCATGTCATGGAGCGCTTGAGCGAGTCCATCGCCCAGCCGCACAGGGCCTCGTTTCCGTGTTCAACGAAGATGTTCAGGTCGACATGCTTGCCCGACATCGTCCGGAAGCTGTCCGGAACGCGGGCAAGATCGCCTGCAACAAGCGCGAACAGATAGGCGGGCTTCGGATGCGGATCGTGCCAGGTGCTGAAATGACGGTCCGTGTCTGCAATCTCGCCCGCTTCCACCGGGTTGCCGTTCGCAAGCAGGACCGGACAGTCCTGCCTGGAGGCCTCGATGCGGGTCGTATAGACCGCCAGCACATCCGGGCGGTCCAGGAAGTAGGTGATCCGCCGGAACCCCTCGGCCTCGCACTGCGTGCAATAGGTGCCGGAAGATCTGTAGAGACCCATTAGTTTCGTGTTTGCATCCGGATTGATGAGGGTCGTGATCGTGAGTTCGAAAGGTTCGGCAGGCGGGGCAAGGATTTCCAGCCTGTCGGACGAGACGAAGTAGGCGCTCTCCGCCAGCACCCTGCCGTTCAGCGCTACGGCGCTGAGGGTCAGTTCGTCGCCATCCAAAAGGAGCGGTGTTCCTGCCCCTGTTCCCTCCTGAGGCGCGACGGAGACAACCGACACGACTTCGGTTTCGCTCGGGTGGAGCCGTATGGTCAGGTGAACCGTGTCGATGCGATAGGCAGGCGGTTGATAGTCTTCCAGCCGTATTGCCGGCGCCGTTTCGGAACGCATTCAGGTCTCCTGCGCTTGTTGTTGTGTTTTTTCCCGGACCCGGAGTTGCCTCTCGACCCTTCGGCTAACGCGTTACCATGATCCCGGATGATGGCAAAGTGCTGTTTCAGGGCGGCAGGGCGCGCGATTGTGCGGCAATCGCGGGCATGGCTTTTGACCTCAGGCTCCCGTTTGACTATGTGAGAGGCCTCATGAGTGACAGGGATACGTTTTATGAGTCGTCTGGACAGCTTTATTCGCCGCATGACATCGCAGAAGATCTTGCTGGAACATCTCGTTGACAAGGTCAATGCGGTCGAAGGGCCGGTCCTTGAACTGGGGCTTGGCAACGGCCGCACCTATGATCATCTACGCGAAATCTATCCGGACAAGGAGATCTTCGTCTTTGATTTTGCGATGAATTGTCACCCGAGCTGCGCACCGGATGCCGATCACATGATCCTGGGCGACATCCGCGACACACTCGCATTTTGCGGGCCGCGCGTTGGCGCGAAGGCATCCTTTGCCCATATCGACATCGGGTCAGCGGATCCGACCAATGATCTGGCAATCGTGAATTGGCTGGAGCCATTGATCGATCAGCGCATGGCGGTCGGTGGTTATATCCTGACCGCGCTGCAGCTGAACCTCTCCAATTTTGAAATACTGGAGAAGCCGGACGGGATTCATCCGGGCCGGTACCATATCTACCGCAAGACGGCAGAAGCCTGAGACCTTGCCATAACCCCGGGATTTCGAAGAATGTCAGCGCCGCTGGAAGGCATCAAAGTTGTCGAACTCGCCAGGATCCTGGCAGGACCCTGGACAGGACAGACGCTCGCCGATCTCGGGGCGGATGTCGTCAAGGTGGAGAGCCCGCAGGGCGACGACACGCGGGGATGGGGGCCGCCGTTCGTGAAGGAGGCCGGCGGAGCCGAGCGCGATGCGGCGTATTTTCACGCCTGCAACCGCGGCAAACGCTCGATCGTGGCTGATTTCAGGACCCCGGAAGGCCAGGAAACGGTCCGCCGCCTCGTCGCCGGCGCCGATATCCTCATCGAGAATTTCAAGGTCGGTGGCCTGAAGAAATACGGGCTTGATTTTGACAGCCTGAAAGAGGTCAATCCGAAGCTGATCTATTGCTCCATCACGGGGTTTGGTCAGGACGGCCCGTATGCGCACCGGGCCGGATATGACTTCATGATCCAGGGCATGGGCGGGATCATGGACCTGACCGGCGAGCCTGAGGGTGCGCCGCAGAAAATCGGTGTCGCGTTCGCCGATATTTTCACCGGGCTCTACGGTGTCATCGGAATACTTGCCGCGCTGCGCAGGCGTGACCGCACGGGCGAGGGCGAGTGGGTCGACATGGCGCTGCTCGACGCGCAGGTGGCTGTTCTGGCGAACCAGGCGCTCAACTACTTCGTCTCCGGAAAGGCTCCGAAACGGCTTGGCAATGCCCATCCGAACATCGTGCCCTACCAGGTCTTTCCGGCAAAGGACGGTCACCTGATCATTGCAGTCGGCAATGACGGCCAGTTCAAGAGGCTGTGCGGAGTGCTGGGATTGCCGGAACTCGCCGGACAACCGAAATTCGCGACCAATGCCGCGCGGGTCGCCGCAAGAACCGAACTCGTGCCGCTGATCAGTGCGGAGACCTCTGTCCGTGCCAGGGACGACCTGCTGGCCGCGCTGGAAATGGAGGGCGTGCCGGCTGGACCCATCAACTCCGTCGCGGATGTTTTCGGCGACCGGCAGGTCGCGCACCGGAACCTGAAGGTCGACTTGCCCGCCGATGGCGTTGCCGGGGGCAGCGTTCCGTCCGTGCGCACGCCGATCGCTTTCAGGAACGGCACCCTTGTGCTGGACCGCGCTGCGCCGTCACTGGGCGAACACACGCTTGAGATATTGAACGAAATCGGGCTTGCAGCCGACAGCACCACCAAAACCTGAACACGTCAATTCGAGGACGTCTCCTTGCCGAACGACACCGACTACCTGCGCTTCATCGATCAAACGCTCCTGTCCGACAACTGGGGCAAGCTGACCCGCTACAGGTTCGACTACCGGCGCAGCGACGGGTCCTGGCAGGAACAGGTCCGTGAGGCCTACGATCGCGGCAACGGCGTGACCTGCCTGCTGCACAATCCGGAGACGGACTGCGTTCTGCTGACGCGCCAGTTCCGGCTGCCCGTGCTGCTGAACGGTAAGGACCCGTTCCTGATCGAAACGCCTGCTGGTCTGCTGGAAGGGGCCAACCCCGAGGAACGCATGCGGTCCGAACTCGTCGAGGAGACGGGATACGAGGTGTCTGCACTCGAACACCTCTTCGACGTGCATATGAGCCCGGGTTCGGTGACCGAATATCTCTCGTTTTACAGGGGCACCTACCACCTCAACGACAAGGTATCGGACGGCGGTGGTGAGGAAAGCGAGGGCGAGGACATCGAGGTGCTGCACGTCCCGCTGCAAGAGGCGCTGGCGATGATCCGCAGCGGTGACATCAGCGACGGGAAAACGATCCTGTTGCTTCAAGAACTCGCATTGCGGCAGCTCACCGGCCAATCCGGGTAACGCAGGATTGGCGAAACCGCGCCTTTATTCTGTCTCAGCCTTAATTTGACGCAAACAGTCTGGCAGGTAAGCTGCTGAAAGCAACGAGAGGATTTGCGCCGGATGGCCAAGGGCAAGCGCCAGGAACGACGGATGAAGCTCCCGCTGACTTCGATTGTCGGTATGGGCTTCGGCGCGTTTGTGGCTTTGGCCATCGGACTGGTGCTCGGACTTTCGGTCAGCGCGAATTTCAGCAACACCTTTTCCCTTTTGAACGACAAGACGATCCTGAGTACGGATGCGCTGGAATCGCAGTTGCGCACGCATTTCACCTCCGTCGAAAACGCGGTTGTCGGCCTCAAACCTTACTTTGATGACGGCACTTTGCGGATCGACGATCCCGAGCGCACGCTTGAGGATCTGTCGATTGCGCTGAAGTCCAACAGCGACATAACCACGCTCGCCGTTACAGCGCCGGACGGAAAACGCCTCGGCATCTACCGCGCGCCCTCCGGAAAACTGTGGCGTATCGAGACCGACGTGCCGACGCCGGGGATGACCCCGGCCAGCCTGCCGATGCTGGAACCGGAGAGCCCGCCGACCTGGGGCCCGCTCGTCGAACACGAGGTCGGGCTTTTTGCAAATGTGTCCGTACCGCTCGTAAGGGAAGGTGAGTTAATCGGCACGCTGACGGCGGCCAGTTCGATGGAAGACCTGTCGCATATCGTCAGGGCGCAGGATGAGGGCCAGGACAACACCGTGTTCATCCTCGACGGATCCGGCCGTGTCATCATGCATTCGGATGCCGGAAGCCTGCAGACCGGCGGCGCGATCAAGAATAAGCTCCCCGAGGCCTGGCAGAAGATCGGTGATCCCGTGCTTGCCGCGATGGCGAGCGAACAGCCGATAGAAGAGTTTCAGAAGGCCGCCGATCTCGGCATTGACGTGTCGTTCGTCGAGGCGGAAGACGAAGAATACATCATGATGAAGGCATCGCTGGACGGCTTCAGCGATCAGCCCTGGACAATCGGCCAGTACTATCAGAGCGCAACCGTGTCGCGGGAAGTCCGCCGGCTGGCCGGGTCGATGTTCGTCGGTTTCGGGGCGCTGGTGATTTCGGTTCTGATCGCGTTCTGGCTCGGCCGCAGGGTCGCAAGGCCACTGCGCAATCTCGCGGTCCAGTCAGAACGGGTCGGCAGCCTCTCGCTGAACGAGGTGGAACCGATGCCGCGCAGCAGGGTCGCGGAAATCGATCAGGTCGCTCTCGCATTCAATTCCATGGTCGAGGGGCTGAAGGCGATGAACACCTACGTGCCGCGGTCTCTTTTCATCAAGCTGATGCGGCTGGGCGGCGGCGAGGCGGCACAGGCTCGGGAAGCGGAACTGACCATCCTGTTCACCGACATTGTCGGCTTCACGGCCCTGTCAGAGCACCTGAGTGCCGAAGAAACGGCCCGCCTGCTGAATGATCACTTCGCCATCCTGGTGGAAGCCGTTGAATCGGAAGGCGGAACGGTGGACAAGTTCCTTGGCGACGGCATGCTTGCCTTCTGGGGCGCTCCGGATGAACGGCCCGACCATGCCGAGGCGGCCGTCAGGACCGCGCGGCGCATCGCGTGTGCGCTGAAAGAGTCCAATTTGCGGTCCAGATCCGAGGGACGGCCGGTGATCAATACGAGGATCGGCATTCACACGGGACGCGCCGTTGTCGGCAATGTCGGCGCGCTGGACCGCTGGAACTATACGGTCGTGGGGGACACGGTGAATGCGGCGGAACGCCTTCAAACGCTCGGCAAGGAAGTCGACGGTGAACCTGAACTGACGATCCTGGCCAGCGCCGACACGGTCTCCAGGCTGCCACGGGAACACAACAAGCGTCCCGTCGGCGCCCATCATCTGCGCGGGCGCAGCGGGTTGATGGAGGTCTACTGGATCGATCCCTATCCGGAGACGGTCGCGGATACGCCGGCGACCCGAAAGCTTCCCGTTTCGGCAGCCGAATAACCGCGCCAAATCACCTTTTCATTCAGCACTTGCACGCAAGATTCTGAAAAAAAGACAGGATTCTGATCAAAGTGATGAATATCGCAGCGCATTTCGCTGCATTTCTGCATTGCTAATCAACGGCGAATTTGGTTGTCTTTCTATTGCAAAAAAGGCTTATTAAGGCTCTCGCAGACAATCCTTGCCGGGGAGGAAACGCGCGGTGAATGTTCTCTCGATCGAGGGACTGACGGTTGATTTTGATACGGCGGAAGGCCGTGTTCGGGCAGTTGACGACGTTTCCTTTGTCGTCCCCGAAAACCGAACGGTCGCGCTTGTTGGCGAATCCGGCTCCGGAAAGACGGTAATTTCACAGACGATCATGGGTCTGCTGCCCCAGGCAGCGTCGATCTCTTCCGGCAAGGTGATCCTTGCCGACCCGACCGGTGCGGAGCCGCCGGTGGACATTGCCGGGCTTGAACGCAAAGGTCCGGAAATGCGGCATCTGCGCGGCAACAGGGTCGCGATCATCTTCCAGGAACCGATGACGTCCCTGTCCCCCTTGCACACGATCGGGGATCAGATCGGCGAGGCTGCCCTCCTGCACAGAAATGTCTCGGGCGCGGAGGCACGGGAGCTGACCTCGGAAATGCTGCGCCTTGTGCAGTTTCCCGACCCCGAGCGTGCCCTGGATACCTATCCCTTCGAATTGTCGGGCGGTCTTCGTCAGCGCGCCATGATTGCCATGGCGATGATTTGCCATCCGGCTCTTCTGATCGCCGACGAGCCGACCACGGCGCTGGACGTGACGATCCAGGCCGAAATCCTGAAACTCATTCGAGAAGTGCAGTCCGAACTGCGCATGTCCGTCCTGATGATCACGCACGATTTCGGCGTCGTCGCGAACATGGCCGACGAAATCGCTGTCATCTACCATGGCCGGATCATGGAAAAGGGCACGGCCGAGCAGCTCTTCTCAAATCCGCAGCACGACTATCTGAAGGCGCTTCTGAACGCCGTTCCGAGTTTCCACATGGACAAGGACGAGCGCCTCGTCCCCATTCGCCCGATCGAGCTGAAGGCCGAAGACCTGACCAGCAACCGGCCGCATTGCGATGTCGCACCGGGTGAGCCTCTGGTCGAGATGCGCAATGTCACCAAGCAGTTTTCGTTGCGCAAAGGGTCGCTCCTGAGTGCCAAAATCAGGACCATGACCGCGCTCGACAACATCAGCCTGACGATCCGCCGGGGCGAATGCCTTGGCCTCGTGGGCGAGTCCGGCTCCGGCAAGACCACCGCCGCGAAAGCCATATTGCGCGCTCTCAGCATCGAGGGTGGCGAGGTTCTCTACAATCGTGGCAAGGGACTGGAAGACGTCGCCAATCTCAAGGGCGCGGACCTCATGGATTACCGCCGCCGGGTTCAGCTCATCTTCCAGGACCCGTTCTCCTCGCTCAATCCGCGCATGACCATCAACGATACGTTGCTGGAGCCATTTGAAGTGCACGGGATCGGGACGCAGCAGGAGCGCTCGGAACGGGTCCGCAACCTGATGAGCCTGGTTGGTCTCGACCCGAGATTCCTGCGCCGCTATCCGCATTCCTTCTCCGGTGGGCAACGCCAGCGCATCGGCATCGCGCGCGCCCTTGCGCTCAACCCGGAGTTCATCCTGTGCGATGAACCGACATCGGCGCTCGATGTCTCGGTACAGGCGCAGATCCTGAACCTGCTTCAGGATCTGAAACGGGATCTCAATCTGACCTATCTGTTCGTCAGCCATAACCTGGCCGTCGTTGATTACGTCGCCGACCGCATAGCGGTCATGTGCCGTGGCCGCCTCGTGGAGATGGGGGAAACGCGCACCGTCGTCGGCAACCCGCTCCATCCGTACACGAAGGCGCTTCTGTCGGCCGTGCCGGAGCCGGATCTGTCGACACCCTTGGATTTCGCCGCGCTCGACGCCAACAGGGCAAGCGAGCCGCATTTGTGGCCGGAACCGTTCCGGATATCCGACGGCACTGTGCCGTTGCTGGTGGAAATGGAGCCAGATCATTTTGTTTGCGCACCCGGACTGAAGAATCCCGGGGCACTTGAGGGGACTGCAGCATGAAATTGTTACATCTGAAAAGGGCAGGGTTGCTGTTAGGTGCAGCCTTGGCCGCGACGCCGCTGGCGGCGCTGGAACTGAAGGAGACGCCTGGTCTCGACGCTTCGCTTCCGCCGATCGCCGAGCGCATTCCTTCCGAACCGCTCATCGTCGACCTGAAAGCCAAGGGCCGCGAGGTCGGCAAGCACGGCGGGTCTCTGGACACGCTGATCGGCCGCGCCAAGGACGTGCGCCTGATCAACGTGTGGGGATATGCGCGCCTGGTCGGCTACAACGACAAGCTCGAACTGGTTCCGGACATCCTCGCGGCCGTCGACGTCGAAGACGGCAGGATCTTCACGCTGCACACCCGCGAAGGCCACAAGTGGTCCGACGGCGACCCCTTCGACGCCGAAGACATCCGGTATTACTTCGAGGATATCGTCAGCGACGAGAACCTGACCCCGTCCGGCCTGCCGCCGTTTCTTCTGGTCAACGGCAAGGGGCCGAAGTTCGAGGTGATCGACGACACGACCGTGCGCTTCACATGGGAAGAGCCCAATCCGCTGTTCCTGCCGGAACTGGCGAAGTCCCGGCCGCCCTTTATCTACCGGCCGTCCCACTATCTGCGGCAATTCCACGAAAAGTACGGCGATCCTGATTTCATCGCCAAGGAAGCGGAGAAGGTGAAGGCGCGCAGCTGGGCGCCGCTGCACAACAAGAAGGACGACATGTACAACGCACGCAATGTCGACCTGCCGACATTGCAGCCCTGGGTGCGCAAGCGCGACGACAGCGATCTGCGCTTCATCCTGGAACGCAATCCCTACTATCACCGTGTCGACAGCACCGGCCAGCAGCTGCCCTATATCGACGAGGTCATCATGACGGTGGCCGACGGCAAGCTGATCCCGGCAAAGGCGCAGGCCGGTGAAAGCAATCTTCAGGCGCGGAACCTGAGTTTCTCCGACATCACGGTCCTGAAGAAGGGGGAAAAGCAGAACGACTACAAGACGGCGCTCTGGTCCAACAGCAAGGGATCGGAGATCGCGATCAAGCCGAACCTGACGGTCAAGGATCCGGTATGGCGCAAGCTTCTGCGCGACTCGCGTTTCCGTCATGCCCTGTCGCTGGGGATTGACCGCAACCTGCTCAATCGCGTGCTGTTTTTCGGCCTCGGCACGCCGGGCAATGACACCGTCCTCGCGGCCAGCCCGCTCTACAAGCCGGAACTCACGAGCAAGTGGGCGGAATACGATCCGGACAAGGCAAACGCGCTTCTGGACGAAATCGGCCTGACCGAGCGCAACGACAAGGGTATAAGATTGCTCCCGGACGGTCGCCCGCTTGAGATCATCGTCGAGACCGCCGGAGAGGCCCAGGTCCAGGAAGATGCCCTCGAACTGGTGACGGAAATGTGGGCTGAGATCGGCGTCAAGCTGTTTGCCAAGCCGAGCCAGCGGGACAACATGCGCGAGCGCGCCATCTCAGGCGATCTGCTGATGTCCGTCTGGTGGGGCTTTGAAAACGGCATCCCAACATCCGAGATGCCGCCGTCGGACTACGTCCCCGTGCGCGGCGACGAACTGTCCTGGCACTCCTGGGGCGACCACTATGAAACCCGCGGTGAGGGCGGCGAGAAACCGGATTGGGCACCCGCCGAGCGGTTGATGGAACTCTACCGGGCGTGGCTCGTGTCCAAGACGCCGGAAGAGCGCACGAAGATCTGGGACGAGATCCTTCAGATCCACGCCGAAGAGACCATCCATATCGGCCTGGTGTCCGGCGTTCGCCAGCCGGTCGTCATCAAGGATGTCAAGAATGTCCCGCTGGAAGGCATCTACGGCTGGGACCCCGGCGCGCATTTCGGCATTCACCGGATGGATGAGTTCTTTCTGAGTGAATAGGCTGACCGGCATCCTTGGCAAGAACGCGCGGCAAACCGAAAACGGCTCCATCAGGGCACAAATCGGATTGCCGCGCGCATGGTCTTCCGCACGTGTTGACTTGCCATTGCGCGGGAAGACATGCTGAGCTTGCGAGAAACGCGAACCGGTTTTCCGGTTCGTTGCGTTGCGGACGCAACTGGAATGGGATTTGAAGGGACGGGCTGCCGGGGATGTGCCGGATAAGTCCCGGACTGCAGGACGGAAGTCGCCGCCATGCGCGTGAGGTTTAAGTGGCGGCGCTGCGGCGGTCGCGTCGGGGTGAGGGGAGTATAGGTGCTCTATTACATTATTCGCCGGGTTTTCATGATGGTCCCGACCTTGTTGGTGATCAGTCTTCTGACGTTCTTCATCATCGAACTTCCTGCCGGCGACTACATCTCCAATCAGATCGCCGCGTTGAAATCCTCCGGCGAGCAGTCCTCGGTCGCCAAGCTGGAATTCCTGCGCAAGGAGTTCTCGCTCGACAGGCCGTTCTTCGAGCGATACCTCATCTGGATCGGTCTGTGGCCCGGGCCGCATGGATTTGACGGCCTGATCCAGGGGAACTGGGGCTGGTCATTCGAATTCGACAAACCGGTTGAACAGGTCGTCGGGCCGACGCTGCCGCTGACGATCGTGCTCAATTTTGCGACCATTCTCTTCGTCTACGTGGTCTCGTTTCCGATCGGCATCTTTTCGGCGACGCGGCAATATTCCTGGGCCGACTACGGTTTCACGTTTCTGGGCTATATCGGCCTGGCGACACCCAACTTCCTGCTCGCGCTGATCCTGCTTTACCTGTTCAATCAGTGGTTCGGCCTGTCGGTCGGGGGGCTGATGGCGCCCGAGTACATCGACCAGCCCTGGAGCTTCGACAAGGCCATGTCGGTGCTCGCCCACCTGATCGTGCCGACCATCGTGATCGGAACCTCCGGCACCGCTGCCATGATCAGGCGATTGCGAGCGAACCTCCTGGACGAACTGCACAAGCAATATGTTACGACAGGCCGCGCGAAGGGGCTCAAGGAAAACCAGCTTCTGGTCAAGTATCCCCTGCGCATGGCGATCAACCCGTTCATTGCCGACATCGGCAACCTGATCCCTTCCATGGTTTCCGGTTCCGTCATCGTTTCCGTCGTCATGAGCCTGCCGACCGTCGGGCCGATCCTGCTGTCGGCGCTGCAGTCGCAGGACCAGTTCCTGTCCGGGTTCATCCTTCTGTTCGTGGCGGTCCTGACCCTGATCGGGATGCTGATATCCGACCTCCTGCTCGCGGTGCTTGATCCGCGCATTCGGCTTGGCGGGAGGGCATCGTCGTGACCATGGACGCAAGAGACGGGACGCCGCCCCGCAACGTCGAGCATTACGTCGATCCGACGCCGTTCAATCCGGCTGTCACGGAGGAAATGACGGCAGAGCAGGAGCGCTTCTACCAAGCCTCCCAGTGGCAGATCATGTGGTGGAAGTTCAAGCGCCACAAGATCGCCGTCTGGTCCGGCGTCGTGCTTATCCTGTTTTACCTCTGCGTGCCCTTCGCCGAAGTGATCGCGCCCTACGGCCCGAATTCCCGCGACAGCCAGCACCTGTTCGCGCCGCCCCAGTCGGTGCACTTGTTCCACGAGGGCTCCTTCGTCGGCCCGTTCGTCTACGGAATGACCTCCGAGATCGACATGGAGACGCTGCAATGGGTGTTCACCGAGAACACCGAGGATGTTCAGCGCATCCGTTTTTTCTGTCGTGGCGCGTCCTACGAATTCTGGGGGCTCTTTGACGCGGATTTCCACCTGTTCTGCCCTGCGGAAGGCGGCACGCTGTTCCTGATCGGCACCGACCGTCTCGGACGTGACCAGTTTTCCGGTCTTGTCTACGGCGCTCGGCTGTCACTCACGGTCGGTCTTGTCGGCGTCACGATCTCTATCGTGCTCGGTCTTTTCTTCGGTGGGATCGCGGGCTATTTCGGCGGCATTCTGGACAGCATGATCCAGCGCATGATCGAGATCATCCGTTCGCTCCCCGAACTCCCGCTCTGGATGGCCCTGTCGGCGGCTCTCCCCGTTACCTGGGGCCCGATCTGGATCTATTTCGGGCTGACCATCATTCTCGGATTGCTTGACTGGCCCGGGCTTGCACGTGCGGTGCGGTCCAAGCTTCTGTCTCTGCGCGAGGAGGAGTACGCCAAGGCGGCGGTGCTCATGGGAGCCAAGCCGAAACGCGTGATCACGCGGCATCTGCTGCCCGGATTCACCAGTCACATCATTGCCTCCGCCACCCTGTCGATCCCGGCCATGATCCTGGGGGAAACGGCGCTGTCCTTCCTGAACCTCGGACTGCGCCGGCCGGCAATCTCCTGGGGCGTTCTCCTGAACGAGGCGCAGAACATATCCGTGGTCACCGTCTACCCGTGGCTGATGGCGCCGGTCATCCCGATCATTATCGTGGTTCTTGCGTTCAATTTCCTTGGCGATGGTTTGCGCGACGCGGCAGATCCCTATAAGTGATGCTTTGAATTTTGAAACTCTCCGGCGGGCCGTAGCGGCCCGCCTTTGCTGTCAGGAAGCCGTCATGTCGAAAAACGCCACCACCGCCGAGGGCTGGGACGAGGAATACGAAGCCGGGCGCTGGGCCTTTCTGCGCTCGCTTCCGGAAAGCGGCCGCTATGGCATCATCGGTATGTGGCTGTCCCTGACCGGATCCATGGACGAGGTTCTGGACATCGGCTGCGGCGAGGGGCTCCTTTACGAACGCCTCCAGCCGATGGGCATCAAGCGCTATGTCGGCATGGACCTCTCCCCGGCATCGCTGGAGATCGCCAATGTCGATCCCTCGATCGCGTCTCTCAGGGCCGGCGACATGCATTCCTTCGAGCCGCAGGCGGGCGAATCCTTCTCCGCGATCGTCTTCAACGAAGTGCTCCACTTCGCCGACGATCCGGCTGCCGTCGTCAGCCGCTACGTGCCGTTCCTGAAAAAGGACGGCGTCATCGCGCTGTCAATGTATTCGCCGAAGCGGCCGGAATCAGGAGCCAACAGGCTGATCAACAACCTGTGGGCAGCAACTGACGATCCGGCAAAATGGGAAGTCCTCGACGACTACCGCCTCGTCTCCGACAAGAAAGGCGTCTCCTGGCGCATGCGGCTGGTGAAACCGGCGGCTTAGCCGCCAGCCAACCGCGCCGCGTTCCCCCCTCATCCTGAGGCGCGGAGCGCAGCAGAACCTAGAAGGATGGGCGAAGGGTTCGTGCCTCGCCGCCATCCTTCGAGACGGACCATCCGGTCCTCCTCACGATGAGGGAGCGGTTCAAACACCGGGAAATGCTCTAATGGTGCGTCATCCCGGACGCAGCACAGCGGAGATCCTGGATCCACTCATATCCAGAACGGTCGTCGTGCGAACGAGACGTCTCCCAGGTTCCGGTCCTTGGCGCATCCGAGTGGTCAAACGAGGATTGGATCCCCGGTCGAGCAGGGGATAACATTAGAGGGATGTTGCTGGCTGGCGCGACAAGTCAAGGCCGCGCCATTGAGTGCTTCCGGACGAATGGTGCACCAGAGAACGCCGATCCGGATTCCGGACATCAGCGCGAGCGCATCACTGTCGCACGGTTACCCCGGCAGAACCACGATCGTCGACTTGCCGCCCTTGTTGCGAAGGGCATGGATGTCGGCAAGGGACGGATCTTCGCGCCAGGCCTTTGCGGCTTCAACGCTCGGAAAGGACAGCAGTGCGGCGATGTTCGGCGCGTCTCCGGCGGCTTCAAGAACCGTGACCTCCGGGTCTGCGGCCACGACACTGCCACCGTGCTTTGCAAGGGCATCGGCGGCCTTTTCACGGTAGGCCCCGAGGGTCTCCCGGTCGGTCACGGTGATCATGGCAAGGGCTTGTACGGTCATCTGAGGTCTCCCTGTTGAAGTGACGCCGACGCTATCCCGGAATGAAGCCGCGAAAAATTCATCAATTTTCAAACAGGGCTGTGCAAAAATGCACCGCCATGAAAAAATCGTTTGAATCTTGCCGTATGAAAGTGATCGATACCTCATGGACAACTGGGATGACTTGAAATTCGTGCTGGCCATCGCCAGCGCGGGCAACGTGACCAAGGCGGCAAAGGGGCTCGGCGTTACCCATTCCACGGTGTCGCGGCGTTTGTCCGCCCTTGAGGACCGAATGGCGACACGGCTGTTCGAGCGCTTGCCCGAGGGCTTCGTGCCGACGGCGGCCGGGGAGGAAGCCGTGGCCACAGCCAGACGGATGGAAGCCGAAGTGCTGGCGCTGGACACGCGCATCACCGCGCAGGATACCGAACTTGAAGGCCCGCTGCGCGTGACGGCCGCGCAGCTCTTGTTTCAGGTGCAGCTGGCGGAAATCATGCAGCAATTCGCAGAGCGGCATCCGCGTATCGAACTGCAGATGATCGCGGCCAACGAAAAACTCAGCCTGCATCGGCGCGAAGCGGATATTGCGGTGAGAGTGACGGACAATCCGGGAGAAACGCTTTTCGGCCGCCTGGCGACAGGTCAGAACCGCTGCTACTACATGTCCCGTTCCTTCGCGCGCAAGCACCGGCAGGTCATGGAAACGCAACATGGCAGCGTCTCTTTGCCCTGCGTGACTTTCAAGTGGTGGGGCAAGGGCGTTCCGAAGGAAATCAGAGCCCGCTATCCGTCCGCCTTCATCAGTCTCGTCGCCGACGACATGATTGCCCTGCTGGCAGCCGTGAAGGCGGGCATGGGCATTGGCCGGTTGCCGTGCTTCCTCGGCGATCCGGACCCGGATCTGGTCCGGCTGCCGGGCATGGAACCATCCCGCTATCTCGATATCTGGGTCCTGACCCATCCCGACCTGAAAAACGTTGCGCGGATCAGGGCGTTCCTGCGCTTTGCCGCTGATGCCTTCAAGGAACGCGGCGGGCTCTACATGGGCACCTGAATCCCGGCTTCAGACCCACCGGCGAACCTTCTTCATATAGGCTTCGTAGGCGTCTCCGAAGACGCGTTTCAGGCTTTCCTCTTCGGGCTTGATCTGGAATTCCGTCAGGTACCAGATGAAAGCCGGAATGATCAGGATCGACAGGAAACTGCTGAAATAGAGCGATGCGGCGACAAGCAGAAACAGCAGCCCCAGATACATCGGGTTCCGGCTGATGCGGTAGATCCCGTCCGTCACCAGTGTCGTCGACTTGTCCGGGGTCATAGGGTTCACGGTGGTCTTCTTGCGAAAGAAGGTCAGCAGCGCGAGCGCATCCGGTATCAGGCCGAGGAAAAACAGGATCGCCGCCAGGACGAACTGTCCGGGGAATTTGAAGGTCAGCCCCGGGAACCAGGACGCGGCGGCGTATGTCATCGTCACCGCAACGATTAGGACCAGGGGGGGAGGGACCTTCAGCTTCATCTCGGTCTGGTCACCTTTTCAGCTCGATCGGCGCGCCATGCGGGGTCGCCTTCGCAGCTTCGTCCCACGCCTGCCGAAGCTCTCCCAGTTGCCCGGCACCCGCAACGCCCTTCGCATGCAGGATCTTCTCAAAGGCGCTCAGCCAGTGATCGTAGTAACCGGGCGTTTGACCGCTGCCGTCTCCGTCCCCGGCAAGTTCCGCTCCGAGGGTTTCGGCCCACTCGGTCCACTCGAACATCCCGGCCTCATGGGCCTGCAAGGTCATGGCAAAGACCCGTGCCTGCCAAGGCGCTTCGAAAACCGGTCCGTCGTCCTCGTCAAGCGGAAGGCGAGGCGTTGCCTTGAGTGCATCATGCAAGGTCAAGATAAGGCTCCCAGAGATCGAGGCGGAGGGTGAGGGTCGGATCGCTGTCCGCGCCCCAGATATCCGTGCCCTTGAAGACGATGCCGTAAAGCCAGGTCGGCTGCTCGCCGAGACCGCGCGCATTGGTGTCCGGGAAGACGTGGACGCCGTGCACCGTTTCCACCGTGCCGACGGCATCGCGGGCGTAGCGGGGCAGGCGCGTGTGGTGTTCCGGGTTCATGCGCCTGGTCCGGACCCTGTCGCCCACCTTGTAGCGCGCCGGTTGCGTTTCCGGACGGTCGGCGGGGCCGCCCTTTTTCAAGGTCGCTGCAACACTTTCAGCCTTCAGGACACGATTGAGCGGCTGGCTCGGCCCAAGCGGTTTTCCCGCGTCCAGCTCCTCGGCGCTTACGAGGCTATTGTCGACCAGGAGTTTCTCCAGCCCGAGCGTCCAGATCTTGTAATAGCTCGACGTCAGGTAGACCGGCGGTGGCAGGGATTCGCGTGCAAAGCGGGAACTGTCGATATTCCAGGTCCCGGTCGCCCCCATTGCGAGAGTGAGCGCAAAGGCGCGTTCTTCCCATTTGGCATGAAAGTTCGGTTCGTTGTCTTCAAGTTCGAGCGGGCCAAAGCCCATCTGGCCGCCAAGATCCTGTGCCCCGTTCACGCTGCGCTCTCCTTTTGGGCCGGATCAAGCGCCAGTCCCGTTCCGATCATGCTGTCGCGGGTGACGAGGTCGGCCAGGTCTTCTTCGGACCAGCCGTCCGTTCCCCGGGGCCGTTCCGGGACGACCAGGTAACGGACTTCTGCGGTCGAATCCCAGACCTTGATCTCTTTGTCCGCCGGAAGCGTCACACCGAATTCCGCCAGGACGCCGCGCGGGTCGCGCACGGCACGGGACCGGTAGGGCGCCGATTTGTACCAGACGGGAGGCAGGCCGAGCACGGTCCAGGGATAACAGGAGCACAAGGTGCACACGACCATGTTGTGTGCCGTGCCGGTGTTCTCGACGGCCACCATGTGTTCGCCCTGGCGGCCGACAAAGCCGAGCTCGGCGATCGCGGCCGTCGCGTCTGCCATCAGCCGGTCGCGGTAGTCCGGATTGGCCCAGGCTTTGGCCACCACCTTCGCCCCATTCTTCGGACCGACCTTGGTTTCGTAGGTCTCGATCAGCGCGTCGAGTGCCGGCGGGTCGATGTACCCCTTGTCGGTCAGGAGGGTTTCCAGAGCGCGAACACGCAGTTCGATCTCCGATAACTCGGAATGCTCGTGATCGTGATGATGCGGCATGGAGGGCTCCATTGGCGGAAGGATGATGCGATCCTAAATTGCGACGGACGCAACGCCAAGGGGCCGCATCTGAAATTCATGTGAAACTGCTCTGGGGGAATCTCCGCCAAGGCGTTTTCCGGAAAATACATTCTTTGGCAGACTGGAAAGACAAGACATGTCAGTGGAGGCGGAATTGAAAATCGGGCTGGGCGGCGGCTGCCATTGGTGCACCGAAGCGGTCTTTCAGGCGCTTGAAGGCGTCTCGAGCGTGGAGCAGGGCTTCATCCGCTCCGATCCGCCGGAGGATCACTGGTCGGAAGCCGTCATCGTGACCTTCGATCCGGTCGTCCTGCCGCTGGAGAGCCTGATCGAGATCCATCTGCGCACGCATTCCAGCACCTCGCGCCACAAGATGCGCGGCAAGTACCGTTCGGCGATCTATGTCTACGACGCGGGAACCGGCGTCAAGGCCGGCCGTACGCTGCGCGCGCTTCAGGCGCAATTCGAGGAACCTTTGGTGACATGCGTTCTCACGCTTGCCGGCTTCAAGGCCTCCGACGAGCGTTTCCGGAACTACTACGCCAAGGGCCCCGACCGGCCGTTCTGCAAGACCTATATCGACCCGAAGCTGGCGCTGCTCAGAAAACTGTACGGCAAGGTTCTGAAGGAGACTGTTGCGGCGGCGGAGTGAGGGAGCTTGTCCCGTCAACGGGCGGCGATCGCAGCCGGTGACATTTTCTTTACGTCATTCCAGACAAGTAAGGCGAAGCCGAACGCTGATCTGAAATCCAGAAGTCAGCGTGAGCACAGCGAACCCAAACATCGTTGCTACCGAAGGTGCCGCGCCTCCGGCGCGAAAGATGTCTGGTTTCCGGATCGGCGCTCGGCTTTGCCTCCCTTATCCGGAATGACGATTGGCGACAGGTGGATCCGGAACCCGTTACCACCGGACCCGGCCCGTCACTCAGCCGAACAATGCCTTCACGGACGGCCAGTCTGCGCCCTCGTGATGAGCGGCGATGGCGAGGAACTTTTCCAGGAACTCGAAACTCGGCTCGTCATGGGCGAGGTGATGGCTCAGGAGACCGAGCGGTTCTCCGCCCGTGTTGCGCCGCCGGGTCAGCTGCAGGTCGAAGCGCAGGCGCGCGCATTCCCAGCCGATGAAACGGACCGGTTTCTTCCACTTCAGGATGTCGATATGCGACTGGACCTGATGATCGCGCGGGAAATTGTGAAAGGTGAAGGTGGACAGGCCGGGAAGACCGAGACCGGGCAGGCGTCTTGAAATCTCCGGAGCGATCCGGTTCCAGGGCGGCACGATGGCGGGAATGAATTTGTCGCCGAAAAGCGTTTCGAGCCGCGCCTTTCCTGCCTGCAACTGGTCCATGAGCTCGTCGGGGTCCCGGCGCGAGCCCAGCTCGGCAGCCTTTTCGCCCTTTGCCTTGAGCTGGAAATTCTTGTGCTGCCAGCCGTGCTGCAGCACGACGGCATGCGGTTCTTCGGCAAGGCGCCGGGCGAGCGCTTCCGTTGCGTCCTTCGGAATGACCGCAAGGGCAAGATCGACCCGGTGTTCATTGGCAAGCGCAAGCATCCTGTCGAGGGCCGGACTGGGTTCGATCGCATCGTCATCGCGCCACCAGAACGAGACCTTGCGCCCGCGATCTGCAAACCAGTCGAGGTGACGGACGAGTTCGTCACGGAATACCTGAAAGTCGGTGGTGCGGTTGTCTGGGATCACGGTGCGGTCAGGGGGCGGTTGCGGTGAAAAGAAAATAGCCGATCGTGGCGAACACTTGGTCCTTGTCTCTCAGCCTGTCAATATCGTCCTGCCATTCCGTCAGCTCCACGCCGGAAATCACGCCGGCTTCCTGTGCATGAACGCCGATGCTCTTGAAATAGGTTGCGCCAAGCTCCTGCGGAAAGATCAGCACCCGCGTTGCGATCTCGATGTCGTTGAAACCGATACCGGAAAGAGCAACCGCAAGCGGGCCGGGCAGCCAGCTCTGTTCGACGGCGACGGCTGTCTCGTGATCCACGATCCGCCGCATCAGCCGGCGGTTGCCGATATTGATCGTGTTCGTCGAAAAGTCCGGTTCGATCAGGGCGAGGCGGCCTCCCGGTTTCAGAACCCGCTTCATCTCGGCAAGCGCACCGGAAACGTCTTTCAGGTAGATGAGCATGCGCTCGGCCCGCACGCTGTCGAAGGAGGCGGCTGCAAAGGGAAGATCATGCGCATCGCCGACGCGGTAGTCGATCGCGGCCTCTGCCTGTTCGGCGCGGCTGCGGGCCTCGGCGATGAAGTCCGGGCTGATATCGACGCCGGAAACCATTCCCGATGGGCCGATCTCATTGGCAAGGCGCAACGTTTCCAGTCCGAAACCGCAGCCGATATCCAGTACGGAGCCGCCGGGCACGATCCCGCCGCGTTGACGGGCCAGCACCTTGAGTTCCCGAAGCTGGGGAATGCTGTCGAAGGCTTCGAGGGCCGTAACATATCCGGAGGTGTCATGAACTTTGTTCATGGCTTTGAAATGTCGCAGTTCCATGGGCATTTCCTCCGGCAATGGACGAGGTCAAGAAGCCGATCCGCGCCGGTTGTCGTTGATGTCCCGGATCAGGATGTCCGCGCTTCGATCCGCGCCGCCCAGGAGAACCTTGTGCGGATGATGCGCAAGCGCCAGTGCGTCGTCAATCGCGGCTGCAAGGCGTTCGGGAGACAGGAGGCTTTCCTCCACGACGACCGCGCGGCCGTGGCGTTCAAGAGCATGCGCCCTCTGGGTCTGTTCCGTTTCGTTCTCCTGCGAAAAGGGAACGAAGACGGCGGCGACATCTGCAATCAGGACGTCCAGAACGGTGTTGTATCCCGCCTGGCTGACAGACAGGCGCGCGCGCTTCAGGAGTTCGGGAAAGTCCCGCCGGGCGCGTTCCACGAGGATGCCGTCCGGAGCCCGGCGCCGGTATTCCTGATAGGCGTCCTCCGGGACGTCATGCCCGATCAGGATGCGCCAGGTGGTGTCTTCCGCCCTGCGCGAAAGCGGCCTGGCGACAAGGGCGGCTGACAGCAGGCCCTCGGCCACGGCACCGCCGCCGCAGGACACAATGACTTCATCTTCTCCATCCGCGTTCCTGGCGGGCGCGCGCTTGTCGCCGCCGACATATCCGGTGTAGCGGACCAGATGCTCGACCTTGTCGGCAAAGGGAAAACTGTCGCCAAGTCGAACGAAGTCCGGATCGGCGTGGATAAGCACACGGTCATAGTATGTCAGCGCCTGATCCGCCATCCACTGTTCCTTCCACAATTCCTTCTTGCGCACCAGAATGTCGCGGATGGATGTGGCGATCACCGGCGGCCGCTTTTTTGCCCTGGCGTGGCTGAGAAGCGGCGTCAGTTCAAAGTCGAGCTGGCGGCGTCCGAACGGATAGGTCTCGGTGAGCAGCAGGTTGAATTCGGCCGTGTCAAACGCTTGAATCGATGCTTTAACCCGGCCGGATTTCCATTGTTCGTCAATGTCTTCTCCATCCAGGGTGACAAGGCGCTTGAATGCAGCATCCGGGCTTTTGCAGGCAGGCAGCTCCACGACGTTGAGCGCCGACGTGTCAAGTGTCGGCGGTATCGTGTTGCCGCTTGCCAGCGTGACCTCGACACCTCTGTCCGCCAAGGCCCGGCCGATGGCGGCCGCACGCACGACATGTCCGGTCCCCAGCAGGTGTTGCACGTGAATGAAGGCCTTTGGCGTCACCGTTTCGATGCCCTTTGCAGATGATTGTCGATGGCCCGCTGCAGCAGGGCATCCAGTCTGGCCGCCCCGGCGGCAAGCGTGTGGTTGTCTGCAATATGCACGCTTGCCGTATGGCCCAGGCGGTCCGCCAGGGCGGGGTCTTCGATCGCGCGCCTGAGATTTGCAGCAAAGGCAGCCGCGTCACCCTCCGCCGACAGAAGTCCCGTTTCCCCGTTGCGGACGATATCGGGAACCCCGAACGTATCACCCGCGATCACACCTGTGCCGCTGGCCTGAGCCTCCAGAAGGGCAAGGCCGAAGGCTTCGCGAATGGCGGGCCAGACGAGCAGGTCATGCGCGGCGTATTCTGCCGGAAGCCGGTCCGGCGGCAGGGCGCCGAGCCAGGTTGTCCTGTCCGCGGGAAACAGACCGAGGACGTGATCCCTGGCCGGACCGTCGCCGACCAGTGTCAGGCGCCAGGGCAGGGCAGCGACGTCATCAAGCGCTTCGGCGAGCACTTCGAACGAGCGTTGCTTGTCTCCTTCGCGCATCATGCCGACAGCAAGAAGCTTTAGCGGTGGCGAAGCCGGAGGACGGCCGGTTTCGGACGCCGCCTGAAACGGGGTGGCATCGAGGAATGGCAGCAGAACCTGCAGCCTCCCTGGGGAAACGACCGGCTCCAGGCATCCCAGGTCCGCATTGTGGATTGCGGCCACCGCGTCCGCCCGCTTGAGCGCCTGATCTGCGGCCGCGAAGCCGAGCGCCCAGTTGCCGGTCTGCCGTTTCGGGGCACGGCTTGCCTCCACGACGGCATAGGGCAGGTCGAAGCGGTCGCTCAAGGCCGGTCCGATCCAGTCAGGTGCCTTATGGTAGAGGTGATAGGTCAGAAAAACGTCCGGCCGGTAGCCCGCTGCTTCCCACTCGGATGAAATGCGGTCGGCTTCCTTAAGTGCTTCGCACCGGACCTGTGCCTGGATGGCGTCTGCGCCGTCCTTGCGCCAGGACCGGAACGTGCTTGCGATGCGAAGATCGTGGCCCCTGCTTTCAAGTGCCTTGACGATGAGCCGTCCCATTGTCCGGTCGCCTGACGGCACCGGGTGATCCAACGGCTTCATCGGTGCTGTGAAGGCGATTTTCATTCAGGTCGGCCCGGCGTTTGTCGTCACACCACTTTACGAAACTTTGCAGCCAGCCGGTCAAGACCCGGATCTGTCGAAAAATGTGACCGGACGCGCTGTGCCGCCGCAAGACCGAGGTCGCGGCGCAGTTGCGGGTTTCGGATCAGTTTTTCCAGCGCTGCGGACAATTGCCCGGGTGCGCCCGGATCAACCAGGACGCCTGTCTCGTCCTCGACGATCAATTCCGGGATCGCGGAAACCCGGGTCGACAGGCAGCACAGTCCCATCGACTGGGCTTCCATCAGGACGTTCGGCAGCCCGTCGCGGTCGCCGCTCCTGGCTAGCTTCGAGGGAAGGATGAAGAGATCGGAACGCCGGCAGGTCGCGATCACCTCTTCGCGCGGCTGCGCCCCCCGCCAGGTTATCCGGTCAGCCAGTCCCAGGGATTGAGCCGCCGATTTCAGGCTTTCGGAGAGCTCTCCGCCGCCGATATGCGTGAACCGCCAGTTCAGCTCTTGCGGCAGCCCGGCAAGGGCCTGGAGCAGGTCGTCATAGCCTTTCTTTTCAACCGCGCGTCCGACCGACACCAGTTGAACCGGTTCCGCGTCGCCCGCGCGCATCGGATACGGCTCTTGCGGTGTCGGAAAACCCGAGAAATCAAGACCGTGATAAAGCAGCTCGACCTTGCCGGGATCGTCAGCGAGCGCGCTCAGGTGGTCCGCATTGACACGCGTGCACGTGACACCCCAGTCCGCGTCGTTGATCTTGGTCCTCAAATCCCATTCCGGGCTTGTCCAGATGTCCTTTGCATGGGCGGAGAAGGACCATTTGCGGCCGGACAGATGTGCCGCGTAGCGTGCCGCGGAGCAGGGCGTATGGAGATAGTGGGTGTAGATCCAGCTGACATCGTCCGGCAATTCATGCGCAAAGACACATCCCTGTGCCCAGCGGCGCCGGCGGTCGGCATTCGGCTGCCTCCGGAAGTCGGTTTCGAAGAGGTTCTTCGCGGCCTCAAATGTCGGTTGTTTGCGGGCCCAGTTCTTGGCGCGGGCAACCCGCGCCGGATCGTCTTTGACATATTCCGGCAAGTACAGGATCTCCGCCGAGATCTGCCGGTGCAGTTCGTGGATGTAAGGATCGTAAGGCTTCCGGAGGGCAACGATCAGCAACTCGATCCCGCGGCGTTCCAGGCCGAGCATTTCCTGGGCGATAAAGGTTTCGGACAGACGCGGATAGCCTTTGACCACGACGGCGATACGGGACATGTGCGGTAGTTTCCAGGTGTGGTGGGCGCGGCGTTCTAGAAGTTGACCAGCTTCCGCGCGTCCGCAGCGTGGTTCATGTCAAAGATCTCGCCAACGCGCGCGGAGATGACATCCAGTCCGTCCAGGAGCCGGTCGACATTGGCCGACGAGGGCGGCTTGAGCGAGGGCAGGTCGGACAGGGCCTTGGCCATCAGATCGGAATCCGGATAGCGGTCGATCGGCAGCACCTTGAGCAGGCCGCCCTGTTCCGCGCGTTCCGCGCGGATTGCCTGTTCCCGCCTCGGAAGAACACGCGGGACCATCAGGGTCGGTTTATCGAAGGAAAGGATTTCGCAAAATGTGTTGTATCCGCCCATGCCGACGATGGCTGTCGCGTTTGCCAGGTAGGGTTCGATCTGGGGCGTGAACCGGATGATCTCGACGTCGCGCAGGTGTTCGGCGCGCTCGCTGAACTGCGTCGCCGCCGCCGCAGGCATGAACGGGCCGAGTACGATCAGTGCCGGAAAGAGCGGGCGCTGACGCGTTTCGTAGGCGCGCATGACCCAGTCGACCATCTCGACACCGTCCCCGCCGCCGCCGGGGGTGACCAGCACATAGGGCTCTTCTCCGAAAGGCGCCGCGACGGGCTGCTCCAGCGAGGAGGTCGACAGCTCGCGCCTGAGATATCCCGTGTATCTGAGTTTCTCGGTGACGCTGTCGGGAACGTCGATACCTTCGAGCGGATCGCAGATGTCCTTCGGGCCGTAGACCCAGATTTCGTCATAAAGATCCCGGAGCGCGGGATAGACATTCTTGCGGTCCCACTCTTCCTTCAGGACCTGGGTATCGTCCATCACGTCCCTGAGCCCCAGCACAAGCCGCGTGTCGGTGTGCTTCAGCGCTTCGAGCGTTCCCAGAACCTCGCCCCGCAGACCCAGCGGTTCCTTGTCGACGATGAAGATATCCGGCTCGAAGACCTTCGCCGTGTGCTCGATGATTGACGACCGGATGGCGAGCGTCTGGTCGATATTGATATGGAGCGAGAGCGGGGTGTATTCGCCGTTCCGCAGCTTGATCACGCCGGGAATCCGGACAAAGTCGACGCGTGAGCGAAACTCGAAACTTCCGATGATCGGTGACCCGGACAGGATCAGAACGGACAGGGTGTCGAAATCTCCAACGAGGGAATGCGCGATCGCGCGGCATCGTCTCAGGTGACCCAGTCCGAACGAGTCGTGGCTGTAGATCAGAATTTTCGGCGTCTTGGAACTCATACTGCCCCTGATTTGTAATGCTGCCCCTGGGAGCTTATGTCTCATATCATCAACTGTTGTCACGTCCGGATGTTCACGAACATGAGATTTTCGGCATCGGACGGATTTAAACTGCTTGTGGCAAATGCTAATCCTGGCTGGCGCATCGATCTTGGGTCGCTAATATACCAATATGATCACAATGAACATAATTGATCCATAAGTGTTTGGACGAGCGAATGGAAAAAAGCCTATTTGGATTCATTTGGAAGTACAGTGCTCGCCAGCAGATATTTATCCTCATGGTCACCGTACTTACGTATCCGGTGGTCTATTTCCTGCTAGAATTACCTAAGCTGATCGTCAACGATGCGGTTCAGGGAGACAATTTCCCGCGCAACGTATTTGGTTTCGACTTCGATCAGATCCCGTACCTGGTCCTGCTCTGCTTTACCTTTCTCGGGCTCGTCGTGGTTTCGAACGGGCTCAAGTTCTACCTCAACGTCTACAAGGGGCGGCTGGGCGAGCGGATGCTGCGCAGGCTGCGCTTTGAGCTTTTTCAGCGTGTTCTGAGGTTTCGCCTGCCGCATTTCCGGAAAGTGAGTTCGGGTGAGATCATCCCGATGATCACTTCCGAGGTCGAGGATGTGGGCGGTTATATCGGCGAGGCATTCGCGCTTCCGGCCTATCAGGGCGGCATGCTGATCGTCCAGCTCGGGTTCATCTTCATGCAGGATCCGCTGCTCGGTCTTGCAGCCGTCAGTTCCTACCCGATCCAGGGCTACGTCATCCCGATGCTGCAGAAGAAGGTCATTCTTCTGTCGCGCAAGCGGGTCAAGAACGTACGTGTCATCGCCGACAAGGTGGGCGAGAGTATTACCGGCGTTGCGGAGATACACGCCAATGACGCCGCAGCCTGGCATTCGGCGGACATTTCCGACCGTCTCTATGAGAACTTCAAGATCCGTTACGAGATCTTCAACCGGAAGTTCCTCATCAAGTTCCTGAACAATTTCATGAACCAGCTGACGCCGTTCTTTTTCTACCTGATCGGCGGGTATCTGGTCATCCAGGGCAATCTCAGCATCGGCGCGCTGCTCGCCGTCATCGCGGCCTACAAGGATCTTGCCGGTCCCTGGAAGCTGCTTCTGTCCTTCTACCAGATGACCGCGGATGTCAGCGTCAAGTACCAGACCGTTGTCGAGAATTTCGACCCGCCGGACATCTACGACACCGAACGGCTGACCGCAGACGACGATGTCAGGCTCGACGGTGACGTGAAGTTTGAGCGCGTCAGCTTTTCGGGAGGCGCGGCCGGCCAGGAAGTGATGGACATCTCGCTGACCGTGCCGGCGCAAAGCGAGTGCGCGATCGTGGGGCCGGACGGGTCCGGCCGATCCGAGGTGCTCCAGCTGGCTGCGGGTCTGGTGTCCGCCGCGTCGGGCAAGGTGCTGATCGGCGATCACGATCTGGACAAGTTGAACGACAGCACGCTCGGGCGCGAAATCGCCTATGTCGGAGGCGCCGTTCATGTCTGGACCGGAACGATCAGGGACAATCTCTATTATGGCCTGCGCCACCGTCCGTTGATACCGCCGGACCGGGACAGCGACGAGGAGAAGAAATACAAACGCCGCGTGAACGAGGCGAACCAGACCATGAACCCGGTTTATGACCTGGCGGCGGACTGGAACGACTTCGATGCCGCTGGGGTCAGCAACGACGAGGAACTCGACGAAAAGGCGCTTGCCCTGCTTGAGACGGTCCGGCTCGACAATGACATCTACCGCCTGGGTCTTCAGTCGCGGTTGGATCCGTCCATGAACGACGCGTTTGCCGAGAAAATTCTCAACGTCCGCAAGAGCCTCGCCGGACGGATTGCCAACGAGCCCAAACTCGCCGGGCTGGTCGAGCTTTGGCACGCGGACAGTTTCAACGCGAGCGCGAGCCTGGCGGAAAATCTGTTCTTCGCCGTGCCGTCCGATCCGGACATAACCATGGATCAGGTGCCGGAACTCGAAGAGGTCAAGAAGTTCCTGTCCGAGACGGGCTTCGACAAGAAACTGCAGGAGATCGGTCTCAAGATCGCCGAGACCATGCTCGAACTGTTCGCCAACGTTTCGGGCGACAGCGGCTTGCTGGGATCCTACTCCTTCATCAATCAGGACGACCTGCCGGAATTTGAACGCATAGTCCGTATCGCGAAATCGGAACAGCAACGGCCCGGATTGTCCGATGCCGACCGCATGAAACTGACAGGACTTGCCTTCAAGCTCGTTCCGGCCCGGCATCGCCTAGGCGTCATGACCGACGAACTTCGCGATGAGGTCATTGCGGCCCGCAAGAAATTCCTGGATGGCGTCGTCAGCGGCAGCGACAGTTTCGTGGCGTTCGATCCGGATGTCTATCTGCCGCCATTGACCATTGAAGACAACCTGTTGTTCGGGCGCGCGCGTGTCGACCGGCGCGATGCCCGCCGCCGGATCGACGACGTCATCCGGACGATTGTCGAGGAAACCGGGCTGCGGCATCCGATCATCTATGCCGGGTTCGGATATCATGTCGGCGTGTCCGGTTCGCGCCTTTCGGCCAACCAGCGTCGCCGGATCGCGTTGGTGCGCGGTCTCTTGAAGAACGCAAAGATTACGATCTTGGATGATATTGCGACCGGATTGACCGAGGAGGACAAGACGTTGCGTGATGCCCTGCGGGACTTCCTCTCCGGAAAAACCTTCCTGTATGGCACTGCGAATGCGGAAATTGCAGCTGAGTTCGACCGGCGCTTCGTTTTGGATCAGGGCCGGATTTCGGATAAAGGGTAGAAAAATGCCGTTTTATGTGGGAAGGCATGGAAACCGCAGCATCCGATTGCATGCCAACAAAAGAATAAGCGGGAACAACAATGAAGGCGGGAGCAAGCGATGACGCTAGAAACAGAAGTTGAAGCCCTTCGAAAGGTACCCTTGTTTCATGGCATTGATGAAACCAAGTTGCGTCTTCTGGCTTTCATAAGCGAACGGACCGAATATACGTCAGGTGAACGCCTCTGTTCCCAGGGAGAGGAAGGCGATTGCGCCTTTATCATTCTGTCCGGTGCCGCGGATGTTCTTGTTGATACGCCGGAGGGCGAGAAGAAGGTCGCTCAGGTTGCGGAAAATTCGATCGTCGGCGAAATTGCGATCCTGTGTGACGTTCCACGGACGGCAACGCTGGTCGCCGCCAACAACATGGATGTGTTGACAGTCTCCAAGGATGATTTCTTGAAACTATTGAAAGAATTTCCGGATATTTCATTGGAAGTCATGCGAACATTGGCATTGAGGCTTGAGCGGACAACCCGCGATCTTGCAGATGCCCGCCGGGGGGCTTCCGGTGGTTAGGGAGTGAAACGTGGCAGAAGATTTTTTACTCCGCTGCTGGGGCGTCAGAGGGTCGACACCCACACCGGGGTCAAGCACGCTGCGATACGGGGGAGAAACCTCCTGCTTTGAAATCCGTGCCGGGGACGCGCTGATCCTGGTCGATTGCGGGTCCGGTGCCCGCAATTTCGGCATGGAACTTTGCAAGGCGAAAGCGCGCAAGTTCGATCTTCTGTTCACGCATACGCATCTCGACCACATTTGCGGTTTGCCGTTCTTCAAGCCGGCTTATGATCCGAATTTCGAAGTTACGGCCTGGGCCGGGCACTTTCAGGACGGTACAAAGCTTGTCGACATTGTCAGCCGCATCATGTCTCCACCGATATTTCCGGTTGCGGCCAAGACGCTGAAAGCAGTGGAATTCAGGTCCTTCACCGCCGGAGACAATATTCCGCGCGACGACGATCTCGTCATCCGCACGACACGCCTCAACCACCCCGGAGGCGCTTGCGGTTACCGGTTCGACTATCACGGCAAATCCATCTGCATCATCACCGATCACGAACATGGCGATCCCGAAGTGGACGACGTCCTTCCCGGATTCGTGCAGGGTGCCGACATCATGATTTACGACGCCATGTTCACCGACGACGAATACGAGAGTTTCAAGGGGTGGGGTCATTCCACCTGGCAGAAGGCCGTGCAGCTCGCCCGTGTCGGCAATGTCAGGACACCGGTGCTGTTCCATCACGATCCGCGCCGTTCCGACGATGAACTTGACGAGATCGGGCTGGCCGCACAGGCGGCGTATCCCGGCACGCTGGTCGCCAGCGAGGGCATGGTTCTGAGACCCTAGGTACAGCCTCATTAATGGGTCCGTACCTGGATCCAGCGATGCCGCCTGCTGCGCTTGCGCCAATCTGAGCAAGATCTTGCCCTGCAATACGTTTTTGGTCGGCCTGTGCAGGGGATGTCGCAATCCTGCGGCAATCTCGCAGAGGTGACTGGCAAAATGGTTAACATTGACTTGTGGTAATTTTAACAATGTGTTAATCGCGTAAGGTGCTTAGAAGAAAATTTTTGAGGAAGACAATGCAAAAACTGGGACTGGGCGGCGTGCTGCTAATTGCGAGCATGAGCGCTGCCACTGCTGCGCCGGCGACTTTCAATCTTTGGAAACATCCTGGCGATTCAACCAACCATGCCAATCTCTCCAAATCGTTCTCGCTCACCGTCAACGGCCTGACAGGGACCTTTACGGCGGGCGCGTTCACCAATGATCTGGATGCTTCCGGAAGCGGCCGGAACATCGTCAACAACAACGTGAATGGCTATACGATCGGCGGCCCGAACAACACGTTGAATGCCACCAATGACGCGCGCATCGGCCGGTACTACGGCGGCGCCAGCGTAACCAACAGCCCCGGCGACAACAGCCACCAGGTGGACAGCAGCGGCTGGAGCGATTTCATAACGGCGTCGTTCTCCTACAACGGCAAAGCCGTCGACGTCGCCATGTCCTCGGTTTCCTTCAGCTTTTTCGGTGACCGGGACGACTTCCGCTGGGGATATGACCTGAGCGGCGATGGCGCATACGGAGACGGCGATTTTCTGAGCTACCGGCAGGATTCGAACCCGTTCTCTGCCTTCGGTAGTGTCACGAGTTCGCTCTTCATGTTTGGCGCTTTCGATTCCTTCAAAAAGAAGGAGTACGACTTCTGGAAGCTGAAAAGCGTGACGGTTCATTTCGATCCGCCGACCAACGTTCCGCTTCCGGCCGGCGGCGTGCTTCTGCTCAGCGGCATCGGCTTATTTGCTGTGGCGCGCAGGCGCCTGAAAGCCTGACGGCAGTCTGACGCAAACCAGGTTCAAGGCGGTTCCCGTTCGGGAGCCGCTTTTGCTTTTGGAATGTCGTGAACGCGGCTCGCGAACATGGGCCGTATTAAAAAAAACGGCGGCCCAAAATGGCCGCCCAAAAAAACAACACTGCTTTAAAAATTGACCGCTCGCCGATTGCGGGAATGCGGGAATTCCCATGTTGCAAACGAATTACGGTAACGACAGCAAAATTCACGCTGCCTGAAACCGAACAACACGATCAACATCTGTTTACTAGACCTAAGTATTAAACGCATGGTCCATATGGACTATATCAGCCTGTAATTTTGAGTTGTGACATGGTTGCAGAGGTAGGCTAGGCAAAAACGTTATCGATACCACCAATGGGGGAAGCGTGGTCGTAACTTCAAAGAAAATCATTGAATTGTCCAACCTGGCAATGGCGGCCGCCATGGATCCGGCCCTTTGGGAGGCGTTTCTCGCCGCCATGTCCGGGGCCTTGAGGACACGTGTCTGCACCCAGCTTATCGGCTACGACCAGATGACCAACGCAGCGCCACTGGCCTGTTCCTCCGGATACGATCCGTCGATCCTGACGCTCTACGAGGAGCATTTCGCGGACAAGAACCCGTATGCGGCAAATTTTCGGAAATGCGGTATCGGAGAGGCCATCACGTCGCATGAACTATGCGCGCCCGAGCAGCTCAAGCAAACGCAATTTTACGCCGACATACTCCACCCCCTTGAGGATCTTTGCGCCGGCGGCGGTTCCATGCTGGCATATGACACAAGCCGCATGTTTCTGATCGGCGGCAACATGCGCGCGAAGGACAAGGAAGGCCACGAAGACGACTGGCTGGATCTTTGCGTCGCACTAGCCCCGGCCATCCGGCAGTCGCTTGAAATCAATCGCATGATCAACGGGTTGAAGTTTGAGAAATGGGCATCGGAACGGCATCTTCTCGGCGCGGGGACCGCGCTGCTCGTTGTCGACGCCGACTGGGTGCTCCACTATGCCTGTCCCGAAGCGCAGCGCTTGCTGGCCTCAGGCAGTCTTGTCCGGAGCGACATGTTCAGGCGACTGAATTTTTCATCGCGTGATGTTCACGAGCGTCTGAAGAATGCGACGGGAAAACAGACAGCGGGAAATCCGCAGCGGTTCGCAAACATCGCGCTTTCCGATCTTGCCGGTAGGGAGTGGATTTGCCGGACGATCGGAATGCGCCTTGGAGATCTCGATCAGTCTCCCTTCGGGGCTTTCCTGAATGGCGGCATGGCCGCGACACTCCTGGCGCTCAAGCCTGCAGGTTGCCAGCTCTCTGTGGTCGAAGCGCTGCGAAAGTCGTTGTCGCTCAGCCATGCCGAAGCCCAGTCGGTGGTGATGCTCCCCGAGGGGTTCACGCCGGCGGAGGTTGCGGAACAAAGGCAGGTCAGCATTCACACCGTTCGCAACCAGATCAAGTCCGCGCTGTCCAAGTCCGGGTGCCGGCGGCAAAGTGAGCTCGTGCAGAAGGTGGAGCAACTGCGGCATTTGGGAGATTTTTGAGGTGCGGCATCACGGTCGGTCACATTCACGCGTCCCTTGTTGCGAAATCCGCGCCGAAAGTGGACACTCCGGTCTGTTTTTGAAGCTGGATCGACATGAGTTCACTTTCGCAATCACTTCGCTACATCGTTCAGGGCGGACCTCCTGAGACAGGCATGCCCGAAAGGGTCCGTCTGGAGATCAGGGCGCGGGAAGCATCGTCGGAGCGCCTGATAAGTTGGGTGCAGCTCGGGCTGGTCCTGTTTTTTTCGGTGCTCTACGCGCTCGCCCCGCGAGCCGAGGGAACCGCCGGCTTCAACTTCGTGCCGGTCGCGCTCGGCGCCTACTTCCTGTTTACGGTGCTGCGTCTCGCATTGTCATACAGGTTCGAATTGCCGCAGTGGTATCTCCTGATATCGATCGGCGTCGACATGGCGCTTCTCGTCGGACTGATATTTTCGTTTCACATCCAGTACGACCAGCATCCGGCGTTTTATCTCAAAGCACCGACGCTGATGTACGTGTTTATCTTCATCGGGCTGCGCGCGCTCAGGTTCGACCCGCGTTTCGTTCTGACGACAGGGCTTGTCGCCGTTGCCGGCTGGCTGGGACTGGTCTTCTACGCCGCTTTTGCCGACATGGATTCCATGCGCGTCACGCGGAACTATGTTGAATACCTGACCGGCAACTCCATCCTGATCGGTGCCGAGCTTGACAAGACGATGGTGATCTTTGCCGTTACCATCATCCTGTCGGTCGCCCTCTACCGTGGCCGCTCGATGCTGTTCGAGGCAACGCGCGGACAGGCAGCGGCGAAAGACCTGCGCCGCTTCTTTGCGCCGGAGGTTGCCGCCTCGATCACCGACGCGGACACGTCTCTGGAGGCCGGTGAGGGCAGCTTGCGTGAGGCCGCGATCCTTTACGCCGACATCCGCTCCTTCACGTCCACGTCTGCAACGCTCCCGCCTGAAGTCGTTTTGGCTGTTCTGGCCGAATATCAGAACATTGCCGTTGAAGTGATCAATCAGGAAGGCGGCCGGGTGGACAAGTTTCTGGGCGACGGGATCCTGGCGACCTTCGGCGCTGTTCACCCGTCGGAGACCTATGCCGCGGACGCGCTCAGGGCGGCGGAAAAACTTGTCGGCAGCGTTGCCGAAGCGCAGCAGCGGTTCCGCGATGCCGGTTGGCCCGGAGAACTGAAGATAGGAACGGCCGCGGCTGCAGGAACAGTCACGGTCGGTGTCATCGGATCGAAGAACCGGCTGGAATTCACGGTGATCGGGGATGCGGTCAACCGCGCCGCGAAGCTGGAGGACGCCAACAAGGCCCAGAAATCGGCGTCGCTGACAGACCAGCCCACATGGGACCTTGCGCTCAGGCAGGGCTACCCGGCCACCCTGTTGGAGGTCAGGCCATGCATGAGCGTGCCCGGCATGAGCCAGCCGGTCGATCTGGTCGTCCTTGCCGATCTATAGTGTGGCCTCAAAAAATGCCTCTGCTGGTTTGAAAGTTCCACGTGACAGTTTGACCGAGATTGGGCTTGACGCTCGGGCTCTTCTGAGCGAGTTTAATTCCGAAAATTGACGTTTTCGTCAAAGGAAATAAAAAAATATAATAAAAACAGATATATAAAGCAAAGGATAGGCGCTTGATACTGGATTCCACACTTTCGGCAATCGTCACCGGCGGCGCATCGGGTCTGGGAGCCGCCACCGCAAGAATGCTGGCTCAGGAGGGCGTCAAGGTCACGATTTTCGACCTCAATGCGGAGCAGGGACGTGAAACCGCCTTCGAGATCGGCGGGGTCTTCGCCGATGTCGACGTCACCAGTCAGTCCAGCGTGGAAGCAGGTTTCGAACTCGCGAGAAAGTCTCATGGCCAGGAGCGGATCCTTGTCAACTGCGCGGGCATTGCACCGGTTGCAAAAACCACCTCGCGCGGAGAGCCGCACCCGATGGACATGTTCGAGAAGGTGATCGCGGTCAATCTGGTCGGCTCCTTCAGATGCATCGCGATTGCAGCGACAGGGATGGCTGAACTTGCGCCCGTGACCCCCGACGGCGGGCGCGGCGTCATCGTGTCCACCGCCTCCGTCGCAGCCTTCGACGGACAGATCGGACAGGTTGCCTATGCCGCATCAAAGGCAGGTGTCGCCGGCATGACACTTCCCGTGGCGCGCGACCTGTCGAAGTCGGGGATCCGGGTCATGACGATCGCGCCGGGCATATTCGAGACACCCATGCTGCTGGGCCTTTCGCCGGAAGTGCAGGAATCGCTTGGCCAGCAGGTACCATTTCCTTCGCGCCTCGGAAAAGCGCACGAATATGCAGGTCTCGTCCGCGCAATCTGCGAGAACGACATGCTGAACGGCGAGACGATCAGGCTTGATGGCGCCATCCGGATGGCGCCCCGCTGAAGACTGCGATTTCCGCACCATCGCCACCGCGTCCAGCGCGGATATCGGCGTCTGCGCGCCGCTTCGGCCCGCCCGACCGGCACGCCCGTCCAGTCCTCGCGACTGCCATTCTTTTCGTTTGACGCAGCGTTGATAGTGGAACAGGTTGTGCGGACCTGTTGATTTACGGATTTGAAAATGACTGAGAAAATGCACGAGCTGGCGCCTCATCATTTGCCTTTTTTCATTCCCAAGGCAGACGGCAGCGACCAGATGATGCTGACGGTGCTGATCGCGCTGATCGTGATCATTCTGCTGCTGGGCACCTTCTATCTCTACCTGCATTCCCTGCCCGAACGGCTGGCCCACAAACACGGACGAATTCAGTTCGAGCTGGTCGCGGTTCTGGGGCTTCTTGCGCTGTTCACGCATAACCAGATCTTCTGGGTTGCCGCCCTGGTGCTGGCGTTCATTCAATTGCCTGATTTCATGTCGCCCCTGGACACGATTGCCAATTCTGCCAACCGGATCGCGAAAAAGTTCGATGGTAAAGGCGAAGTATCAGCCGATGCCTACCTGGAGGCACAGGAGACGTTGAGTGCCGACGCCGGGGAGGAGCAGGCGACAGCCGGTCCGCCACAGGAGGGTGGCGCGGAGAGCCCGGCCTCCGAAACCCGCACCGGCGAAAAAGTCGAGGGGGACCGGACACATGTTTGAGACCCTGTTCTGTTCCATGATCACGATCCTGCCGGACTATCTCTTCCGCAGATACGTCCAGGGCAAACGGATCGGCCACGAGATCACGCTTTATTCCGTCTGGTACGAATTGCGCTACGGCATCGTCTCCTGCCTGATGCTGACGATTTCGCTGATCACGCTCATCTTCTATTTCCATCCCTCTTCCACGAGCGCGGTGTCTACGTTCCGTGTCCTGCCGATCCTGCCGGAAGGCTCGGGGCGGGTGGCTGAAGTGTTCGTTCCCTTGTCGCTCGATACGGAGGTGAAGGCGGGCGATGCGCTGTTCAAGCTGGACAGCAGCCGCCAGGAAGCCGACGTCACCACCGCGAAGCAGCAGGTTGCCGAAATCGAGGGTGAAATCGCGCTCGCGCAGGGCGAACTTGCCGTCGCCAGCGCGCAGGTCGAGCAGGCGGAAGCTGCCTTGAAACAGGCACAGGATGAACTCGACACCAAGCAGGAACTGTTTGAACGCAATGCCAATGTCGTCAGTGAGCGCGACATAGAGAAATTGCAGACAACGGTGGATTCCAGGCAAGGTGCGCTCGCCGCCGCGCAGGCCAACAAGGAGCTTGTAGAAACGAAGATCAATGTTGCCCTGCCGGCAAGCCTGGAAAGCGCGCGGGCAAGGCTGCAGGAAGCGGAAGTCGAGCTGTCGAAGATGACCGTCTATGCGGGTGTCGACGGCACGGTGAGCCAGTTCGTTCTCAGACCGGGCGATATCGTCAATCCGCTGATGCGCCCGGCAGGTGTGCTGATCCCGGCGGATTCGCAGCAGGAGCGCATTGTTGCGGGGTTCAGTCAGATCGAAGCGCAGGTGATGAAGCCGGGGATGGTCGCGGAAGCCTTCTGCCCCTCTGTGCCATTTACGATCATTCCCCTCGTCGTAACGGACGTTCAGAACGTGATTGCATCCGGTCAGGTGACCGCCGGCAGCCAGCTGTTCGATACGTCGCAGGCTGCAACGAAACAGGGAACCGTCACGGCGATCCTTGAGCCGTTGTACGAAGGCGGCCTCGACGAGCTTCCTCCCGGAGCCAGCTGTTCGGTCAATGCCTATACCAGCAATCATGACAGGCTGACTTCCGACGAAAACCTCGGGACGGGAGAATTCGTGTTCCTCCACGTCATCGACACGGTCGGCATTGTCCATGCAATCATGATCCGCGGGCAGGCGCTCAGATACCCGATCACGGCGCTCGTGCTGACCGGACACTGACGCTCACCCGAGCCTGGGCACACGTTGTGCGGCTACGCGCTGAGGGCGCGCGGTCTTCCCGCGTGAGTTCGTAACCTAGGGTACGGACCCATAAATGAAGCCGATTTGGCGGCAGAAATGGCAAAACCTCGCGAGGAAGCGTGTGCAGAGCGGGCTTTATGCCCGGTCAAGCGCGGTGACGCTGCGAGGTGAAGCCATTTTGCCGTCCTTCGGATTTGGCCGTTTTGGCCATCTGCTGCGTCGCGAAAGGCTTGAAAATGAACCACATTTCCTGCGCTTTCGCTCCTCGCAGTTGGTCAAAACGATCCAAACCAAATTCTCTTCATTTATGGGTCCGTACCCTAGAGCGCCGGTCGATCGCACCAGAAAATATCGTTGTCGACGACGTTGGTTTTGAAAACGACATAAGTGAATGGAAAATCGTGAGGGTTCTCGGTGCTGTGCACCTCGAGCGGTTCGCAGGTCAGGGTCTGGCCCGGTTCAAGGTTGAACTCCCGGCCTTCGATCCGGAAGGTTCCCTTGCCGGACAGGACGTGAAACACCTCCGTACACGACTTGTGAAAATGCTCATTCACCAGAGTGTGCGGCGGAATTTCGACAATCTGGACAAGGCCGCCGTCCATGTTGATGTCCGTGTCCCGCAGCAGGATCTTCTTCCTGTATCCGGGGCCGTTGGCCCAGGCGATGTCTTCGTTTCGCACCAGCTTCATGCGTCCCTCCCGTTGGTTTCCCCCTGTCCTTCGATGCCCGTATTGGGCCATTTGGACATTGGAAATTCTACCCAATGAGGGAGTGTCTCAGAAGAAAGTGCCAAAATAGGGCCGTGCAACCCTCACCGCATTTTACTGGCCGGGGCGCAACAGGGGCCCGGTTCTCAATGGTTTTCAAGGGTATGTCCGAACCCATCGCCGTCCTGTTTGGAAAGCACGATCGACCTTTGTCGCTGGAACAGCGGCCCGCGTCCGTCCGTCTCCAGGTCAGGATACGGAATTCATCCCCGGATTTGTCATCCCGGTTTGCCGCGCAGGCGGCAAGCCCGTGACCCGGTAACCCGTGGGGAGAGCGACCAAACGAAGACGCGGAACAAGAGTTTACTTGGTTCCGGCCTTCCGCTGCGCTTCAGCCGGAATGACACGTCAGTTGACCTGAGGTCTCATCAAGAAACCAGTTTCGGGGTCAACCGGACAAAGGTGGACCGGGTTGCGGAAGCAAGTTTCCCCGAACCCGGCCAGCCCGGTCACTTGTAGCTCACCACTTCGAACTCGATGCCGTCGTCATCGTCGAAATAAAAACGCCGGCCGGGCTCGTAGTCCTGGTGGTTGTGTGTTTCGTAGCCACCGGCCTTGATCCGCGCCTCTGTCGCGTCGAGATCGTCGACAACCACCGCGATATGATTCAGGCCGCCGTGATGGCTGTAGCTTTCGCCGTTCACGGGTGTTGTGTCAGTGGACGGAGAGTAGGCCGCGACATAGCTTGTCTCGTTGCCGATATGGTAGGTCACGCCCCCGTTTATGGCGGCTCCCTGCCATCTTATCTTCCAGCCGAACCATTGCTCCAGCCGCTTTGCAGTCGCCGCCGGATCGGTGACCGTCACGTTGACATGTTCCAGGAAGGCAGTGCTCATGGTGTTGTCCTTTCGGGGTTTGACTCCTCGTGGACACATGAGATAATTCCTCAAGTAAACTTGAGGTCAAGAGTAAAAAGGAATTTATTTGAATAAGGTTATGAAGGGGACGGATCTTCTCTCGATCGGCGAGCTTGCGGACAGGACTGGCCTGTCAGTGTCGGCGATCCGCTTCTACGAGGAAAAGGGACTCGTTCATCCCGTCAGGAACAGCGGTGGCCAGCGACGGTTTCTGCGTGCGGACATCCGTCGTCTTTCGTTCGCGCTCGTCGCCCAGGAGTTCGGTTTCACGATCTCGGAGATCGCCACCCGGCTCGCGCAACTGCCGGAGGGCAGGGCACCGAACAAGGCGGACTGGAGCAGAATGAGCAGGGAATTCCGGAAACACCTGGACGACCGGATCGAGAGAATGACCGCGCTGCGCGACAAACTGGATGCCTGCATCGGTTGCGGATGCCTGTCCATGAAGTCCTGCCGGCTCTACAACGCGGGCGACGCGGCGGCGCGCCATGGGCGCGGCCCCAGGTATCTGCTCGGCGACCTTCCCGACATTGCAAGCGCAGACGAGGGGGGCTAGCCATCCCGATCGAACGCATGTCACGGGTTTCCCCGTGGCAGCAGGGAATAGTCTCAAATGTACCAACTCTGCCCCATGCACCTTGCGGTGCGGCTACACCGCCGTCCATGCCCCGTTTGCAGGAGGGGCAGAGAAGAGATGCGCGAAACGCGGCGAAAAAAGATGCGCTCCGGAAAAACCGGTGCGCATCTTTCGGGTTCAAGACAGCCAGCCCGGTATCATCTGTTGTCCAGTTGGGGACGGACGCGTTTCAGTCCGAGCTGGGTAATCCGGTACGGACCGCTGTTTTTTGAGGCGATCAATCGTTTGTACCTGAGTTTTCGAAACAGTCTCAGCGAGCATCCGCCCCAGTACCATCCGTCACGCGTAATGGTTTCCTGATTGATGATGCGGCCATCTTCGTCTTTCTCGACGATTATGCAGCCACCTTGCGCCAGCAGGTGAAGAACCCGCTGTTCGGCTTTTGATATGTCCATTTTTGAAGTGCCTGAGAAATCGATGCAGGTCTACGGTCGCTGCGGCCAGTCGCACGCAACGCCGGTATGCACTGTCCGGCTTTCATTTAGCCGGGACTTATCGGGACTCCAGTTGTCCGGACATAAAACCTCGCTATCGGATGGTCCGCGTATCACGGCGAGGGAGCGCGATCAATCTCTGTCAGCGCATTGGAAGGAAACGGAAGACTGTTCTGGCCACCTGTTGCGAAATTGCCGCAAAAGTCAGCTGCTTTCCGCGGGCCAGTACCCGTTCTCCGGGTTGCGTGAGACGGCAATCGCCTTCACGTCCCGCGACCTGCAGGACGAACACACAAGCGTTTCACTGAGAGCCGAGACTTTCTGTTCCTGTGAGAACCGGGACCCGTTCATGTACCTGAACCGCCCGCAATTGTGGCAGATGATACCAAGCCGCCGGTCGGATTTTCCCAGAGCTTCGATGGTTGGATCGTCAGTAGGGGCAGCTGAGGCTAAAGACATGATTAAATGGTGTGCAAATAGAATGGATTTCCGAGAGATCTCGGAAATTTAACTTATGTTCCCTAATAGTATATCACAACAAATTTAAAAGTAAAATAGCGAAAAACACACATGAATGATCGTTCATGTTACGAGAAAATATCATTTATCATCGAATTGATTGGTAAAATCGCCAGTATTTCAAAGAAATATTTGACCGGATAGAAAAAAATAATCGGACAGCCTCTGAATTGCGTCACGAAAGGTCTCGCCATTCGACGGACGTGCCGCTATGAGAGGGGAATGAACCTGCTTTCTGATACTTGGATAGATCTTCTCGGACTTTCGGGACTTTTGAATCCGTTTGCGCTGCTGATCGGCGGTTACTTGGGCTGGCGTGCTGACACGCTTCAAAAGCTCTGGATCGTCGGCTTCGCAGCTGCTGCGCTTTCCCTCATGCTCGAAGCTGCAGTCGGCATGCTTCAGATACCGCAACCGATCTCGCAGGACGCGGGCGCGCTGGCAATGTTCCCGTTTCGATTTGTCGGGGGCGCGGCGTTGGGTGGCGCGATGTTCTGGCTGCGCAGGCAGCGCAAGCGGACCTGAAACTGGGTCAGTCTTGCAGCCAGCTGTCGAAAAGCTCGGCGTTCGGACAATTCTTCATGGGACTCTGCGCCCCGTCCGGATGCGCTTCGAGCCATTTCTTGCAGGCTTCGGCATTGCCACAGTTGATGCATCTCAGGGCAGCCGACCGCAACTCGGCATCCGATCTGATCCCCGTCGGAATTTTTTCCATGGCACCGATGGTGTCGAGCATTCTGCCCATCAAGCCGGCGCGCTCGTTCAGGCGGTCCATCCAGTTCACGCTGTTTCTCCCTTCACAGCCTTCAGTCCAGGTCAGCCCAGGTTGTCCGCGAGCAAATCGAGTGGCCAAGTCGGTTTCTCAAGTCATGCAGGCCCGCACAATGAACCGTTAAGGCTCCGGTGGCATTGATCAGGGTCAAGTCTGTGCAGGTCGGGAATATGCGGTCATACTGCGAGCTTGCGAATCTCTGCGACTGCGAATGCGAGAGGCGTTGCGATGGTCGAAACGGTAAGCGCGCAACCACTCGCCCTGGCCCAGGGAAGCTCGGTGGCGGCAGTGCGGCTTGAGCCTGGAACCGAACTGAAAGCCAGGGTTGAGGCCAATTTGCCCGGTGGTGTCGTCCGGCTTGCGACTGACGATGCGAAAATTGATCTCAAGATCCCGGTCAAGCTGCCTCCGGGAAGCGATGTGACGGTTTCCGTTTCCGGCAACAGGGCCAGTCCGGTGATCAAGGTGACAACGGCGCAGGCTTTGCCCGCGGATCCCGCGGCACCGGTTCAGTCACAACAACCGCAACAGGCCGCGCCACCGCCACAACAACTACTGCCCGGCAGGCCGGTAACCAGCGACGTGCCGCTACCGGCCCGGGGTGGAACGGCACAGCCGCCAGTAACCCGGGGCGCGCCGGGTTCGCAGCTTGCGCAGGTCGTACAAGCCGCACCGGCCCGGGGAAATCTCCCCCCGCAGAACGCTCCGGCGCAACAGGTGCCGCCCAATCCTGGGACTCCCGGGCAAACGCCGGCAAGTCCGGTGCAGCGACCCGGATCTCCGGCAACAGTCACGCCTCAAGCCGCCCCACCTTCTGCTGAACCGGCCGCGCAGGGCTCGCGGACCGATCCGGGCGCGTCCGGTCCACGGCCGCCAACGGCTTCCGGTTCAGCTCCGCTTCCCGCTGCTGCCAGAGCCGGTGCTGGCGCAGCGGCAACCGTCGGCGCGCCGGTAAGCGGCAATGCCAGTCCGCAGAGCCCGCAGGCGTTGCCTCCGCGGGGTTCGGCGCCACCTCCCGCACAGGTATCGGCGACGGCGCCAGCCGCGGGCGCAACCTCTGCGTCGCCCACTGGTTCAGCCCCGACGGTGCCGGGGGCGCCTGCAGCGCCGCAACAGGGGGTGGATGGCATCCGGCAGGCACCTGTGGCGACACCGGCCAGTCCGGCGTCGGCAGGCACCGCTTTGGGGCCCCTTCAGTCCGGAGAAGCAGTGCCCGGACCGGCACGCCCCGCTGCGCAGACACGTCCGGATGCAGGCGGGAAGGACCCGTCAATTCAACAGGCACCGACGCGATCGGCTCCCGGATCGCCCGGCGCGGCTGGAACGGCACCGGCGCAGGCGTCGGGCGGCACGGTACCGACGACCGCTCACACGCAGCAGGTACCTTCCGCTCCGGTATCCGGTCCCGTCCCTGCGCAAACGGCGCCGGGCCGGCCTGTGGCCAGTTCAACGCATCCGGTACCGGAAAGGGCCGTGCCGGCCCAGGCAGCAACCCAGACAAACGCCCAGACAAACGCCCAGACAACTGGCCAGACACTTGGGCGGGCGCCAACCCAGACACAGGTTTCGGCGGCTGGTCCTTTGCCCGCCGGGCAGGGCAGCTCGGCGGCGGATGCCGCAGCACCTCAGGTCCGTCCTGCTGCAAGCGCGTCAAGTTCAGTTGCGCAGCAGCCGCCGGCCGCAAATCCTGGGGGCGGGGGATTGCCGCAAGCGGGAGACAGCCTGCGTGTTGCGCAACACCAGCCCTACCAGACGCCGAGATCGGGATCTGCGCTGCAGCCGGGAGGGGCTCCGGACTTGAACGCGAGGACGGAGACCAGGCCTGCACATCAGGTTGCACGTCAGGCATTTCAGGCACTCGGCGAACAGCAGTCCGGCCTGGCAAGCGTCTTTGCGCAGGCGGGAAATCTGGTGTCCTTGCAGGCGGCCGGCAAGGTTTCCCTGCCGGACCCCGTCGTGAAGGCGATGCAGCAGATCCTCGGTTTGCGCCTGAATGCGGGACAGAATCTAACCGCCGGGGATATGCAGCAGTCCGTGCGCCTGTCGGGCCAGTTCAGGGAGGCGAACGCCGCCTTTCCGCGCGGCGGCATGCCGGGCGCGCAGCCGGATCTCAAGTCGGTCCTGCTGTCCTTCCGGTCGCTGTTGCAGCAGTTCGGCGCCGATGCGCAGGTCACGCGGCCCGCCGCGCAGCCCAAACCGCCTTCGCGGCAGGACCCGCCGCAGGGGCAAACCCAGCCGGGTTCGAGAGGCTTCCTGCCGGGAAGCACGCCTCAGATCCTGCAGGCCATGCTGAAGGAAACCGACGCGGCTCTGGCGCGCGTCCGGATGACCCAGCTCGTCAACACGGGACTTGCCGGAGACGAGCGTGCCCAGGCGGCGTCCCGCCCCATGGATCTTGTGCTTGAATTGCCGCTGGCCCTTGGTCAGGAAACGGGAATTTTGCAGCTGCAGGTCGGCCGCGATGGTGGCGGGCAGTCCGAAGACGGGGAGAACGAGGCTGCCTGGCGGCTCCGGTTCGCGATGGATCTCACGGCGACCGGGCCGGTGGAGGCTGCCGTCAGCCTGAGAGGCGGCGGCACTTATGTCAGCCTTTGGGTCGATCGACCGGCCACCTTCGACGGTCTGAAGGCTCTCGAGGAGACCATGATGGCGTCCTTTGCCGATGCCGGGCTTGATTTGCAGGAGTTTCGGCTGGTGCGCGGGTTGCCCCCGAGGTCGGCCGCCAGCTACGGCACACTTGTCGACAGGCAATCCTGAGGAGGGAACGATGGAACCGGGAGAAAAGCCTGAAAAGAAACTTGCCGTCGCGCTTCGATACGAAAACGAGGGAGCGCCCGTCGTCACCGCGAAGGGGGGCGGCACGATTGCCGAGCAGATCGAAAAGCTCGCACGCGAGGCCGGGGTGCCGATTGAACAGAACCCGATGATGGCCGAGGCGCTTTCGCAGATCGAAATCGACCAGGAAATCCCTGTCGAACTCTATCAGGCGGTTGCCGTATTGATCGGCTTCATAATGCGCACCGGCAAAGCGTCCGGCTAGAAGTCACATTGGACTGAACGACTGTCCGGGCCTGTCGGTTCAGCAGACAACGCAGGGTGCTGATCTGCAGGCTGACTATGTCGCGGGTTCGAGCTGCATTTGCCAATATCGGAGAAGCAATTCTTCAATCGGGCCACACGTCAGGCACTGAAAAAAACCTACACAAGTTGCAAAATACAACCTTAAATTATAAGCAGGGTAGTATGTTCTGAGTTATGAAGTAAATTGAATTATTCGTCAAATTGAGTTAGTCTATTTTTTAACTGCTGGGTTGTTCAGGGGTTAATTGCCCATGAGTTATCTAAATAATTTTTTGAAAATAATCGGATTGATTGTTTCCGCTGTATTGATAATTGAGCCCTCTATCGTGAAGAGCCGAGAGGATTTGCTCGTCTATCATTTTGTTTTTGAGTTCAAGTTCATCATTGTGTCACTCGTTTTGGCATTGGTTTTTGCAGACAAAATATTCTTGCTTGTTAAGTGGTTCCTGGAGAAGTTCCCGAAATTTATTTTTTCAATTCAGGTACTTTTTAGAAGAAAGAAATATGGAGATTACGTTTTTGTCGTTATTTCTTGTTTCCTTTTTGCAGCTGCCTCGGGAGTCATGATTTCTGGTTTGGCTCAAATATTCTTCGTCGAAGTCAGATCTGCCAGTTATTTGTATGCTGGGAACAACGAAATAGTCAGACAGAAAATCGTTTTCAGAATAAACGAAAACTTGCAGGAAGGCAGGCTGCGGGAAGCGATCCACAAAATCGACGAACTCGTCAAACTATTCCCGAATGACTACAGAGTCAGGTATTCGCGAAAGCTGGCGGATGAACTGCAAGTGATAACCGAAATTTCAGAACACCTGACCGAAAAGGGGATGGCGCACCGAAGCAAGGGGCAACTTCGGTCCGCCGCGAAAAATCTTCAGTTCGCCTATTTGCTTAACCCGGGAAATAATCTCGCCAACGACGAGTACAGCCGCATCCTGGATACTCTGGATCGTCCGGAATTCTCGGAAATGATCGAAACACTGATCGCCGAGTGCAACGGCACCATCGCCGAATTTCTGGTGGCAGGTGAACGGCAAAGAACCGAACCGGTCATTCAGGTCTATACCGACACAAGCGAACTGAAACGCGCGATGCTTCACAAGATTCTTTGCGAACGCGGAATTTTTGAGGATCCGTACGCGGTTTCCTTGCAGGACCCGGGTCCTCCGGTGGACCAATGGGGCTACGTCATTGAAGACCGTACGGATCCTGCATCCTTGCCTCCGCGGAAAATAGTCAAAGGATTGAAGTATTACTCCGATGTAGAGGAGGTGAGAGCCGATCTCCGCCTCTCCATGGATTATAGGGGGCAGCATGATTAAGTCAGCGCAAAAGCCCCAGCGGGTGGCGCTCTATTTCGTTTTTTTTGTTTCTGTCAGCATCGCAGTGTCCGTCGCGATCGGCTTCAAGCCGAGCGGGTTTTTGCTAAAGATTTTCAAGAATCTTTTTGGCGTCACTGACGGCTAGGTTCGGAGGATGCAAATGGCGTCGAAGTCTCTTTCGGCATCAAATCTGCAATCAGCGTGCCGGACGAGCGCTGGATGGATACTGGCAGGTGCGGTGCTCATTGCGATACTGGGCTGCGGCCTGTTGTATGTCGCCGACCGTACTTACGATCGGCAGAACCGATACCTGAACACCAGCTTACCGTTCAATTTCGCAGACACCAAAAGCTTCGCTCTCAGATCATCATCAGAAGCAAATATACTGTTTGAAAACAGGTTTTTCTCTGAACGCGTGCGGCAGTCCAGGCATGTCATGGAGTCTTCCAAGATAATAGAGGAACACGGGCATGTGGTCAGCAACAGGTTTTTTTCCAATCTGTGGCAGCTGCTGTCCTACCTCCATGCAGTGTCCAACACCGATGCGGCTGCAATAATAGAAGTCCATCATGCCGATTCAGGAGCGCTGTGGTCCTTGCCGGAATGTGAGAATTTCGAACTCACCAGTTCACGGTGCAACTCCGAATACGTGAACCAGACAAACATGTCCGCCTTTTTTGAACATGTCGTGCAATTCTACATTAAGCCCGCCCTGGTCAGCTTTCAGACCGGTCAACTCGCACAAGGTTATTCCAAGATCAGAACTGCGGATGAAATCATAAGAAATGTTGATATTGGCGCACATGATGAGTTTGACTATGGGAATTTAAACAAAGCATATATACTCAACTCTATTGTTATGGACATTTATCATGGTGTTCTGGATTTTGGTTGGCAAGATCTTTATAGCGTGAGTGATGTCCTGGAATACACTAGCTTTGAAGACTATCAGATCGAAATTTCCGATCCCTTTTTGTCAAGATACATGGCGGGACTTCACGCGCTACAAAATAACTGCTTCATGAAAGCATCGCGTGAATTTGCGGCAGGCTATCAAGAACTGAGCGAACAAGACAAAAGAGGAAGACTGTCCGAGCTTTTCGCATTCATGACGATCAGGTCGATGGTCAAGCCACTTACCGATATGCGAAAGCAGTCGCTGAACCTGCAGTCGGTGAACATGGAAGCACCTGATCTACAATCATATGCAGGCAGTCTTTTGATCGAAGACTGCGGCGAGGTCAGAAGCCAGAAAGACAGCAGGCGCCTCGCGCTCAAGGCTATCGAGCGGTTTAGCCGTGTCGTCGAACATGTAGGATTGAAGCGCGACATAAAGGAATATCGGGACAGGCTCACAAGCAGCGGCGGCGCTGACCCCGAGTCGATCAAGGCGCACATGAATTTCATGTGTTCGGAAGACAATCTGTCCTCTGGCAGAAAGTACTTTCTTGCGCGCAACGCGACGAGCGAGGATCGGCTGGAACCCTATTGTGAGCGACTGCTTCGCAGATACGGGAGCCAGGACGCCGACGGAGAAGAGTTTTTCGAAGATCCGAATGACGGGGGATACCTCGATGAGTTCACTGACGATGAACCGGAGCAGGACGCAGATCGGTTGGGCGGATTGCCAGTAGACCAGGGGCGAGACACGGGGCTTGGAGACGAACAGCAGCCTGAGGCCACGAGAACGGATGTTCCTTTGCCCGTGCTTGGCAGCTGGATTCAGGTGCATTCCAAGCGCGCATATTCGGAAGCAGAGGCTGCGGCTCGCCAATACCAACGTGAGCTGGAAACCGATGTTTCGGTTTTCGAACACCGCAGCGGATGGTTTGTCGTTGCGATTGGCCCGTTCGGTGAGGGAGGCGCCGAAAAATGGCGCGACGTCCTTTCGCGCGAAGGCCGGATACCGGAGGACAGCAAGGTCAAGAACGGAACCGTCTTGGGAGACCTTGTCTGGGGGAAAGACGCCGTACTCGTGATCAATATTCAGTCGGAGTTGGAAAGACTTGGGTGTCGCCCAGGCGTTCTGGATGGTGACTGGGGCCCAAAAACGAAACAGGCGCTGGAAACCGTCTTTGGGCGATCGTCGTTTCAAAGCGAAAACGCAGTGCCGTCTCTTGAGATTCTGGACTTGCTGAAAGCCAAGAACGGGCGCTATTGCTGAAACCGTCGGTGGGCTGACCAAGGCTTGGTCTTCCTTGTTTGTTGCACCGGGCCGCGTTATGCCGAAAGGCCACGACCGGACCCTCCAGGTAAGTCTCATCGCACGTGAACGTGGTCTCCGGTTCGAAACAAGCAGGTCTGGGCAAGGAAACCCTTGCAGCCGGCGCAATTCCCGAATAGGTCATCAGGCAGCTAGAAATTCGCGCCGCAGCATTCCTGCCGACCTGCCTGACCGCGCGCGCGAAATCGAACAGAACAGGAATTTTGACGAAGATGACGATTGTCGACGTACGCACACCCGACCCGAAGAAATTCATCAAGGGCGCGACCGGCGATTGGGAGATCGTGATCGGCATGGAAGTCCATGCGCAGGTCACGTCCGAAGCCAAGCTCTTTTCCGGCGCCTCGACAGAATTCGGCAAGGACCCAAACGACAATGTCAGCCTTGTCGACGCGGCCATGCCCGGAATGCTGCCGGTCATCAACGAGGAGTGCGTGCGCCAGGCGATCCGCACCGGCCTTGGCCTCAAGGCGCAGATCAACCTGAAGTCCGTGTTCGACCGCAAGAACTATTTCTATCCCGATCTTCCTCAGGGCTATCAGATATCCCAGTTCAAGCAGCCGATCGTCGGCGAGGGCAAGATTCTGCTCGACATGCCGGACGAGCAGGTTGAGATCGGGGTCGAACGCCTGCATCTGGAACAGGACGCGGGCAAGTCCCTGCACGATCAGCATCCGAGCATGTCCTTCGTCGATCTCAACAGGTCCGGTGTCGCGCTGATGGAGATTGTCTCCAAGCCGGATCTCAGGTCCTCCGACGAGGCCAAGGCCTATCTGACGAAACTGCGCACGATCCTGCGCTACCTCGGCACGTGCGACGGCAACATGGATCAGGGCTCCATGCGCGCGGACGTCAACGTTTCGGTGCGCCGCCCGGGCGGTGACTTCGGCACGCGCTGCGAGATCAAGAACGTCAACTCGATCCGTTTCGTCGGCCAGGCAATCGAATATGAAGCGCGCCGTCAGGTAGGCATCCTGGAAGACGGCGGCGAGATCGACCAGGAGACCCGTCTCTTTGACGCGGTAAAGGGCGAGACACGGTCCATGCGCTCCAAGGAAGAGGCGCACGACTACCGCTACTTCCCGGATCCCGACCTGCTGCCGCTGGAATTCACACAGGCATTCGTCGACGGTCTGTCCGGTCATCTGCCGGAACTGCCGGACGACAAGAAGGCACGGTTCATCAGCGACTACGGCCTGACCGCATATGACGCCGACATTCTGGTCGTCGAAAAGGCGTCAGCTGATTTCTTCGAGGATGTCGCCAAGGGACGCGATGCGAAGCTGTCTGCCAACTGGGTCATCAACGAATTGTTCGGGCGGCTCAACAAGGAAGGCAAGGACCTTTCCGAAAGCCCGGTTTCTGCCGATCAGCTCGGTTCGATCATCGACCTCATCAAGGCGGGAACGATTTCCGGCAAGATCGCCAAGGACCTGTTCGAAATCGTCTGGACCGAAGGCGGCGACCCGGCGCAGATCGTGGAAGATCGCGGCATGAAACAGGTCACGGACCTTGGCGCGATCGAAGCGGTGGTAGACGAAATCCTGGCGGCCAACCCGGACAAGGTCGAGCAGGCCAAGGAAAAGCCGAACCTTGTCGGCTGGTTCGTCGGACAGGTCATGAAGGCCTCCAAGGGCAAAGCCAATCCGCAGGCCGTGAACGATCTTCTGAAACAGAAAATCGGTCTGGAATAGTCCATGACCGGCGCAGGGGATCCATCCGCGGTGGCGCTTCCCATCAAAGGGGCCTGCCACTGTGGTGCGGTGACCTTCGAAATGTCGGTGCAGCCCCGCCATGCGGTCGCGTGCAATTGTTCGATCTGCCGGAGCCTCGGCACGGTGTGGGGTCATGGCGGCCCGGGGACCATTGTCATCAGCGCTGAACCGGACGCCACGATCAGGTACTCATGGGGCGATCGTCAGCTTGCCTTTCACACCTGCAAGGTCTGTGGGTCGACAACCCATTGGGAAGCCATCGCCGGCGAAGCGAAAGGGCGCATGGCGGTCAACCTGCGCCTCGCACCGCCCGGAACGGTCGAAGCCATCGGTCTGCGTCATTTCGATGGCGCGGAAACCTGGTCGTTTCTGGACTGAAACAGCTTCGAACCGGTCATCAAACTCCTGCGCATCTGGCAAAAACTTGGCTAATTGTTTAGCTGGCTGCCCTTTTTCTGAGCGATGTAGCAGCTGAGATCGCCTCGGATAGACGTTTGGCGGCGCAAACCACTCTCTTTCCTGTTTGGCACGCGCGTTGCAAAGCAACCCCAAAACCATAGAGGGTTGGGGGCGTCCTTGACGACATGCGAATTGCCGGATCGGTCGCAGTGGCCGATCTGAGATTCTTTGAGATCTATCGGAATCCGGAATACCTCTGGCTGCTTTTTCAGGGCGCGCTGGTCAGTGGGCTTCTGACCATCGGCGGAGGACTTTTCGGCTTCATTGCCGCGCTTCTTCTCGCCGCATGCCGGCATTACCGGATCCCCGTTCTGATGCAGCTGGCAACGGCATGGGTCGAGTTCATCCGCAACACCCCGCTTATCGTTCAGATGTTTTTCATCGCGTTCGGATTGCCGCTTCTGTTCGGCTACCAGTGGCCCTTCTGGGGACATGCCCTGCTGGCGCTGTCCGTGAACTTCTCCGCCTATTTTGCCGAAATCCTGCGGGCCGGCCTGGCATCGGTCGATGCCGGGCAGGGGGAAGCTGCCGACTCGCTCGGCATACCGAGATGGCTGAGCTTCATCAAGGTCAGCCTTCCGCAGGCCGTGGCAGCGATGTACCCGTCGCTCAACAGCCAGTTCATCTTCCTGTTTCTGACGACGGGGGTCATCTCGGAAATCGGCGTCACCGACCTGACCTGGGCCGGTGTCTTCATCGACAGCCGCAGCTTCCGCTCCTTCGAGGTCTTCTTCACCCTGACCGTGATCTACGTGCTCATGTCACTGATGTTCAAAAGCGCGCTGCGTCTTCTGCATGACCGTCTGTTCAAGTGGAAGGTGGTGCGATGAAGGACCTGTTTGCCGAGGTCTTGGGAAAACCGTTCGGGATCGTCCTCTACCAGCTGTTGGATGCGACGCAGTTCACCATCTACCTGTCGCTGATCGCCTTCCTGGGCGGTGGTGCCATCGCCATGATCGTTACCGCCGCGCGGGTCGCACCCGGGCGCTTTCTTTCCGGGCTGTCGACGGCCTACACCTGGCTGTTTCAATCCGTTCCGTTGCTGATGCTCCTGTTTCTATTGGGGCTCGGCGTTCCGCATCTTTTTTCTCTCAGGATCGACCCCTGGACCGCTGCCGGAGTGGCACTGACGCTTTATACCAGCGCCTATCTGGCAGAGGTCTGGTGCGGCGCCATCTTCGCGGTTCCAGGTTCGCAGCACGAGGGCGGCAAGGCGCTCGGCCTGACGCTGTTCCAGATCATGATCCTCATTATCCTGCCGCAGGCCGTCCGCCTGGCGATCGCGCCGACGATCGGTTTCATGGTGCAGATCATCAAGGGCACGTCGCTGGCCTATATCATCGGCTTTCATGACCTGATGACGGTTGGCAAACGCTGGGCGAATTCGCCCGTTCCGGGCACGCAGCCATTCGTCATCTACCCGCTGATGGCAATCATCTATTTCAGTCTCTGTTTTCCGTTGTCCGTCTGGTCGCGCCGCCTGGAAAAGCGGCTCGGCTCGGCATCTTCAAAGAGCGGGGGCAACGTCGCCGCCTGAAAAATCGCGCTTGTTCAACCAAAAAGGAGGGTCGCGAAATGTGGAAGAAACTAACTGGTCTTGGAGGAGCCCTGCTGTCGGCTGCTCTGGTCTTCGCCAGTCCGGCAACGGCTGAGCTGAAGGACATTCTGCAGTCCGGAACGATCAAGATCGCAACACCGGAAAACTTCCCGCCATTCGGGTCGCTCGGCGCGGACGGCGAATACGAGGGATACGACATCGACGTCGCCAAGATGATCGCGGAAGACCTGGGTGTCGAGCTTGAACTGGTGCCGGTGACCTCGAAGCAGAGGATACCGTTCCTGGAGACCGACCGGGTCGATCTCGTGATCTCGACCCTCGGCGCCAATCCGGAACGGGCCAAGTCCATCTGGTTCTCGCATGCCTATGCGCCGTTCTTCTCCGGTGCCTTCGCAAAGCCGGATGTGTCCGTTGCATCGATAGCCGACTTTGCCGGCAAGAAGATTGCCGTCACCGGCGGCACGCTGGAAGATCTTGCGATCACCGAGGATGCGCCGGAAGGGTCTGAAATCATCCGTTTCGGTGACAACGCCGCAACCATCGCCGCCTACGTGTCAGGTCAGGCCGATGTCATCGTGACGGGCAACATGGTCGCGCTCGGAATTGCGAATGACAATCCGGATTTCAATCTCCAGACCAAGTTCATCATCGCGAACTCCCCGTCCTATATCGGGGTGAAGACCGGAAACATCGACCTCCTGCAGTGGGTGAACGTGTTCGTGCTGCACAAGAAGCTCAACGGCAAGCTCGACGAGCTCTCCAAAAAGTGGCTGAAGACACCCCTGCCGCCGCTGCCCGCGCTCTGACGCCGAGTAAAGACAACGGAGAGCGCGGTTTTCGCCCGCGCTCTCCGGCCTTCAGGTCCGTTTGAAGGGTTACACGCAACCGGAAATCATGTATCCCGCTTGCCATGGCTGTATTGCAATCCTCTCATCGCGAGACCGACATCCCCTTCTATGCGACGCCGCTCGGCGTCTGGGGCATCGTCGCCTTGTGGGGTGCCCTGCATCTCCTGTTGCGGGCTTTGTCGACGCCGGTTCTCGGCACCGACGACATGTTCGAAAACGTCCTGGTTCAAACCCTTGAACCCGGCTACATGCTGCGCCAGCCGCCACTCTACGAATGGCTCCTCTGGTCTGCGCAACAGGTGTTCGGCCCGACCATCTGGGCCGCGCTTTTCGTCAAGTACAGCCTGATCTCCGTCGCCGCCCTGTTTCTGTTCCTGATCGCCCGAAAGGCGATCCGGGCACTGCGCCTGGCTGCTCTGTGTGCCTTTTGCTATTCGCTCTACTACCAATTCGGCTGGAACCTGCATGAAGGTGTCACGCACACGGTGGTGCTGACGACGGCCTGCGCGGCAAGCGCCTATTTCTTTATCAGGGCGCTGGAGACCGGCCGCCTGTTATTTTACGTGTTGTTCGGCGTAGCGGCCGGCGCAGGGCTGATTGGCAAGCATTCTTATCCGATATTTGCGCTCGCCCTGCTTCTGGCTGCCGTCAGTGACAGGGTTTGGCGGCCGCAGATCCGGCTAGCGGGTCTGGTGCTCGTGCCCGTCGCCGCGGCAATCGTCTACAGCCCCTATGCGTTCTGGATCCTGACGGAAGGCCTGCAACTCTTCGCGTCGGTCTCCAAGACGATGGGTGTCGCCTCCGAAACATCGCACGCGGCACGGGCCGGCGAAGGTCTGGGCAAGCTTGCATTCGGCCTCATCGGCTTTTCCGTGCTCCTTGTGCCCGTTTTGCTGCTGCTTTTCTGGCCGCGCTATTTGGGAAGAATGGAGGCCGCATCTCCGGCGGTGAGTGACGTGGCCCGGCTTTGCGGGCGCACCGTTGTCGCCATGATCCTGTTGACCGCGGTCATGATCACCATCACCGGTGCGACCTATGTCAAGGAGCGGCACATGCATCCCCTGATGCTGCTGTTGCCGATCTACCTGTTCGCGGATCTTGAGCGGTTCGGATTCCAGCGGCAATGGCGCTGGCTGGCAACCATCGCCGCCGTAACGGTTGCCGTCGTGTTTCTTGCCCGCATTCCCGGCCTTGTCGCTCCTGACCGGTTCTGGTGCGGTGGCAAGTGCCGGCACATGAAACCCTACGCGGATATCAGGCAGCCGCTGGCCGGGCTTGGCGCGGACAGAGCGACGCTTGTCGCGGACAACGGCTACACGGGCGGCAATCTTCGGGTGCTCTTTCCGGACGCACGGGTCGTCACGGCTGCGATCCCGGCGCGGGTGCCGCCGCGCGAAAAATGCTTCTTTGTCTGGGAACACGGCGACCGGGAACCGGAGACACCTGCAGATCGACGTTTTTCGGAAATCGCCTTCGGTAGTCCCGGGGCACCCGTTTCTGCGACTTACCTTACAGGCTCCTGGCCACACCTTTGGAAGGAGAACGGCTGGCGCACCACCTGGTGGGGCGTTGCGGAACTGGACCCGCAGGAACCGCTCTGCCGATAGTTCCGGGCGTCAGTTTTGTCTGACCAGAAGCATTTCGGCCTTCATGTCCAAGAACCGGCCGAGATCCTTGTGACCATTCTGGAAACTGGAACACCAGATGCGGCCGATCCCGGAAACTTCGAGAAAATTGACCTGAAACGCGTTTGAATGCCCAACATGTTCGAGGTCGTCCCAGCCGACCTTCTTGTTCCGCATGAACGGGCTGTCGAAGTAGATCGCGTTCCTGTCATATCCGAAGCGGACGAAAAACACCTGATAGACGACAAACAGCGTCAGCGCGAGAAACACCGTGGTGACGACGAAGGCCAGGGCGATGTGTTTGGCCGGCGCGTGCGCCATTGCATAGACAACAAGCAGCGACAGCGGCACGAGCGCGGCTGCGATCCACTTGCTGGCAAGGCTGTAGGTCAGAAAGCTGACATGGCCCCTGGTGTGTCCGTCCGGGCGCGCGACCGCGGACAGGCCCCAGACGGAGGCCGCGCTTACCACACCGCTTCCGATAGGTATTGCCCAACCGCCCAAGTCAAACATGTGAGGCCATATCCCCGTGAAAGGTTCCGGTAGCCGGGTCTTGTCTCCCGCGATCCGGCTTGTTGCGATGAAACACTATGGATGCGGCTTTAAATCTTGGTACATCAGGTAGGACGAATTTGATTCAAATCTTAGCGAAAAGGCACGGCGGTGCATCCGGCCCGTGAAACGCCTGCCGGACCTTTTCCGGACGTCATCGGAGACACGGGGAAAGTGGACACTGACATAAAGATCGAGAAGGCGGATCCCGGCCATCTGCAGGCCATCGTCGCCATCATCAACGCGGGTGCGACGAGCATCCGCCGGGACAAGGAATTCGACGGCTGGCAGGACTACCGGCCGGCATTTGACGCGCTCGTCGGGGCTCCCGAGGTTGATATCTATGTTGCCCTAAATGGCGCCGGCGAGGTGGTCGGCACCTACCAGATCCACTTCCTGAAAGGTCTTGCTTTCCGGGGGCGCTCCAGGGCGGAGCTTGAATCGGTGCACGTGCGGTCGGATCAGCGGGGCAGGGGCGTAGGCCGCCTGATGATGGCGCATGCCGAAGATCTGGCGCGGGCACAAAAGGCCTGCATGGTCCAACTCACGTCCAATCGGGAGCGCGAGGGATCTCATCACTTCTATCGCCGGCTCGGTTATGACCAGAGCCATCTCGGCTACAAGAAGATGCTGATCTGACAGTTTCAGGAGGCGGCGTGGAACGTGCGCCAAGGCCGTTTCGGCCCCGCCATATCGCACGCACCGATGCGCCACACAGTCGGAAAAACGAGATGGCGGGGCAGCCAGATCACGGAGATCTGGCAATCTGCTCCTGCATGCTGACTGTCTGGGGTCAGAAAAGCTCTAGAGCATTTTCCGACCAATTTGGATCATTTGATGAGGATATCCGGTTCACTCGGCCAGGCGGGTCACGAAGCGCGATGCGGTGCATCGTGCAAGTGGCACAACGCAGCCGATGGGCTGGATATCCTCACCGGTTGTGAAACGCATTCAAGCGTCAAACATCAAGATTGGCCGGGCCCTTTTTCGCTCTGGCATCGTTGGTCCACCCTTGCGGTGGGAAACACCGCGGCGGGCGAACCGCCTCGCCAGCGCGAAAAAGGGCCTCGGTCAAATGACCCAAATTGGTCGGAAAATGCTCTAGTTGCTTCGGGTCCAGGTTTCACCCTTGCAGATCAGGCCGCCCATGACACAGCCTTCGAGCTTGAGCTTGTTGGCCGAGGTCAGCTCTATGAAGCCGGTATAGGTCTTGCCGTCTTCCGCGTTGTAAACCTTGCCCTTCCACTGATTGGCCTGCTTGGTCGGCTTCATGGACTGCACGATCTGCACCCCGACGAGCGGGCGGCCGCGCTTGGACGCGTCAGGGTTGGCAGTGTCGTTCCGCGGTGATTTCAGCCAGATCAGGTTGCCGCACAGCGCATTTCCGCATGACGTGATGCGGATCTTGGACGCGCCATTGGGTCTGACCCAGTCTCCCTTTGCATCGGCAGCCAGCGCAGCGGTAGCGCTCACCGGGATTGTCATCACCGCGCACAGCGCCGCGATCAGAAGTGGTCTTCGCATCGTTCCTCCCTTACGTTTACGAAAACGTAAACTAGATGCACTGTGCCGGGTTGAAAACCCGTCACCCTAGGTCATGTGAGGAACTTTTTTTATGCTTGGCGTGAACCAATTTTGGCTTGAGCCATGCCGACAAGGCGTTTCACAAGGAGCGGATCCAGTCGAGGCTGCGCTGCGCTAGCGTCTCATGGTCGTCTTCGAGCTGCATGTAGTGGCACCGGCCGGGCACTTCGATGAAGGTCGCGAACGGGCCGTACCGGTCTGCCATCGTTTTCGCGGTGGATGGAGGGACAACCTTGTCTTCCGATCCTGACAGGAACAGGAGGGGGGTGTTGACGCGGTTGAAATCGATCCAGGTGGTCTGGTTGACGTCATACATCCAGAAAAACAGCTCGAACAGCACCTGGCCGGACTCGGTGCTCAATCGGTCGCAGATCTCGTGTTGCTGCTCGACCGGCATCGTGTTCAGGCCGTAGGTTGCCAGAAGATCAAAATCCTGCCCCGGGACTTCGGTCCAGAATGGACCGGCACCCATGAACATCTTGCCGAGCGCGCGTTCCATTTCGGTGGTCGGCACGGTGCCGTTGATAATGCTGCTGTTGATTAACACGCCCGCGGCGATCAGTCCGCGCGCGGCAAGCAGCTGCGCGATCAGGCCGCCGAGCGAGTGGCCGATGACCACGGGCTTCTTATCCAGAGTTGCGAGGAACCCGGCAATGTCCGCGACATAATCGGCAATGCTCGCGCCCCGCAGCGCCTCGGTGCGCTTCTCTCCGTCCGGCAGATCGTGATGGCGGTATGTCGGCGAATGGCAGGTATATCCCTTTTCCTCGAAGAAGCGGCGGAAGGGCTCCATCGTCCAGGGAGATGCATTTGTGCCGTGAAGAAAGACGATTGTCGGCTCTGACATGAGATCCCGGTTCCCTTTGGTGATGGTTGACGCTTCGAGCGGATCTAAAAAATACCCAAACTCGAAGCGTGGTGAACAGAGAGTTTATGCGACTTCTGAATTTCAGGGGTAAATTCGTTGAAAAATAACATGGAATCGGCTGTGCATGATTACCGGCGGGTAAATTTCAGACTTGTTTAAACTTTTGTTCTGTTTGCGTTAAACCTGTTTTTTTACGAGCCATTTAACTGCTCCTGCTGAAGTAGACCTCAAGAAACGCCGGGGAAAAATTCGCAAATACTTGCGTTTCGGGGAAGTCTGAACAGAGGACGAAAAGGGGAGCATCATGGCTCGTTTTGAAATGCATTCGGCGGATATGGCCGCCATGGGCGAAAAGTCCGTAACTGCCGACATTCTTTTCCAGATGGGTCTGGACAGCGCGTGCGGCCGCAATGGCGAAACCGATCTGGTGACCGCGCACAAGTGGTTCAACATCGCTGCCTTGAAAGGCAACAAGGACGCCGTTCAGTACCGTAAGGAAATCTCCGGTGAAATGAGCCCGTCTCAGATTGCCGAAGCACAGCGCTCTGCGCGTGAATGGCTGTCAATGCATTGATCACGAGGAAGGCTGCCGGCCAAACGGCACCTGAACCTGATATCTTTTTCTGACGCGGCAGAAAGTGTTTCTGCCGCGTTTTGTTTTGAGTGTTGCTCGGGAGGCGTTCAGGGTTTCAATGGACAGGCGCAAGACCGTGTTCGTCCCAGAGCGAACGGTCTATCTGATCCCCCAGTGCGAATTCGAATTCGATGACTGCGTTGCCGCTGGCCGAGAGACGGCACCTGTAGGCGATGCCGTACCACGTCCTGTTGCTTCTGACCGCCGCGGCGGACGCAATGATTTCAGTGTCCCGTTGAACGGAATTCCGGAACGCGTGCGGAGCCAGCCGTGTCGGCCGGAATTGCGGATCTGCATGCCTGAGCTGCTCCATGGCCTCCAGCGCGCAAAGCTGTTCGAGCCTGTCACCGCTTACCAGTGTGGCCAGCGCCAGACGTGCCTGCGCCGACCGAGGATCACTGAGTACGTCCGCGGCGTAAAACGACGTCGCCCGTTGCCAGTCCGTTCTGGACCGGAAGACGGCGCTCCCCGGAAGCGGCAATTCTGCATCCGGTAGTGAAGCAGGATCAGCTGCGGTGTCCTGCTTGGTGTCTGGTTGAGGCAAGGGCGAGGGCACGACCGGGCGCACGAAGTCCCGGAAGGGCAGAATTTCGACGGCGAGCGGGACGGAGACAGGTGTGCCGGGGTGCTCGCTGAAATCGGATCCCGCAAGGACTGTCAAAAGCAGAACATGCACCCAGACGGCAACGAGCCAGGAGAACCGGTCCGCGACCAGACGATGTATGCCCTGCTGTTCGACAACACTCATTGCGCGGTGCGCCTCACCCCGGCCTCAACTCAGGATGGCATAACGATCCGATGAAAGTGACCAAAATCGGGAATGGGGCAATCCGCGATAGCCGCGGCGGCCGATTTCCACACCTGTGTCTTTCGGAGCGGAAAAGCGCGTCTTGCAGCTCAAAGCACCAGGGCGCGCGAACAGTCGGTGACCGCATCACGCAGCCACCGGTGGGCCGGGTCGTTGGTCGACCTTTCGTGCCAGACCATGAAGACGGTGAGCGTTTCAGCCTCGAAGGGGAGCGGTACCATGTCCAGGTCGCGCAGCGAGGTCTGGTGCATGAACTCGATTTCGGTCGCAAGCATGTCCGTTCCGCGAACGAACGGCGTGATCCCGGAGAAATTCGAGACGGTCACGGTCGGCTTGGGGATGTAGGGCAGGTCGGGGGCTTTCAGGACATCGTTGGACCCGCCCCCCAGGACGAACTGAACCGTAACATGGTGGGCCGACAGGTAATCCTCGACGGATGCGGGCGGCTGCGTACAGGCGCGATCGTAGAAGCACATCATCTCACCCGAGAAAAGCTTGTACTGGATCATGTCCGGTGCATCGGGCGGGAGCGGCGTCAACAGCAGGTCGCAACGCGCATCTCGCAGGAGGGACACGCTCGGGACGCCGGAGGGTTTGAATTCCAGCGTCAGGTTCACGCCGTCCTGAAGCGACTGCCGGACCAGTTGCGGAAAAAGCAGATCCCGCTGCATGTCGTTGGCAGCGACCACGAAATGCATGTCTTCGGATCTGGGGTCGAACGGGCGCTGCTCGGTCAGGGCTTTCAGGCCGTCCAGAACCTGTAACACCGGAGCTTTCAGCGACAGCGCCGTTTCCGTGGGGGTCAGTCCTTGTCCGGATCTGACGAAAAGCGGATCTCCCAGGATCTGCCGAAGCTTTGCAAGCGTGTGGCTGACGGCGGACTGGGTCACTTCCAGGCGTTCCGCCGCGCGCGAGACCGAAGATTCTTCAAGGATCACCAGGAAAGTACGCAGGATCTGGCCGTCCAGATTCAAAAAATCGATCTTGCTCATATCTATTATGAATAAGCATGAATGGTTTCGATGTCCATCTCTGCGTAGTGTCCCGTCGACATTCTGGGAGGAAGCCATGAAATCGAAATCGCTGTTTGGCGCAGCCGCCTTTGCGCTCGCGTCGATGATACCGCTCACGCTTTCCGCGGAAGAACTTTCCGTCGCGAATTTCGTGCCGCCGCAGCATCACACCAACTCGGTCCTGTTCAAATGGTTCGGTGAAGAAGTCGAGAAACGCTCCGGCGGGTCCCTGACGATCAAGGTCTACCCGGCTGGCCAGCTCGGGGCAGGGCCGGTTCAGCAATACAAGCGGGCTGTCGAGGGTGTCGCCGACATCACATTCGGACTCCAGGCCTATACGCCCGCGATCTTCCCGAAAACGATGCTGATCATCCCGCCGGGCAAGGCCACCACAGCCCTGGAGGCGACCGAACGGCTTCTCTCGGTATATGACGATCACCTTGCCGACGAATATGAGGACGTGAAGCTGCTCGGCGTGTTCACAGTCGCCGGCAACGCCTGGGCGGCAACCGGGGACTATTCCACGCTGGATTCCCTCAAGGGCACGAAAATGGTGCCCTATGCCGCCATGACGACGCCGCTCGTCGAGGCTCTCGGCGCCGTGCCGGTGCAGATGCCCGTCACGGAGATGTATACCGGCCTCAGCACCGGAACCATCGACAGCACGACCGCCACCTACAACAACATGACGCCACCCTGGAACTTCTGGGATGTGTCGACCCATTTCATCGAAAACGTGCCGGTCCAGTTCGCCGTGTTCTTCGTTGCGATGAACAAGGAGCGGTATCTGGAGCTTTCCGACGAGCACCGGGCAATCATCGATGACCTGGCCGGTGAAACCTTTTCCATGATGGGGGCGCAGAGTTTCCACGGAGCGGATGAGCGCTCGCTCGAGGCCATGAAAAGCGCACCGCAGATGGAGAAGGTCAGCTGGGTCAAGGTGTCCGATGACGAGCGTGCCAGGATGGACGCGGCGGTCGCCGAAGGCATGAAAGCCATCTTCGCGGACTATGCCGAGCGCGGCATCGAAAATGCCGAAGAGATCTACGACGCGATCAACAAGTGAGGGATCGGGCGGTCACTGACCGCCCGTTTGTCTGGGAGGATCACCGTGTCCGGTCATTTGTGGCTCAAGGCGTTGGACAGGCTGCTGACGTGGCTCGCCTTCGGTGTCGGAGGCACCATGCTGGCCTTCATGACGCTGTTCGGAACCTGGAACGTGCTTGTCATGCGCAAGGTCCTGAACGCGCCGGTCAGGGGTGCCGAGGATCTCATGATCCTGTCCCTGGTGATCCTCGTCGCCATTGCCATTCCGTTTGGCGGGCGGTGCGGCGCGCATATCGAGATCGAGGTGATGGAAAGCCGCATGTCCCCCGGGTTCGCGCGCTGGTCGATGTTCGCGCTGCGGCTCGTCGGCGGTGGCTTGATGCTCCTCATGGCCTACGAACTTGTCGAGGCCGGCAAAAAGGCGACCAAGTTCGGCGAGACGACGCAGCAGCTGCTGATCTCCTATGAACCCTTCTATTTCCTGCTCGCGCTCTGCGTTGCCGTTTATGCCCTCGTTCTGGCGAGCGACGCCGTGCAACTGATACTGCGCGGCAGGATCAGCCAGCTCAGCCTGGGGGAAACGTCGTGATCAGCATGACCGCCCTCGGGGTGCTCGGCCTCCTGTTTCTGTTTCTGCTTCTGGCGCTGCGGTTTCCGGTCGCGCTGGCCATGATCCTTGTCGGTGTTGCCGGGACGATCGTAGCAACCGCCAATCGCTTCCTGCTGCTTGGCATGAGTTCGGAGCAGGCATGGGCGCGTGGCCTGAAAACCGCGATGTCGAACCTCTCCGGCGAAACCTTCGAAGCCGCCTCCAACTACAATCTGCTCGTCATTCCGATGTTTGTCCTGATGGGCAATCTTGCCGGCGTGTCCGGCATGTCCGCGGATCTGTTCACGGCAGCCTATCGCTGGATGGGTCACATGAAGGGCGGTCTTGCCTCCGCGACGATCGCGGCCTGTGCCGGGTTCGCCGCCCTTTCGGGTTCCTCTCTCGCCGCCGCCATCACCATGGGCCGGGTCGCGCTGCCGGAAATGAAAAAGTTCAAGTATTCGGACAGCCTCGCAACCGGGTCGGTCGCGGCAGGCGGCACACTCGGATTTCTGATCCCGCCCTCCGGCGGCATGATCATCTACGCGGTGCTGACCGAACAGAGCATCGGGCGCCTGTTCATGGCCGGCGTCATTCCGGGCATCCTGATGACGCTTCTGTTCATTGCCGCAATCTATCTCACCGTCCTGCGCCGGCCGGATGCCGGGCCGCCCGGGCCGCGGGCAAGCTGGCCGGAACGCCGGTTGGCAACGCTTGCCGCGCTGCCTTTCGTTGCCGTTGTCGGGCTCACGATCGGCGGCATGTATACCGGTTTCTTCACGCCTGTCGAAGCCTCGTCCGTCGGCGCGTTCCTGACGCTGCTGGTCGCCCTCTGGCGCCGGTCGCTGTCCTTCAGGGCGCTGCGCGAGGTGGTCCTTCAGACCGTGAAGGCATCGGCGACGGTCTTTCTGATCATCATCGGCGCATTCATTTTCATTCCGTTCATGTCGATCACCGAATTGCCCGGCCAGCTTGTCAGCCTGATGACCTCACTGCCGATCGGCGACTATGGCATCCTGCTGATCATCATCCTGATCTACATGTTCCTGGGCATGTTCCTGGAGGGGATAGCCATGCTGGTCCTGACCATTCCGGTGGTGCTTCCGATCATCGCGGCGCTGGACTTCGGCTTCGATCCGTCCATGGCGGACATGAAGATGATCTGGTTCGGGATCGTCGTCGTGATCGTGCTCGAAATGGGCATGATCTCGCCGCCGGTCGGCCTCAACGTCTTTGTCGTGAAATCCATCGCGCCGGGCGTGCCCATGGGGCAGATCTTCAGGGGCATCTGGCCGTTCTGGTTCGCCATGGCCTTCATGCTGCTGCTGCTCGCGCTGTTTCCGCAAATCGCAATTTTCCTGCCGCAGACGATGGTGGGCTGACCTTGGGAGAGTTTTCATGAACAATGGCAAGACATTTATCGTGACGGGCGCTGCATCCGGCATCGGAGCCGAAACCTGCCGGCTGCTCAAGGAACAGGGCGCAACCGTCATCGGTGTCGACCGCAACGAGACCGGCAACGCGGATCAATTCTTCAGGGCGGACCTCGGCGATCCCGCTTCCATCGATGCCCTTTTGGAGCAACTGCCCGCGGGGGCGGACGGCCTCGCCAACATTGCCGGTGTGCCGCCGACGATGGCGGCCGAGGCGGTTCTGAAGGTCAATCTTTATGGCCTGCAGCGGCTGACACTCGGCCTGGTTCCGAAACTGGCGGACGGCGCTTCGATCGCAAACCTGGCGTCCCTGGCCGGCTTCGGCTGGCCCAATGCAGTCGATCAGGTCAAGCGCACCATGGACCTGTCGCTCGAGGATGACGTGGCATCCTTTTGCGAGAAGGAAGGGCTCAACGAGGCCGAGGGCGGGCGATCCTACTTTCTATCCAAGGAAGCGCTGATCGTCTGGACACTCCAGAACCGCTGGACCTGGCGGGAGCGCAACATCACCATGAACTGCATCAGTCCGGGACCGGTCGATACGCCCATTCTCGGCGATTTCCTTCAGACCCTGGGGAAGCGGGCCGAGGAGGACCGCAAGCACATGGACCGGCCGGGAACCCCGCAGGATGTAGCGCCGGTCGTCGCCTTTGCCCTCAGCGATCATGCGAAATGGTTCCGCGGGGCAAATCTTACCGTCGACGGCGGCATGTCCGGCCATATCCTGAGCAACGTTCACCAGCTTTGAGGCGGCAAGAGATGCAATCGCAGACCGGCAGCAACAAGTTAAAGCACGCCAAGGGGCTTTACCTTGAAGGAATCCGCGACGGCAGGATTTGGGAAGCACTGAACGAACATACCGGCGACCGCTACACCCAGCACTCGACAGGCGTCGGCGACGGACAAAAGGGATTTGCCGACTTCTTCGGACCGTTCCTGGAGCGCAACCCGGAGCGCCAGATAGAGGTGGTTCGCACCGTCGAGGACGGCCCGTACGTTTTTCTGCATGTCTTTCAAAGCCTCAATGGCGGCGAGAGCAGGTGGGTCACGGGCGATCTCTTCGACACGGATGAAAACGACAGGGTGATCGAGCACTGGGATGTCATCCAGGCCTTCGAGCCGGCCACGAAGTCAGGCCGCTCGATGACAGATGGTGCCACGCAGATCGGGGATCTCGACAAGACCGATGCCAACAAGGCGCTGGTGCAGGAATTCTGCGAAACCTGCCTTGTCGGCGGGGCGTTCGAGCGCGCGCCCGAGTTCATCTCGGACACCTACCTGCAGCACAATCCGCATGTCGATGACGGGTTGGCGGGATTTGCAGCCTACGCGGGCGAACTGGCCGAACGCGGCGAGGCGATGCGCTATTGGAAGGTGCACAAGCTGATCGGCCAGGGCAATTTTGTCGTCACCTTCAGCCATGTGCAGATGGGCCTGAGCCACTATTGCGTCTTCGATATTTTCCGTCTCGAGGACGGACGGATCGTCGAACATTGGGATGTCACCGAAAAGATCCTTCCCCCCGAGGAATGGAACAACCAGGGCAAGTTCTGAGGACACGAGCATGAACAACATGGATCAAGCGATCACCACGGACATCTTCATCAACGGGGAGGGGCGTCCGGCGACCGGCAACGCGGTTTACGACCTCTACAATCCGGCAAGGCCATCGGAACTCGTCGGCCATGCGGCGGCAGCGAGCCGGGAGGACATGAACGCGGCCGTGGAGGCAGCACACGCGGCGTTTCCGTCCTGGGCGGCGCTCGGGTTTCAGGAGAGGGCACGCAGGCTGCGCGAGATTGCAGCGGCACTGGTGGCGGACGAGGAAGATGTCAAGTACCGCTCCCGGCTCTTTACCCGCGAGCACGGCAAGATCGCGCGCGAGACGCTCCTGGAAATGAGCCGGTTGGGCGACCGTTTCCTGCAGGCCGCTGCTTACGGCGAGCGCATGGCCGTTGACGAGGAGCTCGGGCCGGCAGAGGTCGGTCCGAGGTTCGACACGATCATCACCCGCCAGCCGCGCGGGGTCACCGCCCTGATCGTTCCCTGGAACTGGCCGCTCTCCATCCTCGGCGCGAAACTGCCGCAAGCGCTCGTTACCGGCAACACCGTTGTGGTGAAACCATCGGAGGACAGCGCCATGGCACCGGTGCTGACCCTCCAGATCATCGCCCGGCTGCTTCCGCCGGGCGTGATCAACATCGTGACGGGCGATGCAAAGCAGATCGGCGACACGCTGACGGGACATCCCCTGGTGCGCATGGTCAATTTCACCGGCTCGGTCGGTGTCGGCCGTCACGTGATGAAGGTTGCGGCGGAGAACATCACGCCCGTGACCCTTGAACTCGGCGGCAACGACGCGGCGCTGATCCTTCGGGACGCCGAGCTGAACGAGGAGGCTTTCAACAAGATGTATTGGGGCGCTTTCGGTTCTTCCGGCCAGATCTGCATGGCGCTGAAGCGCATGTATGTTCATGAAAGCCGCTATGACGAAGTCGTCGACGGCTTCACCGCAGCCTGCGAACGGGCTGTCGTCGGCGACGGCCTCCTTCCCGAAACAACCATGGGCCCGGTGAACAATCCGCGGCAGCTGAAAGTCGTCCGCGATATGATCGCCGAGGCAAGGGCGCAAGGCGCGGATCTGAAGGAATGCGGCCAGGCGCCCGATGAGGACCTATATCGGGGTGGCGGTTACTTCCAGAAACCGGCGCTAGTCTATGATGCCGATCCGTCCTTGAAGATGGTGCGCGAGGAGCAGTTCGGACCATGCCTGCCGATCATGAAATTCCGCACCGAGGAAGAGGCCGTCGAAAAGGCCAATGACAGCGATTTCGGCCTGTGTTCCTCCGTCTGGACAACCGATGCCGAACGCGCGGTGCGCATCGCGCGCCGGCTGGAGGCAGGCTACACCTACTTGAACGGCCACGGGCCGATGGCGCAGGACGGCCGGGGTCCTTTCGGCGGGTTCAAGCAGTCCGGCATCGGCCGCAACCTTGGATATGATGGCGTTCTGGCATTTGCCGAACCGCATTCCATATCCGCACCGGCAGGGTTCCTGCTCGGTTCGAAACAATAGATCCGGTGACCTTTCACTGGTCGCGACAATCAGAATTCCGGGAGACGAAAGCAATGGCGAAGCTGGGCGAAAACATCATCGGGGAAAGCAGCCTTGCACCCTTTTTCAAGGTGTCGAATGCCGATGAGGTCGGCATAAACGCCCCTGAGAACCGCAAGGGTGACGCGCTTCGCACCTGGGTCCGGTCCCTGTCCGGCTTTCAGAAGGAAGCTCTGGTCAGGTCGGCGCGGACCGGAGACACCTGGCGGCTCGTGTCCGACGAGGGGCCTTACCTCAGCGGACATGACGCGGCGCCCTGTCCGCTTGCCTTTCTGACGACCGGCATGATCGCCAGCTACATGAACGAGATCGTCGCCCTGGGCGAAATTCAGGGCGTCCGGATCCGCAAGCTGAGGCTGATCCAGGACAATTATTATACGATGAGAGGCTCGATGCCGAAGCGCACCATGGTGGGGGGCGCCGAGCCGGTCGAACTGACTGTGGAGATCGATTGCGATCTGGACGACGGAGCGCTCAATTCGTTCCTGATGAATGCGGTTCACGCATCGCCGCTGAACGGCCTGATGCGCGGCAAGCTGGAAAGCCTCTTCAAGCTCGGCAAGAACGGAACCGAACTGCCGACCGCAAAGGTTGCCGAACTGGAGGGAGATCTCTTCCCCGATCCGGGAAACCACTTCGCGAAAGCGCGGGACCTCGCGTCTGATCTGACGCTCGTCGAGCCGGTCGGCATGACACCGAAAAAGGAGGTTGCGCTCGGAACGGCAGCCGCCGCCTCCAGCCTTGCCGATGAACAGGACCGTCGGCTGAACCCGGGCGCCATCGCCGTGCTCAGGCCGGACGGCATCAAGGACATCCAGCAACTGCTCTATTCGCCTCACGGCACGAGTTTTCGTTTCCTGAGTTCCGAAGATGGCAGGGCACCGGATGCCGGCACGTTGATCAGCGCGGGTATCGGTTTCTGTTTCATGACCCAGTTCGGGCGGTTCGTCTCCATGCTCAAGCTGAACCTGCCGGACTATCGTATCGTGCAGGACACCCACTTTTCACTCGGCGGTGCTTCGGGCGGAACCGGCAAGGCCGGCGAGGCCGATCCGATCGAGACCCACGTCTATCTCGAGACGTCCGAGAGCGATGAAATGGCCCAGGAGATGCTCGACATTTCCGAACAGACCTGTTTCCTCCATGCCTTCTGCCGCACCGACCTGAAAACCAGGCTGAAGGTCGTGCGGATTTGACGGAAAAAGCCCTTGGGCGGAAGATCCGCAACGAAACAGGTTTGGGAGGATCGGCATGCGCGTGGCGTTGACAGGCGGCTCATCGGGGATCGGGGCTGAAGTCGCCCGGAAACTGACGGAACTCGGGCACGAGGTCACGGCGTTCGATATCTCCGAGCCGGAGGTTCCGGTCGCACGCTGGATTGAAACGGATTTGAGCGATCCTGCCTCGATCCGTGCTGCCATCGAGGCGGCAACCGGTCCTTTCGACGCGCTCCTCAACAATGCGGGCCTGCCGCCGCGTGACGGGCTGGAAGAACTTGTTCTCAAGGTGAACTGGTTCGGTTTGCGCAGCTTCATGGCCGGCATGCTCGACAAGCTCGAACCCGGCAGCGCCATCGTCAACACGGCATCGCGCGCCGGCGCGATGTGGCGGGAAAACCTGGACGAAGTCAGGGCCCTGATGGCGCTCGAACCGGACGGGCTCGCCGATTTCATTCAGCGGCGCGGCATCGATGCAACGAGGGCCTACAATCTCTCCAAGGAAGCGGTGATCGTCATGACGATGGCGGAGACGGAAAGCATGATCGCCCGGGACTTGCGGATGAATTCCGTCAGCCCCGCAGCTGTCAGTACAGGGATCCTGAAGGATTTCGCCGCTGCCTTCGGTGACCGGATGGCGAGAAACGTGGCGCGCGCAGGCCGTCCGGGCCTGCCGGAAGAAGTCGCCGACGTGATCATCTTCCTGGCCTCTCCCGAAAGCGCCTGGATCAAGGGCCAGGACATCACGATTGACGGTGGCATGAGCGCCATGTCGGTGAGCGACAAGCTGGAGCTTTGAGCAAGCGGCGTATCAAGGGTGCGCGCACCAGCGTTGAATGCCCTTGCCCGTTAGAGGGACAGAATATCAGGCGCCCGGATGCGTTCCCGGTCAAGCACGTCCGCCACGCGTTTGGCCGCCTTTTGAAGATCGTCCAGGCAGCCGAAGGCCAGCACCTCGTCGATGCGCATATCATCGACCATCCACAGAATACTGATGGACCCGTGCACGCCCGACTTCGAGATGATCGGGACCGCCATGGCGCCGAGTTCCGGGCCGGGATCGAACGGAGCCTGCCAGTAAGCGGCTTCCCTGAGGCCGAAGCCGCGTGCGCGCGTCTCGGCGATTTCGGTTGCCAGGAAACCGCTCTCGATCAGGCGCAGTTCTTCCTTGCTGGCAATATTGCGGAGGCTTTCAAGATGTTTCCGTGCAACGGCTTCCGGCGAGAAGGCAAGAATGGCGCGTCCGTGCGCGGACAGCACCATGGAAGGCCGGATACCGAGGGCCGTGCGGGTCGGCGCCATGGGGCCGCGCAGACGCGTGCTTTCGATGATCTCGATGCGCCCTGGGCCGGTCACCGCATTGAGGTCGGACGGCAATCCGGTCTGCCGTCCCTTGAGATCGAGGAGAATGGGCGCGGCCAGTTCCGCAAGCGGATGGGCGCGGGCCTTTTCCCCCAGCACCTTGCCGATCGAATGGGAGAGTTCGTACTGGCCCTCGACAATGTTTCTGCGGACCCAGCCCCTGTGCTGGAGGCTGGACAGAAGCCGCAGCAGCGTCGCGTTGGAATAGCCTGTCGCGCGGCGCAGGTCGGCGAGGGACGAGCGTGTGTGACGCGAGAGAAATTCGATGATCTCGAGCCCGCGCTCTAGGGATCTGACGCGTTCGTTTTGAGCGTTTTCTGTCATCGTTCAATCGGTCCGCCTAGCGGACTGAAGATTAGACAGGCCGGAAAAGAAGGGCAATACTTCTTTCACAAACGGGCCTTGCCCGAGGGAGGAAGCTGGCTTTGAAGGCCGGCAAAAAGTGGAGAAATCCGCGCTTGAATATTCTGTTCATCATGTATGACCAGCTGCGATTTGACTATCTCGGCTGCGCCGGGCACCCGCATCTGGAGACCCCGCATTTCGACCGCGTTGCCGCGATGGGCGTCCGCTTTACCAATGCCTATGTCCAGTCGCCGATCTGCGGGGCAAGCCGGATGAGCTTTTACACCGGCCGGTACGTTTCCTCGCACGGCGCGGCCTGGAACGGCTTTCCCCTGCGTGTCGGCGAGTTGACGCTCGGCGACCACATGCGTGCGGCTGGCATGGATTGCTGGCTGATCGGCAAGACCCACATGAAGGCCGACAAGGACGGCATGAAGCGGCTCGGCCTGTCGCCGGACAGCATGATCGGCGCGCGCCAGGCCGAATGCGGCTTCGATGTCTGGATCCGCGACGACGGCCTTTGGGGCTATGGCCCAGACGGTTTCTACGACGAGAAACGGTCGCCCTATAACGAATACCTGAAGTCGAAGGGCTATGCCGGCGAGAATCCCTGGGCGGATTTCGCCAATGCAGGAATAGACGAAGACGGCGGGCTTGCCTCGGGCTGGATGTTTGCCAATGCCGACAAGCCCGCCAATATTTCCGAAAAGGACAGCGAGACGCCCTGGCTGACCGCCCGCACCATCGATTTCATCGAGGAGCAGACATCCCCCTGGTGCGCCCATGTCAGCTACATCAAGCCGCATTGGCCCTATATCGTGCCCGCGCCCTATCACGACATGTTCGGTCTGAACCACGTTCCGGCGGCCTGCCGTCACGAGGTGGAACGTGAGGACGCCCATCCGGTTTTTGCCGCCTATATGGAAAACAAGATCGCGGCAGCCTTCCAACAGGAAGAGGTCCGCCGGAAGGTCATCCCCGCCTATATGGGCCTGATCAAGCAATGCGACGATCAGCTTGGCGTGCTGCTCGATTATCTGGAGAGAACGGGCCGGATGAAGGACACGATGATTGTCCTGACCTCCGATCACGGCGACTATCTCGGCGATCATTGGCTTGGCGAGAAGGACCTTTTCCACGACCCGTCCGTGAAGATCCCGATGATCGTCTATGATCCTCGACCCGAGGCGGACGCGACCCGCGGCACGATCTGCGATGCCCTCGTGGAATCCATCGATCTGGCACCGACATTCGTCGAGGCCGCCGGCGGCAAGGTTGCCGATCATATCCTGGAGGGCCGGTCGCTCTTGCCGTTGCTGCGGGGTGAGACACCGGACTGGCGCGAGTATGCAATTTCCGAATTCGATTATTCGCCGACCCAGCAGGCCGTGAAACTGGGGCTCGACCCCAAGGACTGCCGCCTCTTCATGGTGTTCGACGGCCGCTACAAGCTGATGCATGCCGAGGGCGGTTTCCGCCCGATGCTCTTTGATCTTCAGGAAGATCCCGAGGAATTCCACGACCTGGCAAAGGGCACGTCGCACATGGACGAAATCGACAGGCTCTACACCGCGCTTGCCGAATGGGGCAGGCGCTGTGCCCAGCGGGTCACGCGTTCGGACGATGACATCCGGGGCATGCGCGGACGCTCGCTCCGCAGGGGAATTCTGCCCTTCCTGGTCGACGGCTCGGAAGTGCCGGAGGAACTGACCGAGAAATATCGCGGCCCAGCGCTGCAAAGGCACACGGGAGACTGATTGATGCCCAATGCCGCTCTCCTCCACCACAATGAAACCCAGTTCCGCAAGTCGATCGTGGAACTGGCGCCCGGACTGTGGACGGCTGTCGGTTTCGCGGCATCGACACAGCACGTGATCGAGGGCGAGACTTCGCTGACCGTCGTCGACACGTCGGAGAGCACCGGCGCCGCTGGAAACGTGCTCGCGGAAATCCGCAAGCTGACGGACAAGCCGGTCGGACGGATCATCTACACCCACAGCCACAGGGATCACATTTCCGGCGCCGCCGTCTTTGCTGAAGGGCGCGACATTCCGGTGATCGCCAATGCAAGGTTCAAATCGGATCTTGTCGGCCAGGACGCGGATGAGATTGCGCCCCATCAGGCCTTGAACCGCCGGACCGCGGCGCAGTTCGGCATCGGTCTTTCCCCGCAAGAACGCGTGTCGCTCGGCTGTGGTCCCGGCGATCGGCCGATGGAGGGTCTGGGCGCGGGGTTCCTTCCGCCGACGCTTTTCGTCGGCGAGGACCGGGACATCGATCTTGACGGTGTCAGGGCGCGGCTGATCATGGCCCCCGGTGAGACCGAGGATCACATGGCCGTCTGGCTGGAGGATGCCGGCGTTCTCATCCCCGGCGACAACTGGTACCACGCCTTTCCGAACCTTTACGCCATTCGCGGCACGCCCTATCGCGACTTCGCCGCCTGGGCAGACAGCCTGGCGCTGCTGGAAGGTCTCGGCGCTGCCGTGCTGGCACCAGGCCATACCATGCCGGTCTTCGGCCGGGACAAGGTCAGCGAAGTCCTGACGACGACGCGGCGGGCCATCCGTCACGTGATGCGCCACACGGCCGACGGCATGAATGCGGGCCTTTCCCTGGACGACATCGCCGCCACCTTGCAGCTGCCGGACGATATCGCCGACAAGCCCTGGCTCGGCGAGTACTACGGAAAGGCCGGCTGGTCCGCCAGGGCCTTTGCCACCGGCACACTCGGCTGGTACGACGGCAACCCGACCCATCTCGGAACCCTGTCTTCCGCCCAAAGGGCCGCGCATGTGGCAGAGCTCGCCGGCGGGCCGGAAGCGCTCATGGCGGCAGCGCGAACCACCGGGGATCTGCAGTGGAGGCTTGAACTCTGCGATCACCTGATCGCCCTTGGCGAACCGGCTGAAGCGCTGAAGGCCGAGGCCCTGGAAAACCTCGCCGAGGATGAGATCAACGCGACGGCCCGCAACACCTATCTATGGCATGCCCGGCGTTTGAGGAACGGGGAGGTGGCCAGATGACACCGGTCCGGTTCGAGCAGCGCGTTGCCGATCTCCTGGCGTTCCTGTTTGCCATGGTCATCCTTGTCTACGCCGCTTCCGGACCGCTGTCCGAATTCGTGCGCTGGGTCATCGAGGCCACGACTCCCGGCTTCGACGAACTGTCACGGCGCCAGCAACGGCTTTTGATGCGCGAGCACTGGCTCGGGGGCTCCTTCAGGTCGTTCGAACGGACGTTTCTTCTGCCCACGGGTCTGATCCTGGGGCTGCCGATCCTGTTCTCCTTCGCGGTTTCCTTTCTCAATCTGCCTGGAACGCGGCCTTGGCTGAGGTGGACGCTGGCGGCGCTGTCTACGGTTGTGTTCTGCATCTGGGTGGCAAACCTCTTTGCCGTTGATGGCGGCGCCCTGCCGTCGGCACAGCCGCTCGACTTCGTGCTTTTCCCGATTGCGACCGCCCTCGTTCTCTATCTGACATGGCGCGGCTTCGGCGGTTTCATCGTCGGGTTCTGCCTCTTCTGGATCATCTATTTCTTCGTGCGTGGCTGGCTGCCGGACTGGACCGGCATTCTTGCCGGCTCGGAGGCGACGCTGGCGCAGAGCATGCGCTCCATGGTTCTGAATTTCTGGTCACAGACAGGCGGCATGTTCGGGCAGCCGCTTCAGGTCGTCTCGGGCAACGTCTTGATCTTCATCGTCTTTGGCGCGGTGCTCATGGCGAGCGGGGCAGGGGATCTCCTGATGAAGATTGCCAACAGGCTGACCGGAGGGCTGACCGGGGGCGCCGCCCACGCAGCCGTCGCCAGTTCCGCGCTGTTCGGGACCTTGAGCGGGGCGGCGATCTCCAATGTCGTCTCGACCGGTGTCATGACCATTCCGGTCATCAAGCGCTCCGGTTTCCGGCCCGCCTTCGCCGCGGCGGTGGAAGCGGCCGCCTCCACCGGCGGGCAGGTGATGCCGCCGGTGATGGGTGTCGTCGCCTTCTTCGTGGCCGGTCAGATCGGCCTGGAATACCGCTACATCGTCATTGCGGCGATCATTCCGGCGATCTTTTTCTATCTCGGCACGTTCCTGACGGTCTATTTCGAGGCGCGCCGTCAGGGCGTTGGCCCGCTTCCGGCAGAAGAACGTCCGGCCCTGACGGGCATTGAACGGGTGCAGTGCCTTGTTTTCGTTCTGCCGCTGGGCGTCCTGAGTTACTTCCTGTTTGCCCAGCCTTCGGTGCCGAAGGCAGGCTTCTACGGCTTCATCGTCGCCCTTGTCAGCGCCCTCGTTCTGTTCCGCGGTTTCCGGTCGCCGGAAAAACTCTACAAGGCTTTTGTCAGTGCCGGGCGCATGTCAGCGTCGATCATCGTGATCGTCACGGCGATCGGCCTGATTGTCGGCCTGATCCAGGTATCCGGTTTCAGCGGCCGCCTGTCGCTTCTTCTGGCGCAGCTCGCCGGAGGACCCTTGTTCGCGACGCTGGTTGTCGTCGCCCTTGGCGCGATCGTCCTCGGCATGGGACTGCCGCCGGGAGCGACCTATTTCATCATCGTCATCGCGCTCAGTTCCGGCATCGATGCCGTCGGTATCGCGCCCCTGACCCTGCATCTCTTCGTCGTCTTCTTTGCCGTGATTTCGACCGTGACACCGCCGGTGGCGCTGGCTGCCTTTGCGGCGGCACCGATTGCAGGGGCAGACCCGGTGCGCACGGGATTTCAGGCCGCGCGGCTTGCCCTGGCGGGCTTCATCATTCCCTTCGTCTTCGTCTATCACCCTGCTGTTCTCTACAAGCTCCAGGTGCTGTTCGGCTGGTTCGGCGGCGAAGTGCCGACATCGAAGGCCATGATCGATATCGCGACGGTGAGCTGGTTCGACCTCGGCTGGATCGTGGTGGCCTTCACCCTTTCCATGTGGCTCCTGACTTCGGCCTTGACCGGCTTTGAGAAGAACAGGCTCAACATGATCGAGCGCGTCCTGAGGGTCGCGGCGGGAGGTGCGCTCCTGATCCCGGACCTGGCGATCGCGGGGCCCGCGCTTGCCGCTGGGATCGGGCTTGTCGTCGGACACAGGTTCCTGGGGGGAGATCCGTCACCGGTCGATGCAAGATCGGCCTGAACACACATGAACTGCATATTTTAGGGAGGAAATCGCATGCGGAAACTGGCACTGGCTGCAAGCGCAGCCATGATCTGGGCGGCATCGGCCCAGGCTCAGGACACACTCAAGATGGCAACGATCGCGCCGAGCCTCGGCCAGGCGATTACCATGGCGACCTTCGCCAACATCGTCACCGACAATCTCGATGATGTTGAAATCGAGGTCTCCGGCGGCGGCGCGGCGACGCTGCACATGATGGAAGTGGCGCGCGGCAATCTCGACATGTCGATGACCAGCCCGGTGATCTACAACCTCATGTCCGCCGGCAAGGCGATGTATGCCAAGGAGCCGGACGCACCCGAACTTGCCAAGAATTACCGGCTGCTGATGTGGTTCCCCTACGGCCAGTACCACTTCGCGGTCCGCGGCGACAGCGACATCCAGGTGCTGGACGACATCGAGGGCGCGTCCGTCTTTCTCGGGCCCCAGGGCGGCGGCGCCTACAACGCCGCGCGCGGCTGGGTCGAGGCCACCACCGGCCTCGTCGTCGGCGAGGACTACGACGCCATCAAGGCCAACTGGCAGACCGGGTTCCAGGCGTTTCTCGACGGCAAGATCGACGTCTACGTGAACGGCTGTCTTGATCCCTGCGGCCAGTTCATCCAGTTCACGGAGACGGAAAACCTGCGTTTCATCGGTCCGGAGAGCGATGAGGGCGAGGAGGTCGACACCTGGCTCGGCAAGTGGCGCTACCGTGCCGAAGTGCCTGCGGGCATGTATGACGGCCAGACCAACGAGGGGCCGGTGATGTCCTTTGACACCGCCGTCGGCATCGGTGTGCGCGCCGATCTGGACGACGAAACCGTCTACAAAATCACCAAGACCTTCTGGGACAATCTGGAGCAGGTGACTTCCGAGGCCCCGTGGGCCAAGGCGCTGGACGTGAAGTTCGCGGCATCCAAGCGCGGCCTGATGGAACTGCACCCCGGTGCGGAGCGCTACTACCGCGAAGTCGGCGCAACGGAGTGACCGGAAGGGACGGCGCGCGGGGAATTGTTCCCCCGCGTTTCGTGCCTGAGGGGGCGAAGACTGCATGATTCCGTCCGGCACCAAGTCATCATACAGAATTGTTGTCCCGGTTTGCCGCGAAAGCGGCAAGACCGGGAACCAGTATCTCTTGTGGTCGGAGAATAAAACCAACCGGAATCCAGTGGTTGCTGGGTTCCGGTCTTCCGCTGCGCTTCAACCGGAATGACAAGATCATTGATTGGTGATCGTCTTGCCAGATCCATTTCGGGTTAATCCGGACAGCAAAGGGTGGTCACGCTGAGTGGCGCTGGGCGGATGGGCGCTGGGTGAGTTTGACCGATCAACCGACCTATCCCGCATCGAACGGCCTTGTCCGTTAAGCCTTGCGGAACGCTGTTCAGCTGACCGGTTTGGGCATGTGTGTTGCCACGTTCACGATCCTGCCGTCGGCACCGTTTTACGTGAGGGCGACTGCGATCGCTTTCGTGATGTCCTGCTGCGCTTTCTTGGTAAAGGCATGCGTATCTGCAGGCAGATTTCTAAGGTCGATTTCCAGTCTGATCTTCATGGCTCTCTCCTGTCTGACACATGCTCATGCGCAACGTCGATCGCCGCGTGGTACGGCTCTTTTCACGAAAAAATTCGAATGGTTTTGCTGACCGGAAAAATGCTTCTGCCTGGCCCGAGAGGCGCCGGCGCGGTGTCCTTTTGCAGGAAATGTCCGGCATGCTGATCAGAGTTGCAACAGGTTCAAGCCCTGGGTCGCCAGTGCGTGTGATCGAGAACGAAAACGGGACGTGAACCTGCGTTCGGCTTGTGAAAACGAGCGCGTCGGGACCGTCACTATCTGAAAGAAAAAATGTCTGATTGGACATGCGTTCGCCTCGCAAAGGATTTGCTGACTTTCTTTGTTGAGGCTAAACACTACCTAGCGTCACTGTTATGCGTTTTGCGCGAAGCCGGCATCGATTCCTGTTTCGTAATACCCTGGCATCCGCACCAATTCGCCAGTCCTATCTGGCTCCTTTCGTGAGAGTTGTTATGGCCGGTTAGCTTTGGAAAAACGTCCAGTTGCTTTCCAGGCGCAACGGGTCCCGGCCTCCTGCCATGTCACCCGGGAAAACGCGTGGTTATGCGATTCGCGTCAAAAGAGGTGGGCCCGAAAAGCGAGATCCGGCAGCGGCGCTCCGGCTGGCGAAGCGTTGTGCGGACGTGAATCGCTTCAACTCGTTTTTTCTTTCCGCAAACCGCGGGAGCACAACCCGTTCTCGATCGAACCTTGTTGAAACAGCCTGATACGACCGAAAATTGATCTTGCAATACCCTCAGAAATCAAGGAAAAGGGCGGAACGGAGAGGTGGCCGAGTGGCTGAAGGCGCTCCCCTGCTAAGGGAGTATACCGGGAACGGTATCGAGGGTTCGAATCCCTTCCTCTCCGCCACCCTTTCTTTTAAGAAGCTGAAAAGTGTAGAGAAAACGGTTTAGCTGAATTTCAGTCCGTTGCTCGGCCCATCCTCCGTGATCGGTCCTCATACTTTGCCGCGCATCGAGTGAACCAATCGCGTGTGGTTCTGAGCGGTCTCGTCCGTGATTGGCGATCCAGCTTCAGATGTGCCCGGGGGCCGGCACTTCACTTGCCAATCCGGCACTGAGCGCGAGGCGCGCATGCAATGCTGATCACCGGCATTGCGGGGTATACTGGCGGCTTGCATCATCATGCACAGTCAACGCGATCGGGGTCCGAGCGACGAAACGGGCTCTTGTTATCCTTGCCTACTTGCGAGCGCTGCCGAGCCTTGCAGCGGCTTGCGTGAACCGCGATAGTCTCCTGGCACAGACCAGGGGAGGCGAGATGTCCGACAAACAGGAATTCCAGTCAGTGTTCGACGCGTATGTCGGCTGCTATCGCTCCGGAGATGCTGCCGGATGTGCGGCCCTGTTTTCTCACGACGCGGAACTTTTCTCCCCCTATGGTCCGCCGGCGGTCGGGCGGGCGGCGATCGAAGCGGCGCACCTGGAGTGGTTTGACGAGGACGCCGTCAACAAGAAGATCGAGGTGACAGGTGCCGGCAGATCGGGCGACCTCGGCTGGTGTCTTGCGCATTACAGCGAAGGGGACGAAGGCCGGGGCACGTCCTTGAATGTGCTGCAGCGCCAGGCCGGCGGAAACTGGTTGATCCTGCGCTGCAGTCTGAATGAAATCCCGGTTGCGGGGCCGATTGCGTCCTGAATGCGAAACGTCAAGTGCGGAACAAGCCTATGAAACTGATCTGCCGTCTTTCGATATTCGCCGGCCTGCTGGCCATGGTGGCCGCAGGCTCCCTCCCGGCAAAGGCATCGCCGGAAGAAGCGTTTGGCCATGTCGTTTCGGTTCTTCCTTTATGGCCTGGCAAGCCGCAGGGCGGTGCCGGTACGCGCCCCGGGGCCGCACCTGAAGGCAGCGGCGTGGTCATCCGGCCGGATGTGATCGCGACCGCCTTTCATGTCGTTGAACCCGCGGAGCGTATCGATGTGCGCCTGTCCGACGGCCGGATCCTGCCCGCGCGGCTCATCGCCGGCGACGCGGCAAGTGACATTGCGCTTCTCAGGGTGGACGCCGGCCTTGCGCCCATCGAATTCGGTCCGGACCCCGGCCTGGCGCAGCCTGTCTGCGCGATCGGCAACGCGTTCGGTCTCGGTCTCTCGATCACATGCGGTGTCGTTTCGGCAAAGGCGGTGAACAATGCAGGCTTCAACGCCGTGGAGGACTTCATTCAGACGGACGCAGCGATCAATCCGGGAACTTCGGGCGGTGCCTTGATCGACAAGGACGGGCGGCTGATTGGTCTCGTGTCCGCCATTTTCGCCTCCGGAGCGGACGCGAATATCGGTGTCAATTTCGCCGTTTCCAACGCGTTGCTCCTTCGCGTGACGGATGCACTGCTGTCGTCGGGATCGGTTGACTACGTGACGGCGGGCTGGCGTCTTGGACTTGCCGACCGTGCGCGGCTGGCCGCGGTCGCGGCGCCGGAAGTGCAGTTTGTCCAGCCGGGTGGGGTTGCCGCCTCGGCGGGCATTGAGGCCGGCGATCTCATCCTGCAGATCGGTGAGCGGCAGACACGCACGCCCCGGGACACCGTCACCGCTTTGGCGCTGCTTCCCGCTGATACTTTGAGCGTTCCGGTGGTTCTGCAAAGGAGCGGGGATCGGCTCACCGTCAGTCTGTCGTTCGGCGTCAAGCCGGACGCGGACACGACTGTTTCCGATGCGCCCGATCCGGAGTGTCCGCATCCAGAGCCTGTCTGCCGGCAGCGCCAGGCCGTTTTCCCCGTCTCTTCCTTCGATCCGGCCGCGAGCGCGACGCGGATTGCAAGTGACCTCCTTGTCACCAACAGGCATGTGGTCGGGGACCGGCGGGAGGTGACGGTCCACACGCCTTCTGGCCCCAGGACGGCAAATGTCGTGCCCTCTGCCTATGTCGGGGATCTGGTTTTGCTGGAAGTGGAGGGTTTGCCCAGCGATGGCGCGGTGCTCGAACCCGCTGCCGAATGGGGCGAGGCCGATCTTTATTTTGCGATCGGCGCGGATGTGGTGCGCCGTGAGATCCGGGTGTTCGAACCGGGCGAGCTGATCATGCTCCCGGCCGAAGGGGCGGAGCTCGGTCGCCTGCACGTGAGGGCGCATATGCAGCCCGGCGTGAGTGGCGGCGCTCTTGTGGATGAAGGCGGACGCCTGAGAGGGATCGCCGTCGGCGGGGGCGAAAAGCGCTTCGAAGCGATCCCGGTTTCTGCTGTCGAAGAGCTGTTGCGGCTGCGCGATGATCCCGAGGCGGAGCGGACTACCAGCCGGCTCGGGATCAACTTCGCCGCTTGTGCCGCGGCGATCGCGGGTGCGGCAGACGCTCAAGGCGCAGCGGGACCGGCGGATCGACTGCCGCAAGCCTGCGCGCGGTCCTCAAATCATGGCCAACTTCTGGAAGCTGGGCGCTTGCTGGCCCAGTCCGGTGAGTTCGACGCGGCGGCGGCGTTGCACCGGCAGGCGGTCGAACAGGTGCCCAACTCGATCAATTCAAGAGTGTCCCTGCTTGTTTCCCTGCAGCTGGGCGCGCGGTTTGAAGAGATGACGGAACACGCCCAATGGTTGGTGGAGGCCGTGCCTGACGATCCGCAAGCGCTGCGTTTTGCCATTCAGTCCGGTGTCTGGGGCGGTGATCCTGAACTTGCCGAGGCGGGATACCAGGCGCTCCTGAAGGCGGACCCCCTGCAGGCGCAGGCCGCAAGGCGTTTCATTGATGCCGCGCCGCCCAGACCGGAGCGCCGCTGACGGGTTATACCAACCTTCATAGATAGAAACCCATTTCACCGGGATTGTTTTGCCACAAGGCAAGGCGCGGTTTGCGCGGTAGTGCCGGCACTACAAGCAAATCGCAACGCGGCATTGGGGCAAAAGAACCCGGCCTCCGGTGGCATGAAACCGGCCATCGGCTGCGTTGTGGCGCTTGCCCGATGCGCCGGCATCGCGCTGCGCACCACGCCTGACCGAGTGGACCGGTTTGATGCCATGAAATGGGTTTCTATCTATGAAGGTTGGTATTAGTCGGCTTCCGGGTCGGGAATCCACCCGGATGACACGAGCCTGTCTTTCTGGAACGGCGACGGGACCGCACGCTCGAGGATTCTGGCTTTCAACTGCAACGCCGTCAGATCCGGTTCCTTCGCCAGCAGGCGGGCGGCGAGGGCAGCGAGACGCGGCACGGCATAGCTGGAGCCGGAAGCAACGCCCGATGCACCGCGAAAGTCAATCACGTCCATGTTTTCAGCGGGCAGCATCACGTCGACGCTCTTGACGCCCCAGTTGGAGCCGCGCGCCAGGCGCCCGAACGCGTCTGCCGACGTCACCGTGAGTATGTTGTCGAGGTCGAGACCTGCCGGATAGACGGGATCGGCGTCAATGTCGCGTCCGTCATTTCCCGCGGACACGATCGCAAGGATATCCTGATCCTTGAGCGCTGCGGCAAAAGCCTCCCAGTCGGCCGGTTTCCGGCTGCCAAGCGGCATTGCCAGGATCTTGATATCGTTTTTGAGAGCGTGCTTCACAAGCTTTTCCATTCGGCTCATGTCGGGTCTCGGATAGCGATAGGGAACAAGAGCTGCGCCGGGGGCTTCGCGGGCAATGATCGACGCGACTGCAGTTCCGTGACGGATCGGCAGAAAAGCCCCGCGCGACGTGTCGCCGTCGTAAGGAAAAGGATCCAGATCCCAGAAGTCATATCCAAGCGGTACATCGTCCGGGTCGCGCGCAAGCCGGTCTTGGAAGAGAGGCAGGTCATAGGCCAGACCTGAATCGACCAGTCCAATGCGCACACCGCCGGGATCTTGACCTTGCGGCCATGGCGCCTGCAGTGTTTCCGTCCATCGCAGCGTCTGGAGGTCTCCGTCCAGTTGATCGAGGAAAATCCAGGGATCGTCGCCATCGCGGATTTCACGCGCCGAGCGGACCGTGCAGCTGCCATCGGCGATTGCCAGGAAGCGTGGCTTGAGGGCTTGGCCGGTCTGCACCGCCACCGACGCACGGAACTGCCGCAGGACGCCATTCGCAAGGCGCGATTCAAGAACGAGTTCGTCGCCTCCCGGCAGTGCGAAGCGCGTCGTCACCCGAGCCGGGTTTTCCGGCGATGGTTGGCGCAGTTCTTCCAGCAACCAGCTGCCGGGCAGCGCGTTTTGAATGTCGAACCCGGGCCTGTCCGGATTGGCGCAGGCGTTTTCGACTGCGAGGGCAATCCAGTCGCGCACCGGTGTCCGGGAGGCCGCGAGGACGGGAGAGGGGGCGGACAGCGCTGACTGCGCCAGAAAGCACACAAGCAGCAGCAAACCGCCCGGGTAAGTGCGGACTTGCACCGGCAGCAATGATTTCACTGCGATCATGAAGCAACCTGAATTAGACAAAAAAGGCACGCGGTCCGGCAGCTCCCGCCCTGTTGCGTTGGTGAGAAACATTCAGTGTAAATCTAGGGTGCCGCAGTCTTCCGGTCCACGCAGCAAAACAGCAGGGATTGGCATCTCCGGTGTTTGAATCATGCCGGGTGCTGGCGCTCTGCGCATGGAGATGCCGTTTTGCGGCGGGAGTTACCTGCAGGCGGGCTTCGTCGAGACCCGTCCTCGCTTTGCCAGCCTTCTCCCCAGTTGGCGCGCTAAGAACTCGACGCCATCAAACTGCGTGAGCATCGAGCGTTTTCCTTCTGGCACCGACGTCCCGGGGAAAGCACCTTGCGCTTTCGGCAATCCGGATACACCCGGGTGTTCTGTAATCCACCTCCGGATTGCACTTGGCGCTCGACACCAACAAAAACGCGGGCTGGTTTGCCCAGCCCGCGAATATCTTGTGCCACGATGACCGCCTTCACGGTTTCATGACTGATCTTCGAAAGTCGACGGCCAAGCGCTTATGCGCTGCGGCGTTTCCTTGCGGCAAGGCCAAGGCCTGCAGCACCAACGAGCAGCAGACCGAGCGGAGCCGGCAGCGGTACCGCTGACACTTTGATCGATTCAAGGTAACCGGTGAACCCGGTCGAAGACAGTGAGATCGAGGTGATGCCGCAGAAACCGGCATATGATCCGCACAGATCACCTTGGCCGGCACCTTCTGTGCCTACTCCGTCAAACAGGTCTGCTGTCGAAGACAGCGGCCCGAATGTGAACGCACCGGAAGCAGCATCCGTGTGTCCATCGTTGAGCGTGAAGCCCAGGATGTTCACAGCCTTGTTGAATGTCAGGGTAAGAATTTCACCGACACCAAGGTTGTCGCCGTTCGGGCTTCCATCTACACCAAGACCACCGTGAGCCGGATGATCCTGGCGAACCACCCGATCGGCACCGCCGGACGATCCGGTTGCAGTAACCGTCAGGCCACCTTCTGTGAAGATAATTCCAACAATGTTGCCACCATCTATGCCACGGATATCCGAGGGAAGTCCGTCGAACACGAAAGTCGTCATGTCGCCGCTGGTGGAGTGAAAACTATCATACCCGGCTACCGGAGCTGCATGAGCAACTCCAGAGGCGCAGGCAAGTGCTATTGCGCCAACCAGTAGTTTTTTCATCATACGCTTCCTTTGCTGTTAAGCACACAGTGATTGAAATAAAGCAGACGCTCTCAGGCGCTGCTGAAGTATGGAATTCCAGGCATTGTTCAGTGTTTATTGTTTTTAGCCTTGCACCCTGAACATTGATTTCAAAACCTAAGGCTTGCATCAAATATCGAAGCGCCTTTCAAAGATCCGCCTGAATGAATCTCTGCAACCAAGTTTGCAACCTGCCGCAGGGCAGGTCAAGGAAATTGGTGCAATTTTTTACAAAATTCGACAAAAATTTAAGAAAAAAGCCAAAATTTTCAAGAAATAAATATGTAAAAACTCCCTCGCTGAGATGCAACCTAATCAGCGAAGACGTAAATTTTTAACTGTTCCAAGCCGCAATCAAAGAAATTATTGTTATTAAATGATTGTGGAAAATTGAATATGCCAAAAATACGAAAAATAGTGGTCAAGTTAGCGTGTTTTATATTTGATCGTACAGCAAGTCATTGTGGCGCTATCAGAATACGACCAATTCATTCTCCCGTTCTCTAACTTCAATCTCGGCTCTCAAGACGTCAACATGGCGCACCCGGCCTCAGTACCCTTTTCCGCCAAAGAACTCCTGGATTACCGTGCTCACGATAATCTTCACATCCAGAAAAATTGACCGCACCTCGATATATTTAAGGTCGTAGTAGAGGCGCATGGAGGCTGCGTGAGCGGTTTTTGTCTCGCCACGAAAACCATTGACCTGAGCCAGGCCGGTGATTCCCGGCTTCACACGGTGGCGCAACTGATAGCGCGGGTCGAACTGCTCGTAGGGGAGGCCGTTGGCCAACATACCTGGTACGTGCGGACGTGGCCCCACAAGTGACATCTCGCCCTTGAGCACATTCAACAACTGCGGCAGTTCGTCGAAATTGCTCTTGCGCAGGAAACGCCCGATCGGAGTGATCCGCGGATCGTCCTTGACTGTCTGCCGGACGCCCGATTGATCGCACTGGTCAACATACATCGACCTGAACTTGTACGCCTTGAACGTCTTTCCATCGAGACCGTGGCGGTTCTGTTTGAAAAGGACGGGCCCCTTGCTCGTTACCTTGATCGCAGCCGCGAGGATGACGAAGAGCGGCGTCAAAAGCAAAAGCCCGCACACCGCACCGAAAAGGTCCAGACTGCGCTTCAAGGTGTTGGAAGTCTGAGAGGAGCCAGCCGGATCGACCGCATGACCCAAATCCGTATTATGAAAACCATAAACATTGTCAGTCATTCTCAAAACTCATACTTTTTTATCGCAAATGCTCGCTAAAACGCGCGCATCAGGCATTGTCAGAAAACTGCCCACCACTAAAAAAAAACGTGGTACCCATAAATTTAGTTAATCGAACGTTAATCGATTGCGTTGCGCGATGCAACTTCAATTTTTTTCCTGGTTGAGCGGCAAACTAAAATTCATGCGATTAATCAGAAAGCTAGAGCGCTTCATCATTTGCCATTGAAAGAAATTCTGAGGCGCTGTCATTCTTGATCTACGGAGTATCACGTCACGAACGGGCTGATTTTCAAACTCAGCTGTTCCGATGAAACTGGAATGCATTCGCTGGTAGTCAGGGGAATTCGTCAGCCCGCAGCGGGAATACGAAGCAAGTACAGGTCAAGCACAATTTTTGACGGTCGAGAGTCATTGGATGATCGGAATTTTGCGCGCAAAGGGAGCGTGACCGTTGCAAATCTCACATCACATTTTTCCTGTGACAAATGTGATGCAATGCGACCTAAGGGAGGGAAGCAAAGCCCGTCGAAGGATGTGAATAGGATTTTCATCAAGTTTACCAAAAATCCAACGGATCGAAGAAACCTTGTGTCTTCTTTTGTCGATATGGCTATAGTCGCCGCGACGACGGTCGATTGAACGGCTGGCTCAAGCCGGTCGCGCGGCTTGCCAAATACGATCTGGTTGACCCGCAAGGATTGAGCGTCTCCAGGAGCATGCATTTTTGCTTCGGAAGGTCTGTTTTGAGGTTGAAATGATTGTCGAGCAAACCGGCCTGTCCGGTGTTTTGTTGATTACACCCAGGCGGTTTGGCGACGAGCGCGGGTTTTTTTCCGAAAGCTGGAGCAAGCGCGCGTTTGCGGAGTGCGGTATCGACATCGAGTTCGTGCAGGACAATCATTCCCTGAGCGCCACAACGGGAACAGTGAGGGGCCTTCATTTTCAAGCCCCGCCGCATGCGCAGGCAAAACTCGTCAGGTGCGGACGTGGCCGGATTTTCGATGTTGCGGTCGACATACGCCGGGGGTCGCCAACCTACGGTAACTGGTACGGAACGGAACTCAGTTTCGAAAACGGCAGGCAACTGCTCGTGCCGGCCGGTTTCCTGCACGGGTTCATGACACTCGAACCGGATAGCGAGATCGTGTACAAGTGCTCCGACTTTTATGCACCCGACTGCGACGGTGCTGTCCGTTGGGACAGTTGCGGGATTGACTGGCCGCTGGCAGGCATCGAACCGGTTCTGTCGGAAAAGGACGCGGCCGCGCCAACGCTTGCTGCATTTGAAACACCTTTTGAATATTGAGGGAATTGATGAAGATTCTTGTCACGGGCGGAGCAGGCTTCATTGGCTCGGCTGTAATCCGGCTCGCCGTCCAGCGCGGTCTGAATGTCGTCAATCTAGACGCTCTGACCTACGCTGCGTGTCTCGACAATGTCGCCCCGGTTGCCGACAGCCCTCTATATGCGTTCGAGCAGGCCGATATTCGCGACAGGCAGGCCCTGAAGCGGATTTTCGCCGAGCACCGTCCCGACGCGGTCATGCACCTTGCCGCTGAGAGCCACGTGGACAGGTCCATCGACGGTCCCTCGGACTTTATCGAAACCAATATCACCGGCACCTTCAACATGCTTGAGGCATCGCGGACATATTGGCAGGAAGCCGGCAAACCCGAATCGTTCCGGTTCCACCAGATTTCGACCGATGAAGTCTTCGGCTCGCTTGGCGAGACAGGTCTGTTTACCGAGACAACGGCATATGATCCGCGCAGTCCTTATTCGGCGTCGAAGGCGGCGTCTGATCACCTCGTTCGGGCATGGCACGAAACCTATGGGCTTCCGATTGTCCTGACCAACTGCTCGAACAATTACGGTCCGTATCACTTCCCCGAGAAGCTCATCCCCGTTGTCATTCTCAACGCGCTCGCCGGCAAGCCGATCCCCGTTTACGGCAAGGGCGAAAACGTGCGCGACTGGCTTTATGTCGAGGATCACGCCGATGCGCTTCTCCTGGTCCTGCAGAAGGGTGCTCCCGGCCGCAGCTACAATGTCGGCGGTGAGAACGAGCGCCGGAACATCGACCTGGTGAGGACCATTTGCGATCTGCTGGATCGAAAACGCCCCAAGGCTGACGGCTCCTATTCGGATCAGATCACTTTCGTGACGGATAGGCCCGGCCACGACATGCGCTATGCGATCGACCCGACGCGCATACGTGACGAACTTGGCTGGAAACCGAGTGTGAACGTCGAGGAAGGCCTGGAAAAAACCGTCGAGTGGTATCTGACCAACGAGAGTTGGTGGCGGGCCTTGCAGGATCGCAAAGGGGTTGGTCAACGGCTCGGCGTGAAAACGGATCTCAAGTCATGATCCTGGTTTTTGGTTCCTCCGGTCAGGTGGCAACCGAACTCCGGGAGCGCCTGCCGGATGCGATGTTCTTGGGAAGGGCGCAAGCCGACCTCTCGAAGCCTTCCGACATCGTCCGGACGATTGCGGAAATCAGGCCGGAAGCGATCATCAATGCAGCTGCATATACCGCCGTTGACAAGGCCGAAGAGGAAGAAGCGCTTGCCTTGAAGATCAACGCGGATGCACCCAGGATGATGGCACAGGCCGCGGCAAGTCTCGATATCCCGCTGGTTCACATCTCGACCGACTATGTGTTCGACGGCAGCGGCGAAGAACCCTTCCCGACGGACGCAGAGACAGCGCCGCTCGGCGCCTATGGACGCACCAAACTGGCGGGTGAGGCTGCGATTGCGGCCATCGCCCCCACCTGTGCGATCCTGCGGACCAGCTGGGTTTTTTCCCCGCATGGCGCAAATTTCCTCAAGACCATGCTGCGCCTTTCTGAAACGCGCGACCGTCTGACCATCGTGGCGGACCAGGTCGGCGGACCGACACCCGCCTCCGCGATCGCTGCGGCTTGCGTGAAGATCGCGGGGCTTCTGAAGGACGATCCGTCGAAGGCCGGCACCTTCCACTTTTCCGGCGCGCCGGATGTGAGCTGGGCCGATTTCGCACGCGAAATCTTCAGACAGGCAGGACGGCCGGTCAGCGTTGAGGATATCCCGACATCGGCCTATCCGACGCCGGCAAGGCGTCCGCTGAATTCGCGGCTGGATTGCCGGTCGCTTTCTGCAGTCGGGCTGGATCGTCCGGACTGGAAAGCGGGTGTTGCAGAGACTTTGGCTAAACTGGGTGTAACCGCATGACAAATCGTAAAGGCATTATTCTCGCTGGAGGATCCGGCACACGGCTTTTCCCTCTGACGATGGCCGTTTCAAAGCAGCTGATGCCGATCTACGACAAGCCGATGATCTACTATCCGCTGTCCGTTCTGATGCTGACGGGTATTCGGGAAGTTGCGATCATCACGACCCCGGAGGATCAGCCGCAATTCCAACGCCTCCTGAAGGACGGCAGCCAATGGGGCATGCGGTTCGAGTATATCGTTCAGCCAACGCCGGATGGCCTGGCGCAGGCCTATATTCTTGCCGAGGATTTCCTCAATGGAGCCGCGTCCACGATGGTTCTCGGCGACAACATCTTTTTTGGTCACGGCCTGCCGGAAGTGCTTGCTGCGGCTGACAGCCGTGAGCGGGGAGGGACCGTATTCGGATATCACGTCGCGGACCCGGAGCGGTATGGTGTCGTGAAGTTCAACGATGCTGGACTGGCGGAAGAAATCATTGAAAAACCCGCTGTTCCGCCGTCCAACTACGCTGTCACCGGCCTTTACTTCCTCGATGGCGATGCCCCGCGCCGCGCACGTGAGGTGAAACCATCCCCGCGCGGCGAGCTGGAAATCGTCACGCTCCTCGATACCTACTTGCGCGAAGACGCATTGAACGTGGAACGCATGGGCCGCGGCTTTGCCTGGCTGGACACCGGCACGCACGAATCGCTGCTGGACGCCGGAAACTTCGTCAGGACGCTGTCTGTCCGGCAGGGCATGCAATCAGGCTGCCCGGAGGAGATTTCCTTCGCGAACGGCTGGATTGATCATGAAAAGCTCCTTGAACATGCGGAGCTGTTTGGGAAGACGGAATACGGGAAGTATTTGGGGAGCTTGCTTTAAGGAGGCACGCTGCGGGCAGCTTCATCGGTTTCGCGATCGCTCATAAAGTGCTTTCAGCCGCTTTGCCCCATAAAGCTCCATGCGGCCATACTTTGAACACCACTTGAAAAACGTCGCATCGCTGACTGCTTGTTTGCGGCAAAGCTCGGCGGTCGAAAGACCTATCTAGTGTTTTTCAAAATGCCGATGCTGGGCTTCAGCGCCCCCTGGATCGCTTTATTGTCTGTATCATTCAGTTGGAAACAGTTTGACGTCAAAAAGCGGAGTTTTCAGAAGAGCAGGCCAAAACGTTCGTGGCAGGCTTGCGCGAACGGTTGTGGTCAGCTTTGCGGGTCGCTGCTGCGCTCAAATTGCTCGAGCGCTTCGATTATTTCTGACACAAGCCGTTCTGAACCCAGGTTGTTAAGGTGATTTGAATCGGCAAAGAGCGGCCGGTTGCTATCGTCAACAGGACGACATTTGTCAGAATCACAGTAAAGTTCGCCGCTTTCGATCTTGATCAGATTGTTCGGCCAGTCAACTTCGCTGAAGATCCTTGTTACTTCTTCGTTGCGACGCTCATAGTCTTTGATTGGCAAGTCCAGACGCGCAGGGTCAAGTTCTAAATGAAGCAGCATCGCTAGCTTGTGAGGAACGTGAAACTGATACTCCGGCGTTGACTTGGCAAACACGATGGGGATTCCAATTTCTGATAGTCGATCGAGCGTGGCCTGGAGTGCTTGCGCCATCTGACTTGGATTGTTCGCGATCCTCGAATTGCCATTGTCCCCAAAGGTGAATGCTGACGGGCCCGAATCCCCCCACCGTCCACCAGACGTGTAGTTTGCCCATTCAGCAAACATTACGACCGGTAATCGAGTTTTTTCGATGTTTGCCAAAGCAGCTTCAATTCGGGATCTGCATTCAGGGTTCTTTCTCGTTGTTGCAGTACCAAAGCGTGTCAATGGCGCGCACCAGCCGGAAGTTATCACGTATGCGGCCTTCCCTTGGTCTGCTAGCTCTCTTGATAGAACAGGCGTCAACGCTGATGAATGGCTATCTCCAATCAAGTAAAATGCGATCGGTGCCTCGAGATCTCCAATCCTGCACATTTCGCCGGCAGCAATCCGTTCAACACTCGGTACGCCATAACAGCGGTTGTTTGCCCCCCCGCTCGGAAAACTCCTAACTTGGTTCAGTGTTTCGGCGTCGAACCTAATTGTATCAAAGAATCTGGACTGCATGGCCCCCCCAAGGCTTGCGCAAATAAAGATCACCACGACGGAAGCCGCCAACAAGCTCGATCTCGCCTGAAACACTCCTCCACGTTTTCTGAACGGCCTTTCAACGAACCGCCATGAGAACCAGGCTAAGATGACGGAAAGAACAGCCATCGCAATCATGATCGTTGCTTCAGGCGGGTTTATGCTCCGGATCCTTGCAAATGCCATGAGTGGCTGATGCCACAAGTAAAGACTGTAGCTGATCAAACCGATGGCGACGAACGGTTTCCAGGCAAGAATTTTTGCTGCGATTGTTCCCGCTTGACCGAAAAGCAATACCAGTGCGGTGCCCGCTACCGGCAGAAGGGCATAGGCAGAGGGAAATGGAAGTTCCTTGTTCAAAAAGACTATGGACAAGACCACCATGAAGATCCCAGCAAGCGAGAGGACTTCGTTGGGAGCCGTCGGGTTTCGCAACACCCAAAGGGCGCATAAGGCTCCTACGAATAACTCCCAAGCTCTTGCCGGCAATAGATAGAATGCTTGTTCGGGAAAAATGTTCGTGGAGTAAACACACCATATGAAGCTCGAAATTCCCACCAGCGCAACCGTGTGGATCACAAGACTTGGGCGCCACCTCCAGACAATGATTAGGATCACAGGGAAGAGGATGTAGAACTGCTCCTCGACTGCAAGGCTCCAAGTGTGCAGCAAAGGCTTTTCTTCCGCAGCTGCCGCGAAATAGTTGTTTTCTCGCCAAAACAGAACATTGGATAGAAACAGGCTCACGGCTAAAACACTCTGCCCAAAATCGCGAAACAATTCAGGTGGCATCCACGCAAATGCGAAGGGCACGCACGCGAGGACAACCACTGTCAGCGCAGGCAAGATACGTCTGGCTCGCCTCTCGTAAAACGTCAGAATTGAGAAGGTGCCTTGACGCAGTTCTGTTGCGATGATGGTGGTGATCAAGAAACCGGAGATTACAAAGAAAACGTCCACTCCAGCGAACCCGCCCGGGAAGAGGGGAAGGCCGGCGTGAAAAAGAACCACTGGAACGACCGCTAGGCAACGAAGCCCGTCAATCTCGCTCCGGTACTTCATCGTTGATGCACCAGAATTTTCTTCGCGACAGATGTTTTGAGTGCGAGCGCTTCCATCCACCTGAATATCTCCAGCACGAGCCAGGAGATCGAGAATGAAAGCAGAAGTGCCAGCAATATATAGACAGGTTTGCCCAAAACAGGTTCGATCAGATTGTCGTAGCGCATGAAGTGAAGCACGATCGGGTGCAGGAGGTAAACGAACAGTGCCGTTGCTGCCATCTGACGGGCGACACGCCCAAGCCAGAGTGGAGTTCTTACCACGAGACCCGACGCGAGCATTGCTCCGCCAACCAGCAAGGTGATGACATGGGCGATCGACAGTGTCGGGAAAACGAGCGTGTTCAGAACAACAGCACCGAGAAGCAAAAAGAGGCGCTCGCGCTCTTGGTTTGCGGCGATCATGATGCCTAAAGCGACCATCGGCAGGCATGTGAGGGGGCTACCAACCCGGTAAATGCTATCGAGATTGTGATCAACCCCGTCAAACCAGCCGGCGAGCCAGGCCTGCCACATCAGCGAACCAACGAGAGATATGGCGAAAATAGTGGTCGTTACCAAAAACGGTGTTTGCAGCGTCCTGCGCCTGAGCGGTTCGATTGAAAACAGGAGAACGGCGAAAATAACAAGCTGGACATAGAGGCTGATAAACCAATTGAGATTAATGATAAACGCAGTGTCGTTACTGCCAAGATTTGCCGTGAGGGTAATTATCGGAGTCGGCACATCTTTTCCGGCTGCGAGTAAGGCGAATACCATCAAAAAATAAAGTGGCAGAACAGGATAGAACATCTTTAGCAAGACACGTACAGGCGACAGCGTTTCAAGCGCAGGAACCTGAAAGCGGTAGAAAGATGCGCCGAGAGCCATGAGCAGGACCCAGGTTCCACCGTTGAAGCCGCCATTCGCGGCATGATTGATCACGATCAGGCTAATGGCCAAGATCCTTACAATCACGTCCATCCCAATCTCGGCGCGTGGTTTCGCTGCCGGTTTCTTTCGCATCAATTCACCGACCGGCACGGTTTCCCAGCCTTCCGGCAGATAGCCCAATCGCGCTTCAATCGCCATTGTAACCTGCAAGTAACCCAGTGAATCGCCTCCCAGGTCTTGGAAACTTTCATGGTCCTTCACAACGCCGCTGCGGGTTGCTTGTGCCATGACTTCGCGCAGGTCCATTTTGTCGGAGGACGGATCGCGCACTTGCCGGGCAACTTCTTCTTTTGCGATCCTGTCGAGCGTCTTGTAGTCAACTTTTCCGCTGGGAAGCAGGGGCGGCTCAACCAGTGTGCTCACAAGGATATCGCTCGGCGGCACACCTATAAGACCGGAAACGATCTCAACAGCACGAGCCTCTTCCGACTTTGTGTCCACAAACAGCACGAGGTGTTCGTCATTTCCAGCAGCGAACGCCGTGATGCCGTGCGCATTCAGATGGGTTTCGACTTGGTCAAGGCTGACGCGCATGCCGTAAAGCTTCACGAACCTCTTCAACCGTCCGACGATGCGGGCAAGACCCGTCTCGGTCCACTCGGCCAGATCACCGGTAGAGAGAAAGTCTGTTTCTGGGCCCCGTGCAAGTTCCTCATCGGTGCTCGCATAGCCCATCATCACGTTGGGGCCGGAATAAATGAGCTCGCCCGGCTTACCAGGCTCCGTGATGTTCGAACCGTCATCGGCTCTTATCTCGAGCCGACCGCCCGGAATTGCCCGTCCTATCGCGTTCGCAGCTTCGGGCAGAGCTTCAGGAGGGACATATGCTATGCGCGGCGATGCCTCCGTCTGACCGTACATAACGAAGAACTTCCAACCACCTTGCAGACCGAGTTCATTCATTTTGCGAACAAGTTCAACGGGAAGGCGGCCCCCTGCCTGGGTGACATACTTAAGGTCGGGCAGGGGATAGCCAGACATGGCAGAACGGTCGATCAGTTGCACTTGATGAGGAACAAGTGCCAGGCTGGTTGCTCCGTGAAGGCGGGCTGTTTCCCAGAAATCAGGCTCCGTGACAGAAGCCTCTGTAAGAATGAGAGCGCCTCCGGCGGTCAATTGGCTGTGCAAAACCGACATTCCATAGGAATAGAACATCGGCAGGGTCGTGATCGCACGGCTGTCCGCAGAGAGTTCCAGGTAGTCAGCGATGGCCGACGCATTGGACTGAACTGAAGCTGCTGACAAGCGAACCAGCTTCGGCTCTCCGGTGCTGCCGGATGTCGACAGAAGCAGAGTGAGATCTTCATGCAGCGTGACAGGAGTGTCCGCGCCCTGCGAACTGAACTCTACCTTGAGTTCGCCCTCTGAAAACGAGATGAAACAGTCAAAACCAAACCGGGTCGCGATCGGGTTTTGGGTATCGAGAATGCTGCAATCGCATAGCAAAATGACGTGCCCGGCGCGTAACGCACCCAGGTAAGCCGCAATGACATCAATGTTTGGAGACATGACCAAGGCAATGAGGAGCCTTTTTCTTCCCTTTGCTTGGTCTGCAAGATCTTTTGAAAAGGCGTCCCCCTTTGCAGCGAGTTCGGCGAAACTGACAGTTTTGGACGACGTGATCAGGGCGATACGGCTTCCGTGACTTTCCAATGAATGCCAGAATTCTTTGAGATGACCCTCGGTCTGCATGCACCAATCTCGCTTGATATGTACTTGAATCTTCTCGACGTAAAATGCTCTAAAAAACGCTTAAGAAAGCAGAAGAATTGCTGAGAAACTAAGAGCATTTGTTTCGTAGAAGATCAAGATTTTTCAAGAAGTTTACGTTAACACTGAGCAATGGGTGTGAGAATGCCAAATGCCGGGTATGGACTTGCAACCCTGTTCAACGAAAGTCACAGTGTGAACAGCGCTGACGCATGAACGCGGACAATCGGGGAGCGCGACTGTCCAGAGACAGTCAAGGCGAAGCGATATGCGTGATGTTGGGTTCGACATCGTTTCGGTCAAAGTACTCAAGCTGAAAATTGAGCGGAAGAAAGTAGCCGACAGTGGTGCGGCTCCCGCTGATATCGGACGATTTAAGCTGTTCGATCGTCCTTTTGTCGAACAGATCGATATCGCCGATAGCCGACCAGTCGAGTCTTTCGATCAAGTCTGTCGACGACAGTTTCTGCTGGAAATTTTTGCCGCCGAGATTCAGCTTCCTTGAGCCGCCAAAGCGCTGAAGCAGTTTCTTCTCGAGTTTCGTGACCTTCTGCCTGAACCTCGCGAACTTCATTGCAAACCCGCCGCTCGCGATCGCGGCAGGCAACAAGCCGCTGTCGAGGGGTATGTTGGCAAGATTTGTATCAAGGCCTTGCAGAACCTGGCACAACGCGACCGAATCCTTCTTCGAAGAAGCTGAGATGCCCCGGGTCCACTTGATATAGTCGGTATGAAAGAAGGGTGTGAGGACAACGCGGTCTGTCATTGCGCGGGAAATGGCGCTCCCGGCCCAGCGTCGCATTCTCTGGTTGAGATAAAAGCGGTCGAGGGCGCTTCCGAGTGTCTCCTGGTGATCGGCGACAAGCCGGGTCACCAGTTCACCAAGTTGCGCTTGAAATGCTTCTTTTTTGTCGCGGTTGAAAACGGCTTCGGGAGCTGCATCGTTTGTCGTCAGCCTCCAGGTCAACAGTCTGTTGATGCTTTCCTGTGTGACCGGTTTTTCAATGGGCATGGCGGCATAATAGAAACCTCTCGCAAACTCACCGTTGACCCCTCCGATACGGGACGTTTCCAGCAGGAAGTCGTCGACACAGTCAATCGTGAGGCGATCGTAGATGTTGGTTGAAAAGTCGTCGCGGTAAGCGACCCTCCGGCTTCGATTCCAAACCGTTTCTGTGGACTCGCTGTTGAATTGCGTGAGATCAACGATTTCGTGGGACAAACCGCAAATCTCTGCGAGCTTCTTGGCGCTTTCGATGTCCGGCGAGCCAGGGTAGCCGATCGTAACGGCGCGTCTGCCTGTCCTGAGTTGTTCAGGAATGGCGCTCAGAACAACACGTGAATCCAGGCCGCCGCTCAGTTCCATTCCCGCGTCGGGAAGCGCGTTCACGCAACGCTCAACGGATTTGCGAACGAGATCCACTCCGTCTTCAATTCTCAGGCTTTGCGGTTCCGCCGAGTGATCGTAATTTTCCCGAAAGGACAGCTTGCCATCACTGAGATGCGCGCTCGATCCCGCCGGAACCATGGCGACATCTTCGAACAGGGTCGTATTGTCGAGGAGATGTCCCACTGTCATCTGCTGAAAAAGACCGAACTGGTTCAAAGGCCGTGCAAAGGTCCGGGCGATCGCCGATGCAGATGTGCCGACGGCGGCGCAGCCATCGCCCTGATACGAAAAAATCTGTCCGAGACCCAAAAAATCCGAATGTGCCGATGCCGTCTCTTTGTTTCCAGTGATCGCCACAAATGGTGGTTCTAGCTCATTCAGGTGATCGGCACCGTTTTCCGTGACCATTGACAACAGCGCATTCGCATCAAGCAGTCTGCCGTCCGTTGTCAATGCCATCTTGCTGTGCAAGAACAGCCACTGATCGCCTTTTTGGGCAATTTTTTCAGACGGATAATTTGAAAGGATCGTTGTCGCATCGTCAATTGTGGCGACAGAAACATCGTTATTGCCAAATCCTGCTACGGCTGCAGCAGCTTCGTTAATGATTTTCTGTTTTTTGTCTGGTGCGAACCTTCTCGAAAACGACAAAGCCAAGATACAAGATTGGACTCGTGCGATCACTGGCATGTTCTCCTGAATGAGTTCGGTTTATGTGCTTTGAAATATTATGAAAATTTACGAGCAAGGAACGATGGAATAATGTGGGTTCAAGCAAATAGATACTGTCCGAATCCGGACACGTTTTAGAGACCGATTTATGTTAAAGCAAGCACTTTCCCTAAGCGCAAGCAACGGTGTCATTGCATTAGTTAATCTATTTCGCAATATCTTGATCGCTCGACTTATAAGCGTCGAAGACTTCGGTATCGCAAGTACTTTTGTTGTCACGATGTCTTTGATCGAAATGACGAGCAACTTCGCCCTGGACCGCATGCTCGTGCAGACGCCAGACGGCGGATCCAGCCGATTTCAGGCGAGCGTGCAGATGTTGCAGGCATTGCGCGGCGCCGTTGGCGCGGCGATCATGTTCTTTGCCGCCGGACCGATTGCTGCACTGTTCGGCGTGCCGGACGTGGCATGGGCCTATCAGCTTCTTGCGATTGTGCCGTTGCTGAGAGGACTTGCCCATTTCGACATGTTCCGGCTGCAGCGGAAACTCGAGTTCAAGACCATTGTCTATGTCGAAATGGGGGCAGTCCTGTTGGCCACGGCATCCGCCTATCCCTTGTCGATCTGGTTGGAAGACTACCGCGCCATGCTCTGGGTGCTTTTGCTGCAACAAACGACCTACACGACATTGTCGCACGTGCTGGCGAAGCGTTGGTACCGTTGGTCGTTCGACCAAGCAGTCGCGCGCCGAGCTTTTACGTTCGGTTGGCCGCTTCTTCTGAATGGCATCCTGATGTTCGCGATCTTCCAGGGCGACAGGGTGTTGGTCGGCAGCATGATCGGCATGAGAGAGCTTGGATGGTTCTCTGCTGCGCTCACGCTCGCGATGGCGCCGACCGTCGTAATTGGAAAAACGATGGACAGGTTCTTCCTGCCCCAGTTGAGCAAGGTGCAAAACAAGCCTGAAAAATTTGAATACCTGTATCTGGCGGCAACGCAAGCTGCGCTATTCTCGGGTGTTATCCTGGCGCTGATGGCAGTTCTGTTCGGCGATCTACTGATTCATGGTCTGTACGGGACAAGATATGAACCTGCGGTGCCCTTGCTGGTCATCCTTTGTGTCGCCCAGGGCCTGCGAATTAGCAAGGCCGGCGCGTCGATCGCTGCGATAGCAAAGGCGAATACGACCAACCCAATGATCGCCAACGCATGCCGTGTGCTCTCATTGCCTGTTGCGTGGTTCGCGCTCACCCAGGGTGCCGGAACCTATACGATCATTTGTTTTGCTATTGCCGGTGAAGCGCTTGCTCTCGTCGTTTCTCTGGTGATGCTGCACAAGCGGCAGAAGCTGCCATCGAAGCCGCTGCTGATGCCCCTTGCGCTCTCCGCACTCGCCTACAGCGCTGCGACCGCAAGCGGCCTGTTCGTTACTGTGGGCTCAATTGAAACCTGGTTGGCACAGGCGGTGTTCATCGCGATCCTTATCGCCTTGATCCTTTGGTCGATGCGCGAGCTGCGTGTCTGGGGCAAGCAGATGCTGATCATGAACCGGCCGGTGGGCGACAAAGCGACCAATTGAACCGGGAATGGCTTGGAAATCGGCCAAGTCTTCCCACCGGCAGCCCAGTGGCACAAGCGCTTGTGTCACGCGTCGAGCATTTGCGAGTAGCTGACTTTTCCTGTTGTTCTGCCCGATGTCTGCAGATTGTAATTGCTCGGCTCGAGTAAGTGCGCTTCTTGGAAGACACGGCCGAGGCAAGCGTGTTCGTGATCTGCTGGTCCTTTGGAGCCCTTATGGTCGCTTCGTGTCTTAACCATGCGACCCAAAACTCTGCAGCGGCACTTTGTGTGAAGCACCGGGACGGGTTATCAGAACGTGAGTGCGATCCGTCAAATGGCTGCGGCCGCTGACGAAAGCAAACCAAGTTGGGGCCGGTGAGGTTTGCAGCGAGCCGGGCAGGTTGCAAATCGGTTGGGAACGGGGCAGTAATTGGCGCGGGTTTTGCGAACGCGTGATGTTCTGGCCAGGATGGCTGGCTGGTGCGATCGCGGCGAAACTCCAAGAAGGTATCGTGAAGACATCGTTGGTCCCTCGTTCGGACAGCCGCAATGGTGGGGCGGAGGACAGGACATTTTCGCCGATGCAGAGAAGGTGGTTTTTACAGCCGTTGTTGTAAAAAACATATTTGAATCAGAAATTTAATGATATCGAAGAAGTTTAGCCGCAGATGACAGACAACAGTGTTCTAACGATAGGCCTTTTGTGGCATTCCACGAATTCCGACAACTTGGGGATAGGGGCGTTAACGGCCTCCCAGATCGTGATACTCGAGGAGGTTGCCGCTGAGCTGAATTTGAAACTGACGTTCAAGATTCTTGGCTGGCGAGACCCTGAACCGTCTTATATCAACGGACCCAACATACAGGTCGTTCCGATGCGGGCGAGGGACTTGTTGAGCCCGTCGGGTCTCTGGTCATCGGCGCGCAGTTGCGATCTGATTCTCGATATCTCCGCTGGCGACAGTTTTGCCGACATCTACGGTCGGCAGCGCTTCTTGTACAACATCATATCGAAGACGAACGTTATTGCCTCCCGGCGCCCGCTCATTCTCAGTCCCCAGACCATAGGTCCGTTTCAAAGATGGTGGACCAGGCTTCTGGCAACTGTTGCGATGCGTGGTGCCCGGAAAGTGCTGACACGCGACCGGCTCTCCAGCGACTACCTGAGCGAGCTTGGGTTGGCAGACCGATTGATTGAGTCCACTGATGTGGCCATGCGACTGCCTTATGAAACGCCCGCGCCGCGCGAAGATGGAAACGTGAGGGTCGGGCTGAACGTGTCCGGTCTTCTATTCAACGGGGGCTACAGCCAGGACAATATGTTCGCGCTCTCAGCGGACTATGCGGCGGTTATTCACGCACTTTGCGAGTATTTCACCAAGCAACCTGGCGTGGAGTTACATCTCCTGGGCCACGTCAATTCGCGCAACCACGAGGTCGAGGATGACTACCGGGTCGCGGAAAGGCTTGCCGAGAAGTATCCTTCGGCGGTGCTCGCGCCACGGTTTGAAAATCCGTCGGCTGCAAAAACGTATATCGCGACCATGGATTTTTTCGCAGGCGCCCGCATGCATGCGTGCATCGCAGCTTTTTCTTCCGGCGTTCCCGTGCTGTCCATGGCCTACAGCCGGAAGTTTGCGGGTTTGTTCGGCACGCTTGGTTATGACCATCTTGCGGATTGCAAAACGCAATCGACGGAAGAGATTATCGAGGTCGTTACCGACGCATTCGCGCGACGGCAGGAACTGAAAGCGGATGTTGACAACGCGTTTCAGGAAGCAGAGCGTAAGCTCTTACACTACAAGGACTATTTGCGGGAAGTGATGAAGAACGCCAAGCTTGGCTCCTAGAAACCCGGCAGTTGCTGCATCGCGCCCCACGCGGCAGGCGGTGAGCGCCCACGCGAGGTTTTGAGAGCGCGCTGCATCGGATTTCGGTTCAGGCGTTTGTGTGAGACGGTACTGAGTTCGGACGCCGGTTCTGGTGAATGCCGTTCTAGACACGAAACTGGATCAAGCACACGATTGCCTTGATCTGCGTTGCCAAGGCGGCAAATTTGCAAACGGTCGCAGTGGCGGGCGAGGAATGCTTATCTGGCAGGGGAAGCACTTGATCGGCGGCACGCGACCAGCGTAACTACCATTGACAACGAATTCCAGTTAGCGATTGACGGTTAATGAGTTTAGAGACTGATATCAAGCGCCTCACCGATCCGCGGCTGTGTCTGGGCTGCGGTCTGTGCTCCTATCTTTGTTCCAGGGACGCGGTCTCGATGATCGATATCGATGATCTTGGAGTGCGTCCCAGGTTTTCCGACAATGTGAGTCCGGCTTCGGTAAAGGAAGCGATGTCGGCCTGTCCGACTGTCTCCACCGACTTCGGAATGCTCACGAGGAGAAACGACTACCAGCCTGTCGTGGACGCCAAGACCGAGATGGCCTGGGGGGCGATAACAGGGATCTGGGAGGGGTACGCCAGCGACAATGAAACCCGGTACAAGGCCAGTTCCGGTGGCGCACTGACCGCGATCGCACAATATTGCCTTGAGGTGTTGGAAATGCCCGGGGTGTTGCATTCCGGCGAAAATCGGGATGATCCAATTCGAAACAAAACCAGGCTGTCGCGTTCCCGCGAAGATCTTCTTGAAGTCCTGGGTTCCAGGTACTCTCCGGCCTCGGTCTGCGACGGGCTGGACTTGGTGGAGCAAGCTTCGGGGCCGTGCGTTGTCATCGGTAAACCGGTTGAAATCGCGGCAACACGAAATGCAATGACGCTTCGGCCCGCTCTGGAAAAAAATGTAGGTGTGACGCTTTCGTTCTTTTGTGCGGAGACACCGCCGACCAAGGCGACGAGATCCCTTCTGGAAAAACTGGGTGTGGTGGCCGACACGCTGACAAGTCTGCGCTATCGCGGTCATGGATGGCCAGGGTATTTCGTGACGCAGAACGCCTCCGAAGAGCCAAAACAGCATTGGATCTACGACAAAACCTGGGCTTATCTGCAACAGTATCGGCCCTGGGCCGTCCACCAGTGGCCGGATGGGTCGGGTGAGCTGGCCGACATTTCCTGCGGAGATCCATGGTACGAGGAACCGGATGGTGAAAATCCGGGTTTCTCGCTGGTCGTCGCGCGAACCAAGCTGGGCAAGGAAATAATAGAAGGTGCAATCGAACACGGTTATCTGACGGCGTCTTCAGCTGAAGTCTGGAAGCTTGAGAAATCCCAGGCTGGATTGTTGAGAAAGAAGGCCGCCGTGTGGGGCCGCAGACAGATGCATCGCGTTTTGTGTATGCCGATCGCGAATTTCAAGGATCTGGACCTGTTCACACTTTGGCTTGACTTGCCGTTTCGCACCAAGGTTCGTTCCACGTTGGGAACGATGCAGCGGATCCTGCGACGCCGTCTTTGGAAGCTTCCATAGTCATCCGCATTAGAACTTTGCAGAGCGACGTGCCAACGACAGATCCGGCTTGAAACGGCGCCCGAAAAGAGGCAACGCGGGCGTGGTCAACCGTTCCAGCGGGCAGATCATGTCCAGTGCGCAAGCATCCGAAAACAGGGCTGCTGCTGGCTCCTTGTCGCGCAAAGGAGCGTCAGGAGAGGCTTTGGTCTCCGCTTTGTCTTTGAAGTCTGTGTGCCGACCGTGGTCCTCGCGTGTATGGCAGCCTGCGCTTTTCGGGCTTGACCTGGACATTGGACTGCATCGCTGCGTTGCCCTCTTCGGCCGGGATCGCGTGCATTCCGAGGTAGAACACGAACACGATGATCGCCGCGCCCCACATGTGGACGGTAATGATGGCGGTGCCCAGTCCGACCAGCATAATGATGTAGCCTCGCCGGAACGCGATTGCCATTGGATCAACGAAGTCTTGCTGGATGAGATATCGGATTGCGAAGATGAACGCCAAGAAGAAAAACAGGAAACCGACGATTCCGTAGTTGAGCGCGATCACCAGCCAAAAATTGTCCGTACTTGCAGAGTGCATCCACGCCGGACGGTCCCATTCATTGAAGCCGATACCGAAGATTGGGTTCCTGAAGAGGTCATCTTGCGAAAAGCGCCAGATGAGTATTCGATTGTAGGCGGATCCGGAGCTGAAACTGAGATAGCTGATCAGGACGGCATAAGGCGTTCGTGTGGAAAGCAAGTCGACCGCCACATAGGCCGTAGCCGCCAGGGCTGCTAGAATTTTCCAGCGGTTTTTCGCCTTGACGACCATGTCCCAACCCATCAAGCCGATCTGGATTGCGACGCCGGCAAACGCTCCGGATGAAAGCGAAGTGAACGCACATACCAGTGGGATCGAAGTTCTCAGGATTTTTTGGAAAAACGACTTGCCGTGAGCGAGCAGGTAGTATGATGGTGCCAAAATACTCCCTGCAAACATTCCCAGTAGTATCGGGTGGTCGAATGCGGCCTGTGCCCGAAAGAAACCAAGACGGGTATCTGCCAATACCCTGGCGGGTCCGATGGGTCCCAGGAACGTCTGAAAGAGACTTCGGTTCGTGACACTTTCAAAAAGTGCGAACGGCAACAGAAACAGAACACCAAGCCACAACAGCATGAACGCATCCCTCGCTGCCTTCACGCTTCGAATCTGTGTCCTTGCGATAAAGTATGTTCCGCCAATCTCGATAAAATAGATCGCCATCTTCTCGATGAGGACAAATCCATGATTGTGCAGCGTGGCAATCATCGACCAGATGACGTAAATCAGCATGAAGTAATCGGATTTGGTTTTTTTGCCGGCTGCGCCCGATAGCCAATTCATCATTACTGGCGCAATCGCAATCAATATTACGATCCGGTATGGCGTCAAAAGCAGGGAGCCAACGTTCAGTTTGACCGGAATGAAAAGGGAAATGATTAAGAGTTGCGCAAATAATCCGATACTTTGATTTGAGCCAATGTCATCCAGTGTTCGATCTTGGTTCATGGCCATGGACAATGAGTCCTTCTCGGTGTGGACAGTCTGGGAAATGACATAAGTGAAAAAATGCTTGGTGACACGCAGTCGCGGAATTAGGAGTGTTTTCGTCGCCTATGTGGATTCATCGCCCTGACTCTGTTCGGCAAGTGGCGGATCCGGGATCTTGCACGGTTGCGCGTCGGTATATTGGGCTTTCTGCAGTTGCCAACCCTGGAATACATGACACGGTCGTCTCTGCCGACCGCCTTCATGCTACCAACAAATAGTATACCCTTCCTGAACGTGTCTAGGCTGGCACGTGTGCTGAAACATAAATTGTCCGTGCGTTATTCGTGCGGTCGGGTTCAAAAACTGGCGATGTGGCGGTTTCCGCTCAATAGGCCCAAAAAGCGGAACAAAGGCGCCCTACGCTGAGTTGTAATGGCTCTGGTTTTGCGCAATTGTCTCCCGGACGCGATCAGGTAGCATGCGTCGCGATTGCCGTAAGCAGAAAAAATGACCAACCGGATACTTTTCAAGGAGCAGGGGACGGGGAATACCTGTCCGCCGGCACTCGGAACGGCAAAAATTGTTTGTTAAGCATCATTCCAATTGATAGATGCATGGAGAACCGGGGGATAACCTCTGGTACAATTTTTGATGTTACACAATGCGTATCTCACTGAAAACAACTAGCGAATTTTCAATTGAGCGCTAGTGAGATCATGGAAACCGGCATGGATATTTCGATCATTGTTGTGAATTGGAATACAATCGATCTGTTGAGGGACTGCTTGAGTTCAGTCGTGCAGAATCTTGGTAATCTCGATGCGGAAATCATTGTTGTCGACAATGCGTCCAGCGATGGCTCCCAGGAAATGGTGGAGCGCGAATTCCCGAGCGTCGTACTCGTCCGCAACTCGGAGAATGTCGGATTTGCCGCTGCAAACAATCAGGGTTTTCTCATTGCGCAAGCGGACTACGTCCTGCTGTTGAATTCCGACACCATCGTTCACGGCGATGTCTTGCAAAAGTCCGTCGACTATCTTGAAGAACATCCGGATGCGGGAGCAATGGGATGCCGCGTCTTGAATACGGACGGCACCGTTCAGCTGACCTGCAGCGAATTTCCCACGTTGACCAATCTCTTTGTCATGTCGTCCGGATTGTGGAAGCTTAAATCGCCGAAATGGTTCGGAAAGTATCTGATGACGGATTGGCAGAGAGACAGCGAAAGGTCAGTGGAAGTCATTTCGGGTTGCTATTTGCTGGTCCGCAACAGTGTCATCCGCGAGATCGGCCCGCTCGATGAGCATTTTTTCTTTTTCGGCGAAGAAACTGACTGGTGTTACCGAATGCGTGAAGCAGGATGGCGATTGATGTTTGCTCCAGTCGGAGAAATCACCCATCACGGTGGTGGTTCCGTCAAAAAGCTCAATCACAAGCGTGACATTCTTCTCACCAATTCGAAGGTCAAGCTGCACAGGAAGCACGGTGGCCTTGTTGCCGCGTTCGCATGTTGGTTGATCTTGGCTTTTTTCAACGCGACACGTGCTGTGTTCTGGACGCTCCGCAACATGCTCGCCTCGTCTCCCGCTGCAAAGGAACGTGCCGTTCACTTTAGACGCGTGTTTTTGGCGCTGGGAAATGCGTGGAGCGGCAGAATATGACTGCGAGGCTGAGGGCAGTGATCCTCGCGCCGCATCTCGATGCACATGATGTCGGAGAGAGCCTGACCCGGTTTCGTCTCGTCGAGGAACTTGCGAAACTGGCGGACCTGACCATCCTGGCACTGGAATGTACCAAGGGTCCGCCGCTCTCTGAGCAATTGCCGAACGCCGAAGTCGTTACCTTTGAAGAACCGGAATGGCTACGCCGTTATGAACGCATGCGAGCCATGTTTCGTCCGAACATATTTTACGTCGCCCGGTTTGCCGAACAGTGGCTTCGCAATTCGCTGTCGAAGGGAAGAACGTGGGATGTCGCACACCAGATTCTCCCGGCAGCACCGCGGTATCCGACGATTTTCCGGAAATTCGACATTCCCTACATTATCGGATCGCTTGGCGGCGCTTTGCCGACACCGAAAGCCTTCGCGAAGGAATGCGGTTCCGCCAGCTGGTACACGCGACTGCGCGGCCTGGACCAGGCACGTTTCAGGTATGACCCGTGGCTGAGGTCGAGCTATGGAGCAGCGGAGCTCGTTCTCGGCGTGGCGCCTTACATGAACGAGGTTCTGAAAACGGTTCCCAAGAAGCGTTTTGAACCATTTTTGGCAATTGGCGTCGATAGTATAGAGCCGCAAGTTGAGCGCCAGGTCGTGCCAGACTCGTTGAAACTGTTGCATGTCGGGCGCGCCGTAAGAACGAAAGGATTGCGCGATGTTGTCCGCGCCATGGGACACTTGAAAGACCTTTCGGGCGTGACCCTGACGAGTATTGGAGGCGGTGAGGAAGTCGCGATCTGCAAGGCTGAAGCCGAGAATTTGGGGATCGCGGACAGAGTACAGTTTCTGGGTAAACTGCCGCGCGAGGAAATCGAAAAGCACTATCTTGAGAGCGACGTTTTTGTGTTTCCGAGCTTCCGCGAGTCCATGGGAGGCGTTTTGTTTGAGGCGATGCGCTGGGGTCTCCCTATAATAACCGTAAACGCCGGCGGTCCGGGCTTCATTGTCGATGAAGAGACGGGCTTGAAAGTTGATCTGACCGATCCGGAGAAGATGCCGAGAGACCTTGCCGATGCCATCAGGCAACTCCTCGCCGACCCGTTGTTGCGTGGCAAACTTGGAGAAGCAGGACGGCAAAAACTGTTGACGGAGCAACTTTGGCGTATCAAGGCGCAGGAAATGCTCAAGCTGTATTCTTCAGTGAAACGGTCGGGCTGAATCAACTTTCAAAGCGCAGCCCTTCTGCTTGTCAGTCGGCAATCGGCACTATGTGGGTCTTGCAATCGTATAAAAAGTGCACTCTTCGACCTGTTTTTCGCTGCCGTCTCCGTTCAGGTGGAATATCTCGTACTGATGGGACCTGAGAAGGTCGCTGACCTCAGCCGCATTGTGTGGGGAAACCTCGAGATAAAAAACCGGCCGTACTTCTGACAACAGCCGTTTACTGCCTCTCAGGGCAAGTAATTCAGCACCCTCAACATCCATTTTTACGAATCCAGGCGGCGACCAGTATTCAAGAAGGTCGTCTCCGGAGACCGTGATAACCTGTTTTTGGTAGGCAGTTCGAAATCCTTCGTCATCTGAGATGCCGAGCAGCTTGCTGCGCGCGTGCCCCTTGTCGGCAACACCGAAAGTCATGACGCCGCGTTGGTCGGCGATCGCGGCACACAGAACGGTTATCGGCGCGTAAGTGTTGGGGAGCTTGCTCGCCGTCAGGCTGATCATGCGCGCATACTCAGGATCGGCCTCAAGAGCGAACACGGAGCCCCCGGGCCCTGCCTTGCTGGCAGCCATGGCAGACAGAATGCCGAGATTGGAACCGACGTCCCAAACGCACATGTCCTTTTCGACGATGTTTCGGACTACGAGCATCAGGTCCAGGGCACACGCCGTCCAGCCCGGCTTCAAGACGCGCACATCTGAACGTCCGGTCACGAGCACACGTCCGTTTCCGAACTCGGCGGGAAGTTTCTTTCTGAATTGAAAGCTCAACAAGTCCCTAAGGGGCATAGGTTCAAACCTCTTCTTTAACGGCTTGTGGCTGGATCTACGAAACAGTTTGGTCGCACGATCTAGTTATCAGGCCTTACTCGACAGCGTTTCCGGGACATAAACTCGAATAGCACACGGGCCAAAGTCATTGATACGATTGCGTTATGATAGATACGAGTTATGAATTTGGGGTGTATGAATATGGTGTTTGTTCAAACTGCGTGGCACAGATTTCTGCCGTTTGGCTCAAGAGCTGGACCATGTCATTAGCTGATCATGACGACACAAATCTAGCTTTTTTGCTCCATGACGATGCCCGGTTCGGCGGAAGGGCAGTTTTCTCGTTTCGCCCGACATTCGCGCCGGAACGGCATTGGAACCGGCAAGGGAAACATTTCCGCGCAGCCTGGGACGTTGAAACAAGTGATGTGTCTCCACACTGATGCCTAAAACATGATGGGCGCCATGCGCCAGACCATAGGCGCGTCGCTTGAAAGGGTGCGCAATCAACTGCCCACCGGACAGCGGAGCGTGCGTGAGGTGAGTGTGGTGTTGATCTCTCAATCACCCCGGAACGCCGTATTTTCTGGTGGAAGTGATCGACCTGTAGCGTTGCGCCAGCAAGCTGGTGATTGGCTTTTCAACGACGCGATAGAACACATAACCGGCTATAGCGCTGATTGTGATCATCAAGGCAATCCCGATGTCCGGATGCAGAAGTGCGATATGGTCGACCCGGGTCTGGATCAGCGCCAGCGCCGGCAGCGTGAATATATGGGTGAGATAGATACTGTAAGAAGCGTTCCCGAGTCCAAGGAGCCACTTCGGAACCTTGAGAGACACCAGTCTCGGGCAAAGCACAAACGCCGTAACGATGCTCGCTGCCGGCAAACCCCACCACATGAAGCGCTGGAAGCCCCTTATCTCCTGGTCTGCGCCTGTGATAATCCACGTCAAAAGGGTCGCCAACGCGGCCACGATCAGAAGTATCGCAACCGGCAGGGGCAGTTTGTTGTATCCGGATTTCAGAGCGTAGCCGATCAGGCATCCAAGGAAAAATTCGAGCAAAAGCCAGTTCGTTATCAGGATGACGAACAATTTCTCACGTACGATCAATTCGCCGATCAAGATGCTTGTTCCAAAAAGCAACAGCATGAAAGGCAGCAGGAATTTCCTTGGAAACAGCAGGCAAAAGGCGAAGACAAGATAGAAGTACATCTCGTAGTTCAGTGTCCAGCCGGGGCCCAGGAGCGGGGTCGCCACACCGGTTTCGGAGCGGACTGGAAAGAACAGGAACGAGGAGACGATCCACTGAACATCCAGGGACCGGGCGTGATAAAACAGCGTTGGTTCTATGAACAAGAGCCCGAGCGCCACCGCGGTAAGCAGCCAATAAATGGGGACAATGCGGATCAGCCGCTTCACCATGAACTGGAAAGGGGCGTTCCGGTTGCCAAAGTCGTCGTAGTGCACGTAGATCATGATGAAGCCGCTGATGACGAAAAACAGATCGACTCCGGCATGTCCGATCCAGCTCAGCCCCCCGAAACCATCAATGAACGACTCTGGCATCAGCGACGGGTAGGTACGTTCCATGCGGCTGTGAGCGTGGGACAAGACAACGCTCAGAGCTGCGACGGCCCTCAGGGCCTGGATATTTTCTAGTTTTGTGACAGCCGCCATCTGAGTTAGTGATCCTTGCTTACCGCTGGAAGGTCTCGGGATTGCCATTGAACGAAGCAATGGTCTTTCCGTTTATGCACAAACAAACAAAAAATTGCGTTACTACAAATTCGATTTGATGCCGCACGTCGAAGAGCCGCAAATCAAAACATGCGCTCCCTTAAGTCAACGGGATCCGGATCCGGTATTCCAATTTGCCCTAGGGCTTCTTTTTCAGGGCAGAGCGAGCGGTGAAAAGCAGGCCGCAGTCTTTCGGTTTTAGCCGAAATAGCCCTTGAAGCTGCCTTGGGTGACGAATTCGTAGTTTGCCTGCACGAATATTTCAAGGACGCGGCTTCAGGCCGTCTTGGTCCCGGTCTTTTCCGGCAATTCTCGATGTTCTCAATAGGCCTGAAGGTCTGCAGGGCATTTGCCGCAAAGGAGCAGGGCCCGTTCGCTGGGTCACGCACTTCGCAATTCAATGGCAAATGATGTTGCGGCCCCTTGGGGTGCCAACCAAGACGCGGTTTTGGAATAGGTGCCTGGTGAGGCCGCCAATTCGTAGGCATAAGCCAGCCGAAGCGTGTTGGACGGATGCCCCCGTCCAGTTGGCTCTTCAATCAGTGTCTTGCCGCCATCCCAGGTAATGGGGTCTTCATTGCCATCGTATCGGCTGACTGCATAGAGGACCAGCGTGTTGGCCTTGCTGGTTTCTATCGTGGGCGAAAGATGTGTCGGTTTTGAACCGCCGCTGACCGGACCAACGGCAACGCTGTCGAGACCATCCACCTCGAGAACGGTGAGGTGAATGTTTGACCAGTTGTCGTCGCTTTTGACCTGAAGCGTGCGCGGGCCGGTCCCCGGTTCAAGGATCGTTGCAAGCGTAAGCTGGTTTCTTGTCCGTAAAGCCGTTTCCGGATTTATGGTCAACTTTTCGCCCGTGCCGTTTTCCCTGCCTTTGGTCCCAATGGTCACGGAAAGGCGGGCAGGTTCTCCAAGCACACTGTTCAAAGTTGACACAAGCACCAGAAGAGGTTTGTCGGAGGCTGTGAAAGTGTCAGTTTCAAACCAGTAGCCGGCCGCAAACTTGCGCGCATCAACGGCACGCGGGTTCAAAAGGCTTACCGGCTCGGCGATGGGGAAAGACTCTGCGACCGGTGCGGTCATCAGGGATGATGCGTGTACGCCCATCATCGAGGTGCGGCAAGCAAGATACTTGCCCAGGTCTTTCGCGGCAGGTGCGTAGGCTGCCGAAGTTGCCCCGTCGATGGGTGTCCACGCGTCTTGCGGGTCATACACGTCATCTGCGAGATACCACTGATATGAGCGAGGCGCATGGCCGAGAGCCATCACGTATCCGTCGTCGACCTTGACTGTGCCTCCGACAATCGGCGCGCCTTCGATTTCCGGCCGTACGATCCAGATCGGATCGAGACGCTCAAGATCGGTGAGGTCGCGTGCCGGTCCGATCGGCGGCTTCGCAAGATCGATGGGTTTGCCCGAAATGTCGACGCCAAAGCCGTCGAAATCGGGAAACTTCTCCTGGAGCGAAATACGCCCATCGCTCCCTGGAAGCGTATCGATCGCGGTAGAAGGGGCGAGGAGAACCCGGCTGTCCTTCCTGACGGCGATGTCACCCCTTGTCACGTCCGCATAAACATCGCTGAACGGAAGCACCCTGTCAGTTACATCGAATGGCTTCCCGTTGGTGTAGACGTTGGTTTTGACACCATCGCGAATGAGCCTTTCTGTGACGAAGCTTGCTCCATTGACGATGTTGTTCATCACGGCGAAATTGATCGCGTTTTCGCTTTTTGACCCTAGAATGAGCGAGTTGGAAAAGGCGGCGGCATTGCGCCAGGGTACGAGTATGTTGTTCAGGAAATAGCAATCGCCGTTTATTCCCTGGCCGGTCGCAGGAGACAAGTTCTTGATCTTGGACGTCCTGTCGAAGTTCTGGTCTTCAACGGCGCGGCCATTCGTGTCCGAAGTATCGCCGTGGATGAAGTTGAAGCCGAAGAATTGAGCTGATGAGCGCTGGAACGTCCAGTAGCCGGCGCAGGCCCACCAGTAATTGTGCCACCAGAGACCATTATGACCTCCTTGGTAGATATTGCCCTTGTTGGCATGCGCAGCTTGTCCGCAGTCTATGAAACGGTTTCGGGAAACGATAAAGTTCTCAAGCCCGAACAATCGTATCGGGGTCTGGTCAGATCGGAGAACGATGTTGCGGTCCATGACGCAGCCTTCGACAGCGCCAGCATGCTTGTTCCAAAAAGGTCCGGCGCACTGAATTCCAAACTGGTTGATCGCATCGGAAACCGTCGAATTGAGCACTTTGAATTTGTTCACATAGCGAGCCAGGATCGGGGCGTAGCTTGATCCGTCCCGGTACGTGTCCCTGATCCAGCAATTCTCCAGCGTGACATCGGTCGAATATGGTGGACGGGCGGAGTTGCCGAACGTGACTGCATAGAGGCCGTTGGTGCGGTGCCCAGCTGCGCTGGTTCGTTCGCAAATGATAGAGCGCACTGCCAAGTGACTTTGACCGTGACCTTCGATGCAAACGGACCGGCGGGAATACTCGATGTTTACATTGACGCTAGCGGGGTCGTAGGGCCAGAAGTAAATGTCGACGGTCGCTCCCTTGTCGATGAATCCCCATTGACCCTTCCGCATCTGCGGGAGCAGGTTCACAAGAATAAACTTGTTTTTGTTCCTGTTTGTTTCAGCGGTCAATGACTGGTCGGCGAGGAAGATCGTGCCGCTTGCCGCATCGAATGCAGCCACCGTCGTTCGCGCGTCACGGTTGGGAAAACGATGAAAGAGAATATCGCAGTTTTCAATTTGTTCAGGCGTGAACCGATCGGTGAAACTCGGGAGCCGATGACCAAGCACAAGGTTTGGATCGCCCCCGCTCGTGACCAGTTCGTTGGCCTCCAGCCAGTCCTTCGAAGCCCTTTCCGTATGCGGATATTGCGGATTGGGCTGCCGGCCCATGCACGGGAGCAGGCGCTTGTCACCCTCGTAGAGAAATGCGGCCCGCGGGTCGCCTGAGGCTATATCTTCCTTTGCAAGCCCGGTCACCTTGAAGATCGATGCAAAGTTTTCTCCCAACAGGCGTTCATCTTCAGCGGTGCATGGAACCGCTCCGGTCAGAAGCTCCGCCCCCGTTATGACAGGTTTCTCCGTTCCAAACCCGGACAAGACGGTCTTGTTGTCAGGCGTTCCCGACGGGATTTTCACGTGTTCCCTGTACTTGATGCCTCCAACATTGCGGACCTTGACAACAGAGCCGGGTTTGGCAATCGACAGGGCTGCGGCCACGGTTGCTTTTGCTGTCGCAACGCTCGTACCGGAATTGGAATCCGAGCCATTTACGTTGTCGACAAAGAGGTCTCCTTCAGTGCCTTCATCCTTGTCTGCCCGGAAACCGTAGCTAACGTCAGACGGCATTGCCGCGAAAAGGGACGACAAGGCAGTGCTGCTGGACAGCGCCGCCAGGCTTACAGAGGCACCAAGAAAAGCTCGCCGACTGATTGGCAGATTGAATTTTCCGAATGTATTCATGTTTGTTCAATCAAGTTCGACTGCGGGATCGGCATGACCGCATGGTTCTAATATAGGTGTTGAATTTGAATTGGCTTGTTGGGCAACTCATGTTTTTCCGCTGGCGCGCCCGTCGATCAACTGAGGTCGCTTAAGCGCCCGGGCGAACTGAAGCTTATATGCCGTATCGTACCATCAAACCTCCTGAACAGTAAGACTGACCCACCGATTTGGATCTCGGTGGCTGGTCTTTGCTTTCATGCGCGGACACAAATAGTGCGTCTTGCATCCACACATCTCGGTCTACGTTTCTGTGTCATTGAAGCAGTGCCGCGATGCCCCGGTCTTTTTTCTCTGGCCCGAACCGAGAAGCTGCATGGGGTGATGGTCCCGTTCAAACTGACGTCGCAATAAAGCCGCTTGGAGGATCTCACGGAAGCACGTTCAGTTCTGCGACTTCTGAAGCTGTGCAGAGCAGCAAACAATGTATTGACGGACAAAATGTTGACTTAGTTCGTGCTCATGAGCCAGCTTCTTTGATAAGTCGACAAAAAATATTACGCAATTGTAGAAGCTTACTGAAGAAAATAAAAATACTTAAAATTTTCCTCAATATCACTCGCAAGGTTAAACCGCATATCAACAGCGGCTTGGTAATTTCCTCTCAACTTGGCAATCATGAGGAATTTTACATGTCTGGACTTGTGGTGAATGACACGCTTTCAAATGCTCCCACGATTACAGTTTCGTCAGCCAGTGAATTAATGGAAGCCGTCGAGAACGCGGTAGGTGGAGAAACCATTCTCCTTGAACCCGGCCACTACGGGGACATTCTGTTTCACAAGATTTATCCAGATGCAGAAATAACAATCAAATCGGCTGATCCCACAGATCAAGCCGTTTTTTCATCGGTCAAGATCCATTCCTCGTCAAACATCACGATGGATAGCGTTTTTGTCGATTTTGTTCCTGACGAAAACACGACAAGCCTCACGAAAGCCGTCGACCTCAAGTATGCGTCGAACATCACATTTCAAAACTCGACGATCGAGGGCGGTGAGGCCGTAAGCGGGATTGACCCGGATTCCCCGGTCGGAACCGAAAACCCGTCTGGCAGCGTTCTTGGCCTTCCTGCAGGCCGCGCCGCTTCGATCGTGTCGTCGAATGACATTGTGTTCGACAACATGGAAATTTCGGAGTTTCACAAAGGCATCCTGCTTGCGGAGGTCTCTGACTTTACGCTGCTGGATTCGGAGATTCACAGCCTCCGCACAACGCCGATTCACGGCGGTCAAGTAACGGATGTGTTGTTGCAAGGTAACCACTTCCACAGTTCGACGCCGTGGAACTTGGGTGGCGCAGGCGATCATGGGGACCACGTCCATTTTTGGATCAGCTCGGACCAAACGTTTGACAGCGACAACATTGTCATTCGCGACAACTTCTTTGAACAGGGTGAAGGCGCAGCACTTCTGGGCATCTACCTCGACAACAATGCGAACACCGAGGGACCTCAGTTCAAGCAAGTCCTGATTGAAAACAACGTGATTTTCAATGGCGACATGCAGGGCATTCGGATGGAGGGCGTTGAAGACCTCTCCATTTTGAACAACACACTGCTGCAAAGCACGGGTGACGAGCAGGAAGGTCCGACCATTGTTCTCAAGTTCGGAACCGAAGGTGCGATCATCGAAGGCAACATTTTGTCCAGCGACATAGCAATGGACAACGACAATCAAATGATTGGCGACAACGTCTACGTTCAAAAACATGACGACGCGCAACCCAACTACGTGGGCGATTTGTTTGTGAACGCTCTCGACCCGCTTGCGCTGCTTTCAGAGTTGAAGGCGGTCCCTGGTTCGATCGTCGACGGCTACGGTGCGGAACTCACTCTTTTCGACACAACGCCCGACGGCGTTGCAGGCTTTGTCGCCGCGGAAGACAACAGTGGCCGCGATGCCTTGCTTGTTTCCTTCGACGCCAGCCACGTATATTCCGAGGCCGGCCAGCTCGATCAGGACAATCTCGATGTTGTCTGGACCTTTCCGGATGGGACGACGAAATCCGGTGTGCAAGTTGATCACCGCTTTACCGAAGGCGGGACGCACGAGGTCAGTGTTTTGGTCACGCTCGAGGATGGGCGCACACTGGAACTTCAGAAAACCATCTCAGTCGAGTCTCCAAACTTGTTTGATCTTGATCTGAGCAATGGTGTGACTGACAGCAGCGATCTCGCAAACTCGGTCTTGGCGGGCGAGGGAGTAAAAGTTGTCGAAATTGATGACCGCGCCGCGCTGCGTTTGAACGACGATACCGTTCGAGTTGATACGACTCCCGACTTTTCAAACAATGATAGCTACACGCTTTCCTTCGATTTCAAGAAGGATGATGCCTCTGCGACCGGCAGGCTGATTGACTTCCCTGGCTCTTTTGCAGTTTTCATCGGTGAAACCGATATGCCGATTGCCGTGGGAACGGATCAGGGGACACAATGGCTGAAAGCGCCGCTGCCACAGATCAATGACGACGGCTGGCACTCCGTGTCGCTGACATTCTCCAGCGAGAAAGGGTTGCTTACGCTCTACGTTGACGGTGAGATTGTCCAACAGATTTCAGGCCTCGAGGGCGCGTTGCAGGACGGCACGTCTCCGGCGCTTTACCTTGGTGATCGGTTTGGACGGGATCACTTTGAGGGCGTGCTGTCGGATGTTTCCTTCCTCGCCTATGACATGACCCAGGACGAAATTGTCCACCGGATCGATAACCCGGACGAAGATCCGGTCACGCCCGTTGACCCGGTTGACCCGGTCGGAGACGATGAGCCGGCGACCGATGACGGTGGCACTGGAGATACCGGCGATACGGGCGACACTGGCGACACCGGCGATACTGGTGATACTGGTGATACTGGTGATACCGGCGACACGGGTGATACCGGCGACACGGGTGATACCGGAGATACAGGACCGAAATTTGATGTTGTCGGCGATGCGCAAGGCAACAGGATCAGCGGCGATAATGACGCGAACGCTTTTGCCGGTGGCGGCGGAGATGATATTCTCGCTGGATATGATGGCGATGATCTTCTCGTCGGCGGAGACGGGGCCGATAAACTAATCGGAGGAAAGGGCAACGACATCCTTGTTGCCGACATGGATGACCTTCGCGTCGACGGTGGCAGTGGTTACGACATCCTTCAATTCGAGACCACAGATGAGGTGTTGGATTTTGCGTCCTTTGCCGGTTATCACCGGAACATCGAGGAAATCGATATCAAGAACAATCAGGCGGACACACTGAGGCTCCAGCACCTGAGTGAAAACGGGTCAGAGACAGGTTATCTGCGCATTAGCGCGGATGCGGATGACACCGTCATCTTCGATGACTCGGCGTCTTTCAGCACGGCAGAGTTCATCGGCACGGTGGAAATCGATGATATGATTTTCAATGCCATCGAAACGACACGCTACAAAAACGAAGCCCTGTTCCTGGTCAGCGCGGAAGCGACGATTGTCACTGACGATGGAACGGTTCTGGCGAACGGCGACCTGCCGAGTACCGCACAGTTCCAGATCGAAGATCTGATTTTCTAAAGCTGGGTGCCTGGCGGATAGAGTGATCGCAAGGGTGTCGTCCCCACAGGGAAACACTGATCCGGTTACAGCATTCACCTAGAGCCAGAACGCATAAAATCAGGCGCTGCAATTCTTGATCCTGAGACCAATGGCCCGCTGCGAGATGAGCACACTTCTCGCAGCGGGTTATTCATCTGCGTCATCGGGTGTCTGTTTCTTCCAGCATTGGGTGCCGTCGCCAATCGTCTGATCGGAAGGCGGTGCGTGGATCGCCTTCCGTCCCCACGGATTACGCACTCATCGAGCCTCGTCCTTGCCGAGTTTACCTTGATGAGGATGGGCACGCCGAGAGCGTTGACTGCAAGGCTGCAGATTGTGCACTAGTTGGTGCGGGCAAAGCCCGATCTCCGCCAGTTGAGGCAAGGGTCGGTCGCCCGTCGGCGTGGAAAGCTTCATTCCATTGGACCACAAATCGATCATGCACTAACAATCAACACGGACGATTTGTGCAAAGCCGATCAGAACAGAATAGTTTGAGCGATATTGAAGCGCTTCCTGAAGCGTCCGGGTTTTAAGTAACATGCAAAACAGCAAACTCCGCATCATCAATTTTCATGGAATCGGAACTCCGAAGCGTCCACTGGAAGAAGGGGAGGAGCACTACTGGATCAGCGAACAGCAATACAGTGCGTTCCTCGACCTCGTTGCGCCCGTCAGGGACAGAGTGCTGATCACATTCGATGATGGCAATCTGTCCGACTTGGAAACGGGTGCCAAGGGACTGCAAGAGCGCGCTTTGACGGCGACATTCTTCCCGCTTGCCGGGCGACTGAACGAGCCCGGCGCCCTCGGCAAGGATCAGCTGCAAGAGCTCCTGAGCCTTGGACACAAGATCGGATCTCACGGATATGATCACGTCAGCTGGAAACACTTGGACGAGGGCCAGGCGAGAAAGGAATTATGGGACGCAAAAGCGCTGTTGGAAGACAGTATCGGGCAACAGATATCCGAAGCGGCAATACCTTTTGGAATGTATGGCAAGAGGACACTTCGCCAGCTCAGGTCGGCAGGGTACGAGCGCGTGTATTCAAGCGACGGCGGGTCTTTTCAAGGGTGTCCATTTCCCATCCCTCGTTGGTCCGTAAGGGCCGACACCACCGAACTGCAGGTCGCGGATTTTCTGGATGGTCAAGAGCCAGCCGCCAGTCGCGTGCGCCGCTATCTCGGCAAACTCAAAAAGCAGATCATCTAGAGCATGACAACACCAACACCCTCAAAGACGGTCCTCATGGGTTTTGCCGATGCTTTGGCCGCACCGGAAGTGTTCTTCGGGTTGTATCACAAGGGCTACAAAGTCCAGGTTTTTCAAAAGAAGGGGGCTGAAACCCCACTTTCGAAACACCTGGCTTCCGGTCCACCGCTGTACATTACGCCTCCTGAGGAAAATGCGGGAAAGGCGGTATCCGATCTTGCTGATGCGCTTCGAAGCCGGACTGACATAGACATTGTGCTCGCTCTCGATGATACCAGCCTCTGGCTTGCAAACGAGGCTCTGTCTGGGTTTGCTCAAAAAGAAAGGCGGCCTGCGTTGGCCAATGCGCAAGGCGCGCAAAGGGATATTGCGCTGGACAAGGCGTTGCAGATCGAAAAGGCGAGAGCGGCCGGACTTGACGTGCCCCCGACGATCGTGGCGCACAACAGGGAGGAAATTTTCAAAGCCAGCCAATTCCCGGCAATCGTGAAACCGGCTCTTGCAATTGCAATGGACGAAACGGGAAAGCTCAAGAAGGGTGATACCGTTTACGTTTTCGATGAATCCGATCTTGAAACCCTGCCGGAGGAAAGGGCTTTCTCCTTCCCGGTGCTCGTTCAGCCGCTCATTCACGGCACAGGCGAGGGGGTGTTCGGTTTCGCCTCCAAGGAGCGTGTCACGCATGTGTTTGGCCACCGCCGCGTTCGCATGATGAATCCGCATGGTTCCGGCGCAAGCGCCTGCTGTGCGATCGAGCCTTCACCGGAGCTTGTTGAAAAGGTCACAACCTTCATTACGTCAATCGATTGGCAGGGGCCGTTCATGGTGGAACTGTTGACGGATGACGAGGGAACCAGCTGGTTTGTTGAACTGAACGGGCGCATGTGGGGGTCAACGGCACTTTCGCGACGTTCGGGATACGACTACGCCGGCTGGGCGGTTGAACAGGCACTGGATCCGGAATTTTGCCCGAGCACGTTTCAGCCGGAGGGCGGGCCCAGGTTCGTCCGTCACTTGGGCCGTGAACTGATGCATCTGCTTTTTGTCGTCAAGGGTCCGAAAAGCAGGTTTCACGCCGAAAGGTGGCCGAACCTGCTGCGCTCGATCGCAGGCGTTTTTGCACCGCGATCGCCTTCCGGATTCTACAACTACGATGCAGCCTTTCCGTTGTTTTTTCTGCGAGACGCAGCTGCGACGGTGTCGAAGGGTATTCGGAGGCGCAAGCGGTGAAGAAATCCCTTAACGTCGTTCTTCACGCACATTCGGTATGGTCATATGACGGCCGCTGGACGCTTTCCCAGATCGCTGATTTCTTCGGGGCCAGGGGTGTCGACGCGGTTATGATGAGCGAACATGACACAGGCTTCGACCCTCAGCGTTTCGGAGAGTACCGGGACGCATGCGCTGATGCCTCCAACAGCAAGTGCACGCTCGTGCCCGGCATTGAGTATTCCTCGCCTGAAAACGATATTCACATTCTGACCTGGGGGCTCGACCGGTTTCTGGCGGAACATAGGCCCGTCATTGAAACGATCGCCAGCGTGAAAGATCTGGACGGCGTGTCGGTCTTTGCGCATCCAATTCGGCGCAATGCCTACGAAAAGTTTGACGATGCGTTTATTCCCTATCTGGACGGAATTGAAGTCTGGAACAGGAAATCAGACGGCGTCGCGCCTGGACACGAAGCAAAGAAACTGGCTGCAAGAACGGGACTTGCACCGACGGTTGGAGTCGATTTTCATCACGTCCGCCACTACTGGCCGCTGACGCATCGTGTCGAGGTCACAGGTGACGACTTGGAAAGGGAGTTGGTCAATGCCATTCGGCAGAATGAGCTGGATCCACTGATTGCCGGAAAGCGCATTCGCGACGCGCAAGACCAGATCTCAACGCCAGTTTCTAACGCACTGGAGAAGGCCAGAAAGGGTCTGAAACGCCTCAAGCCGGGCTCGAAGAAAGCCATGCCAAAAAAGCAAGGATAAGGACCGCGTTTGAAATGGCTGATGTGATTGTAAATATTTCGGGCGATTACCCGGACACTGTCCAACCCGGCAAGACAAAGGCGGTGAGCAGTCTGATCGACGCCACGCGCGATGAGTTTGTTCAAGTCGTCTACAGCATCAACAGGGTCTCGCCACCTGCATCGGACGTTGTCACGAAACTGGCGCGGCATCCGGTGCGTCCGCGGTTCGACATACGGTTCGAGCCGGAGCAAGACGGCTTGACCGCTGTCCGCTACGACGGACTCAAGGCTGGGCTTTTCATGGAAGCCGCCCTTTTGCACCTTTCAGAGCGCATTGCTGCGGACATAAGCAGCAAGGGTATAAAGCCGGATCTCATACATGGCCACAAGCTCACGCTTGAGGGCCTGATTGCGGAAAAGCTGAGTTCGTATTTCGGGTGTCCCTATGCGCTTTCCGTGCAGGTGAACACCGACCGCAAGATCCTGAAGTTTCGTCCGGATCTTCGAAGCACCTATCGACGCATCTATCAGGGGGCGGCAATTGTCTTTCCGTTTTCCGTAATGGGGCAGCGTGTGTGCGATGGTGCTCTTGGGGTGCGAAGCGGCCCGACAATCATATTGCCGTGCACGTCACCAGAGGACCGGATCATCGCTCCGCAAGTTGCCGAGCCAGTTTTGACGTCGGTTTTTCACCTTAAGGATTATCGCAACAAGAACGCGGCTGCGCTGGTGGAGGCGAGTGCTGCGCTGCAAGGCCGTCATGAAGGCTTTGCCTTTCATCTTTACGGCGGCGGACCGGAGCCGGACGAGCAGGCGATTGACGGCCTGATTGCGAAAAACGGGGCGACATCATTTGTGCGCAAGGGACCGATCGCACATCGTGACGTTCAAACAATGCTCAATGCAGCATGCGGGTTTGCAATGGTTTCGAAGCGCGAGACGTTCGGAATGGTCTTTCTTGAGGCACTTCTGGCAGGCTGCCCTGTGGTCTTCCCGAAAGACTGGGCAATCGACGGGTTCTTCGATGAAGCGTCCTTTGCGCTTGGAGCTTCTGCAAATGATTTCGGATCAATTGAAAGCGCGATGGAAAAGATGATCGTTGACCAGCGATCAATGAAGCAGGAGCTGGCGGATTGGCAGTAGAGCGGAAAACTCGCACGGTTCCAGAGGAGCAGCGTCGTTCAGACTTACACGACGGCTATTGCAGATCTGCTGGCCGTTGACCGGTAGCCGCTAAGTTTGGGCCACCGGTCAGGCGGGAAGCCGGGGCAATTACCCGATCATTGAGATACGCTCAGAGAATTCTCGATTTTCTCAGGCGCCTTCGGCTGCAGAAGCGTGCGATACGCATCTAGCATCGAGTGTTTTTCTATGTCCCAATGAAATTCCCGTTGGGCCCTGTCAGTCGCATAGGCGGCCATCTGTGCGCGGCGGTCCGGATTGGCCAGAAGATCCATCATGCCCTTCGCCAGGCTCTCAGGCGTGCATTCCGGCACAATGTGAGCGGCGTCTCCGGCGTCGATTTTTGCCTGCTACAGATCGAACTGAACGAACGGCATGCCGAGCGCCATGTATTCAAAAACCTTGTTCATCGACAGTTTGTCATTGCAGACATTCGGCGGATCGGGGATCACGCCTATGTCGCATGCCGATAGTTTTTCAAGCAGCGGCGCGCCGCTCATATAGCCGGTAAACTCAACGTGGTCGGTGAGGTTCAACTCCTGAGACATTTCTCGCAGTCTGTCATAGTCAGGACCGTCGCCGATGATGACGCAGCCGATATCGTCGCGCCCTTCGACGTTGACAATATGGTTCATCGCCTTGACCAGATACTCCACACCGTCCTGCTCGGCCATGATCCCGACATAGCCCGCCAGAAACTTGCGTCCGCGTTTTGCAGCTTCGTCCGGTTCGGTTCTTTTGAAACGTTCAATATCCGGGAAGCTTCTGACGACCCAGACTTTGTCAGCCGGCATCTTGCCGGTATGGATGGCCCGGTCTTTCAGGGTTTCGTTGGTTGCCAGGCTGCCATCTGCAAGCTTGAAAGTGCACTTTTCAAAAAATGTCAACAGGCGGTGAAAGAAGCCTTTCTTCCCGAATTTGACCTCATAAAGCTCCGGATTGATGTCGTGCTGGTCGAACAGGAATTTCTTGCCGAAAAAGAGCTTGTAAAACAGGGCGATAATGAAAATAAGGTCCGGCGGATTGCAGGCGTGGATCACATCGAATCCATGTCTCCGCAAAACCTTGATGGACAGCCGCATTTCATGGAAAAGTGCAGCGGAATATTCCGCCAGGTATCCGAGCGCTCCCGTTGCCTCCAGGGGCAGGTTGTGCCGGTAAATGTGAATACCGTCCAGCGTCTCTTCAAGTGACGTGTGTTTCTTCCCCGTCGGGCAGATCACCGATACCTCGTATCCTGCCTGACGCAGCGCGGTCGCTTCCTGCCAAACACGGCGGTCGAAAGGCACAGGCAGGTTTTCAACTATAATTAGGACCTTGCCGGCCACAGGTTGCGGTTTGCTGTTCGCTTCAGCCAACGATCCAACTCCTCAACACGAAATTTAAAAAAAACATGGCTGATATAGGGCGAATGTGATCGCGAGGTCAAACGGAACCTGACCCAACCGCAGCTGCTTTGCAAATTAAGATTAATTCGTCAAATTTTTTAGTAAAATTTGCATGATCCCCGCATATTCACCAATAATTTAGTTACAAAGTGGGCTGGGATATGAGATTTAAGAGCCTATAATTTGAGGGCGGTTCAAACGCCGCTAAGGCATCGATTTTGAACGGAAACATTCATGACTGCCGATATTCGTAGCAATAGTGCCGGTTTAGCCAATGACTATTCATCGTTGGTGATGCGCGCCATACCCTGGATCATCGTCGCGTCCGTGGGCGCGGCGGCGTTCTACTGGGACGGATTGATATCTCTGGGGGCCGCCTGGTCGCGCCCGGAATACAGTTACGGACCGCTTGTTCCGCTGATCACCCTCTACATGACGCTGCTGGAAATTCATCGTCACCCGGTGAAGCCAGATCACGGCAGCCGAGCGGTTGGCATCGCGGTTTTTGTGCTTGCTCTGTTTGTCGGCCTGATTGGCAATCTCGTTGAGATACCGGATATCATCACATACGGCTTCATTCTTTACGTTGGAGCCTTCATCTTGCTGCTCGCCGGTACACGAGAAGGATTCAGGTTCTGGCCGGGATGGCTCCATCTGATTTTCATGCTTCCGTTGCCGTCATTCATCTATCTCAAGATTTCAACGCATCTTCAGGCGCTTTCCGCCGAGATCGGCGTTGGTGTCATCCAGTTGATGGGCATTCCCGTGCTGCTCGACGGCACGGTTATCGACCTCGGTGAATACAAGCTCCTTGTGGCAGAGGCCTGCAGCGGCCTGCGTTACCTGTTCCCGCTGTTTAGCTTCGGCTGGCTGATGGCGGTGCTTTACAACGGTCCCAACTGGCATCGCGTCCTTATCTTCCTGGCCACAATTCCTGTCACGATTTTGATGAACTCGTTTCGGGTCGGCATGATCGGGGTGCTCGTCAATCACTTCGGGATCGAGCATGCGGAAGGGTTCATTCACTACTTTGAAGGCTGGGTGATTTTCATCTCCTGCACCGTGATCCTCTACCTCATTGCTTGGGTGCTTTCGCGGTTCTTCTCCTTTGGTCGCGCACGTCCGAAATACATCATTGGGATGGACTATGAAGGCGTGCTAGGCCCGCTGAAGAAGTTTCCTGCGGTGAAGGCTGGCAAGGCCTTTATCGCAGCGTCGATCGTGGCGCTGTTTGCCGGCCTTGCATGGCAGCTGACGCCGTCGCCCGCACCGGCCTCCATCGAGCGTCTTCCCCTGGGGATCTTTCCGATGCATGTGGAGAACTGGCAGGGCAGGGCGACGATCCTTGACCGGAATATTGAACGGGTCTTGGGCGCGGACGAGTATCTTCTCGCCGACTACCGGAATGAAGACTCGGACGTCAATCTTCTGATGACGTTTTACAAATCACAGACCGAAGGGTCCGGCATTCACTCACCGGAGATCTGCCTGCCCGGAGGCGGCTGGGAAGTCTCCAAGTGGGAACAGAAAACAATCAATATCGGAGCTGGAGACAACATGAAAACCATGAAGGTCAACCGGGCTGTCATTCAGCTTGGCCTTCAGCGCCAGCTCGTCTATTTCTGGTTTGAGCAGCGTGGCCGCCAGATCACCAATGACTTCGAAGCGAAATTCGTGTCCATGTGGGACACGTTCGCGGAAGGCCGTTCAGACGGTGGGTTGGTTCGCGTTGTCACGCCGATTGCACCGGGCGAAGACGTGGAGCGGGCCGACGATCGCCTGCAGACCTTCCTTGACGGCGTCGTGCCGATGCTGTCGCAGTACTTCCCGGCGATCGAAACCTAGTTTCCGGATTAACGAGAGCGGCCCGGCGTGCCGGGCCGCTCTTGCACCAGGACATTCTCCAGCAGCGAAACAACGTTTGGTGCGCGCCTCCGCAACGAAGTGCGCGCCTTGAGACCGGCCCCTGCCGGAAAGCTGCACCGCGCGCCGAACGGGCTCTTCCTGGTGGCCAGGTCGCGGCACGTCTCGGTTTTTTGATGCATGGCGCTTAAAATCGGATAAGAGGGAACGGCGGGTCGGTCGCAAGACCTGACCAAGTGATTTCCAGGACGGACGACGCCGAAAAATGAAATCTGAGACCCCGAAGCATTCCGGTTTGCTTGACAGGATCCTCGACAAAAGTGCGCGAGTTGGCGTGATCGGCCTCGGCTATGTCGGACTGCCGCTGGCCGTAACAACAGCCATTCGCGGTTACGCCGTGTCCGGCTTCGATATCGATGAGAGCAAACCGCACAAGCTGAACGCCGGCGAGAGCTATATTGCAGCCGTCTCGCACGACATGCTCAAAAGCGTACGCGACAATGGCAACGTCACGTGGACCCCAGATTTCTCCGGTCTGTCGGAGTGCGACGTCATTGTCATATGTGTCCCGACGCCTTTGACGAAGCACCGTGAACCCGACCTGACATACGTGGAACAGACGGCGCGGACGATCGCGGAGCATATGCGCGACGGCACCCTGGTGGTTCTGGAATCCACGACGTTTCCGGGAACGACAGAAGAGGTCCTGACGCCCATACTTGCCTCACGTGGGCACAATCCGGACAGCGATTTCTGGGTCGCCTTCAGCCCGGAACGCGAGGACCCGGGCAACGAGACCTACCGGACTCATTCCATTCCCAAGATAGTCGGAGCGGACTCCGAGGCATCAAGAACGCTCGCCGCAGCATTTTACGGGAATGTTGTTGACAAGGTTGTACCGGTTTCTTCGGCGAAGACCGCAGAAGCGGTCAAGATCACGGAAAACATTTTCCGCTCCGTCAACATTGCACTCGTCAATGAGCTTAAGGTCATCTACGATGCGATGGGCATCGATGTGTGGGATGTCATAGAAGGAGCCGCGACAAAACCGTTCGGATTCATGCCCTTTTACCCGGGGCCGGGTCTGGGCGGTCACTGCATCCCGATCGACCCGTTTTACCTGACCTGGAAAGCCCGCGAGTTCGGCCACGCCACGCGTTTCATTGAACTGGCCGGTGAAATCAACGTAACCATGCCCAACTTCGTCATTTCCAAATTGCGGGAAGTGCTTGATCTGCATTGTGGCAAGGGCTTGTCCACGTCCAGGATCCTTTTGGTCGGGATCAGCTACAAGAAGAACGTTCCCGACATGCGCGAAAGCCCTTCGGTCACGCTGATGGATATCTTGCTGAAAAGCGGTGCCCAGGTGGATTTTCTGGATCCCCATGTCGCGCAAATTCCCCGGATGCGGGAGTTTCCGCATCTTCTGGACAGAACCTCCGTTCGGATGGAAGATGTCTCGTCCGACACCTATGACGCGGTCCTGATTTCAACCGACCATGATGCGATTGATTACGGGCAACTGGTGGCGCTCGACATTCCGATCGTGGACACACGCAATGCGGTCGCCTCGCGTGGCCTGGCAATGAAGCGGGTGACGAAGGCCTGACAGAGGCCTTTGACAAGCGGTTTCAGAGGCAAACCGCAGCGTTCGCGGGGCATTTGGTTAAAACAGAGAGCTTTGCCGCTGTCCCTGCCGTGTAGAGCCTTCGGTGGCCGCCTCCGGCCACCATTCAGCTACACTGCCGTTCTATTGCGGAAGGGCCATGTCGGGTTGCACGGCAAATACGCCAAACCGCCGCTTGTCGTCCAGGACGCGCTTTACGATATCGGGCGTGATCTCTTCGGCTTCGGTCGCAAATCCGTAAAGAAGCGCGGTATCGCAAAGGGTGTTGATAAGGCGGGGGGTTCCCTGCGTCGCGTAATAGATCAGGTCGCAGGCGCCTGGTGTGAACAGCGACCGCTTGGCCCCTGCCACCTTAAGCCTGTGAGCGATATATCCGGCCACTTCCTGCTGTTCGAGAAATGACAGATGAAAGTCAGAGGTCACGCGTTGAACGAACTGCCTGAGGCTCGGTGCGGCCAACAGCGTTTTCAGCTCGGGCTGCCCGCTCAGTACAATCTGGAGCAGTTCGCGATTATGCGTGTTGATGTTCGACAGCATTCTCAGTTCTTCAAGGGTTTCCGAACCGAGATTTTGCGCTTCGTCAACGATCAAAACCGTCCTGCGGCCCTGGTCATATTGTTCGATCAGGAAGTCCCTGAACTGTTTGTAGAGCTTCACGTGAGAGTCGGTGTCAAAGTCCTGATCAAACGCCATCAGAACCCACTGCAGCAGCTCCCCGCTTCCGCCGGTATTCGACAGGAGCCCGACACAGATATCGCCCGGCAGCTTGCTGAGCAGATGCTGAATGAGCGTCGTTTTGCCCGCGCCTACCTCTCCAGTGATGACGGTGAAGCCGGCATGGTTGACAATGCCGTATTCCAGCATCGCAAAGGCCATGCTGTGAGGCCCCGCCCAATAAATGAAGCGTGGATCAGGTACAAGCGCAAATGGCTTCGTCAAGAGACCGTAATACGGCTCATACATCATCGACCCCGAGGTGCGTGACTGTTCAAATTCTGTTTCTTGTTGCATCGTTCACTATCGGTAAGCTTGCAACATGTCGTATCTAAATTATGAAGCTTACCTTACCGTTTCGTTTTTAGTAGATAAGTAATTTTCTCGCACACTTTCAAGATTTTACTCGGAAAATGGTAAAATCGTTATTGCACCCTTTTAGCACATCACACTTGTCCGGAGCTAGCCGATTTTTGCCTGATGTGGTTCAGAGCGCCATGTCGAAATATCAATTAAATAAGGCGAAAACGAAGCAGCTAATAATATTGATTTCAAATAAAGGCGTGAGCAAAGTAATTATGATTACATGTTTGTATAAAAAACAAATATATACATCGCTTTACTGATGGATCAGGATTGGATTTTAGTAAGCCTTGCAAAACAAGCGGTCAGCCACTCAGGATTTCTTGCGCCTGCCGGTCAAATAGAGACCTGCCAATCCGCACCCAAGCAACAAGCCGGCGGCAGGCAGGGGGACTGGTGTGACGCTCACCAGGTTCTGGCTGAACCTTGTTCCGTTTTTGTAGCCGAGCGACTCGTAATAGTTGACCTTGTATGACTGAATGACCGGTCCGCCAAGATTGTCGAGGAAGCCGTTCGCAGCATCGACTGCACCCATACTCGCCACTGTGCTGAACGTTCCGTTTTCGACATCAAGCGTGCCAGACGTCTCATTAGTTATTTCCCAAAGCGCAAGCTGGAAGCCGGCAGATTGACTGTTGTTGGTGAGATCCAGATCGCGATACGCCGTTTCAAAAAGGCTCGCAATATTGTCTTTTTGCGATTGGCTGAAGGAGAACGTGTTCGAAAATGGAGCACTGGTGATCTCGTAGAGCCCCTTCAAAGTGAGAGAGTGTGCGATATCAACGCACCATGCGATCAGGTCGATATTGTTTGTCGTATCGGTAACCCGAAAACCTCCGGCTCTGACCCGTGCATCAAGGTTCGGCGTTCCCGTATTGACAATTCTAAGCGATTCATTCCCGCCGCCCCCGAAGATGTCGCTGTAGGTTTTTTCCAGCTTAAAGGGAGCCGCCGAAGCAGCGACAGAACTGATTGTCAGGAGCCCACAGGCCGACAACATTGAAATAAGCTTCATGGCGAAGAAAACCTTAAGTACAATCGTTGATCACATATAATTTTATTCAAATTCATCTATCATGTGCGGTTCTCACGTACAAGCAAATCCCGCAATTTCTAGCGCTTGTTCTGAAATAATGGTTACCGGCGACAATGAATGCAGACTTGAACGGGGAGGTTTGTCTCACCTGACTGGCCTCATGCGGCCAAACAACAAGCCGCGCGCAACTGCGCCTCTTCGCTTTTTCTCATGGAATAGGCCGCGCATCTGACTCAGTAATAGTAGTCCTCGGCTTGCGCATCCTCGCACTTGTTGAGAACGATACCGAGAAGTTTGTCGAGTTCGCTGATTTGCAACTCGCATTCGTCGACCTCGGCTGTCGTGGTCGTTCCAGATGCAACAACAAGCAGGGACGTATCCACCCTTGGCAAGAAGCCAAGTGCGTCGTCGCTGCTTTTCATGGGCGGAAGATCGAACAGGACGATTTCCGGAGACAGTTCTCGGTCGATGTAGTCGAACAACTCAAGCATTCTCGGCGCCTGCAGCAGTTCGGACGACGCCGGTGTATGTCCGCTATTCAAGCCAAGAATGAGGTTCGGGTCGACTTGAACGAAGCAATCGCGCGCCTCGTCGGACCTTTCAAGGAGATACTGTGCGATCGACCGGTCTGGTTCGATCTTCAACGTTGGCGCGATTGACGGTCTCCTGAGATCAAGGTCGACGACAACCGTTTTCAGTCCCGGATTGCGCGACAAACTGAATGCAAGATTGAGCGTGACCATCGTCTTGCCGCACCCGGGCGTCGGTGACGTTATGGCGATCGACTTCCATTTGTTGTCGGACATTGCCTGACGGACGCGCGTGCGAAGAAGATTGAAGGCGATATGGTTTGGGTCGTCCATCGACTTTGAGACGATCCGCCTTTGCTCCAGGTGCCTCTCGTCAATTTCCACCTGACGGATTGGTTTCTCTTCTTTGGTTTTCGCGTCTTCCGCAGTCGCAGGCGTCGGTACCGGGGCCTCAACCTTTCGGAGCGGAGGGGGAGGGGCGGTTACGTCACTCGGAGCTATCGGTGCAGGTTCAAGGGCTGCACTGTCCGTAACGCCTGCCTTCTTTAGCGCACTCTTGATGTGTTCCACGCATCAACTCCGTATGTATTTGGGCCGCAGTTACGGCAACAAGAAACTTGGCAAGAATGGCTGCACTTTCGTCACCGTCCGCTCGACAAGAAGGTCGATTGGCGTGACGTAGAAGTGCACGATTGCTAGCGCTGCCACTATAGCGGCCAAAATAATCAGAAGAGTTAAAACCCTACGTGTGATTTTGCGAATGCGTTCCTTCCGCGTTGTAACGTAAGGAATGACCGCAATCGGACGCAGCTTCAGGCGACGCTCCAGATCTTTCGCAGTGCGTATGCTGTTGTCCAAGAACTCCAGCAAGAGAACCAGGGCGGCACCCACGGCGATCGCGCCGCCGCCACCGGCGGCGACGATCTGGATCCGGTTCGGCGCTGCGGGCTGTTCGGGAACCGTAGCCTGTTCCAGAACTTCGAACCGTTCAGCCTGCCGATCTTGTTCCAGCCGCTCGCCGATCTCGGCATCCGTGAGTTTCGCCTTGGTTTGCGAGTATTCGCTGCGCAAGTTTTCGTAGTCCCGAACCATCGCGGACAGTTCGACTTCTACCCCGGGGGTCTTGAAAATACTGTCTCTGAGGTCATCCGCTCTTTTTTGCAGCGCGACCTGTTGTGACTCAAGAAGTTTGACGCGCGTGCCCGGATCCGCCGTAAAGCCTTGCTGGGACATCTGCGATTTCACCGAGGCTATCTGGATCTCGGTCTGCGCGATCGATCTTTCAAGATCATCCATAGTGCGCTGGGAAACAAAGCCTTTTTCCAGCAGAGGAGCGAGCAATTCACGCCGTTCAGTAAATGCCTCGTGGTTGAGTTCCAGGGACTGAAGCTGGAAAGCAAGCCCTTGCGTGTCCGATTCCTGCGGAACCTGCTGAGTTCCATCCGACTCGTTTATCAGCCGGAGTTGCGCCGCAATGGCCTCGAGGTTAGCGTCGATCTGGGCGAGTTTCTCGCGGCGAATACCCAGGGTTTCGGGCAATGCAGACTCATTGACCCTCTTGAATTCCGCCATTTCGCTTTCTTTGGTGGCCAATTCCCCTTCAAGATCCCGCAACTGCTGCTGGAAAAACTCACCGGTTTCGGCGGCCCGGCTTAGCCTGGTCTCGATGTTTTGTGAGAGAATCGAGTTGACCAGCTGATTGGCGACGCGAGCTGCCGTCGTGGCGCTGGTATAGCGGAATGCGACGTCGAAGCCGACGACTTGTGTGCCCCTGCGCGACCGGGATACCGAAATCTGATTGATTTGGATCGCTCCGCGCATGTTTTCAACGATCACTGACGGGGAGGGTGTGACACCATCGTCCCGATACAATTCAAACTGGCTTGCAATGCTCAACAGGTTGTCACGCGCCAGCAGCCGCTGCTCGATAACCTTCAGTCTTTCGCTCGAGTCTGCGGTGACCGTCGTGAGCGCCAGCTGGCTTGGAATGCGTTGCGACTCAATGAGGATCGTTGCCTTCGCTTCGTAGCTCTTCGGCAGCAAATAGGCGACCGTTACCGCAATGCCGAACACGACAACAACGGGTATGAGAAAATACAGAAACCGTCTTTTTGCGATTGATACGATCGCACCTAGGTCAAAACTCTGTTCCATCAATCCTAAACCACATTTAATTGAACCCTCGCCGAGAGGGTGCCAACAAGCTAGTTGGACTCTGTTGCCGCTTCCGGTTTGTTGAGCTCTTCTATCGTCGCGCGGGCGAGGTCCTGGTCCTCTTGTGTCATAAGTGTCTTAAGAACCAGTGCCCTTTCGAGCGTTTCCACGGCCTCTTGCTTCTGCCCAAGCGCGGCAAGCGTCATTCCGTAGTGATACTGAGCAAGCCCCATCTGTGAAAGCTGTTGAGACGCACTCCGCAGCAGCGGCAACGCAGAGGAGTATTCCCCCCTCAGATAGTAGATCCAGCCCAGGGTGTCCTGGTATTGGGGCACCTCTGACGTTCTGAACCGTTGCGCAATGTCGAGTGCGCGATCGAGAGAAGCCTCGTCGCCGCGCCGCTCCGAAAGAAGACTGGCCAAATCGTTTGCGACGACGGTTGAGCCTGGATCGCGCTCGAACATCTCTTCGTATATGGCGATTGCATCATCAAAGCGCTCTGTTTGCTGGAACAACGTCGTGAGCATCATTCGCAGCGCAGTACTGTCGCCGTCTTTCTCGAGACCGGCGCGAATGGCTTCTTCAGCTTTATCCAAGTCTCTCGTTGAGAAGTAAAATTGTGCCAACGCCGTATTGCCGGACGCGTTGCTTTCGCTTGAGGCGGCCTGTTTGAAAACCTCTTCTGCCTTGGCGTTGTCGCCACTTGCCATATGGACGGCACCGAGCAGCACGCGCGCTTCGACATCATCGGGGTTTTCGTCAAGGACAGTGTTCAGTCTCTCCTTTGCAAGATCGTGCTTCCCGGATCCTACATAGGCACGAACAAGATCCGACAGCAGCGCACGGTTTTCTCGCTCGGACTCTCCCATTGAGTTCTTCAGAAACTCCAGGCTTTCGTCATGCTTGTCCTGTCCTCCGAGCGCCGCGGCCGTGATCCGGTCTGCAAAGCCTGCAGAATCGCTATCGTCGGTTTTGCGAAGTGCGTCCGCGATCTCCTGGGCACCGACGAAGTCACGTTTCGCCAGCTTCTGCTGAGCGAGCAACGCGAGGACCTCACGGTTTGTCGGGTTTTGTGCCCGGATGGCTTCCAGGACACGCTCGGCCTGTTCTGCTCTGCCATGGCTCAACAGGTATCGAACCATAGGCAGACCGGTTTCTGCCGACTGATTGTCCAATGCGAAGGCTTTTGCGAATTCTTCTTCCGCAAGCACCGAAGCGCCGTTCCGTTCATGCGCATTGGCAAGCATCACGCGCAATCGCGCGTCGTCTGGCGCTTCGTTCAGCGCAAGCAGAATATCATCTGCTGCGCCGGCGCTGTCGTTGTTCGAAAGCTTGATGGAGGCGCGCATCCGGAGTGCTTCGACGTTCTTCTTGTCCGTATCGAGGATTTCGGTCACATACCCTTCGGCCTGCTCAATGTCGGCTGTTTCGATGAGCATAGCTGCCAGGATCAGCCGCGCCTGGTTTTCCTGTTCGGTTTCTTCCGCCTCGGCCAAGACCGATTTCATGAAATCGATCGCTTCCGATCGTTCATCCGTGGTGAACTTCAATTGCGCGAGTGCAGCCTGAAGCGGGAAGGGGTCCGCGTCGCTCTGCTTGCGGGCCTCAATCATTCGTTCCAGTTCGGTTCGTGCCGTCTCTAAGCCACTTCTCGAAGCAAGAAATGCCACCAAACGCAACTGCGCGTCGGTGTCTTCGGGCCTGTCTTCGGCGACTTGACGCATGACCCTCTCGGCATCTTCGTGCCGATCCTTGCTCTGGTACCACTGCGCCCAGGCGACCGCAAATTGCGGCGAGTCAGGGAACTGTTCAACCATGTGGGCAAGTTGGGCCTCAATGCTCTCGTCGTCACCCAGGTTGTCCAGGACGGACAGCCGCAGGACCTGCATGCCGACATTGTTACGGCTGCTTTCTGGCGCCTTGTCGAGATACGCGAGCGCACCTTCGAAATCCTGCGAGGCGATCCGCGACGACGCGAGGACGACGAAGGCGTCTTCAAGCTCCGGATTGGTTTTCAGAGCTTGTTCGGCAAGGCGCTCTGCTTCTTCAGGGTTGTTGGCTCTGAGCGCATATGTGGCGTTGGCGACCAGGACTTCCGGTTCATCGCCTCCAAGTTCGCTGGCCTGATCAAGGAATTTTCGTGCTTGCTCGGTCTGGTTGGCTGTCAGGAGCATGTACGCCAGCTTCAGGCGCACCGGAACATGGTCACTGGCCTGTTCGGCGACCGCATTGTAAATCCGGAAGGCAGCTTGATGGTTGCCCTGCCGTTCCTGGATTTCGCCAAACGCAAACAGAGCGTCAACGTGATCCGACTTAAGCTTGAAGGCATTCCGGAATTCGAGGCCAGCCTTTGTAAGTTCGCCTTCTTCAACCAGTTCCAGGCCACGTTGGTAATGTGCCTCTGCTCGTTCTTCAGACGAACTGCAAGCAGCCAGAAACAATACACCCACAGACAACACAAAACCTGTCGCCATTTGCCTCAAACGGGGCGCGGTGGTCATCAAGCCAACTCCTGCAATATTTCAACTAAATTATGCCCTTAAGATAAGGGCATACTCGTTAAAGTTCGAGTAACCAATTTGTAAAAAGTGACTCAGGGTTAAAGCATGTCCCTGCTTGTCTATGTCGTCAAAATTTCAGTGTCTTTATCATCAAACAAATTAAAAGGGGGATCAACCCTTCGGTGTGATCCCCCAATTCCGGTTTGTCTCCGGCGACAAGGCCTCAATTGGATTGAGGCCTCACGCGCTTGGATTAGCTTTAGGCGGCTGCGGCAAGCTTCTTGCGGCGGCGAGCAGCTGCGCCCATGCCGACAAGTGCGCCACCGAGCAGCAACACGGATGCCGGAAGCGGAACGTTGGTCGTCGAAGACGAGAAGGAAGCAGTAGCGCCGAGCGTGTTCGCCGTCAGCGAAAACAGTCCTTGGGTGTCTTCAAAACCAGCGGCCGACAAAGTGCCTACAGCGAAGAGTGTGCCAAGTGCACCTGAAGTCGTGAGCTGGGTGAAGGTGTTCAGAATAACGTTCGTGATCTCGAAAGAGAAGCCGCCTACGGACCATACTGTCTGCGTGAACGGAGCAGAAAGGTCAGTCATGATGACGTTCGTGTTTCCAACGAGGCCAGCGAATGCGCCTGTGCCCTGCTCGACTTCGCCGTTGCCGTCGAAGGCAACTCCAGACAGCGTACCAGGAGTTACGCCACTTTCAGTGATGCTTGAAATACCACCGGTGATATCGATCGAGCCGGTGATCGGAGCAGCAATGGCAGCACCTGCCATCCCGATGCTCACAACGGCCGCAATTGCCGCCGTCTTTACACTCTTAAATACGTTCATTTATACGACCTTTCCAGTTTAAAAAGCGCCTTTCGCTGCAACGCAGCAAACCTCATATACCGCATTAACACAACGTAAACCAAAAATTATCTGCAAAGTCAATCGTGTTTTTTCAGTTTGTAGAAGGGTTTGAATGGAGAATTTCCCGCTTGATCCGGGCGTTCAGGGCGCTGTCAGTGTTAAAAAAATGAAAATTAACCATTGTAAAATTTTCATAAAAATTTAGCGGGATTTGGAACCGGCGCCTGTGACAAGTGGTTTTTGGGCGATGAATCCCCGAATTTGGTGCTCCGCCACCTTGCGATGATGAAGGATAAGGCGTCTCTGGCTGCGCCGATTTCGCACTGCACCCTTGCTGTCTGCTTTTTCCGGATTCCTGCCGCGGCAACAATCGCCTGTTCCAGCGTTAAGGGCGAAGCCGCGCGGCGAACTTCGTCGAATTCATTCTCTCAGGGATGCCGCTGTCGCGTCATGGCCACGGTCAGCGACAGGATCAGTATCGTCAGCGGCCAGAAGACCGCAGCCAGCAATGCACTGAGAATGCGGATCGTGCGCACCCGCCCGGTTTCCACCAGTTCCGTCGCGCTGATCGTGAAGAAGGCAAACGCCACGCTGAAATAGATCAGCAATCCTGCGCCAATGAGCAATGACATTTTTAAAATACCTTGGTTGCCTGAACGAGTGTCGCACCCGTACACACACGTTTAGGTTAACAGACTATTGCTGTCCGAAAAACTCCAAAATGAAATTTTGCCTGCACATCACGCCGATATGACTGGTCGCGAGAGGGGGCTACACGATGTCCGCATTGGTCCGCTTCGGCCATCGCGCCCCGATAACCAGGGCAGATGTCGAACGACATGCCTTTGAAAACCAGGTGCGAAAAGTAGGTTTCGGCAGCGATGGGAAATCGGTGGACATCTGGACGTCCGTGAAGTGCCGCGGTGCGAGGCTTCAATAACCCGGAGCGTTTCTCTGCGATGGTGCCTTGGTGAATGCCGCAGGTATCTCGGCGGTCCCATGAGCGCGCTGCCGGGCAGCAGCTTCCGCCCACCAGAGAAGCTGCTGCATGGTGCGGTCGATATAACCATCCCAGCGCTCGGTTTCGGTTTCCTCAAGATAGTTCCCCGATTCGCCGAAAACCTCTTGTGCCTTGGGCACATGGACCATCGCTGAGACTGGGAGACATCCAAGTTCCGCGAGGTAGGTCCGCATGTTGACCGCAGCTCTTGCACCGCCCCATTGTCCTGCAGAGTAGGTCACGATCGCGCTCGGTTTGTAGGAAAACAGAGAACTGCCGAAGTGATTCAGCAGGTGTGCAAGTGCAGGAGACATGGAATGATTGTATTCCGGGCTCACCATGACGTAGCCCTGTGCAGATGCGATTTTCCCGGCAAGCTCTTCAAGTTCTTGCGGTGCTCTACCGCCCGCATATGAGAAATGCGGTTTGAACGGGCTGGGCAGGTTGATGGCGAGCGGGTCCACGAATTCAAAATCCGCGTCATTTGCTTCAAGCCGGACTGCGCAGGCCCTAGCAACCCTTTCGCCCAACCGGGGCGGGTGCGGTGGTGTGCTTTGTCTTTCCGAACCGATGAATACCAGAAATGTCATGACATCCTAACCTGTTGTGCGCGTCCACTGACCATAGAAGCAGGATATGACGAATTGAATTGGATCGAGGTTTGTTGGGCATCCGAATTGGGAAAATAATGTGTTAACAACGTAATACCTTTGCAATGCCTTTGACGCCGGAAGGACGCTGCGAAGCGCGGAAAATGCGGGTTCAGATCGCGCAATTGCTGAAAATGCGAGCTATTTCCCAAAGGGAAAACTTAACAGTCGACAAATGGTATTAAATAGGTATTATATTTCCAATGACCGACGGGGGGCTTGCCCGTTGCCTGAACTGAAAAGAGCGTGAAGGTGAGGCTTGGCGCTGGGCAAGGGCGGGCAGGCGTGCATCGCGTCCTCGCGTCGGACTGGATCGAACAAGAAGAAACCAACGTTGAAAACAGGGAACAGCGCAATGACACGTAAGTTACTCTCCTTGGCCTTGATCGGTACGGCCCTTGCAACAAACAGCGCCTTTGCGGAAGACGTCACGCTGACGATCGAAAGCTGGCGCAACGATGATCTGGCACTCTGGCAGGAAAAGATCATTCCGGCATTCGAAGCGGCCCATCCCGGCATCAAGGTGAATTTCTCACCGTCCGCGCCGACGGAGTACAATGCGGCCTTGAATTCCAAGCTGGACGCCGGCTCTGCGGGCGATCTGATCACCTGCCGTCCATTTGATGCCTCGCTTGCCCTGTTCGATGCGGGCCATCTTGTCGATCTCGACGACATGGAAGCCATGAACAATTTCTCCGATGTCGCCAAGGCTGCCTGGCAGTCCGATGACGGTTCGGCGAGTTTCTGCGTTCCGATGGCCTCCGTGATCCACGGGTTCATCTACAACAAGGATGCGTTCAACGAACTCGGTGTTTCCGTCCCGGCGACGGAAGAGGAATTCTTCGCCGTTCTGGAAAAGTTCAAGGAAGACGGCAACTACATCCCGATGGCGATGGGTACCAATGACCAGTGGGAAGCGGCCACGATGGGCTACAACAACATCGGCCCGAACTACTGGAAGGGAGAGGAGGGGCGCAACGCACTCATCCGCGGCGAGCAGAAGCTGACCGACGAGCAATGGGTCGCACCCTATGCGACGCTCGCCAAGTGGGGTCCTTATCTGGGTGACGGCTATGAAGCCCAGACCTATCCGGACAGCCAGAACCTGTTCACGCTCGGCCGGGCGGCGATCTACCCCGCCGGAAGCTGGGAAATTTCAGGCTTCAACAGCCAGGCCGATTTTGAAATGGGTGCGTTCAAGCCGCCGGTCCGCAATGCGGGCGACACCTGCTACATTTCCGATCACACCGATATCGGCATCGGCATGAACGCGGCGACTGAACATCCTGAAGCCGCGAAAACCTTCCTGGCCTGGGTTGCCTCGCCGGAATTCGCCTCGATTTTCGGCAATGCACTGCCGGGCTTCTTCCCGCTGTCGAAAACGCCGGTTGAACTGGAAGATCCGCTTGCCAAGGAATTCGTCGGCTGGCGTGACGAGTGCGAAAGCACGATCCGCTCGACCTACCAGATCCTGTCGCGCGGCACGCCGAACCTGGAAAACGAGACCTGGGGTGCATCCGTGGCTGCCATCAAGGGCACCGAGACGCCGGAAGCACTTGGCCAGAAACTGCAGGACGGTCTGGCCAGCTGGTACGACAAGCACAAGTAAGCTGCTTCACTGAAAACCAAACCCGGGCGGGGACCTCCTCGTCCGGGAAGCACTGACCGGAGCTTCGAATGAGCAAGCCGCGCTTTCGATGGCATATCGTCGTGTTCCTGGCCCCCGCGGTCCTCGTCTACACGGCCGTCATGATATTCCCGCTTTTCAACACGTTGCGTCTTGCTCTTTACAGCAAGATCGAGCAGGAACGCGTGTTTGTCGGGCTGGAGAATTTCACGACGCTGTTCGGCGATCCCATCTGGGCGGACCAGTTCTGGAACGCGCTCGGCAACAATTTCTGGTTCTTTCTGATCCACATGCTGGTTCAGAACCCGATCGGAATTGCGCTGGCGGCCATGCTCTCGCATCCAAGGCTCCGGTTCGCGGCCTTCTACCGCTCCGCGATCTTCATCCCGACGATCCTGTCCTTCGTGATTGTCGGATTTGCATGGAAGCTGATTCTGTCTCCGATCTGGGGCATCGCGCCGTCGATGCTCGACGCCGTCGGCCTGAAATCGCTCTACGCGCCCTGGCTCGGCAAGGAAGAATATGCGCTGACGACCCTGTCGCTGATCTCGGTCTGGCAGTTCATCGGCATTCCGATGATGCTCATCTACGCCGCGCTGCTGTCCATTCCCGAGGAAATCCTGGAAGCAGGCGAGATTGACGGAATTACCGGAATGTCCGCGTTCTGGAAAATCAAGCTGCCGCTGATCCTGCCCTCCATCGGGATCATTTCGATCCTGACATTCGTCGGCAACTTCAACGCCTTCGACCTGATCTACGCGGCCCAGGGCGCGCTGGCCGGTCCCGATTTCTCCACGGATATCCTCGGCACCTTCCTCTACCGCACGTTCTTCGGCTTCCAGCTGCAACTGGGCGATCCCTACATGGGCTCGGCGATTGCCAGCGCGATGTTCGGGATCATCCTGGTCGGGGTGTGCATCTATCTCTTCGGCATCCAGACCCGGATGCGCAGATACCAGCTGTAGGGGGAGGCGAGCGATGAACAAGGCACGTTCCAATCCGGTCAACACCGCCGCAATGCACGGCGCGCTGATCCTGTACACCCTGATTGCGCTGTTTCCGGTTTTCGTCATCCTGATCAACAGCTTCAAGAACCGGAAAGCGATTTTCCGCGAGCCGCTGAGCCTGCCCAATGCCGACAGCTTCTCCATGATCGGCTACCAGACGGTGATGAAGCAGGGGGACTTTTTCCTCTATTTCCAGAATTCGATGATCGTCACGGTCGTCTCGCTGTTCTTCATTCTGCTTTTCGGCGCCATGGCCGCCTTTGCGCTCAGTGAATACAGGTTTCGCGGCAACATGCTGATGGGTCTTTATCTGGCGCTCGGCATCATGATCCCGATCCGGATCGGTACCGTGGCGATCCTGGAAATGATGGTGGCGACGGGCCTGGTCAACACGCTGACTGCGCTCATTCTGGTCTATACGGCGCAGGGCCTTCCCCTTGCCGTGTTCATATTGTCCGAATTCATGCGCCAGGTTTCCGATGATCTGAAAAATGCCGGCCGGATCGACGGGCTCTCCGAATACACGATCTTCTTCCGCCTGGTTCTGCCGCTGGTGCGCCCGGCCATGGCGACGGTGGCCGTCTTCAACATGATCCCGATCTGGAACGATCTCTGGTTCCCGCTCATTCTGGCGCCGGCCGAGGAAACCAAGACACTGACGCTCGGCAGCCAGGTGTTCATCGGTCAGTTCGTGACCAACTGGAACGCGGTCCTGTCCGCACTCAGCATGGCAATCCTGCCGGTTCTCATTCTCTACGTGATCTTCTCGCGCCAGCTCATTCGCGGCATCACTTCGGGAGCGGTCAAATGATACGTGTCTTGATTGCAGGCCTCGGCAACATGGGGCTCTCGCACGCTTTGGCTCACCACAGGCATGGAGCGTCCGAGATTGTCGCGCTTGTTAACCGATCCGGTGAGGTCGGTCATCCGGAACTCGCCGGCTATCCGGTGTTCAACGACTATGCCGTCGCCCTTGAAAAGACATCTCCCGATCTCGTGGTGATCGCCACCTATTCGGACAGCCACGCGGACTACGCGGTCGCAGCCATGCATGCCGGCGCGCATGTCTTTGTCGAGAAGCCGCTCGCGACAACCGTTGCGGACGCACGAAGAGTGGTTGCCTGCGCCCAGGAAACACAGAAGAAACTCGTGGTCGGCTACATCCTGCGCCATCATCCCTCGTGGGTCCGGCTCATCGAGGAGGCACGCGCGCTTGGCGGTCCCTACGTCTTCCGCATGAACCTCAACCAGCAGAGTTCGGGAGCCGAGTGGGAAACGCACAAGGCCCTGATGGAAACCACGGCGCCGATCGTCGACTGCGGTGTGCACTATGTCGATGTCTGGTGCCAGATCACGGATGCAAAACCCGTCAAGGTCAACGGCATGGGGCTGCGGCTTTCCAATGAAATCGCGCCGGACATGTACAATTACGGCCAGTTTCAGGTGATTTTCGAAGATGGCTCCGTCGGCTGGTACGAGGCCGGTTGGGGCCCGATGATGTCGGAAACAGCCTTTTTCGTGAAGGATGTCGTTTCGCCTGCCGGCTCGGTGTCGATCGTCGAAGGCAACAAGGGCGCCTCGGCGGATGTCGACGGTCACACCAAGGTTGGTGGCCTGCTCGTTCATCGCCCGGAAGGCGACACGAACATCGATCTTCCGGGCGAGCCCGGCCATCAGGAACTTTGCGACGCGGAGCAGGCCTACGTTCTGCGCGCGATAACCGAAAACCTCGATCTTTCCCGGCACATGCAGGACGCTGTGAGTTCACTGGCAATCTGCATCGCCGCAGATGAAAGCGTCCGCACGGGTCACCCCGTTTCATTGAAGGAGCCATCGTCATGACGGCGCTCACGCTCAAGAACGTCAACAAGTCCTTCGGGTCCGTTCATGTCCTCAAGGATGTCAACTTGGACGTCGAGGACGGCGAATTCGTCGTTTTCGTCGGACCGTCGGGATGCGGCAAGTCGACCTTGCTGCGCGTCATCGCCGGCCTGGAGGATGTCACGTCGGGCGACATTCATATCGGCGGCGAACACGTCAACTTCACACCGCCCTCAAAGCGCGGCATTGCGATGGTGTTCCAGAGTTATGCGCTTTACCCGCACCTGAATGTCCGGGGCAACATGTCGCTCGCCCTGAAACAGGAGCGCCAGCCGAAAGACGTGATCGACCAGCGTATCGCGGAAGCGACCCGCATGCTCAATCTGGAGGACTACCTTGACAGGTATCCCTCGGAGCTGTCCGGCGGCCAGCGCCAGCGCGTGGCCATCGGGCGGGCGATCGTGCGGCATCCGAAACTGTTTCTGTTCGACGAGCCGCTCTCAAATCTCGATGCCGCGCTGCGCATGAACACGCGTCTCGAGATCGCCAACCTGCACAGGCAGCTCGAGGCGTCCATGATCTATGTGACCCACGACCAGTCCGAGGCGATGACGCTGGCGGACAAGATCGTTGTGCTGCGCGACGGTTATGTGGAGCAGATCGGCAGTCCGATGGAGCTTTACAACAACCCGGTCAACAAGTTCGTCGCGGGCTTTCTTGGATCGCCTGCCATGAATTTCCTGCCTGCCGGTCTCCTGAGTGAGGGCGATGAACGTACCCTCGGTGTGCGTCCGGAAGACCTGTTTCTCGCCGAAGGCGGCGGACTTCAGGCAACGGTCGAGCATGTCGAACATCTTGGCGGCGACACCAACGTGATTGCGATGGTCAAGGGACACCAGGTCACCGCCCGGCTTTTCGGGCAGCATTCCATCGAGCCGGGCAGAGATCTTGATCTCGGGATCTCCGAAGGCAAGTCCTACTACTTCGACGCAGCGGGAGACCGCTTGAGCGCTTGAGATGCGGGACGTCTCCGGTTGCCAGAGACGATAAGCCGGAAGTCAAGGGCAGCCCGGCCGGGCAGGGCCCATCAGGCTGCGCAACGCAAGGCCGTTCGTTCCGGGGCTTCACGCAGGAGATGGCGCAGTTGCTGTTTGGCTCTCAGGGACCGCGTCTTGACGGTCCCCACCGGGCAGCCGAGCATCTCCGCGATTTCCGCATGGCGGTAGCCCTGGAAGTAGCTGAGCTCGATGACCGCCCGCAACTCTGGCTTCAACCGGTTCAGTGCCTTTAAGACATCGCGCTTTTCGATCGTCCGCGCGGCCAGATCCTGGTTGTCGCTGATCGCACAGGCATCGATATCGACGTCCAGGTGCCGGCGGGCCAGCTTCTGCCGCTTTTTCCGGGCTATCCGATAGGCGATACCGAACATCCAGGTTGAGACTTTCGAGCGCTTCTGAAAGCTTGCGGAGGATCGCCAGATGACGAGGAATGTGTCGTTGGCCACTTCCTCTGCTGCCGCGCGGTCGCCAGTGACCCGGTGCGCGAAGGACGTCAGCTTCACGAAATGCCGTTGATGAATTGCCTTGAACGCACGCTCGTCGCCCTTGGTTACGGCCATCAGAAGCTGGAGATCATCCGGCCGCCTGAAGTGGGCATTGCCATTTTGAGTAGAACCGGTGTGTCCCATCGCAGCTTTCGAACCTCAAGCATGAAACGAGCGTTCGCCGACATGGGAGAGCGCCGGCGTTCACGGTTTCCTGTTGTTAAAGAACTGACGTTCCAGGGTGTTCCGAAGAACCTACGCTTACGATGAGGGAATGTGCCCGCAAACGCTTATGACGCGCGTCACAACCAATGGGCGGTCTGCCGCGCAGGCGCACCTGTCCGACACCGGACCGGTCTCCGCGCCGGAACCGAGGAACGACGAGGTTCTCCCTCAGCATTTAGCCTCCAGACGCTGGGAATACGGGTTCCCGGCCATGCCGCTGACACGGCAAACCGGGACGACAAAACCGGAGGGCAGCCGGTCTGGCGCGGGGGTGACACCTGCCTGCAATCGGCCGAAAAAAAATCCCGCCGGCCTGGGGCCGGCGGGAACCGTGAAAGCTGTTGCTGGTGTTAGCCTCAGGCGAACAGGAAGGCGTCGGTGCTGAAATCCTCAACCGACGCGTTCTCGAAGGTCAGCAGCTTGCCGTTGACATCAAGCTGCACGTCGTCGCCGATCTGCGTGAGCTGGTCGACCAGGTCGGCCGCCGTCAAACCCGCATCGGTCACGAAAAGCAGGCTGTCGACACCGATTTCGAAGTCGGTGATGATCTTGACACCCGTGTCGTCCTGGGTGAACACGAACGTGTCGGCGCCAGCACCGCCGGACAGGATGTCCAGACCGGACCCGCTCTGGATCACGTTGTCCTGATCATCGCCCGCGATGACGTCATTGAAGTTCGTACCAATGACGTTCTCGAAATTGACGGCCGTGGAGCTGTCGCCAAGCGAACCGGTCGCCAGGTCGACGTCGACGCCCTCGGAAGCTCTCGAGAGGTCCAGGGTGTCGATGCCGTCGCCGCCATCGAGATCGAGTTCAATTTCCTCCAGAACGGTGTCGACGATCTGCGCGGTGTCGTCACCGCCGCCGAAGTTGGTTTCAAGTGCTTCCGTGTTGCGGATATCGAGCTGGAACAGGCCGTTGACGGTCTGGTCGTTCACCTCAACCCGCGCGAATTTCACACCCTCAGGGGTCACCGAAAATTCCGCCACGTCCTTGTTCTGAAGATCGTCATTGACGAGATCGGTGTTGAAGTTGACCTGGACGCGGTCATGGTCGGCACCGCCATCCATCAGGTCCGAACCATCGCCATTGTTCCACACAAGCAGGTCGTCACCGTCTTCACCGAAGACGAAGTCGTTGCCCTTGTTGGCGACAAGGATGTCGTTGCCGCCGCCGCCGTAGATGGTGTCGACGCCGCCAAGCCCGGAAATGAAATTGTCCTGGTCGTCGCCCGTGATCTTGTCGTCGAATTCCGTCCCGATGACGTTTTCGAAATTGACCGCCTTGGAATCTTCGACCGTACCTGCATCGAGATCGACTTCGACGCCTTCGGCAGCTCTGGAGAGGTCCAGGGTGTCGATGCCGTCTCCTCCATCCAGGTCGAGCTTGATTTCGTCCAGAACGGTGTCGACGATCTGCGCGGTGTCGTCGCCGCCGCCGAAATTGGTTTCCAGAACCTCGGTCTTGCGAATGTCGAGCTGGAACAGGCCATTGACGTTCTGGTCGTTGAGTTCAACCCGCGCGAACTGGACGCCCTGTGGTGTCACCGAGAACTCGGCGACATCCTTGTTCTGAAGATCGTTGTTGACGAGATCGGTGTTGAAGTTGACCTGGACGCGGTCGTAACCGCTGCCGCCATGCATGAGATCGGACCCGTCGCCATTGTTCCAGACCAGAAGGTCGTCACCGGAACCGCCGAACATGCGGTCATTGCCTTTGTTGCCGACCAGGCGGTCGTAGCCCTTGCCGCCGCGCAACGTGTCTTCACCGTCGCCGCCATTCAGGTTGTCGTTGCCGTGGCCGCCGAAAATCTTGTCATTGCCTTTCCCGCCGAACATCAGGTCGTGGCCGAATCCGCCAAAGATCTTGTCATTGCCGTGGCCACCGAAAAGAAAGTCGTTGCCGAAGCCGCCGAAAATCTTGTCGTTACCGCCATTGCCGAAAATGAAATCAGACGCGAAACCTCCGAAGAGCAGCTCTCCCTTGTCGGAGCCGTTGATGAACTGGGGTTTGAAGAAATTCAGAAAGGAATAAAGGAAGCTCATTGCAGATCTCCTGTTGTATGAAACACACCATCTGCGCCCGCCTCAAACGGCGGCTTAAACTGAAACGGTCAAAATGGATCACGCGCTGGTGTCCCCGCTTGTGCGAGTACCTCTTGGTGTCCCGGGCGCGTGGAAAGGTTCAAAAAAAAATCGCAAGGCGTCGTTTTCCTGAACGAGGCACAAAAAAACCGCCCGGGTTTCCCCGGGCGGTGGTCGTTGAAAAGACTGGCCTGACGGCTTACTCGATCATTGTGAGCAGCTTGTCGAGGCTGGCCTTGGCATCGCCGTAATACATGCGGGTGTTTTCCTTGTAGAACAGCGGGTTTTCGATGCCGGAATAGCCGGTGCCCTGACCGCGTTTGGAAACGAACACCTGCTTGGCTTTCCAGACTTCCAGAACCGGCATGCCGGCGATCGGTGAGTTCGGATCTTCCTGTGCCGCCGGATTGACGATGTCGTTGGACCCGATGACGATCGCAACGTCCGTTTCTGGGAAATCCTCGTTGATCTCGTCCATTTCCAGTACGATGTCGTAAGGCACCTTCGCTTCGGCCAGAAGCACGTTCATGTGGCCCGGCAGGCGGCCGGCAACCGGGTGAATGGCGAAGCGCACGTTCTTGCCCTTGGCACGCAGGCGTTTGGTGAGTTCGCTGACAGACTGCTGCGCCTGGGCAACCGCCATGCCGTAGCCCGGAACGATGATGACATTGTCGGCATCATCGAGAGCTGCCGCGACACCGTCGGCATCGATGGCGATCTGCTCGCCCTCGACTTCCATCGCCGGGCCGGCCGTGTTGCCGAAACCGCCGAGAATGACGGAGATGAACGAGCGGTTCATCGCCTTGCACATGATGTAGGACAGGATCGCACCGGACGAACCGACGAGCGCGCCGACCACGATCAGCAGGTCGTTGCCCAGAGAGAAACCGATGGCCGCCGCCGCCCAGCCTGAATAGCTGTTCAGCATGGAGACAACCACGGGCATGTCCGCGCCGCCGATCCCCATGATCAGGTGGTAGCCGATGAAGAAGGCCAGCAGCGTCATGAGAATGAGCGTCCAGATCCCGGCACCGCTCAGGAACAGGATCAGGAGCACGAAGGACAGGATGGCAGCGCCGGCATTGAGGGCGTGTCCACCCGGCAGTTTTTCCGCCTTGGACGTGATCTTGCCCGCAAGCTTGCCGAAGGCAACGACGGAGCCCGTGAAGGTGACCGCGCCGATGAAGACGCCGAGGAAGACTTCGACCTTCAGGATCGCCTGCTCGGCGCTCGTCTTCTTGGCGAGAAGCGCCGCAAAGCCTTCCAGCGCCTTGCGTTCCTCTTCGCTCATCGCGAGCACGCGGCCAAGCTCGATATAGGCGTTGAAGCCCACGAACACGGCTGCGAGACCGACAAGCGAGTGCATCGCCGCGACCAGCTGGGGCATTTCCGTCATCTGGACGCGCTGGGCGACGAAATACCCGATGACACCGCCGGCGGCGATCAGGAGCAGGGAGAGCAGCCAGAGGCCGGAGCCTGGACCGATGAGCGTGGCGACGACGGCAAGCGCCATGCCCGCGATGCCGTACCAGACGGCGCGTTTTGCGCTTTCCTCACCCGAGAGACCCCCGAGCGAGAGAATGAACAGAACAGCCGCAACCACGTAGACGGCAGTGGTGAAACCGAATTCCATGGGTCGGGCTCCTTAAGACTTCTGGAACATGGCGAGCATGCGCCGTGTGACGAGGAAACCGCCGAAAATATTGATCCCGGCCATGAAGATGGACAGTCCCGCCAGCAGGATGATGAGGAACGACCCCGACCCGACCTGCAGCAGCGCGCCGACGATGATGATCGACGAAATCGCGTTGGTGACCGCCATCAGCGGCGTGTGCAGCGAGTGGCTGACATTCCAGATGACCTGGAAGCCGACGAAAACGGCCAGCACGAACACGATGAAGTGCTGCAGGAAACTCGCAGGCGCGATCAGACCGACAAGCAGCATCAGGATGCCGCCGACCGTGAGCAGGGTGACCTGCTGCTTGGTCTGCGCCTTGAAGGCAGCAGCTTCCGCGGCCCGCTTTTCCTCCGGTGTCAGTTCCTTCGGCTTTTCCTTCGATTTCGCGGCAATTGCCTGAACCTTCGGAGGGGGAGGCGGGAAGGTGATTTCACCCTGATGCGTCACCGTCGCGCCCCGGATGACGTCGTCTTCCATGTCATGGACGAGCTGACCGTCCTTTTCCGGGGTCAGGTCCGTCATCATGTGGCGGATATTCGTCGCGTAGAGGCTGGAGGACTGCGATGCCATCCGCGAGGGGAAGTCCGTGTAACCGATGATCGTGACGCCGTTGTCGGTGACGACCTTCTTGTCCGCCTCTGTGCCTTCCACGTTGCCGCCACGCTCGGCGGCAAGGTCGATGATCACCGAACCCGGCTTCATGGCCTTGACCATGTCCTCGAGCCAGAGCTTCGGCGCGGGGCGGTTCGGAATGAGGGCTGTCGTGATCACGATGTCCATCTCCGGCGCCAGTTCGCGGAACTTGGCAAGCTGGGCCTCGCGGAACTCCGGCGACGACACGCTGGCATAGCCGCCAGTGGCCGCCCCGTCCGTCTGTTCTTCCTCGAAGTCGAGATAGACGAATTCCGCACCCATGGATTCGACCTGTTCGGCGACTTCGGGCCGCACGTCGAAGGCGTAGGTGATCGCACCGAGTGACGTCGACGTGCCGATGGCGGCAAGGCCTGCAACACCGGCGCCGACCACCAGGACCTTGGCGGGCGGGACCTTGCCCGCGGCGGTGATCTGTCCGGTAAAGAAACGCCCGAAGTTGTTGCCGGCCTCTATGACCGCGCGGTAACCGGCGATGTTGGCCATGGACGAAAGCGCATCCATCTTCTGGGCGCGCGAGATGCGCGGCACCATTTCCATCGCGATGACGTTGGCGCCCTTTTCCTTCGCGGCTTCAAGCCCGGCCTCGTTGCCGCCCGGGTTGAAGAACGAGATCAGGGTCTTGCCTTCCGTCAGATACCCCAGCTCCTTGTCTTCCGGCTGGCGCACCTTGGCGACGATGTCGGACTGCTTCCAGAGGCTCGGAGCGGTCTTGACGATTTCGACACCGGCTTCCTTGTAAGCCTCGTCGGAAAAACCGGCTGCTTTGCCGGCACCGCTCTGAACGAGACAGGTGTAGCCGAGCTTCTGCAGCTGCTTCGCTGAGTCCGGGGTCATGGCCACGCGGGCCTCCCCGGGGAAAATTTCCTTGGGTGTGCCGATCTTTAGGGCTTCTGACATATGTCGCTCCAAGATGGTGACCAGGACATGGCCGAGAGTGTGGGATCGTGGGCGAAAGGAAACAGAAGTGTCCCCCGCATGCCCCGATTTTTGTGCGTGGCTGCATATAGAGACGAAAATTATACTTATGACAAGACGTGTTTCCGCGGGAAGGGGCGTGTATTGCGCAGCCAACCTTGGATCAGGTTTTGAACTGTTTTTTTAAGAAAAATGCGGTGGCGGGTATTGTAGTCTTGGCGCCCGCCGCAATTTTCGCTCTGAATACTCGGATTTAGGTGGGAATTAGTAATATTTTCTGAGCGCATTCGCGGCACTGCGATGGCTAATCGTTCGCGCCCATGGTGAAGTGGCAGCGACCTGTCGACGCAGGCCGCTGCCGTTTGGTTATTCCGCCGCCGTCTCTACCGGCTCCTTGGGGTCCAGGTCCGACGCGCTGTGCCGCTCGTGGAATTGCTCGTGCTCTTCGCCCCAGGCCTTGTTGACCCTGCGACCCCGGATGACGGCCGGACGGGCGTCGATCTTTTCGGCCCAGGCTTTGACGTTCTTGTAGTCATCCACGGAGAGGAATTCGGCTGCGTTGTAGAGCCGCCCGAGGACAAGTCCGCCATACCAGGGAAAAATCGCCATGTCGGCGATCGTGTAGTCGTCTCCGGCAATGTAGGGACGAGCGGCCAGCGCCTTGTCGAGAACATCGAGCTGACGCTTCGTTTCCATCGCGAAGCGGTCGATTGGGTATTCAAACTTTTCCGGCGCGTAGGCATAGAAGTGTCCGAAACCGCCGCCGAGATAGGGAGCGGAGCCCATCTGCCAGAAAAGCCAGTTGAGCGTTTCGGTTCTGGCGGCAGGATCCTTCGGCAGGAATGCGCCGAACTTTTCCGCCAGATACATCAGGATCGACCCGGACTCGAACACCCGTGTCGGCGTTTCGGTGCTGTGATCCACCAGAGCCGGGATCTTCGAGTTGGGATTTGCGCCGACGAAACCGCTCGAGAACTGGTTGCCTTCGTTGATGCGGATCAGCCAGGCATTGTATTCGGCCTCCGTGTGGCCGAGCGCCAGTAGCTCCTCCAGCATGATCGTCACCTTGACGCCGTTGGGGGTTGCCAGCGAATAGAGCTGCAGCGGGTGATCGCCGACCGGGAGGTCCTTTTCGTGGGTCGCACCGGAGATCGGCCGATTGATGCTCGCAAATTCACCGCCGTTCGGCTGTTCCCACGTCCAGACTTTGGGCGGGGTATAGGTCGAGGTATCGCTCATTGGAAAGCTCTCCGGAAGATTGAAGGCAGGCTTGGTTACGCGTGCGCCCCGGGATCGGAACCCATCGCAATATTACGATTAGATAGGACGTTGGGAGAAGTTTGCCTAGGCCGAGTTTGCAATAAGGTCGGTTTTTTCATGAAAGACGCATTTGTTCACCCGCGCGTTTGTTGAAAAGCCTTCGCAGCCCCCGTCACTTTGCGCCTAACGTCAAGAATTTAGAAAATTTTTGCTCTCGACCTGACAGTAACGTTAAGGCATCCTCTTCTTCCCGGGGCTTTGAACGACGCAATAAGAACGCGCATCTGTCCCGACCGATCGGCAAGTCACGAGAACCAGACCGGAAGGAAAAGACGGAACCGTAAACCACGAAAACCACAGTTGCGGGTAACCCGTCTTGATAATTGTCGCAATTCAGGGAGGACGACATGAATTTGAGGCCAGATCCGAGTTTTTATCCGACTGCGCAGATGGCGATGGAGGCCCCGGTTGAAAAACTGGCCTTCACGCTGATGCTGAGCCCGGATTTCACACAGCCAGACGGCCTGGCCGTGGTGAATGTCGATCCCGAGAGTTCCGACTACGGCAAGATCGTTCACACGGTCATGATGCCCAACACGGGCGACGAATTTCATCATTTCGGCTGGAATGCCTGTTCGTCGGCATTGTCCCCCCTGACAGGCCACGCGTTTCTCGAACGCCGTTATCTCATCATTCCCGGCATCCGTTCCTCAAGGATCTACGTCATCGACGTCAAGGAGCCGCTCGACGCGAAGATCCACAAGATCATCGAGCCGGAAGAAGTCTTTGCGAAGACGGGATATTCCCGGCCGCACACGATCCATTGCGGTCCGGAGGGGATTTATGTCTCGACGCTGGGCGGCGGCGGCGAGGATGGAACGGACGGACCTCCCGGCATTTTCATCATGGATTGCGAAACCTTCGAGATCCGGGGCCGCTACGAAATGGACCGCGGCATCCAGGACAAGCACTATGATTTCTGGTGGAACCTGCCGCGCGACTACATGGTGTCTTCCGAATGGGGCCTGCCGCCGCAATTCGAAAACGGGCTGGTGCCGGAAGATCTCCTGTCCAACAAGTACGGGCACCGGATCCATTTCTGGGATCTGAGGGCGCGCAAGAACGTACAGACGATTGACCTCGGCGAAAACCACCAGATGGCGCTGGAGATCCGGCCGGCGCATGACCCTGCCAAGCAGTACGGCTTCTGTGGCGTTGTCGTCGACACGACCAATCTGCAGGGCTCAATCTTCACCTGGTGGCGCAATGACGACGGCACCTTTGAAGCGAAGAAGACGGTCACGATCGACCCGCAGCCCGCCGATCCCGATGACTTGCCGGACATGCTGAAGGGCTTTTCCGCGGTGCCGCCCCTCGTCACGGACATTGACCTCAGCCTCGACGACAAGTTTCTCTATGTCGCCTGCTGGGGCACGGGCGAAATGCATCAGTACGATGTCTCCGATCCGATGAATCCCAAGCTTGCCGGCAAGGTGGAAATCGGCGGGATCGTGAAGAAGACCAAACATCCAAACGGAAAGGACTTCGGCTACGGTCCCCAGATGGTCGAGATCAGCCGGGACGGCAAGCGGGTCTACTGGACCAACTCCCTCTATTCCACCTGGGATGACCAGTTCTATCCCGGTGACCGGGGCGCCGCGATGGTCATGGCGAACGCGGGTCCCAACGGCGGCCTGACGCTGGCCGAGAACTTCTGGGTCGAATTCCCTCAAGGCTACCGGTCACACCAGATCAGGCTGGAAGGCGGCGACTGTTCGACGGACAGTTTCTGCTACCCGTCGGTCTAGAAATTGGAAGGAATGAGCATGACGGCCCTCTGGCTGGCCGTCATCGGCTCTGGCCTCTATCACGGGCTCAATCCCGGCATGGGGTGGCCGCTGGCCGTCTCGGCGGCGCTGATGGAACGGCGCGCGCAGGCCTTGCCGCGCGCGCTGCTGTCACTGGCCGCAGGTCACTTGCTGGCCATGTTGGCGATTCTGCTGCCGTTTTCCGCCATGATCACGCTGGTCAGCCTTGAGAACGAGATAAGGATCTTTGCCGCCTGCCTCGTGATCGGTCTGGGGCTCTATCTCCTGATCACCAACAGGCACCCGCGCTTTCTGGCGCGGGTATCGCCGGCAAAACTGGGGCTCTGGTCTTTTCTCGTTGCAATCGCGCACGGGGCGGGGCTGATGCTCGTGCCCATCTATCTCGGGATCTGCTCGGTGCAGAACGAGGGACATCAGGCTGCCGGCACGCTGATGGGGGCCGACGTGCGCATGGCGCTTCTTGTCTCGGTGGTGCATACGCTCGCCATGGCGACCGCCGGCGGCCTGATCGCCTTTGGCGTCTATTCCTGGCTCGGACTGAAATTCCTGCAAAAAGCCTGGTTCAACCTGGACCGGGTGTGGGCCATCAGTCTCATCCTTGTCGGCATCTTCGCGCTCGCGCTTCCGCACACCTGAACGGTAGGGGTGCAGCGCGCCGGCGACGCGGACGCGGTGAGAGCCGTGATTGCCGCGCTCAGTTCAGCAATTCATCTTCAAACGGAAACAGGGAAAGGAGGCCGATCCCGGTCTCCGTGATCAGCACCTGCTGTTCCAGCTTTACGCCTTCCTTGCCGCCGTCCGCGCCGATGAAGCTTTCCACGCACAGGGTCATGCCCGGTTCCAGCACGCCGTCATAGCCCGCATCCGGGAAGTCGCCGTGATGGTAGAGGTAGGGATATTCCCCGGTCATGCCGACACCGTGCGCGGACAGGTAATACCGGTTCTTGTAGAACTTGTCCGGAATGTTCCAGGCCTTGTCCGCGTAGTCCCGGAAGGTCATGCCCGGGTGGAGAATATCCATGTTGTGGTGCACCTGTTCGAAGGCGACCTTGTAGAGTTCCCTCTGCGCCGCGCTGGGCCTGTCCGGCCCGGCGTGAAACGTGCGCGAGAAGTCGGCATAGTAGCCGTGGCACCCGACGACATCCGTGTCGAGCGCGATCAGATCGTTGGCGTTGATGACGCTTGCGGAGGCCTCCTGGAACCAGGGGTTCGTGCGTGCACCGGCATTGAGCAGCCGCGTTTCGACATAGTCTCCATTCTGCGCAATGATCGATTGATGCAGCACGGACCAGAGTTCCGCTTCCGTCTGTCCCGGCCGGATGGCCTCCCGCAAACGCGCCACGCCCGTTTCCGTTGCGCGCAGCGAGGCAATCACGCAGTTCATTTCCTCGGGCGACTTGAGCGCGCGCGCCATCTCGACGGGCTGCTGTGCATCGACTACGGTCAACCCGGCCTCCTGAAGCGCGAATTTCGAGCCGGCGTTCAGGCGTTCCACGCCGACGGTCGCCTTTCGCTCACCGGTGAGCTCCCGGATCAGGGCGGCCATTTCCAGGCCCCATTCCTGTTCACGCTCGGCGATGTGCGGGCCGGCGGCGACGAAGCTCGCGGTTCTGGCAGGCCGCACTTCGTCAACGGTTTCAAAGCCGTGTGCCAGATGCTCGCATCCGGTGAACTCGAACAGGATCGACCGGTTCTGGGTCATCACCAGGTAGCGTGACGGCGTGTTGCGCATGGAAAAGACCTGCATGTTCCGAGTGCCGGTCGCGTAGCGGATATTAACCGGATCGGACAGGATCACCGCATCGACCCCATGGGCAAGCATCTGCGCGCGCACGCGGCCCTGCCGGTAGGTTCGCACCGCGACATGGTCGATGCCGTCATCTGACGGGCTTCGGTCCAATTGCGCCAGTCCGTCGAGGTCGCTGCGCTCAGCGTGCCAATCCAGTTCGGCCATTGCCGCTGTCTCCTTTTCTTACGAAAAGGAATATCAATTCGGAACAACTTCAATAAAACCATGGAAATTCTCTGCAGATTGGATAACTTTTCGGAATGCAAAACTATCGCAAGTCCTTGCCGCCGCTGGATACGATCGTGTTTTTCGAAGCGGCCATGCGGCATCTGAATTTCACCGAGGCCGCTGACGAGCTCTATGTGACGCAGGCCGCCGTCAGCAAACGCATCAAGCAGCTGGAACTTTGGCTCGGCGTCGATCTGTTCGTGCGCAGCGGCCGCAAGCTGGTTCCGACGGAGGCCGGAGCGTATCTCGCGGAAAAGACGGGCATGACGCTGGATTACCTGGATTGGGCCTTCCGGACCATAAAGGTGCCTGCGCAGCCCGTGGTCCAGATTGCCTCCGTCACGGCGCTGGCGACGTTCTGGCTCCAGGCAAAACTGCGTGACTTCGCCTTGTCCGACGAGGCTTGTCCGTTCAATCTGAGCACCGCCGACGAACTGGGCGACCTGCTCAGACCGGAAAACGATCTCGTCATCCTGCATGGTGAGGAGAGGCTGCCGGGCTGGAACCTGGAACTGTTGTTCGAAGAGGAAATCGTTCCGGTCGGGACTCCCGCCGTTGTCAAGAATGCAAGCGCTCAGGAACCCGCGTCGAGACCGCCGCTCCTGAATTTTGCGCGCATGGCGCCGAACTGGACGGACTGGCCGGTCTGGATCCAAAGAACCGGATGGACGGAATTCGAGCAAAACGATCGCGTCGATTGCGCCAGCTACAACCAGACAATCGGCCGGGCGCTCAGGGGAGACGGTCTGGCCCTCGGAGCGCTGCCGCTGCTGGCGGACGAAATCGCGTCAGGTGCGCTGGTGGCAATGCATGACCGCAAGATGATCACGGGGAAGGGGTACTATATCGCCTGGCCTCAGACACGCCCGCTCGGTGAGGAAGCCGTCAGGCTGAAGGCGGTGCTGTCCCGCATGACGTGACCCGCCCGGCGTCAAGTGTGTGCGAGGCCGGTTAGATGCGCTATCCTGGGCTCAGGAGTCCGAAGAGCGTATGCCGTATCCTTTCAGGATCTTGTCATGGGCGCCGTCGCGGACCATGGAATCGAACGCTTCCTGCAGAACATCAATCACGTCGCCTGAGGTCTGGTGATGGAGCGCGAGATAGAGCTCGCCGCGATTGAGGTCGTAGACGGTCTCATATTCGCTGAGATCGGCACCCATCTGCTGCAGGCCCCAGCGTGTCACTTCGGTTTCATAGGAAATGGCGTCCACGCGGCCGGCAATGAGCTTCCGGAAATTCTGTTCGTTTGACAGGACGGGTTCGATGCGATCGTCCGGAACACCCTGGGCGCGCAGGAGCAATTGCCCCACATCGTCCTTGACGACGCCGATACGGATCTTGGCAAGATCATGCACAGTTTCGATTTTCAGGTTGCGGTCCTTGCGTGCCGTCAGGCCGACCACCGTCGAAACGAATGGGCCGACCCACCGGAACAGGCTTTCGCGGTCCTGGGTCCGCGTGGTTGAAAAGAGCGCATGTCCCGGTCTCTGCAGGGTGAGATTGTAGCCCCGTGCCCAGGGAAGAAGCGCGATGTCCTTCCGGGTGTGACCCGACATCGTCCGCTTGAAGATCTCTTCCATGATCTCGACGCTGATCCCGCGCAGGGCCGTTCCGTCATGGTAGTTGAAGGGCGGATACTCCTCCGTCATGACCTTGAGGGACACAAGCTCGCTGTCCGCGCTGGCGGAACCGGCGACGGGCATGGTGGTGACGGCGGTGAGGCCGGCGACAACGGATCTTCTCGTCAATTTTCGCATTGCTTGATCCTCGATTGCTCGGGTCCGTCAGTCAGTCCTATCCGGTGTTTCGCAGTTTCTCGTCCGGCAACAGCGGCTTTTCAGAGCGTCCGGTATCGTGCTCCGAAAGGTGCGCTGCAAGCGGTTCGGCTTTACCGAACAGGAAGCCCTGACCGGTTTCAACGCCCAGCTCGACAAGGCGGTTGCACTGGGCCTCGGTCTCGATGCCTTCGGCGATGACTTTCAGCTTGAGCTTTTGCGACAACCCGACAACCGCCTCGATCAATGCGGCAGTCTTGTTGGTGCGCTCGATGCCTGACCGTTCGTCCAGCCCTTTGATGAACGACCTGTCGATCTTGACCGTGTCGACCGGGAAGCGATGCATGTAGCTGAGAGACGAGAAGCCTGTCCCGAAATCATCCAGCGCGAAGGTGCAGCCCAGTTTCCGGATGTCTTCAATGAGCCCGTCCAGCCCCATGCTGTTCTGCATGAGGGTCGTTTCGGTGATCTCGAGAACCAGCCGGCCCGGATCGACGCGATGCGCCGTCAGCTTTTCCCTGAGATTGTTTGCCAGGTCCGGCAGAAACTGCGCGGCGGAAAAGTTCAGGGCGACATAGGCGGTGTTGCAGTTCTGGCTGGCCTGCATGCGTTCAAGCGCATCGAGACCCAGCTCCAGAACCAGATCGCCGATCTCCAGGATACCTCCGGTCTGTTCGGCAGCGCGGATGTACTCAAGGGGAGGCAGCACGCCCTTTTGCGGGTGGACCAGGCGCAGCAGCCCTTCATAGCCGATCGGCGTTCTGCTCTTCAGATCGACGATCGGCTGGAAATGCAGCTGGAACCAGTCATTCTCCAGGGCCTCGGAGATGACTTCCTTGACCTCGAGCTGCTGACTGGCCTCCTTGCCGAACTGTTCGTTGAAGACGCAAAAGCCGTTTCGCCCGCTGTTCTTTTGCCGGTACATCGCGACATCGGACGCCTTGAGGAGTTCTTCCGCGCTTTTCGCGTTGTCGGGATAGAACGAGATCCCGACGCTGGCGGAAATCTGCAGCGTCCGGCCGCCCAGATCGATGGGACGGTTCAAGGTGCGATTGATCCTGGTGGCAAGTTCGACGGCCCGTTTCTTGCTCGATTCGCACGACAGCATGATCGCGAATTCGTCGCCGCCGAACCTGCCGAAACAATCGTCGTCCTCCAGCAGTTCCGCGATTTCACGGGTCACCGACTGCAAAACGCGGTCGCCGGCGAAGTGCCCAAGATTGTCGTTGACCCACTTGAAGCGGTCGAGATCGAAGAAGAGGACCGCGATATCGTCAGAGCCGTCCGAACTTTCTATCGCCGCATTCAGGCGGTCCGCAAACCCTTCCCGGTTTACCAGTCCCGTGAGGTAGTCGGTTCGCGCCTGCCGCAGGATTTCCGCCTCGGCGGCCTTCAGCTTGCTGATGTCGGTCATGACAGACGGGGAGCTGCCACCATGCGCACTATCGTCGAAATCCTTGGTTTCCGTGATCAGCACATCGAGACAGCTGCCATCCGCCTTCTGGAAGACCGACGTCAGTTCCAGCGTCTCGTTCTTGCCGTCCGAGAGCATGCTCCGGTTATTCAGGTAGTCGCATTTGAAGTCGTCATGGATGAACTCACAGAACTTGCGGCCGATGACGTTCTTGCGGCTGTAGCCCGTCGCGTGCAGCCAGTAGTCCGAAACGTTGCGAATGTTGTCGTCGCTGTCGATGGAATACAGCATCACGGGCGTGTTGTTGTAGAGAAACGTCAATCGTTTGTTGGCCCTGATCAGCTGCGTCTCGTCCTGGTCCAGTCTCTCCTGCATTTCATTGAAGGCGCTGGTGACGCGGCCGAGTTCGTCCGAGGAGTTCCAGTCAACCTTCCGGCGGGTGCCCGAGCGTTGCGTGGCTTCGATCGCATCGTTCAGGCGCAGCAACGGCCGCGTGATCATGAAACGGTTGGCAATCAGCGCGGCGACGAGCACCGATATGGTCGACACGACAAACAGGATCGCCGATTTGACGACTTCCCGGACCGCTGCATTGCTGATGTGGCTGGACATGAAGCGGATGCGCAAGGTGCCGACGCTATGCTCGACCCCGTCCACCCTGTGCGTGATTTCCTTTGAAAACAGGGCATTTTCCCTGCTGAGCGCGGTGTCGGTGCTGCCGTCCTTGGAGATCAGCGCCAGAGACTTGTCGTTGTCGTCGAGGATCTCGATGCTGAATATGTCGCGATCATTCGCGATCGCGCCGGCCCATTTTCTCAGGTTGTCATAGTCAAAGTCCCACAGCGCCTTGCTCAGGGCCTTGCTGTTGGCATCAAGCAGAACCCGTTTCTTCGCGATCATTTCGCGCTCGACCGAGTTTTTTGTCATGACAAAAAACGTAATCAGCAGCGGTCCGTTTACGGCAATCAATGCCGCGAACATGATCGCGAGAAACTTCCTCTGCGTAGATTTCCTGATAAGCCCAAGCATGCAGCAAATTTACCCCGGTTGCGGTAAACAAACCTCTTCCTTTCTGGTTGAGGAAGGTTGCTTTGCTTAATTTTTGGTAGCTTCTGCTATTCGAATTCTGTGTTCGAAGTGCTGAACATATAGTGATTCGCGCTCTGAATCTCGAAGGTGTGAGTGTTGTGGAGTAGTGCGCCAAATCGGGTCGTATTGCGCGCGAGCTGAAAAACTACAAACCGTCGTGCATTGGTCCTTTCCTTGCACTGTTTGTAAGGAAACGGTTGCAAGACGCTAGGTTATTCCGAAGCGAGAGCATTGTACTAGTACTCTTGAAAGAGTCGTAATTTGCATTGAGCGAAAATCAAACGCCGTTGGTAACATTGAAAAAATTTTGCGAATTTACGGTAGTTTTGACGATGAATCTTGCAAGCAAACCATGATCGGACGCTGCTAATTTTTATTGCGCAGAGCTTGAAAAACACTGCGCTGCGAGCATAACGCCGAGCACATTCGGCTAATACAACCTTAAAGAGAGCTCGAGTGTTGAGCGCTTTTGAGGGAGGTTCCTATGTCGGATGCAGAGAGACTGAATTGGATTGTAGAACTGAACGAACGCACACTGAACGATCTTTACCGGGATCTGGAGGACCACGTTATTGATCCTCAGAAACTGGCTATCATTCTTCACCACCACCTTGCGCATATTCCTTCGACAAGCGACGATGACTTCATCCTTATGTCGCGTGATGAGTGGAAGTATTGGTTTCGTGTAGCTCAACACATGGAACGGTCAGATCGTCTTAATTTCGCTAGCACGGCGAACCTGGTCGGCAAGCTGATGAGAGACGACGAGTTTCCCCATGCGCCGCGCCGCTAGCTCGACAGAGCCCACACAATCGACCAACTCATTGCGTAGATCACCGTCGGCCCGATCGTTGCCGTCAGTAGGATTGTCCAGAGCGAATAAGCTGCTCCCCGCTGAAAGCAGATGATATAGAAGCCCGGCCGATGGAAATAGTCGGCAATCAACCAGCCAACTCCGAGGGTCGGGATTGTCCAGAGCGGCCATCCTGCAGCACCGGCATATGCGCAAGCGCCAAATATCAACCAGAATAACACCGCCGCTCGCCTTTCTACCGTGTCCGTTCACCGTGTTCACTTTCGCGTATGAGTTGCCGACGCTGTTAGGCGATTTGCGCAGCATGCCTTTCTGGACTTCTAGCTTAGTCATCAGTCAGAAAAGAAGCCGTGGAACCCTTCATCGGCCCCACGGCTTCAAACCTGTAAAGACGTTTACGTCACTTGCTGGTGTCGACCCGCAACACTATTCCCGGACGATATAGACCGAACATTGAGAATGACGCGCGACCCGTGCCGCGTTCGGGCCGAGGAGAAACTCCTTTAGATGGGGCTTGTGCGCGCCGATGACGATCAGATCGGTGCCGGCTTGCTTCGCCGCCTCCAGGATCTCCTCGTAGATGGAGCCGGCCGCGACGATGTGGCGAATGGATTGGTTCCGCTCGTCACCCAGCACACGGGTGACCATGTCGTTCAGGGCCGATTTGGTTTTCGTGACCAGCTCGCCCTGAAAGTTCTCGTCGAAATAGGAGTTGACCAGCGTCACGCCATAGTTCGGCACGACGGTGATGACGTCCAGCTGGGCTCCGTCGAGACGCGCAAGCTTGTCGCCCGTTTCAAGCACCTGCACATCATCCTCGTGTGAAATGTCGACTGCACACAGCACTGACTTGATGCTCATGCCGGCACTCCTTTCTCGCGGCCAGCGCGCGCGCGCTGGATCAGATAGACCACCACCAGCAGCAACAGGCCGGGGATATAGACAAGTTCCTTGGGCATCTGCTTGACCTCGACTTGTGCCTCCTTGGCAATCACGGGATCGTCGCCGTAGAAGTCGAAATCGCCGAGCTCCTCGAAGTAGGGGGTGCCGGGGAACGGTTCGTCGATCTTCAGGACGCCATCCTCGTCGAGAACGGTTAGGCCAAGCGCTTCAAGCCGTGCTTCTCCCCCGTCCTCCGTGCCGGGATTGACGATGATCGTCTTCTCGGTTGTTTCCCCGGTGTCGAAATCAGGCCCGCTGACGGTCACCCGGATCTCCTGGCCTGCCGGTGCATTGCCGACCGCCTGCACGAACTGCGCCGGCGGGATCTGCTCGAACGGAGGCTGGATGCGGTTCATGAAGAAGTCCGGCCGGAACAGGACGAATGCGATCAGCACCAGGGCAACGCTTTCGTAGATCCGGCTCTTGGTGACGAAGTAGCCCATCGTGCCTGCGGTAAAGACGAGGATCGCGATTGTTGCGACCACGAAAACAAGCGTTCCCTGCAACCATCCGACATCGATCAGCAAAAGATCGGTGTTGAAGATGAACATGAAGGGCAGGGCAACGGTTCTGAGCGAGTAGAAGAAGGCTGTGAATCCCGTGCGTATGGCGTCGCCTCCGGACACGGCCGCCGCGGCGAAGGACGCCAGGCCCACCGGAGGCGTCACGTCCGCCATTATCCCGAAATAGAACACGAACAGGTGCACGGCGATGAGTGGCACGATCAGGCCGGACTGCGCCCCCAGTTCAACCACCACACCGGCCATGAGTGAGGAGACCACGATGTAGTTCGCGGTGGTTGGAAGACCCATGCCGAGGACCAGTGACAGAACGCCCACGAACATCAGCATCAGGACCAGATTGCCGCCCGACACGAACTCGACAAGGTCGGCCATGACCTGCCCGATGCCCGTCAGGGTGACGGTGCCGACGATGATGCCTGCGGTCGCCGTCGCCAGGCCGATGCCGATCATGTTGCGGGCGCCGTCGATCATGCCATGGACAAGATCGTTGACGCCTTCCTTCAGTTCGTTGACGGTTTCGCTTTCCCCTCGGAAAATCGCCTTGATCGGCCGCTGTGTCAGCAGGATCACGAAGAGCAGGGCCGTTGCCCAGAACGCCGAAAGACCGGGCGATTTCTGTTCGATCATCAGGAAGTAGACGAGCACCACGATCGGCAGCAGGTAATAGAGGCCTGCCTTGTAGATCTCGGAGATTTCCGGAAGCGTGATTTCCTTCTCGTTGGGATCGTCCGGATGCAGGTCGTCGACCGTCGCCGCAAGCTTCAGGAGGGCGAGATAGGCGACGAACACCAGCACGGCCAGGATCCAGCTTGCCCCTTCGGGAACGGCCGCGACGATCCAGCCGACCGGGAACTTGACGCCGTAGCAGAGCGCCGCGAACCCGGCAAAGAAGAAGAACATGCCAAGCACCGTGCGCAGCGTTGAGACGGTCTTGTGGCCGATCGTCGGCATGTTCCGTTTCACGGCTTCAAGGTGCACGATATAGACCAGCGCGATGTAGGAAATGACCGCGGGCAGGAAGGCATGCGTGATCACGTCGACATAGGAGATGCCGACATATTCGACCATCAGGAACGCCGCGGCCCCCATGACCGGAGGCATGATCTGGCCGTTCACCGAAGACGCCACCTCGACCGAGCCGGCCTGTTCCGATGAGAAACCGACGCGCTTCATCAGGGGGATCGTGAAGGTACCGGTCGTGACAACGTTTGCGATCGAGGAACCGGAGATCAGGCCGGTTGCGGCGGAACCGACAACGGCGGCCTTGGCGGGGCCGCCCTTGAGGTGCCCGAGTGCGCCGAAGGCCATCTGGATGAAGTAGTTTCCGGCCCCCGCCTTGTCGAGAAGCGCGCCGAACAACACGAACAGAAAGACGAACTTGGTGGAGACGCCAAGGGCGATGCCGAAGACCCCCTCCGAGGTGATCCACATGTGGCTCATCGCCTTTTTCAGCGACGCACCTTTCCAGCGGATGACCTCCGGAACCCATTCGGAGGAACCGAAGAAAACATAGAGCAGAAACACGGTCGCAACCGCCGCCATCGCGGGGCCGAGCGCGCGCCTTGCCGCTTCGAACAGGACGACGATGCCGGCAAGCGCAAACCACTTGTCCATGTCATCGGCGAGGCCGCCGTTATTGACGATTTTCTCGTAGAAGAAAAATCCGTAGAGCGCGATGAACGCACCGAACAGCGCGAGTATCCAGTCCTGTATCGGAATGTAGTGGCGCGGACTGCTCTTGAGCGCGGGATAGGCCATGAAGGCCAGGAACATCGCAAAGGCAAGGTGGAACTGGCGGCTGTTGTTGATCAGATCGCCGGGAAGGATGTAGTAGGCGACCGGGGAGGCAAGAAGAACCTGGAACACGGACCACAAGAACGCGACCCCTGCCAAAAGCAGGCCGACGCTTCCGGCCGGATTGCGCGAGCCGGAATCGGAAGCGGCAACAAGTTCCTGAAGCTCTTCTTCCGACAGACCTCGCCTTGAGTCCTGATTGCTCGGTTGATTCTGATCCGCCATGAAAATCCCCCATCCAACAGCTCGCGACGGAGCTGCGCCCATAAATTCCCGGGTGTTTCGGGCCAGCGGCCCTCAGAAAAACGTGACATGCAATTCGTTTGCGCCCGCGTTTTTTCTGACGTTCTTCGGCGCAAAGAAGTGGGTCCGGAGAGATGATCCCCGGACCCGAAGCGGTTCTGGATTAGTTGATCCAGCCTTGCTCTTTGTAGTACTTGGCAGCACCCGGATGAAGCGGTGCGGACAGTCCGTCGGCAACCATTTCTTCCGGCTTCAGGTTTGCAAATGCGGGATGCAGCTTCTTGAAGGCGTCGAAGTTCTCGAACACCGACTTGACCAGCGTGTAAACCGTGTCGTCGGCAACATCTGCGGACGTGATGAAGGTCGCACCCACACCGAAGGTGTTCGTGTCGCCGTCATTGCCGCGGTACATGCCGCCCGGAATGGTCGCGGTCCGGTAGTAGCTGTTGTCGCCGACAAGCTTGTCGACGGCACCGCCGCCCACGTTCACCAGAACGGAATCACAGGCGGTCGTTGCTTCCTGGATGGAGCCGGAGGGGTGACCGACCGTATAGACCATTGCATCGATCTGGTTGTCGCAGAGAGCTGCGGACTGCTCGGCGGCTTTCAGCTCGGTTGCCTGGGCGAAATCTCCGGTGGTCCAGCCCATTGCTTCCATCAGCACTTCCATGGTGCCGCGCTGACCGGAACCCGGGTTGCCGATGTTCACGCGCTTGCCCTTGAGATCCTCGAAGTTCTTGATGCCGGAATCGGCACGCGCCACGACCGTGAACGGCTCGGGATGAACAGAGAAGACTGCGCGCAGGTTCTCGAACGGACCTTTGTCTTCGAATTTCGAAGTGCCGTTGTAGGCATGGTACTGCCAGTCAGACTGTGCGACACCGAACTCGAGCTCGCCTTCACGAACCGTGTTGATGTTGTACACGGAACCGCCCGTGGATTCGACCGAGCAGCGAATGCCGTGGTCCTTGCGGCCCTTGTTGACGAGACGGCAGATCGCACCACCGGTCGGGTAGTAAACGCCAGTGACGCCACCGGTTCCGATCGTGATGAATTCTTCAGCCGTTGCTGCTCCGGTGAATGCGATGCTGGTCGCCAGAACAGCACCTGCAAGGTTCATTTTCATCATCATTTGACTAGACTTCCCCATTGTTAAAATTCTTAAGTCAAGCGTGGCACACCACCCTAGACATTTTCAATCTCGTCGAGCAAGCGATTATGCTTCTCAACTTCCTGGATCCGTGCCTCGGCATCGGACCCGGCCCGCGCAACCAGCATGCCCGTGATGGTCTCTATCAGGACGAGCGTGGCTGCGTAAGACGAAAAAAAGTGTGGACTTTCAGTTCGTTGAATGAAGTGATAGTCGGCGTATTGCAGGCCTGGAAAGGCGCGGCTGTCGGTCAGAACCACGACCGTTGCACCTTTCCCGGCCGCAATCTTGGCGGCGCGCACGGACCTGTGGGCATAAGGATGCTTGGAGATGATCAGCACCGTATCCTTCCCGTCCAGACCAGCAAGCGTGCTGCCCAGTGTGGTTCCGTTCCGCCCCGCGACCGACCAGCGGTCATCGAACCATTTGGCAAGGTAGGCGAAATAGTCTGAAAAACCGGCCGAGCCGAGGGCGCCGATCAAAACAACCTTGCGCGAACCCGAGAGCTGCTCCACCACCGCCTCGAGTGTCGACGGATCGATATCGGCAATCAGCCCCTGAATGTTGTCGATACAGGCGGATACCTGGCGTGGAAGGAGCGGCTGGTCGGCGTCCGATTGGAGACGGCGCGCCTTCTCCCGGAAGCTCGCTTGTTCGCGCGCCGTCAGTTCTGTGCGCGCCTGTTCCCGCAGGGCTTCATAGTCCGTGTATCCCAGCGCGCGTGCGAGGCGCGTGTAGCTTGCCGGTGAAACACCGCTTGCGGAAGCGATGGACCGCAGGCTTCTGGTGGCGATTTCCACCTGGTTTTCGGCAATATAGTCCGCGGCAACGCGCAATGCGTCGCTCAACTCGGCGTAACTCGCCGAAATCGCTGTCCGGATTTGCTGCTGCGGCCTGGCTCCCATCGGCGCACTGTTTCATTTGTTTTTTGTCTTGTCAAACCCTGAAACAAATGTTTCTTTCCCGGCGTTTTCTTTGCTGCCCGGCGGAGCGGATGCAATGGGTTCGGCTCCGGATACGGACTGTGTTTTCACAAAAAAAACCTTCCGGCAGGGAGTTCTGCCGGAAGGAAAGTTGGCGGATGGGGTCGTTCTGTTTTTCTCTTATTGTCCCTGGCCGAGCGAGTAACCCGGGACACCGTTGAAGGTATAAAGGTTTTCCGTCTTGATGACCTCGACCTCCTTCTGGCTGAGAGCCATGATGAGGTCGGCGATGTCGCCTTGCTTGAGGTGCGCTTCGTCGCATTCGAAGCGGCACCGCCAGTGATCCGTCTTGAAGGTTTCGGGCAGGCCTGCCGGCCAGACCTTCACGCCCCGGTTGGTGATCATGGTCAGTGTGGCGGCACATTGCTGGGTCGCTGCGATCAGCCGGACGGCCAGGTTGTCCGGATCGACCACCGTGTCGCGCACGAAGAGATCCACACCGACAAGTCGCCGTTGCGCCGGAACCGGACGGACGGGCGGCGCGATCGCCGGCGCGGGCCTTTGGCCCTGAAGGGCGGCAGGCTTGAGCCGTTTGGGCAGTTCGCCGATCCTGTCGATGACCGCATCGGCGAATTCGTCCGTTCCGACCTTCATCCGGCTTTGCTCCTTTGAATGAATGTCTGCGGTGTGAATGCCGCTTTCGATCGTTTTCAGCCAGGCGTTTTGGAGCCTCGACGCGGCCTGCTGCTGCCCGAGATGCCCGAGCATCTGCACACCGGCAAGGATCAGCCCCGACGGGTTGGCGATGCCTTTCCCGGCGATGTCCGGTGCCGACCCGTGAATGGCCTCGAACATGGCAAAGCTTTCACCGATATTCGCCGACGGTGCGATCCCGACAGATCCGCTGATTTCTGCGGCGATGTCAGAGATGATGTCTCCGTAGAGGTTCGTCGTGACGATGACGTCGAACAACTCCGGCGACGCGGCGAGCTTGGCGGCCCCGATATCGACGATCCAGTGATCCGCAGCGATTTCAGGGTATTCTGCCGATATCTTCAGGAACATCTTGTGAAACAGACCATCCGTCAGTTTCATGATGTTGTCCTTGGAAAAACAGGACACTTTTCTGCGTCCGTTCGACCGCGCATATTCGAAGGCCTGCCGTATAATCCGCTCCGTGCCCGGGATCGAGACAAGTTTGAGGCACTGGAACACCTCGTCTGTCTGGCGGTGCTCGATGCCGGCGTAGAGATCTTCCTCGTTCTCCCTGAAGATCACGACGTCCATGCCCGGATGGTTCGACGCGACGAAGGGCGTGAGGGCGGCGCAGGGGCGGATGTTGGCGAACAGGCCGAGCGTCTTCCTGATGGTCACGTTCAGCGACTTGTAGCCGCCGCCCTGGGGCGTGGTGATCGGGCCCTTGAACAGGACACCGGCGGACCGCAAGGTGCTCCAGCTGTCCGGCAGGATCCCGGATGTGTGGCCGGCCTCATAGACCTTTTCGCCGAGCATGACTTCATGAATGTCCAGGTCCGCGCCCGCGGCGTGCATGCATCGCAGGGCGGCGCGCATGATTTCCGGACCGATACCGTCACCATAGGCAACGGCGACCTGCGCCGTTTCAGCGGGTGCTATGGAATAGGCGGCCTGCGCGCTGTGAACGTTCATGTCTGTCTCCTGACGTTTGAAAACTGTGTGCGCGCCACATGTAGGGGCTGCAAATGAATTGCAGAAATTAATAATCTTGAGTATTTGGATTTGAAAAACTCATGAATGGATTGCCATGGACACGATTGATCCGGCCTTGCTGAAGGCCTTTGTTCTGACGAGCCGCACCGGGAGTTTCACGAAGGCGGCGGAAAGCCTCTTCCGCAGTCAATCGGCGGTCTCCCTGCAGATCCGAAAGCTTGAAGACCTGCTGGGCGAGCGGCTCCTGCGCCGCAGCGCCCGCAATGTGGTGCTGACACCGGCGGGAACCCGGTTTCTCGACTATGCGCAGCGGATCCTGGAGCTGAACAACGAAGCGCTGTCTGCATTTCGGGCGCACGAGGTCACCGGCCTGGTGCGTCTGGGAACGCCCGAGGACATCGCGACCACCTACCTGCCCAGGGTGCTGGCGGACTATGCCGAGGCCCATCCGGGGGCCAGTCTCGAAGTGACGTGCGACCTAACGCTCAATCTCCTGGAGCAGTTCCGTGCCGGACTGCTGGATGTCGTGCTCTTGAAACGCGAACCGGCTGCCGCCATCGGCGGTCAACGCGTTTGGAGCGAGCCCCTGTTGTGGGTCTCGGCGGATCCGGCGCTCCTGAAGCCCGGGGAGGGCATGCCCCTAGCGGTCAGTCCGGAGCCCTGCGTCTACCGCAAACGCGCCTTTGAGGCGCTGCGCAAGGAAGGGTTCGAACCGCGCGCGGCCTATGTCTGCAGCTCGCTTGCCGGCACGCTTGCCGCCGTGCGCGCGGGTCTGGGCGTCGCCGTCCTGCCGAGCCACATGGCGCCGGAAGATCTTGAAACGGACAACGGGCTGAAAATGCCGTCTTTGGAAAACACCGAGATCCTGCTCGCGACCGCGTCCGATGCGGGGCTTGCCGCAAGACGCCTCGCGAACGTCCTGGAAGCCGCGTTCGAGGCGGAAGCGAGCAGGGATCTGGAACGGGCGATGGGAACTACTGCGCCTGAAGCGTCAGGACGCTGAACAGCCCGTCCGGGTCCGTGTCGGTATCAAGCACCCGCCAGCCGCTCCGGCTGGCGATCTCCGCGAATGCCTTGTCGTCGTACTTGTGCGAGTTTTCCGTATGAATGGTCTCGCCGCTGGCAAAGCGGATCTCCGTGTCACCGATCCGGACGGTCTGGTCCGCCAGGCTTTCCAGGTGCATTTCGATACGGCTTTCCTCCGCGTTCCAAAGTGCCCTGTGCCCGAACCGGGACAGATCGAAGTCGGCACCGAGCGACCGGTTGATCCGCTGCAGGAGATTGAGGTTGAAAGCCGCCGTGACGCCCGCCGGATCGTCATAGGCCTCGACCAGCACCGCTTCGTCCTTCGGCCTGTCGACGCCGATGATCATGTGCGCTTCGGGCATGGCGTCCCGGATGCTTTTCAGGAGAACGACCGCTTCGCTCTTTTCGAAGTTGCCGATGGTGGAACCGGGAAAGAACACCAGAACCGGCAGTTCGGGCAGAAGCGGCAGCTTCCCCAGCGGCTGGGTGAAATCCGCTGCAATCGGGATCACCGCCAGGGACGGGTAGGCGCGCCGGACCCTGCCGGCGGCCTCCTTCAGGTGATTGGCGGAGATGTCGATCGGCATGTAGACCGACAGGTCCGGGAAGGCCCCGAGCAGCAGATTGGTCTTTCGGCTCGATCCGCTGCCGAGCTCCACCATCGCGCCGCGCGCACCCGGCAGCCTTGCAAAATCGCGAAGCTTGGCCTCCAGAATGCCCAGTTCCGTGCGTGTCGGGTAATAGGCATCCAGCTCCGTGATGGCCTCGAAAAGATGCGACCCGACATCATCGTAGAGCCACTTGCTGCTGATGGCTTTGCGTTCGGCGCTTAGGCCCTGAAGAATCTCCGACCGGAAATCCGTGTCCTGCTCTGCGGGAGGTACGTGTTTGGTCATTGATCTGCCGCCAGTCTCAGTCCCAGCATCTGCCAACGCTGGTGGGGATAGAAGAAGGTTCGATAAGAAGAACGCATTTGAAGCCTGGGGGTTGCACAGGAGCCGCCGCGCAGAACCATCTGGTTGACCATGAACTTGCCGTTGTATTCACCGATCGCGCCTTCCGGTGGACGAAAACCCGGATAGGGAGAGAATGCGCTGCTGGTCCATTGCCAGACATCGCCCCACAGCCCGGCTTCACGTCCGAGCGGCATGAAGGCACCGCTTTCCAGGAAGTTGCCGGCAATGTCGGTATGCTGGGCTGCCGCTTCCCACTCCGCTTCCGTCGGCAGACGGTATCCGGCCCACCGGGCGAAGGCATCGGCTTCGTAGTAGCTGACGTGAACGACGGGTGCCGCAAGGTCGACCGGACGCGGTCCCTGCAGCGTGTAGGTCCACCACTGGCCGTCCTGCTTCCACCAGTATAGCGGAGAGTCCCAGCCGTTCTGTTCGCGCACGGCCCAGCCTTCCATCAGCCAGAGCGGCTGTTTCCCGTAGCCGCCATCATCCATGAAGGCGATCCACTCGGCATTGGTCACCGGGCGGTCCGCAAGCCGGTAAGGTTCCAGCCAGACCCGGTGCCGGGGGCCTTCGCAGTCATAGGCGAACCCGCTGCCATCGTGCCCGATTTCCAGGAGACCGCCCTCGTGACGTGTCCAGCTCCGGTCCGGAACGCGCTCGACAGCTTCCGGCTGTGGCGGTGTGTAGGCGGGCAGGAGAGGGTTGTGGGACAGCGCGTGCAGGAGATCCGTGACCAGGAGTTCCTGATGCTGCATCTCGTGGTGGCAGCCGAGCGTGATCAGCGCATCCAGCTGCTCCGGTTCCAGCGCGAACTTGTCGTAGATCATGCCTTCGCGCAGCGCGTCTTCCACATGGGCCCTGTAGGAGGTGACTTCCGTCACGCTCGGCCGCGACAGAAGTCCGCGTTTGGAACGGGTATGGCGCGGGCCGGCCTGGACATAGTAGGAATTGAACAGAACGGCGAACCGCTCGTCCCGCGGCTTGTAGCCGGGCAGATGGGGCTTGAGGATGAATTCCTCGAAAAACCAGGTCGTATGCGCCAGGTGCCACTTCGGCGGGCTGGCGTCTTCCATGGATTGAAGCCCCATGTCTTCGTCGCTGAGAGGGGCGGTCAGGCTTTCGGTCTGTGTCCTTGTGTCGTAGAAAAAATCCAATAGATCTGTGTCGGAAGACGGGTCGTTCCGTTCATCCAGGTAAGTCATATCTGTCCCTCCACATGGGCATCGGCGTGATTGCCTTCCGCCAGCCCTGTGACTGCCACCAAGCGCTGTGAACGTAGGCATCGAGGGAGGGATTCCAACGGGGCAAAACGCACCGCACCGGTGCAAAAATGCGCATTGCTGACACGCGTACCCTGTGTGTTGACGAAAAACATCAGTGTTCCGGAATTCATCGCAATTGGCACCACTTTTGATTTAATTCAGCAAGCCGTTGAAATCAGACGCGAAAAAGCGGGGTTGCGTCTGGTTGCTCGCTGTTGTCGATGCCGCGGAAGGTAACGGACCCTTCCTGACAGCTGTCTGTCAGGATTGTTTGACAGCAGGCTTCACAAACGTGTGAGCGGGTGCGGATGCCAACCTTGGGCTGTGTGGCCGGTCCTCCGCGTTTGCGGCCCAATCCCGTTTCCATCTCCGCAAATTCGGGAATTGACGTTATGGGACATTTGTCCTAATCAGAATTAGGTCAGTTGTCCTAATTGCCGTTTGAACCCGTCTGGAGGATTGGGAACACATGAAATCGAGTACAACGAGTCGGCAGATCATCGATGCGGCGGATGAGCTGTTCTACGCGCAGGGGTTCGGGGAAACCTCGTTCGCCGACATTGCCGAAGCAGTCGGCATCTCGCGCGGAAACTTCTACTACCATTTCAGGACCAAGGACGAGATCCTCGACGCGGTCATCGCAAAGCGCCTGTCCGACCGGGAAAAGATGCTTCGCGACTGGGACGAGATGTCCGCGGACCCGGCCCGCCGGATTGCCTGCTTCGTCCGCATCCAGATCGTGAACCAGACCAGGATCTTCGCTTACGGCTGCCCGGTCGGGACGCTGACGGCGGAACTCGTCAAGCTGGACCACGCCGCGAAGGACAAGGCGAACCGGATCCTGGCGCTGTTCCGCGACTGGCTGACCCGGCAGTTTGACGCGCTTGGCGACGCCGCGGACGCCGAGGCGCATGCACTTCACGTGCTCGGCTGGAGCCAGGGTGTCGCGACGCTCGCGCAATCCTTCAAGGACGAAGCCTATGTCGCGCGGGAAGTCGATCAGATCCTCGCCTGGGTCGACCGGGTTGCGCGGCAAACAGGTCCTGCGAACCGTCAGGCGGATGCCTGACGTTCCTTCAACCAAGTCCAAAGGAGACTGAGATGTTTGTGATTACGCTGAAATTTTCGGACAACAAGGCCCGGGCGGGCGAACTGATGGACGGACACAAGGCCTGGATCAAGAGCGGCTTCGATCAGGGGCTCTTCCTGATGGTCGGCAGCCTCCAGCCGAACAGGGGCGGTGGCATCATCGCCCACAACACGAGCCTGGAAGACCTGGAAGCCTTCGTCGGCAAGGACCCGTTTGTCGTGCAAGGCGTCGTCAGCGCCGAGATCCTCGAAATCACCCCGGCACGGCTGGACGAACGCCTGGAGTTCCTGGCGGCGTAAGCGACGCGCACGGCGTGCAGCGCGGCACCAAATCCTCATCCTGAGGACGTGCACAAGCGCTGTCTCGAAGGATAGCCGCGCCTTCCGAATTTGCCGCCCATCCTTTGAGACAGGCCTTCGGCCCTCCTCAGAGTCTGACTCGAAATTCATTCTTGAGCCTTTGCCAAGCGCCTGATGATGAGTTCGATGCTAGCGATGTACAGCCAAGCGGTCTGTGTTTCTTGTTTGACTTCAAAGTCCTTTGCAAGACGCCGCCGTCGCCCAAACCAGGCAAATGTTCTCTCAATGACCCATCGTCTTGGCAGAAGCGCGAATCCTTTCACCCCGGTTGGCCGTTCGACGATCTCAATCGTCCACGGTCCACAATCCTCGATCTTTTTCAATAGCTTCGGCCCTCGGTAGACCCGATCGGCGAAGATATGAGCAAGGTTGGGATAGGTCTGCCGCAGGCTGCGTAGCAATGGCACCGCTCCGTGGACGTCCTGGACGTTGGCGGGATGAACCAGAACGTCCAAAAGAAGCCCGTCCGTATCAGTGACAATGTGGCGCTTGCGACCTTTGATGCGTTTGAATGGATCAAGTCCCCGAGGACCGCCGACTTGGATTGTTGCGACGCTCTGACTGTCAATGACACCGGCGGTCGGAGTAGCATTGCGCGCTTGTGATTGGCGATGCCGCTCAACCAGCCGCCGGTTCAGCGCTGGCCATAACGCATTGTCACGCCACGCATAAAAGTATCTCTGCACTGTGGAACGTGGTGGGAAGTCGGCAGGCAGAAACCGCCAGGGACAGCCTGTGCGCAGCAGATAGAGAATGGCATTGACGACTTCCCGCAGCGACGTGGTGCGCGGACGACCTCGATCTCGTCGGGCTGGCAGATGGGGACAGATGAACCTCCATTCTTCGTCCGTGAGATCACTTGCGTAACGCAAGCTGCGACGGTCATAGTTGGCGCGGGTGGTCTCGGTCCACATGGCGAAGCTCCGTTCTGTTAGCGCAAAAACGGAATCACATGCGACCGGGATCACTCAACTAATTTCGGGCCAGTCTCTCAGGATGAGGTTGAAGATAGGCGCGGCCTCGTATGGCACCAAGGGCGTCCAGTTAAAGTTCAGGAAATCTTTCCCCAATTTGTCGTCCCGGTTTGCCGCGTCAGCGGCAAGACCGGGAACCAGTACTCCAAGTGGCCGGAGGTTGTGGGAAGAAGGAGAAACAGGTGGGTACTGGGTTCCGGCCTTCCGCTTCGCTTCAGCCGGAATGACAAGTTCATTGACTGCGGTCCGCCTCACGAGATCAATTCCGAGCCAAGCCGAACAGCCATGGAGCTGATCTGGCAATCCATGCCGTTGCCTTTCGGCGAGGCAGGGCTGCAAGACCGGAAATGGAACGGCGTGGATGCCATGGTCAAGCCATGGCATGACCTTGAAGCGAGAGGTTCGTATCGGGTTGCTCCCTCCTGCGTCACCCCGGGCGAGCGACGTGAGGCCTGGGGCCGGGGAGCCCGGGCGCAGGTGATGGCCACCGCGAGACCCGACAGGTCCTTGCCTCCCCGGTCCCGGATCTTCGCTGCGCTCCGTCCGGGATGACGGCCGAAAGAGAGAGCGCTGTCTCAAGGGGCAGGACGGTGTATTGACCACAACCGTCTCAGCCGTCATTGCCAGACTTGATCTGGCAATCCATGCCGTAGCCTTTCGGCGAGGCAGGGCTGCAAGACCGGAAACGGAACGGCATGGATGCCATGGTCAAGCCCACTGCTGTCCGGTTTAGAAGGTACTGTCGAACTTATGTCGTTGAGAATGCGGCATAGTTCTGTGCGGCGCCAAATCGGGATACGGAATTGTTCCCCCGATTTGTCGTCCCGGTTTGCCGTGAAAACGGCAAGACCGGGACCCAGTACCCGTTGCGGCCGGAGACTGCAACAAGACGGAAAATCCGGTGGTTACTGGGTTCCGGCCTTCCGCTTCGCTTCAGCCGGAATGACAAGTTCATTATCTGCGGAGCGCCTCGCGAGATCCAAGTTGGGTTAAACCGGACAGCAGTGGGTCAAGCCATGGCGTGACCTTGAAGCGAGAGGTTCGTATCGGGTTGCACCCTCCTGCGTCACCCCGGGCGAACGACGTGAGACCCGGGGCCGGGGAGCCCGGGCGCAGGTGATGGCCACCGCGAGACCCGACATGTCCTTGCCTCCCCGGTCCCGGATCTTCGCTGCGCTCCGTCCGGGATGACTGATAAATCTTGACACCGTCATCCTGAGGAAGCGCGTCAGCGCTGTCTCGAAGGATGGGCCTAACTCTTCCAGACGGGCCATCGACCCTCCTCAGGATGAGGTGCGGACAAAAGAAAGGCGCCCTGTTGGGCGCCTTTCAGATCGTTCGGAGCATCCCGCTTACTGAACGCGCGGGAACAGGGACTCGATCTCGCCGAGCTGCCCGTTGCCTTCAAGCCTGTCGAGGACCGGGGTCCAGGGGCGGGGGGCTTCGGGGGCATTCAGCATGGCGAGCGCCTTGTCGGCGGAGCCCGGGATGACCTGCTGGAGGGCCTCCATGATCACGCGCAGGCAGTCAAGGGTCACGTAGATCACTGTCTGGCAGCGCTCGCGGGTCTCTTCGCTCTTGAACAGCGTCCACGGTGCCTGCTTGTCGATATATTCGTTCATCTCCTCGGCCAGCGTCACGATCGCCTGCGCGCGCGCCGGAATGTCCTGAAGATCGATCCAGCGGCTGAAGCCGGAAGCCGCCTCGACGACAGACTTGCGCAGCGCCTCGTCGTCCGCCGTAAGGGGGCCGGGAGCAGGGACCTTGCCATCGAAGTTCTTGTTGGAGAACTTGGCGACGCGTGACAGCAGGTTGCCGATCTTGTTGCCCAGTTCGCTGTTGTAGGTCTGGGTGATCAGCTCGACCGAGATCTGGCTGTCGCTGTCCGCGCGCATGTGCCGCGCCAGATACCAGCGAAGGGCATCGACGCCGAGCTTCTCGACAACCTCGATCGGGTCGACGACATTGCCGATCGACTTCGACATCTTGACCCCGCCGGCACCGACCCAGTGGCTGTGCACCGAGAGTTTCTTGGGCAGCGGCAGGCCGGCGGCCATCAGCATGATCGGCCAGTAGACGCCGTGCGGCTTGAGGATGTCCTTGCCGATCAGGTGCTCGCACTCCGCCCACCAGCCCTCATAGCCGTCTTCCGGCCAGTCGATGTTGGTCAGGTAGTTGGTCAGTGCGTCGAACCAGACATAGGTGACGAAGTCCGGGTCGAACGGCAGATCGACACCGAGGGTGACGCGCGATTTCGGCCGGGAGATACAAAGGTCTTCCAGCGGTTCGGCGAGCATCTGCTTCAGCTCGTTGCGGAACGCCTCGGGCTGAACGAAATCCGGGTTGTCGGCAATGTGCTGCAAGAGCCGTTCGCGGAAGGGCTCCATCTTCAGGAAGTAGTTGGTCTCTTCCGTCTGTTCGACCTGCATGGTCGGATGCAGCGGGCACTGGCCGTCTTCGGTCAGGTCCGATTCCTTCTTGAACTCCTCGCAGCCCTTGCAGTAGGTGCCGGTATAGTTCTTCTTGACGATCAGATCCTTGTCGAAAATCGTCTGTTCCATCCCGGCGACGGCCTGCTTGTGGCCCTCGCGGCTGGTGCGCACGAAATAGTCGTAGGAAATGCCGACAAGATCGAAGACGCTCCGGAATTCCTTGCCGCGCATGTCGAGAAAGTCCTGGTAGCCCATGTCGAGTTCGGCAGCGGCTTCCTGGTTCTTCTGGCCATGCTCGTCGACACCGGTGGACAGCATCACGTCGCACCCCAGCGCCTGGCGGTTGCGCTTCAGGATATCGGCCATCACGGAGGTGAAGGCGTGTCCGATATGCGGAGAACCGTTGACGTAGTAGATCGGGGTCGTGATGTAGCTTTTCATCCAAACGCTTTCGAAGTTCCGGGGCGAATCTGGCGCACTCGGTTGAATGCAAGCCATGCGCCCATTGACGCGGTCCCGAACCTGGGACCGCAGCTATATTTCACACTCAAGGGATCAAGGAAACCCCCGGGCCGGGTTTCCGACATCAATGTGGGGTTTCTGGATCGAAACACAATGTTCCGGCCATGCCTGCCTTGCCTGTCAATCGAGAAAGGTGATGCGACGCCGATCGCTGATCCGGAGTGACGCCATCTTCCAGCCGATTGTTTTCTCCCTTGTCATCCCTGCACCCGCTTTCGCGGGCGTAAACTCCGGCAGGGATCCATTATTCGCTTGTCCGAGCGTCCTGATCGATTGCTGTCCACACGGGATACTGGTTCCCGGTCTTGCCGCTTGCGCGCCAAACCGGGATGACAATCTGGAGCTTGTCGTTTTGGTCCACCGTGTCATTGCACCGCCCTCCAGGATCAGCCCGCGCGCGAAGGGACCAAACGCCACTATCCGTTCTTGCGTCATCCCGGACGCAGCGCAGCGAAGATCCGGGATCGGTGAGCCACGATTTTTTAGCCGCGTCGAGGCTCGGGCTCCCCGCCTTCCGGTTCGCGCTGCGCTTGACCGGAATGACGAATTGATGGCTGGAAATCGCCTGCGGTTCGTCCACGAGCCGGCAAAATAGCGCAAACAACACACTGAAATGCTGACTGCACCCCCGGCTTCAAACGGAAGGCGGCGGGATGGAACCCTGTTACCCGATCAGCCAGATGCCGCCGAGGACGAACAGCGCCAGGAACACGGTCTGGGTCACCACCATCCAGATCGCCGGACCGCCGACCTCGAGGAGCTTCGGGATCGAGGTCTTCATGCCGACGGCGGCGATGGCCGCCAGAAGCGCCCAACGCGAGACCTGGCCGGCCAGCTCCTTGGCCGTTTCGGGAACGAGGCCGAAGGAGTTGAACGCCGCCAGCACAAGGAAGGCGATCACGAAGGCCGGCATCAGGGGCGGGCGCGAAGTGCCGGGCTCCGCGCTGCCGCGCAGGATCAGGGCCGCGACGAGAACGATCGGCGCCAGCAGCGTCACGCGGATGAGCTTGACGAGCGTGGACAGGTCCCCGGTTTCTTCCGAAACGGAGAACCCGGCACCGACCACCTGCGCGACATCGTGAATGGTGCCGCCGAGGAAGACGCTGGTGGCATCGAGCGACAGGCCGAGATTGCTGGTCAGGATCGGGTAGACGATCATCGCCAGGGTGGACAGGACCGTCACCGTGATGACCGTGAAGGCGAGGTCACGTTCTGCATGTTTGCGTTTCGGCAGGATCGAGCCGATCGCCATCGCAGCCGATGCGCCGCAAATGGCGACCGCACCGCCGGACAGGAAGGCAAACAGCCGGTCCTTGCCGAAGAGGTTCCCGATCATCAGCGAAAAGGCGATGGTTGCCAGGACACCCAGAATGACCAGCAGCAGGAAGGGGAGCCCGAGGGCTTCGACCATCTCGATGCTGATCCGAACGCCCAGAAGCGCGACCCCGATGCGCAGCAGCGTCCTGGCGGCAAAGGCAATGCCTTCCGACGTGCGCTGTTCTTCGGAAAGAAAGTTCAGCGGCATGCCGAGCAGGATCGCCATCAGCATCGCGGGCGCGCCGTAATGCTCGTTCAGGAATTGCGCTGATATGGCGACGAGCCCGGCAATGGCGATGCCGGGAAACAGGTCGCTTGCCCGGTGCTTGAAATTGTCCAGCATGGGGTTCCTGTTCAGGGTCGGTCGATCGGAAGTCCGCTTGGAACACTGTCGGGGATCCCGAAAGGGGGATTGGAAACGGAGGCCGTTCCCGTCAGGGCTTTCAGAAACGCAACAAGGTCGGAGACTTCGCGGTCGGTGAGGTTGGTCGGCTCTACATCCCGGAACCGGGCGTGTCTGGCCATCTCACGTTTGTCATTCCAGACGACGAAGTCAATGGCTTCCAGCCAGGGTGCGTCAGGAAGCGCGGCCTTTTCCGGTTGCCAGCTGGCCAGCATCCCGTCCGGATCGAGGTGGTGGCGCACGATGCCCTCGAGCGTCGGATAGGCACCGTTGTGGCCGTAGGGCGCCGTCAGCTCGACATTGCGCAGCATCGGCGTGCGGAACCGGTAGGCATCTTCCAGGCGGTCGCTTTCCCCCATGCGGCCGACATCGCGCACCATCGGGTCGAACCGGCGTGTGCGGCCCGGGCCGAAAGGCGGCAGGCCGAGCGCGTGGAATTTCTGGTCGCTGAGAAGCTTGCCCGAGTGGCAACCGGCGCAATTCGCCTTGCCGTAAAAGAGGTCCAGCCCGCGTTTCTGATCCGCGGCAAGAGCGGTGCCGTCGCCGGCAAGATACTGGTCGAAGGGGCTGTCGAAACTGGTCCACTCGATCGCCTGGAAGGCAGCCAGTGCATTGGCGATTTCGGCAATCGTGACCTGTTCGGGTTCCTCGATATGGTCAAACGCCTCAACGAACATCTGTCCGTATTCGGGGATCACCCGGACCCGTTTGGCAAGGATCGGCCAGGAGGCGTCGATCCGGTCATGGACCGCACCGGCGATCTCGTTTTCCTTCGGATTGCCGGCCATCTCGAACTGGGCGACGAGCGGAAAGATCGCCTGGGCGCCCAGCAGCGTTTCAAGGCCTTCGGGCAGCCATTCCTCGGCGGGCGAGTTGAATCCGTTTTCGTAGTCTTCGGAAATGGAAAGACGGCCATCGTGGAACAGCGTGTGAAGCTCTTTTGCCCCGAGATTCCAGAGACCTGGCGCGTTTCGCGGAATCCGTTTCTTAATCCGGTTTTCAGCGACCAGCGCGGTCCGGTTCCGTCCAAGTCCTTCACCGCCTTCGCCAATGCCCAGGGAGAGCCCGTCACCGGTCCCAAGCGTTGGATGATGGCATGTTGCGCAGGCAATATTTCTGTTGCCCGAGAGGATCTTGTCGTAAAAGAGGAGCTGACCGAGCGCGGCCTGTTTCCTGTCGAAGGCAATGAAATCATCCGCGCCGAGCGGCGCGGGCAATTCAGCCGAAATGGCCGGTGCCGAGAGAAGAACGACAAGAGGGATTGACCGAAGCAGATGAGAAAGATGCTTGAAGCCGCCGTGTTCGGCCTCGTTCTGTTGGCGATGCCTGCGCATGCCGAGATCGAGGCGGCGCGCGACCTGATGGAAGCGGGACAGTTTGAACAGGCGAAGAAGGAACTCTGGCCGGCGGCGCGCTCCGGCAACGCGGACGCCGAGGAACTGATCGGCGTCATGTACGCGATGGGGCTCGGCGTGGAGCGGGACGACCAGCGGGCGTTCGAATGGTATCTCAGGAGCGCCATGAAGGGGCATCCGGGCGCGCAATCCGGTGTCGGCTGGTACTACGAGGTCGGCCGCGGCATGCCCGCTCCCGATCTCGTGCGCGCCTACATGTGGTACACGCTGTCCGCCATCGGCGGCGACCCCGATGCCGCGATCTCGCTGGAAGAGGTCGTCAAGAAAATGACCAAGGATGAAATTGATAAGGCGCATATTCTGGTCGATGACTACAAGGTCTGGATGTATCCGTTCCGGTAACGCGGTCCGCCTCTTCCAACGTCATCCCGGCCAAGCGGAGCGCGTGCCGGGATCGGGGTGCTTCGGAGCCACGCTCGCGCCCTATGATGACGCTTGTTGACAGTTGCAAGCCTTCCCATGGCTCGGCCCACTGCTGTCCGGTTTAGGATACGGACCCTAACCCGGAATTGATCAGGCGTGGCGGTCCGCAGTCAATGAACTTGTCATTCCGGCTGAAGCAAAGCGGAAGGCCGGAACCCGGTAATCACCTGTTTCTCGTTCTTCGCACAACCTAGGGTCATCTGGAGTACTGGTTCCCGGTCTTGCCGCGCTTGCGGCAAACCGGGACGACAAATCTGAGAGACAAGTCTGTATCCCGGTTTGGCACCGCACAGCAGTGGGACACGCCCTGCAATGACGGTATTCCCCGCCCGGTGTCGCACCTGATCGAGACAGGCATGACACCGGGCTCAAGGGTTTAGTTCACGTCGGCGTCGCGCGCACCGTTGATGTCGGTTTCAGCTGCCTTGACGGCCTCTTCGAGCGCACCGAAGATTTCCCCGCCACGGCCGACATTGGACTTGAACCAGTCATAGACCGGCGAAGCGGCTTCCTTGAAGGCGGCCTTTTCTTCCGGCGTCGGCACGTAGAGATCACCACCGCCGGCCACGAAGTCCTCATAAGCCTGGATGGACTTGCGCTTCGGAGACGCGAAGGTGGCTTGCTGCAGGGCGTAGAACCCGTCGACAACGACACGGCGCATGTCTTCCGGCATGGACAGGAACTTCTCGTTGCTCATCCACCACAGCGCGCCCATGTAGGCATGGCCGTCGAGCGTGACATATTGCAGGCCGGCATCCGGGAATTTCATGCCCATGATGTCGGTGATGCCGTTCTTGGATCCTTCAACGACGCCGGTCTGGAAGGAGGTGAACAGCTCCGGCCACGGGATCGGCGTCGGAGACGCACCGAGCGCCTTCACCAGCTCCTGCGGCAGGTCGGCGACGACCGTGCGGATCTTCAGGCCTTCCATGTCGGCAGGGGCGGCGACGCGGCGCTTGGTGTTGGCAAAGTTCCGCCATCCGCCGGTGTTGCCCACCGTCATCAGACGGATCGTGTTGTCGGAATCTTCAAGCGCCATCGCCCGCATGGTGCGCACGAAATCGCCGGAAAGAACGTGCTCGGCGATACGGTCATCGGACATCATGTAGGGCAGGTCGAGGACCTGAACATACGGGAAGATGCCGGAAGCGCCGCCCGATGTTGAGATGTAGATGTCGATCGCGCCGCCGGCAACGCCCTGAAGGCACTCGGCGCCGTTGGAGCAAAGCTGCGTGCCGATGAAGAGTTCGACTTCGATCGCGCCGTTGGAAGCGGCTTCGACGAAGTTCTTGAAAACGACAAGACCGTCATAGTCTTCATCGTTTTCGTTGGAGTTGGCGGTTGCGCGCAGCGTGTAGTCCGCGGCAACGGCACTCAGCGACGACCCGGCAAGCATTGCCGCGACGGTGAGTGTTTTCAGGGCAGATTTGAGCATCAGGTACCTCCCATATTAAGCTCAATATCAGTTGGCAAATCCGGTCAATCGCGGGATCGTCATCGAAAGTGCCGGTATGTAGGTGATCAAGAAGATCACCGCGATTTCCACCGCCAGGAACGGCAGAATGGCTTTTGCAATGGTTTCAACCCTTTCTTTTGAAACCGATGCGGCAACGAATAACACCAGTCCCATGGGTGGCGTGGCAAGACCGATGGTCAGGTTCACGCTCATGATGATGGCAAAATGAATGGGATCAACACCCAGTTCCACGAAAATCGGGCCCAGGATCGGTCCGAGAATGATGATGGCAGGGCCTGCATCCAGGAACATGCCGACCACGAACAGAAGCAGGTTGATCAGGAACAGCAGGATCAGCGGGTTCTCCGACAGGGACAGCACGAAATCGGCCATGATCTGCGGCGCGTAGCTGAGACTGACGACGGTCTTGAACGCCATTGCAGCACCCACCAGCAGCAGGACGACGGCCGACGTGATGCCGGCCCTGTTCAGGATGCCCGGAATTTCCTTCATCTTGATGGAGTGCAGGACGAAGAACCCGATGAGCAGGGCATAGGCGACGGCCACCGCCGCGGCTTCCGTTGGCGTGAACACGCCGATCAGGATACCGCCGAGAATGATGATCGGCGTCTGCAGCGGGGCAACGGCCTTCTTGCACACCATCCTGAAATCGTCCGAAACGGCACCGCGAAGGCCCATCAGGATGAAATGCGAAATCGCCAGCAGTGCGACGAACAGGATGGCTGTCATGCCACCTGTCAGCTCCAGTGACATCTGGCCGGAAATCGCGAAGGCGATGGCAAGCAGAACGGACGCAAGATTGATGCGCAGGAGCACGAGCGAAACCCAGTATTCCACCGGTGCCATCTTCTGCCCCGGGTTCACGATCCGCTGCGCCTTGGGCAGATCGTATTTGTCCGCCATGAGCCGCACCACGAGCATCAGCCCGATACCCACCATGACGCCCGGCACGATGCCGGCCAGGAACAGCGCGGCAACGCTCTCGCCCATGACATAGGCGTAGATGATCATGATGCCGGACGGCGGAATGATCGGTCCGATCACAGAGGAGGCCGCCGTGACGGCAGCTGCGAAGCGCCGCGTGTATCCCTGCTTTTCCATGGCCGGGATCAGCATGGAGCCGAGCGCGGACGTATCGGCGACCGCGGAACCGGACAGGCCCGCGAACAGCATGGAAGACAGGATGTTCACATGCGCAAGGCCGCCGCGCAGATGCCCCATGAGCGCCTGGCTGAATTCCACCAGGCGGGTGGTGATGCCCCCCTTGTTCATGAGCTCGCCGGCGAGCATGAAAAACGGAATCGCCATCAGAGGAAAGCTGTCCATACCGTTGTAAACGTTACGGTAAAGCAGTGTGATGTCGCGCTCCTGACCGCTCATCCACAAAAGGATGCCCGGTGCTGCGAGCAGGCCGAAAAACACCGGCAGCCCGATCATCAGGAAGAACAGGAAGACAGGAAGGAACCAGATCAGCATCAGTCAGCCCCCGCCATGTCTGCGTCCGGAATGGCCGGCAACTGGTCGTCGCCGCCGACAATCGAGATCACGCTCCGCAGGATCAGCTCGATGTTCACCAGGGTGAGCAGGATCACGCCGACAAAGAGGGACGTCATCATCCAGCTCCGCGGCACCCGGATCCACTCTGTGAGCGTCAAACTGCCGGGAACGTAGAGAGACGCCGTGGCGAATTTGCCGCCGAACCCGGTCACTTCGGCATAGCCGATCTGTACGGCGATCACGAGAACCAGGAGCGATATCAGGAGCAGAAACAGCGAGAGCAGTTTTCCGATGGACCGGGGCAGGGCGTGTCCGAGCATGTCGATCGCCACGAAGCCGCCGCGCCGGAAGGCGGTCGGTGCCATCAGGCCCGTCATCCACAACATGCAAAAACGCGCCGCCTCGTCAGGCCAGGGCAGCGCGTTGTTGAACACGTAACGGAAAACCACCTGTATCAGGATCGCCAGGACCATCAAGGCCACGGCAACGATGCCTATCGCTCGGCCGACTCGCAAAAGCTGCGAATTGACGAAAGCAAGCGGTGCAAGAACCGCCAGCAATGCCCCCATCCGGGCTCCTCCCTAGTACTTCTTTTGTCACCGGGCGGGGTCCGCCCGGCATTGGACTCCTATTCTGGAGCGATTTGTCCGAGTTTGCCCGCAAAAAATGTCAGCGCCTCCCCGTGACGCATTTCTGCCTGCATGACCTGTCCCAGGACGATCAGGTGATCGCCGCCCTCATAGGCGGCAAAACGCTTGCATTCGAACCGCGCCAGGCAATGGTCCAGAAGCGGCACGCCGTTCTCGTCGATCGTGTGCGGCAGCTGGTCGAAGGCGTGGGCGTTTCTGACGAACCCGTTGCACACTTCGGCCTGATGGTGGCTGAGAACATGGATGGCGTAGTATTCCGCCGTTTCGAAATACTGGAACCGGCGCGATCCCTTGTCCGGCATCCACAACACCAGCGGCGGGTCCAGCGAAACCGACGAGAAGCTGTTTGCGGTGATCCCGACCGGGCCGTCGTCAGACCCCGTCGTGACAACGGTGACACCCGTTGCAAATCGGCCGAATGCATCGCGCAGAAGACGGGTATTGTCCGTGTGCGGCGCAAAGGTAACGGGATGATTGGCGTTTTGCATGGTCATCAGGGTACCTCGTTTCCAAGGGCGGCTTCGTAGAGCCGGTACCAGGTTTCACGATCCAGTGTGACTTTCAGCGCATCGGAGATCCTGGCGATGCGCTCGATGTTGTTCGTCCCCATGACGGGAAGAAGCTTGGCAGGGTGGGCCAGCAGGAAGGCAACAGCGACCGCCGACCTGTCGACACCGAAGGCCCCGGCGATCTCGTCCATGACCGCGCCGAGCTGTCCGCTTTCGGTGATCAGCGATCCGCCACCCAGTGGCGACCAGGCCATGAGCTTCGTGCCGAGACGCTGGTGAAAGGCGAGGTCGCCATTGGTGAAAGGAGAAATCTCGGCAAGCGAAATTTCGATCTGGTTGGTCACGAGCGTGCTGGACATTGCCGACTGCAGCAGCTCCCAGTCCCATGGACGGAAATTGGAGACGCCGACATTGCGGACCTTGCCGCTCTTGACGAGATCGTCGAGCGCTGCGCCGGTTTCATGGTGATCCATGAGCGGGTCCGGACGGTGAATGAGCAGGAGATCGATCGTGTCGATGCCCATTTCGCTCAAGGACGTCTCGACCGATTTCTCGATATGCGCACGCGAGGTATCGTAGTGTTTCACCTTCGCGTCGGCGTAGCGGCCGACCGGGGCGACGATGTCGCATTTGGTGACGATTTCCATGCTGTTGCGCAGGGCCGGGTTGGCTTTCAGCGCGCCGCCGAGAACGGCCTCTGCCGCATAGCCGCCATAGATGTCGGCCTGGTCGAAGGTGGTGATTCCCTGATCGAGACAGGCCTGGATCTTCTTCTCCACATAGGCCGCGGACGTATCGGAATCGTCCCCAAGCCGCCACATGCCGTAGATCAGGCGGGAAAATTCCAGAGTGTCGGAAAGTTTGACACGTTCCATTAGCGGCGGACTCCATTGCCGAGCGGGGTTGCTGGTTTATCGGCCGGAACCCGGCCGTAAGCGTGGGGCAGGGAGCAGGTCTTCAGGTTCGGCAGCACGCGTGCACCGAAATGCTTTGCCTCTTCGATGTGCGGGTAACCGGAGAAGATGAACGCCCGGATGCCCATCTTCTGATAGGCCTCGATCTTGGACATGACCTGGTCGGTCGAGCCGACAAGCGCTGCGCCGCATCCCGAACGGGCCCGGCCGACGCCGGTCCACAGGTTCGGCTCGATGTAACCGAACTCGTCGGCGACTTCGCGGTTCTTGGCCTGATGGCTGACGCCGAGCGACTTGGCGTCGAGCGCCCGCTCGCGAATGGCCGTGCCCTGGTCATCGTCGAGCTTGGAAACGATGTAGTCGGCGTATTCCTGGGCTTCCTTTTCCGTGTCGCGCACGATCATGTGCACGCGCAGACCGTAGTCCAGCGTGCGATCGTAATTTTCGGCAACCGCGTTCACGGCCTTCATCCGGCCTTCCAGCTCCTCGACCTTTTCCGGCCACATCAGGTAGACATCGCAATGCTGGCCGCACAGTTCCAGAGCCGCCGGAGAGTAACCGCCGAAGTAAAGCAGCGGACCGCCGGTCTGGTAGGGTCTAGCAGGATCGGTCGTCAGACCGGCGAAGTTATAGACTTCGCCTTCGTAGTTGATCTCGTCTTGCGTCCAGGCCTGTTTCAGGATCTCGACAACTTCGCGCGAGCGCTGGTAGCGGTAACCGCTGTCGGCCTTTTCACCGGGAAAATCTGAGGAAATGATGTTGACCGTCAGCCGGCCCTTGAGCATGTGATCCAGCGTCGCGATCGTTCTGGCGAGCATGATCGGCTGCATCTCGCCGCAGCGCACGGCGGCCAGCAGGTTGATCTTCTCGGTGATCGGAGCGCAGCCGGCGACGAAGGACAGCGTGTCCTGGCCGACCTGGTACGAGGACGGGCACAGGATGTTCCGGAAACCCTGTTCCTCGGCGGTCTTCACGATCTGCGAGCAGTGGTCCCAGGAGGAACGCAGATCGCCCTCCGGAACGCCCAGGAACTGATAATCGTCGGAACACAGCGCAGAGAACCATGAGACCTCTGCTGCATCCAGATCCGGCGATGTCACTGGGACAACTGTCATAAAATTCCTCCTTGGGGATGTCCGAGCGGACACGGGCCCTAACACCTTCATTTCGATCGGCTTTGCCCGATTGCGGCTCGTGGGGAGCCCTTTGCGGGGATCGAACTTTCGTTTGATTTCGAACGGCTTCACTTTACCGTCGATTTATTCTTGCTTATCATCCGGTTTGATGTAAATCAATAGTGTATCAATTTTAAAAATCAGAGCCCCTGACCACCATGCAAACATCGTCGCAGACCTCGAATGCGCTGCCGCTTTATTTGCAGATCAGCGAGCTTTTGATCAGGGATATCGCGGCGGGACGGCTGATCGACGGCGAACGACTGCCACCCGAACGCGACATGGCGGACGAACTGGGAATTTCCATCGGCACGTTGCGCAAGGCGCTCGCCGATCTTACGGAGAAAGGCTTACTGGAGCGCATTCAGGGCTCGGGAAACTACATACGCCAGGCCGGGACCCATGAAAGCATCTACGCGATGTTCCGTCTCGAGCTTCTCACCGGTGGCGGATTGCCGCGCGCCGACATTCTCAGTGTCGAGCGCACGCGCAAACCGGAGGAGTTTCCAGCTTTTGGCACGAGCGCGGAAGGCACACGCATCCGGCGTCTCAGATATCTGAATGACGTCATCATTGCAGTCGAGGAGATCTGGCTCGACGGCGATGCCGGTCACGTGAAGCGTGAACTGCTGTCGGATTCGCTCTACCGGTTCTACCAGAAACATCTCGGCTTCTGGATCGTGCGCGCGGAGGACCGGGTCACGATTGACGCCGTTCCGGAGTGGGCACCCGAACCGTTCACGCTCAAGCCCGGAACGATCACGGGATTCATCGAAAGGTTCAGCTGGGCGGACGGCCCTGAGCCTGTGGAATATTCACGCACCTGGTTCGATACGGCCAGGGCGCACTATGTACAGCGTTTGAAATAGGCAGGTCGGAAGAAATCTGCCGAGAAGGAGACTTTGATGCCTGCGAAGGTGAGATACGGGGTTATCGGCTGCGGGATGATGGGGCAGGAGCACCTGCGCAACATCGCCTTGCTGCCGGATACGGAAATCACGGTGATCTTTGAACCGGACACGGAGATGGCCGCCAGGGCGGCCGGGATCACACCGGGTGCGAAACTCGTTTCGTCGGTATCCGAGTTGCTGGACGTTCCGGAACTGGACTGCATACTGATCGCCAGCCCGAACCACTGCCATGTGCCGCAGATGCAGGAAATCCGGCAGAAGCGGCCGCTGCCCCTGCTTGTCGAAAAGCCGCTGTTCACCGACCCGAAGGAACACGCGGAACTGGAGGCGTTCAAGGCCGCTTATCCCGCCCCGATCTGGGTGGCGATGGAATACCGCTACATGCCGGCGATCGCGGCGCTGATCGACCAGGTGGAAGAGGCGACCGGCGGCATCAAGATGCTGACGATCCGCGAGCACAGGTTTCCGTTCCTGGAAAAAGTGGGGGCCTGGAACCGCTTCAACCGGTATTCCGGCGGCACCTTTGTCGAGAAATGCTGCCATTTCTTCGACCTCATGCGTCTGATGATGAAATCCGAACCCGTCCGCGTGATGGCATCCGCCGGTCAGGATGCCAACCACAAGGACGAGACCTATGACGGCGAGCAGCCGGACATTCTCGACAACGGTTATGTCATTGTCGATTTCGAGAACGGATCGCGCGCGCTGCTGGATCTGTGCATGTTCGCCGAAGGATCCAGGTACCAGGAAGAGGTTGTCGCGGTCGGTCCCACCGGAAAGATCGAGGCCTTTGTTCCCGGGCCCGGCCGTTTCTGGCCGGAGGATCTCGGCGAACCGCCTGTCGCGCAGCTTGTCGTTTCACCGCGCCGTCCGAAGGGACCGCGCACGCTGGAGATCCCGGTCGACCCGGCTCTCCTGGACGCGGGCGACCACAACGGCTCGACATTTTACCAGCACGAGAGATTTGTCGCGGTGGTGCGCGGTGAAATCGATCTGCCGGAAGTCACGCTGGAAGACGGCCGACGTGCGGTCGAGATGGGGCTTGCCGCGCAACAGTCGGCGCGCACGGGGCAGGTCGTGACACTGTCCTCCCCGGGTGTTTCTTCTGTCGCTTGCTGAAGATCCGGGTGTCAGTGAAAAGGGACATGGAGTTGCGGCGGTGACTTGCCGCTTCATTGGAAATTTGAACGGACCGGCGCGAATGCGGACGCGCCGGTCCGTATTTGCTACCAGCGGTCGACGGCACGCACGAGGGGGGCAGTATTCGTGCTGTAACCGTTACGCCCGCGGCGCAAATTGAATTCCTTGATCGCGACCTTGTACTCGCGCCCGTTATGCGTGTTCTTGCATTGCTGGGTGCGAAGCGCGAGGTTGTCGGGCACGCCCTTGTGGTTCTGCACGAGAACACAGAACAGGTCATAGCGGCCGTTGAGCGCGACCCTTTTCCGGGCTCCCTGCGCGAGAATGATCTGGCTGTGCCGGCTGAAGCTGGCGTCAAAGAGCAGGAAATTGCAGTATTTCGCCACGCCGTTAGGTGTTTGCGTGCTCTCGCAGATGAAGGTTTCAGCGGATGCCGGAGACGTTGAGAACGCTGCGGCGAACAGGGCCAAGCCGGCACCGAACAAGCTGGTTTTCAAGGCGTATTTACCTGGGAACATTGTCAAAACCTCCTAGCCTTACCGGGCTTCACAATCTGTGTCATGGTGGCGTGAGAGCAAACTAACGCGGCGTGCGTTTCCGCACCTGTGACGCAGGACACAGGCAATGCACGCGGTCGAGGACGGCTCTTGAGGGTCGATTGCAGTCGCTGGAAGTTCAGCCGGTGGCTGCATATCATCCGAATGGGTTCAATATGCATTTTCCGCCTTTGGGAGGGCCAGATGCGCAAGGCTATTTCGGTAATTCTGTCTTCAGCATTGATTGTGCAAACCGTATTTGTGAACGGCGCTTTCGCCGCTCCGGCGGTAACAACCGCCAACGTGAATTTCCGCCAGGGACCGGGCACAGGGTTCGGAACGCTTGGCACCGTGCCGAACGGAACCCCGGTCGAACTGGAAAACTGCGACGACACCGGCGCCTGGTGTTCGATCAGCTACAACGGCCAGAACGGGTTTGTCAGCGGCCGGTATCTGCAGCTGACGGAGCCTGAACAGACGACCGGATGGCCCCGCTCGTTTGAAACCGACGGCGGCGCCACCCTGATTCTTTACCAGCCGCAATTCACCGAATGGACCGACTTCAAGACGCTCAAGGCCCTGGTCGCCGCCGAATACATCAAGGACAAGGACGCCAAGCCGGTTTTCGGCGTGATCGGCGTCAGCGGCACGACGGTCGCCGATCCGCAGAACGGTGAGGTTGACGTCAGCGACATCCAGGTGACCCAGCTGGACTTTTCCTCCCTGGACAGGAGTTCCCTGACCGACCTCACCCTGCAGGTCGGCAAGATCATGCCGACGGGCACGGTAACGGTGAAGGAAGACCGGATTACCGCGGGTCTCGCCGAGTACCAGCGCATGGAAGATGTCGAGGGCCTGAATGCCGAGGCGCCGCCGATTTTCGTGGAGACCGAACCCTCGATCCTGGTCCAGACCGAGGGCGCACCGATCCTGGCACCTGTGAAAGGCGACCAGGGATTGAGCTTTGTGGTCAACACAAACTGGGACGTCCTGAAGATCGACGAGACCGAAGAGTTCTATCTGCGCGATGAAAAGTCCTGGCTCTCCACCAAGGATGTCGCCAGCGGCTGGCAGCCGGTGTCGGAGCTTCCGGACCTGATCAAGAACCTGCCGGATGACGACAACTGGTCGGAAACACGCGAGGCGATCCCGCCTCAGCCGTTCCCCGACAACAAGCCGCCGAAGATCGTGTACTCCGACAAGCCGGCCGAGATGATCGTCTTTGACGGAGAGCCCAAGCTTGAGCCTGTCGGATCCACGGATCTTGAATGGGCATCGAACACGGAGAGCGACGTCTTTTTCCTGAAGTCGACATCGACCTGGTACATCCTTGTATCCGGACGCTGGTTCAAGTCGGCGTCTCTCGACGGACCCTGGGAATTCACCACGCCGAGCCTGCCGCCGGAATTCCAGAATATCCCGGAAGACGCCCCTTATTACTCGGTGCTGTCATCCATTCCGGGCACATCCGAAGCCGCGCAGGCGCGCCTGAAGGCAAGCATACCCACAACGGCGCGCGTCGAGGTCGGGTCCGTGAGTGCGGACATCGCCTATGCCGGCGATCCGGAGTTCGAACCGATCGAAGGGACATCGATGTCCTACGCCGTCAACACCAATGATCAGGTGATTCAGGTCGGCGCGAAATACTACGTTCTTCAGGATGGCGTCTGGTTTGTCGGCGACAGCCCGGAAGGTCCGTTCGTCGTGGCAACTGCGGTACCGGACGAGATCTACACGATCCCGCCGTCGTCTCCGGTCTACAACACGACTTACGTTCGTGTTTATGAATCGGAACCGAATGCAGTCTGGTTCGGCTACACGATGGGGTATCTGACCGGGTTCCTCGCCTGGGGCGTCTTTGTTTACGGCTCCGGCTGGTATTACCGTCCCTGGTATCGCCCGGGCATTCGCCCCATCTATTTCCCGCGTCCCGTCACCTACGGAATCGGCGCGTTTTACAATCCCGTGCGCGGCACCTTCGGCAGGTATGGCTATGCCTATGGCCCGAGGCGCGGTATCGCCGGTGGTGGTATCTATAATCCACGCACCGGCGGATACATTCGCGGCGCGGCCATCAGCGGTCCGCGCGGAAGCGCCGGGTTCATCACGGCCTATAACCCGCGCACGGGCAACCGGATCGTCGCCGGCGGCGCGCGCGGCATCTACGGCTCCTGGGGCGGCGCGGTTGTCTCCGGCCCGCAGTGGTCGCGCACACGCGACATTCAGGCCGGTGCCGCCAAGCGCTGGAAGGAAAGCGGTGACCTCGGCCGCATCGGAAGCCTGGACCGCAGGGGCGATGTCTTCGCCGGACGCGACGGCTCGGTCTACCGCCGCGATGGCGAGAACTGGAAAAAGTTCGAGGGCGGACGCTGGGGCGATGTCGCCGCACCGTCGCGCGACAACATCCAGAACCGCCTGGGTGAGATCGGTGCCGGGGCGGCAATCGGCGCCGGTGCAGGCGCGGCCATCGCCAACCGTCCGGCGGGCGACCGGATCCAGAACCGGCCCAATGCCGGGCAGGGGAACTTGCAGCGTCCGCAGAACCGCCCCGCGGGCGACAGACCGAATGTAAACAGGCCGGCAGGTGACCGGCCGGCGGCGCAACGCCCGAGCACGCAACGGCCCGCCCAGCGACCGGCGACGCGGCCGGCCCAGACGAAAAAGCAGGCGCCCGCGCATCTCAATCGGGATCGGAAGGCGCGCAACGCGGGCAACAAACAGGTGAACCGGAACCGCAACGTTCAGCGCAACCGTCCACAGCAGACGCGCCCGCAACGTCAGTCCCGGCCGCAGCAGACGCGCCCGCAGCGTCAGGCGCGTCCGCAGCAGGCCCGGCCGCAACGGGGCGGCGGTGGCGGTCAGCGGCGCGGTGGCGGACATCGCAGGCGGTAACGGCGCTGCCTGCAGTTGCCGTTAGGCCGGGCCGGGCTCAGATCCGGGCCGCCAGATCCTTAAAGTGGCAGATCGCGGGCGTCCGCGATCGCCTCCATCGTCATGTAGGACGTAACCGTGTCCAGATCGACTTTCTCGATCAGGCGCTGGTAGACCCTGTCGAAGGCGTTCATGTCTTCGGCAACGACTTTCAGCATGTAGTCGTAGTCGCCGGCAACGCGGTAGAAGTCGATGACGTTCGGGATTGCCGATACCTCGTGCCGGAAGCTTTCCAGCCAGTCTTTGGAATGATGGCGGGTTCTGATCATCACGAAAACCGTCAGGTTGAGCCCCAGCAGCGCCGGGTCCAGCCGGATGGTATGGCTCTTGATCAGGCCGTTGTCGTAAAGAGCCTTCAACCTGCGCCAGCACGCGTTCTGTGAAAGCCCGACAATATCCGCGAGCTCCCTCTGTGAAAGACGGGCGTCCCGTTGCAGAGCCCGAAGCATCGCCCTGTCAATTTGATCGATTTTTTTCTCCATATTCGATCAAATGACACGAAAATTCCTGTAAAACAAACAAAATCTGTGAAGTTCTCCCAGCTTAAAAGGTCATATGATTGCCCAAGCGCAAGTTTGGAGCAGTAAATGACACACAAGACCGGAACGGCAATCGATCATTTCAAGGCCGTCTTGGACACACCGGATCTCGTTGGGCAACTGCGGGCAGGGCTGATCGGCGAAGGCACGATGATTACAGGTCCGCTCGGTGATCGCGAGATGATCTACGCCGACTATGTCGCGTCCGGCCGGGCGCTGCGCCAGATCGAGGATTTCGTTCTGGAAGAAGTGCTGCCTGTTTACGCCAACTCTCACACCGAGGCGTCCTATTGCGGCAGTGCCATGACACGCATGCGCGAAGCCTCGCGGGCCGAAATCGCGCGCGTCTGCGGCGCGGACGGTTCATACGCCACCATTTTCTGCGGTTCCGGTGCAACGGCCGGTCTCAACAGGCTGGTTCACCTGCTCGGTGTGAGCGAGGCAGTCAGGACGGGCGAGCGGCCGCTGGTTCTCCTCGGCCCCTATGAACACCATTCGGACATTCTCCCGTGGCGCGAAAGCGGGGCAGAAGTCATCGAGATCGGGGAGGACGAGGCGGGCGGTCCCGATCTTGAGGACCTCGAGGCAAGACTATTGGCCTGTGGCAGGAAGAGACTCGTGGTCGGCGCCTTTTCCATGATGTCCAATGTTACCGGCATCGTGACGGACGATCTTGCCGTGACTCGTCTGCTCAGGAAACATGGCGCATTGAGCGTCTGGGACTGCGCCGGCTCGGGTCCGTATCTTCCGATCGACATGCAAAGCGGCACGGACGCGCAAAAGGATGCCGTCGTGGTGTCGCCGCACAAGTTCCTCGGCGGTCCTGCGGCCTCCGGCGTGATGATCGTCCGCAAGGACGCCGTGAGGCGGGATGTGCCGGTGTTCCCGGGTGGCGGCAGCGTCCGCTTCGTGTCTCCCTGGGGCCATGACTACACCACCGACTTGTGCGCACGCGAAGAAGCCGGAACCCCGAACGTGATCGGAGATATCCGCGCCTGCCTTGCCTTTCTTGTGAAGGAAGCCATCGGGCAGGACCTGATGGACGCCAGAAACGCCGCCTGGCGGGGCAAGGCGCTGGCGGCCTGGCGGGAAAACCCGGCGATCGAGATCATGGGCAATCCGCATGCACGCCATGTCCTGCCGGTCTTTTCGTTCCGGATGCGCGATCTTGAGCGCGGCGGTTACATCCATCAGCAACTGGTGACGCGCATGCTTTCGGATGCTTATGGTATCCAGGCTCGGGGAGGGTGTGCGTGCGCCGGGCCTTATGCACACCGCCTGCTTTCGATCGGACCGGACGAATCGGATAGATTGCGCAAGGGCATCCTGGCTGGGCAAGAACTGAAGAAACCGGGGTGGACGCGTTTGAATTTTTCCGTTCTGCTCACCGCGGACAAGGTGGACAGGATCATTTCTGCGGTCGATGACCTCGCACGCTCACCCTATCCGCTTGCGGACTGGTATGAATGCGACCGGGAAACGGCGCGTTTCAAGGCAACCAGAACCGCTGCTTGATGAGGATTTGAAGAAATGTGCCGATGGGCGGCCTGGAGTGGCGCACCGAGATATCTGGAAGAGGTCATTTGCGACCCGGCCCACTCGCTGATCGATCAAAGCCGGAATGCGCTGTCCTGCAAGACGGCCGTCAACGCGGACGGGTTCGGTGTCGCGTGGTACGGCGACAGGGAAACACCGTGTCTGTACAAGGACGTGCGCCCGGCCTGGTCAGATCCGAATCTCCTTCAGATCGCAAGGCATATCCGCTCGGGACACTTCCTGGCGCATGTCCGCGCGTCGACGGGCACGGCAACGACCCGGGACAATTGCCATCCCTTCACCCATGAACGCTGGGCATTCATGCACAACGGACAGGTCGGCGGTTACGAAAAGGTCAGGCGGCGTCTCGACAACATGATCCCGGATGACCTCTATCGGCACCGCATGGGCGGTACGGACAGCGAGTGTCTGTTCCTGGTCGCGCTCGCCTATGGCCTGCGGCTGCATCCGCGCGCCGCCATGGCGCGGGTGGTCCACGAGGCGGAAGCGCTGTCCCGCTACGCCGGAGAAAAACCCCATATGCGCTTTGCCTCCGCATGGTCGGACGGTGAAACGCTCTATGCCGCGCGCTACGCGTCCGACAATCACCCGCCGACGCTCTACTACCGGCAGTTCGACGACGGGGTCATGGTTGTTTCCGAGCCGCTCGACGAAGCGCCCAGCCGCTGGGTTGAAGTTCCACAGGGACACATGATCGAGGTGAAGGACGGCGAGGTTCGGCAGGTCGCCTTTCTGAGCGAGGAACATCTGGTCGACTGAGGGGGCGATCGCACCCCGGCCCGGGCAACCAGGCGTCAGCTCTCGATCCAGTGCCAGGCGGTTTCGATCTCGTCAGTAGAATAATGCATTTCCTCGATGCCGGCGGCTTTTGCAAAGAACGCATCCACAGACACGAGGGCCTGGAGAAACTTGCTGTCGGCAACGATGGCGACTTTCCGCAAGTGACGCATGTGGGTCAGCATCCACTTGATATCGGAGGCGGCGGCCTCGAATGAAACGCTGACCTGATCTCCGAGCACGACCAGAATGCTGATCTTCTCGTGTTCCGCAATCAGCTTTTCAGCTTTGCCGGTCAGCTCGTTTTCCTGACCAATGTCGAGCTTGCCGGAGATCTCGACGCCGAGAACCGGACCGTTGCTGCGCGGGAGGATCTTGTACATGGCACCATCCTTGAACCGGGGCTTTTCTTCCTGACCGGCCGCCAGCTTAGGGCACGCGTTTCCCAGCAATCAAGGGCACGCGGTCGTGCGCTGCTCAGCCGTTTCTGTCTTGAGCTTCTGAAACCAGCGCGCGTGTCCGGGCATCAACGATCTCCCGGATTTGCCGCGTCAGCGGAAACTGTTCCGTTCGGGAGGTTCCGTAGGTCAGGTTGAAGGCGTGAAACTCGGCGCTCTGCGGCGGCATCAGGTGATGCTGCAGGATCGTCTCCAGCTTGTCGAACGCCTTTGCCAGCCGGGCCTCGGCAGTCGCTGCTCCGGCATATTCATCCCAGAGGCTGAGAAGATCCTCGCTGATGTCTTCAGGAAGACCGTTGCACAGGGTCTGAAAGTCCTGCCGCTCGCGCGCTTCCCGGTCGTCGCCGTCCTGCTGAAGCGGTGCCGGGATGTCACCGGAGATCGCTTCGCCGAGGTCATGCACCACGCAAAGTTTCACCAGCTTGAGCAGATCGATCCCGTCCAGTTCCTTCTCGAACAAAAGGACCATGAGCGCCAGCCGCCAGCTATGCTCGGCGGTGCTTTCCGGCCGTCCCTTGCGCGTCGAGCCGGATCGGATCGTGTCCTTCAGCCTTTCGGCTTCCTGCAGGAAGGTCAGGATGCCGGCAAGCCTTTGCGGCGCCATCGTGTCCGCCGGGAATTTGGGAACGTCTTGGGTCATGCCGGTGATCGTAACCGCTTGAACGGGACGTTGCGATGCCCTGAATAAATTATGCGGGCGTGGAAATCTCGTCGCGGACAAGGCGCGCAAATCGTCCGTCGGACAGGGCAAGCCGCGAAATGCGGATCCGGCTTTCGGGGATGGTCAGTTCCGCGAATTCGGCGCGCTCTGTCTGGTAGACGATGTCGGGACCCAGCGGTTCGAACCAGCCGCTGTTCGCCAGACCGTCCTCGGCCACTCTTATGCCCTTGGACGCAAACCGCCACAAAGGCGTGTCGATGAGGTCGGAAACCGAGACTCGCCAGTCTTTCGTGCGGGCAGGCGAGGCGGCGAGCAGCCTGTGTGTCAGGTCACACACGAGATGAACGGGTGTTGCGGCCTGCGTCACGAGATCCAGCAGGGCTCGGTCCGCTGCCGTCTCGGGCCGCGCGCGAAGCAATTTCGTGATCTGCTGCCGCTCGAACCCATCCGGTTCTGCCTGTCCGCTTTCCCAGCGCGATATCCTGCTTTGGGACACGCCGAGATCCCGGGCCAGGGCTTGCTGCTTGACCCGGTTGAGGACGCGCCACCGGCGCAAGGAAGGGCCGAGGCTGGAGGAGAGAACGGCGGTTTCGGTTGTCATGGTCACAGTGTACAGCCGCTTGCCCTAAAGCGGGAGTGGCAATCGCGGCAATCAGACCGATTTGAAGGCCCGGCTGGAGATCTGGAGAGCATTTCCGTCCGGGTCCTTCGCATTGGAAAAAGCTTACCCGTCCGCCTTGTGAATGGTTCCGAATTTCAGGCCCTTCTTTGCGGCCTGTTCCCGGAACGCGGCAACATCCGTGACATCGAAGACCAGCTTGACGGCAACCTGACCCAGTTTTTGCGCCTTTCCGGCCCTGTGGAGCAAGAGGTGCGCCCCGCCATTTTCCGGAACCAGTTCGGTGATGCGGTCCGTCGGTGTCGTCACCGCCCTGAACCCGAAGAAAAACGCATAGAACGAGGCGCTGATATCCACGTCGCGCACATAAAGGATGATTCGATTGAGCCCTGCGGACACAGTCACGCCGCTACAGGAGGGGGCACTCAGATCGCTGTCGCTCATTTCCGGAGTTCGCCTTGTGTGAACGCGATGGACGGATCGGATGAGTGTTCGATGCCGTCGATCCCGATCTCCACCCAGGGATGCTTGCGGTGTTCGTAAACCGAAAACCGTGGCGCTGGAAACGAAGGATCTGCAAACGCGCCGACGGGAATGGCGGTGACACCCGGCCAGCCCTCGATGACGAAGGCGAGGGTCGACCCGCACACCGGGCAGAAACGATAGGTGGCGACATGACCGCTGTCGCAGTCACGGTTCCATTCCTTGAAATCGCCTGCCAGGCGGACATTTTCGTCGCGCCAGCGCGCCTGCACCGCGAAAACGCTTCCGGTCCGCTTCTGGCATTCAAGGCAATGGCAGGCAGAAATGCGCACAGGCTCGCCGCTGCACTCGGCACGCAGCTGTCCGCACCTGCACGTTGCCGTTCGTGTGCTCATCGGTTGGCCTCCGTTTCGGTCTGCTCTCAAGCAAAGCACCGGCACGCGAGGCGCACAATAGGTCTCGCGCAGAAGAGACCTATCGATATTTTTCAATAAACGCGTCGATGGAAAGCTCCCGGAAGTCCGGCAGACGCTCCTTCAGCGCGGCGTGCGGCCAGTCCCACCAGCAGATGTCCATCAGCGCCTGTTCCTGCCGTTCGCTGAAGCGTCGCTTGATCGGTTTGGCGGCGACACCGCCGACAACCGTATAGGGGGCAACGTCTTTCGACACGACCGCGCCCGCGGCGATGATGGCACCCGTGCCCACCGTGACCCCGGCAAGCACGGTCGCATTGTGGCCAATCCACACATCGTGTCCGATCGTCACCCAATCATCCTTGCGCCACTGAAAGAAGCCGGCATCGTCCTCACCGAGGTCATAGGCCGCGGCGCGATAGGTGAAATGGTGCTGGGACGCGCGCCAGATCGCGTGATTGCCCGGATTGAGGCGCACGCGCCGCGCGATGGAACAGAACTTTCCGATGCTGGACCAGACCACGTCACCGTCCTGAACGATGTAGGAATAATCGTCCATCTGGCTTTCGCGCATTTCTGTACGTGCGCCAACCTCCGTCCAGATCCCGAGTTCGCAGTTCAGAACCTTGGCTTCGGGATGAATATTCGGAGCCTCGCTCAGCGAAGGTTTTTGTGTGGGCGCGGACATCTGGTCTCCATCGGAATTGATCAATACGGGCTGTGTTTCTAGCGGGCCGGAGCGCCTCTCAAGTGAAGTTTTGATGACAATGCCATGACGAATTGCGTCAGTTCCCATGTGCATACACCGTGGAAAACAGGGAGTGCCTGTTTTTGCGGCGGAAGGGGGAAAGGTGCATTGCCTCAAAAACAGGCGGTTTGTGTGCAAGGTTTCGGCCGTTCAATCCACGAAGGAAAATAGGAAAAAAATATTACCCGTCTAATTTACGCTCACGACGAGTGCCTCCATGTCACTGAAAAGACATAAATTCTTAGCGTGAACGTCAAGAACCTGTCATCTGACTGTAATCGACCAATGGCTCTTTCCCCCGGGCGCTAAGCATTTTAACGGACAGGGCTGTCGGGTGATTGAATTCCAGAATGTAACCAAGACCTTCGGGTCTCGGACTGCTGTTAACAAGGTCAGTTTTAACATCTGCAAGCCGCAGATGGTTGGCATTATCGGCCGGTCCGGCGCGGGCAAGTCGACCCTGCTGCGGATGATCAATCGGCTGACGCCGGCAACGTCCGGGGAGATCCTGTTTGAGGGCAGGGACATTCTTCGCCTGAAAGGCGCCATGATGCGCCGATGGCAGCGCGACTGCGCCATGGTGTTTCAGCAATTCAACTTGGTTCCGCGTCTCGATGTCGCCACCAACGTGATGCTGGGGCGTCTGAACGGCCACGGCACGATCAAGAGCCTGTTCAACATTTTCAGTGCCGCAGATGTCGCTGATGCCCTTGAGGCCCTCGACCGCCTCGGCATCGTCCAGGAAGCGACGAAGCGCGCCGAGGAACTGTCCGGTGGCCAGCAGCAGCGCGTCGCGATTGCCCGCGCGCTGATGCAGAACCCGCACATGATCCTCGCCGACGAACCGATCGCATCGCTCGATCCCATGAACGCGAAAATTGTCATGGACGCCCTGCGCGAAATTCACGAGCGCGACAACAAGGTGGTCATCTGCAATCTGCACACGCTCGACACCGCCCGCAGCTATTGCGACCGCGTGATCGGAATGCGTGACGGTTTCATCGTTTTCGACGGCAAACCGGAAGAACTCACGACAAATGCAGCCCGCGAGATCTACGGCGCGGACGAAAGCTTCAACGAGGCAGCCACATCCACTGCCATCGATGCCGGCAACCCCGGCGCTCAAGAATCCGCCGGTGCGATGACCCCGGCGGCAGCGGCGGTTTGAACCGCCCGCGCACCTAATAACGTCATCGGATTCAGTCTCTCGGGGAGTGTCCCAAATGAAAATCGTATCCAAAGTTGCTGCGCTTGCCGCTGTCAGCATGATCGCGCTGAACGCTTCGGTTGCAGGTGCAGAAGAAATCACCGAATTCCGCATCGGCATTCTTGGCGGCGAAAACGCCTCCGACCGCCTGCGCGCTTATGAGTGCCTGGAAGAAAAGACCGCTGACCTTCTCGGCGTTCCGGTCAAGCTCTTCGCGCCCGCCGACTACAACGGTGTGATCGAAGGCCTGCTCGGCGGCAACCTCGATCTTGCCTGGCTCGGTGCATCCAGCTACGCCAAGGTTCACCTGACCGATCCGGAAGCCGTTGATCCGGTTCTGGTCAAGGTCAACGTTGACGGCGGCTACGGCTACTACTCCATCGGTTTTGCCCGCAATGACAGCGAAATCAACTCGCTGGAAGACATGAAAGGCAAGGTTTTCGGTTTTGGTGATCCGAACTCGACATCGGGCTACCTGATCCCGTCCATCGCCATCCCGCAGGAAGGCTACTCGATGGAAGCTGGAGATTACTTCGGCGACGTCGTCTTCACCGGCGGTCACGAACAGACCATCGTTGCCGTTTCCAATGGTGACATCGATGCAGGTGTGACCTGGGCGGACGGTCTTGGCGAATGGGAAGACGGTTACAACTCCGGTGCTCTGCGCAAGGCATCCGACGCCGGTCTGGTCGACATGACCGAATTGCGCCAGATCTGGCAGTCCCCGGTGATCCCTGAAGGACCGATCGTTCTTTCCAAGAAGCTGCCGGAAGACGTCAAGATCAAGATGACCGGCCTGATCGCGTCCCTGAATTCCATCGATCCTGACTGCGCCTACAACATTGCAGCTGGTGAGACGAAGGGCTTCATGCCGATCACACACGAAGCTTACGTGAACATCGTTGAAGCCCGTAAGGCCAAGAACAAGAACTAAGGTTCGAATGAACCAGGACACGGGCCGGTTGCCGGCCCGTGTTTTCTTCGGTCAACGCGTTGATTTCACTTCAGGTTCAAGCAAGGAACCGGGCCGAGATCCAGTGCTCACAGGACCGTTTTTGAAAACCGTCACCCCTGCGCCTGTGGTTACCGGATCTCTGCCGTAGTCCTTGCCTGCTAGGGCGGGTGCAGGGGTTAAGAGACCAAGACCGCTCTGGGCAGCACGACGCTGCCAACATGCCAGAATTCGTTCACAGAAGGCTCCTAGAACATGGCCGTTGCCGCTCTCGAACAGGAAATCCTGATACTGCGCAAGCGCCGCCAGCTGTACTCGCTGATCGGGTTGCTGCTTGTCGTTGCAGTGCTTGTTTCCGGTTTTTCGAAATCCAACGAGATGAATTCCGGCGGCTTCCTGCAGGGGCTTTCAAAGTTCTTCGACTATCCCGGCGAAATTGTTGCCGAAGCCTGGCAGGCCGGGCCCGCATTCTTCGGGCTCATATTGACCTTTGTCCCGGCAATGCTGGAGACGTTGAACATAGCCGCGGTCGCAACGCTTCTGGGAGGTGCAATGGCGGTCGTGCTGGCCATGGCTTCCACGCGCAATGTCGACAGTTGGGGACCTCTCATCCCGGTCGTTCGCCGCGTCATGGACATCACAAGAGCGTTTCCAGAGCTGATCATCGCTCTGTTCCTGATTTTCGTTCTCGGCTCCAGTCCCGTGCCGGCAATGATCGCGGTTGCGGTCCACACGGCGGGTGCTCTCGGAAAACTCTTTTCTGAGGTCAATGAAAACATTGATCGCAAGCCGATCGAAGGTTTGTCTGCCTGTGGTGCCAGTTGGCTGCAGCGCATCCGCTATGCCGTGATGCCTCAGGTCGCCCCGAATTACCTGAGCTATTTTCTGTTGCGGCTCGAAATCAATGTGCGCGCCTCGGCCATCCTCGGCTTTGTCGGCGCGGGCGGTATCGGCCAGGAGCTCCGCCGCACGATCGGCTGGGGTCAGGGCGCAGGGGACGAAACAGCTGCGATCTTCGTGCTTCTGTTCTGCACGATCATGATGATTGACCAGGTCTCGTCCTACCTGCGTGGCAAACTCGTTGGCTCCGGCCGCGCACATTGAGGAACTTCGTTATGGCTGTCGACACGCTCAATGAACCTGTTTTCGACCGCGACACTGTTTTCCGCAATGTGCGCCGCCGGGCCTGGCTCACCATCGGTGCGCCGTTGGCGATCGTTCTTTACCTGACCTACACATGGTTCGCCTTTGGCGTGCCCGAATTGCTTTCAAAAGCGCAGCCCGAAAGAGCGGTTATCCTGGCGACCGACAGTGTCGCCTACAAGGTTCATGTCACCAAGCTTTTGCGGCGCGACATCATGGAGGTCGCCATCGAGGGGGAGCGCCGGGCGACCTACGCTCAGGAGGACCTGCCCGAATGGGTCGACGTTGACGGCACGAATGCGATTGTCGATCTCGGCGACGGTTACGAAGTGGCGATAACCGGCAAGGTGATGGAGTTCACCGTTCCCGACTACGGCACCATAAAGGTCACGGCAACAAATAGCGGCGTGACAACCGAATTGCCGCCCGGTCCCGTTCCGGAATGGCTCAAGGACGATCCGAGAAAGTTCGATGCCCGTCCGACACTTGATCGGCGCGTTCAGGTGACGAAAACCAAAATTGAGGTGCACAACTACTTCGGCGGCTGGGAAAACTTCTGGTTTTCTTTCCAGTCCGAGCTGCACGGCATGTCCTTCAGCCAGCTCTGGGCCATCGCGCTCTCCAATGAACGCATCGATCCGTCGCAATCCAACATGTCGCTGATCATGCACGACTTTCTCGGAAATCCCGACTGGCAGCACGGTGAGGTTTTCACCGCACTCTTTGAAACGATCATGATGGCTGTTCTCGGCACGCTCATCGCTGCGTTTGTCGGTTTGCCCCTGGCGTTTCTGGCCGCACGAAACTTCACGCCGTCTCTCCTGCTGCGTTTCGGCACGCGCCGCCTTTTCGACTTTCTCCGAGGCATCGACATGCTGATCTGGTCCTTGATCTTCATTCGCGCCTTTGGTCTCGGACCGTTGACCGGAGCGCTTGCAATCGCATTCACCGATACCGGCACCCTCGGCAAATTGTTTTCAGAAGCGCTTGAAAACATCGACAACAAGCAGGTGGAGGGCGTCCGGGCGACGGGTGCCAGCCAGATCCAGCGCTACCGTTTCGGTGTCATCCCACAAATCCTGCCTGTCTTCGTGTCCCAGGTTCTTTACTATCTGGAATCCAACACCCGCTCGGCGACCGTGATCGGCGCGCTCGGGGCAGGGGGCATCGGTCTGATGCTTGTCGAAACCATGAAGACGTCCCGTGACTGGGAAAATACGAGCTACATCATCATCCTGACGATTCTGGTCGTCATCATGATGGATCAGGCCTCGGGATGGCTGCGCAGGAAGCTGATCGAGGGCAAATAGGAAAAACGTGTCCGTCCATCGGTTCATGTAACGGCTTGCGCAAAGCGCAGCGCTGTGGTCGCCTGTCAGCCACGAGGAGGCGGCCACCATGCAGGCTCATGTCGGATTGTTGATCGTGGATGTCCAGGCCGGTTTCGTCGGCGCAGGGACGGACCATGTTCCGGGTATCGTCGAGGATCTGCAGCAGAACTATAGCCACGTCGCCGCTTCCCGTTTCGTCAATCACGAAAACTCGCCGCATCGCCGGTTTCTGGACTGGAACAGGTTTCTGCCCGGCACCGGCGAAGTCGAGCTTGCCTTCAGGCCCGGCTCCAACGCCTTCGTTTTCGACAAGCCGCACTATTCGGCGGTCTCCTACGATTTGCTCAGATGGGTTCATCTCAATGGCCTGTCCGAAGTGCATCTGTGCGGGATCGACACGGAGATCTGCGTGCTGACGTCCGCCACGGCGCTGTTTGAGGTCTCGATCAGGCCCGTCGTCCTGGAATGGGCTTGCGCTTCCGGCGGGGGCGGGAAGGAAGGCCACGCCGCCGGGCTGATCGCCTTGAAACGGCTGATCGGACGTCAGAATGTGTGGGCCGACAGCTCCGGAAGACGGTTTTTCGGCGAATGAAGGGCCCGCACAGCGCGAATTCGGAACCGGGATTTGCAGCTCTTGTGGGATTAAGTGCGCTCCCATCCCTTTTTCGCCGCATTTCCATCGTGCGATAATCAAAACATCTCGCAGAGGAATCAATGCTCTTGGAGGGGCTCATGCCGGGATTTGGGTTGAAAAGACTGGCGCTGATTGCGCTCGGGTCGGGTCTTGTCTGGACCGCCGGCTCGCAGAACGCCTTTGCCATTGAAAGCTGCGTCGCATCGCTGAAACGGGAAGCGGTTTCCGCAGGCGTTCGGCCGGAGGTCGCCGAGCGAATGCTCAAGGGGGCATCTTTCGATGAGAAGGTGATCCGGTTTTCCACGTCGCAGCCGGAATACAAGACCGAAATCTGGGACTACATGGCCTTCCTTGTCGATGCGGAGCGGATCAAGGACGGCAAGAAAAACCTCCGCAAGCACCGCCAGACCCTCTCGGCGATCGAAAAGCGCTACGGCGTCAACCGCCACGTCGTTCTGGCCGTCTGGGGCATCGAGAGCGATTTCGGCCAGTTCAAGGGGGATTTCTATACGCCCCATGCGCTTGCCAACCTGGTCTGCGCCGGAAAACGGCGGCAGAAATATTTCCGTGGCGAACTCATCAAGACCTTGCAAATTGCCTCGCGCGGGGACGTTCCCGTCAATGATTTCCAGGGGTCCTGGGCCGGCGCATTCGGTCAGACCCAGTTCATGCCCAGCACCTACAACAGCCTGGCGGTCGATTTCGACGGAGACGGCCGCAAGGACCTGGTCAATTCCGTTCCCGATGCCCTGGCATCGACGGCGAATTTCCTGAAAAACGCGGGCTGGAGAGACAGTCGTGCCTGGGGCTACGAGGTCAAGGTGCCGTCCGGCTATTCGGGACCGACAGGCCTCAAGAAACGCGCCTCGCTGTCAACCTGGGGCCAGCGCGGTTTCAAGAAGGTCGGCGGCGGCAGCGTCTCGGGCAAGACCGAGGCGGCTCTGATCCGCCCGGCCGGAGCGAACGGCCCGGCTTTCCTGGTCACGCGCAATTTCAACGCCCTGCGGTCCTACAACGCGTCGACATCCTACGGTCTTGCGATTGCGCTCCTGTCTGAACTCGTTGCAGACGGCGAACCGTTCAAAACGCCCTGGCCGACGGACAATCCCGGCCTTTCGCGGGCACAGCGCCTTGAATTGCAGAAGCTTCTCAACAGGAACGGCTTCAATGTCGGGGAACCTGACGGCAAGGTCGGACCGCTGACCCGTGCGGGCATCCGCAAGGCCGAAGCCAAGTATGGCTTGCCGGTGACCGGACGGCCGTCGTGGAACGTCTACAGCGCGCTCGGCGGAAAATAGCCGTGTGTCAGGTGCGCCGTGCGCCGGGAACGCAGGGTTGAGAAGGCCTCTCCCGTGATTTATGTCGTATTGCACCATTGTTTTGTTGCGCTGCGAAAACTTGCGTCGCACAATGCAGGTCTCATTCTGGAGAAGTGCGATGTCAGGCCGAATATTGACAGTAGCCCAGCAAAAGGGCGGATCCGGCAAAACCACGCTGGCGGCTCACCTTGCGGTTGCGCTCGCCAAACACTCAGGCGAGCCGGTGGCGATCCTCGACGTCGACCCGCAAGGATCACTCGGAACCTGGTTCGAAGCGCGTGAGGCAACCCTGGGGGAAGACGAGACCGGACTTGAATTCCGCACGGCGTCCGGCTGGGGCGCACGGCGCGAGGCGCGGTCTCTGGCACGGTCGCACGGTTATGTCGTCGTCGACACGCCGCCCAAGACGGATACCGATGCGAAACCCGCGATCGACGCGGCGGATTTCGTCATTGTGCCGGTCCAGCCGACCCCGGTCGATCTGTGGGCGACGTCCCAGACAATCGATCTTGCCAACCGGGAGAGCACGCCGGCGCTGCTCGTCTTGAACCGGGTACCGCCGCGCGCTTCGCTGACGGGAGAAATGGCGGAAGCGATCGCCGAGTCGGGCTATGAGACATTGAACGCGCGACTCGGCAACCGAACCGTATTTGCCTCCGCGATGGGGAGGGGCATTGCAGTGACCGAGGATGCGCCGTCCAGCAAGGCGGCGATCGAGGTTGCCTCGCTGATTGACGAGTTGCTCGACCGGATCGGCTGAGGTCCGTTCTCCACGGTTCCAGACTAAATTTGCCTTGTCCTTGTCACGTTCCGGTGCCTTGATAGAGAAAATTCTCGGTCCGGGAGGACAGGCATGTTTGTTTCATTCAACACTTTCAACCCAATCAATTTCTTCACGGCGCGTTTGAAAGAGCGCATTTTCAAGGCATTCACGGCACCATTGGTCCTGGCTGCAACGATCGCGATGGTTCCAGCGGCCCATGCCCAGGACCGGCGCATCTTGACGATCGATGATGCGGACTTCTTCGGTGGCGACTATCGAACCGTCAAGGATGTCGACCTGAATGGCTGCACCAGCGCCTGCCTTGAGGACAACCAGTGCCGTGCCTTCACGTTCAACACTTCCGCGGGCTGGTGTTTCCTCAAGTCGGATTTCGGAGAACTCCAGAGTTTCCAGGGTGCCATCGCGGGCCGCGTCGTCGAGGTTCAGGCACCGCGTGCCGACGAAAGCGCCGACCGCAAGGCCGAGCTGGCCTTTGTGCCGCGCGCGCAGCTGGAAAGCGCGGAAACCTATTCGCAGAGCCTCGCTAATCTCAAAAGGACAACGCGGGCGACGGTCGAACAGCTGCGTGCGGAAGGTCTTGCCGCCCTCAGGAACCGCAACGCAGCGCTCGCAGAAGCAGATTTCGCGCAGCTGATCGTCCTCGAACCGGGTGATTTCCCGGCCTGGACCCAGCTCGCCCTGGCCTTGCTGGCACAGAACCCGGAGAGTTGGCAGGAAAGGGAAACCAAGCAGAAAAATGCGGTCTCGGCGGCGATCAACGCCTACCTGCGGTCCATTACGCCGCAGGAAAGGTCTTACGCGCTGGACTTGCTCGGCAGCGCCCTGGCCCGCAGAAGCGAATTCAAGCCGGCGATCAAGTCGCTGAGAGCGTCGCTTGCGCTCGGCGAAAATCCGGACCTGCGCCGCCGCTACGACGAGCTTGTCGCGCAGCACGGCTTCCGGATCGTCGATCATCAGGTGGATTCCGACAGCACGGCCCCGCGGATTTGCCTTGTCTTCTCCCAGAAACTGCCGCTTGGCGAAGACCTCTCGCCCTATGTCACGGTCCGTGGTCCGACGACGTCCTCTATCGAGGCCGAGGGAACGCAGATCTGTGCCGACGGCCTTGAACATGGCGCCCGCTACCAGGTCACCGCGCGCAGCGGACTGCCGGCGGCGGACGGCGAGAAGCTGGAGAAGACCTCCGAACTCTCCATTTACGTAAAGGACCGGTCGCCATCGGTTCACTTCCTGAGCCGGTCCTACGTCCTGCCCTCCGGCGGCAACCCGACGATCCCGATCGTGTCGGTCAACACGAACGAAGTCGAGACCACGATCTATCGCGTCGGCAACCGGTCGGTCGCCGATGTGTTGCGCGACAACAGGTTTTTGCGCCAGCTCGACCCGTGGCAGGCGGACCGGATCCAGGACGAACTGGGCGAGAAGGTCTGGTCGGGCGTCCTTGAAACGGAGAACCCGCTCAATCAGGATGTGACCACGGCCTTTCCGGTCGCCGAAACCGGTATCGACCTCAAACCCGGTATTTACGCGCTGACGGCCCGGTCGAAACTGGACGTCAGGAACAGGTGGGGAACACTTGCGACCCAGTGGTTTCTCGTTTCCGATCTCGGGCTGACCGCGCTCAGCGGCGACAATGGCATTGCCGCCAATGTCCGATCGCTCGCTTCCGCGGAAGCCCTGGAAGGCGTGACGGTCAGGCTGCTGGCCGTGAACAACGAGATCCTGGGTGAAACCGCCACAAATCAGGACGGATTCGCCGAATTCGCGGCCGGACTGACTCGCGGGCGGGGCGGATCCGCGCCGGGCGTGCTGATCGCCGAGACCGCCAGGGGCGACTATTCGTTCCTCGACTTGCGCAAACCGGCTTTTGACCTGTCAGACCGTGGTGTCGAGGGCCGCACGGCGCCGGGACCCCTGGATGTCTTCGCCTGGACCGACCGGGGGATCTACAAGGCGGGCGAGACGGTTCACGCGCAGGCGCTTCTGCGCAATTCCAAGGCCGTTGCCCAGGAAAACTTCCCGCTGACCTTTGTGTTCAACCGCCCCGATGGTGTGGAGCATGCCCGTTTCACCGTTTCCGATGCCGGGCTGGGCGGACATCTGCAGGATCTCGACCTCGGGACATCTGCGCAGCAGGGTATCTGGTCGTGGCAGATATTTGCCGATCCGAAGGGCCGCGCCCTTGCCCAGGAAACCTTCCTCGTTGAGGACTACCAGCCCGAGCGCGTCGATTTCGAGCTCGAATCCCGGGCTTCAGCCTTTAGCAGAACGTCGCCGACACCTGTCTCACTTGAGGCGAAGTTTCTGTACGGGTCGCCAGCCAGCGGCCAGACACTCGAAGGTGATGTGATCGTCCGTCCGGTGCGAACGATGACGGATCACCCGGGGTATGTCTTCGGGCTCGAAAGCGAAGAAACCTATGCGCGCCGCGGTGAAATTCCCTCTGGCCTCAAGACCAACGGCGAGGGCAGATTGACGTTCGATGTTGCCATGCCCGCATTGCCCGAGACGACCGCTCTTTACGACGGCACGCTTGTCGCGCGGCTCGTCGAGGCTGGCGGACGCTATGTCGAGCGCGACCTCGAACTGCCGGTTGACCTGGACGGTCCGCGCATCGGCATCAAGACAGCGTTCGACGGCGGCGTCGACGAAGGCGGACCGGCCGCCTTCTCGATCATTTCCGTCGGCGAAGACGGCAAGCAGATTGGAGCGTCCGGGCTGACCTGGACACTTTCGAAAGTCAACCGCCGATACCAGTGGTACCGGCTGGACGGACGCTGGTCCTTCGAACCGATCACGACCTCGCAGCGCGTTGCCGGCGGTGAACTCGAAACGACGGCAGCAAGTCCCGCCACGCTATCGCTGCCGGTGGAGTGGGGCGAGTACCGCCTTGACATCAAGGGCAGCGGGGCGCTCCAGACAGCGACGAGCGTCTCCTTCAATGCCGGATGGTACTCGGCGGACGCGACCAGCGACACACCGGACTATCTCGATGTGGGTCTGGACAAGTCCAGCTACCGGCCGGGTGAGGTTGCGAAACTGCGCCTCAAGCCGCAGATGGCGGGCATCGCCGTCGTGAACGTGGTCGCCGGCGGTTTACTTGCAAGCCAGAGTGTTGAGGTGTCTGCCGCGGAAACCGAGATCGAGATCCCGGTCAGCGACGACTGGGGCGCGGGCGCCTATATCACGGCCAGCCTGTACCGGCCGATGGACATCGATCAGAAGCGCATGCCGTCCCGATCCGTGGGACTGTCCTGGCTGCAGATTGATCCCGGCGATCGGACCATCGACGTCGACGTTTCCGCACCGGACCGGATCCTTCCGGAGACGACGCTCGACGTGCCCATCAGGCTTGCCAATCTCCAGGCCGGAACGCGCGCTTACCTGACGGTTGCCGCCGTCGATGTCGGCATCCTCAACCTAACCGACTACGAAACGCCGAACCCGGATGAATGGTATTTCGGTCAGCGCCGGCTCGGAACGGATATCCGGGATCTTTACGGACAGCTCATCGACAGGATGGCCGGCACGTCCGGCCGGGTCAGGTCCGGCGGCGATGCCATGTCGCTCCGCCTCGATTCGCCACCGCCGGACGAGGAGCCCGTGGCGCTGTTTTCCGGGCTTGTGGAGGTCGGACCCGACGGTGAGGCCTCGGTTTCGTTCGATGTGCCCGCCTTCAACGGTGCCTTGAAACTGATGGTGGTTGCCTGGACAGCCGACGGTGTCGGGCACGCAGAGCAGGAAGTGGAAGTTCGCTCGCCCGTGGTGATGACGGCAAGCGCGCCTGCATTCCTCGCGCCCGGCGACGTGTCGCGTATCGCGATCGAGATCGACAACGTTGACGGCGCATCCGGAACTTATGAACTGGAAGTCTCGGCGGGCGACGGACTCACGGTCGACAATGCGCCGAGACAGGTTCGGAGCCTGGGCATCGAAAACGGAGACAAGTCACTCGTGCTTCTGCCGGTCGGTGCGGGCGGCGCGACCGGCAAAAGCGAGCTGGTTGCAGCCCTGACCGGCCCGGACGGCGCAAGCTTCGTCAAACGGATAGGGCTCGATATCAGGGATACCCAACCGGAAACCGTGCGCCGGTCCTCGGTCCAACTGGCCGCAGGCGGGCGTTTGACCCTGAGCAGCGACAGTTTTGACGGTCTGAAGGCATCTACGGTCGACGTGACCCTCACGGCCGGCGGTGCCGCCAGCATCGACCTTGCCGGTCTTCTTGCGGCCCTCGACCGGTATCCCTACGGATGCACCGAACAGACAACAAGCCGCGCGCTGCCACTGCTTTACCTGAGCGAGGTTGCCGAGAGCGCTGGCCTGGGAGGCGACGACGCCATCCGCGAACGTGTGGTGAAGGCAATCGCCGCGGTTCTGGCCAACCAGTCCTCGTCAGGCGATTTCGGTTTGTGGAACAGCTATGGCGGCGGCGACACGTGGCTGTCCGCCTACGTGACCGACTTCCTGACCCGTGCGCGCGAAAAGGGATACAAAGTTCCCGATCTCGCCTTCACCACAGCCCTGGACAATCTTGAAAACCGGCTCTCCTACGCCTCCGATTTCCAGAATGGTGGGGAGGATATCGCTTACGCGCTCTACGTCCTTGCCAGGAACGGCCGGGCGTCCATGGGCGACCTGCGCTATTATCTCGACGCGAAACTGCAGGATTTTGCGACGCCGCTTGCCAAGGCACAGGTTGCCGCCGGTCTTTCGCTGTATGGCGAGAGGGAACGGGCTGCGATCGGCTTTTCCGCCGCACTTGCCGATCTCCCGCGCGATACGTCCAACATCTTCAGGGACGACTACGGCTCGCGCCTGCGCGACAGTGCCGCCGTCACCGACTATGTGGTCACGGCGTCTGCGGGCACGCAACTCGAGGACGAGGCCGTTGACCGGCTGGAAGAGGCCCAGGGGCAGACGCCGAACCGCTCTACCCAGGACATGGCCTGGCTGCTTCTGGCGGCGAACGCTCTCAACCAGTCGGCCGAGGAGGCACGAATTTCGGTTGCCGGCGCGGAAACGCCGGGGCGCCTTGCGTGGTCGCTGGCGGGATCCGAGATTGCCGGTTCGCCCGTCGAGGTCGTCAACAACGGCACTGCTGCAACGGATCTGCTCGTCTCCGTTTCCGGGCAGCCCGCTGTTCCCGAACCCGCGGGTGGCCGCGATTATTCGATTGAACGCACGATCTACGATCTGGACGGCAATCCGGTCGATCCGGCGGCGGTTCCCGTGAACACGCGTCTCGCGGTCGTTGTGAAGGTGCGGGCTCTCACGGGGCAGCCCGGGCGTTTGATGGTGGTCGATCGCTTGCCTGCAGGCCTGGTGATCGACAATCCACGGCTGGTGAGGTCCGGCGATATCGGAGGGCTCTCGTTCCTCTCAACGGTTGATTCGCCCGAGCATGCCGCTTTCTACGACGACCGGTTCGAGGTTGCCGTGGATCAGAACCGTCAGAGCGGCGAGGAACTTAACTTTGCCTACCTGGCGCGCGCCGCAACACCGGGCACGTTTGCACATCCCCCGGCGTCGGTTGAAGACATGTATCTACCGGACAGGAGAGCGATCACCGCGACGTCCCGCTTCACCGTGCTCGGACCGACCCGGTAAGTCCCGGCATGCTGAAGCGTTCGCGACAAAAGAAGAAGCTGAACTACAGGCGATCGCTCGTCGCCGCCGGTTTCCTCTGCGCCGTTTCCTCCGCTTTGGCTGCGTGGAAGGTCCACGGCGACTACACGTCTCTGCCGGAGCCGCCCGGTGTTGCGGACCTGCCGCTCTCGGTCGTTGTGCTTGACCGCGATGATCGTCTGCTGAGGGCCTTTGTCAGCGACGACGACAAATGGCGGCTGCCGGTGGAACTGGGTGACATTGACCCGCTCTATTTCGACATGCTGCTCGCTTTCGAGGACAAGCGCTTCTTCGAGCATGGCGGCATCGATGCGCGCGCGCTTCTGCGCTCTGCCGCACACAGCGCGCGCGCGGGACGCATTGTGTCGGGCGGCTCGACGCTGACGATGCAGGTCGCCCGCCTGCTCGAGGAAAAGCCGACAAAAAGCGTTCGGCGCAAATACGAGCAAATCCTGCGCGCGATCCAGCTTGAGGAGACGTTCACGAAGGAAGACATCCTTCGTCTCTATGTCATGCGCGCTCCCTTCGGTGGGAACCTGGAGGGCGTGCGGGCGGCGAGCCTGACATGGTTCGGCAAGGAACCCGGACGCCTGACGTCCGCCGAAGCGGCATTGCTCGTCGCGTTGCCGCAAAGTCCGGAAACGCGTAGGCCCGACAGGTTCGCCGAAAACGCGCGCGCGGCGCGCAATCGCGTTCTCGCCGTTGCGGCGTCCCGGGGCGTGGTGTCGCCGGCCGAAGCGGCATCTGCCTCTGCGGAACCGGTGCGGACGCGTCGCTACGCAATGCCGTTGATCGCGCCCCATGAGAGCCGGCACGCGCGGAAAAATGCACCGGAGAAGGCCGCGCATCAGCTCACCCTGGACCGGGACCTGCAGGCAACGCTTGAGGCGCAGGCGCGGCGGCGCGTCGCCGACTTTCCTGCGCCGGTGTCGCTCGCGCTCGTGGTCGCCGATCACGCCAGCGGTGAAATCCTGGCCAGAATCGGAGCCCCCGATCTTCTCGACGAGGCACGGCTGGGACACATTGACATGACGCGCGCGGTCCGGTCCCCGGGGTCGACCCTGAAGCCGTTCATATACGGTCTGGCCTTCGAGGAGGGGATCGGTGTTCCGGAGAGCCTGATTGCGGACAGACCGGTCAGCTTCGGCGGCTATCGCCCGACAAACTTCGATCGCGCCTATCAGGGCACGGTCACACTTCGCGAGGCGCTTCAGCTTTCCCTGAACACGCCGGCAGTGCAGTTGCTGGAGGCTGTCGGCCCGGCAAGACTCATGTCACGTCTCGGGCGGGCCGGTGCGCGGCCGGTCCTGGACAGAAGGAAATCCGCAGGGCTGGCCGTCAGTCTGGGCGGGCTCGGCCTCACGCTGGGCGATTTGACCCAGGCCTATGCGGCATTGGCAAGGGGAGGCGAGAAAACCCGCCTGACGGCTTGCCGCTACACATGCCGGCCAGTGCCTGGCGTTAAGTCCGGCGGACGCGTTCTATCTGAAAAGGCAGCGGTCATGGTGAGCGACATCCTGATCGGCATGCCGCAGCCGAGAAGCGCGCAATCGCACCACATTGCCTACAAGACCGGGACTTCATATGGCTACAGGGACGCATGGGCGGTCGGGTATGACGGCCGTTTCGTCGCCGCGGTCTGGGTCGGGCGGCCCGACGGGTCTCCCGTTCCCGGGCAGACGGGGCAAAAGACGGCCGTGCCGATTCTCCACGAAGTTTTTCAAAAACTCGGTCCGGACCGGGAAACCCTGCCGGCCTATCCTGCGGCTGTCAGTGCGCTGCTCGATGGTACCGTGCCCGTATCCTTGCGCTATGCACGCACATCGGCGAACCGCGCCGCTGACCGTATGGAGGACAAGTTGTCGATCTCCTATCCGCCAGCGGGAGCAGAGCTGGATCTGGGTTTCGGCACAAGTCTGGGGGGGCTTAGGGCGGCACAACCCATTGTCGTGAAATTCAAAGGCGGGACGGGCCCATACGCGATTCTCGTCAATGGCCGGCCGCATCGCCTGGATGCGTTGCAGAATCAACTTGTCTGGCATCCGGAAGCGCCAGGTTACGCACACGTGACGATCCTCGACGCGATTGGCGGAAGTGCATCTGTTTCGTTCATTATGCATTAAATTATTGAAAAATATAGTAAAATTCTTCCGTCAAACTTGCTGGCAGCACGGGTCGCCGTTACAATCCGCGGCCAGGAGAGCGTATCCGCGCGCATTCTGAAAAGCTAACTTAAGGTAACTGAAAGTAACGATCGCTCGCGTATTGCGCGCAGATCGATTGCACAAGTATAAAATAAATAAATATAAAAATTAAATATCAGAATAAATGAAGGATAATTATAGATTCCACTAAAAATGGCCATTTTTGATTAATTTTCATATTAAATATACAAAAAATTGTACTTTTGTGACGGTCTAAGCTTGAAAAATACAACCTGAAGATTCGCAAATGGAGATTGTATTTTACAATCTCTGGCATTCTACGTAAAATCGGCAGAATTCTGCGGTATTTTGAAATCTGGAATCGAAAAACAATAAAAAACAGTAACTTAATTTGTTGCCAAAATAACACATCCCGTTTGAGTTGTGCAACCTAAGCATGTTTTTGGCTTGAAGCCGGGGGAGGGATCTGGTTTTAAGAAAGTCGCGATAACGAGTATTCGTCTCGGAAAATAATTCAAATGATGAGCAATTGAGTTGTTTTTCTTGAAAATCGCGGGGGTAGACCTTGTCACGTCATTTTGGGCGGGGTGAGGCTCTAATTGAAATGACTGTTTGGAGGTCAAAATGAAACTCAAGGGCTTGATGCTCGGCGTGGCAGCTGCTGCTACCGCTACCACCGCTCAGGCGGCCGATCTTCCGGTTGCTCCGGAGCCGGTTGACTACGTTCGCGTCTGTGACGCTTACGGTTCTCGCTTCTACTACATCCCGGGCACCGAAACCTGCCTGCGCGTTGGTGGCCGTCTGCGTACGCAGTTCGTTGTCAACAACGTTCTCGACAACGACGACTTCGACACAACGTCCGGCTGGCAGAACCGCGACGCGGACGGCTATTCCTGGCTGACGCGTGGTTACGCATACCTTGATGCCCGTAACGCGACCGAATTCGGCACCCTGCGTGCATATGTCGGTCTGCGTATGGACATCACCAACGGCAACAGCGGCTTCAAGCTGGACGCTGGTTACATCCAGTGGGGCGGCCTGACAGCTGGTTACCTCGGCTCCAACTTCAACATCTACACCGGTCAGGTGTTCATGGGTGTTGTCACGCGTGACTGGTCCGACTCCACGGTCAACCAGCTCGCTTACACCGCTGCTTTCGGCAACGGTTTCTCCGCGACGCTGGCTCTGGAAGACCGTTCCGGCCGCGAAGTCGGCGACTACGGCGGAACCCGTATGCCTGACGTTGTTGCTGCCCTCAGCGTTTCCCAGGGTTGGGGTTCTGCACAGCTCTCCGCTGCTCTGCACCAGGTTTACCCGGACGCTGCCTTCAACAGCACCAACGCTTCTGGCGATGAAGACAGCCTCGGCTGGGCAATCGGCGCCGGTGTGAACATCAACCTGCCGTTCGCGAACTCCGGTTCCAACATCTACTTCCAGGGCTTCTACGCTGACGGCGCACTGTCCTACATCGGTAACGGCATCACCGGCTTTGAAGTCACTACGGGCGGAACGACCTACTCTCCGTCTGACTACGACAGCAACGGTGACACCAACTCCGGTTACTCCCTGTCTGCTGGTCTGTACGTTCAGGCAACGCCGACCATCGGTCTTGCAGCTGACGGTTCGTGGGCTCACATCGACTCGGGCACCTCTGCTCTGGGTGACATTGATCGTTGGGCAATCGACGGTTCCGTACAGTGGCAGCCGGTTTCCGGTTTCGTGATGGGTGCCGACATCGGTTACTCCAACACCAGCTTCGACAACCCTGCCTCTGGCGCAACGGGTTCGACAGATGTTGACGAACTCCTCTTCGGTGTTCGTATGCAGCGCACATTCTAATCTAACGGTTAGAATCCTGACTGAGAGTTTCTGAACTCCGGTCAGTCATGCGGCCCGGCAGGCTCCAATCTGCTGGGCCGTCTCCTTCTGGATTTGTCGAATCTCAGCCCACCTTTTGCGGTGACTCGCCCCTGCTGCGTAAAACGAAAGCGTCGTTTTGTGCCGCTAGGAGAGGCTCTAGAGCGCTCATTTCCTAACAGTTTCTAAAGATCTCCCCCAATTTTGTGACATTCGCGCAACACCGGTTTTTGAAAACAGCGCTCGGGCAGGGTCGAACGCGTATTCGATGTTGAACCGCAAATGTGGATGCGTATGGTCATGGTGCGAGCGGCTTCGAGCCGCACTGGTTTGCATGCCACGGACATCCAACCTCCGATCGGAAGCAAACGCAGACTTAATTCGCGGGGACAAATGGCGCTTCTGTTTTTAGTGCCAATTGAAATGACTGATTGGAGGTCAGAAATGAAACTCAAGGGCTTGATGCTCGGCGTAGCAGCTGCTGCTACCGCTACCACCGCTCAGGCGGCCGATCTTCCGGTTGCTCCGGAGCCGGTCGACTACGTTCGCGTCTGTGACGCTTACGGATCTCGCTTCTACTACATCCCGGGCACCGAAACTTGCCTGCGCGTTGGTGGCCGTCTGCGTACGCAGTTCGTGATCAACAACGTTCTGGATGACGACGACACACCGGGTGCATGGGGCGCTCGTGACTCCGACGGCTATTCCTGGCTGACGCGCGGTTACGCTTACCTCGATGCTCGTAACGCTACCGAATTCGGCACCCTGCGTGCATATGTCGGCCTGCGTATGGACATCACCAACGGTGCAAGCGGCTTCAAGCTGGACGCTGGTTACATCCAGTGGGGCGGCCTGACAGCTGGTTACCTCGGTTCTAACTTCAACATCTACACCGGTCAGGTGTTCATGGGTGTTGTCACTCGTGACTGGTCCGACTCCACGGTCAACCAGCTCGCTTACACCGCTGCTTTCGGCAACGGCTTCTCCGCAACGCTCGCTCTCGAAGATCGTTCCGGTCGTGAAGTTGGCGCTTACGGCGGAACCCGTATGCCTGACATCGTTGCTGCTCTCGGCGTATCCCAGGGCTGGGGTGCTGCACAGCTCTCCGCTGCTCTGCACCAGGTTTACCCGGATGCAGCCTTCAACAGCACCAACGCTTCTGGCGATGAAGACAGCCTCGGCTGGGCAATCGGCGCCGGCGTGAACGTCAACCTGCCGTTCGCCAACTCCGGTTCCAACATCTTCTTCCAGGGCTTCTACGCTGACGGCGCACTGTCCTACATCGGTAACGGCATCACTGGCCTGACCGGCGTATCCGACTACGCTCCGGACGGAGACACCAACTCTGGTTACTCCCTGTCTGCTGGTATTTACGTCCAGGCTACTCCGACCATCGGTCTCGCAATGGACGGCTCCTACGCTCACGTAGACGTAGACAGCTCTTCCTCCTTCGGCGACATCGACCGTTGGGCAATCGACGGTTCCGTACAGTGGCAGCCGGTTTCCGGTTTCGTCATGGGTGCAGACGTTGGTTACGCCAACAACTCCATCGGTGGCACCGGCGGAAACTCCGACAACGACTTCGACGAACTCCTCTTCGGTGTTCGTATGCAGCGTACGTTCTAATCAATCCTCACTCGAGGTTTGATGGAAAACCCGGCGGCAACGCCGGGTTTTCTTTTTTGTTTCTAGACTTAAAAAAAGCCCGGGATTTCAATCCTTTGGGTGAAAAGCGCGCTGTCAGTGCCGCCGGTACCAGAGCAAGTGCGGCTCTCTGGCCTAAAGCTCCTTCAAAAATCGTGCGACCGCTTCGTGCGTCTCCGTTTCCCAAAGGACCGGCGCATGCCCCTGGCCGGGAATTGTCCTGAGCCGGGCATTCGGATGCGTTTCGATCATCCGATTGCAGGTTTCCAGACTGAGCAGATCAGACATTTCACCGTGAATCACCATCACCGGACGATCCAGCAGCCTGTCATAAAGCGGCCAGAGGTCGGGAGCGGGCGCAGCATCGTCCAGGCTGGCGAATTGATGCGCGAGGGCCGGGTCATAATCCATGACGAAACCGTCGGAAGTCTCGGAGGCAAGTTGGCTTGCGAGTTTCAGCCAGTCTTTGCGCTCAAATGCCGGAAACTGGTGTCCGATCGTGTGTTTCAGGTTGTCGGCGACCTCATCAAGTGAGCGCGCGCTCATCCGGTGACACAGTGTCGCCGCGATACGGTGGATCGCGCGCATCTCGATATGCGGCCCGACATCGTTGAAAATGACGCCGGCCATCTGCTCAGCAGAATAGCGGCCGGCCATGACAAGGGCGTGGAGCCCGCCCCGGGACGTTCCGAGGACGGCAAACCGTTTCAAGCCGAGTTTCTCAATCGCAAGAACGATGTCGTTTTCCTCGATCGGAAGCGCATAGTTCCGCCAGTCCGGATCCCAGTCGCTTTTGCCGCGCCCCCGGTAGTCCAGCGCGATGACGTGATGATTCTGCTTCTGGAGGAAGTTGGCTATATCATTGAAATCACGTGAATTTCTGGAAAGACCCGGCAGGCAGATGACCGGAATGCCGGCCTTGTCTTCGGCGACGTCCACAACCCAGTCGCGGCCATGAAGGGTAAGCCCTTCGGCGCTCTGCCAGGTGAAATCCCGCGGCTGCGGCGGCGGCATTTGCGCGCCGGCAGAGTGCGCGTCTTCAGGCGCGGTGCTCATTGATTGTCTCCGAAAGCGTTTCCTGGTTCTGTTTTCCAGAAAGATAGAGGCAGGCCAGATGCTCTGCCAATAGGAAAACAGCGTATTTTGCGGACCGCGCGGAGCGAGGTGTCTCTGAAAAGGCGCATTGCGCCGAATAAAGGGAGCGAATCCGGCTGAAGAGCAACGCAAGCATTGCCCCTTTTGCAGCGGATGAGTATGTTGCGCCTCCAATGAGACAGGGCAATCGCCGTTGCCCTGAAAAACACGACTCATCCAAGAGGAAACCGAGATGTTCAAAGGCTCCATTCCAGCGCTGATTACCCCGTTCAAGGACGGAGCGCTTGATGAGAAACGGTTTCAGGATTTTGTCGAGTGGCAGATACAGGAAGGCTCCAACGGCCTTGTTCCTGTCGGCACCACCGGCGAAAGTCCGACCTTGAGCCATGACGAGCACAAACGGGTGATCGAACTCTGCGTTGAAGCGGCTGCGGGACGCGTGCCGGTCATCGCCGGTGCCGGATCCAACAACACGGTTGAAGCGATTGATTTTGCCCAGCACGCCGAAAAGGCGGGGGCGGACGGTTTGCTGGTCGTGACGCCCTACTACAACAAGCCGAATCAGGCAGGGCTGAAAGCACATTTCAAGGCGGTGAACGATGCAGTCGGCCTGCCGATCATCATCTACAATATTCCGGGGCGGTCGATCATCGACATGACGCCGGAAACCATGGCCGAACTCTACGAGACCTGCGCGAACATCAAGGGTGTCAAGGACGCGACCGCCGACTTGTCCAAGACCAGCCGGCAGCGGCATCTTTGCGGTCCCGAGTTCAATCAGCTGTCCGGCGAGGACATTTCCGCCCTGGCGTTCAACGCACATGGCGGCGTCGGCTGCATCTCCGTCACCGCGAATGTTGCGCCGCGTCTGTGTTCCGAGTTTCAGGCCGCGACACTGGCGGGCGATTTTACAAAGGCACTCGACTATCAGGACCGGCTCGCGCCGTTGCACCGTGCGCTTTTCCTCGAACCGAGCCCCGGCGGGTCGAAGTATGCGCTTTCGATCCTCGGAAAGATCGAAGAGGAAATGCGCTTGCCTCTCGTTCCGGTGACCGAGGAAACCAGGGCCGAGATCCGCGACGCCATGGCGCATGCGGGTCTGATCAACTGAGCGAGCAGGGCGTCATGCCCTGAAGGACGAGAATGGCTTCGAAAAAGGGGGGCGATCCGGGACGGAAAATCATTTCCGACAACCGGAAGGCCCGTTTCAACTACGAAATCGAAGATACGCTTGAAGCTGGTATCGAGCTGCGGGGCACAGAGGTGAAGTCTCTGCGCAACGGGAAGGCGAATATTGCCGAATCCTACGCGGCCGAATATGGCGGTGAAATCTGGATCTACAACGTCTATATCCCGGAATATCTGCAGGCGAACCGGTTCAACCACGAGCCCCGGCGCCCGCGCAAACTGCTTCTGCACAAACGGAAATCGGCAAGCTGGCCGGTGCCGTGCAGAAGGAGGGCAAGACAATTGTGCCACTCAAGCTTTATTTTAACGACAAGGGCCGGGCAAAGCTCGAACTGGCCCTTGCGCGGGGGAAAAAGCTGCACGACAAGCGCGAAACAGAGAAGAAGCGAGACTGGCAGCGCGAGAAATCCCGTCTTATGAAGAACTTGGGTTGACCCGCGTTTTCCACATGTTGAAAACGCACCGCAACCGGGTTTTCGCGTTCTGTTGACATGTTGCGGATAACTTGTGGACTGCCTGTGAGTTTTCACGCCACCATGACGGCGCTGTTCAACCGGTTTTCCCGTGGACAGGCTGACGAAAACCTCTGGACGGGTGCCCGCTCGGCGGGATTGCATTTCCTACGCCATCAAACTTGTTAGAATGCTCCGCGTTTCGCCTGGAATGTGAACCGGCCGGCGGGTTTCCCGGTCGACCAACACGTGAACAAACCGGCCATGGGCCGCTGTCTGGTCTTCTTTGCCGGCAAACAAACCGATGCGGAAAACGACAGAGCTGGAGCCGAGTTTCTCGATTCTGAGACCTGCAGAAACAGTCGACGGAAATGTCAACTCCGAAAAGTAGTGACACCCGGTTTCGACAACGAGAAAGACCTCGGCACCGGTTCGCGGATCGAGAATGCCATTGTCGACATACCAGCCGTTTACGGCCGTGTCGAAGAAGCTCAGGTACTGGACATTGTTCACATGGCCATAAATGTCCACATCCATCCACCGCGTGGGGATTTCTCGAAATACCCGGAAGGCGGTTCGTGAAAGGGGCGTTGGGCGCATATCCTGTGGATAACCTGTGGAATTCATAGCGCGGATCTGTAGATATCCAAGGCGTCGGCCTCTGTCAGTTCGCGCGGATTGTTGACCAGAAGCCGTGTCTGTTTCATTGCGTCCCGCGCGAGTTTGGGAACGTCTTCTTCGCTGATGCCCAATTCGCTTAGCCGGGTTTGCAGTCCGAGCTTCGCGGCTAGTTCCGACAGCTTTTCGGCAAATTCCTCAGCGCGCGCATACGGGTCCGCAACGCCCGACAATTCTGGAAAGAGGGCGGGGGCAATCTCGGCATAGGTTGCCGACGCAACGCTGTTGTTGAACCTCAAGACATGCGGCAGCACCAGCGCGTTCGAGAGCCCGTGGGGAATGTGGAACGTTCCGCCAAGCGGATAGGCTAGCGCGTGGACGGCCGCGACCGGTGAATTGGCAAAGGCCATTCCGGCAAACATGGAGCCAAGCAGCATGCTGCCCCTGGCGTCTTTGTTTCGAGGCGTGGTGACCGCCGTTTCGATATTTGCCCCCAGAAGGCGCAGCGCTTCGACCGACAGTGTCCGTGAGACGGGATTGTTGTTCGATGACTTGGAGGCATAGGCTTCGATCGCGTGCACCATGGCGTCGATCCCGGTCGCCGCGGTAACGGCGGCAGGCAATCCCAGCGTCAGCAAAGGATCCAGCACAGCGATATCCGGCAGCAGGAGCGGGGAGACCACACCGCGTTTTTCTTCCTCGCCAACCGTAATGATCGATATCGGCGTGACCTCGGATCCGGTTCCCGCAGTTGTGGGGATCAGAATGAGCGGCAGGCGCGGGCCCCTGGCGTTGCCGATCCCCCAGGCGTCGTCCAGATCTTCACCGCTCTGCGCCAGCAATGCGACGAGCTTGGCGACATCGAGAGAAGACCCGCCGCCGAAGCCGACCACGGATGTTGCCTCGTGCGTTTTCGCAGCGGCGACCGCGTCTTCGACAAGCGCTCTTGGGGGATCCGCGACAACGTCCGTGAACTGCCCGATGTCGAGCCTTGCCTGCGTCAGTGCATCCAGAGCGGGTGCGTGCAGACCCAGCGAAACGATCCCTGGATCGGTGACGATGAAAGGCCGTTGTCCGAGACAGAACGCGGCGACGTCTGCAAGTTTCGACGCTGCTCCGGTCTCGAACACGATGCGTTGGCTGGTATTGAAGGTGAAAGGCGCGATCATGTCTTCCCCTGACTCGGTCGGCAGACAGATTGCCCGCTCCGGCCCGATCCGTCGAGGGGGACCATCGTGAAATATGGCAGAAACTGACAGGGGCCGTCAGGCATGCATGCGCGCGCCCTTGGTGATCTTGTCGGCAGTTTTCTTGTCCGCATGAAACGCGATCCCGACCACGCGCGCATCGTCCGGTGCGAACTTTTCGAAGACCGCCCGGTTCGCAACGTCGTGCCCGGTCGCAAACATGTCTTCGATGTATAGACTTGATTTCACGTCTCTTTGAAGCGCTCTTGCATGGATCTTCCGGATCAGCATCTCGTCGGCGGACAGGATGATGATTGGCTGGATGCTCATGGAGTGATAGCTGTTACCGGCAGCGTCGCGGTAGGCTTCACCGATGAGGTCCGGCTTTGCCGCGGCGATTCCGGTCGACAGAAACGCCGTTACATTGAGCTTTTGCCAGACGGCCATGTCTTCACGGACAACGACGACGAACTTGGTATCAAACATGAGGGAAAACTCCACGAAGGGCATCAGATCGGCAAGGGTTCGCGCCAACCTTGCGCCGGATGGAGACGCGGGTCTTGAACGTTTGTGCACCACGGACAGTGACTTAATCCGGATTGCCCCAGTCGAGAGCGGAATCGAACGGATCGAAGCCAGGTTCACGGGCAAGGGTTTCGACCCGCACAGGCATGATACCTACGCGATCGGTCTGACGCTGAACGGTGTGCAGACATTCCGCTATCGCGGGAGGTCGCATGCCTCGCTGCCGGGGCAGATCATCGTCATTCATCCAGACGAACTGCACGACGGAGGCGCAGGAACGGAAAGCGGTCTGCGCTATCGCATGATTTACATTCAGCCGGAAGACATCCGCAATGCGCTGGAAGGGCCCGGGACGGGGAGCCTGCCTCATCTCGCGGATCCCGTTTTCAGCGACCCGCAGCTGCAGGCAGTCCTGCGGGAAACGCTTGAAGACATCGAGACGGAAATGGGGGACCTCAGGCGCAGTTCGGTTCTTGCCGAGCTTGCTGCCGGCCTTCGCAGGTTAGGCGACACTGGCACCAGTTGGTCTGAGGGCCCATCGGACCGGACCGCCCTGGAAAAGTGTGCCGACTTCCTGAAGGAAAGTTTCAGGGACCCCGTCCGGGTAAGCGATCTGGAAAGGCTGGCGGATCTCGATCGCTATTCATTGTCGCGGCAATTCAAGCGGGCTTACGGTACAAGCCCGCACCGGTATCTCCTCATGCGCCGTCTCGCGCATGCAAGGCAGCTGCTTTCGAACGGGGAACCCCTTGCGGCGGTGGCAGTTGAAAGCGGCTTTGCCGATCAGAGCCACATGAACCGGCATTTCAGGCGCGCGTTCGGCATGACCCCGGGCGCGTGGCGGCGGCTGACCGCCACCAGTGCTGAAAGCTAGTCTAAAGCGATCCCGGACCGAACTTGTTGGAACGCGGGAAGCCGGTCGGCGGCAGACGTCCGGCATTGCCGCGATCCCCGCGCCAGTCGGCGAGTTCGTCCATCGTCCGCGTGAAGCTGCGGCCCGAACTGTCGGTCCAGGTCAGGCCGTCTTCCGCCTTGAAGACCCGGATGTCGGCGACTTTTCCGTCGCGGTAACGCTGCAGCCGCACGCCGCGGCCACGGCCCATCTGCGCCACCTGTGCGAGTGGGAAGACAAGAAGCTTCCGGTTTTCGCCGATGATCGCAACGTGATCTCCTGTTGCGTCCACGCAGAGCGTTGCTTCCGTTGGTGCGGTGAGGTTGAGAACCTGTTTTCCCTTGCGGGTGTTGGCGATCACGTCGTTCTCGCCGACGACGAACCCGCGTGCCTCGTTGTTGCACACAAGAAGGTTGCGCCCGGGCTTGTGAACGAACGCATTCACCACGTCCTGCGCCTCGTCCATTTCCACCATGAGCCGGATCGGTTCGCCGTGCCCGCGCCCGCCCGGAAGGCGGTCGGCGCCAAGGGTGAAGAACTTGCCACCGGTCGAGAAGACGAGGATCTTGTCCGTCGTTTCGGCGTGGAAGGACAGCTTCAGCTTGTCGCCCTGCTTGAAGGAGAGCGTGGAAAGATCGCTCTGATGCCCTTTGAGCGCACGGATCCAGCCCTTTTCGGAAATGATGACGGTGATCGGTTCCTTCTCGATCATGGCCTGCTGGATGTCGACAAGGTCGGCCTCGGGAGCTTCGGCCTTGTCCGTGCGTCTCTTGCCGATCTCGGTCTCTGGCCCGTAAACCTTGGAAATTTCCACGATTTCCTTGGAAATGCGCGTCCATTGGCGCGCGTCCGAACCGAGCAGCTTCGTCAGTTCGTCCTTCTCCTCGGTGAGTTTTTCGTGTTCCTTGCGGATCTCCAGCTCTTCAAGCTTGCGCAGGGATCTCAGCCGCATGTTGAGGATGGCTTCTGCCTGCACGTCGGTGAGCTCGAAGGTCCGGATCAGCTCGGCCTTGGCATCGTCTTCCTCGCGGATGATCCGGATCACCTCGTCCAGGTTCAGGTAGGCAATCAGATAGCCGGCAAGAACCTCCAGGCGGTGGTTGATCTGTCCGAGCCTGTGCTCGGAGCGCCGGATCAGGACGACCTTGCGATGGTCGAGCCATTCGCGGAGCACCTGCTTCAGGCCCATCACCATGGGCACCTTGCCCATCGACAGGACGTTCATGTTCAGCGAAAACCGGTTTTCCAGGTCGGTCAGCTTGAACAGCGATTCCATGAGCAGATTTGCGTCGACATTGCGCGACCGTGGCACGAGCACGATGCGGATGTCTTCGGCCGATTCATCGCGCACATCATCAAGCAGCGGCAATTTGCGCGCGGTCAGCAGTTCGGCGATTTTTTCGATCAGCCGCGATTTCTGCACCTGATAGGGAATTTCCGTGACGACGATCGACCATTGGCCGCGGCCGAGATCCTCGACCTCCCAGCGCGCGCGGATGCGGAAGCTGCCGCGCCCGGTGGCGTAGGCTTCGCGGATCGATCCCTGATCGGAGACAAGCAGCCCGCCGGTCGGAAAATCAGGACCCTTGATGAACTCGAGCAACTCGTCGACTTCGGCCCTGGGATTCTTGATCAGATGCAGACAGGCCTGGCACAGCTCAAAAGCATTATGCGGCGGGATCGAGGTGGCCATGCCGACGGCAATGCCGGAAGATCCGTTGCCGAGCAGGTTCGGAAACCCGCCGGGCAGGACGATGGGTTCCTTGTCCTCGCCGTCATAGGTCTCGCGGAAATCAACGGCGTTTTCATCAAGACCGTCAAGCAGGCGCTTGGCCGTGTCGGTCATGCGCGCTTCGGTGTAGCGCATGGCCGCGGCATTGTCGCCGTCGACATTGCCGAAGTTGCCCTGGCCGTCGATCAGCGGATAGCGCTGCGCAAAATCCTGGGCAAGCCTCACAAGCGCATCATAGACCGCCTGGTCCCCGTGCGGGTGGTACTTACCGATGACGTCGCCGACGACGCGTGCGCATTTCTTGAAGCCTGCTCCGGGATCCAGCTTCAGAAGGCGCATAGCATAGAGCAGGCGTCTGTGAACCGGTTTCAGCCCGTCGCGGACGTCAGGCAAAGCCCGGTGCATGATCGTGGAAAGGGCGTAGGCCAGATAGCGTTCTTCAAGCGCATCCTTGAGGTTGATCCCCTCGATGCCGCTCGGTGGTGGTGTCGTCTCTTTTCCCATATCTGTTTGCTAACCGTTTCACCTCCGCTCCGCAATTCGAGACCGGGCAATTGGCAAGCGGAATGGCTGATTTTCAACGGATTTCGCACTTGAAACACGCACGGAAGTCGCACAGCATCGTCGTATGCCGGTTGCGCTGGTCCGGCCTGTCAGAAATTCCAGGGAAAGTCCTCGCGGTAGCGCCGCTCCAGGGCGCCGAGTAGCTGCTGGCGCGTGCCGGGATCCGGATTGCCGCGCTCGCGCAGATGGCCGGACACGAAGAACGATGTCAGGGCAAAACCTTCCGTGACATCTTTCCAGGTCAGTTCACTGCCGGCCTGGCGCTGGCCCTGCAGCAGGAACGAGGGCAGGGGCAGCATCCTGTCGTGATAGGGCTTGCCCGCGTCGCGGCTGACCGCGCGCCCTGATTTCGGAGAAACATAGACAAGGTCTTCGCTCTGCCCCGTCGCCGCGCAGGACGTGAGATCAAGCCCCATGCCCAGATCGCGCAGCAGTTCCAGTTCGAAGCGGATGAGCAAGGCAGCGGCCGCGTCGGGCGCATCGAGATGCTCCAGAACCACATTGAGCGCGTCATAAAGATGCGGGTAGGGGTGCCGCTCCGGCAGGAGTTTCAGCAGGAAGGCGAGATGCTGCAATCCGGCAAGGCCGATCGCGTTCGTCATCAGCTGGCCTGCGCGCAGCGTCTGCGGCTCGAGCGCGAATATGCCGAGATGGTCCGAAAGGCGTGCCTTCCAGGTCAGGTCGAGTTCGTTTCCCGGCTGCAGCACGGGCCGGTTGCGCTGCGAGCGCCCGCCGCGCACCAGTCCGAGATGCCGTCCATGGTCGAGCGTCAGGGCTTCCAGGATGACATCGTTCTCGCCGTGTTTGCGCGTGGTCAGCACCACCCCGCGGCTCGTCCATTCCAACGGAAACACCTTGTTCTGCCGCCGGACTGTCCCGATCGTGCCCGGCCAAACACCCACCTATTTGGGAAACTCGAGACCCATTTCCCGGTAGCGCTCAGGATCGTCCGCCCAGTTTTCGCGCACCTTCACGAACAGGAACAGGTGCACGGGGGCTTCGATGATATCGGACAGCTCTTCCCGCGCGGCCTTCGAAATCGCCTTGATCGTCTGGCCGCGCTTGCCCAGAACGATGCTTTTCTGGCTGTCGCGCTCAACATAGATCGTCTGTTCGATGCGCGCCGATCCGTCCTTGCGGCTTTGCCACTGCTCGGTTTCCACCGTCGAAATGTAAGGCAGTTCCTGGTGCAGGCGCTCGAACAGCTTTTCGCGCGTGATCTCCGCCGCCAGAATGCGCAGGGGCAGATCTGACGGCTGGTCATCCGGATAGAGCCACGGGCCGTCCGGAAGCTTCGACGCGAAATGGTCCAGGATCGTCTGGGTGCCGTCGCCGGTCAGGGCGGACACCATGAAGGTTTCCTCAAAGTCGAGATATTCGTTTGCCTGCTGGGCAAGCTGCAGCAGCTTCTCGCGCCTCGCGACATCCGTCTTGTTGAGGATCAGCACCTTGGGCGCGGACTGGTTCTTGAGACGCTTGAGGATGTTCTCCACTTCCTCGTCTATGCCCTTGCGCGCATCGATCAGCAGCGCGATCAGATCGGCGTCGCGGGCACCGCCCCATGCGGTATCGACCATCGCCCGGTCGAGGCGGCGCTTGGGCTTGAAGATGCCCGGCGTGTCGATGAAGACCAGCTGCGCATTGCCGTGCATGGCAACGCCGCGAATGATCGAGCGCGTGGTCTGAACCTTGTGCGTGACGATGGACACCTTGGTGCCCACGAGCTGGTTGATCAGGGTCGACTTGCCGGCGTTCGGCGCGCCGATCAACGCGATGAAACCGGCTTTCGTGTCTTTCGGCATTTCGCCGAGCGGCGCAGGCAGGGGAATATCAAACCGGCCCTTTTCCGGAACGAATTCAGTGTCCTCGTCGGTGGATTTGTCTTCTTCACTCAATGGAACGTCATTCCTTCCAGACACCTTCCCGGCGCAAGACGGTCTCGGCCGCGCTTTGTTCGGCGATCCGCTTGGAGCCGCCGCTGCCTTCGCCCGGGGCCAATCCCTGCACGATGACCGCGACCGTGAAATTCGGGGCGTGATCCGGCCCGTCGCGGTCGGTGACCTCGTACCGCGGCGTCGGCAGGCTTTTCGATTGCGCCCATTCTTGCAACGTCGTCTTCGCGTCCCGCAACGGACCGGTCCAGGATAACATACGTGGCTCCCAAAGGCGCCTGACGAAGGTTTCCGCCGCTGCATACCCGCCGTCAAGGTAGATTGCGGCAATCACCGCTTCGCAGATATCGGCGAGCAGGGCCGTCTTTTTCCGGCCGCCGGTCTGTGCTTCCGCAAGGCCGATCCGCATGGCGTCTCCGACACCCAGCTCCTGCGCGATCTCGGCACAGGTCTCGCGTTTGACCATGTGGTTGAAGCGGCGGGCGAGTTCGCCTTCATCGGCCTTGGGAAAGTGCTCGTGCAGCATGGAGGCGACGACGAGCCCCAGGACCCGGTCGCCCAGGAACTCCAGTCTCTGGTAGCTTCCCGAAACGGTCTCGGACGGGGCGAGGGCGCTTGCATGCGTCAGCGCGACCCGGAGCAGCTCCAGGTCGCTGAATTCGTAGTGCAGCGCCGCCTTGAGGGCCGATACCGCGTTTTTCTTCTGGTTCTGTGTCATACGGCCTGCTTTGGCCTGCTGCGGCTTGTCTTAGAGGGTCTTGCCGATCCGGTCCCAACGCACGGTCCATGGCCAGGTCCAGATTTGCCAGGCCGGCGTTCCGTCGCCGATGGAGAAGAACAGGATTTCCGCGCGTCCCATGAAATTCTCGAGCGGCACGTATCCCACCTTGGACAGGACACGGCTGTCGACCGAATTGTCACGGTTGTCGCCCATCATGAAATAATGCCCCTCGGGCACGGTGTATTCGCGGGTGTTGTCCAGTTGACCGCGCGTGGTCAGGTCCAGCGTGTCGTAGGATACGCCATTGGGCAGCGTTTCCCTGAAACGCGGCACCCGGCGCACTGCGCCTGATGCAGACGTTTCGATGTAGTCGTCGATCTGCTCGCGCTTGACCGCTTCTCCGTTGATGAAGACTACACCGTCCCGAACCTGGATCGTGTCGCCGGGAAGGCCGATCACGCGCTTGATGTAGTCGATGGACGTGTCGGTCGGCAGCTTGAAGACGGCGACATCGCCGCGCTTGGGTTCGGCGGACCAGACGCGGCCCGAAAAAGGCACGATCCCGAAGGGAAACGAATACCTCGAATACCCGTAGCTGTATTTGGATACGAAAAGATAGTCGCCGATCAGCAACGTGTCTTTCATGGAACCTGAGGGAATGTTGAACGGCTGGAAAAGAAAGGTGCGCACGATCAGGGCAAGCAACAGTGCCTGGACGACAACCTTCACGGTCTCGTACAGACCGCCGTCCTTGTCTTTCTTGTTTTCAGACACGCTCATGTTTTCCCTTAAAGCAATTTGCGGTGGACCGGGTTTTCGGGGCGACACCCGAGCGCGACTCTTAACGGTTCATGCCGATTGACGCAATGTGCTGTCTACCGTCGTGAAACCGCAGGTCACCGGGAATCTGTTGATGGCGGCAACGGCCAGTCCGGGGGCCATGCCGAGATCACGACAAATGCCTGGGCGAGCGGAAAATCGTCGGTGATCGTCAAGTCGATTGTCGTCCTGAAGCCGGTCGGCGTCATAGCGGCCAGCCTCTCGGCCGCGCCACCCTGCAGCGAGATCGTCGGCTTGCCGCTCGGCAGGTTGACCACGCCCATTTCCCGCCAGGCGACGCCCATCCGGATTCCGCTTCCCAGCGCCTTGGAACAGGCCTCCTTGGCGGCGAAACGCTTCGCATAGGAGGCGGCACGCTGCGCGCGCCTGTCGGATTTTGTCCGTTCGATTTCCGTGAAAACCCGGTTGGTGAACCGGTCGCCGAAGCGTTCCAGCGTCTTTTCGATCCGCCTGATGTCGATCAGATCGCTGCCTATCCCTAAGATCATTCTGTCGCGGACCCGTTTCCTGAGAAGTTCTGGGCACTTAATTGGGGTCGTTCCCGCAAAACTCAACCGCTGCCTTCATCCTCGACCGTTGAGGCACCGCCCGAATAGGGGTTTTTGCCCCTGTCGGCGAGGGTCTGACGCCTCTTGCGTTGATAGACCTCGACGCTCTTGAACACGATGACGTAGGAAACCGTACCGACCACCAGCCCGAGCGGGACGCCGCCGATGAACATCGGCTTCAGCATCGGCCAAAGCGAATCCAGCGAGCGTTCGAACAACCCTTCCTGGAAACGCTGATGCACCTGATGCGGGTCTGCCTTCGGGGCCCTTCCGTGCAGGATCCACTGGCCGATCTTGAAGGTCGATGCCCAGATGAACGGAAAGGTCAGCGGATTGCCGATGGACGTGCCGAGCGCTGCCGCAATCATGTTGCCGCGCACGATATAGGCAAAAACGAACGCCGTCAGGAAGTGGAAACCCACGAGCGGGGTGCAGGACGCAAAGGCGCCGGCGGCGAAACCGATCGCGATCGCATGCGGCGTTGCTGTCAGGCGCAAGACACGTTTGCCGAAATACCGTGTCGAACGGGACCAGCTGTTCCGTGGCCAGACTGCAACGCGAAAGCGCTCGATGCGCGAGGGTCTATTTCGGCGTTGGAACAGCATGAATTCGTGTCGCGTCCTGTCAGCAGCTTATTGTTGTTCAGCTCAAGCCCCGGCTTCCCGGTTTGACCGCGGGCAGGGCGGCCAGTTCCGGTGGAAGATTGTCCGGCTCGTAAGCAGGTACCTTGTATTCGGCCAACGCGACGATGGGAACAGAGGCATCGGCTTCGCCTCCGGACCGGTCGATCAGGCAGGCCACGGCAAGGACTTCAGCACCAAGAGCTTTCAACGAAGTTACCGTCTCGCGGCTCGATAGACCTGTGGTAACTATATCCTCAACAACGATCACCCGGGCACCTTCGGGCATGTCGAATCGGCGCAGTCTGAATTCGCCGTCTTCCCGTTCCACCCACATGGCCGGAACCTGCAGATGCCGCGCCGTTTCGTAACCCGGTATCAGTCCGCCGAGGGCCGGGGAGACGATATAGTCGATCTTTCCAAGACCGCTGGCCGTGATCTTTTCGGCGAGGGCCTTGCAGAGTTTTTCCGTCTTGTCCGGGTACATGAATACCCTGGCCTTCTGGAGGAAGACCGGACTGCGCAGGCCCGACGTCAGAATGAAATGTCCCTCAAGGATCGCACCTGCTTCGCGGAACAAGGCCAACACTTCGTCACGGTTCATCAAAATCTCCCTGTCATGTTGCGGCTATCCATTAACCCGGTTGACGCTTGATACATTAGGTTTTGAGCGCAACTGATTGATGATCCGGTTCAGGTGTTTCAGGTCCCAGACCTCGAGATCGATCACCATCTGGTGAAAGTCCGGGGCACGTTGAACCATTTTCACATTGTCGATATTTCCGCTGTTCTCTCCGATTACCTGTGCAATCGCCGCAAGTGATCCCGGTTCGTTGGCAGCCGATATGTCCAGTCGCGCCGGAAAGCGCTCCGGATTGTTCACGTCGATGTCCCAGCGGACATCGACCCAACGTTCGGTCTGGTCGTCGAATTCCTTGAGCGACGGCGATTGTATGGGATAGATGGTCAGTCCCTCTGACGGGGTCAAGATACCGACGATCCGATCGCCCGGAACCGCTCCGCCATCCGGCGCGAAGCTGACGGGTATGTCGCCGGACAGGCCGCGGATCGGCAGAGCCGGGCCTTCGCTCGCCTGGTCGTCCTCGTCGGCCTGCGGCTTGCCGTTGTCGAGTTCCCCGGGTGGGATGCGGAACTTCAGTCCGTGCCCCTGTTTCAGTCCGAACCAGCCCTCTTCCATCGGCGGCCCAGCCATGGCAACACGTTCATCCTGATAGTCGGGATGCGCCGATTTCAGCACCAGTTGCGCGCTGAGATCGCCGCGCCCGACCGCCGCCAGAAGATCGGCAACGCTCGACTGGTGATGCTCGCCCAGCACGGCTTCGAGCAGATCTTCCGAAAACACCTTGTCTGCCCGGGCAAAGGCGCGTTTCAGGATGTGTTCGCCGAGCGCACCATATTGCTTGCGGACCGATTCACGGGTCGCGCGGCGGATCGCGGCGCGTGCCTTGCCGGTAACCGCAATCGCTTCCCAGGCCGGCGGCGGGGTCTGCGCGGCGGAGCGGATGATCTCGACCTCGTCGCCGTTGTGGAGCTCCGTCACCAGCGGCATGATCTTGCCGTTGATCTTGCACCCGACGCAGGTATTGCCGATGCCGGTATGGACCGCATAGGCGAAGTCGATCGGCGTTGCGCCGCGCGGCAGCGCAATCAGCCGGCCCTTCGGCGAGAAACAGAAGACCTGGTCGTGAAAGAGTTCGAGTTTCGTGTTTTCCAGGAATTCTTCCGGCGTGTCGCCCTGGGCAAGCAGTTCGGTCGTGCGCCGCAGCCATTCGAAGGCGCGGCAGTCTTCGGTGTGGCGCGCGATGTTCCGTCCGCCCAGCTCACCATCCTTGTAAAGTGCATGGGCTGCGATGCCGTATTCGGCGACCCGGTCCATGGAGATCGTCCGGATCTGCAGTTCGACCCTCTGGCGCGAAGGCCCGACGATGGTGGTGTGGATCGACTTGTAGTCGTTCTGCTTCGGCGTGGAGATGTAGTCCTTGAACCGTCCGGGAACCGTCGGCCATGTGGTGTGGATGACACCGAGCACGCGATAGCATGCCTCCACGGTTCCCACGGTGACGCGGAAACCGTAGATGTCCGAAAGCTGTTCGAACCCGATCGCCTTGCGCTGCATCTTTCGGAAGATCGAGTAGGGGCGTTTTTCCCGGCCCCTGACTTCCGCCGCCATGCCGCGTTCGCTGAGCCGCTCCGTCAGGGTCGTTTCGATATCGGCAATGAGATCGCGGTTCTTCTCGCGCAGATCGGCCAGGCGGTCGGTGATCGTCTCATAGGCTTCCGGGTTGAGCGTATGGAACGATATGTCCTCGAGCTCTTCGCGCATGTCATGCATACCCATGCGGCCGGCGAGTGGCGCATAGATTTCCATTGTTTCTTCCGCAATGCGGCCGCGCTTGTGGGCGGGCATGTGCTGAAGCGTGCGCATGTTGTGCAGCCGGTCGGCGAGTTTGACGAGCAGGACACGCACATCATCCGCGATGGCAAGCAGCAGCTTGCGGAAGTTTTCCGCCTGCTTGGCCTTCTGCGACACCAGATCGAGCCGCTTGATCTTGGTCAGCCCTTCGACAAGCTTGCCGATTTCCTCGCCGAATAGCGCGTCGATCTCGGCGCGCGTCGCATCGGTGTCCTCGATCGTGTCGTGAAGCAGCGCGACGGCGATCGTCGCGTCGTCGAGACGCAGATCCGTCAGGATCGCGGCGACTTCGAGCGGGTGTGAAAAATAGGGGTCACCGGATGCGCGCGTCTGCGGGCCATGCTTCTGCATGGCATAGACATAGGCCTTGTTGAGCAAGGCTTCGTCTGCTTCCGGGTTATAGCGTGTAACCCGTTCAACGAGTTCGTATTGACGCATCATGGCCGCAACCGACCCAGGCAACCGGCTGAGACATCAGCAGGAAAAACAAAATCCGCCTGAAACGCGTGCACCTTGCGGTTGCGTTTCAGACGGGAACTTGACGATAATTCAAACGTCGTCGGTGCGCTCCGGCGGCACCAGACCTTCCAGACCGCGCAGAAGATCTTCTTCCGACATGCGATCAAATTCCACGGCACTGTCGTCGACAGTGTTGACCTGGGTAACCTGGTGCTGGTTCGCGGACGGAACGACAGGCACGGCTTCGGTTTCCGGCTCGTCCACTTCCACGAATTTCTGGAGGGAGTGGATCAGGTCTTCTTTCATGTCTTCCGGGCTGACGGTCTGCTCGGCGATCTCGCGCAGTGCGACGACAGGGTTCTTGTCGTTGTCACGGTCGATCGTGAGCGGAGATCCGCTCGAGATCATGCGGGCCCGATGCGCAGCAAGCAGCACCAGCTCAAACCGGTTTTCGACCTTGTCGATGCAGTCCTCGACGGTCACGCGCGCCATTCGACGTCTCCATAGGCTAAAGGAACTTGAAAAAAAAGCGTATAGTGACCACAATTCCAAAAAGCAACCCCTGGGAGGATTTCAGAGGAGATAGCCGCATTTTGCAGGTTTTTTATCGATTTTTTTTGGCTCCAATGTCTTTTGCATTGCAGCGGTCCAATCTTTTAGTGTAGGGCACTACTGGGGACCTATAAGAATCAATAGGGTCGGTGGGAAAAACAAAACAATAAGCTGAGCAAAACGGCGATGGGCGTTAAATGTATTCTCAGCAAAAATGCGTTTGCCGGGTGAAAGGCACAATGGGTCTGGCTGCGGGAGCCCGATCAACCATTCCTTTACATTCAAAAGCGCATTTAACTCGGAAAGGTTTCACTTAATATGTTTGACGCTAGAGAAAAAGTTGCTTTGTTTATCGATGGAGCCAACTTGTACTCGACGGCCAAGGCGATCGGATTTGATATCGATTACAAACGGCTGTTGAAGGAGTTCCAGGGACAGGCATATCTGCTGCGCGCATATTATTACACCGCGCTTATTGAGGATCAGGAGTATTCGTCGATCCGGCCGCTCATCGACTGGCTGGATTACAACGGTTACAAGGTCATCACCAAGCCGGTGAAAGAATTCGTCGACAGTGCCGGGCGCCGCAAGGTCAAGGGCAACATGGACATCGAACTCGCGGTCGATGCGATGGAACTGGTCGAGTCCGTCGATCACATAGTGCTGTTCTCCGGCGATGGCGATTTCCGTTCGCTCGTCGAGGCGCTTCAGCGCAAGGGCAGGAAGGTCAGTGTCGTTTCGACGCTGAAGACCCAGCCGCCGATGATCGCCGATGATCTTCGCCGTCAGGCCGACCATTTCATTGATCTGGCAAGCCTTGCCAACAAGATCGGCCGCGATCCGTCGGAGCGCCCCGTGCGCCCGCAGATGTCGTCTCACGTCGATGATGACGACGACGAGGATGATGACTACTAAGCCGCCGTCATGCCGGCTCAGATAGACAATCAGATACCCACGGATCCGCCGCCGGACTGCCCGGTCTGTCCGAGGCTCGTCGCCTTGCGTCACGAGCTTCAGGCGGCGCATCCGGATTGGCACAACGCGCCTGTGCCGTCGTTTTCAGCTGAAAACCCCAGATTGCTGGTCATCGGGCTCGCGCCCGGCATGAAGGGTGCCAACTGCACCGGGCGGCCGTTCACGGGCGACTTCGCAGGTGACCTTCTTTACAAGACAATGCTCGAATACGGATTTGCGGAAGGAACATACGCTGCGCGTCCGGATGACGGCCTCGTCCTGAAAGATGCCATGATCACCAACGCCGTGCGCTGCCTGCCGCCGCAGAACAAGCCGACCGGCCCGGAAATCAAGGCGTGCCGCCCCTATTTGCTTGCAACCCTGTCGGCCAACCCGTCGATCCGCGCCGTCCTGGCGCTTGGAAGGATCGCGCACGAGACCTTCCTGACAGCGCTGGACCTGCGCCGTGCCGCGTTTCCGTTTGCGCATTGCGCGGAGCATGAACTGCCAGGGCACGGCATGTCACTGTTCGATAGCTACCACTGTTCGCGCTACAACACGAACACGGGACGTCTGACTGAAGACATGTTCCGGACGGTGTTCGAGAAAATCCGACAGCATATTCCTCCGCAATAGCCTGCATCAGCCAGCTATACATTGCGGTTTGTGCAATTGTCGTCGGAGATTGGCGGGAGGACGCTAACCCTTGTCTGCCGCGTCTGCGTCGACCACCGTCCAGCCGTTCGGGCCAAGGTGCTCCTGCGGCTTGAACCGGGCCTTGTAGGCCATCTTTGCCGACCCCTCGACCCAGTATCCCAGGTAGACATAGGGAAGCCGCATCTTCCGCGCCCGCTCGATGTGGTCGAGGATCATGTAGGTGCCGAGCGCTGTTTCCGTGTAGGCGGGGTCATAGAACGAATACACCATGGACAGCCCGTCGGAGAGCTGATCGCTCAAGGCGACACCGAGCAGCGGGCCTTCACCGGTGCCGGTCACGAAACTGTCCGGTCCGCGTTGTCGGTATTCAAGCACGAGGGTCTCGACATGCGTGTCCTCGACCATCATGGCGTAGTCGAGCACGCTCATCTCCGTCATGCCGCCGTCTTCGTGGCGTTCCTGAAGATAGTCTCTGAAAAGGTCATACTGCTCCGCCGACGGGCTGGCGGGGAGGCGCGCGCCGATGAGGTTTGCGCCGGACTTCCAGACGCGCCTGAGCGATTTGCTCCACTTGAAGTCGTTCACGCGCACACGCACCGATATGCAGGACTGACACTGTTCGCATGCCGGACGGTAGGCGATGTTCTGGCTGCGGCGGAAACCGCCCTGCGTCAGCACCTCGTTCAGCGCGGGCGCACCGTGGCCTACCAGATGCGTGAACACCTTCCGCTCATGCTTTCCCTCCAGATAGGGGCAGGGCGCAGGGGCTGTAAGATAGAACTGCGGATGGTCGGTCGGGTGTCTTGTCACCTTGTTGTCCCGCGATACCTCAATGCGTTGCTGACATTCCATAGTACCATGGCGCGACCAACGAGAACGTCAACCATAAAATGAGCGCTAGTGGGACACCTGCGCGGATGAAGTCGATGAACCGGTAGTGGCCCGGTCCCATCACGATCAGGTTTGTCTGGTAGCCGATCGGTGTCGCAAAGGACGTGTTGGCCGCGATGATCAGGCAGACGACGAATGCCTCTGGCGGCTGCCCGATCTGGTTGGCCAGATTGATCGCGATCGGCGTGAAAAGAACCGCGGCGGCGTTGTTGGAGAGAAAATTCGTCAGCACCATAACGAGAAAGAACAAGGCCGAAAGAATGACGGGCGCGGACGCCCCGTGCAGTGCGTAGACGAGGGCGGAGGCAATCGCCGTCGCGCCGCCGGTTGCTTCAAGTGCGACGGCGGCGGCCAGCGAGGCGCCGACCAGCATGAAGATCCGGCTGTCGATCGCGCGCATCGCCTGACGGATATTCAGGCAGCCGGACGCGATCATCGCGAAGGTTCCGCCGATCGCCGCCGAAACGATCGGAACCAGCCCGGACGCTGCAAGCGCGACGACGCAGGCAAAGATCGCCAGGGCCCTCGGCGCATAGCGCCGTCTGGGCACCTCGGCCGTCGACCAGTCGAGCAGCAGCACGTCCCGATTGCCGCGCAGACGCGAAATGTCCTCTTCGCTGCCGGCGACAAGCAGGACGTCGCCGGCTTCGAGCCTGATGTCGTTCATCGCCATGCGGGGCATTCGGCTGCGTCTCTGGATGCCCATGACGAGACAGCCCGTGTCGGCATAGAATCCGGATTGCGGCAGCGTTCGTCCCATCAGCCTCGACGCGGGTGCGACGACGACCTCTGCAAGGCTGATCGACCCCGGCTGAACGGCTTGCTGGTCCCGCCCGGGGCTGGCCTGTTCCGTCTCCGCCTCCATAAGCGGTTGCCGGCGCGCGAGTGCGTTGGCGAGCGCATTTCTGGTCGCTGCGACGATCACCGTATCGCCGGGCGAGAGCACGACGTTCTCGAACGGCGGCAACAGCGGTTCCTGACCGCGCTGCACGAGGCGGACCGTCATGTCCTTCAGCTTGGGGAACATGCCCGAAACCGCCTCGACGCCGACGAGCGGATGCCCGTAGGTGATTTCGATCTGCGCAATGAACTGCTTGCCTGACGTTGCCTGGAATTCCTCTGCCATCGTCTTGCGGGTCGTCATCAGGTGCGGCATGACGAAAAACACGTAAAGGGAACCGACGCCGGCAATGATCAGTCCGATCGGCGTGAAGCTGAAAAAGCTCAACTGGAGGTCGGACGATTGCGCGGCGTAATTGGCGACCAGCAGGTTGGTCGACGACCCGATGAGCGTCGTCATGCCGCCGAGGATCGCGATGAAGGACAGAGGCATCAGAACGCGCGACGAAGACTGCCCGACAGTCGCGGCGACCGCTGTCAGGATCGGCAGAAACATGACCACCACGGGCGTGTTGTTCAGGAAGGCGCTCAGGACGGCGACTGCCAGCAGGATCGGTATCGTCGCCAATGCGGACCGGCCGCGCGTCATCCGGACGATGGCCTTGGCCGGCCCCTCCAGCGCATCGGTCTGGAACAATCCCTGGCCGATGATCAGCAGGCAGATCACTGTGACCAGCGCGGGATTGGCAAAACCCATGAGAAAATCGGCTGTGGCAACCTGATGGCCGTCCGGAGTTTCCACGGGAAAGATTGAAAAGATGACGATGAAGGCAGTCACGGACCCGAGAGCGACCGTCTCGATGGGATAGCGCTCGACGGCATACAGGATGACGGTCGACGCGATGACCACGAAGGTCAGCGCCATCGCGATATCAACAGAATGCATTCACCTGCCCAAGCCTTGCGTGGCCACTCTTGACGAACGCACAGTGTAGAACAGGCGGTCCGCTCATTGAAAGAGCCTTGAATTCAACGGCCCGTTGATACGGAGTGGATCGTCCTCTGCCTAGCGGTTTTGAGAGAAAAAAGTTTCTTACACACCGTATTCGAAACCCGTGGGCAGTGATCGTGGTCTGAGCTCAACCCGTTGTTTCGAAGCGGAACATGAGTTTCCATCGGCTGTAGGTTTCCAGGCGGTCCACGTCGGTTGGAAGGTAGTCGCTCGGCGCTTCCATCGGGACGAAGGCATTGGCCAGAAAACGGCGGACGGAGACCGCGAAACCTGCTGTCCGGAACGCCCCGGCTATGTCGGCAATGCTGTGATTGGGCACGGGAATGTTCGAAAACTCCTGTATGCGGGCGCGCCACATCGCCCAGAGCGGGCTGTCGCGGTGACAACAGGTGACGGCATAGTAGCTGCCGCCCGGTTTCAGGGCGCGGGCCATTTGCCGTGCATGCGCGTGAAGATCTGCGAGCAGGTAAATCACCTCATGTGAGAACGCGAGATCGAACCGTTGATCGGTATCCGATAATTCGGCGGTTGCGCGGTACGAGATCGGACGGTTTCCCTTGAGAGCCTCGGCGATTTCGATCGGACGGCGCGCGATGTCGACGCCGGTGCCCGATCTAAAGGGGCGCAGGTCATGCAGCAGCCGGAGAAAACCGCCCTGATTGCAGCCGAAATCAAGCACGTCCGCATTGGACAGGTTGGTTTCATCGATGGCATCAATCATTTCACTCCAGATCCAGGTGTGCTCTTCCGTCATCGCGTCTTCTTCGGACGGGAGGCTTGACCAGTGTTCGATCAGGTTTGTTTCCACGGCCATACCTATGCCTTTGCTTCCAGGTCTTTCAGGAGCGCGCGGAACACCTGGCGAGCGCTGCCGGGGTGCCTGATTTTCTTCACTGATTTCAGATTCGAGAGGTCGTTTCCGACGACGATCAGGCCCACCATCCCCCACTCGTAATGGGGAACGCAGATGTGTCCATAGATGCCCGGGACGGTGAATTCGACGGTCAGGGTTTCGTCGACGGCACCGTTCCAGGGCGCTGCGCCGTCCGGGATCATGCCGCGCTTGGACGCCGAGTTGTGGCCCGCATGCGTCGGTACGAATGTAACGCTGTCGCCGGGGTTGATCCGAAGGATTGCCGGCTCAAAGACATTGGGCGTGTCCGGGTCACCGCAGGCCGCATTGAGCATGAGCACGCCGTGTTCTTCGCCTGAGGATGCAGGGGCGGGGCAGGCGAGAGCCGATCCGGTTCCGGCCATCGCTGCCGCCGAAAGAATAAATTCACGGCGCGTAAGCATGGACGATAAGCTCCTCTCTGGGGCCTTTCGACGTTTCGATCGCGACCCCGTAGGTGTTTGATATTGCATCGGCCTGCAGCACCTCGGCTGGCGATCCCTGGGCAAGGATCCGGCCTTCGCCAAGCAGGATCAGATGGTCGGCAAAGCGCGCGGCAAGGTTGAGATCATGAAGGGCTACGACGCCGATCGCACCGCGTTGCACTATCGCCGATCTTATCCGGCCGAGTACCTCGAGCTGGTGGCGCAGGTCGAGCGCGGATGTCGGCTCGTCGAAAAGATAGACATCCGACTTCCTGATCAAGGCCTGGGTCACGGAGACCATTTGCGACTGACCGCCCGAGAGTTCGCTGACATAGGCTTCCGAGAGGTGCCCGATGCCGGCGGCCTGCAATGCCGTGCCGACGGCGATCATGTCAGCCTCGTTCACGCGCCATCCCTTTAGCTGCTTGTGGGCCATCATGACGACGTCGAAAACGGTGAGGGCGGCATTGGCTGTAAAGAACTGCGGCATGAAACAGACACGTTCCAGGCGTGCCCGCGTGGAAAGGGTGGCGAGGTCGGCATTGCCAAGATGCACCTGGCCGCGTTCGGTCTTCAGCAGACCCGCGATCAATCGGAACAGCGTCGATTTACCGGCGGCATTGGGGCCGATGAGGGCGGTCAGCCTGCCGGGCGAGATCGGGTCCAGGTCGACGTCATCGAAGATCCGCCGGGATCCGTAGGAAAACGAGAGACCTCTTGCGGTGAGCGCAGTCATTGCCAGTGCCTCTTGCGTTGCCCCAGGATCAGGAGGAGGAAGAATGGAATGCCGATCAGCGACGTGATCATCCCGATCGGGTAGACGATGCCCGGCGTGATTGCCTTGGACGCGATCGATGTTCCGGACAGGATGAGCGCGCCGCACAGGGCGGAAAGAGGCAGAAAACCGCGCTGATCCTCGCCGACGATCATGCGCGCGATGTGCGGGCCGACAAGGCCGACAAAGGCGATCGCCCCGACGAAGGAAACGGCGACGGCTGCGAGCAGCGAGACGCCGGCCAGAACCGTGATCCGCAACAGGCCGACATTGACGCCGAGCGCGGCCGCCTTGTCCTCTCCCATGCGCAGCGCAGTGAGGGCCCAGGACCGGCTCATGAACCAGGGCAACATCAGCAAGAGGATGGCAAAACAGATGCCGACCTTGCCCCACGTCGCCCGCGCCAGCGAGCCCAGTTGCCAGAAGATCAGTTGAGCAAGCTGAATTTCCGACGCGCCATACTGCAGGAACGCCAGCAGCGCGTTGAACGTGAACAGCATGGCGATCCCGACCAGAATCATGGCCTCCGGCGTGACCCCGCGCAGCCGCGTGAAGACAAAGAGCGCGCAGGAGGTCAGCATGGCGAACACGAAGGCGTTGACCGAAACGAACAGACCACCGACGCCGGGGATCACGGACCAGCCGAGCACGATGGCAAGGGCGGCACCGAAGCCGGCCGCCGAACTGAGGCCGAGCGTGAACGGATCAGCGAGCGGATTGTTCAGGATGGTCTGCATCTCCGCGCCCGCAACGCCCAGCATCGCGCCGACTGCAACGGCCATGAGGGCAACCGGCAGGCGCAGTTGCCAGATGACGACATCTTCCTTGGGCGTGGCGACGGAGCGGTCCAGAATGACCTGGATCGTGCGCCAGATGGAGAGATCGGCCGGGCCGGTCGTAATGTCGATGACGACGAGGCCGGCCAGCAGGAGAAAGGCGGAACAGATGAGCAGGACCCGCCGCAGGTGGCGGAGTTTGTAGGCGCGCACCAGCGCCAGGGCGTTGCCCGATACGAGTGTGCTGTCAGACATGTCAGATCCGGTGCGCGCACCCCCGCTGCGCGTTGGAGCGGAGGTGCGCGGGAAAGAAGGCCTAGTTTTTCAGGGTGATCCAGAACTGCCCGGACGGTTCGTACGGCAGGAACCGGTCATGCAGTTCCTTGAACGTCGCCTCGGGATCAAGATCCTCAAAGTCTTCGGGGTGCAGCCATTTCGCCAGAACCTGGACCGCGATGAAATGGTAGGGCGAGTTGTAAAACTGGTGATAGATCGAGTGGAAGCGGCCCTCCTTGACGGCGCGCAGATCGGCAAAGCCTGGGCGTGCGGCCAGCGCGGCGAGGCGGTCGCCATTCACTTCCGGGTCGCCGTCATAACCGAGGAGCGTCGATGCCACTTCCGGGCGCGCTTCCTTCCAGTTCGCGCCGGTGCCGAAAACGACATCCGGATCCGCCTCGATGATCCCCTCCAGGCTGAGGTCAACCCTGTAGGCGTTTGCGAGCGTCGATCCGTAATTCTTGCCGCCGGCAAGTTCGACGAAGCGGCCGTAGTTATACGGGCCGAATGACCAGCAGCAGAAATCGGTCTGCCATCCGGCGGCATTCTCGACCACCACGAGCGGTCTGTCTGCAGCCGGGATCGTATCGACGACATTCGTCACCTTGCGCATCTGGGCGATGTAGAAATCGATGAACTCCGCCGCGCGCTTCTCTTCGCCGAAGATCCGGCCGAGGATCAGCATGGACGGAACGGCGTTCTCGGTCGCATTGCGGCGGAAGTCGATGAAAGCGACCTGCACGCCCGCGTTGCCGAGCTTCTCGATCAGAGCGGTCTCTTCGGCCTTGAAGAGGTTGCCGACATCGAGCAGCACAAGGTCGGTTTCCGCTTCAAGGACGGCTTCGATGGAAAAATCACCGGCGTAGGGGTTGCCGAAGTCGATCATCCGCGCCGTATCTTCCGGAAACGCGCCCTGGTACTTGCGGAACGCATCCGGATCGTACTGCACAAGATCGCTTTTCCAGCCCACGATCTTTTCGAACGGATTGCCATCGATGAGCGGCGCAATACCGTACATCATCCGGCCTTCGCCCAGAATGATCTTGTCCGGCATCTCAGGCAGAGTAACTTCGCGGCCGGCAATATCGGTGAAGGTGAGGGCCTCGGCCAGAGCAGTTGAGAAGGGCGCGGCCAATAGGGAACCAGCCACGAACGCGCACGTCAGTGCGCCGACGCGTTTGAAGAAAGTCATAGCGTTTTCCGTTAGTTAGATTGCGCTGCAGCAATAACAAACTCAGCAATTAAAGTCGACTCAAATATTCAGGTTTTTTCTTTTTTGTTGTTCGTGTCTCGGTAGAGTGCGGAAAGATCAGCGAAAATGTCATGGCGTCCGCGAACGCCGGGCACGGGAATAATCGAAGCCGGACAGGGAACATGGCAACGGAAACGAAGGGGTCTGGTCATCAGGCCTGCACCGTGAAAAGCTGAAGCCCGGAAACAGGAAAGCACTTTATGCCATGACGACCGCATCGCCGCTGAAGATGAATACGCCAAGCGCAATTGTGACGCTGATGGCCTTCGTCGTGGTCGTTCTGGGGATGGGAACTTTCATCGGCACGCAGTCGGCACCGGGCGACTGGTACGAGACCCTTCTGAAGCCGTCCTTCAATCCGCCGAACTGGATCTTCGGACCGGTCTGGACCTTGCTTTACCTGTTTATCGCCGTTGCCGGCTGGCGGACATTCAGGCAGGCGCCCCGCTCGGCGGCCATGAAGCTCTGGGTGACCCAGATGGTGCTGAACTGGGCGTGGTCACCGGTCTTTTTCGTCTTTCACCAGCTGTGGTTCGCGCTGGCGATCCTTCTTGGAATGTTGGCCGCGATCGGTCTCTTCATCGCCAACCGGTGGCAGCCGGACAGGACTGCCGCGCTCCTGTTCTGTCCCTATCTGGCCTGGGTCGGATTTGCCGGTCTGCTCAATCTGTCCCTTGCACTGCTGAATTGACCTCTCTGAAGGCCAGAGGCCGGATTGGCTTCCGGCTGTCCTGAACGGATCTATCAGTGCGACGCCTGAAACCGTACGTCCACATACTGCTGATGATACGCCGAGTTCACGACGACGACCCCGAGGATCATGTCGTGGAGCAGGCGCTTGCGGTCCGAGAACAGCGACACTAGCAGCACCAGCGGGGTCAGCAGCGAAACCGAGAACCAGAACAGCAGCGCATGGACGGCGGCGAGCAGGGGGTAGGGCTTTGCGCCGTACCAGAGGCGCATTTCCAGGCCCATGGCGCGCATTCCAAGCGTCGAGGCCTGCGGCCCGCCGAGCGTGAAGGCCACGTAGAGGAGCGCGACCGCTGCCGGCAGGATACCGTAGAGCAGGAACCCGAGCCCAAGCGTGAAAACGCCCAGGAAGAACACGAGAATGCCGGCCCCGAAGGTTATGAGAGCGATCACGATCACGTCGATGAAGAACGCGAAGATCCGGCGGCTGCGCACGCCGGAAAACAGTTCCGGATGCAGGGCGGGATCAAAAACGTCTTCGCGAACATGGTCGGTCGAAGTCTCGGCGGACATTAAGCGGCTCCTTGAATTGTGATGAGCCTCATGTGGGCATTCACGCCGCAAAACGCAAATTCAGCGGGGCTGAAGTCGCGGGACGCCGCGAGCCTGCGGCCCGCTTCCGCATTATCCCATGCGCTCGCCGATTTCCAGATAACGGACAACAAACCCGCGGTCCCGAAGGGCTGCGACGATCCGCTCGCCATGGTCCCGGTCGAACGCTTCGAAGGAAACATCGAGCGTCGCGCCCTTTGCAGGCACGTTCAAAAACAGCCTGTGGTGCTCGACGTCGACGACATTGCCCTGCATGTCGCCGATCACGGTCGCGATCTCGCCCAAGGTTCCGGGCCGGTCGGGCGTGTCGATCCGGATGGAGACGAGCTTGCCGTCCCGGGCAAGTTCCCGGACCACGATCTTGGAAAGAAGACGCGGATCGATGTTGCCACCGCACAGAACAAGACCGACCTTTCTGCCTTCGAAGCGCTCACGGTCCGACAGGAGGGCTGCCAGACCGGCAGCACCGGCGCCTTCGGCAATCGTCCGCTGCAAGGTCAGATAGGCATTGATCGAACGCTCGATGCTGCTTTCGGACACCAGAACCACGTCGTCGACGGTTCTTTTGACGACCTCGGTCGTCAGAACGCCGATGTCGCGCACCGCAATCCCCTCGGCAATGGTCGCGCCTTCGCAAACGACCTCCTTGCCGTAGAACGCACCCCACATGCCGGGATAGAGCGTGGTTTCGACACCGATGACTTCGACCGTTGGTTTCAGGGCCTTCGCGGCCGTCGCGATCCCGGCGATCAGCCCACCGCCGCCGACTGGCACAACGATCACATCAAGATCGGGGTGTGCCTCCAGCATTTCGATCGCAATCGTGCCCTGTCCGTGAATGACATGGGCGTCGTCATAGGGGTGAACCCAGACCAGATCCTTCTCTGCGGCCAGCCTGTCGGCCTCTTCCTTGGCCTCCGCGAGCGTGTTGCCCGCCAGGATCACCTCCGCGCCATAGCCGCGCGTGGCGGAAATCTTCACGAAAGGCGTCAGCACCGGCATCACGATCGTGGCCGGAATGCCGAGGCGGCCGGCGTGGTAGGCGACCCCTTGCGCATGGTTGCCCGCCGACACCGCAATGACGCCGCGGTGTTTTTCATCGGCGCTCAGACTAGACAGTTTGACCAGCGCCCCACGTTCCTTGAAGGCGCCGGTTACCTGCATGTTCTCGTATTTGACGAAAACATCCGCACCTGTGAGCTGCGACAGGCGCGGTGCCGGGAGGCACGGTGTCTTCAGAACAGCACCTTTTATGAGGTTTGCCGCTGCCTGAATGCTTTCGAAGGTAACTTGCGAGTGGTCATCCGGACCGGCAACGGACGTCATGTGCGCCCGGCCAGCATCGCGGCAACCTTGGGGGCGAAATAGGTCAGGATCCCGTCTGCACCCGCGCGCTTGAACGCCAGCAGGCTTTCCAGCATCGCGCGATCACCGTCGAGCCAGCCATTGGCGCTGGCTGCCTTGATCATCGCGTATTCCCCCGACACCTGATAGGCGTAGGTCGGGACCTGGAACTCATCCTTGATGCGCCGGACAATGTCGAGATAGGGCAGGCCAGGTTTGACCATGACCATGTCCGCACCCTCGGTGATGTCCAGCTCCGCTTCCCGAAGTGCCTCGTCCGTATTCGCCGGATCCATCTGGTAGGTGCGCTTGTCACCCTTGAGCGTTCCTGACGATCCCACCGCATCCCGGAAAGGTCCGTAGAATGCGGAAGCATATTTGGCGGAATAGGCCATGATCTGGGTGCCGCGATGGCCCTGGCTGTCGAGCGCCTGGCGGATGGCGCCGATGCGGCCGTCCATCATGTCGGACGGCGCGATGACGTCCGAGCCGGCCTCCGCCTGCACAAGCGCCTGGCGGCACAACTGGTCGACGGTCTCGTCGTTGAGGATCGTATCGCCCTCCATCAACCCATCGTGTCCGTGGCTGGTATAGGGGTCGAGCGCGACATCGGTCATCAGACCGGTGTTCAGTCCTTCCGCCTTGATGGCGCGCAGCGCGCGGCAGGTCAGGTTGTCGGCGTTGAGTGCCTCGCTGCCGCTATCGTCGCGCAGATCCGGATCCGTGTAGGGAAACAGCGCAAGCGCGGGAATGCCGAGCTCTGCTGCACGCGTTGCCTCACGGACGGCTTCGTCCACGGACAGGCGGACGACATCCGGCATGGAGGCGACGGGTTGCCGGACATTTTCACCGTCCACAAGGAAGATCGGCCAGATGAGATCGTCCACCGTGAGCGTGTTTTCACGCACCAGACGCCGGGACCAGTCGGTCTGCCGGTTGCGCCGCATGCGGGTGCCTGCCAGCAGGGTGTCCATGTGATCTGACGTAATCGGGGGGAGCGGCTTTTGGGACGTCATGGCGGGTTCGGACTCGGGTTTCGGAAGGACAATGCACATTGTGCCGGATGTTATGGCGCAATCTATCACGCAGATTGACGCATTCCAACATTCTGTAAAATAACTGAAAATAATAACGAAAAAGAGATTGTTTGACGTTTGCGTCAAATATGGTTTAGTGCATCAGCCGCAGCGGAAAACGGATGGCTGTCACCTTCGCCGGGTGAGGCTCAGTTGGGAGGAACGACGTGGACTTTGCACCGAACGAAGATCAGCGCGCTTTTCAGGATATGGCGGCCAGCTTCTCAAGGGAGGAGCTTGCCCCCTATGCAAAGGAGTGGGACGAGGACAGCATTTTTCCGGTTCCGACCCTGCGCAAGGCGGCCGAACTTGGGTTCGGCGGGATTTATGTGAAGGAAGACGTGGGCGGGTCCGCGCTCGCACGCCTTGATGCGGCGCTGATCTTCGAGGAGCTCTCCAAGGGCTGCACATCGACCGCGGCCTATCTGTCCATTCACAACATGGTCGCCTGGATCATCGACACATATGCGTCCGACGCGCTGCGGCAGAAATTCCTGCCCAGGCTCTGCACGATGGAACTCCTGACGAGCTACTGCCTGACCGAGCCGGGCTCCGGGTCCGATGCCGCGAGCCTGCGCACCAGCGCAAGGGACGATGGCGACCACTACATTCTCAATGGCTCCAAGGCCTTCATTTCCGGCGGGGGAGTGAGCGATCTTTACGCCGTCATGGTTCGCACGGGCGGCGAGGGCCCCGCGGGCGTTTCCTGTCTTCTCGTCGAAAAGGGAACTCCCGGCCTGAGTTTCGGAGCCAACGAAGTCAAGCTCGGCTGGAAGAGCCAGCCGACCGCACAGGTCAATTTCCAGGATTGCCGCGTTCCGAAATCGAATCTCGTCGGTGAGGAAGGGCAGGGCTTCAAGATCGCCATGTCCGCACTGGATGGCGGACGTCTCAATATCGGAGCCTGTTCACTCGGTGCCGCGCAGGCCTGTCTGGATCACGCGCTGGACTACATGAAGGAGCGCAAGCAGTTCGGCAGGCCGATCGCCGATTTTCAGGCCCTGCAATTCCGGCTGGCCGATATGGCGACCGAGCTGGAAGCCGCACGCCTGCTGCTCCACAAGGCGGCGGCTGCCGTGGATGCTAAGTCCCACGAAGCGACAAGGCTGGCGGCCATGGCCAAACGGCTGGCGACGGACACCGGGTTCAAGGTCGTCAACGAGGCGTTGCAGCTTCACGGCGGATATGGCTATCTGCGCGACTATCCGATCGAACGTTTTTTCCGCGATGTCAGGGTGCACCAGATCCTGGAGGGAACCAACGAGGTCATGCGCCTGATCATTGCGCGCCATTTGCTGAAGGACTGAGCGAAGCCTCTCCTTTTACCCATTGAAACGACTCGCATTCCACAAGGCAATTCAATGAACGACGAGATCCTGTTCGAGGTGCGCGGCAAGGCGGGGTTCGTGACCCTGAACAGGCCGAAGGCGCTCAACGCACTGACACATGACAAGGTCAGGGCGCTGGCCTCGCAGCTGGAACGCTGGGCGGACGATCCCGCAGTCTGCCACGTGGTTATACGGGGCGCAGGCGGCAAGGCCTTTTGCGCCGGAGGCGACATCCGCAGCATCTACGATGCCGGGCGTGCCGGTGAACTCGACGGTCTGAAGACCTTCTTCCGGGACGAGTACACGCTGAACGCCTATATCAAGGCCTATCCGAAGCCCTACATCGCGCTGATCGACGGCATTGTCATGGGTGGCGGTGTCGGTGTGTCCGTGCACGGAAGCCATCGCGTCGGAACCGAAAACACGCTGTTTTCGATGCCGGAAACCGGGATCGGGTTCTTCCCGGATGTGGGCGGCACGTATTTTCTGCCGCGCATGCCGCGCAAGACCGGCGTCTATTGCGCGCTGTCTGCCGGAAGGCTGAAGCAGGCGGACGCGCTCGCTTGCGGTGTCCTGACCCACGCCGCCGCGCAGGAAAACCTCACGGATCTGCAGACAGCACTCGAATCGACAGACGATGTTGACGCGACGCTGGAGCGTTTTCTGGTGTCTCCTGAAGCGGGACCCGTGGAAAAGAATGCAGAACTGATCAAACATGCGTTCTCGGCCTCTTCCGTCGAAGAGATTCTCGGCCGTCTTGACGCCGTCGGCGACGAGTTTGCACAAAAGACCGCTTCCGCGATCCGGGGAAAGTCACCGACCAGCGTCCTGATTGCCTTCGAGCAGATGAAGCGTGGCGCGGCCCTGACCTTCAACGACTGCATGAAGCTGGAATACCGGATCGTCTCGCAGATCCTGAAGGGTGAGGATTTCTTCGAGGGCATCCGCGCTGTCGTGGTCGACAAGGACCAGTCTCCGAAATGGCAGCCTAATCAGCTCGCACAAGTGGACAGGGCCGGGCTGGCGTCGTATTTCGAAGAACCGTCTGACGGAGATCTTCTTTTCTAAGGCCCAATCGGATCGCACATGATCACAAGCTTCCAGGACCTCATTGACGCCCGCCCTCCGTGGAGCACGATCCTGATCCTCTATCTGCGCTGCATCGCGCTGATTCTCATGGGCGGGGGCGTCATCTACTGGGCGCGCATCATCGGCATCGTCGAGTGGCATGGCAATTTTTTCTGGGACATGCCGATCGCCCTGCAAGGAGCGACCGTCTTCTTTGCCGTGCTGGACCTGGTTGCCGCGACCGGTCTCTGGCTGACCGTTTCCTGGGGAACGGTGATGTGGATATTCAGGTGTTTCTGCCAGATCCTGATGCACACGGCCTTTGCGGATCTCTATGGCCGCCGGCCCTACGAGATCACCTTCTATCTGATCACGATCGCGATCTACGCGGCGCTGGCCTATCTCATGCACAAGGAAAACCGGGTGGCAACGGCAACCGGGTGACCGACGCCTGCGACGGCCGATCAGCTGACTCAAATCATAAGGAAACCCGCCCAACCGACTCTGGAACAAGGCGGAATGCATCTGGGAGAGACGATATGACAAGCACAATCGGTTTCATCGGTCTGGGAAACATGGGTGGGCCCATGGCCGTCAATCTCGTCAAGGCCGGGCACAGGGTCCTCGGGTTCGACCTTTCGGAAGCAGCGGTGAGTGCGTTTGTCGAGGCCGGCGGTGAAAAGGCGGACGGCGTTGCAGACCTTGCCGGCGAAGCGGATGTCATCGTCACGATGCTGCCGGCGGGCAAACATGTCCGCCAGATCTACCAGGCTGAGGGCGGCATTCTGGACAATGCGAAGGCCGGAACGCTCCTGATCGATTCCTCGACCATCGACGTCGACAGTGCCAGGGCGGTTTCGGCAGCTGCGGCAGGGAAGAACATGCCGATGGTGGATGCACCGGTTTCCGGCGGCGTCGGCGGCGCCACGGCCGGCACGCTGACATTCATGGTCGGCGGCTCCGAGGACGCGTTCGCGTCCGCCAGACCGTTTCTCGACATCATGGGCAAGACGATCGTGCATGCCGGCGGTGCCGGCAACGGCCAGGCGGCAAAGATCTGCAACAACATGATCCTCGGCATTTCCATGATTGCCGTGAGCGAGGCATTCGTGCTCGCCGAAAAACTGGGACTGGATGCGCAGAAGCTGTTCGACATCTCTTCAACGGCGTCCGGCCAGTGCTGGTCTCTGACATCCTATTGTCCGGTACCGGGTCCTTTGCCGTCCTCGCCGGCCAACCGGGATTACCAGCCGGGATTTGCCGCGGCGATGATGCTCAAGGATCTGAAGCTCGCCCAGGAGGCGTCCAGCTCCGCAGGCGCGGCAACCCCTCTCGGAGCCGAGGCCGCGGCGCTCTATGCGCTGTATTGTAACTCAGGGGGAGATGCTAAGGACTTCTCAGGTATCGTGAATTTCCTGCGCGGAACGTGATTAACAAAAGATGAAACAGGGTGCTCAAAAGCGGTTCAAACGTTAACGAACGATTCAGCGTGTCTCTTAAGCGGATTTTAGAAACACTCGGTTAGATTGAGTGTCAAGGCGGGAAGATATCCGCCCATCAACAGGTACTATAAGAGGCGCAAACACATGATCACCGCAAGTAGGGCAGTCGACGCTGTTTCACCGAGCGAAGCGGACGAAGTGGAAATCAAGCCACTTTACCTTGAAGCTCTGACTCTTGTCGAAAGACTGCATCGGCGTCTTCTGGACGTCATCAAGGATGAATTCGACCGTATGGGTCGTTCCGATGTCAACAGCGTGCAGGCTCTGCTGCTGTTCAACATCGGTGACGCGGAGCTCACTGCCGGTGAGTTGCGTACACGCGGCTACTACCTCGGATCGAACGTGTCCTATAACCTGAAGAAACTGGTCGAGACCGGATACATCCACCACCAGCGTTCCCGTATGGACCGCCGGTCTGTGCGTGTCAGCCTGACCGACAAGGGCCAGGAAGTCGCCAAGATCGTCAACGATCTTTATGAGCGGCACATCCTGTCCGTCGAGCAGGTTGGCGAGATCGGTGCCGAGGACTTTGTTGCACTCAACAAGTCGCTTCGCCGCCTCGAACGCTTCTGGACCGACCAGATTCTCTACCGGCTCTGATTCAAGCGGCATATCCGGATGACAAAGCACCGCCCACCGGGCGGTGCTTTTGTTTTGGGTCTTCACGCATTTGTGGCTTTTATTCCTTTCCTTTTCTTCTTATCCGATGGTCTGGGCACAGCTCGTCTGAAAACGACTGAGATCGCCCGTATTTTGTGTGCTGCGGCTGTTCGGTGACATCTTGTGGTCACAAAAGAATGGCTTTGTTCAGCGCTCAAGGCGGCAGCATGGTTAAAAATTCAAGCGATTTATTAACCTCTGCCGAATAGAAATTTGTTTTGGAACAGGAAGCCGGAGCTGTTTTACTGGCCCGCTTCAATACCACGAGATCTGAAGGCGTAGGGCGTTGCAAATGAAGTTGGCGATGCACATGAAGGTCGGCCAGTCCGGAAAAGAGGGTTTTGCCGCGTGGCGTGCCGGGAAGTCGTTCCTGGGCGTGTGCGCCCTTGGAATAGGCGCTTTGCTGGCACATGGCGGCCCGGCAAGTGCACAGACGGCTTTGCAGTCGCTGCAGCAGAACCGGCAGAATGTCGAATGGACCGATAACTTCGATATCGCCACTGAAAACATCACCGAGGTGAATTCCTCCGCGCCGACCCTGTCCCCGGAAACAGCCGACTATATCGCTGTCGCGATCGACCGCTACCAGCGCATCGTTCAGGCCGGCGGCTGGGGAACGGTGACCGGCGGCGGCAAGGCGCTCCGCATCGGCGCAAAGGATCCGCGCGTTGTCGAATTGCGCCGCCGTCTGATCGCATCCGGCGACCTGGAACAGCAGGCCGGATTGTCCGACGCATTCGATTCCTACGTTGAAGCAGCGCTGCGCCGGTTCCAGCTGCGCCACGGGCTGATCCCCGATGGTGTCATGGGCAACGACACCGTCCAGGCGCTCAACGTCCCGGCCCACGTCCGGCTGGGCCAGCTCGAAACCAACCTGGTGCGCATGCGCTCCATGTCGGGTTTCCTCGGCGACCGCTACGTGATGGTGAACATTCCGGCAGCGGAGATCGAAGCCGTTGAAAACGGCAGGGTTCGCTCGCGCCACACGGCCGTGGTCGGCAAGATCGACCGGCAGACGCCGATCCTGAACAGCAAGATCTACGAGCTGAACTTCAATCCTTACTGGACGGTCCCGGTCTCGATCATCCGCAAGGATCTCATTCCGAAGATGAAGGAAGATCCGGAGTACCTGTCAAAGAACAACATCCGTATCTTCGACTGGAGCGGCAACGAGCTTGCCTGGCAGCAGATCGACTGGAATACGGATGAAGCGACGCAATATCGCTTTACCCAGGACCCGGGCGCGGAAAACTCGCTGGGCTCGGTCCGGATCAATTTCCACAACAAACACCAGGTGTATCTGCACGATACACCGTCCAAGACGCTGTTCGGCGAGAGCCAGCGTTTCCATTCTTCCGGATGCGTCCGCGTCCAGAACGTCCGTGAGCTTGTCACCTGGATGCTCCAGTCGACGACACCGGACTGGAACCGCACGCGCGTGGATTCGGTCATCCGGACAGGCGAGCGCGAGGACGTGAAGCTGAAAAAGTCGATACCGCTTTACATGACCTACGTGACCGCGTGGGCCAATGCGGACGGCGTCGTCCATTTCCGCGACGACATCTATGCCAGGGATGATGTCCTTGCCACCGAAACACAGGCGCGCCTCTAGGGTACGGACCCATAAATGAAGCCGATTTGGCGGCAGAAATGGCAAAAATCTCGCGAGGAAGTGTGCGCAGAGCGGGCTTTATGCCCGGTCAAGCGCGGTGACGTTGCGAGGTGAAGCCATTTTGCCGTCCTTCGGATTTGGCCGTTTTGGCCATCTGCCACGTCGCGAAAGGCTTGAAAATGAACCACATTTCCTGCGCTTTCGCTCCTCGCAGCTGGTCAAAACGATCCAAACCAAATTGAATTCATTTATGAGTCCGTACCCTAGGTTTTTCAGCGCTTGACAGTTGTGTGGGTACGAAACGCCGGTCTTGATAAGGCCGGCGTTTCGTGGCTTTTAGGAGACGACTGCAGCAGGGAGATGCCAGATGAGTCGCGAGCCGCGGCCAGGCGAGATCTATCTCGAGTTTCATCCGATCGGCCGGCAGGTGAAGGTCACCGCGATCGATGCTGCAACCGGCATTGAAGTCTCCACGTTCGGACCCGCAACGACGGCCCAGGAAGACCTGCAGCGCGTTGCGGTCCGGAAACTGATGCGCCGGATCAGCCAGATCGCCGATCGCGACGGCACGGCACGGGACCCGTCCCTGTATTGACGGAAACTTTGCCGTCGAACGCCGGAAATCCGCGCAGGCGAAGGCTTTCGAGAGGGTCATCTGTCGTTTTCCCAACTGGCCGCGTCGGTATGCCCCTTGGTTCTGCAGGGGGGCTGTGTTACTTCCTCGCGCCATGTTGGCCACGCGGCCTGGCCTTGCCCGGTTGGGTAAGGGCCGGGGCCTGGTTCCTCGTCAAACGAATACAGGGAAAGTGCGATGTCTTTGATGGAAAGCTCCGGGCAGACTCATTCCGGTTTCTTCACAAGTACCCTTGCCGAAGTTGATCCCGATATTTTCGGAACCGTTCAGCAGGAGCTGGGACGCCAGCGCCACGAGATCGAACTGATCGCTTCGGAGAACATCGTGTCCCGCGCGGTTCTGGAAGCCCAGGGATCGATTTTCACCAACAAGTACGCCGAAGGCTATCCGGGCAAGCGCTACTACGGCGGTTGTGAATTCGCGGATGTTGCCGAAACACTCGCCATCGAACGTGCCAAGGAACTGTTCGGTTGCCAGTTTGCCAACGTCCAGCCGAACTCCGGCAGCCAGATGAACCAGGCGGTGTTCCTCGCGCTCCTGCAGCCAGGCGACACCTTCATGGGTCTCGATCTCAATTCGGGCGGGCACCTGACGCATGGCTCACCGGTGAACATGTCCGGAAAATGGTTCAACGTCGTGTCCTATGGCGTGCGCAAGGATGACCACCGTCTGGACATGGAAGAGGTCGAGCGCCTTGCGACCGAACACAAGCCCAAGCTCATCGTTGCGGGCGGCACGGCCTATTCGCGGTTCTGGGACTGGGCGAAATTCCGCGAGATCGCCGACAGCATCGGTGCCTACCTGATGGTTGACATGGCGCATATTGCCGGCCTTGTGGCGGGCGGTGTGCATCCGTCTCCGGTGCCGCATGCCCACGTTGTCACCAGCACGACGCACAAGTCGCTGCGTGGTCCGCGCGGCGGCCTGATCCTGACAAATGACGAGGCAATCGCCAAGAAAATCAACTCGGCAGTGTTCCCGGGACTGCAGGGCGGCCCGCTGATGCACGTCATCGCGGCGAAGGCGGTCGCCTTCAAGGAAGCGCTGCAGCCCGAATTCAAGGCCTATGCCCGCGCGGTTGTCGACAATGCCAAGGCGCTTTCCGAAGCCTTGAAGGAACAGGGCCTGGATATCGTTTCCGGTGGAACGGACAACCACTCCATGCTTGTCGATCTTCGCCCGAAGAATGCCACCGGCAAGGCGGCGGAAAAGGCGCTCGGGCGCGCGAACATCACCTGCAACAAGAACGGCATTCCCTTCGATCCGGAAAAGCCATTCGTGACATCGGGCATCCGGCTCGGCACACCTGCGGCCACCACGCGCGGCTTCGGTGTTGCCGAATTCAGGGAAGTTGCCGCTCTGATCACGGAAGTGTTGGATGGTTTGAAGGCCGCAAACAGTGAAGAGGGCAATGCGGCAGTTGAAGCAGCGGTCAAAGCCAAGGTAGAAGCACTGACGGCCCGGTTCCCGATCTACGGGGGATAATCCGGCCCGGTCAGGAGCTTTGAGAAATGAGATGTCCGTTTTGCGGTGGCGAGGAAACCCAGGTCAAGGATTCCCGTCCGACCGAGGACAACACGACCATTCGCCGCCGCAGGATCTGTAACACCTGCGGCGGCCGTTTCACGACATTCGAGCGGGTTCAATTGCGTGAACTCATGGTCCTGAAACGGTCCGGTCGCCGTGTGACGTTCGACCGCGAGAAGCTGATGCGGTCCGTCCAGATTGCGGTGCGCAAGCGACCCGTAGATCCCGATCGCATCGAACGCATGGTCAGCGGCATCGTGCGGCAGCTTGAAAGCTCCGGCGAAACTGAAATTACCGCCGAGACCATCGGCAATCACGTCATGGAGGGGCTGAAGGGCATCGATGATGTCGCTTATGTCCGGTTTGCCTCTGTCTACAGAAATTTCCGAGAAGCCAAAGATTTTGAAGCGCTCCTGGACGAACTCAGCGATTCAGAGAACGCGCCACTAAAAGACCAATGATCTTTGCGATTTGATTGACATGTCTTGTGTAACCACGACCGATACGCGGTTCATGGCCGCGGCCGAACGTCTTGCCCGCCGCGGACTGGGACGCGTCTGGCCGAACCCTTCCGTGGCCGCCCTGATCGTCAGGGTAGAGCAGGGCGGACCGATACTTGTAGGCCGAGGCGTCACGTCCCGGCCGGGCATGGCACATGCCGAAGTGAATGCGCTCAGGAACGCCGGCGACCGCGCGCGCGGCGCCACCTGCTATGTCACGCTTGAGCCGTGCTCCCATTATGGCCGCACACCGCCGTGTTCCCTGGCACTCATCGAAGCCGGGGTCTCGCGTGTGGTCATCGGGATGCCGGATCCCAATCCGCGTGTCGCCGGACGAGGCGTGAACATGTTGCGCGATGCAGGCGTTGAAGTCGTTGTCGGCGTGCGTGAAAAGCAGATGAGGGATCTCTACAACGGTTTCACCCTCCGCCAGCTCAGGCAGCGGCCGCATGTCTTCCTGAAACTGGCTGTGTCGAAAGACGGCTTTATCGGCCGCTCCGGCGAGGGACAGGTCAAGATTTCGGGCCCCTTGTCGATGCGCAAGGTGCACGGGTTCCGTGCCGAGTACGACGCCATACTCGTCGGAACCGGAACCGCGCTTGCCGATGATCCGCAATTGACATGCCGATTGCCGGGGCTCGCACAGCGCTCGCCGGTGCGCGTGATCGTGGACCGGTGTGCACGCCTGCCGCTGGAATCGAAACTCGTCCGCACCTGTGTTGACGTTCCGGTGTGGCTTGTCTGCGGCAACGACGCCGACGCGGACAAGATCGAGCTGCTGGCCGCCGCAGGTGTCAACGTGATCCGGGTGCCGGCCGGGGACTGCTCCATCGATCCGGGAGTGGTGTTGAGCGCGCTCGCAACAAGGGGCATTACCCGGGTGATGGTCGAGGGAGGCGCGCGCATGGCGTCGTCTTTCCTGGAGGCAAACCTTGTCGACGACCTGTGTGTCGTTACAGGAAATCTGGAGATCGGTGAGGGCGGAATCCCGGCGCTGCGGGACCTTGCGCTTGAAGATGTGCTTGCAGACCCCAAATTCGAGCGGGTCGATACCGGCGCGTTCGACCAGGACCGTTTCGTATATCTCAGACGCCGTGGAGGCTGACATGTTTACCGGCATAGTGACCGACATGGGCGAAATCATTGCCATTTCCGACATCCCGGCCGGCAAGCGGACGCGGATTCGGACGTCCTATGACACGCAATCCTTCGACATCGGGGCGTCGATTTCCTGCTCCGGCGTTTGCCACACGGTCACGCGGAAGGCGAATGAGGCGGGCGGAAACTGGTTCGAAGTGGAGTCGGCCGCCGAAACTCTTGCCCTTACGACCGTTTCCGACTGGCGAGAAGGCCAGAAACTCAATCTGGAACGGTCCCTCACGCTTGGAGCAGAACTGGGCGGACACCTGGTTCTGGGCCATGTCGACGGCATAGCGCGCGTCGTCAAGCGGGAAGATCATCCCGACTCTGTCTACTTCCAGTTCGACGTGCCCGAGGACGCGGCGCCATTTATCGCAAAGAAGGGATCCGTTGCGCTCGATGGCACCTCGCTCACCGTCAACGAGGTTGACGGCTGTCTTTTCTCCGTGTTCCTGATCCCCCACACGCTCGAAGTCACGACCTGGTCGGACCGCCACGTCGGCGACGGGATCAATCTGGAAGTCGACATGATGGCCCGCTACGCCGCGCGACTTGCGGAATTCGGCAAGAACGGGTAGGGGACGTTCCAACCTATCGCAGGAACACGCCATCGCTGGTCCGGCTGCGCGCATGTCGTCCGGTTCTGGCTGCATTGCACGATTGACGCTGGACAAGACGTGACAGACGTGGTTCCTGTCGCCGCCCCATTTAGGATAGACTGACCCATGAGCGCTGCATCGAAACTGTTGATCATCGAAGCCCGGTTCTATGACGATCTGGCCGACGCGCTTGCCGAGGGAGCCATCAAGGAAATTGAGGCTGCCGGTGCGAGCTACGACCGCATCGCCGTTCCCGGGGTGCTCGAAATTCCGGCGGCGCTTTCCATGACGATGACGGCGATGGAAAGTGACGGCGTTCTGTATGACGGTTTCGTTCTGCTTGGTGTGGTCATCCGCGGCGAGACCACGCACTACGACATCGTCGCGAACGAATCCAACCGGGTTATCATGGATCTGATCGTTGACGCCGATCTTGCCGTCGGAAACGGCATCCTGACCGTCGAGAACGATGAACAGGCCTGGGCGCGTGCGAAGGTCGGGGACAAGAACAAGGGCGGTGCCGCGGCGCGGGCAGCCCTCGACATGATCGCGTTGCGCGAACGCCTTGGAGTGTAGGAAGAATGACCGGCAAGGCCGACCTGGACCAACCTGAAAAGACCGTGCGCCCCGCCAACAAGCGCGGTGTTGCGCGGCTTGCCGCCGTCCAGGCCCTGTACCAGATGGACGTCGGCGGTGCGCCGCTCACAAGCGTCGTCAGCGAGTTTACCGCGTTCCGGCTCGGCAAGGAGATAGACGGGGCGCAGTATCGCGATGCCGATGAACAGTGGTTCAAGCAGATCGTCGCCGGGGTTGTCGAGGACCAGAAGTTTCTGGATCCCTACATCCACACTGCGCTGACCGAGGGGTGGCCGCTGAAGCGCATCGACAGCCTGTTGCGTGCGATCCTCCGGTCGGGCTCCTACGAGCTTCTGCGCCGCAAGGACGTCCCCGCCAAAGTGATAATCTCCGAATATATCGACGTGGCGAAAGCCTTTTTCGAGGACGATGAACCGGGCCTCGTGAACGGCGTCCTGGATCGGCTCGCACACGAACTGCGCAACGCGGAACTCGACAGCGGCAAGGCGGACGGCGCCTCCTGACATGTCGAAGGACCGTCCCGGCGAATTCGAACTGATCAAGCAGTTTTTCGCGCCGCTGGCTTCCGATCCGGGCAGTCTGGGACTGACCGATGATGCCGCGGTGTTCGTGCCGGAAGCCGGATACGACTTGGTCCTGACGAAGGATGTGCTTGCAGCCGACGTGCATTTCTTCAAGGACGATGCGCCTGAGGCAATCGCGTCAAAGGCGCTCAGGGTGAATCTCTCGGACCTTGCGGCCAAGGGCGCCCGGCCGCGCGGCTACCTCCTCGGCCTGGCGTTGCCCTCCGACTGGACAGAGGCCTGGCTTGAGCGGTTCTGCGCCGGACTGGCGGCGGATCAATCGGCTTTCGACGTCCGGCTGCTCGGCGGAGACACGATACGCTCCGGCAACGGCCTGCAGGTTTCCATTACCGCGATCGGCCAGGTTACGGCCGGCCGGACGGTCCGGCGCTCAGGTGCGAAACCGGGCGATGTCCTCTTCGTCACGGGCACGATCGGCGATGCGGCCGCCGGCCTCAAGATACGCCTCAACAAGCTGTTCTCCACAGAAAACAAGCTGACGGACGCGCAGGAACGTCATCTGCTCGACAGGTACCTCATCCCGAGGCCCCGGTTAGCCTTGAGCGATCTCCTGACCGAATTTGCGTCGGCTTCGATGGACATTTCCGACGGTCTGTTTGCGGACAGCGCGCATATGGCAGCCGCTTCCGGCGTGGATCTGGAAATAGAGCTTGCGCGAATTCCCGTTTCGCCGGCCTTGCAGCAGCTGCAATCGACATCCGGTGACGCCTATAAAGCTTGCCTGAACGGCGGCGACGACTATGAAATTCTGGCGGCCGTCCCCGTGGCCGGAGCACCCGCGTTTCAGACCCGGGCCGCGGCAGCCGGGTGTCCGGTAACGGCAATCGGAGCTGTCGTAGACGGCCGGGGGACTGTAAACTGCCGTGAAGACGGGACGATATCAGCCTGGCGCGACGACGGCGGATTCACGCATTTCTGAGTAGCGGGACGCCATGTCGACGCATGTTGTCCGCTAGTCACCTGAATCTGAAGCTCGCTTCGGAGACTGCTTAAGCAATGATGCGAACTTCAAATTCACCGTACGAGCGTTTTACCAGCGGATCGGACCGTGTTACCCGTTCGCCTTGTTTCCTTCCATGCCGCAACCGGACAATCCAGAGACTTGATGCATGACCACCGCGCAGCCGGAATACTTCGTTGATGATCACCTGGCCAAACGCAACGCCCTTTTGCTGTCGCTGGCACAGGCTCTTGGCGGGGCATCGGCGTCGATCGTGATCGCGACGGGGCCGCTGGTCGGCTACATGATGCTCGACCAGGACAAGTCCCTCGCCACACTGCCCGTGTCCGCAATGGTCCTGGGAACCGCGTTCGGGACGATCCCGGCCGGAATGATCATGCGCCGGTTCGGCCGCAGGGCAGGCTTCACCGGCGCGGCGATTCTCGGGGTGCTTTCCGGACTGCTTGCGTCGTTCGCGGTGTTCCGGGACAACTTCCTCTTGTTTTCGCTGGCCTGCTCGATGGGCGGCTTCGCCGGGGCTTTCGTGCAGCAATACCGTTTCACCGCCGCGGACACTGCGAGCGATGCGTTCAAACCCAAGGCGATCTCCTGGGTTCTGGCCGGCGGCGTGTTGGCAGGCATCGTCGGTCCCCAGACAGTGATCGCGACAAAGGACATGTTCGCGCCGATCATGTTCGCCGGCACCTATCTGGCGCAGGCCGGACTGGCGCTTGTGTCTCTCTTTCTGCTCGCCTTCATCAGGATACCGAAGCCGCCGGTTCAAAGCAGCACGAAAGCAGGCGGACGGCCGCTTCGAACGATCATGGCGCAACCCAGGTTCATCGTCGCGGCTGCCTGCGGCATCTGTTCCTACGCCCTGATGAGCCTCGTCATGACCGCGACGCCGCTTGCCATGATCGCCTGCGGCCTGTCGGAGACAGACGCGGCGCTCGGCATCCAGTGGCACGTGCTGGCCATGTTCGGGCCGAGTTTCTTCACGGGCAGCCTCATTGCACGGTTCGGCAAGGAACGGATCGTTTCAATCGGTCTGAGCCTTCTTGCCGGCTGTTCGGTCGTTGCCCTGATGGGGATTGAGCTGGCGCATTTCTGGACTGCGCTGGTCCTGCTCGGACTGGGCTGGAACTTCGGTTTCATAGGTGCCACGGCCATGCTGACCGATACCTACCGTCCGGAGGAACGCAACATGGTTCAGGCCGTGAACGATTTTCTGGTGTTCGGTTTTGTCGCCGCGGCCTCGTTTTCCTCCGGAGCGCTTCTCAACGCCTTCGGATGGGAAACGGTCAATGTTCTCGTTTTTCCGTTTGTTGTGCTTTGCATCGGATTACTTGTCTGGCTGGTCCTGGCTGAAAGAAAAGCAGTTACAACCGCTTAAAGTACCTTCCTGAATCTCTTTCGTCGGTGCAGCAAAAATACTGCACTGCAACAAATCTTGTCGCAACGGAAGAGTGAAATTAAACGATGTGAGAGCTTGACGAAACGCTCCGCTTTGTTGCTATCGTGTGCGCGCCTCACGCTGAGGAATCTGTGCGGGGCGCGATCTGGCGGCAAAAACAACGATAACAAGTATCCGCCGCAGTTCTGGGAGGAAGTATGATCGAGCTTGTCATCATTGTTGTTTGTGGCCTCTTGTCCATTGCGTATGGCGCGTGGGCGATCCAGTCCGTCATGGCGGCGGACGCGGGAAATGCCCGCATGCAGGAAATCGCCGGAGCGATTCAGGAAGGGGCCAGCGCCTATCTCAACAGGCAGTACACAACCATCGCCATCGTCGGCGCGGTTGTTTTCGTGCTCGCGTGGATACTGCTGTCCGGGCCCGCGGCAATCGGTTTTGCCATCGGGGCCGTCCTTTCAGGAGCTGCCGGTTATATCGGCATGATGGTCTCGGTTCGTGCCAATGTGCGCACGGCGCAGGCCGCGAGCCAGAGCCTTGGCGCCGGGCTGGAAATCGCCTTCAAGGCCGGTGCCGTCACCGGCCTTTTGGTTGCGGGCCTGGCGCTGCTGGGTGTCGCTGTCTATTACGCCATACTGACAGGCATGATGGGATACGAGGCGACGGACCGGACGGTGATCGATGCACTTGTCTCATTGGGCTTCGGTGCCTCCCTGATCTCGATCTTCGCACGTCTTGGCGGTGGTATCTTCACCAAGGGCGCCGACGTCGGTGGTGACCTTGTCGGCAAGGTCGAAGCGGGTATCCCGGAGGATGATCCGCGCAATCCGGCAACGATTGCCGACAACGTCGGCGACAATGTCGGCGACTGTGCAGGCATGGCGGCCGACCTGTTCGAAACCTACGCGGTGACCGTGGTGGCAACCATGGTTCTGGCATCGATCTTCTTCACCGGCGAAGCCGCGACCGACCTGATGCTGCTGCCGCTTCTGATCGGTGCAAGCTGCGTCGTGACGTCGATCATCGGCACCTTTTTCGTCAAGCTCGGCGAAAACAACTCGATCATGGGCGCGCTCTACAAGGGCTTTATCGCGACATCTGTGCTGTCGGCTGTTGCCCTGGCCGTGATTGTCTTCGGCTGGCTGGGATCCGGCACCGAGTACACCACGTCCGGCGGAGCCACCTTCACCGGTTTCGACCTGTTCGTGTGCGGTATTGTCGGCCTTATTGTGACCGGACTCATCATCTGGGTGACGGAGTATTACACCGGGACGGAATACCGTCCGGTGAAATCGATCGCCCAGGCCTCTGTCACCGGTCACGGCACCAACGTGATCCAGGGTCTCGCGGTTTCTCTGGAGGCGACAGCGCTTCCGGCGATCATCATCATCGCCGGTATCCTGGTGACCTACAGCTTTGCCGGATTGTTCGGCATCGCGATCGCGGTGACAACGATGCTTGCCCTTGCCGGAATGGTCGTGGCGCTTGATGCCTTCGGACCGGTCACCGACAACGCGGGCGGTATCGCGGAAATGGCGGATCTTCCCGCAGAAGTGCGCACGACAACGGATGCGCTCGATGCGGTCGGGAACACGACCAAGGCCGTCACCAAGGGCTACGCGATCGGTTCCGCAGGCCTGGGTGCACTCGTGCTGTTCGCGGCCTACACGGAGGATCTGAAATACTTCTCCAGCACGGCTGAGGAAGGATCGATCTTCGCGGGCATCAACGTGGACACGCTGTTCACGCTCTCCAACCCCTATGTCGTCGCCGGATTGCTGTTCGGCGGACTGCTGCCGTATCTCTTCGGCGGTATCTCCATGACGGCCGTCGGCCGCGCTGCCGGCGCGGTGGTGGAGGAAGTCCGCCGCCAGTTCAAGGAAAAGCCGGGCATCATGGAGGGCACGGAGCGTCCGGACTACGGGCGCGCCGTGGACATGCTGACCAAGGCCGCGATCCGCGAGATGATCATACCCTCGCTGCTGCCGGTCCTGTCGCCGATCGTCGTGTTCTACGTCGTTCGCGCGGTCGCCACGCCGGCGGATGCGTTCGCCGCGCTCGGCGCCATGCTGCTCGGCGTGATTGTGACCGGCCTCTTCGTGGCCATCTCGATGACGGCAGGCGGCGGTGCCTGGGACAACGCCAAGAAGTCCTTCGAGGACGGCTTTACCGACAAGGACGGCGTCACCCACGAAAAGGGCGGCGAAGCGCACAAGGCGTCCGTCACGGGCGATACGGTCGGCGATCCCTACAAGGACACGGCCGGTCCCGCGGTGAACCCGATGATCAAGATCACCAACATCATGGCGCTCTTGCTCCTGGCGATCCTGGCACACTGACGGAAATCTTCCGCTCGCCCGGCGAGCGGGAACGCTTCTGCCGAAACAAAAAGCGGCGGGTCTCTCAGGAGGCCCGCCGTTTCTTTTTTGGATGGGTCAGGAAACGATTTTGCTCTGGGGCGAGATTTGCCGGCTGACCAGGATTTCATCGATGAAATCCTGGTAGTCGAGTTCCGACGTGACCGTTCCGCTGCGGACGACCCCGGTGAGCATGAGGGTCATGAGCGCAAGCACACCGGTCTGCAGGAACATGAGGATCATGATGCCGAGCACGACCGATGCCCAGCCGGGCGTCGAATAGCCGATGGTCTTCAGGATGACGGCCGTCGATCCGAAAACGACACACAGCGCCGCAACGATTGCCGAAGCGATGCCGACGCGCACCAGAACGTCCTCGGCGAAGACCATCATGCCCTTGAAGCCATGGAGCGCCAGGCCGACGAAGTTCATCTTCGACTGGCCGGCATAGCGCGGACCGCGGTCCTGGGGGCAGGTCGCAATCCGGAGCTTGGACGCGAGAACCGCGGAGGCAACATGGATCGACAGCTCCGGCATGGCCGCCAGCCGTTTGACGCCCATCGGCTTCATCGCCATGAAGTTGCCGAAGCTGATCGTCCGGCCCGTGATGATGCGGAACAGGCGTTTGTAGATCTTGTAGAAGGTCTTGAAGCGCATCGTCTCGAAGCGGCTCTTGCGCCGTGCAACGACGACGTCGACATCGTCCTTGCTGAGCACGCTCAGCAGTTTCGGTATGGAAGACGGGAGATCCTCTCCGTCGGAATCCATCACCACCACCAACTGGTTCTCGCTGATATGCGTTGAAACATACCCGACGCCGATCGCGATCGCCTTCTGGTGGCCGACATTGCGTCTCAGCTTCAGGACGGTTCCCCTGGCGCCTGCCTGATCCATGCTTGAGGTATCAAGCGGCTGTTTGACCGAGCCGTCGTCGACGGCAACGATATAGACACTGTCACCGAGTTCTGCCTGCAGCTCCTGGAACAGCCGGCTGCTGGCCTCAAAGTCTTCGTAGACCGGTGTGACGATAATGATGCGGGCGTCCGTCGGGATCATCAAGGTTCACAGTTCCCTGAAATAGGCGATGGTCTTTTTGAGTCCCTCTTTGAGGGGGATTTTGGGAGCCCAGTCAAGTTCCGACTTCGCCAGCGCGATGTTCGGCTGACGCTGTTTCGGGTCGTCATGCGGAAGCGGCCGGTAGATGAGTTTCGAGCTTCCGCCGACGAGGTCCAGGACGGTTTCTGCGAGTTCGCGGATCGTGAATTCGGACGGATTGCCGAGATTGATTGGCCCGGTCAGCTCACCGGGTGAGGCCATCAGGCGGACGAAACCTTCAATGAGGTCGTCGACATAGCAGAAGCTGCGCGTCTGAAGCCCGTCTCCGTAGATCGTGATGTCGTTGCCCTGCAGGGCCTGCACGATGAAATTGCTGACGACCCTGCCGTCATTGGGGTGCATGCGCGGCCCGTATGTGTTGAAGATGCGGGCGACCTTGATCTCCAGGCCGTGCTGGCGGTTGTAGTCGAAGAAGAGCGTTTCCGCGCAGCGCTTGCCCTCATCGTAACAGGATCGGACGCCAATCGGATTGACGCGGCCCCAGTAGTCTTCGGTTTGCGGGTGTACCTCGGGGTCTCCATAGACCTCGCTCGTGGAGGCCTGAAAGATGCGTGCCCTGGTGCGCTTGGCGAGGCCCAGCATGTTGATGGAGCCGTGGACACTCGTCTTGGTCGTCTGGACAGGGTCGCGCTGGTAGTGGACGGGCGACGCCGGGCAGGCGAGGTTGTAGATCTCGTCGACCTCCAGATAGATCGGAAACGTGACGTCGTGCCGTTGAAACTCGAAATGGGGGTTTGCGAGCAGATGGGAGATGTTGTCCTTGGTGCCGCTGTAGAGATTGTCGATGCACAAGACATCGGCGCCTTCGTCCAGAAGACGCTCGCACAGATGCGATCCCAGAAAACCGGCGCCGCCCGTGACGAGAATTCTTTTCCTGTTCGCAATTTTCATGAATTGAATTCCCGCGCCCTGGGTTCTGTTTCTTTGTTTTGGTCACGTCCGCACCCCGAACCTGGGTGAGGAGTCCTGATACGTCGCAACGGAAGGCTGTTCGCGCCGCTGCCTTGCAGGCGCAGGCGCCGTTCCCTTGAACACATGCGGTTTACTCTGAAAGCGGCAGCTTTCACAAGCTCGGCCTTATGCGTGGGTGTAGAGCAGGCGAAAGGCTGGGTTCCAGGCACACTGGTTCCGCCGGCACTCAATGGAACAAGGGCCGAAGGAGCGGGCGGTTGTCGCGCAGGAAACAAATTGCGTTTCACGAGGAGGACAGGCGCTGCAGCGAACTGGCCGGCCGCTTCGCGCCGTCGCTGCTAGAGCCCAAGACCCGGGTTGGTCGCACCCCGGAGGATCTGCGTCAGGAAGCCGTAATCCGCACCGCCCGTGCGGGTCTTGCGGGTGACGATATCGACGATCTTGCCGTCTTCGAGCGTGTAGTTGCCGATATCCTGAACAAATCCGTCATCGTCGAAGTAGATTGCCACGACGCGTTGCTCGACGATGTCGGGTGAAAGAAAGGCCGTGGTCGCCGTTTTCTGGGAGATATAGTAATAGGCATCCCCGCTCAGGCTTGAAGTTGTCGAGGGCGAGCCTAGAACCAGTTCAACCTGCTCTCGGCTGGAACCGACCTGCACCTGGTTCAACATGGATGTCGTCACCACATGTCCATGCGTATAGGTGGAGGTGAAGCAACCGCCGAGCGGCAGGGTCGCCAGAAGCGGAAGGATCAGGGCGCTCGCCTTGAAGTTCATCTAAGAAGTCCCGTTTCGCCAGGCCACACTGGCCGATCTTGTATTTCGTTGCTTGGCAAACTCACTATCGTGGGATAGGGCACAAGGCAACACCTGAGTCAAATGGAGACGGTCATGGTATTCGGCCTGTTTCGCCGCCGGTCCACAGAAGCTGAACACGAGGTCTATTGTGAAATCGTGGCTCAAGCGCGGCAGCCGGAGTTTTATACAGACTTTCTCGTACCGGATACGATTGACGGCAGATTTGATCTTATCGTTCTGCACGCTGTGCTTTATTTCAGGCGGATGCGCGGCGAGGGCGCGAAGGTCTCGCAATTCGCCCAGGCCGTATTCGATCTGTTTTTCCAGGACATGGACGCCTCCCTCCGGGAAATGGGCGTAAGCGACACGCGCGTTCCGAAGAAGGTCAAGGTGATGGGGGAAGCCTTCTACGGCAGGGCGGATGCGTATATTCCCGCCATTGACGCTGCCGACGCGGAAGCGCTCGCAGCCGCGGTGGGACGCAATCTGTTTCCCGACAATCCCGAGCCGATGGCGCAGATGCGTCTTGCCAGGTATATGCTGGACGCAGCAGACAAATTGTCGGGACAGGCAACCGCTGACCTCATGCAGGGAAAGCTGATTTGGCCGGATCCTGGAGCCTACAAGGATTTGCCCGTGTAAAACGGCAGCGGAAAACTGAAAATGAAAAAAGAAACATTCCCATACGCATTCAAGGTGAACGCGAATCGGGTCGTCGACAAGGATGAGACGATCGCCGTGAAGCCCGATGCCGCCGCTTTGGAAGCAATTGCCGCCGCGTATGACTTCGTGCGCATCCGCGACCTGGAGGCCCGCTTCACGCTGAAACCCTATCGCAAGGCCGGTGTCCGGGTCGTCGGCCCGGTTCTGGCGTCGGTGACGCAAACCTGCGTGGTGACGCTGGAGCCGTTCGAAAGCGAGCTGAAACTGGAGGTGGACCGGACCTTCGAACCGGCGTCAAGCAGGTCCGGCAAGATCCGGGATCTGAACGAAGACGGCGAGATCGAGATCGATCTCGAGGCTCTGGATCCCCCCGACCTTGTGGTTGACGGCGTCGTCGACCTCGGAGCGGTCATCTGCGAGGAACTCGCGCTTTCGCTCGATCCGTTTCCGCGAAAACCCGGCGTCGAGTTTCAAGGTGGCGAAACGGAAACCGGGGAGGAAGACGAAGGCGAGAAGGAACCTTCGCCTTTCGCGGCGCTGGAGGCTTTAAAATCCAGGCAGGAAGACTGAAATAATGGGTTTCGCGGTGCGTGTCGGGCATCTGTGCAATGTCATGGGTGGATGTTTTGGGCGTAAGTTCGGAAAGAGTTCAGGAAAACGGTTGTCACTCCGGGCAAAACCGTTATGTTCGCGCCCGACTCCAGCCCCTCCGCGAAGGGTGTTGACCCGTAGGTGCGCTGACCTGTGCCGTCCTTTTGTGTGAAACGTTAAAAGACCTTCTGAATGGCGAAGACAATTACGATTTCCTTGGATGCCATGGGCGGCGACAGCGGGGCCGAAGTCGTTATTCCCGGTGCAGAGATCGCACTTGTTCGTCACCCCGAGATCCGCTTCCTGCTTTACGGAAACGAGAACGTCATTCGCCCGCTGCTGGAACAGTACCCGCGGGTGCGGGACGCGTCGGTCCTGCATCATTGTGATGTTTCCATCGCCATGGATACGAAACCGAGCCAGGCACTGCGGCAGGGCCGCTGGCGGTCCAGCATGTGGCGATCCATCGAGGCGGTGAAATCCGGTGATGCCTCCGTGGCCGTCTCCGCCGGAAACACCGGTGCCTTGATGGCCATGTCGAAATTCTGTCTGCGCACGATGGCCAATATCGAACGGCCAGCCATCGCCGCGATCTGGCCGACCACGCGCGGGGAGTCGGTCGTTCTGGATGTCGGGGCGACGATCGGCGCCGACGCGCAGCAACTGATAGACTTCGCCATTCTCGGCGGCGCGATGGCACGTGCGCTGTTTGGCGTTCAGCGTCCGAGCGTCGGTCTTCTCAACATCGGTGTCGAGGAGGTCAAGGGGCTCGAGGACGTCAGGACCGCCGGGCGGCTTCTGCGGGAAACACCGCTGCGTTCCCTCGAATACGCAGGTTTCGTCGAAGGGGATGATCTCGGCAAGGGCACAGTCGATGTCGTCGTGACGGAGGGATTTGCAGGCAACATTGCGCTCAAGACAGCCGAAGGCACTGCGAAGCAGATCGGCAGTTACTTGCGCTCCGCGATGAATCGAACCTTTATGTCCAAGATCGGCTATCTGTTTGCCAAGGGTGCCTTTGATCTCCTTCGTGAGAAAATGGATCCCCGCAAGGTGAACGGGGGCGTGTTTCTCGGGCTGAACGGAATTGTGATCAAAAGCCATGGCGGCACGGACGCTGAAGGCTATGCTTCGGCGATCGATCTGGCCTATGACATGGTGAAAAACGAGTTGACGCACAAGATTGCGCAGGATCTTGTGCACTACCATCGCGGCCGCTTCGCTGAAGCCGCGCCGACAACGGAAGGTGATTTGTGAGCGTAGTCCGTTCGACCGTGACCGGGTGCGGCAGTTATCTGCCCGACAATGTTCTTACCAATGACGATCTCGCAAGGCAGGTCGACACGTCCGACGAGTGGATCGTCCAGCGGACCGGCATCAGGCAACGTCACATTGCCGCCGAAGGCGAGGTGACGTCCGATCTCGCGTTGGAGGCGGCGCGCCGTGCGCTGGAAAGCGCCGGACGCAAGGCGGAAGACATCGATACGATCATTCTTGCAACGGCAACGCCCGACAACACGTTTCCGGCAACCTCCGTGACGGTGCAGGCCAAGCTGGGCATCACCCAGGGCTTCGCCTTCGACGTGCAGGCCGTCTGTTCTGGTTTCGTCTTCGCCATGACCACGGCGGACGCCTATATTCGCGCAGGCGTGTCCGAGCGCTGCCTTGTCATCGGAGCGGAGACTTTCTCCAGGATACTTGACTGGGAAGACAGGACGACCTGCGTGTTGTTCGGCGACGGCGCGGGAGCCGTGGTGCTGGAGAAAACCGGCGGCACGGGCACGAATGCCGACCGGGGAATTCTCACCAGCCACCTGCGTTCGGACGGCCGTCACAAGGAAAAACTCTATGTCGACGGAGGACCATCCTCGACACAGACGGTTGGACATCTTCGCATGGAAGGCCGTGAGGTCTTCAAGCATGCGGTGGGCATGATCACTGACGTTATCGAGGACGCATACGCGGCAACGGGACTGACGTCGGAGGATCTGGATTGGTTCGTGCCGCACCAGGCGAACAAGCGCATCATTGACGCGAGCGCGAAAAAGCTCGGCATCGCTCCTGAAAAAGTTGTCACAACCGTACAGTTGCACGGCAACACCTCTGCAGCTTCGATCCCACTGGCGCTCGACACGGCGCTGAAGGACGGACGTGTCAAAAACAACGATCTCGTGATGCTCGAGGCCATGGGTGGCGGCTTCACCTGGGGATCGGTTCTCCTGCGCTGGTAATCGGCGGCAAGTCCATTGCCGACAAATATTATCTTGAGGTGGAGTTCCGGTTGACCGACCCGCCGTGAGGCAATACCGTAGGGCCTTGCGTTGGAGTTCCATTGCAAAATCAGCCAGATCGCTGGCATCTTTGTGGAGGGGTCATGGGCAATCGGACTATTACCCGTGCGGATTTGTGTGAAGCCGTTTATCAAAAGGTCGGCCTCTCGCGAACCGAGTCGTCAGAACTGGTCGAGCGTGTACTTTCTGAAATTTCGGACTGTCTTGTTACCGGCGAATCGGTAAAATTATCAAGCTTCGGTTCATTTGTGGTCCGCTCCAAGGGTGAGCGTATCGGCCGCAATCCGAAGACAGGTGAGGAAGTACCGATTTCACCGCGTCGCGTGATGGTGTTCAAGCCGTCAAACGTTTTGAAGCAGCGGATCAATGATGCGCTGACAGGGCAGGCCAGCAAATAAAACGACCGGATGACTTCACAGGAAAAAAGCCCGGACGCCTTTCGAACGATAAGCGAAGTCGCAGAAGATCTGGACTTGCCGCAACATGTCTTGCGCTTTTGGGAGACGCGGTTTTCTCAGATAAAGCCGCTGAAGCGCGGCGGCGGACGCAGATACTATCGTCCCGACGATGTCGAACTTCTCAAGGGTATCCGGCATCTTCTTTACGGTGAAGGCTACACCATAAAGGGCGTACAACGCATCCTGAAGGAACAGGGCCAGCGCTTCGTGACCCAGATCTGGCGCGAAGATGCCTCGCCATTGGCCACGATGACCGTCCAGACCGACGAAGCTCAGCCGGCCGCCGCATCCGAAACAGCTCCCGTACCGGAAGAAGCCTTGCCCAATGGCGTTCTTCCGGAAGATAGCGAAGAGACATCTTCGCCGCCTGCGTCCGGCGGGATGAATTTCCTGAACAGGCTCAGGGGGGAAAAGCCGACACCGGGTTCGGCAACGGGGCCGTCAGCGGTTTCCAAGGAAGATATCCGCCGGCTGCAGGCCACCCTGTTTGAATTGCTGGAATGCAAGCGGACCCTGGATCAGGCCAGGTAACGCGCGCAACCGGTCAGCCTGCTTTTCCGTTGAACATCTTTCCGATAAAGCCGCGCTTTTTTGTCGAAACGTCCCGGTCCTTCTGGGCGACCTGAGCTTCTTGCGCGAAACTCCTGAGTTCGGCCATGGACATGCGCTTGGGCTGAGGCTTCTTTGGTCTTGGCCGTTGCCCGGCCTCGGCACTGTCCACCGCCTGATCGCCGGCGTCTGCCAAGACAGGTTCGGGAGCTGGTTCTGCCGCAACCGCAACCGCAATCGGAGCCGGTTCGTCTTCCGCTGGCGTCGAAACGTCTTCCCCGGCGGTGGCGTCTTCTTCGTCCGCTCCGGTGTCGTTCAGCTCTGCCAGCCGCTGCAGGATGGCAGCGTCGACCGGATTGTCCGGGTCCAGCTCTGCGTCGTCATCATCGAAATCCCGGAAATCGGCTGTTGCCGGAAGCCGGTGCTGCGCGGGAGCAGGTGGCGGATCGAGGGGAACAGGATCGGTTTCTTTGGCGGCCTGGGCAGGAGGGTCTTGCGCAAGTGCGCTCTCGCCTTCGTCTGCGCGCGCCTGTTCGTCCCCGTGCATGACCTGCAACAGGATCCGCCCCGGGGCGTAACCCTCGGATGGTTCCATCCGGATCTCGATCTTTTCGTCTTCGTCTCTGCCGAAAGACAGTCCGTCGGTTCCGATGCTGCCGGACTTGAGCGCCGTGCGAACGAAATCATAGACTTTTTCGACGAGATACTCGGGCGGTTGCGAACACGGTTTGATCTCCACGTACCGTCCCACAAGCCATTGGGCACCGGCGGCGACGACACCGGTCAGTGTTTCGCCGGTCTTCGGATCGTCTTCGGAATAAAGGTGACAGTGCAGGTAAAGGAGCAATTCTTCTTTTGCCGCGGCCAGCCGCCTGAATGTCTCCGGTTCGAGCAGAAAGGTGCTCGGACCCCAGAAGACCGAGACAGAGTCCGTCTCCGCCAGAAGGCCCGTTACGATCGCCTTGGCGAACGACATGGCCCGGAGCGCACTCTCCGTATCCTCGAAAACAGCCTGATTGCCGGCGCCCGGGGCGTCGGAACCATTCAGAGCCGTCACATTGTCACCGGAAACCGGTTGGATGGAAACATGCGTACAGGCTGTCACCGCATCGTCGATGCGCTGGTCGCCCTTGATGAAGTTTTCAAGCGAAAACGTGTCGAGGGCAACCTGCAGATAGTCGTCTTCGGCAAACGGGATCGACTGCACGACCGACACTTTCAAATCCGCGACTTGAAGGGAGATGTCGTGTTCAGATCCCGTCTCCAGCTGAACGCAGTCCTCCGCATTCAGCCCGACATGTCCGGCCGCTTCGGCAAGGATCAGCCGGATCCTGTCACCGCCCAGTGGCCGGAATTCTTGATGCAGGATCTGGCTGTCGACGCTTGAAAGAGGATGTATTTTCAACTCATTGACCGCAGACTGTTTTCAACGCTGCGTAAGGGTAAACAAAATCGGTGAACAAGGTATTAGCAAAGTGCACAATCCCGGCGGCGCAGGCACAGCCTCATTTCAATCCCATGCAGCTGGCATAAAAGCTCGTCGTTGCCGGCCAATCGGAAAAAATGCCTTCCACACCCACGTCTTGCGCAAGGACGTGCATGACGTCCATCATGTCTCCGTCACCGCCGATGGCCTCTCCCACGGTCTGGTAGTACCAGCCGCCGCCCGCTGTAAGCGGGCCCGAACGCTCCAGCGTCCAGGTGATCAGTTTGAGCCCGGCTGCCTTGGCGGCTTCGGCGTAGGGCGAGGGGACAATCTTGCCGTCTTCCAGGGTCAGGAGCACGAAAAGTGGCGGTGCCACATAATTGACGCCCATCTCCTTCAGTTCGGCCATGGAGGGCGAGAAAGTCGATGGGTCGAGGGGATTGAGGTCGCGCCGGCCGTCGAGATAGACCGCTTGTTTCCCGAATTCCGGCTCGTTTTCGATCCAGTAGAGAACGTCTTCGAGATTGAATGACTGGGCGAACACATCTTCAGCAGGCACACCGGCGGCCTTGTAGTCGTCAATCAGCTTCTGCGCATAGTCGGCTTGCGAAAATCCGTCGAACGGCATGGCAACCTTCGGTGCCTTCAGTTCCGGTGTGAACTTGACGCCGAGCTCCTTGAAGAGGTCGATCGACTCCGCATGGGTCATCAGGGTTCCCGTATGACCGTACAGTTCGGTCCGCCAGTCCGCGGTTCCCTTCAGGTAGTCGTCGACGGATTGTGCGGTCTTGTCGGCACTGTCCATCTTGCCGCGCAAGGTCCTGAACTCGGAAAGGCTGATGTCCGAGGTCCGGCACTCGGCGGAGGCCGGTGCGTCACCTTGCGCCGGTACGAATGCGCCGGTGCATTTTCCGGCCAGATCCGTCGCCAGAATGTCCGTCGTCGTATGCAGATCGCTCTGCGAATGGCGGCAGACAAGTTCCTTGTCCTTGGTGAAGGTGACGTCGCATTCCAGGATGCCGGCACCCATCAGCGCGCCTGCGCGGTAGCCTTCCTCGGTGTGCTCGGGAAACTGCAGCGGTGCCCCGCGGTGGGAAATCGAAAACAGGGTCTGGCCGACCGGCTGGCCAATGCAGCTCTCAAGCTTTGTTTTCAGGTCGCTGTCCGCCATCTGGCTGACGAGATAGGCGGGGCGGGGGCCGACCGAAACTGTTTCCGCTGTGCCGGGAGAAGGCGATCCGGCGACCGCCAGCCCGGCGAGACAGGCGGAAGCGGTCTGTTTGAGAAAACCGCCCTTGCGGGGGTGCTGTCGAAAATTCGCTGGCAAGGACATGGCAGGTTCTCTCGTTTTCAGGTTTGTCCGGGAGCGGATCGGGAGGTCTCGCCCAGGATTTCGGGAAGTCCGGGACACATGCCCGGCTCAGATGTTTTTCCATCGAATACGGAGCGTTTCAGGTCCCCTGACCGATAATCCCCGTTTGTAGGTCACAGTCTCTTCTACAAGTTCTATCGAATTGAAGCGTTTCAGCAAAGTCGAGAAAATGATGTCCATGTCGAGCCGCGCCAGGTGATTGCCGAGGCAGAAATGCGCGCCGCGCCCGAATGCTATGTGCCAGTTCGGTGCGCGCCCGACATCGAACCGGTCGGCGTTCGGAAACTGCTTCGGGTCCCGGTTCGCCGAACCGTACAGGACACCGAACTTGGTCCCGCGCGGAAAGTCCTGACCGCAAATCTCGACATCCTCCGTGCAATAGCGGTGGAAAAAGGGCAGCGGAGATTCGTACCGGAACATCTCCTGTACCGCTGTTTTCATGAGGCCAGGCTCGTCGCGCAGGCGCTGCAGTTCGGCTGGGAATGTCAGAAGCGCGTGCATGCCGCTGCCCAGAACGTCGATTGTCGATCCGTGCCCGGCCATCAGGATCAGCATGGCCGTGGAGAACAACTCGTCATGCGACATGTGACCCTGTCTTTCCGCCTCGATCATGACAGAAAGTAGATCGTCCCGGGGTGCTTTCTCGCGGGCTGCCTTCAGGTCGAGAAGATAGTGATAGAACTCGGTCGTATTGCGTTCGGCGAGTGCCTTTCGTTCATCCGATCTGTCGATATCGAAGAACTGGACGATGTTTTCCGACCACGTCCGGAGCTGCGGGCAGTCCGCGTCCGGCACGCCGAGGATACGGCCGATGATGTGCCCCGGAACGTGTGCCGCCAGATCTTCAACGAAGTCAATGCCGGTTCTGTCCGCGAGCGCGTCGAACAGCGTGTCAACATAAGCCTGAATGCTGGTGCGCAGGTTGTTGACCATCACCGGTGTGAACAGCTTGAAAACCTGCTTTCGCAAGCGGTCATGCACGTCGCCGTCGCTGTCGAGCAGGGAGAACTGAACGAATCGGCTGTGATGCGGCATGTCGTGCCAGTTGCCTGCACGTTTCTGTTCGGCGATTTCTTCAGCGCCGGCAATGTGATCCAGCGAGCGGACCATGCTGTCATTCATGACGATGTCCGACACATCGTCGAACCTTGCTGCCAGCCAGACATCGAAATCCTCGAAATAGGTCAGGCCCGGCTGCGCCCTCAAGGCGTCGTAATAGGGGTAGGGATCTTTCGCGAACGCATCGGACAGGGGATCGAAGGCGGGGAGCGGCGACGGGTTCATTCGGGGCTCACTGATCTGGAAGGGACGAATGGTTGGCGGTGGTTCATTTCAGGGTCTGGGATTTTTATGAGGTGTTGCAAGGGATCACCTCCTGAAATCCGGCATTGAGGATTGGTTTGCAAGGTCCTTCTATTTTGCAAGGCGGCCGGGAACCGCAGGAAAAGGGGAAAACGCGCCAATGCCACTGGGCGACGCTTCCCGTTTTGTCGGCAAATAGGGTCTCGCCGGGCGAAGAAGCAGGGCGCCTGTGTGGATTAGGTTCGGCACCAGGTCAGCTTGGCCTGCGGAAATTAATCAATAACTGCAGCAGATGCCTGTATTTGCGTTTCGACCCCACCTCTATTCAGTTTAAAGCGTGCGAAAACATAATTTATCGAGTATATTACCGGGTGTGATGACTGCATCTGCGGTACTTTTGTGGCTGCTTTGAAGAAAGCTGCTTGCAATACGGAAAATAGATAAAATTTTACTGGAATTTAACAGTCTTCATTTTCCAAATAAGTTCCAATTTATGGTAAATTCGCCGTTTTTTTCTAGTCAAAACAGCGAATAGGGAATAATACTGTGGCTGTGAGGTCCGGACCGATCCTGTTGCAGGAGCGGAGCGGCTTCTGGTGTCCGCTCTCCACGGAAGACCGTTAGGAATATCATCCTGTTCATTTCCTGCTGATCGCGATCATGCGGACCTGCGACTTGACGTAATTGGGGGGTTCCTTGGGACCTGAAGACGTTTCGATCTTGTTCAATGCGTATTCAGCGTGCCGGGCCAGGCTCTACGGGCTCGGTTGCACGGCCCGTGTCCTGCGGGATTTCAGCGAAGTCATTCCGGCGCTTGAAAAGTGCGGCAAGGACGTTACCCCCTTTTTCCAGACGCGGTTTTTTGACTTCAACGGCCACAACGGTTTCTGCCACGTGGCCTTTGCCGACGACGAACCTGTTTCATTCTATTGCAGCCAGCTGTTCGATACCGGCGCGATGCAGTATCTCGACTACCACAGGGTGCAACTGTCCCGGATTTACGGACCGGAGTATCCGATCGACGAATCCTGGGTGTGTCCGCCTATGAAGGAAATACAAGGCAAGGTCATCTACTCCGGGGACGCGTTGAATGTCTCGGGTCACGGCTCGGCCCGGCTGTCTCTGGAGAGGTTGGCGCTCATTGCGCGGATGAACCTGTATCTCGGGCTGGCGACGTGGCAGGACGCAAATGCGTGCGTCGGCCTCGCAAGAGCCGACAGGGTGCGCAAATCCCTGGGGGATATCTACGGGGCGTTCCACAGGTATCCCTACGCCACAAGATGGCTGAACCCGCCGGAGGACAGGAAGCAGGACGACATGTTCCTGTTCAACTGGCCGTCAGACGTTCTCTATCTTGCAAAAATAGATGCTCATGAAACTGCGCCGTCGTCGGCAGGGTGAGGTTCACGAGCACCGGCTTCGGCGTGCCGAGCCACAGCCTTTCGATCAGACGGTAATAGCTGACCGGTATGTTGGTGAGCGCGCCGGGAGGCGTCACCTCCATCTCAACGAGTTCGAAAACCCTGTCGCCCTGAGCGGCCCTTGCGAACCCGCCGGCAACGGCCTGGTCGAATTTGGGATCCTGGCTCCGGATGGCCGACGCGAAATCGCTGCCGAACTGGCCTTCCATGACTTCCTTGATGTAACTGCTCTGTCCGACATATCCGATCTGCGGGATATGGTCGCCATTTGCGGCGATCGACGTGAAGACGACACGATGAAACTGGGGCATGTCCGGCCGGAACTTTCCGTCCGTTGCCCTCAGGAACGCTTCAAGCTCCTGTATGTGCTGACCCGCCAATCCTTTCATGTTCGCCGGATCAACGCGCTTGATATGCATTCAGTTTCCTCCGCCTGTCACCGGAAGTCCCTTGGTCCGTGACAACTCAGAACGATTCTGCCGGATGTCTGTCCGGCACGGTCTTTCTTATAGGTCTTCATCGCGGCTCTGGAAGCGGCTGGATGAAAACACGCTTAATATAGCCATTTTCGATCAAGTTTGCACCAATCTCCGTGCCTGACAAAGCGACAGCCCGACTCAATTTCGAAAGACGGGAACATTACGATCCGTCGTGGCCCGGATGAAAGCACATTTGCGGGAGCGAACCATGTTCGGCCCGTGTCGCGACTTGATGAAACCACGAAAACGCGACGTTTTTGTGCGCAGGCTTCACTTCACGTCAACGACCTCGACATTGCGCGCATCGATTCCATCGCGAAGGTCCGACTGATCCACCGTCAACGTGCCCTCGCCGTCGCCCTCTCTTGAAACGCGTATGCCCGTATCGTTGCCGTCGTCGTTTCCGGCGGTGGTGACCCTGTGGATGGTTACCGTGACCATTCCCTGGCCCGCTTCGTCGAAGCGCAGTCCGTTGCCGCCGTTTTTCCACGCGCCGACTTCGTAGACGACTGCCGTCAGGTCGCCCGGGCCTGATTCTGACGTCCGAAATCCGTCATCCGTATTGTGATCGGCAAACGACCTGACATGGGAGATGACGGCATTGCCTGCGTCTTCCTCGTCCAGGTCGACACCTTCGTCGAGATTGCCGGTGATTTCGCTGTCGGTCATCGTCACGACCAGGTCGCCGTCACCTGCTTCGTCGATGTCGATGCCGTCATCAAGATCGATTGAGAATTCATACTCTTCGACGAACCCGGACGCATGAAGCGATATCTCGCGTTCAAAACAACGGTCGTCCGGCGAGCCGGTTACGGCTGCAGGGAGGTCGGCTTCGCTTTTCTCCCCATCATCGAACTCCCCATCGGGCTCATCGGGCAGATAGCTGTGCAGGATCCTGGGGTCGCAGTAATCGCCGTTGTCCAGAAACCGGTTCTCGACGGCAGAGGCGTAAACGCTCCCGGCATCGCCTTCATCAAGTTCCACGCCGTCCGCGCCCACCTTGCGGAAGACGGAGTTGTAGGAAACGAACGTGATGTCGCCGTCCCCGCGTTCGTCGACCCGGATCCCGTCGGCGTCAAACGCGCCGAGACCCACTCTCTCAATTCTGACATCCGTAAGCTGCGCATTGATGGAGGCCGGGGCACCGTCGCCACCGCCGCCGCTGCCGCCGCCGCATGCGTCGGCAAGGTCGCAATCCGAAATATGTATGCCATGATAGGCAACGCCGGACACCGAGACGTTTTCAAGCGCCATATGAACGACCCCGGTCTGATCGTCTCTCACATCGAGAAAAATGCCCTTTCCGCCTGAGCCGGCTTCGTCGCCGCGGTTTTCGATGCTGAAGCCGCCCGGGCCCTTGAAATGGAGTTTCGAAACGGAAAGGTCGGCACCCTCGGAGATTTCGAGCAGCGTCACGTTTTCCCGGGCATGAACCGTCTGTCCGTTGCCGTATATTTCAAGAGGTGCGCGGCCCGAATAGGCAAGGGTTGTTTGAATGTCGATGTCATCACCCGTCACGATGAAGATCGGCCTTGTCTTGGTGTCCCGGGACGCTGTCTCAAGTGCCGCACGAAAGGACCCTTCGCCGGTGTCTGCGCCGGTCGTGACGAGAAGTGGAGCGGAGGCAGGAGAAGGCGATACTGCAAGCGCCAGCAGAATTGGTGCGGCGCACGCGCCCGCGCTGGACAACAGACGGTTCCTGATCATGGTCATTGGCAAGGCTCCTTTTCAGTTTCCGCGTCCTGGTCCGGCCCATCTTTTTCAGCGGACTGAAGCCGGCCTGGGCATGCAACTTGGGCGTCGCAGCGCCGGTTGGAGCAGCCTACACCACAGCCTAAGGTATCTCCAATCCGCAACGATTTGATCTGTCCCGATGGCAGTGGACAGTCCCGTGCGACGTGTGAGGACGGGCGGATCGCGTGGAGCGCATTAACTATGAAGTATTGAACGACGCTACGTAAGGTTAAAGAAGGCCTGAAATGCGTTGACACATCAGTCGCCAAGCAGCTACGAAGCAGCTGTAATGCATAAAAGTTGAATCAATAAAAGAGATTTTCAGATGCTTGGAACTGTGCGCGCTGCGATTGCAGCAGGAATTCTGTTCGCGGGGTCAGCTGCCGCCACCGCGGCACCCATGTGGAATACGGTCGGGGCCGGCGGCTTTGACAACGGCTACGCGACCTCCATCACGTATGATTCCAACGCGGCACGCGGCAGCGCAAACGATCGCGGCAACGCTGAGAATGCGCTCGGTGCGCATGACGGTTCGTTTTTCGAGATCGGTTTCGGAAGCTATATCGACCTGACTTTCGGAACGCTTTTCGATACGAGCGTGTCCGTTTTCGAAATCACGTTCGGAAATGTTCTGAACTGGCCTGAGGCTGCCCAGATCTTCGTGGGCGACGGGATCAATTTCCAACTCATCGCGTCCATCGGCAATGACGATGCCCAGGGCGGCGGAGTGGTGCCGATAGCGCTGGCCGGGACATTCGACACGGTGCGTATCATGGACACGTCTCCGACCCGCGGATTGTCGACCGGTGGCTTCGACGTCGACGCTGTGCGCGTCACGCCGGTGCCGCTTCCGGCGGCCTTGCCACTTCTGGGAGCAGGGCTCGCGGTACTTGGATTTGTTGGCTGGAGGCGGCGTCAGGCTGCGTAAGCCTGCGTCCCGTTCAGGAATTCGAACCCGCTCGGCATCGTGATGCCGGGCGGGTTTTTCTTTGCCTGCCGGATGGCCTTCGGCGCGGGCAAGAGCTCTAGCCGGCGTCCTTTGTATGCGCCGCCGTCAACTCGAACACTTCGATGGTGTCGTCGTATCCCTTGACGCGCGCGTCTCCTGCCGAGCGGACCTGGATGCGGCCTTCAACGCGCTTTGCGAGCTCTGCACTGACCAGGATGCTGGTTTTCTTTTCCCGGTTGAGTCCCTCGAGCCGCGAGGCGAAATTCACCGTGTCGCCAAGCGCCGTGTAGTTCAGGCGGTCCGAACTGCCGACATTGCCGACAATGGCTTCGCCGGAATGAAGGCCGATGCGGGTCCTGAGAGGCAGGATGTCCGCGTCGGACCAGGAATCCGTCTCGGCCTTGCACGCCTCGATCACGGCAAGCGCGGCGCGGCAGGCTTTTACCGGGTGATCGTCGACATGGTTCGGTGCGTTCCAGAATGCCATGACGGCGTCACCGATGAACTTGTCGATTGTCGCCTCGTGTGCCAGGAGCGTCTGCGTGACCACCTCGAAATACCGCGACATCCGGTTCATGACTTCTTCCGGCGGGAGCTTCGACGACATGGCGGTGAAGTTCTCTATATCCATGAAGAGGACGGTGACATCCCGCTTCTCGCCGCCGGGTTCGGGTGTTTCCTGCCGCTTGATCATCTGCTGAACAAGGGCCTTGGGCACATATCTGCCGAAGGTCAGAAGCGATGTGCGCATCTGGTCCAGGGCTGTTTCGAGCTGGAAGACCTCGTTGACCACGGATGAGCGCGAAAACGGCCGGTCGAGATCGAAGTTGCGGATGCGCTGCGTGCCTTTCGCCAGGGTCTTGAGCGGGCGTGACAGCGAGCGCGAGACGAGCCAGATGAACGGGATGCTGCACAGCGCGATAAGTGCGGACACGAGGATCGTCCGCTGAGACGCCCGGGTGATCTCGCCGATCACGTCGCGCGACGGCAGGGCAATCGCGAGGTTTTCGCGCTCGCCCGCGCCAAGCCCGATCGCCGATATGTGCGTCATCCACGGATGGCCGCTGACTTCGACGGTCTTGATCGTGTCACGCTCCGGATTGCGCACCTGCTCCTGCAGGGCCGCCAGGGCAGCGTATCTGTCGTCGCCGTCCGGGCTGTCCTTGAGGGAGGAGTGCGCGAGCAGCGTGCCCTCATGGCTGATAATCGCGAGAACCCCGGTTCTCGCCTGGGGTTCGGAATCAAGGAACGAACTGAGGTCCGACAGCGTGATATCGACGCCGACGACGCCGCGCGCATGCCGCTTGCTGACGGTCAGGCCGGGTTTTTTCGAGCCGGTGAACAGGTAGACGTCCGTCCGCTCCACCAGGGGACTGTCGATGGCCTGTTCGTACCAGGGCCGCTCCCGTGGATCGTAGGAAATCTCGTCCTCGTTTGAATTGGTGTGCAGCGTGACGCTGTTCTCGTCCAGAAAGCGCTCGATCTGGATGGGCCTGGTCCGGTCGCCCCTCAGGATGATCTGCTCTCGAAACACTGTGCCCTCCGGCGCACCCATCTCCTCCAGGCGGGCTTCGGGCAGCGTGCGGGTGGCGCCGACAAGATAATTGCTGCCGTCCTCGTAGCCGATATAGATGTTGGCGATCTGCGGCATCGCCGAGAGAAACGAGATCAGCCGTTTGCGGGCAGGGTGGCCGCTCGCCTTGGGGTCGATATTGACGTCGAGCCAGTCTCCCGAATAGTGCGCGATGGCGTTGATCGGCTCGATCAGGGAGGCCGTCTGCAGCCGCACGACTTCGGCGGACCGCTCCATGAGCTCGCGCCCGGCCGTCAGCGCCGTCTCGCGGTTGGCATAGTGCGTATAGGAAATGATGGTTGCCGCCAGCGCCAGGGCAACGCTCAACGTCACCGTGAACAGGCTGACGGTTATGGAAAATCTGGAAAACGGTTTCATCGGCCCCTTGCGTCGCCCCACGACGAGCGCCTGCACCCGGCGCCTCATGCCGAAGCTATTGGCCCGACAGGACCTTTGCAAGGGCGGGAAGAGGCGGGGAAGGTTTAGGCAATAGGAGATTTTGCCTTTTTGCCGTTGAAACGGCTTGGTCGGGCAGGCCGGATTTGAACCGACGACCCCTTCACCCCCAGTGAAGTGCGCTACCAGGCTCCACCGCCTTCGGCTATCATAGAAGACTGAATGAATTCAGCTGTTTATCGCAGTCTACGATCTTCTATTCGCTACTGCAAGACCCAAATATTTTGTGCCAACACTGCCCGTGCTGTGCCAAGAGTGTGCCAGAGCCGTTGGAATATACACACCCATGCGGCACTCCCGCTTCTCGGATTTTGTGCTTTACAGGAAAACGGGCGGGGGATGCTGCCACCCCGGGGTATAGGGATACTGTATATGACCCCACCACAATTTCAGTTCCTAAAAGTCGTTCAATCCGATGAACGGGATTGGCGAATATCAAACTCAAAAAACTCGCCATTGTCTCAACAGCTACTAACTAGTTGCAGAAGGGACCTCATTCACAAGGGAGGCTTTACTGCGAAAACGCATTGAGACTCGATCATCTAATATATTCCACATTATTTTTCATTTGATAGTTTAAAAAACAAGAAAATAGTGCGAAATTCAATTTATGATTGTGTCGGCATTGGAAGAAATATGAAGCGGAAAATACTATACAAGAGCGACTCCCATATTGGAGAAATTGCTGCAGAATATGACGATGTGTTTCTGCAAAACTGTTTTGTATCAATCCCGGTGGTAGATCAGCTTCTGGATATAGAGAGCTCAAAGTGTATTTTACTAGGGAGAACAGGTTCAGGTAAAACTGCAATACTGAATCATATTGAAGAATTCGAGCACCACACGGTAAGAATAGAGCCAAGCAATGTATCATTTGATTATATTGCAAACTCAAATATAATTCAATTTTTGAGAGAAAACGGTTTTGACTTCAAAGTATTGTTTCTATTTCTCTGGAAGCATATTATCTTCAGCAAGTCCGTTCAGTGCTTCTTTGACAACCAAAGTTCTTTTAACTTTCAGCTTGACAAGCTGACTGGAAGAAACACGGAGGCGCGAAAATACTTAGATTCGCACAACAAGAATTTTTGGATTGAGCAAGATGAAGTAGTAAGAGAGATTTCACAGGGGTTGGAAGAAAAGATCGAAACCCACCTTAGGGCAATCTTGGGAGACAGTTTTGCCAAAATAGAGGGTGGAGCAAAAGCAGAAGCAAAGATCGACAGCAGTCAAAGCGTACAAATCAAAACACGACTGCAAAAAGCAGTCAACGAACTGCAATTTCGTGATCTTCAAAGAGCAATGTCGACTCTGAATGACCTGATGGCGAACAAACACAAGAAATACTACATTCTGATTGACGATTTAGATTTGGACTGGGCACCCGAAGAATTGAAGTACGATCTGATTAACTCGCTGATTGAAGCTATCAATGGGTTTCGAAAAGTTAGAAAAATTAAGGTACTTGCCGCAATTAGGTCAGATCTATATGAACGCTCCATTCGCCAAAGGAATACTGATGGATTCCAGCCTGAAAAGTATGAAGGCACTCTATTAAACATTAAATGGCGCGAAAATGAATTGCGACACCTTGTAGACGAAAGGGTAGGCTTTCTTTTTAAAGATAAATATACTAAACAGGGGATTAAATTTAAGGATATTTTTCCAAATGAGATTAGAAATATTAATTCCTTCAAATTTATTTGCGAGAGAACACAGTACAGACCAAGAGATATAATTGCATTCGTTAATGATATACTTGATAAGGCAGCGGGAACCTCCGATATTGTATCAAGATATGTAGTGGATGCGGAGGCTGTATACTCTAACAAGCGTTTGGATGCATTATATCACGAGTGGAAAGGCTTACATCCTTGCTTGAAAGTCTATGTTGAAAGCTTACGTGGGAAAACGGGAAAGATTACGTTTGGTGAGCTTGCAAATCGAGACTTTGTTTCCGAGCTGTGCCTTCGAACAATGGATCATCAAGAGGCTCAAAAAAATCCAGATTCCGTTGTCAGAGAATGTAATATTTATAGTATGCGTGAAAATGAAAGAAGATTACACCAAGTGGTGCGGGAGTTAGTTGCTGTATTATACAAGGTAGGCGCGGTGATGGTTCGCCTTCAAAAAGGTGACAAAGAAAAGACTTGCTATAAAGACGACGCAACCATTACGCCAAGCGAAGTAACCGAGACCACTTCCATAAAGGTGACGCCTGTGTTTTGGAGAGCGTTGGGCATTACTCCAAATATTGGATGAAAACACCAATGACATTAAACGGTCAAGTAATTGAGTGGTAGTAGCCATTAACAAATTTCTAACTCAAGATGACATGTATAGTGAACGTTGTAGCGACAATTACCGCGGCAAAAGCAACGAATACTTGCTTCAATATGAAGCACACTGATTGAAGAAGGTACGCTGGATGATTGCGATTATACCGGTAACCTTGGCTTTTTCTTGATAGTGCATGGTTAACCGAAAAATATGCGCAAAGGTATTGAAAGTAGTCAAATGTAATCGCGACGATAGCCAGAACTCCGGCCGCATTAATCCAAAGCTCATACGTAGATACATATGATTTTGAAAACTCAGCGTCTGAAGACTGAACCGCAAAGACCCATGCAATTATACCAAAGGCAACAAAACGCGTCGTTTCACTCAAACGCGTGGTCACAACACTCTTTTGCTCCAAGCGTTTTTTACGGGCTTCCTGCTGTTCCGTCATTCTCTTATCACTCTAGGTCTCGGATCATAGGTCCAGGATCATCTGTGTTGGGATCATCCTCATCATCACCTGTGCTTTCCTTCCCAACTACAGTATCGTAAAGACCGTAGTGCGTGAGTCCTTCGTGGCTCTCAATTCCGGTGTACCTTAGAGAGGCATCCTCGTACCTTCGGAACGCAAAGACAGCTTGGTTCATCTGCTCAGTGTTGAACACTTTTAGCTGAACGAGCAGATGGAAATCTCTGACAGTTAATCCTGTAACCGCCAGAAAGAGTTCTGGCTCCAGTTTTGTAATTACGTCTTGTAGTGTGTTTTCGCGAAAATCCGTCAAGTACATAAACGCAGGGATCCGAGTCGCGAACTTTATCAACTTTTCCTGAATTTGCTTGCGCTTCGACTTGTACTCTTTCTCCTCGGTCGTGAGTTCTCTCTTATCACCTTCAGAAAGATCACCTGTTTTAGCTTTTCTCTTAAGTTCTTTGACCTTTTCACTTTTGTTTATAATCGTCTCAATGATGTTATCGCCAAGCGAACGCCAACCCTCAATTCTTTCAACGGCCGCGATTGCTTCTGGATTTTCAAGAACCCGGCGAAGGGTTTCATTATCGACGTTAACCAGCATCGCGCTTTCCCATTTTCGCGCGAGCAAGGTGGCGGAGGTTCCAGCCATCGCAATGTCCAGTATGCCACCAGCGTCGACCTGGGTCATGTTGGATCCGTCATAGGCCAACACTGGAAGAAACGAGACGAGGTCTTTTACTGCGTTCTCTGGGTTTGGTTCATGAGGAGCCAGCCCAATGCCATACTCAGCAAGCTGACGAAGCGCCCTAGTCAGTGCAAAGTCAAATACAAAGCAGACTGGTTTAAGTATTTCTTCCTCAGCGGGATTATCTCCATTTGGATTCTTTATTGTCCATGGAGATTGAACCCGGAAAGCTGCCTGAAAATAGGTTTCAGGCGACTTCAGGTTCCGGAGCATTAGTATTGAAGACCATTGAGGTACAGTTACACCAGTAGTCAGTTTTCCACATGAAAGCGTGATGGTCTTTGTATCAAACCCACTTCCGATGGCCTTTCTGACGGGAGGCAAAGCATCCAAACCTACGCCTGCAGCAGCGCCTGCTGCAACAACAACCTTGTAGTCGTGCCAGAAGGTGTTTTGCCGCTCAGACAGGAGATTTGCCATCGCATGACATGCAGCCACGTCCGGTAGAAACCAAAACGAATGTTGAAGATAAGGCAGCAAACGAACATCAGAATAAGGAAAAGGAGGCCTAGTCCCCGTTTTTAGGCTCTCAACAGTTCTTGGGGCATACTGCCCGCGGATAATATCCAACCATTTTTGAACCTCATCCTTGTGTGTAAACTGCGAAAGTGGCCCCACAGCCTTCGCTGAAAAGAACTCGTTAAGATCGAATTCGTCAAACTCTCCGTCACTTGCAACAGCCAGCAATTCATCAGGCATTTGATAAGTAAGTAAGCGCAACTGTGGAAGGGCGGCATATGGATTCCATTCAGTAGGATTTTCGTGCGCGAAGCGTTCTTTAGCTCGCTGTTCATCCGTGTAGGTCCAGTTGAAGATTTGCTCTTCTATGAACTCGCCCGTCGCCAAAGCCTTAAACGGAGTTCCCGAAAGGTATAAATAGGCCCGAGTTGTAATGGGTAAGAATTCTTTTTCTTCGCTGGAGAGAACATTAAGGTCTTCGTTTACCTCTCCGAGCCCTGCCGCATACTCAAGCTTTGCTTCCTTTTTGGAAACTGAGCCCTCTTCCCCTTCAAATAACTCCTTCGCTGTTTCTCGCCAGGCACCAAAATGATATTCATCAAAAACAACCAAATCCCAATTAATGATATGCAACCATTCATTTTTAGGTTTGATGTTTCCAGCCCAGTCCCTACCAAGCAAATCTTGAAATGAACCGAAGTACACAACTGGTTTAGATCGATCTATTTCCGTGGGGTCGGTCCGTGAACTCTTCGAGAGGTACTGCCAACCGTCAAAGTCCAAATGAGCTTCTAGATCAGTTTGCCAAGCATCCTCGACTGCCGGCTTGAAGGTTACTACTAGAACCCGTTTTGCCCCCAGCTTTCGAGCGAGTTGATACGTTGCAAACGTTTTTCCAAATCGCATTTTAGCGTTCCAGAGAAAACGAGGTACTGCATGCATATCTTCTGCCCATCTGGAAAGAAAATAGCTGTGCGTTGCATTTACCGCGTCTGCCTGCTCTTGACGCATTGGAAAGCTCTGGTGGCGGGATCTGCCGACACGTTTGCCGGTTCGTAGTTCAGTTAAAACGCTTTGTACGTCTTCAAAGGAGCAACGCATCCACTCTAGTTCGGTGTTCTCAAATCCCTTAGTGACTAGAGCCGCCCTAACTTCATGATCGGTGAATACAGTGCCATCTTCGCGTTCGGCACTCTCATCCAACTCAATTCGGTAGTTCCTTATGGCCGCGGTTCTAAGTTGCTCTGAGACCCGTTGTCTGACGTCTCTGGTGGTTTGGCCGATCTTAAGGAGCCCAGCATGCGCTTCGTCTGCGATTGAATACGCATAGATCCTAGGCCGCGCCTTTGGCTTGGGAGCCAGAATGTCGTCAATCGATCTAGTCATTCTGTGAGGCTGCGCTTGCACCCATTGGTCTAATCATCGCCTCGATATACTTCTGCTCTCGAGATGAAATTGAGTACTTTTTGTAAAGTTCAGCGTCCGTCCACTGTCTGTCCCATGATTGAATTGGAACCCATCCGTACATTCCTCGGAAGACGTGTTGAGCAGGTTTCCTCAGTGAAACCAGAAATCTCGCAAGGCGGGTCTGCAAGTAGCTTTCAGCGCTTTGCACCTCTGCTTCTGAAGCAAATGGACCTGCGGCGAGATAGGTCTGCGTGCATACTGAACCTGGCTCTGCAACTATCGGAGGTCCAAGCACAACGTCCACTCCGGTTCGCTCTCGTTCGCGACCCGATCCAGCTACAGGCAAGAGGAGTTTCCAAACATCAATGAGATGTTCGTTTTTTCGTATCCCCTCGCGGGCCAGCGCGCCTTTGACCCTTTTTGTGCCCTTGTTTGCATAAATTCGAATTTGACCACCGACAGGATCGCTATCACGAGCGTAAGCCGAGAAGTTGGTTGCCAATCCAAACGGCGTGTCGCCGCTGACAAGCCCATCAAACATCGGTTCTTTAAATTTCAATACTTTACGCAGAATATCTACAGAACGCTTGTCTCGGACAAAAACGTCGAACTCGTCCAGCTGACGTTCATCCGGACCGACTACTTCACCGTTCTTGTGATACTTGCTCTCGCAAGAGCCTGGATTCTCTCGATCCCAAAGGAAGTAACAAATTCCCCCGCCGATCCCAACTGTGGGAAAAGGCTCCTTAGCATTCTCATAGTCGACCAGTTTGCGGACATGATTATCGCCAAGAAACTCTGCCCGAAAGTCTCCCAAACCGCGCCCTCCCGCCATCCATCTAGATGGAATAACCATGCAGAGGTAGCGCGGCTCGAGTGCCTTGGCTTGCCGAACAAAGTGTTGGTAGATAGGAGAGTCGTTGGTCCCTCCGCCTCCTCCGGACATTTGGTACGGAGGGTTTCCAATTACGACGTCGAACTGCATATTGTCTCCAAATATCTCTGCGACTCGAGATTTGACATTTTCCGTGTGAATGAACGCATAAGCATGCGTTTCAAGGGAGTCACCTCGGTCCATCGCTTGTTGGCTTGCTCCGCAAAATACGCATCGGCCTTGAGACCAAGTGTGCTTCGTCCGTTCGAACCAAATGTTACCATCTTGGGAATTGAAGCGCCTCGAAATCGAGTGCTCGCTATTCGCATGCTTGGAGCAGTACACGCTTCGCCTGGCGAGCATACTTGTCAGGTTTGTTATACCAATTCCGAATACTTGCTTGGACAGAATATGGTCTACTCGATCTCGCAGGTCAGGAAATTCATCAACTAAACCCTCAGTAAGGCGGTTCGTAATTTCACGCAAAAAGACACCAGATTTTGCACACGGATCAAGAAACCTAACGGCCTTATTTGACCAGAGATTTGCTCCAGCATGTGCTTCGGCCCAAGCTTTCGCCAACTCGTCCAGCATCTGGTTTGCGAACTCGGGAGGCGTAAAGACTTCGTCGTTCGATAGATTTGCGATGCATGTCAAAACATCCGGGTTTCGTCCACGCAATCCAAAACTGGCTTGGTTACTCATGCACACTCCTTCGGAAGCCTGCTTCCAAGCTCGGCTATTTCTCGAACTTTCATAGGTGGGAATGAAGCAACTGGTGTGAATAACTCATGCTTACCTGGATTTACGTTCAAAAGACTACCTGAATGGAAGTCAGCGGATCTTGTGAGGGATTCCAAGCGAAAATCACGACGCTGGAATTTGCCTCGACCCAAATAACCCCACTCCGAGAAAACAATGTGAGACCCATCGATCGCGCGCATACTAAGCGCGTCACCATGAACGAGATTAAGAGAAAGTACCGCTGAGGCTGCAGAACAAAACTCCTCAGTGCTCTGCACGCCAAGGTACTCCGCAAACAACTCAATGATATTGTTGTGGCACTCTGAAATATTGTCTTCCAACAGTTCGATGCCATAAATTGACATCAAGCCATAAAGGGCAAAGTGCTTTCTATCGAAGTCCGACCTTCCATATTTCATTTCAACTGCAGCGAGCTTTCGGCGCAAAACCTGCACCAGAAAGTTTCCACTTCCGCAAGCGGGCTCCAGGAACCGCGAGTTTATTCGATCAGCTTCGTTTTCAACCAAATTAAGCATTACCTCCACCAGCCAGGGTGGGGTGAACACTTCACCATGGTCAGCAACTCTCTTCTTTGAGCGTATCAAACTCATTTTCTTACAATCTCTATCCGTTCGCCTGATGCATGACTAAGACGATCGGCGACGGCTGATCTCAGCACCGATGACACCAGTTCCTGCAACGACATGTCGTCAGTGGCCGCAATGATCCGAAGATTACGGTGAACTTCCGCGTCGAGGCGGATATGGAGCATCTTCTCCCTGGAAGACATCTATTGCTTCTCCTCACTGGACATCGCTCATGCTCTTTCCATAGCGATGTTACTCTTGTAACATACCTACGAAGCCAGCGCGGGCAAGCCGAAGGTCGGCCAATGCCAGATCCATTTATGATTCGAATTTTTTTCCTGATGGAGACCCAGAAGGCATCAGGTTGATTGACCATTGTCACGCCGGTCGCAGAGCATGCCCATCGCCTCAATTTCAGGACCATCAGAGGTTGTTCAATCGACGTTTGCTTCTCCGACTCGGGCACGGAAAAGCTATCGCCGGTCACAATTACCGTTAGGTAATTGTGAGAAACCCGCTCTTTTTGATCGTTTGGGCGAAGGATCGGTGCAACCATAATTTATAACCAGATATTTACCTATGGTTGCAGACTGTTGCGCAGAGGCAGCGTTTCGTCAATTATTTTTCAGTCTCTGCATGGCAATTTGTTAGAACCACGAGTAGGCAAAAGCAAAGATTACTTCCATTCAGAAAGCACCAGATCAACAAAGGACGATCAGATGCCGATAACAAAAGGGCATGGTAATCCGAATTGGACATTCGAAGAAACGGCGTTAGCTCTAGATCTATTTGATCTGCCCCACCTGAGTGGTCCATTTTGATTGTTAGTGCACGACTGGGCTTTGGTCCATCCGGACGATGGTCTCCGGTGCCGGTGGTCGGTAGCCCAATGCGCTGTGCGGACGCTTAGTATTGTAATGTTTCCTCCATTGTTCAATCAGGATTTGCGCTTCCTTCAGGCTGTAGAAGATTTCTCCGTCCAGCAGTTCGTCACGGAGCCGGGCGTTGAAGCTCTCGCAATATCCGTTTTCCCATGGCGAACCTGGTTCGATATAAGCGGTCTTGGCACCCACAGCGTTGATCCAGTCCCTGACGGCTTGAGCAACGAACTCCGGCCCGTTGTCTGATCTGATGTTGGCTGGAACACCTCGAAGGATGAAGAGATCCGTCAGCACATCAATCACGTCGGTGGAGTTCAGCCTTCGCTTCACCCGGATTGCCAGGCACTCTCGGGAATACTCGTCCAGGATGTTCAGAGTCCGGAAGGCCTTTCCTTCATTGGTTCGGCAATGCACGAAGTCATAACTCCAGACATGATTGGGATACTCTGGTCGCAACCGGACACATGATCCGTCGTTCAGCCAGAGCCGCCCTCTCTTCGGTTGTTTCATAGGAACTTTCAGCCCCTCTCGTCGCCAAAGTCGCTCAACACGCTTGTCATTCACATGCCAACCGGCCTCTCTGAGCAAAGCAGCAATCCGACGGTAGCCGTAACGGCCAACCTCATCCAGATACCGGGTAATGATGTCACCCAAGGTGTACTTTTTGAGATCTGCCTTGGTGCTCTCCAGCTCGCCTCTGTCCGCTTCAAGCTCCTTTTGTCGAGCCCATTCTTTTGCATCTTTGAGGTGGGAAAAGCTCTTTGTCTGCTTTGGGAAACCCTGCCGCCTGACCTGAACGTGATATTTGCCAGAGCGCTTTCTGATCGAAGCCATGATTGAACCTGCTGTGCCAAGAGTGTGCCAAGCAGCTTTGTCAAATCGGAATTCTATGATGCAGGAAGAGTAAAATAGACAATAAGTTCAATTGTCTAGAATGGTCGGGCAGGCCGGATTTGAACCGACGACCCCTTCACCCCCAGTGAAGTGCGCTACCAGGCTGCGCTACTGCCCGAACGGGTTCTACCTATCTTGTTCGCTTTCCAAGCGCAAGCCGCTTGTTGGGGTCAGGACCGGCTTTGTCCACCCATCCGGCTCCCTATCGCAAAACCGGAGCGGGATCGCCGGGTCTCAATCCTGTCGGCCGCAATCAGGCCCCAGGCGAGCCCGTAGAGCATGTACATGTGCCGCCAGCGGTCGGTATCGATGATCACCGACAGGATCAGGTGAGCGAGGAAAACGGCGAAGACGCACTGGGTGAACCCGGTCCAGGGCCGCGACTTGAACAGGAGCGGCACCATGGCTGAAACCGTCCAGAGCGCCAGCACGATATAGGTGACGCCGCCGAGCCAGCCATAGGTCGTGAAGCTCTTCAGGTAGACATTGTGGGTGTCTTCCGGGAAATAGTTCCGGAAACCGAGCGTCCCGAGGCCGAGCGGGTGTTCCATCACCAGCTGAAAACCGAGCGCATAGCGCGCGAACCGGCCAAGCCGGGCGCTGTCGTAGTCCTGGACCAGGCGAGCCCGCTGTTCGAACATCTCCGCAACGGTATCGATGGAGAGCGCGGCTGCCAGAAGCGCGAAGACGGCCAGCACGCCGGTAAATCCCATCATGATCAGGCGCATCCTGCGCCGGTTGCTTTGCTCCGCCACCAGGGCAAGGAAATAGACGACCAGCACGCCGGCGAAGAGCACGCCCCAGGCCCCCCTGGAAAAGCTCAGGAAAATGCCGAGCAGCAGCACCGTCAGCGGGAGCAGCAACAAGACGTTTTTCAGAACCGACTCGCGCAGCAGCTTTTGAATGATCAGCAGCGCCGGCAGGACAAGAAACGGCCCGAAAACATTGGGATCCTTGAAGGTGCCGCGCGCCCGGTCATAAAGCGTGAAATAGTCCGCGCCCGGGAACAGCTGAAAATAGCCGGCGATGCCGACCGAGGACACCAAGACGGCGCTGACCGTGTATCCGTTCTGGATGATGCGGAACCGCTCCGGCTTTTCGGCCAGGATCGCGGCATAGAAGATGGCGGTGATCGCCAGGAATCCGGACACGGCCATGTACATGGACGCGTCGCCGAAGTCGTTCGCGATCGGGACCGAGGCGATGCCGCCGGTGATGTAGAGCATCAGGCAGATGATCAGCGGTCCGAACTCGCGCCGCAGCTTCAGCCCGCAGGCGAGCCAGACCACCGTGAGCAAAGCCATGTAGAGCTCGTAAGGGGCGGGCTCCTCGATCACGAAACCGGACAGGAACGCGGCAAGCCAAAGCGCGCCGTTGCCCAGGCTCCTGACAGGCAGGCCAATCGGCGCGTGCGGTCCGTAAGCGCCAGAATATCCGGCAACGGTGCTCAATAGGCGTTCTCCGTATTGAGCAGCCGGAACGGTGTCAGCAGGAGGATTTTCAGGTCGAACAGGATCGACCAGTTCTCGATATAGTAGACATCGCATTCGACCCGTTTTTCGATCTTTTCCTGCGTGTCGACTTCACCGCGCCACCCGTTGATCTGGGCCCAGCCGGTCACGCCCGGCTTGACCTTGTGTCGGGCGAAGTAGCCGTCGACCACATCGTCCCAGGTGGTGTTGTCGGTATGCGCGTTGACCGCGTGCGGCCGCGGGCCGACAAGCGACAGCGTGCCCGCCAGGACGTTGAAGAGTTGCGGCAACTCGTCGATCGACGTCTTGCGGATGAAACGGCCGACGCGGGTGACGCGCGGGTCGCCTTTGGTCACGACCTGCTTGGCGTCGGGATCCGACATCTCGGTATACATGGACCGGAATTTCAGGACTTCGATGATCTCGTTGTTGAAGCCATAACGTTTCTGACGGAACAGGATCGGCCCCTTGCTGTCGAGGCGAATGGCGATCGCCGCTGCAATCATGAGCGGGAACAGCGCCACGATCGCCGCAGTCGCGAACACGAGATCGAAGATGCGCTTGCCGACCATGTCCCAATTGGCGATCGGTTTCTCGACGACGTCGACAAAGGGAACCGTGCCGATGAAGGATGTGCCCCGGTTGCGGAATCGGACCTTGTCCGTGTGTGCGGACAGACGGATGTCGACCGGCAGGATCCAGAGCTTCTTCAGAAGCTGCAGAACCCGCTTTTCAGCGCGCAGGGGAATGCAGACGATCAGCATGTCGATCCGGGCAAGGCGCGCGAACTCCACGAGGGCGCTGATGTTTCCAAGCTTCGGATACCCGGCCACGACCGGAGGGGACCTGTCGTTGGCGCGGTCGTCGAAAATGCCGCAGATACGGATGTCGTTGTCGGGCTGGGCCTCGATCTCGTGGATCAGTTCCGCCGCCGCCGTTCCGCCGCCGACGATGATCGCGCGCCGTTCGAGCCGGCCGCGGGTCATCCAGTGGCGCACAAGCGAATAGACGACAAGGCGCGACAGGCAGAGCCCCGTCAATCCGAGCGCGAACCATGCGCCGATCCAGGGGTCGGGCAATCCTGTGCCGATCCCCGTGGTCGAGCGCAAAAGGGCAAACATCGCAAAGACAAGCGTCCACCCGGCCGCAACGCGCCCGAGCTGCGACAATCCCTGGCGCATCACCGAAACCTGGTAGACGTCGGCTGCCTGGAAGAAGGCGAGGGTGAACAGAACGGCTGCCAGGGTCGCAAAGACGGCGGACCAGCCGGCGGCGAGGTCGCCGCCGCCAGCGAAAACGGCGGCGCCGGCGCTGAGCATGATCAGAACCACGTCGGTCAACCTGACGAGCCCGGTCAGGACGGGAACGGAGATCCCCTTGCCGCCGAGACTTTGGGCAAGCTGCAGCGCGGCAACGGAAAGCCCGTTTTCGGCCGTGGGCAACGCATGAAAGTTCTGCGGGCCGATCGCGTCATCGACGCTGTGCCGGAACTGCCTTTCCAGGTTCTGCCGCAGATCTATGCCGGCATTGCCTTCCGGCTCCCGGTGGACGGTCTGAGAAGGTTTGAGGGCTGGATTGCTCATTATCGGTTGCTCGATCTGGCATAGACGGATTGAGGCCTGGCGCGTGCGCTGACGGTCTCTTTCGCACCTGAAACGGAAACCTCCTGGGGCTTGAGGCCCTTGATTTCCTGGTAAAGTGTGGTGATCCGGTCGCTCATGAGCTCGACGGAAAATGTCTCGGCGAGGCAGCTGCGCAGTTCCTTCGCGTCGGCGGCCATACGCTCCGGTTCCGACAAGGCATTTTCCATCGCGACCGTGAGCTTCCCGATATGACCCGGTTCGATCAGGCGGTCAGCATATTTTCCGAAAACCTCCGGAATGCCGCCGACACGCGTTGCGATCAGGGGCCGCTGCGCGGCAACCGTTTCCAGGATGATGTACGGCATGGCCTCCGCGCGCGAGGGCACCACGACGGTGTTCGCCAGCTTGAAGGCGTCGGGCGCGGCAAGAGCGCCATGGAACGTGATGGACTTTTCCAGCCCGAGAGAGGAGACCAGCTTGCGGTAACGCTCTTCGTCAGGTCCCTCGCCAACGATATGGGCGCTGGGCGCAGTGCCGGTCTTCAGGCGGATGTTGTAAAGCGCTTCGATGAAGAGATCCGGTCCCTTCAGATCCCGCAGCATGCCGATATAGAGGAAGTCACCCGCATCCGCGCTGGCTGGGATGGGCGTGAACTCGGCAGGTGTCAGGCCGTTATAGACCATGCGCGTCTTTGCTTTCGGCAGGCCGACCTTGCTTTCATACGCCGCCGCCTCGTAATCGGAGACGAAGACGATGCCGTCGGTCAGACGCCCGAGCAGGTATTCGAGCGTATGATAGACGCGGCCCTCGAACCGGTTCGGATCGTAGTGAAGGCTGCCGCCGTGCGGACAATAGACGCGCGCGACCTTGTTGCCGCGCACGCGCAGCACCGTCCCGATCAGCCGGGCATAGGCTCCGCCCTTCGCGCCGTGCCCGTGCAGGACGTCGGGACGAAGGTCGCGCACGTGCCGGTAAAGGGTCAGTGCCGCGGACATGTCCTGAAAGGTGAGTTGCCGTTGCATCGGAAAGCGTGCCAGACCGAGAGAGAGCCTTGGCCTGATCTCGTCCATCAGCCTGTTGTCGAATTCGCTGCCCGTACTGCTGTCACAAATTACGCCGACATCGTGCCCGGCTTCCGACTGAGCGGTCGCCAGATCGCGTATATGACGGAAAATCCCGCCAATAGGCGAACGGACACAATGCACGATCCGCATTGGGGTCGTTGTCATGGTGCAGTTTCCCTGTTCTTACCCCCGGGTTTCTTTTTGAACCCGTGAGGTATTGAGGCTGCACCGTATCAAACGGAGATGAGTCCACCGTTAATGGGGGGCGTTTTAGAAATAGCGTTCCCGAACGTAAATGGTGTCTCCCGGGCGGATCGGGTCCGAAATGGGAACACGGCCGTTTAGAACTTCACCATTAATCTGCCGGGTGATGTCGACGTTGGTCTGCTGTGCTCTGGAGCTGAAACCGCCGGCGGTGGCGATGGCATTCTGCACTGTCATGCCCGCCACATAGTTGTACTGGCCTGCATTTTGCACTTCGCCCATGATGAAGACCGGGCGATAGGTATCAACTTCCACGGAAACATCCGGATTGCGGATATATCCCTGCCGCAATTTGGCGGCAATCTCGGCGGCAAGTCCCTGCTGGGTTTTGCCCCTTGCAGCAACACTGCCGATAAGTGGGAAGGAAATATAACCAGCCTGATCAATGACATAAGTGTTGGAGAGGTCGTCCTGGCCAAACACGATGATGCGCAGCCTGTCGCTGGAGTCCAGGCGATAGGGCTGTGTCAGCGTTTCATGAAACGCCGTTGGCGGCTGTCTGTATCCACTGCACGCGGCAAGGCCCAGGCACAAGGCCAGAACAACAAGCGCTCTCGTACGCATCAGCGACTCTCCTACAATTCCAGGACAGCATCGCGTGTTATGGTTAATTGAGCGTGAAGAGCGTTTTTGCGCAGGCCTGTCAAAACAACCGAGGCCGATGCAAAGATTAACGCCGGCGAACATGCAATTGCAGAAAGCTTAACCGATCGCTTACCCTAATTCGCGATAGTTTGCCGGAATGTGGAGACAGAACCCAATGAATGCTGATCGGCAGACCCACCCTGAAGACGACATGGCGCTTGATCTGGGCGGATTGTTGCGCGCGATCGGCCGTGCCTTGGGCTGGCTCCTGCCATTGACGCTTCTCGTGGCGGCTGCCGTTTTCGTCGGATTGCAGTTCGTCGCACCCAAATACAAGAGCGAAGCCAGGGTTCTGATCGAGAGCACCGACAGCAAGTTTCCCGGGGCGTCGCGCGGTATTGAAGAGGAGAGGGCGCTCCTGGACGCCGAAGGGGTTGCCAGCCAGGTGCAGTTGCTCATGTCCGCGGACCTCGCACGCAGGGTGGCCTCAAAGCTGAACCTGGCGGCGATCCCCGAATTCGATGCCAGGGGCGACGGGTCTCTCATCGGTGATCTCCTGACCGCGATCGGCCTGAAAAGCGACTCGGCGGGCAACAGCGCGGAGGAGAGGGTTCTCAAGCACTTTTACGAGAATCTCGATATCTACCAGCTCGAGGGCTCCAGGGTCATCGCGGTCGACTATTCCGCTGAAAACCCCGTTCTCGCCGCGAAGGTCGCCAACACCATCCTGGACGAATATCTCTCGCTGCAATCAAGCGCCAAGAGAGAAACCACGGAACTGGCCTCCGCCGCGCTTGAGCCGCAGATCGTCGAGCTGCGCAAGGAGGTTCAGGCAGCGAGGCAGGCCGTCGCCGATTTCAGGGCGCGGGCGGATCTTCTGATCGGTGCCGACAACATTCCGCTCAACCAGCAGCAGCTGGCCGAAACCAGCAGCGACTATTCCGCGGCGCAGGCCTCCAAGGCCGAGGCGCAGGCAAAAGCGGATCTGCTCAGGGAATTGCTCAATTCCGGCGGATCGCTCGAAACGGCGAGCGATGTGCTCAATTCGACCCTGATCCAGAGGCTGCGGGAGCGGCAGGTCGAGATCCAGTCGAACATTGCCGAATTGTCGATCACGCTGTTGCCGAACCATCCCCAGCTCCGTTCGCTGGAGTCTCAGCTTGCCGACTATGACCGGCAGATCCGTTCGGAAGCGGGCAAGATTCTCCAGGGACTGGAAAACGATGCGAAAGTGGCCAATCAGCAGGCGCTTGCGCTGGAAGCACGGCTTGAGGACCTGAAAACGGCGGCCGCCCGGACCAATGCCGACCAGGCGCGCCTCAGCGAACTGGAACGGGAAGCGAACGCCAAGGCCGCGCAGCTCGATCAGCTCATGCTCAGCTTTCAGGAAGCTGATTCCCGGCTTCGTGCACAGGTGCTGCCGGCAGACGCACGCATCATTTCGCGCGCCAGCGTCCCGGTGGAGCCTTATGCGCCGAAGATCATTCCGAGCACGATCATCGCCGCTCTTGTGACCTTCATACTCGGCTGTGCCCTCGTGCTGATGCGCGCCTTTCTCTCAGGCGATGCCCTCTACCGCGTGAATGCCTCTGGCGCTTCGTCATCTGCGCAAATGCACGCGCGGCCGGACCGGCGTACGCCCGCCATGGAGCCTTCGAGCGGCGGGCAGTTCATGAGCGCCAACCTGTCTGCGCGCGATCCTCTGGGATGGTCACCGGGATATGGCGTGTCTTCGGCAAGTTACGACCTTTCACCTGACTTGAAGCGCGGGCAGCCGCGCGAACAGGCACCCGATGCCGAACGCGTCGTTGATCTTGCGGGCATTCCTTCATCGCCGCGCCGGACGCGCACGCGCCACCGGGGCGAACCCGTCGATGCCAGGAGTGATTACGATCAGGATGTGTCGCCCGACTGGCTGGACAATCTGCGCGGCAATGATGAACCGGCGCCTGCAAAGGACGAGCCGAGGCCGCCGCTGGACAAGGAAACCGCCTTAGAGCCGCTGGCGGACAAGACACCTGGCATTCCCTGGAAGACACAGCCCAAGGCATCCTTTTCCAAGGATATCGATGTGACGGGGCGGATCGTTGTCCTGAGCGTCGACGACGAAAACCTGTCGCACGAGTTGGCTTTCGATCTTGTGCGCAAGGCAGCCGGAAACGGGGCGTCTGCCCTGGTTGTCGAAGTCTTCCCCGACCAGGCCGACAACCGGGCCGCGGAAGGGTTTTCGGACGTCGTGTCCGGCCGCATGCCGTTTGCCAAGGTGGTTTACCGGGACGCGGTGTCGAAGGCCCACATCATCGAATCCGGCCGCTTCGCCATCACCGACGACATGGTCAGGTCGGATCGCTTCAGGCTCGCCCTTGATGCGATCAAGTCCACCTATGAGGTGGTCGTCGTCGATCTGGGTGCAATTGACGGATCGCTCGCAAGTGCACGCATGCTGAGCTTTGCCGACCGCGTGTTCATCGCCGCGAGCGCACCGGATCACGGGCACGAGCTGCAAAGCGCCGCCAACCTGCTGGCACACAACACCGGAGCCAGGGTGGAAGTCCTGATCGCCGGGGACTTGACCCCGGATCCCCGCCGAAACGGAGACGGACACGCAGCGTGAGGCACCGGCTGCCAGATGCCCGTGCCGAAACGTTCCCGTGCGCGGGCAACATGCTTGACGCGCATCGGCGACCGGTATGAAACGGGCCTAGAGTAAAAGCTGAGCAGGGTGGGAGTTTTCGGACTACGATCCGCTGCCGGCAGACTTCCAGCGGCGCATCTGCCGCACCAGCGGCCAAAGCACATCTGAATTCCGCACCGCGGATTTTGCCTGCAACCGAAGCGCTTCCAGGTTCTTCTTGATGTTGCCTTTCAGCGAAACGGCCATGCGGCTATCCCTGAGAGGTACGGGTTCAGCCCAGGACGTCTTGTACCGCTCTTCGCCCAGCCCGAGATCGAGTTCCGTCGTCTGCGGATCAGAACAGGCGCGTTCGACGATTTCCTTGATCAGGACCAGGCCGGGGCTGTTCGGCAACAACGCGTCATGTGCGACGCTGTTGCTGTAGGCATGGATCGTGCCGCCGCCCTGCGCACACAGGTAGGTTGACCGGATCTTGCCGTCCGCCTCGAGAAACCAGAGGTCCAGATCCCGGTGGGCGGTTTCCGTGCCGGCAAGCCCGAGAATCCTTTCCAGGAATTGCCGCGCGGATGCGGTTGCGAAAACATTTGGAATGCCGGCCTCTTGCGCGCGTTTTGACCTTTGTTCGAGAAAAGCTTCGAACCCGTTGCGCAGATCCGTTTCGGTTTCGGCCCTGATCACGCGGTATCCGTCGACCGACTGCAGGTGCCTTTGTTTGCGCAAGAGGTTCTTTCGCGAAGATTTGCTGTGCGTCTCACGGAAAAGCGTCTCGAAGTCATCGGCGAGCCGGCGGGTGAAGATCGGGCTCGGACTGGGTGTCGCTCCGTCGAGGACAAGCGGATGGCGCCGGCCGTTCCAGGTCTCCGGGACGTTTTGCAGGAGCAGCAGATCGGCCTCGGCATCTCTGCACACACTGGTCAGAACCTCCGAGATCTGCCTTTCTGTCACGCTCCGGTAAAACTCCCGATCCCAGATCGCGGTGTTCTGGTTTCCGTTCTGATAGCCAAGGAATGACAGCGTTCTGGTGCCTGCGGAATTCTGTAGCCCAAGCGGAAGTAGAAGAACCGGCTTGTCGTCAAGTTGCACGGTCACGATCACGGGCGTGACATCGAGGTCCCGGCCGATCGTTTCGCTCCAGGCTGCAAGCCAGCCGGGGGACTGATAGGGATTGCCGAAACCGCCAGCCATCATCTGTTTCCAGCCGGACGCTGCCGCCTGAATGTCTTCTGACAAGACGGTCTGCAGGGCTTGCGATTTCTGCACGAAGCCGCCTTCATCTCCTGAGTTCAAGCTGGTCGCATTTGCCGCTGACATAGGGGTAATCCATTTTAAACGATCATTGACGAAAACTTTGGGTTGTGCTGGCCGGGCAATCTCGAGCCCGGTAGACTTAGCAACAATTGTTAAAGAATACGTGCCTTAATGGCGCTTAATTCATAAACGGGCATCGGCGCCATATGGGCATTCGTCAAAAAGCAGTTTCGCGCGCATTCCGGGTTCTGAAGGGATCCGGTCTTGGACGCGCGATGGCTCCGCTGACACAGGGATGTGGTGCCGTTTTCATGATGCATCATGTCCGACCAGCCCGTGACGATGCCTTTCAGCCCAATGCCCATCTTGAAATCACGCCGGAGTTTCTCCGCCTTGCGGTCGAACGCATTCGCGCGAACGGCTATGAAATCATATCGCTGGACGAGGCGGTCGATCTCCTGAAATCGGGCTACGGCCACCATCGCTATGCCGTGCTGACCTTCGACGACGGTTACCGCGACAATCTCGAAGTCGCCTATCCGGTGCTGAAGGACCTGCAGGCGCCGTTCACGGTTTTCGTCGCCACCGGCCTCGTCGAGCGCACCAGCGAACTCTGGTGGCTGGCACTGGAACGGATCATTGCGGCAAACGAGACGGTCGAATTTACGCGGGCAGGCGAGGAAAACGGCCTGCCATGCGGGACGGCGGCTGAAAAGAACAGCTGCTTCGAGCGCATCGTCGACTACCTGACGCTTGAAATCGGCGAGCTCGACCAGCGCAAGATCATTCGCGCGCTTGCCGGGAAGTATGACCTCGATCTTGCCGGTCTCGCGGACGAGCAGATGATGACCTGGGACGAAGTGCGCGAGCTGGCAAGTGACGAACTCGTCACCATCGGGGCGCACACGCATGATCACTTCGCGCTGGCGCGGCTGGACAGTTCATCGGCCCGCGCCGATGTCACCAAGGGCCTGAAGATCCTCGAGAGGGAGCTCGGCAGGCGGCCGAAGCACTTTGCCTACCCTTATGGAAAATCGCATGCGGTCAGCCTGCGCGATGCCGAAATTCTCCGCGACATCGGCTTTTCGTCTTCGGTGACGACACTGCCCGGTGTTCTGCAGTCGGTGAACGCGCGCGATCCGATGATGTTGCCGAGGGTCTCGTTGAACGGTCGCTTCCAGGAGCCGGCCATCGTCGATCAGTATCTGACGGGCGCACCTTTCGCGCTCTATCGCGCCGCCCGTTGGGCGGCCTCGGGTTTCGGGGTCAGGTCCGGTTTTTCCCGCTTCTTTCCATCCACCAGATGATGGCGCCTGCCGGTATCACCCACAACAGGCCGGCAATCGCGAAATAGATAAAGCGGACAAGGTTTGAGGCCTGCTGCAGGGTCATGTCCCCGATCACCATCGCCGTGAACGCGTAGATGATCACGAAGGTGACCAGAAGCACCATGCCTACAAATTTGCGAAACGAGGGAACCATCGTCGGGTGTGTCCGTTTTAGCGATTGACTGATGCGGATTTCGAGACTGATTGACGCAAAATGTCTCAGTCCGCTTGCCGTGTTGTCATTGCACCTATATCTCCGCACACCAAAGGTCAAATCGGCGATGGAATAACCGGGACGGGTTTATGAACGTGATTGCAAACGGCGAGGGCGCTGCCAGCGCCCAGATTGCGCCTGCAAAGCTGGAACGGATCAGACGCAGCCGGGCCATGATCCGCTGGTGGCTCTATGGTGTGTGCCTTCTGATCCTGGCAATGGTTGTGGTCGGCGGCGCGACCCGATTGACCGAATCCGGACTTTCCATCACCGAGTGGAAGCCGATACACGGCGTCATCCCGCCACTCAGCGAAGCGGAATGGGAAGAAGAGCTGGAGAAGTACCGCCAGATTCCCGAGTACCAGCTCATCAACAAGGGCATGAGCCTGGAAGAGTTCAAGTTCATCTTCTGGTGGGAGTGGGGCCACAGGATGCTTGGCCGCGTGATAGGCGTCGCCTTTTTTGTCCCCATGGTGGCGTTCTGGGTTGCCGGCCGTGTCGAACCCTGGCTCAAACCGCGCCTGCTGCTCGGGCTCGCCCTTGGCGGGCTGCAGGGCTTTGTCGGCTGGTGGATGGTCGCATCGGGTCTGGTCGATCGTGTCGATGTCAGCCAGTACCGGCTTGCAACCCACCTGACGCTTGCGCTGATCATTTTTGCCTATCTGTTCTGGATCGCGCGGCGGCTCACTCCGCTGGAAGACCCGTTGCCAGAGGAAAGGGACAGGCTGACCGGATTGAGCACGGTCGTGCTCGCGGTGGTGTTTGTGCAGATGTTCCTGGGCGGCCTCGTCGCGGGCCTGAACGCGGGCATGACCTTCAACACCTGGCCGTTGATGGACGGTCAGTTCATCCCCGATGGCCTGCTGCTGCTCCAGCCGGTGTGGCTGAACTTTTTCGAAAACGTGCTGACCGTGCAGTTCCAGCACAGGATGACGGCCTACCTGCTGATTGTGTTGGCGCTGATCCTGATGTGGTCGACGTTCCGGGTGAGTGGCCGCAGCTCCCTGAGGCGTTCCGGCGCGCATCTCGGCGGTTTCGTTCTGCTTCAGGCGGTCTTCGGTATCCTGACGCTGATCTGGCAGGTGCCGCTGTCGATGGCACTTGTCCACCAGGGCTTCGCGGTCTTCGTCCTCGCCGCGTCTGTGGATCACCTTGCCGCACTCAAGGGCGCTTATCCGGTCAGGGCGTAGCGGTCCAAACGCGCATCTTGCCGCACCAATCATCGTCATTGCAGGACTTGATCCTGCAATCCATGCCGTGACCTCTCCACCGCCTCAGGATTTTGAAAGGAAACGGCATGGATGCCATCGTCGAGCCATGGCATGACGGGGTGGGAATGGAGTGCTGAATTTGTGTCGTTGAGCAAGAAGACGAGTTCCTTCCGTCGCCAAGTCTGGATTCGAAACTGTTTCCCGGATTTGTCATCCCGGTTTGCTGCGCAAGCGGCAAGACCGGGACCCAGTACTCCCTGTGGCCGGAAGTTGAAGAAAAACAGAGAAACAGGTGGCTACTGGGTTCCGGCCTTCCGCTGCGCTTCAGCCGGAATGACAAGACTTTGGGCTTTTGATGGCCTCCACAACCATCGTCATTGCAGGGCTTGACCCTGCAATCCAAGCCGTGACCTCTCCGCCGCCTCAAGCTTCGGAAACGAAACGGCATGGATGCCATGGTCGAGCCATGGCATGACCGGGTTGGAAAGGACTGTCTAACTTATGGCTCTGAGAAAGAAGACGAGTTCTTCCGTCGCTAAGCCTGGATGTGAAATTTCTTTCCCCGCTGTGTCATCCCGGTTTGCCGCGTGCGCGGCAAGACCGGGACCCAGTACTCCCTGTGGCCGGAAGTAATTAGTAGAAGGAGAAACAGGTGGCTACTGGGTTCCGGCCTTCCGCTGCGCTTCAGCCGGAATGACAAGTTTCCTGACCTGGGATGGCTTTAACAACCATCGTCATTGCAGGGCTTGACCCTGCAATCCATGCCGTTACCTCTCCATCGCCTCAGGATTTTGAACGGAAACGGCATGGATGCCATGGTCGAGCCATGGCATGACCGGGTTGGAAAGGACTGTCTAACTTATGGCTCTGAGAAAGAAGACGAGTTCTTCCGTCGCTAAGCCTGGATGTGAAATTTCTTTCCCCGCTGTGTCATCCCGGTTTGCTGCGCAAGCGGCAAGACCGGGACCCAGTACTCCCTGTGGCCGGAAGTAATTAGTAGAAGGAGAAACAGGTGGCTACTGGGTTCCGGCCTTCCGCTGCGCTTCAGCCGGAATGACAAGTTTCCTGACCTGAGATGGCTTTAACAACCATCGTCATTGCAGGGCTTGACCCTGCAATCCATGCCGTGACCTCTCCTCCGCCTCAGGATTTAGAGAGGTAACGGCATGGATGCCATGATCGAGCCATGGCATGACCAGAGGGAATTTCGGGCAATGGTATTTCACCAAAAAAAATGCCCGCCGGAGAGGCGGGCATTTCGACTTTGCATCACTGATTTCAGTCGGACAGCGCCTGATCGAGATCGGCGATGATGTCGTCGACCTCCTCAAGGCCCACCGAAAGGCGCACGACGTCCGGTCCGGCGCCGGCCGCCGTCTTCTGGTCGTCGGTCAGCTGACGGTGCGTCGTGGAGGCCGGGTGAATGATCAGGCTGCGCGTATCGCCGATATTGGCGAGATGCGAGAACAGTTCACACTTGGAAACGAGTGCCACGCCCGCATCGTATCCGCCCTCGACGCCGAAGGTGAAGACCGCGCCCGCACCCTTGGGCATGTATTTCTGCTGAAGTGCATGGTGCCTGTCTTCCGGCAGGGCCGCGTAGGACACCCATTTGACTTTGCTGTGTCCGGACAGGTGCAGGGCGACCTTCTTGGCGTTGTCCGAATGGCGCTGCATGCGCAGCGGCAGCGTCTCGATGCCGGTCAGGATCATGAAGGAGTTGAACGGCGAAATCGCGGGTCCGAGATCGCGCAGGCCGAGGACACGGCAGGCGATCGCGAAGGCGAAATTGCCGAAAGTCTCGTGCAGAACGATGCCCTGATATTCGGGTCTCGGTTCCGACAGAAGCGGGTACCGGCCGCCGGCGGACCAATCGAAACTGCCGCCGTCGACGATGATGCCGCCCATGGAGTTGCCGTGCCCGCCCATGAACTTGGTCAGCGAGTGCAGCACGATGTCGGCCCCGTGCTCGATCGGGCGGCACAGGTAGGGCGTTGCCATGGTGTTGTCGACGACCAGCGGGATGCCCTTGGCCTTGGCGAGTGCGGAGATCGCCTCGATATCCATGACGATGCCGCCCGGGTTCGCCAGGCTTTCGATGAAGATCGCCTTGGTGTTCTCGTCAATCGCCGCTTCGAATGTGTTGAGATCGTCCGGATCCGCCCATTTGACGCTCCAGCCGAAGCTCTTGAAGGAATGGTTCAGCTGGTTGATGGAGCCGCCATAGAGCTTGTTGGCCGCAACAATGTTGTCGCCGGGCTGCATCAAAGTGTGGAAGCAGAGCAGTTGCGCGGAGTGGCCGGATGCGGTCGCAAGGGCGGCGGTGCCGCCTTCCAGGGCTGCGACGCGCTCTTCCAGAACGGCGGTCGTCGGATTGGTGATGCGGGTGTAGATGTTGCCGAAAGCCTGCAGGCCGAACAGGGAGGCCGCATGATCGACATCGTCGAAGACGAACGACGTCGTCTGGTAGATCGGCGTGGCGCGCGCGCCCGTGGACGGATCGGGCGCAGCGCCGGCATGAATGGCCAGCGTGGAAAACCCTGGAATATTTTCGCTCATGAATAACCTCCCTTTGGAATTTGGCGCAGTTTGACCGAACCTTGGGGGGAGGTCAAAGCAGGATTTTTCTATTTCACGTGCCTTGTTGGAATACCGATATCAAGGGCTTGAGTGTGCCGCAGCGTCGTTTCTGTGCATCCGGCGGCTTCAGCTTTCAGTCTTGCCCGTCAGGCCGCGGTGCTGGAATCCCGACTTGAGTGTCGGCCGCTTGGCGGAGATGGTTCGCGAATTGACGCCGGCCCAGCCGATCTCGCCGGAGAGCCGCCCGTATTCGATCTTCGGGCACCGGTCCATCACGACCTTGATCCCGGCTTCCTCGGCGCGCTTGGCCGCTTCGTCGTGCCGGACCGTGAGCTGCATCCAGATTACCTTGGGCAATCTGCCGCTTTGCAGAACATGATCGATGATCTGTCCTGCAGCGTCCGAATTGCGGAAGATGTCGACCATGTCCGGGACATCAGGAAGATCATCCAGCGAGGCGTAGACTGTCTGGTCGAGGATTTCCTTGCCGGCCTGGCCCGGGTTGATCGGCCAGACCTCATAGCCTTTTGAAAGCAGGTATTTCAGAACGAAATAGGACGGGCGGACGTTGTTGGCCGACGCGCCGATCATCGCAACGGTCTTGACCTCATCCAGGATGCCCTTGATGTAGGTGTCGGAATAACTGTCGTGGTTCATGTGCGGCTCAGCTGTCCGTCCAGTCGGGTTTGCGTTTTTGCAGGAACGCGGAAATGCCCTCTTCTGCATCATTCGCCAGCATGTTTTCCACCATGGTCTGCGCGGCGAAATCATAAGCTTCGGATAGCGGCATTTCCAGCTGACGGTAGAACGCTTCCTTGCCGATCTTGAGCGTTTTCAGGGACTTGGAAGCGATTGTTTCGGCGTATTTCTGGACGACCTGGTCCAGGTAGTCCCTTGGCACGATCCGGTTGATCAGTCCGAACTCCTTGGCCGTCGAGGCATCGATGCTCTCTCCGGTGAGCAGCATTTCCATCGCGTGTTTCGGCGCGACATTGCGCGACAGCGCCACCATCGGCGTGGAGCAGAAAAGGCCGATATTGACGCCCGGCGTGCAGAAGGTTGCCGTGTCGGTTGCGATCGCGAGATCGCAGGAGGCAACCAGCTGGCAGCCGGCAGCCGTTGCGACGCCAGTCACAACCGCGATGACGGGCTTGGGCAGACGGACGATCTGTTGCATGAGATCGGAACACTGGCCCATGATCCGCTGATAGGTGGCCTTGCCGCCATCCGCTTCGGCGCGGGCGGCGGTCAGTTCCTTAAGATCATGTCCTGCGCAGAAAACCTTGCCTTCTGCGCCCAGCAGTATGACCCGCACGGCCGGATTTCGAGCAGCTTCGTCAAGTTCCGCCGACAGTGCCGCCATCATCTGCGAGGAGAGCGAATTCATGCGATCCGGCCGCTGCATGACGATCCGGTAGACCCCTTCGTGCAGAAGCGTACCGAGCATCGGCTTTTCGGTTTGGTCGTTCGCGGCGGTTTCAGACATGGCCGTTTCCTGAATTGTTTGTTTTGCGGTTGTTATAGCGGAACGCGGCGCCTCCGCGATAGCCGAAAAGTGGCCCGGCGGTGATTGTTTCACGCAGCCGTTATCAAGGATCGGAAGCGCACCGCTGCGGAGTGCCGCGTTTTCAGGTAGGATGAAGACATGTGGAGAGCGGCACTCACACCCTTCCTGTTGTTCGCCGTCCTTTTGGGGGCGGATATCCAGTCGCAGGCGGTGGCTCAGGAACAAGGACAAGAACAGGTGGATGTGGCCCTCGTCCTTGCCATTGATGTGTCTCGGTCCATGTCCCAGGAAGAACTGGAACTCCAGCGCAGGGGCTATGCGGCGGCCATCGCCAGCCCCGAGGTGATCAGGGCCATCGACCTCGGCGCGCGCGGCCGGATCGCGCTCATGATGTTCGAGTGGGCAAACGACAACCATCTGCGCGTGATCGTTGACTGGTCGCTGATCGACAAAGCGGCTGACGCGCAGGCCTTTTCCGACCGTGTTCTGGCGGACAGATCCTTCAGCCAGCGCCGTACGTCCATATCCGGCGCGATCACGCATGCAGCCGAACTGCTGGAAGACGTGCCCTTCCGGGCCGACCGCCATGTCATCGATATTTCCGGCGACGGACCCAACAACCACGGCAGGGCGGTCACGATTGCGCGTGATGCAGCACTGGAGAAGGGGATCACGATCAACGGCCTGCCGCTGATGACGACGGGCGGGCCGGGATCGCAGTTCAACATTCCGGATCTCGATGTCTACTACCGCAAGTGCGTCACGGGTGGGCCGTCAAGCTTCGTCATTCCAGTGACGGACTGGGCCCAGTTTCCTGACGCGGTGCGCCGCAAGCTGATCCTGGAAATCGGAGGTTTCGAGCCGGAGCAGCCTCTCGTTCAGCCCGTGCAGTTCACCTTCGAAGAACCCTATGACTGCATGATCGGCGAAAAGATCTGGGATCAGCTGCGCGAGCAGTTCTTTCTGGATCCATAGAGTCCTGACCCTGGTTCAACAGAAGCATCTAAGTGGAACGCCGAATTGGCGTGGCACCGGATCGTCGCGACAATGCCTGCATGAGCACATCGGAAAAACCCGGGGCCGGAGGTCTCAGACGGACGCTGTCCTTGCCGTGGCTGGTCTTTTATGGCGTCGGCGTCACCATCGGGGCAGGGATCTTCGCCCTGATCGGAGAGGTGCTTGCGCTGGCGGGCGATCAGGCACCTCTGGCCTTTCTGCTCGCGGGGCTGATCGCGGGTGTAACAGGCGTTTCCTATGCCGCTCTGATCGGGCGCTTTCCGAAGGCGGGCGGCGAGGCCGTCTTCGTGAACCGGGGTGTTGGCGGCGCCTTCGCGCGCTTTGCCGGCTATGGCGTCGTCGCGACCGGGACAATCTCGAGCGCCGTCATCTCGATTTCCTTCGCCGGATACATCCGTGAATTCGTCAATCTGCCGGAGTTTTTTCTGGTGGGGCTGGTGATCTGCGGCCTGTCGGCGGTGGCCTGGTACGGCGTGCGCGAAAGCGTTGTCTTTGCAGCCGGGGTGACGCTGATCGAACTGGGAACGCTTCTTGTCGTGATCGCGTTCGGCGCGCCTCTGCTCACCGATCTGCCGGAGGTTGCGAGGACCCTGACGCCAGCGCTGAACATCGCTGTCCTGAGCGGTATTCTGTCAAGCAGCGTGCTCGCCTTCTTCGCCTTCATCGGTTTCGAGGACATGATCAACATGTGCGAAGAGACCGTCGCTCCCGAGCGAACCGTCCCGCGCGCGATCTTCTGGACGCTCGGCATCACGCTTTTTGTCTATGCGCTGCTTGCCGTCATTGCAGCGCTTGCGGAGGGGAGAGACGCAATCGTGGCCTCGCCCGCACCGATGGCACGCGTCTTCGAGGCCGTGTCGGGACTTTCCGGAAAGCCGGTGGCGGCGGCCGCATCGATTGCCATGGTCAATGGCATTCTGGTGCAGATCGTCATGGCGAGCCGCGTGCTCTACGGCATGGGAAACGAGGGCCTTGCACCCAGGTGGTTTTCAAGTGTTGATCCGGGCCGTCAGACCCCTGCAAGGGCAACTGTATTTGTTGCGGCAATGGTCCTGTTGCTCGCCCTGTTCTTTCCGCTCGTACAGCTTGCCTCGGCAACCAGTCTCGTCACGCTGGGCGTCTTCGCGCTGGTCAATCTTGCGCTTTTCAGACTGGGCACAAGAGAGGGGGCAGGGAACCTGCACCGACGGCGCTGGTGGGGCATGGCAGGTGTGCTCCTCTGCCTGAGCATTGCCGGTTTTCAGCTTCTGATCGGCGTGACCGGCGGCCATTGAGCGCGCTTGCGGCTATCCCCGCCGGCGTCTGCGCCGGCGCTCACTGCCACCGGCTTCGTCCGCGGCCGGCGTCTTGCGTTCGGGAAGGTCGATCGCGGCGCGCAGATGCGGGAAGGGATCGACCTTGTTGGGCAGGGCCATGGCGTTAACGAAGTGCTCCTGGAATTTCGGTTCCAGCGCCGTCTCGATCTTTTCGATGTCGCGCACGGTCTGTTCGATCTCGCGCCTGAATCCCCGGTTGAGCAAGGCCATGCGTGCCCCGGTTCCGGCGGCGTTTCCGACCCCCGTCACACCGTCGAGGGGGCAGTCGGGAATGAGGCCGAGCACCATGGCATATTGCGGGTCGATGTAGCTGCCGAAGGCACCCGCCAGCCGGATCCGGTCGAGCGCATAGGTGCCGAGCTTGTCCTGCAGAAGCTTGACGCCTGCGTAGAGCGCGCCCTTGGCGAGCTGGATGGCGCGGATATCTGTCTGCAGGATCGAGATCTCCACGTCCTCATCCGCTATGAGATAGGAAAAGGTGCGACCCTGGGCCTGGACGCGCTGCGTGCGGGCGGCGAGCGCTCCGTCGATGACACCGTCTTCGGTGATGAGACCGGCCAGATACATTTCGGCGACGGCTTCGATGATGCCGGACCCGCAGATGCCGGTCACGCCGACACTGTCGATCTTCTCCGCAAAACCCTCTTCGTCCGACCACTCGTCGACACCGATCACCTTGAACCGCGGTTCAAGGGTCTCCTTGTCGATGCGGATGCGCTCGATGGCACCAGGTGCCGCGCGCTGTCCGGACGAGATTTCCGCGCCTTCGAAGGCAGGCCCGGTCGGCGAAGAGGCCGCCAGCAGCCGGTTTTTGTTGCCCAGAACGATTTCCGCATTTGTGCCGACATCCACCAGCAGGGTGATCTCGTCATGGCTGTAGGGGCTTTCGGACAGGGTGGCTGCGGCCGCATCGGCACCGACGTGACCGGCGATGCAGGGCAGCATGTAGACACGGGCACCGGGATTGAGTTCCAGCGACAGATCGCGGGCCGTCAGCACCATGGCGTCGGAAGCGGCCAGCGCAAAAGGCGCGCCGCCGAGTTCGACCGGATCGATCCCGAGGAACAGGTGATGCATGACCGGATTGCCGACAAAGGTCGCGTCCAGAATGTCCGACCGTTCCGCGCCGACATCGCCGACAAGCTTGCCGACCAGCGCGTTGATCGCCTCACGCACGGCCTTTGTCAGCTCCGGCAGCTTCGACGGGTTCATCTGAACGTAGGACACACGCGACATCAGGTCTTCGCCGAAGCGGATCTGCGGGTTGGACGTGCCTGCGGACGAGACGGTTCTGCCGTTCTTCAGATTGCACAGATGCGCGGCGATCGTTGTCGAGCCGATGTCCACTGCCAGGCCGTAGACCGCTTTCTTCTCTCCCGGCCACAGGGACGTCACTGTCGGCTGGAGCGCCTCATCGGCGTAAATCGCTGCGGTGACGGTCCATTTGCCCTTGCGCAGGATCGTCTGCACGGACGGAAGCAGGATCGGATCGACCGCAAGATCAGTCAGCCCGGCTTCGCGTGCGAGAGCTTCGCGCAGGCGGTCAAGATCGCCGCGCGGTGTTTCCATGTCCGGTTCGTCGATGGTGACGGTGACGAGCGAGACCGCGCTGTCGGCGTCGATGTGCTTGGCTTCGGCGCGTTTTCGCACCACCTGGCGGTTGGTCTGGGCATCGGTCGGAACGTCCACGACAAGGTCGCCGAGGATCTTCGCCTGGCAGGAAAGCCGCCGGTCGCTGGCCAGGCTGCGCAGCGTCGCATAACGGGTTTCCGCTTCCGTTGCGCCCTCCAGATTGCCGACGGAACTGGTCAGGTTTTCCTTTGCGAAGGTCCCTTCGGAAACGGAGATCTGGCAGCGCCCGCAGATGCCGCGCCCGCCGCAGACGGATTCGACATAGACACCAAGGGAGCGCGCCGCGTCGAGCAACGGTGTGCCGACGGGAAATGTTCCACGCCGCCCACTCGGCTGGAAAACGACTTTGGCAAGTTTGGCGTGTTCGTTCATGCTTTCGCTTCGTTCCGGCAGCGTACAAATTCGAGGATTCGAAACCCTCACCTCTGTTTCCTCCCAACAAGGGGAGGGAAATTCTTCCGTGTTCACTCTCCCGGCCTGTGCCTCAGCTCAGTCTCAGACCTGGCGATCGGAACATTGTCACTCCACGCACAAAACCCCTCCCGCTTGTGGGGAGGGGATTGGGGTGAGGTCATCCGATCGTCGTTTTCCGGCGGCATCCGCTTGAGAGCAACAAGCGGATGCATCCTGTCTCTCCCTATCCCGCGGACCTCCGGGCCGCGCGGCCGCCGCGGCGGCGCCCGCCGGAGCCGGCCGCCGCTTCAACAGGCGCGGCCGATGTACCGGCTGCGGCTGGCTGGTGATCGCGGTAGGTCATGATCCATTCCTGGCAGTTCGGGTCCGTGCCGTTCAGCACGTTGGCAGCGCGTACGGCTTCCATTTCCTGCGGGCGGCACGGGTTCATGATGGCGGATGTCATGCCTGCGCCGATGACCATCGGAATGAAGCCGGCATTGATGCCGTGCCGGTGCGGAAGCCCGAACGAGACGTTGGAGAGGCCGCAAGTGGTGTTGACTTTCAGTTCGTCGCGCAGGCGGCGTACAAGCCTGAACACCTGCTGTCCGGCCGTGCCCATGGCCCCGATCGGCATGACCAGCGGGTCGACGACAATATCGTGTGACGGAATGCCGAAATCCGCGGCGCGTTCGACGATTTTCTTGGCAACGGCAAAGCGGACATCCGGATCTTCCGAAATGCCGGTCTCGTCATTCGAGATGGCAACAACCGGCACGTCGTATTTCTTGATCAGCGGCAGGATCGCTTCGAGTTTTTCTTCTTCGCCCGTGACCGAATTCACCAGCGGACGGCCCTTGGTCACTTCCAGACCGGCCCTGATTGCCTCGGTAACCGATGAATCGATTGATAAGGGAATGTCCGTAAGCTCTTGAACGATCTGGAGAGTTTTGACCAGAAGCGGCGGCTCGGTCTCGTTCGGGTTGACTGCCGTGACGCCGGCATTGACGTCAAGCATCGTTGCGCCCGCGGCCACCTGTGCCAGCGCATCCGACTTCACGGTTTCAAAATTGCCTTCGACCATTTCAGCCGCAAGCTTCTTGCGTCCGGTCGGGTTGATCCGTTCGCCGATGACACAGAACGGCTGATCGAAACCGATCACGATTTCCTTGGTGGCGGATGCGACGACTGTGCGTGTCATTTAGGCGCTCTCGTTGGCAGTCAGGGATGATGAGGGTTGAAAGGACCAGCTCCCGCGTCCATGCAGCCAGTCAGCGGTTTTCTGGATGCCGCCGAACGGATAGACGTGGATCTGTGCAAGCTGTGTGTCCGGCTGGCTTGTGACGCGCGCCTCGAGCGGCTCGACCATGGTATTCGGATCGTATCCGGCCAGCATCGAGACAACGGCGCCGCCCCGCTTCTTCAGGAACTTCAGCGAATTCTCGACACCTGCAAAGGCGGCGTATTTCAGGAGCGTTGTCATCTTGGCCGGGCCGGCGACACCGATATGCACCGGAAAGGTGTTGCCCCAGTCGCGCAGTTCGTCAAGCCAGAGGCTGACGCGATGGGGATCGAAGCCGAACTGGGTCACCAGGCGGAATTCGGCGTCGCTCTCGGCGGCCAGGGCGTGCTTGCGCATCAGGAAGGACTGGATCACGTCCGGCGCAATATCGGGCGCGCCTTCCGGGTGGCCGGCAACGGCGATCTTGCGGATGCCGAGCTTGTCGAACAGGCCGGTTTCAAGCAGCGCGACCGATGATGTCAGCGGCCCGGCGGTTTCGGCTTCGCCCGCGATCGCGAGAACTTCGGTTGCGCCGCCTTCCTGGGTCAGACGCGTGATCCGGCGCTCAAAGGCCTCGCGCGAGGGATACCGACGCGCGGCCATGTGCGGAACGGCGATCAGCCTGTTGTCGGTCAGGGTGCGCACCGCGTCGACGATCGTGTCTTCTGCGGCGTTGCCGAGATCGGTGACATAAACCTGCGTGCCGGCCGGAATGTTCGCCAGGAGTTCGGTCTTCTCGACCACCTGCTTCGGCGACATTTCGGTGGAGGCGGCAAAGCGCCCGGTGGCCAATAAGCGCTGTTCAGTCATGTTCCGTTCCTCCACTTGCGAGCAGGGTCTTCAGTCTGTCTTTGGGATAGGCGTCGAGCAGCTCGCTCAGGGCCGTTTCCGCTTCGGTTTCAAGATCGTCAGAGACTTCGACAGGGTCGGTACGCCGCCACTCGGCCATGTAGGCCTCGCTGTCTTTCGCACCGATCCGCATGGCACAGGCGTCGATCGCTTCCATGAAAACGGCAGGCAGCTCTCGGCGAGCGGACTTGCGGCCCTTTTTCACCAGGATCTGCGCCGGGATGTCCCGCCAAAAAACGATAATCTTCTGCGCCATTTGCTCATCTTCCTCCGAGAGCATGTTTGCCGGATGCAGTTCGATTCAGGTCGCCTGATAGCGGCATATGAGCGTGAAAATCCGACTTGTCCCGGCCGCGCGTCAACGCTCTGCCTCTGCACCCAGAAATCCGGCGAGAAGACCGTAGCCTGTTCTCCGGATCTCGAAGGTCAGGTCCAGTCTCTCGGCAGCATCGCGCGCCGCCTTCTCAAGGTCCGGATTGTCGGTCTGCGCCAGATAGACCAGCCGCTTGTAATGGGCGAAATACATGTCTCTCAGGTGAGGGTGCCAATCCAGGCCGAGCGGTTCGATGACCATCGACTGGAAGTGGCGCGCAAGGAAGTCCGTGAGATAGAAAGTGCCGAGTTCTTCTTCCGCGAGCTTGTCGAATTCCTCAAGGCCGGAAAAGAACGCGTAACAGTGTGCACCTTCGATCCGCCGCGCGCCGGTTTCCTCCAGCACCTTGTCGAGAAGGCCGCCGGTGCCGCAATCGCCATAGCCGATCAGGATTTCCGAATAGGCGTCCCGGTGCAGCAGGATCGTGCGCCGCACTTCGTCGGGGATCTTGTCGGGGGTGTTGTGAAGCTGCGCCGGCAGGCAGGTGAGATCGATGTGATCAAGCCCATTCAGATCGCGGACCGCGATGATTTCGCGCGCGAGTGCGCCGCAGGCAATGATAAGGACGCGTCCGATCTTGTCGTTCGCGTCCTCTTCGTTCTGGATCGGGAAAAGCGGCTCGCCCACATGCATGCCGGCAGCCCCTTCAAACACCGTCTCAGCCTTTTGCGGCGAGCTGGTTGTGGCGGCGGGCAATCAGGTCCTTCGCCATTTCGACCGCAACGGCCGCATCGCGGCAGTAACCGTCGGCTCCGACCGCTTCGCCGAATTCCTCGTTGAGCGGTGCGCCGCCGACAAGCACGATGTAATCGTCGCGGATGCCCTTGGCTTTCATTTCGTCGATCACGACCTTCATGTACGGCATGGTGGTCGTCAGGAGGGCCGACATGCCGAGGATTTCCGGCTGATGCTCTTCAAGCGCGGCTAGGTAGTTCTCGACCGGATTGTTGATGCCGATGTCGATCACTTCGAAGCCTGCGCCTTCCATCATCATGGAAACGAGGTTCTTGCCGATGTCGTGAATGTCGCCCTTGACGGTGCCGATGACCATCTTGCCGACCTTCGGCGCTCCGGTTTCCGCGAGCAGGGGACGCAGGATGCCCATCCCGGCCTTCATGGCGTTGGCGGACAGGAGAACTTCCGGCACGAACAAAATACCGTCACGGAAGTCGATGCCGACGATGCGCATGCCTTCGACGAGCGCTTTCGTCAGGATGTCGTAGGGCGCCCATCCGCGCTCCAGGAGGATGTTGACGGCTTCCACGATCTCTTCCTGAAGACCGTCGTAAAGGTCGTCATGCATCTGTTCGACGAGTTCGTCGTCGGAAAGAGACGCGAGATCGATATCTTCTTCATCGGACATGGGCAGCTCCAACAGGGCGCAAGTGATTATAACTTAGTACAAAACCTTATGCCTGAAGGCTGATTTGCCGATATCTTCAATGCGACACGGCAAGTCGCTTACGCGACAGTGCCGGTAAACCGGCGGTCACAAAGAAAAGGGCGGGTCGATTGACCCGCCCGAGTTAGCTGTTCTGGTCCGGACAGATCAGAACAGACCTTCGATCTGGCCGTTGTCGTCCAGACGGATGTGGTTTGCGGACGGAACGCGCGGCAGGCCGGGCATCGTCATGATCTCGCCGCAGATCGCGACGATGAAACCGGCACCGGCCGACAGGCGGACTTCGCGGACCGGCAGGCTGTGCCCGGTCGGTGCGCCGCGCAGCTGCGGGTCGGTGGAGAAGGAGTACTGGGTCTTGGCCATGCAGACGGGCAGATCGCCGAAGCCGTCCGCTTCCCAGCGCTTGAGCTGGTCGCGCACGGACTTGTCGGCAAGCACCTCGTCGGCCCGGTAGATCCGCTTGGCGATCGTCTCGATCTTCTCGAACAGCGACAGGCTGTCTTCGTAGAGCGGCGCGAACTGGGCTGCGCCGCTTTCGGCGAGTTCCGAAACGCGCTGCGCCAGTTCTTCCGTACCGGCAGAGCCATTGGCCCAGTGTGTTGCCAGGATCGCGTCGACGCCGAGGTCGGCGCAGTAGTCCTTGACCGCTTGGACTTCGGCTTCCGTGTCCGCGGTGAAATGGTTGATCGCCACAACGGCGGGCACGCCGAACTGCTTGACGTTCTCGATGTGCCGGCCGAGGTTGGCACAGCCCTTGACGACCGCGTCGACATTTTCGGCGCCGAGATCGTCCTTGGCGATGCCGCCGTTCATCTTCAGGGCCTTGATGGTCGCGACGATGACCACGGCATCGGGCGAAAGACCCGCCTTGCGGCACTTGATGTCGAAGAACTTCTCAGCACCGAGATCCGCGCCGAAGCCGGCTTCGGTGACGACATAGTCGGCAAGCTTCAGCGCCGTCTGGGTCGCGACGACGGAGTTGCAGCCGTGCGCGATGTTGGCGAACGGGCCGCCGTGAATGAAGGCCGGGTTGTTTTCCAGTGTCTGCACCAGGTTCGGCTGCAGGGCTTCCTTCAGCAGAACCGTCATTGCACCGTCCGCTTCCAGATCGCGGGCGTAGATAGGCGTGCGGTCGCGGCGATAGGCGACGATGATGTCGCCGAGGCGTTTCTGCAGATCCTCCAGGTCGGTGGCAAGGCAGAGGATCGCCATGATTTCGGAGGCAACCGTGATGTCGAAGCCGCCTTCGCGCGGGAAGCCGTTGGCGACACCGCCCAGCGAGCAGACGATGGAGCGCAAGGCCCGGTCGTTCATGTCGAGCACGCGGCGCCAGGTCACGCGGCGCTGGTCGATGCCGAGTTCGTTGCCCCAGTAGATGTGGTTCTCGATCAGGGCCGACAGCAGGTTGTGCGCAGACGTGATCGCGTGGAAGTCGCCGGTAAAGTGCAGGTTGATGTCTTCCATCGGCACGACCTGGGCGTAGCCGCCGCCTGCGGCGCCGCCCTTCATGCCGAAACACGGGCCGAGCGACGGTTCGCGCAGGCAGATCATCGCATTCTTGCCGATCTTGTTGAGACCGTCACCCAGGCCGACGGTCGTCGTCGTCTTGCCTTCGCCGGCAGGTGTCGGGTTGATCGCGGTGACAAGGATCAGTTTGCCGTTCTCGCGCTCTCCGAGATCTTCGATAAAGTCGGCCGAGACCTTGGCTTTCGTCCGGCCGTAGGGCAGGAGGGACTCATCTGGAATGTTCAGACGGTCACCGATTTCCTGGATCGGCTTCATCTTGGCTGCACGGGCAATTTCGATATCGCTTGCCATAGGTTATCTCCGCGGCATGTCCTTGAAAACTGGATCTGGTCAGGCGGGACGCGCCGCTGACAGTGCCCGGAACGCTATGTGAGAGCGCAGTGCAGCATCTGTTCCGTTTGCGACAGGATGCACTTTGGAAACGACGATGGATCATGGACATAGGGTAAGTCGCTCAGAAACGCTTCATTTCGCAGGCACGCGCCGCAAAAGAGCAATTGCATTGGCGTGCGAAACTGACTTTATTTCCGCCATGACAGATTCTGATATTCTCTCCCGGCTTCCCGAGCGTCTGAAGCAGGCACGCCGCGCACAGGGTCTCTCGCTGGAAGCGGTCGAAAAGATCTCCGGTGTTTCAAGGTCGATGGTCAGCCAGATCGAGCGCGGCGAGTCGAACCCGACGGTCGCAACGCTGCTCAATCTGACGCGGGCGCTGAATGTCGATTTCGCCGGATTGCTCGGAGAAGAAGTTGCCGAAGACCGGGTCGAGATCCTGCATGAACACCAGACGCCGGCACTCGACCGGGCCGGCGACGGCTGCAAGATCCGCATCCTCTCCGCTCCGCAGGATGCAGGCAAGCTCGAGGTCTACGAGCTCATCTTCAGGGAAGGCGGCAAGCTCGACAGCAAGCCGCATTCACGCGGTACCCGTGAGCAGCTGATTGCCCAGGAGGGACGGCTGGCGGTGACCTCAGGCGTCGCCAGGGGCATGATCGAGACAGGCGACACGGCCCGCTACGCCGCCGACGTCCCGCATTCGATCGAGGCCATTGACGGTCCTGCCCGCGCGATCCTGATGGTCGTGAAGTTTTAGGCTTCTTCTGTTTGCGGTCAAAAATCCGCTATATTAGATGTCCGCGCTTTCTATTCGCTCGAAATTCCGATATAGTGGATGAAATGCCTATTTTATCGGAGCTTCGCCGTGAGCAACGCCTTCCTCTCCCACATCACCGGTATCCTGGAAGAAATCGAGGCCGAGGGCCTTTACAAGGAGGAGCGGGAGATTTCGTCGCCTCAGGGCGGCGTGATCGAGGTGAACGGCCGCGAGGTCATCAATCTGTGCGCCAACAACTATCTCGGTCTGGCCAATCATCCGGCGCTTGAAGAGGCCGCGCGCAGGGCGCTCGAGCCGAGGGGATACGGCATGGCCTCCGTCCGCTTCATCTGCGGCACGCAGGACATTCACCGCGAACTGGAACGGCGGCTGGCGCAATTCCTTGGTAAGGACGATTCCATCCTGTTCGCCGCCTGTTTCGACGCCAATGGCGGCCTGTTCGAGCCGCTCCTTGGTCCGGAGGACGCGATCATATCGGACGCGCTCAATCACGCCTCCATCATCGACGGCATCCGGCTCTGCAAGGCGAAGCGATACCGGTATGCGAATTCCGATATGACGGATCTCGAGGACAAGTTGAAGGAGGCGCGTGCCGGGGGGGCCCGCCATGTCATGATCGCCACCGACGGTGTCTTTTCCATGGACGGGTATCTCGCGAACCTTCCCGAGATCACGGCGCTTGCGCAGCAGTATGATGCGGTGGTCATGGTGGATGACTGCCACGCCACCGGTTTCATGGGGCCGAAGGGAGAGGGAACGCCGGCTCATTTCGGCGTCGACGTGGATATTCTCACGGGAACGCTGGGCAAGGCGCTGGGCGGCGGCATCGGCGGCTACATCGCCGGACCGCAGCCCGTCATCGATCTGCTGCGCCAGCGCGCACGGCCCTACCTCTTCTCCAACTCCCTGCCGCCGGCCGTTGTCATGAGCGGACTGGAAGCCATCCGGCTGGTGGAGGAGGGAGACGATCTCCGGCGCCACCTGTTCGACAACGCGGATTATTGGCGCTCCGGCCTTGAAGCGCTCGGTTTCGAGCTTCTTCCCGGCGAACACCCGATCATACCCGTCATGCTGGGCGACGCGAAACTGGCGCAGGCGATGGCCGCAAAGCTGTTCGAGGAGGGCGTCTACGTTGCCGGCTTCTTCTTCCCCGTCGTGCCGCGCGGTCAGGCGCGCATCCGCACCCAGATGAATGCCGCGCTCACGCATGAACAGCTTGACCGGGCCCTGGCGGCCTTTGACAGGGCAGGCAGGGCGACCGGAGTCCTGTCATGAGCAGCAACCAGATGAAGGCTCTCTCGAAGCTGGAGCCGCGCGAAGGCCTCTGGATGACCCGCGCGCCGGTGCCGGAGATCGGTCCCGACGACGTTTTGATCAAGGTCCGCAAGACCGGCATTTGCGGCACGGACATCCACATCTGGAACTGGGACGACTGGGCGGCCCGGACCGTGCCCGTTCCCCTGATCACCGGTCATGAATTCGCCGGAGAGATCGTCGAACTCGGAAAGAACGTCACGGAGTTCGAAATCGGCCAGAGGTGTTCCGGCGAAGGGCATCTGATCGGAAAACAGTCCCGCCAGTCGCGGGCGGGCAAGTTTCATCTCGACCCGGAGACCCGCGGCATCGGCGTCAACGAGCAGGGTGCGTTCGCGGAATACCTGCGCTTGCCGGCGTTCAACGTGGTGCCGCTGCCGGATGAAATCGACGATGAAATCGGCGCGATCCTCGACCCGCTCGGCAACGCCGTCCACACGGCCCTGAGTTTCGACCTTGTCGGCGAGGATGTTCTGGTCACCGGCGCAGGACCCATCGGGATCATGGCCGCCGCCGTCGCACGCCATGTCGGCGCGCGCAATGTCGTTATCACCGATATCAACCAGGCGCGGCTCGATCTGGCGGCAAAGGTCACCGATGTCGTGCCCGTGAATGTCGCCGAACAGGACCTCAAGGGGATTGAGCAGAAGCTGGGAATGCGGGAAGGATTCGACGTCGGGCTGGAAATGTCCGGAAGCCAGGCGGCGCTGGACCAGATGGTGGAAAACCTCGTCATGGGCGGGCGCATCGCGCTGCTCGGCATTCCGCCCGGCAAATCGCCCGTCGACTGGTCCCGGATCGTTTTCAAGGCGATCACCATCAAGGGCGTCTACGGCCGCGAAATCTTCGAGACCTGGTACAAGATGATCGCCATGCTTCAGAACGGTCTCAACGTGCGCAACGTCATCACGCACCGTTTCGGCGTCGACGACTTTCAGGAAGGCTTTGCCGCCATGAAGTCCGGAGAAGCCGGAAAGGTGGTCCTCAGCTGGACGTAGTGGCGGAGTTCATCTCATCCTGAGGTGCGAAACGCAGCGAAACCTCGAAGGACGGGCCGCGACGGCGCGTTGGAAAAAACGCTGGTCCCTGATTGTCATCCCGGTTTGCCGCATGAGCGGCAAGACCGGGATCCAGTAGCCCGTGTCGATGGCAATTGATAAAGATGGCCAGACAAGAGCTTACTGGTTCCCTGCCTTCGCAGGGATGACAAACCCATTTGGATGGAAACCGTTCCCTGAGATTTCGAGATTTCCAAGGGCTGACGACAGAGGGTGCAACGTTCTCCAACCGTCATTCCAGACAAGTGAGGCAACGCCGAACGACGATCTGGAATCCAGACATCAGCGTGAGCGAAGCGAACACGAGCGTCGAGATGGCCGTAAGCAGTTGCGCCTTCGGCGCGAACTACATCTGGATTCCGGATCGGCGCGCAGCTGACGCTGCACTTGTCCGGAATGACGCCAGAGGATATTACACCCTCCAACGTCACCCCGGACAAGCGTCAGCGCAGATCCGGGGCCGGGGAGCCGAAGCGTGCGGGTTCGTGACCCGAGCCGATTTTGGCGCCCAGTTCCCGGAACTCCACTCCCTCCGGGAAGAAAAATCATGGCCGGGCACCGGTGACGCCCGGCAGGCGGTTCAGGCGAAACCCGACTTCTGCGGCAGGCCGAGTTTTTTCAGGATCATGACGACCGGGCACAAGCCGGTGAAGGACGCCTGGACGAGATGAGCCCCGAGGATGCCGGTCAGCCAGAGCCAGTTGAGGTTGACGTAAACCGCGAGCAGCACGGTAGCGACAATCAGGGTGCCGACCACAAGCAGAATTGCGCGTTCAACAGTCATTTTCAACTCCTTACATTCATAATTTCGTAAGTTTGAATGTATAGCGCCTTTTCACGCCACGAACCAGTTCGGAAATGCACGGCTGCGAATTGGTCGCAGCGGTTCTGGTGAAATCCGGATCGGTTTCAGCGTCCGTACCCAAGAATAGCACTTATGTGGGATCGAATGAATTCACGCGCGCGGCGCGCAATCGGCCCCGTTCGTGAACCGGTGCCTCAGTGCCGGTCACAACGCATGCGCGATGTATGCAGTTGCCCGGCTTGCCGCAACTCAGAGCGCCGGGTTGGAGTGTCTCAGCCAGTCCGGGTCGAATTCGATCTCCGAACATCCGCTGAACCGGGCCATTCTCTGAAGCTCTGCTTCCAGTTTGGCAAGGCGGCCCTTGCTTGCCCGCACACCCGGTTCGGGCCAGTAGGCGCGGATCTTGAGCCGCTCATTGTCCCGCTGTGCCTTCATGTCGATCCGGCCAATGAGCCTGTCGCCCTCCATGACGGGAAAAACGTAGTACCCGTATTGCCGTTTGGGTTCGGGCACAAAGATCTCGATCCGGTAGGAAAAGTCGAAAAGGCGCTCCGCACGCTTCCGGTCGCGCAGGGCCGGGTCGAAAGGCGACAGGATGCGCACCCGCGACGGCGGCCCGGGGACGTCATCCAGGCCGGCAAGCGTTTCCGGATACAGAAAGACACGCCGGAAATCGCCGCGTGCGCACTCGATTTCGGCTTCGACAATGGTTCCGTCCACGAGCGCGGTCCGGCACCAGGTTTTCGCTTCCTGCGGAGATATCAGATCCCAAAACGCCGCAATCTCCCCGGACGTTGCAAATCCGAGCCTTGAAAGCGCCGAGCTCGCAGCCCAGTCGACCGTTTCCCGGGTCTCGTGGCGCGTGGTTCTGTGTGCGTCCGGGATCACGCGCTCCGTCAGATCGTAGACTTTCTGAAACCCCGCGCGTCGGCAGACGGACAGTTCGCCGGTGCGCCACAGGAACTCCAGCGCGGTCTTGGACGGATGCCATTCCCACCAGCCGCCCGAACTGCGGCTTTCGTCCTCGCCGACGCTCGCGGACGTGACCGGGCCGTGGTCGCTGACGCGTTTCAGCACGTCGTCGAGTTTCTGCTCGAATTCGTTCTGGTGCCAGTTGCGCCACCTTTTGATCAGCCGTTCGCGGTCGCGGGCGAAGCGCAGTTTCCAGTGCGAAAAGAACTTTGTCGGAATGATCGATGCGTCGTGAGTCCAGTGTTCGAACACGAGGCGGTCCCGTTCCAGGTGCAGTTTTAGGTTCTTTTCCTTGTAGGCGGGCCGGCGTGCGGCAAGAATCATGTGGTGCGCGCGCGCGACCGTGTTGATGCTGTCCACCTGAACGAAACCGAGCTGGTCGAAGACCGCACACAGATCCTCACCCTTGCCGCTTCCCTTGGGAGGCGTGCAAAGTCCGTGCTTGTGCAGGAACAGGTGCCGGGCTTTTGCGTTGGGAATTCTGGGCAGGGACGGGGTATTCATGGCCGGCACGGTAACACCATTGCGTTGGTTGCGAAATCCGCTTTGCGATCGTTTGTGACGGTGTCACGGACACCGACATTGCAGCTCAATCCATCCCGAACTAAAAGTCGTCCCAGTGTGGGCCATGGGAACGGGACGCGGCGTGAGTGAACTTTTTGGATTGAGCCCGGACCTTGCCGTCATCGCGGTGCTGGTGTTCGTCATTGCCGGGTTTGTGAAGGGGCTCGTTGGCTTCGGGCTTCCCGCAATTGGCCTCGGGCTGATGACCGTCTTTGTCGGGATCGAGAAGGCGATGCTGCTGATCCTCTGGCCGGCCTTTCTGACCAACGTCTGGCAGGCCTTTTCCGGCGGCCACCTGAAGGTGCTGCTCGCGCGGCTGTGGCCGTTCCTGGTGACGGCGGTCCTGACCCTGGGCGCCGGGACATTCATTCTGACGCAGGTGCCTGAAGGCGCTGCCGACCTGGTTCTGGGCATGCTGATGGTGGCCTATGCGCTGCCGATGCTGGCCGGAGTTTCGTTTCTGCTAGAGGAGCGGCAGGTTGTACCGGTCGGGATCGCCGCCGGGCTCCTCAACGGCGTCTTCTCCGGATTGACAGGTGCCTTTGTCGTGCCCGGGATCATGTATTTGCAGGTGCTGGGACTGTCGCGCGATGCGCTGATTCAGGCTTTGGGGCTGCTGTTTCTCTCCTCCACCGTCGCGCTCGGCCTGTCACTCGGCGGGTTTGGTCTTGTCGGCGGCCGCGAAATGCTCGCCTCTGCCGCGCTTGTCCTTCCGGCCTTGTCGGGGGTCTGGGCCGGACAGCGCTTCCGGAGCCGTTTTTCCGATGCGGCGTTTCGCAAACTGATCCAGCTCGCGATCCTGGCACTCGGCCTGTATCTCGTCCCGCTCGGCATCTGGCGGCTTGTCCAATGAAAAACGCCGCCTTGGCGGCGGCGTTCAGAAAATCTCGTCAATCAGCAACGTGCTATTTCGCAACCAGCCGCATGGGCGCAGCCGTGCCGACGCCGGACGTGGTCTTGGTGTTGGCCCATTGGTACGACTGCCGTTCTTCGGTCGGCGTGCACAGGAAACGCTCCCGGTAGCACTTGGTGAAGTGCGATGTGGAGGCAAAGCCGCATGCGAGCGCGACGTCCAGAACCGGCCGGCTGGTGCGCCGGAGCAGATCGCGGGCCGTTTCCAGGCGCAGGCGCAGATAATACTGGCCGGGCGTGCAGTTGAAATGCCGGCGGAACAGGCGTTCCAGCTGGCGCGGGGACAGGCTGACCGTCATCGCAAGCTGCTGGCAGCTGAGCGGGTCCTCGATGTGCAGATCCATGATCCGGATCGCATCCAGGATCTTGGCGTTCGAGATGCCGGTCCGCGCCTCGATGTCATGCCGCTGAGCGGATTCGCCGGAGCGCATGTTCTGGTAGAGGGCGACCTCGGCGATCTCGTGCGCGAGATACGCGCCATGCTGGATCGCGATCAGCCGCAGCATCATGTCGAGCGATGCCATGCCGCCGGCGCAGGTGATGCAGTTCCTGTCGATGGCGAATATGTCCGACGTCACCTCGACGTCCGGGAACTCTTCTCTCAACGACCGCAGATTCTCCCAGTGGATCGTGCAGCGTCTGCCGTCGAGCAGGTTGTAGCGGGCGAGAAGATAGGCGCCGGTGCAGATCGCCCCGAAGGTGCGACCCATCGCATTCAGGCGCCTCAGCTTGTTTCCGAGGTCGGCATCCAGCGGAAGACGCTCGACGTCGATGCCTGTGCACAACAGTGTAATATCGGCGTCAACAAGTTCACGAATAGACTTATTCGCCATGACTTCGCAGCCATTGCTGGCCACGACTGAATTTCCATCCAGTGAATAAGTAGTCCACTCGTAATACTCGCGGCCAAGCAGCCGGTTTGCTAATCTGAGCGGCTCAATGACGCTGGCGAATGCATTCATTGAGAACCTGTCCATGAGCACAAATGCTATGGACTGGCCTGTTTCTTCGTGCGTGCGTCCGGACATTTACTTTCCCTCGTTGGAAGGTATTATTATGCTTTGTTTTGTTTGATCAGTAATTTTTGCTTTTTCTATTTGTCTGTCAAATAAAAAAAATCGATCCCAAGCAACTTTGCGGCAACGTCATGTGATTGTCGCGAGTGCTGCTTCTATCGTCCGTTGCAGATCAGCCAAGTAAGGACGTGAGATTTACATGGCCGGGACGTGATGTCGGCGCGCTGACGGGGCGCGTGTGCCAAAGTCGGTGTGTGCGCTGCAAGACGTCTGGACCGGAACTTTCCTGCAAGATCTTTTGGGACGGGGGATGCAACTGTGACTAAACGGAAAACGCAGATCAAATCCCCCTGGTCGCGCGGATGAATTCCGGGACTGATCTATCCTGGGGCCGCTGTCAGTGAAGACATTTTACTCAGATCCCCGGGTGGGCTATTTTCGCGTCGGACAGGCGCCTGACGTCGCCGTTGCGAAACACGATTTCAGCAAATCACTAGGTTCAGGGATCATTTTGGAATGATTTTTTTGCGAAGCGGACAATTCGTGGATTTAAGTTGCTTCAAGTCAATGCACCCGTGGTCTACATGGAGCAGAACCCCTGATGCGTGAAGACCTACGGATTTCGAAAGACATGAACGTACTTGCCAAACCATCGGATCTTGAATCCGCCGTTCCCGCGAACGTTTTCGTGGAAGAAGTGAAAACCGTTCAGCATTACACCGACCGCCTGTTCCGGTTCCGCATGACGCGACCGGCAAGCTTCCGGTTCCGCTCCGGTGAGTTTGTGATGATCGGGCTCATGATCGACGGCAAGCCGCTTTACAGGGCCTATTCGATCGCAAGCCCCGCATGGGATGAGGAACTCGAGTTCTTCTCCATCAAGGTGCCGGACGGCCCGCTGACCTCCCATCTTCAGAAGATTCAGCCGGGCGACGCCATCCTGATGAAGAAGAAACCCACGGGTACGCTCGTGAACGACGCGCTCATTCCCGGTAAACGCGTCTACATGTTCTCCACGGGGACCGGCATCGCTCCGTTCGCGAGCCTGATCCGCGATCCCGACACCTACGAAAAGTTCGATCAGGTCATCCTGACGCACACATGCCGCGAGGTCGCTGAACTCAAATATGGCGAAGACCTCGTTCAGGAGACGATCAACGACCCGCTGATCGGCGAGTTCGCCAAGGACAAGCTCGTCCACTACACCTCCGTCACGCGCGAGGACTTTCCGCGCCAGGGCCGGATTACCGATCTGATCGAGAGCGGAAAGCTCTTCTCCGATCTCGGCGTGCCGCCTTTGGACCCGGCCGTGGACCGCGGCATGATCTGCGGCTCGATGGACATGATCAAGGACACCAAGGCCCTGCTCGAAAAAGCCGGCCTGACCGAAGGTGCCAACAACAAGCCGGCGGAGTTTGTAGTCGAACGCGCATTTGTCGGCTGAGACGGCGCGGCGATCCGGGCAACCGGGCCGCTGGCCGCAATGAAGCCCCGCGCGCCATCAAACCGCGCAAACGGCTGGCCGGTACCAGTCAAGACCCATGATTGGGCCGGTGGGTGCACCACGGCTGTCTGTCCGGAGGGAGACGCAAGTCTGTTCGGACAGGCCCGAAATATCGTGGGAAAAGTACTTTTATGTATTTGTATCCGGGAGCGTTTTACTGGACTGTTGTCGCCAGAGTGTCAGTGACGTTTAGGGTCAGGACCCATTAATTTGGTTTAATTGGCGCAGCAAACGGCGATGAGCTGCAAGGAAAAGCGCGACAAGCGGGCTTCCTGCCCGGTTGAGCGGTTTGACGAAGCAGACCGAAGCCGTTTTTGCGTCCAGGAGGGATAGGATGAATTTGCCCGGCAACGTCGTTGCAAATCTTTGGAAACCGGACGGTTTCCAGCAGCTTTGCGCCTCGTATCCGAACAAATTCATCCCTACCAATTCATCCAAATTAATGGGTCCTGACCCTAGACCAGTGTTGGAAGCAAGCCCGGCTCATGAAACTTGATAGCGAAATCCAGGTTATCGCGGAAATCGGGTGCAATCATCTTGGCGACATGGACATTGCCTGCCGGATGATTGAGACGGCGGCCGGGTATTGCGGCGCCCAGGTTGCGAAGTTTCAGAAACGGCACAACAGAAGCCTGCTTCCGCCCGATGTCTACAATCGGCCGCATCCCGTTCCCGCGAATTCCTATGGGCGCACCTACGGTGAACACAGGGAGTTTCTCGAGTTCTCCATCGGACAGCATCGCGAATTGCAACAGGAGTGCCGCAGGCGGGGCATCGAGTATTCCACGTCCGTGTGGGATTTGACGTCCGCTCAGGAAATTGCGGCGCTCAAGCCGTCGATGATCAAGGTGCCGTCGGCGACGAACCTCAATTACGATGTGCAGGAATATCTGTGCCGGAATTTCGACGGCATGATCCACGTTTCGACCGGGATGACCACCGGGCGTGAACTGTCTTCGACCATCGAATTCTATGAAAAGATGGGCCGTGCGCGCGATCTTGTCATCTATGCGTGCACGTCGGGCTATCCTGTTCCTTTCGAGGAAGTCTGCCTGCTCGAGATCAATCGTCTGCAGGACCTCTACGGTGAGAGAATAGCAGCGGTCGGATTTTCCGGTCACCACATCGGCACGGCCGTCGACATGGCGGCGGTCGCCGTGGGCATGAGCGGTGAAGCGCGCTTCAGGCGGGGCCCGTTCAGGTATATCGAACGGCACTTCACGCTCGACTGCAGCTGGAAGGGGACCGACCACGCGGCCAGTCTGGAACCCGATGGCCTTCGCCAGCTCTGCGAAGGTGTCCGGGAGGTATCGGCGGCGCTGAATTACAAGGAAAAGGAAATTCTCGACGTCGAAGTGGCCCAGCGTCACAAGCTCAAGTGGCGTGAAACAAGCGCGATCGAGACCGACCGGCTGCTTTTGAACAAGGTTTCCTAGGGGTGTGGGGCGCAGCTGCGCGCGCGCAAATCAAGGCGCTCGTTACGGACTTCGATGGAGTTCACACCGACAATTCGGTATTCCTCGACATGGATGGACGTGAATTCGTCCGTTGCAGCCGCGCTGACGGCATGGGTATCGAAATGCTGCGCAGGCGCGGGCTCAAACTCCTCATTCTGTCGAGAGAAAGTGACGGTGTGGTCGCGGCACGTGCGCGCAAGCTGCAAATGGAGTGCGCGCATGACGTCAAGGACAAGCTGCCGTTTCTGGATGCCTGGCGGCAGCGCAACGGCCTGTCGTGGCAGGAGCTTGCCTATATCGGCGACGACATAAATGATCTCGAGTGCCTTGAAGCCTGCGGGCTTTCGGTCGCACCGGGCAACGCCCGGGCCGAGGTCAAGGAAGTCTGCCAGATCGTGTTGAAATGTTCCGGCGGAGACGGTGCCCTGCGCGAATTGTGCGATCACCTGATCGACAGCGCACTTGTGCCGGATGTTCCGGTGTGAGGGGAGTGAAGGTTTCCGTGTCCATGAGTTCAGACGAGCAAGCGCTTTTTCTGGGTGGAAGCGACAAGGAGCGCCTCTACCTCAAAGACGATGTTTTCGTAAGCGAGTGCGGGGTGAGGGTCGTTGTCAAGGCAACTGACATTCCCGGCGTCGACATGCGCGATACCGTGGCGCGCCATAAGGCGCGTTACTTCCAGCTAGGACTGTTCTGCCGCCCGGATCTGCGCTTACTCGATTTTCCATGCGGTAGCGGCTACGCAGCGGAAGTTCTTGCTCCGTTGCACATCTCCTACACGGGCCTGGATTTCGACAAAACCACGGTTGAATATGCCAGGCGCACCTATGGCCGCTATCGGGCCGGCTATGATGTCGGCGACCTGCGGAACCCTGAGTTGCCACGCGAAGGCTACGATGTCGTCGGCTGCATCGAGGGACTGGAACATATCGAGCTGGATCGGCAGGACGGCCTGATTGGCGCGCTGCGTGACGCCCTGGTTCCCGGTGGTGTCCTGGTGGTGAGCAGCCCGGAGGCACGCAGCGGCGTGTCGGGCCCGAGCGCCGACAATGCGTATCATCTCGGCGAACTGACGCGCGCCGATTTCCTGTCCCTGCTGTCCCGCCACTTCAACTCCTCGCAGATCGAGATTGTCACCCAGGAAGCAACGCTGACAACCGGCTTCAAGAACACATGTCTCTACGGCATTTGCCACAAACCGGAACAGGGCAGCCACGCGGCTGCCTAGGTGCTCCGGTTAGTCCTGAACGCCGGGAGGTAGACGACAAGACCACCTTGTTCTTTGTGGTCAGGTCTTTCGGGCAAACGCGGGTTGTTTGTAGAAGGACAGTTTTTCAAGCGCCAGGCCGTGCTTTTCGATGAAACTGTCTGCCGCAATGGTGGCGCCAACGGTGGCCTGGTAGTCGTCGAAAACGATAAGGCCGTTCTTCACGACGCGGCTGAAAAGCAGATCAAGCGCAAATTCTGTCGGCTCCAGAACATCCATGTCGAGATGCAGCAGGGAGATGCGGAGGGCCGGATTTGCCTTGAGATAGTCCGGCAGGGTCTCAAGGACATTGCCTTCGACCAGTTCGGTATTCCTAAAGCCCTTCGCTTGCAGCAGTCCATCGAGTTCGATTTTGGACAGGCCATCTCCGGCCTGCGATTCATAGGTTTCAATGAATTCGACATCTTCGGGTCGCGAAAGTCCGGCGCGCGGGAACTTGCCAAATGCATCGAAACCGATGACACGCCGGGACGACATGTCCTCGAGCGCTGCGCGAAAAGTGGCAAATCGAATGAGCGACAGACCCTTGAACACACCCAGTTCGACAACGTCGCCGGGGAGGTCCGTGATCATCTTGTAGAGCTCATAGTGGGCCAGCGTCTTGTTCAGGCGCGTCGGGTCGGAGAACCAGTGGTAACCGTTCTCGAAGTCCCAGACATTCTCAGCCGAGATGCCTTGAATGCTTTGCGCGCTCGTAGAAGTCATGCGCGTTCCCTCTCCAAAAGAGCTGTACGACCAGCGACGCAAATTTACAGTCACTGAAATTATTCAATCGAAGCACGCTCCTACAAGTGTAGGGCGTTTCTCTTTCAACAGATTTCGCATGTTCCGTTGTCTTGCGGGCCAGTTTGACCAGTTCGTTTTCTTTTTTGGAAATCATTTCAACAGTTAAACTTGATTGTTCGGGTGCGTTTCACTTGTAGTCTCATGACACGCGTGTGATCCTTTGCCTGTTGGGGAATCAATCGGCGGCAATCCTGTAGGAAACTGTGCAGCGTAAATCCGGAACTCAGCGAAGTCTTGGGAGTGTCACCGTTTGTGCCGTTGAAGCTGCCGGGGGAGAGGCGTACGCCCGGGCGATGCGGCCAGCTGATATCAATTGAACCAGACGGTTTGAAGTATGAACCTAGTTGCCACGAACAGTTTCCTGAACAGTCTGCAGCCCAACGCTCTCGCGGGAGTGAGGGCGACACTCATCAACATGCCGATCCGGGAACAGGCCAAACCCAACAACCCGCCGGTCGGTCCCGCACTGCTTGCCGCCAGATTGAGGGAATTCGGCGCGGAGCCGACAATCATTGATCTGAACATCTATCGCATCAGGGACGAGGACGCCGCGCGGCGCGGCCTGGAGACCGGCCGTTCCCTGACGTTTGCCGAAGCCCGCGGCCTGATCGGCCGGACACTGGAAAAAGCCGGCGGGCAGCACCTTGTCGGGCTTTCCGGATTGATCACGACACTTCGCTGGCAGACGGAAATCGCAAAGATTGTGCGCGAACTGGATCCGGACGCGATGCTTGTCAGTGGCGGCGGCTTGGCGACGCAGTTTCGCGCCGACCTCCTGAACTGGATCCCTGAACTGGATGCCGTGGCACACAGCGAAGGCGACGACATCGTCGTGAAAATCGCCCTGGATGCCAAAGCCATGAGGGACAAGGGCTTCGAACGGGCGCTCAACGCAGGGCTCCTGTCGCCGTTTTACCGCGAAACGAAAGACGGGCGGCCGCGATTTGTCTATCACGGCGGCAGACCCGCGAACCTTGATAGCCTGCCACTGCCGGCCTACGACCTGATGCAGGAAGATGTCGACGGCTTCAAGGTGCTCGAAGAATACCTCAATGTTCCCGTGTGGGGCGGCAGCGCCAAGAACAGCTCCGCAACCAGTTTTGAAATCAAACGCAGCATCTCCACGGTATCGAGCCGCGGCTGCCCGTTCGAGTGCAAATTCTGCTTCCGCGGCGCACAGGGGGAACGGAACTACGGTGTGCGCAGCGCCGAAAATCTCGCGACCGAGTTCATCGAATATCAAAGCCGCTATGGCGTCGATTTTATCGGCCTGATGGACGACAATTTCATGGTGAGCCCGAAGCGCATTACGGCCCTTGCCGATATTCTCGAGCCGTATGCAGCGAGCGGGCAGCTGCGCTGGGGCGCGCACGGCAGGCTTGATGAAGCGGCCGATCTGCGGCCTGACCGCAAGGGCGGCTATCGTAGCGCGGATGTTCTTCGTGTCAGGGAGATGCGCCGTGCCGGCTGCATTTACATCGGGTTCGGCGCCGAGTCGGCATCGCCTCAGGTTCTGGAAGACATGGGCAAGGGCGGTTTCATGCTGTCCAGCGGCACGGAAGTCTACAACGGCTTCGAGTTTCCAAGGGCCATGACACAGGGCATTCGCAATACGTTGGAAGCCGGCATCCACGGCAACTGCACCTGGATCATGGGCTATCCGGGTGAAACGCTTGAGCAGTTGCAGACCAGTCTGGGTTTCATCAAGTGGCAGCAGGACCTTGTCACCGAAGGTCTGGCGGCCGGTACGCCCGACCACGACGATGCAATGGCCTCGATCAACACGTCCATTTTTACCGCGACCGCCTATCCGGGAACCGAGATGTTCCGGCATCCGCGCGTCCGCGCAACGCTCGGTGACGTTTTCAACCTCAAGTTCGATCGCAAATCCGGGCAGCCCGTTGGCGACGAAAACTTTCGGCAATACGTCCTGGAACTGAACGACGCCACGAAGATGATCACGAACGAAAGCGGCAGACCCTTGAACTTCAGCAGCCTGTCCGACGATGAATTTGTCCATGTGCGTGAGAAACTCGACGCACAGGACCTTGACGCTGTTTTGGGAATGTAATGACCAGCAAGTTCATCGCGATGGTGCCCGCGCGTGCCGGCAGCCAGGGCCTGCCCGACAAGAACGTCCGCCCCCTTGCGGGCAAGCCTTTGATGGCACACAGCATTCGCCCGGCGCTTGAATGCAGCATGATTGGTGAAACATTCATCAACAGTGACAGCGACAGCTATCTTGAGATTGGCAAGGCCGCCGGCGCCGTTCCGCATCGACGCCCGGATCATCTGGGACAATCCGATACAACGATGCAGGCTGTCGTCGCAGAATTCATCGAGGCGCGCCGGAGCCAGGGCGATGAATTCGATGCCGTGGTTGTGCTTTATCCGACCTATCCGTTCCGGACTCCGGAGCTGCTGGAAGACCTGCTGCGCCATTATCTGAAGAACCCGGGATGCCACAGCGTCATCGGGCTGAAGCCGCCGGACACCCATCCGTTCCTGTGTGCGAAACGGGAAACGGACGGGTCTATCAGGACCTTCGTGGAATATGACGGCAACAAGTATTACCGGCGCCAGGACTATCCCGAATGCTTTGAACTCACGTCCTGGGCCATGGTGATTTCAGCCGATCACGTGGATGCGCTGAATGCGCACATGATGTCACCGGAAACCGTGGGATATGTCGTTCCCGATACGGTGCGTATCGTGGACATCGATACGGACATCGATTTCTATTTCGCCGAGTTCCTGATGGAAAAGAACTACCTTTGAACGGTTTGGCGCGCTGAAGCGTTGGCGATCAGGTGCTCCCGCCGCGAGCTTGCCAAGAGTTCGGAACTGGAAGTCCTGCTCTGCTCTGTCAGCCGGCAACAGTTTCGAGTTGCAGCCGTTTGTTCCGCCGTGACGGGTCGAAGGTGCTGAGATGCTCCTCGAGCGTTTGCCTGATTGTCGGAACCATATCGACGGCAAGCTTGTTTTCATCCATGCGCAGGTAGGTTGTCGACGGATGCCAGGGAACATTCTTCTGACCAAGCAGCAGCGCTGATTCCTGAGGTCCGAAGCGAATGGTCGGAACATCGAGAACGCCCGAGATTTCCGTGACGCTGACATTGGCCGAGACAACGAGGTCGCAGCAGGCGGTCAAGGCTGCTGCCGCTTCCAGGTCATCGAACAGATCGACATCCTCGAAATTGACGAACGCTCCCTTCGATTTGGCCTCGAAGAATTTGATCTCCTTCAAGGCACTGAGATATTGCAGGTTGACGAAAGTGACATCTTCCATGTCGATGATCGGAAAGAACTCGGGAGCGGAGAGATAGTAGCGTGCGCGGTATACTTCCAGGTTCCGTGACCGCCATCCGATGCCGACAATCGGTTTGTCCGCTTTGCCTTTCAGGCGTTCAAAAAACGTGTGCGCGAGTTCAATGTCGAAGGAAAATGCCGGGGTTCTTGCGTTACGGAATGACTGGAAATCCGGACGGAAGAATTTGGCAATGTCGACAAGATTTGCGGTGAGGTCGAAGTCGTCCAGGTCGGTTGTAAGGTCCGAGTTGACTTGAGCCGCCCGAACGGCGGCCTTCGGGAACGAGCTTTGAAACCACGGCACGGACTTCGGGGCGACTTCCAGAATGACTTTTCCGGCCCGCTCGATCAGTTCATGCAGCATCGTGCAGCCTCGCAGGGCGTCCCCGAGGCCCTGATCGCACCACGCGAGCACGGTCTTGCCGGAAATGTCTTCGCCGCCCCATTCCGGAACATCGAATTTTCGTTTGTTTGACGTGGAATTCTCATCGCCGAAGCGGGCGTCGTGAAGCGCCCAACCATTGGTCAGATCACCAATGGAGAGATAGGCAAGAGAGAGGTTCCAGTCTATTCCGGCTGCTCCTTCCGGAGCCAGTTTCTTTGCTTTCAGGAACGTGTCGACAGATTCTCGGCCGCGTCCCAGCATGAGATACTGGACGGCGAGCGTAACGAGCCGGTGATAGTTTTTGGGGTTCTCTGCAACGGCTTCTTCCGCGTATTTCACGCCCACATCGGTTCGGGAGATTGAAAAGAGCAGCCGTGCGGTCTCATGTTTGAGCTCGGCATGGTCGGGAAAGCGCTCCAGTGCATCGGCAAGTTCCGCCTCGGCAACCTTGAAATCTTTCTGTTTGAGGCGGCAACGTGATCTTTCGATGTAGTTTTCGGGATTGTCCGGGTTGAGTTGAACGGCTCTGTGAAAGAAGGCGAGTGCCTTTTTGAAATCCTCGTTCTCTCTCAGCAGCAGGCCGTAATTGCGGTAGGCATCCCCGAAATCGGGATACGTGACAAGCAGCTGCTGAAAAATCTCTTCCGCTTCTTCCGTCCGTTTGAGGCGGGTGAGAGCGATCCCCCTGATGTTGAGCGCTTCCTTTTCCTGCGGATTGAGGGACAGCGCTTTTTCAGAGACCGCCAGCATACTCTCCGCGTCGGTGCCGACATCCATCATCGCCCGGGCCAGGTTCGCATAGAACGGTGCCTGGTTGGGGTTCACGGCAATTGCCTTTTGTATGTATTCGATCGCCCGCTTCGGATAGCCAAGCTGCCGGTATGTGACGCCGAGAAGATGAAGTGCGTCGGGGTTGTTCGGGAGCTTCTTCAGAACCTGCTTGTAGCAGCGCTGCGCCTTTTCGATCTCGCCGGACTTCTGATAGCCCAGCCCCTTGAGCATCTTCTCGCGCGTAGGATTTGGCGCCGTCTGCGTTGCCATCTCAGTCAATCCCGTTGGAATCATGTTCAAGCGAGCATATCAGCCACTCTTGCGCCTGCGCAGGTCTGCGCATCCGGCAGCGCAAATACGCTGGGGATAGTCCGGCGACAAGAACTGAAAGTGGTGCTGTAAGGCGCGTCGCTGCGTCAGCGACAAGGCGACCGACTGCATTCAAGGCTGCAGACAGCTTTTGCCGGTGTTATCAGATGAACAATTAAGAACTAAGGTTTGACGAGCGAAATTCGAAATGCAATGGCTGCTGCAAGATTTTCAAGACACACAAAAGCTCGCTAACGCGCTTGACCGATTGAAGATATCCTACACGTGGCACAAGGTTGTCCCGTTTGTTGGTGAGCTTGTTCCCGAACCGGAGATCATCAACCCGTCTTCGGTCGTCATGTTCGGTTCATATTCACTGTGGCGCTACGCGGAGAAGATGGCTTTATCTCCGGGAGTGTTCAAGATCCCTCCGTTTGTTCACGAGACAGCATGGCATCCGTTTTTGTTGAACGGGGCCGATGCGGTGTTCCTGAGGTTGAGCGAAATCCCCGGACAATTGCCTGACGATGGCAAGCTCTGGTTCTTGCGGCCGGTCGACGACAGCAAGGAAGAGCCAGGCAATGTGAAATCAAGCGGTGAGATCATAAACCTTGCAAACAAGGTACTGACCGTGAACCAAGCAGATATCCCGGATGGTTCTCTGCGCCACGACACGTTACTGATGCTCACCAAGCCGGCCCGTATTCTCCGCGAATGGCGGATCTGGGTCGTCGACGGTCGTGTTGTCACCTGGTCGCTTTACAAGGAAGGCCAACGGGTTGTGTATCGCCAGGAGATTGATGAGGACGCACTGGATTTCGCCGGGCAGTTGGTCGCTTGCAATCCCGGATATTCCCGGGCCTATGTGCTTGACGTCTGCCGGACGGAACACGGACTAAAGATGCTGGAGACCAACTGCATCAACGCAGCGGGGTTCTACGCTGCCGATCTCGTGAAACTTGCTTCGGCGGTTGACAGCCTCGGCTAGACACCGCAGCGGATGCTTCATTTACAGAATTGCGATTCGAACAGGCAGGAAATGATCGGTACCGGGGTGCCTTTGTTGCGAAGTCAGGCACCTTCCGCGCTGTCAGGCACGGGTTACGCCGGCAATCGCCTCGGCCAGCTCGTCAAAATGCGAGATGACCCTGTCCGGCCCGAGTTCGCTGACTGGCACGGGCGTGTAGCCGAAATCGACCGCGACAACCGGAATGCCCGCGTTGCGCGCGGCGCTGATGTCCGTGCCGCTGTCGCCGATCATGACGGACCCTTCGATCGATCCGCCGGCGCGCGCGATGGCACCGTGTACGGGTTCGGCATCGGGTTTGGATACGCTGAACGTATCGCCACCAACGACCGCATCGAAATATTTCGCAAGATCAAGGGCCTCGAGAAGCGGCAGGGTAAGCCGTTCCGCCTTGTTGGTGCACACCGCGAGTTTCCATCCTTCGCCTCTGAAACGCTCCAGCGAGGGAACAACGCCATCGAAGGCGCGTGTGTGAACGGCGATGTTGGCGGCGTAGTGATCGAGGAACTGCTGATAGAGCGGCAGCACCATCTCCTCGGTCCAGCGGACGTCATTGTGTTCCAGTCCGCGCTGCAGCAGCACCTTGGCCCCCATGCCGACCATGTGGACGACCTTTTCCTGAGGGACCGCCGCGTGGCCGTTCGCGGTGAGAACGACATTGAGCGTGGCGACAAGATCTTCCATCGACGACACCAGCGTGCCGTCGAGATCAAATACGAGTACGGACATGAGACCCTCGGTCAAGGATGATGAAGCGCTTCCTAACCGCAAAGGTGAGGAGAGGGCAAGCGTTAGAGCATTTTCCGACCAATTTGGATCATTTGATGAGGATATCCGGTTCACTCGGCCAGGCGGGTCACGAAGCGCGATGCGGTGCATCGTGCAAGTGGCACAACGCAGCCGATGGGCTGGATATTCTCACCCTTTGTGGAACGCATTCTAGCGACAAACATCAAGATTGGCCGGGCCCTTTTCCGCTCTGGCATCGTTCGTCCACCCTAGTCACCTGAATCTGAAGTTCAACTCATTTTGCAGCGGGCTTCGAACGAACTTCAGATTCAAGAAGGTGACTAGCAAGTCTATGTTTCTAGTGCGGTCTACGAATTTGAAGTTCGCTTCGGAGACTGCTGCAGCAATGATGCGAACATCAAATTCACCGCACTAGTGGTGGGAAACACCATGGCGGGCGAACCGTCTCGCCAGCGCGAAATAGGGCCTCGGTCAAATGATCCAAATTGGTCGGAAAATGCTCTGACAGCCGGTCAGAGCTTGTACGCCGTGCGGAAACCGCCCCAGTGACGGCCGTCGATGAGGATCGGTGCGTCGACTTCCTTCATCCAGACGACGTTGCCGCCACCCATGTCGCGGGCGTAGGACTGGATGAGGAAAGGCCGCGTGTTTCTGGCCGCGCTCAGGCCCGCGCGGTCGTCGAAGATGCGCTTGTTGCGGCAGTTCGCCGTGTTCCAGACCGGGTCGTCAGGGCGTTGCGGGTTCGAGAAGACGAGATTGTGAACCGGCAGATAGCCGTTTCGATCGACCGAGGCGCAGAAGGCCATGCCATGCGGTTTGCCGTCCGCGAGGATTTCTTCCTGTATTTCCGGGATGACGGTTTCAAGGTGGCGCAGGGCGCGTGTTGAAACCTGCTGCGGGTTGGTTCCTTCGATCGGCGTGTAGTCGGTATCGAAGAGATCATCCATCGTCATGATGCGGTTCGAAATGAGGCCCTGCATCGCCGCTGCAATCCGTGAAGCTCCGCTCTGGGCGCAGTCGACTTCGCGCGCATGACTTTCGTGAATGGAGGCGATCTTTGCGTGCAAAGCGCTCTCGAAGGCCGGGTCGGGATCCTGGAAGCAGCAGTGAAAACCGTTTTCGGAAACGGCCGCCAGCCGCGCCGTGACCTTGCCAAGCCCGCTCAGTTCGATCTGCAGCAGGTCGTTCGGACGAAGCGTGACGTTTTCGGAAGCCTTGAAGAGGCACCCGCCTTCGGAAATATCGAGGGTTTCGCCACGCGCCGACGCGCTGCCGTTGGAAATGGAGCCCGAAAGTTTCACCGGCAACCGGTCGTGCCTGCGCCTGTTGCCCAGTTCGGTTTGCCGGATCATCATCGTGAAGCGGCTCTGGAGGCTTTTCGACGCGACGCTCATTTGCGAGCCGGTCTCTCTCGCGCGCGTTCCGCCTTCTTCTGCAGAAGCGGCGCTGTCGGTGATCGCCTGCGCCTTCTGCACCACGATTTGAGCGAATTCGGCGGTCTTGTTGGCCTGTTCACCGATGAGGTTGGTCGTGTCAACCTGGGAGCGCACGGCGTCCTCAACGGCCGAAAAGCTCGGTCTGATCTTGCCGATGACCTCGATGATCCGGTTCACGGAACCGAGGCTGTGCTCCGCGGACAGGTTCAGTTTCTCGATATTCGTGACAATCTGTTCCGTGGCCGACTGGGTTTCGACCGACAGCGACTTGACCTCGCTGGCAACCACCGAGAAGCCTCTGCCGGCCTCACCAGCCCGGGCTGCTTCAATGGTCGCGTTCAGGGCCAGCAGGTTGGTCTGTTTGGCAATGTCGGAAATAAGGCTGACGACATTTGCAATGTCATCGATTGCGTTCTTCAGTTCCAGGACACCTTCGTTTGCCTGATCCGCGATTTCGCGGGCCTCGTCGGCGAGCTGGTTCGAAACGCCGACCTGGGATCCGATCTCGCTGCTCGAGGCCGACAGTTCCTGGATGGAGGAGGCGAGGCTTGAGGCATTTTCGTCGGCAATGGAAGACTGGTCGGACAGGGACCGCGTGTCGTGGCGGATCCTCTCCAGCGTATCCATCTGGCTTACCAGCCGGTCCTGGACGTTTTCCGCGGCGACGTTGATGGTCTTTGCGGCGACCTGCAGATCATCCTCGAGGCTGTCGAGAACAAACTCAAGCTGCTCGGGCGCTTGCGGATCGGCGGTATCGCTGAAAGGTTCCTCTGCGTCCGATTCGGCAGCCGGGTGTTCCTGCATCAGATTTTCGGGCCGATTTTGCTTTAATTTGAAGAGGTTCATGTGTTGCCGCGCATGTCAAAACCCAGGTTGTAGGCTCAAACTTCGCAAATCAATCTAAAGTCATGGTTAATGAATTCAGTATTCCCTTGCCGTCCATGGCTTTCTCGCACGTCTCCCTGAATGTCACTGGACCGTGAGAGGTCGGCCATGCTAAGCACCCGGCGGTCAAGAATAAGAAGTGGTCACGCCCCATCCGCTCGGGCGGCGGCCGAAGGAATATGGATGAGCGATCAGTTTAAACGGCAGGCTGCCGAACGGGCAGCGCAGGACGTCACGCCTGGGATGCGCCTGGGGATCGGAACCGGGTCCACTGCGGAGTTTTTCGTGCATGCGCTGGCCGACCGTGTTGCCGGCGGACTGGATGTGATCGGGGTTCCGACATCGGAGCGCACGCGCGCGCTCGCCACGGAATTGGGTATCCGCCTGACGACCCTCGACGAACTGCCGGAACTTGATCTGACGATCGACGGTGCGGACGAGCTGGATGCGGGCCTGTCGCTGATTAAGGGGGGCGGGGGCGCGCTGCTCCGGGAAAAGATCGTTGCGGCGTCTTCTGCCGACATGATCGTGATTGCCGACGGCAGCAAGGAAGTTGCCACCCTTGGACGGTTTCCCTTGCCGATCGAAGTGGTGCCATTCGGCCTGAAGGCCACCACCAACGCGATCGAAAAGACGCTTCGGGCTGCGGGCCTGCCGGAGAAGCTCGTCTTGAGAGGTGGTGCCGGGGATCCGTTTGTGACCGACGGTGGTCATTACATCGTGGATGCGCACCTGGAGGCCATTCCAGACGCACGATCCCTTGCCGGGAAGCTCATTGACATTCCCGGTGTCGTTGAGCACGGCCTCTTCATAGGGCTCGCAACAAAGGCTTACGTTGCAGGTACGAATGGGGTAAAGACCGTGGTACCTGCCTGAATTATGATGTTTTGGTGTCCGGTGAAGCTGTCGGACAGCCACGTAGGAGTAGAAGTATGACACTCACGAGAGCTTTGCCGCGGGCAGCTGTTTTTGGCGCCGTATTGACAGCAACAGCCATGTTCGCAAGCGTTTCCGTGGCGCAGGATGCGATTTCGGAAAGCCACATGGCGGCTGCAAAGCGCGTTGCCGAAGTCACCAAGGTTCTGGAACCGTTCGACGAAATTCTGCCCATTCTCGCAGAGCAGACCCGGACCGCGTTCATCCAGGCTGAGCCGACCCGCGCCGAGGAAATCATCGAGGTGGTGCAGGAAGTCGCATTGCGCCTCGCACCCACGCGTGGAGAGTTGAACACGCTGGTCTATGAAGCCTGGGCAACCAGCTTCACCGAAGACGAACTGAACGAGCTGGCAGCCTTCTACCAGACGGATCTGGGACAGAAGCTGACCAAGACGCTGCCGCGCGTCACGCAGCTTTCGGTCGGTGCGGCCCGCGAATGGCAGGACAAGACGTCGACCGAAATGGTGACGATCGTTCAGCAGGAACTGCAGAAACGAACCCAGGCGCAGTGATTGCCGCGCGTCACGGCGACTGCACGAAGAATTGAAGCTGGTGCCTGAAACCGGCAAACAGGCCGCGCAAGCGGCCTAATTCGTTGGAACAACACCGTTCTGGAGCTGCGGGACGACGCGTCGCCGCAGTTCGTGCCTTGCATGGTGATCTGCAGCGCCTATCTGGGGCGGGCCTGGAACTCTCCGGGAGCAGAGAGCAGGCAAACGCGAAAAGAGGCGAAGATGACCGACTACGACTATGATCTTTTTGTAATTGGCGGCGGATCCGGTGGCGTGCGCGCCGCGCGTATTGCCGCAACGCATGGCGCACGGGTCGGGATCGCCGAAGAGTACCGGTATGGCGGAACCTGCGTGATCCGCGGATGTGTTCCGAAGAAGCTGTTCGTCTACGCCTCCAAGTTCTCCGAGGAATTCGAGGACGCCGAGGGTTTCGGCTGGTCCGTCGGCGAACGCACTTTTTCCTGGGACAAGCTGATCGCGGCAAAGGACCAGGAGATCACGCGCCTGGAAGGGATCTACCGCCGAAATCTTGAGCGCACCGACGTTGAAGCGCACGACAGCCGCGCTGTCATCGAGGACCCGCACACGGTTCGGCTGCTGTCCACCGGCCAGACCCTGACGGCCAGGTACATTCTTGTCGCGGTCGGAGCGTCACCGAACGTCGACAATTCCGTGCCCGGCATGGAGCACGTGATCACGTCCAATGAGGCGTTTCACATGGCGGAGCTGCCTGACAGTATCGTGGTCGCCGGCGGCGGCTACATTGCGGTTGAGTTTGCCGGCATTTTCAACGGCCTTGGCGTCGATACCACCCTGATCTACCGCGGCGAGGAAATCCTGCGCGGCTTCGACATGGACCTCCGGACCACCGTCCGCCAGGAAATGGAGAAGAAGGGCATCAAGGTCATTCTGGGGGATACGTTTTCCAGCATCGAGAAACGCCAGGATGGCGGCCTTGTCGGACACACGAATGGCGGCAGGGAACTCGCGGTGGACAAGATCATGTTCGCGATCGGGCGCAACCCGCACACGAAGGATCTCGGTCTGGAAAAGGCCGGTGTCGAAACCGACCGGATCGGTGCGATCAAGGTCAGCGCGGACTCGCAGACGAGCGTTCCGTCGATCTACGCGGTCGGTGACGTGACAAACCGCGCCAATCTGACCCCGGTCGCGATCCGGGAAGGTCATGCCTTTGCCGACACGGTTTTCGGGAACAAGCCCTGGACGGTCGATCACAGCCTGATCGCCACCGCCGTCTTCTCTCAGCCTGAAATGGGAACTGTCGGACTGACACAGGAACAGGCGCTGGAGCGCACGCCCAAACTGGACATCTACAAGTCCAGTTTCCGGCCGATGAAACACACCCTGTCCGGCCGCGACGAAAAGATGCTCATGAAAATGATCGTCGATGCCGATACGCAGAAGGTTCTGGGCGTGCACGTCGTTGGCCCCGACGCCGGAGAATTGGCACAGATCCTCGGCGTGACCTTGCAGATGGGCGCGACCAAGGCCGATTTCGACCGGACGATCGCCGTCCATCCGACGGCGGCGGAGGAACTCGTGACCATGCGCGAGCCGACCGAACAGCTGCGCGGCTGAAAACGACTTTCATGACAGAGGAATCCGGACCTGGAAACGGGTCCGGTTTTCGATTGTCGAGGCGTATCGCCCGATGCTCTAACCGTTCGCTTTCTTGAGGTCCGGCGGCGGTGCGTCCGCGGCTTCGCCGAGTTCGGCTGTCCATACACCTTCAGCTGCAGGCGTCTCGGCAAAAAAAGAGAAACAGTTCCGGCCGAGCGCCTTGGAATGATAGAGCGCCGCATCGGAGAAGCCGACGAGTTGCTCCGGATCGCTGCCGTCTTCAGGCGCTCTTGCGATGCCGATGCTGAGCCCCACGGCGGTCTGTTTGCCGTCGCTCAGCGACACGGGCTCCTGGGCCGAGGCAATCAGCGTATCGCAGAGGGCCTTCAGATGGCCGCGTGCTGTCTCGTTCCTGTAGATGACCATGAACTCGTCGCCGCCGATCCGGCAAACGAGACCCTGCCGCCCGACACCAGCCTTCAGCCGCTCCGCGATGGTCTTGATCACCGTGTCGCCCGCCGCATGTCCGAAGGTGTCGTTCACGGACTTGAACTTGTCGAGGTCACAGTGAAGAACCGCAAAACGCTTGTCCGGCAGCTCCTTCGCGGATGAATCGAGCACCCGGTTGAACAACAGCCGGTTGCCGAGACCAGATAGCGTGTCGTGAAGGGCAAGATAGCGGTTTTGCTGTTCGCTCGCCTGCAGCGACGTCGTCAGGCGTCCGATCCGCCAGGCAATACCGAAGGCAAGCGTGCCGAGGGCGACGCTCAAGATGGCGATCACGGGGATGATCGTCGGCCAGATCGACGCGCTGGCGGATTCGCTTTTCCAGCGGAAAACGCCGATCGGAGTGTCGGCACCGTCCGAAATCAGATGAAACGGTCCTTCCATCCGGGCAGGAACGCTTTCCTCAAAAACGAAGGATCGGAACGCGGGCTGCGCATTCAGTTTTTTCTGCAGCGCCTCGTCGAGAAAAAGTGCGGACAGCAGGATCATGGGCGCGCCGTCGGGCAGTGTCGTCTCGTATCGGTCGGGAATGACCGGCATGGCACCGTAGAGGGCAGGCTTCCCGTCGATGCGCACGAAACCCGTCATCGCAAAGCTGGCGGCGTCAAGGTCCTGCAGCGAACGGTGGCCGAACCCGCCCGGAACCCGCACACGGTTGAGCATGTATTTTGTCGTCAGCTCGTCGACGATCGTCACCAGTTCCGGTGTCTCGGCCAGGGGCCGTGTCACGATATGCGTGTAGTCCTGGAAGGATTCCGCCAGCACATGCCGGTCGCCGGAAATCAGGATCAGCTTGTCGTGCCGGTAGTTGGTCCAAAGCGTGTCGAACGCTTCCCGGGCATAGGCGGGGTCGAAGGTCCTGACCAGCCTGTTGACGGACAGGTCCGATGAGGCGACGCCGATCTGCTCTCTGACGATTGTGATTTGCTGGTCCGCGACAACACTGCGGAACAGGCGCTCTTCGTTGGCAATGGTCTGTTGCGTCGAGGCACGGGTTGCCACGAAGCCGACGAAGAGCAGGGAAACCGACGTCACCGCAATCAGCAGAGCCGCCAGCGCGAACGCCAGACGCGAGATATGCTGTCTGGCGAGCCTGGGGGCCTGATCGCTGTATCGTCTCCGGAATTCGCTCAAGTTGCGGTCGTGCCTTCTACTACATCTGGTTTAGTCTTCATTCGAGACTTGAGAGATGATTAAGGCGCAAATTGATTAATAACGGGTGCGAATAACAGTAAAAGAGGTAAATTGTTCTTGAGTTTGTGTGAGCGTATCCCTGAAGCGTCGCAATTCGAGTTGTCGCGAGCAGCAGTTAGCATTCTGGCAGACTAGGCTCAGGACCCATTAATTTGGACGAATTGGTAGGGATGAATTTGTTCGGATACGAGGCGCATAGCTGCAGGAAACCGTCCGGTTTCCAAAGATTTGCAACGACGTTGCCGGGCAAATTCACCCTATCCCTCAGGGACGCAAAAACGGCTTCTGTCTGCTTCGTCAAACCGCTCAACCGGGCAGGAAGCCCGCTTGTCGCGCTTTTCCTTGCAGCTCATCGCCGTTTGTTGCGCCAATTAGACCAAATTAATGAGTCCTGAGCCTAACTTGCCTTGGACTGCGCGGCTGTTGATAGGTCCGCGTTGCCCGCATGCAGGGTTCGGGGCGACGCAAACTCGACCGTGTTGCGGCCGTTTTCCTTGGCCCGGTAAAGGGCGAGGTCCGCCAGCCGGATCAGGTCCTTGTCGTTCAACCCGCACTCGGGTGCCGTGGCGATGCCGACGCTGACCCCAATCTGGACGCTGTTTCCGCCGCCGATCTCGATCGGAACGGACATGGATGTCCGCAAGCTTTCGGCAATTTCCATGAGCTCATTCGCGCTTTCGTATTTCGTCACAAGGACGATGAATTCGTCTCCCCCGATCCTGCAGACAACGGAATCTTCGCTGAATTGACGTTTGAACCGGTCGGCCACGACGCACAGGACCTTGTCACCTGCCTCGTGGCCATAGGTGTCGTTGATCGGTTTGAACCGGTCGAGATCGCAGGCGAACAGCGCAAATCCCTTGTCCGGAAGACTGTCGATCGAATAGGCCAGACGGTCGGAGAAATGGTGCCTGTTGGGCAGCCCGGTGAGCGTATCGTGGTTCGCAAAATGATGGTTCTTGCGCTCGCTCTCCTCAAGCTGCGATGACAGGCGGCTGATTTTGGCGGCGGCGGCAAAGGCAACGGTCGAGATGATCACCGTCATCAGCAGAATGAGCGGCAACGCCATCAGCCAGATCTGGTGGCCCGGTTTTTCCTGGTCCCAGCGGAAGTATCCGATCACCGTACCGTCGGCCGCCCGGATCAACTGATTGGTCGGGTGGTTCCACTCCGGCTGGCCGGCAATGTAGCGCAGATCACGAAAACCGAGGGTTTCATTCAGCTCGGCGACCATGGTCTCGTCGACATAAACGGCATTTATGAGTACAGCCGGGTAATCGTCTTTGGCATCGACATCGCCATAGTCCGGCAGAACCGGGACCGCGACAAGAAGCGCGGGCTGCCCGTCGACGATGGCAAACTCGGAAATCGATACGTCCAGCAGGACCGACTGAGGCAGGTACCAGTCGGCGAATGCGGAGTTCGATCGCCGTTTTCTATCCTCGAAAGCCGCGCGCGTGCGTTCGGCCAGTTGGCGAAGGACCGGCGCAGCCTCCGTTTTCTTTTCCGGAAACCGGGTGTGATCCTCAACGGCCTGGGCAATCAGCGTGCCGTCGGTGGCCACGACAAAGGTTCTTTCCAGATCAAACGTTTCCCAAAGATCGAGAACAAGCTGATCCTTGATGAACGCGCGATCCGCCGGGGTCTGGAGCGCGGTGAACGTATCGTCCCATTGCGCGAGGTCGAACTGGTCGATTGCTATCATCTGGGTGTAGGCGTCGAGGTTCCCGGAAAAGCGCAGTTTTTCGCTTTCAAGCGACCGCCGGTCGGCTTCGACCCAGGCAAGATGGGCAATGAATGTCAGGGACGCGGCAGACATCGCGATCAGGAGCGCCGCAAGGCCGTAGATCCACACCTTGATCTGACGTCCGGTCGCCGACCTCACGGTATCTGTGTCCCCGGCCGCGCCGGCATTCATGTCGCGCTCGAACAAGGCGATTTCCCTCCTTAATCCATCTCTCCGGATAGCAGAGGGAACTTAACGTCAGCTTCTAAACCTCGGATTTTCTGCTGAAACTCAGGCCGAATTGCCAAGAGTCTTAACGAAGCGTTCTATTTCGTTCTCTGTATTGAACGCATGCAGAGACGCCCGGACCACCGCATCAAGCCCTCTGTGCGGCAGGTCTATCTGCGCGGATGTTCCCTTGCTGACCGAGACGTTGATGTTTGCCGAAGACAGTCTGGCCTGGGTCTGAGCCGGCGTTTCGCCGTCGACCGCGAAGGTGACGATCCCGCCCTTGCGGGCTCCCTTGTCGTGCAGCGTCACACCGGTAACCGCCGACAGTTCGGTCCGAAGCTGTGCGCCGAGCGCGCAGATCCGGTTGCCGATGCGCTCCATGCCGTAGCCGATGGCGTAACTGACCGCGACGCCAAGGCCGATCTGGCCCGCGACATAGCGCTCCCAGGTTTCGAAACGCATGGCATGCGGGACGAGTTCATACGAGTTGTCGTCAAGCCAGTTGGCGGACTGAAGGTCGATGAAAGGCGGTTCGATCTGGTCCAGAACATCGTCGCTGACATAAAGGAACCCCGTGCCCCGCGGCCCGCGAAGGTACTTGCGTCCGGTCCCCGACAGCACGTGACAGCCGATGTCGCTGACATTCAGGGGGATCTGGCCCGCTGACTGGCAGGCATCCAGAAGGTAGAGAAGCTTGGCTGAGCGCGCGATTTCGCCGACATCTTCTGCCGGATTGATGAGCCCGGAGAAGGTCGGAATATGCGTCAGGGCGATCAGGCGTGTCTTCGGGGTGATCGCGGCCTTGAGCGCGGCAAGATCGATCTGGCCGCTTGCGTCGTCCTCGATAAGATCGATCTCGATTTTCTTGCGCCGTTTTATCTGCAAAAAGGCGACGTAGTTCGAAACATATTCCGCGCGGCCCGTGATGATCCGGTCTCCCTCGCGAAAGTCGATACCGTAGAAAGCCATGTCCCAGGCGCGCGTGGCATTCTCGACATAGGCGATTTCGTGAGGTTTGCTGCAGATCAGGGCGGCAAGGCTCGTGTAGAACGCGTCCATCCCGGCGCTGTTCGCGCTGGCCGCCTCATAGCCGCCGAGCGTCGCCTCGAGGTCGAGGTGTGCCTTGACGGCATCAAGGCACGGCCCGAGGGCAAGCCCCGTGCCGGCATTGTTAAAATGGATCAGCTGCCCTACACCGGGTGTATCGTCCCGCATCGCCGCGACATCGTGGTTGGAAAGGGATGGAACAATCATGATGACCTTCGGCTTCGCATTGTCGGCAAAAAACAGATCTGAGACCTGCACTCAATGACGATCACATATTTTGGATATGGCTCTCTCGTCAATGCCGACACGATCCCGGCCAGTGCAACGGTGACGCCAGGCAGGCTTCGTGGCTGGGTCCGCGAGTGGCGGGTCTGCGGAATGGGCGAGGATGGGCAGGGGCGCTGTGCCCTGAGCGTGCGCGAAGCACCGGGCAGTGAGATAAGGGGCGTAATGGTGCGTGAGCCCCGCTCACGGCTGAAGGATCTGGAAAAACGGGAAAAGAGATACCGCAAGGTGGAAGCTGTGGGCGGCGCCTTCCGGTGCGACGCGGAGCAGGCAAACGGACCGGGCGACCTTTTCGTCTTCGTGGGCACGGCAGAACACAATCGCTGGGGGACGGAAACGCATCCGATCCTGCAAAGCTACCTGGATTGTGTCCTGGCGGGCTTTTTCAGCCTTTGGGGCGAGGAGGGGATCGAACACTTTCTCGATACCACCGACGGATGGCATGTACCGGTGCTTCGCGACCGGCACAAACCTGCCTATCCGCGCGCGGTCGTCCTGCCGGATCACCTTCGTGAGGTGATCGACGCGGCCATCGCATCAAGAAACCTGACGTATATCGATCTACCGCTGCGCAGCCGCTGAGGCGGTGACCGTCAGGCGATAAGCCCGTGGAGCAGGGCGCCGGTGAGATAGGCGATACCGGCGGCGCACAGTCCGATGCCGGTTGTTTCCAGTCCGGACACGACCCATGACTTTGCCGACCAGCGCGACTTGATGGAGCCGATGAGGAAGAATGCGAGAGCGGTCAGGGCGGTGGTCTGAATTTCCGACGAACCGGAGCCGACGAGAAAGGGCAGCAGCGGGAGGCTGCCGCAAACGAGAAACGCGGTGAAGGTCGCCAGGGCCGCCTTGACCGGAGACCGTGCCGTGGAACTGAGCCCGTACTCCGCCTGCATCATCGTTTCGATCCACGTCGCCCTGTTCGACGTGACCAGCCGGACGAGGTCGTCCAGGTCCTTGCCGCCGAAGCCCTTCGATCCGAAGATCTGGCGGATCTCCTCCCGTTCGCCGTCCGGGACAAGGTCGATATGCTTTTCCTCGATGGACAGAAGACGGGCGTAGTCTTCTTCCTCCGACTTTGTTCCGCTGTAATTGGCCGCCGCCATCGAAAAACCGTCGGCCAGCAGGTTGGCCACGCCGAGGATCAGGATTGTCTTGGCTGAAAGCGCCGCGCCGACCGAACCGGCAACGATGGCAAAGGTGGTGACGGCACCGTCGATGCCGCCGTAGATCCAGTCCCTGAGGTAGCTGGCTTGCGGTTTTGCGGAAAGCCTGGACGCGATGTCATCGGGTCGGTGGCTGTGCTCCAGTCTTGGAGATGGCATGAGACTGTCCTATCTTGTCACAAGGCCATGGTGAGGCGCGAGACCCGGCGCCGCCATGATCCCGGTCAAGGCCGGAATTAACCGCTCGTTTCGCAATGACGGCCGGCTTGCCGCGGCACTGATGAAAATTGCCTGATTGAACTGTGGCGTTACCGTCCTTCGGCGTGTATAACGCCGCACGCTTGCTGCCATGCGGCAATCGGACACCAATGAAAATGTCTCGGACGGCGCACCACCATGAGAGAATTCGCGTGCGTCCTGTAGGAGTAGGAAAAATGGCGGAGAAGTGGAGCCCGGAGACTTGGAGATCGAAGCCGATCTTGCAGGTTCCGGAATACCCGGATCAAGAGGCTTTGGCGGATGTTGAGCAGCGCCTGTCGACGTATCCGCCGCTTGTTTTTGCAGGTGAAGCGCGCGCGCTGAAGCAGCAGCTCGCCGACGTTGCCGCCGGCAACGGTTTCCTTCTCCAGGGCGGCGATTGCGCCGAGAGCTTCGCCGAACATCATCCGGATCACATCCGCGACTTCTTCCGTGTGTTCCTGCAGATGGCCGTCGTGCTGACCTATGCCGCCAGCCAACCGGTTGTTAAGGTCGGGCGCATCGCCGGGCAATTCGCCAAGCCGCGGTCTTCCAACTTTGAAACGAAGAACGATGTCGAGCTGCCGAGCTACCGCGGTGACATCATCAACGACATCAACTTCAGTTCCGGCAGCCGGATCCCGGATCCGAGCCGCATGGCGATGGCTTATCGCCAGTCCGCCGCAACGCTGAACCTGCTGCGTGCCTTCGCGCAGGGCGGTTTTGCGAACCTGGACCAGGTGCATCAGTGGATGCTCGGTTTCATCACCGACAGTCCGCAGGGCCACCGGTACAAGGAACTGGCCGACCGTATTACCGAAGCGCTTGCGTTCATGCGTGCCTGCGGCATCAGCTCCGAAAACGTGCCGCAAATGCGCGGCACCGATTTCTTCACCAGCCACGAGGCACTGCTTCTCGGCTACGAAGAGGCCCTGACGCGTGTCGATTCCACGTCCGGCGAGTGGTACGCCACATCCGGTCACATGCTCTGGATCGGCGACAGGACGCGCCAGCCGGACCATGCGCATGTCGAATTCTTCCGCGGCATCAAGAACCCGATCGGCCTGAAATGCGGTCCGTCGCTCACGCCGGACGGCCTGCTTGAGCTGATCGACATTCTCAACCCGGAAAACGAACCCGGACGGCTGACGCTGATTGCCCGCTTCGGATCGGAAAAGGTGTTTGAACACCTGCCGCAGCTTGTTCGTGCCGTTGAGCGCGAAGGCAAGTCGGTGATCTGGTCGTGCGATCCGATGCATGGCAACACGATCACGGCGGGCGGATACAAGACACGTCCGTTCGACCGCATCCTGAAGGAAGTGGAATCCTTCTTCGAAGTTCATCGTGCCGAGGGCACGCATGCAGGGGGTGTCCATGTCGAGATGACCGGCCGCAACGTGACCGAATGCACCGGCGGGGCGCACGCGCTGACCGCTGAACAGCTCGGCGATCGGTATCACACCCATTGCGACCCGCGTCTCAACGCCGACCAGGCTCTGGAACTGGCTTTCCTGATTGCGGAGAACCTCAAGAAGGAACGCGATGGCCGTCAGGCTGCACCGATTGCCGCAAGTGCCTAGAATTCCATGGCCAGCGGTGACCAACTGTTAACCAAGAAGGCGGCTTTTGCCGCCTTTTTTAGGTAATTTGAACAGTCATTTCGCACGAGGTAAGCCACATTTAACGCTCGCGCCCCATATCTGGAGAACCGCAAATTTCCGGAGGAGACGCAAGGGTGCGCGAGAAGTGGGATCTGTCCAGAATTTCCTGCCTGATTGCAGATGACAATCCGCATATGCGTACGATCCTGCGCTCTGTTCTGACAGGGTTTGGCATTCGCTCGATCTTTGAAGCAAGCGATGGCGCGGAGGCGCTCGAGCTTGTCGTCGACAGGAAGCCTGATGTCGTCCTCCTGGATTGGGTCATGAACCCGTTCGGCGGAAGCGAATTCCTGCGGATCCTGCGCGGCGACCGGGACCCGGTGATTTCCACAATCCCCGTCCTCGTTATTTCCGCGCATGCCAACCGCGCGACGATCATGGAAGCCATCACGATCGGTGTCCATGGCTTCGTTGCCAAACCGATCGCGCCGGCGATCCTTTACCGGCACATCGGCGAGATTCTCGAACGGCAGGATATGCACGGCCGCTCGAAGGGTATCAAGGGCCTCGGTTCGCAGAAACCGACGCGCAAGCTCAATATTGCCGATGCCCAGCAGCCACCGGGCGAACCGGTCGCGGATGCTGAGCCCCCCGCAGAAGACGACAGCGGTCTCGCGCTGCTCTGAGAGTGCACAATCCTTCTGACACGGCGTGTCTTGTCGCGCTCGCCTGACGGCGAAGGCGGCGCGTAAGCGCCTTCCGATTTGAAATATTGCAACGCGACCTGCTTGCCGCTACATCAGCAGGAATGTCTTTTCCTGGAACGGGTTCCATGATTTCCGATCACTTCAGACTGGCTGTCGCACAGCTCAATCCCACGCTCGGCGACGTTTCCGGGAACGCAGAACTCGTTCGTGAAGCCAGAAAGCAGGCCGCGGATGGCGGCGCGCATATCATGCTGTGCTCCGAACTCATCCTGTCGGGATACCCGCCGGAAGATCTGGTTCTGAAGCCCGCTTTTGTTCGCAAATGCATGGAAGCGGCTGAAGAACTGGCTGAAGAGACGTCCGACGGCGGTCCGGCTCTCGTGATCGGCACACCCTGGCAGGCCGAAGACGGCAAGGTGTACAACGCGGTGCTGCTGCTGGATGGCGGCGAGGTCCGCGCTGTCCGTTACAAGTACGACCTGCCCAATTACAGCGTGTTCGACGAGAAGCGCGTGTTCACCGCCGGTCCCTTGCCCGGACCGGTCGATTTCCGGGGTGTCCGCATCGGCCTGCCGGTCTGCGAGGACATCTGGAACGACGAGGTGTGCGAGTGCCTGGAGGAAACGGGCGCGGAACTGCTTCTGGTTCCCAACGGGTCGCCCTACTGGGTCAATCGCGCGGAAGAGCGGCTGCAAGTCGTGGTGTCGCGGGTCGTCGAAACCGGGCTGCCTCTTGTTTACTGCAACCAGGTCGGCGGGCAGGACGAACTGGTTTTCGATGGCGGGTCTTTCGCGCTGCAGGCGGACCGCTCCCTCGCATTCCAGATGCCGCAGTTCGAGACGTCGCTTGCTTTCAGCGACTGGCGCCGTGACGGCGAAAGCTGGACGTGCGAAACGGGCGATGTCGTGAAACTGCCCGACCTCGACGAAGCCAATTGGCGCGCGTGCGTCATGGGTCTTGGCGACTATGTCGACAAGAACGGATTTCCGGGCGTCGTGCTCGGCCTCTCCGGCGGGATCGATAGCGCAATCTGCGCCGCCATGGCCGTTGATGCGCTCGGTGCCGACCGGGTTCACGCGATCATGCTGCCTTACAGATACACCTCGGAGGAAAGCATCGCGGACGCGGCCGCCTGCGCATCCGCGCTCGGTATCCGCTACGACACCGTGCCGATTGCCGAACCCGTGGAAGGCTTCAGGTCGGCGCTGAGCGTACTGTTCGAGGGAACTGAAGAGGACACCACCGAGGAAAACCTGCAATCGCGCGCACGCGGTGTGATCCTGATGGCGGTCTCGAACAAGTTTGGCCGCATGGTCATGACCACCGGCAACAAGTCGGAAATGTCGGTTGGCTATGCCACCTTGTACGGCGACATGAACGGCGGCTACAATCCGATCAAGGATCTCTACAAGACACAGGTCTATCATCTGGCCGGATGGCGGAATGCCAACGCGCTTCCGGGTCTGCTCGGACCGGACGGGGAGGTGATCCCCTCCAACATCATCACCAAGGTTCCCACGGCCGAGCTGAGGGAAAACCAGACGGACCAGGATTCCCTGCCGCCATACGACGTGCTCGATGACATTCTGGAATGCCTTGTCGAAGAGGAAATGTCCGTCAGCGAGATCGAGAAGCGCGGCCACGACAGGGCGTTGATTCACAGGATCGAGCATTTGCTCTATATTGCCGAGTACAAGCGGCGCCAGGCACCTCCCGGCGTCAAGATAACGGAACGGAATTTCGGAAAAGACCGCCGTTATCCCATCACGAACCGGTTCCGGGACCGCACTTAAGGCCAAACCGGAGCCGTTCCCTTTCCTTCGGGCCCGTTCCGGGCAATCGGCTTGGCGTGTATGTCTTACTTTGCTTTCCTGCGCGACAATGCGCGCTGGCTGTCCGCGAGTTATTTGCTCGCCACGTTTTCCGGTTTCGGCCAGACGTTTTTCATCTCGCTGTCCGCCGGTGACCTGCGCGCCGAGTTCGGCCTGAGCCACGGCGACCTGGGGATGCTCTACATGCTGGCAACCCTCGGAAGCGCGCTCACGCTTCCCTATGTCGGCAAGAGCCTCGACCATTTTCCGGCGCAGAAGATCGCGCTGGTCGTCGTTGTCAGCTTTGCCCTGTTTTGCGTCGCCCTCGCGAATGCCTTCGCGGTCTGGATGGTTGCGCTGGCCTTTTACGGTCTGCGCCTGTGCGGCCAGGGAATGATGACCCATACATCGGTCACCACGGCGGGACGGTGGTTTTCCGCGCAACGGGGCAGGGCGGTGTCCATAGCCATGCTCGGTTTTCCCACAGCAGAGGCGATCTTCCCGTTCTGTTTCGTGCTGTTGAGTGGCGTGATCGGCTGGCGCGGGGCCTGGTATGTCGCCGCTCTGGTGCTGGTTTGTGTCGCGCTTCCCGTCCTGTTCTGGCTACTGGCGAAGGATCGCATCCCGTCAAGGGCGGAGGTCGCTTCGCTCAAGGTGGAGGGCAGGCAGTGGACGCGCGGCGAGGTGTTCCGCGATGCCCGGTTCTGGCTCGTGTCCTGCGGTATCAATGCCCCCGCGTTCATCGGCACGGCGATCCTGTTTCACCAGGTCTATCTGGTCGAGCTTCGGGGCTGGTCGCTGGAAGTTTTCGTGAGCGCATTCCTGTTCATGGCCGGTGGCGTGGTGGCTGCCTCGCTGGTGATCGGTCCGCTGATCGACAGGTTCTCGGCAAGAAAGCTGCTGCCCTATACGCTTTTGCCGCTGTGCGTCGCCTGCTTTGTCCTGGCAAATGTCCATGCGCAGGCCGCGGCCTTTGTCTTTCTCGGGCTTGTGGGCATCGGCAACGGTTTCAACGGAACGCTCGTCGGCTCCTTCTGGCCGGAGGTTTACGGCACGCGCCACATGGGGGCGATCCGCGCGATGGCCTTTTCCATCATGGTCTTCGCATCCGCCGCGGGACCGTTTCTGGTTGGCTGGCTGATCGACATCGGCGTATCGCTGGACCTCCAGATCATGGGCATGGGTCTTTATTGCCTCGTCTTCGTCGTGATCCTGTCCCTGACGGCGCGCGCCTATCGCGCGCCGCAGGTGGCTGCGGACTGACCGCACTTTTCGGTTGCCGTCCCCCGTTTCAGGGGCTAACTGAGGCGCCATGACTGTCACTGTTCGTTTTGCGCCGTCACCGACCGGCCACATCCACATCGGCAACAGCCGTCCCGCGCTCTTCAACTGGCTTTTCGCCAGGAAACAGAATGGACGCTTCATCCTGCGGTTCGACGACACCGATCTTGAGCGGTCGAAGGCCGAATATGCGGACTCCATCGAGAAGGATCTGCGCTGGCTCGGCATCGAACCGGACGTGATCGAGCGCCAGTCGGAACGGGTGGCAAGCTATGACGCGGCCGCGCAGAAACTGAAGGACGCCGGTCTTCTATATCCATGCTACGAAACGACGGACGAACTGGAGCGCCGCCGCTCGCGCCAGCGCGCGCTGGGCAGGCCTCCGGTCTATGACCGCGCCGGACTGAAGCAGTCCGAAGAAGAGCGGGCCGCGTTCGAGGCTGAAGGCCGGAGACCCCATTGGCGCTTCGTTCTGCCGAACCACGACGGCGATCCTTTTGAGACGAGACGGACGGATGTCACGTGGGATGATCTGTGCCGGGGCAGCCAGTCCGTCGATCTGGCATCGTTGTCCGACCCGGTGCTGATCCGCGCGGATGGCACATATCTCTATACGTTGCCGTCCATTGTCGATGATATCGACATGGGCGTGACACATGTGATCCGCGGTGAGGACCACGTTGCCAACACCGGCGTGCAGATCGCCATCTTCGAAGCGCTCGGAGCAGATGCGCCGGTCTTCGGCCATCACAACCTCCTGACGACGCGCGACGGCGAGGGGCTTTCAAAGCGCAAGGGAGCCCTTTCCATCGGGTCGTTGAGAGAGGCAGGCCTTGAAGCGATGTCGGTCGCCTCGCTGGCCGTTCTGACCGGGACCAGCCAGGCGGTAGAGCCGCTTCCCGACATGGGTGCGCTGATCGAAAAGTTCGACCTGTCCAGCGTGTCCAGGTCGTCGGCCAAGTTCGATCCCGAGGAACTCAAGAGCCTCAATGCCCGGCTGGTGCACGACCTGCCCTTCGAAACCGTCAGCGATCGCCTGGCCGAATTGGGGGTCGGCGGTGGCGCCGGCTTCTGGGAAACGGTGCGCGGCAATTGCGAAATTGTCCGCGACGCAGTGCTTTACTGGAATGTCGTGACGGGTCCCGTTGCCTCGCGCATTGATGAGGAGGATCGGGACTTTGTCGCGCGGGCGCGGGAGTTGTTTCCCGAGGGCGACGTGACTGAAGAGACCTGGGGCACCTGGACGGCTGCCTTGAAATCGGAAACGGGCCGAAAGGGCCGGGGGCTGTTCATGCCTCTGCGGCGCGCTCTGACCGGCATGGATCACGGTCCGGACATGAAAATGCTGCTGCCCCTTATTGGGCGACAAAATAGTCTGGACCGACTACCCTGACCGGAGGCGTGCCTTCCGGCATCGGCCGAAATCCCTGATCGTCGGATTTGAAGACCGGTGAAACCGAGACGGCTTCTATCTCGTCTTCTTCATTCTGCTTGCGGAGCGAAAGCATCGGGAAGTCGCCATCTGCGGACGGACCGCGCTGCTGCGCGCCGTCATCCGGGGACAGGGACCCCTTGGAAAGGAAGGCGGCAACCTTGGTGACGTCAAATCCCTTTTCGAGATTGAAAAGCGTACCCGGGTCTTCGTATCTCGGCAGCTGCGAGGCGTTCAGTGGAAGTCTGGACAGGAGCGCCGGCGCCTTATCCGCGGTTTCGAAGGTTTCGCCCTGACTGGGTTGGAAAGAACGCTTCGGAAGCCCGGCGCTTATGTCGGAAAAGAACAGGCGTCCGCCGGACGATACACTCACCTCGGACCACGCAGATCGCGACTTGGAGGTCTTGGAAAGCCTGCAACTGCAGCCTTCCACGAATTCGGATTTGTAGCGGAATGCAAACGGCTGCTCGGCATACGGAATGCCGGCCAGCGACATCATTTGCGACTGGTCTCCACCCGGGTTGCGGTAAACGTAGAGTTCGGTCGGGGCAGCCGGACAGATCTCAGTGCAACGGGCCGCATCATTCACGAACTGGCTCTTGTCGGTCGAGAAACTGACCGGAAAGAAATAGCCGTCGCAGGTCCGCACGCAAAGTGTTCTGAAAACACCGCCGGAAGGAAGCGTTGGGCGCGTTGCATCGGAGCGCCGTGCGCGCCTGACCGTCTCGATCTCGCGGTCACCCGTCCGCGCCGCGGTCTGTTCCACGCGCGGCCCTGCGTTGAAGAGACGGGAGAAGAACGATTGTGCCTTGGGCTGATCCGCATCGCCCTGCGCCTTTGCCTGCCGGTTTCTCGCCGGCGCGTTGCAGTCCTGACGGTCAAGCGCCGCGCGCACCTGCCTTATACGTTTCGTGTTCTTCGCCGAAGCGCCCCCGCCGGATCGCTTGAGCTGACGCTCGATCGCGGCGAGGTTGGAGTTCATCCGTTTCAGCTTGCTGTTGAGATCCGTGCATTTCGCCGTTCGGTTCTGCGCGCATCCGAAATGCCTTGCATCGCGCGAGGCCGCCGCGATCGCTTTTTCCTGCTGCCGCTTTGCCTTCGACCATTTGCGCGAGGCTGCCGATTGAGACCCGTTTGACGATTCCAGTTTCCGCAATTCGGATTTCAGGGCGGAGCAACTCGCTGCGTAGACGGCATGGGACGGCAGCAGCAGTGCTGTGGCAACACAGACTGCACGCACTAAACGCAAGGATTTGGCTCTCTTCTGACGCCCCATCGCTCGTCCCCGGCAATTCAGCTCTTTCACTGAACCGTCTTTCACCCAAAGAAGTATCGTCCTTGTCCCCATCAATAACAACGAAAGCGCTCACGTTAGGTTAATGCGCCCGGGACACGTTCCGGTGAAGTCTCAGTCCCCGTCGCGTTCGCGGACGGCGCGGTGCAACTCGTCAAAGACGGAGGCAAGCAGCTGTTTCTGCTCGCTCGTCAGCGCATTCTGCAGATCTTCGGAATAGGCGAGAGCTTTTGGGATGATGTCTTCGTAGAGAGCGATTCCCGCGGGCGCGAGCCTGAGCGCCTGTTCGCGCATGTCGTCCGGGTTCCTGTCCCGGGCGATAAAGTCACGTTTTTCCAAGGCTGCGACGGCGCGGCTGACCTTGGTCTTGTGCATCGACGTCGCCGTGCTGATATCGCGCGCCGTCATGACCTCGTGCTCTCCAAGCGTGGCGATGACGCGCCATTCCGGAATGCCGATTCCATACTTCTCCGCATAGATCTTGGAAAAGGAACGGCTGACAGTCTCGGCCAGATGATTGAGCTGATACGGCAGAAAGCGGCTCAGTCTCAGGATCGGCCTGTCACCTGAGCTGTCCGGCATCGTCCGGGTGTCGGAACCTGTTTTGCGCGACATGATGTATTCCAGCCCTGCAATATTTCATCCGCCAAATCCCGCTGGCAGAAATCCATGCCGTGTTCCGGCCACTTTGTGTCACTAGCAAGTATAAACGATCAAGGCGCCGGTGAAAGACAACCCGCGCTGCTTCGAAAATTGTTCAACTTTGAAGCCAAAATTTGCGCAGAGCTTCGGCTGGCCAAGTCTTGGAGCGGACGAATTGGCGGACCTATCTGTTGATAAACAGGGAATAGTTAAGGAATGCAGACGTGAAAAATTGCGAATCAGAGACGGAAACTGAGACGCTACGGTCAACAGAAAAAGAGTGTGTGGCAATTCGGAAATTCCTGGAAGTCAACCAGACAGCTGGCATGAAAGCGAGGCCGCAATGACGAACGAATCGAACAACTCCGTGAATCCCGCAGGAGCGAATGAACGATTCGAGGAACTGGGTCGTGGTTGCTATGCCTACAGCGCTGACGGATGCTCCAATACCGGGGTCATCGTTGGTGAGCGCGGTGTCCTGATCATCGACGCCCAGGCGACTCCTGAACACGCCGAACGTGTTCTGGAAAAAGTCCGCGGCGTCACAGACAAACCGGTCAAGCAGGTGGTTCTGACGCACTTCCATGCTGACAGTTCGCTCGGCGCCAATGCATTCGAGGCCGGCGAGATCGTCGCGTCAGACCTGACCAGGCGGATGATGGACACGCGCGGAGCCGAAGAAATTCTGGTGGCCCGTGAGCGCATGCCCGATCTGTTCGAAACGCTTCCTGCCTCCACGACCATCAGCCTTCCGAGCCTCACCATCGCCTCCTCGATGTCGATCGACCTGGGTGGCATCGACGTTCGTCTGATGCATCTCGGCCGGGGCCACACGACGGGAGATCTCGTTGTCTGGGTTCCGGGCAGTGCGGTCATGTTCACCGGAGATCTTGTGCAGACATCCGCGATTCCCTATTGCGGCGATGCGCATCTGGGGGATTGGACAAGGGCGCTTGACCGTATCGCCGCATTCCGTCCGACGACGCTGATGCCCGGCAGGGGCAGGGCGGCAATCGGTGCGACTGCAGTGGCTCAGGCCATTGAAACCACACGCGACTTCGTCACGACGTTGCGGGACGCGGCAGCGGCATGCGTTGAGCAGAATCTCGGGCTCAAGGATACCTTCGCGGCGGTGAACGATGCGTTGGCATCGCAGTTCGGTTCGAAAACGGACTTTGAGCTCAACCTGCCGATCAATGTCGCGCGCGCTTATGACGAGGCACTCGGACTGGACCAGCCGCAAATCTGGACGCGCGAGAGATGTGCCGACCTGAAGGATGCGCTTGCCGGTATCGAACCGGTTCCGCCCGCTGTCGAGGAAGAAAGCGAAGACGCGGCTGACGTGCCCGAGAACCCGATCGACAGGGCCGCAACCGAACTTGTTTCGGACAACGATTTTGCCGCGTCGCTTCTGGAAGGTGACGGCGGGGGCTCTCAGGAGGAAGAAGAGCCGCTGGACCTGTCCTCGGAGGATATTGTCAGATTGGGCGATGACGAGGGGCCGGACAGCCCGGCGGACGTGGACGAGAGCGACAGCGCGTCCGAACCGAAGGTTCTCATGGAAGCGGCCCGGTAACACGGGCGCATTTCATCGCTTATACTGAACACCTCTTGCAACGCACGCCCTTGTGGCGTGCGTCTTGTTTTGTTGACTGCAACCGGTTTGCTTGATTGAACGGGCATCGTCACCACATGTCAGTCCGATCTGCATTCGGAGGGTAATCGATGCGTTTTTCTATCGCCGGAGTTCTTGCGCTCGTTATCGGCTTGCTCGGCGCGGCACCGGCCTTTTCGGCCGATGAGCCGGATCTGATTTTCAAGAAATCGACCGTCTGGAAGTTTCTGACACCGGACCACAAACTCGCGACCTATGCGATCGACGATCCGTTGGTGGACGGCGTCGCCTGCCATTTCACCGTCCCGGAAAAAGGCGGGGTGTCCGGCTGGCTGGGTGTCGCGGAGGAGGTTTCCGACGTATCCCTGGCCTGCCGCCAGGTCGGTCCGGTGACCATCAAGGAGAATTTCGAGCAGGGTGAAGAGATGTTCCGCCAGCGGCGGTCTCTTGTCTTCAAGAAAATGCAGATCGTGCGCGGCTGCGACGTGAAGCGGAACGTGCTGGTTTATCTTGTCTATTCCGACAAGCTGATTGAAGGCAGCCCGAAGAATTCCACGTCGACAGTGCCGCTGATGCCCTGGGGAGACCAGGCCCCGCCTAAATGCGGTGACTATCTGACAGATTGACGGAAAAAGCTGAGTGGAAAGCACACCTAGGGTGCGGACCCATAAATGAAGTCAATTTGGTTTGGATCGTTTTGACCAGCTGAGAGAAGCGAAAGCGCAGGAAATGTGGTTCATTTTCAAGCCTTTCGCAACGCAGCAGATGGCCAAAACGGCCAAATCCGAAGGACGGCAAAATGGCTTCACCTCGCAGCGTCACCGCGCTTGACCGGGCATAAAGCCCGCTCTTCGCACGCTTCCTCGCGAGATTTTGCCATTTATGCCGCCAAATCGGCTTCATTTATGGGTCCGTACCCTAGTCCGCGTCGAGCGTTTCCAGGTGCTTTGCGACCGGCAGGTCGGCATCGGCACAAAAATGCTTGTAAAGCATTGCCATGACGTCTTTGACCGGTTCGCTTGAGAGACGGTAATAGATCGTGGTGCCTTCCCGGCGGGTCGAGACCAGTCCCTGGGCGCGCAGGAGCGAAAGTTGTTGTGAAACGGTCGGCATCCTCATGCCGGTGGCCTCGGCGAGTTCGCTGACGCAGCGCTCCTCTTCAAGGACGAGGCACATCAGAAGCAGTCTGGGTGCCGACGCCATCATCTTCAAAAAGTCGGCTGCGGATTCTGCCTTATCTTCAAGTGCTTTGTAGTCCATCAGGTGACTGTGCCAAACACGCGCGGAAACTTCAAGTCTGAGGTCGATTGCACCACACGTTGCTGAGGCTGGATTAGATTCGTCCCGCCACCGTCACCAGAATGTTGCCGTCGCCGCACCCGGTGCCGGTTGCCAGGCACATACTCTTTTGCTGCAATTCACTGCCGAACGCCTTGGTTCCGTCCGTAATTGCAATGAGCGCGGCGAAAGGACCACCCAGTACGAGGGCCAGGAAAAGCAAGACAAATACGCGGTTCAACATCGGGGTCTCCTGAAGGCAATCTGTATCGATTGCCCGGAGACTACGGTGCACCGCTTGAACTGATACTGAGCAGTGCGTTCAGCGTCCGTTCATTTGTCTAAACAGGAAGAAAAGACAAATAGAAACGGAGACTTAACCTCTATAAGTTCTCCGTCATCGCCTTTCTGAGCGCGTCAAGAAGCACCTCGTCGCGGCCATAAATGTCCTTCCGGAAGTGGGTTGACCCGTCCTTGTTCATCCAGGCGGTCAGATAGGTGAGGTGCACCTCGATCGGCACGACCGGCTTGATCACTGTCCGTTTCTGGGTGTCGCGAATTCCCTCCCAATGCCCGGGTGTCGAATTGTTGTCGGCAAGCAGCACATCAGCCAGCGCGAACGGATTCGAGGCCCGGATACAGCCGTGGCTGTAGGCGCGCTCGGCCTGCGAGAACAGGGACTTGGACGGTGTGTCGTGGATGTAGATGTTGAATTCGTTCGGGAACATGAACTTGATGCGGCCGAGCGCATTGCCGTCACCGGGATCCTGGCGCAGGCGGAACGGGAAGTTGCCTCCCGAATAGCTGTTCCAGGCCACCCGTGTCGCGGCGACCTCGTTTCCGTCCTGAAACACCCTGATGTTCTGGCGGCTGAGCGCTGACGGGTTCTGTTTCAGCTTGGGCAGGTACTCCTTCGTTGCGATCGAATAGGGGACATTCCAGAACGGATTGATCTCCACATATTCAAGCTGATCGGAAAAGACTGGCGTCGCATGATAGGGTTTGCCGACAACGACCCGCGTCGTGTGGATCGTCTTTCCGTCGCGCACCACCTTCAGGTTCTGGTCCGCAAGGTTCACAAAGACATAGAATTCCCCGAGATAGTCGCGCATCCAGCGTCTGCGCTCCATGTTGAGCTCCATCTGCACGAGCTTGTCCTGGAGCGGGATGTTGAGGCGGGCGAGAGTGTTCTTGCCGATCACGCCGTCGGTGGCCAGGCCGTGGTGTTCCTGGAAGATTTTCACCGCTTCGACGATCGCACCATCATAGACCTCGCCCGTATGGTCTTCGGCTCCCGGGATGTCTTCTTCCATCAGACGTGCACGCAGGAGAGTAACGCGCGGATCGGTCATGCCGGGTTTGAGCACCTCGCCATCCGGCACGGATGTGAACCCGCCGGTTTCCGCTTTCTGCCTGTATTGGGCGAGCCGGCGCTTCAGCCGAGCGTAGTTATCCGACTGGGGCGCAAGACTGTCGAGGAAAGCGCTGAAATCGACCGACTTTTCGGCGTTTTCGAACAGGGCCTTCGGATCCGGCCGGTCGGGGAAGAGGTTCAGGGCCTTGTTGATCTTGTTGGGTTGCACGCGGCCAGAAGAGAGATGGGTCGCGTAGCGCAGGAACTGGCGGGAAAGTTCCAGGTCGAACGCCGCCCATTCCTCCGGCGTCTGCGCCGTTTCGGTCTGCTGCGCCAGGCCGAGGGGATTGTAGTTGTTCGGATTGAGAGCGTGATCGTTGGCCTCGGCCATTGCGGCAATTGCCAGATGCGCGTTTTCCCTCAGGCCGTTCTGATCGAACCAGACCGGAGCGTAGACCCGTTCGGCATAGTAGGCTTGCAGTCCTTCCGGAACGTCTTGTGAAATCGACGCCTTGATGGCGACGGCGATCGGGGTCTGCGGTTCAGGAGCCGATTGTTCGGCGACAGGGGGGGAGGCGTCTGTCGACTGTGCGAGAGCGCTCGTCCCCAGCATCGAGACAGACACCAAGAAAGCGCTCGCCAGGGCGGCGGCGCATGAAAACGGAATTTTTGAACGCGGCACAACCATGGTGAAATCCCCCTCTGATTCCCTTGATGTAAAGTCTAGTCGAAGTGGGAGGATGCGCCAACGCCGCGCTTTTCCCGGCCCGGTTCGGGTCAAAATGCAGCCTTGACCGCGTCCTGCTTTCCGGTCCATAAAGCCCGCATGATGACGGCCACACGGAACATCATTTCGATCACCATTATTTGCAGCTAGCGACACCGCTGGCTGTGGCCGTTCCCTCTTGGCAAAAATTCTCCTGAGACGGATCGCCCGGTCAGCCGGCCAGGAGACCGTTTGACATGAGCGCCGCTGAGACTGAAAAATCCGGCACGAACAAGGGCTTGAAGTTCACCAACACGCTGACCCGCGAAAAGGAAGATTTCCGGGCCATCGATGACGAGAACGTGCGCCTTTATGTCTGCGGCCCGACAGTCTACGACTATGCGCATATCGGAAACGCACGTCCGGTGATCGTGTTCGACGTGCTTTACCGCCTCCTGCGGCACGTCTACGGACCGGGCCACGTCACCTATGCGCGCAACATCACCGATGTGGATGACAAGATAAATGCCCGCGCGCTGCGGGATTATCCAAACCTGCCGCTCAACGATGCGATCGCCAGGGTCACGCAGCGGACGGCGGACCAGTTTCACAAGGACATCGCGGCGCTGAACGTGCTTCCGCCCGATCATGAACCGCGGGCGACCCAGCACATTGACGGCATGATCGCGATGATCGGGCAGTTGATCGACAAGGGACATGCCTATCAGGCCGAGGGAGAAGTCCTCTTCGATACGGCGTCCATGCCGGAGTACGGCGGCCTGTCCAAGCGCAAGCTGGACGAGCAGATTGCCGGTGCGCGTGTCGCGGTCGATGCGCACAAGAAGAATCCGGGCGACTTCGTGCTCTGGAAGCTTTCCTCCGACGACGAACCGGGCTGGGACAGCCCGTGGGGGCGCGGCCGTCCGGGATGGCATATCGAATGCTCGGTCATGAGTGCACACCACCTCGGCAAGGTGTTCGACATCCATGGTGGCGGGCTTGACCTGATCTTCCCGCATCATGAAAACGAGATTGCCCAATCCTGCTGCGCACATGACACGAAAACCATGGCCAACTACTGGATGCACAACGGTTTCCTTCAGGTGGAAGGAAAGAAGATGTCCAAGTCGGAAGGCAATTTCTTCACCATCCAGGAACTCCTGGAGACCGAGAATTTCGGTGGCCGGAAATGGCCCGGCGAAGTGCTGCGTCTTGCCATGCTGATGACGAACTACCGGGAGCCCATCGACTTTTCCGTCAGAAAACTGGAAGAGGCGGAGAACCTGTTGTCGAAATGGCCGGATCCTGTCGAAACGGACGCAGAACCTTCGCCTGACGTGCTGGAGGCACTGAAGGACGATCTGAACACGTCGGCTGCCATCCAGGCGCTTCACGCGCTGGCGGGCGAGGCGGCGCGGGACAGCGGTAAACTGAAAGCCTATTCCGCATCGGCCGCGCTCATGGGGTTGCGTCCGGTCGCGGCGGACTTGAGCGGTATAGACGATGCCGCGATCGAAGCCGAGGTCACAAGACGTCTGCAGGCGCTCAAGGCGAAGGACTGGCCCGAGGCCGACCGGATCCGCGATGAACTGATGTCTCAGGGAATTCTTCTAAAGGATTCAAAAGACTCAGCGACAGGCGAACGGGTCACGTCCTGGGAGGTCAAGCGATGAGCGGACAGGAAGCGCGCGTTCACACGGGCGGTTGTCAGTGTGGCGCGGTTCGTTTTCGCGTTGAAGGCGAACTGGCGACCGCATCAATCTGCCATTGCCGCATGTGCCAGAAGGCCTTCGGCGCCTTCTATGCGCCGCTCGTCGGCATTCGCGCACCCGCGACGCTGATTTGGACGAGGGGAGAGCCCAAGCGCTTCCAGAGTTCCAATCATGTCGCCCGCGGCTTCTGCAGCGAATGCGGGACGCCGTTGACCTATGAAGCTCCCGGAGACGTCGGCATCGCCATTGGCGCTTTCGACAATCCGGAAGGGATCGCGCCGGTGATCCAATACGGTGTTGAGGCCAAGCTGCCTTACACCGACACCATGGCAGCGATCCCTGAACGCCGGACCGAGGAAGACGCCGAAACGGCCGTCTTCCTGGACACGATCGTTTCGAACCAGCATCCCGATCACGACACCGAAACTTGGCCAGCGGCTCAACCCGTTGCGCCGGTCTCGCCGGAAAAAACAAAATAGCCAGTCGAATGACGGCGAGGAAACACCGATGACCAAGGAACGCCTTTATCTTTTTGACACGACGCTGCGCGACGGGGCGCAGACCAGCGGTATCGACTTTTCGGTGAACGAGAAAATCGTCATCGCCGAGTTGTTGGAGCGGCTTGGCGTCGACTATGTCGAAGGCGGCTATCCGGGCGCAAATCTCGGCGATACCGAGTTTTTCAGCGAGAAACGAACGCAAAAGGCGCTTTTCACGGCCTTCGGCATGACCAAGCGGGTCGGCCGGTCGGCCGCGAATGACCCTGGTCTGCAGCAGGTGCTGGCGAGCAAATCGGATGCCTGCTGCTTTGTCGCAAAAGCCTGGGACTATCATGTCGAGGTCGCGCTGGGCTGCTCCAACGAGGAAAACCTCGACTCCATCCATGACACGGTCGAGGCAGCCGTCGCCGCCGGCAAGGAAGCCATGATCGACTGCGAGCATTTCTTCGACGGTTACAAGGCCAATCCGGACTATGCCCTCGATTGCGCGCGCACGGCCTATCAGGCAGGAGCGCGATGGGTTGTCCTGTGCGACACCAACGGCGGCACCCTGCCGGACGAGGTCTACCACATTGTCTCCAGGGTACAGGAAGTGGTTCCCGGCACGCATCTCGGCATTCACACCCATGACGACACCGGACAGGCGGTCGCAAATTCCCTTGCGGCCGTCGACGCGGGTGTGCGTCAGATACAGGGGACGCTGAATGGTCTCGGGGAACGCTGCGGCAATGCCAATCTGGTCACCCTGATCCCGACGCTGAAGCTCAAGAGCGCGTTTTCGGACCGGTTCGAAATCGGCGTCAGTGACCAACAGCTCGAGGACATCACCTCGGTCTCCCACGCGTTCGACGAAATCCTGAACCGTTCGCCCGACAGGCAGGCACCCTATGTCGGGGAAACGGCCTTTGCCACCAAGGCGGGCATTCACGCATCGGCAATCCTGAAGGATCCCCAGACCTATGAGCACGTCGCGCCGGAGGTCGTCGGAAACCAGCGCCGCGTGCTCGTCTCCGATCAGGCGGGCAAGAGCAACCTGCTCGGCGAACTGGCACGTGTCGGCATCGAGGTCGACAAGGCGGATCCCAAACTTGACCGGCTTCTTGCCCTGGTGAAGGAAAGAGAGTCCGAGGGGTATGCCTACGAGGCCGCGGACGCCTCGTTCGAGTTGCTGGCGCGCCGCGAACTGGGCGAAGTCCCGCGCTATTTCGAAGTCAGTTCGTTCAAGGTCATGGTCGAGCGCCGCTTTAACGCGATCGGGGATCTCATCACGGTGTCCGAGGCTGTGGTCAAGGTCGAAATTGACGGTGAAACCCGCATGTCGGTGGCGGAAGGCAACGGCCCGGTCAACGCGCTCGACATGGCGCTTCGCAAGGATCTCGGCAAGTACCAGGAAGCGATCGCCGGTCTGGAACTGGTGGACTACAAGGTGCGTATCCTGAACGGCGGCACGGGCGCGGTCACCCGTGTACTGATAGAAAGCCATGACGCCCGCACACAGCGCCGCTGGTTTACCATCGGCGTCTCGCCGAACATCGTCGACGCGTCCTTCCAGGCCCTGGTGGACTCCATCACATTCGCGCTTCTGAAAGCGGACAGCGTCTGATCTTCGGGCGTCAGAAAGGCGGAAAACATGTCGCAGCCGGTCTCTGAAGCCGAGGCTCAGGCGGAGTTTCGGCAGGGCCTTTTCTTCGGGCTCTCGGCCTATGTCATGTGGGGCTTCTTTCCTGCCTACTACAAGCTCACCGATTCGGTTCCCGCCGATATCGTCGTATCGCATCGGATCGTCTGGTCGATCCTGTTCGTGGGCCTGTTCCTCTATCTGCGCAGGCGCTGGCAGGAGGTTCGTGAAGCGCTGGGACAGCCTGCAATCCTCGTGCGCCTGATGGCTTCGGCCGCGTTCATAGGTGTGAACTGGCTTGTCTTCGTGTGGGCCATCGAGCAGGAACGCGTTCTCGACGTCTCCCTCGGCTACTTCATCAACCCGCTGGTGAGCATTCTGGTCGGCCTCGTCGTGCTTCACGAACGCCTTACGATGGGGCAGGGATTTGCGGTCGCGATCGCTGCCCTGGCCGTTCTGATCCAGGCGATCCTTGCAGGCGGCGTTCCCTGGGTCTCGCTGATCCTTGCGTTCAGCTTCGCCGGCTATGGCTATGTCCGCAAGGTGACACCGGTCAAGGCGACACCGGGCATGTTCGTCGAAACCCTCCTGCTGTTTCCCCTGGCGGCGGCCTATCTGCTTTACAGCCTCGGCGCGGGGGCGGATGCACTGGTCCTGGGCGACATTCCGGTGCTGCTCGCCCTCATCGGCACCGGCATCGTCACGGCTCTGCCGCTAACACTGTTTTCCGCTGCCGCGCGCCGCCTTCCGCTGTTCATGCTGGGCCTGATGCAATACCTGGCGCCGTCGCTGCACTTTCTGATGGCAATCTATGTCTGGAATGAACCGCTCGACCAGACGAAGCTGCTTGCCTTCGCAATGATCTGGACGGCCCTGGCTGTCTTCACGCTGGACAGCTGGAAACGCTACAGGCGTGCGCGCTGACCTGTCGGGCCATGGCGCTCCGGGAAAGGGTCACTGCATGGCGCGTGAGGCGCGCTTTGCGGAATAGAGATTGAGGTCTGCGACCTTCAGGCTTTCCGACAGGTCTCCGCCGAGCAAGGGGGCAAGACCGACACTCGTCTTGATGTTCAGCTTTTGGCCCCTGTGCTCGACGGGCGTGTTTTGAACGTCGTCGAGAAGTTCGGTGAGCCGGTCCTGCGCGGCCTGTTCCGACTGGTTGCGCAGCAGCACGCAGAATTCGTCGCCGCCGAGGCGAATGGCGAAATCGTCGTTGCTGGCAAATCTGGACAGGTGCCGCGCGAAGCTCTTCAGGACGGCGTCTCCGAAATCATGTCCGTGATTGTCGTTGACGCTCTTGAACGCATCGAGATCCATGAGGACAAGCCAGTTTTTCGTCCCGGCATCCGGAACCCAGGACTGGATTGCCTTTGCCTGGTCCTCCAGCAGAAAACGCCGGTTGTAGAGCCCGGTCAGGGCGTCCCTCATGGCCAGGTTGTTCAGTTCCTCGATCCGGTAGATGTAGGCGAGGTTCTGAGAAACCCTGAGGAGCAGTTCCTCGGGTGAACAGTTCTTGTCGACAAAATCCGCAGCGCCGTATTTCAGAAACCGGACCCGGTTGTCGGAATTCGTCACGGCCGACATACCGATAATGCCGACCTGTTCCGCACTGTGGTTCCGCCTGACCGCCTTCAGAAACGCGAAGCCGTCCTTGCCAGGGAGGAAATAGTCGGCCAGGACCAGCTTTATGTCGTTGTTTTCTTTCAGGCAGTTGAGCGCCTCGTCGGTGCTTGCCGCCTGGTAGACCTTGTACATGTGTTTGGAAACGATTTGCGCGATCGCCTGTCTTTCAACGCTTGCGTCATCCAGCACAAGGATGCCGATGCCGGGATTTTTCGACAGGCGCCGGATCAGGTCCGCAACGTAATCAAGGCTTCCCGGTGAATCCTTCAGGACGTAGTCAATGACGCCCTTCTGAAGCATTTTCTTGCGTATTTTCGGATCGAACCGGCTTGTGAACACGATTGTCGGAATGTTCCATTCGTCGCACAGGTCAACGATCTCTCCGTCGGGAGCATCCGGCAGTGTCAGGTCGACAAGAGCGAGGTCCGGTTCACCGATCGGCAGGTTCAGGCAGCTTTCCGCCTCGGCATAGTTGCGCGCGACCATGATCTGATGGCGGCCGACATCATGCAATTTCTTGACGATCGCCTTTTCAAAAAACGATGCGTCTTCAACAAGGAGGGTGGTTTGCATGGGAACGTCCGGGGCGGGCGGGTTTCAAGGAGTTTACTATTGTGCGCGGGTGACTTCAACTTCCGGTACGGAATTGGTGTTTGGGTATGGCAATGCGTGTGCAGGATAGCCGTGACCGGCCGCCTGGCAGCGACCGCGGTGAGGGGTGCTCAGAAATCCGTCATCTTTGCCAGGCCATCCGCCTCTTCAGGCACGCGGCCTGCGACGGAGGCCCGCAGCATCGGCAGGATGTCCTCGACCTTTTTCGCCACCAGATAGGGAACTTCCGTGTCCGGTCGGATGTATCCTTGCGCACGCATGTGATCGAGCAGTTCCAGCAAGGGGGACCAGAAGCCGTTTATATTGGCCAGCGCGACCGGCTTCTTGTGTTGGCCGAGTTGCGCCCAGGTCATCATTTCGACGGCTTCTTCAAGCGTGCCGATGCCGCCCGGCAGCGCGATGAAGGCGTCGGACTTCTCGAACATCAGGTGCTTGCGCTCGTGCATGTCCTCGGTGATGACGAGGTCTTCCAGCGTCTCCAGCATGACCTCCCGCTTTTCCAGGAAACGCGGAATGATTCCGGTCACGGCGCCGCCCGATTCGAGGGCGGCGTTCGCGACCGTGCCCATGAGACCGACGGACCCGCCGCCATATACGAGGCGCAGTCCCGCCTCGGCGATGATCTGGCCTAGCCGTGTTGCCGCTGCTTCGTGCGCCGGGTCGGAGCCGAAGCTGGAACCGCAATAGACACAGACGCTTGTAAGTTGAATTTGAGAAACCGTATTCATGACGCAAAGATGTGGCATTCAGATCCCCCAAAGGTCAAGCATTCTGTTTTGAGACCTTTGGGAAACAAGCGGGATTTCTTGCCGTGCCCTCAAAAGGGGGCTATGGATGGGTAGCTAATTAAATGTGACAGGGGCAGATGCTGCGCCAGACCACGACCTGCATTTGACGCAGTGCGGCATGCGCGCAAGCCTTCTGACGGGAAAACAATGAACAAGAACACTCTGGTCCGCACTGCAGTTGTTGCGGTACCGCTCGCGATAGCGGCGATCGCCGGCGCTTACGTCTACAAGGATGTCCTTTTCGCTCCGGAAGCAGACGCCGTCGACACCGCGCAGAATTCGACAAACACGGAAGCCAAATCCGAAAAGAAGGAAGTGCAGGCCGCAGCACCGGCGGCGAACGATGCCGGGCAGGGCCAGAGTGACGCCGAACCGGCCGCTCTGCCTGAACAGGCAGAGGCCGAACCCGAAGCGGTTCCGATCCCGCCGGTGAAAGGACCGAGCTTCGATGTCGTCGGTGTCGAACCCACCGGCGAAACCGTTGTTGCCGGCCGCTCCGATGCCGGCGCCATGGTTGCGCTGACCGCCAATGGTGAAGTCGTCGGCAAGAGCATTGCCAACCAGGCGGGTGAGTGGACGATCATTCTGGAAGAACCGCTCAAGCCCGGCGATTACGATGTCGGTCTCGAGGTTCACGACGAGAAGGGCACGTCCATCGAGGAATCCGAGCAACGTCTCATTGTTTCCGTTCCCGAAGGCGGCAAGGAGCAGCCGCTCGTGGTTCTGAACTCCCCGGATGCGCCTTCCAACATCCTGCAGAAGCCCGAAACGGATGACCTGATCGCGCAACTTCCGGCGCAAGAGGGCACGGAACAGGCCGTGTCGGGCGCTGGTGACACACAAAATACCGGCGCCGTCGTTGCCGCATTGCCGGCCGGCGAGAACAGCAACGCGTCCACAGCGGATGGGGCTGCCGAGGCGGAACAGACCGCCCGGGCAGACGCTGGAACCACGCCGGCGACGGCGCAGGAAACGGCGGCACAGCCGCAATCCACCTCCGGAACCAGCGACAAGGGCCAGGCACCCGGCGAGGCAGCCGATGCACCGGCACAAGACGACGCCACCGAAACCGCGTCCCTGAGCCCTGCGCAAACCGCCGCGGAGGCCAGCGACAAAACGGCATCTGACACGACCGCTGCGGAAACGGCGCAAGGCGCGCAGACCGGGGCATCTCAAAACGAAACTGCGGTAACCGTTGAAGCACAAACGGCCCAGCCGGTCGAAACACGGACGGCTGCGGGCGAAGTCAGCGGAAATGGTGTGCAGCAGGAGCAGGCGGCTCAGGCAGCAGGCGCACCGGCAGTGCAGCCGCAGCAGCAGGCCACCGCAGGCAAGGAACCTTCTGTCACGGTGGAAGCCGTCGAATCCGAACCGGACAAGGTCTATGTTGCCGGAACCGGAAAGCCGGGGTCTTCGGTGCGCGTCTATGTCGGTGAAGAATACCAGGGAGAAGCCAAGGTCAATTCCAGCGGCCGGTGGCTGGTGCAGGGCACCAAGAATGTGCCGGAAGGAAATGTCGAGGTCCGGGCCGACCTGATCGCGCAGGATGGCGATGGCGTGGATGCACGTGCCGCCGTGACCTTTGAGAAGGAACAGGACAAGCAGATCGTTCTGACCAAGGTGGTCGCGACCGGGTCGGGGAGCGGTCAGGGCAGCCAGGGCGCCGATGTCCAGAAGTCGCTTCCGGTGGTCATCATCCGCAAGGGCGACAATCTGTGGCGCATCTCGCGGCGTCTTTACGGCGATGGTGTGCGCTACACGACGATCTACCAGGCAAACCAGGACCAGATCCGCGACCCCGACCTGATTTATCCGGGCCAGGTCTTTCTCACACCCGAGGGAGACGTGAACTGGCCGGACCGGGAGCAGGACGCGTCCAACAGGGGCTGACGGCAATCCGGGCCTGAGGAATATTGGCAGGGGGCCTCTTCGGCCTGCCTGCCAATTTCGTTTGAACCACTTGCTTTTTGACAAATTCATCGCATATCTACGATGAAACACGGTTTCGTGAAAAAGGAGCGGTTTGATGAGCGAGACGGGGCAGCCGTCAGAAAAGTCCTGCGGACCCGCTTCGGTATGCTTGTCAAACTGCGAGGAACTCGCGGCGATTTTCCGCGCGCTTGGGCATCCGGCCCGGCTTGCAATCATAAAGCAACTGGCGATGCGCGAGGAAGCCTGCTGCGGTGAGATCGTCGACCACCTGCCTTTGGCCCAGTCGACCGTTTCGCAGCATCTGCAGGTACTCAAGGATGCCGGGCTTCTGGTCTGCGATGCCAGGGGCCGCAATTGCCACTATTTCCTCAATCACGACATGCTGCGCCGCGCGGAAGCTTTCTCAGAAGATTTCTGGAAAGAACTGAACGCCTTGCAGTCGCCCGCGGATCTCGCCCTGCATTCGGCGAAAACGAAGATCGACTAAAGAAAACGGGTCGCTGTCCGCGGCCCCGGAGACAGAATTGACAGATCAATCAGCCACCTCGCCGCAGCGGTCGACCGATGCGGCCAGAGGCAGCCAGAGTTCCCGGACACAAAAGGTTGTCAGCGCCGATGAGGGCAACACGCTGTCGACGCTGAGCAACTTGTGGCCCTACATCTGGCCGTCGGACCGGCCCGATCTGAAAAGACGCGTTCTGCTGGCGCTTTTCGCGCTGATCATTGCAAAGATCGTGACGGTCTTTTCACCTTATTTCTTCGCCTGGTCGACGGATGCACTGACGGGAACGGACACGGGACTGCCTGCCTTTCTTGTCGCGCCGGTGATGCTGGTTCTGGCCTACAACGCGGCGCGCTTTCTTGCCGTGGCTTTCAACCAGCTCCGCGACGCGCTTTTTGCACGTGTCGGACAGCATGCGGTGCGCCAGCTTGCGATCCTGACCTTCCGGCATCTGCACCAGCTTTCCCTGCGGTTTCATCTGGCACGGCGGACGGGTGGTCTCAGTCGTGTGATCGAACGCGGCGTCAAGGGGATCGAATCCATCGTCCGGTTCACGATCCTCAACGGCATCCCGACCGTTTTTGAGTTCGCCATCATGGCGGCGGTCATCTGGTACCAGTTCGGCTTCATGTATGTTGTCATCGTCGCGGTGATGATCGTTGCCTATGTCTGGTTCACGATCAAATGCTCGAATTGGCGGATCGGCATCCGCCGGGAAATGAACGAGAGCGATACCGATGCGAACTCCAAGGCAATCGACAGTCTCCTGAATTTCGAGACGGTCAAGTATTTCGGCAATGAAAAGATGGAGGCCGCCCGCTTTGACGTCTCCATGGCGAAATACGAAAAGGCGGCGACCAAGACCTGGACTTCCCTGGCGTGGCTCAACCTTGGGCAGGCCGTGATCCTGGGCATCGGCATGGCGGTCTGCATGGCGCTTTCGGCAAGAGCCGTGATGGCCGGCGAACAGAATATCGGCGACTTTGTCCTGATAAACGCGCTGTTGATGCAGATCTCCATTCCGCTCAATTTCATCGGTTTTCTCTACAGGGAAATCCGGCAGGGGCTCGCGGACATCGAATCCATGTTCGACCTGCTGCTCGTTCCGGCCGAGATTGAGGACAAGGAAGGCGCCGAGCCGCTTAAGACCGCTGGCGGCAAGATCGCCTTCAAGGATGTGAAGTTCCACTACGATCCGGATCGTCCGATCCTGAAAGGCGTCGATTTCGAGGTGCCGGCCGGCAAGACGATTGCCATTGTCGGACCGTCCGGCGCGGGCAAGTCGACCATCTCGCGCCTGCTGTTCCGGTTCTACGATGTGACCGGCGGCGCGGTTGAAATCGACGGTCAGGACGTGCGGGATGTGACGCAGGCAAGCGTGCGCCACGTCATCGGAATGGTGCCGCAGGACACGGTTCTATTCAACGACACCATTGCCTACAACATCCGCTACGGACGGCCCGATGCAACCGATGAAGAGGTGCGTGAAGCTGCCCGGATGGCGCAGATCCACGATTTCATCGAGAGGTTGCCGAACGGCTATGCATCGGAGGTTGGAGAGCGCGGGCTGAAACTGTCCGGGGGCGAGAAACAGCGGGTCGCGATTGCGCGCACGATCCTGAAATCGCCGCCGATCCTCATTCTCGACGAGGCCACGTCGGCGCTGGATACGCACACGGAACGGGAGATCCAGTCCGCTCTCGATCAGGTTGCGCAGAACCGCACCACGCTGGTGATTGCACACCGTCTGTCGACGGTGGTGAACGCCGATCAGATCATCGTGCTTGAAGCGGGCGAAATCGCGGAGCGCGGCACGCACACCGAGCTCCTCGACATGAACGGTCTTTACGCCTCGATGTGGGCACGTCAGCGCGAAGCCGACGAGGCCGAGGAACGGCTGCGTGCGGCGCGGGAAAACGATGAACTGGGTATCGTCACACGCGGCAGGACCGCCGACTACATCCCGGCGAAATAGCGGGATCCGGAGGAGGGCGTTCTGCCCCTCTCCTGAACCGGGTTCAGGCGCTCAACTGCTGCCGGAACGTGCTGATCTGAAGAGCGGCCTTGGCCGCCTCGCGCCCCTTCAGCACGAAATGCTCACGGTAGATTGCCGTGTGATGATCGGTTTCCTGGAAATGATGCGGTGTCAGGGAGACGGACAGGACCGGAACATCCGTTTCGAGGCCTGCCTGCATCAGCCCTGTCACGACAGCCTGCGCAACGAAGTCGTGCCTGTAGATGCCGCCGTCGACGACGAGCGCCGCCGCGGCGATCGCCGCATACTTGCCGGTTTTCGCAAGGCTTTTCGCCGCGAGCGGCATTTCGAATGCACCGGGAACATCGAACACATCGATGTTTTCGGCGGGAATGATCTGTTGAAAGCCCTCAAGTGCCTGGTCGACGATGTCGGAATGCCAACCGGCCTTGATGAAGGCATAGCGGGTGTGTGTCATTGGTGATCTCCCTGTTTGCGACACGTCACCCAAGGCGATCACGAGCGGCCCGGATCATGGCGATCCGAGCGCTGTTTCTCTTGCATCCGGACTGTAACCGTCGGCCCAGGCATCTCACCTGATCTGCTTGACCCTTCCACATGGAAAGCGCTCGCGGGCTTGCAGCGCACTGCATACCGCCGGTGGGGACTTCCACCCCGCCCTGAGAATGCCGCCTTTGTTGCAGGCGGCCCGCCTCAAGACAAGCTTTGAATTTCAAAAAGTGCGGTGACCTAAGGGCTGTTTTGCCTGTCAGGCCGCGCGGTCGGTTATCCGTGCAGTTTCGTCGGCAATGCCGATGTCGTTCGCAGGCGCTTTTCTGCCGGCTTGCCGGTCTGCAGCGCTGCCGAAGAGGAAGTTCGTGACAGCCCTTGCCAGACCCCTCAGCTCCTTGTTGCGGGCAGCACGGGCGCGGGTTTCGTAGATGTTGCCGGTGTGGATCATGACTGGCTCCTTTTGTCTGTGGAGGCTTTATCTCATATTGCGAACTTTCGAAGAATTGGGGTAATCTGGAAGATATCTTTCGAAAGTTTCGAATAATGCGACTCGATGATCTGAAGTTCTTCAAACGCGTGGCCGAACTCGGCAGCCTGTCCGCCGCAGGCAGGGAGTTCGGCCTGTCACCGTCGGCGGCCAGCAGCCGGTTGAGCAATCTGGAAAAGGAACTCGGTTCCCAGCTGGTTGCCAGAACCACGCGGCGCACGGGCCTGACCGAGGCCGGGCAGGTCTTTCTGCGTCACACAAGCAATGCCCTCGGCGAGATGGACCGCGCGCGGGCGTTGATCGATGCGGCCGAAGACGCGCCGCGCGGCATGCTGCGCATGTCGCTGAACGTCTTCTTCGGACGAAAACACATCCTGCCTTATCTTCCCGAATTCAGGGAGCTTTATCCCGAATTGAGGCTGGAGGTCGACATGACGGACCGCATCGTCGATCTGGTCGCCGAAGGTTACGACATGGCAATCCGGGGTGCGCCGCTGCCCGATTCCAGCCTGATTGCCCGCAAGCTCGGCGGCAATCCGCGCGTGCTTTGTGCCAGCCCTGAATACTTGGAACGCAAGGGCATTCCCCGTTCGCCGGAAGATCTGCGCAACCACGACTGCGTTGGTTTCGATCCGATGCCCGTCTGGTATTTCGAAGGGCCGGAAGGGGAGATCGCCTATCATCTGGAAGAGCCGGTCATTTCCGGCGACAGCGGTGATTTTGCCTATGACGCGGCGATTTACGGGCTCGGCCTCACGGTCAAGTCGCTTGCGCATGTGTGGGAAGATCTCCGGGACGGCAGGCTCGTCGCCGTGATGGAGAACTATCCGGTGGCCCGGACAGGGAACATCTATGCCGTTTATCCGCCTGCAAAGTTCATCCCGCCAAAGGTCACGAAACTGGTGGATTTCCTGATCTCCAAATACGGCCGGCCGGCCTACTGGGAAATGGACTACCGCAAGGCGGCGGAATAACCCGCATATTCCGCGCGTTGGCTGCACAAAACCGCAGGAAAATCAGTCCCGGCAGGTTCTCATCGCGCCAAAAAGCCTCTAGAAGCGGGGGAGTATTGAAGCGCAACGGGTGCCTATCCTGCGACGGCTTTCAGCGCGCTGCTGCAGGTATGTCCTCACCCTGAATTCGGAAGAACTTGATGTCGATTGTCGATACCGTCACCAAAGCCATGGTCCCGATCCATCGGGAGGGCTGGCCGTTTATTGCCATATCGCTTGTCGCGACCCTGGTTGTCGGTTGGTTTGTCGACCCGCTCTTCTGGATCGGGCTCTTCATCACCGGGTGGATTTGCTATTTTTTCCGCGACCCGAAACGGGTCACGCCGGTCGGAGACGGTCTTGTCATTTCACCGGCGGATGGTGTCGTCAGCCATGTCGGCCTCGTCAGGCCGCCGCAGGAGCTTGAAATCGGCAGCGAACCGCTGATGCGCGTCTCGATCTTCATGAACGTTTTCAATTGCCATGTGAACCGCGCCCCGGTTGGCGGCAAGATCGAACGCGTCGCCTACAGGGCCGGCAAGTTTCTGAATGCGGAACTCGACAAGGCCAGCGAGGACAATGAGCGCAACGGGCTTGTCATCGACACCGGCGAAGCCAGGATCGGCGTGGTGCAGATCGCCGGGCTGGTAGCGCGCAGGATCGTGTGCTTCGTGCGTGAAGGCGAAACGATCACCGGGGGAGACCGGTTCGGCCTGATCCGCTTCGGTTCGCGCCTGGATGTCTACTTCCCCGCCGGTACACAGCCGAAAGTGGCGCTCGGGCAAACCATGATTGCCGGTGAAACGATCCTCGCGGATCTTGCGCAGCCCCAGGCCCCGGCGCAGCCCCTGACGCGTATGAGTTGAGGTATAAGGTGGCCGAGAGCAAGGACAGCAGCGCCGACAAGAGCCGTCAGACGCCCCGGTTCCGCCGCGTTCCGATGCGCCTCATCGTGCCGAACATGGTCACGCTGCTGGCGCTCTGTTCAGGTTTGACCGCCGTGCGCATGGCCTTCGACGGCCGCTGGGAATTTGCGGTCGGGGCCGTCATTCTCGCCGCTGTCCTGGACGGGCTGGACGGCCGCGTCGCCCGCCTCATGAAGGGCACCTCACGCTTCGGCGCGGAGCTGGATTCCCTGTCCGACTTCGTGAATTTCGGCGTTGTTCCGGCGCTCATGCTGTATCTATGGCTGCTCAAGGATGCCGGGAATCTTGGCTGGATCGCCGCCCTGATCTTCGCAATCTCGATGGCCCTGCGCCTGGCCCGTTTCAACGTTGCACTCGACGACCCGAACAAGCCCGCCTGGACGTCACGTTTCTTCACGGGTGTTCCCGCACCGGCCGGTGCGCTGACGGTCCTGCTGCCGCTTTACCTCGACTTTCTCGGACTGTTTCCGCACTGGTTCGCCGATGCCGCTTTCGTTGCGGCCTATACGGTCGGCATTGCATTTCTGGTGATCAGCAGGCTGCCGACCTTTTCCGGCAAGACGCTCGGCACGCGCGTACGGCGCGACTACGTTCTACCCCTGATCGTGGCGGCCGTCCTGATCGTGGCGCTCACCGTCAGCTATCCTTTCCGGATGGTGGCGGGCGCCGCCGTCCTTTATCTCCTGACGATCCCGGTTTCATGGCGTGCACACCGCAAGCTCGTCATGGCGGACGAAAACATGGCCCTCGATGACGACGGCGATGAATGCGACACCGATCTCGACAACATAGCCGACCGGGACAAGGACCACGGCGGCTGAACTAGGGTCCGGACCCTGGATCGGTCTCGCAAATCGGGTTTCATCCGCAAACTTTCAAGTTCACTTAGAGCGCCTCACAACCAAGAGGAGCTTGAAGTGTTACGCGGAAAGACAATTCTGATCACGGGTGCCAGCAGCGGCATCGGGGCGGCGGCGGCGCGGATATTTGCAGAGGAGGGCGCCAATCTCGTTCTGGCGGCAAGGCGCAAGGACAGGCTTGACGAGGTCAGGGCCGCATTGCCGGAGGCTGCACCCCGCATCAAGGTGTTCGCCGGCGACGTTGCCGACCCCGGCTTTGCCGAAGCCTCCGTCAACGCGGCCCTGGAGAGCTTCGGCAGGCTGGACGGCGCGTTCAACAATGCCGGAATGCTCGGCGACATGGGGCCGGTTTCCGAGCTCAGCCTTGAAAACTGGAACCAGGTCCTCGCGACCAACCTCACCAGCGCCTTCCTCGCCGCAAGGCACCAGATCCCGGCCATGGCCGGATCGGGGGGTGGGTCGATCGTATTCACATCGACATTCGTCGGTCACACCATCGGTCTGCCGGGCATGTCGGCCTATGCCGCCTCAAAGGCGGGACTCACCGGACTGACACAGGTGCTGGCCGTTGAGTGCGGTCCTCAGAACATCCGTGTCAACTCCCTGCTGCCGGGCGGGACCAAAACTGAAATGGCAGGAGATGATCCGGCTTTTCACGACTATGTCGCCGGACTCCATGCCCTGAAGCGCATGGCCGGGCCGGAGGAGATCGCGCGCGCCGCACTCTTTCTGCTGAGCGACGCAGGGTCCTTTGTCACAGGCTCTGCGCTGCTCTGCGACGGCGGCAATTCCATCACGAAGGCATAGAGCTCCGGGTCAGGTGTCGACCGCCGGCAGCGGTATGGAAAAGGCTTCGTTGCGTTCGATGTCGAACGCAACGCGGAACACGGTTTTTTCCTCGAAGTAACGTCCAATGAGTTGCAAACCGATGGGTAGCCCCTCCGTGTGCATGCCGCAGGGCATCGTCAGGGCAGGGTGCCCGGTCATGTTGAAAAAACTCGTATAGCGCGTGATCGCATTGCCGATCGCCTCGTCGACGCCATCTCGCCGGGTGCTGACGGTTCCAACCTTTTGCGCGATTTCGGGCGTTGCGGGGGTCAGGATGACGTCGGCCTGATCGAAAAGTGCATTGGTCTGCTGCCGGTACGTTTCAATGAACCTTTTGGCCTTCACGTAGTGCTCCGCGAGAATGCACTGGCCGACGGCAAGGCCTGCCCGAAAGTCCGCGCTGTATAGATCACCGCGCGTTTCCAAGTAAGCGGAATGCGCGCTGAGCGCTTCAGGCATCTGCACGGTAAGAGACACGGTTCGCGTCTGCGCCATGTCTGGAAACGACACGGGCACAAGCACCGCGCCCCGGCGGACAAGGTGCGCTTTCACGCGTTCCAGCGCCGCCAGTATCTGTGGATCACAGCGGTCGAAGAAAAAATCGGAAGGTATGCCGACCCTGATGCCGGAAACATCCGCTCCAATCGCATCGGAATAAGATTCGCGCGGCAAGTTGACGGATCCGGGATCCCTGGGATCGTAGCCGGAGACCACCTCAAGCAAATCGGCACTGTCGGCGACGGTTCGCGTGATGAGACCGACATGGTCGAGGGTCCAGCAGTAAGGCACGACCCCATGGGTCGGAACCCGGCCGATTGTCGGTTTGAGCCCGACAAGACCGTTCAGCGCGGCAGGTGCGCGCACGGATCCGCCGGTATCCGTGCCAAGGGCAGCCGGAACAAGACCGAAGGCAACCGCCGCCGCCGAACCGCTCGAGGAACCGCCGGCCAAACGCGTTGTGTCATAGGCGTTGACGCACGTGCCGTAGACCTCGTTTTCGCCGGTCGCACCATAGGCGAATTCATGAAGGTTGGTTTTCCCCATGCTTAGCGCACCGGCGTTGCGCAAACGCGCAATCACAAAGGCGTCCTCCTGGGCGACCCTGTCATGAAAAACGCGCGATCCCGCGGTCGTTCTGACACCGGCAATGTCGATGAGATCCTTGCTGGCGTAAGGAATGCCGGCAAGCGGTGACTGCGGCAGGTCTCCCTCTGACAGTGATGCCGCGCATTCCGCCGCATTTGCCGCTGTCACGGTGATGAATGCCCGGGAAACGGCATTGTGCCGCTCGATACGCTCGGCGAAAACGGAGACGAGTTCCGGTGGTGAAATCTTGCCGGCGGTCAGCAAAGCTCTCAGGGACCGAATGTCTTCAAAGGCGGGATGCGTTGTCATCTATCGTTTCTGCACGCCGAGCGCCGGAGGCGTTGTGCCGAGATCCGTCTTCCGAAGAACCTCCAGTTCCTCAAGCAGGTTCTGAAAGCCGGTGATGACGCCCATCTGCGGGTCGATCAGCTCATTCAGTTCCGCATCGGACCAGTCATGGCTGGCCATCTGGTCGAAGACACCTTGCAAAGTCTGTTTCTGCAGCGGTTTCATCTCGGGTCTCCTCTCAGGCCGGCCGGACACCGCACCTCGGCAAATCGCGGAAGCAAGCCTGTCACCGGATTATCAGGGTTTCGGGCGTTTTGTTGGTGAGTATTTCAGCACCGTTCTCGGTCAGAAGAACAGTGTTGGAGATGAAGTAGTCGACAACATCCGTGTTGGTGAACCAGCTGTGTGCGTGGAAAACCATGCCTGTCTCCAGCCTGCGTTCGGAGTTGGGGAAGAGCGATGTAACCATGGAACCTCCTGTCCAGCTCGGCGGAAATCCGATACCGACCATGTAGCCGCAATGATGACGCTCATAGTCATGAAGACCGGCCGAAGCAGCAACCTCACGCCACGCAGCATAGGCATCGCCGGCCTTGGCACCCGGCTTCAAAGCGGCGCAAATCGCCTTCATTCCGTCGATCGCGATTTCTGCCGACCTTTCTGCACCTTCAGGAGCACTGCCGACATAGGCGAGCCGTCCCATTGGGGCCTGATACTTGCGGAACGCGGCACAGGTCTCCAGGAAGACGGCATCGCCGTTCCGGAAGACATCTCCGCGCCAGGTGGTGTGCTCTTCGCCAAGCCGCGTCGTGGGTCTGATAAAGGGCCCGAAGCCAGGATATTCGCTGCCTTCGCGGATCATCCGGTCGTGATAGGCCGCAGCGATCTCGTAGTCGCTGGCCCCGTTGCGCACGGCCTCTATGGCTGACAGGGTCCCGAGATCGGCGGCGTGGGCAGCTTTTCGCGTGTATTCCATTTCCAGCGCCGATTTGACCTGCCGCAGATCGTCGATGACGCCCGACGCGTCCACCCAGTGGGCATCTCCTTGCTGAATGAGTTCCGCATGGCGGGGCGTCAGAAACAGGCTTCGTTTTTCAATTCCGACGCGTCCGCCCGTCAACCCGAGATCCGCGACTGCCCTGAGAACGGCATCCGAAAGCTCTTCGTTGTCCGGGTGCCCGTAAAAGGCGGCGTTTTCGACCTGATTGTGAACGGTGATCTTTTCCATGGCCCGGCAGCACAACGCCATGTCACCGTTGCGGTTGAGGACAAGGACATGCGCCGCGAAGAACCCCCAGTGATCCAGTCCGGTCAGCCAGTAGATGCTCTCCGGAACGGATATGAGGATGCCGTCGAGATCATTTTCGGCAAGCGCTGAGCAGGCGCGTTGGAGACGGTGTCCAAGTTCACTTTCCGGAAACGGTTTGGTGTCAGCCATCGCATTTAAATCCTGATCCGTCGGTTGTGAGGAAAGGCCGTGCATGGGTATCAATGTCTGCTGAGCAGGATCCGGCGCGGATAGTCCGTGATGTAGTCGGCTCCCGTTTCCGTCACGACAACGGAATCGCCGATGCGGCCGGCAGTGATGCCGTCGATTGAAATGCCGCCGTCCACGGCGAAGGTCATTCCGGGCTTGAGGACCGTCTTGTCCCCTTCCTTCAATTCTGGGGCCTCGAGGTAGGCGACGCCGATTGACCTGCCGGTTCGGTAACCCGTCTGATACCCGCGTTGGCGGTAAACATCGTTGGCGGCCATGGCGACCTCTTCGGCAAGAACACCGGGACGTATAGCTGCGATGGCTGCCTGCTGCGCCGCGATGGCGGCCTCCTGTACGTCGCGCGCTTCGTCGGTGACATCACCGACATGAAACATCCGGTCGAAGCCGAGCTTGTATTGTTTGAATTGGGCCATGTTGCAAAAGCAGAAATAGACCGGATCGTATTTCTGGTAGGCCTTGACGCCCGCTCGCCTGTGCACCATGGACGTGTCCGAACCGCTTTGCAGGATCTGCAGATTGTGGATCATGGGCGACACGAACCGATCCCAACCCTTGTCTGTCAGGAAACCGGCTGCTTTTCGCGACCCGGCTTCAATAACGGCAAGCGCCGATTCATATTCCTGCGCGCCTTCGCGCAGCGACTCGTATGCCGCCAGCATCATCGCGCCGGCGATCTGCCCCGCTTCCTTCATGACGCCGATCTCGAGCCCGGTCTTGATCATACGCATGTCTCCCAGAAGCGCCGATATGTCCCTGAGGAGACAATCCGGATAGGTGTCATCAAGAAAGTTGCGGACGATCGCCGGTATGGAGTTCCGCTCGATCCAGATTTCCTTTGGGGCACTGCCCATCGTTTCCGAAAGGGCACGCGCCCAGCTTCGCTGACCGGCATCTTCCCAGGTCTTGATATCCTCGACCCAGGTCATCGCCGCCACCATTTCGCTTTCCATCAGGGGGGTGATGACGGTCGGTGCGCCGTTCCGGCGGACAACCAGCAGGGTCGGGCGGCCGAATTCGATGCCAAGATAGCCCCAGAAACCGGCCAGATATGCGATTGAGCTTTCGTCGGTGAAGATAGCGAGGTCGATCCCTGCATCGCCCATGCGCTGCTGCAGTTCCGTGGTCTTCTGCTTTGCGTGGTCCAGCATTCAGGCTCTCCTTGTCCGGCAGGTTCCGAAGGCTTTCGGGCAGGCAGTCCGTTCGCGGCCTTGAAAGGCAGACAACCGAACGGTCCGGCTGGCGTCAAGCACAGTGCGCAGAGCATGTGACATGCGCTTATCCCTCTTTTCAAGTCGATGGCGGAAGCGTGAGAGCAAAGATGGCAATTCCTTATTTGGTGTACCTTTAAATTTTATGGGATGAGCTTACAAGAGAAATTCTCACAAGAAACGCAAATAAATTTCAGAAAAAGACGAAAATTCAGATTTATAAGACCATCTGTTGCAAAGGGATGAATAATTGGTATACCTTTATGTCATTAGGGGATCAAACACCTTCACACAAGGGAACAGACCTATGACAAAGATTGGAAAGTCGATTTCCGCCGCCATCATGCTGATTGGAGCGGTGTCCGTGGCCTCGGCCGGCCCGATTCAGGACCGTATCGATGCGGGCGAAACGATCCGCATCGGGTTTGCAAACGAAATCCCCTGGGCTTATCCGGGCGATGGCAACGAGCCGCTGGGATTTGCCAATGTTCATGCGCTCGGCGTCTTGAAGGCGATGGGATATGAGAATATCGAGCCTGTCGTCACCGAGTGGGGCGGACTGATCCCTGGCCTCAAGGCAGGCCGCTTCGACATCATCACCGGCGGCATGTACATCATCGGCAGCCGGTGTGAAAACATCTCCTTCTCCGAACCGATGGGCATCTTCGGCGACGCGTTCCTGGTCGAGGCAGGCAACCCCAAGAACATCAAGAGCTATGCCGATATCAAGGACAGCGGATCGCTCATGGTCACGGGAGCCGGCTACAACACGGTTGAGGCTGCGAAGAAGGAAGGCGTGGATGAGACCCGTATCATGCAGGTGCCCGGGCCAACCGAAATCCTCGCCGCCATGCGTGCGGGCCGGGCGGATGCCGGCGCTGCCACCTATTTCACCCTGCTTGGTCTTGCCGAGCAGTCCGGCGGCAAGCTTGAAGTGACCGACCCCAATGAACTGCCGGACTGGACAAAGAACTGGGTGGGGATCGGTTTCCGGTCGGACGACGGTGATTTCCTGAAAGCCTTCAACGCGGCACAGGCCGACTATCTTGGAAGCGATGCGATGCTACAGGCCGTGGCACCCTTCAAATATGGAAAGACCCAGTTGCCGGATCCGAGCGTGAAGACCGAGTGGATTTGCGCGAACCGATGACCTGAAAGGGCGGGGCGGTTGCCCCGCCTGTTCGCACCGACAATCGGAGTTCGCATGTCCTACTCGGATTTTCTTGCTGAATTCGGCGGCCGTTTTCTGGACGGGTCGGTCGTGACGCTCGCGCAGTTCGTGCTGTCCGCTGCGCTGGCGATCGCCATTGCCTTGGCCTTCGGGCTCCTCAAGCTGGCGCGCCACTGGGCAGCCCGCGGTGTCGCGACCCTCTACATCGAACTCTTCCGGGGCACCTCGCTGCTGGTCCAGCTCTACTGGATTTTCTTCGTTCTGCCCCTGTTTGGTCTGACGCTGGAGAAATTCACGGCGGGGTTCCTGGCCGTTGGCATGAACCTCGGAGCCTATGGCGCAGAACTTGTCCGTGGCGCTGTCCGGTCCGTTCCGAAGGGGCAATGGGAAGCGGCCTATGCGCTGTCCATGTCACCGGCGCGGCGCATGTGGCGCATCATTCTCCCGCAAGCGCTGGTGATCATGCTGCCGGGATGGGGAAACCTGCTGATTGAACTGCTCAAGGCCACAGCCCTGGTTTCGTTGATATCCGTGACCGATCTCATGTTCGAGGCGAAACAGGTAAACAGCACGACCTTTCTGTCCATACAGGCGTTCGGGACCGCTTTGGTCATCTACTACATCTTCGCACGGTTCCTCTTGACGCCCGCGATGCGGCAACTCGAGGTGTCGATGGCGCGCCGGATCGAAAAGGCCTGAGGCGATGTTCGACTGGCGATGGGACTTTGCCTTGGAAATCCTGCCCCGGCTCATTGTGGCGACGGGCAACACGCTGATGGCGGCCGGCGCCGGCTACACCATCGCAGTTATCCTCGGGTTGATCCTGGCACTCGCGCAGCGAACGCCTGTCTGGCCGGTGACCTGGATTGTTCGCGAGGCGGTCGAGTTCATCAGATCCACGCCACTCGTGCTGCAGATTTTCTTTGTGTTCTATGTCGGACCGCAATTCGGCATTCGGCTGGATCCCTGGACCGCGGGAATGATTGCAATTGGTCTGCATTATTCCGCGTATCTCTCGGAGGTCTACCGGGGCGGGCTTGAAGCCGTACCGAAAGGCCAATGGGAGGCGTGCATGTCCTTGAGCATGTCCATGCGCCAGACCTATGTCCGCGTCATCATTCCGCAAGCCCTTCCGCCTTCGGTCGCCGGGATGGGCAACTATCTCGTCGGAATATTCAAGGACACGCCGATGCTCTCCGTCATCGGGGTCGCTGAACTCATGCACACCGCCAATGCGATCGGCTCCGAGCACTACCGTTTCCTGGAACCGTTCACGCTCGTCGGCATCATTTTCCTGGCGATTTCCGTGCCTTCAGCAGGCCTGATCAGGCTGTTCGAAAACTGGGTGCGCCGCAGGATTGGAATTGACTGATGGACAATCTGAATGCCTATCCGCTCGAACTGGATGGAACGGATGTTCCCATGGTCCGGTTCATGAACGTCACCAAGAAATATGGTGCGCTGACCGTTCTGGAAGACCTGAATCTCGACATTGCCGAAGGCGAAATGGTTTCGATCATCGGTCCCTCCGGGTCCGGCAAAACGACGGTCTTGCGCATGTTGATGCTGGAACAGATCAACAAGGGCGTGATCTACGTGGATGGCCGGCCGCTCACGCACATGGCAAAAAACGGGACGCTCGTGCCCGCTGACCGGCGATACCTTCGCAAGGCTCGTGAACCCATCGGCATGTGCTTCCAGCATTTCAATCTGTTTCCGCACATGACAGCGCTTCAGAACTGCATGGAGGGTCCGGTCCAGGTCCTTGGATTGACGAAACAGGACGCGCGCGAGCGTTCCGAGGAACTGCTTCAGATGGTCGGCATGATCGAAAAACGCGATCAGCACCCGTCGCGGCTTTCCGGGGGGCAGCAACAGCGGGTCGCGATCGCGCGCGCGCTCGCAATGCGTCCCAAGGTCATGCTCTTCGACGAAGTCACGTCGGCCCTCGACCCGGAAGTGATCGGAGAAGTGACCAACGTCATCCGAAAGCTCGTCTCGGAACAAAGCCTGACCATGCTCATGGTGACCCACCAGATGGGGTTTGCGCGCGATATCTCCGACCGCGTCTGCTTCTTTTTCGGCGGGAGGATCGAAGAGCAGGGAACGCCGGACGAACTCTTCGACAATCCCCAAAGGGAGCGCACAAAGCAGTTTCTGAGTGCCGTGAAATCCGCGGACTGAACAGACGGAACTTGAAACGGGAAAACGGGCTCACGGAAGGAGCAGAATGCCATGGCCTTGATCGTCGGACAGCTCAGGGCCCGGGAGAAGGGAGGTTCTAATGGCTGTCAAAATCACTGATACCTGCAAACCTGAGGCCCTTGACGCCGTATTGCAGGGACTTGAGACGCGTGATTTGGAACAATTCACGTCCTGCTGCCCCGACACGGCAAGAATTGTGCAGCTCGGTGAAGGCCATTTTGCTGGCCGGCTGTTGGACCTCAACTTTCCGGGTATCTCGTTTTGTCTTGCGTGGTGTAACCAGACGATCGAAAAGGAGATCGATCTGCACAACGACACGCTGACCTTCAGCATGTGTGTCGACTCGCGGCGTCCTGATCTTTCCTACAACGGTGTGACCAAGGCAAAAGACTGGGTTCTCCTTCAGTCCGGCGGAGACAGGCGCGTTCTGATTTCTCCGGCCGAGAGCACGCAATTGACCGTGAAAGTCAGCAAAAGGATTTTTCGCGAACTAACGGATGCTCTGCCGGAGATTGCGGACTGGCTGAATGGCGAGGTCGCGCGTGGTGAGTTTCTGAAAACGACGTTTTTTGCGAACCGGCTCAAGGACGTCTGCTGTGTCGCGCTGGAAGCTTCGCAGCTACCCGGAAGTGTCGAGCGCCGGCAAGCATTTGGAAACAGTTTCTTGGCGAGTCTGGCAACCGGCCTGACCTTTGAATGGTTGTCGAAGCAGGCATTTTTCACCTATCAGAAGCCGCGCGCACTTGAGTTTTACCAGGCAGTGAGACACGCGCTTTTGGCACATGACGGGGAAACGGAAATCTTGAGTTCGCGCGAATTCTCGCGGCTTGGTTCGCGGCGCTCGATCGAAAAGGCCTTTGCCGAGCTCATTAATATGGGACCGGCGAAATATGCGCGGATTGTTCGTCTGAACAATTCACGCCGCAAACTGCATGACAAAGCCTATGCCGATACCAGCATCGGAGACATTGCGGCTGAAGAGGGGTTCTGGGACTGGAGCAGGTTCACGACCTACTACCGCAAACAGTTTGGTGAACTGCCTTCCGAGACACGCAGCAAGTGCGCGTTTCCGGTGGCAGCATCGGACACGCTGGCTGCATGAAACCGTCCATCTGGAACCAGGGCGCACAAATACGGCAATGGGTCCGTACCCTGGGGCGATGCCTGTTGCACAACCACGCCACTCGACGCACGCTGGCAGCCAGGTAACCTGCTCGGAATCAGGCTGTTGCGACCGGGATCAGGGCCAATGTTTTTGCCGAACAGGAGAAAGCCGCATGAAAATCGGTATCGCCGGGACGGGAGCGATCGGACTTGCTGTCGCAAGAACGCTGTCCGAAGGTGGCATCCCCGGATGTGACCTCGCCGGCATTTCGGTCCGGAACGCCGAGCGGGCTGCGGCGGTGGCTCGTGAATTATCTCTCCCGCTACACAACATGACATTCGATGAACTCGCGGATGCGTGCGATCTCGTCGTAGAAGCCTTGCCGCCGGCGCGTTTCGACAGTCTGGCCCGGCCCGTTCTTGAAAACGGCAAGGTGCTGGTTGTCCTGTCGGCAAGCCAGTTGCTCGGGCGGGAGGACCTGATTGATCTGGCTTCCAGCGCAGGCGGGCGTATTTTCGTCCCTTCCGGCGCGATGCTCGGTTTGGATGCCATCAAGGCGGTCAACCAGGGCACCATTACGTCAATCACGATTGAGACCCGCAAGCCCGTCGCAGGTCTGGTGAACGCACCGTACATTCAAAAGACGGGACTGGATTTGAGCACGCTCTCCGAAGCCACCTGCATTCTCGCCGGATCGGTTACGGAAGTCGCGCGCGCGTTTCCGGCAAACGTGAATGTGGCAGCCGCGCTCAGCCTTGCCGGGATCGGCCCGGACCGGACGCGCATGGAGGTTTGGGCGGACCCGGCCTTGAGCCGAAACCTGCACACGGTCCGGGTCGCCTCCGACAGTTCCGATTTCACGATGCAGATCCAGAACCGTCCGAGTGCCGAAAATGCGGCAACCGGCAGGATCACGCCGCAAAGCGTCATCGCGCTTCTGAAGGATCTGAATGCAGTCCTGAGAATTGGCACTTGACGCTATCGAAAAGGAACATGCAATGCTTGCAGCAGGCAGGGGTCCGTTACCGGTTCAGGCACATTGTCCGGCGGCAACCTCATGACGCGGATTGACGAAAGCAGCTCTGGTATCCGATGACGAAAGAAGACATTTTCGAAACTCTGCGCATGCGGGTCTGTATGCTGGACTATCCGCCGGAATCGCGTTTGAACGAGCGGGAACTGGCAGCTGAATTCGGTGTCAGCAGGACACCCATGCGTGCCGTCTTGCAGCGCCTCGAACGCGACGGCCTCATAGAAAGCAGGCACGGGCAGGGCACTGCCGTCACAAGCATTGACCTGAAGCGGATGCAGGATGTCTACGTGGTGCGCATGCGGCTGATGGATGCGCTTTCCGACAGCGCGAGACTGCCCATACCCGATGGGCTTGAGGCGAGGCTTGCGGAGCTGGTGGCTGTATGCGCCGGGTTGCTTGAGAGCCGTGACAAGCGCGAATTCGCTCAGATCAACATCCAGCTGAATACGATCCTGCACGGACTGGTCAAGAATGACGTGTTGCGCGAGATAAACGAGAAACTTTTCTTCGAGTCGGCCAGGTTCTGGTTTCTGCTCCTGGACGAACTGGATTTTGCCGAACAGGTGCAGGCGCTGATTGACGAGATCTCTATGATCCGCCGTGCGATTGCGCTTCGGGACGTAAAACTCGCGGCTGAAATTCACAAGGCCCATCTGGCATTGGTGCTCTCATCCATCAGGCAGCAAAGCGCCGGTTCCGGCGATCCCTCTTGAGCTGGTGAGCCTTGGCATCTGCGTCGCTTGACAGGTGTCAATGAGGTCCGGCGGGGAAGCCTGCAGTATTTCAGGCGTCCGGCGGCAAGTGACCGCCGAGGGAAACGCGGGAGCAGCGATTGACGCCCGAAATTGAGTTCAGATGTACGGAAACGCGGGACCTGGAACGACTGCGCCAGCTCTATGTCGACGCCTTTCCGGACGAAGACTTGTTTCCCCTGGTCTCGAACCTGCTTGGTGGCGCTGCACCGGTGACGTCTCTCTTGGCCGTTTCCGGCGGGACACCTGCCGGGCATGTCATTTTCACGCGCTGCACGGTGGAGCCCGGTGACAATGGCGTTGCCTTGCTCGGCCCGCTCTGCGTGACACCCGGACTTCAGCGAAGCGGGATCGGTTCCGCATTGGTGCGGTCAGGTTTTGATCAGCTGAAAGCGGCTGTCGGCTGCGTGTTTGTTCTCGGTGATCCGAATTATTACGCCCGTTTCGGTTTCAAGCCGGATCACCTGGTCGAAACACCCTGTCCGATCCCTGCCGAGTGGAAGGACGCCTGGCAGTCCGTTCGGCTTGATGACGGCAGCACCACCTTGACCGGACGCCTGATTGTTCCCGATGCCTGGAATGATCCATCTCTTTGGTCGGATTGAGAAGCCGAGCCGGTGTTTCAGCGTCGTTTGCGGACGAACATCTGTTCGGTGACCGACTTGCCCCATTGATCACCGACATATTCGTCGGCGAGGGTGAAGCCGTTCCGCTCGTAGAGGCTTCGGGCCGCATCGAGACCCTTCAGGGTCCAGAGGTGGATCTCGTCGAAGCCGTGTGCGTCGCAGTGCTCGAGGGCCTTGAGAAGCAGCGTCCTGCCAAGGCCGAGGCCGCGAAGCTTCTCCGACAGGATGAACCAGCGCAGGTGGGCAACGTTGCCTTCCAGGTCCTCGCCGTCGATGCTGATCGAGCCGATGATCTCGCCGTTTTCCAGAATGCTCCAGCTGTTGTTCAGCGGGTTGCCGACACGCTGCATGAACTCGGCCATCGCCTGTGAGACGACGCTCTCGAAGGTCGGTCCCATGCCGATGATCGCGCCATGTGTCCTGGCATGCAGCGCGGCAATGTCACCGATCATTCCTGTCTGATAGCCTTCGAGGATCTCAAAGCGGTGCCCCGCCTTGCCGGCGCTCTGTTCCGAGCCGGCCAGGGCATCGGCGTAGGTGGTCAGGGCATCGGCGATCGAGCGCGCCGAGCCGTTTCTAACCCTCGACAGGGCCGTGCGGGCCTGCTGATCGCCGAACGTGTCGATCTCGGCGAAGGTTTTCCAGCCGGCATTCGTAAGGCTCAGGCCGAAGACGCGGCCATCCTGTTCGGAGCGCGTCTGCAGGATGTCTCCCCGGATTTCCAGCGCCTTGAGAAGCCGGCTGATCGTCGATTTTTCGAGCTTCAGCCGGGTTGCCAGATCCTTCGCCGTCACGCCGGGGTGCAGCCCGATTTCCATGATCGCGTGAACGCCCGAGCCCGAAAGATCCGTGCCCGCGATCGTCTTGTCGAGAAACCCGAACTCCCGGACAAGCTGACGGGAGGCGGAGCGGATGTCCTGAACGAGCGAGGTTGAGATGTCGGTCATGGGTTACCTGAATATAGTTGTATTATGCAACTATATGACTGGTGCGCGGAAATGGCAAGCGATCCGGGACACGTTTAACGGCTGGGAAAAATCGAAATCCACAACATGAAAACAGCTGGGCAGGTCAGCCGGTGCCGGGCAAGTTCTCCAGACTGCCTAGATAGTCCTTGTGGAAGGATCGGTAGCTTTCGGAGGTCGCACCGAGATGCTCCTTCGTGAGCTGGTGCAGATCGGGGAGCTTGTGAAACGGAACCGTGGGATAGCTGTGATGCTCCGCATGGTAGGGCATGTTCCAGGCCAGGGTGCGGACAAGCCTGTTGGAATAGGTCGTCCGGCTGTTCTCCAGCATGTTCGCGACAAAGGCACAGCGGCCATGTTCGGCAAGAAGATAAAGGCGCAGGAAAGGCTGCCCCAGGAGGCAGGGGACGATCCAGACGAACAGCAGGACGTCCGACGCCGCCATGAATGACAGTGCGGCCAGCGCTGCATAGAGAACAATTGAAAGTGCCGCCTCACGCCGGACTTTTTTCTTGCCGTTTGCCGGGACAAACGGATCAGTGCAGCGGCCCGCGGCGTTCCGGATAAGCGTTTTCAGTTCGCTCCACCAGGTCGGCAGACCGCTGACATGAACGATGTACTGCCAAAACGTCTCAGGCTTTGTTCCGGCAAGTTCCGGATCGTTTTCCGGATCCTGGGTATGCCGGTGGTGGGCGAAATGGAAATACCGGAACCAGTCCGCCGGCACCAGGATGACGAACCCGCAAAACCTTGCAACAACATCGTTGAGCCACGCCGACCGGAAAGCGGTTCTGTGGATGGTCTCGTGAAGCGTGGTGAACAGGAACATGATCAGGATGCCCTGCGGAATCATCAGCATGGCCCAGCCGGGGACTTCTAGCACGATCAATGTTCCCAAAATTGCAATCGACCCGAAATGAACCGCAAGCGCGGCAAGGCCCTTGCGGTCCGACGTTTCCGTCAGTTCGGTTCTCTGCGCCGCCGTCAGACCGGCAAGAAATGATCGATGATCCATCAGGCTTTCATATCACATGTGATGGCATGGAAGGAGCTTGAGCGTGGCGCGATCTCGTCACCCGGTCGCGTAAAATGCGTTTGTGCCACTCGGGAGGTATTGCCTTCGCCTTCTCCCGAGTGTCATCCCCGACTTGATCGGGGACCCAATCTACTTTGCGGCATACTGCGTGTCATGGGCAGGGAGCGGCGGCCCTGCTTTCGGTCGAACGACCGGCGCTCTGGAAACGAGTGGATCCCGGATCTCCGCTGCGCTGCGTCCGGGATGACAGTGGAGGTATAGCCTTGACCTCTTCCCCGGGTGTCATCCCCGACCTGATCGGGGACCCAATCTACTTTGCGGCATACTGCGTGTCATGGGCAGGGAGCGGCGGCCCTGCTTTCGGTCGAACGACCGGCGCTCTGGAAACGAGTGGATCCCGGATCTCCGCTGCGCTGCGTCCGGGATGACAGTGGGGGCTTGAGACGGGCCTACTATCGGGTGTCATCCCCGATTTGATCGGGGACCCAATCTACTTTGCGGCATACTGCGTGTCATGGGCAGGGAGCGGCGGCCCTGCTCGCGGTCAAACGACCAACGCTCTGGAAACGAGTGGATCCCGGATCTCCGCTGCGCTGCGTCCGGGATGACAGTGGAGGTATAGCCTTGACCTCTTCCCCGGGTGTCATCCCCGACCTGATCGGGGACCCAATCTACTTTGCGGCATACTGCGTGTCATGGGCAGGGAGCGGCGGCCCTGCTTTCGGTCGAACGACCGGCGCTCTGGAAATGAGTGGATCCCGGATCTCCGCTGCGCTGCGTCCGGGATGACGAAAGTGGCGGACGCATCGAAAAACCTCATCCTGAGGAAGCGCGGGAGCGCTGTCTCGAAGGATGGGCAAAGCGTTCGGGGTAAGCGGCTTCACTGCGAGCCTAGATCAAGGCCGATGTCCTAAACAGGGTCCAGGCCCGCGTTGATCCAGCAACGAAAAAGGCCGCGCGGAGCGCGGCCTTTTGATCTTTTCCGGTACGGCCTCGGATCACTCCGCCGCGAGCGGCTGTTCGTCCTGCGGCGGCACCTTGGGCGGTGCCGGTTTGGGCATCGAGACAACCTTGGCGGCCGGACGTTCCTTCTCCAGATCCGGATCGGTCCACTCCACGTCCTGATCCGCATCCGTTTCCGGTTCGACTTCGGCTTCCGCTGTTCTGGCCGCTGCTCTTTCACGGCGTGCCGTCGCGCGGCCCGAAACCCAGTTCCAGGTCGCGGTGTAGCTCCGTGCCCAGGTGTTGGGCAGGGCGATCATGACCGGGATCAGGATAAGCGTCAGGATCGTCGAGAAGGCGAGACCCGAAATGACTGCTGTCGACAGCTGGATCCACCAGATCGCGGTAATCCCGCCGACAGCGATCGTCTTGGAGAAGAAGTCCAGATTGACGGCGGTTGCCATCGGCACCAGGCCGACGATCGTCGTCACCGTTGTCAGCAGGATCGGACGGATACGCTGACCGGACGTCTTCAGGATCGCATCGAGCGGATCGAAGCCGTCGTGCCGGAAGCGGTTGTAGGTATCGATCAGAACGATCGCGTTGTTCACCACGATCCCGGCAAGCGCCACGACCCCGGTTCCGGTCATGATGATCGAGAACTTCTGGCCCGTCAGCATCATGCCGAGCAACACGCCCATCACCGACATGACCACCGTGGAGAGGGTCAGGAAGGTCTGGTAGAACGAGTTGAACTGGGTCAGCAGGATCAGGAACATCAGGAACAGCGATGCCATCATGGCCCGCATCAGGAATTCACCCGATTCCTTCTGGTCCTCGTCCGCACCCCGGAACTGCAGATAGACATTGTCCGGGAAGGTCTGGGTATCCAGCCACTCGCTGAGTTCCTGGACCTTTGCGTCGACCGTCAGCGGCTTGCCGTCCGCATCGACCGCCGTCTTGTCGACGGTCGCCTTCAGCATCATCGAATAGAGGCCATCGCGGCGGGTGATCGAGGACACTTTCGGCTCCGGCGACCGGTCGATGAAGTTCGCGATCGGAACGAGACCGAGCGGTGTCTGCAAACGCAGTTGGTCGAAGCGGTCGAGCGTCCGCTCGTCGGAGGGAAGCCGGACGCGGATGTCGACCTCGTCCTCGGAATCCGTCGGCCGGTAGTTGCCGATCAGAACGCCGTTGGTGACCAGCTGGACCATGTTGCCGACCGAGCCGATACCGGCCTGGTAACGCCCGGCCTGTTCACGGTCGATGTCGATCTGCCATTCGATCCCGGGCAGGGGACGGTCGTCCTCCTGATCGATCAGGTGATCCATCGTGTCCAGATGTGTCCGGATACGCGCAACCTGGTCCACCATGGTGTCATAATCGGTGGACGTGACCTCAAGCTGGATGTCCTTGCCTGTCGGAGGACCGCCCTCGATCTTGCGCGTCTCCACGCGGATGCCGGGGATATCCGCGGACCTGTCGCGGATCTCGGCAAAAATCTCGGAGGCCTTCCGGCGGCAGCAGTATTTTGCCAGTTCCAGCGTCATTTCGCCGATGAGATCGCCCGGCTTGTCCTGTACACCGCCGATGAAATCGGGGCCGCTTCCGCCTCCCGGGGGATAGGCGGAGGTGATGACATTCTGGATGCCGGCCGTCTTGAGCACTTCCGCTTCGACCTGCTTCACGATCTCCAGCGATTCCGCGGCGGACATGTTGCCGCGCGCGGACACCATGACGACGGCCTGGTCGGGCTCCTCGTCGACGAAGAACTCGACACCGGTCGGGTTCGACGCGAAAGACGTGAAGATCAGGAAGGAGGTTCCCAGAACCGCGACCAGCGTCAGGATATTGCCGAGCGGGTTGCCCGCCAGCAGTTTCAGGTGCCGGACGTAGAGACCGGTAAAGCCCTTGACCGTGCCAGTGTCGAACCGGAGTTCCTCGGGTTTGTCGCTTTCGCTGCCTCCGTTTCGCGAGCCGAACCCGAGCCGCTTGCGCAGGCCGTCGAATACCCACTCAATTGAATGGACCAGCGGAGAGATGGCCTTGTAGGCCGCCCATATGGCAACGAGCGCGAACCCGAAGACAACCAGGAAGAACCCGGTGTTGACTGCGATCGGATGCAGGAACACGGTGAACGGATGCCCGAGACTCGCGATCGATGCGAACACGGAGCTGATCGTGTCGATGACGATCGGCGGACGCGTTGTCGCCAGGAAATAGGCGAAGTAGGCCGCGAAACCGACAGCAATTGCTTCGAAGACCAGCGAGACAAAGGTCACGGAGCGATATTGCTTGGCAGGTTTCCGGTTTTCCTCTTCGACCTGAGTTGCCGCGCGTTCGCGCCTCCAGCGCACGAACGGGCGCAGAATGAGATAGGCAACGATGAGCGTGACCAGACCAGCAGCACCTGCCGCCGGTGCAGCCATGGGAGAAGCGGCAAGCGCTTCAAGGAAGCCTGGCGAACCGGGAGCGGCACCGAAAGATGCCAGCGTCGCAACAGCGGCGATCGCGCCAAACAGGACCGCAAGAACAAAGGCCGCTCTGCGTTCGATCCAGTGCGTCACTATCGCGAAGATGCCGCCGGTCACCGGCAGGAACACCATCGCGGTCAGGAGCGCCGCAGTCAGAACGATGATGACCATGATCGGCAGGTAGCTCATGAACTCGCCCGCGACGCCGGGCCACAGCAGCATGGGCAGGAACGCAACGAGCGTGGTCGCTGTCGAGGAGACGATCGGCCAGAACATCAACCGCGCGGCGCGAATATAGGCTTCACGGTCTTCCATGCCCTCGCTGACCTTGCGGTCGGCATATTCGACCATGACGATCGCGCCGTCGACGAGCATCCCGACCGTCAGCACGAGCCCGAACATGACCATGATGTTCACGGTGTAGCCGAGACCCGACAGGATCAGGAAGCCGACCATGAAGGAGGTCGGGATCGCGAGACCGACAAGCAGGGCCGAACGCAGGCCAAGGGCCGCAAGAACCAGGATCATAACGAGGAAGATCGCCGTCAGGATCGACGACTGAAGCGAACCGAGAACCTCGAAGATGTTCGAGGACATGTCGATCATGTAATCGACCTGGATCGTCTCGGGCCAGTCCTTCGTCGCCTCGTCGACAACCGCGCGGATGGCGAGGTTGTTCTCGATGATGTTGGTACCGATGCGCTTGGTGACGTTCAGCGCGATGGCCGGGCTGCCGTTCACGCGCGTGTAGGAATCGGCATCCTTGAACGTGCGCCGGATCTCGGCGACATCGCTCAGGGTGACGACACCTTCACCGGCCTGCTTGATCGGCAGGGAATAGACGTCGAGCGCATTCTCGACGAGGCCCGGAACCTTGACGTTGAAACGTCCCTGGCCACCATCGATGTAACCGGCCGGGACAAGCTGGTTGTTGTTCGACAGCGAGGTCAGGAGTTCCTGCTGCGTGATGGCGTAGGATTCCAGTTTTTCCGAATCGATCAGGACTTCGAGCTGTTCTTCCCGGTGACCTGTCAGGTCGGCCGAGCGCACGGTGTCGATCGCCTCGACCTGATCCTTCAGGCGGCGCGCATGCTGGTAGAGCGTGCGTTCCGGCACGCTGCCGGAGAGCGCAATCGTGATCGTCGGAACCAGCGCGAAGTTGGTTTCCGAAATGGTCGGTTCCTCGGCGTCCGCGGGCAGTTCGCCCTTGGCCGCATCCACCTTGTCGCGGACATCGGCGAGCGCTTCGTCCTTGTCGAAGGAGATGTCGAATTCCAGAATGATCCCGGCATGGCTTTCCGAAGCGATTGCCGTGATTTCCTTCAAGCCGTCGAGGCCGCGAAGCTCCGTTTCCATCGGGCGCACGAGAAGCCTTTCGGCGTCCTCTGGGGAGATCCCCTGTTGAACGATGGACACATAGAAGACCGGAACGTCGATGTCGGGACTGTCTTCCTTGGGAATGCTGATATAGCTGAACACCCCAGCAACCAGGAGCGCCAGCATCAGCACGAAGACCGTCTTGGGACGTCTCAGGACGCCTTCAAGCATGTTTATCATTGGGTGAGCCCCGCAGTTTCAAAGACCGGCTGGACGGTCTCGCCGTCACCGACATATTCCTGTCCGACCACGATCACGGTAACTTCTTCCGGAAGGCCGCCGACCCACAGGCCGTCGCTTTCGCCGCCGAGCACCTTGACCGGGTAGAACGCTGTCTTGTCGTCCTCGACAACGGCGCGCACACCGACGATGCCCGCATCGCTCAAGGTCAAAATGGCAGGCGAGATCTTGTGTGCCTTTTCGACCGGCAACGCCAGGCGTGTCACGGCGGTCACACCGTCGCGCGCAATCCCGTCCGGGTTCGGCAACTCGACCTCGACGCGGAACGTGCGTGTGTCGGGCTCCGACGAGGGAGAGACATAGCGGACCTTGCCCGTCATTGTTTCGCCTGTGACGAGCCTGACTTCAGCCGGCATGCCGATGGAGATCTGGCCGATATTGAGTTCGGAGACCTGGCCGATTGCGATCATCGGATCGGAATTCACGACGGTCGCGCAAATGCCGCCATTGTCCAGCTGTGCGCCGATTTCCGCCATCGGGCTTTCGATGACGCCATCGATCGGTGACCGGATGACCGTGCGCTCAAGCTCCAGTTCCGCCTCTTTGACGCGCGCACGCGCCGCATCGAGACCGGCCTGGGTCGCAGCCGCCCGGGTCTGGGCGGTGAAGCCCTTGTCGGCAAGTTTCGTCGCAGCAGAGTGGTCGAGTTCGGCCTGGGCGAGGAGAGCCTTTGCTTCCAGAACACCGGCTTCGCGCGAGCCGCGATCCAGCTCGCACAGCACATCGCCGGCGGCAACACGTGCCCCTTCGCGTGCAGGGCGCCGGACCACGTCGTCCTTTGTCTCCGACATGACGGCAACCTTGGCCTCCGCCTCGGTGCGTCCGCGGACTTCCAGAATGGCCTGGCGGTCCTGTGCCGTCAGCTTCAGAACCTGCACCCGGAACGTGGTGTCTGCGTTTTCGGCAACGCGTTCCGCCGGCGGCGGCACTGCATTCTCGCCGTCGCCGACACCGCCGACGACAACGGTGCCGCCCGACATCCAGTAGCCTATGCCTGCGGCAAGGCCCACCGCCATGATATAGGACAACTTAACTTTCATGGGTCTTCACTCCGAAACTCAAACTTACTCGGCGGCGTCCGACACAGGCTTTGCCGCGTCTTCTGCAATCTTCACGAGCGCATTTCCGTGTTCTTCAAGGTAGGCCAGCGTGCAATTCATGCAGGCGATGCCGTAGCTCCTGGTCCAGTTGGAGCCAGGGTGGTTGCATTCTTCATCGGATTCCGTCAGCAGGCGCAATTCCTCAAGCACCTGCGCCTTGCGCCTTTCAAGCGCGCGCCGGATGACGTCAGGCGGCAACTGGGCAGCATTGAGGGCGATCAGCAAAAACGGGGATTTGAACGTGTCGGGAGCCTGCGGTTCGCAAAGATAGTCGATGAGTTCCGCATGGCCCGCCTCCGTGATGGAGTAAACCTTCCGGGCAGGTTTTCCAGCTTGCGGTTCTTCGCGGACGGTAACGAGCCCCTCCGATTCCAGGCGTGCAAGTGCGGGATAGATTGAACCGAAACTGGCGTCATCGAAATAGCTGAACCGTCCGTCGGTGGACTCCTTGCGGATCTCGTATCCGGTCGCGTCGCCGAAAGACAGGATCGCCAGGCACAGGCTGCGTACACTCATCGGTCTCTCCGTTCCCGAAGGCGTCCCTCCGGATTGACGGCTTGTCTACGCGGCTAACTCGTCGCCGGATGTTATCTCCGGCTGTGGCGCAGAAAAGGGGTATATGTTGGTTCGATATATCGGACTAATATATATCATCCTTGAATGAATCAAGGGTGCAGTGCACAATTATTTGGAGCTGAGACGAATTGCGTCAATCCCGGCAGGCGGCCGGACAGGCGGGTGCAGGGTCGCGGCGCCTGTTCATTTTGTCACCTTGCCGCTTGCGCCCGGTGCTTTATCCTCTGTCTGGGTAACGGCGAGCCGCATGGGAGTTGAAGATGCCGGACGAGCAACGGGCAGGCGCGAGGCGCAATCTGAAGCAGGATCCGCTGATACGGCTCATCGCGATCAATGGTGTGGCAGGCGTCGGTGTCGCCATGCTGGTCATGGGGGGGATCTTCTGGACCAATATCGGCAACCTGCGTGTTCTCGTCGCTGGAGCGGAAGACCCGGTTCTGCCCGTTCTGATGCTGGCGTTCGCGCTTGTCATCACGCTCGGTTCCGTGGTCATCGGTTCGGCGATCATGCTTCTCGGCAGGAACAATCGGAGCGGTGGCCCACGGGGAGGCAGGTCTCTCCTTGCCTGGACAACCGCCCCACAGAGCGCACCCGCCTACGTGAGCGCCGCACCGAACGGCAGCCGGCCCCGTGGCGCAACGCATTGAAACATCTACATTCCGGGAATGTGAACAAAGGCAATCGCGCTTGCATCTGCCGAGCGGGTGGGGCGGGTATCTGAAAAAAGGGTCATGGCGGCGGCCGTGAGCAACAGGAGCAGGCCCGCTGACGACAGTTTCATCACATTAATCCTTGCGATCGTGGCCGTCCCCCAGCGCTGTCCGCGAGACACTGGATAAGTTGCAAGGCTCTAAAACGCCGATAACCACGTGTATAAAATTTTACCGATCGCGCTTTTTTACCGCCTGCGCTTGCGAAAGGTTGCGCTTGATCACATGTTGCGGTCTTTTGAAAGCACCTGATTTGAGAGGCAATTTTCGATCGCGTCAGGACTGCCAGCGGGAACGGCCAGCGATCTTGGCCTTGATCTCGGGCATCGGGCGTTTCGCGTCTCGGGCGATCCGGACACAGGCCGTTTCAATCCATGGCGGCAATGATGGAGCAAGACATGAATGACACCTATCCACGCGACATGGTCGGGTATGGGCGGACCCCTCCAGACCCGAAGTGGCCAGGTGGTGCGAAACTCGCGGTGCAGTTCGTCCTGAACTACGAGGAAGGCGGCGAGAACAACATTCTCCACGGCGATTCCGCATCCGAAGCCTTCCTGTCGGAAATTGTCGGTGCCCAGCCCTGGCCGGGCAGGCGGCACTGGAACATGGAATCCATCTACGAATACGGATCGCGAGCGGGATTCTGGCGGCTTTGGCGCCTGTTCACGGACCGTAACCTCCCGGTCACTGTCTTTGGCGTGGCAACCGCGCTGATGCGCAACAGCGAGGCGGTCGCGGCCATGAAGGAGGCCGATTGGGAAATCGCATCGCACGGTCTGAAATGGATCGAGCACGGTGACATGGAGGAAGCCGAGGAACGGCGTCAGATCCGCGAAGCGATCCGGGTCCATGAGGAGGTGACCGGTGCGCGCCCGCTCGGCTGGTATACCGGCCGCTGTTCCATGCAAACACAGAAGCTGGTGCTGGAGGAGGGCGGTTTTCTCTACGATTCCGACAGTTACGCAGACGATTTGCCCTATTGGGTGGACGGGCCCGGCGGAGATCATCTCGTCATACCCTATGCGCTCGATACAAATGATATGCGGTTTGCGTCGGCACAGGGCTTCAACTCGGGCGACCAGTTCTTTGCCTATCTGAAAGACGCTTTCGACACGCTCTATGACGAAGGCCGGCGCGGAACGCCGAAGATGCTGAATGTCGGCCTTCATTGCCGGCTTGTCGGCCGGCCGGGCCGTATCGCTGCACTGGCGGGTTTTCTGGATTACATCGCCAGTCATGCCGATGTCTGGATCACGCGCCGCATCGACATCGCCTGGCACTGGCACGCGCATCACGGACGCGTCTGAAGGCATCGGGCAGGCGGGTTCTACCCCTGAAATAAATTAGCCCCGACAGCCGTTTCCCGGGCGGCTGACGGGGCAATGAAAATTTCTGCTCGCAACACCGTCTAGAAATCGCATTTCGTAACGTAAGTAAACAGTTCGTTAAATTTAACCTTAAGATTTAAATCTGCTTGTAATCTTGCAGAATGCTTAACGTTTTGCGTCCGGCAATGCGGAATTTTTGCCGTCTGGCACTCCGCACATGGCCGAATTGACCTCAGCTGGCGCGCAGCCCGTCGCCGAGCCGGCATCCTGGTCCGGCGGCAACGAAATACATGGCCTTGAAAACGTTGAATGTTCTGAGGTTTGTATCAAAATGATACGAAAAGCTGTGAATTTTGGCGTTTTCCCGGGAAGGGAATAGCGCCTTGCGGGTTTTGCAGACGGTGGGGGAGTAGAACGGATGGGTTTGGGGCCCGTCGGTTCGCTCAAATGCAAGGCCGGTTCGCCGGCTTGTGTTGAACCAGGTGGAAGTCGGGCAAACAGACTGTGAATCTCTCAACGATACGTACTGTGGCAGACAGCGTATTTGACTATCGGCTTTCCGTGCTGAAGCACGCGGGAGACCCGCTTTTCCGGAATGTGTGTGTCTACCGGGATTGCTTCGATGGTCTTGCGCCGGCCGGGATTGCAGAAAGCGGATCTCCGCTTCAGGCAGCAACGGCGGCTTTAAAAGATAACAAGCTCAAGCCCTCTGAAACCGGTTCCGCAAGGCACATCTCCGAAGAAGATGATGTGTCCTGTAAGGCGCGCGCGTTGTCGCTGTTAGACGCATGTGCCTGGCGTCACTCCAGAATGGATCAAACAGCGTTTCTCAAAGAAAACAGAACCGAAGATCGCGACATCTGTGCCGGTGAACTCCGCCACGCGGATGAGCCGAATGTCGCGGCAAAGAGAGAACGAAACTCCATGAAACCACTAATGCGGCAGAAATCTAGAGAATGTGGGCAAAACAGGATCTGTCCGGAAAGCATGATCCTGGCCGGAACGTCAACGCTGACAGCGCGAGCTGACTGCGTCGTCATCACGAACAGCGGGGGGCTTTGATATGAGCCTTGCGCTTGACTACGAAATTGTACACCTGCGCGAACAACTCGAGCAAAAAGAGGCCAGGATTGCCGAGTTGGAGCGCTTGATCGCGGACCAGCAGGTCGTCTTCCCACCAAGTTGGGACCTGACCCGCATCCAGACCCGCATCCTGAGATTTCTGTTGAAGCGGAACTTCGCCAACAGGGAGCAGATCCATGCGTTCCTCTACGCGGATCGGGATGATGGCGGGCCGGAACTTGAAAACGTACGAGTGCACATTTGCCTGCTTCGCAAGAAGCTGAAGCCGCATGGTGTGAACATCAGCTGGCTGGTCGGCATGGGCTACAGGCTCGACGATGAGACTAAGGAAAAGATCAGGTCTGCGTCCACGCGTCCCGAGTGAATGAACTGACGGATAGCGCGACTGGCGGGCGTGCCCTGGTACGACCGCCCGATGTCGTGCGCGCAGTTAACCTTACCAGCTAAAATACAACTTAAAACTGAGTAGTTCGTATTGCCTGTTTCGCGTGTATCGCATACCACCGCAAGAGCTTAACATTTTATTAATTAAAGCTTGAGGTTGAGATGCGGTTCGTGCTGAAGAATTTTCATATCATTGTTTTTGCTTGTGTTTCACTGCTTTCCGCGGCCTGGGTTGCAACCGAGCCCGGGCGCGCGGAGAAGATCGCTCGCCCTCTGGTGGAAGACGCGCGCGAGGTCAAAATGCTGGCAACGGGTGCGTATCGGGAGTTGCGAGGCTTCAACTGGCGCGCGGCCTGTAATGAATTCGTAACCATGTATGTCACGGCAATGCGCATGCCCTCGCTGGTGTTCGAGAGACTTGCCGATCGGCTGGACAAGTTCAATGCCGACATCTCCAAGCGCGCACAGGGCGCGCCTGGGCTGACACCGGGAGCGGACACGCAAAGACAGCTGGCTTTCGGTCAAGCGGACGCCATGGCGAGTGCGATGCCTTGACCGACACCGATGCACATGGTTGCGAGGGCCAGTTTGCCGCCGCGGTTTTTCAGTTCAAACGCGGCTGAGCCTGTAATGCGCGCCCCGGACATGCCGAGCGGATGCCCAAGCGCGATGGCGCCGCCATTCGGGTTGAGGGTGTCGCTGTCTTCCGGCAAGCCGAGATCCCGGCACGCGGCGATGGCCTGAGCGGCGAATGCCTCGTTCAGTTCCACAATGTCGAATTCACCCGGCGACAGGCCAAGACGCTGGCAGAGCTTGCGTGTTGCCGGGGCAGGGCCGATGCCCATGATCCTGGGCGGCACACCGGCAGTCGCGCCACCCAGGAAACGGGCGACGGGAGACAGGTTGTATTTGCCGACCGCAGTCTCGGATGCCAGCAAGAGTGCGGCGGCGCCATCGTTGACACCGGACGCATTCCCAGCGGTCACGGTCCCGTTTTCCCGGAACGGCGTCTTGAGTGCCGCGAGCGCTTCGCGCGTCGTGCCGTGTCTGGGGTGCTCGTCCTGCGAAATCAGAACCGGATCGCCTTTTCTTTGGGGGATCATGACAGGAACGATCTCTTCGGCCAGACGGCCGTTTTTCTGCGCAGTTTCGGCCTTCTGCTGACTTCTGAAGGCAAAATCATCCTGATCCGAGCGCGACAGGGAGAAGTCTTCGGCGACATTCTCGGCCGTTTCGGGCATGGAATCGATGCCGTATTGACGTTTCAGGAGCGGATTGACGAAGCGCCAGCCGATCGTCGTGTCGTAGATCTCTGCTTTTCGCGAAAACGCGGTATCGGCCTTCGGCATGACCAGCGGTGCTCGTGACATGCTCTCCACACCACCTGCAATCGCGACGTCCATTTCACCGGCCTTGATGGCCCGCGCGGCCGTCATCACGGCGTCCATGCCAGATCCGCACAGCCGGTTGAAGGTCAACCCGGGCACCGTGTCGGGCAGTCCGGCCAGGAGAGCCGACATTCTTGCAACGTTGCGGTTGTCTTCGCCGGCCTGGTTGGCGCATCCGAAAAAGACGTCATCCAGATGCGCCCAGTCCATGTCCCGGTTCCGCTCCATGAGCGCTTCGATCGGAATAGCGCCGAGGTCATCGGCGCGGACTGAGGACAATCCGCCGCCGTAGCGTCCGATTGGCGTTCGGACGTAGTCGCAAAGAAAGACGTGATGCATGTCGATAGTCCCGGAAAACGCGGTTTCTGGAACAAGGTCTTGAACAACCTTTCCACCGATTGCAAGCGCAGTTCCCGCGAATGTCCGGAGCCGGGCTCAGTCCGTGTGGCGGACGATGTCGTCTTCGGCAAGATATGTGCCGGATTGAACCTCGATCATCCGCACAGGGATCCTGCCCGGATTGTGCAAAGTGTGCCGCGCGCCGAGCGGGACATAGGCGGACTGGTTTTCCGTCAGCAGGCTGGTCTGGCCGTCAATCGTGATTTCCACGGTTCCCGACACCACGATCCAGTGCTCGGTGCGATGCAGATGGCTTTGCAGACTGACCCGTTGTCCCGGCTTGATCATCATCGATTGAACGGCAAAGCGGTCGCCGGCGTTGATGCGCTCCGTGTATCCCCACGGCTTGTAGGCGCGCGTGTGACGATCGACCTCGTCGCGGCCTTCGGCTTTCAGCTGGTCGACCACCTTCTTGACGTCCTGTGCGCTGTCCTTATGGGCGACGAGCACGCTGTCGCTGGTTGCGATTACCATCACGTCTTCGAGCCCGATCACCGACACAAGTCCCTGCTGCGAATAGGCCAGGCAGTTGTTGCTTTCCAGAAAGCGCGTGTCGCCGAGCCCGGAATTGCCGCGTTCGTCCTTGTCGAGCACGGTCCAGATGGCCGACCAGGACCCGAGGTCGTCCCATTCGGGAGCCACGGGTGCGCAGGAAACGTTCTGCGCCTTTTCCATGATGGCGTAGTCGATGGAGATATCGTCGAGCTTTTCGAAACTGGCTTCGTCGAGCCGTGTGAAGTCCAGGTCGCTGCGCCGGGTCTCCATGACGTCGCTGACAGCCTGGCTAAGCGCTGGCTGGTGGGTCTTGAACGCGGTGATCATGGTGTTTGCGGAGTAAAGAAAGATGCCTGCATTCCAGACATAGCTGCCGTCCTCAAGGAAAGCCCTTGCACGATCAATGTCCGGTTTCTCGACGAATTTTTCGACAGACCGCACAGGAGCCTCGCCGGGCGCGACCTTGATGTATCCGTAGCCTGTGTTCGGCTCTGTGGGCGTGATGCCGAACGTGACAATCGATCCGTCCCGGGCAGCGCCTTCAGCCGCACGCACGGTGTCGAGAAAGACATCTTCCTTGCGGATCAGATGATCAGAGGGCAGCAGGAGAATGAGTGCATCGGGGTCGGCCTCCGCTGCGATGATCGCGGCCATGAGCGCAGGTGGTGCCGTGTTCCGGCCGACCGGTTCAAGCAGTATGCTGGTGGCCGCCATTCCGAGTTCCGCGAGCTGTTCGCCCATCTGGAACCGGTGGGTATTGCTGCCGATCACGATCGGATCGGCAAACCCGGGCTGGCTCACTCGCTTGCAGGTTTTCTGGAAAAGGCTCTCCCCCTCGAACAGGGGCAGGAATTGTTTGGGCCGGTCCTTGCGCGAAAGCGGCCAAAGGCGTGAGCCGACACCGCCGGACAAAATGCATGGAAAGATCATCGAGCGAACCCTGTACAGAAACGAAAGCGTGTCCGCTTATACACGTCAATGCATCCGATTTGATTAACGTTGGTGATCGGCGGACGGGTTTCCGGCTTGACTGAAACTCATGTAATAATATAACGCGTCTTCCGGTTTTCTGCTGGAAAATCCGGCATATTCGGTACAGGCTTGAGAAATGGTATTTGAAAACGACAAGTTGGTGGAACTCGACAGGGCAGGGGTGCGCAAGGATGGAAGCTGGCTCGTAAGGGGCGTCGACCTGTCGGTTTCTCCGGGTGAAATCGTGACCCTGATCGGCCCGAACGGATCTGGCAAGTCGACGACCGCGAAAATGACGCTCGGCATATTGAAGCCCTCGGAGGGATCAAGCCGGCGCAAGAAGGGCCTGAAGGTCGGCTATGTGCCGCAGAAACTTGCGATCGACTGGACACTGCCTCTGACCGTTCGGCGCTTCATGCGCCTGACCAATGCCCTGACCGATGACGCGTGTTTCCAGGCTCTCGAGCAGACCGGTGCGAACCATTTGCTGAGCGCCGAGATGCGCACCCTGTCAGGCGGCGAGCTGCAGCGTGTCATGCTGGCCAGGGCGATTGCCCGAAAACCGGATCTTCTTGTGCTGGACGAACCTGTCCAGGGTGTCGATTATGCCGGTGAGATCGCCATTTACGCCCTCATTTCACAGATCAGGGATGCGCTCGGATGCGGCATGTTGATGATTTCGCACGATCTTCACGTGGTCATGGCGGCGGCCGACCAGGTGATCTGCCTGAACGGGCATGTGTGCTGCCGGGGCACGCCGTCGGACGTAAGCAAGGACAACAATTATCAGGCCCTGTTCGGAATGAGGGCCAGCGCCGAACTCGCGGTCTATGAGCACAAGCATGATCACGTCCATCTGCCCGACGGATCGGTCAGGCATGCGGACGGAAGCGTATGCGAAGACTGTTCCGGCGAACATCATGACCATGATCACGGGCAGGCCGACGTCTCCGGGAAGACGCGTGAAACGCCGGGCGGAACCACGCATGCTGGATGACTTTTTCACGCGAGCGCTCGTCGCCGGTGTGGGCGTTGCACTTGTGGCCGGCCCTCTTGGCTGTTTCGTCATCTGGCGGCGCATGGCCTATTTCGGGGATACCCTGTCTCACGCGGCATTGCTTGGCGTCGCGCTCTCGCTGCTGTTTGACCTGAACACGACACTGGCCGTCGGCGGCACATCGGTCGCACTCGCCTTGATCCTTCTTTCCCTGCGCCGAAGCGAGATACTCTCGTCGGACGCATTGCTCGGGCTGTTGTCGCATTCCGCGCTCGCGCTCGGCCTTGTCTGTCTGGCGTTCATGACATGGGTGCGCGTCGATCTCCTCGGCCTCCTTTTCGGAGACATCCTCGCAGTGACCCGCGTCGACATTGCCATGATATTTGGTGGTGGTGCTTTTGTTCTGGTCGCTCTGGTTGTAGTGTGGCGACGGCTGTTCGCGGCGACGGTCAACCCGGATCTTGCCGGAGGAGAAGGCCTGGAGCCCGAAAAGATGGAGCTGGTATTCATGCTGCTGACGGCGGTTGTGATCGCGATATCGCTCAAGATTGTCGGTGCATTGCTGATCACCGCGCTCTTGATCATCCCGGCCGCCGCTGCACGCAGAATGTCCGCCTCTCCGGAGCAGATGGCCTGTCTTGCCGCGGTGCTCGGAGCGGTCTCCGTTGTCGGCGGGCTCTATGGCTCCCTGACCTATGACACGCCGTCCGGACCGTCCATCGTCGTCGCGGCGTTGTTGCTGTTCGTCGTCAGCCTTGTCCCGGCGGGGGGACTTGTGAGAAAAATAAAAACAGGTCCAGACCGATGATATCGCGTTCCGGCCCAAAGCAATCAGGAGACCGTCCGTGTCCGCTCATGCGCATCCCGAATTGACGAAAAACCAGTCGCTGGTGTTCGGTTCCCTGTCCGAAGCGGGCGGACCGCTGACAGCCTATGCGATCCTGGATCTGCTTCGTGAAAGCGGGTTCCGCGCCCCGCTTCAGGTCTACAGGGCGCTCGACAAGCTGGTCGAATACGGCATGGTTCATCGGCTTGAAAGCCTGAATGCGTTTGTTGCCTGTGCACACACCGGGTGTTCAGCCCACGGGACCGCGGCCTTTGCCATTTGCGAACAGTGCGGCGACGTCCGCGAGTTCACCCCCGACGAAGCGATCAGGGCGCTGCAGGATTGGACAGGGACACAGAATTTCAAGCTTGCCCGCATGACGATCGAACTGCGCGGAACTTGTGGCAAGTGCCTTGAGGCGGCCGTCTGAACCGGGACAAGTCCCTTTCTGCATGCTCGAAATATGAAATTTGCGATCGAACGCCCGGCCATGTTGCAGGCCGGGCGTTCGCCTCTTATGGTCCGCGAACGCGGGAAACTGACCAGCCCTTTTTTTGAAGGTTGGCGGGCAAACTGAGGGAGAACGGTATGGCTCTTCTGCTGGCCGGTTTGGTTTTGTTCTTGGGAATTCATGCCGTGCCCATGTTGCCGGCCTTGCGCGGCAACCTGACCGGGAAACTGGGTGAAAACGGCTACAAGGGCCTTTTCAGTCTCGTGTCTTTCGCCGGGTTGGCGCTGACGATCTACGGCTACGGAGACGCCCGCTTCGACGGGGCACCCGTGCTCTACGACCCGCCGCTGTGGCTCCGCCACGTCACCATGCTGCTCATGGTCCCGGTGTTCATTTTCCTCGTCGCGGCCTACGTGCCCTGCAAGATCAAGAAAGTCCTCAAGCACCCCATGCTGGTCGCGGTGAAGCTCTGGGCGCTGTCCCACCTCCTGGCGAACGGGGACCTGGCGTCGGTCTTGCTGTTCGGAGGATTTTTCCTGTGGGCGGTGCTCGATCGCATTTCGGTAAAGCGGCGCGGACCGCTTGCGAGCCAGGGGCCTGTTACCGTGGGAGAGCCGGGCCGCTATTCCGACGTCTGGGTGATTCTCATCGGACTGGTGTTGTACGGCCTTTTTGTCTGGAAGCTGCATGTACTCCTGATCGGTGTCCCTGTCGGATAGGCTTGCGGGACAAAAATCCCTCGGGATTTTGTCAATTCGGGATGAATTGCCCCACTTGCGCCATGAAGGGGGGCTTAAAGCCCCAGCAGGGAATTGCCCAAGACGGATCAAATGGATAATGTGCGCCACTCGAAACAGGGTGGTAGCTCAGCACGTGAACGGGCCGCTGAGATCAATGCAGGAAATAGACACGCATGTCTGATATTTTTCGTGAAGTCGATGAGGACATCCGCCAGGAGAAATACCGCCGGCTTTGGAACAAGTTCGGTATGTGGATTATCGGCGTCGCGGTGCTGATTGTGGTCGGTACGGCCGGATACCGTTTTTGGCTGGGATATGAAGAAACGCAGTCGCAAAACGCCGGGGACAAGTTCTTCGATGCTGTCGCGCTGTCCGAACAGCAGCAGTACCAGGAAGCCGCTGAAATCTATAGTGAACTGGAAAACACCGTCGGCGGTTATCCTGCGCTTGCGAAATTTCGCAGAGCTACGGATCTGGCCAATTCCGGACAGTCTCAGGAAGCGCTCGATGCATTTGACGCCCTTTCACGTGACAACACGCTCATGGAGGCGATGCGGAACGTGGCCGCGCTGCGGGCAGGTTACGTGGCCGTGGACACGGAAGACTACACCGCCGTGGCTGATCGGGTCGAAGGCCTGACCGGAGACACCGGTCCGTTTCGGGCAGCCGCGCGCGAACTGCTTGCCTTGAGCGCCTGGAAAAACGGCGACTTTGAAACCGCCAGCCGCTGGATTTCCGCGCTCGAAGACGATCCGGAAACGCCGGTTGACGTGAGCCGCAGGGCGTCGCTTCTGGGCGAGGTGATCCGCGCAAATGACGGCGGTGCAACGGCCGGCGAAGGAAGCAACCAGTGATCTTTGCAGCAGTCGCAGCCCGTAGAAACACCCTGCTGGGTCTCTTCGCACTTTCCCTGGCGCTGACCGGATGCGGTTCGGTGAGCGAATTTGGCGATTCCATCAATCCGTTTTCCCGCGAGAAAATCCTGCCGGGTGAGCGTCAGCCCGTTTTTGACGGTGCCGACCCCGCCGCCCGGGCACTTGGCCAGACCGCGAAGGTCGGTCCGGCCACAGGTGGCCAGACCTGGACGACCAGCGGCGGCGGGCTGACCAACGATCCGGGGAACGTCGCCGTCTCGGTGTCCGGCAGCCAGTCCTGGCGCTCCAACGTCGGAACCTCCGGGCGCGGGCTGACCTCCGCTGCCCTCAGATTGTCCGCGCGTCCCGTGAGCGACGGCAGCAAGATCTACATCTACAAACCCAACGGCGAAGTTGTTGCGCTATCGACCGGTGGCGGGCGCGTGTGGACCCAGAACCTGCGGCCCGAAGGTGAGCGCGATGTGGGCCCCGGCGGCGGTGTGACCGTCGCGGACGGGGTGGTCTATGCCGCGACAAGTTATCGTCAGCTGATCGCGCTTGACGCCGGCTCCGGACAGGTTCTGTGGACGGCGGATCTGGACACGCCTGCGCGCGGAGCCCCGGTCGCCGGTGCCGGTCATGTCTTCGTCGTGTCGCAGTCGAATGAAGTTTATGCCCTGTCGCAGTCCGACGGAGCGGTTGCGTGGACCTATGCCGGCATTGAGGAAACCGCCGGCCTGCTGTCGGTTGCCAATCCGGCCATATCCGGAAATCGCGTGATTGTTCCGTTCTCCTCGGGCGAGATCATGGCCATCGACATCAAGTCGGGCGAAGCGGAATGGATCGACAGTGTCTCCCGTGGTTTCAGGACCCTGGCCCTGTCCGGTCTCGCCGACGTCTCTGCGAGTCCGGTCGTTGCCGACAACATGGTCTATGCGACCGGCGTTGCGGGCAGAACGGTCGCGGTTGAGGCACGGACCGGTCTGCGGCGCTGGGAACAGGATCTCGGCAGCGTACACACGCCTGTCGTGTCGGGCAGCGCCATGTTCATGGTCGACCTTGACGACCGGATGGTGGCGCTTGACCTGAAAAACGGCGAAACGCTTTGGGCGACCTCGCTGCCACGCCCGGAAAAGAAGAAGCGGAGACGCAACTGGGCAGGCCCGATCCTGGCGAACGGTGCCCTGGTCGCGTTTTCCAGTGACGGCCAGATCGCGATCGTGGACGCGACCACGGGGAACATAATGACGTCGCAGCGCACGAATGCCGATGTCTATGTAACACCGATCGTCGCCGGCGGCCGGATCATTGTCCTGAGCGGCAACGACGGGGTCACCGCGTTTAACTAGGCCGGCGTCGGACCCGTCGGCCTGGGGCGATGGGGTGTGACGTTCAGAAATTCAAAGAGAAAGAGCGAGTTGTCCGCGATCAGGCGGGCAAATCGCGTTTTTGCGCGGCTTCTGGGTTGGGACCTGCATGAAGCCCGCATGTCAGGAGAAACTGCCGTGGGCGCAACTGTCGCCATTGTCGGACGGCCGAATGTCGGCAAGTCCACCTTGTTCAATCGTCTGGTCGGCAAACGGCTGGCGCTGGTCGACGACACGCCGGGCGTGACCCGGGACCGTCGTCCCGGCGACGCGCGTCTTGGCGATCTCCGCTTCACGATCATTGATACGGCCGGTCTCGAGGAAGCCGACAGGAGCAGCCTTGAAGGGCGCATGCGCCGCCAGACGGAAGAGGCGATAAACACGGCCGACGCCGTTCTGTTCCTCATTGATGCACGCGCAGGGGTGACGCCGCTGGATGCGCATTTCGCGGATGTCGCACGGAAAACCACGCGCCCGGTGATCCTTTTGGCCAACAAGGCAGAGGGCCGTGCAGGCGAGAGCGGGCTTTACGAATCCTATTCCCTGGGCCTTGGCGAACCGATTGCGATTTCGGCGGAACACGGCGAGGGTCTCGCCGATCTCTATGATGCCCTCAAGCCGCATGTCGACCGCGTGAGCGAAGAGGAAGAGGCGCGCCGCGAGGAAGCCGTCACCAATGTCGACGTGAACGAAGACGGTGAACTGATAGACGACGAAGACCCGGTCGGCACCTTGGAGCGTCCCCTCAGGGTGGCCATCGTCGGACGGCCGAATGCGGGCAAGTCGACCCTGATCAACAAGATGGTCGGCGAAGACCGGATGCTGACGGGACCGGAAGCGGGCATCACGCGGGACAGCATTTCCGTCGACTGGACCTGGCGCGACCGGCACATCAAGCTGTTCGATACCGCCGGTATCCGCAGGAAGGCGCGCGTTCAAGAGAAGCTGGAAAAGCTCTCGGTCGCCGACGCGCTTCGAGCGATCAAGTTCGCAGAAGTGGTCGTGGTCACGCTCGATGCCACGATGTCGTTCGAAAAGCAGGACCTGCAGATCATCGACCTGGTCGCGCGCGAGGGGCGCGCGCTGGTGATTGCGATCAACAAATGGGACCTGATCGAGGACCGGGAAGCTGCCTGGAAAAAGATCCGCGATGCCAACGAGCGCTATTTCAACCAGATTAGAGGCGTTCAGATCGTCACCCTGTCCGGGATCCAGGGACAGGGCATCGAACGTCTGGTGGAAACCGTCTTCACAGCCTACGAGGCCTGGAACGCGCACGTGTCCACCGCCAAGCTGAACCGCTGGCTCGACCGGGTCACGGCCACGCATCCGCCGCCGGCAGTGTCAGGCCGGCGTATACGCCTGCGCTACATGACCCAGCCGAAGACACGGCCGCCGCACTTCGTTGTTTTCTGTTCGCGCCCCGAACAGCTTCCCGAAAGCTATACCCGCTATCTGGTCAATTCCTTGCGGGAGGCGTTCGACATCAAGGGGACACCTGTCCGACTTGCCTACCGCAAGGGTGACAACCCCTACGCGCCCAAGAAGAAACGAAAGATACAGTAGCCGCAGCCCTGCCGGGTGGGTGGCTGCAATGCTTGTGTTTTCCCTGTTTTGCCTGAAAGACATAGTGAAGGAGCTTTTTGATGATTTCCGAACGACTTGCTTTTGCCGAAAGCCTTGCGATCAAGGCAGGTAAACTCGGTCTGGAATATTTTCGAAAGCTGGACACGCTGACGATTACCCAGAAGGGACACCAGGACCTGGTTTCCGAAGCCGACCGAAACGTCGAGACTCTCATCCGGAAGGAACTTGCGGCCGCCTATCCCGATGACGGAATTCTCGGCGAAGAACACGGCATGGAAGAGGGCGCATCCGGTTACACCTGGGTCACCGATCCGATTGACGGAACCGCGAATTTCGTCACCGGCATTCCGCAATGGTGTGTCATCATCGCGTGCGTTCACCAAGGGCAGGTGATCGTCGGCGTCATCCACGATCCGGTCGCCGGCGAAACCTTCACCGCGGGAGCCGGGCAGGGCGCGTTTCTGAACGGCAAGGCCATCAGCGTGTCGAGCAGCGACAGCCTGGCGGTCGGTTCGGTCGGTGTCGGCTTCAACGGCCGCACAGCCATCACCGATGCCGTCAATGTCGTCGGCGCGCTTGTTTCCAAGGGAGGCGTGTTCTTCCGCAATGCTTCGGGCGGTCTGATGCTGGCCTATACCGCGTCCGGACGCCTGATCGGTTATGTCGAGTCCCACATGAATGCCTGGGATTGCCTTGCCGGCATGCTGCTGATCAGGGAAGCCGGCGGCATGGTCATGGATCAGGACGTCAATCACGCGCTGTATCACGGTGCGCGCATCGTCGTCGGCTCACCGGGCGTCTATGGCGATCTGAAGGAAATTGCCGACAGTTCCTTCGCACCGCTTGAGGCAGCGGAGTAGCTGGCCCTCGGGTTCGTACCCTAGGGTACGGACCCATAAATGAAGCCGATTTGGCGGCAGAAACGGCAAAACCGCGCAAGGAAGCGTGCGCAGAGCGGGCTTTATGCCCGGTCAAGCGCGGTGACGCTGCGAGGTGAAGCCATTTTGCCGTCCTTTGGATTTGGCCGTTTTGACCATCTACATCGTCGTGAAAGGCTAGAAAATGAACCAAATTTCCTGCGCTTTCGCTCCTCGCAGCTGGTCAAAACGATCCAAACCAAATTGACTTCATTTATGAGTCCGTACCCTAGACGTGCTGGTCGACCAGGACCGGATTGCCATCCGGGTCGACCAGCACGAAACTGGCCGGACCGGTTGTCGTTTCGTCCGCTTCCGCCTGAAACACATAGCCCTTGGCCTTGAGGTCTTTCTGCAGCTCCCGGATGTCCTGAAAGTCGTCGAGTTTCCCGGCGCTCTGGTCCCAGCCGGGATTGAATGTCAGCATGTTCTTTTCGAACATGCCCTGAAACAGGCCGATGACGGTGTCACCGTTTTTCAGGATGACCCAGCCGTCCGATCCCGAGCCTCCCATGTCCGAAAACCCGAGTCCCTCGTAAAAGGCCTTCGATTTCTGAAAATCCTTGACCGTGAGACTGATTGAAAACGCACCTAGCTGCATGTGACGGCCTCCATTACCGTTGATTGAACCAACGGCATGGTTTCAAAGGCCGGGAAAGGTTGCAAGCGCTGCGGTGCTATCCTACCCGGGCGAAGGCAGCGCAGGTGAGGAACGCGTGCAGCTCAGCTGGACCACTCGCCGCTGACGCGGTCGAACACGGCGCCGGTGCGGTAGACGCCTGGGGTGACGAGTTCCACAAGTTCTTTAGCTACTTCGGCCGGTGTCGGCAGGTTTTCCGGAGTTTCGCCCGGCATCGCCTTGGCGCGAAGGCCCGTGCGCGTCGGTCCGGGATCGGCCAGGTTGATCTTCATGTTGGTCTGCAGGCTTTCATTCGCCCAGGTCTTTGCCATCGCTTCGACAGCGGACTTGCTGATCGACTGAAGCCCCCAGAACGCGGTCCGGGTCTGCGATTGAACCGCGGTCAGAAAGAGCGCGCGTCCGGCGTCTGACTGGCGCAGGAGCGGATCGAGTGATCTGATCAGGCGCCAGTTGGCCGTCACGTTCACCGCCATCACCTTTTCGAAATCCTTCGGGCTGATGTGCCCGAGCGGGGACAGGACACCGAGCATGCCCGCATTGCCGACCAGAATGTCCAGCTTCTTCCAGCGCTCGAAGATGGCCAGACCCAACCGGTCGAGTGCATCGAAATCCGTGAGGTCCACCGGCACGAGCGTCGTCTGCCCACCGGCCGCCTTGATCTCGTCGTCGAGGTCTTCCAGGCCGCCGACGGTGCGGGCGAGGGCGATGACATGCGCACCGCGTGCTGCGAGCAGCTTTGCGAGCTGATAACCAATGCCGCGGGACGCACCAGTCACCAGCGCGACCCGGCTTTCAAGATCATTCGTCATGTTCTGGTCTCTTAGCCGACTTCCACGAGACGCGGCGCGCTGACAAAGTCGTTGTCTTCCGACAGATCTGTCAGGGGCGTCGGGTAGTCGCCGGTAAAACAGTGGTCTGTGAACTGCGGGTTCGCGTCATCGCGCCCGTCATAGCCCATCGACTTGTAAATGCCATCGACGGAAAGAAACGCCAGGCTGTCGGCTCCGATATAGGCCTGCATTTCCTCCAGGCTGTATTTCGCGGCCAGCAGCTTCTCGCGAACCGGCGTGTCGATGCCGTAATAGTCCGAATAGCGGATCGGCGGGCTGGCAAGCCGGAAATGAACTTCCCTTGCACCGGCTTCGCGGATCATCTGGACGATCTTCACGGACGTCGTGCCGCGCACGAGGCTGTCGTCGACGAGGACAACGCGCTTGCCTTCGATCTGTGCCCGGTTTGCGGAGTGTTTCATCTTGACGCCAAGCGCCCGGATCTGCTGTGTCGGTTCGATGAAGGTCCGGCCGACATAGTGATTGCGGATGATCCCGAGTTCGAACGGAACACCGCTTTCCTGGCTGAAACCGATCGCCGCCGGGACGCCGCTGTCGGGAACGGGAACGATCACGTCGGCCTCGACGCTGGTCTCGCGCGCAAGCTGTTTGCCCATCTCGCGGCGCACGTCATAGACACTGCGTCCGCCGACGATCGAATCCGGCCGCGAGAAATAGATGTATTCGAAAATGCAGGGCCGCGCCGTCTGCTTGCCGAACGGAAAGTAGGACTGGATGCCGGTCGAGGTGCAGACGATTACCTCTCCGTTTTCCACTTCACGGATGAACTTCGCACCGATGATGTCGAGAGCGCAGGTCTCCGAGGCCAGGATGGGAGCGCCATTCAGGTCCCCGAGTACAAGGGGGCGGATGCCAAGAGGGTCACGTGCGCCGATCAGCTTCTTGGAGGTCAGCGCCACAAGCGAATAGGCGCCTTCCATCTGCATGATCGCTTCCATGAACCGCTCGACGATTTTCGCCTTGCGGGAGCGGGCAACCAGCTGAAGGACCACTTCGGAATCCGACGTCGACTGGCAGATGGCGCCGTCCCGGATGAGCTGTTGTCTGAGGGTGAGCGCGTTGGTGAAGTTGCCGTTGTGGCAGACCGCGATGCCGCCGCCGTCGAGTTCCGCGAACAGCGGCTGGACGTTGCGCAGGATCGTTTCACCCGTCGTGGAGTAACGCACGTGCCCGATCGCGGCACGGCCAGTTAGCCTTCCGATCGTTTCGGCATCCGAAAAGTGATCTCCGACCAGTCCCAGGTGACGTTCTGCCCGGAACTGCTCATTGTCGAAGGTAACGATGCCCGCCGCTTCCTGGCCGCGATGCTGGAGCGCATGCAGTCCGAGAGCCGTCAGGGCGCTGGCATCCTCATGTCCCAGAATTCCGAACACGCCACACTCTTCTCGAAGTGTGTCACCGTCCAAAAGATCATGCACTTCGGTTCCGCCAGCCATGGCGAACACTCCTTATGTTGACCGGTCATGAACCGGCCCGGGAAGTTGATTGCTCCGCTATAAGCACGAAAGCAGCATTGTCGTCCAGCACGCGGCAAGGCGGAGGCAGGACAGTTTACAGTTCGATGTGCGCCCCTTCGGGCGTCAGTTGTTATCGCTCGTCAGTTGCTCCAGCCCCTGACGTTCCGCGTCGCTGTATTCCGGCTCTTCCGAAGGTGCGCTGGCATCGCTGCCGCCCAGATCAGCATCGCGGATTCTCTCGAGAAGCGCCTTTTCCGGGTCTTCCGGCAGAACGGCGACAAGCCTTTCACCTACGGACTTCAAGATTGGACGCGACTTTGCATCCTTAACCCATTCCGGTTGTTGGTCATTAGGCACGAACCAGTCAAAAAACATCATCGCAACGACGACCAGAAGCAGGCCGCGCACGGCTCCGAACACGAAACCGAGGGTCCGGTCGAGAGCGCCGATCCGGCTGTCCAGGACGAAGTCGGAGATCCGCATCGTGATGTAGCTGACAATCACCAGCGTCACCAGGAATACGGCCGCTGCCGAAGCTCCGGCGGCAACCAGATCGTGAGATATGTATTGTTTTGCATATGGCAAGACCCGCTCGTAGAGCAGAAATGCCGCAGCTGCCGCTGCAACCCAGGAAACGATTGACAGAACTTCCCGGACAAAACCGCGGATCATCGCCAGAACCGCCGAAATGAACATGATGGCCAAGAGCAGTCCGTCCAGAATGGTTATCGGCATGTTCCTGAAAAGTCCCTTTGTCTGGCGCTCAAATGAGCTTCAATCTCAATCCCGATCCGCCCGGCATATTGCGTCAAGTGCCCCCCGACGCACCAGCCTCAGCGGACAGTTTGGCGACAAAGTCCCCAAGTTCCGCAAGGCCCGAAGCCTTGAATGGCGACCCGGCACCGTCCTTCAGGTTTCCTTCCGGACACATCGCCTGGTCGAAGCCGAGTTTTTCCGCTTCCTTGAGCCTGGACTGGGCCTGGGCCACCGGCCGGATGGCTCCCGATAAGCTGACCTCGCCGAAATAGACGCAATTGGCCGGAAGGGCAAGCCCGCTGAGCGATGATATCAGGGCCGCAGCGACGGCAAGATCGGCCCCGGGTTCGTTGATTTTAAGGCCGCCTGCCACGTTCAGGTAGACATCGTGTTGTGAAAAGCGGACGCCGCACCGGGCTTCGAGCACGGCCAGGATCATGGAGAGCCGTGCATTGTCCCACCCGATGACGGCACGGCGCGGTGTGCCGAGCGACGACTGGGCCACGAGGGCCTGGATTTCGATGAGCAGCGGACGCGAGCCTTCCAGCCCGGCGAAGACTGCCGCCCCGGGGGCCGAAGTGGTCCGGTCGCCAAGGAAGAGCGCCGACGGATTGGCGACTTCCACGAGACCTTTTCCCGTCATTTCGAAGACGCCGATTTCGTCAGTGGCCCCGAAACGGTTCTTGACCGACCGCAGGATGCGGTACTGGTGCGCCCCGTCGCCTTCGAAATAGAGCACGGCGTCGACCATGTGTTCGACAACCCTGGGGCCGGCGATCTGACCATCCTTGGTGACGTGGCCCACCAGCACCAGGGTCGTGCCGTTCTTCTTGGCGTAGCGCACCATGGCCTGCGCCGATGCGCGCACCTGCGTCACGGTTCCGGGCGGCGATTCCACCTGGTCGGTCCACAGGGTCTGAACGGAATCGAGGATCAGCATTGCCGGCGGCTTGTCTGCCTCGAGCGTTGCGAGAATGTCTTCAACGCTGGTTTCGGCCGCCAGGGCAACAGGCGCATCGGAGAGGCCGAGGCGCTCGGCACGCAGCCGCACCTGTCCTATGGCCTCTTCGCCGGAAATATACACCGTCTTGTGGCCGAGATGGGCAAGCTGTGCCGCCGCCTGCACCAGCAGCGTCGATTTTCCGATCCCCGGGTCGCCGCCGACCAGCAGCGCGGAACCGCGGACAAAGCCTCCGCCTGTCACCCTGTCCAGTTCAGCGACATTCGTCTGTATCCGGGGCGCTTCCTTCGTGTCCCCCGACAGACCGACGAGCGGAACGACGCGGCCCTTGCTGCGCGCGGCGCGCGCCGGGCCGCCGCCGATGCCGCCGCCCGACTGTTCCTCGACGATCGTGTTCCATTCACCGCAGGATTCGCAGCGGCCGACCCATTTCGCGGTCACCGCGCCGCATGACTGGCAGACAAAGGATGTGGACCGCCGAGCCATTCAATCTCCAATCAGGTGAGGGGGGCGTAGACGCGTTCGAAGCGCCGCCCGAGACTTGTCAGGTATTCGTAGTCGATTGTGTCCGCATAAGCCGCAAGGTCCGCCGCTGCAACATTGGGGCCCATCATTTCCACATATGCGCCGCGTTCGACGAGGTGTTCGGGTACGTCGGTGACATCCAGCGTGATCATGTCCATGGAGATCCGGCCGAGGATGGGTGCCTTGTGGCCCGCGATCATGGCGAAGCCGCCGGGCCGTTCGTCCGTCGAACCGGCCCGGCGCAGCATGCCGTCAGCATAGCCGGCAGCCACCACGGCGTTCCTGAGAGGGCGTTTGGCCGTATGCAGCGCGCCGTAGCCGATCGTGTCGCCTTCCGGCACGTCGCGCACGATCATGATGCGTGCCTCGACCTTGGCGACGGGTGTCATCGGGTTGGGTTCATCCTCGATCGCCTGACCACCGTAAAGCGAGATACCTGGCCGTACGACATTGAAATGATAGTCTCCTCCCATAAGGACACCCGCGGAATTTGCCAGCGACCTTGGAAGATGCGCGTGGGGCGCCGTCACGTCGCGAAAGAGATCCAGCTGGCGCCTGTTCATCTCATGCGCCGGTGTCGACCCGCAGGCCAGGTGGCTCATCAGAAGCGATGGCACGAACGGACCCATGACGCCTGGATCACCGAGCGATCGGGTAAATTCCTCCGGAGAAAGACCGAGACGGTGAATTCCGGTGTCCACGTGTACGGCGGCATCGAACGACCTGCCGGATGCCTTGCACAGGCCGGTCCATTCTTCCACTTCGGCCAGAGACCCGAGCACCGGCCGTATGTCGTGCTCAAGGTAGGCACCGCTTGTGCCGGGCAGGAGACCGTTCAGGGCGTAGATGATGGCATCCGGCAAAACCTGCCGCAACGCAACCGCCTCGGCCGGCACCGCGACGAAGAAGGTCCGGCACCCGGCTGCGAAAAGCGCCTGGCCGACCTCTCTCTGGCCGGTCCCGTAGGCGTCGGCCTTGATGGCCGCCGCGCATTCGCTGTTTCCGTTCAGCCTGTCGTTGAGAAAGCGCCAATTCTGCGAAACTGCGTCAACGTCGATTGTAAGCCTGCCGCCATAGAGATCGGACGGAAATCGGTTTTCTGGGGGTGCTGACACTGTCTGGCGCTGCTCCGGCACATGCGACGGCTCAAGGATTCGTGCGCCAGTCTAGAGCATTTTCCGGGAGGAGTTCCAATTCAAATATTTGCGGCGCAGGTCATTTTTTCCGCACGTCCGAGGGCACCAGCTGCCGGAAATGAGATCAGTCCTGGTAGAGGAATTCGATGCCGGCTTCATCTGTCCGGATCCACCGGACTTCACCGTGAAAGCGCAGCTTCTTGCTTTCCACTTCGAGGACGATTTTCTGGTTGCTTTTCAGGCCTTTGGTCTTGGTCGCAATACGGCAACCGCCTGCGCTGATGTCTTCAACGACGCAGGGTTGATGGCTCTTCTCGAATTTCAGGATTCCAGGCCACTTGCAGCGCTTGCGCGGAAAGATCCTGGTCTCCTCCAGCAATTTTTGTGTCGGTGAAATCACAAGGGTCGTTTCCGGTACGAGACACAACAGACTTAATTTTATTGCCCTAAAGTAAGTATCGAGGCTTAAAGATGGTTTAAAATTGTCAATTCATACAATTCGAAATTGCGCTAAATCTGGTTGTGCATAGGAAAGTATATCTACCATTTGGTGCATTGTGTTCGAATTGTCAGAAAGTGTGCCGGCACACTGCTGCGGACCTACTCGTAGCGCTGCGGCAGATGATCGTCTTCCGCAAGATCCGAAAAGCGGGTGAATTCGCCCTGGAAGTGCAGATTGGCGGTGCCCGTCGGTCCGTGCCGCTGCTTGGCGATAATCACTTCGGCCTTGCCTTTCGCCGCATCATGCTTGGCCTCCCAGGCGGCATATTCGGGCGATCCGACTTCGGGTTCCGTCTTGGAGAGGTAATATTCCTCGCGGTAGACGAACAGAACGACGTCGGCATCCTGCTCGATGGAACCGGATTCGCGCAGGTCCGACATCATGGGGCGTTTGTCGTCGCGCGATTCGACCTGGCGGGAAAGCTGGGAGAGGGCAATGATCGGCACGTTCAACTCCTTGGCGAGAGCTTTCAGGCCGGTCGTGATTTCCGTGATCTCCTGGACCCTGTTGCCGGAGTTCTTTGCAGATCCGGACAGAAGCTGGATGTAGTCCACGACAAGCAGGTCCAGTCCGCGCTGCCGCTTGAGCCTGCGGGCCTTTGCCACGAGAGAGGCAATGGAGATGCCGCCGGTCTGGTCGACATGCAGTGGAACCGACTGCATGGTCTGCGCGCAGGCGGCAAGTTTCTCGAATTCAGCCTCCGTGATGTCGCCGCGGCGGATCTTGGAGGAGGAGATCTCTGCCTGTTCGGAAATGATACGGGTTGCCAGCTGTTCCGCCGACATTTCAAGCGAGAAGAACCCGACGACGCCGCCATTCACGGTCTTGATTGCGCCGTCCTTCTGCTCTTCCGCCTTGTAGGCCTGCGCGATGTTGTAGGCGATGTTGGTGGCAAGCGAGGTTTTGCCCATGGCTGGACGGCCGGCAAGAACGATCAGGTCCGAATGCTGCAGACCGCCCATCAGCCGGTCCAGCTCCCGGAGCCCGGTGGAAATGCCGGAAAGGGCACCTTCGCGGTTGTAGGCTGCATGCGCCATTTCGATCGTTTCCGTCAGCGCGTCGCCGAAGGCAACGAACCCGCCTTCGCTGCGCCCCGTTTCGGCAAGCTCGAACAGCCGGCGCTCCGCGTCGTCGATCTGTTGCCCCGGAGGAACGTCGATCGGCGCATCGAACGCGATGTTGACCATGTCTTCGCCGATCCGGATCAGGTTCCGGCGGATCGCGAGATCGTAGATCGTGCGTCCGTAGTCTTCGGCGTTGATGATGGAGGCGGCGTCACCTGCCAGGCGCAGCAGGAACTGGGTCGCGGACAGGTCTGCGATTTTCGCGTCTGCCGGATAGAAGGTTTTCAGCGTGATCGGAGACGCGGTCTTGCCGGCACGGATCAGATGGCCGATTTTCTCGTAGATGTCCTGATGGGACGGCACGAAAAGGTGGTGCGGTTCCAGAAAGTCGGAGACCCGGTAGAAGGTTTCATTGTTCACCAGGATGGCGCCCAGCAACTGCCGTTCAGCTTCTGCATTATGCGGCGCGAGACGTTGAACGTCTTCTTCCGTTTCGACCTTCTTAAGTGTGCCCTTCATACCGACCCCCGATGACCCAAGTTCATTCGGCATACCTTCACTTGCTGGCCGTCTCAAGGCTCAAAAACAGCTGTCATTGTTTCCCACCGGCTTGTGCAGATCAGCGGGGAAAGACTCAAATCCATCTTGACTCCGAACCTCTTTGAAGACTCAAGGCGATAGAGCTTAGTCATTGAAATCAATTATGTTTTCAAATGCGTTAATGATCAGTTAACGAATTCTGCTGTGCTTTCAAAGCCTTGCCTGAGGTTCCGGACCCGTTGCTTTAGGGAGGCAGTCAGGGCGTGCTGCAAGGATTGCCGGCAAAACAAAAAAACGGCGCTGCAAGCAGCGCCGTTCCTTAAATCTGCCGGAATGATTCTTCAGCCGGTCAGGCTGTTTCTTCTTCCTCGGCTGCAACGTCCTCGACAGCCTCGCCATCGGTCTCGTCTGCAGCTTCGCCGTCTTCGGCTTCGGCTTCTGCTTCTTCGTCCTCTTCGAATTCGAAGACGTCCTGCTCGGGCGTGGTGAGGTCTTCACCGGCAGCCTGGCGAACCGCTTCGTCTTCGGAGCGGGCGACGTTCACGCTGACAGTGACTTCGACTTCCGGGTGCAGGCGGATCAGGACGCTGTGCAGGCCGATCGTCTTGATCGGGGAGCGCAGTTCGACCTGGCTGCGGGCGACGGAGAAGCCGGCCTCGGTCAGGCCTTCGGCGATGTCGCGTGTTGAAACGGAACCGTAGAGCTGGCCCGTTTCACCGGCGGACCGGATCATGACCAGGGCTTCGCCGTCCAGCTTGGACGCGACGGCTTCGGCTTCGCTCTTGCGTTCCAGGTTGCGTGCTTCGAGTTGCGCGCGTTCACGCTCGAAACGCTCCAGGTTGGCCTTGTTGGCACGAAGCGCCTTGCCTTGCGGCAGCAGGTAGTTGCGGGCATAGCCGTCACGAACGCGGACGGTGTCACCCATCTGGCCGAGCTTGGCGATGCGCTCAAGAAGAATGATTTGCATTTTGTTTCTCCTACTGTCCCGCCCTTGGGCGGTTAGAGACCGTTTCTCCGCGGTCCCAATACGGATCTCCCGGGTCGCCCCGGGAGAACGGGTTTCGTTGCAGAAACCTTAGCTGATCACGAACGGCAGCAGGCCGAGAAGCCGGGCACGCTTGATGGCGCGGGCCAGTTCACGCTGCTTTTTCGCGGAAACCGCGGTGATGCGGCTCGGAACGATCTTGCCACGCTCGGAAATGTAGCGCTGCAGAAGACGGATGTCCTTGTAGTCGATCTTCGGTGCGTTGGAACCGGAGAACGGGCAGGTCTTCCTGCGGCGGAAGAAGGGACGGCGGCTCGGAAGCTGTGCAATATCAACCATTGTCTCTTACTCCTCGTCACCACGGCGCGGCGGACGGCCGCCACCGGAACGCTCGCCGCGATCGCCACGATCACCGCGGTCGCCACGATCACCACGGCCACCGCCACGGCGGTCGTCGCGGTCACGCTTCTGCATCATTGCGGACGGTTCTTCATCCAGTTCGTCGACCTTGAAGGTCATGAAGCGAAGGACATCTTCGCTGAGGCCCATCTGACGCTCCATCTCGGCAACAGCAGCGTGCGGCGCCGTGATGTTCATCAGGGTGTAGTGAGCCTTGCGGTTCTTCTTGATGCGGTATGCAAGGGTCCGCAGACCCCAGTTTTCGATCTTGCCGACAGAACCGCCAGCGCCTTCGATGAGGCCCTTGTACTGTTCGACGAGCGTCTCGACCTGCTGGGCCGAAACGTCCTGGCGCGCCAGGAATACGTGCTCATAAAGAGGCATGAAACAAGCCTTTCTTCGTGTTGACAACGCGGGATTGGCGCAAAGCCTCCTCGTAGACCCGGAAAGGCGCACGAGAAATCTTACGGGAGTGGGAACACGGGAAGTCGGATCTTTTGAAAAGCTCCTGGCAAGCGCCCTTCCGTTCAGCCCCCGGCCAAAGCCCGGATGAAGCGCGCTGTATACTCTGATTTCGGGAAATTGCAAGGGGCCGTTCGCGAAATCTCGCGGGGATCTGCCCGGTGGGTGAACCATACCGCAAGATGACTGTAATTTGCGGGCCGTCAACACCTTCCGCGCCGCGCATCTTTCCTGACGAAGCCCGGACGTTGTCTGAAAGAGTGGTCGCACATCATTCGCCCGGCAAACCCGCCTTGGACCCGACCACGTGAATACGCTTGGCAGGTTTACTGGACAGCACCTGCGCGCATAGAGTGTGAGTGGGGGATTGGCCATGACAAAACCAACCGAAGAATTTGACCGCGAAGAACTTGAGAGCTGGCTGAAAGAGCAACCTCTAGAGGTGGCGCTTGTTATCGCGGCCCGATCGGCGCTGCGCCTTGCACCCAGGTTGGATGGCTTGTTTCGGTTCGAAATGGAAGCTCCTGAGAGAGTACTCCTGCCATTGTTCCGCGCCATGGCATCGTCATGGGCTGCGGGCCGATATCCAGCCCGTAGCGATGAAATCCTATCACGCGGCGACGCCACCGCCGCCGCCGCCAACACCGCCACCGGCTCGGCCTTTGCGTCTACCGGCACCGCTGCCACCGACGACGCTGCCTACTACGCCTCCGCCGCAACCTATTACGCCGCCGCCACCGCCTACTACGCCGCCGACACCGCCACCGCCACCGACGCTGCCAACACCGCCTTCGCTGCCACCGACGCTGCAGATCCCACTGCGCTTGAAACGGATCGCCGTCAGATCATGTCCGGTCTCTCGCCAGCTGACCTCGCAGACCTACCGCTTTGGCCGGACAGCCAAATCCCGGACGACCTCTATAAGGACTGGGAAAACCTGAAATCCACGCTCCTGTCCCTCGGCCAGAACTGGGAGGTCTGGACCGACTGGTACGAAAGCCGTCTTTCTGGCCGTCCGGCCCAAAGCACGGCACTTGAGGTCGCCCGCGTGACCTTGCCCGAGGCGATGTGGCGCGAGGGGCCTGAGCTGGTCAATTCAACGCTTCGCGAGCTGACGGACCTCGCCGAAGAGGGCGGGGATGAGGCCGTGGACCGGCGCATGGAAGAACTGCGGCGGGAGTTTCCGGAAGAGCCAACAGAGGCGGATGAAACATCTGAAGAAGAAGCGGAACCATCGGAAAACGTTCCCGCAGCCCGAAATGTTTGGCTGTTGCAATACAACCCGGATCAGTGGTCGCCAACGGGAGCCTTTCAGAAAGGCGAAACGCTCTGGTGGAAAACCAGAAAGGCTTTGCCGCGTGATCTCGAACCGGGCGATGTGGTCATCTATTGGCGGACAAAAAAAACCGGTGGCGTCGTCGGGACGGGAACGGTGCTCTCGAACGAACTGAGCCCGAAGGATGAAGACGGCTGGAGCGGCTTTCAGACAGAGGTCCTCGAATTCGACGAATCTAGGCTTGTCCCGCGCACGGAAGCGATTGAAGCCGGCGGCATCGACCGCAGATATTGGCAGGGCGCCGTTTTGGACCTGCCGGAGGATCAGGCCGTCCGGCTGAACGACGATCTTGTGTCCAGGGGCTGGCAGCCGTTCCTGAATGACGCGCCTGCTGGTGTTCAGGACGCGTTTCTTGACATCGATGATGTGGCCCGGCAACGCATCACGGGTGAAATCAGCATGCGCCGCGACGATGCGGAGCGGGATCACGATGCGCTTGGACGCGCCCCGCTTGCCATGGCTCTGGCATGGGCGCTGCACGAGATCTGGTGCGATGTGCAGGGATTGGGAGACGGAGCGGTTCGGCGGTCGCAGGAAGACGCGCCGGGTTTCGTTGCACATGTCGATGCGCCCTGGGGAGGAGGCAAGACGAGTTTTGCCAACCTGATTGCCCGGACCCTCCATCCCGGTCTCGACGACAAGGTTCCGGAGTTCCTGCAAAAGAGGTATCCGGACCGCACCGACATGAGCGGGCTGTTTCTGGCGGCGGCACATGAAAAGGGTGGCCTCGTTGAAAACGAGCGGGCAAAATATGATCGCACGGCGCGCCGTCCCTGGATCATCGTTCCCTACAACGCCTGGCTCAACCAGCATGTCGATCCGCCCTGGTGGAGTTTTTACCAGACGATCCGCAAGGCCTGTTTCCGTGCCATCCGCGAGGAAGGCTGCCCCGAAGTCGTTCAGAAGGGCGACGGCAGCTACAGGAACAGGCAGGAAAGCTGGTTTGACCGGTTCGACCGTTGGCGCGGCTTGTGGGTCCGGGAACTCTGGTGGCGGCTGACAACGCCAAAAGTGGCCATCCAGCTTGTCATCGCAGGTGCGTCTTTTGTCGTCGGTTACCTGCTCTATCAGTTCGGCATAGTCGCGGCCGGTTCCGACAAGGCAGTTGTCGCGACCACTTCCGGCATCGGGGTGGTGCTGGCGCTGATCACGGGGTCCGGGTCCTTTGTCGTGGCGGCGGTCACCGTATTGGCCGATGCCCTTGCGCCGGGCCGCAATGCGCTCGGCGAGAAAGTGGCGCTCGGCTCGACGGACCCGCTCAGGCGTTTCCGGCGGCACTTCGCCAAAATGATGGAGGCCGTCGAACGCCCCGTTCTCGTGATTATCGATGACATCGACCGCTGCGAACCCAAAATCGTTGTCGAGATGACCCGTGGTCTGCAGACGATCCTCAAGAGCCCGCGGGTTGTCTATCTGCTTCTCGGCGACCGAAACTGGATCGAACAGGCCTTCGAGGTCTGCCACGAGGACATGAACAAGATCGATGTCGGCGCGGAGCATACATTCGGCGGACGCTTTGTCGAAAAGGCCATTCAGCTCTCCTTCATTCTGCCCAGCATATCCGGAAAGAAGGAGGATTATGTCCGCGAGGTTCTGACCGGCCGGAGGTCCGGATCTGCCGGTGCTGCGGCAGCGCAGCCGGCGGGAGATCAAATCGCTGCGGCGGAAGCAAACCGCACGTCCGGACTGAATGCACCAGCGGGCGGTTCCGTTGAAGACGGAGGCGAACCGGAGGCCCGGAGCGATGAGACGAATGGGGATTTTCCTGCAGAGGTGTCACCAGACCAGTTGCTCAGGGTCCGCCGCGAGATGTCCCAGGCCCGTACCGCGCAGGAGATCTCGGCGGTGGGGGCCGAGCAAAGCAGGACGGTTGGAGGAGACCGCGCCCTGAAGATAGCTGTGCGCGAGGAAGCGGTGCTGCGCCGTGCCGCGCAACGGGAGGAGGTCGAGGAAGCCATCCGCCACTGGCTTCAGCCATTGGCGCGATTTCTCCCGGGCAACCCGCGTCACATCAAGCGGATCATAAATGCCGTCTTCATGTATCAGAACAGCCTGCTGCTGACCGAAGAAGATTACGACGAAGCGGATTTCGGCGGAGAGCAATGGCGTCAGCTTGTTATCGGTGTCGTCTTGATGGTCGGCTATCCGAACTCATGGTCGATCCTGAGCCGGCACCCGGACTGGGTCGAACCGCTATCCGCCGGATCGGAGACCCCGCTGGAAAAGGGGTCACCGGACAAGGACACTCTGGAGGCGTACAAGAAGCTTCAGCGGAACACACACTTTGTGGAACTCCTGAGCAAGACCGAGCTTCGCAATTCGGATGGAGAGGTCCAGGAGACACGCATTACAGAAGAGACTGTCCGCTGGTTGAACGACCTGATCCCGCTGAACGCGCACTAGTCACCTGAATCTGAAGTTCGACTCCTGTTGCGGCGGGCTTCGAACGAACTTCAGATTCACCGCACTAGCGCGCGCTGTTTGGGCCCTTTGCGCCGTTCGTCCGGCGCAAACTTGGTCTTTGGGGCTTGACATGCCATGGGTCTCCGTTTCATAGGCTGCCGCCAACGTCGTGCGGCTGTGTGGAAAAGCTGCGTGAGACATTCTCTTCCTTGCCGCGGAACCAGAATAAAGAAAACATCTGCGCCGCAGCCGATATGGAGAAAATCCAGATGACCATAGCGTTCACATTTCCAGGCCAGGGCAGCCAGAGCGTCGGAATGGGCAAGGTGCTTGCCGATACCTTTCCCGAGGCAAAGGCCGTCTTTGACGAAGTGGACGACGCGCTCGGGCAGAAACTGTCCGACATCATGTGGAACGGCCCGGAAGAGACACTGACACTGACGGCGAACGCCCAGCCCGCGCTGATGGCCGTGAGCCTCGCCACGATGCGTGTGCTGGAGGCGAAAGGACTGGACCTGAAAGAAAGCGTCGCTTTCGTCGCCGGGCATTCCCTTGGAGAATACTCGGCGCTGGCTGCCGCTGGCAGCCTCGACATCGCAACGACCGCCCGCCTGCTCCGCGTGCGCGGGGATGCCATGCAGAACGCCGTTCCGGTCGGCATGGGCGCGATGGCGGCCCTGCTCGGTCTGGACTTCGACGTTGCCGCGGAAGTCGCCCAGGAGGCCGCGCAGGGCGAGGTCTGCCAGGCCGCCAACGACAACGCTCCGGGCCAGGTGGTGGTTTCCGGCCATCTTGCCGCCGTTGAGCGCGCGGTCGAGATTGCCAAGGCAAAGGGCGCCCGGCGCGCCGTGATGCTGCCGGTCAGCGCACCGTTTCACTGCTCCTTGATGTCGCCGGCCGCAGACGCCATGTCAGAAGCGCTTGCGAATGCCGAAGTCAGATCGCCGGCGGTGCCGCTGGTTGCCAACGTTCTGGCCGAGCCGATCTCCGAGCCTTCGGACATTCGCGCGCGGCTGGTCGAGCAGGTAACCGGTACGGTTCGCTGGCGCGAAAGCGTTCTCTGGCTTGCGGGTCAGGGTGTCGACACCTTTGTCGAGGTCGGCACCGGCAAGGTGCTTTCGGGCATGATCAGGCGCATTCACAAGGAATCGACGGGCATGGCCGTGAACACGCCGGAAGACATTGACGCCCTGGTTGAGAAACTCGGCGGATAGTTCGCATCGCTCGTGGCGCGATGCCGCCATGCGCAGGATCGAAGATTGATGAGGGAAGGACCCCATATGTTCAGCTTGGAAGGCAAGAACGCGCTCGTCACGGGCGCAACGGGTGGCATCGGCGAAGCGATTGCCCGCATGTTGCACGCACAAGGAGCATCCGTTTCCCTTTCGGGCACACGCGCTGAAAAGCTGGAAGCACTGGCATCCGAGCTGGGCGAGCGGGCATACGTGACACCGGCCAACCTGTCGGATCGTGCGGCCGTCGACGCCCTGTTGCCGGCAGCCGAAGAGAAAATGGGGTCGGTCGACATTCTCGTGAACAACGCCGGCATCACGCGCGACAACATCTTCATGCGCATGAAGGACGAGGAGTGGGACCAGGTTCTCGAAGTCAACCTGAGCTCCGGTTTCCGCATTTGCCGGGCCGCCATCAAGGGCATGATGAAACGCCGTTCCGGCCGCATCATCGGCATCACCTCCGTGGTTGGCGTGACCGGAAATCCCGGTCAGGTCAACTATGCCGCGGCAAAGGCGGGAATGATCGGCATGTACAAGTCGCTTGCGCGCGAAGTGGCGAGCCGGAACATAACGGTCAATGCCGTGGCGCCCGGTTTCATCGAAACGGCCATGACCGACGCGCTGAACGACAAGCAAAAAGAATCAATTCTGGCGAGCGTTCCGGCCGGTCGATTGGGCACCTCTGCCGAGATTGCTTCTGCCGTCCTTTATCTGGCGAGCGAAGAGGCCGCGTACGTGACGGGCCAGACACTTCACGTCAATGGCGGCATGGCCATGATTTAAAAGGGAATTTTGCCGAGCAGGCAAAAAGAAACCAGGCCGTTTCAAAGCGGTCCGGACTGGCTGGTAATGGTCAACAAAGTGTGTTACCAACCCGCCGATTGTTACGAATTGCGTTGTTGGGTCCGGTCTCCCGGCGCAGTGACGCTGAGACATCTTCAAGACCGCGAGTTGGTACTGTCTCCTTGTTCAATGGGCCGAGACAGTTTCGCGAGTGCTGAATAGACGAAAAATAAGGAAGTGAAAGATGAGCGATATCGCGGATCGGGTGAAGAAAATTGTTGTTGAACACCTCGGTGTTGACGCCGACAAGGTTGTGGAAGGCGCAAGCTTCATCGATGATCTTGGCGCTGACAGCCTCGACACCGTCGAGCTGGTCATGGCATTTGAAGAAGAGTTCGGTGTTGAAATTCCCGACACGGCTGCCGAGACCATCCTGACTGTCGGTGACGCGGTCAAGTTTCTGGAAGCAAACAAGTAAGGGGCAACCCTGCTTGAATTTGGGTTAAGATCGGGCCGGCGGGGAGTGCTCCGCCTGGCCCTTCCAACGTAAGTGCAGGTGTATGAGGCGAGTTGTCGTAACTGGGTTGGGCATGGTGACGCCGCTTGGCGGTAACGTCGATGCCACTTGGAAAGGGATCCTCGAAGGAAAGAGCGGGGCCAACAAGGTCACGAATTTCAAGGTCGACGATCTGGCTTGCCAGATTGCCGCCCAGATCCCCCGCGACCCTGGCGAGGAAGGGGCGTTCAATCCGGACGACTGGATGGACGTCAAAGAACAGCGCAAGGTCGACGACTTCATCGTCTACGCCATGGCTGCCGCCGATCAGGCGATGGCGGATTCCGGCTTCAAGGCCGAAACCTACGAACAGCAGGCGCGCTCCGGCGTGCTGATCGGTTCCGGTATCGGCGGCTTGCAGGGCATCGAGCAGGGCGCGCACCTGCTCGCCGAGAAAGGCCCGCGCCGCGTCAGTCCCTTTTTCATTCCCGGCCGCCTGATCAACCTTGCCGGCGGCTACGTCTCCATCAGGCACAGCCTGAAGGGGCCGAACCATGCCGTCGTGACCGCCTGTTCGACGGGCGCGCATGCGATCGGCGATGCATCGCGGCTGATCGCCTTCGGCGACGCGGACGTGATGGTTGCCGGCGGTGCGGAATCTCCGGTCTGCCGTCTGGCGATTGCCGGGTTTGCCGCCTGCAGGGCGCTGTCGACCGGGTTTAACGATACCCCCGAGAAGGGGTCCCGCCCGTATGACGTCGCCCGTGACGGGTTCGTCATGGGGGAAGGTGCCGGCGTTGTGGTTCTGGAAGAATACGAACATGCAGTGAAGCGGGGCGCCACGATCTATGCCGAGGTGATCGGCTACGGTCTTTCCGGCGACGCCTATCACATCACGGCGCCGTCTTCCGATGGCGACGGTGCCTACAGGTGCATGGAAGCCGCACTGAAGCGCGCCGGCATCACGCCTGCGGATATTGACTACGTCAATGCGCACGGAACCTCCACGCCTCTCGGCGATGAAATCGAGCTCGGCGCCGTAACCAGGCTGGCCGGCGAAAGCGCGTCGGGCCTGACGATGTCGTCGACGAAGTCGTCGATCGGGCACTTGCTCGGCGCTGCCGGGGCTGTCGAGGCCATCTTCTCGATCCTGGCGATCCGGGACGGCATGGCACCGCCGACGATCAATCTCGACAATCCGTCCGTGGAAACGGAGATCGATCTGGTGCCGCATGCGCCGAAGCAACTGGACATCAATGTGGCCTTGTCGAACTCATTCGGCTTTGGCGGGACGAACGCATCGCTTGTCTTCCGTAAAGTTGCCGCATAACCCCTTCAAGTTCTGTCCGGCCGGGACTGATTCTCACAGCCCGACTGGAGAAATGAATGTGATGACTGGTCCGCTTGAGCCCAATTCAGTGCAAAGGGCTCAATCTTGGAGGTGTGACCCAATATGCGCATAAAGCCGAAAAGCCCCCGCGAAGCGTTGCAGCCAGAACCTGCGCCGGCACCGCCCCAGCGTTCCAGGCATGTGCGCAATCCGCTGGTGATCCTGAGCAATCTCATCATCACGCTCGCGGTCTTCGGCCTTGCCGCCGTGGGTGGAGCGCTTTACTTCGGCAAAACGAAATTCGAGCAACCTGGTCCCCTGACCGAGGACGCAACCGTCGTGATCGCTTCGGGATCGGGTCTTTCCGGTATCACCAACAGGCTCGCCGGAAGCGGTGTCATCGGCGACAGCGTCTTTGACGAGTGGGTCTTCAATCTCGGGATCCGGTTCTACAAGAACGCAACGGACCTGAAGGCGGGCGAATACGCCTTCGCGCCCGGCGTGTCGATGCACGAGATCATGACCGACCTGGTAGAGGGCAACGCCGTGACGCATTCCGTCACGATCCCCGAAGGCTGGACGACCGCACAGATTTTGGAGCGCGTGCGCGGGCACCCGATCCTCGTCGGCGAGATAACGGAGGTCCCGGCGGAAGGGGACCTGCTGCCACAGACCTACACCTTCGCGCGTGGCACGACGCGGCAGGAGGTGCTCGGCCAGATGAAAGAGGCGCAAGAGCGGCTTCTTGCTGAAATCTGGGAGCGGCGCACGGACGATCTGCCGGTTGCCACGCCCGAGGAACTTGTGGTTCTCGCATCGATCGTGGAGAAGGAAACCGCGCTTGCCGATGAACGTCCCAGGGTTGCAGGTGTGTTCGTCAATCGTCTGAACAAGAACATGCGCCTGCAGTCCGATCCGACGATCCTGTACGGACTTTACGGCGGCGAGGCCTGGCTGCAAGACCGCTCGGCCATCAAGCAGTCCGAGATCAACGCCCAGAACCAGTACAATACCTACCAGATCGACGGGCTCCCGCCCGGTCCGATCGGCAATCCGGGCAGGGCGGCGATGGAAGCCGTGGCAAACCCGTCCCGGACCCAGGATCTGTTCTTTGTTGCCGACGGCACGGGTGGCCATGTGTTCGCCGAAACCTATGAGCAGCATCAGGAAAACGTTCGCAAGTGGCGGCAGATAGAACGGCAGCGCCGCCAGGCCGAGCAACAGCAGAACACGGAACCTGCGACGTCCAACTAGGCGGATCGGCACGCAGGATCCGAGACCGGCAGGGCAGAGAGTCCTGTCTCAAGTCCGGAGGGGGCAAATGGCGTTAGCCAGCATGACGGGGTTTGCGCGTTCGGTTGGGGAATCCGGGGCGGTCCGCTGGACCTGGGAGCTCAGGTCGGTGAACGGAAAGTCCCTGGATCTGCGGATACGCATTCCGGCCGGGCTGGAAGCGCTGGAACCTCAGATCCGCGAACGTTGCAGCAAGGTGCTGAGGCGCGGCAACGTCTCGATCGGACTTGCCATGCACCGCGACCAGTCGGAACAGCTCCTCCAGGTGAACGAAAGCGCGCTGGAGGCCGTTCTGTCGACCATCGACCTTCTGAAAGACCGGGTTCCGGATCTCGCGCCGCCCTCGCTCGACGGGATCCTGTCGCAGAAAGGCGTCTTCGAACTGAAGGAGCCGGAAGACGACGAGGAGATGCAGGCAGCATTGCACAGGGCTCTGCTGACGACGCTCGACGCCGCGTTGATCGATCTCGTCGACATGCGTCACACGGAAGGACAGGCCATCAGCGATGTCGTCCGTGCGCAGTTCGACAGGATATCGCAGCTCACCCAGGCCGCAGAAGATCTTCCCGCAAGGCATCCGGACGCGATCAAGGAACGGCTCCGCAAACAGGTCGCAGACCTGATGGAAGCATCCGACGGCCAGTTCGACCCCCAGCGCCTGCACCAGGAAGCCGTGTTTCTCGCGACAAAGGCGGATATCCGGGAAGAACTCGACCGGCTGCATGCCCATGTATCAGCGGCGCGGGATCTGATGGGAACCGGAGGCGCCATCGGGCGGCGGCTTGACTTCCTGGCACAGGAATTCAACCGGGAGGCCAATACGCTGTGCTCGAAGTCCAATGATGTGGATCTGACGGCAATCGGGCTGGACCTCAAGGCCGTCATCGATCAGATGCGTGAGCAGATACAGAACCTGGAGTGACACCCATGACCGCGACACCTGCAGGAACAACCGTCAGCGCAGAGCAGGCGGAACAGCAGCGCCGGGGGCTGATGCTGGTGCTGTCATCTCCGTCAGGGGCGGGCAAGTCCACGATCGCCCGATTGCTGCTCGACAAGGAAGACAATCTGGAACTGTCCATTTCCGTCACGACGCGCCCGCGCCGGTCCAGTGAGGTGGACGGGGTTCACTATCATTTTCTGGATGCGAAGCGCTTCGAGCAGATGCGCGCGCATGATGAGCTTCTGGAATGGGCGGAAGTTCACGGCAACTATTACGCAACACCGCGCGGCCCGGTCGAGGAGGCCATCGAGAGTGGCCGCGATATCCTCTTTGACATCGATATCCAGGGCACGTTTCAGCTCTATGAAAAGATGCGCTCGGACGTGGTTTCGGTGTTCATTTTGCCGCCATCCATCGCCGAGATGAAATCAAGATTGTTCCGGCGGGCCGAGGATGCCGACGAGATCATCGCAAAGCGGATGAAGACGGCCGTTGGCGAAATGCGTCACTGGTCCGAATACGACTACGTGGTTGTCAACGACGACCTTGAACGCGCCTACGAAAATGTCCGAGCCATTTTGAGGGCGGAACGTCTGAAGCAGTTCCGTTCGCCAAAGATCGGCCCTCTCATCCAGGGCATGGTCGACGACCTGGAAACGGAGCTCGGCGACAAGAACTAAAACCCGGCGCCATTATACCAACCTCAATAAGTAAGACCCTATTCGACCGTGGCATGAGAGTCTTCCGCGAGGAGCGTGTCGCGGGGCGATGTGGGGCATCGGCCAAGATGCGCAACGCGGCGGAACGCTCTCATGTTGCGGCCTGCGGTGGTTTTTTCAGGCCCGCCGGACTGCGTCGCGCCGCTCGACCGGCGAACCAGGCCGACCCGCGCATCGCTCCTTGCCGGTGAACCTGAAAAAGACCCACTGCTGTCCGGATTAACCCGCAGTTCATCTCGCGACGCGGTCCTCAGTCAATGAATTTGTCATTCCGGCTGAAGCGCAGCGGAAGGCCGGAACCCAGTAACCACCTGTTTCTCCTTCATCCTTCAGCCTGCGGCCACATGGAGTACTGGTTCCCGGTCTTGCCGCGCGTGCGGCAAACCGGGACGACAAATCGAGGAAATAATTCCGTATCGCGATTTGGCAGCGCGCGGAATTATTTTGTTTTCTCAGAGACCAAAGTTCGACAGTACTTTGTGAAACGGACAGCAGTGAAAAAGACCATCGAATAGGTTTTTACTTGTTGAGGTTTGTATTACGCCGCAGGCGACTGGGGAAACGTGTTCGCCAGGCGGACAAAACCTTCAATATCGATTTCCTCCGCGCGCGCCGTCGGCTTGATGCCGGCTGTCTCGATCAGGCCTTCCGCATCCCGTGACAGCGGCTTGAGGCTGGCGCGCAACATCTTGCGGCGCTGGCCGAATGCCGCTGCGGTGATCTTCTCCAGGGACTTCAGGTCGCAAGGCAGGGGATCCGCCCTTGGTGTCAGGTGAACGACGGCCGAGGTTACCTTGGGCGGCGGTGTGAAGGCTTTCGGGCTGATGTCGAAGAGAATGCCGCTATGACACCGCCAGCCGGCAAGCACACCAAGGCGTCCGAAGGCCTTCGTCCCGGGTTCCGCTGTAATGCGCTCGGCAACTTCCTTCTGGAACATCAGCGTCAGCGAGGACCAGAAGGGCGGCCATTGCGGTGTCGTGATCCAGTTCAGAAGCAGCTGTGTCCCGACATTGTAGGGCAGGTTGGCGACGATCCTGACAACGCCGCCCCCGGTCAGCGAAACCGGGTCCAGCTGAAGCGCATCGCCTTCGATCACCTCAAGGCGGCCCGGGTAGTGGCTGGCGATATCCGCCAGCGCAGGCAGGCACCTGGCGTCCTTCTCGATTGCGACGACCTTGCGCGCACCGGCGGCCAGCAACGCCCGGGTGAGCCCGCCGGGGCCGGGCCCGATTTCCAGAACCGTCGCTTCTGCAAGATCTCCTGCTGAACGGGCGATGCGCGATGTGAGGTTGAGATCGAGCAGAAAGTTCTGGCCAAGCGATTTTTTGGCGTTCAATCCATGTGCCGCGATCACGTCGCGCAGCGGGGGCAGGTCGTCAATCTGGGCCATGCGGGGTCAGCTACAGCAAGTCGGGGTTTGACAGGGCGCGCGCCATGCGCAAGGCAGCGGCAAAACTGTCGATACGCGCGGTTCCGCTGCCGGCGATGGAATAGGCGGTCCCGTGGTCGGGCGACGTCCTGACGAAGGGCAGTCCGAGTGTGACGTTCACGCTGTCATCGAAGCCGAGGGTCTTGGCAGGGATTAATACCTGATCGTGATACATGCCGAGCACGCAATCATACTGTGTCCGCGCCGCGGCATGGAACAGCGTGTCGGCAGGATGCGGCCCTGTTGCGTGAATGCCCATCTCCTTGAGCTGTTCGATAGCCGGTTTGACGATGTCCTCGTCCTCTTTTCCCATCGCGCCGTTTTCACCGGCATGCGGGTTGAGGCCGCAAATCGCGAGTCTCGGATTCGGATACCCGAACCGGGTCTGGAGATCCTTCGCCGCGATCAGCGCCGTGTCGACAATGAGCTGCCGGTTCAGCGCGTCGGGAACCTCCCGTATCGCGATATGAATGGTAACGGGCACGACCATCAACTCGGGACCCGCGATCATCATGACCGGTTTCGCCTCAAGGCCCGGCCAGTGTTTCTGCGAAAGGGCGCCCAGAAACTCCGTGTGACCGGGAAACGCAAAACCGGTCTTGTAGAGAGCCGCCTTGTTGATCGGGTTGGTGACGAGTGCCGATGCACGTCCGGTCCTGATGTCTTCGACGCAGCCTTCAATGGCCTCGACGACCGAGGAGGCCGCCGCGTCCTGCTCTTCGCCGGGTGTGTCGGCCAGCGAATTCCCGGTTTGAAAGACGGGCAATCCCTTGCTAAAGGCCTTCGGTGCGTCTTCCGGTGTGCAGGAAATCACCCTGGTTTTCAGGCCAACTCTTTTCGCGCGCGCGTCAAGAAGGGCCGCGTCCCCCCGGACGTAGAAGCAGGGGAGCTTGAAGGCTTTCCGGTTCCACCAGGCAAGCAGGGAGAGTTCCGGACCGATCCCGGCTGGCTCCCCCATGCTGACCGCGATTGGCGATTGCTTGGGGCTCATCTGGGCTCAGCGGTAGATGATCGTCGCGCGGCGGCGCACATCCATCAGGTATTTGCGTGACTGGCTTTCGCCTTCCTTGGCGCGCAGCTCGTTCTCAAGCTCGGCGCGCGCACCGATGTCGGACGCAATTTCCCGTTTGCCGCATACCGCGATCATCTCGTATCCGACCGGCGTTGTAGACGGCTTTGTCAGGCTGCCCGGGGTAAGTGCGTTGATTTCATCGCGCATGTTGGGCGGCAGCTCGGTTTCCAGGCGCCGCCCGATCGGTTGCACCACGACCTCGCTGTACTGGCCGAGGACGCTGCCGGCGTCGTCACAGCCGTTGAATGCCGACCGGATCTTGTTGCTTTCCTGCTTGCGCTTCGACTTGAAACCGCCTGACGAGTTCTTCGGCACGACGACGATCACGCGTTTCAGGTCGTATTCAATGGACTTCTGCCGGTCGGCTTCATCTTTCTTCTGCAGCGCGGCGATGATATCGGACTCATCCACCTCAATCTGGCCGCGGAACCTGCGCTGGAGCAACTGGTTCCAGGCGAGCTGTGCCTTCAGTCTCGATTTGAGCGTCGCCGGCTGCACGCCGCCGCTGCGCAGCGCCTTGGAAAGCTGGGATGGCGACATCTTCACATTACGGGCGATGTTGTTATAGGCGTTGTCGATCTGCGTCTGGGCGATATCGATGCCCATTCTGTCCGCTTCGGCGAGCTTTACCTGATCGTCGATCAGTTCCTGCTGCGCCTGACGTTTTGCGACAGACGACGACTTGCGCTGCGTCAGGGTGATCAGGCGCGCGCGCTGGCTTATGTCGTAGTCTGTGATCGGCACGTCATTCACGATCACCTTGATGGCGGCATGGGCCGGGGTGATTGCCGGCGTCATCAGTGCCAGGACAAGGCTCAGGAAAACAGGGGCAAAACGCAGTCGCATTGGTCAACCTTCTGTGTTGGCCCACAGCCAAACCGAAGCTAGTGTTATTGTGGCTTGCTTTCTCGCATATAAGCAGCGCGATTTCAAAATAATACCTGCATGATGCCTGATATCATGGCAGCAAAATGTCTCGCCAAACCTTATGCGGACATAATGTCGTGAACCGGAATGTTTTTCGAAACTGAAAACCGGGCCTTGCCTAGTGCGGTGAATTTGAAGTTCCAGTCATTGCTGCAGCAGTCTCCGAAGCGAACTTGAAATTCGTAAACCGCACTAGAAACATAGACTTGCTAGTCACCTTCTTGAACCTGAAGTTCGTTCGAAGCCCGCTGCACAATGAGACGAACTTCAGATTCAGGTGACTAGTTGAGCGCGCCGCTGGAAACCTGGGTATTGCCGATCGTTCTCAGGCCGATCCGGAAATAGAGCGTGCGGTTGACCGAGTCACCGTCGTTCCGGCTACGGTCCTCTGCGTAAGACATTGAGAACGAGAAGCCTTCGTCGTCGTAACCTATCCCGACACCATCCTGGACGATATTCGAGTTCTCGATATCGTAGCGCATCGAGCCGAACACTCTCCAGTTTTCCTGAAGGCGCAGGCTTGCCGAACCCAGGATTTCTTCGCGCGGGGTGTCGATGCCGACATCCGGCTGTTCGCCCAGGAACGCATAGGCGAGGGACGACACCACCGGACCGTAGATCGCGCTTGCCTGGGCCTGGAGCCGGTTGACGGAGAAATCGTCCTTGTCGAAACGCGCCTGCGCGCCGAGTTTGACGCCGTATTGGGTATCCAGGTACAGGCTGCCGACATAGTCCGACAGGGTCGTGGCCAGCCCGGAATCCTCGGTGGCCCCGAGAATATCCGGCGTCGCATAGGAGTTGTCGCCGGCCAACTGATAGGAACGGCCGAACAGGCCGCTCAAGTAATAGCCGCTGTTGAGCTGCAGTTTGTAGTTCAGGCCGACATTGAGACGGGTGCCGCCTTCTGCACGGTCGAAACCGGAAAACTTGTCGTAGTCGAACAGGGTCGTGGTGTCGAACACGATGCTCTGCGCATCGTCATTCGGCAATTCGCCGATCCGTTGTTCATTGGGGCGCGCGACAATCTGGGCGATCGGTTCGAAAACCTGGTTGCCACCGTCGAACGCGGCGATGATCGGATACCGGTACTCAAGCCCGATGGCCGGCATTGCGCGGCCCACGAAACTCTCTCCGGCCAGGGCGGTGACGTCGGAGTCGGGCGAGGCGAGGAAGAACAGGTCGCCGCGCATATAGGCAAACGGCGTGAAGGACTGGCCGAGCGGGTCGATGAATGTCCGCCGCCAGTCTCCCTGCAGCGAGAGGCGCGAAAATGTGCCATCCACGCCGCGGAACCTGGCCGTCGTGCCGCCGTCGATGGAAAATGCGTCGGTCTCGTCGCGGGTCAGAGAGGTGAAATTCGCGGCAAGGGACAGTTCGCCGGCAAGGATCGGGTCGGCGAAAACGTAGTCGTAGTCAATGACCGGAAGGACGAGAGGCTGCTTGTCCTGAAGCGAACTGCCGACGGGCGAGAACCCGTCCGCATCGAAATCACTGTCCTCGTAATCTTCCTGGGAAATCTGGAAGGCATAGGCCCTGACCGACAGCAGGTTGCGGTCGTTTCTGCCTTCAAGATAGATCTCCGAAGGATCGCCGCCTCCAAAGCTCGCCATGGAGTAGTCCTTGAAGAACTGCCGGTCGCTCTTGTAGGTCACGTTCCAGCCGAGGGTCCAGTCCTTGCTCAGATCGAACACGGCGGTCGAGTTGACAGCACCGCGCCAGCGTTCGTCCGCCCTGGATGTCGAAAACTCGCCCGGCTGCGCCTGGAACAGACCGGCGGCGGAGAAACTGACCTGGCCGTGCTCGAACCTGTGCCGGTACTGAACGTCCCCGAACAGGCCCTGCTTGGTCAGCGGCGTCAGCGTGGTCGTCAGGTCGTAATGCGGATTGAGCGCCCAGTAGTAGGGAACCGTGACACCATATCCGAGTTTGTCATTCACGACGCCGCTCGGGATCAGGAAGCCCGACTTGCGCTTGATGGTCGGGTCCGGCATCGACAGATAAGGCAGCCAGGCAATCGGCTTGCCATAGACTTCGAACGCCGCATTCTCGAAGCGGATGATCTTTTCCTGCTGCCTGTGAATGATCTTTTCCGCCCGCACGCGCCAGAGCGGAGGTTTGTCCGGCGGATTGGTCGGCTTGGTGTAGACCGTGTAGACACCGTTCTCGATCGTGGTGACATTGTTGCCCTCACGGCGCGCTTTCTCGGCAAGAAAACGCGTGCGCTTGGTCGTGTCGATCTGGAGAGCGTTGGCGAACCCGTCGGCGAAGTCCTCCGACAGCGTCAACTCGGATGTGCGCACGACGTTTCCGTCCGCTTCAATGAAGATGACGTTGCCGCGCGCCGTCAGCTGGCCCGACTTGCGATCGAAGACGATTTGATGCGCCTGAACGGTGTTGCCGTCGTAATAGACCTGAACGTCGCCGGTCGCGACAATCACGTCATTGTCGAAATCATAGGTGATTTCGCTGGATTCCAGCAGCATTTCCTCGTTCGGGTCGACATCACCTGTCAGGCTGCTGGTCAGATCCTGCGCTTGCGCGCCGGTTGCCGGATGCATGAGTCCGGCCGCGATGGCAAGACAACTTGCTGCCGCGAGGAGGCTGCCTCGTTTGGCCCACATCTCAAGAGTCAGGAAAAGCGGCAAAGACATCGGTCTCACCCGTCCTCCTGATGCAAGAGAATTGTCAAACCCATAAGAACTCCAAATACTCCGGGCGCCCAGGCAGCCACCAAAGGGGGGACAATACCGGCACCCCCGAAATCCTTCGCCAGCTCGGTGAGAACGTAAAGCACGAACCCGGACAGGATTCCACCCAGAATCATGGTCCCCAACCCACCAAACCGCGATACTTTAAGGGAAACTGCCGCCGCAATCAAAATCATGGCGACCAAAAGAAGCGGCCGCGCGAGCAGTGTCTGGTATTGCAAATTGTACCGGTAGGCCGGCAATCCGGCATTTCTGGCCAGTTCAATGAAGCGGGGCAGGTTCCAGAACGAAATCGATTCCGGCGAACCGATGCTCTCGCGCACCTCTGTCGCGGTCAGGAACGTGCTGACCTGATACCGGCCATAAGGCTGTGGATCTTGTTCCGTCGTGTAGACGATCGCGTCGCTCAGGTACCAGATTTCATCTCCGAGGCGCGCTTCATCGGCCTCGATGCGCTCGCGGAACGTTCCGTCCTTGTCGAAGGTGAAAACCGTAACGCCCAGGAGCTTGGTGCCGCCGTCCAGCAACTGCTTGGCCAGAAGCACGGATTCTCCATCCAGACCGTCCTGCCGGACCCAGACTTCGTTGCTGTTTTGAAGTAGAAACGTCTGGTCGGCACCGAAGAGGCCGGCTGCGACTTCGTCGGATTTCTGCTGGAACCAGACCGCCGCCGGATTGTAGATCGTGACGGACATGATCCCGAGAATGATCCCGACCACGATGGCGGGCATTGAGAACTGCCAGACCGATATGCCGGAGGCGCGCGTCACCACCAGCTCAAGGGCGCGGCTGAGCGTGACAAATGCGGCAATCGACCCGAACAGCACCGTGAAAGGGATGACCTGCTCCAGCAGCAGGGGCACGCGCAACAGCGAGATCAGGGAGACCCTGAGAACCGAAAAACCCTCGCGGTCACCGCCCCTGCGGACCAGCTCAAGAACGTCGAACAGGAAGATCAGCACCGCTGCGAACACGAACAGACCGAGGATCGCCTTGAGAAAGCGATTGGAGAAATAGATCGCAAGCGTCCGGCCGAGGATCATGAAACGCCTCCGGCCTGCTTGTTGTTGAGCCGGTTGCTGATCGCTTCAAGCCGGTCCTGAAGCGACTGATGCAGGGTGCGCAGCCAGCGTGGCTGGGTTCGGCGCTCGTTGAAGATGGAGACCAGCGCCAGGGCCGAGCCGGCGATGGGAACGATGTAGAGCAGGCTGAGCAGCACGTTCGACACCCCGGCAATGGCAGTCACGCCGAAACCGGATGTCCGCAAGATGACGCAGCAGGCAATGGCGCCGACAATCGCCGTTCCCCTGCCTTGCCGGGTTGTCCGGGCTTTTCCGAGAAAGGCGAAGACGATCAGTCCGAAGGCGATTGCGTAGAGCGGCTGGCTGAACCGTTCGTGCAGCTCTTTCGCCAGCTTGTCCGCATTGTTCAGCGCGTAGGCATCGTTCCGGCCGGGCGCAAGCAGGTTCGCAGTGGTCCGTTCACTCGCCTTGAACACCGGTTCTCCCGCTTCCGGGATCAGGTTCGACAGGTCGAAGGCGTAGGACTGGAAGCGGACAATGGAAATGTCGCCTTCCTGCTTCGGGCGGCGCTGGATCGTGCCGTTCTGCATGACGAGCAGTGTCCGGTCCGCCGCTTCGACGATGTTGCCGGTGTCGGCCTGGTAAGTGAACGCGGTTTCCCCGTCGCGCGTATCGTGAAGCAGTAGGCCGTCAAGGGTGCCGTTTCCGGACCGGTTCCGGATATGAAACGTCAGACCGCTTTCCACCGTTATGAACTTGCCGGGCTTGACGATGTTCGCCACGAGATCCGCCCTGACGCGGGTGATCTCGGTTCGCAGCTGCGCGAGCCCGCCCGGCGCCACGTAAAGCGACAGGCCGGCAATCAGAAGCATGACCGCAACCGAAAAGATCATGACTGGCTTGAGGACAAGAAACCTGGAACCGCCGCTGGCATCGATGACGATCAGTTCGCTGTCGCCGGAAAGCGCGTTCAGGACAAGGATCAGGGCGAGCATCAACGCGAATGGCGCGACGATCATGATCAGGAAGGGAAGGGCCAGCATCGTGATGCCGACAAACTGGACGATCGTCTGTCCCTTCGATGTCACAAGATCAAGCTGACGGAGTGCCTGGGTGGCCCAGACCACGCCGGTCATGGCTGCAATCGTGAGCGTGAATGCATACAACGTCCGCCGGATAATGTAGCGTTCGAGCGTCTTCATGTCTGACCGGACAGGCCCTTCGCAAATACCAGTAAAAATCCCCAGCCATCGAATAGCACGTAATGTGGTGAACGCCGCATAAATAAGAATGGTTAATTTGCATTAATTTTGTTCGCTGTTGCCGAAAAGTCGTTAAAACCCCATGATTTGCGTTAAACAGGTCACAGTCGCAATCCGGGCAGACGTGACCTGGAATTGCAAAGACAACCGAAAGCCGAACAAGGACCGACGCATGACCAAGCTAGCAAAGATTTCGTTTTCCAAGGCAGACGCTCCCGGGAAGGGGGTCGCCGTCGTTTTTGCCACCGAGGAGCTTGGCCTCGGGAGCATCGCGCAGGACGTTGCCTCCGGGCTGCAGGGCGGTCTTGAGAGGGCGGCGGGGATCGCCGGCTTTTCCGGCAAGAAGAAAACGACGCTCGACCTCGTGGCGCCGGCCGGCCTGACCCTCGATCGGCTGATCGTGTTCGGCGTCGGCAAGGCCGAGGACCTCTCGCCGGGCGACTGGCGGGCGTTTGGTGGTGTTGTTCTGGCCGCGCTGCAAAAGGCCAAGGCCGATGCGGCCGAAATCCTGTTCGACGTACCGGGCGGAGTGGAGCTGTCTGCGACGGAAATTGCCGAGTTTGCAATGGGAGCGAAGCTCCGCGCCTATACCTTCGACGCCTACAAGTCGAAGAAGAAGGGAGCCGAGCCGGAGAAGGATCTGAAGCTTACCTTGAAGGTTCCGGACACGAAAACGGCACGCAAAAGCTGGAACGCCGCAAATGCCATCGCCGACGGTGTCATCCTGGCCCGTGACCTTGTGAACGAACCGGCAAACATGCTCGGTCCCGTCGAGTTCGCAAAAAAGGCCGCCGAGCTGGAAAAACTCGGTGTCGAGGTGGAGATCCTCGGCGAAAAGGAAATGAAGAAGCTCAAGATGGCAGCGCTGCTCGGTGTGGCACAAGGCTCTGTCCGTCCGCCGCGCCTGGCGGTGATGCGATGGAATGGCGGCAAGAAAGGTGTTGCCCCGGTTGCCTTCGTCGGCAAAGGCGTCGTCTTCGATACAGGCGGCATCTCCATCAAGCCGTCGGGTGGCATGGAGGACATGAAGGGGGACATGGGCGGTGCCGCCGCGGTCACCGGCGTCATGCATGCGCTTGCCGCCAGAAAGGCGAAAGCCAATGTCATCGGTGTCATTGGTCTGGTTGAAAACATGCCGGACGGCAATGCGCAGCGTCCCGGTGACATCGTCACCGCCATGTCCGGCACGACGATCGAGATCCTGAACACGGACGCCGAAGGGCGTCTCGTTCTCGCCGATGCCCTCTGGTACACGCAGCAGAAATACAAGCCGGCCATCATGATCGATCTCGCGACCTTGACAGGCGCTGTCCTTGTGGCTCTTGGCAACCTGAATGCGGGACTTTTCTCCAACGATGACGATCTTGCGGAGAAGCTGCTGTCATCGGCCGGAGCAAGCGGCGAACCGATCTGGCGCCTGCCTTTGTCGAAGGAATACGACAAGATCATCGACACTCCGAATGCGGACGTGAAGAACACCGGCGGACGCTGGGCCGGGTCGGTGACGGCGGCGCAGTTCCTGCAGCGCTTTGTCAATGACGTGCCGTGGGCGCATCTCGATGTAGCCGGTACTGCATTCGGCGCACCGAAGGATGACATCAGCCAGGGCTGGGCATCCGGTTACGGCGTCCGCCTTCTCAACCAGCTGGTTGCAGACCACTACGAAGGCTGACGCGGCATGCCTTGGCACTCATGAAAAAACCCGCCGAAACGGCGGGTTTTTTTGATTGGATTTCTTGTGCGCTCAGCAGGTCTTGTAGGCCTGACAGGCGGTGGCCGGTTCGACGAGCATTCCCATTCCAAGTGTTGCCCCTGCAACGACAGCTACCAACGCACAAAACACAAAAACGCGTGCAATCATTCACAAAATCCCCTCTTTGGCCGGTTCGGAACCACCGGACACCGGCCACCCAGCATTGATCCTTTGGATCGCTCTCGGAAACGAACACTAGTCAATCGACATTTGCGAAGGGTTAATGATACGAGTCATGCGGCCTGTCCACGCCGCATGCGCGGAAAAGCGAATTTGGGTGTCCGGCTGTTGCAGCCGCGCATCAGTTTCGCTGGCATGGCTTGATATCCTGTGCAAAAGCGCAGGGTGACGGGAACCGGTCAGGAGCGGTGCAGTGAGCGTTGAAGTGATGTTTTATCATCTGATGCACAAGCCGCTCGAGGCCGCCTTGCCGCAACTGCTGCTGAAGTGCCTGGAACGGGACTGGAAAGTGGTCGTGCAGACCGGCAGCGAGGAACGCTGCAACGCGCTGGACTCCCATCTGTGGACCTTTTCCGATGACAGTTTCCTTCCGCATGGCACCAAAACCGACGGCTATGCGGAGCACCAGCCGATCTATCTCACGGCCGAACAGGACAATCCGAACGAGGCGGACGTCCGTTTTCTCGTGGACCGGGCGGAACCGCCGGCGCTCGGTGGCTACAAGCGTGCGATCTACATGTTCGACGGAAACGATGAGGCCGCTCTCGCGGAGGCGCGCCTGCGCTGGAAGGAAGCCAAATCGGAAGGGTTTGACATCGCCTACTGGCAGCAGACGTCATCGGGTGGCTGGGAGAAAAAGGCCTAGAGGATACAACCTGGGTCCTAGAGACTTTTGATCCTGGTCATACCGCGGCGGATCAACTTCAGAAATGCAGCGTCACCGTCCGGCGTGACTTGGGCTGCATTTTTGCAGCAATCTGCCCCATGGTGCAGTCACCTTTCTTCCTGCCAAGCCGGAAGTGCAGGATCGCAAGTGATTTGCGTGCTGGCGAAAGTCTTCGGTTATGCGCAATTTTGCGGCCTGTCTGCGCCAGGCAACGATTGGCACGCTTGCCGGCGGCCGCTGATTTGCGCTTGCTCGCGCTACCTTGTGGCTTTTTCAGATCCGTCATTTGCACTCCCGATTGAAACTGAGCGGTACACCAGTGCCTATCCGGCCTCTTCGAACTCGGCGGAAAGCTCGAGCCATTCCTCTTCCGTCTTGACCAGTTTTTTCTCGCAATAGGCGCGTTCCTTGGCGAACTTCGTGGCACGGTCAGGCTCACGCTGGAAAAACTCCGGATCCGCCAGGGCATCGTCCAGCTTGCCGATTTTCTCCTGCAGGCGCGCCATTTCCTTCTCGGCCGCGTCAATTTTCTGCTTCAGCGGTTTCAGAAGACTGCGCCGTTGGGCAGCTTCGCGGCGCTTGTCCTGCGCGGAGGCCCGTTCGGCTTCCTCTTCGGCACGTGCCCTGGCTTTTTGTGCTGCTTCCGGACCCTGCAGGATCAGCCGGCGGTAGTCTTCCATGTCCCCGTCAAAGGGAGCGACCTTGCCGTCGGCAACGAGCCACAGCCGGTCGGCACAAGCTTCGACCAGATGCCTGTCGTGACTGATGAGAATGACGGCCCCCCGGTAATCGTTCAGCGCCATCACAAGGGCCTCGCGGCTGTCGATGTCGAGATGGTTGGTCGGTTCGTCGAGGATCAGCAGATGCGGGCCGTCGAATGTCGCAAGACCGAGCAGCAACCGGGCTTTCTCCCCCCCGGAAAGATCCTTCGCGGGGGTGTCCATGCGGTCGGTCGGCAGACCGAAGCGGGCAACCCGGGCGCGGACCTTGGCTTCGGGAGCATCCGTCATCAGCGATCTGACATGCGCGACGGCGCTTTCGGCAGGGCGCAGTTCATCGAGCTGATGCTGGGCGAAGAACGCGATCTTGAGTTTGGTTGCCTTGGTGATGTCTCCGTCCATGGCGGCGAGCCGTCCGGAAATCAGTTTTGCGAATGTCGACTTGCCGTTGCCGTTCGCACCGAGAAGGGCAATGCGGTCGTCCGTGTCGATATTCAATGTCAGCCTGGACAGGATCCTGGTGTCGCCGTAGCCGGTCGAGACGCCTTCCAGCTTCATGATCGGAGGGGCGAGTTGCGCGCCAGGATCGGGAAACTGGATAGGTTTGCCGCTTTCTTCGGTCAGCGCCGTTATCGGCTGCAGCTTCTCAAGCATCTTCAGGCGTGACTGCGCCTGCCGCGCCTTGCTCGCCTTGTAGCGGAAACGGTCGACGAACGCCTGCATGTGCTTGCGCTGCGCATCCTGTTTCTCCTTCGCCTTTTCCGCCAGCACCATGGCTTCGCGCCGCTGTCGGTCGAAACTGTCGTAGCCGCCGGAATAGTAGGTCAGTTTTCCGCGTTCCAGATGGACGATGCTGTCCACGGCCTTGTTCAGGAGATCGCGGTCGTGGGAAATCAGGAGGACCTGATGCGGATAACGCGCAACGTAGTTCTCCAGCCAGAGCGTGCCCTCAAGGTCCAGGTAGTTGGTCGGCTCGTCGAGAAGCAGCAGGTCGGGCTCCGAGAACAGAACCGCGGCAAGCGCGACCCGCATGCGCCAGCCACCGGAAAAGGAGGAGCACGGGCGCTGCTGGGCGTCGGCATCGAAACCCAGGCCTGCGAGGATGGAGCCTGCGCGCGCCTCGGCGGTGTGGGCGCTGATATCCGCAAGCCTGGTGTGAATGTCCGCGATCCGGTCCGGGTCGGTTTCCGTCTCCGCGTCGGCGAGCAACCGGCTGCGTTCCGTGTCCGCCGCCAGAACCACCTCCATGAGCGTGTCTTCGGTGCCCGGTGCTTCCTGGGCAACCTGACCGATACGGGCGCGCTTGGGGATCTGTACCGAACCGGTCTCGACGGATAGGTCTCCGGTAATGATCTTGAACAGGGTCGATTTGCCGGCGCCGTTCCGGCCGACGAGGCCGGTCTTGGACTTGCCGGGCAGGCTAACGCTGGCCTTGTCAATCAAAAGGCGGTCCGCGATCCGGTAGGTAAGGTCTGATATCTGCAGCATGGCCGGATGTTTGGCGGAGCATTGCACCTTATGCAAGCGGAAACCGAGCACGACAATGTGGACAATGCGGCGCAGTCGGCCGCATTGTCACGGCAGGGATCAATTGCTGCCGAAAAAAACGATCAGTTCGCTGACGATACGCTCGTGCTGCGCCTGCCTGTCGGAGCTGCCCTTGATACAGACAATCTCATCGCCCGGCTCGTGTACCTTCAGGACTTCATAGCCTTCCGGCTTGCACACACCCATAAAGTCGAAATGCCCCGCATCGGCGAGTTCGACGTGCCGGGTCGTTTCACCGGGGAGGAGCGAAGCAAGCATGCGTGATTCGACATCCTGGTTGAGCATGTCGGCACGTCCGGAACCGAGAACCAGGACGGGTGTTTCCAAAAGTCCCAGGCTGCGGCGCGACAGGACCGGCGTGCCGCCGAGATCCATGCTGACAATCTTCCGGACGCGTGCGTCCTTGCGCGAAAGCTGCATTTCCTTGCGGTCCGCGTCCGTCTCCGCGACCGACCAGCCCTTCAGAACGGAACACACGACATTTGTTTCCTCTTCTGCACACAGGTTTTCATAAAGACCGGCATCGAACCGTGCACCTGCCAGAAGCATGACGGTGTAACCGCCCAGCGAGTGGCCGGCCGCATAAATCCTGCCTGCGTCGACACGATCCGCCAGCGGGCTTTTTTCGAGGAGAAACGTGATCAGGCGCGACATGTCCACCGGCCGCTGCCACAATTCGCGTGCGTGATCTGCATCGCGCAGAAAGGTACTCGTTCCAGGGTGATTGATCATGGCGACGATAAATCCACGACGTGCTAGCGCAGATGCCAGCCATGCCTGATTGAGCGTGTTTCCGTACATTCCGTGGGAAACCACGAGCAGCGGGAAGGAGCCTTCGGCGGCGGTGCCGCCAGGGTCTGCCGGTGCCATCTGCCAGACCTTGCTCTTGTCTGCCAGCTCGAATTTTTCAGGCGTTGACGTCGGGTACCAGACATTGCCGGCGAGCGGGCGGTCAGCCCGCGCATCGCTCACGCTGACCTCCAGGACGCCAGGTCCGTAGGGCAGTGCGGACGAAGCAGACGCCGCGGGCAGATCGGCAACCGATAACAGGCTAAAGAGCAGGACGAATATGATTGGGAACGCGTTTGCCGCAAATGGAGTTGAAGTGGGCATGGGTCAAAGACCTCCGGTTCGGGGTGACTAGCTCTCAAAATGTGTTTGCATCGAAGGTGTTGACAATCGTCGGGAGCGCGCTGTCCTGTCCTTAATCGTGATAAAGGACAGGTCGGACAGAGTGTCTTTTCTACGGGCGACGACATGATCAGCATCCCGGTTTCCTTTTTGCTCGCTGCGGTCTTCCTGGGTCTCGGACTGTCGGTTCTTTTCGGGCGCGGTTTGCCGCGTCTTTCCAGGACGGCCTTCGGCGTTTTCTTTGCTCTGCTCTGTGTCGAGGCGGGATTGGTGGGACTGCGCTTTGCCTATGGCGTCAACGATTTCGTCGTGCTGCAACGAAGCTTGCCGGTCTGGATTGCGCCATCCCTCTACATGGGATTTGCAGCGCTTGGATCCCGTGAAACCAGCATGCTGCAGTCAGCCATCCGTCATGGAGTTTTTGCCGCGCTTCTCACGCTCGCCATGCTGTTCCCGATCCCCGTTCCCGGCTACGTGGACGGTCTCATCGCGTTGAGTTTCCTCGTATATGGTGTCATGCTGGTGCGGCTCTGGGCAGGCGGACCGGACCGTTTGGCCTTGGCGCTGACCGGACAGGCAGGTTTCCTTCACCGGCTTCTTGCAATAGCGATAGCGATCGTGTTCGCAACGATTGCGACCGACCTCTGGATCGCGCTGCTTTTCACCATGCAGATGCCGGAAACCGCGTCGCTCGTGATCTCTTATGCGAGTCTCGCCTTCATCGTGACCGCGCTCGCGATTGCCGTCTTTGCCGCGCGTCAGCGCGTGCCGCGCCGCAAGACCGAAAAGAAAACGCTGCCGGATGCGGACAACAAGGCGCTCGTGGACAAGGCCAAACGCATCCTGGTCGAACAAGACCTCTACAAGGACCCGGCGATGACGCTTACGCGGTTCGCGCGGCGCAGCGGTGTGCCCGATCGAGACCTCTCGATCGCGATCAACGATGTTGCTGGCGTCAATGTCAGCCAGTTCGTCAATGAGGTTCGGCTCGAAGAGGCGGCCAGGCTGCTGACCGATACCGAAAAACCGGTCACCCGGATACATGAAGAGGTCGGGTTCCTGACCCGGTCCAACTTCTACCGCGAGTTCCGGCGCCGGTTCGGTGATGCGCCGGGTGCCTTCCGCAAGAAGGCTTAGCCGTCTTCCGAGATCAGTGCGAGATAAAGCTCGGCAAAACCACCCAGCAGCTCATGGCAGATGATGACTTCCCGCGTGTCTGCATCCCAGAACGCGTTGTCCTGGCCGCAGGCAGCGGCCTGGAAGGTGACGTTTTCGGGAAGGTCGTAGAATGTGTCGAGCTCTTCGGCGATCGTTTCCAGGATTTTCGCCTCTTTCAGAAACGAGCCTAGGAAGGCGAGTTCTGCCGGTGCGTCCTCGTGTATGACCTTGATCCTGCCCGCCGCCGTACCTTCCTGCCGTAAATAGGGATCGGTCACGTATTCCCAGGAGTCCGCGGCTTGCTCGTAGTCTGAGGCGCAGCTGTCAATGCGGTCCTCGGGCAGAGCGAGGTCTTCGGCCAGATCGAGGAAAGCGTCCTCGTCGGCACCCACCATCAGACACAGCATGCGATAGCCGCGCTGCTGGTCAAGATCGTGCTCGCCATAAAAGACCAGGGCGTCGTAGTCCTCTTCGGACATCAGAAACCAGCCGGTCATTGCGTGCAGGAGGTAGACGTCCATATCGTCCGTGTCCGCGGCCAGCATGGAGACCGTCGCAAGATTGTCGACGGCGTCTTCCTCTTGCGCGAGAACCGGCAGTTCCAGTTCCGACACGAGCATGTGGCCGGCTTCGTGATAGGTCACGAACACCGTGTTGCCGGCGACAAAGTCCAGGAACTCGGTCTGCTCGTCCTCCGAAAGAGCCTGAAAGGCGGCTTCCAGCCCTTCAAAGGAAGGAGAGACCTCGGCCGATGCGGTTGCCGAAAGAAACGAGAAGGGCATTGCAAAAGCCCAAATCGCTGCGAAGAAAAAAGCCTGAAGAGATTTCACGAGCAGTGTCCCGCCGTTTCGGGTTCCTTGGAATTTCGAGGCCGCAGCGAATACGATCCGCAAACAGCTTTTCGAAGACTATGCCTAGCGTCCGAACAATTCCAGCAGCATTGCAAGGTTCAGGCACGTTGCGAACGCTGCGAAAATGTCATGCCCCAGCCCCTTGCGGCCCGGGCTTAGCGCCGCTATTAAGGCCGCGAAATTTCTGAAATTCCGGACCGGCACGGCGTCGGTTCCCTTCGAAACGAGAAAGACGAAACCATGGCGATTGAACGCACGTTTTCCATGATCAAGCCGGACGCGACCAAGCGCAACCTGACCGGTGCCATCACCGCAAAGCTTGAAGAAGCAGGACTGCGCGTCGTCGCGTCCCGCCGCGTGTGGATGTCCCTGCGCGAAGCTGAGGCATTCTACGCGGTTCACAAGGAACGTCCGTTCTTTGGCGAACTGACGGAATTCATGTCCTCCGGTCCGACGGTCGTTCAGGTGCTTGAAGGCGAAAACGCCATCGCCAAGAACCGTGAAGTGATGGGTGCGACCAACCCGGCGGAAGCCGCTGAGGGGACGATCCGCAAGGAATTCGCCCTGTCGATCGGTGAAAACTCCGTTCATGGGTCCGACGCCCCGGAAACCGCTGCAGTCGAGATTGCGTTCTGGTTCTCCGGAACCGAGCTGGTCGGCTGAACCGGCACAGCGCAGTCAAGCGAATTCGAAAGCCGGTCCCGTCGGGCCGGCTTTTGCTGTTTTGAAACGATCTCCCGATACATCCCGTTACACATTCATACCAAAAGGCGACAGCACGCCTTGGTTGGCTCGGCCATACTGCCCGCGTCGGGGCATTGAATCTGGAGACAGAAAGCATGCGTTTAAGTCTTGCGCTTGCAGGCGCGCTGATAGCTTCACAGGCGGCTGCACACGACAGTGCAGCACCGATCGGCGGAGAAGAACCGGCTGAACACATCCACCTGAGCGATGAAATCTGGGACCTTTTCCTGCCTCAGGCGGAGGCGAGTGCCGACATCACGGTTGAGGGAAACACCAGACGCATTCACGCCAATGGATACCCCAACAAGCCACCCGGGAAATTCCCCAACCGAAACAATCCCCACGCCATTTCGAAGAAAAACTACAATCTCAAGGTGCCGCTCGATCCGCGCAAAAATGCCCGGCCGCGCGATGCGCAGGGGGCTGTATTCGGCATCGCTGTCAATGGGGTCGTCATGGACCCGGGGACAGCGGAATTCTGGCGGAATGACCGGCGTTCGGGATGGAACTACGAAGCGCTGGGCGGAGCCTGCAAGCTCGGCCTCGACAAGTACAATGCCCATGTCCAGCCGAATGGGACCTACCACTATCACGGCATTCCGACGGGCGTCGTCTCTGCAAGCGGCGGGCGGTCGGTTCCCGCGTTGATCGGCTTTGCCGCCGATGGCTTCCCGATCTATGGCCAGCACGGCTATTCCGATCCTGCGGGGAAGTCCCCGATGAAGAAGCTCCAGAGCAGCTATCGGATAAAGAACGGCAACAGGCCGGATGGTCCGGGCGGGCGCTATAACGGCAAGTTCACTCAGGACTGGGCCTTCGTGGAAGGGGCGGGCGACCTCGACCAGTGCAACGGCCGTTTCGCCGCGACACCCGAATATCCGGACGGAACCTATCACTATGTCCTGACCGATACGTTTCCATTCATTCCCAGGTGCTGGATGGGCACGCCCGATCAGAGTTTCACCCGGCTCAAGGGGCGCGGGCAGCGCCGCGGAGACCTGCTGCCGGAAGGTGACGTATCGGAGCACGATTTCGCTGCGATCAGCGATCTCGATGCCGCGCCGGTGATCCAGGTCCAGGGCGGTCCGCCACCGCGGATGCGCCCCGGCGGGCCGCCGCCGCAGCGTGGTCAGCGCGGTCCGCGCCAGCAGCGTGGCGGCCCCGGAGGACGGGCTCCCTGCAGCGGAAGCTGAAGCCATTGGTGGCACAGGATTGAAAGGGGAGGCGCTTGACGGCGCCTCCTTTGCTGTTCATTAGGGTCAGGACCCATTAATTTGTATGAATTGGTGGGGATGAATCTGTTCGGATACAAGGTGCAAAGCTGCAGGAAACCGTCCGGGTTCCGAAGATTTGCAACGACGTTGCCGGGCAAATTCACCCTATTCCTGCGGGACGCAAAAACGGCATCGATCTGCACCGTCAAACCGCTCAACCGGGCAGGAAGCCCGCTTGTCGCGCTTTTCCTTACAGCTCATCGCCGTTTGCTGCGCCAATTCAACCAAATTAATGAGTCCTGACCCAAGGTCAGGACAGGTCTGCCTGTCAGCTCGTGCAACACCGGATGGATACGCCATGAACCAGTCACCGCCGAAAAGCACCTTTTCCACGTGTCCGCACGATTGCCCTTCGGCTTGTGCGGTGGAGGTGCACTTCTATCCGCATGGCGACATAAGGCGGCTGAACGGAGCCAGGGAAAACACCTATACAGCCGGTGTCGTCTGCGCCAAGGTCGCCCGCTATCCGGAACGGCTTTACCACCCCGAACGCCTGACGAGCCCGATGCGCCGCGTCGGTGCAAAAGGCGAGGGGCGGTTTGAAGAGATCTCCTGGGAAGAAGCGCTCGACCTGATCGCACGGAAGTTCCTCGCCGCCGAAGCTGAATTCGGTGCCGAAAGCGTCTGGCCCTACTATTACGCCGGGACGATGGGACAGGTGCAGCGCGACAGCATCCATCGCCTGCGCCACGCAAAAGGCTATTCGCGCCAGTTCGACAGTTTTTGCACGAACATGGCCTGGACCGGCTACATTGCCGGAACCGGCCGGCTGGCGGGGCCCGATCCGCGCGAAATGGCGCTGTCGGATCAGATCGTCATCTGGGGAACCAACCCTGTGTCAACACAGGTCAACGTGATGACCCATGTCGTCGCCGCGCGCAAGAAACGCGGCGCCCGCATCATTGTCGTCGATGTCTACGAAACGGACACCATGAAACAGGCCGACATCGGCCTTGTCCTGAAGCCCGGCACGGATGCGGCGCTCGCCTGCGCGATCATGCATGTGCTGTTCCGCGACGGCCATGCCGATCGCGACTACCTCAACGCCTACACCGACTGTCCGGAAGAATTCGAAGCCCATCTTCAGACGCGGACGCCGGAATGGGCCGCCTCGATCACGGGTCTGGAGGCTGCCCGGATCGAGGAAATCGCCACCCTGATCGGTGAGACCAAAAAGACCTTTTTCCGGCTGGGATACGGCTTCACGCGGCAGCGCAACGGTGCCGTTGCCATGCACGCCGCCGCGTCCATCGCCTGCGTCACCGGCAGCTGGCAGTATGAGGGGGGCGGCGCCTTTCACAACAATGGTGCCATTTACCGGCTCGATAAGGAAATGATCGAGGCAACCTCGCTCAAGGATACGAATGTGCGCGCGCTGGACCAGAGCCTGATCGGCCGGGTCCTGACGGGCGACGAAGATGCCCTCCTGGGAGGACCTCCGGTCAAGGCCATCCTGATCCAGAACACCAATCCCGTGTCGGTCGCGCCGGAACAGGAGCGCGTCAAGCAGGGCTTTGCGCGTGAAGATCTGTTTACCGTTGTTCACGAGCAGTTCCTGACCGAAACCGCGAAGATGGCGGATGTCGTCTTGCCCGCAACCCAGTTTCTGGAACATGACGATATCTACAAGGGCGGCGGCCACCAGTATCTTTCGCTCGGTCCGAAGGCCGTTGAACCGCCCGAAGGTCCCAAAGAGAACATCTTTGTTGTCAACGAGATCGCCAGGCGTGTTGATTCAAAATCTCATCCGGGATTCGACATGAGCGCGCGCGAGCATATCGACTGGATGCTTCGGAAATCCGGCTACGGCAGCCTTGAGGACCTCGAGGCCGAGAAATGGCGCGACCTGCAGCCGGACTTCGAGACGTCGCACTTTCTGAACGGCTTTGGCCACGCGGACGGAAAATTCCGCTTCCGGCCCGACTGGGCGAACACCGCCGCGCCCAACAAGCCCGATGGCGAGACCGTGTTCGGGCCGTTCGCCGACATGCCCGAATTCCCGGATCAGTGGGATGTCATCGAGCTGGCGGATCGCGAACACCCGTTCCGCCTGGCGACGTCGCCGGCGCGCTCCTTTCTCAATTCCACGTTCAACGAGACGCAGACCTCGCTCAAGAAAGAGGGCAGGCCCGAAGTCTGGATCAGGCCGGACGATGCGGACAGCTTTGGCATTGCCGACGGCGCAAAGGTGCAACTGGGCAATGCGCGCGGCGTTGTCACGCTCCATGCCCGGCACGTTGAAACGGTGGCGCGCGGGACGTTGATCTCGGAGGGAATCTGGCCGAACGCGGCATTCGAGGACGGCAGGGGCATCAACACGCTGACCGGCGCCGATCCCGTTGCCCCTTATGGCGGCGCGGCGTTTCATGACACGGCAGTCTGGATCAGGCCGTGCTAGCACTCTCTTTCAGGCGAAACACCTGAAAAAATAAGCAGCGCATCCCGGCGGAATGCGCTGCCTTTCCAGACGTGAACACAGGTTTGGGGCTCCCGGTCGTCACGGCTGGGGTTGCGGGGCATCATCGTCCGATGTCACCAGCCGGCCTTCCTCGGCCTTGTAGAAATACTGGCTCGAGACCAGCCATCCCTTCAGGGGGCGCAGCATCGGAATGCAGGTGAGCAGGATCAGCGGCAGGGTCGTGACCAGGTGCACCCAGTAGGGAGCCGTGAACGCGATTTCCAGCCAGATGGCAAAAGCGACTGCCGGCACGCAGCCGAAACAGATGACGAAGAACGCAGGCCCGTCGGCGGGGTCGGCGAAGCTGTAGTCAAGACCGCAGTTGCTGCAGCCGCGCTTCAGCTTCAGGAATCCGTCAAATACCTTGCCCTCACCGCAACGCGGACAGCGGCCCTTGATGCCGGTCTGGATGGGTGACAGCTTCGGCCAGCTCTGCTTCGTGTTCATCTGCCTTCCAGTCTTGTGAAACGCCGCAAGCGCATTGACCGCGCTTTGCGTGATGCCATCATTTGAAATTTGACTGTATTTGTATGCAGTCAAAATATGGAATTGATGCGCAAAGTCAAGGAGGGCATGTGCGGCAAATTGGCCGTGCCGACTGAACGGATCGGGGGCGTTCGCCGTCAGAAATAGACGGATGCTTGCGCTGGTGATGCATTGAGTGTCTGGGAAAGGGTTTCGAGGGCATTCCCGAGCTGCTTCCGGTCCGCAGGGCCGCCAAGCCCGACGCGGACGCGCTCCGGCGGCACTCCGGACACGGTGAAGGCATCGGACTCGGTGACGCCGATCGGCAAGTTGCGCAACTGGCTGACGAGGGCCGGCCGGGTCCAGCCGTTGGAAAGCTTGAGCCAGAGGTGAAAGCCTTCGGGATCGGACAGGTAGTCCTGACCATGCAGGTGCGTTGCCGCGAGCTTCTGCCGTGCCGCGCTTTCGGAGCGAATGTGATCCAGAAGCTGCAGGGCTGTGCCGTCTTCGATCCAGCGGGTTGCAAGGGCTGTCATCACGGGGGAGGGCATGACCTGGGTTGTTCTCGATGCACGGGTGAATTGCCAGCGCGCTCCCGGGTTCGGCGCAAGCACATAGGCAAGCCGCAAGCCGGAGCCGAGGCATTTTGACAACGAACCGATGTACCAGGTCGTTGCTGGCGCGACGGCGGCAAACGGCAGGGGCGCCTTGCGGCAAAGCTGGCCATAGGCATCGTCTTCAAGGATCGGCACACCGGCCTTTTCCGCCAATGCGGCGAGTTCCTTTCTGCGAGCATAGGGAATTGTTTTTGTTGTCGGGTTCTGCAGCGTCGGATTGAGGTAGAGCGCCTTGAGGCGGCCCGACGCGGCAACACTTTGCAAGCTGTCCGGCAGCACCCCGGCCTCATCCGTTTCCAGCCCGACCAGCTCCAGCCCCAGCTGGGCCGCGAGCGAGCGTATGCCCGGATAGGTGACGTCCTCGCAGGCGACCTGATCTCCCGGTTCGGTGATGGCGGCCAAAATGGTGCTCAATGCCGCCTGGGCGCCGGATGCGAAGAGGATCTGCGAAGGCACGGGAGAAAGCCCGACCCCTTCGAGCCAGCGCGCCGCGGCCAATTGATCCTGTTCCCAGTTTTCGGGGTTCTGATAGCGAAGCAGCTCCATGAGATCGCCGGAAAGCGCGCTGTATCCCGACCGCATTCTGTCGACAAGCGTGCGATCTTGCGGCTCGGGTGGGAGATTCATCGAAAAGTCGGGTGGGCAGACCCTGAGGGACCCGTGCGGTGAACCTTTTGCAGTCTGTATGCCGTTCGGGTCGGTGACGAATGTGCCGCTGCCGACCTGGGACGACAGCAGTCCGCGTCGCCGTGCCTCCGCGTATCCGCGCGCGACCGTGGTGAAATCAAGGCCGAGCGCCCTGGCCAGTTGACGCTGGGCGGGGAGCCTGTCTCCCGGCGAGAGCCTGCCGTTTGAAAGGTCGGCGGCAATGCTGTCGGCAATGGCAATGTAGCGCGGGGCATCGCTGCCCTGAAGGTCGGGGCGCCAGTCGGTCATAGGGTTGTCGTCTTTCGGAAAATTGACTGCAAATGACTGTATATCGCAAGTGAATTGACATGTCACTAACGGGAACGAGCCATTCGATTGCGATGATCAGAGGTCCGGCAACCGCTCTAGGGTGCGGACCCAAAAATGGAGCCGATTTGGCGGCAGAAATGGCAAAATCTCGCGAGGAAGCGTGTGCAGAGCGGGCTTTATGCCCGGTCAAGCGCGGTGACGCTGCGAGGTGCAGCCATTTTGCCGTCCTTCGGATTTGGCCGTTTCGGCCATCTGCATCGTCGCGAAAGGCTTGAAAATGAACCACATTTCCTGCGCTTTCGCTCCTCGCAGCTGGTCAAAACGATCCAAACCAAATCGGCTCCATTTTTGGGTCCGCACCCTAGTTCAGGTCGAGCACCTCGACCGAAAGGATCGTCGGCAGGTGCCGTGTGAGTTCGGTCCAGCTGTCGCCTTCATCGAAGCTTGCGTAGAGCGAACCGGAATTCGTTCCGAAATAAAGACCTGCCGGATCCCTGCCGTCACCGGCCATGGCCTGACGAAGGACGGTGAAGAAACAGGCCTCCTGCGGCAAGCCTGCGCGCTTCGCCTGCCAGCTGCGCCCCCCGTCGGAGGACTTCCAGACCGCTGCCGCCGCATCCGGCGGGAAGCGGCCGACGGCGTCGCCGTTGAGGGGGAAGGTCCAGATGGTCTGGGGATCGCGCGGATGCACCCGGATCGGGAACCCGAATGTCGACGGCAGACCCTCATTGATGCTGTCCCAGCTGCGCCCGCCGTCGGACGAGCGCCAGACACCGTGATGGTTCTGCTGGTAGAGCAGATCACTGTCACCCGGTGCGCGCATCATGTTGTGCACGCAATGGCCTGTCTCTCCGTCCCTGGGTCCGGCCGGATGGCTGTGCCCCTCACAGGCGGCCGCGTTCGAGAGGCGGTTGCGCCGTTCCCAGCTTGCGCCTGCATCTTCCGTCGCAAAGACCCCCGCCGCGGATATCCCGACCCAGAGTTTCCCCGGGGCCGCCGGATCATCGACAATCGTGTGCAGGACAAGACCGGCTGCGCCTGGGTTCCAGCTTTCGGCGGAAGGATGTTTCGTGAGGCTCTCGAGGGCCTGAAAACTCTTACCGCCGTCGTCGCTCTTCAAGAGCGCGGCAGGTTTGGTGCCGGCATAAAGCGTTCCGTGCGAGAGGCGGAGTGACCATATCTGGGAAAAACGGTCGGTAAAGGGAAGCGGATCGTCAGACCAGCCGATCGTCCCGGCGAAGTCCGGGTCCATCGCGGCCCAGTCGTCGATTGTTCCCTTTGTGAGCCTCGTCAGCTCCCAGGTGTCTCCGCCGTCACCGGAGTGCCAGACACCGGCCCCGTTCCAGTCGCCGCCGCCGCCGGCCCAGAGCTGCCCCGTGTCAGGATCGCCGATCACGTGATTGATCGGCCAGCCGTCGCAATAGGGGCCTCTGACGGCCCAATCCGTTCGGTCCCGGCCTCCGGCAATCAGGAACGCACCCTTGGTCGTGCCGATAAGGACTGTCAGATCTCCGGAACGCATCGCGAGGCCTCCTCAAAACCATCGTGAAATCTATCATGGAACACGCAGATGAACCCATTTGAATGCGATTTTCGGTGCGCAAGGCGTGCAAAACATCAATTTATTTATTAATTTCATAGAAAAGTCGATTTTTTGATGTAGCTTGAGTGGGCGTATCGGAAATTGGAAAGGTTTCTAATGTCAGGCTTCCGCTTCAAACGCCCGGGTCTTGTCGGCCTCATGGTTGCGCTGTCGATGTCATCGGCCCTTGCCGACGGAGACCATGAGCCGATCGGCGACGAGGTTTGGAACCTGCCCTTGTTCGATGCACATGTGCACTACAAGGAACCGGCATGGGACCGCTATCCCGTCAGCAGCATCGTGGAACTCATGGACAAAAACGGCGTTGCCATGGCGCTCGTGTCCTCCACCCCCGACGAGGGAACGATCATGCTGTGGGAATATGCGCCGAACAGGGTCGTTCCCGAACTTCGGCCCTACCACGGTGCGGCCGGGTCGTCGAACTGGACCAAGGCGGAGGGCATGGACGCCTATCTGGAGGGCCGGCTCGAAAGCTATCCTCACGAGGGCATCGGAGAGTTTCATATCCGTCAGCTGGACATGTCCGACGAAGCCTTGTTCCGCAAGATCATTGCGATGGCGAAGGAGCGGGACATCTACCTGCATGTTCATTCGGGAACCGAGCCGATCCGCTGGCTCTATCGTCTTGATCCGGAGGTGAAGATCATCTGGGCGCATGCGGGACTGGGAACGCCCGCGCCGGAGGTCTACGAACTGATGAACGAATTCCCCGAGCTCCTCGCGGACACGTCCTTGCGCGAATACAGCATTCTCGGCCGGGGCGAAAACCTTGATCCGCAATGGCTTGAAATCATTTTCGATTTTCAGGACAGGCTGATGATCGGGAGCGACACCTGGGTCAACAGTCAGTGGGACAGCTATTCCGAGATCATGACGATGAACAGGTTGTGGCTGTCGAAGCTGCCGAGAGAGGTCGCCGAGAAAATTGCCTACAAAAACGCCGAGCGCTATTTCGGACGCGAGATCTCCATGGAGCAGATCGGCACAAGGTAGGCTGCCGGGAAACCGATCAGGCGGAGTGGAAATCAGTCCGGCCAGACCAGCTGAAGCTCGGATTCGCTGGCGGCCCCGGTCAGGACACGGGCTCCGGTCACCTTGGTCTTGCCCGTTGCGACAAGCTCGAGCGCTTTGGGATAGATCCGGTGTTCGACTTCCAGAACGCGCGCTGCCAGCGTTTCGGCGGTGTCGTGGTCGAGAACGGGAACCGCGCCCTGAACGATGATCGGGCCGTCATCCATTTCCGCCGAAACGAAGTGAACCGTGGCCCCGTGGATCTTGACGCCTTCGTCCAGTGCCCGCTCATGGGTTGCAAGGCCCTTGAAGGAGGGCAGGAGAGCCGGATGAATGTTGATCATGCGGCCCGACCAGGCATTCACCAGGTAGGGTGTCAGAATGCGCATGAAGCCGGCGAGCGTGACAAGCTCGATCCGGTGCTCGCGCAGGACTGCGTCAATCGCTCTCTCGAACGCCTCCCGGTCTCCCGCGAACCCGGTATGGTCGACGACCGCTGTCGGAATTCCGAACTCCGCCGCCCGCTCCAGTCCCTTCGCATCCGGACGGTTCGAGACGATCAGCGCGATTTCGGCAGGGTAGGAGGGTTCCATGGCCGCGGAAATCAGCGCGCCCATGTTCGAGCCGCGCCCCGATATGAGGACGGCTGTGCGTTTGCGGCTCATTCGGACAATCCGAGGCTGTTGTCGAAGAGGACGGGCGTATCCCCAGCCGTTTCGATTGTTCCGATGATCGCAACGGTTTCGCCGTTGTCCTGCAGCACTTGGCAAACCGCGTCGGCTTCTTCCTTCGCGGCGGCGACCACCATCCCGATGCCGCAATTGAAGGTGCGCAGCATTTCGCTTTCGGCGACACCACCGGTCTGCGCGAGCCAGGAGAACACCGCAGGAGGCGTGATCTTCGAAAGGTCGATGCGGGCCGAGCAGTTGTCCGGCAACACGCGCGGCAGGTTCTCAGGCAGGCCGCCGCCGGTGATATGCGCCAGCGCCTTGATGCCGCCCGTTTCCTTCAGGGCCGCCAGAAGCGGTTTGACATAGATCCGTGTCGGCTCCATCAGAACGTCGCCGAGCGACTTGCCCGTTTCGAAGGGAGCGCTGTCGGACCAGGAAAGCCCGGCAAGTTCCATGATCTTGCGCACCATCGAATAGCCGTTTGAATGCACGCCGGACGATGCCAGCCCGAGAAGCACATCGCCGGCCTCGACATCGCTGCGCGGCAGGATCTGGCCCCGTTCGACGGCACCCACCGAAAAGCCGGCGAGATCATAGTCACCTTCACCGTACATGCCCGGCATCTCGGCCGTTTCGCCGCCGATCAGCGCGGCGCCTGCCATCTTGCAACCATCCGCGATACCGGCGACAACGTCGCTCGCCGTATCGACGTCGAGCGCGCCGGTCGCAAAATAGTCGAGAAAAAACAGGGGCTCGGCGCCCTGAACCACGAGATCGTTGACGCACATGGCGACGAGGTCGATGCCGACGGTGCGGTGCTGCCCGGTTTCGATCGCGATCTTCAGTTTTGTGCCGACGCCGTCATTCGCGGCCACCAGGATCGGGTCGGCAAAGCCCGCGCGCTTCAGGTCGAACAGGCCGCCAAATCCGCCAATGTCGCTGTCCGCGCCGGGCCGGGACGTTGCTTTGACGAGCGGTTTGATCCGGTCGACGAGGGCGTTTCCCGCATCGATGTCGACACCGGCGTCGGCATAGGTCAGGCCATTGCTTCCTTCGGCTTTGGACGGGCTCATGGCTGCTCCAGATGTTCGATTGCGTGTTTGGCGGCGAATGACCCAGGGTCCGTACCCTAGTGATTTCCCTGCCGCGCATACAGCCTTGCGCCGTTTTTCACAAGGGCCGCGCGGCCTGTTCACCCCCAAATCCACCTCTTGACCGGGGAATGCCCGACAACCTATGAGCAATGCGCGGGAAAAATGCGTATCTTGTCATGTATAGTACCGCAAATTTTTCGAGACCCATTCCCGGTCCCTGTCCGGAGGAACATTTATGACTTTGCGCCGTCAGGTTCAGTTCTGGTTGCTTTCCCTGGCCGTTTTCTGTGTTTTTCTCTATATCTTTTCCAGCGTGCTCCTGCCTTTCGTGGCGGGAATGGCCGTTGCCTACCTGCTCGACCCCGTGTGTGACCGCCTCGAGCGGCTCGGGATGGACCGCCTCTGGGCGACCCTGACGATCCTGTTTTCGTTCATACTTGTCCTCGTCCTGTTTTTTGTTCTGCTGTTGCCGGTGCTCGGCAACCAGCTCGCATCGTTTCTGGAAAATTTCCCCGATCTCGTGCGCAGGCTCCAGGTCCTGCTTCAGAAGTATTTTCCCGCGAACCTCGCGAGCCTTGCCGGCTTGTCACCCGAAGACCTGCAGTCTTCTATGACCGACCTCATCGGGCAGGGGGCGTCCTTTGTCGGCAAACTGGCTCAATCGATCTGGAGCGGAGGGCAGGCGCTGCTGTCGATCCTGTCGCTTTTCGTGATCACGCCTGTCGTTGCGTTTTACCTGCTGCTGGACTGGGATCACATGGTCGAGCGGATCGACAGCTGGATCCCGCGGGACCATCTTGAAGAAATCCGCGGTCTGGCCAGGGAAATGGACGCAGCCGTTGCCGGCTTTGTGCGCGGGCAGGTGTCCGTGTGTGTCATTCTGGGCATCTTCTACGCAGTTTCGCTGGCGCTCGTCGGGCTGAATTTCGGGCTTCTGATCGGCATGGTCGCGGGGCTCGTCAGTTTCATCCCATTCGTCGGAGCGGCGCTCGGCTTCGTCTTGTCCATCGGCGTTGCGCTCGTCCAGTTCTGGCCGGACTGGCCCTGGATCCTGGTCGTGGGCGCGGTTTTTGCGGTCGGCCAGTTCCTGGAAGGAAACATTCTGCAGCCGAAGCTGGTCGGGGAAAGCACGGGCCTCCATCCGGTGACGCTGATGTTTGCGCTTTTTGCCTTTGGCTTTCTGTTCGGCTTTGTGGGCATGCTGATCGCCGTGCCGGCAGCGGCGATGATCGGAGTGCTTGCGCGCTTCGGGCTGAGGCAGTACCTAGCGAGCCCGGTCTACAAGGGAACGGCCCCTTCTTCGACCGTGAGTGAAGAGTAAGTGACGGGATAATGGCGGAACCACCGCGCCAGTTGCCTTTGGAGCTGCCGCACGAGGCAGCGCTCGGACGCGAAGACTATCTCGTCGGCGCGTCCAACAAGGCCGCATATGAGCTTCTGGAAAGATGGCCGGACTGGCCGTCCCCGGTGGTTGTTCTCGCCGGTCCGGTGGGGTCCGGCAAGACGCACCTTGTCGAGGCATTCAGGGACGAGACTGCAGCCTCTGTCGTCGCGGCACCGGACCTTGCCGAACACATGGTCGATGCATTGGCCGAAGCCCCGGCGGCCGTCGTTGAAAATGCGCATCGCGGTGTTGACGACACCGCCCTGTTCCATCTCCTCAACGCCTCACGGCAGGCCGGCAGGACCGTCCTGATCACCAGCCGCACCTGGCCGGCGAGCTGGCGGCTTTCGCTGCCTGACCTGATGTCCCGCTTGCGCGCGGCCACACCGGTCGAAATCCTCGAGCCCGACGACGATCTTCTGCGCCGCGTTCTCGTCAAACTGTTTGCCGACCGGCAGATCTCGGTGGACATCGGGGTCGTGGATTACCTCGTTGTGCGCATGGAACGGTCGCTGGACGTTGCCATGCGCGCGGTCGAGGCAATCGACCAGGAGGCGTTGGCGGGACGTGTCAAAATAACCAAGCCGCTGGCCGGGCGCGTGCTGGAAGATGTGCATAAGGGGCGCTGAGGGCACGCGGTGCGACATTGGTTTCATTTGCCTTGCGCGCTCACCGTGTTACTGACATCTCAAGGGTCCATGGCGCGGGTATCCACGGCCTGAATCTGAGGGGAAGTACCTTGAACGAAACAACCGACCTTTCAGATGTTTTCGCGGCCTCCTCCGATCTGCGTGGCGAGAGCCGCGAACCTGAAGCCGACATGGCGCAGGTGTCCGACCGTTACATGAACCGGGAACTTTCCTGGCTTCAGTTCAACCTGCGCGTCCTGGAAGAAGCGATGAATGAGAACCACCCTCTTCTGGAGCGGGTGAGGTTCCTGTCGATTTCCGCCAACAACCTGGACGAGTTTTTCATGGTGCGGGTTGCCGGGCTCCGCGGCCAGCAGCGCGCTGAAGTGACCAACCTCTCCGATGACGGGCTGACCCCCACCGAGCAGCTTGAAAGGATCAGCGAGGCCGTGCGCGATCTTCAGGCCTCCCAGCAACGGATCTGGGAAGAGCTGCGCGGGGAGATCGCCGACAAGGGGATCGAGATCCTTCACGGCGACACCATTGATGACGCCGACAGGGCGTGGCTGCAGGACTATTTCCTGGCCTATGTCTTTCCAGTTCTGACGCCGCTTGCCATCGACCCGGCGCATCCGTTCCCTTTCATACCCAATCTCGGCTTCTCCATCGTTTTCGAACTGGTCCCGACATCGGGCGGGCGCGGAATGATCGCGCTTCTGAGAATTCCGAACCAGGTCGACCGGTTCGTGCGCTTGCCGAAGGGAGGTGACGGCGCGGCGCGGTTCATTGCCATTGAACGCGTCGTCAGCATGTTCATCGGCAGGCTGTTTCCCGGATACGAGATCAGGGGCAAGGGCGCTTTCCGCGTCATTCGCGACAGCGACCTGGAAATCGAGGAGGAGGCCGAGGACCTCGTGCGCCTGTTCGAGAGCGCGCTCAAGCGCCGGCGCCGGGGCTCGGTGATCCGTCTGGAGATCCAGGAGACGACGCCGCCGGCGCTGCAGGAATTCGTGGCCGATGCGCTGGATGTCGGCGAAAGCGAGATCTTCCAGGCAAAAGGCCTGCTTGCGCTCAACAACCTGTCGCAGATCGTCGATCTGGAACGCCAGGACCTCAAGTTCGAGCCATACACCGCCCGTTTTCCCGAGCGTATCCGCGAACACGGCGGCGACTGTCTCGCGGCCATCCACCAGAAGGACATCATCGTTCATCACCCGTACGAATCCTTCGACGTCGTGGTGCAGTACCTCCGGCAGGCCGCGCGGGATCCCGACGTCGTTGCAATAAAACAGACGCTCTACCGCACCTCCAACAACTCGCCCATCGTCAAGGCCCTGGCGGAAGCGGCGGAGGCCGGCAAGTCCGTGACGGCGCTGGTGGAACTCAAGGCGCGGTTCGACGAGGAAGCCAACATCAAGTGGGCGCGCGATCTGGAGCGGGCAGGTGTTCAGGTCGTCTTCGGGTTCATCGAACTGAAAACCCACTCCAAGCTGTCCATGGTGATCAAGCGCGAGCACGGCCAGCTCAAGACCTACTGCCATATCGGAACCGGCAACTATCACCCCATTACGGCACGCATCTACGAGGATCTGTCCTTCTTCACGGATGACCCCGGCATTGCCGAAGATGCGGCAAGGGTCTTCAATTTCATCACCGGCTACGCTGAACCGGATGAACTCAACCACCTGCTCGTCTCACCGGTCAATTTGCGCCAGCGGATGCTGGAATTGACCGAAGCGGAGATCCAGCATGCACGTGAAGGAAGGCCGGCGCAGATCTGGATGAAGATGAATTCGCTTGTCGACCACGAGATCATCGACGCGCTTTACCGCGCCAGCCAGGCCGGCGTTCAGATCGATCTGGTGATCCGCGGCATATGCTGTCTCCGGCCCGGAATCGAAGGACTGTCGGACAATATCCGGGTCAAGTCGATCGTCGGGCGCTTTCTCGAACACTCCCGGATTTTCTGCTTCGGAAACGGACATGGCCTGCCGTCACCGGAGGCGTATGTCTATATCGGCTCGGCCGACCTGATGCCGCGAAACATTGACCGGAGGGTGGAGGTCCTGTCACCTCTGCTCACCGCCACGGTGCACGAACAGGTCCTCGACCAGATCATGGTCGCCAACCTGAAAGACAACCAGCAGAGCTGGCGCATTCTCGCCGACGGCAGCCACGAACGCATCGTTCCCGGCCCGAACGAAGAGCCTTTCAACGCACACCGGTATTTCATGACCAACCCGTCACTTTCCGGCCGCGGAAAGTCCCTTAAGAGCGATCGCCCCAAGCCGTTCCTGAAGCGGCAAAAACGAGGATGACATGAAGAGCCAGTTCAAGCCGGCACGCGGCCGGCTCAACGGGACGGGGCCGGTAGCGGTCGTCGATATCGGCTCCAACTCCGTGCGCCTGGTGATTTACGAGCGCAAGGCCCGAACGCCCACGATGCTTTTCAACGAGAAGCTCCTTGCGGGGCTTGGAAGAGGGGTCGCGGCCACGGGGCAGCTTGCCACGGAGTCCGTGGATCTCGCGCTCGGAGAACTGGTCCGCTTCAAGGCGCTGATCGAGCACACCGGTTGCAAGGAGCTCTACGTCGTCGCGACGGCCGCGGCACGCGATGCGGAAAACGGGCCGGAATTCGTGACCGAGGTGGAACGCATTCTGGAAGCGCCCGTTCGGATCCTGAACGGCAGCGAGGAAGCCTACTATTCGGCTCTTGGCGTCGTTGCCGGTTTCTGGCAGCCGCGCGGCATCGTCGGCGACATGGGCGGTGGCAGCCTTGAACTCGTCGAGATAGGTGAAAAGAAACCGGGGGGAGGCGCGACCTTTCCCCTCGGCGGCCTGCGTCTGTCGGAGGAAGCGGGCGGCTCCATCGAGAAGGCGCGCGAGATCACCGAGGCAGCGCTAAAGACCTATGAATGGCCCGATCTTTCACCGGGCGAACGCACCTTCTTTGCCGTTGGGGGAACGTGGCGGTCTCTCGGCAGATTGCACCTGATGCAGAACGACTACCCCTTGCACGTAATGCACAATTACGAGATGGATGCCGAGGAAGCGATCGCCTTCTGCCGGGCGATTTCCGTTCCCAATCTGGAAAACATCGATATGGCGGAGGTTGTCTCCAAGCAGAGGCGTCCGCTGGTGCCGATCGGCGCCGTGGTGCTTGAACAGGTCCTGACCGCCATGAAGGCCGAGCGGCTGATGTTCTCCGCGACTGGTGTGCGCGAGGGCCTCCTGCACGAAAAGCTGTCGCCGGAGATGCAGGCCAAAGATCCTGTCATCGAGGCGGCACGCGAACTGTGTGAGTTGCGGGCACGCTCACCCCAGCATGCCATCGAGCTGATCGACTGGACGGACGCGCTCTTTCGGGAGCTGCAGATCGAGGAGACGGCGAACGAAAAACGGCTGCGGCACGCGGCCTGTCTCCTGTCGGACATCGGATGGCGCGCGCATCCGGACTACCGCGGCGAGCAGAGCCTGAACATCATTTCCAACGCCTCTTTCGTGGGTCTTGATCACGCCAGCCGCGCCTACCTGGCCGCCGCCGTTTTCTACCGGCATCAGGGATTGCGGGAAGGGGCCTTGTCCCAGGTCATCCGCCAGCTGTTCACCGACCGTCTCAGGATACGGGCCAAGGTGCTTGGTGCCACCTTGCGCGTCGCGTCTCTGCTGAGCGCGTCCATGGCCGGGCTGCTCCCGAAGATAGGGGTTGCGGCAACGGAAACCGGCCTTGCGATCGAACTGACCAGCGATCTTGCAAACCTGGACGGGGAACGTCTGCGCAAACGCGCGGCGCAACTCGGCAAGGTGATCGATGCGGAAGTTGTTCTGAAAGTCGCTTGAGGAAGAGCGTCTATTCGGCAGCTTGTGTTTTCAGCTCACCCTGACTGGCGGCCTGCGGCAAGGCCACGATCTGGCGATTCTGGAAGGCGAGCGCGACTTCGCCGCGCTTCAGCTTCAACGCCAGTTCTCCGAAAAGTTCACGGCGCCAGCCTTTCATGGCCGCGACATCGGCATCGTCGCTTGCCGCAATTTTTTCCAGGTCGTCGACCGTTGCGATCACCTTGGCAGCGACACCGTTTGCCTCACTGACCATCTTGAGAAGCACTTTCAGGAGGTCCACCGCGGCCGCCGAACCGTCGGGCGCCTGCCGTCCCTTGGGCAGCTTGGGCAAGTTTTCCCGCGGCATTTTCAGGGCGCGCCGGATCGCCTTCAGGATTTCATCCGCCGACTTGGACCTCTCGAACCCGCGCGGGATCGTCCTCAGGCGGCTGATCGCCTCGGGGTCCTGTGGCTGCTGGGCCGCCAGTTCGTATATGGCGTCGTCCTTGATCACGCGGTTGCGCGGCACGTTCCGTTCCTGCGCTTCGCGCTCGCGCCAGGCGGCGATTTCCATCATGACGGCGAGTTCGATCGGCTTGCGGACACGCAGCTTGAGCCGTTTCCATGCCTGATCCGGATCGGCCCTGTAGGTTCCCACGGAGGTCAGTACCTCCATTTCGTCGCGCACCCAGTGGCTGCGGTTCTGCTCCGCGAGATTGGCTTTCAGGAACTGATAGGCATCCCGCAGATGGGTGACGTCGGCAAGGGCGTAGTCGAGCTGTTTGTTCGTGAGCGGACGGCGAGCCCAGTCCGTGAACCGGGAAGACTTGTCGATTCGCGCCCCGGTGACCTTGTAGATCAGCTGATCGTAGGAAATGGAATCTCCGAAGCCGCATACCATCGCGGCAACCTGCGTATCGAACAGGGGCGCGGGGATCAGTTCACCCAGATGGTAGATGATCTCGATGTCCTGGCGTGCGGCATGGAAGACCTTGGTGACGCTGTCGTCCCGCATGAGTTCGAAGAACGGGGCAAGGTCCAGACCTTCTGACAGGGCGTCCACGATGAAGGCCATGTCGGGCCCGGCCATCTGGATCACGCACAGTTTGGGCCAGAAGGTGGTTTCCCGGAGGAATTCCGTGTCGACCGTTACGTAGTCGTGTGCGGCAAGACGCTGGCAGGCTTCGGCGAGATCTTTTGTTTTTGTAATCACATGCATGGTGAGACACAGCTATAACGGAGTTCGGCCGCTTTGTCGCCACGAAATGGAGAGTTTGGAACATTCTCCTCTTGAAGAAGCGCAATGAGTGCGCCTATGTTGAGAGGGGCTAAAATGGTTTCCCAAGAAGCAGGAGATGCCGGATGCGCAAAATACTTGTGGTGAATTCCAAGGGGGGATGCGGGAAAACCACCATCGCCACGAATCTTGCCGTCGCGCTCGCCGCACGCGGTGAGGACGTCGCGCTTGCGGATGCCGACCGGCAGAAATCCAGTCTTTCCTGGGTGAAGCGGCGCCCGAGGAATCTCGTGAAAATCGTGGCGCTGAACTGGAGCAAGGAGGGCAACATCGGCGACATGGACAAGGAGTTGGACGCCGTCGTGATCGACGGCCCCGGCGGCCTACGCTCCGAACTTGCCAAGAACCTGATCGCCGAGGCATCGGACATCATCGTTCCCGTCCTGGCCTCCGCGTTTGACTGGAGCGCCACGCTGAAGTTTCTGGACAACATCTCCGACATCAAGAAGGTCAGGAAGGGCAAGGCGGATATTCACGTTGTCGCCAACCGCATCAACCGGCGCTCGACCCAGGTGGCCAACCTGGAGCAGACATTGTCAAAAAAGGGCTATCCGCTGCTCGCCCGGATTTCCGACCGCGTCCTCTACGCGCGTCACGCTGCGAACGGGACGGGCGTGTTCGACAGTTCGGACGCCAAGGCCCACGAGGTGAGGGGCCAGTGGCATACCTTGCTGCAGGCCGTGGATTCGTAGGGTTCCTGTCGGCGTGAACCAGCCTTGAGGACCACCAGAGGCGACCTGCGCACCTAGAACGCAATCATTCTTCGAATTTGGCATAGCCGCCATTTGCGCGGGGATCGGCAAGCCCCGTCGGACCCCCTCCCTTGACTTTCGCTCCGCAACATGGCTTGTGCAGCCGGACACGGCCTGCCTTCGGTGGGCCGTAATGATTTTTCATGCCAAGAAGAACGCCGAGGAATTAGAATGCACCCCTACCGTAGCCACACGTGCGGTGATCTCCGTCTGTCCGACGAAGGCCAGACCATCCGTCTTTCCGGTTGGGTCCACAGGGTCCGAGATCACGGCGGGGTGCTGTTCATCGATCTGCGCGACCACTATGGCGTGACGCAATGCGTGGTCGACCCGGATTCCGACGCCTTTTCCCTGGCCGAGAGCGTGCGTTCCGAATGGTGCATCCGCATCGACGGCAACGTGAAGAAACGGACCGACGAAACCATCAATCCGGAGCTGCCGACAGGCGAAGTCGAAATCTTCATCCGCGAGATGGAAGTGCTCGGCGCCGCCAAGGAATTGCCGCTGCCGGTGTTCGGTGATCTGGACTACCCGGAAGAAGTCCGTCTGAAGTACCGCTTTCTCGACCTGCGGCGCGAGAAACTGCACAACAACATGATGCTCCGCTCGGAGGTGATCCGGGACATTCGTGACCGCATGTGGTCCATCGGGTTCAACGAGTTCCAGACCCCGATCATCACGGCGTCATCGCCGGAAGGCGCACGCGACTTTCTTGTGCCGTCGCGCCTGCATCCCGGCAAGTTTTACGCGCTTCCGCAGGCGCCGCAGCAGTTCAAGCAGCTGCTGATGGTCTCCGGCTTCGACAAGTATTTCCAGATCGCGCCCTGTTTCCGCGATGAGGACCCGCGGGCCGACCGTTCGCCGACGGATTTTTATCAGCTCGACATGGAAATGTCCTTCGTCACCCAGCAGGATGTCTTCGACACAATCGAACCCGTGCTGGCAGGCTGTTTCGAGAAGTTTGGCGGTGGCCGTCCGGTCAACCGCGACTGGCCGCAGATCGCTTACAAGGACTCCGCACTCTGGTACGGAACCGACAAGCCCGATCTCCGGAACCCGATCAAGATGCAGATCGTTTCCGAACACTTTGCCGGCTCCGGCTTCGCCATCTTCGCGAACCTTCTGGAACAACCCGGAACCGAGATCCGCGCAATCCCGGCGCCCAAGGGCGGCAGCCGGAAGTTCTGTGACCGGATGAACAAGTTCGCACAGGGCGAAGGCCTTCCGGGCATGGGCTACATCTTCTGGCGCAAGGCGGAAGACGGTTCGATGGAAGCGGCCGGCCCGCTTGCCAAGAACATCGGTCCGGAGCGCACCGAAGCGATCCGCACCCAGCTCGGGCTGGAAGTCGGCGATGCCGCCTTTTTCCTCGGCGGTAAGCCGAAACAGTTCGAGGCGGTGGCCGCAAAGGCGCGCGTGATCATCGGCGAGGAACTCGGCCACACGGACAAGGACCGGTTCGAATTTGCCTGGATCGTTGATTTTCCGATTTACGAAAAAGACGATGAAACAGGCGAAATCGACTTCGAGCACAATCCGTTCTCCATGCCGCAGGGTGGAATGGAAGCGCTTGATGGTGACCCGCTCGAGGTCAAGGGCTGGCAGTATGATCTGTCCTGCAACGGCAACGAGCTGGTTTCGGGCGCGATCCGGAACCACAAGCCGGAAATCATGTACAAGGCCTTCGAAATTGCCGGCTACCCTGCAGAAGAGGTCGACAAGCGCTTTGGCGGCATGGTGACGGCGTTTCAGTACGGCGCGCCTCCGCATGGCGGCTGCGCGGCCGGCATCGACAGGATCGTGATGCTTCTCGCCAATGAGGCCAACATTCGCGAAGTGATGCTCTTCCCGATGAACCAGAAGGCCGAGGATCTCATGATGGGCGCGCCGAGCGATCCGACCGCGGCGCAGCTGCGCGAGCTTCATTTGCGGCTGAACCTTCCCGAAGAGTGAGCGCAGCGATCCGGCCCGTATACGATTGAGACGAATTCGCGTGTTACGATGACCGTGGGTTCACATGATGAGTCTCATTTGCCGAGGCGATGAAACCGATGGAGACACAACGTTTCGTGCGCAATCCGTTCAAATCCAAGACCTGGACCGACCCGAAAGGAACGGTCCAGCTGATCAAGCGCGTTCTGAGCGAAAACTTCCGGACATATATTCCGAAATACCTTCTGGCATTCGTGTTCATGGGCGTGATTGCCGCCACGACCGCGGCCAGCGCATGGATCATGCGGGATGTCGTGAACGAGGTGTTCGTGAACAAGGACGCGCAAATGGTCTACGTGATCGGCGCGGTCGTCTTTTTCATTTTCACGCTGAAAGGTGTTGCGACCTACGGCCAGATCGTCGTCCTTGCGCGCGTCGGCAATGAAATCGTCACGGATCTGCGCCGGCGCATGTTCACGATCCTTCTGCGTCAGAACCAGGCCTATTTCGACAGGCATACCCTAGCGGAGATCGGGGTTCAGGTCGGCCAGGGCGTCGGTGCGGTCAAGACCACGCTCGACATGATCGTGACGACCCTCGGCAGGGACGTGCTGACGATCATCGGTCTCGCGGTTGTCATGGCGGTGCAGAACCCGCTGCTGAGCCTGTTCGCGCTCATCACGATGCCGCCGGCCGTGATCGGCGTGACCTTTCTCATTCGCAGGGTCAAGGAATACGTGAAACGCCAGGTGGTCTCGAACGCCAAGGTCAGCACCGTCATGCAGGAAACCGTTCTGGGGGTCCGGGATGTGCGCGCGTTCGGCATGGAACCGGTGATGCTCGACAAGATGGAAGTCGGCCTCCAGGAAGTGAAGAAGCAATCGAACAAGATTGCCTCCCTGACCGCCAGGACGTCGCCCCTGATGGACACGCTCGGCGGCGTCGCGATCTCGCTCGTGATCTTGTACGGCGGATACTCCGTCATCGAACTCGATCAGGATCCGGGAGCCTTGTTCTCCTTCATCACCGCCTTGCTGCTGGCCTATGATCCGGCGCGGCGTCTGGCGCGGCTGAACGTCAATCTGGGCAAACAGGTCGTCGGTCTGCGCATCATGTACGACCTTGTCGACCGCAAGCCCGATCATGAAGATGAGCCCGACGCACCCGACATCGTTCTGGAGGCCGCACAGGTGGAATTCCACGACGTGGAGTTCTCCTATGGCGACAGCGCAGCGCTTCACAACACGAGCTTCGTGGCCGAGGCCGGAAAGATGACGGCACTGGTCGGAGCGTCCGGCGCAGGCAAGTCGACGGTGTTTTCGCTGCTGGAGCGCTTTTATGACCCGCAGTCCGGTGAGATCCTGATCGACGGGCAGAACATCCGGAATGTGACGCAGCGTTCGTTGCGGGAATGCATTGCTTTCGTGGGCCAGGATCCTTTCCTGTTCAACAACAGCATTCGCGACAACATTGCCGTCGGCAAGCCCGGCTGCTCGCAGGAAGAGATCGAGGCCGCCGCGCGGTCTGCCAACGCGCATGACTTCATCATGGCGCTGCCGGAAGGCTACGACACAAGGGCAGGGCAGAGCGGAAGCAACCTGTCCGGCGGTCAGAAACAGCGCGTTGCCATCGCGCGTGCGATGCTGCGGGATGCGCCGATCCTGTTGCTGGACGAAGCAACGTCCGCGCTCGATGCCGAATCCGAGGCCACCATACAGTCGGCGCTTGAAAAACTGATGGAAGACCGGACCACGCTGGTCATTGCGCATAGGCTCAGCACCGTGCGCCACGCCCACCGGATCCACGTCATGGACAAGGGCAGGGTTCTGGAGAGCGGCACCCACAACGAGCTCTTCGAGCACGACGGGATCTACCGGCGTCTGTGCGAACTTCAATTCCAGGACAAGACGGAAGCCGCCGAATAATCTTACTGTCCGCAAACGAAAAAAGGCCCGGGAACACCCCGGGCCTTTTCATGTCAACCTGGCCGGCTACTGGTTGGCCGCAATGCCGACAGAAAGGATCTGCGGGATCATCTGCGGGGCCAGCATCGCCGTTCCCATCACCTGTGAAAACGGTACCGGAGCGCCGGGCGCTGCCGTGATTTCAAGCGACCCGGGCGCATTCAGGTAATCCGTGACGGCCTTGGCAACCTGGCCTTCAAGATCCTTGTTCTGCAACATGCCGAGCATCAGGGGCAGGCTGCCCGTCAGACCGCCGACATAGGTCGGCACATCAACACCTGACTTCTTTGCTTCCTGCTCCAGGATGCGCCCCGTGAGCGAGGCATCGTCGAGCCGGATCTTTGCGTCCACGACAGACACGTTCTGAAGCAGTCCCATGGCTTCTTCCGGCTTGTCCGACTTTGCTTCCAGCTGTTCCACGACGTCGCGCGTTACGCCGCCCAGAGAAAGGGAGAGTGTTAGGCTGGCGGCATCCTTGGCATCGATCTTGAGTTCCGGAATGTTGATGGTCGCGGCATCGACATCCCATTTGCCGGACGCGGTCACGTCGAGGGACAGTGTTTCATAACCAAGTTCGGAGAGCGTCTTCGCCTCTTCGACCTCAAGCTCTTTCACGTCGACGACTGCACCGTTCAGGGCAAAACTCCCCGAAGTCGGCAGATCGCCGTCCATGCTGTCGATCGTGGACGTGATCGACCGAATGTCTGCAACCTTTCCGTCTTCATCCTGAATCTGGATGGACTTGATTTCGACTGTCCGGTAGCCCGGACCTGACGGCGACGTCTTGGCGGCCGCTTCGGCAGGTGAGGGAAGCACTAGCTGGGTCGCGTCGAGCGTGCCGACCGACATGCCGCCGTCATCCGCCTTCAGTTCGAGGGATTCCAGGCCGAGGCTCTCGAGCTTGAGGCGGCCATTGTCCAGAATCTCGCCGCCGCCGAGCATCGTCCTGGCGATTGTCACCTTGCCGTCTCCTCCGTCCGCGACGACGAGCTGTTCGATCGTGACCGTGTCACCCGAAGCGTCGACGGCACCGTAACTCTCGACGGTTCCCTCCTGCGCATCCACGACTGACAGGAAGGCGTCGGCGACCTCGTTGCCGGTCGGGTCGAAGGCGAGGGCGGGGACGGTTTGAAGTGTGATCAGGCTGACGGCCGTGCACAGGCCGAGCGCAAATCGGGGCGAGGGGGAAAACATCATATAAAACTCCACCATGAAAAGGCGGGCACACTCTGCTTGATGTTTCGTGCCGAGGCAAGGCCGTTGCGGTCTCAATCCAGGATGCGAAACCGCGGCTCTTCGCGCCCGCTCCCCGTTGCGCTAGGCAGCTGCCTTTTCCTGAAATTCCTCCTTGGCGCGCTCGATATCCTGGAGCGACGGCAGACTGGCCTCATTGCCCAGATGCTGGATCGCGTGTGTCGAGGCGGCGCGGGCAAACTCGAAATGCGCGTTCCAGCTGCGTTCCGGGTGGTTGAGGTAGGAGGCGATATAGGCTCCGTGGAAGACGTCGCCGGCTCCGTTGGAATCGACGACTTTCTGCAACGGAACGTCGAGTGCGGGCAAGATCTTGTCCGCGCCTCCGGCTTCGTACCAGACGGTGCCGTGCTCTCCGAGTGTCACGGCGCCGACCGGACAGTTTTTCGATCGAAGATATTGCAGCGTTTCCCCTGTCGACTTTCCCAGTTGCTGGCAGAACCTCTCCGAGACAACGGCAATATCGATATGGTTGAGCAACTCGTCCGTGTTTTCCCGCACCGCGCCGCCGTCGAGCGATGTCAGGATGCCGAGGTTCTTGCAGGTCGCTGCGTAGTGGTGGGCCGCATCGGGCATGTGCCCGTCCAGATGCAGCGCCTTCATGCCGGTCAGCGTGAGGGGCGGGAAGGGATGGAGGAAGTCGTTGTCGCGGCAACGCACGATCGCCCTCTTCCCGGATTTCGGCATGATGAAGGAGAGTGAGGAGTCGCGCACCTTGCGGCCATGGACCGAAATCCCGTAGGCCGCCGCCATGTCCAGGAACATGCGCGCCAGCCAGTCGTCCGCGAGCGAGCACAGAACGTCAGGACGGCCGCCCAGCTTTGCGCAGCAGAACGCGGCCGTGACGGCATTGCCGCCGAAGCTGATCGCATAGTCCCGGGCGATCGTCTTCTCGTCGCCGGTCGGAAGCTGGTCGGTCAAAAAGGTAACGTCGATATAGGCTTGGCCGATAAACAGTGCCTGCATGAGCAACTCCCGTTTTCCCGTGGAAAGTTTCGTAGCGGCACTTAATCACGTGCCCGGTCCGTTCAGCCTTGATCTGGATGAAACACCCACACATTCAGTCCTTGTTTACCCAGATCGGCCATGGTCAGGAAGAGTTTATTGGCCAACAGGTACAGAATTGTCCTTCCGGTATCTAGGTTTCGCGAAAACGGTCCTGATCGCCCTCGTTCTGGCGACCACGCCGCTGTTTGCGATCAACATCATTTTGAACCAGTTTGCCGAGCGCCGGGCGTTGACCGAGATGGAAGCCATGGGCGAGGTGTCGATCCATCGCGCAGAGGAGGCCATCAGCAGCACCGTGAGCCTGCTTCAGAGGCTCGACCGCGACGGTGTACAGACCTGCAGCGCGGAAGACCGGGTCATCTTCGAGAGGCTGATCATTGAAAACGGCATGATCGATGCCCTGGGTCTCGTGGACTCCAAGGGGCAGCGCATGTGCATTGTTCCGGACCGCGAACTCGCCGGCAAGATCATTCTTCCTCCGGTGCGCACCGATGGGCCGCTGGTCGGCATCGGCATGCTGGACCGGGACTATATGGGCGCCAGGGCGGCGGTCATCAGCTGGGACCTGAAGGACCAGACCAGGCTGTTTGCGGAAGTGACGCCGGCCGTCATCGCGATGGATCCCGGACCGGAATACCTGCGGTCCTACAGACGTGCCGAGCTGCGCCTCGGCGACAACCTGCTCTGGTACAATGTCGGCGGGTACAATTCCGAAGGCTCCGGACAGGAAAGCACCCTTTCGGTGGATGTCATGTCGGAACTCTATCCGCTCGTGGCCACGATCACCGCTCCAAAGAGCGCGGCCGCGCATGTCGTCAAGGATCTGAAGGTGGTCGCGGCTGCGGCATGCGCCGGCATCGCGGTGCTGTTCGTCGCGATCGGTGTGTGGTTGTCCTGGCGGCCTGAGAGCGAAGCCAACGACGAATTTGTAGCCGCGATCCGCAACGGCGAATTCATCCCCTACTATCAGCCGGTCATGGATATCGAGACGCTGCGTCTGCGCGGCTGTGAGGTGCTGATGCGCTGGCGGCGCCCGAACGGAACGATTGTGTCTCCGGGCCAGTTCATGGCCTATGCGGAAAACAACGGCCACATTTTCGATATGACGCGGCACATCATGCGCCTGTCTTCGGAGGAAGTGGGAGATCTTTACGGAGAGAACCCGGACTTCAAGCTTTCGATCAATCTGTTCGCTGGACATTTCCTCGACCGTGAAGTGGTTGCCGACATCAAGTCCATATTCGAGAACTCGAAAATCTCGTTCCAGCAGATTGTCGTGGAAGTCACCGAACGTCATCCGCTCGAGGACATGGAACTCGCGCGCAAGATCATGGCGGAACTCCAGGCGCTCGGCGTTCGCGTCGCGCTGGACGACGTCGGCACCGGACACGGCGGCATGGCGTATCTGCAAAAGCTCGGCGTCGATATCATCAAGATCGACAAGATGTTCATCGACACGATCAGCTCCGACGACAACTCCACGACGATCGTGGACTCCATGGTCGAACTTGCCGACAATCTGGGCATGGGCATTATCGCGGAAGGTGTCGAGCAGGAAGAGCAGATCGAGCGTCTGCTTGAACTCGGTGTCACGGCGGCGCAGGGCTATTTCTTTGCAGCGCCGATGCCGGCCGATGAGTTCATTGCATTCTCCGAGCGCATGGAAAGAGAAGCGCTCGAACGCACACGTCTCGCAGCCGAAGCTGCGGCCGCCGAGGAGGCTGCAAGCGAGGCGGCCATGTCCAACGCGGCGGCCTGACGGCCGGAAGGCCCAGGCAGCTCCGGCTTTTCCCGGTCATTTTCCCTGATCAAATCCCGCTGATCCTCCGCGGCGTCGCATCACAATTGGCGGAGCCTTGACAAAAACGCTTGTCTGTACCGGCTGGACGGTTTATGTACGGCGTAACTTTACTGACCAGACGGTTTAGAATATGACGGCACGTGCTTCAAGACATTCTCCGGATTCCAAGGCGGACATCCTGACGGCTGCGATCGAGGTTATTCGCCGCTCCGGCGCGCAGAGTTTCACGATCGACGCGGTTGCCGAGGAAAGCGGGTTTTCCAAGGGCGGGGTTCTTTACAATTTTCCGACCAAGGATGCCCTCATCACTGGAATGGTGGAGTTCCTCGGCGGACAGTTCGAAACCGACGTTCTTGCCGCGCGGGCGGCGAACCTCGGCTCGAAGTCACCCACGCTCAGCGGCATGATCGATGTCACCGAACGGTGGCTGGAAACCAGACGCGACGTGGCGCAGGCAATTCTTGCAACGACGGTAGACCGTCCCGAGCTGACGGAACCGTTCTTGAAGGTGAAGCGCCGGTTCAAGGCGGCAATTGCGGATGAAACGGATGAGTTCGGCAAGGCCATGGCAATCTGGTCCAGCCTCGAGGGGCTGCATTTTTCGGTCGCACATTGCGTGTCGATCCTTGATGACCATGAACGGGCCAAGGTGCTGAGCGAACTCAGAAATCACCTCGAACAAGATTAGAAACGCCCTCGCGGGACAGGCTGCAATGGCGCAGCGGACGGCGATGAGGGGCAGGGAAAAGCGGGACGGCACAAGATGACGGTTCAAAGAGGGAATATGGCCCGCTGGATGGCGGTTCTTGCTGCGGCGCTCGTTCTGGCTGCGTGCCAGGACGATATGCCGGACCCGGTCGCGGAGGCGGAAGCGAAACTGCACGCCGCCCCCAGACCGGCGAAGATCTTCACGGTGACGGACGAGATCGGTCTGATCGAGAGACGTTTCGCCGGGCGCGTTGCTGCCGTACAGACGGTTGATCTTTCCTTCCAGGTCTCCGGCAAACTGCTCCAGTTGCCGGTGCTGGAAAGCCAGCAGGTTTCGAAGGGCGACGTGATCGCGAAGCTGGATCCGACGGATTATGAACGCGCGGTCCGCGAGGCGACGATCAACGTCGACCAGGCGAAGCGGGAACTGGACCGCCTGGAAACGCTGAAAGAGCGGTCGGTCATCTCCCAGTCGGCCTATGACGAGCAGAAAAACGTGCATGATCTGAGCCTGGAACGGTTGGAAGAAGCGCGCCGGAACCTGCAGTACACGACCCTGGAAGCTCCGTTCGACGGCATTGTTTCTCTGCGCCTCGTCGACAATTTCACCACGGTCAGCGTGGCGACCCCGATCGTGCGCATGCATGATGTCTCGGAGGTGCAGGTCGACATCAATGTCGCCGAAGCGCTGTTCGGACGCGTGACGGCGTCGGAGGTGTCCTCCATCGAAGCGAAGTTCCCGGCATATGGCGAAAAGATCTTCCCGCTCGAATATCGCGAACACTCCAGTCAGGTCGATGAAGTCACCCAGACCTACCGGATCACCCTGGCAATGCCGCGCGAGGGTGTCGATCAGCTTTCGCCCGGCATGACGGCGTCCGTCATCGTCAAGCTCGTTCCGGAGGGCCTGGAACTCGGGGAGCAGTTGCTTGTGCCAACGGCCTCGGTCGCCGTCGACGGAGAGGGTAACACCTATGTCTGGAAGTTCGCGGATGCGACGGGTGCCGTCTCCAAGCAGCCGGTCGAGATCGGCACGATCATGGGTGACTACATTCCCATTCGCTCCGGCATCGATACGGGAGACGAAATCGTTTCGGCCGGCGTTGCCTATCTCAGCGACGGCCAGATCGTGCGCCGCCTGCGCTGACAAGAGCCGCAACCAGTCAAGGGATCACGGATCGTGGATATCGCTCGCTACTCCATCGAGAAGCCGGTCAACACATGGATGATCGTGCTGATCGCACTTCTCGGCGGTCTTTGGGGGCTGACTTCGGTCGGCCGCCTCGAAGATCCGGCCTTCACGATCAAGGAAGCGCAGGTCATCACCGCGTATCCCGGGGCAACGGCCGCCGAGGTCGAGAACGAGGTCACGGAAATCCTCGAGACCGCGATACAGCAGATGCCGCAGCTGGATGAGATCAGGTCGGTTTCAGAACCCGGTCTGTCGCGGATCAGCGTGGAGATCAAGCCAACCTATGACGGCGGGGAACTGCCTCAGGTCTGGGACGAATTGCGCCGCAAGGTCGGCGACGAACAGCGCAACCTGCCCGCGGGCGCCAGAACGCCGCTCGTCTATGACAGCTTTGGAGACGTGTTCGGTCTCTTTTACGCGTTCACGGCCGATGGGTACACAAATCGCGACATACGCGACACGGTGAAGCGGATCCGCCGGGAACTGCTTGCCGTGCCGGGGGTCGGCAAGGTGGAGGTCGACGGCGAGCCCGAGGACGTCATCTACCTCGACGTCGACCAGGACAAGATGGCCGGCCTCGGCATTTCCATGACCGACATTGTCGGTGTTCTGGATGCCGAAAACAGGATCCAGTCGAATGGCTCGGCGGTGTCCGGACAATCCCGCATCCGCTTGATGACCCCATCCGCGTTTGAGGATTTCAGCGGAATACAGGACCTTATTGTCGGTCGCCCAGGCTCGACGGCTATGATCCGCCTGTCGGATATTTCCACGCTGGAACTGGGTGAACCGGAACGTCCGCGCAAACTGATCCGCCACGAAGGCCGCCGCGCGGTCACGATCGGGGTCTCCCAGGTCGACGGGACCAACATCGTCGATGTCGGTGACCGGGTCGTTGAAAAGCTGGCGGAGATCGAGGCGTTGCTGCCGGTCGGCATGCAGATCCATCCGATCTACGAACAGAACATCGTCGTCGACGCTTCCGTCAACGGTTTCATTCTCAATCTGGCCGCGTCCGTCGTCATCGTGATCGGTGTTCTTGCACTCTTCATGGGCTGGCGCGCGGCGGTGGTTGTCGGAACCGTTCTTCTGCTGACGGTCATGGCAACCGTCCTGTTCATGCGGATCTTCAACATCGAGATGGAACGCATTTCGCTCGGCGCGCTGATCATCGCCATGGGCATGCTCGTGGACAACGCGATCGTCGTTGCCGAGGGCATGATGATCAACATGCAGCGCGGGCAAAGGGCGATCGAGGCGGCAAGCCGTGTCGTCAGGCAGACGATGTGGCCGCTCCTTGGGGCCACCGTGATCGGCATCATGGCCTTTTCGGGGATCGGGTTGTCACCGGATGCAACGGGCGAATTCCTGTTCTCGCTGTTTGCCGTGATCGCGATTTCGCTGCTGCTGTCCTGGGTCTTTGCCGTGACGGTGACGCCTCTTTTCGGGAAGTATTTTTTCCGCACGGCGGAGGGCAATCCTGACGATCACGATCCCTACAAGGGCATCCTTTATGCCATCTATCGCGGCTTTCTGGTGGGGGCACTGCATGTAAGGCTGCTCTCCGTGCTGGCGCTTGTCGGCATAACGGTCGCCTGTGTCATGGCCTTCGGCAATGTGAAACAGGCCTTCTTTCCCGACAGCAACACGCCGATCTTCTATGTGCACTACTGGTCTCCCCAGGGCACGGACATCAGGGCGACGGAGGCTGATCTGGCGGAGATGGAGAAGGTCATCCTTGCGGACGAGCGCGTGGAAGCCGTGACCAGTTTCGCAGGTGGCGGCGCGACCCGGTTCATGCTCACCTATGCACCGGAAGATGCCAATCCCGCCTATGGCCACATGCTCATCCGTACGAAAAACCGCGACGATATCGATCTGCTCGCGCTGGAATTGCGCTCGAAATTCGGCGAGCGATTTCCATCGGCGCAGATCATCACCAAGCGTCTCGTCTTCGGCCCCGGTGGCGGCGCGAAGATCGAGGCACGGTTTTCCGGGCCGGACGCCGATGTGCTCAAACGTCTCGGCGACGAGGCGCAGGCCATCTTTTCCCTTCCGGAGAACCGGCTGGCCGATGTCAACACCGACTGGAGACAGCGGGAACTGGTCGTTCGCCCCGTGTTCGAGGAAGACAGGGCAAGGATTTCGGGCGTTACCCGCGAAGAACTGTCGCTGTCGCTGCAATTCGCGACGGAGGGCGTGCAGGTCGGCTCCTATCGCGATGTGGACGAGAGCATTCCGATTGTCGCCCGCAAGGCCGGACCGGAAGGGATCTCAGTCAATGAAAGCGTCTCCGACTCGCTTGTCTGGAGCACGGGCCAGCGCCGCTACGTTCCGATCGACCAGGTGGTGAGCCGGTTCGTCATGGAGCCGCAGGACACTCTGATCCACCGGCGCGACCGCGTCCGGACGCTGACCGTCAAGGCGGAGACGACGGCAGGCGAGACGGCCTCTGCGGCGCTCGCGAGGGTCCGGCCGCAAATCGAGGCGATGGCGCTGCCGCCCGGCTACGCACTGGTATGGGGCGGAGAATACGAAAGCACGAATGATGCGCAGGCGTCTCTAGGAGCCCAGTTGCCGCTCGGTTTCCTGGTGATGCTGATCATTTCGATCCTGCTTTTCGGATCGATCCGGCAACCGCTGATCATCTGGCTGATGGTGCCGATGTCGATCAATGGCGTCGCGATTGCCCTCCTGGCAACGGATACGCCGTTCGGCTTCATGTCACTGCTCGGCTTCCTGTCGCTTTCCGGCATGCTGATCAAGAACGCGATCGTGCTTCTGGAGGAAATCGACAGGCTGATCGGGGAAGGCAGCGAGAAATACGATGCCATCGTGACCGCCAGCGTGTCCCGTATGCGTCCGGTGATGCTGGCGGCGATCACGACGATCCTGGGCATGGCACCGCTGTTGTCGGATGCGTTTTTCCGGGGCATGGCGGTGACGATCATGGGCGGGCTGGCCTTCGCGACCGTTCTTACCCTGATCGCCGCACCGGTTCTCTACGCCCTGTTTTTCAGGGTTCGTCCTCCCGCGAAAACCGGGAAAGGCGAGGAGGTGCCAGACGAAGGCGCGGCCGTGCCGGCGGAGTGACCGCCGTCACCAAAAGAAAACCCGCCCGCGGGGCCTGCGCGGACGGGTTGATCCAGCTGCCGTGGCATTGCCGGTTTCAGAAGGTTGAAAACCGGACTTTGTCCCTCAGTCGGACGCCATCTCACGCTGGACGGTCGACTTAGCGACCTTGATATTGTCGAGCACCTTGGGGCAGCTGGTGCTCGACGCCTGCTTTTCCGACAGGAAGGACGACATGCGTGCTTCCAGGTCTTGCAGCCTTGTCCGGCGGGTGAACTTCGGTTGCATGGCAGGCAGGGCCATAAATGGCCAGAACGGGTTCATGACAGTTTCCTTTCGCGGGCACGTTCGGGTGCGGTTCAGTAAGCCAACTGATTTGCGTTCAGGCTTGTTTCAATCCTGGTGATCTCGTCACGCAAACGAAGCTTGAATTTCTTCAAGGACCGAATGTGCTGCGCGTCGGGGTAGGGATGTAGCTCCTCACGGCGGATCAAGGAATCCAGCGTGTTGTGCTGGCTGCGCAAGGATTTCAAACGGTTGTACATCGCCTACCTCCACGTTGTTGGCTGTTGCTGTGTTGACAACCATGATATGGGGTGACTTCGGCATAGAAGAAATACATTGTTTGTATTAATGTGATAGATAAAATCTATCGACAAGGGGAGAACGATGCATTTCCGGCCATCACCGCGTCAACTGGACTATTTCATCGCACTTGCCGAAACGCTTCATTTCGGCAAGGCGGCTGAAAAATGCCATGTGTCCCAGCCGACTTTGTCTTCACAATTCAAGCTCTTGGAAGAAAGTCTCGGATGTGGCCTGCTGGAACGCGGCGGCGGGGATATCAGCCTCACGGCCGCCGGTGAGCGGCTGTTGCCGCTTGCGCGACAGGCTCTTGAGAGTTTGGACGAAATTGTGGCGGTGGCGCAGGCCGGCCGGGCAAATCTGGGCGGTTTGATACGGTTGGGAGTTTCGCCCACATTCGGGCCATATTTCATGCCGTACCTGCTGCCGATTCTGAAGGAAAATTTCCCGGATCTGGAGCTCTATATCCGCGAGGACCGGCCCAACTTGCTGGAGGAAGGTCTGGCCGCGGGGGCTCTGGATTGCATCATCACGCCGGACTTCACGCCGACGGGGCAACTGACAGAACGTGTGATCTGCTTCGAAAGCGTTTCACTTGCCGTACCAAGAACGCATCCGCTTTCCGGTCTGGACGCGGTGCCGGTGTCGCTGCTGAAAGGCGAAAAGCTCCTGTCCCTGGGGCAGGGTTTCCGGCTGCACAATGACGTTCAGGCGCTGGCACGGGCGGCCGGTGCCGACTTCCTTCAGGACTACGAAGGCACCAGTCTCGACGCGCTTCGCCAGATGGCTTCGATCGGCATGGGGCTGGCGCTCTTCCCCGCCGCTTATATTGCCTCGGAATTTCCGAAGGAACAGAACCTGCTTTTGAAACCGGTCGAAGGAATCGCCATGCAGCGTGTCATGTATCTTGTTTGGCGCAACGGCAGTTCGCGCGCGGCGCATTACGAAAAACTGCTTTCGCTCGCACAGGAGGCCGTTATGAGTATGGCGGCAGAGGGTGTTGAGCCTGCCGAAGCGGCATAGGGAGATTGTCGTGAAACCATCCAACAGGAAGCGCGGTCCGATGACCACCGCCATTCACGGCGGTGAAACGCCGGACCCGGCCACCGGTGCGTCCGCGCCACCCATTCACATGAGTTCGACCTTCGTGAGCGAGGACGTGGCGGGCTTTTCGGCACACGACCTGGACGAGGCTGGAGAGGGGTTCATCTATTCGCGGTGGGGCAACCCGACGGTTTCGTTGCTCGAGCAGAAGATCGCCGCCCTGCAGGGGGTGGAAGACTGTCTCTGCCTGGCGTCGGGCATGGCGGCCGCGACCGCGATTTTCCTCACGTTCCTGTCGGCCGGCGACCATGTTGTCGTCTCCGACGTGTCTTATGCCGGTGTCGCCGAACTCGCGCGGGAAACGCTGCCGCGCCTCGGTATCGATGTCTCGATGGTGGACATGTCGGACCTGGACGCCGTCGCCGCTGCGATCCGGCCGACCACCAGGCTCGTTCACACCGAAACGCCGGTCAATCCGATCATGCGGCTGACGGACCTGAAGGCGGTTTCCGGTCTCGCGCACGCCGCCGGCGCGCTGCACAGCTGCGATGCCACGTTCGCATCACCGCTCGGGCTGGACGCTACCGGTCTCGGCGTCGATCTGGTGATGCACTCGATTACCAAGTATATCGGCGGCCATGGCGATGCCGTCGGCGGTGCCGTTGCCGGCCGCGCAGACCTGATCGCCGCGATGAGAAAGGAAGCTGCGATACATCATGGCGGCGTCCTGTCGCCGTTCAACGCATGGCTGATCGCAAGGGGCGCGGCGACGCTTCCGCTGCGCATGAGAGCTCATCAGGATGGTGCGGCGGCGGTCGCACGGTGGCTTGAAGCGCATCCCGCCGTGACACGGGTGATGTATCCCGGGCTGCCCTCACACCCGCAGCATGATCTTGCGGCACGCCAGATGACGAATTTCTCCGGCATGATGTCTTTTCAGGTCGGTTCCGCCGAAACGGGCCGGATGTTTGCGCACCGGATGATCGACCGTCTGGAAGTCATTCATTACGCGGTCTCGCTCGGTCATCATCGCTCGCTGATTTTCTGGATGGAAACCGCTCCGCTGATGGAGACCTCCTTCCGCCTTGACGGCAAACAGCTGAAATCCTACGAGGATTATGCCGGTGAGGGGATCTTTCGCCTGTCCGTGGGACTTGAGGACGCCGAGGACCTGGTCGCGGATCTGGGGGGCGCGCTTGATTAGGCCATCCCCTCACAAACCAGGCCACAATGGTATGGATGAATTTGGTCGGATACGCGGCGCGAAGCTGCAGGAAACCGGCCGGTTTTCAAAGCTTCGCAACAAAGTATCCGGGCAAATTCATCAAGGGTACGGACAGATAAATGAGACTGAAATGGCATGCGAAATGGCGAAACACCGTTAGGAAGGGTGTGCGGAGCGGGCTTCCTGCCCGGTCAAACACGCTGACGACACGGGGTGAAGCCATTTCCATGTCCTTCGGATTTGACCGGATTGCGCCTCCCCGGCGTCGCGAAAGGCTTGAAAATGAACCACATTTCCTGCGCTTCCGCTCCTAGAGGAGAAGCAATCCGCCTCAAACCATTTCGGCCTCATTTATCTGTCCGTACCCTATCCCGAAGGGACGCAGAAACGGCTTCGACCTGCTGCGTCAATGCGCTCAACCGGGCAGAAAGCCCGCTTTTCGCACATTTCCTTGCATCCCATCGCCGTTTGCAGCGCCATTGCGGCCTGGTTTATGAGGGTATGGCCTAGCGCAGCCTGTGGACCGCGCGCGAACAAATGCAAGTTGCCGCATTCCGCTTTTCGTGCCAGCATTTCAGATCAGGTTGTACCCTCGTGATCCAGGTTTATGGGAGTGTGACCCGGGGCAGAGGAGGAGAGCGATGCCTGAGATTTCCAGCGACAGCGATTGTCAGACCGTGATCACAACATTCGAGATGACACCGGGAACCTGTTTCGACCTCCTGGATGAACTCAAGGACGCGTATCAGAACTTCATCCGGCATCAGCCCGGCTTCATAGGCGCCGGGCTTCACGTCAACGATGCCCAGACCCGCATTGCCAATTATTCTCAATGGCGCAGGCGGGAGGACTTTCTTGCCATGTTGCGGACACCGGAAATGCGCGAACGGAACAGGCGTATTCATGCGCTGTGCAAGAGCTTCGAACCCGTCATGTATGATGTCGCGGAGAGTTTCAACTGACGGGGCGCGTGCTGGATCTTGCCAGCGGCGTGTGAGGCGCGGCACCGGCGGACAGCGAAGGCTTGCGCGCCACCTTGTCTTTGTCGCGTATAGGCTGCTCGTCCGTTGATCGAGCGGTCCACAAGGAAATCCATGTCCTATCAGATCACAGATTGCAGCGCCTTGCAGGCCGCGCAGCTTTGCGCCGCGATGAATGCGGCCTTTTCGGACTATGTCGTGCCCTTGTCTCTCACGGCTGAAAGGTTCGAGGAGTTTCAGCGGCAGCGCGGCTTTTCGCCCGAACATTCCTTCGCAGCGATGCAGGGAGAGGAGATTGCCGGGTTCTGGTTCTCAAGTCAGCCCTTGTCCGCCTATGAGAACCGCGCTTACACCCTGTCCGTCGGAACCGTTCCGGCGCATCGCCGCAAGGGCCTGTCGCGCCGTTTGCTGCAACAGGTGATCGCGCGGCAACAATCCGATGGCGGCAGCGGGCTTCAACTGGAGGTGATCACCTCCAACGACAAGGCGGTGAAGGCCTATGAAGACTTCGGCTTCAAGGCATGCCGGACATTGCGCGTTTGCGGGACATCCGGACCGCGCCCGGCCCAAACCGGGCATCCTGATTTCACCCTGGAGACGATGTCGGTCGACCATCTTCCCGCGGACGAAAGCGCCTTCTTCGACACCCTGCCGACGCCGCAGAACGGACGGGCGGCGCTGTGCGCGCTGCGTGAAAAGACCTGCGTGCTTGGTGTTCAGATTGAAGGCAGTCTCGTCGGCTGGGGCGCGTCCTACCTAGATGGATCCGTTGCCCAGATCGCCGTTCACCGGGACTATCGGCGGCGGGGCATCGGGCGTGCACTGCTGCAGGGGCTCTGGAACGCGACCGCAGCGGAGCATCTCACATTCGTCAATATCGATGTCGCGGCGGAAACGGTGAACGCCTTTCTTGACCGGAGCGGGGTAAAGGATCGCATCCATCAGTCAGAGATGCATCTCACCTTCGAAGACTGAACCGGCTCGGCTCATTCGCCTTTCTTGAACGGGGCATGCTCGGCAAGGGCTTGGTTTTCACGTTCCACGGCGAAGCGTTCCTGCTCCAGATAGTCGGCGACGGCCTGATGAAGGCCTTCATGGGCAATCCAGTGGGCCGAGTATGTCGTGGTCGGAAGATAGCCGCGGGCAAGCTTGTGCGAGCCCTGTGCGCCTGCTTCAACCCGTTGCAGTCCCCTTGAGATGGCAAAGTCGATGGCCTGGTAGTAGCAGAGCTCGAAATGCAGGAACGGGTGGTGCTCGCAGCAGCCCCAGTGCCGGCCGAACAGGGTTTCCGAACCGATGAAGTTCAGCGCACCCGCCACATAGCGTCCGTCCCGTTTCGCCAGCACCAGAAGCGTTTGTTCGGCAAGCCGTTCGTTGATCAGCGAAAAGAACTTCCGGTTGAGATAGGGGCGGCCCCACTTGCGGGATCCGGTATCCATGTAAAACCCGTAAAAGGCGTCCCAGTGGGCTTCTGTCAGGTCCGGACCGGTGACCCACTCGACCTCGATCCCCTCGGCGCTCAGCGCTTCGCGCCGCTCCTTCTTGATCGCCTTGCGCTTGCGCGAGGCCAGATCGGCCAGAAAGCCGTCGAAGCTCTCATACCCGTTGTTTTCCCAGTGGAACTGCTGGTCGGTGCGCTGCAGGTAGCCCAGGTCGCCAAGTCCGTCCCACTCCGGCTTGGTCAGGAAAGTGGCGTGTACCGACGACGCACCGCTTCTCTGGCATACCTGAACGAGACCGGCCGCAAGGGCCTGAAGACCGGCTTCCCGGTTGATGCCCGGACCGACCAGGAACCGGCGGCCCGTGGCAGGCGTGAAGGGCACCGAAATCTGCAGTTTGGGATAATATTCGCCTCCGGCACGGTAGAACGCATCCGCCCAGCTGTGGTCGAAGACATATTCTCCCTGGGAGTGGCTCTTCAGATACGCCGGAACGGCACCCAGCACGTTGCCGCCGGTGTCTTCAAGCAGCATGTGGCGCGGCAGCCAGCCGGTGGCATTCGTGGCGCAGCCAGCAGCCTCAAGGGCTTCAAGAAAAGCGTGAGAAAGAAACGGGTTATATGACGTTTCTTCATGTTCTACATCAAGAACGCCCAATGCGTCCGCAAGGTCGGAACCCTGAAGCGCCGCTGGCGCGGCGGCGCTCTCGGCCCGCGCAAGTTTTCCGGCACCATCCAGGACCCAGCCGGGATTGGCGACGGCGTCCCATTTGTCGGCGGACACATCCTTCAGGGAGGACAGGATCCGCAATGAAATCGTTTGTCCGTCGGCGGGAGCGTCCGGATCCTGCTTTTCCTCGGAAGGGGAAGAACTCATGCGTCAAAAGCATCCAAAATTGGGGCCACCGTTAAAATGTAGCGCTATCGTTTTGCATCGCAAGAGGGATCTGGCTGACGCCGATCGGGAAACAGGCTGTTGGCTTCGGAAACCGGCTGTTACGTGGAGCGGGGCTCGGCGTCCGGATCAAAACCTTCAAAAACGATCTGGTCCGCATACCGGTCTGCGCGCAGGCGTTGTTCGCGCGTACGCACCGTCCAGGTCATCAGGGGGACCTTGAAAACGGATCGCAGCAGGCTCGGTCCCGCCTTGGGCAGATCGTTGATGCCGTAGGAAATGAAGTGGGGGCGCGTGCGCGGTGCGTGCAGGAGGTGCCGCAGGATGAACCGGTCGGTACGCGAATAGCGCGCATAGTCCGGTCCCGGTTCCGCCCCGTCCGCAACAATGCCGCGCAGGACTGCAGCGTTCTGGCTCCTGGCGATGGACAGCATGTCGGGGTCGAAGGATTTCAGGCAAGCCGGACCCCGGTAAGCCGCGATCTGATCGGTCACACTGCGCACGAAGTCCCCTTGCGCGTCGCGCCGCATCAGCGACTTGATTTCGATGACAAGCGGAACCTTGCCGTCAACGAGATCGAACAGATCCTGAAGCAGCCATAATTTGTCCGTGCCGGTTCTCATGTGGATCCCGACCAGGTCTGCGGCCGCAAAATCGATGACCTTTCCCTTTCCTTCCGCGAGCCGGTCAAGCGTGTAGTCATGAAAGACCAGCGCCTTGCCGTCGGCGGTCTCCTGAACATCGACTTCGATCGCAAGATTATGCTCGACAGCGCGGCTGATGGCGCTCGGCGTGTTCTCGATGATTCCGTTGTCGGCATCATGAAAACCGCGATGTGCGATCGGCCGGGCAAAGATTGCCTGAAGGTCGGTAGACATGGAGAAAGGATCCGGAACTGTCCCGGCGGGTGACCCGCCGGTTAATGCGTCAGTCTTCGATTTCGAAGATGGCTTCGATCTCGACGGCCGCGCCGAAGGGCAGGGACGCTGCGCTGACTGCCGAGCGGGCGTGCCGGCCGGCATCGCCCATGGCGTCGACCAGGAAATCGGAAGCCCCGTTGATGACCTGCGGCTGATCCGTGAATTCGGCAGTCGAGTTGACGAATCCGACGATCTTCACCAACCGGACGACCTTGTCGAGGTTGCCGGTCGCGGCTTTTGCCTGGGCAAGCAGATTGATGGCACAGGTTTTGGCGGCGGCTTTGCCATCCTCGACGGAAACATCGCCGCCGAGCTTGCCCGTAAAGGCGATCTTGCCGGCGTCCATGGGCAGCTGGCCGGAGATGAACAGCTGGTTGCCCGTCCGGACATAGGGCACATAGTTGGCAGCAGGCGCGGCGGCATCCGGCAAGGAAATTCCGAGGTCCGTCAAACGGGTTTCGATTGCACTCATGTCATGGCTCCAGCTGGCGTCAATTTCCGGTGTCTTGGCGCAATTTCCCGGGTGTGACAAGGCCAAAGTATCCGCGCTCCGAAATAAGTCGCAGTCGGGGTGGCTGATCGCTGACAGGCGGGTCGCTCAATCGCCGGAATTATGAAATAAGTCACCCTGAGTGGATTTTCGGGGCACCGTCTCACATTCGCTGTGGCGCACGTTCCCGATAACCGCATAATACCGGAAGAGTTCCGACAAAGAACACGTCGGAGCGGCACAAGGGAATAACACATGCAGCGCGTTCTCATGAATGGATCAGTGGCCGGCGTCTTTTTTGCCACGGCGGCAATCGCCGGCGTTTTTTCATGGGAAGCCAGTGGCGCGACCGCTGGTGGAAAGGGCGGATACAAGCTCGTGCCGCACCGCGCGGTCTACGATATGAAACTTGGTGAAAAAGAAGACAATTCCGGCATCGCCGGGCTTGCCGGCCGGATGGTCTACGAGTTCTCCGGCAACGCCTGTGATGGATACAGCGTCAATTTTCGGTTCGTGACCAGGTTTCAGAACACGGACGGCGGTTCGCAGGTGACGGACCTGCAGACCACGTCCTTCGAAGAACCGCAGGCGGAGAGCTATCAGTTCCTGTCCAAGACCTATGTCGACCAGGAGCTTGTGGAAGAGTCGCGCGGTACCGCGAAAGCAGGCGCTGAAGCAAAGACCGTCGAGTTGAAGGAACCTTCGGAAAAATCATTGAAAATCAACCCGGAAGTGATGTTTCCGACCGAACATCTGCTGAAGATCCTGGACTCGGCCGAGAGCGGTGTTTCGTTCATCGCGGCCGACATCTACGACGGAGCGGAGACCGGGGAGAAGGTCTATTCCACGACCACCGTGATCGGGGCCAAGGCCCCAAGCCAGGTCGAGGCGGGTCCCGAAAATCCGGATGCATCGCTGGCCGGATTGCACTATTGGCCGGTCACCGTTGCCTATTTCGATCCGACCGATGAGGACGCGACGGGAGAGCTGACACCTGTCTACCAGCTGTCCTTCTGGCTCTACCAGAACGGTGTGAGCGGTCACCTGACACTTGATTACGGCGACTTCACCATCAAGGGCAAGATGGCTGCGCTTGAGCTCTACGATGAGAGCGACTGCAACCGCTGACCGTCGTCGCGAACGGACAGGAACATGAGGTGACCAGGGTAAGGACCCATAACTGAAGCCGATTTGGCGGCGGAAATGGGTCCGTACCCTAGCTCCTCCGGGGCTTGTCCGTGGACCGGGCCGCGAGGGTCAGTCCCAGTTCGACGGCGGAATTCCCGAACTTATCGCGCAACTTGTCGACGGCCAGTTCGGCGTTCTTGCGCCGTTCCGCCGACTGGTCGAGAAGATCTTCCGGATCGGCACGATCCGCGGATTCAAGATCGCTGACACCAATTCCGATCAGGCGGAAACGCCTGCCATCCGTCTCGTTTTCCAGCAATGCATCGCCTGCGGCGTAAATCTTGTCGGCGAGCTGTGTCGGGTCGGCGAAGTGGCGAGCCCGCGTGATCGTCTTGAAATCGGCGGTCTTGAGCTTGAGCGTGACGCCGCGCCCGGCCAGGTCGGATTTCTTGAGCCGCGCCGAAACCTTTTCCGACAGGTTGCGAAGGATCGGGCGGAGCGTTTCGAGGCTGGAGATATCGGTCCGGAACGTTGTTTCGGAAGACACGCTCTTGGCACCGCGCTGCGGCTTGACAGTCCGGTCGTCCGTGCCTTGCGAAAGCGTTGCAAGCCTGAGACCGATGGTCCCGTAACGGCGCGCCAGATCCGCCGCTTCCATGGTCTGCAATTGACCGATCGTCCTGATGCCGTCTTTTTCCAGCTTCTTTTGAAAGACCTTGCCCACACCCCAGATCCGGCCGACCGGCATTCCGGCCAGCACCGTTTTGGCTTCGGCGGCGCCGATTACGGAGAATCCTCTCGGCTTTTCGAGGTCCGACGCGAGCTTCGCAAGGAACTTGTTCGGCGCAAGGCCGACAGACGCTGAAATCCCGATGTCAGCTTCAATGCCCCGGATGAATTTGGCGAGCGTTTCTGCAGGTGTTGCCTGATGCAGCCGTTCGGTCCCGGTCAGATCCAGGAATGCCTCGTCGATCGAGAGCGGCTCGACGAGCGGGGTGAGGGCGCGCATCCGTTCCCGGATTTCCTTGCCGGCCCTGGAATATTTTTCCATGTCCGGCTTGATGACCACGGCGTCCGGACAGGCTTCGAGCGCCTTGAACATGGGCATGGCCGAGCGGACCCCATAGATTCGGGCGATATAGCAGCAAGTCGAAACGACACCGCGTTGTCCGCCGCCGACGATGACAGGAACATCCTGGAGCTCGGGATTGTCCCGTTTCTCAATGGAAGCGTAAAATGCATCGCAGTCGATATGTGCGATGGAAAGCCGGTCCAGTTCGGCATGCGTGACCAGCCGCGGACTTCCGCAATCCGGACAGCGTGACGCTGCCGCCGGGGGCCTGTGGCCGCAGTCCCGGCAGAGCGCTTTGTCGATTTGCAGATCTTCAGACACCGAAATGCGCCGCTTCTGGTAAAGGACCGTTGTCCTTTGTTGCTTCTGACGTCAGAGGATAGACCGAATGTAGGCAGCCGTCTCCTGCCAGTCTCCAGTGAGCAGGTCAATGTGGGTCTCGGGCTCTGTCGCGGCAAGAAACCTTTGATCCGCTATGAACTGGATCTGCACGGATGAGGGCAGCGAAGCCTGGACCGACGAATGGTTTGTCGGGCTGTCGTCGATGAAAACAACCGGCCCGGACCGGTTTGCCGCCAGCGCGGCCACTGCGCCTCCCTTCGGACCGGAATTCGTTACCACGGGGAAGGGGATGCCCAGACTGGCGAGCAGTTTCTCGCGCGCTGGCTTGTTGTGGCTGCCGGGAAGATTTGTGAGCAAGACGATGTCCCAGGTTTCGGACAGCTCGCCCAGGGCCCGGTCGGCGCCGTCAACCAGATCCTGCGCATGGCTGATCTCGTCGAAAAACGCCAGCAGATGATGCCTGACCTCGTCCGCAGACAGCACGCCCCGGTCCGCAGTCCGCCCGATATTGCCCGTCAATCTGTATTCGTATTGCAGGAACAACAGATCGCGGTCATTCAGATAGTCTTCAAGATGCCGTATCAGGTGAAGGATCACTTCGTCGACATCGCAGATGATCAGCTTGTTACCGGAGGCGGGCAGAGCCCTGATCTGGTCCAGGACATCGGGCAGCACGGGCGTCGGTTCAGGCATCTTCACCGGACCCGCCGGCCAGGGCGTAGCGCGCTGCCGCCATCATGGTCGGCCGCACGCCGGCGTTTTCGCAAAACGCCAGCAACAGCGGCTCGTCCATCATGTAGAACTCAAGCACACCCGCCAGAAATCCCGGTTCGCTGGCCGCTGCTCGAATCATCTCCGGCCCGATACCTGAAAACGCAAGAAAACGGCCGATCTGTTCAGGGTCACGGCTCAGCTGGAGCAGAGCTTCCGTTGCAATTCCTTGAGCTTCTTCAACGGATAATGACTTGCCCTGTGTATATTTCATTTTGTTTTTTTGCCTTTCTGAAACGATTCCGGGTTACAACAAATCTAATGCGGACGGAGGCAGGGTTCTACCGCAGACTGGAAATGGGTCGAGAAATGGGACCGGCCGCGCGCCGGGCGAAGGGCCGAACTGAATGGCAAAAACCGTATTGATCGTGGAAGACAACGAGCTGAACATGAAGCTGTTTCATGATCTGCTGGAAGCGCACGGATACAATACGCTTCAGACCCGGACCGGAATCGAAGCGTTGCAGCTGGCCCGCGATCATCACCCCGATCTGATCCTGATGGACATTCAGTTGCCGGAAGTCTCCGGCCTGGAAGTCACCAAGTGGATCAAGGAAGATGAGACGATTTCCGCCATTCCGGTAATCGCGGTGACAGCTTTTGCCATGAAGGGCGACGAGGAGCGCATCCGTCAGGGCGGTTGCGAGGCTTACATTTCAAAGCCGATTTCCGTGGCCAGGTTTCTGGAGACCGTACGCGCCTATCTGGGCGAGGACTGAGCCCGCGCACTGAAACAATTTTCCGGCAAAGAACCCGTCCCGGATGTGCGATGGCGCCAAGCCGCTTTCACAAGTGTTCGTGAATGCAGTCTTTCGAATCGGTTACCTGTTTTCACGTTAAGGTTACGAATTTACTAAAAAGGCATTGTTTCTGTGCATATTTCGCGGAATTTATTGCATTCGGGGTTTTATGGAGTAGTGTGACGGCAGGTCTTGGTGATCCTTGACCGCGCCATTAACGTAAGACCTTGGTCAACAAAAACGTTTGGCAACAGTTTCCCCTCGGAGTGCTCAGGTCCGCCGCATCTCCTGGGTCCGTGGGGCAGGTCGGTTGGGAACCGGCCGAAGAGTGGCCTCCTCGAATGCCGTGTTCCCACCGACCACTAATTCCTCAAACCAGCGCGTTATCCGTGTCTCAGAGCTTAACCAGCGCTGACGCCTGGGGTATTTTTAGATCCGTTTTTCAACAAAAAACCCGCCGGTCCGGCGGGTCATTGTTCATCCGGCTAAAAACCGGACTTACTTGATCTTAGCTTCCTTGAACTCGACGTGCTTCTTGGCAACCGGGTCGTACTTCTTCTTGACCATCTTTTCGGTCATCGTGCGCGAGTTCTTCTTCGTGACATAGAAGAAGCCGGTGTCCGCCGTGGACACAAGCTTGATTTTGATTGTTGTCGCCTTGGCCATGGCCTTGGATCCTGTTCTCGTGTGTCGGGCATAGGGTTCTTGTGGCCAGATTGGCTGGCGGTGAATCTACCCCAATGTCTGAAATCAGCGCGCAAACTACCCATCGGGGCGTGAAAGTCAAGCGCTGCCTGCAGTGCGACCGGGTTTTGAAGAAAAAATCCGTCTATTTTGTCCGGCAGGCAATAACCCGGATTTCAACGATCGCGTCTTCGTGCACAAACCCGGATACTTCGATCGCAGTCCAGGCAGGATAGGGAGGTCGGACAAACTCGGAGCGAATGTCCTTGAAAAGCTGCAGATGCTCGCGAAGCCCGACGTGATAGCTGGTCATCTCGACAACCGCGCTGAAGTCCAGCCCGGCCTCGGCTAGCACGCGTTCCACCTTCCCGAACGCGTTTCTCATCTGCGCTTCCGGATCGCTTGCCATGTGCCCGGAAGGATCGGCACCGGTGAAGCCCGTCAGAAAGACAAAATCGCCGCATGCAAGACCGGGCGACATTTTCCAGTCGTCATGGTAGGTCTGCATGTCGTCGGGAATAATGGCCGTTTTTTCCATCAATATCTGCTTCAGATCTGATCGCGCTTGAACGCGCCCTTGCGGAAAAAGTAATAGGGAACCTCGGTGCCTGGCGAAAGATTCGGGTCCCTCGCAAGTCTTTCTTCAAGGTCTGTCAGAATGGTCTGGGTGATCAGCGGCAGCTCTTTTTCGCGCGCTTCCTCAAGTGTCAGCCAGGCGCAGTCTTCCAGTTCGCCCGAGGGGCCTGTGCCCTCCGGCAACTGGTCCGCGATTGCGTCCGACCAGACGGCGAGAAACCGTGTATCGAAGCGCCGGGGCCTCTGCGGCGGTGTGATTGCCCTCGCCACCATGCGAAGGCCGCTCAGGTCCGGCTGAATGCCCCTGTCGGCGAACGCTTCGAAACCCTTGCCGAGACGCAGGCCACCATCATCTGACTTCTGACCGACGAAAATGCCGGCCTCTTCGTAGGTCTCCCGGATGGCAGCCAGGGCGAAAGCCCGCACGCGGGCGGCCGATTTGCCGTTCTTCAGACCTTGAGAGAGCTTGGTTTCGACGCTCGGGTGGTAGGGCAGAACATTCGCTATGCGGCTGTCGCCCGGATCGACGCGTCCGCCCGGGAAAACGAACTTGCCCGGCATGAACGTGTGCCGCTTGTGGCGCCGTCCCATCAGCAGCCTGACCGTCCCGCCGGCATCGCGGTCCAGGATCAGCAGCGTCGCCGCATCCTTTGGCCGAATGTACGGAAAATCCCCGGCCTTCTCGTCCTTCGCCAGCTGTTTTTCAAACGAACCCGTCATGTGATCCTTTCGGAAGGTGCGGGGGCGACCGGAAATTCGTCTTCGGAGTCCGGATCGAAGCCGTGCATGTAGAGGGCCCATTGAAGTCCGACCAGAGCGCCCTTGATGGGGCGCATGAGCGCAAGACACAGCAGCAGCGTCAAGGGCAGCCAGATCGACATGTGGATCCAGATTGCGGGCCGCCACATCACCTCGACGATCAGCAGCGCCGGGATGATGATATGCCCGACAATGGTGATGGTGAAGTAGGGAGGCGCATCATCAGCCCGGTGATGATGGAATTCCTGGCCGCACTCGGTGCAGCTGTGACGCGTCGTCAGAAAGCCATCGAACAGCTTGCCGCGGCCGCAGTTCATGCAAGCGTTCCCGGCCCCGCGCAGCATCGCGGGAATGACCGGTCGCCGCGGCCGTTCCGCGTCGGTCTCCGGGATGTCCACGTTATCCGTCAAATCATATCGAACCGTCACCTTGGCCTCCTTCGGCTCGTCTTTTTCGTGGAGGTCTTTGCGCGTCCGCCCTTGGGAGGCCCTCGCCGTGACTTCGGAGCCGCTTTCCGGATTTTCTTGCCCGCGATGCGTCCGTGACTGAGCAGTTCGAAGGTGAGCGCTCCCGCGAACGGCGCCGCTTCCACAAGCCTGACTTCCACCTGATCCCCAAGTTGGTAAGTCTCGCCCGATTTGTCACCTATCAGGGCATGCGACCCTTCGTCGTAGCGGTAGTAATCGAGACCGATCGTGGAGGCCGGAACGAACCCGTCGGCGCCCGTGTCCTGCAGGCGGACAAACAGGCCGGATTTCACCACGCCGGCGATGCGTCCCTGAAAGGTCGCCCCGACCTGATCGCTCATCCAGAGAGCGATCAGGCGGTCGATCGTGTCCCGCTCCGCCAGCATCGCCCGCCGCTCGGCGCCGGAGATCTCCGCGCCGATCGCCTCAAGCTTGCTTTCAATGCCGTCCGGCAGGCCGTCCTTGCCGAACCCCAGCGCGGAGATCAGCCCCCTGTGCACGATAAGATCGGCATAGCGGCGGATCGGCGACGTGAAATGCGCGTAGCGCCGCAGATTGAGGCCGAAATGGCCGATATTCTGCGGTGTATATTCGGCCTGGGCCTGGCTGCGCAGAACGACTTCATTGACGAGATGAGCCTGCGGCGTGTCCTTCACCTTTGCCAGGATGCCGTTGAAGACGGCGGGGCGCAGCCCGCCGGAAGACGGCAGCTTCATGTTGAGGGTCGACAGAAATTCCTTGAGGCTTTCCAGCTTTTCCGGTGTCGACGCGTCGTGAACACGATAGAGCAGGGGGCTCTTTTTCTTCTCGAGCGTTTCCGCGGCAGCCACATTGGCCTGGATCATGAATTCTTCGATCAGCTTGTGCGCATCCAGACGCTCCGGCACATAGACATGGTCGACGGTTCCGTCGTCTTTCAGCTTGATCTTGCGCTCCGGCAGATCGAGTTCCAGCGGTTCGCGCGCCTCGCGGCCCTTCTTGAGCACCGCGTAGGCGGCCCAAAGAGGTTTCAGCACGCCCTCCAGCAGCGTTTCCGTCTTGTCGTCCGGGACCCCGTCAATGGCCTTCTGGGCCTGCTGATAGGAGAGCTTGGCCGCCGAACGCATCAGGACACGGTGAAAGCTGTGACCGGTCTTGCGTCCCGTCTTGTCGAAGATCATGCGCACGCCGAGGGCCGGTTTGTCTTCCTTTTCGCGCAGCGAACACAGCTGGTTGGATATGCGCTCGGGCAGCATCGGGATGACACGGTCCGGAAAATAGACCGAGTTTCCCCTGATATTGGCTTCCCGGTCCATGGCCGAGCCCGGCGTGACATAATGCGCGACATCGGCGATCGCGACATAGATGACGTGACCGCCGCTGTTTTCAGGGTCCTCGTCAGGTTCGGCAAAAACCGCGTCGTCGTGATCCTTGGCATCGGGCGGGTCGATCGTGATCAGCGGCACCTGCCGCCAGTCCTCCCGCTTGCCGAGCGTTTCGACCGGCCTGGACGCCTCGGCCTGGGCTTCGACCGCCGAGGGAAAAACGTGCGGTATACCGTGAGACTGCAGCGCGATTTCCGAAATCGCCTTTTCAGAGTTCATCGATCCGAAGCGCTCGACAATCGAAGCGCGCGGCTGGCCGTAGCGGCCCGAACGGCTCACCTGTACGCTGACAAGGTCGCCGTCATCCGCTTCTTTCAGGTCCGCTGGGTCGACATCGAGTTCACGCTGTTTGCGGTCAATCGGTTCCAGGTAGGGGGGGCGGTCGCCGCCGCGCTTGCGGAAAATCCCCAGGATGGCGCCCTGTTTCTTTTCGAGCACCTTGATGACGCGCGCGACGTGTTCGGCTTCCGGACCGCTTTCCGCCTCCGTCAGGCGGATGAGCGCGCGGTCCCCGACGCCGGGCTGGGTGGCCTTGGTTTTACCGCTCAGGACCAGGATGTTCGGCGGATCGCCGGCTTCCTCGTCCCAGTCGACCGGGACCCCGAGGAGGTCGCCGTCGCTGTCGCGCCCGAAAAGCCGGGCGACGAAAACAGGCGGCAGATCACCGGGGCGGATCATGCGTTTGTTCCGCTTCTCGATCAGGCCCTCCTCGGAGAGGTCCTTGAGCATCTTCTTCAGGTGGATGCGGGCGCCGCCGATGATCCCGAAATGGCGCGCGATCTCTCGCTTGCCGGCGCGGCCCGGATTGTCCGCGACAAAGGCGAGAATGTCCTCGCGTGAGGGCATCTCGCCGGGAACCTTCGCGTGTTTTCGTCTTGTATGCTTGCGCGTGTTGATCCGTTTCGCGTTCAAGACGCGTCATCCCACGGCACGTCTTCGGACGAGGCGTCGACCTCCGCCTTTTTCGCCGTCTTGGCGGCTGTCTTCTTTGCCGTGGACTTGGCCTTGCCGTTTGCGGAGGATGCCTTCTTGGTGGCCGGCTTCTTGGCGGCCGCTTTCTTTTTGCCGCCGCCCTTGGCTGCCTTGGCCGCAATCAGTTCCAGTGCCTGTTCCAGGGTCACGGCCTTGGGGTCGCTGTCCCTGGGCAGGGTCGCGTTGATCTTGCCGTGCTTGACATAAGGGCCATAGCGGCCGTCATAGACGTTGACCGGTCCGCCTTCGTCCGGGTGTTCGCCGAGTTCCTTCAGCGGCGTTGCAGCCGCACCTCTGCGTCCGCCGCCCTTGGCGCGTTTTTCAGCCAAGGCATCCACCGCGCGGTTGATGCCGACCGAAAAGACCTCGTCCGGCGTTGAGAGGTTCGCATAGGTTCCCTCGTGCAGGACAAATGGCCCGTAGCGGCCGATCCCGGCGGTGATCATCTTGCCGTCTTCGGGGTGCAGGCCGACCTCGCGCGGCAGCGACAGCAACTGCAATGCCTTTTCCAGATCCATGTCAGGCGCGGACCAGCCCTTGGGCAGGGAGGCGCGTTTCGGCTTCGCTTCCGCGCCAAGCTGAACATAGGGGCCAAAACGGCCATTGCGCAGCGACACATCCTGTCCCGTCTCCGGGTCGGTGCCGAGCACCTTCGGACCTTCGTCCGCGTCGCCGTCTTCGCCATTCGGCTTGCCGAGCTGACGGGTAAAACCGCATTCGGGATAGTTGGAGCACCCGATGAACGCGCCCCAGCGGCTGACCTTCAGCGACAGCTGTCCCGTGTCGCAGCTCGGGCACTTGCGCGGATCGCTGCCATCTTCCTTCGGCGGGAAGATGTGCGGTCCGAGCAGCTCGTTGAGAGAGTCGATGACTTCGGCGACACGCAGATCCTTGATGTCGTCGACCGAGCCGGAGAAGCTGGTCCAGAAATCACGCAGCACATCCAGCCAGGACAGTTCACCGGCAGAGATCTTGTCCAGCTGTTCTTCCAGGCTGGCCGTGAAATCAAATTCGATATAGCGCCGGAAGAAACTCTCCAGGAACGCGGTGACGATCCGTCCCTTGTCCTGGGGAACGAGCTGTTTCTTTTCCAGCTCGACATAGTCCCGATCACGCAAGGTCTGCAGCGTCGAAGCATAGGTCGACGGGCGTCCGATCCCCAGCTCTTCCATCTTCTTGACAAGGCTGGCTTCGGTATAGCGCGGCGGCGGCGTGGTGAAATGCTGGTTTGCCTCGATCGGGTCCGAGCTTCCGTCAACCGAGGTCGCAACCAGGGTCGCGCCATTGTCGACGGCCGGAAGGCGTTTTGAGTTTTCGTCTTCCTCATCATCGCGACCTTCCTGGTAGAGCGCGAGAAAGCCGTCGAACCGGACGACGGAACCGGTTGCTCTCAGGTTGGCATTCTTGCCGGAGCCTGTCGCGACGATCTCGATCGTCGTGCGTTCCAGAACGGCGGACTCCATCTGCGAGGCCATCGTGCGTTTCCAGATCAGCTCATAGAGCCGCGCCTGGTCGGGGTCGAGGAACTTGGCGACATCCTTCGGCCGCCTTGCAAGATCCGTCGGCCGGATCGCCTCGTGCGCTTCCTGCGCGTTCTTCGCCTTGGACGAATAGGCACGCGGTTTTTCCGGCACATACTTGTCGCCGAAGTCCTGGCCGATCACGCTCCGCGCGGCCGCAATGGCTTCTCCGGCGATCTGGACGCCGTCGGTTCTCATGTAGGTGATGAGACCCGAGGTTTCCCCGCCGATGGAGATGCCTTCATAAAGCTTCTGGGCCACCTGCATCGTTCTGGAGGCCGCGAACCCGAGTTTGCGCGAGGCTTCCTGTTGCAAGGTCGAGGTCGTGAACGGAGCGGCCGGATTGCGCTTTGCGGGTTTCGAGGCAACGCTGTCGACCGTGAAACTCGCGGTTTCCAGCATGGATTTGATCGTCGTCGCCTCGGCTTCGTTCTTGATGTCGTGGCGACCGATTTTGCGGCACTCGAAGCCCGTCACACCCGCCTGGAACATGTCCCCGGCGGGCGTCTTCATGTTGGCGAAGATCGACCAGTATTCCTGGGGCTTGAAAGTCTCGATCTCCATCTCGCGGTCGCAGATCAGACGCAGCGCCACCGACTGGACACGTCCGGCGGACCGGGCTCCCGGCAGTTTCCGCCACAGGACGGGAGACAGTGTGAAGCCGACGAGATAGTCGAGCGCACGGCGGGCAAGATAGGCATCGACCAGGGGACCATCCAGCTGACGGGGATTGTCCATCGCTTCCAGGATCGCCTTCTTGGTGATCGCGTTGAACACCACCCGCTCGATCTGCTTGTCTTTCAGGACCCGTTTTTTCTGCAGCACTTCCAGAACGTGCCAGGAAATCGCTTCGCCTTCGCGGTCGGGGTCGGTTGCCAGGATCAGACGGTCGGCTTCCTTGACCGCGTTGGCGATTTCCGAGAGCCGCTTCTGGGATTTGCTGTCCACCTGCCAGCTCATCGCGAAATTTTCGTCGGGCAGGACCGAGCCGTCTTTCGGAGGCAGATCCCGGACGTGGCCGTAAGAGGCCAGGACCGTGTAATCGGTGCCGAGGTATTTGTTGATCGTCTTGGCTTTCGCCGGCGATTCCACAATAACGACGTTCATTCTTACCCAAATAATTTTGCCGGAAACGGAGCCCCCGCCCGGTGGAGAAGGAGATTTAAGGTGCGCAGACGATCACGGATCATGCGCCGCCTGTCAAATGGACCTTTGCGCGCCCGGGGTCAAGAGACCTCGCATTTGACATGGTTTTCCACGGTTGAGTTGCCCACAGGGCATGCACGCCGCAAAGCTCCCTGCAAATTGCTGGCACCACTGCGATCATCCCATGACCAGGGAAACCCTGTGTCCGGCGTGGCGTTCGAGCCGGCCGGCAAGTTCGAGTTCCAGGAGAACCACACTGACCGTTCGTGCATCTGCCTCGACAAAACGGATCAGTTCGTCAAGCTCCATCGGTGCAGGACCGAGCGCCTCGATGATCCTGGATCTCGTGGCATCCACCGGCTCATCCGGGTCGGCATCCTGCCGCTGGACGGGTTCGGACAAGCCGCGAAACAGCGGCAAGGCCAGCCCGGTGTGCCCGGCCATGCCCTCCAGGACATCCTGCGCCGATCTTGCCAGGATTGCCCCCTGACGGATCAGGCCGTTGGCACCTTCCGACCTCGGGTCGAGGGGAGAACCCGGCACCGCGTAGATGTCCCGGTTCTGCTCGAGTGCGTAGCGTGCCGTGTGCAGGGACCCTGAGCGCTTCGCCGCCTCGATCACCACCACGCCGACCGAGACACCCGAGATCAGCCGGTTGCGCCTCGGAAAATCCCGTCCGCGCGGTTTCCATCCAAACGGCATTTCGCTGATGGCCGCACCGCCGGCATCCAGGATCGCCGCAAGGAGGCGGCCGTGTTCGGGCGGATAAAGAACATTCAGTCCGCCTGCGAAAACGGCGAGGGTACCCGTCTGCAGCGCCGCCTCGTGTGCGGCAGCGTCGATGCCGCGCGCAAGACCGGAAGCAATCGCAATTCCATGTGCGCCGAGATCGCGGGCGAACCCGGCTGCAAGCTTGCGCCCGGAAAGCGAGGCGTTGCGGGCGCCGACAATCGCCGCCATTCGCGGATTGGCCGTCACCTTGCCTCCCTTGATCGAAAGCATCGGAGGCGGACCATCGATATGCTTCAGATGGGTGGGGTAGTCAGCTTCGCCCAGGGCCACCAGGCGGGCTCCGAAGCGCCGGTGAGCTTCGAGTTCGTCGAGCGCATCCTGCTCGGTGCAAAGCCGGTAGCTCCGCTTGCCGCCGCGTCTTGAAAGTGCGGGCAGGATTTCGAGCGCTCTTTCGGCGGACCCGGCATGATCCAGCAGATCCCGGAAAGTCGCCGGACCTATGTTTTCCGATCGTATTAGACGTAGCCAAGCCAGACGCTGGTCCTCGGTGAGGCACAGTGTTTTATCCGGTTGGTTCGTGCTCATGTCCCTCCGCTGTCTGTGTCCGCTTCGACGGTTGGCGCGGATGTCGACTTTGACCCGATCCGGCTCTCTTCACCACGCAACAGTCTGCCGATATTCTCGTGATGCTTGATCCACAGAAGCACGGTCATGAAGAGGGTCATTTCAGCAAGCTGAAAACGGTTCAGGACGAGATAGAGCAGAACCGGTGTCGCCAGGCTCGCCGTCAGCGCCGACAGGGAAGAGTAGCGGAACAGGACCGCCATACCGATCCAGATGCCGATGAAGATCAGCGCTGCCGGCCAGTAAAGGCCGAGCAGGATGCCGATATAGGTCGCGACACCCTTGCCGCCCTTGAACTTGAGCCAGACCGGAAACAGGTGGCCGAGAAAGGCTCCGAGACCGGCAACCAGAGCCATGTCCTGGCCGTAGATCGCGTTGACGATCAGCACCGCGACGGTTCCCTTCAGGCCGTCGCCGAGCAACGTTGCCGCGGCGAGCGACTTTCTGCCGGTGCGCAGAACATTCGTCGTGCCGATGTTTCCTGAACCGATGTTGCGGATATCCCCGAGGCCGGCCATCCGCGTAAACACGAGACCGAACGGGATCGAACCCAGCAGATAGCCGAACGCAAGTGCAGCAAGATAGTAGGGCCAGGCGAATTCCCAGCTGATCGGATCTGGCACGCGAATCTACTCCCTTGTCGCGCTTCGGCAAATTTCTGCGGCACTGTAACCGGCTGTCGGTGCGGATCAAGTCCCGAGAGCGCATTCACGCCGCGGCAACTTTCGCATCCGTCGGAAAGAGCGGCGCTACGAGGCCTGCCGGCAATGGATACCTGCGCGTCACCCCTTGAGCTTGTATTTCTCCGCCTGGACGACAAGCGATCCGAAAGGCGCCCTTATGCTCGCCCTGAGCGGCACCAGATAGGGTTTGTCGCCAACAGGTGCCAGCCAGATTTCCATCGACTTGTTGTTGGCAAGTTCCTGGATCGTCTTGCGTTTCGGACGGTGACCGGAAACCGGTTCATACCGGGCCCGGCAGACGAGAACATCGCCCTTGAAGCGGCCATCCGATGTCTTGGCCCTCCGCTTCGACTTGTAGCTCAGGTGGACGTTGTAGCGCTCCTTCCCATCGAAAAGCTCCAGGGTCCGGTTGCAGCTTTCGGCGGAAAGGCCCTTCGGTGCGGGAAAAACGGCTGCCGTCAGCGGGTCCAGCACATTCTTCAGATGATCGGACGTGACCTTGATCCTCTGGTTCATCCTGTCCTGTGGCGGGTTCACCGCGACTTTCTTGACGGTTCCCTCGCGCATTTGCATCGAGATCGTTCCGTTTTCATCGTCGCTTTTGACATTCAGGGCGAAGCTGTCCGGTTGAAGCGTGCCGCCGGTGATGTTGCCGCGAACATTCACGGAGCCTTTCCCATCCGACACAAGCTTGCCGAAGGCCGCCGTTCCGCCATTGGCCTTTATGGCGTAGGCGCCGTCGCCGAAGTCGACCGACAGCACGCCGGAGCCGATCGGAAGTCCCACGGCGAAGAGCTTGTATTTCATGTAGAGGTCTGCCGAAAGAGCCGGGGTGCCGGCAACGGCAAGTGCAAAGAGCGTCAGGAAAACCGTGCGCATGATCTGATCCATCCATTCCGTCAGGCCGCGCCTTGCCGACGAGAGCAGCGCGGGCATTTGCGGCGGATCGAACACCATTTCACCTGAACGCAATCTGAATGGTCCATGCCGTGCATGGAATCCGGCTCAGGAGTGTGCGAACACCGTCTTGCCTGCGACAACCGTGCGCAAGACGCGCCCGGAGAAGCGCGCATCCTCGAAGGGCGAGTTCTTCGAATGCGACCGGATGGCGCTTTTTTCAAGCACCCAGGGCCGGTCCGGGTCGAAAACGGCGATGTCGGCGGGAGACCCCTTGGTCAGGCGGCCGGTCTCCAGTCCCAGCCTGTCGGCCGGCTTGTTCGTCATGGCCCCGAGAAGGGTAATGAGGTCGACCTGCTCGGAGTGAAACAACCGCAGGGCCGCCGCCAGCATGGTCTCAAGCCCGATCGCCCCATCTTCCGCTTCCGCCCAGGGGTGCCGCTTTGTTTCAACGTCCTGTGGATCGTGGTTGGAGCAGATGATGTCGATGGTCCCGTCGGCAATCGCGGCGATCATCGCTTCACGGTCTGTCTCGTCGCGCAGGGGCGGGGACATCTTGAAGAACGTCCGGTAGGCGCCGATGTCGTTTTCGTTGTGGGTTAGGTGATTGATGGAGATCCCCGCAGTGATATCCAGCCCGCGCTTTTTGCCAACGCGTATCACGTCCGCGCTGTCGGACGTCGAGATCAGGTTCGCATGGTACTTGCCCTTGGACATGCCGACGAGACGCAGGTCCCGTTCCAGCATGATGATCTCGGCCTCGCGCGGCACGCCGGAAAGGCCTTTCCAGCTTGCGTTCAAGCCCGCATTCATCACGCCGCCTGCCAGATCCGGGTCTTCCGTATGATGGATGACAAGGGCGTCGAAATCCCGCGCATAGGTCATCATTCGGCGCATGACCTGCGCATTTTCGACCGACTTGTGTCCGTTCGTGAAAGCAACCGCACCGGCTTCCTTCAGGAGCCCGATTTCCGCCATCTCGGTGCCGTTCAGTCCCTTTGTCAGGGCTGCGAGCGGATGCACGTTGACGATGGCCGTGTCCCGTGCACGCCGGAGAATGAAATCGACCAGCGCCGGGTCGTCGATGACCGGATCCGTATCCGGCATCGTGCAGATGGTCGTGACACCGCCCGAGGCGGCGGCCTGCGAAGCGCTCGCGAGCGTTTCGCGGTGCTCCGCGCCCGGCTCTCCGACCGAAACGCACATGTCGACCAGGCCGGGGCAGGCGATCGCGCCCTTGCAATCGACGATCTCCGCGCCGTAGGGCGCGCCCTGGTTGGCCGCTTCGGGACCTGCCGCCAGAATGGTGCCGTCCGCAATGATGATGGACCCTGGTGCATCCAGCTCGCGCGCCGGATCAATCACCCTGGCGTTGGAAAGAACCAGCGGTCTTGGGGTATCGAGTGCCACGGGCATCTTCCTCTATTGATTGGGCAGGTTGGCGGCGAGCGCCTCAAGAACGGCGATCCGCACGGCAACCCCCATTTCAACCTGTTCCCTGATCAGGCTTTGCGGGCCGTCGGCGATGGAGGCGTCGATTTCGACGCCCCGGTTCATCGGGCCGGGGTGCATGACGAGCACATCATTTCTCGCAACAGAGAGTTTTTCCGCATCCAGACCGTAGTAACGGTAATACTCGCGGACCGAGGGAACGAAAGCGCCGTTCATGCGCTCGCGCTGCAGCCGCAGCATCATGACGATGTCGGCGTCCTTCAGTCCCGCGCGCATGTCGTTGAAGACCTCCACGCCCATCTTGGCGATACCGGAAGGCAGCAGCGTTGACGGTGCGACGACACGGACCCGCGCGCCGAGGGCATTCAGCAGGATGATGTTGGAGCGGGCGACACGCGAGTGAGCGATGTCTCCGCAGATGGCCACTGTCAGCCGGGCGATCTTGCCCTTGTGGCGGCGGATCGTGAGCGCATCCAGCAGCGCCTGCGTCGGATGTTCGTGCGGCCCGTCGCCTGCATTGACCACCGAGCAGCCGACCTTGCGTGCCAGCAGATGGACGGCGCCCGCGGCATGATGCCGGACCACCAGAAGGTCCGGATGCATGGCGTTGAGGGTTGCCGCCGTGTCGATCAGCGTTTCCCCCTTTTTCACCGAGGAATGGGACACGGCCATGTTCATGACATCCGCACCCAGCCGCTTGCCGGCAAGTTCGAAGGAACTCTGTGTGCGGGTGGAGTTTTCGAAAAAGAGATTGATCTGGGTGCGGCCCTGAAGCACCTGCTTGCGCTTGTTGACCTGCCGCGAAACCTCGACGGCTTCTTCGGCACGGTCCAGAAGTCCCAGAATTTCGTGGGGGTGAAGCCCTTCAATGCCCAGCAGATGGCGATGGGGGTAGGGGCTGTCTCGATGGGTGTCTGTCGCGGTCATCGAGACCATCCCTATATGGGGAATCGGCACCTTAGACAAGCCACGAATTCAACTCATGCCCGATGTCCACATGAGGCGGATCGCCGGGCGGTGGCCTGAACCTTTGCTCTGCTGCAGGCTCACCCTTGCGAAGACATGAAGCCGAGCCTGTCAAGGAAGCCTTGCAGGATGTAGGCGGCGGCCATCTTGTCGACGACGTCGGCGCGTTTTGCCCGGCTGGAGTCCGCCTCCAGCAGCGTCCGCGTCACGGCGGCGGTTGACAGGCGCTCATCCCAGTATGTGATCGGAATTTCGGTCTTCTGCGAAAGGTTTCGGGCAAAGGCACGCGTCGCCTGCGCCCGCGGGCCTTCGCTCCCGTCCATGTTCAGCGGCAGTCCGAGGACGATGCCGCCGACATTCTGTTTTCCGCAGATCGCGAGCAGTTGCTCGGCATCAATCGTGAACTTCTTCCTGCGGATCGTATCCATCGGCGTCGCGATGCCGCGGCCAAGATCCGAAAGCGCCAGGCCGATCGTCTTGGTGCCCAGATCAAGGCCGATCAGGCGGCTGCCGGACGGCAGCGCCGATACGAAATCTTCGATGGAAAGTGCGGGATCGTTTGCCATGGGCGCGCTTTATCAGGCCCGGGTTGAAAAGACCAGTTGGAACTGTTGAGAGGCCGCAATCGGCAACAACCCATTCTTGCACAAATGAAACCAGCGTCTAAACTCGATCCGCCAAAAGCGTTCCCGCGGGAGATTGAGATGAAACTCACCTGGTACGGTCATTCTGCCTTCAAACTCGAATTTGCAGAAACATCCATCCTGTTCGATCCATTCCTGACCGGAAATCCGTCATTTCCGGAGAATCTGACGGTTGATCAGGTGACCGCGGGCGTGACGCATGTGGTGCTGACACACGGTCATGACGATCACATCGGAGACGCGATCGAGATCCTCAAGAAGAACGGCGCACAGCTGACTTCGAACTTCGAGATCTGCATGTGGGCGGGCAGGCAGGGGATAGAAAACATCAACCCGATGAATTCGGGCGGCATGGTCGATACCGGCACGTTCAAGGTCGCGCTGACGCGGGCGGAACACTCCTCGTCGAAGCAGACCGACGGAGAGGCGATCTATCTGGGAAATCCGCATGGCGTCATCATTGAGGTACCGGGAAAGAAGGTGCTCTATCACATGGGGGACACCGACATTTTCTCCGATATGGCACTGATCAACGAGATTTACCGCCCGAAGATCGGAATCGTTCCTGTCGGCGACCGCTTCACGATGGGCGGCCGGGTTGCGGCCATGGCCTGCACGAAATTCTTCGACTTCGACGCGATCGTCCCCTGTCACTTCGGGACCTTTCCCATCATCGAGCAGTCGGCGGAGGCTTTCGAAACCGCCATGGGCCCTGATGCCGCCAAGGTGAACACGCTGGCACCGGGTGAGAGCATCGAGGTATGAAGCAGCCGCTCCGCCGCATGCGCACGCCGTGGTTCGCCACACTGAAGGCCGGCATGCTGATGCTCCTGTGTGCGGCCACCTTGCCGGGTCACGCAACCGAGGCAACGGCGATCCCGGCTGAAAAGCCGGACGCCCCGACGGCGGCTCCGGCGCCGGCATCGGCACCATCCGGGGTATCTTATGAAAAGGTGCATGAGGTCTTTTCGGGCGACAGAACCGTCGCGGGCGAAAAGATCACCTTTCCGCAAAAGGATGCTTCGGTCAGGGCCATCGTCGTGACGCTGGAGCCCGGCGAGGCAACGGCATGGCACCGGCACGGTGCGCCGCTCTTTGCCTATATCCTGCAAGGCGAAGTCACCGTGTTCTACGAGGGGATCGGAGAGAAGGTGTTTCGGCAGGGAGACGGCGTGATGGAAGCGATGGCCGTGACCCACCAGGGACGGAACACGGCCGATGGCGAAACGCGCATTCTCGCGGTTTTTCTGCTTGGAGACAGCAAGGAGGCCGTCGTGCCCGAGGACGCGCCGGCCAAGGGACTGCACTAACCGGAGGCGGCGACCGGCGTGGGACGATCGCGCCTGGGCGTATGCATGCCACTTCTGTCCGGTTCACCCCGAGCCGGGCCCCGGAAGGTATCCCCGGCAACCAGCCTGTCAGTCCGGCTGAAGCGCAGCGAAAGCAGAATGGCCTCTTCCCAAAGCACTATGTCTTTGCATCGGCGTGGAAAGGGTCTTCGTCGAGACTTGAGTCCAGCTAAGTCAAATCGCAACCTGGTGCCGTGTCGGTGTTTTTACATACGTGCGAAGGTGACGACTAGGGCTGGTAGAGAAACATGACAAAATACTAATGTAAATCAGCTGTTTATGAACAAAATTTCACAAGTAATTCCGGACTTGCAGCTTATTTCTCTTCATGAAGGCGCCGGGCAGACGGATGTGGTCGAAAGCGGGCGCAGGCACCATGGAGGATACGCTCTTGCACCTGGCAAAGTCGGACAGTCTCATCGAACGCGGTCTTGACGCCGCAAACTACAACATATTCGAACAGAACCGGATCTGGGCACGCTACGCGTCCGAAAAACCTGATGTCGCCGCGAGCCTGATGCGCACGATCCGGGCGATCCACATGAGGATGAAAGAGGAGAGGGACCTGTCCGCCCTGTCGATCGGCGCGGGAAACGAACCGCAGTTCCGCATCCTTCAGCCCGCGTTTCAAAAAGGTCTCTGGCTCTACGATATTGACGGCGCGGCATTGGCGACACTCCAGGAGCGGCAGGCGCGCCAGCTGTTGGAAAACGTTCGACTGGTGCAGGGAGACTACACGATCGACTTTCGCGATGCCGCAGCTGCCCGTTGTGCCCGCGACGCATTGCTCGACGGACGCAGGCAGGATCTCATCACGCTCCATCACAGCCTCTACTATTCGAATGCCGCCACGTGGCCCGGGTTGGTGAAGGCGCTTTACGACGAGGCCCTTGCCCCGAACGGCGCAATCCACGCGGTCATGATGTCAGCCCGCGAAACACGGCCGCACACAACCACATGGCTCTACAACCATTTCGCCAACAGGTTCTTCGGCACATCGACGGATCAGGACCTGCTCGGACTGAGGCAGCAATTGCGTGAGGTTCATGCCCTGAAGGATTGCGAGATCTGCTCAGAGACACGCCAGGTCCGGTTCTGGGTCGACGATTTCGACCTGTTCATGGCGGTGATCTGGATGATCCTTCTTTACCCGCACGCACACGACTACACGCTGGAGCAGCGGATCGAGATTACCGAGTTCGTCGTCGAGCATTTCTGGATCCCGAAGAGGCCGCTGGTACAGACCCAGGACTATGTCACCCTGCACAAGCTCGGTCCCGCGCAATCCATGGCCATCTTCGGCGGCAGATAGCTTTTTGACACGCTGTGGAACCTGTCTGCTCCAGCACGGTTTTCATTTAAATGAATGAGGCCTGACCCTAGAGTTTGTTCAAGAGGGCCGGTGTCGGCCACGCATCCGCAGGCATGCCGAGCTTCTGCTGCATGTCCTGGACGGCTCCCCGGGTTCCGGCTCCCAGGATGCCGTCGATCTTGCCGACGTCATAGCCTCTGCTCTGAAGCTTTGTCTGAAGTTGCTTCATCTGGGCATCGTTGAGCCCTGGGTCGGGATTGCCGGCGTTGTAGCGCGGTGCACCGGCAAGACGGGTAGCGAAGTAGGCTGCGGACGTCGTGTAGATGAGCGACTGGTTCCATTCCAGATAAATGTCGAAATTCGGATAAGCCAGGAAGGCCGGGCCCTTGCGGCCCTGCGGAAGAAGCAGCGATGCCGGCAGGTTGGGCGAGATCTGGCCCCAGCGCGGCTGAACACCGAGCGCGGCCCATTGCGCGCCTGTCTTGGTCTTTCCGAGACCCGTTTCATACCAGTTCAGGTTCTGCGGCACCGTCACTTCCTGCAGCCAGGGTTCGCCCTGGCGCCAGCCCAGGTGATTGATGAAGGCCCCGGCAGTGAGGATCGCGTCCGACGCGCTCTGCTTGAGCTTTACATGCCCGTCGCCATCGCCGTCGCGTCCGAACTTGATGATGTCCTCGGGCAGCATCTGCACCATGCCGATTTCGCCGGCCCACGCACCGGTCGTGCGCTGCGGATCGAGGTCACCGTGCTGAACCATCTCGATGGCAGCAATCAGCTGCGGGCGGAAGAGCTCCGGACGCCGGCAATCATGGGCGAGCGTCGCCAGTGCGTTGACCGTGTTGAAGTCGCCCTGAACCGCACCGAAATCGGTCTCCAGCGCCCAGAAAGCGGTTATCACCGGCGCCGGCACCCCGTATTCGTTCTCCGTCCGCTGGAAGATGGCGGCATGTTTCTTCATGTTCGCCGCACCGTTCTTCATGCGGTAGCTGGAGATGACCCGCTTGGAGAAGTCCAGAAAGGTCATCTTGAAGACACCCTGGGCACGGTCGCGTGACAGCACCTTCCTGTCGATCTGCGCGCGTGCCAGGGTCCGGTCTGCGGCATCGGGCGACAGCCCCTTTGCAACGGCCTCCTGTTTGACGCCGGCCAGGAACTGTCTGAAATCACCGCCGCATTGCTGGGCTGACGCAGGTAACGTGAAGAGGCAAAGGCCTGCGACGATACCGGTCGAAAAGGTGAGCGCGAAAGTCTTGCGGCGGGTCATGGATGGTCCTGTCGTTGCGAGTTTGCAGCCAAATGCGCGTCGTCTGGAATTCGGCAACAGTTGACTTTGCTTCGCCCGCAACGTCAACCGGAACGGCGGGCAAAGATACGGTCATCCACGGAGAGCGCGCGTTTGAAGGGCTTCACCGGCAGCTGCCGAAGTCGGACCCCACCATGATGCCGCCTTCCGGGCTGCGCCGGAGGGGGGCGTTCACCCGCGCCGACGAACGGCATCCGGCCGACGGCGCCTGCAGGTTGGGTGACGGCGCATAGGCCGGGTCGCCGTAATAGGGGGCGGCATTCACCCCGGAAGTCTGCTGGAGACACATCTGGTAGGCCGTGTCGTAAAGCGCCTGCCAGCCGCCGGGCATGGATCCCATGTTGTTCAGGACGCCGAGGGCGCCTCCGGCGCGTGCGCCGCGCGCGGCACCAGAGCGTCCGGCCCAGGCACCGCCGACGACCGCTCCTGCCATTCCGCCCGAAACCGCGTCTCCGACAACATCGCCGTTGCCGACATAGGAATTGGCATAGTCCGTCGCGTAGACGACGCAATCGGTTCCGTCAGCCGACGCGGCCACCGGTGTGCCGATCGCCAGTGCGAGGGCGAGTAAGCAACTCGTTTTCCTGTGCCGATGAAACATGTCTGGTCTCCCGCCGGCAGAACGATCGGGGCAGGGGCAGGCCTCTATGGCTGTCCACAAGTGCAACCCCGTGTTGCCGGAATTCGCGGAAACCAGCCTATGTCACCGGTCTTAACAAGTCTCTACCGCGGTCCTTCGGATTTGAAGCTCATTGCGCGGCGCGCTCGACAAACCTCTGGCCGACAAATCCTGTCTGGCCGTCATATTCGACACCGCACCACCATTTGCCGCATTCGTTGAAGCTGACGGTGGTATTAGCGGGAATGACGGCGATGATTTCGCTGTTTTTCTTTTCCGACAGCCGCATGTTGACGGAGGCCGTCGTCTTACCCGAGTTCGCATATGCGTCGGCATCTTGCGCGGGGGCGGTCTCGATTGGTGCCGTCCCGGCCTCCGCCGCGCTGACGACGGCGGCAGGACTGTTGTTTGCTGCGATGGCCTCGCTGCCCGAGATGCCGGCTGAAACACTGGCCGAAGCATCGGTCGAAGTGCTGGCCTGTCCGGACCGGGTTGCGGGCGTGCCGGCAACTGCATAGGGCGGGGTCGTGAGGCCGGCCGACAGCCCTGAAACAGGCAGGGAAGCGTCCTGCAGCGGAGCTGAAGTTGTATGCTGGTCGGGTGTGGTTTGCGGGTAGACCGGCGCGGCAGCTCCCGCGGGGTCGGTTGCCGGGGCCGGGGAAGCCCCCGTGTTTCCGGACGCAAAGGCAAGCCTCAACCGGTTTTTCGCCTCGGCGATCTGTTCCGGCGTGGCCGTGTTGAACGGTCCGGTTTTCGCAGCGCGTTCCGGTGCTCCGGTGCTTGCCGCCGTCTCGGTCTCCGGTCTTTGAATTGCGGATACCGGTGGCGGGTCCGTGACGATCAACTGGGTGGCAACGGGACGGGTTTCCGGCTCGTCCGCGGCCATCATGTCCGGAAGGCCGAGCGCAAGCGCGGCGCCTCCTGCCAGCCCGACAAGCAAAGCTGCGGTCACCAGGGGTCTGACGCGCAACTTTGCGGACCGGTTTCCGGTGCTGTGCGGCGTATCCGGGTTTTTCTCTGCGGACCGCTTGACCACATCGGCAATTTTCTCGGCATCGTCCGGCTTGCGCAGGACGCCCGGGATCTCGAACGGAACGTCGTGCGGTTCGGCAGCCATGTCCGGTTTTTCAGCGTCGCCGGGGCCTGTCCTGTCCGCAGCGGCATGCAATTGCAGTATCTTCGAAGCAAGCTCGCCGGGGTCGATTTTCCGGAGTGACTTTCGAAAATCCCCGCTCGAGTGGGCTCCGCTGATCACCTTGAATTCGCGTCTCGCCGAGAGTTCCTTCCCGGTCCCTTCGCTCGGATCTGGTTGACTGGCGCATGATTTGGCTGGCGCGGTTACTGGATACATCTGGCCCTCCTGTTGATGCGGTTCGGGCACGCGCAAGGCGGTCACCTGGATTGGGTAAGGTGGCATTAACCTTTGTTAATGCGTCCGCACACGGGCCGGATTGCGGCGACACTGGGGAATTTTCCTTGAATTTTGACGAGCTTGTGATCCGGAAACAGGGGGGCAACCGGTGCGTTTGCAAATGCATAACCTGTCTTTGCCATGCTTGAATGAGCATTGGCATGAGGAGATTCGGTGCCGGACGCGAAACCCGCATCGATGAACGGACAGGAAACGATGAAACGCTGGGTGATCTCGAAAGCTGTTGGTGCTCTGTTGGGGCTGGGCGCATGTCTGTCCGCATCACAGGCGCAGGAACCGCAACAGCAGGAGCTGAGGATCGGTTTCATGGCCACGCTATCCGGGCCGGCGGCCGTCTTCGGTGAACACATGCGTGACGGCTTCATGCTCGCTGTCAACCAGTCGAACGGGGCCCTCGGAGGCATGCCGACCAACGTGCTCGTCGTCGACGACAAGCTCGACCCGGATCATGCGGTCAAGGAAGTCACGAAGCTGATCGACGAGAATGGCATCGACTTGCTGGTCGGAGTGAATTTTTCAAAGATCATGCTCGCGGTCCACGATCCGGTTGTCCGCTCCAGGACGCTGTTCATCGGGACGAGCTCCGGACCTGCGCCCATCGCGGGCCGCAATTGCAGCCGCTACTTCTTTTCCACGGCGGCGCAGGACGACCAGGTGCACGAGACCATGGGGCGCTATGCCAGCCTGAAGGGATACCAGCAGGTTGTGACCATTGCGCCGGACTACGAGGCGGCGCGCGATGCCATCGCGGCGTTCCGGCGCCATTTCAAGGGACAGATCGCACGCGAGATATTCCCGAAACTGGGTCAGACGGAATTTTCGGTCGAGTTCGACCAGATCGCCGGGATCGAGCCCGACGCGATCTATGCATTCATGCCCGGCGGGATGGGCGTTGAACTTGTCAGGCAATTTCAGACGTCCGGCATGAAGGGCATCATTCCGTTCCTGTCGGCAAAGACGGTCGACGCGGTCACTCTGCCGTACACAAAGGAGACGGGCGAGGGACTGTTCTCCGCCGCGCATTGGGCTCCCAATCTCGACAATCCGGCGAACAAGCGCTTCGTGCGCGAGTTCCGGCGCGCCTACAATTATGCCCCGTCGACATATGCCGCGCAGGGCTACGATGCGGCGAAGCTGATTCATTTCGCCCTGGAACTCACCGGGGGCGCCAAGGACAGGGAAGCGATGCTCTCGGCAATCAATGCCGCACCGTTTGAGAGCGTGCGCGGAGACTTCCGGTTCAATTCCAACCAGTTTCCCATCCAGGACTTCTATCTGGTCGAAGGCGTGCGCCGGACCAGCAGGCTCTACGAGATGGAAGCCGTGGCGCGGGTCTTCGACGATGTCGGGGACGCGTTTTCCGGCTCCTGCCGGATGTGATCTGACGAAATTAACAGTCGGCCGCCGCAATTCTGAAACGGACGGTCCAAAAATCGCGGGCGGGCACCTTGCATTCAGGACTGCACGGTCCATATTACACCCATGTCCAACACCGCACGACAGCGCTCCGATCAGAAAACGCGTTCTCCGGGCCCCGGCAGACCCAGGACTTTCGACGAGTCCGCGGCCCTGGAAGCCGCCTTGATGGTCTTCTGGCAGAAGGGCTACGAGGCAACGTCGCTGGACGACCTGACCTCGGCGATGGGCCTGAGCAGGTCGAGCTTCTACGCTGCCTTCGAGAGCAAGCAGGCGCTGTTCCGCCGCGCTCTGTCGCATTATTCCCGCAACGGGCTTGAGAACCTGAAAGACGTGGCGGTGTCCGCGAAAGACGATCCCGTTGACGCCATGATGCAGGCGCTTTCCAATCCGCAGGGCGGTGCGAAGGGCTGCATGCTGGTCAATTGCATTACAGAACTTGCCCCGCACGATGAAGGCGTCGCGGAGATCGGGCGCCGGCATCTGGAAAGGATCGAGGAGATCTTTGCAGAGGTTCTTGATCCTGAAAATCCGGACGCCATGCGCGACAGGGCACGGGCCCTGTCCTCGCTCGCGATTGGAACCCTCGCGCTTCGAAAGGCCGGATATCCGGCGGACCGGATCGCCAATACCCTGAAACAAGTAAAGGTCATCCTTCCGGCTTGACCGAAACCTGCATCTGGCAGGGGCCTCGCATCGGCGAGCCTCTCGCGCATAAATATGGACTGAATGGTCCGTAATTAGGAAATCCCATTCCTCCGACGATGAAAAGGAACTGAGTATGTCTGACCAAAAACTGTTTACACCCGCAAGGGCCGGTTCGGTGGAGTTGAAGAACCGCATCGTCATGGCGCCGCTGACGCGCAACCGGGCACGGGCCGAAGACGATGCCCCGTTCGAGCTCCACGCGGAATATTACGGTCAGCGCGCCGGCGCAGGGCTGATCATCACCGAAGCCTCGCAGATCTCGCCGCAGGGCAAGGGCTACGCCTGGACGCCCGGTATCCATTCAGAGGCCCAGATCGAGGGATGGAAAAAGGTGACGGATGCGGTGCATGCCAAAGGCGGCAAGATCGTCATCCAGCTCTGGCATGTCGGGCGGATCTCCCACCCGGTCCTGCAGCCGGGCGGCGTCGATCCCGTCGCACCATCCGCGATCGCGGCGAACTCCAAGACATTCGACGGCACCCAGTTCGTGGATACGCCGATGCCGCGTGCCCTGGAAGCCCACGAGATCCCGGGTATCGTCGAGGACTATCGCAAGGCGGCTGAAAACGCGAAGAGGGCCGGGTTCGACGGCGTCGAGGTCCACGCCGCAAACGGATACCTGATCGACCAGTTCCTGCGCGACGGATCGAACAAGCGCGAGGATGCCTATGGCGGTCCGGTCGAAAACCGGTCACGCTTCCTCAAGGAGGTCATGGATGCAGTCGTGTCCGTCTGGGGTGGTGACAAGGTGGGTATACGGCTCAGCCCGTTCTCCAGCGCCAACGACATCGCCGACAGCGATCCGCAGGAAACCTTCACCCACGTGATCAGGCTGCTCAACGGCTATGGCCTAGCGTATCTCCATCTTGTTGAGGGCCAGACCGGAGGGCCGCGTGACATCCCCGAAGGCGGCGATCTCGCGGCGCTCTATGCGCTCTTCGACGGCGCGCGGATGGGAAACAATGGCTATGATCGTGCCCTTGCCGTCGACGCCGTCGGTTCGGACACGCTCGATCTTGTGGCGTTCGGGCGCCCGTTCATCTCCAACCCTGATCTGGTCGACCGGCTGGAGAAGGACGCCCCGCTCAACGCGCTCGACCCGGAGACGCTCTACGGCGGCAACGAGAAAGGCTACACGGACTATCCGACGCTGGCCGAAAGCGCGGTGGCCGCGCAGTAGGAACCCGTTCCTCCGGGTTGCCCGGCATCCACTCTTCCAGGGCAGCCCGATGGAAAGCCGGTGCAGGTGAATTGCCTGCACCGGCATTTTTACGCGTTGGGCGCGTCAGCCAGTTTTGCCGGTTTCCGGCGTCCCCGCGATCGTCTGGTCGATTTCCTCGAGCACCAGGCCGCGCGTTTCGGGCGCGAAGGTCCAGGCGTACCAGATGCCGAAGGCGCAACAGGCGGCAAACATGCCGAATGTCATCGCTTCACCCAGACCGGCTGCGAGCACCGGAAACAGAAAGACGACCAGGAAATTGCACAGCCAGTTGGAAATGGAGGCGATCGCCATGCCTTTTCCCCTGAGGGCGAGCGGGAACAGCTCCGACATGTAGAGCCACGGAAGCGGGCCAATGCTGATGGCGAAGAAGAAGATGAACGAGAACAGGCCGAGAAGCGACAGCCAGGCCAGGTTGTTGTCGTTCAACTGGAACAGGACCGCAACCAACGCCATGCTCAGGAATGCCCCCACGAACCCGAAAATGAACAGGGGTCGCCGCCCGAGCCGGTCGACAACAATCATCGCGAGGATCGTCACGCTCACGTTCAGGGCGCCGATGCCCATGGTCGCGACGAGTTCATTTGCGAGGCCCTCGAAACCTGCATTTTCCAGGATGCGGGGCGCGTAGTTCATGATCACGTTGATTCCGCTGAACTGCTGCAGGAAGAACGCGAGAACCGAAAAGATCAGCAGACCGCGCAGCGCCGGTTCCTTGAACCTGCTCCAGCTCTCCTCGGCCGGGTCTGCCGGCCGGCCGTTCTCGATTTCCTCGACGATCATGTCCAGCCTTTCGGCACTCGCCTCCGGTTGAACGGTTTTCAGAACGTCGCGCGCCTGCTGGTCCCGGCCGGCGAGCACCAGCCAGCGCGGGCTTTCGGGGGCCTTGACGATGCCGGCAAGACAGATCATCGCCGGCACCAGGCTGAACCCGAGCATGTAGCGCCATGAACCGGTGAAGGAAAACGCCCAGTCGACGATGAAGGCCGACAGGATGCCGATCGTGATCATAAGCTGAAACGCCGAGACGACTGCACCGCGGATCCGGGCAGGGGCGATCTCCGCAAGATACATCGGAGCGACAAGCGACGACGCGCCGATGGCTGCGCCGATCACCAGCCGCGCAACGGTGAGGGACCACACGCTGAACGCCATCGCGGCGGCAAGCGAGCCTGCGGCAAACAGGATCGCGCAGAACGTGAGAACCGGACGCCTGCCGAACCGGTCGACGGTAACGAGCGCCAGGATGGCACCGAATATGGCGCCGAACGGAACCGCGCCGGTCATGAAGCCTTCGCTTTGCGCCGTGAACACGAACTCTTTTTTCAAGAGAGGCAGAGCGCCGGAGATGACCCCCTGGTCGGTGCCGAACAGAAAGCCGAAAATTGCGGCCAGTAGTGCAATCAAGAATAGCAACGCGTTTCTCCCCACAACGCTGCCACGATGTCGACCCGCGTTCGTTGCGCGGGTTCTTTGATGTGGCACACAACCTTCACCCGACACCGTTCGCCGATGCAAGCCAAAAGATCAGCGCCACGGATCGGTTCACGGAATGTGACGATTTTGAAAGGAGTTAAGGGGATTGGCGGTCTTCGATCATGACAGAACCGTACCGTACCGTACACTTTTCCGTTAATCCGGCCTTTCGGTCCGGTGAAAAACCTGTCACCCCCATGCCAAGTCAAATTCGAATGCGTTTAAACAAGTTGCGGCGGTGACCAGACAGGCGCCTGCCGCACGCGAAACGCCGCCATACCAGGGAGAAAAACATGCCTCCGTATCGCTCCAGAACCTCCACACACGGTCGGAACATGGCCGGTGCCCGCGGGCTGTGGCGCGCCACCGGCATGACGGATGATGATTTCGGCAAGCCGATCATCGCGATTTCCAATTCCTTCACCCAGTTCGTTCCGGGACACGTTCACCTCAAGGATCTCGGCCAGCTTGTTGCCCGCGAAGTCGAGAGGGCCGGGGGCGTCGCGAAGGAGTTCAACACGATCGCGGTTGATGATGGCATCGCCATGGGGCACGACGGAATGCTGTATTCGCTGCCGTCGCGCGAAGTCATCTCAGACGCCGTTGAATACATGGTGAATGGCCACTGCGCGGATGCGCTTGTCTGTATCTCCAACTGCGACAAGATCACACCGGGCATGCTGAACGCTGCCATGCGTCTCAACATTCCGGTGGTGTTCGTCTCCGGCGGGCCGATGGAGGCCGGCAAGGTGGTTCTTGAGAACGGCGTTCAAAAATCGATTGACCTGGTCGATGCCATGGTCGCGGCCGCCGATGACAGCATGTCGGACGCGGACGTTCTGTCGATGGAGCAAAATGCCTGTCCGACCTGCGGTTCCTGTTCGGGCATGTTCACCGCGAACTCCATGAACTGCCTGACCGAGGCACTCGGTCTGGCGCTGCCCGGAAACGGCTCGACGCTTGCGACCCATGCGGACCGCGAGCGTCTCTTCGTCGAGGCCGGCCATCTGATCGTTGATCTGGCGAAACGCTACTACGAAGAGGACGACGAAAGCGTTCTTCCGCGCAACATTGCCAACTTCAAGGCGTTCGAGAATGCCATGACGCTCGACATCTCCATGGGCGGATCGACCAACACGATCCTGCACCTTCTTGCCGCGTCCTACGAGGGTGAAATCGGCTTCACCATGGATGACATCGACCGTCTGTCCAGGCAGGTGCCCGTGCTGTGCAAGGTCGCGCCCGCGGTGGAGAACATCCACATGGAGGACGTGCACCGGGCAGGCGGGATCATGGCGATCCTCGGCGAACTCGACCGCGCCGGCAAACTGCACACGGACATCCCGACGGTGCATTCCGCGACCGTGAAGGAAGCGCTGGCGCGCTGGGACGTCCGCCAGACCAACTCCGCAAGCGTGCACGAATTCTACAAGGCCGCACCTGGCGGCGTGCCGACACAGGTGGCGTTCAGCCAGGACCGGCGCTGGGACGATCTGGATCTGGACCGGCAGGCGGGCGTCATCCGCGAAGGCGACCATGCCTACAGCAAGGACGGTGGTCTGGCGGTCCTGTACGGCAACATCGCCGAGGAAGGCTGTGTCGTGAAAACCGCGGGCGTCGACGAGAGTATCCTCAAGTTCACCGGCCCGGCGCGGATCTTCGAAAGCCAGGACAGTGCCGTCTCGGCGATCCTGACCAACAAGGTGAAGGCCGGCGACGTCGTGCTGATCCGTTACGAAGGACCGCGCGGCGGCCCCGGTATGCAGGAAATGCTCTACCCGACCAGCTATCTGAAGTCGAAGGGCCTAGGCAAGGAATGTGCCCTGATCACCGACGGCAGGTTCTCGGGCGGAACCTCGGGGCTGTCGATCGGGCACATGTCGCCGGAAGCGGCGGAAGGCGGCGCGGTCGGTCTGGTCGAGGAGGGCGACACCATCGTCATCGACATTCCGAACCGTATCCTGAAGGTCGATCTCCCGGACGAGGAACTGGTCCGCCGCCGTGCAGCCATGGATGCCAGGGGCGAGACCGCCTGGAAGCCCGTCGAAAAACGCAGGCGCAAGGTGACGAAGGCTTTGCGCGCCTACGCGAAGATGACGACGAGTGCAGCCAAGGGCGCAGTGCGCGAAGTGGATTGATCCCTGTTGAACGAAAGCCTGCGAGGACAAGAAGGCGGGTGCTATGATGGCCTTCTTGTTTCTTCAACATCGTTTCAGGAACGGGAGTAGACCTTGATCAAGGGCCTGGGTCGTGAACGCGGTCTTCAGACGCTCGTCAGCACCGCGATTCTGTTCGTAAATCTATGGATTTCCTTCCAAGCCATTTCGACGCTCGGTGACACGGACGAATTTGGAGACTTTCGATTTACCGCCGAGACAATTCCGCTCGGGTATTACCTCTACCTCGGGTCGAGTTTGGTGTTCGGTTGCGTCTCGATGTGGGCAATACGGTTCCCTGACCCTCAGGGCCGTTGGGGCGCTCGCTTGTTTTGCGCCTTGTTGATACCCGCGTTTCTGTTGCTCTTCACATTGAACATGAGAATTTTTTCCTGGGCTGCGATGCTGGAAACAATCCTGCCTTAGAGCTTTTCCGAATGGGACGACGTTGTCCCGGGCACGACGGGAAGCGCGCGGCGAACAACGCCAATCTTTCGGGCAGCATTCAGAAGAGTGAGCTGAATGAACGAGGTGCCGCTATCGGCGCGGTGTGCGAAGTGGATTGATTTCTTGGGTATGATCGGTGCCGGTGGTGTAGGCTGTTCAAAATTCAGAGGATTGGTAGTTTGCCGGAGGCAGAGCCCAAAACAGCGACACCGAGAGAGATACACGTGTATCTCAGCGATCAGTTGAAATCATACCACGATGGTCTGATTGATTTTGCATTCAAGCATGGTGTCATTCTGACGGTGATACTGGGCTGGGTCGTTTCGTCAGACCCGGCGCAAGAGTTCCTGGGTGAAACCGAAAGCAAGAAAATTGCTTCCCTGGCCGCGTTGAGCCTCTATGCGCTCGCACACGTCTTATGGGTCCGTCGATGGTATCAAAAGTCGAATGCTGTGTTCGGTCAGCTTAAAGACTTGAAATATATGTCAATCGACAAATATAAGCCGCAGCACGTGACTAAATTTATGGCCGGCACATTTATGGCTGTGCATTTCGCTATATGTACCGTTATCGGCTTCTTCATCGCACACTTGGGCTAGCGTTGAGGACAATGAACGCAAACGTCTAGGACACGATGGATTCAATCACGCAATTCGTTCTGGGTGCCGCCGTATCGACGGCTTGCCTGGGAAGCAAGATCGGGCCGCGCAAGGCCGCGATTGTCGGCGGGTTGCTCGGCACGCTGCCGGATCTGGACGTGTTCATCCCCTTTGACGATCCCATCGACAGTTTCGTCTATCACCGCGGCTGGTCGCACTCGATCTTCGTGCATGCGCTGGCGGCCCCGGTCGTCGGCGAGGTGCTGGTGCGGCTGTTCAAGGGACTTCGCGAGCATCGCTGGCTGACCTGGGGGGCCGTTTTCCTGGTGTTTGCGACCCATGCCATGATCGACGCGATGACCGTCTACGGCACGCGGATCTTCTGGCCAGTCTATCCCGACCCGGTCGGCGTCGGTTCGGTGTTCATCATCGATCCGCTCTATTCCATTCCATTGCTAATCGTCGTGATCTATGCGCTCTGCAAGAAGAACTGGACGTCGCGGCTGCGCAACTGGGTTGCCGGTGCCCTGATCGCCACCACCGCTTACATGGGCGTGAGCATTGTCCTGCAGCAATATGTGCAGGGGCAGGCACGCCTGGCCTTTCAGTCCCGGGGGATCGAACCGGAAGCCGTCTACGCGATCGCGGCCCCGTTCAACATCCTGCTCTGGAAAGTCATCGGGCTTGAGGAAGATCGCTACGAGAACCTCTACTATTCGCTGCTCGACGGCCCGGGAGAACCCGAAATCTACGAACATCCGCGCCATCCCGAACTGGCGGCCTGCCTGTCGGATACGGCGGCCTTCCAGAAGCTTGAATGGTTCAGCCGCGGCTTTTTCAGAACGGAACTTGTCGGCGACAAGGTCGTGGTGTCGGATCTGCGCATGGGCCTGACGCCCGGCTATGCCTTCCGCTTCGCGATCGGTGAACTGGATGACGACGGCATCCGGCCCATCGAGCCACAACGGGACACGGGCCTCGAGCGGATCGACTCCGATGACTGGGACTGGTTCCTGGCGCGGCTGAAGGGACATCCCAGCGTGCGCAACGCCGAAGCGAAGGCCGGAAACGTGGTCGCATCAGATGCGCCGCGCGCGTGCGGCACAAGCTCCGCAACGGGTTAGGGACGTCCGGAATTATTCTGTTTTGCCGGCTTCGGGGATCGGCTGGAGGAGCGTTCCTGCCAGCAGGGCTTCCGGATCGTGAATCTGCGGCACCTGCTGGCAATCGGCAACCTGTTCTCCGGTGTCGCCCTTGTGCTCCTTGAGCGTTGCGCATATCGGGATTGCCGACTGCCGGGTGCCGCTGACCGCGACACTCATGACATCTTGCAGAGATCCCTCCGTTTCACGCAGCGCGAGCGCAAGGTGTTTGGCAAACAGGGAAATCGTCCGGTCCGCCGAGTAGTTTGCGCTCTGGCCGTCGCCCGCGGAGGAGACAAGCGCCTCGGGTCTGTCCTCATGATCGACGGAATGTCTGTCGAGCAGGTGCATGTTCACGGCGTAGGAGTCGTTGGTGTCGAGGATCAGAATGACCTGCGCCGCCGGGATCGTATGAAGCATGGCCGCAAAGGCAGGTGCGGTAATCCAGATGCCGTCGCTGATGGCCGCGGCAGCCGTTTCGGGTTTCTCGTCGGCCCAGAACTCCAGCACGAACCCGTTTTCCTCGTCCGGCTGGTCGCCCTCCAGCTGGCCGAGCGGCAGATTTGCATAGATGATCAGCCGGTCTTCCGGTCCGAGTCTGTTGGCAAGCTCCGTCGCCTTCAGCTTGAGTGCGGACGCACTCGCGCCCTCGTTGATGAGAAGGTGCTGGTTGTCCGGGCCGGCATCAAGGCGCGGGCTGATCGCATCCATGACGCGTTCCAGACTGTTGTAGCAGACCTCGAGGGCCTGGGCATTCCAAGGTGGACAGTTTCCGATACCGAGCACGTGATTTCGAAGGTCCGTTTTCCCTTGCGCATGGGCGTCCGGTCCGTGGACGAGACACGGCAGCAGGACAAAGGCAAACGCCAGTGCGCCGAGCGATCGGCGCAATCTACGGGAACACCTGACCGTGTTCATCTTGGCGTTGCCGGACATTGGTCCTCCCCGGACTCCGAACGCTGCGACACTGCTCAACTTAGTGCAAGCCCATGAAGACAATGCAAATGAAAGCCGGAAAATCAATAGAACTCTGACGTGCTCTGTTAATCAACTTATTTCGTCACCGGGTCACTCGGGAACCAGAAGTTGAATAACGACTGGTATTTTAATTGCTTCGCCTTTTGCAAGGAAAGCAAGCGCCATTTCCGTTCAATGACTAAGTTGTTTCAGTTTTTCTACTATGTTCACGGTGTCGTCGGTGAGGGTGCCCGTGTCCGCGTTTCCGACATGCGTCACCATCTGAATGAGATCTGGCAGCGTGTCGCGACCGCCCAGATGCACCGTTCGTTTGATCAGCCGCCGGATCATGTCATCCGGATTGCTGCTCTGGCTGGCCAGCCATTTGGAGAACAGGTAGAGGTCTTCTGCCTCGTTTTCGGGCATGCCGAAGACCGACTGAAGCTGCTCCATGATGGCCTGCTGTTCCGCGCGGGAGATACCGCCATCGGTCTCCGCCGTGAGCACGAGCAGGGCGGCGGCGGTGACACGCGGATCGTCGACGCCTTCGCTGGGGTGCTGGTTCGCCCGCGTTTGGAAGCCGAAGCGGCGGGCGGCCGCCTTGACCTCATGCGTCGCGTCCAGCACGACACGCGTCGTGTCGGCTGCCTGGCGGGCACGGTAGAGCCAATAGGCGGCCCCGGCGACAAGCGCGATGACGACCAGCAATGTTGGCAACGACGATCTCCTTCAGTCTCTGCCTGTTCCCATAACGACACAATTGCGAATACATCGTGACAACTTCACGATGCGGCTTCGATTTCCTGCCTCTGGGCATGCACCAGCCGTTCGACGACATTCTCGATGATTTTGTGGCCGGCATCCTGGTCAAGCGACATGATCGATTCCGGATGGAACTGAACGGCGGCGATCGGCTCGCTTTCGTGTTCGATCGCCATCACGACCCCGTCCTCGGTTTCCGCCGTGACCCTGACATCGCCCGGCAGCGTCGCGCGCTTGGCGAACAGCGAATGATACCGTCCGACGACGACGGGTGCGCTCAATCCGTCAAACAGCAGGGAGTTGCCGGAAAGACTGATCGGAGAAGGCTTGCCGTGCATCGGGATGTCGAGTTGTCCGAGTTCCGCGCCGAAATACTCCGACAGGGCCTGAAGGCCGAGGCAGACGCCGAAGATCGGCAGTGCGCGCGCCCGCGCCCGTCCGATCGTGGCAGCACAGTCGAAGTCTTTCGGATTTCCGGGTCCCGGCGACAGGACAACAAGATCGGGATCGACATCGTGAAAGACGTGATCGGCGACCGGCGACCTGTAGGTCACCACATCCGCGCCGGTCTGCCTGAAGTAGTTCGCAAGCGTGTGGACGAAGCTGTCCTCGTGGTCCACCAGGAGGATCTTCATATCCTTGCCGGGTTTGGCGTCTTCCTGCCGGGTGGTCGCCTTGCCGGCAAGACCGGCCTCGCGCACCGCGGCCCGCATGGCTTCCGCCTTGAGTTCCGTCTCCGCTTCCTCGTCCTCCGGGACACTGTCATAGAGAAGCGTGGCGCCTGCCCGGATCTGGGCTAGGCCGTCCTTGATGCGCACGGTTCTCAGAGTGAGCCCCGTGTTCATGTCGCCGTTGAACAGCACGGCCCCGATGGCACCGCCATACCAGGCGCGAGGAGACTTTTCGTGATCTTCGATGAACTGCATCGCCCAGCGCTTCGGAGCGCCGGTCACGGTGACCGCCCAGGTATGCGAGAGGAAGGCGTCGAGGGCGTCCATGTCGGGGCGCAGGATGCCTTCGATATGATCCACCGTGTGTATGAGCCGCGAGTACATCTCGATCTGCCGGCGTCCGATCACCTTCACCGACCCGGGCACGCAAACACGGCTCTTGTCGTTGCGGTCGACGTCGGAACACATGGTCAGCTCGGCCTCATCCTTTGCCGAATTCAGCAGCTTGCGGATCTGGGCCTCGTCCTCGATCGCGTTTTTGCCGCGCCGGATGGTGCCTGAAATCGGGCACGTCTCGACGCGCCTGCCGCCGGTAACACGCACATACATCTCCGGCGAAGCGCCAACGAGATACTCGGCATTGCCAAGGTTGAAGAAGAACGAGTAGGGCGAGGGATTGATCTGCGCCAGACGCCGCGACACCGCAGACGGAGGATTGGCGCAGGGCTCATAGAACGTCTGGCCCGGAACGGTTTCGAAGAGGTCTCCGCGCCTGAAATAGTCCTTGGCCTCTTCGACCAGCTTCGCGTATTCCCCCGGTTCGTGATCGCCGCGTCCGGGGTCCCGGTTCGCGGGCATGTAGGCGTGTTTTTCGCCGGTCCGCTCCAGGCCCTTGGTGGTCCGGCCGTTCACGGCGAAATCATATTCCAGCACATAGGCGCGCTTGCCGTGGTGATCGACGATCAGGATCTCGTCGGGCAAAAACAGAACGACATCCCGCTGATCCTCGGGGCGTTGCAGTTTCAGGTCGATCGGCTCGAACTGGAAGGCGACGTCGTAGCCGAAGGCTCCATAGAGGCCCAACTGGTCGTCGTCGCACGCGAAGAGGTCCTTGAGAGCGCGCACGATCGAAAAGGTCGATGGCTGGCGGGACCGCTCTTCTTCGTTGAAAAGCCGGTCGGGCTTCTTCACCGTGAGCGTAATCCGCTCGTCCGTGGCATTGAATGTTTCGATCACGTCGTGGGTTTTGAGCGCATCGGCTATGGCGGGAACCAGAACCTTGCCGCGTTCGTTCAGCGCCCGGATATCGACGGTCCGGTCAGCCGCTTCCACGACGAGGGGCGGATTGACCAGCGCCATGTCCCAGCGCGTGTAGCGGCCCGGATATTCGTAGGAAGAGGCGAGCACCGCACCCAGCTCGCTGTCCAGCCTGTCGATCCAGTCCGACGTGCCGGTTTCGTAGTCGGAAGGGCGTGATGTCCGCAGGATCGTGATCCCGCTTTCCGTTTCAAAGGTCTGGTCTGCCAATGCCGGCATGGTCTTTCCGTTCCCGTTTCGTCGGCCCGTTGGAAGCCTGGCGGCCCCAAAATGCACCAAGGCCGCCGTCGGTATCCCGCGGCGGCCTTTGGTGCGTAGTTATGATCCCTTCAGTGCATGATCCATCGCCGGCCGCCTATTTCGCGCCGCGCCACCACCATGCTGCTGTCAGGTTCGTTCTCATGGCTTGACGCATATCTTATGAGCGCCGTGATGGCAACGGTCTATCGCGATCGCCGCGGTGGGTGCCGCTTTTTTGCTCATATCCGGGCAGCGGCTGCCCATATTTTTTCTCCCGTCTTGACCCGAAAACAAAGATGCTGTTTTGCAGGACGTCAACCATTGTGGATGTATCTTCGCTTCGAGGGGCATTCACAATGCCGGTTCGGGTGCGATGAGGGGCAAATGGAACACTACGATCTGATCGTGATCGGCAGCGGGCCGGCGGGGCGCCGCGCTGCCATTCAGGCGGCAAAATTCGGACGGGACGTCTTGGTCGTCGAACGGGGGCGCCGGGTCGGCGGCGTATCGGTGCATACCGGTACGATCCCGTCCAAGACCCTGCGCGAGACGGTCCTGAACCTTACCGGATGGCGGGAGCGCGGCTTCTACGGCAGTTCCTACCGCGTGAAGCAGGACCTGACCGCAGCCGATCTCCGGGCGCGCCTGCACATCACCCTCAATCACGAGGTCGATGTGCTGGAACACCAGTTTTCGCGCAACAAGGTCGATACGGTCCGCGGCGAAGCCCGTTTTCTGGACACGAACCTGATCGAGGTCGAGGGCGACGCGGGCGAGATCCTGAAATATTCGGCGGACAAATATGTCATAGCCGTCGGAACCAAGCCTTTCCGTCCCGACTATGTTCCCTTCGACGGCGAATACGTTCTCGACAGCGACGAGATCCTCGAACTGGGAGAAATTCCACGGTCCATCGCGGTGATCGGGGCAGGGGTAATTGGGGTAGAATACGCGTCGATCTTCTCGGCGCTCGACGTCCACGTCACGCTGGTCGAACCGCGCGACAGCATGCTCGATTTCCTGGACAAGGAGCTCGTGGCGGACTTCACCCACCAGCTTCGCGACCGGGGCATCGCGCTTCGATTCGGCGCAACGGTGGAAAAGATCGAGAAGCACGGGCCGGGAGACTGCGAGATCACGCTCGAAGGCGGCCGCTGCGTGCGTACGAACGTCATCCTGTTCGCGGCCGGCAGAATGGGAGCGACACCGAAACTCCATCTCGACAAATGCGGGCTTTCGGTTGATCACCGCGGCCGGCTGAAGGTCGACCCCGCGACGTTCCAGACCGAAGTCGACCACATCTTTGCGGCCGGAGACGTGATCGGGTTTCCGAGCCTTGCGTCGACCTCGATGGAACAGGGACGTATTGCGGCATGTCAGGCGCTTGGCGAAACGGCCTATGACCCGCCGGACTACTTTCCGTACGGGATCTATGCGGTGCCGGAGATCTCGACCGTCGGAATGACCGAGGAGGAAATCAAGGAACGCGGCATCCCCTATGAATGCGGCGTCGCGCGCTTCAGGGAAACCTCTCGCGGGCACATCATGGGCCTTGATACCGGTATGCTGAAGATGATCTTCTCGCTGAAGACCCGGCGCCTGCTCGGGTGCCACATTGTCGGAGAAGGCGCAACGGAACTGGTGCATATCGGCCAGGCGGTTCTCAATCTGAAGGGGACCCTGGAGTATTTCGTCGAGAACACCTTCAACTACCCGACGCTTGCAGAGGCCTACAAGATCGCGGCGCTGGATGCGTGGAACAGGATGCCGCCGCTCGAAGAATAGTCATCTCGTTAACGCTTGAAAAATTTTGCTTTTTTTGAATAGAGACCAAAACTTCTTAACGCATACACCGTTAGTCTCGTGCATCGCTGATTCGAACGATCTGAAAGTCTTTGATGGCACGCACGCTGCTTCTGAAAAATGCGGATATCCTCGTCACGATGGATGGCGGCCGCCGGGAGATCGAAAACGGTGGCCTGTTCGCCGAGGACGGGCTGATCACCACCGTGGGTTCGTCACATGAACTTCCGGAGACGGCGGACAGGGTGATCGATGCGTCCGGTCAGATCGTTCTGCCCGGATTTGTGAACACGCATCATCATCTCAACCAGACGCTGACGCGCAATCTGCCGGCCGCGCAGAACAACAACCTGTTTCCGTGGCTGCAGGCCCACTACCGGATCTGGGCGCGCACCGGTCCGGAGGCGTCTCGCGCGAGTGCGCTGGTCGGGCTCGCGGAACTCGCGCTGTCCGGCTGCACGACGGTGTTTGACCATTCCTACCTGTTTCAGAGCGGCAACAAGGTCGACTACCAGATCGAGGCGGCGCGTGATCTCGGCGTCCGGTTCCATGCCAGCAGAGGCTCCATGTCGCTCGGCGAGAGCAAGGGTGGTCTTCCGCCGGACGCGTGTGTCGAAGACGAGGACGACATTCTGAAGGACAGCATCCGTGTGATCGACCGCTATCATGACGCCTCGGCCGGGGCCATGACCCGGATCGTGGTTGCACCCTGTTCGCCGTTCTCGGTCTCCGAAGATCTGCTGAGGGAAAGCGCCCGGCTCGCGCGCGACAAGGGCGTCATGCTGCACACCCACCTGTGCGAGACACTGGACGAGGAACGTTACACGCTTGAACGCTTCGGCAAGCGTCCCGTGGAGTGGATGGAAGGTCTGGACTGGACCGGGCCGGATGTCTGGTACGCCCACGCGATTCATGTCGACGATGACGAGATCCGGGTGTTTTCGTCGACCGGATGCGGGGCGGCCCATTGCCCGTGTTCCAACATGCGCCTTGCTTCCGGTATCGCGCCGGTCAAGAAATACATGGCCGCCGGTGTAAAGGTTGGACTTGGTGTTGACGGCTCTGCCAGCAACGATGGCTCAAACATGCTGTTGGAAGTGCGCCAGGCCATGCTTCTCGCACGCCTGAACCTCGGGCTGACGCCGCCCGGCGCGCACGAGCACGCCGCGATGCCGCCGTCGCATCCATTGCGCTCCGGCGAATGGATGACAGCCAGGGAAGCCCTGGAGCTTGCAACCCTGGGAGGGGCGTCCGTGCTCGGCCGGGACGATATCGGCTCATTGGAGGCCGGCAAATGTGCGGATTTCTTCACGCTCGATCTCAACACGATCGAGTTTGCCGGCGGATTGCATGATCCGGTCGCAGCGGTCGTTTTCTGCAGCCCGAAAGGGGCAAAGACAACCGTGGTCCACGGCAATGTGGTTGTCGATGACGGACGGATCGTGACCCTGGACATCGACAGGGTCATTGCGGAACACAACAGGCTGAGCCTGAAACTCGCGGCCGGGGACTGACGGCTTCGGGAGGAACCGGTGCAGTTTATCCGTTGATCTGCCGGTGCCCCGGCGCGCAGATGCGGCCGCTCAGCACAGCCAGCAGTTTTCGGGCAGGGTGGCGGCAGCGACGGTTTCCCCGCTGCCGATCCAGTCCATGATGCCTTTTTCAACGTTGACCACGTTTGTGAATCCGGCCTGACCTGAGAGATATTCGGACAGGACCTGGCTGCGGCGGCCTGTGCGGCAGATGAAGACGATTTCCTGATCGGGGCCGGAAACGAGCTTCTGCAACTCGGAGCCGAATTCGGGATTGACGTTGCCGTTGGCGTCGAAGAACGTGACGAGATGGGTGCCGGGGATGACCCCGGTCTCCTTCCATTCGTCCGGCCGGCGGATGTCGATCACCGTGGAACCTGCCGCCAGCATCTCCTTCAGCCCGTCGTTGCCGATATCTGAGTACTTCTTGCCCTTGACGTCCAGAAGCTCGATCTCGAACTTGAGCGTGGCGTTTGGCGGTATCACGCCACCTGCGCCCTGTGCCCCATAGGCCAGGTTCGGCGGTATGATCAGTTCGCGCTTGCCGCCGACCTGCATGCCTTCAACACCTTGTTCCCAACCCGGAATGACCCGCCTTTCGCCGAGCGTGAAGGAGAACGGTGTGCCCCGGTCAACGCTTGAATCGAACTTGGTGCCGTCCATCAGCCAGCCGGTGTAGTGCACGACGACGGTCTCGCCGACATTGGCCTCTTCCCCGGTTCCCTTTTCGATGTCGCGAATTTGCAGTTCGGTTTGCGCAAGCACCGAGGTGCTCACAAAAATCCCTACAAAAAGAGTGGTCAGCCACTTAATCATCACGCTTGGTCCATAATGTCCGTAAAATCTGTTGCCCGAGGGTCGGCGATCGGCCCCTGGAATGCAAGTCACGCTCTTTTAACGAACGATCACGTGAAAAGGATCACATCGATGATGCGGCGCATTGGCACATTCGGGCTCGGGGCTGGCGTATTTGCCTTGCTCGGCATGGCTTCCGGAACTCCGGCGGCAGCCGTGGATCTGGAGCTGTCACTTCCGATCGACTGCACGTTGGGCCAGGACTGTTTCGTGCAGAACTATGTCGACATCGACCCGGCGGACACCGTGATGACCGCATCCTGCGAGCGGGCGGGATATGATGGCCACAAGGGCACGGATTTCAGGGTCCTGAACACGGCCGAAAGTGCTGACGTCATCGCGGCCGCACCTGGTGTCGTGAAGGGCGTGCGCGACGAGATGCCGGACAGGCTTGTCCTTTCCGAAAGCGACCGTGAGCAGGTCGGCGGCAAGGAGTGCGGAAATGGTGTCGTGATCGCTCACGGCGATGGCTGGGAAACCCAGTATTGCCATCTTCGGCTTGGATCCGTGACCGTGAAGGCGGGGCAACGGGTGGAACGCGGCGACAGGCTAGCCCGCGTCGGCTATTCCGGCTTTGCCGCATTTCCGCATGTGCATCTGTCCGTCCGCAAGAATGGCGAGATGATTGACCCCTTTCTGGGGACCCCGGACAACGCCCGTTCCCGTCTGGAAGGCTGCCGGTCGGATGGATCCGGGTCGCTGCAATACCAGGACGCCCTCTGGCAGGCCGACCTCAACAGCCTGCTGATCGATGCCTCGGGCAAGATCATCGAAACCGGCTTTGCCGACAGTCCGGTGAAGTCGATTGACGTTGAACGTGCGGAAGTAAGGACGCCGGCGGCCGGTTCCCCGGCGTTCGTGTTCTTCGCTCGGCTGATCAATGTGCGCAAGGGAGACCGGATCGCCTTGCGGCTGGTCGGTCCCGAAGGGGTTCTTGCCGAGACCGGGGGCAAACCGATTGACGGACAGAAGGCGCAATGGGTTGCCTTTGCAGGACGCAAGCTGAAGCAGGAGAGCTGGCCGGCGGGAAATTATGTCGGGACCGCCATGCTGATCCGGGACGGCGAGATCATCCAGCAGGAAACGTCGGTATTGTCGTTCTGACGTGGTTGCCGCCCGTAGAGCTGAGGTCTCAGGCTACGGCGAATGTTCCCGGCGAACTCGGACCTACTTGCCGCCTGCCGGATCGTTGACGCTCCTGATCAGCTTGCCGAGCAGGGACGACAGCTGCGCCTGTTCAGGCCCGGTCAGCCCGCCGATCGCCCTGTGCTGCACATCGACATAGCCGGGGATCATGTCCTTGACCAGCTTGAGGCCCTCCGGTGTCACGCAGACCGAAAGCGCCCTGCGATCCTCGGGATGTGGACGGCGCTCCACGAAGCCGGCCTTTTCCAGCTTGTCGACACGGGCTGTCATGCCGCCGGAACTCATCATTGTCGATCTGTAGAGCTCCGTTGGCGTAAGCTGGTAGGGCGGGCCTGACCTGACAAGCGTGGCAAGAACGTCGAATTCGCCGAGTTTCAGTCCGATCTCGGCATAGGCGGGCACCAGATAGTCGCGGTTCATGATCTGGGCGGCTTCGTTGAGCCGGCCAAGCAGAACCATCGGCTGCAGCTTGTCAGCGACCGACGGCACTTCCTTTTGCCATTGCCGGCTGGCCCGCTCCGCCCGGTCGACCAGGAGGTCGTCCGGATCACCGAACAGGTTTCTCCCGGCTTTCGACGCATCAGTTTCTGACTTGGTCATGTCTTTCTCGAAGCCTGACGTTTCCGGATCAGTCAATTTCTCATCGGCTGTGCCGACGGGAAAAGGCCGATCTTTCAGGAATTTAACCCGGGAACCATTCCTGTTCGAGCAGGCAATGTCAATAATTTTCAAGAATCTTTAAATCAAGTATCTTGAAATCAAGATAAAATATGTTACCTAGCTTGACAGGGAAACGATCCCTTGTTCAACGATGGGGAAGGTGCCATGACAGCCACCGCAGGATGTGAAAAAAAGCCCGGCTCCGATGCCGGGGAAAGCCGGGACAGGACCAATGCAGGTGTCGGCAACCTGCTCGACGCGCCAATTGTGCTGTTGCTGATCGTTGGCTCGTTCCTTGCCGCTTCCACGGTGTTTGCCAAGGCTGCGCCGAGTTTCGGCTGGCACCCGGTCGGCCTGCTTCAATGGTCTGTTCTTGGCGGCGCCGCAGGAATGTTCGCGGCAACACGGCTGGCCGGTCTGAAAAGCCGGGAGGAAGGCTCCGGGGAGGCGGTCGCAAGCCGCCGCCAGTTGCTAGTCTACATCTCCGTCACGGGCATTCTGTTCATCTTGCCGAACATGATCGCGGTGACCGCTGCGCCGAAGGTCGGAGCCGGATTTGTGGCGCTTTGTTATGCGTTCCCTCTGGTCCTGACCTATGCATTCGCCGTCGTGCTGGGACTGCAGCGTTTCCAGTCGCTCATGGTCGCGGGCGTGATCTTCGGTGTCGCGGGGGGCGTGCTGCTCGCGGTCTCGGGCAAGACGCTGTCCGCCGATGCATCCCTGTGGTCCGTTCTGGCGCTGTCGATCCCCGTCTTCCTGGCGGCCGGAAACATTTATCGCACGCTCAAATGGCCGGAAGGTGCAAAACCCGTCGACCTTGCACTCGGGATGATGATTGTCGGATTTCTGGCCTTGTTCCTGTTCACCGCCCTCTGGAAGATTCCGGTCGCACCGGCTGAATGGACAGGGGAGGCCGTCACGCTGCTGGCCGCGCAGACTGCAATTTTCGGCCTGCAATACGGTCTCTATTTCCGGCTCCAGAAGAGCGCCGGACCGGTCTACCTGAGCCAGATCGGATCAGTTGCGGCCGTGGTCGGTCTCGCGCTCGGTTACCTCGTGTTCAACGAAATCCCGAACGCGGCGAAACTCGCAGCCGTCGGCGTCGTGGGGATCGGCATCGTGCTCGTCACGATGGGGCAGCGCCGGCTCTTGCGAGCTGGCCGCTAAGTATCAGTTCCAGAGCCAGGCCGCGCCGCGCACGCCCGAACTGTCACCATGAACCGCCTTGCGGATGGGCGTGTCGAACGTATCGGAGAATATGTACGGGGCCATTGCAGGCGGCAGATCGGCATAGAGTTCCTCGATGTTCGACATGCCGCCGCCCAGAACGAACACGTCTGGGTCCAGCAGGTTTGCGGACATGGCGAGCGAGCGGGCGAGGCGGCTGACATAGGCTTCGTAGATCTCGCCTGCAACCGGGTCACCACTGCGCTTGAGCGCCATGATTTCGTGCCCTTTCAGCAGTGTGCCGGTCTTTTCCTTGTAGTCGAGCTGAAAACCGGTGCCTGAACACCAGCGGTCGATGACGCCCTTGTGGCCGATCCAGCTGTCGGGTCCCGGAAACTCCCCGGCCGACAGCCAGGGCACGGTGATCGCTCCCCATTCACCGCCGATACCGTTGGCGCCCAGATGCGCCTTTGCGTCGATGGCGATGCCGGAACCGCTTCCCGTTCCGATAATGATCGCATGCACGACATGCGCACCGGCACCGGCTCCATCGGTTGCCTCGGAGACGGCCAGGCAGTTGGCATCGTTCTGAATGCGCACGGGCCTGCCGACCACCTTTTCCAGATCCTTGTCGAGCGGCTTGCCGTTCATCCACGTCGAGTTCGCGTTCTTGACGAGCCCCGACTTGGGCGACAGCGAACCGGGAATGCCGAGCCCGAGCGTGCCTGTCTGACCCGTGGCGGCCTCGGCGGCATCGACAAGGAACTTCACGGCCTCAAGACAGCCCTCATAGTCGTCACGCGGCGTGTCGACGCGTTGCCGGAAAAGCTCTTGCCCGTCCTGCGACAAGGCAATGATTTCTATCTTGGTGCCGCCCCAGTCTATCCCAAGCCGCATGGTGTCTTTCCTTCTTGTCAACCGCCGGCCCGAACCAACGTCAAGTTTTATCCAAGGTGGTTCCGGAGAATCCGGGGTTGAACGCGCACGAGGCGTTCCGGTACAGCGCGCTTCGTCTCGCCCGGGAAGCGGGCGGTTGCGAAATCGCGACCGGAACCGAATGAACGCAGCACACGTGAGCTGTTGTCAGAACGGGGCTTTATTTGCCGAGAACGGGAGCCAAAAGCAAGAGTACACCTGCCGAAACATGCCGAAACCCAACGGTATGGCGCTTTCCTTGCTCCCAGTCAGAAGGTGAAATGCAAAGAGAGCCGGGCACCGCCGGCTCTCTTCAACTTGGCTATTTGCTTTGCCGTCCCTTCCGTCAGGGCCCGGGCCGGTCGGGGAGCGGGATGAATTCTTCCGCATCGCCCGGAACCGTATCGAAACGGCCCTGCTTCCAGTCTTCCTTGGCCTGTTCGATCCGTTCTTTCGAGGAGGAAACGAAGTTCCACCAGATGTAGCGGTCACCGTCCATCGGTTCGCCGCCCAGAACAACGAAGCGCGCCGGATTGGGCGTGTTGTTCTCGATGACGAGATGATCGCCCGGTTTGAAGACCAGCAGCTGCGCCGGGTCGAAAGCCTGGCCGGCTATCGTTATCTGGCCGGAGATCGTGTAGAGGCCACGCTCTTCCCATCCGGCATCGAGCGGAACTTTCGCCCCCGGTTCCAGGGCTATGTCGGCATAGAACATGTCCGACGCCGTCTTCACCGGAGCCGTGTGCCCGTAAAGGCTGCCGGCGATCAGCTTGACCGATGCGCCATTGTCTGCGAATTCCGGTTGTTCATCCGTGCCATGGTGCTGGAACGTCGGATCGCCTTCTTCCAGATGCTTCGGCAGAGCGACCCAACTCTGCAATCCGAACAGGGGACGCTTTTCGGTCATACGCTCCGGACGCTCCCGCTCGGAGTGCACGATGCCCTTGCCGGCGCTCATCCAGTTGAGCGCACCCGGTGCAATCGCGATTTCCGTGCCGAGGCTGTCGCGGTGATACATTTCCCCTTCGAAGAGGTAGGTGACTGTCGCCAATCCGATATGGGGATGCGGGCGCACGTCTATGCCGCCGCCGACCAGAAGCTCTGCCGGTCCCATCTGATCGAAGAAAATGAAGGGCCCGACCATGCGGCGCTTTGCCGAGGGCAGGGCGCGCCGAACCGAAAAGCCACCGAGATCGGACGTGCGCGGTACGATTATCGTGTCGATGGGATCGCAACTTGATGCGACGCCGGGTATCGGATCCGGACTGTTCAACCAGCTCATTGACCTCTCCTTGCCGTCAAACTCTTCTCTGCCCCTTAGATAGGGTGACAGCGTGGAAAGTGTCCATTGAACAGTCTGTTTCCATCTGGCCAGACGATCACGGGTGTGTATAACAGCGGTCCAGCAACCGTCTCCGGAAGCAAATCAATGAAACGCGTCATGATCGTCGGTGGCCCGGGCTCCGGGAAAAGCACGCTTGCGCGCCGCTTGGGCGACCTGACAGGTCTGCCCGTCTTCCATATGGACAAGATCCACTGGTGCGCCGGATGGGTGGAACGCACCCGCGAGGAAAAGGGGCGCATGACGCACGAGGTGCATATCCGGGATCGCTGGATCTTAGAAGGCGGACATTCCAGCACCTATCCGGAACGGGTCGCGAGGGCGGACACGTTCGTCTGGCTCGATGTTGCGGTCGGCCTGCGCCTATTCAGGGTGCTCAAGCGATCCGTCCTGTTCTATGGCAAAACGCGGCCTGACCTGGCTGATGGCTGTCCCGAGCGGTTTGATCTGCAAACGATCGAGTTTGTCAGGTTCATCTGGCGCACGCGGCATTCCGCACGCGCCAAGCTGCTTGCCATCTATCAGAACCCGCCGCCGCATCTGCGGGTGTTCCGGCTGACAACAAAGGTTGAATTCGATGCGTTTTTGCAAACATTTTCCCTCAGCAATGACTGAAACAAGAAACGGCAGCAGCAGACAAAAGAGGACGTCATGAAACTCGATCCGTTCTACCCGATCGTCGACAGCTCGACCTGGGTTGCCCGCCTTGTGCCCCTTGGTGTGAAGCTGCTGCAATTGCGTATCAAGGACGTCGAGGACGAAAACATGCTGCGGCAGGAAATCTCGGCAGCGAGGAAGGTTTGTGAAAAACACGGCTGCCAGCTGATAATCAACGACCATTGGCAGCTGGCGATAGATGAAGCGTGTGATTTCGTTCATCTCGGACAGGAAGATCTGGAGGGCGCGGACCTGGACGCCATCCGCCGCGCGGGTCTTCGTCTGGGTGTCTCCACACATGATGGGGATGAGCTCGAGACAGCGCTGTCCGCTGATCCGGATTACATCGCGCTTGGCCCCGTGTTTCCGACCAGTTCCAAGTCCCTGAAATGGGAACCGCAAGGCGTTGCAAAGGTTACGGGCTGGAAGCGGCAGGTCGGCGGTCTGCCGCTCGTGGCGATTGGCGGCATCACTCTTGAAAGGGCCGGGGAGGTTCTGCAAAGCGGCGCTGACAGCATTGCCGTCATAAGCGACGTGATGCGCAACCCGGACCCGGAGCAGCGCACGCGGGACTGGATCGGGCAAACGCGTCGTTAGCCAGACGCCGGAAGAAAGGCTTCAGAAGAGCACCCTGTCGCGTGCGACCTGATCGCGCAGGAAATCCTGGACGGCGGCGACGTGGCGAAGCGGACGGGAACTTTCATGCGTGACCATCCAATAGGCACGGCGTAATTTCATGGCGGGAAGAACCGAGACGAGATCCGGGTCTTCGCGCGCGATAAAATCGTGCAGGATGCCGATGCCGGCACCGCCGCGGACGGCCTCCGTCTGTCCGAGCGCGGACGCGATTTCGAAGCGCGCCGTCCAGTCCCTGCTGAATTCAGTCCCGTAGTTCAGCTGCGGCGAGTAAAGGAGATCTTCCACGTAGCCGATAAGATCGTGTCCGCTAAGATCGCCTGCAGAGGCAGGCGTGCCGCGTTGGTTCAGGTAGGATTTCGAGGCATAGAGACCCAGGGCATAATCAACCAGCTTGCCCGCGACCAGGCGGCCGGTTTCGGGCCGGTCGATCGTAACGGCGATATCTGCCTCGCGGCGTGACAGGGAAAAGGAACGGGCGACCGGAACAAGCTGCACGGTCAGGCCGGGGTGCCTGGCGGTCAGCTTGCCGAGCCTGGGGGCGAGATAGGCGACGCCGAAGCCGTCGGGAGCACCGATGCGGACGGTACCGGCGATTTCCGGCGTATCACCTCCGAGATCCGCCTCCGCGGCAACCGCTTCCGCTTCCATCCGTTCCGCGCGCTCGAAAAAACGGCTGCCTGCCTCGGTCAGGAGACACCCGGACGTCGACCGGTCAAACAGCCTGGTGCCCAGGCTCTCTTCGAGGGAGGTGAGGCGCCTTGCGACCGTTGCGTGGTTTACGCCAAGGCGCTTGGCCGCGGCCAGGATCTGCCCGGTACGGGCAATCGACAGGAATATTCTGATGTCATCCCAGTTCATGACGTCCGCTCCAATCTCGCTGCCCTGCCGCACCAGCGGGCTTGACCCGGTGAACCGCGCCGTATTGTCTGTTTTCAACGCGCCTCCAACGTGCGTCGGAAGGGACGCGGACGGCTGGAGCAACTCTGGCATCTGAATGCCATAGCTTTAAAAAATGCACAACAGATCCGGAAAACTGGGTCTTGTTTGCAACAAAAATAAAAGCGACAAAGAGCGCAATCGGAGTGGACACAACACCGTGCCGTCAAACCGGCTGCGGTTGATTGGGAGAGATTGAAATGCAGAAAATCGGTCACTTTATCGACGGCAGGCATGTCGAAGGCACGTCCGGCCGCTATACCGACGTCTACAATCCGGCCACCGGCGAAGTTCAGGCGCAGGTCGCGCTCGCAAGCCAGGCCGAGATCGACGCCGCTGTCGCCAACGCCGCAGAAGCGCAGCTTGGCTGGGCCGCCACCAACCCGCAGCGCCGCGCCCGCGTCATGATGAAGTTTGTCGACCTCCTGAACCGGGACATGGACAAGCTGGCCGAAGCACTCTCGCGTGAGCACGGCAAGACGCTTCCCGACGCCAAGGGCGACATCATTCGCGGCCTGGAAGTGGCCGAATTCTGCATCGGTGCTCCGCACCTGCTGAAAGGTGAGTACACCGAAGGGGCGGGACCGGGCATCGACATGTACTCCATGCGCCAGCCCCTGGGTGTCGTTGCCGGTATCACGCCGTTCAACTTCCCGGCCATGATCCCGATGTGGAAATTCTGCCCGGCGATCTCCTGCGGCAACGCCTTCATTCTGAAGCCGTCCGAACGCGATCCGTCCGTGCCGATCATGCTCGCCGAGCTCATGATCGAAGCCGGTCTGCCGGCCGGTGTGCTGAACGTGGTCAATGGTGACAAGAGCGCCGTTGACGCAATCTGTGACGACGAAACCATCCAGGCCGTCGGATTTGTCGGGTCGACGCCGATCGCGCAGTATGTCTACTCCCGGGCAACGGCGAACGGAAAGCGCGCCCAGTGTTTCGGCGGCGCCAAGAACCACATGATCATCATGCCGGATGCCGATCTGGATCAGGCTGCCGACGCGCTCGTCGGTGCCGGTTACGGTGCAGCCGGGGAGCGCTGCATGGCTGTCTCCGTCGCGGTTCCCGTCGGCGAGACCACTGCCAACGCACTGATCGAGAAACTGGCGCCGAAGGTCGAAGCCCTGAAGATCGGCCCCTACACGGCAGGTGACGATGTCGACTTCGGTCCGCTTGTAACCAAGGAAGCACTCGGGCGTGTGCGCGGTCTGGTCGACCAGGGCGTCAAGGAAGGCGCGAACCTTGTCGTGGACGGCCGCGATTTCTCTATGCAGGGCTATGAGAACGGGTTCTTCATGGGCGGCTGTCTATTCGACAACGTGACCAAGGAGATGGACATCTACAAGACCGAGATCTTCGGCCCGGTTCTGTCGGTCGTCCGCGCCGAAAGCTACGAGGAAGCTCTCGATCTGCCGCTCAGCCACGAATACGGCAACGGCACCGCCATCTTCACCCGTGACGGTGATACGGCACGCGATTTCGCGTCCCGCATCAACATTGGCATGGTCGGCATCAACGTTCCGATCCCCGTGCCGCTCGCCTATCACACGTTTGGCGGCTGGAAGAAGTCCGGCTTCGGTGATCTGAACCAGCACGGTCCGGACGGGTTCAAGTTTTACACCCGTACCAAGACCGTGACCTCCCGCTGGCCTTCGGGTCTGAAAGACGGAGCGGAGTTCGTCATTCCGACAATGAAGTAAGTCATTTTAGATGCTGCAGTGAAAACGGCGCCGGTGGCGCCGTTTTTTTATGCGGCAACGGCCGGCGCCTCCACGGCACGGTCGGGTGCGTAGTGTGACATGGTGACAACGCCGTCGATTTCCGCAAGGAGCGCCGCGAAGGTCTGATCGCTCATGATCTTTTCCGATGCTGCCTTGGCGCAGTCCAGATCCTTCCAGAAAACGACATCGGCAAACATGTTTTCGTCTGTCAGGGATTCATAGGCGGTCCAGGAGACAAAGCCTTCAAATTGCCTTGCAATATCCTGCGCCGCACGGCGGGCCAATCGGGCTTTCTCCTTGTCCTTTATCTTGAAGACAACGAGTTCGAGGCAGGGGTCTGTCATGGTGTTCTCCGTCAGGTTTCGCGATTTCAATGTGCGCGAGCATCGCACAGGCCTCCTGACAGCATCCCGTCAGCACATTGCCGGCGTCCGTGCGCCAAAAAGTCCCGAGAGTTTCCTCCAGCCCATTGTGGCGAAACGGGAAGGGGCGTTGTAAGGAAATGCAGGAAGACGACGTTTGCAATTGTGCGTGATTTGTGGAGAGGCTGCTCCCTTATAGATCGGCTGGACCGGTTTTGACGGACATGAAGGGCGCTGGGACGGGGTTTGGGAAGAAACGCGAAAAACGCTCCTGAGATCGGAGGCCCGGACGATTGCGACGGGAAGATGCTGAGCCGGGCAGGCTTGGTTCAGGCGCTCGCGGATCTCCTGTGGGTGCCGCAGGCCGGGTTCCTAGCCTGGTCGCTGGGAGCGGTGCTGTCGCAAGCGGCCGGTTCCGGGACGGACGGCACGCAAACCCAGCTGGCACCTGTTCTCCTGACGGCGGCGGCCATGGTTGTCCTGATTGCCTTTGTTCGCGTTTTTCTGCAATACCATGCTCAGGACACGGCGCGGCGTGCCGCGCGGCAGATACAGGAAAGGGCCAGGTCGGCATTGCTTCATGCCGCCGCAAGGCGTTCGCCCTCTGAAAGCTTTCCCTCATCCGGGGCCTTTGCCGCGCATGTCGTCGATCAGGTGGATCTGCTGGGGCCATACTACCGGAATTTCATGCCGCAATACATGCGGCTCAAACTGGTGCCGATCTGCATCGTTCTGGTCACCGCATGGTTCAGCTGGCTCGCAGCCTTGATCCTGCTTGTCTGCGGTCCCGTAATCCCGGTTTTCATGGCGCTGATCGGATCTCGGGCAAAGGCCGCGAACGAGGACCAGCAGGAGGAATTGACGCGTCTCAGCGGCATGTTACTCGACCGGATCAAGGGTTTGGAGACACTCACGGTTTTCGGTGCACTCGACCGCACCAGGGCGGATATTCATGTTGCAGGTGAACGCTTCCGGCTCGGCACGATGAAGGTCCTGAAGGTGGCCTTCCTGTCGTCGACCGTCCTGGAACTCTTTTCCGCGCTCGGCATTGCCTTTTCTGCGGTTTATGTGGGTTTCACGCTGTTGGGCGATCTGGACATCGGAACCTGGGGTGTCCCGCTTGGCTACGCCGCCGGACTGTTTGTTCTTCTGCTCGCGCCCGAGTTCTTTGCACCCTTGCGCGCCTTTTCCGCGGCCTATCACGACCGCGCAGCGGGCATCGCGGCATCCCGCAAGCTTTCTGAGCTTCTTCAGGACATGCGGACCGGAAAACGGGACACTTTGAAAGAAAACGGCAGCTTCGCGGAAAACAGCGCGGCGCAGGAAGCCCGGTGCCTCGCCGGGCCGCCGGGCATTTTGGTCTTGGACCTGGCGATCACGCTGTCGGGCAGACCGGTTTTTGAACGGTTCTCGTTGAAGGTGGCGCCGGGAGAGACCCTTTTGCTCACCGGCAGAAGCGGACGTGGAAAGTCCACACTCCTGGATTGTATGCTTGGATTCCGGACACCGGATGCCGGGCAGGTGCTGCTGAACGGGACCGATGTTCGAGGTATGGCGAAAGACCTGCGGGCGAACGTCATGTGGCTGGGCCAGGCGCCCAGACTGTTTCACGGCAGTCTCAAGTCGAATCTCCTGAAAGGGCATCCGCGGGCGAACCTCATCTCCCCGGACGAGATCTGGAAGGCGCTGCATCTCGCGGGCGCCGCGGAACTCGTCGAGCGCCTGCCGCAGGGGCTCTCCACGCGGATCGGCGAAGATGGCTTCGGTCTGTCCGTCGGCGAAATACGCCGGATCGCACTGGCACGTGCGGCCTTGCGCGGAGACGCTGCCCTGCTAATCGCCGACGAACCGACCGCCGGCCTTGACGCCGACACGGCCGCTGATGTCGTGAGGGGGTTGGAACAACTGGCGAAGGGCAGGACAACTCTTGTTGCCTCACACGATGCCGCCGTCCTGAAGTTACCGGGCCGTGTGCTTGATCTTGACTGTCTCGAGACGTACGCACCGGAGCCGGCGACATGACGGCGATATGGCAAATCGTGAAGCGCCAGCGCTCCTTTGATCGTCTTCACTTCTGGCTCGGCATCCTGGTGGCCCTTTTGCCCGCCGTTGCCGGGATCCTTCTGCTCGGCGTCTCCGGATGGTTCATCACTGCTGCAGCGATTGCCGGGCTGAGCGGGGCGTTCCTCAACATCTTCGCACCGAGCGCCATCATCCGGGCCTTGGCCATCATCCGCACCGCGGGACGCTATGGCGAGCGGTTGCTCACGCATGATGCGACCTTTCGCTTCCTCGGGGATCTTCGCGACCGGCTGTTTGCACTGTGCTCGGAAAATGCGCGCGACGGGCGCCGGTCCGGCCTGCTGCTCAACCGATTGACTGCTGACATTGCCGCACTCGATGCGATTTACCTGCGTCTCGTCGTGCCCGGTGCCCTGGCGCTGACCATCTTCGCGTGTCTTCTCCTGTTCTGGTCCAGTGTATCGGTACCCGTATTCCTGGCAGGCTTCGTGTTTGTCCTGGCGTGGACGTTGCTGATCCTCCGTTCGCTTGCTCGCACCGACAAGACTTCCGCGCGCCGCGCGGACGCCGCGTCTGAGGCGATGCGGCTTCGAGCGGCGGATCTGGCGGCGGGCCGGCGCGATCTTGCCATCTACGGCGGCCTCGACGCCGCGGCGGAAAACGTTGCACATGCCGGACACCGGCTGCAGCAGGCCGAGGACCGTCTCGAAAGACGGGCCGCAGCGACATCCGCCGTCTCGAATCTTATCGGGCAGATGTTTCTGGCGGCGATGCTGCTCGCGTGCGCCTTCGGTGTCGCAGGCGGGACCATCGGCCTTGCCTTTGCCGTGGGCCTCGTGCTCGTCGTGACCGCGCTTCCGGACATCATCTCGATGCTGCTTGCCGGACTTGAAAATCTGCCCCGGACATCATTGGCTGCCCGGCGCACGATCGCGGCAGGTGAGGCCTCTGCCAGAAGCAACGAGACACGCACGGACCGTTCCGAAACGGAAGAACAGCCTTCCGGCGCTGCGGGCGTCCTGCGTTTTGAAAGGGTTTCGTTCAGCTATGAAGGCGCCGTCAAGGATGTGTTGGACGCCGTGTCCTTCGACATCGGCCCCGGCGAGATTGTTGCCGTTGCCGGGCGCAGCGGCTGCGGCAAAAGCACGATTGCCGCGCTCACCGCCCGGTTGATCCATGCGCGGAATGGCCGGGTCCTATTGAACGGGCGCCCGGTTGAAGACTATCCGGAAGACGCGCTTCGCAGGTCGATCACGGTCGTTGGTCAGCGTCCATACCTCTTCAATGACACGCTCGCTGCAAATCTGCGCGTGGCTGATCCGCAGGCAAGCGAGGCGGATCTCTGGCAGGCGCTGGAGCGGGCAGCGCTCTCAGAACGCATCGCAACGGGTAAAGAAGGTCTGGCGGCCGTTCTCGGAGAAGGCGGGTTGGGGCTGTCCGGCGGGGAGCATCGGCGACTAGCGCTCGCGCGCGCATTCCTCACGCGGCCTGCGCTATTCGTGCTCGATGAAATGACAGAGGGGCTCGATGACAGGACGGCCGGGGATGTTCTCGACAGGTTCCTGGAATACAGGGGCTCATCGGCTGTCCTGATGATTGCCCACAAGAAGCGGGAACTGGAAGCCGCCGATTGTGTGATATACCTGTAAAAAATGCCCGGCTGACCGGAAAGCCCGGCAGCGAAGGATCGTTTTTTTCAAAGGTGACGCCCGGTTTTTCTGCGATTTGTGGTTGTCCATTACGACTTGTCGCATTGACCTCTCTGCTGGCCTGAGCCACCATCCGGACTCGGTAGCCTATTGCTCTTAACTGTTTTTTTGACGGGAAAAGACAAGCATTTTGTACGGCGATGCGTGCGCCGAGTTGCATCATGTCGGTTGAGAGCAGCCCTGACTTGAGGTTCAGACCCTGAGGGTTTGAAAAGGGGGAATGCAATGGAACTGAGTGTCGTCGATCTGTCCCGGCTGCAATTTGCCATGACAGCGCTGTATCACTTCCTGTTTGTGCCTTTGACCATCGGATTGTCCATTCTGCTTGCGACCATGGAGACGGTCTACGTCATGACCGGCCGCGAGATCTGGAAACGCATGGTCAAGTTCTGGGGAACGCTGTTCGGGATCAATTTCGTTCTCGGTGTCGCCACCGGCCTTACGATGGAATTCCAGTTCGGCATGAACTGGGCCTATTTCAGCCAGTATGTAGGCGATGTCTTCGGCGCACCGCTGGCCATCGAAGGCCTGATGGCCTTCTTCCTCGAAGCCACGTTTGTCGGCCTGTTCTTCTTCGGCTGGGACAAGCTCACCAGGCGCCAGCACCTGGCAGCGACCTGGGCGCTCGCGCTCGGGACCAACTTCTCCGCGCTCTGGATCCTGATCGCCAACGGCTGGATGCAGAACCCGGTCGGGGCCATCTTCAATCCGGACACCATGCGCATGGAAGTCAGCAGTTTCTTCGACGTGCTGTTCAACCCGGTTGCGCAGGCAAAGTTCGTGCACACGGTTTCGGCCGGGTATGTCACGGCCGCGCTCTTCATGCTGGGCATTTCCGCCTGGTACATGCTTCAGGGCAGGCATCTCCAGATCGCCAAGCGGTCCATGGCGATCGCGTCCGCCTTCGGTTTTGCCTCGGCACTGTCTGTCGTCGTGCTCGGCGATGAAAGCGGCTACGAGGCCAACCTGAACCAGAAGATGAAGCTCGCAACGATCGAGGCCATGTGGGAGACCGAACCGGCGCCCGCGGCCTTCAACGTCGTCGCGTGGCCGGACATGGAAAAACGGGAGAACATCTTCGCGATCGAGGTACCCTATGTCATGGGTCTGATCGCGACCCGGTCGCTGGACACCGTGATCCCGGGCATCAATGAACTCGTCGACCGTTCCAAGGACCGCATCCGTCAGGGCGCCATTGCCTGGGATGCCCTGCAGAAGATCCGGGAGAACCCGGAGACGGTGTCGGAAGAGGTTCGCGAAACCTTCAGCTACAACGCCAGCTCGCTCGGCTATGCCTACCTGTTGCTGCCCTATACGGACAATCCGATGGAAGCGACCACCGAGCAGATCGAGGAGGCAGCCTGGTCCACCGTGCCGAACGTCTGGCCGATGTTCTACGCCTTCCGGATCATGGTGGCATGCGGCTTCTTCTTCATCCTGCTGACCACTGTCTTCTTCTACTATTCCTCATCGGGAAAGCTGGATCTCCTGCGCGAAAGGCACCGGTGGCTGCTTCATGTCGCCGTATGGTCGATCCCGCTTCCGTGGATCGCCTGCGAGATGGGATGGTTCGTAGCCGAGTACGGTCGCCAGCCGTGGATCATCGAAAGTATGCTGCCGACCTCCGCTGCGGTTTCCAGCCTGTCGGTCACCGAGGTTCTGTTGACGCTGGCAGGCTTCGTGATCCTCTACAGCACGCTGCTGGTGATCGAGATCGCCCTGATGATCAAGTACATCCGGATCGGTCCGGACGACGGCGAACCTGCCGGGACCGCGCCGCCGCCTGCAAGCGCACAGCCGGTTTCCGGCGCAGCCCCTGTTCCTGCGGAGTAACCGGCCATGATCCTTTATGAAATGATCGACTATTCGACACTGAAAGTGATCTGGTGGGTCCTGCTCGGCATCCTCCTGATCGGCTTCGCGGTCACCGACGGTTTCGACATGGGCGTCGGCGCGCTGCTGCCGTTCATTGCCGAAACCGACATCGAACGCCGCGTGGTGATCAATACCATCGGCCCGACATGGGAAGGCAACCAGGTCTGGTTCATTCTTGGGGGAGGGGCGATCTTCGCCGCCTGGCCGCCGCTCTACGCGATCAGTTTCTCCGGTTTCTATCTTGCCATGTTCGTGGTGCTTGCCGCGATGATCCTGCGGCCGGTCGCCTTCAAATACAGGTCGAAACGGCCCGATCCGTCCTGGCGCAACAGCTGGGATTGGGCACTCTTTGTCGGATCCTTCGTGCCGGCTCTGGTGTTCGGTGTCGCGGTCGGCAACGTGCTGCTGGGCGTGCCGTTCTCGCTCGATAACGACCTCAGGATGACCTACGAGGGATCGTTCTTCGGCCTTTTCTCTCCGTTCTCGTTGCTGTGCGGACTGCTCTCCGTCGCCATGCTGGTGATGCATGGCGCCGTTTGGCTGGTCATGCGCACGACCGGAGAAATCGCAACGAGGTCCCGCCGGTACGGCACGATTGCCGCGCTGCTTGGCATCGCCCTGTTCGCGCTTGGCGGCTATCTCGTTGCAAGCGGGTATGTCGACGGGTTCCGGATCACGTCGGACGTCGATCCGAACATGCAGGCGAACCCGCTGGCCAAGACCGCGGCGATCGAGGACGGTGCCTGGATGGCGAATTATGCCGCTTATCCGTTGCTCTGGATCGTGCCTGGCCTGGGCTTCTTCGGATTGCTCGGAACGCTGCTGCTGCTTCAGACGAGAATGGAGATGCTCATCTTCGCCTTTTCGAAGTCGGCGATTGTCGGGATCATCGCGACGGTCGGCATTTCCATGTTTCCGTTCATTCTGCCGTCTTCGGTGCAGCCGGAGGCGAGCCTGACCGTCTGGGACGCGTCCTCGACGCACCGGACCCTGTTCAACATGCTGGTGGCGACCGTCATCTTCCTGCCGATCATCCTTGTCTACACCGCCTGGGTCTACAAGGTGCTCTGGGGCAAGGTGGATGAGGAAACCATCGAGCGCGACAACCACACGGCTTATTGAGGAGACGACAAGATGTGGTATTTTGCCTGGATCCTCGGAATGCCGCTGGCGTGCTGCCTGGCGATTCTGAATGCCATGTGGCTGGAACTGCGTTCCGACGACGAGCGCAGGGAAGAAGAGCGTCAGCGCTTTCATCGCCCGTGATGGGGATTTCGGCCGGGACGCAGTACCCGGCCGTTGCCTGTCGGATTAGTTGATCGCGACCGTGTAGCGGACAATCCTGTTGTTGTCGCTGTCGGAGAAGTAATACTCGTTGCCCCGGATGGCGACACCTTCGGGATCGTCGAAGAGGTTGGGTCCCTTTCCGGGCGTTCCGGTTCCCAGAACACCGACGAGAACGGCGCCGTCTTCCGTATCCGGATCGATCATTAGGATGCGGTGCGCGTCCTGGTCCGCGACGACAAGTCTGCCGAAACTGTCGATGTCGAGATAGCGCGGTCCGTAAAACCCGAATTGCGGTCCTTCGACCGTCTGCAGTTTTTCAAGGCTTGGCGAGTACCGCACAAGCCGCCGGTTGAAATTGTCGGCCACCCAGACGGAGCCGTCAGGACCTTCGGCGACATCGTGCGCGCCCGGGTGCGAACCGGCGCTTGCGACCGCTTCACCATTCTCGTAGGCGATCAGAAGTCCGGTCCCGCCTGCCATCGCATAAATGCGGCCGTTGCTGTGGGCAAGCGCGCCCTCGGTCCTGGGGGCGGCCAGCGTCGCAGAGGGTTCACCATCAAGCGTCTCGATACCGCTGAAGACGAACACGCTGCCAAATCCCGTCACCGCGACAGCGACCTCGCCGCCGGGGCCGAAGGAGATGTCATGCGCGCCGGGCAACTTTCCCGCGCTCAGGCTTTCCACGACATCCAGCGTGTCCGGGTCAACGACGGCGATCCGGTTTCCGAACTTGTCCGCGACATAGAGGCGTCCGTCCGGCCCGAAGGCCAGGTCATGGGGATCGTTCAGGACTTCTGGTCCGGCCTTGTCGAACGAAGCGAAGGGCGCGGGGGCCTCTTGCGCGCTTGCAGCAAAGCTTGCAAGACATGCAACAACAAGGATTTCGATACCGATCCGCATGGACAGATCTCCAGTTTGCCCGAATGAACGGGCGCGAGAAAGACAGGCGGAATTATCGTGCTGTGAAAGCTGCGACCGGTCAACCTGAGGGACGGTTCGCCAACCCGCTGACACCGCGTGGCAGTTGTCTCTATACAAAGCCCCGGACGCTGAATAAGTTGAGGCCGCCCGGTAGGGCGGGCCGCAACACGGAAGCTGCTCCACACGCAGCATTGGCAGGATGGAGACATTTGATAAGAGCGGTGTTTTCGGGCGTAAGACGGATCTGCATGCTGCTTGCCGTGATCGTCTTTCTGGGCCAGCTTTCCATGGTCCTGATGCGCTACCTTCTGGGCTTCGGCTTTCTGGAAATTCAGGATGCGGTCAACTATGCATTCGCCTCGCTGGTGGCCCTTTCCGTCGCCGTGTCGTTCGAGGCGGACAAGCATGTCCGCGTCGACGTTTTCCGGCAAAGACTCACCGAGGCGGCCAACCGGCGGATCGACTGGCTGGGTGACATGGCCCTGGCTTTGCCGGTCTTCGTCATCATGCTCTGGATGGCCTATCCTCTTGTGCGCAGCTCCTGGGCAATTTTCGAGGGCTCGCCTGAAACCGGCGGACTGCCGGGCCTATTCCTCGTCAAGACCTGCCTTGTGATCCTGCCGGCACTGGTGGTCTGGCTGACTGTTTCACGGGTCATCGGGTTCTTTCGGCGGAAGGTGTCATGAGCATCGAAATCGTCTGGCTGCTCGTGATGGCACTCGCCGTCTTTGCCTGCATTCTCTCCGGTGTCCCGGTGCTGCTGGCCATTGCAGGCGCTCCGACGCTTGTTGCGCTCCTGGCCACATCCCTCGGCGACTTCGACCTGGTTTTCTTCCAGGCCGTTCCGCAGCGGATATTCGGCATCATGACCAACCCGCTGCTGCTGGCGGTGCCCCTGTTCGTGCTGATGGGACTGCTTCTGGAAAAATCGCAGCAGGCGGAGCGGATGCTCAAGAGCCTCAGTGCGGCGCTGGGCGGAAACCAGTCGGCGCTGGCGCTTTCCGTCGTTCTGGTCAGCGCCCTGATCGCCGCGTCCACCGGTATCATCGGCGCGACCATCGTCATGCTGGGATCGATCATGCTTCCGGCCCTCCTGAAAGCAGGTGTCGACAGGCACATGAGCAGCGGGCTGATCTGTGCAAGCGGCACGCTGGGACAGATCATTCCGCCCTCGATCGTGCTGATCCTGCTGGGTGACCAGATCTCCAATGCCTATTTCGAGGCACAGCAGGAAGCCGGAAACTTCGCACCCGACCCGGTCACGGTCGGCGATCTTTTCGCCGGCGCCCTGCTGCCCGGGCTCCTGCTCGTTGCGCTCTATGCCGGGTACGTCGTGTTCCGCCTGAGCCGCGGCGACAAGGAAGCAGGGCAGAAAGCGGACCGGGAGACCGTCTCCGCCGGACAGCTGACGGCTGCCATTGCGCCGACGCTCGGCCTGATCGTCGCCGTCCTCGGCAGCATTCTGATCGGTGTCGCGACTCCGACGGAAGCGGCGAGCGTGGGTGTTGCCGGCGCGTTGCTGATTGCCGCCGCAGGGCAGGGCAGGACGATTGCCCGCCCGGCGCTCTTCTGCGCTCTTCTGGCCGTTGCGCTGCTCGTGCTCCGTCAGGCCGGTATTCTCGGCCTCGACTTTGCCGACGGACGCATCAGCTGGACGTTCAAATCCGCGATCTCCGTTGCCGCGACCGCTGCCGCGCTGGGCCTGATGCTTGCCGTGTCCGCGTCGCTCCTGCGAAATGGCGTGCTCGCATCCGCGCTACGCGAGACCGTCACGATCACGGGAATGATCTTCGGCATCGTGATTGCCGCCAGCATTCTGTCGCTGGTCTTCCGCGGCTTCGACGGCGACGAGCATGTTGCTGAACTGCTCCAGTCGCTGCCCGGCGGCGCTTACGGCATGCTGCTGTTGACCATGCTGGTGATCTTTCTTCTCGGATTCATCCTCGAATTCGTTGAGATCATCTTCATCGTGGTGCCGATCGTCGGGCCGATCATTCTGCAGACCGATATCAGCCCTGTCTGGTTTGCGGTCCTGATTGCGCTGAACCTGCAGACGTCCTTCCTGACGCCGCCTTTCGGGTTTGCGCTTTTCTATTTCCGCTCGGTTGCGCCGGCCGAGATTCGAACGTCGCAAATCTATGTCGCCGTGATACCATTCGTGGCAATCCAGCTCGCGGCACTCGGCCTTGTTGCAATCTTCCCCGCTCTTGCGACATGGTTGCCCGAAGTTTTGTTTTGATGAGAGGAGTCTGGTGATGAAAAGACGGGAATTTCTGAAAGCCGGTGCGGTCGCCGCACCCGCCGCCGTGCTGGCGGCACCGGCCGTTGCCCAGGGCAAGGTCGAGTGGAAACTTCCCACATCCTTTCCTGCAAAAGCCCCGGGTGTCGGCACGAATGTGACCTCGTTTGCCGAGCGCGTCGCGGCCATGTCCGACGGCCAGCTGACGCTCAAGGTCTTTTCCGGCGGCGAACTCGTCCCGCCTTTCGGCGTGGAAGACGCCGTTGAACAGGGAACGGCGGAAATCGGCCACTCGACGCCTTACTACGCGGCCTCCAAGAACTCTGCGCTCCACTTCTTCTCCGCCGTGCCTTTCGGCATGACGGCTGTGGAGACGACGGCGTGGCTTCGCTACGGCGGCGGTCAGGATCTCTGGGACGGGATCTATGCCGAACGCGGCCTGAAGCCGTTCTATTCCGGAAATTCCGGGGTGCAGTCCGCCGGCTGGTTCAAGAAACCGATCGAAAGCCTCAACGACCTTGCCGGACTGAACATGCGCATTGCCGGGCTCGGCGGCGAGGCCATGCGCAAGCTCGGCGTCAACGCGGTCCTGTTGCCGCCGCCGGAAATCTTCCCGTCCTTCCAGTCCGGCGCGATCGACGCTGCGGAGTGGGTCGGGCCGATGCTCGACATGGCGTTCGGTCTGCAGAAGGTTGCCAAATACTGCTACGTGCCCGCTTTCCACGAGCCGTCAGCGGCGCTGGAAATCGTCGTCAACAAGGAGGCTTACGAAAGCCTGCCGGCCCATCTCCAGGCGGTGATCGCCAACGCGGCCGAGGCAACCTCCGTCGAGACCACGGCGCAATTTGACTACTTCAACTCGGTCGCGATGCAGAAGCTCAAGGCCGACGGCGTCACCTTCGGCGCATTCCCTGACGAGGTGATCGCGGCCCTGAAGACCGCGGTCGGCGAAGTCATGGCCGAGAACGCAGCCGCCAATCCGGCGTTTGCGGAAGTCCAGAAGAGCTATGACGCCTTCCTGGACCTCGCCAGGGACTACGCCATCGAAGTCAAGGCCGCGACGTTTACCCAGCGCGTCTAGGCGTTTGAATTCGGCGGCGGTGCCATGCATCGCCGCCGGACCGGTCATGCAAACCAGACCTTTGCGTCAAGGCGCCCCTGATGATATGGAGGCGCCCATGACGACATCCGACCGCCTCTATACCGGCCACAAGCCGCGCTTTTCCGTCGCACCCATGATGGAGTGGACGGACAGGCACTGCCGTGCGTTTCACCGGCAGCTGTCGCGCCATGCGTTGCTCTATACCGAGATGGTGACGACGGGAGCGGTCATTCACGGGGACCGGGAGCATCTGCTCGGGTTTTCGGACCTGGAGCATCCGGTCGCCTGCCAGCTTGGTGGCTCGGATCCGAAGGACATGGCAGCGTCTGCCAGGATCGCCGCAGATTTCGGCTATGACGAGGTCAACATCAATGTCGGCTGTCCGTCAGACCGTGTGCAATCGGGACGCTTCGGCGCCTGCCTGATGCAGGAGCCCGAGCTTGTCGCCGCCTGTGTTTCCTCCATGAAGGATGAAGTCGATATCCCGGTGACGGTGAAGTGCCGCATCGGCGTCGATGACCAGGACCCGGAAGAAGCGCTGGACCGGATGGCGGATGCGGTTTTTGCCGCCGGGGCGGATGCCCTCTGGGTGCATGCGCGCAAGGCCTGGCTGAAGGGTCTGAGCCCGAAGGAAAACCGGGATATTCCGCCGCTTGATTATGACCGCGTCCTGCGGCTGAAGCAGCGCTTTCCGGAAAAGTTCATCGGCCTGAATGGCGGCTTGCAGAGCCTGGACGAGGCCGAGCCCTATCTTGAGACCCTGGATGGATTGATGTTCGGGCGCGCGGCCTATCACACGCCGCAGATCCTGGGAGAGGTCGACCGCAGGCTCTATGGCGCATCGGCGCTGGACGTGTCGCCCTGGGAGGCCGTGCGAGCGCATATGGGCTACCTGGAAGGGCAGCTTTCAAAAGGCGTCAGGCTGGCGCACATGACGCGCCACATGCTCGGTCTCTTCCACGGGCGTCCAGGCGCGCGCAGCTGGCGCCGGATCCTGACAGTGGAGGCCATCCGGCCCGGTGCCGGGCTGGAGGTTGTCGAGAAAGCGCTGGCCGCGGTCAGCCCTGAGGATCACGCGGCAGAAGCTGCGGAATAGCGCTTCCGAAAATCACGGATTCATGATCAGGCGATCACCCTCGATGCGCCAGCTTCTGAGCTTGTCCAGCGCAGTGAGGCCGAACAGGCTGCCGTTCAAGGCCCCGTCACGCGCCACAAAGCCGCGGATGTTGCGCAGGCTGTGATCGCCGACCGTGATTGTCTCGATAAGGATGGGGGCGACCATCGCCCGCCCGTTGGCGGTGGAGACGGGCACGGTGAAAGAAAGGCCGTCCGGATCAAAACCGGCGCGGCGGGCATCCTCATAGGTCAGAACAACGGCACTGGCGCCGGTGTCGAGCAGGAAATGGGTCCGGGTCCCGTTGACCCGGCCATCAAGCACGAAGTGCCCGGTCGCATCCCGCACGATCAGGATCGACCCGTCGGGCTGCGTGACGGCGAGCCCGGGCGCAAGGGCACCAAGCACGCGGTAACCGGCCTGGACGAGATCGGTCCGGTAGGTGTAACCGACGACGAGAAGGGCACACAGACCGCCCCAGAAAAGCGTGCCCTGCACGATTTCCCGGATTTTCGGCTGGCCGAAGATGAAGCTCGCCAGGAAGACGAAGGCGAGGGCGGACAACGCGACGATCCGCGGTCCGCTGTCATCGAAGTTGATGTTTTCCGGATCGGTGGGATCGCCAAAGAAGTAATAGAACCCGGCCGCGAACATAATAACGACCAGCGCTGCGACAACGAAGCCCCGCAACTGTCTCGGTTTGTTGCTCATTACTCGCCGCCTTCTTGCCCCTCGGCGGCGCGGCGTCCGGGCAGGTCGGCCATGATCTCGGCGCGCCGTTCCTCGCTGTAGCCGGCCCAGCCGGCGATTTCATCGAGGGAACGCGAACAGCCGGCGCACAGTCCGGTCGTCCGGTCAATCTGGCAGAGTTGGATACATGGCGAGTTCATGATGCCGATATGGCCACAGATTGTGGCTTTGCCAAGTCACAAAAGCGTCCATCCACGCTCAGGATGCGTCTTCAGCGGGAAAATGGCGCGGTCACGATATTGATCGGGAGCGCAACCGTGTTCCCCACGAAAGATCCGAGGCTGTCTCCCAGCGTGGCTCCGCGCTGCAGATCCGTTGTCGACGTGCTCAGGCTCGAGTGCCCGAGCATTGCACGAAATTCCGGGCTGAGTTCCGCGAGCTGGGCAAACTTCGAGTGGTTGGCCGAGTCAAGGGACCCAAGCTCCGTCACGTCGATCACGATCGCACCGAGTTCGGCAAGTTCCTGGTCGTTGGAATACGCCCCGACCCGTTCCTTGCCGCCGGCAATCGCCCTGGAAAGCCGCAGGGCGCGGTCATCTCGTGAAACGACAACGACATACGGATTGGCCGGTCTGCCGAGTTTCCTGAGCTGCGCCTTGAAGAGATCGATGTCAATGTCCGGCGCGGCCAGGATTACCACCTTCAGCTTGCCCTGCAGCACCCGGCGCTGCTCCGCTGAGGACTGGACGGCCGTCTCCATGAGCAGCCAGTTGCCCATGGAGTGCGCGAGAATGGTGATGTTGTCCGCATTCGTCTTGGCAAGCAGCAGCATGGTTTCCGCAAGCGATTGCCGAGCGACTGCGGCACTGTTCAGATCGTAGACATAATCCTGAAGTTTCCCGCGCGACGCCCAGGTGAACAGTACGGGCACACCGTCAATGTCGCCGTCGTGGACCACCTGGACGAAGCGATAGAGCGCTTCGGGAAACAGCGTGTTGTATCCGTGTATGAACAGGAAGATGTCGCGTTTCCCGCGTGGCATCTTGGCCAGACGGTTGTTGATCTGGCGAATGAAGGTGTTTTGGTCCTCAATGTAGCCGGCATCCCGGGCGACGAACTCGGTCGCCGGGTTGCCCGGAAGGCTTTCGGGCCATTCGATCTGGCTGACCTCGTGGTTCGGCGGCACGGAGATGGTGGCATGCGCGTAGCTGACCCCTTCGCCGCGCTCTCCATTGAAATACGTGTCCGGACGGCTGTCGCGCTCGCGCGTCGTGACGACCATGATGTCGTGGGATTTTGCGCCCTGGGCGGGGACTTCGGTCAGCGCCAGCGCGCCAAATTCCGGGCGGCTTCCGCATCCGGCCAGCACGACAAGCAGAGCCAGCACCAAAACAGACCTGAGGGCATGAGCCCAAGCGTCTGCAGAACCATCGTGAATTTTATCAATCATCGCGTGTCGCCGCCCACCTAACACCTGCTCAAGGCACCATAAGCATCCCGACCAGGAATCCAAGCCCGCAGATTTGCTGAATGGCGCCGAGAACGTCACCGGTCACGCCGCCGATCTTCGCCTGCGCAACGTGCCCGACGGCAAAGCCTGTGCCGATCGCGATCACGAGGCCCAGGAAAAGAGCTACGGGGGATAGCAGGAGTGCAGCGGGGACGAGAAAGGGAAGCGTCAGCAACGCGGCTTTGCGCGCTGTCCCGGCATTCGGCTTGCCAAATCTGGCAGCAAGGCCGTCCGGTCGCGCCAGCGGTCGTTGAGACCATTGCCACACAAGGACCGCGCGGCTGAGGGCTTCGGTGCCGAGGAACAGCAGCGCTGCATCTGCCGGGCTGAATTTTTGCCACAGAACCGCCAGCAGGGAGATGCGCAGGACAACGGTCAGGACAAGGGCGAGCGCGCCGAAGGCGCCGATGCGGCTGTCCTTCATGATCTCGAGCCTGCGGGCGGGCGTTGTTCCGCCGAAGAAACCGTCGGCGACATCGCCAAGGCCGTCTTCGTGCAGGGCCCCCGTCGTTGCGCACAACGCTGCGAGGACAAGCGCGGCGACCGCGATACCGGGCAGGGCGGTGTACCCAAGCATCGTTCCGAGACCGGCGGCGGGAAGGGCGACGACAACGCCTGCCAGCGGCGCCGCGCCGGCGATTTGCGGAAAATGCGGTGCCGCCGCCGGATTGTCGGCGTCAGTCACCTTCGGCAGGGGAAGGCGGGAAAAAAAACGGACGCACGCGGCGGTGTCCGCTGCAAGCATCGCCAGAGAACGGGACAGTTTCGAACGTGCTGCCGCGGACCCGTTCTGACCGTGTTTTTCCCGGGAATCTGAGGATTGGTCGGTTTCCGAGCTCATCAGGCCGGTCCTGTGCTTGAGTTTTTCCAACGCGCCGTTATAGATCAGCCGCCAGAGAGGACCAAGTATCGGAACTCCCATAAAAACCAGACCGGGAAAAACAACATGTCCCTATCCGAGACCGCGCTTCCGTTCGATGATATCCGCAACCTCGTCAAGTCGATGCCGGGTCCGGACGAGGAGGCCTTGCAGAAGGTCAGGGACAGGGACAGTCAGCTGACGAAACCGGCCGGTTCTCTCGGACGTTTGGAAGAAATCGCGGAATGGCTGGCCGCCTGGTCCGGAAACACACCACCGAAGGTCTCCCGGCCGATGGTCGCGATCTTCGCATCCGCGCACGGGGTCGCCGACGAAGGCGTTTCGGCGTTTCCAAGTGCCGTGAACAAGCAGATGGTGGAAAACTTCGCTGCCGGTGGAGCCGCCATCAACCAGCTCTGCCGGGTCAACGACATCGGCCTGAAGGTATTCGATCTTGCGGTCGACATGCCGACGCCCAGCATCACCCGCGAAGACGCCATGGACGAGGCCAACTGCGCCGCGACCATGGCCTACGGCATGGAAGCGCTGGCCGGTGGGATCGATCTGATCTGCCTCGGTGAAATGGGGATCGGCAACACCACGGTCGCAGCGGCTGTCTTTCACGGACTGTTCGGGGGGGAGGCTTCCGATTGGATCGGCCGCGGAACCGGTGTCGATGACGACGGTCTTGCCCGCAAGCGCGAGGCCGTCGAGAAGGCGGTGGCCAGGCTGAACGGCGAGACCGATCCGCTCGAGATCCTCAGAAAGGTCGGTGGCCGTGAAATCGCGGCCATGGCGGGCCTGATCATCGCCGCGCGCCTGCAGCGCGTTCCCGTCATCGTTGACGGCTTTGTCACCACGGCCGCTGCGGCCGTGGTCTACGCGATGAACCCCTCCGGGCTTGATCATTGCCTGTTCGCCCATGTCTCCGCGGAGCATGCGCACGGACGCGTGCTTGAGCGGCTCGGCAAGGACGCCCTGTTCGATTTCGGAATGCGGCTAGGCGAAGGCTCTGGCGCGGCACTCGCAGCCGGCGTGGTCAAGGCCGCGTCCGAAATGCATTCCGGAATGGCGACGTTTGCTGACGCGGGTGTTTCCGGAAAGTCCTGACGTCAGGCGCTGCGGGCGGTTTTGTTTTGCTGCGCGGCTGCAACAGCCGGGGATTGGTTCGTCTCGGCCGCGTAGTTCATGTTTCGCGACGGCGGCAGCGATACGATCACTTCCGTGCCCTGGCCAAGTTTGGACTTTATGGTGAACTTGCCGTCATGCATGCTGACGAGTGCCTGGACAATGGACAGACCGAGACCGGTTCCCTGTTCGGCACTCTTGATCGCATGCGACCCCTGACCGAAGGCTTCGAGCACCGTTGGAATTTCCTCTTCGGGAATGCCCGGACCATTGTCGCGAATGGAAACATACTGTCCGCCATCTGACGTCGGTCCCAGATTTACCCGGACTTCACCCCCGACAGGCGTGAACTTCACGGCATTCGACATCAGATTGAGAATGACCTGCCGTACGGCACGCTCATCGGCCCAGACACGTGGCAGATCCGCCTGGTGCGCATGATGAAGCGCGATCGACTTCGCCTTTGCACGGACCTTCATCATCGTCCCGCATTCGGCAACCACGTCGTGCAGGTAGATGCTTTCCTCGTGCAACTCGTGACGGCCCGCCTCGATCCGGGAAAGGTCCAGTATCTCGTTGATGAGATTGAGAAGATGTTCGCCTGACCCGTGAATGTCTTCCGCGTAGGACCGGTAGTTCTTGTTGGTCATGGGACCCAGAACCTCGTCCTTCATGATTTCGGAAAACCCGAGGATGGCGTTGAGCGGCGTTCTCAGCTCGTGGCTCATCGTCGCCAGGAACCGGGATTTCGCCAGATTGGCGGCTTCGGCGCGCCGGCGTGCTTCGTCGGAAACGGAATTCGCGGTTTCAAGTTCGGCGATCAGGTGATCCTTGTCCGCACGGTATTCCAGCATCGTGTTGGCGTTTTTCAGAAGCTGGTTGCCCAGGATCAGGAAGAAGCCCTGCGCTCCGATGGCCATGGCCGCGAGCGTGTAGTGAACGGCACTGGACTGCTGCAGGAAACTGAAGGTCACCACGAACGTGATCGGCAGCGTGCTTGCCAGGAGGCATTTCGGCAGGTTGGCCGACTGCATCGTGTTCATCGCGATGACGATCAGGAGCGTCGCAAAGTGGAAGATGACCAGGCCTTCTCCGGACCCGATCCGTTCCGGCATCAGGAAGAACATTGCCCAGCTGCATCCGTAGATCAGGTCGCCGGCCGTGAACCGGCGGCGCCAGACAACCCGCACTTTCTGGTCCGAAGGTGCTTTTTCATAGGAGTGGCTGATCACGACCATCAGGAAGTGCGTGCAGATCGTGACGAGGAACCAGGCGCCCATGAACTGCGGACTGACCCAGAGCGAGGAGATCGCCGCCACGATCAGCGCAAGCAGCGGCGCGGCAAACGCCGCGTTGATGCGCGTATCGGCGAAGAGGTGCTGGCGCTCGTGCTCGAAGGTCGACTGGCGGTTTTCAGGCGCGCCAAGGCGGCTGCGGATATCACGTACCGAGCGTGCAAGCTCGCGCCGCCGCTCGGCGCGCCGCCTGTTGATCGCGATTGTGTCGCCAATTGAATCTGACGCTTGGGACTTCATGGGACGCCGGAAAATGTTGATATCGTTATTGTGATGCTGCGTGTTTATGCACTCTGACTCATCATTCCTTAAGATCGTCCTCAGGATCGTGGTAAGCATTGCGTTAACCGGCTGTATCAGGGTGCAACTCTTTGTCCTTTCAACATAATTCCTCATCGCTCAACGATCTCGCCACACGTATTCGTGCCTGCCGGAAATGCAGCGACGATCCGCTCGGAGAGGCCCTGCCGCACGAGCCCAGACCGGTCCTGCAGGTGTCGGCAAGCGCACGTCTGTGCATCAGCGGGCAGGCGCCCGGCACGCGGGTACACAAAAGCGGCCGGCCGTTCACCGATCCCTCCGGCGACCGGCTCAGAAACTGGATGGGAATTGACGAGGACATCTTCTACGACGCCGATCGGCTCGCCATCGTGCCCATGGGATTCTGCTTTCCGGGCCTTGACGACAAGGGCGGGGATCTTCCGCCGCGAAAGGAATGCCGAGACATCTGGCATGATGCCCTCTTTGCCGAAATGCCGAGAATAGAATTGATCCTGGTGATCGGACAATATGCGCAGGCGTATCATCTCGGCGCGATGCGCAAGAAAAGCCTCACGGAAACCGTCGGTTCCTGGCAGGACTATTTCACCGCTGCGGTTGAAAGCGGAAAGCCGAAGGTATTGCCGCTGCCGCACCCGTCATGGCGCAACAATGCCTGGCTCAGAAAGAACCCGTGGTTCGAAACTGATCTTTTGCCCGTTCTCAGGGCGGAAGTGGCGCGGCTGATCTCTCCAATGCGGTAAGGTTGAGGATAAAATGCTCAGATCGCTGCGATTTGACATGCTTTAAGAAAAATTCCATACGTCAATCCGCCTGTACCTGGATTCATTTCCTTCAGGCTGATATGTCCGTGTTGAACATCGCGTGCCTGGAATTGGAACTCACCGCCATGATTGATCGCATCGATCGCCGCATCCTGTCGATACTTCAGGAAGACTGCACCGTCCCGGTTGCCGAAATCGGCCGGCGTGTCGGTCTGTCGACGACGCCCTGCTGGCGCCGGATCCAGAAAATGGAGGAAGACGGGGTCATCACAGGACGTGTGGCCATCCTGGATCCGGCCAAGGTGAACGCGAAGGTGACTGCTTTCGTTGCGATCACGACAAGCCAGCATTCGGAAGACTGGCTGAAAAAATTCGCCGACGTGATCCAGGAATTTCCGGAAGTGGTCGAGTTCTATCGCATGGCGGGGCAGGTCGACTATCTTCTGCGGGTTGCCGTGCCGGACATCGAAGCTTACGACGCCTTCTACAAAAAGCTGATCGCAAAAATTGAGATCTCGGATGTGTCGACGACCTTTGCGATGGAGCAGATCAAGAACACGACGGCTCTGCCATTGTCCTACGTCGTTCCGGAGAAAGTCCGGGGAGACGCTTAGGCTCAGGACCACCCGTATTTTCGCTATACGGCCGCGGCCAGCACGTGAAACGCTGTCTCGTCGCAGGGAGCCTCAAGCCCCATTGAGGGGGTGCCGTGCGAAAAAACGGGCGGCCTCGGGATCGGTCACCGGCTGTCCGGCGAAGATTTCCGCATAGGTCCGCATGCGTTCGAGGCGCGGAGCCAGCGGGTCCGAGGGCCCGTCCTTCTTCATCGAAATATAGCCGATCTGGGTCTGATAGACCGTGTTTGCCCGCACGTTTGCGTGGAGGGCTTCGAAGCCGAAGCGCTCGAACATGGATTGCAGCGCCTCGACCCGGATCAGGTCGGCCTCTTCAAGCATCCCGGCGAGCCGCATGTCGGAATGGGCCCAATTCCGGACGGCAAATTCCAGTCTTGAATCGAACAGGCCCGGCATGAGCCACAAGTCGAAAACATTCAGGATGGCCTCGGTGATGGTCTCTGCATAGGCTTCGGTCCGCCGGATCAGATTGCCGGTGTTTTTCGATTGCCAGAGCTCGATCAATGCATCGAGCAGATCCTTGCGATCCGAAAAGTGACCATAGAAACTCGTTCGGGACAAACCCATGCGTTCCGCGAGCGGCATGACCTTGACCGCATCAATGCCGCTGTCCAGCAAGGCACTGTAGGCCGCCTGAATCCAGAGTTCCCGTGTTCCGCGCCATCCGCTGGTTTTTTCGATCAGGGGTTCGGTCATGGAGGCTCGTTAGCAGCTGATTTCCGGCCGAACAAGCCAAATTGACATGTATGTCTTTAAAAACGACATAAATGTCGTTTTTGCGGCTTTTCACCTTGCAGTTCCCCGCAATAAGCTCGCCACTGACCGGGCAGGCCGGCCGGATGCGAATTGAGGGAAGCGCATGTCAAGGGATCCACTGCTGCAGCCTTATCAGCTCAAGCACCTGACGCTGAAAAACAGGATCATGATCACGTCGCATGAGCCAGCCTATCCCGAGGACGGCATGCCCAAGGACCGCTATCGGGCCTATCACGAGACCCGGGCAAGGGCAGGGGTCGCGCTGACGATGACGGCGGGTTCGGCTGCCGTGTCGCGCAATTCGCCGCCCGCCTTCAACAACATCCTCGCTTACCGCGACGAAGTCGTGCCGTGGATCCGGCAGTTGACCGATGCCTGCCACGATCACGGCTGCGCCGTCATGATCCAACTCACCCATCTGGGCCGCCGGACCGGCTGGAACAAGGGCGACTGGCTGCCGTCCGTTTCCTCGACAATGGCCCAGGAACCGGCGCACAGGTTCTTTCCGAAGCTTGTCGAGGACTGGGATATAGCGCGCATCATCCAGGACTATGCCGACGCCGCGGAGCGCATGAAGGAAGGCGGTATGGACGGTGTCGAACTGGAAGCCTACGGCCACTTGATGGATCAGTTCTGGTCGCCGGCGACAAACCAGCTTGATGGTCCTTACGGCGGCGGAACGCTTGAGAACCGCATGCGGTTTTCGCTTGAGGTCATCGATGCCATCCGGCAACGGGTCGGGGAGGAGTTCATTCTTGGAATTCGCTTCACGGCCGACGAGGCGATGACGGGGGGCATAACCGCCGAGGAAGGACTGGAAATCGCCCGGCGCCTGAAAGCGACCGGTCAAATCGATTTCCTCAACGTGATCCGCGGCCATATCGACACCGACGCCGCGCTGACGGACGTCATCCCGGTGCAGGGCATGCGCAACGCTCCGCATCTCGATTTCGCCGGAAGGGTGCGGCGGGAAATCGGCCTGCCGACATTCCATGCGGCCAAGATCCCCGACGTTGCAACGGCACGTCACGCGATCGCCGAGGGATTGCTGGACATGGTCGGCATGACGCGCGCGCACATGGCCGATCCCCTGATCGTCCGGAAGATCTCGCAAAAGCGGGAAGAGGATATCAGGCCCTGTGTCGGCGCGACCTACTGCCTCGACCGGATCTACCAGGGGGGGGAAGCTCTGTGCATTCACAATCCCGCCACGGGCCGCGAGTTGACGATGCCGCACGAGATAACGCCGGCAAACGAGACGAAAAAGGTGGTTGTTGTCGGGGCAGGCCCCGCCGGCATGGAGGCGGCCCGCGTTGCATCTGAACGCGGCCACGATGTTGTCGTCTTCGAGGCGGCACCCGATGCGGGCGGACAGGTGCGGCTGACGGCCCAGTCCGAGAGGCGGCGGGAAATGATCTCGATCATCGACTGGCGCATGCAGCAATGCCTCGCCAGAAATGTGAGATTCAACTTCAATACATACGCGGAAGAGTCTGATGTCAGGTCAGAATCACCGGATACTGTTATTGTCGCGACAGGTGGTCTGCCCCATACCGATGTGCTGTCCGAGGGCAACGATCTGGTCGTCTCCGCCTGGGATATCATTGCCGGGGATGTCAAACCGGGCCGGCAGGTTCTCGTGTTTGACGACGCTGGGGATCATGCAGCCCTGCAGGCGGCCGAAATGATCGCCAAGACTGGCGCGCATGTCGAGATCATGACGCCCAATCGTTCATTCTCGCCGGAGGTCATGGGAATGAACCTGGTGCCCTACATGCGCGCGCTCCAGGACAAGGATGTCCGCTTCACGGTCACCTATCGCCTCAAGGCTGCCAAACGCGCGGGCAACTGGATCACTGCGGTTATCGGAACGGATTATTCCAGCCATACCGAGACGCGCGACTTCGACCAGATCGTCGTCAACCACGCAACGGTTCCGCTGGACGAGCTTTATTTCGACCTCAAGCCACGGTCGAAAAACCTCGGCGCCGTGAACCAGGAGGCGCTGATCTTTGGCCGTCCCCAGCCGCTTGAGGCCAATCCCGATGGAGAGTTTGCCCTGTTCCGGATTGGGGATGCGGTGTCCGCCAGGAACACCCATGCCGCGATCTACGACGCTTTGAGGCTGGTGAAAGACATCTGACGTCGCCTGGATGCGGAATTTTTGGGCAGCGTCTCACTTGAATAAGCGGATGCCGTTTTTGAGCTATGGCGGAGGATTGGTCCGGGACTAGTTTTCCGCAGCATCAACGCCCGGTGGCAGCGAACACATCAGGATCACACACATGTACAGCGACGCGGACATTCTATCGCTCTTGATGAGCCGGCGGCCCGGCTATTCCCTGCCGCAACCGTTCTATACAGACAGCGACGTGTTTCAGGCCGATCTCGCCCACATCTGGCAGAAAGACTGGGTTTTCGCGGTCTGTTCCGCAGAACTCCCGAAAACCGGAAACTACGTCACGATGCAGATCGGCGCGTACTCCGTCATTGTCGTGCGCGGTGCTGACGGGGTCATCCGGGCCTTCCACAACTCGTGCCGCCACCGCGGCAGCCGGATCTGTTCCGCCGCCAGGGGATCCGCGCCCAAGCTGGTGTGTCCCTACCATCAGTGGACCTATGAACTGGACGGCAAGCTCCTCTGGGCACGCGAGATGGGAGCCGACTTCAACCCCGGGGATCACGGGCTGAAGACGGTTCACTGCATTGATGTGTCCGGCATGATCTTCATCTGTCTTGCCGAGATCGCACCCGACGCGTCCGGCCTTCAACGTCAGGCCGAACGCTATCTCGGGCCCCACGACCTTGGAAATCTGAAGGTCGCGCACCAGTCGACGATCATCGAGAAAGGCAACTGGAAGCTCGTGTTGGAGAACAACCGGGAATGCTACCACTGTTCCGGCTCCCATCCTTCGCTGTGCCGGACATTCCCCGACGATCCGAACCTGGTCGGAGCCGATGACGCGTCGACCTCAAACGTCGGCAAGCAGCACGTCGAGCGCTGCGAGAACGCAGGACTGCCCGCGAAATACGTGATCTCGCCGAACGAGCAGTGGCGCTTCGTGCGTATCCCGTTCCTGGGGGAAGCCGTCAGCTACACGATGGACGGCAAGGCGGCCGTGTCGAAGCGCATCGGAACCGTCCCTTTCGACAATGCCGGAACGTGCCTGTTCTTCAACTATCCGAACACATGGAACCATTTCCTGTCGGATCAGGTTCTCACCTTCCGTGTGCTGCCGATCGGGCCGATGGAATCCGAGGTGACCACCACGTGGCTGGTTCACAAGGATGCGCAGGAAGGCGTCGACTACGACCTCGAGCGGCTGACCGAGGTCTGGACCCATACCAATGACGAGGACCGCCGGATCGTCGAGGAGAACCAGATCGGCATCTGTTCGCCGGCCTATGAGCCGGGGCCGTATTCACCGGTGCAGGAAAGCGGCGTCATCCAGTTCGTCGACTGGTATGCCGCGCATCTTGAAACGTCCCTTCTCGGACGCTTCCGCGTCGCGGCGGAGTAAGCCCATGATACCGATGCCGGGACGCGACACGCCTGTCTGGTCCGACAGCGAATTGCTGGAATGCGTGATGGTGGTGCCCGAAGCACCCGATGTGAAGACCTTCTCGTTCCGGCCGCCGTCCGGGGCAACGTTTGTCTACCGGGCAGGGCAGTTCATCACGCTGGATCTGCCGCTGCCCGGCGGCAATGTGCAGAGAACCTACACGCTGTCGTCTTCTCCGGTGTCCAACGCCTATGTTTCGGTGACCGTCAAGGCCCAGACCGGAAGTCAGGGATCGCGCTGGCTTCTGGACAATCTGAAGCCGGGCATGCGCCTGAAGGCGTTCGGTCCTGCCGGGCTCTTTCATCTGCCGCCGAGCCCGGACGGCAAGTTCCTGTTCATCTCGGCAGGCTCAGGCGTCACACCGATGATGTCGATGGCCCAGACGCTTTTTGAACGCGGCGAAGACCCGGACATCTGTTTCATCCAGTGTGCCAGACGTCCGGCGGATCTGATATTCCGTCAGAAACTGGAATACATGGCGAGCCGGGTCACGGGGCTGCAACTGCACTTCGTCGTCAAGCAGAGCGATCCCTATGAGGTCTGGACCGGCTATCGCGGGCATTTCAACCAGCTGATGCTCGGTCTGATGTGCAACGATTACCTGGAGCGCGACGTCTATTGCTGCGGTCCGGAAGGGTTCATGGATGCCGTCCGGGAGATCCTGAATGCGCTCGGGTACGACATGGACCGCTATCACCAGGAGAGTTTCCAGGCACCTGCCGAAACCAAGGCGGAACTGACCGAATTTGACGATGTCGTCCCGCAGGAAGACACCAAGGCGCAGATCGTTTTCGCCCATTCAGGTGTCTCTGCCTGGTGCACCGAGACCGATACCGTGCTTGCGGTCGCCAAGGATGCCGGCCTCAACATTCCGTCCGGATGCACGTTCGGCGTTTGCGGGACCTGCAAGGTCCGGAAACTGGACGGCGAAGTGCACATGGTCCATTCCGGCGGGATCAGTGAAGACGACATAGAGGCAGGATACATCCTCGCGTGCTGTTCCAACCCGATCGGCACCGTCGAAGTCGAGGTTTGAGCGGGATTATCCGATCCCGAGACGCTGACGCACTTTTGGCGAGGACAGCTCCTTCACGGTCTCGCGGCCGATCCTGCGCGCGGTCCGGTCGTCGGATCGGGCCAGTTCCTCGCCCAGGTTCAGTGCCGGACCATGCAGAGACGCCGAGCGTTTGCCGATTTGCCTTAACGCCCAATGCACCGCCTTCCAGACGAAATTGCGGTCGTCCGTGGAGGCCGCGCGGATGAAGGCGAAGCAGTCAAGAAACGCCTGATCCGGAGCGGTTTTCGCGTGGACGGCGCGCCAGGCGATCAATGCAAATCCGGCCCGCTTCACGAACTCGCGCTCGCTCGCCACGAGGTCTGCGACGAGTGCACCTGAATCCGGGCGCCGGGCGTAGACATTGGTGAGCTGGTCGCAGAGATCCCAGGACTGGATGTCGTCAAGCCAGCGCTGCATCAGCGCTGCCGTCATCGCTTTCGGAGGCGTGATCAGGATCGCGAGCAGCCGGGCCTCGTGAAATCCGGTAGCCCAAAGATCGCCTGCCAGGTCCGGCGACTTGCCGAGTTTCCTGGAAAAAGGGCGCAGAACGGAAAGCGGCACTCCGAAGGCTCTGGAAGCGTCGATGCCGAACCGGGCCATGCCCTGCCGGTTTTCCTCTGTTCCGAGATCGCCAAGGTGTTGAAGGACCGCCTGTGCTGTCCATTCTGAAGGGTCGTGGCGCATGGGTTCCCCTGGCAAAGATTTGATTTCAACCGCGGTCGAGCCTACTGCTGTCCGGTTTGAAAAATACAGTAGAATTTATGCCGTAGAGAAAGGTGCGCAATTCCGATCGGCACCAAGTCGGGATACGGTGCTTTCTCCCGGACTTGTCGTCCCGGTTTGCCGCACGCGCGGCAAGACCGGGAACCAGTACTCCATGTGGCCGAAGGTTGAAGGATGAAGGAGAAACAGGTGGTTACTGGGTTCCGGCCTTCCGCTGCGCTTCAGCCGGAATGACAAGTTTACTGACCGGGGATCGCCTGAATAGATCATGACCGGTTTAAACCGGGCCGTAGTGGGTCGAACCCTGCAAGCATAAGGCGGTTTCAGCGGCAAACGGAAGGCGCTGCGAGGGCAAGGGCATCCGGTGTGACCCAAAAAAAGCAGGTCCGGCGTTTGTGCCGGACCCTGTCTTGTTGAGACCGTCGATGAAGGCTCGCGGGGATTACACCCAATAGGGTCTGCGCCACCAGACACGGGCGGCCTGTTCTTCCCTGTTCCGTTCCTCGGCCAGACGGCGCTTGGTGCGCGGGTCCGTCGTTTCAGCGCGCGAAGACCGGGTTGCTTCCAGAAGGCTGCGTGCATAAATATCTAACATTGACTTACACTCCTCGGTTGGCGTCTGATGGGAATATGGCTCTGATGCGGGTGAAACGCGAGTCAGGAAGAATTTGAATATGTAAGGAAAAGTTACATATGGACTGGCGTACCCTGCCTCCGCTGAACAGTCTCAAGGTGTTTGCCGTCGTGGCCGAGACAAAAAGCCTTTCCGCTGCCGGACGGGAGCTCAATGTCACCCATGCGGCTGTCAGTCAGCAGATCCGAAGCCTCGAGAGTTTCATGGGACTGAAACTGATTGTGCGGGAAGGCCGGGGTGTCGCGCTGACCCTGGAAGGTGAACAATTGTTCGGCGGACTGAAGGGCGGTTTCGAAGCCATTCGCGACACCGTCGATGCGCTCCTCAAGGACGACCAGGCAAGGCCGCTCAACATCACCATGACGCCGACATTCGCGGTCAGCTGGCTGATGCCGCGCATCAACGATTTCCGGCTGAAGCACCCGGACATCGAGTTGATGCTCAACCCGACGGCCGAAGTCATCGAACTGACGCCGGGCGGCACCGACATGGCGATCCGCTTCGGCAGGGGCGACTGGCCCGGTCTGGATTCCGAATTGCTTTTGCCGACCAACTTTGCTGTTGTCGGGGCGCGCTGCCTGATCGGCGACAGGGCGATCGACAGCCCCGAGGACATTCTGGACTTCCCGTGGCTACAGGAATACGGCACCAACGAACTGGCGATCTGGATGGAGAACCAGGGCGTGGTGCCCTGTGAGAAGCTCAACGTCACCCATCTGCCGGGCTACATGCTGCTTGAAGGCCTCAGGCGCGGCGAGGGCGTCTCGGCGACAGCCAAGGCGTTTATCAAGCCGGATATCGACGCAGGCAGCCTTCAGGTGCTTTTCGAGGATGAAGAAGACCCGGGAACCGGCTATCACATGCTGACACGGCAGGGCGTCAAGCGCCCACCGTTGAAAAAGCTGATGACATGGCTGCGCGTCATGATCGCGGAGGATGGCGAGAGAGCTCGAACCGAGCCTCCCCGGGCAATGGACAACAAGCGCGATTGGTGCACTTGAAACGCAAATGATCTGGGCTGAACGAAAGCATTGTTGGGGGATTGTTGTCAGGACCCTGTTTGACGCTTCGACGCACTAGTCGACGCGTTCGATATCGTTCAGCTCAAAGCTGCTGTCGAGAAGTGCTGGCTCTGGTCCGTAAAAGCGCGCCAGAAGAAAGAAACGACGTTCCGGATCGGTCGGTAGCCAGTTGCTCTCTTTGCCCTTCGGTGCGGTCGGTCCGAAGAAAATGTCGACTGACCCGTCCTCGTTGGCCACGACATCGGTCATCGTTGAGTCAATGCTGCTCGGTTCCAGATCGCGCAGGTAAGATGCTGTTTCCAGGTCGTAGGTCGTTATCGCCCAGAAGTCTCTTACCGGCACATCTGGCGGCATTGTAAGCTTGTAGTTCCGGCTGCCGTCGAGCCATTCGCCATCCGGGGTTTCGGCAAGATCGAGGTAGTAGGTTGAACTGCCGTAGTTTTTCACGCTCGTGATGATTGCGTAGTAAAGCGCGCCGCGTGCGTGATAATCGTAATATGCAGGGTACTCGTAGGACCACTCCGTTTCGCGGGAACCGTTGGGAACCAGTGCCGACCAGCGCTTGCCTTCAAAGACAAACGGATTCAGAACGCGGTGGTATTGATCAATCATGTATTCCAGAGCCTCTGGCCCGGCGGCATCGAACATCGATTGAAGTTCATCGCTCGGCGCAAAGGGCTGATCCCGCCTGATCCCGATTCGTGACAGCAGCCCCATCATGGCAAGGTCACGCTCCAGAACAGTTTCTTCGCCGATCATCTCGTGGATCTGTGCGTATATGCTTCCATCCAGCTTGGGTGTCATTTCCAGCAACTTGCCGAAAAGATCGACGTAGTTGGTCGATGGACTGTCAGCTTCCGAAAGAGGATAGATCCTGAGTTTTTTTGTCAGTTCCGTCGCCCTGGCAAGGTTCTCAGCGGTTGCGCCACCCGGCAGGATCGGCCGCAAGACCGCAAAGCCGAAGTTGGTCTCCTGCTCATAGACGAGCGCGTTTTGCAGGAGTGGACCGTCGTAACCCGGCGGAACAATAAGGTATTTTGCGCCAAGGCCGCGATCGCGTCCCGCCGCGCCAACGTCGTCCAGTGGCCTTTGCCACGCATCCATGATTGTGCCGAAGATCCCCACTCCGTCTTCAGAGGGCGGCATTTCAACCACCACTGGGCCATCTTCGATGGACCAATAGGTCATGATGTAGGGAGTGGTGTTGTTCGGAGTCGCCGTCTGGAAGCGCCAGTCCTGTAATTGCGAAAAATAGCCGACATCATTCGGACCAACTCCGGCATCAGCCAGCGCGTCCCGGTAGAATTTGAAATTCATGAGGGGCATGGCCCAAACAGCGGCATCTACTGCCCGGTGGTATGTCATGCGCTCGTCTACGCTCGCCCCCACCATTTCGAACCCATCGGCATGGGCATTGGCCCCGAGAACCATACCAAGCAATATCACGCCAATCTTTGATGATCCCGCAAACCACCCCATGAAAGCCTCCTGCAAAAGGAATTTTCTTTTTCTTGGAATTGCAACACTATCTTCCCGCCAACACCGCTTCGAGATGTTACTTATGACGTTCGTCAAATTGACAGAGCTGGAGTGATTGCCCTGCGTTTGCACGAGACTGGAGCGAGAACGTCCGTAACTCCCGGCGGATGCTTCGTGTTGAGCCGGGCGCGGACCTGAGTGGGAGCCACAGGAATTGTCCGCTTTGAGCGAAAAAGATCATTCTCGGGTCATCGCAAAACAGGAACGGATTGTTGTCCCGGATCTCCACGTTTGATTGCGGAACCGGACCCCAAAAATTTGAACATACTGGACCTATTCGCGAAACCGCTTTTGAGGCACGGATAGAACAGGCAATTGGAGTTCTCGATCCATGACGAATACGCAAAACACCGCCAATCCGCTCGTTCTTCCAGATGACCTGCCACGACCGGTTGACGATGGCGGAGCTGATCATCTGAAGGGGATGAAAGTGCCGTCGGTCCATTTGCGCGCCACATCCGGAGACCGGGTGGATCTTTCGAAGGTCCCTGGCAGGGTGGTCGTCTACGCCTATCCGATGACTGGTGTTCCCGGCGTCGAACTGCCGCCCGGCTGGAACGATATTCCCGGCGCGCGCGGCTGCACCCCGCAGACGCTGTCGTTTCAGGCAGAAAAGGACGTCTTCGCCGCCTTTGGAGTGAGCGTTTTCGGCTTGAGCACGCAGACCGCGGACTATCAGAAGGAACTCTCCGACCGCCTGGATCTGTCTTTCCCGGTCCTGAGCGATACCGATTTCGAGTTCTCGGACGCCATGCGACTGCCAACCATGGTGGTCGAGGGGATGCGGTTGATCAAGCGGCTGACCCTCATTCTCAAGGATGGCGTTGTCGAGCATGTCTTCTATCCGGTCTTTCCACCGAACAGGTCCGCAGCCGAGGTGATCGGCTGGCTTCAGGACAACACGGCCGGGGAACACGGTTCCGGCGTCCTGATCTACACGACACCCGATTGCCCCCATTGCCGGGCTGCCAAGGCGCTCCTGCGGGAGAAGGGGATCGCTTATGTCGAGGTCGATGTGGACCGCGACCCGGAGGCGGCGAATGTCATGGTTACCCGCAGCAATGGCCGACGCACGGTGCCGCAGATCTTTGCCGGTCCGACTCATGTCGGCGGCGGCGAAGACCTTGCCGCGCTGGAGAAAGACGGACGGCTGGACGCACTGCTTGCAGGAAAGCCGGTGTAGCACGTAAGCGGTATCGGGCGTCGGACGCGCTGAATCCAGGCCCTGCCAGATGCAGACAAAAAGAGAGCGCGGGACCAGTACCTTGCAACCGGCACGCATGGAAGATGAAACGGTGTACGTGACTTTGGGCCCCGAAGGCACCAATCATGATTTTGTTCTGCGCAATTATCTGCGCGAGCGCGGGAGCCCGGCGCGGGTCATCCACGCGACGGACGCGGCCCGCATGCTGGAACATTGCGTCCGCGGCGAGGCCACACATTTGATGATTTGTGCCGCTCACCCGGCTGCCGCAGAGACGGTTGCGACAGCCCAGTACGCGCACGGTATCCTTTTGACCGACACTTTCATTGCGACGAGCCAGCCTCTCGCGATCTTGTCCCGGTTCAATGTCGAGCATCCCCGAACCATTGCGCTCCATCCGGCGACACGTTCTTACACGTCCCTGTCAGAATTCGACGAGATCATCGATGCAATGTCGACCGTCGCCGCTTTTGAGGGATTGTTGCAAGGCAACTGGGACTGTGCCCTCACGCTGCGCCGCTACGCTGAGACCGGGGATGTGAAGATGGTCCGGCCCGTCGATGCGGCGCGAGACGCCTGGCTGGTCCTCTCGCGCGGCCAATAAGACCCTTGGCCGCCCTCGGACACATCCAACACCGGATTCACTTGCAGATCGGCAGTTCCAGCGGCGGTTGTTTCGGCAAGGAGCGCCGCCATTCGTTGATGATCGGCTGCAGTTTTCTCTTCGGCCAGAACTGGGGCGCTCCGATTGCTTTCAGGCAACTGGCGTTCCAGTAGAGCCCCGCGTTGGCTAGCGACTTGCGTTTGCTGACCGCATTCGCCACCGCGTTGATGTCGCGTCCCTCGGGATAGATGTAGAGCGTGGTCGGGTTTCCCTCGACAAGCGACAGGATCTCCCGCGATTCGGACGGTGACCAGGTGGTGCAGCCATTGCTGCGCCCGCCGGTGTAGTTCACCAGCTTGCCGTATGGGACATAGCCATCCTCGTCCGCGTGCGGACTTTTCGGGTTCTTGAAACGGCATTGCCATTTCAGGAAAACAGCGGGGTGCCCGCCGATGGCCCGTTCCCGGGCATTTGCGGCGTCGCCTTCACCGTCAAACAACAGGAACGTCCGGTGAAAGGCTTTCCTTTTGCCGGACTGGCGGTGGTACCCTTTGAAGGATGTCCTCGTCTCGGCCGTGACGTAAGCGCCACCCGCCGTGAGTTTCGACCCCTCCGCATTGCTGAAATTCCTGGCGCACTGGCGACCGTTCGAGAAATTCGCGCGTTTCAGTTTCCGGCCGTTGCCGTAGCCGGACGAAACAGCCCGGAAAAACTTGCGTTGCTCGCAAATGACATAAAACCGGCGCCCTGGCTTTCCACTGCGCGCCGTGCTCGGGCGCGTTGCGTCCTTGGCGAGATAACAGGGGTTTCTGACTTTGCCCTGGCGGCGCTTTCGCTCATAGAGCGCACGCGCCCTTTGAAGGACAACCGGCGCAATTTGTCCTTCGGCGGTACCGACATGTTTTTGCAGCCAGCCGGGAATTCTTGAATTCTGCTGCGCCGCATCGGCCGGCGGCACACCCGATATGGCGGCAGCGAGCATAACGGCGAGGGTCAGGTGAGGCCAGGCAAACGGCAAGATCGGTCCTCCTGCAAATCGCGTGTCTCTGATACTACACGCAATGCGCCGGTTTCACTTGCGCAAAGCGAAGGAAAACACGTCTTGCGTCCAGAGACCGGTGCAAAACGTGCCCTAAGGTCAGAGTATCTGCCGTAGTCGATAGGCGAGCACCGTCCGTGCTCAGGACGCGTTCTGCGCGAACAGTTTTTCGGCCATGACGCCCACGCGTGTTTCCACCGCTTCGAGTGCATCGAGAATCAGGTCCTCCCGGAAGCGTTGTCCGGCAACCTGCACCGCGACCGGCATGCCGTCATGCATCGAAGGAGACACGATACCTGCGGGCAAACCCATGTAGTTCATGGCAAATGACCAGATCCCGCAGCCGAGCACTTCCATGATGCCGTCCTTGCCCTCCGCGTCCCTGTTCCAGGCATAGGTCGGAGACGGCAGGAAGGGGCACAACACGAGGGGATACTCCTCAAACAGGAGATTCCACTGGCGTATGAAATGGGAACGCCTTGCCATCTGCTGCAGCAGTTCGTCGTCCCTGAAGGGGGGGAACAGTTCAAAATACTCGTCGAACATCCGGTTGATTTCGGAGCTGCCGTGTTCGCGGACATCCTTCAGCATCAGCACGTTGACCTCGCCCATCAAGGCGCGGTAGCCCGTTTCGCCGATTTCGCTGATGTCGGGCGTCTCGATCTCGATGACCTCGTATCCGGCATCGATCAGGCAGTCGCGGGCGGTTTCAAGGGCCTGGAGGATCGCAGGGTGTGCCTCGAACTGATAGGTGTTGGTGGTGAACCCGACTTTGACCGGCTTTTCCGGAGCGGGGCCATCGAACGGGACGGGGGCCTGCCAGGGATCGTGCGGGTCGTAGGCGATGGCCGACCTCATCGCGAGCCGCACATCGCGGACCTCCCGGCAAATCACCCCCTGGACGGACATCAATTGCGCGAGCATACCGCGCTCGGCCTTTTGCGAAGGGTTCCAGGCAGGCGTGCGGCCAAGTCCCGGTTTGACGGTAACCGCACCGGTGGCGGCAGCGGGAAAGCGCAGCGACCCTCCGATGTCGTTTCCGTGGGCGATCGGACCCATGCCGCTCATGACGGCGGCCGAGGCGCCCCCTGACGACCCGCCGGGTGAGGCCCAGTCATTCCACGGGTTTGATGTGCGTCCATGCAATTCGTTGGTCGTCGTAGCGCGAAAGGAGAATTCAGGCGTATTCGTGCGGCCGATCACGATTGCGCCGGCATTGGTCAGGTTTCGCACGAATGGCGCGTCATCCGGCGCGACAATGTCGGTGAAGGCCTTGACCCCGTTCGTGGTCGATTTGCCCTTCTGGTCGACATTGACCTTGATGGTCACCGGGACACCGTGCAGCGGACCGAAAGGACCGGAATTGTTCTGGACAGCGTCCAGATAGCGCGCGGTTTCGATCGCTTCATCGCCCAGGTCATCGACAACCGCATTCAGATGACCGTTTTCTGCGCGCATGCGCGCCACGGTGCCTGCAACAACGGCTTCAGCCGTTGTTTCGCGCCTTGCGATCTGGTTGACGAGTTCGCTCGCGCTCAGCTGCCAGACTGGTTTTTCCGCCATGTATCAGGGCTCCTGCGTACGGCCGGTACGCGCAATCATTTCCCAAAAAGCATTTGTACCACCTGTCGGTCTTAGAGCAGGCGGCTCCTGACGGCAATGCGGCATCACTGTCTGAAAGGCCAGCGCGTCCGCAGGCGGCATCAAACGGCCGGGTTCCGGCCACAAAACCTGTCCCTGCAGTCGCACCAGACCGAAACGCCCAGTGTCTTCACGGCAAGGCAACCGGTCCGCAGATCCTGTCTACAGCGTCTGTCCGGGCGCGCTCTTGACTACTGGTTCGGAAAATAGTCTTCGCAACCACCTTCGCGGTACACATCGGCCGTACAACAGTGCAAACCGCCGCCAAAGGCATAGGCGTCGCGCAGTTCGACCTCGACGACTTCCATGCCCAGCTTGTCCATTTGCTCCGCCTGATAGACTTCGGACTTTTCGACACACACCGTCTTCGGATCGAGAACCAGCACGTTCATCGACAGCCAGACGCTGGAATAGCAAAGTGGCGGCGGCGCGTTGTGTGCGGGCTGCGCGGCATCCACGATCTCCCAGCCATTCGCTTCGAACAAGCCGCGCTGTTCCGAAGGTAAGCGCCGCTGCGGGTTGTTCAGGATCAAGCCCGGACGCAGTGGCGTGAAGGTCGCGTCAATATGAATGGGGTAGGGGTCTCCGGGGAAATTCACGGTATGGACGCGATGGTCCGGAAAATGCCGGCGCAGCCACTCGATGCCTTTCAGGTTCGTCGTGAAACCGTGCTGTACGACGAGATCCCTGCCGAAACGCAACACGTCCGCGGCATCGAACAGGGGCTCCTCTTCCGTCGTCACAAAGAACTTCTCGGCAGCCCACTGCAGACGCTTTTGCACGCCTATCTTTTCCGACAGGTAGTCCGGGTGATAATCGGCATCTGTGAGCCGGGGTTTGGGCGCGGCCTCGTGCCGGAAATTCGGATCCTCCTCCCAATAGCGCTGCAGCAGCGGGCGATAGTTCAGATATTCGAACCAGCGGCACCGATAGGACATCGTCGCCTCGAGGATTTCCGAGCCGACGGTCAAGAGCACGTCGCGCGGCGGCATGCATCCGAACTGGCTGTCGGTATGAAAATCGGGTGTCGTCGCAGGCAGCGAATGATCGATGGGAACCGGCCGGTCGACCCGGATTCCCCGGGCCTCCAGCTGGGCCGCGAACGTGTCCAGGAGTTCGTTGGCGCGATCGATCGTTTCCTGCGGGCGCCGTCCCCATTGTCCGCGCATGTCGCTGTCTTCGGGGACTTTCGCATCAAGCGCCGGTTCCTCGGGAGGAATATGGCAATCATCGGCGCGGCCGACGATGACGTGCTTCAAAGGATCCCATTCGTTCCAGCTACTTACGACCGTTTTGTTCATTCTTTCCTCCGCCCGGCAAGGGTCGCAGAAGATAGGAGTTTTCTCTCATTTGGACAAGGCATCTCGAGCGCATCGGGCAACTTCTTTTTCACCGGGATCGGCTGGAGAAAAGTCACGTGTTTCTTAAGTTTTCCCGGTCAAACTGCACAGACGTCATTCGAGACAGACATCACTCGATGGGCTGCCTGTCGCGGCGTCATTGATCGCGGTCTCGAATGGCGCCAATTGAGGTATTTGACACTGTTGCAAAGCCTTCATTGAAAGTAGCGTGCGTATTGAGTTCCGCGATGATCTCCGGAAGAATCTCGCGGCGATCCGAACCAAGGGTGAGCATCCATGCTGGGCGTCGTTTTCACTGAGTTTATGGAGATGGTCGAAGACAAGTTTTCCTTCGACGTTGCCGATGAGATCATGGAACTGTCCGGTGTGGGAAGCGAGACCGGCTTCACCGCCGTGCAGGACTACGACCACAATGACATGGTCAAACTCGTCGCCGCCCTCCACAAGGTGACCGGCATTGATATCGATACACTGATCGTGGTTTTCGGCGAGCACCTGTTTGGGCGCTTTACCGTGACGCATGCGCACTTCTTCGAAAAAACGGATAGCAGCCTGGATTTCCTGCAGAAAATCGAGGAATACATTCACGTCGAGGTCAAGAAACTCTACCCGAATGCGGAGCTGCCGACCTTTCTGTGCGAACGGGTGGATGAGAACAAGCTGATCATGAACTACAGCTCCAAGCGTCCGTTCGGGGACCTGGCGCATGGGCTCATCCAGGGGTGCGGAGCGCATTTCAAGGAAAACCTGACGATTGAAAGGACGGATGAAAACGGTCCCATGAAGGTTCAATTCGTCATTAGCCGGGAGGCCTGATGAGCGAAAACCTCGAAGCATCCAAGTGGATCCGGCGGTTTGAGCGGGAACGCGCGGCCCGCAAGGAGGCCGAACGGCTTCTGGAGCGCAAGAGCAGTGAACTCTACGAGATCAACCAGACGCTCAAGGTAACCCTCTCGCAGCTGGAGCGACAGGTCCAGGAACGGACGGCGGAGTTACAGTCCGCCATGCTGGACGCCGTCTCGGCGAACGAGGCAAAGTCCCAGTTCCTTGCAAATATCAGTCACGAAATCCGCACCCCGATGAACGGTGTTATCGGCATGATCTCCCTGTTGCAGGAAACCGGGCTGTCGTCCGAACAGCAGCGCTATGCCGACGCCGTGCTTTCCTCCGGCGAAGCGCTGTTGACCATCATCAACGACATCCTCGATCTTTCGAAGCTGGAAGCCGGCCGCATCGACCTGGCCGAAGAGGTTTTTGATCTGCGAAGGGCAGTCGACGGCGTCATCGAAATCCTGACGCCCGTCGCACTCGCCAGCGGCACGGAACTGGCGTGTCATATTGCTCCGTCTGTGCCGTCCAGGGTCATCGGAGATCCCGGCCGGTTCCGGCAGATCCTGATGAACCTGATCGGAAACGCGATCAAGTTCACGACAAAGGGGGCTGTCGTTCTCAGGGTTTCACAGGCCGCGGCAGTCAAGGACCTGCGTTTCGAAGTGGAAGACACCGGCATCGGGATTGAATCCGACCGGCTGCCCAGGCTGTTCGACAAGTTCTTTCAGGTCGATCAAAGCAATTCGCGCCGTCACGGCGGAACCGGTCTGGGGCTGGCGATCTCCAGGCAGCTGGCCGAGTTGATGGGAGGCCGGATCGGGGTCGAGAGCAAATTCGGCGCCGGCAGCACCTTCTGGTTCCAGATACCGTTCCCGCCGGTTCACGCAGGTTCCGAAAAGAGCGGCCAGCCGACCCGGATGGATCGTGGCCGCATTGTTTGTTTCAGTGCGCTTGAACCCGTCGCCGGGGTATATGCCGAGACACTGGAAGACCTCGGTTTCACGGTTGATCATGCCCGGTCGGTACAACAGGTGCGGGAGCACCTGGCGACGCATAGCTACGAGGCTGTCTTGGCAAGTGCCGTGAGCAGCGCGCAACTCGATGACCTTCTCTCGTTGGAACCGGACCGGTCCGCGCCGGTTCTGTTGGCAACGACAACGGATGCCGCGCCGTCTCGGACGGCTTCAAACCTGGTGATCCTGCCCAAACCGCTCGCGCATGACAGCGTCGCCAGTGCGTTGATGCCGGACGCATTCGCTGAGAGGCTCGAAGAGCAGCGCGGAAGAGTTTCCGATCCCGGTGTTGCCGGCGAAGAGGCGTCAGGCGAACGTCCACTCAAGGTCCTGATCGTTGAAGACATCGTCACCAATCAGCTGGTCATGTCGGGCTACCTGAGCACATTGGGGCATGAGGCAGACATTGCAGCCGATGGCCGGCACGCGCTCGCAGCTGTTCAGGAAACCGGGTACGACCTCGTTTTCATGGACATGCAGATGCCCGACATGGACGGATTGGAGGCCACGCGCGAAATACGCAAGCTGGCCGGCGCGGCGTCGAAGGTTCCGATTGTCGCGATGACGGCAAATGCGATGGCGCAGGATGAGGAAAGCTGCATTCAGGCAGGCATGGACGGGTTCCTGTCGAAGCCCGTTCGCATTGACCAGATTCGCGCAACCCTTGCGCAATTCTCTTCGGCACCTTCAGACGACACCTGACCCTGGTGTCGAACCCGTTTGCCCTTTCGGTTGATGTTGGAAGTACGTCTGGACCTCAACGCAAGACAAAAACCGCGAGCGCTACAAGAAGGATCGCATTGACGGCGAAAACCGTGAGAGCAACCTTCCGGCGCAGGGAGGTCTTTCGAAAGAGGTCAGTCATAGGCGAACCTCTCTGACAGGATCCGGTCCGATGGTGTTCCGCGGTCGATCAGATGGTCTTCGACCGTGTCCATCATGCTGGACGGGCCACACAGGACGAACAGCCATTCTCTGATCTGGTCGGGCGACAGAATCCGGTCCAGCAGCGCGCCGTCGATCAGGCCGGTTTCTCCGGGCCAGTCCTCCGGTGGTTCCGAGAGAACGTAGTTTGCATCTTCGCCCGCCAGTTCTTCACGGAACAGGATCTGCTCCACCGTTCTGTTGCCATAGATCAGGCAGACCTCGCGCGGATCGTTCGCAAGACGCAATTCCCGCATAATTCCCAGGAGCGGCGCGACGCCGACGCCGCCGGCAACCAGTACGATACCGGGCTCCTGGCGGCCGTCGACAACGAGACTGCCATAAGGACCGTCAAGGTAGGCGCGTATTCCGGGCACCATGGTTTTCAAGGAGCGGGTGAAGTCTCCGAGTTCCTTGATCAAAAACGAGAGGCTAGCGCCGCTGGATGGTGCCGAACTTATGGAAAACGGGTTCTCGTACAGCGAAAACGGGCTGTGACCGATGTTCAGCCAGACGAATTGGCCGGCCTTGTAGCGCAGGCCGGCGTGCCCCACCGGATCAATGGTGACCTCCCATTGCCTCGCCGACTGCTGCGAAATGCGGCTGACCTGCCATGGCCGCTTTAAATCCCGCATCGGCGCGATCAGATATACATAGAGCAGCGATCCGGTCGCGAGCGCGGTCATCGCGACCCAGACCCAGAGGAGGGGTGTTTCCTCACTGTAGCGTCCGGCAAACACGGCATGGTGCAGCAGCAGGAGTGCAATCAGAAGCGCACCGACACCATGCATGAAACGCCATGTTTCATACTTGAAGTCCAGCTGCGTACGGCAGACCGAGAACAGCACCAATGCCGGCAGAAGCACAAATGCGCCAATCCCGGAGGCGAGCGCGGAAAAATCTTCGGTCAGGGTGATTTGCCGGGTCGGATCCCACGGGCGCGTCCCGCCTGACGGGGTTCCCTGGTACAGAAACGGATGCACGAGTGCAAAAAGCAGGGCGGTACGGGCAATGAGTTGATGAAAGCGCATGGTGACATCCATGCCGAAAATGTTTGCAACGCTCTTGAGGCGACCGGAGAGAACAAACTCGCAAAGCACGATCGAAAACGCGAGTATTCCCATCCCGGACGCAAGATCCTGATGGATCGGACGCGGCGGTCCGCCGAATACCACCGCCAGCATCAGCGGCAAGGTGGCGGCAAGGAGATAGAGCGAAACGAGAGCCAGCGCTTTCATGCGGCTTTTGTATCCGTTCCAAAGGTGTCCGCAAGGATCTAGATCAAGCCTGGTTTCACAACGGGACTGTGAGTTCAAGAACCTCAAATTGCCCGGCCGAAGTGCCGGCCGGCATGGAAGCCGGCCGCCAGCATTGTTGCCAGCACTCCCAGCAAAGGGCTGCTCTCAACCCGCGTATCCGAACGCCTGCGGCAGCCAGAGCACGAGCCCCGGGAACAGGATCAGTGCGGCCAGCGCCGCCAGCAATACGGCCAGAAACGGCCAGATTTCGCGGATGATTTCGTTGAGCGGGATGCGGGTGACCGCGTTTATGACGAACAGAAGGATGCCATAGGGCGGGGTGATCAAACCGATCATGCAGTTCACGACCGCCACGACACCGAAGTGAACAAGGTCGATGCCGAGTTCGCGGCATGTCGGTATGAACAGCGGAATGATCACCAGGATGATCGTGGTGGCATCCAGAACGCACCCCAGAAGCAAGAGCAGAACATTCACCATCACCAGGAAAGCCAGAGGGTGGATATCGAGCCCGACCAGCTGCGCCGCCAGTATCGTCGGAATGTTTTCCGAAGCGACGACATAGTTCAGGATCAGCGCGCCGCCGATCACGATGCCGACCGCCGCTGATGAACGCGCGCTTTCCACGAGGATCGTGTAAAGCGTGCCAAGCGACAGAGCGCGATAGAACAGTCCCGCCAGGATGAGTGCATAAAAGGCGGCGACCGCAGCGGCTTCGGTCGGAGTCGTGACGCCGCCGTAAATGCCGTAGAGGAGGATCGCGGGCATCAGCAGTGCCGGGAAGGCGTTGACCGTCAGGCGGGGCAGCTCGACCAGGGGTACCGCGGGTTCCAGTGCGAAATTCCGGCGATGCGACAGCCAGATGTTGAGCCCCATCAGGACCGCTCCCATCAAAAGGCCCGGAACAATTCCGCCCAGGAACAGGTAACCGATCGAGGTGTTGGAAACGAGCGCGTAGAGCACCATCGGGATCGACGGCGGGATGATCGGCCCGATGGTGGCAGAGGCGGCGGTGATCGCGGCGGCATAGCCGCGCGTGTAGTGGCCGCTTTTGGTCATCATCTCGATGATGATCTTGCCGATCCCCGCCGCATCGGCCACGGCCGAGCCAGACATTCCCGAAAAGATCAGGGACGCCACGATGTTCACGTGGCCCAGCCCCCCGCGGAAGCGGCCGACAAGGGCGATGCAGAACTGCAGGAGCCGGTCGCTGATCGTGCCAGCATTCATGATGTTCGCGGCGACGATGAACAGGGGAACAGCCAGGAGCACGAAGCTGGAATACAGCCCGTCCATGAGCACCTTACCGGCCAGGCCGATGTCCTGTCCTGCAGCAAACAGATAGACGAGCGAGGAGATCAGGATGGCGTAGGCAATCGGTGCGCCCATGCCCGCCAGAAGAAACAGCGTTCCAAGGCACAGCAGAAACTGGACACTCATTCGCCCGGCCTCGGGTCTTCATGGCCCGGCGTTTCCGGTACGCCATACCGGAAGGCCTGCCACACGATCCAGAAATAGCGCACGGAGACAGCGCCGAGAAACAGCATGTAGACCACGTAAAGGTCGCGCATCCTGATCCAGTCGCCAAACAGGGAAGAGAGGGTCGCGGTCTTCTTCAGCCTGAGAATGTGGAACTTGGCCCAGGTGGGCTCGATCGAAACCGCAAGGCCGACGGCAATGCACAGACCGAAGACAATCACGAAGATGCGCCGCGTATTCCGGCTGACCCGGCTGTAGAGGATGTCGAAACGCACATGGTCGCTCTCGCGGACCACGAAGGCATTGCCCCAGAAGACCAGCCAGAGCCACAGGACAAGACACAGCTCCAGTGTCCAGCCAAAGCGCGTCGGTTCGAGAAATGGAAGATATTCAGGCAGCCATTCCAGGCGCGCCGAGTAACGGATGAAAATCTGAAGGACGAAAGTCAGGAACATGACGGCCATCATGGCAGCCGCAAGGGCCTGGGCCGCGTGTTTCAGACCTGCTGCAAGCTGTTTCATGTGTGCCGTTCACCAATGTGGGCAAGGGCGGACCGCCACCCTTGCCCTGCTTGGGTCAGTTGCCCAGTGCGTTGATCTTGTCCAGAACACCATCGGGCCAGGAGGCCGCAAATTCCGAACCAACGTATTGAGACTGCACGTGTTCACGGAAGGCTTTCAGGTCCGGCTCGTAGATCGCAAGGCCCTGTTCCTCCAGATACGACACCAGATCGGCTTCCTTTTGCAGCTGTGCGTTGCGGCCGCTTTCAGCTGCTGCCGCCGCCGCAGCCTGGACTTTCGCCTGCTGTTCGGGCGTAAGCTTGTCCCAGACGGCCTTGGAGAACGCCACATAGTTCAGGTCCACCAGATGCGAGGTCAGTGCGATCTGGTTGGTAACCTCGAAGAATTTGGCATCCACGACAGTCGGCAGCGGGTTGTCCTGTCCATCGACCGAACCGGTCTGCAAGGCGGTATAGACTTCCGTGAAAGCCATGGGGGTCGGGTTTGCACCCAGAGCCTTGCCCAGGAACTGCCAGGCGTCTGTGCCCGGCATGCGCAGGTTCACGCCCGCCAGGTCGGCCGGAGTCTTGACCGTCAATTCATCCTTGGTCTGCCGCAGGTTTACATGGCGGCGGCCCAGATACATGACGGCTAGAAGTTTGATGCCGAGTTCGTCTTCGACCTTCTGCTTGAACGGATCCATGAGCGGATCGTTGAAGACTCGCACCTGGTGATCGGCATCCTGATGCACATAACCGGTCGCAAAGATGGAGAACTCGGGGAAATATTGCGCCAGTTCCTGGGCGGATGCGATTGACATTTCCAGGTCGCCGGAAGCGATAGCCTCAAGCTCCGAGTTCTGTTTGATCAGCGACGCGTTGTAGTGCGGTTCGTATGTCGCAAACTCCGCCACTTGAGGTGCGAACACCTCGGCCAGGGCCACCGACCGCTGGTCGGTTTCAGATGCCGGTGTCGACATCCGCAGCGTAACCTTGTCGTCCGCCACGGCGGACGCAGTCATCGCCAGCGCCGCCAGTGCGGCCAGGCCATTACGGAAAAAAGAAGATTTCATTTTACTTCCTCCTCTGTCATTGCGGTTCTCCCGCATTTTTCGTCAGACCCCGAGGGCCCGGCGTTTTGCGCTGTCCACGTGTGCATGCACAGCTTCAACCGTTTTCTTCACGTCGCGATTTTCGAGTGCACTGATGATCACCAGATGTTCGTTCATGACGGATTCCACCAGTTCCGGCAGCATGCGCGTGTCGGAGTTTCTGATCAGGCGGATCTTGATGGCATTGACCCGGTGAATATCGGAGATGATCCGATTGCCGAGGGCATCGATGACAAAATCATGGAAGGCCCAGTCCATGTGCTGGGCGTGCGACAGCAATTCCGGAGTCACACCCTGCTCGGCTGCCACAAGGGTTCTGCGATGTTCATCGGCGATGCGTTCGATATCGGCATCGGGAGCATTCCTGCAAAAGGCCGCGAAAGCCTCGCTCTCGATGATCCTGCGCAGCTGGAAGGCATTGCGGATCAGTTCCAGATCTATGCTGAGAACCTGGAGACCCCGCTTGGGCACGGTGCGGATCAGTCCGTCCGCCTCAAGCCGGGGGATCATCTCGCGTATCGCGCCCAGGGGCATCCCGGTGAGTTCGACAAGTTCCCGTTGGGACACGACCTTTCCCGGCTGAATGTCACGCGACAGGAGCTTTTCGGTGAAACTGGAATAGGCGTCATCGCGCAGGCGGCGTGCGGACCTGTTCATGCGGCCATGCCCTTTCCCTCCAGTGCCAGAAGTCCGGACTTCTGCTCCGCAGACAGGCCGGTCAGGGGCGCACGCACGTTCTCCCAGACAGCATCCTCCAAAGTGTCGGCCAGCAGCACTTTCAGGGCCGGGATGACGGGTAGGGCGACGATACGATCCACCGTTCGCGACAACATCGGATCCTCGGTGGAGGAGGAGAGCACATTGCAAAGCCGCTCGGGGTAGAGGTTGGCAACCCCCGTGATGGACCCGACACAGCCCATGGCAACGCCCTTGTGCAGCAGGCGTTCGTCGCCTAGCAAAACAGGCAGTGACTTGCTTTCCAGCAGGCGCACGGCGTTCGCCCAGTCGCCTGAACTGTCCTTGATAGCGATGATCCGATCCGGACTGTAGTCCTTGAGCCGCCGGGTAAGGGAGTACGAAACGCCTACGCCGGTAACCTGGGGAATGTTGTAGAGAATGATTCCGGCTTGCGGGGCGCTCAAAGCCAGGAGTTCGGCGAACCAAAGAAAGATCCCGTCGTCCCCGGCGTCGCCGAAGTAACAGGGCGGCGGGACCAGAAATCGTGTGATCCCGGCGCGCAGTCCCTCGTCGATCTGGGCCGCGACATCCGCTGCGGCCGATCCGTAGACCCCCAGTACGATCCTGCCGGAAGATAGGCCGGTGTCGAGCAGGGCGCTGATTCCCTCGTGCCGTTCGCCGGCAGCAATCGAAGCACCTTCGCCCGTGGTGCCAAACAGCGTGACGCCGGCAGCGCCCCGGTCGATCATGGAGGCCGCGTGACTGGCGAGCCGCGCACCGTCGATCGACCCGTCGGCTGCAAAGGGTGTCAACAGAGCTGTCAAAATGCCGAACTGTGCCATTGGTTTCCCTGAATTGAACCCTTCCATGATACATGACATTTTAACTATGTACAGTCTAACATGTTACACGAGGATTTTTTTTTTGGAGGGCTGCTATGCCGACTGTCATCTGCGCCGGTTTGATAGCGTTGGATGCTGTCTACGATCTGACCGCCTATCCGGAGGAAGGCAGCAAGGTCAGGGCAGGTGCCGCCAGGCTTGTTCCCGGAGGCGGCGCGATGATCGCAGCCACGGCAATAGCGCGCTTGGGCGGGACGGTCCGTCTTGCCGGTGCCGTCGGGGACGATCTGTTCGGCCGATATCTTCGCGGCCAGATGAACCTGCGCGGAATTGACGACACGCTGGTGCAAACCGTGCGGGGCGAGACAACGTCCCATTCGGCGGTATTCGTCACTGCGGGCGGAGAGCGCACCATTGTCAATCAGAGACCGGACCGGTTGCTCGACAGGAAACTGACGGGTGATGTCTCCGGCTTTGACGTCGTTCTGGCGGACACAAGGTGCTTCAATCTGGCTAGAGAATTGTTTGAAGCGGCAGGTCGGCAGGGAAGGCCGGCGGTTCTGGACGGGGAGGCGCCGCTGCCGCTTGACCTTCTGCCGGACGTCAGCCATCTCGCGCTTTCCGAACAAGGGCTGGCTGAATTTGGCGGCAGATCGCTCGCCGGGATCGCGTCACAATATGACTGCTGGGTGTGCGTGACACGAGGAGCCGCAGAGGTTGAGGTCCATGACGGCAGCCGGTTCGCTCCGCCGCACGTCACGCCACTGGATACCCTGGGAGCAGGCGATGTGTGGCATGGAGCCTTCACCTTTGCATTGGCGGACGGGTCTGATGAACCGGACGCGGTGAAGTTCGCGAACGCGGCGGCTGCACTGTTCGTCTCGCGAATTGGGGACGAGCGGTTTCCAACCCGCGAGGAGGTCGAGTGCAAACTCTGAAAAGCCGCTGTTCCCGATTGCGATCGCACCGGGCCACGGGAACGGTCCCCCAGTTCTTCAGGATGTTGCGTTGTGCTTCGGCCGGACACTTCTGGCGGTGCCGAGCACGATCAGAAGAAGGAGGACGGGAAAGAGTGCCAGCGGGCTTCCCGCCGCGACGAGGGCCGTGCCGGCGGCGCAGGAAATGGACGCTGCGGCCTCCGCGAGCGTCGAGGCCTTTGAAGCGACCTGCCGGCGCCGGAAGGTGGAGCGGCTGGCTTGCGCACGAAACCAGAGTTGAACCAGGATAGCGCTTGCTGCCGCGATCATTGCGCCGGTGAAGGTGACCACGGCACCCCAAGGCGAGATGAGCGCCATACAAAGCGCAATCGGCAGCAGGACCCCAGCGACAAGCGTCAGGACCGACAGCACCTTCGCCCACAGGCGCGTAAACGCGGAGACCGGTGCCGTTGCAATCAGATCGGGAGCATCCTCACCGGAGATGGTCAGCCAGGCAAGGCCACCGGCAAGCTGTCCGACGGCCATGACAACAACCGGCGCGACTATCACGGAGATCTCGGTTTTCTCGCCGAAACTGACCCAGAGCATGACGGCTGGCGGGATGAGATAGAGGACCTGCATCAGCGTCTGGGAAACCAGCCAGGGGTCGCGGGCAATCAGCGTGAGTTCCTTGTAAACGAGTGCGCCGAGAGGGGCGTAACCGCGAAACGCCCGTACAGATGCGCGTCCACGAGGGGTCTTATCCGTGACACCGAGCGCCGAAACGACAATGCGCCGGAATTGTACCGAGCCACGCCAGGCGCCCCCGGCAAACATCAGGACGGATGCTGCAAGGAGTACCAACACGGCACTGCTCTGTCCGGCGACCGCATGCGCGGGGAACCACCATAGGGAACCGGCAGCCGGCGCATGTCTTGCCAGGAAGGCCGGATCGAAAAGCGAGAAACGGGACATCGATCCGAAGGAAAGGATTGCGACAACCTGCATCCCGATCAGGAAGGCCGCGCCGACCACCGCTGCCAGGATTTGCGCCGTGAATCGTGTGCGTTGCGCACCGATCGTCCCGAACAGCGCGAGTGTGATCAGCACGCCCGCACCGATTGCGGTCAGCGACACGGCCAGGAGAACCGCATATCCCGCAAGCCAGCGCTCTCCGCCAAGCGCCACGGCAACATTCAGGAAGGGAGAGATGACCAGCGCCGACATGCTCCAGCTTGTCAAAGCCATCATGACGATGCGTACAAGAAAAAGATCACGGGACGGTGCAGGTGAGGAAAGGATCAGGTCGAGGTCATCCCGTGCATAGAACGCGCGCGTCACCGACTCCATCGCCTGCGACAGCATCATGGTGAAGCTGAGCACCACCGTCACCGACAGCATTGCCAGGGCGGTCTGATCGAGGACGAATTCGTCGGTCAAATGGGGAGACAGCACGGCATACGCGACCAGGTGCATGATCGCGTAGAACAGGCCCATGCCGATCAGTGCGCGCCGCAGGCTCGTGTTGCGCCAGCCTGAAAACATCCAGGCCCAGTCGCGCCAGGCGAGCCGCAACTCGTGACGCGAAAAGCGCATCAGGGCGGAAGATGCCGCCATCTGGTTCATGCCACTTTGTCGTGCGTCTGAGCGATGCCGTCGGCGCCGCCGCCCACGATCTTGAGGAAAATATCCTCCAGGGTATTTCCGTCGGCGCTTGCCCGTTCGCGCAGTTCGTCCAGCGTTCCTTCCGCGACGAGCTGTCCGCGCGCGATGATCCCGATCCGGTCAGCCATGCGCTCCGCGACTTCAAGGATATGCGTTGTCATGATGATCGACACGCCTTGCGCAACGAGGCCGGACAGCACCTTCTTCACCTGCCGCGCCGATCCGGCATCAAGCCCGGTGAGTGGCTCATCGAGAATGATCAGGCGCGGTTCATGGATCAGCGCACCTGCAAGCGCCACCTTCTGCCGCATACCCTTGGAGAAGCCGCCACAGCGTTCGCTCGAATGGGGGGCTAGTCCGAAGGAGTCCAGCAGAGCGTCGGCCCTGAAACGTGCGTGGTTCGGCTCCATGCTCCACAGGCCCGCCACGAATTCCAGATACTCCAGCGGTGTCAGCTTGTCGTATACCATGGGTTCGTCCGGGACCCAGGACAGGATCTGCTTGGCGGCTACCGGATCCGCAAAGGCGTCGATGCCGCAGATCTTGACGGAGCCCGCATCGGCCTCAAGCAAACCCGCAACCATCCGCAGCGTCGTGGTTTTGCCCGCGCCGTTCGGGCCCAGCAAGGCATAGAATTCGCCGCCACGAACCGTCAGCGAGAGATCGTCGACAGCAGGTTCGCTGAAACGCTTTCGGAGATTGAGAATATTGAGGGCGGCGGGGCTGGAGGACGGCATCTGTCTCTCGTCTAAGTGCGGTTTTGGGCAGACTAGCCGAGGGACCTTTCGCGAGGGTAAAGCCTGCTCCTGCACGGTGCCTTTAATAAGGACGTAGGAGAACAGAGTCGCGAAACACGCCGCCCTTGCCGGCGCGATGCGACTTGTTTCAATACCGGCCTCTGGATATCTGTCTCATGCTGGAAAACCGAAACCGAAGGCCGGATCATGAAAGATTTGCTCTTGGGAATTGATCTTGTTCCCGGCACCGTTGAGCGTATGGCCCCGCTTCGATCCATGACGTCAGTCATCGGCGAGAGCCTGGACGGTATTCAGATGGCTGCGGCCACGATGGATGGTTGGGCCGGTCTGGAACGCAGATCTGCGCGGGGTGTTTCTGGGGCTGGAGGCCGGAATGCAGACAGCCGATTTTGCGTGTGCAGTCTATGAGGGCGTCGCCCTGTCCGCCCGCCATGTCCTTTCCGCGCTTGAAGCCTCCGGCGATACGCGCGCGCCTTGTCTGACCTGCGTGGGTGGCGGCTTCAGGTCCGACATCTGGGGCCAGATCCGCAGTGATGTCCTCGACCGGCCGCTGCAGCGCCTTGCTCTCGCCGAAGCGGGCGTTGTCGGCGCTGCCTGTATTGCCTCCGTTGCCTCCGGCATGAACGAAACACTCGCCAAGGCGCATACGCCATTTTCAGGAACGGACCGGGGATGGGAACCCGATCCGAACCGTCGGGCGTTCTATGACGATCTTTTCGAAATCTATCTCGAGGCTCTGAAAACACTGGAAGGCCTCGGCAAACGTCTGAATGCCCTGCGCGCCTGAACGTGTCCCCGAACCGGTCTCCGAACCCGTCTACGTGCGAGCCATGCGCAACTGTTTTGGGGCGTCTGGCAAAAATGTTGACCGGGACGGCAGAACCGGGTGCTTTTGTGCTTGAATAGCGGAAATCGAACGAGAGTTGCATCAATGACCAAACGCCCGGAAGACCTTCGCTCAGCCCGCTGGTTCGCGCCTGATGACCTACGGTCCATGGGGCACCGGTCGCGCGCAATGCAGATGGGGCTCGACGGCACGGACTGGCAAGGCAAGCCTGTCATCGCGATCATCAACACCTGGTCGGATCTGTCCCCGTGCCATCACCATCTTCGCGATCGGGCGGAGTTCGTCAGGAAAGGTGTCTACCAGGCCGGCGGCATGCCGGTTGAAATGCCGGTGCACTCCTTTTCCGAGCAGTTCCTGAAGCCGACATCGATGCTTTATCGCAACATGGGGGCCATGGAAGTGGAGGAGACGCTGAGGGCGCACCCGATCGACGGTGTCGTGCTGATGGGCGGGTGCGACAAGTCCACACCTGCGCTGGTCATGGGCGCGCTCAGCATGGGGCTTCCGTTCCTGTTCATGCCCGCCGGCGCCATGCTGCGCGGGAATTATGCCGGCCGCAAGCTGGGCTCGGGTACGGATGTCTGGAAATACTGGGACGAGCGGCGCGCGGGCACCATCGGCAAGGAGGAATGGGACGGGGTTCAGGGCGGCATCGCCCGCAGCTACGGCACCTGCATGACCATGGGCACGGCCTCGACAATGATGTCGATTGCCGAGGCTTTCGGGCTGACACTCCCAGGCGCGTCCTCCATTCCGGCGCCGGACGCCGCGCACAAACGCATGGCCGCGGCCTGCGGACGCCGCGTTGTCGACATGGTCTGGGAGGATCTGACGCCCGACAGGATCGTGACGCGCGCTTCCGCGGCGAACGCCACGGCGGTTGCCATGGCGACAGGCTGCTCCACGAATGCAGTCATTCACCTGATCGCCATGGCGCGGCGCGCGGGTGTGGACTGGGGCCTCGACGATCTGGACCGCATCGGTCACGAGGTGCCGGTGATCGCCAACATCCGGCCGTCCGGCACCGAGTATCTCATGGAGGATTTCTACTATGCCGGCGGCCTGCCGGCCCTGATGAAGGAAATGAGCGAGAAACTGGATCTGTCGGCACTGACGGTGAACGGAAAAACGCTGGGTGAGAACATCGCGGCGGCCGAGAACCACAATCCCGACGTTATCCGGCCGCTCACGAACCCGGTCTATCACGAGGGTTCGCTTGCCGTTCTGCGCGGCAACCTCGCGCCCGATGGCGCTGTCATCAAACCGGCTGCCTGCGACCCGAAGTTTCACCGGCACAAAGGCCCGGCGATTGTCGCCGACAGCTATCCTGAACTGAAGCAGATCATCAACGACCCGGACTACCCGATGTCTCCCGATCACGTGCTGGTCCTGCGCAATGCGGGGCCTCAGGGTGGCCCGGGCATGCCGGAATGGGGCATGATCCCGATGCCGCAGGCGCTCCTGAAAAACGGGCACCGCGACATGGTGCGGCTTTCCGATGCCAGGATGTCCGGAACGTCCTACGGGGCCTGCATCCTGCATGTTGCGCCCGAAGCCTTCATCGGCGGCCCCCTGGCGCTAGTCGAAACCGGGGACTTCATCGAACTGGACGTGCCGAACAGAACGCTGCGTGTCGACCTGGACGACCACGTGCTCGCGGAGCGCAAGGCCCGGTGGTCAGCGCCGGAGCCCCGCTATGAACGTGGCTATGGCCACATGTTTTCAAAGCATGTCGAACAGGCCGACAAGGGCTGCGACTTCGATTTCCTGCGCACCGATTTCGGCAAACCGGTTGCGGAACCGGATATATTCTGACGGGAAGGGAGCACGGCCTTTGACGCCGGCGGTTCCAGAGTGTCCTGCGCGGGGAGCCGGAGCAGGTTTTCCCGGCTGATCAACACGTTGTTCCGCATCTGATCCTCGTCACCCGGTGCAAGTCGAATAGGGTGCACCAGGCGAGAAACACCCCCCAATCCGGAATGAAGAGATGATGGATCTGCTGGTCGCCTGGCAACGCTGGATTTACGAGGGGGTGCGAAGCTCGATCCTGGAGTTCGGCCAATCCGGCGATGTCTGGCTGCTTCCGGGGATGATCGGAACCGGGATCGTGTTCGGCGCGGTCCATGCGCTGACACCGGGCCATGGCAAGAGCATACTTGCTAGAGCATTTTCCGACCAATTTGGTTCATTTGATGAGGATATCCGGTTCACTCGGCCAGGCGGGTCACGAAGCTCGATGCGGTGCATCGTGCAAGTGGCACAACGCAGCCGATGGGCCGGATATCCTCACCGGTTGTGGAACGTATTCAAGCGACACACATCAAGATTGGCCGGGCCCCTTTTCGCTCTGGCAGCGTTGGTCCACCCTTGTGGTGGGAAACACCACGGCGGGCGAACCGTCTCGCCAGCGCGAAAAAGGGCCTCGGTCAAATGATCCAAATTGGTCGGAAAATGCTCTAGTTACGTCGCGGACTCGGAAAACGGGTTCATGCGGGCGCTGTCGATCTCCACGGTTCTGGCGGCGATGCATGTTGTCACTGCGGTTCTGATTGCCTTTTTCGCAGCACATCTGATGGAGCGGTCTTTTGTCGGCGGCGGACGTGCCCCGGCTCTGGAGTTCCTGAGCCGCGCCATACTGGTCGCGATCGGTTTGTGGTTGCTCGTTCGCGCCCTTCGCGCCAGACGGCGGGAAGGCCGTCACGAAGGAATAGGGGTCGCGTTGACGACCGGCCTGGTTCCGTGCCCATTGACCCTGTTCGTTGTCGTGGCGGCCTTGTCGCAGGGCGTTCCGGAAGCCGGGCTTGTCTTCGCCGGATCGATGGTGATCGGGATCGCGCTGACGCTCGGTCTGGTCGCCGTTGCTGCCGTGGTGGGGCGGCGGACCATATTGCAGACCGTTTCAGGCAAAGGAGACGCTGTCGCGATCGTATCCCGGTTGCTTGATGCTGCCGCAGGCCTGCTCATCGTGGTCTTCGCCAGTCGCGATCTGCTGCAGTGAAAATCTCGGCGAGAACGGGACGTTGCAATCGAAGCGCGAAACACCGGACTTTCAGGCCGCCTGCTGTAATACCCCGCAGCGGTGAACCTCCAGGCTGACATGCACGATGCCAAGATCTTCCGGGATGAGCGACTTGTAATGGCCCGGACTGCGCGGGGTGTCGCTGACAATCACGACTTCGGCCGCATACTGGCTTTGTCCGATTGACCAGACGTGAATATCCGCGATCCGGTCGGTGTCATCTGCGAGCAGGGCGCGGCGCAGTTTCTCGACCTTCGGCTCTTCCGCCTGCCAGTCCAGCAGCACCTTCGCCGACATGCGCAGCAGCCCCAGGGACCAGTGAGCCACCAGAACGGCGCCAACGATGCCCATGATCGGGTCCAGCCAGGCGGCTCCGGCAAATTTGCCTGCCAGCAACGCGATGATCGCGAGCAGGGATGTCAGTGCGTCGGCAAGGACGTGAAGGTAGGCTGCCCTCAGATTGTGGTCCTTGTGGAGTTCGGAGGCCGTCTCGCCCTCTTCGTGATGATTATGGTGGTGGTCATGATGATGATCATGGCCATGATCGTGCCCATGACCGTGATCATGCCCGTGATGATGGTGAGGGGTCGAAGCCAGCAGCCAGGCGCTCGCACCATTCACGGCAAGACCCAGAACAGCCACAAGGATTGCCTGGTCGAAGCTGATCGCAACCGGATTGAAAAGGCGCTCGACGCTCTCCACCGCCATCACGACGGCAAACCCGCCCAGGAGGATCGCACTGGCGAAGGCCGCCAGGCTGTTGACCTTGCCGGTTCCGAAGGAGAACCGCCGGTCGCTTGCATGCCGTCGGGCATAAACATAAGCGGCGACGCTGATCCCCAGAGCGGCCGCGTGACTGGCCATGTGAAGCCCGTCGGCGAGCAGCGCCATGGAGCCGTAATAAAGGCCGGCAACGATCTCCACGACCATGAAGACGGCGGTCACAAGCACGATGATCAGCGTCCGCCGTTCACCGGGGCGTGCCTTGTCCTGTCCGAAGACGTGGTCGTGCGTCCAGGATGACATGTCATGTGTGTGCATTTGAGTTCTCTCAGGGAAAACGTGGCGTCTGTCGGGAAGCCCGGTCAGGTCCGGGGCATTCTCCGCATCCCTAACACAAACACCGGCATTCTGTCCTCGAGAGCTCGAGGAAGGCGGGATTGGCACTGTGCGAAACCAGGTTTTGGAAGGAAAGGCGGCCCGACGGGTAAACGGTCCGCAGCATTCTTGCTCAGTTCATTGACGGCCTTTCGCGCCGGACCTCATGCACGTCTTCCAGGCCTCACTTGATCGCCGTCAGCGCCTGCTCGAAATCCGAGACAAGGTCGGCCTGGTGTTCAATGCCGACAGAGAGCCGAAGCAGGTTTTCCGGTACATTCGTGACGTCGCCCTCGATTGTGTGACGGTGCTCAACGAGGCTCTCCGTGCCGCCGAGCGACGTGGCGCGCTGGAAGACGTCGAGACTTCCGGCAACGCGGAGCGCAGCAGCTTTGCCGCCCTTGACCTGGACAGACAGGAGCGAGCCGAAACCGCCGGTCATTTGTGCCTTTGCAAGGTCATGATGCGGGTGGCCGGGAAGCCCGGGGTAACGGACGTCGTCGACATTGGGATGCGTCTTCAGAAATTTTGCCAGCGCCATCGCATTGGCGTTCATACGTTCAACCCGGAGCGCCAGCGTTCTGAGACCGCGCAGCAGCAGCCAGGCTTCGAACGAGCCGAGAATGGCGCCTGCTATCTGGCGTTCCTCGCAGATGAATGTCCACGCCTCGCTGTCGGCATCCCTGGTCGAAACGACACCGCCCAGAAGGTCAGAGTGGCCGTTGAGCGCCTTGGTCGCCGAGTGCATGACAAGATCCGCACCGAGCGCAAGCGGTTTCAGGATCAGGGGCGTTGCCGCCGTCGCATCGACGGCAAGCAGGGCATCGTGCGCCTTGCACAGCTTTGATATCCGGCCGATATCGGCGACTTTCAGATAAGGATTGCTCGGAACTTCCAGCCAGACCATGTCGGGCTTGGTGATCGAAATTTCGTCGTGAATGCTGTCGAAATTGCTGGCATCCGTTTCCACGAGGACGATGTCGTTACGCGCGCAGTGCTTGCGCAAAAACAGGGTCGTGCCCCAGTAGATGCCGGATTGGACCAGAAGCGTGCCGCCCGGCTTGATACTGCGGACGATGGCCGCAATTGCTGCCATTCCCGATGCAAACAGGCGGCTTTCCGCACCGTCCTCCAGCGCGGCAATCAGCTTTTCCGCCTTGATGTAGAGATCGTTGCTGTCGCGGCTGTAGATGTGCCCTGAGCGGATCGGTTCATAGTCTTCGTCGCGCACGAAGGTCGTGGCGGTCTGGATCGGCGGGACCACCGCTCCCGTCGCAGGATCGAATCCGCCGCCCGCGTGGGCGAGGAGACTGTCAGGATGTAGACCGGAATTCGGACGAGGTGACTTGGACATGTGACCTTGACGGGTTGCGATGCTGCCCGGGAGGCGACCGGCGTCAGCGTTTCAGGTGACGGGTGAGGCGGGCTTCGATCTTGTCCCAGACCCGGCGAAGCGTTTCCACGATGAGAAGATAGATGACCGCGGCCCAGATATAGGCCTGAAAGTCATAGGTGCGGGAATAGGCGCGCCGGGTTTCACCCATGATATCGTAGATCGTGATGATGGCCGCAATGGCCGATCCCTTGATCATGAGAATGATCTCGTTGCCATAGGGGCGCAGGGCCACCATGAGAGCCTGGGGCAGAATCACCTTGAAGAACGTGACGGGCCGCGTGAGACCCAGCGCGGCCGCGCCTTCCCACTGTCCGCGGGCAATGTTCTGGATCGCCCCGCGCAGGATTTCCGCCTGGTAGGCGGCCGTGTTCAGCGAAAATGCAAAGACGACGCAGTAGAACGCGTCCCGGAAGAACCACCAAAGACCGACGGATTGCAATTCGGGCCGGAAGGACCCGAACCCGTAATAGATGAGAAAGGTCTGTGCCAGCAGCGGTGTTCCGCGGAAGAAATAGACATAGGCATAGGCCGGCGCAGAGAAGATCCGCCACGATGACGACCTTGCCAGCGCAATCGGAATGGACAGCAGGGCTCCGAACAGCAGCGACAGGCCCACGATCTGCAGCGTGACCAGAAAACCTTCGACATATTTGGCGCCGTAGCGCTCAAGAAAGCTGTCGAATTCATGGGTTTCCAGACGCGCGTCCGCCCAGGTCACCCAGTCGGCGGGAAGATAGGGCCGAAGGGCCTCCAGGATCGGTTTTTCGAGGTTGCCGAGCAGATAGACGACCAGCGAGACGCCGGCGACGATCCACAGCGCCATGAGCACGTGACCGGCAATCCTGGCATTCGTCCAGGGAAGGGGGCGCGGAGGCGGCGGTTTCATTCCCGTTGTGGGATCAGGCGCGATCATCTTTGCACCTCACCGCGTTTGGACCAGCGCTCGATGCGCGTGAAGGCGGTTGAGGAAATCATCGCCAGGACAAGGTAGATCAGGCAGGCGAGGCCGAAAAACAGGAACGGTTCCTTCGTGACCCGCGCCGCGATACTGGTTTCGCGCAGGAGGTCCGAAAGGCCGATCGTCGAGACGAGGGCCGTGTCCTTCAGGAGGATCAGCCAGAGATTTCCGAGTGCGGGCAGGGCCAGCCGGATGAGCTGCGGCAGGATGATCAGCGCCATTGTCTGGAAGCGCGACAGCCCCAGCGCATAACCGCCTTCATATTGACCCTGCGGGATGCCCCGGAATGCCGACAAAAATGCTTCCGAGGCAAAAGAGGAAAACACCAGCGAGAGGGCGATCATGCCCGCGACGAAGGAATTGACCTCGATATAGATGTCGAAGCCCATGAGCTTCAGGAGCTGCTGCAATCCGATCTGGACGCCGAAAAAGACCAGGAAGAGGGTCAGGAGCTCCGGCAATCCGCGAAATATGGTCGTGTAGATATTGGCCGCCAGCTTGAGGCTCGGCTCGCTGGAATTCTTGGCGAGCGCAATCAGGAAACCGATGATCAGTCCAAAGGGCAGCGTGGCAAGCGAAAGTGAGACGGTGATCAGCACACCCTTGGCGATCGTGTCGCCCCAGCCATTTTCCCCGAAGGACAGCAGCGTCAAAGCTTCTTCCATAAGCCGGCGCTTCTTTCTTTTCTTGTCGTTGCTGGCCCGGCCACCCCTCTGGCCGGTATTGCGATTCATATCGCAAACGAAAGCGCGGCGCTTGTTCCGCGCCGCGCTCCCGTGGTCGTCAAAGGGCCGTCAAATCAGCCGCCATAAACGTCGAAGGTGAAGTACTTGTCGTTGATTTCCTTGTACTTGCCGTTCGCGAGGATGGCTTCGAGTGCCTGGTTGAACTTGTCCTTGAGCTCGCCGTCGTCCTTGCGGATGGCAATGCCCGCGCCTTCACCGTTGATGACCGGGTCCGGCGTCAGGGTGCCGAGGATCTTGCAGCAGGCGCCGTCTTCGGTTGCCAGCCAGTCGGAAAGGACCACGACATCGTCGATGACGGCGTCGATACGGCCGCTGGCAATGTCGAGCTTGTACTCATCCGGCGTCGGGTAAAGCTTGAGGTCGGCCGACCCCAGTTTTTCCTCGGCATAGTTCGAATGGGTGGTCGACGACTGGGCGCCGAGCGCTATGCCGCTCAGGTCCGCATCGGAGGTTCCGGCGATGCTGGAATCCTTCGGTACGGCGATCGCCGGCGGTGTGTTGTAGTATTTGTTCGTGAAGTCGACCTTCTGCTTGCGCTCGTCGGTGATCGACATGGACGCGATGATCGCGTCGTACTTGCCGGCTTGCAGGCCGGGAATGATTCCGTCCCAGTCGGAAGTGATGAATTCGCACTCGACCTTCATCTCTTCACAGAGCGCCTTGGCGATGTCGACGTCAAAACCGACGAGCTGACCGTCGGAGGTCAGAGAGTTGAATGGAGGGTAGGCGCCTTCAGTCCCGATACGGACCTTTGACCAGTCCTTCGCTTGAGCACCACCAACGGCAGCCAGAACAGCAACTGCGGCTGCAGCCATACGCAAAACACGCATTTTTACTTCCCCTAATATTTTGTCGCGGCGCAAGCGGGTTCTTCCCGCCTTTTTGCCCGAAGGCCCTATTCCATACACTTCCGTCTAAATTTCAAGCATGCCCAACAAAAAAACACATTGTAATTTGCGCTTTTTGCGCCTTCAGATTGTGTGCCGATGCGGAAGGCACCATCTGGCTGTGCCGATGGCGGCAGGATCGGAACCGCTTGTTGCCAATCTGCCGGTCTGTCCGGTTTTCGGCGCTTCCTGGCGCGGACGGATCAGACTTGTTCATCGAATTCATGAAATAGTTGAATTTGTTCGGGCCGGTCCGACCCTCTAGGGTCAGGACCCATTAATTTGGATGAATTGGTAGGGATGAATTTGTTCGGATACGAGACGCAAAGCTGCAGGAAACCGTCCGGTTTCCAAAGATTTGCAACGACGTTGCCGGGCTAATTCACCCTATCCCTCAGGGACGCAAAAACGGCTTCGGTCTGCTTCGTCAAACCGCTCAACCGGGCAGGAAGCCCGCTTGTCGCGTTTTTCCTCGCAACTCATCGCCGTTTGCTGCGCCAATTCAACCAAATTAATGGGTCCTGACCCTAAGCAGGTGTCACCCGCAACAGTGAACCTCGTGAACTGGCCGCATGGTGTCCGTTCCCGATCCATGGAGGCCCGAATGGCATCTTTCGAACTCTTTATCGGCAACAAGAACTATTCGTCCTGGTCGTTCCGGCCCTGGATCGCCCTTCGGCATAAGGACATTGCCTTTGAGGAGAAACTCGTTCCCTTCGATTTCGAAAACGGCAACCCGGAGTTTCGCGCCTTCTCGCCGAGCATGAAGGTACCGGTGCTGAAAGACGGTTCCCTGACGGTCTGGGACAGTTTGGCGATCCTGGAATATGCCGCCGAGTGTTTTCCGGATAAGGGCTTGTTGCCGCAGGACAAGGCAATGCGCGCACGGGCGCGTGCCGTCTCAGCGGAGATGCATTCCGGTTTTTCAGCGCTCAGAAACGCATGCCCGATGAACATGCGCCGTCAGGTGGAGGTGCTGGCCGTCGATGACGCCGTCAAGGCGGACGTCTCGCGGATCCTGGATATCTGGAACGAATGCCTGAGTGCCTCCGGCGGGCCGTTCCTGTTCGGCGATTTCACGATCGCCGATGCCATGTACGCCCCGGTTGTCAGCCGCTTTGCGACCTACACGCTCACGCAGGACCCGGTCTTTCAGCAATATCACGCGGCGCTCACCGGCACCGTGGCCTGGCAGGCCTGGGAGGCGGACGCGCTGAAAGAAACCTGGTACGTCGCGGTCGACGAAGTCTAGAAGACAGCGGCAAGGTTTTCCGAAAGGGAACGGCTGCACCCGGCCGATGGACGGGAACGCACGCGGCGGCGTTCGCCCGTTTCGTCCACCGCTGGGAAACGCCACGCGCTGACTCTCAGTTGCGCGCGTCGAAGGTTTTGTCCAGCGCACCCATTTCCTTGAAATAGTCCTGAAGCCTGTCGACGAACCGGCGCACCTTGATCGGAATGAAGCGGTTGGACGGGTAGACCGCGTGGATCGGGTGCGGCGGGTATTGCCATTCGGGCAGGACCAGCTCCAGCTCACCGGAAGCCAGGTAGGGCTCGATCAGCCAGCGATTTGCAATCGAAATACCGAGCCCTGCAAGCGCAGCCTGGCGCAGGGTGGAGGAATTGTTGACGATCATGGCCGGATTGATCTTGATCGACAGCTTTTCTCCGAGCGTGCTGATGAACGGCACCCGGTCGCCCGTCGAGATGTTCTTGTAGAGCAGGTACTCGTGTTCGGGCAATTCGGCCGGGTGGCGCGGGCGGCCCTTGCGGTCGAGATATTCCGGCGACGCGACCAGGCAACGCTGCGCAACACCAAGACGCCGCACGATCAGCCGTTCGTCCCTGATTTCCCCCATTCTGATGGCGACATCCAGCCGTTCCTGGATGACATCGACAAACTGGTCGGACAGCGAAATGTCCAGCAGAAGACAGGGATGTTCCTTCTTGAACCGAATGAGGAAATCGGACAGCACGCTTTCCGCAAATCCGAGGGGCAGGCCGATCGAGAGCGGGCCGGACATCTGGGTTTCATCGCTCTGGACCGATCTGTCGGCCTCGACCATCCTTTCCAGGATGTCTCGTGCGTAGGCGTAGTAGCGTTCACCGGCTTCCGTGAGCTGAAGCTGCCGCGTCGTGCGATTGAGCAAACGCGTGCCGAGCTGGTCCTCAAGACCCCTGATCTGCTGACTGATTGCGGGTTGAGACACCCCGAGGTGTTTGGCAGCTGCCGAGAAGCTGCCGAGATTGACCGATTGAACGAAGCCTGAGAGTGCGCTGAGTTTGTCCATGTGAGCCCTTGAAACCGACGCCGGTGGGAGTGCCTGTATATATAAACTATACTTATGAGTTTTATAAGGTTGCCCGCTCTTCAAAAACAAATTGAATGAAACAATTTCTAGGAGGCCCCGCCGGTGTCACGGTTGGCGGCCTTCAAATACATCTTCTTCAGGTCAAGCCGGGAGGCAGTTTATGACCCATTCCAATCCTTCTCTTTCCAGACGTTCCCTTCTGGGCGCCGCAGCTGGCGCTGGCGCTGGCGCAATCGCGGCTGCCGGAAGCGTCACGCTCGTCGGTGGCGCTGCCAATGCGGCCGCGCCCAAGGCCGGTCAGCCGATGGCGGGTGCCTTGCGCTACAAGGTGGGCGACATGGAAGTGACCGCACTGCTGGACGGTTATCTCGACGTCACGCCAGAGGTTGTGGTCGGCTACGATGCGGCGGAAGGCAAGCGCCTCAGGGACGCCGCGCTGATCGAGGGCGACGCTCTGCGCATTCCCGTCAACGCCTATCTGGTCAATACGGGCGACCGGCTGGTGCTGGTCGACGCCGGAACCTCCGATGCGCTCGGCCCGACCATGGGCCGTCTTCCGTCGGCGCTTGAAGCGGCCGGTGTCTCGCCGGACCAGATCGACGCGATCCTGATCACGCACATGCATCCCGATCACCTGTTCGGGGCTGTCGATGGCGACGGCAACAGGGTTTTCGCCAATGCGGAACTGATGCTTCCCGAAACCGACAATGCCTTCTGGTTCGATGACGCAGCCATGAATGGTGCGCCTGAACAGTTCAAGCCCTTCTTCCTCGGCGCGCGCAAGGCCGCGGATGCCTACAAGGGCAGCCAGACGCTTTTCTCCGGTAACAAGGAACTGATGCCGGGTGTCAGTGCGATGGCGCTTCCGGGACATACGCCGGGTCACACGGGCTACGTCTTTGACAGCAACGGCGAAACACTGGTGATTGCGGGTGATATCATCCACATGACGGTCTACCAGTTCGACCAGCCGGGCTGGGGAATCGGTTTCGACATCGATTCCGGCAAGGCCGCCGAGACGAGAAAGAGCTTCTTCGATCAGGCGGCGACCGACAAGCTGCTCTTTGCAGGCGCCCACATCCCGTTCCCGGGCATGGGCCGCGTTGCCAAGGACGGCGACGCCTATCGTTTTGTGGCCGCCGGATGGCCCTACGCCTATTGATGATTTCGTCTTCGAGCCCGGCGGCCGTCCGCCGGGCCTGAAAAGACCATCGAATAGGGTCTTGCTTGTTGCGGTTGGTATTACCTGATCCCGAAGCCGGAGAAGGGCAGGTAGGCGACCAGGTCGCCTTCCTTGATTTGCGTGACGTCTTCCGGGATCTCGATCAGGCCGTCTGCTTCGCGCAGTCCCGTGATCAGGCCGGATCCGTCACGCATGAATTTCCGGGCAACCTGCACACCATCGCCATTGGTTTCCAGATAGCCCCGGTAGAACTCCCTCCGGTCCGGCTTTTTCTTCGGAATTTCAAAGCCGGCCGGCACCTGAAAGCTCTGCGGCTCAAGGAATTGCCCGCCGCCGAGGACACTCATGACCGGCCGCGCATAGAGGAGAAAGCAGACCATCGCGGCGACCGGGTTTCCCGGAAGTCCGAGAAAGACGCAAGACCCGATGGTTCCGAACATCATCGGCCGGCCGGGCTTGATCGCCAGTTGCCACATATGCTGCTGACCGAGTTTGTCGAGCGTATCGAGGATGTGATCCTCTTCACCGCGGCTGGCGCCGCCCGTCGTCAGGATGACGTCGAACCGCTCCGCCGCATCCCGCAGCGTGCGTTCGATCAGCATCTTGTCGTCCTTCAGGATGCCGAGATCCTCGATTTCGACCGGGGCAGTGGCGGACAGGCCGCGAAGAAGGAAATGGTTGCTGTCATAGACGTCGCCGACCGTTATCAGGTCGCCGGGCCGGCGCACCTCGTCTCCGGTCGAAACGAGCGCGACCCTGAGTTTCCTGTAGACGCTGACATCCGGCTTGCCGGTCGATGCGATGGCCGCCATGTCCTGCGGCCGCAATCTGTGACCAACCTTGACGATTGACGTACCGGCCGAAACGTCTTCACCGGCTTTGCGGCAATTCGCACCGGGTTTCAGGCCCTGCGGAATGATGACGAAGTTCTCGCCGTCCTGCGTGTGGGTTTCACAGTCCTCCTGCATGGCCACGGTATCGGCGCCGGGCGGCATGACGGCGCCGGTGAAAATCCGGGCGGCGGCCCAGGGGCCAAGAACGGTGCTGCTTGCGTGGCCGGCCGCGACGCGCTGATTGAGCCGGAAGAAACCGCCGGCTTCATCGAAATCCGAATGCCGGAACGCGTAGCCGTCCACGGCGGAATTGTCGGCAAGAGGAACATCGCGCGGCGCGCTCACATCTTCGGCAAGGATCCGTTCAAGCGAATCCTCTAGCGGGATGGTTTCAGCATCCGCAATCGTCGTCAGCCTGTCCTTGAGGATCGCAAGCGCCTCATCATGTTTCAGCCTGTCCTTGTCGTGCAGAAAGCAGTCATCCAGCAGACGTTTTGCCGTCATGGTCCGGTCCTCTCCAGATCGAGGTGGCGCTCGATGAAATCGGCCATGGCCGGAACATCGTCCAGGTCGAAGACGGGCAGGCCTTCATCGGGCAAGGCATGGTCTGCGGCGACGGCGAGAATATTCGGGTCCCGCGGGGCGAGGGGGCCGCGATCGAGGGTTTCCGTTCGCCTAGCCTCGATTTTTGGATGATCCTCGCGTTTGTAGCCTTCGATGAGGACAAGATCGCACGGTGCAAGCCGTGCGAGGATGTCGGCCAGAGACGGCTCGTCCTCCTGCCGCAATTCGTGCATCAGCGCCCACCTGCGGCCGGAAACCAGGGCGACCTCGCTGGCACCTGCCTCGCGGTGCCGGTAGCTGTCCGCTCCAGGCTTGTCGATGTCGAAATTGTGGTGCGCGTGCTTGACGGTCGACACCTTGAACCCGCGCGCCGTGAACTCCGCGACCAGCCGGGTCACGAGTTGCGTCTTGCCGGAGTTCTTCCAGCCGGTGATACCGAAGACGGGTGTGGTGGTCATGTGAAGCGTGCACTCAGCGTATTGCGGACCATCGCCAGGTCGTCTGGCTTGTTGGCGTTGAAGAAGGGATCGAGACCCGTTGCCGGGTCCAGATCGAAGGACACTTCCACGCTGTCGTGCCGGTCGACGAAGGCGAGCACCTTTCCGCTCTGTCCGGTCTCGAGCCACCTGTGAAGATCGTCTTTCAGCCTGACGGGCCAGAGCCCGAAAACGGGATGCAATTTGCTGGAGGACGAGGCAAGCGCGATCACCGGGACATCGGCCGGCACGGAGGCACACAAGCGCTCCACGAGGTCGGTCGGAAAGAACGGCGTGTCGCCGGCGACCGATACCACGTGACTGACCGCGGGATGGCATGTGTCCGCGTGGGTCAGTCCCGCCAGAACTCCTGCAAGGGGGCCCGCGAACTCGCCGACGGGATCGGGAACAACCGGAAGCCCGAACTGCGCGAACCGCGCCGGGTCACCATTGGCATTCAGAACGATGTCAGGGACCTGTCTGGACAACCGGGCGAGGATCACGTCCAGCATCGACTTGCCGCCGATATCAAGCAGGCTCTTGTCGCCGCCGCCCATGCGCCGGGACTGCCCGCCCGCCAGGACGCACCCGAGAACCTTGTCGATGGTCAAGGCGTCGCGCTTTGCCGTCATTGCGCTGCCAGGCTCCCTTTTCGTTTCGATTTTTCCGGTTCGTCCTCGGCGGTGGCGGGGTCCATGTCGAACTCGATGCGCTCTGATCCCGCCAGGGCCACGAACCTTTTGCCCCTTGCACGGCCGATCAGCGTCAGCCCGGCCCGTTGTGCCAGTTCGACGCCCCAGGCTGTGAAACCGGAGCGCGACACGAGAATCGGAATGCCCATCATCACGGTCTTTATCACCATTTCCGATGTCAGCCGCCCGGTCGTATAGAAGATCTTGTCACCCGCAGGGACACCATTGAGCATTATCCATCCGGCGATCTTGTCGACCGCGTTGTGTCTGCCGACGTCTTCCATGTAGACCAGCGGACGGTCTTCCTGGCAAAGCACGCAGCCGTGTATGGCTCCCGCCTCCAGGTAGAGGGAAGGCGTCGTGTTGATCGTCTTGGTCAGACTGTAGAGCCAGGACGTCCGCAGTCTGGCGTCCGGCGGCAGCGATGCCGTTTCGAAACCGTCCATGACATCGCCGAAAACGGTTCCCTGCGCACAACCCGACGTGCGGACCTTCTTTTTCAGCTTTTCCTCGTAGTCGGTCTCCCGCTCGGTGCGGACAACCACGACCTCGAGATCATCGTCATAGTCGATTTCGGTCACGACATCGTCGTCGGTGAGCATGTTCTGATTCTTCAGGTAGCCCACAGCGAGCAGGTCCGGATGATCGCCGATCGTCATCATCGTGACGACTTCCTGCGCGTTGAGATAAAGGGTCAGGGGTTTTTCGGTCACGACCCTGGTTTCGACGGATTGCCCGTTCTGATCGATTCCGGTGACCGTCGTTGAAAGCCTGGCGTCCAGGGGGTCGGGTTTCAGCACGTAAGGGCCTGACAAAGGCGCGTAACTCCACAACTGATTGTTCTGGAGACACTATGGGACGCGGCGGGCAAAGGGCAAGGTCTTATACCAACCTCGATAAGCAAGAACCTATTCGATGGGCTTAACTGTGCAAAGTGCCTTGCACCCGCCTGCAGGACGGGCGCCGGTCATTCGATCTGCGGAAGCAGGAGCTTGGCGCAGCGGAAGCACGGACTGGACACGATGGGCTTCCGGCATGCGCATCAGGGCATCAAGGTTGACGCGGCGCAGGCAACGCCGCGGCGGGCATCAGATCATCAGCATGTCATTGGTGAGCCGACCGGCCTGCAATTCGGCCGCGAAGTGGCTGAAGGCCAGATAGGCTTCGTCCCGCGTGACGTCGCCCGGATGATCCAGCAGCGGGCGCAGCACCGGATGGGACGCCGCTGCGACACCGTCCGTCAGATCGCGGAAGAACATGAGTGAATTGGGGAAGAGGCGAAAATCCACGGGCTCGTGGATGATGCCCTCGATGCTTTCAAGGCGCGGATCGTTCATCACGCAATAGACGGTATCCAGCACCTGTCCGGTCTGGCCTTCCAGGATCTGGACAATATGCTGGTCGACGAGCAGCAGGGCTCCGGTCACGCCCGCTTTCCGGTTGATCCTGCGGATCCGGAGGAGGGTTCTGTCGATCTCGTCGGGCAACGGCAAACGCATGTTGTCCCATTTGATTTTGCTGCGGTAGCAGGCGCGATAAAGCTCCATTGCGTGTCCAATCGTTTCTGTGCCGATAGACAAAGCCTGCGCCTCAATTCCTCACAATTGCTTAAAATCTTAGTCAAATTGGAAGAAGAAGTGGGGAAACGCTGAATAGATTGTAAAGTTCTGAGGAAACCAGTGCTTCACCGTTGCGTTCATGGTCAAAGAAAGCTGTGAAAAACCGGACGCCAAATCTTTGTGTGGAAAATTCATCGTTGCCTTGACAGGGTGTAGTCCAGCCCCGCTCTGACGGCAGGCCACTCATGAGAGAGAATCGAATACACCGCCGTGTCTCTCAATGACCCGTCCGCAGCAAGCTGATGCGATCTGAGGACGCCGTCGAGTTTCGCGCCAAGGCGCTCAATCGCCGCCCGGCTCTGCCTGTTCATGAAGTGGGTTCTGAACTCTACGGCAATGCAGTCGAGGTCTTCGAAGGCGTGGGCGAGTAGCATGCGTTTGCATTCGGAATTCAAGCCGGTTCTCTGGACCGATTTGCGGTACCAGGTCGAGCCGATTTCAACGCGCTTGTTCGCCGCATCGATGTTCATGTAGGTCGTCATGCCCACAGCCGTCCCGGCCGGTGTCAACACGGCGAACGGCAGCATCGACCCGGCCTCCTGCAACGCGAGCCGGCGGTTGATCTCGGCCTCGACTTCACCGGGCGCCGGAATGGACGTGTACCAGGCTTTCCACAGGTCTCCCTCGGCCGCGGCCACGGCCAGGTCTGACGCATGGCTCTGCGCCAGAGGGCAAAGGGTTGCGTGAACGCCTGTCAGGGTAACGGGAGGGGGCCAGCTCATGCATGTGCTCCGGAGTTCAAATTGCGGTGTTTCAGAAGGGACGTTCCTCGCCGCTCCACTTGAAGAACCTACCTGTGCGATCAAGGTCGAGCGTTGCCGCGACGTCCAGGATACCAGCGGCGACATCGGCGGGACAATTGTCGGCCGCAGCCCCACCCATCGATGTCCGCACCCAGCCGGGATCGATCAGTGCGACCGGAATTCCCTCGGGCTCCAGTTCGGTTGCCAGACCCTGCATGACCTTGTTGACCGCGGCTTTCGAGGCCCGGTAGGCGAGGGTGTCCGGCTTGCGGTATCCCATCCAGGACATCTGGCTGGAGATGGTGAGGATCTTCGCGTCGTCCGACTTCCTGAGATGCGGCAAAAAGATCTGAGAAACCGCCAGCGGGGCGAGCGTGTTGACTTCCAGCGTTTTCAGGAAGCCCTCGAAGTCCATGTCGAGCGGGGATTGCCGGTCCGGGGTGATGATGCCGGCATTGTTGATGAGCAGATCGAGGACCTCATCGAGGTCCTCCGCGGCGCGGCGCACGCCGTCGTGGTCGGTCACGTCGAAAACAAGCGGAACATAACCTTCGCCGAGCGTTTCAGCGCTTTCCCGTGCTGCTGATTGCGACCGGACCGATCCGTAGACGGTCCAGCCGTCGGCGAGAGCCTTTCGCGCAAGCTCGAGGCCGATCCCGCGATTGGTCGCGGTGATGAGACAAGTGGGCATGTGACGTCCTGATGTTCCGTTGGCCTTGAGATGGCGCTTTCCAGTGCGGCCAGTACACTACCGCGAGCCCGCTGCGGTGCAACCGGGATTCGCGCCGGCCGCCGCATTATGCCCCGTGTGTGGCTGCCGCAGTCAAAAAACAGACGCATGCAGCAATTTGGCGGCTTGTTTTTGTCGGCGCGCAAATTAGATTTCCTTGCGAAATACCGCGTTTCCTTCAGACGGTGCGCACAGCAACAGGACAGTGAAATGAGCGATGGAATCAAGCAGGCCGTGATCGAGAGCCTGAAACAGATCAAGGGTCCGGACCTTGAAGGGAACATCGTGTCGCTCGGGCTGGTTTCCGATGTGTTCGTCTCCGACGGCCGCGTCGCCTTCTCAATCACCGTCCCCGCCGCACGCGCGCAGGAACTCGAACCCTTGCGGCAAGCGGCCGAAAAGGTTGTCAGGGAAGTGGACGGCGTCGAAAACGCCATGGTGGCGCTGACCGCGGAGCGCGCTCCGGGCGCCGCACGCAACACCGCACCCCCACCCAAGCCGGCCCCCCGTCCGGCGCAACGCGCACCTGAAGAACAGGCGGCAGCCAAGCCCGGCGTGCCGGGGATCAAGCACATAATTGCCGTTGCTTCGGGCAAGGGCGGCGTTGGCAAGTCGACGACAACGGCCAATCTTGCGCTGGGTATGGCGGCGAACGGCCTGAAAGTCGGCGTTCTGGATGCCGACATATATGGCCCTTCGGTGCCACGGCTCTTCAATGTGTCGGGCCGGCCGGAAACCGTGTCGGGGCGCGTTCTGAAACCGCTTGAGGGGTATGGCATCAAGGTCATGTCGATGGGCTTCATGGTCGAGGAGGAAACCCCCATGATCTGGCGCGGGCCAATGGTCATTTCCGCGCTGACCCAGATGCTCAGGGAAGTCGCCTGGGGCGACCTCGATGTGCTTGTCGTCGACATGCCCCCCGGAACCGGCGACGCACAGCTCACCATGGCGCAACAGGTTCCCCTTGCAGGCGCGGTGATCGTCTCGACACCTCAGGATCTGGCACTGATAGATGCCCGCAAGGGCCTGAACATGTTCAAGCGGGTCGACGTGCCGGTGCTGGGAATCATCGAGAACATGAGCTATTTCCTCTGCCCCGATTGCGGCAGCCGCCACGACATTTTCGGACATGGTGGTGCCCGTGCGGAAGCAGAACGCCTCGGCGTTCCGTTCCTCGGTGAAATACCGCTAACCATGAAGATACGCGAGACTTCGGACGCCGGCACACCGATCGTGGTGTCTGATCCGGAAGGTCCGGTCGCCGAGATCTACAAGACCATTGCGGGGCAGGTCGTCGCCGCGATCGAAAGCGCTGCAACCTCGCCCGATCGGGCCGCCCCCAAGATCGTCTTCGATTGAACCGAAAAACCGGATTCCTGCAATTGAAGACGAATTCGGGCGGGCTTCCGTGATTGAACACACTGCTGTCCGGTTTAACTCGGAATTGATCCAGCGAGGCGATCCCAGCCCATGAGCTTGTCATTCCGGCTGAAGCGCAGCGGAAGGCCGGAACCCAGTAACCACCGGACTTTCCGTCTTGTTTCAGCCTCCGGCCACTTGGAGTACTGGTTCCCGGTCTTGCCGCTGACGCGGCAAACCGGGACGACAAATCGGGGGAACAATTCCGTATCCCGATTTGGCGCCGCACGGAACCATGCCGCTTTCTCAAAGACATAAGTTCGACAGTACTTTCTAAACCGGACAGCAATGGATTGAACACGTGCATGACCGGATGCGTTCAGCGGACGCGGGTGATGTTATGCGGGCGATTTTTCAAAACACACAGATTTTTAAATAGGTCGGTAAGTCAGAGAGTTAGCGCTGCTTTCCCTAGGGAGAGGCTACGCTTGCCGAAGTCGTCTTTACGGCACGTGACACATTTTCACGGGCAGATCACGCCCCGGCATTAGAGTACCCTGCGTTGAGTGTGGAGAATTTTCAATCAAACGTAGGGGTTGCGCTGCGGAATGGACTATGGCCATCCAGAGCAGAACAGGATCGTCGAGGCACCGTCTCTCGGTGTTTTGATTGCCATATCCACGGTCAGTCCGCTGGCAATGCAGATTTATCTGCCGTCATTGGCCGGGATGATGATCGTGTTTTCAGCATCGGCCGGCGAAATTCAACTCTCCATGTCCGCCTATTTCATCGCGGTGGCGGTGTCGCAACTGTTCTGGGGACCCCTGTCGGACCAGTTCGGACGCCGGCCCGTGATTGTCGCGGGAATGGCTCTGTTTGTGGCGGGTACCGTCTGGTGTCTTTTTGCCCCGACGATTGAGTGGCTGATTGCCGCACGTGTCCTGCAGGCGGCGGGGGGAAGCGCCGGCATGGTGCTCGCACGGGCAATCGTCAGGGATCTCTATGGCCCCGCCCAGGCCGCAAGCCGGATCGGCTATGTCATGATGGGCATGGCTGTCATGCCCACGATCGCACCGGCCCTTGGCGGTGTCCTGGATGCGTATTACGGCTGGCAGGGTGGTTTCTTCCTGCTGCTGCTGATCGGGCTCGGCGCTTTCCTTGCAAGCTATCTTTTTCTTCCCGAAACCAATCTGTCGCGCCGTTCAGCAGGTTTCGGCAGGGCCTTCCGGGCTTATGGCACCTTGATGAGTGAACCCCTGTTCTGGAGCTATGCGCTGACCGCGTCCTTTGCCGCGATGACGTATTTTGCCTATCTCGGCGGTGCGCCATTCATCGCCGCGCAGCTGCTCGCGTTGAGCGCAGCGGAAATGGGTCTGTATTTCATGTTCGTTGCGATCGGATACATTGCCGGCAACTTCCTGTCCGGGAAATTTTCCGAGCGGCTCGGGCTCTATCCGATGATCATTTCAGGTACGCTGCTGAGCGCCGCCGCCGTTGCGATGATGGGAGGGTTCGCCTCCGCCGGCATCGTTACGGCGGCGAGCCTCTTCCTGCCGATGTTCGTGCTGGGGCTCGGCAACGGTGTGTGCCTTCCAAGTACGATTTCGGGTGCGGTCAGTGTCCGTCCGGAGCTCGCGGGTGCGGCATCCGGGCTGGTTGCCTCGATGCAGGTCGGATTGGGGGCGGCTGCCGGGACACTCGTCGCGTGGCTGTTTGCAGACAGTTTTCTCGCCGGCTCAGCCTGGAGCATGATCGTGATCATGGCTCTCGGGGCCGCAGCCAACCTTGTCGCGGCAATGACAATCAAGCGGGCCACGGCCTCACAGCGCTTCGTGCCCGCTGAATAGCGGCCTTGCTTCTCTTTTGGTGACAAGCCTGACGGCGGCAATCAGCCGCCTGTCACGCTCATGTGGCGCGAGACCGCCGGCTGCTTGGAATTCCGGTCGATGACGAAATCATGGCCCTTGGGTTTGCGTCCGATCGCCTCGTCAATAGCGGTGTTCAGGACGTCGTTGCCCTCCGATGCCCGCAGAGGGGCGCGCAGATCGGCCATGTCGTCCTGCCCGAGGCACATGTAAAGCTGTCCGGTGCACGTGACGCGCACGCGGTTGCAGCTTTCGCAGAAATTATGCGTCAACGGTGTGATGAGGCCCAGGCGGCCGCCGGTTTCCTCGATCGTCACATACCGCGCCGGCCCGCCCGTTTTGTAGGGGATGTCCGTCAGCGTGAATTGCTCCGAAAGCCGCTGGCGCACTGTTGAGAGCGGCAGATACTGGTCTGTCCGGTCGCCGTCGATTTCGCCGAGCGGCATCGTCTCGATCAGGGTCAGATCATGGCCCTCGCCATGACACCACTTCAGCATCTCGATGATTTCGTGCTCATTGACGTCCTTGAGCGCCACCATGTTGATCTTGACCTTCAGACCGGCAGCGGTTGCTGCACGGATGCCGCCGAGTACCTTTTCAAGATCGCCCCAGCGGGTCACGGCCTTGAATTTCTGCGCATCGAGTGTGTCGATGGAGACATTGATGCGGCGGACACCGCAATCGTAGAGCTCCGTCGCGTAGCGGGCGAGCTGGGATCCGTTTGTGGTGATCGTCAATTCTTCGAGAGCCCCGCTGTCGAGATGACGTCCCAGGCTCCGGATCAGGCTCATGATGTTCTTGCGCACCAGCGGCTCGCCACCGGTGAGGCGTAGCTTGCGGACGCCTTTTTCGATGAACGCGGAGCAAAGCCGGTCGAGTTCTTCGAGACTCAACACTTCCCGCTTGGGAAGAAAGGTCATGTCCTCCGCCATGCAATAAACGCATCTGAAGTCGCAGCGATCGGTCACTGAAACGCGCAGGTAGGTGACGGCACGGCCGAAGGGATCAATCATAGGAGATGTCGGGCCCGGGGCATCGGCCGAATTGGTAGGAACGACAATTTTCCCGTCTGTCACGCTTTACTCTCCCATGCGTTCATTTTTGTTGACCACATCATATGGCGCGCCGTGAGACAATAGCAATGGAAACCGCCATGCCTCGGGACACTCCGGACGACAGGTAAACTTGAGAGTGTAGTTTTGTCAATCGCGTGCTTCAGGTCTTCTCGTCGCGGTTCGCATCGAGAAGGGTGCGGATCTCGGCAAGGGCAGGGACAAGCTCGCGGATCCTGTCTTCCGGATACTGGTTCCGGAAGACGTCTATGTCGGGATCGATCGACTTGATGGCGGCGTCGCGAAACAGCCGGCCGGCATCTGTCAGCCACACGGTCTTGCTGCGGCCGTCTTCGGGATTCGGACGGATCTCGACGAGGCCGTGCTCCACCAGGCCGCTCAGCGTATGGGTCATTGTGGTTTTCGGGACCTGAAACGCCCTGGCGAGCGCGAGCGGGGTCTGTCCGTTCTTGACCCGGATGAGGTGATTGACGACGCTGAAATGCGGTAGGGTCAAACCCTTGGGCAAACGCGCCTCCAGAGCTGTGCGGCTGAGCTGCGCGATTATCCCGATTTCGTTGAAGAACGCGAAGAAGAGCGTTCGGGTTTCGTTATCCATTCATGATCCGTGTTTCGAGCGGCCAGCGCGGCGAGGGAGGCGTTGTTGGACCGTAACCCAATCTGCCCAGCATCTGAACCGTTTCGCCGGGCTTGGCAAGGAGTTCGTGCGCCTTACGATAATGCGGCCGCATTTCCTCGAATTCCTGGAGCGCCTGGCTTACAGGGTGCAGGGCGAGCCCCAGTCTTGTGGTTTCCAGGTTCAGGCGCAGCCAGCGCCGCCCGGCGTCAATCTGGTCCCTCCGGGCATTTGACCGGGTTGTCAGGACGACATAGGCCGGCGTTGCAGCCAGCATTTCGCGATAGATCGTCACACCCTCCTGAAACCCGGTCGAGGCCGGGTCGAGCTGATCCTTCCGGTTCAACACACCGGCAAGCATCAGGGTTTCAAGAAAGGGGCCGCCGAGATCGATTCCATCCGGATTGGCATTGATTTCGGATTTGCCGAACCGCATCAGGTCAACGCTTTCCTTCAGCGTTCTGTGGGTCTGCATCTCCGTGAGCCAGGCATTCCAGGTAAGATCCCTGATCTGAGCCACCTGAACGGTGTCGGTTATGACGGTGCCGAACGGTTCAAGTGCCGCGACCATGCTTGCGGGGATAGCCTTGTCCTGAAACGGCTCCTTGCAGGTCCGCCTTGCCAGGATCTGATTTGCCAGGGGATCAACACCGCCGCCGGCCCGCAGCGACACGCGGGCGACCGGGCCGTCCTCGCCGTCCGGGAACAGCACGATATCCGCGGCACGGTTCTTCAGCGTGGCGGCGACGGACATCAACTCCAGAAAGCATCCCAGACCGATGAAAATCTGACGATGAAACGGATCGGTATGCGGCAGATCCCTGGTCTCGTCCCGATGCAGAAGGAAATCGTCGTCGCCTGAGAGTTCGAGTAGCCAGGGTTGCCTGTTGTGCGGGTTGGGAGCCAGCAATGCATGGGACAGTGCGAACAGCCTCGGGTCTTCGTAAGTGCCGGCAGTGTCCCACGGTGCGAGTGCTTTTTCAGGCGTACGCGTTGCCAGGAAGGTGCCGGCTGACGCGGTGGCCGCAACCACGGCACCGCCGCCGAGAATCGCGAGGGTCTTTCTGCGTGTCAGGGTCATCAGTCTCTCCATTGGTACGATATCGAACTAAATAGTGCGAAATCGAACTAAAATCAACCTGGCTGCCGAATTTTCGGAATTCTTTGAAAGAGAGACTTGTAATGACACTAAAAGGTGTTATTTAAAATAACACCAAAAGGTGTTGTTAATGGAGGTGCAGATGCGCATGACGAAATGCCTGGGGGCGGTTGCGGTCACCCTTTTTTCTGGTGCTCCGGTTGTCGGGGCCGCTGCGGCAGAGATCAAGCTGACGGCTCAGCCGGACCTTGCATGGCAGACGACGGCCGAGGGTGTCGCCTTCGCGCCGCTGAAAGGGAACCGGTTCGAGGAAAGCTACATGGCGATGGTGCGGTTGCCGGCCGGTCTCGTCAGTCCGGTCCACACCAAGAGCGCCGGAATGTATGGCCTCGTTGTTGCCGGTGAAATGGTTCATTTGGCCGGGGACGGGGGGGACCGCACGGAAAACGTCCTGAAAAGCGGAGACTACTATGAAATCCCCGCCGGGCTGCCGCACCTGAGCAAATGCGTCTCGCAAGTCGATTGCGTCACGTTTCTTTATCAGGACGGACCGTTTGACTTTCTGCCGGTCGGGGAGGAGCGCCGATGAATACGGGACCGCAACCTGTTTTCCGGGCGCTTTCCGATCCGACCCGGCGCGAGATTCTGCTGCATTTGAGCCGGGAAAGCCTCGCGATCTCCGAAATTTCGGAACGGTTCGGCATCACGCGGACCGCAATCAACAAGCATCTGGCGATCCTTGAGGAGGGCGGTCTCGTCAGAAGCGAGACGATCGGACGGGAGCGCCGGAAGAGCCTCTCTCCTGAGCCGTTGAGGTCGGCATTCGAATGGCTCGGATTCTTCGAACAGTTCTGGGACCGCAAACTGGCAGATCTGCAGCGTGAAATTGCCAGGGACATGAAGGAAAAGGAAGGAAAACCGAAATGACTGCGACCACGATCACCAAGACAATTTTTCTGAACGCGCCGCGCGAACATGTCTGGTCATTCCTGACCGAGAAGGACAAGCTTGCACGCTGGTTCCATCCGGCGGAAGAAGACCTGCAGGAAGGCGCGGATTACACGCTTCTCGACCAGCATGGTGACATGAACAGGATCTGCTGGGGCAGGGTTCTCGAAATGAAGCCGCACGAACGCCTCGTCTATACCTTCACCGTGAAGCCTTTGAACGGGGCCATGACCACCGTCCGCTGGACGCTGGAGGATGCGGCTGGCGGAACGCGCCTGACGCTTGTTCACGAGGGCATTGAACAGGCGGCCGGAGAGGCAGCCTTCATGATGCTGAGTGCGCTCGATGCGGGCTGGGACGAGCATTTCGGACGGTTCCGCACCCAGGTTCGCGAACCTGTTCCTGCGTAATTGGCGCATCGATGCCGGCGGCCGGCGGAAATTGCCGGCCGCACCGTTGATCCAGTCGCGGTCATGGACGTATTTGGAACAGTCAACATATTCGAGGCATCATGACCACACTTGTTTGGTTCCGGCAGGACCTGAGAACAGCTGATAACCCGGCGCTCCATGAAGCGGTGAAAAACGGGCCGGTTCTGCCTGTGTTCGTGCTGGAGGATCCGGCGCAGACCGGTGAGACCCATCCGCTCGGGGGTGCCAGCAAATGGTGGCTTCATCACAGCCTTGAAAACCTCGCACGGAACCTGCCGGGCCTGATCGTATGCAGGGGCGACGCGCGCTACATCATTCCGCAGATCGCACGGGAGAGCGGGGTTCGCTCGGTCTGCTGGAACCGGTGCTACGAGCCGCAGGCGATCGAGCGCGACACGGAAATCAAGTCCCTCCTGAAGGACGGCGGTTTCGACGTCCAGAGCTTCAAGGCATCGCTTCTGTTCGAACCATGGGAACTCGCCAACAAGACCGGAGGCTCCTTCAAGGTCTATTCGCCCTTCTGGAAGACGGCGCAGCAGCAGCCGGTGAGCGCGCCCTTGCCCGCACCAAAAGACGTGACCTTCTTGGACAGCGCGCATGGCGAAGCGCTTGAGAACCTCAGCCTGCTGCCGTCAAAGCCGAATTGGGCGGCGGGATGGGATCGCCTGTGGCAGCCCGGTGAGGACGGCGCGTCGGAGCGCCTGAAGGCGTTTCTCGCGGAAGGCCTTGAAGGCTACGGCGAGCTTCGAAACCGGCCGGATTTGCCGAATGTCTCCAGGCTGTCCCCGCATCTGCATTTCGGCGATATCTCTCCGCGGCAGATCTGGCACGAAACCTGGAAGGCGATCGATGCCGAAGACGGATACCGCAAGGACGGTCACAAGTTCCTGTCGGAAATCGCCTGGCGCGAATTCTCCTATCATCTCCTCTATCACTTTCCGGAGCTGCCACATGCGAACTGGCGTCCTACGTTCGACGCCTATCCCTGGCGCGAGTCTCCGGAAGATCTCGAACTCTGGCAAAAAGGTGAAACCGGCTATCCGATCGTCGACGCGGGCATGCGTGAACTCTGGCACACCGGATACATGCACAACCGCGTCCGGATGATCGTCGCGAGTTTTCTGGTCAAACACCTTCGTTTGCACTGGCGCCATGGCGAGGCCTGGTTCCGGGACACGTTGCTGGACGCCGACCTTGCCAACAATTCCGCCAGCTGGCAGTGGGTGACCGGATCCGGGGCCGATGCGGCGCCTTACTTCAGGATCTTCAATCCGATCACGCAGGGCAGGAAATTCGATCCGGACGGTACTTATGTGAAGACCTGGGTACCGGAGTTGAAAGGGTTGGAAACAGACTATCTGTTCGAACCGTTCAGCGCCTCAAAGACCGAACTGGAGCGGGCGGGTATCGTGCTCGGCAGGGACTATCCCATGCCGATTGTCGATCACGCCGCGGCACGGCAGGCGGCCCTGGACGGATATGAGGCGGTGAAGCTCGCCGGTCAAAACGCCGCTTGACGCCTAGACTGTGCGCAGTATCGTCCCGGCACACCTGAAAACTCAAACGTTCCGGAAGAAAATCAATGGCGGACGAGTCCACTCCCTGGCCGACAGAATTGCGGGTCGCAAGCGACAGGAAAACGCTGACAGTTGCGTTCGACAATGGGACTGCCCATGACCTGTCCGCTGAATATCTGAGGGTGTGCTCGCCGTCTGCGGAGGTCAAGGGGCATGCGCCGTCGCAAAAGCAGACGGTTCCCGGCAAGCGCAATGTCGAGATCATCAAGGTCGAACCGGTGGGCAACTACGCCGTTCGCATCCATTTCGACGACATGCACAGTTCGGGCATCTATTCATGGCGCTATTTGCTGGACCTCGGCGAGCGGCCGGAGAACCACTGGGGCGTCTACCTCCAGGAACTGGCGCAAAAGGGTCTCAGCCGGGACATCTAGATCCGGGTTATCCATATTGAAGGCGCGAATCGGATAGACTGGTGGAAGGCTGACCCCGAGCCTTCCCCCTCCGACCGGAGAAGCAGCTGACCTGCAGGGCTCTAGGGTACGCACTCATAATTGAAGTCAATTTGGCGGCAGAAATGGCGAAATCGGCTTCATTTATGAGTCCGTACCCTAAACCCAATTGGCTTGACGCGCGCGCATGAGGAGGGATTGCGGACCGGCGCAAACAGGATCTGCCAATGAAGCTATCCGCTCCGGTCTATCGCCTCAGGCGCAGGGCCAGAAACCTTGCCAGACGCGAAAACATTCCTCTTTCAAAGGCACTGGACCGCATCGCGAATGCGGAAGGGTTCATCAGCTGGAACCGCCTGGCCTCCGTTTACGGAAAACGTGCGCCATCGGCACGCCTGCTGGAGGTTCTTCAGCCAGGCGAATTGATGCTGCTGGCCGCACGCCCCGGGCATGGAAAGACACGCCTGGGTCTCGATCTGTTGTCGGAGGCATCCAGCCGTGGCTTCTCCTCGGTGTTTTTCTCCTCGGAGTTTTCCGAAAAGGAGCTGTCGCAGCTTGGTCCGGCGATCCGGCATCCCGGGCCCGGACGAGACAGGGTCGAAGCCGTGCTCACGGATACATTGAACGCGCACACGGTTACGGATTGTCTTTCGGGAAACGCTGGTGGTGTGGTCGCTGTCGTCGACTATCTGCAGGTACTGGACCAGAACCGCGCGGCACCCGAACTGTCTGACCAGGTCGAAATGCTCAAGGGTTTCGTGGCCGCCAGGGACGTGCGGCTGGTTGTTCTGTCGCAGGTTCACCGGTCCTATGACCCGGCAGGCAAGGCTCTCCCGGACTGGACGGACGTCAGGCTGCCCAACCCCGTCGACCTGTCGCTGTTCGACAGGGGCTGCTTTCTGCATGACGGCAAGCTGGCCGTTCACCCGGGACCCGAATGACAGGGGAAGGCGGGAAAGCTGACGAGGCAACGAAAAAAGGCCGGATCACGAGATCCGGCCTTTTCTTGATTGAGCTGCGGTCGATGCTTAGCGCTTGACCACGATCTTGGAGCCAACGCTGACGTTCTTGTAGAGGTGGATCACGTCTTCGTTCGCCATGCGGATGCAGCCTGAAGAAACTTCAGAACCGATTGTCCACGGCTCGGTGGTTCCATGAATGCGATAAAGGGTCGAGCCGATATAGAGCGCGCGGGCACCCATCGGGTTGTTCGGGCCGCCCGGCATGTAAGTCGGCAGGATCCGGCCCTTCTTGCGTTCACGCGCCCGCATCTGCGCCGGCGGTGTCCAGCTCGGCCATTCCGCCTTGCGGGTCACACGGTGCGTGCCGGCCCACTGGAAGCCCTGCTTGCCGACGCCAACGCCGTATTTCATGGCCTTGCCGTTGGGCAGAACGTGATAGAGGCGGCGCTCGGACGTGTCGATCACGATGGTTCCGGGCGAGTATGGTCCGCTATATTTGACCTGCTTGCGCCGCACGGGCGACTTGCCGCCGGGGTGATACTTCGGCGTCACCCAGGTGTTGGTGCTGTGGTCGAAGTACCCGGCGCGAGCCGACACTTCGGCGGGCAGCAGGAACGAGCCTGCCAGTATTGCAATCACTGCGTAGAAATAAGTCTTCATATTTATCCCCCTTCAGCGCCTGCCCACGTCAGAGCGCGCGTCACATCGAAGGTTACGTTAGGAAAATCTCCTTGCCGCACTATTAACAATCATGGCCTAATTTTGATTGGAAGGGAATCTCACGATGATGTGAGGAGGCGGCCGGTCGATCAAATGTGCCGAAATTGCAACGTGAATTCCTCCCATTAAGAGAAGAATTGTGTTTTTGCACCTAAAGATAGCATCACTTTCTTCAATTCGGCAGTGATCCGCCTCGATTATTGACCTCAGGGAAATGAAGAGATGCGCGCCGAAACGGCGGCGCTTTCCGTCCGATCACGAACGGCCCGGCCTGATTCCGCCTTCCGGGATCAATGCGCGCAATGCGCCGCCGAGACCTTGTCGAATTCCTGCTCGCCGAGATCGCTTTCATTGATCATGAAGTCGAACTCGCCGCCGTCGCCGATGGTCATCTCGGCGCCCCAGTCGCTGAACAGCTGCAGGAGCAACTGCTCCGGACTGTCATGGGCCATCTGGAACTGGACGGAGGAGAGGTGCCCGAACATCTGGTGGTAGCAGTTGCCGGAGCGGGCGCCCGGAAACTCGGGGCACTGGACACCGTCCGCATCCTTCAGGAACACGGGATGCCGGTCCGCCGCCGCGACATAGACCAGTTCGGGGATATGCTTTGCAAGCTCAGGATCGGCACCCGATTCCGTCACCAGCCTGTGCATCGCCCGTTCGATGTCCGACTTCAGATAGTTGCTGTATCGCTTGTCGGCCGCCTGGGCCAGGAAGTCGTTGAGGTCTTCGATGAAGGCCTCGATCGCACGCTGTTCGATGGCGGTTTCGTGTGATCTGTCCGCCTGCAGCTGCCAGTCTTCAAAACAGGCTTCAAATCCGGTTTCCTCCAGCTTGGCCGCGTGCCGGTTGCGCAGGATACGGCAGATCAGGCCGATGCCTCTCGGCGCGAACGGGAATCCGGTTTCTTCGTAGGGCCTGACAACAAGCGGCTTGCCGGCCGCCTTGTCCTCTTCGGTCCAGGGCGCGAACAGATGAAATTCCCGGTGCCGGGCATTGTCCGCCGTCATGGTTCCGAACGCGGTCAGCAACTGATCCGTCAGGTGGCGGGTATGCGCCTCCCGGTATCCCTCCGGCGCCTCGAAGGGCAGCCCCTCGGCAACCGGCATCGTTTCGACCTTGGCAAATTTCAGCGGCCATTCCGGGAAGATGCGGGACTTTTCGTCGCCCGGAAGGCCGAACAGGAGATCGAAGTGATAGTTGCCGTCCCGGAGCGAGGGCAGGTTCTTCGGAAAAGCGGTCGGTGCGCCGGCATAGTCCGCATCGTAAAGGACACGAATGTCGTTCGCGCTGGCGACATCGGGTTCGGACCAGGAAAGGCTCTCGTCGAACCGGCCGAAGAAAAACAGCATGCCGGCTTTCGGAATGCCTTCCGGGCGCCAGGGCAGATCCGCAAGGTCGATCTGCGCCAGAAAATGCAGCGGAAGGTCCGCCTTGACCTGATCGCCGTGTCCCGGTGCCTTCGGCCACGGAATGCTGTTTGGAAGATCCGGCAGGCCGCCGATCTTGCTGCGCCCGTGTTTCTCGCGATGCGGCGGGTAGGGACGAAACGCATAAACCGCGGGACGGGCAAGCCGGCTGCGCAGGCTGTCGAATGTATCGCCGGTTTCCGGATCGAGTTTTGAATCTTTCCGGTGCTCGCGCTTGAGCTCAAGCACCTCCTTGCGTTCCGGCACCGTCTCGGCCTCGGCTTCCGCAGGCTCCGCTTCCTCGGGCAGCTTCCTGGTTTCTTTCACCAGGACTTGCTGGAAGCGGCCGTCATTGATGTCTTGCGTCTCGGCATTCTGCTTCCGGTTGGACTTCAGCGGCAAAAGCGACCAGAGCGAGCTGAAGACCGGTTTGAAAAGCGGCAACAGCACCATACCCGCGACACTTCCCAGGATCGCAACCAGGAACAGAAAATACGCCTTGGGGAAGCCGAGCTGCTTGCTGCCATACGCAAAAATGACGAGAACCAGAAGGTAAAGAGCGAATTTGACCATGCAGACATCTATGATGTTGAGTTTTCACCCACATTTGTGACTGCATGGAATAAAGATCAGGTAAAGTTTTTTGGACAAATACCAACAGAACCTGTTGGAAAAGGGCGGCCAGAGCCGCCTTTTTCTTGTTTGACTGACCCTGGTCAGCCCAAATTCAGTTCCTTGAAGAAGTCGTTGCCCTTGTCATCTATGACGATGAAGGCCGGGAAGTCTTCGACTTCGATTTTCCAGATGGCTTCCATGCCGAGTTCTTCGAATTCGACGACCTCGACTTTCTTGATGCAGTCCTGGGCGAGACGCGCTGCAGGTCCGCCGATGGACCCGAGATAGAAACCGCCATGCGCCTGGCAGGCCCTGCGCACCTGGGCAGAGCGGTTGCCCTTCGCCAGCATGACCATGGAGCCGCCGGCTGCCTGGAACTGATCAGCATAAGCGTCCATCCGTCCGGCCGTGGTCGGTCCGAAGGAGCCGGACGGCATGCCATCCGGTGTCTTTGCCGGGCCCGCGTAGTAGATCGGGTGGTTCTTGAAATAGTCCGGTAGCGGTTGGCCGCTTTCAAGTCGGTCGCGCAGTTTGGAGTGCGCGAGGTCGCGCGCCACGATCAAAGGACCGGTAAGGGACAGCCGCGTTTTGACCGGATGCTTGCTGAGCTCGCCCAGAATTTCGGACATTGGCCGGGTCAGGTCGATCTTCACGACGTTGTCCGACAGCGAATCGTTGGTCACTTCCGGCAGGTACTTTTCGGGCTGTGTCTCCAGTTGCTCGAGAAAGATACCGTCCTTCGTGATCTTGCCGACGGCCTGACGGTCCGCCGAGCAGGAGACCGCAAGGCCGATGGGGAGCGAGGCCCCGTGTCGGGGCAGTCGGATGACGCGGACGTCGTGGCAGAAATACTTGCCGCCGAACTGGGCGCCGACTCCCGTTGCCTGCGTGAGCTTGTGGATTTCCTCTTCCATGGCAAGGTCACGAAACGCGTGGCCGCTTTCCGACCCGCCGGTCGGCAGGCCGTCGAGGTATCTGGCAGAGGCGAGTTTGGCCGTCTTGAGGTTCATTTCAGCCGAGGTGCCGCCGATCACGATCGCCAGGTGATAGGGCGGGCAGGCAGCCGTGCCGAGCGTCAGGATCTTTTCCTTCAGGAAATCGATCATGCGGTCATGCGTGAGCAGCGAGGGCGTGCCCTGGAAGAGGAACGTCTTGTTCGCAGAGCCGCCGCCCTTGGCCATGAACAGGAACTTGTAGGCGTCTTCGCCTTCGGCATAGAGCTCGATCTGCGCCGGCATGTTGCTCGCGGTGTTTTTCTCCTCGAACATGGAGATCGGCGCGAGCTGGGAATAGCGGAGGTTCTTCTTGAAATAGGCGTCCCGGGCGCCTTCGCCGAGGGCGGCTTCGTCGCCGCCCTTGGTCCAGACCCTGCGGCCTTTCTTGCCCATGATGATCGCGGTGCCGGTGTCCTGGCACATCGGCAGCACGCCGTGCGAGGCGATGTTTGCGTTTTTCAGAAGATCGAAGGCGACGAACTTGTCATTTTCCGTTGCTTCCGGATCGTCGAGAATTTTCCTCAGCTGTTCCAGGTGGCCGGGGCGCAGATAGTGATTGATATCCTTGAAGGCTTCCTCCGCCAGCAGGCGCAGCCCTTCCGGATCGACCATGAGCACTTTTTCGCCGTTGAATTCGGCGGTGCTGACGTAGTCGGACGTCAGCTTGCGGTACGGGGTCTGATCCTCGTTCTGCGGGAAGAGTGCGCTGTGGTGATATTCGGGAGGGGTGACGGGAGCGTTCATGAGGCGTCTTTCCTGATCTGGCTGCCTCGGCATCACCCGGCGGCGCTGGAACGATATCTGCCGTTCTCATACGGCAAAAAGGCCGCGGACGCCAAGTCCCGCGGCCTGCACAATTGGTTGCACAATCTGTGTGACCGTCAGCGCGTTGCCGTCAGGTCGAGCGTGACGGTGACGATATCGCCGACCGTGTCGGTACCGACTCCGGCGCCGAGCCCGTAGTCGAGGCGGTTGAGTTTCGCGGTTCCGGCCGCCCTGGCCGTGTCGCCGTCGATGTCGAGCGTGAAGTCGAGTGTCACCGGATGCGACGCGCCCTTGATGGTCAATGTGCCGTCGGCCCTGTAGCTGTTGCCTTCAACGAGCGTTGCGCCTTCCGACTTGAACTCGGCAACGGGAAAGCCGGCGGCATCGAACCAGTCCGCGGCGGGCAGGGTCGTGTCGAACTGCGGATTGCCTGTCGAAGCACTGGCCGGGTTGATGGTGGCGACGATGACCGCGCTCTCGGGGGCGGCAATGTCGAAATCGATGCTGGCGTCCCAGGTGGTGAAGGTTCCGCTCAGCGCCGAGCTGCCCTGCTGAACTTCGAAGGCGAGTGTGCTGTTCGCCGCATCCACGCTCCAGGCTTCGCCTTGCGCCGCGGAAACGGCTCCAATCATCGACAGAGACAGGCCAGATAAGATAATTTTTTTCAGTATCATGCTGATGTTTCCTGAAGTGAGAAATTAAGACTTGGCCTTGGCCGGTCCGGTTGACACCATGCGTTTCAGCGTGTCGTCCCGGGCGATGAAGTGGTGTTTGAGAGCGGCGGCGACGTGAACCACGACCAGCGCGATCAGAAGGTATGCGCCGTATTCGTGCAGAAACTTGAAGAAGCCCTCCGCCTGTTCCTTGGTGCCGAGTGCTTCCGGAACCGGAAGATGCGGCACGGGAAGGACATTGAAGAGCACCGTCGGAATGCCCCAGGGCGACGCCGAAACCATGAACCAGCCCGTGATCGGCATCGCGAAGATGAGGGCGTAGAGACCGATATGTCCGAGATGCGCGGCCGTCTTTTCAAGCGGATGCATGCCGGCAGGCAGTTTCGGGGACGGGTTCACCAGACGCCAGGCCAACCGGAGGACGGCAAGCGCCAGGACCACGAATCCGACCGACTTGTGCAACTGATAGAGCTGAAACGTTTCCGGGTCTGCTGGCGGCAGTGACGTCATGTAGAGCCCGAAAGCAAGCATTCCGGCAATCAGCACGGCCATCGTCCAGTGAAAGGCGATTGCAATGCGTCCGTAACCGGTCGAAGTGTTGCGCAGCATGGCGGGCTCCTTGAGTTGGGAGGCCGGTCACACCGGCCTCCGAGTCGGTCGGGTCAGTTCGTTGCCTGCGAAACCAGCGTTTCGGCATGGAACGTCACGGTGACCTCGTCACCTACATAGGGCACGAACATGTCCATGCCGAAGTCGGAACGCTTGATCACGGTGGTAACCGCGAAGCCGGCAGCCGGTTTCTTGGCCATCGGATGGTCGCCCATGGCAAGAACGTCGACCGTCAGCGTGACCGGCTTGGTGATGCCGCGCAGCGTCAGGTCGCCGGTGACGTCCAGCTGGTTCTCACCTGTCTGCTCGACCTTTGTGCTTTTGAACGTTGCCTGCGGGAACTTGGCCGCGTCGAAGAAATCCGGGCTTTTCAGGTGCTTGTCGCGATCCGCCCAGAACGTGTCGAGGCTGTCGATGTTGATCGTGAACTCGATGGAGGAGTTAGAAGGCGTGTCCTTGTCGATCAGCAATGTGCCGTCCCAGTCGCCGAAGCGTCCGTCGGTCGTCGAATAGCCGAGGTGGTTGTAGGTGAAGGAGAGGTTGGCGTGGGACTTGTCGAAGTCATAAGCGACCGGCTCGGCGATCGCCGGGGCCGCGAGAAGGGAAAGAGCAAGTGCGGAAGCTGCAAAACGGATCATGGGAGAACCTCATATCGTTGATCGAAGAGCGTTCGCTCATGAACGCTGCACCGGGAAGATAAGAAAGAAATTTTGCAGTGCAATTTGACTGACCGTTCGGTGTGGCTGAACAATATGTCGCACCGCTGGAGCGATTCTCCCGGGAGATGCTGGCCGTTGAAACGGGAGGCTGGGACAGCGAATCGAAAAAGCGTGTTCTGTGATATGTCTGCATTTTCTGGTTGTGGAGGGCAAAAGCAGACTTCGTAAGCTCATGAAAACAAAGAACGAGTACCTTTGTCATCAATCCATCAAGAAATTCAGGCAGCAAGTATGGATAATCTTGTCCAAAGAGGTGAGAAGGAAATCGGGGGGCGGCCGGTCCGGTTCGGCTACAAGGAGTACGTTACGTGAAACAGGCAGTCATCGTGTGCCATCGGGGCGCATGCAGACACGCTCCCGAAAATACCTTTGCTTCGCTCGAAAAGGCCATCGAACTCGGCGCGGATGTCGTCGAACTCGACGTCAGGCCGTCGAAGGACGGTGTCCTCTACGTTCTGCATGACGACACGCTCGAGCGGACCACAAACGGGACGGGCCGTCTTTCGGATTTCTCTTCCGCCGAACTTGACCGCCTGGACGCAGGCACCTGGTTCTCGCCCGAGTTCGCCGGTGAGCGCATCCCGCGTCTGGATGCATTCCTGGATGCCTGCCGCGGTCGGATCGGGACCTACGTGGAAATCAAGGAAGGCGATCCCGGTGAAGTCCGGGACATGCTTGCGGCACGCGGCATGCTCAATGACGCCTGGACCTTTTCCTTTGATCAGTCGATCCGTGCGCTGGCACGCGCCAAGGTCCCGGATCTGAAGCGCATGCTTCTCTTCGCGCATGTCGGCTCCGTGGAACGCGCCGTGGCCCAGGACGCCCATATCCTTGAATTCGACAAGGACACCCTGCGCGAAGATCTTGTCAACGAAGCCCGGGCGGCGAACCTTATCACGCAGATGTTCTACGACGGTGACGATCGGCATATGTTCGAGAAGGCTGTCCGTTTTGGAATCGAACAGATGAACATCGATCATGTCGAGGTGTTCCGGGAAGTCGAAAGCGCGTTGCTGACACCTGCTGAGTGATTTGCCGAATTTTTCAAATTTGCACAAAGGGATTCACTCACTGGAAACCCTGTTTGTCCATCGCGCCAATCATTTCTAAATATTTATTTTGAGTTAAGCAGAAATCGCTAAGAAAAAAGCTGAATTTTACCTGCGAGGTAGTTTGGCTATGGTTGTTCTTAGCTTGAAAAACAACTTAAAGAAATCAGGAGCTGGAAAGCGATCCAAATATAAAAGTCTGTCGAGTAAAGCCTCGGCCGCGCTTTTTGCTGCCTTGGTGTTAATACCGCTTTTCCTCGCAGGGACGGTGACCGGCGCGGCAGCGTCCGAATGGGTGGTCAAGCGCGTGTCGGGGATCGTCTATTTTGTCGCGCCCGGGGTTGAAGCGTTCCGCGTTCAAAGGGGCATGGTGTTTCAGAAGGGTTACACCATAGGCACCAGGGCAGGCGGCCGGGCGTTGATCGCGCGGGGTGAGGAAACCATCAGCGTTGGCCCGAACACGACATTCTCGATTTCAAAATACCAAAGCAACAGATCGAAAACGACCCTTTTGCAGCGCAAGGGCAACGTCGCCGTCGATGTGAGCAAGCGATCGAGACCGCACTTCTTCGTCGAAACGCCGTTTCTGGCCGCAGTGGTGAAGGGAACGCGGTTTGAAGTCAGCGTGAACACGAAGCGCACCCGCGTGATGGTGGAGCGAGGTGTTGTTGAGGTTCAGGACTTTTCATCCGGCGACAGGGCTGATCTGGGTGCGGGCCAAAACGCATCCAGTGCGCAAACCAGCGGTTCGGGCTTGGCGGTTGGCGGTAGAACGAAGCCTGATGTGCGAAAGGGACCGAAACGGGCGGCCAAGCCCGGGCTTGTGCCGGCAACTGCAACGCAAGCCGGTCAACCCGCAGCTGCGCAGCAACAGCCAACCACTCAAAGACGCGGCTTTTTCGGAGCATTGTTTGGTGGTGGCGGCATCGGGAACGTCAACAGCGGTTGGGAAAGCAGCGACAATTCGAATGGAAACGGCAATTCTTCCGACAATGCCTCCAATGGAAATGGCAACTCGACCAACGACGGGAACAGTGGAAACGGCGGTAGCGGCTCCGGTGGAAGTGGCGGCTCTGGCGGGGGTGGCGGCTCTGGCGGGGGCGGTGGCTCTGGAGGCTCTGGTGGGGGCGGCTTTGGCGGCGGTGGCGGCTTCGGCGGCGGTGGAGACGACGACGACGACGATGGCGGAGATGACGATGACGATGATTGAATCAGAATAAGCTCGAGTAAGTGCTACACTCCAGGAGCCCGTAGCTCGAATTGTGCCGCTTGATTGCAAAAGTGAACTTTGCGGTTTTCTAGTGTTTTGTCCAAAAAGAAGAATTCTAGTCACGGATTTAGATCGTTGAATTCACATATTGGAAACCTTGTGAAGAAATTGCTTCTTTTTCGTCCGCATATTTATTTTGAGTTAAGCAGAAATCGCTAAGAAAAAAGCTGAATTTTACCTGCGAGGTAGTTTAGCTATGGTTGTCTTTAACCTGAAGAACAACTTAAAGACATCAGGCCCTGCAAAGCATTCCAAATATGAAAGTCTGTCGAGTAAAGCCTCGGCCGCGCTTTTTGCTGCCTTGGTGTTAATACCGCTTTTCCTCGCAGGGACGGTGACCGGCGCGGCAGCGTCCGAATGGGTGGTCAAGCGCGTATCCGGCATCGTCTATTTTGTTGCGCCGGGTGTCGAGGCTTTCCGCGTCAAACGCGGGATGGCCTTTGAAAAAGGCTACACCATGGGCACCAGGGCAGGCGGCCGGGCATTGATCGCGCGTGGTGAGGAAACCATCAGTGTGGGTCCCAACACAACCTTCGCCCTGTCCAAATATCAAAGCAACAGATCGAAAACGACCCTCTTGCAGCGCAAGGGAAAGGTTACAGTCGATGTCGCAAAGAGGTCACGCCCGCACTTCTTCGTCGAAACGCCTTTTCTGGCCGCCGTTGTCAAGGGTACGCGGTTCGACGTTTCCGTTGGTGAGACGCGCGCGCGCGTTTCCGTCGATAGGGGCGTTGTCGGGGTTCAAGATTTCTCCTCCGGTGATCGCGCCGATCTGACGGCTGGGCAGAACGCCTCGAGCGCGAATGGAAACAATGGTGGCTTGAGTGTCGGCGGACGGACCAAACCGGACGTGCGCAAGGGGCCGAAGCGCAGCCCGAAAGTGGCGGCGTTGGGTCGCGCGGCTCCCGTCGATGTGCAGTCGGAAAGGCCTCAAAAGTCGAAAGGGTTCTTTGGTGGCCTGTTCAGCTCCAACGAGAGCTCGAACGGCAACGGAAACGGCAGCTCGAACGGCAACAGTAGCAGCAATTCAAACGGCGACAGCAACAGCAATTCGAATGGCAACAGCAACGGCAATTCGAATGGCAACGGTAACGGCAATTCGAATGGCAACAGCAACGGCAATTCGAACGGCAACGGCAACGGCAATTCGAATGGCAACGGTAACGGCAATTCGAATGGCAACAGCAACGGCAATTCGAACGGCAACAGCAACGGCAATTCAAACGGCAACGGCAACGGCAATTCAAACGGCAATGGAAATGGCAATTCGAACGGCAACAGTGGCAAATGATGTGAACTCGAGAAAGTTGCCCCCGATGCCGCAAGATCTGCGAACGTGGTGAGGCGGGGTGAACGTCTGGTACGAGAAATTTGGCGGGCGATTTGTAAACGCCATTCTGGTCGCGGTCTTTCTGGCCGCGGCTATTCTCGTTTTGCGCTTCGCGGGTCTGACCGACAGCATCGACAGGCTCGCCTGGGAGACCAGGTTCAGCCTGGATGCCAAACCGGTTTCGGGTCAGATTGTCTTCATCGATATTGATGCCGGCAGTCTCGAGGAGGTTGGTGTTTGGCCCTTTCCCCGCCGGATCCACGCAGACCTTGTCGACCGTCTCGCGGGCGCCGGTGCGCAGGATATTGTCTTCGACGTTGATTTCAGTGCCGCGTCCAACCCGGAAGATGATGCATTGTTCGCGCGTGCGATCGAGCAGGCGGGCAATGTCAGCCTCGCCGCCTTCCGTCAGGCGGCCTCCGCTCAGTCCGGCGAAAATGAAGTCATCAATCTTCCCGCGGACCCTTTTCTGGATCATGCCTGGCCGGTGGTCGTCATGGTGCCGATGGAGGCTGACAGCCGGATCTGGCGCAATCTCTATGGCTACGAGATAGACGGGGTCACCGAGATCTCCGCCGCCGCGTATCTCGGGGAACACAGCGGTGACACGCAAGGGGCCTTCTACCTCGACTACGGGATCGACGTCGCCAGTTTTCCCCGCATTCCCATGGCCGATGTGTTGAATGGTACAGCCGATCTGGGTCAGGTCAACGGCAAGAAAGTCATTGTCGGGGCCAGCGCACTCGAACTGCGCGACCTTTTCGCGGTACCGGTGCACGGGATCGTCCCCGGCGCGCTGGTCCAGGCGCTCGGTGCAGAAACGCTCCTCCAGAAACGGGCGCTGACACCCGTGAGCGAATCCTTTGCGCTCCTCTTCGCGGTTCTTGTTTTCGCCCTCTTGCTGATCACCAAGATCGAGGGGTGGGCGATCAAGCTCGGCATCTTCCTGCTGTCTGCGCTGGCGATCGAGATCGTGGCGTTCACCGTTCAGCAGTCGCATCCGGTTCTCGTTCCCACCGGAAGCGCTCATGTTCTGCTTGTTCTGGCGGCTGTGATTGTCGTTTTGCGCGAACTCGGACTGCACAAGCTTCTCGCACATGTCGCCGACATCAAGCAGCGCAACAGCGACCGGATGCTGGGTCAGGTATTCGATGACAGTTTCGACGCCATCATCGTCATCGACAGCGATTGCCTGATCACGGCGGCCAACAGGACAGCGCGGTCCCTTTTCTCCAGCGAAACGCTTGCCGGCAGCAGTGCGCGCTCGGCTCTGCCGAATGCGCTCGTCGAAGAAGCAATCGTTGCGCTTCAGGCCGCCGACGGGCGCGACCCGGTTCCGCAGATCCTGGTTCTCGCCCAGGAAGGGACAAAACGCCGTTTCATCGAATACGTGGTCACGAAGGCCGAAAAGACACTGGCCGAAGCCAAACACCCGAACAAGGTTGAAACGCGGGCGCTCGCCTGCCTGACCTGCAGGGATGTCACCGATGAGCGGGAATCCGCGGCCCGCCTGGAATATCTGGCACGTTTCGATCCGATCACAGACCTCCTCAACCGTAACGGATTTGAGCGGGAGTTGAAAAAACAGACCAAGAGTGCCTGTTCCAAGAGCGAAGCGGTCTGCGTTGTCCAGTTCGCCGTGACCAATCTCGATCAGATTGTTGCAACGCTCGGCTTCACCTATGGCGACCGCGTCCGCCAGTCGATCGCCTCGCGGCTGAAAAGCCATCTGGCCAAGGACATCACCTGGGCTGCCGTCACCGCAGACGTCTTCGCCGGTCTCAGCGTGTCGAAAACCGGCAGCGAAACGGAACTCGCGATCGTCGAGGAAGTCCAGAAAATCATCGGCGAAGACTACGCCATCGATGGCGCGCGCATCTCGGTACAGCTCAAGTTCGGCTATGTCGTGTCCGAAGGTGAGGGCGACCCGGACCTCATTCTGAAACGCGCCGGCAACGCGCTGTCGACGGCGCGGCGGGACAGCCAGAACCCGATCGTCTGTTTCAGGTCGGAAATGGACACTGCCCTTCAGCGCCGCAGAAAGCTGGAGACGGAACTGTTCAAGGCAATCATCCGGGATGAATTGCGTCTTGAATACCAGCCGCTGGTGCGCCTGAGCGACAGCACGCTTTTCGGTGTTGAAGCGCTCCTGAGGTGGGACAGCCGGGAGTTCGGCCGGGTCTCGCCCGTGGAGTTCATACCGATTGCAGAGGAAAACGGATACATTCAGGAACTCGGCGCCTGGGTGCTGAACCGCGGCATGAAGGAAGCATTGCACTGGAAACAGCCGTTGCGGCTTTCGGTCAATGTGTCGCCAATCCAGTTCTTCCGCGGGGATCTTGTCGAGACAGTCTCCGAAGCGCTGGAACGTTCGGGCTTTCCGGCCGACAGGCTGGATCTCGAAGTCACGGAATCGCTGTTCGTCGATGAGAGCCCGGAGCTGATGCAGTGCATCGAAGACCTGAAGTCGCGTGGCTGCAGTTTTTCCATGGACGACTTCGGCACCGGCTACTCTTCGCTCGGGTATCTCACCAAGTTTCCGTTCTCCAAGATCAAGCTCGACAGATCCTTCATCAAGGAAACGATCGACCGGCAGGAAGACACGGCCGTCATCGAGGCTGTGCTCCTGCTCGCCGAAGGCTACAGCATGTCGGTGGTCGTCGAGGGCATCGAGACATTCGAGCAGTCCTGCCGCCTGCAGGAACTGGGCTGCCAGCTCGGGCAGGGCTATTACTTCGGCCGCCCGATGACGGCGATTGACGTTGCCGAGCGTCTTGTGGTCGCTGCCTGACCCGGCTTTTTTCTTTTTTCGAAATCCAACCACCCGTTTGAAATCGTCGCGTTGCCGCGGTGAGGCTTCAAATGGGACGTAAATTTATTCTTGTTCATACATAGTTTTGCATGTTAATGCACGTTTATGTCCAATGTTTCTCATCTTCCCAATCAGCGTCGCGCGGCCATTCTCGAAATCCTTGCCCGTGGCGAGGCGGTGTCGGCGGCAAAGCTGGCAGCCGACTACGCCGTCTCCGAAGACGCCATCCGCCGGGATTTGCGCAAACTGGCCGCCGAGGGCCTTTGCGAGAAAGTCTATGGCGGCGCGTTGCCGGTGGCGCCGTCAGCGCAGCCGGTTTCGGTGCGCACCACGGAAGATGTCGAACGCAAGGAAGCCTTGGCAAAAGCCGCGCTCTCCCTGATCCGGCCGAGACATTGCCTGTTTCTGGATGTCGGCAGCACCAACATCATCCTCGCGGAGCACCTGCCTCTGAACCTTGAACTCACAGTCGTCACCAATTCCATCCCGGTGGTCGCCAAGCTGATGGGGAAAAAGGGTCTGAACGTCTTTTCGCTTGGCGGCGCCGTCAACGCGGACGTGGGTGGGACGACGGGGTCGCAAACCATCAGAGCTTTGGAGGCTTTCCGGTTCGACCTGGCATTTCTCGGCACCTGCGGCCTTTGCCGCGAGATCGGCGTCAGCGCTTATGACGCGCAAGATGCCGATGTGAAGCGGGCTGCGGTCAGCGCAAGCGACCGGGTTGTCATCCTGGCGACCGAACAGAAGCTTGGCGCCCGTTTGCCGCACAGGATCCTTCCCTTTGGTGAGATCGACTGCCTGGTCCTGGAAGCGCGCTTGAGCGAAGAATGCCTGTCGGAGTTCAGGACCGAAACAAATCAGCTCCTGACGGCCGCACCGCCTGCGGCAAGATCGGGGGCCGTCTGATGAGTGTGGACGCCGCCGGTCTTTCGACCGATCGCCCCGAAACCAGGCTGGCAACGCGTCTCGCGTTTTTCGCCGCCGGGTTCGTGCTCGGATGCTGGTCGCCGCTCATCCCATACGTGAAGCAGAGACTGGGCCTTGATGATGCCGGCCTCGGCCTGCTTCTGCTCGGCCTGGGTGCCGGGTCGGTTGCCGCAATGCCGCTCGCCGGAATTGCCTGCACGCACTTCGGCACGCGCAAGGTGACGGTTGCCGGCGGACTGGGGCTGGCGCTGCTGTTTCCGGCCGTCGGGTTCATCGGATCGCTCTGGACCATGGGGGCTGTTGTCGTCCTGATCGGGATCTTCCTGGGCATGCTTGAAGTCGGCATGAATTCGCACGCCGTGGAAGTGGAACGCGGATCTCCCAGGCCGCTCATGTCCGGATTTCATGCGCTTTTCAGCATCGGCGGCTTCGCGGGCGCGGGCGGCGCAACCGTCTTGCTGTCCTCTGGCGCGTCGCCCGGTTTGACCGCGGGCACCTGCGCGCTTCTGGCGCTCGCGGCGATCCTGGTGTCCTGGCCGATGTTGTTGAAAGCGGAACCGGAGGCCGGGTCGAACGCCATCGTTTTTCCCAGAGGCGTCGTTCTCGTGATCGCCCTGCTCACCGCCACGACCTTCCTCGTCGAAGGCGCGATCCTCGACTGGGGGGCGCTGCTCGTGACCGAACAGGGGCTCGTCGGCATCGCCATGGGCGGGTTCGGCTACATGCTTTTTTCCGTTGCCATGACGGTGGGCCGGATCTTCGGTGACAGGTTCGTTGCGGCGGTCGGTAGCCGCAGGTGTCTTGTCTGGGGCGGCAGCGTGACGATTGCCGGCATTCTACTCGTGACGCTGACACCTCATATCGTGGTTTCGGCAATCGGTTTTGTTGCGATCGGACTGGGCGCATCCAACATCGTACCGGTGCTGTTCAGCCTCGCCGGAACGCAGAAGGATATGCCGAGCGGGCAGGCGGTCGCCGCGGTCGCAACGACCGGCTATGGCGGCATCCTGCTCGGACCGGCCGCCATAGGTTTCGTGGCGAACGCCACCAGCCTGCAAACGGCCTTCCTGGCGCTGGCGCTGCTGATGTGTCTCGTGCCGCTTCTGGCGGTGCGCGTGACGCGCAATACATGACGTCGCAAAGACAGTCAGGATTTCGCCTCTGCGGTTAGCAGTCGAATCTTGGAACGCGGTGCCAAGTTCGGTGTGTCTAGAGCCCGAGCCCGCCGAGGCAGTTGTATTTCACGTTGAGATAGTCATCGAGACCGTATTTGGAGCCTTCGTTGCCGACGCCGCTTTCCTTGAAGCCGCCGAAAGGAGCAACCTCGGTGGTGATCACGCCTTCATTGACACCGACAAGGCCGTATTCGAGCGCCTCCATCACGCGGAAACACCGGCCCAGGTCCTGCGAATAGAAATAGCAGGCGAGCCCGTATTCCGTATCGTTGGCCAACTGGATGGCATCGGCCTCGCTGTCGAAGCGGAACAGGGCCGCAAGCGGACCGAAGGTCTCTTCATGTGCGACTTTCATGTCCGGAGTGGCGCCGGTAATCAGGGTCGGTTCGAAGAAAGTGCCCTCGCCATCGGGCCGGTTGCCGCCGGAAACAAGTTCGCCGCCCTTGCTCAGAGCGTCCTGCACATGCGCGGCAACCTTTTCCACGGCGGCCTCGTTGATCAGCGGACCCTGGGTGACCCCGGCCTCAAGACCGTTGCCGACCTTCAGCTGTTCGGCCATGGCGGTCTTCAGCTTCGCCGCAAACGCATCATAGACGCCGGCCTGGACGTAGATCCGGTTCGCGCACACGCAGGTCTGCCCGGAGTTGCGGAACTTGCTGGCGATGGCCCCGCTGATGGCCCGGTCCAGGTCGGCATCGTCGAACACGATGAAAGGCGCGTTGCCGCCGAGTTCCATCGAGATCTTCTTCATGTTCTTGCCGGCATTCGCGGCCAGCAGCTTTCCGACCCTGGTCGACCCCGTAAACGTGATCTTACGCACCGCCGGGTTCTCGCACATCTCTTCGCCGATGGCCGGAGCGTCGCCGGTGACGATGTTGACGACGCCGGCCGGCAGGCCGACCTTGTCGGCCATGATGCCGTAGATCAGTGCGGAATAGGGCGTGAATTCCGCCGGCTTCATGACCATGGTGCATCCCGATGCGAGCGCCGCGCCGAGCTTCCTGGCAATCATCGAATTCGGAAAATTCCAGGGCGTGATCGATGCGACAACGCCGACCGGTTCCTTCGTGACCAGAATGCGCCGGTCCGCCCAGGGGGACGGGATCGTGTCGCCGTAAATGCGTTTTCCTTCTTCGGCGAAGAAGCGGATGTATTTGACCCCGAGCGTGATTTCGCCCTTGGCCTCCGCGAGTGGTTTGCCCATTTCGGTGGTCAGGAGCACGGCAAGGTCGTCCACCTGGTCCATGATGGCGTCGCACAGCTTGTGCATGTAATCCGCACGCGCATCCGCCGTAAGGGCCTTCCATGCCGGAAACGCGGCCTTTGCCGCTGCGATGGCACGGGCGGTCTCACCGCGTCCGCAATAGGGGATCGTTCCGATGCTCTCGCCGGTCGCGGGATTTGCAACGGCAATTGTCTGGCCGCTATCCGCATCAACCCACTCGCCGTTGATGTAGACGTTCTGCTTGATTAGTGCGGTGTTCAAAGACATGGATCACTCCCGAATTCTTGTGCGGAGAAGGGCGGCCGAGCGGCCTGCCGGACCGGTTTTCAAAGAGATAGAGCGCCTTTGAGCCGTCTGGCAAGCGCTTTTCAGGCCCAAGGGGGCATTGGGCCCGGCCCGCGGTGTCAGACCGGTCGGATAACAGTCAGCCGCTCCCGAAGGGCGGGGCGTTCAGCAGACTGGTTTGGTAGGAAAAAAGGGGCCCCGAAGGGCCCGCAAAGCCTTGTCAGGATCCGCTGAGGCGTTCCTGCAGCACCGCGATTTCGTCCGCGAGTGCCTGGGCCTGTTTCTGCACGCGGTCGAGCGCAACCTTCATGCTGTCGAGATCCGCCGCGTCGTGGTCCTCCGCGAAGGGAGGCGCTCCGCGCCCGACGAGCAGCCAGGTCGGGCTGACATTCAGAACGCCCGCGAGCAGGACCAGTTTGTTGGACCGGGGCTCGGAACGGTCGCTTTCCCAGCTTTGCATGGTCGACGTCTTGATGCCGAGGCGGCGGGCAAGCTGCGCTGTCGACAGACCGGATGCGTCGCGCGCCTTGCAGATACGCTCGCCGAGAGTGTATTCGCTGCTTCGTGTCGTCATGACTGAACTCCCGTCGAGGCCGGTTCGGTCCGTCACCAAATGAACGGTTTCGTTCGCCAAGAACGGAACATTTTTTCTGAAATGATGGGTCATGGCGCGCACACTTGCATGATCGGCCTGTGCAGTGCAACAGCTGCCGGGCGATTTGTCGCATAGAGAGTGGGCCGCGGCGGGATTGAGCAAATTCCTCGGTAAAAATGACGGTTTTGGGCAGTGCCTCAGTATTCACGCTCGAAGAAGATTCCGGCCTTGGATTCACCGTCCGCGCCGACTTCGCCACGCACCTTCAGCCCGCGGTCGAGATCGATGTCCACCTTCACGCGGCTTGAGCCGGATCCTGTGCCCTGTTCGACGCCGAGATAGATATTGTCGTTGATGTACTTCCCGACGGCAACGGAGGGGCCGTCTTCTCCGTCCGTGTTGATATCGATGGCGTCCAGCCCGAGCGACTTGCGCAATGTCGCCAGCGGCCCACTGTCGCTGCCCCCCGTCAGGGTCGCGATCGCAGCCGCCAGGCTCGCGATTTGTGTCGCCGAAAGATTGCCGACGCTCTTGCCGAACAGGAGCAGGGCCAACACCTCGTCCTGGGGCAGTTCAGGCGAAGAGGTGAAGGCGATTTCCGGATCGTCCGCCTGGCCGCTCACGGTAACGGTGATCGTCGTGTCGTTGACGGTCGTCGTGGCGGCAAAATCGATCAGCGGCGTCAGCGAGCCGTCGAAGGTGGCGCTGCCGCGCGAGAAGGTCAGGCGGCGCGTCAGGATGTCGAGTTGGCCGCGTTTCAGCGAAAACGCACCGATGGCCTGAGGGTCTGCCGTCGTACCGACCACCTTGAGGTTGCCTTGCAGTTCGGCATCGAGGCCCCGCCCGCGGATGAAGATCCGCCCCGGCGCGTTGAGCACGATGTCCAGACGTGGCGGCACGGACTTCTGTTCCGCCTGCGACTGTTTGGGTTCTCCGCCAAGATCGGCTACCTGCTGCCGGATCGCCTGGGACGCGTTCACATGTTTCACCTCGACCGGCGGAATCGCCCCTGGCAGGTATTCCGGGATCGAGATATCCGCCTTGTTGATGGTGATGGACCCGCCGATCAGCGCCGAGTTCGACGCGGAGGCGAGCGGTCCGCTGATCTTGATGTCCGCATCAACCTCGGCGGTGACCAGGCCCGGGTCGACGTAACGCCCGCGGTTGAGCTTGAGCGCAAGATCTGCCGGAAAGCCGTTGTTCATCCCGACGCTGCCGGATGCGGACAAGGAGCCGCCTGTGGCAAGCTCGCCCGTGATTGAATTCAGCGACGCCAGTTCCTGCGTGACCGTCGCCGACCCGGCAATGTTCTGGACGGTCAATCCCGTCGACAGACTGGTGACTTTGAGACCCGCAGGCGTCGCGGTGATCTGGTAGGTCGGGGCAGCAGCGGACCCGCCGACATTGCCCTTGAGGGACACGGAGCCGTCGCCCCGCAATCCCGCCTCGAGAAGCGGGCGTTTCAGCGCGTTGACCGGAACGGTGCCGTCAAGCGTGATCGCAATGGCATTCGGTTGGGCAAGGCCCACCGTCCCGGACGCGGAGAAGGCAAGGCCGTTCGGATCGCTGACCGTGGTTTCCTGGGAGACCTGGTTGTCCTTCAGGGTGCCGGTCGTTTTCAGGGCGAGGGCGGAGAGCCCGTTGTTTTTCAATTCGCTCGCGGTAAGACCCGCGCCCGTAATCGACCAGGTCGCCTCCGGCGCCGCGGAACTGCCCTGGGCCTTCAGTGAGCCGGAGAGCGTTCCGCCCAGTCCGAGCGACGGCAGGAAGGCATTGGCGAGGTTGAGCGGCACGGAATTCAACTCGGCGGACATGTCAAGCGATTGACCCGCTGTTCCCGAAACGGAGAGCGATCCGTCGCCGAGCTTGAGCCTGAGCGGCTGGATATCGGCGGTCCCGGCGGAATAGGAAATGCGTGTTGCCTCTAGCAACTGGCTCGCGAGGCCCTGGTAGCGCATGGATAATTCGGAAAGGTCGACGACATAGGTGTCGGACGCCGGTTGCGCGACCCGTGCGGCAAGGGAGAGGCCGTCGTCATTGTCCTGATCAATCTTGACGTCGGCATTGATCGAGGTGCCGTCGCCCTCGGGTTTCGCCGACAGCGTCACCGCATGAACCGGCGTTGCGTCGGTGATCAGGTCGGAGAGCTCCACATCCGCGGTCGCCGTCTGTGGAGAGTAGGGGGCCGCAATGTCCGCCTTCACCTTGACACTGCCAATGCTCAGGGACGGAACATCGATGTCGGAACCGGTGAGATCGATCGCGAGTTTCTTCGCGTCGGGATCGGCGAGGACGCTCCCCTGCAGCCGCCCGCCGATTTCGGTCAGCACGAGGGGGGACAGCGAGGCAAGATCGGGGGCGTCGATCTCAAGGTCGCCCTTGAGTGTTTCGACCGGCTTCTGAAGATCGGCCATCGCGAGGGCGCCCGTGACGGTGTTTCCGGCGAGTTTGACAGACAGGGGGTTGATATCGGCGCCGCCGTTTTCGCTCTTCAGCTCGATATCGACCGCAATCGGCTGGCCCTTGAGGCTGGCCGAGGAGGTCACCTTGGCGCTTGGCGCCGCCATGTCCGCGATGGCCGTCGCCGCGAACTCGAGCGCGTCCAGTGGTGTGCCGGCGAGCAGGATCTGCTCGGAGGAGGCATCCAGTTCTACATTCAGCGCGTCGATCGGTCCGGACGTCCTGGCGGAAAGTTTGGCCGCGCCGGCAAGTTGCGGATCAAGCTTGCCCAGATCGGAAAGGTCGACCGAGACATCCGACGCCAGTTCCTGTTTCTGATAGTGCGCGTTTCCGCCGATTGCGATGGCGGCGTTCTTGATCGAAAGGCTCTCCACCGTGATGTCGTCCGCACCCGCCAGGGCAACAACGGTGTCGAGCTGCGTCGAACCGGACATCAAGGCGTCCGCCTGCGCAATGCCGGTCACCACGTCCTGCGTCGTCACCGCTGCAGTTGCCTTTCCGGAGACTTCGGCCGGATCAAGATCCGCTGAAAAAGTTGCGGAAACGCTCCCACCGAGGTCGCGTTGCGCCAGTTTTGAAAACAAGCTGATGTCGGACAGCGAAAGCCGTCCCTGACCGGCGACACTACCGGCTGAAAGCAAGGTGTCGGTCAGCGTGAGCGCTGCTGCGGAGGAGGTGAGCGCGAGGTCGGAGATCCGGACTTCCTCGGCGCTGCCGTTCGCCGTTCCCAAGGCTTTGAGCGACAACCCGCCCGTGAGCGGTTCGGTCTCCGCCGTCAGGCCGTCCAGGTCGGTGATCGCCAGTTGCAGGTCAAAGGGCGATGTCAGGACATCCGCTTGCAGGTTGGCCCCTGTTCCGCTGGCATCAAGCTTGATTGCGCCCGTTCTGGCCTCGGTCGTCTGAAAGGAACCCATGCCGATATTTGCCGACCAGTCTGCCGCCGACTGGCTGCCTGTCACCGCAACGGTGGCGTCAACGGGGCCGAAAACGATCCGCCGGTCGCCAAGGTCAAGGGCGATCAGGGCATTGTCGCCCGCGTTGACCGTCATGTTTGCTTCGGCGTTGATCTTTTCTTCGGCAAGGTCTGCGGACGCCTCGAGTGCCACAGTCTGGGTCTTGAGATCGAGATCGGCTGCGACGGGTGCGAATTCCGGTGTGAAACGCGCGCTGCCCGCTGCATGAGTGGTGCCGGTCAGGAAGGCCTTGGCTTGCGGCGGTGCGAGCGGTTCGAGATCTCCGTCCAGATCGAATGTGAGAACGCGCTCCGCGTCCTTTTCTTCCAGGTTGGCGGATCCGGTGACTGTTGTCCTTCCGTCCAGTGCGACACCGAGATTAGCCGCCCAGTTCGTCAGCGGACCGCTGCCTTTCAGGTCCAGCCGGATGGCCGGAAGGTCGGGAACCTCCAGGAGGCGCGCCGCCATTCCGCCGCGTGGCTCCGACAGAACTAGGTCGAAGGCCAGGGTTTCCGCAGCGGGTTCGAATTCGGCGGAGGCACTCAGGTTCGCATCGATGCCATCCACCCTCTGGACGTCGAGCTTGCCGGATATGAGGGCGGGATCGCGTTTGAAAGCCCCGGAACCGGCAACGGAAAACGACACCGCTTCGCCCAGAACGGAATTTCCGATGTTGATTTCATCGAGAGAAAGATCGGCCAACGAAACATCAAGCGGCAGCGCAAGGCCGCTGGACGCTTCGCTCGTGTCGGTCTCGCTTTCGGTGGCGCTCGCGGGTTGAGCGGCGGGAAGCCGGTTCAGGTCGATCCTGTCAGCGGTGAGGCTTGCGACATCGAGAGTTCCCGAAAGGAGCTGGAGCGGGTGCCAGTTCAGACCGAGTTGCTCGGCTTCGAACCAGACGCCGTCCTGATCTGCGAGTGCAACGTTTTTGACAGCCGCATTTAGGCCGAAGCTGAGATAGAGCCCCTCGATCTTGATTGCCATCGTTTCGCTCGATGCGAGCGAACTGACGACATTCGACACGAGATTGCGGCCCGAAGGAACCTGCAACACGGCAATCAGAAGCAAGGGAATCGCCACCACGAGGGCGATGAGAAATCCGAAAATACGAAGAGTAAGGTTCAAAAAACGCATGAGGATCAGGGTTTTCTGCTGTCCGGTGCCGCGAGGCTGATCAATCGGGTTTCAAGGGTTTAGCGCGTTCAGCAACGTGTTTCCAGGCAGCAGTGTTGCCGAACCGGTGTTCAAAGTGGTCCGTACCCTAAAAGGCCTGACTCAAGCCCACATACAACGCGAAATCGGGATCATCCTTGCCAGGATCGAGTGGAATCGCGGCATCGACGCGAAGCGGACCTATGGGAGTAAAGTACCGCAAACCTGCGCCCACGCCCACCTTCAAATCCTCCGCAAAATCCGGAACGGTGTCTTCGTAGGCGTTTCCGGCGTCCACGAAACCGACAACGCCGATGGTTTCGGTTACCCGGACGCGGACTTCCCCTGACAGTTCTACCAGGGATCGGCCGCCGACAACCTCACCGTTCACCCTGGGGCCGACATTGCGGTAGGCGTATCCGCGAATGGACCCGCCGCCGCCCGCAATGAAGCGCCGGCTTGCCGGAACCGCCTCGACCGAAGGCGCGAAAATGGATCCGAGCGTGACCTTGCCGGCCAGGATGAACCGCTTGGCCTCGTCCAGCGCATAATAGCTGGACACCGTGCCCCGCACGAAACCCATCGCATTGGAATTGAGCGTATCGTAAGCCGGTTCGGCAAAGACCGATGCAAAAACGCCCTTGGACGGGTTGAGTTTGTCGTCCCGGTTGTCGAACGTGAGGTCGGCAGGCAGACCGAGCAGCAGGTATTCGTTTTCGCCGAAGGCATCTTCCTCGTCGGCAAAGAAAACCTCTGCGCCCGCGCGTCCCTTGAGCGTGTCGGAAAACTCGCGGTTGAGAAAGGCGTTGAAGGTCGCGGTGCGGCTCTTGTAGGCGTCCGGATTTTCCTGTCTGGCTTCCAGGCTTGTCGAGAAACTGGTCAGCGGACCGAAAACCCCGGGTTTTTCGAAGGCGATCCGTGCCGAGTATTCCTGGTTTGCGAAACTCTCGGTGCCGATCCGCCCGACGGAGCCTTCCACGGAGAGCAATTCGCCGCGGCCGAAAAGGTTGCGCCGCCGCCAGTAGGCCTCCACTCCGAAGCCCTCCGTGCTCGACCAGGAGGCGCCGGCGCCGATGACATGCCGCTTGCGTTCGCTCACTTCGATCGTGATCGGCAACGTGCCGTCCGGTCCCGCAATGTCGCCCTCGACAAACCGGATGGAAGAGAAGATGCCGAGATCGTTCAGCCGCTTGCGCGCCCGTGCGATGTCCTCGGGAGAATAGATGCCGCCTTCAGGCAGCATCGCCTGCTGCTTGACGAAATCCGGATCGGTCACGTCGGTTCCGTTGACGGCCACCGGTCCGAACCGCGCCTGTGGCCCGGCATCGGCCACAAGCGTGACATCCAGCCTGTTGGAACTGTGGTCTGCGGTGATCCTGCGTTCAGCGATCCTCGCTTTCGGGTAACCACGCCCGCGCAGGAGCGCGACGATGCGTCCCTCCGCAGACAGGATCTTGCCCGATTCTGCGGGCTCACCAGGCGTGAGACCCCAAAAGGATGGGTCCGTCGACAATTCGCTGGTGTCCGACGTGATGGCAACGTTGCCGAAGGTGAACACCGGACCAGGGTTGACCAGTATCGAAACACGCACCGGCCGGGCATTGGGCAGGTCGCTCTGTTCAAGCGCGGTTTCCAGGGGAATGCCTGCCAACTTTATGGAAACCGTTCCGCCGTAGCGGCCTTCCGAGTAGAGCTTGGCAACGAGCCGTTCGCGGTCGGACAGCGCACGCGCGATCAGGCCTGCCTCTCCGGACGGCGGTTTGTCCTGCTGTTGGATGAGGAGGGAAGCGCCCTTCAGGTCGCCGGTCAGGTCCTCGTCACCGTCAGAGACGGCGAGTTCAGCCTCATAAGGGGTGGGATCGGGGACCGCTTCGCCCTGTTCTTCTTCCTCACCGCCGAAGGGTTTCCACCCGAAGATTTCAAATGCGCCTGCCGGATAAAGGGGCAGCGCGAGGCTGAGAATCAACGCTCCGATTGCGACAGCGGATTTTGAAACACGAAAAGGGCCGGTCGCCGTACCGGCAACCAACATCTTGGGTGCGGTTGAAACCGCACTCCGGGCAAGCCCGGAGAAGCAAGACGGTAGACCCTTCACTAACTGCCGCCTGACGGGTTGGTTCGGCCGGGCTCTCCCGATATTGAAAAGCACAACGTCCGAACTGCTTATGCAGCCCTACAATCGCAAGCGTATGCTGCCATGGTTAAATCTTGCTGAATCTTGATAGACCATGACGACTGGCTGAAAGCAAGAGAGAAGGCAGTGCAAGGGTTTGCCGGAATCAGTTGAAGCGGTGCTTGTCGCAGGTCAACACTGATTTCCTCTGCGGCAAAAACAGACACGCCGGACAAGTCCGGCGCGTTTTACTTTTCTCCCGGAGCTGCTTGCTCTCAGAACAGCGGATCTTCTTCCGGCAGGCCCATGAGACGCCGTGCTGCCGTCAGGGTATTTACCATGAGCATGGCGATCGTCATCGGGCCGACGCCGCCTGGCACCGGCGTGATTGCACCGGCATGGTCCACCGCCTCGTCGAAGGCAACGTCTCCGACCAGACGCGACTTTCCTTCGCCGCGTTCGGGCGCCGGTATCCTGTTGATGCCGACATCAATCACCGTCGCGCCGTCCTTGATCCAGTCGCCCTTGACCATTTCCGGACGTCCGACGGCGGCAACCACGATGTCGGCGGCACGCACGACGTCGGGAAGGTTCTGGGTGCGGCTGTGGGCAATCGTGACCGTGCAGCTTTCCTGGAGCAGCAGGCTGGCCATCGGTTTGCCGACAATGTTGGAGCGGCCGACAACCACGGCGGTCTTTCCGGAAAGCGAGTCGCCGAGCGTGCGTTTCAGAAGCACCAGGCTTCCGGCCGGCGTACAGGGAACAAGGGCGCTGTCGCGCTCTCCGGCGGTCAGGAGACCGACATTGACCGGATGGAAGCCGTCAACGTCCTTTTCAGGACGAATCAGACGCAGCACCTTGCTTTCATCGATATGGCCGGGCAGGGGCAGCTGGACCAGAATTCCGTGGATTTCCGGATCGTTGTTGAGCTGGTCGACCAGCGACAGCACCTCTTCCTCGCTGGAAGCGGCATCAAGCGTGTGCTTGACCGAATGAAAACCGCAGGCTTCTGCGGCCCGGTCCTTGTTGCGCACATAGACCTGGCTTGCCGGATCCTCGCCAACGAGCACAACCGCGAGCCCCGGGCGTTTTCCGCTTTCCTGGAGAAGGGCTGCTGCGCGGCGCGTAATCTCATCGCGCACGGATTCCGCAATGGCTTTGCCATCAATGATTTTGGCCTGGGGCATTCAGCCTCCTTGTCGATGATACGATTGAAACAAACGAATTCGGCGACCAGCTATAGAATGGCCGTCCGAATTGAAAAAGGCAGATTGCGTCGTTTCTTACTCTGGTTTCGCCACCGCGCCTGTCCTCACGCCTCAGGAGGTGCGCACGAACCGCTCAAGTTCCGAAATCGCGCAGACAATGTGATAAAGCGAGCTTGTGGGGGCCGGCTCATCCGCGAAACTGCCGTCGGGAGCCAGTTTGTCGAGGTAAAGCCCTGCCGGTGCATTCTCAAGATAGACCCGCAGTGCCGCGACCGATGCGGGAATGTCCGCCAGGTAAGCGTCTCTTTCCGGTCCGCTCGAGATTTCGGCCAGGGCAACCGCCGCCTTGATCCACTCGGTCTGTCCCCACAGGCGCGCGACCGGGTTTTGAACCGTGAAGTCGTCGTTGAGCGCCATGAAAGTGACGCCGCGGTTTTCGTCAATGCCGTATGTCCAGGCAATGTCATAAAGCCGTCTTGCGGCAACCAGGGCACCCGCATCTTCCCGCGAACGCCCCCATCTGCACAGCAACCACGCCCATTCGAACTGGTGGCCGGGTTCCATGATGCGGCCCTTGTCGCCGGGCATGGGCGACCAGTCCAGATCGAAGAATTCCCGCAGACCGCCGCTGACCGGATCAATGAAACTGTTCATCGCCAGGTCGGCAATCTCGTCCGCAAGCTCGTCCCAGACCGGATCATCGGAAACGGCTTCCCAGGCAAGGCAGGCTTCGAACAGGTGCATGTGCGGATTGGAACAGAGGGGTCGTTTGTCCGGATTGGCTTCCCGGAAACCCGCCTCGCTGTGCCTGTAGGTCTCCAGAAGGAAATTCAGGAGATTGGCGGCGTGCTCTTCCGCAAGTGCCTTCCGGCTCGGAACGGACGCCGCGATGTTCGCGAAACCGAACAGTGCGAAGGCCTGATTGTAAAGATCGAACGTGTCGTCCACGATCTCGTTGTTCAGGTTGGCTGCGGCGGCAATATAGCCGGATTTCGTCAGGTAGGTGCGCGTGAACCAGTCAAAAAGGCCGGCGGCGATCTCTTCCGCCGGTCCGTTCCATCCCAGCCTTGCGCCTTCCAGAAACGAATAGATCTGCCGGGGGACAATGCGCGCGCGGCGCGGCGCATCCGTTGCTTTGCGGTCGACCAGGTCGATGGCCTCGAAACACTCCCCCCTGGAAAGGTCGGCGCCCTCTGCGAGCCAGATCGGCAGGGCTTCGTCGTTCTGCCACTTGATGAGATCGGCGGACAGCTGCCTGATCGGCCCAAGGCCTGCGTTATGGGGTGCCATTGAAGTCCTCGTGCCCGGGTGAGGCGGATGCTCTGGGTGAATCGGTTTGAAACCGGTCAGGACGTTTTAGCGAAAAGTTCCAACAAGGAAAAACAGGTAAATTTACGGAGGCACCTCTATGCGCCGCTGCCTTGGCGGATGTCCCGGCACGGGCCGGGACACCGGATGCCGGTTCAGACGTTGCTGTCCGGGAAGGACGCCTTGCGCTCGGCCATGAAGCTGATCAGCGCATCGTCGATCGCCGGATCGAGTTCGGGACCGGTATAAGACCTGAGCATTTCCTTCCACTTGCCGTTGGCCCTGCGCGCGGCATCGAGTTCGCCGTCGGCAAGCCACTGCTCGTAGGAATTGTTGTCGGCGATCGAGGAGCGGTAGAACGCGCTCTCAAAGTTCCGCTGTGTGTGGGCGGCGCCGAGGAAGTGCCCGCCCGGGCCGACTTCCTGCAGGGCGTCCATTGCCAGGGTCTCGTCATCGACCTCGATGCCCTTTGCCAGCACATGCATCATGCCGAGCTGATCGGCATCCATGACGAATTTTTCGTAGGACGAACACAGACCGCCCTCGAGCCATCCGGCGGAGTGGAGGGCGAAGTTCACGCCCGACTGAAGCGTTGCAAGGATCGTCTGCGCCGATTCCTGCGCCGACTGGCCGTCCGGCAGCTTGGAGGCGGTGAACGAGCCGCCCGAGCGGAATGGCAGGTTGAGCCTGCGCGCCAGCTTGGCGGCACCGTTCAGAAGCAGCGAGCCTTCCGGGCTGCCGAAGGTCGGCGCGCCGGACTGCATGGAGATGGAGCTGACAAAGGCGCCGAACACCACCGGTGCGCCGGGGCGGATGAGCTGCGTCAGCGCACATCCCGCCATCGCCTCCGCCAGCACCTGGGACAGCGTCCCGGCAACCGTCACCGGGCTCATCGCGCCCGCCAGGATGAACGGCGACACGATGCAGGCCTGGTTGTTCTTCGCATAGACCTTCAATGCGCCAAGCATGGTGGCGTCGAAGACCAGCGGCGAGTTCGCGTTGATCAACTGGATCATGACGCAGTTTTGATCGACGAATTCCTCGCCGAAGGTGATCTTCGCCATCGCGACCGAATCTTCCGCGCGCTCCGGTGCCGTGACCGACCCCATGAACGGCTTGTCGGAATACTTGATGTGCGAATAGACCATGTCGAAATGGCGCTTGTTCACCGGCAGATCGACCGGTTCGCAGACAGTGCCGCCCGAATGGTGCATCCAGGGCGACATGTAGGCCAGTTTCACGAAGTTTCTGAAATCCTCGATCGTGCCGTAGCGGCGTCCCTGATCCAGATCGGTCACGAAGGGGGGGCCGTAGACAGGGGCAAATACGAGATTGTTGCCGCCGATCTCCACATTGCGGGCCGGGTTGCGCGCATGCTGGGTGAACTGGGACGGCGCTGTCTTCAGGATCTCGCGCAGCATGCCCTTCGGAAACCGCACGCGCTCGCCGTCGACATCCGCACCGGCGTCCTTCCAGATCCGGAGCACTTCCGGGTCTTCGCGGAATTCCAGTCCGATTTCCGCGAGAATGCGATCCGCATTCGCCTCGATCTTCAAAACGCCTTCTTCGCCGAGGACATCATAGATTGGGAGTTTGCGGGATATGTAGGGGACAGCCTGGCCGGCCGGACCTGCTTGCCTGCGCTCGCGGCGGGCGGATCGGCCTCTGCGGCCCGACGGGGCGGCGTCTGACATCATTCAGCTCCAAGGGTGGTGTTTTGAGTTGTGCGTAGTCTTTCTCAGGCGCAAGTGCAACCCGGCTCCAGATGCGTCGCACTTTGCCATAAATGCGTCATGTCCCTGACTTGATCGATCTTGCTTGCCGGTGCCGGGAGGCGGACAGTGTAGCACTGTTGCGGAAAACCGTCGCTTCTGCGTTGAAATCCGGCTCAGCGGCTGCCTTCCATGTGGTCGCTGCCGCGCTGCAGCGTTTCGGATGAATGCCGCATCCACCCGCTACGGCACCCTGTTCACGCACAAGATGCCGCGCAAAGGATTCCGGATCAGATCTCGGCATTGGAAACAAGACTGAAGGCGTCCTGAGGTGATCGGTGCACCGGACAGCCTTTCCCAGTCGTCATCCCGGACTTGATCCGGGATCCATGCCGCTCCGCCGCCACCTTGCAAAGGTCGAGTCCGTAGACGCGTCAGGGCATGGATTGCCGGATCAAGTCCGGCAATGACGCAAATGTTTGGGACAAGGTTTCGCGTCTTCGCGCTCATGCTGCGCCCCGGACGGCGGGGGGAGCGGAGGCGCTCTCACTCCCAGCCGTCATCCCGAACTTGCTCCGGGACCCAATCCATATTGCCTCAACACACCTGCCATGGAGCGGCAAACGGCGGATCCCGCTCTACCAAACAACCATTGCACTGCAAACGAGTAGGCCCCGGATCTCCGCTGCGCTGCGTCCGGGGTGACAAAGAGCACTGGTTCGCCTTCACTGACGGACGGCAGACGCCGGGTGGTGCGATCCATGTGGCGAATCTGCAACCCCTGGCGAAGTCGTGAATATCTGCACACTTTATTGGTTAATGCCGGTTTACCTGTCAGAAGTGACAGTGTACCAAGAGAGTGTGTGGGGGACGTCAGATATGAAAGACGTCCGGAATGGTCCTGTTTCCCCGTCAGCAAAAGCTGACCGCCCTGTGTGCCGGTGTTTTTATGTTCGCAGCGGCCGAGCAAACCCGAGCTGATGATTTCATCGTTGATACAGACGAGACCACCACACAGGTGGTCGATGGCGACGACACGCTGGTGGTCACCGAAGACGGCAGCATCATCACGACCGACGAATATGGTATCAACAGCAGCGGCTCCGGCAATACGATCACCAATTGGGGGCTGATCTCCACAAGCGGTGTGACCGCCGGCGGATCACGCGGGATCTACAATACCGGGGATGGGGCCAGGATCACGAACGAGGGAACCATCCGCACGACGCAATCTGCCTCGGAAGCTATCCTTAATAGCTCCGGTCACAACACGATAATTATCAATAACGGTGCCATCATGTCTGTCGCCTCAGGCATTCGCAACTTGAGAGGCAACAACGTTACGATCATCAACAACGGTTCAATCGAGACCAGTGGAAACGCAGCGCACGGCATCAGAAACTATGGCGATTTCACCGACATTCGAAACGTTGGATCAATCCGAACAGGTGGCAGCGGAATCACAAGTGGTATCTATTTGCAAAATGGATTGAGTTCCGCGCCATTCGAAGGCGTGACGGTGTTCAATAATGGAACCATCATTGGTGAGCAAGGCTACGCAATTCGTGTTGGTATCAATTATACCGATCCGGTTGTAAACTTGAACGCCCCGTCTTTTCTTGGCGGGGGAATCGAATTCAATTCCGATACTACACTCAACATCGATACCGGGCCGTCCCATTCCGTACTTTGGCAGCTTCCCACCACGAATGTCGCGGGCGGTGAGGCCAATATTTCCGGCACCGTCCCCTGGTTCTACGATCCAACCACCGGCCAGTTCGCCACCTTTGAGCCAACCGGGCTGAGCGCGAGTTTCAACCAACTGGCCGATAATGCGAACACGCTGGCCCGTCTCGGGCGCTATGGTTTGAGGCAGGCAGGGCGGCTGGCACCGGCGGCGGCTGTCTCCGCAGCGCTTGCCTATGGCGAAGACGCAACGCAGACCTCTGATGGATTTGACGCGCTGCTGGCAACCAACTCCGGCCCGGAGGCCGCCTACGGGTTCAAGTCGGGCCACTTCTGGATCACTGGCTTCGGCGGCACGGCCAACTATGAGGGCGACGGCAGCACACTCGACCAGACCATTGATCAGATCGGCGCTGCCGCCGGCTATGCCTGGAGCCAGTCATCGGTGATGCGCCTGGGCGTCATGGCGGGCTATATGAATGGCACGATCACAGCGAAAAGCACCTGGGCGGACTCGCAGGATATTGACAGCAACGGCGTCTTTGCGGGCATCTATGGCGACCGGCGCTTCGGGCGCGTGACCGTTGGGTGCGGTGTTGCCGGGGGCTGGCAGTCAAATGACAGCACGCGTTTCATTAATGACAACACCGCACTGACCGGCGGGCTTACCCTCGGTGAGAGCTGGGCAAGCGCGTCGTACGAAAGCTGGTTCATCACCCCGGAGGCCTCTCTGTCCGCTGCCATCCAACTCGGCGACACCGGTCTTGTTCTGACGCCAACCGTGCGGGGCCGCTACGCCCTGCAACACACCGCCGCCTACGAGGAAAGCGGTTCGAACGCCAATGCGTCGGTGGACGCCCATTCGCTAGGCGTGGTGGAAGGAGATTTCGAACTCGCGGTGTCAAGAGATATCGGCCCGGCCGCCCTGACGGGCCGCGCCGGCTATCTGCTGCGCAGCTCAGTAGGCGATGACGACGTGCCCGTGACGCTGCTCGGCATCACCAACGCCGTCGGCCTCGACGCAACCGACCGCTCCGCCGCCTATGCCGGGGCATCGCTCGATCTGCATCTCGGCTCCAATGCCAGCTTCACCCTGGACGGTCAGGGCACCTTCTCCGACGACGTCGACGCCCTCCAGGGCATGGCCCGCCTCGCGATCCGCTTTTGAGCGGGGCGTTGCAGCTCGGCAGTGACCCTCTGTTTGTGATCCCGGCCAAGCGCAGGGCGAGCCGGGATCGGGGAGGCAGGAGCGTTGGCGTTCTTGCCCTCGGCAGCCGCTGGCGTCGCGGCGCCCCGGCCCCGGATCTCACGAAGTTCGTCCGGGGTGACGGTTGGGCGCTGCTTGCCCCTGCCTGTCGTCATGCCATGGCTTGACCCACTGCTGTCCGGTTTGGGAAACACAATCGAGCTTACGTCGTTGAGAAAGCCATATATCTCCGTGCGGCGCCAAATTGGGATACGGAATTGTATCCCCGATTTGTCGTCCCGGTTTGCCGCATATGCGGCAAGACCGGGAACCAGTACTCCAAGTGGCTGGATCTTGAAAAAAAAAGAGAAACAGGTGGTTACTGGGTTCCGGCCTTCCGCTTCGCTTCAGCCGGAATGACAAGTTCCTTTTCTGCGGAGCTCCTCACGAGATCCAAGTCGGGTTAAACCGGACAGCAGTGGGCTTGACCATGGCATCCATGCCGCTCCATCGCCACCTTGCAAAGATCGTATCTGTAGACGCGTCACGGCATGGATTGCCGGATCAAGTCCGGCAATGACGCAGATGTTGGGGACGAGGTTTGGCGTCTTCACGCTCGTGCTGCACCCCGGACGGCGAGGGGAGCGGATGCGCTCTCTTTCCCACCGGCGTCATCCCGGACTTGATCCGGGACCCAATCCACGTTGCCTCAAAGCCCGTGCATAGGGGCAGGAAACGGCGGACCCTGCCCGGTCAAACAACAGCTGCTCTGCAAACGAGTAGGCCCCGGATCTCCGCTGCGCTGCGTCCGGGGTGACGGTTGGGCACTGGCTAGCCTCTGACTATCGTCATGCCATGGCTTGACCATGGCATCCATGCCGTTTCGGTTCGGTGCGGTGCGGCTGCCGCACTCCTTATTTGGCAACACCGTGTCGTGGTCATAATGTCGCCATGACGCATTCACGCTATTCGCACTTCCGTTCTGTCGCGATACTGCGCCGCAAGGATCGATGTGCAGGTCGTGCACACCAAAGGCAATGAGGCGGCGAAGTCGCAGGCCGCTTCCGCGTAGTGAAGAGGAATGAAACATGTCAGCATTTCCTGACAGGGCACAAATCGTCATCGTCGGGTTGGGGGGCATCGTCGGTGCCTCGGTGGCGCATCACCTGCTGGAGCGTGGCTGGACCGATGTCGTCGGTATCGACAAGTCCGGCATTCCGACCGACATCGGCTCGACGGCGCACGCCTCCGATTTCTGCTACACGACCAGCCACGACTATCTGTCCGTCTGGACGACGCAGTACTCCATCGAGTTTTTCGACAAGATGGGTCACTACGCACGTGTCGGGGGGCTGGAAGTCGCGCGCACGGGCGACGACACCTGGATGGAAGAGATCAAGCGCAAGGTCACGTCCGGCAAGGCATTCGGCACCAATGTGCGCCTGGTCGATCCAGCCGAGATCAAGGCGCTGTTTCCGCTGATCGAGGAAGACCAGGTGCAGGGCGGCATGTTCGACCCGGATGCGGGCCTTGTCGTGCCGCGTTCGCAGACGGTGGCGGGCAGGCTTGTCGACATGGCCGAGCAGACCGGCAAGCTCAAGGCCTTCGCGAACACGCCTGCACAGTCGCTGATCGTCGAAGACGGCCGCATCAAGGGTGTCGTCACCCATCGGGGCACAATCATGGCGGATCATGTCATTGTCTGTGCCGGCCTCTGGGGGCGGCAGATTGCGGCAATGGTGGGTGAGGATCTGCCGGTCATGCCGGTCGATCACCCGCTCACCTTCTTCGGCCCCTATAACGAGTTCGAGGGAACGGGCAAGGATATCGGCTACCCGCTGCTGCGCGATCAGGGCAACTCCGCCTATATGCGCGATACCGGCGATCCCAAGACCGCGGAAGGCGGACAGATCGAATGGGGGTACTACGAGACTGAGAACCCGCGCATGTGCCACCCGCGTGATCTACTGGAAAAGGACCAGGCACGCCTGTCGCCGTCCCAGCGTGATCTAGAGATGGAACAGGTCATCGAACCGCTCGAACGCGCCATGGAGCTTACCCCGATCCTGGGTGAACTCGGCTATAACGAAGGCCATTCTTATAACGGCTTGCTGCAGGTTTCGGCCGCCGGCGGTCCGTCCTGCGGCGAAAGCCAGAAGGTCCGCGGCTTGTGGTACTGCGTGGCGATCTGGGTCAAGGACGGGCCGGGATACGGCAAGCTGATCGCCGACTGGATCACGGACGGGCGCACGGAAATCGACCACGCGCCGATCGACTATTCCCGGTTCTACGCCCATCAGATGACCGAGGACTTCATTGCCGGCCGTTGCTATGAGGCCGCGCAGAAGATCTATTTCCCGGCGATCCATCCCCGTGAGCCCTATGCGACGGGACGCGGCGTCAAGCGGTCACCCTTCTACGAGCGGGAAGTCGAGCTCGGCGGCCACTTCATGGAACTTGGCGGCTGGGAGCGGGCGCACGGCTACGCGGCGAACGAGCATCTGCTTGAGAAATACGGCAACCGTGTCCCGGTGCGCGAGGCGGAGTGGGACAACCGGCATTTCTGGCGTGTCTCGAATGCCGAACAGCTGGCCATGAGTGAGGATTGCGGCATCATCAACCTGTCGCATTTTTACATGTTCGACGTCTCGGGACCGGATCATGTCGCGCTGCTGGAGTGGCTCTGTGCGGCCAGGATCGGCGGTGACAACAACATCGGCAAAGGCATCTACACCCACTTCCTCGACGACGAGGGCAACGTCCGCGCCGACCTGACGGTGTTCCGCATGGCCGACCGCTGCCGCATCGTTGACGGTGCCGACGCCGGGCCGCGCGACTATCACTACGTCAAGCGCATTGCCGAGGACAAAGGCTACGATGTGACGGTGACCGATGTCAGCGAAGAGTTCACGACAATCGGCATCTGGGGCCCGAACGCCCGCGACAATCTGAAAAAGGTGGTATCGGATCCTGCCGCGCTGGATGTGGAGAATTTCCCGTTCGCCGCGATCCGGCAGATCGAGATTGCCGGCAAGCCTGTCTCCGCCCTGCGCCTGTCCTATGTCGGTGAGCAGGGGTGGGAACTGCATATGAAATACGAGGACGGCCTTGCCGTCTGGGACGCGCTCCGGGACCTCGGGGTCATGGCCGTCGGCGTGGAGACCTATGCCAACTCCCGGCGCATGGAAAAGAGCCTCAGGCTGCAGAACGCGGACCTGCTCACCCAGTACAATCTCTACGAGGCCGATCTGGCGCGTCCGAAAATCAAGGAAGCCGACTTCCGTGGCAAGGCGAAGCATCTGGAATACCGGGCCCGCGACAAGCAACCGGCCATGCTCTGCACGCTCGTGATGACGGAGAACACCGACAGCAACGGCGTCAGGCGTTACCCGGTCGGCGCCATGCCGGTCATGGACCCGGATACCGGAAGAACGCTGGTCGACAGTCTGGGCCGGATTTCCTACACGACCTCCGTCGCCTTCGGGCCGACAATCGGCAAGAACATCGCGCTGGCGTATCTTCCGCAGGACTATTGTGAGGTCGGCCGAAGGCTCAACGTGGAATACATGTCGGAAACGTACCCGGTCGAGGTCGCCGGCGTCGGCTATGCACCGCTCTACGATCCGGAGAACCTCAAGCCGCGCAGCTGATCCGCGGCGTTTGCATGGAGCGCTGGGCGCTCCGGAGCGCGCATGGCCGTGTGCTTACGCAATCTGCAAAACCCGCGTGGACTTCTGCGCGGGTTCTGCTATTGCAGGCACCGGTAATTCCTTGGGGTGGCCACACCGCCTGACTTTGACTTGAAAGACCTCCGCATGTCGAAACTTGAAGACCTGCTTTCGCGCAAGGGCGCGCTCCTTGCCGATGGCGCAACGGGCACCAACCTGTTTGATATGGGCCTGGTCTCCGGCGATGCACCGGAACTATGGAACACGGACGAGCCCGACAAGATCCGCGCCCTGCACCAGTCCTTCGTGGATGCCGGCGCCGATATCATCCTGACCAACACCTTCGGCTGCAACCGCCACAGGCTGAAGCTCCATCAGGCAGAAGGCAGGGTGAAGGAACTCAACGCCGCCGGCGTCATGCTGGCACGCGACGTCGCCGCGACGGTGGAGCGCGAGGTTCTGGTGGCCGGGTCCATTGGTCCGACCGGAGAACTCTTCCAGCCGCTCGGTGCCTTGAGTTTCGAAGACGCCGTTGCAGCCTTCCGTGAGCAGATGGAAGGGCTGTTCGAAGGCGGGGCTGACGCGCTCTGGGCCGAGACCATGTCCGCCGTGGAGGAAATGAAAGCCGTCGCCGAGGCAGCCAAGGACTTCGACCTGCCGCTTGTGATCACGGCGAGTTTCGATACGGCAGGCAAAACCATGATGGGGCTGCCGCCCAAGGGACTGGGCGACCTGCAAGCCGAGTTTGCCTGCACACCGGTCGCCATTGGCTCCAACTGCGGTGTCGGCGCGTCCGATCTGCTGGCGGCCATCATGGAAATCACCGAGGCCTACCCGGACGCGATTGTCGTTGCCAAGGCCAATTGCGGTATCCCGCAGATCCAGGGCGACGAAGTCGTCTATACCGGCACGCCCGACCTGATGGCACGATACACGCACAAGGCGCTGGATGCCGGTGCCCGGATCATTGGCGGCTGCTGCGGAACCTCACCCTTGCATCTTGCAGCGATGCGCGCGGCGCTCGACAGCCATTTGGCCGGTGAACGCCCGACATTGGATGAAATCCTGAGCGACATCGGCCCTCTCGTCTCGCCGCCCAACAAGGCCGCGGATGCAGCCCGGGCGGAGAGCGAGGGATCGGCATCGAGTGGACGCCGGCGCGGTCGGCGCAGGGCCTGACAAGGAGCGCGCAGCCCGGTGTCAGCAGCTGCCGGGCTTTGCATCCTTGAAGGACGCGTCTGTTTCCTTGAGGCTCGCCGAATCGATCGCCATCGACTGGTAGGGCGGATCGGTCTGCATGCCGGGATTGCTCATGTGGATCTTGTAGCAGCCTGAATAGACGAGGCTCTTGCCGTCTGTCTGCACGGCTTCGATAACCACGGGCAGAGCCCAGTAGATCTGACCTGCACCCGGATCAGGTGCGGTCGATCCGAACTTGACGGTGACCGATTTGGTTTTGGCATATCCCGAGGACCACTCTTCGAAATCGCCGGGCGCTGAATCCGGTTTGAAATAGCCGTAGGCCTGCGCGTAATAGCGGTTGCTGATCGCGAAATAGTAGCTCTCGACGAGCTTCTGCGGGCTCGAGCGGTCGTCCATGTAGGTCCAGTCGTCGGCGAACGCGTCAAGACTTGAACCGTACACCGCCAACAGGAACACAGCGGAAAACAGGCCGCCGGCGAAACAGGTTTTACGCATCTGGGTCTCCGTTCAGACATCAATGGCCATCAGTCTCAGCGCGGGATGATTTTCTACCAGGGACGCGTTATTGCAACCTGCACCAGGGAAGTTTTATTGAATTTGAACGATCTCCTTTTACGCCGTCGCTGTGTCACTCCTGCCCGCGCGTCCCGCGGTAAAACCTGTTGGAGAGCTGTTTGAGATATTTCGGTCTGATACTGATTGCCGCCGCATGCCTCGTTCCCGTTGTCTGGTATGTGCCGTTGGCTACATCCCGCGATCCGATCGCGCTTTTCAGTCAGTATCTCGGGTCCGCGGCCCTGGTGCTGATGGGGCTCAACCAGTTCATTGCCACCCGGATGCCGGGCCTGGAAACGGTTTTCGGTCCTCTCGACAGGATTTATGTGCTGCACAAGTGGCTCGGCGTCATCGCCATGGTCGCCATTGGCCTTCATGACATCATCGATGCGGAAATGAACGGACTGCGCGGCGGTCCGCTTGCCGGTATTGCCGAAGACATCGGTGAGATCAGCCTTTACGGGCTTCTCATTCTGGTGCTCGCATCCGTGATCACCTTCATTCCCTATCACTTGTGGAAGTGGAGCCACCGGCTGATCGGGATCTTTTTCGCGCTGGGCGCCTTCCACTTCTTCTTCATCGAGAAACCTTTCTCCAATGCCGAACCGCTCGGGCTCTACATTTCCGCATTCTGTCTGCTTGGGCTCGTCAGCTATGCCTGGATGTCAGTGCTGAGGCCCATGGCGCCGCGCGGGCACGGCTACACGGTTGCGTCGGTAAAGCATCTGGGCGGATTGACGGAAGTCGAGTTGACGCCCAGAGGGCGCGGCCTGAAACACAAGCCGGGGCAATTCGCCTTTCTCTCGGTTTCAGGAAGCGGGCTTTCCGAAGAGCATCCCTTCACACTGAGCGGCGCACCGCGCCAGGATCGGGTCCTGCGGTTTTCGATCAAGGATCTCGGTGACTACACCCGCCGTTTTCGCGACAGGATCGAACAGGGCATGGACGCGACCGTCTCCGGACCTTTCGGCCACTTTTCGATGCCGTCCGGACGGGAGCCGCAGGTCTGGGTCGGCGCCGGGATCGGCATAACCCCGTTCCTCGCCTTTGCCGAACACCTGAAGCAGCGGGAAACGGGCCAAGTCAAGCTTTATTACTGCGTTCGCGAACGTGACGACATTCCCTACGCGGTCGAGCTTGAAAAAATAGCGGAAGCGGTTTCCAGCCTCGAAGTGATCATCGTCAACTCGGCCGAAGGCGTCCGGTTGACGCCTGAACGGATCGCGGCTGACCTTGGCGGTGAACTCGCACGGGCCCATGTCTTTTTCTGCGGACCTGTTGCCATGCGCAAGGCGTTGAAGAGCGGTCTGGTGTTGAAGGGAATGCGCGCATCGCGCTTTCATTTCGAGGAATTCGAGATGCGCACCGGCATTGGCCTTCGCAGGTTTGCAGCATGGCTTTGGGATCGTGGTACCTACGCCATTGAAAAGCGGCGCGCGTCCGGTGCTCACCCTGCCGAGTGACACAATCACAAAAAGCGGCACTTGCAATTCTCCTTGTTTGACGTTTACGTAAAAGAAGGCCGGAATACCGGCATGAAATGAGAGGCATAGGAGACTTTCATGCAGCCGGTGATGACAGCTGAACAGATTGCAGCGTTTCTCGACAGGGAGTTTCCGCAGATCCATGCCGGTGGTCGCGCCTATTCCATTGAGAGCGTTTCGGAAGGCGAGGCGGTCATGCGCCTTGCGGCGACGGACCTTCATTTGAGACCTGGCGGTACGGTTTCAGGCCCCTCGATGATGGCGCTTGCAGATCTTGCAGCCTATGTCGTCATCCTGGCGCATATCGGCCCGGTGGCCCTTGCGGTCACGACTAACTTCAACATCAACTTCCTGCGCAAGCCCCAACCGGGAGATCTGCTCGGGACCTGCCGTCTTCTGAAGCTGGGCAAGCGGCTTGCCGTGGTCGAATGCGGGATTGCCGGGGCAGGGGACGAAGATCTTGTTGCCCATGCGACGGCGACTTATTCCGTGCCGCCGCGTGGATGAGCATTGTGGAGCTTCCAGGCAAGGCCTGTAATGTCCAAAGCAGTCAAATTTAGTGTGGTATTATAATACCGTTTTTGTAAAGCATTGAAATATATTAGAAAATTAAACCTATATGGAAATAATCAGTCTTGACGCTCCTTTTGTGCCGGCGTATAAGCTGCCTCGAACGAATTCAGGGTCCGTTTGCCGGCTCATTTGGAAGCTGCGCGGGCCCTTTCCTTAACCGACCAAGTTGGATCAAACACATGAAGACCTTCTCTGCCAAGCCGGCTGAGGTCGAGAAAAAGTGGATCTTGATCGACGCAGAAGGCATGGTTGTCGGCCGTCTCGCCGCTTTCATCGCCAATCACCTGCGCGGCAAGCATCTGCCGACCTATACGCCGCATGTCGACACCGGTGACAACATCGTCGTCATCAATGCCGACAAGGTCGTGCTCACCGGCCGTAAGTACGACAACAAGAAATACTACTGGCACACCGGTCACCCGGGTGGCATCAAGGAGCGCACCGCGCGCGGTATCCTGGAAGGCCGTTTCCCCGAGCGTGTTCTGGAAAAAGCCGTGCAGCGCATGATGCCGGGCGGCCCTCTGTCCAACAAGCAGCTCAAGAACCTCAAGGTCTACGCTGGTCCGAACCACCCGCATGAAGCTCAGTCGCCCGAACTGGTCGACGTGAAAGGCCTCAACGCAAAGAATGACGGCAGGAGGGCTTAACGATGGCTGAGCTGCAATCCCTGGAAGAACTGGGCGGCGCGGTCGACACCGCTGCTCCCGAAGCTCCGGTCCATGTCCAGAAGCTGGACGCACAGGGCCGCGCATACGCAACCGGCAAGCGGAAAGACGCGATCGCCCGCGTCTGGATCAAGCCCGGCACCGGCAAGATTTCCGTCAACGGCAAGGACTTCACCGAGTACTTCGCCCGTCCGGTTCTGCAGATGATCCTGCGTCAGCCGATCATGCTGACCGACCGTGATGGCCAGTACGATGTTGTCGCAACCGTCACAGGTGGCGGTCTGTCCGGCCAGGCCGGCGCCGTGCGTCATGGCCTCTCCAAGGCTCTGACCCACTACGAACCCGAGCTGCGCGGTGTCCTGAAGAAAAACGGCTTCCTCACTCGCGACAGCCGTGTTGTCGAGCGTAAGAAGTTCGGCAAGCGCAAGGCACGTCGTTCGTTCCAGTTCTCCAAGCGTTAATCGCTCGAACGACATTGCAAGATTCATGCGGCGCTTCCAGGACATGGGAGCGCCGCATTGCTTTTGGGGGAAGCACGCGCGCCGGCCGCACGTTTTTCGACTGTGCGCGGAGACCCGACGGCCTTTCGAGATCACCTGTGGGACCTGGGCGCAGGATGCGCGCAAATACGCATTGTCGCAGATGGTGGAGGGGCCGCATCCGCGCCTGGGTGCCTGGCTTCATTGTTTGCATTGCCCCAAGAGACGACATCCTGGTCCGTCAGGTAGATCGACGGATTCGAGGCCAACTTGCAGGTTTCTGCGAATTACCCCAAGGTCTGCAATCAATTGGTAGATTATGCGACTTGGTCTCTACGAAAGGCAAAACAATTGAAATTCCAAAAACTCTATTGCGACTCTCAAGGTGAGAGCCACTGGGAAGATATTGAGGTTGAATTGCAAGAACAGACCTTTGCGCCTCCTGCAAAGGCAATAGAGATTTCTACGCCTGAGGTCGTCAAACAAACCATGTTTTTGAGGCTGAAGTCTGGTTGGAATGAGCCAATTCATCCAACCCCTGTCGTCCAAAAACTGATTTGCCTCTCCGGCACAGTGCGCGTGACCGCCAGTGACGGAGAGTTCAGGGACATTGGCCCAGGTGATGTTTGGCATATGGAGGACAAGCACGGTAAGGGGCACCACACTGTCGTCACGAGCGAGGAGGATTTCCTCTCTGTAATCGTTCAATATGAATGAGTGTGATCGCGGTCCGTATTCCCATTTGCCCGAGATTGGAAAAGACGAAGAAACAAGTGGTCACTGGATTCGGGCCTTCCGCTGCGCCGCGGCCGGAATGACAGTCTTGTTGACGGAAGATCGTTTCACGAGACCCATTTCGGGTTAAACCGGACTATAGTGTTTTCTCTTATGAGCTAACCTAACGGAAGAAATATTAAGTAAATATCAGCATGAATTTAAGGTTTGGATAGCTCAATAAGAATATTATATAGAATTATATCATGTATCATGTTGTCGGCTGCGCATGAATTAACTAGATGGATCCAGGTACCGATCTTTAAACTCGTGCGCGCAAACATGGACTGCTTCTCCGAAATCGCTGCATGTTTTGTTCGTAAGCTGCGAGGATGCCGTGATTGTCAGTCACAGACACAAGTTCATTTTCGTCAAGACGGTCAAAACGGCCGGAACATCCATAGAGGTTGACCTCAACAAGGTGCTCGGCGCGGGCGATATTGCGACACCGATCGTCCCGGCGGTCCCCGGTCACATGCCTCAAAATTTCGCTTACAGGAAATGCGGCCTGTTCTCGCGGAACTGCTCCAACCACATGAGCGCGCGTGAAATCAGGAAGATCGTCGGGCGCAGGGCTTTCCGGAAGTACTTTGTTTTTTGTGTCGAGCGTGAACCGGTAGACAAGTGCATGAGCCACTACAGCATGTTGGTCAACAGTCCCGTCCACAACAGGGGCAACCAGGGCCTTACCTGGGATGATTATGTGGCTCGGGGGAAGTTTCCCGTCGATGTCGGAAAGTACACCGACAGGCATGGCGGATTGCTGGTGCACAGGATACTGAAATACGAAAACCTGGCCGAAGAGCTGAGGTCCGTCGCTGATATGCTTGGTTTCGAGGTCGATCTGACGGCGAAGGCGAAATCAGGGTTTCGAGAGACTTGCCCCGTGTCGGAAAGACAGACGAAAATCATCTATGACGCCTTTGCGAAATCCAACCGGTATACGGGGTATTCGATCCCGGACCGCGTCTGAGCACGGACCCATAGATCGCCGGACAGCCGCAAGGCGTCTGTTTGTAGAGCCTCTTTGCGGACACAGACAAGGCTTCTGCAAGGCCGGTTTTTAAGCTAGGGTACGGCTTCATTTATGAGCCCGTACCCTCGAGCTGTCTTCGAACGAACATTTCCGCATTCGCCACCGGACCCGGCAGGTCCCGTGTCCCGACTTGACCAGGCCAGATGTCCCAGGCGCGATTTCTTGAAGGCAACCTGTTTCGCCATGTCACGGTGATGTCGCTGACGTCCTCGATTGGCCTTATGGCGATCTTTGCCGTCGATTTCGTCGACATGATCTTCATTTCCATGCTCGGCAAGGACGAACTGGCGGCAGCGATCGGATATGCAGGCGCAATCCTGTTCTTCACGACCTCCTTCAATATCGGTGTCGCCATCGCGGCCGGCGCGCTCGTCGCGCAGGCGCTTGGGGCAGGGGACAGGGAACGGGCGCGCCAGCGGGCATCGAACGCCCTGACCGCTGGCTTTCTGTTCGCGGCTGTGTTTGCGCTCGGTGTGTGGCTGGCGCTTGATGAACTCGTCACGCTGATCGGCGCGCGCGGCATCACCCACGACCTTGCCGTTCTGTACCTGGCCATCATTGTGCCGACACTGCCCATATTACTGCTGGGAATGGCGGGCGGGGCCATTTTGCGCGCGCATGGTGATGCACGGCGGGCGATGATGTCGACCATTGTCGGCGGTATCGTCAATGCCGTTCTCGACCCGATCCTGATTTTCGGCCTGGACCTAGAACTGACTGGAGCGGCCCTTGCCAGCGCGATCTCGCGCGTGGCGATCGCAGCCTATGCACTCGCACCGATCATCCGGTATCACGGCGGCCTCAGCCTGCCGCGGCCGTTGCAGCTCTTCAGGGACCTGCCGCCGGTATCCGCGATTGCCTTCCCGGCCATTCTGACCCAGCTGGCAACGCCTGTCGGTCAGGCCTGGGTGACGCGTTCCATGGCGGAATTCGGCGAGGATGCCGTTGCCGGAATGGCCGTCATCGGGCGTATGACACCGCTGGCTTTTGCGACCATTTTCGCGCTGTCCGGCGCCGTCGGTCCAATAGCTGGTCAGAATTACGGAGCAGGGCGTTTCGACCGTGTCCGAGAAACCCTGCGCGATGCCCTGCTGTTCACCGCCCTTGTCGTCGGTGTCGCGGCATTGGCGCTCTATATGCTGCGCGAACCGATCGCACGGCTGTTCGGCGCGGACGGCATGGCGCTCACGCTGATCTATCTCTTTTGCGGTCCGCTTGCGCTGGTGTTCTTCTTCAACGGTATCCTGTTCGTGTCGAACGCCTTCTTCAACAATCTCGGACGTCCGTTCTACTCTACCTGGATGAACTGGGGCCGCCATACGCTCGGCACGATACCGTTTGTCTGGCTCGGAGGCGCCTATCTCGGCGCGCCCGGTGTGCTGATCGGGCAGGCCGCGGGCGGCATCGTCTTCGGGCTCCTGGCACTCGTCCTGGTGCGGCAGGTGGTCAGGGACGTTGAGAAACATCCGGAGCAACCCAAGGGTCCCGGCATCTTCCAGCGCCAGGCGCGTCAGGTGATCCTGTTCTTTTCCAGAAGGTAGGTGAGCCGGGGCCGTCAGGTCTTGCCATCGGCCTTTTGTTTCAGACGCATGAGCACTTTTATCGCAGCCGTTTCGCACATCGGCGGGTCCAGATCAGCACCGGCAGCATCGGCTCCGGACAGGAGACTTGGGGCAAGAATGCGCGGGTTGCGGTAACGCACCCATCCGGGCTTTTGTGTCCACTTTTCCTCGGCGAGCAGATCACCGGTGTCGATATCGAGCAGGTAGCCTTGAACAGTCACGGATGGTCGCAAAAACAGGGGCATCCAGAAGTCTGCGTCGCGGAGGGTATCGAAGAATCCGTGATGCAAGTCGACAATGGCCAGGTGAAACAATCGGTCGCCGGGAGCAGAAGCAACTGCGGGGTCATGTTTTGGCAGCCCAAGAAAACTGGAAAAGTGCTCGCGCAGGACCTGGGGGCTCGGCTGCGGTTCCGAAGTGTAGTCCAGATCGTCGAAAAATACGCTCAAGAGGTTCCAGTTCAAACGCATCTGGACGTCGCCGAGATAGATTTGTGGTGGTTTCTTGCGACCGAAGGAACGACTCAACCAGGACATGCAAATAAATTGACAAACAGGCAGACCACGTCAACCTAGATGTACAGGGTTCAGGCGTGGTGCGCGAGTTTTCCTGTCGATCAGGAGAACACCAGAACCTTGACGGGCAGCAGCAGGGCCTGCGCCCGAATGACGATCGCGTTCGCAATGCCCATGCCGTCGACGATGCGCGAGATGAAGGCAGAGAAGCCCGTGATCTCGCCGGCCGCGATGGCCTTTTCATGGCTGGAATAGGCGACGCCGATGCATCGGCTTCCCGGGGGAACATAATCCGCATGACCTTCATAGAGAGGTTCGATCACGGTCAGGATGGTGCCGGGACGGGCACGGTCCTGAATGTCGATCAACTGGTCGGTCGGGCGCAGCTGCCCACTGGCGATCGCCTGCTGAACCTCGACGACCTTCATCGGGATAACGGTCAGCGGTTTTGACGCGCAGGTGATTTCCACGATGGTTCCGGGATGAAGCACCTGCGCGGAGATCTGGCCGAACCCGGCCTGGAAGCGTCCAAGACCGGATCCCTCGGGCACGAGGATTCCGGCCGGTCGCAGTATCGGATTGACAAGATCCCCCGGCTTCAGCTTGAACTGCCGCACCGTGCCGTCCGTTCCGGCAAACACGGTCGATTTTTCGATTTCCGTCTCTGCCTGCCGCAAGGCGGCCTCCGCGCTGTCGCGTTGCGCGGGCAGCAGTGTTTCGAGGCGTCCGACAACGACGTCCCGTTGGGCTTCGGCCGCCGCAAGTGTTCCCGTTAATCCGACGACGGCCAAACGAAGGCGTTCGAGTTCCTGTTCGCTCACGATAGTCTGGTTGCGGTCTGCGAGATCTTCCCGGCGGCGCAGGTCGTCCTCGGCCTGCTTCAACTGGCTTTGCGCTGCAACAATGGCACCGTCTGCAGCCGCGATCTCGGACCTGGCGACCGCAATGGCGGCGTCCACTTCCAGAATACGCCGTCTTGCGGTTTCGGCGGCGGCCCTTTGCCGCTGCGTGTCCAGCCGGAAGATCGGCGCGCCCGCACGGACAAACTGGTTGTCGGAAACATAGACTTCCTCAACGCGCCCCGGCCTGTCGCTCAAAATGGACACGGTGCGAAACAGCGACGTCACATTGTTGGTTGTCGGATGAAAATAGAAGATGACGGTCAGGAGTGAAATGGCCAGCACCGCGCAGCCGGTGATACCCCAGCGCAGCTCATACCAGACCGAAAAGAGGTTTATCTCGTGTCCGAGGCGCTTGCCCTGTTTGTACCGGCGATAGAGATAGTCCGGCAGGATCGTGACCAGAGCACTGAAAAAAAGTTCGAGCATCAGTCAGGTGTCCTGGTTCCGGTCTTTGCATGGCGGCGCCTCAGGGAATGGACCTTGACCGGAACAACGATCCTTGAAATCGGAATGGCAGCGAGCAGAAGCGCCGCAACCCAGAGCGCGTTGTTCATGAGGAACAGAGACAGGAGCCCGAGGATACCGACAATCTGCAGCTGCGCCTTGCCGGCACCGGAAGCCAGGCGATCGGGGAGGGCCTGAATCGTGAAGTAAAGCGCTCCGAAGCCGAGCAGGACAAGAACCAGGACGATTGCCACGGCAACAAACAGAATATCGCTTGCGCCCGGACCCGTAACAAAGAAGGGAACCGGGTCCGGCTGAATGTCACTTTGCAGCAGTTCCATGGCGCAAGGTTCCGGATTGTTTCGTGTCCTGGACAGTAGACAAGGCCGGATTGTTGCAGGCAATTCGCATTAATACGGAAGTCACGACTTGCAGATTATTTCGACGCCGGTCCCGCTTCAGCCAATCAACTTCCGTTCCCGGCGCATGGACGAGTTTTTCTTTCGTGATCTGCTTCCAACGCGCAACAGCTTTTTGAAGCGCGGGCACTCCATGTGCGACGGCGCTGAACACACGGCGACATGACGGATCATGTCTCTGAGGCTCCCGAGACGCTGGATCTGATCGTCAAGTTCATCTGCCCTGGCGGTCAGTTTTTCGCGCGAGATATCTGGGCGGCCGTCAGGCCCGAACATGTCCTTGATCTCGTCGAGTGAAAACCCGGCGCTCTTGCCGAGAGTGATGAGCGCCAGCCGGTCGAGCACGTCCGGACCGAAGAGGCGTCTCAGGCCCCGCCGGCCCACTGACGTTAGCAGGCCTTTCTCCTCGTAGTGGCGAATGGCCGAGGCGGCAATGCCGGTATGGTCGGACACTTCGGAAATATCCAGCAATTTCATCTCTTGACCTCAAGTCGACTTCAATTGGTAGCGTGACGCGATCCTGTCCGAAATGCAAGGAAAACCGATGCTTCACCTACACCGAATGTCTGTGCGTCCGTTCTGGCTGGATGCCGCCGCCATTGGCCTTCTGCTGACGGCCACATTGAAAATCATGGCGAATGCCACGATCAGTCCGGCCCTGCCGGCTCTGGAGGCGAGTTTTGCGCAGGACCCGCATGCCGGACATCTGACGCGCTTCCTGGTGGCCGCTCCATCGCTGACGGTCATATGCGTCGCACCGGTGGCCGGCCTGCTAGCCGACCGGATCGGAAAGGCGCGGCTCCTGGTCGCTGGCGTTGTCCTGTTCGTCCTGGCGGGAAGCGCCGGTGCTTACCTGCCGGATCTTCAGTCCATCCTGCTAAGCAGGTTGGCGCTCGGGGCAGCCGTCGCGTTGACAATGACCGCTCAGGTCGCGCTTGTCGGCGATTTGTTCGAAGGTTCCCGGCGCAACGCGTTCCTTGGATGGCAGACCGTTGCGATCAACTTCAGCGGCCTGATCTTCATTTCTCTTGCCGGCTTCCTGGCAGGCCTGTCTCCGCGGCTTCCGTTTCTGGTTTACCTGTTGCCCGTTATCCTGTTGCCGTTTCTGTCAGGAATACGCCGTCAGGAACGCAAGGCGGCACACGTGGCAAGTGATGACACGCGCACCCGACAGGGCAGCGGGAAGGGAACGTGGCTCGGCGCGATTGCGGCCATTTGCGCACTGACGATGAGCACCGTGACGCTGTTCTTTCTGATGCCGAGCCAGATACCGTTCTACTTGCTGGGGATCGGTTTTGACCCTGCTTCGGGAACCGCCGCAACGCTCGGTGTCCTGATGCTCGCCGGTGGGGCGACCGCGCTGTTGTTCAAGCCTTTGAGTGACAGGTTCGGTCTCACGGTGGTGCTTGCGGCCGGTTTCGCGGCAATGGCAGCGGGGTTCGCGGTCATCGTTTCCTACCCGGTCTGGGTACTGGTGCTGTCCGGTGCAGGATTGATCGGCGCGGGATATTCCCTGGTGCAGCCGGGGTTTTTCGTGCTGGCCCTGAAGGTCGCACCGGGCAATCGCAGAGGCAGCGCTTCGGGACTGGTGACCACGGCCATGTTCGCGGGACAGGTTGTCTCGCCGCTGCTCCTGACCACCTGGCTGGAGGCCTCCGGTTTTCAACCCGTCTTCTTTGGTGCAGCAGGCGTGTTTGCCGCGTTTGCGATCGGAGCCGCAGCCACCACGCTGTTCGGCTCCTGCGGGAAAGCGGAAGCCTGAGCGGATCAGTGCGCACCGGTGGGCAGCAGGCATTTCTGCGGTGCGCCCGCAACATAGGTTTCCACGACGCAGCGATCATCGCCGAGCGTTTGCAGGAGGAACAGTTCCTCAGAAAGGGTCGTGACGGTTTCCATGCGCAGCGCCTTTGCGGGCGTTGCGCCTGCGTCGAGCACCACCAGATCGGCATCCGTGCCGGGATCGAGCGTCCCGATCCTGTCGGCAAGCGACAGGGCCTGGGCGTTCCCCAGAGTGATCCAGTAGAAGCTGGTGAGCGGATGCATGCGCTGCCGCTGGAGCTGCAGGATCTTGTAACCCTCATCGAGTGTGCGCAGCATGGAGTAATTCGTTCCGCCGCCGACATCCGTCGCGATCGCGGTACGGATGCCCGCGCTTTCAAGGCCTGACTTGTCGAAAAGGCCGCTGCCCAGGAAGAGATTGGACGTCGGGCAGAAAACGGCGACGGACCCTGTTTCGCGCATGACGTGAAGTTCGTGTCCGGTCATGTGAATACAGTGTCCGAGCAACGTCCTCGGACCCAGGAGATCAAAGCTTTCATAGACCCCGAGATAGTGCGCGGCATCCGGATAAAGTTCCCGCGTGAACGCGATTTCGTTCTGGTTCTCGTTGATATGGGTCTGAAGGTGGCACTCGGGATGTTCCCTGAGCAGGGTTCCGGCAGCCTCAAGCTGCTCCGGCGTCGAGGTGATTGCAAAGCGCGGTGCAATGACATATTTCGCCCGGCCTTTGCCGTGCCACTTGGCAAGCAGCCGCTTGCTGTCATCGTAGGAACTTTGCGCCGTGTCGCAGAGAGCGGGCGGCGCGTTACGGTCCATCATCGTCTTGCCGCCGAGCATCATCATGCCCCGGCGTTCTGCCTCTTCGAAATAGGCGTCGACCGAGTTCGGATGACTGGAACAATAGGCGACCGCCGTGGTGGTCCCGTGTGCGACCAGGGCGTCGTAGAAATGGGCCGCGATCCGGTCCGCATGCGCCTTGTCGGCAAATTTCTGTTCGGCCGGAAACGTGTAGTCGTTCAGCCAGTCGAGCAGTTGATCCGCCCAGGAGGCGATCACCTGTGCCTGGGGAAAGTGAATATGCGTATCGATGAAGCCTGGAAGGATCAGGTGCGGACGGTGATCGATGACTGTCACCCCGTCAGGCACCTCTCTGGAAATCTTTGAAAAGTCGCCATATGCCTCGATCGTACCTCCGGACAGAAGCAGGGCGCCGTCTTCCAGGTAAGTATAGGCGTCCGTGTCATCCGCTCCGCCCGGGCAGGCGTTGAAGGTCAGAAGTCTGCCGCGCAGGAGTGTTCTTGTCTGGTCTGCCACAGCGTGATGTCCTTGGTCGGTCTGCAGGAAGCGGGAAGAAACCCAGTAATAGTCCCGCGCGCGCCGGGGAACAATGGGCGCCATCAGCCTGTTGAAAAGCGACCGTGTGCACTTGGCCAACCGCGCGCGCAGGTTCGCGTCTTTCTGGGATTGTTTCGATTGGCACGATCTGATGTCGTCTGTTAAAGACCGTCTGTAACACGTGAAGCTGCCTTGAAACCACACCAAGGGTTGCGCAGAGGAAGATGATATGTCAGCAGATTTGCCGCGTCCGACCGACAATGCCTTTCTTGGAAAGTCGCTGAAGGGCGGGTCGCATGAATCGACCTATGCCGGTGCGCTGTCCTTCATGCGGCGGCGATACAGCCGAGACCTTGATGGCGTCGACCTCGCGGTCTGGGGCATTCCCTTCGATGCATCGGTGTCCAACCGACCGGGTGCGCGCTTCGGCCCCCAGGGCGTGCGCAGGGCCTCGGCCATTTTCGACGGCGATCCGCAATACCCCTTTCACATGGATCCGTTCGAAGAGATCGCCTGTGTCGATTATGGTGACTGTGTATTCGACTATGGCCGCAACGCTGATGTGCCGGGCCACATCGAAGCCCAGGCCGCCGAAATTCTGGCAACGGACACACACCTGTTTTCGATCGGCGGCGATCATTTCGTCACCTATCCGCTGTTGCGCGCGCATGCCGCCAAACACGGCCCGCTTGCACTGGTCCAGTTCGACGCCCACCAGGACACCTGGCCCGACGAGGGCGACCGGATTGATCACGGGACATTCACCGGGCGTGCGGTCCGGGAAGGCCTGATTGATCCGCACAAGTCGATCCAGATCGGCATCCGCACACATGCCCCCGAAACCTGCGGACTGGACATCATTTTCGGTCACGAAATGGAAGACCTCGGGGTATCGGGCGTGATCGACCTCGTCAAAAGACGCGTCGGTTCCGCGCCCGCATACATGACCTTCGACATTGATTGTCTGGATCCCGCCTTCGCACCTGGAACCGGTACACCGGTTTCGGGCGGACTGACGTCACGCGAAGCGCTCTGCATCCTGCGGGGGCTGCGTGAAATCGACTTTGTCGGAGGAGATGTCGTCGAAGTCGCCCCGGCCTACGATCATGCCGATATCACATCGATTGCCGGCGCCAGTGTGGCACTGACCTATATCGGTCTGATGGCTGAAAGGCGAAAGCGCGCGGGATCATGATCCGGCGGAAGCCGCCGGCAGGATCTACGGCCGATTTGGCATTGCAGAACGGGCAAGCAGGACGTCAGGCATTCTTTTCGGAGTTGTCATTGTCCGGTGCCGACGACCAGAACCGGTAGAGTGGCGACCTGTCCTTCATCTGCCTAAAGAGCACGACCTGTTTCTGGAAACACACGAGTTGCGCCGAATACGCAACGAGCAGACCTGTCCCGGTCAGAAGGAGGGATGCCGTGATGCCGCCCGTATAGGCGATCACGGCCCCGAGCCAATAGACCAGGAAAAGCGTGGTGATGCGGGCACTTAATTTGTCCGGTATCGGCGTGTGGAGGCGGTTCAGCCAGATCCGTTCTCCAAAACCGACCGCGTTTGCCCAGGTCGGCTTTGTCGAAGGTGCGGCCTGCTTACTCTGAAGAAAAACCAGTCCTGCGACGGCCAGGGTCGTGAGGGCAATGGCGGCAGCCGTGCCAACCCAGATGTGTGACCAGATCGCAAGGCAGACAAGCGCAGGCGTCAACAGCTTGGCGTAGGTGGCGCGTGCTCCCGCCGGCTTGCTTCCGCCTGTTATTCGCAGGGTCCCGAGAACCGAATTTGCGGGGTGTCCCCCGTGATGTGCCGGCTGTACCTGTCGGAACTGATGTCGTTCGGGTGTCTGCATGGTTAACGCTGCGTTTACAATCGAAGCGCAACCATACCCTCAGTCCCGGACACTTGGCAATCTCGGTTGGCCGATGCGCCGAAAGTGCCGCAGCTCCGCACCGGCGAAAGGGTTCGGCACAGACATGAAATCGGCAAGCTGCTTGTTCGGCAGAGCCTTGGATTCCGCAGGGGAGGCGACGCACATCTCTTAGCGTAAGTCGCCGTTCACTTCTGAAAGTTGCTGCCTATTTATTGTTTATTAGGTGCAAAATACATAAAATATCGAACTATCCGATGAACCAGGCGGGTGAACCGACCGGATGAAAAAAGAGACAATGCTTGCCGGTAATCAGCACGTTCAATTGACGAGTGGAAAGACGCTCGCGGAAGAACTTGACCGCATCAACGGGCTCGATCATCTGGAAAAAGGTGATCAGCTGCACCTGAGTGATGACTGGGTGCAGACGCTGGTCAACAACGTTTCGGACTACATTTTCGCCAAGGACCGGCATCACAGGTTTGTCATGGCCAACCGCCAGGTTGCGCTCGATCTCGGACTTGAGGACCCGTCCCAGGTGATTGGCAAGACAGATCTCGAGCTGCACCCATTGGAAACCGGCCGTGAGTACAAGGCTGCAGAAGCGGAGATCATGGCTTCCAAGGAAGCACGGATCGACTTCGAGGAAGTGGCCCTTCCGAAGAACGGCACGCGGCGCTGGTTGTCGACATCGAAATACCCGGTCCTCAACGCCGAAGGTGAGGTCGTCGGCATCGTCGGGATTTCACGTGACATCACGGAGCGCAAGAAGGCGCAACTCCTGCAAGAGGGGCAGAACAAGGTCCTCCAGGAGATTGCGACTTCGAAACCGCTGCATGAGGTGCTCGAAACCCTCGTCCTGACCATGGAAAGCCAGATGGATGGCGTCATGGGATCCATCATGCTGGTCAGCGAAGATGGTGAGCATCTGGTTCCAGCCGTCGCTCCGAATTTGCCGGAAGGTTATGTCGAGTTGTGCAAGGGAACCCCTGTCGGCCCGAAGGTCGGATCCTGCGGAACCGCGGTTTACCGGCGCGAAAGCGTGTTCGTGGACAACATGCTGGAACACGAATTGTGGAGCGAGTTCCGGGATCTCATCCGTGAATTCGACATGCGCGCCTGTTGGTCCGTGCCTTTCTTCGGCAAGGACGCGCGCGTTCTCGGAACCTTCGGGCTCTACTCGAACGAAGTGCGCGGGCCGAGCGAACATGAGCACAAACTCGCTGTCGAGGCCGCCCGCTTGGCGTCCATCGCCGTGGAACGGGAGCGTGCGGAAACCGAGATACGTTACCTCGCAAATCATGACGTTCTCACGGGGCTTCCCAATAGGCACGATTTCAAGGCCAAGCTGGCTGAAAAGGTGTCCGGCAGCTTGCAGTCCGGCGAACCGGTTGCGGTTCTCTTCGTCGATCTCGATGACTTCAAACTTGTCAATGACAGTTTTGGCCATGCGATCGGCGATCAGGTTCTCATGATCATCGCCGAACGCATCCTGTCCGTGCACGGCGGTCAGCATGAATCGGTGCGTTTCGGTGGAGACGAATTCGTCCTGATTGTCGAAGGAGAACACGCGCAGAAACTGGCGCTTGTCGACCTGATGACGAAACTCAGAAATGAAATCACCCGGACGATATCCATCGGTGACCTGTCTTTCCACGTGACCTGCAGTATTGGCGCGGCAAGCTGCCCGTCGGACGCCGAAGACGCGGAACAACTCCTGAAGAATGCCGACAAGGCGATGTTCGAGGCAAAGTCCCAGGGCCGCGACGGTTTCAAGCTTTTCGAACACTCAAGGCCGAAGAAATCCTTCAACCGGCTGACCCTGCTTGAGGAAATGCGCCGTGGGATCGAAAACGACGAATTCCACCTCGAATACCAGCCGCAATACGATCTGTTCAGTGGCCGGATCGTGGGCGCCGAGGCACTGGTGCGGTGGCGGCATCCGTTTCTCGGCAGGCTGATGCCCGAAGACTTCGTGCCGCTGGCCGAGGACAGCGGCCTGATCGTGCCGCTCGGGCGCTGGGTTCTGTTCGAGGCCTGCCGCCAGAACAGGGAATGGCAGCTTCAGGGTTTGCCGACCATCACCATTGGCGTGAATGTCTCCCCCCGGCAGTTCCGCGATGCCGCTCTGACCGGCGACGTTTGCGACACGCTCGCGCAAACTGGGCTGTCGGCGCAACATCTCGAACTGGAAGTCACGGAAAATCTTCTGATGAAGAACGCCGATCAGGCGGTCAAGCTCATGGACGATTTCCGCAAGATCGGTCTGAAGCTTGCGATCGACGATTTCGGAACGGGGTTTTCCAGCCTGATTGCCCTGAAGAACTTTCCGCTCACGCGCCTGAAGATCGATCAGAGTTTCATCCGTGACCTGGAAACCGACGAGAACGATCGGAGCATTGCACGCGCCATTATCTCACTCGGTCGGGAACTCGGACTGAACGTCGTGGCTGAAGGCGTCGAAACCGCGAAGCAGCAGGCATTTTTAGCAAGCTGCAAATGCGAAACCGTACAGGGGTTCCATTTCGGCAGACCCATGTCGCCGGAAAAATTCGCAACGCTCCTGGGAATGACCCTGATGCCGATCAGCGCGCAATCACGCTGATCCGTACGCTAAGGTACGGACCCGTAAACCTAGAGCATTTTCCGACCAATTTGGATCATTTGACCGAGGCCCTTTTTCGCGCTGGCGAGACGGTTCGCCCGCCGTGGTGTTGCCCACCACAAGGGTGAACCAACGACGCCAGAGCGGAAAAGGGCCCGGCCAATCTTGATGTTTGTCGCTTGAATGCGTTCCACAAAGGGTGAGGATATCCAGCCCATCGGCTGCGTTGTGCCACTTGCACGATGCACCGCATCGCGCTTCGTGACCCGCCTGGCCGAGTGAACCGGATATCCGCATCAAATGATTCAAATTGGTCGGAAAATGCTCTAGACCTTCTGCATAACGTAGGAACCGGGAGCATCCTCAAGTATCTTGACCCTGTTGGCGCCCGGTTTGCGCGCCTTGACCGTCGCCCCGTCGTTTGAACGGATCCATTGATCCCAGTAGGGCCACCAGGAGCCCGGATGCTCCTCGGCATTCTTGAGCCAGTTTTCCAGCGTCCCCTTTGCCTCGCCGCCGGTCCAGAACTGGTATTTTTTCTTCGCCGGCGGATTGACCACGCCCGCAATGTGCCCGGACCCGGCAAGGACATAGTCGACGGGACCGCCGAAGCAGCCGGACCCGAGGAAGACGGATTTGGGCGGCGCGATGTGATCCTCGCGCGTGGCGAGGTTGAAGATCGGAATGGTGACCTTGGAAAGATCCAGCATCTCGCCGGCGACTTCCATCTCGCCCCTGGACAGCTTGTTGTCCAGGTAGCAGTTGCGCAGGTAGAATGAGTGGTTCGCTGCCGGCATGCGCGTCGAGTCGGAATTCCAGTAGAGAAGGTCGAAAGGGAAGGGGTCCTTGCCCTTAAGGTAGTTGTTGACCACATAGGACCAGATCAGGTCGTTCGAACGCAGCATGTTGAACGCCGACGACATTTTCGAACCGTCCAGATAGCCCTGTTCTTCCATCCGTTTTTCAAGGACCGAGATCTGCTCCTCGTCCACGAAGACCTTGAGGTCACCCGCAAAGGTGAAGTCGACCTGTGTGGTGAAGAAGGTTGACGTCTTGATACGTTCGTCGCCGACCTTTGCCATGTAGGCGAGGGTGACGGCCAGCAGCGTCCCGCCGACGCAGTAGCCGATCGCGTTGACCTCTTCCTGACGGGTCGCGCGCTTGATGACGTCCAGAGTGTCGAGAATACCTTCCTTCATGTAGTGCTCGAAGCTCTTCTGCGCTTGCCGTTCGTCGGGATTCACCCAGGAGATGACAAAGACGGTATGTCCTTGATCGACCGCCCACTTGATGAAGGATTTCTCGGGGTTCAGGTCGAGAATGTAGAACTTGTTGATCCAGGGCGGCACGATCATCAAAGGCCGTTTCAGCACCTCGCCGGTCGTCGGGGTGTACTGGATGACCTGGCACACATCGTTTTGGGCAATCACCTTGCCCGGCGTGTTGCCGAGATTGTCGCCAAGCTTGAATTTGGACGGGTCCGTCTGCCTGATCTTTAGTTCGCCCTGGCCGGTCTTCAGGTCTTCCGCCAGATGCTGCATGCCTTTCACGAGGTTTTCGCCATTGCTTTCCATCGTGAGGCGAAGCAGTTCCGGATTGGTCAGGACGAAGTTCGACGGCGATACCGCGTTGGCGATCTGGGTGACGTAGAACTCCGCCTTGTGACGGGTGTGTTCGTCGAGCCCCTGGGCGTCGTGGACCATTTCCTCGGCCCACTTGCTGGTGATGAGATAGAGTTGCTTGATGAAGTCGAAATACTGATTTTCCTGCCACTCGGGATCCGCGAAGCGCCGGTCCTTGGCCGGTGTTTCGACAGCCGGTTCCGCCTGTTCGCCCATCATCCGTTTCAGGGACGAATTCCACAATTCGATGTAACCGTTCCAGAGCCTTGACTGTGCCTCCAGTGCGCGTTGCGGGTCGGAAGCCCAGTATTCACCAACCTGGGCCAGCGTTTTAACCACGCCCGTCAGTTCGTCTGTCGATTCGTGCTTGATCTTGCCTTGTTCGCGCGGCTCGATATAGGCAGCCAGTGCTTTTCCCGCCTGTTCCAGGGTCTTTGCCAGGTTCTGGGCAAACGCTTCCGGGTTGTTGATAATGTAGTGCAACATCGGATGCGGGCGGTCGTCAGACATCGGTATGGTATCCTCCGGTGTTTTCTTTGTCCCTCCTGTCCTCAAGGCGGAGGGTATTGGGCTTCAAATCGCGTTATCTGGTTGGGTTTCCGCCAGTATTCTGCCTGTTGTTCCTATATGGCATAAGGCGCGCGCGCAGTCGATCCGTATTGAACCTCAGACAGACGGTATGCGGCATCGGTTCTGAGGGGGAGGGCAGGTGCCCGGACGCGCGAAAGTTTGAAGGAAAACACCTTCATACTTCTGGAAAAGACCGGAAACTTTCCGCACGAAGGCAAAATACCTGATAGCGTTTGTGGAGAGGCCGCCGAGGTCTTGAATGCACCGCTTCGGGAGGAACACGGTGAGTTTGACCGGCATGCGCACGATGTGCAGCGCGATACTTCTCTGCTTCACCCTGACCGCCTGCGGCGTCGGGCCGGGAACGCCGCTTATCGTCGCCCTGAAACGCGACAAATCGCAACTGGACGGCAATGTGCCGAAGCCAAAGGGCTACGATCGCCCGGTGAGCGCGGGTGTTTCAAGCGGGTTGATCAACCCGGCCGATCGCGAAGAGACCGCGGAATATCTGGAATCGCTCGCAACGTCGCAGTGATTGCAGGCGGCTCTTGAGCGGGAACAGCTTGCAGGCTGAAAACGCGTTGCCGCCTTAATCGGTTTAATTCGGAGCGTCCCGGTGGTCGTGGAAATTTCTTTTCGGAAAACCGGCCAAAATTAGGTGGCTAGTTTCGCAAAGACGGATGCGAAAACGCGTTGGGGCTGCTAAAAGAGCCCCGCCGCGCAGGCAAGGACATGTCTGCGCGCCGCCACTACGTCAACTCGCAAGGATCAGCGCCATGGAGGAATTCCATAAGATCAAGCGGCTGCCGCCGTATGTCTTTGAACAGGTCAACCGTCTGAAGGCAAAAGCGCGCGCTGCGGGTGCTGACATCATCGACCTCGGCATGGGAAATCCGGACCTTCCGACACCGCCTCATATCGTCGAAAAGCTGACCGAGGTGGTCCAGGATCCCAGAACGCACAGGTACTCGGCGTCGAAGGGCATTCACGGCCTGCGAAAGGCCCAGGCTGCCTACTATGGCCGCCGCTTCGGTGTGAAGCTTGATCCCGACACGCAGGTGATCGCCACGCTCGGCTCCAAGGAAGGCTTTGCGAACATGGCGCAGGCGATCTCCGCTCCGGGAGACGTGATCCTGAGCCCGAACCCCAGTTACCCGATCCACACCTTCGGGTTTCTCATGGCCGGCGCGTCGATCCGCAACGTCCCGGCCGAACCTGGCCCGGCCTTTTTCGATGCGCTGGAACGCGCCGTCATTCACTCGGTTCCCAAGCCGATCGCGATCATCCTGTGCTATCCGGCAAACCCCACCGCCTATTGCGCCGATCTGGACTTCTACAAGGACGTCGTCGCGTTCGCGCGCAAGCATGACATCTTCATCCTGTCCGATCTTGCCTATTCGGAAATCTATTTCGGGGCGACGCCGCCGCCGTCCGTTCTCCAGGTGCCCGGCGCCATGGACGTGACCGTGGAGTTCACCTCGCTTTCCAAGACGTTTTCGATGCCGGGCTGGAGAATGGGCTTCGCTGTCGGCAACGAACGCCTGGTCTCTGCGCTGTCACGCGTGAAATCTTATCTCGACTATGGCGCTTTTACGCCGATCCAGGTCGCGGCGACGGCTGCGCTCAATGGCCCTGAGGACTGCATCGCCGAGACCCGGCAGGTCTATAAGAAGCGCCGCGATGTCGTGGTGGATAGCTTCGGTCGGGCCGGCTGGGACGTGCCGGCTCCTGAAGCAAGCATGTTCGCCTGGGCACCGATCCCCGAGAAGTTCCGGGCTCTTGGCAGCCTCGAATTCTCCAAGTTGCTGCTGGAACGCGCCGACGTGGCCGTCGCGCCTGGTCTGGGCTTCGGGGAACACGGCGATGATTATGTGCGCATCGGACTGGTCGAGAACGAACAGCGGCTTCGGCAGGCCGCGAGAAATATTCGCCGCTTTCTTGAAACTGCGGACCAAAAGCTGCACAACGTCATCCCGCTCGAGACTTCTGGCTGAATTGAACTGGACAATAATCTGAATGGCTGAAGCATTGAAAATTGGCGTCGCTGGTCTTGGCACCGTCGGCACGTCGGTTGTGCAACTACTGGACAAACACGGTGAGCAGATTGCCCGGAAAACCGGGACAGCCGTCAAGGTGACCGCCGTGAGCGCCCGCGACCGCGCCAGGGACCGCGGCATTGATGTGTCTGCCTGCACGTGGTTCGGCGATCCGGTCGAGATGGCGCGATCCGCTGACATAGACATTTATGTGGAGCTGATTGGCGGCGAAGCCGGTGCGGCCGAAGACAGCGTTCGCGCTGCGCTGGAACGTGGCGTCCATGTCGTGACCGCAAACAAGGCCCTGCTGGCGCGCCACGGCGTGGAACTGGCGGAGATCGCCGATGCGAACAACGCCGTCCTCAATTACGAGGCGGCGGTTGCCGGTGGAATTCCGATCGTCAAGACGCTGCGCGAATCCATGACGGGCAACGACATCAGCCGCGTTTACGGCATCCTGAACGGCACCTGCAATTACATACTCACGCGCATGGAGGCGGAAGGGATCAGTTTCGAGGACTGTCTCGCCGACGCGCAGCGCCTCGGCTACGCGGAAGCGGATCCGACCTTTGACATCGAAGGCAATGACACCGCGCACAAGCTGGCGATCCTGACCAGCCTCGCATTCGGCACGAAGATTTCAAGCGATACGATTTTCATGGAAGGCATCACGTCCATTACCACGGCGGACATCCAGGCGGCCGATGAACTCGGCTTCCGCATCAAGCTGTTGGGTGTGGCGCAGCGCACCGATACGGGAATCGAGCAGCGCGTTCATCCGACCATGGTGCCGAAATCTTCTGCGATCGCACGGATTGACGGCGTCCTGAACGCGGTTGCGGTCGATGGGGATTATGTCGGCGAGATCGTGCTCGTCGGCCCCGGAGCCGGCGGAAATGCGACCGCGTCTTCTGTCGTCGCAGACATCTCCGATATTGCCCGGGGGGATGCGACCCATGCCCTCGGAATGCCAGCGCGGGACCTGAAAGACTATCAGCGGGCGCGCATGCGGCTTCACGAGGGCGGCTACTACATCCGTCTGTCCGTGTTCGATCGCCCCGGTGCGTTTGCGGAGATCGCGCGCTGCATGGGCGATGCCGGTATTTCGCTGGAATCGATTGTTCAGAAAAGGCAGTCGGCGGAAGAGCCGCCGGCGTCATTCGACGCTGAGTTGCCTCAACCTGTCATACTGATCACGTATGAGACGACCGAGGTTGCGATCAAGGAGGCCCTGGACGTGATCATGTCCAAGGGCGTCGTCGCCGAGCCTCCTCAAATGATACGCATTGAAAAGCTGAACTGATAGCAAGGTGCCTGCCGCTTGCTGCGGGGGAAAGACTGGAGAAGTTGATGTCCGATACAGAAAATCAGCCGTCGAGTGGACTGGACCGGATTCTGACCCTTGAACTGGCACGTGTGAGCGAAAGGGCGGCTGTGTCCGCAGCGCGTCTGCGGGGACACGGGGATGAAATGGCTGCTGATCAGGCAGCGGTCGATGCCATGCGGCGCGAGCTGAACCGCTTGCCGATCGACGGGACGGTCGTCATCGGCGAGGGGGAGCGCGACGAAGCACCCATGCTCTATATCGGCGAGAATGTCGGCACCAAGCAGGGGCCGCAGGTCGATATTGCTCTCGATCCTCTGGAAGGCACCACCATCTGCGCAAAGAACCTGCCGAATTCCCTGGCCGTTATCGCGTTGGCCCCGGCGGGCGACCTCCTGAATGCACCGGACAGCTACATGGACAAGATTGCCATCGGGCCGGGCTACCCCGCCGGTCTGATTGATCTCGATGCGCCGGTTGCCGACAATATTGCAGCCGTCGCAAAGGAAAAGGGCGTCGCCGTCTCGGAAGTGACAGCCTGCGTTCTTGACCGTCCCCGGCATGCGCGCCTGATCGAGGACATCCGCGCCACGGGCGCTGCAATCCGTCTGATCGGTGACGGCGACGTTGCCGGCGTCATTCACACGACCGACCCCGACGAAACCGGCATCGACATCTATGCCGGTATCGGCGGTGCTCCCGAAGGGGTGCTGGCGGCGGCTGCCCTGCGCTGCATCGGCGGACAGATGCAGTCCCGGCTGGTCATTACGCGCGACGAACAGGTCGACCGTGCCCACCGCATGGGTATCGAGGACATCAAGAAGAAATATACGCTGGAGGAAATGGCGGGGCCGGACGTTCTCTTTGCGGCCACGGGCGTGACCGACGGCAATTTCCTGCAAGGCGTCCGGTTTGGACGCGAGCATATCACCACCCACACCGTTGTGATGCGGTCCTCGACGGGAACGGTGCGCTACATCAAGGCGCAGCACCATGATCTGGAGAAATTCCACCTGGATTGAGGGCCGTGCCGAAAGTCTGTCGAGATTCAGGATCCGGTCTTGCTTTGAATGATCAAAAACTCCGATGAGGAAGACGGGCGGCTCGTACTCGGGGTCGCCAGATCGGCAAACGACAACGCCTGGCGCGAACGCCTGAGCGCGTCCGAGGCACGCACGGCCATGGCCATTGCACAGATGGAGGGCATTCCGGATGTGCTGGCGCGCGTTCTCGCAGCGCGCGGCGTTGCGCAGGAGAAGGCGGCCGACTTTCTCGATCCGACCCTCAAGTCCCTGATGCCTGATCCGTCCAGTCTGCAGGACATGGACGCTGCGGTCGAAAGGATCGCGGATGCCGTTCAGGCGGGGAAGAAAATCGCGATCTTCGGCGACTATGACGTCGACGGTGCGACTTCTTCCGCGATTTTTGCCAAATACCTCAACTGGCTGGGTCTGGATCCGATCATCCACATCCCGGATCGCATCGTTGAGGGATATGGGCCCAACGGTCCGGCGATCGAACATCTGCACGCCAGCGGAGCGGAACTGCTGGTCACGCTGGACTGCGGCAGCACTTCGTCCGAGGCGTTCGAAACGGCCCGGTCGCTGAACCTGGATGTGGTTGTCATCGACCACCACCAGGTTGGAGAAACGCTTCCCGACGTCGCGGCACTGGTCAACCCGAACCGGCAGGACGACCTGTCCGGCCAGGGGCATCTGGCAGCGGTCGGCGTCACGTTTCTCTTCCTTGTCGGTCTGAACAGGGAACTCCGGCGCCGCGGGGTGTTCGACAGCGGCCGTCAACCCGATCTGATGTCACTGCTTGATCTTGTTGCTCTTGGAACCGTCTGTGACGTGGTTCCGCTCAGGGAACTGAACCGCGCCTATGTCACCCGGGGTCTGGCGGTCATGCACCAGCGCCAGAACCCGGGTCTCACTGCGCTGGCCGATGTGGCCCGGGTGAACGGCAAGCCTGTTCCGTACCATCTGGGATTTCTGGTTGGCCCGAGAATCAACGCCGGAGGCCGAATCGGAGATGCCGCTCTTGGCGCACGCCTGCTCACCACGCAGGACAGCCACGAGGCCCGCGCAATCGCCGAGCGGCTCGATCAGTTGAACAACGAACGCCAGGCGATGGAAGCGCATATGCTGGAAGAAGCGGGCGCTGAGGCACTTGCGGCCATCGACACGCGCGACCCGGCCGTGCTTCTCACCGGGTCCGAAGACTGGCATCCGGGCATCGTGGGGCTGATTGCCTCGCGCTTGAAGGAGGCGCATAGGCGGCCGGCCTTCGCCATTGCCTACGATGCCTCGGGCAAGGGGACAGGCTCCGGCAGGTCCGTTCACGGTGTCGACCTCGGCGCTGCCGTACGCAAGGCTGTCGAAATCGGGCTGCTCGAGAAGGGTGGGGGTCACGCCATGGCCGCTGGTCTGACCGTACAGCGGGAAAAAGCCGGTGACCTCGAAGACTTCTTCAATCAGACTCTCAAGGACGACGTTGAAGGTGCTACAAGAAAAAGAGAAATTCGGGTAGACGCAGCGCTGACAGCGGCGGGTGCTACCCTGGATCTGGTGGAGCTGCTTGAAAAAGCCGGGCCGTTTGGGGCAGGCCATTCCGAACCTGTCTTTGCATTTCCCGCGCATCGCATCTCTTTTGCCGATGTTGTCGGAAAGGGGCATGTCCGGGCGACCATTGCCGCCGGTGACGGAGCCTCCTTGAAGGCCATCTGCTTCAAGGCGGACGACAAACCTCACGGGCGCATGCTGCTGGAAGGCAGGGGACGGAACCTGCATCTGGTCGGGACGCTCTCGATCGACACCTGGCAAGGCACTCCAAAGGTACAAATGCGCATACTCGATGTTGCCGATCCGCAAAAGAGCCGCCTGTAAGCGTGCCCGGTAAGCGGTCATTAACCAAACTCTAAGGCTCGCTGCGTAAGCTTTCTTCACGAAGGAATCGTGAGGGAAAGATATGCGCGCTCAGAATGAGCTTTCGCCATATTTTGCGGAAATTGACAAACGCACCGACAACGCGCTGAAGGGCATCCGCGAAGTGCGCCGGTCTGCGAAACTGAAATCCTTGCCGTCGCAACCGAAGGGAACAGTCGCTGGAACCGGGTTCCTCGTGCTTTTCGCTGTTTTTGTCGGGTTTTTCCTGGATTGATCCGGACCGCCATTCGCACTTGAAATAAAAGCGCCGCCGCTTTTATGTCTGACAGCTGAACTGTTGGAGATACCTGCGGCATGACCGATTATCCTATTGCACTCTGGTCCTTTAATCTCGGCCGCGCACCGGCCTCGGTCGACGCATTGGCGCGTGCCATCCAGGACGAGATGCGGAAAGCAGCGGACGCAGGCGCGAAGCTGCTCATGCTCCCGGAATACTTCATCGAATGCTGTCTGGCTTTCAAACCGGCAGGACTGCCGCCGGACCGCGAAATGGCGTTTCTCGCCGATGTGGGCGAAGACTTGTTGAACCTGCTGGCGCCCCTGCCGCAGCTACACGGGATTTCCGTTCTGGCCGGAACGATGCCGGTGAAAACGGATGGCGGCATTACCAATACCGCGTTTCTGCTGACCGCGGATGGCCGCCGGATCAGGCAGGACAAGCTTTGCCTGACACCTTTTGAGCAGGATCCTGATACCTGGAACCTGACACCGGGGGACCGGCTTGCTGTTTTTGAGCTCGATGGCCTCAAAATGGCGATCCTGATTTGTCTGGATATCGAGATGCCGGCCCTCAGCTGCCTGCTCGCCAAGGCAGGTCCGGATCTGATTCTGGTGCCGTCCATGACGGAAAAACTGTCCGGTTATCATCGGGTCTACGGATGCGCCAAGGCACGGGCGGTCGAACTGATGTGTGCTGTCGCCGTGTGCGGCGTTGTTGGGGTTTCAAAGGGCACGACACAAAACGAGACCAGCGTTTCGGGCGCCGCCCTTTATGTTCCCTGTGAAGAAACCCTCGGTTTTTCGGGCATTGCAGCCGAAATTGCGGCGACAGACGGGAGCAATTCCGAAGAACCGTTCCTGACCTGTGGTGTGCCGATGAAGGAACTGCGTGACCTGAAAGGCGGCAAGGCTGAAGTGTGGCCGGGAGCCTGGAGCGCTGATGCGGTGTCGATAAGCGAAGATGCCTTAAGGTAAATTGTGTTTAAGTACTAAACCTGATGCACAAAGTGCGCTTTTGTCTAGACAAATCGAGCGAATGCCACTAAGTACACACCTCCATTGAAGGAAGGTGTGAAAGTGAGTCTGTCCAGATCGTTTGCAAGGGGGGATACGTCGTGGCTGCGGGGGCTATTGGGTTTGTTCTACAAGCCGGCCCGGTTGCAGATCGCTGCCCTGTGCATGCGTCCGGGCGAGACCGAGACCGAGATCCTTCTGGTTTCGACACGCGATACGGGTCGCTTGATCCTGCCCAAGGGCTGGCCGGAGCCTGACAGACAGGACCACGAGACCGCTGCGACGGAGGCCTACGAGGAAGCGGGAGTCGTCGGGCAGGCAGATCCGCGCGCACTCGGGACCTTCAGTTCGTACAAGGGACGGTCGGATGGCTCGAAAGTGCGGACAAGGGTGTTGGTCTTCAAGCTGCAGTTTGAAAAGCAACTGAGCAAGTTTCCCGAACTGGGGCAGCGGCAATGCCTGTGGCTGCCCTTTTCCGAAGCCGTGGACCGGGCCAACGAAAGCAGCCTGAAGCGCTTTCTTCTCCGCCACCGGGCTGAAATCGCCTAGTAAATCTCTTCCGAAGACTTTTTCGCGCTGACGGACAGGTGACCGGAAGCTTCGAGCGAAAGGTGCGCCCAGACCGGCAGATGGTCTGACGCCACGCGGGCGGTCCTGGACTTGTGAACGCCGGCCTTTTGCACGGTGAATTCCGGACTGGTGATGATCCTGTCGAGACTGCCGACGGGCAGCGGGCTTGGAAAACTCTTGCCCGGTGTCGTGACCTCGTAGCGTTCTTCCAGGAGCTTCAGGCTGCGCGCCGTGTCGCGCCATTCATTCAGGTCGCCAATCAGCACGGTCGGCAGGTAGTCGAGATTTTCATGCAACTGGTGCATCAGCGAGCTGATCTGCTTCTTGCGGAAATGCCCGAGCAGGCTGAGATGCATCGCGGCCACGCGGATCTTTTCGCCGCCGATGTCGAGATCCACGGCGACCGCGCCGCGCGGTTCCAGTGTCGGCAGTTCCAGCTTTCTGAAATCGACGATCCCGATCGAGTCACGGACCAGGATCGCGTTGCCGTGCCATCCCAGGCTCTTGCCGTTTTCCGAAAAGGGGACGGGCCGGTAACCGGTTTCCGACAGGATCGTGACCCTGTCCAGCGTGCTTTCGCGCGGACCGAAGCGTTTGTCGGCTTCCTGCAGCGCCAGGACATCGCAATCGAGTTCACGGATGACCTTCAGGGTCCGTTCCGGGCGGCGACGGGCATCGACGCCGATTGCCTTTTGAATGTTGTAGGAACCGATTTTCAGCATGCGGGAGAGACTTGCGGGATTTGACGGCGGTTTGCAAGTCAACGCTTCGAGAAACCGATGGACGAGCGCAAACGCCTCTTAAAATTCGCGCACAGTTGGGCAGTCCCAAAGAAAAAGCCCCCGTGGCGCTTGCCACAGGGGCGTGCATTTATCCGCGGGCGCGCGTCAGGCCGCTTCCAGCTCCCCGGCGGACTGCATCAGCAGTCCTGAAACGTAGTCCATGAAGGAGACCCACGCTTCCACGACGAACGTATCCGGACCGGTGCGCCAGACCATCACCGGCGATTTGTGGAAGATCGTGCGAGAAACCGTGCCGACGGGAAAGGCATCGAGTGAAAAGTCGATGAAGATACCCGTGTTGAGCAGCCAGACCGCTTTTTCACCGCTTACGATGATCGCTTCGGACCGCTCCGAAATGTCCACGAGCGCATGCGGCTGGTCCTTGAGCCCGGTCTCGACCGCCTCGAAGACAGGGTCCAGATCGTCTTCCGGAGCCAGCAGGGTCCATTCGTCCGGCCCCATCCAGAGCGCGGCGCGCTTGTCTCCAACCTCGCAGGACATCGGTTTGGTAGGCAATGCGGCGCCGAAGGCGTTACCCGCATCATCAAGAGACGCGGGCCGCACGCGCAGGGAAAGCCGTGTCACCGGTGCCGCCTTGAGGATCGAGACATCGCCAAGGCTCAGCAGCGGGTCCGCCCCGGCGTCGGGGGTGATCAGATCATTGGCCAGAACTTCAGACATTGATCCGCGCTCCTTCCTTGTCATAGAACACCGGACCGGTCACTTCGACCGGGATGCTGCCGTCCGGCATCGGAACATAAAGCCTCTTGCCTTCAAGCGCATGACCGTTCTTGACGACGGCAAGGGCAATCGTCCGGTCAAGTGCAGGGCTGAAATAGGACGAGGTGACGTGACCTTCTGCCGGCGTACCCGTTGCCGGGTTTTCAGTGGTGGTTATCTGCGCACCTTCCTCGAGTTTCACCTTCGGGTCCTTCGTGAGCAGTCCGACGAATTGCTTGCGGTTTTCCGCCACGAGATCCGGACGTTCCAGCCCGCGCTTGCCGACAAAGTCGAGTTTCTTCTTGCCGATGGCCCAGGTCATGCCGGCATCCTGCGGGGTCACGGTTCCGTCCGTGTCCTGACCGACAATGATGTAGCCTTTCTCCGCGCGCAGGACGTGCATGGTTTCGGTTCCATAGGTGGTGCCGGCATGCTTTTCGATTTCCTTGGCCAGCGTCTCCCACATCATCTTGCCATGCCGGCGCGGCACGTTGATTTCGAAACCGAGTTCCCCGGTGAAGGAAATCCTGAAGAGGCGGCAGGGAACGCCGCAGAATGTGGCCTCCCGCACGCTCATGTGCGGAAACGCCTCGTTGGAAAGGTCGGCGCCTTCGATGAACGGGGCGATGACATCGCGCGCCTTCGGGCCCTGAACGGCGGCAACCGCGTATTGTTCCGTCGTCGATGTGATCCACACGTCGAGATCGGGCCATTCGGTCTGAAGATAGTCTTCCATGGTCGCGAACACGCTTGGCGCGCCACCAGTCGTGGTGGTGACATGAAAGCGGTCATCTGCAAGGCGCCCGATAACACCGTCATCGGTGATGAAGCCGGCGTCATTGAGCAGAAGGCCGTAGCGGCAGCGTCCGGGCGCGAGCTTCTTCCAGGGATTGGTGTACATGCGTTCCAGGAATTCCGCCGCATCCGGTCCGACGACCTCGATCTTGCCGAGGGTCGACGCATCGAACAGGCCGACGCTGTCGCGCACCGTCTTGCACTCACGTGCGACCGCGGAATGCATGTCCTCGCCCGGCTTCGGGAAGTACCAGGTTCGCTTCCACTGTCCGACATCTTCGAAGACACCGCCATTGTCGACAACCCAGTCATGCGACGGGGTCTTTCGAACCGGGTCGAAAAAGTCGCCTCGGGCAACGCCCGCGAAAAGGCCGAACGTGGTCGGCGTGTAGGGCAGGCGGAACGTGGTCAGTCCCACATCCGTCATCGGGCGCTCCAGCGCGCCGGACGCGATCTGCAGGGCGTTCATGTTGGAAAGTCGGCCCTGATCGGTTGCCATGCCGGTCGTGGTGTAGCGCTTGATATGCTCGATGGAGTGCATGCCCTCGCGCACGGCCAGCTTGACGTCCTTGGCGGTGACGTCGTTCTGGTAATCGACGAATGCCTTGACCTTGGACGCGTTGCGATCGTGGGGCAGGGCGCCAAGCGTTCCGCCTTCGCCCGGCTCTCCGCCGCTGGCAGCAGCATGGGACACCTTGGCCGATTTTCCGGTCGCAGCCTTTGCGGCTTCTTCACCGGCTGCATAACCGTCCTCGAGCGTTGCCTGCAGGCCGTAGAGGCCTTTCGCGCCGCCGACGGAACGCTCTTTCTGAACGGATTTTCCGGGAACATAGGCACCCTTGTCGGCATCCCAGACCACCTTGCCGCGGGACTGGGAATAGAGACTGACCGTCGGCGTCCAGCCGCCCGACATGAGCAGCGCGTCGCACTCGACTTGGCCGCCCGAGGCGACCTGGCCGGATGTCATGAGTTTGCCCAGAAGCACCGACTTGACGCGCTTGCGGCCGAGTGTTCCGGTGATCACGCAGCCCGCCTCGACGCGGATATTCCGCGCCTTCGCGATCGAAATCAGGCTTTCGGGCGGGGTCTCGCGCAGATCGGCGATCGCGGCGATTTCAACGCCGTGGTCTGCAAGATCGAAGGCAACCTGCCAGGCGGTGTCACATGCGGTCGCTATCACCACCTTGTGGCCGACCTTGACGCCGTACCGGTTCAGATAGGTGCGGCCGGCTTCGGCCAGCAGAATGCCGGGGCGGTCGTTTTCGGGAAACACCATCGGCCTTTCAATCGCGCCGGAAGCGATGACGACTTCCTTGGCCCTGACCTGCCACAGCCGCTCCCGCGGCAATTTGGGATCCGGGTTTGCGACGTGCTCCGTTACCCGTTCGGCAAGCGCGACATAGTTGTGCGCGAAATAGCCGAATGCGGTGGTTCTGGAGAGCAGCCGGACATTGTCCATCGAAGCGAGTTTGCCGATGGTCTCGCCAACCCAGTCGGCCGGCGCCTGGCCGTCGATGGTGGCATTTGTTTCCGTCAGCAGGGAACCGCCGAATTCCGCCTGTTCATCGCACAGAATGACGCTGGCGCCGGTTTCTGCCGCGGCGAGCGCCGCTGCAAGCCCGGCGGGCCCTGCGCCGGCAATTAGCACATCGCAGTGAGCATACTGGTTGCCATAAAAGTCCTGATCCGGGTTCTTCGGCGGCTTGCCGAGACCGGCTGCAGCCCGGATGACGGGCTCGTAGACGCGGTCCCAGAAGGACTTCGGCCACATGAAGGTCTTGTAGTAGAAACCGGCCGGAAAGAACATCGACAGACGGTCGTTGATCGCGCCGACGTCGAAACCGAGCGAGGGAAACCGGTTCTGCGAGATCGCTTCGAGGCCCTGGTAAAGCTCCACCTGCGTTGCGCGCAGGTTCGGTGTCTGGTCACCGTGCCGGAAAACACCGACCAGGGCATTCGGTTCCTCCGAGCCTGCGGTCACGATCCCGCGCGGACGGTGATACTTGAAAGACCGGCCGACCAGGTGGACGCCGTTTGCAAGCAGCGCGGAGGCAAGCGTGTCGCCCCTGTGGCCCTGCATCTGTTCCCCGTCGAAGGTGAAACTGATCTGTTCGGCCCGGTCGATCCGGCCGCCTTTTTCGGTGCGGAATGGCTGGCTCATTTGCCGGCCTCCTTGGCAAGTTCTTCAAGGTCCGGCATCGGTTCGCCCGCCTTGTAGAAACTGAGAAATTCGTCTGAGACCGTGTGGCGAACCGCGTTGAAGAAACGCCCGCACCCGTGGATATGGCGCCAACGCTCGGCATAGACGCCCTTGGTGTTGCTTCTCATATAGAGGAAGTTCACCCAGTCTTCGTCGCTCGTTGCCGACGGGTCGGCAGGACGCGCGATATGGGCCTGGCCACGGCAGGAAAATTCCGTTTCCGGACGCTCGACACCGCAATAGGGGCAATAAACCAGCAACATCTGATGAAATCTCCCCTCAGTGAGCCACGGCGGCCGCGGCCGCTTCGTCGATGAGACGACCGGTACGGAACCGGTCGATCGTGAATGGTGCGTTGATCCGGTGCGGCTCGTCCCTGGCGATCGTGTGTGCAAAGACGTGTCCGGACCCCGGTGTTGCCTTGAAGCCGCCGGTGCCCCAACCACAATTCACGTAAAGGCCCTGCACGGGTGTCTTGGAAAGGATCGGCGACCGGTCGGGTGTCACGTCGACGATGCCGCCCCAGTTCCGCAGCATCCGCATGCGCCGGAAATGCGGGAAAAGTTCGCAGATCGCGTCGATCGTGTGATTGGAGATGTGAATGCCGCCGGTCTGCGAGTAGGAGATGAACTGGTCCGTGCCTGCGCCGATGACCAGTTCGCCCTTGTCGGATTGCGAAATGTAGGCGTGGATCGTGTTGGACATCACGACACACGGGAAGGCCGGCTTGACCGGTTCGGAGACGAGCGCCTGAAGAGGGTAGGACTCCAGCGGCATGCGAACGCCGGCCATGTCCATGATGGTCGATGTGTGCCCGGCCGCAACGACACCGACCTTCTTTGCCTTGATGAAGCCTTTCGAGGTTTCAACGCCTTCAACGGACCCGTCGGCACCGCGGCGAATGCCGGAGACGGCGCAGTTCTGGATGATATCGACACCCATGTCGTCTGCGCCGCGCGCATAGCCCCAGGCAACCGCGTCGTGTCTCGCCGTCCCGCCGACGCGCTGAAGAGCTGCGCCCATGACGGGGTAGCGGATGTCCTTGGAGATATTGAGGGGCGGGCAGTATTCCTTGGCCTGCTCGGGCGACAGCCACTCGTTCTGGACGCCCGCGAGCCTGTTGGCGTGAATGTGGCGCTGTGCGACCTGAACATCGTGGACCGTATGCGCCAGCATCATCACGCCGCGTGCGGAATACATGACGTTGTAATTGAGTTCCTGCGACAGACTTTGCCACAGGCCGATTGCGTGATTGTAGAGTGCCGCGCTTTCTTCCCAGAGATAGTTGGACCTGACGATGGTGGTGTTGCGGCCCGTGTTGCCGCCGCCCAGCCAGCCCTTTTCGACAACGGCCACGTTGCGCACGCCGTGTTCCTTGGCGAGGTAATAGGCCGTTGCGAGTCCATGTCCGCCAGCGCCGACAATCACGACGTCGTATTCGGACTTCGGCTCGGGGGAGCGCCACTGGCGTCCCCAGTTCTGGTGCGCGGAAAAGGCGTTTTTCGCCAGTTCCAGGAAGGAATATCGCTTCATGAAGCAGCGGCTCCGCACGTTTACGCGCCGGTTTCACGGATTGAATGTCGTGACGCCGGCGCGGCTTGATTGAATTTTCAGGCGGCGACCATACCGATGCGGTCGAGAGCCGTCCATTGCCGCGCATAATTACGATTGAACCCTCATGTGCGTATAAGGTTTCAGTCGCCTGCTTGTCAGAATACGACATAGGTGTCGCATTGCCCGCGTCCATTGGAAGCAGCGCACAGGAAACCCCTTGGAACGGAACAACTTACAGGCTCGGAACAAGTTCGTTTTCTGTGTTGATTCCGTTCCGTTTTTCGCATTCCGGACACCTAACGTCGTTTCGGTTCTTGCATTTCAGACCGGGGGCGGTAACTCTCGTTGCCAAGCTATTTCAGGGAGGTCTTTCGATGGAAGTTCGTGCAGCTGTGGCCGTGGGGGCCGGAAAACCGCTTGAGGTGACCACAGTCAATCTGGAAGGTCCGCGTGCCTTCGAGGTGCTTGTGGAGGTGAAGGCCACGGGCATTTGCCACACCGACGAGTTCACGCTGTCCGGAGCGGATCCGGAAGGTCTGTTTCCGGCGATCCTGGGTCACGAAGGCGCCGGTGTCGTCGTGGAAGTGGGGCCGGGGGTCACCACGTTGAAGCCGGGCGACCATGTCATTCCGCTCTATACGCCCGAGTGCCGCAACTGCGAATACTGCCTCAATCCGAAGACCAATCTGTGCCAGGCGATCCGCTCCACCCAGGGGCAGGGGCTGATGCCGGACGGCTCGTCGCGCTTCACCACGCTCGATGGCGATCCGATCCTGCACTACATGGGCACCTCGACCTTCGCCAACTACACGGTTGTGCCGGAGATCGCGCTGGCCAAGATCCGGCCCGACGCGCCCTTTGACAAGGTCTGCTACATCGGCTGCGGCGTGACCACCGGCATTGGCGCGGTGATCAACACGGCCAAGGTGGAGGAAGGCTCGCGCGCCATCGTCTTCGGCCTCGGCGGCATCGGCCTGAACGTGATCCAGGGTCTGCGCCTTGCCGGTGCGGACCAGATTGTCGGTGTCGACCTGAACCCAGCCAAGGTGGAGATGGCGACCCGTTTCGGCATGACGGATTTCGTCAACCCGAGCGAAGTCGAGGGGGATCTCGTTCCGTATCTGGTCGATCTGACCAAGGGCGGTGCGGACTACACCTTCGACGCGACGGGCAATGTGCAGGTCATGCGGGCAGCGCTTGAATCGGCCCACAAGGGCTGGGGCGAGAGCATCATCATCGGCGTGGCCCCGGCCGGGGCCGAGATTGCCACGCGTCCGTTCCAGCTGGTGACGGGCCGGTCCTGGCGCGGCACGGCCTTCGGCGGCGCGCGCGGACGCACGGACGTGCCGAAGATTGTCGACTGGTACATGGACGGCAAGATCGAGATCGATCCGATGATCACCCACACCATGCCGCTCGAGGACATCAACAAGGGCTTCGACCTCATGCATGCAGGCGAATCCATCCGCTCCGTCGTTCTTTATTAGGAAACGGACCGGGCGCATTCCGGTTTTCGGTCCCGTGACGGCCTGCCGATGACAAGTGCAGGACTACGGACCGCTGCAATCAAAAGACGTTCCGGCGAGAGAGCTGTTTCGGTTTCGAAGCGGCTCTCTGTCTTCCAACAGGCAGGAAATCATGAAAACCATCTCGGAAAACAAGGCTTTCGGCGGCGTACAGGGGGTCTATTCCCACGATTCGGAGGCCTGCGGATGTGAAATGACGTTTGCGGTCTATCTGCCGCCGCAGGCCCAGGAAGGACCGGTTCCCTGCCTCTGGTACCTGTCGGGCCTTACGTGCACCCATGAAAACGCGATGACCAAGGCCGGGCTTCAGGCGCATGCGGCCGAATTCGGCATTGCGATCATCTTTCCCGATACCAGTCCGCGGGGCGAGGGGGCTGCGAACGACGAAGCCTACGATCTCGGCCAGGGAGCCGGCTTTTACGTCAATGCCACCCAGGACCCCTGGTCGCCCCATTTCCAGATGGAGACCTATGTTGCCGGCGAATTGCGGGATCTTGTTACGGAGAATTTCCCGGTAACCGTTCACCAGGGCATCACCGGACATTCCATGGGCGGGCACGGCGCGCTGACCCTGGCGATGAAATACCCGGGCCAGTACCAGTCGCTCTCAGCCTTTGCCCCGATCTCCAATCCGTCTGCGTCCGATTGGGGACGGAAACAGCTCGGCGCTTACCTGGGAGAGGATGAAAGCCTCTGGAACGCCCATGACGCGTCGCGGCTGCTCGTGGACAAGGGCTGGGTCGGTGATGTGCTGATCGACCAGGGAGCCGACGATCAGTTTCTGGACCTGCTGAAGCCGGCAGCGCTGGCGAACGCGCTCATCGAGACCGGAACCGCGCACTGCTACCGGCTCCAGGAGGGCTACGATCACTCGTACTACTTCGTTGCGAGTTTTGCGCGCGATCACGTGGCCTGGCATGCGGAGAGACTGAAAGGCTGACCTGCGGCGTCAGGATTGACGCGGAACGACCCTGAGCGCGCCGAGCGCAAGGGAGAGCCATCCGACGATCAGGAACATGCCGCCGATCGGTGCCGCCATCGGAAACAGGCTGCTGCCCAGGAATGTTCGGCTGAACAGGTCGCCGCAGAACAGGAAAAGTCCGCAAAACAGAAAGATCGCCGTGACCGGCAACAGCAGCACCTTGCGCGATTGCGCGAGCAGGCCGATCCCGAGAAAGACCGGAGCGTGGAACAGCAGCATTCGTGCCGCGGTGCCGAGCGAACCCGGATTATCCGCGTGCGCCGCCATTGCAAGCGTGACAACGCCGAGGGCGCCTGCGAGACCGCTGAATGCGAGGCAGACCTTCAACAGGCCTGCAGTCGGTTCTGGTGGCGGCGCCATCGGTTTAATCATGTGCGATCCCTGAGCAGTTGAACCCGGCCGGCGGTGCACCGGCCGGACAACATTCAGGCCGCAAATCCGCGTTTTTTCAAGAGGGCGTCGATTTTGGGCGGGCGTCCGCGGAATGCCCGATAGGTTTCCTCGGGGTCTGGCAGGCCGCCGGCGGAGTAGATGTGGGTGTGCAGCCGTTCGGCCGTTTCCCGGTGGAATATGTCGCCTGCTTCCTCGAACGCGCCGAAGGCGTCCGCGTCCATGACCTCGGACCACATGTAGCTGTAGTAGCCGGCAGAGTAGCCGTCTCCGGAGAAGACATGCTGGAAGTGGGGAATGCGGTGGCGCATGGTGATGGCGTCGGGCATGCCGATCTTGCCGAGTTCCGTCTGTTCAAAGGACCTGATGTCGAGATTGCCCGGCTCTTCCAGCAAGTGGAGTTCCAGGTCCATCAGGGCGGACGCCGTGTATTCCACGGTCGCAAAGCCCTGATTGAAGTTGGCGGCGGCAAGGAGTTTTTCCAGCAACGCCTGCGGCATGGTCTCGCCGGTCTTGTAGTGCGTCGCAAATCTCGACAGCACGTCCGGTTCGGACAACCAGTGTTCATAGAGCTGTGAAGGCAATTCGACGAAGTCCCGGGCTACGCTGGTTCCCGAGATCATCGGATACGTCACGTTGGAAAGCAGTCCGTGCAGACCGTGCCCGAACTCGTGAAACAGGGTCCGTGCATCATCAAAGGTGAGCAGGGTTGCTTCGCCCGGTGCGCCTTTCGAGAAATTCATCACGTTGACGATGATCGGCGTGACGTCGCCGGCCAGCTTGTGCTGCGAGCGGAAGGCGGTCATCCAGGCACCGGATCGTTTGGACGGCCGCGCAAAATAGTCGCCGAGGAAGAGCCCGACATGTTTGCCGTCCTGCCCGAGAACCTCGTAGACGCGGACGTCCGGGTGGTAGACGGGTATCCCGTCCAGTTCCCTGAAAGTTACGCCGAAAAGGCGGGTGGCGGTATCGAACGCCGCCTCGATCATGTTTTCCAGCTGCAGATACGGCTTGAGTTCAGCCTCGTCGAGATCATGTTCCGCCTTGCGGACCTTCTCCGCGTAAAAACGCCAGTCCCAGGCTTCGATCGCATGGTTCTCGCCCACGTTCGCCGCCATTTCGACCAGCTTTTCCTGTTCTTCGCGCGCTTGCGCAACCGCGGGTTCCCAGACCTTGGTCAGAAGCTCGCGCACATTTGCCGGCGTCTTCGCCATCGTGTCATCGAGCTTGTACTGGGCGAAGTTGTCGAAGCCGAGCAACCTTGCCTTCTCGGCGCGCAGCGCAAGGGTTTCGGCGATGATGTCCTCATTGTTCGTGTCACCGGAAAGTTCACCGCGTGAACTCCAGGCGCCGAACGCCTCCTCCCGCAGCCGGCGGTTGGTCGAGAATTGAAGGAACGGCTCGATGCTCGATCTTGAGAGCGTGATCACGTGCTTGCCGTCCAGCCCGCGCTCGCGCGCCGCTTCAGCTGCGGCAGTCAGCAGGAAATCGGGCAGGCCTGCCCGGTCCTCGGCCGTTTCCAGGACGAGCTGATAGTCCGATTCGTCTTTCAGGATATTCTGCGAAAACCGGGTTCCGAGGGTTGCGAGCCGCTGGGATATCTCGGCCATGCGTTTCTTGCCCGGTCCGTCCAGCCCGGCGCCGGCGCGCTGGAACATCTTGTGATACCGCTCGAGCACCTTTGCGTCTTCTTCCGAAAGGCCAAGCGAGTCGCGTGTCTCCCAGAGCGCGGCAACGCGATCGTACAGTTGCTCGTTGAGCAGCATGTCCGAGGAGTGTTTGGCAAGCTTCGGCGCAATGTCCCGCTCCACTTTCTGAAGCGTTTCATTGGTATGCGCGCTGGTGAGATTGTAGAACGTGCGCGCGACCCTGGTCAGCTGTTCGCCCGATTTTTCCAGCGCCGCAATCGTGTTTTCAAAACTCGGCGTTGCGTCCTGACCGGCAATTGCGTCGCTTTCCCGGCGGGCGTCCGCCATGGCCGCTTCGAAGGCCTCTTCGAAGTGACCGGGCTCGATCTTGTCGAAGGGGGGAAGTTCGAACGGGGTGGTCCATTCGGTAAGCACCGGATTGGTGGTCATGACGGTCCTCTGTGTGAAGAAGTGGCTTTAGGCGGACATATGGAGAGGAAGGGCATCTCAGCCAAGGGGCATTCGGAAAAGAGCGCCGGCAGGGTGCAGCGGACGGTCAGGGCGAAGATCATGGCACTTGTGCGATCCTGCCGCGCGAGACCTCCTTTCATGCTTACCACATGCTTTTGGCCGCGCGGCCCGGCCATTCCGCATCATAGGTGTCTCCGTCGAAGCCTTGCTTGATCTCCTGCATGATCATGCCCGGCGAAGGTAAGGAGGAGGGATCTCTGAGGTCTTCGGCCTTCCAGAGACCGGCACGCATGATGGCACGTGCGCATTGAAAATAGACCGCCTCGATGGTGATTTCGATCACCGATCGCGGCAGATGACCTTCCATCTCGAAAGATCCCAGCAGATCCGGATCGACCGAAATCCTGGCCGTGCCGTTGATCCTGAGAACATTGTTCCAGCCGGGGATCATGAACATCAGCGAAACACGCGGATCCCTGACGATATTGCGAAGCGAATCGATGCGGTTGTTGCCGCGGCGATCGGGCATCAGCAGCGTTTTCTCGTCCGCGATGCGGACGACGCATCCGGCATCTCCGCGTGGAGAACAGTCCAGGCCTTCCGGCCCGCAGGTCGTTAGTGCACAGAAGGACGATGCTTCCACGATCCTGCGGTAGTGGCCACTGAGAAAACCGATCTCCTTTATGGTCGAGGCCTCACCCGCAACGCCGTAGTGGGCGTGCAGTTCCTCGAGCGACTCGATAAATGGCATGGAGCGAAATCCTGATGAAAATTTGGGTGGCGGGTGTGTGTTCGCGACATTACTGCGGGGCCGGTGAGCGCGTCAATTTTGTTGGCCACAACCTATTGGAGGTGTCTGCGTGCAACTTTGGTCTAAGTGCTTGATCGAGGGCTAAAAAATAGGCAGTGCCCAACAGTATTTTTGCGTTGCAGCATGAAATTGATTAACCCGCTTGAAATAATGAGAAAAAAGGTTTTCGCATTGCGAAAAACAAAGACGTATTTCTCCTGCGGCCTGCACGAATACTTCGAAAGTCTAATAAAGTGTTGAGCGGGCACGATCCGATAGTCGTATTGCTGATTTGTAATGACTTTTTCTACAGTCGCCCCAGCTTGCGGTTTTGACGTTGAGGAACCGGTTTTCCGGTCGGGGAACACTCCAGAACTGCTGGCGGCTGTACAGCTACTGCAGGTGCGTCCGAAGGGGGCGCGCCGATCCTTTCTGGGAGGAAAGTATGAGTTTAATACGTAAACCCCTAAATCGTCGTTCTATCCTGCGCGCTGGTGCCCTTGGCGGCAGTGCTTTGGCGATGCCAACGATCTTCACGAGCCGCGCATGGTCTGCCGGCTACCTGAATGAGCCGACCGGCGCGACGGTGACACTGGGTTTCAACGTGCCGCAAACCGGCCCGTACGCCGATGAGGGTGCTGACGAACTGCGCGCATACCAGCTCGCGGTCGAGCACCTGAACGGTGAAGGCGACGGCGGCATGCTCAACACGTTCTCGTCCAAGGCGCTCAAGGGCAATGGTATCCTTGGCAAGAAGGTCGAGTACGTCACGGGTGACACGCAGACCAAATCGGATGCGGCGCGCGCGTCGGCGAAATCCATGATCGAAAAAGACGGCGCCATCATGATCACCGGCGGTTCGTCGTCCGGTGTGGCTGTTGCCGTGCAGGCGCTCTGCCAGGAAGCAGGCGTCATCTTCATGGCCGGTCTGACCCACTCCAACGACACCACCGGTAAAGACAAGAAAGCCAACGGCTTCCGTCACTTCTTCAACTCCTACATGTCCGGTGCTGCACTGGCGCCGGTTCTGAAGAACGCCTATGGCGATGACCGCAAGGCCTATCACCTGACCGCGGACTACAACTGGGGTTACACCACCGAGCAGGCTGTTCGTGAATCCACGGAAGCTCTGGGTTGGGAAACGGTCGAAACCGTCAAGACGCCTCTGGCTGCAACGGACTTCTCGGCCTACATCACGCCGGTTCTGCAGTCCGATGCGGACGTGCTCGTCCTGAACCACTACGGCGGCAACATGGTGAACTCGCTCACCAACGCCGTTCAGTTCGGCCTGCGCGACAAGCAGGTGAACGGCAAGAACTTCGAGATCATCGTTCCGCTGTACTCGCGCCTGATGGCAAAGGGTGCCGGTGAAAACGTTAAGGGCATCTTCGGGTCCACCAACTGGCACTGGTCGCTGCAGGACGAAGGCTCCAAGGCATTCGTTCAGTCCTTCGGTCAGAAATACGGCTTCCCGCCGAGCCAGGCGGCCCACACGACCTACGTTCAGGCTATCCTCTATGCAGATGCATGTGAGCGTGCAGGCACGTTCAACCCCTGCGGTGTTGTCGAAGCCCTCGAAGGCTTCGAGTTCGACGGTCTGGGCAACGGCAAGACGCTCTACAGGGCTGAAGACCACCAGTGCTTCAAGGACGTCCTTGTCGTGAAGGGTAAGGAAAACCCGAGCTCCGCATTCGACCTTCTGGAAATCGTCGAAGTGACACCGGCTGCTCAGGTTACCTATCCGCCGGATCATCCGCAGTTCGCGGGTGGTGCGCTGGGAACCTGTAATCCGGGCGCATAAAACCCATGAAAACGGAGGGACGGGGCGCGCGTCGCCCTGTCCCTTTATATTAGAAATAGTGCGTGGTTGGGGATTTTGACTCGCGCTGATGATCCGAGTTGATAGCGATGGACGCGATACTTCTTCAAATTCTGAACGGTCTCGACAAGGGGTCAGCCTACGCGCTGATTGCTTTGGGCCTTACCCTCATTTTCGGAACGCTCGGCGTGGTGAACTTCGCCCACGGTGCACTGTTCATGATCGGGGCGTTCTGCGCGGTCACGCTGAGCCGTCTGCTCTCCTTGTCGTTCGTGACGATCGATGAAACCCAGAAGGATTTTCTCGGCAATCCCCTGAAGGTTGAAACGCCTTATGTCGAGGCCTGGTTCGGACCGGAGACGGGGGCGGCGATCATAGACTGGTCGGTCCCGCTAGCGATCCTGTTTTCCATCCCGATCATGGCACTTGTCGGGCTCATCATGGAACGCGGCCTGATCAAGTATTTCTACAAGCGTCCGCATGCGGACCAGATCCTGGTGACCTTCGGACTGGCCATCGTGCTGCAGGAAATCATCAAGTATTTCTTCGGTGCCAACCCGATCCCGACCCCGGCGCCTGACGTGTTCGCAGGCAGTCTCGATTTCGGCGCGATGCTCGGCATGGACCCGAACATCATCATCTATCCCTACTGGCGTATCGTGTATTTCCTGTTTGCCGCGGTCATCATCGGCGCAGTCTTTGCCTTCCTGCAGTTCACGACCTTCGGAATGGTGGTTCGAGCGGGGATGGCAGACCGGCAGACGGTCGGGTTGCTCGGCATCAACATCGACAAGCGCTTTACCGTGATGTTCGCGCTTGCCGCCGTCGTCGCCGGGCTTGCCGGTGTCATGTACGCGCCGATCAATTCACCGAACTACCACATGGGAATGGACTTCCTCGTCCTGAGCTTCGTCGTGGTCGTTGTCGGCGGAATGGGCTCGCTTCCCGGCGCCGTTCTGGCCGGCTTCCTGCTTGGTGTTCTTGAGAGTTTCGCCTCCATGGCGCAGGTCGTCGCGTTGCTGCCCGGCATCAACCAGATCATCATCTATCTCGTTGCAATCGTGATCCTCCTGACCCGTCCGCGGGGTCTGATGGGCCGCAAGGGCGTTATGGAGAGCTAAGTCATGTTCGGACTCAACAAAAAAGATACATCGCTCTTCTTCCTGGTCTTGCTGCTCGTGGTGTTGGCGCCGTTCCTGCTCAACCCGTTTCCGGAAGGCTCGGAACTGGCACAGTTCAACGCCGGTTACCCCGACCTGATGCAGCGGTTCCTGATTTTCGGCATCTTCGCGATCGGCTTCAACATCCTGTTCGGCCTGACCGGCTATCTGAGTTTCGGCCACGCCGCCTTCCTGGGTGTCGGTTCCTATGCCGGTGTCTGGATGATGAAGCTGCTGACAATGAACGTCATTCCGGCGATCTTCATGTCGGTCGTGTTCGCCGGGTTGTTTTCCCTGCTCGTCGGCTACATCTCACTGCGCCGGTCCGGGATCTACTTCTCGATCCTGACCCTGGCCTTCGCGCAGATGTCGTTTTCGCTTGCCTATTCGGTTCTGACACCGATCACCAACGGCGAAACGGGCCTGCAGCTGGCGCTTGACGATCCGCGCATTCTCGGCGTCAGCTCCGAAAACGGCGCCATACCCGCTGCGAACTTCTTCGGCATCCCGATGCGCGAGAGTTTCGAGCTGAGCATGGGGGGATGGCTGTTCACCTTCAACGCCGGGTACTACCTGTGTGCCGTGGTGATGATGATCGCGTTCTATGTTGCAATCCGGATCTTCCGGTCGCCCTTCGGTATGATGCTCCGTGCGGTCAAATCCAACCAGCAGCGCATGAATTTCACCGGTCTGAACAGCAGGCCCTACACGCTCGCAGCGTTTGTCATCTCCGGAATGTATGCCGGTCTGGCTGGCGGACTGATGGTCGCGATGGATCCGCTGGCAGGTGCAGAGCGCATGCAGTGGACGGCGTCTGGCGAGGTTGTCCTCATGACGATCCTCGGCGGGGCAGGGACCCTGATCGGTCCGGTCCTCGGTGCTGGCTTCATCAAGTACTGCGAGAACATCTTCTCCAAGATCAACGACAACATTCTCTACGACTGGTTCGCCGCGCTTCCGCAAGGTCTGGCCGATTTCCTCGTCTTCGTCATTCATCCCTTCATCGGTAAGGGCTGGCACCTGACGCTTGGTATCATGTTCATGCTGATCGTGATCTTCCTGCCGGGCGGCATCATGGAAGGCGTGGAGAGGATCGGGAGGCTCTTCAAACGCAAATCGTCCAAGGACGAGAATTCCACCGCGCGTCCCAAGGCCGCACCAGCTGAATAAGGTGAAATGACATGGAAATCTTGCGTGTCGAGGGCGTGAACAAGTCGTTCGGCGGACTGAGAGCCCTGAATAACGTCAACTTCTCCGTCGAGGAAGGCACCGTTCAGGCGATCATTGGCCCGAACGGAGCGGGGAAATCGACCTTCCTCAACTGCCTGATCGGACGGCTCGTACCGGATACCGGAAGCGTCATGTTCGGCGACATCTCGCTGACCGGGATGAAGCCGTTCGAGATCAATCAGGTCGGTATTTCACGCGTGTTCCAGACGCCTGAGATCTTCGGCGATCTCACGCTGATGGAAAACATCATGATCCCCGCACTGGCTAAACGCGACGGTGAATTCAAGCTGCATGCATTCGCGGATGTCGGCAAGGACGCCGAGATTCGCGACAAGGCGCTCCACATGCTGGAAGATGTCGGCCTCGTCGAAAAGAAGGACATGGTTGCCGACAGCCTGTCGCGCGGGGACAAACGCCGCCTGGAACTGGCCATGTGCCTGTCGCAGGACCCGAAACTGCTGCTTCTGGACGAGCCGACAGCAGGCATGTCCAGGGCCGACACCAACAACACGATCGATCTCTTGAAGCGGATCGGCGACCGCGGCATCACCAAGGTGGTCATCGAGCACGACATGCATGTGGTGTTCTCGCTTGCCGACAAGGTAACCGTCCTTGCCCAGGGCGCGATCATCGCCGAGGGCAAGCCGGAAGACATCAAGGGCGATCCGCGCGTTCAGGAAGCCTACCTCGGAGGAGCACACCTGTGACCATTCTCGAAGATCAGTTCGCGGGCAAGACGGCTCCTGCGGTCAAGCCGCAAAAGGCGCGCGGAACGGCACCAGCCTATTTCTCGGCCTGGGACCTGCACTCCTACTATGGCGAGAGTTACATCGTTCAGGGGGTCAGCTTTGACGTTCGCGAGGGTGAAATCCTGGCGTTGCTCGGGCGCAACGGCGCTGGCAAGACGTCGACGCTCCGCACGATCGCGCGCATGGATGATCCCAACCTGACCCATGGTGAAATCTGGCTCGATCACCAGCCGCTTCATGACATGCAGAGCTATCAGGCCGCGCGTGTCGGCGTCGGCCTCGTGCCGGAAGACCGGCGGATCATTCAAGGCCTGACGGTTCAGGAAAACCTGGAGCTCTCACAGATCGCCGAGCCCAAGGGCTGGTCGATCGAGCGGATCTACGACCATTTCCCGCGGCTGGCGGAGCGCCGCGCCCAGGAGGCGGTGACGATGTCGGGCGGCGAACAGCAGATGCTCGCCGTGGCGCGTATCCTGGCCCGTGACATCAAGCTTCTGCTTCTGGATGAACCGTATGAAGGCCTCGCCCCGGTGATCGTTCAGGAAATCGAGCGCATCCTTGAAGGCGTCAAGGAACTCGGCATCACCACGATCATCGTGGAACAGAACGCGATCGCCGCGCTGCATCTGGCCGACCGCGCCGTCATTCTTGATATGGGCGAGGTCGTGTTCGATGGCACGGCTCAGGAAGTTCTCGACAACGAAGAACTGCGCCAGGAGTATCTCGCGATCTGACGGAACAATGCTTTGACAAGGTCTGGCCGGCGCGCTGCGCCGGCTTTTTTTGTGCCCGTTGTTTTTCGATGTGGTCATTTGAACCCCGGAACGGCTAAAAAGGAATCACGCAGTTTCCTGAAACGGAACGGTGGTTTCAGTGTCCATTTTCAGATCCGAATTTCCCAGTCTGGCCGGTTTTCTCGTTTTTGCGGCCTTTATTGCTGCCGGAGATCTTCTGAACCCGTCAGCCATCGGTGTCGGGCCGTCTCTTGCCTTGCTTGCGGTCATCTTCCTGACCGTGATGTGGTGCGCCTTCTCGGTCGTCCGACACGCGGAATGTCTTGCGACCATTCTTGGAGAGCCGTTCGGAACGCTGATCCTGACGCTTGCCGTCGTCGGGATCGAGGTGGCGCTGATCGTTGCGATCATGGTTTCGGGCGAGGCCGCGCCGACCATGGCACGCGACACGATGTTCTCCGTGATCATGATTGTTCTGAACGGCCTGATCGGTCTGTGCCTGCTGGCCGGCGGGCTGAAACACAAGAACCAGACCTACAACCTTCAGGGCGCGAATGCGTTTCTCGCCGTTCTTGTTCCCCTTGCGGTTTTCGCTCTCGTCTTGCCGCGCGTCACCCATTCCGCGCCGGGCGGTGAACTCTCTCCCTTGCAGGCGAGCTTCGAAGTCGTGATGTCCGTCTTGCTGTATGGCGTCTTTCTGGCCATGCAGACCGTGACCCACAGCGACATTTTCCGGCAGCCGGATGCAGGCGAGGACGGCGGAGAGCACCACGGTGCCGTCGTCAGGTCGATACCCTTTCACGTGGCCGGGCTCCTGGGAGCCCTGGTGCCGATCATCCTGCTTTCCAAGAAGCTCGCTCTTTACGTCGAATTCGGCATCGCCGGCATTGGCGCGCCGCTGGCGCTGAGCGGATTCATCGTTGCAGCGCTTGTCCTGATGCCGGAGGGAATGAGCGGCTTCCGTGCGGCTCTTGAAAACAAGTTGCAGCGCGCGGTCAACATCTGCCTCGGCGCTGCGGTTTCGACCATCGGTCTGACGGTTCCCGCCGTCCTGGTGGTCAGCTGGGTGACCGGACACAGGATCGAACTCGGACTGGACTATGCGGAGATTGTTCTCCTCGCGCTGACCCTGGTCGTCAGCCTGATCACGTTTGGAACCCGCACGACCAGTTACCTGCAAGGTGCGGTGCATCTGACGCTTTTTGCCGCCTATGTGATGATGATTTTCGATTTGTCATGAATTTGCAGGCAAAATCGTAATTCTTTTCGGGAGATAGCTTGGTCCCGAACGTCTTCTGTGATTTTGTCTAGGGTCAGGATCCATTCATGTGAATGAATTGGCATGGATGAATGGGTTCTGACTCTAACCGTGATTACCGTAATGTGAATGAACCTGCATGCTGCTGCTTTCCGAAGACCAGACCCGTGATGCCCTGCCGTTTCCGGACCTGATAGATGCACTGGCGGAAATGTTCCGCTCGGGTTGCGTCATGCCGACGCGGCATCATCATGACTTTGAAATTCCGGGCGAACCGGCTGGAACGATGCTCCTCATGCCTGCCTGGGTGCCGGGCGGATATGCCGGCGTAAAGGTCGTGAATGTCGTTCCGGGGAACGCGGAGCGGAACTTGCCGGCGGTGCATGGACAGTATCTGTTGTCCGACGCCAGAACGGGCGAGATGCTTGCAATGATCGATGGCGGTGAACTGACCGCACGCCGGACTGCGGCAGCCTCTGCACTGGCCGCGAGATACCTGGCGCGGTCCGACGCGCGGCATCTGCTCGTGCTCGGCACCGGCCGTCTCGCCCCGAACCTGATTGCCGCGCACATGGCCATCCGGTCGATCGAACATGTCACGATCTGGGGACGGTCGAGGGAAAAGGCAGCGCAGTTTGCCCGGGAAATGCAGGCGCAGTTTCCCATCACGATAGAGGCGGCAGCCAGTCTGCGTGATGTGCTCGGCACGGCCGATATCATCAGCGCCGCAACCCTGTCCAGCGAGCCGCTGATCAAGGGGGATCTTCTGAAACCCGGAGCCCATGTCGATCTTGTCGGGGCTTTCAAGCCCACCATGCGGGAGAGCGACGACGACCTCATAAAGCGCGCGGAAATCTTCGTGGATACGCGTGACGGATGTCTGGTCGAAGGCGGGGATATCGTCCAGCCGCTCCAGTCCGGGCTGATTTCGAAAGGCGACATCCGCGCGGACCTCTACGATCTGTGCCGCGGAAATCACGCCGGCCGGCAATCGGACGACGAAATCACCATGTTCAAGTCCGTGGGCGCTGCGCTCGAAGACCTGGCAGGTGCCATGCTTGCGTATCAGAGCACCGAGCACTGATCGGCAAGTGCAGGACGTCAGCCGAGTTCGAAGCTGGCAATGCCGTAGATCTGATCGAGCGGAAGGTCGGGCACGGGGCCGCGATACATGCGGTAGGTCTCGAATTCCGGCGACAGCTCATATCTTTCGGCCAGCAGAAGGGCGGCGGCATTCGGCTCCGGTGTATCCAGGATGACGAATTGCCCTTTGACCTGCCCGGCAAGTGTCCGGAAAAGCGTATCGGCAATCTCCGGCGTATCGGCGAATAGGGGCCCGATCTTGAACCCTTCATGACATGCCCGCAGAACGCCGTATCCCTTGACGTCGCCGTCTTCGATGAACGCGAACCCCTTTCGCGTTTCGAGCATGGGCGCGGCCCACAGTTTCAGAAAGGTTTCGCGTTCTGCCGGGAAGAAGCGCTGGTCATAGAGGTTGATCGCCGGAAAAACGCCGTGACCGAGCGGTGCAATGCGTGGGTCCATGGGCACATCGCAAAGGGAAACCCCTGTCTGACGGATGTTCCGGTAAACGGATTTGAAGCCATGCTCGGCGTAGCTGGCGGTCTGTTCGTTCACCGCATCCAGCCCCATGAGCCTTGATCCGAGATGGGACATTGCCTCCGCCCAGATCTGGTGTCCGTAGCCCCGCGTTCTGTGTTCGCGCTTGCAGATGTAAAAACCGATGAAACCGAAGGCGTCGCCATAGCGCACTGCCGAGATGACCGTGATCAGTTCTCCGCCGATCTCTCCGCCCAGAAATCCCTGTGGGTCCGCTGCATAAAACGCGGGACCGTCCTCGAGACCCGGGTTCCAGCCCTCCAGCATCGCCCAGTCGAGTGGAATGCGGATTTCGGCTTCGCTCAGGCGCCGGATTTTGAGGTCTTTGGTCATGTAATTTGTGCCCGTCGGGTCATGAATCGGCAGGATCGCATGCTGCAAATACAGCAACTGCCCCCGCAATTATCAACGGATATTGAGCGCTGAAAATCAAAAAGTCGAAAAAAGTCGGGTGTTTAAACCGATCACGCGCTTGCCTAGCCTGTGCAAGTGTGCATCACTTTACTCAAGGTAATTTACGACTAGTCTGATCTTTGGGGCGGATCGGCAAAGCTGTGAGCTTCGTCACAGCCTGATTTCAAAATATCTGCGACGTTACGCTGCCTGACATAGCGCTGAGGACGATATGCATAAACGGAAAAACCTGCCGGCTTTGATGCGGTCTGCAAAGGAGAGTGTGACGGGCCCGGTCACAAGCTTTCGCCGTGCCATGCGGGGCGGCGCAATCGGCCTCACCTTCGGCGTGCTGGCGGTTGTTACACCGGCGTTGGCATCGACCGCTGACGATCCCGGGCGACGGGTTGCGCTGGTTATCGGAAACCAGGACTACGAATTCGTCGAACCGCTCGTGAATCCGCTGAACGACACCAAGGAAATCACGCGGGTTCTGCGCGAAGCGGATTTTGACGTGACCGTCGGTACCAACCTCAGCAAGAAGGAACTGGAAAAGGTCGTCCGGAGGTTCCTGCGCGAACTCAATGACGGCGACACTGCGCTTTTCTATTATTCCGGTCACGCGCTGCAGGTCGGCGACTCGAATTTCCTGCTGCCGGTCGATGCCAAGCTGGCGTCCCAGTACGATCTGGAGTTCGAAAGCCTCAAGGTCTCGCACCTTCTGGATTACATGAAGGCAGCGTCCAGCCTGCAGATCGTCATGCTCGACGCGTGCCGCGACAATCCGTTCGAAATCGGAAGTCTGTTCTGGGGCGAAGAGGAATACGCCCTTGGCAAGACCCGCGGTCTGCGCAGGATCCCGAACAAGCTCGGCAGTTTCATTTCCTACGCGACGCGGCCCGGACAGGTTGCCTATGACGGAGAGGGCCCCATGAGCCCGTTCACGTCTTCCGTCGTCACGAATGCGCTGGATCCGTCGCTCGAGATCAAGGACCTGATGACCAAGGTCCGCGATGAAGTCGTGCGCAAGACCGGCGGCCAGCAAATCCCGTACGAAGATTCGACACTCGTGACGAATTTCTACTTCGTGCCGCCGAAGCCGGAGCCCATCGTCACCGCGCATCACCGCGTCAGTGTTCCGCTCACCAGCGACGCGAGCCCGCTCTCCATACCCGAACCCGTACAGCCGGAAGGCGGCGCGATCGTCGCGACCCTGACCCTGTCGCCGGAAAAGGGCACGCTTCGACTGCCTGACGGCAGGACCGTGGGTGAGGGCGATACACTGGATGCGACGGAACTGGCGAGTCTCGAATTCCTGCCGGACGGGTCGGGCGCTGGCGATGTCGAACTTATCGGATACCAGGTCAAGGATGATTGGGGAGGCTCGGCCTCGGCGATCGCCTCCATCACGGTTGTCCAGTCGGCCCCGGCTCCGGACGATGGAGCCAGGGAACGCGAGCGCAAGGAACGCCTTGAACAACTGGTTGCCTGGCTTTCGCAGACATCCAAGGGCTCCGCGGTCGAGGCCGACATCGGTGTCGGCCCGGTACAGATCTATGCCGATGCACCGGATGAAGGTTTGCCGGCAACGGATAATTGGCTGAAAGTGGTTTCGGTCGACAGTGACTTGCAGCTTTCTTCCGACGGGCGGCTTTTGCGCCCCGGTGACCGGTTTCCAATGTCCGGTCTTTCCACCCTGACCGTGCGTCCGCAAATCGGTTCGGAAACGCAGGCACGGCGTTTCACGCTCGAATTGCCGGCCGAAGCCGGAAGTTCCGGCGAAACGTTGACCCAGATCGTGCAGCCGCGCGTGACCCAGTGCGATCAGTTGGCGACGCAGCCATTCGATCTTCAGGCGGTCACCGAGGGTCGCCTGGCCAATGATATCGACTCAGCGGCGGTGGACAAGGCGTGTTCCGACGCCATGACGGCGTATCCGGAAATCGGGCGTTTCGTGTTCCAGCGCGGCCGCGGTGCATTTGCCGCCGGCGACCTTGCCAAGGCTGCCGACTACTTCCAGCAGGCCTACCAGATGGGCCATGTCCGCGCGGGCTAGGTCCTTGGCCGCATGTACTATCTCGGCGCCGGCCGGGACCGCAATCGCGAGAGGGCGGTCGCACTCTACAGCAAGGCTGCCGAACGCGGGGACGCCTATGCGCTCCATTCGTTGGGCATGGCGCAGATCAAGGGCGAGGGCACCGAGCAGAACGAAAAGGCAGGTCTGGAAAAGCTGCTGCAGTCCGTGGAAGCCGGACACACGTTCTCTTTCAATGCGATCGGCGGGTTTTACCTCAACGGCAACCATGTGGAAGAAAACGTCGACCGCGCTGTCTACTACTACAATCGGTCCGCGTCCCGCGAGGACATCTACGGGTATCTGAACATGGGTACGCTCTACCGGGATGGACTGGGTACGCCGCAGGATTTCGACGCTGCGCTTGGCTGGTTCAAGAAGGCCCACGAAGGCGGCCATCCGGCAGCAGGCACCGCGATCGGTCTTCTGTATTTCAACGGCCAGGGTGTCGAAAAGAGCGCAGAAGAGGCGACCAGATGGTTCCGCGAAAGCGCCGAGCGCGGCGACGCCTGGGGGGCCTACAACACGGCCTGGATGCTCGGACAACAGTCCGGAGAAGCTGCAGGCCGCGACCGGATCCGCATGCTCGCGATGGCGGCCGTTGTCGATCCGTCCTCTTCAGCGGCCGGAAAAGGCCGCGAGGACCTAAAGGGCGCCAACAAGCGCCTGAAGGCAATGGTTCTGCAGCAGGCGCTGACCGATCTCGGGTTCGAGCCGGGACCGGTCGACGGTCAGCCCGGCCGCAAGACCAGGGATGCGTTGAACAAGTTTTTCAGCAGTTCGGATCTTTCGCCGGTTCAGGGCGACGAGGCCCTGATTGCCCTTGTGAAGTATCAGTGGGAACAAAGCCGTCCCAGATATGATTTGTTCTGATTTCTTAAGGAGGAATAGATGAAACACATTAGACTAGCATTGCCTTCAGCAGGCTTGATGGCGCTGTTCCTCGCCGGGTGTGCGACACAGCCCACGGTATCGACCGGAGCGGATCCGGTGCCCGTGACGCCTTCGGTGGCGACCACGACCTCGACTGCGCCTGCAGCCACACCGGCGGCCGCGACCCCGGTTTCGGACCCGATCAATGACCCGCTCATCCGCGACAACGACAATGGCGGCGGCGGCGGTGGCGGCGGCGGTGGCGGACCGGGCGGCGGCGGCGGCGGCTCCTGGGGCTGATCACGCACCACTGGTGAGGCTGCTCATGTACGTGTTTTCGAAAGTGGCCCTGGTGTTCAGGGCACTGCGATCGCTTTGCTGCGCGTTTCCGCTGCTCTTCGTCTTCAATCCGGTTGAAGCAGGAGAGTGGCGGGCGCTGGTAATCGGCATCGACGCCTATGAACATGTTTCACCGCTCAAGGGCGCTGTGAACGATGCCAGGGACATTGCGGAAACGTTGCAGGCCGCTGGTGTCGAGGACCTACAAACCCTTTACGACGGCGCTGCAACGAGAGATGCCATCCTGACCGCCTGGCAGGGGCTGATCGAACGATCGGCAGAGGACGACGTCCTCGTGCTGTCCTATGCGGGGCACGGAGCGCAGGAAGAGGAATGGGTCGAGGGCTCGGAAGCTGACGGGCTCGACGAAGTGTTTCTTCTCGCGGGATTTGATGTCTCCGCGCCGGGAAATGCCGAAAGACTGCGCGACGATGATCTCTCGGCAATGCTCAGGGCGGCCGGTGACCGGAGCGTGCTCGTACTCGCTGACAGCTGTCACTCCGGCACGATGACGCGGTCCATCGACCCCAGGATCGTCCGGCTCGGCACGCGGCTCGTCGGATTACCGCCCTTCGAAAATGACCTCTTGAGATCACGTCCGGGCCATCCGTTGTTGCAGCGGCAAGAAGGGGACGGGTCCGACCTTCAGGACCTCGCCAACGTGATCTATGTCGGCGCGACCGTCGACGGCCAGGTGATCCCCGAACTCATGATCGCGGGTGAACCCAGGGGCGCCTTGAGCTGGTCCTTCGCACGCGGTGTCGAGGGTCGGGCTGACCTTGACCGGGACGGCGGCATTTCGATGGAGGAACTGACCCTGTTTCTCAAGGAAACCGTTCGTGTCGCGACCGAAGGCCGGCAGACGCCGAGCCTGACCGTTGGCGGCGGCTCGCGCGCGGCGGTTCTCCCGCGGGTCAAGGACAACATCCTGGCACGCGGCGCGACCGGACTGACAATCTCGGCCAGCACGGACATAGCACTTCCGGTTCTGAAGAACCTCAAGGAGCGCCATGGCGGTGCGGTGGAGATTGTCGACGATGGAAATGCCGACCTGTTCTGGGACGTGGAAGAAGGCGATGTCCTGACGAAATTCGGAGATATCGTACTTCGCAACAGCGCCGGGAACGCCGACCGCTTTTCGCAGGTGGTCTCCAAATGGCTGTTTCTGTCGGAACTCTACGCGCTTTCAAGGGAACGCAAACCGGTGGAAGGCACCCTGCGACCCGCGGTCGGACATATCCCCGAAGGCTCGCCGCTCAAGGTGGGGCTTCGGTCCGACGAAGGCGGCTTCATGGCGGTGTTCGCGCTGGAGGCCGACGGCACTGTGCGTCTGCTTGCACCGAACCGGAAAGCGGACCCTTTGGGCGAGGATACGAAACTCGAGGCGGATGCGCCTTACGTGCTCAATCTCCGCGCCGCATTGCCGTTCGGAGCCGACCATATCGTGTTGATTCGCTCCCGTGAAACTATGCCGCAACTGGTCGGCGTGCTGTCCGCGATGGAGGGCAGGCCTCTGGATCCCGCCCTTGCGCCCAAATTGCTGAATTTGATCGGAAAATCTGCAGAGGCGGTCGGCATAACCGGGGTCTACACTGAACCTGCGGGCTAGTCACCTGGATCTGAAGTTCGACTCATTTGCAGCAGGCTTCGAACGAACTTCAGATCCAAGAAGGTGACTAGCAAGTCTATGTTTCTAGTGCGGTTTACGAATTTGAAGTTCGCTTCGGAGACTGCTTGAGCAATGATGCGAACTTCAAATTCACCGCACTAGGGTCAGGACTCATTCATTTGGTTGAATTGGCGCAGCAAACGGCGATGAGCTGCAAGGAAGAGCGTGACAAGCGGGCTACCTGCCCGGTTGAGCGGTTTGACGAAGCAGATCGAAGCCGTTTTTGCGTCCCGCAGGGATGGGGTACGGACTCATAAATGAGACCGAAATGGTTTGAAGTGGATTGCGTCTCCTCAAGGAGCGGAAGCGCAGGAAATGTGGTTCATTTTCAAGCCTTCCGCGACGCCGGGGTGGCGCAATCCGGTCAAATCCGAAGGACATGGAAATGGCTTCCCCCCGTGTCGTCAGCGTGGTTGACCGGGCAGGAAGCCCGCTCCGCACACCCTTCCTAACGGGATTTCGCCATTTCACATGCCATTTCTGTCTCATTTATGAGTCCGTACCCTAGAGTGAATTTGCCCGGCAACGTCGTTGCAAATCTTTGGAAACCGGACGGTTTCCTGCAGCTTTGCGCCTCGTATCCGAACAAATTCATCCCCACCGATTCATCAAAATGAATGAGTCCTGACCCTGGGCCCTGCCTCCCAATTCGCGTTTATGTGACCAAGGCCACATTCAATTCGCGATTTTCTGGTATCATTACTTCAATTGGCGACACGACTCCGAACGGGTCCGTGCGCAAAAACCATTGACCCTGGAGACCGTCATGAAAGATTTGTTTAGTCGATTTGCAAAACGAAGTCTGAAACCGACCGGTTTGGCTGCCGCATTCGGACTTGGCACCGTCATGTCCGGTGCTGCGCTTGCAGATCCCGTAGCGCTTGTCCTTGATCGGTCCGAAGGGGTGTCTGTTTCGGCCTTTTCGGAGCTGATGCCAGGAGACGTGGTTGATCTTGGTGAATCGGGACACGTGGATCTTCTGGACTATTCCGCTTGCCAGGAAGTGCGGATCAAGTCGGGGACCCTGACGGTGTCCTCCGACGGCTTCGCGATCGACGGCGGCGAAGAAAAGGTCCTGCGCGCGGGCAACTGCCTGCAGGCCGACAGCGGAACCAGCTCGAGCACAGCGGACAAGGGATTGACCGTAACCTTGCGCGGGCTGACGCTGGAAAACAAAAAAGCCGCGTCCCTGATGCTTCGTTTCGATGACAAGGCGAAAGACCAGTACGGCTCTGTTTTCGTCTCCTTTGGCGGAGGCGAACCGAAACGGTTCGATGTGCTCGACAACATCGTCACTGAAATGCCGGAGCGCGACAGCGATGATGATGCTGTTGAAGTCGAGCTTTTCCTGCAAGGAAAAGCGCCGGACTTTGGCGTTGAGATGCGGAAGATAACCATCGATCCGGCGCAAGTTGGCCGCAAAACCGCGGTCGTCCTCGTGAAATGAAGCCAGGTGGCCGAATCGCCGATTCGGCCCTCGGCCGAAAACAACTGGTCCTGCTGATTGCCGTCGTTGCATCCTTGGCCGGACTGGTTGTCGGCCTGTCTGCGAACAAGGCAATCTGGGAAGGCTGGGTGACGGACCGGCTCTTCCAGCTGCGCGCCAATTTCATCCAGTCCGGCGAAACCGCATCGGCTCCGGTTGCCGTCGTGGGCCTGGATCAGGCTTCACTTGATTCCGAACGTCTTTCCCGCATTCCCCGTGTCCTGATGACCCCGGTGATGGCCGAAGCCGGGCAAGCCGTGATTGACGCAGGCGCGACGGCTGTCGGCTTTGATTTCGTGTTTGCCTACAGTGCCGACTCCTTTGTCGATCCGAGCACCGGAGAGGCGCGGTTGAGCGGCTTCGACAGGCCGTTTCAGACCTTCGCGTATCGCAATCGGGGCAAGGTCTTCATAGCGCATACCGAAATCGGCGTGCCTCACCGCAGCTTCACCGCAGCGATCGGCGCCGGGGGCGTCCGTTCGGTGATCGTGTCCACCGACAATGACGGCATCGTGCGCAAACATACGCCGCAGCTTCCGCTCAACGATTCTCCACACCTCATCGACGCTCTTCTCGGGGCCGCAGGATCGGACGTGTCGGAAGCGTTCGTTTCGATCCCGGATTCAAGACTTGCGACCTCCTTGCCGTACATGTCCCTGATCGACGTCCTGACGCTGAGCCAAAGCGAGGAAGGACGCGCGGCATTGAAGGAATTTTCCTCCGGGCGGATCGTTCTTTTCGGCGGCTTGTTGCCCTTTGAGGACGAGCATCTCTATTCCGACAGGTTTCTGCCGCACGTCTCCGCCGCAGACGTTGAAACCGGTCCGGGCGGCAGACCGCGCGTGCAGCCGCAGACCGCGGGTGTCTTTATCCTGGCCGACGTCATCGGCGCCGCGCTTTCCGACCGCTATGCCGTTGCGCCGCCGCGCGGGCTTCTGACGGCGTTGTCGTTCGCCTTCGCGGCCGTCGGCGCTGCCGCCGGCCTTTTCCTGCCGCTCATGGTCTTGCCTTTGATCGCCGTGTTTGGCATCGCGGCAGGCATTGGCGTGAGCCTGGCCGGTCTGGAGGCAGGCATCCTCATTGCACCGGGTGTCGCACCGGTGAGCTGTGTGATGGCCATTGTCACGGCGGCGGTCGGCAAGGTGAGCATCCTGCAGCGCCGCCAGAGGTCGCTTGTCAGGCTGTTCGGCCACTACCTTGCGCCCGACGTCATCAAGCACATGGCGACATCGGAACAGTTGCCGGAACTCGGCGGAGATACAAGGCACGTCGTTGTCGCGTTCATCGACATTGTCGGCTTCACCAAGATGTCCGAAAAGCTGGCCGACCGCGACGTCGTGCGCGTCGTCAATGCCTGTTTCGACAGGATCGGACAAACAATCACGAAACATCAGGGGTACATCGACAAGTATATCGGCGATGCGATCATGGCGGTCTGGAACGCGCCCAACACGGTCGACAATCCCGAACAGTCCGCTGTCGATGCCGCGCATGAGATCATCGCGAGCCTCGACGAGATCAAGGAGATCACCGGAGAAGCGGGACTTGATCTCCGGATAGCCCTGAATGCCGGTCCCGTTCTCGTCGGCGATATCGGCGGCGAGCACCGGCGGTCTTTCACCGTCATGGGGACGACGGTGAACACGGCCAGCAGGGTCGAATCCGTTGCCAAGGACAAAAAGGTTCGCCTCGCGCTCAGCCAATCGGTCGCGGACGGATTGCCCAAACGGTACCCGCTGCAGGAAATCTGGACCGGCCAGCTGCGGGGATTGAGCACGGAGATTGCTGTCTACACGCTGGATGTCCCTGAAATATATATGGAAAAGAGTTCGGCTTCCACCGAAGAGGAGAACCGGCAGCCAAAATCCAATCTTCTCGAGTTTCCGCGCTGACCGCCTTTTGCCGTGTTTTGAAGCTGCTGTTTTGCATCTGATGGTTTCATCCTGCATGATCGGCCCTGCAGCTGATAACCAAGAGAAACTGCTGTAGCCAAAGGTGAGCGATGGTTCAGTGGTCTGACAACAACAGCCACGGTGCACACAGACCCGAATTTGACCGGACGGTGATACGCCCTGCGGGGAAGCCTGCAGCGCCGCCTGCTGCACCGGCACCTCCGGCGAGGCCGCAAACACCTCAGCCAAGGAGCGAAAAGCGTGCGAGTTCACCCATCGTGGTCTACGGGATACTCGCTCTTTCGTTCCTGGTCATCGGCGGCGGCATCGGCGGGATCGCCCATCTGGTATCGTCGGGCGCGATCTCGCTTTCGGCACCCGAAGATGCTGGTGGCGGGCAGCCGGACGCGCCGCTGGTTGCGGATATCGAAGCGGACCAGAACGCGGATGATGACGACGTGGCGTCCGTGGACCAGCAGGACGACGCGGACCCCACCGACAATGCGTCTGCAACCGACGACGGGACGGGTGAAGACCTGGACGTTCCCGCCGATCCTTTCTTCGACATGGCGGTGTCCGCCGTCATTCCGCTCGCCGGCGACCCGGTGTTGCTGAATGACGGTTCCTCCGCCGAGCGCATTCAACTGTCGGAACGGGCCATTCCGGAGACGTCCAAGACCAGCGGCGTCACGGCCTTGCCCGCGTTGAGCGCATTTGTCCTAGACAGCCGGATGCTGAATGACGACGGGGATCTGGTGATCCGGGCGCCGGGCAGCGAGGCCGACTTCCAGTTCGGCAATTTCGGTGGCGGGGAAGAAAATGACGGACTGGTCGTGGATGAACCGGAAGCGGCCGACGATGACGGTGCCACCGATCTTCCGGTATTCCTGAAACCGTCGACGGACACGCTCGATCTCTATCTGACCGAACGTCCGATCGGGCAGGGCCCCAGCCGGATCGAGGTGCGCAAGGCGATCACCAAAACTGTTCCGATCGGCACGCTTTTGAAAGACAACGGGTTCGATGAGGAGGTTTCCAAGCAGCTGCAGGAGTTCCTGAAGCTCGAATTCGACCGGTCCGATCTGATCGCGGGCGACAAGATCGCGATACGCGGCGTGAGGATGCCGAACCGGGTCGGCCGGATCGGGGATTATTACAGGCCTGTGCAGCTGTCGCTCTACTCGGCTGATGGCTACGTCGGAACGGCGGCCTACTCCGCCACGCGCGAAGGAGAGGCCTATATCCACGGGGCCGATCCCTGGTTCGGCAAGGAAATCGTGCAGGACAAGGTCGCAAGCGATAAAAACGGCCAGGCAGGAAAGACGCACCGCCTGATCGACGGGCTTTACGCGACCGCGGTCCGCAACGCCGTCCCGGCGTCAATCGTCGGAGAGGCAATCGCCTATCTCGCGCCGACCACCGATCTGAAACGGGCGATCAAGCCGGATGAACGTTTCACGCTGGTGTTCACCGACATGGCACGTGACGAAAAGCGCGGCGGTGGCCGCGTGCTTTTTGCAGGTGTCCGCAGGGGCGATGACTGGTCCGTGCGCTGTTACGTCCTCAAGGCACCGGGCAACAGGGGCTTCGCCTGCGTCAGCGAGGGCGGCAAGATCAGTCTTTCCGGCGCCATGCTGGTGCCGGTCAAAGGCGTCCTGACATCCAAATTCGGCATGCGGTTCCACCCGATCAAGAAGGTCTCGCGGTTGCACGCGGGCGTCGATTGGGCGGCGCCGACGGGCACACCCATCCGGGCCGCATTTTCCGGCAAGGTCACCTACAAGGATGTGCGCGGCGGCTACGGCAACTTCATTGAATTGTCGCACAAGGACGGGATCACCAGCCGCTACGCACACATGCACGAGTATGCAGACGGGATTCAGCTGGGATCGGTTGTCCAGGCCGGAGACCTGATCGGCTATGTCGGCACGACGGGCCTGTCGACCGGACCGCACCTACATTTCGAAATCCGTCAGAGAGGGGAACCCGCCGATCCGCTGTCCTTTGAAATGGAAACCGGCGCGGATGCCCCGCAATCCGTCGCCAGCAAGGATCTCAAGGCCTATCAGGGCGTGATTGGCGAAGTGCTGACAGGCAGCCAATGAGGACAGCCGGCAGGTGCCGGTCTGAACCGGTTCCGGACACTCTGGCCTGTCCCGCATTGAGCAGCAAATCGAGCATGGGATTGCAAAAGCACATGGCGGTGCCGGGGCACCGCCATGAACGCCGACGAAGCGTATTATGCGCCGCCTGTCGCGATCTCCAGACCGTCTTCACCCGCCGTGATCGCCACGGAGGTCAGTTCCTCTCCGTTCATCTGAGCGGTCAGGAACGCCCGCGAGAGCTTGGGCAGGAGGTCGTTCGTCAGGATGTTGTCGATCATCCGTCCACCGCTGTCCGGGTCGCGGCACAGCGATACGATATGCGCGATGACATCGTCCCCGAATGTCAGCTCCGCATCCCGGTTCTGCTTCACGCGCTTGACGATGCGGTTGAGTTGCAGGCGGATGATGAAGCCGAGCATGGACGGTGACAGCGGATAATAGGGGATCGTCACGATCCGGCCGAGCAGTGCCGGTGGAAACACGTCCAGAAGCGCCGGCCGCAAGGATTCCGCCAGTTGTTCGGCGTCGGGCGCATTCGGATCGGTGGCCGCCAGATCCGGGTCGCTTGAGACCGGGGCGTCCAGCATGTGGCTTGCTGCATTCATGATCGTTTCCGTGCCGACATTCGATGTCAGCAGGATCAGCGTGTTGCGGAAGTCGATCTTGCGGCCCATGCCGTCTTCCATCCAGCCCTTGTCGAAGACCTGGAAGAAGATTTCATGGACGTCCGGGTGCGCCTTTTCCACTTCGTCGAGAAGCACGACCGAATAAGGTTTGCGGCGGACCGCCTCCGTCAGACGCCCACCTTCGCCATATCCGACGTAGCCCGGAGGAGCTCCCTTCAGGCCGGAGACGGAGTGTGCTTCCTGGAACTCCGACATGTTGATGGTGATCAGGCTGTCCTCGCCGCCATAGAGCGTTTCGGCGAGCGCGAGCGCGGTCTCCGTCTTGCCGACGCCCGAAGGGCCGCACAGCATGAAGACACCGATCGGTTTGTCCGGATTGCCAAGCTGGGCGCGGCTGGTCTCGATCCGTTTCGCGATCATGGCGAGGCCATGAGCCTGGCCGATCACGCGCTTGTTCAGGCTGTCGGTCAGGTTGAGAATGGTCGCCATCTCGTCCTGCACCATCCGGCCGACCGGAATGCCGGTCCAATCCGAAATGATGCTCGCGACGGCTTCGTCATCGACATACGCATAGACCATACGCTCGTCTTCGGGAATCTTGGCGAGTTCCGCGCGTTTCTCGTGCAGTGCGGTGCGAATGGCGTCCTCGTCTTCCAGGTCGACGTCGAGATCGAGTTCGATGTCGTCGATCGAGACAAGCGCCGGTCCGTCATGCTCGGGATCCTCGATCTCCGCGCTTTCCGGATGAGGTGCGGGATCTCCGCCCTTGAGCTGCGACAGGGCAGCGTTCAGACGGCGGATTGCGGCCACAAGCCCGCGTTCGCGCTCCCATTCTTCCCTGACCTTCTCGATATCGCCTTCGGTCGCCTCGATGGCCTCGTTCAGTGCATCCAGCTGCTCCTGATGCTCCAGGCCGAGTTCGGTATCGTTCGTAAGCGCACTTTTCTCAGTTTCCAGGAAACCCTTCTTGGCCACGAGGTCGGACAGCTTGGCGGGCTGCGCGGCCTGCGAAATGTTCACCCGTGCCGAAGCCGTATCCAGAACGCTGACCGCCTTGTCCGGCAATTGCCGCGCGGGGATGTAGCGATGGGAAAGCGAAACCGCGGATTTGACGGCGCTGTCCAGGATGCGCACCTGGTGGTGTTCCTCCATGGGGCCGAGCAGGCCGCGCACCATCGCGAAGCACTTTTCCTCATCCGGTTCATCGACCTGGACCGGCTGGAAACGCCGCGTGAGGGCAGGGTCCTTTTCGAAATGCTGGCGGTACTCCGACCATGTCGTGGCCGCGACCGTGCGCAGCGTTCCGCGCGCGAGCGCCGGCTTGAGCAGGTTGGCAGCATCGCCCGTTCCCGCCGCGCCTCCGGCGCCGATCAGCGTATGTGCCTCATCGATGAAGAGGATCGTCGGCACGATGGAGGCGTGCACGGCGTCGATGACAGCGCGCAGCCGCTTTTCGAATTCGCCTTTCATCGACGCCCCGGCTTGCAGCAGACCGAGGTCAAGCGCACACAGGCGCGTTCCGAGCAGGGCGGGGGGAACATCGCCGGCGACGATCTTCTGGGCGAACCCCTCGACGATCGCCGTTTTGCCGACACCTGCCTCACCGGTCAGGATCGGGTTGTTCTGCCGACGGCGCATCAGGACATCGATGACCTGGCGGATTTCTTCGTCCCGGCCGACGATCGGATCGAATTCCTCCGCGCGCGCCCGGGCGGTGAAGTCGACCGTGAACTGGGAAAGGGCATCCTCGCCAACGCCGCTGCCCGGCGCGGTTTCTGCGGGTTCTCCGCCGGGAGCCGCCGCAGCTTTCGGACCGGAGCCGTCGATCGGACGCGCGCCGACTTCGCTTGAAGATCCGGCGATCTTGTCGAGGTCGCGCGTGAGCACATCACGGTTCAACCCCTCGAGCGCCGGTGAATAACTGCGGAACTGTCGCCACGTCGTCTTGTCGCCCATGGCCGCAATCAGCACGTAGGCGGACCGGATCTTGTAGTCGCCGTAGCGCAGCGTTCCCTCGAACCACGCCCGCTCAAGCGCCTCCTGGAAGGGCGTCGCCATCGACGGAAGTTCGGTCTGATTGATCTTCAGGTCCGCGATCGCCTTCTGGAGGTCACCATGAACGTCGCCGACATCAATGCCGAAGTGGCGCAGAATATGGACGAAATCGGTATTCTCGTCGCGTGCGAGATAATAGAGCCAATGAAGGATTTCCAGGTGCCGGTGACCGGAACTCTTGGTGAGCCGCATGGCTTTTTCGAGACAGTCGTAGCTGACTGTCGTGAGTTTGTTGGCAACTGTTTCAACCAGAATGTCACTCATGGCACCGGCCTTTCAAATTGGAGACCTATTGATAAACGGTGGTATGCCGACGAACCGGCCGGAACCGGGTATCGGTCAACATTTCTTCTTCGTCGTCGAGTGCGTCGTCCTCTGCCGGAGCAGCGCCCAAAGGCTTCAGCCAACCGATATGGCCGAGCGTTGCGGAGCTGGTGCTGTCCATGCGGACGGAAGAGGCGCATCTTTTCGGAAGCGCAAGTTCGATCTCGTACTCGATCTCCAGTCCGAGATAAAAATCGATGAGATCGAAAAGCTGTTCGGTCCAGGGATTGGGCCGTGTCCGCGTTGGCGGCAGAAACTTGCGGTATTCGTCGAGCGAACTTGTGAAGATCCGGATCCGGACCTTGTCGCTGACGCTGTAGACCTTGGAGCCGACGATCGTGTCCATGCCCAGCTGTCCGCCGCCACCGGGCCCCAGACCGCCGATACTGAGCTGGTCATCGGGGTCAAGGTGCAGCCACGTGCCGACGCACTGGTCAATCTCGACGTCAACGCCGAAAACGCCGGTGATCAGGGCTTTCAATCGTGCGGCGCTCTTGACCTTCGTGGAGGTGAGGCCCGCGAACAGCAGTTTGATCCGGTCGTCGATCCCGTCCAAATCCTGGTAGACTGGGCTGCCGATACCAATGCTCGACCCGAGGTAGGACAGGAACCGGTCATCGTCCGGACGGTCGTGCTGCACAATCGGGCGGGCATCGGCCCAGGCCCGGAAAAACAGCTGAACGAAACGGTTGTTGAAGACATCCAGGAATCTCGGGAAACTGTCGTCACCCCGCAGTCCGCGCACGATGGCTTCGTCGGTATATGCCGAAGGCAGTGCTCCGTGCGGTCCGAGAAAGCCCAGAAACTTTTCAAGCAGAACAAGGCCATCATCCGCATCGCGGGTGGCGCGTTCAATCGTCGATGTCGCGAATTCGCCGGTCGGATCCTGACCAAACCGGACGATGTCTTCCATTGTCCGCCGGCTCTTGCCGATGCGGGGAGGGGCCGGTTCGTCGAGCTTCTTCGGTCCCATGCCGGACTGCGCGCCGCCCGGTCCCGTCTGCCCCTCCAACATGCGCAGCACCGCCAGGAGATCGTGTCCACCCGGGTGTTTCTGCACACGGTCGCTGAGTGCGGACAGCAAGGACGCGAATTGCTGTTGCACCGGAACTTCTATCCTGGCTTCCTCGACAGGTTCCGGGTCTTCTTCTTCCGGGGCCGTTTGCTGCTCTGCCTCCGCAACAAGTTCTTCCGTCTTGTTTTCTTCCGCCTGTTCGATGTCGCCTCCCGGAGAAGAAGGTATCTCGATCGCGTCGGACTGGATCGCCTCTTCCATGAACGGCGCGGTGTCCGGTTCGGTTTGGAGCGCTTCTTGCGGAAGCTCGGCGACGTCGCCGCTTTCATGCAAAGGCGTATCCTCAGGCTCTGAAGGGCTGTCCGGCCAGACGGAAGGGGCAGCTGCCACCTGCACGATCGTCTTGTCGGCAGCCGGCTTCTTGCCCTTCGGAACGACTTTCGTCTTCTGGTCGTTGTCGTCAGCGTCGCTCATAGGATCCCTTGTGCTCCGATCCTGGGAGGCCATTTCATGATAACGCCGCGTTCCGTGGTGGCGATCACGCACTGGGTGAAATGGTTGATGGACGCATATTCGGCAATGAAGCGATCAAGCACGGCCCCCATGAGAAACGCACTGGCTCCTTCGAATGCCTTGTCGTCAAGCGTGATCGTGACTTCCAGTCCCCGCGCCACGCCGGTTCCGGACTTTTGCTGCAGGCGCCGCACGACCGGCCGCGTCGATACGGATCGAACCGACTGGGCCTGGCGATCCGCGGCATTGTCGGCGAGCGGTGCGAACAGGCTGAGGATATCCCTGAAGGACCGGCCGTCCTGCCCGGCGGCATCATGCACAAGGCCGGTATGGTTGAGCGCCAGCACGTTGATCAGCCGCCACGCAATCGCCCCGGCATGGCCTTCTTCGCCGAGCCGTTCGTTGTAGGAAATGAGAGGCGGGCGCGGCTGCGTCGGACCCGCGACGCAGTCGACCTTCAGGCTGACGTCTTCCAGGATGCGGAAGTCACCGATAGAAGACTTCTCGGGGTTGCTGCCGACGGGAAGTTCCGCTGCAAGCGCCCGGTTGGAAGCCATCACCTTCAGCGATAGTTCTGCCAGGCGTTTGTTTCCGCTTTCCAGCAGCGCGGCAGCCTGCGCACCGCTCGAAATCATGATGAAGGTTTCCGTTCCGATATAGGAACTCGGCTGCATTCTTCTCAGCTCGCTGGAGGACTGACGGCGGGGCATGCGCCGGATCGTGTAGAACCATTCGTGACCGGCTTTTTCCGTGTCGGGCGCAACGCTGTAGAGCGGTTCCACGGATCGCTTTTCACCGCCGGAGAAATGGGCATTCACCTCTGTAACGGCGTGGACTTCATAGTCGAGGGGGCGGGTCCGGTCGGTGATGACGGCAAATTCGTGCTGTCCCTTCTTGATCGGAACCCGGTCGGTTGCGCGTTCGAACAGGTTGACCGCCGGTGCGGTGTGGAGCGCGAAGATCTTGTCCTCGACATGGGAGGGCAGGCGCGAATCCGCCTCATCGAACACGAACACGACCTCGAACGACTTCGCGTTCACACGGTCAAGATACTTCCGCAGTCCCGTCAGGCGAAATCCCAGGAAACTGCGCGGAAAGTTGAAGTAGTCCCTCAAATGGTCGAAGCCGACGAAAAGTCTTCTGTCGTTGCGCAGCAGCGCGTCGTTCTCGTCAAAACCGAGCTGGGTGACCGCATCCACCGGAAAGCGCTGCAGCGTCGCCTGACCGAACGCGTCTTCGGTTCTGAGGTAAACCGCGATCGTATGACCGAAAATCTGCTCGTAGACCTTCGCGGCGAGATCGAGCGGGCCGACAAGCTGTATCGGCAACTCATCTATGCGGCATCCGGCAACCTGGTATTCCGGCTTCTTCAGCGCTTCTTCTTCAGAGACTTCAAGCTCCGGATCTTCCGCCATCCGGTGGGTCAGCTTGATCGCCAGCCCCGCGCGCACGCGCCGGTCCTCGGCCATCGCGGCCCCGAGGCCGGATACCTGGGCAGCGGAACTCAGATAACGTGCGCCAGTCAACTGGAGAGGGGTAAGCACGATCGGAGCGGCCAGCGTGAACCGGCACCTGACTTCTCCCTGACGTTCCCGGAAGACCGCTTCCATGGGGGCGTGCCGGTCAACCTTGATCCCGGCCCTGAGGTTGGCGTCGCCGTATTTGGGAGTGACGCGGGCCAGCACCATGGAGGGGATGGGGGCAAGGGCAGACGGATAGAGCTGTTCGAACAGGTTGGAGGTGAACTCGGCAAACTCGTGTTTCATCTTCAGCTGAACACGGGCGGCAAGGAACGCGGTGCCTTCAAGCAATCCGGACAGCATCGGGTCGGACCGGTCTTCCAGAAGCCCGCCCAGTCGCTCGGCCACTGCCGGGTAGGATTCGGCAAAAGCAGCGCCCTGCTCACGCAGATAGGTGAGTTCCTGATTGTAGAGGTCCAGAAATTCGCGGTTCATGCAGTCGCCCCGATGATCTTGATGCGTCCGAATGCCGGGTCGACATCCGCAATGAATTCACTTCCGATGCGAACAGGGTCACACCGTATCTCGGCCTTGATCAGAAACCGTACCTTGAACGTGTCGCTCTCGATGCTGTCGTCCCGGATGACCTGCAGCGTGCGCGGGTCCATGCGCGGTTCGAAACGAATGAGGGCCTCTCGGATGTCGTCCGCCAGCCGGTCGATCTTGATGGTGTCGACGACATGAACGGATAGGTCGGGAAGGCCGTAGTTCAGGATTGAACTCTCGACTTCGGGAAAATCGGATAGATCCTGTGTGGAATTGAGATTGACGGTATTCAGTAAGGACTGAAGATCTCGGCGGACCTCTGAAAGAAGCGTATGCTCCGTGATGCCGTAGCTTCTGGAAAGTCGCCGTCCCGACTTCAGGTTCCTGCCCTTGCCCTCTTCTTGCTGGCGTTCCTGTGCAGCCCTGTACTCCGGGTCGTCCATAGCGCGGAAGGCCCACATCAGAGGCGCGTGAATCTTCACAGTTGATTTTGCCATCGGCAATGCCCGGGAGGTAGCTGCTGTCAAGGGATTCCGGGAGGCGGAAAACGCGATGCGCCTTCATTTGTAGATCTTCGCCCCAAAAAAGAACGGCTGCCACCTGCTTGGGCGGCAGCCGTTTCGGCAAATGCCTTACTTCTTTTCGTTCGCTGCGATATCCCAGGCGAACTCCGGCGTTGCACCCTTGGAGCCGTCCGGCTTCTGTTCGGTGTACATCACCTTGTATTCACCGAAGTTGATCGAGCAGTTGTAGGTGACCCGGTCTTCTGCTCCGCTGCCGCCGGTGGTGAGGCTCGAGATGATAAGATCTTTCATTTCGATCTTCAGGTACTCGAGCGGGTTGTCACCAGCTGCCTTGCGGCAACACAGCGTGGCCTTACCGATGTGTTTACCGGTCGAAAGGTGGTTCAGGAGGGCCGTGAATTCCTTGCCGATATACATCACCAGGTTCATATCCTGAAAGTGTGCCTTACCGCCACCGGAACCGGAACCCATGTGGGTTGTGCCGGACTGGGACGCGCCCCACGACCAGGACAAGATGTCGATCTCGTTCTTGTGGGTCTTGTCCTGAGATTCACCTTCGATACCATCAATTTTAATAAAACAATCAGACTGAGCCATTTTATATAGTCCTCTTTATGTTCAGGCCGGTCATTTCATCCGGCGCTGGGTTTCCAATACTTGCATCTAACTCAGACCTTCTGGCCCGAACCCCTGAGAGCTTACGCGCTCGTTTAGACCTCCACCCGGTTGTCCCGGGTTGCACCTTTTCGGATGCAGGCCATTCGGACGGGTTGGCGCCCGAATGGCAGTCTTGTCGATCAGTTTCCGTCTTGCGGAATGCGAGAGGCAAGGCTCATACCGATATCCATGCCTTCAAGCTGATAGTGCGGACGCAGGAAGAACTGGGCTCTGTAGTAGCCGGGGTTTTCCTCGTCCGGAATGATGGTCACCTTTGCCTCGCGGAGCGGCTTGCGCGCCTTGGTTTCCTCTGTCGAATTGTTCGGATCACCATCGACGTAGTCCATGATCCAGTCATTCAGCCAGCGCTGCAGTTGCGGCGCTTCCTTGGTCGAACCGATCTTGTTGCGCACCATAACCTTCAGGTAATGGGCGAAACGTGTGGTCGCGAACATGTAAGGCAGCCGCGCCGACAGGTTGTCCGAAGCCGTTGCGTCCTTTCCGTCCGGACCGGAGAACTGACGGGGCTTGAAGACCGACTGCGCACCAAGGAAGGCTGCCTGGTCGGTGTTCTTGCGGTGGATCAGCGGGATCAGGCCGAGTCGCGAAATTTCATGTTCGCGGCGATCGGAGATCGCGATTTCAGCCGGACACTTCTGGTCCACGCCGCCGTCGTCGGTTTCGAAGACGTGGGTCGGCAGGTCTTCGACAAGGCCGCCGCTTTCCACGCCGCGGATGCGAACCGTCCAGCCGTACTCTTTGTAGGCACGGTTGATGTTGGTCGCCATCGCGTAGGCCGAGTTCATCCATGCATAGTTGTCGTGGCTGTCCTCACCGAATTCTTCCTCGAAGGCGAATTCTTCGACCGGGTCGGACTTCGCGCCATAGGGCTGACGAGCCAGCACGCGCGGCAGGGACAGACCGAGGTAGCGGGCGTCTTCGGATTCGCGAAGCGTGCGCCACTGGGCATGAATTTCCGTGTCGAACACCTTGGACAGGTCGCGCTTGGTCGGAAGTTCCGTCCAGCTTTCCATCTGCATGAGCTGCGGATCGGCTGCCGCCAGGAACGGAGCGTGCGCTGCCGAGGCAATTTTCGCCATGCCGCGCAACACGGTGATGTCCTGCGGCTCATAACCGAATTCATAGTCACCGACCAGGCATCCGTAAGGCTGACCACCGAGCTGACCGAATTCAGCTTCGTAGATCTGCTTGAACAACGGGCTCTGATCCCACTTGGCACCGCGATAGCTCTTGAACACCCCGGCGAGTTCCCGCTTGGAAATATTCAGGAACTGCAGTTTCAGCGACGCGTCGGTCTCCGAGTTGTGGACCAGGTAATCGATGCCGCGCCATGCGCTTTCCAGTTTCTGGAACGAAGGCGCATGAATGATCTCGTTGACCTGCGACGTCAGCTTCTCGTCGAGTTTCGCAATCATCTCGTCGATCGTGTCGTAGACGTCGTCCTTGATGAGTGCCTGGTCGGACAGGGCCTCCGCAAGGAACGTCGACATCGCGTTGTCGACAAGTTCGTTGGCGGTTTCGTTTTCGCTTTTGATGCGGAAGTTCTGCTTCAGGATGGAAGCGAATTCCTCAGGACTTTTTTCACCTGCAGCTTCCGCGGCAGCCGCGCCACTCGTTTGAGCGCTTGTGTCGGTGTTGCTCATTTATGCCTCCTCTTTGTCCCCGTCATCGGCACCGTCGCCCTTTGAAGCGGCGGTTTCGGCTTCCATCTTCTGAGCAAGGGCCTGCATCAGGGCCGGATCGCGGGTCAGTTCCTCAAGCTGGCTGATCGCCTGGACCCGCCCGTCCATCATGGTGCGCAGAGCGGCAAGGCTGTTGCGCGCATCAAGAAGCTTTTTGAGCGCCGGCACCTGTTCTGCAACTTTGCCCGGTGTGAAATCGTCCATGTTCTTGAACTTCAGCTGGACGCTCATCTTGGTGTTCTCTTCACCTGACAGCTTGTCCTCGACGGTGAAGGACGTTCCCGGCTCGATCGCTTCCATGCGCTTGGAGAAATTGTCCATGTCGATATCCAGGAACTTGCGCTCGTCGACATCGTCCTTTTCAACACCGGGGCTGTCGCCGGAAAGGTCAGCCATGATCCCCATAACGAACGGCAGCTCGACCTTCTGTTCCGCATCAAACGGATCTTCGTAGAAGATGTGCACCCTCGGAGGTCTGTTACGCTTGATAAAGCCTTGCCCGCTATTTGATGCCATTTTACTTGCCTTTCGTGTTTCTGACCTCAGAAATTAAATCGAATATCGTCGAATACCTGTAGAACGTAGAATCGGTAGCGACATTGCTTGCTGTTCATCGTGTCTGATGAACTTATATTTACTGCGGTTGCCGTAGAATTGAAGTGACGGCAGTCACATGTGTGTCGCTTTGAAAAATTTCCCCAAATATTGAGAACCCGTTGCGTCGTTGAGTCAAGGACAAGTGTGGGAACTCTAGGGAAATAAAGGATTTTTGCCGCAAGGTGACCATGTCCGCCTCACTCCTCTTCGGGGCGCAGAAACAGGTTCAGGAGACCGGTGAACGATCCTGAGCTCATGTTCTGGGCTTCTTCCAGCAGCATGGGAATCGGGCTGGTTGGCTCGTTTGCGGAATAGTAGCCCTTGACGGCGCCGATCCCGGTTATCGCGTCCGCGCGGTTTTCAATGACAAGCACCGAAAAGTCGTCGATGTCGCCGAGTTCCCGGTCCTCGCCTTCGTTGAGTTCGAGCAGCCGGTCATTGGAAAGCTGCAGTCCGCTCGCGCCGAGGAGCAGGGCGACTTCGTCGAATCTCCTGGGCATCAGGATCTTGAGCGCGTCAAGATAGGACTTGCCGACCAGTCCTCGTGCTTCACGCACCAGGAACAGGGCCGGGTGAGACGGCTCGCGCGCAGAGAAATAGTCCTCGACGGCATCGAGAATCAGTTTCGCCTGGGCGGCATTTCTGATTTCGAGGTTGGACGCCGTTCCAGCTCCGGCGCTGGACGCCTGGCCCGGTTCATCGCTGTCGGATGCGGTCGAATCGGCGTCTTCGGCCGACATGCGGCCGAGGCGGATATTCAGTTCCGTGTTGATATCGCTGAGGAGCGTCGCCAGGACATCGTAATCCGGCGCTGTCGCCTTGGCGTCAGCGGCCTTGAGTTTTTCGGCGCAGGTTTCCGAGATGGCACGAAGTTCACCGGGGAGCTCCGCCAGGTCCTTGAGAACCTGTTCGATGACATCCTGTTCGAGTTCACCGGATGTCAGGGCCGCTTCGATCGCGCCAAGCGAGATGGTGTGTTCGTCTTCGCGCGCCGTGACGTCCCCCGTCGCGATCTTTATGGCCCGGTAGCTGATGGGTCCGCTGCGGCGTGTTTTCAGAAGGGGGGCGGCTTCAAGCGGCAGAATGACCGTCGGACGGCTGTTCAGCGCTTCCAGAGCACCCATGCGCTCCATGAACCCGAAGTCCGCATCCATCGGGTGAACCTCGTCCCAGAGCGTTTCAAGCAGCTTACGCAAGATCCGGACGACATCGGCAAACTGTTGGAGCTGGCCGCTCAACAAAGAGAATTGCCCGAGCATCACCAGCAGCCGGATATCCCTGGACTGCTTGAGAAAGCCCTCCATCTGCTTGTAGATGTCGGAAAACTCGATTTCGGAACGATCAAAATCGGAGAACCGTTCCGGCAGCATCTCCTCGCAGGAGTCCATGAGTGCCGCGAAGGCGGGTTCCGTGTCGTAGAGGTCGGGTCCGCATCCGGCGCCGGGAGAGATTTCGACGCCATATTTCTCCGGATCGAAATTCATAGATCTGTGTGCCCCACTTCAAAAACCCTGCCGGAAAGACCCCGGCAGGGCAGCCGCCGCATCAGGCGTTATTCGAAAACCAGCTTGCTTTCGACACGTCTGTTCGCCGGATCGTTTACGTCCGCGACTTTCGGGCGCGTCTTTCCGTAACCGACCGTCTTCAGCCTGTTCCTGCCGACGCCGAGCGAAACCAGATATTCGGTCACGGCCTGGGCCCGGTCCTCGGAAAGGCGCTGGTTGTAGTTGAGCGAACCAATGCCGTCGGTGTGGCCTTCAATGACAAAGACCGCACTGGCAAGTTCCGGATCCGCAATGCCCTTCGCGAACTCTTTCAGATTCGCTCGCGCGGACGGGCTGAGGCGCGCCGATGCATATTCGAACGAAACGAGGAGATTGAAGCCGGCATCGATGGCCTTTGTTTCCGGATCAACGACGAGCGTGTCCGTGCTCGCGGTCTCGCTGTCGGCGTTTTCGGGCTTCACGGCCACCTGGCCGCCTTCTCCCTTGGCGGCGTTGGGATTGCATTCATCCCTTGTGCCGATGCAAAGCGCGCGTGTCGCACCGGTCGGTTTCAGCGACCGGGTCTTGAGCTGCTTGAAGTGTTTGCTGACTTCGTCGGCCGAATAGGTCGCGTCCTGGGCAAAGGCTGTCCCGGAAGCAAATCCCGTTGCGGCAACCGTCAGCGAAAGCAGTGTGGCGGCCAGCACGGAACGTGGTTTGAACGAAGCGGCTTTGACTTTCACATTGCACACGCCTGAGACGATTTGGCGATGGGTCACGATCTCAATCCTCCCTTTCGGAGCTTGCGCGAGCGAACTCGCAGTGGATGTTGAAATATATCGTGCCATAACCTGAAAATATTAATGTGGTGCAAGTCACTAAAGTACGTTTTGATGTCAGTATGTCGATTTGTGGGGAATAAGCAAGAGGAGGAAAGCGTGAGATATTCGTGAGATAGTTAACAGACTAATGTGATTTTTCTCGAGTCTTCTTGATTGCCGGGTTTAGTGCCAAACAACTCTTGGTAATTTTTGAATTCGGTGTTTAAATTTTTGCAATAACTGTGTTCCCTAGCACATCGGTTTCGTCAGATTCGTCATAAATAAAGGTCAAGATGCCTGTGACCGGCAGCCGTATTTAACCGCAGTTTTTTAAGGAGACTTCCGTGGCCACTGGACAACTCAGACAAACCGATCGGATGGCCGAGCTCAAGTCGGTGTTTGGCGATGATGTGCTCTCCTTGGTAACGCTAGAATGCGACGAGGGATTGAGCGACGAATTCGATATTCGCCTGGATGTCGTGAGCCAGGAGGAAGACCTGGATTTCGATCAGGCTCTTGCCACCCACATGACGGTAAAGGTCAAGACCAATAACGGTGATACCCGGTATTTCGACGGGCTTCTCACCAATGCCCAATGGCTCGGTCACAGGGACGGCTATTATCGCTACAAACTCACCCTGCGCCCCTGGTTCTGGCTTCTGACCAAGAATTCCAACTGCAGGATGTTCAAGGACAAGTCGGCGCCGGACATTATCGCGGAAGTCCTCGGAGAACATGACTTTGCCGATTTCCAGAACAAGCTCACGGAGAGCTACGATCCGATTCACTACTGCGTCCAGTACAGGGAATCGGACTATGATTTCTGCTGCCGCATCATGGAGGAATTCGGCATTTCCTATTGCTTCGAGCACAAGGACGGCAAGCACACGATGATTCTCGCCGATGCCAAGTCATCCTACAGCCCGATCGAAGGTGACCCGAACATTCCCTTCATCGATCTGGGGGGAGACAGTCAGCGCGACGTGGAACATCTCTACCACTGGGTCGGCGGCCGGGCATTCCGCACCGGTAAATTTGCCATCAACGACTATGATTTCGAAAAACCGAGTGCTTCGCTGGAAGCGGACAAGGATGCCGGGTCGTCGTACCGCGCCGGGGCGCTGGAAAAATACGACTACCCTGGACGCTACACGGAGAAAGACAAGGGCACGAAATACAGCGATATCCGTCTGCAGGCGGAGCAGGCCGGCGACAACCGTGTCGAGGCTGCTGGCGAAGTGCCGCGATTTTATGCCGGAGGGCTCTTCACGCTGAAGGATCACCCGCACCAGGCGCAGAACAAGGAATATCTCATCATCCGCGCGAGCCACCAGATCATCACCGAGAGTTATCGCTCGGGCGATGGGGTTTCTCAGGGTGAGGCCTATACGGGCACCTATGATGTCCTTTCATCCGACATTCCGTTCAGAACCCCGGCCAATACGCCGAAACCGAGCATTCCGGGGCCGCAGACGGCCAAGGTCGTCGGAGACGGCGAGATCGATGTCGACGAGTACGGCCAGATCATGGTCGAGTTTCACTGGGACCGGGACAAGACACAGTCGCGCCGCGTGCGCGTGGCCCAGGTCGTTTCCGGTAAGAACTGGGGTGGCATGTACATTCCCCGCGTGGGCCAGGAAGTCATCATCCAGTTCCTGGAAGGCGACCCGGACCAGCCGATCGTGATCGGAACGGTGTATAATGCCGACAACATGCCGCCTTATCCGCTGCCGGGCGAAAAGAACAAGTCAGGTATCAAGACCGATTCGACTGTCGGCGGCGGCGGGTACAACGAATTTGTGCTCGACGACTCCAAGGGCCAGGAAAAGATCGGCGTGCATGCCCAGAAAGACATGGAGACTGTGGTCGAGAACAATGACGATCTCCATGTCAAGAACGATCGCACGACCAAGATCGATGGCAACCGGACCGAGAAGGTCGGCGTCAATGTGACGGAAACCATAGGTCAGACCTGGAAAGTCAAGGCGGGAATGAAGATCGAGTTCAAGTGTGGCTCAAGCAAGATCGTCATGACCCCCATGGGCATAGAAATAAAAGCGTTGCAGGTTAAGATCCACGGCCAGATGCAACTGGATGCAAAAGGACTGTTCACGACTGTCGAGGGACAAGCCTTCAATACGATCAAGGGCGGTTTGGTGCTCATAAACTGACGAGACGCAGTGGTATTGAGCAGGATCGCAGACGGAGTGACGGAAATGGGATCTCGTATCCGGTTTACAAGCGCAAATCAGGTTTTTCAGACTTATCCGGATCTGCAAGAGGAACTGGAGCCGCCTGCGGGAGACATCTCTCCTCAGGACTTCACGCTGGAGATCCTGAAAGGGGAAGACCCCTATGCGGCAATCCTTTTTTTCGCTCATGTGCTGCCGAAACGGGAGGCCGTATGGTGGGGATTGCGCTGCGTGACGGGTCTTGATCAGAACAAGACAGCAGAAGATCTGAGTATGCTGGAGCTGGTCACGGCATGGGTGCAAGACGAGGACGAGGAGGCGCGCCTGTCTGTGCAGGCGGCGGTGGACGAGTTTAAGGGCGACGGTCCTTCGCTTTGGATTGGCCGTGCTGCAAGCCTGTCAGGCGGGTCCATCTCTCCAAATCCCGAATTTCGCGTAGACACGCTCCCGCATCTGACTGCAGTTTGCGCCAATGGCGCTGTGCAACTCGCTGTTGGAGCGCTCGGACCTGGCGTACGTGAGGAAGCGATTGCGGATTGTATCACCGCGGGAATTTCCTTTGCGGAAGGTGGGTCAATGCCTGTTGTTCTTGCAAAGCAGCAAGCGGCAGTCTGATGTGATCGGGGGACCAGTGGGCATGCGGATTACGCTCCAGATCGAAAACGTGGACAGGCTCGAAACCGGAGGGCAGGTATCCTATTCCTGCGCCGACCGGGGATTCGACATTGGCCGTCACGAGCATCTGGACTGGAGCCTGCCGGACCCGCAGCGTGTGATTTCCGGAAAGCACTGCGAGATCCGGTTCGAAGGCGGAAATTTCGTTCTTTACGACGTTTCGACCAACGGCACGTTTTTGAACGGCAGTCCGAACCGCATGGACAAGGCCCACGCCCTGCGCTCCGGCGACCGTCTGATGATCGGCGATTACATCGTCGCCGTCACGCTTGATGCCGGAGAAGGTGCCGGTGCCGGTTTCTCAGGCGGCGCACCTGCAGGTGCCGATCCTTCATACCCATCCGGGCCGGCGCAATGGCAGTCACCCGCACAGGCTCCGGCCGCACCCGCTTCACCGCAGTGGCCTGCGGGCCAGCCCGCGGCAACACCTCATTACCCGGCCCAGGAGACAAGCAGCCCATGGGACGCGCCGGCCTCGACCGGCATGGAAGGGCGCCATGCGCCGCCGTCTCAGGCTCCCGGGATAGGCACGCCTGCAGATGATGTCTGGAGCCAGCAGGGCCACGGATGGGGGAGCGCGGACCCGGCGCTTTACGATCCGCAATCAAGGCAGCCGGAATCAGAACCGGTCCGGCCGGCTCAGGCGGATCCGCTGGACCATCTTGCCGCCCAGCCGAGCATGCAGCCGCCCGTTCCGCCCGTTCCGCCAGCCCCTGTTCCATCCGAGCCCGTTCAGGCGCCGGCCGCACCATCTGCCGGACCGGGTCCCGCGGCCCCGTTTCCGTCGGCGGCTCCGGAAGCAGCAGAGCAGGGGGCACCGGAGCCCCTGTTCAAGATGCCGGCCCTCGAAACTGAAACGGCGGAGGAGAGCCTTCCCGTCGAAGGTTCCGCCGAGTTATCCGGCAGTGTTTTTCCCGAAGCACCGGACGCGGCCGCTCATTCCGAACTGGACGCCGCTGCAGCCTCTCCCTTTCCGGAGAGTGCTCCGGCAGCCGAGCCTGTCCAGGTGGAAAACGTTCCTGAAGTGGCAGCTGAAGCACCGGTTGAGGCGGCTGAACCGCCGCAGAAGGCTACTGCACCAGAAGTGGAGGCCGAAGCGCAGACATCTGCGCCGGAACCCGCACCAGCCGAGGCCGCACCGGCAAAGGCTACGCCTGGTCCCGGACCAGACATTCTGAAAGCGTTCGCGGAAGGTGCGGGTATTCCCGAAAGCGTTCTGGCGGATCGCGATCCCGAGGCGTTCGCGCGTGAACTCGGCTCGATCCTGAACGGCATTACCAGTGATGTCATGGGCCTCCTGCAGGCGCGCAGCAAGGTCAAGGCCATGACCCGGAACGCCAACCGGACCTTGATCAGCCGGAGCGGCAACAATGCACTGAAATTCTCGCCGACCCCGCAGATGGCTCTTCAGACGATGCTCGCGCAGAACGTTGAGGAAACCGGCTATCTTCCGTTGCCGAAGGCAATGTCGGAGGCGTTCAAGGACATCCAGAAGCATCACGTTTGGACATACGCCGCGATGCAGAAGGCTGCCGCCCGGTTCGATGAGACGCTGTCGCCCAAGGCGGTGGAGGAAGAAGGGCAGGTCGCCAAGAGCACATTTGGAAACCAGAAGGCAAAGATGTGGGAGCGGCTTCAGGAGCGCTGGACGTCGCTGACAGGTGCATATGACGACGGCGTCGTCGGCGTGTTCACGCAGTACTTTACGGAAAGCTACGAAGAATTTTCAAACGATGAGTCAGAGCAATAGGACGAACAGCAATTTTGAGGCGTTCGGGTGTCAGGGGCGCATCGGCGTCGTCAAGGTAAGGGAGCAGTGCCTTAATGTCATGGTATAGCAAGGTTGCATGGACCGAAGGCCTGTTTCTGAGGCCGCATCATCTTCAGCAGAGCGACCGCTATGCGGAGCACCTGCTGGATGAACGCGTCAGGCTTGCCTCTCCCTATCCCTGGGGCTTTTCCGACATCGAGATCGATCAGGATGTCGGCCAGCAATGCCGGTTCGCCCTGCGGTTCGGTCGCGGGATATTCCCTGATGGAACCGTCTTCAATTTCCCTGCCGATGGCACGCCGCCACCTGCCATAGATGTTCCCGAGGATGCCGCCGGTCAGATCGTCTGGCTTGGCATTCCCGAAACCACTGTCAATGCCGTCGAGGTTGCGGATGGGCGTGAGGACGCCGCGACGCGCTATATGCAGGGCCGCGAGACCATCATCGATTCAACGTCGGCGATCCGGCAGGAAGAAGAAATCGATGTTGCTCATCCGCGGCTGACTTATTCGATCCGCTCGACACCGCACCCCGGCCACGTCTGCCTCCCGGTCGCAAGGATCACGGAGATCAAGGATCGCATCGTCATCACCGACGGAACGTTTGCACCGCCTGTGCTGGCGTGTCACGTGCATCCGGTCGTGACGGGCTGGATCGATTCCGTCATCGGCTGGGTGGAGCGGAAACTGAGCGAACTGGCACGTTACGCAGCCGACACCTCTGCAGGCGGCGGTCTGCAGAATTTCGATTACCTGACGTTGCAGATGCTCAATCGGCTTCATCCGCAACTCATGCATCTGCGCAAGTCGGCCTATGTTCACCCTGAACGTCTTTATTCGGAGTTCCTTCAGCTTGCCGGCGAACTTGCGACCTTTGCCACCGAGGAGCGCAGGGCGCGCAACTATCCTGTCTATGATCACGACAAGCTGCACGACATCTTCAAACCGGTCCTGGCAGACATCCAGGCCTTTCTGTCGGCTGGTTACGATCGCCGCGCGATCCGGCTGCCGCTGGAGCAGCTCGCGCCGAACGCCTTCAAGTCGACGATCGTCGACCGCAACCTGTTCTCTCAGGCAAACTTCGTGATCGAAGTGGCCGCGCGCCGTCCGCTGACAGAAATCCAGACCGAATTCCCCCGGCTGTTCAAGGTCGGCCCGTTCGGCCAGATGCGCCAGATCGTCTATTCGAACCTGCCGGGCATTCCCCTGATCCACATGCCCGTTCCACCGGCGCAAATTCGCGCGCTGACGGACAGGGTCTATTTCAGGCTCGACAAGTCGACACCGCTCTGGCGTGAATTCAGTCAGGATTCGGCGATCGGACTTCAGTTCTCGGGGAACTGGCCCGACCTGCAGCTTGAGTTCTATGCAATTCGGGAGGGCCGCTGATGTCGGACAACGACGATCCCTTCGGCGTTTCCAAGCGCAAGGGAAAAACGATCGTCCGTCCAAACCCCGGAGGGCGCTGGAGCGAGACACCCCAGCCGGGTGCACCGGCCGGTCAGCCGCCTGCGGCACCTCCGCCTCCCGCTGCCCCGGCGCCGGGACAGGCAGCTCCGCCTCCGCCACCCCCCGGTCCGCAGCCTGGCGGCGCGCCGGATCCCTGGCAGGGCGGCGGCGGCGCGGGTCAGGACCCTTACGCACCGACACCGGCCGGTTATGAATACGGCCAGCAAAAGGCGCCCGACATCAGGACGCCGCCACCCGCTCAGGCGCCGTCTCCGCCGCCGCCGCCACCGCCGCAACAGGCACCTGTTGGAGGCGCTGCACCTGGTGCGCAAGCCACCGGGCAACTGGCTCAGACACCGGACATCAACCAGATCCGGGTCGCCAACCGCAATCCGATATCACGTGCAGCGGCACCCCTGCTTCTGCTGCTTGGCCGTCTGCACCTGACGATGACGGACGCGCAGTTCGACGCTCTCATGCGCGACGTGTACAACGCGATCAAGACCTTCGAGAAGGACTTGCGCAGCGCCGGGATAACGGACGACCAGATCCAGTCGGCCGCCTATGCGCTCTGCGCCACCTCGGACGACATTGTCCAGAACCTGCCGTCTTCGGGCAGGCATCAGTGGACGCAATATTCCATGCTGACCCAGTTCTTCGGCCAGGCGACCGGCGGCGTCGAGTTCTATCAGGTGCTGGAAAAGGCGAAGCAGGATCCCGGCCGGAACTACGGCGTACTGGAAGTGATGCACGCCTGTCTGTCCCTCGGGTTCTACGGCAAGTACCGGGCCATCCAGGGCGGTCAGCAGGGGCTGGAACGCGAACGCAGGGATCTGCACGAGATCCTGAGGCGCGTCCGGCCGCGACCCGGAGACGACCTGTCACCGCATTGGCGCGGGCTTGAACTTATCCAGAAGCGAACCGGGTTTTCCGTGCCGATCTGGTCGGTTGCGGCCGTCGCCGGAGCACTGCTGCTCGGTGGCTATGTCACCCTGATGCTTCTCCTTGCGAGCGGCAGCGAAGTGATTGCAAGCCGATCGAGCGCGCTCTACCCGACCGGTCCGATCGAACTGGCACGTGAGGGATACCAGCCCAAGCCGCCGCCGCCACTGCCGCCGCCCGCGGATGCGCCGATTGATTCCATATCGGAACAGCTTGCTGGCATCGACGGATTGGAAATCCAGCAGGCAGGTCCGGCCATCATGCTACGGATGCGCGCGCAGTTCGACGTGGCCGCAGCGACGTTGCGTCCCGAATTCCAGCTGCTTGTGGAACAGGTCGCCCAGACCCTCGATCAGGTCGAAGGTGAAATTCTCGTGGTCGGGCACACGGACAGCGATCCGATCCGCAACAATCCGAGGTTCCCGACGAACTGGCACCTGTCGGTCGAAAGGGCAAAGTCGGTCGCGGCCGTCATGCAGGCGCTGTTGCAGACACCGGACAGGGTTGAAGTGGAAGGCCGAGGCGCGGAGGAACCCATCGCGCCCAACACCAGCCGCGACGGCAAGGCACTCAACCGGAGGGTGGAGGTTTTCCTAAAACCTCCGGCCAAGGGACTGGTCATCGACAACTAGACGTCAAATCCGGGGCAAAGTTAGAAACAAGGTTTTATCAATGAAATTCTGGCTCGGAATAACGGCAATAATCATAGGCATTTTGGCCTTGATTGCTCTGATCTGGTTCGGGGGTCCGTTCCTGGCGATTGCCGGCGTGCGTCCGTTCGAACCTCTCTGGGTGCGCCTGCTTCTCGTGTTTCTCGTCTTGCTGACGATCGGCGGCTGGACCGGCTACCGCATCTACAAACGCATTGCGGCCAACCGCGCCCTGGAACAGGAAATTCTTCAGCCCAAGGCCAGCGAACAGGACCTGCAAATCATGTCGGAGCGCATGAAAGATGCGCTGAAGACCTTGAAAACGGCCAGTGGCAACACGCGAACCTACCTCTACGACTTGCCCTGGTATCTGATGATCGGCCCTCCGGGCGCCGGCAAGACGACGGCCTTGATGCATTCCGGGCTCAAGTTCGCCAATTCCAGGGGCAAGGGTGAAGCGCAGAAGATCGAGGGTCTGGGTGGAACCCGCTATTGCGATTGGTGGTTTGCCGAGAATGCCGTTCTGATCGATACGGCGGGACGCTACACGACCCAGGATTCCGATGAAGAGCATGACAGCGAGGCATGGCTCGGTTTCCTGAAAATCCTGCGCAAGGCGCGGCCGCGCCAGCCCGTCAATGGCGTCATGGTCTCCATCAGTCTCGAGGATCTGATGACCTTGTCGGACACGGAGCTGAAAGAGCACACGGATGCCATTCGCGCGCGCCTGATCGAACTCTACAAGACGCTGAAGATTGATTTCCCCGTCTATGTGATCTTCACGAAGGCCGACACTGTTGCAGGCTTCATGGAATTCTTCGGCTCCTATCCCGAGAGCAGACGGAACCTCGTGTGGGGCGCGACCTTCCAGACCCGCGAAAAGAACAAGAACATGGTCGCGGAAACACCGGCAGAGTTCGATCTCCTGATCGAGCGCCTGAACGAGGAACTCGCCGACCGGCTTCAGGAAGAGCCTGATCCGAGAGCGCGGCTGATGCTGTACGGGTTCCCGACCCAGATCGCTGCGCTCAAGGATCGTCTTACCGGGTTCCTCAACGCGATCTTCGAACCCAGCCGCTACTACCCGAACGCGGTGTTGCGCGGTTTCTACTTCACCTCCGGAACGCAGACCGGAACGGCAATTGACCGGGTGGTCGGTTCGATGAGCCAGGCCTTCGGAACCTCCTATCAGGCAGCCGCGCTGTCGGGGCAGGGCAAGAGTTACTTCCTCCGGGACCTGGTCAACAAGGTGATTATCGGAGAAGCCGGCTGGGTCACGCACAACCGGCAGGCCGTCCGTATGGCGACGGCCACACGGATCGCCGCCTATTCGGCAATCGTGCTGCTGACGCTTGGTCTGGGCAGTCTCTGGACCATGAGTTACCTGAACAACAAGTCGCTCATTGATGAAACCGCAAAGGCGGTCGCCACGGTACGCGCGGAAGGGGAAGGCGTTCTTGAGCAAAGGGTCGTGCGCGATGATAGCTTGCGCGATTCTGTCTACATCCTGTCGCTCCTTCGTGGACTTCCCGTCGGGTACGACAGCCGGAACGATCCGACGCCCTTCATGGAGAAACTCGGCCTGAGCCAGCGCGAACGCCTGGAGGCGGCCGGCATCACGTCCTATCGCAGCGGTCTTGAAAGACTGCTCCGTCCGCGTCTTCTGCTGCGTATCGAAGAGCAGATGACCGACGTCCTCGACAATCGCACGGGACCCGGCGGCCAGGACATCGATACGCTTTACAATCTCACCAAGCTCTACCGGATGGTTGCCGGTGACGCTCCGGAAATCGACAAGGATCAGATCAAGAATTCGTTCCGTGCCGACTTCCTGCAAAGCTTCCCGGGCCCTCAGGGAGAGGTTCTGCGCAATGAGCTGAACTCTCACATCGCGGCCATGCTGGATCTGGATTTCGGCGGCAACGTGCTGACGGACCAGCTGGACGGCGTCCTCGTGGCGGAAGTGCAGCGGGAACTGGCGCGGGTGAGCCTTGCCGAACGCGGCTACGCCTTGCTCAAGTCAAGGTCCAAGGGCATTGCAAGCGAGGACTGGATCGCCGAGCAGCGCGGTGGGCCGGATATGGAGACCGTGTTCGAAACGGTGAACGGCGATACGCTCGACACGGTTCTTGTGGATCGCTTCTACACCTATCCCGGCTTCCACCTCTCCGTGCTGCCCAACCTGGCCGGCATTCGCGAGGAACTTGAACGCGACAAATGGGTGTTTGGTGAGATCGGCGATGCCGATGCCTTTGCCGACCAGTACCAGTCGTTGCCCGGCGAAGTGCTCGCGCTTTACACCAAGGACTTTATCGAGGCCTGGGAAGAAGCGCTCGGCAATCTGAAATTCAAGTCGATGCGCAACGACAAGCCGCTCTACACGACGCTGCAGGCGGTATCCGCGCCAACCTCGCCGGTCGTTCAGCTTCTGGAAAGCATCCGCAGGGAAACGCTCCTGACGCAGGACCTGTCGCAGGAGGGCGCCGCCGGCGCGCTTGCTGGTGGAGGCAATGCCGGGGACGCAGGCAAGGAAGCCGGTCAGAAGGTCTTCCAGTACTATGTTCTGGACAGGGCCGGCGGTCTGAAACGGATCGGTCTTGAGGCCGGGATCAAGGCGCTTGCTCCCAGCAGTGTTGCGGACGCCCTGAATGCGGCGACCGGGGGCGGGGGCCCGGCCATCATTCCCGGCAAGGCCATCGAAGATCACTTCCGGCCCTACCATGTGCTGGTCGAGGGCGAAAACAGCCGCAAGATCGATGCGCTCCTGGTCAACTTCAAGAACATTCTCGACAATCTTCTTGTTGTTGCGAACAATCCGATCCAGAGCGAAACGGCAAATTCCAACGTGCAGATCCAGGCGTCGCTGCTCAGGAGCAACGCGACCCGGTTCCCGAAGCCCTTCGACCAGCTCATCTTGCAGGCAGCCAAGGAGTTCGACGAGGAGTTCAAGGAAACCTCGATCACGCAGCTGAACGAGAAGCTCAAGTCCCAGGTGGTCGACGAGTGCCGCAGGATCGTCGCGCGGAACTATCCGTTCACGAACGGGCGGTCGGAAGTTCCGATGACCGAGTTCGCGAAACTGTTCTCCCCGGCGGGCATCATGCAGCAGTTTTTCGATCAGAACCTCAAGGCGCTCGTGGATACGTCGTCACGGCCATGGAACTGGAAGCCAGAGGTGGCCCAGGCGGACCGACTGTCCAATGCCACGCTGCGCCAGTTCGAGCGGGCGGACCTGATCAAGGAAGCGTTCTTCCCGACCGGAAATGCCTTCCCGTCGATCGGGCTGCAGGTGGTGCCGCGTGCGCTGTCGCAGCAGGCGGACGCGGCCAGCCTCGAAGTGAACGGCAATCTGGTGCTGGTCACCCGCGGACCGGGCTTCAACGCCGACATTCAGCCTCTTCCAGCAAGTTTCGACTGGCCCAGCAACACGGCGACACCACGCGTCGTTCTGGTGATCCAGCCGGAAGTACCCGGTTACAGATCGCGTCAGGAGGTTCATGGAGACTGGGCGTTCTACCGGTTCATAAGGGCCAACAGGGTCAGCTCGGGACAGAACAAGTTCGTGATCCGCAAGACGCTCGGCGGGCGCCAGGTCGCCTTCACGGTCACGCTTCGCACCAAGCCGAACCCGTTCTTCCTGTCGGCAGTCGGCGACTTCAAATGCCCGACGAGTTTCTGAGGGGAACCGGATGCAGCGTAACCTGGCCGGATATTTCGGGAAGCTGCCGGACCGCGCGGACTTTGTAACAGGGAGCTGTCCGGACGGGTTCCTGAAACTGTGGGAACCGTTCCTGATACACGGTCTCGCGCAATCGAGGCAGGAACTCGGAGGTGACTGGGAGGACGCCTATATGACGATGCCTGTTTGGCGTTTCTGGATGAAGCCGTCCGCACAGGACGGCGTGCTGTCTGCGTGTCTGGCTGGTGCGCTGATGCCGAGTGTCGACAAGGTGGGACGCAAGTTTCCGCTGACGGTGGTCGGGTTTTCAGAGGAAGGCGATGACACCTGCCGGCCACCTGAAACCTGGTATGACAGTGTGGAGGATGTTCTGCTCGGTGCGCTAGGGGAAGACGCGACGCTCAAGGAATTCCAGGAGGCTGTTGCAGGACTTGCCGCGCCGTTCGAGAGCGCTGAACCGGATGAGGCGTCGTCTTGCGAAACCCTGGAGCCAGCCCGGGAAACCCGGGACCAGCTCGCATCGCGCTTCTTCTGCCAGGCTGGTCCGCGCACCTACCGGTTTGGCTGCGACGGGTTGCCCGCCCCTGAGGAATTCCGCTGGCTGCTTTTGCCGGAGGCTTTCAAGGCGGGCGCGGATGACGGGAAAATGGCAGGGCAACACCATGGGCGATACCAGGCGGAGGATCATCGAACATGAACCAGCAGTTTTCCGAAGCACTGCAGGGGTTTTCGATAGGACTGACTCACGTCGGCTGCGTGCGAAGCGAGAATCAGGACACCTATTTCTGCGACGAAGCAAAGGGTGTGTTCGCGGTTATGGATGGCGCCGGGGGCATGCATGCGGGCGCAATGGCATCCGGGCTTGTCAAGAACGCACTCGGATATATCCGCGAACCGCGCAGCGCAGTTGATCTGCTGGACCAGTTCGAAGGGCGGGTCATCGACGCGAAGAAAGACATCGAACGCGTTGCGGCGAAGGCCAATGGCGCCGCCATGGGCACCACGATTGCCGCGCTCCTGGCCTACGGCACGGATTTCGCTTGCCTGTGGGCCGGCGACAGCCGAGTCTACCGCCTGCGAAACGGGACGATGGAGCAGCTGACGACCGATCACACGGAGGCACAGGAACTCGTGGATCAGAATGTGCTCACGCCAGAAGAGGCGAAGAACTTCTCACGAAGGCATGTGATCACGCGTGCGATAGGCTCCGGACTGGAGCTTGAGCTCGAACTGGTCTCCGGCAATCTGCGGCACGGTGACCGCTTTCTGCTCTGCTCAGACGGATTGACCGGCCATCTCGATGATGCGGTCATCTCCAACATGCTCCTTGACGGTGCACAGAAATCGGTGGCACAGCACCTTTTGGATGGGGCCCTGGAAAAGGGCGGCACGGACAATGTCACGGTGGTCGTGGTGGACTTCGACCAGGTCAACCGGAGTGAAGGAGCAGGGCGTACATGAAGCCGGATGACCATTTGCTGCCGATCGGGACCAGGCTGAACAACCTCTACGAAATCGAGGAACACATTGCCGACGGCGGGATCGGGATCGTCTATCGTGCGCGTGATGTCGAGAGCGGCGATCCGGTCGCGATCAAGGTGCTGCTGGCCAACTTCGCCAAGGATCCGCTGATCCTCGATCTCTTCAAGCGTGAAGCCAAGATCCTTCGAAAACTCAAGCACGACGCCCTGACGCAGTACTTCGTTTTCGCCAAGGAACCGACGCTTGGTGTCTACTACCTCGCGATGGAATTCGTGGGCGGCCCGTCTCTCAAGTCGCGGCTGGAGTCCGGTCCGCTCGAACCCGAGGCGGCCTATAGGCTCGTCATACGCCTGGCCTCCGCCCTGCAGGATGTACACGACAGCGAGGTCATCCACCGCGATCTCTCACCGGACAACATTATCCTGCAGAACGGCGATGTCGGTCAGGCGAAGATCATCGATTTCGGGATCTCGCGGGCCAACACCGGCGGCCCGACGATCATAGGCGACGGCTTCGCGGGCAAGGTGAACTACGTTTCGCCGGAGCAGGTTGGCCTGTTCGACGGCAAGGTCACCGCCAGAAGTGATATCTACTCGCTCGGGCTCGTCATTGCCGAAGCGCTGACCGGAAGACAGCCGGACATGGGCGGTTCCCAGGTCGAGATGGTCGAAAAGCGCCGGATCGTTCCGTCATTGGACGGCATCGACAATCGGTTCCGGCCCCTGCTGGAGGCGATGCTGCAACCGGACCCGGCGAACAGGCCGGCGTCAATGGCCGACATTGCCCAGTGGACGCTGGGTGCGCCCATGTCCCAGCCGCGCGAAGACAAGACCATCATAAGACCGTCCGCGCCGCCTCCGGAACAAACGGCCCTGGACATGCCACCGCCGCAAGCCAGGTGGGGGAGGCGCATTCTTGTCGGGCTGTCGCTGCTGGGATTTGCCGGTGTCGGCGCAGCCGGCGTCTATTTCCTGGCAGGGCAGTCTGTTCCGCAGCAGGACCAGAAACCGGTTCTGGTGGCGCAGCCCAGGGACAATGCGCCGGATCCGCCTGTTCAGGACACGGGGCAGGCGGGAGATACGGGCTCGCAAGGCGGCATTGCCGACAACGGCACGACGGACCAGGGCCCGGACAACAGCGCTCAGGACAACACCGTTCCTGACATACCGGTCAGGACGGACGGTCAGGACGACGCGGCTGACCTCAGCCTGCTGTCTCCGGACAAGCAGGACAACGACACGGTCCAGGACGCCGTGGCTCAGCAGCCTGCGAAGCCTGAAGACCGCGTGCGCAACTATGTGAACAACTACAAGGCTGACGAATGCATGTATCTGCAGCCTGTAAGGATTGCCGCCAATTCCGCTGAAATCGAAGGGTTTGCGTCGCGCACGCCACCCTTCATCGCATTCGACAGCGACTTCACCCGGTCACAGGGATTCGAGGCCAAGATACAGGCCAACCTCGTGTCGGACGCCCAGTGTCCGGCTGTCGCCTTTTTGAGGGCAACGCCTCAGGGCAGCGAAAAGACGGAACTCCGGCTCGACATGCAAAGGACCGTGGTGCCGAACGGCGAGAACATGGCCGGCAGGATCTCCGGATTCGATGCGTCGACAGGGGAACTCGGGCTCTTGTTCGTCGCGAGCAGCGGAAGCGTGGTCAACCTGTCGCCCTATCTTCAGTCCGACGACGGCGGCGCCGGATTTGTCGTGCCGCTCAATCTGAAAACGCCCTCGGAAGAAACCGGCCTGATCATTTCCCTGGTCGGGGACGGCCTGGTGGCGAAGCTCGCCGGCCGCAGTGAAAAGCAGGCCGACGCCTACTTTGACGCGTTGATGGGTGAGTTACCCATCTTGCGGGCAACCGCGACGACGGTCAAAGTCGTTCCGTGAACAAACAGGAGCCGGGAAAGAGGATCATAGGTCGCAATGAAGCGTTACACGAAGCCGATCCATTTGCCCAAACCGTTGCCCAGCCGGTCAGCGGACAGTTCACTTGCGCTGATCAATGTCGTCTTTCTGCTGTTGGTGTTTCTTCTGGTGTCAGGAACATTGCGGCCGTCGTTGCCCGACGCATTCGAATGGGCCGAAACAACCGAAACCAAGGGTGAAGGACAGGTCCGCAACACTCTGGTGCTCACGCGCACGGGGGACGTCTGGTTCGAGGGCGCGATCCTTGAAGAGGCAGGTGTCGACGATTTCCTGGAAGGTCTTGGCGGGGGAATCGACACCTTGTCGGTTCAGGTCGACCGGCATGCACAAATGAAAGACGTTGCGCGTCTTGCCGGGACACTGCGCACCGCTGGAATAGCAAGGCTGAGTTTCGTCACGATCGAGGCGGAAAATCCGTGACGGCTGCCGTTTACAATTTTGCCGGTGAAGCGCGCATCCCGGCCTATGTATGGACGGCCGTTCTCGGCGTTTCCGTCGCCGCACACGTCGCGCTTCTTGTCTATGGAATTTCGCTGACGTTCACCGAAGACGCACAGAACCCGGACATCACACAAACGGAAATCGTCATCGAAAGCGATGAACTGGTTTTCGAGACCGCGGAAGAGATCCCGTCCGTGGTTGCTGAGGCGGCGCAGCCCGATGCGGTCACGCCGCAATCGGCCGGCCAGGCCGCGCTTGAGCCTGTTCTGCCTGAAGACATCCAACAGGCGCTGACGCCGTCCGTCTCAGAACTGCAACCGGCCCAGATTGAGGCCGTGCGTCCTGTTGAAAGCGAAACAGCAGTTTCCAGCGCGGTATCGCCGAGCGTGCAGGACCCGGTCGACGCTGAAACAACGCCCATAACGTCAACGGAAAGGGTTGCACCGGACAGGGTGGAAACGGTGGTGCAGCCGGCCACGGAAGTTGCAATTGCGGCACCCGTTCAGCCGATCATCTCGGCCCGGCCGGAGACGGCGGTGCAGGTTGAACAGAACAATGCGAGCATCGCTCCTCCCGACGCAACAGTGGTGACCGGTATTGCCTCTGATGTTGTTGTCGTCGAAGCCGTTCCTGAAGATGTGCCGACTGGTGCGAGCGAGCCTGAAACCATCGTCGCCGTTCCAAGCGTCGTTCCGGCCCAGACAGGCAGTGAAGTTCCTGTTGTGACGAGTGTCCAGCCGACCACCCAGGTCCAGCCGCAAACTGTCGATAGCGCAGTCCGGCCGCCGGTTTTGAGTGTTGCGCCACCGGTCGAGGCGGTGACGGCGGCAACACGTCCGGCCCCGGTCACCACCACGACGAGTTCTGCGCCTGTGAGCGCCGTCACGCCGAATAAAGGTGCTGTGCAGGCGGTCACATCGACGGAAGTCGTTCAAGACGTGACCGTCGCCGCGAGACCGCCGGTTAGCCAGGTCGAGAGCGAGACGGTCCCGGCGGCGAGTGCCAGCCCTGTACAAGTGGCACCGGGCAACGTACAGGCAGTCGCACCGGCCGAAGAACAGATCGCCGCAGTGCAGCCTTCGCAGATCCTTTCACCTTCCGTGCGTCCGAGCGACCCAGAAACCTCCAGCGTCCCCGCAGCACCCACCGTCGCAGACCCCGAGCCAAGCGTACCGCCAGACGATGTCCCGACAATCGATCCGCTCGCAAAGGTGACCGCCTATGTCGAGAACTACGACGCAGGTGAGTGCATGCATTTATCTGTATTGTCAGCGGGGACAAACACTGCAAACGTGACGGTGTTCGCTTCGAGGATAAATTCCTTCACTTCATTTGATCAGCGTTTCAAGACCGATCAGGGCTACGAGGCCCAAATCGGGGGCCGTTTGGTTACCAGGCGCCAATGCGCTTTGTTGAATGCACTCAAGGCGGCGAACGGGGTCGAAGCACCCAGCCTCTTTGAGCTGGACACTACCCTGGTTCGCAGTGGTGCCGTCGTATCCGGCATAGTTCAGCGAGATTTGCCTTTGGACCGAATTGCTCTGGCGGAACAGGCGGGTCTCGTGCTGAACGGAAAAGGGCCGCCGGAACTGTATCTGATCGACAATGCTGGCCAAATATTTGATGGCCGGAGTTACCTGCGTCCTCAAACGAGCAGGGAGCGCCTGGGTGGGTGGACCTTTTCGTTCCCGGTGACTTTGATGGGCAGTGTGCAAAGCGAAACAGCCTTGCTTCTTGCGGTCTGGAACAGGCCCAAGGAGAACCAGCCTTCGGCCTTCGGGAGATTGCCTGCCGAAAGAATCGCCGATGTTCTGGAGAAGCCGGGGGTTTATTCGATCGAGGCCTTCAAGGTGTCACGATGACGGCTGCGGCGCGCCGGTGCCTGCGGTAAAGACGCCTGTCAGAAGCACTTCGAGAGCGGCACGTTCTTTTTCCAGGCGCGTTTCGAACCAGGTGACTGCGACCGAAACGGGAATGGCCACGGCGAGGCCGCAGGCGGTCGTGAGCAGCGCGACCCAGATGCCGCCCGCCAGCGTGCCCGGGTTTGCCGCAGAACCGGATTCCTGAAGCGTCTGAAAGGTTTCAATCATCCCCAGAACGGTTCCGAACAGGCCGAGCAGGGGCGCGATCTGCGTGACAAGATCGAGCGCCTTTAGCCAGCTCGCCAGCCCGAACAACCGGTCGGCCGCCCGCGCTGAAATCTCCTCCCGCAAACGTTCTTCGCGGATGTCGCGTTCCTGTGATCCGAGCGGCTGGTTTTCCAGCATCTGGATCGCATCCATCGCGCTGCGGATGAGCCCTGCGGACAGGGACCGGTCCTTGAGCAGAACCTGTGCCGCCTTGGTCCGGTCTCCGGTCCGCCACATGGTGACGGCCTGCCGTACCAGCGTGTGACGGCCGACGCGCGCGTTTGAGAACTGGAACGCCTTTGCAAGGATGACCGCGAGCGCGAGGATCGAAATCCCGAGCAGCACCAGCACGACCGGTCCGCCCAGTTCCAGGAGAGAAGACGACGTCTCAGGCATTCAGATCCGGCTCCATTCGGTCTCGGGTGACACGGTCAGTCGCCGAACTCGATCGCTGTCCGGTTCCCAAGGTCCAGCAAATCAGGGCAATAGACGTCCGTGACACTCGCCGGAACGCAGTTCAACACGTCGTTGATGTGTAACCTGGACAGGCTGTCGCATGCCTTTCCGGCTAGATCGAACTGGAGAACCTTGGTTTTACCGGCAGAAATGCGTGAGAATTCAAGCCGCAGAAATTGGTCGACAAGGCCATCTTTGTTGAAGGCAACAATTTCCAGACCGAGCTGGCTCATCGGGCGCTCCAGACCGTTGGTCGCGATGATCGACAAGCGGCAGCCGCCGTCTTGGGTCGGCTGGACGTGGTTCAGTTCCAGACTGATCTTGCCGGTCGGCGCCTGCGCCAGACCTGGCGTGAGCGAGGCGATGCTCAGAAAACAGATTGCGACGAATTGCGTCAAAAACCGCATGTAATTCCCCCGAAAACATCACGCTGAAACGATAACAAAATCAGCACTCAACGCCATCTGACACAAAAATCAGTCATATGACAACAAAACAGTCCAGTCTTCAGCGCCTTCAGTCTCGATCTTGAAAAAATCGGCCTCGATCAGGCCTCTTTGCCAGCATTGGTCTCCATCGAAGAGAACGAATTTTTCCTGGCGGATGCACAGCGTAACGTCGCCGCCGAGCCGGCCTTCGCCGAAACCGTCCGAAACGTGCAGATAATAGTTTTCTGCCTTCAAGGGTTCCTGCAGCACCTGGCTGCATGCGTTCGCGGTTATGGTCCACCATCCCTCGGTGCGCAAACCCTCCTCGGTGTCGTATCCGATCGCAACGTTCACCAGATCGACGGACCCGTTGCACACCCGCAGTCCGGCCTGCGCGTCCTGAGAGGCCATGAACAACAGCACCGGCGCAATGCACAAGACGGCCGCAGCCCGGTCGAAGTGCCGTGCGCATGGGATTCGATACGCGGCATGCTTGGCTCTCGCCATGAGGAAGAAGTCTCTGATCATCGAATGCTTACGCTAAGACGGAGCGCCGCGCGGGTCAATTTGCCGTTTCGATGCCGTTTGACGCAGACAGACGGAATATGACAAGGTCGGCACCGCTCAAGCCTTGTGATTGAAGACGTAACAGATGATCCTGATCCATCCACCGATTGGAAAACGCAGGCGGATACCACTGACGCCGCTCATCGATGTGATCTTCATTCTCGTGATGTTCTTCCTGTTGTCGTCGACATTCGGTATCTGGCGGCCGCTGGACGTGGCGCTCGGCAGCGGAGAGGCGACGGGCATTTCTGATACCTCTGCCGCAAAAGGTGTTCCCGCCGTCCTGATCAATTTCAGGGCGGGACCGGGCAACGCACAGCCGCGTCTCGTTGTGAACGGCAAGAATGTGCCGTTGACCAAATTGGTGGAGGAACTGGACAACCTGGCGGAGGCGGGTGCGGCATCTGCCGTGCTCATCCCGGATGCCACGATCGATTTTCAGCAGGTGGTCAGGGTGCTGGATGTGGCGAAAACCTCGCGGCTCAAGCGGGTCAGTCTCAAATTGGACTGACAAAAAAAGCCCGGCCAATTTGCCGGGCTTTCCTGTTTCTGTAGTGCTCGCCTAGCGGCCGATCGCACCACCGATGATGCCGCCGACAACGCCGCCGATAAACGCGGCACCTGCCGGGTTCACGCCTCCGCCGGTGTTCCGCCGCTGCGTGTTGGTCGCACGCTGGGGCTGGGTCGTGTTGTTCCGGCGGGTCGTTGTGCTGCGCGAGGCGGAAGCAGCCTGCTGCTTGCGCTTGATTTCGGCGATGTAGGCCGAGTACTGCACCGCCGTCTGGTTGGTCAGCAGCAGCTGCTGAGACGCCGTGAAGAACCCGGACGGAACCAGTCCGTTTGCCGTCTGCCACGCGACGATGCCGGCACGGGTCTTGGGTCCGAAGGCACCGTCAGGGCGTCCGACATTGTGCCCGGTAAGGTTCAGGCGTGTCTGGATTTCCCGACGTGCGGTGCGGTTCCAGCCGAGCGCGGCTTCGGTTTCCGCAGTGCCCGGAACGGCTGTCTGCGGGTTCGGCAGGGACGTGACCGCTGCACCCGGTACTGCGCCCTGCGCAGCGTTCGCCGGAGCCGTGGCCGCAGGATTGACCGCAGCAACCTGTGCGCCGCCTTGCAGACGCTTGATCGAGTTGCGGGCAAAGTCCGCGAACGTCCCGTTCGGATACGCCGACAGGTAGGATTCATAGTCGGCGACCGTGTCGCTGGACTTTGCAGCTTCCCAGATCAGCTTCTCGCGTTCCCAGTCGAGGTTCGGCTGGGGTGTTGCCGCAGCTGCGGTTGCAGCGTTGGTCACGGCCTGGTTGGGTACGGGCGTCGTTGTCGCAGTGCTTCCGAGGGACGCGACTTCCGTTCCCGCCGCTGCCGGTGCAGCCTGCTTGTTCAGGAAGACCTCGCCGATCAGCGATGCATTGACCCAGGGACGCTGACGCTTTTCGGTGGCGTCGTAGACATCGCCGGTAACACGCGTCATCACGGTCTGGATGGATGCGTTCGGCGTGTCGATGTGCCGGATGAGAGCGGACGTGAACGGAGAGTTCTGTCCCTCGCCATCCAGGGCGACGTCGCCCGGGCTTGTCGCGAACGCAATCACGGAGCCTTCGCCGCCGGTTTCCTCGACCTTGATTTCCGCAAGGCCGCTACCGAGGCTTCCGGACCGGCTCGGTCCCATGCGGCGTGCGAGTGTGCGCGCCAGCGGGTTGTCGCGGCATGCGTCGAGAAACACCATCTGCACCTTAACGTCCTTGGACATCTGGCGCATGATGAAGTCGACGGAGATGGTTTCGAAATCGAGCGACGTCTCGTCTTCGATCCGGGCGTCGATCGGGACCAGCAGGTTCTGGCCAGCGACCTGCATGCCGTGGCCCGCGTAAAACAGCAGCGCGATTTCGGCACCATAGGCCTTCTTCGCGAAATCCATGACGGAGCGGCGCATGTCGTTGTAGGTCTGGTCCTGGCCGGCAACGACCTCAAAACCGAGGCTACGCAGTTTTGCAGCCATTTTTTCCGCATCGTTCGATGGGTTGGGTAGCGGAACCGTGTGTTCGTAGGCGCCGTTGCCGATGACGAGTGCAACGCGCTTTGCCAGAGCTGGTATTGTACCTGCCAATAATATTGCCAGCACGGCGATCATTCGTGTGAACATGTCCTGTCCTCTCGTAAGATCAATATTGCCCGTCGGTTTGTCCGATCTTTATTTGAGGCGAGTGTCCTCTTCTTCTTTAACCTACCTCTGCGGCATTAATCGATGTGTAATACGCGTCACAAGTATGCGTTTTGGTGAAATTGCTCTTAAAAATGCCCACCTGCCCGAGTGTGAAGGTTCCAAGAACGCTTGAATCCTCGCGCTGATCATAGACAAACTTTATGCGTGATTCCACTGTTCACACAGATGCTTCAACGATTTTTGTATCAACTTTTCGTCGATTTCCGGCAGAGGCAGCGCCTCTTGAACAGATGAAGGACAGTTGTGCGGCGGCGGCGCTGGCAATCCTTCGGCTTTAGGCAAGATGCGTGATGAAGATCACGTACGTTCCGCAGAGGATCTTGGTAGAATGGCTTCCAACGCGCGGCGATACCGGATGGCCGCGATCGAGTTCGAGCGGGAGCGGGTTTGATGGCTGGTCATTCAGATATTCTTTCTCACATGAAAGGCCCGCACATAGGTGTCTTCAAGACGGCGGCGAAGCTTTACAACGTTGCGATCCTGGTGAGGCGAACGAACACCGCGTCGCTGCAGCATATCGGAGAACCCTACGCGGTCCCCAAAAGGCTGGACTGCAAGGCAAAGACTGCCGATTACAACGTCGTGCCGACCGGAGCACGTCTGCCCGAAGCGAAACGGGGCGTGATTGCCGGCCTCGTGGTTGATCCGAATTTGTTCGGGGAGGGCGCCTACACCGACGGAAAATATGCAAAGGCGTTGGCGGCGTGGCGCTCATTTGCGGGCCAGCTGCATCCGGAAATGTCCACTCATGAAAAACAGAAAAGCTTCACCTATATTCCCGCCGGCGGCCAATACTTCGTCGAACGCAATCCGGAAGATCCTTATTACGGCTGTGTCAAGTTCACCTCCAGCTCCCTGATCACGGCCGGGAAATGCATCCACGGCGACTTTGATCTCTACGGCATCGTCGACATGGACGCCCCGGATCGCATCGTCAGGGTCAAGGAAAAAAGGCTTGGGCAGACGCATGCACGTTCGCCGAAATTCGTCGATGTCCAGAACTTCGTGAACAGCCGCATCGGCGTCAACATGATCCTGCACGGCTCCCAGGAAACCTATGCATCGGACCACGAGGATGATGATCTCGATGTCTTCTTTCCCGATGGCAGGATCGAATATGCCGGTCCGGGCGCGAACGACCTGGCCGCGTTCTACCAGCGTCATTTTCCGGGCAGGACGTTGTTCGGAAGCGACGACCCGGCCCAGGCGATCGAAGGGCGCTACGTTTCGCCCACGCGCTGACGCACGCGCGAGCGCGTTTGCTGCCTGACCCGGAATAATGTGAGGGGAAATGGCACGCCCAACGGGACTCGAACCCGTGTTTCCGCCGTGAAAGGGCGGCGTCCTAGACCGCTAGACGATGGGCGCGCGGTCGACGCGGCTGCGTCGTGGGGAGGCTTATAGGCGGGAATGGACTTGCCCGCAAGAGCCTTTGCGACAATTTTTTGCGGGCCCGGTATTCCGGACCCGCACATGTTGAAAACCGGACGGAATCACCACTCGCCGGTATTCGGCATGGATGCCCAGGGTTCTTTGATTTCAAGGGCTTCGCCCTTCTGAAGCAGCTCGAAGGAAATGTTGTCCGGCGAACGAACGAAAGCCATGTGGCCGTCACGCGGCGGACGGTTGATCGTCACGCCTTTTTTCTGCAGATCGTCACAGAATGCGTAGATGTCGTCGACCTCAAAGGCAAGGTGACCGAAATTGCGGCCACCGCTGTATTCCTCCGGATCCCAGTTGTAGGTCAGCTCGAGAAGAGGAGCCTTGTTCGCCTTTGCCGCCTCGATATCGTCCCCACCGGCAAGGAAGATCAGGGTGAAACGGCCTTTTTCGCTTTCGTGACGGCGGATCTCCGTCATGCCCATCTTGTTGCAATAAAAGTCCAGGGACTCTTCAATGTCGGTTACACGAACCATCGTGTGCAGATAACGCATAGCTTGTCCTTTTCCTCAATCGAGGGATCTATCCAGAGGTGCCCGGCCGGCTCATGACCCTTATCACCAGCCTTTCCGAAGCCAGAGACTTTGTAGCCGATTTTTTGCAGGATGACGGCCTCAGCATCGTTGCTTTGACCGGCGCGGGTATTTCGACTGAATCGGGAATTCCGGATTTCCGGTCCCCGGGAGGGATATGGTCCCAGCGCAGGCCGGTTCAATACCAGGATTTCATTGCTTCCGAAAAAAGCCGTCTTGAAGACTGGGACCGGCGTTTCGAGATGGCGGACTTCTTTGAAAAGGCCAGGCCAAACGCCGCGCACAGGGCCCTGACGAAACTGGCGGAGACGGGGCAGCTCAAGTGCCTGGTGACCCAGAATGTCGACGGTTTGCATCAGGCGGCGGGGTTTCCGGAGGACAGGCTGATCGAAATTCACGGCAACTCGACGTTTGCCACCTGCCTGGATTGCGGCAGGCGGGCGGAACTCGCTGACCAGAGGAAGGACGTGGAGGAAAGGCGCTCGCCGCGCTGTACCGCCTGTGGCGGCCTTCTCAAGGCCGCGGTCATCAGTTTCGGCCAGCAGATGCCCGAGGCCGAGCTTGAAGCCGCCTTTCAGGCCACGCAGGCCTGCGACGTCTTCCTGGCGATGGGAACCTCGCTCGTGGTGCACCCCGCGGCCCAGTTGCCGGTAAATGCTGTTCGTTACCGCGCCGAACTCGTGATTCTCAATGGACAAGAAACGCCGCTCGATTCGCTCGCCTCTACTGTCATTCGAACGCCGCTGGCACAAACTTTTTCAGGTTTTGGCGAAGAAACTGATCAAAACATGTAAATGGTCTGTGGTTAGTTCCACAATTTCGCTTCTCGCTATAAGTCGCAATGTTATCCTTTTATTAGGAATCGGTCGTGAGGTGAGTCGCAACTTGCCCTCGGCCAAATGATGCGGACCAGAGACGGGACAATATCGCTATGGGGGTGAAAACCGCACGGGAACCCCGCGCGCTCGAAACGACGACAGAGGACGTTGCCGTCGACGTATTCGAGATTGCCGGAACAATAAAATGGTTCGATGTGGGCAAGGGCTATGGCTTCATCGTACCCGACAGCGGAGACGGCGACATACTTCTGCACGTGACCTGTCTCAGACGCGACGGTTACCAGACGGCTTACGAGGGCGCGCGCGTCGTCTGCGAAGTGCTCGACAGGCCCCGTGGCCTGCAGGCGTTCCGCATCCTGTCGATGGACGAAACGACGGCGACCCATCCCTCGCAGCTGCCGCCGTCAAGAACCCATGTCCAGGTCGTTCCCGAAGGCGGGTTTGAAACGGCGACGGTCAAGTGGTTCAACCGTGTGAAGGGATTCGGTTTCCTGACTCAGGGCGAGGGCACGGAAGACATCTTCATTCACATGGAGACGCTGCGCCGCTTCGGGATCACGGAATTGCGGCCCGGGCAGGATGTGCAGGTTCGTTTCGGCCAGGGGCCGAAGGGGCGCATGGCCGCCGAGATCCGCCCCGTGGGAACCGGAACACATATTCCCGCGTCGCACTGAACCGGGATTGCTTGCGCGGAGTTTCCTTCCGGCCGGACTTGCTCCGGCCTTTTTGTTTGCCGAATGTCCCCGGACAGGCGGGTTGATCCTGAAAACGCGCAGCCCCGAATTCGAATTGACCGGCAGATGTGCAACCGCGCTCCCGCCGATGTGTAACTGTTGAAGGTGAAAACCAGTGTCCCGATTTTTCCGCTCAGCCGCCCAGGTGTTCCTTGCCCTGATCCTGGTGACGGGCCTGTCCGCCGGCGCCGTCGCACAGGATGACGGCAAGCGGCTGCGCACCGAACCCCTGACGGTTGAAAGCTCCGGGAAGACGCATGAGTTCACGGTGGAGGTCGCGGTGACCGCACCCGAGCGTTCCCGCGGCCTGATGTTCCGCGAGGAAATGGCCGCCGACCACGGCATGCTGTTCATCTTCGAACAGGAAGGCGACCGCTATTTCTGGATGAAGAACACGCCGCTGCCGCTCGATATCATCTATATCGACGCCGCCGGCGGGATCGTCAGCATCGCCGCCGACACGACGCCCTTTTCCGAGCAGACGATCCCCTCGGGCGCACCTGCCAAATACGTCCTGGAACTCAACGCCGGGACATCGGCAGAACGTGGCATCAAGGTCGGCGACAGGGTCTCCAGCGCATCGATGACGGGTGGCTGAGCGCGCGAAACGGGAAAACAGAGCTTCCATCCACGATCAACTGATCAGCTTTGTTGGACTGCCGTCCGACTTCGATGTTACCCGTCTGTCAAAATTTAAGATACATTTTTTTGAGACGAAACGGTTCATTAATAAACATGCCGTAGCGTCAAATTGCGATCGAAGGCATCGCTTGGCAACCTCACGCGTGATCCTCCGTAACCCTATGTTTACTCGTGAGGTTGCCACTCCATTCCCGAAAGACCCGTTTGGTGGCGCATTGGTCTGAATCCTGTTCGGATCGGTGGAGACCATATGCCCGCGCGGTCGCTCACTACCTGTTCCGCCAGAGCATGACATCGACTAGATCAGCAGCGGCACTTTCGGCATCCATGTTGTCACGCGTCCGCCCATGCCGTGCAATTCAGGGATCTTGATCACTTTCATGGGGTTGGTCTGCTTCAGGGGATCCATTGTAATTACGGCAGGCTTGCCTTTGTGGATCGTGGTTCCCCACATGACTTCGACATGCCCGACATCGGACCCGGTGGGTTTGTAGCCGATCATGAGGGGCCCGTGCCAGGACATCCGGGTGAAGGCCGTTTCAGCGTAGAACTCGTCTGAAGAGACAGAGAGCGGACGCAGACCGTAGTAGAGTTCCCAGAGTGTCTGGCCGCTCGGGATCCGCAACGCACCATTCGATCTTGCGCCGCCTTCCGAGATCATACCGGAGATGATCTGTTCTTGCGTATAGTTGCGCCGGCCGTGGCGCGTGGTCAGCCAGCTTTCGGTGGCGGCAGCCCAACAGTTGGACGTTGCCCCCTGGAAGACTTCCTTGGGCTTGTGCCTCAGTTTTTGATGATCCTTTTCGAACAGGACAGCGTCGGTGAATGCGCCGACAACGCCGTCGACCATGAGGCTTTCCTGACTTTGAAACGCGTAAACCGCGCCTTCCGTCTTGGACCCGAAATCGCCGTCCGGTGTGAGCGTAATGCCGATTGAGGACCGGTTGAGCTGACGTTGCAACTGTTCGACATAGGGCCCCTTGTAGCCACGTTTCGCTTTCACTGAACTCATCATCAGTCTCCATGCAATTTGGGCCGGCAAGGTGCCGGCTTCACTTGGATGCTGAAATAGCGACGCCGCGGTAATTTCGTTATGATATCCGTCACAAAAGACACGAATTACGCGTATTCCGTGCGAAGGCTCGTTGTCTCGTGGTCGGTTTTCTTGCTGTTTTGGGAACAGTTCGAAACAGGACCGCACGATGCCCGGTTCGCGGAATTGGCCCGGGAACAATTTGCCGGTGCATGTCCACAAAGGACAGAACATCACGCATCATTCCCGCTTGACGCAATCTGCGAACGTCTGTACACCCGCCAAATCAACGGATCGGGGTATAGCGCAGCCTGGTAGCGCATCTGGTTTGGGACCAGAGGGTCGCAAGTTCGAATCTTGCTGCCCCGACCACTTTTCCCAACACGCAAACCACTCGCATCGGACCGCAACACGGTCTGCGAATGCTTTGTTGTGTGCGTCTGTTGCCGCGTTGACATCGGTTCCAAACGGGCGGCGCGGAACTCGGCCCGGCAGACACACTGCCGTCCGAAGAGACCCGGACGATGTCCACTAGTCACCTGAATCTGAAGTTCGGTTCATTTTGCAGCGGGCTTCGAACGAACTGCAGATTCAAGAAGGTGACTAGCAAGTCTATGTTTCTAGTGCGGTTTACGAATTTGAAGTTCGCTTCGCAGACTGCTGCAGCAATGATGCGAACGTCAAATTCACCGCACTAGCCCTTGAAGAACACGGACGGGTCCGGTGGCATTTCGTCGAAGGCGGGGAGGTCCGATCCGTCCAGAACCCCGGGCAGGGCGCGCGAAGCGTAGACATTTGCCCTGGGTTTCACGAAGCTGCCGTCGTCAACCGTGCCGGCGCGCACGACCTTGATCGCCGGACGGCCCGAATTGGCGTTGAAGATCTGCGAGCCGCAGTCGGCGCAATATTCCTTGGTCATGCTGTTGCCGCTGTCCGACTTGTGCTGGAACTTGGCCGTTTCGCCCCGGGTCATCGTGAGGTCTGCGACCCTCACAAAGACATTGGTTGCGTAGCTTGCTCCGGATGATTTGCGGCAGTCGTCGCAGTGGCAGTTCCACATGTTGACCGGATCGCTCGACACCTCGTAGCGGATCGCGCCGCACAGGCACCCGCCCTTGAAACCTGGCATTGTTCTTCATCTCCCTTGACCGGTTTCAGGAACCGGTCATGTTGTTCTGCCTGACATGGACGGCAGAGACGTCGACCGTCTCCCACACATTCGCCGCCTTGAGCGGATCTCCCTCGATAAGCGCTTCAATCGACGCCCGGTCCGGCGCATCCAGCAGGAAGAACGACCCGCGCATGGTCTCCCCGTCATCCCGTGTGAGCGGACCGGAGAGCAGCACCCTGACGCCGTGCCGGGCAGGGGCTTCGCCCAGATAGGCGCGATGAAGATCGATGACGTCGAGGCGCCGGTTGAGGGCGTCCGGGCGGTCCTTGGCAAAGATGACGAAATGCATGGCGGTTCCTATTCAAAGACCAGGCTGAGCGCCGGGATGAAGGTGAGCAGCAAGGTGACGATTGTCATCATGACCACGAACGGAAACGTGCCGATGAAGATGTCGCCGAGGGTCGTGCTGCTGTCCGATATCGTCGCCTTCACCACATAGACCGTCAGTCCGAAGGGGGGCGTCAGCAAACCGATCTCCACGGCGATCACGGTGACGATGCCGAACCAGATGAGATCGCCGCCGAGCCCCGTAACGATGGGCAGCGACAGCGGCAGAAGGATCAGCATGATCGAGGTGGAATCGAGGATCATGCCCATGACGATTACCAGGAGCAGGTAGATCATCATGAAGCCCATCAGCCCGAGCCCGGCATCGGAGAAGAGCATGGTGATTTCCTGCGGGATCGTCGACAGCGTCAGCATCCTTGAATACATTGAGGCCGCAATGATCAGGAGGAGAATCGAGACGGAAACGAGACCGGTATCGACCAGCACCTTCCAGAACCGCGCCCAGGTCAGGCTGCCCTTGGCAACGGCAACGGCGATGGACGCGGCAGCGCCCGCAGCACCAGCCTCGGTCGGCGTGAAGAAACCGGAATAAATGCCGCCGAGAACGATGATCACGAGCACCGTGATCGGGATCAGCTTGACGGCGGCCGTGCCCCAGGTTTCCCCCTCGATTACCGCCGGGCGGTCGCTCTGCATCACCATTCTGGGCCGGAACCTTGCCATCAGGTAGATGCCGACACCGAACACCAGCGCCAGCAGGATGCCCGGTACGATCGCGGCAAGGAAAAGCGCGCCGACGGACTGTTCCGCCAGAACCCCGTAGATGATCAGGAGCAGGCTCGGCGGGATCAGCATGCCGAGGACGGACGAGCCGGCGACCACGCCGAGCGCGAAGCGGTTGTTGTAACCGTTGGCGACCATCTGCGGCACCGCGACCCGCGAGAACACCGCTGCCGAGGCGATGGAAATGCCGGTGATGGAGGCAAACACGGCATTGGCGGCAACGGTCGCCATGCCGAGGCCGCCCTTGATCTTCTGAAGCATCCAGGCGGCGACCCGGTAGGCGTCGCGTCCGATATCTGCCGTGTCGACGATCAGGCCCATGAGCACGAACAGCGGCACGACGCCGAAGAGATAACGGTTGATGGCCCCGTCGGCGGCCAGCGCCAGCGAGCGCATGGCGACATTCGGGTTGTCGCGGATCAGCCAGATGCCGAGAAAGCTGAGCAGGATCAGCACAACCGCAATATGTGCGCCGGAGAAGATCAGCATCAGCATGAAGAAAATCGCGGCGACCCCGATTTCGATCCGGCCGAGATCGGCAAAGAACACCCCGTAGCCGAGTACCAGAAGCAGCGCAAAGCCGATCAGAATGGGCAGGCCTCTGGGCGGCAGGTCAACGGAATGGCGGACGGTGAGAGGTTCGACGCGCGAGGCGTTCAGGATTTCCTTCACATCGATGAGCACCTGCGTGGCGAAAGCCATGCACGTGAGGATCGAGCCGCCGAAAAGACAGGCCTTGATCGGCCAGACGGGTGCTGTGAAGACGCCCTGCGCGCCGAAAAATTCGTTTTCGACCCAGGCGTCCACCAGCTTCGGCCAGGTCCCCCAGGCAATCAGGGCGAAGACGAAGATTCCGGCGAGGTGAAAGAACACGCGCATGACGGCGGCAGCGAAGGGCCTGTGCTCCTCGATGCTGCCGATCAGGATATCGGTGCGGGTCATGCGCCCGCTCATGACGGTGTGGCCGGCCTGAAGGAAAACGATGGCAACGATGGAGTTGGCCACGATCTCCGCAACGCCCTGCACGGGCGAATTGAAGAAGGTGCGTCCGACGATGTCGGAGCAGATCAGGAGCATCAGGCAGAAGATCCAGATCGAGGCGGCCGCACTGACGGCGCCGGTGAGCGCGGAAACCCCGTTCACCGTCCGGTCGGCGCCGTGGCGGAATTGTCGTGATGTGATCGCCACGGCGAGCCCTCCCTTTACTTCTTGGTCCAGTCGATGCGCGGCTCCAGGCCGGCTTCACGCACCTTGGCCATGTAGGCCTGCAAGACGTCCTCGGCGCCGTCGGAGGCATTGGCGTCGGACCAGTCCTTGGCAAGGTTCGGAAGACCGTCGGCCCAGGTCGAGACTTCTTCTGCCGGCAGCGTGGTCACGGTCGCGCCGACTTCCGGCAGCTTGGCCAGGAACGCGTCGTAGCGCGCCATGACTTCCTCGGCATGGGCAACCGTGTATTCCTCGCCAAGTTCCGTCAGGACCTTGCGGACATCGTCAGACAGGCCGTCCCAGACATCCTTGTTGATGCCAAGACCGCCGGTCATCTGCGCGCCGATACCGACAAGCGTTACGTAGGGGGCGACCTCGTAATGCTTGTTCGGAAAGGCGCCGGTCACGATGACGACCATGCCGTCGGCAACGCCGGTCTGGATCTGGTTGTAGTAGGTCGGCAGCGCGCCGTTCACCGGGACAGCACCCAGATGCTTGATCCAGTTGGCGGACGGCCCCGGTGCGAGGATCTTGCGGCCTTCCAGGTCCTTCAGGGAATTCACCGGGAAATTCGTCAGCAGGTGATAGGTTTCCACACCGCTGGCGCCGAGGAAGACCACGTTCTGATCATCCCAGGCTTTCTGCAGGGCGGGCAGTTCGCGGTGCAGCTCGTTCATGATCTTCAGCGTCGCAACAAGGTCATCGGAAACGAAGGGCGTGAAATAGGTCATGTTCTGGAGCGGCATCTTGGAACCTTCCCAGAGCGTGCCGACCCAGCCGGCGTCGGTCAGGCCGTCGCCGACGGCTTCCAGCGTGTCCTTGAAGCCGTAGAGCGATCCGCCATAGGCTTCCGTCCATTCGATCCGGTCTTCGGCCCCCATCGCCTCCAGGCGTTTGTTGGATTCGCCGACCACCAGGGTGGACAGCTGTCCGACCCAGGGCAAGACGGTCGGATGGCTGGATGCCATCGTCAGGTTGTAGGTTTCGGCCTGTGCCGGTGCCATGGCCGCTGCGGCGGCGAGGCTGAGTGCAGCTATCATGCGTTTCATGCGTTTTCCTCCCAAAAGAGCGGTCATCAGGCGACCGCGTGGCGTCCTGTCGAGAAATTCACCTCGACCGTGATCCGGCCTTCGTTGAGCAGCCAGGGCCGGATCGTGAAACTGCGTGCACCCGAGGAATGCATCGGATCTGTCTCGGCGATTTCACGGGCGTGGGCGAGGCTGTCGGCGCGAATGATCACCATGCTTCGCCGTTCCAGGTATGTTCGTCGTCGGCCCAGAAAGGACCGGCACCGAGCATGATGCCCCTCTGTTCCAGGTCGACCTGGAACTTCAGGTGTTCTTCGATGTTTTCCATCACCGGCCCCATTCCGTTCGTCGGGCTGGTGAAGACGACGAAAAGCTGCTTTTGCAGCATCCCCGCCGAGGCTTTCAGGATGTCGTCCTTGGTAATGTGCGGGCCTGACATGGCGTGGTCCTCCTAAAGCGTCTGACAGACGTCGGCGTAGTCGAACCTGGGAAGACGCCGGAAAATCTTCGACGTGTCGGCGTAACCAAGGTTCACAAGGAAATTCGATTTGAGGGACGTTCCGTGGAAAAACTCCTCGTCCACTTTCTTGTTGTCGAAACCGGACATGGCCCCGACATCCAGCCCGACGGCTCTCGCGGCGAGCATGAAATAGGCGCCCTGCAGCGTCCCGTTCCGGAAGGCGTTGACCTGCGCTGCCGTCGAGTTGTTGCGGAAGATGTCCTGCGCATTGGGATTGGGCGGGAACAGCTTCGGCAGCTCCTCCCAGAAGTTCAGGTCATAGGCGATGATTGCCGTAACGGGAGCGGTGCGCATCTTGGGCCTGTTGGCCTCCATCAGGCACGGCTCGAGCCTGTCCTTGGCATCGTCCGAATGGATGAACAGCACCCGCATGGGCTGCTGGTTCATCGAGGTCGGTCCCATTTTCGCAATGTCGTAGAGCGCATGCAGCGTCTCTTCGGACACATCGCGGTCCTGCCAGCCGTAGTGGGTGCGGGCCACCGTGAACAGGAGTTCGAGGGTTGTCGGGTCCGCTGAATGTTCCATGGCCTGGAAGGCGCGGGCGGCCTCTCTGGCTTCAACATGTGCGGCTTCGAAGGGATCGCTCATTTAAGGGTTCCTGGGTTTTCAGTGGGGTTTGGGGGCAAGGCCAAGCAGCGACCGGGCTTCGTGGGCTGACGCAACAGGCCGGTTGTTGGCGGCACAGATTTCGGCTGTTCGCTTGACAAGAGCGGCGTTCGACGGCGCGAGCCGGTCCCGGTCGAGGCGGATGTTGTCCTCAAGCCCGGTGCGGGCATGGCCGCCGGCAGCGATCGACCATTCGTTCAAGGTGAGTTGGCTCGCACCGATACCGGCGGCGCACCATTCAGCATCCGGCATCAGGCGCTCGACTGTTCTGACGTAGTAGTCGAACACATCCTTGTCCGCGGGCATGGCGTTCTTCACGCCCATGACGAACTGGATGTAGATATCTCCCGGAATGCGTCCGTCCCGGTTCATCGCCGCCGCCTGGTGGATATGGCTGAGATCGAACGCCTCGATTTCCGGCTTCACGTCGTGGATCTTCATTTCCCCGGCCAGCCAGTCGACAAGGTCGGGTGCGTTCTCATAGACCCTGGTCGGGAAGTTGTTGGAGCCGACCGAGAGCGAGGCCATGTCGGGTTTCAGCGGCAGCATGCCGCCGCGCGCCTTGCCCGCCCCGGATCTGCCCCCCGTGGAGAACTGGATGATCATGCCGGGGCAGTGCTTTTCCAGTCCTTCCTTGAGCCGGGCGAATTTCTCCGGGTCGGAGCTCGGGGTTTGATCGTCGTTGCGCACATGGGCATGGCAGATCGTCGCCCCGGCCTCGAATGCCTCGTGGGTGCTCTCGACTTGCTCGGAAACCGTGATCGGCACGGCCGGATTGTGCTCCTTGCGCGGCAGGGAGCCGGTAATCGCGACGCAGATGATGCAGGGTTTGGACATCTTACGCCTTCTTCGGAGCCAGCACGAAATCGAACTCGACGTCCCAGAAAGAGGGGCCGCTGAAACCGGCGTCCCGTGTCTTTTCCGGGTCTTCGATCTTGCGGAAGTCCGCGATCAGGCTCTTCTTGACCCCGAACACGCTGTCGGAATCGATGTATTCGTCATCCGGGTCGAAGATATGTGTGGTCAGCTCGTCGTAACCGTCCTTGGACACGATGTAGTGGAGATGCGCCGGGCGGAACGGGTGCCGTCCGAGCCGGTTCAGCATGTCGCCGACAGGTCCGTCGGCCGGGATCGAGTAGTGTTTCGGCTTGACCGCCCGGAACCAGTATTTGCCGTCCGGTCCGGTGCGGAACACGCCGCGCAGGTTGAACTCCGGCTGGATGCCTTTCTGCTGGACGTCATAAAAGCCTTCATCATTGGCCTGCCAGACATCGATCTTGACCCCCTCCATGGGATTGCCGTCGATGTCCTTGACCATGCCGCGTACCAGCAGGTCTTCGCCCTTATCATCCAGGCAGATGTTGTGTCCCATCTCGTATTCCGGCGCATCGCCCAGGTGGAAGGGCCCGAGGACCGTGTTTTCCGAGGCGCCGGTCGGGCGGCGCGAGTTGACGGCATCGACCAGCATCGAGACACCGAGCACGTCGGACAACAGGATGAACTCCTGGCGCCAGTCGTCGCATTTGTGCCCCGTCGCCGTCAGGAACTGTATGGCCTTGAACCATTCTTCCTGGGTCGGTTCGATTTCCTTTACCGCCTCGTGAAGCTTGCGCGTCACGACTTCCATGATTTCCTTCAGGCGCGGGTCACTGGCGTTCTTGTTCCGGCCCGTAACCACTTCCGCGGAATTTTCTTCGGTGAAATAACCAAGCTCGTGAGCTTCCATCGGGCTCTCCTTAACGTGCGAGAATTTTGGAAAAGACGCGGCGCAGATCGCCGGCAGGATCGCTTGTCAGTCCGGTGCTGCGCCACGCGACATGCTGGTCCGGACGCACCAGGACGCAGCCCTTGTCGCTGACCTCGCGCGCCCGCGCCCAGTCGCCGGTGTGATCGACATATGTCCGGCGCGGACCGATCACATGCACCACGACATTGAGACCGAACTCCGCGCCGACGGATTTCGCGGTTTCTTCCCAGGCTTCGCCGCCTATGCCGGTGAAAACGGTGAAGGCGCCGCCGCCGCACAGATCGAGCGTCGAAAACTTGTCGCCCGTGTCGTGATCGAACAGCCAGCAATGGGGAATGCGGGCTCCCGGCCAGGTGGTCGCCTGGTAGTGAAGCTCTGCATCGCGTTCGAAAGCCGGCTCCGGCTGGCCGTCCGTTTCAACCGCATTTGACTTGTAGCGCTGGTTCATTTCCACGCCGTGGGCATCGAACTCGTATTTCTTGAAGGCGATCGCCTTGCGGATCGCCTCGCGTTGCGCTTCTGCGGCATCGGTGCTGTCGCAACGTGCGACCAGGTTCTGCTGCATGACCTCCGGGTCGACACCTTCGCCCATGCCGAGCGCTTCGAAGATCGGGCCGAATTCGGCAATCGACTGGTTGGCACGGGTCACGATTTGCTTGGCGACGGGTGCCCGTTCGACGCTGTAGCTGTCGAGCAGCGCTTCGCTCGCCTGGCCCTTCAGAACCGCGGCAAGCTTCCAGGCCAGGTTGAAACTGTCCTGGATCGAGGTGTTGGATCCCAGACCGTTGGACGGCGGATGCCTGTGCGCCGCATCGCCCATGATGAACACCCGGTCCTTTTGCATGTGCGTGGCGTACATGTTGTTGACGGTCCAGGTGTTTGCCGAGATCAGTTCGATAGTGAGCTCCGGGTCACCGACCAGTTGGCGGGCCACGTCGGTTGCCATTGCTTCATCGACTTCCGGGGCCGGCTGGTTGATGTCGTAACCCCAGACGATCAGCCACTCGTTCCAGGGCCGCACCATCCTGACGAGGCCCATGCCGATACCGCCGACATCCGCGCCGGGCTGCATCACCCAATAAAGAACGGAGGGCCGGTGGGCGACATATTTGGAAAGGTCCGCCCGGAACAGGATGTTCATCGAGCCGCCGACGCCCATCTTGCCTTCGAACGGCAGGCCGGCATGTTCGGCAACGAGGGAATTGCCGCCGTCAGCACCGACGAGATATTTCGAGCGGATGGTGAACTCCTTGCCCGACAGCCGGTCGAGGCAAGTGGTTGTCACGCCTTCAGCGTCCTGTTCGTGCGAGAGGTACTGGGTCGACATGCGTGCCTGGGTGCCCCGCGAGCAGGCTGTCTTGAACAGAAGCGGCTCCATGAAGGTCTGCGGCAGGTCGTTCATCATGGTCGGCGAGGCCATCAGGTGCTCGGCCTTCGAGAGCGGATGATTGCCCCAGCTCTTCATTCGGCCGATTTCTTCACCGGCAAGGCTCTCACAGAAGACGTTTTCGCCCATGAGTTCCTGATGCGCGGCGAAGAGGTAGGCTTCGTCCTCGACCTCGCGTCCGAGATCCCTCAGGACCTCCATGGTGCGCTGGTTCGTAATATGCGCGCGCGGCGTGTTGGCGAGCCAGCGATATCGGTTGATCGCCATGTTCTCGATGCCGTAGGTCGACAGAAGCGCCGCTGTCGCGGAGCCCGCCGGACCTGTGCCGATGATCAGGACATCGGTGCTGTAATCAGCCATTTGCAGTTCCTCCAAATATCGATCAGGACCGGGGGTCCCAGAGGCGCGCGTCGAAATCCGCCTCGTAGGCCTTGCCGTCCGGGTAACTCACGAGTTCAAGCTGCATGCCCCACGGAGCAAGGAAATAGACCCAGGTTTCCCCGGCCGACGGGCCTTCGGTCATCTTCGTTGGTGCGCCCAGCACCTTGATGCCCTTGTCCTGCAGGTAGGCGACCGCGCCGTCCATGTCGGTGGTGTAGAACGCAAGGTGGTGTCCGCCGATGTCGGAGTTGCGTGGCGGCTCGCTGTCCTGGTCCGGTGCGGTGTACTGGAAGATTTCAAGGTTGGCGCCGTTTGCGCAGCGCACGAGGCGCATGGCCGGAATGGTCGCTTTCGGATCGACGTTCAGGTGATCCTGCATCCACGTGCTGTCGCCGCCGGAAAACGGGCCGAGCGGATAGAACGCCTTGCAGCCGAGCGTGCCGGTGAAAAACGTGACGGCCTCTTCCAGGTCGGGGACGGTGAAACCGATATGGTCCATACCCTTCATGCCGGGCAGGCCATCGGCCGTCGCCATGGAGCCGCTTGCGATCAGAAACAGGGCTGTGAGTGTCTTTTTCATGTCAACCTCCCGGTTTTTCGGTAGGGCCGCTGGAGAGCCGGCGGCGGATGGGAAAGAGTTCGATGCCGGTGCGGTCGGTGAAGAGACCCCAGAGGCCACGCGGTGCGAACAGCATGATGACGATGCCCAGCAAACCGAGGACCAGCAGGTACCAGGAGCCATAGCCGGACAGGGAATTCTGCAGGGCAAAGAACACGAGGACGCCGATGATCGGTCCCTCGATCGTTCCGATGCCGCCGATGACGACGATGAAGATCACGTAGGCGGTCCAGTCCAGCACCGAGAAGGCGGCATCGGGAGAAATCCGGGCTTTCTGGACATAGATGAGTGCGCCGGCGAGGCCCGTGATGAAGGCTGTGCTGAGATAAACGATTGTCTTCAGCCGCTGCGCATCAACGCCGACGGAACGGGCGGCGTTCTGGTTGTCGCGCACGGCCGCGAGCCCGAGCCCCTGCCGTGAGCGCAGCAGCCGGTAGACCACCCCGACCGTGACGACGGCGAGCACCAGCGCGAGCCAGAAGGTGATGACGTCTGTTGCCGCAGAGGTCTTTAAGCCGAACGTGTCCTTCAGGAATTCAAGGCCGAACATTTCTCGGGTCGCGCTGCGGGGCAGGGATGTGCCCGTGCCGCCGCCGAGGGCTTTCCATTGCGCGACCGTAAGACGGACGATTTCCGCGACAACCCAGGTGCCGATGGCGAAATAGGCCCCCTGCAGACGGAAAGTGAAGAAGGCGGTCGGGATGGCCAGCAGGGCAGCCGCGACGCCGCCGAGAAGGATCGAGACCAGCGGATCAAGGTCCAGAAGGATAACGCCACCGAACATGGCATAGGCGCCGATACCGACGAAGGCCTGTTGGCCGACGGAGACGAGACCTGCATAGCCTGCGAGAAGGTTCCAGCCCTGGGCCAGCACCAGCATGGTCAGAATGAAGAACAGGTCCTGGATCAGGCTGCGCGATGCATAGAAGGGGGCAAAGGCGAGGACGATCACGAGGACAGCGGCAAGGCCGAGGAAGATGGTCGACGTGCGCGTCCGGGTCTCGACGGTCCAGGCGGGTTGGGCGGAGCTAGTCATGGCAGCTTCCTCAATCCACGGCCCGCGGGAACAGGCCGCGCGGTCTGAACAACAGGACAATGACGAAGGCGATGTGCCCGGCGAGGATCTGCCATTCCGGATTGATCGCGGCCCCGAGGGTCTGCGCGACGCCGATAATGATCCCGCCGGCGAGCGTGCCCCAGAGCGATCCGAGGCCGCCGATGATCACGGCTTCGAAGGCATAAATCAGGCGCGCCGGTCCGATCGTCGGGTCGAAATTGGCGCGGGTGCCCAGGTAAAGCGCAGCGATGGTCACGACGACCATGGCGATCCCGGTCGCGGTTGCAAAGATGTTCTGGGGACGGATCCCCATGAGGCTGGCGATAACGGAGTCATCTGAAGTCGCTCGGAAGGCCCGGCCGAGCGACGTGCTGTAGAAAAGCCGGTTGAGTGCGATGATCACGATGATCGCGGACAGGAAGGTGAGCAGTGGCATGACGCCGACATTGACGGGCCCGATTGCGAGCGATGCGGTTTCCAGCGGGCCGACGGACAAGCGCTGGCTGTCGGCGGAAAAGCCTTCCAGGAGAGCGTTCTGGATCACGATCGACAGACCGAAGGTAACGAGCAGAGGCGGCAGGATGTCGGGTCCGAGGGTTCGGTTGAGAACATGCATCTGTAGCAACCAGCCGATGCCGAACAGCAACGGGGCAGAGATCAGGGCCGCGAGAAACGGGTCGATGCCAAGCAGCGTCACCAGCACCAGGATCAGGTAGGCGGCCATGACGATGAGATCGCCGTGGGCCAGGTTCACCAGCCGCATGATCCCGAAGACGAGGCTGAGTCCGGCGGCGAAGAGGGCATAGAGCCCGCCAAGCAGAACACCCTGGACGATTGTGTCGACCCAGATCATGCGGAAGCTCCGAAATATGCGTTGTGGATGGCGTCGCGGCTGAGGTCGGACGGGGCCCCTTCGAGCGTGATCCGCCCTTCCATCATGCAGTAGACGCGGTCGGCGACCTTCAGTGCCTGGCCGATGTCCTGCTCCACCACGACGATCGATGTTCCGGTTTCCTTGATTTTCGGCAGAGCGGCGTAGATGTCCTTGATGATCACCGGCGCAAGGCCGAGGCTGATTTCATCGCACAGGAGCACGCGCGGATTGGACATCAGCGCCCGTCCGATCGCCACCATCTGCTGCTGTCCGCCGGAAAGGGCGGTTCCGGGATTGAGCCGGCGCTCCTTCAGGACAGGGAACATCTCGTAGACGGTCTCAAGGGTCCAGACACCGGCGCCTTTGCGGCCATATGCGCCAATCAGCAGGTTTTCCTCAACGCTCAGCGATGGGAACAATTTGCGTCCTTCGGGCACCATGGCGATGCCTTTTTTCACGATGTCCGCCGCGTGCGTGGACCCGATCCGGTCGTTCTCGAACATGATGGCTTCGGGCTGGTTGGACAGAACGCCGGAGATGGAGCGCATCAGCGTGGTCTTGCCGGCCCCGTTTGCGCCGATGATCGCCACCGTCTCGCCTTGCTCAAGCCGGATATCGACCCCGAAGAGAGCCTGGAAGTCGCCGTAGTGGGCGGTCAGATTGTCTGTCTGAAGCAGCGCCATCACACATCGATCCCGAGATAGATTTCCCGCACTTCCTGCGAGTTCATGATGGCGTCCGGCTCGCCGATCCCGATCACCTTGCCGAAGTCGAGCACCAGAAGACGTTCGGCGACCGATGTCAGGGCGTGGAGGACGTGCTCGATCCAGATGATCGACATGCCGCCAGAGTGGATCTTCTGGATGGTTGCGACAAGCGCGTGGCATTCGCCTTCAGTCAGCCCGCCGGCGATCTCGTCGAGCAGCAGCACCTTGGGCCGGGTTGCCATGGCGCGGGCCAGTTCCAGGCGCTTGCGTTCCAGCAGGCTGAGCCTGCCGGCAACTTCGTTCGCCTTTCCGATCAAGCCCGTTTCAACGAGGATCTCTGCGCATTCGTCGGACACGGCGCTTTCCGGCAACCGGTTGCCGAAGGCTCCGGCAACGATGAGGTTTTCAAAAACCGTCAGCTTCTCGAAAGGCTGCGGGATCTGGAACGTGCGTCCAAGTCCGCTGAGACACCGTTCCATCGGCGGGACGTGTGTTACGTCCTGACCGAGAAACGCGATCCGGCCCTCATCCACCGGCAGATTGCCGGTGATGAGGTTGAACAGGGTCGATTTGCCGGCGCCGTTCGGTCCGATCACACCCAGTGCCTCGCCTTCGGCAAGATCAAACGTGATGTGTTGCGAAACGCGCAGCGCGCCAAAGGCTTTCGACACATTGTCCAGTGCCAGGATCGTCATTGGCTCTCTCCCTCAAGCTCGGCGCTGACACGAGGTCCGCGCCTGTCAGAACTCAGGTGATCGGTTCCATCTTTCCGCCGGTCGGAATGTCCGGTGCGGTTTGGTTGTCGGTAATGACGAGGTCGTAGCCACCGCCGTCTTTCAGCCGCCACTGACCGCCGACCAGTGGTGTCTTGGCAACGTTCCTCTGAGCAAAGGGCGGCAGGCCCTTTCCGTCCCAGGCGATTGGACCGACGATGGTGTCGAGTTTCGTTGCAGCGATCACTTCCGCCACTTCGTCTGCATCCGTCGGATCGTTGGCGCGCTTCATCACATCCGCCGCCAATTCGAAAAGCGCATGAACAAAGCCGATGGGCTGGGTCCAGGGCCGTCCGGTGGCTTCGGTGAAGCCGGATGCGAGCTGGCCCGAGCTTTCGCCAGTGAGCGACGAAGAGAACGGATGCGTCGGGCTCCACCAGACTTCGGACGACAGGTTGTTGCCGGCATCGCCGAGCGCTTCGACGGCCTGCGGAAACAGGATCGCCTTGCCGATCGAGGCGACTTTCGGTGTGAAGCCCTGCTGCTTGGCCTGCGTCCAGAACGTGGTGAAATCCGGCGGGATCATCACGCCTGTCACGATGTCCGCGTTCGCCTGCTTGAAGGCATTGATCTGAGCCGTGAAATCGTCGGTCAGGTTCTGGTAGCGGCCGGGATCGGTCAGGCCGTAGCCGAGTTTTTCGAGGACCGGCGGAAAGCCCACATTCGGGTCACCCCAGGCATTGCCGTCACCGTCATTGGGAAACAGGCCGCCGACCTGCTTGTTGGTGTCGAGCTGCCCCCACATGTTGGTGAAGACCGCGATGACATCCTCAAGGCCCCAGAAGAAATGATAGGAGTAGTAGAACGGTTCCCAGCTTCCCGGGTCACCCGGATTGCCCTGCTGGCCGATGAACCAGGGTTGCCACGGCGCGACTGTCGAGATGCAGGGGATTTCTTCGCTCTCGCATGTGGTCGTGACCGGGTTGGTGGTTTCCGGAGTGGACGCCACCAGCATCAGGTTGATTTCATCGTCGATGATCAGTTCGCGGGCGACTTCGGCAGCCCGGTTAGGGTTGGACTGGCTGTCCTTGACGATCACCTCGATATTGAGGCCTTCGGCTTTCGCTGCCGCGTTGAAACCGCTGATGATGAAATTGTCGGCTTCGGCAAAGGCGGCAAGGGGGCCGGTTTGCGGGCTCACATAGCCGAGCTTGATCGGCGTGCCCTGCGCACGCGCAGGCAGGGTAAGACCGGATGAGCCTGCAAGAGCGGCGGTTGCCGCGGTCGATTTCAGAAATGTGCGTCTATTCAACATGTTGGTTCCTCCCAGACCAGGTGGTCAGACTGCGGGACGCGACCCTTCCCAGGCGTCCTGCAGCAGATTTCGGATGGACGCGCGGTCGATTGGGCGCGGGTTCCAGTACGGATTTTCGGTTGCGATATCGGCGGCGCGATCAAGGTCCGCTTCGCTGAGGCCAAGATCCCTGAGCGCTAGCGGCGCACCGATTTTCGTCGAGAAATCGAAGAGGCCTGCGCCCGGGGTCGCGCCGAAAAGATCGGCAATCGGCTGCAATTGTTCGGGAACTGCGGCGGCGTTGAAACCGACCGTGTGCGGAAGCATGATCGCGTGGGTTTCCGCGTGCGGCGTGTCGAAACTGCCACCGAGCGTGTGGCAGATCTTGTGGTGAAGCGCCATGCCGACAGTACCGAGGACCGTGCCGCAGAGCCACGCACCATAGAGCGCTGCGGAGCGGGCCTCGGTATCTGCCGGGTCTGCCTTGAGCAAAGGCAGAGCCTCGCTGAAGGCAGCCAGACCTTCGGCCGCCATCAGGCTGGAAACGGGATTGCGGTCCTGCGCGTAAAGCGCCTCGGCAGCATGCGCCATGGCGTTCAGGCCGCTGGTGATTGTCATTGAAAGCGGCAGGCCCGTCGTCAGGTCGGCGTCGTAGATCACCACCTCCGGCAGAATACTGTCGCCGCGCACGGTCGTTTTGCGGCCGCCTTCGGTCTGGCCGAGGATCGGCGTTACTTCCGATCCGGCATAGGTTGTCGGAATCACGATCTGGGGCAGGTCGGTGCGGTAGGCGATTGCCTTGCCGAGCCCGGTCGTGGATCCGCCGCCGAGGGAAACGACACTGTCCGCGCCCGACGCCTTCACAAGCTCCATCGCTTCGTCCGTAACGTCGACCGGCGTGTGCATCGTCGCCTTGGCAAACACGCCCACGGCAAGTGCGCCAAGGTCTCCGGCGAGCTTTTCCGCGTCATTTGCCTGATGCGGCGTGGACAGCACCAGCGCCTTTCCGCAACCGAGTTTTTCCACCCATACCCCGGTTTCGGCACGCTTGCCGGCGCCGAACACGATATGGGCTGCGCTGCCTCTGTAGGTGAAGGCGCGGGTCATGCATCAAGCTCCTGTCTGGCCGGGTTCAGGTGAAAGTCAATGTCCAGTTCCAGCGCCGCGTCCGTTCCCGGCCGGGCTTCCCTGAAGCAGCCGACGAGACCGGGCTTGACGCTGAAAAGCGGGTCTTTGCCAAGATTGGGATCCTCTCCGTCGAAGATCTGCGTCGTCAGGGTCTCGAAACCGTCTGCGGTCACCTGGAAATAGACATGGGCGGGCCGGCAAAGCGGCGCGCCGAGTTTTGCAAGCAGGTCTCCGAGCGGGCCGTCCTTCGGCACTTCGTAGCCGGACGGGCGAATGCTGCGATAGGAAACGCGGCCTTGATCGTCCGAAACGAAATGGCCGCGCAGATTGTGTTCCGGCTGAAGGTCAGGCTGCTGGTTCTCGTAGTAGCCCTGCGCATTGGCCTGCCAGGTCTCGACATGCGCCCCGGCAACGGGCTGGTCGTCCAGGTCCTTGAGGTGAAGAGTGACGTCAACGGGCGTTCCCGCACCGTCGAGCGATATGTTCACGCCGTGGTGCATGAGCGGAACGTCCGGCCGGTAGAAGGGCCCCCGCATGGTGTTCGGGGTTGCCTTTCCGGGGCGGTCGGAATTCAGCGCGTCGACGAGCGTTGACATGCCGAGGAGGTCGGATACCAGCACCCATTCCTGACGCCGGTCGTCGCAAAGGTGGCCGACTTCGGTCAGAAACTCGATTGCCGCGCGCCAGTCGTTCAGGCTCGGACGGGTCTCGCGGACAATCGCATGCAGATGCTCGGCGACCTTGCTGAGCACCAGGGCAAGCCGTTCATCCGAAGTCGTATCAAGCCTGTCGGCAAAGAGCCGGTCGGACGTTTCCGTCTTGAAATAGGCGATGTCGGACATGCCGGCCATGGTTCCTCCCTACGGTCATTTCCTGACCCTTCGGGAAGACTATCGGGCGGGAACAGTGCGGTTGATGATTTTCGAACTCAAGTTTATAACAAATTGCTATGAAGCTGGATGAGCGACATTTGATCCAACTGGCTGCAGTCGTTCAGACCGGCAGCGTGACGGAAGGAGCGGAACTGCTCGGCATGACCCAGCCGGCGGTCTCCCGCACGCTTTCTTCACTGGAAAAACGCCTCGGGGAACCGCTTTTTCAGAAAGGGCAGCGACCGTTGCTGCCAACCCCGCTGGCGCAGGCCCTGGCCGATCAGGGCATGGTGATGCTGGCGGCCTCACGCAAGGCGTCGGAAACGGTTCTGAACTTTCAGGAAGGCAAGGCGGGAACCGTGCGGGTCGGCGGAACGCCGTTTTTCATGGATGCGCTCATTTCCAGCATGACGGCCGACTTCCAGAACAGCTATCCGGAGATCCGCGTCGACCAGAGCTACGGCTATGTCCGGGACTTGCGCGAAGCCGTTCATGCGGACCGGATCGATCTGGCGATCTGTCCGATCGATATTCTGGGGGAGGGGTCCGGTCTGGTCTTCGAGGAGATCCTGCCTGGCCGGAATGTCGTTGCCTGCAGCGCCTTGCATCCGCTTCTGGGCAATCGCAGAACCGGGGCACAGGAACTGCTCGAATATCCCTGGATCGCCCCGCCGCCCGGCAGCCCGCTCTACGCAGACCTTCATTCGATCCTGCTTTCGCTCGGAGCCACCGAGATCAAGGTTCGCTATTCAGGCGGGTCGCTCGCCAGCGTGATCAACTACATGACCCGCACGAATGCCCTGACGGTGCTGCCGCACAGTGTTGTCTTTGCCTACCGGAAGGAACGCACGATGACGGCGCTGCCGTTCCAGATCCCGCACCCGGACCGGGCCCTCGGGATCCTGCGCCTGGCCGACGCGCCCTATCTGCCTGCCGTCGACAAATATGCACAGCACGTCGCCAAGAGCTTCGAAAACCTGCGGCACCTGATCAAGCGGCACGAAGATGCCGTTGTCTGGGGCGGTTGACGGTTGGGGGCCAACCTCCTTGCAGGGCAGATCGTCCTAAGACTTACCGTAACCCGGACAAAGAACCGCGTCTGGCGAAAGGGAAAGCAATGCCTCTCTTACACCAGACCTCGGCACGGGACCCCTACTTGTCGCATGCCGACTGATCGGAAGCGTCGCAGAAGTAGAATTTCGGATCTTTCGAGGAACAGTTGTAATGATCGGAATGAATGCCTTCCGGAACGTCTGTATGACACTCCTTCGGTTGGTTCGCGCCACCTTTCTTGAGTTTCACGGCAACATTGTCGTCAAGGTTGTTGCTCAGCTGCCAATGAAGGTCGATTTGATAGCTTGAATGCTTGATCTTCACATCAATTCCGCGGCTTTCCCCCGCGGGAATCGATGTCGGCATTCCTGTAACGCTGCTGTTGCTTGCTTTCTCAACGTAGCCGTTCGTGAAGTCATAGGTGGTGTTGTTGTGTACATGTACTGTCTTGTAGGTGTCATCAGACAGAGCCGACGTTGCAGGCATGACGGACAGGGCTGCGATAGCGGCAATCAGCGGAAATCTTAGCATGGGACAATCCTCGTGATGGGAACACACGAGGCCAGATTATGAGAATAAACGACACGTGAAAATTGTCAAACTAAGTGATGCAATTATTGATAGTGTCTGCAGGGGCAAGCGTAAAAATATCATTATTTGCCAGTGGTTGACCCGCTTTTGAGGCAGGAGAATGATATGAGGGGCCTGGATCGATACCGGTCCGCCAACTCCAACAAACGAGTCGTCCAGTCCATGTCCAGCGATCCGGGAAAAAGAACCTTCAATCCAACATCAGTGCGCGCGCCCTTCGGAGCCTATAATCACGGTCTTCAAGTGCCTCCGGGTGCAAGCCTCCTGGTGACGTCGGGACAGCTCGGCATCAGGCCGGATGACACAATCCCCGCGGACGTGACCGGACAGGCTGAGATCTGCTTCGAAGCGATCGGTGCGATCCTGCGTGAAGCGGACATGAGCTTTGAGGACGTGATTAGGATCTCGGGGTTCGTCACGCGTCGCGAAGACTTCGCCGACTACATGGCGGTGAGGGACCGGTACACTGGTTCGATCAAGCCGGTCTCGACTCTGCTGGTTGTCGGCGGCTTTACGCGCGCGGAGTTCCTGGTTGAAGTCGAGGTCACGGCCGCGAAGATCTTCTGAAAGAGGTCCGCGGCCGGATCATGACCAAATGTGCAGAGACGGCCGGCGTCAGAAACGTTCCATTTCCGCGCCGACCTTGTTCAAAAACGCGGAGGTCGTTTCCGGCGTGCAGTTGTTCATGTCGTAATGCGCCAGATACTTGACCGGCGCACCGATCTTGATCTGGGCGCGGATCACGCGCTTGACGATCTTGCGCGGCGGATCGCCGACGAGCAGCGCACGCCACCGGCTGCCGCCATAGGTCATCACGGCCCCGAGCTTCCGGATATGGCGCAGTGTCGGCGTCAGCTTGCCGTCTTCCAGGTCGAAGGAAACGCCGGGCAGCCAGACCCGGTCGAAATACCCCTTCAGGATCGCCGGAAAGCCGAAATTCCAGACCGGCGTACACAGGACGAGCGCCTCGCAGGCCTGCAGCCGCTCGCAATAGCCGTCGACGAGTTTCCTGTTGTCCGGAACCGTGTGGTAGATGTCCCGGTCATGGGCCGACAGGACGGGGTCGAAGCCTTCGTCATAAAGATTGCAGCGATCGACTTCATGGCCGGCCTTTTCCAGGCTTTCGCAGGTCTTGTGAAAGAGGGCACGGCCGAAGCTTGCCTCCTGCGGGTGGGAATGCAGAACCAGTACTCGCATTCGCTCACGCCTCGGCGAAGGACTGAAGCCCGGGGAAGAGATAGGTTCCGCCGGCATTAAAATCGAAATCCGGATTTTCCCACGCGATCATCTTGCCCGGATTGAGCAGGCCCTTCGGGTCGGTTTCCTTCTTGAAGTCCAGTTGTACCTGGTCCGTGCGCTTCATGCCGCCTTCTTCCAGCGTGTACCTGTGCGGATTGAACACCGCGCACCCGTTTTCCTCGTGCAGGCGGATGATCTCGTCCAGCCGTTCTTCCGTGGTGAACCGGATCAGCGGCAGGCCGGAGCATTGAACCTGACCGTCGAACCGCAGGAATTCCAGGTGCCCGAAGATCTCACCGGGAAACATTTCCGTGGTCTTTTGCACGAGTTCCACGTGGTTGGGGCTTGGATACTGTGTCTGCAGGTAGGTGAAGGAGCTGTCGAACTTGAGTGCGCGCAACGTGGTGTGGTTCCAGGCGAGTTCGTAGGCGTGCGGAATGCCCTTCATGCTCTCCACTTCGTCGGACCGGAACCGAAGACTACCCTTCATGCGCTCGGCAAGCGCCAGGACGGCAGACATGGACTGCGGCGCGACCATGAGTACGGTCACCGCTTCGCCTTCCTTCAGCCAGGGTTTGTGGCGGGTGAAATAGTCAAAGGGAATGGGCGCTGCGATCGGAGCGACTTCCTTGAGGAGAAGTCCGTTGCTGCGCGCGAGCCTGTCGGAGAAGACGACGGCATCCATGAAGGTGTCGTGGCCGACGATCACGTCGACCCAGTCGTATGCCGTGGTCAGGGGCATCTCGACCTCGGTGATGATGCCGTTGGTTCCGTAGGCGTGGCTGACTTTCTGCAGGTCCCAGGTCGACAGCTCGATCACGCGCGGTTCGGCCTCCATCGTGACGATACGCAGGCGCAGGATGTTGCCGAGGTCGCGCAGGCCGCCCCAGTGAACCGAACCCACCCCTCCGGATCCGCCGGCAATGAACCCGCCGATCGTGGCCGTCTGCGCCGTTGAGGGATGAAAGCGCAGTTCCTGGCCGGAATGGTCCCGCGTCTGCGCATCCAGCTTGGCCATCACGATCCCCGGTCCGCACACCACGCGTCCCGGTGCGATTTCCTTGACCTCGTCCATGCGCGACATGTCGAGCACAATCCCGCCGGAGAGCGGCATGGCCTGGCCGTAATTGCCCGTACCTGTTCCCCGTGGTGTCACCGGAACGCCGTGCGCAAAGGCGGTCTTCAGGACCCGGATGACTTCGTCCTCGTTCTTCGGCGAGATCAGGAGATCTCCGGTGACGTTGTCGAGCTGGCGTTTCAGAACCGGGGAATACCAGTAGAAGTCCCGGCTCTTCGCCTGCACGAGGCGCGGATTGTCTTCCACCGCCACACCGTCGAGCTCAGCCTTGATCTTTTCGTAATCGGCCATCGTCAGCCTCTCATCAGTGGGTCAAGTTCACGATAGTCCGGCAGGCGGCGGTCGATGCCCATGCCATTCCGCATCACGATGCGGTCCGCTTGCGGACGGGACAGAAATTCGCTCCAGGTTCTTGCGTTGAACAGAACCAGATCGGCTGCGCGGCCCTCGGCAATCCGGCCGGCACCCGGTTCCTGAAGGATATCCGCCGGCACACGGGTCACGAGCTTGGCCGCAGTGTCGAGCGGGTGGTCGAGATGAGCGATCCTGACAGCCTCGCGAAAGACCTCCACCATGTCGAGATCTCCGTAGGCATAGAACGGATCGCGGGTGTTGTCGGAAGCGACCGCGACGGGTATGTCCGCCGCCATGAGTTCATGCAACAGGGTGATCCCGCGCGATCGCGGGGTCCGGCCCGAATGCCGGTCTTGCAGATACATGTTGCACATCGGCAGGGAAACCACGGAAAGGCCGGCTTGTTTGACCTTCGCGATGGTTGCCGCGGCCGTATCCTCGTCTTGTCTTGCAAGCGAACAGCAGTGTCCGACCGTGACCGCGCCTTCGAAGCCGTTGCGCAGCTTGGCGTCCGCGATGGCGGCGAGGGTGAGCACGCTGGCATCCTGCGTTTCGTCGACGTGGAGATCGACATCCAGTCCTTTCCCGGACGCTGCCTGAAACAGCCGGTCGAGACGGCTGTCGAGATCCGGCATCGGATAGGTGACACCACCGAGCAGGCCACCATGTGCCGCAACGACGTTCACGAGGTCGGAGAAATAGTCCTCGTCGTCGATTGCGTCGATCGGAAAGAGGGCAACGGCCTGAAGCTTGATGCGATCGCTCCAGCGTGTCCGCATGTCCGAAAAGACTTCGAACGAGATCCGGTGCTGCGGTGCCAGGCTGTCGATATGGGTTCGGAGCAGGCTTGTCCCATGCGCATAGGCACAGCGCAGGGAGAAGTCCATGCGGGTTTCGACATCCTTCGCGTGCCAGTTGGCTTCCCGGTCCGCCCGCACCGCCGTCAGGGCGCCGTCGAAATCTCCGTTCGGATTGGGTTGCCGGTCCCAGATATGGCCCTTGTCGATATGCGTGTGCATGTCGGTGAAGCAAGGCCAGACCATCCGGTCCTCCAGGTCGACGCCGTCGATATCTGCCGGGGCCGAACCGGCTCTCAGAACGGCTTCGATCCTGCCGTCTGAAATGACGAGATCGGCAGCGCATAAGCCGTCCTTCGCCGCGCCGGTGCCTTCCGGTGCAAGCACGCTCGGAAGCGTCGCGGAGCGCAGGGCAAACCGGTTTCCTCTGGGAAGGTCGAGCTGCATCAGTTTTCCCGTTTCAGGCTGCTTTCATGCCAGCGATGCAGGGTCCACCAGGAGATAAACGAGGTGAGTGCAAATATCAGGACGCCGAGGCTGGCAAGAAGGAAGAGGGCTGCGAACAGCCGTGAAATGTTGAGCCGGAACTGCGATTCCAGGAGCCTGAAGGCAAGGCCCGAACCGGCCCCGGCGGAACCGGCGGCGAATTCAGCCACCACCGCTGCGATCAGCGCCAGTCCGCCACCGATCCTGAGTCCGGTCATGAAGTAGGGCAGGCACGAGGGAAGTTTCAGATAGATCAGCGTCTGCCAGCGGGTCGCGCCGTAGAGTTCGTAGAGATTGAGCAGATTGTGGTCGACGCTCTTCAGCCCCTGAACCATGTTGGAGAGGATCGGGAAGAACGCGACCACGAATGCGCAGATCAGAAGCGCGCTCTGCGTTGTCGGGGCATAGATCAGGATCAGCGGCGCGATCGCGATGATCGGCGTGACCTGCAGGATGACCATGATCGGATAAAGAGCGGTTTCGATCCAGCGAGACTGGACGAGCAGGATCGCCATTCCGCCGCCGCCGATCAGTGCGAGTGCCAGCGACATGAGCGTGATCTTGGTCGTCACCCAGAGCGCGGGCAGCAGGATATGCCAGTCGGACACCAGCGAGTTCACGACCAGCCACGGCCCGGGCAGGATGTAGTGCGGGATCTCGTTGACGGTCACGACGACATGCCAAAGGACAATCAGCGACGCGATCACGCACAAAGGTATGCTGATCGTGAGAAGGCGTTCCCGCCGTTTTTGCGCGGCCGCGGTTTCCTTTGTCGGCAACTGAACAGCGCCAGGCCGCGCGGCACTGGCGGACATGCTGTCGAGGCCATCCCTGTTTTTGGTGGTCACCTGAACCTTTTCGACCGGGACTGTCATGCGTGTTCCTCGCCCCCCATCGCTTCGGACAACCTGGCAGAGACTTCGGAGCAGGCCTGACGGTACTCTTCCGAGGTCCGGTAGTGACTGTCCCGCTCCAGACTTGTGTGCAGCGGAAAATCGGAATCGACCCGGCCCGGCCTGGCCTTCATGACAACGATCCGGTTGGCGAGGTAGGCGGATTCAAACACCGAATGCGTCACGAAAACGACCGTGATTCCCGTCGATTTCCAAAGCGCCAGAACGTCATCATTGAGTTTCTGGCGGGTAATCTCGTCGAGTGCGGCAAAAGGTTCGTCCATGAGAAGAAGCTTGGGTTCCGTGACGAGCGCACGCGCAATCGAAACCCGCATTTTCATGCCACCGGACAGTTCCCTCGGATAGGCCTTGTGGAAATCGGCGAGCCCGACGCTTTCCAGCGCGGACATGATGCGGTCGTTCGCGGCTTTCCTGGAAATGCCCTTGAGGCGCATCGGCAGATAGACATTCCCGAAGACGGTTTGCCATGGCATCAGGGTCGGTTCCTGAAACACGAAACTGATGTCGCCGTCTGGAAGACCGCGCGCGTTGATCCTGAAACTCGGCCAGTCGATGATCCCCTCGGAGATGCCGCCAAGCCCGGCGATGATCCTGAGGGCGGTCGATTTTCCGCAGCCCGACGGGCCGAGCAGGCTTATGAATTCGCCCGGCATGACCGTCATCGACATGTCCGAAAGGGCAACGGTGCCGTTTGAGAAGACCTTGGTGACATTCTTCATCTCGACAAGGGAGCGAGAGGCGTTGACGTCGGCGGTCGGTTGCAGATGCGTTTCTGAGCTGCCTTGTTCGGCTATGACCATCTTGAACTCTGGAAAGTGTGAGCGCCGCCCCGCACGTCGGCATGCGGGGCGGAAAAAACGCCGGTTCGACCTTACTTTTTCAGGTCGAGACCAACTCCCTTACAGACGAACTCAACGGTATATGACTGCTTGTAGTCAAGGGCCGGATCGACAACCTCGATCGAGGCGAGCGTGTCGAAAAACGCCTCAAAATGCGCATCGGTCATGCATCCGATGCCTTTTTCAAGTGTGTCACCTGAATCGACGATGCCGTATTCCTTCATCTTGGCGAGGGAATACGCGAGCTGCCCGTCGGTCATTTCCGGGTTGTCTTTCTTGATCAGCTCGTTTGCGGCGGCATTGTCGCCATAAAGATAGTTGTACCAGCCTTCGATGGACGCATCGACGAAACGCTGAACCAGATCAGGGTTCTCGTCGACCAGGGCCTTGGATGTGGTGATCATCGTGGAATAGGGCGTCCAGCCCTCGTCTGCCAGAAGGAACACCTTCGGCGCCCATCCCGCCTGTTTCTCGATTTCGTAGGGCTCTGATGTCAGGTAGCCCTGCTGCCCTGATTTCGGATCGACGATGAACGGGGCCGGGTTGAACGTGTAAGGCTTGTATTGCGCGTCGGTAAAGCCGTCGAAATTCTTCTTCATCCATTCGAAGTAGGTGACGTACCCGTCCTTGCCCATGAAGATGGTGTCGAGTTTCGTCAGGTCGGTGAACTTTTCAATGCCCTGATCGGGGTGAGCGGTCAGGATCTGGGGGTCCTTCTGGAACATGCTGGCGACGTTGATCAGCGGAATGCCTTCCTTGACGTAGTCGAACCCCTTGAGCGTGCCGCCCATGTAGAAATCGATCTTGCCGGAGATCAGGAGGGCGTCATTCGCTGCCTGCGGGCCGCCGGGTGCAATGGTGACCTTCAGGCCGTATTTCTCGTAAGTGCCATCGGCGACCGCCTGATAGAAGCCGCCGTGCTCTGCCTGAGCCAGCCAGTTTGTGCCATAGGTGACCTCGTCCAGGGCGAGGGCCGGCGCAGTCGCGGTTCCGGCCAAGAGAACAGTTGCAAGAAGCGTCCTTGCAGACGGGAAAACGGTCATTTCATACCCTCCAATTAAGCAAATCTGCCGCGTAACCGCACTTTTCGATAATATTTGAGCCCTTGAAGTGCGCGTTGAAAAGCATCAAAATTCGCCTGCAGCGATGACTATTAGTCATCACGTATTTCGGGTGGTGATCATTTGTGCTTCATGCACAAAAAGGAGGCGGTCGTTGACGCAGTTACATTCCCGCAAACTTCAGTATCTTGACGAGATCGCCCGGTCGGGGTCGATCCGCAAAGCCGCGGATCGCCTCAATGTCTCGTCTTCCGCGATCAACCGCCAAATTCTTGCGCTGGAGGAAGAATTCGGAGTGCCGTTGTTTGAGCGGCTCCCACGGGGTCTTCGCCTCACGGCCGCCGGGGAGCTGTGTATCGAGCACGTGCGCGACGTCCTGAAGGATTTTTCAAAACTCGAGACTCGCATCAGGGCGCTCAAGATGCCGCAAGCCGGGCGCATTTCGCTGGTCACGACCATCGGGCTCGCTTCAGGGCCGCTGCCGGAGATCATCGGACAGTTCATCGAACAGAACCCGAGGGTACATATCAAGCTGCGCAGCGATGGGGGAACCACCACGGTCAATCCGGTCCTGACCGGCGATGTGGACATTGGCCTTGGATTCAACATCGCGGCGATGCCGGGCATCCGCTCCCTCGCGACGTTCGATATTCCCATCGGTGCGGTCGTGCCGCCGGAGCACAGGCTCGCGGCGGGCACAGGCCCCGTCGACCTCGTGGATCTTGTGCAGGAGCGTATGGTGCTGGCGCAATCGGGAACAAGCCTGAGGGATGTCATCAACCTTGTCCTGTCCTCGATCCCTGTGCCTGTCGAGCCAGTCCTCGAAACGAATTCGTCGGAGACCGTGCGGCAGCTGGTACGCCGGGGGATAGGCATAAGCCTGCTGAATCCGCTTGATGTGGTCGCCGAGTGCCGGCGGGGCGAACTGGTGTTCCGGCCGCTCGCCGCCATGCAGACGCATCACCAGCCGATGAAGCTTTTCACCCGGGCGAGGGCCTCGGTGGACGCGTCGACAAGCCTCTTCATCGAGTTCCTGCTGAAGGAACTCGGTGCGCTGGTCGCGGACCTGCAGAAAGTCGGCAACCTGCCGGCACAAAGGGGATCATTCGGGCCGATAAAGACCTGACAGCGGATATGCGGCGAAGTCGTTCAGCATGTCGATGAAGCCGGACACCTGATGCGCGCAGATGGCCGACCCCTTGTCGGCCGTCGCATTGGAGGCATCACCGACCACACCGGCGGGATTGAGGTCGTGCGCAATCCAGGCCAGCGCGTGCGGCGGTGTCGGCTGAATGTATTTCGAGGCGGCCTTCATGTCCTCGGCCCTTGACCGGAAGTTTTCGGCGTTTTCCATCCGGACAAGATCGGGACGGAAATGCAGCATCAGCGAAGTTTCGACATCGCCGCCATGAATGCCGAAACGCGACTCGTGCTCCGAAACCAGTCCCGCCGGGTGTCCGAACCGGCTCCAGTGCGTCACCAGAACGGCCATGTCGAAGCGCACGCGAAGTTCCCGGGAAACAATGCTGATGATATCGGTATTGCCGCCGTGCGAGTTCACGATGACCATTTTCCGCACGCCCGCCTCGTTGACCTTTTCGCCGATCGCCGTCCATACGGGGATCAGCAGGTCGGCGCCGAGCGAAAGCGTGCCCGGACCATATTTGTGCTCGTTGGCCTTGCCGATTTCCTGTACCGGCAACACGAGAACATCCAGGTCTTCGGGCAATTGCCGGCGCGTTTCCTCCAGCATGCCGCGCGCGATCGAGACATCCGTCGAGATCGGCAAATGCGGACCGTGCTGTTCGGTCGAGGCGGTCGGAAGGATCGCGATGACACGTTCGGGATCCATATCGGCAAAGTCGGACGTGTTCAGTTCATTCCAGTAAAAACACTTTGCCATCTGCGTTTCCTCAAATCACAAAAACACGTTCCCTGATTGGGTTAGGAAAATCGGTGCGGCATGAGAAGCATCATTATGTCCACGGGTTGCTGCCTTTTTGCGGACGGTTGAGGTCCTTTGTCATGCCATTCTTGTTCCGGTTCGGGCCGGTTCGCCCGACTTCCCCCGAGACGGGGCGGGCATTTTCAGGGCTGCACTGGGTTGAACCCCCGGGGACGAGTCTCTCTGTCCGGTTTCCTGCCTGGTCCAAACCGCAGCGCCTTGCCGGTCCGGGGAAAACGTCTGACCCTTGGGAAAGAGCGATTGTTAATGGCTATAGTTAAAATAAGTGCCGTAACGGGAACTGTTTCAATATTGGAATGTTCGATTTTGAGAATTGCTTTGCCCGTTAAGGTTTTCCATTAATGAAATTGTTGACAATGCGCGCGACTTCACGCGTTTAAACGATTGAAAAATATAGAAAAAAGCAACATCCAAAATACGCTCGGATTTTGGCAAAGGAATTGCAGTCCTGTCCTCACGAATGAACCGGAGGAGTTTATTTATGCTTTCCCATGCCGAGTTTACGTCTTTTGACAGCCGCTCCGTGTCAACAGCTGAAGATGTCTTCGTGTTTGACCTGGCGGCGCTGGTCCCCGGCACGTGCTGCCAGATTGATCATGATTTTGCGGTTTACCTTCGCACCTTTGCAAACTCCCGGCACTGTTACCTTTTGACGAGCGTGACCTACAACGAACTGATGGCGCGGCTGCCGACCAGCGTCAGAAAGGCGTTCAGAGGCGTATTCGCGTCCTCCGGCGCCGAGCTTTGGAGTGGTGACGAGGTGGTCGAGCGTGTTGAGCACACGTTCTCGGATGATCTTTACGAGTATCTCGTGAAGGTTGTTCAAAACAGCGCTTATCCGGCCAAGGATGCTCCGCTTATCGAAAACGGGCCGGCAACGCTGAGGGTCTGCCTTGCCGGGACAAAGGCCTCGATCGGACAACTGGGCTCCTACCTGAACTGGGAGACCGAACATCGCGAGTTGCCGGTCATCGTAAATGAACTCCAGTCGAAGTTTCCGGATCACGATGTGCATCAGGATAGTGATACCAGCCTTTTGGTCACACCGGTGACAATGTCCACGTCGCGCGTCCATCGACGCATTGCATCCGAACATGCCAACGCGCGCGTCATTTCTTGCATGTCCCCGCGGTCGGCGAACGGGTTTGCCGGGCCGTTCTGCAATGCGCTTTGCGGGTCGGACCTCGCCACCGAGGTCGGCGGTCCGAGCGATCTCAGCCAGCTCATGAGTTACGAAATGCGCAGAAGAGCGGCAGATGAGCTGCTTGCAGCCGAGTAAGACCTGTTGAACGCCGCTGTCCTGCGGCACCCGATCGAACCGATCTTGATCCCGGGCCAGCGTGCCCGGGATTTTTTGTCGGGTTGGAGCCGGTTCGTTGCCGGTTTCAATCCGGCATTTGGCGCATCAAAGAGCGTGAACAACACGCTGAAAAACGTGTGCTCTTGTCAGATCCTGCCTGAAATGGAAGGCTGTCGGATCATGGGAAGGGGGGCGCATGGATCATTGGGTTGCCAAGGCCGTCGGAAAGATCACCGCGGATGCGCATCGGTCAGCGGACACGCATCTTTTCAAGCTGCAGATACCTCGCCTGGATGGCGTGGATCTCTACCTGAAGGACGAAAGCACACACCCAACGGGCAGTCTCAAGCACCGGCTTGCACGCTCCCTCTTTCTTTACGCGCTTTGCAACGGCAAGATCACGGAAGGCACCACTGTTGTCGAGGCATCATCGGGCAGTACGGCCGTGTCGGAAGCCTATTTCGCCAGGATGATCGGTGTTCCCTTCATTGCGGTGGTTCCCGAAAGCACCGCACACAGCAAGATCCGGCTGATCGAGTTTTACGGCGGCAAGGTCCACTACGTCGCGTCGGCACCGGAAATGCACGGGGCAGCGGTGGAGCTCGCCCGCTCGATCGGGGGATTTTTCATGGATCAGTTCGCCTTTGCGGAACGGGCAACGGACTGGCGTGGAAACAACAACATTGCGGAGAGCATCTACCGGCAGATGGAGTTCGAGCCTCATCCCGTGCCGAGACTGTTCGTCATGAGCGCCGGCACCGGCGGCACCTCGGCAACGCTTGGTCGCTATATCCGCTACAAGGGCCACGACACGGAACTGATGGTCGTCGACCCGGACTATTCCGTCTTCTACGAAAGCTACATGTCCGGCGACCCCGGTCTCACTTCGGCCAGGTCCAGCCGGATCGAGGGTATCGGGCGGCCGCAGGTGGAAGCTTCGTTTCAACCCGACGTGATCGATTCCATGCTCAAGGTGCCGGATGCGGCAAGCGTTGCAACCATCCTGTGGCTGGAAAAGCGTATCGGAAGACGGGCCGGCGGGTCGACGGGTACAAATCTCTGGGGGGCCTTGAAGGCTGCCCGGGACATCATGGAACGCGGTGAGTGCGGTTCAGTCGTGACGCTGATGTGCGACAGCGGCGAACGCTATCTGGACACCTATTACAATCCGGACTGGGTGGCAGAGCATATCGGCGACATCAGCACATATTCGGACGCGCTCAGTGAATGGGGGTAGGGCCGGACGCTCAGGCCCGGTTCGCGGCTACCTGGGTCAGTCTTCATTGCTGCAAAGGCAGGGACGGAAGTCCTAGCGGTCGAAGGCCTGGAGCAGGAGAGACATCACGTTGAGAAACTCGTCGCGCCTGTCGTGCGGCAGTTCGTTCACGTTGGAGACGCCATAATCCAGCGTCAGGATCATGTCCCACATTTCACCAAGGTTTGCCTTGTCGACGGCTGACTTCAGTTTGAGCGGCGACGTCGTTGATGGGGTGACGTGTTCGGGAACGTAGGCCCCGAGCGTCTTGTGAAACTGATGATGCATGCGCCCACTCTGTAGCCTGGATGTTGTGTTCTGCGCCGACCGTTCCAGCCGGCATTCTTATTGAGCGCGAGAAGCTTGGGGATCAAAGGAACACTTTGTCCCTTCACGCTAAAGTAGCTATTAACACAAGTTACGTGTCCCTGTCATCTCACCATGGGGTCAATATTCAGAAAGTTTACGCAACGAACGCCGTTGTTCTGACCCCATGTCGTTTACGTCACTGTAAGGCATGCGTTACAGAACGGTGTTGACTTCCGGGAGAAAGACGGGAAAAAGCTTTTCGGAAGGTTGAACCATCGACCATCGGATCAGGGAACGTTGACATGGTTGCGCGCATCTATCGTCCGGCAAAAACCGCGATGCAGTCCGGCAAGGCTAAGACCCAGCGCTGGGTCCTGGACTATGAACCGGAGGTCGCCAAATCTGTTGAGCCGCTGATGGGCTACACTTCGTCGTCTGACATGAAGCAGCAGGTGAAGCTTTATTTCGACACGCAGGAAGAGGCGGTTGCCTACGCCAAGCGCCACGGCATCGCGCACCGGGTGGAAAAGGCGCAGGAACGCAAGGTGCGCGGCGCGGCCTATGCCGACAATTTCAAATTCAACCGGGTCGCACCCTGGACCCACTGAAACGCCGGACCGCGCATCTCGTGTCCCCGGACGCGGGACGGTTCGAGGATTGCCTGTTGAAACCTTGAAACCCGCATCGACATGAATGCGAAAACAGATTTTAAGACGTAGTCCGACCGGTCTTTCGGCTGGTTCGATTTCAGGCCCCGTAGCTCAGCTGGATAGAGCACTCGCCTTCTAAGCGAATGGTCGCAGGTTCGAATCCTGCCGGGGTCGCCAACTCTCTGATATTGTTTTGAAAAATTGGCTTTCTTTGTCGAGGTTCTGCGTCGAACCGATTTTCAACGCGGAACCGGGCAGTCTCAAAAGCTGGGCAATCCGTCCTAATCCAGAGGTGCGGAGTGCAGCGGAGCCTCAAAGGATGGGCCACGCGGCTCTGAATGTGCCGCTGATCCTTCGAGACGGATCTGCCGGTCCTCCTCAGCTTGAGGACTGACCTTCAAGGCGTCGACCTGCCAACTGCAGCGAATGTCCAGGTTCTTGGAGCCAGATTCTCCGGGCAAACCGATGCAAGCGGCTTTGCTGCTTTTGCCGTCGGACGTCTCAACGCAACGGCAACCAATCACTCGACCCCGATATAGGCGATTGCCCAGACCTGCTGGCGGGCGTGCTCCTCCGTCAGGCTTTCATCTTCGACAGGCGGAAACACGATCATCGTTGGTCCGAAGCCGCCAATTCCCATTGGAACTCCGTCCGAATGGGTTGCCAGAATGGGCTTATGCGTGTCGATGCTCTGCCAGGATATCTTCGCCTGGTAGCCGTCCATGGCCAGCGGCAACGCGGTTTTGCCGTCAGCGCCTGCGGATATCATGACGTCGGACAGAAGCGGTCCGGAGAAGGAAATGTCCCGCTGCTTGTCTTTCGGACCGTAAGGGATCGTGATCTCGACCTGATCCATTGCATTCAGCATGGCTGCGTCGAAGCCGACCGCCATGTCATAGGTTATGTCGTGGAACCCGAGGAGACCGCCATCGGTTTCACGTCTTGCGGGCAGGTTGGTTTCGGTTACGGCACCACCCAGCGTTACGAGCACATGGCCCCGCGGCGCTTCGGTATCGGCAAAGGCCGGCAGTGCGATCAGGGCGAGTAGCAGAGTGGTTAGAATATGGCGCAAGGGTCTTTCCTCCTGATTTGATTGTTGTTGTGAAAATTACATCCTTAGCGAGATCGCGTGTTTCGAAATACAAACATCGCGCCGCAGGGGCGGCCATTTCCAGACGATCCAGCGGCCATCTTTGTTCGCCGCTCCGGCCTTGAACCGGGGCCTCTTGCCAGGTGTTTCCCAGGTCCCGGATCAGGTCCGGGGCGGCGCGGGTTGCGGGGCCATTCGCACAAACAGACGGAATTGACCCAACATCCGTCGCCCCGGTTTCCCTCTCCCGCTGGGGAGAGGGCAGGGTGAGGGGGCAAACGTCTGAGGCGTGCTGATAGCTCTGATCCCTCACCCGGCCTTTCAGGCTGACCTCTCCCACCGGGAGAGGTTATCGACCTTGCGGTGGGTCGAGTGCACGACGCAATACCTCGTTGCAAGAAGAAGGACGAGGCAATCCCGAGCGCCGCCCCGGCCCTGAGCCGGGGCCTTCTGCCAGCCATGTTCAGGTCCCGGATCAGGTCCGGGACGGCGCGGTCTGCGATACTCCTCATCAGAACCGGATCGCAAACCGGGCCATGCCCTCCAGTGCGTCAACGTCATCGGAAAGGTATCCCTGACCATCAAGGGTGAAGCTGGCCTGCGGGCCGAGGTTCAGGTCCAGTGCCGCGCCGAGATAGGCGGCGGAGCGGCCGGTTTCGCCGAGACCGATGGAATTGGTGATGCCGAGCAGCGTCACCGGTACATTATCATCGCCGGTGGAACTGCGCAGCAGATAGCCCGCGCGCCCTGTCACGGTTGCAATGCCGAAGCTTCTGGAAAGGGCGAGTTCAAAATCGCCTTCCACAACACCGAACGTGTGGCTGTCCACCGTGGCATTGGCGGCAGAGCCGCTTTCGGTGTAGCTGCCGGTCTGCTGCAGGGCATAGCGCCCGCGTATGGAGGGGGTCAGCACGATGCCGGTTTGCCCGAGGCCGAGGTCGGCGGAGAGCGATGCTTCCGGGGTCACGAACCAGCTGTCATAGGAGGCATCGGCGGTGCTCTCGCCAAGCGTGAGACCGCCGGTGAGGGCGGTGTTGTCGTTGACGAAGCGGCGGCTGTCACTGGTTTGCCAGCCGCCGGCAAGACCGAGGCCGAACGTAATGCGTCCGAAGCGCCGGTCGCCATGGACACCGGCAAAGACGCCGTTGCTGGTAATGTCCTGCGAATCCGCCCAGGTGCTTCTCGCGCTGATGGAGCCTTTCATGTAACCGAGCATAAGACCAAGGCGCATGTCCGGCGACTGGTGCCAGGCATAGCCGAGGGCCGCGCCGATCTGGTCGATTGTGTGATCGAGGGTGGTGTCATCGCCGTCGTAATTGGCTTCGCCGCCGAAACCGGTGAGCCAGAAGGACCCGGTCTTGAGGCCGTAAGCTGCGTCCGGCCCGGAATTTGTTGCCAGCAACACGTCGAATCCTTCGGAGAGTTGCGCCCCGTCCTCGCCATAGGCCAGTGCGGCGGATGCGGCAGCCGACGCTTCACTCCGCCCCGCCTGCCGGAGGCCGTAGCGCCCGAGGCGGCCGAGCATGTTGGCGGTGTTGGCCATCTGGTTGAAGCCGGTGGTGAGCCCGGTCGGATCGAAGGTGGCGAACTGGCCTGTCGCGCTGTCATAGAACCAGGGGACGGGACCCGAGACATTGGCCTGACCGCCCGCGACATTCGTCGTCGGCAGCTGCCAGAGCACCGAATGCGAGGCCCCGGTGGTGAGGTTCAGCGTCGTCTCGGAATCGAAGGTGATGGCCCCGCCGAGAAAGGAGGGGACGTTCAGATTGACGGTGGTGCTGGTGGAGAAGGAGTCAACAAAGATTGCGTGGCTCTTTTCACTGACGATCACTCCGCTGTTGGTGATCTTGGTGTAATCCGAACTGTAGATGTAAATGCTGATTGCGTCTTGCCCGCTTGTCCGGATATCGCCGCTGTTGATGATCGTGGTGATGTTACCCCAGTTGTAAATCCCGCGTGCGCTGTCCCCGAATGTCCGGATGTCACCACTGTTGATGATCGTGGCGTCGGAACCGATGTTGGAAATCCCGCCTGCGCTGTCCGCGAATGTCCGGATATCGCCGCTGTTGATGATCGTGGCAGTGTTATCGGTGTTGAGAATCCCGTATGCGTCGACCCCTGTTGTCAGGATGTCACCGCTGTTGGTGATCGTGGCGTTGGCACCGGTGCTGTAAATCCCGAATGCGTAGTCCCCTTCCGTCAGGATCAGGCCTTGGTTGCGGACCGTATTGCCGTCGCTCGGGCTGTTAACACCATGTTCGCCACCGCCTGTCGTTGAAATACTGCCGTCGCCGGTTATGACGATCGTGTCGTAGGTGACGCCGTTAACGGTCTGTGTATTGGTGACGGGCCCATCGATGATGAGATCCTGGGAAAGGGCATGGGAGGCCAGCGCAAGAACGAGCGCACCGGCGGAAAAGATGGTCAGCAGCAGCTGACGAGAAAACTTCTTCATTCTGGACGCCTACTGGTACTGACGTCCCCCACACCTGAACAGATTTAGCCTGTCATTTCTTACGATGAAAGCGAAATCTTGGGTTGCATGAAAAATCCCTCCGGAAAACGACAGACCGCATCTTTGCCGCAAGTCCCGTCCTGCTCAATTGATATGCAGGTTCGTTGCACTCACACTGATTTCCGGTTACCGGATCAAGCCAGGCAAAGGTTCCGGATCAGCGTTCAGCATCCGCGCCGCGCATGGCCGGGATAACGAACGCGCGGGGTAGTCCGTCTTTCCGGATGATAGCGGACAGCTCCAACCCCAGGCTCTCTCCCTCTCGCCGGTCATGCCTTGGCTTGACCATGGCATCCATGCCGTTTCGTTTCTTGCCGAAGGGCTTCACCGTTTTTCAAACGGAACGGCATGGATTGCCAGATCAAGTCTGGCAATGACTGAGGAAAAAACATCGACCCTCTCCTTCGTCACCCCGGGCGAACAGCGTGAGACCCGGGGCCGGGGAGCCCCGGGAGGGCGGAGCAAGAGCCTTAAGTCCACTGCCTCCCCGATCCCGGCTCTGCGCTGCGCTTGGCCGGGATGACCTGCGCGTGGGGTAGTCCGTCTTTCCGGATGACAGCCGACAGACCGACCCCGCGCAGACCTTCCTCTCCCGGGTCATGCCATGGCTCGACCATGGCATCCATGCCGTTTCGTTTCTTGCCGAAGGGCTTCACCGTTTTTCAAACGGAACGGCATGGATTGCCAGATCAAGTCTGGCAATGACGGAGGCAAAAAACACCGACCCTCTCCTTCGTCACCCCGGGTGAACGAAGTGAGACCCGGGGCCTACTCTCACCACCGCTTGCGAAAGCGGCGGATTCCGGCTGCCGCCTTGCTCCTTTCGTTCCGCTCTGGAAACGAGTGGGCCCCGGATCTGCGCCGCGCTGCGTCCGGGTGACGAGCGGCGAAAAACCTCATCCTGAGGAAGCGCGCCGGCGCTGTCTCGAAGGATGGGCCGCGCGGCAGGGTGCCAGCCTCCCATCCTTCGAGACGCACGCAGGCGTGCTCCTCAGAGACTGGCCCGAAATTAGTTGAGTGATCCCGGTCGCATGTGATTCCGTTTTTGCGCTAACAGAACGGAGCTTCGCCATGTGGACCGAGACCACCCGCGCCAACTATGACCGTCGCAGCTTGCGTTACGCAAGTGATCTCACGGACGAAGAATGGAGGTTCATCTGTCCCCATCTGCCAGCCCGACGAGATCGAGGTCGTCCGCGCACCACGTCGCTGCGGGAAGTCGTCAATGCCATTCTCTATCTGCTGCGCACAGGCTGTCCCTGGCGGTTTCTGCCTGCCGACTTCCCACCACGTTCCACAGTGCAGAGATACTTTTATGCGTGGCGTGACAATGCGTTATGGCCAGCGCTGAACCGGCGGCTGGTTGAGCGGCATCGCCAATCACAAGCGCGCAATGCTACTCCGACCGCCGGTGTCATTGACAGTCAGAGCGTCGCAACAATCCAAGTCGGCGGTCCTCGGGGACTTGATCCATTCAAACGCATCAAAGGTCGCAAGCGCCACATTGTCACTGATACGGACGGGCTTCTTTTGGACGTTCTGGTTCATCCCGCCAACGTCCAGGACGTCCACGGAGCGGTGCCATTGCTACGCAGCCTGCGGCAGACCTATCCCAACCTTGCTCATATCTTCGCCGATCGGGTCTACCGAGGGCCGAAGCTATTGAAAAAGATCGAGGATTGTGGACCGTGGACGATTGAGATCGTCGAACGGCCAACCGGGGTGAAAGGATTCGCGCTTCTGCCAAGACGATGGGTCATTGAGAGAACATTTGCCTGGTTTGGGCGACGGCGGCGTCTTGCAAAGGACTTTGAAGTCAAACAAGAAACACAGACCGCTTGGCTGTACATCGCTAGCATCGAACTCATCATCAGGCGCTTGGCAAAGGCTCAAGAATGAATTTCGAGTCAGACTCTCAGGATGAGGTCACTGGATTTGGTGACGCAGGCCGGTCTGATTGTGTTCCGGGTTCGCTGCGCTCACGCTGATGTCCGGTTTCCGGATCAGCGTGCAGCATAAGCTGCACTTGTCCGGAATGACGGCGCGAGCGTGTTGCACCCAACAACCGCCGCCCCGGCCTTGCGCCGGGGCCTCTTGCCAGTCGTGTTCCGATCCCGGATCAGGTCCGGGACGGCGCAGGTTGCAGGGCCAACATCACATACGACGGAATTGGGTCGGCGACCGCCATGCACATCTGCCCGTTCGTGTGCAGGTCGGACATCCTGGACGTGGAGTAGGCACATATCCGGCGTTTGTTGGCGAAGTCTGGATTGACGGCAACGGCATCATGCCTGCCGGACTTTCGCAGAACCGGTCACCGATCTCACCACCTGTTTGGACGGCCTGCCAGCAGCACAATCCTTGCAGCCGCTATTTCATTGAGGCCGCTTTTCTTGCCACTTCAGGTGCTCCGTGCGTGTTGGGAATGGCTTCCTTGAACACCTGGATGAGGTCCATGTCTTGCTCTTCGGCCGCGCTTGTCGGGGTGAGCGCCAGATCCGTGTAGGACTTGCGGTTCTCGTCGGCCAGGACGCGTTTCATGGCGGGCCGGAACTTGAGAAAGAGACGCGCCCAGGAAAAAGCGACCCAGACCGCCTCCACAGCGCGTTTGGGATAAAACACCAGCGGGTTCTCGAGTTTCATTCCGTATCTGCGCTGGTCGCGATGCTTGCGTCTGACGATGCCGCATTCAAGCGGGTGAACCTTCTCGATCAGGATCGCTCCGAGGAAATGGATCATCGATGAATAAAGCGCCTTGGTTCTGGCGCCGCGTGCGGCATCCCGCCGAAGGACCGTTTCCACATGCTCAGGCGTGTAGAACTGTTTCCAACTGTCGAAATAGACTTTCTCCCAGTCCGCATCGCTCATGATCGGGTGATGGGTGACGCGGTGATTGAGGTCATACTTGTTGAAGTCCGGGTCCATCCAGACACCCTTGGACGAGAGCACCTTGTGATCCTCCGAGCCGGGCAGGGGTGTCAGGAAGAAGAACTCGATCAGATCGAGCGGAAGCTCCTTCTTGATGATTTCGATGTTGCGCCGGATCTTGTCCGGTGTGTCGTCCGGGAACCCGAGAATGTATCCGGCATAGGTGATCACGCCGGCATCCTTCCAGGCCTGGAGCATCTTGCGGTATTCCCAGATCTTGTTCTGGCGCTTCTTGGCAGCGGTCAGGGCATCGGGATCGATGTTTTCCAGCCCGATGAAGACGCGGGCACAGCCTGCCCGGGCCGCCTTTTCAATGAAGCCGGGGAGGCGGTAGCAAAGCGTGTCGACCTGAAGCACAAGCTTGAATTTCAGCCCTTCTTCCTCGCGAAGCCAGATCAGACGGTCCAGGATCGCTTCCCAGTTCTTGTTCCGGGCAAAATCATCGTCCGTTATGAAGAACCGGCGAATTTTCTGCGCCGCATTTGCCCGGATGATCGCCTCGACATCATCGGGTGTCCTGAAACGCGACTTGCGTCCCTGGACATTGATGATCGTGCAGAACGAGCATTGGAAAGGGCAGCCGCGCCCCGCGTCGAAGCTGGTATAGGCGCCTGCCATCTTGCGGACGGCGTCGGCCGGCAGGATTGGCTGAATAGCACCCTCCAGGTGAGGCAGATCCTTCATGAAGTTGTAGAGCGGCTTGAGCTGTCCGGCCCAGGCATCGGCAAGCAGCGCGTCCATGCGCCCTTCGGCTTCCCCCGCGTAGATGCTGAGACCCATCTCCTGCGCCTTGACAATCTCGGGAGGCACCTCCGGGAGCATGGAAATACTGCCTGCGGCGTGAAATCCGCCCGCGGCAACCGGAATTCCTTCTGCGATGAATTCCCTCGCGATATCGACTGCACGGGGAAACTGGTTTGTCTGCACACCCACCAATCCGACAAGACAACCGTCGGCCTGTTTCAGGGACCTGGCCAGTTTGGCGACGTCCACCTTGGTGTTGGTTTCGTCGATGACCTCGATTTCGATCGCAACATCGTCACCGAGTGTCCGTCTCTCCGCGCAGTCCTTAATGAGGCCGTAGACGGAGGCCAGCGAGTTCGAAGGGATCGGCGCACGTACCCACTGAATCACGTAACCTTCATCATCGTAATGTGAAGGTTTGATCAGCAGGATTGCAAAGCGCTTGGACATGAATCTCCGGACTCTCATTGCAAATCGGTTTGGCAGTGTTTCCGCGACCTCAAGCACGCGGGTTTATCTTTGCGGAACAGGCGATCTGCCGCAAGGGAATAATTGTCGGGTGACCTTGGGAGAGCAGGAACATTTTTCGAAACCTGTTGCCGGCTGCGTGACGGCTGCGAGCCTTTTGCAAGGACAGGCGCTAATTTGCGATGCAAAACAGAATTTACTTTTGATTTCAGAAGTGATTGACCCGAGTCTTGTGCGCTGCAGTATTTTTCCTGTTGTTTTATCAACAAGTTTTCAACAGATTTAGCGTAATCTGTTAAAATACATGAAGAGTACTGGACAGTCGAAAGTAGTTTGGGCACTATCCTATTCACTACTGGTTCGGTGCTGAGAGCGGATTGGCAAACGCAGTCAAGGCCCAATGACCGGTAGCCCATGCCAGGACTGGTGCGAGGTCATCTGATGGGTTCGAGCTATTTCTGGGCGCCACATGGGGAACGCCGGACGCATTCACGTGAAGCGAAGGGCGTCCCGGTAGACCGGTAACGGCGGGTAATCCGTTTGATCGGCGCGGACTGGAAACCTTGTGTTTTCGCGTTCGTGGGCCTGGGTTCTCCAGAGAAATCAGGTCAGTGTAAAAGTGGAGAGTTTTGACAAGCGGTGACTGCTCAGCGCTTATTGTCAAAGCAAAATCTTCCTTTAACGCAGGGGGGCGCTGGTTTAGGCCAGCGTCCTTTTTCTGTGTAAAAGTCTGCGAACACACGGCATCGCCGGATGCAAGGGCAGGCGCAACGGGCCCGCCGCATTCAGGGCAGTTTCCGAAAAATCCGATATCTGTGAAGAGGAGGAGTTGCGCGTCTTGTCGCGTCTTGAATGGCTGCCCCGCCATGGGAGCGGTTGGCTTGCCTGAATTTGCGCCCTGGAAAACCGGGAATATCGCTGCTTTCGGTTAGGCGCTTATGGATGGAACACCGGATCGCTCGGAGCGAACCGGTGTTTCCAGCAAACGTTTCAGATCAGGGGCGGTCTTCAGGACTTCCGCTGTTCCGAGTTGGGCTGTCCAACCATCAACGGCGTGATTTTCGTCTTCAGAATCATATCGAGCTCTTCAGACCCGTCTTCAAGCGACTGAAGTGCCATATCCAGGCAATAAGAGCAGAAAGTACGACCGTCCTTGTCGGCCTCTTTCTTGGTGTAGCGGATCATCCGTTTGATCGCTTCAACCGCGGGTTCCTGCTCATTTGAAATGCGTTCAGACTTACTAACTGTCTTTGACATTGTTATACCCACCAGTATTCGAATTTCCGTTCGCAGCGAAGCTGCCGTAACCATCCACGAGAAGCATGCTGTTGCAGCGTGATACTAGCGTGATAAAGTATTGTTGTATATCAGGTTGTGAGACATTCGCTCGCGAGTGTTAAAACAAACGACAATGCGTGATGGAAATACGGGGAATGAATGGCAAACGCGTCATGCTTTGCATGCCTTGGACGGCCGTTGCTCCTAAGCAAAAATGGCGAGCCTGCTGCGGTCAAGACTCGTAAGGCTCTGGCAATCATGGGCTATTTGAGCCGCGTCAGTGGCATGAACGCGCCCAGAGAAACGCTTGCGGACCTTCTTTGGAGCAATGCGGAACGGCCGAAGGCGATGCAATCCCTGCGCCAGGCGCTGCGTCAGTTGAAGACCGCCGAGCAGGCGGTTGGTCACGATGTTGTTCACGCTTCCAGCAATGACGTCAAGCTTGATCAGTCGGAGTTTTCATCCGATCTTTCGCAAGTTATGAAGCTGCTGGAGCAGGACGATGCCGAAGGATACCTGCGCGCTGGTGAGCTCTGGCGCGGAGAATTCCTGACAGGATTTGAGGAACTCGATCCTGAATTCACGGACTGGCTCCAGGTGGAGCGTGAACGCGTGCGCTCCGACATCGTTACGGCGACTTTCAAACACCTGAATGATGTTTCGACCTCCGACGGCGGGCGCAAGACCGAGGCGGGAGCCAGGTTCCTGCTCAAAATCGATCCCGCCCTCGAGGCAGCGCATCGAGTACTCATCCGCCTGTATCTGAAACTTGGCCAGCGTGAACGGGCTGAACAGCAACTCAAGACATGTGAACGGGAGATGCACCTGCATTTGGATGCGGCGCCTGATCGGCAGACATATTCGCTTCTAGAAGCAAGGAACGATGCCGGCATCAACAACAAGGAATTTCTGCAGCCAGGCATCGGCGGAGCAGTGCAGCCGCCCGTGTCGAATGCCGACGGCATAGTGCGCCTTCCCGAGATCTTTATTGTCTCGGCATCGCTGGCAAAAAGTAACGCTAATGACGCAATTTACCTGCGTGAGGAGATCGTTTCTGGTCTTTCTTCTTTCCGGTCCTTCGAACTCTTCCAGTCCGAGTATTTTGGCGAGGCCAATGCGCCGCAGACCGCTTTGGTTGAAGGTTACGATATGGGCAGCTATCTGCTGAGGTTTAGACAGGATGAGCGCTCGGGCAAGGTCGTGGTCCAATTCGAGGATCGGGAAAACGGTCAAATCGTTTTCAATGAAATCGTCGACCTTGCGTTGTGGGACGGTATCCTTCCGGCAGCAAGCCACATAGTGAGCCGCGTGAACGCGCATGCGATCGAGAAACTCCGCAATCCGTCGAACAAATCAGTTTTTGCGCGTTGGTGTCAGGCGGACGCACTCTTGTGGGAGTTCACGCCTCAGTCAGACGCCAAGGCAATGCGTCTTCTGGATGAACTTGAGAAATCGAACAGACGTTTTTCTAGAACCTATGCAGGCAAGGCCTCCATAATAATGAAGCAGGCACTGCATTTTCCTATGAACGACAGAACATCCGCTCACGGTTTGAGCGATCTGTTGAAGCTGGCTGAGCAAGCGATCATGCTTGATCCCTGGCAGGCGGTGAACCAGCGTGTCTATGGCTGGGCGCTGATTCTATCCAACATGCCGCTCGAGGCGAAGAGGGCGTTCCAGAGTGCAGGGCGACTGAGTTCTTCAGACCCTTCCAACCTGATGTCCGTCGCCGAGGGGCTGGCATTTTCCGGTGACGTCGTCAAAGCACGCGAGATTGCGGAGCGTGCGTACGATCTGTTTTCCTACGTCCCGCGCGTATTCTACGAATACATGGCAAACATATCATTCGCCGAAGAAAACTTTGAAGGTGCACTGCAGCATATCGAGAAGAGCGCAGGAACCAGTCTTAAGGGACTGACCACCCGGGTTGCTGCCCTCGTTTGCCTCGGGCGGCACGCGGAAGCAATACAGACGTTGCGCAGGTATGAGGAGCACCGACTTTCGCTGCTCAGCGCATCCAAGCTAGGTATGCGTGATCCGGAAGACTGGCGCAGACGTGTGAATTTTTTCCAGAACCAACAGGTACACGCCAGTTACGACAAGGGTGCAGAACTTGTGAAGAGATTCCTGTTTGAAGGCGAGCTTTCAGTTTAAGCTTCGGCTCGGGAACAACCGGGACAGGCCACCCAGATACTCGGGGTCTTCGTTTGCGAGTTTGGCCGCATTCAATCTGTAGGGCAGTGTAACCGATTTACTTGAAGTGTCTTCTGAGACGACTTTAAAGTTAAGGAGTTCGGTCGCCTCCGGTGGCAATCCAATTTCACGCAAAAACGAGGCCGGGTCTTGCATGAGCGCATGTCTCACGCTGGCCTCGGTGGCCGCGCGTGCGAGCAATTTACCTAGCTTTGCTTGGTTGCTTTTGTAGTGTGGAAATCGAGCCATTTTGCACCTCTGCCGCAAAACAGCCGCCTGAGTTTTGAGCTCAGGCGGCGGGAGATTCAATGAACTAGGCCTATTCAGGAAGGTCTTCGTAATAGCAGCTGCCCAGGGCGGCAAGGCCAAGCTCTTCGAAATAGGCTTCATCGTCCGCTGCAACACGGGTCTGATCGACCTCCGCAGGAATGATCAGATGAACGAGGTCTGCGGTGTCGGCATAGATCGTGACGTCGGATTTGGCTCCGATCTCGCTCAATACGGCTTCCGGGCTTTCAATGAGCTGCTCCCGCGCTGTAGCATCTTGAATGATAGCGCCGAGTTTCGCTCCAACTTCCATTTCTTTGCGGGAGGTAAGAGTAGCGTGCATGGTGAAGCTCCTGTATTTAAAGTTGAAAATTGACACGGTGAGTAGTTGGATGGTCACGATGTCAAATCGAGAGCAAGAAAAAGCGACGTAAAAAACCAAAACAAATTGGCTTTACTTTGCAATTGCTGCTTTCAACTAAAAATATAGAACCAACAAAAAAAGTACTTCAATAGAAACGGCAGTTTTTTACATGAAATGCAATTTAAGGTAGAGTGTGCACGTTTGGCTGGGTGTTGGTGTGAAGTTCGAGTGAGCGGGAACGGGGGTGGTTACCGATGGCGGGGAAAGTGCCAACTGAGATCGAATTGCCCGATCATTGCTGGTCGGACCTTGTACGCTCAGGTCTTGCATCGCGTGCCGGCGATGCGTCCGGATCCGGACGATTTCATGTCGAGCCCGACCTCGGTTTGTTCCTACCGTTATTGTCCCGTTTCGACGTTCGGCTGGCTCCGATGCATGTAAGAGGCTGTCCTGTTAAATTTTGCACCGGTACGATAAAATTGGCGCGTGATCCGGCGATGCGGCGAAGTGCAGCGGCAACGACGATACCGGCGGGCGGTCAATCGGATACATCTTCTGGTGCAGCTTTAAGTTGTTTAGGCGAACTGTCTGAGCGATTGAGTCTTTGTTCTCTGGGAGAGCAGGATTCCAGAGTTGAAATAGACTTAACATTGCAATCACAGATCGAAATGGCGAAGGTGCTCGGGTTCAGTGCGCGGCAGTTGCGCGGTGTTGCGCGTCAGGTCGGACGCCAGGTGGAGGGCGCGGGTCCCGATGTGCCCGATCTGGAGCAATTCTCCGCAAGGACAGTAAACGTGCGGCGATTGGGGGATGGGATGCCCGCTTCCTGTCCGAGCGCAGGTGTTCTGTTCGGTGAATTCGAGCTAATCACAGGCCGTCCGGGAGGGTTTGCGTCAACGGTGGGCGCTGCGGTTTGGCGAGATCGCGACGGTGCGCGGAAGCGTGCGCTTCTCGAGTTGGTCGAGCGCGATGCGGTTGCTCAGGCATGGTACAACCGCTTGGGGATAACTAGGATCAAAATTGGGTTTGTTTCTTCGGTACTGCCGCAACAGGTGGCCGCGCATCTCGATGAAAGCCGGAGATTTTGGGGACTCTACTCGGTTGCAACCGACCTTCAGGTTCATATCGCACTGGCCGTGTCTTGTGAAGCCGATGGTCGCAGGACGGCTTTCGGCTCTGCTGCCGGCTGGGATCTCGCTTCCGCCTGCAAATCGGCGGTCACCGAGATGCTGCAATCTAAAAATGCTCTGGACCTCATGGAAAGGGCCTATGGGCCGCAAGGCGCCGGATCGCGTGAACCGCAGAAGCTGCCGAAACATCTTTCGTATGCACGGGACAGGTCGGTTTTCGACGATTTTCTTTTGAAGGCGGACGGTTCAAGTGCGCCGCCAGACCCGGAAACCGTTTTCACATACGATGACCTCCTCGATAGCTGCACCGCCAAGGGCATCGCCATTTGGGAATTCGATGCGACCCGATCCGACCTTGGGATCCCGTGCATCAAATTGATTTCGCCGGAACTGTGCAGCTGGGAGCCGCGTTTCGGCAAAGACAGACTGTTTCAGGGGGTCGTCGAACGCGGCTTGCGCGCTCATCCGGCCGCTGAATCCGAGTTCGAGAGCCGTCCGTTTCCGTTTTGAATCCTGATGGGACTCCGGTTTGACACGGTCACCAACCAAGATACGAAAACATGATGAAAAACTCGTATTTAGCGGCGCGTTCGGATGATGACCCGGTCATTCGATCCCTGGAAGAAACTGGGCAGGAAAATTTCGCCCAGCATCACCTGACAGCCGGGCGCCCGTCTGATGTCGGTCGTGCCAGCGTCAGGACCCAGAAATTACGCCACTTGCCGGTATTCCTGTTTGTCCGGGCAACGCCGACGCGCGTGACGTAGGGGTTGAGCAGGTTCTTGTTGTGGCCCTGGGACCCTTGCCAGCCTCTGAACGCAGCTGGCAGGTCCGCATACCCGGCACCGAGATTTTCCGCGCCCGCATAGTTTCCGTAGTTGGCCTTGCTCAGCCTTTGCGACAGGCCGAACGAACTGTGCTGCCAGGTGTCCATGCTGTCACGTTCCGCGATGTGGCGCGCCATTTTTTGCGAGACCTCGTCCAAAACGGGGTCGTGTTTCAGTGCTGGCAGATTGTTCTGGCGTCTGTAGCTGTTGATGAGGGACAGCAGCTGGCTCTTGTCGACAGGCTGATCTGTCAGCACAATTTCGTCTTCGAGCTCCCCGCCGCCCGGCAGGACGCCACATGCATTGAGTGAAACCGCAAGGGCGAGGAACAAGAGGACTTTCAGTCCGGGAGCGAACACGTCCAGGGCTCTCATCTGGGTTCGTCTCCCGGCCAGGAAACGCCTTCATCGGCGAAAAAGTGATAGGGGCCGGGAAAGCTCTCGACATAGGCCATGTGGGTTACGAGACCGGTCTTTTCGCTGTGGTAATGCACGAAATAGGCCGGCGGTTCGAAACGGAACATGGCCGCTCCGTCCGGTGACAGGTCGAGTTCGACCTGATGGCAGGTGCTGGGGGCAAGCGTCATGATCTTGCCGGCGAATTCCGCGATGATCGGCCGGTGCAGGTGACCGCACAGCAGTCTTTGAACCTGGGGATGTGGCGCGATCACTTCTGCCAGCGCCGGCGCATCGAGAAGACCCATCGCGTCCATGTGTGCGATGCCGGACAGTGCAGGAGGGTGATGCAACGCGATCATCGTCGGTGCGCCATTGCCGGATAGCGTTTCTTGCAGCCAGATGAGCTGTTCCTGGCCGATTTGTCCATGAGGGCGGCCCGGCAAGTGCGTGTCCAATGCGATGATGCGGACGTCGTTGACCATCGCCGCGTAGTGGATCTTGCCGTCTCTGGTTTCGCCGATGCCCGGAAAGCCTGCCATCTCCCGGCGCATACCGTTGCTGCTGTCGTGATTGCCCGGCATCAGAAAGACCGGGATATCGAAGCGCTCGAGCAGCGCGCGGGCAACGGCATACTCGCGCGGATCGTCGCGGTCGGTGAGATCTCCCGTCATGATGACCGCATCCAGCCCGGGTGAATAGGCAAGCAGCGACCTTACGGCGCGTTCCGCCATCATGTTGGTATCGGAGACCCTGTAGCAGGCCAGACCTCTCGGACGAAGATGCAAATCAGTTATCTGTGCAATATGGGTCATCTGGAATCCCGGGATTCGGAGCTGTCAAGAAACCTCCGGAACGATAGCTTAGCTCTTGATGAGAGCAAGCACTTGTTTCCCTTTTCCGAAAGCTCATGTAGGAGAAACTCAGTGTCGGAAGCGCGCAGGCCGCTCTCCGCACAGGTCAGAATTTTGGCAAACGGCATTTGTGGCAGGTATGAGCGACAATTCGAAGGTTCACACACGAGTCAAGGCTGAAACGGCAGGAGATGAAGGTACCGGCGCTTCCCGGACCGACCCGGGACCTGCAGACGAAAACGTCTCCGCACAAGACGGCGCTGCAAAACAGTCCGGGACGCTGCGCAAGCCGTTCTGGCTCAAGGTCTTCGGTCATGACCTGACAGCACCTTTTCTTCTTTTGCTCCTGTCGCTCCTCCTGTTCGTGCCGGGCCAATGGACGGTGCCTCCGCTTGACCGCGATGAACCGCGCTACACCCAGGCGACCAAGCAGATGCTCGAGACGGAGGACTACATCGATATCCGGTTCCAGGAGCAGGCGCGTCACAAGAAGCCGGTCGGCATTTACTGGCTGCAGGCCGCTGCCGTGAAACTGACCGGACATGGCGTCGATGCGCCGCTGTGGGTCTACAGGCTGCCGTCGATCATCGGCGCCGTGCTCAGCGTACTGGCGTCCTTCTGGATGGCCCGTGCCTTTCTCGGTCCTTCCGGGTCATTGCTCGTCGGTGGCTTCGTCGCGCTTGCGATCATCGTCGGTGTCGAAGCCCGGCTGGCAAAGACCGACGCGATGCTGTTTGCGACGGTCATCATCGCACAAGGTGCGCTCGCGCGGATCTGGCTCAAGGACGCCGATCAGCGGATGTGGGGGCTGAGCTTCCTGTTCTGGACCGCGCTTGCTGCGGGCGTGTTGATCAAGGGGCCGGTCGGACTGATGGTGGTGGGCTTTACCGTCGCGGGGCTCATGATCGCCGGCAGGAAGGTGAAGTGGTTCAAGGCCGCGTCTCCGCTGCTCGGTTTCTTGTGGTTCCTGCTGCTCGTCTCGCCCTGGTTCGTCGCCATCTGGATTGCGACGGACGGGACTTTCTTCACCGAAGCGATCGGCCGGGACCTTCTCGGCAAGGTCGGACAGGGTCAGGAAGGGCACGGCGCTCCGCCCTTGACCCATCTGGGCGCCATGTTCGGCATCTTCTGGCCGCTGCCGGCGTTCTTCCTGATTTCGCTTCCGTTGATCTGGAAAGAACGCTCAAGCCCGCTTGTGGTGTTCTCTTTGGCCTGGTTCGTTCCGACCTGGATCGTTTTCGAATTGGTGGCCACGAAGCTGCCGCACTACACCTTGCCGATCCTGCCGGCGCTCGCGTTGCCTGTGGCCGCTGCTCTCATGGAAGGCGCCGGGGAGGCGACCGGCAAGTGGATGAGGCGGGTGGGCGTGGTTTTGCTGGCGCTTCCGCCGGTCGGACTTGCCGTGATCTCGTTTGCAGGGCCGTTCGTGCTGGGAGTCTGGCCGTCGCCACCGGGGGCCGTCATCATGGCGATCGGCGCGGTTTTCGGTGTTGCGGCCGCATCAAGGCTGAGCAAGGGGATTGCGCTTCACGCCTTTCCGGCGGCAACGCTAAGTGCCGTCTGCATCGCGATCGGGTTCTGGGGCTTCGTTGGTCCCGCCCTGACCCCGATCTGGGTCAGCCCGCGCCTTGTCGCTGCAATCGACGAGATACCCGGCTGCGCCGCCAGCAGGCAAGTCGTCACCTCAGGGTTTCACGAACCGAGCTTCATTTTCCTGGAAGGGACAGGCACGCGCATCATTTCGCCCAAAGGCGCCGCGGAGTTTCTCGCCGAGGCAACGCCGGACGGTGGCAGCGGATGCCGCATTGCCGCGATCGAAAGCAGGGAAGAAACCTCGTTTTTGCAGGCAGCCAAGGAGATTGGCCTTGTGCCCGAGGTCCGAAAAAGGGTAGACGGCCTCAACATCAATGGCGGCGACAACGTTGATATAGCTCTATATCAGAAAGCCGGCGCGACAACGGGTGCAGAAGAAAGCGGCAATGTCGAACAGCAGTAACAACGTCTGGCGGATACTGGCGCGCATGCGCGGGAACATTCGCCGGGCACAGATGCTGTTCTCCGGCCGCAGAGAACGGGCGCGCCATAGCCTGGATCCTCTGCCGCCCGGGCAACGGCCACAGGATATCTTCGCCATTCTCCTCTTGACTGTCGGGATTGCCGTCGTCGTGTTTGACGTGCCGACCTATCCCTGGCTGCGCTCCCTGCCGAACGAGTACAGAAACGCGTTCCGGGCGTTCACGGACTTCGGCAAGGCGGACTGGATCCTGATCTCGACGGGCCTGACATGTCTTTTTCTGCTGGCGCAGGACGCCGGCCGCTACGCCTTCCGGATACGCATGGCGATCGGGTCGCTCTTCACTTATGCCGCGTTCATTTTCTATTCCGTGGCTGCAACGGGTCTTCTCGCGATCGCCTTCAAGTGGTCGCTGGGACGGGCGCGGCCGAAGCTCTATGAACAGGTCGGGCCGGTCCGTTTCGACTTTCTGGCGTTCGATGGCACCTATACCAGTTTCCCGTCCGGCCACTCGACGACGGTGGCGGCGCTTGCCACGGCGCTTGCCTTCATCTTTCCGGCCTATCGCTGGCTGATCGTGGTTGCCGCGTTCTGGCTTGCCTTCAGCCGCGTCATGGTCGGTGCGCACTATCCGAGCGACGTCATTGCAGGAACGCTTCTGGGCGTGACTTTCACCTTCTTTACCGTCAGGGCCATGGCGCGCCGCAGGGTCGGGTTCCACCTTTCCTCCTCGGGAAAGATCGAACCGAACATGAATGCCAGGTCGGCGCGTGCGTGCGTGCGTGCGGTCTGGAGGGTCCTGCGCGGCCAACGCGGTTTGCATAGGGTGCCGGTCGAACCCGTGCGGCTGGAAGAGACAGATCGGACAACTTGATGCCAAAGAGTTTTATTGAAGGTCTGGCGGAAGAGACGGGGACCCTTGCCGTGACCGTGGTCGTTCCCGCCAAGGACGAAGCGCAGAACCTTCCGATCCTTCTCGACGAGATAGAGGCAGCGCTTCTGGGGCGCAGTTTTGAAGTGATTGTCGTCGACGACGGGTCCTCCGACGGAACCGATATCGTCCTTCAGGATTATGCGGCCACGCATGACTGGCTTCGGCCTGTGCGGCATCAGACCTCCTGCGGACAAAGTTGCGCCGTCAGAACCGGCCTGCACCACGCCCGCGGCAATGTTGTCGCCACGATCGATGGAGACGGTGAAAACGATCCCGCCTATATTCCGCAGCTTGTCGACGCGCTCGAACAGGCGGGCGCGTCGACGGCGCTTGCTGCAGGACAGCGGCTCGGCCGCAAGGCAAGCCTGGCGAAGCGCTACGCGTCGAAATTCGCGAACAAGATCCGCGGTGCGATCCTGAAGGACAAGACGCGGGACAGCGGCTGCGGCCTGAAGGCGCTGCGCCGCGATGTCTTCCTGCAATTGCCTTACTTCGACAGTTGGCACCGGTTCTTGCCCGCCCTTGTCATCCGGGAAGGTTTTGATGTCGTGCACATCGACGTTCAAGACAGGCAGCGGCGCCACGGGTCTTCGAAATACGGGATTTTTGACCGCGCGCTGGTCGGTGTGCTTGATTTGTTCGGCGTCTGGTGGCTCAGGCGCCGGCGCAAGAAAGTGCCGTCCGTCCGGCCACTGACGTGACCGATTTGTGAACCTTCAAACATGACGGGTTTCATTCCCGACCGGACCAATTGGACCTGCCAATGAGTGCTCTTTACGACTGGATCTACGCTGTTTTCGTCGAGCAATTCGATTTCTGGATCATCCTGGGGTTCTTCGCCCAGGCCATGTTCATGATGCGGTTCGTCATACAATGGATCGCGTCGGAACGCGTCGGCCGGTCCATTGTCCCGGTTGCCTTCTGGTTCTTTTCCGTCGCCGGCGGTTCGCTGCTGCTGATCTACGCAATTCAGCGCCAGGACCCGGTCTTCATCGCCGGGCAGGGGCTTGGTCTCATCATCTACTTCAGGAACCTGTGGCTGATCTTCAAGGAAAAGCGCGAAGATCCGACCATCTGAGACCGGCCGGCTGATTAATCCAGTTTGGAGCACGGGCGAAGTGGCCGCCTAACCGGCGGCCGCATCTGTGAGCGCTATCCGAAGGCCTTGCCGAGGGCCTGGCTCAGATCGTTGATGAGATCTTCGGGATCCTCCAGACCGATATGAAGGCGGATCGAACACCGGCTCTCGTCGACCGGTGTCACGGAGCGCGATCCCTTGAGCTTGGCCGGAATGGCGAGACTTTCGAACCCGCCCCAGGAATACCCGAGCCCGAAGATCTTGAGCGCGTTCAGGAAGGTGTTCGACTGATCGCGCGTCGTTCCGGCGACGAAGTCGAAGGCGCAGAGGCCCGAAGCGCCGGTGAAATCGCGTTTCCAGATCGCATGGCCGGGATCGGTGTCCAGTCCCGGATATCTGATCTGGGCGACAACAGGCTGGTCCCTCAGCCAGGCCAGGACGTCGAGCGTGTTGCGTTGATGCCGCTCCAGGCGCACGGACAGCGTGCGTAGACCGCGAAGTCCGAGATAGACGTCATCCGGCGCTACGTGACAGCCCATGGCACCATGCAGTTCATGGAGGCCCTCCCACGCACGTTCACTGGCCGCGATCGTTCCCAGCATCGCATCCGAATGGCCAACGATGTACTTGGTGCCGGCCTGGATCGACAGGTCCACTCCGAGCGCAAGCGGCTGGCAGAAAAGCGGCGTCGCCCAGGTGTTGTCCATGAGCACCAGCGCCCCGGCCGCGTGCGCCGCCTGGGCGATCGCCGGAATGTCCTGCATTTCGAAGGTGAGGGAGCCCGGGGCTTCGGTGAAGACCGCGGTTGTATTGGGCTTGAACAGTGCCGCGATGTCTGCGCCGAGCGCCGGATCGTAGTAGTCGACCTCAACACCGAATTTCGGCAGCACCGTATCGGCGAAATGCCGCGTCGGATGATAGGCGGTGTCGGTGATCAGGATGTGGTCTCCCGATTTGACGCAGGACAGCACGGCCAGGGACACGGCATTCAGCCCGGAGTTGGCAAGCAGGACGCCTTCGGCGCCTTCAAGCTCCTTGACCGCCTCTTCGAGGGAATCGGTGGTGGGGTTGCCGCGTCTTGCATAGGTGTATTTCTGCCCGCCCGGACGCATGGTTTCGACATCGGGAAACAGCACGGTCGATGCGTGCACGACCGGAGGGTTCACGAAACCATGGAAACTGGAAGGATCGCGGCCGGCATGCGCGAGCTTCGTATCGGTTTTGAGGAGTGTTTTGGGATCGGTGTCAGACATGAGCGAATGATTTCGGATTTGAGGGGAGTGATCTCGGGGTTGTACCCGGTAAGGAAGGCTTATTCCAGCCACGTCCGGCACCTGTCAACGGGCCGCCGGGAGGGCCGTTTGGCCGTCGGGTCTATTGATAACCTTGTTTTAAGGTTAACGCCGTGCGGCGCGGGGGAAAATCGGGATGAACTCTTTTTGAGCATTGAATGATTTCGAAATAGCCATGTTCGCTATTTGTGCATACGCGGCCGCCCCATTTGGACGTTCTGTTGCGAAATTTGACGAGATAATGACAGCAAGTACTTGACCCGAACAGCCAAATGCCATCGTATGGGCGCGTTGGGTGGAACGGGAGAAATCTGGAGGAAGCCGCGCTGCGGCAAGCGCTCGTCCGCAAACGAGACGCAGAGGAGGCCTCCCGCTGAGTTCCAACACTAAAAAAAAGTATGGGTAACAAATAAAGGCTGCATATCCATGTCCAATAAAATCCTTCCACTCGTTCTCGGCGCTGCAATGGGCGTCGCTGCTTCGACAGCTGCGGGTGCGACAACCTTGGAAGATGTCAAGGCGAAAGGCTTCATCCAGTGCGGTGTGAGCCAGGGTCTGCCGGGCTTCTCCAATCCGGATGCTCAGGGGAACTGGACCGGTCTCGACGTTGATCTCTGCCGCGCAATGGCCGCTGCAGTATTCGGCGACGCTTCCGCTGTTAAATTCACTCCGCTGTCCGCCAAGGAGCGCTTCACGGCTCTGCAATCCGGTGAAGTCGACGTTCTGTCGCGCAACACCACCTGGACGATGTCCCGTGACACCCAGCTTGGCCTGAACTTCGCTGGCGTGAACTACTACGACGGTCAGGGCTTCATGGTCCGCAAGGATCTCGGCGTGACATCCGCGCTTGAGCTGTCCGGCGCATCTGTCTGCACCAACACCGGTACGACGACCGAGCTGAACGTTGCTGACTACTTCCGTGCAAACAACATGCAGTACGAAATCGTCGCCTTCGAAAAGGCCGACGAAGTTGTGGCTGCCTATGATGCCGGTCGTTGCGACGTTTACACCACGGACGCCTCCGGCCTGTATGCACAGCGTCTGAAGCTGACCAACCCGGGCGATCATATGGTTCTGCCGGAAATCATTTCCAAAGAGCCTCTTGGTCCGGTTGTCCGTCAGGGCGACGATGAGTGGTTCAACATCGCGAAGTGGACCCTCAACGCGATGATCAACGCCGAAGAAATGGGCGTGACCTCCGCAAACGTCGATGACATGAAGGGTTCCGACAATCCTTCGGTCAAGCGTCTGCTGGGCGTTGAAGGTGCTTTCGGTGAAGGCATCGGCCTGTCCAACGACTGGGCGTACAACGTCATCAAGAACGTCGGCAACTACGAAGAAAGCTTCAACGCCAACGTCGGTCCGGACACTCCGCTCGGTATCTCCCGCGGCGTGAACGCACTGTGGAGCGATGGCGGTTTCCTCTACGCTCCGCCGGTACGCTAATCCTCATTCCTTGTGGGGAAAAAGGGGTTCCGGCAATTTGCCGGGACCCTCAATAAAACAAATCCGCGCATCACAAACCGGAAAACCGGTGAACGCGTGGGGGAACACCTGCTTCATAAGCCGATAGGGAGCACGCACCAGCGTGTTGCAGAAGCAGATAAAACGTGAAAGAGGCGAGGCGACAGGCCGGGCTCTTTTCGTGAACTTGGGCGAGGTTCTATGTCAGTAATGGAGCAGGACTCGGCGGGGGCGCCGGCGCGTGCTTCGCTGATGAACGATCCTAAAGTCCGCGGTTACTTCTATCAGATCCTTCTGGTGGTGCTGCTGCTGACCTTCGGATACATCATCGTGACGAACACTATCGCCAACCTGGAACGGCAAAACATTGCCTCGGGTTGGGGATTTCTTGAGAATACTGCCGGCTTCGGCATTATTCAGTCGCTTGTACCATACACGGAAACGTCGAGTTATGGACAAGCCATCTTCGTAGGCTTCCTGAATACGGTTCTGGTTGCGGTCGTCGGCATCTTCATTGCAACGGTCATCGGTTTCCTCGTCGGTATCGCGCGGCTTTCGAACAACTGGGTCATCAGCCGCATCGCCTATTGCTATGTCGAGCTGGTCAGGAACGTTCCACTGCTTCTGCAGATCTTCTTCTGGTATTTCGCGGTTCTGCGCGCAGTTCCCGGCAAGCGGGAAAAGTGGTCGCTCTTCGACACCTTCCATCTGAACATCGCAGGCTTGCGTGGTCCGAAACCCATCTGGGAGCCCGGTGCGGAATTCATCGGCTACGCGCTGATCATCGCTATCGTCGCCTCCGTCTTCGTGTCCCGTTGGGCACGCAAGCGTCAGGAGGAAACGGGTCAGCAGTTTCCGGTGTTCTGGACCGGTCTTGGCCTCATCATCGGCCTGCCGGTGATAACTTACTTCGTCACCGGAATGCCGATAACGCTGGAACACCCGAACTTCGTGGAGACGGGACCGGCACTGCGCAGAGGCTTTGAACTGGGTGTCGGGATGAACCTCATTCCGGAATTTCTCGCCCTGACGGCTGCGCTGGCGATCTATACCGCTGCCTTCATTGCGGAAATCGTTCGCGCGGGTATCCAGGCGGTCAGCCATGGACAGACGGAGGCATCGCATGCCCTCGGTCTGCGCCAGGGACCGACCCTGCGCCTGGTGATCATCCCGCAGGCAATGCGCGTGATCATTCCGCCGCTGACAAGTCAGTATCTGAACCTGACCAAGAACTCGTCGCTCGCGGTCGCGATTGCGTTTCCCGACCTCGTGTCGGTGGGAGGCACCGTGCTCAACCAGACTGGTCAGGCAATCGAAATCATCGGTATCTGGATGGCGGTCTATCTGTCTCTCAGCCTGATTACATCGGCCTTCATGAACTGGTACAACCAGCGCATGGCGCTCGTGGAAAGATAGGGAGCGCACATCATGGCTAACACTGATATCTTTCAGATGAGAACGGAAGAAGCGCCGACATTGCCGGCGCCGGTGTCCACCACCGGTGCTATCGGATGGATGCGCAAGAACCTGTTCTCCTCAGTAACCAACACGATCCTGACGTTTATCGGCATCCTGCTCGCTTACTGGATCATCGCACCCTTCATCCAGTTCGCATTCATTGACGCGGTCTGGACGGGGGACAACCGTGAGGCCTGCCTGCCGCAGGACGGCGGTCACGGAGGCGCGTGCTGGGCATATGTCGAGGCATATTTCCCGCAATTCATCTATGGCCGGTACCCGTCCGCCGAAACATGGCGCGTCGATATCGTCTATGCGCTCTTCGCTCTGCTCCTGGTGCCGCTTGCCATCCCGAGCGCACCGTTCAAACGGACCAACGCGATCCTGTTCCTGGTGGTGTTCCCGATCGTGGCGTACTTCCTGCTCACCGGTCTCGTCATCGGCGACACGGTCGTGCTTCCGATCGTTGAAACTGCGGTTTGGGGCGGTCTGCTTGTCACGCTTGTGATCGCGGTAACCGGGATCGTCGCGTCCTTGCCTCTTGGCATTGCATTGGCGCTCGGCCGGCGGTCGCAGATGCCGATCATCAAGCTGGTGTCGATCATCTTCATCGAGTTCTGGCGCGGTGTTCCGCTCATCACGGTGCTGTTCATGTCGTCTGTGATGCTGCCGCTGTTCCTTCCCGAAGGGGTGACGTTCGACAAGTTGCTGCGTGTTCTGATCGGCGTGACGCTGTTCTCCGCAGCGTATATGGCGGAAGTCGTGCGCGGTGGTCTGCAGGCCATTCCAAAAGGACAGTATGAAGGTGCAATGGCGCTGGGTTTGCGGTTCTGGCCGATGATGTATCTCATCATTCTGCCTCAGGCCCTGAAACTCGTGATCCCGGGCATCGTCAACACCTTCATCGGGTTGTTCAAGGATACCACTCTGGTCCTGATCGTCGGCATGTTCGATCTTCTCGGTCAGATCCAGTCGTCCTTCACGGATCCCACCTGGTCAACGCCAAGTCAGGGCCATACCGGGTATCTGTTTGCGGCGATCGTATTCTTCGTGTTCTGTTTCGGAATGTCGCGATACTCCATTTTCATGGAGAACAAGCTTCATACCGGACACAAACGCTAACGAACTGCAGCCGGAGCGCGCGGACGGCCGCAGCGCTCCGGTCCTTCGAAATTTTGGAGTGAACCCATGAGTGAAAATGCAGTAAACGCGGAAGAGCTCTCCGCCGACCGTTCGAAAATGCAAGTGTCCGACACGGATGTTGCGATCGAAATCAACAACATGAACAAGTGGTACGGCGACTTCCACGTCCTCCGAGACATCAATCTGAAGGTGATGCGCGGCGAGCGGATCGTTATCTGCGGACCTTCGGGATCCGGCAAGTCGACGATGATCCGCTGCATCAACCGGCTGGAAGAACATCAGGCCGGGCAGATCCTTGTTGACGGGATCGAGTTGACGAACGACCTGAAGAAGATCGACGAAATCCGCCGCGAAGTCGGCATGTGCTTTCAGCATTTCAATCTGTTCCCGCATCTGACGATCCTGGAGAACTGCACGCTGGCGCCGATCTGGGTGCGCAAGATGCCGAAGAAGGAAGCCGAAGATATCGCGATGCACTATCTTGAGCGCGTGAAGATCCCCGAGCAGGCCCTGAAATACCCGGGTCAGCTTTCCGGCGGTCAGCAGCAACGTGTTGCGATTGCGCGCTCCTTGTGCATGAACCCCAAGATCATGCTGTTCGATGAGCCGACATCGGCCCTCGACCCGGAAATGATCAAGGAAGTTCTCGACGTGATGGTCGGTCTTGCCGAGGAAGGCATGACCATGCTCTGCGTCACCCACGAGATGGGCTTTGCCCGCAAGGTCGCAAACCGCGTGATCTTCATGGATGCCGGCCAGATCGTTGAACAGAACGAACCGGAAGACTTCTTCGTGAACCCGCAGCACGAGCGCACGAAGCTCTTCTTGAGCCAGATTCTGCATCACTGATCAGTTGCGTCACCAACAACCGAAAAGGCCCTGGAACACGCGTTCCAGGGCCTTTTCTGTTTTCTCTTGGAGCGTCCGCCGGACGGCGTTCGTCTGACTACCGTCACGGTTCCCCGGTCACGACCTCCGTGTCGTCGCGGCCGCCCCATTCGGTCCAGGAGCCGTCGTAGACGCTGACATCCCGGACGCCGAGGACGGTGAGACCCAGAGTGAGGATCGCGGCCGTCACGCCTGAGCCGCAGGTCGTGGTAATCGGTTTCTGCAGGTCGACCCCGGCGTCCTTGTAGATCACTTCGAGGTCGGTGCGTGCGCGAAACGTTCCGTCTTCTTTGATCAACTGCGTGAAGGGAAGATTGAGCGCATTCGGCATGTGGCCCTGACGCAGTCCCGCTCTGGGCTCGGGTGCGGTACCGGCAAAGCGGTCTGCGGACCTGGCATCGAGCAACTGTCGGTCTCCTGTTTCGGTCGAGCGCCTGACCTGCGCCAGATTGGCGACCGCGCCGTGATTGAGCCGGGAGGTGAAGTGGCTTTGCGGTTTGCGCGGCACGTCGTCCGTGAAGGGCCTGTTTTCTGCGCGCCACTTCGGAAAGCCGCCATCCAGCACGTAGACGCTGTCGGCACCCATGGTGCGCAGGGTCCACCAGACCCGCGGTGCGGAATAAAAACCGAAATCGTCATAGACGACGATTGTCTGTCCGTCGCCGATCCCGAGCTTGCGCATCGCGGAGGAGAACACGTGCGGCGCAGGCAGCATGTGCGGCAGGTCGCTGTTCTTGTCGCAGATTTCGTTGACGTCGAAGAACACCGCACCGGGGATGTGCGCGTTCGGGTAGACCGGCGGTGCATCGGGATGCGTGACCGGTGGCATCCAGGCGTTGACGACCACCAGATCCGGGGAGTCAAGATGATCGGCCAGCCATTGGGTCGAAACAAGCGGATGGTCGGACATTGAAACTCCTCAACTCTGGTAGAGCCCTTTGGATTTGTGCCATTCCTCGATGGACAAATCGGGATAATTCTTGAAGTGGACGTGACCGATACCGAGCGGCACCTCGATCCAGTCGGGCTTGTACTCAAGCATGATATGGACGGTTTCAGGTGGCTTTGGCAAGGGGGTGTCGATGACACCGGCATGCGGATGGACCAGATCCGGCCAGCGTGGATCCCAAACCCAGAGATGCGTCCCGCATCGCTTGCAGAAGTGCCGTTCGGCAGGGCTCTGCGTACCGTCGATGTCTGCGTGATAAACGGCTTTCGCCTCAGTTCCTGTCGTCTTCAGACTGTCCGCATCGCCCATGAGGTTTATGGCATAGCCGGCACTACCGCCGACCTTGCGGCAGACGGAACAATAACAGCGCATGTAGGGGTAGGGCGTCTTGCTCTCCAGCTCAAACCGGATCGCCTTGCAATGACAACTGCCGGAAAGGTGCATGATCTTGCCTCCTGTACCCTAGTCCGCAAGACCTATGCGAACCCTTCTGTTCTGTTTGCCCTTCTTCTCGGTTTTGCCGATCGAAAGTTCCCCGATCTCCGAAGTTCTGGAAACGTGGGTGCCGCCGCACGGTTGAAGGTCGACATCCTTTCCGATCCGGACCAGCCTGACCCTGCCGGACCCTCTGGGCGGTTTGACGGACATGGTTTTGACAAGCGCCGGATTGGCGTCGAGTTCTTCGTCGGTGATCCACTCGGTAGTGACCTCGTGATCGCCGGCCGCAAGCTCATTGAGCACCTTGTGCAAGCTGTCCTTGTCCACTGTTTCATCGCCCATGTCGAAATCAAGACGACCTTCCTTGTCGCCGATCTGGCCGCCAGTGACGGGAAAGGGCAGGGCGACGGAGAGCAAGTGTAGCGCCGTGTGGACCCGCATCATCCTGTAGCGCCGCGCCCAATCGACATGCACAATCGCCTCGCTGCCCGGTTCGGGCAGGGATTGGCCCTCCGAAGGAACGTGAACAATGGAAACCCGGTCGGCGTCATAGACGGTCGTCGCGATCTCGATCTGCGTGCCGTCGGCAAGCTCCAAGTGGCCGCTGTCGCCAGGCTGGCCGCCGCCGGTGGCGTAGAAGACGGTTCGATCAAGCAGCAGACCACCGCGCTCGTTGACGCCCGTCACCTTTGCTTCGCACGTGCGCAGGTAGGCGTCGTCACGAAACAGGGGCGTGGTCATGGTTGGCTCCAGGTCATCGTGTTGCGGGCCGGTGAGCAGCCCGCTGGAAGGGTGAAACAGTCCCGCAGCCTATAGACCCGGACGTGATCCGTCGACCTTTGTTGCGGATCTGAAATCACTTGCCGAAGCACTGGTCCATCACGATGGTCGCGGCCGCCATGTTGCCCATGTGCAGGGCCGTCGGCGTGTTCTGGTGCCCCGGATAGGTGAGGTCGCCGGCGGCATAGATATCGGGCTCTGACGTGCGAAATCCGTCATCAACAGCCACGTAGCCCGCATCCGTCATTGTCAGATCCAGATTGGCGACAAGACTGGTCTGACGTTGGTGGGGAAACACCAGCAGGCAATCCAGGTCTGTCGTCCCACCACCCGGAAATTCCGCGCGCTGCAGGTTGCCATTTTCCGAAACCAGCCTTTGCGGCAGTCCGTCAATGATGTTGGCGCCGAGATCCCGGATCTGCTGACGCCTGTCCGGGCTCGGCGATAGTCCGGGGTTGACGAAATAGGTGAGGTTCGGCGTCCAGTTGCGGTAGATCTCCGCGGCATCGAGTACCTCCGGCCGATGCGCATAGATACCCCAGCGCGCGTCTTGCCATTCGATCCCGTGGCAGAACGGACAGTTGATGACGCTTTGGCCCCAGCAGGCCTCCAGTCCCGGCAGATCGGGCAAGATGTCGATCATTCCGGTTGCCAGAAGGACCTTGTCTGCACGGATCGATGATCCGTCATCGCGAACCAGCGTGAAACTGTCCTGTGCACGCTTCAACTCGCTGATGCCAACGTCCTCGATGACGGCATAGGGATAGGCGCCGATATCACCACGAATGTCTTTCCGAACGTCACCTGGCGCGCGTTTGTCCAACCCCGGCAAAGCCGCCACGAAGGGCGATGCCGCGTTTCTGGAGGGGGGCGGGGCATCGAAGACGATCGATGTCATCATGGAGCGTGACAGCGTCAGTGCCGCCGCGAGGCCCGCCGGTCCGCCGCCGATGATGGCCACTTGTGTCTTTTCCATGCTTGTTCCTCTTGGTTCGGCTGATTGCCCGGGCGGTGTAAAGCTGCAACGCAGGACCTGCCTGGCACCCGCAGGCATCCGCCCGGCGGCACAGCTGGACAAGCGTGACCGCCGGCGAACACCGGCAAACGAGACCGCCGGAGCACAAGAATGCAGATGAACAGAGAGCGCGCAACCAAATATATGCCCGGTCCCGGCGCGTGCTGCGCACTCAGAATATGCTGCGCATCCTTCGAGACAGGCCTGTGGCCTTCCTCAGGATGAGGCCCGCGATTGGCGAAACTTGCTTGACTGATGGATATTGTTGAAGAACCCATTGTCCCACCATCGTCACCCCGGGCGAACGGAGTGAGACCCGGGGCCGGGGAGCCCGGGTGTGCCGTGGGAAAGCAGACGAGCCGCAAGGGCAGAGACGCCCCGGTCCCGGTACGCGCTGCGCTTGGCCGGGAAGTCCCGTGTGCGCAAACAAACCTCATCCTGAGGAAGCGCCTTAGCGCTGTCTCGAAGGATGGGCCGGGTACTCGGAATATGCCGCCCATCCTTCGAGACAGGCCTTTGGCCTTCCTCAGGATGAAGCAGAGCGTCAGTCAAACACCCGAGCGGGCATAGGAATTGGGCCAAAACGTTTTGCTACCCACCGTCCTCACCCCGGACGAACGGGGTGAGACCCGGGGCCGTACTCTAGAGGATCGGAGACAGCAACCGGGCACCTTGCGCGAAAACGCGGAAGACGTAGCTTCTAGAGCGGAATGCGTCCGGCCATGTCAGGCTTGCCTTCTCGAAATCCACCTCCAGCATCGCCTCGACGTTCTGGATCATCCGCTCATGCGTGAACCACAGGGTCAGTTCGAAATTGATCTGAAAGGACCGGTTGTCGAAATTCACCGTTCCGATCGAGACCAGGTCATTGTCGAGCAGGGTCACTTTCTGGTGCAGGAAACCGTCCGTATACCGGTAGACCTTCACGCCGCGCTGAACGAGCGTATCCTCGTAGGCATGGGTTGCAAGCCATACCGTCCAGTGGTCCCGTTTCTCGGGCAGCAGGATACGCACGTCGACGCCGCGCATGGCCGCGGCTGCAAGTGCCGTCTGAACGTCGAGTGACGGAACGAGATAGGGTGTCGTGATCCACAACCGCTCCTTCGCGCGCGCAGCGGCCTCGACGAACGCGATGGCGCACTCCTCGAGTTTGTCCGCAGGTCCGGTCGGCATGACCAGAACCGACTCGTCGCCCGGCATCGGAATGTCGCGCACCTGCGGCAGGTCGATGCGCTCGCCGCTTGCCCACAGCCAGTCCTCAACGAATGACAGCGCGCAGGCAACTGCCGCAGGGCCTTCCACCTTCACATGGGTGTCGCGCCAGTGACCGAACCAGCGATCGCGTCCGACATACTGATCGGCGACGTTGTGGCCGCCCACGAATGCGGTACGGAAATCGATGACGACCAGCTTCCGGTGATTGCGGTAGTTCAGCCGCATCGGGCCGAGAAGCCGCAGGAACTTGTGGTTTTCGTTGAAACCGCACACCTCGACCCCGGCATCCTTGAGGCGATTGAGAAAGGCTCTGGACAAGGAATGGCTGCCGACGTCGTCATATAGAAACTGAACCCTGATGCCGTCCCTGGCACGCGAGATCAGGGCGTCCGCCATTTCGCGCCCGAGTTTGTCGTCGTGAATGGCGAAGAACTGAAAGAAGATGCTGCTTTCAGCGGCCGCAATCGCTTCCTTGATAGCCGAAAAGGTCGCATCGCCGTCGATCAGCAGTTCCGACGTGTTTCCGGCGAGAAACGGGACACCGGCGACGCGTGTCAGCACGGGCCAGTCCCGGGTTTCCTCGTGATCCGTAAGCCCGAGTTCGTCCGCACGTCGTGCTCTTTCGGCACGTCCAAGCGATGCCTGTATCTTCGCGTAGTCCGAAAACGACCTCCAGCCGAAGACGAAATAGAGCGGAACGGTCAGGTAGGGCAGGAAAAACAGCGACAGCAGCCAGGCAACGGACCCTTGCGAGGTCGTTGAATTCATGACTTCCCGGACTGCGCAGATAATGGCGGTGGCATACATGAGCACCACGAAGGCGGCGACGAGACCGAGATTGTTCGCCATCATGTCGAGAATGCCGACATCGGTGACGGCGTCCTGGATCACGGCCTGTGCGTCTGCGCCGTCCTGCGCGAGGGTCGGGTCATCCTGCCCCATGGAATTTCAACCCATGCTGTTCGGGCTCACTCGAACGGAGCCTGAAGTGTTGTCTGCTTTTCGAGCCAATCGGGCACCGGTAGATTCTTCGATCTGAGAAAATCCGGATTGTAGAGTTTTGAATGGTACCTGGTTCCGTGATCGCAAAGGATGGTCACGATTGTTTTTCCCGGACCGATTTCCTTTGCCAGCCGCCGGGCTCCGGCGAGATTGATCGCGCTTGAGCCGCCAAGAAGCAGACCTTCGTTTTCGGCCAGGTCAAAAACCAGCGGGAGTGCGTCCTCGTCGGCGATCGTGTAGGCGTAGTCCACCTTCACGTCCTGAACGATCGGTGTCTTGCGGCCGAGCCCGATTCCCTCGGAGATGGATCCCCCTTCGGACGCGACGGCTTCCCCTGTGGTGAAGAGCGATTGCATCGCCGCACCGCGCGGATCGGCGCAGCCGATAACGACGCCGGGTTTGTTTTCCTGAAGGTACTGGGAAACGCCCGACAGTGTGCCGCCGGAGCCGACGGCGCAGATAAAGGCATCCACGCGGCCGCCGGTCTGGGCCATGATTTCCGGCCCGGTCGTGACGTAGTGTGCCTTCTTGTTGTCGAGGTTGTTCCACTGATCGGCGAAAATGACCCCGTTGGGCTCGCTCTTGGCCATCTCCTCGGCCAGACGGCGCGCGACATGCTGGTAGTTGTTGGGATCCCTGAAAGGCTTTGCGGGAACCTCAACGAGTTCTGCGCCGCAAAGACGCAGCATGTCTTTCTTTTCCTGGCTCTGCGTTTCCGGAATGACGATCACGGTCCTGTAACCGCGCGCACCAGCGACAAGGGCAATGCCGATCCCGGTATTGCCGGCGGTTCCCTCGACGATCACACCACCCGGTTTCAGATCGCCCTTTGCTTCGGCTTCCAGGATCATTTGCCGCGCTGGTCTGTCCTTCACGGACTGTCCCGGATTCATGAATTCGGCTTTGCCAAGAATTTCACAGCCGGTTTCCTCCGAGAGGGCTTTCAGGCGAATCAGGGGGGTATTGCCAATCGCGTCGACAACGGAAGCGGACACAGTCATTTTTTCATTCCTGGCTGATCTGGCCACCAAGCGGGAAAAGGCCAAATGGTATTCATTGGACCGGGACGCTAAAGGCAGCAGCATCCAGGATCAAGTTTGCAATTTAAGTGCTTGGCCTTCGAATGCCAGCGCCGGCAACCGTTTTGCGATGGATTTTCCGCTAATCTATTGAAAGTGAGCATGGAGTTGTTCTGCAAAACCACTGGATGAAATTTTAAATTGGAATATTTTTGGTGTAGAACATGATCCGGAAAACGTTGCACTACGTACCGGCTTTAAAGCTAAATGGGTGCTTGGAGTTAAATGAGAGCGGAAATGGAAAAGAACGTGACCGGAATGGATGAACTGCTTGCTGGCTATGCGGCCGGTACGCTGTCCTACCCGGCACAGGCGCTGGTTGGAGCGCATCTGGAACTGAGCGACCAGAACCGGGGCTATGTCTCGTCGCTGGAAAGCCTCGGTGGTGTCAGCTTGAGCGACGCCGATCCGGTTGCATTCAACGACCGGGACTCCATGCTTTCGGCAATCTTCAGTGACGATGCCCCTCTTTCGAACGACAATACACCATTGGTGCAGAGCGGCAGTAATGTTCCGCATTCGCTGCAGAGCATTATCGGACGGTCGATGGAAGGGTTGCCCTGGAAGACTCTGCTTCCCGGCGTGAAGGAGTGCAAGTTCGGCGAAATCGACGGTTGCGCGAGCAGCTTGATCTGGGTGCGCGCTGGCCGGGCCATGCCCTCGCACACGCACCACGGTACGGAACTGACACTTGTCCTGCAGGGCGGGTTCACTGACGAGGACGGGCACTTCGTGTCCGGCGATCTTGCCTTTGCCGATGGCGATGTCGATCACAAGCCTATTGCTGACGAAGGCGAAGACTGCATTTGCTTTGCGGTGACCGCAGGGCGTCTTGAACTGACCGGACCGGTCGGCCGCTGGTTTGCACCTTTTATGCGGTGACCACAAATCCGCACTCCGGGGCCTGTGCGTATAATCGGTACAGGCCAAGGAGATCGTATTGCCTCAGACACAATTCGTTGCCCACCCCACACACGGAGCTGCCTGGATCACGGGAGCAAGCTCCGGCATAGGCTATGCACTTTCCCTCGCACTGGCGAAAGAAGGCTGGCGTGTTGCCGCTACGGCGCGCTCCAAGGATGCACTGGAAGCGCTGAGCGCAGCTGCGCGGGACCTCCCTGGAGAGATTGTTGCCTATCCCGGTGACGTGACGGACACGTCGCTTATGGCGGAGCATTGCCGCTCAATCGAGAGAGATTTGGGCGGTGTCGCACTTCTCGTGGTAAACGCGGGGATTTATCTTCCTCAGGATGGGCTGGACGCGGATGTCGATGCATTTCGCAAGAGTTTTGACGTCAACCTGATGGGCGCGGTGAATGTGCTGCTGCCGGCGATCGAGGCGATGAAACTGAGATCCCGCGGGCAGATCGCGATCGTGTCCTCAGTCGCGGGATACAGCGGTTTGCCGACATCAGCCGCCTACGGCGCCTCAAAGGCGGGGCTGATCAACATGGCCGAGTCATTGAAGTTCGATCTCGACCGGGCCGGCATTCGAATTCAGTTGGTCAATCCCGGTTTCGTCGATACGCCGGCCACCAAGTCCAACCCGTTTCCGATGCCGCATCTGATCACGCGTGAAGAAGCCGCCGGGGAAATCATCAAGGGTCTTCAGCACCCTTCGAAATTCGAAATCGCGTTTCCAGGGGCCTTTGTCAGGCAACTGAAGATGCTCAGGATGCTGCCCTACCGCGCCTATTTTGCCCTTGTCTCCAGATCGACCGGCTGGAACAAGAAAAAGCCCACACGCCTGGAGAGTAAAAGGCCGGCTGAAGAGCCGGCCTGAGAGTGTCTGGAAGCCTGATGCTTGGTCAGGAGGCCTTGACGTAGACCATCTGGCGCACGTCGATATTTCCGGCACGGAACCCGGCTTCACAATAGTGAAGATAGAACTCCCACAGACGTTTGAAGCGCTCGTCGAAGCCCATCGGCCGGATCTGCGGCCACGCTTGGCGGAACCGCTGCCGCCACTCGGCGAGCGTGCGCGCATAGTCCTGTCCGAAGATCTTCTGTTCGGCGAGGTCCAGACCCAGCGACTTTCCGATGTCGACGAGCCTGCCGGGCGGCGGAAGCATGCCACCTGGAAAGATGTACCGCTGTATGAAATCGGTGCCGCGCCGGTAGTCTTCGAACATCGTATCCTGGATCGTGATGATCTGAAGTCCGGCCTTGCCGCCCGGCTTGAGACAGTTGGAGAGCTGGCTGAAATAGGTTGTCCAGTATTTCTCTCCGACGGCCTCGAACATCTCGATTGATGCGATCCGGTCGTAGACACCACGCTCGTCGCGGTAGTCCTGAAACACCACGTCGACCTTTTCGTTGAGCCCGGCGTTGAAGATGCGCTCGCGCGCATAATCGTATTGTTCACGGGAAATCGTCAGCGCCTTGACATGCGCGCCGACCGTCCTTGCGACGTGTTCTGCGAACCCGCCCCAGCCGCAACCAATCTCGAGAACGGTATGACCAGGCTCGATGCCGGTCTGCTTCACCAGCGACGCATATTTTTCCGCCTGAGCCTGTTCCAGGTTGTTGGTTTCGTTGCTGTAGATCGCCGACGAATAGGTCATCGAGGGATCAAGCCATTCCTTGTAGAAGGCGTTCCCGAGATCGTAATGCGCGGAAATGTTCCGTTTCGACCCCCGGCGTGTGTTGGAGTTGAGCCAATGCCGGACCGAAAGCAGGATACGGGTCAACGGCTGTCCCTGGATCGCTTCAAGGGTCGATTCCTGGTTTATGCAGAACACTTCCAGGAACGTCGTTACATCCGGCGACGACCAGTAACCGGCCATGAAGGCCTCGCCGACTCCGACATCGCCCGCCTTGACCACCATGCGGAAGAACCGCCAGTCGTGAATGTCAAGCACGCCGTGAGGCCCGTCCTCGCGGCCCTGGATGCTGAACTTTCTGCCATCAGGAAAACTGATTTCCAGCGACCCGTAGCGGATTCGCAAGGCAAGGCTGGCAGCCATGCGCGCGAGGCGAGGGGCGCCCTTGAGTTGTTTGCGCAGATTATGTCTGGTTAGTGCAACAGGCTCACTCATCGCAAAACCTCTTGAAATGTCACTTGTCCGAAGCCAGTGAAACCGGCCGCTCTCCCAACCGGCCCTGACTTGAACGGTCAACGGGCCGGGGATGGAATGGTACACGCTTGAGCCAGATTTTAAAGGCTTCCCAATGGATTGCCATAATCACCTTCGCCGAGAGGAAGGGAACGCGAACGCATTCCCTGAAAATCGCACGGGATGTCAGCGGCGTACCGGACCCGGAAAAAGTCGCAGACAAAAGTGGCCCTTTGGCGTCCGTTTCGAGGATCCTGACCCTGACCGCATCGCCGGGCGGCAGCATGCGAAAATGGTAGTGCTGCTCCATGCTGATGAACGGCGAAACGTAAAACTCCTTTGACTGGCTCTGTCGCACGCCTGCATTGCTCATCTGACCGGTTTCGATCGGCAGGACGTAGGTGTGCAGCCCGCCAAACGTGTTGCGCACCTCGTAGACGATTGCCGTCAGTTGATCGTCGTCGTCATATGCGTAGTAGACGCTCAACGGATTGAACCCGTAGCCGAGGAGCCGCGGATACGCGAGAAGCAGCACCCTGGAGGGTCTTTTGACCGACTTCTTGCCGAGCAAGGTATCGATATGGCGCCTGAGATCGGAGCCGTCGCGCTTGCCGTGATCCTTCTCGTGAAAGGACAGGAGATTGAACCGGTTCACGGAAAAGAAGCGGGAAAGCTTGCGGGCTTTGCCGAGCTGGTCGAGATCTAACAGCAGTGAGAACACGGAGTAGCTGAACCTGTGTTCTGCAGGCTTCATGCGGTGGTGCATCACCTGACCGGAGTAAATAGACGCCGGACCGTCCGGCGGTTCGCCGTTGTCGCTCATGGTATTCCGGTTTTGCCGGGTCATTCCGCCGCTTCCAGATACGCCGTTTCAGCCTGTGGTTTTTCCCATGGCAGCTGCGCACCGAGCCGTTTTGCCACGGCAAGACCAGAGGCGAGGCCGTCCTCGTGGAAGCCATGTCCGTTCCATGCGCCGCAATACCAGGTGTTGTTCACACCCTGAATTTCTTCCATGCGCTTCTTGGCACGCAGTGCCGCGGCGTCGAATTGCGGATGATCATAGATGTATTTTGCGAAGGTCTTGTCCTCGGAAGGCGCTTCGAAAGGATTGAGGGTCACGAATACGGGTTTGCTGCGGTCGATGTTCTGAAGCCGGTTCATCCAGTAGCTGACCGTCACGTCGCGTGTTTCGCCCGCGTCGCGGTCGGACATGTAATTCCACGATGACCAGACCTTTTTCCGCTTGGGCATCAGGCGTTCGTCGCGATGAAGGTAGACTTCGTTCGGACGGTATCTGATGGCGCCGAGGATGTCCCGTTCCTGCGGGCTCGGATCTCCGAGCATGGCAAGGCTCTGATCCGTGTGGCTTGCCAGGATAACATGGTCGAAGACATCGCTGTGGCCGGTTGCGTCCTTCACCAGAACTTTCTGGTTTTTTCGCGTGATTTCGACGACGGGCGCCGCGAGCCTGATCTTTCCTGCCAGAGGGGCGAGCAGCCTGTTGACGTAGTTCCTGCTGCCGCCCGAGATCGTCCGCCAAAGTGTGGGTTCGAAGGACAGAAGGCGGTGATTTTCGAAAAACGCGACGAAGCTTTCTGCGGGATAGGAGCGCATCTCGTTGATCGGCGTGGACCAGATCGCTGCCCCCATCGCGAGCAGATAGTCATTTATGAACCCTTGCGAATACCGGTTCTTTTCCAGATAGCCGCCAAGGGTCTCTCCGGTCAGCCTTCCTGCGTGCAGATCCACAACGGACTGCTTGTTGAAGCGGAACATGTCCTTCAGCATGAAAAGGAACCGCGGCGACAGCAGGTTTGAGCGTTGCGCGAACACCGTGTTGACCGAGTCGCCGGACCATTCGAGGCTGCCGTTGTCGGCCGAAAGCGCAAAGCTCATGTCACTTGCTTCGGTGGCAACGTTGAGGTGGTTCAACAGCGCGGTGAAGTTCGGATAGTTGCGCTCATTGTAAACGATGAAACCGGTGTCCACCGAAATCGGCGTTCCGTCGTAGTCAATGTCGGCTGTCGCGCTATGGCCTCCGGCCCGGCTTCGTTTTTCGTAAAGCACGATGTCGTGCTGTTCACTGAGGGCCCAAGCAGCACTGTTTCCGGAGATCCCGGAGCCGATGACGGCAATCCGCATGTTCATTCCTTTTCGAGTCTGGGCAGTCCGCAAGGACTTGCGGCCAGGCGAGATTTTATTGCTTTTGTAAAGGGGGTTACGGCGCAGAAATCAGCTCGGATCACGCAGAGCGATGAATTTAATAATTTATTTTGCCCGGCAAAACTGGATCCTGATGCCGGGGGTATCAATTGAAACGTGCCGCGCCGGTTCAATTGCAGGTAACGGCGCACCATTGACGGACGCAAAACGGGCCCGCTCGGAAAACGGGCCCGTGAGTTTCGTCACGAAAAAAAGAAATAGTCCGGTCAGGCCTGCAGCGTGTCAACCAGCCAGTTCCAGGCAATCTCCACACGGGTTCTGGCAGCATCGAAAAACGCGACAATGTTGTTCCAGACCGATTGGCCGAAGTCTGCGACCTGCAACATCGTTCCGCGCTCGACCGGCTCGTTTTCGGTTTCGATCAGTTCGACGGTCGTTGCGTCCGCGCCTTCATTGACAACCCTGCGGGTCACCATGAGAGCGCCTTCGGTGACGAGACGCGACTCGTCCTTGCCGGCAACCACGGTCTCCTGATCCATTGAACGCACGACAACGGCACGCCCGTCAGGCAGCAGATGCGTCTCGTTCTGACTGACCTCGGAATCGTAAATGACTTCACCGTAGGAATCGATGAGTTCCACCCAGACGGTGTTCTTGCCATCGAGTTCGATTTCACCAACCCAGATGGTCAGCTCACTCTCCAGCGGATCCTTCTGGTCAACCGTCGCAGACGCAACGGTAACCGCTAGGCGGTCCTCCGGCAGGGTGATGGTCTCCTGAGGAAGTTGTTCGGCTAATGCGCCGCTCGCCATGGCGAGGATGAGACCGAGCGCAATAGTTCCAGCTCTGGTATTCCGTTGCATGTACGCCTCCCAAGGCTAATACAACCAGCTCAACCGCACTTGGGGCACTTGCGGATACGGCCTGTTTTTTGGCTCTTTTCCGCAGAATTTCTATGTTTTATAAGCGTGCGCCCCACGCTGCGCGGTCACGATTTTGCCATTATCGCACCACATTCTAGGTTTTGAGTGTAACGAACATCACATTTTTCGGTGATATCATTTACTTTCTATAAATAAATGTGGTTTTTGGTCGGCGATTCAAGGTCATTCACCGCGACGTGACCGAAACTATCCTGTTAAAATTGCTGATGAGTTGAAGCTGATCCTGTCATAATTGGCAATTGGTGTCTCTGAAAACAGGCCAATGGTAGCTTTGATTAAAATTTTCGGCAATCGTGAATCGTTCCTTAACGTAAATTTCGATGCTTTACGTCAGGTATTCTGTCCTAATCATTGGCAGTGACTTGAAGGACGCGGCATCTCAGACGGAACGTCTCACGTCCTGTTTTCGTCAAATGTGTCGATGGCGGCTCTCAGCAGCCGCACATGCTCGGCACTCGTCACCCGGATGCCATCCTGCGCTATGAAGCCCAGGCTTACTTCCGGCTGGTTCGATGAGTGGGCCTTCTCCAGTACCGAACAGGACGCGTGTAATTCGTGCACGCCCGTCTCGGCCAGAATGCGCGATGCGTTCAGATGGCTCACGCCCGACCCGGCCATGATGGAGATACGCCCCTCGGCGAGACGGACAATCTCGGCAAGCGCCTGAAGATGCCGGTCCGCTTTCCGGCCCTGGCCGGAGGTAAGAATGCGTTCGAAGCCGGCTTCGATCGCATCTGCGATCGCCAAGGGGAAATCGTGCAGCGTGTCGAACACCCGATGAAGCGTACCTTGAAGCCCGCTGTGGCGCAGGGCAGGGGAAAGGAACTCGATATCGAGACGTCCGTCAGAAGTGGCGGCACCTGTCACGATACCGCTCATGCCGTGGTGACCGGCCAGTTGAATATCCCTGAGCATGATCGTCTTTTCGGCGTCCGAATATCTGAAGTCACCCGAACGCGGCCGGATCATGGCATAGACCGGAATGGGCAATCTTGATGCCGCGGCCATCATGCCTGCAGACGGGGTCAAGCCGCCCTCGGACAGAGCTGCGCATAATTCGATCCGGTCGGCACCGTTTTCTGCCGCAATCCAGGCCCCTTCAATCGTGTCGACACACACTTCCAGGTTCGTGCCGGTCATTCCCCGACGCTCCCGAATATCCTGCGTGCGAAGATGCCTGCGCCGTGCAAGCCTCCGTTCTGCGCGAAGTCCCCCCGCACGACCAGTGGCTCTGCGTAGCTTGCCAGGACGAGATCCCGCGTTTTTCGGTCAATCAGTTCGAGTAGCTTGCTGTCATTGGACAGTCCGCCGCTGACCGGAATGACGTCGGGCCCGAGCGTATTGACCAGCACCGAAAGCGCACGGCAAAGAAGCGTCGTGAATGCGTCGACGGTTTCTGTTGCTTCCTCGGATCCTTGGTGCCAGTCACGGGTTATCTCACGGCTTGATAAACGGGTGCCATGCAATGAGGAATGGATGCGCTCCATTCCGCGGGCGGACCCCACGGCGTCAACGCAACCGACCAGGCCGCAGCCGCAGGCAAAGTGCCCGATCCGGCTTAGCGTTCCACCCGCCGCGGGATCAATGATGGGGCCGTGACCCCATTCCCCGGCAATCCCGCCGAAACCGGTGACGAGATCACCGTTGATCACCAGGCCGCCGCCGACGCCGGAACCCAGAATGATCCCGAAAACGACGGGTTTGTTGCGCCCGGTTCCGTCGACGGCTTCGGCAAGCGCAAATGCGTTGGCATCGTTGATGATTGCGACCGGAAGGCCGAGGGCAGCACTCAGTTCCTTCTCGACTTCGCGCCCGTGCAGACAGGGAATGTTGGCGACATCGGCAATCCCGGTCCTCTGATCGTAGGCGCCGGCAAGCGAAATCGAGATCCGCGATGTTGCCGTGGCGGCCGCCTTCTTCACGGCCTGCACAAATTCTTCCCAGTCGTTTCGGGGGGTCTCTATGCGTTCACTTTCCTCTACGGTACCTGCAGACTGCAGCGCGCCGGACCGGATGAACGACCCTCCAATGTCGTAACAGGATATCATGGCCGGTTCGCTGCTCCTCGTGCGCGACAATTGCAAGTCAAATTAGATACCAATATGCAACCAATTTGCCGGGCAGTAAATCAAAAAGTCGCGCTGCTGGTCGCCGCGTCTCCTGCGCCGGCGTTACAGAAACGAACGCAAATTCCCGTCGTTCCGCGCCAATGCATCTTCGGCGGCTTCGGCATCCAGGTCCTTCAACAGCATCAGGACCGCGACCTTCAACCGGCCATCTGCTTCCGTCAGCGCGTCCAACGCGTCCTGCGGACTGCAATCGGTCAGATCCTGAAGGATCCGCTGCGCGCGCTGTCGAAGCTTGTCGTTGTCCGCTACCAGGTTGACCATGTGGCCCCGCACGGCGTGTCCGAGCTTGAGGGCGACAAGCGTCGACATCATGTTGAGAGCCGCTTTTTGCGCGCTCGCAGCACCGAGCCGCGTTGAGCCGGCGATGATTTCGGGCGGTGTTTTCAGGAAGATGGCGTGTGTAACCTCGCGCATCAGCGGTGTGTCGGCGTTGTTGGCAATACCCACGGTCACGGTGCCTGCACGGTTTGCCGCCTGAACGGCTCCCAGCGTGTAGCGCGTCGTTCCGCTCGCGGAGACGGCAATCAGGACATCTCCCGCGCCAAGACCGGACTCCCCGAAGTCCTTGAGCCCGGCCTGCGTGTCGTCCTCATGCACACCGGCGAGATTGAGAAGATTTTCAGCGCCACCGGCATAGAGAATACACATGCGGTCCGGGGAAAATCCGAAGGTGCCCGGCAATTCAAGGCAGTCGGTCAGCGCCGTGAGGCCGGCACTCCCGGCACCTGCATAACCAATCTTGCCACCGGACGCCGCCGCCGTATGAAGACACGCCGCCGCCCTGCAGATCTGCGGGATAGCATCGCGGGTGGCTTCGAGCGCTTCCAGCTGCCTCTGGAGGATGATCGAGAGAACTTCCTCATCGGGCTTCGTCGACAGGCCAATGGATTGGGGGTCACGGTCTTCGGTCGTCGGCAGGGTCATATTCCGGAAACTCGAACACTAGGGTACGGACTCATAAATGAGGCGGAAATGGTTTGAGGCGGATTGCTTCTCCTCAAGGAGCGGAAGCGCGGGAAATGTGGTTCATTTTCAAGCCTTTCGAGACGCCGGGGAGGCGCAATCCGGTCAAATCCGAAGGACATGGAAATGGCTTCACCCCGTGTCGTCAGAGTGCTTGACCGGGCAGGAAGCCCGCTCTGCGCACCCTTCCTGACGGGATTTTGCCATTTCGCCTGCCATTTCAGTCTCATTTGTGGGTCCGTACCCTTGCGTTTTTTCGCCGAGACAAGCCAAGGAAAAGCAGGTCCACCATAAAGGCGGCTGCAGCTGCCGACGGTGCCTCGCGGTTGGGTGAATTTCTTTTAACACTTGATTTTAGGTTTCGATAGAGTTTAAATTGGTATCTGAAAGGTATTATTTTCACCAAGGCGTCGCGCCCAATGACAGACTTCGTTTCCATGCTGGAAAAAGGCGACTGGCTAGCTGCTTCAAGCGGGCCAAGATACCTGTTGTTGCGCCGGCGTATCCTGCAGGCGATCGACGAAGGCGTTTTGAAGGAAAACGAGCCTTTGCCCTCCGAAAGGGATATTGCCGCGATAACCGAACTTTCCAGGGTCACGGTTCGCAAGGCAGTGGCCGGTCTTGTCGAAGATCAGGTCGTGGTCCAGAAGAGGGGAAGCGGGTCCTTTGTTGCGCCGAAAGTGCAAAAGGTCGAGCAGCGCCTGTCCAGCCTGACGTCCTTCAGCGAGGACATGGCACGCAGGGGAATGGACGCCAGCAGCGAATGGCTGAAGAGAGGCCTGTTTCCCGCATCGCCGGAGGAAATGTTCACACTCGGCCTGAGTTCGGGCGAACGCGTTGCCCGTGTCGAGCGTCTCAGGAAAGCGGACGGCACGCCGATGGCGATCGAAAGGGCGTCGCTGTCGGAAAAGGTGTTGCCCAACCCGGAACAGGTTTCGACGTCGCTTTACGCGGTACTGCGCGCGTCCGGCATGCAGCCGGTGCGCGCGATCCAGCGCATCTCTGCCAGAAGCCTGGAGCAGACGGATGCCGGCATTCTCGGCGTTCCGGTCGGTTCCGCCGGTCTCAAGATCGAACGCGTTTCCTATCACGCATCCGGCCATGTCGTGGAATTCACGCGGTCGGTCTACCGTGGCGATGCATATGACTTCATTGCAGAGCTGCAAATTACGGAAGACTAAATTCAATGTCTGACAGTTCTTCTCCGAACATCCCGACGCATATGCGCCGCGAAATCGAGGAAATTCCGGACGCGGTCCGCCGTTTGCTGTCCGTATCGCGCCCGCGCATCCGCAAGATCGCCGAAGAGGCGGGGTCGCCCGTGTTTCTGGCAAGCGTGGCGCGCGGGTCTTCGGATCATGCTGCCATGTTTCTGAAATATGCCTCCGAAATCTATCTTGGCCTCGCGATGGCATCGCTCGGCCCGTCCGTGTCTTCGGTCTACGGCGGACGGGTTCACCTGGAAAAGGCGCTTGTCGTAGCGATTTCGCAGTCGGGCGCCAGCCCCGACATTCTGTCTGTCGTCGAGGCGGCCGTGAAACAGGGGGCGACCGCGATCGGTCTCACGAATACGGGCGACAGTCCGCTCGCGCGTCTTTCCACCGCGGCGATTGACATCTGCGCAGGCCCTGAACAAAGCGTTGCGGCGACGAAGACTTATGTGAATTCCGTGATTGCCGGCCTCTTGCTGCTCGCAGAGATCGGCAATGATGCAGAGCTGTCCCGCGCCCTTGACGCTGTGCCGGCCCATCTGGAAAAGGCGATTGAAACGGATTGGTCGGTCCTGGCGGATCCGATTGAAAAGCGCGGCTCACTCTATGTGGTCGGACGCGGCCCGGGGCTGGCGGTTGCCAACGAAGCGGCGCTGAAATTCAAGGAAACCTGCCAGATACATGCAGAGGCCTATTCCTCGGCCGAAGTCCTGCACGGTCCGGTCTCCATTGTCGAAGACGGATATCCGGTTCTTGTACTTGGTGTGCGGGATGCTGCCGAGGAAGGCCTTGCCCGGACAGCGGATCGAATGGCGGCTCAGGGCGGGATCGTCTTTGGCACCACAGACAAGCTTGAACACGCGAAACGGCTCGATTTTGAGGCCGCCGGGCACCCTCTGACCGATGCCATCACGCAGATCGTGTCATTTTATGCCTTCATCGAATGGTTCGCGCGCCGCCGGGGGTTCAATCCCGATGTTCCGCGGCACCTGAAGAAGGTGACGCAGACGGTATGACGGAGAGGGTGGCCTACACCGCGCAGCGGGTCTTCGACGGTGACGCGATCCACGAGAATGCTGCGGTTCTCGTTACCGATCGGGCCATTGCGGGTCTTGTGTCCGTCTCCGAGATACCGGACGCATTCCCCGTGGAGGATTTGGGTAGGGGGCTGCTGTCGCCCGGACTTGTCGATCTTCAGGTCAATGGCGGCGGCGGGGTCATGCTCGGAGACGCCCGGTCTCTGGACGATCTGGCCGCGATCTGCGCCGCGCATGTGCCGCTCGGGACCACCGCGATGACGCCGACGCTGATCACGGACACACCCGAGACAACACGCAGGATCGTTGCGCTCGGCATAGAGGCCGCCGCAAAGGGTGTCCCGGCCTTCAAGGGTCTGCACCTGGAAGGCCCTCACTTGTCGGCGAACCGCAAAGGGGCGCATGACGCCGGTCTCATAAGGCCGATAACGGAAGAAGATCTGACGCTTTATCTTGAAGCGGCCGGGCAGTTGCCCAGCCTTATGATCACGATCGCGCCGGAAACGGTCACGCCTGATCAGATTGCGCGCCTCGGAAATGGCGGCGTCCATGTCAGCCTCGGTCACACGGGTGCCGGTTACGAAGCCTGCCAATTGGCAGTGGACGCCGGAGCAGCCTGCGTGACCCATCTGTTCAACGCCATGAGCCCGTTGCAGCATCGCGAACCGGGGCTTGTCGGCGCGGCGCTCGACCTCGGCAACCTAAGCGCCGGGTTGATTGCGGATGGCATCCACGTCGACCCCGTGGCGGTCCGTGTTGCGATGAAATCGAAGCGCGGCCCCGGACGGATTTTTCTGGTGACCGATGCCATGTCACAGACCGGCACGGATGTGAGCTCATTCACTCTGGGAGGGCGCAAGATTTTTCGGAAAAACGGCATGCTGTGCCTCGCCGACGGGACACTGGCAGGCGCTGACATCGATCTTCCGGCGTCGATGCGCTTCCTTTGTGAGAGTGTCGGTGTCGACAGGCACACGGCGCTGAAGATGGCAACGAGTTACCCCGCCGATGTGATCGGACTTCCTGTCGGTCGCCTGCGCCCGGACCGCGCTGCCGACATGGTTCTGTTTGGAGCGGACTTTACCGTCGAGCGGGTCTGGCTCGGCGGAAAGCCTGCGAATTCGCCATAAGTCTTGCGGCCGAGTGGCGCGCCGTTTGGGGCGTCCGATGTCATCTGATCGCATGGCTTCAGGATCGTCCCACCATCCGCCTGAGCGTGTTGTCCCCGTCAACGAGATGATGCTTCAGGGCACCGGCCACGTGCAGGACGATCGCGGCGATCAGTGCATAGCCGGTGTAGTGGTGCACCTCTTCAGCCATTTCCGCCAATCCCTCGTTGAGGGCTTGCGGCCGGCCATTCTCGCCCGGATTGCCGGCCACGAGCTCGAGAGCGAAAATACTGAGGCCCTGGCCGCTCATGAGTGCGTCCAGCAATCCAGACAGAGGCATGATGACGGTTCCCAGGATCAGCGCCCAGTGTACGAAACGCGCGACAACGTGTTCCCAGGCCGGCCCGTCACTTATGCTTTCCGGCCAGCCCTTGTTCAGGCGCACAACCACCCGCACGGCAATGATCATGAACAGCAGCAACCCGATCGACTTGTGAATGTCGTAAAGAGAAAAGCTGCGTGTCTCGGACATGAAAAGCCCGAGGCCGATCAGTCCGACGATTCCGGCCGCGATCGTCCAGTGCAGCGACATCTCGAGCCTCGAAACAGGTTTGCTTTCCATCGATCTATTCCTCGCCGAATTCGGTCTTGCTAGCGCCCGTAGTCGGATTTCGGATTGCGGTACATGGTGTGGTAATGCCCGGCGCCGGACGCGTTGCCGCCGACATTCCAGCCTGTCGACAGAAGTTCGATGATCAGGCTCGGCCCCTGGATGCGCATGTAGGTCGGCGTGTTGACCTCATCGCTGCCGGTCCAGGCAAACGAGATCTCGTCCAGTTCGGCAGCAAGTTCATTCATCCGCCGTTCCGCATCCTCGGCCGGCAGTATCGAAACCCATTGGTGAATGGTGGTTTCCAGAAGATCCCTCTGGACCGCCGACATCGCGGATGCCGCAAGCCCGGCGACCGGTGGCACAACGCCGTCTTTGCCGGGGCCGGTCAGCACGTTGTCCGGCACCGCTCCCGCATCGGCAATGGTTCGTTGATCTTCATCGAGTGCGTCGAATACCGCGAAACCTGCCTGGTGCATGTCGAAGCCGACTTCATAGGCGGTCCCGTCGAGCGTGAAGATCGATGGCTCGGTGCCGACAAAGGAAGGGGAAAGCGATTTGACCGTGTCGCCGTCAATGGAGAGGTTGAGGCCGAGGTGATGGCCGCCGAATTGCCATGCCCATGGGGCCTCCGACGAAGGCGTGCCGTAAATCGCAAACCAGTAATTTTCCGGAGACCATTGAAAACGATCTGCGCGCGCGTCGCGGCTCAGAAAGGCTTCCGCCGCCATGATTTCCGCGACTCGTTCATAGCCGTCCTTGCTGAGTGCCGACGCAAGAAAGTCGAACAGGGACGAACGCTGCTCTGCGTCCATTTCGCCGACCGGGATGCCGGCCCGTTCGACCATGGCGGCGGGAAGGTTTGACCAGGTCGTCCGAGTGTCCGCGTCGAACTCGAAGACGAACCTCGCGGTCTCGCCGTCGTCGAAATGTGCCAGCAGCGCGGCTGCCGCCAGACGAGCCGATCTGGCCGAAGCCTTGCCGTAGGGTTGCGCATAGTCCGGTATTGGCACGACGCCATGGGTTTGCTGGTCCGGTACATCATGGGCGGCGAGCGGCGTTGCGATCAGCAGCATGCCGGTCGCGAAGGTCGGGAATTTCATGATCGGTCTCCGTAGAACTGCTTGACCGGTCCCATGCCTCGAAACGTTGACACAGACCCGACGGCACATCGCCGTATTGCGATGAATGCAACGGTTCGGTGACGACCACGTATCCGCGGCAAGAGACCTCGTGCCGGGATGATTAAACCCCATGCCTTCCGGTCAGGATTATGATGTTTGCGAATCTTCTGGCGATGCGTCCCGTGGTCCGCTCAGAAATCCATTCAAGAAACGGATTCGCACGATGCGGCGGCAGCACGTTTGAAGACCATGTGCGTGAACGTCTGGGTGCCGTCCTGCAAGCCGCGGCCGAACCTGACGCCCTGCGTCGGCAACGACGCGGCGATGCAACCGAGCGCCCGCGCTGCTTTCAATCGTCTTCACGCTTCTTTTTCCGGAGCCACGCTTCGTACTTCGGAACGTCTTCGCGCAGCTTGAGCGCAGCAGCTTCGAGCGCATCGGCAAGCGCTTTCGTTTCCCCGCGTTTCCGTTCCATGAACGAGACCGGATCCTGGTTACCGAATTCCGCTTTTGCTTCCGAAAACCCCATACCGGCATCATCTTCATCATCGTCACTGCGGCCAGGGCCGTCGAACAAGGTGCGTGCCTGAGTGTCGTAGCGCAGAGCATCATGAACGGCTTCAGCCAGTTCCATGAACCCGATCACGAACCCGCCCGAGCCCTGTTCGTCGTTGCTTGGATTGATCTGGAGAAGAAGCCGGTGATCGGCTCCCTTGGCGTCGCCGTTCAGGATCGCGCCGAACAGCGGACCGGACACCGAGTTTTCCCTGTAGTGTTCGACGGCGCGCTGAAAGTCGTTTTCTCTCAACGCCTCTGAGACCTTCTTCTTGGTCTCAGCAGTCTCCACCACGATCTTCGCCATATGTGCCTGCGTCAAAACTAAATCAAAAGTTGCATATAGCCGGACGCTAACTCATGGATTTTGGAAAGGGAAGTGCAGTTCCAGTAAAATACCCTGAGGAATGTACTGAAAAGATAAAACGTAAAGAAATTGTCTGAATTGTATCCAATTTCTTTCGTAGAATGTCTTGGTAAATATTACGAGTTACTGCCTGGTGTTACTCAAACGGGCACGTTGAGCGAATGGGTGCCGGAAGCCTGAGCGGAGTGGCTGAACCGGCCGGCATGTGTGCCGGATTGCGCGCAAAGTCACTCATGCGCCGGTAACCGCGCACGCTAAAGCGCTCACACACTACGTCTTGAATTGTCACATGAAAGAAGAGTGGTAATGGCTCCCCAGGCCGGACTCGAACCAGCGACCCAGCGATTAACAGTCGCTTGCTCTACCAACTGAGCTACTGGGGATCACCACGTTAGGACCGGTTCGCGACCGCCCCGTCGATGGGCAAGCGTATATCAAAGGCTTGATCCGTTTGCCAAGCCCCAGCGCGCGTTTTTTTCATTCAGCCGTCATTTTTTTGTGCTCCGTGTGGAGAACGTCAAGAAAAACAGATGTCTAGACGGATTTCTCAAATCGCGAAACAGCAACGTCCCAAGGCTCCGGGCGTCGTGGGAATCCTTCGGCGCCGCGAGGAAAGGGTCATGAGTCTGCGCCGATCTTCGGCGTGCCGTCGCCTTCGCGGTGGGTTTCCCGCGCTTGTCAATTGCCGAATATGCGTTTAGGAAGGATTCCGACGGTTCCGGAACGGGCTTGGCCCGGACCGGATGAAACGGGAATCCGGTGCAAGTGCCCTGCGCCAATCCGGAGCTGCCCCCGCAACTGTAAACGGCGAGCGATTGCACATGAGCCACTGGTCCGGCGGACCGGGAAGGGGTGCATGAGGCCACCAGCCGTGAGCCAGGAGACCGGCCGTCGGGAGACTAACCCTTGCAGCTGTCGGGTGGACGGCCGGGAGATTGTGGTGATTGAACGAACAGGGCCCCGGTCCACACTTGTCCTTGGGGGCGCGCGTTCCGGCAAAAGCACGTTCGCCGAACGGCTCGCGGTGCGCTCCGGCCTGCAAAAGATCTATGTCGCCACTGGCGCAGCTTTCGATGCCGAGATGGCCGACCGTATCGCCGCTCATCAGCATCAGCGCGGCGACGATTGGCAGACGATCGAGGAACAGCTGGACCTGGCTGGCGTCCTTGCGCGTGAATGCAGGCCCGGCCGGGTCGTGCTTGTCGACTGCCTCACGCTCTGGCTCTCCAACCTGACCTTTGCCGAAAAGGATATTGCCGCCGAGACGGCAAAGCTCTGCGACGCTGTTTCGGAGCTTGCGTCCGCCTGTGTCTTCGTGTCGAACGAGGTCGGCATGGGGATCGTGCCGGACAACCGTCTTTCCAGGTCGTTTCGGGATGCGCAGGGGCGTCTCAACCAGGATATTGCTCAAGCCTGCAGCCAGGTGGTTTTTGTCGCCGCCGGACTGCCCGTGCTTTTGAAACCCAACCCGCACATGGACATTGCACTATGAACACGATGAGCCCGCAGAAGGGACAGAAGATACCGGCAACGATCGTGACCGGGTTTCTGGGAGCCGGAAAGACGACGCTGATCCGGAATCTTCTGCAGAACGCCAACGGCCGCAAGATTGCCCTGATCGTCAATGAATTCGGAGACATGGGATTCGACGGATCTCTGGTGAATGGCTGCGCAGATCCGGACTGCGCGGCGGAAGAGGTCGTGGAACTCACCAATGGCTGCATCTGCTGCACGGTCGCCGACGACTTCCTGCCGACGATGGAAATGCTGCTTGCCCGCGAAACGCCGCCGGAGCACATCGTCATCGAGACATCCGGGCTGGCGTTGCCACAGCCGCTTGTGCGCGCGTTTTCCTGGCCGAGCGTCAAGACGAAGGTGACCGTCGACGGCGTTGTCACGGTCCTGGATGCCGCTGCCCTTGCCGAAGGCCGGATCGCGCTGGACGAGGATGCGCTTGAGGCGCAACGTGCCGCCGATGACGCGCTGGATCACGAAAGCCCGGTCGAAGAACTGTTTCAGGACCAGTTGCGCTGCGCGGATCTGGTTGTCTTGAACAAGGCCGATCTTGTTTCGGGCGACGCGCTGAAATCCGTCGAGGACAAGATCCAGGCGGACGTACGGTCCGCGGTTCACATCGTCTCCTCCGAAAAGGGCACCTTGCCGATCGAGGTTCTGCTCGGCCGCCAGTCTGCGGCCGAAGACGACATGGCGGCGCGCCACGAACACCACCATCATCACCATGACGATGATGACCACCATCACGACGACGACCATCATCACGACGACGACCATCATCACGACCACCACCACGATCACCATCACCACGATGATTTCGAAAGCCACGTTCTCGATGTTCCTGCGTTCCAGAGCTTGAAATCCGTCGAGGAAAGGGTGCTGGAAGGCATGGCTCTCAAAGGTGTGCTGCGCATCAAGGGGGCCGTCCGGATCGAAGGCAAGCCGGCACCTGCCATGGTTCAGGCGGTTGGCCCCAGGGTGGAGACCTGGTTCGCCGCCGGGGCGGAGAGCTCCGGAAGACTGGTGGTGATCGGCCTGAAAGGATTTGACCTTGATGCCGTCCGCGCGCTTTTCGGCAGCGTGAAGGCCGCCGCCTGAATGTGCTGCGGCACCTGATGTCAGCAAATTCGAAATAGCCATACCGCCCAGCGCGCCCCAGGAAGAAGACACGCCCGCATGCACATTCTGGCCAGTCAGACGCGACGGATTGACGACGGTGGTGATGCCGTCGACCTCGGGCAATCGCCCGCCGATATCGTTTTCCTTTCGGCAGCGGACACAGAGCTTGGCGGTTTCGCGTCCTCTCACGCCGCACTTGGGGCAGGCCGCGCGAGCCTGCGTCTCGCCAACCTGATGGCCCTGTCGCATCCCTATTCGATCGATCTCTACGCCGAACAGACGGTTAGGGGATCGAAGCTCGTGATCCTGCGTATCCTGGGCGGTGTCGAATATTGGCGCTACGGTCTTGAACGTATCGGCGAAGAGATCCGGGCGAACGGCAGTGAGCTGATCGTCATTCCGGGCGACGACAAGTGGGATGAGCAACTGACGTCCCATTCGACGCGCGCCGCCGAAGAGGTTCACAGGTTCTGGCGCTACTGCGTCGAAGGTGGTTCACAGAACTACGCAAACGCGTTGCGGTATGCCGCCTTTCTGCTTGGCCTCGCCGACGAACCGGCGCATCCGGTTCCACTCCCGCGCGCCGGGATCTACTTCAAGGGGCAGACGGAGTCGGATCTTCGGGCCTGGAAGGCAGTCTGGCCCGACGCGCCTCGGCCCGTCGCTGCCATCACCTTCTACCGGGCACTCATTCAGGGTGCGCAGACCGCGCCGGTCGATGCGCTTGTCGAGGCGCTCGATCAGGCCGGTATCAATGCCCTGCCGGTCTTCGTTTCCAGTTTGAAGGAAGCCGAATCCGTCGCGATCCTGGAAAGCCTGTTTGACGGGGCGCAGCCGGATGTCGTTCTGAACGGGACCGCCTTTGCGGTGTCCAAGGCGGGACGCGCGCATCAGCCGACACCGCTCGACAGGATAGGCAAACCCGTGCTTCAGGTGGTGTTTTCCTCGTCCTCGAAGGAAGGCTGGGAGGAAAGCGACCAGGGCCTGTCCATCCGGGATCTGGCCATGCATGTCGTCCTGCCGGAGATCGACGGGCGCATTCTGACGCGTGCGGTTTCCTTCAAGGAGGAAGGCGTTTTCGATGAGGCCACGCAATCGACCCCGGTGCGGTTCACGCCTGTTTCCGACAGGGTCGGCTTCGTCGCGGGCCTGGCCGCGAACTGGGCGGCACTCGGCCGGAAGCCCGCGGCTGAAAAGAAGACGGCGCTGATCCTCGCGAATTATCCGAACAAGGACGGCCGGCTTGCCAATGGCGTCGGCCTCGATACGCCCGCATCCTGCACCGCGCTTCTGGCCGCGATGGACGCAGAAGGGTTTGAGACGGGAGATGCACCTGAAACGCCGGCAGCGCTGATGAAGCTGCTCACGTCCGGCGTGACCAACGCGCTGCAAGGACGCGCGGACCGGCAGACTTACGAAGAACTCTCGCTCTTTGACTATCAGCGGGCTTACGGCGCGTTGCCGGCGGACTTAAGGACTGCCGTATCGGATCGTTGGGGGACACCGGAATGCGACCCGCATGTGGTCGACGGAAAGTTCCGGCTTGCGCTGCACCGGTTCGGTAATCAGATCGTCGGAATTCAGCCGGCGCGGGGTTACAACATCGATCCCAAGGAGACCTATCACGATCCGGATCTGGTCCCGCCGCACCACTATTTCGCATTCTACATCTGGATACGGCAGTGCTTCGGTGCCGATGCCGTCGTGCATCTCGGCAAACATGGTAATCTTGAATGGTTGCCTGGCAAGGCGCTTGCCTTGTCGCAAAACTGTTTCCCCGAAGCCGTTCTCGGTCCGCTTCCCAATGTTTACCCCTTTATCGTCAACGATCCCGGCGAAGGCGCGCAGGCAAAACGCCGGACATCCGCCGTCATCGTCGATCATCTGACACCATCCTTGACACGGGCCGAAAGTCACGGCGTTGCTGAGGAACTGGAAACGCTGCTGGACGAATACTATCTCGCCAGCGGTGTCGATCCACGCCGCCTGAAGGTTCTGACGCGTGACATTCTCGATGTGGCGGTGCGTCATGGCCTCGACAGGGACATCGGCCTCGACGACAAGATGGACGAGGAAACGCGGCTCGCCCGTCTCGATGCGCATCTTTGCGATCTGAAGGAACTGCAGATCCGCGATGGTCTCCACATTCTGGGCCAAAGTCCGGACGGCGATCAGCTTGTCGACCTGCTTTGTGCGCTTGCGCGTGTGCCGCGCGGCCCGGAACCCCGTCAGCAGAGCCTGCAAAGAGCACTCGCACGGGATCTGGACCTGGATGAGTTTGACCCGCTCGACTGCGACTTCGCGCAAGCCTGGTCCGGCGCGAGACCCGAGGCGCTTTTGTCGATCACCGGCGCGCCCTGGCGATCGAATGGTGACACCGTTGAAAGACTGGAACTTTTGTCCCGGGATCTTGTCGCAGGAAAATGCACCCCCGAAAGCGAGTGGTCTGAAACCGGCGCAGTGCTCGACGAGATCGAAACAACGCTGCGGCCGTCCGTCCTGGCGTCGGGTCCCTCGGAAACAGCGTCGGTTCTGAAAGCACTCGATGGCCGGTTCGTGGAACCGGGGCCGTCCGGCGCGCCTTCGCGCGGGCGTCCGGACGTGCTGCCGACCGGAAAGAACTTCTACTCGGTCGATGTCCGTGCGGTGCCGACCGAGACGGCCTGGCGGCTCGGCTGGCAATCGGCCGCCCTTGTCGCCGACCGCTACTTTCAGGAAGAAGGCGAATGGCCGACATCCCTGGTCCTGACCTGCTGGGGTACGGCCAACATGCGCACGGGCGGAGATGATATTGCCCAGGCCCTGGCGCTCATCGGGGCAAGGCCGGTCTGGGAGCAGGCGTCGGGCAGGGTGACCGGTTTTGAAATCCTGAAACTGTCGGACCTGGGGCGTCCGCGTATAGATGTGACATTGCGCGTGTCGGGCTTTTTCCGCGATGCGTTTCCGCACCAGATGGATCTGTTCGACAGCGCGGTGCGCGCCGTGGGGGCGTTGCAGGAGCCGGACGAGGCGAACCCGATCGCCACACGCATGAAAGCGGACGCACTCAGCCTCAGGGCGGAAGGCTTCGGATCGGACGAGGCAGAGCGCCGCGCCGGTTTTCGCGTTTTTGGTTCAAAGCCGGGCGCTTACGGGGCCGGGCTTCAGGCGCTGATTGATGAAGGGCTTTGGCAGGAACGCTCGGACTTCGCGGAGACGTTCCTCGGCTGGGGCGGATACGCCTATGGCGGCGGTGCGTCCGGAGCGGGCGCGAAGGAGGAGCTAACGACGCGTCTCACGTCTGTCGACGCGGTTCTGCACAACCAGGACAACCGCGAGCACGATCTCCTGGACAGCGACGACTACTACCAGTTCGAGGGCGGTCTTGCTGCGACCGTTGAAACGCTCAAGGGCGCAGCCCCGAAAGTGTTCCACAACGATCATTCCCGGACCGAACGCCCGGTCGTCAGGACACTTTCGGAAGAGATCGGCCGGGTCGTGCGCGGACGTGCCGCCAACCCCAAGTGGATACGCGGCGTGATGCGCCACGGTTACAAGGGCGCTTTCGAGATGGTTGCGACGCTTGACTACCTGTTCGCGTTTTCCGCCACGACGACGGCTGTGGGTGACCATCATTTCGACCAGCTCTTCGATGCCTATATCGACGACCCGGAGGTCCGCGACTTTCTGAAGGATGCCAACCCCGCCGGTTACGCGGACATGCTGTCCCGTTTTCTGGACGCGATTGACCGCGACCTCTGGACGCCGAGGCGCAATTCGACCCATGCTGTGCTGAACGACCTTAAGACGAGTTTTGAAGGGACACCCAAGCCGTGACTGCCGAAAGCGAAAAGCCCGAGCTGACCGAAGACGAACTGAATGCCCGTCACGCGGAGAAGATGCGCAAGAAAAAGGCCGCGCGTGACAAGATCATGGCGACCAAGACCATCGAGAAAGGGCTGCTGATCGTTCACACGGGCAAGGGCAAGGGAAAGTCGACCGCCGGTTTCGGCATGGTCTTCCGCTCGCTCGGCCACGGCCACAAGGTGGGTGTCGTCCAGTTCGTGAAAGGCCGGATCGAAACCGGTGAGCGCATGGCGCTGGAGCGCTTTTCCGATCTGGTGACGATCAAGCGCATGGGCGAGGGGTTCACCTGGGAAACGCAGGACCGCCAGCGCGATATCGATGCGGCGGAGCAGGCTTGGGAAGCTGCCAAGGACATGATCACCTCCGGTGACTACCGCCTGATCCTCTGCGATGAACTCAACATCGTGCTGCGCTACGACTACATCGATATCGCCAAGGTGGTCGAATTCCTGAAAAACGAAAAACCCGATGACGTTCATGTCGTCGTAACCGGCCGCAACGCAAAGGACGAACTCATCGAGATCGCCGATCTCGTCACCGACATGACCCAGGTAAAGCACCCGTTCCGGTCCGGCGTGAAGCCACAGGAAGGTATCGAGTTCTAGTCGTGAGATTTGGTGCGCACACGCAACAGGGAAGGATTGGACCCAATGGGCAAGATCTTTGATGACGGTCTGCGCTCAGCGTCACCCCATCATGCCGAACTGGTTCGCAAATACGAACTCTACCGGACCGTGGTCGAGTTTCTGGCCGCGCTGACCTTTATCGTCGGCAGCATCTTCTTCTTTTATCCCAAGCTCGTTTTTTCCGGGACATGGTTGTTTCTGATCGGGTCTTTCCTGTTCGCCGTGCGGCCGTCCATAAGGCTGCTGCTTGAACTTCGCCTCGCGAACCTGCCGGTGCCGGCAGAATTCAGACCCTATGGGGCCGCGCCGGTTGAAGGTGATCCGAGCCCATGACGCGGTCGGATTGGGAGCCGAAAACACCCGCGTTGATGATCCAGGGAACCGGCTCGAATGTCGGCAAGAGCCTCATTGTGGCAGGCCTGTGCCGGCTCTTTGCCAACCGGGGGCTGACCGTTCGCCCGTTCAAACCGCAGAACATGTCGAACAATGCAGCCGTTACGGATGACGGCGGCGAAATCGGCCGTGCGCAGGCGCTGCAGGCGCTCGGCTGCCGGGCACCGTCTTCGGTTCACATGAACCCGGTCCTCCTGAAACCGGAGACCGACACCGGTGCGCAGATCATCGTCCAGGGCAAACGCTTCGACACCATGCGCGCACGTGAGTATGGAAAGCAGAAGAATACACTTTTACCAAAGGTTCTGGAGAGTTTTTCAACCATTGCATCAGGAACGGATCTGGTTCTGGTCGAAGGCGCCGGCAGCCCGGCCGAGATCAACCTCAGATCCGGCGACATCGCCAATATGGGGTTTGCGGAAGCAGCCGGCCTGCCCGTGATCCTGTGCGCGGATATCGACAGGGGCGGCGTGATCGCATCCGTCGTCGGCACGTACGCGGTTCTTGAGCTGGAAGAACAGAACCGCATCAAGGGCTTTTTCATCAACCGCTTTCGGGGGGATCCCAGCCTATTCGACGAGGGTATGCACGAGATCGCGGCAAGGACCGGGTGGCGGGGTCTTGGCGTTGTGCCGTGGTTTGCGGACGCGGGAAAACTGCCGGCGGAAGATGCGCTCGGCCTCGAAGACGGGTTTGGGCAGGGCAGCCTCAAGATCGCTGTTCCCGTCATTTCCCGGATTGCCAATTTCGATGATCTCGATCCGTTGCGGCTCGAACCCGGCGTGTCACTTGCACTGGTTCAGCCGGGCGAACCCTTGCCGGGCGATGCCGATATCGTCCTTCTTCCCGGTTCGAAGTCGACGGTTGGAGACCTGGCCTTTTTACGCGGGCAGGGGTGGGACATCGATCTGAAGGCGCACCATCGTCGCGGTGGCCAGATCCTCGGGATTTGCGGCGGCTATCAGATGCTGGGAAAGACGATTTCCGATCCCGACGGCATCGAGGGACCGCCGGGAACCGTCGAAGGTCTCGGATTTCTGGATGTCGAAACCGTTCTCACGGCCGAGAAATCGACTGTCTATGCAGAAGGAACGCACCTTGCCAGTGGCGCGGCGTTTTCCGGTTACGAAATCCATATCGGCCGCACGGCGGGTCCCGATTGCGACCGCCCGATGATGCAGTTGAAAAACGGCTCCATGGATGGTGCGGTGTCGGAGGATGGACGGGTTTGCGGAACCTATGTCCATGGCCTTTTCACCAGCGACAAGTTCCGCTCCGCCTATCTGACCGCGCTCGGAGCATCATCCGACCTGGCCTACGGCAGGAGCATCGACCGCATCCTGGATGACCTGGCGCGCCATCTGGAAAGCGTTTTGGATGTCGACGCAATCTTTGAGATTGCCGGAGGAGGCAGCTCTCTGGCGCTTCGAGACGGCATCGGCGGCTAACGCACAACAACCGCAAAAAACAGGACCAAAAGTGCCTCAACGGCACATGCGCCTATCATGACGAAGACCGCCCGGTCGATGTCGTTCGCGGTCGCCTGTCTGCGCCCGGTGGTGTTCATGTAGGGATCGTCGACCTTGTAACCCGGATAGACGCGCGGACCGGCCAGGGCGATATCGAGCGCACCCGCCATTGCCGCTTCCGGCCACCCGGCGTTGGGTGATCTGTGCTTTCGCGCATCCTTGAAGATGCAGGCAAGGCTCTTGCCAGGAGAGCCGTGCGCGAGGGGTGCGGCAAGTGCGATGAAAAGTCCCGACAGCCGGGAAGCGGGCAGGTTGATGAGGTCGTCGAACCGCGCCGAGGCCCAGCCGAAGTCCTGATAGGTTTCGTTCTTGTGCCCGATCATGCTGTCGGCGGTGTTCACGGCCTTGTAGGCGAGAAGGCCGGGCAGGCCGAGAAGGGCAAACCAGAAGACGGGAGCCACCACGCCATCGGAAAAGTTCTCGGCGCAGGATTCGATCGCCGCCCGGGAAACGCCGGCTTCGTCGAGCTGTACCGGGTCACGGCCGACGATCATGGCGACGGCTTTGCGGCCCGCTTTCAGCCCGCCGCTTTCAAGCGCGTCGCGGACCGCGGCAACGTGACGATAGAGGCTGTTCTGCGCGATGAAGACGGCGGCGATGATGACTGTCAGCACTGCACCGAAGGGAACGCGCGCAAGCAGAGACTGGAGGATCGCTCCCAGGGCCAGTCCACCGACAACAAGAACGGCAAGCAGGAGCGTTCCCGCGCGCTTTCGCTGACTGGAATTCAGCGACGGACGGTTCATCCTCCTGTCGAAGAACGTGATCACCTTGCCGATCCAGACAACCGGATGCGGCAGGCGGCGCCAGAGCCAGTCCGGATCGCCGGCGACCGCATCAAGCAGGATCGCGGCGAGGAGCAACCAAAGCGCATTCTCGTAGATCAGCATTTCGCTTAGCTAGAACAATTCCCGGGAAAGGGAAACCGGCTTTCCCGTCTGTCCCGCGCGGAGTTGGCGATCACAGCTCGTTGCGCGCTTCCGAAAGGGCATCGGACAGCCGCTGCAGGTTCTCCGGGCCGCCCGGCAGACCGAAGCGGATCCATGTCGGCGCATAATCGAAGATCCGTGTCCAGATATGCCGCCTTGCCAGAGCTTCATGCAGCGCGTGCGCCTTGCGGAGGCCCGCCAGTGCAAACAGGGGAGTGCCGCCGAAGACACTCAACTGATGTTCCGACAGGGTGATCGTCAGATCCGCCATTTCATCGGCAAGGCGGCGTGCCGTCTTCTCCTGCCACTCCTGGTCCCGGAGGGCCGTCGCCCCGATTTCCAGGGCCGGCCCGCTGACGCTCCAGCTTTCCAGGCGGGCACTGACCCGGTCGACGGTCTCCTGCGGACCGGCCAGGAAACCGAGCCGCAGGCCCGCGAGGCCGAAGAACTTGCCGAATGATCTCAGCACGACAATGTTCTGATCACTGACATGCGGTAGGACACTGGCTCCGGGCATGACGTCGGCAAAGGCTTCGTCCAGAACCAGGAAACCGCCTCGTTCGGTCAGGATCCGGGCAATCTCCAGAAGGCTCTTCACATCGATCAACTGACCGTCCGGATTGTTCGGATTGACCAAAACGACAATTCTGGCTTCCGCAGGCAGCGCGTAGACGCTGGACAGTTCGAGCGGGTCTCTGCCGTCCCTTTGCCAGACCTCCTTGTGGCTCGAATAGGTCGGTCCTGCCAGGGCCGCGGGTCCATCGGGAAGCAGTGACGGCAAGAGGGAAAGCAGGATCTGTGTGCCGGGCGCGGCGACGAGCCCGAGATGATCCGGAACCTGGTAGGCACGCCGCGCCGCGGCGAGCAGTTGTTCCTCCGCGACGCGGTTCGGCAGCGCGGTCCAGGCGGTGGCCGGGAGCGCTTGCGCAAACGGGTAGCTATACGGGTTTATCCCCGTCGACAGATCCAGCCAGTCATCCGCTTTTCCGCCAAAACGTTCAACCGCGAGCGACAAGTCACCACCGTGTTTCACGAAATCACCCTTTGCGCTTCCCCCTGGCAAACCGACGTGCCGGGACTTCTGGGGTATGGACCCATAAATGAAGTCAATTTGGTTTGGATCGTTTTGACCAGCTGCAAGGAGCGGAAGCGCAGGAAATGTGCTTCATTTTCAAGCCTTTCGCGACGCTGCAGATGGCCAAAACGGCCAAATCCGAAGGACGGCAAAATGGCTTTACCTCGCAGCGTCACCGCGCTTGACCGGGCAAAAAGCCCGCTCTGCGCACGCTTCCTCGCGAGATTTTGCCATTTCTGCCGCCAAATCGGTTTCATTTTTGGGTCCATACCCTAGTCTTTGATTTGCCGAGCATTATCCGATTTGACGGCCGGGGGCAGCACGTGAAACGACACTTCCCTTGTCAGAAACGCAAATTGACAGGAAAAATTCGGAAATTATAAGAACAAAACAGGAACATTAAATGTGGGGTGAGACATGGCAGCAGAACGGAGATCGAAGGGACCGAGGGACTTCGACCGGGACCTTCTCCTGGAAGCACTGGCGCGGGCCAGAAAGGCAATGGTCGACGCGCAGCGCGCAATGCGGCCGAAATCGGGCCTCTCCCGATCGGCCGACGCGGTCATTTCGGAAATCGACGAATTTGCCTTTGTGCTGACCGGCGAGCGGAGCCACTTTCACGCAAGAGCGCATGGGTCTCCCCCCGGATCGGCGAAAAAGACGGCTTAGGCGTGGCGACGATTACAGGTCTGCCAGCGTTTCCGCGATCAGGTGGTCGACGATCCTGTCGAGTTTGTCCGGGGCGATGAGCCCGTCATCGGGAATATCGCCGGCAATCTGCAGCTGCTTGTCGGCGGACGTGCCTTCCAGCGCAATGGTCCGGATATGCTCGACCTCCGCCTCGCACCCGAAGAAGACTGCGTCCGGCCTGACCAATTCGATCAGTTCCTCGACAAGGTTCACGAAGGGCGCGGTTTCGTTGCGGCCGAAATCGATCAGGCTCGCCTCGGTTCCATACCGCTGCGCCTGCCAGCGGTTTTCCGCGAGCAGGAACCGGGAATAGGGGCGCCAGCTCTGGTTGGCCCGCCTGAGCCTGTAGAGCATCCGGCACAGGCAGCGGTAGAGCGCAGCGATCGCGACCGCGTCATCGAGCCGGGGGCAGACATCCGTCACGCGCAGTTCAAGCGTGGGGAACCTGTCGGAGGGCCGGAGGTCCCACCAGATTTTCGTGGCGTCCTCCAGGACACCGGCGCTGCTCAGGATGTCGACGATGTGCCGGTATTCGTGATGACTTTCGAATCGCGGGGGCAATCCGGTGCGGGGCATTTCGTTGAAAACGGCAAGGCGATAGGACTTCAGTCCCGTGTTCCGCCCGCGCCAGAAAGGCGACGATGTGCTCAGCGCCAGAAGATGCGGCAGGAAATAGGCGAGCTGATTGAAGAGATCGACACGCAGTTCCTCGTCTTCGATGCCGACGTGAACATGCATGCCGCAGATCAGCATTCTTCTGGCAACGACCTGCATCGTCCGGGCAATCTGGTTGTATCGTTCCTTGTCGGTATGCGGCTGGTCGGTCCATTCCGCAAAGGGGTGCGTGGAGGCGGCAATCGGCGCAAAATCATGCGCGGCCGCTTCCCTGGCGACGGTCTTGCGAAAATAGGCAAGCTCCGCACGCACTTCGGAAAATGTCAGGCAGACCGGCGTTCCGACTTCGATCTGGCACTGCAGGAATTCCGGACTGACCCGTCCCTCAAGGGCGCTTTCGCAGGCAGAGAAGAGTTCCTTAGGCGGGGAACTCGCCAGCTTTCGGGTGGATCTGTCGACCAGCAGGTACTCTTCTTCAACGCCGACGCTGAAACTTGGATCTTTCATCGGGTCAGCATCGGCGGTTTTGAAGGCTCAAGTCAAGCGACGGCCGGCACAAGCGCTTGCAGCCGTTGGGAATATGTCTTTCCGCCGTCACCATATGTTGCCTACGCCGGGCGTGTACACCGCCGCGATCACCGTGTTCGTCTGGAGCACGTCGCATTCTAGGATGCCGGAAAACTTTGCGACGGGAACGCTCGCCTCGAATGTCGCCGCCGCTGCCATGACCTTGCTGCCGGCCGACAGCTCCACGGTGTCCATGCCCTGGATGAGAACACTCTTCTGAGAACTGATGACCACATCCTGTCCCTGGATGGAGACAATGCTCTCAAGCTCGGCAACCCGCGATTCCAGATCGTTGATCCTGGTGCGAAGCGTTTCGACAAGCGCTTCGATATCGGGGCCTTGAGGAACAATTTGCGGGGACTTTTGCGGCCGCGGCGGCTGCACCCGTTTCATGCTTGATATCTTTATCGCACGGGGTTGTGCCGCCGGGAACGAAGGACTTCCGCCTGGTTTTTTCATGTCGCGTTTCTCCGTATGTGCAATCCGGAGAAAACGCTAGCATGACGCAACGGAAACAGGTAGCGCCGCGTTCAGCGGACGATTGCGCACCCGTCTTCCGGCCGGAAACGGCCAGCGCGGGAAGGGGGCGCCGCCCCGGGGTTGAGAGCTGGCGAGATTTCTGCGTTGATTTGACACGTGTGCGACCAGCCGGATGACGGAGAGCTGCGATGGGGGTGTTGAGGTCACTTGTTGACGCGTTTTTGGGAACCAAGATCCGCGAATGGTCAACCGAATTGTCGTCCGGCAGGAAGCTCAAGCTCATTCTCAAGGAGCGGGATACGCGGCGCTATGTCCTGATACGCTTTTCAAGCGCCGGAGACTACCAATACGAACATCTGGAAGCTGATGAGGTAATGCGACTTGCCCAGGCGCTGGCGGAGATATCGGTTACCATGCAAAAAAAGACATGACCCGGGCTTTTGCTGATTCCGGAGATCTGCACGCCGGGCAAAATCCGATCAGAATGTCCTGGAACAGGAGATGGAGGCCCCGACCGGAATCGAACCGGTGTACACGGATTTGCAATCCGCTGCGTCACCACTCCGCCACAGGGCCTTTATGCCGTCTTTTCAGAGACTTAAGCGATTGCCTCAAGTGGTGTCAGGCAGTTTCGCAGCAAGTGTTAGGCAAATATCCGGTCCCGGAGTGTCCGTCAACCCGTCTTTGCGTTTTTCACACGCAATGCGCCGTCGACCTTCATACACGCGCACCCGAGCGTGTTGCGGTCGGTCGCTCCGCGGCTTCGCGTCGCCGTGCTGTACGACCGAGACGCCGGGAACACAAACGTCCGAAGCGCGGTTCATCAGGCTGCCGGTTGCGTGGACTGGGCCGGAACATTCTGCGCTCGTTGCCTAACCCGGAGTGCCCGAAACCCTTAGATTGAAAGCCGAACCGTTCTGAATGAGACGGTATCGTTTGCCGGGTGGCCTGGCCACCAGGCAACATGGGTGCGCCGTTGATGGGCATTGCGGCGCACCTTTGTTTTTCGCGGACGTGGATTGCGGACAACAGGGTGAAACATGCGCAGCATCGTGCTCTCCAGTGGCGGTCCGACCGGGTTCAGGCAGCGGCTGAAACACCTCATGTGGCGTTTGATCCAGGTGTTGCCGGACCGCAGCTTTGTTTCCCTCAAATTCTTTTCGATTGGCGGCCGCTTTCCAAACCTGGATGCGCCAAGAAACTTCACCGACAAGGTGCAGGTTCGAAAGCTCTATGACCGCGATCCCCGCTTTCCCGTCATGGTCGACAAACACGCGGTCAAGAATCTCGTCCGCGACCGGGTGGGTGAGGACTATGTCATAACAACACTGTGGGTCGGACGGGATCTTGCCGAGGTCGACTGGACAACGATCCAGCTGCCGGTCGTGGTGAAGCCGACGCACGGCAGCGGTCATGGCGTTTTTCTGGAACAACAGGAAGATATCAACAAGTTGCTAGAAAGCGACCTTCCAGAAAAATGGCTGGAAACCAGACACCATCGTCATAACCGGGAATGGGCATACGGACAATTTGAACCGCAACTGATCATTGAAGAAATGCTTCAGGGTGCAACGGATGCGCCGGATGACTACCGCTTCTTCGTGTTTTCCGGACAGGTCCGCCTGATTGCCGTCCGGTTACGGCGGAAGGGTGCCTCTTATGAGGCGTTTTTTGCACCCGACGGGACCCGTCTTGACCTGCAGACCGGGTATCGAACGCCTGCTTCCGGTGATGTCGCGCTGCCGGCGAGCCTCGCAACGATGATCCGGGTTGCCGAGCAAGTGGTGCGTGACACCGATTTCGTGCGCGTCGATCTTTATGCATTGGAAGACCGTGTTTTCGTCGGTGAACTGACGCTTTATCCCGGCGGAGGATTTCCGGGCTGTGTCCCGGATGCCTGGGACCGGAAACTTGGCGACATGTGGGATCTGCGCGCAAGGCCTCCTGCAAGAAGGTAGCTGCTTTTGTTGAACCACGGCCGGACCACGCTGCGCATGCTGCATGCTCGCGGGTATGCGCTTCAATTCGGTCCGGTCGCATTGTCGAACTGGTCCCACGTCGTGACGGCGCAGTCCGGGCCGTGTTTCCTTGTTCGATCTGCCTCACTGGCGCGCTGTCCACTCCGGTGCCCATCGTGCCTTCCAACCCGTTTCGGCGGCGTGCGTCACTTCGCGGGTCGATGCAATTGCGCCCGACACTTGTCAGGCCGTGTCTGCGTCGTTAATGAACCTATTTGTGAGGTGCCGGAAACCCGGCCAGGCAGAGCGAGGGCCGAAATGACGGACTATAGTCAGTCCCGCCGCAAGATGGTGGACAACCAGCTGCGGACCAACGATGTGACCGATCACCGGATCCTGGACGCCATGGAAGATGTGCCCAGGGAAAATTTCGTCCCGGCCTCCAGGAAGTCGGTGGCCTATATCGACGAAGACCTCCCGGTCGGGTCGGACGAGGGGGGCCGCGTTCTGATGAAGCCTCACATTTTCGGAAAACTGCTTCAGCTTGCAGACATCCGCGCGGACCATATCGTGCTCATCGTCGGGGCCGGCACGGGTTACAGCGCCGCGGTGATTGCGAAACTCGCCGCGTCCGTCGTTGCGCTCGAGGAAGACGAGGCCCTTTTCGGCGCAGCCACCGAATCGCTGGTCGAACTCGGTATCGAGAATGCCGTGGTGGTCGATGGACCGCTGACCGAAGGATTCTCCACCGAGGGTCCCTACGACATCATTTTCGTTGATGGGGCCGTGGAGCTTCTGCCCGAGACACTCACCAAGCAGCTGAAATCATCCGGCCGTCTGGTGGTGATCGAAGGGCAGGGCGGTGCCGGTGTCGCACGGCTTTACCAGAAGTCAGGAGAAGCGGTGAGCAGCCGATTCGGTTTCAATGCGTCGGTCAGTCTTCTGCCGGGCTTTGCCAAATCCGAGGAATTCGTTTTTTAACGAATTGGTAACCAGCTTGAACCAGTCTTCACTAGAAGATGGTGGGTTTTTCAATGCGGCGAATGGCTTATCCCGGTTTCGGGTTTGTTGCCTGAATGCCGCAGTCTCTGAAAAACGGATATAATCCGTCGCAATCGGTTGAAGAGTAACGTTCTTCGGTTTACTCAACTATCCTATATGTCGTGATCCGGAAGGAGCGTTGGGTGTCGTGTCGTTCAACATTTAAGGCAGCTACCATTGGGTTTATGCTGATGGGCGGGGTTGCTGCCGTTTCGTTGACCGGATTTGCAGTATCTCCTGCAAAGGCTGAGACGATCTGGCAATCGCTCGCATTGGCTTATGCCAACAATCCGAGCTTGAACGCCGCACGTGCAAGCTTGCGCGGTACGGACGAGGGTGTTCCCCAGGCCTTGTCGGGATGGCGTCCGACGGTGTCGGCAGCCGGTAGCATCGGAAGGAGCTGGAGCGACAGCAACACCGGAAATCTGAATTCTGTGCAGAACAACGCATCGATTTCGCTGACGGTCAGCCAGACCGTTTTCGCGGGTTTTCGGACTGTGAACTCGGTTCGCCAGGCCGAAGCGATCGTTCGCGCGCAACGGGAAAGCCTTATTTCCACCGAACAGGACACCCTGCTGTCGGCTGCGACCGCTTACGTAAGCGTGATCCAGGACACCGCGCTTGTGTCACTCCAGAGAAGCGATCTGGCCTTCCTCCAGGAACAGGTGCGTGCTGCGCGTGACCGGTTCGATGTCGGCGAGGGAACGCGGACGGACGTGAGCCAGGCGGAAGCCCGCGCCGCGGAAGCGCAGGCAAGCCTGAACTCGGCACTGGCGAACCTCAATGCAAGCCGCGCGGTTTATCGCCAGATCATCGGCATTGAAGCGAAGAATTTGTCCGCCGACACCGGCATTGCGAAGTTCGTTCCCAAATCGCTTGATTCTGCGCTGAAGACGAGCGAGACGAAACAGCCGCTCATCCGGCAGGCACAGCATCTTGTCGATGCTGCGATCTACAGTGTTAAAACCGCAGAGGGCGCACGTTTGCCGACAGTATCCCTCGACGGCTCCCTGTCGAGAAGCGTAAATCCTGGAACATTCTTTGCGGAAAACGTGGACTCCGCGTCCATCACCGGAAGTGTGAGCATCCCCATTTACCAGGGCGGCAGTGTCTCCTCCAGCATCCGGCAGGCGAAGGAATCCCTGGGCGAAACCCGGCTTCAGCTGGACGTGACGCGTGATCAGATTCGGGCAAACGTGATTTCGGCCTGGGGGAACTATCAGGCCGCCGAAGCATCGATCGTGGCAGCCCAGGCTGCCGTTGAAGCCTCGAAACTGGCCCTTGAGGGCGTGATCGAGGAACAGCGTGTCGGCCAGCGGACGACACTGGATGTTCTGGACGCCCAGCGTGAACTTGTAACCCAGCAGTCAAATCTTGTTCAGGCTCAGAGCAACCGCATCATCAGCGGCTATCAGCTGGTCTCGTCGATCGGCGGACTCAGTGCGACCGATCTGGGTCTGCGCGTGCAGATCTATGATCCGACCCAACATTACAAGGCGGTTCGGGGCAAATGGTTCGGTTCGAGGACGCCTGACGGCCGCTGAACCAACCAGACAAAATTCACAAACGGCTGGAAACCCCGGTTTCCGGCCGTTTTTCTGTTTGAAGGCGCGCACTACTGGCGTGTTCTTCGCATGTCGCTGCGATATCCGGCGTGATGAATACCGGACTTATGAGGGGATAAGGCAAACGGAACAGACGCGTTTGCTTTGCGGGTGTGTCTTCCAGACGCATAATTTCGATTAACGAATCATTTGCGACGCCGAATGTGCTGCAGCGCGGACGAAGTACACGGGGGAAGTCATGGCAGAGGCGAAAAAGGCCGACGAGCCGTCGATGGAGGAAATCCTCGCATCGATCCGCCGTATCATTTCCGACGAAGATGCACAGGGAGACGCCGGCAGCGAAGAAAATGAAGCCGAACAGCCTGATACTCCAGTAGAAGAAGCGGTGGAAGAAATGGGCGACGCTGCCGAAATGTCACAGGACGATCTCGACAAGCTGTTCGACGTGGAGCCGAGCGGTGGCGGCGGTGGAGACAGTGCGTCAGAAGATGAAGCCGATGACATGGCGGCGGCAATGGAAGCTGATGCCGCCGAAGACGAAGGCGATGACGATGTTCTGGAGCTGACCGAGGAACTCGCGGTACCGGACGACATGGAAATGGTGGAAGGTCTCGCGGAAGACTTCGACAGTCCGGGCGGTGACCTGTCGTTCGCTGAGGCACCCGAAGCGCCTCCGGCGCCCGCGCCGATACCTCCGTCCTCAATGGAGACATCGCCCGTTCCCGACGATTTGCCGGATGTGGCTGCCGATGCCTTCCTGACCTCCGACAATACCGGCGATGCGGTGCATGCCGCATTCGACAACCTGTCGAACATGTTTGTCGGATCGCAGGCTCAGACGGTGGAAGAACTTGTCAAGGAAATGCTGAGACCGATGCTGAAAGCATGGCTGGATCAGAACCTGCCTGGAATGGTCGAGCAGATGGTTCAGAAGGAAATCCAGCGCGTAACGCGCCGCCGCTGACGCGGGTCCGTACCCTACCGGCGATGTGGTTTCCTGCCCGGTTCCAGACGGCATCCCCGATAGTTTTTCGCCGCGATGGACGAACACATTGCTTGCCATTCGCAGCCGTCACAGGCTGTGCGGAACATGCCGTCTGCGTAGGCGCGGCGCAACGCCTCGACCTGCGCGCGGGTCAGATTGAGCTTCTGGCCAGGTTCCATATTCAGTCCCAGCAGCTCGTGGATGCGCCGTGACGCGGTATCGTCACGCGCCCTGATGCTTTCCTTGTGGCAGTGATGGTCGGCCTCGGCGAGCATCGGCCTGCAGATGTCATCCGGGCCATCCACGATTTCAAGCTCTTCACCTGAATTCAGCCGGTCCACGATGCGCGTGTAGTTTCGCACGAAAGGGGCCGTATATCCCTTTCCCAGAAATGTCAGCATGCAAAGAAAGTGATGGGGGCGGATCCGGATCGTCATGGCCGGTTTATGGCAGTAAATCCGATTGGACCCAAGTCCTGGAAGTTCAGCGCGCGCAAAGAATCCTCAAGGCTTCGTATCCTTGCCGCAATCAACGCATAACCGGTTGACTTGCGCGGACGCTTCCGATTTACACGGGGGCTCACGAATTTCGACAGACATCTTCCCTTCGAGTGACCCTGATGCTTGAAAAGACCTACGATGCGGCCAGCGTTGAGCCGCGGATTTACGAAACCTGGGAAAAGGTGGAGGCCTTCAGGGCCGGAGCGGGTGCCAAGGATGGCGCACCGGCCTTCTCGATCGTGATTCCGCCGCCGAACGTGACCGGTTCGCTTCACATGGGTCATGCCCTCAACAACACGCTGCAGGACATTCTGGTCCGCTGGAAGCGGATGCAGGGGTTCGATGTCCTGTGGCAGCCGGGCACCGATCACGCCGGCATCGCGACGCAGATGGTCGTCGAGCGCGAACTCATGGAAACCCAGCAGCCCGGCCGCCGCGAAATGGGCCGCGACGCGTTCGTCGAGCGTGTCTGGGAGCAGAAGCGGAAGTCCGAAGGCACGATCCTCGGCCAGTTGAAGCGCCTGGGCGCGTCCTGCGACTGGAGCAGGACCGAGTTCACCATGTCGCCCAATCTCTCCGCGGCAGTGCTCAAGGTTTTTGTCGATCTCTACAATGAAGGCCTGATCTATCGCTCCAAGCGCCTTGTGAACTGGGACCCCAAGTTCGAAACGGCGATTTCCGACCTTGAAGTCGAGAACATCGAGACCGACGGCCACATGTGGCACTTCAAGTATCCGCTGGCCGGCGGCGAGACATATGAATATGTCGAGAAGGACGAGAACGGGAACATCACCCTCCGAGAGACCCGCGACTACATCTCGATTGCGACCACGCGTCCCGAGACGATGCTCGGTGACGGCGCCGTTGCAGTTCATCCGGGCGACACCCGTTACGCCCCGATTGTCGGCAAGCTGTGTGAAATTCCGGTCGGGCCGAAGGAACATCGCCGGCTGATCCCGATCATCACCGATGACTATCCCGATCCGGACTTCGGTTCGGGCGCGGTGAAAATCACCGGCGCGCATGATTTCAACGACTATGGTGTTGCCCAGCGGAACAGGATCCCGATGTACCGTCTCATGGACACCAAGGGCGCGATGCGTTCCGACGGTGCGCCTTATGTCGAGGAAGCGGCGAAAGCGCAGTCGATCATCGACGGGGCCGAGATGACCGTCAACGAGGTCGACGAGATCAATATTGTGCCGGACGATTTGCGCGGCCTTGACCGGTTTGAAGCGAGAAAACGTGTTATCGAACAGATCACGGCAGAAGGCCTTGCGGTCATGGTTCCGGCGGATCATCCCGAGGTTGCCTGGATGAAGGGCCAGGCGCCGGACTGGCATCCGCAGGGGCGGGCCATCGTTCGCGCGCTCGGCGAAGAGGAAACCGGACCGTCCGCACTGCCGATGGTCGAATCCAAGAAGATCATGCAGCCGTTCGGCGATCGCTCGAAGGTCGTCATCGAGCCGATGCTGACCGACCAGTGGTTCGTCGATGCCAAGACACTGGCAGCCCCGGCGCTGAAGGCCGTTCAGGACGGCAACACCAAATTCGTTCCGGAAAACTGGGACAAGACCTACTACAACTGGCTGAACGACATTCAGCCCTGGTGTATTTCGCGTCAGCTCTGGTGGGGACACCAGATCCCGGTCTGGTATGACGAAGACGGCAACGAGTACTGCGCGGCGACCGAAGAAGAGGCTGTCGCGAAAGCCGGCGGCAAGGCTCTCACGCGCGACGAAGACGTTCTCGACACGTGGTTCTCTTCCGCGCTCTGGCCGTTCTCGACGCTGGGGTGGCCGCATGAGACGCCCGAACTGGAGCGGTATTACAAGACCGACGTTCTGGTCACCGGCTTCGACATCATCTTCTTCTGGGTGGCCCGCATGATGATGCAGGGCATTCATTTCATGAAGGAAGTCCCGTTCCACACGGTCTATATCAATTCGATCGTCGTCGACAAGAACGGGAAGAAAATGTCGAAGTCGCTCGGCAATGTTCTTGACCCGCTCGAACTGATCGACAGCTACGGTGCGGACGCGACCCGGTTTGCGCTTGCAAGCCAGGAAGTCCAGTCGCGCCGGACGCTGCGTATGTCAGACCAAGCGGCGGAAGGCGGCCAGCGTTTTGCGACGAAGCTCTGGAACGCGTCCCGTTTCGCCGAAATGAACGGCTGCGCGCGCGTCGAGGGTTTTGATCCCGCGGCCACGAAGCACACGCTCAATCGCTGGATCGCCACCGAAATGGGACGCTGCATCACGGAAGTGACGGCGGCGCTTGAGGACTACCGGTTCAATGATGCGGCCGGCGCGGTCTACAAGTTCACCTGGAACAGTTTCTGCGACTGGTTCCTGGAGCTTGCCAAACCGATCTTCAACGGTGACGACGAAGACGCCAAGGCTGAAACCCGGGCGACGACGGCATGGGCGATCGACGAGATTCTGAAGGTCCTGCATCCCTTCATGCCGTTCCTTACCGAGGAATTGTGGGAACGCCTTGGTGAAGAGGGACAAGCTGCCGGCGACTTGCTCATGCTCACGGCCTGGCCGGAGGCGAAGGTCTCGGACGATACGGCTGCCGCGGAAATCAACTGGCTGGTCAACCTGATTTCGGAAATCCGCTCGGTGCGTGCGGAAATGAACGTTCCGGCAGGTGCTAAGGTTGCCGTCGTGATCACGGGGGCGAGCGAAGAAACCAGGGAACGTTTGTCCACCCACGAATCCGCCGTACTTCGTCTGGCACGGGCTGAAAAGGTCGACCTTGCGGATGCAGCTCCGAAGGGCTCTGCGCAGATCATTGTCGGGGAAGCGACGGTGTGCCTGCCGCTTGCCGGCGTCATTGATCTGGGCGCCGAAAAAGCGCGCCTTGAAAAGGAAGTCGGCAAGCTCGACGCGGATATTTCCAAGATCGAGAAGAAGCTCTCCAACCCGAAATTCGTCGAAAAGGCCCCGGCTGACGTTGTCGAGGGAGAGCGCGAGAAGGTGTCCGAATTCACGGAAAAGCGCGCGAAGGTGCAGATCGCACTCGATCGATTGGCGGAGATCGGCTGATGCCGGGACGCGGCTCCGGGACGGTTGTCTTGCCGGGGCCGCAATTCGGTGCTAGCGCCAGCAATCTGGATAAAGCTATTCTAACCCCAGCGACTCAAACACCGATGGCAGACGTGGTCAAAACCTGGAATACAGCAAGACGAGTTTTAGCCGGGGCCGCTCTCGTTGTGTTTGCCCCCCTGGTTTTGCCGGCGTCGGCGCAGACCGAGAAAATTGAAAATCCGGTAGCGGTCTTTTCCGGGCTCGACAAGATCACCGGCCGGATCATTTCATTCGATGTCTATATCGGCGAAACGGTTCAGTTTGGCGCGCTCCAGGTGACGCCAAGGGTCTGTCATACGCGGCCTCAGACGGAGTCGCCCCTGACCACCGGTTTCGTGCAGGTAGACGAAATCACGCTCAACAATGAAGTGCGGCGGATTTTCTCCGGCTGGATGTATGCCGCCAGTCCGGGTCTGCACGCGGTGGAACACGCGGTCTATGATATCTGGCTGACAAACTGCAAGCTCGCGTCAACGGTTCCGCCGCCCGAAGACTATGACGGGCCGCCGATCCAGGGCGTCGTTGCCGATGGCGAGGACCCGCTCGCCGGACCGGATGATGGCGTTGAGTCCGGACCCGGCATACCGCGGAAAAAGCCGTTTCAGGGCTGAGGCTCAAAATTCACGTGATCTTTCGCGGCGCGTAACCGGGCTGTCTCAGCTCAAAGCCCACCTTGCTGCGCTTGAAGCCCATGTTCTCGTAGAACCCGTGCGCGGTCCGGTTGCCTGAACCGGACATCAGCATGATCTTGAAGCAGCCGGCCTCCCAGGACAGGTCAATTGCTGCCTTCATCACCCGTTTGCCGATGCCTTTGCCCCGGCACGATGTCAGCGTGACCACGTTTTCCACAAGAGCGTAGGGCGCGCAGGCGCGGGTGAGGTTGGGCACGATCACAAGCGTCAGCGTCGCGACCGGTTTGCCATCGAGGAACGCAAGCAGAACCGTCAGTCCGGGTTGCGCGAGCATCCGTGCGTAGGTCTGTTGCTGTGCGGATGCTTCGGCGGTGAGATCGTCCGGGTTGAGATCGTGATAGAGCGACAGAAGGTCGGAAAGGTCCGATGAGGTCGCCGGGCGGATCAGAAGATCTTCAGACATGAAAAAAGCCCGCCGGTCCGGCGGGCTCCTCTTGGAAAAGGTCAGTCGATATCGACGTAATCCTCTGGTGTCAGACCGAGCCGCCCGTCGACATAGGTGCCGCAACGCTCAAGCAGTTCGTCCATGTCGTTTTCGAAGAAGTGGTTGGCACCCGGGATTGTCTCGTGGTCGATCACGATACCCTTTTGCGTCTGCAGCTTGTCGACAAGGGTTTGGACATCCTTCTGCGGCACGACCTTGTCGTTGTCGCCGTGGACGATTAGTCCTGACGAGGGGCAGGGGGCCAGGAACGAAAAGTCATGCAGGTTTGCCGGCGGCGCAACGGAAATGAAACCCTCGACCTCCGGGCGGCGCATCAGAAGCTGCATGCCTATCCAGGCACCGAAGGAAAATCCGCCGATCCAGCACGCACGCGCGTCCGGATGTACGGTCTGGACCCAGTCGAGCGCTGCTGCCGCATCGGACAATTCACCCTGACCGTGATCGAAGGTGCCCTGAGACCGGCCCACACCCCGGAAGTTGAAGCGGAGAACCGCAAAACCGCGCCGCGCAAACATGTAGTACATCTGGTAGACGATCTGATTGTTCATCGTCCCGCCGAATTGCGGGTGAAGGTGTAGAACCAGTGCGATGGGAGCGTTGCGTTTTTTCGCGGGGTGGAACCGGCCCTCGAGCCGGCCGGCGGGACCGTTGAAGATCACCTCAGGCATGAAGCGCTATGTCCTTGTCATATTGTCGCGCCGAGACGGGAGGCGCTGAAATTTCGATTCTGTATACGTGATTTCCCGTAAGTCTAAACTTGACTCTTTGCCTCCGAGTTTCTAGAACCTTGTTTAGAATTATTCGAAAGTTCGCATCATCCGCCAAAGGCAGGCAACACTCGGTTCGACCGGTTGGGGGGTGTTATCGTCATCACAGAGAAAAATTTCAAGTTTTTCGAACATGTGTCTGGCAATAAAGCGGAATTTCGTCGCCGTCAAACTTGTCGATCCTGGCTTTTGAGGTCTCATGCCGCGTCTATCGGCCCCGATCTATCTCGATTACAACGCTGGAGCGCCGCTGCGCCCCGGCGCGCGGGATGCCATGATCGAGGTTTTGAAGGACACCGGCAACGCCTCCTCAGTGCACGCGAACGGCCGCAGGGCACGCGGCAGGGTTGAGGCCGCCAGGGACAGTGTTGCCCGGTTGTGCGGTGCGGGCACACGGTCGGTGACGTTCGTTTCCGGCGGCACGGAAGCGAACATGACCGCTCTGTCCCGCGTCTGGCAGGACGGCGGCAACCCGGTCTATCTGGACAAGCTTTTCATCAGCGCCGTCGAGCACCCTTCCGTAATGACGGGCGGCCGGTTCGCCGTGGCGGACCAGGTGATCGTCCCGGTTGACGGCGACGGCGTCATTCGTCTCGACGCGCTCAGACAATCCATTGAAGGTGCCGAGCCTGGCCTTGTTTCCGTGATGGCCGCCAACAATGAAACAGGTGTCATTCAGCCACTTGCGGAAATCGGCGCGATCGCACGCGAATACGGACACTTCTTCCACGTGGATGCCGTACAGGCCGCCGGCCGCATTCAGATCGACATGGAAAGCTGGCAGGCCGATGCAATCACTTTGTCCGCGCACAAGTTCGGCGGGCCGCAGGGCATTGGCGCGATCGTCTCGAGGTCGACGTCCAGATCGCCCGCACCACTGATGATCGGTGGAGGCCAGGAGAATTGGCGCCGGGGCGGAACGGAGAATGTTGCGGCAATCGCGGCATTCGGTCATGCGGCGGAAGACGCGCGGTCGGACCTCGATGCCGTCAGGCATCTGCAGGACTTGAAATCAAGGCTCGAAGCCGGATTGAAATCGGTCTGCCAAGACACAGTTATCTTTGGCGAGGGTGCCGACCGGCTGGCAAACACAACCTGTTTTGCCGTTCGGGACCTTCCCGCCGAGACTGCGCTGATCGCTTTGGATCTTGAGCGCGTATCAGTCTCATCCGGGTCGGCTTGTTCGTCGGGAAAGGTGTCCGTATCGCACGTTCTGACCGCAATGGGTGTGGACGAGGCGCTGGCGCGATGTGCGATCCGTGTGAGCATGGGCTGGGACACCCGGCCTGAGGAGATCGACGCATTTCTGGAGCTCTGGCCGGCGGTTGTCGACAGGCTCAACCCGAAGGCGCGCAGCAGGGCTGCGTGACGCGGTAATCCGGCGGGAGACCGCCAAAGCTATGGCCGGAACGCACCAGACGGTCCGGCGTGTGTTCAAGACGCGGACAAGGTCCGCCAGATGGAGGCAAGGGATGCCAGCTGTACAGGAAACCATCGATCAGGTGAAAGCTATCGATGTTGACCAGTATAAATACGGCTTTGTGACCGACATTGAGTCGGAAAAAGGCGCCAAGGGTCTGTCCGAGGAAACAATCCGGTTTCTGTCCGCAAAGAAGAACGAGCCGGAATGGATGACGGAATGGCGCCTGGACGCGCTGCGCCGGTTCCAGCAGATGGACGAGCCGGACTGGGCGCGCGTCTCGTATCCCAAGATCGATTTCGACGACCTTTATTACTGGGCCGCTCCGAAATCCGTGGAAGGGCCGAAGAGCCTCGATGAGGTCGATCCGGAACTTCTGGCGACCTATGAGAAGCTCGGTATCCCGCTTGCGGAGCAGGAAATCCTGGCCGGCGTCGAGCCGAAGAACCGGGTTGCCGTCGACGCTGTCTTCGATTCCGTCTCCGTCGTCACGACCTTCAAGGAAGAACTGAAGAAGGCGGGCGTCATCTTCTGTTCCATCTCTGAGGCGGTGCGCGAATATCCGGACCTGGTCAAGAAATATCTCGGCTCCGTCGTTCCGGTGACCGACAACTATTACGCCACGCTGAACTCCGCCGTGTTCTCCGACGGGTCCTTCGTCTACATCCCGGAGGGCGTCCGCTGCCCGATGGAACTGTCGACCTATTTCCGAATCAACGAGCAGAACACCGGACAGTTCGAACGCACGCTGATCATTGCCGAAAAGGGTTCTTACGTTTCCTATCTGGAAGGCTGCACGGCGCCGCAGCGCGACGAAAACCAGCTGCATGCGGCTGTTGTTGAACTGGTTGCGCTGGACGATGCCGAGATCAAGTATTCCACCGTCCAGAATTGGTTCCCCGGCGACAAGGACGGCAAGGGCGGCATCTACAATTTCGTCACCAAGCGTGGCGACTGCCGCGGCAAGAACTCCAAGATTTCCTGGACGCAGGTCGAGACCGGGTCCGCGATCACGTGGAAATACCCGTCCTGTATCCTGCGCGGCGAAAATTCCCGCGGTGAGTTCTATTCCATCGCCGTTTCCAACGGTTACCAGCAGGTCGACAGTGGAACCAAGATGATCCACCTGGGCAAGAACTCGTCCAGCCGGATCATCTCCAAGGGCATTTCCGCCGGCCGGTCCCAGAACACCTATCGCGGTCTCGTGTCAGCACACAGGAAAGCGTCGAACGCGCGCAACTTCACGCAGTGCGATTCGCTGCTGATCGGTCAGGACTGTGGTGCGCACACCGTCCCCTATATCGAAAGCAAGAACGCGTCGGCACAATTCGAGCACGAGGCGACCACCTCGAAGATCTCGGACGACCAGATGTTCTACTGCCTGCAGCGCGGGCTGTCGGAGGAAGAGGCGGTTGCGCTGATCGTCAACGGCTTCGTCAAGGACGTGATCCAGCAGTTGCCGATGGAATTCGCCGTTGAGGCGCAGAAGCTGATTTCGATCAGCCTGGAAGGATCGGTGGGCTGAGGCTCCATCAACCCGAATGTGATTGTTTGGGCTGTTTTGCCCGCTGAATAACGAGGAAATATCTCATGCTTGAGATCAAGAACCTTCACGCCCGCATCGCGGAAGACGAAACGGAAATCCTGCGCGGGGTCGATCTGACCGTGAAAGCGGGCGAAGTGCACGCCATCATGGGCCCGAACGGCTCTGGCAAGTCAACCCTGTCCTACGTTCTGGCCGGCAAGGAAGACTACGAAATCACCGAGGGCGAAGTGCTCTTCAACGGTGAGAACATGCTGGAGATGGAACCGGACGAGCGGGCAGCGGCCGGCATGTTCCTTGCGTTCCAGTACCCGATCGAAATTCCGGGTGTCGCCACCATGGAATTTCTGAAAACCGCCATGAACGCGCAGCGCAAGGCTCGCGGCGATGACGCTTTGTCCATTCCGGACTTCATGAAGCGGGTCAAGGCGGCGGCAAGCCACCTCAACGTTTCCATGGACATGCTGAAGCGTCCGCTCAATGTCGGCTTTTCGGGCGGTGAGAAGAAACGCGCTGAAATTCTCCAGATGTCGCTTCTGGAACCGAAGCTCTGCGTGCTCGATGAAACCGACTCCGGTCTCGACATCGATGCGTTGCGGATCGTGTCCGAAGGCGTCAACAAGCTTCGCGGACCGGACCGGGCCATGGTCGTCATCACGCACTACCAGCGTCTGCTTGATCACATCGTGCCGGACGTCGTCCACGTTCTGTCCAAGGGCCGGATCGTCAAGACCGGTGACAAGGATCTGGCGCTCGAGCTGGAGAAGAACGGTTACGCAGACTACGTCGACGCAGCGGCTTGAGGGAACAAAGCGATATGAACGCCAGCATGCCTATCAGACACACCCAGGCCGAAAGCGATCTATTCGACCGTTTCGAGACCGCGAAACCGGACCTTGCCGGGTCCGTTGCCGTTTCCGCCTTGCGCGAGGCAGCGGTCGACCAGATCAGGGACCGCGGATTGCCGCATCGCCGCGTTGAAGAATACAAATATTCGGACCTGCGCGCGTTCATGAAGTCCGCGGCACAGCTTGTTTCGAACGCCGAGGTTGCCAGCACGGAACAGCTGCTGGCGGACCAGAACCTTTTCGGCGACCTGGAACGTCACCGGATTGTCGTCGCCAACGGATCATTCCTCGCGGAACTGTCAGACGTCGTGGCGCTTTCGGCTGAAGGTGTGACGGTCACCGATCTCAACGACGCGCTTGCCGGTGAACACGGCTCTCAGCTGCTTGCCTCTCCGAAGACCGGCCCGAGCGACGGTGTTGTCGCCCTCAACACGGCCTTCGTGCAAGGCGGTGTCGTTGTCGAGGTTGCAGACGGCGCCGAGGTGTCGAAGCCTGTCGAGCTTGTCCACGTCGCAACGTCGTCCGGCGCCCAGGTGACCCGCAACAAGGTCCGCGTCGGCGCAGGTGGAAACCTGAAACTGCTGGAAACCTTCGTCGGTGAGACCGGCGACGGAGAAATCAATGCTGTTTTCGACTACGACGTTGCAGACAAGGCGTTCCTTGCAGCGACCCGTCTGATCGTCGGGTCGAACGATGCCGCCAACCTCCTGACGACGATCGCGACCATTGGCGCGGACGCGGAATTCAAGTCGCTTGGCTTCATGGCAGGCCCGCGCTTTGCGCGCAATCAGCAGTTCATCAATTTCACGGGTGAAAACTCCGAAGCCAAGATCTACGGCGTGACAATGGCCGGCGGCAGCGATCTGGCGGATCAGACGCTGATCGTCGATCACGCTGTGCCGCATTGCAACAGCCGCGAGTTCTTCAAGACCGTGCTCGATGGCAACGCCAGGGGTGTTTACCAGGGCCGGATCAACGTCGCGCAGCATGCACAGAAGACCGACGGCGAAATGATGACGCAGGCGTTGCTTCTGTCGGAAGACGCCGAGATGGCGAACAAGCCCGAACTCGAGATCTTTGCCGATGACGTGCTCTGTGCCCATGGTGCCACAAGCGGCCAGATCGACGAGGACCTTCTGTTCTACCTGCGTGCCCGGGGCATACCGGAAGACGAAGCCAAAACGCTCCTCGTTCTTGCCTTCCTCTCGGAGGCGATCGAGGAGTATGGCGAGGACGACGTGACCGAAGGCCTTGAAGCGCGTGTGCGTGACTGGCTTGCGGGTCACTAGACCGCGCCGAAGGCTTTGGAGATAAGGATCAGCGCCGAATGACCGTCGCGACTGCAGAAAAAGAACCCGTCACAACGGGATACGACGTGGAAGCCATCCGCCGGGATTTTCCGATTCTTTCGCGGGAAGTTTACGGCAAGCCACTGGTTTACCTGGACAACGGCGCGTCGGCACAGAAACCGAACGCTGTGATCGATGCCGTCTCCAAGGCGTATTCGGAAGAATATGCCAATGTACATCGCGGATTGCACTTCCTGTCGAACACGGCGACGGACAACTACGAGGCGGCGCGCGAAAAGGTGCGCCGGTTCCTGAATGCCAAATCCGTCGACGAGGTCGTCTTCACCAAATCGACCACGGAAGCCATCAACCTGGTTTCCTATGGGCTCGGTCCGGATTTCTTCGGCGAGGGCGACGAGATCGTGCTCTCGATCATGGAGCACCATTCCAACATCGTGCCGTGGCATTTCCACCGTGAGCGGCATGGCTCGGTTCTGAAGTGGGTGTATGTGCGCGAGGACGGCTCTTTCGACCTCGATGCTTTCGTGGACACGTTGAGCGACCGGACGAAACTTGTCGCCATCACGCAGATGTCCAATGTCCTCGGCACGGTGGTTCCGATCAAGGAAATCTGCGAGATCGCGCACGAACGGGGCATTCAGGTTCTGGTCGATGGCAGCCAGGCCGCGGTTCACATGCCTGTCGATGTTCAGGATCTCGGCTGTGACTATTACGTCTTCACCGGCCACAAGGTCTATGGTCCTTCGGGGATCGGGGTCCTGTGGGGAAAGCCGGAGCGTTTGAACGCCCTGCGACCGTTCAACGGCGGCGGTGAAATGATCCTTGATGTTACCGAGGACGTCATCACCTACAACGATCCGCCGCACAGGTTTGAAGCCGGGACGCCGCCGATTGTCCAGGCGATCGGCCTTGGTGCCGCGCTGGACTACATGGACCAGATCGGGCGCGAGAACATTGCGCGCCACGAGGCGGATCTGAAGGACTATGCGCATGAGAAGCTGCGCGAGATCAACTCGCTGAGGATCTTCGGAAATGCCCCGGGCAAGGGCGCCATCGTCTCGTTCGAGGTTCAGGGTGCACACGCGCACGACGTTGCGACCATCATTGACCGCGCCGGCGTTGCGGTGAGGGCAGGCACCCACTGCGCACAGCCGCTCTTGGCAAGATACGGTGTAACCTCTACATGTCGTGCAAGCTTCGGCCTCTACAACACGCGCGCGGAAGTGGACGCGCTTTATGAGGCCCTGTTGAAGGCACAAAGCTTTTTCGGGTAAGGACGGACCCACGATGGAAAATGCAACAACGATAGATACCGCCGCGGACGGTGCGGAACTGCAGGCAGAAGTGTCTGCGAAGACGACGATCCCGGAGGCAGAGCTCGACAGGCTGACGACGGACATCGTCGGCGCGCTGAAATCGGTCTACGATCCGGAAATCCCTTGCGATATCTATGAACTCGGCCTGATCTACAAGGTCGATATCGAAGACGATCGTTCGATCAACATCGATATGACCCTGACCGCGCCGGGATGTCCGGTGGCCGGGGAAATGCCGGGTTGGGTCGAAAACGCCGTTTCGGCCGTCGCCGGCGTCGGACCGGTCAATGTCGATATGGTGTTCGATCCGCCCTGGACGCCCGACCGTATGTCGGACGAAGCGAAAGTGGCACTCAACTGGTATTGAGTTCGAAACCTTTTTTCCGATAATCTGAATTCCTATATCAGGTTTCGAACCTTAGAAGCAGATAGAGGACCGAATGGCATCCGCCGGAAAATTCCAGGTCATGACCATGACCGACAGCGCCGCCGAGCGCGTCAGGGAACTTGTCGAAAACGCCGACAAGAATGCCATCGGATTGCGCGTCGGGATCAAGAAGGGCGGCTGCGCCGGCATGGAATACACCATGGACCTGGTCGAAGACGCCAAGCCGGGCGATGACGTGATCGAAGACAGGGGTGCAAAGCTCTTCATCGATCCGTCTGCAGTTCTGTTCCTTCTCGGAACGGAGATGGACTTCGAAGTCACAAAATTCCGGTCCGGTTTCGTGTTCAAGAACCCGAATGAAGTGTCTGCGTGCGGCTGCGGCGAATCCGTGTCGCTTCAGGCAGCAGACGAAGGCGCGTTACCCCTCAACTGATCCGGTGTCCGGATCAATCTGCGACGAGAGTTTCCATGACATTGTTTGAACGGCTCAAGACGCATGCAGCGTCCCAGTGGGCCGACTACACGCGCCACCCCTTTGTCGAACGGCTCGGCAAGGGCGATCTTCCGATCGAGTGTTTCAAGCATTATCTCGTCCAGGACTACCTGTTTCTCATCCAGTTCGCGCGCGCCTATGCGCTCGGCGTCTACAAGAGCTCGACGCTTGCCGACATGCGCCACTCGCTTGAAGGGGTGAAGGCGATCCTGGATGTCGAACTGGAGCTTCACATCGAGATTTGTGGCCGCTGGGGAATGGAGCGGCAGGAGATCGAGAACGCGCCCGAAGATACGCCAACGATGGCCTATACGCGATTTGTGCTGGACGCCGGCATGTCCGGCGACCTGCTGGACCTGCAGGCCGCATTGGCTCCGTGCATCCTCGGGTATGCGGAGATCGGCAAACAGCTGCAGCAGGATGGTTGCGACAATCCCGACAATCCGTATCAGCGCTGGATCCAGGAATATGCCGGTGAAGGCTACCAGGATCTGGCAAGGGGATTCGAGGCCTGGTTCGAGGCAACCTCGGACCTGGTCCTGACGGATCACAGATATCCGCGTGTCCTGTCACTCTTTGAAAAAGCGTGCCGGCTGGAAAGTGATTTCTGGCAGATGGGACTTGACGCGAAAGGATAATCGGTCAGGCAGGTTCGGAAGGGCTCGTCCGCGTGGTCAGAACCGCGGGCAGGGCATGTTGCTCGCCGTCAGGCGACGTTTTCTGCGGCCTTTGCGGAGGGCAGGTCCAGTTCGGTCTTGACCAGGTTCCGGCCGGCATTCTTGGCTGCATAAAGAGCCTCGTCGGCGCGGGACACGATCGAGTGTGCCGTATCGATCTGATCAAAAGTTGCGATACCGACCGATATCGTCACGCGCCCGAGATTCTCGCCGGTGGATCGTTTCACCAGTTCCTTCGACATCACTGCGGTTCTGATGCGCTCGCCGATTTCACCCGCTTCTTGAAGGTTCGACTGAGGCAGGATGATGGAAAACTCTTCGCCGCCATACCGGCAGGCAATGTCCTGTGTTTTGATGTTCTGCTTGACTGCCAGCGCAACGAGACGCAGCACCTGGTCGCCCGTCTGGTGTCCGTAGGTGTCATTGAATTTCTTGAAATGATCGATATCCGTCATCAGCAGAGCAAAGCTGCGCTTGCTGTCTTTGGACTGGTCGACGATCTTTTCCAGTGAAACTTCAAAGTGTTTCCGGTTGTTCAGCGTCGTCAACTCGTCCGTGAGGGATTCATAGCGAATCGCTTCGAGCGAGGACTGCAGGTTCTCGATGTGCTTTTTGGACTCCAGCAATTGGCTTTCGAGCTTCCGGTTTGAAGCCACGGCGTTTTGGGTCGATTTCACGAGATGCGTGACGTAGAGCTGCAGTTTCTGAGGATCGTCCAGCCGCTTGATCTTTTCGCCGGCCTGTTCGAGGGAACTGCCATAATCGGATGTCGCGTCTGCGCTCAGTTTTAGCGATTCGATGAGTTCTTCGACTTCCCTGGAAACCTTGGTGCCGACTTCATCGAGGCGGTCGCCGAGGCGCGTCGGGGACAGGAAACGCCCGTAGAGGTTCAGCATTTCATCGGTGCTGACCCGGCCTTTTTCCTTGATGGTCTCGTTGACGGCCCTGTTGAGACCCTGATTGTAACCGGCCGCATACGTGTACCAGAGCTCATAGGAGCGCGGGTACGCCGGCAGCGTGTTTTTTCTAATATAGCCGACAGCGGACTCACCATACTTGATGGTCCGGCTATGGTCGTCTTCTTCAGACATAGAGCTTCTCTCACCTTCACCTTGCGAATCCGCCCCACACGGTCGCAAGATATAGGTCCCAAGGTCTGACGGAAGATTTAAGGAGCGGTTAAGCCTAAAGGAATTCACTTGTAAAAAGTGACGTTACGACGCTTTTTTCGGACGCGGTTCGCGAAGCAGGAAAGCAGGGATGTGAACACCCGGGCTGAAAGCAGGCTCGAGTTTGTCGTTTCTGGACTTTTTGCTCGCGGGTTTTTGCGGAAGTTCCGAAACTGATACCGGGCTCATTGCGTCTTTCTGCTCCTGTCTGCCGTCCGTGTCGGTGTCGCGCTGTTTGGACTGCGAAGTACGACGTCTGCCAGACGACTTTGTCTGAGGGGCGTCGTTGTCATTGCTGGATTCGCTCTTCGAGGTCTTGCCCGATTTGCGGCGCGCCTTGCGCTCCTTGGCGGCTGCCTCGAAATCAATCGGCTCGCCGAGCCAGTCGATTGTCTTGTTGATCAGCGTTTCAATCGCATCGAGATACTTTTTGTCCTCGCCGGTCACGAGTGTGTAGGCGGTCCCGCTGCGGCCTGCGCGTCCCGTCCGGCCGATGCGGTGAACATAGTCTTCCGCGTTGATCGGTACGTCGTAGTTGAACACGTGGCTGACTTCGGGAATGTCGAGCCCGCGGGCTGCGACATCGCTGGCAACGAGCAGCTTGATGCTGCCTTTCCGGAAATTGTCCAGCATCATCATGCGGGTGCGCTGGTCCATGTCTCCGTGAAGGGTGCCGACATTGTATTCATGGCGCTCGAGCGAGCGGAACAGCGTCGAAACATCCCGCTTCCGATTGCAGAATACGATCGCGTTCTTCAGTTCCTCCGCACCGTCCAGGAGTTCGCGCAAAGCTGCGCGCTTTTCAAAATCCTTGGACGGAGACGCTTTCAGTTGCTGGCTGACATTCTCTGCCGTGGACGACGTGGGAGCAACTTCGATGCGCGCAGGGTTCTGCAGAAAGGTGTCCGTCAGGCGCTGGATTTCCGGCGGCATGGTTGCCGAGAAAAACAGCGTCTGGCGCGTGAACGGGATCAGCTTGCAGATCCGCTCGATATCCGGAATGAAGCCCATGTCCAGCATGCGGTCGGCTTCGTCGATGACAAGGATTTCAACGCCTTGCAGCAGGAGCTTGCCGCGCTCGAAATGGTCGAGCAGCCGCCCGGGCGTCGCGATCAGCACGTCTGTGCCGCGATCGAGTTTCCTGTCCTGCTCGGCGAAGGAAACACCACCGATCAGCAGGGCCACATTGAGTTTGTGGTTGGTGCCGTATTTCTCGAAATTCTCTTCAACCTGGGCGGCGAGTTCGCGCGTCGGCTCCAGGATGAGCGTCCGTGGCATGCGTGCTCTTGCACGGCCTTTTTCAAGCAGCGTGAGCATGGGCAGCGTGAAGCTGGCCGTCTTGCCGGTCCCGGTCTGCGCAATGCCGAGAATGTCCCGCCGTTCCAGAACCTGCGGGATCGCGCCGGCCTGGATCGCTGTGGGTTCCTTGTAACCTGCTGCATCAACTGCAGAGAGCACCTTCTCGCTAAGACCGAGAGTATCAAATGACATGGAGCGTTTTGCCCAAATGTTGTGATTGTTAAACGACAGAACGGCGGGGAACCCGGGCGCTATCGTGCGCACACACTACATTCATGCGCTCCGGTGTCAATGCGCCATTGAGGTAAATTTCCAAGAAAATCGAGTATTTCTGAGCAATAATTTTCAACTGAGTTAATAGTGGGGGTAGCTGCACTTGTTTTTCTGCTTCGTGGTGCCTTCACCTGCCGCAATAATTTGCAAAATGATTGCCTGTTTTTGCAACAAAAAATCCGCGCCAATCGTGCCGGGAGCGTCCCAAATTCTGTGAAAAAGCTTATGGAACAACACGTTCGATTCACGTGACGCGAAAGCAACAGGGCCGGTTCATCTAGATGTCGAGGTCATCGGCGAATTCGGCGTTCTCCTGAATGAAGCGGAAGCGCGCTTCAGGCTTGTTGCCCATGAGCCTTTCAACCGTATCGTTTGTCGTTCCGATATCCATCTCGTCCACCGCGACCTTCAGCATCGAGCGTTTCGAGGGATCCATCGTGGTTTCCTTCAGCTGCGCCGGCAACATTTCACCCAGGCCCTTGAACCGGCCGATTTCCACCTTTGACTTTCCTTTGAAGGCTGTCTCCAGCAGTTCGTCCTTGTGCGCATCGTCGCGCGCATAGAGCGTCTTGCCGCCCTGGCTCAGGCGATAAAGCGGCGGGACGGCGAGGAACAGGTGGCCGCTGCGTATGAGTTCAGGCATTTCGCGGTAGAAGAAGGTGATCAGCAGGGACGCGATGTGCGCACCGTCGACATCCGCATCCGTCATGATCACGATCTTCTCGTAGCGCAGGTCCGCATCCCGGTACTGTGACCGTGTTCCGCAGCCGAGCGCCTGGATCAGGTCCGCGAGTTGCTGGTTCGCAACGAGCTTGTCCCGTCCCGCGTTGGCGACATTCAGGATCTTGCCGCGCAGGGGCAGGACGGCCTGGTTCGAGCGATTTCGTGCCTGCTTCGCTGAGCCGCCGGCCGAGTCGCCCTCCACGATGAACAGCTCCGTTCCGTCCGCCTGGTTGGCCGAACAGTCGGCGAGCTTGCCGGGCAGGCGAAGTTTCCGCACCGCGGATTTGCGCGCAACGTCCTTTTCCTGCCGGCGTCTCAGGCGCTCGTCGGCGCGGTCGATAACCCATTCAAGCAACTTGTTTGCCTGGTTCGGGGATGCGGTCAGCCAGTGATCGAACGCATCGCGTACCGCGGCTTCGGTGACACGCGTTGCTTCATTGGTTGCGAGCTTGTCTTTTGTCTGTCCGACAAATTCGGGTTCGCGGATGAACACTGACAGCATGCCGCCGGCAGAAGTCATCACGTCGTCGCCGGTGATGATGCTGGCTTTCTTGTTGTTCGTGAGTTCGCCATAGGCTTTCAGGCCGCGCAGCAGCGCGTAGCGAAACCCGGCTTCATGCGTTCCGCCTTCCGGTGTGGGGACGGTGTTGCAGTAGGAATTGACGAAGCCATCGCCAGCGAACCAGTTCACGGCCCATTCGACGGAGCCGTGTTTTCCCGTCTTGTCTGTCCGGCCGGCAAAGATCTCATCGACCACGCGGCGTTCACTCGTGAGGCGCTCGGCCAGAAAGTCCTTCAGGCCGCCCGGGAAGTGGAAGACAGCTTCCGCAGGTGTTGCTTCCTTGCCGTCGATCAGGTCGGGATCGCAGTGCCACCTGATTTCGACACCGCCGAACAGGTACGCCTTCGAGCGTGCCATCTTGAGGAGGCGGGCGGGTTTGAACCTTGCATTTTTGCCGAAAATCTCCTCGTCCGGTCTGAAGCGCACAAGCGTGCCACGCCTGTTTTGCGTGTCTCCGACCATTTCGAGCGCGCCTTGCGGGTGCCCCCTGCGGAATGTCTGGCGATAGAGTTTCCGGCTGCGCGCAACCTCGACGACAAGTTCTTCGGAGAGCGCGTTCACCACCGAGACACCTACGCCGTGCAGGCCGCCGGACGTCTCGTAGACCTTGCTGTCGAACTTTCCGCCCGCATGAAGCGTCGTCATGATCACTTCAAGCGCGGATTTGTCCTTGAACTTTGGGTGCGGATCAACGGGGATGCCGCGCCCGTTGTCGACGATCGTGAGGGAACCATCCGCCGCAAGCGTCACATCGATCCAAGTCGCGTGCCCGGCGACGGCTTCGTCCATGGAGTTGTCGATGACTTCGGCGAAGAGGTGATGCAGGGCTTTTTCGTCTGTCCCGCCGATATACATGCCCGGCCGGCGCCGGACCGGTTCAAGGCCCTCGAGAACCTCGATGTCGGCCGCTGAATAGTCTTCCGGGTTTGGAACGGCTGCGATTGGGCGCTTTTTTGCGGGCGCGGTTTTCGGGCTGGTGTCGCCGATGGTCGTCGCTCTCGCCGCATTGCCGGCAAATAAATCGTCTTTTGCGCTCATTCCGTCTCGCCTGAAGGGTCACATTCCGAACGGTGTCGGGTCCATGTCGATACCTACACCGAATCACGAACAAGTTTGAAGGACAAATGCAGAACGGCAAAGGATTTTGCCCCAAAGCCCCGGTTTTCAACAGAGACGATTGATTTTGGCCGGTGGAAACCGATCATCAACCCGCTTGTGTTTATCTGGGAACGAAGGAACCGGGGGCATCCCTTAAATGTGCTGTTTCGGCAACACTCCTCGACAGAGTCACGGTTGTGAGCCTGGAAAATCAAAGTTGCCCATGTTCAGCCATGTTTGGGCAGCAACCGTTACGCTAAGTTCGGTTGTCCGGGAAACGATGCATGCATTGTTCTTTGAGCAATCGCTAACGGAAGAAACCCGCAAATCGTCTTATTTGCGCCAACAATGGCCAAACTTAAGCCGAATTGCTTGGCCAGTTTGGGCACATCAAAAAGAAACCGTCCGGGCATGAGGGCGGAACGAAGAGACAGGAAATGCGCGAGGCGCGAACAACATTAAAAGCCGTCGAGAACGAACGGCCTGCCGCTCGACTTCGGCTTGGCGGTTATCGCGAGTTTTGTGGGCGCGATTGGTTTCCGCTGCTGAAGGGCATTGGAAAACAAGGCCTGCTGTGCGCTGCCCTGTGTCTTGGACTGGGTGGTGCGGCAGCCGCATTTGACGGTCAATCCAGTTCCGACGTGACGATTGGCGGCGAAACCCTGTCGCCTTCGGAAGCCTTGCGTGCAGGCGCGCGGCAATACTATTCGGGCGACAAGGCAGGCGCCCTCAGTTCGCTGCAATACGCCGCCGAAAACGGACAGCCGATGGCCGCGTGGAAACTTGGCGAGATGTATGCCAAGGGGGACGGTGTTCAGGAAGACGACCTGAAGGCATTCCAGTATTACAGCCAGATCGTGCGTGAACATGGCGATGACAGTCCGAGTGCCCCCGACGCGCCGTTCGTATCCAGCGCGTTCGTTGCACTCGGCTCTTATTACCTCGATGGGATCGAAGGCTCCGTTCCAAAGAACGAACTGCGTGCACGCCAGATTTTCACGCATGCAGCGTCCTATTTCGGTGACGCCGATGCCCAGTACCAGTTGGGACGCATGTACCAGGACAACAATCATCGCATGGCCGTGCGGTGGTACAATCTCGCTGCCCTGAAAGGTCATGTCGGGGCGCAGGCAAGACTGGGCGAAACGCTCTACACGATTGGCACCTCCGAGAAGAAAAAAGCGCGCGGCCTCATGTGGCTCACCGTTGCCAGGGAGCAGGCGGACGGCGCGGACGCCGTCTGGATCAACGCAATGCACGAGCAGTATTTCGCGGTGTCCCCGGAACCCGTGCGGGAAAAGGCACGCTCGCTCGCCGATGGCTGGATCCAGCAAAACCGTCCGGACATGCTGACCGCTCAGCAGCTCAAAACCCAGTAATTCAATGACATCGAAGCGAAGTGCGCGCCCGGATCAATAGGGCGTGTCAGCCCAGTTCCTCGCGCGCACCATCGATCCGTTCGGACGTGGTTCCGTCCCGGTGATCAATGATGTCACCTGTCAGGTTCTTGTCGTATTCCAAAGGCAGCATTGAAAGCGGGCAGGGCGCGTTGGTGAATTTCCACGACGTGTTGTTCAGGACCATGGAACAGGTTGCCATCTTCATCCCGTTCGGGCTCTTGAGACAGATGGATTCCCCGACACCGTAGTCGGACCCCTTGTATCTGCATGTGCAGCTGATGTTCTGAGCATGCGCGAGAGTGCTCAGGAAGACCACCCCGAAACCGGCCAGCAACGCTGACAGTTTCGCCGCCCTGGCAAGCGACGGAGCAAGTGCCGGGCGTAATCCCGGACCGCAATGGTGCCTGCTTTTTGCCGGTGCAGGCGAGAAGTGGCGAAGAGTTATCCCATTGCGAAAAGAGTACCACGCAGACGTTTGTCCGCAAGTACTCCAAGCGATTTGTAATAATTTCAAGAATTACGGACGCGCCGCAGCAACGCAAGTGTTGCCGGGAAACGCAACCTTACGCGGTCAGCTGAACCCACACCGGTACGTGATCGGATGGCTTTTCCCAACCGCGAACGTGCTTGTCGATGCCGCAACCGGACATCCGGTCGGCTGCCTGCGGAGACAACAGGATGTGGTCGATCCTGATGCCGTTGTTTTTTTGCCATGCACCCGCCTGATAGTCCCAGAACGTGTAGGTTTCCGGTGCTTCTGTGCAGGCACGCACGGCCTCTGTCAGGCCCAGGTTGGTAAGGGCTCTGAAACGTTGCCTGCTTTCAGGTTGAAAGAGGGCATCGTCGAGCCAGTTTTGCGGGTTCCTGGCGTCGATTGGATCCGGTATGACGTTGAAATCGCCCAGGAGGATATAGGCGTTCTCATCGCGCAGCCGGTCTTCCGCATGCGCAATCAAACGGTCCATCCAGCCGATCTTGTAGGGAAACTTCTCGCTTCCCATCGGGTTTCCGTTCGGCAGGTAAAGGCATCCGAATCGCACGGCGCCCAAATCCGTCGAAACCGACGCTTCGATGAACCGGGCCTGCTCGTCGCCGTCATCCCCGGGGAGCCGCCGCATGACATCCTCGAGCGGCTTTTTGGAAAGCAGCGCAACACCGTTGAAGCCCTTCTGGCCGTGGGTTTCCACGTTGTAGCCCAGATCCTCGAACGGCTGGCGCGGGAAATTCTCATCGACCGACTTGATTTCCTGAAGACAGGCAATGTCCGGCGACGTCTCCTTCAACCATTCAAGAACCGTGTCGATGCGCGCCTTGACGCCATTGATGTTCCAGGTGGCAATCCGCATCCGCCCGTATGTCCTGTGCTGGAGTTCTTGCCGCGCGATCCGGCTTGAAAAGGAAGAGTACCTGATTCAGATCGTGAAGCTGGTGCCGCATCCGCAGCCGGCAGTGGCATTCGGGTTGTTGATCTGAAACGATTGACCGATGAGATCGTCGACGAAATCGATCTCCGACCCGCCCATGTACTGAAGCGACACGGAATCGACCAGCACGGTCGCCCCTGTCTTTTCAATGACCAGATCATCGTCTTCCGAGCGATCGACGACGTCGTATTTGTATTGCAAACCGGAGCAGCCGCCACCTTCGACACTGACCCGAAGCATGCTTCCTGCGGGCTCGCCGGACAAAATCTTGGCAATGCGCTTGGCAGCGCGATCGCTCACTGTTACTCGATTTTCAAGTGTTTCGGTCATCTTCTGCCGACTCGCTGTGCTCTTGTAAGTGGCCAAGAGCAGGAAACCTGACTTATTCAGATAAGTAAGTTTTGAATGCGCTCGCGTCAATCTGTGGCACGCGATAAGACTGGGTGAAGCAGCATTGAACGGTGACGGGTCGCAGATGAACAAGGATATTGGCTACGGAGCGCAGTCGCGCGCCATCTATGCGGAAAACCCGGCGGCGAGCAGGGGACGGCTGTTCGCCGAAGCCGAGAGCCCGACCCGGACGCCATTCCAGCGCGACCGTGACAGGATCATACACTCGTCGGCCTTTCGAAGGCTGAAGCACAAGACCCAGGTTTTCGTCTATCACGAGGGCGATCACTACCGCACGCGCCTGACCCACACCATCGAGGTTGCCCAGATCGCGCGTTCCCTGGCCAGGGCGCTGCGTCTCGACGAGGATCTGGCGGAATGCCTGGCGCTGGCCCACGATCTGGGACACACCCCTTTCGGCCATGAGGGCGAGGACGTCATGCACGAGTGCATGGCACCCTATGAAGGCTTTGACCACAATGCGCAGTCGCTGCGCGTGGTGACAAGCCTGGAACACAGGTATGCCGATTTCGACGGTTTGAACCTTGCGTGGGAAACGCTTGAGGGTCTCGTCAAGCACAACGGTCCCCTGGTTTCGGACGACGGAACGCCGCTCGGCAAGTTCAGGCATGGCGAGCTTCCCTTCGCGATCCGGCAATATGCCGAAAAGCAGGACCTTCTCCTGCACACGTGGCCCGGCGGTGAAGCCCAGGCGGCCGCCATCGCGGATGACATTGCCTATGATGCGCACGATCTCGACGATGGCCTCAGGGCCGGGCTTTTTGCCGTCGAGGACATGCAGTCGGTTCCGTTCCTTGCCGACATACTGAAGGAAGTCGACACACGGTATCCGGGTTTGGAGGAAGGGCGCCGCATACATGAGATCGTCAGGCGTTCGATAACGAGGATGGTGGAGGACGTCATCCGGCATTCCCTTGCCAACCTCACCGAGACCGCACCCGAAAACGCATCGGACATAAGAGCGGCTGGCAAGTGTCTGATCGGCTTCTCCGATACGATGACGCCGGCGGAAAAGGAAGTGAAACGCTTCCTGTTCGCGCGCGTTTACCGGCACGACGACGTTCTGGCGGTGCGCAGGATCGTTGCCAGGATCGTGAGAGACCTGTTCGACAAGTTCCGGTCCGACCCTGGTCTGATGCCGAAGCCGTGGAGCGAGGGTCTTGAAGGATTGAGCGATGCCGGGATCGCACGCCGCATCTGCGACTATATCGCGGGCATGACCGACCGGTACGCCATTGACGAGCACCGCAGACTGTTTGACGACACACCGGAATTAGGGTAGGCGCTTGATCGACTTGATCACCCTGTTGCGCCGAGGATGACACCCTTCGCTGCGCCGGGGTGTTTTGTGCTTCCAGGACCAAGCTCGATCGGTGCGAAATGAATATCTTTGCTGACTTCACTCAACGCGTGAAAAATGCACTCCAAAGCCTTGACTTAAAAAATTCAAATGGAGATGCGCCTGATCTTTCCCGCGTGGTCGTCGAAGCGCCGAGAGACCCTGCGCACGGCGACCTGGCGACCAATGCCGCGATGGTTCTGGCAAAGCCCCTTGGCATCAAGCCGAGAGACCTCGCCGAACAGCTCACAAGGAAACTCGACGAAGACCCCGATGTCACCGAAACGACGATTGCGGGACCGGGCTTCATCAATATGCGTGTTGCGCCTGCGGTATGGCAGGGTGTCCTGAAGGGTGTGCTTCAGGCCGGCAACCGTTATGGCGCGATCGAGCAGGATCCGGCGCCGAAGGTGAACGTCGAATATGTGTCGGCCAATCCGACCGGGCCGATGCATGTCGGCCATATCCGGGGGGCGGTCGTTGGCGACGCGCTTGCCAATTTGCTGCAATTTGCCGGCAATGACGTGACCAAGGAGTACTACATCAACGATGCCGGGTCGCAGATCGATACGCTGGCGCGCAGCGCCTTTCTTCGCTATCGCGAGGCACTCGGCGAGGACATAGGCGAGATCCCGCCCGGTCTTTATCCCGGCGACTATCTCAAGCCGGTCGGTGAGCGCCTGAAGAAAGAATTCGGCGACACGCTGCTGGAAAAACCGGAAGCCGAATGGCTTCCTCTCGTCAAGGAAGCCGCGATCGCCGCGATGCTGGACCTGATACGCGAAGATCTTGCCGCGCTCGGTGTCGAGCACGAGGTGTTCTTTTCGGAGAGAACGCTGCATGAAAGGTCGGGCGCAAACGGTTCGAAGATCGACGTCATGCTCGACGGATTGCGCGCCAAGGGGCTCATCTACCAGGGAACGCTGCCGCCACCCAAGGGACAGGTTCCGGAAGACTGGGAAGACAGGGAACAGACCCTGTTCCGCGCGAGCGATTTTGGCGATGACACCGACCGCGCCCTGAAGAAGTCGGACGGGTCCTACACATACTTCGCCGCAGACGTCGCGTATTTCCAGGACAAGTTCGACCGTGGTTTCGATGAGACGATATATGTCCTCGGCGCAGACCACAGCGGATATGCAAAGCGCTTGCAGGCGGTCGGAAAGGCCGTTTCCGACGGCAAGACCGATGTGGTTGTCAGGTTCTGCCAGCTCGTCAAGCTGATGCGCGACGGTGAGCCAGTGAAGATGTCGAAACGCTCCGGTGATTTCATCACGCTGAGGGAAGTCGTCGAGGAAGTCGGACCGGATCCCGTCCGTTTCATGATGCTCTATCGCAAGAATGACGCCCCGCTCGACTTTGACTTCAAGAAAGTCACGGATGAGACGAAGGACAACCCGGTCTACTACGTTCAGTATTCCCACGCGAGGTTGAGGTCCAACCTGAGAAAGGCGCAGGAGGAATTCCCTGGCATGAGCATCGGGGATGCCGACCTGGAAAAAGCCGATCTGGCGTTGCTGGACGATCCCGGCGAACTCGAACTCATGGCCAAGGTTGCGGAGTGGCCGAAAGTTGTAAACGTCTCGGCCAATACTCATGAACCGCACCGAATCGCGTTTTATCTGTACGAGTTGGCAACAACTTTGAGCAGGCATTACACCAGAGGCTATGATTCGCCGCATTTAAAGTTTATTCAGACTGGTAACCCGAAATTAACCCTGGCACGTCTTGCATTGGTTCGTGCAATATCTTTGGTACTTGGGGCTGGGTTGTCGATCTTGGGGGTAAATGCCCCCGAAGAAATGCGCTAACTTAGTACAACATCCTCTACGGCAAAGTAGAGGATGCCAAGTAGAACGGGACCGGTTTTCGTAAAGCTCATGGCCAATGATTACGAAAATGAGAAATCGGACTTGCACGGGTCGCCCGAAGCGGCTGACACGGATCGTCCGGCTATGGATGATCCGCTTCTCGAATTGGCAAGAATCGTCCACAAAAACAATCAATTGGGTGCAAATGTGAGCAGCGGTCGCGTTGGCAGTACAGACTACTTTGCGGGGCTTGATGATTTTGCGGACGATGTCGCAGACAAACCGCAATCCGAGCCTCAGCGCGTTGAGCCGTCGTTCCCCAATACCGCCTTCAGACCGGGTAATACGGACGCGCCGCCGCTGGGACCGGACAAGCATCCGGCACCAATCGTTGGCGAGATCAGGAACCAGTTTTTTGCGCGTACCGGCAGCGAATCGGCGCTGCCTGCGGCTGTAATTCCGCCGCTGGATACGCAGCAGCACGGTGGTGAACGCGCCGAAAACGTTTCGCCTTTGTGGCCCAGGCTCGACAATCCACAGCCTGATGTGCCTGCCGGCGTTGCCGCGCCCGGATCCCCTGTGCCGGACGTTGATGTCGACCCTGTCCGCGAACCGTTCGTTGAACCGTCCGGGTACCGGACTGAAACTGCCAATGAACCGGCAGGCGGCCTTGCGAGAAATAGCCACGACGTGGCCGCGCCGCTTGCACCAAACGTTGCCATGGACATCGAGCAGAGCCTGACCGCTGAGCTCGAAGACGAACTGATCGGCGCGCTCCGTCAATCGGTGGACGAAGACGTTGCAAAACCGGCTCCCGCGCCAACGGAAGAGGCTGCTGCAACGGATGCATTTGCAGACATCACCGAAGCCGTGGTGGCTCACGAGGTTCCCGCGACCTTCGCCGCCGAGCCGGCTGCCACGGCTGAGGAAACCCAGTGGGCGGAAGAAAGCGCAACGCGGCAACCGCTTGACGAAGCACCGTCTTCCTATCTTGAGCCGGATCTGACGAACAGGATCGGTCAAACAGCGGTGGGAACCGGGAGCCCGGGGTTTTCCGCGGTGTCTGAAGTCGCTGCGGCAAGGCCGCACCTGGATCGTGCAGACGACGTCCGCAGACCGGCGATTGACGAGAACGAACTGTTTTCTGCTCTGAATACCGCGGATTCAGCGCATTCATCTGCCTCCGGCCTGCCGCAGGCGCGCCAGGATCTGGAAAGCCCGGCCGGCATAGATGCCCTTTTTGCCGATCTTGATTTTCCGGAGCGCGAAAACCGTGCACCGGTTGTGGCCGAACCGGTGGCACCCGAGCCGGAGCCGGAACCGATTGCAACTGCGGATGACATTGACGAAATGGCGTGGCCTGAAGCCGCCAATGCCGTGCCCGATGTGGAGGACCGCGAAGACGACACGCCACCGCCGCCGGAAGGCTACGATCTCGACGCCGTTGCGCGGGCGATGCAGGAGAGCGATCCGAGCCTGAGCGGGGCCGGGGTGCTTCCACCGCATCCGGAAACCGAACGAGTGGCAGCGGACCAATCGACCGGCAGATCACGACGGGGCCTTTATGCGGCTCTGTGCGTCGTCGGCGTGGCCGCGCTCGGTGGTGCGGGTTTCTTCCTTTACGACGGGAACTCCGTTCAGGTGCCGAGCGGCCCACCACCGGTGATCAGCGGCCTGCAGGAACCTTTGAAGATATTCCCGGAGCAGAGCCAGACCAATGCTGCCGGGCAGTCGTCGACCAAGATTACGGACCGTCTTTCGAGCACCGGCGAGAGCGTCCCTGAACGCCTGAACATTCCCGAAACGCCCCAACCCGTCGAACTGCCTCCGGCTCCGGCGGCCTCGGACGGCAGCTCGGAACTTGCGCCCGGGACGCCGAAACAGGTCCGTACCGTGATCGTCCGCCCCGACGGTACCATCGTTTCCGGCGAAGAAGCGCCCGTTATCAGCGCACCGACAACCGTGGAAACCCCGGCGCCGCAAGCACCCGAGATAGCCGCACCCGCGGTCACGGCTGAAACGCCTCAGATCGTCGCCACGGAGACGGTGAACGCCGTTCCCGTACAGACCGAACCCATCGTTGTAGCCCCTCAGACGCAAGAAACCCCGGTCCCGGAGACGGTTCCCGTACAGCCGCAAACGGAAGAAACGGCCGCACCTGTTCCTGTCGAACCCGCAGCGCCAGCCGTTCCTGAAATTGTGACCCAAACGGATGAGCCCGTTCAGGCGGAGACCGAGGCGCAGGCTCCGGCAGCGCCGGTGCCGACGGTCGTTCCGCGCAAAAAACCGCAGGCCCCGGTTCAGGTTGCAGCAGCTCCCGTCGCACAGGCCGCACCTGCGGCTCAGACTGCACCGCCGACGGCGCAGCGCCAGAACGGACCGTTGAACCTCGCCAACACGGGCACCGCCCAAAACCAGCCGGCGGCATCGACGGGCGGGTCAATTCCGTCCGGTACCTATATTGTTCAGGTCACCTCGCAACGCTCCGCAGCAGCGGCACGTGACGCGTATGCAGGACTGCAGAGAAGCTATCCGGGCGTACTTGGAAACCGAAATGCGGTCATTGTTTCCGCAGACCTTGGCGATCGCGGTGTCTTCTACCGTGCGCGCATCCCGACTGGCTCGCGAAACGAAGCGAATTCGCTTTGTGAAAGCCTGAAGGGGGCAGGTGGGGACTGCTTCGTGCGGCGTCAGCCCTAGAGTACGATCCCTGAACCGACAAGCCTCGCAGGCGCGATTGCAAGGTCGCGTCTTTTACCGGACTATTCCGCAGCCTGCCTCACATCATGGACCGTGCCTGTCAGGCGCGGTCCCATGATCCTGTAAACACGCGCAATCGCGTTCATCGCGGTCTGGACAGCAGGTTCACGCCGCACATCCCGGTGAACGATGATGTGCTCGGGGTTGGTCAGCTCTGCGAGGGGGCCCGTAATCCCGACAAGCGACGGATGGCTGTCTCCCATGAATACCGGCAGCAGTGCCAGTCCCTGGCCGGCGGCCGTCATGTTCATGAGTGTCGTCATCGTGTTGGTGCGCATCCGGGGACGGTTGATGTTCCGGGCCTCCATCCAGCGGGCCTGAGCCGGGTACCAGAGATCGTCGGGCGCAAATCCGAGCCAGTCGCATTCGGCACATTTCAGATCGCGCAGGACTTCGGGGTTTTCCTCGACATATTGCCTGGAACCGAAGACGCCGTATGCAACATCGCCCACTTTTCTGGAGATAAGCGTGTCCGTCTCTGGCAGGCAATTCCTGATCTGCAGTTCTATGCCACGCGACTGATGATCCGCATGCAAATGGCTGGAAATGATCTCCAGCTCAACTCCCGGCATCAGAGCGCAAAGGTCCGCGAAACAGTCGGTAAGAATCCTGGCGCGCACTTCGTCGACGGCAACGCGAACCACTTTCAATGCGGATCCCGAAAGATCCGGCAGAACCCGGATGGCCGCGTCCGCGCTCTTGCGCATCTCCTCGGCAAGAGGAATGAGGCGCAGACCGGCCTCGGTCGGTTTGAGACCCGTCGGCGTCCGGTCGAACAGTCTCGCGCCTACCTTGTCCTCGAACGCCTTGAGGCGGCGGCTCAGTTGTGGCTGGCTCAACTTGAGTGCCTTTGCCGCTCCAGAGAGCGAACGCATGCGCGCGGCCGCGTTGATCAGTTTGAGGTCATCCCAGTTCATGATCAACATATACAAAACTACACTGAGGTGTTCAATTCCATGCGTTTACGCATGGCCGGCATAACGATTTGGCGACTGAGCGGCAGGTCGGTTTGCTGCTAAGGAACAGGCCTTCAAGAGGCTGGAGACAAGATGCCGCCAAATTCCGACTGCATGCGCCGTGAAAACACAGCCCTGGCCTACGGTCTTGCACTGGCGGGCATGGCGGCGTTCACTCCCGTCTTCGCGGCCGGGAAAATTGCGGACGGCCTTCTGCCGGTGGTCGTTCTGGTCTGGCTCCGGTTTCTCGGGGGCGCCGTCACGATCGTCGGTTACGGAACAATCCGGCGGGTGCCGCTCTTTTCCAGGGTCAGTCGGCTCTGGAAGCTGCATCTGATGCGTGCTTTCTGCGGCATCGGTGGCCTGGCCTGCTCCATTTACGCGGCGAGCATCCTGCCGCTTGCAGACGCGACTGCCATAGGCCTGACCAAGGGCATCATCGCGATCGCGCTGGCCGGACTTGTTTTGAAGGAACTGATCACCGGCCGTCATTGGCTCTCCGGTGGCTTGTGCGCGATCGGTGCCTATCTTGTCGTCAGGTCCGTGAGCGGCAACGAGGGCCTGAATGCGCTCGCTCTGGACGGTGTCGCCGCAGCACTGATGGCCGCTGTCTTCATGGCCTGCGAAGCGCTGATCATGCGCTACATCGCGCAGCGCGAAAACACCGTCACGATCCTGGCTTATGTCAACATCTTCGCCACCGTTCTGCTGACGATACCGGTTCTCTGGATCATCCGCGCGCAACAGGTGCCGATGTCCAGTCTCTGGGCATTTGCGTGGCTCGGACCGCTTGCCATTATCGGTCAGTCACTCAACATTTCCGCCTACCGGCGCGCCGGCGCTGCAACGTTGGCACCGATTTATTACAGCAGCGTCGTCCTGGCCGCCGCGTTCGCGTATCTTGTCTGGGGCGAAGTTCCGTCACCAATTGCAGCGCTTGGTGCCGGCCTGATCGTCCTGGGCGGCCTGGTCCTGACCCTTAGACGCCCGGTCAGTCGCCCAGCAGTTTCTTGGCGAGGAATGGAAGGCTCAGATCCAGCCGGTAGTCGATCGAGGAATGGTTGTCGTTGAACTCCTCGTAGACGCAGTCGACGCCGTGTGCCTCGAGTTTTCTGCGCAATCGTCTTGCGCCGTAAACGAGATTGTATTGATCGACGGAACCGCAATCGATCCACAGGCCCTTCAGCGACTTCAAGGCCGGGATATGGCTGTCGATCATCTCGACCGGATCCCAGGACAGCCAGGCTTGCCAGCGCTCCTGGATGATTTCACAGGTCTCCATGTCGACGGGTAGCCTGATGCCGCAAAACACCTCGGGATCCGGATCCGGGTCATAGGTCGCCGCCATTGCGAGCGTCATCAGGTCATGCAGCGCATTTCCAGGGTACTTCGGCCCCTGCTCGAAGCCGGTGACGAAGGCTTCGATCGATCCGGCCTTGGCGATCGCCCGAACGGCGTTTGGCATCTCCGGCAGGTAGCACAGTTCGAATGCCATGTCGCCGGAGTGACATGCGGCTGCCGACCAGACGTCAGAATGCATCATCGCATGCACGATGGAGCCGTAGCCCCCCGAGGACTTGCCGAACAGCGCCCGCAAACCGGGGCCGCCGCATTTGAAGCGTCCCTCGACATCTTCCAGCATTTCCGTTGTCAGCCAGGTTGCCCAGGGGCCCATGACATGGCTGTCGATATACTGGTTCCCGCCAAGCCGGGTGAAGCAGTCCGGGAAGACGACGACGACCGGCGGCAGCTCGCCGTCATGGATTAGCCGATCCAGCCGTTCCGGCACGTTTTCACCGAAATTCTTCCAGTTGGCATGTGCGGGACCGCCCGCGGTGAAACCGACAATGTCGACCAGCAGTGGCAACCCCGCGCCATCGTGCCCGTGTGGCAAATACACGACAATTTCGCGGGTCGCCGTGTCGCCGAGCCGGTTCTGACCCAGAATTTCGGACCGGTGGGAGACCCTGTGGAGCGTGCCGGCCGGAATGTCTAGTCGTGCGCGCATGGGGTCTCCAATCCTGACTGAGTGAGCAATTGACTGCCTAGATTGCAAGTTCAGGGGATGGACGCAAGAGGAAGCTCTCGGTTTCTTGACGCGTTATGGGGCGGCGTTTAAGCCGGGACCATGACCAAGGCTTTTGTGTCCGGCTGCGCCGGAGTGACACTCACCCAGGATGAAATCGCGTTCTTCAGGGAAGCGGATCCCTGGGGCCTGATCCTGTTTGCCCGCAACGTGGAATCGCAGGATCAGCTTCGTGCGCTGACATCCGCGTTTCGAGAGGCTGTCGGAAGGCCTGACGCTCCCGTTCTTGTTGACCAGGAAGGCGGCCGCGTCCAGAGGATGAAGCCGCCGAACTGGCCCAAATATCCGGCACCGAAGCTCTATGGCGATCTTTTCCGGTCTGACCCCGGAAAGGGTGAGCGCGCCGCGTGGCTGGGCGCGCGGCTGATCGCGTCGGATCTGACCGAGGTTGGCATCACGATCGATTGTCTGCCCTGCCTGGATGTGCGGTTTCCGGACACCGTTGATGCAATCGGTGATCGATCGCTTTCCGGCGATCCGGACGTCGTCACGCGTCTTGGCCAGGCCATGATCGACGGTGCTGTTGCCGGGGGTGTCCTGCCGGTGATCAAGCATATTCCGGGTCATGGCCGCGCGCAGGTGGACAGTCATCTGGAGCTGCCGCGTGTCGATGCGGACATTGCCGCACTGAAAAGCGTGGATTTCCGCCCCTTCAAGGCACTTTCGGGCGTGTCATTGGGAATGACTGCCCATATCATTTACACTGAGATCGACCCGGAGACGGCCGGAACGCAGAGCGCGAAGGTTATCCAGGATGTGATCCGAGGGGAAATCGGATTTGAAGGCTGTCTGATGAGTGACGATATCTCGATGAAGGCGCTTGGAGGTGACTACGTCGAGAGATCGCGGAAGATCATAGCGGCGGGATGCGACATTGTCCTGCATTGCAACGGCGAGATGAGCGAGATGATTGCCGTCGCCGAGGCAGTGCCCGACCTGGCCGGCGTATCGGCGCAGCGATGCGCAACGGCGCTGGACGGGTTGAAACCGCCCGAACCCGGCTTTGATTTGGCTGCGGCCCGGGATGAGTTTCGTGACATCACCGGGTTGACCATGGCCTGACCGGAGAGTGAATGGCTGAACTGGAAACGCATAGGCAGATTTCGGACGACGGGTCTTACGACCTGCTGAGCACTGTCGGCGCCGAGGAAGAACGTGCGATCTCCGAACCGCAGCTTGTCGTGGATGTCGAGGGGTTCGAAGGCCCCCTGGATCTTCTGCTCGGCATGGCGCGCACGCAAAAGGTCGACCTTGCGAAAATCTCCATTCTGCAGCTCGTCGAACAGTACCTGACCTTTGTCGCCGAGGCGCGGCGGATGCGTCTGGAGCTGGCGGCCGACTATCTTGTCATGGCGGCATGGCTTGCTTTCCTGAAATCCAAGCTGCTTCTGCCGGAGCAAAAGGACGAGGACGAACCGACCGGTGAAGAACTGGCGGCAGCTCTCGCGTTCAGGCTGCAGCGGCTGGAAGCGATGCGTGAGGTGTCGGAAAAACTGATGAACCTGAACCGGCAGGGGCGGGACGTCTTCCATCGCGGCGATCCCGAGACCATGTCGGTGCAGCAGAAGAGCATCTGGGATGCCTCCATCTATGACCTGCTCTCGGCCTATGCCATCCAGCGGCAGAGGCAGTCGGTCACGTCGGTCAGGGTTCTGAAGCGGACAGTCTGGTCGCTGCAGGAGGCGCGGGAACTCCTCACCAGGCTGGTCGGCCGCGTCAGTGAATGGGCGCCCTTGAACGCCTATCTGCGGGACTATCTCTACGACAACAAGGACTGGGCAACGATCGTTGCGAGCACCTTTTCCGCAAGCCTGGAAATGGTGCGCGAGGGGCAGGTCGAAATCCGCCAGGGCGAAGCATTCTCGCCGGTCTATATCCGCTCCATCGTGAAGGAAGACGCGCATGACGTCTGAGGATGGGCAGCCGGATCTCGTCGGACACTCCGAAATAGACGTCCATGCCGATCTGGCCGGCCAGCGAATGGTCGAGGCTTTGCTGTTTGCCTCAAACGAACCGCTTTCGCTTGAAGAACTGACCCTTCGCGTGCCTGAGGGAACGGATGTACTTGCGCTGCTGGAGCGGCTGCAAAAGCTCTATGAACCGCGCGGTGTCAACCTGGTGCGCCTTGCCGGCAAATGGTGTTTCCGGACGGCCGAGGATCTCTCGTATCTGATGCACCGCAATGTCGAGGAACAGCGCAAACTGTCGCGGGCCGCGCTCGAGACCCTTGCAATCATTGCGTATCATCAGCCGGTGACGCGCGCCGAAATCGAAGAGATCAGGGGCGTTTCGACGTCCAAGGGCACGCTGGACGTCCTGCTTGAAACAACCTGGATCCGGATGCGGGGCCGCCGGCGGACACCGGGACGGCCGGTGACCTACGGTACCACGGAACAGTTCCTGGTCCATTTCGGGCTTGAAAACGTGAAGGATCTGCCCGGGCTCGAGGAGCTGAAAGGCGCCGGTTTGCTCGACAGTGCGGTTCCCGCCTCGTTTGTTGTCCCGACACCCAACGACGAAGTGGCATTGACGGAGGACGAAGATCCTTTAGAAGACGGGTCTTTCTTTGATGACGACGCGGAAGAGACCGCCGGAGCTTGATGCCACAGGAAGACAAGCCGCAATTTTCCAGCGGAAACGGACATTCGCTGAACTGGGGTGCGCCCGGAACGGCCGGTGCCACCATCGCGGCCGGTCTCGTCTTTGAAGACATCTCCCATGACTATGATGGTGTGCCCTCCGTCAGGCATCTGAGTCTCTCGGTCGCGCCCGGTGAGATTCTCTGCCTGCTGGGCCATTCGGGCTGCGGCAAGACGACCCTGATGCGGATCGCTGCCGGCGTTGAACGGCAAAGCCATGGCAAGGTCCTGATCAATGGACGTGAAATCGCAGGCGACACGGTGTTCCTGCCGCCGGAAAAACGCGGCGTTGGCCTGATGTTCCAGGACTATGCGCTGTTTCCGCATATGACCATTCTGGCAAATGTGATGTTTGGTTTGACCGGCCTGTCGAAGACGGAGGCGCAGGCCGCTGCCTTTGCCGCGCTTGGCCGGGTCGGTCTTGCGGACTATGCCGCGGACTACCCGCACGCCTTGTCGGGCGGCGAGCAGCAACGTGTCGCGCTGGCCCGCGCGCTCGTTCCGCGGCCGGGCATCCTCCTGATGGATGAACCTTTCTCCGGCCTCGACAAGCGCTTGCGGGACAGCGTGCGGGATCAGACGCTCGCCGTGATTCGGGAGACACGCGCAACCTGCATCATCGTCACCCACGATCCGGAAGAGGCGATGCGCATGGGCGACAAGATTGCGCTCATGCGGCAGGGACGGCTGGTGCAGCACGGGACGGCCGCTGAACTCTACAACAAGCCGGTCGACCTGTTTGCGGCCCGTTTCTTTTCCGAACTGAACCAGATCGAGGGAAAAGTAACGGCCAAGGGTGTTGAAACTGCGCTTGGACTTTTGAAAATTGAGAATTGCGAAAGCGGCGAGCGCGTCGACGTCTGCATCCGCCCGCAGGGCATATGCCTGAACAAGGCGGGGCTGTGCGGTGTGCCCGGCCGGATCACGTCGAAAAGATTTGTCGGCGAGGTCGATTTGCTGTCTGTTGCGATCGATGGTCTCGATCATCCGGTGCAGGCCAGGGTCCGTGCCGGAAGCGACTGGGAAGCGGGAATGGACGTTGCGGTTGATACTGATCCGAAAGACGTGCTTGTTTTTTCCCGCAAGGAGTCCCAAGTCTAGGTAAAGACAAGGCCCTGAGTGTCATCAATCTGTCTAACGGCGAAAAATGTTCTTCAGGTGTATGTTGCAGGGTGAGTGCCCTTTTTGTAAAAGGGCCGAAGGGCTTTAAAGCCGTTTATCAGGAGTTTGGCGTATGGGCATTAGTATTTGGCAGATCTTGATCATCGCAGTGGTGGTGGTTCTGCTTTTCGGACGTGGCAAGATTTCCGAGCTTATGGGTGATGTTGCCAAGGGAATCAAAAGCTTCAAGAAAGGCATGGCCGAAGACGACACCGCCGATGCTCCGAAGACCATCGATCATCAGGCCGGCGACGCGGCTCCGTCTGCGAAAGCTGAAGATCAGACCAAGGCGAGCTGATCTAATCTGCATCGCGTCTCCTTAAGGGACGAGAGTTCTCATGTTCGATATCGGCTGGACCGAGCTCATGGTGATTGCGTGTATTGCAATCATCGTTGTAGGGCCAAAAGACCTGCCGCGCATGTTGCGCACGCTTGGGCAGACACTGGGAAAAATGCGGCGCATGTCGCGTGAGTTCCAGTCGACGTTCAATGACGCCTTGCGCGAAGCCGAGCAACAGGCCGACATTGCCGACATGAAAAAGCAGGTCGAGGATGCGGCAAACTTCAATCCGCTTGGTGATCTGAAGAAGTCGATCGAGGAAGATGCGGCGCAAAAGGCATCCCGGCCCATGACGACCAAACCGGCGTCAGCCGAGAAGGAACCGGCGACGGAAGCCGCTCCCGCTCCCCCGGACGAGGCTGGCACCGCAAAAGCTGAATCAGACCCGGCAGCCGCGAAGGCCGATACCGCCAACACGCCGGCCAAGGCACCGGCGACGGAAGATGTTAAGGCATGAGCCAGGATGATATCGACGCCTCGAAGGCGCCCTTGATCGAACATCTCATTGAACTGCGCCAGCGGCTGATGTGGTCTATCGGCGCCATCCTGGTGATGTTCGTCGTCTGTTTCTATTTCGCGACCGACATCTACAACATCCTGACGATCCCCTATCTGCGCGCCGTCGGCGAGGGACATCCGGTGGAGATGATCTTCACCGCGCCGCAGGAATGGTTCTTCACCCAGTTGAAACTCGCCTTGTTCGGCGCGCTTTTCCTGGCCTTTCCCGTGATCGCGAGCCAGATCTACATGTTTGTGGCTCCCGGCCTCTACAAGCATGAACGCGGTGCGTTTCTGCCGTTCTTGATCGCGACCCCGATTCTCTTCCTGATCGGCGCGTGCCTCGTGTATTTTCTCGTCATGCCAATGGCGATGGGATTCTTCCTGTCCCAGGAGCAGCTTCCCGGCGAAGGCCAGGTTGCCATTCAGCACCTGGCGAAGGTGAGCGAATATCTCGGGCTCATCATGATCCTGATTTTCGCCTTTGGACTGGTTTTCCAGCTGCCGGTCGTTCTGACTCTGATGGGACGGGCAGGTCTCGTCAGTTGCGAAGATCTCAAAAAGAAGCGCAAATATGCCATTGTCGGTGCCTTTGCAGCTGCTGCAATTCTGACCCCCCCTGATCCGATCTCGCAGATCGGTCTTGCGCTCCCCACTTTGCTTCTCTACGAAGTCTCCATTCTGTCCGTGAGGCTGATAGAACGCCAGCGCGCGCAGCGGGAAGCTGAACGCGAAGCGGAAGACGCAACAGCCTGATCCTTTTCAGTCAGCGTTTTTTGGTCTCCCGGACGGAGTTTTTGGACAACGACCGTCATTCGGGAAGCGAAGATGTTTGACATAAAGTGGATACGGGAAAACCCGGACAGTTTTGACCAGGCTCTGGCCAGACGCGGATTCGAAGCGTCGTCGGCCCGACTGATTGCACTGGATGATTCCCGCCGCTCTCACATCACCAAGCTTCAGGAAGCACAGGAACGGCGCAACGCTGCGTCCAAGGAAATCGGCAAGGCAAAGGGCTCTGGCGATGACGCGCGCGCGCAGGAACTGATTGACGAAGTCGCCCAGATCAAGGCCTTCATTCAGTCCGGCGAAGAAGAAGAACGCCGGCTGGTCGGCGACCTTGAAGCCGCGATGGCGGTCATTCCGAACCTGCCGCATGACGACGTGCCGACAGGCAAGGACGAAAACGACAACGCCCTTCTTAAAACGCACGGCGAAAAGCCGGCCTTCCGGTTCAACGAGGCTCCGAAAGAGCATTATGAACTCGGCGAGGCGCTCGGCGACATGGATTTCGCGGCCGCTGCGAGGCTGTCCGGCTCGCGCTTTGTCGTGCTGAAGGGTCAGATCGCGCGCCTGGAGCGGGCTCTCGGCCAGTTCATGATCGACCTGCATACCGAGGAGCATGGCTATACGGAAGTGTCGCCGCCGCTTCTCGTCAATGACGCGCCGCTTTTCGGAACAAGCCAGCTGCCCAAGTTCGAAGAGGATCTCTTCAAGACGACCACGGATCACTATCTGATCCCGACCGCGGAAGTGCCGCTGACGAACCTGGTGGCCGGCGAAATCGTTCCGGAAGACAGCCTGCCGCTTCGCGTGACGGCGCTGACCTACTGTTTCAGGTCCGAGGCCGGGTCTGCCGGACGCGACACGCGCGGCATGCTGCGCCAGCACCAGTTCCAGAAATGCGAGCTGGTTTCGGTGACAACGCCCGACACGTCCCTGGCCGAACTGGACCGCATGCTCCAATGCGCGGAGAAGGTGCTGCAGAAGCTCGGGCTCCATTACCGGGTCATGACCTTGTGCACGGGAGACATGGGCTTCGGCGCGCGCAAGACCTATGACATCGAGGTCTGGTTGCCGGGGCAGGATGCCTATCGCGAAATCTCGTCCTGCTCTGTCTGCGGAGATTTCCAGGCAAGGCGCATGAACGCGCGCTTCAGACCGGCCGACAGCAAGCAACCTCTTCACGTACACACCTTGAACGGATCCGGCATCGCCGTCGGCCGGGCCCTGATCGCGGTTCTGGAGAACTACCAGAATGGCGACGGAACGGTCACTGTGCCGGACGTTCTGCGGCCCTATATGGGCGGTCTGGAAACGATCGGCTAAGTGAATTGACCCGAACGGGCGGCAAGCGAACGGGCTCGCCGCCCGTGAACATTTCATTGCACCAGGCGCCAAGTTTGGTTTTTCTCATTCCGGAGGGGGACACTTCCGCATGCGTATCCTGATCACGAACGATGATGGAATCCACTCCCCGGGACTGACAGCCCTGGAACGTATCGCCCGCACGCTGTCGGACGACATATGGGTCATTGCACCTGAGACCGATCAGAGCGGCGTTGCACACTCTTTGACGCTGAGCGATCCGCTGAGGCTGCGTGCGCTTGATGAGCGGCATTTCGCCGTCAGGGGCACACCGACGGATTGCGTGATCATGGGCGTGCACAACGTTCTGAAAGGCAAACCCGACCTTGTCCTGTCCGGCATCAACCGCGGACAGAACATTGCAGAAGACGTCACCTATTCCGGAACGGTTGCCGGGGCGATGGAAGGGGCGATCCTCGGTATTCGATCGATTGCCGTGTCGCAGGCCTATGACTGGGATGTCAGGGCAGAACCGAATTTCGCCGTCGCGGAGACCCACGCGCCGGAGTTGTTCGCGAAACTCATCGACTTCGAATTGCCGCCCTACAGCCTGCTCAACGTCAATTTCCCCGCATGCGCGCCTGACGCCGTGAAGGGCACAAGGGTCACGGTTCAGGGGCATCACGAACAAAGCGGGCTGACAATCGACGAGCGTCAGGACGGTCGTGGTTACCCCTATTATTGGCTCCGATTTCGCGAAAGGGGCAAATCCGTATTTGATAATTCGGACCTGCAGGCAATTGCCGATGGATATGTGTCCGTTTCCCCGCTACGCATAGATCTGACGGCGCACGATCTTGTGGGTCATTTGAATGATGCGCTGAAATAAGCCCTTGAAGGGAGTTGTGCATGGCCGGTCTCCCGCCCGGCGACGATGGGGCAAGGCAATCGACGGCATTGCCGGACGAGGCGGAAGCGCGTGCCGCGCTTGTCCTGACGCTGAGACAGCGCGGTGTCGGTGCCAGAAATGTCCTGACGGCGATTGAACGTGTGCCGAGGCGCCTGTTTCTTCCTGCCCGCCATCATGGCCTGGCCTATGAGGACGTCACCTTGCCGATCGAATGCGGTCAGACGCTGTCGGCACCGTCCATGGTCGCCTACACGGTTCAGGCGCTGGATATCGCGCCGGACCATTCGCTGCTCGAGATCGGTACCGGATCAGGTTATCAGTCGGCTGTCATGGGACACCTGGCGGAAAGGGTCGAGACCGTCGACCGTTTCGCGACTTTGACTGATCTCGCCAACCGCCGTTTCGCGGCCCTGAAACTTGACAATGTCACGGCCACCCAGGCAGACGGTTTCGACGGATTGAAGCAGAAAGGCCCGTTTGACCGCATCGTGGTCACGGCTGCGATCACGGCCGTCCCGGACAAATGGGTTCAGCAACTCAAACCAGGCGGTATCCTGGTCGCCCCGATCGGGCAGGCAAAGCAACCGCAGTCCCTGATCCGGTTCACAAAGTCCGAGAGTGTGATGACGGCGGACACGCTGATGCCGGTGAGAACGGTCATGCTGCAACCTGGAATCGCAATGACGCTTTGAGACCTGCGTGCTGTGAAATGGGATGCAGGCAGACGAATCCCTTGGGGTGAGTCGTCGGCCGATTTACTATGTTGCGCGGGATGGAACAGGTATTCCAAACGAAAAATCGACGGAAACAGGCCGATTTCATCGTATTCGCCCCGCATCTTTAGTCTTTATAAACCTTACTGCCGTTTACTCTTAACCATAACAGCCATTGTTAGCGGTATGAGTATAGGCGATGAAAAAGCGGATGCGTTCCCTCCGCGGGGATCTACTGGGTAAAGCAGCGACAGCATCATTGGTCGCAGTATTTCTCTCGGGTTGTTCCAGCGCCGTCGAGCGGTTTGGAGAACCTCCTTACTACACGGGAAACACGCAAAATCAGCGTGAGATCCTGAACGGGGCTCCAGCGCCTGCTCAGCCGACATATCAGGACATTGCCAACGGTCCGGGCGGAACATCCGCGGGATTGCCGCAGTCGGGTTCGGCCCCGGTCACGACGGGTTCCGTTTCCAGGCAGCGGTCGGACATCCAGTCAGCGCCATTGCCCGCGCCGGCGGTGGCGTCAGCGCCCGTCAGTCAGTCCGCGGCACCGGTCTCCACGCTGCCTGCGCCTGAGACTGTCAGTGCTGCAAACGGCAAGAACTGGAAAGGCTGGACCGGAACCGGCGGCACACGCGTCACGGTTCGCCAGGGCGATAGCCTCAATTCGATTTCCCGCCGCTACGGTGTGCCGGTGCAGGCCGTTGCCTCGGTCAACGGCATCAGCGATCCAAACCAGGTCAAGCCCGGGCAGAGCATCATCATTCCGACATACGTCTATTCCGAGCGCAACGGCCATTCCAGCGCGACGGAAGGCGAGAGCGGCAAGGTCAAGCTTCCGGCGGTGGCAAGGAACGAGACGGTGATCACGGGTTCAGTGCCGACGAATTCAGGAACTGCACCGCGTCCCGGACGCAAGCCGGCTCAGCAACCGACGTTCACGCAGATCAGTGTCAGCGAAGCCGTTGTCGAGGAAGTGGACGTCGTGCAGGTTACCGCGCTCCCCAAGCGCAAGCCCGCGGTCTCGAACGCCAGCCTGACGACAGCATCCATTGCCACGGCGACGCCTGCAAAGACCACGGCTGCACCGGCAGTTGCCGCGCCGTCCGCACCGGTACAGAAAGTTGCCCTGCCGCAACCCGCTTTGACACAGGAACCCCGTCCGACGGAGCCTATCAAGACCCCGAAAGTCACCAACACGCCCAAGGAGGCGGTGACATCGGACGCGAAGTTCCGCTGGCCCGTGCGCGGCCGGATCATTTCCGACTTCGGTACGAAGCCGGGCGGCGGCAAGAACGAAGGCGTCAACCTGGCTGTCCCGGAAGGCACGCCCGTGAAGGCCGCGGACGACGGGACCGTGATCTATTCCGGCAACGAGTTGAAGGGTTACGGCAATCTCGTGCTCGTGCGGCACAGCGAAGGCTGGGTGTCCGCCTATGCCCACAACAGCGAGTTGAAGGTAAAGCGCGGCGACACGATCCGCCGGGGCGACGTGATCGGTCTTGCCGGTGCCACCGGATCGGTGAACCAGCCGCAGGTGCATTTTGAACTGCGCAAGGGCAACAAGCCTGTCGACCCGCTGAACCACCTGCCGAAGCGGTGACGGACCATCTTCGAAAAGTTGAGAGCCCGGCTAATGCCGGGCTTTTTCATGTCAGCGGTTTCCCCAGCCGTCCCGCCAGATCCTGAATGAACTGGTAGGCAACGCGTCCGGAGCGGCTGCCGCGGGTGGTTGCCCATTCCAGGGCCTCGGGCCGCCATTCTTCCTCCGGCAGCTCAAGATTGTGAAACGCGACGTATCCACGGACCATTTCCAGATAGTCGTCCTGGCTGCATTTGTGGAAGCCGAGCCAGAGACCGAAGCGGTCGGACAGCGAAACCTTCTCCTCGACGGCTTCAGCGGGATTGATGGCTGTCGATCGTTCATTCTCGATCATGTCGCGCGGCAGAAGGTGCCGCCGGTTGGACGTCGCGTAGAAAATCACGTTGTCCGGGCGGCCCTCGATTCCGCCCTCAAGTACCGCCTTGAGTGACTTGTAGGACGTGTCGTCGTTGTCGAAGCTCAGATCATCGCAGAAAATGATGAAGCGAAACGGCGCCGTCCGGATCAGGGACATGAGGCCGGGCAGCGATTCGATGTCCTCCCGGTGGATTTCGATCAGCTTCAGGTCGGAGCTTTGCCTTTCCTGATTGATGGCCGCGTGCGCTGCCTTGACCAGCGAGGATTTGCCCATGCCGCGTGCACCCCAAAGAAGGGCATTGTTCGCCGGCAGCCCTTCCGCGAACCGCCGTGTGTTGTCCATCAGAAGGTCGCGAACGCGCGACACGGCGCACAGGAGCGAGAGTTCAACGCGGTTGACCTTCTTCACGGCCTGGAGGTTTCCGGGGTCCGGTACCCAGACAAAGGCGTCGGCGCTTGTCCAGTCCGGTGTCTCCGCCCGAAGTGGCACGGCTCTGCCGATCAGCTCGATCAGGGAATCGAGTTTGGCATTCAAAGAAGCAAGGTCGTTTTGCGAGTTCATTTTTCTTGCAACCCCATTCAAAAAGGCCCATGTGAGGCCCTGAAGCACGTGGCGGGAGGATTAGCATGGGGCAGGGAAGGCGAAAACATCTGTTATTCCCATACCGGTACGCCAGAATCCGCTTGCAAAGCTTGAAATGAGGCGCGCCGCCGTTATAGTCCGCGCCACCAGAATTCAGTGCGTTTGACCGTTTTGCGAAGAGGCAAGACGCCTAACAAACGCCACCTAGGAGAGTTGAATGTTCATCACCCCAGCGTACGCGCAATCCGCCGGAGCTGCAGGTCCGGGTTTCCTGATCCAGATCCTGCCCTTCGTGGCCATTTTTGCGATCATGTATTTCCTGATCATCCGGCCGCAGCGCCAGCGCATGAAGCAGCATCAGGAAATGGTGTCCAACCTGCGCCGCGGTGACACCATTGTGACCACGGGTGGGCTTATCGGCAAAGTCTCCAAGGTGGTAGATGACAGTGAGCTTCAGGTGGAACTGTCCGAGGGGGTCAAGGTTCGCGTGGTGCGCTCCATGGTTCAGGAAGTGCGCTCCAAATCAGAGCCCGCCAAAGAGAACTCCTGACAGAACGGCCCGCTCCGATCTATTTGCCGGCCGGACAGGGGTCCGTCCGGCCGTATTAAGGCTTAAACATGCTCCATTTCGCCCGTTGGAAAATTGTGCTGATCCTGATTGTCGTCGCCGCAGGTTTCATCACGACGCTGCCGAATTTCTTCACGGCCAAACAACTGGAAAGCTGGCCTGACTTCCTGCCGAAGAACCAGATGGTGCTGGGGCTTGATCTTCAGGGCGGGGCCTATCTTCTTTATGAGGTGGATCAGGCCGACTACATCAAGAAACGCTTCGAAGCGCTCGAAGGCGATGTGCGTGACACGCTGCGGGAAAACCCGAGAATTGGGTATACAGGGCTGGACGCCCGGCCGGATTCCGTTCAGGTCAGGATCCGGGATCTGACACGCCTGGACGAGGCACGGGAGCGGCTCGCACCGCTGGTCAACCCGCTGGTTTCCAACCTGTTCAGCGGTCAGCCGGTCGACGAGTTCGAAATGACGGTCGAAGACAACGGGCTCGTGCGGTTCACCTATTCCGATGCGGGCCTCGACAACCGGCTTCAGGCCATCGTTCAGCAGTCGATCGAAGTCATCCGGCGCCGTGTCGATGACCTCGGCACGACGGAACCGAACATTCAAAGACAGGGTACGGACCGGATCCTCGTGGAAGCACCGGGTGAAGGTGATCCCGAACGTCTGAAGGAAATCATCGGCACGACGGCCAAGCTGACCTTCCATCTTGTCGACCGCAACATGACCGGCGAACAGGCGATGCAAAGCCGGCCGCCGGCCGGAACGTCGGTGTTCCTGTCCGTCGACGACCCGCCGATTCCGTATCTTCTTGAAACCAGGCCGCTTCTGGGTGGTGAGGACCTGGTCGATGCCCAGGTCGCCTTCGGCCAGTATTCGAACGAGCCAGTGGTGACCTTCCGTTTCAACCAGTCGGGAGCGCGGGAGTTTGCGCGGATCACGACCGAGAACGTGAACTACCCCTTCGCGATCGTGCTGGATGAGGAAGTCATATCCGCCCCGGTGATCCGTGAACCGATCATCGGCGGGTCGGGCCAGATCTCCGGTGATTTCACCATCGAGGCAGCACAGGACCTTTCCACACTGCTGCGCGCAGGTGCACTGCCTGCGCAATTGACCGTGATCGAGGAACGTTCCATCGGGCCGGGTCTCGGTGCAGACTCGATCGAGGCCGGCAAGATCGCGTCGATCATCGCCGGTGCTGCCGTCGTCATCTTCATGATCCTTGCCTATGGCCGCTTCGGCATCATTGCCGATCTGGCCCTGATGACGAACATTTTCCTGATCTTCGGCGCGTTGACGGTGCTTCAGGCCACGCTCACGCTGCCGGGTATCGCCGGCATCGTGCTGACGATCGGCATGGCGGTTGATGCCAACGTGCTCATCTTCGAGCGAATACGCGAGGAATCTCGAGCGGGAAGATCGGTCATATCCGCCATCGACGCAGGCTACAGCCGTGCGCTCGGGACCATCCTTGACGCGAACATCACCACGCTGATTGCGGCGGTCATCCTGTTCCAGCTGGGGTCCGGACCCGTGCGCGGCTTCGCCGTAACGCTCGCGATCGGGATCTTCACGACCGTCTTCTGTGCGTTCACCTTCAGCCGTTTGCTGGTTGCGCTTTGGATACGGCGCCGCCGGCCTTCCGTACTTCCGATCTGATCCGGGGAAAAAGAAATGTTGCTAAGACTCGTTCCGGACAACACGCACATCAAGTTCATGTGGCTGCGGAAGTTCAGTTTTCCGTTGTCGATCGTGCTTGTCATTGCCTCCCTTGCCGGGTTTTTCACCGTTGGCATGAATTACGGGATCGACTTCAAGGGCGGGACGATCATCGAGATCAAGACGGACGGACCCGCCGATATCGGTGCGATCCGCTCCGAACTGTCATCGCTCAATCTCGGTGATGTCCAGGTGCAGGAATTCGGTGCACCCGACGACATTCTGATCCGCGTTGAGGAGCAGCCGGGCGGGGAACTCGCCCAGCAGACCGTTGTGCAGAACGTGCGCACGATCTTTGAAGACGACAATGTCGACTTCCGCCGTGTCGAAGTGGTCGGTCCGAGGGTCTCGGGAGAGCTGGCCCAGGCCGGTGCGATCGCGGTGGCGGCTGCGCTTCTCGCGATCATGATCTATATCTGGTTCCGCTTCGAGTGGCACTTCGCGGTCGGTGCGATCCTGACGACAGCGAACGATGTCGTGGTGACGATCGGTCTCTTCGTGCTTTTGCAGCTCGACTTCTCGTTATCGAGTATCGCGGCGGTCCTGACTATCATCGGTTATTCGCTCAACGATACCGTGGTGGTCTATGACCGCATCCGGGAAAATCTGCGCAAGTACAAGAAGCGTCCGCTGACCGACATCCTGGACCAGTCGATCAACGAAACCTTGTCGCGCACGACGATGACCTCTGTCACGACGCTTCTGGCGCTGATCGCGCTCTATGTGTTCGGCGGCGAGGTGATCCAGTCCTTCACGCTTGCCATGATCTTCGGCATCGTGATCGGGACCTATTCGTCGATCTTCCTTGCTGCTCCGTTCCTGATCCTTCTGAACCTGCGCCCGGACGCCATGTCGCGGAACGACGGGGATGGCGAGAAGGAAGCAAAAGAAAAAGCGACGGCTTAAGAGCCGTCCTGATGGAGATCCGCGACGCCCACTTTCCGGGCCGTGCCCCCATTGATGCCTATGGCAATGGCGGGTTCCGTTTTGCAAACATGTCGCACAAGGGGGCGCTGCTGTGCGTCCCCAGCGGCATTTACGGCTGGCACGTCGATGATCCCTCGCAATTCAGCGAAGAGGCGTTCGAACGGGTGTTTCAGGAACAGTCCGATATAGAGGTTCTGCTGGTCGGAACCGGTGTTGACCTGCGCCCGCTGCCATCGGATCTGAAAACGCTGTTTCGCGAGGCGTCAATCCTGTCCGACCCGATGTCGACAGGGGCTGCCATCAGAACCTTCAACGTGCTGCTGTCCGAGGACCGGGCCGTTGCGGCTGCCCTGTTGCCGGTAGACTAATCTCGAACCAGTGCCATATGGGCGTTTATGACAACCGACTTCGATCATGCAGCCGAAACGGCACGCCTCTATGACCGGGACAGGTATCTGTGTGCGCTTCTGGCCCCGGAGGCACATCGCGCCGCACTGATGTCGCTCTATGCGTTCAATGGGGAGATCGCGCGCGTGCGTGACGTTGTTTCCGAACCGCTGCCCGGCGAAGTCAGGCTGCAATGGTGGCGCGACCTGCTGGAGGGAACCGAACACGGCGCGGCGGCATCCAACCCGGTCGCGAACGCTCTTCTCCAGACGATCGCGGCCTACAACCTGCCGCGGCAAAGCCCCATCGCCATGACCGAGGCACGGATCTTCGATCTTTATGACGATCACATGCCAAGCCTCAACGACCTCGAAGGCTATGCTGGTGAAACCGCTTCAAGCCTGATCCAGCTTGCCTGCCTGGTTCTCAACGCGGGTGAGGACCCGGGTACGGCGACGGCCGCGGGGCATGCCGGCGTTGCCTATGCGCTTACCGGGTTGATGCGGTCATTGTCGTGGCACGCGTCGCGCCGGCAAATGTTTCTGCCGCGTGATGTCTGCGAGAGGCACGCGCTCGATCCGGAGACGGTATTCCGCGGAGAAACGACACCAGAACTACACGCCGTACTCAGGGAATTGCGGGATCATGTGCGCCATCACTTGATGCGTGTCCGCAAGGAAAGCGCAAACGTTCCTGAGGCCTGCTGGAACGCCTTTCTGCCGCTCGTCCTCGTTGAGCCATATCTCAAGCTGCTGGAAACCCGGACCCCGGACCCGCTGAAACAGCCTACGGACATGTCGCAGCTCAGGATACAATGGCTCTTGTGGCGCGGATCAAGACGGCCGTTCGACCGCCTCTGAGCGTTAGGGTCCGTACCCTGAGGCGCACGGAACGCGCGTCACTCTGCCGCGAGCACATCCACGCCGAGATCCGCCTTCCATCGCGCGAAATCCTCTTTGGCGCGGTTGGTCATGGCCAGTTTCTTCGCCCTGGATTTTTCCTTGCCCTTGAGGCGCTTGCCGTCTTCATCCCTTGTCGGCGTTTCGACTGTCGGAAACAGACCGAAATTGACATTCATGGGCTGGAACGAGCGGGGTTTTCCGGCGCCGTCCTCGCGCGTGATATGGCCGCCGGTGATATGGCCGAGCAGGGCCCCCATAGCCGTCGTCGCAGGCGGGGAGATGACCTGTCTTCCCTGGGCCTCCATGACGGCGAAAAGTCCCGCCATGCAGCCGACGCTCGCAGATTCGACATATCCTTCGCAGCCGGTGATCTGGCCTGCGAACCGGATGCGGGGATCCGCCTTCAGGCGCAGGGAACCGTCCAGCACCTTCGGAGAATTCAGGAACGTGTTCCGGTGCAGCCCGCCAAGCCGCGCGAATTGGGCATTCTCGAGCCCCGGTATCATGCGGAAAATGTCGGCCTGTGCGCCGTATTTCAACTTCGTCTGAAACCCGACCATGTTGTAGAGCGTGCCGAGGGCATTGTCCTGCCGGAGCTGAACGACGGCATAGGGTTTAACGTCGGGCTGGTGTTCGTTCGTCAGCCCCATCGGTTTCATCGGCCCGTGACGGAGCGTCTCCCGTCCCCTGGACGCCATGACTTCGATCGGTAGGCATCCGTCGAAATAGGGCGTATTGGCTTCCCATTCCTTGAAATCAGCGGTTTCTCCGGCAAGAAGTGCATCGATGAACGCTTCGTAGCCGTCCTTGTCCAATGGGCAGTTGAGGTAATCCTTGCCCGTGCCGCCGGGTCCCACCTTGTCATATCTCGACTGGAACCAGGCTTTTGACAGGTCGACCGTGTCGAAATGCACGATCGGTGCGATCGCGTCGAAAAATGCCAGCGAGTCTTCTCCGGACGTTTCCAGCACGGCCGCCGAAAGCGCTGGCGAGGTGAGGGGGCCGGTCGCAATAATCACCTTCTCCCAGTCCGCGGGCGGCAATCCGGCGACTTCCTCCCGGTCGATACGGATGAGCGGGTGCTCCTCAAGCGCCTCCGTCACCGCATTCGAAAAACCCTCCCGGTCCACGGCCAGCGCGCTTCCGGCGGGAACCTGGTTCGCATCGGCGGCTTCCATGATCAGGGAGCCGAGCTGCCGCAGTTCGTGGTGGATCAGCCCGACGGCGTTCTGTTCCGAGTCGTCGGAGCGAAAGGAGTTGGAACAGACCAGTTCTGCAAGTCCGTCCGTCTGATGCGCGTCTGTCTTGCGGACAGGCCGCATTTCGTGAAGGACGACGTCTAGTCCGGCCTGGGCCATTTGCCAGGCCGCCTCGGATCCGGCCAGGCCGCCACCAATGACATGAATCGGGCTCATTTGAGTATCCTGGGGTCTTGTCGGGGCCCTGGGAACGCGATTTGTCTGCGTACCGGCCCGGTCAAAATCATGACGCCCTGATTACAGGCATCGGCCGGTCTCCGCAATGACTTCAGGGTACATCGAGCCGGCCACCTGCAGCTTATATGTTGCCAATCGGATGGCTGGCCTGCGAAATTGCGGCATTTACAGAGTCGGTCACTGGACTGATGCAGCGGCTCCCCTGACCACGCACAAAAAAACACCTGCCGGTGGGAGGAGGTACCGGCAGGTGTTTTTTATGAGCACCTGCGCAAGAAGCGCAGAGCAAACGCAGTCCGGAAACTGGGAGGAGGATGTTTCCGGACTGCAATCAGGTATTACTTGACGGCCTGACGTGCAAAGCGGCTGATGTCGGCACGTGCAATGCCGAGATCGTCCAGTTCACGGTTGGTCAGGCTGGACAGCTCGTCATAGGTCTGACGGAAGCGTTTCCAGTTATTGTATTTGCGTACAACAGTATCGATCATGGTTTAGGCCTTTCGCTATCTCTTGGCCATGGCACCGCGGATCGGCGTCTGGCCCGTTCATCTCTTGCAATCGACATATAGAGATATTGTGCACTGCGAGGTAGTGGGAAATTCGCGAAGCTGATATGCAAAAAATGCAAGGATACAGATAGTTAACGATTCAATCGCATGGCATAAGACACACGCTTGCCGATTCTATCTCGCAAGTGCGAAATAGACGTGACGACTGCTGCGATGTCATGAAACCGGATGCCGGACAAACGAACGCCCGCCAGTGGGAGGAGGTACTGGCGGGCGTCGTTTCGACGATGCAGGACTGGGAGGAGGATGTCCTGCGTGTCACACGTCGTCAGGCTGGGAGGAGGATGCCCTCGGACGCGATCTCTAATTTCTAGCCGTCAATTCCCCGGCGAGCGACGAACTTGATGTCGCTACGGCTGATGCCGAGATCCTGGAGTTCTCTGACCGAAAGGCGGGACAATTCGTCAACCGCACGACGGTAGCTCACCCAGTTGCTGTACTTCTTGCGCACAGTGTCGAACATTTTCTTATTCCTTGTTGCGCAGCACGTTCTGCCGTCTGCGTCGTTGTTGATTAGATATATAATTCACCAAGTGAAATAAAAGAAGTGCCATATCCGCATGACAGGCATGCAATTTGTGCAATGCAATAAATTTTATGTGATCGGAAATGCGCGCATCAAGAAAACTCTCTTTATTCAGTTACATATAGAGATAAGTGCGACGCACAAGAATTCAAGAGGCGCGATGCCGCTATTCAGCGGCGTCCGACGCGCGGTGGGGGCGGCGCTGAAGAAGTTCTCTCAGGAACTGTCCCGTGTAGCTTGCCTCGATTTCAGCAACATCCTCGGGGCGCCCGGTGGCGACGACCGTGCCGCCGCCGTCGCCGCCCTCCGGACCGAGATCGACGATCCAGTCCGCGGTCTTGATGACTTCGAGATTGTGCTCGATCACCAGAACCGTGTTGCCCTGGTCCACGAGTTCGTGCAGCACGTCGAGCAACTTGGCAACGTCATGGAAATGAAGGCCGGTCGTCGGTTCGTCCAGGATATAGAGCGTGCGCCCCGTCGACCGCTTCGACAGCTCCTTGGCAAGCTTGACGCGTTGCGCTTCACCGCCTGACAGCGTCGTCGCCTGCTGTCCCACCTTGATATAGCCGAGACCCACGCGCGCGAGGGTTTCCATCTTGTCCCGGACAGCCGGAACTGCGGAAAAGAAACCTGCGGCTTCCTCGACGGTCATGTCGAGAACATCGGCGATGGACTTGCCCTTGAATTCCACTTCAAGCGTTTCGCGATTGTAGCGTTTGCCCTTGCAGACATCGCAGGTCACATAGACATCCGGCAGGAAGTGCATTTCGATCTTGATGACGCCGTCGCCCTGGCACGCTTCACAGCGCCCGCCCTTGACGTTGAACGAAAACCGGCCGGGCTGGTAGCCGCGCGCCTTGGCTTCCGGCATGCCCGCAAACCACTCGCGAATGGGGGTGAAGGCACCGGTATAGGTCGCCGGGTTCGAGCGTGGTGTACGGCCGATGGGCGACTGGTCGATATCGATGACCTTGTCCAGCACTTCGAGGCCTTCGATGCGGTCATGTGGGGCCGGGTTGTCGCGGGCGCCGTTCAGGCGCCGGGCGGCAGCCCTGTACAGCGTGTCGATCAGGAAGGTGGATTTGCCGCCGCCCGAAACGCCGGTAACGCATGTGAACGTGCTCAGCGGGATATCGACGTCAATGTCCTTGAGATTGTTGCCGCGGGCGCCCCGGACGGACACCTTGCGCTTCTTGTTGATCTTGCGCTGACCGTCCGCGCGCGAAATCATCCTGCTGCCGGACAGGTATTCACCGGTCAGGGATTTCGGATTGGCCATGATCTCGGACGGCGATCCCTTGGCGACAACCTGCCCGCCATGCACGCCCGCACCCGGTCCGACGTCAACAACATAATCCGCCGTCAGAACGGCATCTTCGTCATGCTCGACGACGATGACGGTGTTTCCGAGATCACGCAAATGCTTCAATGTTTCCAGAAGCCTGGCATTGTCGCGCTGGTGCAGGCCGATCGACGGTTCGTCCAGAACATAGAGAACGCCGGTGAGGCCGGAACCGATCTGGGAAGCCAGGCGAATACGCTGGCTTTCGCCGCCCGACAGGGTGCCGGAGGAACGCGACAGGGTCAGGTATTCCAGGCCGACATCATTGAGAAATTTCAGCCGCTCGCGGATTTCCTTGAGGATCCTGCCGGCGATCTCCGATTGCTTGTCGTTGAGCTTCTCGGGGAGGGCATCGAACCAGTCCCTGGCGCTGCGGATAGAGAGTTCGGTGATCTCGCCGATATGTCGATCGGCGATCTTGACGGCGAGCGCTTCGGGTTTCAGCCGGAAACCGCTGCAGGCGGGACAGGCGTGATCGGATTGGAAACGCGCGAGTTCTTCGCGTACCCAGGTGGATTCGGTTTCGCGCCAGCGGCGCTCGATATTGCCGATGACGCCCTCGAACGCCTTTTCGGTCCGGTAACTGCGCACACCGTCGTCATAGACGAATTCAATCTCCGTCTTTCCGGTTCCATGAAGGATCGCGTCCTGAACCTCCGCCGGCAGATCTTTCCAGGGCGTCGACATCGTCACCTTGTAATGCCTGCAGAGCGCCTCGAGTGTCTGCGCATAGTAGGGAGATGTCGATCCCGTTTTCGCCCACGGCAGAACCGCGCCTTCGCGCAGGGAGAGCGAATGATCCGGCACGACAAGATCCTCTTCGAAGGCGAGCGTCGTTCCCAGGCCGTCACAGGTCGGGCAGGCGCCGAAAGGATTGTTGAACGAAAACAGGCGCGGTTCGATTTCCGGGATCGTGAAACCGGAGACCGGGCAGGCGAACTTTTCCGAAAATATGATCCGCTCCGGGTCGCCCTTGTCGTCGGTCTTGTCGGCGAACTCCGCAATGGCGATGCCGTCCGCGAGCTTGAGCGCCGTCTCGAGGGAATCCGCAAGCCTGCCCGCGATATCATCGCGCACGACAATCCTGTCCACGACAACATCGATGTCGTGTTTGAATTTCTTGTCGAGGGCGGGAGCCTCGGAGATTTCGTGAAAGGTTCCGTCGATCTTGACGCGCTGGAAACCCTTTTTCATGAGTTCCGCGAGTTCCTTGCGGTACTCGCCCTTGCGCCCGCGCACCATCGGCGCCAGCAGATAGAGCCGGGCTCCTTCCTCCAGTTCCATGATCCTGTCGACCATCTGGCTGACGGTCTGGCTTTCGATCGGCAGTCCGGTTGCCGGCGAGTAGGGAATGCCGACGCGCGCAAACAGAAGACGCATGTAGTCGTAGATCTCGGTCACCGTTCCGACCGTGGACCTGGGGTTCCGCGACGTGGTCTTCTGCTCGATGGAAATCGCCGGCGACAGGCCGTCGATCTGGTCGACATCGGGCTTCTGCATCATTTCCAGAAACTGCCGCGCATACGCGGACAGGCTCTCGACATACCGTCTTTGCCCCTCGGCGTAGATCGTGTCGAACGCGAGCGAGGATTTGCCGGAACCGGACAGGCCGGTCATGACGATGAGCTTGTCGCGCGGAAGATCGAGGTCCACACCTTTGAGGTTATGTTCCCGCGCACCGCGAATGCTGATGACCTTGGTGGGGTCATGCGTCCAGTTATCTTCTTTCCGACTGTTTCCGGACTTCGACATTCTGAAATTTCCTGCCGTGAGGTGCGCCGGTCCGAGCCCGCCGCTGAATGGATTGCAACTGGTTTTGACCGCGTGGCACCAGGTCGCCTCTACCCGATATAGCAGCTATGTGCGCAACATCCAGTGAGACCAATTGGCCGCCTTCAAAAATACGCTGAATGCGGCCCTTCGATTGAATTCCTTTTACAGAAATGATAAGAACAAAACAAGTACATCGCTGCTGGAGGCGGTCGGATTTGCCCCGCTGTCGGCAAGAAGGCAGGCCGCATCCCGGTTTTCCCGGGCCTGCCTTGTGGAAAATGAGGGCAGCCACCGGAAAACTGCGGCGAAACGGTTGGAGTGTCGTTACGGTTCTGCTTTCTGGCAGCTTCACAGGCAAGCGGTCTGTCGTGGACATGCGTGTGAGCGGCACGAAGAGCCGGAACGGCCGTGGTAATGAACAGGAGTACAGGATGGCGGGCAGCGTCAACAAAGTCATATTGGTCGGCAATTTGGGTGCCGATCCGGAGATCCGCCGGACCCAGGACGGTCGTCCGATCGCCAATCTTCGCATCGCGACGTCTGAAACCTGGCGTGATCGCAACAGCGGCGAACGGCGCGAAAAAACCGAATGGCACCGCGTTGTGATCTTTAGTGAAGGGCTGTGCAAGGTCGCCGAGCAATACCTGCGCAAAGGCTCCAAGGTCTATCTGGAAGGCCAGCTTCAGACACGCAAATGGCAGGATCAGTCCGGTCAGGACAGATACTCGACCGAAGTGGTTCTTCAAGGGTTCAATTCCAACCTGACCATGCTCGACGGACGCGGCGAAGGCGGGCAACCGGGCGGTTTGCCCGACTACGGCAACGACTCCCAGGGCGGCGGCGGCTTCGGCGGCGGCGGTGGCGGATATGGCGGCAGTTCGGGTGGGGGCGGCTCACAGGGCGGCGGCTTCGGCGGCCAGAGTGGTGGCGGCGGCCCGATGGACGACGAGATCCCGTTCTAGGCTGGGCTGTCGAACTTTCGGCGGAAACAAGAGCTGTCCGGCTATCCTAGCCGGGCAGTATTGGCAACGGAAGCTGCAAGTTGCGCAAAGGTTTAAGCGCGGTCATGATCTCGCAGAGCACCCACTGACGGCCTGCCGGCGCTCTTGTCGAAACGGTGCACATGTACTGCTTTCGGGTGCCGGATGACCGGCGATCCCGAACACGCGCGGCAAATTCGTCACACTGTTTTGAATTCAAAAGCTGTGAATGAAGCTTGCTCTTAACCATCTCATCAAGACTGATATAGTATTAACCAGTTTGCTTTTCGTATTTCGCGGCCGTTTTCCGGACTTTTTCCGAATGAATTGGGCCGTAACGCGAGGGGACTTGGTGCGGGAGGGCAGCCTTCCGGGCAAATGATTTACGTCGGTGCGCGACGAGTGACGGCTTGAGGTGGCGCGCTGATTTTTGACCGGTTTACGAATTCGTGGGTTGAGACAATGCAGGCAAACAAGATGAAAAGTGCAACGGACGGTGCTGGCGTTTCGAGACGGGGCGGGATGAGAAGACTGTCCGTCAATTCCCTGAAAGCCTGTCTGATGGCAACTGTCCTTGCATCCGGCTTCAGTGTCGCGATGCCTGAAACGGCGTCGGCGCAGGGCCTGTTCCAGCGCCTTTTCAATCCTGAAAATCACCGCAGGCAACAGGAGCGCCAGCGTCAGGAAGAGTTGCGGAAAAAGGCGGTTTCCGTGAAGGTCGCGGCGCCGCGCTATCTCAACTACACGCCCGACACGCTGAAAAAAGTGTCCCTGGCACCGCTGTCGGAAAAGAAAACCGCGGAACTTCAGCCGGCAAGCGAAGGTGCCGAAACCGCTGACGCCGCAAACGTCGAGACGGATATCGCCCCGGTCGAGCCCGTCGTCCTGACGGCCTTCGACGAAGCGCGCCCGGCGCTGAAGGGCCTTTCGGTCACCGTTCTTCCCGAAGTCGGCGAGGCGCTGATTGCCTATTACCGCGAGCATCCGGACTTTGTCTGGGTCGACGATAACGGCGTCACACTGAAAGCTGCAAAAGCACGTCGGGAGATGGCGTCCGCCGCCGAGTACGCGCTCGTTCCCGAAGACTATTTTGTACCGCTCCCGGCGCTTTCCGGTCTTGGGGAAACAGATCGCGACGCAGCGCTGATGCGGTTTGAAATGCAGATGAGTGCCGCGGCACTGTCCTATGTCCTTGATGCAACACGCGGCAGGGTCGATCCGAACAAGATCTCCCAGTATCACGACCTGCCGAGGCACGACGTGGATCTGGTCGCAGCTCTTGAAGGCCTTTCTGCGGCGGAAGACATGCAAAGCGAGTTGGTCTCGCATCAGCCGCAAAACGATCATTTCCGGGCGCTTGCATCCGAACTGAAGCGCCTCAAGGCCGAGGATGAAGAGGCTGACCAGATCGTCATTGCACCGGGAACGTTCCTGAAAGCCGGCAAATCGAGCCCGGAGATGAAGAACATCGTCGCGGCAATCGGGAAAAACGGCTCGGACGAACTGAAGGCCGCCCATGGCGACACTCTGAGCGGATATGACGGCTCCGATGCTTACGCTCCGGCTCTGGTGAGCCTGGTGAAGGCATTTCAGAAGGAGGCCGGACTGACGCCGGACGGCATCGTCGGCAAGAACACGATCAAGGCTCTTGTCGGCGAAACCAACGCCGCGAAGATTGCGAAAGTCGAACTTGCAATGGAGCGCAGCCGCTGGATCCCCGAAGAACTCGGCAACCGCAAGGTGTTCATCAACCAGGCGGCATTCACCGCAACATATACCGCTCCGGGCGAAGATCCCCTGTCGATGCGCGTCGTGGTCGGCAAGAAATCCAACCAGACCAATTTCTTCTACGACAAGATCGAGATCGTTGAATACAATCCCTACTGGGGCGTTCCGTATTCGATCATCGTCAACGAGATGGTTCCCAAGCTTGCACGTGATCCGTCCTACCTCGACCGGGCCGGTTACGAAGTGACGACACCGGGTGGCCGCAAGATTTCCTCAGCCTCGGTCAACTGGTATGCCGTTGCCGCAAAGCAGACATCGGTGAATGTGAGGCAGTATCCGGGCCGCTCCAACGCGCTGGGGGAAGTCAAGATCCTTTTCCCGAACCGGCATCACATCTACATGCACGACACGCCGTCGAAAAACCTGTTCAACAAGGACGTGCGCGCCTACAGCCACGGCTGCATCCGTCTGCACGATCCGAAGGGCATGGCGGCGGCCGTTCTCGGCAAGTCCAAGGACTATGTGACGTCCCGGATTGCTGCGGGGCAGAACGAGCAGGAACAGGTCACGGGCGACATTCCGGTTTATGTTTCCTACTTCACCGCCTGGCCTGAACTGGATGGCAGCGGCATCGGCTACTACTCGGACATTTATGATCGCGACCGTTACCTGTTGAAGGCGATCGAGAAAACCGAGGCCGAGCGCGCAAAGGCACGGTCTGCAGGCTAAGACCAGACCCTTGAACGTGAAACGCCGGGCAACATGCCCGGCGTTTTTTTATGGCGTTTGTCGTGTGAGCGCTACGACTGTCCGGAGAGGCAGTCCGCGAGAGATTGCGACATGCTGGTGAGAAGGTTCGGATAGAGATCCGGCCCGTTCTCCAGTTCTGTTCCAAGCGGATCCAGAGTGCCTTTCCGTGCTTCGGTTCCTTCCAGGACAACATCGACAAGCTTGGCGTCGAACTGCGGTTCCTGGAAGACGCAGGTTACGTTCAGGTCGGACATCTGGTCCCGGATTTCCGCGATACGGCTGGCACTTGCGACGGTCTCGGGCGTGAGCGTGACCGCACCGCTGGCCTCGATGTCGAAGTGATGTTCGAAGTAGTGGTAGGCGTCGTGGAAGACCACGAAGTTCTTCCCTTTCGCGGGCGCCAGCGTTTCGGCGAGGTCGTCTTCGAGCGCTTCAATCCGTTCCGCGAAAGCGGCGGCGTTTTCCCGGTAGGTTGCTGCGTTATCGGGATCGACTTCTGAAAGCGTCTCCGCCATGGCGGCCGCAATCGCGATGCCGTTGTCCGGGTTCAGCCAGATATGCGGATCCATGCCGCCTGCATGGTCATGTCCTTCATGATCCGCGTGTCCGGCATGCTCTTCGTGATCATGCTCGTCGTGATCAGCATGTTTTTCATGATCGTGTTCATCATGGTCATGTTCAGCATGTTCTTCATGCTTTTCGTGGTCATGATCACCATGCTCAGCATGTTTCTCATGATCGTGTTCATCGTGATCATGCTCGGCATGTTCTTCATGCTTTTCATGGTCGTGATCATCATGCTCGGCATGCTCTTCATGATCGCCGTGATCGTGATCATGCGCGTCGAAACTGGCACCCTCGCGGAAGGGCAGCAGGTCGATACCCTTGGCCTCAAGCAGTTCGACTTCAACTGCGTCGGCAGTCATGGCTTCGATCGGCTTGGCAAGGGACGAAGACAGGGACGGGCCCACCCAGAACACGACATCTGCGCCCTGGATGAGGGCGGCCTGGGATGGCTTCAGGGCAAAACCATGTGGTGATGCTGCCCCATCGATGAGGATCTCAGGTTCGCCAACACCGTCCATGACTGCCGCAGCGATGGAGTGGATCGGCTTTATCGTCGTGACGACGCTGGGTGCATCCGCGTTTGCAGCCGACATTCCAGCGGCCAGAGCGAAGGAGCCTGCCAACACGGACCTGGTCAGCGTGCGGCCGGATTTCCTTGCGGTGTCGGAGAGGGTGGTAGAAGGTATCATGTGTCGAACCGATCGGCAGAGTAATTGTGTAACGCGTAACTTTATAACGTTGCTTCAGATCCGGCGCAAGCGCACATGCTGCGACAATGCGGCCGGAGAACACGAGGATGGGTCCAAATGCGGGAACATTACATCGCGGAACTGAATATCGCCCGGCTCAAATACGAGATCACCGATCCGCGCGTCGCTGATTTCGTCAATAACCTCAACAGGGTAAATGCGGTTGCAGAACGAAGCGAAGGGTTTGTCTGGCGTCTCGTCGAAGATGCAGGCAAGGGCGAAACGACCGTGATCATGGATGATCCCCGGGTCATCCCGAATCTCTCGGTGTGGAAGGATGTCGTCTCGTTGGAAAAGTTCGTGTTCCAAACGGTCCACAGACGCGTCTATGCGCGCAGGGCGGAATGGTTCGGGGCCATGGAGAAGATGCATTTCGTCATGTGGCCCGTGCCCGCCGGGCACCGTCCCGATCTGTCCGAGGCCCTGGACCGGCTCGACAGGCTCAACACGCTTGGGCCATCTGAAGAGGCGTTCGGATGGGACTATGCGAGAACCAACGAAATCTGGCGGACGCAACGCTGCTCCGAGACGGCTGCCTGAAGGAATCTCGTTCTTTGGCACGACCGCGCGGAGCTTCTGGCCTGCATTCAGTTGTTTACGTTGTCGGGAAAACGGAAACTGAGACCAAAAAACAAAAAGCGCATAAGAAGTAATAACTTATAGCTCATCTGAAAGAGGCGGTCGGACGCAGGAGACGCGCCCGGATTCAGCAGATGTTTACTTTAATGGCGCACTGTTCAGCCACGAGTTTCAACGTGGTTCCAGTCCGTCATGTTTCGCCGCAAGTCAGCCAAAGAAGAGTATTCACTGGATATGCCCCTGGAGCTGGAGGAGGGACCGCCTCCTTTCGCATACAGGCGCATTCTGCAAGTTCTGTCCCTGGGCGCAGCCGCCTTTCTGGGCTGGTCGGTCGTCGGACAGGTTCGGGAAGTCGCGAAGGCATCCGGGGAAATAGTCCCGGCCGGAAAGGTTCAGACCGTCGGACACCTTGAAGGCGGCATTGTCGCCGAAGTCCTGGTCCAGGAAGGCCAACTCGTCGAGAAGGGAACGCCGCTCGTCCGTCTGCAGGAAACCGCGACGTCCAGCGACCTGGAGCGCGTGCGCACACGGCTTCAGTTTCTTGAGCGCGAGGAACAGCGTCTTGTCCTCAATCCGGATTTCTCGAACATAAGCGACTTGCGATCGGGCGAGGGGTTCGATTTCAGCGAAGCCCAGCAGGCAGCCTCCGAGGCGCAACAGCGCGCGCGCGAACAGGAGCAAGAGGCCTTGAAGGCCAGGATCGATGAACGCGAGGCGGAGCTTGCCAGCGTCGTGGAGCGAATTGCGTTCCAGCGGACGCAGGTCGAGATCGAGCAGGAGAAGTTCACGATCCAGCAGACACTCTTTGATCAAGGCTATTCATCCAAGCGGCGTTTTCTCGACGCGAAATCCGCGCTTCAACTGTCACAAAGTGTGTTGAGTGAACTTGTCGGCAGGAAGGGTCGAACGGAAGCCCAGCTTGCAGAAGCAAGGGCAAGCCTCGAACGGTCGATAGCTTCTGCGGCCGAAGAGTTGGCCGAAGAGCGGAGCAGGGTTGTTCAGGAGCGAAACGAACTTGCCTTCGAGGCGGAAAAACAAAGGGACCGGTTTGACAGGCTCTTTGTGAGAGCGCCCGCGAGCGGTCATATCAAGGCGCTCAATCTCAAGGGGCCTGGCAGCGTCCTGGCTCCCGGAGATGTCGTTGCCGAAATCGTCCCGAGCAACAGCGATCTTGTCGCCGAAGTGCGCGTGTCACCGCGGGATATCGGCCACGTGGAAGTGGGCGACGAAGCCGAGATCGCAGTCACCACCTTCGATCCGAATATTCAGGGAACACTGAAAGGCGAGGTCACCGTCCTGTCCGCTTCCAGTTTCCGCGATGAATACGGCAACTACTATTTCAAGGCGTCTATCCCGCTCTCATCCAACATGATTGGGCGCGGTGCCCAGGCGGAAACGATTTCGCCGGGCATGGTCGTCGACGCCAAGATCGTCACCGGCTCCAAATCCGTCATGCAGTATCTGCTCAAACCGGTGACGCGCGCCATCGGCGATCCGTTGAGCGAGCGCTGAACGACGCGCAATGCGCGGCGAAGTCTGCAAAGAAAAGCCCGGTCGAACCGACCGGGCTTATCTGTATGTGCGCCGATAGTCGTCGGCACCTGGCTCGCCTACCAGCGAATCTCCTCGATCTGGGCAAAGTCGATCTTGCTTCCATCGCTGAAATCGATGGTCCCTTCGGCGTCTTTCGAGAGCTCCAGCCTGCCGTTCTCGGTGTCGGTCTTTTCAACCGAGCCGTTGGTGATCGTCACGGTCCAGTCGGTACCGTACTCGCCGGCTGCTGTCACGCCCGGTCCGCCGCCAAGGTCGATAACGTCGGTCCAGGCCGTGCCTGCACCGCCTTCGATGACATCGTTGCCGTCACCCAGGCCATGCATGAACAGGTCCGACCCGTCACCGCCGGAAAGCGTGTCGTCTCCGGTACCGCCGACTATGATATCGTCGCCGGAACCACCCGATATCGTGTCGTTACCACCGTCTCCGAACAGGAGGTCGCGCCCGCCATTGCCGGTAATCAGGTCATTTCCCGCCACCGATCCGCCTTCGATGCGGTCATTGTGGTCGCCGGTTGTGATTGTGTCGTTGCCTCCGACGCCGTCGACGGAATACGAACGGTCGCCCGTGCCGGTGAAACTTCCGTCGGCGAGACCGCCGGTCATTTCGTAGCTGTAAGTGCCGTTCACGTTGACGGTGAAGGTCTCGGACGCTTCCTTGCCATCCGCGGCCGTGGCCGTGACGGTGAGATCGATCGAGCTTTCCACCTGACTGTCGAAGAAAGCGTGATCGGCGATCGTCACGACACCATCCGCGTCGATGCTGAAGCGGTCGTCGCTCAGCGCATAGGTGAGGGCGCCATCGCCGGGTGTGAGTGCGGAGACGGATATGCCGACCTCCGACCCCGCGTCTGCGGTTTCGTGAATTTGGTTGCCGGTCGAGTTTGAATCAAGCAGCGTGATTTCGCTGCTGAGTGACAGGTCACCGGCGGCAACCTTGCCATCCGCGAAAGTGAACTCTTCAACATTGCTGATCGTCTTGGTGCCGTCCGGCGACCCGGAACGCGTGTCCACGATGGTGTGGCTGCCGTTGCCATTGTCGTAGATCGCATAGTCGGCCTGGTTCCCGGACAGAACCAGCATGTCGTTGCCTGCGCCGCCATCGATGCTGTCATTTCCACCGAACCCGAAAACGACGTCGTCTTCATCCGTACCGACGATCGTGTCGGCGTCCGTCGTGCCAAGTTCTATCCCGACTGTCTTGTCAAAAGTAGCCCCCTCGGCATCTGCGACCTGAACCGTGACCGTGTCGCTTTTCGCCGTGCTCGCATCGTGTTCGCGCGCGAGCGAAACAGACCCGGTATTCGAATCTATCTGGAATGCGCCGTCGCCGTCGTCCAGGAAACTGAAATGGAACGTGTCTCCGCTGTTTTCGTCGGCGACTGACTCAATGCCGGTCAGCGTTGAGCCTGCTGCGATGGTCTCTTCCCCGGCACCATTCGAGACGATGACGGCATTGCTGCCCGGGTCACCCCAGTCTCCTCCGGAAACCGGATGTTCGGTGAGGCCGGTGATGGTGGCGTCGCCGCTGACCGTGATCTGGTAGGGTCCGGTCGATGAACCGGACGTCGGATAGTCAGATCCGCTATCCAGCGCTTCGCCGCTATCGAGAGGATAGCTTCCGATGACAACCATGTAGGTTCCGGCTTCAAGACCGGTCTGGCTCAGGTAGCTGTCATAGGACGAGGTGCTGCCGTCACTGCCTGCGGCACCGTCATCATTGCTGGCAACGAGGGTGAAATCACCGCCGCCATTGTCCCGGTAAAGATAGATCTGGCTGTCGAGGCTGCCTGATTCATATCCCCCGGCCAGCACGTCGATGGTCAGGTCGCCGCCATCGTGACTGATTGACCAGTGATCGACCGACTGGTTGCCGAACCCGTCGGAAACGATCTCGCCCGTGACCACCGCATCGCCGCCGACAACTTCAGTGATCGATAGGCTTTCATTGGCGGTGAGGGTAACGTCGGTCGGTGCCAGATTGACGATGTCGGCGAGTGAATAGGTGCCGTCGGCGAATTCGAAATTTTCGACATTCGTGAGCGTATCCGTTCCGTCGGGTGAACTGGGCCGGGTGTCAACGATCGTGACGGTTCCGGCATTCTCGGAAACGGTGTAGTCCGAAAGATTGCCGGAAAAACGGGCCGTGTCCGTACCCGTGCCGCCGTCGATGGTGTCGTCACCCTCGCTTCCCGCAAGTGTATCGTTGCCAGCGCCGCCGATGATGTTGTCGTCGCTCGTCGATCCGGTAATGGCATCATCCCGGTCCCGACCTTCGATCTGGTCCACGCCGGTCAGTTCGACACCGGTGAAGTCCCAGTCGATCTGGGAATCGCTGCGCTGTGCTCTCAGCGTTTCGCCGGAGACGCCGCTTCCGTCGATTTCCTCGATTCCCTGGGTCGCCGCATTGAAGGTATCTTCCAGCTCGAACTCGGTGCCGGTATTCTCGGAAAGAACGATCCGGTCCGTTCCCGTCGTGCCGGTGTCCGATATGATGTCCGCCCGGCCGTCGCCGTGAAGCATGTAGGTATCGCTGCCTTCGCCGCCCTGCAGGGCATCGTTGTCCGCGCCTGCGCCGCCGTCCAGCGTGTCGTCACCGGCACCGCCGATGATGGTGTCCGTGCCGTCGCCCCCATCCATGTCGCCGCCATCGTCATGTGCGGTGATGGTATCGTTGCCGGTTCCACCCGTGATGGAGCTTTCCGCAACCCCGGTATCGGTCATCGTGACGCCGGTGTCCGCCAGTTCCATGCTTTCGGCGACATCGGCCACGTTGATTGTGAAAGTTTCCTCGGAGGTCGAACCGTCCGTCGAGGTTGCCGTGACGACGACATCAATGCTCGGCTCTGTCTCGTAGTTGAATTCCGCGCCGGCTGCGACAGTGACTGTACCATCGTCCGCCACCTCGAAGCGGGCGTCATCGACGGAATAGGAAACGCTATCGGATACATTGGAGTCTTCGGCGCTGACCGTGACGCCGACGCTGTCTCCGGCCGCCGCGTTTTCCGAGATCGCGTCGTCCGATGCGTCCGTGTCACTCACGGCGCTGACCCGTTCCGCGATCAGGTCGCCGGCCAGCACGTTACCGTCGGCAAAGGTGAAGATCTCCACGTCATGGACTGTATCCGTCCCATCAGGCGAATCCGGGCGCGTATCGGAAATCGTGTAGGACCCGTCGGCATTCTGAACGATGTCGTAGTCGTCGCGGTCTCCGGAATAGATGGCGGTGTCGGTGCCGCTGCCGCCGGAAATCCGGTCGTTACCGGCGTCGCCCTGGAGCGTATCGTCGTCTTCCTCGCCGGAGAGGTTGTCGTTTCCGGTGCCGCCGAGAAGCGTGTCGTCGCCGCCGCCGCCATAAATGGTGTCGTTGCCGGAGCCTCCATCCAGCAGGTTTGCTTCGGTGTTGGGTCTTGTTCCCATCTCATCGTCGATGAAGTCGTCGCCGTCGCCGCCGTAAACCGTATCGGCGCCTGTGCCGAACTCGATGTGGTCATCGCCCTTGCCGCCGTGGATGGTATCGTCGCCGCCGCCACTGAAGATTTTGCTGCCGTCGTCATGCGCGGTGATGGTTTCCGCTGCGTCCGTTCCGTGGATCTCCGGTTCGGCGACACCTTCATCGACAAAAACGGTTTGACCGGGCTGCAGACTGAATGTCTCGGCAACATCGGAAACGGCGATCTCGACGACGTCCTGCGAGCTCGTTCCGTCAGAAGAGGTGGCCGTGATCGTGAGAGAGATGGTCGGTTCGGTTTCGAAATCGAACGAAGCACCGGACGCAACCGTGACCGTGCCGTCGGCAGCGACATCGAAGCGCGCATCGTCAACGGTGTAGGTCACCGCGTCGGTGATATCGGCATCGGCGGCCGATGCCGTCACACCGACGGTTGTTCCCTCGGTCGCATCCTCGGCAATGGTGTTTGCGCTGCCGTCCGTGTCCGTGACGGCGGTAACGCCGGTTTCGTTGACATCGGATACGTCGATCGTGAAGGTTTCTTCAGACCTTGAGCCGTCGGAGGAGTGAGCCGTGACCGTGACGTCGATCGAGCCTTCCGTTTCCGCATCGAACGACGCACCTGCGGCAACAGTCACCGTGCCGTCGGCAGCGACGTCGAAGCGCGCATCGTCAACAGTGTAGGTAACCGTGTCGGTGATATCGGCATCGGTGGCCGATGCCGTCACACCGACTGTTGTTCCCTCGGCTGCATCCTCGGCAATGGTGTTGGCGCTGCCGTCCGTGTCCGTGACCGCGGAAACGCTGGTTTCGTTGACGTCTGATACGTCGATTGTGAAAGTTTCTTCAGACGTTGAGCCGTCCGAGGAGTGAGCCGTGACCGTGACGTCGATCGAGCCTTCCGTTTCCGCGTCGAACGAGGCTCCCGCAGCAACGGTGACTGTGCCGTCGGCGGCGACATCGAAGCGAGCATCGTCGACGGTATAGGAAACCGTGTCGGTGACATCGGTATCGGCGGCTGATGCCGTCACGCCAACCGCCGTTCCCTCGGCCGCGTCCTCGGAAATCGTGTTGGCGGAAGCGTCCGTATCCGCAACAGCGGACACGCCGGTTTCGTTGACATCGGCCACATCGATTGTGAAGGTTTCTTCGGATGTCGATCCGTCCGAGGAATGAGCCGTGACCGTGACGTCGATCGAAGCTTCCGTTTCCGCGTCGAAGGAAGCGCCTGCAGCAACGGTGACCGTGCCGTCGGCCGCGACATCGACGCGCGCATCATCGACGGTGTAGGTCACCGTGTCGGACGCATCGTCGTCGGCGGCCGCTACAGTCACGCCGACCGTCGTTCCCTCGGCCGCATCCTCGGCAATCGTGTTGGCGCTGCTGTCCGTGTCCGTGACGGCTGTAACCGCAAACTCGTTGATGTCGGCGACCGTGATCGTGAAGGTTTCCTGGGACGCGGAGCCATCGGTCGACGTGACCGTCACCACTACATCGATCGTTCCCTCCGTTTCCGCGTCAAACGTCGCTCCGTCGGCGACGGTCACCGTGCCGTCGGCGGCAATGTCGAAACGGCTGTCATCGACCGAATAGGACACGGCATCGCTGACGTCTCCGTCGGACGCTGACGCGGTAATACCGACTTCGGTGCCAGCTGCGGCGCTCTCTGCAATCGAATTGACCGAAGCATCCGTATCCGTGACGGCGGACACGTCCATTTCGTCGACATCTGCGATCGCGATTTCGAAAGTTTCGGACGACGTCGATCCGTCGCTGGAGGTCGCGGTGATGGTGACGTTGACGGTTGCTTCGGTTTCTGCGTCGAACGTCGCACCTTCCGCAACAGTAACCGACCCGTCATCGGCAACGGTGAAGCGGTCGTCGTCGACCGTATAGGAGACGGTATCGGTTGCGTCGTCATCCGTCGCGGCAACGCTCACGCCGGTCTCTTCACCCGCGCCCGCATCTTCACTCAGGATGTTGGCAGCCCCATCCTCGTCCGTAATCGCCGAGACGGAATATTCCGAGATGTCGGAAATGAAGACGGTCACGTCTTCGCTATAGGAGAGGCCGCCTGAGTCGGTTGTCGTCACGGTCAGCGTGACGCTGTCGGCGCTTTCGCGATCAAGGCTCTCGGTGTCCCTGAGCTTCAGCACCATCAAGCCGATGCCGTTTGCGACGATCTCGAAGCGGTTGTCCGAGACGGAATAGGTGTGCTTGTCGCTGACATCCGCGTCGGTGGACGAGACGCTTCCGACCACCGCGCCATTCACGCCTTCGGCAATGGTCAGCGGAATTTGGGTCAGGGAAATGTTGTCGAGCAGCGCGCCGTAGCTGTTGTTGTCTTCCGCCGTTTCGCGGAACTCGAGAACATCTTCCCCACCGGTGCCGACAACCTGAAGGTCCATTGACGCCCAGTCGCCGGTCTCCGGATCGAACCGCGAGATCAGTTCGTCGTTCCAGTAGACCTCGACCGTGCTGGTCTCGGAGCTTGACCGCGCCATTGCATCGAAGGACAGGTCATAGACCTGCCCAAGTGTCGTTTCGACGGACTGCGAGATCGAATTCACACCTCCGTCCGAATCGAGTTCCAGATGCTTGTCACCGTCCGTGGCATCGACGCTGCCGAGATTGTTCCAGACTTCGATTGATCCTTCCGAGGACCAGGAACCGGAGGGATCGGACTTGGTGTGTGTCCAGGACCCGTTCGAAACGTCAAAGGCTTCGAAACTTCCATTCTGGATCAGGTTTCCGGGCTGTCCCGTGATCAGAATATCCGTCGGCGCGTTGTCGTTGACGTTTCTGACCTCCACGGTGAAGGTCTGCGAAGAGGTCGAACCGTCCGAGGATTCCGCCGTGACGGTGACATCGACCGAAGCCTCTGTTTCAGCATCGAAGGATGCGCCTTCGGCAACCGTAACCGTGCCGTCATCAGCGATCTCGAAGCGCTCGTCGTCGACCGAATACGTGACGGTGTCCGAGACGTCGTCGTCCGCGGCGTAGGCCGTGACCCCGATTTCGGTGCCCGAAGCGGCATCTTCGGAAACGATGTTTTGGGACGCATCAACGTCCTCGACATCGGAGGCATCGAACTCGTCGACATCGGCGACCGTGATCGTGAATGTCTGCTGGCTCGACGTTCCATCGCTCGATACTGCCGTCACGACGACGTCAAGCGATCCTTCGGTTTCCGCATCGAACTCCGCGTCTTCCGCAACGCGCACCGTGCCGTCCGCATCGATTTCGAAACGGCCGTCGTCGACGGAATAGGAGACGGTGTCACTGACATTCGGATCTTCGGCATGCGCCGTGACGCCGACAAGCGACCCGGCTGCTGCGTCCTCCGAGAGCGTGTTTTCGGCATCATCCGAGTCTGTGATTGCAGTTATATCTTGCGCGATGAGATCGCCAGCGAGAACATCGCCATCCGAAAAGCGGAAATTCTCGACATTGCGAACGGTATCCGTGCCATCCGGCGCGCCATCGCGCATATCCGTGACCGTAAAACTTCCGTCCGGGTTCTCGGTGATATCGTAGTCATCGCGGCTGCCGCTGAAGACCGCCGTATCGGCGCCCGCGCCGCCGTCAAGTTGATCGTCTCCGGCGCCGCCGGTCAGCGTGTCGTTGCCATCCGCGCCGTCAATGACACCGCCGTCTTCATGCGCGGTGATCGTGTCATTGCCGGAACCGCCGGTAATGCTGGTTTCGGCGACCCCCGTATCGGTGAAGACGACACCGCCGTCATTCAAGATGAGGTTTTCGGCGACATCGTCGAAGCCGACGGTGAAGGTCTTTTCGATGGAGGCTCCGCCGGGATCGGTCGCGGTCACGGTGACCTTGACGGACGGGTCGGATTCAAAATCGATGCTGACGCCGTCCTTCAGCTTCAAGGTGCCGCCGAGGACCTCGAAACGGTCGTCGGAGACGGCATAGGTGTGCACGTCGTCATTGTCCGGATCCGAGACGGACAATGCACCGACAATGGCGCCTGCGCTGTTTTCGGAGAGGGCGGCGGTGTTGAAGTTGTCCAGCGTCGCATCCGCATAGACGGAGAGACCTTCGTCGTGGATTTCTCCAAGGAAATCTCCGCCGACATGGCCCTGACTGTGTCCTGAAATGTCGCCGACACCGATACCGTCGCCACCGTCCCAATCGCCGTCAGGCCATCCGGAGCGCTGCGCTGCAAGGCTGTTGCTCCGATCCATATCGTCGAGCGCAAGCGTATCCGAAAGAAGCAGCGTGATCGTGCCGGCATCCTTGCTGAGTTCCAGAAGGAAATTGTAATCGGTGCCGGGAGATATTTCCGCGCTCAGTTCAAGATTGTTGCTGTCGCCCGCGTAAACGTTCAGCCGCCCGTCTTCGATGACGACATTGAGCCCGAAGACATTGCCGCCCGTTTCAAAAAGCGTTTGTGCCGTGGAGACGTCCCCGGCCGTCGTAAACGACAGGGCAAAGACGTTGTTGTCGGTTTCAAGCCCGAGTTCTGAGATGCTGGTGCTGGATGTGTAGCCGTCGGCGGCGGTGAAATCGGCCTTGTTTTCCGTATCCAGTTCAAGCGTGGCCGGCGCTTCATTCACATCCTGGACCGCGATCGAAAACTCTTCGGAGTGGCTCAACCCGCCGGCGTCCGTCACCTTGACGGTGATCGTGTGGGTGTCGGCGGTTTCGTGATCGAGAAGGGCGCCGTCCTTGACGCGGATTTCGTCGCCAACGATCTCGAAATAGCCGGACGGATCGTTCATGATCTCGTAAGTGTGTGTGTCCCCGTCATCGGGATCTGTTGTCGAGAGCCGCGCGACGACCGTTCCACCCGCGCTGTTTTCGTCAACAACCGGCTGCATGTAGGTCTCGAGGGTCGCATCGGCATAGACCGAAACGCCGTCGTCGCCAATGGTTCCGAGGAAGTCGCCTCCCGCGTGCCCCTGGCTGTGGTCCGCCAGTGTGCCGACGCCAATGCTGTTGCCCCCGTCCCAGTCGGTATCGGTCCAGCCATCCTTTTGGTCAGCGAGGCTGTTGTCCGCGTTCATCTCGTTGAGAGGCAGTTCGTCAGATACCAACAGGGTGAGGGTGTTCGTTTCCTTGTTGAGTTCAAGCGCCAGATTGTAGTCTTTCCCGGCCTCGACAGGCGTGCTCAGTTCGACATTGTTGCCTTCGCCGGCATAGACATTGAGGACGCCGTTCTCGATGACGATGTTCAGGCCATAGTAGTTCCCGCCGGTTTCAAACAGTGTCTGCGCGGTCTCCACGTCGCCGGACGTGGAAAACGAGACGGTCACGACAGTCCTGTCTGCTTCCAGGCCGAGGTCGGAAATACTTGTCGGAGATGTATAGCCGTCCGAAGCCGTGAAATCCGCCGCGGCAACCGAAGCGCTGAGATCGATATCTCCGGGTGTCTCGTTGATGTCGTTGACCGCGATGGTGACATCTTCCGAATAGGAATGACCGGCCGCGTCCGTGACCGTGAGGGTCAGAGTGTGCTCTTCCGCCGCTTCATGATCGAGCAGGGCGCCGGTCTTGACCCGGATCTCGTCTCCGACGATCTCGAAATAGCCGGACGGATCATCCGCGATTTCATAGACATGTGTATCGCCTGCATCCGCATCGGAGACGGACAGCTTCGCAACGACCGTTCCAGCGGAACTGTTTTCATCGATATCGGCGTCTGAAAGCTGGATATCGGACGGGGTTTCGTCGTTGATGTCCGTGACGCTGATCGAAAAGGTTTCGCTCGAGCTGGAGCCATCGCTCGACGTCGCCGTTACCGTGAAGCTGACATCGCCTTCCGTGTCGGCATCGAAAACGGCGCCTTCTGCCAGCGTGACAACGCCGTCCGCATCGATCTCGAAACGGGGATCGTCGACTGCGTAAGAGACGGTTGCCGTGGCGTCTTCGTCGGTGGCCCGGGCCGTGACGCCGACAGCAGTCCCGGCCCCGGCGTCTTCGCTGATCCGGTTTGCAGCGCTGTCGACATCCGTTACGGCCGAAATGTCGCTCTCATCGACGTCGCCCACCTCGATCGTGAAAGTTTCTTCGCTTGATTGACCGTCCGCGGCAAGGGCGCGCACGACAATATCGTGCGAACCGGCCGTTTCGGCGTCCAGTTCACCGGCAACGGTCACCACGCCGGTCATGGGGTCGATGGCAAACAGGCCGTTCGCGTCGTCAACCAGGCTATAGGTGACACCGGAGGCGTCGGCTGTTTCGGCGTTCGCGGTAATGCCGGTGAGCGCGCCGATCGCGGCATCTTCGTCAACGGCATTCTGATCGTTGTCGATATCCGAAACGCCGGACAAATCGGAACTCGTCTCTGTTGCCGGCTCTTGTTCCTCGTTCGAACCGGCGACCGGCACGGAATCTGTTGCCGGAATCGCGGCGGCCTGAGCCTCGGAATCCGGCTGACCGGTCGCGGGATCGACGGCGGCTGGATCGTTGAGGCTGACGCCTGACGGCTCTGCCCGTTCAACGAGGGGCGCTGAAGCGGAACTGCCGCTGTTCTTGACGATCGTATCGGTGGAGGGGCGCTCGTCGGCTCCGGGTTCGGCAGTTCTCTCTGCGCCCTCGTCGGCCGCACCCGCGGCGACAGGCGCGTCGTCCCTTGTTGGCTGCGCACCGTCTTCAGTACTGGGCGAGGGTGCGCCGTCCTTGAGGTCTTCCTCCGGCAGGGGTTTGTCCAGGTGGCTGCCCAGGTGCAGATTGGAAATCACCTGCTCGCTGGAAGCGCCCATGTCCTGTTCAAGGTGATAGTCGTGTGCCTTGTCGAGATGCCGGTCTTTGGAATCGAGAAGGCCGGAATGAAGATATTCGTCGGAACCCAGCGTCGAACTGGAATCCCCGCTGCCATCATTGGCCTGGGGCTTGCTGTCGGAGGTCCGATTTTCGGTGTCTTTTGCCATGCGGCCGCCTGCTCACACGATTTCCATCATGCGAGTGAACGATGTTGTCCTTAATAAAGCGAAAAATTTCCGAGAAAATTCTTTTTAATTTCAGAAATATATTCGTGCGCAAGCCCTTAAGGTAAACGTTTTTTTAAACCCGCCGGAGCACCTTGTGAGGACGTGGGGACGACTCTGGTTAGTCAATGTTGAAATCATTCTTGTCATCTTTTTTTCTGCGCAGAATGCGTGTCGCGCATTCTCCAAGCGGCAAATGGATATCGTCTCCGCGACTTCCCCGGGATGTTGTGGTCGCTTCGATCTTCGCAAATATCCTCGGTCTGGCAATGCCGCTCGCTGTGCTTCAGGTTTATGACCGGGTTCTGCCGAATGCATCGACGGACACATTGCTGGTTCTCACATTCGGGGTCGTTTGCGTTCTTGCCGCCGATGGTCTCATCAAGGTCGCGCGGGCTGCCGTCGTCGGCAGACTGGGGGCAAGTTTCAATCACCAGGCGCACAAGGAACTGTTCCGGCGCGTGCTGGATGCAAAACCCGAAAACTTCGCCGGCACGCCGGTCTCACTTCAGGTTCACCGGCTGAGATCGCTGCAGTCCATCGCCGATCACTACGGCGACCAGGGGCGGTTGCTCGCAATCGATCTTCCTGCCGGAGGAATTTTCCTCGCGGTTCTGGTCTTCATAGCCGGACCATTGGCTCTGGTGCCTGTTGTCCTGCTCGCGGTCTTCATCCTGTTCGCGCTTCACCGCAGCCGGGTGCTTCAAAAGGTGGTTGCGGACCGGGCCGCGCAGGACGACCGGAAATCCGATTTCGTGCTCGAAGTGCTGTCTGGCGCCAAGACGGTCAAGTCGCAGTCGATGGAAGCATTGATGATTCGCCGTTTCGAGCGCTTGCAGAAGGAAACGGCGAACCTGAGCGCCCGCTACATGCTTCTGGCGGGGCAGGCCCGCGACGCCTCGACGGTGTTTGCGACACTGACGACCGTCTTCGTCGTCCTGTTCGGTGCCGTCATGGTCATCAACGACGGCTTCAGCATCGGCGGTGTCGCGGCGAGTACGCTTTTGTCCGGGCAGTTCGTGCAACCTTTTCTTCGCGCGATCAACCACCTGACGGACATGCAGCGCCTGAAGCATGATTATGCGCAGGTCGAAAAACTGTTCGATCTTCCGCCGGTCGAAAAACGGGCGGAACTGAAGACGGATCCGGTCGGTTCAGTCGAACTGATAAACGTCTCGATGGATATCCAGAATGCGCGGCGGCAGGTTTTCACGAATGTGAATTTGTCGATCAAGCCGGGTGAATTTGTCGGCTTCAGCGGCGCGGACGGGAGCGGCAAGAGCACCTTGATGAAGCTCTTCGCCGGGGAACTGTCGCCTCTTGCCGGGGACGTCCTCGTCGGTGGGCATGATTTCTCCGGTCCGTTGAAACATGCCCTGCGCAAACACGTTGCCTATGTCGACAGCCGGTCGGCTGTGTTCAACGGCTCGATCATCGAGAACCTGACCATGTTCGGCGCGGTCTCCGACATCGCGCGCGCCCGGATGGCCGCTAAACTGATCGGTCTGGAAAAGGAAATCCATCTGCTTCCGAGAGGTTACGACACGCAGCTCGGCGCCGATCTCGGAGGAAAGGTCCCGGCCTCGACCTTGCAGCGCATTTGCATCGCAAGGGCGCTGGCGGGGGAGCCGAAAATCCTGATTCTCGACGAGGCAAATGCACAGCTGGACCAGCAGGCTGAAAAGGGACTCATCAGCGCGCTCTACCGCTTGAAGGGACATCTGACCGTCATCATCGTTGCGCACCGCCCGTCAATGCTTGCCGTCGCCGACCGCCAGTACCGGCTTGAAGACGGCAGGATCCACGAGATCACGCAGGAAACCGGACCCAATCCGCAAAGTGTGGAGATTTCAGCGTGACCCGTGCCCTGTTCGATCTTGAGGACCTGAACCCGCAGACCAATCCCGTTCACCGTCAATGGAATGAATTGTCGGATCAATTGGGAAACGAAGCCGCCGAAACGGCCTTCAACAAGCTGAGTGAAGGAAAGACCCCGGCCGAGAGATGTCTTGTGCCGTTGCTGCGCGAGATGAACTGGCAGGGCAATGACCGGCTCCTGTTCGAAGCTCTGCCGCACTTCGACCGGATCGCGTCGATCCAGGACCTCAGAACGGTCCTGAACAGGATAAACGTTTCGTCCACCCGCTACCGCGCCAATCCCGCCGACATTGCCGTTTCGCAACTTCCGTGCATCAGCGTGACGGCCGACGACGTTCTGGTGCTCGCGACCAAAACCGAGAGCGGGGACTTTCGCGCCTTTTCCGGCTTGAAGGGTGAAGCCGTCATCGTCTCGGCGAAGGACATCGCGCGGCACGAGGTCTACACGGTCGCGGAAGAGACGGAAACGGACAGGAACGCTTCCGGCAACCGCCGTTGGTCGTCACTGGCGTCAAAACAGTTCCGCACCAGCATCGTTTCAATCCTGGCGATCGGCTTCGTGCTCAATATTCTCGCTTTGGGGCCGCCATTGTTCATCATGGCGATCTACGACAAGGCGATGGGTGCCAAGTCGATCGAGGTGCTTCTGACGATGGCAGCAGGCATTGGCATCATCGTCCTGAGCGAACTGGCTCTGCGCAAGACCAAGAACACCCTGCAGTCCTATCTCGGCGGGCGCGTCGACGCGATTGTCGGCAACAAGACTTTTGAGAGGATTTTGCATCTTCCCTATTCGATGCTTGCCGAAGCCCCGATCGGAACCCAGGTCATGCGGTTGCGGTATTTCGACAGCGTTCGCGACATATTTCAAAGCGCGCTTTTCACCGCGATCGTCGATATCCCGTTCACGCTGATCTTCATTGCAGCGATCTTTCTGATCGGCGGGCCTGTTGCCTATCCGCCGCTTGCACTGCTTATCATCTATTCTGTCATCGCCGTTTACGTGTTGCCCAAGGTCCAGCGCGAAGTGGCCGCGGTCGGCGAGCACAAGTCGAAGCTGAACAGTTTCATGATCGAAACGCTTCGAAACCAGCGTACCCTCCGGGATCTTTCGGTCGAAGATACCTGGCTCGAACGCTTTTCCGGCCTGTCAGCCAACTTCAACAAGTCTAACATCCATGCGCGCAATCTGACTCACCAGTTGCAGACGGTGTCGCAGACGCTCATGACGATCTGCGGCGTGTTTGTGCTGGGAATAGGCGCGTTGCAGGTGATGAACGGCGACATGAGTCTCGGGGCGCTCATTGCCACGATGGCCTTGTCCTGGCGTGTTCTCAACCCGATGAACCAGGCCTTCCTGAGCATCACGCAGCTTGCACAAAGCAGAACGGTGCTCGAGCAGATCGACAATCTGATGAAGGTGCCGCTGGAGCGCGAACCCGGCTATCTGCCAAGGATCACCCGCGACATTCAGGGAGACCTGAAGATCACCTCGCTCGTGCTGCGCTATCCCGGTGCCACCGAGGCGTCGCTGAAAGGCGTCGAACTGACCGTCAAACAGGGTGAACTGCTCGCGATCACCGGCCCGAGCGGCTCCGGCAAATCGACCCTCTTTCAAGCCATCACGGGTCTCTATCAGCCCCAGGTCGGGTCCATTCTTTTCGACGGACTGGACGTTCGCCAGCTGGACTCGGCCGAATGGCGATCGCGGATCGGCTACGCACCTGACGACCTCGATTTCTTCTACGGAACCGTCAAGCAGAACCTGCTTCTTTCAGAGCCGGGAGCGAGTGACAGCCGGATCTTCGAAACCGCCGAAGGCCTCGGTCTCCTGTCCTATCTTGAGGAAAACTTCGAGGGCCTGGAGACGCGCCTGAACAGCGAAGTTCTGAAGAAGATTCCGGACAACATGAAACAGCGCATCGTGCTTGCCCGGGCGCTCGTCAAGAGGGTGCCGCTCTACCTCTTCGACAACCCCGGCATGCATCTCGATTTCGACGGTGATCGCAAGTTCATGGACATGATCGGACAGCTGCATGGCAAGGCCACCGTTCTGATCAACACGCAACGTCCAAGCCACATGAAAATGGCCGACCGCGTGGTCGTGTTCAATTCCGGCCAGATCGCGATGATGGGCCCGCCTAGCCAGGTCGTTCCGGTCCTGATGGGACAGACCGCCAAGGCCGGCTGAGCCTGGTGCGCAGGAAAGAGTGCAAATCAAGTTGTTTAGGGTCGAGACCCGTCAATCGGCATGGAAACGGTTGCGGAACACGGGGCTGGGCAAAAGGCAGTGCTGCCGATCTAGCGGGGATTGATGTCGGGCAGACGGGCATGCGTTTCCGACTGCCTTTTCCTGTGGAGGCTCAGGCGCATGCCTCGAACGGTTTCAAGAAGATGTCTCCAACGGGTGTCGGTATCCTCACGCCCGTTTGGCCTTGCTGGTGAGTAGGAAAGCGCGCTGCATGCGTGAACTGCCCGCTCAAAATCCTTCCAGTCGCCGGATCGAATGTTGCCGTCAACGGCGGTCTTCCACCTGGACGCACGCTGCAGCGTCCCGTTGAGGTCGTGCTGTCTTATTGCGGCGGTCAACTTGCGGAACAGATAGCTTTCCGACGTGTAGTATCGTTCCTTGAGTGCCGCTGCTGATCGCTTGGCACCCGGAGACAGCAATCGCCACGCGACCGTGGCCAGAACGGCGACAAGCGCGATCAGGACGAGCCATCCGAACAGGCCCCGCCAATCGAACGGATCTGCCTGCTGCTCCGGCTGTGCCCCCGCGGTGCCCGTCACTTGAAGCGCGATCTCCGGAACGGTGGCGGTTTCGATTTTGCCGCTTTCAAGATTGTACCAGGAAAGGCTTTTCTCCGGGATCGCATACGAACCTGCGGTCTCTGCGACCAGAGACGTTTCCTCGCTTCTCGTGCCAGAAAGCAGGCCCCTGTCTTCCTTTTCGTCGAGAACCGGCTCCTTCGGATAAGAGGCCAGCCCGTCGCCCGGATCCGCGTCGGAGAGCGGCGGCACGAACATCGGGGCTACACCCGTCACCTTCACGGTCGTGGTTATGGTCAGTGCATCGCCCACTTTCATGCTTTCGGGAGTGCCTTTGACAGTCCGTTCCAGTGTCAGCGACTTCGCGGCAAGAAACGGGTCGAGGCCCTGGGCGCCTTCGGGGATCTCTCCGGTGATTTCGAACCCGTCTGTCTGGGCGTCGACGACGACCGGTTGCTGGTTGTCCGGATCCGCGTAGGTCACCTTGATGGTGCCGGGCGGTATCTGAAACGTGCCCGCCGTCATGGGATAGAGACGGTAAGATCGCGTCACGCCGGACCATGTCTCGCCGCTAATCGTCTCACTCGTCGGGCCCGATGCCCGCGACGGCAGCCGCACAACGACGTTGGGCGTTTCGTAACTCGGAAAAACGGGCGGCGAGGGGAGCCATGTGGGGACGAGCACCGTGACCCTGTAGATCAACGGCTGGCCCGGAATGGCGGTGTCCTTTTCCAGAGACGTCCTGATTTCGGGGATCTGGGCGTCCTGTGCCCAGACGGGGACGGCAATCAGAAACATGGCAAGGACCAGCAGCCGGACGATCGTCATTGCGGCCCCCTTGCGTTTTCGAGGGCGAACCGGCTTTTCAGAAAATCGCCGGTCTGCGTATCGACGGTGCGCATCCATTGTTCGGCCGTTTCCGGCATCGTTTCACCGCTTTGCTGCTGGGTCTCCGTGCCGCGGCCGGCTTCGTTGTCATAGACGGTGTCATCAGCGCCGATGCCCGCCTCTTCGCTTGTATCGGACTGCTCCCGGGTTCTTTCGATATACTCCAGTATGTACTTGGCGAGCTCCAGGTTCTTCCTGGCGGCCTCGTTCGCCGGATCGCGGTCAAGCGCCTTTTGAAACGCGTCTATGGCGTCCCGGTAGGACCGCGACTTCATCAGCGACATGCCTTCGCCGAGGGCGGCATCGGAGCTGTCCTGCCAGGCATAAAGTTTTGCGGCTTCCTCGTATTTGCCGGACTTGTAGAGCGCGTAGGCCTTCCAGGAGGGATCGGTGAAGAGCTCGGCCGCCTTGGCGAAATCCTTTGCCTCGAAGGCCATTCGACCCTGCTGGTCGGGCGTGAAGAACCAGTCACGCCATCCCTCCGCACGTGCGTCATCTGCAGGGAGTGACAACACCGCGACAAACAGGAACACCGACCATCGCATGGACCACCCGCGCCGGAACCAGAACAGCAGGATCAGCGCGGCGGGCCACGCGAACCAGACGCCCTGATCACGCCACTTGGCCTTTTCGTCCTGCGACAGAGCCGCCTGATAGGCCGCGTCTATGTTCCTGACGGCTTGTTCCACATCGCGCGTGTCCGCGCTGACCGTCACAACGCGCCCCGGCGGGAGGTCACCCGTATCCCTGCTGAAGACCCAGAAACTCAGCGAGGCGCCGCTGGCAGGATCCCTTCCGGAAATCGAGGCCTGTTCCTCACTTGAGAGCGTATCCAGCATGAACAGGATCGAACCGGGCTCCTCCTGACCGTCCAGCAGGGATTGCGCAAGCTGCAGCGCGCTTCCTGCGGCACTGCCCTTCACGGGCATCACGCTTGGGTCGAGACCTTCGAGAAACGGTTTGAGAACGTCGGGATCTTCGGTGAGCGGGACAACCTGGTGGGCGGAGCCGGCATAAGCGACCAGGCCTGTTTTCGCGCCGGCGCGCGCCTGCAAAAGATCCAGTATCTTGTGTTTCGCGCGCTCCAGGCGGGTTGGCGGGATATCCGGCTCCATCATCGATTCAGAAACCTTGAGCGCGATCACAAGGGGCGCTTCATCGGACACCAATGGATTGGGTTGCCGCGACCATGTGGGGCCGGCCGTCGCGACAACCAGCAACGACAAAACGAGCGCAACCGTATCGATGGGCCGCAGAACGGTCCGTTTCTCCGCCCCGATCGTCAGGGCGGCGGCAAGATGCGGTGCGATGACGGACGGCATCTCGGTCCTCGGCCCCGATCTGAAACGCGCATACCACCACAGACCACCAATGACCGCCAATGAGAGCAGCCACCAAGGCCTCAGAAAATGAAACTGCGAAAGAGCCTGCGCCAGATTATCGAAGGTCATGCGGTTCTCCTCAAGGAAGAACCGAGCACGATCGATCCAAGCGCGAGCAGTCCGATCAGGACTGCAAGCCCGAGAAAGTACGGGCCAAGGGCATCCCTTGGACGGTAGCTGGCCGTATCAACTTCGCGCGGGGCGAGGGCATCTATTCTGGCGTAGATTTCGCTCAGCGCATTTTCGTCGCTGGCGAAGAAATACTGTCCACCGGCCGCGTTCGCGATGTCTTTCAGGCTCTGTTCGTCCAGCCGCTGTTCTCCCGTGCCGGCCGGGTCACCGACACCGATGGTGACGATGTCGATGCCCTCCTTGGCGGCAATGCCTGCGGCATTGATGGGCGTCATGCGGCTGCCCGTGTCGGCTCCGTCGCTAAGAAGGATTAGCAGCCGTTCCTCGATCTGGCTGGCCTGAAAGGTCTTGATTGCGAGCCCGATGGCATCTCCTATGACGGTTTGCGGGCCGGCCATGCCGACTTCGGTCTGGTCAAGCAGGGCACGGACGGACGAAAGGTCTTCGGTGAAGGGCGCCTGTACGTAGGCCTTCGACCCGAAAACGATCAGGGCGACCCGGTCGCCGTCCCGCTCGGAAATGAAGTCGCCGACGACGCGTTTGACGGCGTCGAGCCGTTGTGCGCGTTCGCCGTCGCTGGAAGGAAAGTCGACCTGATCCATGGACCCGGAAATGTCGATCGCCAGCATGACGTCGCGTGCTGCCTTTTCCTGTACGATCGGATCGCCGACGCGCACGGGCTGCGCAAGCGCGCAGACGACCAGGCACCAGACAAGAGAGGCTGCAAGAGACTGAAGGCGCGAACGGCTGATCACCACGGAACCGGATGTCGGCTGCTGTCCGGCTGCCGAGGCAATGCTGCGGAAATACGGGAACCGCACGGAGGAAACACGCTCCTTGTGCGCCGGCAGGAGCAAGAAGACCAGCAGCGGCAACGGCAGCATCAGGAAGGCGAGGGGCTGGTCGAATTCAATCATCCGAACGCTCTCTTCGGTGCCGCTTGATCCACTCTTTCACAAGCAGTCTGAGGGGTTCACCGACCGGCTCCTCTTGGTAGGGAGCCGTTGCAAGCACCTTTCCCGGGCCGTTGGAAAATCCGCTACCGCCATAGGCTTCGTCCAGAAACGTCAGCCATCTGTCGCCGAAAAGCGAAGCGACGGCCGACCGGGGATAGGCGGCAAGCGCCGTCCGCCGCACGAGATGGGCGAGGGATGACGCATCCTGTGCGATGTTTCCGAGTTCAGCCAGAGCCGCGCGGCGGTAGGCGTCCCGGCGCCAACGTCGAAAGAACATCCCGACGAGTGCGGCGCCAAGCACCAGCAGCACCAGCCCCAGCCAGACCCAGCCCATTGTCTGAGGGGTCATCGAGATCGGCCCCGGTTCCGGGACGGGCTCCAGGAGGTCAATCAACTCGGCCAGGCTCAGGCCTTTCCACTCCTCATGCATCGGCAGTTTCCCGGCGCCTGGAGCGAAGACCCATGAGGCGGCGCATCTGGTCGACCGTGTCACTGCCGGCGCTGAGCGGCAGCACGGGGGTTCCGTATTTCTGTTGCCACTTCAGGATCTCCGCAATGCGGCCCGACGCGAAGTCCGACAGCTTTCGGTGGGCTTCCGTCGTGCCCGTATCAAGTTCGACCTGAAGTTCGCCATCGGAGACGACAAGCTTCATGTTCCTGGGCACATCTTCCGAGATCGGGTCGGTGACCGGACACAGAATGACATCATTGTGCCTGGCGATGGTGCCGACGAGCTTTCCGGTCCGCGCGTCAAGGCCGTCGAAGTCGCTGATCACGATAACGAGATGGTCCCGGCGGGCGATGCGGGCGACCGAGGCGAGCGGCTGGTTCAGGAACAGCGGATGGTCGACTCGCGGTGCCTCGGCATGAAGCATCCGGTTGGCACGATCAAGTGCCGTCAGGAACCGGTTGACCGCCGTCCGTCCCCGTTTGGGGCGAAATTCGGAGACATGACCGTCTCCGAAAATGACGGCACCGACACGATCGCCCTGGTCGAGAACGCGAAAGGCAACAAGGGCCGCCGCCTCTGCCGCTGTCACCGATTTCATGTTCAGCCGGGTTCCGAAAAACATCGACATGCGCTGGTCTACGACAAGCAATGCCGGACGGTCGCGTTCTTCGCTATAGACCCTGACATGGGCTTCGCCCGTTCTTGCCGTCACTTTCCAGTCAATCGTTCGAGGATCGTCTCCCGGCAGGTAACCCCGCAATTCCTCGAAATTCAGCCCTCGGCCACGCAACCTGGACGCATGCCGTCCGTTCAACACGCTTGAAACCGGCTGTCGCGGCAGCAGGGTGAGCTTCCTGGCCCGGCCTTCGAGAGACCGCAGATGCGGCAGGTTGACCCTTACTCTCGTATCGATCTCTTCAGGCCCTGGATCTGCGGCCGAAGTCAGACCGGCTCGGGACCTTGCAGAGGCATCACGCATTCTGGCCTCCTCACGTCAACGCGACCTGCGCCACGATTTCATCGACGACCTTGTCGGGGGAAACACCGTCCCCGTCAGCCTCGAAACTCAGGCTCAGCCGGTGGCGCAGCACATCATGGGCAATGGCCCGGATATCAAGCGGATCGACATAGTCGCGTTCCTGCAGCCAGGCATGCGTGCGGCTGCACTTGTCGAGCGCGAGCGAGGCTCTCGGGCTCGCCCCGATTTCGATCCAGCGCCCAAGATCCGCGGAGAACCTGTCAGGGGTCCGTGTCGCCTGGACCAGATCCGCCATGTAGCGTTCGCTTGCCTCGGACACGTGGATCGCGGCAATCTCGGACCGCGCCTTGAAGATGGCGTCCTGTTCGATCGGAGCAGACGCAGTTTTTCCGCCACCGTCGCCGGTTCCGGAACTGAGGGTCGCCGTTTCCTCGCCGCGCACCAGCCGGATGATCTCGATTTCGTCCTCCACCGGCGGATAGGTGATCAGCACATGCATCAGGAATCTGTCCATCTGCGCCTCGGGAAGCGGGTAGGTGCCCTCCTGTTCAACCGGGTTCTGCGTCGCCATGACCATGAACAGCGGCTCCATCTTGTGGGTCTTGCCGCTGACCGTGACCTGGCGTTCCTCCATCGCCTCCAGCAGAGCCGCCTGAACCTTGGCCGGTGCCCGGTTGATCTCGTCGGCCAGGACGATGTTGGCAAAGATCGGGCCTTTTTCGAAACGGAACGTCCCGGTCCCGCCGGACTGGTGGTAGACCTCTGTGCCGGTCACATCCGACGGCAGCAGATCAGGCGTGAACTGAATGCGGCTGAAATCCGCTTCCATGTTCTTGGCCATCGCCTTGATCGCACGCGTCTTGGCCAGCCCCGGCAATCCTTCGACCAGCAGATTGCCGTTCGCAAGCAATCCGATGATCAGACGGTCGATGACATCTTCCTGTCCGACAATCGCGCGCTGCATGAGCTCCTTGAGCTTTTGCACCTGTTGAAGTGCTTCCGACATTTGAAACAGTCCGTGAATCGTTTAGGGGAGTGGTTGCGAATAAGATCTGGTATCGGTCGGGCTCAGTTGCCGGTTCCCGACCAGATACGTTTCCAGTCTTCGGCCATGTCGACAAGCAACCAGCCGCGTGCTTCGGCTTCGTCGAGCCCTCTGACCAGCTTGCCCACATGGCTGTCCCGATCATAGGCCCATTCCCTTTCGCCGTCCGTATGGTGCACGATCAGGCCGAGACTTGGTCCTTCTCCCGCGGTGGCCCACTCAAGCATCTCGAAGTCGCCGTCGGAGTTGCCTCCAACGAAAATCGGGCGCTTTCCGATCTTGCTGTCGATGCCGATTGGTTTTCCAGCCTTGTCATCAATGAAGGCGATCCCCGGATCCTTGATGATCGTCGGCACACCATCGACGACCTCGTAGCGCGTTTTGCCGGCGCTGCCGATGACATTATTCGGCGGCACACCATAGGCTTCCTCGACGAACGCGCGCATGAAATGAATGCCGCCACCGGAGACCAGATAGGTCTCGAAACCTTCGTCCCGCAGATATCTCAAGAGTTCCAGCATCGGCTGGTAGGTCATGTCGGTATAGGCGAGATCTTTGGTCGGGTGCCTTGCCGTTTCGATCCAACTGGCAACATCAGCCTGAAACTCCTGTACCGACAGATCTGAGTGAGACACCATCACTATTTCAAGGAGGCCGTCTTCACCAGCCTTGGCGACGGTCTCCATGTCGCCGGCTGCAGCCGCCTTCAAGACATCGCTTGAGAGAATGGAAGGGTCCTTCGCGGCCATTTCCTTGAGCCGGTCAAGTGCATAAAAGAGCTGGAAATAGACAGGTTGCTCAGACCAGAGCGTCCCGTCATTGTCGAAGACGGCGATCCTGTCTGCTGGCGTGACATATGTTTCCGACGTCGGGTCGGTCACCTCGTTCACAAATTTGATGATCCGTGACTTTGTTTCACCTTCTTGCCAGGAGGGAAGTGGGTCAGCGATTGCCGGTCCCGCCAAAACAGCCAAAACGGCAACACACAAGGAAAATTTCATACCGCTCTCCGGGAAAACGACCTGCAATAACTCATGTTCGATCATGAAAACCGGACGCGTACTCGCGTCATGTTCAAGATCCGCCGGCGGCAAACGCACGCTGCCGCCGGCTGACAATTGCTGTGGAATTATTGGGCGCCGTGGGGCGCGCTCAACTTGTCCATGACCTGATCCAGCGAGAAGCTGGCGGCTTTCTGGCGTGGCGGGAATTCCTGGAACGTCGCCAGGAACTCACCGACATATTGCTGGGCGGGAACCAGAAGATAGACACGATCGATCAACCAGTCGTAATAGGTGTTCGATGTCCTGTATGACCGCTCGTACGGATCCCGGCGCAAGTTGAAGATGAGTGGAACGCGCAAAGGCGTGAACGGTTCGATCCAGGCTCGAAGCGTCGCATATTCCTTCTGCTCCATGAAGATCATTTTCCAGTCGTTGTAGCGAAGGGCCGTCAGGTCGCCATCATCCGAGAAATAGAAGATTTCCCTGCGCGGGCCTTCATCAGCTTCGCCAAGCAGGACGGGCAGGAAATTGTAACCGTCCAGATGGACCTTGTATTCCCGGCCGATCGCCTGGACGCCGCCTTCCTTCAGCTGTTCCTTGATATCCGGCACACCGGCAGCCGCCAGGTAGGTCGGCAGCCAGTCCATGTGGTGCATGATCTCGTTGGAAATGGAACCGGCTTCGATCTTGCCGGGCCAGCGCACCATGGAGGGCACACGCCATCCGCCTTCCCAGTTGGTGTTCTTTTCACCGAAGAACGGCGTCGCTGCCGCATCGGGCCACGTGTTGTAGTGCGGGCCGTTGTCCGTCGAATAGTGGACAATGGTGTTGTCGGCGATGCCGAGTTCATCCAGGAGGTCAAGAAGCTGGCCGACCTGCATGTCATGCTCGATCATTCCGGCGGTGTATTCATCGACATTCCGCCCGGCGATCTGGTTTGCCTGCTCGCGCATTTCCGGTTTCACGTGGGTGCGGAAATGCATGCGCGTACCGTTCCACCAGACGTAGAACGGCTTGCCTTGCTCGTTGGCGCGCTTGATGAAGTCGATTGCAGCGGTAATCGTTTCCTCGTCGACCGTCTCCATGCGCTTCTTGGTCAGCGGGCCGGTATCTTCAATGGAACCGTCCGCAGACGACTTGATGACGCCGCGCGGGCCGAAGGTTTCACGGAACGTCCGCCCGTCGGCCATGACCGCATCACCCGGATAGTCCTCGTTTTCCGGCTCTTCTTCTGCATTCAGGTGGTAGAGATTGCCGAAGAACTCATCGAAGCCGTGGTTGGTGGGGAGGTGCTCATCCTTGTCGCCCAGATGGTTCTTGCCGAACTGACCGGTCACATAGCCCTGCGCCTTGAGGAGACCGGCGATTGTCGGGTCCTCTTCCTGCATGCCGAGATCAGCGCCGGGGAGGCCGACCTTGGACAGGCCCGTGCGGAAAACGCTCTGGCCCATGATGTAGGAGGACCGGCCCGCCGTGCAGGATTGTTCGCCGTAATAGTCGGTGAACATCATGCCTTCCTTGGCGACGCGGTCGATATTCGGCGTCTGGTATCCCATGAGGCCGAATGTATATGCGGAAATGTTGGACTGCCCGACGTCATCTCCCCAGATGACGAGAATATTGGGCTTGTCTTCCGACTGCGCCAAAGCCGGCGCAAAATCCGCCAGTGCAAGCGCGCCGAAAGCGCAAACGGCCAGTCTGGCCGCGTTAAAATTATGCCTGAATTTCATGACTCATTCCTTCCCCTGCGCATTCGCAGCGTGTCAAAAAAGTGAAACACGCCAATGCCTTGGTGATCGGCAGAACAATCAGAAAATGAATTTTCCGCAGCGTCAATGATCGAGGCGGATTAATCTGGCCCGCATGCCAATAATCAGTCGCCGAACGCCAAGCAAATTAATGTTGGAGAAGGCGGATGGTCTCCGCCCCGCGAACCTGCGGAGATGGACAATGTCTATTTTACGGAGGTTGCGAAATTTTTTCTTGCGCGCTCGCGTCAAATCGTTGGCTTGATCGCGTCTGCGTGAATCGTCTGACCGGTAAAGGTGACACATCCCGTCACACGGCAAAGGATCACGCAGCGGCAAGACTATGAACGTCAGCAGGCCAAACGTGGTTAAGTCTCGCACCTGTAGAATGAATTCATTTTAAAATATCGCGAAATTAATCTCAAAATAAGGAGAATGATCGTTATCCAGTGATTGCTTGCAGGCTAAATTGAACCAAAATTTTCGTGAATAAAATCAACGTGCAGCCAAACCAATACTTAAGTATCGGTTTCAGTGTGGGTCATGATATTTTTATCAGTATTATCCTTGCAACTTTTGCAAAGTAAAAGGTACTTTGTTCGCCAGACTGGGAGGAAACAGTCTCATGAACATCAGTGCCAAGAAGCAGGAACCCGTTCAGATCCGTTCGATCCTGGTGATTGACGATCACCCTCTGTATTGCGATGCACTTGCATCCACACTGGAGCGGCTCTTCAAGTCCCGAACGGTCAAAAAGGCGAATTCCCTTCAGGACGGGTTGCGGCAGGTCAATTCGCGCCTGCGCCCCGATCTGGTCATTCTGGACCTGAAACTTCCGGACGCCACCGGTATCAGCGGTTTCATGAAGGTGAAGAACCGGCTCCCGGACGTACCCGTCCTCGTGATTTCCGCTGAATCCTCGGATGAGTCGGTCAGCGCGCTCATGTCGGCCGGCGCGGCCGGCTTCATTCCCAAGGACGCCTCGGTCAACGTTTTGCAGGAAGCGCTTTTTGAGATCCGGGAAGGGCTTCGCTTTTTCCCGCCCGGATTCACCCCGACGAAGAGATCGGCGCAATCGGACCTGACGTCCCAGGAGATCGCCCAGAAGATCGCCGACCTCACGCCGCAGCAGAACCGCATCATGAAGCTGATTTGTGCGGGCAAGCCAAACAAGCAAATCGCCTACGAAATGTCGCTCGCCGAGGCGACCGTGAAAGCGCATATCACGGCCCTGTTGCGACGGTTGAATGTCAGCAATCGCACGCAGGCGGCCGTCATGGTCAAGAGTGTCAGTCTCGACGGCGCGCCGCCGATACCCGAAGCCGATGCGAGGGCGATGCTGAGCTGATCGGGATGACGGTTCTACTGGAAAAAAGGCTCGACAAGCCGAAGGCGGTGCAGATCGGCGTGTCGCATGCAAATTCAGAGGCGGACGCGGTGCGGGAGGCCATTGCGGACTTCAACACCGACGCAATCTGCTTCGTCCTTTTCTTCATGCCTGACCATCTTGATCCGGAAAAGGTTTCGAACGAATTCGCGCGGCAGATGTCGTCTGCAACGGTCTTCGGCTGCTCGACGGCGGGGCAGATTACGGCACAGGGCTACGAAAAGCACGCCTTGCTGGTCATGGCCTTTCCAAGGCGCCACTTCCGCTGTTCCTCCGCTCTAATCAAGCCGCTGAAGCCCCTGTCGATCGAGCGGACCGCGAACCGGGCCAGGGTGCTCGCGGAAAGGTTTCCAAGAACCGGCAACTGGAGGACCGTGGCACTTGTCATCGCCGACGGCATGTCCAAGCAGGAGGATCTGCTCGTCGCAGCTCTCAATGCCGGCCTGGGAGAAATCCCGGTATTCGGGGGGTCAGCCGGAAATGGCCTCGCATTCGGTGAAACCTACGTGTCCCACGGGGGGCACGCGCACAGGAACGCTGCGCTTGTCCTCCTCATAGAAACCGACCTGTCTTTCAGGGGCATCGGTTTCAATCATTTCCAGCCAACCAGCCGGCAGATGGTCGTGACGCGCGCTGTGCCGGAAGAAAGGCTTGTGCTGGACATAAACGGTGTCCCGGCCGCACGCGAGTATGCGCGTTACGTGAACTGCCCGGTGGAGCAACTCTCGCCGCAGGTGTTTGCGGAGAACCCTGTCCTGATCAGAAGCGGACAGAGCTGGCATGTGCGCGCAATACAGCAGGTTGAAGAAGGCGGCGGTCTCTGGTTCCTGTCCGCGATCGACGACGGCCTGGTTCTCACGCTCGGACAGGGAAGGGAGATCCTGCAAACGTTGGATTCAGGGCTCGATCATTTTCGCGAACACAACCAGAAGCCTGACTTCATCATCGGATTCGACTGCTATCTGCGCAGGCTGGAAATCGAGCAGAAGAACCTCACGGCGGATGTTTCGGCAATCCTGCGCGAGAACCACGTCTTCGGTTTCAACACCTATGGTGAGCAGCATCTGGGTGTGCACGTGAACCAGACGTTCATAGGGGTCGCCTTCTTTCCGCCAAGCGACGGAGCACTCTATTGATCGATCCGAGCGAACCCCTTGAGACCCAACTCGAGCGCCAGGGCAAAATAATCGAGGCGCTCATGCAACGGGCTGCCCGGGAAAATGACGTTGGCCGGTCCGCGTATTCCCTGTTTCAGTCTGCCATCGCGCTTCAGGGTGAGGTCTGGGAGAAGACGAAACATCTCGAACAGGTTCTGGACACGCTCGGGCAGGCGAGCAACCGGCTCAAGAATTCCGAATTCGCCCTTGAACAGACCGAACGCAACCTGGCCGACGCGCTGGACGCAATGGAAGGAGGCTTCGCGCTTTTCACCGGAGATGCGCTCGAAGTCTGCAACGCACAATTCAGGAACATGGTGCCCGGCATCTGCGAGAAGATCGTCAACGGGATCAGTATCGCCGATTATTTCGAAGCCCTTGATGGCTGCCCGCAGGTCATAACGAAAGGCGCGTCGCTGAACAAGGCGAACGGCGCAAACAGCCGCAACGACGCCGGGTCCGCGAAATATCCTTCCGTGTTCGGCCTGAAGAACGACCGGTGGTTCCAGATTACGCAAAAGCGCACGTCACCGAGAAAAACGGCACTGCTCTCGACGGAAATCACCAATATCGTTCTACAGAACCGAATCGAGAAAGACCAGCTGATCGACAAGCAGTCGGTTTTCATGAAGGCGGCGTTCGAACATATTTCCCAGGGGGTGTGCACCTTTTCGCCGTCAGGCTCCCTGATTCTGCGGAACGAGCGCTTCCGCAAGCTTCTGCGTCTTCCGGTGACGCTTGTCCGGAAGGGCACGCCACTCGGCCAGATCCTTGCCTTCTTTGCACGCCACGAACTGGCGGCTGAAACGGGTGCAAGCATCGAGGAGGAATTCCTTGCCGCGATCGCACCGGACCGGGAAGGCATAGACCGCAAGGTCAGGCTGACCTCGGGCGACATACTGAACATTGGCATTCACCGTCTTCCCGACACCGGACTCATCATGAATGTCATCGACTTCACGGCCGAAGCACAGATGACGGACGTGCTGGAAAAAAGAGTTGGCGAGCGCACGCGCGAGCTTACGGAAGCCAATGAGCGTCTGCAGCGCCAGCACGAAGAGCAGATCCGGATCGACGACCAGCTGCGCCAGGCCAAGGAGCGCGCGGAAGAGGCCGTGTCTTCGAAAACCAGGTTCTTCGCGGCCGCGAGCCATGATCTGCTTCAGCCCGTGAACGCGGCAAAACTTCTCATCTCCACGATGACCGAAAGCACGTCGGAAAAGGTTGTCGCGGAAACGGTCTCCCGCCTTGAGCGCTCATTCAAGTCGATCGAGTCCCTGCTGCATGCTTTGCTGGACATCTCCAGACTGGACTCCACGGGCACGGAACTCAGCCTCAGCACATTCAACATCGGAGAGCTGCTTTCGACGGTTCAACGGGACTGCCGCCAGCTTGCCGAGGAGAAGGGTATCAGACTTGATATCGTCCCGAGCAGCATCTGGGTCAGAAGCGACCAGCGCTATCTCGTCCGGTCGGTGCAGAACCTGATCGTGAACGGCATTCAATACACGCAGGAGGGCCGCGTGCTGGCCGGGTGCAGGCGCAAGGGCCCGAACGTCGTCATAGAAGTCTGGGACACGGGCATCGGTATCTCCAAGAAGGATCAGAAGCGCATTTTCAACGAGTTCACCAGAGCCGCGCCCGACAGCGCAGGGGTCGGTATGGGGCTCGGGCTGTCGATCGTGGATCGCGCCTGCCGCCGGTTGAACCATTCCGTAAACGTGCGATCGAAACCGGGGGTTGGATCCGTCTTTTCGATTACGATACCGATCTGCGACGCGCCGGCGGTGACCGAAAACAGTGAAAACACGGCCTTGCCGCGTGTCCCGGGCGCCATGGATGTCATCGTGCTGATCGTGGAGAACAATCCGGATGTCATGTTCGCGACAGCCCGGCAAATCGAATCCTGGGGCGGCAGCGTTCTGACGGCCGCATCGACGAAGGAGGCGCTCACCTGCGTGCGCGAACTCGGCATGCCGCCGGACATCATTCTGGCCGACTACCAGCTTGATGCGGACGACAACGGCATCAAGACAATCGTCGAATTGAGACGCGCGACAAAAACCGACATTCCCGCGATCATGATCACTGCAAACCGCGAAGAGGATCTTGCCGAACAGAGCAGGGCGCATGGCTTTACCATCCTGACCAAGCCTGTCGAGCTTTCGAGACTGAGGCCATTGATCGACTGGGAGACGAGACAACTGAACGCCGGCTGAGCGGCCCGGCCCCTGGACCCCGGGGCAGGACACGGGGAATACAGACAAATGTCTGTGCTGACTTATGCGGCGGCACCGGTAGAATCTGAACGCATGGCAACACGACAGATCGAGACCCTGAAGGCCGCGACAGGACTGCGTCCGGTTGCGATAGGCCTGTTGACGCTCGCACTCCTGTGCGCGGCGATGTCTCCGGGATTTGCCGCGGGGACGCACGAGCTCTTGTTCCGGGAAGGGACGCTCGACACCATTTCCGACAAAGCGACGCTTGAATACCGGCGCAGCGTGTCGGCACCCGGCAGCCGGCCGCTCGAGCAGAAGAATACCGGACCGATCAGCTTGCAACTGACCTCCGATGACATGGCAGAAATCCATTTCGGTGCGCAAGGTGACCGCAGGCGCGTCGGAGCGTTTCCGGCCAGCGTCGGCAATCCGCTTATCATGTATTTTCTGGAAACCGTGGTCAGGGACCTGTCCGGACTTGCCGGGGGCAGTCCTTACTACATGCGCAACAGGATCAAGGCGGAGCTGCTGAAGGAACACCCGGTACAGGAGGTGACCGTGAAATGGGGGGATCGTCAGGTCGAGGCGCAGTCGGTCGTGCTCTATCCTTTCTGGAATGATCCGGCCAGCGACAGGATGCGGGGGATCGAGACACTGGCTCTGTCCGTGACGGTCTCCGGCGAAATCCCCGGCTGGTATTACGCTCTGAAGGCAGAAACGAGCGAAGAGCGCGGGACGCGTTCAGCGCTTCCGGACACGTTGCCCGCCTATAGCAGTACGATCCTTTTCCAGGGCCTGGAGGGTGAAGAATGAGCGCTGACATCCACGTGTATGCCGGTCGACAGGTCCAACCGCGCCGGCGTCTTGTCTGTGCGTTGGCCCTTCTGGGAACACTTGCCGTGACCGCTCCTGCGTTCGCTCAAGCGGATAGGGGATTGCAGCACCTGAACGACTATCCGACCGAGGCGCGAGCCGAATACGTGTTTGCCTGCATGGCCACCAACGGGCAGAGCAGCGACGTTCTGCGCCGGTGTTCATGCTCGATCGACATCATCGCGACCATCATTTCCTATGAGAGATACGTCGAAGCGGAGACGGTATTGTCTCTGCAGCTTGTGGGCGGCGAACGCATGTCCCTGTTCCGCACGGCAGCCAGTGCGAAGAAACTGGTCTCGGATCTCAGAAGAGCCCAGGCGGAAGCCGATATCCGCTGCTTTTAAGATTGCATGGCTCCGCAACGGGCCGGATGCACTCCGTATCCACCCGGACGCGCCTTCCTTGACAGGGAGCGATCTGGCTTTTCTGCTCAGCTCTGTCTGTCCTTGGGAACGGTCTTCTCCCATTCATTGCCTTCGGTGTCCTCCGCCCGGATCACCAGGTCGTCGGTGCCGTTGTCCGTGTACTGGAAACGGATCACGGGGTTTTCGGACAGGGAAATACCGCCTTCGACCGTAAACAGCGTTTCATCGCCCTGGCGCACTTCAATGAAATTGACAAAATGCGCGGAAATGAACAGCTGCGTGACCTGATCGCGTTGCAGCCCGGAATAGTTGGGATGCCGGATCATGATCTGGGCCTCCCGCCGGTTGGTCGATTTCTCGACGGCCGGCGTGAAGTGCTTCGCCCGGATCTGACCCATTTGCGACATGGCAAGTTCAGGCGATTTGGTGGCCGGTGCCGAGCAGCCTCCCGAGGCCTTGACGAAGCGTCCCGCCATGACCGGGCCATCTGCCGTGTCGGCGACGACCCGGACATTTGAGTATTGATTGACGCGTACCCTGATTTCCATGTCGATCGGATGCATCGAGCCGCTGAAGGTGAGTTCTGCAGCCACAGGTGCCGGGTTTTCGTCAATGACCAGAAGTGCCTTGCCGATTGTAGGCGAATTCGGTGAGGACTGGCGTATCACGATTGGGACCGTGGCCGCGTCATGCGCGCGGTAGGGCGCATCAAGTTCTATGATCCCGTTGGCGGGCTTCGGCAGGGTGTCACCGACAATGTCCCCCCGCAGCTCAGTCCAGCTGCCTTTGGGCTGCAGAGGATTTCTGATCGCATCCGTGTCTGCAACCGCAAAACTTGCAGAAAGCAAGACTTGCAAGCCCACAAAGATCGCGGCTGGTCCGGAAATGCCGGCTTGCAGCAAATTTTTCGGTATTATCGTCATCGTCCAGGTCTCTCCCGTCGACCCGTCAAGAACACGCCCGCAGACTTCTGCCGACTACTCGCTGGACGCGCACCAGACTGCGATTTCTCAATTTCCGGCATCTCGGGAATATTAGCATCTTTGCGGTGTTACCAAAATCAATCCTTTGGGATGTATTGCGGCGACCTTTGCCGGTTGAAAGACTGGGTGCCGACGATCAAGTGAACCGGAAAGTCCAGACAGGGATGCAGCGCAGATGTATGAAATTCTGATCAGTTTGTGCCTGCTGGAAGATCCGGGCGTTTGTCGTCAGCAGCTTCTTGCCGGTCACGAAACACGAACGGAACAGGAATGTGTCGAGCGCAAGGAAAACATGGATGCCGGTACCTTCGCATTGGACGAAACGAAATATAGGGCGTCCGGCGCGGTTTGCGCCATCTCCGCCGCCGGTTTGCCGCTGCAGCAAGTCGCAGAAGGCATCTACGTGCACACGGGAGCGGTAGCGGAGCCAAATCCCGGCAATGGTGGAGACATCGCCAATCTAGGCTTCATTGTGGGTGACAAGGCCATCGCCGTGATCGATGCAGGCGGATCCCGTGCCGTGGGAGAAGCGTTTTACCGGGCAATCCGTTCTGTCAGTTCGTTGCCGATTTCACATCTTGTCCTGACCCATGTCCATCCGGATCATCTGTTCGGGGCGTCGGTCTTTGCCGAAGCCGGTGCGACGGTCATCGGCCATCCAAATCTTGAAAGAGCCCTCAGGGACCGGGAAGAAAGCTACTTGTTGACCTTCGAAATCGGCGTCGGACAACGCGGGTTTCTGGGAACGGAGACGGACTTTGCCGTATCTGCGCTGAGCGAAATCGATCTCGGAGGACGCGTTCTTGACTTGATGTCCTGGCCGGTTGCCCATTCGACAACCGATCTCACCGTTTGGGACCGCGCCACGGGGACATTGTTCGCGGGCGATCTCGTGTTCAACCGGCACATTCCCGTCCTCGACGGATCATTGAAAGGTTGGTTGCAGGTGCTTGATCAAATAGAGGAAATCGACCCAAAGAAAATCGTGCCCGGTCATGGCGCACCCTTGATGGAACCGGCCGCGGCGATTGCACCGGTCCGCGCCTATCTCGACCTCCTGGAGAAGGACACGCGCGCGTCGCTGGACGCCGGCAATCGCATGAGCGACGCGGTTGGGACCATCGGCCTTGCGCAAGGAGGGAAGTGGGAGCTGTTCGAAGTCTATAACGCCCGCAACGCAACGGTCGCCTTTACGGAGCTTGAATGGGAGTAGGGCGCACCCTAACGCGCATATTTCAGAAGCAACTGGGCGATGGCATAGAGGCGTTTTTCGATCAGAACCGGGGTCTCGCAGACATGTGTCAGCGACCTTGTCCGGTCACGGAACACCCGTTCATCCCAATCCAGCTGCTCCTCTAGGAGGTCAATCCTGTCGAAGTCCGGATCGGCGGTTTCTTCGATGTCCCGCATTTCCGAGCGCGTGGTTTCGATCCTTTCCGACAAGGCGATCTGTTTCAGGGAATATTGCTCGATGCCACTGATGACATCGCGGCGTGTCTTGCCAAGCGTGGTGAAAATCTCGGCAAAGATGAACAGCATGGTTTGCGGGTCGGCGAATTCGGTATTTCCTGAAAAAGACTTTACCGCGTCTTCCGCCTCGACCAGCGACACGCGGCGCAACGATAGTAGCGCAACAAGATTGCGTGCCTCTTCTGGAAGAGGGCGGCGTGTGTCCAGGTCGAAAGCGTCGGGGAGCGCCCGGTTCCACATGAGACCGATGGACAGCTCCTGAACCTTTCGCTGCTGGCAGGGCCAGGTGGGGTCATCGAACATGGCCGCCTGCGCGTTGCCCATGGCGAAACCGGCAGAAAGTAGTGATGAAATAAAAAATGATCCTATTTTCGCACTATATTTCATATTCTGCGTCCTCGTTCGTATTCATTGTAAGCGAGGCAGAAATTTTGTCTACACGCCGAAACACACACTAAGGTCGCAATTGTCTCAAAAGGGCTTGGGAATATAGTCGCTGATACAGACGGACACTTCAATATTTCCGGACGGAGACTTTGTATGAAAACTCGTGCAGCAGTTGCAGTTGCCGCCGGAAAACCGCTTGAGGTGACCACAGTCAATCTGGAAGGTCCGCGTGCCTTCGAGGTGCTTGTGGAGGTGAAGGCCACGGGCATTTGCCACACCGACGAGTTCACGCTGTCCGGTGCGGATCCGGAAGGTCTGTTTCCGGCGATCCTGGGTCACGAGGGTGCCGGTGTCGTCGTGGAAGTGGGGCCGGGGGTCACCACGCTGAAGCCGGGCGACCATGTCATTCCGCTCTATACGCCCGAGTGCCGCAACTGCGAATACTGCCTCAATCCGAAGACCAATCTGTGCCAGGCGATCCGCTCCACCCAGGGGCAGGGGCTGATGCCGGACGGCTCGTCCCGCTTCACCACGCTCGATGGCGATCCGATCCTGCACTACATGGGCACCTCGACCTTCGCCAACTACACGGTTGTGCCAGAGATCGCGCTGGCCAAGATCCGGCCCGACGCGCCCTTTGACAAGGTCTGCTACATCGGCTGCGGCGTGACCACCGGCATCGGTGCGGTGATCAACACGGCCAAGGTGGAAGAAGGCTCGCGCGCCATCGTCTTCGGCCTCGGCGGCATCGGCCTGAACGTGATCCAGGGTCTGCGCCTTGCCGGTGCGGACCAGATTGTCGGTGTCGACCTGAACCCGGCCAAGGTGGAGATGGCGACGCGTTTCGGCATGACGGATTTCGTCAACCCGAGCGAAGTGGAGGGCGATCTCGTTCCGTATCTGGTCGATCTGACCAAGGGTGGTGCGGACTACACCTTCGACGCGACGGGCAATGTGCAGGTCATGCGCGCAGCGCTTGAATCGGCTCACAAGGGCTGGGGCGAGAGCATCATCATCGGCGTGGCCCCGGCCGGGGCCGAGATTGCCACGCGTCCGTTCCAGCTGGTGACGGGCCGGTCCTGGCGCGGCACGGCCTTCGGCGGCGCGCGCGGACGCACGGACGTGCCGAAGATTGTCGACTGGTACATGGACGGCAAGATCGAGATCGATCCGATGATCACCCACACCATGCCGCTCGAGGACATCAACAAGGGCTTCGACCTCATGCATGCAGGCGAATCCATCCGCTCCGTCGTTCTTTACTAGGTAGCCTAGCCATGGAAACCCTTGCCGAAAGCAAATGTTTTGGCGGCGTGCAGACCGTTTACAAACACCAGTCTGCAGCCTGTTGCTGCCAGATGACGTTTGCGATCTTCCTGCCTCCCCAGGCGGCAGAAGGGGCGGTGCCCTGCCTGTGGTACCTGTCGGGACTGACTTGCACGCATGAGAACGCCATGACCAAGGCCGGTCTTCAGGCGCACGCGGCAAAACACGGCGTGGCACTCATATTTCCCGACACCAGCCCCCGCGGCGACGGCGTCGCCGATGACGAAGCCTACGATCTCGGTCAGGGAGCCGGATTTTACGTCAATGCGACGAAGTCCCCCTGGAAGACGCATTTCCGGATGTACGACTATGTCGTGAAGGAATTGCGCGAACTGGCGCAGATTTCCTTCCCGATCAGCGAGCGGCACGGGATCACCGGTCATTCGATGGGCGGCCACGGCGCGTTGACCATCGCGTTGCGCAATCCCGGGCTCTATCGATCCGTATCCGCGTTCGCTCCGATCACAAATCCGACCCAGTCTGCCTGGGGCCGCAAGCAGCTCACGGCGTATCTGGGCGACGATGAGGCCGCATGGGCCGACTATGACGCCACGATCCTGCTGCGCGAGCGTGGCTGGAACGGCGACATCCTGATTGACCAGGGTGCCGACGATCAATTCGTCAATCTGCTCAGGCCGCAGGCGTTCGCCGGCGTGGTGACGGAGACCTGTCAGCCGGCCGTGATCCGCATGCAGAAACGCTACGATCACTCTTACTTCTTCGTTTCGACATTCGCTGGCGATCATATCGCTTGGCACGCCGAACGGCTGAAGAGCCAATCTCGGCAACAGGAAAACGGCAAGGGGACCGCATGAGAACACCGGTCTCATCACGGCGAAGCCTGCCGCTTTTCGCTCTTTCATTCCTCTGGGCCCTGCATCCGGCGAATGCTCTGGAACCGGGTGACCCGGTCAATGGCGAGAAGGTTTTCCGCAAATGCAAGGCCTGTCATGCGGTCGGTGTGGACGCGGCCGTGAAGACGGGCCCGGTTCTGAACGGTGTCGTTGGTGGCGCCGCGGCAAATCAGGCGGATTTCAAATACTCCAAGGCGCTGCGGGAAGCTGCGGAACAGGACCATCTGGTTTGGACCGTCGAGAACCTGGACGTCTTTCTGACCAAGCCGAAGAAATTTCTGCCCGGCACCAAAATGAGCTTTGCGGGGCTTCGCAAGGAAACGGACCGGCAGGACATCGTCGCTTACCTGGCGACGTTCGAAGAAGAGGGAGGGAACTGAGACCAACAGTGGAACAGACGGCTTGTCTGACCGCCGTATCGGACCCGGGCGCCTGCAGTCGCGCACTCCGGCAGCCCGAACGGCCGTCGGCGATGGCCTGACGCATGAAATGCCCCAGTCTCGCTACGGGAGGAAGACATGAGACACATACTCATATCCGCAGCTGTGCTGGCTTTAGGAGCCGGAACAGCCCACGCAGATGCGAATCTGCAGAAAATGATGGACGACCCGAACCAATGGGTCATTCAAACGGGTGATTACAAGAACCAGCGCTTTTCCAAGCTGGACCAGATCAACAAGGACAACGTCAAGGACCTCCAGGTCGCCTGGACGTTTTCCACTGGTGTGCTGCGCGGACATGAAGGCTCGCCGCTTGTCGTCGACAACGTGATGTATGTGCATACGCCTTTCCCGAACACGGTCTATGCCCTCGATCTCGACAACGACGGCAAGATCATCTGGAAATACGAACCGAAGCAGAATGCCGACGTCATTGCCGTGATGTGCTGTGACACGGTCTACCGCGGCGTTGCCTATGCCGACGGCAAGATCTTCCTTCACCAGGCCGACACGAAACTGGTCGCCCTCGACTCCAAGACGGGTGAGGAAGTCTGGAGCGTCGTCAACGGCGATCCTTCGGTGGGCGAAACCAATACCGCAACCGTCATGCCCGTGAAGGACAAGGTCCTGGTCGGCATTTCCGGCGGTGAGTTCGGGGTCCGCGGATCCGTGACAGCCTACAACATCAAGGACGGTTCTCTCGCATGGCGGGCCTATTCCATGGGTCCTGACAGCGACATTCTGGTCGATCCTGAAAAGACCATGCATCTCGGCAAGCCGGTCGGCAAGGACAGCGGCCTCAACACCTGGGAAGGCGATCAGTGGAAGATCGGCGGAGGCACCACGTGGGGCTGGTATTCCTATGATGCCGACGAAAACCTGATGTACTACGGCACCGGCAACCCGTCGACCTGGAACCCGGCGCAGCGTCCGGGCGACAACCGCTGGTCCATGACAATCATGGCCCGCGACGTCGACACCGGTGTTGCGCGCTGGTTCTACCAGATGACGCCGCATGACGAATGGGACTACGACGGGGTCAATGAAATGATCCTGACGGAGCAGGAATTCGGCGGCGAAACGCGCAAGCTCCTGACCCACTTCGACAGGAACGGCTTCGGCTACACGCTGGATCGCGTGACGGGCGAACTACTGGTCGCGGAAAAGTTCGACCCGAAGGTCAACTGGGCGACGGAAGTGGTCATGGATCCGAATTCGGACCAGTACGGCCGGCCGCAGGTTGTTGCGCAATACTCGACCAAGCAAAATGGCGAAGACGTCAATACAACGGGCATCTGTCCTGCTGCACTTGGTTCCAAAGACCAGCAGCCGGCGTCCTACTCGCCGGAAACCGGTCTTTTCTACGTGCCGACCAACCACGTCTGCATGGACTATGAACCATTCCGCGTCAGCTACACGGCAGGTCAACCCTATGTCGGCGCGACCCTGTCCATGTATCCAGCGGGTGACAGCCATGGCGGCATGGGCAACTTCATTGCCTGGGACAACGAAAAGGGCGAGATCGTCTGGTCGATTCCGGAACAGTTCTCGGTCTGGTCCGGTGCCCTCGCAACCTCCGGAGACATTGTCTTCTACGGCACGCTTGAAGGCTATCTGAAGGCCGTGGACGCCAAGACCGGTGAAGAGCTGTACAAGTTCAAGACACCGTCCGGGATCATCGGCAACGTGATGACCTATACCCACAACGGCAAGCAATACGTTGCCGTCCTGTCCGGGATCGGAGGCTGGGCCGGCATCGGACTTGCAGCCGGATTGACGAACCCGAACGAGGGGCTTGGTGCGGTCGGCGGGTATGCCGCGTTGAGTGACTACACCGCTCTCGGCGGTCAATTGACGGTCTTCGCGCTCCCGAACTGACCGGCATCCTGACGCCTTGGGCCGGCGCGGATTGCCGCGCCGGCCTTCGCCGAAATCCAAGCGAAACGCCGCCGGTACCAAGATCCCCAGGGCGGATCCGAAGCCATCCGGCGAGCCAGCCCCGAAGGACAGTTGATGCGCACGAACACTCTTACCGGCATCCTGGCGGCAGCGGCCTGCATGTTGACGATGGCAACTGCCTCGAACGGCGAGAATGTCGTTGACGACGCCCTTGTTGCGGTCGCGTATGAAGAAGGTGGCCGGTATTTCACGGATGATGACATTCCGACATACAGGATCCAGGAGGACGGAACCGTCGACTGGCTGACCTATTCGGGCTTTCGCCGCTACCACTCCGAATGTCACGTCTGTCACGGACCTGAAGGCGAAGGGTCGACCTACGCGCCTGCCTTGAAGGTTTCCGCCATCGAGATGGACTACTACGACTTTGTCGATGTGGTCACGAATGGACGGAAGAAGGTCAACGCCTCCGCGAATTCCGTCATGCCAGCATTCGGAACCAATCCGAACGTCATGTGTTACCTCGACGATATATACGTCTATCTGAAAGCACGCGGCACCGATGTCGTGGCGCGTGGCAGACCGAGCAAGAAGGAAGCGAAGTCGGATGACATCCGGGAGCAGGAAAATGCCTGCCTCGGGTAACCGGCGAGGGCAGGTGGCTTCAGACCGGTGGATGAACAGGCTCGCCGCACTTCTGGCCGCGTTGGTTGCAGTGCCGGCTGGATCGCTTCAAGGCACCGTTGACCGTGCCTTTGCGCAGACGTCGGATCTCGTGTCCACATCCGAGTTCCGCGTGTGCGCCGACCCTGCGAACTTGCCCTTGTCGCACGAATCCGGATCGGGTTACGAAAACCGGCTGGCGGAGTTGTTCGCCGGGAAACTCGAGCGACCGGTTGCGTACACATGGTTTCCGATGGCAACCGGCTTCGTACGCAATACGCTCAGAGCGAACCGCTGCGACGTGATCATGGGCTATGCGCAAGGCCATGAACTGGTTCTGAACACCAACCATTACATGACTTCGGCCTACGCCCTGATCGTGCCGAAAGACAGTACCCTTTCCGACGTGAAAACGCTTTCCGACGCTGCCCTGAAGGGCAAGCGTCTCGGCATTGTCGCGGGATCGCCGCCTGCGTCGCACCTGGCCCGAAACGGCATGATCGCAAAGGCGAAACCCTATAACCTGTTCGTTGACCGCAGGGTGGAGTCACCCGCAGTCGACATGCTTGACGACCTGAGGGCGGGGACCATCGACGCAGCGGTGCTCTGGGGCCCGATCGGCGGGCCTCTGGTAAAGTCGGATTTTCCGGAATTCCAGCTCACACCTCTGCTGCAGGAGGAAAATCCACCGCGCCTGTTTTTCCGCATCACCATGGGGGTCAGGCCAGGCGAGAAGGTGTGGCAACGCAAGCTCAACTCCCTCATTCGCAGAAACAGAACCGAAATCAACGCCATTCTTCTGGACGCCGGTGTTCCGCTGCTGGATGACATGGGAACGCAGACCCTGAAGGGAGACTGACATGGGTTTCGCGGCCGCTTCTCCGAGGATCAGCGGTATACGCCACGGCCTGGCCATTCTTGTCCTGGCACTTCTCGTGACACCGCTGGCAGCCCAGGACATCGCCGAGCCGGACGGCTATCGGGGCAAACCCTACCGGGCACCTGTGCCGGGCACCTTGGCCGGCGCCACGGTTCTGTCGACTGACGAGGCCCACCGGATATGGAAGAACGGGGAGGCGCGTTTCATCGACGTGTTGCCGCGGCTTCCCAAACCGGCAAAGCTCCCGGAAGGAACCGTCTGGCGCGACAAGCCGCGGAACAGCATCCCCGGAAGCATATGGCTGCCGAACGTGGGTTATCAGACAATCCCTGAGATTGATGCGGCTTATTTCAGGCAGGGTCTTGCGGCTGTAACGGCAGGCGACAAGTCGCAACCTGTGGTGATCTTTTGCCAGGCGGATTGCTGGATGTCCTGGAATGCGGCGAAACGGGCTGTCGAATATGGCTACACGGACATCCATTGGTATCCGGACGGCACGGATGGCTGGCGTGCGGCAGGCTATCAGCTTGAACGGGTAGAACCGGAAGAGCGGCCCGATTGACTGAATTCTGGTCCTGCGATGCTCTAATCCCGGAAGACGCCGTTTTTCAGAATGTAGGTCATGCCCCGTCGCCAGGACGTGTCGGTGTTCGATCGCACATCGACAGCCATTGCGCGCAGGATTTCTCCCGTCCGGACATCCTTCACGGACAGGTTCATCGAGACAATGAGGTTCGAGATCTTATGGACGGAACCGGCCACGGCATAGTCGGCGCCAAGTGTTTGGCCAAACCGGATATCGCAGCCGTAGCACTGGCCCGGATTGGCAATGTTCGCAAGTTTGTTCTCGATCGGCGCCAGGTCCACAAGCATCAGACCTTCATCCAGAAATCTCTGTTCCACGAGACGTTCAACCAGCGCCAGCCGCTCGGTTTCGTCCGCGCGTACGCCGTTGTAAGCGCCTTCTGTGGACATATCCACGAAGCCGAGCCCCAGAAACGCGACCTTGGCACCGTGACGCAGGCCTTCAGCGGACGCGGCCGACATCATCGCGATGCTCGTCAAAGCTGCAATGAACCCTCTCATCCTATCAGAATACGGCGTTAAAAATGCACGACAATCGATCCTAAAGTATCGATTTTGCGACGGTAATTTCTTTGGCAAAATCTGGAAAAGCAGGGATCGGACCGGTTCATGATACGCTCTTTGATTGTAGCTGCCACTTGCTGCTTCGGTTTCGCGACCGGCCTGCTCGGTCATGCAATCCCGAGCCCGGCCTGGGCGCTGGATATCAATGTCGGGGTCCTGCGGGTCGATCGTCCGGTTCTGGCACCCGTCTCCCGTTTTGACCGTAGACCCGACAATCTGGGGTTCGCGGGTGCACTGCTCGGAAACCAGGACAACGAAACGACCGGGTCCTTTCTGGGGCACAGCTTCTCCTTCGAAACACGACCCACGACACCGGAAAACCTTGAGGCGGATGCCGCGGGCCTGGTCGAGGCCGGGGTCAGGATCATCGTTGTTCTGGGCCGGGGAGAGGACGTGCTGACGGTCGCCGACAAAGCCGGCCCGGAGGCTCTTGTCTTCAACGCCGCAGCGCCCGAGGTCGAACTGAGGGGAGAGAACTGCCGTCCCAACCTGCTTCATGTCGCACCAAGCCGGGCCATGCTCGCCGACGCGCTCGCACAGTTTCTGGTCTGGAAGAAATGGACCCGCTGGCTGCTGATTTCCGGATCCAATCCGGACGATAAGCGGCTTGCCGAGGCCTATCGCCGTTCCGCAACGAAATTCGGCGCCGAGATTGTAGAAGAACGTGTTTTCGAGGACACGGGCGGATCGCGCCGTTCCGACAGCGGTCATGTCCTGGTACAGCGTCAGATCCCCGTTTTCACGCAGGAAACAAGGGAGCACAATGTCGTGGTCGCCGTGGACGAAAGCGACGTGTTTGCGCTTTATCTGCCTTTCCACGCCTGGACGCCGCGCCCGGTTGCCGGATCGGGCGGCCTGCGGCCCGTGAGCTTTCATGCCGCGCATGAAGCCTGGGGCGCGACGCAGTTCCAGAGGCGGTTCGAGAAACAGAACGGCAGATACGTGCACCCGGAAGATTACAATGTCTGGGTCGCGTTTCGCGTCATCGGTGAAGCTGTCGCCCGGTCTTCCAGTGACAATGCGGCCGTTCTTCGGGACTACATCCTGAGCGACGCATTCGAACTGGCCGCGTTCAAGGGGCAAAAGGTGACCTTCCGCTCCTGGAACGGCCAGCTCCGGCAACCCGTTCTGCTGACGGACAGCAAGATAACGGTCAGCGTTTCGCCACAGGAAGGATTTCTGCACCACCGCTCGCCCCTGGACAGCCTGGGGATCGACGAAGCGGAAAGCGCCTGTTCGGCCTTCGGAAACTGACGCGAATGGAGGAATGACACCATGAACCGGATGCAGTCGCTGGCTGGACGATACGGCCTGATAGCCGGTGTCTTCCTGCTCTCGCAAACGATGCTGCCGTCTTCTCCGGCGTTTGCCAACAAGGTCTATGTGAGCAACGAGAAGGGAAACACGGTCACCGTGATCGACAGCGAAACCTGGGAGCCGATCACCGAATTTCCGGCCGGCAACAGGCCGAGAGGCATCGGCATCAGCCCCGGCGGCGACCACCTTTATGTTTGCGCGTCCGACGACGATACCATCAAGGTATTCGACGCCCAAACCTACGAGTTCCTGTGGTCCTTGCCCTCCGGGCCCGATCCGGAGTTGTTCGTGATAAGCCCGGACGGCAGCAAACTCTATGTGTCCAACGAGGACGACAATCTGGTCACCGTCGTGGACACGCAAAAAAGGACGATCGTCGCCGAAGTGCCCGTTGGCGTCGAGCCGGAGGGGATGGCGATCAGTCCGGATGTCCGCTTCGTGGTCAACACCTCCGAAACGACCAACATGGCTCATTTCATCGCGACCGAAGACTACCAGATCAAGCACAACATCCTGGTTGATCAGCGGCCGCGTTATGCGCGTTTTACCAATGACGGCAGGACGCTCTACGTCAGTTCGGAGATCGGCGGTACGGTGTCCGTCATCGACATGCTTGGTGAAACCGGTCCGGAACTGACCGGAAAGATCAGCTTCGAGGTTTCCGGTGTTCAGCCGGAATGGCTGCAGCCCGTCGGCATGCGGATCACGTCTGACAACAAATGGCTGTTCGTGGCATTGGGCCCGGCCAACCGGGTCGCGGTAATCGACACCGCCAGCAATGAAGTTGTTCGATACGTCCTTGTCGGACAGCGCGTCTGGCAGCTCGATTTCACCCCCGACGAAAAGTATCTGCTGACCACGAACGGCAATTCCAACGACATCACCGTCATCGATGTCGCCAGTCAGGAGGCGGTGAAATCCATCCAGGTCGGACAACAGCCGTGGGGCGTTGTTGTTGCGCCCGACTGAGCGGCCAGGCCTGAAACGCGGAAACCGGGAGAACACCATGAACCGTTTGCGAGAAGTCGTTGCAGCGTCCGCAACATGGATGCTTGAACAGCTGCTGCGGGGGCTCCCGGTGCGTCTCGGCCTTGCCGGTGCCGGTCTGGCCGTCTGGTTCATGTTCGCAGGCGCTGCGTTCGCCTCGGACCAGCCGGTTCTGCGCGCTGCTGTTCTGAAAATCGGCACGGTCAACTGGGAATTGGACACCATCAAACGCAATGGTTTCGACGCCGAATCCGGTTTTGAACTGATTGTCCAGCCGTTCGCGGACAATGGTGCGACACGTGTCGCACTTGAAGGAGGCGAGGCGGATGTAGCGGTTGCGGACTGGATCTGGGTCGCCCGGCAGCGCGCCGCCGGCAAGGACTATGTTTTCATCCCGTATTCCAAGGCGGTCGGCGGGCTTGTGGTTCCGGAAGACAGCCCGGCAAGAAACCTTACTGATCTCAAGGGACAGAAAATCGGCATCGCGGGCGGGCCTGTCGACAAAAGCTGGCTGATCCTGCAGGCCTATGCCCGGAAGGAATACGGCTTCGATCTTGCTGCGGAAACCGAACAGGTTTTCGGCGCCCCGCCGCTCATTTTCAAGACGGCGCTACAGGGCGAAACAGCCGGCGCCATTAATTTCTGGCATTTCCTCGCCAAGATGAAGGCGACCGGAATGCGCGAACTCGTTTCCGTCGAGACGGCCGCGACGTCACTCGGTCTGGATCCGGACATTCCGCTCCTGGGCTACGTCCTGAAGGAAAGTTATCTTCAGGAGAACCCGGCCATCGCCCTTGCGTTCTACAAGGCGTCGCGCATGGCCAAAGATCTGCTGGCCAATAACGACGCGGCCTGGGAGCCCTTGCGTCCGCGCATGAACGCAAAAACGGACGCGCAGTTCGAAACTCTTCGCCGTGATTTCAGGGCAGGCATTCCCGCGCCGGGGAACGTCAGCGAGGACGGTGCGGCCACCTTCTTTCTGCTGATGGCGCGCCTGGGTGGCGAGAAACTCGTCGGCAACACCCGCGAACTCCCCGCCGGTCTCTTCGTTGAACTTGAGTGACACAACGTGCCCGTCTCGATCGTCCGCATGGTTTCCCTGGTCGCATTTCTGGCGGCCTGGTCCCTGCTGGCACGGATCAGCGGCGACCCGACGGTGCTTCCGTCACCAGTTGGCCTCCTTGCGCCGTTTGTTCAGGAAGTGATGTCAGGCGCGTTGTTCGAACACCTGTCGGCAACAATCCTTCGCGTGATCGCAGCGTTCTGCATTGCCATGACGGCCGGCGTGTGTCTGGGACTGGTCATGGGCACCTACCCGGAGATCGATCGGTGGCTGGACCCCTGGCTGGTCGTATTCCTGAATTTGCCCGCGCTTGTCCTGATTGTCCTCTGTTATCTCTGGATCGGTCTCACGGATGTCGCTGCCGTCGCCGCGGTTGCGCTCAACAAGATACCCGGCGTGGCTGTCGTCCTTCGCGAGGGAGCGCGCGCGCTCGATCCGGACCTGCGCGCGATGGCGCGCGTCTACAGGGTGAGGCGCGCGGCGTTTCTGCGCCATTTCGTTCTGCCCCAGCTCGCGCCCTACATCGCAGGCGCGGCCCGTTCCGGGCTCGCGGTCATCTGGAAGGTGGTGCTCGTTGTCGAGTTTCTGGGCCGGTCCAACGGCATCGGATTCCAGATCCATCTCTATTTCCAGCTGTTCGACGTGACCATGGTTCTCGTCTACGCGCTGAGCTTCATCATCTTCATGCTGGCCGTCGAATGGGTGCTGCTGCAGCCCGCGGAAAGCAGGGCCAGGGCCTGGAGGCAGGCATGATCTGCGTCGACATAAAGGCCAAGAACTTTGGTGCATCACGAATTCTGCAAGATGTTGCGTTCAAGGTGCCGAAAGGCGATTGCCTCGCAATCCTCGGCAAGTCGGGTGTCGGCAAATCCACGTTGCTGCGCCTCGTCGCCGGACTCGATCAGGACTACGAGGGCACGGTCCGGCGCCCCGGGAGAATGGCCTTCGTTTTCCAGGAACCGACGCTGCTGCCGTGGCGGACAGCGCTGGACAATATCCTGATCGTTCATCCGGAACTTTCGGAAACGTCCGCGCGTGACATGCTGGCGAATGTCGGTCTTGACGACAAGACAGACCTGTTTCCGAGGCAGATGTCGCTCGGCCAGCAGCGCCGGTTGTCGCTTGCACGCGCCTTTGCCGGCTGCCCGGAACTGCTGATCCTCGACGAACCGTTCGCCTCGCTCGACCGGAAAACCGCGGCTGCGATGATCGCATTGACGAAACGTCTGATCAGCGAAAACGCGCAGTCGACCTTGTTCGTCACCCACAGCAAGGAGGAGGCGGACGAACTGGCCGACAGCACGCTGCTGCTTGCCGGCACACCCGCAACCGTCGTCAGGGACGGGACACTGTTTCAATATCAAAGGGAGAAAGCATCATGAAAAGACTTGCCGGACTGTCCATTGTCCTTAGCATGCTGGCAGTGCCCACCGTTGCACACGAATTCGGTTTCGCCGGAATTCTCGACAAATCGAACCGGGAAGAATTGCCGGACCTCATCCTGTCCTCCGGCAAGCCGATCGCGGATGCGCCGCTCATCTTGAAGTCAGGCACGATGTACGAGGTGGAAATCGTGTCGGACGGAAGTGCGGAGCTTGCGCTCGAAGGCCCCGGTTTCTTCCGGGCGATCTGGGTCAACGAAGTCGTGATCAACGGCCTCGAGGTTCGGCCCTTCGGACTGGAAAGCGTCGAGTTCGATGACGCCGGAACCATGGAAATCGAGTTTCTGGCGATCAAGCCCGGCCGGTATTTCCTGCGCCAACCCGGATCCAAAGGTGAAAACCAGCGGGTCGAGATCACGATCCAGTAGCGTCGGCCGGCCAGTCATCGGTCCATGCAATCGGTGTTTCGACCTCGCCGTGGCCCCTGCATGGAACGATCCTGCCGGCGGAAGAGGGATGAGCCGGTTGTGTCCGGTTCAAGAAACTCTATCCAACTTGTGCCGTTGAGACAGCGGCGCAACTCTGTTGAGCGCCAAGCCGGGATACGGTGTGTTCTCCCGGAACTGTCGTCCCGGCCTTCCGCTGCGCTTTTGCCGGAATGACAGGAGCATTGACTGGGGATCGCCTGAATAGACAATCACCGGGTTAAACCGGACGGCGGTGGGCCTGACCGCAAAAGGATGGCCGTCAGAACAGAATGCGTCCGTTTTCAACGATCATGCGATCATCCAGAAAGACGGTCGGGTTCAGCACCACGAGGTCTATGTGAACGTTGCTTTGCACCGTGCCGCCGTAATAGACATTATCGCCGATCGCGATATGAACCTGGCCCTGCCGCTTCTTCACCTCCTGAAAAATCCCGTCAGGACGGGATGAAGGATTGAGGCCGATACCGAATTCCGCAATGTTGTCGGCCTGCGGAACCGTTGAGACAATTGTCCTGAGTTCGTCGGCCTGCGGGCAATCCCCCATGACCTCGACAACCTTTCCCATCTCGACACGGATCTTGATCGGCACATCCGGTTTTCCGACGATCGCCGCCGGCCCATCCACAACGAATACGCCGTTTGCCTGTCCCTCGATGGGGCGCGAGGACACTTCCCCGTCCGGCAATCCTGCCATGTATCCCGCTTCCCGCACATAGCCGCATTCGATGATCACATCATCAAAGGCGATGGGCGCTTGTATGTCGGTTCCAGCTTCGGACGTGATCCGCATCTCCCGGCTGTTCCGCCAGATCTCAGCCAGGGCATCTCCGGATTTTTTTACTGCCGCATAGTCCGCCGTGGCACCACCGGCCGTCAGCGTATCAAGGTCGCGCATGGCCAGGGACATGACACGAAGGCGTTTTGCCGCCAGCAACTGTTTCACCTTCGCGGCATAGACAGGTGCGCCGCTGGACTTCGTCAGGCCGATCAGAACATCTGCCTGCTCCAGACCATGCTCGATAACAGGGTTCATCAGGTTCTTGTTCGCAGCCGAGCGGGAAGGTTGCAGCAAAACCGCATATTCGGCTCCGATCTTGTGCATCGTCTTCTGAAGCGCCGCTATCATTTCACGCGGGCTGTCCTCGTCGCACATGATCGCCACCTGTTCCGTGGCTTTCACGTCCATGAGCTCGCCGGCAATCTTGTCGGCCGCTTCCTCTGGTGACAGTTTCTTGTCGTCCGCCATTTCCTAGAACTCCGCAGCCTGAAGGTTTTTTGCAGGCAAAATATCGGCTTCGCTCAGTCGCGGCATATACATGACGATGATGTTTGCCCCGGCATGTGAAACCACTTCAACACGATGCTCCAAACCTTTGGGAATGAATATGAATTGACCTGGATGCATGACGACACTGTCCTCGATCCCGAAGATCTTCAGTTCACCGGACAACATGTAGACCATCTGATCCGACACTGCGTGGAAATGCGGGTCGGCGCCGCCACCGTGGCCGAGAAAACCATGAATGACCTCGATATCCGACGGGTTCTCATGCCTTGGCCACAATCGGTGATTCAGCGTTTTCGCGTGTCTTGGAGGCGAAAATGAGCCCAGTTTTGCAGGGTCGACGAGAAGATCGGACAGTTTCATGTTGAAGTCTTGTCTGTCAAATGAGCAAAGCTTTTGAACTTCGGTACGTTCAACAGGAAAGTAAGACGAACACGGATATTGAGTGTATCAATATTATCGAATGCTTTGTTCAGTTTTTCTAACTTCGTGGCAAGTTTACATTTGTTCGATGGAGTCAAACAGGGTTGCACGAAGCATCTCGGCTGCCGGCGAAAGCGATCGTCCCCGGACAGTGAGAAATCCCACTTCACGTGTCAGTTCCGGTTCGGCCAGCGGCACGGAGACGAGAGACTCATGATCGGGGCAGGCAGACCTTGGCAAAGCCGAAACGCCGAACTGTTTTTCAACCAGACCCCAGAGCGTTCCAAGTTGAGAAACCTCGTGGACAGGGCTTGGCATCAGTTCGGCAATGGCACTTGAAGATCTGAGTTGTTGACCGACATTGGTTTCGGAACTCAGGGAAATGTAGCTGAATTCATGCAGGTCCTGCCAGCACACAGGCTCGGGCCGGGAGGCAAGGGGGTGGTCCCTTGGGCACAACAGGCAATAACTTTCCTGAAACAGCGGCTCGAAATTCAGTTCCGGGCTACGAACGGGACCACCGGCTATCCCAAAATCCGCGTCGTGGTCCAGGACAAGATGTTCCACGCTTGATCCGGTGCCATCGCGGATCGTCACCTGTATGTCCGGGTATTTTTCTTTGAAGCTCAGGATCACGGACGGAAGAATGTTGATCGCAATGGAAGCGAGGCTCGCGATCTTTACGCGCCCTTTGCTGAGCTGCCCCTGGCTCGACACCTCCTGGAAGGTCATTTCCATTTCCTGCAGCCATCTCTGGATGCGCGGATAGAGCTGCTCGCCTATCATTGTGAGCTGCATGTGGCGCGTCGTTCGATCAATGAGCCTTGTTGAAAGGACATCTTCCAACTGACTGATGTTCTGGCTCAGCGCCGACGGGGAAATACACAATTCGTCCGCCGCTAGCGCGAAGCTGCCAAGCCGCGAAACACTCTCGAAAGCACGAAGATGCCGGATCGTTGGATATATCATGATTGCTTCATAATAGCTTTCAATTTTTAATTTTACAAATTAATAGCGGTTGGCTGTACTGGCCGTATGATGCTGATAAAAAATGCTATGCTCTACGCGCCGGACTTTCGCGGTCCCGCCGACCTCCTCATCATTGGTGAACAGATTGCTCAGGTTTCAGAGCCTGGTGCGGCGACACCCTTACCCGGTACGAAAGTGATCGATGCGCAGGGTCGCGCCATCGGCCCCGGTTTCATCGACAACCATGTTCATGTCCTGGGCGGTGGCGGAGGACTGGGCTTCCGGTCCCGGGTGCCTGAGCTGCAGACAAGTCAGCTGACCCGCGTCGGCACGACAACCGTCATCGGCATGCTGGGGTATGATCAATCGACCAAGGACATGCGCGGGCTTCTGGGCAAGACAAAGGGCTTTATCGGCGACGGGATCTCGGCCTTTGCGCTGACCGGCGCCACCTTGAGGCATCCGGTTCCGACGCTGACAGGGGATCTGTGTGACGATATCGCCTTTATCGATTCCATTATCGGCGTGGGGGAAATTTCTATCTCCGAGCTGGGCTACGGGTATGACAGTCTCGGACCGGGGGCGCAGTACATCGCCGAAACCCTGGTACAGGCCCTGCTGGTCGGGCGTCTGGCAGGAAAGGGTGGCATATTGTGTCTTCAGGTGCCGCCCTATTTCGAGCAGTGCCTGAAACCGCTCTTTGCAATGCTTGACAAAAGCCACGTCCCGATCGAGCAGATGGTACCGTCACACGTCAATCAGACCGACGGCTACATGGCGGACGCGATCACGTGGGGCAATCGTGGCGGCTGGGTGGATGTCGGTGCGAATTACCGGCCTGACAACCACTACGCTCGCTCAACCCAGCCTGCAGAAGCTGTCACACAGCTGATCGAGGCCGGGGTTCCGATGCACAAGATCCTGATAAGCTCGGACGGCAATGGCGCGCCTCCAAAAGAGGAAAAGGGAGAAGCAGTCCCGACCCGAGCCAACTACGGTCATGTCGGAAGCCTGCACATGGTATGGCGGCAATTGATCGAACAGGATCGCCTCAAGCCGGAAGAGGCACTGACCCTCGTCACGAGCAATGTGGCAACGGCATACCACCTCAAACAAAAGGGGCGTGTCGATGTGGGAATGGACGCAGATCTGCTAATTTTCGACGAGAATTGGAATGTCGACACCGTAATCGCGCGTGGCAAGGTCATGGTCGAAGAGCGTGAGGTAGTGGTGCGAGGCATGTTTGAGACAACAATTCTCGAGGGTCTCAAGTAATCCGAACTGTCTCAAGAGGTTTTCCTTGTCACTGAGCAACACTGCCAAAAAACTCGCCCGTGGAGAGGTTTCTTCCGAGGAAATCACGGATGACTGTCTGACAAAAATCGCCGGGTTGGACGGGAAACTCGGCGCATTTGTTTCCGTGTTTGAAAAAGAGGCGCGCAATGCGGCAAGAGCCGCCGATGCTCTGCGGTCCATGGGCACCGAACTTGGCCCCCTGCATGGAATTCCTGTCGCGGTGAAAGACCTTTTCCACATCAGGGGACATGAAACGCGGGCCGGGACACGAAGCCATTCGATACCGCCCGACCTGGCGTCCGCTGCGGCCGTCCGGAAACTGACCGATGCAGGCATGATCGTGATCGGCAAAACGCATACGGATGAATTCGCCTACGGCGCCTGGGGCGTGAACAGGTTGTGCAGTTCCCCCTGGAATCCCTACGATTTGGAAACGCACCGCGTCGCCGGAGGGTCGAGCAGTGGCTCGGCGGTCGCTGTCAGCGCGGGATTGGTCCCGTTCGCTCTCGGGTCTGATACGGGCGGTTCTGCGCGGGTGCCGGCCTCTTTTTGCGGATGTGTTGGTGTGAAGCCCTCGTTCGGATTGATTGACAGGAAAGGTATGGTTCCCCTCAGTCCAAGTCTTGATGTCGTCGGATTTTTTGCCAACAGCATCGGCGATGCAGCCTTGCTGTTTGACGTGCTGGTGGACACAGACACGGCCGGTGCAAAGCCAGAGACACGCGTCAGCGGCGAACACAGAGGCCGGAAAATTCAAAAACTCGAAAGCGTGTGCATAGGGTTCCTTCCAACGCAGTTTCTTCGGAACGTGAATAGCGACATCTTGCGGCTCTATGAAAAGTCGCTGGATGCATTGAAAGCGTCCGGAGCGACAATGGTGGAGTTTCGGCCACCGCGGCCGTTCAGTGCCTACCTGACCGACACGGTCAACCTCGTGAGCGCGGAAATCTACGCCACGTTCGGGCAACTGGCGGAGAAGCTGGACTGTGAAATGCAGCCTTTCATCCGGGAGCGCATTCTGGATGGCAAGGCCGTTTCCGCCTCGCAATACTCGGTCCTGTTGAAACGCCGCAACGATGCGATTGCGGAATTGCGTCATGCCATGGACGGTATTGACGCACTCGTGACGCCAACAAGTGCTGACGTCGCGATACCGGTTGCCGAGGTCGACTTGACTGCCCCGGCAACACCTTATGCCCGGTTCGTGAACTATCTGGACCTTGCCGGTTTGTCTTTGCCCTGCGGATTGACGCGTACAGGTCTGCCGGCCGGTTTGCAGGTGGTGGTCAAGCGTTTCGACGATCGAAGAATGTTTGAAGTCGGCGCATGCATTGAGAAAGCCCTGGGTAAGCTGCAAGCATCAGCCTTGGGGAACAAGTGGCGCTGATTGCATCGATCTCGCCGTAACCGTATCCTCCAGCCACCCAATGCGCATTTCCGGTACCGATCTGATCAAAAGTTTCGTGTAGGGATGTTGAGGGTCCTTCAAAATTTGTCGGGTTGGACCATTCTCAACGATCCGCCCCGAGTTCATGACCACGATGTCGCTGGCAAGCGATGCGACGGTGGAAAGGTCGTGACTGATAAAGACAATGGAGACCCCGATTTCCCGCTGCAGTCGCTTGAGCAGTTCGATGACGTTTCCGCCAACGATCGTATCAAGTGCCGACGTGACCTCGTCGCAGAGTATGACTTCCGGCTCCGCAGCCAGCGAGCGCGCCAGGTTGACACGCTGTTTCTGGCCTCCTGACAGTGCGTCGGGATGCCGGCTTGCGAATTCCGGGGTCAAGTCGACGAGGCGCAGCAGTTCGTCTACGCGCGCGCGTTTGTCTTTGCCCTTGAGGCCGAGATAGAACTCCAGCGGCCGGCCGATGATATCGCCGACCCGTTGCCGCGGATTGAGCGCGGTGTCTGCCATCTGATAGACGAATTGGATCTTTCTCAACTGCTCGATCGAACGTCGCCGATAGGACGGTTCGAGTTCGCGACCGTCAAGGAGAAGGGCCCCCTCGGAGGGTGGAAGCAGGCCGGCATAGACCCTTGCCAATGTCGACTTCCCGCTTCCAGATTCTCCAATGACCCCGACTGTCGACCGTTTTGGAACCGAGAAGTCGATGTTTTCCAGAACGTTGACGGCGGGCTTGCCATTCCAGGCTTTGCCATATCCGGCAGAGACATCGAGCATCGTGGCGACATCTTCTGTTTTTTTGGTGCTGCCCTGGGTGACGTCCGCGACGGTATCGGCACTCCAGGGTTTTGCGGCCGCCATAAGCCGTTTGGTGTAGCTGTGCTTCGGGTTGTTTATGATGGCGTCGACCGGGCCTCTTTCCATCACCTCACCACCATACAGGACGACGATGTAGTCGGCGATTTGCGCGACGACGGCGAGGTCATGACTGACATAGATGGCGGCAGCGCCTTCTTCATGGATGACCTTTTTGAATGCCTTGAGTACCTCGATCTGGGTTGTCACGTCGAGCGCCGTTGTCGGCTCGTCGAGGACAAGCAGATCCGGCTTGCCGCAAAGCGCCATTGCCGCCATCAGCCGCTGCAATTGCCCTCCGGAAACCTGGTGCGGATAGCGATCGCCGATCGTCTCGGGGTTCGGCAGATCGAGCGACTTGTAGAGCTCCAGGGCTCTTGCATCGGCTTCCTGGCGGGACAGCAGGTTGCGGGTCACGGAAGCTTCGACAACCTGCTCATTGATCTTGATGGACGGATTGAACGTCGCCGCAGCACTTTGTGCAAGGTAGGCGACCTTGCGTCCTCTCAAGGGGCGCAATTCAGCCGTGGTTTTCCGGCAGAGGTCTTGGCCGAGCAAACGTGCCTGGCCGCCTGAGAATTTCAAGCCAGGCTTGCAGTAGCCGAGCGCAGACAGAGAGATGGTCGTCTTTCCCGAACCGGATTCGCCGATGAGCGCAACCACCTTGCCTTTCGGAACCTGAAAATCCACGCCCTTGACGATCTCCAGTTCGCTTCCGTCTGATTGCGGTGCACTTACGCGCAGTTGATGTGCTTCGAAAACAATATCGGTCGACATGTCTTACATCCGCCCGGAGAGTTTGCCGCCCGCGAAGGCCGAAATGTCGTCGACGATGAGGTTGATTCCGATCGTCAGCGTCGCAATTGCGACCGCTGGTGCGACAACCGGCACCAGGGAACCGTCATAGGACTGGAATGCACCAAGGTTCTCACGCACCATGGAGCCCCAGTCCGCGCGCGGAGGCTGCACGCCAAGCCCGAGGAAACTGAGGCTCGAGACGAACAGGATAACGTATATCAGGCGCAGGCCGAAATCGGAGATGAGCGGCATAGCGGCGTTCGGCCATATCTCGCGTGCGACCAGCCACCAGGTGTTTTCACCGCGTAATCTTGCGGCCTCGACAAAGTCCATGACCATGATTTCGACGCCGAGCGCCCGCGCAAGCCGGTAAACGACAGTGGCGTAGACGAGACCCGCTGTGACGATCAGGATTGGGATGGAAGACCCGACTGCAGCGACCACCACCAGACCAAGCATGATCGTTGGCAGGCTCAGAAAGGCATCGTTGATGCGACTGAGCACCATGTCGGTTTTGGGGCCGGCAACAGCAGCGCCAACTCCGAGGATGACCCCCACAACATAGGCAAGCAGGGTTGCTGCTATGGAAATGCCGATCGTTCGACTGGCGCCGTACATGAGCCGGCTGAGAATGTCACGATCGCTGAAGTCGGTTCCAAGCGGCGCTCCTGCTCTGGGGTGTTGGAACTCGCTGTAATCATCGGGAAAAGGGAGGTCGTTTTCGCCATAGGGGGCAAGCCAAGGTCCCAGGATCGCAACAAGCAACCAGAACGTCACCACCGCTGCTCCAATCCATCCGCCGAACGTCAAACGGAATTTTCTGCGCGGAGGACTGTCCTGCAATTCGGAAAACGCTGCATCGTCGTCTTCCTGCGCGACGAAATGGGTATCCATGTAGGTGTGATGGTCTTTGCTGCTCACTTGGAATACCTCAACCGGGGATTTGAAACGATTGCAGCAATGTCGGCGATCAGCATCAGGCAGACGTAAGCTGCGCAGAAAATCATTCCAACGGCCTGGACGACCACGAAGTCACGCGTTTGCACACCCTGCACGATCAGCGTCGCAAGTCCTGAATACGCAAAGAAAATCTCGACGACGATCACGCCCGTGACCAGATAGGCGAGGTTCAGTGCCACCAGGTTCACGATGGGGCCGATGGCATTCGGCAAAGCGTGACGCAGGATTATTCTCTGGCGGGACAACCCCTTCAGTATGGCCATTTCGATGTAGGGCGAACTCATGACATTCAAAACGGCTGCGCGGGTCATCCGCACAAGTTGCGACGCTATGATCAGGCACATGACCCCGATTGGAAGCGCGAAATGCTTGATCAGCTCCCAGAAACTCAGTCCTTCGATGCTGCCGATCACGACGGAATTTCCAACGCCGAGCCAAAATACAAAAATGAGAACGAGGAGGGTTGCCGTGAAAAACTCAGGCGCGGCAACGAGACTGACCGTCACGAGTGTCAGCAGCCGATCATAGAGGCTCCCTGGAAACATGGCGGCGAGAATGCCGAATGTGAGCGAGATTGGCACCCCGATCATGGCCGTCAGGAGGCTGACGATGAGGGTATTTTTGTAGCGGTCGGCGATCAGTTCGCTGACGGGCGCATCTCCGGCGAGCGAGTTCCCGAGGTCGCCCTGCAAAAAGGCGAACAGCCAATTCAGGTACTGTTGCCAAACCGGCAGGTCGAGCCCCAGTCTGGTGCGCAACGCGGCGAGGTTTTCCGGCGTCGCCTCCTGTCCAAGGCGGATCTGTGCCGCATCGCCCGGCAGCACCTTGGTGCCAAGAAAAATGATGATCGACACCGCACAGATGGTGATGGTGCCGATCACAAGCCTCTTAAAGATCAGATACAACATGCGAAGCGGCCTCTGAGGCAAACCAGATCAGTGTTTCGTCGAAGGCCGCTTGTCGAAGTTGCATTCGATCGTCTCCTAGGCGTCGTCCCGCCACAGGAACGGCGGGCTTTCGCAACCACCGAAATTGTTCAGCGGTACATGCGTCCGGCCTTTCACGTGATCGGCGGCACCGTCGATATAGTTCGTGTGTGCCGGGAAAATGCTGCCACCCGTTTCATGAATGAGTGTCTGCATGTCGCAGTACATCTGTTTTCGCTGCACCGGATCGGTGACCGCCAGAACATCCACCAGAAGTTTGTCGAATTGTTCGTTTTTCCAGTAGGATTCGTTCCACTTTGCCGTGGAGGCGAAGGCAACTGACATCATGATGTTCGCGGTGGGACGCATGTTCCACTGGGTGGCACAGAACGGCGCGACTTTCCAGACGGAACTCCAATAGCCGTCGGTCGAAACTTTTTGCACATCGATGTTCATGCCGATCTTCTGCGCTTCACGCTGGAGGAAGAGCGCTTGATCGACAGCGCCAGGCGTGACATCGGCAACAACAATCGGAACAGCGGTGTTTCCGACACCGGACTTGTCGAAGTGGAATTTCGCCTTGTCCGGATCAAGCATGCGCTGCGGGATTTCCGCGCAGTGATCGGGGTAGGCCGGACCGATCGGCTGGTCGTTTCCGAGTGTGCCTTGTCCTTTCAGGACACCTTTCACGATCCGTTCGCGGTCCATCAGATACTGAATGGTCCGAATGAGATCGGTATTGTTCGAAACGGGCAGGTCGCGGCGAGCTGCAATCCCCATGAAAGCCCCGGACTGCAATGCCCAGATTCCGACACCGTCCGTCGACTCGATCTTTCCGATCGTCCTGGGATCGACGTTTGCCATTGCGTCGATCTCGCCTGAAAGGAGCGCGTTGAGGCGGGCGACGGGGTCGGGGATTGCAAAGTGTTCAAGCTCATCCAGGTGTCCACCATCTTCCCAGTAGTTGTCGAAGCGCGCGCCGACGCAGCGGACACCGGGCTTGAACTCCTTCACCGTGTAGGGTCCGGTGCCAACCGGGTTAGCGAAGTCCGTCCAGCCGTCCGGTATGATCTTGAACTGGAAAGTACCGAGCGCAATCGCAAAATCTGCATTCGGTGAACTCAGGATTGCACGGACTTCGTAATCATTCACCTTCTCCCAACGGTCCACCATGCTGAACAACGTTGCACCGGTGGAAGCGGAGTCGGGACCGACATGCCTGTTCATGGAATAGAGGACGTCATCGGCGGTCATCGTTTTGCCGTTGTGAAACTCCACGCCCTTGCGCAGTTTGAACGTCCATTCGGTCGCATTGTCGTTCGTTGAGATTTCTTCCGCGAGTTCCGGCTGGTAACTCAGATCGTCCTGAAGCCGAACCAGAGACCCGTAAAACATCCGGCCCCGGAAATAGTCGATGTTTGATTTGAAGGCAGCAGGATCAAGCGTGTCGCCGGGGCTATGGGCCTCGATTGCCATAACCAGCCGGCCACCTTTTTTCGGAGTTGCGGCGATGGCCTGCTTGGTGGACCCGAAGATCGCGCCAGCCGCGCCCGCCGTTGCACCGGCCGCCATCATCCATGCCAGAAACTCCCTCCTGGAAGCGCCTCGCTTGATCATTTCTCTGACAGTCGCTTCGTCGGCCTGCGTCAGGTCAAGGCGGTTTGCGCTCTTGTATTCGTTTTCCATTTGCTTGATCTCCGTGAGACTGCCTGTGGTACTGACAACAGCAAAACGCAGAAGCTCGGATTAAAAAAATTAAATTTTCCGACGGATTATTTAGTCTAGCTGAAAAGACAGGATGTGCCCAAAGTTTAGACAGCGGAGTCTTGTTGGATTTACCTCAGAAAACCGAGTCGTTGCACATCAGGCAAGCAGTTTTGAAGGTCCGTCTGAAGCGCTTTTCGATCATCGCATTGAGGATCTTGAAGGGATTGAGGTCCACGGAGTTGATGTTTTTTTCCTAAAACCGGTCACACCTGCTCTTGATTGTTCTTGTTCCCGCAATGGGACTCCGAATTCGGAAAAGCAGGAAGGGGAGCTGTGCTGCCCAATTAAGCGTCATTGCTGGCCACTAATTGCTCTTTTACAACAATTTCAATTGTTTAGAGTAGCGGAGGAACAGCCTGATCAAGGGATCGCCCGGCCTGTGACACGGAAATGAGAGCCCGCCGTTCGTCCGGCGTGAATACGCGTATCTGCGGGCATGATCATGCTCCCGTTCGAACGCCTTCCGCATCGGAGTACGAATGCCCAACGTCTCAAGTTACCCGATCGCAAACGACTGGTTTTCGATCTCCAGGGTCGATGATACGACGGACATGTTGCTGGAACCGCATGTTCATGTTCTGGAACAGGCGAACATGTTCTTCGTGCGCGGGTCCGAACGCGACATGATCATCGACACCGGAATGGGTATCGTTCCGATCGCACCTTATGTCGACCCGCTGTCGGCCAAGCCGCATTCCGAGATCATCTGCGTGTCGACCCACACGCATATCGACCATATCGGCGGCGTCCACGAATTCGACACGCGCCTCGTGCACCCGATCGAAGCGGACGAGATGGCGTCTCCCTCCATCATGAGCACGATCATCCGGGATGAAATCGATCCGGTCCTGCTGGAGCTATTTGCGTCCTCGGGTTATCCGCCGCTGGACGAACTGCTCATCTCTGCGTTGCCTTATGAAGGTTACGAGCCGGCCTCCTATACGCTCAAGGGCGCGCCCGCCACCGGACTGCTCGAGGAAGGTGATACCGTCGACCTCGGCGACCGGCAATTCACCGTCCTGCATGTGCCGGGACACTCGCCGGGCAGCATCGCGCTGTTCGAGGAAAAAACCGGGATCCTGTTTGCCGGAGACGCGATTTATGATGGTCCACTCATTTATGACGGGCCGGGAATGAGCGTTGACGACTATGTGGTCACCATGAAGAAGCTGCAGGCACTCGACGTGACAATCGTTCATGGCGGTCACGATCCGAGTTTCGACAGGAAACGCCTGAACAAAATCGTCGAAAAATACTTCCGGATCTGGGGTGTCTGAGGCGCCGTCTCAGGACAGCCCCTTGAGTTCGGCAACAGTCCAGTGACGCGTGAACGCGTTGCCGTCGAAACGCGCGTGATGGGTCACCAGCCGATCATTGCCGGTTCGGAGGTTTTCGCAGAGTACCTTTCCAACGCGGTTCGGCTGGCTCGACAACTCGATGACAGCGGCGCCTTGCTCAATCCGGCCGAAACTGTACTCCGGCTGGAACAGGTCGTTGAGTTGATCCCGGTCGCAATCGGTCAGCGCTTGCGCAAGCGCGTCTTTCCATGGGCGCGCCAGGTTCTTCCGGGTGGGCCGGTCACAGGCGAACAGAAATCGGGATGATGCGGTGATCAGAAATCCCCAGAAACCGCCTGCGCATGTGAACACCCGGCCTTCCGGCGCAGGTTCGTCAATTTGTTGCTCCAGCCACAGCTCGACAAAATCAGCGTCGATACCGTACTCGAAAAGGCCGCCTGAGGCTCGCTCAAGACGGCCGATATCCCGCCCGGTCTCCGGCCCCTGAAGATTGATTGCCCTCTGCCAGGTGCAAATCCCGTTTTCCACCGCCGCCCAGCCGGCAAACCCCTCCGAGGCGGCGAGGGCCAGCAGGTCGTCCTGCGAGAGGTCGGCGAGGCGGGCCGCCGTCACCCCATTCGAAAACCTGGCCGGAATGCGCAAATCGGCATAAAGGCCCCGGGACTGAAACCAGTAGACCTGCGTGTCGTGATCTTCAAACTCCGGCGCCTCTGCCGGAGCCTTGATATAGGCGCGGCGCCAAAGACCTTGTATCGCGTGGTCGGTAACGGGCTCTGACACCGTGTGCGCGATGCGGTGCATCAGGCCGCCGCGACGCTGTATGAGCCGAAGGCGGCAATGATTTCATCGGATGAGCGAACAGCACCCGTTTGCAGATACTCCATCGCATCGAGCGCGGCAGAATGAGCTTCCGGATCGGAACCGCCGACGCAATCCTTCACGACACGGCAGTAAAAATCCTTCTGGTGGCCGTCCGCGAACGTGTAGTGAACGCACACATTGGTCAGCCCGCCGACCATGAGCAGCGTGTCGGCCTTGAGGCCGCGCAGCAGGATATCGAGATCGGTTCCGATGAAGCAGGAATACCGCCGCTTCTTGATGACGTAGTCATCCGGCCGGAGCCCGACGATATCGTCGGCGATTTCCGTTCCTTTGCGCCCTTCGACGCAATGAACGTCTTCGGTGCCGTCCAGTTCACGGCCAAAGTCGACCATGTCGGGGCGGTGGGCTTCCTGAAAGAAGATCACCGGAATATCGCTCGCACGCGCGGCATCGATCACCGTGCGGGCCTGGCGCATCGCAGTCGTGTAGGCGGACATCTTCGGGATGCCGCCGTCATAGTTTTCAAGAAACGCGCTCTTCTGGATGTCGATCACCAGCAAGACGGGTTTGCCGACGATCAGGGGCTGTTCGGGCATGGCTGTTGTCCTTCTGAGGTCAGGTGTCCTTGCGCGCCGGATCGGCACCGAGCAGGCGGGGCAGGTCACCGTAACGGGCAACTGCGCTGAAGACGGCGATCGAAACCAAAAGGAAGGTAATCGCCCCGACTGCCATGGTCGGCGTGAAACCGTTGCGCAACGAGTTGAAGATCTGCAGCGTTACCGTGCTGTAGGCGGAGGCGGACACGAAAAAGATGACGATGAATTCGTGGAAGCTCAACACCACCACGAAGAAGAAGCCGGACAAGGTGTAGGACAGGGTCTGCGGCAGGATGATCGTCCGCAGGATCGTCGCTTCGTCGGCACCCATGGTTTGCGCCGCGTCCAGATGGTACTTGTCGATCGATTGCAGCCCGATCGAAATCGTCACGAGCGGAAGCGCTGCAAGCAGTGCCGTGTGGCTCAGGATGCCGGTGAAGATGTTCCCCAGGCCGCCGACAAAGGTCCACAGGAAGCTGAGACCGACCCCGAACACGATGGGCGGCAAGGCGAAGGGCAGTCCGGCAAGCCCGGTGAGGGCCCGGGACAAGGGCGTGTTCCGCTTCCACTGGTCATAAGCGATCGGCCAGGTGATCAGCACGGCCAAGGTCGCGCTTGCGAGCGCGACAATGACGGAGTTTTCCAGCGAACGGAGCCAGACCGGTTCTGATATGAAAAACTCCCCGAAGCGGGCAAGTGTCGGGTCTTTCGGTGGAAACAGCATCGATCGGCCGCCATTGAGGGCGGACAGGCACACGATCACGATCGGCAGACTGATATAGGCTGCACAAATAAGCATGAAACCGTGTTTGAATGCGGCTTTCATCTGACCCGTTTCTCCGCAAGACGGCTGAGCCACAGGCTCGCCAGGATGAACACGCCGGCCGTGATCAGGAGCACCACGGCCTGGGCGGCGCCGAAGGGGGCGTTGAGCGTCGCACCCCGGATCGCCTCGTAGATCGAAACGGGCAGGGTCTGGTGCGCGGGTTCCGCGAAATAGGTGACGGTAACGTAGGCACCGAGCAGGTAAACGAACAGCAGCAGCAAGGTGCCCATGACGGGTATGCGGACAACGGGCACGATCACCGTCCGCATGACGGTAAAGGACCCGGCTCCCATGGTGCGTGCGGCTTCGATCATCGAGCGATCAATGCGCGACAGCGGTGCGTAGAGCAGGATCACCGCGTAGGGCCAAACCAGATAAGCCATGGTGAGAACCGTCGCCAGCTGCGATGTCTTGAACTTCACATTGCGCGGGTTCGCCAGACCCCAATCCTTCAGCACGGCAAGCCATCCCGTTTCCTTCAGCCAATCGGTCACTCCGGTTATCTTGAACAGCGCAGGCAGGCCCGAGCGGTTGGACAGCATGATGTCCCATCCCATCACGATGAAGACTTCCGACATGGACAGGCTGGCCAGAATGAACACCAGCCAGGCTGCCTGAACCGGGCGCGAACACTGACTGAGGAAATAGGTGAAGGGAAAGGCGAACGCGATTGCGATCAGCGATCCAAGGACTGCATAGGCCAGGGTGTACCCGAGCTTGTAGGCGTAGAGCAGCGTGATCTCGTCAGGCCAGCCGATGCCGACGAAAACGCGTGCATAGTTGCTCGGGTCGAAGGCCCACACCCAGCTCGCGCCTTCGATCTTCTCGCCGAAGCTGACGGCGATGACGAGCAGGATCGGTGACAGGAAAACAAAGATAAGAACGGCAGAAATCGCCGTCGTTATGATCGACCGCGTGCTAAACCGTTGGACGTCGCCGGCCGTCGCCTCCTGCTGGCCGCCCCTGAGGGAGCCCCTTTGGGTTTGCGCCAGGGAGGCCGCTGCCGTCAGATCGCTCATGCGGCGACATTCTCGCGCGGGTCAGCAGTTTGCCCCGCCTCGTCTGCAGCAGCAGTGGCGGCTTCGCCGGGGAAACAGAGGAGGGCGCCGGGTTTCATTCTGACCCCCGTCGTTTCGCCCTGGTTGACAGAGGCGGTGTCGGAGGACGGCATTTCGCAAATCACCCGTCCTGCACGCGTCTCGACGAAGACTTCCCGGGTCGGACCGACATCCCTTACGAAGCTGACAGGGCCGGTCAGGGTGTTTGGCGCAGTCTCGTCAACGGAACACAAGTCCACATTCTCCGGCCTGCAAACGAGCTGAACCGGTGCGCCGTCCACAAAAGGCGCGGGACTTTCGAGATCAAACGGGCATTCGCCGGCAAAGACACGACCGCCGCGAACAACGCCGTGGAGAAAGTTCGCCTTGCCGATGAACGCGGCCACGAACGGCGTTTCGGGGCGCTGGTAGATGTCTGTCGGCGATCCGATCTGTTCGCAGACACCATTGCTCATGACGACGATCTCGTCAGCCATTGTCATGGCCTCCCGCTGATCATGGGTGACGACGATCGTGGTGATGTTCAGCTGCTGCTGCAGCAGGCGCAATTCGACCTGCATGGTTTCGCGTAGTTGCGCGTCCAGAGCCGACATGGGTTCATCGAGCAGGAACACTTCCGGCTCCTGGGCAAGCGCACGTGCGATCGCGACGCGCTGGCGCTGGCCGCCTGACAGTTGTCCGATCCGGCGGTCGTGGAAATCCGCCATCTGAACGAGATCGAGCAGTTCCTGTGCGCGTCTTGAACGTGCTTTCTTTTCCACGCCGGAAATCATGAGGCTGTAGGCGACGTTCTCGCCGACCGACAAATGCGGGAAGAGGGCAAAGGACTGAAACACCATGCCAAACTTGCGCTTGTTGGCAGGCTGCGTCGTGATGTCCTCGCCATTGAGTGAAAGGCTCCCCCGGGTCGGCGTTTCGAGCCCGGCAATGATGCGCAGCAAGGTCGTCTTGCCGCAGCCCGAGGGTCCCAGAAGCGCCGTCAGTTTGCCCGTCGGAAAGACGAGATCGATGTTCTGCAGCGCAGTGACCTCGCCATATGTCTTTCTGACGTCCTTTAAGACCAGTCCGGCCATGAAGCAGCTACTTTCGAAACATTCTTTATTCGTGAGTTTCGGCTTTTGCGCCCGGTTGAAACCCGGAGCGAAACGCAGAACCTGACGCATTGCCGGAAAGAGGCGGGATCGACAGGACCGTGCCCGTCTCACCCGCCCCAACAAGGACATCGTCAGGCGCCGGCGAGCATCGCGTCCCAGCGCTCCTTGATGAACGTCTCGTTGTCGAGATACGACTCGTAAGCCGGCGTGATGATCGGCGACCCGGAAACGAATGCGAACTCTTCATCCGTCAGGTCAGTCAGTTCCCTGTTGACCAGCGGAGCGGTGCCGATGTTGCGCGACATGAGTGCCTGCGTCGCCGGATCACTGGAGAACGCCATGAACTCGTACGCTTCGCCGGTTTTCTCCGAAAGCGGGCTGAGGCACCAGGACCCGTAGCCGATCGGGTTGCCCTCGGCGGGGAAGAGCGGCTTGATGGGGAAACCGTCGGACGCCATGATGTTGGCGACGTCCAGGTAGTAGGAGCCGGCGATGACGTCTTCGTTTTTCATCGCCTGTTCCATCTGGCTCTCGGCCGACCACCAAAGCGCCACATGCGGCTTGAGTTCGGCGACCTTGTCCAGAACCGCGACGATCCCGTCTTCGCTCATCAGCGTCTCGGCGCCGTCGAAGAAGGTTTTTGCCGTGATGTCGAGCAGGCGTCCGTCGATCTTTTTCGATATTCCGAGCGAGCCTTCAAAAGCTGGGTTCTCCCAGAACTCCTTCCAGCTGGTCGGAACCGGCGTCACTTCGTTTGGGTTGATCACCATGGCGTTGAACCACGCCATTGAGCCGACGCCGACCAAACCGTCCGGACCTTCGTAGAGGAATTCCGCGTCGAGATTGGTCACCCCGGGGATTTTCGATGCGTCGAGCGGCTTGAGCATGTCGCCAATGCGCGTCGCCTTGATCATCGTGTCCTTGCCGTAGAGCGACACGTCGGCCGGCACCGTTCCGGAGGCCGCAGCCTGCTGCATTGTCACGAGCCAGTCGCTGGAGTTCGGCTGGGTGACCGACTCGACCGTTATGCCGGTCGCTTCGGTAAAAGCCGGGTAGACGAACTTCTTGAAGCTGTCTTCGAAGTACCCCCCGTAAGACCCGATCTTGATCGAGCGCGCCTGGGCGATTGCCGGCATGGCAAGCAGTGAACTGCCCGCGGCCAAAGCTGCAGTGCCAGCCGCCCCTTTCAGGATTGACCGGCGTGTCAGGTCAGCCGCGCCCCGTGTCTTGAATTTCTGCGTCATCCAGCGTGTTCCTCTCAGAATTCGGCGGCCCCTCGCTCGCCAACCTTGGTGGAACCTCATTGATTTTGAGGCATGCCTTTGGGAAAGCACATTGCATGCCAAACAAAAGTTTCAATGGAAACAGAGAGATAGAAAGATACTCGACTGTGGCGCACAGCACCGCTGTGCGATTGATAGGCGTTTTGCCTAATTTTTCTACAAACACATTTATTGTGCAGAGCGTTGTTGCTGATATCCTGAAACGGACAGTACCGCTCTGTTCCATCAAACGTGATGGGCAAGGCCGTCACCAACCACACCGTTTGCCGCACCAAACATCGGAGTCTCATCATGCGTGATCTCTTGGACCCAAACACGCTCGCTCAAGAGGCCGGTGTTGACGGAACCGATGACCAGATCGCGCTGAGTTCGGACAACGTGACGCTGCCGGTTATCGATCTGTCCGGCCTCCACGGCGACGATCCTTCGGCTCTGGCGGTTGTTGCCCGTGAGCTGGGCAAGGCGGCAAAGACATCCGGTTTTTTCTACATCCGGAACCACGGCGTCGATCAGGCCCTGATAGACGACGCGTTCGCCGCCTCCAGGGCGTTCCACACCCGGTCCCGGCGCTACAAGATGAAATACTGGTGCGGCTACAGCACCAATCATCGCGGCTATGTCCCTTTCGAGGAAAACGGCAGTGCGTTCCCAAAGACGATAAACTTCAACGAAGCCTGGGACATGTCGTTCGACGCGCCCGCCGACCATCCGGACTACCTGGCAGGCTGGCGCATGACCGGTCCCAATGTCTGGCCGGATCTTCCTGGCTGGAAAGACACGATCTCGCGCTACTATGACGCCGTATTCTCGCTCGGCCTGAAGCTGCTGAGTGCGTTCGAACTTGAGTTGGGCGTTGAAGCTGGAACGCTCCGCAAACACGTCAATTGCCCGACATCGCAGTTGCGGCTTCTGCGCTATCTGGAAAATGATGTACCGGCGAGCAAGGACTTCGTCGGTATCGAGGCCCATTCGGACTTCGAGTGCTTCACCATTCTGCTCCAGGGCGGCCCCGGCCTTCAGGTGCTCAACACCGATGACTACTGGATGGAGGCACCGCCGATCCCCGGCACGTTCATCGTCAACATCGGAGATATTTTCGAGACCTGGTCGGGAGGGCTTTACAAGTCGACGCAACACCGCGTGGTCAACACCGGCAAGGAACGGTATTCGATGCCGCTGTTCTTCGGTCTCGATTATGACGCCGTTGTTGAGCCGCTGCCGCAATTCAGAACTGCGGAGACGGCCGAAAAATATCCGCCGATCAAGGCCGGTGACCACCTTATGCGCATGACCGTCGGTGCCTTCCGGTACATATCCGATGCCGTCGACAAGGGTGAGATTGAACTCGATTTTGCCGTGCCCGAAAGCAACCCGTTCAAGCGCCCCGCGAAGACGATCGCGCAAGACTAGCCGGGCAGACCGACCGGGACCCGGGGCGCCGAGAACAGCGCCGGCAATTCCTGCCAGGTTCTCAGGACCATCGCAGTCTGCGCGAAATTTTGCGGCTGCAAACGTCCGTCTTGCCATAGCGGCACACCGTCGAAAGCAATCGTCGGATCAAGGATCATCCAGCAGATCTCACCTGGAGGTTCACTTCCGCAGGTATGAAAATGCAGAAAGCGCGGACTGCCGAAGATGTTATTTGACCAGCGATCCGGATCGGCATCGATATCGTCTTCATAAAAGCAGGCAGGATGAATGCCGGCATGCCACGAGTGGATGGCATCCTTGTCGAGACCGAATAGATCGGAAACACGGCCGTAGTGCTCTTCGATCGCCTTGATACGGGTCCTGTCACCATCGAACCCTGCAATTCGTCCCTGGCTGACCTTGGCCATGACGACGCCGTCAATTGGAACGGCCGCCGGCGAATAGGATCGCGACCCGGTGGGTGTCAGCCAGCGGGTCAGCGCCACCTGACCACTGATTGCGCGCGTGAGGACGGGCTGCGGAACGCACAGCGGAAATCTCTTCACGGAAACCTCGCCCTCGATCTCGTCCTCCATCACGACATTGCCGTGCAGGCGGGTGCCGAGAGGACAGCTGATCTCCACACGGGTCGACGCCCGTGCAATCGCATCGACTGCCTTTTTCAACGCCGTCATGGCATCGTGGCTTGTCGCCGCATAAGGGGATTTCAGTGTTTTTTCGTCCCGCGCGTAGAGCATCGCGACGGTCTTGCCGGGCAACTTGTCGACAAACCTGTCCTGGTCGCCGATACGGGCGAGGTATACGATCGCATCGTGCGCGGCCAACTGAGCTTCATAGTTTTCCGGCAGAGGGCCGTCCGGTCCGCCAACGTCAATTGTTGATACAGAACATCCCAGGGTCTCCAGCGCTGCCTTGATCAGTGTTGAAGCCCCGGCATCGTACCAGCCGAGCGCCGGATCTTCGCAGACGATCAACGCTCTGGTCCCGGCTTTCACCTTCATGCATTTTTGCAGCAGGTTGTCGACGCCGGCCGTCTTCAAGGCCTCGCTCATCTCTGTATCTCGGCCTGCACGGTCAGGAACCTGAACTCCGGTGTCTTGACCGACAGGATCCCGTGACGCATCTCGGCATCGACGCAGATACTGTCTCCCGCACGCAGATTGAATTCCTGCTTGCCGTAACCGTACGTCGCTTCGCCTTCCAGCGCGTGAACGAAGACAACGCCACTGCCGACATAGACGGGTGGAACGGCCTCCTGCCGCTTGAGCGTCACGATGCGGGCGCCGAACTGGAGATCGCGCCGCAGATGAACCGCGAGGTTTTCAAACTCGTGCACATGTTCGTCCACGATCCGGGTCGACTTGAGACCGGCACCGCTTTCCACAAACGTGTAGTCCGTATGGTCTGACGTCGTTTCACGGAACAGGCTGACAAGCGGAATTTTCAGCGCTGCGGCCAGGGCGCTCAGCGTGGAGATCGACGGAGAAACCTGTCCGCTTTCAATGCGGCTGATCATGGCTCCCGAAACGCCGGAGAGCTCGGCCAGATGCCGCGCGGAAAAGCCGTTTCTGTTCCTGAAATCCTTGAGAGCGGCACCAATCGCACCGTCAATGTCATTGTCCATGCTCACTCGGTCTTCCGGTATGCGAAGGCGCGATCGAACCGCCACTGCAGATAGTCGCCGCAGGTTATCGCATCCTCGACGGGATTGTGTTCGATACCATAGATCTCGCGCGCATCAATCATGGTTTCCGGGTTCGGATCAAAGGCCAGGACAAGCGAAAGGCGCTCCTTGCCGGAACTGTTCACGACCCTGTGCGGTGTCGATTTGTAGGCCCCGCCTGTCCACCGGGCAAGAAGATCGGCGACATTCACGACCAGGGTTCCCTCGATCGGCGGCGCCTGCAGCCAGTCACCATTGACATCTTCGACCTGCAGTCCGCCGACAGCGTCCTGGCACAACACGGTCAGCACACCAAAATCCGTGTGCGGCCCGACCCCGAACTGGTCGGCTCCCATGTCTTCCGGCTGTGCCGGATAATAGACAAAAGATGCCCGGCTCAGGGGACGCGAGGCCGTTTTGAGGAAAAATCTCTCCTCAAGTCCCAGGCCAATCGCGAAACCGCGCATGAGATGATGCGCGACTTCGTGGGCCTGCCGAAAATACTCCATGGCAGCCGGTTCCAGATCTGGAAGGAATTCGGGCCACCGGTTGCGCCCTCTGAGCGGATGATCGGCAACCGTGTCCCCGTTTTCATCCTGCATGCCCCAGACGAAGCTTTCCTTCAGGTCCGCCTTGAGCTTGTCACCCATCCTGGCGCCGCCCGGTGACAGCCATCCTCTGTGGCTGGATGACACCCGCACCGTATCTTTCTGCTCCGGCAGGCTCCTGAAAAAGTCGAAGGCGAGGCTGCGGGCCGAAGAAATGCACTGTTCGGGTATCCCGTGACCGCAGATATAGATGAAACCGAGGCCGGTGCTGGCCGCGTGCAGGGCCCTGGCGACCGAAACCGGATCGGTTCCGTCTCGCAGGGAGGTGATGTCGATGACCGGGATCTCGTTCGAATCCATCGGTTTGGCTTCAGCGTAGACCATCTTGCTGCCCGTCAGTGGTAGGATGTTGCATTTTATGCAAATTATTTATCTATATGCAACTAATCTGAGCCGTAATATCCGACAATATCTCCGTCCGTGGTGACGCCGAGACCGTTGAGATGCCGGTTCACGTAGTTGAAGTACCCGATGATCTGGTTGGCCTCCAGGATCTGGCCGTCATCGGCGCCGTGGTCCCGCAGCGCCGTCACGTCGGATCTGGTCATGTCCGCGGGCCGCAATGTGAGCTTTTCGGCGTATTTCAGTAACTGCAGCTCAAGGCCTGAAAACGCGTCTTCCGGCTGCCGGGCACTCAGGGCCGTTTCGATCTGATCCGCACGTGCGTCGTCACCGATCAGATGGCGCGCGTTGGCCCAGTGATTGGCGAGCGAGTAGGGGCAGCCGTTCAGGATCGACACATAGGAGGAAATGGTTTCCTGAAGCCATTCGGGCAGGGTGTTGGCGTCATCATGCAGGGCGGCGCGATAAAGGATGACGTGGCCCTTCATGGTGTTCGGCCTGAGGGAATGGACCCGCATCACGTTGTCGACCGTGCCATGCGGCGTCCGGGCAAGGCGAAGCACGTCCGCCAGTTCGGCACTGGCATCCTCATCGGAGATCATTTCGATCCAGGCTGTCATGGTTCCTCCTAGCCGCGTTGATCTGACTGCAGTTTCCGCTCCAGCCACCGGACCCCGGCCGAAACGATCAGGATGAGCACAAGGTATTCGAGGACGAGCACCGTGTAGATTTCCAGGGGGCGGTACTCGACGACGACAAGTTCATTGGCCTTGCGCGTCAGTTCCTGCATGCCGATCACCGAGACGAGCGAGGACATCTTCAGCATGTAGACGAGCTGGTTGCCCAGGGCCGGAAGTATCCGCCGCACCGCCTGCGGAAGAATGACATAGACCATCATGTCGGTGTAACTGAGCGAAATCGAGTGAGCGGCCTCGTACTGGCCCTTGTCGATGGATTGAATGCCGGCGCGAAAGATTTCCGCTTCAAAGGCGCTGTCCGACAAGGCGAGGGCGATCACGCCGGCCCAGAACACCGTGATCGTGAGACCGGTCATCTGGGGCAGCCCGTAATAGACCCACAGGATCAGGACAAGAATGGGCACGGCCCTGACCAGTTCGACATAGATCCTGTTGAACCGCCTCAGATACGGATTGGAAGACAGGCCGGGCAGCGCCACGGCGAGACCGAGCACGATCGAGATCACGATGGCGGTGAAGGACAGCAGCAATGTGTAGTAGAGGCCGCTCAGGAGGAACTTGAGATTGTTCCATCCGGCAGGCACCGTCGGGTCGACCACGTACCAGCCCCAGTTGCCGGAACAGCCGCTGAGCAGCAGGGCGAGGCCGCAAAGAACAGCAAGTCGGCAGACTGTCATCCGGCTCTCCCTGTGTCAGTGTGCGAGGATTTTAGAGAGGAAGTCACGGCATCGTTCCGTCCCGGGATTGCTGAAGAACTGGTCCGGTGCAGCTTTTTCGACGATCTCGCCATGGTCCATGAAAACCATCGTGTCCGCGACGCGCTTGGCGAACCCCATTTCATGGGTCACGCAGATCATCGTCATGCCGCTTTCGGCAAGCTCCGTCATGACGTCGAGCACTTCGTTGATCATTTCCGGATCGAGCGCGGACGTCGGCTCGTCGAACAGCATGATCTCAGGTTCCATGCACAGGGACCGCGCGATCGCGACGCGCTGCTGCTGGCCGCCGGAAAGCTGCCGGGGAAACTTGTCGGCCTGTTCTGGAATGCGCACGCGCTCCAGGTAGGACATCGCCAGGGCATCGGCATCCGCCTGGGACAATTTCCGGGTTCTGAGCGGTCCGAGCGTCAGGTTCTGCTTAACGGTGAGGTGCGGAAACAGGTTGAACTGCTGGAAGACCATGCCGACGGACGACCGCACTGCACGCAAACTCGAACCGGAATGGGTCAGTTTGTTTCCCCCGACTTCAATAAGGCCGTGATCGTGCTGCTCAAGCCCGTTGATGCACCGTATCAGCGTTGATTTCCCGGAGCCGGATGGTCCGCAGACCACGACCTTTTCTCCTGTAAGCACCTCAAGGGAAACATTTTTCAGGGCCTGAAAGTCTCCGAAGGTCTTTGAAACATTTTCGACTTTGATCATGGCCTTCGCGGACAAATTCGATTTTGCTCAAAAGGAAGTCTTGACCATTAGTTAGTCATGTATTTGAGTGTAGTGCAATAAATTTATCATGTAGCAAAACTGCAGTGCACAACGAACCATCACCTCATCCTGAGAGGAGAACGGCATGAAACTGATCAAGACAACGGCGACGCTTTGCTTTCTGGCACTTGCCACCCTTCCGGCGTCGGCCGAGTCGGCGCTCAACGACATTCTCAACGGCGGGGTTCTCAAGGTCGGCACGACCGGGGACTGGAACCCCATGACGATGAAGGACGTCGCGAACAACACCTATACCGGTTACGACATCGACGTCATGACCGAGCTGGCAAAGGACCTCAATGTCGAGGTCGAGTTCGTTCCGACCGACTGGAAAACACTGGTCAGCGGTGTCACGGCAGGCAAGTACCACATCACCGGTTCCGCGTCCGTGTCTCCGGCACGGGCCAAGGCGGCCGGCTATTCGACCTCCTATTTCTCGCTGGCAACCGTTCCGCTCATCCTTGAAACCAGCGCGGACAAGTTCAAGGACTGGGACGACCTCAACAAGAGCGACGTGACCGTGGCCGCAACGCTCGGCACCACGCAGGAAAAGCAGGTCAAGGATTTCTTCCCCGATGCGACGCACCAGATCGTCGAAGCCCCGGCCCGTGATTTCCAGGAAGTGCTGGCAGGGCGCGCCGACGCGCATATCACGTCCAACGTCGAGGCACTCAAGCTCGTTGAAAAATATCCGCAAATGATGATCGTGCCGGTAAGCGCCCCGAAGGCGCCGACGCCGATTGCCATGCTTCTGCCGCAGGACGACCAGGTGTGGATCAACTACGTCAACACCTGGATCGCGCTGAAGACGGAGCGGGGGTTCTTCGACGCCCTCGGCAAGAAGTGGCGGCTCAAGGAGTGACGCTTGTACGCCTGTGAACAGGGAGCAGGGGGCGTTCGAACCGGAATGCCCCTTCATCCGGCGTGCTGAAGCTCTATGCCGTCCCCGTGAGCCTCTACTGCGCCAAGCTGCGCATCGTGCTCCGCCACAAGCAACTGGAATGGGAAGAACTCCCGCCTCCCGGGGGCTACGGGTCGAAGGCCTACAAGGACCTTGTTCCGGGCGGCAGCCTGCCGGCTCTCGAACATGACGGGCATCTGCTTAGTGATTCGGAGGCAATCGCCGAATATCTCAATGAACTGCAGCCCGAACCGGACATGCTGCCGGGCGGCAGGCTCGAACGTGCCAGGATCCGCGAACGGTCGCGGTTTCACGACACCCGGCTTGAACCGGCCTTGCGCGCGCTCTTTCCGATGATCGGCCGCAATCCGGACGCCGAGGCGGTTTCAGAAAAATGGAGCGCCCTGGCGGAGAGGCTCGAACAGATGGAATCACTGCTCCCGCAGGCCACGCCGCAATTGACCCTTGCCGATTGCGGGATGCCGGTCACCTGCCTTTGGATCGATGAACTGGCGCGGCACTTTATGGCACGTTCCATCGTGAGCACCCGCATGCAGCGCTATCTTGAGGGCCTGAACGCCCACGGCGCCGTAGCCAGTGAACTTGCGCAATACGCACCGCGCCTGAAGACATGGATGGTCTCCAAATGAGACTTGATCTATGCAGCTGGCTCGAGGTGGAGGCCTATCTCCAACGAAACACGACGGTTATTTTGCCCACCGGTTCGACCGAACAGCATGGTCCGATGGGACTGATCGGCACGGATGCGCTGTGCGCCGGGACCATCGCCCGGCTTGCGGGCGAGCGAACCGGAACACTCGTCGCCCCGACGCTTGCCTATACGCCGGCACCGTTCAACACGGCGTTTCCCGGAACAATCTCTGTCTCGGCGGAAACATTCAGGACGGTGGTTGCCGAGATCATGACGGGCCTCTACGGACAGGGATTTCGCAGGATCTATGTGCTGAACGGTCATGGGGCGAACCTGGAGCCGATCCGCTTGGCCGCCAGTGGCATCGAAGCTGCCGAAGACCGGGAATTCCGGTTGCGTTCGTGGTGGGAGTTCGAGGCCGTCGGAAAACTCAGGACCGAACTCTATGGCGATTGGGAGGGCATGCATGCAACGCCGTCGGAAGTTGCCATCACCCAGGCAACCCATCGCGTCCTGCCGCCCGGAACGGCGACGCAGCCGCCCCGGAAACTGTCCGCGGACTACATCAGGAGCCACGCAGGAGACCGGCACGGCCCACCCGACGAACACCGCCGCGATTTCCCGGACGGGCGCGTCGGCTCACATTCCGCGCTCGCAAGACCTGAACACGGCACGGCCCTGATCGAGGCAGCGGTTGATGGCTTGACCGGAGATTTGCAGGAGTGGCTGGGGAACCTCCAGCCAGACCTGTTTTTATAGCATTGTTTTTATTGAGTAATTTCGTTTCTGGTTCCGCGACTTGTGCCGTGATCTTAACTGGCGATTCAACCGCACTCAGTGCATTTGATCATTTTATACCTGCCAGCGGATCATAAGAACACCAACGATCATGAGGAGCGAAATCGAGCATGCTGGCACTTGCCCAAAAGTATACCGACAAATATCTTTTTTTCATTGATGAGTCCCATGGACGAGGCATGCGGGAATTATCACCATCAACAGGTTATATACAACCTGATTTCATGCGGACTCGACCTAGAGTAGAGAATCGAGTACAAAATAGCAACCCTGGTCCACCGAAGCCCCCGACTGGCCAGTCGGGCATACCGGAGGTGGGTAACCAGAGGCCCGTGCCTGCACTGCGATTCACCCGCCTCAAAAGCGGACAAGTTGACCAGCCAGCGGGAGGCCCATGGGAGGTCTGAAGCGGTTCATGAACGTGGAAGGTCAGCCGGTTTATCCCGACAGCGGTCTATCTGTCGGAGATACGTTTTCGCTTCCTTTAGTCGGGCGGCGTCGACGCTGCCGAGATCAAGGATCGCAACTATGCGTAAATTGATTTTCGGAGTCGTGGTGAAGGTAGATTTGGCGTTATGCCTGTTTGCAATCGCTGCGATAATAAAAACACTGTCTTAGACAGGGAGGGCGCCAGCGACGGTTGGTGTCCTTTTCTTTTCATGGGTCAGATGAAAGTTAGATCGGAACGCGAGACGCAGACAGCTCTTGATTAGGTTTTAGGAATATTGCAATTTTTGCCAGCTGCTTTGAAGAATTTGAGTTGAAATCTGAATTAGCTTTCCAAAAACCGAACTGTTGGAGGTTGTTGTGAGAAGTCTGTTTCAAAACATTGCTATTGCCTCATTTCCTGCGTTAATTTTTGGCACCGATGCGATCGCAGCCACACACTGCGTTGGACAAGTGGATTCTGTGCGCCTAGTGAGAACTGAGCAGGGGGGGCAACAACTCTATGAGGTGAGTATCTACGTACTGAAAGTTCCAGACGTAATCCGGTGGCAAAAGGTGCTCAACACATATGACAGGGCAGATGCACAAAAAGAAATTGACTATTGGTTTGACATCAAAAGCGAAATTGAGAGCATAGCGGTCTATGGCCCATCACTTGGAGCAGAGATAGAATGTAAAGGAGCTGCTCCAGGAGAGTCTGTAGACGACGGGTATTTCAGCTACCAAATGATCGTTAAGTAGTCTGCAAACTTCAAAGTTTGTTCAAACTATTTGGATCGAAGGGCAGGGCGATCTTTTGCATGGCATGGAGTTTGCGCTCTAGCGAAAATTCCGCGTAGTTCTCCTCATGAGATCCTTTGCCCTTGCACCCCATGATCGCCCGGCGCAAATCATCCGATACATTAGGATCGTTGGTCGGGGCTTTAACGATGGCGTGTCGAAGCCCATAGGTAGAGCGCTTCTCCTGCTGCAGGCCACTGTCGCGCAGGAATTTGTTTGCGGCGGCGGAGAAGTTATCGGAGCCGTCCCAGTAGCGCTTGACGCCCTCATCAGCCTTTAGCGCCTTCGCAGCATTGAGCGCAACTCCTACCAGAGGAACCGCACGGATTCGCGCATTTGCCTTAAGGGTACCGTGCTCGCGCTCACTGTCGCCCTCCAGGTTATCGACAATGATGTGCGGTATCTTTGCATCAACCATCATGCGTTCGACCGGCATGCGCAGAATTTCAACTGCGTTGCATCCGGTCTCGACCAGAATAAGCAGGATGCGTCGGAGCTCTGGATTCATGGTTTCCAGTCCAGTCCCGTTGAGCCACTTATCCGCGATCCATTGCTGATCATAAGCCAGCCGTTTGCGTTTCTTTTCCTTAAATGTGCGTTTGTCGAACGGGTTGCGCTCATAATATCCCAGTCACTCTGCAACCTTCTCCCAGATCAGACGCATATCGCTGGCCTCTTTGATGCCGGCGCCGCTAGTGTATTTCTTGCCGGTCACCGGATCGCCTGCGCGGATACGTTGACTCCACCAGTCTTTAAACCCGACAGCCTGCTCGCGAGTTAAATCGAGTGGGGGGATGTCGCCGATAACTTCAATGAATCGGTTGGCCGACCGCCGTTTCTGGTTTTCGTAATTCCGCGTTTGCGATGGGCCGTGCTCGGCGGTGACCTCGATGGCAACTTTGTCGAGAAAGATCTCCAGGGCGCGCGATACATTCACATTGTCCTCGCCCTTCAACTCACCAGCGACATCCTTGATTGCAGCGTTGGCTTCCTCATTCTCAAACCCTACTTTCCTCAGTGCGGCGCCTTGCATTGTCTCCATTACGAAAGCCTAAAAGCGGCGGTTTTCGGCTTGTCCAAATAGGCCTGAATTTTTGCCGCGTTTACTGGATCTTCCATAAATGCGCGCTGACTCTTCCGGTGTATCGCGGAAGTATTTCTTTGCTTCCTCGAGGGTCTCAAGAAGCATTAGACTGTGCATCTCGCGGCGGGCTGCCTCAATGAGGATCTCACGCATTTCGGGATTGGTCGGCAAGCCTTCAACGTCTTTTCGGAAGGGGAGGAAATCAGACTGCCTGAGATAGTTGGCAGGATCACCCCGCAGAGCTCACCACTGCAGATCTAGTTGAGCGTTCAACTGATCGCGGAGCCGGATTGCTTCCATGCGACTGTCGGTGTGCAGTGATTTTTTGATCTCGCACCTGCCAACTTTCTAGACAAGGTTGGTCGGAGCCCGGCGCCGAAACAGCCACGTTCCACCGGCCAATTGCTCGAGATGTTTTTCGCTTTTACCCATAACCGCGGATTCCATTTGTGCCGCGATCATGGCGCTGGAAACGGCGGCGTCTAGCAGTTCCTAGAGTTTTTGGGAGAGATTGGCTGGGGAACCTGGATTCGAACCAGGACTAACGGAGTCAGAGTCCGCGGGTCTACCGTTAACCTATTCCCCAATCGGCCCGTCGCTGCGGGCGTCTGTTTTCAGCAGCGTTTCGAGGATGTCTCGCGAGCTTTTGAATGTGCCGCATATACATCCATCGCAATCGCGATTTCAAGTGTCGTTTTCGACTTTTTTGTGAAATCGGAAATCGATTGCATCGGCAAGGTGCAAGATTTTGAGACAGAAAGCTTTTCCAGCGCCGGGCAACCTGATACAGTTTTGGCAACGACACATTGGCCACGGTAGAAGCTGGCAAAACAGCTGCAACCGGCGGGCCTGAAAGGCAAAATCGTGACTGAGTCAGGTCAGGAACCGCCCGGAATCGGGCGACGTACCGCTGACGCGTCCGGGGAAAACGGAACTCGATCCGAGTTCAGCGGGCCAAACCGCCGGCGGCGCAAGCGCCGGTCCGGTCAGGGTCCGAAAGGCGGAGCTGCAGCCGAAAACAGGCAAGTTGCGCCGCCAGGTGACAGGGCCGATGAAGGCCAGCCTCGTCACGTTTCCGGACACGTCGATCATACGCACTCCGCACAGGATGGGGGACCGCCTGTGCAAGGAGAGGGTGCGAAGCGCCGCAAGAAGCGGCGGCGGGGGCGTGCGGACACAGAACGGCGAGCGGCAGCATCTCATCATGCGCCCTCCGAACATCCGCAGAATTCGGACGCTGTCACCAGTCCCAAGGGCAAGAAGGCCGCAAACAGGCGCGGCAGACGCCGCTGGCAAGCTTCGAAAAACGCAAAGAACGGCCAGGCTCCGCATCCGGAACCCAAGGCCGGGCAGCCTGCCTCCGGTGGGGACAGGGCACACAGCCAGGCCACGCAGGCACGCAAGGCGGACAAGAGGGTTCCGGAAGAGCGGAACCCGCGCACGCCGCCGCCCCAACATGCTGCCCGCGCCAATCCGGCAAAGGGGCCCGCGGCACGTCGTGGCAGAAACGGCGCCAACAGGTCGCCGCTCTACGCGGCGCTTGATCTCGGCACCAACAATTGCCGTCTGCTGATCGCACGCCCCGAAGACCGCGGCTTTCGTGTGGTCGATGCCTACTCCCGCATTGTCCGGCTGGGCGAGGGGGTCGGATCCAACAAGCGTCTCAGTTCCGCAGCCATGGACCGCGCCATCGATGCACTTGCCAACTGCCACCGGAAGCTTGCCGACCGCGGTGTCCTGAGATCGCGGCTGATTGCCACTGAAGCCTGCCGGGCAGCCGAAAACGGCACGGACTTCATCGATCGCGTCAAGTCTGAAACCGGTCTCGCACTGGAAGTCGTCAACCGGGAAACCGAAGCCCGTCTTGCGGTTGCCGGATGTGCATCCCTGGTCGATCATGACGCGGACGGGGTCATCCTGTTTGATATCGGCGGCGGGTCCTCGGAAATCGTCTGGCTCGATCTTCGCAACCGGTGCGGCGCGCGCGGCTACGCATTGACCCGTTTCATCCGCTCCTGGATCTCGTTGCCTGTCGGCGTCGTCAATCTCGCCGAGCGCCACGGCGGCGTTCATGTGACGCCCGATATCTTCGAAGCCATGGTCGATGATGCCGCTGACCATCTGTCCGCTTTCAGTCTTGCAGACACGCTTTCCGAAGCCATCACCTCCGGCCGCGTCCACATGCTCGGAACGTCCGGAACGGTGACCACGCTTGCCGGCGTTCATCTCGGCTTGCGCCGCTATGACAGGCGCAAGGTCGACGGCACCTGGCTGGAAGACAGCGACGTTTCGAAGATGATTGATCAGCTGCGCGACATGCCGTATGAGGCGCGCGTTGAAAACCCCTGTATCGGCGCGGACCGGGCGGACCTCGTTCTGGCCGGGTGCGCGATCCTGGAAGCGATCAGGCGCCGATGGAGCTGTTCGCGCCTGCGCGTCGCCGACAGGGGACTGCGCGAGGGCATCCTGACCGAACTGATGGCGGCGGACGGTGTCTGGTCGCATCGTTCCCCCCGCAAGCGCCAGGACAGACGGCGCTGGAAGGACTGACAATGAGCCGTTCAAAGAAGGGATCCGGCGACCGTGGCCTGCACGTGAAGGTCAAGACTGCAGCCGGCCGGAGGGAATCGTCCACCCGCTGGCTCGAACGGCAGTTGAACGATCCCTACGTGCGCCGTGCGAAGGCGGACGGGTACCGGTCAAGGGCCGCCTACAAACTCATCGAGATCGACGACAAGCACAAGCTTTTGAAACCGGGCTATCGGGTCGTCGATCTTGGCTGCGCGCCGGGCGGCTGGTGCCAGGTTGCCGTCGAGCGCGTGCAATCGAGTATCGAAGCGCCAAAGGTCGTGGGCATCGACTACCTGGACATGGACCATGTGCGCGGCGCGATCTTTCTGAAGAAGGACTTTCTCGACGACGACGCGCCCGCAGCCCTCATGGAGGCCCTCGGAGGCCACAGGCCCGATGTCGTGCTATCGGACATGGCAGCGCCCACCACCGGTCACAAGCAGACGGACCATTTGCGAACGACCCATCTGTTCGAGATCGCGATCGACTTTGCGCGGCGAAATCTCGTGCCGGGAGGATCGTTTCTGGCCAAGGTCTTCAGGGGCGGAACGGAAAACGCCTTGCTGCAGGAACTCAAAAGAGAATTCAAGACCGTCGCGCATTTGAAACCGCCGGCAAGCCGTAAGGAAAGTCCGGAGCTCTATGTGATTGCGAAGGGGTTCCGTGGGAGCAGCCTGGATTCGTCAGACTGATTGCGCGTGAACGGATCGTCAAAGGAAGGCGCTGAATGCATCACATCAAGAAATTCTCGCAAGCCCTTGAAGCGGCGTGGAGCAGTCAGTCAAGCACGCTCTGGACGGCTGAAAATCCGGCGGCGGGACAGTGCGGTGTCACGGCGCTCGTTGCCAGCGATCAGCTGGGCGCCGAGATACTCAAGACACGCTACGGCCCGATCTGGCATTTTTACAATCGAATTGATGGCAAGCGCCACGATTTTACGCAAAGCCAGTTCGACGCTCCGATTGTGTATGACGATTTGCCGTCGACACGTGACGAAGCGTTTGGCGACACCGACGCGCGTCAATACGCCTACCTGAGCGATGCGGTGAAACAGGCGCTGGCGCAGGAAAAGGCCGATTGAAAAACGCTGGGTGGGAATTCCACTTTGCATTCTGTCACCTGCATGTTATTCACCCGCGCCAACTTCTCCGGCACAGCCGAAGCGACTCGCCAGACGCAGTCTTCCCGACCGGGACTGCGTCTCTAGCTATTTTAAAGGGGAACTGGCCATGGCATCCTTCTTTGTCCCGTCGACCGGACAACAAGCACTGACATTTGATGACGTGCTGCTGATACCCGGCCATTCGGAAGTTCTGCCGGGCGAGGTGGACCTGAAAACAAAGGTCACCCGTGAGCTGGAACTGAATATCCCGATCCTGTCGTCAGCCATGGACACCGTTACGGAAGGACGGCTTGCCATCGCCATGGCGCAGGCAGGCGGGATCGGTGTCATTCACCGCAACCTGACCCTCGACCAGCAGGCCGAGGAAGTCCGGATGGTCAAGAAGTTCGAATCCGGCATGGTCGTCAATCCGCTGGTCATCGGCCCCGATGCAACGCTGCAGGACGCCCTGGACCTGATGAAAAGGTTCGGCATCTCCGGTGTTCCGGTTGTCGAGAACGGCGGAACGGGCGGGCAGGCGGCAGGCAAGCTGGTCGGCATCCTGACCAACCGCGATGTCCGCTTCGCCTCCGACAACCAGCAGAAGATCCGTGAACTGATGACGAGCGACAATCTCGTGACGGTGAGCGACAACGTCAGCCAGGACGAGGCAAAGCGTCTCCTGCACCAGAACCGGATCGAAAAGCTGCTGGTCGTGGATGATGCGCGCAACTGCATCGGCCTGATCACCGTCAAGGACATGGAAAAGGCGCAGCTGAACCCCAACGCCTCTAAGGATGCGCAGGGCAGGCTGCGCGTTGCCGCCGCCACGAGCGTCGGCGAAGAAGGCTTTGCGAGGGCCGAGAGACTGGTCGACGCAGGCGTCGACATGGTCGTTGTCGACACCGCGCACGGTCATTCTCAGAAGGTCCTCGACATGGTCGGCCGAGTGAAGAAACTGTCAAATTCGGTGCAGGTTCTTGCCGGCAACGTCGCGACATCCGAAGCGACAAAGGCGCTGATTGATGCCGGTGCGGATGCCGTGAAGGTCGGGATCGGTCCGGGCTCGATCTGCACGACACGCATTGTCGCCGGTGTCGGTGTGCCGCAGCTCACCGCCATCATGGAATCCGTCAACGAGGCGGACAAGCAGGGCGTGCCGGTGGTCGCCGATGGCGGCATCAAGTATTCGGGCGATCTCGCCAAGGCAATTGCGGCCGGTGCCGCCTCGGTCATGGTGGGGTCTCTTTTGGCCGGAACCGAAGAGAGCCCCGGTGAAGTCTATCTCCACCAGGGCAGGTCCTATAAGTCCTATCGTGGCATGGGATCGGTGGGCGCCATGGCGCGCGGGTCGGCGGATCGCTATTTCCAGGCCGAGGTGCGCGACAGCCTGAAACTTGTTCCCGAAGGCATTGAGGGCCAGGTGCCCTACAAGGGCGCGCTCGGCAGTGTCTTGCATCAGCTCGCCGGCGGTTTGCGCGCCGCGATGGGATATGTCGGCGGCCGCGACATCCTGGACTTCCAGGAAAAAGCCCGGTTCGTGCAGATTTCCGGTGCGGGCCTGCGAGAAAGTCACGCTCACGATGTCACCATCACGCGTGAAAGCCCGAACTATCCATCCAGCGTTTGAGTTTGATTTTCCGGTCGTGCGAACGAAGCCGGACAGGGACCAAGGGTCGACATGAAAGACGGCGGACGCCTCGCGGCTGCAATAGAAGTTCTTACCGAGGTGGAGAACCGTCACAGGCCGGTTCAGGCTTCGCTCAAGGATTGGGGCACCTCGCACCGGTTTGCCGGGTCGGGCGACCGGACCGCGATCGGCAATCTCGTTTTTGACGCCATGCGCAAAAGAGCCTCGCTCGCCGCGGTCATGAAGGACACGTCTCCAAGGGCTGCCGTTCTGGCAACCTTTGCTCTGACTTGGGAAAAAGGGCTCGAGGCTCTGCTGGAGGCTCTCGAACAGGACCGGCATGCACCTGAAGCGCTGACAACTGCCGAGATGGTGAACCTGACGGAAACAGGTGCCGCCTTGGCCCCCTGGCAGCAGGCGGACATTCCCGAGTGGCTTTGGCCTGAATTTGAAACCCTGTTCGGCGACGATGCGGTAACGGAGGGTAGGGCGCTTGCCACCCGCGCGCCCATCGACCTTCGCGTCAACACGTTGAAAGCGGACCAGGACAAGGTTCTGAAACGCATTGCCCATACCGGAGCCGTGGCAACGAAACTGTCGCCACACGGCGCACGCATTGCTGCGAAACCGGGCGCTGGCCGCCTCCCGCATGTACAGGCGGAAGAAGGCTATCAGAAAGGCTGGTTTGAACTGCAGGACGAGGCCAGTCAGCTGGCGGCGGCCATGGCCCTTGCCGCGCCAGGTGAACAGGTTCTCGACTATTGTGCCGGCGGCGGAGGCAAAACCCTGGCTTTGGCGGCGGCCATGCAGAACAAGGGGCAGCTTTATGCGTTTGACGCGGACCGCCTGCGGCTGGCTCCGATCCATGAGCGGCTGAAACGGGCGGGCGTTCGCAACATTCAGGTGAGAGACCCGGTGTCGTCCACGCTTGAGGATCTAAAAGGCCAGATGAACCTCGTGTTCATAGATGCGCCCTGCACGGGAACCGGCGTCTGGCGGCGCCGTCCGGACTCCAAATGGCGGTTGACCGAAAAGGCCCTGTCAGACCGGTTGGAGGACCAGCGCACGGTGCTACAGCGCGCGCGTGAATATGTCAGGCCTGGCGGCCGGCTGGCCTACGTGACCTGCTCGCTTCTCCGGCAGGAAAACCAGTTTCAGGTCGACTGGTTCCTGGGAGAAAATGACGACTTTGAGCTCGTTTCGCTGAGCGAAACCTGGCGCGAAATGTTTCCCACACAACCTCTTCCCAAATATGCCACGTCCCGCGGGGAGTTGCTGTTCACACCCGCTTCGACCGACACGGACGGGTTCTTTGTTGCGTTGCTGAAGCGCAGATCCTGACAGGCCTCCAGCGTCAGGAGCAGCCGGTCATCTTCAACTCACGTGCGGTCACGCCGCTGCAGACCAAGAACTGTCGGAGCAGGCCCGTTGCCGGGGCCATTTGCGTCTGTTTCTTCCGTGCGCGGGGAGGCAGACACGTCTTCGCGACGCGTATCGCCAGAGTGAACAGGCGCATCTGTCCGCTGCGGTTCGTTCAGAGAATCGCCGTCCGGGCGCTCGTCCCGGGTCGAAGCCCGCGCAGGCTGGTCCTCGCGGGGTGATCCGGACAATCGTGAAGCGGAAACAAGCTTCAACGCGGTTTCCCGGACGCGCGGATCAAGGCCGTTGTCTGCGGCCAGTCCCGTCAGCACTGACCTTGCTTCTTCGGGATGTTTCAAGGCGGCAAGCGCTGCACCGATCGCATTGAGTGGTTCCTGCGCCTGCCGGCCCGCGTCGTGAGCCTTCATGGCATAGTCGAGCGCGCGCGCATGTTCGCCGAGTTTGCGGTTCAGGACGCTGAGCCGCACAAGGCAGGATTGGGACGCGGGTGCGAGTTTGAGCGCAGCGTCCGCGGCCAGCAGCGCGTCCTGCAATTCGCCTTTCCCGGCAAGGGCATCAGAGAGCAGTTCCAGCGCAAGCGGATCCGTCGGCGCGAGTTCGTTTGCCTTGATGGTGTACTCGATCACTTCGTCATAGCGTTTGCGCCGGAGCAAAACGTCCGCGAGGCCCAGCAATGCGCCGGTTTGCGACGGGTCTGATTTCAGTGCCTTTCTGTACGTCGCGATCGCCGCCGCGCCGTTTCCCGTTTTTGCCTGTGTTTCCGCCTGTAGTGTCAGGACAGCAGGGGAATGGGGCATAAGGACCGTGAGCCTCTCGACGCTTTCCAGCGCCGCGTCTGCCCGCCCTTCCTTCAGACAGACCGTGGCAAAGCCGAAAAGCGCATTGCGATTGTCGGGAGAACGGTCCAGCACGTCCTGAAAATTCTGGGCCGCGTTTTCGAGATCGCCAAGAAGCAGCTGACAGTTTCCAAGGCTCGCGCGCGCGTCGAGATTGTCGGGTTCCGTGAACACGATGCGCCGCAGTTGCGATTGCGCTTCTTCCAGATATCCGGCCTGAAGAAGTGCGGCGGCTGTGCGATACGCGATTTCCGTGTCCTGGGGAGACATTTCCTGAGCCCGCAGATAAGACACCAGCGCCTTGTCGAGGTCCCCGGACTTCTCCAGTGCAAGGCCTTCTTCGAATGCTGATCGTGCATTTGCGGTCATTTGAGTTCCGGGCTGTCAGAGGTTCGGTTCTTGTCTGACTTCAAGAAACCGATTTCAGTAAGAATGGCGAGCTTAGTTGACCGACGTTGCGAGGGTCAAAACGGAAATTCCTCCGTACACAGGCTTGTCGCCGTACACAACGCGCAACGGAAGGCGAGCCTTCCCCCGGGGGCTTTGATTCTGCCCGGCTCGAAAATGTGGTGAGACAGGCATTTTGCCGACGAATCCGGGTTCTCATTCCAAAAAAGACCGGTTAGAAGCTGGCCATGACCCATCATGACCGCCTCCTCATCATCGATTTCGGCTCCCAGGTCACGCAGCTGATCGCCCGGCGCCTTCGCGAGCTGAACGTTTACTGCGAAATTCACCCTTTCCAGAACGTGACCGATGCATTTCTGGCGGAGTTCAGGCCGAAGGCGGTCATCTTCTCCGGAGGCCCGTCCTCGGTCTTTGCGGACGGCGCTCCGATGCCGCCGGAAAGCGTTTTCGCTTTGGGAATACCCATCCTGGGGATCTGCTACGGCCAGCAGGTGATGATGCACTGTCTCGGCGGCAAGGTCGAAAGAGGGCATGGAACCGCCGAATTCGGACGCGCCTATGTGACGCCCGCCGAAGCGCGGTTATCGCTGCTTGACGGCTGGTTCAACGACGACAGGGAACAGGTCTGGATGAGCCATGGCGATCATGTCAGTGAAATTGCGCCGGGTTTCGATGTCTACGGCACATCCCCGAACGCGCCGTTCGCCGTTACGGCCGACACCGGCCGGAATTTCTTCGCGGTTCAGTTCCATCCCGAAGTTCATCACACGCCGAACGGCAAGAAGCTCTACGAAAACTTTGTCCGCATAGCCGGTTTCGAAGGCGACTGGACCATGGGCGCCTATCGCGATGACGCGATCGCCAAGATCCGGGAGCAGGTCGGCGACAAGAAGGTCATTTGCGGCCTGTCTGGTGGTGTCGACAGTTCGGTCGCCGCGGTGCTGATCCACGAGGCCATCGGCGATCAGCTGACATGCGTCTTCGTCGATCACGGCCTTCTGCGCCTGAACGAAGCAAGCGAAGTGGTCACGATGTTCCGTGACAACTATAACATTCCGCTGATCCACGCCGATGAATCCGACCTGTTCCTGAATGCGCTGGACGGCGTGTCCGACCCGGAACAGAAACGCAAAACGATCGGCAAGCTGTTCATCGACGTGTTCCAGAAATACGCCAACGGGATCGAGGGTGCGGAATTCCTTGCGCAGGGAACACTTTATCCGGACGTGATTGAAAGCGTGAGCTTCTCGGGCGGCCCGTCCGTGACCATCAAGTCCCACCACAATGTCGGCGGCTTGCCGGAAAAAATGGGTCTCAAACTCGTCGAACCGCTGCGCGAACTGTTCAAGGACGAGGTGAGGGAACTTGGCCGCGAACTCGGCCTGCCGGACAGCTTCATCGGCCGTCATCCGTTCCCGGGTCCGGGCCTTGCGATCCGCTGCCCGGGAGAAATCACCCGGGACAAGCTGGAGATCCTGCGCAAGGCCGACGCGGTTTACATCGATCAGATCCGCAAGCACGGTCTCTACGATGAGATCTGGCAGGCTTTTGTCGCCATTCTTCCCGTCCGCACGGTCGGTGTCATGGGCGACGGCCGCACCTACGACTACGCCTGTGCCCTCAGAGCCGTGACATCCGTGGATGGCATGACGGCGGATTATTATCCCTTCACGCATGAATTTCTCGGTGAAACCGCAACACGCATCATCAACGAGGTGCAGGGCATCAACAGGGTCACCTACGACATCACGTCCAAACCTCCCGGCACGATCGAGTGGGAGTGAAGACGCAATGCGCCTGGACCACTGAACGGCCATGATCAGGCAGCCCAGACGATCTCGCGGGAAGTGGTCATGAGAAACTCATTGGATCTGACCCCGAATTGCGAAAACTGCGCGGCCCTTTGCTGCGTCGTCTTTGCCTTCGACAAGTCGGATTCATTCGGGATCGACAAGGCCGCCTGCGAGATATGCCCCAATCTGGACGAACAGGACCGCTGCCGCATCTTCGAAAAACGGCAGGACCTCGGTTTTGGCGGCTGCATCACGTATGACTGCCACGGCGCCGGTCAGCGGGTGACACACGAGGTCTTCAACGGCAGACACTGGCGTGACGATCCGGCGCTCACGGAGCGAATGGGAGCGGCCTTGTCCGTGCTGCGCCGAATTCATGAACTGCTGGTGCTGCTTTCGTCGACAAGGCGCCTGCCGCTTTCGGACCAGGAATTGCAGACGCTCGACAGGCTTGAAGACATTCTCAACCCCGGTGCCGAGTGGACCGAAGAGACGCTGGCGGTGTTCCCGCTAGCCGACGTCACGCATGAGGCAAATGCGTTTCTGCGATCTCTGAAACATCACGCCGGGGCGTTGACTGGGGAGCGGCCTCATTCATGAGTCCGTACCCTATCGCGCGCACTTGATGCAGAAGGCGGCGGCCGGGTCGACTTCCAGCCGCTTTTCGGCAATCTCCTCGCCGCATTCGACACATTCCCCGTATTCACCTGCCTCCAGACGATGAAGGGCAGCGGAGATCTTCTGGATATCGGCACGCCTTTGTCTTTCCGATGCCTGGGCCATGGCTTGACCCTGCAGGGCATCCATGCGCGACAGTCGCCCGACCGACTGCTGGTCGAGCGTTACCGGTGCGCGTGCCTCCTCGGAGATATCGCTATAAGCCTCCAGCTCGGTCTTTAGCGCCGTGAGCTTTTCTCGAACAAGGTCTTCATCCAGCGGCATGGCTTTCCTCCATTCAACAGAATGGAGAATTCGGGCCAGGGCCGCAAGCAACCGCGTGTTCCGGCCTCATGGATGCGGATGACACACTCGTGACTTTGTGCCGCAAACCGTAATTTGCAAGTATTGGTCCGACCTGCGTGGGAGTTCAGAAATGCGTTTTCGAGGAATGAGTGTGATTGGTGCACAGCTGCTTCTGGCGGCGTTGCTTGTCACCCCGGCGAAAGCCGATAACGTGGAAATTGTCGAGGCAAGCGCACGCCAGTCTGGCAGCACCTGGACCTTTTCCGTGACGCTGAAGCATGGCGACACGGGCTGGGACCACTATGCCGACCTGTGGCAGGTCTTTACCCCAGACGGAGAGCTCCTTGGAGAACGTGTTCTGCTGCACCCGCATGTAGAAGAGCAGCCGTTTACGCGATCGTTGTCCGGTGTCGAGATACCGGACGGCATCGATGAGGTGGTCATCCGCGCAAGGGACAGCGTGCATGGCGTTGCGGACCAGGAATACCGGCTCGTCCTGCCGCGCTAGGGTACGGACAGATAAATGAGACTGAAATGGCATGCGAAATGGCGAGATCCCGTTAGGAGGGGTGCGCGGAGCGGGCTTTCTGCCCGGTCAAGCACGCTGACGCCACGGGGTGAAGCCATTTCCATGTCCTTCGGATTTGAACGGATTGCGCCTCCTCCGCGTTGCGAAAGGCTCGAAAATGAACCACATTTCCCGCGCTTCCGCTCCTTGAGGAGACGCAATCTGCCTCAAACCATTTCGGCCTCATTTATCTGTCCGCACCCTAACGCGCCATGAGCGCCAGTACGCCGTCAGCGACGAACTGGACCGACAGGGCGGCCAGAAGCACGCCCAGAAGGCGCGTGATCACCAGCTGCGCGGTCTCGCCAAGCAGCCGTTCCAGCCGGTCTGCGAGCAGAAACGCACCGAGGCAGCTCAGTAGGATGACGGCAATCACGCCCCCAAGCCCCGCGTAGGCAACCGTATCGGGGGCCTGGCTGGAGAGCAGAATGATCGCCGAGATCGTTGCGGGTCCGGAAATGAGCGGGATCGCCAGCGGAAAAATGGCGACTTCATTGACCGTCCCGTGGTGCCCCTGGGCTTCGACGGCTTTCTCCGCGGTTTCCGCCTTCCGCTCCTGTCTCTTGCCGAACACCATCTCGATCGCGATCAGAAACAGGAGAATGCCGCCCGCCACCCGGAACGCGGAAACGGAAATGCCGAGAACGTTCAGAACGGTCTGTCCCGAGGCATAGAAAATCAGCAATATGCCTGCCGCGGTGGCGGTCGCCCGGACCGCCACTTTCCGTCTGTCGGCCGCGCTCATTCCAGCGGTGACAGCGAGGAACATCGGAGCAAGACCGACAGGGTCGATCGTCACGAAAAGCATGGCAAACGCGTTGATGAAATAGTCCAGCATTCGTGTCATCCGATGCAGAATTGTGGGTGTGGATTCGGCCTTGTTACATGGGATTTGACATCACTTCGAGTGGCTGCGCGAAAATGATTTTTCCGGCCTGTGAATATGCTTCGCAACCCATTGAATAAAAACAAGAAAAGCCAATGGGAAAAGTGACCGGAAATTTGGACCGCAACCTTGAATCGGATATAAAAGACGCAGCAATAACAATGAAGTGAGATCTTCCTTGTCCGACCAGGATAACAACACCCAATCGGACGGTCTGCCGTCCGATATCAAACCGGTCTCCATCGTCGATGAAATGAAAAGCAGCTACATCGAATATGCGATGAGCGTCATCGTTTCGCGTGCGCTGCCCGACGTCCGTGACGGACTGAAACCGGTACACCGGCGTATTCTCTATTCGATGCACGAAAACGGCTATGAGTGGAACAAGCCTTACCGCAAGTCCGCACGTGTTGTCGGCGACGTCATCGGTAAATATCACCCGCACGGTGACAGCGCGATTTATGAAGCGCTTGTGCGTATGGCGCAGGACTTTTCGCTGCGGCTGCCCCTGATCGACGGACAGGGTAATTTCGGGTCGATCGACGGCGACCCTGCGGCGGCGATGCGTTACACGGAATGCCGGCTGGAGAAAGTCGCCCACAAGCTCCTGGACGACATCGACAAGGACACGGTCGACTTTCAGGAAAACTACGACAACTCCGAAACCGAACCGGTCGTTCTTCCAGCGAAATTTCCGAACCTCCTTGTCAACGGAGCCGGCGGCATCGCCGTCGGTATGGCGACGAACATTCCACCGCACAATCTGGGCGAAGTGATCGACGCGGCGATCGCCATCATGGAAAACCCGGCGATGACGCTCGCCGAACTCATGGAGATCGTTCCGGGTCCCGACTTTCCGACGGCAGGCATCATTCTCGGACGTTCCGGCATTCGAAATGCCTATGAAACCGGCCGCGGCTCGATCGCGATGCGGGCCAAGGTCGATATCGAGGAGGTCCGCAAAGACCGCAACGCGCTGATTGTCACCGAGATCCCCTATCAGGTAAACAAGTCGACGATGATCGAAAAGATCGCCGAGCTAGTGCGCGACAAGCGCGTCGAGGGCATTTCCGACATTCGCGACGAGAGCGACCGCTCCGGCATGCGTGTCGTCATCGAACTGAAGCGCGACGCAGTGCCCGACGTCGTGCTGAACCAGCTGTACCGGTTCAGCCAGCTGCAGACCTCCTTCGGTGCCAACATGGTTGCGCTCAACGGCGGCAAGCCGGAGCAGATGAATCTCTCCGACATGCTCAAGGCCTTCGTGGCCTTCCGGGAGGAAGTCGTCGGGCGGCGGACGCGGTATCTTCTGAAAAAGGCGCGGGACAGGGCCCACATCCTGGTCGGCCTGGGGATTGCCGTCGCCAACATCGACGAAGTCATTCACCTGATCCGCACGGCTCCGGACCCGGCAACGGCCCGCGCCCAGCTGATGGAAAGAGACTGGCCCGCCCATGACGTCGAACCGCTGATCAGGCTGATCGACGATCCGCGGCACCAGGTTCGCGAGGACGGGACCTACAAACTGTCCGAGGAACAGGCACGTGCGATCCTCGACCTGCGGCTGCAGCGCCTGACCGCTCTCGGCAGGGAAGAAATCGACGACGAACTAAAGAAGATCGGCGCCGAGATTTCCGAGTATCTGGATATTTTGCGCTCGCGCGCCCGCATCCAGGAAATCGTTCGCAACGAGATGCTGGAAATCAAGGAAGAGTTCGCAACGCCGCGTCGAACGGAAATCGTCGAAGGGGGGGCCGACTTTGACGATGAGGACCTGATCCAGCGCGAGGACATGGTGGTCACCGTGTCCCATGGCGGCTACATCAAGCGTGTTCCGCTCGCCACCTACCGGGCACAGCGGCGAGGCGGCAAGGGCCGGTCCGGCATGGCCACGAAAGACGAGGATTTTGTCACCCGACTTTTCGTCGCCAATACGCATACGCCGGTGCTTTTCTTCTCCTCCAGGGGGATCTGCTACAAGATGAAGGTCTGGCGTCTGCCACTCGGCGGACCGACCTCGCGCGGCAAGGCCCTGGTCAACATGCTGCCGCTTGAACAGGGCGAGCAGATAACCTCCATTCTGCCTTTGCCGGAAGACGAGGAGAGCTGGGCAAATCTGGACGTGATGTTCGCGACGATTCGCGGAACGGTCCGCCGCAACAAGCTCTCGGACTTCGTCAACATCAACCGCAACGGCAAGATTGCCATGAAGCTGGAAGACGGCGACGGCATTGTCGGTGTCGACACGTGCTCCGAGCACGACGACGTGATGCTGACAACCAATTCCGGCCAGTGCATCCGCTTTCCGGTCACCGACGTCCGGGTCTTCGCGGGCAGGAACTCGGTCGGTGTGCGCGGTATCCGCCTGGCGGATGCCGACCGCGTCATCTCCATGCAGATCCTTCATCACATCGATGTCGACGCCGAGGAACGCGCGGCCTATCTGAAGCTGTCCCGCGCCATGCGCGGTGAAGCGGACGAAAACGGCAACGGGGCGGACGAAGAAGGCGTTGTTGCCGGGGATCTGCCTCAGGAACGCTACGCGCAGATGAGCGCAGCGGAGCAGATCATCCTGACGGTTTCCGAGAACGGCTACGGCAAGAGAACGTCGTCTTTCGAATACCGGGTCACCGGGAGAGGCGGCAAGGGCATCACGGCCATGGCGGTAAACGAGCGCAACGGCGGTCTCATTGCCTCATTCCCGGTTGAGGACAGCCACCAGATCATGCTTGTGACCGATGGCGGTCAGTTGATCCGCTGTCCGGTAGACGGCATCCGCATCGCCGGTCGTGCCACCCAGGGCGTGATTGTCTTCAAGACGGCCTCGGACGAAAAGGTTGTTGCCGTTGAAGGCATTTCGGAAGTTGATGACGACGAATTCTCCGAGGATGCCGACGACGCGGACGTTGAAGGCGGAGACGGCGCATCAACTGACGGCGAAAGCGGTTCTGGGGACAACGCTTCTGGAGATGGTGAGGAAAGCGGAAGCCCGGAAAGCTGATCCGGACAAACCATGCGCTCAAACGACAACAGCGGCCAGGTTGGAACCTGCGCCGCTGTTTGCCGTTCGGGGAGAAAACTGGGAGGTATGAAAACTCAGTTCGTGGTCGGATAACGCGCCAGAATGGTCTGGTTCGCAGTCGGGGCCTTCTGTTCAACGGTGACGAAAGACACGTTGCGGACCTTCGAAGCACCGGTCAGAGACGCGGCACATTCCTCGCTCCACGCGCCCCATGCCTGGGAACTGCAGGTTTCGGATACCGGGGAAGCGGCAATGCGGTCGGTCTTGGTTGCGGACAGACCCTGTGTTGCCAGGCTCGTCAGGTTTTCGGCCTGAGAAGCGTTGCTCGGATGCAGGCTCATCATGCCCGCGGCAACCATCGTCAGCAATGCAAGTGCAAACACCGCTGCCATCTTGAAATGAACGGATACGTCCGCTGCCTTGCCCTGGAATGTAAACGGTGCGCCCGTCTTGCTTGATACGGTTGCGCTTTGTGTAACGTAGCTCCTCATCGTCCTGGCTCCTGCTCACGCCTTGTTTGTGATGAAGCCACTTTGGACCATGGAGGAAAAGTCTGATGTGACGGCGATCACAAAATATGCCCGAATTGGAAAAATGCCGAATTTGAGGGTTTTTCTTGTGAGGTGCCGGTTGGCGGAGTATGCAGTGGGCCATGACACGTATCGCGCTTTACCCGGGTTCCTTCGACCCCGTAACCAATGGCCATATGGACATTTTGCGTCAGTCGCTTGCCCTGGCCGACAAGGTTGTCGTTGCCATCGGGATCCATCCTGGAAAAAAGCCCCTGTTTTCCTTTGACGAACGGCAGGAACTGATCCACGCCTCTGCGCAGGCTGAATTTTCGAAGGAAGAGGCCGAACGCATTGATGTGATTTCCTTTTCCGACCTGGTCGTCAACACGGCGCGGGAGCAGGGGGCGATCTGCCTGGTTCGCGGACTGCGGGACGGCACCGACCTGGATTACGAAATGCAAATGGCCGGCATGAACGGCACCCTTGCGCCGAACATAAAGACGGTTTTCCTGCCGGCGTCTCCTTCGGTGCGCCACATCACCGCCACCTTGGTCAGGCAAATCGCGAAGATGGGCGGTGAAATTTCCGAATTTGTGCCTGAACCGGTTGCGTCACCGCTTCGCCGCGTTTCGCGTCCACAAGGCTGATGACAATTTCCCTGATCTGAACTTTAGGAGCTTCCTGTGTCACGACTACTTGCAGTTTTCGCCGTTCTGGCGTCGATCGCCATTCTCCCCGCCTTGGCAAATGCCCAGGTCAAGGATCCTGAAAACACGCTCTTTCTGGACCTCAAGGATGGTCGTGTCACCATTCAGCTGCGCCCCGACCTGGCTCCGCAACACGTTGAACGCATCAAGAAACTCACCCGCGAAGGGTTTTACGACGGGGTCGTTTTTCACCGGGTGATCGACAATTTCATGGCACAGACCGGCGATCCGACCGGCACCGGCCGTGGCGGTTCCAACGAACCGGACCTTGCAGCCGAATTCAACAGCGCTCCCTTCCGCAGAGGCACGCTCGGCATGGCCCGTGCAGCCAGCCCGAACAGTGCCAATTCCCAGTTCTTCATCATGTTCAACGATGGCGACTGGCTGAACGGCAAATACACGGTCTTCGGCGAAGTCGTTGACGGAATGCAATTTATCGACAATATCACGCGCGGCGAACCGCCCGCGAATCCGGACAAGATCGTCAAGATGCAAGTCGCAGCAGACGCACAATAAATCAGAACAAGCCCCGATCTAGAGACCCAAGGAGTCAGACATGGCTGAAATCAAGGATGCCGAAAATACCCTTCTCATGGAAACGAGCCAGGGACCCATCGTCATCGAAATGAAACCCGACCTTGCACCCGGACATGTTTCCAGGATCAAGGAGCTTGTGCGCGAGGGGTTTTACGACGGCATCGTTTTCCATCGGGTCATCGACGGATTCATGGCACAGACCGGCTGCCCGCAGGGAACCGGAACCGGCGGCTCGGGCCAGAAACTGAAGGCCGAGTTCAGCAACCACAAGCACGTCCGCGGCACCTGCTCCATGGCGCGCGCGATGGACCCGAATTCCGGCGACAGCCAGTTCTTCATCTGCTTTACGGACGCCCCCTGGCTCGACGGGCAGTACACCGTCTGGGGCGAAGTGGTCGAAGGCATGGATAACGTCGACAAGATCAAGCGCGGCGAACCGGTCGTCGACCCGGACAACATCGTATCCCTGAAAGTCGCGGCCGACGCTTCCTGATCGGCGCAGATGACACCCATTCGGCAGCGCAGACACCTCGTCTGCGCTGTTTTGTTTTATGTGCTGTTCCCGGCAGTTGACCTTGCCCTGCCACGGCGATAAGAGCGCCGGAACGGCAGAGACCTGACCGCAACAGCCTGATCAACGCAGCAAACACCGGATTGACCTGAACGCCATGCGCGTCGACGACTTCGACTTCGAGCTTCCCAACGAACGCATCGCCTTGCGCCCTGCAAAGCCTCGCGACGCCGCGCGCATGCTCGTGGTTCGTCCCAGCGAACGCACTGTTTTCTCGGACATGGGTGTCCGGGACCTGCCGATGCTTCTGGAGCCGGGCGACGCTCTGGTATTCAACGACACGAAAGTCATTCCCGCCCAGCTCGAAGGCCGGCGCCTGAGAGGCGATGTTTCGGCGGGCATCAGCGTAACCTTGCACATGCGCTGCGCCCCTGATCAATGGCGCGCCTTTGCCCGCCCTGCGAAAAAGCTGCAGATTGACGACGTCGTGGAATTTGAAAGGGCAGGGGCAAGACTGTCGGCAAGGGTCGCGGAAAAGTCCGAAGCGGGCGAAATCCTGTTGTGTTTCGAGGCTGCCGGACCGGATCTGGATACCGCGATCGCCTCCGTCGGCCATGTTCCTCTGCCGCCCTATATCGCGCAAAAGCGCGCGGAAGATGCGCAGGACAAACAAGATTACCAGACCATTTTCGCCGCAAAGGACGGGGCCGTCGCCGCACCGACCGCCGGCCTGCACTTCACGCCTCAATTGCTGGAAGCGCTCGAGGAGCGCGGAATTGAGCAGCATATCGTGACGCTCCATGTCGGTGCGGGAACATTCCTTCCCGTCAAAGCGGACGATACGGACGACCACAAGATGCACGCCGAGTGGGGCGAGGTGTCTGAAAAGACGGCTGCAGCCCTTCGGCAGGTCAAGGCGCGCGGCAACAGGGTCGTGAGCGTTGGAACGACGTCACTCAGGATTCTCGAGAGTGCTGCGCAAGCCGATGGGTCGATCCAGCCGTTCGCCGATGAAACGTCGATCTTCATCACGCCCGGCTACGAGTTCAAGGCAATCGACGCCTTGATGACCAACTTCCATTTGCCGCGCTCGACGCTGTTCATGCTGGTGTCGGCCTTGTCCGGACTGGATACGATGCGGGCTGCCTATGCGCATGCGATCGCGAACGAGTACAGGTTCTACAGCTACGGGGATTCATCACTCCTTTTTCCCGCAAAACGGAGCGAGACCGATCGCGATGTCTGAGCAGAAAAAAACGTTCGATTTCAAACTTCTGGCAACAGATGGCACGGCCCGGCGCGGTGAGATAACGACACCGCACGGCACCGTTCGCACGCCGGCATTCATGCCGGTGGGCACACAAGGCACGGTCAAGGCAATGTACCCGGGCCAGGTCCGCGAAACCGGCGCCGATGTGGTTCTCGGAAACACCTACCACTTGATGCTTCGCCCGACCGCCGAAAGGGTCCACGCCCTCGGGGGGCTGCACAAGTTCATGAACTGGCCGCACACGATCCTGACCGATAGCGGTGGCTTTCAGGTCATGTCACTCGCTCAACTGCGCAAGCTTGACGAGGAAGGCGTGCGCTTCCAGAGCCACATAGATGGCCGCAAATATCACCTGACGCCGGAGCGGTCGGTCGAGATCCAGGGCCTTCTCGGATCCGACATCCAGATGCAACTCGATGAATGCATCCGGCTTCCGAGCCCGAGGGAAGAAGTGCAACGGGCGATGGAACTGTCCCTGCGATGGGCGGAACGCTCACGCACACAGTTTGAAGCGATGCAAGGACCGCAGAAGGGGCAGGGGCTTTACGGCATCGTGCAGGGCGGTGATCAGCGGGACCTGCGCATCCGCTCGGCGGAAGAACTTGGAAAACTTCCCTTCGAAGGCTACTCGGTCGGTGGCCTGGCGGTTGGAGAACCGCAGGACGTAATGCTGGCCATGCTGGACATCACCACGCCCGTGATGCCCGCCGACAAGCCACGCTATCTCATGGGAGTGGGAACGCCCGACGACCTGCTGGAAAGTGTCAAACGCGGGATTGACCAGTTTGACTGCGTCATGCCCACACGCGCCGGCCGTCACGGACTGGCCTATACGAAATTCGGCAAGGTCAACCTGAAAAACGCACGGCATCAGGATGATCCGCGCCCCCTTGATGAAGCGAGCGACTGCCCGGCTGCAAACACCTACAGCCGCGCTTATCTTCATCATCTCGTACGCGCGGGGGAAGGCTTGGCGGGCATGTTGCTGACGTGGAACAACATCGCCTACTACCAGCGGCTCATGAAAGGCATGCGCGACGCCATAGAGGAAGGCCGGTTTGCCGACTTTTACGCCGAAACAAAGGAAAACTGGGCGCGTGGAGACATCGCGCCCGTTTGATCACTGCTGACGAACCAAGTCACAGTCAGGCGGCAAAACCGTCGGACTTGGTCAGGTAGCACCCGGAAATCCGCCAGGACCCGTCTTCCTGCTGCTCGAAGCTGTAGAGAGCGAGCCAGTTCTTGCCCTTCGGACCGACGACATAGACCTCCTGTGTCGGACCGAGTTTGGTCATCTTCGATTGACCGAACGTCACGCTTTGCGGTCGGTAAACCGGCTGATATCCCTGCTTGACCATCTGCATGAAGATTTCCGGGCTCTGAAATTTCTGCTGCAGGGAATTCGTGGCAAACGAGAACGCCGCCTGGGCATTTCCGGCGGCAAATGCGCTCATCTGATCCTTGATGATGCCCTGAAAGGCGCTGGCATCAAGTGTCTCGTCCGCTGCCGCGGACCCCGCCATAAGCAGTCCGGCAACACTCAAGCCGGCCAGGGACTTCAGGAAATTGAAACGCACCATGGTCGTTGTCTCCTTTGCTGGATCATGACCAAGTATACGGCGTAATCGCCCAAGCGGATCGGGTGATCCAGGTGCTGTCCACTGCCCAAGCGACAGAAAAACGCACGGCATTCGCTTCGAGAAGAAGGGATCTTGTCGTTTTGCCTGCGGGCAATACCACTGTTAGCGTGAATAAATCCAATAATATCAACAACGAATGCCACCGAACAAAACACCCGCTATGGTCTATTGGTGCATTATGACTGGAATAGACGGCCGCTTATTCTTTCCGCCGGTCAACCGGTTGCGTGCCGACTTGAACGCAAAAGGCCTGTAAAAAATACGGATCAGCCAAACGGCAACAGGCCAGAGGACGAAAAAAGCCGGTTCACCTTGCGAACCGGCTTCAATCTTGCGTGGGTCTGGTCCGGAGCCTGACCTGAGAAGTCTACTCTGCAGCGACCTGGCGCTGCCCCTGGAGTACGTCTCTCATGAAGGGGACCAGGTCATCCGCGAGTTTCGGATCGTCCATTCCAAAGGCGACATTGGCGCTGAGGAACCCGAACTTGCTACCGCAGTCATAGCTCCGTCCCTCAAATTTCAGGGAGGCGAACTTCTGCTGGGACATGAGCGAAATCATGCTGTCGGTCAGCTGTATCTCGCCGCCGGCACCTTGCCCTTGCGCCGAAAGCAAATCGAAGATTTCGGGTTGAAGAATGTAACGGCCGGTGATCATCAAGTTGGACGGCGCTGTGCCCGGCGCCGGTTTCTCGACCATGTTCGAGATTTCGCTGGAAACCGTGTTGATCCGCTCGGCGAGCTCGACAATGCCGTACTGGTGTGTCTGGTCTTCCGGAATTTCCTCGACGGCGATGATGTTGCCGCCGGTTTGATCATAAAGGTCAACCATTTGCTTCAGGCAGCTGACTTTCGACTTGATGATCACATCGGGAAGAAGAATGGCAAACGGTTCATCGCCGATAATGTCACGCGCGCACCAGATTGCGTGGCCGAGACCGAGCGGTGCCTGCTGACGGGTGAAGCTGGTGGATCCGGGTTGCGGCCGGTGTTTCTCGAGCAGTTCGAGCGCCTCGGTCTTGTTCCGCGCCTTCAGCGTGTCCTCGAGCTCATAGGCCATGTCGAAATGGTCTTCGATGACGTGCTTGTTGCGTCCCGTGACGAAAGCAATGTGCTCAATTCCGGCAGCCCGCGCCTCATCGACCACATATTGGATGATAGGCCGATCCACGATCGTCAACATTTCCTTCGGAACCGCCTTGGTGGCCGGCAAAAACCTCGTACCGAGCCCAGCGACAGGAAGCACTGCTTTGCGAATGGGTTTGTTCATGTGGAGCCTTCTCACGCTTACTGACACTCAAAGTCGCATCAATCTGTTCATGAAAGAACGAAACAGACAATAAACTCAGGGTTCTGAGTGGGTATATATCGCATTGTAATCTCGAAGAATTGCATCGCGGTTAAATTTCTAGATCAAATCGATACCAGGCTCTTGCAGAGCCACATATGTGTATCGATACCCGAAAATTGCGACATAAATATATTCGCGCAAGCCGCCTTTTTAATCGATTTAATAAGCCTGAGGAATTGCAGAAAACAGACGGTTGCAGCTTTCTCAAAAGAGCGCTATGGAACACGCGAAATCGGTGCGGGCCTGTTTATGTTGATACGGGCACGTGCGGAGCCGTCCTTTTGAGCAAGGTTGAGAATGACTGAGGCGAACCGGGAAATTCAGGTTGGAAACGTTACGTTCAGCAACGATGCGGCTTTTGGTCTCATCGCCGGTCCATGTGCCCTCGAAAGTCGCGACCATGCGCTCGAATGCGCGGCTGCCATCAAGGAAATTTCCGAGCGAGTCGGGATTGCGACGGTCTACAAGACCTCCTTCGACAAGGCCAACCGCACGTCGCTGACCGGCGGACGCGGCATCGGCATGAAAGAAGCCCTGCCGATATTTGCCGAGGTCAGGGAACGCTTCGGACTGCCTGTCGTGACCGACGTCCACGCTGCCGACCAGTGCGCACCGGTGGGAGAGGTTGTCGACATCCTGCAGATCCCGGCGTTTCTCTGCCGGCAGACCGATCTCCTGGTGGCCGCTGCGCACACGGGCAAGGTCGTCAATGTCAAGAAGGGCCAGTTTCTCGCCCCCTGGGACATGAAGAATGTTCTTTCGAAGGTCACCGGTTCGGGAAACCCCAACGTTCTTTTGACGGAGCGGGGCGCCAGCTTCGGTTACAACACGCTTGTGAGCGACATGCGCGCACTGCCGATCATGGCGCAGACAGGGGCCCCCGTCGTCTTCGATGCCACCCATTCCGTTCAACAGCCGGGCGGGCAGGGCGGCTCGACCGGTGGTGACCGGACGATGGTACCCGTGCTGTCGCGCGCCGCGGTCGCGGCCGGTGTCGCCGGCTTGTTCATTGAAACGCACCCGGACCCGGACAAGGCACCGTCGGACGGACCGAACATGGTTCCGCTGAAGGACCTAGAGGCCTTGCTCCGGCAGCTGAAGGCGATCGACACCGTCATCAAGACGAAAGCTTAGGAACGGGACGAAGCCCGCCTGGCCAGAACTCAGATTACTGGAGCGCATCTCCAGCCCAATAGCCGAATTCGCGGCCCCATACGCGCCGGTACTTCATCGGCGGATGCCAATAAATGTCCATGCGACAAGGGAGTTATTCCATGACCGCCATTATCGATATCGTCGGACGCCAGATTTTCGACAGCCGGGGAAATCCGACCGTCGAAGTCGACGTCTTTCTTGAAGACGGGTCTTTTGGCCGCGCCGCGGTCCCGTCGGGTGCCTCCACGGGCGCACACGAAGCCGTCGAACTTCGCGATGGCGGTGACCGCTACATGGGCAAGGGCGTTCTCAAGGCCGTTGAAGCGGTCAACGGCGAGATCTTCGAGACGGTCGGAGGGCTTGATGCGGAGGATCAGCTGCAGATCGACCAGGCCATGATCGACCTGGACGGGACGAGCAACAAGGCGCGTCTCGGCGCAAACGCGATCCTCGGCGTTTCGCTTGCAGTCGCCCGGGCTGCGGCACAGGCTTCCGGCCTGCCGCTCTACCGCTATGTCGGCGGCACCTCTGCGAGAACCCTGCCGGTTCCGATGATGAACATCATCAATGGCGGCGCACATGCCGACAACCCGATCGATTTCCAGGAATTCATGATCATGCCCGTGGGAGCTGACACGCTCGGTGAGGCGGTTCGCATGGGCACCGAGATCTTTCACACGCTGAAAAAGGCGTTGAATGCGGCCGGTCACAACACGAATGTCGGTGACGAAGGCGGCTTCGCCCCGAACCTTGAATCGACCGATGCCGCCATCGGTTTCGTGATGAAGGCCATCGAGACCGCCGGCTACAAGCCGGGTGAAGACGTTTATCTGGCGCTTGATGCGGCCTCTACCGAGTTCTTCAAGGACGGCAAGTATGTTCTCGAAGGTGAGGGACGGTCGCTCGCTCCCGAAGAAATGGCGCAGTATCTCGGCGATCTCGCTTCCCGGTATCCCATCATTTCCATCGAGGATGGTCTCGCGGAAGACGACTGGGACGGCTGGAAGGCAACCACGGACCTGATCGGCAACACGTGCCAGCTCGTCGGCGACGACCTGTTCGTGACCAATTCGGAGCGCCTGCGCAAGGGTATCGACCTTGGCGTCGCCAATTCCATTCTGATCAAGGTCAACCAGATCGGTACGCTGTCCGAAACCCTGGACGCCGTGGAAACCGCGCACAAGGCTGCCTATACGGCGGTCATGTCGCACCGTTCCGGCGAAACGGAAGATTCAACAATTGCCGATCTGGCGGTTGCGACGAACTGCGGTCAGATCAAGACCGGGTCGCTGGCCCGCTCCGACAGGCTCGCGAAATACAACCAGCTGATCCGCATCGAGGAAGAACTCGGTCCCCAGGCCGTCTACGCGGGACGTTCGATCCTCAAGGGTTGAGACCCGTCGTCGTAGAATGCGAAAAAACCCCGCTGAAAGGCGGGGTTTTGTTTTTGGTTAGCGGTAAATCGAAATCACGTGGCGTCCGGGTCGGAGCGCGTCTCTTCGGCATGCATCAGGGCAGCCGCGATCGTTTCGGCTCTTTCCGCGCCGGCAAGCACGAACCGCCCGTCGATGATGAAGCAGGGCACACCGGTAATTCCGGATTCCTGCGCCTTTGCGATTTGTGCTTCCGTCTTGTCCAGATCGGTCTCCGTTTCCAGAAGCTGTTCAACCAGATCTGACTCCATCCCGGCTTCTTCCGAGATCCGCACGAGCGTCTCGGCCTGTGTCAGGTCCTCTCCGTCCAGGAAATAGGCCTTGAACAGCCGTTCCACCACATCGCTCTGGACATTGTCGGCGCGTGACCAGAGGACAAGGCGATGGCAATCAAGCGTGTTCGGTGAAAGCTTGATGTCCTCGAAGGCAAACGGAATGCCTTCCTGTGCACCGGCCTCCCTGATCCGCTCGTAGACGGAAGCGGCATTTGCCGCACCACCGAACTTGTCGTTCAGATACTGCTGCCGGTCCTTGCCGGACTTCGGCAAGGTCGCATCCAGCTGGAACGGATGCCAGCGCACCTCGACATTCAGCTGCGGGACGGATTTGAGAGCCGCCTCAAGCCGTCTCTTGCCGATAAAACACCAGGGACACATGACGTCGGAGACGACGTCTACGGTAAGCGGAGCGGTTTCGTTCATATCAGACCCGATTTGTTCTTTTGTCCGTACCCTAGTGATTTGGGCCCGAATGCCAAGTTCGTTTTTACACAAGGACCCATTTGCGCGCTGCGCTCTCACAAATGGTATCAAGGCAGCCCATATCCGGCGAGCAGGCAAAAGCGGCGCCCGGCAAACCCGAAATCCGGGTCATGGCCGACCGCTGCGGTCAAACGGTGCTACCGGACGGTATGTGTCAGGATCGAGCTTATGCGCTTTTGCAGCCGCACGGTGCCGGCCTGATTTTTCAGGACCGCGACCGGACCGAGATCCTTGACCAGGCAGACCAGATCCTCGTCGCGGCTGGTTGCATCGGCAATCGACAGCAAGGTGGTGTAGATTTCATCGAGATCGGTTTCGGACGTGACCTCGATGCCGAAGCTCTGCGGCTCCAGGCGCATTTCCCAAAGATCCAGACCACGTGCCGCGAGGGCATCGCTGCAGGTCTTTAGATAATTGGCGTAGTACTCGCTTCCGAGACCGCCATCGTTGATCTGTTGACGCAGCCACATCTGGCTTTCGGCAAGAATCCTGTCAGCCAGCCGCCGCCTCTTGCCGAAACGAAGGGCGGTTATCATGCGTTGTGTCAGCGTTTCCTTGCAGTTTTGTCCGATGATCACATCCGATGCGCCGTTTCGAAACAACAGCGCCGAGTCTTCCTCGTCTTCGCAAACGGCGAGCACCGGAAGGCCTGCAAATCTGGCGTCTCTTCTGATCTGCCGGATGTAGTCGATTGCATCTTCAAACGCGGCATCTATGACAACGGCATCAAATGCGCGCATGGACATGTATTCGACCGCCATCTTGCCGTCGAAGGCACCGACAACCTCCACTTTCTCGTTGCTGGCATCCTGCCATTCGAGAAAGCGGCCACTCAGGCCGACCACCATCAGGCTGCTGCTGCCCGTATGGTGGGGTGCTGACCCGAAACCGGGAATCCGGCCAAAGATCTTGCGCCGCAGCTGCGCTTCTTCGGACCGCATCAGCGCACGCTGATGAATGCAGATGAGCATCAGCAGGACGTCATCGGGAACCACGCGGTCAATGATCGCAGTGGCCTGAACATCTTGCGGCAGACTGCTGCCGCCATCGGTCAGAACGTAAACCGGGACGTCGCAAGGCAGGGCCTTGATATGAGGAAACAGCCAGTCGAGAAAACCCGCCGGTTCGTGGTCATCAAGACGGTCCATGTCGATCACGACGGCCGCGGGAAGCGCAGTCGGCGGTACGGCATTCCGTTCGAACATGTTCAGGAGCGAAACATCCAGATCTTCCGGTGCGTCGCCGTTGCTGTTCCGCTTGGGCCGCCGTCCTGCATACCAATAAGGTCCACGCCACGAAAGCGACGTTTCATAGTCCATGCCCAGTCCCCACCTAGAGCACCTGATGCTCGTTCATGTGACACATGATGCCCTTACTACACGGATTCGATCAACCTGCAGATGTCCGGGAGGTTGCGTCGTGTTCGATTACACGTTCATGCCACCGCAGCCGGCAGCCTCTGCGTCCGCATCGTGAGTTTTTCCCGGAAAATCGTGCCGTCCGGGTTGCGCGGCAGCGACTGAAGGATCAGGACCCGGTGCGGTATCTTGGCGAGATCTACCCCTTCGGCATCGAGATACGCAAAAAACGAGGCCGCATCCGGTACGGTTGCGGTGTCGGGCACGATTGCCGCGTAGAGTCTCGATCCCAGAACCGGATCTTCCACGACAAAGGCAGCCGCTTCTCGCGTTCCCGGATAGCTTGAGTAGATGACGTCGATGGTCTCGAGATTGCCGGTTCCCAGCGCATAGGCGCCCGGAATACCAAAACCGGAAATGCCGTCCTCCACGAGTTCGACCTTGATGTTCGTGTTGAGGAAGCCTGTGCCCTCCCAGCGGACCCGTCTCTGGTCGCCGTTGACAGTGCGCCAGCCGATCTCCGGGACCATGGGACCCTTGACGAGGAGCGTTGGCAGGCGTGCCTCGATCTCCTCCGTCACCGCGACTTCTAGTAGGGCTGGCCCGCTTTCACACCCGTTCGGCCCGTCATGCTTTCCCAAGGCGGTTGCCTTGACCTTGGCGGACGGCCCCCTGGCCTTGGCAACAAGCGCAAACTCGTCGGCAACATGAACATCGACGAGGGGACGCTTAGCAACGAATGTGTTCGGGTGCGGCGAGGAAATGTTCCAGGCTGCCAGGATCGTTGTATCCGGGTTGGTGAGCTTTCGGTCGAGCGTCTGCGCCAGCGGGCCGGGTGTCATCACGACATCGGCGCCGACATCGTTGGCATGCGTCGCCAGGTTGGCGAGCGATGTCGGATGATGCAGATGTAGCGTGCTGCCCGTCGCCAGAAAGGGAACAAGTCCACCGCCCAGCCCGGTCAGGCCGCTGAGCGAATAGGGAACCAGGATCGTGCTGCCATCCTGGAGGTCCGCCTCGCTGATCACCATCTGCGCAGCCGAAATCCAGTGGTTGTGGCATCGGCTTACCGGTACGTTTTCCTCGCCGCTCCGGCTCCAGCAGATCGTTGCCGTATGATCGGCCGGATCAGGGCGCTCCTGAGGCTCGAAGGTGAGCCCGTCACCCATCTCCGCCAGCATCGGCGCAAGTTCAATCAGCCCGTCCGGCACATCCTTGCCGAGCCCGAACACGAACCGCAGCGCAAACAGATCGCCGGCGACGTCGCGCGCCGCTGTGCCCACGTCCCGCGTTTCAATCCGGTCTGCGGCAATGAAGCCTTTGGCACCAATGGAATTCAACGCCTCGAGAACGTTCTTCTGCCGCCAGTGGAGGGGCAGGGGTGAAACGATGAGATCTGCCCGCAACGCTGCCAGAAAGGCTATGACCGTATCGACGGTGTTCGGCGCCTGGATCCCGATGACATGATCTGAAGACAGGCCGACCGTGTTGTAGAACGCGGCGAGCCGGTCGATTTCATGGTCAGCCTCGGCATAGGTCAGGCTGCGCGGGTCGCCGCCTGTCCAGGTCGCCCGGTCCGGCGCGTCAACCAGGGCAAGCCGATCGGGATGTTCTGCAGCCGTTCTGCGAAAGAGTTCATCAAGCGGCAAATCGGACCAGGCTCCGCTTTCATGATACTCCTTGGCAAGGTGTTCTTTCGTGACTTTCATGTTTTCCTTCGTCCGTTGGTCCGATTATTGCGTTGCCGAAGTCCACCACGTGTCGAACTCGTGGCCGTAGAGAGAGTGTTGTTCCGGCGGTGACACCTTCGTCCAGTGCGCCACCCAGTCATCGGAAACGTGATAAAGCGGGACCGCGTAAGCGCCCGAGATCAGAACCCGGTCGAACGCCCGGACCGCATCGACAAACTCTTCACGGCTGCGGGCACCCACGATCTTATCGATAAGCGCGTCGATGGCAGGTTCCTTGGCGCCCACGAAGTTGAACGAGCCCTCGGTGTCCGCCGCCTTGGAGCCCCAGCGCCCGTATTGCTCGGCGCCGGGTGAAAGCGACGCGTACCAGGTGTTGAATACCATGTCGAAATCCCGTTTCGTGCGGCGTTCCTCGAACTGGGAAGCGTCGACACTGCGCACGGTCGCGGCGATCCCCAGAAGCTCGACGGTCCTGATATAGGCGAGGGCGAGTTTCTCTTCGTCTTCATTCTTTGCCAGGATTTCAAACGCCAGCTGTTCTCCGGTCGTCTCGTTGACGAGTTTCCGGTCCTTGAGCGCATAACCCGCATTGTTCAATTCCGACAGGGCGGCCCGCAAAACCTTCCGGTCACGTCCGGAACCATCTGCATCCGCCGGTCTCCAGGTACCTTCCATGACGTCGGCATCAACGGCATCCGGATAGGGCACCAGCAACTCGCGCTCCCGCGCGCTGGCTGGGCGCCCGATCGAGGAGAGTTCGGAATTGTCCCAGTACCCGGCCGTGCGGGTGAACAGGTCGTAGTAGAGATTGCGGTTCACCCAGTTGAAGTCGAACAGCATCCGCAGGGCCTTGCGGACGCCGGCGTCTGCGAACTGGTTGCGCCGGGTGTTGAATGCAATGCCCTGCATCGGCGCCGGAACGCCTCTGGGAATGGACATCTGCACCACGTCGCCGTCTTTGGCGGCGGGGAAATCGAAGCCCTTGGCCCAACGCGCAGGGTCGCGGAACTGCAGGGCATTCACGAGCCCCTTCTTGAACGCCTCCTGCAGGGAGGTTTCGTCCCTGAAATATTCAATGCGTATCTCGTCGAAATTGTCGAAGCCGGCTTTGACGGCAAGATCCTTGGCCCAATAGTCCGGGTTCTTCTCGTAAACGACGAGCCTGCCGGGCTGGATGGTCTTGAACGTATAGGGACCGGAGCCGACAGGCGGCGTCAGCGACGACTTGTCGAAATTCTCCGCATCCGTGTGTTTCTTGGAGAAAATCGGCGCAAGCGAAATCAGCAACGGAAGTTCCCGGTTGTCGCCGTTTTCGAACACCAGCTTGATGCGGTTCGGCGGTGTGATCACCTTGTCGACAATCGCGCCGTACCAGTTCCGGTAGGGCGGCCGTCCCTTGTCCCGGATGATGTCGAGCGAAAAGACGATATCATCCACCGTGACTGGGGACCCGTCGGAGAACTTTGCGTCCGGATTGAGTTCGAATTCGATCCATTCCCGGCTTTCCGGCATGCGCACCCGTTGCGCGATCAGCCCGTAGAGGGAAAACGGCTCGGCATAGGATCGCACCATGAGGCTTTCCAGGATATTGTTGCCGAACTGACGCTCCCTCATGCCGCGCGCCGATGTCCATCCACCCTGAACAATGAACGAGTTCAGACTGTCGAATGTGCCTTGAACGCCGAGGCTGATTGTCCCGCCCTTCGGCGCATCCGGATTGGCATAGGGAAAGGGCTCACCGGGAGCCAGGGCAGGCGACCCATGCATCGAAATCGCGTGCGTCCACGGCACGTCCTCGTCGGACGCCGAAACCTGGTTGGCAAACAGGAATACTGCCGCCAGAGACAGGACAAAGGCGCCTTTTGACTTGCGCAAAACGCTTTTTACGGTCCAGACGACGTCAAGAATACGCATAACCATCACCGGAGATCCCTTTGATTCTCACCCCGGAGCCTAGCATAAGCTTGCCCTGAGCGCGCCACGCACCAGCCACAAAGACACAGATATACAGATTTGAATCGAACTGGAGCCTTGCGTTGCAAATCGGCCACCCTCTTGCCCTAATTGGGTGCCTTACCATGCAATTCACGGATCAATTGTTCGAACGGGCCTTGCGGATGTTTCCGGAATGCCTCAGAACAACGCAAAGAATTCGCATAAGCACGATTGAGGACGTTTCAATGACGAGTGTTTTGAAAAGAGGATTGTTCGGATGCGCTGCGGCTGCATTCGTAGCGGTGTCTTCTTTTGCAGCTGCTCCTGCAATCGCTCAGGAAGACAAGAGCCCTTGGACGAAGGCATGCAACACCAATCCGCAGACGCAGAAGGAAATCTGCTTCATTTCGATTGAGTTGCGCACGAACACGGGTCAGTTCCTGAGCAACATCGCAATCCAGGAAACCGAGGGTGAGGCACGGAAAAAGCTTCTGGTGGCTGTTCCCACCGGAGTGCTCATCCAGCCGGGCCTGCGCATCCAGATCGACGACAGCAAGCCCGTTCAGGCCAAGTACAGCATCTGCGCACCGAACGCCTGCTACGCCGAGCTTGCGATTGACGACACATTCATCAACGCCATGAAGCAGGGCGGCGAGATGCGCGTTTCGCCTTATAACCAGCAGGCTAAGGAAATCGTCTTCAAGATGACCCTGATCGGCTTTACCAAGGTTTACGACGGTGAGCCGATGGATCTTGCCGAACTGCAGAAGCGTCAGGAAGAACTGCAGAGCGAACTGCAGAAGAAAGCCGACGATGCCCGCCAGAAACTGATCGACGCCCAGAAGGCCTCTCAGTAACGCAGCAGGCTCTGCAAACAACAAAGGCCGGAACGCATGTTCCGGCCTTTTTTGTATTCGGGGTCTGCTGCGCGTCAGTGAATTTCGACGCTGCGCGGCAGATACGAACCGTCTGTCTGTTCTTCGAAAATTTCTTCCACCTGCGGATGCCGGACCGGTTCCCCGGTCATGTCCGGTTCCAGGTTCTGCTCGCTGACATAGGCGACGTATTCCGTCTCCTCGTTTTCCGCCAGCAGGTGATAAAAGGGTTGGTCGCGAACCGGCCGCACGTCCTCGGGAATGGCATTCCACCATTCTTCGGTGTTGCTGAATGTCGGATCGACATCGAAAATCACGCCCCTGAAAGGGTAAATCCGGTGCCGGACGACCTGACCTATTCTAAATTTTGCCGTTCGCATGGTTACTCGTCCGCCTGCTGCATGCCTTGCCGGGATAGCGTGTCGACCGCCGGCTTGCAAGCATTGTAATATTAAAGTCTACACAACAGGCCTTGCGATTTCCTAAAAACCATATACCTCCGCAAGGCCGGAGTCTTTGCTGGCGACGAGCCTGGCAAGATCGACAATGACCTTTGCCTGTTTCCACGTCGCATCATCCTGCATCTTACCATCAATCATGACCGCGCCGGTACCGTCAGGCATGGCCTCAAGTATTTTCCGCGCGAAGGCGACTTCCTGCGGATCGGGCGAGAACACCCGTTTGGCAATCTCGATCTGTGTCGGATGGAGCGACCAGGCGCCGAGACAGCCCATCAAAAATGCGTTACGGAACTGGCTTTCACAGGCCTGCGGGTCGGAAAAGTCTCCGAACGGTCCGTAAAAGGGCTTCAATCCGTTCGAAAGACAGGCATCGACCATCTTGGCGACGGTATAGTGCCAGAGGTCTTGCTGGAACGTCGCGCGGGCGCCCGCGCCGGTCTCGTCCGAAAGAACCGCATAGTCCGGATGCCCGCCACCGACCCGTGTGGTCTTCATGCCCCTCGAGGCGGCCAGATCCGCGGGGCCCAGGCTCATGCCGTGCATGCGCGGGCTGGCCGACGCGATCTGTTCGACGTTCTTTACGCCTTCTGCGGTTTCCAGGATCGCGTGGATCAGGATCGGCCTGGACAGGCCGGCTTTCGCCTCCAGTTGCGCGAGCAACTGGTCGAGATAGTGGATGTCCCATGCCCCCTCGACCTTGGGCAGCATGATGACATCGAGCTTGTCGCCCACGGACTGAACGATCTGCATCACGTCTTCCAGGAACCAGGGACTGTTGAGGCAGTTCACGCGGGTCCACAGGCCAGTCGAGCCGAAATCATTGTCGCGCGCCATCTGGATAAAGCCGGACCGGGCGTCCGATTTCGCATCCGCGGGGATGGCGTCTTCCAGGTTGCCCAGCACGACATCGACCTTGCTGATGAGGTCCGGGACCTTGGCGCGCATCTTCTCGATATGCGGCGGAACGAAGTGGATCATCCGCTCCAGCCGGACAGGAATTTCGCGGAATGGGGCAGGGGCGCCTATGGCGAGTGGCTTGTAATATGCACTGGGCGCTTTCATGAAACTGGCTTCCTCCTGCTGTCCGTACTCTAGGTGATGGCCCCATAAATGAGACTGAAATGGCATGGGAAATGGCGAAATCCCGTCAGGAAGGGTGTGCGGAGCGGGCTTCGTGCCCGGTCAAGCACGTTGACGACACGGGGTGAAGCCATTTCCATGTCCTTTGGATTTGACCGGATTGCGCCTCAAACCATTTCCGCCTCATTTATGGATCCATCACCTAGCTATAGCGCCTATGCTGCGCTGCAACCATTACCCGAAGGGTGAAGACGGCAGGTCTCCGGTCAACCGTGGAAGGACTTCACCGCCGCAGCCCGTGTCTCCTGCCTTTGAAGGAGGCTCTTGCCGGGCGGCGCCCATTTCTTGTGGATCCACATCCATTGCTCGGGATGCTCCTTGATCCATCCCTCGAAGATCTCATGCATCCGGGCAGTCGCGGCCTGTATGTCCGCCTGCCGGTCGTCCGTGTGCGGGACCGTGATCGCCTGTCCCTCGACGCGGAAGTGAACGCCTTTCGTGCGAACCACGCGCCCGAGCACGATCGGCACATTACTGGATCTCGCAAGGGAGGCCGGCACGGTGTTGGCGTAGGCCATGCGGCCGAAAAACGGGACCTGAACACCGCGTGCTTCCCTCAGGTCTCCCATCATCGCCAGGACGCCGCCGCTTTTGAGCGTTGCCAGGATCTTGCGGGCCGCCTCCGGTCCCTTGGACAACAGCCCGCCGCGATAAAGGTCCTTGCGCAGGGTCCGGACAACCTTGTCGGCCTCCGGGTTTCGAAGGGCCTGGTACACGCCGGTGATCTCGACGCCGCGTCTCACGACCGGTTGCACGCACAGTTCCCAGTTGCCGCTGTGAAACGACACAAGAATGCAGGCCTGTTTCCCGTCGAGCATGGCGTTGGTCGTTTCGTCCCCGGTCGCCTCGAACCGGTGATCCTGCTGCAGGAGCCTGTCGATATGAAAGGTTTCGGCGGCAACGCGGCCGAGATTCTCCCACATTCCGCGAACCGTTTGCTCGCGCTCGCGCTCGCTCATGGACGGGAAGGCATGCTCCAGATGCTCAAGCGCGCGCTTGTGGCGGGCATTGAACGGGGCAAACAGGCGCCAGCTCTTGCCCATCAGGAAGGACGCCGCGTCGACCGGAATGAGCCGGAACAGGAACACCGCAACATTCAGAACAATGCCTTCCAGCCGGTTCTGCAGCGCGAACCGTTTCGGGTGTTTCCTCTGTCTCAGTTTTCGCGACATTTCGGGGCGGTCACTTTCGCTTTGTCTTGCCCGGTCCGCACACGGGGCCTGTCCAGGTCGTTTTGGCGGCATTGAGACCTTGCGGTACCCGCCCAGACCTGATTGGTATGCGGGACACGACGCACTCCGCAGGTGAAGCGTTCATATCCAAGCTCAATGAGAGATGCAAGTTTCTTTCGATGAACGATCCGTGCTTGTCGTCCCGTCAGAATACAGGAAGTGAATGCTGGAAGTCATAAGTCTGGCGCTGCCTTTTTTCGGCTTGATCATTCTGGGTTTCGGCGCCGGGAAAATCAGGCGTTTGCCCGAGTCCGGGCTCGCCTGGATGAATTTCTTCGTGATTTATCTGGCGCTTCCGGCTCTGTTTTACCGGTTGTTGTCCGAAACGCCGTTCGAGCAGCTGGCAAACGTCTCCTATATCGCGGCGACGACCTTCACCACCTACATCGTCTTCGCGGTCTCGTTCTGCATCGGCGTCGTCGTGACGCGCGGCAGTATCGGTGAATCCACGATCCTGGGCATCGCCGGGGCCTATTCCAATATCGGCTACATGGGACCCGGACTGACGCTGGCCGTTCTGGGCGAGCAGGCCACCGTTCCGACGGCACTGATCCTGACCTTCGACAATGCGCTGATGTTCACCCTGGCGCCGCTTTTGATGGCGCTGGCGGGAACCGAGAACGAGTCGATTGCCGGAACACTCAAACAGATTGCCATCAAGATCTTCACGCACCCGTTCATTCTCGCAACCATTGCTGGGGTGACGGCCGCGGCATTCGAATTGCGTCCGCCGCAGGCGGTCAACACGCTCTTGCTCTACCTCAGCAACGCGGCGGCTCCATGCGCCCTGTTTGCCATGGGCGTCAGCATTGCCCTCAGGCCGATGGGCAGGGTTCCCGTCGAGCTTCCGCTCGTCCTCGCAGTGAAGCTGTTGCTGCATCCGTTCCTCGTTTTCCTGCTGCTCACTTGGCTCGGCGGGTTTGATCCCACCTGGATCGCGACCGCCGTTTTGATGTCCTGCCTGCCGCCGGCAACGAATGTGTTCGTGATCGCTCAGCAATACGGAACCTATGTTCAGCGCGCGTCGAGTTTTGTTCTGGTCGGCACAGCGGTTTCCATCATCACGGTGACAGCCTTCATCTGGGCAATCACAACCGGTTTTCTGCCTATCGGTTGACCAGCGCCTTATGAAGCAACAAGCTCTCTGTTCCATAACGCATGGCTTTTCAGCCCCGAGGCGACTTTCAGGCACATGAACAAGGCACCTCAATTCGACGAGATTTATGGCCGGTACGCGTCGCCTGTCCGCGATCGCTTGCAGCATTTGCGCCGGCTCATACTGGAAACGGCGCAGCAGAATGCGCAGGTCGGACGCCTTCAGGAGACCCTGAAGTGGGGTCAGCCGAGTTTCCTGACCGTCAGAGCGAAAACCGGCACGACCATTCGCATTGACAAGGACGGAGCGGATGGAGTGGACACCGCGGACGTGGCGCTTTTCGTCAACTGCCAGACGTCGCTGGTGTCCGAATGGCGCGTTCTTTATCCGCATCTCACCTTCGGCGGAAACAGAAGCGTGCATTTCCCGGCGGACAAGCCGCTTCCCGAGGCGGAAATCTGCCAGATGGTCTCAATGGCCTTGAGGTATCACCTCGACAAGGCACGCCGCTAGGGTGCGGACCGCACCCAGGCTTTCGCCAGCATCGGCCCCGCGTCAGCCGGGACGTCGGAAACCCGATGCCGGGGACATGCCCTCCCGCATGAGGAACCTCTTGAGCGGGGCAACCTTGTCGACGACGTACATCCCGAGCCCGCGAGCGGCCTGAACCGGCAGAAACGGGGTCAGCAGCGACCTGTTGAGAATGTCGACGGCGTTGGTCCTTGTCGTGATATCGCGCCGGCGCTTTGTTTCGTAATGCTCCAGGATGCTCCGGTCGCCCGGATCGACGCTTCGGCGGCAGGCTCCCCCGACAACCGATGTCAGGTCGATGATATCGCGCAACGAAAGGTTCAGCCCCTGGGCACCAATGGGCGGGAAGACATGGGCGGCCTCGCCGATCAGGGCGATCCTGTCGCCGATCAGGCGGCTCGCGCTCATGCCGCTCAGCGGGAAGCTCTTCACGTCCGATGCGAGCTTGAAAGAGCCGAGGATTGAATGCGCCCTGCGTTCAAGCTCCATCTCGAGCTCCGCCGCCTTCATCGCACAGAGCCGCTCGGCACCTTCTTCCGATTCAACACAGACAATCGATGACATGTTGCCGGGAAGGGGAACAAGCGTGAACGGCCCCGTTGGCGTGTGAAACTCCGTCGAGACGCTGTTATGCGGCAATCTGTGTTCAATATTGAGAACGACCGCCACCTGCGGATAGGCCCACGTTTTCACGTCGATCCCTGCCGCGTCGCGGAGCATGGACTTGCGGCCGTCGGCCGCGATGGCAAGCCGCGCGCGAATGTGCGATCCGGATGCCGTTTCGACAAGAATGTGCCCGGATGCCGTCTCAACGGAAACGGCCTGTTCCGGAAAGACTGTCAGCGTCTCTTCAGCGCTGCATTTTTCCTCCAGCACGGCGTTGAGCCGATCGTTGAGGATATTGAAGCCGAACTCTTCCAGTTCGAGATCGGACGAATCAAACACCACTTCCGGTGCCCTGATGAGCCCGCCGGTGTCGTCCACCATGCGCATCTTGGCAAGGGGAGCCGTGCTCTGCGCCAGGTCGTCCCAGACGCCGATGCGCTTCAGGAAGGAAATCGACTGCTGCCAGAGGGCAGTGGTACGGCCGTCCTGGCCACCGGCAACCGGTGCGACAAGTGCAACGGACAAGCCAAGCTGCGCCAGGCCGATTGCCGCGATCCGGCCCGAGGGACCGCCGCCGACAACAACAACATCCTGCTCATTCGACTGATCGGGTTTTGACATCTGGTTCGCCTGTCGTTCACTCTCTGCCCCTCAAACATGCGGCTTTGCGGCACAAAATCAACGGGGCGAAACCACGCAGGCGGGCGGGACCGGAAATTCCCGCCACCGGGAAGAACACCGAATGCGCAAGATCAAAGACTGCATCGAATTTCCCGCTATCCTGGTGCCATGGATTTCGATACGGGCCATTGACGGAACGGATGACGACTGCAGCGACTGAGAAAGACGACCTGAAACAGCGGCCCGATCCCGTGTTCGGCCAGCGCGGCTGGCCGCTCGTGGTGCTGGTGGTGGCAATGCTGAGCCTGTCCGGCTGGAGCTACCTGCTTGTCATGGTCGCGGACATGGTTCCGGCGATGGACATGACCCGGGCCGGACCGGGCATGGGCGTGTTCAATCACTTCAACATCTTCAGCGGGTTATCCGCCGAAGCCCGGGCGGCGCTGGCTGTTATCTGTCTACCGGCGGGGGCGACGTTCGGCATGCCGTCTGTGGACATGACCGGCGGTGACCTGATCAGGATTTTCCTGATGTGGGCGATGATGTCGATGGCGATGATGGTCCCGACAGCCATTCCGATGCTCAAGGCATATCATGCCTGGATCGGACGCGGATCCCGGGATGGCACCTTCATTCCGTCCGTCGCCGCGATTTTCGGGTACCTGACCATATGGCTGGGATATGCCCTTGTCGCGACACTCGCCCAATGGGGGCTTTCCGTTGCCGGCGGTATGACCGACATGATGGCACCGGCGAGCCTTGCGCTGACAACGACCGTCCTGTTCGCAGCCGGTCTTTACCAGTTCACGCCGGCCAAGGCCGCGTGTTTGCAGCGCTGCTGGTATCCACGCTGGAACTTCTCAGAAGACATGACCGGTCGCGGACTTGTGACGGGATATGGCGAGGGCCTGTCCCAGGGATTGATCTGTCTTGGCTGTTGCTGGGCAGTCATGACGGTGATGTTCGCCGTCGGCCTGATGAACATCATCTGGATTGCGCTGCTCGGAGGCATCATGGCGCTTGAAAAGACGTTCCCCAGCAAGCTGTTTCCAAAAATGATAGGTGCCGGGCTGATCTCGTGGGCCGGTCTCCTTGTCGGGCTGATTTACGCCTGATCCTGGCGTGAGCAGCCCGACTCATTTGCGACTGGGGCTGTTTTTTCGGTTCACACTGTCATACGATTGCAATATTAGTCCCCGGGCGCGGTCAGGCAGAGACGGATCGGGGACAAAGACCGGTGCCCATCATCCGCTGATAGAACAAATGGCGCCGTGCTGCATTTAGTGTGAGGAAATCCCGTGACGGACGTAACCCCGGGCAAAGCAGCGCCCGAACCCGCATTGTTTCTGATTCACGTGCTGACAGCGTCCGGTGCACCCATCGCCCTGGTCGCGCTGCTTGCAGGCGCTCAGGGCAAGTGGGCCGAGATGTTCGCCTGGCTCGGGTTGGCCTTTTTCGTCGACGGCATAGATGGCCCGCTGGCGCGCCGGTACAACATTGCCGAACGGCTGCCGAGATGGTCCGGCGCCTCGCTCGACTTCGTCATTGACTATGCGACTTACGTTTTTCTCCCCGCGTTCGCCCTGTCGTGGAGCTTCATGCTGTCCCAGCCGTGGAACTGGATATGCGGCGGCTTGGTCGTGTTCACCGGTGCCCTGTATTTCGCCGACAATGGCATGAAAACACCTGACGGGTCTTTCAAGGGCTTCCCGGCGGGCTGGAACATGGTCGTTTTCGGCCTGATGGTCCTGTCTCCCTCCCAGGCCTTCACGATCGCCATCGTGATCCTGTGCTGCGCCCTGACATTCGCTCCGATCCGCTTCGTTCATCCCGTCCGTGTCCGCCGTTGGCGGATCGTCACCCTGCCCGTGACACTGGGGTGGATGGGACTGGCGGCCTATGCGATTGTCAACGGCATGTCGCTTGAGGGAAGCCTGGCCGTGATCTTCACGGTTTCGAGCATCTACCTGTTTTCGGTCTCCGCTGTTCAGCAACTGCTGGATCGTGTTGATTAATCACCAGATTTGCCTTTTCCGCTCGTCCTGATGCCGCTAGTGTGCCGTTTTACGAACGCACATGCGAGGCGCAAGGCCTCCCGGAGGGAAAAATGGTTCAGGCTGTCCGTGTCCATGAAACTGGTGGTCCAGACGTCATGCGCTGGGAACATGTCGATGTCGGCGAGCCCGGTCCGGGTGAAGCACGCATCCGGCACACGGCGATCGGCCTGAACTTCATCGACACTTACTTTCGCTCCGGGCTCTATCCGGCCCCGTCGGGCACACCGTTCTCGCCGGGCAATGAAGGTGCAGGCATTGTTCAGTCGGTCGGCGAGGGCGTGACCCACCTGAGCCCGGGAGACCGTGTCGCCTATGCCGGCCCGATCGGTTCCTATGCCCAGGAGCGCATCATCTCCGCAGACAGTCTCGTCCTGGTGCCGGAAGGGATCGACGACAAGACCGCAGCAGGAATGATGCTCAAGGGCATGACAGCCCAGTACCTGCTGCGCCAGACCTTCCAGGTCGGGCCCGAGACAACCCTGTTGTTTCATGCAGCCGCTGGCGGTGTCGGCCTGATCGCCGGGCAGTGGGCCGCCCATCTCGGCGCTACCGTTATCGGCACCGCAGGGTCGCAGGAAAAGATCGAGCTTGCGAAAGCCCATGGCTATCAGCACATGATCAACTACCGCACCGAAGATTTCGTGGAGCGGGTGAAGGAGATAACCGGCGGCAAAGGTTGCGATGTCGTCTACGATTCGGTCGGACAGGACACCTATCCCGGTTCCCTGGATTGCCTGAAACCGCGCGGGCTGTGGGCCAGCTTCGGACAATCTTCCGGACCGATCACCGACTTCAATCTGGCCCTGCTTGCGCAAAAAGGCTCTCTTTTCGCAACCCGGCCGACCTTGTTCACTTATATTGCAACCCGCGCTGCGCTTGAAAAAACCGCCGCCGAGCTCTTTGACGTCGTTCAAAAGGGGATCGTCAAGATTGAGGTGAACCAGGAATACCGGCTGGCTGACGCAGTGCAGGCGCACCAGGACCTGGAGGGCAGAAAAACGACGGGCACGACCGTTCTCATACCCTGAGGATACGGGTGCGATGCTTAGCGGCCGGGCCCAGGAGCTGTCCCGCAATCTCTACTCTCCCGCCATGCGATATTTCATGGCGGCCGCCGAGGCCGGCTCGATCAGGGCCGCCTCAAGAGAGCTTAACGTTGCATCTTCGGCGGTCAACCGTCAGATCCTTTGGCTGGAAGATGCTTTGGGAATGCAGCTGTTCGATCGGGTCGGGCGGCGCATCCGGCTGTCCCAGGCGGGCGAACTGCTCCTGGCGCATATTCGCCGGACATATTCCGATTTCGAGGGAACGGTTGCCGAACTGGATGCCCTGAAAGGCCTCAGGCGCGGCTCCGTTTCAATCGCCAGCGTCGAAAGCGTCTCGGAAAAACTCCTGCCCGCTCTGATCAGCAGTTTCCGGAAACGGTATCCGGGCATTCATGTCAGTGTTTCCGTTTCCTCCTCGCAGGACGCGGCTGCAAAGGTCGAGGCCGCCGAGGCGGATGTCGGTTTCACCTTCGACCCGCCCGAAAACTCGGCGCTGACGGTCGCGTTTGAACATGAGCTCGTGATCGGCGCGCTGATGTCGCCCAGGCATCCACTGGCGGAGCAGGGCAGGCTGGGGCTTCACGACTGCCTGAAGTTTCCCGTAGCCTTGCCGGCGGAGGGCCTGTCGCTGCGCACGCGGCTGGATCTCGTCCGAAGCCGGATACCCGGCGCATCGAGGACCTATGTGGAAGCCAATTCGCTGCGCCTGATGCGGGCACTCGCGCGCGAAGAGGACGTCATCGGATTTCAGACGATGATCGGTTGCGAGGATGATCTGGCTTCGGGATCGCTGGTTTTCAAACCCCTTACGGACGCGCCGCTCCAGGCGGACCGGTTGTGTGTGATAACCTCGTCTCTTCGGGCGTTGGCCCTTGCGCCGGGAATGTTTTTTGACCACGCAGTGTTGACCATGAAGGACAATCTACCTTCAATTGATGCCGAAACGGCAACATAAAGGTCTCAAATGAGCGCTTTGGTTCCGTTGGTTTATAAGGCACATTTTTGTCAGGCTTTGTGACACTTGGTCACGCGAGGGAGAATGTTGATGGGTCGCTTGACGACGCACGTACTCGACACGGCTTTGGGAAAGCCCGCGAACGGGCTCAAGATAGATTTGTGGTTATACGGCGAAACACCGGTCTTCGTCTCGTCTCATGTCACGAACGCCGACGGACGCGTGGACGGCCCGATCCTGGACGGCGATGCTTTCAGGACAGGTACATATGAGCTCCGGTTTCATGCAGGCGACTATCTGAAGACGACGGAACAACAGCTTCCCGACCCGCTGTTTCTCGATGTCATTCCCATTCGCTTCGGAATAGCCGAGGCAGATGGCCACTATCATGTACCGCTGCTGCTCTCGCCCTTCGGCTATTCCACGTACAGGGGGAGCTAGGCAATGCGCGACACGATCCGCTTCCTCAGGCGCGGCGAAATCGTTGAACTGGACAATGTCGGGCCTACGGAAACCCTTCTCGACTACCTGCGTCTCCGGCTGGGACAAACCGGCACCAAGGAAGGCTGCGGCGAGGGCGACTGCGGGGCCTGCACGGTTGCGCTCGGGCGTCTCGTCAAGGGAAGGCTGGTCTACCAACCGGTGAACAGCTGCATTCTGCTGCTCGGCATGATCGACGGTGCGGAACTGGTGACGGTCGAAGACCTTGCCCAGGACGACCGGCTGCATCCGGTCCAGCGCGCCATGGTGGATCTGCACGGATCCCAGTGCGGCTTCTGCACGCCCGGTTTCATCATGTCGCTCTTCACCCTCTATCACGCGGAGAACGTCACCCAGACCCGCAAGACGGTGACCGACTGGCTGGCCGGAAATTTGTGCCGGTGCACCGGCTACCGTCCGATCGTCGACGCGGCCCTGGAAACCTGCTTCCAGGCAACCGACGACGCCTTCACCTGGCGCGCCAACGAAACCCGGGAACAATTGCAGTATCTCGCCGACAGCCGCGATATTTTCGTGGGCGACGGCGACAGCTTCTTTTCCGCGCCCGCAACGCTTGACGGTCTGGCAGCGCTCTATGGCCAGCATCCGGATGCGACCCTGATTGCCGGCGGAACGGATGTCGGCCTTTGGATCACCAAGCATTTGCGCGAGCTGCCCAAGATGATCTGGCTTGGCCGGATTGAAGGTCTGGACCGTGTCGAAGACAGCCCCTCAGGCGTTCTGATCGGATCGACAGCAACCTACACGGCAACGGAAAAGGCCGTGACGGGTCTCTCGGAAGACCTCGGGGAGCTCTGGCGACGGATCGGATCGAAACAGGTGCGCGCGTCGGGCACCGTTGGCGGTAACATCGCAAACGGATCGCCGATCGGTGACACGCCGCCGGCCTTGATCGCGCTCGGCAGCACGCTCGAACTGCAATCGGTCGAAGGATCAAGGGCGATTGCGCTTGAGGATTTTTTTCTGCAGTACGGCAGACAGGACCGGAAGCCCGGCGAATTCGTCACCGGCCTCTTTGTCCCCCGGCTTTCCGCCAACCAGGCGTTCCGCTGCTACAAGATTTCCAAGCGGTTTGATCAGGATATCTCCTCGGTCATGGGCGCTTTCCGGTTCACGGTCGAAGAAGGTCTCATCGTCGCTTCCAGGATCGCCTATGGCGGCATGGCGGGGACCCCGATGCGGGCCTCGAACGCGGAAAAAGCACTTTCCGGCGCCGAACTTGACGATCCGTCGACATGGGGCGACGCGATGAAAGCGCTGCTTTCCGATTTCGATCCGTTGACCGACATGCGTGCAAGCGCGGGCTACCGAATGGAAACGGCGCGGGCACTTCTGGCAAAGGCCCTGATGGAAATTAGCGGGACAGCGCCGGGAGACATCCGGATTTCGTCGAGGCGGGGGGCTGACAATGACCGCGCAGCCTGACCGCAGCCAGGAGATGCCCACCCTCAAGAACGTCCGCAAGGCGCTGCCGCATGACAGCGCCGAAAAGCATGTCACGGGGACCGCGACCTATATCGACGATGCCGTCGAACCGTCTGGCACACTGCATGTGGCGCCCGGCTGGGCACGCCACGCCGTCAGGGGAAAACTGCTTTCAATTGACCTTGCCGACGTCAGATCTACTCCCGGCGTTGTCGCGGTGCTGACATCTGAAGACATTCCGGGAACGAACGACTGCTCGTCCGCCTTCGGAGACGACCCTGTTCTTGCCGAGGACGAAATCCTGTTTTTCGGCCAGGTGGTGTTCGCCGTCGTTGCTGAAACGCGGGACATCGCGCGAAAGGCAGCACTGAAGGGAAAAATCGACGTCGCTCCGATCACGCCGATCCTGACCCCGGAGGACGCTGTCGCTGCCGATACGACCGTCTTGCCGGACTACCAGTTCAGAAGGGGATCTCCCGAAACCGGCCTGCAGGCGTCCAAAAACATCCTGTCCGGTTCGATGAACATCGGTGGCCAGGAACATTTCTATCTGGAAGGCCAGGTCGCCATGGCCACGCCTCAGGAAGACCACGGCATGCTGGTCCTGTCGTCGACCCAGCATCCGACAGAGATCCAGCACACGGTCGCCAAGGTTCTTGGCGTTCCGGACGCGACGGTCACGGCGGAAGTGCGCCGGATGGGCGGGGGCTTCGGCGGCAAGGAATCCCAGGCGAACCAATGGGCTGCGCTGGCTGCGCTCGCCGCCGCCAGGACCGGCAAGACCTGCAAGGTCCGCCTCGATCGCGACGACGACATGATCATGACCGGCAAGCGTCACGACTTCAAGGTCAACTGGAAAGTCGGTCACGACGACGCGGGGCTGATCCGAGCCGTCGACCTGGAGTTTCTGGCGCGCTGCGGATACTCCGCGGACCTGTCGCTCGGCGTGAACGACCGCACCATGTTCCACGCCGACAGCAGCTACTTCTATCCCGACGCATCGATCCGTTCCCGCAGGCTCAGGACGGATACATGCTCCAACACCGCATTCCGCGGTTTCGGAGGCCCGCAGGGCATGCTCGCCGCCGAAAGACTGATCGACGCCATCGCGATCAGTCTGGGCAAGGATCCCCTGACGGTCCGCAAGCTGAATTTCTACGACGGCGAGCGCAACATCACGCCCTACGGAATGCCGGTAGAGGAGTTCGAGGTCATGCATGACCTCATCTCGACGCTGGAAGCAAAAAGCGAATACTGGATAAGGCGCGAGGAAATCACCGCCTTCAATGAAAACAACGCGGTCCTTAAAAAAGGTGTCGCCCTGACACCGGTCAAGTTCGGCATTTCCTTCACACTCAAGCACCTCAACCAGGCCGGCGCTCTCGTCCACCTTTACACGGACGGATCAATTCACCTGAACCACGGCGGCACCGAGATGGGGCAGGGCCTCTATCAGAAGGTCGCACAGGTGGTCGCCGAGGAATTCGGGGTGACGATGGACAAGGTCGTGATCACTGCGACCAACACCTCCAAGGTGCCGAACACCGGGCCGACAGCCGCGTCTTCGGGCACGGACCTGAACGCCATGGCGGCCAGGATCGCGGCACAGGAGATCAAGTCGCGGCTGATCTCGTTCCTGTGTGAAATGCACCAGTGCGGACAGGATGTGATTTTCTTCGGCGAAAACAGGGTCCTGGTGGGCGACAAGGGCTACACGCTCGCGGAAGTCGCGAAACAGGCGCATGCCGGCCGCATCCAGATGTCCCATGCCGGTTTCTACGCCACCCCCGGCATCACCTGGGACCGGGAAACCGTGTCCGGGCGGCCATTCTACTACTTCGCCTTCGGTGGCGCCTGCTCGGAAGTGACCATTGACACGATGACCGGTGAGATGATCGTGGATCGGGTCGATATCCTCCACGACGTCGGCCACTCGCTGAACCCGGCCATCGACCTCGGACAGATCGAAGGTGGTTTCGTCCAGGGCTTGGGATGGCTGACAACGGAAGAACTCGTTTGGGACGAGGAAGGCAGACTGCGGACGCATGCGCCGTCGACCTACAAGATCCCGACGGCATCCGACATACCGGACCATTTCGACGTTCAGCTTTACGACAGCAGCGGCAACCCCCAGGACACGGTCTATCGCTCGAAGGCGGTCGGCGAACCGCCCGTAATGCTTGCCAATTCGGTCTTCTGCGCCATCAACGATGCGATCGCCAGCCTTGCGCCTTTCGAGATACCGAACCTCGATGCACCGGCGACACCGGAGGCCATCATGCGCGCCGTGCAGGACATGCGCCGCAGAAGGGCAGGCGCATGAAGGTCTGGACACACATCGCCGAAAGTCTGGAAGCTTGCGGCTCCTGCGCCCTCGTGACCGTCGTACAGGTGGATGGCTCCGCACCGCGCGAGGCAGGCGCGCGCATGGTGGTGCGGCCGGACGCATCCTTTTTCGGAACGGTCGGCGGCGGCACGCTCGAACTGGAGATTATCCGCAAGGCAGCACGGCTCGCCGCTGAAAACACTGCGCTCCTCGACATTCAGTCCGTCGCCCTTGGCCCGGATCTTGGCCAATGCTGCGGCGGGCGGGCCAAGCTGTCGATCGAGGTCCTGACGGCGCAATCAGCCGGTACGGCCGGCCTGCTGGCGCAGCGCGAGAATGAAGGCAGTGTTTTTGCCACCAGCGCCGAAATGCGGGACGGGCGTCTCGGGCCCCGACGCATTCTGGATGCCTCTGCCGCGCGTCCATTCCAACTGGTTGAAAGTGCTGATGAAACCATCTGCGAGGTCGTGGAACGTTTCGGAGAAACAAGGACGCAGCTTGCACTGTTTGGTGCCGGGCATGTCGGCAAGGCGCTCGTGCTGGCACTTGCACCGCTGCCGTTTTCGGTCACGTGGATCGACAGCCGCGCGGATCAGTTCCCGCGCGCCGTGCCGGCCCATGTGACGAAAGTCGCCCTCGACGATCCGGCCTCCGCACTCGATGACATGCCGTCCGGCGCCTTTGTTCTGGCCATGACCCATTCCCACGCCCTCGACGAGGACATCATGGCACGGGCCTTGCTGCTGCAACGCTTCGGATATTGCGGCGTTATCGGTTCAAAAACGAAAAAAGCCCGGTTCATGAAGAGATTGAAACAGCGGGGACTGAGCGATCTCCTGTTGACGAAAATGGTGTGCCCGGTCGGAAAAACGACAATAAAGTCAAAGCACCCGGCTGCAATAGCCGCCGGAATTGCGGTGGACCTTCTTGAGCGGCTCGAAGCGGGCGAGAACCGGGAAACGAGCGGATCTGGGCTTGCCCGGAACATGACACTTGGTCGATAAGGCGGCATTCAGGTGGGGGAAGACGTGGAAGAAACAGGTAGCCCGGATCTTGGTGGCGACGTGCCCAATGACAGGTCCGAAAGAGAAACGCTTCTGAACGCCCGCGGGTTGACCAAGCGGTTCGGTGACATCCTTGCCAACGACAGGGTGGATCTCGTTCTCAACAAGGGTGAAATTCACGCGCTCCTGGGCGAGAACGGTGCCGGGAAATCGACCTTGGTCAAGATGTTCTACGGGTCGCTCGATCCCGATGGCGGCGAGATCTCCTGGAACGGACAGCCGGTGTCGATCAACAACCCGGCAGCGGCGCGGGAACTCGGCATCGGCATGGTCTTCCAGCATTTCTCGCTGTTCGAGGCCCTGACCGTTGTCGAGAACATAGCACTGGCACTGCCCAATCCGGGCAACATGCAGGACCTGGCAAAGCGGATCGAGACGGTTTCACGAGATTACGGACTGCCCTTGCGCCCGGGGGATATCGTCGCCGATCTTCCGGTCGGCATTCGTCAGCGCATCGAAATCGTGCGCTGCCTGCTGCAGGAGCCGCAGCTCATCATCATGGATGAACCGACCTCGGTTCTGACGCCGCAGGAAGCGGATCAGCTTTTCGTCACGCTTCAGCGACTGGCAAAAGAAGACTGTGCCGTTCTTTACATCAGCCATCGGCTGGAGGAAGTGAAACGGATCTGCCATCACGCCACGATCCTGCGGCACGGCAAGGTCGTGCGCGAATGCGATCCGACGAAGGAAACGGCCGCGTCCCTTGCCAGCATGATGGTGGGTGCCGATGTCGCGTCCGTCAGTTCCGGAGACGGGGAGGCGCAGGTCGGGCAAACCCGCCTGACGCTTCAAAAACTGAGCGCACCGGCCGCAACACCCTTCGCGACCGCGCTCACCGGAATTTCCCTGGACCTCAGGGCCGGAGAAGTGGTTGCCATCGCCGGTGTCGCGGGCAACGGGCAAGGGGAGCTCTTCGATGCCATTTCAGGTGAAATGCGTGTGACGGCAGACATGGTGCGGATTGACGGAACCCCTTGCGGCAACAAGAGCATCACCTGGCGGAGAAAGCAGAACGCAGCCTTCGTTCCGGAAGAACGTCTCGGTCACGGTGCCGTACCGGGCATGAAACTCTCCCAGAACATCGTTCTGACGCGCCACAGCACCGGCGACAAACTCGTCGGCGGGGGATTTGTCTCGACCGCCGAGGCAAGCAACCTGGAGAAGCGGATCAAGAAGGCCTTCGATGTCCGCATGTCGCATGACGATCCGGAAGCCAGATCGCTCTCCGGTGGCAACCTCCAGAAATTCGTCGTTGGCAGGGAACTGGATCGGGAACCCGGCGTACTTGTCGTCAACCAGCCGACCTGGGGCGTTGATGCAGGCGCTGCCGCGTTGATCCGCCAGGCCCTGATCGACCTGGCAAGATCCGGGTCCGCCGTCCTCGTAATCAGTCAGGACCTCGATGAAATCTTCGAGATTGCCGACCGGATCGCCGTCATCTCACGCGGCTTCCTGTCTGCCGCGGAACCGGCCACGCAGATGACGCGAGAACGCGTCGGTCTGCTGATGGCGGGTGGCGCCGAAACGCAGGGAGAGGTGGCCTGATGCGTCTCGAGCTTGTCAAAAGAAAAGAACACAGTCAGGCAATGGCCCTGCTGTCCCCCCTGATCGCGGTCTCGCTGACCGCCCTCACGGCCGCAATCATTTTCTCAATAACCGGCCACAATCCTCTGATTGGATTATATAAATTCTTCATAGAACCGCTGACCCAGCAATGGTCCCTGGAAGCGACCATCGACAAGGCAACACCATTGATCCTGATCGGCTGCGGGCTCGCCGTCTGTTACCTGTCAAACAACTGGAACATCGGTGCCGAAGGACAGTTTGTCGTCGGTGCACTGTTCGGGTCCGTTCTGCCGGTTCTGTTTCCGTCTTTCGAAAACGCCGCGACCCTGCCGCTGATGCTGCTGTTCGGAGCCATCGGCGGAGCGCTCTGGGCACTCATTCCCGCGCTTTTGAAGACGCGCTTCAACACCAACGAGATCCTTACGAGCCTGATGCTTGTCTATGTTGCCGGCCTGCTTCTCGATTACCTGGTCCGCGGCCCCTGGCGCGACCCGGGCGGATACAATTTTCCCGAATCCCGGATTTTCTCGGACGCGGCGACGCTTCCGGAAGTGTTCGGGGGCGCGATGAGTCTCTCCGCACCGATCACGATCGTGATCGCGGTCATCCTGGCAGTGGTGCTTGCGAAAACACTGAAAGGCTTCGAGATCAGGGTGATGGGCGAAAGTCCCCGCGCCGGCAGTTTCGCAGGCTTTTCCGCCAAGGGACTGACCTTGTTCTCGTTTGCTCTCGCAGGTGCTCTGGCCGGGCTCGCCGGCACGATGGAAGTCTCCGGCGCACTGAACCAGCTGTTGCCGTCGATTTCGCCCGGTTACGGCTTCACGGCCATCATCGTCGCCTTTCTCGGCAGGCTCAATCCGATCGGCATCATCATCGCCGGCTTCGTGCTTGCGCTGTCTTACATAGGCGGCGAGGGCGTCCAGTCCGCGATGGGTGTTTCCAATGAAATCGCGAGCGTGATCCAGGGTTTGCTGCTGTTTTTCGTGCTCGCCTGCGACACACTGATCCTGTACCGGATAAGACTGGTCACGAAGCGCACGACCGCAGGGGAGGCAACCCATGTTTGAAGCCGTACTTCTGACGGTCATCACGGCCGCGACCCCGCTTCTGATCGCCGCCGTCGGCGAACTCGTCGTTGAACGCTCCGGCGTCCTTAACCTCGGCGTGGAAGGCATGATGATCATGGGAGCCGTGATCGGATTCGCCGTTGCCAACCAGACCGGATCGGGATCGCTGGGGGTCATTGCAGCCATTGCCGCCGGCATGGCTATGTCCGCACTTTTCGCGGTACTGGTGCTGTTTCTCGTGGCAAACCAGGTCGCGACAGGCCTTGCGCTGACGATCCTTGGCATCGGTCTGTCCGGAATGATCGGCGAAGCGTTCATCGGGGTTCCGGGCCTTGATCTGCCGCAGCTCTATATCCCGGTTCTGTCCGAAATCCCGTTTTTCGGACCGGTGTTTTTCCAGCAGGATGCGCTGGTCTACCTGAGTTTCGTGCTCGTCGCCGTCGTTGCCTATGGCCTCTTCCGCACCCGCGTCGGGCTCGTCCTGAGGGCGGTCGGAGACAATCACGGTTCGGCGCATGCCCTTGGATACTCGGTCGTGAAGGTCCGCTTCATGGCGATCCTGTTCGGCGGCGGATGCGCGGGACTGGCGGGCGCCTACCTGTCGTTGGCTTACACGCCGCAATGGGTGGAAAACATGACGGCGGGACGGGGCTGGATCGCCCTGGCTCTGGTTGTTTTTGCCTCCTGGCTGCCGCTGCGCGTCGTCATCGGGGCCTACCTGTTCGGCGCGGTCAGCGTTCTGAACCTGCACGCACAGGCGCTGGAGTTCGACATCCCGTCGCAACTGCTTTCCAGCCTGCCGTATCTGGCCACTATTCTGGTTCTCGTCCTGATATCGGCAAATCGCAGATTGACTTTGGTGAACACTCCGGCATGTCTGGGGAAACCGTTCGTACCGGACCGTTGAACCGGCCGGACAAAGCAACGGTCCTGGCCTGAACGCGATCACGGCCTGGGCCAAACAGAAGATCGCAAAGACAAGAGATCAAACAAGAGGGGACTACTCGTATGAAATCTCTTTTGAAGACCACGGTCGCAGCGTTTGCGTTCGCTGCGCTTGGCACCGCCGCCAATGCAGCCGACGTGAAGGCCTGCTTCGTCTATGTCGGCCCCGTCGGCGACTTCGGCTGGACCTACCAGCACGATCAGGGCCGTCTTGCCGTGGAAGAAAAGTTCGGCGACAAGGTCGAGACCGCCTACCTTGAGAGCGTTGCCGAGGGCCCCGATGCGGAACGCGCCATCGAACGTTTCGCCCGCGAAGGCTGCAACATCATCTTCACCACCTCGTTCGGCTACATGAACCCGACAATCAAGGTTGCAAAGAAATTCCCGGACGTGAAGTTCGAGCACGCCACCGGCTACAAGACGGCGGACAACGTTGCGACCTATAACTCCAAGTTCCACCAGGGCCGCTACATCATCGGCCAGATTGCCGCAAAGCAGTCCAAGACCGGAACCGCCGGCTACATCGCCTCTTTCCCGATCCCGGAAGTGGTCGCCGGCATCAATGCATTCCTGCTCGGAGCCCAGTCCGTCAATCCTGATTTCAAGGTCAAGGTTGTCTGGGTGAACACCTGGTTCGATCCGGGCAAGGAAGCGGACGCTGCCAAGGCCCTGATCGACCAGGGCGCGGACATCATCACACAGCACACCGATTCCACCGCACCGCTTCAGGTCGCACAGGAGCGCGGCGTGCACGGCTTCGGCCAGGCATCCGACATGATCAACTTCGCCAAGGATGCCCAGTACACGGCCATCATCGACGATTGGGCACCGTACTACGTCGAACGCGTCCAGGAAGTGCTCGACGGCAACTGGCACACGCACAGCTCCTGGGAAGGGCTGGCGGAAGGCCACGTCGTGATGGCGCCCTACACCAACCTCCCGGCAGATGTCGTGGAGATGGCACAGGCAACGGAAGCAAAGATCAAGGATGGCTGGGAGCCGTTCACCGGACCGATCACCAAGCAGGATGGTTCGGTTGCCGCGGAAGACGGCGTGCGCCTGGATGACGGCGCCATTCTCGGCATGAACTGGTACGTCCAGGGCATCGACGACAAGCTTCCCGAATAAGCTGACATCAAACGGGCCGGTTCACATGATCCGGCCCGTTTTCTTTCTGTTCAATCCAGTCTGGATATCCGGTGGATCGCGTCCTCGCGCGTGAACAGACCCGGCTGCAGATCCATCCCCAGACCCGGCTTCTCGGGCACCGTGATCATGCCCGTTTCGATTGGCGGCAGGTCGTCGACAAGATCCTGATACCAGTTGAAATAGAAGCCCCGCGCGATTTCCTGCTCCCTGACATTCCTCAAACCGAGCGCAAGATGGGTGGAAACCGCCAGCGTGACCGGCCCCGAGCAGTCGTGGAACGCGACCGGACGGGCGTTTGCCTCTGCAAGCGCGGCGATTTTCCGGGCAATGGTGACGCCGCTGGCCCAGGTAACATCGACGATCGGCGTCGCAATGTCGCCGTCCTCGATCAGCGCCTTGAACTGGCCGAGGCTTGCGAGTGTTTCCCCGCCGGCAAAGGGTACGGGCGAGCTTTCCGTCAGTTTTCGGATATCATCCGTGCGGTCCATCCACACCGGATCCTCGATCCAGTCGATATCGAGCGGTTCCAGCGCTTGTGCGATTTTCTTGGCGGCATTTAGGCTCCAGAGACCATGCAGCTCCGCCTTCAGGCGCATGCGGTCACCATGCGCCTTGCGGATGCGCTCGAACGGCTCCAGCCCCTTTTTGAGATCCGCCAGCGAAATGTCGATCCCGTCCGCTGCGCCTTCCGCCAGGTCGAAAGGCCAGATTTTCATGGAGAAGATCCCCATCTCCATAAGCGATGCGGCAACGTCTTCGGGATGGTTCAGGAACCCGTTGAGATCGTCATGGAGCACAGCTGAGCCGGAGCCTTCGTCGGTTCCGAAATTGTCCGGCCTGACGGCGGAGGTCTTTGAAACATAGGCCGGTCCGGCACACGTGTTGTAGACCGCGATCCGATCGCGCGTCCGACCGCCCAGAAGGTCGACCAGCGGTTTGTTCACCGACTTGGCGGCGAGATCCCAGAGCGCAACATCGACGGCGGCAACGGCGCGGATCTCGGCGCCGGTTCCGGTGAAGCCGACATAGGGCTGCATCTTCATGTTCAGGAACTCGATCCGGCGTGCATCCTGCCCCAGGACAATGGGGGCAATCCGGTCGTGAACATCCGCTTCGCATGGGCCTGCACCGAAATAGGTTTCGCCGAGGCCGGTCAATCCGTCCGAGGTATGGATCCGCACCCACAACAGATTGGGGTGCTCGGCGAGGCGCAGGGTTTCAACGGCTTCTATTTTCAAGGCACTGTCCTGTTCCATTGGAGTTCAAAGCCCGGTTCGCAGACCTGATCGTCCGCACCATGACAGCATTGTTGCGAAGTCCGGTCGCGTTGCAAGGTCAGTCGCACTGATATCAGCTGGCATTCCAGGGTCGCGATAGCTACCTTTCGGATCAGAACGGCATCCTGGCTGGTCCGGCTGCCGCCCGGACCGTTACCCCGGTGCCACTTGCCAGGTGAAGGACAAGCGATGATACAAAGACGCGAACTCATGCTCGGCGCAATCGCTGCCGGAGGGACAACGCTTCAGACCATGAAACAGGCCCAGGCGACAAACGACGGCTCCGACAACGTTGCCGCGAACAAGGCAACAGACCGGTTTGCCCTCGCGCTCGGCGGCGGGGCGGCGAAAGCGTTCGCGCATATTCCGATCCTCGAAGGCCTTGATGAACTCGGCGTCAAACCGGCGGAAATGGCGGGAACGTCAATGGGCTCGATCCTTGGCGGACTGTATGCCGGGGGCATGAGCGGTGCCGAGATCCGGGAATTCGCGGTCGAGTTATTCACGAAGAAAACGCAGCTGTTTCAAAAACTGTTCCTGAAGGACGGCCGCACATGGTCGTCCCTCTTCAATGTGGTGCGGCCGGCCATCATCGATCCGATCATCCTGTTCCAGACCGTCTTTCCCAACACCATGGCCGAGACCTTTTATGAACTCGATATACCGCTCAAGATCATCGCGACGGATTTCTACACGCAGTCGCAAGTCGTGCTCGATGACGGGCAACTGCTGCCGGCAATCGCGGCGTCCTCAGCCTTGCCGATGCTGCTGACGCCGGTCGAGATCAACGGCCGCGTCCTGATAGACGGCGGCTTCGTCAACCCGACACCGTTCGACGTCTTTGAAAGGCCGGACCTGCTGACCGTCGGCGTCGATGTGACGGGAAGCGACTACTCGCACAAGAGCGGTCTTCCGAGCGGCCTGGACACGTGGATCGGGTCGTTTTCCATCACTCTGCATTCCCTCGTTGCAGCCAAGCTCGCCTGCTCGCGCCCAGATCTCCTGATCGAACCGCCGATTGGCAAGTTCAAGACGATGGATTTCTTCAAGATCGAAGACATCCTGGAAGCGGCCGAGCCCGCGAAGGACGTGTTCAAGCGGGAACTCGGCACGCTTCTGGAGAAAACCTAGCGGTCTAAAACGCCGGGCCACGCCTGGAGAAGATGTCCTTGAGCTGATCCGCGCGGTCCGTTGACCAGCCCTCGGGCTCGACCACCGCCGCCCACGCGTCAATATAGTCGGGGGCGACGTAGTAGTGCCCGAACCTTGGAACGTCGAGCGCGAACATGGAATCGAGCGCAAGCTGCAACATGGTCACAATGGGGAACCAGGAGAGCCGGTCGGAAACATCCGGTGCGCGCGGCTGGTCCAGCCAGGCGGGTGGACGCACCGCGCTGTCGAAGGTGAAATTGACGATCGGATCGCTGCCGTAGTTGAGAAAGACAGCCCGAATCGGTCCCCAGGTTCTGAAATCACCGTCAAGTCCACCATATTGATCCATGACGCGCACGAGCGAGCCGTTGCCGAATGTCGGGCGCCAGGCCGGGCTGCCTTCGTTCCGCTGGTCACGCACTTCGGTCCAGTACCTGGAAAAGAACGGCGAACCCGCCCACATGGCACCCTGGATCGGGTCTCCCAGCATGTCGAACAGGGGCAGGGTTGCCTGGGAGTTGAACGCCCCCTGGCTGAGACCGTGTACGTAAAACCGGGGCCTCTCGTCCTTGGGCAACCCCGTCCAGTAATCGTAGATCTTGTCGAACAGCGCCCGGGACTGCGCGACGCCGTAGTCGGGATGCGCAAGCAGGGCCAGCATGCTGGTCAGGTAGGAATACTGCACGGAGACCGTCGCGACATCGCCGGCCAGCATGAAATCAAGCGTGTCATGTGCACCCGGGTCCATCCAGCCGGTACCGACCGGAACCATCACGACGAGCACGGACCGCTCGAACCCGCCGGCCCGGATCAGCTCTTCAAGAGCGAGATCGGCGCGCGCTTCCGCCGTATCGGCCGATCTGCGGCCGACATAGACCCGGAGCGGCTCCATCACGGGTCCGGATTGAAATTCCGAGATCTCCTCGATGGTCGGGGCCGACGCAACGAAGTGGCGCCCCCAGCGTCCCATCTCGTCCCATCTGACCAGCGAGGCAGGACTGCCGGTCTTCGACGGATCCTGTGGCTGCGCGATATCCGGCTCGATTAGCACGTCGGCCGCTTCGAACGATGCATCCGCTGCCCGAAGCGTGGATCTTATCAGCGCTCCGTCGATCAGGGCCCAGAAGAACCAGCCAACCAGGCCGATGGAAAGCACCACGCCGACCTTCTGCGGCACCAAGCGGTCGAGCACACGGGCCACGAACCGCCGAAGGACACCCGCCAGTCTGAAACCCGTCCACAGGCCGAGAAACATGAGCCCTCCGGCAGCGAAGATGAAGAACGGAGCAGCTGTGTCGAGCGGCGGCAGGTCGACTGCCGCGCGCGTCGCGTTCTGCCAGGAGGCCGCCTTTGATAGGGAATAGACGAGAATTCCGGCACTCATCAAAAGCGCGGTTGCCCACCAGACCCACAGAAAGCGGCCCTTGATGTCGGGAATTTCCATGTAGCGCCAGAGGGCGCGCACGAGCATCGCCACCTCGTAACCGAGACTGGCCGCAACGGCCGCAAGCGCGGCCTGAACCATCGGGTCTCGCGGCATCAGGGACGGTGTCAGGGCGGCCCCGAAACAGCTCACCGCGACAACGAGCGCGGTTGCCGACAGACCGTTTCGAATAACCTGTAACAAACCCATGTCTTCCTCGGTCCCAGATCACGCCTTTCACGTTTGATCCCAAGGAATGAGCATGACACGCACGTGCTTGTCTATCGGCTTTTTTGCGGGACCTTAGGGTCAGCGTTTTTTGGCCTGCCGCCGGGAGCTGCGCACCTTCAGGACACCGAAGCCGAGCACGATCGCTCCGGCAACCAGTGCAAGGTGAAAGGGTGAGCCCAGAAGATGGTAGAGAGCGTCGGCCCAGCCCGTCAGTTCATGGTGATCGCCCGGATGGGCAAGGGCGGGTGATGCAAGGGCGGTCAGTGCCGCCGTTGTGACCATGCGTTTCATTCTGCGATATCTCCCGTTTTCAGTCTGTTGGTGAGGATGTCGATCAGGTCCATGTCGAGGCGTTCGGTCAGCGACACATAGGTGAAGGTCATTGTCTCGCGGTCCGAAACCATCGAGCCGGGAAACGGCATATAGACGAGTTCGCGTGACGCGAAGGCCGGGGAGGCCGTGCCGATCTGCCAGTTGGACACGATCTTTGCATCAACCAGATGCTGAACGAGACCGTCCGATCCCGCCTGATGAAACGGAACCCCGGCAAGCCTCAGGTAACTCGTCTTGTCTTCCGCGGAGCGAAAGCCGTCGATGAAGCTGGTGGCAAGCGCCTGCAGCTCGTCCGCCCTTTCGGCATCGGACGCGCCATGCACATGCGAGTGGAGATGATCAGCACCCGCATGATTGTGGCCATGGTGGTGGTGATGATGGTCGTGATCGTGATGATGGTGATCATGGCCGTGGGGGTGAAAGTGATCGTGTGGCATCGGCTTACCCCACATCCGGCCCGGCCGGGATGGAGACCGGTTTGTCGATGATCGACTTGTGCGAGCCCATCTTGCCGTGGGAAACGAGCGTGCCGAGCACGTCGACAATGACCCGGGTCGCCAGCAATGCCGTGATGTCGGAACAATCGTAAGGGGGTGAAACCTCGACAACCTCAAGCCCGCAGATACCTTCCTTCGCGACCAGCGAGACGAGTTCGAGCGCTTCTCTCGGCAGGAAACCGCCCGGCTCCGGCCAGCCGGTTCCGGGAACGAAGCCGCAATCGACGCTGTCGATATCAAACGAAATGTAGACGGCGTCGGCATCCTGCCACGCCAGTTCAAGGGCGCGCGCCGCGGTTTCCGCGAGGCCGAGTTCCTCGACATCCCGCATCGTGAAGATGTTGGTGTTGCGCTCCCGGGCGACCTCGACGCCTTCGCGGGGAACCTGCCATCCGCCGATGCCGATCTGAACCAGATTGACCGCAGGCACATTGACCAGATCCGTTGCGTGGAACCAGGGCGTGGTGTGCATGCGCTCGTCGAGGTCTTTCTCCTGAATGTCGATATGACGGTCGAAATGCACGATGCCGATCCGTTTCGACGTGCATTCGGCAATGCCGCGCACGCACGGGAACCCGATCGAATGGTCCCCGCCGATCATGATCGGCAGGGCACCGGACGAGGCTACGTGGGACACCGCGCGCGTGATCTGGTCGAAGGTCTTCTCGATATTCGCCGGGATCGTGAAGATGTCACCGACATCGCACAGGGTCATCTGCTCACGCAGATCGACGCCCATTTCGTAGTTGTACGGCGTATAGAGCGCGGAGATCTTGCGCACGCCCTGCGGACCGAAACGCGTTCCCGGACGGTAGGTCGTGCCGCCATCGAACGGGATGCCGATGATCGCGGCATCATAAGCGCCGACCTGGGTCACGTCTTCCACGTAGGGCGCTTTGAGGAACGTGTTGATGCCCGCATAATGCGGCAGCTCGCCACGCGCGAAGGTCGGGATCGACTTATCGGTCAGGCTGTCGGAGCCGGTCAGGCCCATGCGCAGGGCCCAGGCCTTTTCCTTTTCCCAGGCTGCGGTCGGCAGGGTGCCTTCCTTTTCCGCGGACTTCCACCCGCGCAGCTGCAGCTTGTCGAAATCGGGATGGTGCTGCCGTTCCGTAGGCTGCCGGGTTGCGACCCCGGCAACCTTGTGCCGCGTCGTCGGACCGGAAGGATCAAAGAAGGTCATGGACGTTCCTCATGAGGGGTTGGTTTGTGAACTGTTGATTGGTTTGCGCGGCGCGCCCGTGCCGATCGTTTCGGCGATGTCGTTGGGCTCGACCGCGTTGCCGGAGCTGTGGGGGGCCTGGAGCGGCAGGTCATAGGTGATCGTCGCCCCGAATGCCTCGGGCGCCTGCGGATCATGGCGGATCTTGTCGAAGACAAGCAGCCGCGTTCCAAGCTTGAACGCCTCGTGGATGTCATGGGTCACCATGAAGATGGTCATGTTGAGTTCGCGCCAGAGATCGAGCAGCAACTCGTGCATGTCGACCCGAATGCCCGGATCGAGCGCGCCGAAGGGTTCGTCCAGTAAGAGGATGCTAGGTCTCTTGATCAGGGCCTGGGCGATCGCGAGGCGCTGCTGCATGCCACCGGAGAGCTGAGCCGGATAGCGGTCGGCGGCAGCTGAAAGACCGATACGCTCGAGCAGATCCCCGATATCGGACAGAGCCGCCTGTTTCCGCGTCCCGAACAGCTTGCCGGCAAGACGTGAGGCCTGGAATTCCTGCGCAAGGATCAGGTTTTCCGCGACCGTCAGATGTGTGAAGACGGAATATTTCTGGAAGACGATGCCCCGGTCGGGCGTCGGTTCTTCCGGCAGCTCGTTGCCGTCCAGTTGGATGGATCCGCGGGTCGGATGTTCCTGGGACAGCAGCATGCGCAGGAACGTCGACTTGCCGCAGCCGGAGGCACCGACGATCGTGCAGAAGGCGCCGGCCTCGACATCCAGATCGACCCGTTCCAGAACGGGTGTGCCGTCGTAGTATTTGGAAACGCCTTTCACCGAAAGCTTGCAAGGGGAGGCCGTCATAGCGCGTCGCTCCCCAGATGGTGCCAGCGAAAGGCGCGCCTGGAAATCAGGAGCAGCAACCTGTCCAGCAGAAAGGCGAGGAGGGTGATCCACACCACGTATGGAAGGATCACGTCCATTGCCAGATAGCGCCGGACGAGAAAGATCCGGTATCCGAGACCGGTGGTCGACGCGATGGCTTCGGCCGAGATGAGAAAGATCCACGCCGGCACGAGACCCAGCCTGAGCGCCGTGATCAGCTTGGGCAGAACCTGAGGCAGAACCAGCCGCGTGATCATCTGCCAGACCGACGCACCGAGCGTCTCAGCCTTGATGATCATCTCCCGCGGGATGTCGAGAACGGCCTGGGCAGTCGAGCGGATCATCACCGGGGCTGTTCCGATCACGATCAGTGCGACCTTGGCAGCCTCGCCGAGGCCGAAGGTGATGAACAGGATCGGCAGGATCGTGATCGGCGGGATCAGGGAGAACGTCGCCAGATAGGGCGCAAGCGCACTTCTCACATGCGGGATGAAACCGATGGCGATGCCGAGGCAAAGCGCCAGCAGCGTCGAAACGGCCATTCCCGTTCCTAGCCGCCACAGGCTGTCGAACGTGTCGACCCACAAGAGCAGGTCCCCGGATCGACGGTCCGGAACGGCTGCCATGCGCCAGAAGGCTTCCCCCATGCGCTCAATCGAGGGCAGGAGCTTGTCGGCAGGGTTTTCAAGCCGCCGGTAGTGGCTTGCGACGGCATAGGTGACGAGCGTCACTGCGAACGGCAGAATGCCGAGTGCAAGGGCGGTTACCCGGGACGGTTTCCGGTTGATGATGCGCATGAGACGTCCTGACGGCGTGCGTTCAAGCGACCCGGCCCCTGAAAGGCCGGGTCATCATTGGTCGTGAACGCTCAAAGCGCTCCGTCGACTGCCATTTGCATGAAGCTCGGATCGAACCGGAGCTTCACGTTGTTGGCATCTCCGTAGATCGAGCCGTCCGCAAAGGCCACGCCGACGAATTCGGGGCTCGGCGCGCCTTCACCCAGAATGCCCTTGTCGTAGAGAAATTCCGCAACGAACTTCATCGTGGCCGGCAGTTCTGCCGCCTTGGTGAACTCCACGGCATCAGCAGGTGTGTAGAACATCTTGGTGGTTGCCAGCTGGGCATCATATCCGGCCAGATCGGTTCCGGAGGCTTCGGCCATGGCCGTGCGTGCGGCAATGCCTTCGTCGCTGTCTGACGACATGATCGACATCAGTTCATACCAGGCACCGACCAGGGCCTTGCCGAAGGCCGGATTGTCCGCGAGCGTTTCAGTATTGACCATCATGACATCGATGATCTCTCCGGGAATGCCGGCGCTGTCGAACACCTTCGTGGCGTTCGGCTGGGCCTCGATTTCCGAAAGCAGCGGGTTCCAGGTCACCACTGAGGTGACATCCGGCGTCGCGTAGGCTGCGATCATGTCGGCGTCGGACGTGTTGACGACCGTCAGGTCCTTCTCCGACAGCCCCACGGTGTCGAGGGCGCGGGCGAGCAGGTAGTGAGACACCGACAATTCGACGAGATTGACCGTCTGGCCCTTGATGTCGGCAAGATCCGACTTGTCTTTCAGGATGATGCCGTCATTGCCGTTGGAATAGTCACCGACAATCAACGCGGTCGTGTCGACGCCGCCGCCAGCAGGGATCGACAGGGCATCCATGTTGGTCATGGAGCAGCCGTCATATTCGCCGGCCGTGTACTGGTTGATGGATTCGACATAGTCGTTGATCTGTACGATCTCCACGTCGATCTCGTACTTGTCGGCCCATTTTTTCATGATGCCGCTGTCTTGCAGGTAGCCCCAGGGCATCCAGCCGACATAGATCGACCAGCAGACCTTGAAGTCTTTCTTTTCCTCGGCCTGAACCGATGCAACGGACAGAGGCACTGTCAACGCCGCTGCGAGTAGGGAAGCTTTGGCTATGGATTTCAACATTCGTGCGCGTCTCCTGTCTTTAGCCCGCTGGAAGGAACCGGTTGGGCTTCAATCATGAGTTTCTTGCGCACGTCCGGGAGCAGGTTCGCGCGCGCGAAACCTCGTGCAGTAGTCTCCCGGGTTTTTGTCCCGCCGTGTCACCGGACTATGCTGGTCAGCGACCTTCTGCGTCCGGTTTGCACCTCTTGGTCCTGCGTCATGATCGACCGGATCCCTAGGCGCGCTGCACACCTTTGAAGTAGCAATCTGGATGCCAGTTGCCTCGGAGCTTTAGATTATCTTTTTAAAACAATAGCTTATTAAGATCGTCCGAGTCAGTTAGAAGACACGCGCATCTCTCGACAGAAACGTTCTGTCCAAAAAACAGGCATGCGTGACCACTTTTAGGTCATCCATGCCAGGGAAAGTCCGGTTGAAGGTTCAGACCTTACTCAGGTCTCGCCGCCCGCGGACCGCTTGTAGTCCTTCACCTCGCAAAGGTCGGACCCGAGCACCTTGTCGATCTCGGCCTTGATGTCCGTGCGGCGGTCCCGGTTCTCATAAAGCGCGCGCGATGCGTCCACGAAGGCCGGCCCGAAGTCGCCGCGCCGGATGAACTCCCTGACAAGATTTTCCAGATCCCACAGGGCAACGTTCACCTGTCTGAGTTTGTCGGTGAGGGAAGACACTTCCGCGGCCCTTGGAACGGAACAGAAGACGATGGACCTGTATTCGGCCAGGGCCTCCTTGATGATCTCGAGCTTGTCGGCATCGGTGATCTTTTCGCGCTTGATCTCAAGGATCGTCAGCCGATCAAAGAATTCGCCGTGCGACACCGGTATGTTTAGCGACATAACGACCAGCCGGGTTCGAGAAACATCGTATCAAGAGAAATCAAGCCGAAAAACCGCATCATCAGTCAAGCAATTTCTCCAAATGTGTTTAACTTCCAAAGCCTGAGGAACATGTAAATGACAAACATTACGTAAAAATATCGATGCGAAACTCAGAAATTCTTTCCAAGTTCTGGAATCAGTTCCTTTGCTTGTCATTTTCCAGGGATCTAAACGAAGCCCTCCCTGTTTCCGCTACGCCTCCACCTGCCTTATTGCGGATCCGGAACGCTGCTGATACACCTATAAAGTGTGCCTTGTGGGGACGCACACATCATTCCGCTTGCTGCAACGCATCAGGCGACGCCGGCGCAGCGGACGACCGCTGCAGGGAAATCGGGAAAACGCACCGCAACAGGCCGGATCGGCCGCCGATACCCTGCCCACCCACAAAGGAATTCACACCATGACGCAGACCGACAGACCCAGTGCAGGGCAGATCGTTTGGGAAGATCTGGAATTCAGAATGGGACTGCTCAACGGGCTGGCCCAAATCGTTGGCATTCTGACAAGCCACGTGGCGGCGGCCAGCGAAGATCCTCATGAAACGACCGAAGAAATCCTGGCGGTCATCATCAAGGAGCGCGCCAACTGGCACGGCCATCCCTACGGCGAAGGCCTCGAATGCGCCATCGACGCGGTCCGCGAGCATAAGATACCTTCAAGATAAAGCCGGGAAGAGGGGCGCGCCGACCCTTGCGCGCCCCATTTTGCGCGTCACAAGAATCCTGATCGCTGCCGTGTAAGCTCAGGGTACGGACTTATAGATGAAGTCAATTTGGTTTGGATCATTATGACCAGTTGCGAGGAGCGCAATCGCAGAAAATGTGGTCCATATTCGAGCCTTTCGCGACGCGGCAGATGGCCAAAACGGCCAAATCCGAAGGACGGCAAAATGGCTTCTCTTCGCAGCGTCACTGCGCTTCACCGGGCAAAAAGCCCGCTCTACCTGCGCTTACTCGCAAGATTTCGCCATTTCTGCCGCCAGATCGGCTTCATTTAGGAGTCCGACGCCTGATTTCACTTCGTCGCCAGGTCCTGATGTCTCCGAAGGTTTCGATATCAGTCCTCTGCGCCAGACGTTCAAGCGCGGCGTTGACGATATCACTGGATGGAAGCGTCTTCCCGCCGAATGTCATCGCCAAAAGCATGGCAACTTTCATCTGACGTCTTCCGGGCTCAAGTCTTTCATACAGCACAGCCTCAAGCTGGATGATATCGTCACAGTCCGTCATTCTTCATAGTCTGGAGAGCCAGCGACTTGAGGTCAATCGCATACACTGGGGGAGTTTTCCATCCTGAGCGCGCTTCAGGATCGTCTGACGCAACATGCGCAATCTGCGTAACTGTGCCGCTGTATCCGCTGTAAAAATCAGCCCTGTGATTTATGCGGTGACATCCGAAGCAGGTTGCGCAATCTGACACATGAACTCTGCCTGCCACGTGCCTCCGGACCCCTGCTGGAAGGCTTGCAATGACCGAAAAAAAGTATGTGATTGATGCAGGCATGGGTGTCCGGAACGGTATGATGTTTCTGTGTCCGGTCAAGAGGGACAAAGACGGAAACCTCGTTCCCGACACGTCCGAACCCCGCATTCTCTGCGACAGCCTGGAAGACCGCGTGATCGTCGGCATCTTCCACGCAGACGGCCCCGAAGCCCTCGACGCGTTCTGCGAGGACCACAAGAACGAGATCCGGCGGGTTCTGGCGCAGCTTTTGTAATTCGCGCGGAAAACGAAAGGCGGCGTATTTCCGTGCGGCGCCACATCGGGATACGGAAGTGTTCCCCCGACTTGTCGTCCCGGTTTGCCGTGAAAGCGGCAAGACCGGGACCCAGTAGCCGATGTGCGCGGAGACAGAAGAAAAACAGAAAATCAAATGTTTACTGGGTTCCGGCCTTCCGCTGCGCTTCAACCGGAATGACAAGTTCAAAGACTGCGGATCGCCTCACTCGTTCAATTCAGATCAAAAACGGACAGCAGTGGACCTGATTTGAGAGGAGCGTGCCTTTGTCCTCACTTTCCTGTCGCGCGGTCAGGTCCAAGCGGACCTGATCGATCTATGGATCATGAGGAAGAAGATTGTCAGCCACAGCGAAAATAGCAGGATTGCTGGTGGGACATTGACGGCACATTTGACCCGGCTTCCCCACCAACGACCGGATTTGTCCGTGGTAAGTTCTCGTCACTTCGCGCATCTGAGCAAAGCCAAGGGAGAACATTTCTCTCAAAAATATAAAGAGTTAATGGCGGTGAGGGTGGGATTCGAACCCACGGTACGCTCTCACGCACGGCGGTTTTCAAGACCGCTGCCTTAAACCACTCGGCCACCTCACCAATGCAGCCATGGCGCGTCGGCGCGGGCGGCATTTGTTTCCGTTTCGTTGGTCTTGAACGGAAAGTCAAGAGCCGGTCCTTCGGCGGGCGGGGAATTCGGAAAAATCGTGTGGAATGCGGCGGAGACCGCAGGCGGGGCCTTTGGCATGTTCCGGTTCCGGGCGCTTTGGGTTGGGTAGGGCAGGGTGCGCTGCGGCACCGGAACATGACAAAGTGTGGGGCCGCCGGTCCGGTGTCGTGGGCAGGGTTTGAACCGGCGGCCAAAGCTGGAGGTGGGTTCCAGCATTGCTGTGACAGGGCGGTCACGAGCAATGAAGACACACTAGGCCGAACCGCCGGCAACCGATGTGACCTACGTCACAACCTGATCATTTGACGATTTTTTGCAGACTGTCACTTGTCTGCAACAATTACGGGACCGCATAAATTTCAGGCATTTCAGGAACTTACCGCAAGGGAATGCGCCACGGGAGCGTAAACGGCGTCAAAACCTGTGACTGCCCGGAAAAGCCGTTCCGGACAGCCTCGACGGCGCGTTTACTTTGCAGTAAGACACTTGCCATTAAACAGGCTGGATGTCTGGGATGTGCCGCGGGGGCAGCGCATCTGCGGTGTAAAAGCCGGCAGACGGAAAAAGTAGCCTGGAACCGGCCTGTTTGCGGCCGGAGTATCGCGTGAGCTACGGGGCCGCCAGCGCGTTTATGAGTAGGACGGCAGGATGCAAGGGATGGGCGTAGAAACTTGCCGGATGGCAGGAACGTCTTCGGGGACAAACGGCTGCGGGTTTGAGCGAAGCAGCTGGAAACAACTGCGCACGGTGTTCCTGACGGTCGCCGCAGTATCGTTCGTGGCCGCGTGCAGCTCTGCTCCCGAAAAACCCAAGGCCAAGTTCAGCCCCGAAAAATATGGCGTGAAGGCCAGCCCGCGCATGGTCGCCTCCGGCAAACCGGTGCCCAAGGGCGGTGGACGCTATGTCATCGGCAAGAAGTACAAGATCGCCGGCAAGTGGTATTACCCGGAGCATGACCCGGACTACAAAAAGACGGGACTTGCATCCTGGTACGGCCCGACATTCCACGGACGGAAGACGGCGAACGGTGAAATCTTTGACCGTAACGCTCTGACCGCTGCGCACACCACGATGCCGTTGCCGTCCTACGCACGGGTGACGAACACGTCCAACGGCCGTTCGATGATCGTCCGCGTGAACGATCGCGGCCCCTTCCACGGCAATCGCATCATCGACCTGTCCGAACGGGTTGCAACGATGCTGGACACGAAATCAGCAGGTGTGGGCAAGGTCAAGGTCGAGTATGTCGGCCGGGCTCCGCTTCACGGTGAGGACGAAGAATACCTGATGGCGTCCTATACCGGCCCGGGTTCCGTCGCACCCGGTGCATCGCGTCCCGGCACTCTGATCGCCCAGGTCCCGGCAGAACTCATTTACGGCAAGGTTCCGGCTCCCGCCGCGCGGCCTTACCTTTCCGCGGCAACGCTTGCCTCCGCAAAACGGGGCCAGCCGGGCGTCCAGGTCGCGGCGTTCGACCCGGCGATTGCCTTCGAGGCCGGAAACCCCGCCATCAAGGTCGCATCCAACAACCGCTTCCAGCCAACCACGGGGTCCCTTTCGTCCAGCTACGCTCCGGTGAACAAACCGGTGCACGCACCGTTCCCGGGTTCGGTTGATAGATTCCAGTCCGGAAGCGCGATATCGTCCTATACGGCGAACCAGCGCGTTTCCGGAGCTCACGCGGTCTTGTCCACAAGCGTTTCGCAAGGCCTTTCCATGCGTCAGCTGGCTGCTAAGATCCCATCGGGCAACTAGCAAAAACGGGATCTGATCACTGTGCCCGTTGACTTACGAAAGGAAACGGCAGGGTGACAGGCCTCTCACTTTCAACATTGCGCAAACGACTGCGAACAAGCGCCTTCTGCGCTGCCTTGTTGGCTGTGTCCGCTGCAATGCCCGGCCCGGCGTCGGCGGTTGAATCCATCGTCACAAAGGCACCGAAGGCCTTCCTGCTCGAACCTGAATCCGGCACCGTTCTTTATTCAAAGGCCCCTGACGAACCCTTCACGCCTGGCTCGCTCGTCAAGGTCATGACCGCGGCAACCATTTTCAAGCTTCTGAAAGAAGGCGAGGCGCAGCCGGATCAGCTTTGCAATGTCAGTGAACATGCCTGGCGCACGGGCGGTGCACCGTCTCGTAAATCGACCATGTTCGCCGCCATCAAGTCGGACATCGCGATCGAGGACCTTCTGAAAGGATTGCTCGTCCACAACGCCAATGATGCGGCGATTGTGCTTGCGGAGTGCATCGACGGCTCCGAAGAGGCTTTCGCACAGCGCATGACGGAACTGGCCGCGTTCCTTGGCATGACCGCGAGCACCTTTTCAAATGCGACCGGCTATTACGATGCGCCCAACAGCACGACGGTGCGCGACCAGGCCCGGCTCGCCGAATATATCGTAGAGCAGCATCCGGACCTCTACGATCTGTTTTCCATTCCGGAATTCACCTGGAACAAGATCTACCAGCGGAACAAGAACCCACTTCTGGGCGAAATCAGGAAACTCGACGGACTGGGCGGCGGCAATCACCCGGAGGACGGTTTTTCCGGTCTTGCTTCTGTGGACCGTAACGGACGACGTATCATTGCAGCCGTCGCCGGCCTCAATTCGGACAAGCATCGTCTGCAATCGCTCAACGAGGTGATCGGCGGTGCCTGGGAATTCTACGCGATCAAGACGATCTACCCGGCCGGCGAAAAAATCGCCGACGGGCGCGTTTTCGGCGGCGTTGAAGGCACGGTGCCGCTCGTGGCAAAAGCTGATGTCAACGTCCTGCTCGCCCGGGGCGGAAGCCTCGATTACCGGCTGCGCGTTGTTTACGACGGTCCGCTGCAGGCTCCTGTGAACAAGGGAACCCCAGCCGGAGAACTGCGTGTCATCGGCAAGGAAGGGGTCGTCTACAGGGCACCCCTGGTCACCGGCGCGGACGTTCCCGAAGGCACACTGATGAACAGGGCGATGGACGGTCTGCAGGAACTCCTGTTTGGCTGGATCGGATAAGTCCCCAGCAGCGTGCAGCCGGACGCAATTCCCTGTTTGAAAGCGGCACGTTTGCCCTGTATCAGTTGATAGGCAAGGCCAAGCGTTCATGTGACGGGCCGGCCTGAAGGAGACGGGAAAAGCTTGTCGGGACATTTCATTACCTTCGAAGGCGGAGAGGGGGCGGGCAAGTCGACACAGATCGCCCGCCTGAAGGCGTTTCTGGAAAAAAACGGCAAGTCGGTCGTCGTCACGCGCGAGCCGGGGGGATCGCCGGGCGCGGAAAAGATCCGGTCGCTGCTGTTGTCGGGTGGTGCAAAAGATCAGGGGCCGCGCGCTGAAGCGATGCTGTTCGCGGCGGCGCGCGCGGATCATGTCGATGCCACGATCAGACCTGCGCTGGAACGCGGCGACTGGGTTCTGTGCGACAGGTACGCCGACTCCACGCGCGTGTACCAGGGCGAGGCAGGTGTTGAACAGGACTATCTCAAGCTTCTGGAACTGGCCGCCGTTGCGGGTCTCAGGCCAGACATGACCCTCTTGATCGATGTGCCGCCGAAGATCGGCCTGAGCCGTGTCGCCAAACGGTCCGAGACAGACGACAGCGGCGGACCGGACCGTTTCGAGGATGAAGCTGTCGCCGTCCACGAACGAAGACGCAAAATGTTCCTGCAACTGGCCCTTGATGAGGCCTACCGCTTTACGATTATTGACGGGTCACGCGACGAGGACTTTGTCGAGCGCGAAGTCCGCAAGTCGGTCGTGACTACATTTCCGGAGGAATTCGACATCGACGCGGCCGACATGGCAACCGCAGACAGGCCGTTCTGATGGCGCGCCGAACTGAACCCGTCGACATCCCGGAAGTGGATGCGCTGCCCGGGTACCCGTTGCCGAATGAACAGACACGCCTTGTTGGTCACAAGGCGACGGAAAGAGCGCTCCTGGACGCCTACCGTTCGCAGCGCATCCATCACGCCTGGATCCTCGGCGGCGCCAAGGGCATCGGCAAGGCGACCCTGGCATTCCGGTTTGCGAAATTCATCGTCGCCAATCCCGACCGGTTCGGGCCGCAAGTTGCCGCTGCCGCCGATCTCTCTGTCCCCGGGGATCATCCGGTGTTGAGGCAGGTGGCGGCGGGCGGTCACCCGAACATTCTGCATCTGCGCAGGCCCTGGGACGAGAAATCCAAACGGTTCAAAACCGATCTCCCGGTAGATGAGGTCCGCAGGACCGTCTCTTTTTTCGGGACGACGGCTTCGGCGAAAGCCTGGCGTATCTGCATCGTCGATGCCGCAGACGACATGAATGCGAGTTCTGCCAACGCCCTGTTGAAGATACTCGAGGAACCGCCGGAGCGCTGCCTCTTTCTGGTTCTCAGCCACGCGCCGGGACGCCTCCTGCCGACCATACGCTCCAGGTGCCGCCGGCTCGGCCTGGACGCGCTCACCCCATCCGAAATTTTGGAAGGTCTGCAGTTGCTTGGTGTGGATCCCCTCCCGGCGGCCAATGACCTCGATGAACTTGCAGCGACGGCCGACGGAAGTCTGCGGGCGGCCATTTCCCTGTTGTCCGGTGACGGGCTTGCGATCGCTAAGGGCGTGCGGCGTCTGGCAGACAATGCATCACAACTGGACCTCAGCGCCGTCCATGCGCTTGCCGATCTCGTCGCCGCCCGCGGTCAAACCGACAACTGGTTGAATTTTCAACATGTTCTGGAGCGCCTGTGTCACGAACGCATGAGCCGGGATGTCAAGGCCGGCGTGCGGTCAGCCTATCGCCAGGTCGAACTTTGGGAAAACGCTAGCCGGGCGATCCGGGATGCGGAAGCGCTCAATCTCGACCGGAAACAAGTGGTACTCGACTTTTTCTTCGCCTTGCGCGCAGCCTGAGCGGAACCGCTCTTGGGAAATAACCGGTTTCCGGCTATCAAGGCGCGCTGAACAGTCTCGATTCCAGGATCTTTCATGCTTGTCGACAGCCATTGCCACCTCGATTTTCCAGATTTCGACAACGAGCGGGACGACCTGATCGCGCGGGCGCATGCCGCGGGTGTCGATCTGATGGTCACCATCTGCACGCATATCCGCAAGTTCGACCGGATCAAGGCAATCGCGGAAACCTATGACGAAGTCTACTGTTCCGTCGGCACGCATCCGCACAATGCCGGCGACGAGCGCGGCATCCCGGTTGAAGACATTGTTGCCCTGGCGGCTCATCCGAAGGTTGTCGCAATCGGTGAAGCCGGTCTCGACTATTTCTATGACAAGGCGCCGCGCGATGCACAGGCCGAGGGCCTGCGTGTTCATATCGAGGCCGCACGTCAGACAGGCCTGCCACTTGTCATTCATGCGCGCGACGCGGACGACGACATGGCGGCGATCCTGCGCGAGGAAATGGGGAAGGGGGCCTTCCCTGCTCTCCTGCACTGTTTCTCCTCCGGACGGGATCTTGCCCTTACCGGGATCGAACTCGGTCTCTATGTTTCCTTTTCCGGCATTCTGACCTTCAAGAAGTCCGAAGACCTGCGCGCGATAGCACGGGACCTTCCGGCCGACCGGCTCCTGGTCGAAACGGATGCACCTTACCTTGCCCCCCAGCCCCGGCGCGGCAAACGCAACGAGCCTGCCTATACGGCCATGACCGCTGCCGTTCTGGCTGAAACACGGGGTGTCTCCGAAGAAGAGATGGCACGTCAGACAACCGAGAATTTTTTCCGGCTGTTTAAAAAGGTCCCAAGGCCCGCCGCATTCGGCGGGACGGCACAGCAATGAGTGTCCGCCTGACGATCCTGGGGTGCGGATCATCCGCCGGCGTGCCGCGCATCGGCAATGACTGGGGCGCTTGCGACCCGGAAGAGCCGAAAAACCGCCGCCGGCGCTGCTCGCTCCTGGTCGAAAAACGCGGCGAATACGGGTGCACAACGGTCCTGATTGACACGGGCCCGGATCTGCGCGAACAGATGCTGACGGCAAATGTCAGCCATGTGGACGCTGTGCTTTACACCCATGCACATGCCGATCATCTGCACGGGATCGACGACCTGCGTGCCTTCTGGCTGCTCAGCCGTCGCCGCACACCCGTCTATATGGACGATGAAACACACCAGCGCGCCCTGGAGGCCTTCCGCTACTGTTTCGAAAAACCGGAAGGCTCGAACTATCCTCCGATCCTGGAGCATCGGTCGGTCGAACATGGCAAGCCGGTCGAGATCGTCGGAGACGGCGGCACGCTGACATTCGAGCCGATCACCGTCAGGCATGGCGACATCGATGCGCTTGGCTACAGGATTGACAACGCGGCTTACATCCCGGATGTATCCGACATCTCAGAAAACTCTCTCAATAGTCTGAAATCACTTGATATTCTTATTTTGGACTGCCTTCGGCGCACACCGCATCCGAGCCATTTCTGCCTTGAGGATTCGCTGCAATGGACGGCACGGATCAAGCCGAAATCCGCGGTTTTCACGAACCTGCATTGCGATCTCGACTACGCTGAACTGAGCCGCGAATTGCCGGAAACGATCCAGCCGGCCTATGACGGTATGCAGATCGATCTGACAGTCCTTGAAGACGAAACCGGTCAGATGAGTCATGCCGGGTAAAACAACCCCGAAATTGCCGACAGTCGAACGATTGACAAGGTCGGCCGTTCACTACCTGGAACGCTACAGTTCGTCGCAAAACAATCTGCGCAAGGTACTGGAACGCCGCATCCTGAAAGCCTGCCGTCATCACGGCCTGGATCCGGCGGACTTCTCCGGAATGATCGACAAGGTCCTGAAAAAATGCGTCGATTCCGGGCTGGTCAATGATCGCGCCTATGCAGAGACCAAAACGGCAAGCCTCAGACGCCGCGGCGGCTCGCGCCGCAAGATCGAAGCGCAGTTGGCACAGAAAGGCGTTGATCGCGACACGATCCGGTCCGTGCTGGACGACGGTGCCGGAACCGAGGAAGAAGCCGCCGGAGCGTATGCACGAAGACGCAGGCTCGGTCCGTTTCGCAACGCCGCAGACAGAGCGGCACGCCGCGAGAAAGATCTTGCTGCCATGTGCCGCGCAGGTTTTTCATTCGACATCGCGGTGCGGGTCATCGAGTCTGCAAAAGACGACGCGTAGCGGTGCAGGCAGACACAGCGGCAAGCGCGTTGCGCTAAACGCCTGAAATTCAGCGCCGTTTCGCCTATGTAAAAATATTCCATAATATTGATTATGCGAATTAGAGATATGGATCTTGCCTGACACAATACCGGTACCTTCAAACCCACCCCTCGATCCGTCACGCACTTCTTCAAAGGCGTGTCGCGCGTCCCTGACGTCGTCGTTCCAGGGTAAGGCCTTCGTCGTGACACGCCGGCAAAGAAATATGCTTGTTGCAATCGCACAGGATCCGGGTTCGCCCGCGATCCGCAAACGTTTCCTTCGGCAATGTGATTCACAACACGGACGAAACCTGGATTTTTGATAGACTTGTGTTTGACTGTTTGAAACGTCCGCCGGGAAACCGGCGTGTCATATACCCGGTCCACGACACGAGGATGGCGACCATGTCCGCGACGTTTAATGCATCTGATTGGGAAGTGTCCGGTTACATGGACGCCGGCGTCGGCGCGGGTATTGCCGGCGGATACTGGACCTTCATTTTCAGAAGCCGCGCGGCGAACTATGCAGGCCTTTACGGCTTTACCGGTGGCGGACTGGGATTTGGCGGTCGCGGCGGCTCGATATCCCTTCCCGAGTTCGGCGGCGAAGCCGCGCACTATTCCTACACGCGCATCAACTGCAACCGCATTTTCAGCGCCAACGACCTGGACGGCTGCTATGGCCGGCTGACGACGGCGGGCGCCGGTGCGGGCGCAGGATACGGCCTGTGCAGCATCACGGCCGGCAACATGGGCGGCATGCTTTTCAGCAGCCAGGATGTCAACGGGCCGGGTTTCACGGCAGGTGCGTCCGCGATGACCACGATGGGCATCTGGGCACGCGTGACCGTCCTGAGTTACTCAATGACGTGAACCGCAAGGTAGATGTTTTCTCGCAGAGACCTGTCAATTTACACAAATTTACGCAGCGTAATCTTGGTGTTAGCCTGTGCTTCCCGAACTGGTTAAATCTGAACGCGGACAGGCAATCGAGAATGCCGCCTGGTTTGATCAGATCGGCAAAAATCGGAACGGGAGGCAAACTCATGAAAAAATACGTCATTGAGCGCGACATCGAAGGCGTCGGCAACATGAACGCCGAACAGCTTTGCGGCGCAGCCAACACATCCAATGATGCACTGGCCCAGCTTGCCCCAACGGTGCAGTGGCAGCACTCATATGTCACGGGCGACAAGACCTTTTGCATCTACCTTGCAGAGGACGAGCAGGCGATCCGGAAACACGCTGAAATCAGCGGCTTTCCGGCGAACAAGATTACCGAAGTCGTCACCTTGATCGACCCGACAACGGCAGGCTGATCACAACGGGAAAACGGAGCGCTGCGAAAGGCGCGCCGTTATGCCCGGCACGCGAACCGCACGGTCAGTCGTCGTAGCTTGCCCCTCGCCCGCGCATTTTCTTGATCTGTCCGCGCTGCTTCTTGGCGTCAAGACGGCGTTTCTTCGACCCAAGTGTCGGCTTGGTCGCCTTGCGGGGCTTCGGTTTCTCCATCGCCCTGCGCAGAAGGTCCAGCAGCCGTTCGAGCGCGTCCTCGCGGTTGCGCTCACGCGTTCGGAAGCGGTCGGCCTGAAGGACGATTTCGCCATGCTGCGTGAGGCGACTGCCCGCAATCCGCGCCGCGCGCGACTTGACGTCCTCCGGCAGGGTGTCGTTGCCCGCAAGATTGAACCGCAATTGCACGGCCGTGGAGACCTTGTTGACGTTCTGCCCACCGGGCCCGGATGCCCGGATGAACTCCTCGGAGATGTCCTCTTTTCTGATATGGATCTTGCCAAGAACCGGAATGCGCGATGCGGAATGAGGATCTACCGGTTCGTCGTCCACGATTACGCTCCGCTGTCCTGCGGAACTGTCAGACCGACCCCGTTGAGCAGAAGCCGCGTCACAGAAGCAACGGTCTCTTCGAAGAACTCCGGATCACTGAGATCCCTCCCCGTCAACGCTCTGACCTGAATGGAGAAATCCGCGTAGTGCTGCGTTGTCGCCCAGATCGTGAAGATCAGGTGCACAGGGTCGATCAGCTGCATTCTGCCGGTTTCGATCCAGTTGTCGATGACCTGGGATTTTTCTTCGACGAGACGTTTCAGCTCGCCTTCCAGAATCGGCAGGATCTGGGGTGCGCCCTGCATGACCTCATTTGCGAACAGCCGGGACGCTTCGGGATAGTCCGCCGACATCTGGATCTTCTGACGGATATAGGCGGCCAGTTCCCGCGCCGGTTCGCCGTCCGCGTCAAGGGTTTTCAGCGGTGCAAGCCAGACCTCCAGGATATGCGCGAGCGTCGCCTTGTAGATCGCTTCCTTGGACGAGAAGTAATAGAGCAGGTTCGACTTCGACATGCCCGCTTCCGCAGCAATGCGTTCGACCGTCGCGCCGGAAAACCCCTTCCTTGAGAATTCGCTCAAGGCGGCCTCCAGAATAAGCGAACGGTTTCGCTCCTGAATCCGGCTGAGGCCTCCATTTTTCTGAGAAACCGATCCCTGCCCTTCAAGACTTGTCATCAAATACGTCCGCTTCCAACCTTAAAACCGCCCTGTGCCGGGCACGTGTCGCAACCGGCCAAACTCTTTGAATTCGGCCATTTTTGAGCGGTCATGTCTGCTTCAGAAGCTGATTGACCACAAATTGGTCATGCCGAATGGAATTGCATCTTGACCATTTGGTCAAATTACTCCTAGGGTAAATTGACCAACTGGTCAGAAGGCTAGTCGAACATCTGGTTGCCTGCAACGGGGAACTCTTGAAGCGTCGCACCTATCTGATCAACATAACCAGAACCGGCGAATGCCGGACAAGGCCGAAACGGCCAACCAGAGATCGATCGGCGCTTCTTTGCTTGGAGAATACGGCAAGAAGAGCCAGGAACAGTGTGGTGAGAGGACCAGCATCGCCGGGCGCTTGCTCCCTGCAGGCCGGCAAATCGTGGGCGCTTTCTCCAGCACGAGCAGATAGACCGCCAGCCCTTGAAGCAGGGCTGCAAGGAGGACGCATGTCAGCGCCGGCACAGGCAGCAACCAACAATCTTGAAGCCTTCTGGATGCCGTATACGGCGAATCGCCAGTTCAAGAAGGCGCCGCGCATGTTCGTCTCGGCCAAGGACATGCACTACACGACCGCCGATGGCCGTCAGGTCCTTGACGGGACTGCGGGCCTTTGGTGCTGCAACGCCGGTCATTCGCGCCCGAAGGTCGTCGAGGCGGTTCAGAAACAGATCGCGGAGCTGGACTATGCGCCCGCGTTTCAGATGGGCCACCCGAAAGCCTTCGAATTGGCCGCCCGCCTGTCGGCCATGATGCCCTCGCCGCTCGACCATGTCTTTTTCACCAACTCCGGCTCCGAAAGCGTCGACACGGCCCTGAAGATCGCTCTCGCCTATCAGCGTGCCATCGGACAGGGCACCCGCACCCGACTGATCGGCCGTGAACGCGGCTATCACGGCACCGGCTTCGGCGGCATCTCGGTCGGCGGTATCGTCGCCAACCGCAAAACCTTCGGGACGATGCTCACCGGCGTCGACCACATGCGCCACACGCATGATCCGGAGCGCAATGCATTCTCGCGCGGCATGCCGGAAAACGGCGCCGAATATGCCGAAGACCTGATCCGCATCATCCAGTTGCACGACCCCTCCACGATTGCGGCTGTCATCGTCGAGCCGGTCGCCGGATCGACCGGTGTCCTGATCCCGCCGAAGAACTACCTGGAGCGGCTGCGCAAGATCTGCGCCGACAATGGCATTCTGCTGATTTTCGACGAAGTCATTACCGGGTTCGGCCGCCTCGGATCGCCCTTCGCGACCGATTTCTTCGGCGTGACGCCGGATCTGGTGACAACAGCCAAGGGTCTCACCTCGGGCGTCATCCCGATGGGAGCCGTGTTCTGTTCTTCGGACATCTACCAGGCCTTCATGACCGGTCCGGAACACATGATTGAGCTGTTTCACGGTTACACCTATTCCGGTCACCCGGTGGCCTGTGCCGCTGCGCTTGCAACGCTCGACACCTATGACGAGGAAGACCTGCTGACGCGGGCGGCAGGGCTGGCACAATACTGGGAAGACGGCCTGCATGCGCTCAAGGACTGCCCGCATGTCATCGATATCCGCAATCTCGGTTTGATCGGCGCGGTTGAACTTGAGCCGATCGCCGGCGAGCCGACAAAACGCGCTTTCTCCGCCTTCCTGAAAGCCTATGATGATGGCATCCTGATCCGCACGACCGGTGATATCATCGCCCTCTCCCCGCCTCTCATCATCTCGAAGGAACAGATCGATGAGCTCTTCGGGAAATTGCGTGCGGTCCTCGAGGCGATTGACTGACGGGATCGAACAGAAGGCTAGGCGTCATGAAACGGGAACAGGCAACAGCCACGCAGCTGATTGACGACGACAGGGTCCGTGTCACCCGTTTCGACTTTGTGCCGGGCGCCGAAACCGGCTGGCACCGGCACGAAATGGACTACGTTATCACGGCGCTGACCGACTGCCGCATGCTTCTGGAAGAACCCGGTGGAGAAAGCCGTGAGGTCCTGGTTCCGGCCGGAACCGTCTACCGCCGCGATGAAGGCGTCGAACACAATGTAATCAACGGCGGGGACGAACCCATGTCCTTCGTCGAAACGGAATTGAAATAGGAGATTTCAGATGGCAGCTCCGGGCGAAAACCTGAGGATCAACGCGGACCGTCTGTGGGACAGCCTCATGGAGATGGCCAAGATCGGTCCCGGCGTTGCCGGCGGCAACAACCGGCAGACCCTCACTGACGAGGATTCCGAAGGCCGCAAGCTGTTCCAGAAGTGGTGCGAGGAGGCCGGCATGACGATGGCGGTCGACACCATGGGCAACATGTTCATGACCCGTCCGGGAACCGATCCCGATGCCCTGCCCGTCTATGTCGGCTCCCACCTCGACACCCAGCCGACCGGCGGCAAGTATGACGGCGTGCTCGGTGTCCTGGGTGGCCTTGAGCTTGTACGCTCGATGAACGATCTCGGTGTGAAGACGAAACATCCGATCGTGGTCACCAACTGGACCAACGAGGAAGGCACGCGCTACGCGCCTGCAATGCTGGCCTCCGGTGTGTTTGCGGGCGTTCACACCCAGGACTGGGCCTATGACCGTGAAGACGCCGAGGGCAAGTCCTTCGGCGATGAACTGAAACGCATCGGCTGGGTTGGCGACGAAGAGGTCGGCGCCCGCAAGGACAAGATGCACGCCATGTTCGAGTTGCACATCGAGCAGGGACCGATCCTGGAGGCCGAAGGCAAGGATATCGGTGTCGTCACGCATGGCCAGGGTCTCTCCTGGACGCAAGTCACCGTCACCGGCAAGGACAGTCACACAGGGTCCACACCCATGCCGATGCGCAAGAACGCCGGTCTCGGCATGGCGAAGATCCTCGAACTTGTCGACGATATCGCCTGGTCCCATGCGCCTCATGCGGTCGGCGCTGCCGGTCATATCGATGTCCATCCGAATTCGCGCAACGTCATCCCCGGTAAGGTTGTCTTCACGGTCGATTTCCGTTCCCCGAACCTGGCCGTCATCCAGGACATGGAAGAACGGCTGAAGACCGGCGCGAAGAAGATCTGCGACGAGATGGGCCTTGAGGTGGAGTTCGAGAAGGTCGGCGGCTTCGACCCGGTAGAGTTCGACAAGGGCTGCGTCGAAGCCGTACGCAACGCCGCCGAACGCCTCGGCTACAGCCACCGGGACATCATTTCCGGCGCCGGACACGATGCCTGCTGGATCAACAAGGTCGCCCCGACGGCCATGATCATGTGCCCGTGCGTCGACGGCCTGTCGCACAACGAAGCCGAGGAAATCACCCGCGAATGGGCCAAGGCCGGCGCGGATGTTCTCTTCCACGCGGTTGTCGAGACGGCGGAGATCGTGGGGTAGTCAGCCGGCACCAACAGGAAAGCTCATGAAACTGCAAACACTGGCTGCAATTCTGATCGTCTTAGCCACAATCGCTGCAGTTCTTCTAGGTTTTGAAGAACCGTTCGCTGTTGTGGTCTTGCTCCAGTTTCCGCTGGTGCTCTTCGTTTTTGTTGCTGGCCTTGTGGCGACAGTGTGCTTCGGGTTCATTGGGCCAACAGTCATTTGCGGTATCGTCGCATCAGTTTTGCTTTGGCTTTTTGATGCGAACTCAAACCATCTGCTTTTCGTTGGTCTGGTTGCTTTTGCGGTGCCGTTTGCTTTCGTCCAGTTGCTGAATGACGCAGTGCGATACATTCTGAGATTCGGTAGAAATTTGAAAAACACATAAGGGGAACGATGATGGCGAGCAAAGTGATCAAGGGCGGCACGGTTGTCACCGCCGACCTGTCCTATGAAGCCGATGTGAAGATCGAGGGTGGCAAGATCGTCGAGATCGGCCCGAACCTCTCGGGTGACGAAACACTCGACGCGACCGGTTGTTACATCATGCCGGGCGGCATTGATCCGCATACCCACCTGGAAATGCCCTTCATGGGCACGTTCTCTTCCGACAATTTCGACAGCGGCACCCGCGCGGCGCTGGCCGGTGGCACGACCATGGTCGTCGACTTCGCTCTGCCCTCACCCGGCCAGTCGCTGCTGGAAGCGCTGCAGATGTGGGACAACAAGTCGACAATGGCCCATTGCGACTATTCATTCCACATGGCGATCACCTGGTGGGGCGAGCAGGTCTTCAACGACATGCAGGAAGTCGTCCAGAAGAAGGGCATCAACACCTTCAAGCACTTCATGGCCTACAAGGGCGCCCTGATGGTGAACGACGACGAGATGTACGCCTCGTTCCAGCGCTGTGCCGAGCTCGGCGCCCTGCCCCTGGTCCACGCCGAAAACGGCGATGTCGTCGCCAGCCTGCAGCAAAAACTGCTCGCGGAAGGCCACAACGGACCGGAGGGCCATGCCCATTCCCGTCCGCCGGAAGTGGAAGGCGAAGCCACCAACCGCGCGATCATGATCGCCGACATGGCAGGCGTCCCGGTCTATATCGTGCACACCTCGTCCGAGCAGGCGCACGAAGCCATCCGCCGGGCGCGCCAGAATGGCATCCGCGCCTATGGCGAGCCGCTCATCCAGCACCTGACACTGGACGACAGCGAGTATTATCACCACGACTGGGACCACTCGGCGCGCCGCGTGATGTCGCCGCCCTTCCGGGACAAGAAGCATCAGGATTCGCTCTGGGCGGGTCTCGCCGCGGGTTCGCTCCAGGTTGTCGCCACCGACCACTGCGCCTTCACCACCGAGCAGAAGCGCACCGGCGTCGGCGATTTCACCAAGATCCCGAACGGCACCGGCGGCCTTGAGGACAGATTGCCGATGCTGTGGACCTACGGCGTCAACACCGGCCGCCTGACACCGAACGAATTCGTCGCCGTCACTTCAACCAACATTGCAAAAATCCTCAATATCTATCCGAAAAAAGGCGCTGTTTTCGTTGGCGCGGATGCCGATCTGGTGGTCTGGGACCCGGAAAAGGAAAAGACCATCACCGCGGGCAACCAGCAGTCGGCGATCGACTACAACGTCTTCGAGGGCAAGAAGGTCAAGGGCCTGCCGCGCTACACGCTCACCCGGGGCCGCGTTGCCGTGGAAGACGGCACGGTCAACCACAAGCAGGGCCACGGCGAGTTCGTGGCGCGCGAACCGTTCCACGCTGTCAACAAGGCGCTCAGCACCTGGAAGGAACTCACCGCGCCGCGCAAGGTGGAACGCACCGGCATTCCTGCCAGCGGGGTCTGATGGCGGAAGTCCTCCGCGGTTGCCAATGAACGGCCTCGCAGAAGGCACAAATTGCTCCCTCTCCCATGGGGAGAGGGCGGGGGTGAGGGGGTCAGGTGCAGCGGAATGCGGACAGATTTGTCCCCTCACCCGGACCTGCGGTCCGACCTCTCCCAGCGGGAGAGGTGACTTGGGGCGAACGCGTTGCGCCGAAAACCTGCCTTGAAGACCGAACCTGCAAGGCATGGTCTGGAAAATGAAAAACGGAAAAGAGAATGTTGACTGCCGCTGAAATCGAAGACGGACTGGACGATGCAATGAAGGAACAGGACAAGCGGGTTATCGACATCGACAAGCTGTCGCTCACCTTCCAGACCAATGACGGCCCGGTTCATGCGCTGTCCGATATCGATCTGAAGATCGACGAAGGCGACTTCGTGTCCTTTATCGGCCCGTCCGGCTGCGGAAAGACGACGCTCCTGCGCGTCATAGCCGACCTGGAACAGCCCACGGCAGGCACGATCACCGTCAATGGCGTGTCACCGCACGAGGCGCGCCTCAACCGGGCCTACGGCTATGTCTTCCAGGCGGCCGCGCTCTATCCCTGGCGCTCGATTGCCAAGAACGTCGCCCTGCCACTGGAAATAATGGGGCTGTCCCGGGCCGAGCAGCAGGAGCGGATCGCACGGAACATGGACCTGGTGAACCTCTCCGGTTTCGAGCAGAAATATCCATGGCAGCTCTCCGGCGGCATGCAGCAGCGCGCGTCCATCGCTCGCGCCCTGGCGGTTGAGCCGGATCTTCTCCTGATGGACGAGCCCTTCGGCGCGCTGGACGAGATCGTCCGCGATCACCTCAACGAACAGCTGCTTCAGCTCTGGGCCAAGACCAACAAGACGGTTGTCTTCGTCACCCACTCCATTCCGGAAGCCGTGTTTCTCTCCACCAAGATCGTCGTGCTCTGCCCGCGCCCGGGCCGCATCTATGATGTTATCGAGAGCGACCTTCCGCGCGACCGCAACCTCGATATCCGTGAATCCCCGGAATTCCTCAAGATTGCGCACCGCGTCCGCGACGGCTTGCGTGCGGGGCATTCCTATGAGGATTGAGCCCGCTGAAAGGTATGAGATCCGCAGCGCAAACCGCAGCGACATGACAAGGTGCGGCGAGATCCTGAACGACTGGATCGATGAAACACCCTGGATGCCACGTGTCCACTCACATCAGGACGTCGTTCGGTATCATACTGACTTCGTTCACGAAAACCGCGATGTTCTGGTTGCGGAGCGCGATGACAACGAGGTCTGTGGGTTTGCCGCAACAAGCTCCGATGCCGTCGTCACCGGATTTTATCTCGCTCCGGAGGCCCGGCAGAGAGGCCTCGGCCTTCAGTTGCTGAACCATATCAAACAGGCATATCCGTCTGGTCTCAGTCTCTGGACCTTCGTGGCCAACACCGGTGCCCGGAAGTTCTATGAGCGTGAAGGCTTTTCCGAACAGCGCCGGACAAACGGCGACAACGAGGAAAACCTGCCGGACATCCTCTATTGCTGGCAATCGGAAGGAGCGGCCGCATGACCGACACCGCCCTCACCTCGCCCCGCACCAATCTCAGCCCGTTTGCCGGGCTCATGTCCGGCACGGTCGGACCGGTGACGGTGGTTGTCCTCGCGATCCTGGCGATCTGGTACATCGCCGCAGCCGCGCTCAACACGCCGTTCCAGCAGGAAATGTACGAGCGCGCCGGGCAGGAACACGTCCAGTTCAGCCAGCTCATCGCCGATACCTGGGCCCAGGAGCGGCCTGTTCTGCCGGCACCGCACCAGGTCGTCATCGAGATCTGGAACACCACGGTCGAAAAGAAGATCACCTCCAAGCGCTCGCTGGTCTATCACAGCAGCATCACCCTCTCCTCGACCTTGCTCGGCTTCCTGATCGGTACGACGCTGGGCATTCTGCTTGCCGTCGGCATCGTGCATTCCCGCGTTCTCGACAAGTCCCTGATGCCCTGGATCATTTCCTCCCAGACGATTCCGATACTGGCGATTGCCCCGATGATCATAGTGGTCCTCAATGCGATCGGCATCTCCGGGCTCTTGCCCAAGGCCATGATCTCCACCTACCTGTCGTTCTTTCCGGTCACCGTCGGCATGGTGAAGGGCCTGAGATCGCCGGAAGTCATCCACATGGACCTGATGCACACCTACTCCGCAACGCGGGTGCAGGCCTTCTGGAAGCTGCGCCTGCCCTACGCGGTGCCCTTTCTCTTCACCTCCATGAAGATCGGCATGGCGGCCTCGCTCGTCGGGGCCATCGTCGGTGAACTGCCGACCGGCGCCGTTGCCGGACTGGGCGCGCGCCTGCTGGCGGGGTCCTATTACGGACAAACGATCCAGATCTGGTCGGCGTTGATCGTGGCGGCGTTTCTGGCCGGCTCGCTCGTGGCGCTGATCGGCATCATGGAAAAAGTCACGCTCAAGCGGATGGGGATGGCGCAATGACACCGGCAACAGCCACGAAACGGCGTTTCGACATGCCCGCCATCCTCGCCTGGTTCATCGTTGCGATGGTGGTCGTGGGCCTCTTCAGCCGCATCTTTGAACCCGACCTCGGGGTGATGGACGTTCCGCGTCTGTCAATCTGCCTGGTGATCCTCGGCATCGCCGCCGTCCGTTACGAACTCGGCTTCATGCGCAACCGGATCGGTGATCTGATCCTCGGGCTCGTGACCGCGATCGCCGCGTGGCTGCTCATCAGCGTGGCGTCCAACCACGAAGGCGAGGCAGCCCTCGGCTTCTGGGCACTGACGGCGGCCACCTGGGCGGCGTCCTGGCTGTTTGTCGAAAGACTGGCCATCTGGAAAACCGCCTCACCTCTTGCTGCCCGGCTCGTCAATCTTGCCATTCCGGCGCTCTTCGGCATGGCCATCCTGCTCCTTTGGGAAGTCATCGTCACCGGCGCGGGCGTTCCGAAAGTGCTGCTCCCTGCCCCATCCGAAATCTGGGTGCGTCTGGCGACATCGGTGCCGATCCTCTGGGCGGACTTTCAGCAGACTTTCCTGAAGGCGGTTCTGGCCGGCTATGCCATGGGCTGCGGTTCCGCGTTCCTGATCGCCATTCTCGTGGATCGCGTGCCGTTCCTGCGCCGCGGCCTGCTTCCCATCGGCAACCTTGTCTCCGCCCTTCCGATCATCGGCGTCGCACCGATCATGGTGATGTGGTTCGGCTTCGACTGGCCCTCCAAGGCCGCTGTTGTCGTGATCATGACCTTCTTCCCGATGCTGGTGAACACGGTCTCTGGACTGGCCGCTTCCGATGCGATGCAACGCGATCTCATGCGGACATACGCCTCGAACTACTGGCAGACACTTTTCAAGCTGCGCCTGCCGATGGCCATGCCGTTCATCTTCAACGCCCTGAAGATCAATTCCACTCTTGCCCTGATCGGCGCCATCGTCGCCGAATTCTTCGGCACACCGATTGTCGGCATGGGCTTCCGTATCTCCACGGAGGTCGGACGCATGAACGTGGACATGGTCTGGGCGGAGATCGCGATTGCCGCCCTGGCGGGCTCGCTGTTCTACGGCGTCATCGCCCTGCTGGAACGGGCCGTCACCTTCTGGCACCCGTCGATACGGGGGTAACGGCAACAACGATTTCGAGGACGTTTTCCGGTCAACGTGGCAAGAGACGCCTAGCCTTGCAATCTCCAACGTCATTGCAGGCTTGATGCATCAATGTCCGGTTTAACCCGGCACGGGTTTCATGCGGTGGTCCTCAGTCAATGAACTTGTCATTCCGGCTGAAGCGAAGCGGAAGGCCGGAACCCAGTAACCACGTGCTTCTCTTTCTTGTCTTGATCTCTACCCACTGAGTCTACTGGATCCCGGTCTTGCCGCTTACACGGCAAACCGGGATGACAAATCAGGAAAGCAAGTCTGTGTTACTGATCTGGCGCCGGACGGCAGTGGACTTGATCCGGCAATCCATGCCCGGATCGACTGGAGAGACATGGGATGGAAACCACGACATGGCGCAAAAGAGTTCCGGCGCGAAAATCTTGTGCTTTGAGGTCCCCCAGCCTCATTTTCGGTTTTTCGCGCCGTGCAGCCGTGCCTTAATGCTGGCATTCAGAAAGACATTACCCCGCCGGTTCGACCTGACACGAAAACGGGAAAAGCGCCCTCATGACACCCAGCCGTGACATTGCCCGCCTCATCGAAATCATGGCCGCGCTGCGCACGCCCGTTACCGGGTGCCCGTGGGATCTGGAACAGTCCTTCGAGACGATCGCGCCCTATACGCTCGAAGAGGCCTATGAGGTTGCCGATGCGATTGCCAAGAACGACATGCTGGACCTGCGCGAGGAACTGGGCGACCTGCTTCTGCAGGTCGTCTACCACGCCCGCATGGCCGAGGAAGATGATCATTTCGATTTCGGAGACGTTGTCGAGGGTGTCACCAAGAAAATGATCCGGCGCCATCCCCATGTTTTCGGCGACGAGAACGGCGAAAAGGCGGATCACGTCAAGGGGATTTGGGAACGGATCAAGGCCGAGGAAAAAGCCGAGAAACTCGCGGAAAGGCAGGCACACGGCCTCAGCGAAGACAAAAGGCGGTTTCTGGACGAGGTGCCGACCGCCTTTCCCGCGCTGCAGGAAGCGGACAAACTACAGCGCAAGGCGTCGAAGGTCGGCTTCGACTGGAACGATGCGCGTCTCGTGCTCGACAAGATCCGCGAGGAAACCCACGAACTCGACGAGGAACTGTCCCGGAGCGCGCCGGACAAGGCGCGCATCACCGATGAACTCGGTGACACGCTTTTCGCCCTCGCAAATCTCGCGAGGCATCTCGATATAGATCCTGAAGAGGCATTGCGGCGGACCAACCGGAAATTCCGGACCCGGTTCTCTGCGATCGAAGACCACGCCGACAGGAACGGCACCACGCTCCTGGCAATGACCCTCGATGAAATGGAAGCAGCCTGGCAGGCGGCAAAACAATCAGGGGATGCAGAAAGGCGGTAGAAGCAGTTACCTGAAACACGGAAGCTTTTCCGATGCTTCTATTTTCGCAGCGTCGGCGCGTTGCAACACTGGTTGCAGCGCAGCTGTCCCCTTGAGCTGGCAAGTTTCGGTGCTGCGGTTTTCAGTTACTTTCTGACGCGATCGGGCAATACCAGCCATGCCGCCGGCTCCGCCGACGCCTGATGCTGTACGTCAGCTGTCAGCCTCGACATAGGCGGCAAACAGATCGCGGAACGGTCCCCGCTGCTTGTCGGAGACGCGGACTTCAGCGGTCACCGCTTCCTCGCTGTCGACCCGGTTGAGAACCTCGGACATCTGGTAGAGTTTCGCCAGGAGCGCGCCCTCTGCAACGGGGAGACGAACGCTCAGAATGTCATCGTGCTGGGCGATGAACTGATCGATCCGGGATGAAAGCTGCTCGACGCCGGCACCGGTCAGCGCGGAAACGGCGACAGGCCCGTCCTCTCCGGCTTCAGAAAGCAGTTTTTCACGGTACGCCGCGTCCAGGCAGTCGATCTTGTTCCAGACCTCGATGACCGGCGCTCCGGTCAACGCATCGACACCCAGTTCGTCGAGCGTTTTCTTCACGTCCTCTGCCTGTGCATCGCTGTCCGGATGGGAAATGTCGCGCACATGCAGGATCAGGTCTGCCTCGAGGACTTCCTCGAGCGTCGCCCGAAACGCGGCAACCAGATGCGTCGGCAGGTCCGAAATGAACCCCACCGTGTCGGAGAGGATCACCTCCTTGCCGTGCGGAAGGGTCACCTTGCGGAGCGTCGGGTCAAGCGTGGCAAAAAGCAGGTCCTTGGCGAAGACATCGGCCTCGGTCAGCCGGTTGAACAGCGTCGACTTGCCGGCATTGGTGTAGCCGACCAGCGCCACGACCGGCTGCGGGATCTTCTTGCGTTTCTTCCGATGAAGGTTGCGCGTGCGGCGAACGCTTTCCAGTTGCTTCTGAAGTGCGATGATGCGGTCCTGGATCTGCCTGCGGTCGGCCTCGATCTGGGTCTCGCCCGGACCGCCCATGAAGCCGGCCCCGCCCCTCTGCCGCTCAAGGTGCGTCCAGGACCTCACAAGACGGCTCTTCTGCCAGGTCAGGTGCGCCAGATCGACCTGCAGGCGGCCTTCCTTGGTGCGGGCCCGGTCGCCGAAAATCTCAAGGATCAGGCCGGTCCTGTCGATGACCTTGGTTTTGAGCTGCCGCTCGAGGTTTCGCTGCTGCACGGGCGACAGGGGATGGTCTATGACGACGAGATCCAGGTCTTCGCTTGCGACCACTCCCGCCAGCTCGGAGACCTTGCCTTCGCCAAACAGGGTTCCCGGCTTGGGATTGTTCACCTTGACGACGCCGGAGTGAATGATCTGAAGGTTGATCGCCGCGCTCAGCCCGATCGCTTCTTCGAGACGCGCCTCGGGGCTTCGATTGCCGCGCAGATCTTGCTGTCCGGCATCACCGCGAAGTTGCAGCACCGGCTCGATAATCATCGCACGGAAGGGCTGAGGCAGGCGATCCACCCCAGTGTCTTTTATTCTGAGCGTTTTATGTCCCGGTTCTTCGGGTCCGTTTGATTTCGAAAAATCGTCTGCGCGAGACTTAGGTTTCAATCAGCCAGCCTTTTCAGCGTTTTCCTCAGCCTGATCGAACAGTTGAACAGGGCCGTTTGGCATAATTGTGGAAATCGCGTGTTTATAGACGAGCTGGGAGTGCCCGTCGCGGCGCAACAGGACGCAAAAATTGTCGAACCAGGTCACGACACCCTGCAATTTCACACCGTTGATGAGAAAAATTGTCAGGGGAGTTTTTTGTTTGCGAACGTGGTTGAGGAAAGTGTCTTGGAGATTTTGTGCGCGCTCAGCCATCAGTGTTTTTATCCTGTTTTACCCCCGGATGCGGCCGAGCATCCGGCTTTGTCGGCAGCTTACCGTCAAAAGCTATTGAATTTCAAACGTTAAGGTTTGAAGTTCTGCCCGCGTTTTGTTTCGCCCACTCAAAGAGCTGTCTGCCTCAGCCCCTTTTACGTCGTATTTATACACCTAGACAAGACCAATTGAGTCATGCCGTCTGCAAATCAGTAGCAGTATGGAACAGTTCACGCAATCGCAATGCAACAGAACCCGGATGACCATTGCCGACAATTCTGCCATCGACACGTGTCACAGGCATCACAAGTGTTGACGCAGCGGTAACAAATGCTTCCTTGGCCTCGAAGGCCTCTTCGAGACTGAAGGGCCGTTCTTCGAACGTCAGCCCTTCCCTTTCGACAAGGTCAAGTACCACCGCCCGCGTGATCCCGCGGAGAATACCGTTCTCGGCCGGTCGCGTCACCAGCGCCCCGTCCTTTGTCACGATCCAGGCATTGGTGGAACCGCCTTCCGTGACATTGCCGTCGCCGTCGATGTACCAGGCTTCCTTGCCGCCGTTTTCCTTGGCGTGCTGTTTCGCCAGCACGTTGGGTAGCAGCGCAACGGTCTTGATATCGACGCGCGGCCAGCGGTTCTCCGGGTAACTGACAACGGAGATGCCCTTTTCCGCCTGGGCTTCAGCAGCGGCCGGATTGGTTGACTTTGCGGTCACCACGATCGACGGGGCAACGTCCTCTGGCGGGAAAAAATGATCCCGTTTGGCCACACCGCGCGTGACCTGGATGTAGACCAGCCCGTTCTTGACGAGATTTCTGCGGACAACCTGGCGCAACACGAATTCAACCGCGCTCCGGCTCATGGGCCAGTCGATCTGGAGCTCGCTCAAGGACCGGCCCAGCCGGTCGAGGTGTCTCGGCATGTCGACAATCTTGCCGTGCCAGACTTCACATACCTCGTAAACACCGTCTGCAAACTGATAGCCGCGGTCTTCCACATGCACCGCTGCGTCGCCATGACGAACGTACTGACCGTTGACATAAGCAATCCGGCTCATGAACACTCCAAAACAAGCAAAAACACATCCAGCCAGACGGCCTTCGGAACATTTTTGAACGTTCGGTCAGATAATTGCAAGCTCAGAATAGCGGCAATTCGCCTAAAAGAAATCGAGACTCACGCGGAACATCTGCTCGACCTGCCGGACACGATTGGCAACGGCAAAGATGACGATACGGTCCTGCGCCTGGATCTGAAGTTCTCCGTTCGGAGTAAGCACCTCGCCTCCCCTGAAGACGGCACCGACGCGAATTCCGGACGGCAGATCGATGACCCGTAGCGGCTTGCCGACCAGCGGTGATGTATCGAGGGCCTCGGCTTCCACGATCTCCGCCGCACCGTTCTGAAGCGAATGAACCCCGCGTATCCGGCCACGGCGCACATGCTGGAGTATCCTTGAAATCGTGACGGCCCGCGGATTGATGAACGCGTCGATCCCCAGCGCATTGGCAAAGGCCGGATAACTCGGATTGTTCAGAAGCGACAGCGAGCGCCGGCATCCGAGCTTCTTGGCCATCACGGACGACAGGATATTGACCTCGTCCTCGTTGGTAAGGGCGACCATCGTGTCGGCATCGCCCGCATCGGCCTCATTCAGGATAATCTGGTCGAGCGCACTGCCATGCAGGATGACCGACCGCTTGAGTTCGTCGGCGACCGACATGGCCCGTTCGCGGGACGCCTCGATCAGCTTGATCTTCGTTCCGCTCTGACGTTGCTCAAGCGCCTTGGCGACATAGAGCCCGATATTGCCGCCTCCTGCGATCACGACCTTGGCGGCCTCCGGCTCCTCGTGTCCGAAGATGCTCAATGTCCTGCGGACCTGGTCGCGCCGCGCCACGACGTAAGCAAGGTCGCCGGTCAGAATGCTGTCGCTGCTCTTGGGCACGAACAGCCGGTTGTTCCGGTAAAGCCCGACGACGACGGCTCCGAGGTCCGGAAACAGTTCCGTCAGCTGCCTGAGCGGCGTGTCGACCACCGGACAGTCCTCTTCGCACATGATGCCGACCACAACCACATGATCGTCCGCGAAACGGACGGTCTCGACGGCTCCGGGCAATGCAAGGCGCCGGAGCACCATCTCGCCGACCTCGATCTCCGGCGAGATGATCACGTCGATCGGCATGTTGTCGCGCGAGAACAGATTGCGCCAGCGGCCCTGCAGGTAGGATTGCGCGCGAATACGCGCGACCTTCGTCGGGACGTTGAAAAGGGAATGCGCAACCTGGCAGGCAACCATGTTCACTTCGTCGTAGAGTGTCACTGCGACGATCATGTCGGCTTCCTCGGCGCCCGCCTGCGCCAGAACGTCCGGATGCGCACCATGGCCGACAAAGCCGCGCACATCGAGATGATCGCCGATCGCGTTGATCAGCTGCGGTGAAGAATCGATGACCGAAACGTCGTTCTGCTCCGCGGCAAGACGCTCTGCGATCCCGTATCCGACCTGACCGGCGCCACAAATGACGATTTTCATGGAAAGACTCTTTCCCGATTCGCTTTTCGTTGATGGACGTTACCGTTTTCAGGTCATTCCAAGTGTTTTCAGTTTGCGGTGCAAGGCGGACCGTTCCATGCCGACGAATTCTGCCGTCCTCGAGATGTTGCCGTCAAATCGCTTTATCTGGGCCTGCAGGTATTCCCGCTCGAAGATCTCGCGTGCTTCGCGCAGAGGCACCGACATCAGATGCTCGCCCGTTCCGGACGTCGGCAGGTTCGGCAGTGTCTCCCCGATCTCCGCCGGCAGCAGGTCCGCGGTAATCGTGCTGTCGGGTTCACCCCGGCTCAGGATCATCAGCCGCTCGACGTTGTTGCGCAACTGCCGAACGTTCCCGGGCCAGTCATGGGTTTGCAGCACCGCCATCGCATCGTCTCCGATCGGGCGGAGCGGAATCCCCGATGCAGCCGAAATCTGTTCCATGAAATGATGCACCAGCACCGGTATGTCCTCACGCCGTTCCGCAAGTCCCGGCACCCTGAGCGGCACCACGCTGAGCCGGTGGTAGAGGTCCTGGCGGAAGAGACCGGAGGCAATATGTTCCTCGAGGTTCTTGGACGTGGAAGACAGGATCCGGATGTCGACCTGGACTTTCTGCGTCCCGCCGACCCGCGCAAAACTCTGCTCGACGAGCACCCTGAGGATCTTTCCCTGCGTCTCGGCCGGCATGTCCGCGACTTCGTCGAGATAGAGCGTGCCCCCGTGCGCTTCCTCCAGTGCGCCAATCTTCCGAAGATTGCCGTTTTCATCCTCGATGCCGAAAAGCTCCTCCTCCATGCGCGCTGGCGTGATGGTGGCGGCGTTCAGGACGACGAAGGGGCTCTTCATCCGGGGGGACTGGTCGTGGATCATCCGCGCCGCCCGTTCCTTGCCGGCACCGGACGGGCCGACAATCAGGATCCGGCTGTTCGTTCCGGAAATCTTCTGGATAGTCTGCCGAAGGTTGTGTGCGGCCGAGGAACCGCCGATGATTTCGCTGGTCTCGCCGCTGCGTTGCTTGAGATCCCGGATCTCGCGCTTCAGGCTGGACGCCTCGAGCGCCCGCTCGACGATATGAACGAGCCGGTCGGCCTTGAACGGTTTTTCGATGTAGTCATAGGCACCGCGCTTGATCGCGGACACGGCCGTTTCGATATTGCCGTGACCGGAGATGATCACCACCGGCAGGTCGGGATCGGTTTCCTTCAGAACGTCAAGCAGCGCCAGGCCGTCCAGCCGGCTCCCCTGCAGCCAGATGTCCAGGATCACCAAAGAAGGTTTGCGCTCCTTGACGGCCGCGAGCGCACTGTCGGAATCATGTGCCGTCCGAGTCCCGTAGCCATCGTCGTCCAGGATGCCTGCAATCATCTCCCGGATATCGGTTTCGTCATCTACAACTAGAATATCATGCGCCATGAGCTGTCACTGCTTGCTCTTGTTCGTCGCTCTCCGTTTCGGCCTCGGCAGAAGCTGCCAGAGTGAGCCGCACCAGAGTGCCTGTTGCATCAGGGGTTGATTTCGGGGCGTCCAGCAATTCGACGCCACCGCCGTGGTCTTCCATAATCTTCCGGACAATCGCCAGGCCCAGGCCCGTGCCCTTCTCCCGCGTCGTCATGTAAGGCTCCAGCAATCGGCTGCGGTTTTCCTCAGGCAGCCCGACACCATTGTCGATCACGTCGACGACGATCCGTCCCGGCGTTTCGTCGGATTCTCCGCGCAAACGGACAAGAACCTGTCCTTTCGGCAAGTCGTCGCCGGCCCGGGCGGCAACGGCCTCGGTCGCATTCTTGACCACGTTCGTGAACGCCTGTCCGACGAGACGCGGATCGAAGACGGCGGTCACCGCGGTCTCGGGAACATCGGCGGTGACCGAAATTTCCGGATTGGCGACCGATTGCATGAAGGCTGCATCCCTCACCGCTTCGCGGAGATCGGAGCTGATCTTGTTGGGCTTGCGCATGCGGGCAAAGGAGGAGAATTCATCGACCATCTGCCCGATATCGCCCACCTGCCGGACAATGGTGTCAATGCACTGGTCGAAGACCTCCCGGTCTTCTTCGATGCGCTTGCCGTAGCGGCGGCGAATGCGTTCCGCCGACAGCTGGATCGGGGTCAGCGGGTTCTTGATCTCGTGGGCGATCCGGCGCGCGACATCGGCCCAGGCGGAATTCCGCTGCGCCGAGACGAGATCGGTTATGTCATCCAGCGTCACCACGAAGCCATGCTCGCGCCGCGTCGACTGCTCGCTGGTTATGCGCACGTTCAGCGTCCGCAGCCGTCCGTTCCGCGTCACCTCGATCTGCGTTTCGGGCAGTTTTTCCGTACTGTTTTCAAGAGCGCCGTCTATGCATTCGGCAAGCTCGGGAACGACCTCCGTCAGCGGCCTGTTGAGGATCTGAACCTCATCGAGCTGCAGCAGTTCGAGCGCGGAGCGGTTGATCAGCATGATCGACGCCTCGTCGTCAACACCGATCACGCCGGTCGACACCCCGGACAGGACCGCCTCGTTGAACCTGCGCCGCCGGTCGATCTGCTCGTTGGCGGCAAGCAGGGCGTCCCGCTGGCCGAGAAGCTGTCCGGTCATCTTGTTGAACGTCAGTCCGAGATTGGTCAGGTCACCACCGGATTTCTCCGTCTGCACCTTGACCGCAAGGTTCCCCTTGGACACCTCGTCGGCGGCCGATATCAGCACCCGGATCGGAGAAACAAGACGGTTTGCGAAACCGAAGCCGATCCAGATCGCCGACAACAGCAGGATAAGCGCAACCCCGAGATAGACCAGCGCGAACGCAACCTGGACGCCAAAACGGCTGTTTTCCATCTGCTGGTACTGCGACGCTCCGGTTTCCGCCAGGCGCAGGTACTCGACCACCCGCGGATCGATCACACGAACGGCGTAGAGGTAGAAATTGTCGTATGCCGAGAGCTTCATAACGCCGCCGACGAGATTCGAACTCCCCGGTGCGATCAGGATGGGATCGCCCGACTGGGCCTTGAAGAAACTGTCCGCGGGCGGAAGCGGTATCTGCGCGTTCGGATCGAGAATGACCCGCGTGACCACGTCGCCGTTCTCATCGAGGATCATTGCGCCGAGAATACCGCGTAGCGATACCTGTGTCGCAAAGAACTGATCAAACCGTGTCGGTTCGAATTCATAGATTGCCTTTGCCCGGTCGATGTCTTTTGTCATGGCGATCAGGTCGCCCCTGAGGACGCGCGCATGTTCCTGCAAATAGGCCTGCGCAACAGTCAGGGCATTGTCGATGATCTGCCTGGTGCGGTCCTCGAACCATCGATCCAGCCCCCGGTCGAGCGTTACGGCCGCCAGAATTGCCATCATGACGGCCGGAACGGCGGCAACAAGGCTGAACAGGGCAACGACTCGGACATGCAGTCGTGCAGCCGCCCGACCACGCCGGCGCGCCTGCCAGAGCTTGTAGATTTCAACGGAAACCACACCCAGCAGAACGGCCGCCAACGCACCGTTGATGGCCATCGCCGTCATGATGACCTCTCGGGTGGGATCGACGGATGTCAAACCCATGAGAATGACGAACGTGATCGCAATCGAGATCAGCGCAACCACCATGACGGCAAGCCCGGCACGCCGCCAAAGCTTGCCCGAAGCGCTGGATTGCACCACGGATTGCTGAACTGTCTCCAGTATCATGCAGCCTCTAAAACACTGCAAACCACGGAATAATTGCGGCTTGCCAAAACATTCGCTGCAAACTTATCACACAATGTTGCGAAATTGCGACAGACCTGTGCCCCGCCGTCATTTTGCAGTGGAAGATCTTGAGGCCACGGTCGGTTTTCCGGAAAACTCAGCGCCCCGGACGGCTTGAAATCAACAAGGATGTGCTGAATGCGCTCACCTGGCGGAGCGCATCACCTGGATATCGAGATCCCTGATCTTCTTGCGCAGGGTGTTCCGGTTCACCCCGAGAAGCTCGGCCGCCTTGATCTGATTGCCGCGTGTTGCGGCCAAAGCGGCGCTGATGAGCGGGTATTCCACCTCCCGCAGGATGCGGTGATAGAGACCGGGAGGCGGAAGGGCCTCGCCGAAAGTGTCGAAATAGCCCGAAAGGTATTTCTCGACCGAGCCCCCCAGATTGACATTCTCACTCACTTCCTCGGAACTCGAAACGGCGCTGGGCTGGCTCAGTTCCTGGTCGAGAAGACTCTCACTGATCACGTCCTGCGGATAAAGCGCCGCCAGGCGCCGCACGAGGTTTTCAAGCTCGCGCACATTGCCCGGCCAGCGGTAGCGCCGCAGCATGTTGAGCGCTCCGACGTCGATCTGTTTTGCCTGCAGACCCTCCTTCTCCACGAGCGAGAAGAAGTGCCGCACCAGGTCCGGGATGTCCTCGACGCGTTCACGCAGCGGCGGCAACCGGATCGGAACCACGTTGAGCCTGAAATAGAGATCTTCCCGGAACAGACCCTGGTTGATCAGGTGGCGCAGATCCTTGTTGGTCGCGGCAACAATGCGCACGTCCGTCTTGATCGGTGTCCGTCCACCGACGGTGGTGTATTCACCCTGCTGCAAGACGCGCAGCAACCGTGTCTGTGCCTCCATCGGCATATCGCCGATCTCGTCGAGAAACAGCGTGCCGCCGTCAGCCTGCTCGAACCGGCCCGAACTCCGGTTTTGCGCGCCGGTAAAGGCTCCCTTCTCATGACCGAACAGCTCGGCCTCGATCAGGTCCCGCGGAATGGCCGCCATGTTGATGGCGACGAACGGGCCGTTCCGTCTCTTTCCGTAGTCATGCAATGCGCGCGCGACGAGTTCCTTGCCCGTGCCCGATTCCCCGTTGATCATCACCGTCAGATCGGTCTGCATCAGCCGCGCAAGAATGCGGTAGATTTCCTGCATGGCCGGCGAGCGGCCCACAAGCGGCATCCCTTCGCCGGCATCTTCGATGTCGAGCGCCGGTCTTTTCTTGGGCTCCTCGAGCGCCCGCTGCACGATGTTGGTGAGTTCCTTCAGATCGAAGGGCTTCGGCAGATATTCGTAGGCGCCCTTTTCGGACGCCTTGATCGCCGTCATGAACGTGTTCTGGGCGCTCATGACCAGCACCGGCAACTCCGGGCGCATCTTTTTCATCCGCGGCAGAACATCGAAAATATTCTCGTCCGGCATCACGACGTCGGTGATGACGAGATCGCCATCCCCGGATGAAACCCACCGCCAGAGCGTGGAGGCATTCGACGTCAGCCGGACCGTGTACCCGGCCCTCGAGAGGGCCTGGTTGAGTACGGTGCGGATCGCCGCGTCATCATCTGCAACAAGGATCGTACCTGTCGGCATCGTTATTCTGTTCCCTCGCTCGCCGTGTCGGAGTCTGGCGTCGTTTCGCCGGAATACGCAGGCATTAGGATGCGAAAAATGGTTCTCTCGCGCTGGCTGTCACACTCGATGACACCGCCATGATCGCCGATAATCTTTGCAACGAGCGCCAGGCCCAGGCCGGACCCGTTGGTCTTCGTCGTGATGAAAGGTTCGAAAAGATGCGGCAGGAGGTCATCGGGAACGCCCGGACCGTTGTCCTGCACACAGAATTCGAGCGGTAGGCTGACCCGCTGCTCTGTTCCGGGCACCGAAAGGCGGACGCCCGGGCGAAACGCTGTCGAGATCCGGATCTCGCCGTCGGGGTCGTCTCCGATCGCCTCGCTCGCGTTCTTCACAAGATTGAGAAACACCTGAATGAGCTGGTCCTTGTTGGCAAAGACCGGCGGCAGCGACGGATCGTAGATCTCCACGATCCTCTTGTTCCGGGCGAACCCGTTGTCGGAAAGACTTTTCACCCTGTCGAGGACGACGTGAATGTTGACCGGTTCGCGCTCGATCGGTCTCTCGTCGGAAAAGACTTCCATCCGATCGACAAGTTTCACGATCCGGTCGGTCTCGTCCATGATGAGCCGGGTCAGCGAGCGGTCGTCATCGACCACGGATTGCTCCAGCAGCTGCGCGGCACCGCGAATGCCGGAGAGCGGGTTCTTGATTTCGTGCGCCAGCATCGCTGCAAGTCCGGTCACGGTGCGCGCCGCCCCCCTGGAGGTGAGCTGCCGGTCGATTTTCTCCGCCATGGTCCGTTCCTGAAACATCAGGACCACGGCACCGGGCCGGTCCGAAACCGGCGCGGCATTGATGTCGACCATCTTCGGTGCACCGATGCGCGGTGACCCGATATCGACCTTGTATTCATTGACGGGCGCCGCGCGTTCGCGCACCTGTTCGATCAGGGTGAGCAGCGGACTGCCGAAGGGCACGAAATCGCTGATCGGGTGCCGCCGCAAGACGGACGCGCTGGACCGCATGAAGATTTCAGCGGCCATGTTCGCCGACTCAATGACACCGTCGGGCGCCACGAGCAGTACCGGGTGCGGAAGCGCGTCGAGAATGGTCGGACCATCACTCGCGAGCATGGCAATGCGGCCCGTTTCAACACTCACTTCGCTCACGCCGCTATCCGATCGTTGGATGTTGAGAACCAGTCGATGATCAATCGCAGCACTTCGGCAGGCGAATTGGATGTCATGAGAATCCGTCTCTCGTTGGCCGGACATTGGCTTGCCCCGCGGGTGACGGCGTCATCGAGATACCAACCCAGGTGTTTTCGGGCGATCCGGACCCCGGCAATTTCCCCGTAGTGGCTCAGCATGTCCTCGTAGTGTCCGGCGACAAGATCCGCGAGCGCCTGCCCGGAAGGGGCTTCGAGGTGCTCGCCGGTTGCCAGATAGTGTCCCACGTGGCCGGGCAGCCAGGGCCGGCCATAGGCACCGCGCCCGATCATGATCCCGTCGGACCCGCTCACGGACAGCATGGTTTCCGCGTCCTCGACGGACTTGCAGTCTCCGTTTGCAATCAGCGGAATTGAGATCACGTCCTTCACGTCCCGAATGGCATGCCAGTTCGCGGTTCCCTTGTAGAATTGGCACCGCGTTCTGCCGTGAACCGTAACAAGCCGAACGCCGGCGTTTTCGGCCCTGCGCGCCAGGTCTGCGGCATTCAGGGACGTGTCGTCCCAGCCGAGGCGCATCTTGACCGTGACCGGAATATCGACCGCGGCCACCGTTGCATCAATCAGGGTCAGGGCATGATCCAGATCCCGCATCAATGCGGAGCCGGAATAACCGGACGTGACCTTCTTTGCCGGGCACCCCATGTTGATATCGATTACATCAGCACCAAGACCGGCAATGACCTTCGCCGCCTCGCCCATCCAGCGGGCTTCCCTGCCAGCCAGTTGCACCACGTGCAACCCGCTCTCCTGGGCCTCGGCGCGCATCTGCGTTTCCGCGTCCCCTTTCACGAAGGTTTCGCTGGCGACCATTTCACTGACGACCATACCGGCGCCGAACCGGGCGGCCAGCCGGCGAAACGGCAGATCGGTGACACCCGACATGGGAGCCAGAACGGCCCGGTTGGAAAGTGTATGCGGTCCTATGGAAAGAGTGTTCGAGACTATCGACACACAGTTCTCTTTTCTGCTCATTACCTGTGCAAAACGCCAATTGCCTATATTGTAGCCAATTTGCGCATCGCAACAAGTCTAAATTTGCTTATTGATACGGTTCATCGTTAATGGCCGTCAGCGTTTTTCGCTTCAATTGCCTTCGAGGAGACAACAATGAACAAAACGGCCGCCGCATTGATCGTCGCGGCAGGACGTGGAACGCGCCTTTCGGACCCGGACAATCGCCAGCCGAAGCAATACAAGACGATTGCCGGACGTCCGATCCTGTCTCATACACTGGACGTCTTCCTGAATCATCCTCGAATCGCAAAAATTCTGACGGTCATACATGCAGATGACACCATGCTTTATGGTGAGGCTGTCGCTGCAGCGCGCTCTGGAGTTGATGGCAAGGAACTGATGACGGCGATCGGCGGCGACACCCGGCAACAGTCCGTGCTGGCCGGTTTGAAGGCGCTTGAGGGCGCCAGCTGCGACTACGTGCTCATTCACGATGCTGCGCGCCCCTTCGTCTCCGAAACGGTGATTGACGGCATTCTTGCAAGATTGGACGAGGGTGCGGAGGGCGTGCTCGCGGCTGTTCCGGTTGTCGACACGCTGAAACGGTGCGGCAACGCAGACGGGCGAATGCAGACGGTCGATCGAAGCAGCTTGTGGGCAGCGCAGACACCGCAGGCTTTTCCGTTCGGGGCGATCCTGGCAGCCCATGTGAACGCCGCCGAAGACGGCCGGCATGACTTTACCGACGATACCGGTCTGGCCGAATGGGCCGGCATGACTGTAGAACTGAGCGACGGCGATCCGGCAAATTTCAAGATCACCACGCGGCAGGATCTGGCGCGCGCTGAAGGACAGGTGAAACAAATTCCGATGAAGCAGGAAACCCGCACACGCCCGCGGCTGTCAGAGTTGTTGGATGTCCGAACCGGCATCGGATACGACGTTCATGCGTTTGAACCCGGAGAGGCCATTGTACTTGGCGGCGCAACCATTCCCCACGACAGGAAACTCAAGGGGCACTCCGACGCGGATGTTGTGTTACATGCGATTACGGATGCCACGCTTGGTGCGATCGGTGACGGTGACATCGGCAGCCATTTTCCGCCAAGTGATCCCGAGTGGAAAGGCGCTTCCTCGGATCGGTTCCAATGCGATGCGATCGATCGGTTGACGAAGCTTGGCGGACGGCTTGCCCATATCGACGTCACCATCGTCTGTGAAGAACCCAGGATCGGCCCGCACCGGGAAAGCATCAGACAGACAATCGCCGAGATCTGTGATGTTCCGGTCTCACGGGTGTCCGTCAAGGCAACGACATCCGAGCGGCTCGGCTTCACCGGGCGCAGGGAAGGCATCGCGGCACTTGCGAGCGTGACGGTTCGTCTGCCGCTTCCAGAAGACGAGTGAATAGACAATGAAGGATAATCGTCCGGCAAATCTCGATGACCTTGCCCCCCTGACCCGGGAGGTTCTGGAAGAACTGAAGGACCAGGGCAAAATGATCGCTACGGCCGAATCGTGCACCGGCGGTCTGATTTGTGCCGCCCTTACGGAGATTGCAGGCTCGTCGGTGGCGGTGGACCGGGGGTTCGTGACCTATTCGAACGAGGCGAAGACAGACCTTGTCGGGGTTCCGGCGAGCCTCATCGCGCGTGAGGGTGCGGTCAGCAAGGATGTAGCAATCGCCATGGCTGAAGGCGCGCTGGCGCGTTCGAACGGCGATATCTCGGTCTCGGTCACCGGTATCGCGGGACCTGGCGGCGGGTCCGAGCACAAGCCTGTCGGCACGGTCCACATAGCGGTTGCAGCCACCGGCAGTCCGACACAGCATTTTCACTGCTGGTTCGCCGATCACGGCCGTCAATCCATACGACTTGAGACCGTGAAGACTGCCCTAACGTCAGTTCTAAATGCACTCAAGGCGGCAAAATCTCATTAACGATCGAATGTGTTCGCGCTGGCGTTGGATGGCATTTGCCCGTATGACTTACGTTGGGTTGAACATCGGTTGTTTTCACAAATGAATTTACGTCTCGCGACATGTCTTGCCGCGCTTTGTGCCGCCACCGCTTCGCATGCGGACTCTCTGCCGAAGCCTGGCGACTACTACCTGATTTCGAGAGATCATGCCGGCAAGTTCCTTGGCAGCCACAAACTGTTCAAGGAGGAAAGCGACGAAACGAAGCAGGTCACATACTGCGGACGTGAGTATTTCGTACGTGACAGCTCCGTCGCCTGGACAGAGCTGGAGGCGGAGTTCGGCCACGTCGTTCATGTGGAATTCAACTTCGGCAAGGGATGGCGTCCGATTTGCGCCAATCCAGAGCGCGAGGTCACGCTTGCCGATATCGGAGTTTCCCTGGACGCGAGAGAAGTTTTGGCCGGCGTATCGACAGCCCCCTCGACTGCGAGCCGGCTGGCGACGATCGGCGCCATGTTCCGGACCAGTGTGTTTGAGGACTCCAAGAGTGGCCTCGGCATGTGACCGGCCTAGGCCGCTTGGAACACGCAGGTGAAGTCTTGAATGAATGCGCGTTTTACGAGCGCTTAAATTTTTAATAAAACACCCGTGCGGCTTTCAATCCGATAGTGAACTTCGCCCCCTACCCTGAGAACAAACGCTTAAAATTTCGCTGGACTTACCGACACGCAAGCGGCTTCGCGGCAGGGACAACAGACAATGCAATTTCAGAAAATCATACTCACGATCGGCTTTCTCCTCATTTCATCGACACATGCAGGCGCGCAGGGCGAAATCCCCAAGGTTGGCGACACCTACATCATTTCCAGGGATGACGGCCGGAACTTTCGCGGCTCGCACCGGATCTACAACAGACCGGCCGAGGGCCTCGTTGAGGTCGAATACTGCAACCGGTCCTACTGGGTAAGATACGCCACGGTCGCCTGGACCCAGCTTGAAGTGGAAAACAGCTACAAGGTGCGGGTCGAATTCAACTGGGGCAAGGGCTGGCGGCCGATTTGCGACCATCCCGAGGAACAGGTGACACTGGAGGGGCTCGGCATTTCCGACGACCCCCGGGTTGTCGTTCAAAATGGCGGAGCCTCCGTCGACAAGGCCAACCGATTTGCTGCAATCCGGGATGCCTTCATGTCGCAGGGTAAGGACAAGGCGGCCAAATCGTTTCATGAAGAATGAGTCGAATCGTTACCAATTCGGTAACGGACGGGTAAACAAAATGGCCTAAAACTCATGTGGTGGGGCGAACCTTGGTTCGGGAGAGGAGCACACACATGAAGCGCTCTTTCACTTGTCTGGCGATTTGTGCGCTGACGGGTACCTGCTGCGCAACGGCGGTTTACGCCCAGAACGACTTCTATATCCGGTCGGAACATTCGAACGGCGAATTCACGGGTTTTCACGAGATCCTGACCGAGCCCAAGGATGGTTACCATCAGGCCAGCTACTGTGATCGAGTCTTCTGGGTATCTGCGGGTACCGTCATCTGGACAGAAGAAGAGAACGCGGCAGGCCGTACGCTTGTCCTTGAGGAAAATGACGGCAAGAGCCGCACCATCGTCTGCAAGGACAATGATGCCTTCGTAACACTGGACGAACTGGGTCTCTCGGAGAAGGAAGTCGCAAAGATACGGGCGGAAAACGAGCCGCTCGACATGAAGTCGAGCCGTCTGCGCACGATCCGGGACGCCTTCAAGCAATACAAGTGACGCAGACTTATCGTCCGATGCTCTAAACGCCGTAGACGTCGTCCGCGCGTGCTTCGAAGGCACTGGAGAATTTCCGGAACGCCTTGTCGAACATCACACCCATCAGAGACCCGAGCGTGCGGCTCTTGAACTCGTAGGTGATGAAGAAACCGACATTGCACGCCCCTTCCCCGGCCTCCTCGAACGTCCACTTGTTTTCGAGATGCTTGAACGGGCCATCCAGGTACTCGACAAGGATCACCTGATCGTCGGGCCGCAATTCAACCCGGCTCGTGAACGTTTCCTTGAACAGCTTGTAAGCCACCGTCATGTCTGCGACGAGAACCGTCCGGCCGCCGTCGAGCTGCTTTCTGCCCCGCACGTGAAGGTCCTGGCAGAGCGGAACGAACTGGGGATACTTTTCAACGTCAGCGACGAGACGGAACATGTCGTCCGCCTTGTGATTGACTTTGTGCGTTGAAGAAAAACTCGGCATGCGGCGTTTCTGCGTCCGTTCAATGACCAAGCTTGGCTTTTCGTGCTGCACGCAAGTCTGCAAAGTCTTCGCCCGCGTGATGGGAAGACCGTGTCAGCGGACTTGCGGAAACCTTCAGAAAGCCCTTTGCATAGGCGATCCGCTCATAGCCCTTGAACTCCTCCGGCGTCACGAAAGACATCACCGGATGGTGTTTCTTGGAAGGCTGCAGGTACTGGCCAACCGTCAGGAAATCCACATCGGCTGCCCGCAGATCGTCCATGAGCTGCAGAACCTCGTTGCGGACCTCGCCCAGGCCGACCATGATGCCGGACTTGGTGAACATTTCCGCATCAAGCTCCTTTGCCTTTTGAAGCAGGCGGATGGAATGGAAATAGCGGGCACCGGGCCGGACCGTGAGATACTTGGACGGAACGGTTTCCAGGTTGTGATTGAACACATCCGGCTTTGCTTCGACCACGATCTCAAGCGCACCGTCTTTCCTGAGAAAGTCTGGTGTCAGGACCTCCACCGTGGTCGACGGAGAGGTCTTCCGGATCGCTGCGATCACATCCGCAAAGTGCCGGGCGCCCCCGTCGTCGAGATCGTCCCGGTCCACCGACGTGATGACCACGTGTTCCAGTCCCATGGTCGCAACGGCGTCCGCGACACCCTGCGGCTCCTTCGGATCAACCGGCCCCGGCATCCCCGTTCTGACGTTGCAGAAGGCACAGGCGCGCGTGCAGGTATCGCCGAGGATCATGAAACTGGCGTGTTTTTTGGACCAGCACTCGCCGATGTTCGGACATCCGGCCTCTTCACAGACGGTCACCAGGTTGTTCTCGCGCACCACGTTCTGGGTTTCGCGGTAGACCGGTGACGTCGGCGCCTTCACGCGTATCCATTTCGGCTTGCGCTGCACCGGATTGTCCGGACGGTGTTCCTTCTCCGGATGGCGCGGGCGCACATCGGATTTTTCCTGCGGGCGATTGAGCGTGTCTACGATCGTAACCATGGGACCTAAGTGTCGTTATTCCTATGAAAGGTCAAGACATATCGGCGCTGCGTCAGCTATGTGCTGAGCGCAGGCCTTAACAATTCGGAAAACCTCTGGCGTGCCGTTTCCGACAGCGGCAGGGATTTTCGCGTCGCATCGTCCATCTGGACAATCACGGTCATTGCCTGGGCGGCCGGACGTCCATCCTGATAGACACGCTGAATGAGCTTGAAGGAACTGCGGCCGATTTCCTTGACCGCGGTACCGATCTGAACGTCCCCGGGCCAGTTGATCTCCGACAGGAAGTCGAGCTCGAGCCGTGCGATCACGAATGACGCCCCTTCACACATCAGCTCGTCACCGAACAGCAGCTCGACCCTGCCCGTTTCCAGAAAGGTGTTGAACACCGCATTGTTGACATGTCCCTGCCGGTCTGTGTCCGCATATCGCAGCTTGTCGGTCGTGATCAGCGGAAAGACGCTTATGTCCGGTTCGGTGCCCTTTTTTGACGACTGTGGCGGTTTGTCCGAAACGACGTAGATATAGGCGGGGACGTCGCCTGCTTCCGTACGCACCAGTGTCTCTATGCGCTCATATCCTTCGCCTTCGAAGGCATCCAGCCGGTCCCAGTGCTCGACCAGCTCGGAAGATTCAAATACGAGAACCTCGATGGTCTGGCCCTCGGGATCAAGCACCAGTCCGGGAAAACCGAGCGCGGCTCCCCAGCCCGACTGAACAAGCCGGCCCCGCACGCTTCCCTCGCGCCAGCGGCCGGGAATATCGGCGAGTTGCGCATGGTTCGCACGCCCGGGGGCAAGTGTCCCGTATGTGGCAAGCCTGTAGTCCGGCGTTTCCAGCTGTCTTTCCATCAATTGCTCATGCTCCCCGTCAATCGGTCTGTCCCCACGCAAGGATCAGGGAAGCTGCCGCGATGCCGCGGCCGACCGGACATGTGCGGCATTCACTTGAAGACCTTCTTCCAGATAAAAAGAAACAGGATCGCGCCGACGATGGCGACGATCAGACGGTCGATGACACCGCCCGCCAGGTTCAGATTGAGTATCGATGCCAGCTCTCCGCCGAGAAGCGCACCGATCAGGCCAACGACGAGACTGCCGAGAAAGCCGCCCCGGCTGTTGAGGACACGATGGGCGACGGCACCGGCGATCAGACCAATTATGGCGGATATTATCAGCCCCATTCCTGTTCCTTCTCAGACATTCGTTCGGGCAATCTATGTGGCGCAAAATCAGGCGAGGATTCGTGCAATCAATACGACAACGACAGCGCCAATTGCGGCTACGAGGATTTCGTTCAGATAGGCGTTGCCAAGGTCGATGTTGATCCCGACGAATTTGAAAATGAACCCGCCGACAAACGCACCGATGATCCCGGTAATCAGGTAGCGTATCAAGCCACCGCCACCGACCAGGATGCTGGCGAGCCAGCCTGCGATGATGCCGATCGCAACCCAGATCAGAATTGCTTCTGTTTCCATGACAACCCTCCCACGTCAGTCATTCGCACCGGAACCGTGTTCCGCCCGGTCCAGGACCTCAGTGTAGCTGAACCCGGTCGTATCACAACTCACCGTGACGACCTCAAGGGCGCTGCCGGCGAAAAAACGGGCCGGTTTGGACAGCTCGAGACCGAACACGATCCCCTCATGCAACACGCATTTGGCTGTCAGTTTCCGCTTTGGAGCCTCAAGCGTCACATTGATGAAATGTGTCCCGGTGCGGAACGGTGCGTCCAGAAGGTCCTCCGCATGTGGTCGATAGTAGCGGAAACAGGGAATGCGTCCCTCTGCCTGCCTTTCGATGAAAAATCGCCGCGAAAGCTGCCGGCGGGCGCGGTCGGCCTGGTCCGGCGGCAGCCACCCAACGGCCGCATCGAGGATCTTTGCCTCGTGCGGCCTGAGCGACCAGCTCCCTTCCCGGCAGACATACCTCAATCCATCCAGGAGATAGGCAAACACGGGTGACGCCTCCGCTCGACGTGGGGACCCCGCACGGACACGGGGCCGCCGGATGGCCGGACTACATGTTCAGCACGCGTCCATAGGCATCGAGCACCGACTCCTTCATCATTTCCGAGAGCGTCGGATGCGGGAAAACCGTGTGCATGAGGTCTTCTTCCGTTGTCTCCAGGTTCATGGCGACAACATAGCCCTGGATCAGTTCGGTCACCTCGGCGCCGACCATATGCGCTCCCAGGAGCTGCCCTGTCTTGGCATCGAAGATCGTCTTGATGAGCCCATCCGGCTCACCGAGCGCAATCGCCTTGCCGTTCCCGATGAACGGGAAGCGCCCGACCTTGATGTCGTAGCCGGCTTCCTTGGCTTTCGGCTCGGTCAGACCGACGGACGCGACCTGGGGATGACAGTAGGTGCATCCCGGGATCATCGACTTGTCCATTGCGTGAACATCCTTGCCGGCGATCTTTTCAACGCAGATGACACCTTCGTGTTCCGCCTTGTGCGCGAGCATCGGCGGCCCGGCGACATCGCCGATGGCATAGATGCCCGGGACACTGGTGCGGCCATAGCCATCGATCACCACACAGCCGCGGTCGGTTTTGACACCCAGTTCCTCGAGACCGAGATTTTCGATGTTGCCGACGACACCGACTGCCGAAATCAGCTTTTCGGCTGTCAGGTCCTGCTTCTTGCCGTCTTTGGTCTCCACGGTCGCCGTGACACCTTTGGCGCTTTTCTTGACCTGGGAAACCTTGGCTTCAAGCAGGAACTTGATGCCCTGTTTTTCCATCTGCTTCTTGGCAAGCGCGGAAATTTCGGGATCCTCGACCGGCATGATGGTCGGCATCATCTCGATGACCGTCACATCTGCGCCCATGGTCTTGTAGAACGAGGCAAACTCGATACCGATCGCACCCGATCCCATCACGATCAGGGACTTGGGCATGGACGGGGGCACCATGGCCTCGAAATAGGTCCAGATGTCCTTCCCGTCCGGCTCGATGCCCGGAATGACGCGCGGACGCGCACCGGTCGCCACGATGATGTGCTTCGCCTTGTAGACGCCCTCGCCCTTCGTGCCTTTCGGCGCGGGGTGCTGGGGTTCCATCGCCTTCTTGGAGGTCTTCGAAACGGTGACCTCGCCGGCCTTGGTCACCTTGCCCTCGCCCCAGATGATGTCGACCTTGTTCTTCTTCATCAGGAAGCCGACGCCGCCGGCAAGCTGCCCGGATACGCCGCGGGACCGGCTGACAACGGCTGCCGGATCGAACGAGATCTTCTCGGCGGACAGGCCGTAGTTCTTGGCATGCTGCATGTAGTGGTAGATTTCGGCGGACCGCAAAAGCGCCTTGGTCGGGATACAGCCCCAGTTGAGGCAGATGCCTCCCATGTGCTCGCGTTCGACGATCGCGGTCTTGAAACCGAGCTGCGCGGCACGGATTGCGGTCACGTAACCACCCGGCCCGGAGCCGATGATGATCACATCGTAGTTGGTATCAGCCATGGTGTTCTTCCCCGGCGAAAGAAATCATCGTTCAGATACGGCGCGGCATCATCACCGCGCCGCAGAACATGCATCAGACCAGCATGCTCATCGGGTTTTCGATGTAGCCCTTGAAGGCGCCCAGCAACTGCGCACCAAGTGCACCGTCGACGCAGCGGTGGTCCGTGGAGAGCGTCACCGTCATGACCGTGGCGATCGCCACCGCATCGTTCTTGACGACGGCGCGCTTCTCGCCGGCTCCAACGGCAAGGATGGTCGCGTGCGGCGGGTTCACGACCGCCGAGAAGTCCTTCACGCCCATCATGCCCATGTTGGAAACGGCTGTGGTGCCGCCCTGGTACTCTTCGGGCTTCAGCTTGCGCTCTTTTGCCCGTTTGCCCAGGTCCTTCATCTGGTTGGAGATGACGGACAGCGGCTTTTCTTCCGCCCGCCGGATGATCGGGGTGATCAGTCCGCCCGGGATCGAAACGGCAACGCCGACATCCGCATGCTTGTGCATGACCATGTTCTCGTCGGTCCACGAAACATTCGCGTCCGGAACATCGCGCAACGCCAGTGCCAGGGCCTTGATGGTCATGTCATTCACCGACAGCTTGTAGGCAGGCTTGCCGTCCTTGTCGGTTGCAGCAGCACCGTTGAGCTGCGCCCGCAGCGCCAAAAGCGCGTCGAGTTCACAGTCGACCGACACATAGAAATGCGGGATCGTCTGCTTGGACTCCGTCAGGCGTTTCGCGATCGTCTTGCGCATGCCGTCATGCGGCACGAGTTCGTAGGAATCCTCGTCGAACAGCTTCAGAACCTGATCCGCGGACGGCCCTGTTGCAGGTGCCGGCGCAGATGCTGCCGCCTTCGGCGCTTCGGCTGCCGGGGCAGCCTTTCCGGTTCCTGCCGCTATGGCTGCCTCGATGTCGCGCTTGACGATCCGGCCATGCGGACCGGTGCCTGTAAGCGCAGCGAGATCAAGACTGTTCAGCTTGGCAAGGCGCCGCGCAAGCGGCGAGGCAAAAATGCGCGAGCCGTCATTGGTGACAGGCGCCGGACCCGCAGGTGCGGGCGCTGCTGCAGCAGGTGCAGCCGCGGCCGGCGCTTCAGCCGGTGCGGCAGCAGCAGCAGGTGCCGGGCTGGCAGAGGCCGTGTCGATGGATCCGGCATCCTCGCCGTCCTCAAGAAGCACGGCGATCAGTTCGTTGACCTTGACCCCGGCGGTGCCTTCGGGAACCACGATCTTGCCGACCGTTCCCTCGTCCACGGCCTCGACTTCCATCGTGGCCTTGTCGGTCTCGATCTCCGCGATGACATCGCCGGCGGAAACCTGGTCGCCTTCCTTGACCAGCCATTTGGCAAGGTTGCCCTCTTCCATGGTCGGAGAAAGGGCCGGCATGGTGATATTGATTGGCATGTCCGTCTCCCTCGCCTCAGGCTGTGTACGTCACGGCCTTGACCGCTTCGATGACTTCCGGAACGCTCGGCAATGCAAGCTTTTCAAGATTTGCCGCGTAAGGCATCGGTACGTCCTTGCCGGTCACGCGCAGGATTGGCGCATCCAGATAGTCGAAGGCCTGTTCCTGCACCTGGAAGGCGATCTCGGAGGAGACCGAACACATCGGGAAAGCTTCCTCGATCGTGACGATCCGGCCCGTTTTCCGGACGGAAGCAAGCACCGTTTCGATATCGAGCGGACGGATCGTGCGCAGGTTGATGACTTCCGCGGAAATGCCCATTGCGGCAAGTTCGTCGGCGGCCTGCAACGTGTAGGTCATGCCGATGCCCCAGGAGACGAGCGTGACGTCCGTGCCACCTCGTTCAACCTTCGCTTTCCCGATCGGCAGAACGAAATCGTCCATGTCCGGGATCTCGAACGAATGCCCGTAAAGGATCTCATTCTCCAGGAAAATGACCGGGTTCGGATCGCGGATGGCTGCTTTCAGCAGGCCTTTCGCGTCAGCCGCAGAATACGGCTGGACCACCTTGAGGCCCGGCACATGCGCATACCAGGACGCATAGTCCTGCGAGTGCTGTGCACCGACGCGGGCCGCCGCACCGTTCGGGCCGCGGAAGACGATCGGCGCTCCCATCTGTCCGCCGGACATGTAGAGCGTCTTGGCTGCCGAGTTGATGATCTGATCGATCGCCTGCATGGCGAAGTTGAAGGTCATGAACTCGACGATCGGCTTCAGCCCCGCCATCGCGGCACCGACGCCGAGGCCGGTGAAACCGTGTTCGGTGATCGGTGTATCGATCACGCGCTTTGCGCTGAATTCATCCAGGAGGCCCTGGGTGATCTTGTAGGCACCCTGGTATTCGGCAACTTCCTCGCCCATGACGAAGACATCGGCGTCGCGGCGCATTTCTTCGGCCATCGCATCGCGCAGCGCTTCACGCACCGTGGAGCTTTTCATGGCAGTTCCCGCCGGAATTTCAGGGTCTTCGGCAGGTTCCGACACGACCGGGGCGGCAGGCGCCGCGGGTGCGCTCGGTGCTTCGGCTGCAGCAGGGGCCGGCGCGGCGGCGGCAGGCGCAGCGGCAGCTGCATCGATCGCACTTGCATCTTCCCCTTCGCCGAGAAGCACGGCGATCTTCTCGTTGACCTTGACGTTGTCCGTCCCTTCCGGAACCAGGATCTTGCCAAGCGTTCCCTCGTCGACCGCCTCGACTTCCATCGTGGCCTTGTCGGTTTCGATCTCGGCGATCACGTCGCCTGCGGTAACGGCGTCGCCCTCGGCCTTGAGCCACTTGGCGAGCTTGCCCTCTTCCATCGTCGGCGAGAGCGCCGGCATCAAAATATCAATCGGCATATTTTCCCCCGGCCTTAGAGCAGAATGTCCGTGTAGAGTTCAGACGCATCCGGCTCCGGATCGTTCTGTGCGAATTCGGCGGCTTCGGCAACGCGCGCGCGCACGTCCTTGTCGATGGCCTTGAGATCGTCTTCCGACGCCCAGCCCTTCTCGATCAGACGCGCCCGGACCTGTTCGATCGGGTCGTGCTCCGTCCGCATCTTCTGGACTTCGTCCTTGGAGCGGTACTTGGCCGGATCCGACATCGAGTGGCCACGATACCGGTAGGTGATCATCTCCAGAATGTAGGGACCCTTGCCGTCACGGCACCAGGCAAGCGCCTTGTCGGAGGCCGCTTTGACCGCGCGCACATCCATGCCGTCGACCTGCTCGCCCGGAATACCGAAGGACGCACCGCGCTGGGAGAGGTCCGTGGTCGCGGACGCACGCGAGACGCTCGTGCCCATGCCGTACTTGTTGTTCTCGATCACGTAGACGACCGGAAGCTTCCACAGTTCGGCCATGTTGAAGCTTTCATAGACCTGGCCCTGGTTGGAGGCGCCATCGCCGAAGAACGCCATGGAGACATTGCCGTTCTCGCGATACTTGTTCGCGAATCCGAGACCGGTGCCAAGCGACACCTGTGCGCCCACGATGCCGTGCCCGCCGTAGAAATGCTTTTCCTTGGAAAACATGTGCATGGAGCCGCCCTTGCCCTTGGACAGGCCGCCGCGGCGTCCGGTGAGCTCGGCCATGACCGCACCCGGATCGAGATCCATTGCCAGCATGTGGCCGTGGTCGCGATAGCCGGTGATCATCTGATCGCCGTCCTTCTTGGCCATCTGCATACCGACGACGACAGCTTCCTGCCCGATATACAAATGACAAAAACCGCCGATGAGGCCCATGCCGTACAATTGTCCGGCTTTTTCCTCGAATCGGCGGATCAGAAGCATTTCACGGTAAGCGTGGAGTTCATCGTCCTTGTCGAACTCGGCGATCGCAGGCTTCGCCTTCTTGGCGGTGCTGCGGGTCCGGCTGGCGCTCTTGGAGCGAGCGGAAGTGGTCTTTGATGCTGTGGCCATAACCCTCTTCTCGGCGTGACGTTTCCCCTAAGACAGGTAGCTGCAACTTATCCTGTTGCACATGTCAATCCAATCATATTTAACGGGACATATGAAGCGATTTAAGTCGCTGAAAAAGTGAAATAAATTTAATTTTAACTGGAATTTTGTTAACACGCAAAAATGAACTGAAAATCAGTTCACTTCGTAACGGCGGCCGGGACGCAGCACGACCAGTTCGTTCGCATGCACGAGATTGAGGTTCAGCCGCGCGCGCTCGTCGAGCATATCAGGATCGAGACTTTCCGGGCGGAGCAGGCTGACACGGGCAACCAGTTCCTGGCGCTCGGCAATCAGGTCTTCCAGATCTGATTCCAATTCCGAAACCTGGCTTTCGATCATGGCGCGCCCGACCATTCCAAGCTCCCCGCTCATGGCATGGAACCCGAAATAACCAAGGGCCGCAATGGCAATTGCAGGCGTGATGAGACGGCGGAGGAAGGATTGTTTTCGCTGACGTGTCGCTGCTCGGGGCACTCTTGAGGACCTTGACGCTGTACTGATGGCCGCTTGGTGTCACCACTATGCGAGGTTAGGTTTAATAGAGTCTTGAGATTGCTATTCAAATGCATCCAAATTTCGGGAAAGCCGGAGCGAGCCGATGGATCCGCATGAAACCGAGCGCGACACCATGATACGCGAGCAATTGGAACGCCGCGGCCTTGAAAATCCGCGCGTTCTTGCCGCGATGCGTGCGGTTCCAAGGCACCTTTTCGTGAAGAGCAGCCTCCAGGAACATGCCTACGACGATAGGCCGCTGACCATCGGCTTCTATCAGACAATCTCCCAGCCCTATGTGGTCGCCCTCATGTGCGATCTGCTTGAACTGAAGGAAACGGACGAGGTTCTGGAAATCGGTACCGGCTCCGGCTATGCGGCGGCTGTTCTTTCCAAACTGTGTGCGAGCGTGGTGACCATTGAGCGTATCCCGGAACTTGCGGAGAAGGCACGGGAAACACTGGCGCAAGCAGACTGTTCGAACGTCACCGTCCATTGCGGGGATGGAACACTGGGACTCCCTAAGGATTCGCCGTTCGACGCTATACTGGTTTCAGCGGCAGCGCCGTCTGTTCCGGAAAGTTACAAGCAACAACTGAGCATCGGTGGCCGGCTTGTAATCCCGGCTGGTCAATCGAGATCTGTCCAGTCGCTTTACCGGGTTCGCAAGAAATCCGACACCGAGTTCTCAACGGAAGATCTCGGCGGTGTCGCTTTTGTGCCTCTGATCGGTGAGGAAGGTTGGAGAGACGTCTGAAAGAAAGACGACCTTTCGCCTTACGCAGCCGCCAGTTTCGCCAGTTTCGTCAGGATCGTCGCGGTGCCCTTGAGACGCGAGTCGGTCTTTTCCCAGTCACGGGTCAGCACGACGCGCTGATCCGGGCGGATCTTGGCAAGAACGCCCTGTTCCGAAATGTAGGAAACGAGGCCCGCGGGATTGGAAAACTCGCTGTTGCGGAAACCGATGACCATGCCCTTCGGCCCGGCGTCGACCTTCTCCACATTCGCCTTGCGGCACAGGCCCTTGATGTAGACGATCTTCAGAAGATGCTGGACCTCTTCCGGCAGCGGTCCGAAACGGTCGATCAGTTCGGCACCGAAGGCGTCGATCTCCTCGGCCTCGACCACATCACCGAGCCGCCGGTAAAGCTGGAGCCGCAGTTGCAGGTCCGCAACGTAGTCCTCGGGGATGAGCACCGGCGTACCGATGTTGATCTGGGGCGACCACTGTTCCTCGCCGAATTCCGCGCCGCCATCCTTGAGCTGTGCAACCGCTTCTTCCAGCATCTGCTGGTAGAGCTCGAATCCGACTTCCTTGATGTGTCCGGACTGCTCCTCGCCGAGCAGGTTCCCTGCACCGCGGATGTCGAGGTCGTGGCTGGCAAGCTGAAAGCCCGCTCCGAGGGTTTCCAGCGATTGCAGGACCTTCAAACGCCGCTCGGCCGTTGCCGTGAGCGTCTTGTTGGCCGGAACGGTGAACAGCGCATAGGCGCGCGTTTTCGACCGCCCGACGCGTCCGCGCAACTGGTAGAGCTGGGCGAGGCCGAACATGTCGGAGCGGTGAACGATCAGCGTGTTTGCGGTGGGAATATCCAGCCCGGATTCCACGATGGTGGTGGACAGGAGAACATTGTACTTGCCCTCGTAGAACGCGTTCATCACGTCCTCCAGTTCACCCGGTGGCATCTGCCCGTGGGCAACGGCAACTTTCAGTTCCGGCACCTGTTCTTCCAGAAAGGCCAGACGCTCCGCGATGTCTGACAGGCGCGGACACACGTAAAAGCTCTGGCCGCCGCGGTAGTGTTCCCGCAGCAGCGCCTCGCGCACGACCAGCGGATCGAAGGGCGAGACGAACGTGCGAACGGCCAGCCGGTCGACCGGCGGCGTCGCAATGAGGGAAAGCTCGCGCACACCGGTCAGCGCCAGTTGCAGCGTGCGCGGGATCGGCGTCGCCGACAGGGTCATGACGTGAACGTCGGATTTCAGTTCCTTCAGGCGTTCCTTATGCTTGACCCCGAAGTGTTGTTCTTCATCGATGATCAGCAGCCCGAGATCGCGGAACGTGATTGATTTTCCCAACAGCGCGTGGGTTCCGACGACGATGTCGACCGACCCGTCGGCGATACCCTTCTTGGTCAGGGTCAACTGTTTCGCGGGGACGAGCCTGGAGGCATGGCCGACATTGATCGGCAGCCCGTGGAACCGCTCGGAAAAGGTCTTGTAGTGTTGCCGGGCGAGCAAGGTGGTCGGCACGACAACGGCCACCTGGCGGCCCGACATGGCGGCGATGAAGGCAGCACGCAGCGCGACTTCGGTTTTCCCGAAGCCGACATCGCCGCAGATCAGGCGGTCCATCGGACGCCCGGAGGAAAGATCCTCGAAAACCGCGTCGATCGCCGTCAGCTGGTCGTCGGTTTCTTCATACGGGAACCGGGTCGCGAACTCGTCGTAGACCCCCTCCGGCGTTTCCACCACGGGCGCGGTTTTCAGGGCACGTTCGGCAGCTGTCTTGATCAGACCGTCGGCGATCTCAAGGATGCGCTTCTTGAGCTTCGCCTTGCGCGCCTGCCAGGCACCGCCGCCCAGCTTGTCCAGTTGCGCTTCCTGGTCCTCGGACCCGTAGCGCGACAGCAGCTCGATATTCTCCACCGGCAGATAAAGCTTGTCACCACCGGCATATTGCAGCTCGAGGCAATCATGCGGCGCACCGACCGCCTCGATCGTTTTCAGCCCGATGAACCGGCCGATACCGTGTTCGACATGAACCACGAGATCGCCTTCGGAAAGCCCCGTCGCCTCGGTGATGACATTGGCGCCCTTGGACTTGCGCCGCGACTTGCGCACCAGCCGGTCACCGAGAATGTCCTGTTCGCCGACGAAGGCGATATCTTTCAGTTCAAAACCGTGTTCGATGCCGAGCACACACAGCGCGGTGGTCTTGGCAGGGAGCCGGTCCGCGTCCTTGAGCGTGGCGACGTCCTGAACGGCTCCGAGCCCGTGATCGCCCAGGATCTGCCCGAGCCGATCCCGGGATCCGTCGGACCAGCACGCAATGACGGTCCGCTTGCCCGCGGCCTGAAGCTCGCGCACATGGCTTGTCAGGGCATCGAAGATGTTGACGTCGCCGGCGGTACGTTCGGCTGCGAAACTGCGACCCTGTCTGCCGCCAAGTTCAATAACCGTTTTTCCGGTACCCGGCGGCGGCGTGAAGGGATCGAGCGCGGCGCTTGCGCGGTCCGCGGTCGCCGCGATCCACTCGCTTTCCGAAAAATAGAGTTTGCCGGGTTCCACCGGCATGTAGGGCACCGTGCCGGAGCTCGCCCCCATCTCTTTGGCTTCCTGGCGCGCGGTGTAGTGTTCGGATACCTGATCGAGCCGTTCCCGCACCGCATCGGCCGCGTTCGCATCCAGGACAAGCGGTGTATCGCCGATATAGTCGAACAGCGTTTCGAGCCGCTCGTGGAACAGCGGTAGCCAGTGCTCCATGCCCGCATACCGGCGGCCGTCGCTGATTGACTGATAAAGAACGTCCTCGCGGCTGGCCGCGCCGAACATTGCCAGGTAGGACCGGCGGAACCGCGAGATCGCCTCTTCCGACAAGACGACTTCGCTCATCGGCACGAGATCCAGACGCTTCAGCTGTTTCGATGTCCGCTGGGTCTCGGCATTGAAGGAGCGGATGGATTCCAGCGTGTCGCCGAAAAAGTCGAGCCTGACGGGTTCCTCGGAACCGGGGGCGTAGAGATCGATGATCCCCCCGCGAACGGCGTACTCACCGGTTTCGCGCACGGTCGGTGTGCGCGAGAAGCCGTTCATTTCCATCCAGTTGGAAATGGCGGTCATGTCGACCTGGTTTCCCGGTGCCATGGAGAACGTCTGCTCCGCCATGAACCCGCGTTCCGGCATTCGCTGAACGGCGGCGTTCAGCGTCGTCATCAGGACGGTTTTCCGTCCCTCGGGTATGCCCCGCGCCAGCTGCCCGAGCGCCAGGAGCCGCCGGGCGCTGATTGCCGGATTTGGAGACACGCGGTCATAGGGCAGACAATCCCAGGCGGGCAGCTGCAGGACATCGACATCAGGTTCGAAAAACGCCAGTGCTTCGCTGACCATGGCCATGCGGGTTGCATCACGCGCCACGAAAACAAGGGCAAGACCATCGGTCTTGCTTTCGGCAAGCAGCCTGGCAAGCGCATAGCTCTCCGCTCCATCGGGCACACCGGCAAGCGTCACGTTTGCCCGGTCGTTCAGCAGGCTGTCAAACACGGCCATTCTTCCTGTCTAACTGACGAAACCGGCAGGACCGGCTGCATCGTGATAGGCGATGATCCGTCGGTAGAGCGGCCCGTCCCACTCGGCCGGCAACGGCTTTCGCCCGGTCATCCATGCATAAAGATCCTGATCATGCGCAGTCAGAAGATGTTCCAGTTCCAGGAGTTCTTCTTCCGAAAGCCGGTCGATTTCAGCATTCGCAAAGCCGCCCAGCAAAAGGTCCATTTCCTTCATGCCGCGGTGCCAGCAGCGGAACAGGATCCGCTTGCGCCGCGGGTCGCGCTCGGTGTTGGAAGTGTCGCTTGTCCTGCCGGTGGGATCGCTCATGAGTGGCCTATCTGGAAACGGGCAAGCACGGACCGGAGACGGAGCGTCTCGACGGGTTGCAGGCCGCATGTGAATTCGTGACGGTTATATAACGCTGTAGAACGGGATTGTCAGCGCTTTCTCGCCTGCCCGCACACTTATTTGTTCACATATTGTTCCGCCGGTTGCACCGATCCTCCGCTTCGTGGCAGAACTGGCGGAGAATTCAATCAAGCGAATGCCTCAAGGCAGAGGTTCTTCACGCAAGATGCGCCCTCCGGTTCTCGATCCCCTGTTTGCGCCCGTCTCCACGTTGCCGGGCATCGGACCCAAGATCGCCAAGCTCGTCTCCGGGCTCGTGGGCGGTCAACCGGATCGGGATGCAACGGTTTCCGACCTGCTCTTCCACATTCCCCACAACCTCATCGACCGGCGGCACCGGCCTGGAATTGCCTATTCGGAGAATGGTGACATCGTCACGCTTGATGTCACGATCGGCCGCCACCAGGCACCGCCGAGACATTCGAAAGCGCCCTACAAGATCCCGGCCTATGACGACACCGGACAGATCAGCTTCATTTTCTTTCATCCAAGGCGGGACTGGCTGGAAAAAACCTTTCCGGAAGGCGAACGGCGGATCGTGTCGGGCAAGGTCGAGTGGTTCAACGACCGTCCGCAGATGGTCCATCCGGACTATTCGCTCAAACCGGAAGAAGCGGCCCAGATGCCGGCAATCGAGCCGGTCTATCCATTGACGGCGGGCCTCGCCTCCAAGACGCTGCAAAAGGCGATGCGCGCGGCACTAGAGCGGGTCCCGCACCTTCCCGAATGGCTGAACCTGCCGCATCTCCGGCAGACCGGCTGGCCGGACTTTCATGAAGCCCTGCAGACGTTGCACCTGCCGAAGGAGCGCCAGGACATCGAGCCGCAGTCACCCTATATGCAGCGTCTCGCCTATGACGAACTCCTGGCCAGCCAGCTTGCGCTCGCGATGGTCCGGGCCAACATGCGCACGCTCGGCGGCGTATCCAGAAATCCGGACGGAAAGCTGCAGAGGGCCGTCATCGACGCCCTGCCCTTCCAACTGACCGCAAGCCAGGCAAACGCCATAAAGGAAATCAACCAGGACCTTGCCGAACCGACCCGGATGCTGCGCCTTCTCCAGGGCGATGTCGGCTCGGGCAAAACCGTCGTCGCGCTCGCGGCGCTGGCGCAGGTGATCGAAACCGGCGCGCAGGGCGGGCTTATGGCGCCGACCGAGATACTCGCGCGCCAGCATTACGCCTCCATGATGCCTCTTTGCGAAAAGACCGGCATCCGGCTGGCCCTGATGACCGGCAAGGACAGTCAGAAAGAGCGGCGCCTGCTTCAGGAAAAACTGGATGCCGGTGAAATTGACCTCGTTGTGGGAACGCACGCACTGTTCCAGGGATCGGTCACGTTCCAGAATCTCGGCATGGTCGTTGTCGATGAACAGCACCGCTTCGGTGTCCACCAAAGGCTTGCCCTCTCCGGCAAGGGACAGGGTGTCGATGTTCTCGTCATGACGGCAACACCGATCCCGCGCACGCTGGTCCTGACCTGTTTCGGCGACATGGACGTTTCCCGCCTCACCGACAAACCGGCAGGCCGCAAACCGATCAAGACCGTGTCCGTGTCGCTCGACCGTCTGGACGAGATCATCGCCCGCGTCGGCGCTGCCATTGCGGAGGGGCAGAAGGTCTATTGGGTCTGCCCGCTCGTCGAGGAGTCTGAAAAAATCGATCTCGCCGCCGTAGAGGACCGGCATCGTGTGCTCCAGCACGCCTTGCGCCAACCGGTGTCACTGGTGCACGGCCGCATGAATGCGGAGGAAAAAGACGCCGCCATGTCCGCCTTCAAGAACGGCGACACCAGGGTGCTTGTCGCCACGACCGTGATCGAGGTCGGTGTCGACGTACCCGATGCGACCATCATTGTCATCGAGCACGCGGAACGGTTCGGCCTTGCGCAACTGCACCAGCTTCGCGGACGTGTCGGCCGAGGCGACAAGCCCTCGTCCTGCGTCCTGCTCTACAAGGGGCCGCTGGGCGAAACGGCCGGCGCGCGCCTCAATATCATGCGCGAAACCAATGACGGCTTCCTGATCGCGGAAGAAGATCTGAAACTGCGCGGAGGCGGAGAAATTCTCGGAACCCGTCAATCCGGCACACCCGGTTTTCGCATCGCGCGCGCAGACGAGCACGCAGACCTGATGGAAGTTGCCCGCGACGACGCAAAGCTCATTCTGGAAACGGATCCGGACCTGAAGTCGGACCGGGGTCAGGCGCTTCGCTGTTTGCTGTATCTCTTCGGCCGCGACGCGGCGATCAGGCTGCTGAGAGCAGGATGATCAGGCATCCTCGCGTTTGCGGATACGCTCAAGCTTCTCCGGCTCGGCAATGACATCCTCGAGGATATCGGGGAGATCCGGACTGACCAGACCTGCTGAGATGACCAGCTTGGCGGCGTCCTCGACACCCATCGACAACTCGACGATGTCCTCCTTGGGAACGAACAGCAGGAACCCGGATGTCGGGTTCGGCGTAGTCGGAAGAAACACGGAAACCGTGCTTGCCTTCTCTCGCAGGCGTTCCGCAACCTCGCCCTTTGTTTCGGTCGAGATGAACACGATCGCCCAGAGACCCTTGCGCGGATACTCGATCAGCGCTGCCTTGGTGAAACTGTTGCCGCGCTCATCAAGCACTGTCTCAAAGATCTGCTTCAAACCACTGTAAACATTGCGGACGAGCGGCATGCGGCCGACGATTCCCTCGCCTGCCGAAATCAGGCTGCGCCCGAGGAAATTGGCCGCCAGAAATCCCACGATCGTCAGTACGAAAATCGCGACGATCAGGCCGAAACCCGGAACGGAAAACGGCAGATAGGTCTCGGGATTGTAGATCTTGGGAACAAACGGTTTCACCCAGCCGTCCACCCACTTGATGAAGGTCCAGGTCAGCCAGAGCGTAATGCCGATGGGTCCGGTAATGACCAGACCGGTCAGGAAGTAGTTGCGAAGGCGCGTTGCCGCACCCGGTCTGTGACCTTTGATCGACGTGTCTTCTGGTTTATGCTTGTTGCGGCTCATAGGTGAAAACGACCGGATTCCTGTTGAGTGCTCGTCTTACAGTGTGATCCACACTACATAATTATCTTTATCGCAGTGCGGTATACTTCGCTCGATTAATTTTTCAGCGATATACCCTAAAAATGCCGATTGCGGAGGCAGGATTGCGGCGTTTCACGTTCAAACTTCTGGGAACCGGATGTGTGGGCCTGGGAATCATTGGCGCTTTCCTGCCGATTTTGCCGAGTACGATCTTTTTCATCCTGGCGGCCGGTTGCTTTGCGCGCTCCTCCCCAGCGCTTGAAGCCAAAATCCTGAACCATCCCGTGATCGGTCCACCCGTCATTGCCTGGCGCGAGCATGGAGCCATTCCGGTGAAGGCCAAGGTCATAGCAATTGCGGGCATGGCGGTCGGCTATCTATTCTTCTACTGGTCCACCAGCCCCGCCCCGTGGCTGGCGACAGGTATCGCCATAATCATTATCGGATGCGCCACCTACGTCGTCACCCGCCCGTCCGGTCCGAGGACGGAACCTTGATTGCGTTCTCGGGCACCATGTACTCCCGCTTTATCAAATTGAAGGTGGAACATGAAAACCAATAAAGCGGTCTGGATCAGTGGCGCATTGTCGAGTGGGGAACTCAGCAACAAGCTGGGCATTCGCTCCAAATATTATGGTCACGACTGGGAAGAGCCCACGCACATCGTGCCCAAAAAGCCCAAAAAAGTTTCGCAGGATATGCAACGACAGTCACGGGGTGAAATCTTGCAGCGAGAAGACTTCCCCGAGGCTTGTTACGTGTTTGATCCGGAACGGTTCAACAAAACAAAGGACTTCTTCTTTCTTGGCGGATTCGCGGCGGTTAAAGGGAAGTTGGCGGAGGTGCTTGCATCGGTGAACCTTGGAACAGGAGGGCTCACTCGGGTGCCGGTCTTTGAGGCCGACAAGCAAACCGAGCTTCCCGGTCCATTCTATGCACTCACCCTTGCTGCTCGCGAGGGAACGTTTTGTGCCGCAGAGAGCGTAGACCTGCGCTCCATATTTTCAATGGAGCAACATGGCAAAGAGCTTTGGAGGCAATTTGCGGATGGAGACGACCGGATCGCCGTCACACCTAAGGCATTGGAGGATGGTCCCGATCTTTGGGTTGACCCAAAACTCCGATCCACCCTGTTTTTGAGCGAGACCTTGATCAAGGCCATCCGGCAGGCGCACATCAAGGAAGGTTATTTGCGGCTTTCTCGTTGCAAAGTTGTGCACTGAATTCGGGTCATTTGTTGCTTTGCTCAACAATGCACCCAGCGCCAGGCACCGTGAGCGTACCACTAACTCAAGCCTCGGGATTATCGCCAAACCCGATATCAGTCGTCCGGAATCAGCCGTTTTCCGAGCGCGACAGCTTTCTCCGGGGCATAGCCGAGGTCATCGTAGAACTTCATGACCGCCTCGTTGCCTTGCCTCACGAAGAGATTGATCTTCGGACAGCCAAGCCCGATCAGGAACGCCTCGCAGTGCTCCATGAGACGCCGTCCGAGGCCGGCAGACTGATGCGCAGGATCGATGCTGAGATAGTAGATCGCACCGCGATGGCCATCATAGCCAGCCATCACGGACCCGATCACCGTCTCGCCTTTGAGCAGTACAAAAAAACCTCCCTGAGGGTCGCTCAGCTTGCGGTCGATATCCTTGTCCGGGTCGTTCCACGCACGCGTCAGACCACAGGATTGCCAGAGGGCGATGACGTCGGTCCGATACCCTTCTTCAAATGGGACAATGACCGTATCCGCGTGATCCACCATGGACTTACTCCACCGTCACGGACTTGGCCAGGTTGCGCGGCTGGTCCACATCCGTGCCCATGAAAACCGCTGTGTGGTAAGCGATGAGCTGCACCGGCAGCGCGTAGATGATCGGCGCAACGATATCGGACATGTCCGGCATGATCACCGTGTTTTCCGCGGCACCACCGCTTTCCTCGGCGCCCTTGGCATCCGTGATCAACACGATCCTGCCGCCGCGCGCGGCAACTTCCTGCATGTTGGAGACCGTTTTCTCGTAGATCGCATCGTAAGGCGCAATCACGAAAACCGGCATGTTTTCGTCGATCAGCGCGATCGGGCCATGCTTCAGTTCGCCTGCCGCATAGCCTTCGGCATGGATATAGGAGAGTTCCTTGAGCTTGAGCGCGCCTTCGAGCGCGAGCGGGAAATTCGTCGAGCGGCCGAGATAAAGCGCATTGTTGGCTTTCGACAGCGGCTGCGACAGTTTTTCGATTTCAGCTTCGCCCGCAAGCGCCTTCAGTGCCAGGCTCGGGACTTCGGTCAACTCTCCAACAAGCGCTCTTTCGCTTTCAGCCGAGAGAAAACCGCGTTCCCGTCCCGCCTGGATGGCCAGGGCCGCCAGAACGGCGAGCTGACAGGTGAAGGCCTTTGTCGACGCCACACCGATCTCGGGGCCCGCGATCGTCGGAAACACCATGTCGGCTTCCCGCGCAATCGTGCTCTCAGGAACATTGACGATCGCGCCGATGGCTGCACCGTTTTCCTTGCAGTAACGGAGCGACGCGAGCGTGTCTGCCGTCTCCCCCGATTGGGAGATGAACAGGGCCGCATCCCTGTCGCTGACAGGTGTCTCCCGGTAGCGAAACTCGCTTGCGATGTCGATTTCGACCGGAAGCCGCGCGTATTTTTCAAACCAGTATTTGGCAACGAGACCGGCAAGATAGGCCGTGCCGCAAGCGGAAATGATCAGCCTGGACAGGTCCTTGAACCCGAGCTTGTCCGCACCAGCAACATTGGCCGAGTTGCTTGTGTAGTCGAAATAGCGAGACAGGGTATGGCCAAGCACTTCCGGCTGCTCATGGATTTCCTTTGCCATGAAGTGCTTGTAGTTGCCTTTTTCCATAAGGCTCGACGTCACGGACGACCGCGCTTCCGGTCTCTCGACCGGATTATTGTCCCGGTCAAATACACGCGCGCCGGACCGCGTAAGCACCGCCCAGTCACCCTCCTCCAGATAGGTAATCCTGTCGGTAAAGGGTGAGAGAGCGATGGCATCGGAGCCAAAAAACATCTCGCCTTCGCCATGTCCAATCGCCAGCGGAGACCCCTTGCGCGCACCGATCATGAGGTCATCTTCGCCTGCAAAAAGCATGGCGAGTGCAAAGGCCCCCTTGAGACGCGGCAGGGTCTCGGCAACCGCGTCGCGGGGAGACTTGCCCTTTTCCATGGCTGCGTTGATCAGGTGCGCCACCACCTCGGTGTCGGTCTCGGTCGACAGGACGGCACCCGCGGACACCACCTCGTCACGCAGTTCAAGATAGTTCTCGATAATGCCGTTATGAACGATCGCAACCGAACCTGCCTGATGAGGATGCGCGTTGGATACGGTCGGCGCACCGTGCGTCGCCCATCTGGTGTGGCCGATCCCCGACGTCCCCGCCAGCGGCGTTCCATCAAGGGCGGCTTCGAGATTGCGAAGTTTTCCCTCTGCTCTCCGGCGAACCAGTGCCCCGTCGACCAGCGTTGCAACCCCGGCAGAGTCGTAACCCCGGTATTCAAGACGCTTCAGAGAATCGACAATGCGTGGAGCAGCCTCAATCTTACCCAGAACGCCGACAATACCGCACATAAAAAACCCCTATCAAACTGTAGAAAAGCCACCATGCTTTAGACGACGGTAAGCCAAAAATTGAAATCAATACGTGTTTCAGAAAATGTCAGAACAGGTGTCAGGCCGCAGATCCGGACTTCGCGTCCTTCGCGGCTTTCAGCTTTTCTTTCAGAGCCTTGGCCCGGCCTTCCTTCGTGTCCTGACGTGCTCGTCCGAAGGCCAGTGCGTCGGCCGGGACGTCTTGCGTGATCACGCTCCCGGCGGACACAAATGCCCCGTCACCCAGTTGAACGGGCGCAACCAGCGTTGAATTCGACCCGACGAAGCTGCCGGAGCCGATGTCCGTCCGGTGCTTGAGAAAGCCGTCATAGTTGCAGGTGATCGTGCCGGCCCCGATATTGCTCTTTGAGCCAACGCTTGCATCACCGACATAACTGAGATGATTTGCCTTTGCGCCCGCGCCGAAGGTCACGTTTTTCGTCTCCACGAAGTTTCCGATCTTCGCGCCGTGCTCGAGAACCGTTCCCGGGCGCAAACGCGCGTAGGGACCGACGACGCATCCGCTTGCCACGGCGGCGCCCTCCAGATGGCTGAACGCCCGGATGGTCGCTCCAGAAGCCACATGTACGCCACCGGCGAAAACGACGTTCTGTTCGACAGTGACGCCCGGTTCAAGGACCGTATCATGGGAAAAGAACACGGTGTGCGGCGCAAGAAGCGTGCAGCCGTCGTCCATTGCCGCGCGGCGCATGCGGTCCTGAAAGTCCTGCTCGCAGGCCGCGAGCTGGGCCCGCGTGTTGATGCCCTGCGTCTCCACTTCCGAGCCGGCAACCGCGGAAACCTTGAGTCCACGACGGTTCGCGATCTCGACAGCGTCAGTCAGATAGTACTCGCCTTTGACATTCGAATTGCCGATTTCCTCCATCAGCGACAGCGCATGTTTGCCGGCAAAACCCATGATGCCCGAATTGCAGAACATCACCTTGCGTTCTTCGTCGGAGGCATCCTTTTCTTCCCGGATTGCAAGGAGCTTGCCGTTGTCCGTAAGCAGGCGTCCGTATCCGAACGGATCCTGTGTCTCGAACCCGAGTACGACGAGATCGCTTCCCTCCCGCAGCGCGTCCCGCACTTTCAAAACGGTCTCTGCCGTTACCAGGGGCGTGTCGCCGAACAGGACCAGGACATCGTCCGCAGGCTGCACAAGTGCCTCTCTTGCCGCAAGCGCGGCGTGAGCAGTTCCGAGCCTCTCCTCCTGCACGTGGCACAGGGCGGACGGCATCATTCCGGCCACCAGATCGGCAAGGGCCGGCATCTCCGGACCCGTCACCACCGAAACGCGATCCGAACCGGCGCCGGAAAGCGCTTTCAGCACATGCCCGACCATCGCCAGACCGCCTATCTCGTGAAGAACCTTCGGCAGATCCGATTTCATGCGGGTGCCGAGACCTGCGGCGAGAACGATTGAGAGACAAGTGCGATCGGACATGCAAATTCCAACTCAGAATTCAGGACAAGGGGCGAAGGCGCGGGCTCTTATATGCCCCGATCCACAGAACATTGAAAGATGTGATGAACAGGCCATTCCTGTTTTGCTTTCATTAACCATAATAGGCGCCTGATACAGTATCGCCGCGCAGATTCGCAAACAGGATCCGGACCGAACGCCTTGCTTGAACCCCAGGCTCCAAAAACGACTCGAGAAATCGTTCGGGACACGTTCACACCGTCCCGTGTCGGTATCTTGTCCTGGGCATTTGCGGCCGTTTTCATGGGAACCATCGGGCTGGCGTCCTACCAGTTTGCCAGCCCCCCGTTTACGCCTTTCACGGACAGCCGGACGCTTCCGGCCGGCATCCCGCTGGCTGCCGGCTCCCCGATCGAAACAACCGCTTCGATCAACCGCGAGGCCGCGATTGCGATCGCCGCTGTTCCTTCCTCTGCCGGGGAAATCGAAAACGGGCAAGACCTGCAACAGAGCCAGATCGAGGTGCTCCAGCGCGAAGTCGTCGGGCTGCGCCGCCGGTTGTCGGCACTTTCGGAACAAAACCGGGTCTATTCGAGCCGCATCGCAGCGCTTGAACAGGAAGTCGCTCTCGCAAAACTCGCATCTTCCGCTCGCGAAAAAATACAGGCAGAACAATCGGTTGCTCCGCAGCCTGGAAAAATCGTTACGGAAAGACCCGCTTCTGAAGCTATGGCAAAGCCTGCGGCCCGCGAACCAATGGCCGGTCCGCTCACGCCATCGCAGCCCCGGACAGCAACAAACCAGATCCACGCCGACAAAGGACCAGAGGCGGACAAGCCGCGTGAGGCAACGCCCGAAAAGTCCGCCGGTGTCCGCCTGCTGCCGCCTCCGCAGACGCTGCCGGCGCCCGAAAACACCGAAACCGAACCGGTCAGGATCGTGTCGCCGACGACCGGCGACACGTCATCACTCACCACGGCATCGATACCGGACACACCGGCAGAAACCTTGCCGGAGTTCGACAGCACGCCGACGCGAACAGGCCTCGCCCCGCGGGTCATCAGCCCGTCGGCTCCGTCCGGCCAGATCCGCGGAACGGGAGGTGACAGCCAGATCAGACGGAGTGACTTCGGGGCCATAATCGGACACTACCGGTCGAGAGCGGGCGCCGCGAAGGCATGGGCCGATTTCAAGGAGCAGAACGAGGAGCGCATGCGCGACCTGCGACCGCTGCTGATGGAGAAGCAGACCGAAGAAGGCGGGATTGCGCTGATGATCGGCCCCTTCGCCAACGCGGCGGATGCTTCCCTTGCCTGCCTGCACCTGCTCGCCGTCACCGAACTGTGCCGGCCCGCGCTTTATGCCGGCGATCCGCTTGTCACGGCCGCCGAATTCAGGGACAGCGCGTTCTCACCGCCGCAGTGAGCCGGTTTATCGGTGAAAATCCCATCTGGCCGGGCGCAGCATTTCGGACCGGAACCAAACGTCAACCGATCGTCTGAAAGGCCGGGAAGGTTTCCAGGAGCCAGTAGGAGAAAACGGCCATCTGTCCGGTCAGAAACAGAACGCCCGTCACGACAAGCATTCCGCCCATCGTCTTCTCCACGGCTCCCATGTGCTTGCGGAACCGTTTCATGAATTTCAGAAAAGGGCCGGCAAACAGGGACGCGATCAGGAACGGAATACCCAGACCCACCGCATAGGCCGTCAGCAGCATCACGCCCTGCCCGACCGTATCCTTCGCCGCCGCGAAGGTCAGGATGCCGGCCAGAACGGGTCCGATGCAGGGCGTCCAGCCAAAGCCGAAGGCAAGCCCCATCACATAGGCTCCCAGCGGCCCGGCAGGCTTGCGCGTGACCTGGAACCGGGCTTCCCGGTAAAGAAGACCAATGCGGAAAACGCCAAGGAAATGCAGCCCCATGACAATGATGACCGCGCCCGCGATATAGCCGAGAAAATCGAGATACTGCCGGATGATCTGACCCAGCAGGCTGGCGGTTGCACCAAGCATGACAAAGACGGTCGAAAAACCCAGTACGAAAACGAGCGACGTCAGAAAGACCCGTCTTGCCGCCGCGCGGTTGTCTTCCTCTTCATTGGCCAGTTCCTCAAGTGAAACACCCGCCATGTACCCCAGGTATGGCGGCACGAGGGGCAACACACAGGGGGAAAGAAAGGACACAACTCCGGCCAGAACGGCAATGAGTACCGACGTTTCTTGGAGGATCATCTGTTTTTCCGGTCTCGCTCGATTTCGGTCCGGTATAGACCGGCTGAGAATTGGAGCATTGATTTAGCCCCGAAATCACCAAACTCCAAGACAATTGCGTGTCACCTTTTGGAGAGCGGGTGACTAGAGCATTTTCCGACCAATTTGAATCATTTGATGCGGATATCCGGTTCACTCGGCTAGGCGGGTCACGAAGCGCGATGCGGTGCATCGTGCAAGTGGCACAACGCAGCCGATGGGCTGGATATCCTCACCCTTTGTGGAACGCATTCAAGCGACAAACATCAAGATTGGCCGGGCCCTTTTCCGCTCTGGCGTCGTTGGTTCACCCTTGTGGTGGGCAACACCACGGCGGGCGAACCGTCTCGCCAGCGCGAAAAAGGGCCTCGGTCAAATGATCCAAATTGGTCGGAAAATGCTCTAGTTCGCCCGCCGCTCACCTGCCGGAGACAACAGGCCGTTTTCCTCGAAGTATTTCATGGCCCCTGGATGAAGCGGCGCCGTAACACCCTCGGCGACCATATCCGGCTGCGTGAGAACACTGAGCGCCGGGTGCAGGGTGGCGAAATCATCGAAATTCTCGTAAACGGCCGCGACGAGGGCCGCGACGATGTTGTCGGGCATCGCGGCAGAGGTCACGATCGTGGCGACCACGCCGAACGATCCGGCCGGTTCGTCCTGACCATAGACGCCGGCCGGGATTTTCGCCGGCATGTAGTAGGGTTCGTTTTCAACGAAAGCGGCAACAGCCGCACCGTCCATGCCGATCAGGCGGATGCCGCACTGTTCCAGGGTCTCCTCGATCAGAGCGGCGGGATGACCGATCAGCTGGAAATAGGCATCGATCTCGTCGTTGCACAGCGCCTCGGCGAGTTCGGAACTGCTTCTGTTCGAAAACCCTTGCCTGTCCTCCTCCGACCAGCCCAGGCTGGAAACGAGCGTGTTCCAGGAAGCCTCCGATCCCGACCCCTTGCTGCCAATGTCTATCCTGGCACCCTTCAGGTCATCGAATGACCGGAAAGCGGACGTGTCCCTGACCACGATCGTCGCGACCTCGGCATGCAAGGCGAAAACGGAGCGCAGATCTGCGAAAGGTCCCGTATCTTCAAACACAGATGTGCCGAGATAGGCGTGGTGTTGCCAATCGGATTGTGCGAAGCCGAAATCGAGGTCGCCGGACCGGATGAGTTCGATATTCGATATGGACCCGAGCGTTGCTTCCACGGAACAGCGAACGCCGTGCTCGGCTCTATCCTGGTTGACGAGCCTGCAGGCCGCACTGCCGGACGGGTAATAGACACCGGTGACCCCGGCTGTTCCGATGGTGATGAAGCTCTGCTCCGATGCCAGTCCCTGCACTGGCGGCAAGACGCCACCGGCGACGCAAAAAGCCATCAGCAAAAGTGAACGAAGACGCGGGAGAAGCCCTCTCGGGGAGCCGGCACCGCGTTCACGGCAAACGGACAAACACATGGAACAGACACCTGACACCTGGAGAACCAAGAACACACTCCTCACCAGAAATATCAAAGCTGCCCGCGCTTGACCAGCGTGGGCACCAGTTTCGGCACACGGCGCTCGCGCTCTGACAGAATCAAAAAAGGCGCCGCGGCGCCCGTTTCGTATGCTGTGCTTCATTAGTTGCAACGGCCCCTGCCCCGGCCGCCTGCACCTGAGCCTAGTTGGATTGCCCCCCGCTGATGACTTCGAAAATCATGCCCTTCAGCTCTTCTTCCGGGTCACCTTCTCTCAGCCCCTGCCGCCACTGATCGAGGATCAGACGCAGACCGAGCGTTTCGCGATTGTGCGGCAATTCACCAATAAAAGAAGCAAAAAAAACATCAAGCTGCTCACGATCGATGACACCCTGATCGATGAGCGCATGAATCAGGGTCATCGTCGCGGCGATGTGCCCTTTCACAAAATCAAACTCGACGGAGTTTGTATGAGTATCCATTGTCGTCGTACGCATGCGACCTCCTGAATGACGCTCCAAGGTACAACACAAACCTATATTGCGCCACCTGACAGTTTTTGCAGTAGAATAATCTTTATCTTCTTAAATACGAATATAACCAACAAACGTTAAAGCACTATATTTGCGCGTCCTGCAATTACTTTACCAATTGGTATTGTTATTTGGCAATTAATACTCATGGATATAATTTCATGGCGAATTTTCTCGTTGTTTAAATGAATGACACATGGACGCATGTCGTTTTTCGGCGCGCTGTTGAAAAAATGAATTTTGCCTCTTGCAATGTCCCCACTCACAGCCTAAACACACGCCACCGACGCGGCGGCGAGCCACGCTGCCCCAACGCTTCGGTACTTTGGTGAGAGCCGATAGCTCAGCTGGTAGAGCAACTGACTTTTAATCAGTAGGTCCAGGGTTCGAACCCCTGTCGGCTCACCAAAACAATTCCAGAAAATCAGGAAATTTGCTCAAGTCCCGAGATTTCGTCTCGGGTCTGGCACACATGACGGACCCAAGCAAATCGCGGCTATGCCTGCAACTCTTCGAACAGGCCCTAGAGATCGATGGCGCCCCCGCGCGAAGTGCGCCCTGAGCCTAGCAGCTTTGCTGGTTCATCGTGCGCTCGATCACTTCCTTGTGTCCCTTCAGACGGGCAACTTCCGGAGCAACGTTTGCTCCCGAGAGAGATGAAACCGGCAAGCCAAGCAGGATAACCCCCGCGACATCGCCGGAACGCGCATTGCTCTGCTGTTTGGACGCAACTGCCAATGCGTCGTTCACTCGCCCGGCTTCTGCGCGCATTGCAGAGCAGGACCATCCTGAATACTCGGATGGACTAACGTAAGACGGCTGAATGGATTCAGGTGATTGAGCGCAAGCAGCCAGCCAAACCGGCAAAGCGAAACCGAACTTCATATATTTTTGGAGTGCCACATCTAGATCCCGATGATATTTTTTTCCAAAATCTAGATATAAATTGCGAAAAGATAAAGTATTTAATTCTTATAGTACATTAATTAATAATATTTTAATAATTTATTACTGTGAAAACTACGTTCGCAGGAGCAGTATGCCTATGAATTGATTTGAGCCAAGTCGATAACGGCACCTGGTCCGGCTCGCGATTATGCAACGTGGCAAAACAGCATGGCGGGCTCGCCGCCCCACCCCAAAACCTCGCGGCAAGATCGACACCAAACGCCCTTCTGCAACCGGCCTGGGATGACCTATATTGCCGGCATGCCCGCGCACGGGTCGTGCGCAGAAAAGATGAGGCAAAAGCAACAAGGAAACACGCGCGGATGAAAATCCCGATCCCGGAAGAACCGACCCATATGGTCACAGCGATCGTTGCCTATGCCGGCATCGCGAAGCGGCTCCATGTCGAGATTGAAAAGCGTGCCGCGGAAACCGGCATTGATCTGGACGCCATCCGCTCGGATCTGCTCCAGGAAGCCAAGAAGGCCATTCCCCATGGCGATTTCGCCAAGGACGAGATCGGCGTCTACAGGACCATGTTCCAGGCAATCGAGACGATATTCGATCCGATCGGCCCGGACACGGGTGTCTAGGGTCAGAAATGTCAGCAACCGGTGAACCGGACCGCCTCAAGAAAACGTAATGAGGGCAGCAAATTGGAGATGACTTGATGCCCAGGATCGGAAACATTCTGAGCCTCGTTGCCGGCGCGACCGTGGCCATGAGCGCGAGCATGTCACAAGTGCCCGCCGGACAGGCCGGCGACAGCGCTCTGCAGTTTTCCTTCGACATGCCCGACGGCAGTCAGCTGCCGCTGGAGCAGTTTGCGGGCAAGACCGTCCTGGTCGTCAACACGGCAACCAAATGCGGGTTCAGCAAGCAGCTTGCCGGACTGCAGGAACTGCATGAACGCTATTCGGACAACGGACTGGTCGTGATCGCGGTGCCGTCAAACGATTTCGGCAATCAGGAACCCTTGAAAGACGGCGAGATAGCCGGTTTCTGCGAAGCCAAATACGGCGCCAAATACCTGATGACCGCAAAAACGTCCGTGAAGGGAAAGCTCGCGCATCCCTTCTACGCGTGGGCCGCGGAAACGCTCGGATCAGCCGCCCGTCCCTACTGGAATTTTCACAAGTACCTGATCGGGCCGGACGGCTCGATCGTCGCCTGGTTCTCCACACCGACAAAACCGACATCTTCGAAGATCGTCAGGGCCATCGAGGCACAACTCGGCAGCTGAGAACAGGTTTCAGGGCCCGGAGCCGGCAGGTGTTGCCGAAGGCTGAAGGCTCGCCTGGCAATGCGCATGACGTTTGAAACGACGGTCGGCGAATTTCCGATAGGCAAATGAAACGCCGCGATAGACGCCCGGCAAGGCGGCGAGCGCGCCCAGAAGCCGCCATCCCCTGAACTGCCGCCAGACCACCAGAAACGCGTCCAGACCGGTTTGGATCATCCCCTCTTCGTCACGCACGCGCAGATAAAGCAAGGCCTCCGACTGGCTCATGCCCGTGCCCTGAAGCAGCTCCGGATGCGTGGCGATATCGTTCCAGACGATGCTGGTTCTCGGTGTCAGCCGCTTGTAATAGCCGATCTCCCGCGAACAGAGCCCGCACTTGCCGTCGTAATAAACTTCGATCAACGCTCTCACCATCCGTTTGTCTGATTGATGGTACCTACGTTGGCAAAGCGGACATGGATTGCAGAAGGGTGTTTGCAAACCACACGGATTGTTGCGATGTCGGGATGTTCAGCAAAAAGGCCGGTCCACCATCGCGTGTCGACCGGCCTTTCTTTTCATAGATACAACTCTGCTTACCCGGCTTCGGCACTCCGGCTGACATGCCCCTGCCCGCCGAGCATCGTCTTGACCTTCTCGCGGATGTACTGGAGGCACACGTAAAGCACGGGGATCATCAGGACCCCGATCACGGTTGCAAACAGCATCCCGCCGAAGACGGCAAAGCCGATGGCCTTCTGGCTGGCAGCACCGGCGCTCGACGCCGTCATCAGCGGCACGACACCGAGCAGGAACGACAGCGCCGTCATCATCACGGCGCGGAAACGCAAGTGCGCCGCCTCGGTGGCCGCGTCCATGATGCTCTTGCCGCTGTCACGCTGTTCCATGGCGAATTCCACGATCAGGATCGCATTCTTCGCCCCCATGCCGACAAGCATGATCATGCCGATCTGGGTATAGAGATTGACATCCCCGCCGGTAACGAACACCGCAACGAGCGCCCCCATGATGGCGAAGGACACCGACATCAGGATCGCAACCGGCATCGACCAGCTCTCGTACTGGGCAACCAGGAAGAGATAGGTGAACAGGATCGACAGCATCAGGATGAACATCACGATGTTGCTGGCGCCCTGCTGCTGCTGCGCCGTGCCCGTCCATTCGTAGGTGTATCCCGGCGGCATGGCTTCGTCTGCCGCCGATTCCATCTCGTTGATGACGACACCGGTCGAGGCCCCGGGGGCCGGATCCGCCATGACGGCGGCTGCCCGGAACATGTTGTAGCGCGTCAGGATCTGCGGCCCGAGCACGTTCTCGGTCGTCAGGATACTGCGCAGCGGCACCATGGTGCCGTCCTGGGAACGGACATAGAGCCGGCCGATATCCTCGATCTTGTCACGATACTGCCCGTCGGCCTGGATCATCACCTTGTAGACGCGGCCGAAGATGTTGAAGTCGTTGATATAGAACGAACCGAGATAGGCCTGCAGCGTGGTGAAGACGTCGGAGACACCGATCCCAAGTGTCTTGGCCTTTTCCCTGTCGAGATCGACGAACACCTGCGGAACATTCGCCCGGAACGTGGAATAGGCGCGCGCGATATCGGAGCTCTGGTTGGCCGAATAGACCATCGAGCCGACGGCAGACGCCAGGTCCTGCGGCGTGCCGCCACCCGTCTGCTGCATCATCATCTGCACGCCCCCGGTGGTCCCGAGGCCCGGGATTGGCGGCGGATTGAAGGCAATGATGTTGGCGCCCGGTATCGTGGAGAAGTCAGCCCAGAACTTTGCCAGAATGGCATTGATGCGAAGGTTCGGTTCCTGCCGCTCCTCCCAGTTGCTCATTGTCGCGATCACGAGCGCGGCGTTCGAGGATGTCGCGCCGTTGAGGATGGAATAGCCGTTGACGATGACGACGTTTTCGACGCCCGGGACAGCCTGCGTCAGTTCAACCACGCGCTCCGTGACCGTCTCCGTCCGTTGTAGAGCGGCGCCATCGGGAAGCTGGACGTCCACCATCAGGTAACCCTGGTCCTCGGAGGGCAGAAAGCCCTGGGGCAGCGTGCTGCCGAGCGACATGATCACGGCGATCGCACCGCCGACGATGATCAGGCCGATGAAGGCCACGCGCACGAGCCGCCGGATGATCGCGGTATAGCCGTCGCGCACACCGGTGATGCCGCGGTCGAACAGCCCCATGAGCCCCTTCGGCGGGCCGGAGCGCGCTTTCAGGATGAGACCGCAGAGCGCCGGCGACAGCGTCAGCGCGTTGATCGACGAGATCACCACCGAAACGGAAATCGTTACGGCAAACTGAGAATAGAGCCGGCCGGTGATGCCGGGCATGAAGATCGTCGGCACGAACACGGCAAGCAGCACGAGCGTCGTCGCAATGACGGGACTGGTGATCTGCTCCATCGCCTTGGCGGTGGCTTCCTTCGGCGCCAGCCCCTCCTCCGCGATGATGCGTTCAACGTTCTCAACGACGACGATCGCGTCATCGACCACGATGCCGATCGCCAGAACCAGTGCGAACAGAGAAATCGTGTTGAGCGACATGCCGAGTGCAAGCAGTACCCCGAACGTCCCGATCAGCGACACCGGGATCGCAACGGTCGGAATGATCGTCGCGCGCCAGTTGCCCAGGAAGATGAACACCACCGACACGACGAGCAGAAACGTGAGGAACAGCGTCGCGATCACGTCGTCCAGCGAAGCCTGCACGAAGTCCGTCGTGTTGAACGGAACCGCGTACGCGACATCGTCCGGAAACGCTTGAGACAGGTTTTCAAGACGCGCGAGCACGTTCTCGGAAACCTGCAGCGCGTTTGCGCCCGGAGCCTGGTAGATCGCAAGAACCGTGGAAGGCTGGCCGTTGAACTCACCGGACGCGTTGTAGAACTGGGCACCGAGTTCGACCCGGGCAACGTCCCCGATCTTCACGATGGCCCCGTCCGCGCCGGTTCTCAGGACGATGTCCTCGAACTCTTCCGGTGTCGCAAGCCGGCCCTTCGCCTTGATCGTATACTGGAACTGCTGCCCATCCGGCACGGGTGGCGCGCCGATCTGGCCGGCGGCGACCTGGATGTTCTGATCCTGAACGGCGGCGATGAAATCTGTCGGCGTCATGCCCAGGCTGGTGAGCCTGTCCGGATCGAGCCAGATACGCATGCCGTAGGCGAAATCCGTCATCACGTCGGCGCGGCCGACGCCCTGAACACGGGCAAGCGCGTCCTTCAGGTTGATGGAGGCGTAATTGGACAGGAAGACAGGGTCATAGGTGCCGTTCGGCGAATAGAGCGTGATCACCAGCAGCATGTTGGTACTGGCTTTTTGAACGGTCACCCCGTTCGCGGTCACTTCGCTCGGCAGCTGGCTGGTCGCCTGTGACACACGGTTCTGCGTGTTGACGGTTGCAATATCCGGATCCGTCCCGACCGCGAAGGTCACGTTGAGCGAATAGTTGCCGCTGTCGTTGCTGGTCGACTGCATGTAGATCATGTCGTCGACGCCGTTGACCTGGCCCTCGATGGGCGCCGCGACGGTCTCCTCGAGAACCTCCGCGTTCGCGCCCGTGTAGGTCGCAGAGACGTTCACCACCGGCGGTGTGATATTGGGAAACTGCTCGACCGGCAGGGACACGTAGCCGAGAATACCGGCAATCGTGATGACAATCGAAATCACCAGCGCGAATTTCGGCCGGTAAATGAAAAAGCGAGAAAACATTTAGCTCTGCTCCGCCGGCTGGGATGCGAGGACAGGGTCGACCTCGACACCCGGTCGGACCTTTTGCAGACCTTCCGTTATGACTTCATCCCCTTCGGCCAGACCGTTCGTGACGACAAAATTCGTCCCGATCTGCTGACCAAGCTCGACATATTTCTGTTCGACCTTCTTGTCCGACGTGATCGCGAGAGCGAACGCGCCCTGCTGATCCCGCTGGATCGCCGCCTGGGGAACGACGAGCGCGGTCTCCGTGTTCGGAGCTTCCAGAAGAACCGTGACATAGGTCCCGGCAAGCAGGCGGACGTCCTTGTTCTCAAATTGCCCGCGGAAGGAAATCGTGCCCGTTGTGGCGTCGATCTCGTTGTCGATGTAGACGATCTTCCCGGTTTCTCCGTATTTGTCGCCGTTGGGAAGCACGAGGCTGATGGAAGGTGCTTCGTCGGGAGAAAGATCGGCGGGACTGATATTGTGGGTCTGCACAGCATTGAGATACTGCGCTTCGCTGACGGAGAAATTGACATAGACCGGCGCGAGACGAATCAGCTTGGCAAGTGAGCTGGTGTTGGGTCCGACGAGTTCCCCGACACTGAATGTGCTCTTGCCGATCTGACCTGGAAACGGTGCTGAAATGTCGGTGTAGCTCAAGTCGAGTTCGGCCTGCTGCAGGCCGGACTGTGCGGCCTCGACGGACGCTTCCGCCTGCTGTTTCTGCGCAAGCGTCGCCTCATACGCGGCTTCCGAAACATGTCCCTTGTCCAGAAGGTCCTTGTCACGCTTTTCGTCGGCCGCCTTGAGAGCCGCATCCGCCTTGGCGCTGGCAAGATCGGCTTTCGCCTTGGTCAGCTGCGCTTCGTATTGCGCCTTTTCGATCGTGAACAGAAGGTCGTCCTGCTTCACGAAAGACCCGTCTGGAACGGCCTTGTCTTCAAGGAAGCCGCTCACGCGGGCAACGAGATCGACCTGATCCACCGCCGCGATCTGGCCGACAAAAGACTCGCTCTGACGCACATCCTGGGAGGTCACCTTGGCAACCGTGACGGAGGGCGGCGGGGCCGCGGGGGCCTCTGCCTGCTTCGATTCGTCAGAACAGGCTGCCACCAGGCTCAGTGCAGCAGCAGCAAGGAGAAGATGACGGGAACGAGAAGCAATACGCTGAAATGGCATTCGAGAACTCCGCTGTCAGACCTTTGGGTCGCGCGCTTGATCGGAGTTCACTATAAAAGGACTGATTGATTCAACAAGCGAATTTTCTCGTTGTACGGGTCAGGCCGGACGATAGTCTTACGTCGCGTTTTCAATCCGCAATTGCCCTTGGTTGTTTTCCCGAGGGTCGGCTCAGGCGCGAAAGTTGTCAGCAGTCTTGTGAAGAAAGAATGAGCGTCAGGCCGTGCAGTCGGCTCGCGGGAAAGACACCTGTCCGGTCAGGTGAACCGGTCCCGATCTCAATTGCGGCAATCTGCGGCAGCTCTCCCTGCAGCGCGTCGGCAGCACTTTCGCCGACGAGGGACCGATACGCCGCCGGATTGAGCACGGAAATCCTGCCGCGCGCCGTCTCGACTTCAAGACCCAGGCTTGTCGCCCGCATTTCCCGCTGACCGGTAAAGCCACCCAGGAACTCGTGATGGTCCGACGGGTCTTCGGCGACCATGTAGATCGTCCTGATCTCCCCTGCTCCGTTGGCATGTGTCTGGAAAGCCGGTTTCCAGAAATTTTCCGGATACTTGTTGTGGCAGGTGAAGTAACCGATTTCCGGGCTTAGCGGATCCCGGAGGATGGTCAGGTCGAAGGCGACCTTTGCCGTCTTCCCGTCCGGCAGGTGTGCGATGCGTTCGAACGAAAACGGTTCGAACAGGGATAGGCCGGCTCTTTCAAAATCCTGCCTGTCGAGGCCTGCATCCCGGCTTTCCATGACCAGCATGCTCGCCCCTTCGCGTTTGGTCAGAAACGACCGGTTGAACGCACCGAAGGAAAACGTCGTTCCGGCCGTTTCCGTGATCAGACCGGGGTCCGCCACGCTGAGCAATTCGATGAAAAATCCGTCGAGCTGTATCAGCCGGTTGGCGGTTCCCCAGGGATGCCTGTTCTCCGGAGTGACCGTGAAGCCAAGCGCTTCATACGCCTTGCCCGCAGCGTCGAGGTCGTTCACTGCGACAACGATATGATCGAGACCTCGTAGCAACTCTGCCCCTCCCCGAAGCCCGGCCTAGACCAGACGGCTCTGCTGCAGCGCCGCCCCGATAAAGGACGCGAACAGCGGATGCGGTTCGAACGGCCGCGATTTCAGTTCGGGATGATACTGGACGCCGATAAACCAGGGATGGTCCTCGATCTCCACCGTTTCAGGGAGAACACCATCGGGAGAGGTTCCGGCGAAAATCAGACCGCAGTCTTCCAGCTGGCTGCGATAGCCGATATTGACCTCGTATCTGTGCCGGTGGCGTTCGGATACGCTTGTCTCGCCATAGATTTGGGCGATCTTCGACCCTGGCTTCAATGTGGCCGGATAGGCGCCGAGCCGCATCGTTCCGCCAAGATCTCCGTCTTCGTTGCGAAGTTCTCTCTCGTTGCCCTTGGTCCATTCCGTCATCAGTCCGACAACCGGCTCGCTGCTCGGACCGAATTCGGTCGAATTGGCTTCCGTGATACCGGCCATGTTGCGCGCGGCTTCAAGAACCGCCATTTGCATGCCGAAGCAGATCCCGAAGTAAGGTATCTTCCGGTTGCGGGCAAAACTTGCGGCGGCAATCTTGCCTTCCGCTCCGCGCTCCCCGAAACCGCCGGGCACGAGGATGCCGTGAACGCCTTCCAGATAGGGGCTGGGATCCTCCTTCTCGAAGGTTTCCGATTCGATCCACTCCAGATTGACCTTCACCCGATTCGCGATACCGCCGTGCACGAGCGCTTCGATCAGCGACTTGTAGGCATCTTTCAGCACTGTGTATTTGCCGACGATCGCGATCTTCACCTCTCCCTCGGGATTGGCGACGGCCTGCGAAATCTCCTGCCAGCGCTGCAGCACCGGCGCCGGGGCGCCCGTCAACCCGAATGCTGCAAGGACTTCGTCATCGAGCCCTTCCTGATGGTAGGCAATCGGCACGTCATAGATCGATTTCACGTCGTAGGCCGGAATGACGGCACTCTCCCGCACATTACAGAACAGCGAGAGCTTGCGCTTCTCCGTCTCGGGGATCGGACGATCGCAGCGGATCATCAAAATGTCGGGCTGAATCCCGATCGACCGCAATTCCTTGACCGAGTGCTGGGTCGGCTTGGTTTTCATCTCCCCAGCGCTCGGAATGTAGGGCATCAGCGTCAGATGGACGTAGACCACGTCCCCGCGCGGCAGATCGTTGCCGAGCTGGCGGATCGCTTCGAAAAACGGCAGACCTTCGATGTCGCCGACGGTACCGCCGATCTCGACAAGAACGAAGTCATAGCCGTCGTTGCCGTCAAGGACGAAGTTCTTGATCGCGTCGGTCACGTGTGGAATGACCTGCACCGTGCCGCCGAGATAGTCGCCACGCCGTTCCTTGGCGATGATGTTCTGGTAGATCCGGCCAGTGGTGATGTTGTCCTGCTGATTGGCAGGCCGGCCGGTGAAACGTTCGTAGTGACCCAGGTCCAGATCGGTCTCCGCTCCGTCGTCCGTGACGAAGCATTCGCCGTGCTGATAAGGGCTCATGGTGCCCGGGTCAACGTTCAGGTAGGGGTCGAGCTTGCGGAGTCGAACCTTGTATCCGCGCGCCTGGAGCAAAGCACCCAGAGCTGCTGAAGCAAGACCTTTTCCAAGCGAGGAGACCACGCCGCCGGTAATGAAAATATATCGCGCCATGGACCAATACCATATCCTTGCCGAGAGCCGTTTGGCCACTCGGGAGTTGCGTTCTCAACACATAAAAATGCCCTGCGAACAAAGCCGCAGGGCAGATGTCTTTGGAAGCGGCCGAAGCCTCTATTGTGCGGCCGGCACCTGCGGGCCAGAAGGCTCGCCCTGGGGTCTCAGCTGATCCAGGATACCGCCTGAACCGCTCGGAGCGCCCTCGACCGGTGCGCCGTCCGTCGACGCCGGTGCGGCATCGAGGATTGAACTCGGAGCCTCTTCATTCTGGGCGATCAGGCTCAGCGTCAGCGATGTCGCGAAAAAAGCGACCGCCAGAACAGCGGTTGCGCGTGTCAGCACATTGGCCGTTCCACGGCTGGACATGAGGCCGCCACCGCCACCGCCGCCGCCGCCAATACCGAGCGCACCGCCTTCAGAGCGTTGCAGGAGGACAACAAGCACCAGGGCCAACACGACCATAAGGTGGATAACGATGACTACGGTTTCCATCGAATGCCATTCTATCTGAATTTCGGGTTTGGCGGCCTTCTACACCAGTCGGCGCGCGCTTTCTACCCTTCAATTGCGACTTCGCGATCAAAGCTTCAAGTCTGAAGCGGTCAGGAATATGCGGCGATGATGCCGAGAAAATCGTCGGCTTTCAGACTTGCCCCGCCGACAAGCGCTCCGTTTACATTGCTGACGGACATGAGTTCAGCCGCATTTGCCGGTTTGACGGACCCGCCGTAGAGCAGCTTCATTGAGCTTCCCTCGCCGCCGAAGCGCTCGGTCAGGATGTCGCGCATGGCGGTGTGCATTTCCTCGACATCTCCGGCAGTCGGCGTGAGTCCTGTGCCGATTGCCCAGACGGGTTCGTAGGCGATGACACTGTTTTCCGCCGTCGCACTGTCGGGCACGGAACCAGCAAGTTGCGTCCTGACAACCTCCAGCGCCTTGCCCGCCTTGCGTTCGGCCTCAGTTTCACCGACACAAATGATCGCCGTCAGGCCGGCCCGCCAGGCAGCCTGCGCCTTTGCGTTCACGTCGCCGTCGGTTTCGCCATGGTCCGTCCGGCGCTCGGAGTGCCCGACGATCACCGCTTGCGCGCCTGCATCCTTGAGCATCTCGGCGGAAATGTCTCCCGTGTGGGCACCGGATGCCGCCGGATGACAATCCTGCCCGCCGATACCCGGCGCACCCTTTCCCGAGATCTCCGCCAGCGCGGCGACAAGTGTTGCCGGCGCACAGATCATCGCGTCGACCGTATCGGCCATCTCGTCACCCAGACCTGCCTTCATCTTGTGAAACTCGGCGAGGCTGGCGCGCAGTCCGTTCATTTTCCAGTTGCCGGCCACAAGCGGCTTGATCTTGGCGCTCATCTGTTTTCGTCTCCCAGATACCCGATGGTTGGACTGGCGCTTATAGAGCAGATGCGCCACCGCGTTGCAATCACCTTGGTTTGAGGACCTCCCTTTCTTCTCCGAACTTTGTTCCCGACCGTCTTGCGAGGAAGCCGCCACCTCATTATGATCCGCCCGCCCCGGTCACAGCGGCCTGGTTAAGCGCCGGTTGGAACGGCCTTGGACAAAAAAATAAATGGAAGTCGTCATGCTTGACTCACTGCGCAAAGGCGCCGGCACCTGGGTTGCCAAACTGTTTATCGCATTGCTGATTTTTAGTTTCGCCATCTGGGGCGTCACCGACTTCCTGCAGGGATTCGGTCAGAACACCGCGGCCAAGGTCGGTGACACGGAAGTGAGCATTTTCGAGTTCGACCGGACGTACCGTCAGGACCTCAACCGGCTCGCCCAGCAATTCGGCCGCCCACTGACCGCGGAAGAAGGCGCAGCCCTCGGCATTCCGCAGCAGGCTCTCGGAAGATTGATCGCGGAAGCGGCCCTGAGCAACACGGCTCAGGACCTGAAACTCGGTGTCTCCGACCAGCGTCTTGCAACGCTGATCCAGTCGGATCCCGCCTTTCGCGGCGCGAGCGGACGTTACGAGCGCGCCAGGCTCGATCAGGTCCTGCGCGCCTACGGCTACCAGGAAGACGAATATGTCGTGCAGCGGCGGCAGACGGCGGAACGAAACCAGCTCTCCGAGGGCATTGCCGGAAGCCTGAGAGCTCCGGTCAGCTACCTCGAGGCCCTGTCCGCCTATCAGTTCGAAACGCGGACTGCCGACTATGTCCTTCTGACGGACGAAGCCATCGGAGCAATTGAAGACCCGACGGACCCGGCCCTGACGTCGTTCTTCGATGAAAACAAGTCAGATTTCCGCGCCCCCGAATATCGGGAAATCAAGATCCTCTCCCTGACGCCTGAAACGGTTGCCAGGCCCGATGACATCGCAGAGGAAGATGCCCGCTACGAATACGAGCAGCGTGCGGAACGGTATTTCCAGCCCGAGCGGCGCAAGGTGCGCCAGATGTCGTTTCCCTCCAGCGAAGCTGCTGCGGAAGCCGCCGTGGAGATCGAGGGCGGCAAGACCTTCGAAGACCTGATGACCGAACGCGGGCTGAGCAACAACGACGTGACCCTGGGCGTGATGTCCAAGGACGACTTTCTTGATGAAACGCTCGGCGACACGGCGTTTTCGCTCGGGGAAGGCGAAACCAGCGGCGCGGTGGAAGGCCGGTTTTCAACGGTCATTTTGAATGTCGAGGAAGTTCTGCCGGAGAGCACACGCCCCTATGAGGAAGTCAAGGACGAGATCATCCAGGATCTTGCGGCCGAACAGGCCGAACGCGAAATCCTCGACATGCTCGACGAGGTGGAAGACGCGCGCGCCGGCGGTGCCCTGCTCGACGAAGTCGGGGAGCGGTTCTCGCTGCCTGTCGAAACGCTTGCCGCCTTTGACCAGTCGGGCAAGTCGGTGTCCGGCAGCGATGTCGAGCTGCCCGAAGCCGAAGGCCTCCTTGCCGCCGTGTTTGAAAGCGACGTAGGGATTGAAAACGATGTGCTGCCTTTCGGAGACCAGGGATTTCTCTGGTACGAAGTCGACAACGTGATCCCGGAACGTGACCAGACCCTTGACGAGGTGCGGGAACAGGTCATCACGGCCTGGAAGGCGGACCAGATGAATACCCGCCTGAGTGAAAGGGCCGCGGACATCCAGGCAAGGCTTGAAGGGGGCACCCCCCTCGAAACGCTGGCCGGCGAAGCGGAACTCGAAGTCAAGCGCGCCGAAAACCTGGCCCGGAACGCACCGGCGGGCGATTTTGGTCCCGACGCCGTAACGGCGGTGTTTGGCGGCCCGGTCGGCACCAGTGCGGTCGCAACCTCCGCCGGTGGCCAGAGGATCGTCTTCAAGGTGGCCGAAGTCTCCGTTCCCGACTTCGATGCAACGTCGTCTGCCAACGCCACGCTCAATGACCAGCTGTCACAGCAGATGAGCGACTCGCTCCTTGGGCAGTTCATCACGGACCGCCAGAACGAGGCCGGCGTCGAGGTCAATCAGGCCGGTATTTCGCAGGCGATCGGTCTGAACCCGCAGTGACGTGACCCGGAACGGACGATGATCATGACGACATTCAAGGAATTCATTGCCAAGGTCGCCGATGGTCAGACGCTGACCCCGGACGAAGCCAGACAGGCTTTCGACGTTATTCTGTCGGGATCGGCCACGCCGTCGCAGCTGGGCGGGTTTCTGATGGCCCTGCGCGTACGCGGCGAGAGCACCGCGGAGGTGACGGGTGCGGTCGCGACAATGCGGTCCAAGATGCTGACGGTCGATGCACCGGCCGACGCGATCGATATCGTCGGCACTGGTGGCGACAGCTCCGGCAGCTACAATATTTCGACCTGCACGGCGATCGTTGTCGCCGGTTGCGGCGTCCCGGTCGCAAAACACGGCAACCGGTCCCTGTCTTCCAAGTCGGGAGCGGCGGAAGCCCTTTCCGAGCTCGGCGTCAATATCGACATCGCACCGCAGAAGATCTCCGACTGCATTCGCAAGGCGGGCATCGGCTTCATGTTCGCACCACTCCATCATGCGGCCATGAAGCATGTCGGTCCGACGCGCATGGAACTCGGTACGCGGACGATCTTCAACCTGCTGGGTCCGCTTTCCAACCCGGCAGGCGTCAAGCGTCAGATGGTCGGCGTTTTCGCGAAGAAGTGGCTCGGTCCGGTGGCCCATTCCCTGAAGGAGCTGGGATCGGAAAAAGCGTGGATCGTGCACGGCTCGGACGGGATGGACGAAATCACCACGACCGGCCCGACCCATGTCTGCGAACTCAAGGACGGGTCCGTGAACACGTTCGACATCTCGCCTGAGGATGCGGGGCTTCCGACGGCTCGGGCCGAAGACCTTAAAGGCGGACTACCGGCCGAAAACGCAAGAGCGTTGCGGGAGGTTCTTGCCGGCGCCAGGAACGCCTATCGCGACATCGTCCTGTTCAATTCAGCAGCGTCCCTCATGGTGGCCGACAAGGCACGGGACCTGAAGGAAGGTGTCGAAATGGCGGCAGCAAGCATTGACGACGGAACGTCGGCCGACACGCTGGAAAAGCTTGTCGCGGCATCGAACGGATAGGATCATGTCTGACATCCTTCAGAAAATAGAAGCCTACAAGCGGGAAGAAATCGCCGCTGCCAAGGCGGCCGTGCCGCTTGACGATCTCAGGGGCCGGATTGCCGATCAGGCGCCGCCGCGCGGCTTTCAGGCAGCCATCGAGGCAAAGCATGCCGCCGGTGACTATGCGCTGATTGCCGAAATCAAGAAGGCGAGCCCCTCCAAGGGCCTGATCCGGGAAGACTTTGATCCGCCGCTCCTTGCAAAGGCCTATGAAGACGGCGGAGCCGCGTGCCTGTCCGTCCTGACGGATGCGCCATCCTTCCAGGGAAAACCCGAATTTCTGACCGCGGCCCGGGCGGCAGTGTCCTTGCCCGCTTTGCGCAAGGATTTTCTCTATGACCCGTACCAGGTCTACGAGGCACGTGCATGGGGCGGAGACTGTATCCTGATCATCCTGGCTGCGGTTGACGACGACACTGCTCGGCAGCTGGAGGAAACGGCTTTCGGTCTGGACATGGACGTTCTTCTCGAGGTTCACAACCTGGAAGAACTTGAGCGCGCGCTCAAGCTTTCGTCCCGGCTGGTCGGCATCAACAACCGGAACCTGAAGACCTTCGAAACCAGGCTAGAGACGAGCGAGGACCTCGCCCCGAAAGTGCCCGGCGACCGCATCGTGGTCGGAGAATCGGGCTTGTTCACGCCCGGCGATCTCGCACGCATGAACAAGGTCGGAATTTCGACGTTCCTGATCGGCGAAAGCCTGATGCGCCAGAGCGATGTCGCCGGTGCCACGCGCAACCTGCTCGCCCGCACATCTGTTTCCGCGGCAGTCTGAGGCCTCATGTCCGAGCAAGATCAGAAACTCACGCATCTGGATGAGGCGGGCGCCGCCAACATGGTCGACGTGTCGCAAAAGGAAAGCACACACAGGATCGCTGTCGCGCGCGGTTCGGTCATAATGCGCGCCGAGACCCTTGACCTCATCCGGTCCGGCAACGCCAAGAAGGGCGATGTGATCGGAACCGCCAGGATCGCGGGCATTCTCGCGGCCAAGAAGACGCACGAGCTGATACCGCTCTGTCATCCCCTGATGCTGTCCAAGGTCAAAGTGGACATCGAACCCGACGACACGCTGCCCGGCCTGGTGGTGACGGCGACCACCAAGGTCAGCGGACAGACCGGTGTTGAAATGGAGGCGCTGACGGCCTGTTCGCTCACCTGCCTGACGATCTACGACATGGCCAAGGCCGTCGATCGCGGCATGGTCATCGGCGACATTCGCCTCGTGGAGAAGGCCGGCGGCAAATCCGGGCACTGGACGCTCGAAAGAGACGGCAGCGAAGGTGGAACCTGATGAGTCTCATGCCGGTTGCCGAGGCGCTGGAAAAGCTTCTCTCGGATGTCGATACGCTGGAATCCGAGTTCGCAACACTCGAACAGGCAAACGGCCGGACCCTTGCCGAGAACCTCGTGTCGAAACGGACGCAGCCGCCTTTCGCAGCCTCGGCAATGGACGGGTACGCAATCCGGCATGAGGATGTTGCTGACGGCGGCGCAGTTCTCGAAGTCATCGGTGAAGCACCTGCAGGCCATGGCTATTCCGGCAAGGTCGAACAGGGTCAGACCGTTCGCATCTTCACCGGTGCACCACTGCCCGATGGCGCTGACACGATCCTCATCCAGGAAAATGCGCAGCGGCAGGACGACCGCATTTCCGTTCTTGAGATCCCTCAGCAAGGTGCATATGTCCGCCCTGCAGGGCTCGACTTTCAGAAGGACCAGGTCCTTCTTGAGCCTCCGCTCAAGCTGACCTACCGCCACCTGGCGCTTGCAGCCGCGATGAACTATCCCGAAGTGCCGGTCGTGAGGCGGCCGAGCGTCGCGATCCTTGCCACCGGCGACGAGTTGGTGCGTCCGGGCACGGAACCCGGTCCGGACCAGATCATAGCGTCCAACCACGCCGGGATTGCCGGACTTGTCGAGGATTGCGGCGGCCTGCCCCTCGACCTCGGCATCTCGCCGGATGACCCTGTCGAACTTGCGCATCACGTGCGCAGGGCAATCACCGACAGAGCCGACATTCTGGTGACCCTCGGCGGAGCTTCGGTCGGAGATCACGATCTGGTCCAGGACGTCCTCGGCCAGGAAGGAATGGACCTTGCCTTCTGGCGTATCGCCATGCGCCCGGGCAAGCCGTTGATGGCGGGCAGGCTCGGAACCACAAGGGTGCTCGGTTTGCCCGGGAACCCCGTCTCAAGTCTTGTCTGCGGATTGCTGTTTCTCAAGCCCCTGATCCACAGGATGCTGGGATCCGCTTCCGGTGCGACCGCGCCAAGACAGGCGGTCCTGGGCGACGACCTGCCCGAAAACGACCGGCGTCAGGACTATGTTCGCTCCACATTGCACGAAGACGCCGACGGACGGCTTGTGGCAACGCCGTTTTCCAAGCAGGACAGCTCCATGCTGGCCCTTCTGGCAAGGTCCGGCGCGTTGATCGTCAGACCGCCGCACGCCCCGGCACTGAAGGCGGGGTCATCCGTGGACGTGCTCGTGCTCTGAAAAAAGGGAGGCCGGTCCGCCTCCCCTTGAACTTCATGCTGACGAAAAGGTGCTACCGCTCACGCATCGCGTGCGCGATCTGGTCGGTGACCGGTTTCACCAGATAGCTCAGGACCGTTCTGTCGCCGGTTTGCAGGAAGGTCTCCACCGGCATTCCCGGGACCAGCGTCTGAGAGCCGAGTTTCTCCAACTCCTCGTCGTCAATGATTAGTCTGGCAGTGTAAAAACTCAGGCCGGTCCGCTCGTCCTGCGTGAGGTCGGCCGCAAGCGTCAGGAGCTTCGCGTTGAGCTCCGGCGTTGTTCTCTGGTCGAAGCTCGGAAAACGGATTCGTGCTTCCTGCCCCGGCTGAAGCTGGTCGATATCGACGGGCTGCACCTGTGCTTCGATGATCAGCTGGTCCTCCCGCGGAACGATCTGCATCACCGTTTCACCCGGTGCGATTACGCCGCCGATGGTATGAACGGACAGCTGGTGCACGAAACCGCTGCGCGGCGCCACGATATCAACCCTTGTCAGCTCGTCCTCAGCGGCAATCTTCTGTTCTTCCAACTGGGCAATGCGCGAGCGTGCGTCCTGCAGTTGTTCGAGAACTTCGGCCCGGTAGGATTCCTCGATTTGAAGGATCTGGATCTGACGCTCGCTGATCGCCTCCCTTGTTCGCGCAATCTGCGCGATGAGATCGCCGTATTCGCCGGAAAGCCGCGCCTGTTCCCGGCGCAGGGCGGATACGCGGCTCTTGGAAACCAGCTGCTTGTTCAGGAGGCCGTCGAGATCCTCGAGTTCTTCCTTAATCAACTCGATCTCGGAATCCTTCGCCTCGACCTGAGCCTCCAGACCCTGGGTCTGCTTGTTGAACTGCCGGATCTGCTCTTCAAGCTGGTTCTTGCGCCCTTCCTTTGAATTCTGACGCGCTTCCAGCAACAGTTGCTGACCCCGTTCGATGTCGCCAAGGCTTTCGATGCGATCTTCGGGCCAGGAAATCGCTTTCAGTTCGTCTCGCTCTGCCTCCAGTCGCAGTTCCTGCGCGGTCAATTCCTGCAATTGCTTGGTGATCACGGCAAGGTTTGCTCGGGTAACCGTATCGTCGAGACTGAGCAGGAGGTCACCTGATGCGACCAGGTCACCGTCCCGCACCTTGATGTCGCGAACAATGCCGCCTTCCCGGTGCTGAACCTGCTTGATGTTGCTTTCCACCACGACCGTGCCGGAAGACACCACGGCACCCGAGATCTCGGTGAAGGTCGCCCACCCGCCGATACCGACAACCACGAAAATCGTGACAAACAGCGAGAAGAGAAGATGTTTGCGAACGGTCTTGCTGAGTTCCTCGTCCGCCGGGTTGGTTGCGGCAGCGTGTTTCATGGAATCTGAGTTTTTCATCGGGCCGCTCCTGCTCCCTGACGCATGGGCTGTACGGGTTGAACGACCTGCTTCAGCACGTCTTCCTTCGGACCGAATCCGGCCATCTTGCCATCCTTGAGGCACAGGATCTTGTCGACGGTCGCGATCGCGCTCGGCCTGTGGGCAATCACCACGACAATCGAGCCTTTTTCACGCATGGCCTTGATGGCGTTGGTCAATGCGCTTTCGCCGATCGCATCCAGATTGGAATTGGGTTCGTCGAGCACGACCAGAAACGGATTGTCGTAAAGAGCCCGCGCAAGCGCGAGACGTTGCCGCTGGCCGGCGGACAGGGAGCGCCCGCTCCGGCCGATGACCGTGTTGTATCCTTCCGGCAGCGCGACAATCATGTCGTGCACATCGGCCAGCTTGGCCGCCTCGATGATTTTCTCCGGTGCCGCATCTTCGCGGAAGCGGCCAATGTTTTCCGCGATTGTTCCGTCGAAGAGCTGCAGATCCTGCGGCAGATAGCCGATGAATTCGCCGCGCTTCTTGCTTTCCCATTGTGAAAGCTCGGCACCATCGAACCGGATGACGCCGCGAAGCGGCGTCGTCACACCGACCAGTGCCCGCGCAAAGGTCGACTTCCCGGATCCCGAGGGACCAATGACACCAAGACCGTCACCGGCCTGGAGATCCAGGGTGACATTCTGGACATAAGGCGTCGTCTCGCCGAAAGGACCGCAAAAGACCTGTTCGACCGTGATTCCCTTTGTCGGTTGCGGCAGATCCATCTTGGGATCTTCCGCCTCGGAGATCTGCAGGATCTCCCGCAGGCGGCGCAGGGCCTGGCGGCTGGCGACAAAGCCGCGCCACTGGGCAACGGCCTGCTCGATCGGTGCCAGCGCACGCGAGGTCATGATAGACGCGGCAATCATCACGCCCGGTGTGATTTCCTGTTGGATGGCAAGCCACGCGCCGACCGCCAGAATCGCAGATTGCAGAATGAAGCGGATGGTCTTGATCGCCGTGCCGAAAACACCTGTCGTGTCCGAAGCCCGCCGTTGCGTCGCCAGATACTCAGTGTTCTGTGCATCCCAGCGGGCGGTCAGGGTCGATTGCATGCCCATTGCGGCGACGACTTCGGCATTGCGCTGGCCGCTCTCAACGACCGCCGTCCTGCGGCCCGATTGGCCGGCTGCATCCTCGGTCGGTCCGCGGGACATGTACTCGTTCGCGACGATCAGGATCGAGATGATAATCGCACCGGCCAGTCCGACAGCTCCCAGCAACGGGTGAAACAGGAACACGATGCCCAGGTAAAGCGGCAGCCAGGGGATGTCGAAAATGGCAGCCGGACCAGGCCCGGACAGGAACTGCCGGATCGTGTCGAGATCCTGCACCGGCCGCAGGCGCGCGGACTTGCGTCCAAGCCGCACCGGAAGGCTGTTGGAGACCTTGTAGACGATGCCTGAAAGCCTGGCATCCACGCGTTGCCCGAGACGGGACAGGATGCGTCCGCGCACCCCTTCCAATATTCCGTAGAACACGTAAAGAACGATTGCCAGCGAACCGATCACCACAAGTGTGGGAACCGAACCGCTTGCAAGAACGCGGTCATAAATCTGAAGCATGAACACCGGGCCGGTGAGCATCAGGATGTTGATGACGAAGCTGACGACCGCCACACCCCAGAATGCTGATCGGATGGGCCGGAAAGCAACCGCGACGGGATTTTCCCGTCGTCCACCGGCTTTTGGAGCCCGTTGATTTGATACCGCCATTTAAACCTCTGTCCCGCCTTACGGCCGAATGCCGCCCGATGTTCTGGTCACCCCTGTGTCCTTATGCATCCATTAGACGAATTTGTGTTCCTTTATGGGCCAAAAAATATGGTTTTCCCAAACTCACTCATCGTTCTAGCACAAACCGAATTCTAGTTTCGTCGTCTATATCACACTTAGGTTGGGTCTTTCATGAATTCGCGGTAACAACCGAGAGCCCGGCTCGTATACGAACCGGGCTCTCCAAAGGATGACGTTTTGTCTGTTTTGTCAGCCGGCTTTCTGGACGGCGCGTTTGGCCATGACGGTGACGAGGTTTGCGCGGTAGTGGGCCGAGCCGTGGATGTCGCTCAGCATGGAGCCTGAATCCACCTGGATGCCTGCGACCGCGTCCGGCGACCAGTTCGATGCCAGCGCCGCTTCCATGCCGTCGACCCGGAAGACGCCGTAGTGGCCCGCCCCGGTCACCGCCACCCGCACCGAGCCGTCCCGGTGCCTGGCCACATAGACCCCCGCCATCGCATAGCGCGAGGCCGGGTTCGGGTATTTGGCATAGGCCCCCTTCTCGATCAGCGGGAACGTCACCGACACCACGATCTCGTCCTCGTCCAGCGCCGTGTCGAACATGCCCACGAAGAAGTCTTCGGCGCTGAGCGAGCGCTTGCTCGTCACCACCGTCGCCCCCAGCGCCACAAGCGCCGCCGGATAGTCCGCGGCCGGGTCGTTGTTGGCGATCGAACCCCCGATCGTGCCCATGTGGCGCACCGCCGGATCGCCGATGCCGCCCGCAAGTCCGGCAAGGCTCGGAAGTTTGGAACGCACCAGATCAGACGCGGCAACCTCCGCATGCGTCGTCGCCGCCCCGATCGACAGGCTGCCATCGCCCTCGCAGATTCCGTTCATCTCCGCGATCTTCGTCACATCGACAAGATCGCTCGGCGACGCAAGACGCTGCTTCATCGTCGGCAGAAGCGTCTGGCCGCCGCCAAGAACCTTGCCGTCCTCAGCCTTCGACATCAGATCCGATGCCTCGGCAACCGAACCGGCGCGGTGATACGTTGTTTCATACATGACGGGTCTCCCCAAAATCTCACTGTCAGATGACCGGGCAGGCAACGCCTGCCCGAAGAACGTTTCTCTTCGACCTTATTCGGCCGCCTGCTTCTCCTGCGACTGGCACAGCTGCCACACCTTCTCAGGCGTTGCAGGCATCGTCAGGTCGTTCGACCCGATCGCATCCGTGATCGCGTTGATCACCGCCGGCGGCGACCCGATCGCTCCGGCCTCCCCGCACCCCTTCATGCCAAGCGGATTGCCCGGGCACAGCGTCTCGTGCGTCGACAGGCTGAACGAGGGAACATCGTCCGCACGCGGCATCGTGTAGTCCATGTAGGACGCCGTCAGAAGCTGGCCGCTCTCGTCATAGGCCGCGTTCTCAAGAAGCGCCTGGCCGATCCCCTGGACAAGACCCCCGTGAACCTGACCTTCCACGATCATCGGGTTGATCACCTTGCCGAAGTCATCCGCCGCAACGAAGCTCACGATCTCCGTCTTGCCCGTCTCAGGGTCGACCTCAACCTCGCACACATAGGTGCCCGCCGGGAACGTGAAGTTGGACGGGTCGTAGAACGCCCCCTCCTTCAGACCCGGCTCCATGCCCTCGGGTAGATTGTGCGCCGTATAGGCCGCAAGCGCCACTTCCGTGAACGACAGCTTCTTGTCCGTGCCCGCGACCTTCAGCTCGCCCCCCTCGATCTGGATGTCGCCTTCCGACGCCTCCATCAGATGCGCCGCGATCTTCTTCGCCTTGTCCTCGACCTTGTCCAGCGCCTTCACGATCGCAGACATGCCCACAGCCCCGGACCGCGACCCGTAGGTCCCCATCCCGAACTGAACCTTGTCCGTGTCCCCGTGAACGATCGACACCGCGTCGCTGTCAAGACCGAACCGCTCGCAGATCAGCTGCGCGAACGTCGTCTCATGGCCCTGGCCATGGCTGTGAGAGCCCGTCAGAACCTCGACCGTCCCCACAGGGTTCACCCGCACCTCGGCAGATTCCCAAAGACCGACACCGGCCCCCAGGGACCCCACCGCCGCCGACGGTGCAATCCCGCACGCCTCGATGTAGCAGGAAAGACCGATCCCCCGCAGCTTGCCCCGGGACGCAGCCTCCGCCTTGCGCGCCGCAAAGCCCGCATAGTCGGCTGCCGACAGCGCCGCATCCAGCGTCGCGTCATAATCGCCCGCGTCGTAGCACATGATCACGGGCGTCTGGTGCGGGAACTCCCGCACGAAGTTCTTGCGCCGGAAGTCCGCAGGCGAAAGACCCACCTCCCGCGCAGCCGTCTCCATGATCCGCTCAAGAAGATACGTCGCCTCCGGACGGCCCGCGCCCCGGTACGCATCCACCGGCGTCGTGTTGGTATAGACCGTCTTCACATTCGCGTGGATCGCCGGAATGTTGTACTGGCCCGACAACAGCGTCGCATAGAGATAGGTCGGAACCGAAGACGAGAACAGCGACATGTAAGCGCCCAGATTGGCAACCGTCTTCACACGAAGACCGACAATCCTGTTGTCCGCGTCAAGCGCAAGCTCCGCCTCCGACACGTGGTCGCGCCCGTGCGCATCCGTCAGGAACGCTTCCGTCCGGTCCGACACCCACTTCACGGGACGGCCAACACGCTTGGACGCCCAAAGGCACACCATCTCTTCCGGATAGATGTAGATCTTCGACCCGAAGCCGCCGCCCACATCCGGCGCAATCACACGAAGCTTGTGCTCCGGCGCGACATTGTAGAACGCAGACAGCACAAGGCGCGCAACATGCGGGTTCTGCGAGGTCGTGTAGAGCGTGTGATGCTCTTCCGCATCGTCGTAGCTGGCAAGCGCTGCCCGCGGCTCCATCGGGTTCGGAACAAGACGGTTGTTGCGGATCTCCATCTTCGTCACATGCGCCGCGCCCGCAAACGCCGCATCAACCGCCGCAGCATCCCCGATCTCCCAGTCGTAGATCAGGTTGCCTTCCGCCTCAGGGTGGATCTGCGGTGCACCAGGCGCAAGCGCGGCAACACCGTCAACAACAGCCGGAAGCTCCTCATAATCGACAACAACCGCATCCGCCGCATCGCGCGCCTGCGCAGCCGTATCGGCAACAACAACCGCAACAGCCTGGCCAACATGGCGCACAACCTCGGGCTCAAGCGCCCGCCAGCCGCCCATCTTCATCGGCGTGCCGTCCTTGGAATGGATCATCCAGCCGCAGATCAGGTTGCCGATCCCGTCGCCGACAAGCTGGTCCCCCGTCAGGACCGCATCCACACCCGGCATCGCAAGCGCCGCGCTCGCATCAATCCCCGTCACCTTCGCATGCGCATGCGGCGAGCGCACAAACGCCGCGTGACCCATCCCGGGAAGAACCATGTCGTCCGTATACCGGCCCTTGCCCGTTATGAAGCGCTTGTCTTCCTTGCGAAGCGCACGTGCGCCAATCCCCTCAATCGCCATCTTCTCTCTCCCAAAACCAAAATCCGGAAACGCGCACCAGACAAACGCACCCTCTCCTCAAAGGCCTCGCAAACCGGGCGGTCCCGCCGTCTCAAAAGCGCGGAAAAACCGCACTCAAAACAAACCAGAAAACCCCTACTCGGCCGCCTGCGCCATCCCGGCCATCTGGTCCGACGCCGCCTTGATCGCCTTGACGATGTTGTGATAGCCCGTGCACCGGCAGATGTTGCCCTCAAGCTCGTCACGGATCGTCGCCTCGTCCAGATTGCCCGCACCGTGACGGTTGATCATGTCAACCGCGCTCATGATCATCCCAGGCGTGCAAAAACCGCACTGAAGACCATGATGCTCCCGGAACGCCGCCTGAACAGGATGAAGCGAATCCGCAGAACCGATCCCCTCAAGCGTCACAACCTCAGAACCCTCAGCCTGCGCAGCAAGCAACGTGCACGACTTAACCGCCTTCCCGTCAACATGAACAACACACGCACCGCATTGCGACGTGTCACAACCAACATGCGTCCCAGTCAGACCACGAACATCCCGAATAAAAGAAACAAGCAACGTCCGGTCCTCAACATCAGCAGACACAGACTTACCGTTCAAAACCATCGATACCTTCGACATAAATTCCTCTCCCTCGTCAAAGCAGCAAACGCGTCATTACGGCGTCATTCTTTTCCCAAAGCGGTCCTTGCCGATGCCAGGTTGCAAGGCCTTCATCAAATCAATCTGTTGCAACGGGGTCAACTTGCAAGAGCCAGGACCAGGATAAGCACGCCCAAGAGCGCCAGCCCCCACACCATCGGCCCGCCAAAGGCACTGCGGCCCGCAGCAACCTCGAGATTTTCCTCAGCCTTTTGCAGCGTCTCCTCGACGGCATGCTCGGCCTCCTCAATCGCATGAAGCACCTCGCCCGGCGTCTCTTCGATCGCTATTCTCTTGGCTTCTTCCGCAACCCCGGCATCCAGTTCGTCGTCGGCAACAGGCTCGTCCGGTGCAGGTTGCGCAGGTGATCCGACCTGTTCGGTGAACTTGCTGAAGAAATCTTCCGCCATCTTCCGGGCGGTTGAATCCACCAGACGGCTGCCAAGCTGGGCCAGCTTGCCGCCGACCTGCGCCTTGGCTTCATAGGTGAGCACGGTTTCATCGCCTTCTTCAGACAGCTTGACGTCAGCCGATCCCTTGGCAAACCCGGCAACGCCGCCCTTGCCCTCGCCCACGATCGTGTAACTCTCCGGCGGATTGGTATTCTCCAGCGTCACCGCGCCCTTGAACTTCGCCTTGACCGGTCCGATCTTCGTCGTCACCGCCGCGTTCATTTCCGTGTCGGATGTCTTTTCCAGGCTCTCGCAGCCCGGTATGCAGGCCTTCAGGATCTCCGGATCGTTGAGCGCCTTCCAGACGTCTTCTCTTTTTGCCGGGATCCGGCGGGTGCCGCTCATATCCATCTTGTTTCTCCCTCTCAACCTTAGCGCAGCCTTGCCGGTTGCCCAACTCGCCCTGCCGGAGCGCATAGCGCGTGAACAGAAGAGCAAACCTATGAGAGCCTGCTTTGCTTCGAATTTCAATCACTTATCGCGGCAATGGAGGAAAAGGCGGGCGCTATTGCCCACCGCCTGGCACAATCGTCTGCAATCAGGCCGAATTTGCCGGTGGTTCGTTTGCGCCTCTTTAGCCGGCCGCGAGATCCGGACAGTTGGAAGCGGTCACGAAGGCGTCCAGTCCCGAACTGGGAAGGGGCTTCGAAAAGAGATATCCCTGCAGAAAATCGCACTCCAGCTCCTGCATGATTTTCCGCTGCTCGGCCGTTTCCACGCCTTCGGCCGTGATACTCAGATCGAGTGCCTTGGCAACGGCGATGATGGATCTCACCACGGCCAGAGCATCCGGATCCTGCTCCATGTTCATGATGAAGCTGCGGTCGATCTTGATGCCGTCCAGCGGCAGTTTTCGCAAGTAGCTGAAGGAAGAGTACCCGGTTCCGAAATCATCGATCACCACCTTCGCGCCCTTGTTCCGCAGCCAGGTCAGCACGGAAAGGGTCACCTGATCGTTGTTGACGAAGAGGCCTTCGGTGACTTCGAACACCAGCCGGTCCAGACCCAGGCCCGCCGATGCCGCCGCGTCCTCGATATCCTTGTAGATCCGGCCGGCCTGAACCTGCCTCGGCGACAAGTTGACATTCAGTCTGACACGCTCGGAAACACCTTTTAGGGAGCTGAATTCTGAGAACGCAGACCTGAACATCCATGCCCCGATCTCGACGATCAGCCCGCTTGTTTCCGCTGCCTCGATCATCCGCATCGTGTTCAAGGTTGCCCCCGAAGCAGTCCGGAACCGCATCAGGGCCTCGAAGGCGGCGATGCTTTCGTCGGACGCCTGCATGATCGGCTGGTAGCTGAGCGAAAACTCCGCCTGGGCTCCCTTTCCCGTCAGGAGTGAAGCCAATCGCAATCTCTCCAGTGCCGCCTCCTGCATGAGCGGGTGGAAAACAGCGTGGTTCGTGAGTCCCTTCTGCCTGACATCGTTCAGCGCGATCGACGCATGCCGCACGATCTCCTCGGCACTGTGCTCACCTTCATCGGCGGTCGCGATCCCGCATCTCAGTTTCAGTGAAATCTGGTTCTCGTCGATGGCGATCGGTTCCTGGAAGGATTCCTCGATCCTTGCAACGATGTCCTGGATTCTGACCTCCAGCCCCCCTCTCAAAAGAATGAGGAACTCGTCTTTTTCCTTGCGCGCGATTGCGAGCGCATCCGGAAACGTCTGCGACAACCGGTGCCCGGTCTGTTTCAGAACCGCCGCGGCCTTTTCGTCTCCGATGCCGTCGACAATAAAGCGGAAACGCTGGATATCGCAATGGATCACCAGCAGAGGATGTTCGGCTGCTGCCTGGCTCTGGAATGCCTCCAGAAATCCGGAAAAAGTCGATTGCCCAGTCGTGCGGTCGACATAGGCAAGGTTGCGAATATGCTCCAGCAGTCCCGTCTTCTCGTAGCCAAGCGCAACATTGGATACAAACAGACGAATAATCTCCGACCCGATTTTTTCATTCAGGGTGGCAAGCGGCAATCCGATGAACAGGGCTCCGGAGAGCCCGTTTCTCGTGATCAGCGGCAACGCGACACCGTGGGACGTGGAATATTCGGTCTTGTTGACAATGCACTCCGAAACGCACTTGCGGACCAGGTCTTCGCCGATAACATCGAGAGGCAGATCCAGCTTGTCCTCAAACGCGCCCGAAGCAGCCAGGACCCGCACGTTCGAAACGCCGGCAGAGCCGGGCTGGGAAAGGGATTCCAGCCCGCATAACAGTCCGTCGACCGGCTCTCCGGCGAGGTCCGAGAAATTCTCCAGCACGAGCGCCGCGAATTCGCTCAAGGCGTTCTTCTCGACGATGGCGGACAATTGCGTGTTCAGTTGCTTCAGCCGTTGCCGATTGGTCTCCAGGGACAGAACGAGCTTATAGCCGCGCAACGCGGTAACGATCGCCGTGATGAGTTTTGTGCGCGAAAGCTCCGCCTTTTCGGCGTAACCGTCCACGTCGAACTTCATGATCACGTCTGTCTGCGGCGCGTATCCCGGCTGTCCGGTCCGCAGGATCAGACGCGTGAAACTGTTTCCGAGTTCCGACCTGATCCAGCTCACGAGCCCCAGACCGGCCGTATCGTTCTCCATCACCACGTCGATAAGCGCGACGGCGATGTCATCGTGTTCTGACAGGCACGCGCGCGCTTCCTCGGCGGACAACGCGTGCAGGAGTTCAAACGGGCGGTCCTCGAAGTCGCATCCGTCCACCGCGATCCGCGTGACATCGTGAACATCGGGATCATCGTCGACGACGAGTATTTTCCAGGGAGACTTTGCAACCCGGTTTGTTTGCGATTTGGGTGGGACCAGAAAATCCATGCTCATTTACGGCACCTGCACCCCGGTTTCCTGCCCGCCCCGCTCCGGTGCCTTCAACGGGATCTCGATCGAGAACTCCGTCCCCGCGCCCACCTTCGACACGACCGACATCGATCCGTTCAGGGCCTCGGTGACCAACTGGTAGCAGATGGCCATGCCAAGCCCCGAACTTCCCTTGCCGAATTTCGTTGTGAAGAACGGCTCAAACACCTTCTTGAGATTTTTCTCCGGGATCCCCACGCCAAAGTCCTTGCACCGCAATTGTATTTTTTTCTCGTGCTGCCGCGCAGCCCCGCCACCACGCACGTCCTGAACGCACGTTTGAATCCGGATTTCGCCGGTATTTCTGCCTTCATACCCGTGCTTGATCGCATTCTCCACAAGGTTGGAAAGCACCTGGCTCACCGCTCCGGGGTAGCCTTCGAGGACAACATCCGCGTCCAGTTTCAGATCCAGGTCGAACGATGTCTTCTTCAGGGTCGGCTGAAGCGTCGCCAGCGTCTCGCGGACAATGTGGTCGAAATTGAACGAACGCATTTTCTCACTTTGCCGGTCGACGGCAACCTGCCTGAAGTTTCCGACGAGGTCCCGCGCACGGCCAAGGGTCTTTTCGATAATATCCGCCGTGTCCCCGATCCGCTGAATTTCGTTTTCAAGAGCTTCTTTACTCAGGCTTTGATTGTCGAGCTCGGTCCGGAGATACGCCGTGGAATCGTTGATCGTCGTTGCAGCCATCAGCGCGTTTCCGAGTGGCGTGTTCAACTCATGTGAAACGCCTGCCACGAGCGCGCCGAGAGCGGCAAGATTGTCGGCCTGAATCAGCTCCTCCTGAACCAGCTTGAGCTGTTCCGTCCGGCGCGCGACGAGCTCTTCCAGATTGGTCTGATATTCCTGGATCTTCTGCAGGTCATGATGTCTGCGCTGAACCATCGATTGCAGGCTTGATGCCAGAATACCGATCTCGTCCTCCCGCCCGGGCATGAGCTTCGTGTCGGGCGGGTTTTCGATCAGGCGCGGCGTCGAAAGATAGGCAACGATGTCCGTCAGCGGCCGGCCGATCAGCCGTTTGAACACCGCGCGGATCACGACCGTGAGCAAAAGCAGATAAACGACGATGGCCGCCACGATGTAACCGACCGTCGCGAAGATCTCTTGCGAGATGGTATTCCTGTCTATGAGAATGAAAACCTGGCCGATCGCATCCTTGTGCAAGATGGTACTCGGCGACTGCAGGGTATAGCTAAGCGCTTCGGAACGGCGCGGCCCGGTCACGGGCTCGCCGAAATTCCCGGTGTCGGGTGTCTCGACCCAGACCCGCTCGACCACTTCGAGACTTTCCAGTCCGCGGATCAGCTGGAGTGTCGCTTCCGCATTGACGGTCCAGATGGCACGTTCGAAGGGGCGCTTTGTGGCTTCAAAAAACGCTTCCGTCACGCGGATGGCGCGCGCGTGGGACGCGTCCCACGTTATCTTTGTCAGGACGCCTATGAAAATGATGCCGAGAATTGCAAACAAACCAAGCGTATAGAGGATGAATGTCCGGGACAAACTGACCCGGCCCACCTTTTTCGGAGCATATGGCAACGACGCACTGCCGCTAACACTCAAGATGCCTACCTCTAGACTGGTCGTGACACTGTCGGGAAACGGGATACGCACCGGCCCGGTCGTGCACCTGAGTCTTCAGGCAAGTCACATCACGCCATACCGGTTCACACCCCAACCCCGACTACAGATTTTGCGTAGGTTTTCTAAATTTTCCATAAAAATCAATTGTAAATTAAAACAGTCAAAGCCGCCTTTTTTAATACCGATGACTTCATCCGCCGCTAAAAAAAGGTCACGTACTTGTTTGCACGGAATGAATTATTAGTACTTCCTCTCCCGATTTTTCAATTCAACCGAATTTCTACAGAAACCGGTGTATGAAAATAATATAAAACACACGCGCAAAGGAAATTTATCTGCGTGATTTTGGCCTTCAATCATGTATACTTGACGTAAGGTCTTGCCCAGGAACCGATGGGTCTGGGCGTTTGCTTCGATCAGCCGAGTAGGCGCAATGAAAGAAGACGACGGACTACGTTTCGAACTGCCGGACAAAGCTCTGACGGCCCTGCCTACCGGGGCAGTCAAAGATACGGTCGAGCGTTTGGGGCACAAAATCGCACTTGGTGACTTTCCCGTGGGAGGCGTTCTCCCCAAGGAAGACGAACTCGTCGCCTCACTTCGTGTCTCGCGGACCGTCATTCGCGAGGCGATCAAGGTTCTGTGTGGCAAGGGCCTGATCCGCACCGCACGGCGGTACGGTTCCAGGGTCTGTCCGTTCACCGACTGGAATCTGCTCGATCCCGACGTTGTTCGCTGGCACACGCCAGAGTGTCCGATGACGGCCCGCATCTATGCGGAGACCGACCAGTTGCGATCGATTATCGAACCGGAAGCTGCAGCCCTGGCCGCTGAAAACGGATCTAGAAACCAGCACGCCAGGATCTTGCAGGCAGCGCGAAACATACATTCAGACTATGGCGAGGACGCCATGATCGGAGCAGTGTTCGCTTTTCATTCGACAATTCTGCAAGCGACCGGGAACCTGATGCTGACGCACTTTCAGAACTTGATCCACGCCGTTCTCGTGTCCTCTCACGGCCAGGAGGGTGCGAGAACGCGTGCGGACACTGTTTCCCGGGAGCTCCACGTTGCCGTGGCTCAGGCGATCCGGGCCCAGCAGCCGGACGAGGCGCGGCAAAGGATGCGGGACCTTATTGCCTTGCATTGACCTGATGCCGGCGGGCACGAGGCGTCCGCCACCCGGATCGATCTCGGAAGGCGGCAATCGGGTCAGGCTGACAAAAGTGTGCGCACCAACTGGCTTTCCGGATCTTTCAGCGCGTCGATCACGTCGAAATGGTGCCTGTCGGGTTCCACATGAAGACGCGTTCCGGGCCACGCTTCGCAGAGGAGCCTCGATTGGCGCACGAACTCGGGACGCTCCGCCGCACCGACCCACGCGGTGACGGTGCAGTTCGCTTTCCTGGTGCGCAGCGCCGGGCTCTCTTCTTCTGCCGCCGCCTCCGACAGGGAAAAGGAGTCGTTCATCGAGGTCCTGCGCAAGGGTCTCAAGTCATGGAGCCCGCTGATCGAAACCACGTTTTCAAGCCTGCCCATGGTTTTCGCGTCAAGCGGCGAGTTATCGCACACCATTCGCGTTACCAGATGCCCGCCCGCCGAATGGCCGGCCAGGCGCACCGGGCCGTCCTGCCGCTCCGCGGCGGCCATGATGGCGGATTCGATCTGCCGCGTGATGTCACCGATGCCGACCGTTGGTGCCAGATCGTAACTGGGCAGAGCAACGGTCCAGCCGCACTGCAAGGCACCGGCGGCAAAATGGGACCAGAAACTCTTGTCGAAGCGCAGCCAATAGCCGCCATGCACGAAGATCACCAGCCCCTTGGACGTGCCTTCCGGATGGAACAGGTCAAGTTTTTGACGGTCCGAAGCCCCGTAGGCGACGTCCAGAGCCTTGTTCGCCCACCCTGCCCTGAAGGTTTCTGCGGCGCTTGCCCACATGTCCGGATAGGCGGCCGAACCGGGGACATGGGCCCCGTTTGCATAAGCGTCGTCCCAGTCTTTGATATCCGCGTCCGTCATGAAATGTCCTGCATGGAATGAATCAACTGAGGACAGTGTTGCACAAAATGAACCGCATCAGGAACGGGGCGCCGACGCTCCGCCTTGTCAAGGAAGGTCCGACCGGCCTAGGGTACGGACTCCTAAATGAAGTCAATTTGGTTTGGATCGTTTTGACCAACTGCGAGAAGCGAAAGCGCAGGAAATGTGGTTCATTTTCGAGCCTTTCGCGACGATGCAGATGACCAAAACGGCCAAATCCAAGGGACGGCAAAATGGCTTCACCTCGCTGCGTCACCGCGCTTGACCGGGCAAAAGCCCGCTCCGCGCACGCTTCCTTGCGAAATTTTGCCATTTCTGCCGCCAAATGGGCTTCATTTATGGGTCCGTACCCTCAAGTCGCTCAACACATCAAGAACCGGAAAACAGTCGACCCATGATGCAACGCTGCTCCAACCGCGTCCCGAACCTCTCGCACTACCTGACCAGGAACGCCTCCCGGTGGCCGCAGCGCCCCGCGATCCACTGGGAAGACAGAACGTGGAATTGGGCGGATCTGGACAGGCGGGTGTCGGCGCTTTGCCACGCGTTGCACCTGGACCTCGGTGTTTCAAAGGGTGACGCGATCCTGGTCCAGGCGCAAAACTCCAACCAGATGGTCGAGACCATGCTTGCCGCCTTCAGACTTGGCGCCGTCTGGGTCCCCTGCAACTTTCGCCAGGCACCGGGCGAGACCGCATATGCCAGCGTCAAGGCGAACGCTCAGGTTTTTGTCTGCGATGCGGATTTCGGGGATCAGGCAGAGGCCGTCAAATCCGAAAGACCTGATATCAAGGGTATCATAAGCATCGGCAGGAGCGATTTCGGTCTCGACTACGAAAGCCTGATTTCAGGCCACACCGGCTCCGGGTTTGCAAATGAACCCGTCACCTATGACGATCCCTGCTGGCTCTTCTTCACGTCCGGCTCCACCGGCCGGCCCAAGGCAGTTGTCCTGACGCATGGCCAGATCGGATTTGTCGTCGTCAATTACCTGGCCGACCTTCTGCCCGGAACGAGTGAACAGGATGCCTCCCTTGTGATAGCCCCTCTCTCCCACGGAGCCGGTCTTCAGCAGATCGCGCAGCTGCCGGCAGGATCGGCCCATGTGCTGATGCCCGGCGGTGGCTTCAATCCGGCGGTGGCTTTCGAGTTGATCGAAAAACACCGGGTCAGCAACCTCTTCACCGTGCCCACGATCGTGAAACGGCTGGTGGAAGATCCCGCGGTCGACCGCTACGACCACTCAAGCCTGCGTCACGTGATTTATGCCGGTGCGCCGATGTATCGCGAAGATCAGAAGACAGCGCTCGAGAAGCTCGGAAACGTGCTGGTTCAGTATTACGGCCTCGGCGAAGTGACCGGAAACATCACGGTTCTGCGCCCCCAGGACCATTCGCTGGAAGATGGTCCGCAGGCGCGTGTCGGCACGTGCGGCACGGAGCGGACCGGCATCGAGGTCAGCATCCAGGACGAGGACGGCAACCTGTTGAAACCCGGAGAAACGGGTGAAGTCTGCGTTGTCGGGGCGGCCGTTTGCGCCGGATATCTCGACGACGCCGCTGCAAACTCCAAGTCGTTCCGCAACGGCTGGTTCCGGACGGGCGATATCGGCCACATGGATGAAGACCGGTTTCTCTACCTGACTGGACGGGCCTCCGACATGTACATATCCGGCGGCTCGAACATCTATCCCAAGGAGATAGAGGAAGTCCTGCTTGCTCATCCGGATGTTTCCGAGGTCGCGATACTCGGAATTCCGGATCCTCAATGGGGCGAAGTCGGGCTTGCCGTTTGCGTTCTAAGTGACGGAAAAAGCGTCACGGACGCCGAGCTTTCGGACTTTCTGACGGGCAAGATCACCCGGTACAAGATGCCCGCACGTTATCTCTTCCTCGATGAAATGCCGACAAGCGCCTACGGTAAGATCACCAAGAAACTTGTGCGGGAGCACCTCGCAGAACAGGGATTGCTATGAGGCACCCGGCTCCGGAGCATGTGTCGCAGATCGTCCATCCCGGCCCCAGAAACGACGACAGGCGCCCTTACCGTCTTTGCAACGCCGAGACGGCTTCAATCGTTCTGCCGGCGGGTAGCTCCCTGCTGAAATCGCTGGCCGACTGGATCATGGCGGCAGGATACGATTCGGCCGTGCTTGACCTGGCCGGACTGACCCTCGGCCCGTTTGAATACGTCATGCCGGACCGGGCAATCGATGACAGGCACGCTGCCTGGTATAGCGACACGAAATATTCCGCTGGGGCTAAAATCTCCGATGCGGTTGCCATTTTCGGAAAACGGGACGGCCATTGGTTTGCGCATATCCACGCCTTTTGGACAGAAGACGGCGAGACGCATCTCGGCCACCTGCTGCCGGACAGTTTGCATGTCGGTGCTCAAAGCCGGGTTGCAGGCCATGGCATCAGAGGTGCACAATTTGTCTCTCGGCCCGATCCGGAGACGGAATTCACGCTTTTCAGGGTCACCGGGTCACCGCAAAACGGGTCTGATCTGCCCGTCAACGCATTGATCACCACGCTCGCGCCGTTCGAAGACCTGCCGACAAGCGTCCAGGCGTTGAGAGAAACGCTCGGCGCCGCGGCGGTCAGGGTCGCGGGCCTTGGCAGTCTCGCCGGTACGGAATTCACCAACGCTCAACCCATGCGCGGTCTCATCTCGGAAGTTCTTCTGGCGCCCGAATGCTGTGCGCGAAGTGACGGCAGCACCAATCTGCCCGTCCGATGCGTCGACCTGAACGGCAATTTGCACGCCGGCCATCTGCTCCCCGGATCGGCGCCGACGCTGATTACGTGCGAACTGCTTGTTGTCGCGGACGACTGACACTGTTCGCGCAATCGCGTTTCGCGCGAACATTTAGGACGCACGGGCAGTAACGTCCGGCAGCGTCCGAATTCTGTATAAAATAAGTGAAATCACATATTCATTTGCGTGTACTCCATCCCAAAACCAAGTATTAATGTCGAGCTTGCCTAAAATTATTGCAAACTTGCCATTTTTATCAAGTCTATTCCTATACGTTTTTATTTACTCATTGTGCTGATTGACTTGGCAGCATGGCCGCACGTTGCAAATCATCGCCCAATGCTTCGCAAATGGGTGGTTTTCGAAGTGCCATGTCACCTGGATGGGAAACAGCAGATGTCCGTTGAATCCGAAGTATTTGAGCACCGCCTGCACTTTGCGCAGATTGATGATGAGGTTGTGGCCGGTCTCCGGTCGCTTTGGCCCCTGATCTCGAAAAACATCGATGAAATCCTGTCCGGATTTTACGATCACCTGCAGCAGTTCCCGGAAATGGCGGAGCTGGTCGGGGATCAGCAGGACCGTCTCGAAGGAGCTCAAAAGGCCCATTGGGAAAAGCTCTTCAACCAGGGCTTCGACCAGGACTATGTTGAAAGCATTGACCGCATCGGCCGTGTCCACAGCCGCATCGGACTGGAACCGAGATGGTACATTGCGGGCTACACGTTCGTGCTCGTCCGGCTGCAGGATCTTCTCATCAGAAAATTCAGATTTTCACCTGCCCGGCTCTCCCGCTCGCTGACACATGTGACAAGTGCGGTACTGCTTGACCTGGACATGGCAATTTCGACCTACCAGGCACTTCTCATGGAGGCCCAGGAACAAAAAACGCGTCAGCTCGCTGCCGCAATAGACGTGTTCCAGTCCTCGGTCCATGAACCGCTTCAACATATCGGGACAAGGGCCGGCACCGTTTCAGGCGATGCAGCTGACCTGCAGCAAGTCTGCGGTTCGGCAAAGGTGGAGACGGATTCTGCGAACACAATTTCGCAGGAAACCGGTCTCAATGTTCAGACGGTCGCCTCGGCGACAGAAGAACTGTCAGCGTCCATCCTCGAGATATCCAAACAGGTGACAGGCGCATCACAAATCGCGAACCAGGCGCGCGCGAATGCCGAAAGCACGAGCGATGGGGTTGAAAGCCTCTCCGGAGCTGCTCAGAAAATCGGCGACGTGATCGGCCTTATCCAGGCAATCGCCGAACAGACAAATCTGCTGGCGTTGAACGCGACCATTGAAGCCGCGCGCGCGGGTGACGCCGGCAAGGGGTTTGCCGTCGTCGCCGCCGAAGTCAAGGAACTGGCGACACAGACCTCAAGGGCCACCGAGGAAATCAGCCACCAGGTCACCGAGATTCAGGGGGCAACGACTCATGCCGTCGATTCGATCGGATCCATCGCAGAAGTCGTACGACAGCTTGATGAAATGACCGCATCCATTGCAGCAGCCGTAGAGCAGCAAGGCGCCGCCACAGGCGAGATATCGGCAAGCGTCCAAACGGTTGCCGATGGCACCAACGTCCTATCAGGCAATATTTCAGGCGTTCAGCAGGCCATCGATTCCGCGGACGCTACCAGCGCGACGTTTCTGTCTGCAGCGACGGAGATGCAACAGAGCGTGGAGACGATTTCGTCGGAAATAAGCGGCTTCTTCAACAAGGTCCGCCAGATCAACTGACAGCGCCCGGCAGGTAGAGGGCACAACGGGCCTTCAGAGCCCTCGCTCCGTTCGGCGACACACACATGATCGGAACCGGAATTCGCGCTGCAAGACACACGACCTGCACCGCGCGGCATTCCGCGACGCGCCGCGTCTTGCACGCCGAACCCTCCCGTCGCGTCAGCGTAGACCGACGTTTGCATTCGAGATCAGGCCGAGTTCGTAGGCGATCGCAATCATCTGCGTCTTGTTCTGGGCATGCAGTTTGCGATTGAGCGATGCGATGTAGCCGGCAACGGTCGATTCCGCTACGCCGAGTATCGTTGCGCATTCGGAAGATGTCTTGCCGCGGGCTGACCAGACAAGACATTCGATTTCCCGTGTACTGAGCACGAGCTTCTCGCCAAGATCCCCCATGAGCGCATAAAGGCGGGAAAAGATGTGCTGACTGATGAGATGCAGGGTCGCCATCTCTGCAGGTGAAGGCAGCGGCCGGTCGCCTGCGAACCCGATTGCGCCCCGGCGCCCGGTCTTGTCATGACATCCGAAATAGACGCCTCGTGGCATTTCATGCTCAAGGAACAGGTTGATCGCGGCGCTTTGCTCCCCTTCGGGCCGGTCGATCCCCTGCGTTTCAAGATCATATTCGACGGGGTCGTCCGACTGACGCAACCCGGCTATGATCGGACTGTTTTCGAGGAGCTTCAGCCTGTCATAAGCGGCCAACAGGGCGCTGCTCCAGTTTGAAGCGACGATGCTGGGCCGTATGTTTTCGTCCGTCACCTGGGGCAGAAACAGGACGACATAGCGCCCGAACCGAAGATCTTCAGCAATGCGGCGCAGCTTTGCATATAACTCCGAAGGATTTTGAACGCCGTTGACGGAACTGTAGAGTCCGGACAAGTAACCCGCATTCTCTACCGTTATATCTGTCATGGCAGCCTTCCGGGTTGTATTTTTCGGCGGTCCAAGCGGCCAGCCGGTAGATCGGTGTGATCGCAGTCCAGAGCACGAGAGCGCCGGTTAGAAGAACAGAAATTAGTGTTTTGTTCCGCCACTGCCCCGACAACTCACGTGCGCTGGAAGCAGACACGCCACCAACGCAACCCATAATTGCATGACTTGTTTCGCGTCGCCAACTGAAAAACGCGACACTCCACACCGCGTTTCTCGAGTTTCTCATTGCTCAATGGTGCCGCCAGGTCTCCCTGGTGACGAACAACGCTCAGGCTGAACTTCCTGATTCGAACTAAGATGTGCAAAGCGCACGATGTCGCCAGGCGCGGACCGGACGCAGACCTTGAACATTCGACAAGACGCTATCGACGTGTCACGACGCACGCAGTGATCACGGCGCCATCGACCGCCCTGCCGAGCATATTCTGCGCTGCACCGAGGCTCCTGTCCGGCCTCCTCCGTGCTCCACTGAAGAACAGTAAGAGAACATTTACCCTTGCAGAACACAATAGGAACAGGTACTGTGTTCTTGATTTGTACCAGCCCCTCTTTGTGGTCAGGGAGAGCCAAAGATGCTCACGCGCAAGCAGTATGAACTGCTCATGTTCATTCACGAACGTCTCAAGGAAACCGGCGTTCCGCCTTCATTTGATGAAATGAAGGACGCGCTGGATCTGCGGTCGAAATCGGGTATTCACCGCCTGATCACCGCTCTTGAGGAACGCGGTTTTATCCGGCGGCTGCCGAATCGGGCGCGCGCCATGGAAGTGGTGCGTCTTCCGGACTCCATCGCCCCCGGCCTTGGAACGCCGCGCCCGAGAGGAAGTTTTTCTCCGGAAATCATCGAGGGATCCCTGGGAAAACAAGAACCGGAGCGCTCCGTCCCGGTACAACCGGAAACGGGTACGGAAATTCCGGTCATGGGCCGTATTGCAGCCGGCGTGCCGATCGAGGCGATCCAGACCCACAGTCATTCAATCAGCGTCCCGCAGGAACTTCTGGGAAAAGGCGAGCATTACGCACTTGAGGTGCGCGGCGACTCCATGATCGAGGCGGGTATCCTGGATGGTGACACGGTCCTGATCCGCAGAACCGAGAGTGCGGACAGTGGCGACATTGTCGTTGCCCTTGTCGACGAAGAAGAAGCGACTTTGAAACGTTTGCGCAAGAAGGGTGCGTCGATCGCGCTTGAAGCGGCGAACCCGGCTTATGAAACGCGGATATTCGGACCTGGAAGAGTTCGTGTTCAAGGTCGGCTGGTCGCGCTGTTCAGGCAATACTGAGCGCCGGACACGCCGCGTTGACACGCGGCAGGAGACGTTTCGCAAAGATGCGGATGCGCGCAGCTAAGGTGTATTCCGCAGCGACGCACGTGTGACCTCGCCGTGCCTGTGCCAGGGACGCGGTGTCTCGGCGATCGCGAATTCAATTCTGATGATCTTGGTGGCGAGGTCTCCTTCGTCACTGCCGTCTAGGGCATTTGCCCCGGATCGGGAAGCTTTACTTTCTTGCGGATGTTCCGACAGCCACAGCGAAATTGCTCCCCTGCTCTGCCTCAAGGTTCTGTCGAACACGAGCGGGCCCCGACAGGTGCCAGGGACGATCATGTCGCTCACGATCAGATCGGCATACCGGCAATCCTGACGAAGCGCTTCCGGCGTTCGGGGCAAGGCGATTTTCAGCGGCTTGACCGGCCGGGTCTTCTCCCGGTCGTCGTCAGATGGGGCATGAGCCGCCACGACGCATCCAAGGGCATCGCATCGTATTTGCGGCGATCTTGTCTTTTGCGATTTTATCGCCTCTCCTGCGACGCCTTCGGACTGGTACCATGTTTCGATCAGGAAGGTTTCATTGCGTCCGGACCACTTCAAGACACCTTCACCGTCCCTTGCTGCGATGCGATAGCCGGACGCTGCAATTTGCACGTCGGGAGAAGGTGAAAGCCGGACCAGGCACAGCCCGAGTGCGAGCGGTAACAAGGCGCAGGCCCGCAACCATCCCCGCATCAGAAGAAAGGCGAACAGGGCAACGGAAAAGGCGAGCATCTCCGTTGCCGTGACCTGCGCAATCACGCCGCTCTCCCCGTCCATGGCGGCCACCAGAGCCGCGATCTTAAGAAGCAGGTTCAATCCAAAGGCCATGACTGCCAGAGGAAGCGCAGCGAGACCGAAGGGCATCAGGACGAATGCGAGCACCCCCATCGGCATGATCAGGAGCGAAAAGACAGGCATTCCGAGCATGTTTCCGAGGAGACCGTAGGGTGCAACGCGGCCGAAATGATGCGCTGCGATGATCCCGGTCGCCGTACCGGCCACCAGCGCGGTGACGAACAGGCCCAGCAACCACCTGCCCGCCGACCTCAGCAACCTGGCGGAAAAGCTGCCTTGCGACGTCTTTGAAAAGCGCGTCCGGCCCGCCTGTTCGCGCCAGGTTTCATAGACGGCGACCAGGCAGATGACAGCCGCGAACGACATCTGAAATCCGGGATGAAAGAGGCGTTCGGGCGCCAGGACAAGCAGAAAGAGGGCCGCGAGCGCGACACTGCGCACCGTCAGGCCTCTGCGGCCTGTCAAGACGCCCAGAAACACCAGGGCAATCATGAGAAATGACCTCTGGGTCGCAATCGAGCCACCCGAAACAAGCAGATAGAAGATTGCGGCAAGCAACGCGCAGGCAGCAGCAATCTTGTCGGTCGGCAGCCGCAGGCTCAGAACCGGAAAGAGAGACAGAAGAAACGAGGCGGCCGCGTAGGTACCACCGGCAAAAAGAGCCATGTGGAGACCCGAAATCGCAAGGACATGTGCAAGTCCCGCGGCACGAAGATTTTCCTGATCACGATCACTGATCGCTGATCGCTCCCCCACGAGCAACGCAACTGCAAGCGCGGCTTCAGGCGCATCGCCAAGATCGGCCGTGATGCGCGCCGACAACAGGTCTCTGAGAGATTGCACGAAAGCCGGAAAACGCATTGAAAGGGGGGCGGTGTCCTTGTCCACGACGACAGGTGCGCCAAAGCTGAAACCCGTGGCTCCGATTTGCGCGTAATACGCCCCGAAAGAAAAGTCATATCCTCCGGGCATTACCGGACCGGCGGGAGGAAACAGGCGCGCGCGCATGGTCACGGTGTCACCGATAATGGCCGCCGTATCAGCGGGCACACGCACCCTTATGCGTTTCGGAAAGAGGACGTCAGGCAAGGACCGGTCATTGACGGCGTCAACACCGACAACCAGCCGCAGCCCGTTCGTGCGCTCGATCCGGTCAACGACGATCCCGCTCAGGTTCACGGTCATGTCATGGGCAAGGCGTGGTGCCGCGACGGCGGCCGTGCGGATTGCCGAAACCGTGCCCCCGGTCCAAAATGCCAGCGCCAGCACGACTAGCGTCGCCAGGCCCTTTCGCCGGTTCTCCAGAACCGCAAGCGCCGTCAGGACCGACAAGACGACTAACAACACCTGCCATGAGGGTTCGGCCGGAAGGATCGTGTAGACGGCAATGCCGGCGGCGAAAGAAAAACTGATCCATAGCAGTGCCTGGTCTTCAAGGACGCTGCGCGCTGCTGCACTGCCGCCCTCGTCCCCGGCACGCGCAAACAGCCTTTGGATGGACCGGCCTGCCCGGTATGGACCGTTGTTTTTGCGCGTGGCTATTTCGTGCGTCTCAGCAGACCGTGTCGCGTTCTTCGACGCGCCGTTGCGTATTCTGGTATGACTTTCCCCGTCAATGTCCGGCATGGACAGTCCATTGTCGCCGGACAAACGGAAGAAACGGTTCGAGCACTGTCTTGCCCCGTTTTCCTGTGCTAAGACCGCGCCAGATTGATGGCGCAATCCGCGCTGCTCACCCGATAGAGACCTTCAAAAATACACCATGGCAAAAGAGATCGTTACGCGTTTCGCTCCATCCCCGACCGGATTTCTGCACATTGGCGGTGCCCGGACGGCATTGTTCAACTGGCTCTTCGCCAAACATAACAACGGCAAGATGCTGCTGCGGATCGAGGACACCGACAGGGCGCGATCGACCGAGGAGGCGGTAGACGCCCTGATCGACGGCCTCACCTGGCTGGGACTGGACTGGGAAGGCGATCCGATCTCCCAGTTCTCGCGCGTCGACCGGCACAAGGAAGCCGTCGCGCAGATGCTCCAGTCCGGCAACGCGTACAAATGCTACAGCACGCCTGAAGAAATCGAGGCAATGCGCGAAAAGGCGCGTGCTGAAGGCCGCCCGCCGAGATACGACGGAACATGGCGGGACAGGGATCCGTCCGAGGCACCCGAGGGCGTTGATCCCGTGGTGCGGCTCAGAGCGCCGCAGGACGGTGAAACCGTCATCGAAGATCAAGTCCAGGGACGGGTTGTCATCCCGAACAAGGATCTCGACGATCTGATCCTGCTGCGCTCCGACGGCACCCCGACCTACATGCTTGCAGTCGTGGTCGATGACCACGATATGGGCGTAACGCACATCATTCGCGGCGTCGATCACCTCACCAATGCAGCCCGGCAGACACTGATCTTCCAGGCGCTCGGCTGGGAAACGCCTGTTATGGCGCACATTCCGCTCATTCACGGGCCGGACGGAGCCAAACTCTCCAAGAGACACGGTGCGACGGGCGCAGAAGCTTATCGCGCGCTCGGCTACCTGCCGCAGGCAATGCGAAACTATCTTGCCCGGCTCGGATGGAGCCACGGTGACGAGGAGATCATGTCGCTTGATGACATGATCAAATGGTTCGGGCTGGACGCGGTCGGACAGTCGGCCGCCCGCTTCGACTTCAAGAAGCTGGAAAACCTGAACGGACACTACATGCGGTCAACCGATGACGCGGAACTCATGGGTCACTGGAAAACCTATCTGCAGCATGCCGGTGAGGGCGATGAAGTCCTTGCCTGGCTCGCGGCGGGTGATAACGAACGGACTGCACTGGCTGCCCTGCCCGGTTTGAAGGAACGGGCCAAGACACTGGTCGAACTCACGGAAAGCGCATCATACCTCTGGCGCCGGAGGCCTCTGGACCTGGATGAAAAGGCGCAAAAGATTCTCAACGACGATGCAAAATCCATTCTTGCGGCGCTGTCTTCCGTCCTTGAACCGATACCGGGATGGGATGCGGAAGTGCTCGAGACGGCAGTAAAGTCGTTCGCCGAAGAAAAGGACCTGAAGCTGGGAAAAGTCGCCCAGCCGATCCGAGCAGCGCTGACCGGGCGCGGTGTCTCGCCAGGCATCTACGACGTTCTGGTTGCCTTGGGCAAAGAGGAATCGCTTGCACGGATCAAGGAACAGGCAAACTGATCGGTCTTCACCGACTTACCCTGTCGGTACATCTACCGAAGGTGTCTTCCGGCAGGGGGAACGGGAGGCGCAGCTTGCGCGAGCGTCTTTGACCAAAGCGTTATACCGGGCTGCTTGCGGCACTGCAGTAAATGGGCTACGCAAGACGCGAAAATTTCTCAAGTGCCGTCCGGCGCAGGCTTCTCGCGGTTGAGAGATACCTGTGCAGATCGGCACATCAGGATAACACGAAGGGGTTTCTGTATGGCCGAAAACAACGCCAAGCTAAACGTTGGTGGTGGCGACCACGATTTCAACGTTCTTGACGGATCCATCGGGCCGTCAGTGGTGAACATCTCGTCCCTCTACAAGGACACGGGCATGTTCACCTATGACCCCGGTTTCACGTCAACCGCCTCCTGCGAATCCAAAATCACCTATATTGACGGCGATGAAGGCACCCTTCTCTACCGTGGTTACCCGATCGAACAGCTTGCCGATCACGGCGATTTCCTGGAATCCTGCTATCTGCTGCTCTATGGCGAGTTACCGACAAAGGTTCAGAAAGACGACTTCGTCAATCGCGTGACGTATCACACGATGATCCACGAGCAGATGAACCGGTTCTTTTCCGGCTTCCGCCGTGACGCCCACCCGATGGCGATCATGGTCGGGACGGTTGGCGCCCTGTCGGCCTTCTACCATGACTCCACGGACATCACCGATCCGCATCAGCGCATGGTCGCATCGCTGCGCATGATCGCGAAGATGCCGACGATCGCGGCCATGGCCTACAAGTATCACATCGGTCAGCCCTTCGTTTACCCGCGCAACGACCTGGGATACGCCGCCAACTTCCTGCACATGTGTTTTGCTGTGCCCTGCGAGGAGTACAAGGTAAACCCGGTTCTCGCCCGCGCCATGGACCGCATCTTCATCCTGCACGCGGACCACGAGCAGAACGCGTCCACATCCACGGTGCGTCTCGCCGGCTCCTCCGGCGCCAACCCGTTCGCCTGCATCGCGGCCGGCATCGCCTGCCTCTGGGGTCCGGCACATGGCGGCGCCAACGAAGCAGCGCTGAACATGCTGTCCGAAATCGGATCGGTCGACAACATTCCCGAATATGTCGAACGCGCCAAGGACAAGGATGATCCGTTCCGTCTGATGGGTTTCGGGCACCGCGTCTACAAGAACTACGACCCGCGCGCGCGCATCATGCAGAAAACGACCCACGAAGTTCTGGGCGAGCTCGGCATCAAGGACGATCCGCTTCTCGATGTCGCGATCGAGCTGGAGAAGATCGCGCTCAACGACGAGTACTTCATCGACAAGAAGCTCTATCCCAACATCGACTTCTATTCCGGCATCACGCTTCGGGCTCTCGGTTTCCCGACAACGATGTTCACCGTGCTCTTCGCGTTGGCCAGAACTGTCGGCTGGATCGCGCAGTGGAAGGAAATGGTCGAGGATCCGTCCCAGAGAATTGGCCGTCCGCGCCAACTCTACACCGGCGCGACCAAGCGGGACTACACACCGATCGATCAGCGCCGCTAAGGCCAGAACCGCAACAAAATCCAGATACCCCCGGCCACCCCGGGGGTATTTCCGTTTGAATGGACAAGACCGGCGCGCAGGATCGGTCCGTGTCAGAACTCTGCGCGGATTCACTCCTTTGGAAACGCGTAACGCGTTTGCGGATCGCTATTTTCGCATCGCCTCTATGACGACATCGGCGGCGGCGTCTCTCTGACTGTGACCGTCCGGCAATCGCATCAGATCGTCAAGACGCTCCAATTCCGACAATTGTGCATTCCGCTCGGGGCTGTCTTCAAGGAGCGGCAAAAGCTGATCTGCGAGCACCCTCGCCTTGACTTCCTCGTCCAGAAACTCAGGAATCGCTTTCTTTCCCAGGATGATGTTGGGAAGGACAAAGGTCTCGATGTTCGCCAGTTTGAGAACACGGTTCAGCTCCTTCAGCCGCCGGAAGAACCAGTCCACCCGGTAAGCAACCACCATCGGCACGCCGGAAAGCGCAAGCTCCAGCGAAACGGTTCCGGACGCCGCCAATGCAGCATGGGCCCGGCGGAACGCGGCGTTTTTGGCCTGAAGCCCGGTCACGATTTCAGGCTGGTAACGCCAGCCGGAGACACCTTCGCGGATCCTGTCCTCCAGATGCGGCACCGCGGGCAACAGCACCTGGACATCCGGCATCTTGTCCTTCACGAGACCGACCGTGTCGCCGAAATCGGACAGGAGGCGCTTGATTTCGCTGCCGCGGCTGCCGGGCAGCACCAGCAGCACCCTGTTGTCCGCACCGACAGTGCTTCTTTCACCGGGCGACGGGCGAAGCCGTTCAAGATTTTCGCTCAAGGGGTGGCCAACATAGTGGGTGCGCGGCCCGCCAAGACGCTTGTGCACCGCCGGCTCGAACGGCAGAAGGGCCAGCAGTTCGTCCACATGGGCGCTCATCCTTTTGGCGCGCCCCGGACGCCAGGCCCAGACGGAGGGCGACACATATCCCACGATAGGGATGTGAGGTGCCCGCTTCCGCACCCGCCTGGCGACACTGTGCGTGAAGTCCGGACTGTCAATGATGACGAGCACAGAAGGATCCTGCGCAACCACGGCGTCAACCGTCTGGTAGACGCGCCGGACGATCAACGGCAAGCGCGCCAGGACGGCGCTCAGGCCCATAACGGACACGTCGGTCATGTCAAAAAAGCTTGTCAGACCGAGCGCCGTCATCCGTTCGCCACCGACGCCGCAATAGCGCAGGTTCGAACCAAGCCGTCCGTTCAGCGCTTTCATCAGTTCAGAGCCCAGCTGGTCGCCTGACTCCTCGCCGGCAACGAGACAAATCGTCGGCCCGGCCTCACTCATCCGCTGGCCCGTCAGACATGCGTGCGCGGTCGACCCCGACAACGAAAAGACCGGCTGAATCGGCTTTTTGCAGCGTACCGGTCTTGTCCGCAATCAAGGCGCCCTCGGCTTCCACGGCTATGCCGGACAAGCCTGCGGCCAGGGCAAGTTCGATCGTTTTCGGACCGACAGTCGGAAGATCAACGCGCAGGTCCTGGTTCGGCTTGGCCGTTTTCACCAGAACACCCTTCCGTCCGCGGGCACTGACACGCCCGCTGGACTTGAGCTCGGCGCAGCGCTGCAGCATGGCATCAGTACCTTCCGCCCCTTCCAGCGCGATCACGCGCCCACCGACGGCAACTGCCGCCTGTCCGATGTCAAGTTCGCCAAGCTTCTCGGTAGCACGCAGGGCAAGCTCCAGGTCATTCCAGTCTGCCTTGGAGGGCTTCGCACGCCCCAGAACGCCACTCGACGCCAGAAGCTGAGGTGCCACATCTTTTATCCCCACAACGCGAAACCCTTCGTTTTCAAAAAGCCGGATTACCTTGGTCAGCAGGCTGTCATCGCCACCGGACGACAGTGCACGGATAATCGCGGGCAGTCGCTTCAACGTGCTGAAATCGGTCAGGAATGGCAAGAGATCCGGTCTCTTCGTCACGCCGCCAATGAAGAGAACTTCCTTGCATTGCGTTCGCTTGAGAAAGGCGTGAAGGCGGCCTATCTCACTCCAACCGAGTTCGGCATGCGCCTTCCGCCTGGTTTCCTCGTCGGCCTCGCCCTTGATCGCAACGATCTGAAAGTCGCGTCCGGATGCCTCGAGGACACCGGCGATCTGCCGGGGGATCATTCCGTTTCCTGCAATCAGAGCCAGGCGTGCAGAGCCCGCATCCGCCAGTTGCGGCATCTCGTCAGTCTTCGTTGCGCGGCGTACAGAACCGCCGGTCTTCTTTCTCGAGAATGAAGTCGGTGACCGTTTTCACCAGCGGTTGATCCTGCGCCTCGGCGGCGAGCGCTTCGGCCCGGCTGCGCAAGGTTCCTTCTTCACTCTCGAACAGGGCACGGTATGCCGCCCGGAGTGCGTGGATCTGCTCGCGCGGCAGACCTTTACGTTTCAGGCCGATGAGATTGAGGCCGGCAAGACGGGCCCGGTCACCGATCACGGATCCATACGGAATGACGTCGAATTCGACACCGGTCATGCCGCCGACAATTGCGCCGGTCCCGATACGCGACCATTGCCGGATCGCACTCAGGCCGCCCAGAATAACGAAATCTGCGAGTTCGACATGACCTGCCAGTGTTGCGTTGTTGGCAAGTATGACGTTGTTTCCGACCACGCAATCATGCCCGACATGGGAGCCCATCATGTATAGGCCGTTGTTGCCGACCCTCGTCACGCCACCGCCGCCCTCGGTCCCGGGGCTCATGGTCACGTGTTCGCGGATCTGGTTGTTCGACCCGATTTCGAGCCGCGTTACCTCACCGGCAAACTTCAGATCCTGAGGTTTGTGACCAATGCTGGCAAAAGGAAAAATGTGCGTGCCGGACCCGACGCTGGTGTGGCCTGCGACGACGGCATGCGCCTCGAGTATCACACCGTCGGCAAGTTCAACGTTCGGCCCGACGATCGAATATGGACCGATACGAGTTCCCTCGCCGATCACGGCCCCGTCTTCAACGATGGCCGTAGGATGAATATCTGTCATTTTTCCTCACGCATCTATCAGCATGGCGCTGACTTCCGCTTCCGCTACCTTCTTGCCGTCAACCTGGGCGACTGCGTCGAACTTCCAGATATTGGCGCGTTGCTTGATCTTCTTGACGTGAAAATACACCTGATCTCCGGGCTCGACCGGCTTGCGGAACTTCGCCTTGTCGATCGTCATGAAATAGACCAGTTGCGGCGGCGCGTCATCGCCGCGTGCATGCACACACAAAGCACCGGCCGTTTGCGCCATGGCTTCGATGAGAAGAACACCAGGAAAGACCGGTCTCTCGGGAAAGTGCCCGGTAAAATGGGGTTCGTTGATCGTGACGTTCTTGATTCCGATGCAACTGTTATCGCCATCCATCTCGATGATCTTGTCGATAAGCAGGAAAGGATACCTGTGCGGCAGAAGTTTCATGATTTTCATGATATCTGCGCTGGCAAGTGTCTTTTTTTCTTCGTCTTCCATGAGTGCCCCTCGGCGGATTAACTCCGAAACATTCAATTTAACGCGGTTTACGGCTCGTTGCCGCGTTCTGCAAGCTTTCTGACCGCGGCGACTTCCCTGAACCACTGTTTCACAGGCTTCGCGGGCGTGCCGCCGTAGCGTCCGCCGGGAGCCAGGTCTTCGCTTACCACGCTCACGGCCGCTATCTGTGCGCCCATGCCGATCGTCACGTGGCCGCGTACGCCGGTCTGGCCGCCTATCGCCACGAAGTCTTCCAGGGTACAACTGCCGGACAGGCCGACCTGCGACACCAGAACACAATGCCGTCCGACAACCACGTTGTGGCCAATCTGGACCTGGTTGTCGATCTTGGTGCCTTCTCCGATGATGGTGTCCCGGTTTGCCCCCCGGTCAATCGTCGTATTGGCGCCGATCTCGACATCGTCCTGGATTATGACGCGGCCTACTTGCGGAACCTTGAGATGTCCCTGTGGCCCCATCGCATAGCCGAAACCGTCCTGTCCGCAACACACACCCGGGTGAAACGTGACCCTGTTTCCAAGGACAGAATGCTGAACGGTGCAATTGGGTCCAACAACGCAATCGCGGCCGATCTTCACTCCGAAACCGATGACCGCATTCGCGCGAATGACGCTGCCCGAGCCGATCTCGGCATCCGCCCCGACAACCGCTCCCGCCTCGATCGTGACATTTTCCTCAAGCGTGGCCGTCGGATCGACAACCGCCCTTTGCGACACGCCTGAACTGGCCGGTTCCGTGGGCGACATGGCGTCAGGAAAGAGGTTCGCCAACACCTTTGCCCAGGACCGGTAGGCATCGTCGCACACCAGTACCGCCACGTTTTCCGGAACCTTGTCCTTGTGTTTCTTGCCGACAAGACAGGCCGCCGCCCCGGTGGTTTCCAGCTGCTTCAGGTAGGCCGTGTTGTCAAAGAATACGAGCGCGCCGGACCCAGCGTCTTCCAGCGGCGCGACATCCGAAATTTCGAGCGTTTCGTCGCCGCGGTAGATTTCCGCCCCTGCCCATTCGGCAACCATCTTGAGCACAATGGAATTCGGGAATTCGAAGAACCTGGGCTCGGACATATTGTCATCCTTGTTGCAAGCCAACAAAAAAGGCCGCCGTAAAGACCGGCGGCCGTTTTCTAACCCGATTGACCGCCATTTAGAAGCGGGTACCACCGCTCAGTCTGAACAGCTGGGTCTTGTCGGAGTCTTCCTTTACGAGCGGATAGGCAAAGTCGGCACGGATCGGGCCGAATGGCGATCTCCACCGCACACCTGCACCGACCGACGCGCGGATCGCCAGATCGTTGGAATCGATCCTGCCGCCGTTGTTCTCAACCAGATTGACCAGATCGCTATCCGCATCCCACAGAGATCCGGCATCGGCGAAAACCGCACCGCTCAGGCCAAGTTCCTTCGGAATGATCGGGAACGGGAATGTGCCTTCAGCAGTCGCCGCGAAGAAGAACCGGCCGCCGATAGCATCATCCGTCGTTGCATCGCGAGGACCGATACCCTGGTTTTCGAAGCCGCGCACGAGGTTGCCGCCGAGCATGAACTGTTCGGACACGCGCAGGCGCTCGTCACCGAGTGCCATGATGTTACCACCGCGGAACTGCAGGCTGCCGACGACTCCGTAGTCAGCCAGGATTTCCTTGTAGGCGCGGGCCTGTGCTTCGGTCTTGATGTAGAAGCTGTCGCCGCCGAGACCTGCAAATTGCTGACCGAAAGAGGCATAGATGCCGTCCGTCGGGTCCAGGTTCCGGTCGAGCGTGTTGTACCGAAGGTCGTAACCGACCAGCGATGTGAGGTAGGTTCCGAGCGAGTCACAAACAGCAAGCGAAAGATTGTTGGTGTTACAATTGTTGATGTTGGTCGACTCGTTGTCGGGGTCGGAGTTGTCTTCCTGGAAGATGTTGTAGAACAGCCGAAGCGTCAGTTCTTCTTCGCGCAGCGGCAGCGTGAAACCGAAGCCGCCACCCGTTCTCTCCTGGTCGAACGAACGGTAGTCGTTGGCATCATCCACCCTGCGATAGACATCGACGTCGAACGCTACCCGGCGCCCCATGAAGAACGGTTCCACGAAACGGAACTCGTAGGACTGGGTATCGGTGCCGCCACCGATCGAGAGTTTCACGAACTGGCCTCTGCCGAGGAAGTTCTTTTCCGTGAGCGACACATCACCGACGATACCGTCCACGGTTGAGTAACCGACACCGAACGAGATTTCGCCCGTCGGCTTTTCTTCCACGCGAACATTCACGACCACGCGGTCCGGGGCACTGCCCTGCTGCGTGGTGATCGATACGTTCTCGAAGAAATCAAGGTTGCGCAAACGCCGTTCGGCCTTGTCCACGAGCGCCCGGTTGAAGGCGTCGCCTTCCACGATATCGAATTCGCGGCGAATGACGTATTCACGGGTCCTGTCGTTCCCGATGATATTGATCCGCTCGATATAGGCACGCGGGCCTTCCTCGATGTAGTAGATCAGCGAAATCGTGTTGTCGTCGTAGTTGCGCGACCCTCTCGGGCGAACGCGCGCAAACGCATACCCTTCTTCGGAAACACGCAGGGTGATTTCTTCGACGGACTGCTCGACGCGCAAGGAGTTGAAGGTCTGGCCGCTGCGCGTACGCACGAGCTTGCGCAGGTCTTCAGGGTCGACTTCGGCGATGGTCGACACCAGTTCGACATCGCGGATCTTGTATCTCTCGCCTTCATCAACGGTGAAGGTGACGTAGAAGATGTTCTGCTCGCGATCGAGGTCTGCGCTTACCGAAACAATCCGGAAATCAGCATAGCCCTTCTGATTGTAGTACCGGCGAAGCAGTTCCTCGTCGGCCGCCAGGCGATCGGGATCATAGGTGTCGGTGCTGCGCAGGAAGCTCAGAAGACCGGTTTCGCGCGTCCGGATGACGTCGCGCAGACGGCCGTCGCTGAACGCCTTGTTGCCGATGAAACTGATGCGCTCGACGCCCGTCTTCGCACCTTCGTTGATTTCAAAAACCAGGTCGACCCGGTTTTGCCCCCGGTCGATGATCTTCGGCTCGACGGACGCACCAAAGCGTCCGGAGCGACGATAGGACTCGAGAATGTTCTGAACATCCGCCTGAACGCGGGCGCGGGAAAGCGTTGTCCTGGGCTGCGAACGGACCGCAGTTTCCAGCGCATCGTCCTTGATCTTCCGGTTGCCTTCGAAAGAAACGCGATTGATGATCGGGTTTTCCGAAACCGTTACGATGACCGTGCTGCCGCGGGGGGTGATGTCGACAGTGGCGAACAGGCCGGTCGCATAAAGCGCTTTCAGGGATTCATCCACATCAAAGGCGCTGTAGGAGCGGCCGGGAACGATCGTCATGTAGCTTATGACGGTTTCATCCTCGACGCGGGTGTTCCCCTGCACCTGAATGCTTCGGGCCACGGCTGCCTCGGCAACCGAAACGAAGGAAATTGGCCCTGCCACCTGCGGCACGACCGACCCTACCGAAAATACGGCTGCCGCCAAACACACGGCCCGTATAAGTTTCTGCAATCGCTGCATTATTGCGCTATGCCTTTTTTGTAGTACCCCATCCGGGAACCTGCACTCACCCCTGCGGATTCTCGGAACCGACGAACGTTGTATAGGTTTTTACCGATAACGCAACCGCACTTCGAGGCTGAAAGCGATTTAGTCTGAAGACGTTGCGTCAATGTCACGGCTGCTAGGAATCGTTTGATACGAGACGCAAAATATCCCTCCAGGTCACGAAGACCATTAGCATTAATACCAAGCCCAAACCGATGCGGAAACCGACATCCTGCACACGTTCGCTCAAAGGCTTGCCCCGCAAGGCTTCCGCAGCGAAGAAAACAAGATGGCCTCCATCCAGAATCGGGACAGGTGCAAGATTGATCAGACCAATGCTCACCGACAGAACGGCGGCGAGCGAAATCAGCGGGATCAGGCCGTGTTCCGCGACTTTTCCCGAAATCTCGGCAACGCGGATCGGGCCGCCGAGCTGGTCCGCGGACTGGCGCTGGGTGATCACGCCCCAGATGTAACTGACGGTGCCGTCCATGATCCTGTAGGTTTCCCGGGCACCTTCCGCGATGGCTCCGAGCGGGCCGTACTGGATGCGGATGACATTCTCCGGATCGGCACTGCCGCGAAGACCAATGTCACCGGCCATCTGGCGTTCGCCGAGGAACACTTCCTTTTCCTTGGCATCCGGCGTGACCGTCAGGGCGACTAGATCTCCCCCGCGCTCAACCTGAAAAACCAGCGGATTGTTGGCATTCATCAGGACAATCTGACGAAGCTCGCCGAAAGTGTGAATGTCACGCCCGTCGATCTGCTTCACGACGTCGCCGGCGACGATACCGCCCCGCGCCGCCGCGCCATCGGGAAAGACCTCTTCCACGACCGGGACCAAGCCCTGTTTGCCGGCGGACACGAACAGTGCTGCAAAGATCACGATGGCAAGAAGAAAATTCGCCAGCGGGCCGGCGGCGACAATCGCCGCGCGCTGCCAGACGGGCTTGGCGATGAAGGCGGTCTTGCGCTCTTCGTCGCTCATGTTCGCGATGATCTCACGGCTGGGAACACTTGCCGCGTTTTCATCACCGGCGAATTTTACGTAGCCGCCGAGCGGGATCATGCACAACTTCCAGCGCGTTCCCTTACGGTCGTTCCAGCCGAAGATCTCGCGGCCGAACCCGACGGCGAACGCATCCACCTTCACGTTGCACCAGCGGGCAACGGCGAAGTGTCCAAGTTCATGGAAAAACACAACGATTGTCAGGACAAACAGAAAGGGAATGATCGTTCCGACAACAAGGGAATAAGCAGATACTAAGAGATCCATGAACGGGTCCGATCCAAACGCGACGACGCATTTATTGCATCACATTATTAATAAGAGAATTACGGCGCGTTAATGGTAAGACACTTTTTTGCTGCAGCATCAATGCCATGACGTCCGGCTCTCGACCCATTCTAGGGTCTTTTGCCGCGCTTCGGAATCCAGGTCGAGCACGTCTTCAACACATTTTGAAGGTTTGAGCAGGTCGGAAGCGGACAAACGGTCGAGAACGGCCTCGATTGCCGCCGGAATATCCAGGAACCCGATACGGCCGTTCAGAAAGGCCTGAACCGCGACCTCGTCCGCCGCATTGAGCGCCGCCGGCGCACCGCCGCCCGCATCCAGGGCCTGAAGAGCAAGACCGAGGCACGGAAATCGGACGTGGTCAGGAGCTTCGAAGGTCAGCGTTCCAAGTTCCGCTAGGTTCAATCGCTTGACCGGAACGGGCATGCGCTTCGGGAAGGACAGGCAGTGTGCGATCGGTGTCCGCATGTCCGGGCTTCCCAGTTGCGCAAGCAGCGAGCCGTCTTTGTACTGCACAAGTCCGTGAACCGTCGACTGCGGGTGAACAAGAACATCGAGCTGGTCATTTTCAACGGGGAAAAGATGCGAAGCCTCAATAACTTCGAACCCTTTGTTCATCATGGTTGCGCTGTCGATCGTAATCCGGGAACCCATATCCCAGTTGGGATGCCTGAGCGCCTGTGCCGGGGTAACGGATTGCATCTTCTCGATCGGCCATGTTCTGAACGGACCGCCTGACGCCGTGAGGATGACCTTTTCGATCTGATCAGCCTGGTCTTTCTCGAAAACCTGAAAAATCGCATTGTGCTCACTGTCGACCGGCAGCAGTTCCGCTTCGGCTTCACGAACCCGATCCACGAACAGATCGCCGGCACACACAAGGCATTCCTTGTTGGCGAGCGCGATGCGGCGCCCCGGCTTGATGGCCCTGAATGTCGGTGCCAGCCCCGCGGCACCCACGATTGCGCCGACAACCAGATCCGCCTCCAGGTCCACGGCTTCCGCAATCGCGGCCTGCCCGCTCGCAGCCCGGATGCCGGTTCCGCTCAGTCGATCAGCAAGCAGTTGGTAGTTTTCGGTTTCCGCCAGGACTGCAATCGACGCCTTGAGCTTGATGGCCATCTCGGCGAGCCCATCCGCATTCCGATTGGCCACAAGCGCGACGACGTCAAACCGATCGGGATTTCTTTCAAGAAGATCGGCGAGACTTTGGCCGATCGAGCCCGTTGCCCCCAGAACGGTGACCCTGACCGGGCCCTGCCCGATATCGGTTGCGGCGTCAGCCGGCATCGAACTTCCCCCAAGCTTATCCAAGTCCAAGGCCCGCGACAGGATCTGAAAGCGGGCCACCGAGCAGAACTCCGATGAGAACGGCAAAGATCGCGGCGGCAACGAGGCCGTCGATCCGGTCCATGATACCGCCGTGACCGGGGATCAACTGACCGGAATCCTTCACGTCGAACCGGCGCTTGATTGCCGACTCGAGCAGATCTCCCGCCTGCGAGATCACGGACAGAACCATCGCGACACCGGCCCAGCCTAGCAACCCTTGCGCGTTTGCAAGCGCAGCCACCGCGGTACCGAAAACGGTCGCAAAGAACAATCCGCCAAGCGCACCCGACCACGTCTTTTTCGGAGAGATACGCTCCCAGAGTTTCGGTCCCCCCAGCGCCCGTCCGGTGAAATAGGCGAAGATGTCGGTCGCCCAGACGACGGACATGAGGAAAAATGCGAACAGCAGTCCGTCACTCCCCGCTCGAATTGCGAGAAGCGAAAACAGGGCGAGACCGCTGAACAGCACACCCTCCGCCCCCCAGCGGCCGGTCTGGCCGCCGCCGGCACAAAGAAACACGGAGACGGATCCCGCGACCAGGACGATGAGCGCAATTTCCGGCAGGCCGATGACCTGCAGAACGGCCAGTGCGGGGAGCGTCAGAAGACTCAATGCGGCCGGAAGCAAGGCATCCCGAGTTCCGGTGATCGACATCCATTCCCACAGGAAAAGCAAAGCGGCGACCAGAACGAGGATCGCAAAAGCCAGCCCGCCCCAGAAGGTGATCAACAGCACGAGCGGTCCCAGGATCACTGCAGAAACAAGCCGCAACCGCAAGTCGGACATTTTGGTTTGTTTCGGTCCGGGCTCTTCCATTATGGACGCCGCATGTCAGAGCGCTTTGGCATCGACCCCGCCATAGCGTCTCTCGCGATTGCAGAAACAGCTGAGGGCCTCGTCGAGCGCGGCTTCGTCAAAATCCGGCCAGTTCAGGTCACAGAAGTAGAATTCTGAATAGGCGGCCTGCCAGAGAAGAAAATTGGAAAGACGGATTTCACCGCTGGTCCGGATGATAAGATCCGGATCCGGCAAGCCGCCGGTATCCAGTGCGTGTGACACCATATCCTCTGAAATGTCTTCGACCCGCAAGTCGCCGTCCTTGACGCGCTGTGCAAGATGTTGCGTGGCTCTGACGATCTCATCGCGCGCGCCGTAGTTGAAAGCGACCACCAGATCCAGTCCGGTGTTCTTTCGCGTCAGGTCCTCGGCCTCTTCCAGCAAGGCCAGAATGCCCGGTTCCAGATCACTGCGCCCGCCGATCACGCGAATACGGACATTCGCCTCGTGCAATTCACTGAGGTCGCGCTGAACGAAACGCTTCAGCAATCCCATCAGGAACGAAACCTCCGTTGCCGGCCGGTTCCAGTTCTCGGAGGAGAAACTGTAGATCGTCACGATCCTGATACCGACTTTTCCGGCGTGCCGGATTGTCTTTCTGAGCGCTTCCAGGCCCTGGCGATGCCCCTCGGTCCGCGGCAGGCCACGTGCCGTCGCCCAACGTCCGTTGCCATCCATGATGAAGGCAACATGTTTGGGCAGATTGCCGATCGATCCGCTTTCCGCCGGTGCTTGCGGGTTCGGGCTGACGCTCATAGGCTCCCCCTGATCACAGGTCCGGTCACAGCCTAGACCTGCGAAATTTCCTGTTCTTTTCGCTCCAGCATGCTGTCGACTTCGCCAATCATCTGATCGGTCAGCTTCTGCACTTCGTCGGACGCGGCCCTGCTGTCATCCTGGGAGATTTCACCGTCTTTCTCCGCTTTCTTGGCGTCATCCATGCCGTCGCGGCGCACATGTCTGATGGCGACCTTCGCCTGTTCGGCATACTTGTGCGCAACCTTGATGAGTTCCTGGCGCCGCTCCTGGTTGAGTTCGGGAATCGGCAGGCGCAGCAATTGCCCGTCAACCACCGGGTTCAGGCCGAGATTTGATTCCCGGATCGCCTTCTCCACGGCGGCAACCATGCTCTTGTCCCAGACCTGCACGGCGACCATGCGCGGTTCCGGAACGGACACGGTAGCGACCTGGTTGATCGGCATGGCCTGGCCGTAGGCGTCGACGGATACCGGGTCCAGCATGGACGCGGATGCACGACCGGTCCGAAGGCCTGCAAAATCGGTTTTCAGCACCGAGAGCGCTCCTTGCATGCGGCGCTTCAAATCGTCCAGATCGACACCTTCTACCGACATTTTGTCCTCACTGTTGTTTTATGCGTGGCTAAATGGAGTCTCAGCGCGCGCCAACATGGCACAAACGCGCTGAAACACAAGGGCTTGAAGAAAAGATCAGGCTGAAAAGTGTCAGTCGCCCACGACTGTATAAGTGCCTGTTTCCTGAAGCACGCTCACCAGCGCACCTGGAGTATGGATTGAAAATACGATGACAGGGATAGAGTTGTCGCGCGCCAGTGCAATGGCCGTCGTATCCATGACCTTCAGATTGCGCGTGATGACTTCTTCATACCCGAGGGTCGCATACCGTTCGGCATCGGGATTTTCCTTGGGGTCGTCGGAATAGACCCCGTCGACCTGGGTCCCTTTCAGGAAGGCGTCGCACTTCATCTCCGCCGCGCGCAGGGCCGCTCCGCTGTCCGTGGTGAAAAACGGGTTCCCCGTTCCGCCGGCGAAGATGATCACATCGCCGTCTTCCATGTAGCGGTCGGCAACACGCTGCGAAAACGTCTCGCAGATCGACGGCACCGCGACGGCCGACAGGACGCGGGCATTCACTTTCAGGCGCCGCAAGGCATCGGCCAGGGTCAGGCTGTTCATGATGGTCGCGAGCATCCCCATGTGGTCGCCCGTGACCCGGTTGCCGCCTTTTGCTGCAACGGCAACGCCGCGGAAGATGTTACCGCCACCGACGACAACACCGACCTGGGCTCCGAGCGCCACGGCATCGGCGATTTCCTTCGCGATCCTTTGCACAATGGCCGGGTCAATTCCAAAAGCCTGCGATCCCATCAGGGCCTCACCGGAGAGTTTCAGAAGGATCCGTTTCCAACGCAAAGAATTCGTCATGTGTTCACCTGGATTAGAATTGTCTTTCTAAAAAAAAAGCGCCGGACTTGCCGGCGCTTTCGTGAGCTTACTGCCCGGTGGCTGCCGCCACCTCCGCGGCGAAGTCCTGCTCTTCCTTCTCGATCCCCTCGCCCAGGGCAAGGCGGACGAAACCGGTAAGCTTGACTTCGGTCCCGAGTTCTTTCGCAAGCGCCTCTACAGCCTGTTCAACCGTCTGGTCCGGGTTGATGACAAAGGCCTGTTTCACGAGGGTAACTTCCTCGTAGAATTTGCGCAAACGTCCTTCCACCATCTTTTCGATGATGTTGTCAGGTTTGCCGGACTCGCGCGCCTGCTCGGAGAAAACGGTCTTTTCGCGTTCGACGACGGCCGGATCCAGCGCTTCCGTGTTCAGGGCAAGCGGGCTTGTCGCCGCGACGTGCATCGCGATCTGGCGGCCGAGGCCGTCGAGCTTCGCAGCGTCTGCAGACGATTCCAGCGCGACGAGCACGCCGATCTTGCCAAGTCCCTCAGCGACCTTGCCGTGGACATAGGTCGATACGACGCCTTCGTTGACCGAAAGCAGTGCGGAACGGCGCAGCGTCATGTTTTCGCCGATGGTCGCGATCGCGTCGGTGATCGCGTCGGCAACGGATTTGCCGTCGAGATCGGCCGCAGCCAGTGCTTCCACCGAACCATCGGTCGATGTTGCAACCTTGGCAACCTTGGCGACCAGTTCCTGGAAGCCCTCGTTGCGCGCAACAAAGTCGGTCTCGGAGTTCAGCTCGATTACGGCAGCCTTGGTGCCGTCGGTCGCAACACCAACAAGACCTTCCGCGGCTACGCGTCCGGCTTTCTTCGCGGCCTTTGCGAGGCCTTTGGTGCGCAGCCAGTCGACAGCCGCCTCCATGTCACCGCCAGATTCATTCAAAGCGGTCTTGCAGTCCATCATGCCAGCGCCGGATTTCTCACGGAGCTCTTTTACCATCGCAGCGGTAATGCTCATCGATTGCCTCGTGGATGGGGGTTTCAGATATGACACGGTTTAGCTGATCGCTGCCCGCATCTTTATGACGGGACTGCAACAAAGTGCAGCCCGCCTTGCGAATTCAACATGTAGTCTGCCGCGACATTCCGCGGCAGCGCCGGATCAGGCTTCCGCCTTAGCCGTCTCGCCTTCAGCCGGAGCTTCGTCAGCGACCGGAGCTGCTTCTGCAGCCGGTGCTTCTTCAGCGGGTGCAGCTTCTTCGGCAGGTGCAGCTTCTTCCACTGCCTCGACCAGAACCTCTTCAACAGGCGCTTCTTCCGACTCGCCAAGGTCGACACCGGCAGCACCCTGTGCACGGGAAATACCGTCGATGGCAGCGCGCGCAATGAGATCGCAGTAAAGCGAAATGGCGCGGCCGGCATCGTCGTTGCCCGGCACCGGATAGGTAATGCCATCCGGATTGGAATTGGAATCGAGGATCGCGGCGACCGGAATGCCGAGACGGCGTGCTTCCTGGATGGCGATCGCCTCGCGGTTCGTGTCGACCACGAAGATAAGGTCGGGAATACCGCCCATGTCCTTGATACCGCCCAGGTTCCGCTCGAGCTTCTCGCGCTCGCGGTCCATGAACAGGCGCTCTTTCTTCGTCAGGGCGTTCGCCGCATCCGAAGACAGCGTTTCTTCCAGCTTGCGCAGACGCTGAATGGACTGGGAGATGGTCTTCCAGTTGGTCAGCATGCCGCCGAGCCAGCGGGCGTTGACGAAATACTGTGCGGAATTGCGGGCAGAAGAAGCGACGGCTTCCTGAGCCTGACGCTTGGTGCCGACGATCAGAACGCGGCCGCCGCCGGCCACCGTATCGGAAACAGCCTTCAGCGCCTGGTGCAAGAGCGGCACCGTCTGCGACAGATCCATGATATGAACATCGTTGCGCACACCAAAGATGTACTGACCCATGCGCGGGTTCCAACGGTGTTTCTGGTGACCAAAGTGAACGCCGGCTTCGAGCAGCTGACGCATGGTGAAATCGGGCAAAGCCATGGCCCTTAATCTCCTGAGTTTTCCGGTTTAACCTCCGCAAGAGGAGTATGGGCCGGAGGATCTCTCCAATCGGCCACCGGATGGACCCCGATAAGCTCAGGTTCCGCCCCTTGCGTGTGGAATGCGCGCCTTATAGTTGGCAGCGAAATTTATTTCAAGACCAAAACCAGCTTTTCTTTCCAGTGTCAGGCAATCACCGGTGCCCCCGGAAACAAGGAGGTTCTGGCTATTCGGACACATACAAATGGAATGACAGGCCGGCTGGCGTCAGAAGGGCTCGAACCGTTTGGCCCCATGTGACAATCCGGAGATCACGAAAAGGGTCCGCTGCACTGGCTCTTGTCAATCAAGCCGGCCACCTTGCGCCGAACCGACTGACCAGTGATCCGGGTTGACGCGCACGAAGATCTGGGCCCGCTGGCGTTCTGTCACATCGGCATTTTCCGCCGAATCCTCCACGCTGCGCAGCGCAAGTGCCAGCGATCCCACTTGTTGCGCCTGGACCACCACTTCAGACTGGAACAGCGTCAGCTCGAGCGTGGCCGTGCGCTTGGGGGAAAGGTTCTTGCCGTCCTGCTCTCCGGCCGTGGTGCTGTCGATCGCAAGAACGCGAATGTTTTCCAGGATTGTTTCACTCGTGACCCCGACACCTTCCAGCTCACGCGTCAGGATGAGATCGACCTTGTCGCCCGGAAGGATGAATCCGCCCGCGGAGGTTTCCTGCCCGACGAGAACAGCGATGGCACGCTTTCCCTTCGGCAGCATGGTGGCCATGTATCCCTTGTCGGTCTGGATCAGGCGTTCGCCGCGGATCGGTTCACCGGAAAAAATCGCGGTTCTGGCGATGCTGCCGATCACGTCCTGGCTCGCTTTCGCTGCCTTTGCCTTGGTCATGACACCACGGGGGACAGCGTCCTTCGGCCATTCGACCCAGGCAAAGTCCCGGTCCGAGATCTTTCCGCCCTGCGGAATATCCTTCGCCGCAACAAGAACCTTGGCGTGCTCGACGGGTGGCGGCGGAGGCGGAGCCGCGACCGCCACTTCCGTATCCCTCACAAAATGAAACGCCTGGTAACCTGCGCCAAGGGATACAAGAAGTACAAATATCCTAGCGAGTTTTGTCCACAATTTGCATATTCCCAGCACACATCATGATTTTTCGAGCCAAGAATACATGCAAAAGCCCCAAATCATAAGCAACCGGGAAGGAAAACACGCAGTACTATTAACAAGATGCCAATTTCCTTTCTCACGTTCAAAGCATTAAGAATTCACAAGATAAAATTCCATGAAATTGATTTGTTTCCATTTCAGGTTTTCTTAATTCCTCAATTGGACAGGCGAGAGCCTGCGAACGGATGCATGACGACGGGTACACTGCGCCCGGCCCGATTCAGCTCTCACATGAGAGCGCCGGCGAAACGCAGGTTCACGCCATTTGCACATCCGTCACACCCGGCACTGCCTTGAGGGCGCCGGCAATTTCCGGAGATAGCCTGAATCGGCCCGGCAATTTCACTTCAACCTCTCGCGAACCGTTCTCCAGCAGCACGATCACCGTGACATCGCCCTCGCCTCTGACGGTAAGCTGCCGTGCAAGGCTCTGTATCGGGCGTTCGTCGCGCACAAATACGCGCATGCTTTTTTGCAATCGCGCCGCGACCTTGTCGATCGGGTCGACCTGCTCGACGCGCAAGGACGGTTCCTCGTCTCTCATGTCGGCGCCGACAAGGACAACGACCGACCGGCCCGGCTGCAGCACGTCCCGGAACTGCTCAAGTTTTTCCCGGAACAGCAACGCCTCGTATTGACCGCTTGCATCCGAAAGCCGCGCGATTCCCATCCTTGTCCCGGTGCGCGTCTTGCGTTCCTGAAGCGAAATGACCGTTCCCGCGAGCCTTCCATGCGACGCGCCCTGCTTGACCGCCTCGGCAAACTGGGTCCAGGGCTGCGCGCGCATCTTTTCCAGCACCTTCGCATATTCATCGATCGGATGCGCCGACAGGTAGAAGCCGATCGCCGCGTGCTCGCGCTGGAGTTTTTCGTCATTGGTCCAGCTGAGCACCTCGTCAAGCTGCAGCGGCTCTTCACTGTCGCTTCCGCCGAACAGTTCGTCCTGACCGAGCGTCCTGTTCTCCTCGGTCCGTTGGGCCAAACCCATGATCCGGTCGATCCCCTCGAACACGCGGGCCCGGTCCGGCTCGAGTTCATCAAACGCACCGGCGGCGACAAGGTTCTCAAGGGTTCGCTTGTTGAGGAACTTCGGTGAGATCCGGCGTGCAAAGTCGCCAAGGCTCTTGAACGGTGTATCCCCGCGCATGTCGACGATGTGTTCGACCGCCTGTTCACCGACGCCCTTGATCGCGCCCATCGCATAAAGGATCTTCCCGTCCGAAACATCGAAGACCACACCGCTGCGGTTGATCGACGGCGGCAAGATCTCGATCTTCATACGCCGGGCCTCCTGGCGGAAGTCACCCAGCTTGTCGGTGTTGCCGAGATCCAGCGTCATTGACGCCGCCATGAACTCGACCGGGTGGTTCGCCTTCAGCCAGGCGGTATGATAGGAGACGAGCGCATAGGCGGCGGCGTGTGATTTGTTGAAGCCGTAGTTTGCGAATTTCGCGACGAGATCGAAAATCGTTCCGGCCTGGCTCTTGTTGATTCCGCGCTCGACCGCCCCGTCGACGAAACGCGCTCTCTGGACTTCCATTTCCGCGGCGATCTTCTTGCCCATCGCGCGGCGCAGCAGGTCCGCCTCTCCGAGCGAATAGCCTGACAGCACCTGCGCAATCTGCATGACCTGTTCCTGGTAGACGATGATCCCGTTCGTCTCCATCAGGATCGGTTCGAGCAGCGGATGCAGGCAGTCAGGCTCCTGTTCACCGTGCTTGACCGCGTTGTAAACGGGAATGTTCTCCATCGGTCCGGGACGATACAGCGCCACGAGCGCGATGATGTCCTCGAACCTGTCCGGCTTCATGCCCGCGATCGCCCGGCGCATTCCCTGGCTTTCCAGCTGGAACACGCCGAAGGTCTCACCGCGCGCAAGCAACTCGTAGGTCCCGGTATCGTCGATCGGCAGACCGGCGACATCCACCGAGACACCCCGCCGCTCGATGAGGGCCACGGCCGTGTCGATCACCGTCAGTGTCTTCAGACCGAGAAAGTCGAATTTCACCAGACCCGCATCTTCGACCATCTTCATGTTGAACTGCGCGACCGGCATGTCCGAACGCGGGTCGCGATAAAGCGGAACAAGCTGTTCCAGAGGGCGATCGCCGATCACGACGCCGGCAGCATGCGTCGACGCATGCCTGTAGAGGCCTTCCAGCTTCTGGGCCATGGAGAGCAGTCTTTCGACGATCTCCTCTTCCCGCGCCGCCTCGCTCAGTCGCGGTTCGTCCGCAATTGCCTGGGCAAGCGTCACCGGATTGGCCGGGTTCGCCGGAACCAGCTTGCAAAGCCGGTCGACCTGGCCATAGGGCATCTGCAGCACGCGGCCGACATCCCGGAGCACGGCGCGCGCCTGAAGCGAACCGAATGTGATGATCTGCGCGACCTGCTGGCGGCCGTATTTCTCCTGAACATAACGGATGACTTCTTCACGCCGGCTCTGGCAGAAGTCGATGTCGAAATCCGGCATCGAGACACGCTCGGGATTGAGAAAGCGCTCGAAAAGCAGCGAGAACCGCATTGGGTCAAGATCGGTGATCGTCAGCGACCACGCGACAAGTGACCCGGCACCAGACCCGCGGCCCGGACCGACCGGGATATCCTTTGCCTTGGCCCACTTGATGAAGTCGGCAACGATCAGGAAGTATCCCGGAAACTTCATGCGCTCGATAATGCCGGTTTCGTAGTCGAGCCGCTCCCAATAGTCCTTTTCCTCAAGTCCCGGAGCCAGACCGTGTTCGTCGAGCCTCGCTTTCAGCCCTTCGCGGGCCTGGCGCTTGAGTTCGTCCGCCTCGGCCTGCTCGGCGGCTTCCGGGTCCGCATCCGCGTCGGTGAAACGCGGAAGGATCGGGGCCCGGCGCTCCGGCCGGAAACTGCATCTTTGCGCAATCTCGACCGTTGCTGACAGCGCTTCTGGCAAATCTGAAAAAAGAGCGCACATTTCAGCGCGGCTCTTGAAATAGTGTTCCGGCGTCAGGCGTCTGCGGTCCTCTTCGATGAGAACACGACCCTCGGAGATGCAGATCAATGCATCGTGCGCCTCATAGTCTTCGCGCTTCGCAAAGAAAGGCTCGTTGGTCGCGGCCACCGGCAGGCCGTGTTCGTAGGCAAGCTCCAGAAACGCGTCTTCCGTCTTGCGCTGCTCTTCCATCCCGTGCCGCTGGATCTCGACGTAGCAGCGACCGGAAAACGCCGCCGACAATTTCTGGAGACGGGTCCGGGCGATCGCCTTCTGCCCGGCTAACAGCGCTGCGCCCACCGGGCCCAGATGGCCGCCGGTCAGAACGATCAGGTCTTCCGACTTGGAAAACAGGTACTCGGCCGAGACATGCGGCTTCAAACCGGTCTCGGTATCGAGAAAGGCCCGGGAGGTCAATTCCATGAGATTGCCGTAACCGTGTTCGGTCATCGCGATCAGAACGATGTCGGCGAGCGCAATTTCACCCCGGCGCGCGCTTTCCAGACCATCATCGAAGAAGACGGACAGCTGACACGCGGTGATCGGCTGAATACCGGCCCCCCAGGCTTTTGAGGAAAACTCCTGGGCACCGAAAAGATTGTTGGTATCTGCGACGGCGAGCGCCGGCTGGCCGTCGTCTTTCGCCAATTCAAGAAGTTTCTTGATCGGCAACGCTCCCTCGAGGAGCGACAGCGCGGAGTGCACTCTCAAGTGCACGAAATCCGGGCCACCCGAACCGGGTTCGCCCGCCACCGGCGTGCTTTCAGACTGTACGGATCCACCTGATGTCACGGACATGCCGAGGCTCTTTTCTGCTGCTGGAATCAGAGCCTAGTCAATCTCGTCTTTGTGCTGCTGTCGAGACGCAGTCGGAGTTGTGCCCGTTCTTCTTCGCCGGCACACCGCGTTCATTGATTTTGGAAAGATCATCCACCGGTCCACCTGCCGGCGCTGGCCGCGCAATCTTGTCGGACAGCCGGATCAAGCAGCCGCGAAAAGAACATCACCCCAAACGGCGAGTGTAGTGCAGAAACAGACCAGGGAAGCAAATGCTGCAAAATCACGAGCGATATGGATCATGTCGTCCTCCAACGTCTTACTCTTGAATGTCAACACAATGTTCCATTTTTGTTCCTTTTGCAAGCACTTTTTGTTCACGCCCCTCGCCACAGGTGTGCCACAATTTTAAGCGGCATGTATTTGATTTGTTCTCAACGCCACGAAAAGGGCGGAACCGCGCGCCCGTAAACCTCAGCCAATCGTCTCGAGGTCTTTCACCAGCCCGTCTTCCAGCGTGATCGCCCGGTCCATCCGTCCTGCGAGTTCCAGGTTATGCGTTGCAAAGAGTGTCGCCACGCCCGAGGCGCGAACGAGTGCCGAAAGCGCTTCGAACACGTAGTTTGCCGTGTTGGGATCAAGGTTGCCCGTAGGCTCGTCGAGCAACAGAATGCGGGGCGCATTCGCGACGGCCCTTGCGACGGCGACGCGTTGCTGTTCACCGCCGGAAAGCTCCGAGGGTCTGTGACTTCCCCTGTCGGCAAGCCGCAGGTAGGCGAGCAGTTCATCGGCACGCTCCGCCGCAACATTCCTGGCCAGGCCCCGGATCATTTGCGGCATCATGACGTTTTCCTGCGCCGTGAACTCGGGCAGAAGATGGTGGAACTGGTACACGAAACCGATGTCGTTGCGCCGGATCGCCGTCCTTTCGTCGTCGGACAGATCCGAGCAGTTGACCGGCCCCAGAAACACGTCGCCCTCATCGGGTCGTTCCAGCAATCCGGCGATATGCAGCAACGTGGATTTGCCGGTCCCTGACGGGGCGACCAGGGCGACCATTTCACCGGCCTCTATCCTGAGATCCGCGCCCTTGAGGATATGCAGCTTCCTGTCACCCTCGTCGAAGCTTCTGACGATGCCGGACAGTTCCACGGCGGCGTGCTGAGTGCCGGGTCCAGCGTCCGTGTCCACGGCCATGTCCACCTCTCGTTCCTCACTCATACCTGAGCGCCTCGACCGGATCGAGGCGGGCCGCACGCCACGCCGGGTACAGGGTTGCCAGCAGCGAAAGGGCGAGCGCCATCAGCAACACCGTGATCGTTTCGCCGCTGTCTATTTCGGCGGGAAGTTTCGACAGGAAATAGAGCGTCGGATCAAAAAGCTGGGTCGATGTCAGCCAGGAAACGAATTGCCGGATGCTCTCGATATTGAGACATACGATCAGCCCGAGGAAAAACCCAGCAAGCGTTCCGACACAGCCAATGCTCGCCCCCGTGATCAGGAAGATCCTCATGATGGCGCCCCGGGTCGCCCCCATGGTCCGCAAGATGGCGATGTCCCTGCCCTTGTCCTTCACGAGCATGATCAGTCCGGAGATGATGTTCAGCGCCGCAACAAGGACAATCAGCGTCAGGATGATGAACATCACGTTGCGCTCGACTTCAAGCGCCGAGAAGAACGTCGCGTTGCGCTGCGTCCAGTCGGTGACCAGTGTCGGCCGTGCCGCCCCCTCCTCGATGGCATTGCGCATCACATTGACGCTGTCCGGATTAACCACATAGATCTCCACGCCGGTCGCCCGGTCACCCATGTTGAAGTAGGCTTGGGCCTCTTCCAGCGGCATGAACAGGAACGTGGCGTCGTATTCGCTCATGCCGATCTCGAAGATCGCCGACACCGGATAGGCCTTGACGCGCGGTGTGACCCCCATCGGCGTGACACTGCCTCTGGGTGAAATGATCGTGATGTTGTCGCCGACCGTCAGGCCGAGTTGCTGGGCCATGCGTGTGCCGATGACGACACCCTCGCCTGCATCGAACCCGTCGATGCTGCCGGGACTGATATTGTCGGCCACAAGCGGCATCCGGCGAAGATCGCTTTCGTAAACACCGCGAACGAGCGCGCCGAGATTGCCCGCGGGACCGGACACGAGGGCCTGCCCCTCGATGAAGGGAAACGCGGCAACAACGTCCGGAACCCCTTCGAGACGCTCCGAAACGGCGTCATAGTCGTTGAGCGGCATGTCGATGGGCTGAACGAGCATGTGCCCGTTGATGCCAAGGATCTTGTCCAGCAGCTCCGAGCGGAACCCGTTCATCACCGCCATGACGATGATGAGCGTGGCAACGCCGAGCATGATCCCGGCAAACGAGAAGCCGGCGATCACGGAGATGAAGGTTTCCCGCCGTCTCGACCGCAGATAACGCCCCGCGATCATCCATTCAAAGGTGGAAAAAGGCCGTGTCGGTGTTGCCGTCGTCTGGCCATCGCCAACATCCGCCATGTCTGCTGTCGTCATCACACTTCCACTTCAGCAATGCCCAGCCGGCCGCGAATGCTGCAACCGAATCCCCGTTCAAAGGATCACCGCACCGGCTTATTCCGTCAATGCCGACGTCAGCTTGTTGAGAGCGGCTTCCGGGGTCATCATTTCCTTTTCCCCAGTTGAACGCTCCTTCACTTCCAGAAGACCGTCCTTCAGTCCCCTCGGACCGGCAACCACCTGGTACGGCAGTCCGATCAGATCCATCGTGGCGAATTTTGCGCCGGCGCGTGTGTCGGTGTCGTCATAGAGGACTTCCACGCCCGCGGTTTCGAGTTTGGCATAGAGGTCTTCCGAAACACTGTCGGTCAACGCGTCACCCGGTTTCAGATTGACCAGCCCCACATGGAACGGTGCAACGGACTTCGGCCAAATGATTCCGTTGTCGTCATGATTCGCTTCAATCAGGGCGCCAAGAAGGCGGGAAACACCCACGCCGTAGGACCCCATGTGAACCGGCACCTCGGTGCCTTCAGCCGTCGCGACCTTCGCTCCCATGGCATCGGAATACTTGGTGCCGAAGTAGAAGATATGGCCGACCTCGATGCCGCGGGCGGACACCCGGTCTGCTTCGGCAAGCTGTTCGAATGCGGCCGCGTCATGCATCTCGTCAGTCGCGGCGTAGGGCGTCGTCCAGCGTGTCACGATCGGCGTGAGATCGGAAAAGAAGTCCGTTCCCTCCTCCGGGATCGGCAACTCCAGAAGAGACTTGTCGCAGAAGACTTCGCTTTCCCCGGTGTCGGCCAGAATGATGAACTCGTGGCTCATGTCTCCGCCGATCGGACCGGTCTCTGCCTTCATCGGGATCGCCTTAAGACCCATGCGGTCGAAGGTTCGCAGGTAAGCCACGAACATGCGGTTATAGGCGTGCCGGGCCGCTTCCTTGTCGAGATCGAAGGAATAGGCATCCTTCATCAGGAACTCGCGTCCGCGCATGATCCCGAATCGCGGACGCACTTCGTCCCGGAATTTCCACTGGATGTGGTAGAGGTTAAGCGGCAGATCCTTGTAGGAGCGGACATAGCCCCGGAAGATATCGGTGATCATCTCCTCGTTCGTCGGTCCGAACAGCATGTCGCGCTCGTGCCTGTCGGTAATGCGCAGCATTTCCTTGCCATAGGCATCATAGCGGCCACTCTCGCGCCACAGATCGGCAGATTGTATCGTCGGCATCAGAAGCTGAATGGCACCTGCCCGCGCCTGTTCTTCTTCGACGATGCGTTCGATCTTGCGCAGAACCTTGAAACCGAGCGGCAGCCAGGAATAGATGCCAGCAGACTGCTGCCGGATCATGCCTGCGCGCAGCATCAGGCGGTGTGAGACAATCTCGGCCTCTTTGGGTGTCTCTTTCAGGATCGGGAGGAAGTATCTGGACAGACGCATCATGTTCTCTCGGATTGGCGAATAGCTCGAATTATGCGCAGTCAAACCGCATGCTGCGCCTAAAAACAAGTCCCTTGGCTGAACCACACCTGCTTTTGCAATCCTTGCTTTATCGAATGGACAAAAGCGTGGCAGTTCCCTTCTTTTGCCGTCTTAATTGACCGGCCTTTTCGGGCAACTGGTGAACCAATTATCATGCGGATCAATTAGGCAAGCAAAAAAAATAGGCTCTTTACGACAAACAGGTGACAAGCGCGAATTGTTCCGCTAGGTTCCATTTCAATAACAAAAAGATGCTTCAGCAGAAATGCTAGGATGCTCAAGGACATCGCGGTCTGAGTCTTGGGAGGAAGGACCTTCTGGCGCATCGCAAGATCCGCAGCCGCCCAGCCAGGTTGTCAAACAACCGGCCAGGGAACGGGGGTCAGTTTGGACGCGGAACTCATCAAAGGCAGAGCTTGCTCTGCCTTTTTCTTTTGTGGACCTGCAACCCGTCCTCTTCAGTCACCAATGAACGGATCTGACAAACCCGATGCTCTAGGTATGCCCAAGGTACAGACTCACAAATGAGTCTGTACTCTAGACGGTCGCTTCCCGCGACTCAGCTTTGCGAAGGCGGTTTGAAGAACGGAATGTCGTCGAGACCGAATCCGGACTGACGCAAGGCCAGATAGCTGCCGAACACCATGGCTGCAATCACCGTCGTCAGCACGATGACCTTCAGGAATTGCGGCTTGTGCGGTGCGCTCGGTTCGCTTCCGGGGACAACGTCCCCGGCTTCTTCCTGCGTCCTGTGAAGACCGAACGGCAGGATTGCAAACAGGATGATCCACCAGATCATGAAGAAGATGGCCATGCCAAACGCGACCGACATCAATCAGGCCTCTTCCAGCTCGGTCAGCGTGCCGAGGAAGTCTTTCGGATGCAGGAACAGGACGGGTTTGCCATGCGCTCCGATCTTCGGCTCGCCGTCGCCAAGCACCCGTGCGCCGTCAGCGACAAGCTTGTCACGGGCTGCGAGGATGTCGTCCACCTCGTAGCACACGTGATGAATGCCCCCTGACGGGTTCTTTTCCAGGAACTTGGCAATCGGTGAATTGTCGCCGAGCGGCTCCAGCAATTCGATCTTGGTGTTCGGCAGATTGATGAAAACGGTGCTGACGCCGTGGTCGGGTTGCTCTTCCTTGCCCGAAACCACCGCACCGAGCGTATCGCGATAGACAGCCGTCGCCGCCTCGATATCCGAGACCGCAATGGCAACATGGTTCAACCGTCCGATCATTTCAGCTCCTTCACGCAGACGCAGCCCGGAGGCCACACACTGGATTATAGTTGGGTCACCATAACCTTGCAGAGCGTCTTTTTGCCCCACACGTCGAGTATCTCGGAACGCGCCGCCCGCCGGGCTGCTTCACCGACAAGGTCCTTGTCCTTGCGCCGCGCCTTCGGAATGCTTGTCACCGCACCGATCACGGCCTTGATGACAATGTCTTCCATCGGTTCGCCATCGTCATCCGTGTCCGGCAAACCCAACAGCGCAACGTCCGGATCGCTCAACAGATCTCCGGCCCGATTGACCACGAGTGCCACGATGGCCGCTCCGGCAAAAGAAAGCTTGCGCCGTTCTTTCACGCCGGTCACCTCCGGGTCGTCGAGAACGCTTCCGTCCTTGACCAGAATGCCCGACGGCGCCTCGTCGATGACGGCAGCCCTTCCTGCGTTCAGGCGTATGATGTCCCCGTTCTTGCCGCGGACCACTTCCGGAACACCCTGTTCCTTCGCAAACGCGGCATGCGCGGCAAGATGCAACGGCTCACCGTGAACGGGAAGCACGACTTTCGGGTTGAGCACTTTGTATAACTGTTCCAACTCGCCCCGGCGCGGGTGGCCGGAGACATGCACGAGCGCATCCTTGTCCGTGACGATGTCGATATCGTTGTCGGCGAGATTGTTGAGCACCTCGGCAACCGCCTTCTCGTTTCCTGGAATGGTGCGCGAAGAAAATATGACGGTGTCGTCACGGGAGAGCGCCACGTTACGGTGGTCCCCTGCCGCAATACGTGCAAGTGCGGCCCGGCTTTCGCCTTGCGATCCGGTGCACAGGAGAACCGTCTTGTTCCGGGGCAGATACCCGAATGCCTCTTCGTCGTGAAACTGCGGCAGCCCGTCCATGTAGCCGAGCTCGCTTGCCACCGCGATCACCCGGTGCATCGACCGCCCGACGATCACCACATCGCGGCCATTGGCCGCTGCGGCTTCGGCAACGGCGCGGATCCGCGCGACGTTGGACGCGAAGGTGGTCACGGCAACGCGTTGTTTGGCCCCGGCAATCACTTTTTTCAGTTCGGCGGCGACATCCCGTTCGCTGGGACTGATACCGTCACGCACCGCGTTTGTGCTGTCGCAGACCAGCGCCATCACGCCTTCCCGGCCGATCTCCGCCAGTCGGTCCAGATCGATGGGCAGACCGACACCCGGTGTCGGATCGATCTTCCAGTCGCCGGTGTGCAGAACGAGGCCGGCCGGTGTCCGGATCGCCAGGGCGCAAGGTTCGGGGATCGAATGCGCCATCGCGACGAATTCGACCTCGAACGGACCGATCTCGTGCCGCTCACCCTGTTTGACGATCGTGACGGGTACTTCTTCCGCGCCCGGCTCGCTCTCCGCCTTTGCGGCCAGCAGCCCGGCAGTAAACGCAGTTGCGTAAACCGGAACCTTCAGGAAAGGCCACAGGTGCAGAATGCCGCCATAGTGGTCTTCGTGTGCATGGGTGATGACCATGCCGGCAATATTGTCGACCTCGTCTTCGAGAAACTTGATATCGGGGAGAAGCACGTCGATCCCGGGCAGGTCAGGCCCAGCAAAGCTCACCCCGCAATCGACGATGAGCCAGGTCCGGTCATGTTCCGGGCCATAGCCGTAGAGACCGAGATTCATACCGATTTCACCAACGCCACCAAGCGGCAGGAACACGATTTCGTTTTTATTCTTGTTGGCCGAAGCCATGGATTGCTCCTTTAAACTTTGGAGCAGGCGGTTCACCGGAACTCAGTCACCGGGAAAGAAAACATCGCCTGCATAGAGGGTGCGTACGCTGCCGTCATCCTGCTTGAGGACCAGGTGGCCGCGCGCATCCAGATCGGCAAAAATGCCGGAAATTTCTTCTCTGGCTGTTTTTACGGAGATCTCTTTGCCCAGATGGGCCGCCCGATCGAGCCAGTTCTTCCGGATCTGTTGAAATCCCCCCGGTTCCCGCCATGTACCCAGATGCGCCGAAAAGGACGACGCGAGTGCCCCGAACATGCGCTCGGCAGACACCTGGAGCCCCAGGCTCCTCAGATCAGTCGCCTGGTACATTGCAAGTGGCGGATGGGAGATACAGTTGACCCCGAAACCGATAACGACCGCCTGACGGCCATCGGCGAGAATCTCCGCCTCAAGCAGGATGCCTGAGAGCTTCGCTCCATCGACCAGCAGATCATTCGGCCATTTCAGCTGCACCAGATGGAGTGTTCCGGCCGCTTTGTCAACTGCATCGGCAAGAGCCACCGCTGCCACGAGCGGCAATTCGCCGATCCGCTCGGCCGGTTTCGGGTCGATCAGCAGCAGGCTGGCAAACAGATTGCCGACCGGAGACGACCAGTCGCGCCCTCTGCGCCCCCGGCCTTCCGTCTGTTCTGCGGCACGGATCCAGAGATTGCCGCCATGCCCGGCGCGCGCACGTTCAAAACAGAGCGCATTGGTCGAACCGACGCTGTCCAGGTCTTCAAACAGAAAGTCCGGCGCACCTGGCGCCGGACGTTCAAGATGGTCCCGTGTCATCAGAGCGGTCAGAACAGCGACTGCGCAGCGGCGCTTGCCGCATTGACCACCTGTCCGGGTGCCAGCCAGAACAGAACGACGAACACGCTCGACAGACCAAGGACGACGCGCAACTCCATCGGCATGGCCTCGAAGCCTTCGACCGGCTCGTCGAAGAACATGACCTTGACGATCCTGAGATAATAGTAGGCACCGACCACGGACATCAGTACGCCGATGATCGCGAGCGGGTAAAGACCGGCCTCGACAGCAGCAACGAAGACGTACCACTTGCCGAAGAAACCGACCAGCGGCGGAATACCTGCGAGCGAGAACATCAGAAGTGCCAGAAGGATCGCCATCGGCAGGTTCGTCTGCGACAGTCCCGACAGGTCGTCAATCTCTTCGACCATGCCGTCCTTGCGCCGCATGGACAGGATGCAGGCGAACACGCCGAGCGTCATGCCGAGATAGGCGATCATGTAGAATATGACGCCTTCTACACCGGTCTGCGTGCCGGCGGACAGCCCGACCAGCGCGTACCCCATGTGACCGATGGAGGAATAGGCCATCAGCCGTTTCAGGTTGCGCTGCCCGATCGCGGCAAACGCACCGAGCGCCATTGAGGCAATCGAGACGAAAACAACGATCTGCTGCCAGTCGCTGGTAACCGGCTGAAACGCCTCGATCACGATGCGCACCATCATGCCCATCGCCGCGACCTTGGGCGCAGCGGCCAGGAAGGCGGTAACCGGTGTCGGTGCGCCCTCGTAGACATCCGGTGTCCACATGTGAAACGGAACGGCCGAAATCTTGAAGGCAAGGCCCGCCAGGATGAAGGTAAGACCGATCACGAGACCGATCGAAGCGCCGTCATGCGCCAGCACCTCGGCGATCGCCGCGAAGGAAATCTGGCCGGTGAAACCGTAGACCAGCGACATCCCGTAAAGCAGCATACCCGAGGAGAGCGCGCCCAGGACGAAATACTTGAGGCCGGCTTCCGTGGACCGCACGCTGTCACGGTTGATCGCCGCAACGACGTAAAGCGCCAGGCTCTGAAGTTCCAGTCCCATGTAGAGCGCGATCATGTCGTTTGCCGACAGCATTAGCATCATGCCGAGCGTGGCGAGAACGATGAGGATCGGATATTCGAAATGATCGAAGGACTGGCTCTTGGCATAGGCCCACGACATGGCGATGGCAAAGAACGACCCCGCCAGGACCAGCAGTTTCAGGAGATAGGCGAAATCATCGAGCACGAAGGACCCGCCGAAGGTTTCGCCGAAGCTCGGCACGAGCATGAGCACCAGGAAGCCGGTTCCGAGCAAGCCCATGGCCCCGCCGAAGACGACATAGCTGACGCCCTTTCCGCCGAACGCTCCGATCATCAGCAGCACCATGGCTCCGACGGCGAGGATGATCTCCGGCAAGACCGGCATGAGATCTGGCAATTGGCTCACATCTGACATAGCTCTGTCTCGTCCTCGAAACCTATTGTGCCGCTGCAGCGGCGGCGGCGTGCTGGGTGACCCCGGCCGCTTCAAGCGCTGCAGTGTACTGATTGATGAGATTGTCCACCGATCCTTGTGTCACATCGAGGATCGCCATCGGATAGAAGCCGAAGAAGATGGTCAGGATGATCATCGGAAACAGGATGACCTTTTCCCTGAGGTTCAGGTCCAGCATCGACTTCAGGCTTTCCTTCTCCAGGGCACCGAACACGACGCGGCGGTAGAGATAGAGCGCATAGGCGGCCGACAGGATGACGCCCGTCGTGGCAAGGAAGGCAACCCAGGTATTGACCTGGAAGGCGCCCATCAGCGTCAGGATCTCACCGACGAAACCCGAGGTTCCCGGCAGCCCGACATTGGCCATCGTGAAGATCAGGAAGGCAACCGCGTATTTGGGCATCCGGTTGACGAGACCGCCATAGGCGGAGATCTCGCGCGTATGCATCCGGTCGTAAATCACGCCCACACACAGGAAGAGTGCGCCGGAGACAATGCCGTGCGACAGCATCTGGAAGATCCCGCCCTGCACACCCTGTTCCGTCATCGTGAAGATGCCCATGGTGACGTAACCCATGTGCGCGACCGACGAATAGGCTATCAGCTTCTTGATGTCTTCCTGGGCAAGGGCGACCAGGGACGTGTAGATGATCGCGACCACCGACAGTGTGAACACGAAGGGTGCGAACATGTCGGACGCGATCGGGAACATCGGCAGCGAAAACCGCAGGAAGCCGTAGCCCCCGAGCTTCAGGAGGATACCCGCCAGGATGACGGACCCGGCCGTCGGCGCTTCCACGTGCGCGTCGGGAAGCCAAGTGTGTACCGGCCACATCGGCATTTTCACGGCAAAGGAGGCAAAAAAGGCCAGCCAAAGCCATGTCTGCATGCCGCTCGGGAACGAGTGTGCGAGCAGCTTCTCGATATCGGTCGTGCCCGCGTTCCAGTACATCGCCATGATCGCGATCAGCATCAGGACGGAGCCGAGCAGCGTATACAGGAAGAACTTGTAGGACGCGTAGACGCGGCGCTTCCCGCCCCACACACCGATGATCAGGAACATCGGAATGAGGCCGGCCTCGAAGAAGATGTAGAACACGAAAAGGTCGAGCGCGCAGAAGACACCGATCATCAGCGTTTCCAGCACCAGGAACGCGATCATGTATTCCTTGACCCGGTTCTGGATGCTCTCCCAGGAGGCGAGAATGCAGAACGGCATCAGGAACGTCGTCAGGATCACGAACAGCACCGAAATGCCGTCGACGCCCATCTTGTAGCTGATGTCGCCGCCGAGCCAGTCGCGGTTTTCCACGAACTGGAAGCCCGGATTGGCGTAGTCGAAATTGCCCCAGATGAACAGCGACAGCAGGAACGTCACGCCGGTCGTGACCAGGGCCACCATCCGGATGTTTCGTTTGCTGCCCTCGTCGTCGCCCGGCACCAGGAGGATGAACAGGACGCCGAGCAGCGGCAAGAAGGTCGTGAGTGACAGAATTGGCCAGTCAATCATTAGTGTGCACCCCCGCCGGTGCCAGTACCGGTGAACATCGACCAGGTGATGAGCGCAGCCACACCGATCAGCATCGCAAATGCGTAGTGATAGAGATATCCGGTCTGAAGCCGGACGACCCAGGACGTGACGTTCTGGACCCGTGCGGAAATGCCGTCCGGTCCGAAGCCGTCGATCACGGTCCCGTCACCCTTCTTCCAGAGCGCGCGGCCGATCCACATGGACGGACGGACGAAGAGGAAATCGTACAATTCGTCGAAATACCACTTGTTGAGCAGGAACTTGTAGAGCCCCTGGTGCCGCGCCGCGAGCTGCTTTGGCATCTCGGGCGAGCGAATGTAGAACTGGTACGCGACCAGGAAGCCGAGCACCATCATGACGAAAGGCGAGACCCGCACCCACGCCGGCACATCGTGCATGGCATGAAGAACGTGGAGGTCGCCGAACGCAGGAAGGGACCCGTTCCAGAACGCCGTGTAGGCGTCTTCGGAATAGAAGAACGAGTTGTAGAAGACCATGCCCGCAAGGACCGCCCCGATCGACAGAACGAACAGCGGCACGGTCATCACCAGTGGCGATTCATGGACATGTTTCATCACGTCAACCGGCGCGCGCGGTTTGCCGTGGAAGGTCATGAAGGTCAGCCGCCAGGAGTAGAACGAGGTGAGAGCGGCGGCAATGACCGTCAGCCAGAAGCCATAGAGCGCCATAGGGTTTGCGTGCTCTCCGCCTGCCCCTGCAAAGGCCGCCTCGATGATCCCGTCTTTCGACACGAACCCGGCGAAGCCGATATGCGTAAACGGAATGCCGACACCGGTGAGCGCCAGCGTGCCGATCATCATCGTCCAGTAGGTGATCGGAATGTGCTTCCTGAGCCCGCCCATCTTGCGCATGTCCTGTTCGTCGGACACCGCGTGGATCACCGAACCGGCACACAGGAACAGAAGCGCCTTGAAGAAGGCGTGCGTGAACAGGTGGAAGATGCCGATCGAATAGGCACCGACGCCGAGCGCCACGAACATGTAACCGAGCTGGGAACAGGTCGAATAGGCGATCACGCGCTTGATGTCGTTTTGAACCAGGCCAACGGTCGCCGCGAAGAACGCCGTTGTCGCGCCGAAGAAGACAATCACGGTCAGCGCCGTTTGCGACAACTCCATCAGCGGAGACAGACGCGCCACCATGAACACGCCTGCGGTCACCATCGTCGCCGCGTGGATGAGCGCGGAAACCGGTGTCGGGCCTTCCATGGCGTCGGGTAGCCAGGTGTGCAGCAGGAACTGCGCCGACTTGCCCATCGCACCCATGAACAGGAGCAGGCAGACAATGGTCATCGCCCCTTGCGGATCGAGTTGGTAACCGAGGAACGTCATGACCGGCTCCTGGCCCTCGATGAAGGACGGAGCGTCATTGAAGATGGTCGTGAACTCGATGGTCTGGAAAAGATAGAAGACACCGAAGATGCCAAGTGCGAAGCCGAAGTCGCCCACGCGGTTGACGACAAATGCCTTGATCGCCGCCGCGTTCGCGGACGGCTTCTTGTACCAGAAGCCGATCAGCAGGTAGGACGCCAGACCAACCCCTTCCCAGCCGAAGAACATCTGCAGCAGGTTGTCGGCAGTCACGAGCGACAGCATGGCGAAGGTGAACAGCGACAGATAGGCAAAGAAGCGCGGGCGGTGCGGATCGTGATGCATGTAGCCGATCGAATAGACATGCACGAGCGCGGACACCGTGTTGACAACGACCAGCATGACGGCGGTCAGCGTGTCCACCCGAATGGACCAGGCCACCTTCAGGTCGCCGGCATCAATCCAGCGGAACAGCTCGACAATCTGCAACTCGGAACCGCCGAGCCAGAATCCAAAGAACGTGATCCACGAAAGGATTGCCGCGAGAATGACCAGGCCGCTTGTGATGTACTCGCAGGCTTTGTCCCCGATGACGCGGCCGAACAGGCCGGCGATCAGGAAGCCGATAAGCGGGAGGAACAGGATTGCGGAATACATCAGGTCCTACCCCTTCATCACGTTGACGTCTTCCACGGCGATGGAGCCGCGGTTTCGGTGGAACACCACCAGGATCGCCAGCCCGATCGCCGCTTCGGCGGCAGCAACGGTCAGAACCAGCATCGTGAAGATCTGTCCCATGAGGTCGCCGAGGAACGAGGAAAAGGCGACGAAATTGATGTTGACCGAAAGCAGCAGCAATTCGATCGACATCAGAATGACAATCACGTTCTTTCTGTTCAGAAAGATCCCGAAAATCCCGATTGTGAACAGGATCGCCGCGACCGAAAGATAATGCGACAGACCGATTTCCATGGGCGCCTCGCCGTGCTCCCCTCAATTACCCCAACCGGGAACCGCACGGAGGAGCGTGCCGGTTTCCGGACTATTCTCAAGTGACGCGGAAGCCCCGCGTCAGATTCCCTTGCCCGTCTCCACCTTGCGGACCTCGATGGCGGCTTCACGCGTACGCCCCACCTGTTCCGGAATGCTTTGACGTTTCACATTTGGTTTGTGGCGCAGCGTCAGCACGATCGCGCCGATCATCGCCACCAGCAGCACCAGGCCCGCCACCTGGAAGAAGTAGATGTACTTCGTGTAGAGAACCGAGCCGATCGCTTCGATATTGCTTGTCTGCGCCAGGTCCGGCGTCGGTTCCGCCCCATGGCCGAGCACGCCCGGCGCAATGAACCAGGCCCCCAGTGCCATCAGCAGTTCGACCATGAGGATCAGGCCGACCAGGCCGCCGATCGGCAGATACTGAAGGAAACCCTGCCGCAATTCGACAAAGTCGACGTCCAGCATCATGACGACGAAGAGGAACAGCACCGCGACCGCGCCCACATAGACCACCACGAGCAGCATCGCGAGGTATTCCGCGCCAAGCAACACGAACAGTCCGGCAGAGTTCACGAAGGCCAGAATCAGGAAAAGGACCGAGGTCACCGGGTTCCGGGCAGCGATCACCATTAACCCAGACGCCAGCGTGACACCGGCAAAGAGGTAGAAAAAGAGGGCTTTAAGGATCATATCAAGAACCTGCCTGTCGTGTGGCCGAACCGGCCGAAGATGCGCGGTCCGACCGGATTGCCGGGCCAGCGCCGAAGTAGTCGGTTAGCTCCTAACGGTAAGGAGCATCCATTTCAATGTTGCGCGCGATTTCGCGTTCCCAGCGGTCCCCGTTGGCGAGCAGCTTTTCCTTGTCGTAGTAAAGCTCTTCGCGGGTTTCCGTGGCGAACTCGAAATTAGGCCCCTCGACAATCGCATCCACCGGGCAGGCTTCCTGGCAGAAGCCGCAATAGATGCATTTGACCATGTCGATATCGTAGCGCGTCGTCCGCCGCGTTCCGTCGTTACGGCGCGGACCAGCCTCGATCGTGATCGCCTGCGCGGGGCAGATCGCCTCGCACAGCTTGCACGCGATACAGCGCTCTTCCCCGTTCGGGTAGCGGCGCAGCGCATGCTCACCCCGGAAACGCGGGCTGACAGGCCCTTTCTCGAACGGGTAGTTCACGGTCGGCTTCGGTTTGAAGAAATAACGCATCGCCAAAAAGAACGCCGACACGAACTCCTGCAGAAACAGCGATTTGGCGGCCTGGTTAAGTCCCATCGCGTTTGCCTCTCCTTGATCAACCAGCCAGCTGGCTGGCGGCCCAATAACCGATAACCGGGAAGCCGATTATCGGAACTCCAAAAATCAGTGCGCCGAGGGGCGCCTTGTACCTGGCCGCAGCGCCACCGTCACCGCCTGCCTGTCTGTTCTTCATCTCCGATGCCTGAAGGATTCCCTTCAGGATCCTGTAATCGATCCAGCCGACATAAAGCCCGACCACGGCACCGATCACACCGGCAATCGAAACGCTCACGCCGCGCCCGGTGCCCAGCCGGTTGCCATCAGGACGGCGGCAACCACAACGACCATCGCCAGCGACAGCGGCAGGAACACTTTCCAGCCCAGGCGCATCAGCTGGTCATAGCGGTAGCGCGGCACCATTGCCTTGACCATCGCGAACATGAAGAACCCGAGAAGGCACTTCAAAATGAACCAGACGACACCCGGAACCCAGGTGAACGGAGCGAAATCAAAAGGCGGCAGCCATCCGCCCATGAAGAAGATCGTCATCAGGGCGCACATCAGGCAGATGGCGACATATTCCCCGAGCATGAACATCATGTACGGCGTGGAGCCGTATTCCACCATGAAACCGGCAACGAGTTCCGACTCCGCTTCCGCAAGGTCGAATGGCGGCCGGTTCGTCTCGGCAAGGGCGGACACGAAAAACACCACGAACATCGGGAAGAGCGGCAGCCAGTACCAGTTCAGGAAGGACAGCCATGGCACGCCGAGCATGGTCGCCAGACCCGTCTGCTGCGCCTCGACGATACCGGTCAGGTTCAACGTGCCGGCGCACAGCAGAACCGTGACGATCACGAAACCGATGGAGACTTCGTAGGAAACCATCTGGGCCGCGGACCTGAGCGCGGACAGGAATGGATATTTCGAGTTGGACGCCCAGCCACCGATGATCACGCCGTAGACTTCAAGTGACGAGACCGCGAAAACGAACAGCACGCCGACATTGATGTTGGCAATGACCCATCCGTCGGCAACGGGAATGACCGCCCACGCCGACAGCGCCAGCAGAACCGAGATCAACGGTGCCAGCAGGAACAGGATCTTGTTGGAGCCGTCCGGGATCACCGGCTCCTTCAGAACGAATTTCAGGAGATCGGCAAAGCTCTGCAGCAAGCCCCAGGGACCGACCACATTCGGACCGCGGCGGATCTGAACGGCTGCCCAGATTTTGCGATCTGCGTACAGAATGTAGGCGACGATCACAAGAAGCACGACCATCAGCAAAATGCTTTGGAAGGCGATCCAAAGGAACGGCCATCCATAGGTCGTCATGAAATCAGCCATATCGGTCCCCTGCCTCTATTCAGCTGCTTCTGCGGCCCGCGATTGCGCGAGCGCCGAGCACTCGGCCATCGTCTTCGAGGCGCGAGCAATCGGATTGGTCAAGTAAAAGTCAAGGATCACGTTGGCGAAGCCGGCGCTGTCCATCGTTGCGGATGCATCCGCCAATTTGTCCAGATCCGCAGCGTCGCCTGCCTCGATCGCATCGATCCCCGTCATGAGAGGATGCGCTTCGAACAGTTTTGCGCGCAATTCGGCAAGTGAATCGAAATCGAGCGTCTGGCCGAGATTTGCGGAGAGCGCCCGCAGGATCGCCCAGTCCTCGCGCGCATCACCCGGAGGAAACGCGGCGCGGTCGGCCATCTGAACCCGGCCTTCTGTGTTCACGTAGATGGCGGACTTCTCGGTATAGGCCGCACCCGGCAGGATCACGTCCGCACGATGCGCGCTGCGGTCGCCATGCGTGCCCTGGTAGACGACGAACGCACCGTCCGGAACCTCGACTTCGTCGACGCCGAGAAGGAACAGGACATCAAGCGCGCCTGTTTCCAGCATTGCCCCGGTGTCCTTGCCGCCTTCACCCGGCACGAAACCGATATCGAGCGCGCCGACCTGGGACGCTTCGGTGTGCAGGACGTTGAACCCGTTCCAGCCGTCCTTGATGACGCCGAGGGATTTCGCGGCCGCCAGGATGTTCGCCAGAACCGCCGCGCCATCCGGACGGTTCAGGGCACCCTGCCCGACGATGAACATCGGCCGCTCGGCCTTGGCCGGAGCGTGATCGACAAACTGCTTCAGACTGTCCGGACCGGCGCCGAGATAGGTGACCGGATAGGTCAGGTCGGCATTCTCTCCGATGAGGCCGATCTGGATATCGCCCTGTGTCCACCGCTTGCGGATCCGGGCATTAAGAACCGGAGCTTCCTGACGGGGATTGGTGCCGATCAGCATGATCGCGTCAGCCTCTTCGATCCCCTGGATCGAGGAGTTGAAGAGATAGCTCGCCCGGCCGTTTTTCGGATGAAGCGGTGACCCGGGGAAGCGGCTGTCTATGTTTTCGACACCGAGTTTGCCCATCAGGCTCTTCAGCGCGAACATGTCCTCGACACCAGCCAGCTGCCCGGCGAGCGCACCGATTTTGTCCGCTGTCGTTCCCTTGACCTTTTCCGAAATGAGCTGGAAGGCCTCGGACCAGGAAACCGCCTGCAGCTTGCCGTCCTTGCGGGCATACGGACGATCGAGGCGCTGGGTCTTCAGACCGTCCCAGATGTAACGCGACTTGTCGGAGATCCACTCCTCGTTGACGTCCTCGTTCAGCCGCGGCATCACCCGCATGACTTCCTTGCCGCGGGAATCGACCCGGATCGCGGAGCCGACCGCATCCATGACGTCGACGCTTTCGGTCTTTGTCAGTTCCCAGGGACGCGCATGAAATTCGTAAGGCTTGTGGGTCAGCGCACCGACCGGGCACAGATCTGCCACATTGCCCTGCATTTCGGAGGAAAGCGCCGCTTCCAAATAGGTCGTGATCTCGGCGTTCTCGCCGCGCCCGACCAGCCCCATGTCGGTGACGCCGCACACTTCGGTGGTGAACCGGACGCAGCGCGTGCAGTGGATGCAGCGCGTCATGATCGTCTTGATCAGCGGGCCGATTTCCTTGTTCTCGACCGCACGCTTGTTCTCGTGGAAGCGGGACCCGTCGACACCATAGGCCATGGCCTGGTCCTGCAGATCGCACTCGCCGCCCTGGTCGCAGATCGGACAATCCAGAGGATGGTTGATGAGCAGGAATTCCATCACGCCTTCGCGTGCCTGCTTGACCATCTCGGACTTGGTTTCGACAACGGGGGGCTCGCCGTTCGGGCCCGGGCGCAGATCCTTGACGCCCATGGCACAGGACGCCGTCGGTTTCGGCGGGCCGCCCTTGACCTCGACGAGACACATGCGGCAGTTGCCGGCAATCGACAGCCTGTCGTGATAGCAGAAACGCGGAACTTCTGCGCCCGCCTCTTCACAGGCCTGCAGCAGCGTGTAGTCCGCCGGAACTTCCACTTCCTTGCCATCAATGATGAGCTTCGTCATCCGTTGCTCTCCAAATCCCGTTCCGCTTACTCAGCCGCCACCATGGTCGAAGACGACTTCGACTTGGCGACATAGTCATCGATGCGCTGTTCGATGACCGGCCGGAAATTCTTGATCAAACCCTGGATCGGCCACGCAGCCGCGTCGCCGAGCGCGCAAATTGTATGGCCTTCGACCTGCTTGGTCACCTTGAAGAGCATGTCGATTTCCTCGTAGGAAGATTCGCCCTTCACCATGCGTTCCATGACACGCCACATCCAGCCCGTGCCCTCGCGGCACGGCGTGCACTGGCCGCAGCTTTCGTGCTTGTAGAAATAGGACAGCCGCGCGATCGCCTTGATGATGTCCGTCGACTTGTCCATCACGATCACCGCAGCGGTTCCAAGACCGGATCCCATGCCGCGCAGCGTGTCGAAATCCATCGGCGCATCCTTGATCTCGTCCGCCGTGCAGCACGGCACGGACGACCCGCCCGGGATTACCGCGAGAAGGTTGTCCCAGCCGCCGCGAATGCCGCCGCAATGCTTGTCGATCATCTCGGAGAACGGAACGCCCAGTTCCTCTTCGAAGGTAGCCGGCTGATTGACGTGTCCGGATACGCAGAAAAGCTTGGTCCCGGTGTTGTTCGGACGGCCAAGAGCGGAAAACCAGGCGGCCCCGCGGCGCAGGATCGTCGGCGCGACCGCGATCGATTCCACGTTGTTCACCGTGGTCGGGCAGCCATAAAGGCCAACATTGGCGGGAAACGGCGGTTTCAGGCGGGGCTGACCCTTCTTGCCTTCCAGACTTTCCAGCAGAGCTGTCTCTTCGCCGCAAATATAGGCCCCGGCACCGTGGTGCACGTAGATGTCGAAATCGTAGCCGTTCTTGTTGTTCTTGCCGATGAGGCCCGCGTCGTAGGCCTGATCGATTGCCGACTGCAGACGCTCACGCTCGCGGATGAATTCGCCGCGGACGTAGATGTAGGCGGCAACGGCATTCATCGCGAAACCGGCGACAAGGCACCCTTCCACCAGCGTGTGCGGGTCGTGGCGCAGGATTTCCCGGTCCTTGCAGGTCCCGGGCTCCGACTCGTCCGCATTCACCACGAGGTAAGCCGGCCGTCCGTCGGATTCCTTGGGCATGAAGGACCATTTCAGGCCAGTCGGGAAACCCGCGCCACCGCGGCCGCGCAGGCCCGAATCCTTCATTTCCTGGATGATCCAGTCGCGTCCCTTGTCGAGCAGTGCCTTGGTGTTGTCCCACTGGCCGCGCTGTTTCGCGCCTTCCAGACCCCAGTCATGCAGACCGTAAATGTTGGTGAAGATCCGATCCTGATCTTTCAGCATCTCTTCCCCCTAGTCTTCGCTTTTCGAAGAAGCCACGTCACCGGCTTCCACACGCTTGGAAAATTCTGTGTCCTCACCGGCGGCCAGGATCTTGGCTTGCTCGATCCAGCCGTCGCGTTCGATGCGGCCCTTGAACTTCAGACGGCTGTCGACCCACGCGACTTCCGCCGGCCCCCAGTTGGCGACCTGGTCGAAGTGATAAAAGCCAAGCTCATGAAGTGTTGCTTCAAGTTTCGGCCCTACACCCTTCAATTTCTTGAGATCGTCCGGCTTGCCGTCTCGCGCTGCAGTGAGCGTTTCCGGCGCTTTTTCTTCAACGGCTCGGGTCTCGGCGCCAGACGCAGAAGCCTTTGCCTTCTTGGGGGCAGGCTTGCTATCCGCAGCTTTCGGCGCTTCGGGCTCTTTCTTTTCAGCTGCCTTCGGCTTCGGCTCGGTCTTCTTGGCCGGCGCGGGTTCAGCTTTTACCTCTGATTTCGCCGCGAAGGCCGCTCTTACCTTCTCAACCGCATCCTCGGCAGGTGTCGGAACGCCGTCATAGTCGTTACCGCCTGAATTGATCGCGGCACCGGCGAAAAAATGTGATGCTTTTTCTGCGCCGTCGACGACATGCGCGATCGGGAGGGTGCCTTCGGTGGTATCCTCAAGCTCGGTCAGACTGGTCAGGCCGCCCTCGGCCATCGCGAAGCGCCTGCCGTTCTGCGGTCCGGGCGTGACTTCTCTACCGGCGGCAATATCGTCGATCAGGTTCTCGAAGCTTTCCGGCGTCAGGTCCTCATAGGTGTCCTTGAAGATCTGCACCATCGGTGCGTTCACGCACGCACCCAGGCATTCCACCTCCTCCCAGGAAAACAGGCCGTCTTCCGAGATCTCGTGCATGTGCTTGGCAATGCGTGATTTGCAGACCTTGATCAGGTCTTCCGATCCGCGAAGCTGGCAGGGCGTGGTGCCGCAGACCTGGATATGCGCTTTCTTTCCGACCGGCTGCAGCTGGAACATCGTGTAGAAGGTCGCAACTTCCAGAACCCGGATGTTGGGCATGTCGAGGAGGTCGGCAACGTAGCGGATCGCGGGCTCGCTCACCCAGCCGTCATTCTGTTCCTGGGCGCGCCACAAGAGCGGAATGACCGCCGACGCCTGACGGCCGGCCGGATAGCGGTCGATCAGCTTCTTTGCCCACGAAAGGTTCTTTTCCGTGAACTCGAAGCTGTCTGGTTGTTCCGCGGCAAGTCGGCGAACTGCCATGGTGTCATCCCCGTTCTAAAAAACTGACCGCAACCGCAGAAACGGCCGCCGTTGTCACAATCTGTCGGCAAATTGGCCGCATCAGCGGTCCACCTCGCCAAAAACGATGTCCATGGAACCCAGAACGGCCGAAACGTCGGCCAGCATGTGGCCGCGGCACAGGAAATCCATGGCCTGAAGGTGCGCATATCCCGGCGCCTTGATCTTGCACCGGTAAGGCTTGTTGGTGCCGTCGGACACGAGATAGACGCCGAACTCGCCCTTCGGCGCTTCCACGGCGGCATAAACCTCTCCGGCAGGCACATGATAGCCTTCGGTATAGAGCTTGAAGTGGTGAATCAGCGCTTCCATGGAGCGTTTCATTTCACCGCGCTTCGGCGGCACGATCTTGCCGTCGACCGAGGAGACAGGACCTGTCTCGACCGTCAGTTTTTCCAGGCACTGCTTCATGATCCGGATCGACTGGCGCATTTCTTCCATGCGGATCAGGTAGCGGTCATAGCAGTCGCCGTTCTTGCCGATCGGAATATCGAATTCCAGATCCGAGTAGCACTCATAGGGCTGCGACTTGCGCAGGTCCCACGCGGCGCCGGAACCGCGCACCATGACGCCGGAAAAGCCCCAGGCCCAGGCGTCATCCAGATCGACGACGCCGATATCGACGTTGCGCTGCTTGAAAATACGGTTGTCGGTCAGAAGACCTTCGATATCATCGAGCGTCTGCAGAAACGGATCGCAGAAATCCCAGATATCGTCCAGAAGATCACGCGGCAGGTCCTGGTGCACCCCGCCCGGACGCACATAGGCCGCATGCATGCGCGCGCCACAGGCACGCTCGTAAAACACCATCAGTTCTTCGCGCGGCTCGAAGCCCCAGAGCGGCGGCGTGAGCGCGCCGACATCCATGGCCTGGGTCGTGACGTTGAGAAGATGTGACAGGATGCGCCCGATTTCGGAATAGAGAACGCGCACAAGCTGGCCGCGCTTGGGAACCTCGATATCCAGCAGGCGCTCCACCGCCATCGCGAAGGCGTGCTCCTGGTTCATCGGAGCGACATAGTCAAGCCGGTCGAAATAAGGCACCGCCTGAAGATAGGTCTTCTGTTCGATCAGCTTTTCGGTGCCGCGATGCAGAAGTCCGATATGCGGATCGACGCGGGTCACCACTTCGCCGTCAAGCTCCAGAACAAGGCGAAGAACGCCGTGCGCGGCCGGATGCTGCGGACCGAAGTTGATATTGAAATTTCTGACCTGAGCCTCAGCCATCTGGACCAGCCTTAGTTCGTCGTTGCTTTTTCATCACCCGGAAGCACGTAGTCGGTGCCTTCCCAGGGAGAAAGAAAGTCGAATGTGCGCATTTCCTGGTTGAGGCGGACCGGCTCGTAGACGACCCGCTTCTTCTCGTCGTCATACCGGACTTCGACAAAACCCGTGACCGGAAAGTCCTTGCGCAGCGGATGGCCGTCAAACCCGTAGTCGGTCAGGATCCGGCGAAGATCGGGATGCCCCGTGAAGAGAATGCCGTACATGTCATAGGCTTCGCGCTCGAACCACTCGGCCCCGGGGAAAAGCGGCGTCAGCGACGCCACCTGGGAGTTTTCATCCGTTTCCAGCTTGACGCGGATGCGCTGGTTCTGCACGGGCGAGAGGAAATGATAGACGACATCGAACCGCTTTTCGCGCGCGGGATAATCAACGCCGCAAATGTCGGTCAGGTTCACGAACTTGCATGAACTGTTGTCGCGAAGGAACCGCACGACGTCGAGTATGTCCGTGGCGTTCACGGTCAGTGTCAGCTCACCATATTGCAGCTGCCAGGACACCAGCGACTCGCCCAGGCCGAGTTCGATATGCTCAGCGAGTTCCGTTAGCGTCTCGTCCATCGTGTTCAACCTCATTCATCGGGTGTTTTCCGCTGGAGCGTTCAACACCCGCCCACCACAAATCAGCCGCGGACGGCGGCTGAGTTCACTAGCGTTCGATCGTTCCGGTTCGCCGGATCTTCTTCTGCAGCAGCAGGACCCCATAGAGAAGCGCCTCGGCCGTCGGAGGACATCCGGGGACATAGATGTCGACCGGCACGACGCGGTCGCAGCCGCGAACCACGGAATAGGAATAGTGGTAGTAGCCACCGCCATTCGCGCAGGAGCCCATCGAAATCACGTAGCGCGGTTCGGGCATCTGGTCGTAGACCTTGCGCAGAGCCGGCGCCATCTTGTTCGTCAGCGTTCCGGCGACGATCATCACATCGGACTGGCGCGGAGATGCGCGCGGTGCAAAACCGAACCGTTCCGCGTCGTAACGCGGCATCGACATCTGCATCATCTCGACGGCGCAACAGGCCAGCCCGAATGTCATCCACATCAGGGAGCCCGTGCGCGCCCATTGGATGAGATTGTCCGTCGACGTGACAAGAAAGCCCTTGTCCGCAAGTTCGTTGTTCACTTCCAGGAAGAACGCATCGTCTTCACCGACCGGCTTGCCGGTGTTGGGATCGATGATGCCCTTCGACTGCGGCGCGACAAGCGGCTCGGTCGTGGTCAGTCCCATTCCAACGCTCCCTTTTTCCACTCGTAGATGAAGCCGACCGTCAGAACCCCGAGAAACACCATCATCGACCAGAAACCGTACCAGCCGAGTTCACCGAAGACCGTTGACCACGGAAACAGGAAGGCCACCTCGAGATCGAAAATGATGAACAGGATCGCGACGAGATAGAACCGCACGTCGAACTTCATGCGCGCGTCATCAAATGCGTTGAAACCGCACTCATATGCGGAGAGTTTTTCAGGATCCGGGTTCTTGTAAGCCAGAAGGAATGGAGAGATCAGCAGGGCGAGCCCGATAACGAGCGCAATGCCGATGAACACGACGATCGGGACATATTCCCGCAAGAGTTCTTCCATATCTTTCGCGTCCTTGCATCTGGAGTGGATCGGGACTTGATCCGGAGCCAGGGTTCATCCTCTGCCTGAAATGCCGTCAGACCGGAACGGACCCGCCAGTCGATAAAACCAACATGCGAGCGCACGCTTATCTTACGACTTGTTGCAGCGCAAGACCCCGTGTGGTCAAAGTCTTGCCATACTCGAACCAAATTCCCGACGACCCCTGTCCTCACCTGCAGTTTAGCCAATTTGTCCCGGCGGTAAAACTTTGCTCGGGTGGAGCGCAATTATGCCGCACCTGCCTTGATATCCCAGCCAAAACAAGAATCGGATTCAAGCCCAAAACGGCGCGCATTACCAGTCCGCCCGCCGTTTTCCGATCAAAACCGGGTCAGCTGAACAAGACGTGAGCGATCTGTACGCGGCGGAGGGCCGCCAGACGTCTTTCAAAGGCGAAATTCGGGGGGAATTTATGACACTGGAAGGGAACCGTGAGTGGCGCGAGTGACGGGGCTCGAACCCGCGACCTCCGGCGTGACAGGCCGGCACTCTAACCAACTGAGCTACACCCGCACATTCACGGTATCTCGCCACGTCTCCCAACCGATACCCTGTATCCTGAGGAGAGTGGCGCGAGTGACGGGGCTCGAACCCGCGACCTCCGGCGTGACAGGCCGGCACTCTAACCAACTGAGCTACACCCGCTTCGTGCGGCAACAGCGCGTTGCCGTGAAGTGGCGCTGATTTACGGCGGCTGAGGGGCGAAGTCAAGCGCCCACTTGCACGAAACATGTCGTTTTTGCGAAAGCCGACCAAAACCGTGACCGGCAAGTGCCTCGGCGCTCGGCTGAGGTGTGGATAACCCGCTGCTTCGGATAGGCCGAACGCAAATTCCCACGCTCGGTGTGAAACTTGGAACCCCTTGAGAAAAAACAATTTCCTGCTCATGCGCGCACCCGCGCACCGCCAGGATTTATCGCGCACCGCGAAGACGGCGTCCACCTGCAGAAGGCACGGCATATCAACGCCCGCCCCGGACCAGAGGTGAGCATCGCCGTTGTGTGGCAAGAGTGGATCTTGCGCAATCCTGACGCAACTGTACCGCCACCACGTTCGTGTGCCACAATCCAAGCAGTTCAGGCAGCGGAAGATGTAGGGAGGGAATGGTGGGCGATGAGAGACTCGAACTCCCGACATCTTCGGTGTAAACGAAGCGCTCTACCAACTGAGCTAATCGCCCTCAACGAGGTGAGACGCCTTTTAGGTGGTCCCTCCTCTCTTGGCAAGTACAAAATTCAAAGAATTTTTCCTTCGTTTTTCCGCCTGTGGATGACTTGCGAACGACGCTCTGTGAACGCATCCGCGGCCAAGACCAGTCCTGAAAACCATTGGAAATCATGGATGTGAATAAACCATGGGCCGGATCAACAGACTGCACGGTGCCGAAGGTGTCCGCTGGCAGATCGGGGAGCGGGATCGCGCTCTAGGGTACGGACTCATAAATGAGACTGAAATGGCATGGGAAATGGCGAAGTCCCGTTAGGAAGGGTGCGCGGAGCGGGCTTCTTGCCCGGTCAAGCACTCTGACGCCACGGGGTAAAGCCATTTCCATGTCCTTCGGATTTGAACGGATTGCGCCTCCCCGGCGTCGCGAAAGGCTTGAAAATGAACCACATTTCCTGCGCTTCCGCTCCTTGAGGAGAAGCAATCCGCCTCAAACCATTTCAGCCTCATCTATGTGTCCGTACCCTGGCGAAACCGGTAGGCGAATTCCAGCATTTCGGTCAGACCCTGCTGCGGATTGTCCTGAGCGAGACCGTTCTGGGAGAAAAACTGCGCCAGCCTTGCAATGCCAAGGTGATCATTCGGACCTTTCGGCGGTGGCTGCCCCATGAGTTTGGCCGCGATGATCCAGGACATGGTCCGGCGATACCGGTTCCTGTTGGCGGAAAACTCCGGATTGCTGGCCGCACGCTCGAACAATCCGCCCCAGGCCTGGTTCACGGCATCATTGACGGCCTCGATGCGAATGAACCCTGCCTTGTTTGGACTGCGGGCCTTGTTCAGAAGATGATCGATGTTGTAGCCGGCCAGATCGCTGCTGGTTGCCTTGATGCCGTAGACCTGGTTCACGAAACCCAGCCAGGCCTTCTGATAGGACGCATAGCCCGCCCTCACCCAGACACTGGTGTTCTCGTCCGGGTTTCCCGGTTTGCTGACGATCGCGACATTCTTCAGACTGCGCCACCCGGCCCGTTCCGTGGCAACCGCGTCATCGAACTCATTCAGAAACACCAGGCGGCCCAGGCTATCGGGATGCTCGACCTGCACCTGCACCAGCGGGTTGCGCACCCAGGCATCGAACAATGCTCGTTGCCGCCGCCCGATCAATGCCTGCAAGCTCATGGGAATCACCGCTCACTCGTGAGGTCTTCATCTTCAAGACTACACCGAAACGGGTCAGCCGACACGGAACAACGCACACGGCATTCTGGAAAAGCAAAAGCCCCGCCCCCGAAAACCGGGAACGGGGCTTTCAAGACAGTCTTGCGCGTATGAACTTATGCGTTCACGGCGTCTTTCAGGCCTTTGCCGGCCTTGAACTTCGGCGTCTTGGAAGCCGGGATCTGGATCGTTTCGCCAGTCCGCGGATTGCGGCCTTCCGTTGCAGCCCGAGCGGAAACGGTGAAGTTGCCGAAACCGATGATGCGTACTTCGTCGCCGCTTTTCAGCGTTTCCGTTACAGCTTCAAAAGTTGCGTCAACTGCTTCGCCCGCCTGCGCCTTGGTGAGGCCGGTCTTTTCTGCAACAGCTGCGACCAGATCGTTCTTATTCATAGCAGATACCTTTCTAAGAAACGGCAGAGTGCCGACGATTCCTGTCAGCGCCGTTGCGCGAAATTCGGGCGAATTGAGACGAAACGCAAGTGGTTTTTTCGCAGAAAACCGCCATTTCTACCGATTATTCAAAAGAAAAGCCCCGGAATCTCCGGGGCTCCTCGTTTTGTGCGGTGCAAATCGGCTTTTAGTGCGCCAAAACGCCCGACTTGTCCTTGTCCGATTCACTCGCCTTGGCGGCGGCTTCAGCGGCACTTTCATCCCACTCGATCGGCTCCGGAAGACGCACGAGCGCGTTCTTCAGAACTTCTTCCATGCCGGAGACCGGGATGATTTCGAGCGAGTTCTTGACCGAGTCCGGTATGTCGGCAAGGTCCTTCGCGTTGTCTTCCGGGATCATCACCAGCTTGATCCCACCGCGCAGCGCAGCCAGAAGTTTTTCCTTCAGCCCACCGATCGGCAGCACCCTGCCGCGAAGCGTGATCTCACCGGTCATGGCCACATCGCGGCGAACGGGAATCCCGGTCATGGTCGAAATAACGGCCGTAGCCATGGCGATGCCCGCAGACGGCCCGTCCTTCGGCGTCGCTCCTTCCGGAACGTGCACGTGGATGTCTTTCTTGTCGAAATTCGGCGGTTCAATGCCGAAGTCGACAGCGCGCGAGCGGACATAGGACGCCGCCGCAGAGATGGACTCCTTCATGACGTCTTTCAGGTTCCCGGTGACGGTCATCTTGCCCTTGCCGGGCATCATCACCCCTTCAATCGTCAGGAGTTCACCGCCGACTTCCGTCCACGCAAGACCGGTGACGACACCGACCTGGTCTTCCAGCTCCGCTTCACCATAGCGATACCGCGGAACGCCAAGGTAGTCCTCGACCACTTCCGTCGTTACCGTGATGCTGTCCTTGTCGCTCATCAGGATGTCCTTGACCGCCTTACGGGCAAGGGTCGCCATTTCGCGTTCAAGATTACGGACACCTGCTTCGCGGGTGTAGCGGCGCACGACAAACTGCAGCGCGTCGTCTTCAATCGCGAATTCGCCGTCCCGCAGTCCATGATCCTTTTCGGCCTTCGGAATGAGGTGACGGCGGCAGATTTCGACTTTCTCTTCCTCGGTGTACCCGGCGATCCGGATGATCTCCATCCGGTCCATCAGAGGCCCCGGAATGTTGAGCGTGTTCGCCGTCGTCACGAACATCACGTCGGACAGGTCGTACTCGACCTCCAGGTAATGATCCATGAAGGACGAGTTCTGTTCCGGATCGAGAACCTCCAGCAGCGCCGAAGACGGGTCTCCGCGGAAATCCATCCCCATCTTGTCGATCTCGTCGAGCAGGAACAGCGGGTTGGATTTCTTGGCCTTTTTCATCGACTGGATGACCTTGCCGGGCATCGAACCGATATAGGTGCGGCGGTGTCCCCGGATCTCGGCTTCGTCACGGACGCCGCCAAGCGACATGCGCACGAATTCGCGGCCAGTCGCCTTCGCGATGGACTTTCCGAGCGACGTTTTACCGACGCCGGGAGGCCCGACGAGGCAGAGGATAGGCCCGCGAAGCTTGTTGGCACGGCTTTGAACGGCGAGATACTCGACGATCCGCTCCTTGACCTTGTCCAGACCGTAGTGATCGGTGTCCAGAACCTTCTCGGCAAGCGCGAGATCGTGCTTCACCTTGGATTTCTTGTTCCACGGAATGCCGATCAGCCAGTCGAGATAGTTGCGCACAACCGTTGCTTCCGCGGACATCGGGCTCATCTGCTTGAGCTTCTTGATTTCCGCAGCCGCACGCTCGCGCGCTTCCTTGGTCAGCTTGGTCTTCTTGATCTTTTCTTCAAGCTCGGCGACCTCGTCGCGGCCGTCCTCGCTGTCGCCGAGTTCCTTCTGAATGGCCTTCATCTGCTCATTCAGGTAGTACTCGCGCTGGGTCTTCTCCATCTGGCGCTTGACGCGCGAACGGATCCGTTTTTCGACCTGGAGAACGGAGATCTCGCTCTCCATCATGCCGAGAACACGCTCAAGACGCTCGGCAACCGACACCACGCCGAGAATTTCCTGCTTCTCGGGAATCTTGATCGCAAGGTGCGAGGCGATCGTGTCAGCGAGTTTCGAGTAGTCGTCGATCTGGTTGACCGCGCCCAGAACCTCGGGCGAAACCTTCTTGTTCAGCTTCACGTAATTCTCGAATTCCGAGACCACTGAGCGTGCGAGAGCTTCAACCTCGATGTTCTCGCCATCGCGTTCGGGCAGCACCGTCGCCGACGCCTCGAAATAGTCCGTGCGGTCGGTGTACTCACCGATCTGCGCGCGTGCGCCGCCTTCGACAAGCACCTTCACGGTGTTGTCGGGCAATTTCAGGAGCTGCAGCACGGTGGCGAGCGTACCGACGTCGTAGATCTGGTCCGAATTCGGATCATCATCAGCCGCATTTTTCTGGGTCGCCAGAAGAATGTGCTTGTCGGTCGTCATAACCTCTTCGAGCGCCTTGATCGATTTTTCACGACCAACGAAGAGCGGAACGATCATGTGCGGGAACACGACAATGTCGCGCAGTGGCAGAACGGGATAGACAGCAGTGCTGTCTGCGTCGGTGGCGCGGATTTCTGCGTCGCTCATTTTTTTTCCTTTCTCAGCGTGTCCCGGCCCCATTCAAGAAAGCAACCGAAACACTGAAAAACGGCTTTCGGAGAAGTTTCCGACTGGCCGAACCGCAGCACCCCTAGCGAGCGTCCTGCAATTCGCACGAGCCGTCGTCAGTCCTATTAGGTGGACACCAGCACTCCTGGTGTCAAGGCAGGTTTTGTTCGCAAATTGGTCTAGTCTGTTGACGACTCACACATCCGGTGGAAAACGCTGCGGTTGTGCGGAAACAATGGACAAAAAACAAAATGCCGCCCTGTGCGAGCGGCATTTCGTGATTGTTTGACGGAAAGACAAGCCCCTTCGTCAGGCACTCGTTGCCGACGTTTCTTCGCGATCCTCGTAGATATAGAGCGGTCGTGCCTCGCCTTTGACGACTTCAGGCGAAATCACCACTTCCTTGACACCCTTGAGACCAGGCAGCTCGTACATCGTGTCCAGCAGGATGGATTCAAGGATGGACCGCAACCCGCGCGCTCCCGTCTTGCGCTCGATCGCCTTGCGCGCGATCGCCTTCAGCGCTTCATCGTGGAACGCAAGTTCGACCTGTTCCATCTCGAACAGCCGCTGATACTGCTTCACGAGCGCATTCTTCGGCTCGGTCAGGATCGTCACCAGGGCATCTTCGTCGAGATCCTCAAGCGTTGCGATCACCGGAAGGCGGCCGACGAATTCCGGAATGAGACCGAACTTCAACAAGTCTTCCGGCTCCAGCTCCGCAAACAGTTCGCCGATGCGCCGGTCTTCCGGTGCTTCGACCCGCGCCTGGAAGCCGATGGATGTCTGCGTTCCGCGATCGGAAATGATCTTGTCGAGACCCGCAAAGGCACCACCGCAGATGAACAGGATGTTCGTCGTGTCCACCTGCAGGAACTCCTGCTGCGGATGCTTTCTGCCGCCCTGCGGCGGAACCGAGGCAACCGTCCCTTCCATGATCTTCAGGAGGGCCTGCTGCACGCCTTCACCGGAGACATCGCGCGTGATCGACGGATTGTCGGCCTTGCGGCTGATCTTGTCGACTTCGTCGATGTACACGATGCCACGCTGCGCGCGCTCGACATTGTAGTCGGCTGACTGGAGCAGCTTCAGGATGATGTTCTCGACATCTTCGCCGACATAGCCGGCTTCCGTCAGCGTGGTCGCGTCGGCCATCGTAAAGGGCACATCCAGGATGCGTGCAAGTGTCTGCGCCAGAAGCGTCTTGCCGCAGCCGGTCGGACCGACGAGCAGGATGTTGGACTTTGCCAGTTCAACATCATTGTTCTTCGACGCGTGGTTCAGACGTTTGTAGTGGTTGTGAACGGCGACCGACAGGACCTTTTTCGCACTGCCCTGTCCGATGACGTAATCATCCAGAACATCGCGTATTTCCTGAGGGGTCGGGATACCGTCCCGTGACTTCACCAGCGAGGACTTGTTCTCCTCGCGGATGATATCCATGCACAGCTCGACACATTCATCGCAAATGAAAACAGTCGGGCCGGCGATCAGCTTGCGAACCTCGTGCTGGCTTTTGCCGCAGAAGGAGCAGTAGAGCGTATTCTTGGAATCGCTGCCGCTGGCCTTTGTCATGTAGTCAACCTCGCGTTTGTGGGGCTTGTCCCCTTATCGTTCCCGTCACGGCCAAATTGTGGCGGAACCGTTCTGAAGCCGCCCAGGGGGCGATGCTTCGCAATATTAAGTCATCATGCTTCACCAATAAAAATCAATATGGGTTTAAGGTGAAGATGAAAACCCGGCATTAATCTGCCGAAGTGCGATCTTTCGGAAGGATTCTGCATCCTTCCTTAAGATCGTTTTAGCGACGTCAGCTTTCCGCTTCCCCGCCGAGGGTGGTGCGATCGCTGATCACATTGTCTACGATACCGAATTCCTTGGCCTTTTCGGCGGTCATGAAGTTGTCGCGCTCGAGCGCTTCTTCAACCTGATCAAGGCTCTGTCCGGTATGCTTCACATAGATTTCATTCAGCCGGCGCTTCATTGCCAGGATTTCCTGTGCATGAAGCATGATGTCGGCCGCCTGTCCTCTGAACCCGCCGGAAGGCTGATGCACCATCACGCGCGCGTTGGGCAGGATGAATCGCATGTCCTTCTGGCCGGCAGCCAAAAGAAGCGATCCCATCGAGGCAGCCTGTCCGATGCACAGCGTCGAAACCGCCGGACGGATGAACTGCATCGTGTCGTAGATCGCAAGACCGGAGGTGACCAGCCCCCCCGGTGAATTGATATAGATTGCGATTTCTTTGCTCGGGTTATCGGCTTCCAGATAGAGAAGCTGCGCGCTGACGAGGGTTGCCATGTGATCCTCGACCGGGCCGGTGAGGAAAATGATGCGCTCCTTCAGCAGGCGCGAAAAGATATCGAAGGCCCTCTCGCCGCGATTCGTCTGCTCGACGACCATCGGCACGAGAGTGTTCATGTAGATATCGACAGGATCCTTCATACCTCATCCATATGCTTGAGATGATGTCCGGTGACACCGGACTGGACACAGGCCCTTGAAGCGCATCGATCAGGGGCCCGACTCGAAAAAAGCGACATCCCGTATATATGGGATGTCGCCCTTAACGCAAATTCATGGCAGATGCGACATGAAGGCAAGGTTAAGGCCTTGGCCGCATCTGGGGATATCAGGCCTGAACTCAGGCGTCGTCTTCGTCTTCCGCGACCAGCTTTTCAAGCTCTTCCTTGGTGACCGTCTTGTCCGTGACCTTGGCAAGTTCAAGCATGAAATCGACGACTTTTTCCTCGTAGATCGGTGCGCGCAGCGAAGCCAGGGCCTGCTGGTTGTTCTTGTAGTATTCGAACACCTGCTGTTCCTGGCCCGGGAACTGGCGAACGCGGTCATAGAGCGCGCGCTGCAATTCCTCGTCGGTGACCTGGATGTCGTTCTTTTCGCCGATTTCGGAAAGAACCAGTCCGAGACGCACACGCCGTTCGGCGATCTTGCGGTATTCCGCCTTCGCCTCTTCCTCGGTCGTGTCTTCGTCCTCGAAGGTCTTCTCGTTCCGCTTCATGTCGTCTTCGACCTGACGCCAGACGATCTCGAATTCCGAATCCAGCAGTTTTTCCGGAAGTTCGAAGGAATAGTGCTCGTCGAGCTTGTCGAGCAGCTGGCGCTTGACGCGCTGGCGGGTCATCTGGCCGAACTGGCTCTCGATCTGGCCGCGCACGATTTCCTTCAGCTTTTCGAGCGACTCAAGGCCGAGACCGGTTGCGAACTCATCGTCGATCTTGACGTCGCCAGGCGCCGCCACTTCCTTGACCTCGACATCGAATGTCGCTGCCTTGCCGGCGAGATGCGCGGCCGGATAGTCCTCGGGGAAGCTCACTTCAACAACTTTGGTGTCACCTGCCTTGAGACCGACAAGCTGCTCTTCGAAGCCGGGAATGAACTGGCCCGAACCGAGAACAAGCTGACCGTTTTCATCCGCACCGCCTTCGAAAGGCTCGCCGTCGATCTTGCCCAGGTAGGACATGGTGACCCGGTCGCCGTCTTCCGCCGCGCCGTCCTTGGTGTCGAACGGCGTGTTGTTCTTGGCGATGTCGGCAACCTGCGTGTCGACTTCCTCGTCGGCGATCTCGACAACCGGACGCTCGATCTCGAAACCGGCGAAGTCGACGATTTCGAATACCGGCAGCACGTCATAGCTCATCTTGAACGACAGGTCCGCATCGCCGGCCATGATCTTCTCGGCTTCTTCTTCCGGAAGATCGATTTCAGGCGTCAAAGCCGGGCGCTCGGAGCGCTCTTCAACAGCTTTCTGCGTCGTTTCCTGGATCGTGTTCGACAGGATTTCCGCCATGGCCTGACGACCATACATCTTCTTCAGGTGCGCGACCGGCACTTTGCCCGGACGGAACCCTTTGATGTTGGCCTTGGACTTCAGGTCCGCCATGTAGTCTTCGAGCTTGGTGGCAAGATCACCAGCCGGAATGTCGATTTTGAGCTCTCGCTTGAGGCCCTCGGAGAGGGTTTCGGTTACCTGCATGGGTTTTTTCGTCCTCGATCCCGAGCGGCAATTCGCTCCGGAGGTTTTGTTTTAAATCCCGTGTGCCGCGCCGCCTGCGCCTTCCTTTTTCCGAAAGCGTTCAAATAGCAGCGCCTCACCCCGAAGCGGACTCCGGGGCGCACGATGGGAGCGCGATAAAGCGTGGGGCTGAAAGTGTCAAGTGCAGACGCCCGAAATTGCCGACGATTCCGGCCCTGCCCGCGAGCCAGGACACCGCGTTTCTGCGCGCGGCCGCGTTGGTAAGTTTCACACCCCATCTACACCAAACAAGGGTTTGACGCGCCCTGTCTATCGCTTAGGGTCAGGACTCACTAATTTGGTTGAATTGGCGCAGCAAACGGCGATGAGCTGCAAGGAAAAAGCGCGACAAGCGGGCTTCCTGCCCGGTTGAGCGGTTTGACGAAGCAGATCGAAGCCGTTTTTGCGTCGCTGAGCGATAGGGTGAATTTGCCCGGCAACGTCGTTGCAAACCTTTGGAAACCGGACGGTTTCCTGCAGCTTTGCGCCTCGTATCCGAACAAATTCATCGCTACCAATTCATCCAAATTAATGGGTCCTGACCCTAGTCACCTGAATCTGAAGTTCGTCTCATTGTGCAGCGGGCTTCGAACGAACTTCAGGTTCAAGAAGGTGACTAGCAAGTCTATGTTTCTAGTGCGGTTTACGAATTTCAAGTTCGCTTCGGAGACTGCTGCAGCAATGATGCGAACTTCAAATTCACCGCACTAGAACATTCAGGAGACCCATTGCACGCTCCTTCAAAAGGGTGCAGACGCGCAATCGACGAGGCTCGGCAGCTTGCCGACCCTCGATACCATCTGGTTATTCAGAAGCTTAGAGGTTGAAATGGAACGACGCAGACTGGGTGCAAACGGGCCGGAAATCAGCGCGATCGGGTATGGTGCGATGTCCTTCTCCGACATGTACGGTGCCACGAACGAAGCGGCAAGCCACGCGGTCCTCGACGCCTGCCGCGATCTCGGCGTGACCCATCTGGACACCGCCAACATTTATGGCATGGGCAAATCGGAGAACGCCATCGGGACTTACCTGAAGGCCAATCCGGGCGCCCGGCACGAATTCATCATCGCCACCAAGGCAACGATCACCAAGGACGCAGACGGCAACCGGGCCTTTGACAACTCGGCGGAGCACCTCGAAGCGGAACTTGATAAATCCCTTCAGCGGCTGGGTGTGGACTGCGTGGACCTGTTTTACGCGCATCGCCGTGACACCCGCTTCACACCTGAGGAAACGGCGGCCAATCTCGGCCGGCTGGTCGAAAAGGGCAAGACACGGGCGATCGGGCTGTCGGAGGTGTCCCCGTCCACGCTTCGTCGCGCCATGACGGCACATCCCGTGGCCGCTGTTCAGTCGGAATATTCACTGTCGACGCGCGCTCCAGAACTCGGACTGGTTCAGGCCTGCGCGGAACTCGGTGTCGCCATGGTTGCCTTCTCGCCGGTCGGGCGGTCTTTGCTGACCGACAACCCGATCCCCGCGGACCGGATCCGGGACATCCCCTTTCTTGCCGGCAACCCGCGCTTCATGGAGCCCAACCTGTCTGAAAACCTGCGCATCATGCAGGGGTTCCGCGAACTGGCGGCCCGGATGGGAACAACGGCGGCGGGTCTGGCCAACGCCTGGCTCCTGGCACGCGGTCCCCATGTCATCCCGATCCCCGGTACCCGCTCGGTCGCACATCTGCGCGAATGCATCTCCGGAGCGGACCTGACCCTTACTGAAGCAGATCTGGAAAAGATCGAAACCGCCCTTCCCGTCGGCTGGGCCCATGGTGACCGGTATTCGGAGCAGCAGTGGATCGGGCCGGAACGTTTTTGTTAATCGCGTGAACGCAACGAGATGTCTTAAGCCTCTATGCCTACGGTGAAAATGGCATCAAGAGCACCATTTTGAACGGTTTGGGGCTTCGCGTTGGAGTAGTAGCCGCAGTGGGATCATAAAACCGTCTCTTTTCTCTCTCATTTCATTGCGAAACTCGCCTAGGTTGCAATGAGCGGAGGGAGGAATATGAGAGTTGGTAGAAAACCAATTGCCGTCGGTTTGGTTTCAGCTCTGGTAGTTGCAACTTTGCTGTATATCCAAGCAGGATCTATCCTCAGCAGATTCGGGCTTCCCGGTTCCGCCAATCTGACGGAAGTCGAAACGCGTCTGACACCAGCTCTTGCTGCAGAACTCTCAGAAAAGGGGCTTCAACTCGGCGCAGCGGTCTTCATGCGAGTATTCAAGGAACAAAGGGAGCTTGAAGTTTGGGTCAAAGCCGGAGCCCACTTCAAGCACTTCAAAACATATGAGATTTGTACCTATTCCGGTGACCTGGGTCCGAAACTGAAGGAAGGAGACCGGCAAAGTCCAGAGGGATTTTATCGGGTAACTCCCGCGCAAATGAACCCCAACAGCAACTACCACCTTTCCTTCAACATCGGTTTCCCGAACGCATTTGACCGATCACACCAGCGAACCGGTAGTTTCCTGATGGTACACGGCCACTGCGTTTCAATTGGCTGTTATGCAATGACCAATTCCGGCATCGAAGAGATCTATTTGCTCGCGAATGAGACATTCAAAGAAGGTAAGAACCACTTCGACATCCACATTTTCCCGTTTCGAATGACCGAAGCAAACTTGAAGCGCTACAGCCGATCCCCATGGTACGCTTTTTGGAATGATCTGAAACTCGGCCATGACGCATTCGAACACGCATTCGTCCCACCGAACATTGTTGTCAGGGATGGCAGATATCGGATCGAGGCCGAATGATACCGAACAGGGTAGTACTGACATTCAAAACTCAAACCGAAGTCCTTAAGCCGATTGAACACGGTTGAAATGCCAAAGATCTCAAACTCAAAAAAGGTCGATTTTGGTGCGGATGGAGGGACTTGAACCCCCACGCCTTGCGGCACCAGAACCTAAATCTGGCGTGTCTGCCAATTTCACCACATCCGCATCGCAACAGGCCGGAGGCGCTGCGCTCAAGGCGGGGCTTCTATAGCACCGCAGGTTTTTCCGTCAAAGGAAAAAGATGTCTTCACGAGGCCATGTCGCGGCGCTTGTCCACAAGCGCCGCGATGGCGGGACGCAGTGCGGGTCCGAGATCTTCCGCGATGAGTCCCGCCCCCGCTCGCGATCCTGCTTCCCCGTGCAGCCAGACCGCCTGGCAGCCGGCTTCAAACGCCGGAACGCCCTGTGCGAGCAGGCCCGTTACAATACCGGCGAGAACGTCGCCGGACCCCGCCGTTGCCAGCCAGGGCGGCGCGTTTGAATTGATCGCTGCGCGGCCGTCCGGCGATGCGATCACGGTATCCGGCCCTTTCAGGACGATGATGGCGTCCGACGTGCGTGCGGCTTGCCGCGCCCGCTGAAGCCTGTCTCCCGTAATGTCCGGAAACAGGCGCGAAAACTCGCCTTCGTGCGGTGTCAGAACAACCGGAACCCGGGCCTTGCTTGTCTGATTGAACAGGGGGCCCGGATCTTCGGCAAAGCTGGTCAGCGCGTCGGCATCCAGCACAAGGGCACGTCCGGCATTCAAAAGCTCCGCGACAACGTCCCGCGTGTGCGCACCGACACCGAAACCCGGTCCGACGAGGAGAGCGTTCAGTCGCGCGTCGGCCAGAAAGTCCCTGATCGCATCGCCGTCACCGACCTTTTTCAGCATCACGGCCGTCAGGTGGCAGGCGTTGACCATCATCGCATCGGGCGGCGATGCCAGTGTCACCAGGCCCGCCCCGGCCCTGAGCGCGGCACCGGCCGACAATCGCGCCGCGCCGGTCGCGGATATCGGCCCGCTGAAAACCACGGCGTGCCCCCTGGAATACTTGTGCCCGCCCGCGGAAGGCATGGGCCAGGCGTCCAGCCAGAGGCCGGGACCGTTTTCGAACGTCTTCGGACCGATGTCTTTCAGTGTCTCCGGATCGATGCCGATATCGGCAACGTTCATAGACCCGCACAAGGACCTGCCGGGAAAGAGCAGATGCCCTGGCTTCTTCCGGAAAAACGTGACGGTCGCACGCGACTTGATCGCATCGCCGAGGACTTCGCCCGTGGCACCGCTCAAGCCGGAGGGAAGATCAACGGCAACCACGGGCACGCCGGACTGATTGATCCTGCCGACAAGATCGAGAACGGGTCCGGCAAGCGGTCGGTCCAGACCAGCCCCGAACAAAGCATCGATGACCAGATCTGCAGAACGGAGGTCTTCCAGGAAGCCATCAGAAATGCGATCCCCTGATGAGAGGTACGAAATCGAGCCGCGCATGTCTGAATGCATACGCTTGAATGCCTCAAGCGCATCTCCCTTGAGCGTCTCCGGCGGCTTCAGCAGATAAAGACTGACGGAATAGCCCGACATGTCCAGGCAACGCGCTGCGATGAAACCGTCGCCGCCGTTATTGCCCGGCCCGCAGAGCACCAGCACCCTGGCCCCTGCAGACACCTGATCCGACGCCGTCCTGGCAACGGCCTGCCCTGCCCGCTCCATCAGAACGATCCCGGGCACACCCCCCTCAATCGTCCGTCTGTCGGCACGGCCCATCTCGTCGGGCGTGAGCAGAACGGCAGTCGATTTTCCACATTCTGATGTCATGACAAACACACTCTCAACGCCGGAAGCGGCCAGACGGCCAGCACGTCTTTTTATGGAATTTCATCCGAGCAATGACAAGCGGGCCACCAGTTTGCACATTTATTCATCACATCGCCCATCTTTTAACCACCTTCTTGCCGGCGCACATGGGTATCCACGCTTTTGGCAAGCCGAATTGCCACTTTTCTTGGCTGTTTTCCCGGACTTCCAAATTGACGCGAAAAACGCAACCCGGTTGGCACGCATCGTGCTTAGGGACAGCATCGGTTTTCGCCGGTGCACGGGAGCGCTCGCCTTCAAGTCATCGGCCAAAAATGAGCCTGCCGACATGTCCGGCATGTAATTTGGAGAGAGAAACAAGGTGATGAAAAAGATCGAAGCGATCATAAAGCCCTTCAAGCTGGATGAGGTCAAAGAGGCTTTGCAGGAAGTCGGCCTTCAGGGCATCACCGTGACCGAAGCGAAAGGTTTCGGCCGTCAAAAAGGCCACACGGAGCTTTACAGAGGCGCCGAATACGTCGTCGATTTTCTCCCAAAAGTGAAAGTCGAGATCGTCCTTGGGGACGATATGGTCGAAAAAGCGGTTGACGCGATCCGTTCGGCTGCGCAAACAGGGCGCATCGGCGACGGCAAGATCTTCGTTTCGAATATCGAGGAAGCCGTTCGCATCCGTACCGGTGAATCCGGTATCGACGCCATCTGACCCACCCAATTCCGGCAGCCGCCGGTAATCCGAACTCCGGCCTTGTCCAACAGAGAAAAATGGAACCCTCTGAAGGCCCGGACCCAAACCCACCGTTCACAAGATAATCAAAGGGATGGACATAATGACCACTGCCGCTGACGTCCTCAAGGAAATTCAGGAAAAGGACGTGAAATTCGTCGACCTGCGCTTTACCGACCCGCGCGGTAAAATGCAGCACGTTACAATGGACGTTGCACTTGTCGACGAGGACATGTTCGCAGAAGGTGTCGCCTTTGACGGGTCGTCGATTGCCGGCTGGAAGGCCATCAACGAGTCCGACATGATGCTGATCCTCGATCCTGAATCTGCCCATATGGACCCGTTTTTCGCACAGTCCACCATGGCGATTTTCTGCGACATCATCGATCCGATCACCGGCGAAGGCTACAATCGCGATCCGCGCATGACCGCAAAGAAAGCCGAAGCTTATGTCAAGTCCGGCGGTTTCGGTGACACGATCTATGTTGGTCCGGAAGCCGAATTCTTCATGTTCGATGACGTTCGCTTCACGGCTGACCCCTATAACACCGGCTTCATCCTGGACAGTTCCGAACTGCCGTCCAACATGGGTTCCGAGTATGAGACCGGCAACCTCGGCCACCGTCCGCGTACCAAGGGCGGCTACTTCCCGGTCCCGCCGGTCGACAGTGCTCAGGACATCCGCTCCGAAATGCTGTCCGTCATGGGTGAAATGGGCGTTCCGACCGAAAAGCACCACCACGAAGTGGCTGCCGCTCAGCACGAACTCGGCATGAAGTTTGAAAAACTGACCTCTTGTGCCGACAACATGCAGGTCTACAAGTACGTCGTTCATCAGGTCGCACACGCTTATGGCAAGACGTCCACGTTCATGCCGAAGCCGGTTTTCGGCGACAACGGCACGGGCATGCACTGCCACCTTTCCATCTGGAACGGCGGAGAGCCGGTCTTCGCCGGCAACCAGTATGCCGACCTGTCCGAGACCTGCCTTTACTTCATCGGTGGAATTCTGAAACACGCAAAGGCGCTGAACGCCTTCACCAACCCGTCGACCAACTCCTACAAGCGTCTGGTCCCGGGTTACGAAGCACCGGTTCTGCTGGCCTACTCCTCGCGCAACCGGTCCGCGTCCTGCCGCATTCCGTTCACCGCTTCGCCGAAGGCAAAGCGCGTTGAAGTTCGCTTCCCGGATCCGACGGCAAACCCGTATCTCTGCTTCTCCGCTCTGCTGATGGCTGGCCTCGACGGCATCAAGAACAAGATCCATCCGGGCGACGCAATGGACAAGAACCTTTATGATCTGCCTGCCGAAGAGCTGGCCGAAATCCCGACGGTTTGCGGTTCTCTGCGTGAAGCACTTGAATCCGTAGATGCCGACCGCGATTTCCTGAAAGCCGGTGGCGTCTTCGACGACGACCAGATCAACGCTTACATCGAGCTGAAGATGGAAGAAGTCGAGCGTTTCGAAATGACGCCGCACCCGGTCGAGTTCGACATGTACTACTCCGTCTAAGAGCACCTGCTCTTTTGAACGCGAAAACCCCGGCCGCAAGGCCGGGGTTTTTTGTTGTTCACGCCCTTTCGGCGTTCAGCCAGTCCGCCAACGACGAACGGCTGCGGCCCTTGAAGCCGTCCATTGCAGGGGACGCGATCATGGCGTTCAGAACCGCTTCCTGCGTGGTCTCCGCCGCCGCCTTGAACAGAATGTCAATTCCATCTTCCCGCAGAACATCGCGCACGATGAAATCGCCTTCAGCGAAATGCGGAATGCGCTGTGCGGTGGAAAACGCCAGCGCAATGTCGCCGCTGCCGTTGCCGTAATAGGCACCAAGTCGCCCGAGACCGGCAGCTGCGCGCCGCGCGATCCGCTTCAGCTGGCGGCTTTCAAGCGGTACATCGGTGGCAAGAACGACGATCACCGATCCGCGCTCAAGCGTCTGCGCTGCCTCTGACGGGCGGGGCTTGCGCCCGTCGGGAAGCGTGAGGTCGCCCGGCTTGCCGAAATTCGCCTGCACAAGGGCTCCGAGCGTGAACTCACCGCGGTCAAACGCGAAGACGCGCGACGCGGACCCGATCCCGCCCTTGAAGCCGAACGCGCTGATGCCAGTGCCGGCGCCCACACTGCCCTGTTCGAAGTCGCTCGCGGCAGCTTCAAGCGCGGCAAATGCATCCGCTTCGCTCAACGCCATCGCGTTAATATCGCTCAGATACCCGTCATTGCATTCCATGACGACCGGATTGACCGTGCCGCCGGAGCGGTCGACATCGGGGTTGATCGAGAGTTCCCGCCGGATCAGCGCGTTGATCCCGGTGCCCACGGCGAACGTGTTGGTCAAGAGAATGGGTGTTTCAAGCGTTCCAAGCTCCTCGACCTGGACAAGACCCGCGCTCTTGCCGAATCCGTTGATAACGTCCGCCCCGGCAGACAGTTTTTCCAGAAAGAGATTTCCGGCGTGCGGGAGAATGGCCGTGAACCCGGTCCTGAAATCGCCCTCCTGCAAGGTGCGATGCCCGACCGTCACGCCCGCGACATCGGTGATCAGGTTGGACGGACCCGGCTGCAGGTCGCCGCACAGGAGACCGTGGGCACGTGCTGGTGAGGCTGAGGGCGACAACATGAGACAATCCGTTCCAGGAGATTCGACTGGATCTCATAGAAGGTGATTGTCCCGCTGCATACAACACCGGAACCCTGCCACGTCAAACAAACCAGCGTGTCAGGTCCTGGCCAGCAGAACCTCAAGACCGATGACAAGAACTGCGAGAAACAGGAAATAGGCTGCGAAACGTCCATGATCGGTGCCGTCAATCACGACTTTGCGCAACAGCGACCCGAACACGTCCAGCAGCGAGACTGTGACGAGAATAATAAGCAGGATAGCGGCCCCGGCCGAATAGTCGAAACCCCGCAACGACTCCGACAGCGACATTCCGATACCGCCCGCGCCCACGATACCGAGAACGGTCGCGGATCGGACATTGGCCTCGAATCTGTAAAGCGAATAGGAAATCCACAGCGGCAGAACCTGCGGAACGACACCGTAGATGATTTCCTGTATTACCGGAGCACCGGTTGCCTTGATGCCTTCGACGGGACGCGGATCGATCGCCTCGACTGCCTCGGAGAAGAGCTTTGCCAGCGTGCCTGTCGTGTGGATCGTGAGCGCCAGCACACCCGCGAGCGGGCCCAGACCGACCGCCGCGACGAATATCAGCGCAAAGACCAGTTCGTTGATGGCGCGGAATGCATCCATCAGTCGCCGCACTGGGAAAACGATCCAGAATGGAGCAATGTTGGATGAGGACAACAGGCCGAACGGGATTGCCAGCGCGACGGACAGGAACGAGCCCCACACAGCCATCTGGACCGTTTCCAGCATGAGATCGAAATAGCTGTGCCAGTACCTGAAATTCGGCTCCAGAAAGTCCTTCAACAGAAGCGCCATATTGCCGCCGCCGGTCAGGACATCTCCCAGGCGGTGCATGTCCGCGGGCCTGAAACTCCAGACCAGCATGACGATCAGACCGCCCCAGATCAGAATATCGAAGACTTTTTCCTGCGTTTCGCGGCCCGGAACCTTCAGGTCAGGCTCGGCCTTGTTGATCAGATCGACATTGCTCGACATGGGACTGCTTCCGTGGGAGGGACAAAACCGGCGCAAGAGTGGTGTGTTCTCGCGCCGGTCGCTCTTCAGTTCGGGTTACTTGCGCGGACGGGCAGCCGCCGCAGCGCGGATTTCCTCGATCTTGGCATTTATTTCCACGATCTTTTTGGTTCGCTCGTCGTCCGAATAGGTGTCGTCACCCTCGATGGACATGCGCTGACGGATCTGGTCCATCTCATAGAACGGCCAAAGCTGTGCGTTGGACGAGGGAATGAAGGGGCCCATGTCGATCAGGGCAAGGTTCTCACGCGCCTGTGCGACTTCCTCGTCGGTTCCCTGACGGCCGTATGTCATGAAGAAATACATGATCTTCGATTTGATCGCGTCGTCCAGTTCCGGGCGCCACGCCATCGGATCGGATGCGATCAGCGGTGAGCGCCAGATTTCCTTCAGCTCTGCGAACAGCTCCGGCTTGGCGTTCTTTAGGCGGGAATACATGCCAGTGGAGGATGCAACAGCCGCGTCTACCTGTTTCGTCGCGACCGAAATCAGGTTGGTCTCGTGATTTGCGTTGCGGACAGTCTTGAAGCAATCCTTGGGGTTCACCCCTTCCTTGGCAAAAATGAAAGTGGAGGGAACGAGAAAGCCGGACGTGGAGTTAGGATCTCCGATGCCGAAATCGAGCTCCTTGCCGCACTTCATGACATCCTCATAGGTAAGGCCAGAATCCTTGTGCGTGATCATGACGGACCAGTAGCCGCGATCGCCGGTCGCTTCCGTTGTCTGTGCGAAGATCTCGGCTCCGGCACGATCGACAGCAACCATAGCCGATTTGTTCCCGTACCAGACGACATCGACCTTGTCGAAGCGCATTCCTTCGATGACTCCGGCATAGTCGGCGGCAAAGAACGGCTTGACCGGCATGCCGAGCGAGGCTTCCATGGCCTCAAGGAAAGGACCCCATTTTTCCCGTTGCGCCGAACTGGATTCGGTCGACAGAATGCCGAAGTACAATTCTTCCGGATTTTCTCGCTCAGCCAGTGCCGGAACGGCCAGGCCAGCCATGATGGCTGCAGACGCAGCAATACGCGTAAGAAATTTCATGTCGTGTCTCCCAGCGGGTGTATCAGGCCGTTGCCGACATTGGCGTGGTCCCGAAATCGTCGGCATCAGGCAGAACGAGTTCCTCGCTCGCCTCACCGTAGATCTCTCTCAGAAACTGCGTGGTCAGCGCGTGGCTAGGCCCGTCGAAAACGATCTTACCGGCCCGCATGGCGATCGTGCGCTTGCAGTACCTGCGCGCATATTCAACCTGGTGCAACGACACCAGGATGGTGGTCCCGTCTTCCTCGTTGATACGCGACAGAATGCTCATGACGCGCTTTGCCGAGGCTGGATCAAGGGATGCAATCGGTTCGTCGGCGAGGATAATCTTCGCACCCTGAACCAGTGTTCGCGCGATCGCCGCGCGTTGCTGCTGCCCGCCGGACAAAGTGGCTGCCCGCTGCCGCGCTGTCTGATCGATACCGACCCGATGGAGTGCCCGCATCGCGAGCTGCTTTTCTTCAGCAGTGAAAAGCCCGAGCATGCCACGCCATGCCGGCACCCGTCCAAGCAGCCCCGCCAAAACGTTCATGAGAACACTCAGACGCGGAACAAGATTGAATTGCTGGAAAACAACACCGACACCGGTTCTCGTGGACGCGATGCTTTTGGCAACCCTGCCGCCTTCCTGGACCTTTTTGCCGGTGACGGTGATGGTGCAGCAGCCGGGTTCCCTGTCCCCTGCAATTAGCCCGCTCACGTGCCGGATAAGAGTCGATTTGCCCGACCCGGACGCGCCGATCAGCGCAACGAATTCGCCCTCGGCAACTTCAACGCTCACCTTGTCGAGCGCCCGCGTGCCGCCAAGATAGGTCTTCGACAGCTTTTCTATTTCGATCGCGTTCATCACTACCCCCGCATCCACAGGGTGTTAACAAATCGCGATCCGGATCAGATGAAGGATATGTGTCAGAATGACGAAACTGGACGGGTCGGGCTAAAAAAGGGCCTGGAGTGCCTGCGGCACCAGTTTTCAATCGGCAGAAAAACGAAAGGCCTCCGAAATCGGAGGCCATCGTTGATGAGGTCAGGTGATCAGTGGATCTTAGTAGCAGACCTGACGATATCCGACGACGACATAACGGCCGTAGTAGGGGCTCCAGCGCTGAATCGGCTGGTTGTGGCAGCGGACGGGGTGGTAATGGCGGCGCTGTGCCTGCGAGGCGATGATGGCGCCGGTCGCCAGACCGATGATGGCACCAGCAGCGACTGCACCTGCACGGTTCTTGGCGTGTGCCTCGGTCGGTGCAACGGCAAGGGCGGTTGCCGCGATCGTTGCGACGGTGACGGCTGCGATGGCAAATTTGCGAAACATAACGGGTCCTCTCAACTGGTGTTCAACTGTGTCTGCGTCTTGATGTACCCAAGATAGGACCGTCCCTGACACGCCGCTGTGATCACCATCACGCAACGTCACATTCGTATGATTTCGGAAAAATCACGGTATAGTCGGCGTCAGACAGCAGCGCAGGATCGAGCAAATGTGGGTGATACTGGCCGTTTCCATTCAAGTGCTATCGGGCCCGAATGTCTGGCCTGTCCTGAATCATGGAACCTTCGTCTCTGAGACCGAATGCCAGGCGGTGCTGGACGAAGCCGTCCCGCGCACCCTTTCCGAACAGATGCGTATCGCCTGGGAACAGGGTGAGCTCAAATTTGTCTGCATCAAGGCGCGCGAGCCCGGATCTGCAGGCAACTGACGGAAGCTGCGTCGGCCCTTTGAGCCCAGCCTTTAGCCTTGATTTACGTCCATGTCGGCCGAGGTCACGGCCCATCAATCCTCTAAATGGCGAGCGCCTGGTACCGGCTTGACGTTCGAACCGTATCCGGCAGAGTTTTTCTGACGGCCGTGATTTACATCTTTCCCTGCGCGCGCTAGAGCACGTCCGCAGAAAAGACATCCCTCAAGACGACAGACGGGTTCGGACGACACCATGAGCGAGTTCAAATCGGATTTCCTGAACGTTCTTTCGGAACGTGGCTTCATTCATCAGATTTCCGATCCACAGGGCCTTGACGAACTGTGCGCAAAGGAAACGGTCACGGCCTATATCGGCTTTGATTGCACCGCTCCCAGCCTGCATGCCGGATCGCTCGTCCCGATCATGATGCTGCACTGGTTCCAGCAGACGGGACACCGGCCCATCGCATTGATGGGCGGCGGCACCACCCGCGTCGGTGACCCGTCGGGCAAGGATGAAAGCCGGAAGATTCTCACCGAGGAGGCAATCGAGGAAAACAAGGCCGGTATCCGGAAGGTGTTCGAGAAGCTGCTGCGTTTCGGCGACGGGCCGGGCGATGCCATCATGCTCGACAATGCGGACTGGCTCCTGAAGCTAAACTATGTCGACTTCCTGCGTGACATCGGCCGGCACTTCTCGGTCAACCAGATGATCCAGAGGGACTCGGTGCGACTGCGTCTGGAACGCGAGCAGCATCTCTCGTTCCTCGAGTTCAACTACATGCTTCTGCAGGGCTACGACTATCTGGAACTCTACCGGCGCACCGGCTGCCGTCTCCAGATGGGCGGTTCGGACCAGTGGGGCAACATCCTCTCCGGCACCGATCTCGTCCGCAGGCTCGCGGAAACAGAGGCCTTCGCCCTCACCTCGCCTTTGCTGACGACCGCCTCGGGTGCAAAGATGGGCAAGACGGCGGCCGGTGCCGTCTGGCTCAACGAGGAACAGCTCTCGGCCTATGACTACTGGCAATACTGGCGCAACACCGAAGACGCCGATGTCGGCCGTTTCCTGAAACTCTTCACCGTCCTGCCGATGGACGAGATTGCCCGGCTTTCCGCCCTGGAGGGGTCGGAGATCAACGATGCCAAGAAGATCCTGGCCACGGAAGCGACCGCACTGATACACGGACGGGAAAAGGCCGACGAGGCGGCAGAAACCGCACGCAAGGCATTTGAAGAAGGCCAGTCCGCCGAGGGCCTGCCGACCGTCGAGATTTCCAGAAACGACCTCGAAGCGGGTATCGGCGTCCTGTCCGCCTTTGTCACGGCCGGTCTGTGTAGCTCCAACGGAGAGGTGCGCAGGAACATCAAGGGCGGCGCGGTGAAAATCAACGACAAGGGCGAGCAAAACGACAAGCGCATGCTGGGCATGGCCGATGTCTCGGAAGACGGCATCGTCAAGCTGTCGCTCGGCAAGAAGAAGCACGTCCTGCTGAAGCCGGTCTGAGCGGTCCTGAGGCAACCGGGATGGAAGCCTGGGAATCGATGTTCAGTTCTGCTGAAACTCGAACATCTTCCGGAAAATGCCCGGTGCGATCGCGGAGATCGGATTGACCGAAAGCACGGGGTCGGACACCGCCCCCGAAAGGCGGTAGGTCACGCCGATCAGGCCCTCGCCGGAATTACCGCCGAGCGCAAAACCGAGGATCGGTATCTTGGCGAAGAAATTGTTCAGCGCATAGATTGGCACGAAGGTCCCGCTCAGGTTGAGCGTCTGTTCCTTGAGGTTCACGGTTCCGCTGACGGTGCCACCCAGAACGTTGCCCTGAAGCGCCCCGCGCAGGATCGTCATGATGTCGCCGTCGCGGGTGAAGTTGATATCCATCGTATCGAAATTCGCCGACCCGTCGGACGTCCTGGCCGTCACGATCCGCGCATCCGGATCAGGGTTCGACCGCTCCCGGTCCCGGATGCTCCTGATGGCAGGGTCTTCCGTGATCCGCAGGGAACGCACCTTGAAATCTCCGGCCCAGCTGTCCTCGTCCGCCATGGCGACGCTGATGACGCCGCGCCCGCCTTCCATGCGCTCGTAGAAATCGAGAAATTTGAGTGTCGCGCCCGTGTCGTCAAACTGACCGGTGGCAAGCTGGCTTTGCCCCTGCTCGACGATCTTGAATTCCAGATCGGAGCCGCCGTTGATTTTTCCGCTCAGATCCGCCGTCCGGATGCCCTTCGGTCCGGTCTCGACCTTGCCGGAGACCCCTTTTAGTGTCTGTCCGTTGAACCCGGTCACGCTCTGCAGGGACACCGCAATGCGGGCGCCTTCGGAGAAATCGCCGGCACCCTGGCTGCCGCCCGGGCTCGTCAGGCTCTGAATGAGACCGCGCCCGTCGAACACGGAGCCGGAAAAGATGATGTCGTACCGGCCATTTGCCGTGCGCTGTATCTCGACGTCAGCATTATCGCCGGGGCGGAGCTTGAACGTATCGAAGGACGCGGTAACAAGCTCTCCGGCCTTGGAAAGCTGCATCGATCCGGAAATGTTCGCGCCCTCCGACGTCAGCCTGAAGTCGCGGACCATCTGGTTTTCTTCAGTCTCGATCAGTTTGAAGGTCGCGGTTGCCGGCACGCCCCTCGCCTTCTCCCAGCCGAGCGCTTCAAGAACGACCGTGCATTTGGTCAGATCGACCGAGAAATCCTGTCCGTCGCTTCTCCCTGTCACGCTGAGAACAAGGTCGCCGTCGAGAAATGCGGTGAGGTCGATCCCCTTCTGCTTCAACTGGTCTGCGGTGACCGAGACGACGACATCCTGCTTGCCGGCAACGCCGGAGCCGCCGAGCGGCACCACCAGATCGATATCGGCATCGAGGCCGTCGAGCACCCCGTTCCCGGTGATGGCAACCTGTTCGGGCGTTGCATCGATCTCAACATCGGCATTTTCGATCGTGCGGCCCATGATGGGATTTTCGTCGCTGAAGTCATCAAGCGCTCCAGTGACACGCCATGAGACATCATCGAGGCTGATGCCTTTGGCGAGCGGAAAACGCGCCACGACATCAATGCTGCCGTCTCCGCTCGCACCGCCTGTCTTGAGCCCCGCGCGGTCAATCACGTTCAACGGATTGCTGTTTGCGACGGTTGCCAGTTCACCGATGCCGCCTTCCACCTTCGCCTCGATCTTGGCTGTTTTTCCTTCGCGAAGCGGCAAGTTGTAGATCTCAAAGATGCTTTGCGGCACCGTGACGTTGCCGCCTTCGGCGGTTTGCGCCACGCCGCCATCCGCACGCACGGTCAGCACTTCACCCGCCACCTTGAGCGATCCGGTCAGGTCCGACACTTGCGGCAGGTCTCCGAACGGTGTGACGGCGCCGCCGCTGAAGGTTGCATCCATGAGCATGTCGTCGCCGGACCATCCCGCATCCGGGTCCCGGTGGTTGAAGGCGGGCGGCCGGATTGCTGCGCTATAGGTAAAGTCTTCGATCAGGCCCGCCTTGATATTGTCCGCCACCCAGCGGCGCGCTGGCGGAACAAGCGTGATCGGCCACACCTGCTTTGCCGTTGCGATGGGTATGTTCTCACCGGAGGCGGCAATGGCAACGTAGGGGCCTTGATCGGTAATCTCGATGGACGCGACCAGTTGCGCGATTGCCTTTCCGGCTTTCGCGATGAACCGGTCAATGGATATCACCCGGTCGAGCGGATTGAAGCGCGCCCTGATCTTCACGCCGTCCAGCATCTGCGGGGCTTCGCGAACGTCCGCCGAGCCGAATTGCGGATAGTCCGAAGTGAGCCCGATGTTCCACTCGTTGGAGCCTGCGTCTCCCGGTTCGACAAGTCCGGAAAAGAAGATGCGCGTGTTGCCCCGGATCACGTGCGACTTGGTAATTTCGATCGCGTTCTGTCCCGCCTTGAACAGCAGCGATAGCGCGGCGTCGTCAAAGGCGACAAGGGTTTTGCCAAGCTGGAACCAGCCATTCTGCACCCGCGCGACCGCGTTTGCGGACAGGAACTTGCCGTCACCGTCAAGCTTCGTCTCGACCTTCGCCGATGCCGGCAGACCAAAGCCCTTGCCGTGCCTGTCCAGGGTCGCCGGACCGAGCAGTTCGGCAAGAGTTATTCCGTTGACGACAATACCGATGGTCTTTTCAGAACCGTCTTCAGGCGCACTGCGCGCCAGTTGCAGCCGCCAGGTGGATACGTTGCCCGATACCTTTGCGTTCGCCCGAATAACGCGGCGGTCGCTTCGGACGACATCGGCGTCGATCCCGTCGAAAAGGCGCGGTTTGGCTCCGGTGAGCTCGAACGTGCCGTTGCGGATCGAGACGTGCCTCAGGCCGCGCCGCGAGAACTGGTCGTCCACGACGTCACTCATCCGGTCGACCGCTTCCATGAGCGGACCGATCTCGGGCAGTTTCGCCGGGCCTCCCTTGAGCGCGACGGTCACCCTCGGCTGAACGAGGCGCAGAGACGAAAACCGGAGCTTGCCCCCGAGCAAGGCATCCGGGTCAAGCGGAACAACCAGTTTGGGAAAGCGGATCGTGACGGGGGCCGGCCCGTCGATCTCCAGCACCGCCTCTTCCAGGATGAATTCGATGCCGTCTTCGGCGGTGAAATCGACGCTGCCCTGCCTTATGGCAAGCTCCAGTGGCCCGCGCGTGGCCTGGGAGGCCAGAACGCTTCCCAGGAAGGGAATACGGACCGGGCCGGAAGCAAACAGCACCACAAGCGCCGCCGACACGCAAACGAGAAGTCCGAGAGCGGCAAACAAATAGCGTCTGCGAACGGTCTTTCGCGCCGTTTTGTTCAAGTTTTTGCCGCCAGATCTTCCAAACAAATTCGGTCCATTCTCCTGACTTGCGAAAGCGGACGGGCGCTGCTGCGCGGCGCCGATACAAATACATGTTCTAGCGCGCATTGAACGAGTCGCAACGCGACCTATGATACTTCGAAAGTCGGGACAAAATCGACTGCCGCTTGCGCAGCCGTTTTCCGGTTCCGGCAAAAACGCACAAATTATGACAGAAGGATGACAAGATGCAGGAACTCGCCATCGGAGATACGGCGCCTGACTTCGATCTTGAAGGCGACGGAGGCGGACGGATCGCCTTGAGCGGCCTCAAGGGAAAACCGGTGGTTCTGTATTTCTACCCGAAAGACAACACGCCAGGCTGCACGAAGGAAGCAATTGCCTTTTCGGAACTGATCGGAGAATTCGAAAATCTCGGCATCACGATTGTCGGCGTGTCGCCTGACTCCGCCAAAAAACACGACAATTTTATTGCCAAACACAATCTTGCGGTCCGGCTCGGTGCGGACACCGAAACACACACCGCAGAGGCGTATGGCGTGTGGGTGGAAAAATCCATGTACGGCAAGAAGTACATGGGTGTGGAACGTTCGACCTTTCTGATAGACAAGGACGGAAAGATCGCCCAGGTCTGGCGAAAGGTAAAAGTGCCCGGTCACGCGGAAGCCGTGCTGGAAGCGGCCAGGGCACTCTGACAACACGCAGCGCCAGCGACACTGTATCCGGGATCACGATGAAGCCAGACAAGACGCCGCCCGCACCGCCGACCCTCGTCGCCGGAGCCAGAGCCATCGTGTCGGCTTCGGATGTGGCGGAAAAGGTGAGACTGGCTTATCAGGTGTCTAAAGCCTGGTTCGGCAGAGACCTTGCCCTGGGTTCGCCATCCAAAGACGGGCTCATGCCGGACCGCCCCGGACGGCCTGCCCGGCCCGAGTTGCTGGCACCGCGTGACATGCCCAAGCGGAGCGTCTCCGGAAAGGCCGGCCGTCTTGCCTTGCTTCATTCGCTGGCGCATATCGAATTGAACGCCGTCGACCTCACCTGGGATCTGGTCGGACGCTTCGCACATGTCCGCCTGCCGCGCACCTATTACGACGACTGGGTCCGGGTCGGCCTTGAAGAGGCCAAGCATTTCTCGATGCTGCAGGACAGGCTCGCGAGACTGGATGCCGCCTATGGCGATCTGCCGGCCCATGACGGGCTCTGGCAGGCAGCGCAGGACACGGGACATGACCTTGCCGCGCGGCTGGCCATCATTCCGCTCGTACTGGAGGCGCGCGGCCTCGACATCACGCCACCGATGATCGAAAAGGCGCGCAAGTCGGGAGATGACGATACGGCGAAGTGCCTCGAAGTCATCTACCGGGATGAAAAGAACCACGTTGCTTTCGGCGCAAAGTGGTTCCGATTCTTGTGCGACAGGCAGGGAATCACCCCGGAACCGGCATTCCACGCCTTCGTCAGAAAGCATTTCCGTGGCAGTTTGAAACCGCCTTTTAATGATCGGGCAAGATCCGAAGCAGGGCTAACCCCCGGATTTTACAAGCCTCTCGCCCCAATCACGGGTTAAAAATAGTCGTGTTGCAGACGATTTATTAACCTTACCAAATTCTAATCATCATCAGTTCATTTGCAGAATGCAGACAGTGACTGAGTGATCATGCAACAAAGTCAGAAATCGCAGCGACCTCTAAACGGGCCAAGAATGGCAGCGCATCATGCGTCATTGAACCGGGTCGAGAAGTCCACCACGTATAGCGTGCGCCCGATGCACCTGATTTGCGGGGCACTTGCATGTGTCGCCGTCACGCTGGGTGTCAGCGGATCCGCTGCCTATTACCTGATGCGCAGCGACGTGATGGCGGAGGCGAGTGCCGAACGCACCGAACTCGTGCTCGAATACCAGGACCATATTGACCGGTTGAGAGCCGAAATCGAAAAACTTACCAGCCGCCAGATGGTCGATCGCGAAACCGTCGAAATCCAGGTAATGGACGTGCTGCGCCGCCAGCAGGATCTCAACCAGCGCCATGCGATCGTGGCCGATCTGGTGGCGCGGGCAGAAAGTGTTGGCATTTACCTCAGCAACGACAAGCCCCTCCCCCCGCCGAAACCGTCACTGGATGCACGCGAACTTGCGACCATCGGCACCAGCGACAAATCGGCGATCGGTGGCGAGAGCGAGTTGATCGACGAACCGGTCAAGGCGCTCGGACTTCGCGAGACGACGACCAGAAGCGTCGATCCGCTGTCTATCTTGCAGCAAACGGAACCGCAGCCTGAAGCACGCACGACCGTAAAAAAAAACACTGAAAAACGGGCTGCCCTCGACGCAGTGAAGGCCGACATTTCCGAAATGGATGTCGAGAGCACCGCGGCCGTCGACACGATCACGGTCGCGACGGAAAGCCGGATCGAGGAGATCCTGAGCATCACCAAGTCGATCGCTCCGTCCATCAATGAGGCTCTGCGCGACAACAGTTCGATCGGCGGGCCGTTCACGCCCATCTCGCACAAAACCTTTCCGGAGCGTCTGAGACGCGCCGACAGCGCGCTTGAAACACTGCGCCGCGTGAAATTCGCCGCGCTCAGGCTCCCCGTGAAACGACCCGTCCGCAACGGGACGATTTCGAGCAACTACGGTCCGCGCGTGGATCCGTTCCTGCGCCGTCTCGCCATGCACACGGGAATTGACTTCAAGGCACCTTACGGCGCGCGGGTCTATGCCACGGCGCCCGGCACGATCGTAAGCGCCAAGTGGAACGGCGGTTACGGCAAGATGATCGAAATCAGACATGCCAACGGCTTCGTGACGCGCTATGCGCATCTCAGCCGCATGCAGGTCGCAGAAGGCGATCATGTGCTGGCCGGTGACCTGATCGGCAATATCGGGTCGACGGGCCGGTCAACCGGCCCGCACCTGCATTACGAGATCCGCCGGCATGACAAGCCGCACAATCCTGGTGCCTTCCTGACGGCAGGCAACAAGCTGACCGAGCTGTCTCGTTGAAAAACGGGGCCTTGCGCCCCGTTTGTCCTCACTCTGGTCGTTCGGATCAGTCGATGTCGTCGACTTCCACGGGGTCTCCCCCAAAGACGCGCTGCGCCAATGCGGCTTCCATGAACTTGTCGAGATCCCCGTCCAGCACATCGCCGGGAGACGTGCTCTCCACTCCGGTACGCAGGTCCTTCACCAGTTGGTAGGGCTGCAGAACGTAGGAGCGGATCTGGTGTCCCCAGCCGATATCCGTCTTGGACGCTGCTTCGGCATTCGCCGCTTCTTCGCGCTTTTTCAGCTCGGCCTCATAGAGCCGCGCCTTCAGCATGCCCCAGGCTGTCGCCCGGTTCTTGTGTTGGGATCTTTCCGACTGGCACTGGACGACGATCCCGGTCGGCTGGTGCGTGATCCGCACCGCCGAGTCCGTCGTGTTGACGTGCTGTCCGCCTGCACCCGACGCCCGGTAGGTGTCGATCCTGCAGTCGCTCTCGTTGACGTCGATCTCGATCGAATCGTCAATCACCGGGTAGACCCAGGCGCTTGAGAAACTGGTATGCCGCCGCGCATTGCTGTCATAGGGCGAGATGCGAACAAGCCGGTGGACGCCCGATTCCGTTTTCAGCCAGCCATAGGCGTTCTCGCCCTTGATGAGCAGCGTCGCGGACTTGATGCCCGCTTCCTCGCCATCGCTGTAGGCGGGCACTTCGACCTTGAAGCCATGCTTTTCCGCCCATCTCCGGTACATCCTGAGAAGCATCGACGCCCAGTCCTGGCTTTCCGTGCCACCGGCGCCGGAATTGATCTCCAGGTAGGCGTCGTTGCCGTCGGCTTCGCCGGACAGCAGCGAGTTGAGCTGCAGCTGGTTGACCTTGTCCTTGAGGCCCCGCAGGGCGTCTTCGGCGTCCTCAATGACGTCCTTGTCGTCTTCCATCTCACCGAGTTCGATCAGCTCGATATTGTCCGCAAGGTCCTGCTCCAGGCCCCTGACGCCTGTAATGCCATCGTCGAGTTGCTGGCGTTCGCGCATGAGTTTCTGCGCCTTCGCCGGATCGTTCCAGAGATCGGGATCTTCTGACAGGGCGTTCAGTTCTTCCAACCGGACAAGAGCCTGATCCCAGTCAAAGATGCCTCCTCAGCAGGCTTATGGCCTGCTTGATTTCATCAACGATCGCTTCCATTTCGGCGCGCATCGGATACCTCGCTGTAGTGTGAGACGGCCCGGTTTTCCTGGACAGGACCGGGCCGTGAATTGGAGCGGGACATTAGCCGCGCAGATAGGCGGTGTAAACCGCCTTTGGGCGCGCAGCTGACGTTCGAGAACCTGTCCGGTTCCGTCAGGGATCAGTAGAGGCCGCCGGTCCCCACGGTCACCGCTTGCTGCGCCTCCGGCGAAACCGCCGTCGGGACGCCAAGCTGGCTCTGGAAATCAATGACCGCGTAGCTGTCATTCGGCGTCATCCCGGGCTTGAACGCTTCCAGGATTGCGCCGGGCGATCCGGGCGCTGCCCGCCCGCCGGTCCGCCGGTTGATGGCGATCAGCTGGAGACCGCGCGGCACGCGGAATTCGACCGGCGGTTTGTCGGCGAGCGCTTTCTTGACGAAGTCCGTGAAGATCGGTGCTGCAACCTGGCCACCCGTGGCGCCTCGTCCCATGGGTTTGGGATTGTCGAAGCCGACGAAGACACCCACGGCCAGATCCGGCGTGAAGCCCATGAACCAGGCGTCCTTCTCGTCGTTGGTTGTCCCGGTCTTGCCGGCAACGGGCCGCTCGACGGCGCGCACGGAAGTGGCCGTGCCGCGCTGGACGACGCCTTCCATCATCGACGTGATCTGATAGGCCGTCATGGGATCAAGCACCTGCTCCCGGTCATCGATCAGGATCGGCTCCTGCTGGCCTTCCCAGGCGTTCTGCGTGCAACCGTCGCAAATCCGGCTGTCATGCTTGTAGATCGTGCGGCCATAACGGTCCTGGATCCGGTCGATCAGGGTCGGGCGGACCTTTCGCCCGCCATTCGCGATCGTCGCATAGGCGGTTGTCATCCTCAGGACCGTTGTTTCCCCTGCCCCCAGCGACATGGACAGGACTGGCAGCATGTTGTCATAGATCCCGAACCGCTTGGAATACTCGGCAACCAGGGGCATGCCCATGTCCTGGGCGAGACGGACCGTCATCACGTTCCTGGAGAGTTCGATTCCCGTGCGAAGCGTGGAGGGCCCGTAGAATTTGCCGCCATAGTTCTGCGGCCGCCATGTCCCGAGACCGGGTCCCTGGCTGATTTCGAGTGGCGCGTCCATGATCACCGACGACGGCGTGTAACCGTTGTCCAGCGCCGCGGCATAAAGGAACGGCTTGAACGACGATCCCGGCTGACGGTAGGCCTGGGTTGCGCGGTTGAACTCACTCTGCGCGAAGCTGAAGCCGCCGACCAGCGCGAGAACGCGGCCCGTGTAGGGATCCATCGCGACCAGCGCGCCGGAAACCTTGGGGATCTGTCTGAGTTCGTACGTGCCCGGCGCCACCTGGCTCTCCTGCACATAGACCACGTCACCTGGTGCAAGCACGTCGGATACGGAGCCCGGCGCACGTCCGTTGACACGGGCCCACTTCATCGTCTCCAGGAACAGCGGGCCGCTTTTGCGTTCTTTCGAAAGCTTGCCGCTCACCAGCTTGTCCGGCTGCACACCGACGGTCGCCTGTTCGCCGCCGCTTTCCAGGACCACGGCAAGCGTCCACTCGGGGATGTCGCTGAGGCCTTCGATCTTGCCCAGGTCCACGCCCCAGTCCGCACCGAGCGTGATCCGGTCGATGGGCCCGTTCCAGCTGCCGCGCTTGCGGTCGAAATCGATCAGCCCGTCCATGAGCGACTTGCGGGCCATTGTCTGCAATTCGGGATCCAGCGTGGAGCGGACGGACAGACCACCTTCGTAAAGACGGGTGGTTCCGAAAATCTCGGCGACTTCCCTGCGCACCTCTTCCGTGAAATACTCGGCGGCAAACAGCCGGGAGCCGGATTTCCGCGGCTTGACGTCGATCGGCTTCTTTTTCGCCTCTTCGCCCTCTTCGAACGTCACATACCCGTCCGCGACCATGCGGTCGAGAACATAGTTGCGGCGCGCGATCGCGCGGTCTGTGTGCCGGAAGGGATGATAGTTGTTGGGGGCTTTCAGGAGCGCCGCCATGTAGGCGACTTCATCGAGTTCCAGTTCGTGAACCGACTTGTCGTAGTAAATCAGCGCGGCAGCGGCAATTCCGTAGGCTCCCAGGCCGAAGAAGTTTTCGTTGAGATACAGTTCGAGAATTTCGTCTTTGGTGTAGGCCTGCTCGATGCGCAGCGAAAGGATGGCTTCCTTGATCTTGCGGACGATGGACAGATCGTTTGTCAGCAGGAAGTTCTTGGCAACCTGCTGGGTGATCGTCGACGCCCCCTCCGGACGCCGTCCCGAGCCGTAATTCTGCACGAACCGGACGGCCGCGCGGGCAATGCCCTCCGGGTCGACGCCGATATGCGAATAGAAATTCTTGTCTTCCGCAGCAATGAACGCCTGCTTCACACGATCCGGCATCGCCTGTATCGGAAGAAACATGCGCCGCTCGGTCGCATACTCGGCCATGAGACTGCCATCGGCGGCGTGAACGCGCGTCATGACGGGCGGCTCGTAGTTCTTCAGCGCCGTGTAGTCCGGAATGTCCTCATCGAGGTGCTGCAGATACATCCACACACCCGCGGCGATCAGGAGCGCGAGCGCGGCCCCGATGCCGAAAAGATAGCCAAAAAATTTAACCAAGAATTTCATACTGCGGGCTCGTCTTTCCCCGTCATTGCTGCTTGTCGCTTTCTAGCACGGAAACTCTAACACGGCACTCTCTGGCGCAGATTGTCACAATCACCTGACTGTTACCTCTTGCACCAATATGGCGATGCTGAGGCAATCGCCCTCCAAGACGCTCAATTTGCGTGACAAATCACCATCACTACTGCGAAAGCGTCCCTTTCTGCCGGGCAAGCCTGGGCCTGAAAAAGCCGTGTATGGCATCGCTCATCGCGTTCGCCATGCGCTCCCGCCATTCTTCGGTAATCAGCAGTTTTTCGTCGTGCTCGTTGGAAAGATACCCGAGTTCGACCAGAACCGATGGCACATCATGTGCCTTGAGAACGCGAAAACCCGCAGATCTGTGCGGATTGTTAATCAGCCGGACGGCACTCTTGAGCTCGGTCACGAGTGTTTTCGCAAAGTAGTTGGAAAAGGAACGGGTCTCGCGTTTGGCGAGATCGAGCAGGATGTCCGTGACGTCCGTCGGCTCCTCGTCAAGTTCGACACCGGCAATGATGTCGGACATGTTTTCGACTTCCGCCAGTTCCTCCGACAGCTGGTCGGAAGCCTTGTCCGAGAGCGTATACACCGTCGCACCGCGCGCCAGTTTCCTGCCCCGCCGAACCGAATCAGCGTGAATGGATATGAAAAGATCGGCCTCGAGCTCGTGACCTATCTCGACGCGACGGGAGAGAGACACAAACGTGTCGTCCTCACGCGTCAGACGCACATCGTATAGTCCGCTCTTTTCCAGCTTCTGCTTCAGAAGGTTCGCGAAATCCAGCACGATTGCCTTTTCCAGCGTGCCGCCGACACCCGTCGCACCGTTGTCGATGCCCCCGTGTCCGGGGTCGAGCACGATCAGGGGCCTGTCACCTTTTTTCGCCCCCTCGCCCAGACGGTCGGTCTTGGGCGCCGTTTTGGCGCTACTCACCGTCTCCTGCTTGCGGGAACTCAGAACGAAAGCGTCAAAGTCGTCGGGCGACGACTTTACGAGATCGATGACAAGTCTTGCGGGCTGATCGTCGACTGCCGGCAGAAAGAAGGTCTTGTCGACACTGACGGGCCCGCTCAAGTCCATGACGATCCGGGATTTCCCCGGCGCAAAAAGTCCGTATCGCCAGGTTGTTACCATTCCGCGGCCCGTCTCGCCTGCACCGCCCGGCAGCTTGAATTCGACCTCGGGCAGGTCGACGATCAGACGGAACGGGCGCGCAAGGCCCGAAATGGCGGGTTTGACCTGTGTATCGAGGTCGAGAACGAATCGGGTGCGCTCTGCATCGCCGGCAACGCGCGCGCCGATAACCTTCGCGGCCGCCGCGAATACAGGATTTGCCTGCGCGCCACCCATCAGGATCAGGAAAGTGAAAAAAAACAGCGTGGCCGCCGAGCGCAACACTCCGCCGGCCCGCGGAATGGCCCCTGCAACAGGCTTGACCTCAGGTTTCGGGGCGTTTTTCTTCACAATTTCTCCGGCCATGTGATGCATGTTCTGTTTGTTTCTGGTCGCGGCAGTGCCGTTTTAAGCGAAGTACGGGCTCAGGAAAATAGTTTGTCCGTTTCACATTGCTTGCAAAGCGGAGCAACGGATCGTAAAAGTACCTTACGGATTTCGGTTCAAGACCGATACCTTCCCGGGTGGTGTTTCAGGGTGGCTATCCACAACACCATCGAAAATCATGGTCTTATTGCGACGGAACAGAGGCCGTTCTGTCGCGAAAACGCAGACTCGATGATAGAGGATCAGGTAGCGGCCCCCTTTGAATACGACCTGTATTGCAGGTTTGTGGCCTGAATTGGAAACAGTGCCCCATGCGATACGGACCACGGAAAACAAAGGCGAACTTCTCCGGCACCGGTTGCAGATGAAGCGGCACTCCCCTCCCTGGCATACCGGAAATGGTACAACGACTTAACTAAAGGGCCTGCGTTGCCCCGAAGGACCCGCGCGATGCACACAGTGATCAACACGAAACAAGGCCCCGCTTCCGCGGATGGTTTCGTTGATCAGACGACCGCGCCGGGCGCAGACGCCCTTCTCATTCTTAGCAATAAAAATACGGCAGCTTCACTCCTTTCGGGCGATGCGCGCTTGCTATGCGCGCTAAGCACTGCTGCCGTGGAGACGTTCAGTAATGGCAAACAAAATGCTGATCGACGCGGGCCACCCGGAAGAAACCCGGGTCGTCGTCGTACGTGGCAATCGTGTTGAAGAATTCGACTTTGAGGCGGCAAACAGGAAGCAGCTACGTGGCAATATATATCTGGCGAAAGTGACCCGGGTCGAACCGTCCCTGCAGGCGGCTTTCGTTGAATATGGCGGGAACCGGCACGGTTTCCTCGCGTTTAGCGAAATTCATCCGGACTACTACCAGATCCCCGTTGCGGACCGCGAAGCCCTTTTGGCGGCCGAAGCGGCCGAGCGTCAGAAAGACGATCAGGACGCGGACGAGAAACCGAAGCGCCGGCGCAAGTCCCGGGCTGCGAAAAACGAATCTGCACAGACTGTCGCGAGCGAAAAGGTCGATGCCGATGAAACATCGGAAGCGGCCGCCTCTGATGAAGGTGCGAGCGACGACACGGATGCATCCGTCGAAGCAGTCGCCGAGGCGGCCGGCGAAGCGGAAACGATAGTAGACGCAGGCAGTGAAGATGCCGCGGATGCGCCGGTTTCCGACGACGGGACAGCAGACGAGCTTGCTGCTGCGTCTGACGCGGAGCCGGCAGAAGAAACCGCTTCAGAAGACGAGACGGATCCGGCTGGCGAAGCCGACGAGGATCAGGGCGCTGACGAGAACGGCGACGATGAAACCGTTGCAGCGGCCGATGCCGAAGAAGAGACCGAAAAGCCGGTTCGGGCGCGCAGCCGCCGGCGCCGGCGCTCGCGCGACGACGACGACGAAGTCGACAGTGAAGACGACATGGTCGAATCCGTCGGTGCAGAAGACGCGATGGAAGAAGTGCCCGAGCGCGTTGTTCCCTTGCGCAAGCAGTACAAGATCCAGGAAGTCATCAAGCGCCGCCAGATCATCCTGGTTCAGGTCGTCAAGGAAGAACGCGGCAACAAGGGCGCTGCGCTCACGACCTATCTTTCCCTCGCGGGCCGCTACTCCGTGCTGATGCCGAACACCGCTCGCGGCGGCGGCATCTCCCGGAAGATCACGCAGCCGACCGACCGCAAGCGCCTCAAGAAGATCGCCTCCGAACTCGATGTTCCGGAAGGCATGGGCGTGATCCTGCGCACGGCAGGCGCGAGCCGGACAAAGGCTGAAATCAAGCGGGATTTCGAGTATCTCATGCGCCTTTGGGAAAACGTGCGCGAGCTGACGCTGAAATCGAGCGCGCCGAGCCTCGTCTACGAGGAAGGCAGTCTGGTCAAGCGATCCATTCGCGACCTCTACAACAAGGACATAAACGAAGTCCTTGTTTCCGGGGACGACGGGTACCGCGAGGCCAAGGACTTCATGCGCATGCTCATGCCGAGCCACGCGAAGAATGTTCAGCCCTATCGCGATCCGTCGCCGCTGTTCATTCGATACGGTGTCGAACCTCAGCTCGACGCCATGTTCTCGCCGCAGGTAACGCTGAAGTCGGGCGGATACATCGTCATTAACCAGACGGAAGCGCTGGTTTCGATCGACGTGAACTCCGGCAAATCGACCCGGGAACACAATATCGAGGACACGGCGCTCCAGACCAACCTGGAAGCGGCGGAAGAAGTCACACGCCAGCTGCGTCTCAGGGATCTTGCCGGTCTCGTCGTGATCGATTTCATCGACATGGAAGAGTCGAAAAACAATCGCGCGGTCGAGCGGAAGCTGAAAGACTGTCTCAAGAACGACCGTGCACGCATTCAGGTCGGCCGGATCTCGCATTTCGGACTGCTTGAAATGTCCCGCCAGAGGATCCGCACCGGCGTCCTGGAAAGCTCGACGACTCCGTGCCCGCACTGTCAGGGCACCGGCATGATCCGCTCTGTCGAGTCGGTCGCCCTGCACGTGCTGCGTTCCATTGAAGACAATCTCCTGAAGGGCGCTACGCACGATCTCATCATACGGACGACAACACAGGTCGCGCTTTACATTCTCAATCAGAAGCGCTCCAACCTGTCCGATCTCGAAATGCGGTTTGCCGTCGAAATCGAGGTCAACGCCGACGAAATGGTCAACGGCCAGCTCTATGTCCTGGAGCGGGGTGCGCCGATAGACCGTGACCGGGTGCCCGCACCGGCCCCAACCGTTCATCCCGATACCGTCGAGATCATCGACGACGAGACCGATCAGCCGGTCATCGAAGAACAGGCGCAGGACGAAGAAGGCGGCGACCGCCGCCGCAGACGTCGCAGAAAGCGCCGCAGGAACGGTTCGGACAACGCCCAGGAAACTCAGGACGGTCAACAGGCCGCCGCCGAATCGGACGAGCCCGAAAAGGAAGACCGGACGGCCCTGGACGCAGGATCGGAAGACGGAGACTCCGACGAACCCCGCCGCAAGCGCCGGCGCGGACGCAGAGGTGGGCGGCGCGGTCGCCGGAACGGTGAAGACTCGGATCTTCAGACCGACGAACAGGTTGAGGCCAATGCGGAGAACCAGGAAGACAGCGGTTCGCCGGAAGACGGCGCAGAGGCACCTGAGACCGATGCGGTAGAAACGGACGCTCCTGCTCTCGCCGACGCGGGCATGGAAGCCGAAGCGAACGCAGGCTCCGACACCGTCGATGCAACTGACGAAGCCGAGACGTCTTCCGAGGCCCTTCATGCGGATGCGGAACAGGAAGACGCTTCGGATGCAAATGATGAAGCGCCCGACATGAGCGCCGCCGACACCGATGAACCAGCGGTTCAGGCGGAAGAAAGCCCGTCCCCGGAAGACATCGTTGTCGAAACGCCGACATCCGAACAGCCCGTTCCGAATGAAACCGCAGGCGAGGACGCGGCTGCAAAGCCGTCTGCGCCGGCAGAACCGGTCGTGACGAGCGAGACGTCAGGGGACGAAGAGGAAGACAAACCCAAGCGCGTCGGCTGGTGGCAGCGCGGCAGGTCGTTCTTCTGATCGCTTTTCAGTCCAAGTTTGAAAAAGGCGGCCCCTGGCCGCCTTTTTTACGCTAATGGACTGCGCCGGAAACACCGGCTAAACGTTTTCAGTCGAGAAAATCCGACAGGCGCACCAGCGCTTCTTTCATGTGGTCGTGCGCGCCGGCGAAGGAAAACCGCAGGAACGCGTGCCCATTCAGCGGATCGAAATCAACACCGGGCGTCGCTGCGATCCCAGTCTGGTGCAACAGCTTGCGGGCAAATTCGAGACTGTCGCTGCTGTATCTGCTGATGTCGGCGTAGATGTAGAAGGCCCCATCAACGGGCAGCAGTCTGTCCAGCCCAACGTTCGGCAGGCCGTCCAGCAGGAGCGACCGGTTGTCGACATAGCCGGCTTTCACGGCCTCCAGTTCCTGCACGGACCCGAGGGCTGCCGTTGCCGCGATCTGGGAGATTTCGGGGGCGGAAATGTAAAGGTTCTGGGCAATTCGCTCCACCGGGCGCACCAGCTGTTCCGGCAGCACCATCCAGCCGATCCGCCAGCCCGTCATGCAGTAGTATTTTGAGAAGCTGTTGATGATGATCGCGTTTTCCGAAAGCGCGAGCGCGGTTGTCTGATCCTCCGCATAATCGAGACCGTGATAGATCTCGTCCGAGATGAACCAGATGTTCTCCGCGTCGCAATAGGCGACCAGTTCGGCCAGGGCGTCACCGCTCATCATGGTGCCCGTCGGGTTTGCGGGACTGGCGACCAGCACGCCCTTGATCGGACCGTCCGCCTGCGCCGCCTCAAGATGTTCCGGCGTCAGGCACCAGCGCGTCTCCGGTCCGACAGCCAGTTCGACAGGCACCAGTCCTAGCGATTTCAGGATGTTGCGGTAGGCTGGGTAGCCGGGCATCGTCAGCACGATCCGGTCGCCGACATCGAAAGCGGCAAGAAAGGCCAGGTTGAAACCTGCCGAGGAGCCGGTTGTCACCGTGATCCTGTCCCGGGGCACCTCGACACCATATGTGCGCCGGTAATGCGCTGAAAGGGCGTTGCGAAGAGGACTTATCCCGGCCGCCTCCGTGTATCCCAGACGACCGTGCTCCAGGGCTTGCCGGGCTGCCTCGAGTGCCGCTTTCGGAGCGGGCGCAGACGGTTGGCCAACCTCCATGTGAACGATGGACCGCCCATCGGCTTCCAGCCTCGCCGCTTCGGCAAGCACATCCATGGCGATGAAGGGCGACACGTCACTGCGCCGGGAAGGTCGGAAGGCATTATCTGTCATGTCTGCTCTTGGCGTCCGGTCGTTTTTCCTGAGTGGACCGTATTGCCGATTTTGCGCAAAGAGGCAATGCGCCGGTCGGCCAGAACACCTGTCGCCGCGGCCGTCAGGAAAAACCTTTCCGATTTGTCATCCGGGATTTCTTGACCGGAACAGGACACATCCATAACTTCGCCACACGGTCGACTATCCATACCGCAACAAGATGACTGCAATAATTCAGAACGGACTGCGCTCAATGCCGGTTACCCCATCACCAGACAGGAAGACCTTGCGACAATCGATACATAAGACGGTCGCGACCCTGTGTTCCGCCGCGATCGCCATTCCGCTCGTCGTTACACCCGCCGATGCACAGCGGGGCAAAGTGCCGATCGTGCGCGACGCGGAAACGGAAGCGCTGCTGAGAGACTACGCAAAACCGCTCTTCAAGGTAGCCGGGATCGCCCAGTCCGAACCCCAGATCATCCTTGTGAACGACAAGTCGTTTAACGCGTTCGTGCCCGATTCCCGGCGCATGTTCATCAATATCGGCGTGCTCATGGACGCGGAAACGCCCAACGAGGTTATCGGGGTCATCGCGCATGAAACCGGCCATATCGCCGGCCGGCATCTGGTGAGACTTCGCGCTGCTGCCTCCAACGCGCAGATCATCGCTGTGATCGGCATCCTTCTGGGTGCCGGCGCCGCCGCAGCAGGTGCGGCGTCCGGATCCGGTCGCGCGGCCTCCGGCGGCGCCGCCGCAGCCCTGAGCGCACCCGAAGTCGGCCGGAGATCGTTGCTCGCCTATCAGCGCGGAGAAGAAGCGGCCGCCGACCGCGCTGCGCTTCGGTACCTCAACGCGACCGGACAAAGCGCGCGCGGCATGTTGAAGACATTTCAGCGCATGTCCGAGCAGCAGCTGTTTTCAAGCCAGTTCGCCGATCCTTACGCGCAAAGCCACCCAATGGCGCAGGAGCGCTATAGCGGACTGCTGCGGGAAGCCCAGAAGTCCAAGTATTTCGACACGCCGGACGATTACGTGCTGCAGTATCGTCACGAACAGGTCCGCGCCAAGCTGTTTGCGTTTTCCAGCCATCCCTCCGCAACGCTGCGCGCCTATCCGCGAAGCGACAAGAGCCCTGCCGCCCAATATGCGCGGGCGATCGCCGCGATGAAGAGCCGCGGAAAGGGGGCCGTCAAGGAAATCGATGCCCTGATCCGCACGCAGCCGAACAATCCGCACTACTACGAACTGAAGGGACAGGCTCTGATGGAAGGCGGCGATCCGAAGCGCGCGATTGCTCCCTTCAGGAAAGCTCTCTCCTTCAAACCGAATGAACCGCAGTTCCTTGTCTGGCTCGGCTATGCGCTCGTGGGGGCCAACAATCCGGCCTATCTGCAGGAGGCCGAGCGTGTGCTGAAGCGGGCGATTGCGCTGGATGAAAATTCAGGCGTTGCCTACAGCCAGCTTGCGATCGCCCATGGACGGCAGGGAGAGCGGGCGGAAGCCGATCTGGCCACCGCGAAGGGGCTGATGGTGCGCGGAGATTTCGATGCGGCGAAGCGATATGCGGCCCGTGCTCAAAAAAGTTTGAAGCGCGGATCGCCGGCATGGGTTCAAGCGGACGACATTGTGGCGTACAAACCACCTAACGTAGGGAATCGCCGGTGACGCCAAACGGATGCGTGGCGGCGGATTGACCCGTGGCGTCGCCAGAGGAGTATTTGATGATCAACCCTTACTCATACCCGCAACGGTTGCTGTCGGCTGCGTTTCTTCGCATTGCTTCGGCAGCCGCACTAGTGCTCGCGCTCATGGCGGGGTCCGTGTCGGCACAGGATCTCAGCCGCAGCGACGTTGAGAAAATCGTTCGCGAATACCTTTTGGAAAACCCGGAGATCATTGCCGAGGCATTCAATGAGCTGCAGCGCCGCGAGCAGGCTGCAGAAGAGGCAGCCCGGCTTCAGGCGCTGAACGACAGCGCGGACGTTCTTTTCAATTCGACACGGCAGGTCGTTCTCGGCAATCCGGAAGGGTCCGTCACGCTGGTCGAGTTCTTCGACTACAATTGCGGATACTGCAAACGCGCGCATGGCGACATGGTCCGTCTCATCGACGAGAACCCGGAACTCAAGGTCGTCTTGAAGGAATTCCCGGTCCTGGGCCAGGGTTCGGTCGAAGCAGCCCAGGTCGCCGTTGCCGTCAATTCCATCGCGCCGGAAAAATACGGCGAGTTCCACGAAGCTCTTCTGATGAGCCGCGGCCAGGCCAACCTGTCCAGCGCCCTTGCCGCTGCGACGGAAATCGGACTGTCCGAAGCCGAATTGCAGGCAGCCCTTGCAACGGACAAGGCCGGTCAGACGATCGAGGAGGTTTACACGCTGGCAAACCGTCTCGGCCTGACAGGCACGCCGTCCTATGTTGTCGGCAACGAGGTTGTCATGGGCGCAGTCGGCTACGAACAGCTGCGGTCGAAGATCGAGGCCCTGAAGGATTGTGACCAGACCACATGCTGAGCCTTGAACGCTCAAGGCTGTTGGAAACTGGTTGGTCTGAAAATCAATGAACCTTCGGGGCTTTTCCTGACACAATTGAATCCCTATAAGAAGTCTGGCTCGTATTCGCTCGAATACGGGCCAAACAATTATATCCGCTGCATTATGGCGGGACAAAAAGTGCGGATGGAACGGGCTTCTACCAGGATTTCACCTTGTAAAAGTCAAAAATGGCCGGAACCTCGACACGCATGCGTGGCGCCAGAGACCGGTAGCCCCAGAGCTCATGCTTTTTGTGGATCGAGTACGAGAGCCAAATGATATGATGCGTAACGATAACAAGAAATTCGACACGGCCCTGATCCGCGACCTCGCGGTCCTGTTGGACGAAACCAACCTCTCCGAGATTGAGCTGGAACAGGGCGATACCCGGATCCGCGTCGCCCGTCAGATGTCGATAAACGCTCCCGTCAACGTCGCCGCACCGGTGGCGGCAGCAGCTCCCGTGGTTGCCGAACCGGTTGCCAAGACGGTTGAAGCGGTCGAGGAAAAACCTGCCCAGGCGGGTTCTTCAGTGACCTCGCCGATGGTGGGAACGGCCTATATTTCACCCGAGCCGGGCGCAGCGCCCTTCATTCAAGTTGGCGACAAGGTGACGGAAGGCCAGACGATTCTGATCATCGAAGCCATGAAGACGATGAACAACATCCCCTCCACGAAATCCGGCACTGTGAAACAGATCCTGGTCGACGATGCGCAGCCGGTGGAATTCGGCGAGCCGCTCATCGTCGTCGAGTAAGGAGCCGCCAGGGTCATGTTCTCCAAAATTCTCATCGCCAACCGGGGCGAAATCGCGCTGCGTATCCTTCGCGCCTGCAAAGAGCTTGGCATTTCAACGGTCGCGGTTCATTCAACCGCCGACGCTGACGCCATGCATGTCCGCCTTGCGGACGAGAGCGTGTGTATCGGTCCGCCCGCAGCACGCGACAGCTACCTGAACATTCCGCAATTGCTCGCCGCGTGCGAGATCACCGGCGCGGATGCCGTTCATCCGGGCTACGGGTTTTTGTCTGAAAACGCCCGATTTGCGGAGATACTCGAAGCCCACAACATCGAGTTCATCGGCCCGACCGCCGAACATATCCGCATCATGGGTGACAAGATCCAGGCGAAACAGACGGCCAAGGATCTCGGCATCCCGGTTGTGCCCGGTTCGGACGGCGAAGTTGCCGCAGGCGACGATGCCCACGCGATTGCCCGGGACATCGGCTACCCGGTTCTGGTCAAGGCCGCCGCCGGCGGCGGCGGACGCGGGATGAAGGTGGCCCAGACGGAAGCCGATCTGGACACCGCCCTTTCAACAGCCCGGTCCGAGGCCAAGGCTGCCTTCGGTGACGACGCCCTCTACATGGAAAAATATCTCGGAAAACCGAGGCACATCGAAATCCAGGTTCTGGGGGACGGCAAGGGCAACGCGGTCCATCTTGGTGAACGCGACTGCTCGCTTCAGCGCCGGCACCAGAAGGTCCTGGAAGAGGCCCCCTCGCCCAGCCTGAACGCCGAACAGCGCGAACGCATCGGCGAAATCGTGGCAAGCGCCATGCGCAAGCTGAAATACCGCGGTGTCGGGACGGTCGAGTTTCTCTATGAGAACGGCGAGTTCTATTTCATCGAAATGAACACCCGCCTGCAGGTGGAGCACCCGGTCACCGAGATGATCACCGGCATCGACCTTGTGAACGAGCAGATCCGTATTGCCGCGGGCGGCGATCTGGACATGACCCAGGACGACATCAGATTCGAGGGCCACGCGATCGAATGCCGGATCAATGCTGAAGACCCTGTCACCTTCGCCCCGTCTCCGGGGACGATTACCTACTACCACCCGCCGGGTGGACTGGGCGTCCGGGTCGATTCCGGAGTTTATCAGGGCTACAAGATCCCGCCCTATTACGACAGCCTGATCGGCAAGCTCATCGTACACGGGCGGAACCGCGTGGAATGCATGATGCGCCTGCGCCGGTGTCTCGACGAATTTGTCGTTGACGAAATCAAGTCGACTATTCCGCTGTTCCGTGATTTGGTGGACAATCAGGCGATCGCGAACGGTCAGTACGACATTCACTGGCTGGAAAAATACCTGGCTGACAAGTCGAACTGACCGGGCAACGGCGAAGCAAACGGCTTCGCACCTGGAAAGCGAGACCGTGCATGGCTGGTTATAAAGACGATATTGTCATGGAAATAACACCGCAGGTGCTGCTGAAGGCCTATGCCTGCGGATTGTTTCCCATGGCAGAATCGGCGGACGATCCGGGATTGTTCTGGCTGGAACCGGAAAAGCGCGGCATCTTGCCGTTCGATGCTTTCCACCTCCCCCGCCGCCTCAGGCGCACCATCCGGAACGACGTTTTCGAGATCAGGGTAAGCACCGACTTTCAGCGCGTGATCGACGGCTGCGCGGAACCCATGCCCGGACGCCAGAAAACCTGGATCAACCGCGAAATCCGCCGCCTCTATGGTGAACTCTTCGACATGGGATACTGCCACACGGTCGAAGCGTGGCAGGACGGAGACCTGGTCGGCGGACTTTACGGCGTCAGCCTGAACGGGGCCTTCTTCGGCGAGAGCATGTTCACCTTCAGAACCGATGCGTCGAAAGTCTGCCTGGCGCATCTCGTTGCGCGCCTGATCGTGGGGGGCTACGCCCTTCTGGATACCCAGTTCGTGACGGATCACCTCAGCAAGTTCGGCACGCTCGAAGTGTCGCAGGCGGACTACAACGAGCGCCTGTCCGAAGCCCTGAAACTGGAAACGGACTTTTACGCCCTGCCCACACATGCCGGCGGGCAAGAGGTGTTGTCGGTCCTGGACGCGTGCCGGGCAACCTGACGCCTTTGCGAACATCGTCAGTGCAACCCAGGCACAGCAACCAGAGCGAGCACACGCGGTTGTAGGTGTTTCGCGGCAACTTTGCTAAGTTTCCCCTTGGTAAACCAAGTTCAGGGAAATGCTATGGCGGGGGACCCCAAACAAACCGGCAACAACAACGGCCTGAGCAAGCCCGCTGCTGCGACCGGGGCAAAGGAAGAACGGCGCGCACTGGCAGGCCGGGACCAACACGTCGCGGAGACTGCCAGCCCGAACCCTCAGGCGCCTGCCGCGCAGAAGACCACGGCGCAGTCAGATTTCGTCAGCGACCTGAAGAAGGCGACGAAAACCGTTACGGACTACATGACGACAGCCGGCCGGACCACGGACCCGGAAAACACGATCGCCGATGCGAAATTCAACAAGGACCTGCAAACTCTTCGGAACCTGCATTCATTTCTCATCCGGGAAGCCAAATCGCTTCCCGAAGACTTCTCGCTCGGCATTCTGAACACGCTCAAGGATGGCGGCCAAAGCGAAAAAGGCCGCAGTCCGACGGCCGATGAGTGGAAGGCGATCGAGAAGAAGACGCAAGTTTTGTTCGCGCAGTTGACAGACACCGACAGAAAGAAGTTCCTGGCGTCCCAGATGCCGAACTTCCTGCCAAGGATCGCCGTCTGGCTCGTGGCGGTCTCGATCGGGTCGATGATCATGTCCGTGGTGATGGCCGAATTGACGCTGTTCGACCCCGGCATCAACGGCGCCTTCATGGTCTTTTTCTTCCTGGTCTGGCTGATGTCGCTCGGTGCGATCGGAGCCGCGGCGTTTATCGGCTTCAACGCGATCTCCGTCAGCACCGACATCACGTTTGATATCTCCGATTCCAATTTCATCGTTCAACGCATCGTCCTGGGCGCGCTGTTCGCCTTGTTCTTCACCCTGCCCTTCGGCTTCCACGAGTTCATCAGCTTTGCAAAAAGCTTGAGTACGGCCGCCCAGAACCGGGCGACTGTGCCGACACAATCCGAACTCGCCTTTACCAACCAGTCCCTGCTTTTGATCATGCCTTTCGTGCTCGGCTACAGCACATCGCTGGTGATCCTGATTCTCAACAGGCTGATCTCGTCCGCGAGCACCCTCTTCGGGGCACAGGAAACGAAACCCAGGGCCGCTTCCGGCCAGGACGGCCGATAGCAGATACAAAAAGCCCCGCGAAAGCGGGGCCTTGAAAAACCGATTGTCCCGTTGCTTCAGCCGCCGGGGGTCCAGGCCTCGTAATCGCCGGTCACTTCCGGGCGCTTTTCTGGTGTCAGAATGGACCCGTGCGGCCTGTAGGCTTCTGGCGTCCCGGTGGGATTGGCCTTGTGCGTCTGCTGCCAGTGCTTGGGATGATAGGTCTCGTCGCTGGGCGGGGTATCGACACGGTGATGCATCCAGCCATGCCAGCCCGGCGGGATCGACGACGCCTCGGCAAGGCCGTTGTAGATCACCCAGCGTTTCTTGCCGCCGCGCTCCTTGTAGTACTTGTTGCCGGCTTCATCCTCGCCGACAAACTCGCCCTTGCGCCAGGTAAAAAAGCGCGTGCCCATGGTCTGGCTGTTCCACCAGGTGAAGATTTCAAGCAGAAGCGTCTTCATGGCCCTTGAGAGGTCCTTTTGGGATACGGGTCCTTGGTCCGGCCTCTCCATCGGAGCGGCAGCAATTTCGCGGAATATGGCCTTATCGACGGCTCATGTCCAGTGCCGCACTGCCGCATCGCGGCAGAAATCGAACCTGCATCTGTTCTGCGGTCGCCTGTGCCGCCCCGGACCGGAAAAACGCGGGTAGAAATGCTAATGGAGCTTGAGATCCTTGGACTTCACGTATTCGGCGTTTCGGATATGCCGTGCCGCGGCAGAGTGCTTTGCAGTCGTTCCGCCCTTTTTGACGCCGGCGAAAATCTCTTCCTTCTTGTCCGGTTCCACCTTCGGCGCCCTGTCGAATTCCTCTTCGACCACTTCTTCCACCTCGGCCCGTTTCTGGATCGCGATCTTGTGGTGAAGGCGCGCGCCTGCCAGGGACTGCAGTTTTTCCGCCTGTTCATCCAGCGTCTTTTGAATGCCGTAGATGTTGTAGAAACCGGAGTGTTCCAGGATCATCGGCCGCTCGTCCGCCATCAGCCACTGAAGGCGCTTGAAAAGCGTCGATGGCGACACCGGCTTCACCAGGACATGATGTGCACCCGCGCGCAACGCCTTGTCGACGAGCGGACGCGTACCGTGCGCCGTAATGAAGAGAATCGGCACATAGCAGAGCGGTTCCATATGACGGTGCCGGACCAGGCGCAGGAACTGGTAGCCGGAGGTCGGCTCCATGCGCCAGTCGGTCAGAATCACATTCGGCGGTTCGGCGAGGCTCGCCTCAAGGGCGTCGTCGACCGAATCAAACACCCGGACCCGCGACACCTTGAAGCTCAGAAGAATCGATCGGAGAATCGTCTGCATCGGCTTGCTGTCTTCGACAACGACAGCATCGATGTCTTCCATCGCAAGTCCGTAGGCTGCGTGATGCTTCATGAAATGCGGGGTCCTCTCCTTGCCATCCCGGCACTAAACCAAAGCCGGCTTAAACCCGCCTGAAGCCACCGCCTGCCATTTTCGTCAAATTTTCATAAAAGCGGGATCATCGTCATCCACAACGAAGTTCGAACGCGCTTTCGATGCGGTATCAGCGCGTTTGCAAGCACAAATTTCCCTGCGTTCCCGCTGACCTCGCCTTGCTCCCCACAATCCACACAGCCACACAATATTTTGCGTTTGCCCACAAGGACGACACAAGCTGTTGTCACTCACGCCTTGACCTTAAGAATTCATTTACATTAGTTTTTCATTATTGCGATGTGCGTAATCGGGAGCCCTGTCCGGGCCCTTCGGTCATCCAGCAACCCTAAAGTAGCCGCGTACCTTTTCCGCGTTCACAAACGAGTGCGGAAGACGGATTTTTGCGTGCTGAATTCAGGGGGCACATCGTGACAAACCTGTTGATGACTACTATATATAGTAGACCCTGACACAGTTAACGCTACATACAGGAATTGCCTGTAGGCATTGAGGTGGCATCCGGCGAGAAGGCAGACGAATTCGTCGCGGCGGATGAGATGCGGAATGGACCGGTTCGGGGCGAACCGGCTGGGGACATAAGGGGACTTTTAGAATGCGGATCGAGCGGCGCTATACCAAGGAAGGCCAATCGCCTTACGCCGACATTGAATTTCGGACGGCAACGAGCGAAATCCGGAACCCGGACGGCTCCATTGTGTTCCGCCTGGAGGACATTCAGGTCCCGGCGCAGTTTTCGCAGGTCGCGTCGGACATCCTGGCCCAGAAATATTTCCGCAAGGCCGGCGTCCCGGCAAAACTGAAGCCGGTCGAGGAAAACACGGTGCCCTCCTGGCTGTGGCGCCACGAAGCCGACGAAGACGCCATGGGTGACCTTGCCGAAGACGCCCGCTACGGGTCGGAGATCGACGGCAGACAGGTATTCGACCGCCTGGCCGGCACCTGGACCTATTGGGGCTGGAAAGGCGGATACTTCGACCAGGAGTCCGACGCACAGGCGTTCTACGACGAACTGCGCTACATGCTGGCAACGCAGAAGGTTGCGCCGAACTCCCCGCAATGGTTCAACACCGGCCTGCATTGGGCCTACGGCATCGATGGCCCGAGCCAGGGCCATTTCTACGTGGACTACCAGTCCGGCAAGCTGACGAAATCCAAGACGGCCTACGAACATCCCCAGCCGCATGCCTGCTTCATCCAGTCCGTTCAGGACGATCTGGTGAATGATGGCGGCATCATGGACCTGTGGGTGCGCGAAGCGCGCCTGTTCAAATACGGCTCCGGCACCGGCTCGAACTTCTCGTTCGTGCGCTCCGAAGGCGAGCGGCTTTCCGGCGGCGGCAAGTCGTCCGGCCTGATGAGCTTCCTGAAGATCGGCGACCGCGCGGCGGGCGCGATCAAGTCCGGCGGCACGACACGCCGCGCGGCCAAGATGGTCGTGGTCGATGTCGATCACCCCGACATCGAGGAATATGTCAACTGGAAGGTCAAGGAAGAACAGAAGGTGGCGGCGCTCGTCACAGGCTCCAGGATCTGCCAGAAGCACCTGTCCGCGATCATGCGCGCCTGCGTCAACTGCGAGGCGGATAACGGCGACTGTTTCGACCCGGCCAAGAACCCGGCCCTGAAGCGCGAGATTCGCGCCGCGAAGAAGATGATGGTGCCGGAGAACTACATCCAGCGCGTCATCCAGTTCGCCCGTCAGGGGTTCACCAAGATCGAGTTCCCGACCTACAACACCGACTGGGACTCCGAGGCCTACCTGACCGTTGCCGGACAGAACTCCAACAACTCCGTCCGCGTGACAGATGGCTTCCTGGGTGCTGTCGTCGATGATGGCGAATGGGACCTGACGGCCCGCCGCACCGGCGAAACGCTGAAAACGATCAAGGCGAAGGAGCTCTGGGAACAGATAGGTTATGCCGCGTGGGCATCCGCCGATCCGGGCCTGCAGTACCACACCACGATCAACGACTGGCACACCTGCCTTGCGGACGGCGAAATTCGGGCCTCCAACCCGTGCTCGGAATACATGTTCCTGGACGACACGGCCTGTAACCTGGCGTCCCTGAACCTGATGCAGTTCCGCAATGAAGACCGGTCCTTTGCCATCGACAACTACGAGCACGCCGTCCGCCTGTGGACGATCGTTCTCGAGATCTCGGTGCTGATGGCACAGTTCCCGTCCAAGGAAATCGCGGAACTCTCCTACAAGTTCCGTACGCTCGGGCTCGGCTACGCCAATATCGGCGGCCTCCTGATGACATCCGGCATTTCCTACGATTCCGATGAAGGCCGCGCGCTTTGCGGCGCGCTGACAGCGGTCATGACCGGTGTCGCCTATGCAACGTCTGCCGAGATGGCCGGCGAACTGGGCTCCTTCCCGGGCTACAAGAAAAACGCCAAGCACATGCTGAAGGTGATCCGCAATCACCGCCGCGCTGCCCATGGCGAGACGACCGGCTATGAGGGCCTGAACACGCCTCCGGTCGCGCTAGACCATGCAAGCTGCCCGGACAAGGAGATCATCGAACGCGCCAGAAAGGCCTGGGACCGCGCCCTGGAGCTCGGAGAAAAGAACGGCTACCGGAACGCGCAGTCCACCGTGATCGCGCCGACCGGGACCATCGGCCTCGTCATGGACTGCGACACCACCGGCATCGAACCCGACTTTGCCCTGGTCAAGTTCAAGAAGCTGGCCGGCGGCGGCTACTTCAAGATCATCAACCGTGCGGTTCCCGAAGCCTTGCGTGTGCTCGGTTATTCGGAAAGCGAGATCGGCGAGATCGAGGCCTATGCGGTCGGTCACGGTTCGATCGACCAGGCGCCCGGCATCAACCCGGCCAGCCTCTCCGCGAAGGGCTTCACCGAGGAAAGCCTGGGCAAGCTCAAGGACGGCATGAAGTCGGCCTTCGACATCAAATTCGTGTTCAACCGCTGGACCCTTGGCGACGACCAGCTGAAATCGCTCGGCGTCTCCGACGAACAGCTGGAAGACACCGAGTTCGATCTCCTCACCTTCCTGGGCTACTCCAAGGCCGATATCGAGGCGGCGAACACGCATGTCTGCGGCGCCATGACCCTGGAAGGCGCTCCCTTCCTGAAGGAAGAGCACTACCCGGTCTTCGACTGCGCCAACCCGTGCGGCCGCATCGGCAAGCGCTTCCTGTCGGTGGAAAGCCACATCCGCATGATGGCGGCAGCCCAGCCCTTCATCTCCGGCGCGATCTCCAAGACGATCAACATGCCGAACGATGCAACGGTTGAGGACTGCAAGGAAGCCTACATGCTCTCCTGGAAGCTCGCCCTGAAAGCGAACGCGCTCTATCGCGACGGCTCCAAGCTGTCACAGCCGCTGAACGCGCAGCTTCTGGCCGACGATGACGAAGAGCAGGACGAGGCCATCGAGGACATCGCCGCCAAGCCGCAGGCCGCCAAGGCCGAAGTCGTGGCGGAACGGATCGTCGAACGCATCGTCGAGCGGGTTGTCCGCGAACAGGAAAAACTGCCGGCACGGCGCAAGGGGTACACCCAGAAAGCCAAGATCGGCGGACACACCGTCTTCCTGCGGACCGGCGAATACCACGACGGCCGTCTCGGCGAGATCTTCCTGGACATGAACAAGGAAGGCTCCGCGCTGCGCGCCTTCATCAACAACTTCGCCATCTCCGTCTCGCTAGGCCTGCAATATGGTGTGCCGCTCGAGGAATATGTCGACGCGTTCACCTTCACCAAGTTCGAGCCGGCCGGCATGGTCCAGGGCAACGACGCCATCAAGAACGCAACGTCGATCCTCGACTACGTGTTCCGCGAGCTTGCCGTGTCCTATCTCGGCCGTCACGACCTTGCTCACGTTCCGCCGGAAGTCTTCGGCAGCACGGGTGAAGGCACGTCGTCCGGTGAGGACCGCGGCCAGGGCGGACAGATCGTCTCCCATGGCCTCGTGCGCGGCCAGACCGAGCGGTTCCGCCTTGTTTCCAGCGCCGGAGAACCGGCCGGTGAATCCACGGAGGCGATCTCGGTCCAGACGGCGAATACGCCGGCGGCCCAGGTGTCGGCAGTCGCAACGGCCTTCGCCCGCGGCACGGAAGCCGCGGCGGCCGTCGAAGTGGGCACCACGGCCCCTGCCCCGCAGGTTGCCACGGCGGCCCAGCAGATCGCCCAGGCCCGTATGAAAGGCTATGAGGGTGAAAGCTGCGGCGAATGCGGCAACTTCACCATGGTCCGCAACGGCACCTGCCTGAAATGCGACACCTGCGGCGCGACCAGCGGCTGCAGCTGACGGTTCAGTCGGAAGACCGCCAAGGCCGGCCAACCACCGGCCACAGCGCGGCTTCCGGCGCCCAGATGAAGAAGACCCGCCCATCGGCAACGATCGGGCGGGTTTTTGCTTCTGAAAAGCGGAAGACGGATGCAGGCAACGCGGACCGGCAGAGCGGAACGGCGGCGCGGACCGATGGCTCAGCGGGCTGACAGAAAACCTTTGCCTGAAAAGCGGCGACGGTACTCGGCGGGACTGAGGCCGGTCATCTTTCTGAAAAGCCGGCGGAATGCGCGCGGGTCGGAATATCCGACTGCCTCTGAAATCGAGTCGACACTCTTACCGTCCATTTCGAGGAACTGCTTGGCTTCCTCTACCCTCAAAGACTGAACATAGTCCCTCGGGCTGTAGCCGGTCGCCGCGCGGAAACGCCGGTCGAAGGTTCGCCTCGGGAGACCGGTGCGGGCTATCATGCGGCCGACCAGATCGCTTTCACTGTAGGTGTTGGCTAGCCAGGCCTGGCACTCCTGAATGACCGCATCTTCGCTCTGAAGTTTCCTCGACGGAGCTGCATAGTGTCTCTGGCCATCGGGCTTGGGATCCACGCAATAAAATCGGGCGGATTTCGATGCGTGCTCGGGACCTATGTACCGCGCGATCAGATAAAGCGCGAGATCCTGCCAGGACGCCATCCCGCCCGACATCACGATCGAGTCCCCTTCGCCCGCGAAAGCGAGCGTGCGGTCCGGACAAAAGGCCACCTGCGGATACCGCTGTCGGAAGATCTCCCGCATGGACCAGTGCGCCGTCGCCGCTTCGCCGTCAAGAAGACCGGCATCTGCCAGCAGTGCGGAGCCGGAACAGGCGGTTGCCAGGCGCGCCCCGGCACAATACCGGTCCATCACCCAGTCGATTTCCGGTCCGAGAACCTCGCTTGGCGGGGTCAAGGCGCCGATCCGGAAATTCGGAAGGCAAACGATCTCCGCATCGTCCGCGTTTTCAAGTGTCGCGTCGGGCATTACCGGCACGCCGCTTATGCAGCGGAACGGATCTCCCGTGCGCGCAACGATCCTGACGCGGGTCAAGGGCGGTGTGGCTGTGCCTTCGGTGATCGTGGACCACGCCGAACCGACCGAAGCAAGCAGGTCGTAGAGTCCGTAAAGAATGGCCCCCCTGCAGCTCTCTGCCGCCAGAACGTCGATCCGGAGCGGATCAATCGTGAAATCTCTCGGCTGCATGTTGTTTGCCTCCCTTGTCAAACCCACTGGCCGAATTGGTCCGTTTGTGGCCAGCCCGGCCCTGCCGTGCGCCTTCACCATACGGCAACTTTGAAATACCTACGAAACTTTGAGAGGAAAACCATGACCTACGAAGCATTCAGATTCGCGGAAAAGGAAGCCTGGGACGCGCGCGCAGCCACCTACGACAACTTCACGGGACAGGTGACAACCGGGGCTATTCCGACGCTTCTGGCGTTGGCCGAAACGGCCCCCGGCAAACACATTCTCGACCTTTGCTGCGGAACCGGACGCGTGGCCGGTGCTGCCAGCGCACTCGGTGCTGTTGCGGACGGCCTCGATATCTCTCCTGCGATGATCGACAGGGCAAAGGCAGCCTTTCCCTCGACCCCGTTCGAAGTGGGCGACGCCGAGACCATACCGAGAGAGACCGGGCACTACGATGGCGTAATCTGTTCCTTCGGCATCATGCATATCGGCAACACCGAGGCCATGCTCAAGGACGTCGCCCGGGTTCTGAAACCAGGTGGCCGCGTCGCCCTCAGCCATTGGATCGGCCCGCCGGCATCACAGCTGTTCCGGATAGTGTTCAGCGCCATGCAGCAGTTCGCAGACATGAGCGTCGTACCGCCCGCGCCGGCCCCGTTTGCGCTGTCCACCGAGGACGCAATGCGTGCGGCCCTCGAAAAGGCCGGCTTTCGCAGCGTGGCATGCGTGCGCCTGCCACTGATGTTTACCGCTCCCGCCGGAGAATTCGTCGGTCATTTCAGGAAATTCGCTGGAAGAGCTGCCGTGATCCTCGACAAGCAAGAAAACGATGTGCTGAAGCAGATCTACGACGCATGGGACAGCCAGCTGGAAGAATACCTCGTGGAAGGCGCCTACCAGGTGCCCATGCCTGCACTGGCCGTTTCGGCGGTCCGTGAATAGATGGCCGGACAGGATTTGCCCCCTTCTGCCGATCGAGGCAGAACCGGCAAGGTCCGCCAACCACCGGCCACAGCGCGGCTTCCGGCCCCGGATGCAGAAGACCCACCCATCGGCAACGATCGGGCGGGCTCTGTTATTCAAGGCCGCGCATGCATGGAACGGGCGGGTGATGGACGTTTGCGGCACAGGCAATGATGGTTTGATGTGTCGGCCTAATAGAACTTCTTCAAGAACGTTTTTTTGAAAGGCAGGCAGTTACCGACAACGCGCGGATGCCATATATTGGTTTGAAGGATTGAGTGACCAAGAAGAGACCGGAGACTGATGTGTCACCAAGCAAGGGCCGCGTTGAAAGACTGATCGATGCCATAGGCGCAGAGTTCCAGTCTCATCTCATCGACTTGTGGAACACCTCCACGGTCTTTGATATCCAGGACGGCGCAGTTCAAAAGATGATCTCCCGCGAAGCGCCATTTGGTGTCATCGGGATCAAGATCCTGACGCGCAATCCGGGAGACACAAATCGGCTTTTTGAGCACCAGTGGAATTTCAGCATCGGTGTCACCGGATGTGAATTCAAGCTTTTGGATGTCGACTACCAGAACGACGTTTGGATCGGTGATGCGAATTCCGCCGAATTCGCCGGGCACGAACAGATTGCCTACAAAACGGTTGAGCACATGATTGCCTTTCATGGCGACGATTTCGGCGTCGGAAAAGTCTTCATTGATAAGATTGGGGCTCTCTGCGCCAGCCTGCTTGAAAAGCCACCCTTGTTCTTTCGACTGCCGCGCAGGGCGCCACCCGCCTACAGGTACACACCAGCCCCCCGGGCCATTCGCGAGGAACTGGGCCTGTCATCTGATGACCGCGTGGTTCTGATTGAGGCGATGATCAAGGAGCACGGCATCGATCCGTATGAGATCCTTCTGTCCTTCCATTCCGATGAAAACTTCTGGCTGGTCGATCTCCCTGAATCGCTTGTCGACCGGTACCAGCATGGTCTGATCGATCCGAGCCTTGGTGAGCACCATTCAAATCTTGAGGTTGGGGTCTCCATTACTGCGGAGGCTCTGAGGAACAGGGTCCGGCAGACGTCAAACAGTGCCGGGCGCGAGAATGGCGTTTTTTTCTCCATGTCCGGAAGCGGGTCTGCGTCAGGTTATTTGAACGGATTGACTTGACGTTGGCGGGTGTCTTCCTTTTGCGCTGCCAGGCGGCGCGCAATTCGCGGTAACCCCCTCTCTGACACGATCCGGATCTTCGCGGTGTATCGGACAGTGTCCGCTCCGGGCCGTTCACGGCCAAGCCTCACCTGGGCGGTAATCGGCCGCCCGTCACGGTATGAACGACTATCCGTACTTTGGCAGTAGTCGGTATCTAGGGTCTTCGGAACCTCCCGGTTCGCCAATCATCGGGAACAGGAAAACAGATTCACGACGGCAGGCACCACGGCAGCGTCACCTTTCCTGAATGTTTCAAAGGCGGCAACGACCGCGCTTTCGATTGCTGCTGCGTCGGCTTCCGAGCCGTTATGGGCCTTCATGATGCGCGCGGCAGGACCCACCTTGCTTGCGGCCCGCGCAGCACCGGCAATCCCGCCCGGAGGCGTGAGCGCGACGTCCAACTCGTGCGCTTCAATATTGGACACACCAGCGCTGGCCAACAGATTGGCGACACGCTCGCGGTCCTGAAAGGCTGTCGGACCCGGCTTATCGGGGTCTGCCTTTGCCAGCGCCCCCAGCCTTTTCTCGGCCGCTTGTTCCGGGATCGCGAACCAGGGGTTCTTTGCCACGGAAGCCCAGCTGACGAAGATCATTTTGCCGTTGTCGGTCAAGGCATTGGAAAGGTTCTTCAGCGCTGCGACCGTGTCGGAAAAGAAACTCATGCCCAATCGCGAGACAAGAAGGTTGAAAGGCCGGGCTGAAAAGTCATGGGTTTGAGCATCTGCCAACAGAAAAGATGCGTTGGCAACGCCTTCCGTTTTCACCCGGTCGGCCGCGCGTTTCAGAAGCGGACCGGAGATATCGACGCCAAGGACGTGTCCGCCCGGCGCGCGTCGGGCGGCTTCGAGTGTGCTTGCGCCGGTTCCACAGCCTATATCGAGGATACGGTCCGTTGATGCAATGCCGGCGGCATCGAGCATCTTGTCCAGCATCCCGGCCATCGCGGTATCCAGAGCATGTTCGTGTTCAATCCATTTCAGGCCTGCAGGAGAAGCCCAATACTCAGCCTGCACTTTGTTTGCATCCATCAATTGCCACCCTGTTTCGGCCAGCCTAACAGGAATTTGCCACGCCGCTAAATTCTCGGACAGGTCGGGTTTTCGGGGCCGGCGTCAACGCGCGGCCCACCGGTCTTTCTGCACTTTCGGTGTCTTCCAGCAAAAATGGGCGAAGCAGACAGCCATCACTTGGCGCTTCCAGTTCAGACGGTGATGAACCTGTCTGAACGCGGACCGAAATGAGCCTTCAGCACACGCGTATTCAGCCTCTGGAATTGCCGATTTGGCGCATTTTTAACGTTTCAGGGTCGCTACGGCGGCCACCTTTGACGGGCAAAAAACGCTGTCACTGCAATCTTCAAGCGTCAAAAACAAACACTATGAAGATGGAGACAATTTTCATGTCCTGGAAAGTATTTGCCAAAAAGCACAACTCCAAGACCGAGTGGATTCAGCTGTACCATAACCTCGACTATCCGGATGCGGTTTTGGTTGTCCTTCAGTCAACCGGCGGTCAGCTGCTAAAGCAGGTAAGGCAATCCGGCATCCAGATACGGTACTCTGACATAGAGCTGAAATGCGGGGTCGCGCTCCCAATGAATTCAGCCTTCGAAGGAATTTTCTATACGCCGATGAGGGATCTGCGCGGAATGAAGCTGCCGTCACCTTTGAGTGTCAACACAGCTTCACCCGAACGGCAGGTCGATGTTCAGACGATGACGACAGCACCCAACGGCCTCGAACCGCCGAACTGTTCCTATCAGGCCAGTTTCAACCGCCTCATGAAGGAGCAGTCCTTCAGTGTCCTGGCCGGAAAGGTCAACATGAACCCGTTCAGGGGCGTCGCCGGGCTTCAAGACAAGATCAAGAAACTGGTCGAAGCTGAAATGCGCCTTTGTGAGCGAAGCTCGTTTTCCAGACCATAACTTCGGCCGGCGCCGGCCGGATTATTCTGTGTCGCCGCCGGTGAGACTCGGTCTCGCCGGCGGAACCAGTTTCTGTTTCAGGGAAAATCGTGCTGTGGCCACGTCGCCATTGTTCCCCGTTGGTGTTGGCTGTCGATCACAGAAAGCCACAAACACCGAACAGGGCGTACGCGCTTCAGTTTGCCGTGATCCGAGCCATCTGGAGAGCGTCACAATAGCCGCTTTCGGTGCGTACGTAGTCTCGCATGTGTCCTTCCTGTTCGAACCCGAGTGACCGGTAGAGTTCGATGGCCCTTGCGTTGTCCGCCCAAACGACCAGACTGAGACGCCTGATCCGGTAAAAGCCGTCACACAGCCGGATGACTTCCTCAATCAGGGTACGGGCAATGCCGTTGCCCTGATGCTCATCTTGCGTAACGACCATGTTGAGTTCGGCGGAATGCGCGGCGCGCGGTATGTTTTGGTGCAAAACGAGTTCCGCAAAGCCGACAACAGCGCCGTTCCGGTCGGCGACGATCTGCACCAGGTTCGGATCCGCAGCCAGGCGGTCTTCCGTGTTCTTGAGGCGCATATAGGGCAATCGCATCGATCCGAGAACGACGTGGGAGCTTGTCAGGATCGCATGCAGACTAGGTGCGTCGGCAGGCTCGGCGTGGCGTATCTCGAAATTCATCAAACCCTCCTCAGGGTGTCGCGGCCGCTGCTGGAGCGGCCGCTGCTCTGTTCACAATGGTCCGTTTGTTCGCATGGAACCAGTCCGCAATGGTCAAAGCCCCGTTCGCTTGGGCAGCGGAACATACATGTGCACGTGGGTCTGGGTGGAAAACTCGCCGGTCATTGGCCCATGTGATTCACCATCGCTGTGCCAGGCGATGGCCAGTTCCGAGATCAGCTGTTCACCCGTCAACTGAAGGCAGGGCGTGATGACACGAAAGACTTTCGCATCTCCGTTCTCATCGGCGGTGAAGACATTTTCGGTTCCATCCCTGGACCCGAGCGGCGTGTCGTAGAAGCCGAGAAAGGGCTCCGTCGGCGGCCAGATCGCAAAATCGTGCCAGACCGTGTAAAGCCCGTTCGGAACAAGGTTCTCAAAGTGAAGGTTCACGATTCCTTTGCCGTCCGCACAGCTGTAGTGTCCGGTGCCCTTGGCAGAGAACCATTGGCCCAGAGTAATGCCGAGCGCCTTGCCGCGCGGCCAGGGACCGGTGTTCTCGATCTGAAGGGGTGTGTGGGGAACAGCAACGGCCGGGGCGTAGAGCGGAGCATCCATGTTCCGCGTTGCACCGGTCGGGCGAAACACCTCGCCCGAACCCGACACCTTTTCAAAGAAAACGTCCTGTTCGGCCAGTTGTTCGTCAATGTGGAAAATGAAGGCCAGGGACATGCTTTCGTCCATGTCGTAGCCGGCACTTTGCGAGATCATCTGAACGGCATCGTCCGCCGCCGCAGGCATCGCTGTCGAGAGCGCAAGGGTCATTGCAAGAAGTTGGCGTTTCATGTGATTTCCTTTCTGCTTCGGGGTTCAGATGCCCGGACCTGTCTTTCGGTCACGAGCCTGATTGTCCGCATCGCGCGGATCGGACAAATTTCAGTTTCTCCGCCGGGGTCACCGGAACGGTATTTGACGGGTCCCGTTTAGGGCGCCCTGCGTGGCGGAGGCTGCGGTGACAGGCCGGACGGCACTTTCAGCGGAACCAGATCGCTTCTTTCCCGCATCGCCGGATCGGTGAGGCTTTGAAGAAAGGCGACCAGTTGCGCCACTTCCCTGTCGCTGAGATCGACAGCTTCAAGATCGCTGGCATCGGCGATACGGTTTCTGAGACGGTCGTTCGACTGGATCCAGGTGTCCCGGCGATCGAATGCACTCCGGCGGGCGGGGTTTATCGGCCTGAATATCAACCTCGATCCCTGGCCGGTCGGCTCGATCACATGATCGAGCTTCGGCAGATCTGTACCGTCATATTCGTGAAGAGAGGATTCCGGCTGGAGGTGATGCCGGACGACACTCTCAAGCGTGTCGTAGGCCCCGGAATGTCCCCATGGACCGGTCAGCGCGACATTCAACAAGGACGGTGTCCTGAAAGCGAAAAGATCCTCTTTTTCAAAGGTGACGCGAAAGCGTCCTTCATCCTCGAGCCGGTCCATGAAACCGCTCATGCGCCAGTAGCTCGTGTCGCTGCCATGGCCCTTGCCGGGACCTGTTTGCGGTACCGCAATCGCGTGAAAGCTGTGGTCGGTCAGAAGCGGGCCCGCATGACAGTCATCGCATCCCGCACGGCCGTAGAATAGATCGATGCCAGACCAGACATCGCCGCTGAGCCGGGCAAAGTCGCCGTCGCGAAGTGTCCGTTCAAACGGGCTGCCGTTCGATCTGAAGGCAACGCCCTGAAACGCTGCAAGTGCGTTGGCCGCTTGAACAAAGGAGATGTCACCGGGTCCAAAGGCAGCTCGGAACAGGTCACGGTACGCGCCTATTTCGGAAAGCCTCCGTGCAAGAAGGTCCCACGCATCGGAAAGACGATCTTCCGCGACCGCGGTGGCAACGCTGTTTTCACCCTTTTGCCCCGCCATTTCGACGGGTGACAGGACCGGGAACATGGCCTGGGCTGCAAGCAGGCTTTCGAGGCCCTCAGGCAGATGCTCGCGCCCCGGGCTCCAGAAGCCGCTTTTGAAAACACCATCTGGATCGGGTTCCAGGCGGCCATCGTGAAAAAAGGATCTGTAGGACCGTGCACCGATATTGTAGAGCGGTTGAGCATTTCGTGGCACGCGGCCTGTGACGCCAGCTTGGCCTGTTCTGCGATCGGCCCCAAACCCTTCGCCGCCCTCGCCGATCGACAGGGCAAGATCGTCGCCTGTCCCCCGGCTCGGATCGTGGCAGGTTCCGCAGGAAATGTTGCGGTTGCCCGACAGGATCGGGTCGAAAAAGAGCATCCGGCCCAGTTCGACCAGCGCCGGATCAGGCGCCCCATCGTAAAGATAATCTGTGTCTTTCAGCGGTGTTGGCAGTTCACCGGCTTCGGCTGTAGCGAACGCCGCAAGCGCGGTGGTGGCAATCAGAATTGTTTTCAGTGCCTGACCAGACATTGCGATACTCCTTCACGAAACAACACGAGATCCCGGGTTGTTCAGTCGCCTCACAGGCCCCGGCCGGCAGAACGCCACCAAGCGGGCCGATGACGCTTGTCGATTGAAAAATATGGATTTTGCCCAGACCTGTCGGACGATGTTTCCTCCACGGATACGCCTTCGGAAACGCTTTTCGCGCTTCTGCAGCCGCCAGGAGCGTGCCTCTCGACTTCAAACGCGAAGGCAGATCCGGAGACAAACGCGATCACCAGCACCGGCGGGCCTGCAAGAGAACAACTTGAACGTTTCATTTTCATTCTCCGATTTGTCAGGCCGGTTCGCTTCGCATGAGGCGGGCTTCGGACGCCACGCTGCCCTTGGCTGCAAGGCAAACTTGCTCGATATGCCTGTGGTCCGTTCCGCAGCATCCACCAAGGACAACGAGCTGCGGCATGAACGTCTTGAGTTCGGCGTAGTCACGTCCAGTCTCGACCGGGTTGCCGTCATCGAGTTCTTCCGCCTCGTCGAGTTCCGCATGGCTGAGGCGTGAAGCGTTGGCGCGTATTCCGCAGATCCGGTTTCGCCAGTCGCCGCCGGCACGCAACGTCTCAAAGAAATGATCCGGATGGGCACAGTTCAGCATGAAATAGGCCGGTCCGTAGTCGGTTCGTGCATCCACTTCTTCGATGGCTGCACCAAGGGATTGGCCGGTCGGCAGGCGCCCGTCGGTTTCAACCGTGAACGAGATCACGACAGGCATGCCATGACCCTGCGCTGCCCGGACGATCCCGATCGCTTCCGGTGTGTTATTGATCGTGATAGCCGTTACGAGATCAGCACTCGTCAGGGCAAACGCACCGATCTGGACAGCGTGATAGGCTTCCGCTTCCTCCGGACTCATGATTTCGCCCGGAACGTAGCCGTCTCCGCGCGGCCCGATGCATCCCGACAGGACGCTGCGCAGCCCTGGAAACTCGTCCTGCAAGTCGGCCATCAGGGAAACGGAACGGCGGTTGAGCGTCGCCAATTCTTCTGGATCAACATCCAGCTTTTTGGCCCAGTCAGGGCTTGCACGCCATGTCGCGCTCTCAAAGACGAAGCCGGTTCCGTGTGCCGCGGCAACGGATGCATGGCTGCGGTAATACCGGCGCAGCGCTTCCCTGCCTTCTTCCGTAGCCAGTAGCGGGAATGCGGCAAACAACGGCAAATCGAGACCGTAGTCGAATATCAGCGTTGTCTCGATGCCACCGTCCGTGACAAAGAGATCACCACTCATCTGCGGCAGGGTGTTTGCAATTTCCTTCATGTCGCTTCTCCTGTAGCGTTGACGGGAGAAGGATTGACCGGGCACCGTTTTGCTACCGTCACAAATGCTGGCCTAGCCGCGCTCGAATCGTTAAATTTTCGCCAAATCGGATTCACGGGCGAGGCTGCTGGATGGATCGCGACAACTGTCTTGATATCCGGCTATTGGGACGGCTGGAGATACACTTCAAGGACCGAATGCTGGCGTTTCCGACGCGCCAGGCGGGTTTCCTGATCGGATTGCTTGCCTTGGAAGGACCTTTGCGCCGGGAAGTCGCCGCCGCCCGGTTATGGGGAGAACGTGACGAGGCTCAGGCACGCGCGTCGCTCCGGCAGACGGTCTATCACATCCAGAAGGTATTCGCGTCCGCAGATGCACCGGAACTTGACGTAACGCGGCAAACCATTTCGTTGATGGAGAACTCGTTTCGGACCGACATCGATGTCCTTCTGGAAAACCTGAACAAGAATCCGACCACTGCCGCCAGGGCTTATCGAGGTGAACTTCTTGGAGACGTGGGCCGCGTGGACCCGGCGTTTCAGGACTGGCTCGATCAGGAACGGCGTGGGCTGAACATGAGGATCTCGCAAGGCTGTGCTACCGCGGCAGGACGTTGTCTCGCCGGAAACGATTGGGGTGGGCTTGACGCAATTTCCTCACTCGGTCTGAAAGTCGACCCCTTCAACGAAGACGCAATTCGACAACGCATGGAGGCCCTGGCGCATACGAACCGGAGGGCTTCTGCGCTTGCGGTTTTCGAAGAATTCAAGGAAGCACTGAACTCAGCGCTCAACATCGAACCGGAGCAGGCGACACAACAGCTTCGCGAAAAGATAGCCAACCGGGCTGCAGAAAATTCCCCTGTGCCCGATCCGTCTCCGTCGCCGGAAAGCGATATCGGGTTCCGCGAACGACGAAGCGTCTCGCTGCTCGCGGTCACGCCGTCGGAGATCGTTCCGGATCCGGAGAACTTTGCTGCAGATTTCGCACGCGTGAGCGCGGTTCTCGAAGAGGTCCTTCAGGATGGCTCGGCACAGATCCTCGAACAGTCAGGCCCCGCTGTCGTGTGCGTATTCGGCGCTTCGGGCCTGGTTGAACGCCATGCGGAAGCAGCTGCGCACACAGCCAGTGCGTTGGGGGACCGTAACGGCACGTCATTGAAAATAGCCGTCGTCTCCGGAGATATCGTCGATACGGTCACCGACGGTGCAGCCGGTCTTGACGTCACCGTTCTGGCGCCGCTTCTGTCGCAGGCGAATGTCCTGTTACAGAAAGCTGTACCGGGTCAAAGCGCTCTCTCGCCAGCAACCGTGGCCCGACTGAATGCGCGCGCCATCCATCGGTCCTTCATCGCACGCAAGGCGGAACTGGACGAATTGCAATCCGCCTTCCTCCAGGCACGCCTTGGGCAGGCGCAGGTCGTTGGAATTGTGGGCGAGGCCGGCATCGGAAAATCGACCCTCCTGCGGCGGTTTCTGAGTTCCTGCAAGGATACCCATGTCCTTGTGATTGAGGGGTACGACCGAGAAGCCTCAAGATCGTTCGGCGCCATCGCAAGGTTCCTCGCAAAATGGGTCTCCGGTGGCGAAGATCCAAGCCGCGCTTCGGTCGACGCGGCCATCGGCGCGCAGCGGATCCGTGCCGTTCACCGGGAAGTCCTTTTGGTCCTGCTGGGTCTTGCAAACGTAGCCGAGCGGGACAATCTGGTGCGTGAGGAACAACGCCTGAGGGTCTTCAAGCTTGCGAGCGAAGTCATTCTCGCGGCATGTGAAAAAGGCGAAACCGTACTCGCCGTAGAGGACGTGCATTGGCTTGACCGGGATTCGGCAGAATTCCTGGACCGTCTGATCGGAGAGGTTACGGGAAGTTCCTTGACGGTTCTCACAACGTTTCGTCCGGAATTTCAGGTCAGCTGGATCGGACGAAGTTCGTTCCGGCTGTTACGTCTTGCACCGCTTGCGGACACGGACGCCGCGGAGCTGATTTCTCCCTGGATGGCGGGATTGTCGTCCAGCGCGCGTGACGAAGTGCTGAAACGTGCGGCGGGTAACCCGTTCCTGCTTGTCGAAACCGCGCGGGCCGTTGCCGCCAGCAGCGAAGATACACTCAATGTCGTGCCCGCAACGATCCGCGATGTCCTGAACGCCACAGTCCATCGTCTGGCGTCCGACGAGCGCCGTGTGCTCCAATGCGCCGCGGTCCTGGGCTTCGAAGCACCCGACAATGCCATAGCTGCACTCACGGGTTTCGCGGAAATGCGTCTTGACGACGCCCTGGCAAGGCTCCGGCAGGAGGAACTGCTTGTTCGCAGCGGTATCGACGCTTCCTCGCGACACCGTTTTCGGCACGCACTGCTTCACGAAGCGGTCTACGCCACGATCCCCCGGGAAGATTCAAGGACGTTGCATTCAAGAGCCTGCATCCATCTTCAGGGGCGTGATGACATCGATCCGGCGGCCATTGCACACCACGCCTGGTGCGCGCAGGCTTGGCCGGCCGCGGTTGAATGGTACCGCCAGGCCGGCGACCGCTTTGCGATGCTGTCTTCCTATGCTCTTGCGACCGAGGCCTATGGTCACGCAATTGAAGCTCTCGATAAATGTCAGGAACAGCAGAGCTTAAGCGAGAAGCGTCTTGACCTCGCTCTCAGGCGGCGGCCGGTGCTCGTGCCGCTGGGTCTTTATGAGACCGCACGGGAGGAACTTGACGAGGCAGAGGCTCTTGCCGACCGGATTGACAGTCGCGCTTACCGCATCGCAGTCCACATCAGCAAGAGCTACCTCTACAGTACCCACGGGTATCTGCAGGACGCGATTGTCCATGCCAGACGCGCGAGCGCCGCATGTCAGCCGGAGGAACAGACCGCGTACGAGGCGAAGCTGGCGGAGGGTCAGGCCTTGTCGCTCATGGGAGACTGGCAGGGAACGATCGCACTCCTGGCCCCGACTGTTTCCTACTGGGAGAAGCACCGGCACGAAAGGTTCGGGCATACCGGAACACGATCAGTCTGGTGCCACGGACATCTTTCCAATGCATTTGGTCTCAACGGCCAGATCGAGGCAGCCCGCAGGCACGCCGAACGTGCGTTCGACCTTGCAGGAGAAACCAGGAGACCGCTCGACACGGTTTTCTCGCTCCACCTGCTTGGCAGGGTGCAGCTCTTTGCGGGCAATCCGGAAGAAGCGCTGTCGCTATTGCTGGAAGCCTTGCGTCGTGCTGAGGAAATTGACGCGCCGATCTTCCGGTCCTGGTTCGCCTGCGATGCCTTTCCATTGCTTCTGGCCGCCGGGCGGACCGACGAAGCAGGCAATTTGCTGAACCGCCAGATCGACGTGGCGAAACAACTCAAACTGCGCCAGTTCCACGGTTGGCTGCGGCTGAACAAGTCCGAAATGCTTCGAACCAGCAGGCGTTTCACCGAAGCAGAAGCTGAGGCAAAAGCCGCCCTCGCCAGTGCAAGAGACACAGGCGATCTGGTTCTTGAACCCACTGCTCTGAAGATCCTGGCGCAGTATGAAGACGAAAGCGAGCGTAGGAGTGCGACCGAGGCTGCAATGGATCTCGCAGCACAGCGCGGTCTTGCCATTTTGCGCTGACTGAAAATTCCGGACTATAGATACACCACAGCCGGCAGCAGCAAGATTTCAGATCCTGTTCGGAACATTCCATCGCCCGATTTGCGTACCGGGTTTGAGCTTCGGGACTCTCCGGCGGCCTGTGCAAAGAAATCGCTGTCCGTCCTGAGCACCGTTCTGGCCATGAAGTCACGCCGATTGGTCCGCAGGCTTCGATTCCGATAGTTCAGTCGCTGTTGCCGGGCAATCGTTCCTTCTTCGTCCAACCCCACCAGACGGGAAAAGCCGACCATGTCCATGGCAACGATCGCGGCCAGGCGTCTTTCCAGGGGGTGCTCCATGAAACCATTACTCCGGGACCTGAACCGCGCGTCTTACGGACGCCGCACGATCTTTATCGACCTGAACGGTTCGACACGATCCTATAAGAAAGAGTAGCACAATGCGCGGCGCCGAGGGGCAGGCAAACCGCGATGACATTTCAGACCCGTCAATCGTCATCCGCCCAAAAAGAAGCTCTTCGAAGCAACCTTGGGCGTCCGCTTCGCTCCGTAGGAAAACGTTCGCCGGTTGGACCGTTTATCATCCATTTTCAACGTTCTGAGGTCTGCCGGTCCGCGCGGGTGAAGAACCGATCAGCCCATGTCCCAAAGGCAATCAATCACTCTCAGTCGATCTCAATGATGATGCCCGTATGGACCACGTGGGCGTCTGCCCAACGGTTATACGGGATCGGGGGTTCATTGAAGAACGCGGCCATCACCGCCTGACCCTCGCCACTGTTGTTTGGCTGGCTCGGGAACCACGGTATCCAGTCGGCGGGTTCGCCGGTCACCCAGCCCCAACCGCCATCGGGTTCGCGCGCGCCGTCCGTTTGCTGCAAACCGAAGGTCGGACCGACATAGGAATTGTCGCCATGGTCCCGCCAGAATCTCTTGTCGTCCTTGACCAGACGAAAAACGAAGTCGTTTTCTTCAGGCGTCGTGAGCGTCGCCAGATGTCCGCCGCTGCGCTTGGCGAGCGCATTCGCTCCGTCGACCCTCGCACAGCACCATGTCAGAACACCGATAAACAGACGGTCTTCGAAAAAGCCATACACAAATTCCTTGCCTGTAAGCGCTGTTGCCGCTTTCAGAAGCCGCGGGTCCGTCTCGAGAAGGGCAAGCGTTTTCGGGTCATAACGGCGTGCATTGCTGGAGGATACGATCGGGACTGAACTGGTTTCAGCCGCAATCAGTTCGATGTTCAGTGCCTCTGCCGTTCCCGCAGTCACCACGCCGGTCGACGGCAGCCCGGCCGCCGCCTGGAAATCCGCAATCGCCCGGCGCGTCCGCGTCCCGATCACGCTATCCTCAGGACCCGCGTCGTAGCCGCGCGCATTCAGTGCCGCCTGCACCGCCTGGGCGTCTTCCTTCGACAACCCGAGCGACTGCTCGGCCGAAGCCGCCGCCTCGCGCGCAACCGTGATCTGCCCACTTTCAGCAACGACGCTTCCCGGTGCGCCCGCCAGCGCTGCTGCCGTCAGTTCCTCGCGCGCGGTCAGCGCCAGATCGCGCATCGAACCTGCCGGGAACCGCTTCAGGTAGATGTCCCAGGCCCGCTCGGTGTTGATCGCCAGCGCCGCCTCGAAGATCGCCTCCTCCTGCGCTGCGGCGATGGCCGCGCCCTCACCTCCTGCGGCAAGGTTCAGGTACACCTCAAGTGCCAGGTCGTTCGTCACAATCGGTACCTGCTTGTCCTCGGTATCGGCTTTCACGTCGCGGATAACGCGCTTCATCAGCGTCAGAATCTCGACATTCTCGGTCGGCAGGTGCTTCGCCAGAGCCGCCGTGAACGGCGAGTTCCCCGAAGCCCCGTCATAGGCGACCTGCCCGGGCGAGGCCGCGAACATCAGCATCGATCCCTGAAAGCGCCCTGCCATCGGTGCGAGGCCCCGCGTCGCAAGCGCACGCGTCGGCGAGAAATTCTGGGTATAGAACTCGGTGGCAAGCGGATTGTCCCGGCAGGCGTCGATGAAAACCAGAGCGGCGCGCGCTCTTTCTTCAAGCATCTGCACGATCCGGTTGAGCGGCAGCGCCTCGCTCTGCACGTCGAAGGCACTTCGCAACGCGGCGTCCACCCCCAACAGGTAATTCTGTCCCTCGAACTGCATACCGTGGCCGGCGTAGTAAAAGAGCGTTACGTCCGCGCCCTCGGTCCGGTCGAGGAAAGCCGAAAATTCGGATGCCAGCCCTGCCCGCGTCAGATCGGTCGCCAGCGTGACTTCGAAGTCCAGTCCTTGGAGCGTTTCAGCCACAAGGCGCGCATCGTTGACCGGATTGGCAAGCGGCCCCGCGTTGGCGTAGTCCGCGTTGCCGACAATGAACGCCGTGCGTTTCGCCGCAAGGGATGGAAGCGCGCTCAGCACCAACACAAAGGCGAAAACAAGAAATCGAAACATTGGCACCCTGCCGGCAATTTATCTGTTCAGAACAATTCACCTGACATGCATACCTAACCCAACGGCAAGCGACAAGCTTCAGCCCGTCACCCGCTGGCGGGTCTTGCAAGAACAATCGGAACCGCAGCACGCCAACGGTGTGCAGAACCGCCCATACTTTACGCAAAGGAAATACTGGTAACTTGCCAGCTTGATGTAGTAGAGTCTTAACAAGCGCTCGTTGAACAGCGCACCGTGCTTTACCTTGCAAACATGATTTTAGAAGTTCTGCGGCCATGAAGGCCGCGCTGTCGAGTCGTCAGTCCATTTGGCTGTAAATTGTTCCGAAGGGGGCAAGATGGTATTCGATATTCAAGCCGCGCTGAAACGTATTGCAAGCGTATTCGGCCAAACAAATGATCAAGCCCCTGCCCCGACCGGTGATGATGGCCTCTTGCCGGGCCAGATTGCCGACGCGCTACAGCCGCAACCCTACCCCAGCGTGACGGAGTGGCCGGATGATGTCCTTGCAACGATCCGCTATCGCCAGTCCACGAGCTATCGCGAAGTATCGCGGGCGCTCGGGATCAAGGGCGGCGCGGCCGCCGCGTTCGAGCATCTGCGGGAAACGCCGCGGCCGGGCCTGACACCGGAGCAGTTTCGCGACTACATGGGCTGGCAATCGCTCTTTTCCGACGAAGAGCTTGAAGCAGCCAAACAGACAATTGCCGAGGCCGATGCAGAAGAGCCCGAATTGCCGCAATTCGACCTGGAAGACGGCCTGGTCCGGCAGCGCTGGTTCCGGATCCAGACCGTGCTGGAAGAACAGGCGTTGCGTCATGTCGGCCAGCCGCTGCATATGTTGCCGTATATCGCCACCCTTCCGGAGGGCGACATCAACGCACGCGTCGTCCCGACCATGGATGGCGACAACTACGTCATTTTCTATGACCACGGCATGATGCGTTATCTCCGTGACTTCGCCGCGCTGGTGTGCTGGGTGGCACCGCCGATCGATCCCACGGCCCTGTTGGATGACCGGGCGATCGCGCAACTGCCCCGCTCCCATACCTTGCCGCCGGGCACGATCGACGTGTGCCTCAACACCCTGCGACGCTACATTTACGAAGGAACCCCTGAAGCGGACGCTCCCTACGTGTCCCCACCGGAATGGAACAGGCATCTGTTTGTGCCTGTTTTCCAGAACATGCTGAGCTTTGTCGTGGCTCACGAGCAAGGACACGTGCGCCTCGGACACTTTGCGACCGACCGTTTCGGCCCGGTCCCCGAAGGAGAGGCCGATGGCAACGCGGCCTTCCTGATTTCCTATCAATCCTTGCTTGGCGGCCAGTCATGGTCGGTTCCCTTCTGGTGTGCCGACCTGGCACTCATCGCCTTCCGCATGCTGGATCATACCTTGTGCGTGCTGGAACACGGGAAGACCGGTCTGCCCTGGAAAGACGAGATATACCCCGCGCCGGAAGAGCGCCGAAATAGCCTCAGGAACTACGTACCCGGGGATATCCCGGAGATATCGAGATTGGCGACCGGCAACCTCATCGGCATGAACAACTCGCTTTTTGCCATGGTCGAGGACCAGGTCACCCTGTTCTTAGTCAGTGACTACACCAAGGGGCTGCGGCCATCTCCGCTGTGGAACGGCCGCGTCCGCCGAACATGGGGCCGCGCGCCGCAAACGCCATAGCAACGAAAAACGTATGTCATTCGATCAGGAGGATGGAAGCAACATGGATACGATGACGACCGTTGAAATCGACGTGGAATTCACGCCCGATTCGCCGGAGGAACAGGCGAGTATCGAGAGCGCCGTCAGAGAGGCGGCGGAAGGCGACAGCTTCAAGACCGGCAAGGGACTTGGCGCCAGCGGATTCGAACTGACGATCCTGGCAATCCTCGGCGTCCGGGCTCTCGTCGACCTCGTCATGCTCATTCGCCGGGAATGGCGCACGGGCGTCGTTATCGATTTCGAGGGCGAGAAAGTACGTGTCACGAAAGATCCGGACCTGCCCAAGGGCGAGGTCATCATTTTCCACAAGGATGGAACCAAGGTCACGCGAAAACAAAACGAGATTGACGGTTTAGGCGATCTGATCACCGCCGCCGCCAAAGTGTTTTCCAAATAGCGGCAAACACAAGCGGCTGTGAGGCAGACCGGACTTAACCGAAACGCTGCTCCATCTCGCGGCGGATCCTCACGGCATCGGCGGTCTCGTCAATGTCGACGTCGTCCCAGGTCACGATCTGTCCGGCGGCAATGCCGTTCTTCAATGTCACGCCGTGGGCAAGGCCGATCGGCAGCGCGCCCCGCGCAAGCGAGGTTCTTGCCGGCAACAGCTTGCCCCAGACCGTCGATCCGCCTTCCCCGTCCAGTCTCTCACCGATGGCAAGGTCGCGTTTGGCCGTCGCGGCAACATCGGCGTCGAAGGACAGCGTCGAGCCGGTCGGCTTGCCGAGCAATGCAGCGGACAGGATGGAAACGTTCAGCTCGAGCCCGATCAGGTGAAAGGGCTTGTACATCGCCGAGTAGCGTCCGGAGGCGTCCGTGTTCATGCCGTATTGCCGGAAACAGGCGGCGGCGTAAGGGTTCGGTGCTTCGATGACGACATAGACGCCCCAGCGAAGATCCCGGAATACCGGCCGGCCATCCCGCTCCAGGGAAGACACGACTTCCACCATGCCTTTTCCGGCCAGCTGACCGCCATCTTCAACGGGGCGCAGAACATGCGCCAGATCATCCATTCCGGCAGGCGGGAACAGCAGGCCGTCCGGCGGCGGCGTCAGACCCGTTGCATTGGCAATCGCAGCCATTTCGAGCGCGGATTTGGTGCCGTCGAGGAAACTGTTGAACATCTGCGCGTTCATGCCGGCGGCCGCTGCCTGCTCTGGCGTCAAGCCATAATGATCCCAGACCGTATCCGGCGTGGACGCATGGTAGCTGGGCAGGTATTTTGTGCCCTTGCCGGCCGCGACGACGCTGAACCCGCAGGACCGGGCCCACTCCACCATCTCACAGGTCAGCGCCGGCTGGTCACCATAGGCCATCGAGTAGACCACGCCCGCCGCGCGCGCCTCTTCCGCCAGGAGCGCGCCGGCCAGCACATCGGCTTCAACATTGACCATGACAACGTGCCGGCCCTGCCGGATTGCCTCCCGGGCATGAACAAGACCCGCGACAGGGTTGCCGGTCGCTTCGACAACAACATCCACATCGTCACGCGTCATCATGGCCATGGCGTCGTCGGTGAAGGCCACGCCGCCGGCCAGATCCTCCGTCCAGCCGACTTCGGCGCACGCCTTGCGGGCATTGTCGGGACGCAGATCCGCAATTGCCGACACCGTCAACCCTGGCGTGGTCGGAACCTGGCTCAGGAACATCGACCCGAACTTGCCCGCACCGATCAGACCCACCCGCACCGGCCGTTGCGCTGCCACGCGTGCCGACAGCTCCTGATAAACGAACATGCGCCTCCCCTTTTCAACTGTAGTCCCGCAAAGCCAACCCGGTCCGAGCGTCAGAATTCAAAGATTGCCGGAGCGATGTCAACTCGGCTTTCACCGGCGCACGCACCGTGTCCGGTCAGCAACGGCGGCCGCGCCGGACCCCGTGTTCCGGATTGCGGCAACTCTGCACTTCCCTTTGTCCGCCCGACCTGCCACGGTGCCGGGATGAGCAGAATGTTTGAAGAACTGGACTACGCCCCGACCCCGATCGGAGCGATTTCGCTGCGGCGAAGGCATATCCTGTCGCTCGGGATCGATGTCTTCGAAATCCTGCTCGGGGACGAACATCTGATGTCGAGCCTGTTCACCGCGTCCGAAATCGCACTGGCCGACAAGGGGATGGCCGCGCTGAAAGGCGACCGGCTGGAAGTGCTGGTGGGCGGTCTCGGACTTGGTTACACCGCCAGGGCCGTGCTGGCGGATGAACGCCTGCACTCGCTTGATGTGGTCGATCTTCTGGAACCCGTGATCCGCTGGCACCGGGAGGGACTGGTGCCGATGAAAACCGAGCTCGCCGACGACCCGAAATGCCGGCTTGTGCAAGGAGACTTCTTTGCATTGGCGGCATCGCCGGATGGGTTTGATGCCGAGCATCCCGGACGCCTCTATGACGCGCTCCTCATCGACATCGACCACACGCCGGAGCGGCTTCTGCACGGAGGCTCCAAGGGCTTCTACACGGCAGAAGGCCTCCGCTCCGTGCAGCGTTTCCTGAAACCTGGCGGGATCGTCGGGCTTTGGTCGGATGAGCCACCCGATGAGGCCATCACCAATCGGCTGGCCGGAGCCTTTGACCAGGCATGGGTCGAGCCTGTCGTATTCGCAAACCCGCTGCAGGAGGGCCGCGAGGTCACGCAGGCCGTTTATCTCGGACGCAAGGCCTGACCGTCACGGCAGGTTGAATGTCAGAAGAAGGTTGTTCGCCGGCATCGCATCGTTTGCCAAGGGCGAAAACCCGGCTGCGCCTGCAATTTCAGACACGGCCTCGACCGATTTGTACCCGATCGCGGGATCCCGGGCACGCAGCGACGTGTCAAATGCACGATCACCATCCGAAGCGTAGGACGACCCTCGCAGAAACGGACCGTAGACAATCACCCGGCCACCGCCACGCAGCGCTGAACGCGCCTCTTCAAAAAACCGCGAGACAAACGTCGCCGGTACGAGATGAAGAAGATTGACGGTCAGGACCGCCTGGGCAAACCCCTGCCCGACCGGCCAGGAGGCCGAGATATCGATGGCCAGAGGTTCGGCAAGGTTCTTCAGGCCGCTGCTGCGCCGCCAGGCGGCAATGCTCTCCCTTTGCCCGGGGTCGACGTCGGAGGGTACCCAGTCAAGTTCCGGAAACGCTTCTGAGAAGGCGGCCGCATGCTGACCGGTGCCGCTCGCCACTTCCAGGACGCGTCCTTCGGAGGGCAACCGTTGCCGGAGTGCTTCAATCAGCGGACCACTGTTGCGCAGGGCCGCCGGTGCGGTTCGACGGCCGTCGGCAGCTTCGTCCGCCTGTTGAATGATGTGTCTTGCCATGACGCGACGATGCCAGCCGGAACGGCCTGCGTCCAGCCCGGAAGACGCCGGATAAACCGGCGGTCATCGGCGCTTCATCTCAACGCCTGGATGCGGGTTTCAGGCAGCGGCGTGTTCGTGACACAGCTCGTCGGCCTGCTCGGCCGTGAGGTCGACCTGAAGCAGCGTGCAATAAAGCCCGGCCTCCGCCGTCCTGTGATATTTGCAGGTTCTGCACAGCCCGAATGACCGGAAACCGCGTGCCGCGAGCTGAAGCCTGATCAGTTCGGAGAGCGTTTTCTCCAACGCGGCGCCGCTTTCCGTGTCGAGCCTCCCAAGTGCCTCGTCGAGCGCATCCATCCGGCCGGCCACGTCGAAACCCGCCTGCGTGACATCGTAGGAAATGGTCCGTTTGTCAGCGTCAGACGCCGAACGCTCAATCAACCCCTTTTTCTCCAGCGCTTTCAATGTCTGCGAGGCCGTCCCCCTTGTCGTGCACAGATAGTCGGCGACCTGGGACGGCGAGCGCGAAAACCGGTTCGCACGCACAAGATATCCAAGCGCACTGCGCTGCGCGGGGTTGAGGTCGTCCGCCCAGTCTTCGGAGGCAATGAGCCGTTGAAGGCGATCCAGCAGCGGACGAACACGTGATCGGGAGTCGTTTTCCATGATCTATAAGTAGCGACTCAAAATAATCCTTGCAATAGTAGCGACTCACTATTAATTAACATCCATCAAACACGAAAGGAGTTTTTCGATGCGCCCCTCAATCATTTGTCTGACGTCCTGCGCCCTGCTGACTTTCGGGCCGGCGCTTGCACATGACAAAAACACCCACGCGGTCAACCAGGAGACCGCGATCCATTCGCCGGTAAAGAAGAGCAAGACGGCGTCCCTGGACATCATCGCCGCGCATATTCACTCCGATGGCAATGTTCTCACGTTTCACATGACCACCAACGGTGTCGCAGGTGCCGACACGCCGGAGCCGACCGGTGAAGTCGCGGGGGCGGCCGTTTGGTCCTATGTCTGGCCGACGACGCTTGATCCCTCCCTGGTCGGTTTCGAGGAAGGCGCCGGCATTCTCGCGATGGCGGCGACCAATCACCCCGACTTCGACGACACGCCGCTTTACGACGAAAATCTTGACGGCGATCTCGGCAATGACGGCGGCGTCTGGCACAGCCATTGGGTGGTTCTCGCCCCGACCGAGGCCTGCGGTCCAGGCGCTCTTGCAGTCAAGGACATCCCGGAAAACACGACCCCCAGATTGCCGGCCACCTGGCCGGGTTTTCCCATCCTGCTCGACAGTCCGGGCTTCACGCCCGTATTCGACGGACCGGAGATCACGATCAGGGCTGCCGTCAACGGTGACGTTACCGGCGCGTCCTATGACGGCGTGACATCGGCACTGAAGGTCAACGAGAGCATTCACGCACCGCTGTTGTGCGTCACGGATGTTTTTGATGTCGCCTCGGGCGACCTCTCGCTCCCGGGCACCATCGAGTGAGACAGTCGATTGGTGGAGAGAAGCGCTCTCCACCGATCACGACCGCCGCTGCTCCCCGCATTGCACCGTAGACCGCCGCCTCCGGCCGGATCCTGACAGGCGTTTCTATGCCGGCCCGCTTCATGCACCGAAGTTGAGCAAGTGAAAAATTCCGTTCATTTCTAAATCCGGAATGAAAGCCCGTTCTGCTTTTCGGCCAGCATGTCGAAATGCAGATCAAGAACCTTGTGATCGTCTTCCGCCGAAGTCTGAAAACTCCGCCTTGTCGTATTCTTGACGATCAGAAACGCGGCTGCCCAGATCCCGATCAGGAAACCGGTCCTGTCTCTGAGCTCGAGCCGGTGGCCGATCAGGTCGCTGCCGTCAAAACCCTCGTTGTCCTTGCTGGCGCAAATCTCGAGGCAAATCAGCTTGTTGCTGTAAAAGCGCCAGGACACCTTGTGAAGGATGCAGTCCTTGATGTGCTGATCGGTATCCCAGACAAATTCGGTCCAGTTGACCGGCCCATTCTTGGTTTCAATGGCACCGGTGTTGAACACCGAGGATTCAGTCTGCTGATGAGTGGAAAAATCGAGGGTGGCAGAAGGCCGCGACAGCGGTATCCAGGCCGTCCCGGCATCCCCGGTGACAGCCTTCTGCAGGGCCACAAACCGTTCCTTCGCCTCTGCTGAGACTCCGAGTTTGTCGAGAACCGGCTTGGCGAAAACCGAAGCAATATGAAACATCGTCGCCCCCACAGAACTGATGCGTACTTGGTCTTTTAAACTTCAAACACAAATAGAACTGCTTTCCTAGGCCAGACCCTCACAAACCAGGCCGCAATTGCGCGGCAAACGGCGATGGGATGCAAGGAAAAGTGCGAAAGGCGACAGAAAGCAAAATCCATGGTTAGAGCAAGGTTCGCGCCGACGTGTGTCACAACGATCGTTTATTGCGTTGATCTACCGGCTATGCCTGTGCCGTCGGCAGCGGCACACGGTCCACATGGGCCAATTCCTGGCGGACAAGCATCTCCATGAGTTCGGCGCGCTGCCGCGCATGAAGAGGACTGTCCCAAAGATTGTGGAATTCACCGGGATCGTCGCGCAGATGATAGAGTTCGCCCCAGGCGATCCCCTCGAACATCGACAAACGCCAATCCGCGGTTCGCAGCGTGTGAATGCGCGGAACGCGCCCGAGGCCACGATTGGTCTTTTGGTGGTCGTACTGTATGAAAGCGGCCTCCCGCCCGCCCGACAGCAGCGAACGCCCCTGCATGCCGATTGCGGGTTCGACACGGGCCCGCTCCAGAACGGTGGTCCCGATATCATGGGTCTGACCGATTTCCGCGGTCCGTCCGTGTCCGTCTGCCTGCGGGTCCGACCAGATGAACGGGACCCGGGTCAGCTCCTCATAGGCTGCGGGTCCCTTGAAGAGCATCCTGTGGTCCCCGAGATGGTCGCCATGATCCGTCGTGAAAATCGTCACGGCATCCTTCGCCTTTGCCTGCGCGCGCACCTGCCCGACGGCATCGTCGATCATCGAGATCATGCCGCAGGTCAGCGCACGGGCCTCCCTCACCTCCTGGGCATAGGTGCCCAGAACAGCAAATGAACCCGGATTCGCCCGTCCGGTCTCGCGGTCTTCAAGCACGCTCGCCACATGCGCCGGAGGGTTCCAGTCATTCGCCTCGAAGACGGCAGGGATCGGCATGTCCGCCGGATCGTACATGTCCCAGTATCGTCCCGGCGGGTTGAACGGGTGATGCGGATCTGGAAAGGACACCATCAGGAAGAAAGGCTGCTCGTCATCCGCGTTTTGCGCAAGCCAGGCCGACGCGCGTTCGGCAATGTAACGGGTGGAGTAAAGCTCCTCGGGAAGGGCCGTGCGAATGGCTTGCGGGCAGACATAGTCATGCGGCAGCTGGTTTTCAGCTCCGAGAAGCCGGTCGGCATCGGGAGCCCGTTCCAAAAGCCAGTCCCGGTAGTTGCCGCCGCAGGCGTCCCCATGCCTTGTGACGAGTTCCACATGGTCAAAACCGTAGAACGGCAGCGGCGTGTCGTAGGACGTCCGGCCCGGGTCCTCGGCGAGATAGGTCTCAAGATCATGCCTGACAGCTTGTGACAGCTTGCCCGATGCGCGGTGGAACCCGGTGCGCGTTTCCGGCGCTTCAAGCATGGGCGGTTTGCCGGAAAAAGTCTGCAGGTGGCTTTTGCCGATGAGCGCGGTTTTGTATCCCGCATCGCGCAGAAGCTCGACGAAGGTGACATGCCGCTTGTCGAGCGGAATACCGTTTGCACGGACGCCGTGGCTGGAAGGCACCCGGCAGGTCATGAAACTCGCGCGGTTGGGCATGCACACCGGGCTGGCAACGTAAAACCGGTCCCACACCGTTCCGGTGGCAGCGATTGCGTCAATATTCGGGGTCTTCAGGACCGGGTGACCGGCGCAGCCGAGGAAGTCGGCCCTGTGCTGATCGGTCATGAAGAGGACGAAGTCAGGCCGTTTTGGCATGGGCGGCGGACCGGTTGTGCAGGACCAGGAGCAATGCAGTCACCACCGCCGCGCCGATCCAGATCAGTTCAAGTTTCATCATAAGCATCACCGCCAGGCCAAGCCGCAGCCCGATCTCCCAGGCCGGCAGCGCGCGCCGGTCGAACGCAGCAAGCGCGGACGACAGGAGATAGAGCGCGACCAGCAACCGCCCGAGCAGGAGGAGCATCGCGACAAGGTGGACGTCGGCGTCATATCCCGGCAAATAGGCGTTCCCCCCGCTCGCCTGGGGATCGAGCCGCGCTTCGTTGATAAGGAGCAATTCCGGGTAAAAGGCAAAGACGAACGGCACCACGAACATCACGATCCCGGACCGCACCGCGGAGAGAGAAGTCGCCACGGGCTCCGCCTTGGTGATCGTGGCGGCCGCGAAAGCCGCCAGCGCAACGGGGGGCGTGATGGCACTCGCAACGGCGAAGTAGAAGATGAACATGTGGGACGTGAACAGCGAGAGGCCGAGACCGGCGAGAACGGGCCCCATGAGCAGCGCCGCGTTGATGTAGGCCGGCACGGCAGGCATGCCCATGCCCAGAAGCACGGCCAGCAGCATTGTCATCAGGAGTGCGACAAACTGGAAGAAGGTAGAGCCGCTGCCGCCCAGGTCGAGCCTGTTCAGCCAGGCCAGAACATCGAGCGAGAGGAACACCGGCAGCCCCGTGAAGGACAGGCAGAAGTCGATGATCGAGACCGCGAGAAACATCAGGTAGAGCGTCGAGATCAGGATACCCGCATTCGACAGTGCATCGACGATCTTGCCGGGCCGCGCGCGCACTTCGGGATCCAGAAACAGCAATCCGAGCAGCAGCATCACCGCCCACCATCCTGCAGCACCGGCCGAGCCGGCAGAGTTCTGAATGGCCTGCTGGATCCAGCTCAGGCTCTGCACCTGACAGCCGGCATCGGTAAAGACCCGCTCAGCGCCCAGAAGTCCGCCGAACAGCCCGCAGCCAACCGCATCCTTGGGGGTCAGCAAAAGCATCAGGATCAGCAGGATCGGACCGAAGATCATCACCAGATTGAGATAGTCCTGGCGCTCCAGTGTCATCTCTTCCGTAATCTTGCCGATTGCGGTGATGTTCTGTTTCCTCGACTGGAAGATCGCCGACAGGAACAGGCAATAGAAATAGGCCAGTGCGGGAATGATGGCCGCAACGATGACGCTTGAATAGGGGATCGCGGTGAGTGACGCCAGGATGAAGGCGGCGACCCCCATCACCGGGGGCATGATCGACCCGCCCGACGAGGCGGCCGCCTCGACGCCGCCCGCGAACACCTTGCTGAAACCGCGTTTGAGCATCATCGGGATGGTCAGGACGCCGGTCGACAGGACATTGACGATCGGCCCCCCGGAGATCGTGCCGAACATCGCCGACGACACGATGGCCGCATGTGCGGGACCGCCGCGCAGATGCCGCGTCCAGCGGAATGCCAGCTTGATCAGCGACTTTCCTCCGGCAGAACTTCCGAACAGCGCACCGAGAACCAGATAGGGAAAGATCGTATTCAGGACGATGTCCATGAACCGTCCGAGAAGACCCGAGGAATTGTTGACCAGGACATCGTGGACACGCGGCCGGCCGTCCGACAAGAGGCGCGGCTCGCCTGCCAGCTTGGTTACGAAGTACTTGTTGATGTCGTCCGCACCGTAAACATACCAGATCAGAACGGTAAGGATCGTGTAGGCCGAGACCAGGATCGCGACGATCACCAGCGGCAGTCCCCAGACCTTGACGTTGTAGGAAAGGAACACGACGATCGCCAGGCCCACGATCAGTACGAGCCAACCGCCGGTCGTGTTCACGCATTGTGGGTCTTCGACGGTTGTCGGCGCCGGAAGACCCAGACTTTCGCTGAACGCGGCCGCAGCCGCCAGGCTCTCCTCGATCAAGCGGGCCCGGTCGCCGGTGATACGGTCCACGAGACACACCGACTCGATCTCGATGAGGTAGGTAAGCGAAACCGTGAACGCCATCACCACCAGCGCGAGATCGAGATAAAGGCCGAATCGGCGCTTGATCACGCTTTTGTCCCGCCAGTCGCGCCAAAGGGAGTGCTTCAAGACGACAATCAGCATCATCAGCGCGAAGAAGAACGGATAAAACCATTCGAACGGAAACTTGCGGAGTTTGGCGGCGTCGTTGCCCGACAGGTTCGCGATCAGGGCGTCATAGCCAGGGATGCCGGGCGTCGAATTGACGAGGCCGACAAGCACCATCGCAACCGAAAGGAAATAGAGCAGCTGAAGAGAGAAACTGCGACGATCCCGGGTATCGTTTGAGCCGACCATTGTACCGTTCACCTGCCGGACACCGGCCGGGCGCAAGGTGCACCCGGCCGGTTGATCCGGACCTTACTTGGCACAGTCAGGAAGGGTGTATCCGGCTTCTTCCCAGGCAGCGACCGCCCCCGGGTGGTACTTTAGCGGGTTCGGTCCGCACATGTCCGTGATTTCGATCGCGGTCTCGCCATGCCAGGTCACGGGCATGAACGGCGCTTTCGCATGATAGATCGACTCGATGTTTTCAATGGCCGCGGCCGTCAGCGACTTTGCCGTGTCGAAATCCATGCTCTTGTTCACGATGTCCGCACCAACAGTGCCGGGCCCCCGGAAGGTTCCGTCCTCGGAAATGATCGTGACACCATCACCGTAGCCCATGTCTTCGATCGGCATGGAGAACTTCACGGTTCCGGGCAGTTTGGCGACGTTGTTGAACGCCTCGCTGTCAAAAACCTCCTTCGAAACCGAGAAGATCGTCATGTTGCCGGATGCCAGGCTCGCGGACACACGCGGATCGGGGAATGACATGGGCAGCACGAAGGCATCCGCGGAGCCGTCCTGCATCGTCTTGACTGCCTGCCCCCAGTTCACCTGGACACCCGTATAGCCTGACCCTTCTTCAAGACCGGTATTGGTCTTGATGAGCAGCCGCGCGTTGGTCAGCGCGGCACCGCGGGGCGGACCGTTGAAAATGGTTTTTCCCTCCAGGCCGTCCCAGCCGCTGATGTTCGAACTGTCGAACGCAATGAGCCCCTGAACCGAAATCCGGTATGTGTAGAGGACGGCGAGTTCGCCTGCGAGTTCCGCACCTTTCTCCGCACCGAGCCCTGCGTAGGGCCCGACCCCCTTCGACAAAAGGAAGGGCAGAATGAACGGCGCGGCGGCGATATCGGTCTTGCCCTCGGCAACATTCTGGACCGAGTTCGTCAGCGTCTGTCCGGAGGTCACCTGGATATCCGCGACCCCGGCTTTTGCCGCCGCCTCGGACAGCGCAATGATGGAAATTCCCGGTGTGGTGTTCGGTGCAGCCGTCTCCGCGGATAATATTGTTTGTGCCTGTGCACCGGTCGTCAGGCACAAAATTGCGGCAAGGGTTCCCAAGACAATTCGAGACATCGTTTTCCTCCCTGATCGATGTTTCCTTTGCCCCCGCTTTGCCGGCCAACCCTCCCAAGCGACGCGAGACACAGCATCAAAAATATCGACATTTTTTCTATTTTGATAGTAATAGAGGTATTATGGAGAGTTTCAATGCCTGAATTTTTGCTTTTTGTCGCCCCGAACACCTGCGCACGCGTGCCGACCATCGCGCTCGAGGAAATCGGTGTCCCCTTCGAGACGGAACTGGTGCGCACTGCCGCCAACCAGCAGAACTCGCCGGAATTCCTGAAAATCAATCCGAAAGGCAAGGTGCCGACCCTGGTTGTCGACGGCGTTCCACTGACCGAGAATGTCGCGATCCTCAGTTGGCTGAATGCCCGATTCCCGGAGGCAAACCTGTTGCCGGAAACGTCGGACGCGTTCGAAAGTGCACAACAGATCGCCGACCTGTCGTTCTTTTCCGCAACGGTGCACCCGATCGTGACCCGGGTGGCGATGCCGCTCAAGTTCATCGAGGACAAGGCCCTGTCATTCGAAATTGTGCGCCCGGTCGGCATCGAGGCCATGAACAAGATCATGAACATGATCGAGGCGCGCCTCGCCGATGGCCCCTGGTGGTACGGCGATACCTGGTCTGCCCTGGACGGATACCTGTACTGGGTCTGGGGCCGGATCACCGGTGTCGGCTATCCGGGCGAGAACTACCCGAACATCCGCAGGCACTTCGACCTTAACAACGAGCGGCCCGCGGTGCAGCGCGCAATGGCGCGCGAGGCAACCAACATAGAGGTGCTCAAGTCGGAGGGTCTCTACAGGGCGCCGCGCTGACACTGCGGCTCCCGGTGAATAGCGGTCCAATGTCTCGGCATACTCAGCCTTTCAGGATCAGACGTCGAACCTTCTCCAGAAAAGTGATGGGCATCAGATGAACGTATTGTGGATCATGGCGGATCAGCTGCGCTGGGATTACCTGAGCTGCTACGGCGCAACCCACATTGAGACACCGAACCTCGATCGCCTTGCGGCAAAAGGCGTCCGGTTCAACCGTGCCTACGTCCAGTCACCGATATGCGGACCCAGCCGGATGAGTTTTTATACCGGCCGCTATGTGCGCAGCCACGGAGCCACCTGGAACGGCTTTCCGCTTCGTGTCGGAGAACCGACGCTCGGCGATCACCTGCGTGAAATCGGTATCACCAGCACCCTGGTCGGCAAGACCCACATGCGCGCCGATGCGGAAGGCATGAAGCGCCTCGGTATCGATCCGGAAAGCACCATCGGGGCATTGGTCAGCGAATGCGGGTTCGATGTCTTTGTGCGCGATGACGGCACGAACGCGGCAACCGACAAGAACCGTCACGCCGAAGACTACGAAGAATACCTGCGTGCGCACGGCATGGACGGCGAAACGCCCTGGGAGGAATGGGCGAACACGGCGATCGGACCGGATGGTCAGCTCATGTCCGGCTGGCTCCTGGAAACGGCGCCCCTTCCCGCGCGTGTCCCCAAGGAACATTCCGAGACCGCCTGGCTCACGACACGCGGCATCGAATTCATGGAGAGCCAAGGCGACGATCCCTGGCTCTGCCACCTGAGCTACATAAAACCCCATTGGCCGTATCTCGCGCCTGCCCCTTACAATGACATGTATTCGGCGAGCGATCTTCCACCGGTCAACCGCAGGGACGGCGAACACACGCATCCGCTCATGAAGGCCTGGAGCGAGACGCGCATATGCCGGAGCTTCGCGCGCGACAATGTCAGGGACATTGTCGCGCCGGTCTATATGGGCCTCATCAAGGAACTCGACGAAAATATGGGCCGGTTGTTCGACTATTTGGAAACCAGCGGAAGAATGCAGGACACCATGGTCGTCTTCTGCTCCGACCACGGCGACAACATGGGCGACCACTGGCTCGGCGAGAAAGACCTTTTCTACGATTGTTCGGCGCGTATTCCCCTGATCGTTTACGACCCCCGGCAAGCGGCCGACGCCACGCGCGGAACCGCCTCTGATGCCCTTGTCGAGGGCATCGATCTGGCGCCAACCTTTCAGCAGTTCCTCGGCGGGCCCGAAAAGCCGCACGTGTTCGAGGGGCGTTCACTCCAGCCGCTGCTGCATGGCAAGACCGGCGACTGGCGGGATCACTGCATCTCCGAATACGATTATGCAACCCGCGACGCCCGCCGTGCGGTCGGTGTGGACCAGTCCGACGCCCGGCTGGTGATGGTCTTCGACGGTCGCTGGAAATACATTCATGTCGAGAACATGCGCCCGATGCTGTTTGATCTGCAATCGGATCCGGAGGAACTCGACGATCTGGGCGGCAATCCCGATTACGAAGAACAGGTCGAGCGGCTGAAGGCGCTGCATTTCGCCTGGGCCCGCCGCCATCACACCCGCATCACCCGGACGCCGGAGATCATCGAAAAAATGACCGACGCGCGGGAGCCCGAGGGCATCTACATCGCCTATTGGGACCCGGAAGAACTCGAGGCGGACGGGCTGAAAATGCCCCCGCACATCAAGGGAAGCTGATAGGCCAAAAAACACGCGCTCAAAGCACGCCTTTCAGCTCGGACGCGACCTTGCCGGTTTTGCCGAGATCGTCACCGCCCACGAATATGTAGCGGAAAGACCCGTCCTCCCAGGCTGTCGTTGCAAGGCCGTGGAGCATTTCCGACGAAGGCTCGTTGGCTTCACCGCGCGGGCCGGCCGTCGTGACGCAGAGCGCGAAAGGCGTTCCTTCCGCATCCTGGTAGACGATCTGGATCAGCGGCGCATCGTCGAGTCCAAGCACCTGAACCCGTGCAAGCCTGAGCGAGGACGGCGCTTCCAGCGATGCCTGTTCCAGGGGCCGGCCGAGTTTTTCGCTGGCGACTTCGAGCTGACGTTCCAGGACGTCGGAACTTGCGATGGTCAGTCTCACCGTGTCGGCGACATAGAGCGACTGGTATTGCGCGACCCTGCCCCGCCAGTCATCCGCAGACGGTCCGCCGAGCCACATCGCTCCGCCGCCGATCACGGCCCCCAGAACCAGGACAACGGCCAGCTTCGTCCATTGCGGACCGGTTCCGCCGCGTTTGACGTCATCAATTGCCGAGCGTTCCAGATCGGCCAGCACACGCCTGCCGGGCAGTCCTCTCATCGCGCCGCGTACCGGCGCGGCAATCGGATCGAGCGCCATCACCCGATGTTCCAGTTCGCGGTCGACGCGCATGGTCTGTTCGACCTGCTCTGCACGCCGCGGGTCCATGTCACCGTTCAGAAAGTCAAGAAGTTCCTGATCTGAATAGGTCATGTCTTCTCCTTTCTGTTTTCGACTGCGGGATTGTCCGCAAACGCCTTCAGCACCTTACGCGCGGCGTGCAGGCGGCTCATGATGGTCCCGATGGGCACATCCAGAATGACCGCGGCCTCCGAATAGGTGAATTGCTGCACGAAGATGAGTTCCACAACGCTGCGCTGTGCATCGGGCAACGCCATGACCCGCGCAATGACCTCCCGGGCAAAGAGGTTGGTCTCGATCTCCGGGGCGATATCCGCGATCTGGTCAATGTCGACCGTGGCAAATGCCTTGTCCTGCCGCCGGGCACGGCTGCGCAGTTCGTTCAGCCAGATCGACCGGCAGATCCGCAGGCACCAGCCTTCGAAACTTCCCGTTTCCCGAAACTGATCGGCTTTTTCGACCGCCCGCAGACACGTGGACTGCGCGAGGTCGTTTGTCATCTCGATGTCACCGGTCAGGCTGAGCGCGAACCGCCAGATCGACGGCAAAGCTTTCGGCAGCATGTCCCTGACAGAGCGAGATTTCATGTTGAACTCCAGCCGGCCGGCGGCGGCAGTGCCGCCGGCAGCAAGCAAGATCTATTCGACGGTGATGGTAATCACGTCGGAGAAGATCGGCGGATCGTGCGGGACATGGTTGAGGTCACCAAGCACCAATTGAAGCGTGTGCTCGCCCGGGCCGAGGTCAAGCACGGTCTCGGTCTGGCCGCCGCCATAGTGCTTGTGGTTGTCGTCAGCCGGGATGTTGTAGATGAACTCGTCCGCGCCATCTTCCCCCTCGCCGATCGGTGCCCGGTTGATCAGGAGATGGTGATGCCCCGTGTTTTCCTTCTCGATGCCCGCCGGCGCAACGCCCATTCCGGACAGACCGAAGACGACCGTGACCGGTCCGCTTACCTTGTCTCCGTCATTCAGATTGACGAAATAGACCTTGGCGTCCGGATTGGCCGGGGTCTCGCCGGCAAGGGCCTGTGCCCCGAAAAGGCTGAGGGCGACAACCGCAGGTGCGACAACAAATTTCATGATCATTCTCCTCCCGAATTAAGCTCGCGATATCCGGTAGACACCATCGCCCGGGTTTTATTCATCGTGAGGCAATTTTTTTCATCCGGCGCTTTGCAGACCGCACGGAAGGCCGGCCGGCACATATCGTCTTGAAGCCGGCAGGCTCAGTAAAACGCCGCCCCTCCCGATCTTAGCGACATGAGAAGAGCGCGCTCCGGCCAGGTTTCGCGGCCGCCTCTCGACCGGATTTCGGACAGTTGTTCTCGCGCAGCCTCAAGTTCTCCTTTTTCGACGAGCCCCATCCCGAGATAAGAGCGCGCCGCGAGATTGTCCGGATCAACGGCAAGCGCCCGGTCATAGAAGACGTGCGCTGCCAGCCAGTCCCCGGATTTTCGCGCCAGGAACCCGCGATAGGTCAGCACGTGCGTATCCGCCTGATCCGTCATTGCATCAAGCGCCATTGCCGCCGAGGCGAACCTGCCCACGTATGCCAGTTCCCGGGCCGCCCTGAAGCGGTCCAGATCGTCAAGGATACGGGACTCCAGCTTGACGCATTTCCCGGAGCGCTCGTCCCAGGCCTCGCCGTCGGCGCATTCCTTCGAAGTCGGTGTTGGTTCGGGCGGCTTTGTATCCCATTCGTCCGGATCGACGGCATCCGCCGAAATGGTCATGACACCAACCATCAGAACAGCAAGCATCGATTTGATCAGACTGAGTTTCATTGGTGCGACCGGACAGATGTGTTGAACCCGTGCGCGAGTGTCTGTCCCCGCCCGGTACAAGTCAATCGCCCGGTCGCCTGAAACTCGTGGCTCGGTCTCAGGCGTCGACACCTTGGGGTACGTACCTTAGGGTACGGACTCATAAATGAAGTCAATTTGGTTTGGATCGTTTTGACCAACTGCGAGGAACGAAAGCGCAGGAAATGTGGTTCATTTTCAAGCCTTTCGCGACGCGGCAGATGGCCAAAACGGCCAAATCCGAAGGACGGCAAAATGGCTTTACCTCGCAGCGTCACCGCGCTTGACCGGGCATAAAGCCCGCTCTGCGCACGCTTCCTCGCGAGATTTTGCCATTTCTGCCGCCAAATCGGCTTCATTTATGGGTACGTACCCTAGAGGCGCTCGACGAGGACCGCGATCCCCTGCCCGCCGCCGATGCACATGGTCGCCGCCCCGAGCGTCTTGCCCGTCCGGCCAAGTTCATAGACAAGCTTGGTCATCAGGATTGCCCCTGTCGCGCCGATCGGGTGCCCAAGGGCAACAGCGCCGCCGTTCGGGTTCACTTTTTCGGACGGAAGCCCAAGGAGGTCATTGACCGCACAGGCCTGCGCCGCAAAGGCCTCATTCGATTCAACCACGTCCAGGTCATCGGCGCTCACACCGGCGCGTTTCATCGCAATCTGCATCGCGGGCACCGGGCCGATGCCCATCACCGCGGGATCGACACCGGCAACACCATAGGAGCGGATCCGTGCAAGCGGCTTCAGCCCCAGTTCGGAGGCCTTGTCGGCCGATGCAAGGATGATCGCAGCCGCCCCGTCATTCAGACCGGACGCATTGCCGGCGGTGACCATCCCGTCCTTCTTGAAAACGGCACGCAAGCCGGACATGTCCTCCAGCTTGGCATCGTGCCTGACGTGTTCATCCGTATCGAAGACACGCTCCTTGCCGCGACGTCCGACGGTGAGCGGAACGATCTGGTCCTTGAAATGACCGTCCTGAATGGCCGCGCTGGCGCGGCGATGGCTCTCAACCGCGAATTCATCCTGCCGTTCACGGGGTATCTCATAGCGCTCGGCGACGTTTTCCGCCGTGACACCCATATGGCCTATGCCGAACGGGTCATGCAGCGCACCGATCATCATGTCGACGATCCCGGTGTCGCCCATCTTCTGCCCCCAGCGTGCGCCCGGCAGCTGGTAGCCGGCCCGGCTCATGTTTTCCGCCCCGCCCACGAGCGCGGTCTCGCCGTCGCCCATGGAAATCGCCTGTACGGCGGAGACCACGGCCTGCAGCCCGCTGCCGCAGAGCCTGTTCATCGTCAGAGCGGGCGCGTGATCCGGGACCCCTGCCTGGCGCGCCGCAACCCGGGACAGGTACATGTCACGCGGCTCGGTGTGGATCACGTTGCCGAAAAACGCCTGCTCGATCTGATCCGCCTGAATACCGGCCCGTTCGATCGCAGTCGCTGCGACGCGCGTCGCAAGATCGCAGGGCGGCGTGTCCTTGAGTGCTCCGCCGAAACTGCCGACGGCCGTGCGCGCAGCGCTTGCAATCACGATCTCTTTCATGGGTCATATCCTCCGCGTCGGGACCGGACAGCGCACTCCAGGGCATGGCCGGCTTCAGGTCTGGTTTCATCTGGCAGATTGCCGCGAACGCAACAGCGAAGCAATTCCGCCAAAAGGTCACTTCAAGCCGCAGCGCCACTCACATCTTGAGCAGAACGGACCCGGACCGGTTTCCACCCGCAATCATGTCATGCGCCGCTGCGCAGTCTTCGAGCGGCAAGACGTCGGAAATCTGAAAGTTGAGCGCGTTGCGATTGAGCAGATCCGAGAGGTTGGCAACCGTTGTTTCGCGTTCGGAGGCGGACAGGATGTAGACCAGAACCAGATCGATGGTCACCGCCTTGAACATCAACGGATAAAACGGCAAGACCGGCGTCATGTCCTTCGCCGACCCGAAGGCCGCAATGGTGCCGCGTTCGGAAATGATCTTCGTATTGGTCTCGGCGTTCTTGCCGAACTCCACCTCGACGATCCGGTCTATGGTCCGGCCATCCGTCGCTTCGAGAATGCGCTCTGCCAGATGGTCATCCGTGTAGTCGAACACCTCTTCGGCTCCGGCATTCTTAACGGCCGCCATCGCCTCGTCTCCGCGCGCGGTTGACAGCACACGCGCACCGGAGGCCGCAGCGACCTGGATGGCCAGGCGACCGACGGTTCCCGCACCGCCGCTGACAAGGACCGTCTGTCCCGCGACGGGCCCGCCGCCCAGGACGGCGTGGCAGGCCGTGAGACCGGGAATGCCGAGAACGGCGCCCTCCTCGAAGGAAACGTGATCGGGCAGCGTCACCGCTTGCTCCGCAGGCAACGAGATGTAGTCCGCCGCCGTACCGAAGGCTCTCTGCCATTGGCCGTTCCAGATCCAGACGCGTTCCCCGACGCGGCCTGACGGCACTCCCTCGCCGACGGACTCGATCACACCGGCACCGTCGCTGTGTGGAATGATTTTCGGGAATGGCGGTTCCGTCACGCCGGGGCGTCCGCCGGCCCTTGCGCGTATATCCGACGGATTGACCCCGGACATGTGCAGCCGGACCAGAACTTCGCCGGGCGCCGGAGCCGGAACCGGCACATCTTCAAGGGTCAGAACGTCCGCTGCCGGTCCGAACCGGTCATATGTGATCGCGCGCATAATTTGTCTCCCGGACAGGCAAGATTCTCTTCTGAATCATTTGTGCGATGCCGGAACCTGATCGGGCAAGACAAAAGACAAACACGCATAACGCACACCAAAACAGAAAAGCAGGCTCACCGGTATCCGGTGAACCTGCTCGGGGATCTCGAGGGATCAGGATCCCTGAAGCCTTATCCGGCCATGCTCGGCCTTAATGGCAATCGGGACGCTGACCCGGCAGCAGTACCTTGTCGATCACGTGGATCACGCCGTTATCCGCCTTGATGTCGGCAATGATCACGTTGGCGCTCGACCCGGTGCCGTCGGCAATGTCGACGCCGCTGTTGGAGCGCGTGATGCAGGTGCGCTCGCTGGTCAGGAGCGGCTTGAAGTAGTTCGAACCGACCGGGATCTTGTTGGATGTCAGTTCACGGTCATCGACATGATACAGGAGAACGTTGGTGAGCTGGTCCTTGTTTTCCGGCTTCAGCAGCGTCTCGACGGTACCTTCCGGAAGTGCCGCAAACGCGTCATTGACCGGAGCGAATACGGTGAAAGGCCCCGGTCCCTGCAGTGCGTCAGCCAAACCTGCAGCTTGTACTGCAGCAACCAAAGTACTGAAACGCTCATCACCTGCAGCGATATCTACGATTGTATTTGCGTTTGCCTGACCGGCAAAAAGACACACTGCTCCCGCAAGGGCCATAAGGCTCTTTTTCATGACAACTACTCCTGGTGTCGATTGAATTACAGGGACACTACGCCGCATTGACTGGAGCAGATCTTCTGGATTTGGAAAAAATCGATATTTATTATTGCCGCAGGGCGCAGTTTGAAGCGAACCGGCCGGTTTGGCAGCACCGCAAGCAACGCCCTCTCCAAGGACAAGATCAATCCCCGGACCTTTTTTCATCCTTACTCACCAGGCAATTTGCTTGCGGTCGCGGAAGAAGCCGCCCGTCGGTCCGTCCGCATCGAGCGTTGCCAGCCAGATGGCCGTATCGGCCCCCTCTTCCGGCGATCTCGACGCCGACGCCCCACCCATGCGCGTGCGCACCCAGCCGGGACACATCGCGTTCACCTTGACGCTGTTCGGCAAGGTTCTGGCCGAGGCAACTGTCAGGGCATTGAGGGCCGCCTTGGCGACACCGTAAGCGGCGGGGCCCGAAACACCGTCGGAAAAAGCGCCCCAACCGGACGACACGTTGACAATCCTGCCGTAGCGATTGCGCACCATCGCGGGTGTGCACAGATGCATCAGCAAGTACGGACCGTGCACCATGACGGACATGGATCGTTCGAAGTCCTCCGGATCATCAAGCAGCCGCCCCGCCCCCAGAACGCCGGCATTGTTGACGAGTATGTCGACCGGTCCGATCTCCTCGGCAGCGCGTTTGATGCTGTCAGCATCGGCGACGTCCAGCGCGACCGCGTCCGCATCAAGATCGCGCGCGACTTCAACCACCGCGGCCATATCGCGCACGCCCATATAGACATGACAGCCCCTTGCAGCCAGATCCCTTGCGATCGCCAGCCCGATGCCGCGGTTGGCACCGGTAACGAGTGCGCGCCTTCTCGTCATTGCGCCAATCTTTCCGGCACGGGTGCCAGCTTGTACTGGGACCAGAAAAACGTGTTTGCCGCGTCCTGGTCGGCGCTCAGATTTGTGGCTTCGACAATCTTGCCGTTTTCAATCCGGTAAACCAGCGCCCAGGTGGTATCGACATTCGGCTTGCCGTCTGCGTTGGACCAGCCCCGGTGAATGTCGACAACGTGCGTTTCGTCTGCACCGAAATAGATGGGTTCCGCCTTGAAGCCGGCAACGCCAAGTTGCCCGAAGAAGGCAAGCACTTCATCGCGGCCGTTTTTCGTTCCCGACAGCGGGTGGCGTCCCGGTATGTGCCACTTCACATCCGCGTCCATGACCGCGGCAATACCTTCCAGATCCCCGGCGCCGTAAGCGGCGAAGAAATCCTGAACCACCTTGATGTTATCTTCCGGCGATGCCGCCATAACCTGACCTCCGGCAAGAAGCGCCCCAGCGAAAGCGGCGCTTCGAATGACTGTCTTCATCGCTTTTCTCCTTTCGGCCCCGGAATTCGGCCACAAACCGGATTCCGTCCTTATCGGTCCGGCGGGAATTCGGTTCAAATCGTGCAGGTGCACAGTCCGACGGGACACGAGACAGACATAGAATACTGTGCACCAGATGATAATTGCCCCCGTTTTCATTATATTCCTGTATCAAAACGAACAATCGACAAGAGACAAGAGACAAGAGACAAGAGACAAGAGACAAGAGACAAGAGACAAGGATCAACATCATGCGTCTGCCGCTCGCAACCCTGGAGGTCTTCACGGCGATTGCAAATCACGGTTCACTGCGGAACGCGGCGCGCGCTCTTGGCCTGAAGCCTTCAACGGTCAGTCATCAGTTGAAGAACCTTGAAGACAGGATCGGGACTGCACTCTTCATCAGGACGACACGCAGCATCAATCTGACAGAGGCGGGCCGTGCGCTTCTGCGCGGCACGTCACCAGCCTTCGAGCAGATCGCGGAAGCCTTCGAGAGCGCCCGCACCACCGGTCATTCGGCAAGGGGAAGCTTGAAACTCGCGCTGCCCGAATACGCCTACGATCTCGTTGTCGCAGAGCTTTTGCCGTCATTTCGCAGCGCCTATCCCGAAATACACGTCGAACTCTCTCTGGCAGACGCGTTCGAAGACATCCTGGATGCCGGCCTGCACGCCGGAATACGGCTCGGCGATTTGATCGCGCAGGATATGGTCGCAATCAGGTTGACTGAACCGCTGCGGCTTGCGGTCGTTGGATCGCCCGCATATCTCGAAAAGGCGGGAGTGCCCTGTACGCCGGAAGACCTGCTGGCCCATGAATGCATCCGCTACAGGTTTCACAGTTCCGGCGCGTTCGCACCTTGGAAGGTCGAGGGGCCGGCCGGGGCGTCGGATGTCGCGGTCACCGGCTCACTTGTCGTGAACTCGCTGTCCGTCGCCGTGGACGCGGCGCGGCGCGGCGAAGGCCTGATTTACCTCTTGCAGGATTATGTCGCGAAAGATGTTCTCGGCGGCAACCTGGTACCGGTTCTTCAGGAATTCATGCCCGAGGTACCCGGGTTTTTCCTGTACTTCCCGCGTGCCTATCGCGAGATGGTGCCGCTGAGACTGTTTGTCGACCACATTCGTCAGCACGGTGGCCAGTAGCAAGCGCGGCTTTCCACTTCCGAAAAACCGCGCCGTTGTCGTTCTCTGTTGCATTCAATTCTTGCAGGGAAAGTCCTGTTTCATGGTTTCCATGAGCGCTTCACCGGCCATCATGACCTTGCGCTTGGTAAAGTCGCTGTGCACCCAGCGCATGAACGCCCAGCGCACTTCGTCCGGAATGTTCTGTTCCGGCAGGCAGATGTCCTTGCCGTCGCCGACGGCACCGGTCACCTCCAGAGCATCGACGAAACCGATAATGTACTGTTCGCACTCGATTTCGGCGGCTTGCCCCCAACGCGCATCGTTGTCGGCTTCCTGGCACGGAGACAGGAGTTCTTCGGCGGTGTAGTTCGAGTGGATGAGCAGGACGGACCCCGGGGCCGCTGCTGCGGGTGCAGTCATCAGCGTGGCTGCGATAAGGGAAATTAGGCTGAAACGCATTGGTTCGCTCCAAGGATAAGCCGGACTGTCCCCCGCACGGCCGCGTGCGGGGGACGTGTGCGCATCATTGCGCGCTCTTCTTGTCGGCAAGGGCATGGACGGCCTGGTCCATGACGTCCTGGTGTTCCTCATTGCTGAGGAATGCCGGGCTGTTGACCTTGTTCCACAAGTCCTCGTCCGTCATGTTCTGGTGGCAGCCCATGCACAGGCCCGTGCGCTCCATCTTTTCACGCATGTCCTGCGGCAGCGGACCGGTCAGCGGCCAGTGGGATCCGACGGTGACAAGCTGCTTGCCGTCCTCCGTCACGATCCGGCTGAGGTCATGATCGAGGCTCGGCACGGCCTGTGACTGCATCTGCGTCTGGTTCGGGATGATTTCACCCGTCGCCGTTTCCAGATCCACCACGAAGCCCTTGTCATAGCCCTTCATGAACCGGCCGCCCGAGATGCCATAGCCCAGTGCTTTCGGGTTGTTGTGGCAGCTCTCGCATGTACGCGCTTCACGGCCTGCGGTGTGCGGCTGTACGGCAGCATGATCAAGCCCCTTCGTGCCACCGGCGTCCGGCGTCATCCAGGTTTCATTGTGCGCTACCGTGTTGCCGTCCTTGTCGATGACCGTCGTGATCACCTGGCAGCCGGGCATGAGCGGGCTGACGCGGCCTTCCCCGTTGATGCCGAGAGTCGGCTCTTCCCAACGCAGGTAGGAGCGTGTCTCGGCGACCTTGCCGGGGCTGGTCAGGCCATTGGTACCCATGGCGTTGTCGGCGGTCAGCCCGTTCTCGCCGCGCGAGTTGGCATTGTTGATCCAGTCGACATCGGTCTTGCCTTCCGAATAGTCCACCGTGATGTGGCAGCCGTAGCATTGCGGTGCCCAGTCGGCATGACAGGCATAGCATTCCATGCTTTCCATGTGCTTGCCAACGCTCATCATGGCGACTTCGGCATTCGGCGACTTCCAGTTTCCGTCAAGCGCGAGCTGGCGCAGGACCGGCACTTCGAAGTCGAGACCGGAGGCCGAGTGCAGGATGACCTTGTCACCGCGGCGGATGACGTTGCCGAGCGGGTTGCCGCGCGCGCTGAGCAGGTATCCGTCTTCCGGCTCGTAGACTTCCGCCATGTACTGCTCGGCGGTCACGTCGTCGGCCAGGCCGCGCGCCGTGTCGCCGATATCGGTGGCGTGTTCTTCCCCGTAGCCAAGCGGCAGTTCCCAGGGAAACTTGGAGACGGTTCCGTGGCAGTCCTCACACTCGATTTCCACCTGGGCCAGGGTCGTGCCCGGCAGGTTGCCGTCACCATGCATGTCGATCGAGGTGTGGCAATCCTGGCAGAGCATGCCGCCGGCCGGGTTGCCGTCGCGCGATTCGATGGAGTGGTGAAGATCGTCTTTGACATAGACGTAGTTCTTGGTATGCAGCTTGGGTTGCTTGCCACCTTTCTCGTTGTACGGCGACCCATAGGGGAACTCCATGATGCCCTGGTAGCTCACGCCGATCCGCTTGCCGCGGTTATGGCAGGAGTTGCAGGTCTCCGACGGAATGCCCGAATACTCGACCTCGCCGACTTTCACCTTCGACTTGCGCGTCCCCTGCATCTGGTGGGTCAGGAGCTTACCCGGCTGGTCCTTGGCGATCGTCGGGTCACCACCCTCGTAGAAACCGTCATTCGAGTAAGGAACGTGGCAGGACGAGCAACCGGCGCCCCGGAAGTCACCCCGCTTCTCACGGCCGGTCACGCCGACATGGCACCTCTGGCACTGCTGGCGCGAATAGGTGATACCGGCCAAATTGGGATGCTCGGAAATCGCGTCCACATCCACTTCAGGCACCTGTTCCATGGAACTCGGCATCTGGTCCGGATGGGCCTCGATGAAGGCGACCATGTAGTCCTTGTAGGCATCGGTGCCGACGGAGGGGACATTGCCGTCCTCGTCGACCAGGTCATAATTGCCGTAGACGGAGCGATGCGTATCGATCACGCCCCAGGACCACAGGTTGCCCTGCAGCTTGCCGGCTTCCGTGTTCATGAGAGACTTGGTCAGACGCTCGGCATAGCCGTCATGGCATTGTCCGCAGGACTTGTCGGCGATCCAGAGAGCACCTGGGTCCGGATAAAACGTGTGCGGCCCCCCGGCATCTGCCAGATCGGCCGGTGTGCCCTGGTGAGCTTCCGCTGCCGTCAGCCCTTGCGGGTTGCCGCCGTGACAGACCACGCAGCCCGCAGGGTCGCCCAGATCGGGACCCATGGCTTCGATGCTCTCCATCATCGCACCTGAGGTGAACTTCTCGATCCCTTCATGACAGGACATGCAGCCCTTTTCGGCGGCAACGGCCTGGTCGACCGTTTCGGGGACCTCTTGTGCTTGGGCCGCTCCGCACAGCAGAAGGCCCAGCGCCAGAATAAATGATCTCACGGACCCGACTCCTTTTGAGCTTAGTCGTAGCCTTGAGACCGTAGGACGGGTCACGGAAGCGGTTCCCTGACAATTCGCAGGAAAGGTCGATTACGCGTTTAAAGTTTCAATTGCGAATATTCACAATCACGAAATGATCTAGGTCATGGCCTGTTTGAACCGGCTTTTCTACGCTTCCCCCCAGCTGAGTGACAGGGGCCGGTGGGAGAGACCGTGCCGCACTCACGAGCGGGGCGCATATGAACAGTCACGACATCTCTATGGGTGGCAAGTTGGCATGCAGCGAAGCCATGTGCCGATCCAGGCTCTGCCAGCACGTCATGGGTGGCAATCTGGAAAAAAGGCACAAGGTTCTGCAGCGCGGAGACCGGCTCGGTCTGGGCGACGGTGCCTGCCGGAAAGTCTGGATCATCCTTCATGGTATGGCGGCGATCTGCTACGGGCTCGCTGATGGCCGCCGGCAGATCCTCGGGCTGGAAACGAACGGCCACATCATGTGCGGCATGAACAGCGGCGGCCAGAATGGTTCCTGGATCGAGGCCCTGAGCGAAACCGTCCTGTGCGAAATAGACCTGACAAGCCTTGGGACCGCTGCATATCCGGGCGGTCCTCGCCGGAATGGGCAACAGCTGATCACCGAACTCTTCGCTGTCATTCATCACCGGCTGGAAGCCTGCTCTGCCCACCTCGTCACCCTTGGACGGCTCGACAGCACCGAACGCGTAACGCTGTTCCTGGTCGACATGGCGAGCCGTATCGGCCGTCCCGTCGGGCAATCGCTCTATTTCGAACTGCCCATGACGCGCGAGGACATTGCCGACTATCTGGGCCTGAACACGGAGACCATCAGCCGTGTCTTCTCCCGCCTGAAGAAGAGCAGACTGGTTCAGTTTCCGTCCCGCAGCGCGATCGCCATTCCCGATCCGAAAGCGCTCGAACGCCGGTTGCCGGTCGACATTCCGGATTTTTCATCGACGAGCCACGTCAGCAACTTCCTGTCTGCGGTCAATGCGCCTCAACCCGCGCGCGATGGAGCACTCACATGATCATCGAATTCGGACATTTCTGTCTCGTTCTGGCGCTGATCGTGGCGGTCTTGCAATCCGTTGTGCCCCTCTGGGGCGTCAGGACCGACAATGCAGCGGCCATGCGCTTTGCGGACCACGCGGCGGAAATTCAGTTTCTGGCAACGGCAACAGCCTTTGCCGTGCTGACATACGCCTATGTCGTCTCCGACTTTTCGGTGCTGAACGTCGCCCTGAACAGCCACTCGGCCAAGCCGATGCTCTACAAGGTGACAGGCGTCTGGGCGAACCACGAAGGTTCGATGCTGCTCTGGGTCCTGATCCTGACGCTCTTCAGCGTGCTGATCGCCTTCTTCGGCAAGGCCATCCCGGTCAGCGTGCGTTCCATCGTCCTGGCGGTGCAGGCCATGATCGGCGTCGGATTTCTGGCCTTTATCCTGCTGACGTCCAATCCGTTCGAACGTATTGCCAATCCGCCGCTGGATGGTCAGGGCATGAACCCGTTGCTGCAGGACCCGGGTGTCGCCTTTCATCCACCCCTGCTCTATCTCGGCTATGTCGGCTTTTCGACGGCGTTCTCCTTCGCGATTGCCGCGCTTGTGCGCGGTCAGGTCGATCCGAGCTGGGCGCGCTGGATGAGGCCCTGGATTCTCCTCGCCTGGTCAGGATTGACAGCGGGCATCGCGCTTGGCAGCTGGTGGGCCTACTACGAGCTCGGCTGGGGCGGTTTCTGGTTCTGGGATCCGGTCGAAAACGCATCGTTCATGCCCTGGCTGCTCGGAACCGCCCTGCTGCATTCGGCGATCGTCGTCGAAAAGCGCGCAGCGCTTTTGAGCTGGACAATTCTCCTTGCCATCCTGACCTTCGCCCTCAGCCTGATCGGCACCTTCCTGGTGCGTTCGGGTATCCTGTCCTCGGTTCATGCGTTCGCCAACGATCCCGAGCGCGGGGTCTTCATCCTGTTTCTTCTGGCCCTTGCCATCGGTGGCGCACTCACGCTGTTTGCCCTCCGGGCCTCCGAGATCAGGGAGGGCGGAACCTTCGCGACCGTTTCGCGCGAAACCGGGCTGCTCATGAACAATGTCCTCCTGAGCGCCTGCACGGTGACGGTCTTCGTGGGCACGCTGTTCCCGCTCTTCCTGGACGTGGCGACCAGCGACAAGATCACGGTCGGTGCGCCCTACTTCAACAGGACGTTCCTGCCGATATTCGCCGGCGTCGTCCTGCTTGCGGCGATCGGCCCGTTCCTCTCCTGGAAGCGCGCCAATGTCCGCAGACTGCGCAAGGACGTCCTGGTCACGAGCCTGGTCACCGCCCTTGTCGGTATCGTGCTGCTCATTCTGTTCGGAGTGCGCGACCCGGTCAGCGTTTTCGGCGTTGCCATCGCGATCTTCCTGGGTGTTGCGACCCTGTTTGATCTTGCCAGGCGTGCCGGAGCCGGAACGGCCAGGTGGTCCAGCATACCCCGCCGGCTTGCAGGCCTGCCGCTGTCCGCATGGGGCCTTTGCCTGGGTCATCTCGGCCTGGCTGTCGCCTCTGCCGGTGTCGTCGCCGCTTCACTCTGGAGCATCGAGGAAATTCAGACCGTGACACCGGGCATTCCGGTTGACGTCGGCTCCTATCAGTACACGCTTGCCGGGGTCGAAAACGGCATGGGACCGAACTACCGCACCTCCGTTGCAACGGTTAGGGTCAGCAGAAACGGCCAGGAAGTCACCACCCTTCATCCGGAACGCCGCTGGTACCCGGTGGAGCAGAAACCAACCACGGAAGCCGGCATTGAAACGCGCTGGCATGGCGATTTCTACGCCGTGCTGGGCGATCCGGCCGCAAACGGCCAGTTCGTGACCCGCTTCTACTACAATCCCGGGGTTCCCTGGATGTGGCTGGGAGCGTTCCTGATTTCGATATCCGGTCTTGTTTCCCTCGCCGACCGGCGGCTGCGCCTTGGGGTTCCAACACCCTCGCGCAAGGCGTCCCTGCACCCCCAACCGGCGGAATAGGAGGTAGTGATGCGCGCTCTGTTCGGGTCATTCCTTGCCGGATTGCTGTCGATCCTGGCCATACTCGCAATGCTGTCCGGTCCGGCCCTGGCGGTTGACGGTGACGAGATGTTTGCCGATCCGGTCAGGGAAGCACGTGCGCGGGATGTCGGACGCCAGCTGCGATGCCTCGTCTGCCAGAACCAGTCGATTTTCGATTCCAACTCGGGCCTCGCCAAGGATCTGCGTGTTCTGGTCAGAACGCGCATGACCGAGGGCGATTCGGATGCCGAAATCCTCTCCTACATCGCCGACCGCTACGGCGACTACGTGCTGTTACAGCCTAGATTTTCAATCGGCAACGGCATTCTCTGGGCGGCGCCCATCCTGGCCCTGCTGTTCGGACTCGGCGCGATGCTGCTTTACCTGAAGTCGCGCGGCACGGGCCGCCCGGACGTTTCCTTGACTGAAAACGAGCGCGAAGCCGCGCGCAAACTTCTGCAGGAAGGACGGCCATGACCATGTTCTGGATACTCTCTTCAACTGCTCTTTTTCTGTGCGCTGCTTGGCTGGCCTATCCCTTCCTGCGAAAAACGGAGATAGAGCGCGATGAAACCGACGCAGCGCTCTCCATCTATCGGGATCAGGCCGACGAAATCCGGCGCGACCTGGAGTCCGGTCTGATTTCGAGACAGGAATCCGATGCCGCCCAGCGCGAGATCGAGGCCCGGGCGCTGAAAGCAGCGCGCCATTCGGTGGGCGGCATGTCGGTCACCCGCAGATCCCCCCTGACAGCAGGTGTCGTCGTTGCCGCGCTCATTGCCGGCTCTGCATCAGGTTATGCCTGGCTCGGCACGGCAGGAGCCGAGGACCGCCCGCTGGCTGCCCGCAAAACGGAGGCACTTGTGCAAAAGGCGCAAGCCGGAGATATCGGCAGCCGGATCGAGCTCCTCGTCGAAACGGTGCAGAAACATCCGGACTCCTTCGAAGACTGGTGGCTGCTGGCAAGAAGCTACGCGGCGACCGGCGACAATGCCTCCGCCGCCGATGCCTACCGCCGGGCCGCGGAGCTTTCCGGAAATGATCCGGGTGTCCTGTCCGCCTATGCCGAGGCCATGACGCTTGCGAACGGCAACAAGGTGCCACAGGCAGCAAGGATCCTGTTTCAGCAGATCCGCGCCGAAACGGGCGATCCGCGTGCGCGCTACTATCTGGCGCTCGCCAAGGCACAGGCGCAGGACTTTGACGGTGCACTTCAGGACTGGGCAGCGCTCGCCGCCGAATCCGATCCCAATGCCCCCTGGATGCCGCTCGTGAGGCGTGACATCGTCAACATGGCCCGCTTTACCGAACGCGATGTTTCGGAGTATCTGCCGGACGCCAGCCGTGCGGAGCTCAACAAGGCGGCCGGAAAACAGACGGACGCCGACCAGTTCGCGCTTCTGCGCCGGGCAACCGCCCTGGACAAACAGCTGGAGGATGATCCCTCGGATTACAAAGGGTGGCAGGAACTCGCCCAGATCCGGGCTGCGCTCGGCGATACGCAGAAAGCCAAAGCCGCTCTTGAAGCCGCCAGAGACCGCTTTGCCGCTGCCCCCTTCATCCTGTCGAAACTCGATGCGACTGCAGCTGACCTGGGTCTGGATCTGGTTCCAGGCACCAGGACCACCAACGGCCCCAGCCAGGACGACATCGCGGCAGCCCAGGAGATGTCCGCCGAAGATCAAGCCCGGATGATCGAGGGCATGGTCGCCGGTCTTGCGGCCAAGCTGGAGGACAATCCCGACAATCCGGATGGTTGGGTGATGCTCGTGCGCTCCTATTCCCACCTGGGAGAAACCGGAAAGGCCGCGGACGCAATGGCAAGGGCAAGTGCGCAATATTCAGACAATCCCGAGATCCTGGCAAAGATCCGGGAGAACGTTGCCAGTCTCGTGCAATAGAAACACGGCTCCAGCACGCGGATCGACAGACCGGTCTCGGAAACGAGATCGGTTTGCCTATATAAAGGTCCAACCGGTGCGCACCGCGCCGCCCACAATCCGGACCTTCGTGATGAATGCCAATCCGCCGCTCTTTCAATTCGACAACACCTACGCCCGCGATCTTGAGGGGTTTTATGTCGCCTGGGAAGGCGCGAAGGTCCCGGAGCCTCAGATAGCGCTGTTCAACATTGAACTCGCACAGGAGCTCGGGCTCGATGCGAAATCCCTCGACACGCCCTACGGCGCAAGAATCTTTGCGGGCATCGAAAGCCCGGAAGGTGCGTCCCCGCTTGCCCAGGTTTATGCAGGTCACCAGTTCGGCGGATTTTCACCCCAGCTCGGCGATGGACGGGCCCTCCTGCTCGGCGAGGTCATTGACCGAGACGGCAACCGGCGCGACATCCAGCTGAAGGGGTCCGGTCCGACCCCGTTTTCGCGCGGCGGCGACGGTAAGGCGGTCGTCGGCCCGGTGCTGCGCGAATACATCATCGGCGAGGCCATGCACGCGCTCGGCATTCCGACGACCCGGGCGCTTGCCGCCGTGACAACCGGAGAAACGATCTACCGGGAAGGCCCGAAGCCGGGAGCCGTCCTGACGCGCGTTGCCAGCAGTCACCTGCGCGTCGGCACGTTTCAGTTCTTCGCGGCCCGCGGCGAGACCGACAAGGTGCGCCAGCTTGCCGATTATGCCATCGCCCGGCACGATCCGGACCTGGCGGGAACGGACGACCGCTACCTGAAACTCTTTTCCGGTGTGATGCAGCGCCAGGCCGACCTGATCGCGCGCTGGGTCCTGATCGGCTTCGTTCATGGCGTCATGAACACGGACAACACGACGATCTCCGGAGAGACGATCGACTACGGCCCCTGTGCCTTCATCGATGCCTACGACCCAGCGGCCGTGTTCAGTTCGATCGACCATGGCGGGCGCTACGCCTTTGGCCGGCAGCCGGTGATCGCGCAATGGAACCTTGCGCGTCTCGCCGAGGCCCTGCTCGCCCTGATCGATCCGGACGATCTCGACAAGGCCGTCGAACGGGTCAGCGAAGAACTCGGCCGTTTTCCGGACCTCTTCAAAAGGGCGTGGCTGAACGGAATGCGCGCCAAGCTCGGCCTGCGTACCGAGGCCGAAGGCGATCAGGATCTGGCAGACGCGCTGTTGGCGCAAATGCAGGAACACCGGATCGACTACACCCGGTTTTTCCGCAAGCTGTCTGATGCCGCCGCCGGTGATACCCAAAAAGTCCTTGGCCTGTTCCCGGAAGAGAACGGCTTGGAAGCCTGGCTTTCCCGCTGGCAGCAAAGACTTGATGTTGAAGCGGGCAACCCCGCAGACACAAGGAAGCGGATGAACAGCGTGAATCCGGTCTACATCCCCCGCAACCACAAGGTTGAAGAAGCGCTCGTCTCGGCGGAGGCCGGAGATTTTGACCCGGTCCATAAGCTGCTGGGCGTGCTCGCCGATCCATTTGCCGAGCGCGACGGACTGAGTGCCTATGCCGGCCCGGCGCCGGCAGAACTCGGCCCCTATCGCACATTTTGCGGGACCTGAGCAATCAGCTTCGGCCTGCCAGCCGTTCGACAAGAAACATCATCTCCTTGTCGAGCGTGTCTTCCGTGAGGCCGACAAACCGGTCCTCGAGACTGATCGCAACGAGGCCGTGAAGGGCCGCGAAACAGGTCCGGGTGCGCGCGGCGAGTGCGTCATCGTTGAGACCGGCTTCCAGCTGCTGCAGGGGTCTGGCAATGAAGGCAAGAAGATCGACGAGTTCCTGAACATGGATTTCCGGGGTCGGAACACCTTCCGCCATCTTGAGCGCAAACAGCGTGCGCCACAGGTTGCGATGCTCCTGCGCAAAGGCCAGATAGGCGCGCGCCAGCGCCTTCAACTGCTCAAGCGGATCTGAGACCCCCTCCACGGCTGCTGCCATCGCCGCCTTGATCCGCGCCAGGGTGACCGTATCGACAGCGGTTACCAGAGCGTCCTGGTCCTCGTAGTGCTTGTAGACCGAGCCGACCGAGTACCCCGCATCCGCCGCAATCTTGCGGATCTGCACCGCCTCCAGTCCCCCTGCCTCGACGGCCTTGACCGCAGCTTCCAGAACCCGCCGCTGCGTTTCCTCGCTCTTAGCCTTTTGAATGCCCGCCATTAACCACGTCCTTCGCTTAAAAGTGAACTCAGTTCATTTTTTTCTTGACCTACCCTGACTCGTATGGTTTTGTCAAATAATGAACAGTGTTCATTTTTTAGGAGACACCATGCTCGAACCGCTAATCAGCCAATTGAAGGCCCTGTTTGCCGGCACCGGCTTCACGCCGCGTGACGGCAGATCCCTGCAGGACCTTGATGCCAGTATTCGCAGCGCGGCCTTCACCGTTCGCACTGCCCAGGCAGCCCTTGCCAAGGCGAAGGCCGAACAGGCAATGGACCGCAAGCGTCTGAGACAATTGAACGGTGCGATTGAAGATCTGGAAAACCGCGCACGCAACGCCCTTCTGAAAGGCGCCGAACAGCTTGCGCGGGAAGCCGCGGAAGCCATTGCCGTACAGGAAGACGAAAAGGCCGCGCTTGAAGCATCGATCAATTCCTTCGACCAGGACCTTCTGTCCCTGACCGACCATTTGCACCGGACGCAGGCCAGATTGCGGGCACTGAAGCGCGGCGAACGCACCGCCGAAGTCCGCGAGCAAATTCACAAGGCGCATTCCCTTGGCACCGGCGCAGGACAATCGGCGCTCAGCCGCGCCGAGGAACAGCTGGAAGAGATCTCCGAACACCAGGAGCGCAACCAGCTTGCGGACCGGGAATTCGCCGAGCTTTGCCCTGCGGAGAAACCGGGCGCCCTGATCGAAAAGCTCGCGGATGCAGGTTGCGGCGCGCCGGTCAGAACCCAGGCCGAGGACGTCCTCGCCCGGCTGAAATCCGACATGCCCCTGATGATTCAAAACCAGCACTGAGAAAGGACACACCATGCAGGACACGCAGATCAGACAATCCAGCAACTGGATGATTTTCACGGCCGTCAGCTTCAGCGTCGCGGCCATCATGATGGCGCTCGGTATCTACAATCTGGAGGCCAGCTTTTCCGCCAAGGGGTTCTACGCCATGGCCTCCCTCATGCTGGTGCACACGACCGTGACCCTGACCAAGACCCTCCGGGACCGGGACGAAGCGGAGAAGCTGCACAACAGGCTCGAAGACGCCAAAACCGAGAAACTGCTGATGGACATCAGCAGGCCGGATCAGGACTGCCCCTGAAAGCCAATGCGGGCGGCCGGACCGGCCGCCCCCGCCACCGGAGAGAACAACAGACATGCGCACACCCCTGATCACGTCTAAGCGGTTCGCCCCGCTCTTCTGGACCCAGTTCCTGTCCGCGTTCAACGACAACTTCCTGAAGAACACGATGGTATTCCTGGTGTTGTTTCAGGTCGTTGCAACGGGCGGTGACACCGGCAACGCCGGCGCTCTGATTGCCCTGGCCGGCGCGATTTTCATCGCACCCTTCCTGTTCCTGTCGGCCCTTGGCGGCGAACTGGCCGACAAATACGACAAGTCCATTCTGGCCCGTCGGACGAAGGCCATCGAAATTGCCGGCGCGGGCATCGCCGTTGTCGGCATGCTGACGGCTTCGTTGACCGTCCTCTTCGCCGCCCTGTTTCTCTTCGGAGCCATGTCCGCGCTCTTCAGTCCGGTCAAATACGGGCTGCTGCCGGAACATCTGGAGACTGATGAACTGCCGCGCGCAAACGCCTGGATCGAAGCCGGGACTTTCCTGGCCATTCTCACCGGGACGATTTCCGCAGGACTAGTGTTCGCCGCCGGCGCCCCGTCGCTGATCTTCGCACCTGCCATGCTTGTCCTTGCTTTCGCCTGCTACGGCATGAGCCGGCAGATCCCGCGCTCGGCCGCGGCGTCCCCCGATCTGAAGGTGGATTGGAACCTATTCACCTCCACCTGGCGCATCCTCGGCGACCTGGCCGGCAACAGGCAGCTGTTCAAGGTGGCCCTGATGAATGCCTGGTTCTGGCTGGTCGGTTCGATCGTCCTCGCCATGCTGCCTTTGATCGTCAAGGACGTCCTGGGCGGCGACGAAAACGCCGTCACCTATTTCCTGACTGTCTTTGCCGTTTCCATCGGTATCGGCTCCGCGCTTGCCGCATGGCTGTCCGCCGGCCGCGTGGTGCTGCTGCCCGCTCCGGTCGGCACCTTGCTGATCGCCCTGTTCAGCGCTGACATTGCGTGGACCCTCTCGTCGCTGCCTGAAGCTGCGCCCGCGGCAGGCCTGCTTGAACTTCTGGGCCGCGAGGGCACCCTGCGGCTGACGGTCGACATGGCGGGTCTGGCAATCTCCGGCGCCCTTCTGGTGGTCCCGACCTTCACGGCCCTGCAGACCTGGGCGAAACCGGAGACCCGTGCGCGCCGCATTGCCGGCTCCAATGCCCTCGGCGCAGCCCTCATGGCGCTGGGAGGAATCGTGTTGGCGGCAGCCCAGAGGGCCGGTGTCTCGGTCTCCGCAATCATGGCAATGCTCAGCGGTCTGAACGCAGTGGCCGCCGTGGCCATGCTGAAAGCTCTGCCCACCAACCCGATGCGTGACGCGATTTCCATTCTCTATCGCGCCATCTTTCGCGTCGATATCAAGGGACTTGAAAACCTCGAGAAGGCGGGCGACGCCCCCATTCTGGCGCTCAACCACGTGTCCTATCTGGACGCGGGCCTCGCGCTGACGCTGACGGATCGCAGCCCGACCTTCGCCATCGATTACAACATCGCGCAGCGCTGGTGGGTACGCCCGTTCCTGACCTTGGCAAACGCCCTGCCGATCAACCCGGCCAAACCGCTTGCCACACGGTCGCTGATCAAGGTGGTGAAGTCCGGGGAACCCATGGTGATCTTTCCCGAAGGCCGCCTGACCGTCACCGGATCGCTGATGAAGGTCTATGACGGCGCCGCCATGGTCGCCGACAAGACCGGTGCGATGATCGTTCCGATCCGCATCGACGGCCTTGAAAAGACGCCCTTTTCCTATCTCAACCCGAACCAGATCCGCAAACGCTTGTTTCCCAAAGTAAAGGTGACCATCATGGAACCCAAACGTCTGGAATTGCCGGAAGACCTGAAGGGGCGCAAACGCCGTGCCGCTGCAGGCAGCTCCCTCTATCAGATCATGTCAGAGTTGATGTTCGAAACCAGCCTTGCAGCAGACAAGACCATTGTGGATCAGGTGATTGCCACCGCAAAGGAACGCGGCGGCTCGCAAACCGCTCTGGAAGATCCGCTGACGGGTCCGTTGAGCTACGGCAAGCTGCTGACCGGGGTGTCCGTCCTCGGCCGCAAGATCATGGCGCACACCAAAGGTGAAGAGACGGTCGGCATCATGCTGCCCAACGCCAACGGTTCGGCAGTCACCGTTCTGGCCACCATGTCCGCTGGCAAGGTACCGGCAATGCTGAACTTCACCGCCGGTCCGGAAAGCGTGCTGTCGGCCTGCCGCACGGCCAATGTCAGGACCGTGCTGACGTCGCGCACCTTCGTCCGCCAGGCGAAACTGGAGGATCTGACCGAAAAGCTGGCACCGCACGTGAAGCTCATCTGGCTGGACGAATTGCGCAAGGAGATCGGGCTGTTCGAAAAGCTGCGGGGTGCGCTGACCCGCAACCGTCCCCTGGTTGAGCGGAGCAGCAGCGACACGGCCGTCATCCTGTTCACCTCCGGGTCCGAAGGAACGCCGAAGGGCGTGGTGCTGACACACCGGAACATTCTGGCCAACGCAAACCAGGCGGCTTCGCGGATCGACTTTTCCGCCTCCGACAAGGTGTTCAACGTGCTGCCGATGTTCCATTCCTTCGGTCTGACAGCCGGCACGATCCTGCCGCTCGTCTCCGGTGTACCGACTTTCCTCTATCCGTCTCCCCTGCACTACCGGATCATTCCGGAGCTGATCTACAGCTCCAATGCAACGATCCTGTTCGGCACGGACACGTTCCTGAACGGCTATGCGCGCGTGGCCCATGCCTATGACTTCCGCTCCCTGCGCTACTGCTTTGCAGGCGCGGAGCCGGTAAAGCAGTCCACCCGTCAGATCTACATGGACCGCTTTGGCGTCCGCGTTCTGGAAGGCTACGGCGTCACCGAAACCGCACCGGTCATTGCCCTGAACACGCCGATGTTCAGCAAGCCGGGCACCGTCGGCAAACTCATGCCCGGCATGCAGGCACGCCTGGAGCCCGTACCGGGTGTCGAGGACGGCGGACGGCTGCTTGTTTCCGGCCCGAACGTCATGGTCGGTTATCTGAAGGCGGACAAGCCCGGCGAAATCCAGCCGCTTGCCGACGGCTGGCATGACACGGGCGACATCGTCGCCATTGACGAGGAAGGCTACATCACCATCAAGGGGCGGGCAAAACGCTTCGCCAAGATCGGCGGCGAAATGGTCTCGCTGGCAGCCGTCGAGGCGGTCGCCGCCCAGGTCTGGCCCGACAATCTTTCAGCCGTTGCCGCGGTGAAGGATCCGCGCAAGGGCGAGAAGCTGGTTCTGATCACCGACTGCCCCGACGCCACAAGGGACGATTTCCTCAAGGTCGCAAAGGCGCGCGGTGCGCAGGATCTGATGATCCCGGCGGAGGTTCGCACGGTCGATGCGGTTCCCCTGCTCGGCACGGGCAAGATCGACTTTAGCGGTGTCACGAAACTGGTCACCGGTGAAGGAACCGTCCCCGACGCCGCCTGACCGGCGCCGATGCAACCAGCCAGTGTGTCCCGGGAACAGCCGGGACACACGGCTCTTGCCCCGCCAAGGGATCTGAGACTAGGGTACGGCCTCATAAAGGAAGTCAATTTGGTTCGGATCGTTTTGACCAGCTGCAAGGAGCGGTGGCGCAGGAAATGTGGTGCATTTTCAAGCCTTTCGTGACGATGCAGATGACCGAAACGGCCAAATCCAAAGGATGGCAAAATGGCTTAACCTCGCAGCGTCACCGCACTTGACCGGGCATAAAGCCCGCTCTGCGCACGCTTCCTCGCGAGATCTTGCCATTTCTGCTGCCAAATCGGCTTCATTTATGAGCCCGTACCCTAATCTCCACCAGCGGTGGCCGGCACCGTTCGATTGATTTCAAGTGAGGATTTGTCCCGAATGACCACCCCCGCCTATGACGACCAGAACGTGTTTGCCAAGATCCTGCGGGGCGAACTTCCGAGCCACAAGATCTATGAGGACGAAAAGACCCTCGTGATCATGGACATCATGCCGCGCGGCGACGGACATATCCTGGTCATTCCCAAGGCCGCATCGCGCAATATCCTGGATATCGAACCGGACGACCTGAACGCGGTCATGGCAACGGTCCAGAAGATGGCGCGCACGGTCATCGAGGCCTTCGGCGCGGATGGCACGACCATCCAGCAGTTCTCGGAACCCGCCGGCGGACAGGTCGTCTTTCATACCCATGTCCACATCATCCCGCGCTTTGACGGTGTTTCGCTCAGACCGCATACCGGCGAGATGGCCGACAACGACATTCTTGCCGCCAATGCGGAGAAGATCCGGGCGGCCCTCGCCTGAGCGTGACGCGGTCCGGCAAAACGATCCGGCTGTTCACCTTTCAGCGAACGCCGGTTCTGGACCTTTTTGACGCCGATGGATGCTACCGGCCGACCTGGGAAGGAACCGGTATCGCCGGCAGGCACAGAATTGCGTATGAATTTGTCGGCAGACACATGTGCGAGATCGGCCTGTCGGACGGCCTGACGCCGCCTGTCTGGGCGTTCGAGGCAGACCCCGGCGAACTCGGCCTGCTCGCGACGATGCTCCTGTCCGATCACGAGCTTTCGCGATCCGACTATGTCACGCTGGAGCTAAACGTTCCTGAGGACCTGATCCTGCGCACCTCCTACGGTGCGTGGTGCGAGCTCTATTTTTCCTGTCTCGAGACCGGACGGATCGAGGACGACGGCAAGTGGCTGGACTGCAGTCCGGTCGACGAATATCCATCACATACGGCGCAGGCCATCCTGCCATATGTTCTGAAAAAATGGATCTTGAGCGTCGAGCCGCTGAAGGCTCCCTCGCTTGATTGATATGTTAAATTTAAGTGGTTTATTAATAAATGTACCGTAACGTTAATTAGCGATCCCCAAAATCGCTTCGCAACCTCGTGAGCGTTTCTCCGTGTACCCTATCCACGTTCACGAGGTTGCATCTTCACTTACTTCCAACCTCAAGGAAACTGGTCATCTTGCCCGGGCTGCCGCCGCGGTGTCGTGGTACTCGTGCAGTTCCACAACACGGTCGTCTTTCACGGTGAAGAACAGCGCCAACTCCGTTTCACGGGAGACGCCGGTGTGGCGGCTCGTCATCTTCACACTGATCTGCGTTGCCGCGCGATTGCCTGAAACGATGATGTCCGTCAGACGGTATTCATCGATCTGCCAGTCCGCCTGTATCTGCCCGATTGTATTCCAGAAAGCGTTCTTGCCGGTGCAATCGGCGCAATAGGGACCGGTTTCCACATCGGCGTGGATGCGATAGCGGATGTCATCGTGCAGAAACGAGGAGACGGTTTCGGCATCTCCGCGGTTGTAGCACTCGATCGCCGTGCGAACGACTTCTTCGGTTGTCATGGATATTTCCTCGCAACATTTAAATTCAGATAATTCCGAAATGCTGGAGCCGGGCTCATGGAGCATTGACGCACCCCGGCCCGGCTGCGCCGCGCCGCTAATCCGGGCAATTGAGGCAACGTTCGAACGTTCCCTTATCCAGCGAGCCAAGCTGCTGAAACAGGCTCAGGAAATCAAAATGATTGAAGGCATCGATGATCTGATCGTTCGAAAAACGCCCATAGACCGTGCCCGTCATTCTCACGCGCTCGCCTGACTTGCGCGAGGTGCCCTGAAACTCACACAGCGCGCAAAGCCACTCGCCGGAGGCGATACTGCGCTTGATGTCGATCTTGACGTCCTTCACAAGGTTGAGCAGAGCCCTTTGAAAGACCTTGAACTCTTCCGGGCCAAGCATTTCGTGTTCAGTAAACCCGTCATCGCCGTCTCTGGTCTGGGCTCCCAGACCAACAGCCCGACCGTCCGGAACGAACATTTCTTCAATGGCCGTTTCATCCTCTTCGCTCCAAACGCGCCGGAACCAGGTCTCAAGAATTTCAAGATTTGTCATAAGAAAAAGATCCCCCCTAGTTTCAAAGCAACCAGTATGCCATGTGTGGTTGAAATTACGAAGGGGAATGTGGGAGGGTTCTAAGCCGTTCAGGAATCATGACCCTAGGAAACGCCGGCTGCCTTGGCCGCCTCTTCCTGTTCTCTGGCCAGGTTCTGGTCCTCCTGCAGTACCTTCACGGCGGCCGGCCGCTCGAAGAATCTGGCCGTATAGTCCTTGAACTCGCCGAACTCCGGCACGATGCCGAACACCATGCCCCATCGAAGCCCCATCGCCCAGAGAACATCCAGCGCGGTCAGTCTGTCGCCTAGGACATGGGGCCCTTTCGACAGTTGCTCGCGCATGTTTTCCATTACCGTGTCGAAACTCCCGTATGGCGACATCGATTGCGGCGGCTCTTCCCGCTTCAGCGCACGATCCACCAGCGCCGGCTCGAAGCAGGACGCCATGTAGACGAACCAGCGCAGATACGGCCCGCGAAGCGGATCGTCGACCGCGGGCGTCAGCCCTTTTTCCGGAAAAAGGTCCGCAAGATAAACGTAGATGGCGACCTGTTCGGTCACCACCGTGTCGCCGTACCGCACCGCGGGGACTTTTCCGGCCGGGTTGATCGACAGGAAGCCGGGTTTCCTGTTTTCTCCCAGCTTGAAGTTCAGGACATTGAGGATGTAGGGCGCGCCCAGTTCTTCGAGCAGGACACGCACACCCGTCGCGCGGGTCTGCGGGGCATAAAAGAGTTCCACTTGCTGTGCCATGTCACGCTCCTGGTCCCGGTTCTTTCCGTACTCTCTAGCCTACATGATCAACCAGCCACCAGCCACCGATCAGGAACACCTCCGCGGCAAGAACGCCGACAATGACCTTCTGCCGCGACGCGAAGAACGCCGCAAATCCGGCGCTGGATGCGGCAACGCGCAGCCAAATCGGCGTTTCGCTCAGGACGCCCTGCGGAAACAGGATCAATTTGGAGATCAGACCCGCGACAAGTGCTGTTGCGACACAGCGCACCCAGATCAGCAATTCGCTGTCTTCGCGGAGCCGCCCACTGGCAAACACCCCGATCCAGCGCCAGACATCCGTCGCAAACCATCCGGCCACCAGGATCATCACATAGGGCCACCACCAGGCTTCGTTCGCAAGGGTCTCGGTCATGACAGCCCCTTCCGGAAGATCTTCATGCCGAAAAAGGCCGCTGTCCCGCCGATCAGCCCGGTCCACAACAGGTCAAGGCCCGGCAGATACAGATAGACAACCGGTCCCAGAACGAGCCCGACCACCATCGCCGCCTTGTCGACATTGAGACGCGCAGCCCCCCACAGCGAGCACAGGAAATAGACCGGCGTCACCAGGACCAGCGCACCGGCGACAACATCCGGCAACCGTTCCACGGCCATGTACGCAATGCCTGTCATGCAGAAAACAAAACTCGTGACGCCGGACCCGAACCCGGAAAAATACGGCAGACGCGCCGCGCGCGGCAGCTCCGGCAAGGTGCGCATGGCGAACACCCAGGCCGTGACCGCCACGAAATGCGAGGCGATCAACAGGTGCCAGGTTCTGGTCTTCCCTGGCACCTTGACCATCGGCATCAGCGCCATGGTCATCGGCATCAGACGGACGGAAGCCAGGGCAACGGCAATGGCCGCCGGCACCAGCCCCATGCCGGACGTGAGGGCGCCGGTGAGAACCACAATGGAAGGCAAGGCCCAGATGAGGCCGGTCATGGCCAGCGTTTCGCCAAGCGACAGGCCGTTCTCGCGCGCCAGTCCGGCAAATCCGACAAAGGCCGCCGTCAGGATCAGCGCCGGTATCGAAATCGACGCACGCATGCCCAGAAAGAACCATTCTCTCCCGGTTCGCGCCGGAAGCTCAGGCGGGGGCGTTTGCGCAGTTCCTTCAGGAACGGTCATGGGAGGGGCACTCGAGACTCAAAGATAATAAGGCAGCCTTACATTTTTCCACACAACGAGTCCAGACCGCCGCCAATCACACGCGAGAATTCCGCAGCGCCGGAGGGCGTTTATCCTTTGTCAACGATGGCGGCACCGCCCCACAACCCCTGCCCGCATTTTGCCAAAATCACCACATTGGATTGAAGCTGAGAAGTGGCAATCAGAGGGTTCCAAGGTGGCGGGAAATGTCTTGATCAATGCTTTGTTTTGCGCGGCACTTCTGTGGCTGCGCGCGCAACTCGACTATGCCCAGGGCAAACGCCCTGTCCGGCCGCGCGCATTGGGCAATCTTTACTGACGCCAGCCGGCTGCGTCACACCGACCGCGTAAGCCCGCCATCAATACGGATGTTCTGACCTGTGATGTAGGCGGCCGCGTCGCTGGCGAGATAGGAAATCAGTCCGGAGACCTCGCCGGATCGGCCATAGCGGCCCATCGGGATGCGCGCGCGCCGGTCGTCCTTTTCCTGAAGACTGTCGATGAAACCGGGAAGGATGTTGTTCATCCGCACGTTCCGCGCGGCGAACTTGTCGGAAAAGAGCTTGGTAAAGCTTGCAAGACCCGCCCGGAACACGCCGGATGTCGGGAACATGGGATCGGGTTCGAACACGGCGAAGGTCGAGATGTTGAGGATCGTTCCGCCGCCCTGTTCCGCCATGATCGGCGCGACCAGGCGGCTTGGGCGGATCACATTCATCAGGTAGTAATCCATCCCCTTGTGCCAGTCCTCGTCGGAAATCTCCAGGATATCACCCTTCGGACCATGTCCTGCGGAATTCACAAGAACATCAATTCGGCCATATTCTTCGACAGATTTTTCAACAAACAACTTCAAGTTTTCGGGTTCAAGGTTTGACCCGGTAAACCCGAAACCGCCAAGCTCCTCCGCGAGAGCTTCTCCCTTCCCGGATGACGACAGGATCGCGACATTGAAACCGTCGGCGGCAAGACGGCGCGCAGCGTCCGCGCCCATTCCGGAACCGCCGGCGGTGACAAGGGCAACTTTTTTCTCGGTCATGTCCGACTCCTTTTGTTGCCCACAAACTAGAGCATTTTCCGACCAATTTGGATCATTTGACCGAGGCCCTTTTTCGCGCTGGCGAGACGGTTCGCCCGCCGCGGTGTTGCCCACCACAAGGGCGGACCAACGATGCCAGAGCGAAAAAGGGCCCGGCCAATCTTAATGCTTGTCGCTTGAATGCGTTCCACAACGGGTGAGGATATCCAGCCCCTCGGCTGCGTTGTGCCACTTGCACGATGCACCGCATAGCGCTTCGTAACCCGCCTGGCCGAATGAACCGGATATCCTCATCAAATGAACCAAATTAGTCGGAAAACGCTCTAGGTTCTGGTCAGGATTTAACGAATAGGGATTCCCTTTTGGCAGCAAATCAGATTCAAGACTGATTTTTGGAGATCAGTCATGTCTGAGACGCGTTACGAGGATGAACTGACGGACGCTCAATGGGCTCGTCTTGCACCGTTGATGCCTGGAGGGTGCCGAGGCAAACGCGGTCCACGAACGGATAACCGGCGTTTTCTGAACGCAGTCTTGTGGATCGCACGCTCGGGAGCCAAGTGGCGTTATCTGCCTGAGCGCTATGGCCGTTACGGCACGGTCAAGCAACGCTACTACGACTGGATTTCAAGAGGCGTTTTTCAAAACATCTTCAAAGCGTTGAATGAGGACGCGGACTTTGAATGGCTCAGTGTCGATGCCACCGTTGTCCGGGTTCATCAACACGCCAGCGGCGCAAGTCGCAAAAAAGGGGCTCTGAAGCCCAGGGTATCGGGCGCTCCAAGGGAGGGCTGACAACCAAGCTGCACGGCGTATGTGACAGTTTAGGGCTGCCCTTGCGCTTTGTCTCCAGTCCAGGACACCGGGGCGAGGTTCTGTTCGGGGCTGAGCTGATCAAGGGCTACAAACCCGGCTATGTTATCGCGGATCGGGCATACGATGCGGAGCATTTCCACGACGCTATTCTTGATTTGGGAGCAACACCCGTCATTCCGCCACGCCACAATCGCCTGCGGCCCCATGCTTGTGACTGGACAATCTATAAAGAACGGAACGCCATAGAGCGTTTGTTCAATAAGCTCAAACACTTCAGACGCGTCGCCACTCGCTACGACAAACTCTTAGCCAACTTCATGGGCTTCGTGACGATTGCCGCAATTCATATCCTGATCAGGTAATCCTTAATTCCTGACCAGAACCTAGGAGTTGGCGAGCGGGGTCACAAACAAAATTGTCGAATGGAATTGATGTCTGGCGGGAAGGGCTTTCGAGCAATTCAAAAAAAGCCCCGGACGAGGTCCGGGGCTTCAATCTGTTTCAGTCGCCGGTCAATCCGCCAGCGGCACCTTGGGTACGAGGCTCTTCTTGGAAGACCCGCCCTTGCCGCCGCCGGACGACTTTGACTGCTTCGCTGCCGTCGCTTTCGCGGCCGGCTTGCGGCGGCGTTTCGGCTTGGGCTTGGCTTCCGTCTTGGCTTTCGGTTTGGGCGGAGTTGCCCGCTCCTCGACGCTCTCGAGCAACAGGCCGTTGCTGTCCTCGGAGACGGACACCTTGACCATGCCGCCCTTCTTGAGCTTGCCGAACAGAACCTCGTCAGCAAGCGGCCGCTTGATGTGCTCCTGGATGATCCGCCCGAGTGGCCTTGCGCCCATCTGGTTGTCGTAGCCTTTTGTCGCCAGCCATTTGACGGCATCGTCGGTCAGCTCGAAGGTCACGTTCCGGTCCGCGAGCTGCACTTCCAGCTGCATGACGAATTTCTCGACAACCTTGTAGACCACTTCCATCGGCAGGTTGCCGAACGGAATGATCGCATCGAGACGGTTCCGGAACTCGGGCGTGAACAGCTTGTTGATCGCTTCCGTGTCGTCGCCTTCGCGCTTGATGCGATTGAAGCCGACGGGCATCTTCGCCATGTCCGAAGCACCGGCATTCGTCGTCATGATCAGGATGACATTGCGGAAGTCGACCTGTTTGCCGTTGTGATCGGTCAGCTTGCCGTGGTCCATGACCTGCAACAGGATGTTGAACAGGTCCGGATGTGCCTTCTCGATCTCGTCGAGCAGGAGCACGCAATGCGGATGCTGGTCGACACCGTCGGTCAGCAGGCCGCCCTGGTCGAAGCCGACATATCCGGGAGGCGCACCGATCAGGCGCGACACCGTGTGCCGCTCCATGTATTCCGACATGTCGAAGCGGATAAGCTCCACACCAAGCGAAGAGGCCAGTTGCCGGGCAACTTCCGTCTTGCCGACACCGGTCGGTCCGGAGAACAGGTAGCTGCCGATCGGCTTGTCCGGTTCGCGCAAACCTGCACGGGCAAGCTTGATCGCGGAGGCAAGCGTTTCGATGGCCGAATCCTGGCCATAGACGACGCGCTTCAGGTCCTTGCCGAGATTCTCCAGAACTTCCGCGTCATCCTTGGAAACGGATTTTGGCGGGATACGTGCCATCGTGGCAATCGTGTTCTCGATTTCCTTGACGCCGATTGTCTTGCGCCGGCGCGCCTCGGGCACGAGCATCTGTGACGCCCCTGTCTCGTCGAGTACGTCGATCGCCTTGTCGGGCAATTTGCGGTCCGAGATGTACTTCGCCGACAGTTCCACGGCCGTCTTGATGGCGTCGTTGGTGTAGCGGACCTTGTGGAAGTCCTCGAAATAAGGCTTCAGGCCTTTCAGGATATCGATCGCGTCCGGAATCGTCGGCTCGTTCACGTCGATCTTCTGGAACCGGCGCACCAGCGCCCGGTCCTTTTCGAAGAACTGCCGGTATTCCTTGTAGGTGGTCGAGCCGATGCAGCGGATCGCGCCGGACGCGAGTGCGGGCTTCAACAGGTTCGAGGCGTCCATTGCACCGCCCGATGTCGCACCTGCGCCGATCACCGTATGGATCTCGTCAATGAACATCACGGCGCCCGGGAAATCCTCAATCTCCTTGACGACCTGCTTCAAACGCTCCTCGAAGTCACCGCGGTAGCGTGTTCCGGCGAGCAGCGCACCCATGTCGAGCGAGAAGATGGTCGCGTCCATGAGCACGTCCGGCACGTCCTCGTTGACGATCCGGTGCGCGAGCCCTTCGGCGATCGCCGTCTTGCCGACTCCGGGGTCGCCGACAAAAAGGGGATTGTTTTTCGACCGGCGGCACAGGATCTGGATGGTGCGCTGAATTTCGCTGTCGCGCCCGATCAGCGGATCGATCTTCCCGCTGGTCGCCTTGTCATTCAGGTTGACGCAATAGGCTTCAAGCGCATCGGTTTTCTGGCTGGACTTCTTCTCCCCTTCGGAGCCCGGCAGGATATCTTCCTCCTCGGCACCGTCGACCGGGCGCGCTTCCGACATGCCCGGGCGTTTCGCGATTCCGTGGGAAATGTAATTGACCGCGTCGTAACGGGTCATGTCCTGGTCCTGAAGGAAATAGGCCGCATGGCTCTCGCGTTCGGCGAAGATCGCAACAAGCACGTTGGCGCCCGTCACTTCTTCACGTCCGGAGGACTGAACGTGGATGACCGCGCGCTGGATCACCCGCTGGAAGCCAGCCGTCGGCTTTGAATCTTCGTCGCTGTCGGTGACGAGATTGTCCAGCTCCGTCTCGATATATTCGAGAAGGTTCCGGCGGATCGTGTCCAGATCGACGTTGCAGGCCCGCATGACGGCCGCCGCGTCCTGGTCATCAAGCAAGGCAAGAAGCAGGTGCTCAAGCGTTGCGTATTCCTGCTGCCGTTCATTTGCGAAAGCAAGAGCCTGATGAAGAGCTTTTTCAAGACTGCGTGAGAAGGAAGGCACGTAGATTGGTCCTCACTTTTTTTCCATGACGCATTGCAGAGGATGCTGATGCTTGCGCGCGAAGTCCATCACCTGGGTCACCTTGGTTTCGGCGACTTCGTAGGAAAACACACCGCATTCCCCGACACCGTGGTGATGAACATGCAACATGATGCGGGTCGCTTCCTCCCGGTTCTTCTGGAAGAAGCTTTCCACAACGTGGATGACAAACTCCATGGGAGTATAGTCGTCATTCAAGAGCAGCACGCGATAGAGATTGGGCCGCTTGGTGACTGTTTTTGTCCTGGTAACGACAACCGTTCCGGTGTCGCCGCCGTCGTTGTCACGATCGGAGCCCGATGACATAGCCGTATCTATCGCCTCACTCATTCCGGCATTTACCAGTAATCATTTCTCGTGACAGACGCCGAATGGCGCGCTGTCAGGCCACGGGAACCCACGGCATCTGTCCGTGGATGTTGGATCTTCGTTGATAATCCTGCCGCGCAAGCGGCGCTTGCGCAATGGTCGATTTCATCAAGATTTAGGTGAACGCCTCTTTTGGGACAGGAGCGCCCCCGTCATTCAGGAATGTAGGTGCCTGAAATTCGAATAAAAGATGCGGATGCCACACAATTCGGTGTCAATGGAATTTCACTTGTGCGCGGTATTCGAAAATTGGGTAAATCTGTGCATATAAAACAAAAACCCGGCTGCGGTCAGCCGGGTTCTCATGTCACTCCGTGATAATACGGAATATGTGCTGGCTTATTTCGCCATCTTGCCGAGGACACCTTCGTAAGGCTTGTAGGCGTCTTTGGACATGTCGGTGACCATTTCACCGAGCTTTGTCATTTCGCCGACAAAACCTTCGTAGGTGGTTTTGACATAATCGGCCTGGGCTTCGAAAGCCTTGTCCAGAGACTTGGACGCAACCAGTTTCTCGACAGCAGCAGTGCCTTCTTCGAAGGATTTCTTCTGGTAGTCGGCAACTTCAGCCGCAATCGCCTGGAAACCTTTGCTCATGGAACCGAAGGATTCCATGGCCATGTCCATGTTGTCTTTGCTCAACTTCTGCAAGTCATCAAAGTTGTTCATCATTTCACTGACCTCATCCAGCGGACCGGATCCAGAAGCCTTTTGGCGTGGCTTGATTTGACGTCCGGTGCGCATATCGCGTTACCTATAGGAAAGGGTTCGTAATGCACTGCACAATAACTGTCAAGATTATTTTGCATTGCAACAACAACTCTTACGAGAATTTAATCCCTCCTATCCCATAAAGGGAATCGCATCACCGAGACTCAATTGCCGATTGCACGTCGAGCGGAATACTAGAATTCATGACTTGAAGAAAATCCCGCAAGGAGTTTGAATAGTGCACGACCGAGTGCTAATCATCATAGCCGGATGACCCGCAGCTTAACAATTAATTTTCTATTTTTACTACCAAGGAGAAAATAGTATTAAGCAACATTTCAAATTAATTGGAAATTAACAAATAAAATTGAATTTAACGAAGCATTAACTCTAACGAAAAACTACTAAACACAGTGGTTTTTCTGCAATTCATTTACACATTCGTAACCGTGATTCCATCAAATAAACCGGACATCACGGAGCATCGCGCTGGATCGCAGGGAGGAAGATTCAGCCAGCAATTCTCCAGACTGAAATATGTGACCCGGATTGGGATTGTAACAGTGTTAGGTATGCGTTCTTTTCGCATTGTTCGGTCGATGGCTCGGATCGGCAAAATTCTCGCTCTCAGCACGTTGGTGCTTGCATTGCCGGCGACGGCGAATGCCAACCCGAAATATGCGGGAATCGTCGTTGATGCCAAAACGGGCAAGACCCTTTACGCGTCGTCGGCCGACGCGTATCGCTACCCGGCCTCCCTCACCAAAATCATGACGCTCTATGTCGTTTTCGAAGAGCTTGAGGCGGGACGGCTATCCCTGAACTCGAGGCTGAAGGTATCGAAATACGCGGCAGGCAGGCCGCCATCCAAACTCGGCCTGAAACCCGGCAAGACGATCAAGGTGAAGGATGCCATCCTCGCGCTCGTGACCAAGTCGGCAAACGATGTTGCGACCGTGGTTGCCGAGAACATCGGCGGTTCTGAGAAAAAATTCGCGGAGCGCATGACGCGGACAGCGCGCGCGCTCGGAATGAAGAAGACGACGTTCCGCAACCCGCACGGTCTTCCCAACTCCGGACAACGCACGACAGCTCGCGATATGGCGACCCTGGGGCGTGCGATCCAGGAGCACTTTCCTCAGTACTACGGCTACTTCAAGACCCGTTCCTACAAGTATGGCGGCCGGACTTACGGCAACCACAACAAACTGCTCGGCAGCGTCAAGGGTGTGGACGGTATCAAGACAGGCTACATCCGCGCATCGGGTTTCAATCTCGTGACATCGGTCAACCGCAACGGACGACAGATTGTGGCCGTTGTCATGGGCGGACGCTCAGGCGCTTCCAGGAACGCGCAGATGACCAAGCTGATCGGCCGCTACCTCTCCAAGGCCAGTCGCGGCAAGAAGACTGTCCCGGCGATCGCCAAGGGCGGGGCAGCTCCGACCTTTGTCGCCTCGGCCCTCAAGTCGCCGCCGCTGCCAAAGGCCAAACCGGGCAGCCGGCAGGCGCCTGCAACCGGTGCACCGATGGTTCTGGCCTTCAATGCCGGAACGCAGAAACCAGCTGTTCCGGTTCCCGCCCCGTCCGGCGCTCCGGCGGTGACGAAAACCGTTGCGGACACCGCACCCAAGACAATCCCGGGCTTCGGTGAAGCCGTCCCGGTCCCGCCGAAGCTGGTCAAGCAGCGCTTTGACGAAACCTTTGCGGTTGCGACCGCTTTGCCGCCGATCCCGCGTGAGAGCCCCGGGCTTGACCTGACGACGAACTCGACCGGCAACAAGGCCTTGCTGGCGGCGGCGAGAGGCGCAGCGGCAAAGACGGCAGGCAGCGCACCGGCACGCGACACCAGCCCGGTGCCCGCCAAGACGATCACCGTTGAAACGGTGCGGATCGAAACTGTCCCGGCGCCTGAAGCCGTCGAAGCACCTCAGGCGATTGCAATCGCTTCGGCGACGGCAGCTCCGCAGATCGAGCCGGAAACGCGTGGAGACAGCGTGACCGTGGCCACGAGCGACAGGCCGGACATTGAGCCGGGCTGGCAGGTTCAGATCGCTGCCTCGGAAACGGAGAACCAGGCCGTCGCTCTTCTGAAGAAGGCAAAGGCCAGAACCGGTGCGGCGCTACGCGGGCGCTCGCCTTACACCGAACCCGTCGATGCCAACGGGACAACCCTCTACCGGGCACGGTTCGTCGGCTTCGAAAACAAGACTGCAGCCCGCCGGGCCTGCAGAACCCTCAAAAAGGCAAAATTCGCCTGCTTCGCCATCTATCAGTAACAGCGTAACGGATGTCCTCAATGTCTTCTGAGAAGCGTGTCTTTAGCCTCGTTGATTTTCGCCGCGAGGAAACCGGATCCTCCCTTGTCGGGATGAACGCGCAACATAAGCCTGCGGTGCGCGGCTCGAATTTCCGCGTCCCCGGCATCGGGAGAAAGCCCCAGGATCTCGTAGGCCTCCTCATCTGTCATGGGGCCAGAGCTCGCCGGGCTTCCCTGCCCCTCTGTTCCATCCGACTCGAAGTGTTCACGCCATCCGGAAAGCCGGCGGTCGAGATAAGCTTCGATTAATTTCAGGCTCTGGTCGTCCTGCAGACATTCTTGCCAGAAGGCATGAAGCTGTTCTTCCGTCAGGTCGTCGAGATTGCGGCCCTGAAGGCTGCCGGCCAGAACAACACCGGTCATCTCACCGGTATCATGATCCAGCTCCATCTCGATCATCGCCGTCCTCACCCGCGATCGTTGACCGGACGATTTGTTGGGCTTGTATGTTCCGGTCAATCCGCCAAGCCCCGCCAGTCCGAGCAGTGACAGGCCGAATCCGATCGTCGGGATGGCGAACATGAACCTCCCGGTCACGAGAAAAACAGCCCCGAGCAGCAGCAACGCAACGCCGCCGAAGGTGCGCACCTTGCGGGCAAGGTCCGCCGGGTTCGCCTGAACAAAGCTGCGAGCGCCGAAAACGACGGCCGCAAGCAGGATCAATCCAAAGAGAAAATAGAACATCAGCCAGGCTTGATTTGCTGCAACAGCAGACGGGCGCCCTGCCCGCCTTTCTTTTCAAGCGCCTGAAGCGCCTTGTGCCCACCTGTTGCAAAAACCGCGACCGCTTTCAAGAGCTCGGCAAGCTGCTGCGCAGAACCGGCGTCGAACGGGCAATACGCGCCTTTCGTCAGACGCGCCATTTCGCGGAAGGCCTGCTCGGCGACGGCGTCGCGTCCTTCCTGGAACAAGAACATGGGCACGCCGAGCAAGCCGAGCTGACCGGCCTTGTCGCAGAGCATGTCCACGTCTTCCTCCATGCAGTCGCCGACATAGACAACCGCTGCGATTTTCTCGTCGGCGGCGGACTGGAGCGCGGCGGAGAGGACCTTGCCGATCTGTGTGCGCCCGCCCTGTACGGAGATCCGGCTCATCGCACGCGCAAGCTCATCGCTGCGCTCGAACCATCTCGATGCCCTGCATTCGCCAAAGCCGCGGAAATAGACAAGCTTGATTTTCAGCCCGCCGATCTTGCCCGCTTCCTGGAACATTTCCGCCTGGATGTGACAGGCCCTGTCCCAGGTCGGTTGCCGGCTCATCGTGGCGTCCAGGGCAAAAATCAAGCGCCCGCCGCTCCCCGGCTGGGGCTTGATTGTCTTCGCTTTTTCCAGAAAAGCGGAAACATCATCAACGGTGGACGGGCTTTGCGAGCCCTGCCTGAGAGGTGTTTCCACCATACCGTCTTTGGATTTTGCCATCCTGCCTGTTCCCTGCCTCGCTCGCTCTCCAAGAAAGTGGGCATGCGAGCGCTTCTTGGCAAGTTTATCCGACTTCGCAAGGGTATGACCTAGAGCAGACACAGCTCAACGAGGTCGCGCCGCATTGCGTCCGGGATCGCGCGCGTATCGCCGGCAGAGCGCATGTCCTCGGGCGCATCTTCCGGCTTCAGATAACGCCACCCCTGGAACGGTCTTCTGGGCTGGTAGCGCGTCAGGATCAACCGCGGCTCAAGCACCAGGTCGCACCGTTTGATGCCGCCTTCATCGGTGAAGGGGCGGATGTCGACGAGGTGCTGACGGACCTGGATCTTGCCCTTGATGACCCAATAAAGCGATCCGCCGTCAAGCAGATCATCTCTGCGGGTCGGAACCATCCGCGTGGTATGCGTGGTCACTTCCTCCCGCCCGGCGAGCCTGGCCTGCTCGACGCGGTAGTCGACCCACGCCTGCAGAGACTCCGCGCTGTCCGCCCCCACACATAATTTCACCAGATTTAACGTCATCCTTCTGAACTAGCAGGCCTGCTCCCGACGTCAAGCCGACCCGCCGAAACTCGGTGGATTGTGCACAGGCGCGCACAGCAAATCCTTGCACCCCACACCGAACAGGGGTCTCATTATGTCTATGGACGTGTTTGTAACCGGCGGCACCGGGACAATCGGCGCAGCCGTCGTGAAAAACCTGATCTCGAAAGGATGCCGCATCATCGCGCTTGCGCGCTCCGAGGCTTCCGCGGACAGGTTGCGCGCACTCGGGGCAAGCGCCTTCCCCGGCGATCTGAAACATCCGGAAAGCTGGGTTGAAAGAGCCGCCTCCTGCGATGCCGTCGTCCACGCGGGCGCTACATTCACCGACGACATGGGACGTATCGATCGCCTGTCCATGCTTTCGCTGAAGCAGGCCGCAAAGCACAGGAAGCAGCCGCTGAAACTTGTTTATACCGGCGGTATCTGGTTGTTCCCCTCCACCACCGGATCGCAAGCGATCACCGAGAAGACGGCATTTGCCCCGATTCCGGCGTTCCGCTTCATGGCGGAAACGATCCGAACCCTGTCTCACGGGACCGATCTCAATCTGGTGGTCATTCATCCAGCGCTGGTCTGCAGTCTGACGGAGGGGCCCATTGCCCGGATGACACAGGCACTCAGGGAGGGCGTGCCCTTCCGGACGAGCGCCGGGCCGGAAACCATGTGGCCTCTGGTCGAAGCAAATGATCTGGCGTCGCTCTACAGCCTTGCGCTCCAGCACGCCCGCTTCAGAATGACGCTTCTGGCAAGCTCCGTGCCTGGGATTTCCGTCGGACACCTGGCGTCGCACATCTCCGCCCGTCACGGTGCACCGCTGGAAATCGAGACAGCCGGGACCGGGACCGATCGGGAACAGCAAACCGACTTCGACGCGGGTTACGCGCTGTCACAACGGGTCGACACCGCGCACACGCGGCGCACCGTCGGCTGGGAGCCGGAATTCGCCACTATAGAGGATCTCGTCGTTTCTCTTTCCCGTTAACGGCGCATGCCAAAACAGGCCACAGGAAACCAATCCGGAACAAGGCTTTCTCAACCTGTCGCCCTTATCATGCGGACAACCAATGCACGGGATGCCACATGAAACGACTTGCGGCCTTATTTCTGGCTCTGACGATCACCCTCGGATCTGTCCCCGCCTGCGCGGAGTGGGCCGAAGGTGCGTTCTCTATGGTCAATACGGCGGCATTCTCGGAACGGAACGGTCAAAGAACGGCCCTCGACCTGGAGCGGCAATCTGCCGAAGCCACCATTGACATTCAGACGGGAGACCGGCTTGGCCTGACGATAGGTGGCACGAACATCGTGCTTTACCCCGTTTCAGGTGGCCTTGCAGGCCTGACCTGGAACCCGCAAGGGGTCAGCCTCCTTCACGAAGAGGATATCAAGGCGCTCAATCATCCCCTCACGCCGGGAGAAGTACCGGCATGGGGAGCCGATATGGCCTGGCCAGGATTGGGCGTTGCAAGGCTGGTGCTCTTTCCCCTGGGTGCGGATGCATATGTCGGTTTCCTGATCAGTCATCCGCAGGACAGGAAAGTCGTTCGGCAAATGGAGTTCAGACGGGTTCCCGGCCCCAGGGACAGACCTGACTAGGGTGCGGTTTCATAAATGAGGCCGTAACCTGGGACACTTGCCCGGTTTTCTTGGAGAGCGGAATCAAAAAAGGCGTGGCCACTGACCACACCTTTCATTCGGTCGCGCGACCGGCGTCTTACTGTGCGACGGCGACGGCGTTGTTCGCGCTTTCCACATCATTGAAGAGAAGGATCATCGTCAAAGCGAGACCTACCGCAGCGACAGTCCAGAGAGTGACGCTCCAACAGGATTTCTGCACGTTTTCGTCCATTCAAGCCCTACACTTTTTTGCGGCGCCGATCCCCTGCATTTTCAAATGTGGCGCCATTGGGGCGACGAAGTAAACGAACCTTTACCAATTCGCAAGCGCAAAAAAGGTGCAGCTGCCAACCGATTTTTGCAGAGCAGAATTCCTTTCATTTTTTCAGCTGCTTATGCTTATTTGGGTTCGTTGCGCCCAACAGAAAGTTTCGCCATGCATGCTCTTTCGAACCTGGATATCGCTGCCGCTGTCTGGTTTCTTGTCGCCTGGTTCGGTTTCAACCTCATCGTCGATGTCACCTCATTGAGGCACAAGACACTGTCCAGCGCGATGGATGACTACCGGCGCGAATGGATGCTCTCCATGTGCGATCGCGAGGTGCGCATCATGGACACCGCCATCATGTCCGGATTGCAGCAGGGAACGGCGTTTTTCGCCTCGACGGCGCTTCTGGCGATCGGCGGCGGGTTTGCGCTTCTGGAGGCAACGGACCGGATCGTACAGATTACCGGTGATCTTTCGATCCCGGTGGAAAGCAGCAGAGCCCTGTGGGAAATCAAGGTGCTCGGCCTCATGCTCATCTTTGCATATGGGTTTTTCAAGTTCGGCTGGGCATACCGTCTGTTCATCTACGCCAGCATCGTCATGGGTGCCGTCCCAGAACATGACCGCGCCAACAAGGAAGAAATCCGCAAAATGGCACGCAAGGCCGCAGAACTGAATGTTCTGGCCGGACGGCATTTCAACCGCGGCCAGAGAGCCCTGTTTTTTGCGATCGGATTTCTGGGCTGGTTCGCGGGACCTTTTGTTTTCGCCGCCTGCACGCTTGCCGTCCTGCTGGTTCTCCTGCGGCGTCAGTTCGCCTCGCGCGCAAGGGCAGCCGTGCTCTCGGGGCAGTACCCGAGCTTGCTGTCATCAGACAAGTCAGGAGAATAGACGGACACCGGATCATCAAAGCCTTTCACCCGGTAGCGGCCGTAGAGACCCGACCGGCAGCCCATGATGTCCGAAAGCGCGTCGGAGACGAGCACCTCGCGATGCAGGTCTTTCGCAAGCTCCGCGATCCGCGCGGCCAGGTTGACCACCGGGCCGACGACCGTGAAATCAAGGCGCGTCTCGCTGCCGACATTGCCGTAAAAGACGTCACCGGCATGCAGCGCGATCCCGACGCTCAGATCCGGCGTCACCGCACAGGTATTGCTCGTATTGATCGTCTCGATCCTCTTGAGCGTTTCCCGTGCCGCGAGCAGAGCCCTCCTGGCCGCATCGCGCGCTTCCTCTTCCGTTTCATACGGGAAGATTGCCATCACCTCGTCGCCGATGAACTTGAGCACCTCGCCACCATGCGCCTCGACAGCCGCCGTCATCGCCCCGAAATACTTGTTGAGGAACGACACGATCATGTCGGCGGGAAGCGTGTTGGAAAGCCGGGTGAACCCGCGGATGTCGGCGAAACTGACAACCGCCTTGATGGTCTCGCCCTGTCCGCGGCGGGTGGTTCCGTCGAGAACCTTCGAGCCCGCGCGCCGCCCCACATAGGTATCGAGAACCGTTTCGGCGGTCCGGCGCAATGTCTTGAGCTCGCACACGAGCCCCAGGGGCCGGACGATCGACTCGAACACGCCGATATGCGTTTTGGTGAAGCCAGCGGGTGCCTTCGTGGCGAATGTCACGACCTTGACCGAACCGTCTGAAAACGGCATCGGCAGCGCGATATAGTCTGTGTAACCCTCATCGCGCAGTTCGAGCGTGATCGGGAACTCCTCCGCTTGGTCAGGCGCTTGCGCGAGCCTGACACGCACTGGTCGGACGGTCTCGTGCACGCGCTTGATGGGACTGGACTGATAGTCCTCGTCCGAGCTGTTCTCGGCCGTGTAGAGACGCAATTCGCGTGTCCCCTCACTTGTCCAGACGGAGCCTTCCGCCCTGACGTTCGGATGAACGACCCAGATCCCGGTGGTTGCCCTGTCCACCGGCACATGTCCGTCACGAAGACGGACGGCCATTTCACTGACCACTTCCAAGGTGTCGTTGAGATACGACGCGTCGCTATAAAGCCATTGCACAACGTCTGCCGCGACAAGCGGTGCTTCCAGGACCATCTGCCCAAGCCCTTTTGTTCCCTGAGATGTCCCTGATATGGTGCGCCGCAACGCAAAGTGAAAGAGGCAAAATACGGACAGCGTTAATCTTTTGCCGGTTTTTCTTCATCCGGCCCGGGCAAGAGCACAGGTGTGCGCCCCGTGATCCGGTAAACGAGAAGTCCGAGCCATTCCCTGAATGCCAGGTCAAAGCGCCGCAATCCCTTCGAGGCACCGGAAAAGCCAAGTCCCCTGTCCTCGAGCCCGCGTGTCCTGTAGTCGACCGGATACGCGGCGACACCGGTCCAGCCAGCCTGCTCAAAAACGCCCATGGCCCTCGGCATGTGATAGGCCGACGTCACGAGCAGCCAGGTCTGTCCGGGTTGCGGATCTATCAGCTTTTTGGTCAGCACGGCGTTTTGCCAGGTGTTTCTCGACGCGTCTTCCAGAATCACACGGTTCGGAGCTATGCCGAAATCCTCGAACAGTCTTGCGGCCCCCTCGGCTTCCGTCGCCTGGGACTGGATGATGACGCCCTTGCCACCGGTATGAACGACGCGCGCATCCGGCAAGGCAGCAGCGAGCCGTGCCGCGATCGTGATTCTCTCGCCTGATGTCGTGAGTGCCGTATCTCCCCGGCCGCCGGTCACGACGGTATCGACGGCCCCGCCCAGAACGATGATCCCGTCGTAGGATTTGGTCACGTCCGGCCGCGGAAACCGGTCTTCCAGGGGCAGAATGAGCCAATTCGCCGCCGGCGAGAGCCCACACACCGCCAATCCGAGAACAGCCAGCCAGATCAGACGGATCCCGGTCACCGGCCATCGGTTGAAGCTTTTGAGCACCAGACCAAGAAGCGCGACCGCGATCAGGAGATTCGATGGCTGGATGAAAAAATATCCAATCTTGGAAATGTAGAAGAACATACCGGAGGCCCATCCCTTTTTTCGTGATTGGTATTTTTTTCGGAATGCGTCTAAAAGAATCCGATTCACAAGTTTCGCACCTCACAAGGTGCGGATTTTCTATAACTAAAACAATAATGTGGCTTGGAGTACAAGAATTCGTTTCAGACCCATTTCAGAAATAGCTCGAATGAAGTTTATTTAGAAAAAACAAAATAAGCCAAACACTTAAGTTCCTCGCGAGCCGAACGGATCTGTAAATCAATTGTCACACTTTACAGCGAAAGTGCAGTCGTTTTCCTGGTTTGACCTGCGTTGAAACGAGGAGAACCGGCCGCCGGTTTTCCTCTGAAATGATTGTCGCTTTTCACAAAGGCGATAACCGTGATCGAGGTCACAGGGGCGTGAGCAGAAGTGAGGCATGCTGTGTGTGTTGAACCAAGACACAGTCGAGGGTAGCCAAATGACACTCTATTTGAAACTCGGTGGACGCGAAGCGATGGTGAAGGCAATGCCGCGCTTGCGTGCCAGACTCGAACAGGATCCCTGTTTCGATCTCTCGCGGCTCCAGAAGGAATTCGAGCGCGCGGAAGACTTCACGGAATTCCTGATCTTCCTGGTTGGCGGCGCTCCGTTCTACGACGGCAAGCCGATCTGTGAACTTCTGTCCCCGATTTGCACGTGCAATGAGGTCTACGACCGGTTCGTCGACCATCTCGTCATGGTGCTGTTCGCGGGAAAAAGAAGCGAAGACGATGAATCAGATCTCCGTGACCTGATGAAAACCCTGCGTCCGCAGGTTCTCGATCCGAGGCCGGTCGACCCGATCATGGTCTACTCGGTGGAACAGGAATTGATCAGCGCCTGATCTTGAGATCCAGGTTTTCAAACAAAAACGCCGGCGACAAAGCACCGGCGTTTTGTTTTGCAAGTCCGAAAAGTGTCAGCCCAGCTCTTCCACGCTGGTGACCACCTTCCCTACAAGGCCATATTCGATACCCTCTTCGGGGCTCATCCAGTAGTCCCGGTCCGTGTCTTTCTCGATCCGGTCGATCGGCTGGCCGGTCGCATCGGCGAAAATCTTGTTCAACCGGTCCCGCATCTTGATGATTTCCTTGGCCTGGATCTCGATGTCGGTCGCCATGCCGCCGGCGCCGCCGGACGGTTGGTGCAGGAGGAACCGCGTATTCGGCGTGCAGAAACGGTTTTCCTTGGGCACCGATACGTAGATGAGCGCGCCGGCGCTGGCCACCCAGCCCATGCCGAGAATGCGGACTTCCGGTGCAATGAACTTGATCGTGTCGTGGATCATGTCGCCGGATTCGACGTGACCGCCGGGCGAGGACACGATCACGGTGATCGGGTCGTTGGAAACCTGTGCCAAGGCGAGCATCCGCGCACACACGTCGCGCGCCATGTCCTGGGTGACCGGACCGGTGATCAGCACCGTGCGGGCTTCGAACAGATGCTTGTCGACCTGGATCGAAGGCTGGCTCTTGGGTTTGTCATCTTCATCGTCGTCAAGACGTGCTGGCACATTCGTGGAGTAGTTTTTCATGCGCAGGATTACGCTCCCTTTGCTGTTGAGCCGGCTGGACCGACAGTATCTGGCAGATTCGCGGGCATTCGCTCCGCGCCCGTTTTGACCATGTGTATGCGAACAAACGACCGCTCGCAAACCTTGAAAGCCTGAATAGACCGAAAAGAGTTATCAATCTGGGAACATCGCCGCATTCCGGTCGTCTATTTGCCCTGGCGCGGGGTTTCCTCCGCTGCTGCGCTCCTGCGTCCGACAACGAAGTGCCAGGCAAGGAGAAATGCGAACGGAAGCGACGGCCACACGAACCACAGCGTTGAAAGCCCGGTCGTCAGGAGGTTCAGCACGAAGAAGAACCCGATCAGGACGACGCAGGTTCGCACGCGCCGCGGCTGCATCCGCAACCAGCGGCGCGCCTGTTCAAAGCCGTTGGCAACCGCCTGCGTGTCCTTGTCCCATTGCGGATGGCTGTTTGCTGCGGTCTCCGGCTCCCCGTCCCCGGTAACCTCGGCCGTCTCGGCCGGCGCGTTGCGCCCTCCGAGCCGCACCGCATAGGTCTCAACCGGTTCGCTGACATTCTTGACGACCTGTGGCCCGAGCGGATCGAACCCGAGCGCGACTTTCGCCTTCACCTGGTCGTAGACGGATTGCGACAGCATGATACCGCCGCGCGGAGCAAGTTCCTGCAGCCGCGCTGCGACGTTGACGCCCTCACCGTAAATGTCGTCTCCCTCGACCATGATATCGCCGAGATTGATCCCGACACGAAATTCCATCCGGTTCATTTCCGGAAGATCGGCGTTTCTGAGCGTCAGTTCGTTCTGAATGTCGACGGCGCACTGAACCGCCTCGATCACGGACGTAAATTCGATGATGACGGCATCGCCCCAGGTGTTCACGATCCGGCCGTTGTGCCGCTCCGTCAGGGAAGACATGACCTCACGATACGCGCGCAGCCTGTCCAGCGTGCCGTCTTCGTCCCGCTCCATGAGTTTGGAATATTGTGCAACATCCGCGCACATGATCGCCGACAGACGCCGCTTGACCCGTTGCATGTTCGAAACCCCTGAGACCTACAGCTAAGGAATGGGAAGCCGGGAAGCAAATTGCAAGGAAAAACCAGCCACCGACCCAAGCCGCGCCCGTGCCCTACGAGCTGTTCTGCGCCAGGTTCCGCAGGGCATCCAGCGCATCATCTGCCCTGTCGGCCGGAACGAACACGTGGTCATGAAAATAGGCCGCCACGACATTTGCGGAAATCCCCTCTTTCGTCAGGGCAGCGGCAATGGCAGCCGTCAAGCCGACCGCCTCGAGGGAGGAATGCACGGTCAGCGTGATCCTGCGGAACCACTCCGCATCCGCCAGCCCCAATTCCCGCGCCCGTTCGACCGGCAGGATCGCGGTTGTGCCCTCGGTTTCGGCGAAGAGGCCGATCGCCTCATAGTCGACCAGGTCCTGAAATGTCCGGTTCGCGAATGTGCAAAAGACATACGGTTCAGGATCGAGCATGGGGCGCATCTGAGCGATCAGCGTATGCAGGTCGGTTTCGCCGGTCATTCCGTTTCCATTTCAGAAATTGGCTGCAAAAACAGGTGCTGCGGCTGATCTTAACAGTCTCCACTCGAAAACTCGAACGGGCCGGCGGTGCAGGATGTTTCGGAAACCTACGCCCCTCGTCGACCGAACCCGCCACCACCGCCGCGCGCTGGATGCGGTCTCGGTATCGGCCTTCCCGGTGCCTGCGCATGCGGTGACCGGCTCGTATGAGCAGGAACACCCGGTTGTGCCGCACGTCCGCCACCGCCGGGCAAATTCCTGAGGATGCCGCATATCCCGACATATATGAACGCAATCCGCCATACGAAGAACCAGATGTATTCCAGGGGCCCGTCGACATACCGGGCCAGAACCAACGTTTCAGGGGACCCGGGCACATATCTGAAGATCGGTCTGTAGGGGGCTTCCGGCGTCGCCCGCTCCTGCCTTTCCCGGAGACTGCCACCGTAGGAATAGCCGACATGCAGGGTCTGCTCGTGCGACCTTCCGTCGGTGCCATCATAGCGGACAGTCACGAAAAAGCGCGGCCTCCCGGCATCGGGGCTGTCAGGGTCTTTCTTGATCGACATGAGTTCACCCTCGACATCGACGCCGAGAAAAACCATCTGGAACGAATTGGAGAAATTGAACGCACTCCCGACCAGACCGGCCCCGGCAATGAAAATGCCGAAGAGAAACACGCCGATCGAAGCCCATTGTCCGGCAACAGAGTCCGCACGCCCTTCATCAGCTTCAGGCAAGCCGGCAATGAGCCGTTTGAACAGCCCGCGCGCGCCGATCACGAAAAGCCCCACTCCGGCGGCCAACATCGCCACACCCGTTAAGGTTGGTTTCAGGAGAAGCCATGGGTCCCCCTCAAAGGAGTGACCGGTATACTTGCCCGCTTCCTGCATGAGACGCACCTGAGGCAAACTGGAGTCACCGGTAAACATCTCATAGATAAAATAAAACGCCACAAGACTCGTAATCGCCCAATAAACGAGTATTCCGCCGATCAAAACGCCGGCAAGTCCTGCCAGAATATCAATTCCGTATCTTAAAGCCCGATCCATCGCGCCCTCCAATGAAGATGCGCAACTCTAACGAGCAAAAGTTTAACCGTCTCCGAAGAGCGATGGTTAACTTTCGAATATACGGCCGGTCACTTCATTTCTTCGCCGCAAGGGCCATGTTGCACAGCATCTCGAACATGATCGAAACGCCCAGGAAGGCGGTTGCGCCTGCCTGGTCGAAGGGTGGTGAGACCTCGACGAGGTCGGCCCCGACAATGTTCACCCCTTCCAGCAGCCTGGCAACCTGCAGCGCCTGGAACGAATTCGGCCCGCCGACCTCAGGGGTCCCGGTTCCCGGCGCAAAAGCAGGATCGACGAAGTCGATGTCATAGGAAACATAGGTGTCCTGCGAGCCGGCGATCTCTCTCGCCTCGACCATGACGTCCTCGGGACCACGCGCATGAAACTCTTCGATGGGAACGACACGGATGCCGACGCTATCTGCAAAGTCCCTGTCTTCACTGTCATAGGCGGTGCCGCGAATGCCGATCTGAATGACCCTTTTTGGATCGAGCAGGCCTTCTTCGACCGCGCGCCTGAACGGCGTTCCGTGGGTGTATTGCATGCCGCCGAAATAGCTTTTGAACAGATCCGTGTGACTGTCGAAGTGGATCATCCCAAGCGGCCTGTCCTTCGCGAGCGCACGAAGAATCGGAAGGGAGCACAAGTGGTCTCCGCCGGCGGTAAGGGGCCGGATGCCCTGTTCACGGACCCGGTCGTAAAACGCGGTCATGCGCGTGAGGCTGTCATCGACGCTCGCCGGGTTCGGCCCGACATCCCCCAGATCGGCACAGTTTGTCAGCTCGAAGGGACGCACGCCGGTTGCCCCGTTCTGGGCCCGGATCATCGTCGACATGTCGCGCAATTGCCTGGGTCCGTGGCGCGGACCCGGCCGGTTGGTGGTTCCGCCGTCCCACGGCGCTCCGATCAGACCGATCTCGACCTCTGCTATCTTCGCGTCATCGAGCGCCACATGCGGCAACCTCATGAATGTCGGAACCCCGGCAAATCGAGGCAAATCGAACCCGGATACCGGGTGGAAAAACGGATCGGTCATGAGGTCGGCCTGAGGTTGGTTCAAATCGAAATTCGTCGCGGGATACTATTTCTGGCAGAATCTGCAGCTTGTTCAACAAAAACCGGACTACCAGTCGACCGGTTTTCCGAGGTGATCGAAAAACCCGCCGGTTTCTGCCGGCGAAAGTCCCTCAACAACGTCCAGAAGCCGCTGGGCCGCGACATCCGGTTCCTGGACATCAAGCCCGCTCTTCGCGAAGGTTTCGGTCAGCTGCGTTCTGACGGTTCCCGGATGAAGAGCAACGGCAATTGCCTCGGGGTTCCGTCGGGAGAGTTCGACGGCTGCGGTCCTCAAAATCTGGTTGAGACCTGCCTTGGCGGCCCGATAGGCGTACCAGCCGCCGAGCCTGTTGTCGCCGATGGAGCCGACGCGCGCAGACAATGTCGCGAACAGGCTTCGGCCTTCTCTCGGAAAGAGGGGCAGAAAGTGTTTCATGAGGAGCGCCGGTCCGATGGCATTAACCGCATAGGACCGGGCAAGATGGGCCGGGTCGATTTCCCGCCAGCTCTTCTCCGGGCGCATGCCATCAAGGGTCAATGCACCGCTCGCATCGAACACCAGCCTGATCTCCCCCTCCAGGGACTTCAGGTGCTCTGCGCACGCCTCGATTGTCGTCTCATCGAGAAGATCGAGCGGCGGCACGGACTGTCTGCCGAGACCGACGACCTCGTCGTAGTTTCCCGAGGCCCTGACCGCTTCGATGATCGCGGAACCGATGCCGCCGGTGGGGCCGACGATGACAGCTATTTTGCGGGTCATGCGCAATCCTGACTGTTTGTCCACTGTCAATACGCACGGAAACGCCTCCGGGATTGCCTGCGGTGCGGCCAGGTTCAGGTTTCAGACAGTCGCCGTCCAGATGCCGTCGACATAGTCCGCCTCGTCATCGCCTGGCCAGGGCGGCATGGATATGCAGATGAACTTGAGCGGCACCGCCGCGTCGCTCCGGTACTGAAATGCCGTGCCGGCGGGAATATCGATGGAAACGCCCGGCACCAGGTCCACGGTGCCCGAGGTTTCGCCGTCGGAACGCCAGATCTGTCCCCGCCCCTCCAGGACGAACCAGAACTCGCTGACCGTCTTGTGCCGCGTCGCGCGATTGATCTGCCCGGCAGGCACGGTGGAATGGATCATGTTTCCCGTCGGGCCGTCCATCAGGAACCGGATGTCCGCACCCGCGGGAGACTTGGCGTCGAATGTATCGGACAGGATATTCTGCTTCACGACGGCTTCACCCTTTCAAAGAGACGGCGGTGTGATGTTCCTGCGACCATTCTTGCCGCGCCTGTAAGGTCTTGTCGAGCCGTCAGCCAGGGACTAATCGCCCGCTGCTCTAAACTGTCTTGTTGAAGATTTCCCGCCCGATCAGCATGCGCCTGATTTCCGATGTCCCGGCACCGATCTCGTAAAGCTTGGCATCACGCAACAGCCGGCCGGTCGGATACTCGTTGATATAGCCGTTGCCGCCGAGCAGCTGGATCGCATCAAGCGCGATCTTCGTTGCGTTTTCAGCGGCATAAAGGATTGCGCCCGCCGCGTCCTCCCGGGTCGTCTCCCCGCGGTCGCAGGCTTTTGCGACTGCGTAGACATAGGACTTGGTGGCATTCATCGAGACATACATGTCCGCAACCTTGCCCTGCACCAGCTGGAAGGTGCCGATCGGCTGACCGAACTGTTCCCGCTCATGCACGTAGGGAATGACGACGTCCATGGCCGCCTGCATGATACCGACACAGCCGGCCGCAAGGACGGCACGTTCGTAGTCAAGCCCGGACATCAGCACATTGACGCCCTTGCCGACCTCTCCGAGCACGTTTTCCTCCGGCACTTCGCAGTCCTGGAAAACGAGTTCACCTGTTTCCGAGCCGCGCATGCCAAGCTTGTCCAGCTTCTGTGCGACGGAGAACCCGGGAAAGTCCTTTTCGACCAGGAAGGCCGTGATGCCCTTGGGCCCCGCATCCGGATCGGTCTTGGCGTAAATGATCATGGTGTCCGCCGACGGACCGTTGGTGATCCACATTTTCGAGCCGTTCAGAACGTAGCGGTCGCCTTTCTTGTCGGCCCGGAGCTTCATGGAGACAACATCGGAACCTGCACCCGGTTCCGACATGGCCAGCGCCCCGAGATGTTCGCCGGTGATGAGCTTTTCAAGGTAGCGCTTTTTCTGGTCTTCCCGGCCCCAGCGGCGCAACTGGTTGACGCACAGGTTGGAATGGGCGCCGTAGCTCAGCCCGATGGACGCGGAGGCGCGGCTGACCTCTTCCATCGCGATGCAGTGCTCCAGATAGCCGAGACCGGAACCGCCCCAGTCTTCCTCCACGGTGATGCCGTGAAGGCCGAGTTCGCCCATCTCCGGCCAGATTTCTCTCGGGAACCAGTCTTCCCGGTCGATCTTCTCCGCGAGCGGGGCAATACGGTCCTGGCTGAAGGATCGAACCGTGTCGCGCAGCATGTCTGCGGTTTCGCCCAGGTCAAAATTGAACCCGGGAAAATCGTTGCGAATCATAACTTTACCTCCCTGCGATCCCGATTTCAGGTTCGCACGTAACGAATGGAATCGCTCAGCTCGCCGATCCGGTCGTAGAGCAGCTGAGCACGCTTGTTGTCTCGATCGGTGTGCCAGTAGACCTTGCCGCTGGCGCCGGGCTCCCGGTCCGCCGCAGCGTAAACCGCCTCAATCAGTTTTCGGCCGGCTCCCGTGCCCCTGACCTCGGGGCTCACATAAAGATCTTCCAGATAGCAGACCGTCTCCAGCGACCAGGTGCTGTCGTGAAACAGGAAATGCACGAAGCCGACCATCTCACCGTCGCATTCAGCGACAAAGGCGGAATGTGACCCGGGCGCAAGCAGGCGCTTGAACATTCCGTCGGTGACTTCCGGGGCAAGATCCTGCTCGTAGAAGTCCAGGTAGGCGGCCCAAAGGTGTTCCCAAACGGATCTGTCGTCGGGCGACAGATCGCGGATCAGAATGTCAGACATGGTTCAATCCTTTACGCCCGCAACACTGACAAGCGTGAACAGTCCGGTCGCGACATGGACCTGTAACCCGTCCTCCAGCCCGTAGACATCCGCCTTTGCGATGGTGAGTGTTCGGCCGGGCTTCACGACACGCCCCCTTGCCAGAAGTGTCCCCTGTCTGGCCGGGTTGAGCAGGTTGATCTTGTATTCGCTCGTCAGCACCCCGCAATCAGCGGCAAAGAGGGACAGGGCCGCATAGCCGGCGGCGCTGTCGGCAATGGACGATGTTGCCCCGGCATGAAAGAAACCGTGCTGCTGGGTCAGGTCCTGGCGCATGTTCAGTTCGATATCCACGGCCCCCGGGGCAACGTGCACCAGTTCCGCCCCGAGATGCTTCATGAAATGTTGCAAGGCGAAGCTTTTCCGGACACGGCCGTCCCAGTCAGGATCTCTCGGCTTCAGATCCATCATTCGCTCCCGACCCGCGTTCTGCTGACAAGCTCCGACATGCGCGTCCTGGCACCGGTCTCCACTTCGTCGAGTTCCAGCAGTGTCAGTTCGATGTCGCGCTGCTTTTCAAGAAGTTCTTCCCGGCGCGCCGCGATCTTTTCCAAAAGCAGCCTCAACTGGCCTGCCTCGCCCGGCGACGTCCCGTACATCTCGATCATTTCCTTGATTTCATTCAGGGAAAATCCGAGCCGCTTGCCGCGCAGGATGAGCTTGATACGCGTGCGGTCACCGGGCGTATAGAGCCGCTGACGGCCGCGCCTTTGCGGCGTGACCAGCCCCTGGGCCTCGTAGAAGCGCAAGGTTCGAGTGGTGATGTCGAACTCCTGCGTCAGTTGTGTGATCGTGAAATAGCGCTGCATACCCGCTCCTTGATACGGGCACAGTTTATTCTTTTTACGTTAAAGTCAATACATCAATTTTTTCTTATAAATTGCAGATACTTGATCTCTACGTACGCAGATCGCTCACAGCGGCCTCAGCGTTCAGCACATTCAGGTCCACGTTGCCCGAAATGCCCTTGATCGTACCGCTGTCCTGATACTGCCAGAGGACCCAGTCCTTCGTGTAGGACGGCGAATGCCAGATGGAACGGGTCCAGAGACGCCTGTTGAGCCCCTGCCCCTTGAGATAGGCACGGTAAAAGTCTTCCGGGGCGTACAGGATGACCTTTTTTCGGCTCGAAAGCTCCACCTGGGCAACGAAGTCGGAGATCTCTTTCAGGACCGCATCGACCGGTGGCCTCCGGGCGCAGTTGGCGCTGAATTCAAGGTCCAGAACAGGGGCGAGCATGTCCGGGTCCTCAGGCAGCACCTCGAGAAAATTGAGGGCCTGCTCCCTGCCCTTTTTGCAGAGGCTGAAATAGTGGTAGGCCCCCCTGGCCAGGCCGACCGAACCGGCACCAGCCCAGTTCCGAGCAAAGGCACTGTCCTTGAAATCGCCGCCCTCGGTTGCCTTCATGTAGACGAAGGATATGTCGTCACCGGCAACCTCGGTCCAGTCGATTTCACCGAGATGGTGCGACACATCAAGGCCGCGGATCGGGTATTCGTCCCTGTCTGGTTCCCAGCTCATGAAAAAAAACGCCGCTCCGCCGATCGAGATGACGCACCCGACCACTACGTAGAAAACTGTCCGGAATATTGCCTGCAAGAATTTCATTTTGCCACCCGCTTCCAAGGCGACAAGAATTTGCCTCAAAATTCTTAAGATTCACGATAGAAAATTCGGCCAGAGCGGCGGCGCCGCAAGTTCAAGCACATTTCCGTCAGGATCGTTGAAGTAGATGCTTGTACCACCGGCCGGCCAGACCACCTCGCTGATGATCTCGACCGAGTTGGCCCTAAGAAAGTCGCGCCACGGCTGCAGCTGTCCGGTACCGATCCGGAAGGCAAAGTGACTGTTCCCGGATGTGTCATGGCCCGGAACGACGCCGCCTGAGGTTTCGACATCGTCACCGGTATGGCCACGGCGGAACACCAGGAGCGCCTGGCCCGGTCCGGCGTCGTAAGCAAAGAGCCTGTCGCCCGCGACCATTCTCTTGAGACCGAGAACGTGCGAATAAAACGCGTGTGCAGCATCCATGTCATCCACATAGACCGCTGTTTCCAGAACGCCGTTGATCTCAGGTCTGTCCATGTCTTCGCCCTCTCGGCATTGAGACAGCTATACCGTTTAATAAACAAACTGTAAAAACTGCCTCAGCAAAATCAACTAAAAGGTGCAGAAAGAAGGTATAATACCTAGAAAAAGTAACTAACTTAAGCAAATGCGTTTGCTATCCAAAGACATCGTGTGTGAAACTCCCCGCACCAATGAAGATTCGATTGACTTCATTTGACAGTGAAACGCGTACCGACCGGGGCATATCGGCGCAAAATGAACAATAAACGCACAACGCGCGCATTCCTGCTTGCAACGCTTTTGTTTCTCCTTCCCCTGGGAAGCGTTGCAAACGCAGATTATGTCGTAACTGTCATGGGACCCGAAGCGCCGGCGGACAAGCGCTATGAATATGACCGGGCGGTAATCGAACTCGCTCTGACCAAGACACGGGCCAAGTTCGGAGACTTCACCGTTCGCGACACGCTGTCCGGACAAAACACGCGGCGTGCGCTGATTGAAGCATCGAACAACAAATATTCGAATTTCATCATCAAGACGTCGATGAGCAACGATTTGCCCGAAAGCCTCGCGGTTATCCCGTTCCCCGTCGACCTGGGCATCGTCGGCTACCGTGTGGCGTTTGTATCGGAGAAAAACAAGGAAGCGCTCTCCAGCGTGAAGTCGCTTGAGGATCTCAGGAAATTCGAGGTCATTCAGGGTCTTGGCTGGCTGGACACACGCATTCTCCGGCATCACGGTTTCAATGTGCGCACAAACGCGGAATACCAGCCGATGTTCTCAATGGCTGCGCTCGGCCGCGCGGACCTGTTTTTCAGAGGGGTGAACGAGCTTCTCGACGAATGGGAAGCGAACAGGCACATTTCCGGCCTCAGCTTTGACGAGACAATCTCCGTCTACTACCCGCTGCCCAGATTTCTCGCGACGTCGCGCGACAACAGGGAACTGATCGAACGCGTCCACGAGGGTTTGCTGATTGCCTATGAAGACGGCTCGCTCCAGGAACTGTGGGAAGACAAGTACCGCGCAAGCATCGATTTCGCCAATCTGAGCGGCCGGAAGATTTTCCGGTTGGAAAACCCCTTTCTCGAAGGCCTCGACCCGTCCTGGCAGAAATATGTCTACCAGGTCGGGTCAGAGTTGACACAGTGACCTCACCTTACGGAGATGCGCCGTGTCCGCTGCCGTCAGGCGAGCGTCAGTTTGACGTCGATGTTGTTGCGCGTGGCATTTGAGTAGGGGCAGACCTGGTGCGCCTTCTCGACAAGGTTTTCAGCAGCTGACCGCTCCACCCCCGGCAACGATATTTCCAGGGCAACCTCAAGACCGAAACCGCCTTCGGAACGCGGTCCGATACCGACCGTCGACGTGATCGAAGTGTTGGCCGGCACTGCGATTTTCTCCTGGCCGCCAACGAATTTCAGCGCACCGATGAAACACGCTGCATATCCTGCGGCAAACAGTTCTTCCGGGTTGTTTCCCGCGCCGCCTGCGCCCCCCAGTTCCTTGGGTGTCGCCAGGTCCACCTTGAACGATCCACTGAGCGTCTCCGCCGTGCCGTCACGGCCTCCGGTTGCACGTGCTCTTGTTTCGTAAAGAACTTCGACAGTCATTTCCGCGTACTCCTATCCTTATGTAAAACAGACCGTTTTCCAATTTGGCCTTCAATTTTATATCGTGCACGATATATTTTATGCACATAAAGCACTGCGCTGCCGCCGTCAACTGGTTGCGACCATATCGCGCACGACTTATAAGGTGACAAATGAACGAAAAGACAGATCAGATGTCTCTTCTGGATGCGATCGGAATGCCTGCCTCCGGAGAGACCCAAGCCCGCAAAAAAGACAATCAGGACAATGCGAAGGCGACCAGCGCGGGGAAGGCTTCAGAGCCCGCGAAGCGCAAGAAAAAGTCCGCGTCCTCCGCAAACGCCGGGGAGGCAGCGGCGGCAGATGATGTGTCCGCGGTGCCCGGCGGCACAGATGGTGTTGACGACACGCCCGCAGCTGAAAGCAAGGTGCATGGATCGGCATTGCCGGAAACATCAGCGCCCCTGCCGCTCGACAAATATATCTGCTTTGCGCTTTATTCCGCCAACCACGCCATGCACAGCGTTTACAAGGATCTCTTGAAAGACGTCGGCCTGACCTACCCCCAGTTCCTGGCAATGACCGTGCTCTGGGAAAAGAACAACGTGCCGGTCGGCGCGATCACCTCGAAGCTGCAACTCGACACGAATACGCTCACCCCGCTTCTCAAACGTCTTGAGACAATGGGACTGATCACGCGGACACGAAACACCAAGGACGAGCGGCAGGTGATCCTCAAGCTGACCCGCAAGGGCCGCGCGCTTCAGAAAAAGACCGAAGACTTCAGCACGTGCATCCTGTCCTCGACCGGCGTTGGCATGGAGGAGGTCATGGACTTGCAGCGCAGGATCATGAAGCTGCGCGACAACTTGCGCACGGCGGGATCGGTTTGACTCCGGTCAGCGCGGCCTAGGGTACGGACCCATAAATGAAGCCGATTTGGCGGCAGAAATGGCAAAATCTCGCGAGGAAGCGTGCGCAGAGCGGGCTTTTTGCCCGGTCAAGCGCGGTGACGCTGCGAGGTAAAGCCATTTTGCCGTCCTTCGGATTTGGCCGTTTTGGCCATCTGCCACGTCGCGAAAGGCTTGAAAATGAACCACATTTCCTGCGCTTTCGCTCCTTGCAGCCGGTCAAAACGATCCAAACCAAATTGACTTCATTTATGAGTCCGTACCCTAGAACGGCAGGCCGAACCAGAGTGCCGCGATCCCGAGAAAGGCGAAAAATCCGACGACGTCGGTAACCGTCGTCACGAACACGCTAGATGCAATCGCCGGATCGACATTCACCCGGTCCAGCACGATCGGAATTAGCAGTCCCGACAGTCCGGCAAACAGCATGTTGATGATGATCGCGCCCGCGATCACGACACCAAGGCCCGGACTTGCGAACCACAGCCATGCCGTCACCCCGATCAGGACCGCGAGCGCGACACCGTTCAGGGCGCTCACCAGGATTTCGCGGTTCAGGACACGCAGCATGTTGCGGGCGCCCAGTTCCTGTGTCGCGATGCCTCGCACGGCAACGGTCATCGTCTGGGTCCCGGCGTTGCCACCCATCGAGGCAACGATCGGCATGAGCACGGCAAGCGCGACCATGGCCTCGATCGTGTCCTCGAAAAGGGCGATGACCACGGACGCGAGGATCGCGGTCCCGAGATTGACCACGAGCCAGGTCAGCCGCGAGCGTGCGATCGTCACGACGCTGTCCGATATCTCCTCGTCGCCGACCCCGGCGAGCGCACGCAGGTCCTCTTCCGCCTCTTCCTGGATAACGTCGACAATGTCGTCGACGGTCAGAACACCGACGAGACGCTCGTTTTCATCGACCACGGCGGAGGAAACGAGGTTGTAGCGTTCGAAGCGCCGCGCGACTTCCTCCTGGTCCTCGGTCGCGAGAACGGCCTGCCGGGTTTCCTCCATGATGGAGGTGACTTTTTCCGCGCGCTTCGTCCTCAGGATCTTGTCCAGATGCACCGACCCGAGCAGCTTGAAGGCCGGATCGACCACGTAGATCTCGTAGAAACTGTCCGGCAGATCCCGCGCCTCGCGCATGTAGTCGATCGTCTGCCCGACGGTCCAGAAGGGCGCAACGGCGATGAACTCGCTCTGCATCCGCCGGCCCGCACTCTCCTCCGGATAATCTAGCGCCTTTTTCAGCTGCGCCCGGTCTGCATAGGGCAGCTCTTCGAGGATCGCGGCCTGATCGTCTTCATCCAGGTCTTCCAGGATGTAGACGGCATCATCGGAATCCAGATCGCCAAGCCCCTCGGCGATGACCTCGTTCGGCAGGTCCTCCAGAACCTGAAGGCGAACCGCCTCATCGGTTTCCGTCAAGGCGGTATAGTCGAACTCATCGCCGAGGAGACGGATGAACGCGGCGCGCTCGTCCGCATTGAGCGTTTCCAGGAGATCGCCCGTGTCGGCCTCATGGAGGTCGCCTGCAAGCGCCCTCAGCTCAAGGCGGTCCTCGGCTTCCAGCGCAGCTTCAACCGCCGCGATGAACTCAGGATTGAGACGATCGTCCTCGTTGCGGACGGGTATGGGAAGAATGGCAGAGGCGTCGGTGTCAAGTTCAGCTGCTTCGCTCATCCCTTGCCTCCCTCGCTGCGTAAGTTGCACGGCCCTGCCCAGAACTAGCCTGTAGAACCTCAAAGTGCCACATCAAATCCGGCGGCGGTCCACAACTGCACGCTGTTTTAGCCGAACGGGTTTTTGAGATGTTTTTCAACAGGGAACGGATTTGTTCAAAATCCGGCACACCCCTTGGAACGCGCGCTGTTCCTGAGCTGATCCAGATAGGTCCGGGTTGCCTTGGGCAGTATGCTTTCGCTGGATGAAATACAGCGTTCAGCGCGCCGGAAAGCCCGCTTGGCGCGCTCGCTCGTCAGACACACCCGTCCCTCGGCAAGGGTTTCCTGCTCGACATACCAGAGCTGCTGGCATGTCATCGCACCGAAACGCGCCGGATCCGTCTTGAAGACTTGCGCGTTCAGACTGTGGGTCATTCCGGCGATCAAAAGGCAAACCCAGAAAATGCGGAAGAAATTCATTGCCAAACCCCGCAAGGCTGATCTCCGTCCTGGGCCTGCTGCGCTCTCTTTACCGGCTTCCCGAAGGCGACGGACTCGCAAAACGGGCGCGGGCACAAGACAGGCCGCGCCCTTTGCGATCCTTACATGGCAGGCGGTGAAGCCGTCAAACCGGATTTCATGTGCGAACGGCTCAAATGAAATCGAAGCGTTCGGCAAGCGCGAACTGGACCAGGTCCGAAAGATGGCACAGATCGCCGGTCTCCCGGCTTGCGTCCGGAACAGCATCTTCAGCAAGATCCAACAGGGCCGTGTCCGGCCTGCCGGCCGCAACGGGTTGAAGGTCGGAAAGATCTGACAGACTGAGCCCGGTTTTGCCCGGCCCGAAGTCAAACTCGAAAGTGGCGTCAAGAAAGTCGATCAGGACCGCGGGCGGCGCCGGACACTCCGGCTCCACATAGGCAATGCCGGCATCGATGTCTTTCACCACCTCGCCCCGGCCGAGACTGATCACATCCGTCAGGCCCCGTTCCGGGTCGACCACGTCCGACCCGTTCGACCCCGAACTCGGCGCAACGAACTCTTTTCCGGGCGCATCATCGGTGGCGAACTGAACAACATAGTCGCCCGCATCAAGGTTCGTGAATGCGTAGTTGCCATCGTCATCCGTTCGCGTTCGGGCAACCTCGCCGCCACCGACGGCGAACAGCGTCACGAGTGCGCCGGGTACTGCAGGATCGCCGGTGTCTGCGGCATCACCGTCATCATCACAAAAGTAACGGCCTGCAATCACTGCGGTCGGAAGGTAGACAATGCCGGCATCGATGTCTTTCACCACCTCGCCCCGGCCGAGGCTGATCACATCCGTCAGGCCCCGTTCCGGGTCGACCACGTCCGACCCGTTCGACCCCGAACTCGGCGCGACGAACTCTTTTCCGGGCGCATCATCGGTGGCGAACTGAACAACATAGTCGCCCGCATCAAGGTTCGTGAATGCGTAGTTGCCATCGTCATCCGTTCGCGTTCGGGCAACCTCGCCGCCGCCGACGGCGAACAGCGTCACGAGTGCGCCGGGTACTGCAGGATCGCCGGTGTCTGCGGCATCACCGTCATCATCACAAAAGTAACGGCCTGCAATCACTGCGGTCGGAAGGTAGACAATGCCGGCATCGATGTCTTTCACGACCTCGCCCCGGCCGAGGCTGATCACATCCGTCAGTCCGCGTTCCGGTTCGACCACGTCAGACCCGTTCGATCCCGAACTCGGTGCAACGAATTCCTTTCCGGGCGCATCATCCGTAGCGAACTGGACGACATAATCACCCGCTCGCAGGTTCGTGAACGCGTAGTCCCCATTCTCATCCGTCGTGGTCCGGGCCACCACTTTGCCGTCAGCGGAAAGCAGCGTCACCAGAACGCCCTGAACGCCGGGATCACCGGAATCGAGATCATCGGCGTCGTCATCGCAGAAATACCGGCCCGCAAGCGCTGCCGTTTCGGGATCGGCGGTTTCCCCGGCACCGAGCTTGTCATATTTCAAGCCGAAGAAGACGTTGGCGCACCACTTCACTTCCAGGGTGACCCCCGGCGGCGGCACGGGCCCCAGAAAGGTGAAGAAGTCATTGTCCGGTCCCCGGACATTTTCTCCCTCGACCTCGATCTCGATCAGCTGATAGGTATTGCCGTCATCCCCGCGCAGCACAAGACGTTTCTCCGCGTAGATCTGCGCTTCAAGCGGCACACCGTTTACGCTTGCCTCCTGGCCGAAGGGATCGCGTGCATGCTCGGTGATCTGTTTCTGCCAGCGGCCGGTGTCCTCGGATCTCGACCAGCTCTTCCTGTGGACGTCGCCTGAAAGCCAGGGATCGTTGTCCTGCACGGAAAACTCCGTCGTCGCGTTTGCCGGCATGACGAAACTGTCGCCCCGCCCGAGGTTCTTGTCCCCGGGGCTCAAAAGGTCGGCTTCAGCAAAAGCGGTGAATTCAAATGTTCTGGAACGGAAGGCCATGTTCAATTCCTCCGGAAATCAAGTTGGGTAAAAAATCGCAATGCCCCGCAATCGGAATAGGGCAAAGCAGGCAATATTACGTAAGGTAACTCAAATCGGCACCGCAGGCTACGGCCTGTGTCTGAAGCTTCGTAAAAAGGGAGGCAAAAAAACAAAAGGCGTCCCGAAGGACGCCTGTTCAACCAGCGAGGTATCTGGTTGTCATGGTGCGGTCGAGAAACACCTGACAACGTTTACCAGACTGTTCAGAGCCTAACGCCAGATGATGATACATACTTGAAAAGATTGACTTTCATCCTCTCTCGTTTATCAGAGCCTTTCAGGACTCAACATAGCAGCACACCCTCTCCTGTGGGGTTAGCTGTGGGGTTGGCTGTGGGGTCAGGAGAGAACCGGGATGAAAAACAAACTTACGGCTACCGCGATCAAGAACTCCAAAGAGAGCAGGCTCTACGACGGCGGCGGCCTGATGATGATCAAAAAGGGTGTGACCGGGACGTGGTACTTTCGGTACAGCCACCTCGGCAAACGCCGGGACATGGGCCTTGGTACCTGGCCCGACATCTCACTCGCTACCGCTCGCGAGGCTCGTGACAAATGGGCCGCCGTACTGGCTGAAGGCATCGACCCGATCTCGAAGCGCGAAGAAGACCGGCTCGCAGAAATCGCCGAACGCGACAAAGAGGATCCGACGTTCGCTGAAATGGTGGACGTGGTGTTCGAACAGATTAAGGGCCGCCTTCGCGGCGGCGGTGTCCGGGGACGATGGCGAAGCCCTCTCGATATCCATGTCATCCCGAAGATCGGCCGCAAGCGCATGTCCCAGATAACCCAGATGGATATCAAGGACGCAATCAAACCAATCTGGCGCAAAAAACACCCAACGGCTGAGAAGGCTATCCAACGGACCCGCATCGTATTCAATGAAAGCCGATACGCCGGGATCAGTTGCGACCCGTTCACGGTAGACGCAGCAGAGCGATTGCTTGGCGACCACAACCACGAGGTCACGCACATCGAAGCAACCGACTGGCGCGATGTGCCGGCGCTTTGGAACAAGCTTGACCCCTCCACTGCCGCAGGCCGGTGCCTTCAATGGATGCTCCTGACATTGGTGCGCTTCGATGGCTGCAGAATGGCCCGGACCACCGAGGTGAAAGACGGGGTATGGATCGTCCCTAAGGAGCGAGTGAAGGGACGCGAGGGCAAGGTTCGAGACTTCCACGTGCCTTTGCCTGAAGCTGCTCTAGAGATTGTGAGGGAGGCGGAAGAACAGGGCCGCGAGCTTATGTTCCCAGGCCGACGCAACAAACCGATCACCTCTCGCGGCATCGAGGTCTATCTCGACCGTGTCGATGAGCCAGGTCGGCCGCACGGGTTCCGCACCGCATTCCGCACGTGGGTCCAGGACAACGACGTCTGCTCGTTCGAAGTGGCCGAAACAATCCTCAACCACAAGATCGGATCCACGGTCGAAAGATCCTATGCCAGATCCGACCTACTTGATCGCCGTGCACCCGTGATGGAAGCCTGGGCGAACTATGTGACGAAACGCGTTGGTAATGTCGTCTCACTGTGCCGAGCTTGAAAACCCAAACATCATCAGCCAGTGCTTGAGCGCATCTTGCACAGACGCGCTCAAAGGCGAAGGTTCTTGGCCACGATTTTGGGCGCGTTCGATCCGCGAACGATCACAGTTACCTAAACCGAAGCCAAATCCCAACGCCACATGCGAAGATCACACCGTGTTTCAAGCTCCGAAACTAGCGCCAGCGTAAACCGCGATCCAATCCATCGAGCACGTTAACTATTGCACGTCACGCAAAACACTCAACAAAGCCGACTCTCCTGCTGACCCGGGCTTGAAATTGTCAGTGTTGAAGTCGCGATCCTTAAGCGGCACTTTGCGCATAAATTCATCCATAAATTCGCGAGGCACAACACCTGACGGCGTACCGTGAAGCTTATGGACGTGTTGAAAGGCACGCATAAATGCTCGAAAGCCGTTGGTCCTGTTCAACATATTCCCACTGTCATTGCTGGCCCATGCTATTGGCCAGCGATCCTTGACAGAAGAGAAATAGTTAAAAATTACCTCAACGATCTGGACGTCATTTTCCGTAACGAACATGTTTCTAAATGGGCGCTTCCAAAGCTCCTCTGCATCAACCTTTTCAAGCATCTCGCCTTTCAAGAGTTTGTCGCGATCAACCTTTGGCTCTGCCGAGACATAAGTCATCAGCGCTTCTACAAAGGTTGCTTGAGAAATCGGTTCGAAATCCCTTCCATCCGTAGAGACCCCCAACCTCTTTATCCGTTTGTACAACGGGCTGTCTCGATCCTGGTCGAGCACAACTGCAACATTATGGCAAGTTTTCTGAGGACTACGAGACTTAGCAAGAGAATACAGGTCATAAGCTAGGCTCTTATTGACCTTCTGTTGTTCCAAATTGACAGTCGCAAAAATATGCGCTTGGTCTGCAATATCAGCTCCGACGAAAATCGTTACCGGCAGGTCAAAAGCATCGCCTTTGAACCCTCTAAGCCCAGCTATTCTATGTTGTCCGTCGAGTACGCGAGCAATGTTGCGTATCGGAATCTCAGGCCGGTCGCCGTCCCGCGGAACATTGGAAAGAGAGATGCTCTTTGTTTGTTCGTCGTATTCTGCAAACCGCTCGTCGACGGCAATGATGATAGCCGTTGGAAAAGAAGCGTCGAAGAAGTTCACATACTTTTGCAGACCATCTACTCGCGAATTTATCAGTGGCCTTTGAATACCCAAGTAGCGTTCCACATCTCGATCTTCCTGTAGAACTCGCCGCACATCAAAATAGGTGATTTTCACCAGTTGATCATACGGGACGCTCGCGAGAAAAACATCTCCAATAGGCTGCCTGGCTTTTAGGCACTCGAACCTGAGTGTAACCGGATCGGGATCAACGAGGTTCATTTCCTCAGTCATGACGATGCTCCCACTGATCCATAAGGTTGCGAGTGTCACGCCCGAACTCACGAGGGGTGTTCTCCAAGTTCAGCCGGTAAACCGAAACGCAGAAGAAGCAAGAGAGAGTGAAGACATAAAGACCACCCGAAACGAAGAATAAAGTCTCTTCCTCAGGCTGTATAGGAAGGTTTGCTGAAGAGTTGGCTCTCATTATTCCGAAGAAGATTGCTGCAAAACAGCAAACAAGAATCGAAACTAGGACAAACCAAGCTCCGTAGGGGAATTGTATCGAAAGAATCTTTGGGAACACACCGTCTGCCCGGGCGCCGTTGCGATCTTCTTCCTCACCATAGTTTTTCGTTATGGCGTATATAAGTGGCCCCACTAAGGCCGCCGAATAAATAAAGAACTCGCCACCGCTTACAAAAGATTTCACAGTACTCCAGAAAGGCGCACCGAAACTAAATGTTACTATGATCGGATAGAACCAAAGAGGAAGAAGAGAAAACAGTGTTGTGATAAACAAATCATTGATCGCAGCTCGAAACGAAGCTCCGGATGAATTCACGAGCTGGCCATAAATAGGAATTTTTGTGACTACCCATCTCAGCCAACGAATAAAATTCATTAAATATTCCAAGACTAGCCACCCATACAAATTAGTAATTCTGACGTGGGAACTCTCCTTCCCGCAGGTCCGGCAATTGCAGAATATCTGGGTAGTTCTTTCACCTCGCCAAAACCACGATACAGCTCCCGAATTGAATCGTGATTTGCATTGCTGACAATAATCCTCGCTCCTCTGACGGCTGCGTCGTCGAGAGTTTCTCGCAACCTGACTTGATCGTCCCAGGAAAAAATATTGTCGTTGTATTTGAGGAAGCCGTTAAAGTTGTGGGCCACGGTGTACGGTGGGTCAACGTAGATAAAATCGCCGTTATTGGCTTGCTGAATGGTGGCCTCGAAATCTTGCGAGTTTAGGTCAGCATTTGCCAGCGCGCATGAGAGTGCTCTGAACGACTCGTCTTCGAAAACTACTTTGGTTTTTGTTCCAATCGGCACATTGAACTCCCCTCGTCGATTGACGCGATACAATCCGTTGAAACAGGTGCGATTGAGGTAGAGCATCCAGGCCGCTTGTTCAATTCGAGACGTCGGTTTTGCTGCCCTAGTCTCATAGTAGTATTCTTTACAGTGGTGCTGCTGGTGCAAGTACAGCAGCCTCTCCAGTTCATCCGGCTCATCGCGAACTACACGATAAAGCTGGATGAGTTCTGGGTTTAAGTCCGACAGAACGGCTTGTTGAGGTTTCACACCAAAGAATACGGCCCCTCCCCCCAAGAACGGCTCGAAATAACACCCTAACTCGTCTGGAAGATACTTCTGCAATTCAGGCAAAAGCCAACGCTTACCGCCTGCCCATTTCAAAAAGGGTTTCACTTGTATCAAATCTTCGGGACACTGCTCTGCGGTCAATTCAGATGAGCCCCTCTTCCTTGGCCAAACGTCTTTAGGTTGCATTTTGTTCACTTTGCAGGAGGACAAACCTTTTTTGCAAGCTCTATTCGCGTAGGCCTAACTGGAACAGATGTTTTTTCGTGCGAACAGAAGGCTTCGCCGACATTTCTTGTGAATGAATCGCATGAAGCCGCCGTCACCAATAGCGACGTCCAGCAAAATCAGTACTGACGCTAATGCTTGATCGCTAAAATTATCTTACCCGCTAAGGACCACCAAGAGTTTCTGGCACAGCCCGTCGATCATACGTATGGGCGCACTATGGACAGCGAAGACATACGTCGGGCGTTGCGCGCCTTCACGTCCCAACGCGGGGTTACTATCGCGGATTGGGCCCGTCGGGCACGGATTAGTCCGAGTGCTGTCTATGCATTCCTCAACGGCGAGACTGAAGACATTGGATCTCGCCGGCTTATCGCGCTGGCAAATGCCGAGGACGTTTCCCTGGACGACTTGCTGGGCCGCTCTATGTTCGATTTCGCCCTGGCAAAGAAGGCGATGATAGAGCTGGCAGAGAAGCACGGCGGGCGCCTTAGCATGGAAGACGTCGCAACCGCGACCAACATTCCTGTCCGGTCGCTTATGACACGGTGGTCTTCGGTCAACGAGATGATCATCGACGCCTACATCAGTGTGAACCTTGATCGATCTGCGGAGAACATCGGGCGTGCATCCGGAAGCAAAGTTCTCAACCGCCTCGAGACTTCCATCCACTCATCCTTCGATTGGTATTCAAAACGGCGTGAATTTTACACCGCCTACCAGGCTGCGATCCTTACCGCTTCGGACGCCAGAAAACGCGATGATGCGATGATGGAAGCAGAGATCGCCTCGCAAGTTAAGCGAGAGGTTTTGGACGCCGCAGATGATCTGCTCATTCTCGATGACGGGGAAAAGTACCGGCTTGCGGTCGTTTTGGTGTCGCTCTTTCACAATGTCGTCAAATTGCACGGCCAGGGATCGGTGCGCGGTATGACGAGAGTTTTCATGGCCTTAGCCAGAACGATGCTCTCAGGGCGAATTTCAATAACCTAGAGCCACAACCGATTTATTCCAGATTACTGGAATGCAACCTTATTGCGATACACCACAACCTAGTTAAACCTCCGCACTACCAACGTGGAGTAGGTTAATGAGTACCCTTGGTGGAATGCATACGGTTGAAAACATTAAAGAGTCGTTAGCGGGAGAAGGCGACATCATCATCCTGAAACGCTCCCACTTTCTGAATATCCTGGCACGAGCTGGCGTCGTCGCGGACGACTTGCTCGAGCACCCGCCCTGCACAGAACGGGGCCTGACTGTCACGCAACGCCCTACAGCGAAAGACGTGAGTGAAGCATGGGCAGAGACTTACTCCGGCGTGGAATGGGAGAATACCGAGAAGGAGGCAATCGGCCTCATCCTGAAGAACCTACCGGACTTTGCTCCGAGAAAGGCAGTCGACACGATCATCGGCAATAAGTCTTGGACTGAGTTCAGGTGCGACCTCTGCAATGAGGACAGCGATGAACTCGCCGAGATCAAATGCAACGGCAACGTCTTGCAGATTTGCCGGTGCTGCATGAAGGACGCGATCGGACAGTTCAAAGCATCGGCGAAAGACGATCGCCCGATCAGACTGCCCGTCGGATCCTCGATAGTCAGATCAAACCAAGACAGTTTCGTCCGGGCCTACCAGAAAGCCGAGAATGGCAATGCCTTCGAAACGGCCAACGAAAGCGGTGATGGTACCAGGTCGTCTCTCGTGTTGATCGACACGATGCGAAGAAACTGCGGATAGATCCAGAAACGAAAAAAGACCCCGCAGCCGAAGCCGCGGGGTCAAACTACAGATCATAATTTTAAGGTGCCACGTTGAACCGTGTGCAGACAGGGCCGAATGATCGTTGCCTATCGTCGTCGTTCCTCAAGAGATAGCTGGCGCAAAGCTCGTAACGACCTGGCTGCAAGTCACAACCATCGTCGTCACCAACAAAGTCGTCGAGTGTCATGACGATCGTTCCGCTCGTGTACGTCTTGTAGTGGGCATATTCGCTACCATTGCAAGGGATCCGCTTCGGCTCCCCGATCTTGAAGACCCGGGCCGACCAAACACCCCGAACACTTCGGTTGATCTGGCGCTTGTATCTGACGTTCCAGCCGCCCTCCTGATCCTTGAAGACGTCAAGCGAGACGTCGAACCATGGCTGAGGCGTCGTCACATCATCGAACAGCTCGACCGCTGGCTTGTGTACCAGGAAGGCAAGGAACGCCAGTAAGACCACCCAGCCGAATGAACGGTCTCCAATCTCCAACGAACGGAACATGCGCATCACTTCACCCCGCGAAAGGACTTGATCAGATCGACGATCACGCGGGCATGGAGGTTGGCCAGGAACCGAGTGATCGCGTACCCAGACATAGACATCAAACCCGCAACCCCATTCCGATAGGTGGTGGGATCCAGATCCATCCAGTCGATGAGGATGTCGGTCAGGAAGATTGAACAGAACAGGCCCGCCGCTACCCGTGCAGCGGCAAGCCCAAACGAATGCTTGTCAGAGCAAAGGACCGAGACGACAAGGCCCCCGCCCGTCGCAGCGATGAACCAAAGCTGGTCTTTCATGATGGCCTCGTCGTTTTTGGTTTTGGTTTAGGGCCCGTCGTCTTCCGCGTAGCCATCTTTGATCTGGTCGTACCAACCGGAACATCGAACTATCCGAGAGTTGGCACGGCCGAGTGCGTTGTCGGTCCGGATCAACGCAACATCGAGCGGCTCGGCAGGCCGCACACCTGAGCGCTCAGTGCGCCGGCAATCTTCCGGATAGTCCGGAAGCTCCTTAGTCGCCTCGACCTCCCCTGCCTGCTCGGCAGCGGCACGAAGGCGGTCATCAACGGTTTCGCAGGCGCTCAATAAGATCAGGCTGCACAACGCAATCTGCACCGACGGTCGAAGCATATTTTTCCAGCTCCTTTGTTGCGGCCTCTGCGTCGGCATTGGCCTGTTCGATGAGGGTGCGGAACTGCCGGCTCACCCGCTCCGCAACCAACTTTCGCCGCTTCAGCTCTTCCATCTGCACCCGCGCCGATGTCAGCTCCACTTTCGCGACGTATTCCACGACCGCCCGACGGACGGCGCTCGACTTATCGACCTTGTGCCAAACGAGAAGGCCGCCTAGGACGGCGGCCACAGAGATGACGGCAACAACGGTTCGGCTCTTCAGAGCCAGCTCGACAAGAGTCAGCATGAAATCCACTCTCCGTTCCGAAGCCAGCCGTGCCAGTGACCTACGTGATTAACCGACGGTTCCAGGCTCGGCTTGTCCAAGCTCCCGTTCCATTTCCACGAAGGACCGCCACGCGGCTTGAACCCATCACCGACGGTGAGCGGACCTTGATGCCCGCAGCCACACGGACAGCGGTACCAAAAGGACTGCTCACCATCGCTGTCTGGGTCACAGACAAAAAAACTTCCGGGGACGTTCTGTGCCCGGAAGTCTTCTTTCGTCATACAAAGTGCCGCGACCCCGGGTTTCATTTCAGGCCCGTCATGCAAAGCTCGTATTCACCGATACGATTGCGGTCTCCATTCTCGCGGCGGAGAACAAGACCACGGATCGTTTTGCCGCCAGCCTTATTGAAACGCGTGAGCGCTTTGCAAGCACCGGCATACTGCTTCGCCTTGGCACGACGAGCTGCAGTCGAACGGCAGATCGCGCCGGTACCGACGTTGTAAGCCGCGTCGAGCATCGCCGCCTGAAGGCTGAGAGGAAGCTGGTCGTAACCGGCAACGCATTTCTGAAGCGGTTGCCGGTAGTCTTTCTCGAGCGTGCGGTAGAGCATGTCCCGGCACTGCTCATCGGTGTAATAGTCGCCCTTCCGGACGCCCTTCGTCTCGCCGGTGCAGACAGTCCAGACTTTTCCAAGCCGGTCCCAATACGCCCGGTTCTCCGTACCTTCCCACGGCGCGGTCAGGTAGGTGGCGGTCAGCGCCACAAGGCCAAGGCCCGACGCTAGTGCCGCTTTCGCTCGCTTACTCATCTTCGAGATCCTTCTGTGCAGTGAGACGGGCGACAAACGCGCTCGCAGTGACGGCGACAGACAGCAGCGCGAACCGCCCTGGTGCTATGAAGTCGCCGAAGTAGGGCAAGGCCACCTCGAGCCCGGAAAGCAGACCTGCGAGGATGATCAGGCGAATGCTCCAAGCCCGCGTAACGACGTCTTTCCAATTGCGAATGGGTTTCATCACGACCTCCGTGCCTGACGCCAAAAAGAAACCCGCCTGCAGGCGAGGAAGCTCCTGCAGGCGGGCCTGGGTGCGGTAGATCCTGGGAGTGACCTACCTCACGAAGTCATTCCCAGAGGGAAATCGGTTGATTGGTTTCGACCACTGCAGACTCTTCGGGCATCCGGATCAGCGTGCCGGCCGTCAGAACAGGTCCTTCCGCTGCCAAGCCCGGGTTGAGTTCGAGGATCGTTTCGGTGTTCCGGCCATGCTCGCCGTAGAAAGCATTCGCAACCGCGTCGACCATGTCGCCGTCGGCACATACGTAGACCGGCTTGCCATCCTGACCGGTGGTCATCCGAGATAGAAAGCTCATTCGGTGGGTACCTCGCACTGTAGCTCGGTGGTGTAAGGAGCGGTCGCCGAGAAGTTATGGACCACGCTCGTGGCCCGCCATTTGCCGTCGACACCTGGCCTGACGCCACTCACATTGACCAACGACTCTGCGAGAGCATACGGGTCACCGTCGATCGTGAACGTGGCCGTTGCCTGGGCGCGAACGAGGTCGTCCGCCTTGGCCTTCGCCGCCTTCTTGGCCTCTTCCTCGTCCGCGAACGGTGACCTCAGCGTAAATTTCGGGCCTTCCATGCCCGTGTCCCAGATTATTGGGATGCGCTCGTTCTTCTTGCGATCGTAGTAGCTGGCCTCGACCTGCTTGTACCGACTCGAGTCTTTGTGGCTTGTGCTATACGAGATGAGGTTAAGACCGGGTGCCACGGCGACACCGCCAAGCTCTTTCCCGCTGGCAGACTTTCCTTTGCCTGCAGGGACGACCACCAGCCGGCCAGATTTCACCGAGACGCTCGCCCCAATCTTCTCCGCGATACGCGATAGGAACTCCAAGCCGTTCTCTTCGGCCTGAAACTCCCCAGGCGACACCAAACCTTTGAGGTCAGAGAGCATCGACAAAGACAGGTTGAGCTTTCCGGCGATTTCCTCGAAAATTTTCCCATAAGTGGGATGTGTCTTCTTCGGAAATCCCTTCGGCTCCCTCTCCTTCGCCTTGCCCTTCGCGTCGACCGATTGAGCACTGATCGAAATTCTCTGGGGCCAGCCTTCGTACTCGACGTTGTCGACCACGAACTCCCCGAAGTCGCGTTGCTTGTCCTGATAGCCGCCCTTAGCCCGGATCTTCGCCCCGGTCTTGGGGCTTTGGATCTGTCCGTCCTTGTCATCAAGGGTGAGTTGCAACGTGTCCGATTTCAGACCAACGCCGTCGGTGACGACCATGTCGAGGAGGCGGCTGGCAACCTTTGACGTGATGTCTTGACCGTTGACCTCTATCGAGAAGACGACAACAGGCATTAGAACAAGCTCCCTATTCCGGAAATCGCCTTGTTGGCAATGCCCCGAGCCGTCGCCCCGATGCCACCTTCCTGCGTCATCTCAAGTTTGACCGTTACCGTCTGGGGACGGCCAACCGCATCAAACATCGTCTGTTCTTCTGAGACAGACTTTGCGATCCACAGTCCAAACACGTTCGGGATGAGGCCGTTGATGTGAACCAACGGGAATGGCACCAACGACGAGGCCGCCGCCCGCACCCCGGCAAGTTGCGCAAGGCCACCACCATTTAGGTGCATCGGGTGAAAGGTCGAGGACAGTGTCACGGTTTCATTGGTGGGCCCCAGCCTGTGAAGCGGCGGCGTTGCACCGATCACAGGCTGGGCTTCAATGCGTGGAGAAATGGACCGGCTCAATGCCTCGACCGAATAGGTCGGGACGGTGAACATGAACGGCCCCCATGCCATCAGCATCAGTAGTCTCCATAAGGTTTGGTTCCGGAGAAAGCCGTTTGAGCGGACCTGTCGAGCTGGCCCTTCAGGTAGTCCGCCATCTTCTTCACCGCTTCATCGCCGGATCCTTCGACGTGGAAGACGTTGCTGAAGCTGACGGAGTTTCCGCCGCTGTTGATGACGTTCTGAGTTTTCTCTGGAATGCCAGACGCCGGGACGCCGGCGCCGAGGGAAATGGGTGAATGCCCAGGACCACCTGTTCCACCGGCGCCGCCGATGCTGAACACGCTTGATAGGTCGATGCTTCCGACCGCGCCGAGGATCCTCCCTGGAATGCCCCGGAGCCACGCGATGAACTCGTCGAACTTCGCCACAGCACCATCCCAGATGGATTGCACCATCGAGACACCCGCATTGTAGAAGTCGACAGCAATGCCGCTGAGGCCTTTCCATATCGCAGCCCCTGCCTGACCGAACTTGGTGACGACTTCGGAGTTCATGATGCCGTCCCACGCATCCTTCAGGAGGCCGGGGATCGCTTTGAACTTGTCAGCGAGCCACTGGTCCGAGGACCCGTCGGTCAGCCATTGAAAACCCGACCTGATGTCAGCCTCGACACCATTCCGCCACGCGATGATCTTGTTCCAAGCGGCCTCGAAGCGTGTCCAGCTGGTCTCGACGGAGACGATCGTCTCCTCCAAACCGTTGGCCACCCACTCACCCCAGGAATAACCGTCACGTGCCTTGCCGGCCTCACCCATCTTTGTCACTTCGCCGAGTTCAGAGAACTTAGCGATCACCTGGTCGATCAGAGACTGCGTCCTTGGACCCAAGTTCTCGCTCACGCCCTGCCCGAACCCTTTCAGGAACGTCAAGATTGGTTGGAAGTTCACGACTGCGAGGTACCCAAGGCCCGCAACCACCGCCCCAAGGGGTGTGAGCAGAAAGGCCAGAGTCGAACCGAGAGCTGCCATGATTGACGTCAGTCCAGCTACGGCCAGTCCGAGGGGGACAGCGGCAACCAGGCCCATCGCGGCGTACGTGCCGAACTCAAGGAGCTTCGGATTGGCCTCGCCGATACGGTCGATCAGTTCCACGGCCTTTGTCAGCGCCGTGGTGATCGTGTCGAGAACACCAGATTGAGCGATCGTCATGTAGAGACGGGTGATGGCGGAATTGAACCGCTGGACCGACCCCACGAAGCCTTCCATGCGCTCTGCGCTCAAGGCTTGTGAGAACCCTTTGGCCTTTTCGGTGATCTGCTCGATGAAAGCTGACACATCTTCATTGAAGAGTGTCTTGCCACGAGCACCCTGACGAACGTCGAAGATGCGGAAGAACGCGGCGGCCGGGATATTGGCCTTCTGCATGTCCGCAATCAGCCGCTCGATGTCCAACGACTCGGCGTTGGCAAAGAGCTGGTCCGTCAGCATCTCAGCAATCAGGTTTCGGTCGACCGCCGATCCTCCGACCTGAGCGGCCACGAGGTCTGTAATCCTCTGAACCTTCTCAGCCAGCCCTATGTCATCCGCCAACGCCTTGGCGATGGCCTCGTCGCCACCCTGGAAGTTGATGCCGCCAAGGGACAGAGACGTTTTGATGTCTTCGACTGAGATTGGATCGCTCTCTGCGAGATAGTCCTGCAGGTTGATGCCAACCTTAGCGAGTTCAGCGACACCGGCTTTCGTCGGCCGCACCAACCGCACCAGCATCGACCGGAGAGCCACGCCCGCTTCCGATCCTTTGATGCCGCTGCGGGCCATCACGGCAAACATGCCTGCCAGCTGCTCGATATTGATGCCGAGAGCCGACGCGATCGGTGCCGCGTACTTAAATGCCTCGGTCATTTCGTGCATGTTGGAGTTTGTGATGTTCGCCGCGTAGGCCAGCGTGTCAGCAACCCTTCGCGCAGACTCGGCGGCCTGCTCGTAGGTGGCCATCGGCAGCCGCATCGCCGTCATGATGTTGGTCATGCGGTCAGCAGCTTCTTCCGTGCCGTAGTTGCCGGCAATGGCGTACTCAACAGCGGTCGGGAGGATCCCCTCGACCTGCTCGTGGTTCATGCCAGCCTGGACCAGCTGGTTATATGCCTTTGCGATCTGAAGCGCCGTCCTGGGCAGCTCCTTATCGATCGTGGCGATGAGGTCGCGAACGCTTTTGCGGAATTGGTCTTTTCCCAACTCCGAACCGTCCTGCAACATCATCACCAGGTCTTTGCCGAAACGACGACCGACGATCTCGTTCAAGGTGTCCTCGAGATCGTAGACCTTCTTGCCGGCGTCACCGAGCATCAAGCCGAGCCCGCCAGCCAAGGCAGTTGTGTCGGTAGCTGCGCGGCGAACATTTCGAGACATCGTCGAAAAGTTCTTTGCGGCAACTCCCGAGATACGCCCGAAGACGCTGAGAGTCTTGTTGACCTTCTCGATGGAGTTGATGAGGATCTTCGCGTCTTTCGAAAACGCATCCTTCAACCGAACGACAAGACGGACCTCTTTATTTGCCATTGAACAGCCCCGCGATCGCTTGTGCCGTATTGGCGGCTCTTACGTTTTGATTGACACGGAACATTTCCTGAGCCTGCGGGAACCAGGTCCACACAAGCTCGTGGAATGTCATGTCTCGGAATTCTGAGAGGGGCCATCCGAGGACGGAGGAGACGAAGGCGACGTATCCTGGCCAGTCTGACCAGCTTGTTCGTCCTGCTCCGTCTCCTCCTCCGTCTCCTCCACCGTTTCCTCCACGGAGAAGAACTCGCGGGGCAAAAAATCGGGGAGCACCTTCATAACCTCGATCGAGTCTGTCGGACCAAGGCGAGAAACGACGGCGTACGGCGTGTCAGTAATCACGGCCATGCAAACAAGTCCCTCAGACCCGCCCGCCTTGACGCCCTTCTCGATCTTCGCGAAGTCCGCACCGCGCATGGGCCGAAGGGTGAGTTCGCGGTACTCTTTGCCTTTAAACTTCATGGGCCGCTCGAGAGGGATCGTCACCGGGTCGGGAACCTCGGTGAGAAATTCAACCTCGTCGTCGGGGACATCCAGAAAAAACTCTCGTTCGCTCTGCTTCTTCTGAAGCTTGCGGATCTCGTCTTCGGTCAACGCCTTGACAGCTGTGCTCATGATCTTCCTCGCTTTTAGAAACAAAAAAGGCGGGTCGATGGACCCGCCTGCTTGGCCGTTAGTATCCCAGGGCCGTGTTGACGTCGTTCAGCTGATCGACGCCGTTGACGATGCGCTTCGGCGGAAATGCCTGCAGCTCATGGACGACCAAAGAGTCGACCTCGTACCGCATGTAGCGGATGCCATTGACCATGAACTCGGTGCCGACTTTCTCGCCGCGCTGCCAGCGATCTCTCGAGCTGGCGTTGACCGCGCCCTCAATAGTGCAGATGTGGGTGGAGATGCCCCCCTCCTGCTCGCGCAGCACAGCACCGCGGAATGTCAGCCGGTTAACAACACCCGGGCCTTGAGCCATCTTGCCCATGATGCTCGGGTTGAGGCCCGACATCTTAACGGTGCATTCGAGCACTTCGATAGCGGACATCGGCAACGCCAAGGCCATGTCCATGGCACCGCCCCGGTATTCCTGGGTCATCGGCTTCGGCAGAGGAAGATCTACTTCCTCTGTGTCAGCCCCGAAGTCCACGCCGTCCAGGTACATCGTGAACCCCTGCAAAATATGACGCATTTTCGCTTCTCCAATTCAGCGAGTGATGGTTAGACGTTCGCCGCAGCCGAGCCGGCCATGCGGGCGATTTCACGAGCCGCCGTCTGGGAAAGGTCCTCGTAGTAACCGGTGTTCCGGTTAAACATGAACGTGATGTGCTCGATCGGTGCCGGGCCTTCAGCGTCATAGCTCACGTAGAGATGGCCGCTCGCCCAGGTCTCTTTGGTGTTCAAGGTCGGATCCAGCCAGACCCGGCCGCCCAGGGTCGCCCCCAGCGCCTCCCAACGCCGAAGCGCGGCGTTCACGGTTTCAGCGATGTCGAGGAGAACCTGCAGGCCGAACGGCTTGTCGATGAACGGTTCACAGGCTCGCTCGATGGAGGAGATGATCGTGTCGTGAGACCGACGCACCGACATGAACTTCCGAAGAGAGTCGGAAGAGGTCACGCGGTTGCCCCACAGCTTGAACCCGCCCGACGGTGACCGAACTACGCAGGAGACCTCGTTCTTGTTGAGGTACTGCGACTCGGCGGACGGATCATTGATGGAGTGGTCGACAGAACGGGACGTTCCAACGATCCCCTGGATGACGTGGTTCGAAGGCGAAACCCAGAAGCCCTCTTCGTAGTCCACCCGGGCCGTCAGTCCCGCCACCATCGGAGATGCCGGGGTGTTTACAACGCCGCCATCGCGGAAAACCTTGACCATCGGCTCGATGATCATGAGGCGGTCGGTGTCGTAATCCTTCCGGTCATTCACCGCGTCCGTAGACGAGGTCGCCACGCCGTCTTTGAGAACCACAGCCCGGAAGAAAGGCGCCAGCTTCAGAAGCTCGATCGTCGCCGGGTTCGCCACGCTGCCCAACGTTGCCGTCGCAGTCGCATCTTCCGTGGCGCCACCACCGCTGATCGTCACCGTCGGCGCAACCGTGTATCCGTAGCCGGCAGTCTCGAGAACGATCTCGGTCACTGTACCGTCCACAGAGTTGATCACCGCAGTGGCGGTGGCACCCGAACCGTCACCATCGATGGAGACAGTTGGCACGCTGGTATACCCGACGCCCCCCGTATCAACAGCGATGGAGGCGACACCATCTACCGGCCGTGCCGACGTGAACCCCGGAGCAATCAGGATCTTCGGTGTCAACCCAAGGTCGTTCGGTGCGTTCCTGAACGCATGAACGCCAGTTCTCGCCGTCACGTCGCCGATGATGTTCGCCAGTGTGGATTTCGCATCGACACCTTCCGTGACGCGAATGACCACAATCGTCTGGGAGACCCGACCGGCCTGCGAAAAGATGTCGTCGATAGCGTCTGGAAGCGTGCCGGTCTCGCCCAGACCTTGAACCGAACCGTTGATGCCGAAGATGGCAACCGGCTTGTTCAACGGCCAGTCGGCGGCGATAGCATCCGGTGCGGTGCCGATCAGGCCGATAATGCCCGTGTCGACCGTCTCGACAGGGCGCGGCCCGTTGTTCTTTTCGATGGTCTCAAGACCATGAAGATAAATGTCAGTCATCAGTTTCTCCTGAAGGTAGGCACAAAAAAACCGCCATCAGGCGGTGTCAGGGTCGTTTTGTTTGGCGAGCCGTCAGCGCATCAAGGCCATGAAAAGGATGAGCGCCCACCAAAGCAGGCCGATGAGGAGTTCAGAGAGCGTATTGCCCCACGTAGTCCGGTACCGGAGCATGTAGGCTCCGACCCCGAGCAAGCCGAAGGGGGCTGCAGCCGCACAGATCCAAGGCGAAGCGCCCTCAAGATACTGCCAAGCCGCCAACACAGGGGCAACGAATGCCCCCAGCCTCAAAAACATGGCGACATGATCGGAACCGAACGCGATGAACTCGACCACCTTGACGAACAGGTCATCGTTGCGCGGGTCGCCCGCTTGCATTGCGTCCTCATGCCCGAGGTCAAACCAGAGCCCCCAACCAGGCGCCCCCCAGATCAGGAACCCAAGCGCGACGATTGCACCAAGGACCGGGTCCAGAATGCTGGCTGTGAGGCCGCCGATAATCATGGAGACATAGTAAAGCGCGCGGCCCGGAAGCCGGTCCGTCAGGCTGGACATGCCGCCGCCCCTGATCCTGTTTAGGACCATGAGGACAGGGAGTGCTGGGAGCCAGGTCAGAAACTGTTCCATTATAGTTCCACCGCAATGAGCCAAAGCGTATCCACTTGCTCGGGGCTAAGCCCGAGGGCCAAGGAAATGTCTACGACAAGCGGGTGCATCCTGTTGAACTCGGAGGCGTACTCCCAATCAACTTGCGCCGTTTCGCGCTCAGTCGGGTCTTCGATCGCTGCAATCGCAGCCTCTACTTGTGCCAACGTCCGCCCGGACTGAAGCAGGCCAAGACGGAACTGACGCGCAGTGAGAGGCTGCATGTTCGCCCGATTTTCTTCTGGCGTCGGGGGTACCGGAGTCACGTAAACCCACACCCCAGCCTCCCAGACATGGTCTGGCGATGGCCTCAATGGGACCTCTATGGTCCCTTCAGGGTGCTCGGCAAGAGACTGTTCCGATGGCGTCGAGACCGTCTGCCAGTAACCAAAATCGGGATGGAAAAAGCCGTGCTCTGCCATCAATACATCTCCCGCCACATCGCGACTTGGTTGTCTGGGACGCGGTAATACCAACCCGGTGGAATGATCGCGGACACACAGCCGCCCCAGTTGTTGTTGTCGTTGCTCCACCCAACATCGACCCATGACGAGTTGTTGGACGAAACCTGCAGCCGCATACGGTTGTTGCCAGCTGTCGATCCCGATCCAGTCTGCGTTACACAGACCATCATGGATTTGTTGTGGGTGTTGCGGTACGAGGTGTTGTACGAGCGCGAAACAGAGCGCCACGACTGACCCTTACCGATGAACTGATTTTCGATGTCCAGAGCTTCGCCGGTCACCCGGAAGTTAGCGGCGAACAGCCTTGAGTTTCCATTGGTCTTGTAGGCAGCGTCCGATACGAAGTGCCATGCGTTGGCGCTGTCGTCGTGCCAGATGTGGTCGATGTTTGTTCCTGACCGATTTGCGAATGGGCCGTCGGAGTCGTTGGCAATGAACGCGCCGTTGTCAGTGACAATGTCCTTCCCATTCGTTGTGAGGCCGGCGCTAAATGAAACCTGCCCGGTCGCGTTAGTATTCGCGTCCGCCCGAAGGAACTGCTCACTCGTCAGCCCATCAAAAAGACCACTGTCAGACGCCTTGTCGCCAGCTCCGAGCTTGGCTTGCAAGGCTGCTTCCAGGCCGTTTACCTGCGCTATGGTGTGAGAGTGGCTCGTCCCAGCCTTCCCGGCGAGCGCGGTGTCTAAGCTGGTGAACTTACCTTCTACACTTCCCGCGCCGTGCGAGACGTTCGCGGCAGATAGTACCGCTGCTTGCCAAGTGCCAGCCACATTCAACAGCACCATCCCAGATTGACCGGACGAAGCATTGACGTCTTCCAAATCGTTGAGGGAAATGGTGCCGACTGCCTGAATGTCTGTGTTGAGCTGATCGAGTTCGGCCCGGAGGCCATCAATATCGGCGACCTGGTGATTGTGGGCTGATGCCGCTTTGCCAGCGACATCTGTGATTACCTGGCCAAGACTGGCATCGACCAGGATTAGAGCGTCCCTGAGCCTGACAAACTCGGCGTTCGTCAGGTTTTCTTCGTCAGGGATCGGGAGGTTCAGTAGTTCCGAACGCCTATCAGCCATTCTTACCTCTTAGACGCCGAAGGCCCGAAGCTCCGCTATGGACGGCCTGGACCCGGCGCTTCCGTTCAGTACAATCCGCACTCGTCCACCGTTTGGAGCTTCGTGAGGGGTGATCTTGTAGATCGGCTCTTGCCAGCCATCTCCGAGGTCTCGGGTCGTTGTCACCGCGAGCGGCTGCCAGTTGTCATCGGACTTGTCCATATGGACAGTCAGCGAAGATCCGGCAGGCAACCTTTGTGCAAAGACCACCTGAGCCTCGGTCTGCCCATCGATCGGGAAAACCTTGGAGATGTACTGACCTTGATCTCGGATCTTCCCGACAATCAGCGTCGTCCCCGGCCAGACAATCGGGCTCTCCGTCTCCGTCCCCGAGATGACCGCCCTTATGGTGATCTCCTCGTCGAGAATTTCGTTGAACTCGATGGTCTGGCCTTCAGCCAACGGAATGACCTGACCGGTAGCGCGGACAAGTTCATATCGAGAGTTCGTGTTCTGGCTCGGCCGTTCGACTGAACCGCGCAGCACCATGTCGGTGAATTGCGGAAGAGTACCCTTCCAGATCTCTTCGACCTTCGTCAGCGGATCGAACCGTGCCCCAATCATTCGGAACTTGATGTCGTCAAACTGATGCGCGTTCCACGTCAGGCGGTTGGATGAAGAGAACATCACACCGATGGCGTAAGCCGGCTGAGAGATCAGCTGACCGGTCTCCGGATCGACGTCGCCTTGCCGAGCAATCAAGACCGCGTGGTCAGGATCGTCCGTCATGATGACGAAGCAGAACTCCACAGCCGGTTGGAGATAGATCGGGAAGGCGAACCTTGCCTCGATCAAGTCGCCGACCTGCTTACCCGCCATGGAAACGAACACCTCGGCCAACACTTGGTTGGTCGGGTAGCCGTTTAGTGTGGTGCACAGCTGGACGCGAACGCCTTTGTTGTCATCACCAACGGCACCAACCCAGAAGTCGAAGCCCGCAACGTGCCGTCCCTCGGTCAAACTGAACGTCTGAGCCAAAGGATCGACCGCGTCCCGGCCTCTGCCTTCACCAGCGCCACCAGAGTTACGAACCACGTTCGTCACGTTCGTAATGTTCGTGATGTTGTTGATGATAGGTGGAGGCGCCGCACGAGTTACCAGCGTCACGCGCTGCATGACCTCGGTCTCGATTGTGCCTTCACCGACGAACAGAGCTTCCGCGAACGATCCGGCCAGACCATCAGCCCGCACCAAACGCGCCCCTGTCGGAACCAGGGCAGGAATGGTGAAAGTCCCAGAGATTTTCCCATCGAGGTCCGCCACCGGGGCAGGATCCGGAAGGATGTCCACCCCGTCGAAGGTCATTGACTCGAGCGTCTCATTGGCAGCAAAGCCGTCGATTGAAAACTCGATGTCAATTTCTCTGAGGACTTTCGCCTCGGTGACCTCTTCCGACACCTCTTGAGTGAACGTGGTCGTCCCGGGAGGTGTCCCTGGGGCCGCCGTCAATTCGGTGGTGATGCCGTCGATGAAGTTGGTCACGTTCTCCGTCCAGAAGTCTGTCGGGGGCTCGAGAACCAGCTCTGCCGGCATAGTGGTCGCGTTGGCGTACGGGTTGATCTTCATCGGCCTGGACGAGAGAGGCTGTGACAAGATCACCTCCTCAACGTAGTCCAACATCGCGCTGACGCTTGACCGACGAATACCAACCTGGTCAACGGCAAGCTGCAGAACGCCGCGGTTGATGGCAGCGGTCTGTGGCTCCCCCTCGTCCCGGTAGAACGAGCTGACGAAGAGGTCAGTAAAGATCCCTTCTCGCGAAACGGCAGCTCTCGATTGGACATCGCGCTGCTGTTCAGACCGATCGAACTGCCGCACCACCTTTTCCAGCAAGCTGAACAGACGCAGCTGCTGGTCATACGTGTAGTTGCGAGTTCCGTTGTTCGTGACCACCGGAAGATTGATCCAGTCGTTTCGAACTTCTGCCAGCTTGAGGATGCCAGATGGCGGTTTCGCCGGGAGGGCTCCACGTCTCGCCGAAATGCCTTTGACGTAGACCGCTCCGCCGCTCTGCTCCAAACCAATAAGATCGATCCGGGGCAGCTTCGAGGTATATGACAACGTGAGCGTTCTGCCAGGCACGCCACCACCAACTTTAATGGTCGTGGGGGTGACTTCAATCGGCGTAACAGCATCGAAGTACAAGTAGCGCACCGAATAGGTGGAGGCCTGCGCCGGCTCGTCACCAGCGTTGGCCCACGAGATGCTGTCTCCGGACAAGCCGTAAGCACCAGGATCAAATGTCGTTCCACCCTGAGTGACCTCAAGGATTTCAACGATCGACGATTGACCGAGAACGTCGGCCCCACCCGGAACAGCCCCTCGAACCACGCTTTCAGTGATCTCTTTGGTCACGATTGCATTTGTCACTGACGCGATAGGCGCACGATTGACGCTGACGATCGCAGTGCCGTCACCGCTATCCACATAGGTGTGCGGCTCGGCGTCAATCGCTTCCAGGTCCGGCTCTTCCGGAACCGACAGGCGAATGGCGGCCTCACGAATACGCTTCCAACCGCTGATGTTGGCGGTTCCAGCGCTTACCGAAAACACCTGATCTGCACCGAGCTTGCCCAGCGCCACAACCCGACAACCTTCGACGATGTAGTGACCGTTACTGTCGAAGTCGTAGGACGACAGTTGGCGCAGCACGCCGGTGAGCGCGGGAGGGGGATCCTGGTTGAGGATCGTTCCATTGCGCATCAGGTACACTTGGACGAAACGGCCTGTGATGGTGTCTGTAGAAAGACCCCAGGTAAGTTTCTGGATTTCTCGTCCAGCACCAGGCTCGTTGTAAGAGGCGGTCCCCTCATCTATGCCGAGGAGCGTGGCGTCATCCTCGTGGTCGATAAAAGTGCGCTCGAGGAACACACCGATTGCGATATCACCCGACGTCGGAACGTTGGGGATGTCCTTCGCGGGAACTGGCAGCAACAGACCGCCAACGTAGACCGTTCCTTCGGCCAGGCGGATGGTCGCCGTCGTATCGGGATCATCCACTTCAACGACAGCATCGCCACCGCTCTGCCGGTCACCCTCAGCGGCAATCATACCGCCGACGCCCGCAATCTGATGGCGAAGGAGAGTCTGCAGTTCATTGAACTCGGAAGGCTGCAGATACCGCCCCCCGATGAAGACCAGCCCTGCTCTGTCGAGAGCTGTCGGGCCGCGGTCCTTTGCGCCCGGGAAGCCGGAAACATGATCAAACATTATGCTAACTCCAAGAGCATTTGGACCTTGTCGCGGACGGTTTCACCGAACTCGATAGGAAGGGGCGTGGGAGCAATTTCGACACCGCCCGCAACGTCGGTGCGCCATAGGCGTCCTGGCGCTTCGGAGACGGTGCCGTTTGCAACAAGCGCCACTGACGCTGCGACGGAGCCGTTGCCGTCCCCGAAACCAGTGTGCGCGTAGGCGTAGATGTGGGTCGGGCTAACCCGATTGATCGCGTAGCGGGCGCCCTTGATCACGATTGGTCCCGACGCTTTCGCCGCGATCGGCAGCGATCGAGCCAACCGGAAACCGATCGTATCTCCGACTGCGTCGTCGAAGCGCATCCAAACCGGAAACGATAGGAATGCATCAGCTATGGTGGATCTACGCGACTGTTCGGCAGGATCCGCCCACAGGAACTCGTCATCCGCCCAAATCGTGTCGTTCAGAGCCCAATAGTTCGAGGCAACGGGTTCGATCCAAATCCCGAGGGCCGTCAGCTCGCTTTCAGTGAATGCGGCACTAACGTCGTGGGTCCGACCGAAGGACCATTTCACATCCGACCCAGCGATCCGGACGCCGCTGTCATCACCCCAAATGCAATTGCCATGTGTGGTGTAGCCGCCTTCAGCTGCTGGAAAGTCGTGGCCGAAAAAGACCCTGCGCAGCTTCGACCGGACCGGGCTCGAGAGAGTGACGATGCCGTCGATGTTGACGAGGTCACCCTCATTATCCCGCAGCCTCCCGAGATGCAGCTGGAAGTCCGCCCAAGCGAGCCTTCTGGCTGGCGGGTTTATGATCTGTGCCGTGTAGCCAATGAAGCCGAGGCCGTCATGGATCGCTTTGTGTGTGCCGCGGTACCGCTCCCACTGCCGGCCCTGATCAATCAGGTCGTAAAGGTTTGGCAGATACCTGCTTAGCGGCTCGAGGCCGTACTCGTAGATGAGAAACGGCAACAGGCCCGATGGCCGGGTGACAAGTTTGAGCCTTCTGATTTCGGGGATCGATGACGCTACCCGGGCCTCTGGCGCAACAGACTCGTCAATGGCAATTTCAAGAGTCGTTGCGCTCTGAGGTTGGATATGCGTCATCTGCCGCGGCCCCTGATTTCAACCGTTACAGTTCCAATCGCAATCGCTTCGTTGTCCGTCGCCTCCACGTCGTTTGCGGGGAGTACGATGTCTGCGTCTGTCACGCCGGTGAGCAGCGAAGCTTTCACAAGGAACGCTTGGGTGAGATCCAGGCCAAGGAGGTCCTGCCCTACCCATGTGTTGCGGATGTTGAGAGAAACTTTGTCCGCGACCGTCTCGAGTGCTTGGTCCGAGATCCGGATCGAGACCTTCACGTCAACGGTTTTCCGGACGGCCGAGACCACGTTGAAGTTGTCGCTGACAACGCGCACATGATCTTGCTCGAGGGCGCTCTTCACGGTGGTCAACAGACCTGCGGTGGCATCGCCGTTCCCAATGGTCGACAGGACAGCAACGTTGACCGTGGGGTCCCTGCCCTCTCTCCACACTGCGACATCGCGGACGTCCAGGCTGGCCCCCATTGCGACCGCAATGTACCTCTCCCGAGGACCGCCAGCGGAACGCCCAAACGACGCGAGCTGGTACCGTTCTTTCAGGCGTTCGTCGCTCTCGCCATCCATCCGCGTGACATCAAGCCAGGCGACAAGGTGATCGAGGTCGGTACCGTCAGAGAACGCCAACAGGTTGGCTCGGGCCGCCTCGTTTATCCGGCCGCGCAAGAGAAGCTCTCTATACGCGAATGCCTGAAAGAGAGCGTTGAAGGGTTCGCTCTCGAGGCTGTCCGTCGTGAACTCAGGCAATGTTGGATCCTCCGCCCGCCTCGCGTTCCAGTAAGTCAGGAACGAAGCGGTCAGCTCGTTGAAGATTGTTTCAAAGCTGAGTTCCTGCACAACCTTCGGCGCCGGCAGAGAGGCCAGATCAATTATGGATGTTGCGCTCGTCATGTCTTCCCCGCACTAGGCGTCGGAAAGATCGGACGCCATGAATGAAACAGATTTTTCGACCGGGCGGCTGAAGTCGCCCAGGTGACCATTTTCGAAGTAGACGCCGCTGAGATTGAATTGCAGCTCCCCGGGGGTAGCCGCGTTCACGTTCGCTCTAAGGAGAACGAAACCAGGTTCGCCGTACTGGCGGCCTTCTACGATTCGCGGCTCAAGTGCCTGAGCTATCGCGACGTAGATCCGGATGACGTTTTCGGAAGTCTGAGGAATGTCGATCAGTCTCGGCAGTTCGCTTCCGAACTTGCGGCGCTGCACCCTCGACCCAAATTCTGTCGTGAGAATTTTTCGGATGCTTTGTTTGCAGTGGTCCCACCCAAAGAGGAGACCACCGGTGTTTGCGTCGAAACCGACCCGCGCCATCAGTCAGCCTTCGCCTGTGGGGTCGACCGGGCGCGGCGTTTCTTCGGCTGTGCTGTGCGCTCAGTCTTCGGGGGTTCCGAGGAAATGAGGTTTGCCATCTCAAGGTACTTGGCCTGCTTGGCGGTATATTCGCCCACCGGTTCACCAGCGTGACGATACGTGCCGTCGATGACCCCCTCCTGCAATGCATAGTAGGTTTTCAAACTCGCCTCCTTAGACTGGTGTTTCGGTGATATCGCCACCTTTGACGATGCCTCCGTGCCTGTGGGTGTCATCGATCACCGTGCCGTTGTGCTTCACGTAGCCGTCGGAGAAATCGACGTTGCCTTTGATGATGACGTTGCCCTCGATCTCGACGTTCGCCTTGATGCGGTACGTTTCAGTTTCGAGGGAATGACTGTCGGCTCTGGTCTCAAGCTTGGTCCCGCCGATCGTTCGCGAAGACATCTCGCCTTCCTGGTGGGGCTGCGGCGCGTCGTCCGTGTATCCCCCTGGCAGGATGAAGCCCTTTGCAGGGTCCCCGTTGGGGGAGAAAAACATCACCCGCTGCCCAACTGACAGCGGGTCCCAATCGACAATTGAGCCTGCGTATTGAAGCCACGGCACCAGGTCTGTCTCGACGCCGTGCGCATCCACTCGTGCGGTACCGGTCTTTACATCGACCTCAATGACCTTGGCCTCGCGGATCATGTTGTTCATCCGACTGCCCTGGCGTTCGACAACTTGCTCGAGGAATGTCAGCCGATCGACGAGGATCCGGAGCGTCTGTTCCAAGCTCATCCGTTCAGTCCCGAGTAGTTGTAGGTGATCGGTGTGCTCATCGTGACCGGGTTCAGCGGTTTGCCTAACCTGTCGCCAACACCACGGCTCCAACCGAAAGTCCTCATCAGACGTGTCGCTTCGTCCTCGGCAGCACCGAGCCTCATGAACTCGCGGATTTCTGAAACCCGTTCGGCATAGTCACCGCTTTGCTCGAGCCTAGCCAGGAACGTCTCAAGCACTGGTGGGATAATACCCGACTGGTTCTCACGCGGCGCTTTCATCTCAAGCGTGATCTGACGAGCTGCCAACCTGTTCCCGCCTTCCACGGAAGCACCGCGGCGGCTGATGACATTTTCATAGGACGGGCAAAGGAAGTTGAATGCATCCGACGCCTCGTTTCCGTTTGACAGGGCGCGGAAAACCTGGGCCTCGAGGTAGTCGAGCGAAAGTTCAATCTCGCTATCAGTGACCGGACACTCGACGGTGTAGCTTTCCAGCTCGCCCGCCCCGTCCATCTTCGTGGCCATGATGACCAGAAGTTCAATCGTGATATTGAGGAACCTGTCTCGGTGGACGACCTGCCCCTTCGACCAATGGTCCTTGTCGTAATCGGTGTAGATCACGCAGCAAGGGAATACCCGGTCACGTTTCATATCCTCGACAGGCTCGATCTTACTGTCGAAGATGTTGCCACCGGCCAGTGTTGGCCAAGGCTCCGCGTAGAAATTGTTGATCGCAGATACCGCAGCCATGCGAGCGATAGATCGGTACATGCTCATCCCTGCGGTCCCCTATGAACAAGCTCGAGCACGACGCGGGACATGCCATCGCGCTGTGAACTCATCACATCGAACTCTGGCAATTCCGGCCGTTCTGGAAATTTGACGATGTCGCCTTGCTTCGGCTCTTCAACGCCGATCGGGAAATACACCCGGTCAACGGAGAGCTGAGGGTCGCGACCAGTTTGAAGTGCCCGCAGATCGTTGGCCTCTCGATACGATCTGCGGACACCTAGCTGAACGCCGCTCTCGACAGAGATGTAGTCAAGGATGCCCTTGCCTGTGATGGTAGTGCGAGAGGTGTCAACCGTCGGTCTCCCGTTCGGTGAAGACACCATGGGGACCAGCGTGAAAGGAATAGCGTTCACCCGGTCGACACTTCTGCTGACCATCCTGTCCAGCCTGTCGAAGATAGCCATTGGTCAGCCTTACTTGTTGTCGGTTCCCGCCTTCGTCGAGGAGGTCCGAGTCGTTGCCTGCTTCTTCAAAGCAGCCTCGATTTCTTTTTCGGTGAGCTGCCCCTCGGCAATGAGGCCCGCGTCTTTGCGTTCCTTGGCGTCGTCAGCCGACATGCGAATGAACTCGCCCTGGTTCCGGTGCCGACCCTTGATGAAGGTCCGGTGCAATACCGTGTAATCTTTCATGCCACCCTCCTAGAGTGGGCGGCGGCCTAAGCCGCCGTGGGTTGGTGGGGCAGCTTAGAAGCTGTCGTTGAACCGAACGCGACCGGTTCCGGACGGGTTCTCGGCGACGGCGGCGGCGATGCCAACCTTGGTATTGCCGGTGCCGTCGCTGGTCAGCAAACCGCCAGCGGTGACGAAGATCTCATCACCGACTGCCCATGCCTCGGCAACGACCTTTCCGGACTCGTAGACGCCACCGATATTGAGTTCGTACTCCTCGTCTTCGACGGCGGAGGTCGCGGCCACGCCGACGAGCTTGCCTTCAACAACGATGTCGCCGCTCGTAACGCCCGACGCGCCTGCGACCAGCGTCAGGACTTTTCCAGGCTGAATGAAATTGCGCATTGGTTTCTCCAATGAAGTTGAAACAGAAACGCCGGTGACGAGATGCACCGGCGCTTTATTGCTTGTGTCGAGCGATTAGACGCCCGGGTTCTTGTAGCCGAACCGGAAGTCGGTCAGGCCGGCGCCGAAGTCGTGAGCAATCTTGTACTCGATCCCATCGACGTCGAAGCCAATGCGCTCTTCGTAGCGCGGCTGTTCATGACCGGCGAGGTACGCATACTGCAGGCCGCGACCGTTGGTCTGCTGGTTGCCAGCGAACAGGAAGAACGCCTTGGTGTTGATGTCGTCGAGGCGAGGCTCGTAGACCGGCGTCAGTGCGCGGGTGGTGTTGGCAATCGTTGCCGCTGCAGTGTTCGGCGTAAACACCGCACCGGTCTGCCGCTCGGCTTCAATGGACAACGCGGTGCCCGTGTAGAGGAAGTTCGGCGAGAGCTTGATCTGCTCGCCGTCCAGGTTCTTCAACTGACGGAAGGCCAGGACGGCTTTCTCAATGTTGGCCTGGTCAAGAGCGGTGCCAGGAGACGCGAGGTTGCCACGGCTGGCATGGAACAGGGGGTTGCCGTCCTTGAGTTTCGCGTTCTTGATGACGACACCCCAGACGATATCACCTTCAAGCTTGCCGATCTTTCCACCCCAATCCTTGATCAGGCGAGTGAAGGCACCGAGCTGGTCGTTGATGATCATGCGGCGGGTCAGGCCAAGGATCTTGCCGTAGGACTCGATCCTGAAGCCTTCAGAGCTCTCCTTCACGGTGCCCCGCTTGAACTCGCCACTCTCGTTCACTTTTTCCAGATCAGGCGCTTTGCCCATTTCCAGAGCAGTCACTTCACGGAAATCGGTGACGATGTTCCGGTGGGCGATCGCTTCAAAAGTGTTGGCGTACTCGTCATAGCCAGCCATCAAGGTCTGACGGGTGATGTCGCCAAGGATGATCGGGAAGTCGCTCGTCGTGTGAAGAGCGCGCTGAACGATTTCCTGAGCAGAGCCGCGAGTGTCGCCGCCATTCATGCGGATCAGTTCGCGGGCAATGTCCATGGCAGACATACCGCGCCATTCGTTCGCACCTTCCATGAGGTCCGCCACGACATTGTGACGGTGAAGAATGGCGTTCGCGACCTGAGACCGCGTGGTCTCCTGCGAGTCACGCATGCCACGGGTTTCGACAACCGGGAAGCTGCCGGTCCTCTGCTGATGATCGACAAGGTGGTCGAGCAGAGCACTGCGGAACTGTTCCAGGCTCGAGCCATTCTCGAGAGCCGTCCGGACGAAACCTTCGTCTGCGTTCACACCGGCAGTACGAGCCGCATTCAGAATTTCATTCTGACGGGTACGGTCGGCACGAACAGCATCCTGAGCGATACGCTGTGCATCGCCCTCAGACAAAGTGGGAGCCTGGCTGACCTGGCCGGTCTGCCCCTGAGGAGCATCGGAACGGGTCTGGGTACCTGCTGCAGCGGTACGGGCCGCTTCCTGCTCGGCAGCTGCCTGAGCAGCGGCTTCCGCGTCAGACGCAGCACGGTCTTCGGCGTCATAGGCGGCGAGAAGACGTGCACGCAGGGCGTCGTCGCTCTCGTCAGCGTTACGGGCGATGCCCGCACCAATGGCAAGAGCGTCCAGCTGATCGCCCTTATACTTCTTCGCAGCTTCGCGCTTGTTCATGGGGTTCTCCAAAGTAGTTGCCGGATCATTTTCGGCAGTTGATTGGCGCTGTGTCGTCACAGCACACACAAAGGTTTCCTCGTCCTTGGAAGAACGAGAGTGAGCGCCCGCATCCGCAGGTACCAAGACGACCGAAAGCTCCATAGGTTCCCAATCGATCGCCCGAAAAACGGGCAGGCTACCTTCAGAGCTTTCAGTCTTTTCGTAGGAGTGGATCCGATAGCCGACGGAGATCTGAATAGAATGACCGTCGAGGAGATCCCGAAAGATGGCTTCACCCGCTTCATTGCGAGAGAACTTCACCACTGCGTAGGCAACACCGCCTTCAATCCGGACAGTTCCGGGGACGACCGTGCCAAGGCGCGACTTCATCGACCAGACGTCATGAGAGTCGAGCAGTGACATGCCGGCCGCAAACCGGTCCAAACGGATTGCCGAGGGCTCCATGGAAAGTTCTTCCATGTAATAGCCCTCGTCCCACGAGTAGCGCTTCACAGCGGCACCGGTGGACCAGATCACTTCGACAGTCCGATCACTTTCGTTCACGGTGTCGGAGCGAATTTCAACGGTGCCGAAAAGCTTCGGCACCCTCATCTTTTCTGCCGCGACTGCGTCAGGCATTATCGTTGTCTCCTGGCGGGTTTTGGGTCTGGTGAGCCTGACCAACCGACGAGACCTTTCGCGGATCGCTATCGAAGATCATGCCGCTCTTGGTTTGGTCGACTTTCGAGAACCATTCATCGATCTCCGAAAGGACAGTCGATGGGTTCCGGCCGGTCTTGGCGATGATTTCCTGAGGCGAGCGCTTGCCCATGCGGATGTCAGCGAGGTCCGCCTTCGCTTCGTCCAACCTGTCGATGCTCTCGAACTCAGGTGCTTGCCATTCAACGCCAACCTTGACGTTCATGGGGATACGGCCAGCGACCTTGGCAGCTTCAACGAACCAGTCCCACTGCCGCTGAAGTGATTGGAAGATCAGGATTTGCCACTGCACGGTCTCAACGAACCGCTTGTAGTCCTGAAGGCCCAGCTTGCCGGAAGCGAAATTGGCCTGGCTGAAGTCACCGGTCATAAGCTCGTACGGCAGACGGCCACCGGCAGCGATCGTCCGGTACCGGGTGCGGAGATACGCCTCAATGCCGGCTGATGCTGCCGGGGTGTTGAAGCGGATGTCCTTGCCGCCATAGGCGACAGCGAACATGCCAGGCTCCATTCGTTCGAGTGCGTTTCCGTACACGTCCCTGAGCGGTGGCTCGTGACCGTCCCTGTCTTCTTCGAGCCCTACGTTCGGATCGTCTTCCTCATCACCAGGAATGACGACGCCAACGAGGCAGGCCTCGGTTTTCTTTCGGATATTTTCCGACACTTCGTAATCGCGAACGTCACGGAGTTCGGTCAAGACCGGAGCAAGCCAAGGAGCGCCACGGGACTGGTTGGTCAGGGGTTCAAAGAGATGGACCACTTCATTCGCCGGAACGAACGACGATGTCAGGCCGCTCTTCAGTCTAAGCAACGTTGAAAGCGGGTTCTGATTGAACAGCCAGTACCCACGGCGACGACCAATTTTGTCGTACTCGACGCCGTTGACGATGATGTTTTTGCCCGCCTCGCCGTTCTTGTTCCAATCGCAAAACTCGGAGTCGAGGATTTCAAGCTGAAGAGGAACCGGCAGTTGGTCACTGGCTCTGCGCCAGCGACGGCGAACGAAAGCTTCACCGTCCATCACCATCATCCGAGCGGACAGAAGCGACAGGCCGTAGAAGTCGTATCGGCCTTGCACTTCACAGACCTTCGACCATTCGTCAAACAGTTCGTTGATCGACTCGTTCAACTTGTCGTCGCCAGTCTTGGCCCGAGGGACAATGCCGGGGCCTACAAAGTAGCTGGCATGGGTGTTGATGATCTTTCGGGCCAAGGGGTTGTTGCGATCGAGATCCCGAGACCGCGACCGAAGCACGGGACCCGACCTCGCAATCTCAGCGTCTGAGGTCGAGTTCCCGGTGTACCAGTGAGCACCATGCCGCCCCTGTGCCGCACCTTCGTAGCCGCGTTTTTTGGGCTGCTCGAACTCGCTAGGGCTCTGTCCGGAGCCCGATGTGAAAAGGCGCTTCAGTAGAGCACCAACTTTGCTCGCCATCAGCGCCCCCTTGAGAAGGTTGTGAGGATGACGTGCTTGCGCTTCGGTTTCCCACCAAGCTCGCCTTCGATGTCCTTCACGATTTTCCGCATCTCTTCCAGGCTGCGGTAGGTGACCTCCCTTTCACGGAACCGGATCTTCAGCGCACCCGAGAAGATTGCTTCCTTCAGTTCTTTGAGAAGGGCTCGCTTCTCTTCAACAGTGAGCCCGTCGTCGATGGTGGACATCACCAGATACTCCCTGATCCCGACCAATGACCGCCCGGTCGCCTGGCCTTGGGCCGCTGCGTCGGAGGATCTGGTTCTGGTTTTTGTGGACTTGGTGGCGCGCTCGACGTCGCCTGACGCCGCTTCGGGGGACCGTCGCGGAGTTTGGAGAGGTTGAGCATCGCCGCTGCGGCGGCCTGCATGGCTTCGACGTCGAGGAAGTGGTTGTCCTTGTGAACACGCACCCATTTCGTCTTGCCGCCCGGTGCCCGGATGCGACTTTCAGAAACGATCTGCCGGCAGTAATCTTCGCCGACATCGCTTGGCAGGAACCAAGCACCGCTTGCTTCCCGATCCCAACGAACCTTCTGCAGTACCCATGACTTGAAATAGTCCGTGTCGAGACGAACCAGTTCCAAACCGCGTTTGATGACCTTGCCATCGATGTTGATGTCGATGTTGCTGGTCATGATCGGCTTCCTCATCACGGACGAGGAACCCTTTGTTGCGCGGGCGATGTTTTTGAAGCGCCGTGCGAAGGCATAGACCCGGTGCTCGGGCACGAGGTCCTTCTTGCCGGGACGAAAACCGGAGTCGATAAGGCCGAGACGGATTGGAATGCCGTCGTAAGTGTCAGTCAGGATCTCGCCAAGCGTATCCCAGACCTCCATGTCTTCGGTCGGACCGAAGATTTCTTCTGCCTCAACGAGCCAAGAGGTTGCCCCTGCCCCCCAGCCTCGAATGCTGTAGATGAGCCGGTCCCTCTGAACGTCACACGCCAGCGTCAGAACCCTGGCGCCGTCCGGTACTTCGCCCATGCTGTAGGTCTTGAGCGCGCACTTCTGGACTTCTGTCCATTCGGGCGCCTCGCCGCCTGCCGGTGACCACAGCTCTCCAAAGCCCTGGTTCTTCACCGATTGAACGGCACCTGGATCACCTGATCGAACGGCCTCGACGTACCTTGCGGCTCGATCACCCCAAGACACGAACGGAGAAGCCAGACCTGAGACCCAATAGGACAGCGTCCAGCTTTCAGGCGGCAATCCGCCAACGACGCCATCGGTTCCAACATGCTGGCCGGGAGCAACGTAGACGCCACGCTCGTTCATCCAAGCTTTCGTCGCACCGTCCTCGCCTTCCTCTATGACGCCCCCGCATCGAGGACAGACAAGGTGGGCGGTCCGCTTCGCAAGCGCGGCGGTCGACGGTAGCTCCCGGCCAGTGCTCGACACGGGTTTGTCCCATGCCAAACAGGTGAAGCGGGGAATGAAGTATTCCTCGCAGTGCGGGCACGGCCATGCCCAATGGAACCTCGTGCCTGACAGCCAAAGCCGCCAGACGGTTGACTTGATCTCTTCTGGATCTGCGTCGGCCCAGAATTCAAGCCCCGACTCTTCGTCGATCTCCACTTCGGTTGCCCCTTCGCTCGGCGTCGATGTCACGGCGTGGACGAAGTCCGCATAGGTATCGCCGCGGGCATCGATCAGACCGACCGGGTTGCCCTGGCCACGAAGGTTCGAAACCATCTCGTCGACCTCGTCAGTCAGTGCGAGGCCGAACGGATCCGATTTCATCGCCGTGGAGGATCCTCCATGGGCAAGTCGAACCGGAACGCCATTGATGAATTTTCGGGTCTTCGTCATCTTGCTGTCGGGGGCCAGCCGGTCACGAAGGCAGGTTGAGGTCATCAGGTCCTCGAGCCGGGGCTCGAACTGTTCCTGAAGAAACTGCTTGCTCGGACCCACATAGATGATTGGCACCGGAGACGTGTCCAAGCGCTCACCCATCAGATCCATGAAGCTTTCAGTCTTGCCGCTCTGCGCGGAGACCACCATCACGACGCGCTTGTGTGTACGGCCATGGACCGCAAGAACGAAGGGCGTCATGTAGGGGGTTAGGTGGGGGTTTCTCGGACCAGGCCGTCCGGAACTTGCAGGATAGGTTCGGTTGCTCCGAGCCCATTCAATTGGCGTCGTCCTCGGCCTCGGCTTCAGAAGCTTTGCCGCTCGACGCAAAAGCAGATGCCGTTTCTTCGAAACGATCGAAGAGGCGCTGCTTGCCCTCGTCAATGATTGCATCTATCCGCTGCCTCTCTCGAACAACTCCTGTGATCTCGGCCGGCAGCCCGGACAGATAGGATGCGAACTGACCGGTGATCTCCTCGATCACAGCCAGCGCCTCATCCATTGAGATCAATTCGCGGTCCTTCTTCGCCATGTTGAGCTTGATTTCACGGGCCTTCAGATCGCGAAGGTCATCCAAACTGGACGAAGCGGCTTGGCGGGTAGCGCCGTCTTTGATGTGCTCGATGTAAGCCTGAGTGACATCCATCGGGTCATAGGCACCGGTGCCCACTTTCGGCAGAACTCCGTCCTTAACCAGCTTGTGGAACCAGACAGATTTCAAGCCCAGGAACGTATGCATTCCTTTGGCCGTGAGGATCACCGGTCCGATGGAGTTTTGCCGGATCGCCTTCGGGGGCGGCTTCTTCATTCAGTACCTCATGATTTTTTCCAGGCGTTTGGTCACCTGGATCTCAAGCTCACGGGGGGCGTAAGTCTGAAATGTCTGAAGGGAGTCGCCCTGAGGGATTTCATCTCTCAGTGCTGGACCGTAGAGCGAACGGATCTTGCCGTACCGCTTGCCGGTGCTCATGAAGCGCCCGCTGCCGTCACGTGGCTGACCAACTTTCCGACCGAACGTCCACAATGCCCGAGGCGCAGTGCTGCTCGTTCCAGCGCTCGCTGGACGAAAGGCCTTGAACTTGCCGTTGGTCTCGAACGACCGCTTGAAGACGCGGGGAACATTCCAGACGCCAGATCTGACCGTGCCAGTTTCAAGCGCTGATCGGCTGGCGTTCATCCGTTTGAAGGCATCTCCACCAGACTTGACCGATCGAAGCCCCTTGTACTCCTCGATTGGAGCACCGCGACGAACCGAGAAGATCTCGTAAGAAAGGCTCGCTTCGCGGGGGACGCCTCTAGTGTGAGCAACGACGCTCTTCTGATACCGGCCACTTTTCAGGCCCATCTGCAGATAGACAGCTTTCTGGACCCGGGTCTTGGTCTTTCGCCCGGTGTCGATGACGCCGCGATGCAGCTCCTTGCGGAACTTCGGCGACACCATCACGCGGATGGATCGGCCGACACTGATCATCACTTCGTGGTTCTCAACCCGTGTCGATACCGACATCTCACACTCCTAGGCGCCAGTCGCGGATCGGGTAAACCCACGCCGTAACGGCCGCTTCTTGCCTCTTTGGATCACCAGGTGACTGTCTTCAGGTTCGACCAGCTCCTCGGCAACCGGCTCTTCAGGCTTAGGCTCTTCGGCCGCTTCTGGAACCGGCTTCGACTTTTCGGCCTTACGTGCCGTGGCAAGAGGACCGGTCAACGCGAAGATCGACTGGTTCAGCGCGACGAAGCCTCGATCGAATGCAGCAGCGGCGGTGCGCAAGTGCTCGGGGCTTGTTCCGGGGTACCGAAGGACGACGTTCGTCAATTCTCTCAGGCCAGCTTCAACGGCTTGAGATTTACTTGCGAGAACGCCGATGTCATCGATCAGCTTTTCGCTGTCGGGACGCGCCGTCTGCGGTGAAGTGTTTTGCTGGTTTTCAGATGCCATTTCTTCCTCTCTGGCATAGGGGGGCGTGACGGGTTTGGAGCCTTAGTCAGGATCTCCTTCGAGGTGAACGCGGCCAGGCTTGAACACGGAGCGGTTCACGGCCATGAAGCCCTTCTCAAGCTCGGTTCGACCGATGGACAACCAGCGAGGATCGACAGTCGGATCATTGGCCAGACCATCGAGAAGCCGCAGAACCTCTTCCTCTTTGACTTTCATCTGATTGACCTTGGCCACCTTCTCGTCTGACTGGCTGCGGTACCCAGCGACCGGCAATCCCAAATGCTCTGTCATGGAACAGCTTCCTCTTCTGCTCGAAATTAGCCTGTCGTTTTGGAATGATTTTCCATTCCGACTGGCGGGTTCACCGGCTCATTCTGGCCGGAATTTAGAAACTGGTTTCAGTTCGGCTTCACATGAGAAATTAATTTCTCAAAACCGCTCAAATAATGCGCTGCCACGGCACCCGCGGCCTGGGGGGTGGGCCGGAAGGACCCAAAGGTCCGGGTGACCAATACAGGGAGGGGCGCCAGCACCGCACCAGATGACCAAAGACAATGCCATGGATAGCGCAAGACGATCACAAGCAATTCGCCAGTAATTCAAATCAGAATACTGTTTTTGCTTTCATCTTTTGTTTTGGATCTAGTTAAGCTGCGCCATGGGTGCCGCCGTCATGGGCAGGCGGGCGCATTGCCGGGGATGACCGGGCAAGAGGCAGGGGCAGGCATGACCACGGCACGGCGGCAGGCTTGCAGCGAAGGCCAGCAAGGCGGCAGGCATGACGGCGGGGACGGATGACAGGGGCAACGGGTGCTTTCCCTTCCTGCCCCTTCCCTGCCCCGCCTCCGGCGCTGGCGTCCCTTCCCTCGCTCCTGCCTTTTCCGTCTTGCCCCCTGCCGGGGATTGAACCGGGTGCGGTCCCTGCCCTGTTCGGTGCGGTCCTTCCCCGGCTGGTCTGCCGGTGCCGTTCGGCTGGCGCGCTTCCATGCCTGCCGGTGCGGGCTGGTGCGCGGCTCTAACCGGTGCGGGATATATGGGGCGGGGTTACCTGGACGAATTGCGCCACGATTGCGCGGCAGTGACCGGGCAAGAAAAAACCCGGCTCTTTCGAAACCGGGCAGGCTGCACTTTCGAGGGGAGGTCAGGCGCTGAACGCAAATCGCCCTTATGGGAACTATGCATGACTCGGCCTTATCAGGAAGGCAAGAGGCGGCACGGCAGGCAATCCAATACGCAGGCAATCAATACACAACGTGTTTTATCGATAAAAAATAGTATCGACCACCGCTTAACGTATTGTTTTTGCACATTCTTTTCTGACAAATCAGTCTCGAAAAACTTAAAAAAATCGACAACTCGGCAGAAAATAAATCCAATAAAAACAATGGCTTGTAATTTTTTTGAACTTTTTTTTGCCGGATCAATTCGAGGTGTATAAAACCATACGTATCGGAGTTGGAAACATCCACTCTGAAGCGGTTTCTAACCGGGTTCTTTCTCAATCAGTCCTTTCTGAATGCCTCGGGTCACTTTCGGCGGCTTTCCTGTTACCTGATACGATTCGTTTCGTATTGGCCTTGGAATGCTCCTGATACATCCAATGAGGGCAACCATTTGGCTAGGGCGCAATATGGCGACGCAATCGGGCTGTGAGGTTCGGTTACGCTGGTTTGACAGGCTGGCGATTAGGCGAAGGGTTTAGACAGGCATAACCATAAAGACCTGTATCGGCGAAGGTTCCGGCTGAAAATCACCTAGGGCACGTTCCTAGGAGGGATTAGGCGAAAAGGCCAAACGGATGACAAGTAGAGACAACCTTGCAACCTGTCCAAAGGGTAAAAAGACAAGGGTTTCTGAGAAGTTTTGGAGATATTGACGACAGGCAAATGCCTGTTAGGTGGCGGAAACATAGCTGGCGACGCAGGAGGGAACCTAACGGGGACTGACTTGCTGGTCTTAAATCCACAACCGCGACAGGCAAGAGATTGAAACGGAATTTTCGCTATTCCGTTGAACCTAACAAAGCGATTGCAAAAGAGATTTTACGACATGGAACGGTGCGGTCACTGACCGCACCGTTTTGCTTTTGGCCTTCCCTTGCCTGCCCCCTTGGCTGGCAACGGCGGATCAAAAGCGAAAGGAAAAATCATGGTTGCATATCTGCACGGATCAAAAGCCAAGGGCTGGACGCTGACAATTTGCAAACAGCCTTGCGCCGGACCGGAGTTTAGCAACTCTGAGAAAATCACGGTTTCCGGCAAGCGTGAAGCAAACAAAATCTGCAAAGAACGCGGCATAAAGCCTTGGAATTGGTGAAGTTTTTCAGCCTATGGGCAAGCAATGCCTTGCCCATATACGGGAAAACAGCCCGACAACTTAAACCCAGAAAGACCGAAGGGAATATGATCATGGCAAAGTTTGAAATTCTGAACGCAAAAGCTCTTTCCGCTGCTCTGAAAACCCGTGGCAAGGCCATTGCAACGTTCAAAGAACGCGAGCACCAGCTTGCCGTCTCCTGTATCAATCACGCTGCAGAAAACGGCCGTGCTGACCACCTGAATACCCTCCTCGAAATGACCCCGGGCAATTATCGCCTCGGCCTGATCAATTGGGCTTGCGAGTTCGGGAACGTGTCCTACGACTCGAAGGAACGGACCTTCAAAATCGCAAAGAAGAAAGAGGCCAAAATCGCGGCAAGCATGGATATTGCCCCGGCAGACTTCCAGAAGGCGAAGAACAGCAAGCCGAAGGCCGCGTTTAATCAGGTCACCTATCTGGAAAACGCGCTCAAGAAACTGACCGAAGAAGAAGGCGTTTCCCCTGCCGTCCTGCGCGGCATGAAAGACCTCCTGCGCCTCGCTCAGCAAGAGGCAGAAGGCGTTGCGCCGAAAAAGGCCAATGCGCCGAAGCACAAGGGCGGCAAGGTGCTCGAAACCGTCCCGGCAAAGGTCAAGGGCAAGGCCGTTGCAATCAAGTCTAAGGCCAAGCCGGAAACCGCCCCTGTCGTGGAAGCACCGGCAGAAGTGGCGCAGGCCGCCTAATCCATCCCCCTGACCTGATAGGGCGTCGGTTTTCCGGCGCCCTTTCCTTGCCCCTCTGCGAGCGCCTGCGGGCGTTCCCACGGCGGCAAGCCTGACGCGCTTAACAGCCCGGTCCAGGTAGCGCCTGACACCCCCAAATTTTCAAAATCGGAGAAAGTCATGACTCGGAGTCTGTCCGCAATCTGGCTGGCTGCGGCTATCGCCGTGCCGTCTGCCGCCTCAGCTATGGAACCGGGCACCTACGCCCTCGCTGCTTTCGCTGAAGACACGTATTTCGCAATCACGGACCTGACGCTGCCCTTCTCGCAGGACGTCATCCAAGCCGACCTGCCGAAGGCCGCCTGCGTCCGGATCTCTCGCCTCCTGAACGCACATGGCGGCCTGACTGCCTGCGTCCCCGTTCCCGACACGCCCGAGTGCGCAATCGCGCACAAAAGGCCGACCGACGAAAACATCGTCGCCTGTTTCGGCCCTGCCTTCCCCCTTCACGACTGACAATGCCCGACCGTAGGCCTCGAAAGGATCAATGCCGTGACCCGCCTGCATTCCACGCCCCCGAGCGACACGCCCGCCCCTCTGCACCACCCGCATTACGAGACTGCCAAGGCTCGGCAGTATCGCGCCTTTCAGGAGGAGGTCCGGGCGGATATCGCCCGCTCTGACGCTCAGCGCGCCCGCCTGACCCGCGCTCGCGTTCTTGAGGCGTATGCATGACCGACTTCCCCGTGCCGACGCCTGACGCCCCCGCTGACGCCGTCGCGGATTGGGTCGAGAAGGCCGACGCCATCGCTGACCAGCATTTGAACGCGGCCTGCACGTCGCACCGCACCCACTCGCAAAAGCTCTTCCGGCTCGCTGCCGAGACCTATGAGGCCATCGCCAGCTACCTGGAAGGCCGCGCCCTCTTTCCCGAGAAAGCCCACCAGTCCCGCGTCCTCGCCTTCGCCTGCCGGCAGGGAGAGTCTTCCGGCTTTCTGGACCTGAACGCCCGCCCCTTTGATACCCGACATTGACCTTTGGAGACTGCAGAAATGACCACGATTTTCGCAAAAATGCTCATCGCCGCTGAAGGCTTTTTGACTGCCTACCGGTCGGACCTGACCGAGCACGACGCCGCCTGCTGCGCGAAACTGAAGGCGGGTGACGCGGGCGTCTGGATCTGCCGCCCGTCGGGCACCAGCATGATCACCTTCCCCACCCCTTTCGCCGAAGCCGAGATCAATCAGCTTGCCGCCTTTCAATCCAACATGATCCACGTCCATGCCATTCACCCCGGCGCACACTGGTACACGTTCACGGTCACGCAGGATGGCGGCATTGGCCACCTGACGCCTGTTTCCGCGACCGGGGCCATGCTGTTCACGGCAAAGCGTATCGAGGAGGTCAACCGCCGCCCGATCGCACCCGTAAGGCTTGCCGCGTGAACTCGCGCCTCAATCTCCACCGCATTGGCGATTGGCTGGCCCTGCTCGGGCTGGCCGTCTTCGCCTTCTGCCTGCCCGCGCTGTTCTTCCTCGCATGAAGCACTTCAGCGAGCGGCCTTGTGCGGCCGACGGCCTGACCTCCTATCGGTACGATGGGCGGTACGGGCCAATCATGATCGGCGCGGCTGATCATGCCGACGCTTTGGAACAGGCGCGGCAGTCCACAGTGCACGTCACCCCGCAAAAACTGAAAATCTGGGATGGCGCTCGATACGTCCCCGCCTTCAAACGGCTTCAAGCCTGACCCCGAAAACAGGAAAATGACAATGGCGAACGCGTTTGATACGCTCTCCTATGCCCGCGACCTTGAGAAGGCGGGCGTTCCCCGTAATCAGGCAGCCGCACACGCGGATGCTGCCAGGACCTACGTGATGGCGGACCTCGTGACGAAAGAAGACCTCAGGCTTGCTCTTGAGAGCCACGAAAACAAGATGACCATGCGGATCGGCTCGATGCTGGCCGCCGTGGTCGGCTTCTACGTTCTGTTGGAGAAGCTCTGGACCTAAACCTTTCCGACCACTCCATCTGAATGCATGGCGCGCTCCACCGAGCGCGCTTTTTTTATGCCAAGGGATCAACCGCATGACAGACCCGATCGCAATTCGTGACCGTTTGCACGGCTTCTACACCGAGCAGGACGGCGGTCCGTTCTATATGTGCACGCCACGTCACACGCGCCTCGCCGAAGGCTTCTACAAATCTCTGAACGCCCTCAAGGCTGCGCAGTGGTTAGCGGGAATGCCTATGCCCCGCGGCTGGAAGGTGACCCGGATGAATGACCTGTTTGCCGAGGTCGATTGCGGGCAAGAAACTCTCGCCACCATCTGGATCCGCGAAGCGCTGGCCTTCTTTCCCGACTGCCTCTCCCGGCTTCCTGTCCCCTCTGATCACACGGACTGACAACCATGAACGCTCCCGCACTTGCGACGCCGCTCCCGTGCGGCGAATTTACGTTTGACCAGCTTCCCGATAGCGCAAAGGAACATGCGCTCGACAACTGGCGGCGCGATGGCCCGCATGACGAATGGTACGATTACACGATCGAGGATTTCGTGCGCATCGGTGAGATGATCGGCATTTCCTTCAAGACCCGGCCGAGCCGGCTTTATTCCGGATCAATCGTCCAAGAACCGAACGTCTTTTTCACCCTCGCATATTGCCAGGGGGACGGCGCGTGCTTCGAGGGAGATTGGACGCCCCCCTCCGACCCGTTCGCCGCACTGTCGAGCATCATTGAGTACGCACCGAGAGACACTCGCCTTCTCGAAATCGTCTTCAGCATCATGAAGGTTGCCGAAGAGCTCGGCCCGAACAGCGACGAAAACGGGCACGTATCCGTCACCATCTCCCACCGCGGCGCTTATTACCATGAGCGCAGCTGCCAATTCGACAGCCATGAAACCAGTTTAGCGACCGCATACGACGACTGGAACGAGCTTCAACAAATGGTCTGGGACCGCCTCGCTGAGAAGCGGGGTTTCTTCAAGGCCGAAGACACAATCAAAGAGCCGATGATCAAACTCATGAAGTGGCTTTATGACCGACTGAGCGACGAGTACCAGTACCTGACCAGTGACGAGGCGGGCCGCGAAGAACTCGCCGACAAAGTGTTCGACTTCGAAGGAAACGAGCTGACATGAGAAAGCCCCACGCGCAGCTGAAACTGTCCGTCTTAGACCGGCTGACCGGCGCACTGCCGGAGCGCCTCAGATACCGTTGCCGCATCCAGCTCTGGCGCTGGCGACAGGTCGCAAAACGGATGCACATTGGCCTGAAATACGCCGCAGGCACACTCACCGAACCGGAGGCTCGGGATCTCCTTTGGGAGGCGGAGCAGATTGCGGGCATCCAGTCCCTCGAGTCTTACGGCATCCAGAGCTTCACGACTGAAGTGCTGGACCGCTTCGGCATAGACCTGGACGAGGCACCCGAATACCGCAAGCTCGCGAAAGAGGCGATCGCCCGCATGGGGGGGCGCTTCGAGAGCGCTGGTCACCAGCGCGATGTCGCGGCTGAGTTCTCCATGGAGTTCTTCATCAAATACTGCAACGACGACGGACTAGCCCTCAAGGAGGACGCATGACACCAAACATCACGAACGCCGACCGCGCCGAGGTCGCCTTGGTTGCCGTTCAGGCCTTTCAACAGACCGATTACCCGGAGGGAATTCTGGAACAGGACATCCGGGACCTGATCACCAACCTTTGCCACCTCTACCGGCGCGAATGCCTCGACGATGAAACGAACCCGGTGAGTAGCATCGAGGAGATGCTGGAACGGTGCGCCTCGATGCACGACGCGGAAGTCATCGAGGACGATGAGGAGTAGCAGTACCCGCCAACCAACCTTCATCTACCCGCCATTGAGCGGGTTTTTTTGTGCCTGAAAGGACCTGCCATGAACATGATGAATACGCCTTCTGCCTCTGCCACTCTTGCCACCCGCGCCATGCTGGTGTCCCTGTCCATTTCGCAATGGTCCGGGCGCCGCCTCGACCGTGAGGTCACCGATGAGGTGAACAGCTCTCACAATGCTGCGAACGATGCCGGCCGGTACAACAAGCTCTTGCTACCGAAGGAGGCGTTGAAGGACATCGTCTCGATTGTCAGCGAAACCCGCACAGGTTTCACCGAGCGGACGTTGCCGTGGATGGATGGCGGTACCCGCATCATGGCGGCCGACGCCTACATGGCCCATTCATCCTGGCTCAACAAACAGCAGGCGAAATTCAACGCTGCGGTTGACGACTTCCTCCTCTCCTACCCTGCCCACGTGAACGCGGCCCGTGCTCGCCTCAGCGGCATGTTCAAGGACGAGGACTACCCGGACGTCTCCGATCTCCGCGCCAAGTTCGGGATCGAGATCAAGATCCTGCCGGTACCGACGTCTGAAGACTTCCGGGTCGATATCTCGGACGCCCAGGCAATCTTCCTTCGCAACGAGATCGAGCGGAACGTCACCGAAGCCACCCGGCTTGCTGTTCGGGACGTCTATGGACGGATTGCCGAGGCGACCAAGCGCATGGCTGAGAAGCTCAAGGCCTACAAGCCGGCAACTGGTACCGGCAACCGAGCAGAGGGTGTCTTCCGCGACTCTCTCGTTGAGAACATCCGCGACCTGATTGGTCTATTGCCGGGTCTCAACATCACCGGGGATCCGGAACTCGCGAAGATGGCAGATGCGCTGAAACCACTGGCCGTTCACGATGCCTCGACGCTCCGTGAGGACGCCACCCTGCGAACCAGCGTGGCTGAAGAGGCTGCTGCAATCTTCGCTAACGTCTCGGACTACATGTCGTGAGACTGGTCGAACCGGCGACGGTGCAGCATATGCGCCGTCTCCTGATCCGCATGCAATCCGAAGTCTTGGAGCACTGCGGCGGGGCCATCTCCGACACGCTTCGGGCGACCATCAACGAAACCGATGCGCTGATCTGGAAAACGATCAACGCCAACAAGGCTGACATCATGGACGGTGAAGACATCTGCGCCTGCCAGAACTGTGATTGGCGAGGCACGATCGCCCAATGCGATCCTATACAGGACATTTTCCAGCGTGTTGCCCCAGGCGAAACCATGCCTGCCGGCGAATGCCCCGATTGTGGGGCTCTCACACAAGTTTGCCGGCAGGAAATGAAGGAGGCGGCCAATGGGTGACCGTTGCTGGGTCAACGCCCGGATCGGAGGGCACATTGCAAGCAGAGAAGCATTCGACCGACTGCTGGGGCAGATCAACGACGACGGTGGCGAGCCGATGCACAGCGAAAATATGCGTACCGAGTTCCTGAGTGCTATCGATCACCCAACTAATCTCGAGTTCAGCTTTTTTGGCGTCAACGACGGTGCGTTGCGTTGCCTGGAAGATCTTTGTTCGGAACTTGATCTTTATTATCAAGCGGACAATGGCGAAGGAGAACATTACACCGCGGCCTGCAAGGCAATTGTTCCCAAAAACTCAAGCTGCAAGTACGCCGGTCACAGGTTCCACTACCCGGCTTCCGAAGCTGAACCCATGCTCTCAGCCGCTGCCATCAGACGCCACCTCGACGCCGGGACCTTGACCGAAGAATTGCGGAGGATGGATATCGCAGGCGGCAGCGAGTTGCCTCCAATTTCCGCTGCAGTCGAGGTCGTCGCATACCTCCGGATCAATCCAAAGGCGGAAGCAGCATGAGCAATCTGCGCGTTGTCACCGTCCACATGGAGGAGACGGTCTACTACAGGTTCGATGTCGAAATTCCGGCCGACACCGAACTGACAGAGGAGACCGTCGCTGCCGAAGCCGAAGCGCACTTTTGCGCGAACGGTCCCCAGGATGGCTGGTTCATAGGCTGCGACGAACGCAAGGTGACCAGCTTTACCGAAGCTGATCAGAGATCCTGACCAGAACACCGATATCTCTCCAAACTCAGCCGCCTCTGTGCGGCTTTTTTCTTGTCTGAAAGGATGATCACATGAACCTCAACGAAGCCTCCGAAACCCTTGAGATCCTGCTCGACGCCGACACACCCGCCATGCTCTGGGGCGCAGTCGGCATCGGCAAGTCATCGATCGTGAAACAGGTCGCAAAAAAGCGCGAGCAGAAGGTCATCGACTTCCGTGCTTCCACCCGTGACCCGGTCGCCCTCATGGGCCTGCCTGATATCACCGGTGACACCTCTCGCTGGAAGGTGCCGGATGAATTTCCCAAGGTCGAACGCGATGGAGCCGAGGGCATTCTTCTCCTTGATGAGATCAACGCCGCTGCACCGTCGATGCAGGCAGCCTGCTTCGGTTTCGTTCTTGACCGGCAGGTTGGCGAGTACAAGTTGCCGGAAGGTTGGCGGATCGTAGCTGCTGGCAACCGGCAGTCTGACCGGGCGGCAGCTCAACGTATGCCGTCCGCTCTCGCCAACCGTTTCGCGCACATCGATGTCGAGCCCGACGTCAAGACGACCACTGACCACTTCAACGAGATCGACCTGTCACCGGTCGTCACTGCATTTCTGCGGTTCCGGCCCGAGCTGCTGCACAAGCCTGGCAATGGTGATGCGCGGTCGTTCCCGACACCCAGATCGTGGGAACAGGCGGCGAAGTTCATCGACGCTCCGGAAAAGCTTCGGTTCGGGCTCCTTGCCGGCAACGTCGGCGAGGCAGCTGCAGGAGAGCTGGAAGGCTTCATCCGCACCTACCGCAATCTACCTTCGATCGAACTGGTGCTCGCTAATCCCAACAGTGCGCCCGTGCCTGAGAAACCGGACGCACGGTTCGCTATCTCTTCCGCTCTCGCTCGGAAGGTAACTGAAACCACGATCGCCAATGCCTGCGCTTACATGAAACGGCTCCCCCGGGAGTTCACGATCAGTTTCATGGTCGATGCGGTTCGACGGAGTGCCGGCCTGTCACACACGGACGCATTTGTGCAGTGGTCCACTGAGAACCAGGACGTCGTGTTCGGATGAGCGAGCTGATCTGCGGTCCAATCCAATTCGATTGGCGCTCCGATACTATCGAGAGGAGCGACCGGTTCACTTGGTCCTTCATCGGGTTCACCGAAGACACGGTGAGGCGTCGCCGCCTCACCTTCAACACCAAGACCCGGAAGTTCTCTTCCTCAATTCAAACCAAACGAGACCGGGAGTTGGCGCCAGATAACCAGCGCCACCTCAGGACAATCTACTTACCTTCCTGTGTCCGGCTGAAGGATCTTCCCGGCGCAACACCCACGGAACGGCTTCGCTCCATGCTCAGCGAGAAGGAGGTCGCCCATGCCCTGTCCCGATCAATCAACCGATAGACTGCAGGAGGCCAGATGGTTGCTCTTCGTTATGTTTGGGGCCCATTCAAGAAGGAGCGCTTCGACAAACGAGGCGAAATGAGCTGGCATTTCAATGCCATTCGCGTCGATCACACCACGGCGCACTACAAGCTCACCTATCACGCGGCCCTTAGAGCGTTCAAAGCCTCAAACGTCCCGCTCTCAAAGTCCACGAAGGCTCACATTGAACACCCTGACATGTTCATCGGTTCGGATCGTTCGAAAGATCCTCCGGTGAAGGAAGGGAAGCTCAACAAGATCCTGCGTGATTTGCTCACCCAGGCAGATCTCGCGGAATGCACGGCGATGTCAATTCTCCATGCCAACAAGGAGTTTCTATAAAGATGGAGATCGAAATCTTCTCGCGATCGATATGCCTTACCGATCAACAAGGCTATTTCGTCTGGCTATTCGACATCAGGAAAAACAAGGTCTCTCAACCCGAACGATACCAACTCAAATACCGGACTGAAAAGAGAGACTTTCGCGTATCGAACGTCAAGGTGCTGGTGCGGCTGAAGATCGACGAGAACAAGTCCTCCATCCACACAGGCCGTAGTCTTCGAGACATATTCAAATCACTGCTGTCCGACGAGGATATTGCCAAGTGTGCTCGCGCCTCGTTAGTGAAGGCGAAGTCGTGATGGTGACCATCCATCGGCTGACCATCATCAGCCATCGCACCATCAAAAATCAAAAGCCGCACTGGTATTTTACAGGCTTCCGCTATCACACAAAAGCGATGGCATGGGCGCTGTCCTATGACCCAGAAACGCGGCGGTTCGCTGCGAGGCAGGTCGCTGTAGCAGCGCTTCAGCGAGGCGAGACCCCGTTCCGCCTCACCAACATCACCGCGAAAGCAAAGTCCATTTCCGCGGCGCTACGTTCTCAACTCTCGCAAGACGATATCGCGTTTTGTACGCGCCTTTCCATTACGAGGAACATGACATGACTCCGGCAGACAAAATCCTGACGGCTCGCACCGCCTTGCTCTGGGACCATCCGTTCTTTGGCGCTCTCGCCATAGGGCTGCAGACAGTCAACGCCACCAATGATCCATCGATCACCACAATGGCAACGGACGGAACGCACTTGTTCTACGACGACAAGTTCGTGGCCGGCCTCAGCAAAGAGGAGTTGATGTTCGTCCTTGCCCACGAGGTATTGCACAACGCCTTTGAGCATCATATTCGGCGACAGGATCGCGAGCCTGGCAAGTTCAACAGAGCCTGCGACTACGCGATCAACGGCGAGCTGGTCGCTACCGGCGTTGGGAAGATGCCGGTCCTCGGTCTGATCGACCCACACTTCACCGGGTTGGGAGCCGAACAGATTTACAACATGCTTCCTGACGAGGACGGGGACGGCTCAAGCAATGGTGACGGAAGCGGTTCTGGATCAGGCAGCTCAGCCGACCCGGGTGGATGTGGTGGCGTTCTTGACGCCGCCCCCAGCCATGACACCGCAGCTTTGTCTAAGGCCCGCGCTGAAATGCAGACGAAGGTGCGCATGGCTGCCAATCTTGCGAAGGCTGCGAACCAAGGCACCCTTCCCGCTGCGGTGCAAAGAATCGTCGACAGCCTTCTGAAGCCGAAGGTCGATTGGAGAGCTGTCCTCCGACGTTTCGTCGATGAGTCTGTGACCCGCGACTTTTCGTGGGCTCGCCCGAACCGACGTCTTCTGCCCCATGGCTTCATCACGCCGGGAACAATTGCCGACGGCGTCCCTCACGTTTCCATCTGCGTCGACACCTCCGGGTCGATCGACGATGAAATCCTGGGCGCATTTGCAGCTGAAGTCCGCGGTGCCCTGGACGAGGGTGCGGTCGACGCTATCACCGTCGTCTACTGCGACGCAGCGGTCGGGAATGTCGACAACTTCGAACGCGGTGACGAGCTTGCCTTGCACCCCACCGGTGGCGGCGGGACAAGGTTCAGCCCCGCTCTCCGGTACGTTCGGGAGAAGCAGCCCGATACCAAGGCAATCATCTATCTCACCGATCTGCACTGTAGCGACTTCGGCCAGGACCCAAGCATCCCGGTACTTTGGGGCGTCTACGGTCGCGACAAGGACTTCGATAGCCTTGCCACTCCCTTCGGTGAGTTGATCCAGATCCAAGAAAATCTGTGAGGTTCCCATGCCCATCTACTACGTGAACGGCACCACCACGACAGGCGGCTGTGACTTCAGCATGTTCGTGGAAGCCGACAAACCGAAACAAGTTCCGGCTATCTACAGTCGCGACGTGCCGGAATTGTACGGCGTTTACGAAGAAGAACTTGTCATCAAGGATATCTTCGAAGTCCCGCAGCCCAGCGGCCGGATGAGAACTCTTCCCTGGAGCGACACCGAAGGCGTCTGGTCGGTCAAGGACATGGCGATCGAACCCATCAGCAACTTCACCATCGTCGGCCGGGCTCATGGCGATGATGAGGCGACAACGATGGTCTTCAACGGCGTCACCAACTCGGATGCCTTGGAGAAATTCACCCACGCCCTCCGTCCGCATTTGGCAACCCTAAAAATCCTGCGGGAGCAGGAACAGAACCCCGATTGGGAAGGCGTCCACATCGACGCGGTCATCGAATCGTCAGCGGAAATGACGTTAACCTAATCCACGTCCACCACCTGACATCCCGACACGCCGGCCAGTGAGCCGGCTTTTTTTATGGAGAAACCAATGAACAAAGTGCACCCGGTTGAGGACTGGCAATCAGAGGTCGTCAATGGTGAAACGAGGCTGGGCTATGCCGATTGGGTCCAGGTGCAGGATGATGCCACGAGATCTGCAGTGAGGTTTGACCTGAAGGGGGCGGTCGACATCATCGACTCTGCCGCCGTGTCCTTGATCGGCGACAACGGCGATGTGCCTTCCGAACTCCCCGGTTTCGCGGCGGCAAAAACACTCCTCCAAGAAGAGATCTCCGTCCTGGCCGGTGAAAGCCGACCGAAGAAGGATCCGACATTCACGTCCCTGCAGATGGAGGCAGCCCTGTGCGTCTGGGAATGGATGCTGGAGAACAGGCATGACCTCAGCAATCAGGACGTCTTGCAGCGTTTGAAAAGCTCCAATGCACACGACATCATCAATTTGAACGCTACCTGGGACGGCAACGGCAGCCCTACGATGCGGGATCTAGCACGCCACGCCGGCGACATCGTCCTTGCGGTTCATGAACGCATGATCGCTGAACACTTCGATTGGGATGCTCCTTACGATTGGGAGTTTGTCCCTGCGGTTCTACGGCACATCGATTGGGACAACCTGAACTCTCGGCACAGCTACGGTGGCGAGGAAGACGATGTCCACGATATCGAGGCGATCTGGGAGCACATCAAGTCGCATGAAGCCGATAACCTCAGCGAGTTCGACCCAAAGCTGAGATGGATCTCCGAAGCTTTAGCCTACGCTCATCGAAAGTACAGCTGCAGAGACATCGTCGAAGGTCACCCTGAGATGGCAGACCAATCCTACCTGGATGGTGAGAGCCCTCGTCAGTATGTCGATGATTTCGCTCGGAAACATGATCTGGACGTTCCGCGGCAATAGCCATGGAGACCGGCAGAAGCATCGGTGATGCAATATTGGAGCGTGTCTACGCGGAACTGCATGACCCCTACCATGTAGATGTGGCCAGCCTGATCGCAACTTTCGAGGAATACCGACCCAGGATCGACACCCGTGAAGACCTCGTACAGCTCGAGGAAGACATCGATGACCTAACCAGTGCATATCAGACTTGGTCGAAAGGTCGCATCTATCCGGTCATCGTTGATTACGAGGCGGTGCCGGTCACCTTTACGGCAGCAACCGTGAGAGTGAAACACGGTGTGCCTGAAGCAGAATACTCGAATTGCGCTCTGCTGCCTTCGCACGGCCTCCGATACACAATCCCGAAAGTCAGAAACAAAACGACGAACCTTGAGGAGCACTAAATCTGTATTGCCTGATCACCGAGGACGACGGGATCGCCACGCTCTACGAGCTGACACCACCCGAACGCTTGACGGTCATCGCTCAATCTGTGCTTCAGCCGCCCGGTTCTGAGATGACACACAAGCTCGTCGACCACTCCACCGCAATGCGGCATGTCCGAGACGGCGGACGATTTGTAACCGAACGGCCTGCCAACCTCGGTGCGCTGGCCGTTGTCACCCCTCTCTATGACCCGCCTTTGAGCGGGTCTTTTCATATGGAGACACCTTCAATGAACGCACCTGTCACCATCGAAAGTCACCTCGTCCGCGTCGAGGCAGCGGATCTCTTGTCGCGGATGACCGCGGCACTTCGGACAGTAGAGACGAAAAGTCCTGTCCCTATTCTCACCACCGCTCTGATGCGCGTGAACAAGGGCAGCTTAGAAATTGTCACAACCGACTTGGACCAGATCTACAAGGCGCGGATCGATGCTGAGGCATCGAGCAAGTTCGAGTTCACGGTCCACATTGATCGCCTGCTGAGGATCCTTCGCAAGTGCGACAAAGGCTCTCTGATTGATATCGAACTCGTTGAAAACGGAAACGTGCGCGTACAGTCTGGAACCTTACGCATGAACTTTGGCGGGCAGCTTCCCGCCACGGACTTCCCAACTACTGACGACATCGGCGGCGATGCAAGGCTCGGCCCCACGCAGTTCATGGTACCTGTCCCTGACCTGCAGCGCATTCTCAAGAAGACGAGTTCGTGCGTCAGCAAAGAAGAAACCCGGTACTACCTGAATGGGGTTTTCATCCATGTGCCGGAAGGACAGACAGCCATCGCGTTCGTCGCGACCGACGGTCACCGTCTCTGCCGTGTCAATCTTCCGTTGGAGGGTGAACTCGATGAGGCTCGTGCTGAAGGATACATCGTTCCCCGGAAAGCGATCGCTGAACTTCTCAACCTGCTGAAGAAGCGGCCGGATACCGATGCGGTGCACGTCAGGCTCTCGAACTCTGGTGCCGCGTTCTTCTTCAGTGATGGGCAGGAGCTTGTCACCAAGCTCGTCGACGGCACCTTTCCTGACTACACCCGTGTACTTGCACCGGTCACCTACGAAGGACCGACAGCGGATCCGACAGATGTTTCCCGGGCAATACGCTTGGTCTCACTGATCGCAGACAAGAAGGGACACAAGGTCAGCCTTGAGGCCAATGATGACGGTGTGAACGTGCTGTGCGCCTCCGGTACCGACACTGCGGTGCAGCCGGTCTCCGCATCCGGGGGTGTCGGGAAGGAGTATTGCTTCAACGGCGACTACATGACGTCGATCCTGCAGAACATCGAAGGTCAGGTGACGATCGATGCCCCGAACTTGACTAGCCCCATCGCAATCACGGACAGCGAAGATGAAGACGCGCTGTTCGTCTTGATGCCGGTGAAGAAGTAGGGACTACCCCTTCTTCTTAACCAGGTCCGCAATGTCCTGGCCGTACGGACCATAGTCTTTGTAGATGTCAGAGCAGAAGGCGGAACGGTCTCCCTGAGCCTTCGCATCCCACTCATCCATGATGCTGAAATACTTCTCACGGACCGGCGACTCGTTCGGGTCGACGCCCGTCTTCAGCTCGACGACATCCCAAACCAGATCCATCGTGTTGAACTGCGGGACGACTTCGGCCTTGCAGTATTCGCTCGAGAGCGTCACCCGGGCGAGAGCGCTGAGGATTTGATCCTCTTCAAATTTCACAATCGATGTCGCTGACGCTTGTCCCGCAACGAATGCGGACGCGAAGAGCACGGCGAACGGAAACTTCTTCATCAAAAATCCCTCACTCAACATGGTTCATGTCTGTCCGACAGGTGCCGTGTTGTCAACCAACAGGTGTGCAATCATGAATGCTATCGTCGCTCGCAAGACAGTAGAAATGGTGGTCGCTGCTCGTGATCAGGCCATCCAGCTCTACGAGGCTGCCTTTGAACGGGTTGCGGAGGCCGATGAGGCTCTGAAGCAAGCCCGCCTTATGTGGAAGGAGGCGGCGCCGTCCTTCGAGGGGCGCTACTACGATGCCGGCGAAGAGACCAAGGCCTTCTTCAAAGTTGTCGCGATGCCAGATCGCGATCAGTACCTCGCGACAGCGCGCCGATTGATCGACGTCACAGTCTGGCAACACGTCGTCGAGGTCAGCGGCATTGAAGACCTGATGGACACAACGGAGAAAGAGAAGCTCCGGACGCAAATGCAATACCGGTCCCCGCGGTTCAAGACCGCCAACAAATTCCTCGAGGACCTGGAATGGTGCCTGAACTACACGAGGGAACACATTGACGGAGACGACCCCTACTACGGCGTGCGCTGCTTCACCAAACATGTCGCTCAGGTGAAGGAAGACCCCGAGACGGTTGAAGCGTTGGGCAACGACGGGATCGAGAAGGCAAAGCAGATCGCCAACGACCTGGTCGCTGCTGCCTCCACGATAAATGGGCACAGCCACTTCGTTGAGAACCTCACGGTCTCCGTCGAAGAACTCCACACTGCTCTGACCAATCCTCTCGGATTGCCGCCTGTCACCGTTGAAAACATCATGGCGACATTGAACGGGCTACTTGGCCAATCCAACGAGATCTTCCTGCGCGGCGTAGCCACGTCCTTCGCGTCTCTGGACCGGCGCTTCCGTTCTCATGACGGTTTCAAGATCGGGTCCCGTGTCATCATCGACCGCCTCTGCGACGATTACGGAACAATCAGGTACGGCAGGAGAGAAGACACGTTCCTCGACATTGAGCGCATCTTCAAGGTCCTCGATGGCGGTAAGCCTGGCGCGCTTTACGGGAGCATCCTCCATCAGATCCGGCAGGACCGCGGCTGGGGTTCATCCCAGACGGAACACGAGAGCGACTTTTTCAAGGTTCGGATATTCAAGAACGGAAACGCACACCTGTGGTTCACCCGCAAGGACCTTGTCGAGAAGGTGAACAAATGCCTGGCTGAGTATTACGGCGAGGTCGTCGGCGACGGGATGACGAAGGAGGAAGATCCCCTCAACAATCCGAAGACCACCCCTGCCCGCTACTACGGTTTCTTTCCGACCCCGGAAGACGCGGCTTCGACCACCATTGAGGAAGCACAGCTGGCTATCGCCAACGACGCTGCACCTTTGAGGATCCTCGAGCCGTCGGCCGGCACGGGCAACCTCGCACGACCGGCAGCAGCGGAGAGGATCCATCGGATCCCGCGTTTGGTCCCTATGGACAACGGTAGACAGCGGTACGATTACGACGAGGTGCCCTATCAACACATCGTTGACTGCATCGAGCTGCAACCTCACCTCGCCAACGCCCTCGAAGCAGACGATCGCTTCAACCGCGTTATGTGTGCCGACTTCCTGTCCGTAGCACCCGACCCGATCTACGACCGGGTCATCATGAACCCGCCTTTCGATCGAGAGCGCGACATCGACCACGTGGTGCACGCTCTCAAGTTTCTGAAACCCGACGGGCGTCTCGTCGCGATCATGTCTGCCGGTACCGAGTTCCGCGAAACCAAGAAAGCCCAGGCATTCAGAAAGCTCGTCATCGACAACCTCGGTGGCGCGTTCAAAGACCTGCCGGCAAATAGCTTCAGCTCCGTTGGAACCAACGTGAACACGGTCGTTCTGCGGGTGAACAACAACGGCAGCAAGGTCTCGAGATACTTCTGACAGGAGAACCGATCGTCATGTCTGACGCTTCTCAACCCGACATAGATCTTGACGCACCACCCGAGGTGCACGTTCGAACGCTCCTGAAACAAGCGGAGGCCCACTTACACATGGTCGTGGCATACGGCCTGGACGCAATAACCGACAAGATAGACCGCGACCACATCAGGGATGCACACAACCTCCTGAAGACTTCGCTTGGTTACAGCAAATGAGAGATGACAGATGAAAAACCAGATGATGATCGATAGATTGAACGAATTGCTGAAGGAAGCTGAGAGCGGCAACATCACGAGCTTCGCCTACGCAGCTTTCCGCAGAGCAGAGAACGTCATGTGGGGGCATGTCTCTTGCGGATGCAGCGAACTGAGCACCGGCAGTGTGGTTCTTCAGAAGATGGCTATCGAGTCATTGGTGGAAGATAAAGAGCTGCCGGATGACGGTGATACCGCCAAACTTTAGATCGCTTGAGGACTTTCGCTTCCGCATCCCCGCGCTTCAATAAGCGGCTTTCAATCCTAATCGGAAAGAAATACCTAGGCGATTATGAAAGCGATATCGATCTCGACGCTGCAGGAAATCAAGGATCATGGGCACCAGTTGTCGATCTCGTGCAACCGCCCATGGTGCAACAACTACAGCTACCTGGACCTCGAGAAACTTATCGACAAGTTCGGGCCCGACTACCATGCGACCGGCAACCCTGACTTTGTCCGTCGATACATCTGCTCAAGATGCGGCAGCAAGAACGTCCAGCTCACTGTCCATGCGCCATGGCAGCGAAAACTCGACTGATACCTGACCTCGGAGACAACTCCCATATGAACGGAACCAAACGACACAAGGCCCCAACCTTCCGGCTGTGGGCCCTGCGCATGGGGTTCGACGCCCCGACTTTGAAACGTGCCGGCGACCTGCTCGGCATGAAATCTCGGCTGGTAGCCTCTCGCTCGTTCAGTGGAGCGAGAGACGTGACCAAGACAGAGTTGCTTGCTATGTCCGCAGTGCGAGCGGGTCTGAAGCCTTGGAGCCTGGACTACGACGACGAGCTACTGAAGGTTCGCGAGCAGGTTGCTCCGTCCAACGGCGGCTGAAGTCCTCTTCCATGATGTAGCCGAGTTCAGCTGCAATCGCATCCAAGCCGAATCGTAGAGCGAGGAGAGTTTCTTCTCGCTTCGATTTGCGATCCTTGTCCTCGATGTCGAACCATTCGTCCTTGCAGACAACCGCTTCAACAAAACCGAACACCCATGATGCCGGCATGGCCGTGCGAACACGCCCGATGATCTTGATGCAGTCGAGCTGGAAGCTCCTGATATCTGCAGGTCCGAAGCCACCGCCCCCGGTCCCTTCCCAGGACGGTGACTTGAGCGCCTTTACCTGGGCGCCGTCGATCAAGTCGCGAAACCTGATGGCTGTGTGGTAGCGAGCACCCGCTGCCCCTTCCTCATCCCCCTCACCTTCGAGTTCGCCGCGGGAAACCACGTACTCGAGCGGGCTCGACGTCACGTTCAGAACCAGTGCACCGCCGTCGTTGAGCAGGAACGATCGGCCCAATCCAAACGTCGGGCTCGAGCCCTCAGCCTCGACGAACGAGCGCTCAATCGCGGCGTACATCTTAGTCCTGAGGATTTCACGATCAGGTTCGCGGCCATAGAAAGCGATTAAAGGCAGAGAGCTGATGCTCTCCACCTTCCGCTTCCGTACCTGCGCGAGGCGCTGCTTGAGACTTTTTCCTGTCGACAATTCTACCCCCTTTTCTGCGCCTTCCTGAGCGGTACGATCGTGGTGGGGACGTTGACCAGTCGCCCCCCATCTATCGGCTTCCCATCTTCCCCGGTCCGCATCGCAAGAAGATCATCCAACGCCGCCTGCCGCTCTGCGTCCGACATCCCCGATCTATTTGGGTAGGGAGAGCGGTTTACCAGACCGGCGACCTGCTTTCGCCTGATCCCCAGAGAGACTGCGATGCTCTTCTCTGAGAAGCCTACGACCCACATCACCCAAGCGATGTACCTTTCCGCCTCGGTGTAGGTTTTGTTTCGCACCGCCACTTGTCTCGTCCTTCTTTTTGAAAAGTTCTTCGGCCTGTTTCCTGGCCGTGCCGACCACCTCACCGTCTCTGACGAGATGCCCGTTGATGTAGCTGAGCAGATGTCGCGTTGCTGTCTGGAACGCTATGAACTCGCTGGCGAACAGGACCGGCTTCCCTCGCTTGCCGAGGATCGGCTTGAGGCCGCCGTCTCTGTCGAGCCTCAGGTAGCCGATGTATCCTCCGATGACCGGGAGCACCTGAATGTCGTATTTGTTCAGATCCATGGTCACACCGGCAGCATTTGTTGATCGGCTTCAGTGGGGAGGTCATTCACACGGGTGTTTGCCCCGTCCCAATTGAAGATTCTGAAGTCTCTGGGGTCACCAAAGCGGTCTTTGAGTTTGTAAATTTCGATTGTGCCTTTGGCGTCTCGTACCTTGTCTTCCCATTCTATTTTTGGCTTTGCATTCCGGGTCACTGGCGGATTTCGAACTAGCCAGGCGTGCCGGTTGAAGTTTGCCAACATCAGATCAGCGTGCTCTTCCAGCGAGCCACCGAAGAAGTCTTCCATCTCAGGCTCCGGGCTTTCTTCACGTTGCCTGCCAGCTTTCGTGAGCTGACAAAGCACAATGAATACGGCATCAAGAGACTTGGCTAATTCTTTGAGATCTCTCGCATTTTCGTAGGCCGCTTTCACGGGATCCATGTACCCCTTCTCGTTTCGACCGAGAAGTTTCAGATGGTCGACAATGAACAGCTTGGTGCCGTACTTCCGCTTGTGCGCATACGCCTGGAGCTTCAGGTTCGTGATGTCCATCCGCTTCGGGGTGACAATCAGCAACTTATTGAGACTGAAGTCGTCTCCTGCTTTCCTGATCTGCTGGGTCTGTTCGGGTGTCATGCCAGACATAACATCCCGCGACCGAACTCCTGTGTGATGCTGGGTCGCGCGAGTGACCATCGCCTGACCACTCATTTCAAGCTGGAAGAGCGTTGTTGGTTCTGTTTCCCCTGTATGAATAGCCTGCTGAATAGCCACCGCCGTTTTTGCGGACCCTGGGCCGCCACCCCAGAGGAGCAATGACCCCAGCGGGATGTCTCCCGTCATGTATTCAATTCCCCTCAAAACCGGTTTGATGGCTATCGCGCCAAACTTCCGGTCTTCCGAGGCGTCAGCAATATTCCGGAGGTTGGAACTGATCGTGCTTTCCATGCCCGCCATGTTCGTGTTGGAGAGATCGGCGAGCTTCTGAGCTGCACGGTCAATCAACCGATCGGGATCGAGGTTCAGATCCTTCGACGCTTTGAGCAGCTGTTCTGAGAATGCGACAAGATCCCTGCGTTTCGCGTCGTTTGCCAACTCCTCTAGGTAGTCTCCTACCGGGAGGTATTCCTCCTTGCTCGCAATGTGCTGAAGAGCGGAGAGGTAAGCGTCGACATCTTGCCCACTTGCGAGAGAACCGATCCTCGATGCAACAATCCCTGTGCGGATTGCCTTTCCCGTACAGGCCAACTCGTTGATCACCGCGTATATCTTCTGGTGGTCGTCGGACTGGAACAGCTTCAATGAGAGGAGTTCTTGAACGTTCCAGAAGTTTTTCTCGTCGAGCAGGAACGCACCGAGAACTATCTTTTCGATATCATTTTTCGCCACGATCTTTTTCCAGTTTTTTCTTGCAGTTGTAGACGTCGAGCCAGTCGTCGGGCGCTGGCGATGGGAAGACGCGGACCTTCACGCCTTGCTCTTCTGCGCGCTGCTTGAGCTTCAGCGCCGCCTTGTCGCCTGGGGGCTCGTCAACCTTCTCGGATCCGACCACTGGCCGATGGCGGTCACCGTCCGAATAGATGTCTAGTTCCTCGACTTGAGGAGGCAGGATTAGTCCGCCCATGCCGGACGTGGAGAGAGTTGCCCACACGCTGGGAAACTTGGTGAGGCGCTGCACACCCATCGCTGTCTCTATGCCTTCAGCAACGACAAGCCGCTTGCCGACGGGCCCCAAACGCACAGCTCCACCACTGGCGGGGCCGAGACCAAGTTTGATCTTCTTGCCCTGTTCGTCCGTGAGAGCATGTCCGTCTTTGTCGAGGAAGATTCGCCAGATCGCTGTTAGCTTGCGGTCAGGGCCTTGGACACCACCAACCAACGCCGGATGGGCGCTGCCACCAAGGCGCAAACCGGGATGAAACCGCAGGCTCGGTGGCCAGGAAGAGAAACCTTCCTCGCTCAGGTCAATGCCTCGACCGACGAGATACTTCTCGGCAAGGGTCACAGCCAGTGGGGTTGCTTCCTGCCAAATGAAGCGGACATCTGTCGCCCGCTTACGATCGTTGGCTTCAGCCTGTTGCTTTCGCTCCTCGGCTTTGGCATCGGACTCTGCCTTGGCCTTCGCCCATCGCGCCTTCTCTTCTGGTGTCAGATCACGCTTGGTAATCCCGAGGTACTTGCTCTTTGCGAAACGAACGGCTTCACCATGGCTTTCAAACCCCATGGCAAGTTCAATCAGCGCAACGAGATTGCCACCGGTCTTGTCGCCGAACTGGCCCTGCCATCCACCGACCATGCCCTGGCGAGCGCCAGCAACGTGAACCGAAATCTTTCCGTGGCAGTCGCCTTCCCAATAAACACCGCGGCGCCGGCCGTTCGGGATGCAGTCACTGGCGATCTGTTCTGCGTGGTCGTTCAGAAGCTCGACGATCTGTCGATACGAAAGGTCGTCCCCGCTCACAGAAACGCCTCCTGCCGATACGCTTTGCCCTTACCAAAGGCATAGTTTGGCTCATAGATAATACGCAACGCATCGAGACCGCACAGAGCTTCGGCCTCATCGTCACTACCGTACGACCACCCGTTCTTGTCGCAGTAGTCCTTCGCTTGCTGCTTGAACCATTTGGAGCGGAGGGGCTGCGTGTTCAGCTTTTCCCTCATCTCCTTGGGAACCGCCGTTTTCCCGTGGGTTTTCGATCTCCAAGTTTGAATTGGAATGATCTCAGGCTCGCGCAGTTTCATTGTGTAGCAAATGGTGTGGGCGACCGAGTACCAGCCAGCCGTAAAGGCAACCTGATTGCCATCGATATGGCCGTTGTGGTCAACAATGGTCAGCATTTCGAGGGCGAGTTGCGGGTCTGGGAGAGAGTTGAGCTGACGGCGTAGGACGTTCGCGTAGTCAGCGAAGACCTCGCCATGTCGCTCCTGCCGGAAGCTCCAGGTCCCGTGCCGAAGGCTGCCGCCGCCCGCCAGGCACATCGAGAAGCCCATCGACCGGCCCGGGTCGAGAAACATGTAGCTTCCTGGGGCATCAGACATGGACGGTCTCTCCTGTCAGCCAATGAAACGTGGTTGCGGTGTGAGGTGAGCTGTTGTCCCAAACGAGCCAACAAAAGTCAGGGGATCCGTTCTTGGCCTTCCCGCCGCTGGCGAGGTATTCGCCGGTCGGACAGGACGGTCTGGGAGTGATTATGTAGATCCTGTCAGGCGGGTGATCGCGGAAGAGAGTCATTGCCCTCGTCTCTCCGCCAAGGAACCTGACTTCGGTATAGGCAGCCACCTTCCCGCGTGTCATCGCAATGGCCTTGCGAATGAATGCTTCAGTTCCGACGCCCTTATAGAAAGGCGGGTTCATGAAGATGTTGTCGAAGGGACGGATCTGTTTCTCGTACGACATGAAGTCGAGGATGCCGAGAAACCAAGGCGGTGTTTCCGCTCTATCGACCATGTCAGTGCCCGTGGCGCGATATCCCGCATCGATGCATGACTTGACGATGTTTCCGCCGCCGCAGCATGGGTCGTGGATGCGGCCGACGGGGCGTTCGAAATTGAGGAGCTGTGCGGTACAGCGCTCTGGCTCAACATACCAGTCGAGAGGAGACCTCGACCAAATCTTAGCGTTCTTTTGCTTGACGGCAGGCACGTGCAAGTTCCCGGGAACGAATATGTTTAGGAGAGAGCCCTATGTGGGCGAGGAAACGAGCCGAGGAGCCCCGGCTCGCTATCGGCGATCAGTCGTCGCCGTCTTCGTCGTCGGTTTCATCCTCGTCGCTGCCGTCTTCGTCGGCTTCGCCAGTCAGAGGATCCGAAATTGCCTTCGCCAAGTCCTTGTTGATGAAGGTGTTGCCCTCGTTGAAACCGGACTGCCAGGAATTGTGTTCTTCGGAACCCGGCTGATACGGGTTGCTCATTTCCTGACGCAACCGGCCCGCTGCTGCACCTTCTTCGAAGGCACGGTCAACCATCGGTGTGCGGTCCTGATCGAGGAAGTCGAGCTGACGACCCAGGGCATGGCCAAATAGTTTCGCGATACGGATCTTGCGCTCAAAGTCAGCGATGACTTGCCCGACATCCTTGTCCTGCAGGGACTTGGCGAAATCGAAATCCTTCTTCGTCCAGCCAATGTCCTTCAGCCGCTTATACAGAGCACTCAGGTTTCCCTTCGTGCCCGCCATCGTGCTGTCCAGGCTCTTCACTTCCGTGAACGCCTTCAGGAACTGCTGATCCTCGTAGAGTTCCTGCTGCGTCTTTTCATTGTGACCGCGCGCCATTTCAAACGTCCTCCGTCTCGGTGGTGGTGGTGGCTACCTCGTCGAAAACGGGAACAAGCTTCCGCTTGAACGTTGCCCGCTTCGCCATCTCAGGCGTCGGGACATCGATCTTCCGATCGCGAGCGAGAAGGTAGATGCACATGATGAGCGGGCCGCTTTTTTGGTCGGTGCCGGTTTCGGCACTACGAATCGGAAAGACCGATACGCCAAACCGCCGTCCAAATTCAGCGCGTGTATCGCCGATGGACTTCCTGATGAACGCGCATTGCTCCGCGGTCAGGTGAAAATCATTATCGGGGTCGAAGATATCCTGCGGGATCATGGCAAAACCTGTATTTTTAACAACCGGAAAGGATCGATAATATACGTTACGTATTGTGTCAATACGTTTTGAGTAGATTGTTGCAGGAAACAGGTGGGTGCAGTACCAAAAGAATAATTAGTAGGAGTTTGAAATGACAAAGAGCATCGCAACCAAGCGACTGAAAGCCGCCAGGGAAGCTGCGGGGTTCTCAAGTGCCGCCGAAGCCGCTCGATATATGGGCGTCAATCAGGTGACATACACATCGCATGAAAACGGCGCCCGAGAATACGATCGGGAGGCTGCCATTACCTACGCAAAGTATTTCAAGGTCACTCCTGAGTGGCTCGTGTTCGGTGTGGGAGAGTCGTCAGACGATTCTTCATCAGTCGCCGCAATCAAGGAAATCGATCTTCGCCGACTGGAAAGCTGCAAGACGCTGGACGAGGTGAAGGCTGAGAGCAGTGCACAGTGGCGCATACCTGCCGAAGTGATCGAGGGACAGTTCAGGATCCTGGACAAAGCCCCGATGATCGTTGAGGTACGAGGCGATTGGATGGTCGACAGCTTGGAACCGACATCCTCGGAAAACCTGCATGCCGGCGACAAACTGATCGTCGATACAGCAGACAATCGCCCGAGCCCTCCCGGCGTGTTTGTTGTCTGGGATGGCGTCGGTCTCTACCCTTCGAAGGTTGAGATCCTCAACGGCGAAGGTGGGATCACTTACGCACTCGTTCCTCGAAACGCCCGCTATGAGCGCACCTTCCACAAACCCGACGAACTCTCCATCCTCGGCCGCGTGAAGGCAAAAGTAAGCAAGCTCTAACGTCCGACAACAATCTCTCCTACTCGGTGATAGGCAGAATTTCTTTCTTGCCAATGGAGAGGGGAGAGCGAAGGTCGCAATACCAGAACCCAGGGGCTGGCCAAAAGCCAAAGCTCCCGTGTTCTGGTTGCGGGGGACTTGCCGACGGAGCCGGGTGTCGCTTAGCCGCACCGCCTGCACCACTCCATCGGCCAGACAGTCTCCAACTTTTTCGGCGAATGGCGCCGCAGATCCAGGCAAGGAGCAAACCGAAGGCGAGCGCACTCGATGCTTCAGTTTCCAGAAACCTGTGGGGTCCGATCTAATCCCGTTCCTTACCCCACGATATCACTCAGGCCGAACCGGTTACCGTCATTCCTGAGTGTTTGCCGCAACGCCCGATATTTTTGCTCATCAAGCGGAATGTTTCCCGCCTCAATCGATGCGTAACGTATTGACCAGCTACACCAGGTATGACATACAACGCAAGTCTGCTTTTCGTCATATTCCCGTTCGACGAACCGGTTGCAGGCCAATCAAACCCCGGAGCAGGCTCAATCCTCCGGGGTTTTTCTTTGCCTAAAGCTCCAATCACACCTATCGAAAGTTAGTAGAAAAAAATTTCTACAATTCGCTATTGACCAATGACAATACGTTTCGTATTTTCCATACACGCTGAAGATTGAAACGATCCGAAGCGGTCACAGATTGAGCCGTACCCTACATACGAAGTCATTAAACCGCTCCTCAATTAGCGGTTCGATCTTTTTTGGGGTGGTGTGATGCGGAGCGAATTATGCAATTCGAAATGTATCGAGATGACGACGGGGTCTACACGCTGCCAGACGGTGTGTATTTCGGTCTCGACGAAGAAATCTACCACGCTGACAGTGCACTCGGATCTACGTCGGTCAAGGAACTGGCGAAGAAACCATGCAAGTGGCAGTACGACCGGATCCGAAAGCGGGGGCCAAAAGACACGTCTTTCATGATCTGGGGAAGCGCCTGGCATTGCCGCGTGCTCGAAGGCTTGGAGGCGTACCAAGAACGGTTCGCCGAGCCACCTGTCCCAGCGGACCACCCGGCAGCCTTCACGACTTCGGACTCGATCAAAAAATTCCTGCACCTGCACGGCAAAAAGCAGACAGGCGTTAAGGCGGACCTGATCGAGAGAGCGAAGGAGATTGAAGGCTGCCCGAGGTTCTTCGATGACATCCTCGCAGACTGGTACGCCGCCCACCCGGGCCACGTCTCCATCGATGCGGAGATTAAGCAGGAGATCGAAGACGCGATCGTCAACATGGAGCGCGATCCTGTCCTGTCATCGATTATGCAGGCCGGTTCCCTGATCGACGGAGCGGCGGAGCTGTCAGCGTTCTTCACCATCGAAGGCGTCCGCTGCAAGCTGCGGTTCGACTATGCAATCCCGGCAATGAAGACCCGGAACAAAGCAATCGCCGTCGACCTCAAGTCCTTCACGACCTTCAAGGGCGGAAACGACGAGGACGCGGCAATCCGCAAGGTCTACGACGAGTGCTATGACCTGCAGGCTGCACATTACCTGGACGGCCGAAAGCGGGCTCGGGACCTGATCGCTATGGGGAAGGTCTTCGGCGACGCCCCCAATAAAGAGTTCGTGGACGGGTTCTTCAACGCCAAGGATATCGATTGGGTCTGGGTCATGCTTCGACGCGATGCCGGCATGGTGCCGGTGACCCTGTCCGTCGACTCTGAGGATCCGATGCTCGTCCACGCCGGCGACATCGTAGCCGACGCCCTCGCTACCTACCGAAAATACGTCTCGGAATTTGGGCCCAACGGTTTGTGGTCCCCTCCTCCGAAGCTCCCTCTCCGGATCAACCGGTCCGTCCTTCCCAACTACAATCGCGGAGTCGCCTATGAGCAACCAGAAAACCGGTAACGCACTCGCCGTTATCGAAGACCTTCAGGGTGAGGTAGCCCCTCTCCTGGCGGAGAATAATCAAAGTTGGGATCGGCTGCGATCCACCCTCGTGATTGCGGTGCAGCAGAACGCTGACATCTTGAAATGCTCGCCCGAGTCGATCCGCAGGGAGGTGATGAAGTGTGCCTCCGACGGGCTGGTTCCAGACAACAAGCAGGCAACGCTCCTGCCCTATTGGGACAAAGACCAGAAGGTTCATGTCCTGAACTACCAGCCGATGGTTCATGGCATCATCAAGCGAATGAAAGAACTCGGTGGCGTCTTCTCGATCGTCGTCGCCCTGGTGCATGCCAAGGACCAGTTCCAGTTCGATGAAGCCGACCTCGAGTCGCTGTCCCACAAATCCAACCCCTTCGACAAGGATCGCGGCGAGATCGTCGGCGGATACTGCATCTTCCGCGACGAGAGCAACCGGGTCATTCACCGCGAAGTGATGTCGGTCGCTGACTTCGAGAAGGTTCGGCTTGCCTCCAAAGCGCCAAATAGCCCCGCTTGGAGGAACTGGTACGGAGAGATGTGCAAGAAGGCTGTTCTTCGCCGCGGTTCAAAATACATCTCCATCAACAACGACAAAATCCGCCAGCTTGTAGAGCGTCAGGACGCCTTGTTCGACTTCCGCGCCGAACAAGCCCAGCGGGAACGTGTCAATCCTTTCACTGGCGAGGTTATCGACGCAACGTCGAGCGCCCCTCAGATCGAGAACAAGCCGTCACAGCCTGCCGAGACGGGCCAGCCGAAAGCCGCCCCGAAGACCAACGGGAAGGCCGCGCCTAAGAGCCAGAAGAACGGATCCTCAGGCCAGCCTCGGCAAACCGACGCGAAGCAGGAGAAGAAGCCTGAGCAGCAGACCAAACCTGCGGCCCCTGCGAAACCTGTCATGCCTGATGTCTTCATCGACGACGAAGTGACGGAAGTTGCCAAGGACATGGCTGAGAAGATCCTCGGCATGGCGACGCTTCAGGACGCCACACCCGCCCAACGCCGGGAGCAGCTGACGAGAGCCGCCCAGGCATGGAAATCCGAAACGCCTCAGGAAATCCACGCGCTCGTCAAGTTCTGCGTCGACGCGGCGGACTACTGCATCAAGACGGACGCTGCCGGGGGCGAGTGGCTATCCGACCTGACGGTTTTCGCCATGAAGGTCGCTGAAGCCCTGGGCGTCGACAAACTCAGCATCTAACCACGGAAGGAATACGAACTTGGGAACTGAAACAGACGGCATGATTGCCAGTGTGGTGAAACTGAAGGAAGTGGAGGATGACCTGCGGGTCCTCCTCGACTTCAGGGCTTCATCCGGCGCCCTGAAACTTATGGTGAAGCCGGAAGGTGTCGACGGCGCTCCCGTCAACGCGGCCATCGCCAAGGTTTGCGAAACCTATCTCCCGCGTGAGCAGCTCCTCACAGTCCTGATTAACTGCGCAGAGAGGGAGGTCGCCTGCGCGAAGGCTGCAGTGCTCGGACAGGTGCAGTCAGGCATCGAGATGATGGCCGCTGAAAAGACAGTCAGGGCCTTCACGTCTCAGACAGTCACGCAGCTTTTTCCCGAGCCCATGGAGCCCGTCAACACCTTCGCACAGCGTGGTGACCAATGAGGATCCGGGTCATAGACTTTGAAGCAACGGATGACGACAAGGCGAAGGCGAGCGGCCGGCCGGTTGGGATCTGCGAGTTCGGCTACACCGACGTTGTCATCGGTCCGCTCGGGTCTCTCCGTATAGAGCCGACAGTCAGCTCGTTGATTAACCCCAATGTCCCGATGTCGATCGAGGCGCTGGCTGTCCATCATATCACCCCCAGCGAACTCGAAGGTGCTCCACCGCCAGACTATGCGGCCCGGTCGCTCATGGGCGGGTTGGAAGATCGAGACATGTTTGCGGCTCACAACGCTGAGTTCGAACGCCTCTTCTTCGCAGGAGGAAGTCACCGGTGGATCTGCACTTACCGTTCAGCCCGCCTTCTCCTTCCCGACGCCCCCAGGCACAGCAATCAGTACCTTCGCTACCACCTGGGCGTGGACAAGAACTTTCACGATCCGACGGCTGCCATGCCGCCGCATCGCGCCGGTCCGGACTCTTATGTGACCGCGCACATTTTGGTTGAACTCTTGAGGATGGCAGACCCCGAGAGATTAGCCTCCATAACGAGTGATCCAATCCTCTTGGAAACGGTTCCGTTCGGGCAGAACAAAGGCAAACCGTGGTCAGTCGTCAATCGCAGCTATCTCGAGTGGGTCATCAATCAGGACTTCGACCGAGATATCAAACACACGGCTAGGCATTGGCTTAGCAAATAGGAAGAATGGGCAGGACAATGACGAAGCATTTTTCGATTGATACGAACCTCCGTTCTGGTGACCACGTCCGTGTTGAAGGCGTCATCATCAGACCGGATAAGTCGGGCAGGTCAAAGTTTCTAATCGATATCCAGGGCGAAACGATCAGCCTCCCCAGCGACCGGATCCACTTGGCTAGAAGGCAGTTCATCTCTGGCGATCACGTCATGTGGGAGTACGCGGAAGGCTTCAACTATGGCAGCGTCATCTACGCGACCTTCGACACAGCCTGGGTGAAAGAGTCCGTTACAGGTGCCGAGCACCTGATCTCCAACACTGAGTTGAAACTCGTTAAGGGAGACGATGTCTCGGCAAGCTCCACCGCGTCCGCCAAAGCGTAAGCGGATCCCTGACCGGGTTAAGCTCGAGGCCGCATTGGCGCGGTTCGGACTGACAATCGATCAAGTTCAGTTCGACCACAATCCGGCACTCGAGCTTCGGGAGTGGAACCCTCTAACCGGCGACACCATCCCGCCCGCCAATGACCCGGGCTACATCGACATGCTGACGATCGCAGAGCACAAGACCAAGACATTTGGCCCCGGTGGTGAGAAGCGGATCACCACTGCCGGCTCCGACGTCAACAAGATCCACAAGCTCAGGCGGCTTCAACAGTCACAAAAGGACTTTCAGGCCGCAGTGTTGAGGAAAGGCGACGACGAAGAAACAAAGCCGAAAAAAAGGTCGAGTTTCCCTAGCCGTCCATTCCCGAAACGCACCAAATCGAAGAAGTAGTCATGAAAATTATGACCAGTCGAACTCCGTGCGCAATCAGACAATACGTTTCGTATTGCCTCCATGCCGCATTGGATTTCCACGCTACAGCTACCCGCCCATGGCGCACATGCTGTATCGCCTCCACTCAAGAAATGGGGGGCGGCATATGAGATGGGCCCCACAACAGGAGACCGCGCTGCAGCGGATCTCTCAATGGCTGAAGTCTGGCGACAAGCCATTCTTCTATCTCGGGGGATACGCAGGGACGGGCAAGACCACGCTCGCTGTCTCGTTCTCCGAAATGATTGACGGAGACGCGGCATTCTCAGCTTTCACCGGCAAGGCTGCGAGTGTCCTTGAGCGCAAGTCAGGCGTCCCGACCAGGACAATCCACAGTACCATTTACGACGTGAAGCGGAAGAAAAGCACCGGCGAACTGCAGACGAAGCTCAAGAGCAAGCAGGAGCTTGGTCCCACGCAGCTGATCGTGATCGACGAATGTTCGATGGTCGACGACAAGGTTGGGCAAGATCTCCTGTCTTACGGCATCCCCGTCCTGGTTCTGGGTGATCCCGCGCAGCTGTCACCGATCAACGGGCAAGGTTTCTTCACTCGTGGAGAGCCGGATTTCATGCTGACGGACGTCCACCGGCAGGCCGAGGAAAGCCCGATCATTCGTGTGGCAACACAGATCCGAAATGGAGACTTCTGCGCCGTTCCGATGAGCGAGCCAGGCTTCACGATGGGCAAGAAGGTGGATGTGGATCCCGAGAGAGTGAAGCGGGCTGGCGCTCTTATCTGCGGCAAGAACGACACCCGCATCAACCTCAACAAGTGGATGCGTGGTCAGCTCGGGTTCCGTGGAACCTACCCGATCAAAGGGGAGACGCTGATCTGCCTCCGAAACAACCACCCGATGGGGATTTCGAACGGGCAAACATTCAGCGTCGTCCGATCGGCAAACAACCACAAGGACCTGCCTGGCACGCTCCGATACTTCCTCTCGGATGAAGCGGACGATCAGTCCGAGACTGTTTATGTCGACATCCCCACGCAGTTTTTCGAGGACGAGGTATCTGCGGCGCGGAACAAGGACTGGTGGCCAGCGAAATACCACCACTTCACGTATGGCTATGCCCTCACCTGTCACAAAAGCCAAGGCTCGCAATGGGACAACGTCTGCGTCTTTGACGAGTCCTGGGTGTTCGCCGACCAGCAGCGGGAGTGGCTCTACACGGCGGTCACTCGAGCAGCCAAAACCCTGACCCTCATTTACTAGGACACCACCATGACCAGCAAAAAAGCGAAGGTCTATCTCTCTCTACTCACGCTCATAAACGTCGGCTGCGTTGTCGCATATCAGGGACTGAACGGGATCATCAAGGTGGTGATCATTGTTGCCGCTATCGCCGCGCTCTCCATGGCATTCGCGAGCTTAATTCGGGCGAAAGAGACAGCAAAAAAACCGGAACCGTTCGAGGACGCCGGCGACTACGGCGATCAGTAGGCGCGGCTCCTGACGAGACCGCATGACACCCGACAAACTCAGGAATACCAACATGAAAAACTCCGAAAACAACGTGATTGATCAGCACATCGGCAACAAGATCCGGCAGGCCCGGGGCGTAGCAAAGATATCCCAGACTGCTCTCGCCAATGCACTCGGCATCACGTTCCAGCAGGTTCAGAAGTACGAGAAAGGTACAAATCGCGTGGCCTCGTCGACCCTTCTACGTATCTGTGAGGCGACTGGCCTGCACTTCTCCTTCTTCCTCGTCGATGCGCCCAACTGCAACCTTCCGGACGAGAACTCACAAGACGAACTGGCGATCGGCAAGGCTCTTACGTCACCCGGCGCTCGTGACGTTTTGCTGGCCTACGCCAACTCGGATCGTGTCGTTCAGGACGCGATTCGCACACTTGCCACCCAAAAGGCATGAGGTCGACACATGATGAGCGAAAATGCGGACGCAACGGATATCATGATCGCAACCAACGTGAGTGCTTTCCGACGGAAACGAAAGGTGCAGTCCAAAGATCTCGCTGACTACGTCGGGATCTCTGCCAACACGATGTGTCGCTACGAAAATGCGCAGACCCGGATCCCCCCGAGCGTTCTGCTCAGGATCGCAGACGCACTTTCAGTACCCGTCGCAGCGTTTTTTCGACGCGATGGGGAAGAACTGGACAGTGCTTTGTCGGTGAACGGCTCCGAGGCTCTCGTCCTCGCCTTCAGCCGCTGTCCCCTGGAAGTACGGAATGCCCTCCTCCGCACTGCTCAGTTGTGGGCCGGCAAGACCGTCATCAGCGCAGGGCGATAGCCCCTTCTCCCCTTCTTCAACACCGATTGGAATGCACCATGTCGCCGAAAATTCTGGAAGCTATCAAAGAAACACCGTCCATGGTTTTCACGGACCCAAAGGTCACAATTGAAGCCATTCTTGCGGAGCTACGTGAGGCCAACAAAGACGAGCCGATTGATCTCGGTACCGCCAAGGGGCGGAAGGCCATTCGCAGCCGCGCTCTCCGTATCTCGAACCTAAAAGTCAGCATCGACGATGCGGGCAAGAAACTGACAGAGGACTGGCGGAAGCGCACCTCTGAGGTGAACGAGATCCGCGCCGACGCCAAGGCGAAGCTTGACGCTCTTCGCGATGAAATCCGGAAACCGGCTGACGATTGGGAGAAGCAGGAAGAGGCCCGGATTGCGGAACACCGCGCCACTATGGAGCGCATCACCGAACTGAGCCAGATCTCGATTGAGGATACCTCGGAGCAAGTCCAAATGCGCATGGACAAGATCCGCGAGATCGACGTTTCGAAGACAGGCATGCAGGAGTTCAGCGACATCGCCATGGACCGAGTGTCTGGGGCGCTGACAACAATGCAGGATGCACTCGATCGCATCCTGATCAATGAGCGGCAGGCAGCGGAACTTGCCGAGCTGCGTCGCCTGGAAGAAGAGCGGCGAGCGGATGAAGAACGGGCCAACGCGGAGCGGGTTGCAGCTGAACGGGCCGCCGAGGAGGAGCGGGAAAGGGAGAAGCGGGAGGCCGAGGCTGCCGCGCAGAAGAAGATCGATGATGAAAGGCGGGAGCGCGAGATAGCCGAAGCCGCCGCGGCCGCCGCTGAGGAGGCCCGCAAAGAGGCAGAAGCAAAACTCGAATGGGAACTGGCTGAAGCCGCCCGAAAGGCTGAGGAGAAGGCCGCTGAAGAGGCCGCCGAGCGTGCCCGCCAGGAAGAGGCCGAGGCAGCCAAAGCCAGGGACAAGAAGCACAGGGAGAAGATCCACGGTGAGATCGTCGAGGCTTTTGTTGCTGGTGCCGGCCTCGACCAAAGCCAAGCCGAGCAAGTCATCCGCACGATCGCAGATGGCGAGATACCGCACCTCCTCATCGCATACTGAGGAGGAACGAGGTCCACGATCTCTTCACTTGCCGTGCCCCTGTCCGGGGCGCGGCGCCCCCCACCCAAACAGCTCAAGGCAGAATGTGCGGGAACTCAGCCTGCCCGCCCATGGCTGAAGCCCTGGTATCCGCGAACTGCGGAGACCTCAGGGTCGTTGAGGCCGCTCACGCGGCATGAACTAAACCACCAACCATCGAAAGGGAAAATATCGATGAAACACGAGTTCAAATTCAATCTGTCGCAACAGGTAACGATCGATGTCTCGGGCGAGACCGGGACGGTTATTGCCGCTGCGGTGCATGAGCAGTGCGAAGACCAATTCAACATCCGGTACCGCGCTGCAGATGGTCGAGCAGTTGAGACCTGGTGGAGCGAGTCCGCTCTGTCTGCCGCTTAACCCAATATGGGGCACCTAAGCGGCAACCAGGTGGCGTGGCTGTTCATTGGCATCCCCGCTGTCATCGCTTGGTTGGGAGCTGGCCTCGGCTGGCTCCTGGCCCCTCACCTTCTCACCGACCCCGCACCGCTCCTGTGGGCCATGTATGCAGCTGGTGGCTGGTACGGCCTTTTGATCGTGGTCTTCGGCGGTTGGATGGGAGGCCTCTTACTCGGATCCATCATGTAAAGGCATCGCAATGATATCTCAGGATTTCCAGAAACGTGTTCATCCCTGGCTTCTGCACTGCTTCGGTGAGGAGATCACGATGGACCTGACCGAAAGAAACCATCGCTTCCTCGAAGAGGCGATCGAACTGGTCCAGTCGACTGGCTGTACCAGGTCCGAAGCACACCAGCTTGTCGACTACGTGTATGATCGACCAACCGGGCGCCCTCACCAAGAGGCTGGCGGCGTCATGGTGACACTTGCCGCTCTCTGTATCGCTGCCGGCCTGAACATGCATGCGGCGGGCGTTGATGAACTCGCACGGAATTGGGCAAACTCGGACAAGATCAGGAAGAAGCAAGCTTCGAAACCCAAGCACTCCCCGCTTCCCCAGCATGTCGAGGAAAAACCGCAAGGACAGTCACGAATGCCGGTGGAGGTCCAGGGCACTCAGTTGTTGTCTGAAGGCGTCGACCACATAGCCTGGGAGCGCCATCACCACTTGGATTTCCTCGGCTTCGGACCGGAGCGAGATGACAAATACACCGATCGCCAGCTTGCGAAGGCCGCGCTCTGCTATCTCACGCACGCAGCATATCCGGACAAGCTCAGGGACTCATTGACGTTCGTTCCCGCCGAGTGGCCATGGGATCCTATCTGGTGGAAACCACAATCCCGCATTGATGACCTCATCCGCGCCGGATCTCTCATCGCCGCGGAGATTGATCGGATCAAACGGCTCGAAAGGAGGAACTGATTATGGGGGATAAAATTGCCGAACTGAAACAGCAGCTCGAAAATGTGCAGAAACAAAGTCGCGCCATACAGCAGCAGATCATCGAGGCCACGAAGGAAGAGGAGGCCGCTCGGCTCGCTCCCCTCCGTGAGACAGCTGAACGTGCTCACCGGCTCCTGTGTCCCCACAATCACACCGATGGGTGCTCTTGGGAGTACGAAGCCGGCTCTGCAAGCCATTGGGATTGCGACGCCCACAAACGCTGGCTCGGCTACGTCGACAGGATGGTGACCGGGAACTCTTACCACCCGGCCTTCACCAACCTTGAAGAACTCAACATCGTCCTTGACGCGATCGAGGACATCAAACCGAAGGTCCCGACCGCGCTCAAGATCCTGCGCACGGGGTTCACACAATGAAGAATTGGACACCCAAGAGAGCGGCCACCGCCGCACGCACCCGAATCGCCAGGATCGACAAGCTCGTTCTGGAAATTGCCGACCTCTACGGCGATGTCTTTCAGCCTGTCGTGACCAGCTGCGACATGGTCCGGAGGGAGCTTGACCATATCCGCGAAACCGTAGCCGAAGCCGAAGAAGCAGGAGCAACGCTTTGACCCAGGTGGAGAAGCAGCCGCAGGAGCGACACACCAAATTCTTTCGGGCCGTCGTGGCACTCGCCCGAGAACACAATATGAGCCGCCTGACCTTGAAGTTCGGTGACGCCATCGGGCTCAAAGGACTTGAAGGCGGGTACCTGGATTTCACAGGAACTTGGACCGAGGGCCGTCACGGAGATAAGGCGAGGATGCGGCTTGAATGGGCAGCCAGCGTCAGCCTTCCCGAAGAGGAACCAGTAGAGGAGCAAAGATCCGATGATTGACCATATGATAGCCCCGCCCCCGCTGGCGGACGCCGAACAGCTGCAGCTCTGCAATTTCCTTCTGGCCCTGGCAGCGGATAGTGGCCTGTCCTTCACCTACACCAACTATCGCGGCGAGACATCTCAACGTCGGGTGAAACCGCTCCACCTCTGGCACGGATCAACCGAGCATCACCCGAAGCCGACACTCCTGCTTTGCGGCCTGGACCTCGATAAGAACGCAGAGCGCGACTTCAAGCTTACCGACATCGACATGTCGACGATGCGCCGAACTGATGCAAAGGAGCAAAACGAGAGATGAGCGTTGCAGAAAATATTTCGGCTGAGTCTGCCGTTCAGCCGATCTTTTGCCGCACCACCAGAGCCAAAAAGGTGTTCGATGTTTCGATAACGACGCTCTATCGGTGGGCAGCGAAGGGTCACATCAAGATCCATAAGCGCTCAGGCATGAGCTTCGTGCGGATCAAGGAAGTGGAGGACTACATCGCCAATACCATGGAGTGACTGTGGGGTCAGATGTGGGGTTGGCGACCGACCAAAAAGAAAAGGCCCTGAAAAATCAGGGCCTTAATCTTATCAAATGGTGCGGTCGAGAAGACTCGAACTTCCACGGGTTTTACCCCACAGCGACCTCAACGCTGCGCGTCTACCAATTCCGCCACGACCGCATATTCGATTTTTCCCGCGCCGTTCGGCGTCGAGGCGCTTCGTGTAGCAAAAGGATTTTGGGGGCGCAAGAGCAGATTTTGCAATAATTCACAGAGGCGGGAATTTTCTTCACGATGCCGCTAAAGCGGCCCGTCCGTCCGCATCGGGCGAATCTCCGGCGGGCGCATCAGCACTTCGGTGATCGAGATCCCGATCCGCTCGCCGAGAAGAACGACCTGCCCGCGGGCAACCAGCGTGTTGTTGGCGTAGATCTTGACGTCGTCGTCCTCGCTCACGTCGAGATCGATGACCGCGCCGCGGCCCATACGCAACAGCTGGTGAACCGGCATTTCACTTTCGCCAAGCACGACGGAAATATCGACTTTGATTTCGTCAAAGGTGGTCATCGGACGTCAAGATCCTTAAATAGGGCGAACCCGCAAGCGTTGCACCTTACCATGCCCCGGCCAGCCAGCTCAAAAAACAAAGAACTGTCATCCACATGTCACCTGCCGAAAGAGACACGCTTTCCCTGAGTTTTCTGCCGATTCCGGGGTCGAAACCGGTGGAATGGAAGATATCGGATGACCTGGTCGACTACGAGACCGCGCTTCTGGAAATGGACGAACGCGTCAAGAGAATCATTTCCGGAGAGGCAAGCGAACTGGTCTGGCTGCTTGAGCACCCCCCGCTCTACACCGCCGGCACAAGTGCCGACGACAGCGATCTTGTCGCGCCCGACCGGTTCCCGGTCTACCGGACGGGACGCGGCGGACAGCACACCTATCACGGCCCCGGCCAGCGCGTCGCCTACGTCATGCTGGATCTGAAACGGCGCCAGCAGGATGTCAGGGCGTTCGTCTCCGCGCTCGAGGCCTGGCTGATCAACGCACTCTGGCACTACCACATTCGCGGCGAACGCCGCGAGGACCGGGTCGGTGTCTGGGTCCGCCGGCCCGAACGGGGAGACACGGTCGAGGACAAGATCGCCGCGATCGGTATAAGGCTGCGCAAATGGGTGACCTTTCACGGCATCAGCTTCAACGTGGAACCGGACCTGGAGCATTTTTCCGGCATTGTGCCCTGCGGCGTCACCGAACATGGCGTGACCAGCCTCGTCGATCTCGGCATTCCGGTGAGCATGGCGGAAAACGACAGCGTCCTGCGCGCCGAGTTTGAAAAAATCTTCGGCCCGGTCGCCTGACCGCGCCACCAACTGTCTCACTCAGCCGCGTTGCACGCTTCGACAAAGGTTTTCAACTTGTCACGACCGCCGGGTTGCCAGCCGAGCCGGCGGAGTTTGGACGTATCCATGACACCCGGCCGAGACGCGGCCCTGGCCGGCAATGCGCCGGCCAATCCGGAACTCTCTGAAAAGAGCGTCAGCAGATCGCGCCGGTCAAGCAGAAGATCGGATACGTTGAAGACATCGAACCCGTGTTTGGCGGTCCGAAGCACGAGCGAAACGGCAGCCGCCAGATCATCGCCATGAACCTCTGATCCACAGCGGGGCTCTGTCTCAGCGCCTGACCGAAACCCCTCGAACAATCCGGTCCACTTGTGAGTGGTCAGTCCGGGAGGCATCCCGTAGACGCCGGTGGCGCGCAGCGCGGCACCGCAGAACTGCGCATCGCACAGCGCTTCCAGGCTGCGCTCTCCCTCACGTTTCACCTCTCCGTAAAGGCTGTCCGGTCTCGGATCGTCTGTTTCACGCAGCGTTTCACCGCGCCGCGTGTCGCCGTAGACCGCGCGGCTCGACAGGAACACCACCTTTCGGCATCCCGTATCTTTCGCGGCCCGGAACAGGGCACCGGTACCCGCGACATTCAGTTTGCGGAACCGGTCCGGGTCATCGCCTTCCCCACCCCGGAACCTGCCGGGCACATGGTTGAACGCGCAGTGAACCAGCGCATCGGCGTCCGGCAAACGGGGCGGCGCCCCGGACAGGTCGAACCGGGCAAAGTCAAGCGCCGTGCCGTCCGGAGGCGTCCGGCCCAGTGCCGTCACATGATTGCCCTCGCCTGCAAGGTGCCGGCTCAGAAAGCGGCCGATCGTGCCGCTCGCGCCCGTTATCAGTATTCGCATTCACGATGCCCGTTGATCTGCCCACTCTGCCGGCCCGGCAAGGCGGGTCGTGTCGTCCGGAATGCCGTTGCCGGTCGCGAAGGCCTGCCAGAGGTCCATCAGCGGGCGGAGCCGTTCGCTTTTCTCGTGCCCGGCCTGCCAGGGCTTCTCGTACTGGTAATGCAGGATGTGGATCTGTTGCCAGTCCCAGAGGTCCGGCAGGTTGAACCAGACATATTGCAGCATGTTGTAGAAGACCGGCAGCCCGTGCCAATGCGGGAAAAAGGTCTCCAGGAATGTCTGGTCCGTCCGCCGCCAGAACGCGTCCGGAGTATCGAGCGCCTCTAACATGCCGGCAAACGTTGCCGTGTTCGGACGCGCCGTGAAGACGCCGCTATTCAGTCGATGAAAATCGGCGAGGCTTTCATAGACGTTCGGCGCCGCACAGAATTCGGGGTAATCGAACAGCCGGTCGCAATTCTGCAGAACCAGTGCATCCGCATCGACAAAGACGACCCGGTCGTAGTCGGTGAGTTGCCACAAGCGCAGCTTGACGAAATTGTCGAGCGGTGTGTGAAAGACGGGTTTTCCCCCTTTCGTGAAAGGCGCGGCCTCGTGAAGCCGTCCGCGTTCGTGCCGCTCATTGAAGGCCGCAGACGTCTCAAGGCGCCGGCACCGCGCGAGGCGCGGCTTGAAGGCTCTGAGGATCTCCAGGTCTTCATCGTCAACACCCGGGGTGCAAAGCACGACCAGATCGGCTGCAGTTCCCGTCCGCCGCAAGGATCGCAGCAGCGCCGATGCGCCCAGAACATAGTCGCGGTTGGCCACAAGCGTCACATAGGCAACGCTCGATCCGGCGGGACGGTCGAAAATCGGCCAATCACGCATGGCTGGCCTCAGGAAACCGACTTCAGGCGGGGATGCTCGGGATCATGTTCGATGTCAGCCGCGATGTCCCGTGTCCAGGCGGACACCGCCGGAACGCGGCTCCGGTCGACCCGGTAGGCGAACGCCTTGGCGACATCGACAACCTCTTCAAGCAGACCGTCTTCCAGCCGGATCGGATCGAGACCCAGCTCCAGGAACTGCTTGTTCTCCACGACAAGATCGTTTTCGGCCGCTTCCTTGCGCGGGTTCGGCAGATAGGCGACTTTCGCGCCGGTCAGCCTCGAGATCAGCTCGGCGAGATCGCGGACGCGGTGCGTTTCCGTCATCTGATTGAAAACCTTGACCCTGTCCCCGTTCTGCGGTGCGTTCTGCAATGCCAGCTCGATGCAGCGCACGGAATCCTGGATGTGGATGAAGGCACGGGTCTGCCCGCCGGTTCCGTGAACGGTAAGCGGATAGCCGATCGCCGCCTGAATGAGAAACCGGTTCAGCACGGTGCCGTAGTCGCCGTCATAATCGAACCGGTTGATCAGCTGCTTGTGCCGCCGGGTCTGGTCCGTATGCGTTCCCCAGACGATCCCCTGGTGCAGATCGGTGATCCTGAGACCGTCGTTCTTGGCGTAGAACTGGAACAGCAGCTGATCGAGACACTTTGTCATGTGATAGATCGAGCCGGGATTGGCCGGGTAGAGGATCTGCTGGTTTGCGGTCGCTCCGGCAAGTGTCTCGACGCCGACGTCGAGATACCCTTCCGGGATCGCCGCGCCGACATTCGAATAGCCGTAAACGCCCATGGTCCCGAGATGAACGAGATGTGCGTCGAGTTCGAGTTCGACCATGGCATTGAGCAAGTGATGGGTCGCGTTGACGTTGTTGCTGACCGTGTAGTTCTTGTGCTGGTCCGACTTCATCGAATAGGGCGCGGCACGCTGCTCGGCAAAATGAATGATGGCATCCGGGCGGTTGTCCGACAGCCAGGCCTTGAAGACTTCGTAGTGCTCTGCAATGTCGATCAGATGGAACTGGATCGTGTTGCCGGTTTCCTGCTTCCAGATACGCGTGCGCTCCTGGATGGAGTCCATCGGCGTCAGCGACTGGACCCCGAGTTCCGCGTCGATCCAGCGGCGGCTCAGGTTGTCGATGATGTGGACATCATGGCCGAGATTGGACAGGTGCAGGGATGTGGGCCAGCCAACGAATCCGTCGCCGCCGAGTATCGCGATTTTCACAGGAAGTCTCCCTTGTCCGACAACCGTACGACCTGCCGCCGATGTCTGATTGTTTCATATGAAAGACCAGATCATTGCGATGATTCAGTGACATTTCAACGTTGAATTTTGAAATTGATATATAAACACAGGTTTTCTGCGGGCAGCTACGCAGTTTCCCGGATCTCGAACTCGCCCGTGAGCGGCGTGTCCGACGGGGTCTGGGCTACCGCCCTCACCCTGGCGAACGCCGGGCCTCTCCAGAGGTGTTCAAGCATGTCCGAAACGGTGTCGGACGGACCGGAAAAGGTGGCCTCGACCGCTCCTGATTTCAGATTGCGGACCCAACCTGAAAGACGTCTCTCGACCGCAGCGTCCGCACACCAGCCGCGATAGCCGACGCCCTGGACGCGGCCTTCGACAACGACATGAACGGTTGTGATCTCGGACATGGATTTTCTCCGTGCGGAACCTCCAGGTGATGGACCCATAAATGAGACTGAAATGGCATGCGAAATGGCGAGGCCCCGTCAGGAAGGGTGTGCGGAGCGGGCTTCCTGCCCGGTCAAGCACGCTGACGCCACGGGGTGAAGCCATTTCCATGTCCTTCGGATTTGACCGGATTGCGCCTCCCCGGCGTCGCGAAAGGCTTGAAAATGAACCACATTTCCTGCACTTCCGCTCCTTGAGGAGAAGCAATCCGCCTCAAACCATTTCCGCCTCATTTATGGGTCCATCACCTAGTCACCTGAATCTGAAGTTCGTCTCATTGTGCAGCAGGCTTCGAACGAACTTCAGGTTCAAGAAGGTGACTAGCAAGTCTATGTTTCTAGTGCGGTTTACGAATTTGAAGTTCGCTTCGGAGACTGCTGCAGCAATGATGCGAACTTCAAATTCACCGCACTAGCGTAACGCAATGGAAGCGGCGTCGAAAGCACCTGGTGGCAGGACTTTCGGCGCCGACGCCACGGGACGGGTATCACCCGGCCACGATCCGCGTGATCTTGTGAGCTTCCCACTCGCCGGGCGGCTCGAGCTTCTTGATCAGGTTGGCAAGAACCGTGTCGGGCACGGCATCCGGCCGGTTCCTGTTCTGCTCAAAGAGCGTGCGCCGCGAAGGTTCGAGGTAGGCAATCTCGATGAACGCATCGTAGTCCCGGAACAATCTCAAGGGCTTGCCCCGCAACTGTTCTGAGATGTTTGTGGCGTTCCAGACGAAGTCCTGCTTCCGGCGGAGGTGATCGCGCGCCAACTCGTAGGCAGCCTGGATGACCCGTCCCTGGTTTCCGGTCGCCCGTTCGCCGATGCTCTCGCGCACGGCATCAAGGCTCACCACGGGAAGGTCGGGCCGGTGACGCGCAATCCACGTGTCCTTCCCCGCTCCCGGCAGTCCGGACATCAACGTGACCTTGCAGCGGAAGTCCTCATGCGCCGCAAAATACGGGTCCCTGTCCGTCCTTTCGAAAAAGCCGACACGGCTTTCGTCATTGGCAAACGCAAACGGCGCGTGCAGGCATCCGGTGTCTTCAAACACCTGCCGGGCCACCTCGACATTGTCGAGGATTGCCTGCTGATCGGCACAGATGCGGCCCGCCGCGTCGGCCCTGGCGTGCGTGCACAGAAGGTCCGGCAAACACCTGAGGGAGGTTCTGATGGCCTGCCGTTTGTAATCCTCGCGCTCAATCAGCCAGAACGGGATCTGATGACACAGGATCAGGCCACAGACCGATTCGCGCCAGTCATACGGGGCACCGGCATCCCACAAGAGCTGCCTGGCAATGGACGCACCGACGCGGGAATGACCGCGCGACGTCACGCGGCCATCCTCCTCGTGTTTCGTCGTTGCCGGCTTTCCAACGTCGTGCAGCACCGCCGCCCAGAAAAGGCGCGATCTGTTTTCGTCCTCCGCTCCGCGCCAGGACGGCGAGGCAACAAGTGCGTCGACAACCATGCGCGTATGCGTTCCGGCATCCCCTTCCCCGTGATGGATCGGATCCTGCGGACACATGTCCAGTGCGCCGAGTTCGGGCCACAGGGGCCAGATGCCCTCCCAGTCCACATGCCAGTCAGGCGCTGATGGAACCAGGACGAGAAGCCGCGCGAAGCCGCCGGTTTCGGTTCTCTCAGGTCTCATCGTATGCCCCCTTCACACCGAGGACCGGGGCAAAAATATCCACCCCGTCTGCAAGTTGATTGGGCAGGATCGGACGCGAATGCCAGTGGCTGTCGGCCTCTGTCAGGGTCTGGATGAAACCGGCCCGCACATATTTGAACCGGTCGATCACGCTCGTCCCGTCCTCCAGCTTGATATAGAGGCCTTCGCTGAGGTCCGTATCCTCGGTCTGCCGTTCCACCATCTCCGGCCGGTTCCCGGACGCTTCCGCTGCCTGCATCAGGGCCTGCCTCCAGTCCGCAGACTTGTAGAGGGAGGTCGTGACCAGCGCGTCGACATGGCGATGCGATGGCAGGTCACCCTCGTGGAGAACCGGCACCGGCATGACGGGCAGCCCGCCGAGAATTTGGCGGCGCTGCGCGGTGCTCAGAAAATGGCCGTCCTCCTTGTCGAAAAGATCGAATTCGAGGAAGTAATGCGGCAGGGCGTCATAGAAACTGGTGTGTTTCGCATACAGCCACTCCCCGTACATGATGTACCGGCTCCCAAGCACTTCGCGTAGGGAATTGGCATGGACGGATGACCAGGTCTTCAGGAGATCGAAGTGCCGTTCCCTGTAGCCTCCGGTGAGAAAATGGCCACGGCTCTGCAGCCGCACGTCTCCCGCATCGCTGAAGGAGATGGCGCAATTGGCACCGTCGATCTTTTCTTCAACCACCAGGGGGTGCCCCACCAGTTCGGCCAAGGGCTTGTCATCTCCCAGGTCACCGGACTGAAGGCGGGACCCCTCAAGGTGCCGCGTACGCGGATATTTCATGAGTTCCATGATGTCGCTCGTTGTTCATCGGAGCAAAGACCGGCATCCGGACAGCCGGAAGCTGCCCGTCATCCTGAAAAGAATGACATCAGGGACGCAGGTCGTATGTGTCCGAAATTACAGAAAGGCCCGTTTCCCGCTTCGGGAACCGGCTTGTTTTCAGTAATGCTTACGAGCGTGCTACATCGTTTTCTCGGAATAAACGGGTTTCTGAAAGATCCGACGTATACCTCACCCTACGTCAGCTTGAAACCGGAAACCGGCATTTCCATTCAGATTGATGCCCGTTGATGAATTTGCGCAACAGACGAAATGACAGGTCAATGCCTGTTCCCTATGCGCCCGCCCCCAGGAAGGTCGATATGTCTGCCGGTTTTTCTGCCACCAGAACCGGGCGCTCCGCTTCCAGTTCTTCCCGGCTGCCGTACCCCCACAAGACGCCGATACCGGCCACCCCGTTCGCATTCGCTCCGATCAAATCGTGCTTGCGGTCGCCGATCATCACGGTTTCATTGGCCGACAGGCCTTCTTCTTCAAGGATATGGGCAATCAGCTCCGCTTTCCGTGACCGTTGTCCGTCGAGTTCGGACCCGTAGACCTTGCCGAAATGCGGCATCATTTCAAAGTGGTCGACGATCTTGCCCGCATAGGCGTGCGGCTTCGACGTGCATACGTGAAGATCAAGCGCTGCGGTGCCGAGCGAGGCCAGGACATCGGGAATGCCGTCGATCAGCGTGTTCTCGTAAAGGCCGGTCACGGTATAGCGCTCGCGGTAATGCGCCACCGCCAGATCGAGATCGGAGCGGTCGGAAGTGTTCAGGAGAACCTCGAAACTGTCCCAGAGCGGTGGCCCGATGCACCAGTGGAGATCCTTCCCGTCAGGCACATCAGCGCCCATCTTTTCCAGTGCATGCTGGATCGAACGGGTAATTCCCTCAAACGGATCGGTCAGTGTCCCGTCCAGGTCGAACAGTACTGTCGTGAATGACATGGGGCCTCGAAGGTCTCAATGAAAACAGCCCGGAACGGATATGTTCCGGGCTGTCTGATTACGTTTGCAAGTTAGGGTCAGGACTCATTAATTTGGATGAATTGGTAGGAATGAATTTGTTCGGATACGAGGCGCAAAGCTGCAGGAAACCGTCCGGTTTCCAAAGATTTGCAACGACGTTGCCGGGCAAATTCATCCTATCCCTCCGGGACGCAAAAACGGCTTCGATCTGCACCGTCAAACCGCTCAACCGGGCGGGAAGCCCGCTTGTCGCGCTTTTCCTTGCAGCTCATCGCCGTTTGCTGCGCCAATTCATCCTAATTAATCAGTCCTGACCCTAGACCGTGTCAATCGGCGCGCTCAGGAAAACTCCATGATCACGGCATCGACCGCAAGACTGTCGCCGGGCGCAGCCTTGATTGCGGAGACGACACAATCGCGCTCGGCGCGCAGAACGTTCTCCATCTTCATCGCCTCAACGACGGCAAGCTGTTCGCCGGCCTTGATTTCCTGGCCCTCGGTGACGGCAATGGACACCACGAGACCGGGCATCGGACATAGCAGCATCTTGGACGTGTCCGGCGGCAGTTTCTCCGGCATCAGGGCATCCAGTTCCGCGACCCGCGGCGTCATTACCTTCGCAAGGACCGAATAGCCCTGCCAGTCGAGGCGGTAGCCACCCGTGACTGCTCTGATCTGGACCGTGACGCTGTCGGAACCGACCTTGCCGGACCACAGGACATCGCCCGGGCTCCAGTCGGATTCGACGCTCATGATCGGACCGTCGCCGATGGCGACATCCAGTTCCACCGGTGTTCCTGGATATCCGGCGGCAATGCGGATCGGCACATAGGTCTTGTCGAGCTTGACGACCCAGTCTTCGCGCATTTCGCCGGAATGCGGACGCAGGCGTCCGGGCAGATGGTCCAGACGTTCGCGTCCCAGCGCAGCCATGGAGAGCGCCACGGCGGCAAGCACCGAATAGGCAGCGTCATCCGGGACCGCCGGAGAGAAACCGTCCGGGTATTCATCCGCGATGAAGCTCGTCGCCAGCTCACCGGAGCGCCAGCGCGGGTGGTTCATCAAGGCTGTCAGGAACGGAACGTTGTGCTGGATTCCGTCGACATAAAACGCATCCAGAGCCGTACTCATGGCGTCGATCGCCTCGGCGCGGCTCGGTGCGTGGGTGATCAGTTTCGCGATCATCGGGTCGTAGAACATAGAGATCTCGGATCCCTCGACCACGCCCGTGTCGTTGCGCACCGTCACACCGTCGCTCGCGACTTCCTCGGGCGGCTGGTAGCGCACGAGACGTCCGATGGAAGGCAGGAAGTTGCGATAGGGATCTTCCGCATAAATCCTGCTTTCGACGGACCAGCCGTTTAGCTTGACGTCATCCTGGGCAATCGAGAGCTCTTCTCCGGCCGCAACGCGGATCATCTGCTCCACCAGATCGACACCGGTGATGAGCTCGGTGACCGGATGCTCCACCTGCAGGCGGGTGTTCATTTCCAGAAAGAAGAAGCTTTTGTCCTGACCGGCAACGAATTCGACCGTTCCGGCACTGTCATAGTCGACCGCCTTTGCCAGCGCGACCGCCTGCTCCCCCATTTTCCGCCGTGTTTCCTCGTCGAGGAGCGGCGACGGTGCTTCCTCGATGACCTTTTGGTTGCGGCGCTGGATCGAGCATTCCCGCTCACCGAGATAGATGGCGTTGCCGTGCTTGTCACCGAGTACCTGGATTTCGATGTGGCGCGGGTTTTCGATGAATTTCTCCACGAACACACGGTCATCACCGAACGAAGAGGCTGCCTCCGACTTGGAGCGGTCATAGCCGTCGCGCACTTCCTCGGCGTTCCAGGCAATGCGCATGCCCTTTCCCCCGCCTCCGGCCGACGCCTTGATCATCACCGGATAGCCGATGTCCGCAGCAATTTCGACAGCCTGTTCCGCCGTTTCGATGACGCCGAGATATCCCGGAACGGTGCTGACCTTCGCATCGTTGGCGAACTTCTTGGATTCGATCTTGTCGCCCATCGCCTCAATGGCGCGCGGGTTGGGGCCGATCCAGACAATGCCTTCCTTCTTGAGGGCCTCGGGAAAACTCGCGCGCTCGGAGAGAAAGCCGTAGCCCGGGTGCACCGCTTCTGCGCCGGTCTGCTTGCAGGCGGCAATGATCTTGTCCGCAATCAGATAGGATTCGGCTGCCGCGGCGGGACCGATGTGAACGGCTTCGTCGGCCATCTCGACATGCAACGCGTCCCGGTCCGCATCCGAGTAGACCGCGACGGTCTTGATCCCCATGCGGCGGGCGGTCTTCATGACCCTGCAGGCGATTTCACCCCTGTTGGCGACGAGAATTTTCGAGAACATGCATTTCCACCCAACTGGATTGTTTCCATGGTTTTAGGCCCCGTGCTGCGGCGGCGCAACTTAGCCAAAGGGCGAGCGGTCGCTACCGAGTGACACCGGACTTAACGCCGGGTTACCGACGCAGCGCCCGGATCTATTGTCAGCATTACGTAAAGTTAAAGGTTTTCCCTGATAATTTGACCAATAGTGGGGTACCGACATGAAACATCTCTTTGCATTTTTCTTCCTGGCTCTGTCAGCACCGATAGGTGCGCAGGCTGAAACAATCGGCAAATGGCATAGCGGTGATGTCAACGGTTTCACGCGCTATTGGACCACCAACGATGTCGGGTCGAACTTCGTGGTCTGGTGTCATCCCAAAAGACAGGTCAACGGCACGTTGCTGCAGTTTGAGATTGAGGGCAGAATGCCGCCGCCAAACAGCCGTGTACGCGTAATCCTCGATTCCAGCGTTTTGGACGTGCCTGTCAACGAGCATGGCTACATCGGTACCGGATGCCCGGCCTGCTCGGACAGCTTCGGATACATCTGGCACAAGATTCGCTCATCCCGCACTCTGGCGATCAAGTACCCGGACGATACCTATGCCGGTTTCTCGCTTAAGGGCGCGCTGAATGTGCTCCCCGGGAATGTCTGCCCGACCGACTGGGAAAAGAGAAAAGCCAACTCGTAGCCGCCTCAGGAGATCTTCCCGGCACGAATTGCCGAGACATCGCGCCCTCTGCCGCGCGAACCTGACGCTGGTGCATCAGGGCGTTAAATGGCATTTTATGTGCCGACGGTCACACTGGTTGCAAACCGCCTGCCGCAAGATGGGGGTTCAACGGACCATGAGACGCCAGTCACCAATGGAGGCAGATATGAACAATCGTCGTCTTGCAATCGCGGCCATCTTGCTCGGCAGCATTTTCTGGACGTCAGCCGCGCAGGCCCGGCCGGACCTGCGCCAGATGAGCTGCCGGCAGGCTCAGAACATGGTCAAGCAGCACGGTTCGGTCGTCTTCACGACGGGCCGCCACACCTACTCCATGTTCGTCTCGAACCGCAGCTTCTGCGACTATAACCAGGAACTGTTCGTCCAGTATGGACCGACAAAGGACAACCGCAAGTGTCCGGTCGCCTACGAATGCAGGGAACCGCTCTTCCCGCGCGGCGGGTTCAACCGCTGGGACTGAGCCGGTCGGGGACGGATTGTCCGGCCCGCGTCGCAATCACCTCGTCAGAGCGGAATATTGTCGTGTTTCTTCCAGGGCAGATCCGCCTGCTTTGACCTGAGCAAGGCCAGCGCCTTCGCGACGCGGCGCCGGGTGGAATGGGGCCTGATCACGTCGTCGATATAGCCACGCTCCGCGGCAACGAACGGATTTGCAAAACGGTCTTCGTAGTCCTTCGTGCGCTTTGCGATCTTGTCCGCATCGCCCAGTTCGGTGCGGTAGAGGATTTCCACAGCCCCCTTCGCCCCCATGACCGCGATTTCCGCGCTCGGCCACGCGTAGTTGATGTCGCCTCGAATGTGTTTCGAACTCATCACGTCGTAGGCGCCGCCATAGGCCTTGCGGGTGATCACCGTGATCTTTGGAACGGTTGCTTCGGCATAGGCAAACAGCAGCTTCGCCCCGTGCTTGATCAGCCCGCCATATTCCTGCGCCGTGCCGGGCAGGAAACCCGGGACGTCGACAAAGGTGACGATCGGGATGTTGAAGCAGTCGCAGAACCGGACGAAACGCGCCGCCTTGCGGCTTGCATCCGAATCCAGAACGCCCGCAAGCACCATCGGCTGGTTGGCAACGATCCCGACGGAACGTCCCTCGATCCGGCCGAACCCCGTCAGAATATTGCCGGCAAAACCCTTCTGGATTTCGAAGAAATCGCCCTCATCGACCGTCTTCAGCACAAGCTCGCGCATGTCGTATGGTTTGTTCGGATTGTCCGGCACGAGCGTGTCGAGGCTTGTGTCGATCCGGTCCGGATCGTCGTAATTCGTCAGTTCCGGCAGATCGGCCTGGTTGTTCATCGGCAGGAAGTCGATAAGCCGGCGCATTTCCGACAGGGCTTCCACGTCGTTGTCGAACGCGCCGTCGGCGATGGACGATTTTGTCGTGTGGATCGAGGCTCCGCCCAATTCTTCGGCCGTGACCGTTTCGTTGGTTACCGTCTTGACCACGTCCGGACCCGTGACGAACATGTAGGACGTGTCGCGCACCATGAAGATGAAATCGGTCATCGCCGGCGAATAGACATCGCCGCCGGCACAAGGTCCCATGATCAACGAGATCTGCGGGATGACGCCTGATGCGAGCACATTGCGCTGGAACACTTCTCCATACCCGCCAAGCGCCGCGACACCTTCCTGGATGCGGGCGCCGCCGGCATCGAAGAGACCGATGATCGGCGCGCGGTTCTGCAGGGCCATGTCCTGGAGCTTGGTGATCTTTTCGGCATGCGCTTCGGAAAGCGAGCCGCCGAAAACGGTGAAGTCCTTGGAAAAAACGTAAATGGTCCGGCCGTTGACCGTCCCCCACCCGGTAACCACCCCGTCGCCCGGGATGTGTTGCGCCTCCATGCCGAACTCGGTGCAGCGGTGCTGCTTGAACATGTCGAATTCTTCAAAAGAGCCCTCGTCCAGGAGAACCTCGATACGCTCGCGAGCGGTGAGCTTGCCCTTCGAGTGCTGCGAGTCGATCCGGCGTTGACCGCCCCCGAGTCGGGCCGTCTCGCGGCGTTGTTCCAATTCGGCCAGCACTTCTTTCATCAGGTCCTCCCGGTCCGCGTTTCCATGAGGCCGTACCATGTTCCGTGCACAAGGCAAAGTCAGCATATGGGCTTAAGGAAACCGCCGATGGCGCTTTTCGGCGCTGCTCAGACTTCAGGCTCTGCGCCGTGTTTTGCGCAAGAAAAACACCGCGCAAGGTGGCGCAGCGAATATTCGGAGAGCATTGAAGCAAATGGCGTTTCGTCGTTCACGGGCGCCCTGACCCTGTCTCGAAGTCCTTTCCGATCAGGGAGAAAGTTGCACATTTCGTAGGCAGCAAAGCCGAGATATTGTTCTTTGACACACTTCAGAATTTTGTCATGATTGCAAAACAAGCAGAACAGGCAAAGGGGAGGCAATGGCGGACGATCGGACTTTCTTCAACGAAATGCTCGACGATGCTGGTGGACCGCGATCACCATATGCAAGGCTCGCGACATGGCTCGAAGACAAACCCGCTAATTTCCTTACAAAAAAGAGCCGGGATGCGGAGACGATATTCCGCAGGCTCGGGATCACCTTCGCTGTTTACGGCGCAGAAGAAGCAACGGAACGGCTGATTCCGTTCGATCCCATCCCCCGTATCATTTCCGCATCCGAGTGGCGCAGGCTGTCCGCCGGGATCGATCAGCGCGTGCGCGCGCTGAACGCGTTCATGCATGACATCTATCACCGTCAGGAAATCCTGCGGGCCGGGATCATTCCCGCGGACCTCATCCTGCAGAACGAGGCCTTCCTGCCCGAGATGGCCGGCTTCACACCGGCCCGCAAGGTCTATGCACACATCATCGGCACGGATCTTGTCAGGGTATCGGAGAACGAGTTCTACGTCCTGGAAGACAACACCCGCACCCCCAGCGGTGTCTCCTACATGATGGAGAACCGCGAAACCATGATGCGGCTCTTTCCAGAGCTGTTTCAGACCCACGCCGTCGCCCCGGTCGAACAATATCCCGAACTCCTGCGCCGGACGCTGGAAAGCGTGGCACCCGATCCGTCCAAGTCGGCGCAGACCATCGTCGTGCTGACACCGGGCATCTACAACTCGGCCTATTTCGAACATGCGTTCCTGGCCGACTCCATGGGCGTGGAACTGGTGGAAGGCAGGGATCTTTTTGTCGATGCCGGCAAAGTCTTCATGCGGACCACACGCGAACCCGAGCAGGTCGACGTGATCTACAGGCGTATCGACGATGCGTTCCTGGATCCCCTCACCTTCAATGCGGACAGCATGCTCGGCGTGCCGGGACTGTTTGATGCCTATCGCGCCGGCAATGTCACGATCTGCAACGCCCCGGGCACCGGTATCGCCGACGACAAGGCCATCTACGCCTATGTCCCTGACATCATCGAGTTCTACACCGGACAAAAGCCGATCCTCAACAACGTCCCCACCTGGAACTGCTCGCGCCCGGACGACCTGGCCTACGTTCTCGACAATCTCGAGGACATCGTCGTGAAGGAAGTTCACGGGTCTGGCGGCTACGGCATGCTGATCGGGCCGACGGCGTCCAAGCGGGAGATTGCCGAGTTCCGGAAGGTTCTGGAGGCAACGCCATCCAACTACATCGCCCAGCCGACCCTCGCCCTGTCGGCCTGTCCGACCCATGTCGCCTCCGGCGTCGCGCCCAGGCATGTGGATCTGCGGCCCTTCGTTCTGATCGGCGATCAGGTACGGATCACGCCGGGCGGCCTGACCCGCGTGGCGCTCAAAAAAGGCTCGCTTGTCGTCAATTCCAGTCAGGGCGGCGGCACCAAGGATACCTGGGTACTTGAGGACTGACAGCTGATGCTCGGAAGAACCGCCTCTTCACTCTTTTGGATGTCCCGCTACCATGAGCGGGCTCAGAATGTCGCCCGTCTCCTGGAAGTCGCCTATCGCGGAGCCATCATATCCCATCGCGGACAGGAGCACGGCACGCACTGGACCTTTGCCTTGACCTGTTCGGGCTGCGAGCCCGAATTCACGGAAAAATACGACGAACTGGGAATTCGGAACATCGCTTATTTCCTTCTGTTCTCGAAGGAAAATGCGGTCAGCGTGCGCAACAGCCTGGAACTGGCGCGCAACAACGCACGCGCGGTCCGCACCGGGATTACCGCCGAACTCTGGGAAGCGATCAACACCACCTGGATCGAGTTCACCGAGATCAATCCGCAGACCATCACCCAGGAAAGGCTTCCCGACTTTCTTGCCTGGGTGAACCAGCGGGCACATCTGTTCCGCGGCGCGCTCCTGAACACGGTGCTGCGCAACGACGGCTATTTCTTCTCCCAGATGGGCAATTTCGTCGAGCGCGCTGACAACACGGCGCGCATTTTGAACTCGCAATACTGGTCGCTCCTGCCGGACAGCGACATCCTCGACGACGGCTCCATGGAAAAATACCAATGGTCGGCAATCCTGAGAGCGCTGTCAGGCCGCAGAAGCTACCGCTTCGCCTATCCCAACGCGCGCCTGAAGGCCTTCAACATCGCCGAGTTCCTGATCCTCAGGAAGGAAATGCCGCGGTCGCTCGCCCATTGCTACAACTGGATCGCCGACACTGCGGAAGACCTGTCGCAATTCTACAGTTCCCAGGAGCCGAGCCTTGAATTGGCGAAGGAAATCGCGCTGAGCCTTTCGGAAAAGCAGATGCGGGAAATCTACCAGGACGGCCTTCACGAGTTCCTCGATGACTTCATCGGCCGGAACAACCAGTTCGCTTTCGAGCTGTCCAAGGACTACAACTTCTCCTGACCGTACCACACTTCAACCAGGTGCCGCATGCAACTGACCGTCCGACATACCACTCGCTACCGCTATGACGCGCCGCTCGCCAACGCGATGCAGCAGATCCGTCTGACGCCGGAAAACGGGCCTGCGCAAAAGGTGATTGAATGGTCGATCGACGCACCCGGCATTTCCCGCGCGACAACCTACAAGGACGCGTTCGGAAACCGTGTTCACATGGTGTCGCGGAGCGAACCCGTTGAAGACGTAGAAATCACCGCGACCGGCATCGTCGAGACCAGGGACACCAACGGGATTCTGGGACATGAACCCGACGCCACCGTCCCGCCGCGGATCTATACGCGCATGACGCCGTTGACCCAGCCGAACCAGGCGATCAGAAGGCTGGCCGCACATGCGGAAGACCCCGACCGGATTGCCGGTTTCCATGCACTCATGCACGCCATCAGGGACAAGGTCGATTACAAGGTCGGCGTCACCGAAACCCACGCACCGGCAGCAGCGGCGCTGGCAGCCGGTGAAGGCGTTTGCCAGGATCATGCACATATCTTCATCGCAGCCGCCCGCTCCGTCGGCGTCCCGGCGCGCTATGTCTCCGGATACCTGTTGCTGGAGGACGAGCAGGCTTCCGAGGCGCACCATGCCTGGGCCGAAGTTATGATCGACGGTCTGGGGTGGACCGGCTTCGATGTCTCCAACGCGCAATGCCCCACCGACCGGTACATCCGGCTGACGGTCGGGCTCGATTCGCGGTCCGCCGCGCCGATCAGGGGTATCCGCTTCGGCGGCCTTGAGGAGAACCTGCAGGTTCAGGTCGACGTGTCACAGGCGGTTTTTCAACAACAGCAGTAAACAACAGCAGCAATTGTCATTTTTCGAACGCCCAATCTTCGTTCAGTATGCTAACAGAGCGATGGGGAACGTCTGAGGGGCTCTTTGAATGACATATTGTGTCGGCTTGAAACTGGACCGTGGGCTTGTGTTTGCCGCAGACACACGCACCAATGCCGGTGTCGATAACATTGCGACCTACAAGAAGCTTCATGTCTGGGAAGAGCCAGGCGAGCGTGTCATCACGCTCCTGTCCGCAGGCAATCTCGCGGTGACCCAGGCGGTTGTTTCGCTGCTGAGCGAACACATCACCTCGGCGGAAAATGACCGGGCAACGCTGATGACCGCCAAGACCATGTTTCAGGTCGCGCGGCTTGTCGGCAGCGCCGTGCGCGAGGTCAAGTCGATCGACGGCGAGGCGCTTGCGACGAGCGCGGAAAACTTCTTCGTAACGTTCATTCTCGGCGGTCAGATCGAAGGCGAAGAGCCGCGCATGTTTCAGATCTACGCGGCCGGCAATTTCATCGAAGTCGGTGAAGACACGCCTTTCCTCCAGATCGGCGAGCACAAATACGGCAAACCGATCCTCGATCGTGTGACACGGGCCGACATGCGGCTCGGCGAGGCAGCCAAGCTGGTCCTTCTTTCCTTCGATTCCACCATCAGGTCGAACTTGTCCGTCGGCATGCCGATCGACATGCTGCTCTACAACAAGGACACCTTTTCGACCGACAGGCAGGTGCGGATCGAACAGGACGATCCGTATTTCCAGAAACTCTCGCAGGGCTGGTCCGAGAAACTGCGCGCAGCCTTTGGCGAGATTGACGAATTCGACGTTTGAAGCGCACTGCGGAGCTGTCAGAAAGGCGTCACAAACCGGCTTTAGAAGCGGACCGATCGACCCGGAGTAAGTCTTCATGAGCAGCGGCACCGCGAGCGAACTCGACCCCCTCACCTGGACACGGGAAACCTCGCAGGAACCGCTTGAGGCGAATGACCTTGCCCTGAAGGCCGTCCGGGACATGATCAAGGCGGGCAAGCGCAACCAGATTGTCGAACTCCTGAAGCGCTGGGATCCGATCGACGTCATGCAGTTGCTCACCCGATTGCGGCTGAAACAGGCGCGCAAGCTCTTCCAGTGGCTGCCCGCCAACCCCTCTATCAAGGTCGTTGCGGAACTCAGGCCCGAATTCCGGTCGATTCTTATGGAGGAATCGACCCTCGATCAGTTCCGCGATATTCTTGCTGGCCTGGACCCGGAAGACGCGATCGAGATTCTCAACGAGTTTCCCGACGATGTCGCCGATGAATTGATCGCCCGTCTCCCCGATGTTGAGGACATCGCGACGCGGGGCACCTATGCCGACGATACCGCCGGCCGGGTCATGGCGCGCAAGTTCGTGGCGCTGCGCGAAGACTGCACGGCCGGCGAAGCCGTCGAGCAGATGCGTGATGAAGCAGATCGTATCCGCAGGATTTTCACCGTCTACGTCACCGATGCGGGCGGAAAACTGACCGGCACCGTTGAAGTCGGAAAACTACTGCTTGCGCAGGATGATGTCCGGCTCAGAGACATCATGAACCGGGATGTCATCGCCGTCTCCACCGACACCGACCAGGAAGAGGTGCTGCGCCTGGCCCGCAAGCGGGACATGCGTACGGTGCCCGTTGTCAGCGGCGAAGGTCACCTGATCGGGCGGATCACGCCCAAGCAGCTTACCCGGATTGCCGCAGACGAAGCCAACGAGGATATGCTGCTGATGAGCGGTGTCTCCGGCGAAGCCCGCTCGGACGACACGGTTTTCCGGATCGTTCGCGGACGTCTTCCCTGGTTGCTCGCCGGGCTCGTCGGAGCCAGCGTGGCTGCGACCGTCGTCGGCTCCTACGAAGACCAGCTGGCTGAGGCGGCGATCCTCGCCGCCTTCATTCCCGTGACCATGTCGATGGCCGGGAACGCCGGTCTCCAGGCCTCAGCGGTTGCCGTTCAGGGGATCGCCACCGGCGCGCTCTGGTCCGGCGACATCGTCTTCCGGCTGTTGAAGGAGTTCTTCGCGGCCCTGATCAACGGTGCCGTTGCCGGGACCCTGCTGGGGATCCTGGTCCTTGTGGCCTCTTTCATCGTGCCGCTCGAAGCACCGGAGCGGTTGGCGCTGGCGACATCGCTGTCGCTCCTTTGCGTCACCACGCTGGCGGCAATGGTCGGGGCGACGGTGCCCATTATCCTGGACAAGGTCGGCATCGATCCGGCCATGGCCATCGGGGTCTTCATCACCTCGTCAAACGACGTGCTCGGCGTCCTGATCTTCTTCCTGATGGCGACCTCGTTCTATATGGCGTGAGGCTCAGGCCGCCGACCGGCTTCCGTGCACCGCCGCTGCAACGGCAGACAATCGTCGTCCCGGAACCGTCAGGCGGTCTGCAGGATCAGTACCGCCGCATCGAATTCGGTCCGCTTGTAGGCGCGGGTCTGCGCGGCTTCCGCATCCTCGCCCCAGCGCTCGATATTGTGGTCCTCTTCCACATGCGCCGCGGTCCAGGCCGCGTCAGCGTCGACCTTGCCCTCGCGCAGTCCAAGAGCAAGAAGTGCGGAACCCGTCAGGCTGGTGATCGTGTGAAGCGCGGCGAGACGCAGCGCCGTTTCACCCGCGAGGCGGTCTTTGTAGGATGCAAGAAGGTCATCCGGCTGGGCGGCGTGTATCACGCCTTCAATCAGGACAAACCGGCCGCCCAGGAGACCGCCGGCCCAATCAACGACCGGATCCCAAAGCGCGCGCTGCGTATCGACAAGGCTCTGCGGATCATCGGCGCGATAGCACAGGGCGTCGTTGCCGGCGAAGCTGACGATGTCGTCCAGCACTTCCTCCGCGCGCACGCTGACCGCATCCAGCGCCGAATTGGTAATCCTGGTCAGCGGCATCGTTGCCGGGTTGATTTCCTTTTCCTGAGCGGCCCATTCAGCGGATACGGCGGCCGCCAGCCTTTCGTTCGGCAGGCAGAGCCCCGCCTTGCCGGGTGTTTTCACCGGTCTTCCGTCGAGATGGATGACATAGCCGCCATCCGTTTCGGCGTAGGTGGCCTCCTTGTAGAAGCGCTTCGGCAATTCGCGTTTCGAAAGTTCGCGCGCCCGCTGCTCGGGGTCTTTGGCCGCCTCTTCATGCAAGGTTTCAAGAAAATCGCGCATCAGACTGTTTCCTTGTCAAAATTCAGAACCTCGGCCAGCGCATCATCCAGATCGTCGAAACCGTGAATGATCCGGTCGGCGCCTTCCGCTGCGAGCCTGGAGTGGTCATGATATCCCCATGTCACGCCGATCGTCCCTATGCCGGCCGATTTGGCCATGGCCATGTCAAACGCAGTGTCTCCGATCATGACTGACCTCTCAGGCAACACGCCCGTTTCCGACAGGGCCCGTTCGATCATGTCGGGATGCGGCTTGGACGGGGACGTGTCGGCGGTCTGGATCGTCGCGAACTTTCCGTGTAGGCCGTGCGTGTCCTGCATGTGTTTGACGCCGCGCAGAGCTTTGCCGGTCGCAATGCCGAGCAGAAACGCGTCCCGCGCATGCAACCGCTCCACGGCCTCGCGCGCACCTGGATAGAGCGGATCGATCTCCAGCCCCTCCGCGCGCCGCGCCCATTTGGCCTGTCGGTAGGCCTCCGCCATCGCGGGCACCTTCTCACGATGCGCCTCGCCGACAAGATCAGAAAACGCCTCTTCCAGAGACCTGCCCACGATGGACAGCGCCGTCTTCCGGTCCGGCATGGGCAATCCGACGGCGTCGAACCCGACCTGAAGTCCATGGAAAATGGTGTTCTGACTGTCGACCAGCGTCCCGTCGACATCGAAGATGATCAGATACATGAGGAAACCTGCGCCTGTTCAGCCAAGGCCCGCATGTGCCGGGTTTTCCGGTCCGGGTCAAGGGTCATTTCGCTGTCTCGGAGCATGCTGCCCCCTTCCCCCGTTTCCATGCAAAGATGGTCAATTGGCGGAACGGCAAGAGCGCCAGCAGGGCCCCGCGCCCGCGCCTGCGCTCCGGCAGGCCCTTACCAGGTCGAAGGTTTGGAGCCGATGTGCCTGAAATTTGCCGTTTTCTGGTGGTTTTCGGAGCCCGCACGACCCGCAAGGTTCTGTTAACCATGTTCGTAAACCGTCCGGTTACCATACCTGCGGATACTCGTGCAGGTGGTTGGACGTAGCCGTTTGGGACAGATTGTCACCAAATCCGGATAGTTTTGGATCGCAGTGTCATTGCTGCGGCGCGTGGGATGGTATTGCCGGAATGCAAGAGATCGAACAGCAGAAATCCCCGGGGCTCCGGAAAGAAAAGACCAGGCGGAAGTTTCCGCTGCGCGCACTCGGCGTCGCCGTCGTTCTGGCGGCGACCGCCGTCACAGTGACCATCAACGGTCCTACACTTTTCTCCTCCTCCGATCGCACCGGCAACATCGGTTCCGATCCGAAGGTCCTGGCGCTTGGCGGTCCGGCGACACTTGGTTCGGCCGCACTGCAGTCGGCTGCGACGGGCGATCCAACGTCGCGCAAGGGTCCGGAAACAGGCAACGGTCTGAACACCGGCAATATCGCAGAGCCGCCCGCACCCGCACGTGGTCTGATGTTTTCGAACACGGCAGCGGCGCTGCAGACCGAGCGCGTGAAGAAAGTCGCGAAGTTCAAGCTTGCGGCCAAGCTCGCCCATCTCAGGTTTGCCCAGCATCTGGCGATTGCACGCGCGGAGCGCGTCGAAGCAGCGGCACGGTTGGCACTCGCACAACCGGTACCTGTTGCAGCGGTCGCCGCGGTGCGTGTACCTGGCGTCAAACCGCAGCCGCCGGTGCGTTCGGTGGCGGTACGGACCCAACCGGATGCCGAGGTCTCTCAAACCCCGGCCCCGATTCTCGCCTATGCCACACCCGGTGTTCCGGAAGAAGAGAGCAAGAGTGGCTTCGGCGGACTGGGCAAGATCTTCAACGGTCTGAAGGGCGGTCTCCCGGGCCGCGGAAGCGGCATTGCGGTCTACGACATCAGTGCCGCCGTCGTGCACATGCCGGACGGAACCAAGCTTGAGGCTCACTCGGGCATCGGTCACCGGAAGGACAATCCGAAATACGCGCATGTCAGGAACCTTGGACCGACCCCGCCCAACATCTACGACCTGAGAATGCGTGAACGCCGTTTCCACGGTGTCGAGGCTATCCGCATGCTGCCAAGGGATCTGGCCGCGATGAAGGGCCGCGACGGCATGCTGGCGCATAGCCCCCTGCTCCGCCGCTCCAATGGCTCTCATGGCTGCGTCGCCTTCAAGGACTACAACAAGTTCCTGAAAGCCTTCAAAGCCGGCAAGGTGAAGAAAATCATCGTGGTTCCCTCAATGGAGAAACTGCCGAAATACATGGCCAAGCTCAACCGGGGCACTGACGCCTAGAGACGTCTTGCTCTCGTGCGGCAGATTGGCTAAAGACACCGAAGTCCCGTCCGGAGCATGTCCTTGACCAAGATACTGGCCGTTTTCCTGATCCTGATCGCCGCCATCCAGGTGATCAAACCGCTCGGCTGGCCGGGTCTCAAGAAACGCTCCGATGCCTGGAAATTCGTCGCCGGGGTTGTCGCGGTGACCGTCGTGTCCGTCATCGTCAGTGCGCTGTTCCAGGGGCTCTAGAACACTGCCGTCCCTGAAAACAGGTTGAACTCCTCCAAGGCAGCGACACATGGGCGAACAAGCTACCCTTCACCTGATCTGCGGCAAGATAGCCGCCGGCAAATCGACGCTGGCGCGCCGCCTAGCTGCAGCGCCGGACACGATCCTGATCCGGGAAGACTTCTGGCTGTCCGAACTGTACGGCGACCAGATGCAGAGCCTCGCAGACTACGTGAAATTTTCCGAGAAGCTGCGCGCGACGCTGGAGCCGCATATCGTCGATCTCCTGCGGGCCGGGCTTTCCGTCGTTCTCGACTTTCCGGCGAACACGATCGAGTACCGGCAGTGGATGCGGCGGGTGTTCGAAACGGCAGGAAGCGGACATCTGCTTCACCTCATCGACGTCAGCGACGATGTCTGCAAGGCGCGTCTGCGAGAACGCAACGCGTCCGGCGAACATGAATTCCAGGTGTCCGACGACCAGTTCGACCGCGTCAGCAGGCACTTCCAGCCTCCCACTGAAGCGGAGGGTTTCACGATCCGCGTGCACGCGTCATGACAGAGCTGATCACCTGACCGTTCCGGCATTCACCGCTTGATCAGCGTCTCATCCGGATCGTCCGCTTCCGGATCGTAGTCGCCGGCGTCGAAACCGAGCAGGTTCCAGGTCTGCTGCATGTGCGGCGGCAGCGGTGCGGAGACGTCGATCATGCCGTGGCCCGACGGGTGCGGAATCACGATGCGCCGCGCCAGCAGGTGCAGCCGGTTCTGGATACCGCCGGGCAGTTCCCAGTTCTCGATGTTGAAATACTTGTCGTCGCCGATGATCGGGTGGCCGATATGAGCCGCATGCGCCCTGAGCTGGTGGGTTCGCCCCGTGACCGGCTTCATGGTGACCCAGGAGAGTTTCTGTGCGGATTGCTCGAACACGGAATAGAGCGAAACGGCGTGTTGGGCATCGTCGTCGCCCTGACGGGTCACCCGCATCCGCTCCTCGCCCTCGCTGCGCGCCAGAAAGGTTGAAATGCGGCCTTGCTTCGGCTTGGGAACGCCTGCAAGCATGGTCCAGTAGATCTTGCGCGTGTTGCGATGCCGGAAGGCCTTGGTCAGCTCCTGCGCCGCCTGCCGCGTGCGCGCGACAAGGATGATTCCGGAGGTTTCCCGGTCAAGACGGTGCACAAGGCGCGGTTTGTTGCCCTTGCGGTCGGTGAACGCCTCCAGCATGCCGTCCAGATGCCGCTTGAGCCCGGAGCCGCCCTGCACGGCCAGACCGGCCGGCTTGTTGAGCACCATCACCTGATTGTCCTCGAAAAGCAGCATCTCCTCGATGGCTTTCCGATCATCGGCAATCAGCTTCGTGGACTTGGGCTTGGCATTCTTGCGGTCGTCCGCCGGGAGTTCGACGCCGAGCGGCGGGATCCGCACCATCTGTCCCTTGGCAATGCGTGTGCTGGCATCCGCCCGTTTGCCGTCGATGCGGACCTGGCCGGTGCGCAGCAACTTCTGCAGACGGCCGAAGCCGAGGCCCGGATAGTGGGTCTTGAACCAACGGTCGAGGCGCATGCCCGCTTCGTCGGCGGTCACTGTTTTCTGTTCAATCGCGGACATCTTGTTCTCGGAACCGTTGGCGGTCCGGCGGGACCACTGTCAACCAGAGCGTTTCACGCCCCGGGCGGAATTCGTTCCGCTGCGTATAGGCGCAATCCGGGAGAATTGGAAGGGAAACTTAGGAAACCACCTGACGCGCAATGGCAAGGCCGCCGAACACCGCCGCGATGGACAGCAGCACCGAGGCCACCACATAGACCATCGCCAGAAACGTGTCGCCGCGCTCCCACAGAACCGAGGTATCGAGCGAGAAGGCGGAGAAGGTCGTAAAACCTCCCAGAACACCGGTCGCGACGAAATACCGGACCGTCTGGACATGCTGAAAATCGGACTTCACGAGCCAGCCGATCAGAAGCCCCATCACGAGGGATCCGACAACGTTGACCGTGAGCGTTCCTACGGGAAATCCGGTCCCGAACAGACGCAGGCTGGCAAGGGCCACGAGGTGCCTTGCCCCTGCCCCGAACGCTCCGCCCAGCATCACAAGAAGAAGATGTTTCAAGGTCTTCCCGACTTCGTCCGATTTCCCTGGCTAAGGCGCGTAGCACGCAGCTTCGTTTTCGTAAAGCGATCCGACCGAGCGTCAAAAGGAGACAAGGTGATGCAAACCATCACAGCAGGGGGTTTTACCGGCTTGCCAACGCAAAATCAGGATTGCCGCACAAAGGCTCAAACCTCCTCCGCCACATGCGCAAAATCGGGATAGATCGACCGGATCAGATCATCGACGCGTTCGATCTCGTCGGGGATCGCCTGAAGCTTGTCCCGTTCTTCTTCCAGGATCGCCAGAAAGATCTGGGCCCTTGCCTGGTTGATCTGAGGCTGGGGCAGCGTCGTCGCCCCTGCCGCGGACAGGACGATGCTGACCAGCCTGTCGGCAGCATTGAGGCGGCCCCAGAGATAATCGTGTTCGCGCCAGCTTCTGTTGAAGAACGCACCGAAGGAATTGAGCGCCTTGCCCTTGAGCTCAAAACCTTCCGTGTAGAGGCTCGCGGCGTCCCTCGGGCTGATGCGATCTACTAGGATTTCGGTCACTTCCGAAAAGTCGTTCCGTTGCAGCACCGGGAACGTGATCAGGTCGTAAAACCCGAAACCGACATAAGACCTCAGCAGGGACATGTGCCGGTCCTTGTCGAGAAGATCGCGCGCGGTTTCCGCGAACAGCTCGTCATGAAGCCGGTCGAGATCGACGAGCCCCATCATCTTCGTCAGGTTGGCGAGAAGTGGCTCGACATGGGTCTCCAGATCACACTGACCGGCCGCGCTTGCGGCAAGAAACGCCTCGGAGACCTCTTTGCTCTTCCCGCCGAAAAACGTCTCCGTCCAACGCCAGCCAAGGTGATCGATCTGCTCGTAGAGAAGCCCCTTCAGATGGTCCAGCGCACCTGCATCCGGCGCAGGCAGCGACGATGCGGTTCCGGGCTGGTAAAACCCGTTGAGTTTCCGGATGGCAAAGCGCAGGCGGCGAATGCGGTAATCGACATCGAGGCCGCGCAGCAGCGAGACAATATGCGGATCGGTTCGTCCGAGGCCATCCTTGCTTTCAGTCGCAAGCCGGTTGAAATGATTTGAGAAAACGGAAAGAGCGGCCTCCTCCCGCGCCTGGAGATCAACGGCGCCGGACAGCCTGTTCGAAAGACCGGCCAGCCGTTCGGCAAGCGCGTGAAGTTTGAGGGACTGGTAGTTCAGAAAGGCAAAACCGGCCTGTTCGAAAGCCGTGTTGGTCGCATCGCGCCGGCACTTGGACAGGATGTCGGCGGTGATCGCACGCCATGTCGGCAAGAGCCTCGACACCGCCTGTTCGACGACCGGCCCGGTCGCATCGATCAATTGGGCCAGCCAGCGGCTGCGCCGGTTGTTCTGCTCCAGTTCCTTCAGGTCGTCGCCAATCGGCTCGTTTCTGGGTATGTGCGCGAGCGAGGCCAGGATAACCCTGAAGAAACCCGGAAGCTCCATAGGCCTTTCGCCGCCTTCGCTCATGTCGACCGGTGCCGGATCCACGTAGATCAGCCGCCTTGCCACTTCGCGTGCCGCGGGCCGCTCTTCAATCACCTCGATGACGGGCGCAAACGGCTTGTTCATGACCACGCTCCCGTCGACAAAACAATGCTGCGCCGTCCGGTCGGGCGTCAGGCAGAGTTCCCGGCTCAGGAACGTGTCCCGTTCCGGCCAGTCAAAATCGTGCCTGGCGAGCGCGCGATCCATCTCCGCGACCGTTGCAGGCGGGAATGCGCCCGGAAACGAGGAGGTCGCCCGCGCCGTGAAGACCAGCTCGGGAATGTTGTCGGCACCGAACTGGCTGTCGACATGTCCTTTGGTGCGGTGAACCGCGTGAAACTTCAGGATACGCCGGTGATCCCACTCTTCGACAAAGGCCGGATCGTCGAGCAGGATCCGCCGCTTGATCCCGTTGTAGTCCGTGATCGTGACAAACAGATCCAGCGTCTGTCCGCGTGGAATGAGAGTGTGTTCTGCGGTGTTTCCATTTTCCATCTTGCGGCAGGCGTCAAGCATCCAGCCGATGAAACGCTCACCTGAAAAAGGCGGCGAGAACCATCTCGCCTGCATGAATTGACGGAGCTTGTCCCGTGTCTCGTCATTCTTGATCTGCTTGTCGAGCCGCGCGGATATGAGCTGGTCGAGAACCGGTGAGATCGAGAGTTTCAGATAGCGTGACAGGCCGGACTGGGGCCGCGACAGCCGTGTCACGTCGGCATTTTCCAGCCACATCTCGCTATGGCTTTCCAACGGAAGGTCATGCGCGATGGCGCGCGCCAGCATGATGCCGTTGACACCCCCGGCCGAGGCACCGGCGATGGCATCGACCACGACACGGATATCGGCAACGCCGGAAAGCAGGTCGAGCAGGTTCTGGTAGGCACTCTGGGCGGGCTGCAGTTCGCGGGAGCCAATCAGCTCGGCCGCGCCGCCATTCCGGTCCAGCCGGTAGCTGGAGGCACGGACGAGGTTCAGGATTTCCCGGCTCACCCCGTGCATGTAGATGGCGAGCGAAACGCCGCCGTAAAGCACGAGTGCAAGTCTGAGTTCGATTTCCTTCATGGAACTGCCAGCCGGATTGTTACAAACGGTCTATCAGGAAAAAATTGCCATATTCCTTAGATGGCGATGAAACGGCCCAAACAAAGCAAATCCCGAACGCATAGCGATCATACCTGATCACGCTTGCGCGCGGAAAATGTGTAGTGGCATTGACCGTTCAGGTCCCGAGCGCACCTGACCGACGCACCCTGGATATGAGTTGCATAGGTCCCATCAAGCGCTCCCGCGTGATCCGAAAGCGCGCTACACTCCCATTTTCCGCTCCGGAGGACATCGGCCTTGGATCTTCAGCAAGTGCTCACATCATACGTCGCCGCCTGGAACGAAGCCGACCCGGGAAAGCGCATCGAATTGCTCGAGCGCTGCTGGAGCGACGGCGGTCAATACATGGATCCGGCCGGAACCGCTCACGGACGCGAGCAATTGTCGGGGTACATTGGTGAGTTTCATACACATATGCCAGGCGCCCGCATTGAACTCATCAGCGGTGCAAGCGAGCACAATTCCCGCATTTACTTCAAATGGCAGTTGATCACGGCTGAAGGCACCGTGAAGATCGACGGTGTCGATTTCGGCTCAATCGCCAAGGACGGCCGTCTTCGGGAAATCGTCGGCTTCTTTGGAGCCCCTCCCGAACGGACAGGGTCCTGATCCACGCCTCATCCCTTGAAGGCTGAAGATCGTGCTCGCCGGCTCAGCTCCGCTCCCGCCGCAACTTGCTCCAGTATTCGAGCCGCTTGCGCAGATCTCTTTCAAAACCGCGTTCCGGCGGATCGTAATAGGTCTGCCGGCCAAGCTGTTCGGGAAAATAATCCTGTCCGGAAAATCCGTCAGGCGCGTCATGATCATACTGGTAGCCCGCGCCGTAGCCCTCTTCCTTCATCAGCTTGGTGGGCGCGTTCAGGATATGTTTCGGGGGAAGCAGCGAGCCGCTCGATTTCGCATCGCGCATGGCCGCCTTGTAGGCGACATAGGCCCCGTTGGATTTTGGCGCCGTTGCCACATAGATCACGGCCTGTGCGAGCGCCAGTTCCCCTTCCGGCGAGCCCAGCATCTGGTACGCGTCGCGCGCGGCGTTAGTCTGGACAAGCGCATTCGGATCGGCGAGACCGATATCTTCCACCGCCATGCGGATCAGGCGGCGCGCCAGATACATCGGGTCTTCGCCGCCATCCAGCATGCGGCAGAACCAGTAGAGTGCCGCGTCCGGATCGGAGCCTCTGACCGACTTGTGCAAGGCGGAGATCAGATTGTAGTGGCCGTCGGCACTCTTGTCGTAGATCGGTGCGCGGCGCTGCACGATCTCCTGCAGCCGCTCCGCATCAAAGACCTCGTCTTCCGCGGCTGCCCGCCAGACATCCTCCGCGAGCGTCAAGGCTGAGCGCCCGTCGCCGTCCGCCATCCGGATCAGCACCTGCCGGGCCTCTTCATCAAGTGGCAGCTTCTTGTCTTCCGTCTGTTCCGCGCGCGCAAGCAGCGCCTCCAGCGCCTCCAGCGACAGGGAGTGGAATGTCATCACGTGCGAACGCGAGAGCAGCGCTGCATTGAGCTCGAAGGACGGATTTTCCGTTGTCGCACCGACAAGCGTGATGGTGCCGTCTTCCATCACGGGAAGAAAGCTGTCCTGCTGCGCCCGGTTGAAGCGGTGTATCTCGTCAACGAAGAGCAGCGTCGAACGGCCGCCCATCCGTCTGGCGCGGGCCGCCTCGAACACCTTCTTCAAATCCGCAACGCCTGAGAAGATCGCCGAAATCTGCTCGAAGGCAAGATCGGTCTCGTTCGCGAGCAGCCGTGCGATCGTCGTTTTGCCGGTTCCCGGAGGTCCCCAGAAGATCAGCGAACCCAGCGTCCGCGTCTTGAGCATCCGCGAGAGCGTGCCTTCGGTCCCCAGAAGATGATCCTGCCCCACGACATCGGCAAGACGCGCCGGACGCAGGCGGTCTGCCAGAGGACGCGGACCGGATTGCGCAAGACCGGAGGCTTCGAAGAGATCGCTCACGGGCGTACTATCTCACTTCCAGCTTCGAAACCTTGCCATTGCGCTCAATCTCGAGAACCCAGACACGCGGCGGCGTCTTGGTGATCACCTCCAGCATGCGGGTGGATTCAACCTTTCTCTCGTTGACCGCACGAATGATATCGCCAGGGCGCATGCCCACCTGATTGGCCGCTCCGCGGCGGTCGACCGCTGCGATCACGACCCCTTCGAAAACCCCGCCGTCCAGGCCGAGTTCCTCGGCGACGGCCGGAGACAAATTCATGACGGTGACCCCCTCGAAGGGTGAATATTCGCGCAGCTCGCGCGTGTCGCGCGGCACGGTCTCGGGCGCGGGCACCAGCGGAACGGAGAGCGACACCTCCTGCCCGTCCCTGACAATCAGGAACCGCGATGTCTCACCGATCATTTTCGTGGCAAACCGATAGCCGAAGGAATTGGGATCAACGACTTCCTTGCCTTCGATCTCGACAACCAGATCGCTGACCTCAAGCCCGGCTTCATGTGCCGGAGACCCGTCGAACACGGCCGTGACGAGAACGCCTTGCGGACGGTCGAGCGAAAGAGCCTCGGCAATTTCCGCGTTGACCATCTGGACCGTTGCACCAAGCCAAGGACGCCGCACCTTGCCGCCCTGGTCCGCTGCCTGGGCGACAAAGCGGGCCATGTGCGCGGGAATGGCGAACCCGATGCCGTTCGATCCGCCTGAGCGGGAGAAAATCGCCGTATTGATGCCGACAAGATTGCCGGACATGTCAACCAGCGCACCGCCGGAATTGCCGGGGTTGATGGCAGCGTCCGTCTGGATGAAAAACTGGAAGTCGGTCACACCGACCTGCGTTCTGGCAAGCGCGGACACGATGCCCTGCGTGACCGTCTGACCGACACCGAACGGGTTGCCGACCGCCAGAACGATATCGCCGACTTCAAGGCTGTCGGAATCGGCAAAGCTCACATGCTCGAACGGCCCTTCCTCGCGGATCTTGAGCACTGCAAGATCCGTGCGCTCATCCATCAGCACGATGTCCGCGTCGAATTCCCGGCGATCGCTGAGCGCGACGCGCACGGCGTCCGCGCCCTTGATGACGTGGTGGTTGGTGATCACGGTACCCTCGGCGGAGATGATCACACCGGACCCGAGCGACGATTCCACCCGCTCGCGCGGACGGCTGTTGCCGGCGCCCGGCTGTCCGAAGAACCGGCGGAAAAACGGATCTTCGAAAAACGGCGAGACCCGTTGGCGCTGAACCACCTTCCGGCTGGCATAGACATTCACGACGGCCGGGGCGACCTGTTTCGCCACGGGCGCGAAGGACAGCTTGATCTGCGCCTCGCTTTGCGGAACCAGTCTCAGGTCCGCAGGCGACGGATCGACCGTCTGCGCAAAACTCGCGGTCGCCAGGATGCCGGTCAGGGCTGCAAGCAGAATACGGCACAACGGTCGGAATCTGTTTGAATTGGTCAGACGCATTGTTGAGCCCCTCTTGTCGAATCTTCTTCCCTACTCGCGATACATGGCAGATAGGGTGCAAAAGAGGCAATTACAAAAACAATGAGCCGCCAAATCAATGGCGGCTCATCAAAACGCGTTGAGCTGAGGATCAGGCGGATCGCACCTGCTGAAGGAAGCTGCGCACTTCCGTATCCAACTGCTCCGCCTCAGCCGCCATCTGGGCCGCTTCCTCGGAAAAGTTCTGGGCGGCCATGTTGGTGTCGTTGGAGAGCGCCGAAACGTTTCGGATGTCCTCGGTGACCTTGGAGGTTCCGCCCGCAGCGCGCTGCGTGTTCTCCGCAATGCCCTGGGTCGCGTAGCTCTGTTCCGTCACCGCCGCGGCAACTTCGCTCACGGACTTGGTGATCTCGTCGATCGTCTTCTGGATGTCGCCGATCGCACCGACGGCATCGTCGGTCGCTCCGCGGATCGCGTCGATCTGCTGCTGGATCTCACCCGTCGCCTTGCCGGTCTGGGACGCCAGGTCCTTGACCTCGGAGGCAACGACCGCAAAGCCCTTGCCGGCTTCCCCGGCCCGCGCCGCCTCGATGGTGGCGTTGAGGGCGAGCAGGTTCGTCTGATCGGCAATGTCACTGATCAGGGTGACGACCTCGCCGATCCGGTTCGCGGCCTCGGCGAGAGACTTCACCGTCTCGTTGGTCGTCTCCGCACGCCGGGTCGCATCTGCCGCGACATTCGATGAGCGTTCGATCAGGGTGGAAATCTCCTGGATCGAGCTCGACAGCTGGTCGGAGGCGGCCGCAATCGATTCGACTTCGGCGAGCGTTTCCTCCGACATCGTCGCGGCATTGCCGGACGTTTCACCTGCCGTGTCGGTCATGTTGCGCATGTTGCTTGCCGACTCGCGCAGCGAAGCGGCCGAATGGGCAACCTTGTCGACGACGCTGCCGACCGTTGCCTCGAAGTCGCCTGCAAGGCTCGCCAGCATCTCCTGGCGCTGCTCGGCCTGAATGCGCGCGGCATCTGCTTCTTCGGCGGCACGTTGCTCGTTTTCTTCCGCGGCATTCTGCCGGATCTGAAGGACGGCCCGGCCGATGTCACCGATTTCATCCCTGCGCCGAGCAGCCTTGATCTCTGCCCCCAGATCACCGGCGGCAATCGCATTCAGGGCACCGACGAGGGTCGACAGCGGACGCGTGATCGATTGCGAAAACATCAGCGCAATGACGGCTGCGATCGCGACCGTACCGAGCGACCAGAAGATCATCTGATCCCGCATGTTGGTCACGGCGGCGAGCGTTTCGCTGACGCTTTTTTCCGCGGCGACGACCCAGGTCTGCCCGGCGAAACCTAGCGGACGCGCCACCACCAGATCATCGACACCATCCGCCCCGGACACAATGGAAGCGGCAGCAGCACCATTCGCCGCTGCCATCACCGGCGCGGCCGTCGTCTTCGCCACGAGAGCGGTCGGCGCACCGGCCAGGGGCTGGTCACTCAGAAGCAACCCGTCCTGGTTTGTGACATACACCTGGCCCGTTTCTCCAAGGTCATCCCGGTTTGCGACGATGTTGTTCAGGAACGCGGAATCGAGCCTTACGACGGCGACGCCGTTCAGACTGATCGTTCCGAATGAATTCATGAAGACGGGCGCTGCCAGAAACATCGAACCGTCGCCGTCCGCGGCCTCGTATCCGGCGAACGGACTCACGGCCACCTCGCCTTCGCCGAGCGTCAAGGCAGTTTCGAACGCCGTCTGAAGGCCGGAACCGTCCGCAGCGCTCTCAGCCCCGAGTTGAGACAGGAATTCGTCCCCCTTGGTCACGGAGTAAAGAACCAGACCCGCGGGATCGATCAGGTAGATGTCGGCATAGCCGCCGTTTTTCCAGACGCTGTAGAATGCCGGGTGCGATTCGGAATGGCGCCAGGCATACATAGTCTTCTGGTCGGCACCTGAAATCTCGGCGCGTTCTTCGGGTGTCTTTGGCGCATGGAAGAGCCCGAGTATCTCCTCTTTTTCCTTGCCGAGGTTCAAGGTCGCGTTGGCGAGATTGCTCATGGGATCCGCCACACCGGATGCCAGGTTCACCACTTCCGCCTTGGCCGCACTCAGCTTGCTTTCAAGCAGAGCAGACCGGGCGCTGATGACCATACCCAACTCCGCTTCGGCAGCTTTCTGCAGCCCGTCGCGGCCTGTCATGTATCCGATCACTCCAACCGCCGTACAGGCAGCAAAGGTCAGACCAATCATCAATGTCGGTATAACAAAGGAAAGTCGAAAAGAGCTGGTCGCCCCTTTCGAGTCAGAGCTTTTCTTGCCAAACACAGTATTTCCCCAATCCCACTTCGGCCCACACGGGCGTGAGGAAAATCTAGGTTTAGTTCCTTAAATCATTGATAATCCTGAACACGATCTCACTATCTGAAACCGCTCGATTTACTTCATCGTGTTGCAATAAAAAAAGGCGGGCAAATGCCCGCCTCTTGATCTTGTGTCAAGCTACAACTTACGCTGCGTCTTCAGCCGCTTCTTCTGCCTCAACGCGTGCACGGTCGTCAGCACCGCGTGCGTCCGGGTCACGATCGACGAGTTCGATCACGGCCATCGGTGCGTTGTCGCCATAGCGGAAACCGGCTTTCAGAACGCGGGAATATCCACCGTTCCGGTCCTTGTAGCGCTCGCCAAGCGTTTCGAAAAGCTTGGCAACCATGGCCGTGTCGCGAATCTGCGAGATAGCCTGGCGGCGTGCGTGAAGATCACCGCGCTTGCCCAATGTGATGAGCTTGTCGATGATCGGCTTCATTTCCTTAGCCTTCGGCAGTGTGGTCACGATCTGCTCATGCTTGATCAGCGACGCTGCCATGTTCGCGAACATCGCCTTGCGGTGGCTGGATGTCCGGTTGAGCTTGCGGCCGGATTTACCGTGGCGCATGGCCCTCTCCTTTATCTTTCAGGCAGTCTGCTTGAACCTTTGAAGCACTTGCCCGGTTGAACCCTCAGGGACGCGTACGTCCCTCAATACTGATGGTCTTCGTAGCGCTTGGCGAGATCGTCGATGTTCTCCGGCGGCCAGTTGGCGACTTCCATGCCGAGATGGAGCCCCATCTGGGCGAGAACTTCCTTGATTTCGTTGAGCGACTTGCGGCCGAAATTCGGTGTCCGCAGCATTTCCGCTTCGGTCTTCTGAATGAGATCGCCAATATAAACGATATTGTCGTTCTTCAGGCAGTTTGCAGACCGTACAGACAGTTCCAGTTCGTCGACTTTCTTCAGGAGCGCCGGGTTGAAGGCAAGCTCGGGGACAGTGTCCTCGGCGACTTCGCGCTGCGGCTCTTCGAAGTTGACGAAAATGGAGAGCTGATCCTGCAGAATGCGAGCGGCGAAGGCCACGGCATCATCCGGCTTGACGGAACCATCGGTTTCGACGGTCAGGGTCAGCTTGTCGTAGTCAAGAACCTGGCCTTCACGGGTGTTTTCCACCTTGTAGGAGACCTTCTTGACCGGAGAGTAGAGGCTGTCGACCGGAATGAGTCCGATCGGCGCATCTTCCGGACGGTTACGATCGGAAGAATGGTAGCCCTTACCCGTGTTCACGGTGAATTCCATGCGGATTTCAGCGCCTTCGTCCAGCGTGCACAGCACGAGGTCCGGATTGAGCACTTCCACATCACCGACAGTCTGGATATCGCCGGCGGTCACGACACCGGGGCCCTGTTTGCGCACGACCATGCGCTTGGGTCCCTCGCCTTCCATGCGGATGGCGATTTCCTTGATGTTGAGCACGATGTCGGTAACGTCTTCGCGCACGCCCGGGATCGAGGAGAATTCATGCAGAACGCCATCGATCTGAACGGCAGTCACGGCAGCCCCCTGGAGGGAGGACAGCAGGATACGGCGCAGCGCGTTGCCCAGTGTCAGGCCGTATCCACGCTCGAGAGGCTCGGCAACGACGGTTGCCGTGAAGCGCGGGTCATGACCCGGCTTGATCTCGAGTTTGGTCGGCTTGATCAGTTCTTGCCAATTTTTTTGAATGGTCACGTTTTCGTCCCTTCGGCTATCCCGCCCGGTTCTTCAGGACCGGGCCATTCTTTGCCATTTGGAGAAACAGGTACCTAAAGCCCGGAGCCTTAGACGCGGCGGCGCTTGCGCGGACGGCAGCCATTGTGCGGAATCGGCGTCACGTCGCGGATGGACGTGATCAGGAAACCGGCAGCCTGCAACGCACGCAGTGCGGACTCACGGCCCGAACCAGGTCCGCGGACCTCGACTTCCAGGGTACGCATTCCATGCTCGGCAGCTTTCTTGGCGGCGTCTTCAGCAGCAACCTGAGCCGCATACGGAGTCGACTTGCGCGATCCCTTGAAGCCCAGAGCACCAGCGGACGACCAGGAAATTGCATTGCCCTGTGCGTCGGTAATCGTGATCATGGTGTTGTTGAACGTGGAGTTCACATGCGCGACGCCGGAAGAGATGTTCTTGCGTTCGCGGCGACGCACGCGCGTCGTGTCTTTAGCCATTCTTGTGTCCTTGTTTTGATCTCGTCACTGCCGTAATGCCGGCAGCTCCACCACCAATCGCTGTCTGATGATTATTTCTTCTTGCCGGCGATCGGTTTTGCCGGACCCTTGCGGGTACGTGCGTTCGTGTGTGTCCGCTGACCACGGACGGGAAGTCCGCGGCGGTGACGCAGGCCGCGGTAGCAACCCAGGTCCATGAGACGCTTGATGTTCATGGCGGTGTCGCGGCGAAGGTCGCCTTCAACCATGTAGTCACGGTCGATTGTTTCGCGAATGGACAGAACTTCGGCGTCCGAAAGTTCGTTCACGCGGCGGGCAGCATCGATGTTGTTCTTCTCGATGATTTCCTGCGCGAATTTTGCGCCAATGCCATGAATGTACTGAAGCGCGATAACGACGCGCTTGTTCGTAGGAATGTTAACGCCAGCAATACGTGCCACGTTTGTCTCCATTTGTTAGCGGCAACCACATGGATAGCCGCAGTGGGTAAAGCCCGCGTCCGGTGGAGCCCGGCCCTTGCGGGGTACGAAATGCCGGGTAGCTCCCGGCACAGAGAAGGCCGGTCCCACTTGCGTGAAACCGGCTAAACTGTCTGGTAGAGCGCGTCGTTTACCGCTCTTAAACCTTCTCGTCAAGTCCTTGCAGGACGGATTCTATGGACGCCGAAACATCGTCGATTGACTGCATGCCGTCGACCACCGAAAGCAGCCCGGATTTCTCGTAATAGGGCACCACGACGGCCGTGTCCCGGTTGTAGGCTTCAAGGCGCTGTTTGAACACCTCGGGGTCGTCGTCCTTGCGCACCGGCTGCCCTGCAGCCTTCGCGTCCTCGGCCCGCTTGATGATCCGGTCGACGAGTTGCGTCTGGTCGACCCGAAGCTCGAGGACCGCATCCAGTTTCGAGCCGTTCTCGGTGAGCATCTGGTCGAGCGCTTCCGCCTGGGCCAGTGTGCGCGGGAAACCGTCGAGGATGAAACCGTTCTTCGCGTCTTCCTCGGCGGTGCGGTCACGGATGATGCCGACAACGATCTCGTCGGATACCAGACCGCCTGCATCCATGACGGCCTTGGCCTTCAGTCCGACGGGGGTCTGTGCTGCCACTGCAGCGCGAAGCATGTCTCCGGTGGACAGCTGAGGGATGCCGTACTTCTCGACCAGGCGGGTTGCCTGTGTCCCCTTGCCCGCCCCCGGCGGTCCTACCAGAATAAGCCTCATCGACGTTTCCCCCTCAGTTTTGCTTTTTTCACCAGGCCCTCGTACTGATGCGCAAGCAGGTGGCCCTGGATCTGTGACACTGTATCCATTGTCACGCTCACGACAATCAGCAAAGAGGTTCCACCGAAATAGAACGGAACGCCAGTCGCCGAAATGAGGAATTCGGGTAATAGACAAACGATGGTGATGTAAATCGCACCTACCACGGTGATACGGGTAAGGACGTAGTCGATGTATTGGGCGGTCCGTTCACCCGGACGGATACCCGGGATGAAACCGCCGTGTTTCTTGAGGTTATCGGCCGTGTCGCTCGGATTGAAGACGATGGCCGTGTAGAAGAAACAGAAGAAAATGATCATGGCGGCGTAGAACACCATGAACAGGGGCTGCCCGTGACCAAGCGCCGCAGTGATGTAGGTCAGCCACTCGTTTCCACCGCCCTGGTTGAACCCGGCAAATGTCGCGGGAACGAGCAGAAGCGACGATGCGAAGATCGGCGGAATGACACCTGCGGTGTTCAGCTTGAGCGGCAGGAACGAGGTGTTGCCCTCGAACATGCGGTTGCCCATCTGGCGCTTCGGATACTGGATCAGAAGCCGTCTTTGGGCGCGCTCCATGAACACGATGAAGCCGATCACCACGATCGCAAGAAGAATCACGCCGAGGATGATCCAGGTCGCCAGCGATCCCTGGCGTCCGAGTTCAAGCGTCTGAACGACGGCGGACGGCAGTCCGGCGACGATGCCGGCAAAGATGATCAGGGAGATACCGTTACCGATGCCGCGCGAGGTGATCTGCTCACCCAGCCACATCAGGAACATGGTCCCGCCGACCAGCGTGATCACCGTTGAGGCGCGGAAGAACCAGCCCGGATCCGTCACGACGTTCTGGGCCTCGAGACCGACGGAAATACCGTAGGCCTGGAAAGCCGCCAGAACGACGGTGCCGTAGCGCGTGTACTGGTTGATGACCTTGCGGCCCTGTTCGCCTTCCTTCTTCAGCTGCTCGAGGGTCGGAACGACCGTCGTCATCAGCTGCATGATGATGGAGGCGGAAATATAGGGCATGATGCCGAGTGCGAAGATCGCCATGCGTTCGATCGCACCGCCGGTGAACATGTTCACCATGCCGATGATGCCGGTCTGCGCCTGGCTGAAGATCTGCGCGAATGCGACCGGGTCGATGCCGGGCATCGGAATGTAAGTGCCCAGTCGATAAACCAAAAGCGCCCCTAGCGTGAACCAGATGCGCTTTTTGAGTTCTTCAGCCTTGGCGAAAGCTGAGAAATTCAGATTTGAAGCCAGTTGCTCGGCGGCCGATGCCATGCCCTACTCCGGTATTATGCTTACCCACAAACGGGAAAAGCCCAGGCTGTTAAGCCTGAGCTCCCAGAACGGCAACCTTGCCGCCCGCTTTTTCGATTGCTGTGACAGCGCCCTTGGAGGCACCGGCAACTTCAAAGGTCACGGCGGCAGTCAGTTCGCCGTTGGCCACGATGCGGACACCGTCGCGGACCCTTTTGACAACGCCGGCAGCCTTGAGCGTTTCGACCGTAACGGTCTCCGACGCGTTGAGCTTGCCTGCATCAATGGCTTTCTGAACACGGCCGACGGACACGGTGTTGTAGTCCTTGGCGAAAATGTTCGTGAATCCACGCTTCGGCAAACGGCGGTGAAGCGGCATCTGGCCGCCTTCAAAACCCTTGATCGCAACGCCGGAACGGGACTTCTGACCCTTGACACCACGACCACCGGTCTTGCCCTTGCCGGAACCGATGCCGCGTCCAACGCGGGTGCGCTCTTTTACGGCACCTTCGTTGTCACGAAGTTCGTTGAGCTTCATTGTTCTTCTCCTCACCCCGTCCTTAAGCGTCTTCGACGACGCGAACGAGATGCTGGACCTTGTTGATCATTCCGCGCACTTCAGGAGTGTCCTTCAGCGTGGAACGGCGATGCATCTTGTTCAGGCCAAGACCGATGAGCGTCGCGCGCTGGTCCTTCGGACGGCGCAGCGGGCTACCGATCTGTTCGACCGTAACAGTCTTTTCGGTGTTCGCCATGGAACCTACCCTCTTTCAGCTGGGGTCCGGAGCTGTCGAGGTCAAGCCTCGGCAGCAGCCGGAGTAGCCTCTTCGTTGTTGTCACGGCGCCTGGACTGCAGCACGGAGACCTTCAGGCCCCGGCGCGCAGCGACGGAGCGCGGGCTGTCTTCCTTCGTCAGCGCGGCAAACGTTGCGCGAACCATGTTGTAGGGGTTCGAAGTCCCGAGAGACTTTGCAACAACGTCCTGAACACCGAGCGTTTCGAAAACGGCACGCATCGGGCCACCTGCAATGATACCGGTACCTGCCGGAGCTGCGCGCAGCAGCACCTTGCCTGCGCCGTGACGGCCTTCCACGTCGTGGTGGAGCGTCCGGCCTTCACGCAGGGGCACACGGATCATCGTGCGTTTCGCGGCTTCCGTAGCCTTGCGGATGGCTTCCGGCACTTCACGCGCCTTGCCATGACCAAAGCCGACACGGCCCTTCTGGTCACCAACCACGACAAGCGCGGCGAAGCCGAAGCGACGGCCACCCTTGACCACTTTCGCAACGCGGTTGATGTGTACGAGCTTGTCGACGAATTCGCTGTCTCGCTCTTCGCGATCGCGATTATCCTGTCTCGCCATATTATTTGTCTTCCGTTCTTAAGAGCGCCAACGGGCGCTGGTCAGAATTCAAGTCCACCTTCGCGGGCCGCATCGGCAAGCGCCTTGACGCGCCCGTGATACATGTACCCGCCCCGGTCGAACACGACCTGCTTGACGCCGGCAGCGACTGCGCGCTCCGCGACAAGCTTGCCGACGGCAGCGGCTGCTGCGACATCGGCGCCCGTTTTCAGGCTGCCCTTGAGATCGCTTTCGATCGTAGAAGCAGAGGCAATCGTGTGCCCCTTCGCATCGTCAATGATCTGGGCGTAGATCTGCTTCGACGAGCGGAAGATGGAAAGACGCGGACGTCCGCCGCCGGCTTTCCTGATCGAACGACGCACGCGATCGCGGCGGCGCTCGAAAGCTTGTTTGCTGTTCGCCATGATCTGGGTCCGTTACTTCTTCTTGCCTTCTTTGCGGACGATGAACTCGTCTGCATAACGTACGCCTTTGCCCTTGTAGGGCTCCGGCGGGCGGAATTCGCGGATCTCAGCTGCGACCTGGCCGACACGCTGTTTGTCGGTACCGGTGATGCTGATTTCCGTCGGCTTCGGGCACTTGATGTCGATGCCTTCCGGGATCGGATAGACGACGTCATGCGAGAAACCGAGCGCCAGCTGAAGGTTCTGACCCTGGACCTGTGCACGGTAACCGACACCTGTGATCGCGAGGTCTTTCTTGAAACCGTCGGTAACACCGGTGATCAGGTTCGACACCATGGTGCGGCTCATGCCCCACATGGAGCGAGCCGGCTTGGAACTGTTGCGTGGATCGATTTTGATCCCGTCATCCGTCATTTCGGCCAGAACAAGATCATTGAGCACGAAAGACTTTTCGCCTTTCGGGCCCTTGATCGTAACTGTCTGACCGTCGATCGATGCCGTTACCCCGCTAGGCACGGGGACTGGCTTTTTGCCAATACGAGACATTTGACCAACCTTGTCGTTGTTTCAAAAGCGAGAGTGCCGCATCAGAAGACGCGGCAGAGAACCTCGCCACCTACATTCTCTTCCCGCGCCTGATGGTCGCTCATGACGCCGCGCGGAGTCGAAATGATCGACACGCCCAGGCCATTCGAGACATGCGGGATGTTTTTCACCGACGAGTACACGCGACGTCCCGGCTTGGACACACGCTCAATGGTGCGGATAACCGGCTCGCCGTCGAAATACTTCAGTTCGATTTCCAACTCGGACTTACCGCCCTCGTAGTCAACCGTGGTGTAGCCACGGATGTATCCCTCTTTTGCCAGCACATCAAGTACGTGTGCACGCAATTTGGAATTAGGTGAGTTGACCTTGTTCTTGCGACGCATCTGAGCGTTGCGAATCCGGGTCAGCATATCCCCCAACGGATCAGAAATTGCCATCGGAGTTTCTCCTTACCAGCTCGACTTGACCAGGCCCGGGATCTTGCCCAGGGAGCCCAGTTCACGAAGCGCAATACGCGACATTTTCAGCTTGCGGTAAAAACCGCGCGGACGGCCGGACACTTCGCAACGGTTGCGAACGCGGTTCGGAGCGGAGTTCCGCGGCAGTTTTGCCAGCTTCAGTCGTGCGTTGTAACGCTCTTCGAGGGAAAGGTTCTCGTCCTTCGCCATCGCTTTCAGAGCGGCGCGCTTTTCAGCGTATTTCTTGACAAGCTTCTCACGGCGCTTGTTTTTCTCGATTGCGCTTTTCTTCGCCATCGTCGGTCCCTTCCTTGCCCGTTACTTCGTGAACGGGAAGTTGAACGCGCGCAGAAGCTCGCGTGCCTCGTCATCAGTCGGCGCCGTGGTGCAAACGATCACGTCCATGCCCCAGATCTGGTCGACCTTGTCGTACTCGATCTCCGGAAACACGATGTGTTCCTTGATACCCATGGCGTAGTTGCCACGACCGTCGAAGCTCTTCGGGTTCAGGCCACGGAAGTCACGAACGCGCGGCAGCGCGATTGTGATCAGACGGTCCATGAATTCGAACATCTGCTGGCGGCGCAGGGTCACCTTGACACCCAGCGGCATGCCTTCGCGGACCTTGAACGTCGCGATGGACTTCTTCGCCTTGGTGATGACCGGCTTCTGGCCGGCAATCGCCGCGAGATCTTCAGCAGCCGTCCGCGCTTTCTTGGAATCGCCGACCGCCTCGCCAACACCGATGTTGAGGACGATCTTTTCCAGCTGCGGAACCTGCATGACGTTCTTGTACTGGAACTTTTCCAGAAGCTGCTTGCGCACGACTTCGTTGTAATGCGTCTTCAGACGCGGCTCATAAGCTGTATCAGCCATCGATCAGGTCTCCCGAACGTCTGGCCACACGAACCTTGGTGCCATCGTCCTGCACTTTGAAACCGACGCGGGTCGGCTTGCCGTCCTTCGGATCGGCCAGCGCGACGTTGGACAGGTGGATCGGCGCCTCTTTGGAGACGATCCCGGCTTCCTGCGTCTGGGTCTGTTTCTGGTGGCGGCGGACCATGTTGATCCCGCGAACCAGGGCCTTGTTGTCACTCGGCAAGATCTGGATGACTTCCCCGGACTTGCCCTTGTCACGGCCGGTCAGAACAACCACCGTGTCGCCTTTTTTGATTTTCGCAGCCATCAGAGCACCTCCGGCGCGAGCGAAATGATCTTCATGTGGTTCTTGGCGCGAAGTTCGCGCGGCACCGGGCCGAAAATACGGGTGCCGACCGGCTCTTTGTTGTTGTTGACCAGCACGGCCGCATTGCGGTCGAACCGGATCACGCTGCCATCGGGACGGCGGATATCCTTAGCCGTGCGCACGACGACAGCCTTCATCACGTCGCCCTTTTTGACGCGGCCCCGCGGAATAGCCTCTTTGACGGAAACAACGATGATGTCTCCGACCTGGGCGTATTTGCGCTTGGAGCCGCCGAGCACTTTGATGCACATGACACGACGGGCGCCGGAATTGTCGGCGACGTCGAGGTTTGTTTGCATCTGAATCATGACTGGCTGCCTTGTTCTTCTAGCGGCGCACGGGTCACGGGCGCCTGATGCTCACTACTGGAGCGCGGTCACTGAGCGACCACGGTCCAACGTTTGTTTTTCGAAATCGGCGCACACTCTTCGATCTGAACAGTGTCGCCAACCTTGTACTGGTTGCTTTCGTCGTGTGCGCGGTACTTCTTCGTCCGGCGCACGGTCTTTTTCAGCAGCGGGTGCGTGAAGCGGCGCTCCACGTTGACCGTCACCGTCTTGTCATTCGCGTCGCTGACAACGGTGCCCTGCAGGATACGCTTCGGCATTGCCGTCTCCTTACGCGTTAGCCGACACGCGCTTTTCGCGCATGATCGTCTGGATACGCGCGATGTCGCGGCGGATCTGCCGGACACGCGCAGTGTTTTCAAGCTGACCCGTGGCCTTCTGGAAGCGCAGGTTGAACTGCTCCTTCTTCAGGCCTTCAAGCTCACCACGGAGCTCGTCGAGGGTCTTTGCCCGTACATCGGTCGCCTTCATGGCTTAACTCCTCGCCTGCCTTAGTCGCCGATACGCTGAACGAAACGGCACTTGATCGGCAGCTTGGCGGCGGCAAGACGCATCGCTTCACGGGCGACATCTTCCGGAACACCATCGACTTCAAACATGATCCGGCCCGGCTTGACACGGCAAGCCCAGTAATCCGGAGAACCTTTACCCTTACCCATGCGGACTTCGGCAGGCTTCGAAGAAACCGGCACGTCCGGGAAGATACGGATCCAAACACGACCCGCACGCTTCATGTGACGGGTCATAGCACGACGGGCCGCTTCGATCTGGCGTGCGGTCACACGCTCCGGCTCCAAGGCCTTCAGACCGAATGCGCCGAAGTTGAGGTCTGTGCCTCCCTTCGACAAGCCGTGGATGCGGCCCTTGTGCTGCTTGCGGAACTTTGTGCGCTTCGGTTGCAGCATCGTTCTTCTCTCGTCTTTCTTGTCTTACGAGCGGCAGGCAGCTTGACTTAAGCTGCGCGCTCGCGGCCCCGATCCCGGCGTCCGCCGCGATCACCCTGGTTACCTTCGGAAGCAGCAGTCGCGCGGCGTTCGGACGCCATCGGATCGTGCTCCAGAATTTCACCCTTGAAGATCCAGACCTTCACACCGCACACGCCATAAGCCGTGTGGGCGCTTGCGACACCGTAGTCGATGTCGGCACGCAGCGTGTGAAGCGGCACGCGGCCTTCACGGTACCATTCGATACGCGCGATTTCCGCGCCGCCGAGACGGCCACCGCAGTTGATCCGGATGCCCTGGGCGCCGAGACGCATGGCGGACTGAACAGCCCGTTTCATGGCGCGGCGGAAGGCAACACGGCGTTCCAGCTGCTGAGCAATCGAAGCGGCAACGAGGGTCGCATCGATTTCCGGCTTGCGCACTTCAACGATGTTGAGATGCACTTCCGAATTGGTGATGTCGGCGATTTTCTTGCGCAGACGCTCGATGTCCGCACCCTTCTTGCCGATGACCACACCCGGACGGCCGGAGTGGATGGAAACACGGCATTTCTTGTGCGGGCGCTCGATAACGACCTTGGAAACGGCTGCCTGCTTGAGTTCCTTCAGCAGGAACTCGCGGATGCGGAAATCTTCGTGGAGAAGATCACCGTATTCGTTCTTGTTCGCATACCAGCGGGAATCCCAGGTGCGGTTGATCCCGAGGCGCATGCCGATCGGATTTACTTTATGTCCCATCAGGCGGTCTCCTCAACTTCGCGCACGACGATGGTCAGGTTCGAGAAGGGTTTCTCGATCCGGCCGACCCGGCCGCGGGCGCGGGCCTGGAACCGCTTGATGACAAAAGCCTTGCCAACATGGGCCTCGGCAACCACCAGGTTGTCGATGTCCAGGTCATGATTGTTTTCCGCATTCGCAACCGCCGACATCAAGGTCTTCTTGACATCTTGCGCGATGCGCTTGCGGGAGAACGTCAGGTCCGCGATCGCGGAGCCGACTTTTTTGCCACGGATCGAAGCCGCAACGAGGTTCAGCTTGCGCGGGGAAACGCGCAGCATGCGGGTCATTGCCCTTGCCTCGTTGTCAGCGAGCGTCCGCTCACGCTTCGGCTTGCCCATCGTTACTTCCTCTTCGCCTTCTTGTCGGCGCCATGTCCGTAATAGGTCCGCGTCGGCGAGAACTCGCCGAACTTGTGACCGATCATTTCTTCAGACACCAGCACCGGAACGTGCTTCTGTCCGTTGTAGACGCCAAAGGTCAAGCCGACGAACTGCGGCAGGATCGTTGAGCGGCGGCTCCAGGTCTTGATGACCTCGTTCCGGCCGGACTCACGGACCTTGTCAGCTTTCTTCAGCAGATACCCGTCGACAAACGGACCTTTCCAGATCGAACGTGCCACGATCCTGTCCTTTACTTCTTACGCGCGTGGCGGCTGCGGACGATATACTTATCGGTCTGCTTGTTGCTCCGCGTACGCTTGCCTTTGGTCGGTTTACCCCAGGGAGTAACCGGATGACGACCGCCGGAGGTCCGTCCTTCACCACCACCATGCGGGTGGTCGATCGGGTTCATGGCGACACCACGCGTATGCGGGCGAATGCCAAGCCAGCGGGAACGGCCTGCCTTGCCGAGATTGATGTTGGCGTGATCCGGGTTGGACACGGCGCCAATGGTGGCCATGCAGGTGCCGAGAACACGACGCTGCTCGCCAGACATCAGGCGCAGCGTGGTGTAGCCCTGGTCACGGCCCACGATCTGAACGAAAGCGCCGGCAGAACGAGCGATCTGGGCGCCTTTGCCCGGCTTCAGCTCGATGTTGTGCACGATCGTTCCAACAGGAATGCTTGCCAGCGGCGCGGCATTGCCCGGTTTGACGTCGACGTTGTTGCCGGCAACGACGGTGTCGCCGGCGGCAAGGCGCTGCGGCGCCAGGATGTAGCTCAGCTCGCCGTCTTCGTAACGGATCAGGGCAATGAACGCGGTCCGGTTCGGATCGTATTCAAGGCGCTCGACCGTTGCCGGTACATCCCACTTGCGGCGCTTGAAGTCGACAAGACGGTAGGACCGCTTGTGACCGCCACCGCGGTTCGGGGACGTCAGGCGGCCGGTGTTGTTGCGGCCACCCTTCTTGGACAGGCCTTCGGTCAGGGTCTTGACCGGCTTGCCCTTGTGCAGACCGGAGCGGTCAACCTGAACAAGCTGACGGCGGCCCGGGGACGTTGGATTGAATGTCTTAAGTGCCATTTTTCTAAAGTCCCCGTCTTAGAGCCCAGTGGTCACGTCGATGCCGTGACCTTCCTGCAGCGTTACGACGGCCTTCTTGAAGTCGGACTGGCGGCCAAGACGTCCACGGAAGCGCTTCACCTTGCCCTTGCGGACCAGAGTGTTCACAGCCGTGACCTTGACGCCGAACAGTGCCTCGACAGCAGCCTTGATCTCAGGCTTCGTTGCGTCGTTTGCGACCTTGAAGACAACCTTGTTCTCTTCCGAAGCCATCGTCGATTTTTCGGTGATCACCGGACCAACGATCTTGTCGTAGTGAGGAAGTTTGCTCATTTGAAGCGCTCCTCAAGTGCGGACACCGCTGCCTTGGTCAACACCAGGGTGTTGGCCCGCAGGATGTCGTAGACATTGATGCCCTGGATCGGCAGCACATCCACGTGCGGAATGTTGCGCGAAGCCAGTGCGAAGTTGTTGTCGACATCACCGCCGTCGATCACCAGCGCACTGGTCAGGCCGAGCTTCTGCAGCTGTCCCTTGAGTGCCTTGGTCTTTGCTTCGGCTGCTTTTGCGTCTTCAACGACAACGATGCTGTCTGCTTTCGCCTTGGCGGACAGAGCATGCTTCAGGCCGAGGGCGCGAACCTTCTTGGGCAGCTCATGGCCATGGTCGCGAACGACCGGGCCGAACGCCTTGCCACCGCCGCGGAACTGCGGAGCCTTCCTGTTGCCGTGACGTGCGCCGCCCGAACCTTTCTGACGGACGAATTTCTTCGTCGTGCCGGAAATCTCCGAACGCTTCAGCGTCTTGTGGGTGCCCGCCTGGCGCTTGGCCAGCTGCCAGCGCACCACACGGTGGATCAAATCGGTGCGCGGCTCGAGACCGAAGATCTCGTCAGACACCGTGATCGAACCGGCCGCCCCACCTTCGAGGGTCTTGACCTGGAGTTCCATCACTCACTCTCCTTCCCGGCAGCCTCGGCCGCATCGGACGCCTTGAAAGCACCCGGTACCGGAACGTTTTCCGGCAGCGCCTTTTTGATCGCGTCGCGGACCAGGATCCAGCCGCCCTTGGCGCCCGGAACGGAACCCTCGACCATGATCAGGCCACGCTCAACATCAGTGCGCACAACCTTCAGGTTCTGCGTGGTGACACGGGCATCGCCCATGTGACCGGCCATTTTCTTGCCCTTGAACACGCGGCCCGGATCCTGACACTGACCCGTGGAACCGTGTGAGCGGTGCGAGATTGAGTTACCGTGGGATGCACGGCCACCACCGAAGTTGTGACGCTTCATCGCACCGGCAAAACCTTTACCGATCGACGTACCGGTCACGTCCACGAACTGGCCTTCGACATAATGGTCGGCAGTCATTTCCGAACCGACGTCGATCATGTTGTCCGCGGAAACGCGGAACTCGGCCACCGTCCGCTTCGGCTCGACCTTTGCAACAGCAAAGTGACCGCGCAGTGCCTTCGGCGTATTCTTTACTTTCCGGGTACCTGCGCCGAGCTGCAGCGCCGTGTAACCATTCTTTTCGTCAGTCCGGTGGGCAACCACCTGGCAGTTTTCCAGCCGCAAAACAGTGACCGGAACATGCTCGCCTGCATCGTTGTAGATGCGGGTCATGCCCACTTTCTGAGCGATCACTCCAGAACGCATGATGTGTCCCCTTGACCCCGCCTTAGAGCTTGATCTCGACGTCGACACCAGCGGCCAGGTCGAGCTTCATGAGCGCGTCCACCGTCTGGGGCGTCGGATCAACGATGTCGAGAAGACGCTTGTGCGTACGCATCTCGAACTGATCGCGGCTTTTCTTATCGATGTGCGGTCCGCGAAGCACGGTGTACTTCTCGATCCGCGTCGGCAGCGGCACGGGACCCCGTACCTGAGCACCGGTCCGCTTGGCCGTATTGACGATCTCCTTGGTGGAGGCGTCGAGAATACGGTGGTCAAACGCCTTGAGGCGGATCCGGATATTCTGACCGTTCATTGTTGTTGTTCCCAATAAGACTGCGGGCCTGCCCGCGTTACCTTGAGTTTCGCCGGCAGGCCCGGCTGTCGATTATTCGATGATGGATGCGACGACGCCTGCGCCGACGGTACGGCCACCTTCGCGGATTGCGAAGCGCAGGCCTTCTTCCATGGCGATCGGCACGATCAGCTCAACGTCAACCGACACGTTGTCGCCCGGCATCACCATTTCCGTGCCTTCCGGAAGGGAGACAACACCCGTCACGTCCGTCGTACGGAAGTAGAACTGCGGACGGTAGTTGGTGAAGAACGGCGTATGACGGCCACCTTCTTCCTTCGTCAGGATGTAGGCTTCCGCCTTGAACTTCGTGTGCGGGGTAACGGAACCCGGCTTGCAAAGAACCTGGCCACGCTCAACTTCCTCACGGCCAACGCCGCGGATCAGAGCACCGATGTTGTCGCCTGCTTCGCCGCTGTCCAGCAGCTTGCGGAACATTTCAACACCCGTAACAGTTGTCTTCGTGGTCTCCTTGATGCCGACGATCTCGACTTCCTCACCCACCTTGACAATACCGCGCTCGACACGCCCGGTCACAACCGTACCACGGCCGGAGATCGAGAATACGTCTTCGATCGGCATCAGGAACGGCTGATCCTTCGGACGCTCGGGCGTCGGGATGTACTCGTCAACCTGAGCCATCAGCTCACGGATCGCGTCACGGCCGATTTCAGCGTCGCGGTTCTCAACAGCTGCAAGAGCAGAACCCTTCACGATCGGAATGTCGTCGCCCGGGAACTCGTACGAAGACAGAAGCTCGCGGATTTCCATTTCGACGAGCTCAAGAAGCTCTTCGTCGTCGACCTGGTCAACCTTGTTCATGAAGACAACAAGAGCCGGAACACCAACCTGACGCGCAAGCAGGATGTGCTCGCGGGTCTGCGGCATCGGGCCGTCTGCCGAAGAAACAACAAGGATCGCGCCGTCCATCTGCGCCGCACCCGTGATCATGTTCTTCACGTAGTCGGCGTGGCCAGGGCAGTCAACGTGAGCGTAGTGACGGTTCTCCGTCTCATACTCAACGTGTGCCGTGGAGATGGTGATGCCGCGTGCCTTTTCTTCAGGCGCACCGTCAATCTCGTCGTAGGCTTTTGCTTCTGCGCCGCCGGCCTCGGCCAGCGTCATCGTAATTGCAGCGGTCAGCGTCGTCTTGCCATGGTCAACGTGGCCAATCGTGCCAATGTTAACGTGCGGCTTGTTGCGCTCAAATTTTTCCTTCGCCATCGGATTACTCCGTTTCTCTATTTCTTTTTGACATCAAGAGGTTGGGGTCAGGCGTATTTCGCCTGAACCTCTTCGGCGACAGCCTGCGGCACCTGCTCGTAGTGATCGAACACCATCGAGTACTGGGCGCGGCCTTGAGACATGGACCGCAGATTGTTCACGTAGCCAAACATGTTGGCCAGCGGAACCATTGCGGTGATGACGGTCACGATGCCCCGGTTCTCCGTGCCTGCGATCTGGCCGCGGCGGGAGTTCAGGTCACCAATCACGTCACCCATGTAGTCTTCAGGGGTGACAACCTCGACCTTCATGATCGGCTCGAGCAGTTTCGGGCCGGCCTTCTGGATTGCTTCGCGGAAACCGGCACGGCCGGCGATTTCGAAGGCCAGAACGGACGAGTCAACGTCGTGGTAGGCACCATCGGTGAGGGTTGCCTTGATATCGAGCATCGGGAAGCCTGCCAGCGGACCGGAAGACATGACGCTTTCGATACCCTTGGTAACGCCCGGGATGTATTCCTTCGGAACGTTACCGCCGACAACCTTGCTCTCGAAGACGTAACCTTCGTTCGGCTCGGACGGCTCGATGGTGAGCTTGATGCGGGCGAACTGACCGGAACCACCGGACTGCTTCTTGTGGGTGTAATCCACGTCGGCAACCTTGGTGATGGTTTCACGGTAGGCCACCTGCGGCGCACCGATGTTCGCCTCGACCTTGAATTCACGCTTCATGCGGTCGACGATGATGTCGAGGTGCAATTCGCCCATGCCCGCGATGATCGTCTGGCCGGATTCTTCGTCCGTCTTGACGCGGAACGAAGGATCTTCGGCAGCCAGGCGGTTCAGGGCAAGGCCCATTTTTTCCTGGTCGCCCTTGGTCTTCGGCTCGACGGCGATCTCGATCACCGGCTCGGGGAATTCCATGCGCTCCAGGATCACCGGCTTCAGCGCGTCACACAGGGTGTCGCCCGTCGTGGTGTCTTTCAGGCCCGCGATCGCAACGATGTCGCCTGCATAGGCCACGTCGATGTCGTCACGGGAGTTGGAGTGCATCTGCATCATGCGGCCAACGCGCTCGCGCTTGTCCTTGACCGTGTTCAACAGGGACACGCCCTTGTTCAGAACACCGGAATAGATGCGGCAGAAGGTCAGCGAACCGACAAACGGGTCGTTGGCGATCTTGAAGGCCAGCAGGCTGAGCGGCTCGTCGTCGGAGGACTTGCGCTCGGCTTCTTCTTCGGTCTTAGGATCGACGCCCTTGATGGCCGGAACTTCGACCGGGCTCGGCAGGAAGTCGACAACCGCGTCGAGAAGCGGCTGAACGCCCTTGTTCTTGAACGCGGAACCGCAGAAGATCGGCACGAAGTCACCGTTGATGGTGCCCTTGCGGATCAGCTCTTTCAGCTTCTCCATGGTCGGCTCTTCGCCTTCCAGGTAAGCTTCCATTGCCTCTTCGTCGACTTCGACGGCGGTCTCGATCAGGGCGTCGTGCATTTCCTGGGCGCGATCGGCAAGATCGGCCGGAATGTCGGTTTCGTCCCAGGCAGCGCCGAGGTTTTCAGCCTGCCAGATCAGCGCCTTCATCTTCAGAAGATCAACGCAGCCTGCGAATTCGCTTTCAGCGCCAACCGGCAGCTGCATGACCAGCGGGGTCGCGCCGAGGCGCTCCTTGATCATGGTGACGCAGCGATCGAAATCGGCGCCCAGCTTGTCCATCTTGTTGACGAAGATCATCCGCGGGACGCTGTACTTGTCGGCCTGGCGCCAGACAGTTTCGGTCTGCGGCTCAACACCGGCGTTTGCGTCCAGCAGTGCAACAGCGCCGTCAAGAACACGCAGGGAGCGCTCGACTTCAATGGTGAAGTCAACGTGGCCCGGGGTGTCGATGATGTTCAGGCGCTTGTCGTTCCAGAACGCGGTCGTTGCAGCAGAGGTGATCGTGATGCCACGCTCCTGCTCCTGCTCCATCCAGTCCATGGTGGCTGCGCCGTCATGAACTTCGCCGATCTTGTGGCTCTTACCCGTATAGTAGAGGATACGTTCCGTGGTCGTGGTCTTGCCGGCATCGATGTGAGCCATGATGCCGAAGTTACGGTAGTCCTCGATTTTATGCGTGCGCGACATAGCGTCAGCCCTTCGAAGTCAAATTACCAGCGATAGTGCGAGAACGCGCGGTTGGCGTCGGCCATCCGGTGCGTGTCTTCGCGCTTCTTAACTGCGGTACCACGGTTGTTTGCTGCATCGAGCAGTTCGCCAGAGAGACGATCAACCATCGTGGTTTCGTTGCGGTTGCGCGCAGCGGTGATCAGCCAGCGGATCGCGAGCGCCTGACGGCGATCGGAGCGAACCTCGACCGGAACCTGGTAGGTGGCGCCACCAACACGGCGGGAGCGCACTTCCACTTGCGGCATGACGTTTTCAAGAGCCGCGTGGAAAACCTCGATCGGGTTCTCGCGGGTCTTGTTCTCGACAACGTCGAAAGCACCGTAGACGATGCGTTCGGCGGTGGATTTCTTGCCGTCGTACATGATGGAGTTCATGAACTTCGTTACGACGACATCCCCGAATTTCGGATCGGGGTTGATTTCGCGTTTTTCAGCGCGGTGACGACGGGACATCTGATGTGCTCCTTACTTCGGCCGCTTGGCGCCGTATTTCGACCGGCGCTGCTTACGATCCTTGACGCCCTGGGTGTCGAGCACACCACGGATGATGTGGTAGCGCACACCCGGCAAGTCCTTGACGCGGCCGCCGCGGATCATCACCACCGAGTGTTCCTGAAGGTTGTGACCTTCACCCGGGATGTAGCCAATGACTTCGAAGCCGTTGGTCAGGCGGATCTTGGCCACCTTACGCAGAGCCGAGTTCGGCTTCTTCGGCGTCGTCGTGTAAACGCGGGTGCAAACACCACGCTTCTGGGGGCAGGCCTCCATGGCCGGCACCTTGTTCCGCTTCGGCGGATCTTTCCGCGGCTTGCGGATCAACTGGTTGATGGTCGGCATTCTTTGCCCTTTACCTTGTCCATCCAAAAATTCGTATGCAACTGCAGTCCCCCGCTGACCCCGCAAATCCGTGAAGACATGCAGAATCGCGCCCGCGCGCTCTGAAAGAGCGGCAGGCGCTGCGAAAAACCAGAGGACCACGAGTTGCCCCGCGGTCATGCAATCGACGCGTATTCGCCTATGTAACCCGACAGCGTTTAAGAGGATTGGGTCCTGCGCCTTTGATCAGCGCTGGACGGTTCACTCTTACCGCCTGCCCTTGGGATGCGCGGAACCTACTCATATGCACCCTTTGCGTCAAGTGCTTTATCGAAAAAACCGCAAGCGGTGTCATGAACCCCTGCAAACACGAATTTTCGACATCAAAACAGCGCTCTATTGATGTCTCGGCACTATAAATTCGGCGCTTTGGGTAATTTTATTGCGCAGTGCCTGTCAGACGCAGAGCACCCCTGCACTTTCGATGCTCCGGCAGCGTGCCTGTGGCGCCGCAAAACCGTCTCGGTTCGAGAATCGGCACTGCTGATGCACCGGTTCTTCAATGCAATACAAGCCAAGGCCGTAGAACACGGGCCCGACCGGATCACCCGCCCGAAACCGGATGCCCGCCAGGCAGGTCTGCATGCGCGCCAAACCGGGGAACATCTCGACGAAACAGCGCTCAAGCGGTGAACGTCACGATGGCGACATTGCCCGCAAGCGCATCCTGGTAGGCGCCCTCGTGGACCGGATCGTCGGGCTCGCCGTCCATGACGCCGATCTGGTCGAGCTCAGCCTCGGCGTAGCCCTGCCCCTGCAGTGCTTCGAGCGTCTTGCGCACGGCGTCGTCATCGTCGGGCGCCGTCAGCAGGGCATGGATCGTGATCGCATCCTCCGGCAGCGCGTCTTCGTTTTCCCAGACACGGCCGATGACGATGTAGACCACCGGCTCCATCTCGACTTCATTGTCATTCATTTCGGAGCTCTTTCATTCCGTTTGAACAAGAAAGGCCGCCCGGAGGCGGCCTTTCGGATTTCACAAGGCGCGAAGCTTATTCCGCTGCGCCGGTCATGTCTTCCAGCAGGCCTTCCGCCGCACTTTCCGAAGACTGCTGCCGCTGCGCTTCCTGGATCAGGTCGTCGCGATGCGTTGCAATCTGGCGAATGCGCTTCATCACCCCGCCGGTACCGGCCGGGATCAAACGGCCGACAATGACGTTCTCCTTGAGGCCGACGAGCGGGTCGGTCTTGCCGTTGACCGCAGCGTCGGTGAGCACCCGGGTCGTCTCCTGGAAGGAAGCGGCCGAGAAGAAGGAGCGGGTCTGCAACGACGCCTTGGTGATCCCGAGCAGGACGGGCACGCCCTTGGCCGGATCCCGGGCGTTGTCGATCGCCTTCTGGTTTGCCTCTTCGAAGTCGATCTTGTCGATCTGTTCGCCCGAGAAGAACTCGGTGTCGCCCGGATCGGTGATTTCGACTTTCTGCAGCATCTGACGGACAATCACCTCGATGTGCTTGTCGTTGATGGTCACGCCCTGCAGACGGTAGACTTCCTGGATCTCGTTGACGAGATAGGCAGCAAGTGCCTCCACGCCCTTGACCGCCAGGATATCGTGCGGTGCCGGGTTGCCGTCGAGAATGTACTCACCCTTCTCAATGGCATCGCCTTCCTGAAGATGGAAATGCTTGCCTTTCGGGATGAGGTACTCGACGGGATCGGCACCGTCCTCTGCCGGATCGATGATGATGCGGCGCTTGTTCTTGTAGTCACGGCCGAACCGGATCGTCCCATCGATTTCCGCGATGATCGCATGATCCTTCGGACGGCGTGCCTCGAACAGTTCGGCAACACGCGGCAGACCACCGGTAATGTCCTTGGTCTTGGCGCTTTCCAGAGGAATACGCGCCAGCACGTCACCGGCCTTTACCGTTGATCCCGGCTGAACCGAAAGGACGGCGTCCACCGAGAGCATCAGGCGGGCATCGGAACCGCGGGCGTTCTTGGAAATCGTGCCCTTGTCGTCCTTGATGACGATCGCCGGCTTGAGATCCGCACCACGCTGCGACGAACGCCAGTCGATGACGACACGCTTGGTGATACCGGTCGCCTCGTCGGCGGTTTCCTGAACCGACGCACCATCGACCAGATCCTCGAAATCGACGGTGCCGTCGACTTCCGCAAGCATCGGACGGGTATAGGGATCCCATTCCGCGATCCGCTGTCCGCGCTTGACCGCATCGCCTTCGTCGACATGCAGCTTGGAGCCGTAGGCCACCCGGTGCACGGCACGCTCGTTGCCGTCGCTGTCGATGACGACGATGGACATGTTGCGGACCATGGCAACGAGGTTGCCTTCCGAGTCGCGCTGAACCGAGCGGTTCCGGATCTTCACCGTGCCGTCGACATTGGACTCGATGAACGAGCTGTCGACAACCTGCGCCGTGCCGCCGATGTGGAACGTCCGCATCGTCAGCTGGGTGCCCGGCTCACCGATCGACTGCGCCGCGATGACACCGACAGCCTCACCGAGGTTGACGGGCGTACCGCGTGCAAGGTCACGGCCATAACAGGTCGCGCACACGCCGGTTTCGGTTTCACAGGTCAGAACCGAACGGATCTTGATCTGCTGCACCTTGGCAGCCTCGATCGCCTCGACATCCTTCTCGTCGATGAGCGTGCCCTTGGGGACAAGCACTTCGCCGGTCTGGTTGTTGACGACGTCTTCCGCTGTCGTCCGTCCGAGAACGCGCATGCCGAGGGAGGCAATGACGTTACCGGCATCGACGATCGGCGCAACGGTGATGCCGCGCTCGGAGCCGCAATCCTGTTCCAGGATGATGCTGTCCTGCGCAACGTCCACCAGACGGCGCGTGAGGTAACCGGAGTTCGCCGTCTTCAGGGCGGTATCGGCCAGACCCTTACGGGCACCGTGCGTGGAGTTGAAGTACTCCAGAACCGACAGGCCTTCCTTGAAGTTCGAAATGATCGGGTTCTCGATGATGGAACCGTCCGGCTTGGCCATCAGGCCGCGCATGCCCGCCAGCTGCTTCATCTGCTGGGGCGAGCCACGGGCACCGGAGTGCGACATCATGTAGACCGAGTTCATCGGCTTCTGACGTCCGGTTTCGTCGTCGATCTGGACCGCCTTGATGCGGGCCATCATTTCGTCGGCGATCTTGTCGGTGCATTTCGCCCAGGCGTCGACAACCTTGTTGTACTTCTCGCCCTGGGTGATCAGACCGTCATTGTACTGCTGCTCGTATTCGGTCGCGAGCGACGCGGTTTCGGCAACCAGGTTCTGCTTCGTGTCCGGAATGACCATGTCGTCCATGCCGAACGAGATACCTGCGTTACAGGCATTCTTGAAGCCGAGTTCCATGATCCGGTCACAGAAGATGACCGTCTCCTTCTGACCGCAGGCACGGTAGACCGTGTCGATCATCTTGGAGATTTCCTTCTTGGTCATCAGCCTGTTGCAGACCTCGAACGGAACCTCGAAATGCTTCGGCAGCAGTTCCGCGATCAGCATCCGGCCCGGTGTCGTCTCGATGATCTCGGACGTCGGGTTGCCGTCTGCATCAACGGACTTGTAACGGCCCTTGATCTTGGTGTGCAGCGTGATGACCTTGTTGGCCAGAGCATGATGGATTTCGCCGATATCGCCGAATGCCATGCCCTCACCCGGCTCACCCTCAGCCAGGATCGACAGGTAGTAGAGACCGAGAACGATATCCTGCGAGGGAACGATGATCGGGCCACCGTTGGCCGGGTGCAGGATGTTGTTCGTCGACATCATCAGCGTCCGCGCTTCCAGCTGGGCTTCCAGCGACAGCGGAACGTGAACGGCCATCTGGTCACCGTCGAAGTCGGCGTTGAACGCCGAACAGACGAGCGGGTGCAGTTGAATGGCCTTGCCTTCGATCAGGGTCGGTTCGAACGCCTGGATGCCGAGACGGTGAAGCGTCGGCGCACGGTTCAGGAGAACCGGGTGCTCGCGGATCACCTCGTCAAGGATATCCCAGACTTCCGGACGCTCCTTCTCCACCAGTTTTTTCGCCTGCTTGACGGTCGAGGAGAAGCCCTTGGCGTCAAGGCGCGAATAGATGAACGGCTTGAACAGCTCGAGCGCCATCTTCTTCGGCAGGCCGCACTGGTGCAGCTTCAGCTCCGGACCCACGGTGATGACCGAACGGCCGGAATAGTCGACGCGCTTGCCGAGCAGGTTCTGACGGAAGCGGCCCTGCTTGCCCTTCAGCATGTCGGACAGCGACTTCAGCGGACGCTTGTTGGCACCCGTGATGACGCGGCCGCGGCGGCCATTGTCGAACAGCGCATCGACCGATTCCTGAAGCATGCGCTTCTCGTTCCGGATGATGATGTCCGGAGCACGCAGTTCCATCAGGCGGCGCAGACGGTTGTTCCGGTTGATCACGCGGCGGTAGAGATCGTTCAGATCCGACGTCGCGAACCGGCCGCCGTCGAGCGGAACCAGCGGACGCAGATCCGGCGGGATAACCGGAACGACGGTCATGATCATCCACTCCGGACGGTTGCCCGATTCCATGAACGCTTCGATGACCTTGAGACGCTTTGCCAGTTTCTTCGGTTTCAGCTCGGTCGTTGCCTCGGCAATTTCCTGGCGCAGCTTCTCGCTTTCGCGTTCCAGATCCATGCTCATCAGGATCTCGCGGATCGCCTCTGCACCGATCATGGCGGTGAACGCGTCTTCGCCGTACTCGTCCTGCGCGGCAACATAGTCTTCCTCGGAGAGGAGCTGATGCTGCTTGAGCGGGGTCAGGCCCGGCTCGAGAACGACATAGTTCTCGAAGTAGAGCACGCGTTCCAGATCCTTCAGCGTCATGTCGAGCAGAAGGCCGATGCGGCTCGGCAGCGACTTCAGGAACCAGATGTGAGCGACCGGAGCGGCCAGCTCGATGTGTCCCATGCGTTCGCGGCGGACCCTTGAAAGCGTGACTTCAACGCCGCACTTTTCGCAGATGACGCCCTTGTATTTCATGCGCTTGTACTTGCCGCAAAGACATTCGTAGTCCTTGATCGGGCCAAAGATGCGCGCGCAGAACAAACCGTCGCGTTCAGGCTTGAACGTCCGGTAGTTGATGGTCTCCGGCTTTTTGATTTCGCCGAAAGACCAGGACAAGATCTTTTCCGGGCTCGCAAGCGAAATCCGGATATTGTCGAAGGTCTGTGTGGGAGCCTGCTGGTTAAACAGGTTCATGACCTCATGATTCATGATCCATCTCCTTCGATGCACGGCCGGGGACCGGGTTTTGTTCACCGTCCCCGTAACCGGCATGCCAAGTCATTTGTGGTCCGTTGCCGGGGTTATTCTGCGGCGTCCGCAGTTTCTTCCTCGGCAATCGCGGGTACATCGGTACGCTGAAGTTCAACGTTGAGACCCAGGGACCGCATTTCCTTCACGAGAACGTTGAAGCTTTCCGGGATACCCGCCTCGAACGTGTCGTCACCGCGGACGATGGCCTCGTAGACCTTCGTACGGCCGGCAACGTCGTCCGACTTCACTGTCAGCATTTCCTGCAGCGTGTAGGCGGCACCGTAGGCTTCCAGCGCCCAGACCTCCATTTCCCCGAAGCGCTGGCCACCGAACTGCGCCTTGCCACCCAGCGGCTGCTGTGTGACGAGCGAGTACGGGCCGATCGAACGGGCATGGATCTTGTCGTCGACAAGGTGGTGCAGCTTCAGCATGTAGATGTAGCCCACTGTGACCTTGCGATCGAACTCCTCACCGGTCCGGCCGTCGAAGAGCACGGACTGGCCGCTCGGATCGTAGCCGGCGATGTTCAGGGCCTCGACCACATCCGGTTCACGCGCACCGTCGAAGACCGGCGTTGCGATCGAAACGCCTTTCTTCAGTTGGTCCGCGAGCCGGACGATCCCGTCGTCGTCATAGGACTTGACGTCGTCGCCCTTCATGTTGTCGCCGTAGATCTCCACGATCTTGCCGCGCAGTTCCTCGATCTGGCCGGAACGCTTGTACTCTTCGTACATCTCGCCGATCCGGTTGCCCATGCCCCGGCAGGCCCAGCCAAGGTGGGTTTCCAGGATCTGGCCGACATTCATGCGCGAAGGCACGCCGAGCGGGTTGAGCACGATGTCGACATGGGTCCCGTCTTCCAGGAACGGCATGTCTTCACACGGGTTGATCTTGGACACGACGCCCTTGTTGCCGTGACGGCCGGCCATCTTGTCGCCCGGCTGAAGCTTGCGCTTCACGGCAACGAAGACCTTGACCATCTTCATGACGCCCGGGGGAAGCTCGTCGCCGCGCTGCAGTTTCTCGACCTTGTCGATGAACCGCTGCTCGAGACGCTTCCGGCTGTCGTCATACTGACCGCGCAGAGCCTCGATCTCGGACATGAACTTCTCGTCGTCGGTGGCAAACTGCCACCACTGGGACCGCGGGAAGTCGTTCAGAACGTCGCCCGTCAGGACACCGTCCTTGCTGAAGCCCTTCGGGCCCGCAACGGCGGTCTTGTCCATCAGCATCTCGGCCAGACGGCCATAGACGTTCCGGTCGAGAATCGCCTGTTCGTCGTCACGGTCCTTCGCGAGGCGTTCGATTTCCTCGCGCTCGATGGCCATCGCGCGCTCGTCTTTCTCAACGCCGTGGCGGTTGAACACACGGACCTCGACGACTGTCCCGCTGACACCCGGCGGCAGACGCAGGGATGTGTCGCGGACGTCGGACGCCTTTTCGCCGAAAATGGCACGCAGAAGCTTCTCTTCCGGCGTCATCGGGCTTTCGCCCTTCGGCGTGATCTTGCCGACCAGGATATCGCCCGGATTGAGTTCGGCACCGATATAGACGATGCCGGCCTCGTCGAGATTCTTCAGCGCTTCTTCGGAAACGTTCGGAATGTCGCGGGTGATTTCTTCCGGGCCAAGCTTGGTATCACGCGCCATCACCTCGAATTCCTCGAGGTGGATCGACGTGAACACGTCGTCGGACACGATCCGCTCGGAAAGCAGGATGGAATCCTCGAAGTTGTAGCCGTTCCAGGGCATGAACGCGACGAGCACGTTCCGGCCGAGTGCCAGATCGCCGAGATCCGTGGACGGACCGTCGGCAATGATGTCGCTCTTGTGAACCCGGTCACCTACACGCACCAGCGGACGCTGGTTGATGCAGGTGTTCTGGTTCGAGCGCTGGAACTTCTGCAGGCGGTAGATGTCGACGCCGGATTTGCCCGGATCGAGATCTTCCGTTGCGCGGATGACGATACGGGTCGCATCGACCTGATCGACCACGCCTGCGCGCCGTGCACCGATGGCAGCACCGGAATCACGGGCAACGATCGGCTCCATGCCCGTGCCGACGAACGGCGCTTCTGCGCGCACAAGCGGCACGGCCTGACGCTGCATGTTCGAGCCCATGAGCGCGCGGTTGGCGTCATCGTTTTCCAGGAACGGAATCAGCGCCGCCGCGACAGACACCAGCTGCTTCGGCGAAACGTCCATGAGGTCGACCTTGTCGGACGGCACCATCATGTTCTCGCCCGCGTGACGGCAGGTGATCAGCTCGGTGGTAAACCGGCCATCCGCATCATATTCCGCGTTGGACTGGGCCACGTAGTGCTTGGCCTCTTCCATCGCCGACAGGTAAACGACCTCGTTGCTGACAACGCCGTCATTGACCTTGCGGTAAGGGCTCTCGATGAAGCCATATTTGTTGACACGCGCGAACGTGGCAAGCGAGTTGATCAGACCGATGTTCGGACCTTCCGGGGTCTCGATCGGGCAGATACGGCCGTAATGCGTCGGGTGCACGTCGCGCACCTCGAAGCCGGCACGCTCGCGGGTCAGACCACCCGGGCCAAGTGCCGACAGGCGGCGCTTGTGCGTGACTTCGGACAGCGGGTTGGTCTGGTCCATGAACTGCGACAGCTGCGAAGACCCGAAGAACTCGCGAACGGCAGCTGCGGCCGGCTTCGCGTTGATCAGGTCCTGCGGCATGACCGTGTCGATCTCGACGGAACTCATCCGCTCCTTGATCGCACGTTCCATGCGCAACAGGCCGACGCGGTACTGGTTTTCCATCAGTTCGCCGACGGAGCGGACACGGCGGTTGCCGAGATTGTCGATGTCGTCGATGTCGCCCTTGCCGTCGCGCAGTTCCAGGAGAACGCGGATGACTTCCAGGATGTCTTCCTTGCGCAGGGTCCGGACGGTGTCCTCGCACTGCAGGTCAAGGCGCATGTTCATCTTCACGCGGCCAACGGCGGACAGGTCATAGCGCTCGTCGTCGAAGAACAGCGACTGGAACATCGCTTCCGCGGTGTCGATCGTGGGCGGCTCGCCCGGACGCATCACGCGGTAGATATCGAACAGCGCATCCTCGCGGGATTCGTTCTTGTCGACGGCAAGCGTGTTGCGGACATACGGACCGGTGTTGACATGGTCGATGTCGAGCATCGGCAGTTCGTGATAGCCGCGCTCAACCAGTTCTTCCAGAAGCTTGCCGGTTATCTCGTCGCCGGCCTCTGCAAAGATCTCGCCGCTCTTCATGTCGACGATGTCTTCGGCAAGGTACTGGCCGTGCAGGTCCTCATCGGTGATCTTCAGCGCCGTGACGCCCTTTTCGCCGATCTGACGAATGGTGCGCGCGGTGATCTTGCGGCCGCCTTCGACAACCACTTCGCCGCTGTCCGCATCGATCAGATCGTAAGACGCCTTGGTACCCTTGAGACGCGCGCCGTCGAACGGCATCCGCCAGGAGCCGTCTTTCTGCCGCGTGTAGTCGATCCGGTTGTAGAACGTGTTGAGGATTTCCTCACCGTCCAGGCCGAGCGCCATCAGCAGCGACGTGACCGGAATCTTGCGCCGACGGTCGATACGCGCATGCACGATATCCTTGGCGTCGAATTCGATATCGAGCCAGGAGCCGCGATACGGAATGACGCGCGCGGCAAACAGCAGCTTGCCGGAGGAATGGGTCTTGCCCTTGTCATGGTCGAAGAACACACCAGGGGACCGGTGCATCTGGGAGACGATGACCCGCTCGGTACCGTTGACGATAAAAGTGCCGTTGTCCGTCATGAACGGCATGTCGCCCATGTAGACATCCTGTTCCTTGATGTCCTTGACCGACTTGGCACCGGTGTCTTCATCCACATCAAACACGATGAGCCGCAGGGTGACCTTGAGCGGCGCTGCGAACGTCATGTCGCGCTGGCGGCACTCGTCGACATCGTATTTGGGAGCTTCAAATTCGTAGGAAACAAATTCCAGCAGGGACGTCCCTGCGAAATCGGAGATGGGGAACACGGACTGGAAGACCGCTTCAAGGCCTTCATTTTTGCGGCCACCGCCCGCCATCTCGTCGACCTGGAGAAACTGGTCGTAGGATGCTTTCTGCACCTCGATGAGATTGGGCATTGCCGCGACATCGCGGATCGATCCGAAGTATTTACGGACCTTTTTGCGACCGTTGAACGTTTGGGTCATTGTCGCTCCTCGTATCGGCCGGGTAACGGCTTCCCGAAACGCCCCTTTTCCAATCGGGCTGCCCGCCCGGGCGCTTCGGAAAACCGTCCCCCAAATTCAATCAGCTTCCACCTGGAAGAAAAGCTGACCGGGTTATGGGGCCCGGGACATGCGCGGCACAGCAGACAAACGCGGCATACCCCAGTGGTGCGTTTGCCCCGGAAACGGGTCGGACCCGCCGGGGCAACAAACGGTCCCGGTGACCCGGGACCGCGAAAAGGCAGATGCCTTTGTTACTTCAGCTCGACAGAAGCGCCAGCTTCTTCCAGCTTCTTCTTCAGTTCTTCAGCTTCGTCCTTGGAAACGCCTTCCTTGACAGCTTTCGGAGCGGACTCGACGAGTTCCTTAGCTTCCTTCAGGCCAAGACCGGTGATTGCACGGACTTCCTTGATGACGTTGATTTTCTTGTCGCCGGCGCCAGCCAGGACAACGTCAAATTCGGTTTTCTCTTCAGCAGCAGCAGCTTCGCCGCCAGCAGCACCACCGGCAGCAGCAACGGCAACCGGAGCAGCGGCGGAAACGCCCCACTTTTCTTCCAGAAGCTTGCTGAGTTCAGCGGCTTCCATGACGGTCAGCGAGGACAGTTCTTCTACGAGCTTTTCAAGATCAGCCATTTTATTCAGTACCTTAAGTTCGAACCAGTTCGGTTACGTTAGACAGTGTGTTTGGACGCCTTACGCGGCCTCGTCCTTCGTGGCATACGCATTGAAGACGCGGGCGAGCTGCCCGGCCGGTGCGTTGACAACCTGAGCAATCCGGGAAGCCGGGGTCTGGATCATGCCAACCAGTTTCGCACGCAGCTCATCGAGCGACGGCATGGTTGCCAGAGACTTGACGCCTTCCGGGTTCAGATTGGTCGTTCCAAGAGCACCGCCAAGGATTTCCAACTTTTCGTTGGCCTTGGCGAAATCGACAGCTGCTTTTGGAGCTGCTACCGGATCGTCTGAGTAGACGAGAACGGTAGGGCCCTGAAACAGGTCGGAGATATGCTCAAGGTCGGTGCCTTTAAGGGCGAGTTTCACAAGGCGGTTTTTTGCGACTTTTACAGAGCCGCCGGCTTCACGCACAGATGCCCGCAGTGCAGTCATCTGGGCAACCGAAAGACCTGCATAGTGCGCGACGACAACGACGCCGGTATTGCCCAGCTCTTCGTTGAGAGACGTCACGAACTCGTGCTTTTCCGCTCTTTCCACTTGCCTTCTCCATTTGATGGCGTTGCCGCCATCGGTTTACCTTTGCCGCCTGCTTTCGGTTCCGAACCCGGAACCGCTGTCGAGGCGGCGCTCAGGGTCCTGTCCCCTCACCTTCACGCGGAACGCGCGGCAAGGTCTGGTTCGAACCTGGTTGTCCGCTTGACGCGGAAAATTCGGTTCTCACCCATCTATGCAGGCCTAAATCGCTTAAGCCGGTTTCCCGGCACCTGCAGTCTCGGACAGGGCAACCCGGCGGAAACCCGCCGGGTCTATTCGGCCTTGAGGCCGAAATCTCGTTTCGATCCGGTTTCCCGGATCACTCGCCGGCAACGCTGGCGAGGTCGATCTTCACACCCGGGCCCATCGTGGACGACACCGCGATGCGCTTCAGGTAGGAACCCTTGGCGCCGGACGGCTTGGCCTTCTGGACCGCGTCGACGAGCGCCTTGACGTTCTGCAGGATGGCCTCTTCGGAGAAAGACACCTTGCCGACGCCGGCATGAACGATGCCCGCCTTTTCAACGCGGAACTGAACGGCACCGCCCTTGGCGTCGTTGACCGCAGCGGTCACGTCCGGGGTCACCGTTCCGACCTTCGGATTCGGCATCAGGCCGCGCGGGCCGAGCACTTTACCCAGACGGCCGACCAGCGGCATCATGTCGGGCGTTGCAATGCAGCGATCGAAGTCGATCTTGCCGCCCTGCACTTCCTGGACCAGCTCTTCGGCACCAACGATGTCGGCACCCGCCGCCTTGGCCTCATCGGCCTTGTCGCCACGTGCGAACACGGCAACGCGCACGTTCTTGCCGGTTCCGTTCGGCAGGACGCAGACGCCGCGGACCATCTGGTCGGCGTGACGCGGATCGACGCCGAGATTGATCGCAACTTCGACGGTCTCGTCGAACTTGGTCTTGGCGCGGCCCTTCACGAGGCCGATTGCCTCGTCCAGGGAATAGAGCTTGTTGCGGTCGATGCCTTCACGGGCAGCGGTGATACGTTTTCCAACCTTCGCCATGATCTTACCCCTTCACCTCGAGGCCCATGGAACGGGCAGAGCCTTCGACCATCAGCATTGCTGCGTCGACGTCGTTGGCGTTCAGGTCCTTCATCTTGGCTTCGGCGATTTCCTTGACCTGGTCCCGCGTGACCGATCCGACCGTTCCACGGCCGGGGGTCTGGGAACCCTTCTGAAGCTTTGCAGCCTTCTTCAGGAAAAAGCTTACCGGCGCCGTCTTCACTTCGAAGGTGAAGGACTTGTCGGTGAAATATGTAATCACGGTCGGGCACGGAGCGCCCTTTTCAACATCCTGGGTCTGCGCATTGAATGCCTTGCAGAATTCCATGATGTTCAGACCACGCTGACCGAGCGCCGGCCCGATGGGCGGCGACGGGGTCGCGGAACCTGCCGGCACCTGAAGCTTCAGGAAGCCTTCAATTTTCTTCGCCATGTCAGTCTCCAATCATACGCAGCTGAACGGCGATCCAGCTGGCTGGGAGCTGGTGGTCCGGCCCTTTGTCGACATCCGGCGATGAATGTCAGAACCTTCCACCGATTTTCCCGGACCGGACGCTTTGCCTCGTCCCGGGCACTAAAACCGCCCTTTCGGACGGCAAACGGTCAGAGCTTGTCGACTTGACCGAATTCCAGTTCGACCGGTGTTGCACGGCCGAAGATGGACACGGCCACCTTGAGACGTGCGCGCTCGTCGTCGACTTCCTCCACAAGGCCGGAGAAGGATGCAAACGGACCGTCGGACACGCGCACCTGTTCGCCAACTTCGAAGGTGACCGACGGCTTCGGCCGGTCCACACCCTCCTGCACCTGATTCATGATGCGCAGGGCTTCTTTTTCCGGGATCGGCATCGGCTTTTGGTCCGCGCCCAGGAATCCCGTCACTTTCGGCGTGTCTTTGATGAGGTGAAACGCCTCGTTGGTCATGTCCATCTTCACCAGGACATAGCCCGGGAAGAATTTGCGCTCGGTATCGACCTTGCGGCCACGGCGCACTTCAACGACCTTTTCCATCGGAACGAGGATTTCCTCGAACAGATCGGTAAGCCCTTTCTGCTCAGCCTTCTCGCGGATGGAATCGGCGACCTTTTTCTCAAAATTGGAATAGGCGTGCACAATGTACCAGCGCTTGGCCATGGATCTTCGTTCCGTTTCTTGTTCTTGTCTGCAAACCGGACGGTCGGTCTTACTCAGCCGCCGACACCCAAAAGCAAACCGATGCCCCAACTCATCAGCTGATCCGCGACGAGGAAGAAGATCGACGCGATCAAGACCATGACGAACACCATGGCAGTGGTCACAGCGGTTTCCTTGCGCGTCGGCCACGTCACCTTGGACGTTTCGGAGCGCACTTCCTGGATGAATTTAAAGGGATTGGTCTTCGCCATTCCGGTTCCGGTCTGTTAAATACGAGTGGGCGCGCGGAAAACTCCGCGCGCCTCACTCGAGGAAACTCTTTAAGCCCTCGAGGCAATTAAATCAAGAGCAATCTGGCAGGGGCAGCAGGGTTCGAACCCGCGACCTACGGTTTTGGAGACCGTCGCTCTACCAACTGAGCTATACCCCTATAAGCAACCGCTTTGCGGTTTCGCTCCTGATACCTTCTCAAGCCACGCGTAGCAAGACTTAAGAAGAGGAGTTGCCGGGCACAAGACCCGGCAACCCGAATTCATCTTATTCGATGATGGATGCGACGACGCCTGCGCCGACGGTACGGCCACCTTCGCGGATTGCGAAGCGCAGGCCTTCTTCCATGGCGATCGGCACGATCAGCTCAACGTCAACCGACACGTTGTCGCCCGGCATCACCATTTCCGTGCCTTCCGGCAGGGAGACAACACCCGTCACGTCCGTCGTACGGAAGTAGAACTGCGGACGGTAGTTGGTGAAGAACGGCGTATGACGGCCACCTTCTTCCTTCGTCAGGATGTAGGCTTCAGCCTTGAACTTCGTGTGCGGGGTAACGGAACCCGGCTTGCAAAGAACCTGGCCACGCTCAACTTCCTCACGGCCAACGCCGCGGATCAGCGCACCGATGTTGTCGCCTGCTTCGCCGCTGTCCAGCAGCTTGCGGAACATTTCAACACCCGTAACAGTTGTCTTCGTGGTCTCCTTGATGCCGACGATCTCGACTTCCTCACCCACCTTGACAATACCGCGCTCGACACGCCCGGTCACAACCGTACCACGGCCGGAGATCGAGAATACGTCTTCGATCGGCATCAGGAACGGCTGATCCTTCGGACGCTCGGGCGTCGGGATGTACTCGTCAACCTGAGCCATCAGCTCACGGATCGCGTCACGGCCGATTTCAGCGTCGCGGTTCTCAACAGCTGCAAGAGCAGAACCCTTCACGATCGGAATGTCGTCGCCCGGGAACTCGTACGAAGACAGAAGCTCGCGGATTTCCATTTCGACGAGCTCAAGAAGCTCTTCGTCGTCGACCTGGTCAACCTTGTTCATGAAAACGACAAGAGCCGGAACGCCAACCTGACGCGCAAGCAGGATGTGCTCGCGGGTCTGCGGCATCGGGCCGTCAGCCGAAGAAACAACAAGGATCGCGCCGTCCATCTGCGCCGCACCCGTGATCATGTTCTTCACGTAGTCGGCGTGGCCAGGGCAGTCAACGTGAGCGTAGTGACGGTTCTCCGTCTCGTACTCAACGTGTGCCGTGGAGATGGTGATGCCGCGTGCCTTTTCTTCAGGCGCACCGTCAATCTCGTCGTAGGCTTTTGCTTCTGCGCCGCCAGCCTCGGCCAGCGTCATCGTAATTGCAGCGGTCAGCGTCGTCTTGCCATGGTCAACGTGGCCAATCGTGCCAATGTTAACGTGCGGCTTGTTGCGCTCAAATTTTTCCTTCGCCATCGGCGTCGCTCTCTGTCCAATACTCGGTTCGGTCGATACAGGCTCGAGGCGGGACGCCCTCCGGCGCCTTGGACAGATCCGCGAGCGTCGAATTGCTTCCCGTAGAACTTATGTCAGGATTTCCGGGCGAAAGAGCCTTCCGTTCCGGACACTCCGGTTTGCCCCATGATGGAGCGGGTGAAGGGAATCGAACCCTCGTCGTCAGCTTGGAAGGCTGCTGCTCTACCATTGAGCTACACCCGCACAACGAGAGAAACAGGTACGATGGTGGAGGAGGTTGGATTCGAACCAACGTAGGCATAGCCAACGGATTTACAGTCCGTCCCCTTTAGCCACTCGGGCACTCCTCCATCTCGTCCTGCTTCACGCCGAAGCGATCAGGATGGCTAACCGGAGAACCCGCCCGAAAGGGGCGAGCAATCCCGTGGCGCGTGTTATGCAGATGCGGACCAGCCCTGTCAACGCTGATTTTGCAAAGAAATGCACAAAATCAGGAAGACGTTCGAAACAGGTGCTTCGAACGCTGGAGATCACTCCGGTTACCGTGTTTCCAAGAGTGCCTTCCCGGTCCTCCAATGTCACCATTTCCGTATGCATTTCCTCAGACTAGTCCAAGAATCGCCCCTGCCTGTGGACAACTCGCCAGCGCGGCCCGGGACGGAAAATTCAGGAACCGCGTCTTGCGCCAGCGCACGTTCTGGAGCCACCTCACACGCTTTCCGGTTGTAAGCTCCCGCACTTTGTTGTACCTACAACAAATGACATCTGACCTGAAAGACATCGACTTTGTCGAAATGGGCAGGACCTGCTTCGGCCACGCGGCCCGGCGCACGGCGAATCTGCTGACGCGGCACTACAATCGCGCCATGGCCGAACTCGGCCTTGAACTGACCCAGGCGCAGCTTCTGGCGGTCATTGCCGATGGCACCGCCCCCTCCGCCTCGGCGATTGCCCGCTATCTCGGCATCGACCGCTCGACGCTCGCGCGCAACCTTCGCCCGCTGGAAGCCGCCGGGCTGATCCGGCGGCGCGAAACGCCAGGGCGCACCGTCCTGCCCGTGCTCACCGCAGAAGGTGAACAGAAGGTCGTCGAGATCCACAAGGCCTGGCAGCACGCCCAGGTGGAGCTGACGGACATGCTCGGGCCGGACGGCGCCGACGCGGTGCGCGCCCAAATGTCCGCCCTGCGCAAGGCCGTCCACATTCTGGAAGACAACGACGCAAGGGCTGCGGCCAACGCGGATCAAACCAACTGAATGCTTCTGATTGAAGGACATCCGATGAATAGCACGGACACGATTACCGAAAACGGCACCACCCATGAGATCGGCGCTCTGCCGAAAACGGCCTTTTCGGAGATGACCGGGCTCGACATTTTCCGGCAGATGATGGCCGGTGACCTGCCCGCACCGCCAATCATGATCCACTCCAATATAAGAATGAAGGAATTCGAGGAGGGCCGCGCCGTCTTCACCGGCCTTCCGGCGAGAGAGTTTCTGAACCCGCTCGGAACCGTTCACGGCGGCTGGATCTCAACTCTTATGGATACGGCGCTCAGCTGCGCCGTTCACACCACCTTGAAACCGGGCGAGTTCTACACGACCACGTCGCTCAACGTGAACATGGTCCGCCCGCTTCAGGCCACCAGCGGCGAAGTCATCTGCGAAGGCCGGATCCTCCACCGCGGCTCGCGCCTTGCAACCTCCGAAGGCGATCTCAGAAACGCGGACGGCAAGCTGATTGCCCATGGCACCGTCAGCTGCATGATTTTGAAGCCTTCTTGAAGTCAGAACTGAAAGGCTGAGCTGGTCCGAGCCATTGGTCCCTGCTCGAAGCGAGGACCGCGCTCGCGCCTGGTAGCAAACATCTATCTTTTTGCCGCCCCGGACTCGATCCGGGGCCGAATGCATAAATACAAAGGGTCCCGGCTCGAGGCCGGGACGGCAGTTGCTGTTTCTGCCCATGCGCATAAAGACCAGAACATACACCCTTCCCCTCCGCCGGATTTGCCGCTACAGCAATCGCCATGACGGATACCTCCAAATCTGGCCGCCCCGGACAGCGTTCGGGCCAGAAGCCTTTCTATAAGAAGAAGACCGGCGGCAAGCCCGCGCCCCGCAGGCCCGGTCTGCCGCCGGAAGGGCCGGTCCTTTTGTACGGCCTGCACACGGTCGAGGCCGCGTTTGCCAACAAGGACCGCAAGCGGCTGAAGCTCTTTGCCACGGAGAACGCCCAAAATCGCCTGGTGGAGCGCGGCGTTACGATTGACGTGCCGGTGGAAACGATGATGCCGCGCGCGCTGGACCGCATGGTGACAAAGGACGCGGTCCATCAGGGCATGATCCTGGAAGCCGATCCCCTGCCCGCCTATGGCGCGGAACACCTAAAAGGAGCGCGTCTGGTTCTGGCGCTCGATCAGGTCACCGACCCGCACAATGTCGGCGCCATCCTCAGATCCGCTGTTGCCCTTGATGCCGACGCCGTTGTCACCACGGAGCGCCATGCGCCGGAAGAAGGCCCGGTCCTTGCCAAGTCGGCGTCCGGCGCGCTCGACATGATCAAGCATGTGCGCGTGAAGAACATGGCAAGGTTTGTGGCCGAGATGAAAGACAAGGGCTTCGGCTGCATTGCGCTCGACAGCGATGGCCCGGCCAGCCTGGAAGACACGGCCTTCACCGACAAGACCGTGCTGGTTCTTGGCTCGGAAGGAAAAGGCGTCCGCCAGGGTGTGCGCGAGGCTTGCGGTCTTCTGGCCCGGCTCGACATGCCCGGTGAGATCCGCTCGCTCAACGTGTCCAACGCCGCCGTCCTGTCGCTTTATGTCGCCCGCATGAAGATGGCTCTTTAGGCCGTACGGTCATAAACCAGGCGTTTCCCCAGAAGGTTCCAGGTCGTCGCCGGGACGGCATCGGAGCGCGGCGCGCAACGGCTTGTCAATTCCTGCGAAGCTACCCCCCGCAATCGGCACCCGCGGAAAACGCCACCTGTCAAATCGCCCGATTATCCACAGCAGAGATCAGATTTCAGCTGATGTTAGAGAGGCTTGCGGGAAATTTTGGCAGCACATGCCAATTTTTTCCTTTCAACCATGGACAAGCGCGTCCAATCTGGTAGAAGCCATCCCCGGCGCCGGTATAGCTCAGCTGGTAGAGCACGTGATTTGTAATCTCGGGGTCGCGGGTTCGAATCCTGCTGCCGGCACCAGTCATTCCATTGAAATTATTAACGTATTTCCTTTCTTACAAGAAGACAGAAAGAGAACAAAGCACCTGTTCTTTGTCCTCACATCTCACACGTGTGAGCGTTGACAGAAATCGCGGTCTCCAGCTGAAGAGTCTGGCTTGAAACAGCTCAAACAACGCTGAGTGGATGTACAACGAGCCAAAAAAACAAAAAAATACATAAAGCCAAGAGGGCACTGCAGATCGACGTATTAAACGAAGTTTGTCTTATTCCAATCAAACTCAATGCAGCTCTTGGAACATAAGAAATCGCGTTAAAAATCAAATTGTCTTCTTTTCTGTCTCTAAAGATACTGTCGAAGTTGGCCCCGGCCGCTGCGCCGAAGATCGCGAACAACAAAAACAACACCAAAAACAAGAAATCAAAAACGAAGTTCATATTTTATCCAGGTCAAATGGTCCCAATTTAGACAAGAACGTACAATCAGAAACAGCACATGCGGAAACAGTCTGATCCACCCTCTTGGAAAGTTTCAAGAGCAACGGTCACGCTATACGTCGAAGACAAGAAGTAACGATTTGCTGTAGTTCTCGTGTGACTTTCGATGCTGATCACACCTGCGACCCAACATAAGTTTCTGATTTTATTGAAATAAAAATAGTGTTGTAATCTCGGGGTCGCGGGTTCGAATTCTGCTGCCGGCACCAGTTTTTCCCAGAATTTGCGATTTTGCAGCCGGTGCAGATCGGCCGATAAATCGGCGACGAAATCGCCTGTTCCATCAATTGGCTTCTCCTTCCGTGTTTCCTCATATCGCTGCACCGCGTCCCGCAGTATGGTTTGGCAAGACCCTGTCGCACCGGTCCGCGCTAAGGTTTTCTGACGATCACAGAGCACTGCGATAAGCCGCGAAAAGGTTTCGCTCAAAGCCATGAAATCCCGAGAGGTGAAAATGTCCACACCCGTCCGCACTGAAAGCGATTCCTTTGGAGCCCTGGAAATTCCGGCGGACAAATATTACGGCGCGCAGACCGCGCGTTCGCTGATCAATTTCCCGATAGGCGGTGAGACCATGCCACTGCCGCTGGTCCATGCGCTCGGCGTGATCAAGCAGGCCGCCGCACGCGTCAACCGCGACCAGGGCAAGCTTGATCCCGACCTCGCGGACGCGATTGACCGCGCCGCCGGAGAAGTCGCATCGGGAAAGTTCGACGACAATTTCCCCCTTGTCGTCTGGCAGACCGGGTCGGGCACCCAGTCGAATATGAACGCCAACGAGGTCATCGCCAACCGGGCGATCGAGATCCTCGGCGGCGAGATCGGCACGAAGACCCCGGTTCACCCGAACGATCACTGCAACATGAGCCAGTCGTCCAACGACACCTTCCCGACGGCCATGCACATTGCCGCTTCGCGCGAGATCCATCGCCGGCTGCTGCCGGCATTGCAGCACCTGCATTCGGCGCTCACGGCCAAGTCGTCACAGTGGCAGGAGATCGTCAAGATCGGGCGGACCCACACGCAGGACGCGACACCGCTCACGCTCGGCCAGGAATTCGGCGGTTACACCGCTCAGCTGGAGATGAGCATCCGGCGGACCACGGAAGCCTCGGACGGGCTCTTTGACCTTGCACAGGGCGGCACGGCCGTCGGCACCGGGCTGAACACGAAGGCAGGCTTTGCGCAAGACTTCGCAGCCGAGGTCGCCAAGATCACCGGCCTCCCCTTCCGGACGGCACCCAACAAGTTCGAGGCCCTCGCCGCCCACGACGCCTATGTCTACGCCCATGGCGCCCTCAACACGGTCGCCGCGTCGCTGTTCAAGATCGCCAACGACATCCGCCTGCTCGGCTCCGGCCCGCGTTCCGGGCTGGGCGAACTGTCGCTTCCGGAAAACGAGCCCGGATCGTCGATCATGCCGGGCAAGGTCAACCCCACCCAGTGCGAGGCGATGACCATGGTCTGCACGCAGGTCTTCGGCAATCAGACGACGATGTCGGTTGCAGGCAGCCAGGGACATTTCGAACTGAACGTCTACAAGCCCGTCATGGCCTACAACATGCTGCAATCCATCCGGCTTCTGGCAGACGCCAGTGTCAGTTTTACCGACCGCTGCGTCACCGGCATCACGGCCAACGAGGACAACATCAAGGATCTGATGGAGCGGTCCCTGATGCTGGTGACCGCGCTTGCGCCTGCAATCGGCTATGACAAGGCAACCGAAATCGCCAAGACCGCGCACAAGAACGGCACGTCGCTGCGCGAGGAAGCCTTGAAGCTCGGCCATGTCACGGAAGCGGAATTCGACAGGCTCGTGCACCCGGAGAAGATGATCGGTCCGAACTGACGAAAAAGCCCGGCACGAGAAACCTTCGTGCCGGGCAAACGTTTCAGATCTTTGAAGGCTCGCGCGCAATGGCGAGCCCTCGGCCTTAGAAATGGACGGACTGGGTGTCCAGCGGCTTCTGGAGCGGCGGCGCGAACTTGGTCAGGTCGATGCCTTCGACAGCCGTCTTGTATTCATCGATCGTGGGCGTGCGGCCGAGAATGGCGGACAGAACCACGACCGGTGTCGAGGCGAGCAGCGATTCGCCCTTCTTGTCATCGGAGTCCTCGACAACACGGCCCTTGAAGAGGCGCGTGGACGTGGCAAGAACGGTGTCGCCCTTGGCGGCCTTTTCCTGGTTCCCCATGCACAGGTTACAGCCGGGACGCTCCAGATAGAGGATGTTTTCATATTCCGTACGCGCCGTGCTCTTCGGCGCCGTGTCATCGAATTCGAAGCCGGAATATTTCTGCAGAACCGCCCAGTCACCCTCTTCCTTCAACTCGTCGATGATGTTGTAGGTCGGTGCGGCGACAACGAGCGGGGCGTTGAATTCGACGCTGCCGGAGGCCTTTTCCAGATTGCGCAGCATCTGGGCAACGATCTTCACGTCTCCCTTGTGCACCATGCAGGAGCCGACAAAACCGAGATCGACCTTCTTCTCGGCCCGGTAGTGCGAGATCGGCCGGATCGTGTCATGGGTGTAACGCTTGGAAATATCGGCGTTGTTCACGTCCGGATCGGCGATCATCGGCTCATTGATTTCGTCGAGGTCGACAACGACTTCCGCGAAATACTTGGCATTGGCGTCGGGGGCGAGAGCCGGCTTCTCACCGGACCGGATTTCAGCGATCCGCTTCTCGGCGATGTCAACAAGGCCGCGCAGCATCTGCGCGTCGTTGTCCATGCCCTTTTCGATCATGATCTCGATACGGTGCTTCGCGATCTCCAGGGATTCGATCAGCGTCTCGTCCTCGGAGATGCAGATGGAGGCCTTTGCCTTCATCTCCGCGGTCCAGTCGGTGAAGGTGAAGGCCTGGTCGGCCAGCAGCGTGCCGATATGAACCTCGATGATGCGGCCCTGGAAGACGTTGTCGCCGAATTGTTTCAGCATCTGCGCCTGGGTCGCATGGACGACATCGCGGAAATCCATGTGCTCGGCCATGGTCCCCTTGAACGTGACCTTGACGGACTCGGGGATCGGCATGGTCGCCTCTCCGGTTGCAAGGGCAAGCGCCACTGTGCCGGAGTCGGCACCGAAAGCCACGCCCTTGGACATCCGTGTGTGGCTGTCACCGCCGATGATGATCGCCCAGTCATCCACGGTGATGTCGTTCAGAACCTTGTGAATGACGTCCGTCATGGAATGGTAGACGCCCTTGGGATCGCGCGCCGTGACCAGGCCGAACTTGTGCATGAACGCCATCAGTTTGGGCGTGTTGGCCTGCGCCTTCAAGTCCCAGACAGATGCCGTGTGACAGCCGGACTGGTAGGCGCCGTCGACGCTCGGAGACAGAACCGTCGCGGCCATCGCCTCAAGTTCCTGGGAGGTCATCAGACCCGTCGTATCCTGCGAGCCGACGATGTTGACCTTGACCCGGACATCGGATCCGGCATGCAGCACGGCACCCGGTGTCACGCCGCGTGCATTTGCATTGAAGATCTTCTCGACCGCCGTCAGGCCCTGCCCTTCATGCGAGATCTCCTTCGAAGGTGCGAAGGCGGATTTCAGTTCGATCCCGAGAGTTTCGCAGGCAAAGCTCTGCAGCTTCTTGCCGAAGACAATTGCGTAGGACCCGCCGGCCTTGATGAATTCAAGCTTCTGCGGCGTGAAGGACGAACTCAGATCGGCGTGTTCCTCGTCGCCGGCTTCGTTCAGCAGTTTCATGCTCTTGGTGTTGATGGTCAAGACGGTTCCCGTCTCCACCGAGTATTTCTGTTCCAGAACCGGGTTGCCGTCATTGTTCAGGATCGGATTGCCGTCCTCGTCCAGCTTCTTGGCCCAGTTCTTCAGGTCGACGCCGATCCCGCCGGTAACGCCGACGGTGGTCAGGAAGATCGGTGAAATGCCGTTCGTGCCCGCAACGATTGGTGCGTAGTTGACGAAGGGAACATAGGGGCTGGCCTGCTTGCCCGTCCATAGCGCCACGTTGTTGACGCCCGACATGCGCGAGGACCCAACACCCATGGTGCCCTTTTCGGCGATCAGCATCACCTGCTTGTCCGGATGCTGCAGCTTCAGCTCCTGGATCTCCTGCTGCGCCCGTTCCGAGATCATGCATTTGCCGTGCAGTTCCCTATCGGCGCGGGAGTGGGCCTGGTTGCCCGGGGACAGGAGATCGGTGGAAATGTCTCCTTCGGCGGCAATAAAACTCACCACCTTGATTTCCTCGTCGACGTCCGGAAGCTTGGTGAAGAACTCGGCCTTGGAGTAGCTTTCCAGAATGTCCCTGGCGATCTCGTTGCCGGCGGCAAAAGCTTCCTTGATGCGGTCCGTGTCGGCTTCGTAGAGGAAGACCTGTGTCTTGAGGACATCGGCGGCAGCCTGTGCGATCGACTGATCGTCTCCGAGCGCCAGATCGAGAAGGACCTCGACGGACGGTCCACCCTTCATGTGCGACAGCAGTTCGAACGCGAATGCCGGTGAGATTTCTTCAACCACGGCATCGCCAAGGATGATCTCTTTCAGAAAACGCGCCTTCTCACCTGCGGCGCTCGTCGTTCCGGGAAGCGTGTTGTAGATGAAAAACTTGAGGGAATCTTGCCTGTGCGGGTTGCCGGCATCCTTGATTTGCGCGATGAGCTCGCTCACAAGCGCGCCATCGTCGATCGGCTTGGGATGCAGCCCCTGCTCTTTGCGGCTTTCGATTTCTTCAAGGTAGGCGGTGTACAGGCTCATGAGCGTCCTCGGGAACTGGGGTTTCTTGATGCTTCGGCGCAGCCTCCAGAGAGGCGCCGGAAGCCGGACAAAATGAATTGTATGCGGCGGTATACTATTTCTCACCGGAATGCAAGAACAGATCACGCAACGCGCATTCAATTGCGGTCGCAGCAGACCGCGTGACGCGGCTCCGAATATACCAAAATCAGCCGAATTGACAGCACTCGGCCCGGTACGCGCGGTCCTGCCTTGCGGATCGGTGCTGGCGGCCCGTCGTCAGGTTCTGGCCTTTTCGAATGCCGCCCAGGCTTCCTGGAATTTTTCGAAATCGAAGCCGGGCTGACGCGCGGGCTCAAGAACGAGCTTTTCGGTCTCCAGCAGCTTGCCGATTGCGGAAGCCAGGACCGGTATCACGTCCTCGGGGATGACCAGCGCCCCGTGCCGGTCGGCGTGCACCAGTTCTCCCGGACGAATGTCCAGCCCGAAGATCTTCACCGGTATGTCGATTTCCTTCACGTGGACAAAGCCGTGGCTCGGTCCGACGGATCCGGCAACAACGAGAAAACCTTCCGGTAGATCACCGAGATCGCGCATGACACCGTTGGTCAGGGCCCCGGAGAGCCCGAGCCCCTTGTGAACGGTCGTGTTGATTTCGCCCCAATAGGCGCCGATTGCATTCGGATAGTCGACGTCCTCGACCACGGTGAGCGCCGGCCGAGGGCCTTCGGACATGTAGCGGTAGTAGTCCATGCGCCGGGTCTTGATCACATCCGCCGGTTCGGTCGGCGGTGCCAGCGCGGAGATCTTGGCGGTTCTCGCATAGCCAGCCATGGCTCCCGCCGCGGGATCTGAAGCGAGCATCGTCCCACGCGTGAAACGGTTGAAGCCGCGCCTGCCCTGCGCCACTTCGATTGCATTGCAGACGGTCGGTGTGTCGACGGATTTCAGAAGGTCCAGAAGCTCGGTATTCATGCAATGTCCAGCCAGCTCTTGAAGGCCGCGTTGACGGCCTCGGGTTGCTCCAGGGTCGGCAGATGCCCGGCCCCCTCGATGATCGTCAATTCAGAACCTGCCACAAGCACGTGCATCAGTTCATGCCGGTCCAATGGGCAGAGCCGGTCCTCCTTGCCCATCAGGATCAGCGTCGGAACATCGACCGACCTGAGGCTTTCCTGCTGGTCCGGACGGCGCTGCAGGGCCCGGGACTGACGTTCGAAAACATCGGGTCCGAGATCCAGTGCCATTGTCATGCACGTGTCCAGGACATCCTGCCGGAGCGGCCCGTTGCCAAGGTAGTTGGGTTTGAGCTCATCCCGCATGACGTCGCGCAGACCGCCGGCCCGTACCGCGTCGATCTGGGGTTCGCGGCGCCGCCGGACGTCTTCGAGTTCCGCGCACGGGTTGGTGTCGAGCAGCGCCAGCCGGGAGACGCGGTCCGGTGCCTGCCGGTAAACTTCCATCGCGACGATCCCACCCATGGAAAGTCCGGCCAGGGCGAATGCCGGCGGGGCCTTTTTCAAAATGTCTTCCGCGAGAGCGTGGATCGTGTCGAAGGCCGTGATGGGGGCCAGATGGAGTGGAACGCTGCCGGACAATGCGGCGATCTGCGGCCCATAGAGCCGCGCGTCGCACATCATTCCCGGCAGCAGGACCAGCGGTGTCACGCACGCGCCTCCGCGATGGCAGCCCCATCCGCCAGGGATTTGAGCTTTGCAAAGGCAATCTCGGGATCGACGGCGCCAAAGCCCGCAAACGTGCCGAAGCCGCAGTCCGAACCGGCGATCACCCGGTCCATGCCGACGATGCCGACGAACCGGTCAAGCCTTTGCGCAACCACTTCAGGGTGTTCGACGAAGTTGGTGGTCGTGTCGACAACGCCCGGCACCAGGATCTTGTCGTCCGGGATCTCCGACCTGCGGTCGCGGAACACCGTCCACTCATGCGCGTGGCGCGGGTTGGATGTTTCAAACAGAACGTAGCGCGCACGCGCCGACATCAGCGTCGAAAAGACCTTGTCCATGGAAATGTCGCAGACATGCGGGCCTTCATAGTTCCCCCAGCAGATATGGATGCGCACCTTTGCCGGATCGATGTTCTGCAGCGCATGGTTCAGCGCCTCGACATGGCTTGCTGCGATCTTCAGGAACTCCTCGTCCGACAGGTCTGTGAACAGCATGTGCCGGGACAGCGCGAGATCAGGACAGTCGAGCTGGAGAGCAAGACCCGAGGCAACGATCGTCTCGTATTCGTCCTTCATGACATCGGCCAGGGCCTGCAGATACGCCTCGCGCGTCGGATAGTGATCGTTTTGCAGGAAAAGCGAAATCACGCCGGGCGACGCGGCATTCATGAAACCGGCCGCCGCGCCGTGTGTCGCCATCGCATCCTTCAGATGCTTGATGTCCTTGATCAGTTCCCCCTGTCCCTTGGAACGCACTTCTCCCGTGCACATCGGGCGGGCGTATTGAGGCGTTCCTCCGCTTTCCGCGATCCGCTTCAGGAAGCTCGGGTAGAGCTTCAGGTCCGCCGGTGCGTTGCGCGGGCTGTCACCGGAAAACCCCGTGTACCGGTCCTTTACATAGGTAGCGTAGGAGATCTTCGAGGTCTCGCCGTCGCTGACGATCGTCACACCCGCATCAACCTGCTTGCGCACGGTTTCCGAAACGGCCGATGCCATCGCCGCGTCGAAGGCGGCCTGGTCGAATGGCTCGCCCTTTTCCCGGGCAAAAATGAAATCAACGACTTCCTGTGTTCGCGGCAACGAGCCGACATGGGTCACATCGATCTTGCTCATGGGTCCCCCCAGTTTTTCCGACGGGTCAACGCCGTTCTGTTGTTATCCCACCCAGGTCGGCCCAGCCGGGTCATCGGTGTTCATGACGCGGTAAAGGCTTGCCTCGCCGCTCATGGACGGAACCAGAGAATGCTCCAGTCCCGGCGGCACGGCACAGGTGTCGCCCGGTGCCAGCACTTTTTCACCGCCGGACCAAGCGAGCTTCCAGTGGCCACGCATGACCATCAGGATCTCATGGCTTTTGAGGCTATAGGGCGTCTCGGGAAGCGATCCGCGGGAAAGGAAGTCGACCTCGAACCCAGGCCTGTCCTTCAACAGGCCGTGCGCGCCGATCACCCGGCAGGGTGACTTGGCACTGAGCGCCATCATGTCCCAGTAGCGCGCGACATAATCCTTCACGATAGCATCGTTTCCGGGCTCCGGAAACGCCTTGAGTTCCTCGTCGCTCAGAAGCGGCATCGGGCTGACGCCTTCAGGAAGCGACTGGCCTTTCTTGGTATCGTAGAGAACGCCGTTCTGCCCCAGTATCAGGCCGTGATCACTGGCATCCTCGATGACCTGCGGCGCCCAGGTGACCCCGCCTCCGGCATCGTCACCGCCGAGGATCGCCATGATCATTCCGTAGTCGGTACCGATGTTTTCAAATCCGCGGAAAATGCCGGTCGGGATATTGAAGATGTCGCCTTCTTCAAGCGTGACCTCGCCCGCCGTTCCCCAGCGCCCCCAGAAGAAGCGCCACCTGCCCTTCAGCACGAAGAAGACTTCCGCGGTCGTATGCGAATGCAGCGAGTTCCGGCACTTGGGCGGCTGGCCCGCGGCACCGATGTTGAAACCCGGTGTGTCCTTGATGTGGACATGCTGGTCCGGACTTTCGGAGACGCCGCCACCGATGATGGTGAAGTTCTCTTTCTGATCCGATCCGGGCGTGTGGGCGTCGATGAAAGCTGTACGGCAGGGTTTGAGGTCTCCGTAGCGTACGATCCGGGTTTCCATTTCTTCAGGGTTCATGACCAAACCTGCTTTCAAGTTATCCGGTTTTCAGGGCGATCTGTTTCCAGATCGCCGTTTCATCAAAAAGCGTGTATTCGCGGCGCAGACCCCAGGGCCCGAATTCGGCATGCGACGCGCCCATGACATGGACCTGCGCGCCGCTGGGTTCGCCAAAGGCGCCCCATCCGTCATGCTTGCCGTTGAGGGACCAGCGAATGGCGGCGCGCGGCGGCATCGACGGGTCGTCCCGGCCTATCCGGTGCTCGATCCGGAACTCGGCGGATGGGAAACTTGCGCGCAGCCCCATCCAGAAGCGATCGGCAGCGCCCCAGGAATGACCGTTGACACCGCCCGGGTAAAACAGCGCACAGGCCCGGTCGTACTCCGCCTCGATGACCGCCATGTCTGCACCCATGATGCGCGTCAGGATGTCCGCGTAGCGTTCGCCCCATTCATTGTCGTTTCCCATGCCCTTGTAGGGTCCGGGCTTGTCGATGGCCGGTGTGAAGGGATGAACGCAGTGTTCCGGGCCGCCTTCCCGTGCAATCAGGTCGCGCGCATAATCCTTCGGATCCCAGCCCATCTGACGGACGATCGCCCCCTGGTCCCTGATGAGCCATTCGTCGTTGATCTGGTTGTCGATGGCGTGACAGTCGGCAATGATCCGGTACTGGAGCGACTTGCCGCTGGCTGGACCATAGACGCCATCGCCAAGATGTGTCGCGGTCGATATGATCCTGTGAGATGAAAGCATTCCGTCTTCCGGCGAGCCCGACCAGATCACGTCCTCCCCAAGCAGGGTCCTGTCCGGAAACTCGGCCAGCGTTGCCATGGTCGCCCCGATGACATCCTTGTTTCCGACAACAACGGACGCGGGCGAGCGGACGACAATATCGTCCGAATAGTAGTGGTGCAGCGTCGCAATCTTGCGCTCTTCCCAGATTTCCCTGGTGATTCCGATGATGTAATCGGGGAAGTCCTTCCAGCGCGGGTCAAAGCCTTTCATCGGGCCATCCTTGGGGTATGCGGGCGGAACCGCGGATCATCAGCGGTCCGTCAATCTGAATTTTCCGGACATCGTTGCGGCCCTCTTCGATCCAGCCGAGAAGCGTGGAGACCGTTGCCTCCACCATCCGGTTCGAGGGCTGACGCAGGGTTGTCAGGTCGTATGCAGGCCAGGACGCCAGGGACACATCGTCATATCCGACGACCGAAACGTCGCCCGGTATGTCCAGCTTGAGTTCAAAGCGCAGTACGTCCATGACCGCGAAGGCCATGTGATCATTGCCGACGAAGACGGCATCGGGACGGTTGCTGGCGGAAAAGATTTCGCGGGCCGCTGCGGCTGCAGTCTCGCGATTGTACATGCCGTCGATACAGGCAACCGGCTCTAGACCGGCCGCCGCCAGTCCGGCGCGGAACCCGGCCTCGCGGTCGCGCCCGGTGGACGAACCGGACCAGCCGGCAATATGGGCGATTTCCCGGTGGCCGCCGGCAAGCAGGAATTCCGCGATCTTGCGTCCGCCGGCGAGGTTGTTGGACGTCACCTGGTTGAGCCTGTCATCGTCCTGGCCACGGTTGAACAGAACCACGGGAACCCCGGCGGCCGAACATCGTGCGGCCAGCGCGTTGGACATGCCCACGGATGCGGTGATGATGCCGTCGACCTGGTAGTCGAGCAGCTCTCCCATCACCTTGTCGACGCTGGCATCATCGTTGGAGACCATGAAGACCAGGATGTGATAGCCGTGTTCCTGGAGAGCCGTGGACAGCTTTTCCAATGCATCCGGATAGAACTGGTTTTCAAGATAGGCCACCACCATACCGATGATCTTCGACCGGCCGGTGATCAGGGAGCGAGCAAGCACATTGGGACGGTAGCCGAGTTCGTTCGCGGCCTTGAGCACCTTGTCGGCCATTTTAGGTGAAACCGACGCCCCCGGCGTGAACACGCGGCTGACGGCCGACTGGCTGACACCGGCCTTCCTGGCGACATCTACGGAAGTGACTTTTTCGGAGCGCATCAGTCTGCCGTCCAACCTCCGTCCACGAGAAGAGATGTCCCGGTCACCAGCGAGGAGGCATCGCTCGCAAGATAAAGCACCGCCCCCATGATGTCCTCGACGACACCCGTGCGGCCAAGCTTGATCTTTTCCTCGATCCACTTGACCCGGTCCGGATTGTCGAAGGTTTGCTCGGTCAGCGGCGTGCGGATGAAAGTCGGGCAGATCGTGTTGACCCGGATCTTGTGCGGCCCGAACTCGAGCGCCATGGCCTTGGTGAAGCCCTCGACCGCGAATTTAGACGCACAGTAGACCGCGCGGTCGATACCGCCGACATGCGCCATTTGCGAACTCATGTTGATCAGTGACCCGGATCTGCCTGCCGCAATCAGGCCTCTCGCAACGCATTGCGTCACGAAATATGCCCCGCGCACATTCACGTTCATCACCGCATCGAAGTCTTCCGGGGTGGTATCGACGGCTGCGCTGTGGCGTGCCAGCCCGGCGCTGTTGACAAGAACATCGAACGGGCCGTGTTTGTCGATGCTGACCTGCACCTCAAGGACATCGGCGACGTCCAGTTGAAGCGCCGAGGCAGCAAGGCCCTTCGCACGGATCGCCTCGACGGCCTCGTCCAGCTTGTCGGTCCTGCGCGCTACGAGAACCACATCTCCCCCCGCCTCCGCCAGCGCCACGGCAGAGGCAAGGCCGATCCCCGACGACGCCCCGGCGACGAGCACCTTTTTGCCGGCAAGTGAAAAGCTGGGAGTGGAAGGCAGGTCGATCATGGAAGCGCAACTCCGGTTTCTGGGTCAAAGCCCGTGCGGGCCTTGTTGAAATCCCGAAGTCGGTTGAAAACGTCAACACCCAATTGCGCATAAGCGTCGAGAAGATCGACCATAACCCAGTTTTCGCGGATCAGGCCTTTCTCCACCCGCCAGAAATCAAGGCTGCGCATGGTTATCTTCTTGCCTGCAGGTGCAATCCCCATCCAGCCGTCATGCGTGACGGACTGGATCATGTCGGGCCACCCGGTCACGGCCGCATAGTTGCGGTCGCCGAAAAAGTGGTACTCGATCTGGTCGACATACTGGCCGCGATCCGGCATGGCCTTCAGAAACGGGATCTGGTGCCACTTGCGGAAGCCGTTTATGCCGCGGCCGGTACCAATTCCGGACGGCCCGTACCAGCTCATCCGCGGATGCCAGAACTTCGGCATCTCCATGACCTCGGGTCCACCCTGCGACGGGTGCCGTTTCATGTGTTCCAGCATGTCGATGATGAGCTGGCAGGTCTCTGCGCCGGTGGCCTCGTCATAAGGCCCCGGCACAATGCCGTCCTCGGTCGCCGGACCCGGCACGTGCCACTCGCGCCCGAGGCTCGGTGCCATCGGCCAGGCGCTTGCCTGCATCATTACCTCCGGAATGTCCCAAAGCGCCTGGAACTCGACAACCTTGCCGTCGACGAAGCGATAGAATTCGTGAAACCGCATGGCCAGCTGGTGACCCGTTGCCGGAATATCCAGAAAGGGCCGGTCGAAAGATCCGGTATAATACCCGCCGCAACCAACCCAGTCGTTGCCCTCCGGCGTCGGTCCGGCCATGACGATGGTATCGCGCCGCTCCAGATCCGGGATCGCCCTGAACAGCGGCGCATAGGCCTTCTCGTAAAAGGCGTCCGTTCCCGCCGTATCGCCGAACGGGTGGCACAATCTGAACAGGACATCGGGCGTGCAGAGATCGGCAAGCGCGCCTCGGACCGCGGTCTCCTCGAAGTCGTACATGGCTGCACGAAGCGGCGCGATCAGCTCTTTATGGCGGGTATGCCTGTCCATTTTATTCGGCGGCCTCTCCGTAAGGCACGTTGCCGCCTCCATATCTGCGGACACGGACATTGGCCTGCTCGGCGTGGCCGACAAATCCTTCCAGCATGCACAGGCGCGAGCAATAGGCCCCGATTTCGGCAGCGGCCTCGTCGGTCAGGACCTTCTGGTAGGAATGGGTTTTCAGGAACTTGCCGACCCAGAGCCCACCGGTATATCGGCCAGCCTTTTTCGTCGGCAGCGTGTGGTTGGTTCCGATGACCTTGTCACCGTTGGCGACATTGGTGCGTGCGCCCAGGAACAGTGCGCCGTAGCAGGTCATGTTTTCCAGGAACCAGTCGTCCCGGTCGGTCATCACCTGGACATGTTCCGAGGCGATGTCGTCTGCAACGGCCAGCATTTCGTCATAGGTGTCGCACAGGATCACCTCGCCATAGTCCTCCCATGACTTGGAGGCGGTGTCGGCGGTCGGCAGGATCTTGAGCAACCGCTCGATCTCAGACAGCGTCTCGCTCGCAAGCTTGCGGGAGTTGGTCACCAGGACGGCCGGAGAGTTGTAGCCGTGCTCTGCCTGACCGAGCAGGTCGGTTGCGCACATTTCCGCATCGACCGTTTCGTCGGCAATCACCATCGTCTCTGTCGGGCCCGCGAACAGATCGATACCCACCCTGCCGAAGAGCTGGCGCTTGGCTTCGGCGACAAACGCGTTGCCCGGCCCGACCAGCATGTGCACGGGATCGATCGTCTCCGTCCCGAGCGCCATCGCACCAACGGCCTGAATACCGCCAAGGACATAGATTTCATGCGCCCCGCCGAGCTGCATGGCGGCGATCACGGCCGGGTTCGGCGCGCCCTTGAAGGGCGGCGTGGCCGCGATGATGCGCGGCACCTCGGCCACCGACGCCGTTGCCACCGACATGTGCGCTGACGCAACCATCGGAAATTTGCCGCCGGGCACGTAGCAGCCGACTGACTGCACCGGAATGTTCTTGTGGCCGAGGATCACGCCGGGCATCGTCTCGACCTCGATATCCAGCATCGAAGCACGCTGCGCCTCGGCAAACTTGCGCACCTGTTCCTGCGCGAACTTGATATCTTCCATGTCCCGGGCGGAGACCTGGTTCATCAGGGCTTCGATCTCCGAAGCGCTCAGTCTGAACGATGCGGGAGAATAATTGTCGAACTTTTCGGACAGCTCGCGCACGGCGGCATCGCCGCGGTTTTCGATCTCCTTGAGCGTTCCCTCCACGATGGAGCGAACCTTGGCATCGTCTTCGGACCGCTCGGCTTCCGGCTTGCCGCGCTTCAGATACTCAATGGCCATGTTTCTTCCCTTTCAAAGCGCCGGCGGAACATCTTCTGAAGGAGTCCTCTCGCCGGAGCGCCCGTACCACTACCTATCAATTTGCATACGTATGCAGAAAGTTCAAGCAACTATAAGTGCAACACGCAAAACTGCGTAGTTCAAGGTCAGGCGGCCTTCGTCGGCGCAGGCGGAATGCGCTCGCCGCGGTCAAAGCCTTCCCAGCCCTGCCCGTCGAACACATCCTTGCCGAGCTGCGCCAGAACATGGGGAAAATCGACCATGACCCAGTTATCGACAATCTTGCCGTCGACGACCTTCCAGAAATCCATGTAGCGGATCTCGACCCGCTTTCCGGTCGGAGCAATCCCCATGAACTCCCCGGAATGCGTTGCTTCCTGTCGCCCGAAGGCGGCTGCCCATTCGCCCATGTAGAGCCGGGCTTCATCAACGCAAACCTTGTCGGAAAACGCCGCCTGAAACGGTTTTTGCCAGTTGTCCTGAAACTCCTTCAACCCTGTCTTGGTGCCGCAGCCTGTGTTGCCCAGCCAGCGGAAACCATCGGAAAAGAATTCACCGATATCGGCAATCCGGTGATCGTTGAGACCGTCGACCATGTCCTCGATGACACGGCGCGTATCATCCGTCTTGCTCATATCCGTGTCGCGGCTGAGGACCGCCTGTTCGGGACGTGAACCCTTCATGTTTCACCTGTTGGAACGTGTTTTTGCGAATTTCTCATGACTTAGCCCTTGACCGCGCCCGCCGTCAGGCCGCTGACGATCTGACGCTGGAAGATCATGATCAGCAGGAACAGAGGTGCGATGATCGAGACGGCGGCCGCCACGGCCTCGACCTGATCCGTCGTCGTCGTTTCCCGGTTGAAATAGCCCGCGATGGCCGGAACCATCGTCTGGTTCTGGGCATCCAGAAGCAGCGAACAGACGAGGTAGTCGTTGTAGGCCAGCAGGAAGCTGAACAGTCCGGTGGTTATCACTCCCGGCCACATGACCGGCATGATCACCCACCTGAACGCCTGGAAGTGCGTGCAGCCGTCGACGCGCGCCGCCTCATCCAGTTCATTGGGGATGTTCTGGAAGAACGAGCGCAGCATCCAGATCGTGAAGGGCTGGTTGATCGAGACGAGCACGGCAATGACCGCCCAGGGTTTGCCGTAGAGTGTCGGCGCCGCCTCCCCGAGGAGCGGGCGCAAGATCTCCGCCGAGTTGATGAACGGCGGCAGGTAACCCGCGACCAGCACCGAATGCGGCAGCGCGCGGAACACCAGGGCCACGATCAGGATCCAGAAGGCCAGACTGGAGCCGGACCGGGCCAGGCCATAGCCGGCCAGGGTACCGACGGTCAGCGACACCGTCACGACCCCGACGGTGATGATCAGGGAGTTGATGAAGTTCTCGTAGAATGCGTTCTCAACCCAGACCGCCTGGTAGTGCTCCGTCGTCAGGCCGAGGATCGGCTTTCCAAGCGGCCCCAGGACGGAATTCAGCGCTCCCAGAACCGGCGGCAGAATGCCGAAGAAGACGATCAGGAAGGCAAGCGCGAACGCGAGCGCACCGATGATCCAACCCGGAACGATCAACTCCGGCGGCGTAAGCTGCGTGACGAGACGCGGAAGCTTGGTCACGGCCAGATGGACGGTATACCAGAGCACGGCAATGCCAACGACGATGCTGACGATCGATAGACCGCGTCCGGTGGCAACCGTTTCCGGTCCGAAGATCACGCTGAGCGGGTTCGCCGCGAAGGCATCGATCGGGTCCTTGAAGCTCATCACCGCGATCCAGAAGATCGGGAAGGCTGCCAGCAGACACCAGAAGGCCAGGAAACCTGCGGAGGACAGACGCAGCGCCATGGGCTGCTGCATGGATTTCGGCGAACTCATACCCGTCCCCCCTTGTGATCGCGCCAGGTCTTGCGCAGGAGCGGCACAAGCAGCACGACAATTCCGATCATGGTGAGCATCGCGCTGGCGGATGCGCGCGAAATGGAACGGTTGCCGCTGTCATCGGGCGTCAGCAGATCGTAGGTCAGCCACTGCAGCGAGATCCGGTAGGCCTGGCTGGAGAAGCCGACGATCTCCTCAAAGACCCGGTAGGAATCCATCAGATGAATGAGCGAGATGAAGACAATCAGCGGCATGAGGTGCGGAATGACCACGTAGCGCAGGCGCTCCCAACGGCTGGCGCCGTCAATCACGGCCGATTCCAGCGTGTCCTGGTTGACGGTCTGAAGGCCGGCATAGAAGACCACGAAGGCAAAGGGCGCCACGTGCCAGACCCGGTAGAACATCATCAGGAGTTCGATCGTCCAGCCTTGCGCGAACATGGAAATGTCGCGCGCGAGCCACCATTCGAGGAACGCCGTCATGATGCCGTCACCGATGAACAGCCAGCGGATCGATAGAGCCCCGATCACCGGCGTGATGATGAACGGGAGCAGCGATATGAAAATGATGGGGCCGCGTATCATGCGGGTGGCGTTGTTCACCGTGACTGCGATCGCCAGCCCGACGCCGATGACAAGGGGAAGCGTCACCAGCGTGAAGGTCAGGGTGAAACGGAGGGCCTTCCAGAAATCGATGGTCAGCAGCGCACCGAAATCCAGCGCCTTCAGGGCCGCCCAGGCGCGATCGGGTTCCAGAACGTTCACATAGCTTTCCAGCCCGACATACTTGACGGTGGTCACCACCTTGCCGTCCTCACCGAGGACCGGCTGCACCTTTTCCTCGGTGACGCAGGTCTGGTTGGGGAAACCGGGCGTGCAGGTCTCGACCTGCACCGTCTCGAAGACGGGCTGGGTGATGTAGAAGCTTTGCATGAACACGCTGATCAGCGGCGCAGCAATGAAGAGCAGCATCAAAAAGATGGACGGGCCGACAAAGGCGGCAAAGGTCTTGGCATTCATGCTGCCCTCCCTTGAATCGCGCGGTGAGCGTGGCCGGAGGCCTTTTGACGAATACGCGGCCGGTTGCCCCGAATTCTTCAAAAACGCTCCGGGGCGAAGGGCGCGAACGCCCTTCGCTGAGACGTGGGTGGCTTACTTGATCAAGCCGGCTTCCTTGGCGGAGGTCGTGTACGCCGCCGAGATGTCCTTCAGCGTCGTCTGGGCATCCTTTGCGCCTGTCAGGTAGTCGGCGACACCGTTTCCAAGCGCCGTGTGCATCAGGCCCATCTGCGAGCTGGCCGGATAGGGAAGCGCGCCGGCTTCAGCCGTCTGAACGACACCGAGCGCGAGTGGGCCCGGTTCGTATCCCTGGACAAGCCAGACAGCGACATCGTTGTTTTGCTTGACCATTTCCGGGGTCATGCCGTTCATGGCAACCCGGAAAGCGGCCTCTGCCTCTTCGTCCGACGCATTCTTGGCGATCACGATCCCGTCCCACCACAGGGTCGAGGCTGCGCGGGCATTTGCCGTCGGTGCGCCGGCCATCTTGACCTTGCCGACAACCTGCGACTCGTTCGGATCATCCATGGCACCCGCGCGGCTCGCCCACAGGTTCGCCATGGCGATCTTGCCCTGCTGGAACTGCTGCTGCACGTAGGTGCTGTCGGACACGAGATATTCCGGATCCATGTACTCGGTCAGCTTCTTGAGCATTTCGAGCGAGGCAACGCCCTCTTCGTTGTCGATCGTTGCCGAATTGTCCGGACCGAAGAATTCACCGCCCATGCCCAGATACATGTTCACGAATTCCTCGCCGAGGTTCCAGCCGGTCTTGAACGTGCCCCCGATCGGATAGTCGACGACGCCCGCGTCCTTGATCTTGGCTGCGGCTGCAAGCACTTCGTCATAGGTCTTGGGAACCGGAATGCCGAGATCCGTCAGGATGTCCTCGCGGTACATCAGATGCTGGGCATTGACCATCATGGCGACAGCCATGGTCTCGCCGTTGATCTTGATGAGCTGGTTCGGTGTCAGGTTCTGACCGTATTTCTCGATAAGGCTGTCGAGCGGACGGATCGTGCCTTCGTTCAGAAGCGGCACGAGCGTGCCGTTGGCGACACCGCCAATCTGGTAAAGCGACGGGTCGGCAGCGAACGCCGCCGGCTGCTTGGTGCGGAATTCCTGGTCGAGCTCGGCTTCGAAATCGCCGCACTTGGCCATGAATGACGTGACCGCTTTCCAGGCCTCGAAACCGGCGGAGAGCGATTTCACCGGCGTGGTATTTTCAAAGTCACAAGCGCTCGCCGCACCTGTGACTGCCAGCGTCATTGCGCTGGCGAGAAGAAGTTTCTTGAGCATGCGTCAGGTCTCCCTGCTGTTCCTTGCGCCGTCTGGCGCTCTTCTGGTTTTCGGCTGTGAGCCGGGTTCGGACAGGCTTACGCGTCGATACGCGCGCCCGTCTCGTGATCGAAAAGGTGACAGATTTCCGGCGGAATATGCAAACCGACCGTTTCATCGATTTCGATGCGGTAGTCCTTGTTGGCCTTGACCGACACCAGCGCACCCCCGGCTTTCACCGTGATCATGGTGGCATCACCCAGGAGTTCCATCGTGTAGACCGGAGCGCTGATCTCCGCCTCTGCGCTCGAACCGGCGACAGCCGCGTCCTCTGCCCGGAAGCCGAGCGTGACCGGGCCGTCAGGGGCATTGAGCCCCTGGATCGCCACGTTCTCGCCCGTGAAGGTACCGCCGGAGAGCGTACCCTCCATGAGGTTCATCGCGGGCGATCCGATAAAGCTGGCAACGAACGTGTTGGCAGGACGGTCGTAGATTTCGGTCGGCGAGCCCACCTGCTGGATGATACCGCGCTTCATCACGACAACCCGGTCCGCCAGGGTCATCGCCTCGATCTGGTCATGCGTCACGTAGATGGTCGTGACCTTCAGCTCGTGCTGAAGGTTCTTGATCTGCGCCCGCGTCGAAACACGGAGCTTGGCGTCGAGGTTGGAAAGCGGCTCGTCCATTAGGAACACATTCGGCTCGCGCACGATCGCGCGCGCCAGGGCGACGCGCTGGCGCTGGCCGCCGGAGAGCTCTGCCGGCTTGCGATGCAGGAACTCGTCCAGTTCGACCATGGCGCTTGCCCGGCGCACGCGTTCATCATGCGTTGCCGGATCGACCTTCCGCACTTTCAGGGGAAAGCGAATGTTCTCGTAGACATTCATGTTCGGGTAGAGGCCGTAGGACTGGAACACCATGGCGATGTCCCGATCTTTCGGATCCAGGTCGTTCACGACCCTGTCGCCTATGATGATCTCGCCGCCGGTCGCATCTTCCAGTCCGGCGATCATGCGCATCGTGGTTGTCTTGCCGCAACCGGACGGGCCGAGAAGTACCAGAAACTCACGGTCGGCGATGGTGAGATCGAAATTGTCGACGCCGACAAAAGATCCCCACCGCTTCGACACATTCTTGAGCTGAATTTCTGCCACAGCCATCCCCTCTTCGACTGTTTTCAGATCAATTTTGCATTCCTATGCAAAACAGCTAGACACAGCGAAAAGACTTTGGCAACGTTTTTTTGCATACGAATGCAAAATTGTTGCTATACCTTCATATCTCTGAAACCTGCAAGGTACCCAATGTCCGATTTCCGGCGCGCACCCCACAGCTTCCTGAACACCGTTCTGGCCACTCCGGCACGGGAGACCGATGACCTTCTCGCCCGCCATCTGAAGGAAGATGTGATCTTCGATATCTCAGATCCGGTGAACCGTCTGAGCGGACGCGACAGCGTGCGCAGCGCCTTTTTCGAACCCCTGAAGGAGGCCCTTTCGCATGTGCGCCGCCGCGACGAGATTTTCATCGGCGGACCGAACCGCCGCGAACCCGGCGGGCACTGGTGCGCTTCATTCACACATTATCTCGGTAATTTCGAAAAGCCGCTCTTCGGCGTCCAACCATCGAACCGTCTGGCGTTTCTGCGTTCGGGTGAATTCTACCGCATCGAGGAAGACGGACGGATCTCGGAAGCCAAGATCATTCTCGACCTGATCGACCTCATGCGCCAGGCCGGGCGCTTCCCCCTGCCCCGCATCCTCGGCACGGAGATGCTGTTCCCCGGCCCGGCCACGCATGACGGTGTGATGCCGGTCGGCCAGGCGGACGGTGAAACGACCCTCGATCTCTGCGAGGCGATGCTGGCAGACCTGAAGGCCTTTGATCCGGAAAACTTCACCTCGAAGGGACAAACCGGTGAGGACGGGTACTGGCATGACGACATGCTTTGGTACGGACCGGGCGGGATCGGTTCCAACTATCGCTGGAGCGGTTTTGAAAAGGATCACCGGGCGTCATTCCTGACGGCGTTTCCCGATCGTGTCGGCGGCAATCACTATTGCCGGATCGGCGACGGCGATTTTGCTGCCGTCAGCGGCTGGCCCTCCATGACCATGACCCACAAGGGCGACTATATCGGCGTTCCGGCGACCAACAGGGCGCTGACGCTCCGCGTCATGGACTTCTACCGCTGCGCCGGCGGCAAGATCATGGAGAACTGGGTCATGCTCGATTATGTGGACCTGTTCAGGCAGATGGGGCGGGATCTGATCGGCGAACAGGCGCGCCCCTGACGCAACCACCTACCGCTCCGCGGGAAAGACTTGCGGCCGGCCTATTTCTTCTCGCGCCATGATACCACTGCGGGATCGGCAGTCGCGCAGGCCGCAAGGATCAGGTCACGGGACATGAACGGCCCGGCGGCGCGGCTGGCGGCCCCAGCCGCCACACAGTCGCCGGGCCTGCTCCCAGGGGTGATGTGTCCACTTGGCCCGTCGAAGGCAAACAGCTGCTCCGCTTTGCCATCGGCGCAGTCGCGCAACCCGAACGCGATTGCGGGATCGCCTGGTGCGATGAGTTCCATGCACTTGCCGTCAAAGGCAACGGAGCGGATCTGCCCGGACGCCGTGTCGAAAGTGAACTGGACGTCCCCTCCGCGCGGCTTGCACGAATGGGCGTGGAGATTTTCCCCGAACCCGCGCCCCTGCGTGTCGATGCACCAGCCGAGATTGTCGGCCTCGTCGAGATTGTCCGCAAGATAGATCACCGGCGCCGGTGTCTTGAGATCGGGCGCTTCGGCGCGCACCTGAGACGGGAGACCCATGAGCAGGCAGGCAAGGAAGGGTGCGGTTTTGCGCATCTGATAGTCCTCACTTGATGAATGACGGGCTGCCGCTCAGGCGCCCTGCCTTTTCGGAATACCCTTTCGATCCTCCGGCGGCGCGGAACGTTGCGTCACGCCATCGACAAGCACGAAGGCGATCGCACACGGCTCCGTTCCCCGGTTCGACCAGGCATGATTGGTCCCGCGCTGGACGACCACGTCGCCGGCTTTCAGGAGGACGTCCTCTTCGTCCATCAGCATGTAGATCTCGCCTGTCAGGATCACCGCGTAGTCGACGCTGTTGGTCCGGTGCATCCAGGGATGCCGTGCATCTTCCACGATATTATCGCCCGCGCCCATTTCCGCGAATGCCGCTTTTCCGTCCAGCGTCTTCATGACTTCCGGATCTTCCGGCATGAATTCGACCACCCGGAACACGCTGCCGTTTTCCGGCGGGTGCAGAATGAACGGCCCGTCGCAGGTCTCGGTCGGGCCGTCATACTCCGCAGGCGTTCCGTTGGACAGCCAGAAGTTGGTGAGCGTGACGCCGGGCCGGTTCTCCCGTTGAAGCCGGTGGGTCGCTATGCCATCGCTTTCAACAATGGCAACGCCTTTGCTGTCATGGCCGGTCACGACACGTCTGAATTCTCTAGCCATTTCCATTCCGCTCGTTTCAGGATTTCAGGGACATTTGGGGAAGCGCCTTTTGCTGGATGAGCAGGTAGGCGAGAAGCACGACGCCGAGGACCAGCGTCGGCCACGACTGGATCAGAAGGCAGAGCCCGGCGCAGAGCGCGACGGCCCGGTTCAAAGCGGACAGCGGCCGGATCGCGCAGCCGATGACACCGGCGGCAACCGCCCCCACGCCGGCAAAACCGGTGATGACGGCGATAAGATTTGCCACAACACCATCCTGCATCAGCAAGCCGGGACCAAAGACGAACGCAAACGGCAGAACAAAACTGGTGAGCGCATAGGAAGCTGCCGTCCAGCCGACCTTGTTGACATCGGCTCCGGCAATCCCGCCGGCGACATAGGACGCAAGCGCGACGGGCGGCGTGATCGTTGAAATGCAGCCGTAGTAGAAAACGAAGAAATGCGCCGTGAGCATCGGTACGCCCAGCTTGACCAGCGCCGGAGCGACGACGGTTGCCAGGATCAGGTAAGCCGCCGTTGTCGGCAGCCCCATGCCCAGAACGATCGAGGCTATCATCGTGAACAGGAGCGCCAGGATCAGGTAGCCGTTTGAGGCGACGTCGATCAGCAACGCGATCTTGGACCCGAGGCCAGTGATCCCGAGCGTGCCCGAAATGACGCCTGCAGCGGCACAGGCGGCCGAAATCGTGATGACGTTGCGCGCGCCTTCGGAAACACTGCCTGCAATCTTTCCGATCAGTTCGCCGTCAATGCGGCGGGTCCTGACAATGTAGAGCACGATCAGCACCGCCATGCCCCAGAGCGATGCCTTGAACGGCGAAAACCCGGCGAGCATCAGACCGAGTAGAACGGCAAAGGCCCCAATGAACGGCGCGCCCTCCAGGAGAACGGCGCCCAGCGGCCGCCCGTCGCTCTGATCCGTCTGCCTTGGCATGATACCGGAGCGCACCGCCTGAAGATGCACGACAAAGAAGGCGGATCCGAAGAAAAGCAATGCCGGAAGGATCGCGACCGCCATAACCGATGTGTAGGGCACGCCGACGATTTCGGCCATGATGAAGGCGGCGGCTCCCATGACCGGCGGCATCAGCTGGCCGCCCGTGGAAGCGACGGCTTCGATCGCGCCCGCCTGGTGCGGCTGATAGCCTTCCCGTTTCATGATGGGAATGGTCACCGTCCCCGTGACGGCGACATTCCCGGCGGCCGAGCCGGACACCATGCCGATCAGGGTCGAAAAAAGCACAGCGGACTTGGCGCTGGCCGCCCTGAGGCCCTTTGTCAGCCGGATGGAAGTCTCGAAGAAGAAATCTCCCGCACCGAAACGCGACAGCATCGCACCGAAGATGGTAAAGACGATGATGTAGGTCGCGGCAACACCGATCGGGATGCCATAGACACCCTGGGTGTCGGTCGTCAGGAACAAGACCATCCGCTCCAGGCCGTATCCGCGCCCGCTCAGGATGCCCGGAAGGTAAGGGCTCACGAACGGATAGCAGAAAAAGACCAGCGTAATCAGGGCGAGCACCAGCCCGACGCCCCGGCGGGCCGCTTCGAAAACCAGCAGAAGAATGACGATTCCCGCATAGTAGTCGCCGTCCGTCGTCAGCCCTCCGCTGAAGGCAATCGCCTTCCAGCGCGACAACAGCCAGGCGCTTGCACCAACCGCCGCGGCAATCAGGAAAAGGGAAAAAACGCGGTCCGTTTTTGTCCCTTCCAGCCGCGCGGATGCGGGCCGGAGCGCGAAAAGCAGCGAAAAGGCCATGGCAACATGGATCAGCCGCAGCGGCATGGTCGAGATCGACACCACGCCGGCGACGACGGCAAGATGGAACAGTCCGAGACACAGCGCCGCGGTGTAGATCACGGCCTCTTTGCTGAAGGTCAGTTTTCGGAAGGTTTGGCTCGCCACCGGGACGTCCTCATGCCGGGACCCGATGCGAACCCGCTCAAGCGGGTCCGCCTCCGATCCGGTCCGTTACCGCGATATCACTTGTTGAAATAGCGTGCCGCACCTTCGTGCAGCGGAATTGCCAGTTTCAGCGAATTCGCCGGATCGATCTGTTTGGCATTCGCGTTCTCTGCCTGGAATTCCTCGAGATTGTCGAACACCGACGACACGATTTTCTCCACGACATCCGCTGACAGCGTGTTCGGCACGATCAGCATGTTGTTGACGCCGATCACCGTTCCGGGCTCGGCAGTGCCGTAGACATCCGCCGGAATCTCGACCGCCTTGAAGGCGCCGTTCTTTTCCAGGGCCTTGTCGAGAATGCCTTCGGAAAAATCGATGAACCTGAGCTTGTTGCCTGCCGCCGCCTGCATCACCGCACCCGCCGGATAGCCGGACAGGGCAAATGCCGCGTCGACATTGCCGTCGCTCAGCTGGCTGAAACCGTCCGAATAGGACAGAAAGCTGGGAGTGATGTCATCCATGGACATGCCATGCAGCGGCAGCAGAAAGTTCATGAAGCCAAGTGTACCGCCGCCTGCCGGACCGACCGCGACGCGCTTGCCCTTGATGTCTTCGATGGTCTGGATATCCGAGCCTTCCAGCACGATCATGTGCAGAACGCTCGGGTGCAGCGCCGCAACCGCACTCATCTCGATCGCACCGCTCTTGTAGGGCCCCTTCCCGTTGACGGCCAGCACGGCGAGATTGTTGTTGGTGATCGCGATCTCCACCTCGCCGCTGTCGATGAGCCGCGGGTTCTGGACAGATCCGCCGGTGACGACCGGCACCATCGTGATGTCCCCGCCCGCATACTTGTTGACGAGGTTGGAGATGCTCTGTCCCATCGGGTAAAAGGCGCCGCCCAGGCTCGCCGTGCCGATGCGCAGCTCTTCCGCCTGCGCCATCGACACCGAGAAAAGCAGTCCGCACGCGAGACCGGCCGATTTAATCACGTCAAACATCATGTCCTCCCGAGTTTGTGATCAGGATAGACGATAATTTGATCTTTTCAATTTTTTTATCGATATTTTTGTATTTGATCGATTTTCTGAAACTTGGGCTTCCTCACTCGGCAGATTACTCCACGTTGCCCATTCGCTTCGCCTGGTCGATCAGTTCCTGGCACTTCTTCTCGTTGCCGGCCTTGCGTTCCTTGTTCGCATCCTCCAGCAGCGCCCGCATCCGTTCGGCGTCGGTAATGTCGATCCCGGTGCGCTTCGCGTGATCGATGGCGTATTCAACCTTGCTGATATCGGCGGCACAGGTTGCCATCGCATTCTGGGTCAGACCCGCCAGGAAGAGAGCGGAGCAGGCATAAAGGGCCGTGCGGGCGGAAATCAATCGCATGGAATTCCTCCTAACAGTCGATACCGCCAACCTTGACAAGCGATTGTGAAATTCTGGTGTCCGTGTGTGGAACTGACGCCCACGGGAAACACTAGCCCCGCGTTTGCAGGGCCAAGGGAATGGCGCATCCAAACAATACAACACTGTAAAAATTTAGTAGGCTGCATGCGCGCGGGGCCGGACGGGGACCCATTGCACAAATTAGGGTACGGACCCATAAATGAAGCCGATTTGGCGGCAGAAATGGCAAAATCTCGCCAGAAAGCGTGCGCAGAGCGGGCTTTATGCCCGGTCAAGCGCGGTGATGCTGCGAGGTGAAGCCATTTTGCCGTCCTTCGGATTTGGCCGTTTTGGCCATCTGCCACGTCGCGAAAGGCTTGAAAATGAACCACATTTCCTGCGCTTTCGCTCCTTGGAGCAGGTCAAAACGATCCAAACCAAATTGACTTCATTTATGGGTCCGTACCCTCGGGTTGGAGGGAATAATGATTAATGAATTCAAGGATTTCATTGCCAAGGGCAATGTCATGGACATGGCGGTCGGCATCATCATAGGTGCCGCCTTCACGGCAATCGTGACATCCCTGGTCGGCGATCTGATCAACCCCATCATCGGGCTGGTTTCCGGTGGGGTCGATTTCACCAACAATTACGCGGTACTCGCGGGTGAAGTGCCCGCTGGTGCCTCGCTGGAAGCAGCGCGCGAAGCCGGGGCTTCCGTATTCGCCTATGGCGCGTTCATCATGGCGGTCATCAATTTTCTGATCATCGCCTGGGTCGTGTTCATGCTGGTCAAGTCGGTCAACCGCATCAAGGACGCGGCAACACCCAAGGAAGAGCCCGCACCGGAAGAACCGAAGGGACCGACAACCGAGGAACTGCTCGCGGAAATCCGCGACGTGCTCAAGGCACAGGCCTGACGCGAAACCGTAAATCCGGCCAGCACGTTCCTGAACGGTGCTGGCCGAACGATATCGGCAACGCCTGTCAGATCGCCATGACGATCCTGCCGTCGATGGTGCCCGCCTTCATGCGGTCGAAAATGCTGTTCACGTCGGACAGCGTTTCCTCCGTGTAGTGCGAAGCCACGAGGCCCTCGGCGGCAAATTGCAGCGACTCGGCAAGATCGAGACGCGTTCCGACAATGGAACCGCGGATGGTCTTGCGGTTCAAAACCGTGTCGAAAATGGAAAGCGGGAAATCCTCGGGTGGCAACCCGACGAGGCTCATCGTGCCGCCCCGCGCCAGCATCCCGACACCCTGCTCGAAGGACTTGCCGGCAACTGCGGTCACCAGCACGCCCTCGGCGCCGCCGCCGGCCTGCACTTCGGCGACCGGGTCCGTCTCCAGTGCATTGATCACCTGATCCGCTCCGAGAGACGTGGCAAGCTTCAGTTTGTCATCGGCGATATCAACGGCGATCACGTGAAGTCCCATGGCCTTGGCATATTGCACCGCCATGTGGCCGAGACCGCCGATCCCGGATATCACCACCGTCTGTCCCGGCCGCGTATCCGTTTCCTTGAGACCTTTATAGACGGTCACGCCCGCGCACAGGACCGGCGCTGCGGGCGCGAATTCCAGCCCGTCCGGAAGGTGCCCGACATAGTCCGGATCCGCCAGAACATAATCGGCAAAGCCGCCGTTCACGCTGTAACCGGTATTCTGCTGATCGGTGCAGAGCGTTTCCCAGCCGCCCATGCAGTGCCTGCAGTGTCCGCAGGCCGAATGGAGCCAGGGGATCCCGACCCGGTCCCCCTCCTTCACCGAAGTGACCCCGGCACCGACCTCGGCGACAAACCCGACGCCCTCGTGACCGGGAATGAAGGGCGGGCTCGGCTTGACCGGCCAGTCGCCGTTCGCCGCATGCAGATCGGTGTGGCAGACACCCGATGCCACGACTTTCACGACGATCTTGCCGTCCTTGACCTCCGGTTTTTCAACCTCGCAAAGGTCGAGCGGCGCTCCGAACTCGCGAACAACGGCAGCATTCATCTTTGGCATGGCCGATCCCTTCCTCTTCAGACCTAACACCGGGTCTTGTTCCCACGGGAAAGGGGCCGGCGTCATTGATCGAGAGCAATCTATCCGCGAAAGGCTGTCAGGATGCGCGCATCACATCATGCGGTGGTGAAGATCCATCATGATCCAAAGGCTGCCGCCGACCATGATGCAGATCAGAACGGCGGCAAAACCGAGGAAGAAGAGGTTTTCACCGGGCGTCGACTTGAAATCCATGTGCAGGAAGAAAACCAGGTGCACGATCACCTGCAGAACGGCGGCAACCGCTATGACCGCGTAGACCACAGGACCGGTCAGCAGCCCGCCCCAGACAAGCGCGAAGGGAATGGCGGTCAGAACGACGGCAAGAGCGAATCCGGTCAGGTAGGTCGACAGACTGCGTTCAGCTGAATGATCCATGGTCCCTCCTACATGACACCCGGCAGGTAAACGACGGAAAAGATACCGATCCAGACGATATCGAGGAAATGCCAGAACAGGCCGAGCCGGACGAGACGCGAGCGCACCGGCAGCGTCAATCCCTTGACCATCACCTGCCCGATCATCACGCAGATCCCGATCGCCCCGAACGCGACATGAAGCCCGTGTGTCCCGACAAGCGTGAAGAATGCCGACAGGAAACCGCTGGTGCCCGGCCCAGCGCCCTGGGCGATCATTCCGTGAAACTCGAGCATCTCCATTGCGAGAAAGCCGAGGCCCAGGATCAGGGTTACGAAGAGCCACTGCACAACACGTCCGGCGCGATCAGCCGTCATGGCGATCGTCGCCAGGCCGAAGGTCAGACTGGACAGCAGCAAGAGAGCCGTCTCGCCCGCGGTGTGGCCGAGATCGAAAAGATCCTTTGATGTCGGACCCGCCGCGGAGTTCTTCGAAAGCACGACATAGGACGCAAACAGCAGCGCGAAAATGACGGCATCAGTCATCAGATAGACCCAAAAGCCGAATTCGCGCGATGCCAGGGATTTTTTCTCTTCGTGTTCGAGAAGTTCGCTGTTCAGGGTTGTCTCCGACATCACGCCCTCCCCGGCATTGGTGCGCCCGAAGCGGGTCCGAGCGGCTGGAAGTCGCGCATGTCACGCATGTCCGCTGCGGTTATCTGCCCCAGACGAGCCGCCTCGATACTGGCGACATCCGACGCCGGAATAATGAACTCGCTGTCGTCGTCGCAGGACCGGATGCCGACACAGACAAGGGCCAGGACAAAGGCCAGCGCTGCAAGCCACCAGATGTACCAGACCATGGCGAACCCGAGCGCGAATGACAGTGCCCCGAGGATCGGGCCAAGCCCGCTGCTCTTTGGCATCACGATGTCTTCGTAGGCTCCCGGATGCTGGTAAGCAGTTCCGTTGAGCTTCATGTCGTGGAAGGCGTCGATGTCGTTCACCGTCGGCACGATGGCAAAATTGTAAGGCGCCGGCGGCGACGCGGTTGCCCACTCCAGTGTCCGCCCGTTCCAGGGATCTCCGGTCAGGTCACGCGCAGACCCCCAATTCTTCGCCGAAACATAAAGCTGGATCGCAATACAGACGATCCCGATGAGAACACACACAGCGCCGAGCGCAGCAACGACGAGGTAGGGCTGCCAGTTCGGATCGGCGTAGTGCTCCATGCGCCGGCTCATGCCCATGAATCCGAGCACGTAAAGCGGCATGAAAGCGAGGTAGAAGCCGATGATCCAGAACCAGAAGGAACGGATCCCCCACTTGGCGTCCAGCTTGAAGCCGAAGGCCTTCGGGAACCAGTAGTTCAGACCGGCAAAGTAACCGAACAACGCGCCGGGAATCAGCATGTTGTGAAAGTGCGCCACCAGGAAGGTGGAATTGTGCATCAGGTAATCCGCCGGCGGCAACGCGAGTAGGACGCCGGTCACGCCCCCGATGACGAAAGTCACCATGAAGCCGATCGTGAACACCATCGACGGATGGAACTCGATCCGGCCGCGATACATGGTGAACATCCAGTCGAAGATCTTCACGCCAGTCGGTACGGCGATGATCATGGTTGCAATGCCGAAAACCGCGTTCACGTTGGCCGAAGACCCCATCGTGAAAAAGTGGTGCAGCCAGACCGTGAAGGAGAGAATGGCAATGCACGCGGTCGCATAGACCAGCGATTTGTAACCGAACAGGCGTTTACGCGAGAATGTCGCCACGACTTCCGAAAAGATGCCGAAAGCCGGCAGGATCAGGATATAGACTTCCGGGTGCCCCCAGATCCACAGAAGGTTGGCGAACAGCATCATGTTGCCGCCGTCCCCGTTGGTGAAGAAATGGAAGCCGAGAGTCCGGTCCAGCGCCAATTGAGCCGCGACCACGGTCAGGGCCGGGAACGCGAACGCGATCAGGATCGAGATGCAAAGCGTCGTCCAGGTGAACATCGGCATGCGCATGTAGGTCATGCCCGGGCACCTGTTCTTGACGATCGTCACGATGAAGTTGATCCCGGACGCGGTGCTGCCGACGCCGCTGACGATCAGCGCCCAGAGCCAGTAGTCGACCCCCACGCCGGGATTGTAGTCGATCCCCGAATAGGGTGGATACCCGGTCCAGCCCGCCGTTGAGAACTTTCCGATTGCGAGGGAAATCAGCACCAGCCCCGCACCGGCCGCCGTCAGGAAGAGACTGACAGAGTTCAGGAACGGAAACGCGACGTCGCGCGCACCGATCTGCTGCGGCACGATGATGTTGATCAGCCCGGTCAGAAACGGCATCGCCACGAAAAAGATCATGATCGTGCCGTGCGAGGAAAAGATCTGCTCGAAGTGCTCTGGCGGCAGATAGCCCTCGTTGTTGAGCGCAATCGCCTGCTGCGCACGCATCATCAGGGCATCGATGAAACCGCGCACGAGCATGACCAGCGCGAGCACCACGTACATGATGCCGATCTTCTTGTGATCGAGGCTTGTCAGCCAGTCGGTCCAAAGCACCTTCCAGGCTCTGAGATAGGTGATCAGGAAGAACACCGCGAGACCGCCGCCGACGGTCACGGCTGCACCGCCCATTGCAACCCACGAATAAAGCGGAATGGCCTCGAAAGTCAGGCGTCCCAGCATCACGCAGCCTCCTTGCAGAAGAGTTCGGCCGCCCTGCTTGCATCGGGTCCCCCCGCCGGCGCGTATTTCTGCAGGATCAGCTTGAACAGGTCGGCCTCGAAGGACGCAAAATAGGTAACCGGATCGGCAACGCTCTGCTTGTGCAGTTCAAGGTAGCTTTTGCAGTCAAGTGATGTCCCCTGCCCGGAAACCTTGGTCTTCCAGCTGGTGAAATCCGCTTCGCTCATCGCATGCGCCTTGAAGTGCTGGTCGGGAAATCCGTCGCCGGAATACATCGTGTTCCGGCCCATGAAGGTGCCGGGCTCGTCCGCGAGGAGATTAAGCTCGGAGCGCATGCCGGCCATGGCGTAGATCTGACCGCCCAGCGCCGGGATCATGAGCGAGTTCATGACCGTATCCGACGTGATCTCGATGGAAAGCGGACGATCCGCCGGAAAGGCAAGCTCGTTGACGCTGGCCACGCCAAGTTCCGGGTAGAGGAACAGCCATTTCCAGTCGAGTGCAATCGCCTGCACCTTGAACGCAGCCTTGTCCGACGCGATTGCCTTGTAGGGATCAAGCTTGTGCGTGGATTGCCAGACCAGCGTTCCCAGAACGACAATGATTGCGGCCGGCACCAGCCAGACCACCATTTCGATTTTCCAGGAACTGTCCCAATCAGGCGAATAGGCAGCCGTCTTGGCCCCGCTCCGGTAACGCCAGACGAAGAAGAGCGTCAGAACAATCGCCGGGATCGCAACGATCATCATCACCCAGAAGGCAGTGAAAAGAAGATCCCGCTCCGCCAGCGCGATCGGCCCCTTCGGATGAAGCACAGGGGCATTGGAAAGGCCGCAGCCCTGCAGCATCAGTGCGATGCCGAGGACACCGGCAAAACCGATCAATTTCAGGGGAGAACGGAAGGATCGCGGGATATTCACGTTGGCCTATGCTCCGCCGTTCGGGGCAAAGAAAACCCCACCTGTTTCCCGAACACTCAAGAAGTCAGCCATGGTGACTTTCCTCATTTTCGAGCGATTTCAACGGCGACGAATTACCTTATACCGAATGGAATCAAGCCTAGCCGAGCCATCCGAGCTTTGAAAGGGTTGCGCTGCGGAAATCAGAGGAAGAGTTCTGTTCGAGATGGGCGCAGAACACTGTTTTCAGGCCTGTTCACCCGATCGTCATGCGATCCTGGTATGGCAACCGCACGGTCCAAAGCCACACACGGTCATAACGGTGCACAGGGCCGCCGGCCGGCAATTCATCAACAACATTTTTCAGAACAACATGAACGCAACCAATGAAATCCGCCCCTATCGGTTCGGCCCGTTCAGGATCCGCATATATGCGTCTGCGCTTGACCACGAGCGCTTGACGGACGCGCCCCGGAATGCGACTCGGTTTGTCCAGAGAGCTGTCAATCACCGAACACCGGCGACCTTTGCAACCGGCGGGGAAATCACCTCAAGCCCTTGGCCATAAGGACAGAAAATGAGCAAGTTCAAAGCCGTGGTCTTCGATTGGGCCGGAACAATGATCGACTTCGGCTCGTTCGCGCCGATGGGTGTCTTCGTCAAGGCCTTCGAAGAATTCGGTATTTCGGCATCGATTGAACAGGCGCGCGGACCGATGGGCAAGCCCAAGTGGGATCATATCCGCGACATGATGGACGACCCCGGTATTGCCGCGCAGTGGACGGCTAAATTTGGCGCGGCACCAACAGATGCCGATGTCGACAAGGTCTACGAGATCTTTGTCCCTATGAATGAAAAGGTCGTGGCGGATTTTGCGGACCTCGTGCCCGGCGCCGCCGAGATGGTCAAGACCCTGAGAGGCAGGGGTCTCAAGATCGGCTCTACCACGGGCTATACGCGCTCGATCATGGAAAACGTTCTCCCGAGAGCTGCCGAACAGGGCTACACCCCGGACAACCTCGTCTGCTCTGATGACCTGCCCGAGGGCCGGCCGGGTCCTCTCGGTATGTACAAGTGCTTCGTGGACCTCGTCGCCTATCCGCCGTCCGCCGTGATCAAGGTCGATGACACGGAACCGGGCATCGCCGAAGGTGTCGCGGCGGGGTGCCTGACGGTCGGGCTTGCACTTTCCGGGAATTACGCCGGCAAGACGCCGGACGAACTTGCTGCCCTTTCGGAATCTGAGATCGACCTGCTGCGTCAACATGCGACGGCGAAGTTGAAAGCAGCGGGCGCGGACCATGTCATCGATACTGTTGCAGATCTCCCCGCCCTGATCGAAATGCTGGATGTTGACTGACCAAAAGGCCGAACATTCTGCCCATTGCCCACGTCCCGGCTGAAAAGCGCGGTTTTGAAACTCCGGCACTAGGGCACGGACATGCCCGCATGCGTTTGAACGACGGACATTGGCAAGAACGATGGTCTGGGACTACTATCGCTAGTCAAATGCGCCTTGACTGGTTCTCGATGCGGAAAACAGGTGGCGCCGGATGTGCGAAACGGGATTGGACGACATGCGCCTCATCAGACGCGGACACCAACTTGCCAGATCGAAAAGCTGGCTCCCGGCCTGTGCTTCAGTTGTCTTGGCCTTGGTGGTCACGCCAGCCCCAATACAGACCGCACTTGCCAAGGCTGAACTCAAGGTCATCGACAGCACGGATTATCCCTGGCATTCGATCGGGCGCGTCAACCGGGCCGGATACAAGTCCGTGTCAAGTTGCACCGGCACCCTGATTGCACCGAATCTCGTTCTCACCGCCGCGCATTGCATCGTGAGTTCCAAAACGAAGCAGAAACTACCGGCCGACGAAGTGCTTTTCATTGCGGGCGTGAGGCGTGATCAGTACGCCGAAAGGCTTGAGGCGGAGTGCCTGTTGACGCCGGAGGATTATGTTCCCAGACGCCGCCCGAAACTCAACGAAATCCGCAAGGATCTCGGCCTCATTGTGCTCAAGGAGCCGAGCACACTGTTTCCGCTTCCGCCGCTGACTCCGGACGAATCGCGCAGACTGCGCCAGTCGACGCGCTTTCTCTCGGTCGGATATCGCCGGAGCAGACCATATCTTCCCACGGTCGTCTCATCCTGTTCTGTCCTCGGGAGCCAGGAAGATGTCTGGATAACTGATTGCAACACCGAAACGGGTGCATCGGGAGGACCGCTCATGGTCAACACGATTTTCGGTCCGAGGGTCGCGGCGGTCATGTCGTCCAAGATCAACGACGAGCGATCCATCGTCGTCCCTTTTCCGGAATGGCAGGACCTCATCGCTACGGCGTCCTGCGATCGTGAACTGGAAGGCGAAGTTCCATCGGCGGATGGCGGCGCAAATGCGCAGTCGAATTGACATGGACGAAAAAGTCACTGTCCCAACCCGCCATTGCCGGTATGGTGAAAGTCCGGTTGCCCAGAGGACGCCGATCTGTGCCGGGCAGCCCCGCACCTTTCAGACTACGAGCTTTGGACGATGAACCAATCCGCACCTCCTCCGACGTCGACTGAAAGCAAGGCTGTCGCGACACGCAAGCTCGCCTTTGTCGCGAGCGAGACCGATGAGGCGCAGCGTGCGCTGGCCGCGTTGTCCGAGCGCTATGGCAACGTTGATGCCGATGAAGCCGACATGGTTGTCGCACTCGGCGGCGACGGTTTGATGCTGCAGACACTTCATGCGCACATGGCAAGCTGCAAGCCGATCTACGGAATGAACCGGGGCTCGGTCGGTTTCCTGATGAACGAGTACCGGGAAGACAACCTGCCAGACCGTCTGGCAAAAGCGGATGTTACTACCATTCGCCCGCTCGAACTGACGGCGCTCGACGAAGACGGCAATGAACACGAGGCGCTTGCCATCAATGAAGTCTCGCTGCTGCGCCAGACCTCCCAGGCAGCCCGCCTTCGAATCTCGGTCGACGGGAAAGTCCGGCTGGAAGAGCTTGTCTGCGACGGCATCATTGTCGCAACGCCTGCCGGCAGCACCGCGTATAACCTGTCCGCCCACGGCCCGATCCTGCCGATCACGGCGCAGTTGCTGGCCCTCACCCCGATCAGTGCTTTCCGACCGAGGCGATGGCGCGGGGCCCTCCTTCCCAATGGCGCACAGGTCGACATCGAGATCCTCGAAGCGGACAAACGCCCGGTGAGCGCGTCCGCCGATCACACGGAAATCCGCCGCGTGACGCGCGTGAGCGTGAGGGAATCCACCCGGGCGAAGGGCGTGATCATGTTCGACTCCGATCACGGCTGGGACGAGCGCATCCTGTCGGAGATGTTCCGTTACTGAACGTTTCTTTGAAAAAACCGCTCCTGGCAACAGCCTGTTAAGCGACTGAGATCATACTCCGGAGACGTTTGAACCCGCACCCGTTGACAAAGGGCATTGCTAGCATGGCCGAAACTGCCGAGGACAAGGACTACGAAATCCTGACTCCCCCGACCAACCTACGCAGCAAGGTTCGGGAACTGTCGCCGCGGGAAGCCAAGAAATTCGATCCGGTCAAGGCCGCTGAAGCCGCCATAAGCCGGCTGTCGAGCCACTTCGGCAACTGGATGGTGAACGAAACCGTCACGCTCAATCAGGCATGGGAAAACGTTCCGGCCGACGGTCTCACGGAAGAAACGATCGCGCCCCTCTTTCAGGCCGCTCACAACATCAAGGGCCAGGCCCTGACCCTCGGCTTTCCGCTCGTCGGACAAGTTGCCGCAAGTTTTTGCCATCTGATTGAGACGGTGCCCTCGCCCGACAAGCTCCCGCTGGAACTTGCAGAGCGTTACGTCGAAGCCATCCGTGCAATGGTCATGGAAGGCGCCAAGGACGAAGGCAACTCCACTGGGGTCGCGTTGCTCGAAACGCTGGAAAGCGTCACGGATGAGTTCCTGAAGCAGTTTCCGCCCGAACCGGACGACGCCTGACTTTCAGACACCCGCAGCGTCAGTCTGCGGCATCGGTTGCCAGCCGCTGCTCCCGGAAAACGATGTAGCATCCGCTTAGGATGATGAACGCCGCGCCGACGTAAGTCAGCAGGTCCGGAATCTCGTTCCAGATCAGCCATCCAAGCAGCGTCGCCCAGATCAGGGCGCTGTACTCGAATGGTGCGAGTGTCGCAGAGCGTGCAAAGCGGAAAGCCTGAGTGATCAAAGTTATGCCTGCGGTTCCGAAGATCGCTATTCCGATGAACAGCCACATGTCTTCCGGCCGGATCGCGACCCAGACGAAGGGGACGACCAGCGCGCTCAAAAGAGCGCCTGCCCCGACAAGGTAAAGCATCAATGTCCACACGCTTTCGCGCGGATCGACCCAGCGTGCGCTGATCATCAGAACCGCATAGAAAAACGCCACCACGATCGGTAGCAATGACGCATTCTGGAACGTCCCGGCGCCCGGTCTGACCACGATCAGAACCCCAGCGAAACCGGCAAGAACGGCGAGCCACCGGCGCCAGCCGACGGTCTCCTTGAGCGCGAGTGCGGATATGGCGGTGATGAACACGGGCGCCATGAAAACAAGGGCCGTTGCCTCTGCGATTTCCAGGTATTTCAGGCTGGTGAAAAACAGGCCGGCCGCGAACAGCCAGAGAACACCGCGCAGCAGGTGCGCTGCCGGGCGATAGGAACGCAAGGCACCGGTACCGCCCATTTTAAATGCAATCAGCACCGCAAACGGCAAGGCAATCAGATTGCGCATGAACAGGATCTGGATCGGTGTGTAGCCTGACGTCAGAGCCTTTGCGATCGCGTCGCTCACGCTCAGGCTGGCAATGCCTGCACACATGAGAAGAATGCCCATCGAGGCTTGGGACCGCGCGCCGCCCGTCGCAGATTGCATGACGCCACCTTTTTGAAATCGGGCAGGCACATAACCATTGCCCGATGAAGGCGGCAAGCCACATTTTGCTCAGAAACGTACAGTTCGGACGGAAGCGGACCGCGGTGCGCACACCGGTCTTTCAAGACCTGAAGGAAGATCAGGCGGCGGCGGTGATCTGCAGCGAACCGTTCTTCACCAGAAGGCGTGCTTCCAGCCGCGCGACTTCAATCGCGAAACGGCGCAGGAAGGCGGCGACATCCTCGTCCGCTCCCAGTGCTCCGTCCTGCATTTCTTCCAGAAGCGTCTCGGTCAGCATCCTGGCTTCGTCGAGCGCCAGATCGTAGGTGAAATCGGCCTCGGCCTGGCGCGCGATGTCGATGGCCAGCAGGAACGCCTGATGGGACCGGATCGGCAGGCCCGCCTTGCGCAGGATCGCCTGGAGGGCCGAGCGCCGGACCGTGACGAGCAGCTTGCACAGCCGCGGCAACGGCACCTGTCCGAGGTTGGCGAGAGCGGCCGCAAAAAACCGCAGGCGGCCGCAGCATACCGACCGCAGCAGAAGCCGCGTATTCAGTTTTCCCCGGCTCCGCAGATGTTCGACAAAATCCGGGAGCTCTTCCACGCTTGCCTCCAGAGCCAGCCTGAGAACAACCTTGTCTTCCGCGTCGCTCAGGAACGTGTGTCTCTGGTTCTCGGGAACCCGCTCCAGCACGATCGGGTGATCATCAAGACTTTCGGCAAGTCTCATCAGCAGCTCGTAGCGATTCGCCAGAGGCAGATCCCGGGTGCGCAGCAGCTGGTCGCAGATGTCGGGCCGGTTCTCGAACCGCTGAGCCAGACGCAAGAGCGAAGACTGCAGCACTTCCGCACTGCCATTGTCGAGGAGAACCTGGCAGGCGCGTTCGCTAGCGACTTCGCAGATGGCCGCGCTGATGGATGCAGGCAGACCTGCGCGGCCGGCAATGGCGCATTGAACGGTCTCGCTTCCCTGCGCAAGCAGGTCCACAAGCTCCGCGTCGGTGAGAATGGGTGATTCCCTCAGGACCGGAACGGCAACATCATCCACATCGCTGGCAAGCGAGCGCACAACGTGGGCGGGCGCGTAGGCGCTCGACGCCAAGGTCTTGGAGATCGCCTTGCGGATCGCCCGGCTCGGATCGTCCAGAAGAACTGTGAGAGCTGTCGCCATGCTGGCCCGTTCCTGACTGCCGTGTTCGGCTTGCAAATAACGTTCTGCGAATTCCCTAGCGGCATCGACGTCGCGCTCGGGAGTGTGATCATCTTCGAAAAGCAAAAGGTCGTGTGCGGTCATGGCGGCAATCAGTGTTGTTTGAGTTACGACTCACACACTGACAGCAAACACTTAACGATCTGTTCACCATAATTTTCACGATGCCTGTAAAAATACGCAATCAGGCCGGTGGCAGCAGATCCTTCTGCTCCTCTTCCGCTTTCAATCTCAAGAATCTCGTCAGATCGAGGGGGCCACCCTGATCGGCGAGTGCAAGTTCCTGTGCGGCAACCTGACTGGAAACACCGGTAAAGGTGCTGAACATTCCGGCTTCCTCAACCGCTGCAAAGGCGGACGCGAATCGCGGGTTCAGGTCTGCCTGGGAAGATCCCTGGTCATTTCTGAAGAGAGCTTCGAAGGGGCTCTCCGTTTCCGTTGCCTGGAATGCGGAAACGACACGCTGTGACGCCGCCGGATCTGCCGGGTTTATCGAGGCGGCCCGGGGATCCTGTGGCGCGGAATTGCCGCGATTCACCTCAGCAGTTTGCGTCTCCCCTCCTCGCGGAAGGGACGTTGCCGCTTCGGCCAGTTCGACCGGATTGCCGTCTGGCAGTGCTGCCTGCGCACGCGCCAGCTCTTCCGGTCCCGGCGGTTTGGACCGCATCGCAAAGGCGGCTGCCGTATCGCCCGCAAGATGGTCGAAATTTTGCGGATCGGCACCCGGCATCGCCTGCACGGGCTTCGCCGTCGGCAGGGCAGCGACATTGAGAAGTTCACCGGAGTTCCGGAGATCGGTCTTGCCGCTCGCCTGGGCGATCATTGTCACGGCATCATGCTTGGAAACGATGACCTCGTAGACTTCCTGCATGGATCGGGCCTTGCCGTTGCCATGAAAGAATATCGGCTTGTTCGCCCGCGCTTGCGCAGAAAACATCTTGTCCGCGCGCATGTCCGGATTGGCATTCGTCGCGTCGATCAGGCGGCTGGCGCCGTGGGCACCGAGAAAGTGCGCCATGTAAAGTTCGCCGTCCGTCGGCTCGCGGCCGATCTTGCGTTCCAGGTAAGCCGCATTCTTCTGTGTCAGCGCGCCGGCCATCATCGACGAAATTTCCGGGTCCTTGCGCAGATCCAGAATCTCGCGCTTCACCTGTGGATCGTTGACGTAGTACTTGCCGCTTTTCGTTTGCAGGATCTGGTCCGAATATTTCTCAAGTCCGTGTTTGGGGCCCGCCTCCTTCATCGTTTCCAGCCAGGTCGATTCGATGAACTGGAACAATCCGGTTGCACTCGATGTCCTGGCCTTCGCCGACGGATTGAAAGACGACTCGCGCGCAGCAGTCTTCACCAGGTACTCGAACGAAGTACCCGTGGAACTACTCGCAGACTGAAACGCTAGCTCGATCCGAGACGCGACCGAGGGTGTGTCAGTCACATGCATGACCTAGTCTCCTCGACGGAACTGATTATGACTTTGTTAACCTTCACGCCGAAATGGTTAACAAAGTCTTAACAGTACACAGTGCGCATTCATTCTTTGGGAAATCGGACCTGAAAGAATTGCCGCTTAAGCAAATCTCTCAATACAACCGGCCAAATCAATGCGCGGAGGGCGCGCATTGTTCGCATTCACAACGAAAAAGGTGCCCGAGCGGACGGTTCCGGTAGCCGGATTCGCCATGGTACGGAGCTGGCCACGGGGCGCGCCACTTCGCCGGAGGCCATTTCGCTTTATTTATGGGTCCGTACCCTAGACGTTCGGGCGAACCATTTCGAACACTTCGGTGACCGCGGCATACTCCATGTAACCCAGACGCGACAGCGGCTTGAAGCGGGTGACGTCGACCTTGCCGTCAACGAGAATCGTCTCGTCGATATGAACGCCGACAACCTGTCCGAACACGATCCAGTTGTCGGTTTCGACGCCATCGAGGTCTTTCAGCTTGATCGTTTGAAGATGCCTGCATTCCAGTGCCGTCGCGGCCTTGGCAACACGCGGGGTCTTGACCAGCCGCGAGGCTGCCATTTCCAGGCCCGCCAGTTCAAACTCGCAGGTGTCGCCGGAAACGGGAGCCGAGGACACGTTCATTTCATCCTTCAGGTCCCAGCTTGCCATGTTGCAGACGAACTCGCCCGTTGCATCCACATTGGCGGCGCTGTCCTTGTAGCCGGACGACGAAAACATCACGATCGGCGGGCGATCGCCGACGGCGTTGAAGAAACTGTAGGGAGCGAGATTCGTGCGCCCCTCCCCGTCGAGCGAAGAGATCCAGCCGATCGGCCTTGGAGAAACGATCGCCTTGAAGGGATTGTGAGGAAGGCCATGGTCGTTTTTCGCGGTTTCATAAAACATGTCAGTTGTCTTCGCTCCATTCGCTGACAAGGGCCGAAAGGTCTGGACGCGGTCTTTCCACCGGCGCCTGCGTCGGTGTGCCCACATGCACGAACCCGGCAAATTGCTCGTTGTCCCCGGCGCCCAGAAACCGCGCCGCTTCCATGTCGAAACTGTACCATTCGGTCAACCACTGGGACGCGAATCCAGCCGCAGCCGCGGCCGTGACCAGATTCATGCAAACGGCTCCGGCAGACAATTGCTGCTCCCAGACCGGGATCTTCGGGTGTTCCGCTGCCGTGCTGACAACGCCGATCACGATCGGGGCGCGGGTGAAACGGGTCAGTTCCTTCTGCCTCTGGTCCTCGTCAAGCGGCCCTTGCCGCTCTTCGTATATCGCTGCAAGCCTGCGTCCGACGGCTTCCCCCTGCGCGGCACCAAAAAGGATGAAGCGCCACGGCACAAGCTTGCCGTGATCCGGAACGCGGGCGGCAATCGTCAGCAGGTCCTTGATCTGATCCGCATTCGGTCCGGGCTCCGCCATGGTGATGGAAGGATGTGAACGCCGCTTGCGCAGGAAGTCCAGGACGCCTGGTGCACGGGGGCTGAAAGTGGACATGAGCCTCGCACTTCTCGGTGTTTTGATTGTGCTCCTGCACGTAATTCATTGACGGCAATTGTCAACTTTAGAATAGACGTCTTGAATTTGCCCAATTTTCAGGCGCATTTGAAAAGGTTGGATCCTGGTGCCGGAGCGTATCCGTTTCCGGCTCGTGTACATTTGACCGGAATCACCTCGGCGAGCGCATGTGATCGGACATGCTTCACCTTGAAAGAAGGTTGGACACAAAGCGGTATATCGTTCCGGACTGAATTGGTATAAAAGTCAAAGGGCTGTCACTTTTCACAGTCAACAAGAATAAGAAGTGGGCATGTTGGAAGAAGGTTCGACACCATTTGCCGCGGCGGCGAAGCGTTTGGCGAGAAACGTCGTTTGCGCAACAATGATGGTTTTTCCGGTCGCGATCTCCACAAGCGCCTCCGTATCTGCGCAGACCGCGGAAGCGCCGATGCCACCAAGGGTGAAACCGGACCCGAACGCGCCCTCCGCTGCGGGCAGCGACCAGATCATAAATCTGCTGGACCGGGAACCGGAGCCGCTTTTCTCAGATGTCGAGATGCCCTACACCGCACCTTCCCGCTCGCTGACCACCGGGTTGAGCGATGGTCTTGATCAGGGCGCACTATACCTGATGGCGAAACTGACCCGGGACAGCAAACCCCTGGACGACGGCCTGATCTGGCGCATCTATTCGGAGGCGACCAACGCCAACGGGCGTCTGGAACTGATCGCGACATCCATGGGCGGCGACGCGGAATTCAGGCTCGATCCGGGCGCTTATCTGGTCCATACCGCCTACGGCTACGCCCAGTCGACCAACCGAGTCGTCATCGGCAAGGACGTTCAGTCGAAAATGCTCACGTTGAACGCCGGCGGCATCAAGTTCGGCGCCGCCATGAAGGACGGCAACGGCATCGACGAGACCCAGGTCACGTTCGATGTCTACGGAATGACGTTCGACGAACGGGGTGAGCGCAACAAGATCGTCGGCGATATCACGCCCGGTTCGATCGTCAGGCTCAACGCCGACACCTATCATGTGGTCAGCCGGTACGGTGATGTGAACGCGGTGGTCCGCGCCGACATTCAGGTGCTTCCCGGCAAGCTGACCGAAGCAACCATTTTACACAAGGCAGCGGACATAACCCTGAAACTGGTCAACGAACGCGGCGGTGAAGCCATTGCAAACACGACCTGGTCCGTGCTGAGCGCCGGCGGTCACGTCGTCGTGGAAGCAACCGGTGCCTTTCCCGACTTTGTCCTCGCGGAGGGCGAGTACGAGGCTCTGGCCAGAAACAACGGCAAGACCTATCTGCACAATTTTGAAGTAGCGCCCGGCCAGGACCGGGAGGTGGAAGTCGTGACGGCGGTCAGCGAACTGGAAACCCAGGAAACGTCGAACAGCAACTGACGCCCCTTTTCATGCAGGGACGCATCGGACACAACATTCAGTGAATTGCGGGCAAGTGCCTCAGCGGCGGCGGCCAAGCAGTCCCTTGGCGGAGGCCGCAGGTCCCATTTCCATGACCTTCGTCTGAAGAAAATCCATGATTTCCTTCTGATCCTTGAAGCCGGAAAGGGTTTCAAAGGGGATCGCCTGGCCCGCCCGGGCCGTGATGACGGATCCGAGAATGCGGCGGAATTCCCGCACCAGAAGCGACAGGCGCAGGGTGAGCGAATATTTGCTGACCAGATGGAAGAGCCAGGAATTCTGACCTTCGAAATAGAGCGGCAGCACCGTTGCCTTGGACGAGCGGATCATCTTCGCGGTGAACGTCTTCCAGGGAAGTTCTTCGGCGCGGCCGAAGGGTTTGGCGGCCGTCGCAACCCCGCCGCCGGGAAAGACGATGATGGTCGTGCCTTCCTGAAGCAGGCGGAGCGCTTCCTTGCGCGTCTGCATGTTGGTCTTCAGCGCCTGCTTGTTTTCCTCGAAATCGACCGGCAGCGAAAACGGCCGGACTTCAGGAACCTTCAGCAGTTCATTGTTGATCAGGATCTTGAACGGCCGCCCGAGCTGCTCGGCAAGCGCCAGGATCGCAAGGCCGTCGCCGATGCCATAGGGATGATTGGCAATCAGGACCAGAGGCCCTTCGGGCAGGTCCTTCGGCGGCCATTCGCCGTCCTCGACTGCCACATTCAGGTTGATGAGACCGAGAAGGTCGCTCCAGATATAGTCCGAAGTCCCGACCATCTGGTGTTTCCAGATATCATAAAGGTCAACAAGTTTCCGGCGGCCCGAGATGCCCTCGATGGCCCGTATCGTCCACCGCTTCAAGGGCGGGTGATCAGGATTGGCGTAGCTGAATTCTGCGTAATCCACGGCAGCCATCGTCTCGATAGGAAGTTCGGGTAAAGTCGAAACCTAGTACCAGAACTGGTGTTTCAGAATTGTGACAGCACATTGCCCTAGCGTAAGGGCAATGTGCAAGCTGTAACTTATCCCCGTATTTTGGTGCTCCGGAGTTTATTTCAAGTCCGGCGGTGTCGCCTCCTGGACAAACGCCTCGACTGCCTCTTCAAGGCCCATCGACCGCTGGTCTTTCGAACCGAGGCGCCGGACATTGACGGTACGTTCCTCGGCCTCGCGCATGCCGCAGACAATGATCACCGGAACCTTGGCCAGCGAGTGCTCGCGGACCTTGTAGTTGATCTTCTCGTTCCGGAAGTCGGTCTCGACCTTCAAGCCATTCGCTTTGAGCAGATCCGCCACTTCCTGGCCGTAGGCATCGGCCTCTGAAGTGATGGTCGCGACCACCACCTGCAAGGGCGCAAACCACAGCGGAAAATGCCCGGCATAGTTCTCGATCAGAATACCGAGGAAGCGTTCCATGGAGCCGCAGATCGCGCGGTGCACCATCACCGGCGTCTTCTTCTCGCCATTGCTGTCGACGTAAAAGGCGCCGAACCGCTCCGGCAAGGCGAAATCCACCTGGGTCGTTCCGCATTGCCATTCCCGGCCGATCGCGTCTCGCAGCGTGTACTCGAATTTGGGACCGTAGAACGCCCCCTCGCCCGGCAGGATGTCGGTTTTGACCCGGCCTTCCGACTGAAGCTCGATCTTTTTCAGAACATCCGAGAGCACAGCTTCCGCGTGGTCCCACATCTCATCGGTTCCCACGCGCTTTTCAGGGCGCGTCGACAGCTTGACGACAACTTCGTCAAATCCGAAATCCTTGTAGACCGAGAGGATCAGGTCGTTGATCTTCAGGCACTCTTCCTCAAGCTGTTCCTCTGTGCAGAAGACATGTGCATCGTCCTGCGTAAAGCCGCGCACGCGCATCAGACCATGAAGTGCACCTGACGGTTCATAGCGGTGAACGACACCGAATTCCGCAAGCCGCATGGGCAGATCGCGGTAACTCTTCAGACCATGCTTGAAGATCTGAACGTGTCCGGGACAGTTCATCGGCTTGAGCGCGAAGACACGATCGTCCTCGGCCTCCGGATCGGCACATTGCACGGAGAACATGTTCTCCTTGTACCAGGTCCAGTGCCCCGAGGTTTCCCACAGGGAGGTATGCAGCACCTGCGGCGCGTTCACCTCCTTGTAGTCGTCCTTCAGGACGCGCCGCTTGTAGGCGATGAGGCTCTGGAACATGTCCCAGCCCTTCGGGTGCCAGAAAACGACGCCGGGGCCCTCTTCCTGAAAATGGAAAAGGTCCATCTCCCGCCCAAGCTTGCGGTGATCGCGCTTTTCGGCTTCCTCCAGCATGCGAAGGTAGCCTTTCAGCTCCTTCTCGTTGTGCCAGGCGGTCGCATAGATGCGGCTGAGCATTTCGTTGTTGGAATCGCCACGCCAATAGGCACCCGCCACCTTCATGAGCTTGAAGGCGTCTCCGATCTGGCGGGTGGAAACCATGTGCGGACCACGGCACAGATCCAGCCACTGGCCCTGCTTGTAGATCTTGAGTTCCTGATCTTCCGGAATCGCGTCGACAAGCTCGACCTTGTAGTGCTCGCCCTTCGCGGCAAAGTAGGTCTTGGCCTCCTCGCGCGACCAGATCTCCTTGGTGAACTGCGCACCGCGTGAAATGATCTCGCGCATCTTCTTCTCGATGACCGGCAGATCATCTGGATGAAACGGCCAATCGTCGCCGCTGTCGGGGTGTACACGCTTGAAATCGTAGTAGAACCCGTTCTCGATGACGGGCCCGATCGTGACCTGTGTCCCCGGCCACAGTTCCTGCACGGCTTCGGCCATCACGTGCGCCGCATCGTGCCGGATCAGTTCCAGCGCACGCGGATCGTCGCGCGTGACGATTTCAATGCTGTGATTGGCCGAAATGGCGTCGCTGAGGTCCCTCAACTCGCCGTCCAGTGTCATCGCGACCGCTTTCTTGGCCAGTGACTTGGAAATGCCCTCGGCGACCGCAAGGCCGGTGGTGCCTGCTTCGTAGTCGCGCACGGAATTGTCGGGGAAGGTCAGATGGATCATGTCATTTCTCCTGCTCACTCCTGCAGACGATGCAGGTAAGCTGTTCGATTTTTTCGGACGGCCTGCTGATAGGGTATTCTCGCGGAAACGGCAACCCTTTGCGGTGGAACGCTACGCTGGCGCGGCTTCCTCCGGAGCAAGTGAAGACGTCGAAATGCCACGCTATGAGGCAGCAGCTCTTTTCTTCGCCGCCTTGACGATCGATGCATCGCGCGCGGTCTTGGCCACGGCCTCCACACCGCCGCGTGTCTCCTGGATCATGGCGAGGCTCTCCTCGCCATCCTTTTCGATCTCCCGGGTCGCAATGTCGGAATAGCCGCGCCGGTCCGGCGATGCCTTGACCTTCCGGTAGATCCTGTAGACCCGCCAGGTCGCCGAGACATAGGCCCAGTGTTTGGCGACGATCTCCCAGAGGTAGCGCGGATAGAAGGCCAGCGCACTTTCAACCGGCAGACCGCTGCGCCGGTCCCTGCGGAATTTCAGCCGGAAATACCCGCCTTCCAGCGGGTGAACGCCTTCGCACTGGACCATGAGCTTGAACCACATCATCAGGAACAGCTTGTTGCCAGGCCGACCCTTCTTATGCGCGGCGGCGCGTTTGAGAACGGTCTCTATGTGCTCATCCGAATAATAGCTTGCCCAGGCCTCCTGGTAGGCTTCCTCCCATTCCGCATCCGTCATTTTCGGATGATGGGAGACCCGGTGGTTGAGGTCGTATTTGTTGAGGTCCGGATCCATCCAGGTGCCCTTCGACAAAAGGACCTTGTGGTCTTCGGAACCGGGCAACGGGGTGAGGTAGAAGAATTCCAGGAGATCGAGGGGAAGCTCTTTCTTGATGATCTCGACATCCCGGAGCACGGCTTCCTTCGTGTCCCCCGGAAAACCGATGATGTAACCGGCATAGGTGGTCGCGCCGTGCGCCCGCCACTTCTGCAGCATCTCCCGGTATTCGGTGATCTTGTTCTGGCGTTTCTTCGCCGCGAGCAGATTGTCCGGATTGATGTTCTCCAGGCCGATGAACACACGATTGACCCCTGCCCGGGTCGCCTTCTCGATGAAATTCTCGATCCGGTGGCACAACGTGTCGACCTGGATGATGAACTTGATGTCGAACTTCTCCTCTTCACGCAGAACAATGAGCCTGTCGAAAAGAGGTTCCCATTCCCGGTTCCGGGCGAAGTTGTCGTCGGTGATGAAAAACCGGTCGATGCCCTGCGCGTAGTTGTCCCGGATGATCTGCTCCAGGTCGTCTGCCGACCTGAACCGGCTCTTGCGGCCCTGAACATTGATGATCGTGCAGAAGGAGCACTGGAACGGACAGCCCCGCCCGAGATCGAAACTGGAATGCGACCCGGCCGTGAACTGGATATGCTTCGACGGCAGGATGGGCGTCGGTTCGCCTTCGAGCGACGGCAGATCCGCCATGAAATTGTAGAGCGGTTTCAGATCATCGGCCCAGGCATCGCGGAAGACCTGGTCAAGCCGCCGGTCCTCGGCCTCGCCGGCAAAATAGCAGACCCCTTCGGCCTGCAATTCGACCATTTCCGGAGGCATTTCGTCCAGCATGGAAATGCACCCGGAGACGTGGAACCCGCCGATCGCCGTCTGGAGGCCTTCCGCCATGAACCTGCGCGCCAGATCAGTTGCGCGGGGAAACTGGTTCGACTGGACACCGACCAGCGCGATCAGGGCCTTGCCGCCCCTGCGGCGGATGTCGCGGGCAATTTTCTCCGGACGGACCCGCTTGTTCGTTTCGTCATATGTGTGGAGATGAACCCGCACGTCTTCGCCGAGCGCGTTCCGCTCCACCGCAGCCTCCGCGAGGCCGTTAAGACTGGCGAGTGTATTGGAGGGAATGGCGGATCTCAGCCACTGGATCGGATAGCCTTCATCGTCATAATGGGTCGGCTTGATCATTACGAAATGGAAGTCGCGCACGTCCATGTCCCCTCAACTGCCCTGAAGCTGACAAGGGAGCGTTGCATTCGCATTACCTTAGGTCAATGGTCTTGTGCGCAACAAAACGGGTGATGCGCTAGTCTTCCCCGTCAAGACGGAACTCATCCGCTATATGCCGTCCGGTCCAGCGGCCATACCGCCAGGGTGTGAACCAATGCGCATTGCGGGGCAGATCCTCCGGCACCGGATCGAAGCCGGACGCCCCCCAGGGATTGCATCTGAGGATACGCGAAAGACCGATCCAGCCTCCGGTCCAGAAACCGTATCGCCGGATTGCATCTTCGGTATATTCGGAACAGGTCGGTGCATACCGGCAGCCGCGCCCCATGATCAGTGACAGGGAATGCCGGTAGATCCAGATGAGACCAATTGCCGCGCGGCCGGCAGGCGACAGTGTTTTGTCCTGTTCGGGCTCGCGGTCGGGTTTCGGGCACATGGGGCTGTCGCCAATTCAGGGATTAGGGATCAGGCCGCTGCCCCGTCCTCTTTCGCCTTGGCGTCGATCTGGTCCAGCGCATCGACGACGGCATCAAACGTCAGCAAGGTGGACGCATGGCGCGCCTTGTACTCGCGCACCGGTTCCAGGAACTTGAGATCTTCAAAGCGCCCGGTCGGCGGTTCGCCGCCTTCCTTGAGCATCTCACGCATCGTTTTCTGGACGTCGCGCAACTCCTGTGCGGAAGCGCCGACGACATTTTGCGCCATGATCGAGGCCGATGCCTGCCCGAGCGCGCACGCCTTGACGTCATGCGCGAAGTCGGTGACCACACCATCCTTCACACAAACGTCAACGAGCACCGTGGAACCGCAAAGCTTGGAATGCGCCTTTGCCGTTGCGTCAGGTTGCTCAAGACGTCCGATTCGCGGGATGTTTCCTGCAAATTCAAGGATCTTTGCGTTGTAGATGTCGTCAAGCATTCTCGCCTCTTCGTGAAAGCCTGTGATGCGCGACACATTGATGGCGCTTTGCTTTCTTATATATAGATCAGACGCCACGGCAAATATCGCAAGGGGCAGAGTGGTCGCAGTTGGCAGGGAAGAGCGTCGCAAGCGCGCTCGACGCCGGCTAAACCCGCTCAGAAACTGAGCGTTCGCATTTTGTGTGGAGTATGATAAAGGTCCCCGGCGATCAGGCGAGGACTTCATGATCTGTGCAAGAACGGGCGCCGTATGACGAGTGACAAGGGTAAATTTGCGAGGATCCCGATGGACGCAGTCCTCAAGCCGGTTGAAAAGAGATTTGAAAGAAAGTCGCCTGAACAATTGCTCAGGCCAAGCCGGGAAGAAGCCGAAGCCGCTGTGCGGACCATCCTGGCCTGGACCGGCGACGACCCTGACCGCGAAGGTCTGCTTGACACGCCGAAGCGCGTCGTGAAGGCGATCAGCCAGCTGTACGGTGGCTACTTCGAAGACCCCGCCGAGCATCTTGAAAGAACCTTCGAGGATGTCGGCGGTTACCAGGACATCGTTCTGGTGCGCGGAATCCCGTTCCACTCCCATTGCGAACACCACATGCTGCCCTTCATCGGAGAGGCCCATATCGCCTATTATCCGGCTGAAGGTGTCGTCGGTCTGTCAAAGCTCGCGCGTGTCGTCGACATCTATGCCAAGCGGTTGCAGACGCAGGAAAACTTGACGGCGCAGATCGCTTCCGTCATTGACGACACCCTGGCACCGCGCGGACTTGCGGTCATGCTCGAGGCGGAGCATCAGTGCATGACGATGCGCGGCGTTCAGAAACCGGGGGTCTCGACGATCACCACTCAGTTTACCGGCGTTTTCCAGGACGATCCGGCCGAGCAGGCCAAGTTCATGACAATGGTGCGCAGCAAGGGCTAACGGTCTGACAAGCCCTTGCTTCTTCGATCAAGGCAAGGGTTTCGTTTTCATGTGCAATATCTGTTTGAGCGAACGCGGCGACAAGGAAACGGTCGAGAGCGGCGACCTGCTGATGCCGAAATACGACCGCGACGGCCTGATCGTCGCCGTCGTGACCGATGCGGCATCGGGCGAAGTCCTCATGGTCGGCTACATGAACGAAGAAGCCCTGAAACGCACCATCGAGACCGGCGAGGCGTGGTACTGGAGCCGGTCAAGACAGGGTTTCTGGAAAAAGGGCGAAACGTCCGGCCAGGTGCAGACAGTGCACGAAATTCTGACCGACTGCGACCAGGATGCCCTGGTGCTTAAGGTCAGCGTCGCCGGAAACGGTGCGACATGCCATGTCGGCTACCGCTCCTGCTTCTTCCGGAAGGTCGCGTCCCCCCCGGAAGCGGCGGTCCGTCTCGAACGGGTCGAATCCGAAAGGGTCTATGACCCAGCGGAAGTTTACGGAAAAGACCGGACTTGAGTTTCGCCGTCTTTCCAAAGACTGGAAATTTAGCCCGGCGAACCATTTTAGCAACGTAATGTCATAGTGTTATTATTGTTTCGAAAATAACATAATAACCGCATACGTATTTAAACTTATACCCGAGCCGAGGTTCGGCGACCTAAGCTCTCCTGAACGACAAGAAGTACAAAAAAAACTTTGTTTCTGTCCATACTTAGGGAGAGGCTATGGCAGAAGAGTGTGAACAGCTGCGGCTGCACGTCCCCATTCCGGCTGCTCGCCGTGTCTCCGTCGTAATATTCGCAGGATTGATGGCTTTGCCGGGCCCTGGCGCTATGGCGGATTGGCGCGGCACGTTCGGGCCGGGCCCAGCGCCGGACTGATGGCATGACCGAGGGAACAGACATTTCTGTCAGCCGGCGCGCCTTTTTGAAACTGGGCGGGCGCGCCGCTCCGGATGTCCTGCGCCCTCCCGGAACAAATGCCGCGCTGCTCACCGAGCATTGCAAGGGCTGCAGCGCCTGTGTCGACGCCTGTCCCGAACAGATCATTGTCGCTGGCGCCGGAAACTTTCCCGTTCTGGATTTTTCCCGCGGGGCCTGCACCTTCTGCGGGGCATGCGCTGATGCCTGCCCGTCCGGCGCGTTCTCCAAAGACATTGTTCCCCAGTGGTCCTGGAAGGCCGCAATAACCAGCGCCTGCCTGTCCCTGCAGGGCATTTCGTGCCGTGCGTGCGAGGACGCCTGCGAGCCCAGAGCCATTCGCTTCCGTCTTGCCCCGGGGGGTAAATCAGAGCCCGTGCTTGACCAGCATCAATGCACCGGCTGCGGCGCCTGTGCATACCAATGTCCCGCTGCTGCAGTGACCTTCACAAGAGTCGAGCCAAACAAGGAAGAGGACCCGGCATGAATATCTGCGGTTGTCTCGTACATGCGGCCGTTCAATCGCTGCCCGGAATTCGAGAGCAAATCGAGGCGATGGACGGCGTCGAGATCCATGCGTCCGATGACGGCGGACGCCTCGTTGTCGTTGTCGAGGACACGCCGGCGAACACAGCCTCCGAACTGATCATGCAACTGCACCAGATCCCGGGTGTTCTCTCGGTCACCCTCACCTACCACCATTTTGAAGACCTCGCGGCACCCCAAGCCGCGTCACCGCCCGCCAATTCTAGCCACGCCGGAGACCGGACCCATGACAATCTCTGAATCCCGCAGGACTTTCCTGAAGTCGACCGCGGCCGCTGCAACGGCTTCGGCTGCCGGCATCTCAATCGGCACCGGCCCGGCCGAAGCCCAGTTCCAGACAACCGGGATTTCCTGGGACAAGGCCGCCTGCCGCTTCTGCGGCACGGGCTGCTCCGTCCTCGTCGGCACCAAGGATGGCCGTGTCGTTGCCACACAGGGAGATCCGGACGCCCCGGTGAATCGCGGCCTAAACTGCATCAAGGGCTATTTCCTTTCAAAGATCATGTACGGCGAGGACAGGCTGACCCAGCCGTTGCTGCGCAAGACCAACGGCGTCTATGACAAGAATGGCGAGTTCGAGCCGGTGAGCTGGGACGAAGCGTTCGACGTCATGGCGCAGAAATGGAAGGAAGCGCTCAAGGCGAAAGGACCGACCAGCGTCGGCATGTTCGGATCGGGCCAGTGGACCGTCTGGGAAGGCTATGCCGCCGCCAAGCTCATGAAGGCCGGCTTCCGCTCAAACAACATCGACCCGAACGCCCGCCACTGCATGGCATCTGCCGTTGTCGGCTTCATGCGGACCTTCGGTATCGACGAACCCATGGGCTGCTACGACGATTTCGAACACGCGGACACGTTCGTGCTCTGGGGCTCGAACATGGCGGAAATGCATCCCATCCTCTGGTCCCGCCTCACGGACACGCGTCTCACCAAGCCCGGTGCACAGGTGCACGTCCTGTCGACCTTCGAGCATCGCTCATTCGAGCTCGCCGACAACGGCATCATCTTCAAGCCACAGACGGACCTGGCGATCCTGAACTACATCGCCAACCACATCATCTCGACCGGACGCGTCAACGAAGACTTCATGGCGAAACACGTCAATATCGCGAAGACCGCGACGGATATCGGATTTGGCCTGCGTCCGGACAACCCGCTCCAGGAGGCGGCGGCAAACCCGGATTCCGGCGCAATGGAGGCGATCAGCTTCGACGAATACGCAGCCGCCGTCGCCGAATACACCGTGGACAAGGTGTCTGAGCTTTCGGGCGTCCCGGCTGAACAGCTGGAGTTCCTGGCAGAGCAATATGCGGACCCGGCCCGCAAGGTCATGAGCCTCTGGACCATGGGGTTCAACCAGCATACGCGCGGATCCTGGGTCAATTCGCTCTGCTACAACGTGCATCTCCTGACCGGGAAGATATCCGAGCCGGGCAACTCCCCCTTCTCGCTGACCGGCCAGCCCTCGGCCTGCGGCACGGCGCGCGAGGTCGGCACCTTTGCGCACCGCCTGCCGGCAGACATGGTCGTCAACAACGACGAACACCGGAAAATTTGCGAAGACGCCTGGAAGATTCCGGAAGGCACGATCCCGCCGAAACCCGGTTTCCACGCCGTGCTGCAACACCGCAAGCTCAAGGACGGTGAACTCAACGCCTATTGGGTCCAGTGCAACAACAACATGCAGGCCGCGCCCAATCTGAACGAGGAAGGCTATCCCGGCTACCGGAACCCGGAAAACTTCGTCACTGTCTCGGACCCCTACCCGACCGTGACGGCGGTCTCCGCCGACCTGATCCTGCCGACGGCGATGTGGGTCGAGAAGGAAGGCGCCTACGGCAACGCCGAACGCCGCACCCAGTTCTGGCGGCAGCAGGTGCCGGCGCCGGGCGAGGCGAAGTCCGACCTCTGGCAGTTGATGGAATTCTCCAAGCGCTTCACGATCGAGGAAGTCTGGGGTGAGGAACTCCTGGCCAAGATGCCGGAGCATCGCGGCAAGACCATGTATGACGTTCTCTTCGCCAATGGACAGGTCGACCAGTTCCCGCTGAGCGAACTTCAGGAAGGTCACCCGAACGATGATGCCGAACATTTCGGTTTCTACGTTCAAAAGGGCCTGTTCGAGGAATATGCGGGCTTCGGCCGCGGCCATGCGCACGACCTTGCGCCGTTCGAGACCTACCACAAGGCCCGCGGCCTGCGCTGGCCGGTGGTCGACGGAAAGGAAACACTCTACCGGTTCCGCGAAGGGTATGACCCCTATGTCCCCGAGGGCGAGGAAGTCCGCTTTTACGGGCACAAGGACGGCAAGGCGAAGATCATTTTCGCGCCTTACGAGGATCCGCCCGAGGTGCCGGATGAAAACTTTGACCTCTGGCTCTGCACGGGACGCGTTCTTGAGCACTGGCATTCAGGCTCGATGACACGCCGCGTGCCCGAACTGCACCGCGCCTTCCCGCTAGCCGTTGTGTACATGCATCCTGCGGACGCGGAAGCGCGGGGACTGCGCAACGGCCAGGAGATCCTGATCTCCACCCGCCGCGGCGAAGTTCGCAGCAAGCTGGCAACCCGCGGGCGCAACAAGGTCCCGGAGGGGCTTGTGTTCATGCCGTGGTTCGACGAGGGACAGCTCACAAACAAGCTGACCCTGGATGCAACCTGTCCGTTGTCGAAGGAAACCGACTTCAAGAAATGTGCCTGCAAGGTGGAGCGCGTCTAGGCGCCTTCACCGGACCGGAACCCTGCCATGGCCAAGCCACAGCTCACACAGTCCCGCCGCCGCTTTCTGACCGACACCGCTCGGATGGCGGGCGGCTGCGCTGTTGCCGGTCTTGGCCTGGCCTACGTGGCCCGTGACGCGAAAGCGCTGCCGGCCGACGCCCTGCGTCCGCCGGGCGCACTTGCCGAAAACGACTTTCTCAGTGCCTGCATCAGGTGCGGCCTGTGTGTGCGCGATTGCCCGTTCGACACCCTGAAGCTGGCCGAACTCGGTGCCGACGGTCCGGCAACGGGAACACCTTATTTCACGGCGCGTTCCGTACCCTGTGAAATGTGCGACGACATTCCGTGCGTCGCCGCCTGCCCGACCGGAGCTCTGGACCCCGGCCTCGATGACATCGACGACGCCCGCATGGGGACGGCCGTTCTCGTTGACCAGGAGAACTGCCTGAATTTCCACGGTCTGCGCTGCGATGTCTGCTACCGGGTTTGTCCCGCGATCGACGCGGCCATCACCCTGGTGCCCTCGCATGACGAGCGCTCGGGCCATCATGCCATTTTCGCCCCGACCGTGCATGCCGATCACTGCACCGGGTGCGGGCTTTGCGAAAAGAGCTGTGTCCTGCCGGAATCGGCCATCAGGGTGTTGCCCGTGCGGCTGGCCCGCGGCGAAGCTGCAGACCATTACCGGCGAGGCTGGGAAGAGAAGGAAAGGAACGGAGCGCCTCTCGTCGACGGGCTGATCGACCTGCCCGACCGCCTGCCCGGCCCGGGTACCGACAACCTCGCAGCTCCCGGCGGGTTCGAACCGGCCTACAAGTTACCGGGAGGCGGGCAATGACTGTGCACGCACACTTGCCTGTCGGCTTCGAGGCCCTTGAAGCAAAGGGCTGGATCGGCTCGAGACGCTATCTCCTGCTGCGCCGTGCAAGCCAGCTGTTTTTCCTCGCGCTCTTTCTCACAGGCCCCCTGTTCGGCATCTGGATCGCCAAGGGAACCCTCGCCGGCTCGTTGACACTCGACATCCTGCCGCTGACCGATCCCCTGGTGGCTCTGCAGAGCATGTTGGCGGGTCACTGGCTCTCGGCAACCGCCTTGACCGGCGCGCTGATCGTTTTGGCCGCTTATGCGCTTGTCGGCGGAAGGGCCTACTGTTCCTGGGTTTGCCCGATCAATCCGGTCACGGATGCCGCCCACTGGATGCACCGTCGTCTTGACCTGCCCAAGGGCTGGCAACCCAGGCGCTCGACCCGGTACTGGCTTCTGGCGGCAGCACTGCTGGTGTCCTTTGCCACCGGCACAATCGCCTGGGAGGTCGCCAATCCCGTCACGATGGTCCACAGGGGGCTCGTCTTCGGCTTGTCGGCTGCCTGGCTGGTGGCCGCTGCCGTCTTTCTCTTCGATCTTTTCGTCGCACGCCGGGGCTGGTGCGGCCGCCTTTGCCCCGTCGGCGCCTTCTACGGCCTGATCGGCAAGATGGCGGTGCTGCGCGTAAGCGCGCCGAACAGGGCCGCCTGCGATGATTGCATGGACTGTTATGCCGTCTGCCCCGAAAACCAGGTGATTTCCCCTGCCCTCAAGGGAGCACCGGAGGCATCCCCCCTCATTCTGGCAGGTGACTGCACCAATTGCGGCGCCTGCATCGACGTCTGCGCACAGGACGTCTTCAAATTCACCCACCGGTTCGACCAAAGACTTGCCGAACCGCCTACTCAATTCGCGCCTGAACAAAGCGCTGCAAGCTTGATGCACAAGGAGTGATCTCGATGAAAAAGCCGGTACTCGCGGGCATCGCCGCTCTCGCCTTAATCACGGGCATTGGCGGGTTCGCCATCGCCCAGCAGCAGGACGTCAAGGCCATGCGCTCTGACCCCGTAGACGAGTTGAACAGGCTGGGTCCGGATTTCAAATGGGAAGGAAAGGAAGGGCGCATGCAGCGGAACTACCGCCAGCAGCCGCCCCTCATCCCGCATTCGATCGCTCAATACCAGATCGACATCCGCACAAACCAGTGCCTGTCCTGCCATGACTGGACCAAGGCCGGTGAACGCAGCGCACCGACGCTGTCGATGACCCATTACCTGGACCGGGACGGCAACGAACTCGATCACATCGCCGGCACACGTTACTTCTGCAATCAGTGCCATGTCCCGCAGGCGGACGTGCCCGCGCTGGTCGACAACCGGTTCGAGCCCTCTTCTCCCATTCAAACCCGCTAACGCGTTCCGTCGCGACAAGGAGCCTTCAACATGGCTGAAAACTCCGAAAACGAGAAGCCGGGCAACCCGATCCTCCGAGCCTGGAACTGGTTCTGGACACCGACCAAGGTGTTGAGCGCCGGTTTCGTCCTGATTGCCGGGTTTCTGGGCGGCATCATGTTCTGGGGCGGGTTTCACTGGACATTGGAACTCACCAACACGGAAGAGTTCTGCACCAGCTGTCACAGCATGGAAACCAATCTCGCCGAATATCGCACGACCATTCACTACAGCAATCATTCAGGCGTCAGGGCGATCTGCTCGGACTGCCATGTCCCTCATGAGTGGCAGCACAAGCTCAAGGCCAAGATCATGGCGGTGAAGGACGTCTATCACGAAGTCGTCGGCACCATCAGCACGCCGCAGAAATACGAGGAACACAGGGCCGCGATGGCCGCCGTCGTCTGGCGCAAGATGAAACTGTCAGACAGCCGGGAATGCCGGAATTGCCATAACTTCAAGTACATGGACTTCACGGTGCAGGAAACGCGTGCCGCCTCCGAACATCAGCGCGCGATCGACAACAACATGACCTGCATCGACTGCCACCAGGGCATCGCCCACGATCTGGCGCCCGGCTACCAGGATCACTACCGAGAAGTGATCGAGGAACTCCAGGCGAACAACGCCATCCCGGCCGAACAAGGCGAAAGCGTCGCCGCGATGCGCTCCTACGTTTCCGATCTGGCTGAAAACCGGAACTAACGGCGTCCGGGGCGGCAGGTCCCGGGTGCAACGCTGCCCCTTCAAGGAAAAAAGGCAATCACATGCTTGGAATTCTCGATCTACTTGGAACCATCGGCGGAAACGTTCTGAGCCTTCCCGGGATCCTTGGCCTGGCGCTCGGAATGATGACCAGGAACTGGATCCTGGCCGGGATCATGGGGGCCGTGGTCGGCGTCGCCGAAACGATCATCTTTGCCGGCTTCAACATGGCAGAGGTCCATATGTTCGATCTCTCCATCGCCGTCATTGTCGGCGTGCTGGCCGCCAGCGTCGGCTGCGTCATCCGGCACAAGGGCGCCACCGTCTAAACGGAGCGCATTCGCAGGACGTCATCGAAACGCGGTCAGAGCCTTTGGCGCGGGCACACCCCTTCATCCAGGTTGTCATTTCGGAAAAACAACTGCACCGCGGGGGATGACTGCCCGGGCGCGGCGGTATCCATAAAACGGTTCGGGAAAGTCAAGGCTGGCCTGTTGCAGGCCAGCGCGGTTTTGCGTGCCGTTGGCTCAGGCCATCGAGATATAGTTGCGCATTTGCTCGGCTTCGAGTTCGACCTGCGCAATCTTGTGCTTCACGACGTCCCCGATGGAGATGACACCGGCCAGTTTGCCGTCCTTGACAACCGGCATGTGGCGAAAGCGGCCCTGGGTCATGCGCGCCATGACCTCGTTCACGCTGTTCTCCTCGGAGCAGGTCACGACTTCCTTTGTCATGACGCTGGAAACAGGAAGATTGAGCGACGACGTGCCCTGGGTTCCGATCGCCCGCACGACGTCGCGCTCGGAAACGATCCCTTCGATGCGCTTGTCACCGGAACACACCACCACTGCGCCGATCTTGTTCTTTGCCAGGGTCTCGCAAATGTCGCTCAGCGGTGTATCGGCATTTGCGGTAATCGTCTCGTGGCCTTTCCCACTCAGGATCGCGGCGACGGTCATTGTTGAACACCTCCCATGACAAAATCGATCCGAAACAGTCGGATCACTTGCATCATGGCAAAAAAATGAGGTCTCGCAAACCTATATCACAGCGGTATTTCGCCCGCCGGATCAGGCCGATCGCCGCGGCACGGGATCAAGGAAGGGAAACAGGGCAAGCCCCGCCACGAAGCCGCCGATATGGGCTTGCCACGCCACGCTGGCCGGTTCTCCGGCCACGGGGCCGCTCATAAGGCCGAAAAAGATGTTGAGCCCGAACCAGACTGCGACGAATACCAGCACCTGCTGATTCTTAATACAATCCGCCAATGGCTGAGCCGGCACGAAATAGGCACGCGGGTCGGAGCGCCGGAACGCGCCGAGCGGTCCTCCCAGTTCGAAGATGAAGCGGAGTGCAGCCGCCATCTGTCCTGAAATGGCTGCGGATGCGCCGATCATCGGAACCGGTTCGCCCCAATGGGTTGCCAGATGCGCAAACGCGCCACCGACGGAACACAGGGCGGAGAACAGAAGAAACCGCCCGGTGCCGAAACGGCGCGCCACGGCACTGCCGAAAATCGCCATCCAGAGCAGGTTGAAGATGATGTGGGTGGCACCGCCGTGAAGAAGCGAATAGGTGACGAATGCCCAGAGACTTGCCGCCATGTCGATGATGGACAGGTTGGCGAAGAACGCATACTTGATCGGCCAGAACGCGAACAGTGTCAGGACCAGGTTGTCCCAAGCGACCGGCAACAGCAATACGCGGACGAGGTGGATCGCAATCAGGATCCCGCTGAGCCACACGATGATGTCCGGCAGATTGAGCGCAGGCGGCCCACTGGGTGTCTTGCGGGATTGTTCCCGTTCAGCTTGCTCACGACGGTTGCGCTCGTCGTCGAATTTGTAAACGTTCATAAAATACCGGCCTCTTCACTCTCCCTTCTAAGGGAGATCCTCGACAAAACAAGGGGTCGCCAGCATCGCAAAGGCGGGTTTCGGCAAATTTAATGAAAAATCGACCGCCTGCTTCGCCTTGAAAAGACGAAGTCGGCGGGAGCCGGCAGTCTCGCCGGCTCCCGCCGTCGGGCGCGTCCCCACGCGTCCCATTGAAAATTGTTTTGCGTCGCGTCTTTTGCAGACCGCTTCCGGACAGGCTGTGTCGCCGTGGTGAAAAACCGGCACCTTTGTCCGTTGCCAACCCATGTCGTGCCGTCGGCACCAGTATGAATAGAACGTAAACGTGCCACCGTGCCGCCATTCGGACAAGCGTTACCCGGATTTAACCTTAACCACTCCGGCCAAACGAAATTTCCATAAGGGCCAATCACTTGGCACGCCCCCTGCTCTGTATTCGCCAAACAAAAACAAAACAGGTCAAACGCCCCATTTTGAAACAGAAGCTGTCTTGAGACGGAACATGGGGTGCCAGAAGGTAACAAGGCGAAGCAAGATGAAACACGGCGTGACACAGACACTTTATTCATACTGGGACAACCTGCGCGGTACACGCCCCGCACCCAACCGCAGCGAAGTTGACCCGGGTGAGATCAGGGCCCTTCTGGGCGATACCTTCATCCTGGAGACGAAGGGCGCTCAGGATGTGCGCTACCGCCTTGCGGGTACGCGCCTGTGTTCCGCGCATTGCCGCGAGTTGAAGGGCCGCAACTTCCTGCGCGGCTGGAGCACGAAAGACAGGGAAGCCCTTGAAAGCCTCGTGGCCGCGATTACCGAAGATGCCGCGGCAGCTGTCGTTGGCGTGAGCGGCCATACCGAAAGAAATCAGGAACTGCACATGGAGATGCTGTTGCTGCCCCTGAATGTCCCGGGCGAAGGACGGATCCGGATCCTGGGCAGTTGCACACCGATGGACAAACCCTATTGGATCGGGCTGCACCCGATACTGAACCAGTCCATCAACAGTCTCAGGCTCGTCTGGCCGGATGAGCGGCCCTTCTTCATGGATTCGACAAATGCAGTGAACCCGATTCTTCCGCGGTTCACGGCCGAGGGTATGAACATGCCGGCTCCGCCGCTGCCGCAGGGCGCCGAACGCAAGGTCGGGCACCTCACCGTATACAGTGGCGGAAAGTCCTGACCGTTAGGGTACGGACCCATAAATGAAGCCGATTTGGCGGCAGAAATGGCAAAATCTTGCGAGGAAGCGTGCGCAGAGCGGGCTTTATGCCCGGTCAAGCGCGATGACGCTGCGAGGTGAAGCTATTTTGCCGTCCTTCGGATTTGGCCGTTTTGACCAACTGCCACGTCGCGAAAGGCTTGAAAATGAACCACATTTCCTGCGCTTTCGCTCCTCGCAGTTGGTCAAAACGATCCAAACCAAATTGACTTCATTTATGAGTCCGTACCCTAAGGCAGCCTTGAAATTCTGCGCTTGATTGCCTGATCTCCGGAAACCCGCCCAGTGGCGGGTTTTCTTTTGCCACGAACTGACCTTAGGTAAGAAAAAGCGACCTTGGTAGTGCGTTCAACCATCACAATCCAGGCGTGTTCTCGTCAATCCCGTGCCGAATTGGATTGTCAGAAATTTTTTTCTCGATCAAACGCCCTCATATGTGAACATTCTTACACATCGTTAACCCCATCTGCCTAAAGTGGTGGAGAGACGTTTGGAGATTCGAGTCTCGGTCAAAGGTGGGGCGAGACACACTGTTTGGATAGAACGGGCATGGACGCCGGATTGGCAGCAGCACCAGAGGGAAGCAAAACGCTTCAGGTCACGGACCGCAGACGGCACCAGCGTGTTCAGGTCGATATACTCGGCCGCTTCATGTTGGAAGATCGCCGGGAGTATCCATGCCAGATAATCGACATGTCTCCCGGAGGCATGGCCATGATCACGCCGGTCGAGGGCCGCGTCGGAGAACGGGTCGTTGCTTACCTCGATCACCTGAGCCGTGTCGAAGGGCGCATTGCGCGTGTGATCGACGGCGGTTTTGCCGTTGAACTCAGAAACACCGCGCGCAAGCGCGACAAGATTGCCAACGTGCTGACCTGGCTTGCCAACCGGGATGAACTGAACCTTCCCGAAGACAGGCGCCATGACCGGTTCGTCCCGAAAAATCCGATGACGAAAATGGTTCTGCCGGATGGTTCGGAGCATGTGTGCCGGATTATCGATGTTTCTCTGTCCGGCGCCGCGATCGCCACCGACAGCACGCCGGAAATGGGCGATCCGATCACGCTCGGCAAGATGCAGGCACGCGTTGTCCGCAGGATCGAGGGTGGCATTGCCGTCGAATTCGCAGCGGTTCAGAGCCGCGAACTGCTGGAACACCATATCTCCGCACCCGACTGAGACGACGGTACGCACCGCCGATAGGCCGCAACGGCGTTTGTGATATGCGATTTGTTGCAGGTCAGCCGGTTCGTCTCGCTTTGTCAGCGGTCGTGCCCTCCACGCAACTGACACTTTCACGCAGTAACCGGACTTAGCTCCCGCCGGCCGGCCGTCCCGTCAAAGCCGTTCTGCCATCTTGCGCCCTTCTCCGGTCAGGACCACGTCGAGAGGCTTCTGCCCCACCCGTCTCAACAGCCCCGCTTCCTGCAGTTTCTCCAGCCTGAGGGTGTCGGTTGCAAAAAGGTACGCGCGCCCTGCGGCGAGCATGCGCAGAAATCGCTTCTCATCTGGCGTCAGATCCATGTCACGCGCTCCGGAACGGAAACAGGCCTGCTTGTCTCATTCTCATTTGTCGATCGCAAGACAGGTTTTGAAATCCCGATGAAACGGGAACACCAGTTTCACACCCGCCGCACAGCGTTGAAACCTGTTGTCCTGGGACCTTCAGGTCGCCGCGGCATCTCAGGAAATGACATTATCTGCCCGCCTGGAGCACATGCGGCTTCCGTCTAATCACATCGATCCGCATTTTTTTGCCCCCAATGTCAGATTTCTTTTCCAGCATTTCAGGGCCGGTTATCTCCGGTTCACACCTCAGCCAGAAAGACCAGGCGGCAAAAAAGAACTGGCATCTTTTGAAGAAATTTCCGGAAGAAACATATATTTCAGACACATACAGAGGATCGATAAAATTTTCGGAAAACTCGATTCAAGTTTATCTCAAATGAAAGTCTCATTTGACTAAAAGGTAATTCAAATTAGATTAAAGTATAACTCAGGTTTTACTTCGCAGATTTTCGCGAGATAAAAATCATTGAGTCATCGTTGCGTCAGCCTTGGGGAGGGCGTTACGATGAAATTACTTGGAAATATACTTGCAGCGGCAGCAGTCTTTCTTGCGGGAACAGTAACCGGAACGTCCGCGTATGCTGACCCCGGCCGCTTCATGGACATGAACGCACCGGTGAAAGCGCCGATCGGGCACAAGCAGTTCTGCCGCGACAACAGCTGGGCTTGCCCGGACGAGAGCTACAAGGCTGTCGTCGTGAAGCTGGACGAAGCCCGCTGGAAGCAGCTGATCGCAATCAACGCCGACGTCAACAGGCGCGTACGCCCGATGACGGACGACGATCTCTTCGGCAAGGTCGAACACTGGTCATATCCCGTGAACGGCTACGGTGACTGTGAGGAATACGTGCTTGAAAAGCAACGTGTCCTGATCGAGGCCGGGTGGCCGAAAAGCGCGCTGCTGATCACTGTCGCCAAGGATATCGACAACGCCGGGCATGCGGTTTTGACCGTGCGCACCGATCATGGCGACATGATCCTCGACAACCAGATCGAGGCGGTTCTGCCCTGGTATTCGACGCCTTACCGCTACATCAAGCGTCAATCCGCAAGCTCGCCTGTCCGGTGGACCGGCATTTCAGACACGCGCGTTACCACGGTCAGCAGCGTGTCAAGATAAGGATAGGGATCGGCCCCCTCGGGCCGTCAGGACGATCCGGTCGCGTCCCCACCCTCCCCATCCCTACCACGACCGGGTCCAGGGAACCGGCCCGCCCCCGCAGGCCGGTTCCCGTTTTTTGCGTTCCAGTCTTTGGTGGATATTGGCTCAGGTATCGGTGAGGCCGGCTTTGTAACGGCGCCAGTTGCGCACATAGCCTTCAGCAGACTTGCGAATGTTTTCAGCCGCCTCCGCGGGCAGCACGCGCACCACCTTGCCCGGCACCCCCACGACAAGCGAATTGTCGGGGATTTCCTTGCCTTCGCCGATCAGTGCATTCGCGCCGACAATGCAGTTGGACCCGATGACGGCACCGTTCAGGACGGTCGCTCCCATCCCGATCAGGGAATTGTCCTTGATGGTGCAGCCATGAAGGATCGCGTTGTGGCCGATCGTGCAATCGGCTCCGATCGTCAGCGGGTATCCCATGTCGGTGTGAAAAACACAGCCGTCCTGGACGTTTGAACGGGCACCGACGGTCACCGGTTCATTGTCGCCGCGCAGGATCGCTCCGAACCAGACGCTCGCGTCTTCGAAGAGCCGGGTGTCGCCGATGAGGGTCGCGTTGGGCGCGACCCAGAAATTGCCGCTGGAGGGGAATTCGGGTGCACGCCCGTCGAGAGTGAAAATAGGCATGGGCTCAGGTGTATCCGGCAAAAATGAGAGCGACATTCATCACCATGATGCCGGAGCACATGCTCCACATCCCGGCAATCGTCGAGGACGCCACGAGCCAGCCGAGCGGCCGTTTCTCAATTCTGCGGCCCCGGATGGCGTTTCGCATGATGATGAAGGGTCCGGCAAAAACGCACATGAAAACCTCGGCGAGAAACGCAAACACGTTTTCGCCGGAGAAGGAAAATTTCGGCGGCTGCTTGGTGATCAGCTGATAGAGGCTCCCGAGCACACCTGCGGCAACAAAGCCGGCGCTCGCTATATATCCAACGAGAAGAAGTTCGAAGTACACGCCCGTTAACCTCTTATTAACTCAACCACCCGGAAAGTGATTAACAATACCTAAACGGTCAAAAGCAAAGACTGTGCCGGACGGGCAAATGCGCAAAAACCTGCAATTGTGGCCGCAAAAGGCCGATCTCACGGCATCCGTGACGGGGACAGATGTTCCGGATTGGGACAGTCTGTCCCACTCTAGTGCACCGGCCCATCGGGAGACAGGCTGATGATCCCTGTTTCGCTCCCGGAGCCCGTCAACAGCAATCCGCGCCGCTTCGGCCGGCTGATCTTCGCCATGTGCCTGCTCGGAGCCGTGCACATTGCCGAGCGGACCGTCTACTGGTCCGAAAACTGGAACGCCTCCGCCTTTGCCGGCATCCCCTCCGGCTTTGCAACGCTATCGGTCGGTCCGGAAACATTCAAGCTCCCCTTCGCCTACATCGCAAATCCGGAATATCGCACCAAGGTGCAAGAGGGTGCACGGGAATTTTCGACGTTGAAGATTTCAATGACGTGGCCCGGCCTGAAACCGGCTGTGAGCTACGATCCATGGGACACGACCGGCGCGAAGGACCGGATCTTGACCCTGGAGCTGGAGCATAATCCCGAACGGGAAAGCATGAGGGCCCGTCTTGACCCGTTCTACCGGCGTCTGGCACGTGGCGGTGAACTGGATGGACCAGACGGGCTCAAGGTTCTGCGGCTGTCGCCACGCGGTGCCTTGCGGACCGACCAGATCGTTTTCGACCCGGCCCGCCGGAACGGCTTCATCGCCCGCTGCCGGACAGCAGGACCGGAGGCGCGCGCTGTGTGCCACAGAGCCGTTGTCCTGTCTTCGGGCCTGGAGCTCAGGTACCGATTCAGCCAGTCCCTGCTCGACGACTGGCGCAGGATCGACAACGCGATCGTCAGGAAGGTCGCCGGTTTCCGGATGCACTGAGGCCGGGACACGAAAAAGGCGGCCTCCCGACCGGGAAGCCGCCTGCTCTTAGATCGAACCTGAAATCGATGTCAGACTTCGTCGAGGTCGATTTCCAGGATCGCCATCTGGAAGTTCCAGCTCAGGTCTTCGTCTTCATCATCGCGGAAGATGACGCCGATAAACTCTTCCCCGATATAGACTTCTGCGGAATCATCCTTGCGCGGTCTCGCCCGCACCTGAAGGCTCGGCAATTCGAACTTCATGCGCAGGTAAGCTTCGATCTTGCGGATTTCATCGGGTTTCACGGCGCTCTCCTTGTAAATGCCGTCTGCTATTTAGTCGCGCGGACCCTATAAGACCAGCCCTAAATGCCAAACCCTTTGTGCAAACTTTCCCCCACATCCTTTGCGCAACGGCAATTGCTCAGCTGTCGCCGAGCAACTGGTTCATGCTGCGCGCCGGTTCGGAGCACCCCGCCTTGCCCACAATCCGCGCAGGAACGCCTGCGACCGTGGTGTTTTCGGGCACATCCGCGAGCACCACGGAGCCAGCCGCGATGCGGGAACAATGGCCGATTTCCAGATTCCCGAGGACTTTTGCCCCGGCACCGATCAACACACCGTGACGGATCTTCGGATGACGATCGCCGCCCTCCTTTCCCGTACCACCCAGCGTGACGCCCTGAAGAATGGAGACATCGTCGCCGATAGCCGCCGTGCCGCCGACAACAATACCGGTGCCATGATCGATAAAGATGCCCCGTCCCACGGGAACCGCCGGATGAATGTCGATCTGGAAGACTTCCGAAGCCCTGCTCTGCAGATAGAGCGCGAAATCCTTGCGGCCCTTGCGCCAGAGCCAATTGGCCAGGCGATGCGTCTGCAGGCCGTGGAACCCCTTGAAGTAGAGCACGGGCTCCAGGTAGCGGAAACAGGCCGGGTCCCGGTCGAACACCGCGACGATGTCGACACGGAAAATCTTGGCAAGTTCGGGTTCGTCGGCAAGCGCCTCAAGATAAGTCTGCCGGATGAGCGATGCCGACACGACATCGCGTCCGAGCCTGTCTCCCAGGCGATGCAGGACGGCCTCTTCCAGGCTGTCGTGATTGAGGACGGTTTCATAGACGAAGGAAGACAGGGCCGGTTCGGCGGCAACCATCTGCTGGGCTTCATCGCGCAATTGCTGCCAGACCGGATCATGGGTCGGAACGTGTTTCAGGCCGGACTTGGTAATCGGTGCCGACATGGCTGTCTCCTCTTCAAGCCGTCACAAACGCTACACCAGGGTACGGACCCATAAATGAAGCCGATTTGGCGGCAGAAACGGCAAAATCTCGCGAGGAAGCGTGCGCAGAGCGGGCTTTTTGCCCGGTCAAGCGCGGTGACGCTGCGAGGTAAAGCCATTTTGCCGTCCTTCGGATTTGGCCGTTTTGGCCATCTGCATCGTCGCGAAAGGCTTGAAAATGCACCACATTTCCTGCGCTTTCGCTCCTCGCAGCTGGTCAAAACGATCCAAACCAAATTGACTTCATTTATGTATCCGTACCCTAAAATAGGACTGTCGTCTGATATTCCAAAATGAAACTTGCTGATATCAGATATGAAACCTTTTTATCAAAGCCGAATCGTTAAGATTTTCAACGGTGAAGCTTTCTGATGATCACATCTTGGAGACCAGACATGCCCGGCGCCCCCGAACCGCTCAATCCCGTGTTGAACATTCACGGCATGGTCGCGGAACTGGTTCTGAACGCGCCGGAGCGCAAGAACGCGCTGTCGCTGGCTGCCTGGACACGTATCCCGGCCGTGCTTCAGGAACTGACGAATGTCGCGGATGTCCGGGTATGCGTCGTCCGCGGCGAAGGCGGCAAAAGCTTCTGCGCAGGCGCAGATATCTCCGAATTTGAAGCAATCCGGTCGACGAAGGACAGCGCACTGCGCTACGACGAGATCAACGTGGCCGCCTTCAATGCCCTGAAATCTCTTCAGATCCCCGTCATAGCGGCAATCGAGGGGCCATGCCTGGGTGGCGGCCTGGGCCTGGCCCTGGCCTGCGATCTGCGGATCGCGTCGCAAACCGCCTATTTCGGAATTCCGGCGGCAAAACTGGGCCTGGCCTATCCCCCCGAGGCCCTGTCGGATCTTCTGGAGGCAGTCTCTCCCTCCAACGCAAAGCGCCTTCTGTTCACCGGTGACCGCATTTCCGCGGAAGACGCCAGTCAGATGGGCCTTATCAACGAAACGGTGGCCCCGTCTGATCTTGGAGAACGTATCAGCACGCTGTGCGACACGATCGTCTCCAACGCGCCGCTCTCGATCTGGGCGGCGAAACACGCAGTGAACGAAATGAGTGCGAAAGCTGCCCGTGACCCGGAAACTCACCGTCAGAACGCCCAGATCTGCATTGAGAGTTCGGACTACCGGGAGGGCTGCCGTGCGTTTCTGGAAAAGCGGCTTCCAGAGTTCACCGGCAGCTGACGGCCTTATCCCGCGGCGTCCGGGTTCCCGCGCCGCCTGCGCGCTGCAAAATCATGAATCAGATTCTCAGGAAACCGGCATAACATGCTGAAGGACTGAAATTTCCTTCCTTCACACCTGCTCCGCACCCGATTTCAGATCAACAAGAAAATCCTCGACGGCCGAGGCAAAGACGTCGTTCCGGTCGCCGGCCACCATATGTCCCGCATCCTGAATGTCCGTGAACTGCGCGTGGGGAACGAGCTCCAGGAACTCGTTCACATGATCCATCGAGACAAGTTCCGAGTTCCGGCCGCGAACGAGAAGCACCGGAAGGGACAGGTTGCCGGCTGCCGCCACCATTTTCGCCTGAACCTCCTCGGCCACGCTGTGATCCCTGTTCTGGCGCGATTTCAGGAAAGCCGGGTCCCAGTGCCAGCGATAGCGCCCGTCACCATGCAGGCGCAGGTTCTTCGACAGGCCGGAAAGGTCCTTCGGCCGGGTCCTGTTGGGCAGATAGCGTGAGATGGCTTCAGCCGCCTCCTCCACATCCGCGAACCCTTCTTCGACACGGTCTCCCATGAAACCGATGATCTTGCTGACGCCGCCAAGATCGACGCGCGGCGTGATGTCGACAAGAACAAGTGCCGACAGCCCGCCCGGATTTTCCTGCCCCTCCGCCAGCATTCCTGCAAAACCGCCGAGCGACGCACCGACAACCACCGGCCTGGCCTTGTGGAGCGCAACGACCTGACGTGTCACCGCGACAAGATCGAGGGCGAAATCGGAAAAGAGATAGTTTTCGGACGCGACCCAGTCGCTCTCGCCGTGGCCGCGCTGGTCCAGCACATAGACCGGGTGTCCGAGTTCGGCGATCCTGACCGCCGCAGCGTCCCAGGAGTGCCGGGTCTGTCCGCCGCCGTGAAGCATCACGACAGGCTGGTCACCCACGCCGTACCGGTCAGCAACCAGGATATTTTTTTCCGCCCCCTGAAATTCCACGCGCTTCGGTCCCATCAATCCCCCTCAAGCACCATTCTCGTCCAGTCGCTGCAAGGCTTGAGCACCGTCAGGCCTCTATGTTGTTCAGGAACGCCAGAACGCCCTGCTTGTGGACCTTGTCTCCGACCGCCACCATGTGATCGCGCCCCGGTATTTCCAGGACCTCCGCGTGCGGGATCAGTTCCGCAAGCTTGTGCGGCGATCCGGCGATGTCGTCTTTCGTTCCGACGGCAACGAGCACGGGCCGCGTGAACTGCGAAACGTCGTCCTCGCTGATCTTCTGCCGTGAGGACCGCATGCAGGCCGCCAGCGCCAGCCTGTCGGACCCGGTCTGATCGGCAAACGCCCTGAAGGCCCTGCCCGTGCGGTCCGAAATATCCTGTATCCGCTCGGTCTCCAGCGCCGAGGCGATCGGCTCCGGGTCCCCGACCCCGGTCACCATGCCGTAGCCGAGCCCGCTGAAGATCGCCCTGCGGACCTTGCCGGGATGATTGAGCGTCAGAAAGGCCGAGATCCGGGCGCCCATGGAGTATCCCATGATGTCCGCCTGTTCGACGTTCAGGTAGTCGAGCAGGTTCTTCGCGTCCTCTGCCATCAACGGTGCGCCGTAGTCCGCAGGGTCGTAGAGTTTTTCACTCTCCCCGTGCCCCCGGTTGTCGATCGCAATGACGCGCCTGCCGTCCTTGACCAGAAGGTCGACCCATCCCGGATACTGCCAGTTGACCGTCTTGTTCGATGCGAACCCGTGAATGAGCAGGATCGGATCCCCCGCCCCTTCGTCGAGATAGGAAATCCCGACACCATCCAGATCGACATACGGCATAAAAGCTAACCTTTACGTAAACGGAAAACATGGCTGGTTTTTTACAGTAAGGCGATAAATCCGCCTTGGCAAAGGAGAAAATTGCGGCTCCCGAGAATCCCCTGATGCGGCAGTGGACCGCATCGCGCGAGCCCTACCTTTTCAGATTACGAATGGATATGGTCCGCGAAATTTGCTATCGGGGACGGTGTCCCACCATGACCAAGAGGAATGTGACAATGGCGGATCAGGTTGTCCCGCATTTTCAGAACACAAGCGGACACGATTCGATCGCGATCGGCACACGCAAATTCATGTGCATCGGCGCAAAACCTCCGTTCGATCATCCCCACGTGTTCCTGGACATGGGCACGGAAAACGAAATCGTTTGCCCCTATTGCTCCACGCTCTACAAGTTCGACGCGACGCTCGAGGCTGAGGAATCGTCTCCGAACGACTGCAACTGGACACCGGAAGCCGCCTGAGAGAACCGCGGCTCATGACCGACACCGACCAAGGCGCCGATCCGATTGTTGTCGCAGGTGGCGGCATCGGCGGGCTGTGCGCGGCCCTCGCCCTGCAGCAGCAGGGGCACGAAGTGGTTCTGCTTGAACGCGCCAGCGAGATATCGGAAGTCGGCGCCGGGCTTCAGCTCTCCCCCAACGCCTGTTCCGTTCTTGCAGGATTCGGGCTTCTAGACGCCTTGGAGCCCTACGCCCACGCCCCGGGCAACCTCCGCATCTGGTCCGGCCGGTCCGGCAGACAGATCGCGCGGGTCGAACTCGGCGACTTCATCAGACAGCGGCACAAGAACCCCTTCTGGGTCATCCACCGGGCGGATCTTCAACGGGTCCTCCTGGAAAGGGCGCAGTCGACACCGGGGATCACCATCCGTCTTTCGAGCGACGTGAAGGACCTCACCGCAACGCCTTACGATCAGCTTTCCTGCATTTTCCGGGAGGGCGACAGGACCGAAAGCCTGACCTGCAAGGCGCTGATCGGTGCGGACGGGGTCTGGTCGAAGACAAGGCAGCATGTCCCCGGCCACAAGAACGCCCGTTTCAGCGGTCAGGTCGCCTATCGCGCCACGGTGCCGATCGATCAGGTCGACCCGAAATTCGCCAGGGACACCGGACTTTGGCTCCACAGGGACTGTCATCTCGTGCATTACCCCATTCGTGGCGGGCGCGAGCTGAATATCGTGGTGCTGGCCAAGGAAGACTGGGGAGACGAGACCTGGTCGGCAGAGGCCGACAAGGAAGCCGTTGTGCGTGTTTTCAAGGACTGGCCGGCCGAAACGCGGAACCTCCTCAACACACCGAAGCAATGGCTCAAATGGGCCTTGTGCAGCGTGGATGCGTCCGGCCCGTGGTCGCATGGCAACCTTGTCCTGATGGGTGACGCGGCACATGCCATGCTGCCCTTCATGGCCCAGGGAGCGGCAATGGCCATTGAAGACGCCGCGATCCTTGCAAAGCACCTCCCAAAGGACGTGGAGAACATTCCGGCGGCCCTCAGGGCGTTCGAGCGGGAACGCAAACCAAGGGCAGCCCGGATACAGGGTATTTCATTCGGCAACGCGCGCACGTTTCACTTCTCCGGCCCCATGGCCTTTGCGCGGGATTCTGTCCTCCGCCTCACAAAGCCCAGAAAACTTGCCGAGCGTTTCGACCACATTTATGGCTGGACACCCGATCAATAAGACGTCTTTGGCTTGAGCCCGGCACAAAGCTGGGATAAAGCGAAATCCCATTCAAGACTGAGGGAGTGCAACGATGACCGGTCAGAAGGCAGACGATGTCGTAACCGCCGCGTTTCTGGTCATCGGAGACGAGATTCTCTCCGGCCGCACGAAAGACAAGAACATCGGTTTCGTGGCCGACTACATGACTTCGCTCGGCATCGATCTGAAAGAAGTGCGCGTCGTGCCCGACGAACAGCAGGAAATCGTCTCCGCGGTCAACGCGCTTCGTGCAAGATACGATTACGTCTTCACCTCCGGCGGCATCGGACCGACCCATGACGACATCACGGCGGAAAGTGTGGCTGCGGCCTTCAATGTTCCGCTGAACCTTGACCCACGCGCGGTCGCCATCATGGAGAAGCATTACCAGCCGGGGCAGTTCACACCGGCCCGCCAGCGCATGGCACGCATTCCCGAGGGGGCCGACCTGATCGAAAACAGGGTTTCCAAGGCGCCGGGTTTCCGTATCGAAAACGTGCACGTGATGGCCGGTGTCCCCTCCATCATGCAGGCAATGATGGACGCGATCGCGCCAACTCTGAAAACCGGCAAGAAAATGCTTTCGAAAACCGTCGCTGCCGATATGCCCGAAAGCCGGATTGCCGACAGGCTCGCCGCGATCCAGGAAGCCCATCCTCAGACCCTGATCGGGTCCTATCCGAACGCCTCTGACGGAAAATTCACTACACAGATTGTCATCCGTTCTCGCGACGAAGCCGTTTTGAATGCAGCAGAAAGTGATGTTGCACGGGCCGTTGCCGAGGTCCTGGACTCCTAGCAAGCGAGATCGAACATGGAGAACACCACGCAAAACAAGGCATTCCCGGTATCCTGGGACATGTTCCACCGCGATTCCCGCGCGCTTGCCTGGCGGCTGTCGAGCGAGGGCGAATGGAAAGCGATCGTCTGCATCACACGCGGCGGTCTCGTGCCGGCCGGCATCGTCGCCCGTGAACTCGGCATTCGCACGATCGAGACCGTCTGCATCGCCTCCTATCACGACTATGACAATCAGGGTCAGCTCAAGGTCATCAAGCCGATCGACCCGAAAGTCGTTGACCTAGAAGACGGTGAAGGCAGCGGCGTCCTCGTGATCGACGATCTCGTCGACACGGGAAAGACCCTCAAGGTCGTGCGCGAAATGCTGCCCAAGGCGCATTACGCGACCGTTTACGCGAAACCGGTCGGCGTGCCGATGGTTGACACCTTCATCACGGAAGTCTCGCAGGATACCTGGATCTATTTCCCCTGGGACATGGGCTGGCAGTTTCAGCCGCCGTTGTCGAAGGACACGGCGGGCTGACGAACGCGCGCCGCCGCTGTTCGTCGGCGGCAATGCCGGGCTTGACCGGTTATCTTTTCAGATGGCGATCTCCACCGGCCTGACCGCGTCTATGCCGTCCAGGCGGACGTCACATCCGATGGCGTAGACCTCGACGCCTGCGCCGCGCGCGGAGCGGAAGGCGGCCGCATAGGCCGGATCGATGTCTTCGGCAAGGCTCAGGCGTACGCAGTCCGGCCGCTGCACCAGAAACACCATCGCAGCCCTGTGCCCCTCACCCACCATATCGGCAAGTTCACCCAGATGCTTCGCGCCGCGCGCCGTCACGCTGTCGGGAAATTCGGCCAGGCCCGCCTGGCGCATCAGGTGCACGTTTTTCACCTCGACATAGGTCCTGCCGCCGCCGGTACCTTCAAGAAGAATATCGATCCGCGAATTCTTGCCGTATTTGACCTCGCGCCTCATGGAGGCGAAGCCAGAAAGCTCCGTGATACGCCCCTCTTCAATGGCTTCTTCCACAAGCTTGTTTGGATGCGCGGTGTTGATGCCAACGAGTGCACCGTCGGCTTCGATAATTTCCCAGGAATATTTCAGCTTTCGCTTCGGATTGTTGGACGGGGATAGCCAGACCTGCGAACCTGGTTCTTTCAGACCGAGCATCGAGCCCGGATTGGCGCAGTGTGCCGTTATCTCGCGCCCGTCGGCATCGAGGACAACATCGGCAAGAAACCGCTTGTAGCGCTTGACCAGACGGCCGCCGACCAGAGGTTCCGCAAATTTCATCTGAGGTGTCCCAACCATTGAAAGGAAGCGTTGCGCACTTACTTGGACCAGAAGTCCGGATCCAGCAGCACCAATACCGTGAACAGTTCCAGGCGGCCAACAAGCATTGCGAAGGACAGCAGCCATTTGGCGCCATCGGGCAGCGGCGCGAAATGACCTGCAGGTCCAATCACCGGGCCGAGCCCCGGCCCGACATTGCCGACGGAAGTCGCTGCCGCCGAAATTGCCGTTACCAGATCAAGATCGAAAAACGACAGCGCCACGGTGATGATCCCGACCGACCCCATGTAGACGACCAGGAACGCAAGAACCGAAAACGACAGTTCGGGCGTCAGCCGGGTGCCGGCGTATTCTTCGGACATGATCCTGTGCGGCCGGACCATCCGGCGCAGATGCGCACGCACCGTGCCGAAGAACACCAGGAACCGGAAAATCTTGATGCCGCCGGTCGTCGAACCGGTGCAGCCGCCCACGAACATCAACAGAAAGGCGATACCGACGACCGGTGCGCCCCATTGTGAAAAATCACCCAGCGCATAGCCGGTACCGGTCACGATCGACACCACGTTGAAAGTGGCCCGAAGCAGCGCTTCCTCGAACGGAAAACGCATGTTGATGCCGAGATAGACCGTCAGCGTCAGTGAGACCAGCGCAAGAAAGCCCAGGAGCGCGCGCACCTGCGGGTCGCGCCAGAGCTGCAGCGGGTGCCCGCGCAGCGCCTGGATGAGCAGGACGAACGGCAGGGCCCCGATGATCATGAACACCACGGCGACCCAGCCCGAGGCCGGGTTCTTGAAGTACCCGAAGGATTCGTCATGGGTCGAGTAGCCGCCCGTCGCGATCGTTGTCAGCGCGTGATTGAACGCATCGAACAATTCCATGCCCGTCGCCAGGTAGGCCGCGATGCACAGAACGGTCAGAAACAGGTAGGCGAGCCCGATCAGCCGGATCAGCTCTACCGACCGGCTGACGATCTTTTCCGAGCGGTCCGAGCTTTCGCTCTGAAACAGCTGCATCCCGCCAATCCGCAGAAAGGGCAGCAGAACGATCGCCATGACGATGATCCCCACCCCGCCCATCCATTGAAGCATGGACCGCCAGACAAGAAGCCCCGGCGGCAGGCTGTCCAGACCGGTCAGCACGGTCGAACCCGTTGTCGTGAACCCCGAAACCGCTTCGAACACCGCGTCGGCATAGCCGATGCCAAGCCAGAGAAACGGCAAGGCACCGAAGGCCGGCAGCGTCGCCCAGGACAGGGTTGTGAGGATGAAGGTTTGCCGCGTGTCTAGACCTTCGCGAAGCGAGCCTCCGACTGCGAGCGAAAGCAGCATTCCGAACAGGCCGGTCAGCAGTGCGGAAAAGACGAAGGCCTGCCAGTCGGCGTTTTTCTGGGCAACGTCAACGATTGCCGGTATGAGCATGGCGGTCGCAAGGCCGACATACAAGAACCCGAGAACGTTCAAAACTGGTCTGAAAGAAATCAAGCAGAACTCGTCCCGAAAACCGTTTCATCAACCGCCGAATGCGCCCTGTAGGGCTCCAACTCACCGTCCTAACGCTTTTCCGCCCGATTTCCAACGATATACGTCAGCCGTCCCCTGCTCATCTCATCTCCACGCGCGGTCCGGGTCGTCCGCCGGTCGCCCTTGCACTTCGTGGAAGTTCGGGGAAAGACAAGTGCTGCCGCAGGTCGCAACCTGCCGGCAAGACCACCAGTTCGCAAGAGGTGGCCCCGTGTTCGCAATGACGGCACAGACGAGCACTGATATGGGTAAAAAAAACGATGCCCTTTGGTAAAGAACTTTTCGTGATTTTACTTGGCTGAAACCCGCGCTGAGCGCGCGCATGAATAAAAGTGGACAATTTTCGGCAATTCAACTGGGGCCACACCCCTCGGCTGCATTCCAACCACGAAAACATGGTAAATAAAATTTTAAAAATCGTCCTAAAATGTGACCTTTACACGAAATTCGTTGCGCGTTAGCAACACCGGCATCAATTACCCGTCGGCGGTCACAACAAAAGCATGGGCATGCGTTGGAAGGTATAATAGTGTGCGCCGAACAAAGAACAAAAATGTGGCACTGTTGTCTATGCGTATCTTACCGGCCCTTCTGTTGAGCGTTTGTCTGGTCGAAGCCTCAGTTGCCGCAGACCTGAGGCAGGTTGTACAGGAAGCCGTCTCGACCAGCCCCGACGTTCTTGAGTCGGCTGCCAACAGGCGCGCGCGCGACAACGAATATCGCCGTTCACAGGGTGCCTTCCTCCCCACACTCGATCTGTCCGCAGAACTCGGACCGGAACGGCTTGACCGGCCGAACTCGTTCAGTGCGGACGAAAACGACCAATGGCGCTTCTCGAAAGAGTTCACGGTGACCGTGCAGCAGCTGTTGTTCGACGGGTTTGCCTCGGTGAACGAGGTCTACCGCCAGAGTGCTCGCGTCGATGGTGCCGCGCTGCGTGTCATGGAGCGCTCCGAAGCGATCGCGCTCGACGCAGTGGAATCCTACATCGACGTGCTGCGCAGCACCGCAATCCTGGCGAAGGCAAGACTGAACGTCGAAAAACACAAACGCATTTTCTCCGACGTGCGCCTGCGTTTCGAGGGCGGCGAGACCGGAGCCGCGGATCTGGCACAGGCGCGGGAGCGGGTTGCCGCGGCAGAAGTGATCGTGTCGGAAGTCCAGCAGTCGCTTCTGGACACAATCGCCAAGTACGAGCGCGTCGTGGGCAGGAAACCCTCGTCGCTGGCACCGGCGACACCGGCGCGGCTTCCGAACGGAAGCATCAATCAACTTGTCGATTCTGCGGTTCAGACCCACCCAACGGTGCGGGCTGCCGTTGCCGACGCGGATGCCGCGAAATTCGAATACGAGGCCAGCAAGGGCAATTTCTTTCCCGAAGTCGCGCTGCAAGGTCAGGCGACGGTTGGAGACGATATTGGCGGGATCGAGGGGCGCAACAACGAGTATTCCGGCAAGGTGATCTTCTCCTGGAACCTTTACAACGGCGGGCGCGACACGGCGCTGAGCCAGGAATACAGCGAACGTCTCACCGAAGCCCAGATCCGGGTCGACCGGATCCGCCGCGAGTTGAAGGAAGGCATCCAGCGCTCCTTTGCGGCAGTCAGCACCACCACCGACCGGATCAAGGCCCTGCGTGAACAGCTGGCCGCAAACCGGCAGGTCGTGGAAGGCTACCGGCAGGAATATGACATCGGCCAGCGAACGCTGCTTGATGTGCTGAACGCGGAAAACGCGCTTTTCAACAGCGAGATCGAACTGATCTCCGTTCGCGCGGTTTATGCATTTTCCACGTACCAGCTGAGAGCAACTTCAGGCGATCTTCTCGCCTACCTGAGCGTTACGCCTCCGCCTGAGGCGGCGGACGGGCAACGGGAAGCAGCAACCATCCTGCCCCGAAATCCACTCAATCTTGAACCATTACGTAAATTCTAACGTTTCGGACTCATATTGGATTTGCCGGGCCTCCGGCGGCACAATAGTTTACGTTCGACGACCGCGGCGTGCGTCTTGCCATCGAACACCTGCCCTCTTCGGGAGAACCGGGCGCCAGAACCCGGACGATCGGCAATACCTCGGCGGTAAAACAGAGCTCGGTTCAAAGCAGAGATGCTCAACAAAACTACCGAAGAGACGAAAGAGACGGACGCGCTTCCGGCTTCTCAGGCGTCGACAGATCCGCTGGCCGGGTGCCTCAAGTACATCGCCCGGGTACACGGTTATGTCGTTTCTGACGCGGTGATCTGGAACGGTCTCCCCCGCAGCGGAGATCGCCTGTCAGTCGGCTTGCTCGGGCGCGCGGCCGCAAATTGCGGTTTGAAGGTGCTGCCTGACAAGATCGAACTCGACACCATCCCGCTTGCAGCTCTTCCCTGTATCGTCACTTTGAACAACTCGGACCTGCGCGTGCTTTCCGGTATCGACCGGGAAACGGGCAAGGTCGAACTGATCGATCCCTCACACGCGCCAGAAAAACAACGGGTCGAGCTTTCCGATTTCAAGCAAAGCTACAGCGGGTATGCGATATTCTTTCAGCCCGCCGTCGACCAATCCGGCAAGAGTGAGCGGTCTCTGGGATCGGAGGGGCACTGGTTCTGGAGCACCGTTTCAGCTTACTGGCGCGACTACACCCATGTTGCGATCGCGGCGCTCCTGATCAACCTGCTGGCACTCGCCTCCCCGCTTTTCACGATGAATGTCTATGACCGCGTCGTTCCGAACTTTGCGATCCCGACGCTTTGGGCACTCGCCATCGGGGTCATCCTGACCCTGGTCTTCGACTTCATATTGAAGATCGCCCGGGGCCAGATCATCAACGTGGCCGGAAAACAGGCCGACAACGCGCTCGCGAGCAGGATCTTCGCCCACGCGCTTGCCATCGATTTCGAAAAACGTCCGGCCAGTTCCGGCCAGTTCGCCAATCACATCCGCGAGTTCGAAAACGTTCGCGAATTCATCACGTCATCGTCGCTGATCTCCATCATCGACATCTTCTTCATCGGCATTTTTGTCGCCGTGCTGTTTCTTCTGGTCGGACCGATCGCGGTGGTCCCGCTAATAGCGGTTCCCATCGTGCTGGCGATCAGCCTGTTCGTGCAGGCACCCTTGTCCGGCGCAATCGAGCAGTCGCACCGCGAAAGCGCGATCCGACATTCCATCCTCGTGGAAAGCATCGCCAACCTGGACACGGTCAGGGCGCTGAATGCCGAGGGCCGCATGCAGACGAAGTGGGAACGCTCCGTCGCCGCCAGCAGCGCGGCGATCATGAAAGGGCGTTTCTGGGCGCTGATCGCGCAATCGGGAACCGGTCTTGTCCAGGCGTCGGTCTCCATCGTGATCATTGTCTGGGGTGTCTACCTGATCCAGAGCGGCGACATCACGATGGGAGCTCTGATCGCGGCAATGATGCTTTCAGGCCGGGTCCTGGCGCCGCTTGCCAATGTCGCCAACACATTGACCCGGCTGCGCCAGACCCTTCATTCCTACAAGATCCTCAATGAGGTCATGGAAACCGAAACCGAGCGCAAACCGGGCCGCACCTACATCAACAAGCGCATCGCGTCCGGCTCCGTTGAATTCAAGGGTGTCGATTTCCGGTATCCAGGCGCTGAGGACGACAGCCTCAAGAACATCTCGTTCAAGATCGCGCCGGGAGAGACCGTTGGACTGATCGGGCGTGTCGGTTCAGGCAAAAGCACAATCGGGCGCCTGTTGTCGGGACTGTACTATCCCTCGAACGGCACGGTGCTGATTGACGGCACGGACACGCGGCAATTCGATCCGGCAGACCTGAGATCCAATGTCGGCTTTCTTTCGCAGGACAATGTCCTTTTCAGCGGAACCGTGCGGGAGAACATCAGCGCGGGCGACCCTTTCGCGGACGACGATGCCCTGGTCGAGGCAGCACGGATTGCCGGCGTCGAGGAGTTCGTCGCCCAGAACCCACTCGGATACGACCTCCAGGTCGGTGAAGGCGGACGGTTCCTTTCCGGCGGCCAGAAGCAGGCCGTTGCACTTGCCAGGATCCTGCTCAGAAAGCCGCGGGTGCTGTTTCTCGATGAACCGTCCAGTCACCTCGATCTTGCTTCGGAGCGAAGGCTGATCTCCAGGTTGATGGACTACAATACCCCCGACACCACCGTCATCATCAGCACCCACCGTATGAGTCTCGTCGAACTTACAGACCGGTTGATCACGCTCGACTACTGCAAGCTTGCCCTCGACGGGCCGCGAACGGAGATCCTCAGGAAGCTCCAGGAACTCGGCGCGGTCAACGCGGCCAATCAGCAGAACACTCAAGGGGATGGCTCATGAGTGCCGGTGATTGGAATTACGCGAACGACATCCGCGACGTCATTCAGACGAAGCCGCCACGTTACACGACAAACGTCATCCGGATCGCGCTCATCCTGTTCGTTGTCGCCCTCGCCTGGGCGTATTTCGCAACCCTGGAAGAGGTTACACGCGGCGATGGGCGTGTCGTACCGTCCCGGCAAATACAGGTCGTCCAGGCACCCGAACCGGGCATTGTCGAGAAGATCTTCGTGCGTGAAGGCGACGTGGTCGAAGAAGGTCAGCCGCTCATAGAAATCGACGATACGACCTTTTCCTCGCAGCTCGGAGAAATCCGTCAGCGCCGGTGGGCCCTGATGGCCAGGGTGGCGCGGCTCGATTCGGAGGCAGATGAAAAGCCGCTCGCGTTTCCGCAGGAACTTGCGGCGGAGGCCCCTCGCCTGATCGCGGAAGAAGAGAACGTTTACCTGGACAAGAAGGCACGCCTGGAGAACGAACTCCGGGTCCTGAAGAACCAGGCATCCCAACGCGAGCAGGAATATCAGGAACTGCTCGCAAAACAGGACAAGCTCGAATCCGTGATTGAGATCATGAAGCGCGAGGTCGAGATCAAGCAGAGCCTCTACGAGCGCAGGGTTCTGCCCGAAATCGAATTCCTGCAGTTGCAGCGCCAGCTGACCGAAAGCGAAGGTGAACTCGCCATCACTAAGGCCTCGGTGCAAAGGGCCCTTGCCGCGAAGGAAGAAGCGCGCGAGCGCTCCGGCAGCGCGGTCGCGGAGTTCGTGTCGGAAGCCAGTCAGCAATTGGCGGAAAGCAGGGGCGAGCTCGCCGTCATCGAGGAAAGCCTCAAGGGGGCGGCCGACAAGGTGCGCAGAACCGAACTGGTCTCTCCCGTCAAGGGCATCATAAACAAGTTGAATATCACAACGATCGGCGCGGTGGTTCAGCCTGCAGCCGATCTGGTCGAGATCGTTCCACTGGAGGACACGCTTCTCATCGAAGCCAGAATCCGGCCCAAGGACGTCGCTTTTCTGCATCCCGGCCAAAAGGCGCAGGTCAAGATCACGGCTTACGACTTCTCCGTTTACGGCGGTCTTGAGGGAAACCTGGAGCGGATCAGCGCCGATACCACGGAAGATGAAGAAGGTAATCGGTTCTTCCGCGTCATGATAAGAACAGATAAAAACTATTTGGGTTCAGATACCGAACCTTTACCAATAATACCAGGAATGGTTGCGTCGATCGATATATTAACCGGCGAGAAAACGGTCCTGGACTACATCTTGAAGCCGATCAAGAAAGTTCGGGATGAAGCCTTGAGGGAGCGCTGACGTCTCGACAAGAATGAGGCGATCGGCAGATGGATTACCGAGCAGCCGCTGCGGCGGTTACGGCGGCAAAACAAGGCGGCGTTCACACGGCATGGCTCTTGTGTTTTTCCGTTCTTCTGATCCGGTTGATGACCGGCACTGCGGTCGCGGACAACGCCCCAGGCACCGGAACTCCGACAAGCGATCATCCGGACAAGATGATGCAAGTGGCTTCAGCCGATGGCACGCCGGTGCCCGCGCGCGCTTCCGTTTCCCTCGGAAAACCGGCCCTAACCGCGAACGCCGCCGATGAAGTCAGCATTCCCCAGCCCAAGCCCTCGGACCTCGGCCGCGCCATTGCGGCTGCCCCTGCCGAAGCTGCTCCGAAGCCCCTAAAGCCGACGCTTTTTGGGTCGTTGGGAAAGCCGATCGAACTGTCGCCGATCACGCGGCGCTGGCAAAAGGCCCTTGCAGATTTTTCACCGCAGCCCGCATCAGTGCAAAACGCACATCTGACCCAGCCGGCCTATACCGCGATCCTGGATCAGGCGCGGGCGAAGCGCAGGGGGCTGCAGATCCCAAAAGTGAACGAACTCGTCAACCGCTTACTGACCTACCGGGAAGACAGCGCGCTCTACAAAACCGGTGAATATTGGGCGAGCCCGGCAGAAACACTGACACACCGCGCAGGTGACTGCGAGGATTTCGCAATCCTGAAATATGCCCTTCTTCGTGACTTGGGCATCAGCGACGATAACATGCGGATCGTGGTCTTGCGCGACGCAGCTCTGCGGCAGTTCCACGCGGTGCTCACCGTTCGTCACAAGGGGCAGTGGCTTATCCTGGACAACCGTTTTTCGCGCGTCCGGTTTGAGCGGGACCTGCCACACTACAGGCCGCTTTACTCACTCAATGCGGCCGGTGAATGGACACACACAGGACAGCCCGGCACACCTGTCAGACTTGCAGCACGGCTACAGTCCGCAACACGCTGAGGGCAGATCCGCGAACCGGCTTGAGACGCCGGTATCGAGGCGACCTGCGCTCCAGGGTACGGACCCATAAACGAAGCCGATTTGGCGGCAGAAATGGCAAAATCTCGCGAGGAAGCGTGTGCGGAGCGGGCTTTTTGCCCGCTCAAGCGCGGCGACGCTGCAAGGTGAAGCCATTTTGCCGTCCTTCGGATTTGGCCGTTTTGGCCATCTGCCGCGTCGCGAAAGGCTTGAAAATTAACCACATTTCCTGCGCATTCGCTCCTCGCAGTTGGTCAAAACGATCCAAACCAAATCGACTTCATTTATGAGTCCGTACCCGTGCGTCTTCCATAAAATCGGGTGTGTGCTATACGCGCAAAATGCGTGATCGAGCCGACAGCACCGCGATTCGGGAAAAAACGACAGGCAATGCCCGGGCATTGGTTCTTGCCGCCGTGAGCTGCCTGTTCGCAATCAGCGTCGTTGCCGGAGGCCATTTCCTCGCCGAGCATCAGGAAACGGTCCTTCGCACGGAACGCGCGAAAGCCGAGGACGAGCGCGGCCACCTTGTCGAAGCCCTCCGGGATGCGCACCTCACCGCTCCGCGTCTGCGCCTTGAAGAGCTTGCAACGCTTCCGCTGATCTCCGAATTCGTCGATGTCTCGGACCGTTGGCCGGATGGTGAAGAGGCGAAGGAACTTGCCGCGTATCTGGAAACCGTCTTGAGCGCAGCGGCGGCCGAGACTGGTCTTGCGCGGATTTCCCTGTTGGACCAGAACGGCATGGAATTGCTTTCCGCCACCAACTTCACGCGAGACGCGGACGAAAATCCGGGGCTGATGATCGAGGCGGACATTCCCGATATCAACACGCCGACAGATGTCGCGGGCAAACTGGCCGGGGTTGTCGCAAACGGCGACATGACGTTGCTGACGGGACGACACGCGGCATCAGCACGCACGACCGCGAGCATTTCGACCTCAGCTGACACCGGCGCCGACGCTGTCTCTCCCATCGGCATACCGGCGACGACCCGATTGTTGTCGCTGGCAGCAGCCATCGCGATTGTTTTTGTCGGGTTTGCGGGCTGCCTGCATTTGCGCAGCCGTGCAGGTAACCGGTAACGCGAACTGAGGCCTGCGCAGGACACGGAATTGCCCGGTGATGATGACTGACAGGGTGCGGTGTCCGCGCCCTGTCAGTGCGATCCTTTCCGGTCCGTCACGCCACAGTGACGGGAATCTGGGCCTCTGTACCCTCGGTGTCCAGAACGACCCGGATGCTTTCACCCATGGAAGTGTGACCTTGCAGCGTGGCGGCGTCCTGCCAGTCATGGCCGGTTCCCTGCCCGTCAAGATCAACAGACAATGTCACGTCACCGTCGGCCTGCTTCTGCACACGCACGTAGTCGTTCGCATTGTCTCCAGGACCGAAAGCGCCGTCGAGAAGGTCGCCGAGATCGATCGCGTCACCCTGGCCGAAGTCATAATCGGTGATGATGTCCGCATCTGCCAGAGACGTGAGGACAAACGTATCCGCGCCCTCTCCTCCCGTCAGTATGTCTGATCCCAAGCCTCCGATCAGGATGTCATCGCCTGCCGTGCCGACCAGAACGTTGTCGCCGTCATCACCCGTGATGACGGAGCCGGTCACAAGGGCCGCAAGTTCGGAAATGCCTGGTTCCGGATCAGCGGAATTGATGTCCGCCTGGTTGTCCGGAGCGGTTGCCGAGCCGGCGCTTTCGGCTTGGGTCTGCGTCTGGGACACGGTGCTTGTGTCAGCCTGGACCTCGAACGCGACGTCCCGTGTAACCAGCGACCCGTCGGCGAACACGAGCTCGAATTCGACCGAACCCGACCCTTCAAATCCGCTTGCCGGGATGACCGTAACGGTAAAGTCCTCCGCGACCGAGATTGCAGCGTTTTCGGGCGCGGCAATGATCCTGACTTCGGAAAGGCCCGCTGCAACTTCCTGCGTGGATGCTGCATAAAGGACAAGCCCGACGCTCGCGGCAATCGCGGTGGACTGGCGGGTGGTGTCATCCGCATCCGCCTGATCTTCACCGTCAAGGATGAAGGACACGCCTGCATAGGAGCCGGTACCACCATCCGACTTCGTGAAGGTTCCATCCGCGTAAACGGTGTTTCCAGAGACATCCCGGTAAGTATCATCGGCTTCCAGACCGATTGCCTCGATACCGAGTTCGGCCAGAGACTTCAACTCGCCGTTCTGTGTCACGCCGTCCGAATTCGCATCCTGCCAGACCCTGATCTCGCCGAAGCGGCTGTCGCGGTCGTCGATGACGTTGTCGCCATTGTCGTCAAGCGAGGCCAGCGCCTCGAGCGAATTCGCGTAGGACCCTCCGTTGAAAATCTCGGAGAAGACCTCCGAGCCATTCTCGATGGCACCGGATCCGTCGACATCGACGACCAGGATCCCGTCATCAGAACCGGCCCAGCCCGATTTTTCCGAAACACCATCGGCGTTGTGGTCAAACGCGACGCCGTTCTCGACGGAGAGCAGTTCCACCCCGTCTCCGTCAAGATCAAGCACGATCGGATCAGAACCGAAAATGAAATCGGATGCCGAGAGACTGGCCGATGAAACACCATTGATCACGGCAATGTATTGATTGTTGACATTGTCATAGATCGTTGCGTTTCCGGATGCATCGTCGCTGATCGTCAGGTCTGCAAAGGTCAATCCGCCGGTAATCGTGAGCTTGTCGGTTCCATTCTGGAAGAAAAAGACAACATCAGCATCTGCGGCCGTATTGCCACCTTCACCTGCGGCGAACACAAACTCATCAGATCCGAACCCGCCGAAAAGCCTGTCTTGGTCCTCTCCGCCTGCCAGCTTGTTGCCGTCGTCAATCCACCCGTACAATTCATCGTTTCCAGCGCCACCGAAAATTGTGTCGCTGCCACCCAGTCCAATGATTAAGTCATTGCCAAGACCACCTGATAGAACATTGGCGTTGTTGTCACCAACTATGAAGTCATCGAAATCGGAGCCGGTCAGATTTTCGACGCTCACAAGGTCATCATGCTCAATGGTTTCATCGGCAATACCGTCCAAAAGATCAGACCGGCTAGTGAGCGTGTTGGACATGTCGGTCGCCCAGCCGAAGTTCATTTGGGCGTAGATACCCTCCGAATTGTCGGAATAGTCGGCCGTATCACTTCCTTCCCCGCCATCAAGAAGGTTGATCCCGCTGCCTCCGGACAGGCTGTCATTCCCTGCCCCGCCGAACAGGTCGTCATCACCCGCGTTTCCTTTCAACGCATTGGCATTGTCGTTGCCGATAAGAACATCGTTCCCCGCTCCGGCGGTCGCATCATCATCTCCGAGAGTGCTGTCGATGCCAATGATCTTCGGATCGACACCATCACGATCGGTTGCTGTTTCCGCCGAAACGGTTTGACCGAGGTAGGTCTGCGCCTGATCGCTGAGATTGACGAACACATCGGAAGTTAAAGATGAATAGTCTCGCGGCGCCGCGCTGCCTGCCGCATCGATACGGATCGTGAAGTTTCCTTCGCCGCTGGTATCAAAGTCTGAGTCCGTGGCAGTGAACGCAAAGCTCAGATCAAGGAACTGTTCCGCACCAACCGGGGCAGCATGATCCAGGGGCTGAAGGAGCACAAAATCGTAGCTTCCGCTTCCCTCGTTTGAAAGGACGACGGCGAAGACAACACTGCTGTCGCCAGCCGTGCCCGGAACGGCCGATCCAGTGTACCCCACGAGGACACCGTTGATGAACGCAAACTTTACAAGTTCGCCGTTCGAATACAGCTCACTGACCGTGCCTGACGCGTCCGATATGGACACGTTTGCGGCAGCGTCCGCTTCAGCAAAGTCGACCGACCGCTCTCCAGGAACACCGCCCTGACCGTTTGCGTCGTCAGCGCCCCAGTCGATCGCCAGATCGACATCGCTCAGAACCGGAACGCCGCCCTCTTCCAGGAAGCTGTCCTGGGTATCACCAATTTCCGGACCGGTATCTCTGATACGGATGACGGCCGTATTCGTGTCCGTATCACCGTCTCCGTCCGTTACCGTGAACCGCATGCGGAAGATGAGCTGGTCAGCGCGGCCGATCTCGTTCGCATCGGGATGGTCGAGGCCGACAAACTGCTCATACGTGTAGCTGCCATCAGGATCGACAATGATCTCAAAGGCCTTGATCGCAGTTCCTTCCAGAACCGCAACTGCCGTTATCACACCGTTGGCGTCCGTCGATGTCGACCATGTCAAGGGCATACCCTGGGCACTAAGATCTCCACGCCGGGCAGGCCCCGACGCATCCGGGTCGACCGTGCGAATATAGTCTCCGTTGGAAACGAAGGAGATACCGGTCACCGTGGCTCCGTCGGCGCCACCATCGAATTGAAGCTGACCGGCCACCGGACCCGATACGAAGTCTGCTTCACTTCCGGTCAGACCCGATCCGCGCCGGAAAGCAGTCGGTCCGTCATCGTCGAACGTGACGTCGTCGCCGATCGAAACGTCTCTGGTGACGATGTCCCCGTCTTCATCGGTCACGGTCAGCACGGCCGAGATTTTTCCACTCAGCGTGATGTGCTCATCCGAAGTGGTGGCGTCCGGGTGGCGAAGCGACAGATACTGAACGATGCTGACGTTTCCTTCATCATCGATCGCAATCGCAAAGGCAGCGTCGCCGTTGCCATCGATCCGCCCGACAATGAGACCATCTTCCAGCGACAGCGTGATTGCCTTGCCTTCTGTTGTTGTCAGTCCGGATGCCGTATCATCAATGCGCAGCGCCAGGCTTGCGTCGGCAACACCGTCAGCGCCTCCTTCAGCGTCGAAACCGACAACCCCGTAGCTGGCGTAAATCGGACCCGGCAGGTCGCTGTCAGTTCCCGGTGTCCCCACGCCCACAAACAGGGCGACAACATCCGGATCGTAGGTGCCCGTACCCGGATCGAATACGTTGTCGCTATGCAGACCATAAGTCTCGTCAATCCTGACATAGTCCTCGACACGGATTTCCGCGTCGGGAACATCATCCCCGACGGTCACCTGGATAGCGCCTTCAACCGTGTCGCCGTCGCTGTCGCTGGCCACATAGGCAAAATCCAGGTCCCAGGTTTCCCCCTGGCTGCCCAGATGATCGATCGTGCCCAGAAGTTCGAACGTGTAGGTGCCCGTTCCGTCATCAGAAAGGGAGACTTCGTACACCTTGTCGCTCTCCAGGCGTCCCGCACCCTTGTACGCGGTCAAGACCGTGTCGTTCGCCGACAGGACATATTCAAGCGCAACACCATCTGAGGTCGTCACCTGTGTCGGCTGGTCGGCAATCGGCGCGAACACCACGGACCGGTTGCCGGCACCGCCGGGCGTATCCTGCGTTGTCCCGTCTGCCGCCGCGTCCGTATCGTCAGCGCCCCAGGTGATACCAAGGGCACCGGACTTCACCAGAGAGTCCGCATCCGGGTCCGTACCGCCGGCAAGGTTCTGTTCAAACAGTGCAACTTCTTCGGCCGTTCCGGCGACAGGTTCATCATCCCCGACCGTTATCAGGATATCGCCTTCAACCGTGTCGCCGTCGCTGTCGCTGGCCACATAGGCAAAATCCAGGTCCCAGGTTTCCCCCTGGCTGCCTGAATGATCGATCGCGCCCAGAAGTTCGAATGTGTAGGCACCGGTGCCATCATCCGAAAGGGAGACTTCGAACACCTTGTCGCTGTCCAGCCGTCCCGCACCCTTGTAAGCGGTTAGGACCGTGTCGTTTGCGGACAAGACATATTCCAGTGCGACACCGTCCGATGTCGTTGCCTGCGTCGGCTGCTCCGCAATCGGTGCGAACACCACGGACCTGTTCCCGGCACCGCCGGGCGTATCCTGCGTTGCCCCGTCGGCCGCTGCATCCGTGTCGTCGGCGCCCCACGTGATACCGAGGGCACCGGACTTCACCAGAGAGCCCACATTCGGGTCCGTACCAGCGGCCAGGTTCTCCTCGAAAAGAGCAACCTCTTCCGCGTTTCCAATGACAGGTTCACTGTCCGTAATCGTGACGATGAAATCGCCTTCAACCTCGTCACCATCGCCGTCGCTGGCCACATAGGCAAAGTTCAAATCCCAGGTTTCCGACTGACCGTCCAGATGATCGATCGCGCCCAGAAGTTCGAACGTGTAGGCGCCCGTTCCGTCGTCCGAAAGGGAGACCTCGAAAACCTTGTCGCTGTCCAGCCGTCCCGCGCCCTTGTAGGCGGTCAGGACCGTATCGTTCGCGGACAGGACATATTCCAATACGACACCGTCTGATGTCGTTGTCTGTGTCGGCTGCTCCGCAATCGGCGCGAACACCACGGACCGGTTGCCGGCACCGCCGGGCGTGTCCTGCGTTGCCCCGTCGGCCGCGGCATCCGCAACATCGGCCCCCCACGAAAGCCCGAGATTGCCGGACATCGGGCCTGCCATGCCTTCGCTGACGGTCAGGTTTTCCGCGGCGCCGCCGATCGTCGGCAGGTCGTCATCCACTGCAACGGAAAACGAGGACGTGCCCGTATCGCCATCACTGTCGGTCGCGACAAAAAGGAAGTTCAGGATGATGTCGTTTTCATTTTCGCCAAGACCGTGATCCAGGGCATCCTGCAGATCGAACTTGAATGACCCGGTGTCCAGGTCAAACAGCTCAACGGTGAAGATGAGCCTGCCGCCGGCGCTGGCGGTAAGAACGTCGCCGGTGGCGTTCAAGCTGTAGGTGAGCGCCTCGCCGTTGGAGGTCAGTCCCATGTCCAGCAACCGGTCGATCGTGCCGCCGTCGCCTTCGACAAACGCAACCGCGCGGTCGCCTATTCCAGCACTCCTGCCGCCGTTTTCAATGTCGTTCTCATTGTCCGCACCCCAGAGCACACCGAGATTGCCGAACACGGTCGTCGGATCGGTGTCATCATCAAGGGTGTCATTCGTGATGACGTCGTTGTCGCCTGCGGCCACGTCGCCATTGCCGTCGACATTGTCCCCGCGCGCAATGGAAAGGTCATCTTCGTCGACAGAGGCAGAAACACCACTCTGGATTTCCAGCGTCCAAGAAACAAGCTCGCCGGTATCACCCTCGAGGCGATCCGAAACCTCGAGAATCCAGAGCCCCGCTTGGTCGCGTCCCTCAAGGAAATCAAGGTTGAGATTCGGGTCGGCAGGCAGCCAGGTGCCGACGATGTTCGTATCGAAGGTATCTATACGCTCGGATGCGTCGTCATCGAAGGCGACAGTTCCGTTGACTGCTCCCCCGCGCTGTCCATCCACTTGGATAAGCTGAATTTGCGTGCCATCAGGCGCGATCAGGTAAACCTCGAGGTCACCACTGAAGCCGTGCTGCATCTCGATGGAAACGTTGATATCCTGGATCGTTCCCCCGTCCGGCACCTCGATGGTGGAAAAGATCGTGCCGCTGGTTCCGTCTTCGGGAATGCGCAAATCGGCTGTTTCGGTAAAGATGCTCGGCGCGAGACCGTCGATCTTGAACACGTCATCGGTCCGGAACAGCGGTCCGTCATCCAGCACGAGAACGTCGAATGTGCCTGATGTGCCGTCTCCATCGGAGTCGCGCGCGATGAAGCCGAAGCTGAGCGACAGAAAATCCTCGTCAAACGGCGTCGTGTCCTGGATCGGATGATCCAGGACATCATCGATAATGAGCGTATAGGAACCGCTCTCGTCGTCGGATAGCGCGACGCGGAACACGCTGCGCTCCTCCGCCCCGCCGTAATTGGCAAAGGCGGTCAAATGCGTGCCGTTTTCCGACAGGACGTAGCTCAGCGCATCTCCGCGGGACGTCAGCGCGGCCAGATCGATATTTGCACCGGTCTCATCCTGGACGCTGAGGATTGCGTCTGGGTCCGCGACAAGTCCGTCAGCCGCATCGGTAAACACGACCGACCGCTGATCGGCTGTAGAAATATCATCCTGTAGAGGCAGGTCACCGGACATGGCATCCGGGAGGTCATTGTCATCGGCACCCCACATGATGTTCAGGGAGCCGCTAAACCGGTCGGTAAGCGGCGCTCCTTCCTGGTTGGCCGCGCCGTCAAGAAAGAACGGATAGGGATCGTCCAGTCCGCCGGGAAGTTCCTCCTCCTCGACCACGCCCAACTCAGGTTCGCCGATGACCGGTTCGTCGTCGACAACCGTCACACGAAATTCGCCCGTCTCCGTATCACCGTCGCTGTCGCTGGCGACAAAGGCGAAATCCAGGTTCCAGGACACCATCTGTCCGTTCGAACCGGGCGGGTTATGGTCCACGTTGCCCAGGAGCTCGAATGTGTAGGACCCTGTTTCATCGTCGGACAGCGAGACGATGAAGACCTTGTCAGCCTCCGTTCGTCCTGCGCCCTTGTAGGCGGTCAGGATGGTGCTATCCGCGCTCAGTACATATTCAAGCGCGACACCGTCCGAGGTCGTTGCCTGCGTCGGCTGGTCGTCAATCGCGGCGAAGACGACGGACCGGGTGCCCGCGCCAGGTGTGTCCTGCACACCGCCGGTGTCCGCGGTATCTGCGTCGTCCGCCCCCCACGCAAGATTGAGATTGCCGCTCTTTTCGAGCGCGTCCGGGTCAGGGTCGGTGCCGTTGGCCAGGTCATTTTCCTGGATTGTACGCTGTTCGGCATCGCCGGCGAGCGGCACGTCATCAACCACCGCAACCCGGAACTCACCCGGTGTGGCGTCCTGATCTCCGTCAACTGCGAAAAAATTGAAATCCAGGTTCCACGTCTCCGACCGTTCGCCGGACCCCGGAATGTCGTGATCAATGCTCCCCAGAAGCGTGAAGGTGTAGGAACCGGAGCCGTCGTCGGACAGCGTGACTTCGAACACCTTTTCACCGTTGGCATCCAGGGCCGTCAGAACGGTATTCCCTTCCGAGAGCACATATTGGAGCGGCGCACCTCCAGACGTCGTCGCCTGGGTCGGCTGGTCCGCGATTGCGGCAAAGACGACAGAGCGGTTGCCCGCACCGCCAGGAACATCCTGGGTATCGGTATCGGCGGCGCTGTCCGCGTTGTCCGCGCCCCAGACGATATTCAGGTCACCTGATTTCGTGAGTGCGTCCGCGTCCGGGTCCGTCCCGTTCTCCAGATTGTTCTCGGAAACAGACTGCGCATCGGCATCTCCGGTTACCGCTGCATCGTCCAGGATCGCGACGCCAAAGCTTCCGGTCGCTGCGTCGCCATCACCATCTTGTGCCACAAACGCGAAGTCGAGATCGTAGACGCTGTCGGTTTGCGAAAGCGGCGCACCGTGATCGATGTTGCCGAGCAGTTCGAATTCGTAACTGCCGGTGTCATCGTCGGAGAGCGACACCACGAATACCTTGTCGGTTTCCAGACGGCCCGCGCCCTTGTACGCTGTCAGGACCGTATGGTTTTCAGACAGCTCGTATTCGAGTGCGACGCCATCCGAGCTGGCCGCCAGCGTCGATGCAGGCTGGCCGGCGACTGGCGCAAAAACAACGGATCGGTTCCCTGTCCCGCCCGGGACATCCTGCACGGCGCCGTCTGCAGAGACATCCGCATTGTCGGCCCCCCACTCGATATTGAGCGCACCGCTGACAACAAGCCCGGAAGGAGTGGGGTCGGACCCGTCCGGAAGATTGTCTTCTGCGAGCTGCTGCGTTTCGCTTTCGCCCGGAACGGGTGTGTCGTCGATGACGTTGACTGTAAATGTGTCGCTGTCGAAATCACCGTCGGAATCGAATGCGCGGAAGCCGAAGACAAGCGGAATGCTCTCGCCCTGACCGGCTTGAACATGATCCAGGTTGCCGAAAATCTCGAACGTGTACTGGCCGCTGGCCGTGCTGCCGCTGCCGACCACTTCAAGCGTAACCGTGAAGATGATTTCCCCGGTACCGTCCTTGCGCACCGTCAGCGTCTGGCCGCCGTCGGAATTCGTCGATATGTTCGACACCAGGGGGACGCCGTCGGAGGTCAGCCCGCCCGGAACGCTGTCGAATTCGAGCCTCAGGTTGTTGCCAGGATTCTCGCCGAACAGCACATCCAGGCTCGCTGTCACCCGGACAGGATTGTCAGGGTCCGTGCCTTCCTCGAGGTTCTCCTCATCCAGCGTGCTGTCAACCGGTGATCCGATGGACGGCGAGGACTGGACTTCCCCGTCGATGAAATCATCGGTGACGAACTCACGGGGTTGCGGATCCTCGCCCTGGAGCAGGCTGGCAAATCCCAGGCCGTCGCCAAGGTCGCCAATGGTCGTCGCTTCGAAGGTCTGCCCGGACCCTTGCGGGCTTCCGAGTGCAGTCGCAAGGTTGCTTGTCGGGCCGGCGGCCGTCTGGATCTCATCGGCGACTTGCAGATTGGCAAGCGAAACGAAGCCGTCGATGGACAGAAACTGGCCATCTCCGATGATCAGGGCGTCAGCGCCGGTGGCTCCGGCAAAAAAGTCCTGAATGATGACCATGCCGCCATCGGCAAAAACCATCTGCAGGGCGCCGTCGATGCGGATGAACGAGATGTTGTCGTTGAGAATTTGCCGGAAATCGACGAGCTGCCCGGTTTCCCTGAGCATGACGATGCTTTGCTGCGCCGCAGGGCGCGTAACCGTCAGTGTTCCGGTATCTCCCAAAGCCGAAGGTTCATCCTGCGCTCCGGTTGATGAGCCCGCCTGCGCAATCCGGACAAATTCGTTCATCGCCAACACTCTGCACTTGTGATTAGTTTTTCTAAAATCAGCAGCCTGACTTTTACCGATTTTTAATGAAAATTTAAAGCAAGGAATCGTTAAACTTTAGAAAAGGTAAATGCATCCGGCCGCAATTGAGCAATTCTCGGGTTTTGGGAGTCCAAATTCGAGTAAAATTCAATTATATTTTATGTAAAATTTTAGTAATTGAGGAATTTTTCAAGTCTTATTTATTAATAAACAGATATTTGTAAACTGATTTTTGGTGTTTTTTATTTAAGAACGAGCGTGAAAGAGTAATGTTTTCGGAGCATGATGAACTTTACACGAAAGCTCCGATAAAACCGTTTCCGCTTCGCAGAACGGAGGGTCCTTTTCAGTATTTGGGTCCGGAATGATCCTTTAAGCAACCGATCGCCCCGACTAAAAATCGTCGAACAGCCATAACGCAAAGCATTCACGCCGGCAGGGATGAAGTCACCCGCCAATAACTTTTCACTTGGTTTGAATTCTACATAAAAAATCGGCAAATCGAAGTCAGAACAGTGGCTTATACACCTGATATAACAGTTTATAGTTGCGGATATTCACAAAAGACGCGATGGACATGTTTGAGGTAGGAAGTTTCTACTTCCTTACCTGAAAAATCTCCGCGGTTTTTCTCTTTTTCGCGCTGGATTGGCCGTCCACGAACGTATGCATCACCGGCAAAACTGTGGAAATCGGCGATCTCCAATGACATCGCCAACGGTGAGCTTGTGGCAGAAAAGTGGCGATCTGGCTCCGTTCCGGACCTCGTGTCACACGCCCGCGCGCTCGCCGGCCATGGCCGCATGCAAGGCGTCGGAAACCCGCCGGCAAAGTGCTGCGTAGTCAGACGACGTTCTGAAGCGCTCGTCGCGGATCAGCGCCGGGTCAATCGAAATCTCGTCTGACAGGCGTCCCGGAGACCCGCGCATGACAGCAATCCGTTCCGACAGAAAGACCGATTCAAAGACGGAGTGCGTGACAAAGACAACAGTCAGTTCAGACGCTTGCCAGACGCGCAGGAGGTCAGCGTTGAGCTTGAAACGCGTGATCTCGTCAAGCGCCGCAAAGGGTTCGTCCATCAGCAGCACTTTCGGTTCCGTGACGAGCGCCCGTGCAATCGAGACACGCATTTTCATGCCGCCGGACAGCTCATGCGGATAGCTGTCGGCAAACCGCTCAAGACCGACGCGTTCCAGCACCCCGTCAATGCGATCCTTTGCGATTCCAGCGGGCACATTCTTCGTGCGCAGGGGAAAGTGGACATTGCCGCGCACAGTGGCCCAGGGCAAAAGTGTCGGATCCTGAAACACGAAGCCGAGATCATGCGTGCTCTGCCCGCCCTCTTCGCCGTCCCAGCTGACCGTTCCCCCGCTGGGCTGTTCAAGGCCGGCCAAAACACGCAACAAGGTGGATTTGCCACAACCCGACGGCCCGAGCAGAGACAGGAACTCACCGCGCCTGATCTCAAGATCGACGCCATCGAGCGCGCGCGTCCCGTTCGCGAATGTCTTTGCAAGCCCGCTCAGGGACACGATCGGCTCTCCGTCATTGCGAACTGGTGTCATTTCTTGCGTTTCACCATCGCCCGGGCTTGAAAACATCAAGTCTCTCATAAGCTTCTGTAAATACTAAATTTTTTGACGCTCATGATGCACTCGCTCATTGAACCCGCACAGACTTGCACAGAAGCGCGCGCAAAAACACCCGGCTGGTTCGAGAGACAAGCAAATTTGCTTGTTTCGATCATTTAGACGGACTTGAAAGATAGACTGGTCCAGGCACCCTGCACTGCCTTGCGGGATTGATGGATTAAGATGAAGCAAAATCACACAAAATCAATGCCGGTGAGCAAGAGCACAAACCCGGCTAATTTCCGGACACCTGTGTGACTGATTTCATTACTTGAAAGATGAAGATACGCGCTGGATAGCTTTTCCAAGGCATCAGACGCATTCAACAATCGGTTGAAGAAGTGCGCTTCAAAACCGTAAACTGGGAAGCCGCAAGAACTGGTTGAATTGTGAAGGAGCAAAGACCGGGGTTGATGAAGCTGGTCTATCAATGGCTGAAGAGCCGCTTTTTGCGCCACGAAATGTGGGCTCTCAGGCGTTCTATCGATTGGCCGATCCTCTCCATCTTTATTCTCGGTTCACTTAACCTCTGGTGGCTCGTCCCGGGCTTCTTTTTCTCAGCCCTGTGCCTACTGCTTTCCGTCACCGGGCACGCGGTCACAGCGGTCATCATGGGCGCACTCGGCGCAATGATTATCGTGCCGGCATTCGTGCGGTTTTTCCAATGGTACTTCATGTCGGTCGGGCTAATGATCGGATCCGGTACATTGGCCCACGGGAGGCTCGCAGAGCTCGAAAACAGTGAGTGGTTCACTGGGCGTGCTAGTGCGACGGAACCAAGAGCTGGCGACAGTTGAAAAAACCACGCGACAAATCGAAGTTTTGGGACTTTTTGAATGCATCAAAATTTTGGTTTTTTATCATTTGGGGCTTTGGTACCGCATTTCTGTGGTTTGCTAACGGACATCAGATTTCAGAGTTTTTGGTCCTGATACCCTACGCTCTCATTTCCTGTTTTCCTGCAGCGGCGTTTGTGCTTCGTTCCTATCTGATGGGACACTTCGATGAAGATGACGACCTGAAGAGGGATTGAAAAGGTCGTGGCGCCGGAACAATCTAACCGCAGATATGCCGAACGCTCTTGGCATGACCCTGAACTGCATGAAAGCATACTCTGGATAAGGAGCGCAGTCTCAGGACGGCATGCCCCTGCCGAAAAGGTCAGCTTTTGCACGATGTCAGACAGGACCGCAGCGAAGACAAAATGCACGGGATAACACGCGGGATACGATCAATGATCGGGCGGTACGCAGCTCGAATCGACGCTGGATTCAGAGTGCTGGTATTGGTTGCTCTCGCCATAGGCACGTTTGTCGAGTTTCGGGACAATCCGCTGTTCTACCAAAGCGTCGCATTTTGGGTCTGGATGACAATGATCGCCGCAATATTGACGACAACTGTCATTCGTTTTGCGAACCCTGAGACCCGCCGGAAAGGCACGGTACAAGGCGAAGAAGAAACCTGAGTTCACGACGGGTGCAAGCTTGCAACTCTTGTGACTGGCGCATTAGCTGAACCAGAATCGAGCTGTGCTAGTCAAACTCACAGTCCTTCCGGTACGCGAATGCAACAAACCGTTTGTGTGCAGGAAATTGGTGCGGGCGACGGGACTCGAACCCGTACAGCCTAGGGCCGAGGGATTTTAAGTCTGACAAACGAAACTGGCCAACAAAAAAATAGATCATAAGCATCTGATTTTTAGAAGCTTTCCAGGAAACTCTGTTGCCATCCGAAACCAAAATCGCACAGAGTCGCACAGAAACTCGCACAAATTCAGTCAGTAAACAGGACGAAACGCGTATCCGTACTTTTAACCTCTTGCCATATATCTAACTTCACTCGGCATGGGAGAGCATGTGACACAGTTACAAAAAATTCACTCTGACTATGTAACTCAATAATACACCAACTCATAATTCTTTGTATTCTTCCCAAACTAAGAAAAATATTGGATTTTTTTCGATCTTTTCATCATATCGAAAGAAGAAGCGATAAAGTATTGACAATAGAAAACTGCAAGGACCAGGAAAGAAGCACAGGAAAGCCAAGATCGTCGCAAATCCGCTGCCAAAACGTAGTAGAACAGCTGCTTCAGGAAACGGACCGACGCTAACTGCGATTGCCGGAATACTACCCACAGCAGCCAAAAAAATGGCTAGGAAAAAAATACAATGTTTCCTTTTCAATGATTTGTTCCAACCATGTCGCAATGCTGTGGAGACTGAACATGACCGTCTCATAACTTTCCGGCATGATCAAGACTTGACAACTTTAAGTTGTTTGTCATCTCACAACCAAGACACAAATTACAAGATACGATGGTTTGGTGCGGGCGACGGGACTCGAACCCGTACAGCCTAGGGCCGAGGGATTTTAAGTCCACAGTTTGATGGTACGACCAAATGGAGATCAACCGATAAAACATTGGAATTTCTTATGTTTTAAGAATGCTAAGCTCATCATTTTCTCCACGCTTGTCGGCTTTTTACACAGAGTTACACAAAAATTCACACAAAACAGTCAGCGGATTCGATGTAAACTCAAATCCGCTGGACCGGCCTTCACCTAACTCTCGCAAGCATGAGCGGCTTGGGTTGACGATATCACTCCCTTGTCGTGCATTCTCATCGAAACGGGTCTATGCAGATTCGATCTAAACTCTTAGGTTGAGTGCGATATAAAGCTCAATAACAGACAACGAATTGGTAACTGATGCCACAAGAACTGGTAGAACTTTGAAGGATCAAAGACCTGGGTTGATGACGTTTTTGTATCGATGGCTGCAAAGACTGTTTTTCCGTCATGAACTGTGGGCATTGAGATGCTCGATCGATTGGCCTCTCCTTGCCCTACTTTTTCTGGGGACTCTTAACCTCTGGTGGGTGCTCCCTGGCTTCGTGTTTTCACTTGTGGGCATTCTGCTTTTCGTCAATGGGTTCACGGCCATGGCAATAGGTGTAGGCGCTCTCGGCGTATTGGTCATCTTGCCAGCGGTTGTTCGCATACTCGAATGGGACTTCATAGCAATGGGACTGATGTTAGGTACGGGAGCATCAGCTCGTTCGAGACTCGCCGAGCTCGAAGGCCTCGAAAACAATGAATGGTTCATTAGGAACCAAGATCAGTCTACTAAAGGCGCAGAAAACAAGTGAAGCAGCAGGGGAAAAAACGAAGGTCTTGGTTGTTTCTTGAAAAGGGCAAAATCTGGTTCTTGATTTACTGGGTCTTGATTACTGTGATTATTTTCTATGTCAACGGACATTCACTTTCCGAGTTTCTGGTTTTGATACCTTACGCGCTCATAAGTGGGGTGTTGGCGGCGTTTTACGTCATGCGTCGTTATACAAAGGGGCATTTCGAAGAAGATGACGATCTGAGGAAGGATTGAAAAAAGGGCGTACCGCTGGAACATTCTGACCGCGAACACGCAGAGCGTTCTTGGCCTGGCCCTGCATCGCGTGAAAGCATGCGCCGAACAAGTCAGCTTTCGCACGATGTCAGACAGGACCGAAGCAACGACAAATGCATGGAATAACACGCGAGATACGATCAATGATCGGGCGGTACACAGCTCGAATCGACCTTTACTTCAGAGTGCTGGTTTTGATTGCTCTGGTTATTGGCACGTTCGTCGAGTTTTGGGATAAACCGCTTTTCTACCAAAGCGTCGCGTTTTGGGTCTGGATGTCTATGATCGCCGCAATATTGCCGACAACTGTCATTCGTTTTGCAAACCCTGAGACCTGCCGGAAAGGCACGGTTCAAAGCGAAGAGGAAACCTGAATTCACGACGGGTGCAAGCTTGCAACTCTTGTGACTGGCGCATTAGTTGAACCGGAATCGAGCTGTGACAGTCAAACTCACAGTCTTTCCGGTACGCGAATGCAACAATCGTTTGTGTGTAGGAAATTGGTGCGGGCGACGGGACTCGAACCCGTACAGCCTAGGGCCGAGGGATTTTAAGTCCCTTGTGTCTACCAGTTCCACCACGCCCGCTTGTGTCCCTCACCTATCCGGCCTGATGGCATTTCGCAAGCTTGCGCCTCCGCTTTTCGGCAAAAGGCCGGGGAGTTTCCGGATCGCGCCGAATTAAGATCGACAATGACTGGAAATTCGGGCCGTGGGACGGTATGTGACATGTCGGATATTGAGGCAAGTGGTGGCCGCTTCGCGTGGAACGTCCCCGACCGGTCCCCCAACTCTAGAGACACGTTGCGCAATGGTCAGCTATATCGACGCCGCGGAAGCCCCGCTCAAGAACACAGGTCAGGTCCGCCTCTACGGCCCGGACGACTTTGCAGGCATGATGCGGGCCGGTCAGTTGACGGCCGCCTGCCTGGATGAACTGGCAGCGCTCGTCAAACCCGGCACGACCACTCAGGAAATCGACGATTTCGTCTACCAGTATGGCATGGATCACGACGCCCTGCCGGCAACACTGAATTACCGCGGCTACACGAAATCCTGCTGCACGTCCATCAATCACGTCGTCTGTCACGGCATTCCGAACAACAAGGCGCTGCGCGAAGGCGACATCGTCAACATCGACGTCACCTTCATCCTGGACGGCTGGCACGGGGATTCCAGCCGCATGTACCCGGTCGGACCGGTCAAGCGGGCCTCGGAACGGCTGATCGATGTGACCTACGAATCCCTCATGCGCGGCATCGAGGCGGCGAAACCCGGCAATACGACCGGCGACATCGGCGCGGCGATCCAGACTTACGTGGAAGCCCAGCGCTGCTCCGTCGTGCGCGATTTCTGCGGGCACGGACTGGGACTGCTGTTCCATGACACGCCGAACATCCTGCATTACGGACGTCCCGGCGAGGGCGTGGAACTGAAGCCCGGCATGATCTTCACGATCGAACCGATGGTCAATCTGGGCCGTCCCCACGTCAAGGTTCTGGGCGACGGATGGACCGCCGTGACACGCGACCGATCGCTGTCGGCGCAATTCGAGCACTCTGTCGGCATCACCGCAGATGGCTGCCAGATCTTCACCACCTCGCCAAACGGCATTCACAAGCCCGGGCGCCACGAAGACTAGGACAACCTGCCTTCGGCGGAACGCAAAAGACCCGGGCCGGTCAGGGCTCCGCGTCCCGTGAACAGCCGGCCTTTCCCGATCACGTGTCCGCTTCTCCGGTTTTGCGGTTGCATTTGAAATGCGCTCCGGCAGATAATGCAATCATGAGGCGTGTTTTCAGTTCGCCACACTCAAGCAAAGAGACGACGTGGCGGAGAGACAACGTGGCGGCAAATCCTGAACCGGCCGACAAGTCGCAGGCAATGAAGGGACACCGCCAGAGGCTCCGGGAACGGTTCCGCAAGTCCGGTGAAGACAGTCTCGCAGACTACGAGCTTCTGGAATTTCTGCTTTTCTCCGCCCTGCCGCGCCGGGATACCAAACCCGTCGCCAAGGCCCTTTTGCAGCGCTTCGGTTCTTTTTCTGCCGCCCTCGCCGCACCGCGCGCGCGCTTGTGCGAGATACCCGGCCTGTCGGACGTCAGCATCGACACGCTGAAAGCCGTGCACGCCGCAATCGCCCGGTATCACAGAGCCGAACTTCAGGAACGCCGCCTGCTGGATTCCTGGCCCAGGGTCCTCGATTATCTGCGTGCCTCGATGGAACTGAACACCGTGGAGGAGTTCCGCATTCTGTTCCTCGACCGCAAGAACGGCCTGATCGCCGACGAGGTGCAGCAGACAGGGACAGTGGATCACACGCCCGTTTACCCGCGCGAGGTGATCCGCAGGGCGCTCGAGCACGCCGCGACCGCTCTCATCCTGGTCCACAATCACCCTTCGGGCGATCCCACGCCGTCACGCGCGGACATCCGGATGACGAAGACGATCATCGAGATCGCGGCTCCGCTCGGCATCGAAATTCATGATCATGTGATCATCGGGCTGCGAAAAAACGTCAGCCTGAGGGAGCTTCAGCTCATCTGAATCCCGTCGCCGCCCGGCTGGAGGCGGTACTCTCCCGGTGTTGTCGTCCCGCTTTGCCGTGCAAGCGGCAAGACCGGGATCCTCTCTCCCCTGTGGCCGCAGATCGAAGGATCACGAAAATACCAGCGCGTTCTGGTTTCCGGCCTCGCGCTGCGTTTCAGCCGGAAGGACAAGTCTGTTGGCTTGGTACCGGTTCAAGAGTTCCATTCAGGCGCGAACCGGACGGCGATGACTGCAACCAGCGCTTACAAGGCGCGAAAACAACCCCGGCAAAGTTTCGTAGAATTTTACCGTTATTTTACTAGTATCTTGGGGACTTTCCTTAACCCGGTTCGTCAATACTTGGCCCACATCAACTGGGCCTATGCATGAACAGATCAATCAAAAACTCAGGTGGTCAAATCGCAAGTGCGATCATCTTTCCAATGCTGATCGTCGTGATGACTTCCGTTGCCGGCATTTTCGGCCTGATGAACTGGTCCGCGCGGCTGTCCGACGAATCTGCCGAAGAATCCCAGCACAAGCTCGTCGGAGGCGCCCTCCAGCTCACGCAAAACTACATCGCCAAGCAGCAGACCGGTGTCGTGATCTGGGACGAGGCTTTCCGTGCGGTCAAGGACCCGTCCGGGAACGAGCGCTGGATCCGCGACAACATGATGAACTGGCTGGCCGGCAACCACGGCTTTACCAAGTCGGTACTTTTCGACAGCGATTTCAACGTCGCGTCCGTCTTTTCCCAGGACGATGACACCGACTGGATGACGCCCGGCCTGATGGACGAAATGGCGCCCGCAATCGCCAAGGCGCGCGCGCGCTACATCACCTCGTTCCAGCCGACTCCGTCCGGGCTCTATCGCTTCATGCCCCAGGGAGAGACCACCCACCACTCCATCGCGGAAACAGGCATTGTTCCGCTGCTGGGAGAACCCCATCTTTTCACCGCTGCTGCCGTCGTGCCGCAGATCCAGACAGTTTTCAGCGACCGCGAAGCGCCCGCCGTTCTCGTCAGCCTGATCCCCCTGCGCGGCCAGAAGCTGAACAACATTTCCGACATGTCGCGCCTGCAGGGCTTCGTGCTGGCACAGGATCAGAACGACCGCCACGGTGTCGGCACCTACGATCTTCAATCACCGCGGGGCAAGAATATCGGCGTCATCGCCTGGCAGGCGAGCCGGCCCGGAACCCAGATGCTCCAGCGCATCAATCCGTTCCTTGCGGTCGCAGCCTTTCTGATCGCCGCCGTGGTCATTGCGGTCACGATGTTCACGCGCCAGATGACGAAGCGGCTCGCCAGAAGCGAAGCCAAGGCCGTGCATGCCGCCCGGCACGACGCCCTGTCGGGATTGCCCAACAGGTCCAGTTTTCAGTCCCTTCTGACCAGGATACTCGAAGAGGGTGAGCAGAACGGCACCAACACCGCCGTGGTCTATATCGACCTGGATCACTTCAAGGACATCAACGACACGCTCGGACACTCTGCCGGTGACAAGGTCATCGTCGGCGTCGCCAGCCGGCTGAAACAGGTGCTCCCAAGCAACGGCATCGTGGCGCGCATCAGCGGCGACGAGTTCGCAATGGTCCTCAGCGACTGCGAAAACGACGAATGGCTGGAATATATTCTGGACCAGGTGCAGGACGAGATCGCCAGACCGGTCAAGATCGGCCGGCGCGAGATCTTCGCAAGCCTCTCGATGGGGGCCGCGATCGCGCCGCGCGACGGCAAGAACCCGGACGAATTGCTCCGCAAGGCCGACATCGCGCTTTACGACGCCAAGGCAAACGGCCGCAACCGCCGTTCGTTCTTCGAACCGACCATGGAGCAGCATGTCCAGTCGAAGGATGAGATGTCGCGGGAACTCAGGCTGGCCCTGAGAAACGATCAGCTCGATCTCGCCTATCAGCCTCAATCCGACACGGACGCAAAGAAGATCGTGTCCGTGGAAGCGCTCGCACGCTGGACCAAGGAAGATGGCACGGTCGTTCCGCCGTCCCAGTTCATTCCTGTTGCCGAGGAAACGGGCCTGATCGACGATCTCGGGATCTGGGTGCTCAACAAGGCCTGCGCGCGCGCGCACGATTGGCCCGGCGTCGTCGTCTCGGTCAACGTGTCACCGAACCAGTTCAGACATCCCCGCTTTGTTGAAAAGGTGATGGCCATTCTCGCCGCGAACGACCTGCCGCCGCAACGGCTCGAAATCGAGGTCACCGAGAGCGTATTCGCCGGCCGGGACGACTCGGTCCTGAAGGCGCTCAGGCGGCTGAAAAGTCTCGGCATCAAGGTCGCCCTGGACGACTTCGGATCGGGGTATTCCAGCCTGAGCTATCTGCGCCGGTTCCCGTTCGACACGCTGAAAATCGACCGGGACTTCGTTTCCGACATGAACGGAAACCCGGAAGCGGAAGCGATCATTGTCTCGATCATCCAGCTCGGCAAGGCCCTTGGCATGACCATTGTCGCGGAAGGCATCGAAACGATCGACCAGATCCGCTTCCTGCAGGTTCACGACTGCCACCGCATGCAGGGTTACTTCATCTCACGGCCGCTGACGAGCGTCGCCCTGAGCCAGTTCCTGCACGATTTTCATAATGAAAACAATGAGCCGCTTGCCGGGAATGTCCAGTTTCCGGCTTAGCGCGCTGACCGGTGGTGCGCGCCTTGAGTAACGACCGTCTTCCTCCTCACGGGTGAGGCCGCCCGGAGATCTTGCCGGCGAAGGTGAGGAAGCTCCCGAAAGGTGCGCCCCCGGCACGGGCGTCCCAGTCCTCACCGGAGAGCATTGCCAGTCCGGCACGCCCGAATTCGGTGCGCACCATGTCCATGAACCAGGCCACATGCTGCCGCCTGCGCCGTGAGACCAATCCTGTTTCTTCCAGATAAACGCGGTGCGCGTCGGCGCTGGCAATCAGCTCGGCGATTCCCGAACCGGTATGAGAGGACACCTCGGTCACGGGCACCTTCCACCCCTGCCCTTCCGTGCGGCTGAGCGAGAGGGCACCGGTGACATCCGACGACGCCCTGCGCGCAAGCACGCCGAGATCCGCCTTCGTCACGGCGACCAGATCCGGCAACTCCATGATCCCGGCCTTCATGAATTGAAGACTGTCGCCGGAACCGGGCTGGATGCACAAGAGAACGGTGTCGACGGCGTGTTTCAGATCCCCCTCGGACTGACCGATGCCCACCGTTTCGACGATCACGCGGTCGACGACCGCCCTGAGCACCGTGATTGCCGCGACCGCCTGATCGGAAAGCCCGCCAAGCCGGTCGCGCGCGGCCATGGACCGCACAAAGACGCCGTCATCCAGCGGATCGGTCTTGAGACGGGTCCGGTCGCCAAGCAGGGCTCCGCCGGTCACCGAGGATGACGGATCGATTGCCAGCACGGCCACACGCTTGCCCTCGGCCCGATAGGCCTTGATCAAGGCATCGGTCAGACTGGACTTTCCGACGCCGGGCGGGCCCGTCAGACCGAGCACGGCCCCTTTTGCGTCCTGACACAAACGATCCAGGAAGGCAGCCGTTTCCCTGTCATGCGCCTCGGTCTCCAGGCGCGTCAGCACCCGGGCGAGCAGGCGTTTGTTACCCGCACGAAGGTCTTCAGGAGAAGGATAACCCGTCACTGCGCCTCCAAACCGGTCGTGGCCCTGGCTCGGCCCAGCGACATCTCAGCCGGACTGTTTGTGCTTGAGCGCCGACTGAGCCGCCGCCAGGCGCGCGATCGGAACCCGGAACGGCGAACACGACACGTAGTCCAGCCCGACGCTCTCGCAGAACGAGATCGATGACGGGTCGCCGCCATGTTCCCCGCAAATCCCGAGCTTGATGTCGGGGCGGGTCGACCTGCCGCGTTCGGCACCGATCTTGATGAGTTCACCGACACCTTCCGGATCCAGCGACACGAACGGGTCCTGTTCCAGGATGCCCCGGCTCTGATAGGTCCCCAGGAAGGAGGCCGCATCGTCGCGGGAGATGCCGAATGTGGTCTGCGTGAGATCGTTCGTGCCGAAGGAGAAGAACTCGGCGGATTCGGCAATCTCTGCGGCCTTCAGCGCGGCACGCGGGAGTTCGACCATCGTGCCGATCTGATAGGTCAGCTCCGTGCCGGTCTCCTCGGTGACGGCCCTGGCCATCGCTTCGATGCTTTTCCGGACAAGGTCCAGTTCGCCCTTCAGGCCCACAAGCGGGACCATGATTTCAGGCACGACGGGCGCGCCCGTTGTCCTGGCGGCTTCCACAGCGGCTTCGAAGATGGCCCTTGCCTGCATTTCCGCAATCTCGGGATAGGACACCAGCAACCGGCAGCCGCGATGCCCGAGCATCGGATTGAATTCTTCCAGAACCAGGGCCCTGTCGCGCAACCGTTCCGGATCCGCGCCCATCGCCTTGGCGACCTCGCCGAGTTCCTCCTCGGATTTCGGCAGAAATTCGTGCAGGGGCGGGTCAAGCAACCGGATGGTGACCGGCAGCCCGTGCATGATTTCGAAGAGATCCGTGAAGTCCTGCCGCTGCATGGGCAGGAGTTTGGCCAGCGCCGCCCGTCTGCCTGCTTCCGTGTCGGCCAGGATCATTTCGCGCACGGCGACGATACGCTCGCCTTCGAAGAACATGTGCTCCGTCCGGCACAGGCCGATTCCTTCCGCCCCGAACTCTCGCGCGACCTTGGCGTCCTGCGGCGTTTCGGCGTTTGTCCTGACGGTCATCCGCCGGACGTTGTCCGCCCAGCCCATCAGCGTGCCGAAGTCGCCCGAAAGCGTCGGTTGCAGCATTTTCACCTCACCGGAGAGAACCTGTCCGGTCGCCCCGTCGATCGTGATGATCTCGCCTTCCTTCAGCATCCTTCCCGCGGCGTTGATCACCCCGTTGCGATAGTCGATGCGAAGCATGCCCGCACCGGCGACGCAGGGTTTGCCCATGCCGCGCGCAACCACTGCCGCGTGGCTCGTCATGCCGCCACGGCTGGTCAGGATGCCTTCAGCCGCGTGCATGCCGTGAATGTCTTCCGGGCTGGTTTCAACGCGCACAAGAATCGTCTTGCGGCCTTCCGCCTTGGCTTTCTCCGCTTCGTCGGACGTGAACACGATGGCGCCCGATGCTGCGCCCGGCGATGCCGGCAGGCCTGTGGTCACGATATCGCGCTCCGCACCCGGATCGATCGTGGGATGGAGAAGCTGGTCCAGTGCACCGGGCTCGACCCGGCCGATTGCCTCCTCCTGCGTGATCAGACCTTCTTCCACGAGATCGACGGCGATCCTCAGTGCAGCCTTTGCCGTACGCTTGCCTGCGCGCGTCTGCAGCATCCAAAGCTTGCCCTTCTCGATGGTGAACTCCAGGTCCTGCATGTCCTTGTAATGCGCTTCCAGTTTTGCGCAGTAGGTCTGGAACTCGGCAAATGCCTCCGGCATCAGGGCTTCGAGCGAGGGACTGGAAGACCCGGCATCCTTCCGGGCACGCTCCGTGATGTCCTGGGGTGTCCGGATACCGGCAACGACGTCTTCGCCCTGTGCGTTGACGAGAAATTCGCCGTAAAGAAGGTTTTCACCTGTCGACGGGTTGCGTGTGAACGCAACGCCGGTCGCCGAGCTCTCCCCCATGTTGCCGAACACCATCGCCTGGACGTTGACGGCCGTGCCCCAGCTGCCGGGAATGTCGTGCAGCCGCCTGTAGGTGACCGCACGCGGCACCATCCAGGAACTGAAGACGGCGCCGATGGCGCCCCACAGCTGCTCCTGCGGGTCCTGCGGAAAGGGCCGCTCGAGCTCTTCTTCGACAAGCGCCTTGAACTTCTCGATAATGCCGAGCCAGGCATCGGCATCGATATCCGTGTCGAGCGCAAGCTCGTTCCGCTCCTTGTGATCCTCGAGGATTTCCTCGAATTCATGATGGTCGAGGCCGAGAACGACGTCCGAGTACATCTGAATGAAACGCCTGTAGCTGTCATAGGCAAAGCGGCGATCGCCTGCTTCCCTCGCGATGGCCTCCACGGTCTCATCGTTGAGCCCGAGGTTCAGGACCGTGTCCATCATGCCCGGCATGGAAACCCGTGCACCCGAGCGCACAGACACGAGCAGGGGTCGTTCCGCATCCCCGAAGGACCTGCCTGTCGCGGCACCGATCTTCTCCAGCGCCTCCGCGACCTGGGGCTTGAGCGCGTCCGGATAGGTTTTTTCGTGCTCGTAATACCAGGTGCAGACTTCGGTCGTGATCGTGAAGCCGGGTGGAACCGGCAGGCCGAGGCTGCTCATTTCCGCAAGGTTGGCGCCCTTTCCACCGAGCAGATTGCGCATCTCAGCCGCACCTTCCGCTTCACCATTGCCGAAACTGTAGACCCACTTGGCCATCTGAAACTCTCCTCGCCTGGCACCGGAGACGCGACGCCCCCGGCTCATTGTTGCGCCGCACATACCTGCTACGGCAAAGGATTGTCTTCAAGTCCTTTTTTGGCGGAAAGCCGCTTTGTTTCGACAGAACAACAGCAATTTCCAACGCAGAGCAAAATCAAATGGATTTAAACCCTCAGAAAGTTTCGCACATGCCTTGCCGCTGGGCCTTAAAGACGCCATTCTCAACAGCGATAAGCGAGAAAATGATTGCCCATCGACCCAGCATGCGAGGACATATGACTGATTTGGCCGGCGCCGTTTCCCGGATTCACCGCAAGCGTTCGCGACTGAAGGTTCTTGCGCTGGCGAGCACGATGGCATTCGCACCCTTCTCAGCTTTTGCGGACACGGATTCCAAGGCACAGGTCTTTGGCACACCCTCGAATTTGCCGCTGACGCTATCCGGAAGTTACCTGTCCGGCCGCCTGGCCGGTTTTCAGAAAGACTATGGTCACGCTGCGGCGTTTTATGAAGAAACACTCGCAGCCGATCCGACCAATACCATGCTCCTGGAACGGACGTTCCTGCTGAAGCTTGCCAATGGCGACGTGGACGAGGCTGTCCACTATGCCGGAGAGCTTGAAAACGCCGGACTGCAGAACTTCCTGGCCCAGCTGGCGCTTGGCGGTCAGCAAATCGTCGACGGAAACTACGACGCGGCCGATCAGTCGCTCGCCAAGGGGCGAAATGGGCCCCTCGCCCAGCTGTCCATCGGCATTTCCCGCGCCTGGTCGCTGTATGGCAACGGCAAGGTCGACGAGGCCATCGAATTGATCGACAACCTGCGCGGCCCGGACTGGTTCGAAGTCTTCAAGGCGACACACAAGGCCCACCTGCAATTCGCCGCCGGCCGGAATCAGGATGCACTTGAAACGATCGAAGGCGCCTATGCCCTCGATCAGGCCGCAATCCGGGTTGTCGACGCCTACGCGCGCATACTCGCCGCAAACGGCCGGCAGCAGGACGCAATTGCAGCGCTCGATCAGTACGACCAGCAATTCCGCGGCCATCCCAAGATTGCACAGACCAGGGCGTTCCTTCAAAGCGGTGATGTGGTCCCGCCGATGGTCTCCGACCCGGCGCAGGGCATGGCCGAAATTCTCTATGGACTGGGTGCCGTCATCGGCCGCGACGGCGGCGAGGAGCTGTCCACATCCTACCTTCAGCTTGCCCTTCACATGGATCCGACGGCGGAATTTGCGGCCATCGCGCTTGGCAGCGTCTTTGAACGCATGCAACAGCCTGCGCGCGCAATCGACGCCTTCATGCGCGTTCCCGACGACAGCGTTCTGAAGCGCGAAGCCGAAATCCAGGTCGGGCTGAATTTCAACGCGCTTGACAAGGTCGATGAAGCGCGCAGCCACCTCGAAGTATTGATCGCGAAGGATCCGGCAGACCTGGAGGCCGTGATCGCACTTGGAAACATCCTTCGCGCGCACGAGATCTACGACGAAGCCGAAACCATCTACTCCCAGGGGATCGACACGATTGCCGAGTTGGAACCCCAACACTGGCTGCTGATGTATTTCCGCGGCATCACGCGTGAACGTCTCGGCAAGTGGGACATGGCCGAAGCCGATTTCCGCAAGGCGCTGGAGCTCAACGAGAACCAGCCGCTGGTGCTCAACTACCTTGGATACTCGCTTGTCGATCAGGGTCTCAAGCTTGATGAAGCGCTTGAGATGATCAAGACGGCGGTGGAATTGCGTCCCACCGACGGCTACATCGTCGACAGTCTCGGCTGGGTCTATTTCCGCCTCGGCCGGTACGAGGAAGCGGTCAAGGAGCTCGAAAGGGCAATCGAACTGCGCCCGGCAGACCCCGTCATCAACGACCATCTCGGCGATGCCTACTGGATGGTCGGCCGCCGCAACGAAGCGCGTTTCCAGTGGAACCATGCGCGCGACCTTGGCCCGACCGAAAAGGACCTGCCGATAATTCTCGACAAGATCGCCAACGGATTGCAGGAACCGTCCGTGACGGATGCCGCCAAGGCAAAGAGCGACAACAACGGCGGGTAAGCAGATACAGGATGACTGCGTTGAGAAGTGCTGCACCGGCGGCCGAACTGGCACGCGCCAAGGTCAACCTGGCGCTGCACATCACCGGACAGCGGGCGGACGGCTACCATCTGCTTGAATCTCTGGTCGTTTTTCCGCAGATCGGCGATCGGCTGTCCGTGGTAACATCCGAAACGCTTGAGCTTGTCGTCGAGGGTCCATTTGCCCACGATCTGCAGGGTCCTACGGACGAAAACCTCGTCGTCAAGGCGGCCCGTCTTTTCGCGGATGCAGCCGGTCTCGACCCGCTGAACCTCAAGATGACGCTCAGCAAACGGCTTCCTGTGGCGTCCGGCATTGGCGGCGGGTCAAGCGACGCGGCAACCGCGCTAAGACTGCTGGAAGACCATACGGGGATCTATCTCGACGATGATCGATTAAAGAGTATCGCCCTGCAGCTGGGGGCGGACGTTCCGGTCTGTCTCTCGGTTCAGCCACAGCTGATGCGCGGTATTGGCGGCGAGGTGTCGCCCGCCCCGCAGATGCCGAAATGCGGAATGGTTCTGGTCAATCCCAGGCTTGGCGTATCGACGCCGGAGGTGTTCAAAGCCTTGCAGAACCGCAAGAACCCAACCCTTCCTCGCTTTCCCGACAGCTTCGAATCGCTGTCAAACCTTACCGGTTTTCTGACGCTGTGCCGCAACGACCTGCAACAGCCCGCGATCGCTATCTGTCCGGAAATTGGTGACATTCTTCAAGCCCTCACCGCCGAAGATGACATTGTCTTTGCGAGAATGTCCGGTTCGGGCGCCACCGTCTTCGGCCTGTGTGAAACCGGCCGGGAAATGGAAATGGAGCGCTCGCTTCGCAAGCGTCGTCCCGATTGGTGGATCGCTTCGGGACGGCTGGCCTGATCAGGCTTGTTTGACCCGGAAGGCCTGGGCGCGCTCGACCAGCGAACGCGCCGCCAAGACAACCGGACCGCTCAGCTGACCCGTGAAATACAGAAAGCCACTGTGTCGGCCAAAGCGTCGTTATAGGGACCTTGCGGCAGCGTTTCGAGCGCTTTCAAGGCCTTGTCGCCATAGTCACGCGCACGGCTGACGGTTTCGACAAGGGCATCGTATTTCTTCAGAAGTTCGATTGCCTGCTCCAGATCGCCGTCTTCGACACCCTCTCCTTCGAGGCAGCGCTTCCAGAACAGTCTGTCTTCATCACTCCCGCGCGCCACCGCCAGGACAACGGGCAACGTGATCTTGCCTTCCCGGAAGTCGTCGCCGACATCCTTGCCAAGATCCGCTGATGACCCGCCATAGTCGAGCGCGTCATCGACGAGCTGGAAGGCGTACCCGAGTTCGAGACCGTAAGTTCGGGCCGCCAGTTTCGTGGCGTCGGTCTGGTCCGCGATCACCGGGCCCACCTCGGCCGCTGCAGCGAAAAGCGCAGCCGTCTTGGCCTCGATGACACGCAGATAGTCCGCTTCCGTCGTGCCGATGTTCTTTGCCGCACCCAGTTGCAGCACCTCCCCTTCGGCAATGATGGCGGAGGCAGATGAAAGGATCCTGAGCGCTTCGAGCGAGCCGACGTCGACCATCATCTTGAAGGCCTGGCCGAGAAGGTAGTCACCGACCAGAACACTGGCCTGATTGCCCCAGAGTTTGCGGGCGGCCAGCTTGCCCCGGCGCATGTCGCTCTCGTCAACGACGTCATCATGCAGAAGCGTCGCCGTATGCATGAACTCGACGCTTGCCGCCAGCACGACGTGACCGCTGCCCTGGTAGCCGAACATGTCCGCGAATGCGAGCGTCAGCATCGGCCGCAGGCGCTTGCCGCCGGACGAAATCAGGTGTTTGGCGATCTCCGGGATCAATTCCACATTGGAGCCGGCCTTGGACAGGATCAGTTCGTTCACGTCCGCCATGCCCGGCGATACGAGATCGACGAGCGGTTGTATGCTAGGACGGCGCGACTGGCTGTCAGAATATGTTGTTGCGACAACGGCCACTTATGGCACTCCTCGAATATTTGAGCGGACAATATGGCGCTAAGGGCTCCGGGGCAAGACGCCAGCACGTTGACAAACTGTTGAAATGCCACAAACACATGATTTTGCTGTAAACCAGTTCGCAGGGGTTTTTAAGGCAATCCCGCATTCGAAGGCCGCTAAACCCGGAAAACATATGGAAGAACTTCTCAGAACGAATGATCCGGTTCTCATTTCATTCCTGGAATCGATCCTCGAGGAAGCCGGAATCAAGCATTTTGTCGCAGATGGCAATATGAGCATCATGGAAGGATCACTGGCTATGATCCCGCGCCGCATCCTCGTTGACAGCGACCAGATCCACAAGGCGCGCAGCCTTGTCCGGGATGCGGGCCTCGAACACGAATTGCGGCCTGTCAAAGACACGAACTGACATGGATTCCCCAAATGAAGCAGATCCCGAAACCATAACACGCGATGCCTTTCTGGGTGGCCAGGTGCATGTCTATCAACCGAGGCGCGGCCGTCATCGCGCAGGCCTGGACGCGGTCTATCTCGCCGCTGCGCTGCCCGAGAACACTGAAGGGCATGTGGTGGATCTCGGGGCCGGCGTCGGCACGGCCGGCTTTTGTGCCGCAGCACGTCTTCCCGGCATAACCGTAACGCTGGTCGAGATAGACGAAACCGTCTTGGCCCTGGCCGAACGGGCCCTCACCGATCCTGAAAACACACGTTTTTCCGATCGTGTCCGCCTGCTTCCTGCCGACATCACTGCCAAGGGCAGCGTTCGCCATGCCGCTGGTCTCGTGCCGTCCATGGCCGACCACGCCATCATGAACCCGCCTTACTATGAAGCGGAAAAATTCCGCGCATCGCCCAACGCGGCGCGGGCGGATGCTCACATGCTCGATAAACGGGGTCTGGAACCCTGGGCGAAAACGGCGACCGACATCGTGCGCGAAGGCGGCAGCCTGACCGTCATCTTCCGCGCGGACGGTCTGCAGGAACTGCTGACGGTTCTGAAGGGGCGTTTCGGCGCGACCGATGTGATCCCGCTCCGGCCGCGTCCCGATGCCCCCGCGACGCGCGTTCTGGTGCGCTCGGTCCGCGCAAGCAGGGCGCCGCTCAGGCTGCTGCCGGGTTTTGTCCTGCACGAAGGCAGCGGCTCGGACTTTACCAGCCAGTCCCGTGCCGTCATGCGCGACGGGCATGGGCTGGGCCTGACGGCACGTTGAGTGCGAGCGCGTTCAGTGCATCTGGATTTCGCCGTCGGCGAAGCGGAAGTCAACCGGATCAATGAGGTTCTGATGGGCGACGCGCACGGAATGAATCCGCCCTTCGATCTCCCGTTCCCAGAAGTCCAGAAATTTTGTCAGTTCAGGAAATTGCGGCGCCAGGTCCTCCGTCTGCCACAGAAAGCTTTGCAGGAATTTCGGATGATCGGGAAGCCGGTACAGGATCTCGGCGGTCAGCAGGCCGTATCCCAGGAAGCGCTTTTCAAAGTCTGAGCTGGTTTTCATGCCAATCCTTTCTTTGTTGCCAAGAAAGAGTGTCACGGAAAAGCGGTTAACCAAACCCGACTTTTTGCTAATTACTGTTTATAAACAGCACTTTAGCAGCATTCAACAACAACTGCTAACAAGTCCCCCTGCTCGTTTCAGTCGCGGTTCACTGGCTCTGGATAAGTGTCAGATACCCGAGAAAGGCGTCGATGTCGTCCGCTTCGAAGGCCACTTCGGGCATGTTTTCATGGCCGGTCACGATCCCTTCCGCAAGCGGCTCTTCCAGGCTTTCCAGCGGATAGAGTTTGGACAGATCCCGGAATGCCGGCGCTCCCGGCTGCGCACTGACATCCTCCTTGCCGACCGCATGACAGGTGGCGCAATGGATCTGCGCAAGTTCCTCCCCGGTCGCAAGGCTCACCGGGTCGGACGGATACGCCCCGTCGGATGCCTGCGATGCCTGTCCTGCCATCAGGATCAAGACACTTGCGAGAAACAGCCTGCTGCCTGCCACGACATTTCCTCCCTCGAATCGAACTGGAGAAACATAGATGTTTCGAGCGGGTCTGCACATTAGGTCATCCCCTGATGCCGCCCACTGCTGTCCGGCTTAGCTCGGAATTGATTGAGCGAGGCCATCCCCAGTCACTGAACTTGTCATTCCGGCTGAAGCGAAGCGGAAGGCCGGAACCCAGTAACCATCTGACTTTCCGTCTTTTTCCAGTCTCCGCCACAATGGGTACTGGGTCCCGGCCTTGCCGCGCCTGCGGCAAACCGGGATGACAAATCGGGGACACAGGCCGGATCCCGATTTGGTGCCGAATGAAATCATGCTGTTTCTCAACGACGTAAGTTCGCGAGTTCCTTCCAGACGGGACAGCAATGGATGCCGACAAGCCGCGATGAGGAGGGTATGACCGCCAGACATCACTTGCTAGGGTCAGCACATACCGGTCAGACCCGGGTCTCCACGCCTTGCCGTACTTTGGTCCGGGCTGACCTTGCGGCTGTCCGACCTATATGATGCCGGAAAACCAAACGCCCAGGAGACGCCATGAGCCCGACACCCCTTCCCGCTTCCATCGACGATACGCTTCATCTCATGGATCAGGCGGGTTATGTCGCGGACAGATCGCTGGCGACCGTCCTCCACCTGGCACTCAAGATGAAGCGTCCCCTGTTTCTCGAGGGAGAAGCAGGTGTCGGCAAGACCGAAATAGCCAAGGTCCTCTCCACCACGCTCGGCCGCGACCTGATCCGCCTGCAATGCTATGAGGGCCTCGACATCGCCTCGGCCGTCTACGAGTGGAACTACCAGGCCCAGATGGTCGAAATCCGCGTTGCCGAAGCCTCGGGCGACACGGAACACGCCGACCTGTCCAGATCGATCTTCGACGAACGGTTCCTGATCAAGCGCCCGGTCCTGCAGGCCCTCGAACCCTCGATCAATGGTGCTCCGGTCTTTCTGATCGACGAACTGGACCGGGCCGACGAAGCTTTCGAGGCCTTTCTTCTGGAAGTGCTTGCAGACAGCCAGGTCACGATACCTGAGCTCGGCACGGTGCACGCCGAGGAACCTCCCATCGTGATCATCACGACGAACCGCACGCGCGAGATCCATGACGCCCTGAAGCGGCGCTGCCTGTATCATTGGGTCGACTATCCGGATGCTGAACGGGAACTGGAAATCGTGCGCAGAAAGGTGCCGGGTGCGGCCGAACGGCTGGCCCAGGAAGTTGTCGCATTCGTTCAGAAACTCCGTGCCGACGAAGATCTCTTCAAGCAGCCGGGCGTCGCCGAGACCCTGGACTGGGCGACGGCCTTGTCGGAACTCAACGAAATCGCGCTCGATCCCGATCTAGCCTCCGACACGCTGGGTGTTCTTTTGAAATACCAGGATGATATCGAGAGGGTGCGCGGTTCCAAGGTCCGTCACATGATCGACGAGATCCGCAAGGACGTCCCGCAGGCCCAATCGATGCCGGCTGTTTGAGCGGCGGACAGATGGCAGCAACCGAAATCCGCTCCCGGATAACCGACAATATCGTCTATTTTGCCAGAACGCTGCGCAAGGCGGGCGTTCCGGTCGGGCCGGCGTCGGTCGTGGATGCCGTCAGTGCGGTCGAGGTCTCCGGGATCGAAAACCGGGAGGATCTCTACTGGACGCTCCATTCGGTTTTCGTGCGCAGACGCGAACACAAGGTCCTGTTCGACGAGGCCTTCCGGATCTATTGGCAGAGCCGCGGCCTGATCGAGAAGATGCTGTCGATCCTCTCGCCTGTCGCCCCGCCGCGCGGCGCGCCGGAAAAACCGAAAGCCGGTCAGACCCGCGTTTCCCAGGCCTTCCAGGCCGCCAAGGAGCGGGTAGCGGAAGAGACCGTTCCCGAGATCGAGGTCGATGCGAAATTCACCGTCTCCGGCAAGGAGTTGCTGCAGACGAAGGATTTCGCCCAGATGACGGCGGAAGAGGTCGCTGCGGCCAAGAAGGTGCTGCGGGCCATGGCCATGCCGATGGACAAGATCAGGCTCCGGCGCCTGACGGCGGCACCGCGCGGCCGCGTTGACCCGCGCAAGACCTTGCGCGCCTCCATGCGCGCAGGCGGTGAGATCATCGACCTGAAGTTCAGAAAGCCCGCAGAGAAGCGGCCGCCCTTGGTCGCGCTGTGCGATATTTCCGGATCGATGAGTCAGTATTCACGCCTTCTCCTGCATTTTCTCCACGGCATGACCGCCGAACGGCGGGACGTGCACACGTTCCTGTTCGGTACCAGGCTGACCAATGTCACCCGGCAACTGCGCATGAAGGACCCCGACGAGGCGCTTGAAGCCTGCTCGGCCGGGGTCGAGGACTGGTCCGGCGGAACCCGGATCGCATCGGCGCTTCACGACTTCAACAAGCACTGGTCGCGCCGGGTCCTGTCGGGCAAACCGACGGTTCTGCTGATCACGGACGGTCTGGAACGAGACACCGATGAGGATCTGGCGCGCGAAATGGATCGCCTGCACCGGTCCTGCCGGCATCTGGTCTGGCTCAACCCGTTGCTGCGCTTCGACGGCTTTGAGGCGAAGGCGAAGGGCATCCGCGCCATGCTGCCCCATGTCGACGAATTCCGCGCCGCGCACTCGCTTGACGCGGTTGCGGATCTGGCTGATGCCTTGTCCGGAGACCGGCGGAAAGACGGATCGAAGGATCCCCGAAAGTGGCTCTAGAGCAGATCGGCTGAATGGCGGTTCACGGGACCGACATGCCTGTTTCGGGGCTCACCGGTCTGTTTCGGCCTAGCTTTCCTTGCGGTAGAGTATGGTGCCGCGCTGATTGATGAGCAGGACCTCTCCCGACACCGGGTGCACGTAGACCTCGACCCGTTGTCCTTCAGGCGTCGTGCCGTACACTTCCCAGCAGCCGCCGTCTTCCTTCATCCGGCGCACCTGCCAGCCTTCGCTGACCAGTCTTTCAGTGACCTGCTGCTCGGACAGCCACGCCGATTTTTCGGTTGTTTCGCATTCGAACATGCCCGTTGCGGAGACCGGAAAGGTGAAAAAGCAAGTCAGCAGCGACGTTGCCGTGTGAAGCGTGAAGTTCATCGTTTCGTCCTCTCTAAAGCAGGGTTTCCGATCAGGCGGCAGCCGGTTTGGCCGCGGGATTGTAGAACCGGTAGACCCGGTAGGCCTCGAGCAGCGCGAGCGGCACAAAATGAACCAGGGCCGGACCGAACTCGTTGTGCACGAACATCCAGTGCAAAAGCGTTGCCACGGCGGCCAGGTATCCGAACCGCTGCAGCGGCTTCCAGTAGCGGCCGAGCCGTTTGACCGACGCGTCATTCGACGTCGCCGCCATGGGGACAAAGACGAAGAAGGCCAGCCAGCCGGTCCAGATGCCGAGCGCCCAGAACTCGCCCAGGATGGACTGCCACGAGCCCATGTCGATAAGGTAGAGGACAGTGTGCAGCGCCGCGTACAGGAAGGCCGCAACCCCGAAATAGCGACGCCTGCGCAACATCCAGTACCAGAACGCGTTCTTCGGAAACATCAGCCGGAAGGGAGAAATGATCATCGAGATGATCATGAAGCGCGCCGCAAATTCACCGGTTGGATGAAGCAGGAATTCGGTTGCCGGACGCCCGTCCTCGGACACCGCACTATTGGCAAGCGCCAGCATCATCGGGATCGAAGGCAACGCCAGCAGTGCCCAGATGAACGCCCTTGAATTCAATATGTCCCTGAAAATCGACACCCGCACCACCCGTCCGTCGGTTCAACCCTTGATCTGGAGAGACTACACGGCAGATGTCGCAAAGATGTCCCCGGGCGGGACCGGAATTGTCGCAAGATGTAACGGGCGCCGCTGGCTCCTCCGGAACCCTGCCGGGGCAGCGTTGGGGCACTTGGCACCGGCAGGGCCCGGATATCGGGTTTTGACACCCCGCCGGCAATAATAGTTTCAAACTTCCGAAACTAAATGCGGCACGCTGTCCCTGCGACCGCTTTGCAGACCCGACCTCTTCGCGTTAGGGCAACGCGATCACGGGCGTCCTGACGCCGACCCTTTGAAACAGGTCCTCGATGTCGATGTTGGCCATGCGGATGCAGCCGTAGGACACGGCCCGTCCGATCGAGCCGGGTCTGTTGGTGCCGTGGATGGCATAGTTGCCGTTGGAGAGCGTCATGGCGGCTGCGCCCATGGGATTGTTCGGCGCGCCTCCCCGTATGACATCGGGCAGACGCGGAAAGTCCCTGCGCACTTCCGGCGAAGGCGACCAGTCAGGCCGGATATACTTCGCGGTAATCTGCGCCCGGCCTGTCCAGGCCTTGCGTGGTTTGCCGACGGCGACCTTGTAGCGGATGGCCCTCTTGCCGCGCAAAACCAGGTAGAGCCGCTTTTCGGAATTCTTGATCACGATCGTGCCGGGCCGAAACCTGTGATCTGAAAATCCGACCAGCTCGGCGGCGGCCGCAGGCAATTGAAAACTGCACACGACGAGGAGAGCAATGAGCAGGTTCGCGACCCGCGGACAGGACTGTTGACGCATGACTTTTCCCTGGTTTTGGAAGGGAAAATACCGTGCCTACCACCTTGAAAGAAGCTGTCCGCCTCTACTTTCTTAACTGAGGGTTAATTCCCGGATCCGCGCATCACGGCATGGTCAAACTCGCGGCATTGAGGAAACCAGGCCGGATGCACGACGTAGAATGTGGGCGTCCGATGCGTTGGGTGTGACAGCCGTCACTATGAAGAACCGCCTGGATGACGACATTTGGAACGAACAGAGGCAACGGGAGACAGGCTTCGCGCCACCCCGTCTCAATTCGTGAAACCAGACGAGATCCGAGATTCAAGGAAGGAACAGTCCAATGCACCCCATTCGTTTCCGGCGTGACCGCACCCCGAACAGCTTTCGAATGCTGAAATCGATCGTTGTGTCTTTCGCCCTGCTGGCCGGCTGGTCGCTTCCGGCGGCCGCCGGCTCGATTTCCGGCACCTACACGCTGTCGCCCGCAAACATCGACACCGGGTTTTCCGTGCGCGTGCTGGGTGGCCGCCCGGTCCAGGGCGAATTCCGCAAGGTGTCGGGCAAGATGGTTCTCGATCAGAACCGCCCCGAAAAAAGCAAGGTCAACGTGACGATCGACCTTTCGAGCGTGAAAACCAACAATGACAAGGTGACCGGTTTCCTGAAAAGCTCCGCCATGTTCGATGTCGCCAAGTACCCCGTTGCCAAGTTCCAGAGCACGCGCATCCGGATCACCGGCAAATATACGGCTGAAGTCGAAGGCGTGCTGTCGCTGCGCGGCAAGACCAAGCGGACCAAGCTCGACGTTCAGATCACCGGCAACAAGGGCAATGGGCGCGTCGGCTTCACGGTCTCCGGCGGATTTTTCCGCAGCTTCTATGGCATGGAAGCCGGACTGCCGATCTATGCCGACAAGGTCAACATCAAGATCAGCGGAACGGGCCGCCGGACCTGAGCGCCCGGCCTGAAACGAAAGGGGACGCACATCCGGCCGGATTGCGTCCCCTTCGCTCATCTTCTCCGGACGTCTTGCGCCGGCCTCAACGCAGTTTCGGCGCCCCCTCGCGCCATTCGTAGATAACGTATTCCGGCCGGTTGCCATCCCCCTTCTCATCGAATTCGACCGTTCCGAGAACGGTTTCGAAGGTCTGGGTTGAAAGCGCGTCCGCAACCGCCTGGAGTTCCGTGCCACCGGCCGAATTTGCCGCCTGTGCCCAGGCCTGGATCGCGGCATAGGTGGCCAGGGAATAGCGGTCTGCAGACTTCCCTGCTTCTTCGAGCACACTGACCAGCTCGCTGCTCTGTTCTATGTCGCGCGGGTCGATCGGATAGGTCAGCATCGTACCGTTGCCTGCCTCGCCGGCCACAGCCATGAACTCATCGGTCATCAGCGCATCCCCCGCCACCAGCACGGCATCAAGGCCCTGCCGGTCCATCTCGAGCTTGATCAGCCCCGCCTCCGGATGATAGCCGCCCAGGAACACCACGCCGACATTTTCAAGGCCGAGCTGCGAGACGATGTATCGGTAGTCATCCTCGCCCGCATCGAACCCGAGCGAGAGTTCCTCGGATTTGCCCAGATCGTTCATCACCGCCTTGACCGCGTCGGTCAGGCCTTTTCCATACGCGGTTTTGTCATGAAGCAGGGCGATGCGGTCGTTTGCATACGTGTCGGCCAGAAACTGCCCGGCGACCTCGGCTTGCTGATCGTCCCTGGGCGCCAGGCGGAACACGCCCTCTCCGGCACGGTCGTCGGTGAACTTCGGCAAGGTCGTTCCCGGTGAAATCTGGACGATGCCGGCCCCTGCATAGACCTCGCTCGCCGGGATCGAGGCGTTGAAACAGAAATGTCCGGCGACGAAAACGACGTCCTTTCCAATCAGCTGGTTGGCCACGGCGACGGCCTTGTCCGCGTCGCAGTTGTCATCGGCCACCTCGAGCACGAGACGCTCGCCATTGACGCCCCCGGCCGCATTGAGGTCGGCCACCGCCTGTTCCGCGCCCGCCCGCATCTGCGCACCGAGGTCACGGAACTGCCCGTCCATCGGTCCTGCGACGGCGATCGATATCTCGGCGCTGGCCGGAGCGGCCGTCAGCCCGGCAGCAAGAAGAGCCGCTGTGAATGTCAATCGCCGCTGTGTCATCCGGTTCTCCAGCACGTGGGAAACTACCATTCATCCCTATCGCCGAAGGCAAAAAATCTCAATCCGGAGAAAGGGATCGAATTTCAGGCCTTGTCTTTGCGGGACAGCGTTTCGCCCTATTTTGCCTAGGCATACCATGGTCCGCGGTCTAAACTCCGCCCCGAAACTGAGATCCTACCCGATTCCGCCGAGGCCGGCCCAGGAGCAAGAAGACATGATGATTCCCGTTTCGGAGCAAGGCCGGCTGCCGCTCGACACGCAAAGCTTCCGCGAGGCCATGAGCCGGATCGCGGCAGCGGTTCACGTGGTCACCACCGACGGTCCGGCAGGACAACAGGGGGCGACGGTCTCGGCCGCCTGCTCCGTCAGTGACGATCCCCCCAGTATCCTGATCTGCCTGAACCGCCAGACCCGTGTGCACAGCGCAGTGCTCCAGAACAGGTGTTTTTGCCTGAACACCCTGAGCGACGACCATGAGGGCATATCCGACAGCTTTGCCGGTCGCGACAATCTTGAAATGCCGGATCGCTTCGCGAAGGCCGCTTGGACGCGGCTGGCCACAGGCTGCCCAGCCCTCGACAGCGCCCGCCTGAGCGTCGATTGCGAGATCTACTCCGTGTCTGAAATGGGCACGCATTCGATCATCGTCGGAACCGTCGTTGACCTGCGCATGACCGACCCGGGCAAGTCGCTCATTTATGTCCGCAGAGGGTACAAAAGCCTCGACACCTGAGCGCGTCAGGATCAAACTGGCCCTTAGGGTACGGACCCACAAATGAGGCTGAAATGGCATGCGAAATGGCGAAATCCCGTTAGGAAGGGTGTGCGGAGCGGGCTTCCTGCCCGGTCAAGCACGCTGACGCCACGGGGTGAAGCCATTTCCATGTCCTTCGGATTTGACCGGGTTGCGCCTCCCCGGCGTCGCGAAAGGCTCGAAAATGAACCACATTCCCTGCGCTTCCGCTCCTTGAGGAGAAGCAATCCGCCTCAAACCATTTCGGCCTCATTTATGGGTCCGTACCCTAGTCACCTGAATCTGAAGTTCGTCTCATTGTGCAGCAGGCTTCGAACGAACTTCAGGTTCAAGAAGGTGACTAGCAAGTCTATGTTTTTAGTGCGGTTTACGAATTTGAAGTTCGCTTCGGAGACTGCTGCAGCAATGATGCGAACTTCAAATTCACCGCACTAGTCTCAGGTTGGAATTTCCGCGCATGTTTGGCCCTCGAAATCTCATCACCGACGTTCCCGGTCTCAAGATCGGCAATGCATCCGACATGGATCTCAAGTCGGGGGCGACGGTGCTGCTTCCCGACGAGCCGGCTGTCGCGTCCGTGGCAATCCACGGCGGTGCGCCCGGGACACGGGAAATCGCGCTGCTCGAACCGGAACAGACGGTCGAGAAGATCGACGCCGTCGTTCTGGCGGGCGGATCCGCCTTCGGCCTCGATGCCGGCGCGGGCGTTCAGGGACGGTTGGCGGAACTCGGCTACGGCTTCGAGGTCGGCCCGGTACGGGTTCCGATCGTTCCGACGGCCATCCTGTTTGATCTCCTCAACGGCGGCGACAAGAGCTGGGGGCAAGCCGCGCCCTACCGAGATCTCGGCCGCTCGGCACTTGATGCCGTTTCCCTTGATTTTGCGCTCGGCTCGGTCGGAGCCGGCACTGGCGCGACGACCGCGAACCTGAAGGGCGGTCTGGGGTCGGCCTCCCAGGTGCTCGACAACGGAGTGACCGTCGGCGCAATTGTCGCCGTCAACGCGCTCGGGCGCGCAACGATCGGGGAAGGCCCCCACTTCTGGGCGTCACCCTTCGAGATCGGCGACGAATTCGGCGGACGCGGCATTGCCGCCCCCTTCCCGCTTGATGCCGTCGAGGTCAGAACCAAGCTCGACGCGCTCAAGGCCGGCGCCAACACCACGATTGCCGCTGTTGCAACCGATGCGGTCCTGACAAAAGGTGAAGCCAAGCGATTGGCGGTCATGGCGCATGACGGTCTTGCAAGGGCGCTCTGGCCTGCACACACGCCACTGGACGGCGACCTTGTCTTTGCACTGTCGACCGGGCAGCGCAAACTGGAGAGCGGCCTGGAAGACATGGTCCGGCTTGGGGCGGCAGCCGCCTCCTGTCTTGCCCGCGCCATTGCCAGAGGGATCTATAGCGCCTCCACCGCTCCCGGAGACCCAGTCCCGACGTGGCAGGACAAATTTGGCGCATAGAGCATTTTCCGACCAATTTGGATCATTTGACCGAGGCCCTTTTTCGCGCTGGCGAGACGGTTCGCCCGCCGCGGTGTTGCCCACCACAAGGGCGGACCAACGCTGCCAGAGCGAAAAAGGGCCCGGCCAATCTATGTGTTTCTCACTTGAATGCGTTCCACAAACGGTGAGGATATCCGGCCCATCGGCTGCGTTGTGCCACTTGCACGATGCACCGCATCGCGCTTCGTAACCCGCCTGGCCGAATGAACCGGATATCCTCATCAAATGAACCAAATTGGTCGGAAAATGCTCTAAACAAATCTGAAGCGGGACCACAGCCGTAATCTGGGCACGTCACAAGCCCAAAGGTCACGCCCCATGCCCAGGTTCCGCCCTCACCTGCTGATTGCTTTTTTCTTTCTTGCTATCACGGCAGTTCCGGCCGCCGCGAACACCCTCGTTCTTGAAGATTTCTTTCGTGGCAAGACCATCGGAAAGGGTGTCTTCGAAAGCAAGATCGCCGGCGTCTACCGGCCGTTCACGGTCTATCTCACGGGCACCTGGAACCCGCGAACATTCACGCTGCGGCTTCGGGAGGATTTCGTCTACGAGGACGGCGAAAAGGACACCAAGACATGGTTCTTCCAGAAGGTCGCCGAGGGCCGTTACGTCGGCCAGCGCGCGGACGTCATCGCCCCCACCAATGTGACGACCGATGCCAGCGGCGCGATCCGGTTTGCCTATATCGCCGAACTTGAAACCGAAAACGGCCCGCTTTTGCTTTCCTTCGACGATACGCTGACCCAGGTGGACCGCCGCACCGTGCGCAATACGGCAAAAGTGAAAAAGGCCGGGTTCACGATCGGAACCGTGGATCTCACGTTCACGAAGTGACCCGAGGTCATCCGAAACGCGCCGGACCGCTTGATCGCCGGCAATTGATTGGCTTAACTCCTCCCAAGGCTATTTGGATGACGTTGGGGGGATGTTTCTGTGGCCATTGCGAGAACCTGTTTTCAGTTTTTTATTTTCGCGTTTTCAACGTTCATTGCTCTGTTCTTTCTTTTCTCGCCGCCGGCACTGGCAAGCGACAGGCAACTTGCAGACACACTTGAGGAAACGCTCAGCGAACCCTTTGACGGCGACTTCGACGCCATTCTCGAGCGCGGCTACATGCGGGTCCTCATTCCGTTTTCAAAGACCGGGTTTTTCATCGACAAGGGTGTGCAGCGCGGCGTCTCCGTCGACCTCATGACCGAATTCGAGAAACATCTGGACAAGTCCTACGGCAAGAAGGTCCAGGACTTCGAAATCGTGCTGATGCCGACGCCGCGCGAGCGGCTGTTCACGGATCTTGCGGACAACAGGGGCGACATCGCGATCGGCAACCTGACGATCACCGAGGAACGGCAGAAGCTTGCGGACTTCTCCATTCCGCTCCTGAAAGACGTGCACGAGGTCCCCGTCACGCTGGACACCGTGAGCGGCCTGACCTCGACGGCGGACCTTGCCGGTCAAACCATCTATGTCCGCAATTCGGCCTCCTACTATCAGAGCCTTGAAGACCTGAACCGGAAGTTTGCCCGCGACGGCACGAAAACGATCCGTATCGAGCGTGCCGATGAGCGTCTTGAGGACGAAGACATCCTGGAGATGGTCGCCGCCGGGACCATACCGATGACCATCGTGGACCAGCACAAGGCGGAACTCTGGCTTGAGATCCTGAAAGGCCTCAAGATCCATCCGGACGCGGCGGTGCGCACAGACGGCGAAATCGCGATTGCCGTCCGCAAGACGGCGCCCAAACTCCTTGAGGAAATCAACGGATTTGCCGCAAGCGTCAAGAAGGGCACGCTGCTCGGCAACATCATCTTCAAGAAATACCTGCAGGAAGCCGATTACCTGCGGGACATGCGGGACGAGAGCTATCAGGCGGACCTGGATAAATTCACCGATCTTTTCGAAAAATACGGGGAGGAATATGACTTCGACTGGCTCCTGATCGCGGCGCAGAGTTTCCAGGAATCGAAGTTCAATCCCAAGGCGCACAGCAGCGCGGGGGCCGTCGGTCTCATGCAGATCAAGCCGTCAACGGCCGAGGGCAAGCCCATCAGCATCACCGGTATTGCTGCAGACACCGACAAGAATGTTCATGCGGGCGTCAAGTACCTGCGCTACATCGCCGACCGGTATTTTGCCGACCTGAAGGGCGAACAGGCCGACCAGACCTTCTTCGCGCTTGCCGCCTATAATGCCGGTCCGAGCCGCTTCGAAAAGCTGCGCGAAAAGGCGAAGCAGGAAGGCTATGACCCGGACAAGTGGTTCGGCAATGTGGAGTGGATCGTCGCCGCCCAGATCGGCCGCCAGCCCATCGAATATGTCGGCAACATCTATCAGTATTACGTTGTCTTTCACAACGCGAGGAAACACGAGCAGGCCGGCACCGCCGCTGACTAGGATACAGCATAGGCGGCCGTTCAGGCCGCCTTTTTCCCAAGCCCGGCCGCGCGGGACAGCATCTTGTTGCGGTCCGCTTCCTTTGATCCGTGAAGCGGCGAAAAGACGTGGTAGCCCTTGGGCTTGAAACCGCAGAAGGCCAGGATCTGCTTTTCCGTCTGCTTGCGGATGCCCGCGCCGTAGATCCAGTTGAAGATCCAGCCGGGCGTGTCGGCAGTCACCAGAACCTGTGCGGTCCGGCCAGTCAGCAGTTTTTCCGGCAGCGCCTTTCCTTCGACGTATCTGAAGGCCTTGCCCGAAAGAAGCACCCGGTCGAACAGGCCCTTCAACTTCGCCGGATGGCCGCCCCACCATAGGGGATGCACGATCACGATGTGCTCGCACCAGGTAACATCATCCCAGAAGGCCAGGAGATCCGGCTCCAGTTTCGGTCCCTTGTCGAAGTCCGACGTGCCGTAATCCGGATCGAATGACATGTTGCTCAGGTGGCGCGTGCGCACCTCATGGCCCCTGCCTGCCGCTTCCCGCGCATATTCAGCGGCCAGAGCGCCGCAGAACGACCCTTTCGCCGGATTGCCGTCAAGTATCAATATTCTCGTCATGTTCTCACTCGTCTGTTCAGAACGGGCCATAAAAATTGACCACGGTCATTTTTTGACATCACTATGCTCGGGAATCAAGAATTATTTGACCGCGGTCAATTTAATGAGGGCGCATGACACGCAAGCCGCAACAGCGCAGCATCGCAACAAGAGCCAGGGTGCTGCAGGCAGCCAGAGACCTGAGCAGAAGGAACGGGCTGGAGGGCTTGACTGCGGAAGCCGTTGCGAGCGAGGCCGGTGTCGCCAAGGGAACCGTCTTTTCCCACTTCGGCGACATGGACGGTCTTCTGTCTCACGTGCTGCTGGAACGGCTTGACGCGCTGCGCGCCCGCACGTCGGAAGGCCCGGCACCCGGCGCTCTGCCACCGGACCCGGTCGAAGCGCTCATGCAGCGCATGATGGCCTTGATCGCGGTGATCACCGACAGTCCGACGATCCTCAGACTGTTTCTCGACAATATCGGAGTGACCAAGGCGAACTGCGCCGCGGAATTCGTGGAAACGCTCGACGCACTGGATGCCGAACTCGCGACGTTCCTGGAATTATGGCAGGGATCGGACAGTCTTCAGCCGGCCCTGCGCAAGGACAGGCTCCCTTCGGAACTGGTGGACGGACTGATCGCCTTCATGATCCACGGCGCAATCCTGTTCAAAAGCCACCAGATCACGGACAGGGCAGTTCTCGAAGCAAGGCTCCGCCGCCATGTCGAGGCCTATCTGCTTCAGGCCTGACCGCGCCGGTCAGGTCTCTCCCTGATGTTCTCCGGGGTGCTCTCCCGGATGCTCTCCGGGCCAGCTCACGACGTGGTTTTCATACTGTTCGAGCTCCATGCCGTCTTCGGGAACGGTCCGCCCCCGGACCGAGATACCGGCCTCGTGCACGGTCTTGGCGTCCCCGGAAACGAGCGGGTGCCACCAGTAGAGATCCGTACCTTCGGCAACGAGCCGGTAGGCACAGGTCGGCGGCAACCAGGTCAGCGTCGTCACCTCTTCCGGTGTCAGCTGAATGCAGTCCGGCACGGTCGCAGCCCTGTTGTCATAGTCCTTGCAGCGGCAGCTTTCGCCATCGAGCAGCGTGCAGGCGACGTTGGTCCAGACGATCTCGCCGCTGTCCCAGTCCTCGAGCTTGTTCAGACAGCAGCGGGCGCAGCCGTCGCAGAGCGCCTCCCACTCCGCGGGCGACATCTCCTCAAGCGACTTTGTCTTCCAGAAAGCGGTTTTGTTCAGGGTCTGGTCCGATGTGGAACCCATGCTCTCGCCTACCTCTCGCACCGATGACCTGAGCGCGTATCACGCAATCCGCGATGCTGCAACGTCCACGCTCAGCAGCACAATTCAATCTGCCGTTTCACGTCGGGGGATCAATAAGCTGGGAGCAATCCACTTGAGCACGGGCTGCATGTTTCCAGTTGCGTAAAAAAGAGATAGTTTGGAACTGCGCACATAATCAGGAGAATCTGACCGCGTGACGGAAAAGCCCGAAACGAACGCTCATCCCGTCGACAATGCACCAGGCAAGAAGCACCGTATCAGGCGGTTTTTCCTGTCCCTAGATGCATTCGTCGACACTGCCCTCTGGAAAAGCGGATCAGCCATCCGGCGGTTCTTCGAGGGCTATGACGCGTTTTTGCGCCGCTTCCGGGCAAAGGGCATCTGGCGCGGGCTTTCCGAGTTGTCGTCTGACGGACTGACCTTCGGCCTGATCGGTTTTTTCGTGGTGCTGGCCTTCGCCCAGCCCGCATTCGAGGCCACCCGTTACGCCGACTGGAAAACGACGGACGAATTCGCGGTCACGTTTCAGGACAGATTCGGCAAGGAAATCGGGCGAAGAGGCATCGTGCTGAACGACAGCGTTCCTCTGGAGGAAATCCCGGATTCCCTCATCAAGGCGACCCTGGCCACCGAGGACCGCCGCTTTTTCTTCCACTTCGGCATTGATGCCGTCGGCACATTCCGGGCGATGGTTGAAAATGCGCGCGCCGGCGGTGTCGTCCAGGGCGGTTCGTCGCTGACCCAGCAGCTTGCGAAAAACCTGTTCCTCACCAACGAGCGCAGCCTCAGCCGCAAGATCAAGGAGGCTTATCTTGCACTCTGGCTGGAAGCCAATCTGAGCAAGCAGGAAATTCTGAAACTCTATCTCGACCGGGCCTATATGGGTGGCGGTGTTTTCGGGGTGACGGCAGCGGCCGAGTTCTACTTCAACAAGAACGTTCGTGAGCTGACACTGGCGGAAAGCGCAATGCTTGCGGGGCTTTACAAGGCTCCGACGAAATTTGCCCCGCATATCAACCTACCGGCGGCCCGCGCCCGCGCCAACGAGGTCCTGACCAACATGGTCCAGGCGGAACTGCTCACCGAGGGCCAGGTGATCGGCGCGCGGCGCAATCCTGCAATCGCGGTCGACCGCTCACAGGACCAGTTGCCGGAATATTTCCTGGACTGGGCGCTCGAAGAGGTCAAGAAACTGGCGCGCCGCAACCCGGCGCTTGCCCGCGACCGCATCGTGACCGTGCGCACGACGCTTGATCCCGCGCTTCAGAGGCAAGCCGACCTTGCCGTTGAAACGGTGCTTCGCGAAAACGGCAAGCTGCGCGATGCCAGCGAAGCGGCCCTCGTCTCGATGATACCGGACGGCGCCGTCGTGGCGATGGTCGGCGGCCGGTCCTATGGCGAAAGCCAGTTCAACCGCGCCGTCAACGCATTGCGCCAGCCCGGTTCGTCCTTCAAGCCGTTCGTCTACATGACCGCCTTCATGAACGGATACACGTCCAAGAGCATCGTGCCCGACCGCCCGGTCTCCATCGGCAACTGGTCGCCCAAGAACTATACGCGCAGCTATCGCGGCCCGGTCACGCTCAAGACCGCCCTGACCAAGTCGATCAACACGATACCGGTGCGGCTGTCGCTCGATTTCGGACGCGAGAAAATCATAGAAACCGCCTACGCGATGGGACTGACGCACGAACTCGAAAACTCGATCTCGCTTCCGATCGGCTCATCGGAAGTCACCGCGATCGACATGGCGTCTTCCTATGCGACCTTTGCCAATGGCGGTTACGCGGCCCCGGCCTATGCGATCCTGGAAGTCAGGAACAGCGACGGCGACCTTCTCTACCGAAGGGAACGCGATGAAGCCGCGGCTGAACCCTTGAGAGTGTTGCCGGAAGAACAGGTCCACATGATGAATGACATCCTGGTCAATGTGGTTGAAGCCGGCACCGCGCGCCGCGCGCGCATCGACGGGGTGGTCGCGGCCGGAAAGACGGGCACGACAAACGCCTACCGGGACGCCTGGTTTGTCGGATATACCGGAAACTTTTCCACCGCGGTCTGGGTGGGCAACGATGATTTCACATCCACCCGGCGCGTCACCGGCGGCAGCCTGCCCGCCATGACCTGGCAGCTCTACATGAACTATGCCCATGAGGGCATCGAACTCGCCAGGATGCCGGGCGTGGACCCTGAATCCCTGCCGCGCCTGTCGGCACCGTCCACGAAAAAGGTCGCCGAGGCAACAACCGTGTTTTCGCAGCCGCGCGTTCTCAAGCGCCGGACACAGGGCCTGCTGCTGCGCATCGGCCGCAACCTGCAGAGCCTTATCGAGAAGGACAGCGCGAAAAACGAAACGGGCGGCGAAAGCGCACCGACCGATTTCGCGGCGGCGCAATGACGGTATCCTCCTCCAGTTCCGACGGAACCGGTTATTCGGAAACCGACTTCAGCGTTCAGGAATTGCCGCTCGCGATCCGGCCGCATCGAAGCCGTCCGATCCGCACATTGCTGTTCCTGACGACGATCGTGGTGATCGGCACCCTGCTCGGGATCGGCTCCGCCTATGTCATGATCGAGCGGGAGCAGCCTCTCAACGCCGTCTCCATTGGAGCCTGGCGCGCCTATCCCAAGGCCGGAACCGCCGAGGCGGATCCCTACTCGGTCGCAATCTATACCCGCGGCGCAGTGGTGCCGCTCGCTTCAGGCGAGGGTCTGGCGCTGGTTGCGCGCGAGGACGATGCCGGAAACCTGCTGGATCCCACCTGCGTCTACCGGATCTCGGGGCAGACGCCTGCCGCCAGACTATGGACGCTCACCGCAACCGACGGCGACGGCCGGTTGACGGCGACGCTGCCGGGCCGCGTGCAGGTCGACAGCCAGAATCTTCTGCGCAATCCGGATGGCACGTTCACGATCAGCGCCGCGAGCAAGCCGCACTCGGGCAACTGGTTGCCCCTCGCCCGGGGCGCAAAGGCCAGCGACGGACTGCGCCTGGTTCTGCGCCTTTACGATGCCCCCGTGACAACGGGCGCGGCGCTTGACGGCATCTCGTTGCCGGTCATCGAGAGGCTCGCCTGCCCATGACCCTGTCGCGCCGTTTTTCGACCACGCTGGGTGCGATCGCGATCCTGTTTCTCGCGGTCGTGATCCACATTCTTGTCGTGTTCGGCATCCCGTTGAATGTGCAGCACAGCGCCTACGACAACATTGCTACCCACGGACCGGACCGCCAGTTCAACTTGCTTCCGGACGTCAGGCCCCAGGAAGAGGCCCTGCCCGACCTCGACCCCGCCATGAAACATGCCGCCTGCCGGTTCCAGCTGGCTGATGGCCCGATCCTGTTCGATGCGGGCATTCCGACGACCTTCTGGTCCATCGGCCTGTTCAACACCGCGGGTGAGGCCCTTTACAGCCTGAACAACCGCACCGCCGGGGCCGACCGGCTGTCCATGCTTGTGATCACACCCTCGCAGCTCTCGATCCTTCGGGAAAACCCGCCCGAGAACCTCGAAGACCTGATCGTCATCGAGACCGACGAGATCGGCGGCTTCGCGCTGCTGAGAGCCTATGTTCCCCATCAATCGCGGGCGGACAGCATCGATCGCGCCCTTGAGGCGGCAACCTGCGGCGTGATCGGCGAAAGCTGACCCGGCCAGAACGGCAATCAGGATTGCGGCGCGTACGGTCCGAGCGCGTCGAACAGTTCCCTGTAATGGGTTTCCATGCCTCGCCAGCGCCCCAGTGAGGACGTGAAGATCGGCCGCCGCACCTGTGTGTTGGAGAAGGTCGTCACAGGGGTTTCGCTCTTGTAGAACTCAAGACATCCATCCTCCCAGTCCAGGCCCGCATGGGAAAGCAGGACTTCGCTCTCCGCCCGCTGGTCTCCAACGAGCGTCTCGTAGGTCAGCGTATGGATCTGCGAAGGCACGACCTTTTCCCAATGCTCCATCAGCGATGCGTATGTCCGGAAATACCGGCCGACACTCTCCTGCGTGACCGCATAATTATGGGCAGGTGACAGCGGATGCGTCAGAAGGGAAATGCAGGTGTCGGCGGGCGCCCTGTAACAGTGAATGTACGTCGCCTGCGGAAAGATGAGGCTCATCAGCCAAAGCATCTCGTAATTGTGGGGCATCTTGTCGGTGACACGTGCGGCCCGCCGGTCAACACCATCCAGAATACCGAGATACTTGCGCGCGATGCGCTTGAACTCTTTCGGTTCCATGGCCTTGAGGCGGTTTTCGAGCGCGGCACTCGGCGTTCCCTTGAGCCCCATGTCTTCCTGTAGATGCCGGAAGAACTGGATTTCGCCCCCGCTGGCCGCGCGTGAATGGCAACCAATGATCTGTTCCACGAGGGTCGTTCCCGAACGCGGCAGTCCGAAAATGAACACGGGCTTATCGGACCCGTCGGCGACATCCTGACGTTCGGAGAAAAACGCTGCGTCGAACACGGACTTCATGAACGCGATGCGCTCTTCATAGGCAGCGCCGTCAAAGGGCGGATAGTGGCTGTTGCGCGCCTTCTGGTAGTGTTCGATGCTATGGGCGGTATCGCCGATGTCGGCGTAGATCTTGCCGGCCGCCCAGTGCAGGTTCGCCTGTTCGGGCCCTGGCCTCGGCACACCGTCATTTGCGAGCGCCTCGATATCGTCGAGCAGCGCCGGTCTTTCCTTGAACGACTTGGCAAGGCTGAGGCACTGCGCTGCGGTCGGTACTTCCTTCTTGCATGCAATCGCCTTTTCGAACCAGCCGATCGCCTCGTCGATATTGCCGACAGTGACCTCAAGCTGCCCCATGCCCACGAGCGCATATCCGTTTTCAGGATCCAGTTTCAAGGCGCGCTGATAGGACTGCCTTGAAAGGACCGCCTGGCGCTTCGCCCGATAGATGTCGCCGAGCTGCGCCAGGAAACCGGCGTCCTTCGGTGCAAGCGACACCGCCTTCTTGAGCGACGCCAGCGCCCCGTCGAGATCGCCTGCGTTCAACAGCGCAAGCCCAAGCAGCTGATGCACCTGGGGATGCTTGCCAGCCTTCTTCGCGGCGATCTGAAAGCGCTCGATCGCCAGACCGATCCTGCCCTCCTGGTAATCAGCGATGCCGAGCGAAAAATTTGCCTGCGGATTTTTCGGGTCCAGGCGCAGCACTTCTTCAAACATGTTCAGGGCAATGGGAATGCGGCCCGCGTGCTGATGCGCGAGCGCTTCTTGAACAAGCTGATTAAGTCTCTGATTCATGCCGGCTCCCGGAGCGGTGTGGAACGATCGACCGGCGGCCTGGCCAGGCTTTGCGAAACCTCCCGACACGCCGGATACTTGCCATTGCAATAATGCCGCGCTCAGAAAAGTTCAATCCGATTGGCAATCTAAATCCGAAACAGCCGACATTGTAGCGAATGCGCTATTTCTTCACGGGCGCCCGCTCGGTGCTCCAGCCCGTGTAGATCCGCGATTTCTTGGCCGGTTTTTCCTGACCATAGCGGTTGTTCGCTTCGCAACTCGCCTCCGCGAGCCGCACCTGACCTTCAAGCTCCCGGATGGCGTTGTTGACCTTCCACACCCGGTCTCTGCTGGGCGTTTCGATCTCAAGGCCCTTCAGCGCCTTCTTGTAGGCGATGATGCGGTACCGGAGCGCCTGCCCGACCCATTTGATCATGACCCGGTTCTCCCAGACCCGCGCCTTGGCACCGTCATAGGTTTCCTGCGTCGTCACCTTCTGATTGCGCAACACCCTGAGGCGCTCGTCGTCGGCTTTCTGAACGCGTAGCGCGACCTCGCAGAAAGGCATCACCAGCTCTGCATCACCGGTCGCATCGGCGGCAATCTTGTCGTAGCGCGCATCGGAGGAGCGGAACTTGTCCGAGCGCAGGTAGATCAGGTAGAGATCCGGCGGCACCCGGCCCTCCGTTTCCGGCAAGACGCGGGTGCGCGAAAGCTCGACCATCGTTCCGCCGATCCAGTCCTTTGTCCAGGGAGGTCTGATCAGCGTCCAGCCGCGGTCGCGCAGCAGTTTTTCATCATTGGTGTAGTTGAACTTGGAAACGGGATCGCCCCGCAGGCGGGCCGCATTCTCTCCAACGGCAGGCATCAGGTCATCGTGAATGACCGATGGTCTCGCCCTGTCGAAGTCTCCTGTCGGACGCGTGCATCCCGTGAGCACGGCAAAAACGGCGAGCAGGATCGAGGCGAGCCGGAATAACCGGGCGTTGGCATCGTGCCCTTTACGCCAGCCGGACGCTACATCTGCTGCATTGCCATTGCCCATCGGGCATGTCTCCAGACCGCTTGTCTTTGCGATTTGAGGCTTTGTTCCGCCTCGATGCGGCTGGAATGGCTTGGACCGTCAGTCCTTGTCAGACCCAGCGGGTCCAGCTGCTCTTCCGATGGTCGCGATTCGTGCGGCAAGATCAAGGTCGTGGCGCTCGTAGCGCACACCTGGAAAGAGGATAACCTCTCCAAATGCCTCCCGGCTCGCGGTTTGCCCCTCTTTGGAACGATGGCCCACACGCGCAGTGGGCCGGTGTGCGGATGAAAAATCCAGCAAAGTGCCCATCGTCTCCTCCTTCAGTTCCGGTTTTCTCGGCGGTGTATTACCGATCGAAAACGGTCAAACGGGCGACGCATTACTTGGTGCGGGAATCATTAGGAAGCCGTCAGGGTTAACAGCATGCTAACGCTTTTGGTGCAATTTGAAGGAAACAGCTTCAGACGGTCGAACGGTCTTTCGTATTTGTAGTCGGGTGTTATGCGACAGAGCCAACGCAAAAAACTTCAACAATCTCAATCGAAGTCTCCCCGTGACAACGGTTCTGCGCGCCCGGGAAACCGGAATATTCTGCTTCCGGCAACCGAGATTTTTGTCGGCCGGCAGAAACATGACATTGAAGAAAAACGGATTTTTCTCGAACTCGCACGCAATCTCCTGCCAGGTGCACACGTTGAAGACAGCCGCCAGATCTCCTCGCTACTGGCCGGTCATCCCGAAATACCCGATGATTTGCAGGAGATGCTGGCACGGCACGTGGACCCAGTCACGGCTGCACCGGCGATGCGTCACAGTCCGCGCCTTCCTGTGGATCTTCTGGTCTCGGCTGCGGAAAGCGGCCCCGAAATCCTGCGAACGGCTGTGGCGTCACGTCCCTCGCTTCGCGAATCGGTGATTTCGGCCCTGTGCGATCACGCAGAAGCCGGCTCGATCCGCGTTCTGCTTGAGCGCGAAGACATAACCCTGAGTACGACCCACAAGGCCAAGCTGTGCCGGAGAAGCGAGATCATCGCCGCGCTCGGGCTTGAACTGGCCGGACAGGACGCGCTCAGTCCCGATGGCCTGATGGGCCAGTTCCTTCATCTGCCAGCTCCCTTGAAAAAGCAGGCGATCGCCGCCGCAGAAATGACCAGCCTCGTCAAACAGGCACAAACACCGGGTGGAACCATGCCGCAACGTCCAGAAGTGAACCGTCTCCGCATTCAGGAGGCACTCGTCAACGAAGCGCTTCTTCAGAACAAGCGCCGCTTCGCAACTCTTCTCAGCCAGGGCCTGGGATTGTCGAAGTCCAGTTGCGATCTGCTGCTGCAGCAGGATCAGGCAGAGGGACTGACGATTGCTTTGAAAGCCCTGGGCCTCCCCGAGTTTCAGACAACGACGATCCTGATACGGATGCTGGGGGAAGACACACCCCTTCACGACATGCGGGGTTTGCTGCGCATGCACCGGACCTTGAGCCACGGGGCCGCGGAAGCGCTTGTCGGTCAGTGGCTGCTGCACGATCAGGGCGACCAGAAACCGTCTCTGCGCCACTCCTCGCAGTATCAGGAGGCGGCTGGCAGAAAACCGGCCCACAAGAAGACGTTCGCAAAACGCGGCGTCGATGTCAGAAAGAAATCCGCGTCCTAGTCGCAGCGTCCGGCAGCCTAGAACTTGAAAAAACCGGCGCCTGGAGGAGGCTGATTGTCTTCTTCGGCAGCCAGGGGCAGGTCAACGGCCCCGTCACGCGCCTCGATCTCGACGAGCCAGTAGTCCGGATCCATCCGAGCCTCGCGCTGCAAACGCTCGGAAACCGCCTCGGCGGCAACGCCTGACAGTATCCGCTCGAAAAGACGCCCCTGCGGTTGCTCGCTGAAGAAGGCCTGGGGCGCGGGGCCGTAGAGGTCGAATGTGCCATCGAGCCTGTCGACACTGACAAAGACCGCGCCCGCCTCCTCTGCTCCCCGCCTGGAAACGGCCGCGAAGCCGCCTTCCGCGAACAGCCTGCGGACCAGCGCACTCACGAAGAACTCGGACGTAACCCTCATGGCAGGAAACCGGTCTCCACATTGATGTTGCCGGCCAGTGCCGGATGCGGCCCCGGTTTACGCCAGATCGATGATCTCTTCAATTATCCGGACAGGCTGAGGCCGCTGACCATCTCGAGCCGCTCGATGGTCTCTGAACCGGGTTCGCCGGTCAAAGGCAGACCCCGGTCCAGTTCGAAGCGCTTGATCGCAGCCGTGGTGTTGGCTCCCATGACACCGTCAGCCTTGAGCGGGCCATAGCCCAGATCCGAAAGCGCTTTTTGGATTTTCTGGAGATGCGGATCGGTCTCCACTTCGGCGATTCCGGACGGCTCGACGTTGCGCGCAGGGGCCGTGTCTGCCCCCGGTTTCGGGCGTGGCACCGGGACAAACGAACTTTGAGGCGCGTCGCCGTGCAACAGGATAAGGGCCAGGAGAGCTTCATTTGCCTTGCCCGTTTCGGCTTGCCCTGCCCGGCGTTCAAACGCACGAATGGCCCGCTCGGTCGCCGGGCCGCTCAGCCCGTCCAGAGGCCCTTCGTAAAGACCGATCCTGCGAAGCGAGATCTGCAGGTCGAGCACCAGCGTGGAGATCTCCTGAACCTGCAGATCGTTTCTGCGGCCATTCGGTTCGGGCAGGACGAGTTCTTCCGCGCGCTCTCTCGTGCTGAAGAGCGGAGCCGGGTGTCGGCCAGGCTGCAGGCCAATCGCGTTGGCGATGATCAGGCAGGACGTCAGCCCCATCACAACTGCACCACCCGCCGCGACCGGATTGTCGAGCGCAATGTGACCGGCCTTTGCCATCAGGGTTTCCTGAGGCTTTGGCGGATTATTCTGTTTTCTTGCTCTTGCCATCGTGCCGCCTACGCCGATTCAGCCCAGGGCGCTGACTGTTCGGCTGCGTTTCCGGTTTGCCCAGGCCTGCCTTTCTCGGCTCTGACCGGGATGACCACGACGACGCGATCACCGGCTCCGAGCGACGACCGCAGACTCAGGTTCGCGCCGGCCTCCTCCAGCAATCTCGCCGCATTTTCGAACACCGTCATGGAGTTCTCTGCAGTCCAGTTGAGGCTGGATTGACGATTGCAGGCCGTGATCACCAATTCAATGCAAGTCGGTCCGGTGACCGCCTCCGCGTGGACGAGCGCACCGGCCCCGGCTGTTTCCACGACTTCGGAAAGGATGAGATGCAATGACTGCCGGAACTTCTTTTTTTCCACGAAGACGGCCGGAAGATCTGCGGCCTCCGCCAGGTCCAGCGAGACTTTCAAGCGATCTGCAAGCGGGCCGATCAGATTGCTGCTGTGGGTCAGACAGTCGGCCACATCCACCTTGCAGTACGCGTCCGGCAAACGCCCCTCCGCGGCAGGCACCAGATCCAGTAGTGCATTCAGGGAGCGTGCGCTCCGATCACCTGCGGACCTTATGCGCCGGACAGTCTGATGCAGGCTGCCCTGCGACAGCGACTTGCCTTCGTTTTCGACAAGCGAGGCGAGATCGACGATTTCGGTAACCTGATCGCGTGCAGAAGACCCGGCCTCCTCGATCAGGGTCCAGCAGGCGCTGCCGGCGGGCGGAAGCGCCCCCTGCTTCGGCGCGTGTTCAGCGCTCTGGTTTTCGACTTCCTGCAACGCCAGGACAACGGATCCACCGGCCATGGTAGCCTCATCCGCGCGGGCGGACCGCAGACGCAGTCTGAACATGGCAAACTCCGCATGGCCGCGGTCTCCGGGTTTGCCGGAACCGAGACGCAGGCGCACGTCCAGTTGGGCTTCCACTCCGCTTTCCCTGACATCCGCCAGGCTTGTCAGATAGTGCGGGCGATCTGCGACGTTCATGCGCCGGAAAATCCAATCCTCGTCCGAGACCGACGGCTCAAGACCGAACATCCGGCGGACCGGTCCTCCCAGAACCGAAAGCTTCCCGGCCTTGTCGAGCTCGAGCAGGACCTCGCAGACAGAATTTGAGACCCGTTCCAATCTGGTGTCGGATTTCAGCAGCTCTGAGCTGGCACGGTGCCTGTCGAGCGAAATCCGCGATGCCAGCATTCCGGTGTAGAGGAAGGCGGCAAGGGAAGCGAACACGCCCGCTTCCGGCGGCAAGGTAACATTCTGCGAAACGCTCGCCGACAACAGGGTAACGGCCGCAAACAGTGCGCAGCAGTAGAGCGACACACCTAGGGTGACCTTCCGGTTTGTGGCGAAGGCCGCCTCCACCGGCGGGATCAGAAGCCAGAGAAGGGCAAAAGAGCTTTCGCCACCCGTCATCAGGCACACCGCGGCCACAAAGCTGGCAAACAGACCGGATGAGAGAGCGATCGTGGTGTTCATGGCGCCTGTACGGGACAGGTAGTGCGCGATCGGCCACTGGCACAGCATCCAGGCGAGCACAAGAAGCGTTGCAACGTGTGGAGGTCCCGCCAGCGCCAGGTGCAACGGCAGGATGAACAGCGCGACCGTGCCGCTCAGCAGGCAGCTCATGAGCAGGGAACGGTGGATCGGCGCCAAAAAACTGTCGGCTGCAGCCGCAGGATGAATCATCGCATCGACACGCGCGGACCACAGATCCCAAATTTTGATTATGTTTTTCAGAGGGTTACGCACTCAATACTACCACACGAATCCCACGAAAACTTCCGCTTTCGCCTTCCTGGTGGCCATTGTCGGCTGCAGCACTTAATGAACGATAAAGGATAACTGCGAACGCTCGAAAAAATGCAAAAAAGCGACACTGATCAAGGACATGGCGCCCGATCGGTAAAATTTGAATCAATTTCTCAGAAAACTTGCCTTAAATGCATGTTTTATTTTACGAAAATTGCCCCGGCTCATTCAACCTGACATTCTTCTGTCCCTGCTACCGTTCGACCATAACAAAAGCGCCGGCAACGCATCGGTGTCTGAACTCGAACTGACATGGGTAGCAAAATGTTGTTTCTTCTGAGGACGGCCTTCTGGCTCACCTTGGTGCTGGCGCTGATTCCGCTCGGATCGGACCAGACCGGCACACCCGACAAGACCGTCGAGGTCGACCCGGTTTCCGCGTTTCTTGCAGCGCAGGCGACGGTCTCGGACATCGGCGGTTTCTGCAATCGAAATCCACAGGCCTGCGAAACCGGCGGCAATGCGTTGACCGCAATCGGAAGCCGTGCGCGCGACGGCGCGCTGATCGTCTACCAGTATTTCGACAAGGATGAGCAGGGCCAGGCAATCGAGGACAGTCTCGTGACGGGCTCCACCTCTCCTGCCGCCGCCACGGTGGCCGGTGCGGCCGGCAACGGGCACTCCGCGATCATTCCTTCCAGAAATCCAGGCTCCCGGATCGGGCCTGTCACCGGGCCAATTCCGCGGCCCAAACCCGTCTCAGGTCGCGATACCTGAGTGCATTGCCGTTGTCCGGAAGTGTCGTCCGGTGCAACGGCCCTTTGCGCCCCGCTTGAGCGCTGCTGCGAAACGCAGCAACGACGGCTAAACTTCAGCGGCTCGTACCGCTGCGCCGCAGATGGATAGCTGCCCATTCCGTCTGCGGCGTATTTTTCTTTTCCCGCCCGTGTGTCTTCCTCCCCGCACAAGGTCACCTCGTCCGCTATTTGCACTTTCTGTCACGCAAGCTATATGAAGGCGCAACAGACCTGCAAAGACGAGTGCCATGGCCACCGACATCGCTGAAATCCTTGAAACGTTCGATTTTCTGGACGACTGGGAAGACCGTTACAAATATCTGATTGATCTCGGCAAGGAGCTGCCGCCGCTGAGCGAGGCGGAACGGACCGATGCCAACAAGGTGCGCGGCTGCGTGTCGCAGGTCTGGCTGATCACGAATGTCAGCGACGGTGCGGGCGGAGAACCTGTGCTGACCTTCAGGGGGGACAGCGACGCCCTGATCGTCCAGGGCCTGGTCGCCATCGTCACGTCCCTGTTCGGCAACAAGACAGCACAGGAAATCCTCGACACGGACGTCGAGGGCATTTTTGCGCAGCTGGGATTGCAGGAGCACCTCACGCCGCAACGCTCAAACGGCCTGAGATCCATGGTCGGGCGCATCCGGTCGGACGCCCAGAACGCGCTCGCTGCCGCATAGCAAAAAAAAGAGCTGCCCGGAGGCAGCTCTCAAAGCATCTGGCTTGGCCAGGCGCGGATCGCAAACGTTACTTGGACCGTTTGCGCTGCTGGCCGAGGCCCATTTTTTTCGCCAGTTCCGAACGTGCCGCCGCGTAGTTCGGCGCAACCATCGGATAGTCGGCACCCAGGTCCCACTTGTCGCGGTATTCTTCCGGGGTCATGTTGTAGTGCGTGCGCAGGTGGCGCTTCAGCGACTTGAACTTCTTGCCGTCTTCGAGGCAGATGATGTAGTCCGGCATGACGGACTTCTTGACTGGAACAGCCGGCTTCAGCGGCTCCGGCTCCGGTTCACTGGAAGCGGACGCTGTTTTCTGCAGTGCGCTGTGAACTTCGTTGATCAGGCTCGGCAAATCGGTCGAAGCAACCGTATTGTTGCTCACGTAAGCGGAGACGATGTCAGCCGTAAGATCAATCAGATTAGCATCCACCGGATTATCAGTCATTTTTCACCCGTTCTCTTCCAAACTCGAATTTTCCATCGGTATAGACCTGCAAGTAATTTGTTCCGAAAACGCTTAAAAAATGACGTTACTTGCGGAATATCTAATCTAAAGCGATTCTACTTAGCAGGTGTTGGTCACAGCCTTATATAGCCGCGTTCGATCTGGCACAACCCCGAAAATCAAATAAAAAACAAATCACGGCAATAAAAGTTGAATTCTATAAATACCGTCTATTGCCAAAACACCAAAGTCGATAAGTGAGCAATAGTATTCCCTTACGACATTCCTTTGTGTTCGCAGGACAGTTGTCCGCGCAAAATTAATCCTTTGGACGAACAGTTTCCGCCAAGGCATCGATTTTGGTGTCGGCACAGGGGCGATATCCTGCCGCGTAAGCAGCTTTTGCCAGCAAATGAGCCGAAATTGGGGCTGTCAGCAGGAAAAACACAACTCCCGCGATAGCGCGCGTGACAACGGAAAGGTCGCCCGCTTCGACGGCAAGCGCCAGCAGCATGAGCCCTGACCCGAGCGTGCCCGCCTTGGACGCCGCATGCGTGCGCATGTAGACATCTTTGAGCCGTACCAGACCGAGCGAGGCCACAAAGGCGAAACAGGCACCGGTTATGAGCATCAGACCACAAACAATCTCGACGACGGCGCTCACTGCCCTGCCTCCCTGCGTTTGATGCTTTCCTCCACCTCGTCCATGATCGTCTCGTCGCCGGCCAGGCCCCTGTTGAGAATGAACCGGGCAAACGCGACGGTCGCGAGAAACCCGACAAGCCCCAGCGTGATGGCAATATCGATGTAGAGGTAGATGCCCGTCGACACGCCGATGGCTGCAATGAAGCCGATCCCCACAGCAACAAGCATGTCCAGCGCCACCACCCGGTCCGGCAATCCCGGCCCTTTTACCGTGCGGTAAACGATGACGATGAACGAGATCGTCAGGATCCCGAGCGAAATCTTGACCGCAACGTCCAGAAACTGTGATGCAAAGAGCTCAAACGGGGTCATCGGAACGCCTCCATGATCTTGCGTTCAAAGCCGTTCTTGATGTCGTCAATCGTCGCCTGTGGGTCCGGAACGTCGATGCAGTGGATGAAAAGTGTCTTGCGATCCTCTGAAACATCGACGGACAGCGTGCCCGGCGTCAGCGTGATGAGGTTGGCGAGCATCGTGATTTCAAAGTCCGTGTCGACGGTGAGCGGCAACGCGATTATTCCCGGCTGCAGTTCGATTTTCGGCCGCAACACGATCATCGCCACCCGCCATGCCGACAGGACCAGTTCGTAGACGAATGTCGCCGCGAGACCGACCGCCTTTCCGATCCTGCGGAAGTAGGCGGACGTGCCGACCTGCTCGCGGATCAGATAAAGCGCGCCGGAGCCCAGGACAAACCCGAAGGCCAGGTTTATCTCCGAAAAACTGCCTGTGACGGCCCCCCAGGCAAGGGCCATGAGGATATTCGTGAGAAAAAGGCTCGTCATCCCTGCTCTCCAAGAACTGACCGGATGTAGCCGAACGGATCGACAACGCTGCTCGCACCCTGCGTCGCCAGCTCGATCATCCACTCGGGCTGCAAACCAAAATAGACCACAAGTGCCGTAAGAACACCCAGTGGCAACCAGACAGCACCGCTGCCGAGCTGCTGTTCATCCGGTGACCCGGCGATCGCCACGCTCTGCCCGTCGGCGGTGCCTTCCGGCCCGCCCCGCCAGAAGGCGTATATCCAGACACGTCCCATGGCGAGCGTCGTCAGGAAGCCGCTCACAAGGATTGCGGCGCCCAGCCAGAACCTGTCGCTCTGGAAAGCGGCATCGACGAGCATTACCTTCGGCCAGAACCCGGAAAACGGCGGCAGACCGGAGACGGCGAAGGCCAGGACCAGGAACACGCCGGCGAAGGCGACGCTCTTGTGGTAGAGACCTCCGAGCTGGCGGAGATTGAACGAACCGCCCATCATGCCCATGATCCCGGCAGCCATGTAGAGCGCCGTCATGACGATGATCGAGTGGACCGCATAGAAGATCGCGCCTGAAATCGCGAGCGTCGCCTGCGTATCGCTCGAGGCAATGGCGAGACCCGCCAGCATGGAGCCGATGCCGGCGATGACGAGGTAGCCCAAAAGACGCCGGATCTCGCTTTGCGCCAGCGCGCCGAGCGCTCCTGTTATTAGGGTCGCAATCGCGACAATGCCAATGACGTCCGCCATGTAATCGAGCGAGGCGGGCAAGATCAGCACGAAGATCCGGATCAGGGCGTAGACCCCGACCTTGGTGAGCAGCCCCGCAAACACCGCCGACACGACGATATTGGGCGTGTGGTACGAGGCAGGCAGCCAGAAATTGACCGGAAAGGCGGCCGCTTTCATGGCAAAGGCCAGGAAATAGAGGGCTGCGACCGTCGCAAGCGTGCCCGATGCCGGGTTTTCGAGACTGTCGACCTTGACCGCGATATCCGCCATGTTGAGCGTGCCGAATATGCCGTAGAGAAGGCCTGTGGCGATCAGGAACAGGTTCGTGCCGACAAGATTGAGCACGCCGTATTTCACGGCGCCATCAAGCTGAATGCGATCGTTTCCGAGGATGAGCAACCCGTAGGACGAGATCAGCAGAACCTCGAACCAGACATAGAGGTTGAAGACGTCGGCGGTGAGAAACGACCCGCAGACACCGGTCATGAGCAGAAGCAGGAACGGATAGAAACCATAGCGGCGGCCGGAACTGCTGACCGTCTTCATCCCGAATATGCCGGCACAGAAGGCCACGACCGAGCCGATGAAGGTCAAGGTCGCCCCGAGCGGATCGGCCGTGACCGCAATACCGAAGGGCGGCAGCCAGTTGCCCATGACCATGGTGATCACCCCATGGTCAAGCACCCGGATCAAGAGCCCCAGGCTTGCAAGAACCAAAAGACCCAATAACGCGACCCCGAGTTTCGGCTGCAAGTCCGTGTTTTTGCGAAGCATCAGGCACAGCGCACCGCCGACCATGGTGATCAACGATGGCGCGACGATCAGCCAGTCACCCGCAGCAATCGGCGTGACGATCATTGCGTCGGCGTAGTCGACGGGAACAGAAGAACCGGCCATAAAGCTTAGTACCCTTGTGGCGGAGTTGGGTCGTTGTCAGGTTCGGCGACGCGCATCTTGTTCACTTCGTCGGTTCCCAGTTCTTGATAGGCCCGGAAGGCCAGAACGAGCAGGAACGCGAAAAACGAGAAGGAGATCACGATTGCCGTCAGGACCAGCGCCTGGGGCAGCGGGTTCGCGGTCGCGGTCTCCGGGGTATAGAGGTGTGACGGAATGAGCGGCGGGATCTCTCGCGTCAGACGTCCGTTGGTGAAGATCAGCATATTGACCGAGTTCCCAAGGATCGCGATCCCGAGCAGGATCCTGACCAGATGCTTCGACAGCATCAGGTAGACGGCAACGGTGAAAAACAGTCCGATCAGAATGGCAACACCAGTCTCCATCAGTCGGCCTCCCTTTCTTCCAGCGCAAGGGCGATCGAACCGATCGCGCCGACGACAACCAGGTAGACTCCGATGTCGAAGACAAGCGGTGTCGAGAGGGCGATTTCGACGTCGAAAAGGTCGAAGATCAGCCACTGGCTGGTCATGAAAGCCTGGTTCTTGAAGAAGGATAGGACACCCGCAAGCGCACCGATGAACAGTCCGAAGCCCGAAATGCTCATCGGGTGAAACACGATGGCGCGCCGAACCGATGCCACGCCACAGGCGATCCCGAAGATCGCGAGGGCGGACGCCGCAATCAGGCCGCCGATGAAGCCGCCTCCGGGTTCATTGTGCCCGCGCAACAGCACGAAGATCGAAAACAGGACCATCAGGGCGGCCAGGTATGGCGCGATTGTCCGGAAGATGACCGTCCGCATCAGCGCACCTCCGCAGTTTGATTTTCGGCCTGAGCCGCGGATGTCTTGTCCGCCGTGTCGTCGGGTGTCCGCGTCTTGATGCGGATCAGCGCCAGCACGCACAGGCCCGCCAGAACGACGACCGCGATTTCACCGAGCGTATCAAAGCCGCGGAAATCGACGAGGATCACGTTCACGATGTTCCGTCCGTGCGCGATGGAACGGCTGAATTCGGTAAAGAACTCCGACAGCCGGCTGTCGAACGGCTGCTGCGTGATCGCAAGCAGCGTGAGCATGAGACCGAGACCTACGGCCACGGCCACAACGCCGGTGACGACGCTTGACGCCAGAGACCGGTGATCGCGCGGTGACAGGTTGAGACGTGTCATCACCAGCGCGAGAATGACCACCGACAGCGTTTCCACCATGAACTGGGTGAAGGACAGGTCGGGCGCGCCGAACATCATGAAGATGAGCGCCACGGCAAATCCCTGGACGCCCAGTGAAACGATCGCTGTCAGGCGCGTTTTCGCTATCAGGACAGCGATCAGTCCGAGCACGGCGATCAGCAGGATGCCCCACTCGTAGAACCGGTATTCCGGAAGCTTGGGCAGCGCCGGAAAGCTGCCCGTCAGATAACCCGGCAGCAACACGGCGAGCGCGGTGAATACGAAGGTCAGCAGCATGTAGGTTTGCATCTTTCCGGTCTGCAGCAGCCCGGTGACGGCGGTTGCCATCGAGACGATGCCGCTCACCGCCTGGTCAAACCCCTTGTCCGGACCCCAGCCGATCGCCTCCAGCGCGGACGCGATCATGCTGCGCATCCTGTCAAGCTGGGTGAACAGCAGGATTCCGAGCCCAACCGTGATGAAGGACAGGATGACGGGCGCGTTGAATTTCGTCGGGATCAGGTGCAGGTCGATCTGCGTGAACTCGCCAAGAAGCGACGACAGGGTCGGTCCGATGAACAGGACGCCGGTCATGTGCGCAAACAGCGCCAGGATGACACCGGTCACGGAGAGAACGACAGGTCCGGCGATGAGCAGGACAGGCCCTTCATGCGCATGTTTCGGCGTCTCCACCGCCGCGCCCAGGAACGGTTTGATCGCAACCGCAGCGGCGATGACCAGCATCAGCGCGTTACCGACAACGGCGACGAGCGTGACAATGATACCGAGTTGCCCGAGCGCCGATATGTCGGACGTGCCGTAATAGAGAATTTCCTTGGCGATAAACCCGATGAAGGGCGGCAGACCGGCCATGGAAAGCGAAGCGAGACAAGCCGCTGCGAACGTGATCGGCATCAACGTCCGCAAACCGCCCAGCTTGGTCACGTCTCGTGTCCCGGCCTCGTGATCGATGGTCCCAGCGACCATGAACAGCGCCCCTTTGAAGAGCGAATGCGCGAGCAGATAGAGAACGGCGCCTTCCAGCGCTTTTTCGTAGCTCGTGCCCGTCAGCATCACCAGGAGCCCGAGCGAGGCGACCGTGGTATAGGCCAGCATCAGCTTCAGGTCCGTCTGGCGCACGGCGAGGATCGTGCCCACGAGCAGCGTGATGCCGCCGAACAGCGGCAGAACCGTGGTCCAGAGCACCGTGTCGCCCAGAAGCGGATGCATGCGCATCAGCAGATAGACGCCCGCCTTCACCATCGTTGCGGAGTGCAGATAGGCGGAAACCGGTGTGGGCGCCTCCATGGCGTTCGGAAGCCAGAAATGGAACGGGAACTGCGCGGACTTGGTGAAGGCACCGCCCAGCACCAGCAGGAAAATCGGCAGGTAAAGCCCGGAATTCTTGATGATGTCTTGCGATGCCAGCAGTTCCGACATCTCGATCTCGCCCGTCGCCGAAATAATCAGGATGAAGCCTGCCAACAGTGCCAGCCCGCCGCCGCCCGTGACCACCAGGGCCTGGATCGCCGCCCGTCTCGACGCCGCCCGCAAATGGTCGAAGCCGATCAGAAGGAACGACGTGATCGACGTGAGTTCCCAGAAGATGAAGAGCGAAATCAGGTTATTGCCGAGAACCAGACCGAGCATCGCGCCCATGAACAGGAACAGGAACGAAAAGAACCTTCCCTGTTGCGGATGTCCCTTGAGGTAGCCCCCGGCATACAGAATGATGAAGGTGCCGATACCGGAGATCAGCAGACCGAAAAGCGTCGAAAGGCCATCGACATAGACCGAGAAATTGACGCCGTAGCTTGGCGCCCAGGCCTTCGCCGCGACGAATGTCTCCCCTTGCGAGACCGGACCGATGAACCCGACGAAATGCAGGAAGATGAGCGCCGGCACAAGCGCAAGCGGCCATGCGGCATTGTGCTTGAGCCAGCGGGTCAGGAAAGGCGCAACAACCGCAGCGGCAAAAGGTGCGAGTACGGCGTACAAAGTAGTATCGTCGATCACTGCAGGCGTCATGCTGATCTTTCGTCACGTTTTCAATAAAACGGCCTGTGTTGATCGGTTCGAATCAACACCCTGTCGCTAAATCATAGCGGGCCGGAAGACTTATGACATGTCTTAGGTTCACGATTGTGCGTCTTCAAGCATTTACGACACGATTTTTCTGCCCTCTTGTCGATTTGTTCGCACGCGGCACGCCCTCGGTTGTGATTTTCGCCCATTTCCGGGAGCGTACAAGGGTTTCATCCACGTCAAGCAGAGAAGAAGACTTTATCCTGGGTTGCATTCCCGCTTTCTCCGGTCTCCGGCGGCCCCACCGCAGATTTACCGTAAGGGAGGAAGTCGGCGTCGCCACTTGATTTCAAAGACCAAATAACGTTCCCTTTTAGGCGAGCAAGGCCAAGGGCGGCTGATTGTCGACCAGTTGCTGAGCGAGGCAGTTATGGCGTTGGAACCAAAAAACAAGAATTCTCTCGGGACTGAACAGCTTCACGCGCAAACCCTGGACTTTGAAAAGATCTTGAAACTTGGCAGCGACGCCGTTCTCGTGGTGTCCCTGGACGGGTCTGTCCTGTTTGCCTCCCCTGCCACGGAAGAACTGTTCGGCTGGCCCGTGGATCTGCTGTCAGGCCACCTTGGCGACCTTGTGCATGTCGAGACGGCCACCAGGGATGCCAGCGCCCTTCACCGGATATTGTCGGGCAACGGTGACCCCTTCGGACAATTGCCCGAAGCGGAAATGCAACTGCGTTCTGCGACCGGGTCCGCGGTTTGGGCGGACGTCGCGACACACATCCTGGAAGACGCCGGCGGCGCGGCGGCCGCGTTTGTGATCTTTTTCAAGGATATCGCGAGACTTCGGGAGCTGGAGGGCTTGCTTGAGGCCGCCTCCCAGAGCGATCCGCTGACGGGGCTCTACAATCGAAATGCATTTGAAGACACGCTCAGGCGCGAGTGGGCGCTTGCACTTCGGGAAAAGACGCACACCAGCCTGATAAGGGTGACGCTGGACCGTTTCGACGCCTTCGTTGAAAACGCCGGAACCCAGGCCGCGGACGACTGCCTCGTCAAGGTGGCGCGAACGCTCAGGGAAACCGCACGCAGGCCCGCGGACATTGCCGCCCGCACTGCGACAAGCGAATTTTCGCTTCTGCTCCCCCGAACCCATGGGATGGGAGCGGAAACGATCAGCGCCTATATTCAGGTCGCGATCGAGGACCTGGCAATCCCGAACCCGGTCAATGCCGCCGCCGGCGGCGTGATGACCGCGTCCGTGGGGGCAGTCTGCACCGTCGCTGAACAGAACGGCATTTCCGAAAGCCATGAGTTCATTTTGTCGGCGGCTGAAAATTGTGTATTCGAGGCAAGGCAGGAAGGCGGCAACAGGGTCAAGACTCTCGTGAAAACGCTAACCCGTTGATTTCGGGAAGCTCATGTTTCTTGAGCTTTTGGCACAGCCTCCTATCTAATCGCGAAACGAAGGAAAATCGGGAAGTTCATTATGAGCGACGACATCACCAGAACGGAAGAAAAAGCGCCCAAGGTGAGGAAAACGACCGCTGAATGGATGAACCAGCTGACGGCAGAGCAATTCTATGTCACGCGCCAGTCGGGCACCGAGCGTCCGTTTAGCGGTCCCTACTGGGACAACAAGCTGGTCGGGCGGTACGACTGCATCTGCTGCGATGCGCCTCTCTTCATGTCGGATACGAAGTTCGACGCCGGCTGCGGCTGGCCGAGTTTCTTCGAATCCGTTCACCCCGAGGCGATCCGGGAACTTGAAGACAAGTCGCATGGAATGGTGCGCACCGAAATACGGTGCAATCAGTGCGATGCCCATCTGGGACATGTCTTCCCGGACGGTCCCCATCCGACCGGCCTCAGATACTGCCTGAATGGTCACGCGATGAACTTCGTTCATGGTGGCGGAAGACCGGCAAAGGCCGAAAACGGCGACTGAAGCGGCGTCTGACCGGGACCGGGAAGCCGGTCAGAAATTAGCCGCTTGCGCGGGGCCGGATCACATGCCGAACAACGCCGCCACAGTGATGGTGTTGCCGACCAGTGCGATCGTGTAGGCGATCGAGCGCGGGCCCGGAATGCCGGTCACATAGGCCGGGAGGTAGACAAGGCGGCCCCAGAAGAACAATTGCGCGCCAAGGACGGCCATTGCCATGTCGGTGGTCGGCACAACGTAGGCAAGCACCGCAGGAACGAGAAAAAACGGCAGGTTTTCTTTCATGTTCACCAGCGCCTTGTCGGCACGCAGCCCCAGCCTGCCCTTGTCCGGCAGTTCATCGCGCCCGCCGGCAAGCTTCAACAGGCTGACCGAAGGCAGGTAGAAAAGCGCGGTTGCATAAATCTGGATGAAATAGAGGGCCAGAACGGCAAGTATCCAGGTGATCATAAGGTTGCTCCAGCGTTCGTGTGTTGATTGAACGTCGCCCGGAGCCTAGTTTTTCCGGCAGCATCAGCAATTCCCCCGCAGGGAATAGACACTGTCCATGGACCCGAACATGAATGCGCACGGCTCTGCCTTCGGCACTTCCCTGAAATCTCTTCGCAGCGAGCGAGGAATGAGCCAGTCGGATCTGGCCGGCCGCATCGGCTCGACCCAGCGCCACATTTCCTTTCTTGAAACCGGCCGGGCACAGCCAAGCCGTTATATGATCCAGCGAATTGAACGGGAACTCGGTCTCCCGGTGACGCGGGCGCATGTGCTTTACGACACGGCCGGCTTTGCAAGCCCTTACAAGTGCAGGGCCGAGGAATCCGTGGACGTTCAGGACGCGCTCGATCTCATTGAGACCCGCCTCCTGGCAAACTGGCCCTTCCCCGCCTTCGTTCTCGACAAGCGCTGGACCATTCTTCGGCACAACCTGCCTGGCAAACTGTTTCTGGCCGGCGTGATCGGTGACCAGAACGAACCGCCGAACATGTTCCGCATTTTCCTGTCTCCGGACTTTCGCGAACGCGTTCTGAACTGGCCCGAAGCTGCCCCCATTTTCGCCGCGCGTCTTTACAGGGAAGCCGCCGACGATCCCGAGCTTGCCGATTTGCTCCAGCAGGCCCATTCAAGCGGTTTGCTTGACGGGCTGGACGAGACCTTCCGGGAGGACGTGCCGGTTTTCGTGCCGGTCGAGGTGCTCGGTCCGGACGGAAGCAAGCTGCGCCTGACCTCCATGCTCGGACAGCTCGCCTCGGTCCAGGATGCTGTGGTCGAAGGCATGACGATCGAACTCATGGTTCCGATGGACAGTGCAACTGAAAACTGCCTTCTGTCCGCGGCCAAACCGCCGCGGAACCTGGATGCCGCCGAATAGGAGCGTTTCTTGAAAACCAGGTCCCAACTCTTCTGCATCATCGTCTGCCTGTTGATGCTGGTTCAGCCTGGCAGCGCGTCAGACGTGCCCGATGATGTCTGGAACGGTGCGGAAAGGCGTCCCGCCGGAGGTCTGCCGGACGGCAGTTATGCCCTCTACCGGGCCGGGACAAAGGATGCAGCTGCCGCCTGGTACGGCTCTCCGACGCGCCGCTACAGACACGCGATCCTGGGCGACGATATCGAGGCCGGCTCACTGCACGTTGCCACGCGCGACGGACGTATGTTCGACTTTCACCTGCCGGAGAGCGAAGTCTTCGAAGACCGGACGCCGAGGATCACTGATCTGGACGGCGACGGGCGCTTCGAGGTGATCACCATCCGCTCGTTCGCGAATGCCGGTGGCAGTGTCGCCATCTATGGGCTGCGCGACGGCAAGCTTGTCGAACTGGCGGCAACGGACCCGATCGGCAGAACCAACCGGTGGCTCAACATTGCCGGGATCGCGGATTATGCAGGGCGCGGCAAGCCGCAGATTGCCTATGTCGAGACGCCACATATCGGGGGAACGCTTTATTTCGTTGAATGGCGCGGTGCTGCCCTTGTCCCGATTGCATCCCTACCCGGTTTTTCCAATCACAGGATCGGCGCGCGCGAGCAGGACCTCTCTGCAGATATCGATTTCAACGCGGACGGACGTCCCGACATCGCGGTTCCCTCGAATGACCGCCGGACCCTGAGGGTTGTCGGCATCGAGGACGAGCGCGCCAGGGAACTCCACCAGGTTCGGTTTCCCGCGGAGATCAAGTCAACGATGCGATCCTCAGGTCGCTGCGTGGAAATGGCATTGCGCAACGGTCAGGCCGGCCGTGTGTGCCCGTCGCCCTGACCGGCCGCCTTGTCGGCCCTGGATGACAGGATCCGCCCGATATTGACCTCGATCCAGTCCGCAATCTGCCGCACCTGCAAAGCGACTTCCCGGCCGATCGGCGTCAGACTGTAATCCACGTGCGGCGGAACGACCGGGTGCGAAAACCGGTTGACGAACCCGTCGGCTTCCAGCGTCTGCAACGTCTGCGCCAGCATCTTCTCGCTGACACCGCCCACGGTGCGGCGAAGCTCGGAAAACCTCTGGTCACGCTCCAGCAACGCAATCAGGACCAGAACACCCCAGCGGCTGGTCAGGTGTTTGAGGATCTCCCGGGAGGGGCAGTCCTGGTTGAACAGCTCTCCGCGCCGCATCATCTCGGACAGAGCAACACCTGACGCGCATCCGGACGGTGTTTCGGAGGTCTCTACCCCGGTATCTGATCGACTGTTTTCGGCCATTTTTCAAAGTTTCTCAAAACTAACCTTTTGGTGCGTACTAACGAAAAGTAAGTGCAAAATCTACATCGGCTGCATCCGACAAATGTCGTCAATCCAGATCGAGGAATTTTGAGATGATTGCAGTCACAGGTGCCAATGGTCAGCTCGGCAGAAGCGTTCTGCGGTTTTTGAAGGATCTTGCGAATGAGCCGATCCGCGCCCTGGTGCGCACGCCCGAGAAGGCGCAGGATCTTGCCACCGCACAGGTGAGCGTAGTCCGCTTCGACTACGATGATCCGGCAAGCTTGCCGGAAGCCCTGGACGGCGTCGACCGGCTTCTGCTCATTTCCGGCTCTGAAGTCGGCCGGCGCGTGCCGCAACATGCGGCCGTCATCGAGGCCGCGAAATCCGCTGGTGTGAAATTCATCACCTACACGAGCCTTCTGAACGTGCCCGGGACGCAGCTCATCCTGGGCGCAGAGCATGTCGAAACGGAAAGGCTGCTTGAAGAAAGCGGCATTGCCCATGTCTGCCTGCGCAACGGCTGGTATCTTGAGAACTTTGCGGGGACAATCGCCGCCGCACTGGAGCACGGAGCTGTTGTCGGATCGAGTGCAGACGGAAAGACATCGATCGCCGGACGCGATGATTATGCGGAAGCCGCAGCACGCACCATCGCAGGTGACGATCTTTCGACCCGTGCCGTGGAACTCGCAGGCGACGAGGCCATCACGCTTCAGGATCTGGCAAACGAAATCTCCAGGCAGACCGGCCGCCCGATCCCGTTTCAGAACCTGCCGGAAGAAGACTATGCCGGCATCCTGAGAGGGGCAGGTCTGCCCGACGGGTTCGCAAAGGCCTTAGCCGACGCAAGCGCCAGAACGGCAGAAGGCGAACTCTACAACAGCTCGGCCGCGCTTCGGGAGATAATCGCTCGCCCGACCCGGACCCTGCCGGACTACGTCACCGAAATTCTCAGTGCATCGAAACCGGGCTCCTGATCACGCGCATGCGGCTGCCGGAGGCACCCAGTCTCCGGCATCCATTCAAGATGCTTCTCAATCACTTCAAGGATATTTGTTGGCCCGCATTCGGCGAACCTGCTAGGCAGGATTGAAGACACTTCTTGAAAGTCCGATATGTCCAGTCCGGATACAGCCGATCCCTATGTGCAGGATGGCCCATACGCGTGGTTCCGCCTTGCAATATCGATCCTGCTCAGCACCATCGGCGGTGCCGGGATGTGGGTCGTTGTCATCGTGCTGCCGGATGTACAGGCGGATTTCGGCGTTGACCGGGCCGGCGCCTCCCTGCCCTATACAGCCACGATGGCCGGGTTTGCCATTGGCAACTACATTCTCGGGCGCTTTGTCGATCGTTACGGGATCGTCCCGCCGGTGATCGCCTCGGCGATTTTTCTGGCGGCCGGGTTCTCGCTCGCGGCCATCAGCCGGAACGTCCTGCTGTTCACACTTGCGCAGGGTGTTTTGATCGGCCTGGGCACGGCGGCAACCTTCGGACCGCTTGTCGCCGATATCTCGCACTGGTTTTTGAAACGCCGCGGGCTCGCGGTCGCCTGCGCCGCCTCAGGCAACTATCTTGCCGGCGTTCTCTGGCCGTCCTTCATACAATGGAACCTGGAAACCTCGGACTGGCGCGAAACGTATCTGGTCATCGGCATCATCTGTCTGGTCACGATGGTGCCGCTCGCCCTGATCCTGCGGCGGAAACCGCCGGAATCGGCCCTGGCGGCCGGACCGTCCGCACTCGCTTTCGGCAGCCAATCGACCGGCCTGTCCCCGACCGCACTGCAGGCGCTTCTGGTCATTGCCGGCCTGAGCTGCTGCGTGGCCATGTCCATGCCCCAGGTGCATATCGTCGCTTATTGCGTCGATCTCGGTTACGGCATCGCTCCCGGCGCCGACATGATCGCCCTGATGACGGGCATGGGCGTCGTCAGCCGTCTGATATCGGGTGTGCTGGCGGACAGGATCGGCGGCATCCGGACGCTCCTGATCGGTTCCGTCCTGCAATGCGCGGCGCTGTTTCTCTATATTCCGTTCAATGGCCTCGCATCGCTTTATCTGGTCTCCCTGATCTTCGGGCTGTCACAAGGCGGCATCGTTCCGAGCTACGCCGTGATCGTGCGCGAATATCTTCCTGCGCGCGAGGCAGGCCGTCGTGTCGGTCTGGTGATGATGTCGACAATTCTCGGCATGGCGCTCGGCGGATGGCTGTCCGGACTGATCTACGACCTGACAGGCTCCTATCAGGCCGCGTTCATGAACGGCATCGCCTGGAACTTCCTCAACATGGCGATCATGGTGTTCATCCTGTTCCGCGGCAGGCCGCGCGTCGCCGTTTCCTGAACAATTGCACCAAATCTGCAAGGCCCGTTGGGACGCTCTGCACGCGCATTCGCTTTGATCCCGGCATTCAACCGGATCCGGAGCCAGCATATGTATTTTCAAACCGCGCATGTGATCGTCGCACTGACCATCTTTTTTCTGCCGACAAGATGGTCTCTCGTGGTGTACGCGGTCGTGACGGCTTTCTGCTTTTTTGCGCTGGTGACAATACAGGACGTCAATTGGGGAACGGGCCTCGCCCGCGGAGCCGCGGTTCAGATGACGCTCGCGTCGTCTGCGGGCATGCTTGCCCGCCTGTGCGTCCGGGCCGCCGTCTTCGTTTACCGCAACACTCCCCGATAGTTTGCCGACGCGTCAGCGCCGCGGTTCGCGGGAGGGCGCAGACGCGGCAACGCCGGCCATACTCTGTCGCGAGATCCCCGGGACCGATCATCCTGGCAATACGCATGTGAAGTCTTCGGCCGGCGGACGCACCATGCGCAGAATTAAGTCGCAATCGTTTCTGAATTTATGCTGTCAAAGAAAAGATCAATGGGCATTGATGCCGGCGCTCCGGCGCTTATCATGAACGGGAACAACCCATCGCAAAGATGAATGACAACAACATCGCCGACAGAGCCGCCTTCGTGATAACCCGCCTCGTCCTGCTCGTGCTCCTGATCCTTGCCCCCTCTTCCCTGATGGCATCGGATCAAACCAGATCCATCCTGATGCTCACATGGCGCGGCCTGACACCGGCAGAACACAGTTTCATCGCTCATCTCGAAAAGCTTGGTGTCGATGCGGATATCGAACATTTCGACGCTGGCCGCGATCAGACCAGGCTGGCAGGTTTCCTCAGAGACCGGCTGGACGATATCAAGTCGATGGATCTGATCTATACCTTCGGAACGACCGTGACAATGACCGTTCGGAATTTCGACGTCGACAACGTTCCGCGCGTCTTCAACATTGTCACCGACCCGGTCGGTGTCGGCCTCGCACCGGCGCTGGACCGGCCACCCAGGGGAATGACCGGAGCAAAGCACTCGTTGTCGCCGGAGGTCAATCTTCAACTCCTTTCCGGCGTTTATCCGGTCAGGAACATCGCCGTCCTCTTCGATCCGAGGGAGAGCAATGCGGTCGCAGAGGCAGACCGGCTTTCAGGCGCTGCGGAAAAACGCGGGATTTCCATCAAGCGGCTGCGCTTCGCCCCGGACGCCAAGGAAAAGGACATTCAGATCGCCGCGCTGAAGCCCGAGCTTGAAGACGTCGATGCCATATACGTGACCTCTTCGTCTTCCTTCGTCGCCCATTCCGAGGCCCTGGCGCAGATCATACCGGAGGACCTCGTCAGCATGGGGTCCTCGAGCGCCTATGTCGGAGACGGCATAACGCTCGTTTTCGGCAGCGAGTACGAGGAACGCGGCAGGACCGCCGCTGAAATGGCGGCAAAGATCCTGCTCGAGAAGGTCCCGCCGCACACCCTGCCGATCGACGAGATCAGCGCTGCGGATGCAACGCTCTACATCAACAGCGGCAACAAGGCGGCCTCAAAGCTCAAGCTGGAAAACTCGCAGAACGCGGTCGTTTACAAATAGGTTCGCAACCCGATCCCGGACATTTCCGGATGCACGCGCAGACACCTTCCGACGGCTGCGCATGGATGGCTAGGCCAGGATCCGCGCCGAATTAGCCTGCCTTTCGAAAACGGAGGGCAGAACTTCAACCTGGCTGTGCCCCAGTCTTCCATACGTCCGGCCGACCTCTCCGAAGAGCCAGATCAGGCGTTCGCAAAGGTTCATGGCATTCAGGAGTCGCCCCCTGTCCTCATCCTTGAGAAAATGTTCGTCCCCCAGATAGGCGACCTTGATCGCATTGATGCCGTTGCCCTTTGCCGATGTCAGCCGGCTCAGAACCTCAAGGGTATCGCGGTTTCGGTCCCGGGCGACCGATATCAGCACGCCGAGGATGGCATCGAGGCCTTCGACAGCAGAATCAGCAAACCACAGGTCCGGGCGTGTCTTGCGCAGACAGATGACTTCGGCGCCGAGACCGTCAAGCGCATCCCGCATCCCTTGCGTCAGATAGAGAATACGCACCAGCAGATCGACCCGGCCGTGTTCAGAAGGCGACAGGAACCGGTCCGATGCAATGTCCTTGAGCGCTTCCTCGATAATCCGCTGAAGGGCAGCGGCCGATTCCAGGTTGGCGTGAAGGTCTTTCAGACCGCGGTTCGACCGCATGGCTGAAAACGCCTCGGAACACTGCCGCAGGACCTGGACAATCTCAAGTTCGGCCAGCCTCTGAGCGACAGATGGAGGTTCCTGACAGGGTTGCAGCAGGTGTTTCGGCTTGGCGCCGCTTTCCGCCCGGGTCTCGGGGCTGATCTTCTGCAGAAGGTCAGCCGTCGGCCCCAGCAGCATCAGGAGAATGGGCACGGGCAATGCATTGAACAAGACATAGGCCAGCGCGACCTGTGTGCCCGCGTCGGTGCTCAACTGGGAGACAAGCGCAACAATCAGTGGCCACCCGGTCGCGGCTTCCACGTACATCACCGGCAAAAGGATCATGGCCGAAATCGCGTTGAAACCGAGTTTGTAGAGGGCGACTTGCCGTTGCACGCCGGACAGGTTGGCCGACAGCAGCAGCATCAGAACCGAACTGCCGATATTGGCACCGAACACGAACATGATCCCGTCCTGCAATTCGAACAGGCCGGACTGTAGGAAGACGATCATCACCGCTGCGACGGCAATCGATGACTGGGCGAATATGGTCAGGACCATGCCGACGAGAAACGCCATCAGCGGAGCTCCCGCCGTCACTTCGACAAAGTGCACGAACCAGGCCTGCGTTTCGATCTGTGTGGCGGCATCGCGCATGATCTGAAACCCCAGGAACAGCAGTCCGACACCGATGGCAGCTCCGGCGACGTGTTCCCTGTGCCGTGCACCGAACGCATAGAGAACTCCGGAGACACCGATCAGAAGCGACACGGCGACCCGGATGTCCAGTGTCAGGAACAGGACGATGAGCCCGGCGCCGAGATTGAGGCCGAGAATGACCGGCTGGACCTGCCTGAGTGTCATCATGCCCGCCCGAACCAGGCCGACCAGGAGAAACACGGCGGCCGTACCGCTTTGGGTCAGGACAATCATCAGCATCCCGACCGACAGCCCCGCGGGCGCCGTCGCGGTCAGCCTGGCAATGCGCCGTTTCAGTTTCTGGTCGGCAAGACGTTTCAGGTTGACGCACAGAAAATGCATCGCGAAGAAAAACAGACCCAGCCCCGCAAACATCGTCGCGGCTGTCTGCACGTGATTTGCAATCAGTGGACCTCTCCCCGCGCGCTCAATTCGTCGGGATGAACATCCAGAACCGAAGCGAAACCGGACACCTCGAACAACTCGCCAACACGTCCGGACACACCGAAGACGCCCATCTGACTGGCGTGCCCCTTCAGGGTCATGGCCGTTGCCAGGAGAACGCCCAGGCCGGCTCCGGCCAGATAGGTCACCTTTCCCATGTCAATGAGCAGCTTGGCGGGAGCCGTTTCGATCTGGTCCCGCAAGGAGCTTTCGAACTCGTCCACTGTCGCAAGATCAATCCGTCCCGCGGGACGTATGATGCAAAGGGTATTTTCCCTGTAAATCTCTATAATCACGGCAATATGTCTCCGGAAAATTCTAATAGTGAACCAGGAGAGTCGGTATTGTTTTTTATAAGAAACGCTGCGTGGACCTTTCAAAACAGGCTTCGACAGCGATCTGTTTTTTTAAAACTTACGCAAACAAATTTATTCTCAAATGCCGCCTGGCTCCGAAATCGTGAAACCAAGCTACCTTAAGGTAAGATCTCTTCGTGGAATTGTCACCCCCTCATTATTGTCAAGGCTCATGCCTTTGGCGGCACTATGAGCCGTGCGCGCACACGGGCGCGCAGGCTTTGCAGTTAGCCGCTGCAGCTTCCCCGGCGACTTCGCTCAGCGGCCGACGCTGACATAGCCGCGCGTCTTGCCGGCATTGTCGCTGTCGACCGTATTCATTGCGTCGAACAGGATCGCTGCTTCGACCCAGACGGGCGGGTACTTGTAGCGGGACACGTCAAGAATGAGGAAGCGGTCGGTGTCTTCGTCATAGGCACCGAGTGGCGAAATGTGCCCGCCCTTTTCCTGTCCGATCGACTTGCGCAGGTAGTTGACGAGAACGAACGTGTCATCGTCCCGCAGATGGGCGACGGCAACCGCGCGAAACGTATCGAGATCGGAATCGGATGCGTGAACCACGTCCACCTTCAGGTCGTGCGCCGCAAGAACGCCGCCAAGTTCATTGAGCGTCATGCCGTATGGCGGGCTCACGATCGCTTCAGCCGCCTTCACTTTCGCAGCGGCGGGCGTAAAGATGTTTTCCTGATCGAACATGCCGAGACCAAGCGTCATCTTTGAAGCTGGACGCGGAACGTTCAGTGCGTTGAGGACCATGGCGATCGTCGCCGGACCGCAATAGGCCGGGTTCACCTGGGTCGTGAAGTGGATGCTCAGCGGAAAGTAGTCGTTGCTCGCCTCCGATCCCATGAGCAGCGACTGCCCCTCCGGGCTTGTCAGGCCGATGAGGCTATCCGGCAACGGCATCGTTTCCGCGTGCGCGACAGTGAAGCAGGCCACCACGGCAGCTGCGCAACTCAGGATCATCCGGGACATGGCATCCTCCTCCAGCCAAGTAATTTACCTGACGTAAATTCATGTTATCAGGCGGCGGGCCGGTCTGTCATGTAAAAGCGGGAATGTCGTTGCGGAACCAATTCTGAAAACAATGTCACTTGCCAACAAATCACAAAAATCCTACCTCCTTGCGCATGAAACAGGTTGCTCTTCCCCCGCGTGCCGAAGCACGCCCCCAAACCCACGAAATCCACGGTATCTCCAGGCAGGACAACTACGGTTGGCTGCGTGCGGACAACTGGCAGGAGGTGATGCGCGATCCGTCCGTTCTTGATGCGGACATCCGTGCCTACCTGGAAGCCGAGAATGCCTACCAGGAAGCGGTGATGGAGCCGACGGCCGGTCTTCAGGAAACGCTCTTCGGCGAAATGCGCGGCCGCATCAAGGAAGATGACAGCTCGGTCCCTTCACCCGACGGTCCCTATGCCTACGGCATGAAGTTCGAAACCGGCGGCCAGCAGCCGATCTTCTTCCGCACGCCGCGCGCGGGCGGCGCTGAAACCGTCCTGCTTCACGGCGACAGCGAAGCGGAGGGCAAGGCCTATTTCCGGATCGGCGGAGCCAGCCAGTCGCCGGATCACAAGCTGCTTGCATGGGCCTATGACGACAAGGGGTCGGAATACTATTCTCTGCAGTTGAGGGAGACGGAGACCGGCAAGGACCTGGACTACAGCATTGCGGACACCGCAGGCGGAGGCGTCTTCTCATCGGACAGCACGTTCGTCTTCTACATTCGCCTGGACGACAACCACCGCCCCTCGAAGCTATTCAGGCACAAGGTCGGCACGGACCCCGCGCTGGACGTGCTTGTTCACGAGGAGACGGATGCCGGTTTCTTCATGGGCGTCGGCAAGACCCAGTCGGGCGAGACCATCATCATCGATATCCACGATCACGAGACGTCGGAAGTCTGGATGATCCCGGCAGACCAGCCGGAAACGGCCCCCGTCCTGATCGCGCCGCGCGACACCGGTGTCGAATACTCGATCGATGATCACGGCGAAACGCTCTACATTCTGACCAATCTCGGGGATGCGGAGGATTTCAAGATCGTCACCGCCCCCAAGGCTACGCCGGGGCGGGAATTCTGGACCGACCTCGTCCCCCACAAGCCCGGCTGCCTGATCCTGTCGCATTGCGTCTACAAGACATTCATGACCCGGCTGGAGCGCGAAGACGGACTGCCGCGCATCGTCATCCGCCGCCTCGCGGACAATCTCGAACATTCCGTGGAATTCGATGAAGAGGCCTATTCCCTGGGTCTCGGCGGCGGCTACGAATTCGACACCACCGCGATCCGCTTCACCTATTCCTCGATGACGACACCGTCCCAGACGTTCGATTACGACATCGAGACCCGCGACCGGGTTCTGAAGAAGGAGCAGGAAGTTCCTTCCGGACATGACGCCGCCGACTACGTTACCCGGAGGCTGATGGCCCCTGCGGCCGATGGCGAAACCGTCCCTGTCTCGATCCTCTACCACAAGGATACGGAACTCGATGGCTCTGCCCCCCTCTTGCTTTACGGCTACGGGTCCTACGGCATCACGATCCCGGCAAGCTTCAACACAAACGCATTGTCGCTTGTGGACCGCGGCTTCGTCTACGCCGTCGCCCATGTGCGCGGCGGCAAGGACAAGGGCTTCCGCTGGTACAAGACCGGCCGACGCGAAACCAAGAAGAACACATTCACGGATTTCATCGCGGCAGCGGACCACCTTGTCGCGGAGAAATTCACCTCTCATGCCCGGATTGTCGCGCAAGGCGGCTCCGCCGGTGGCATGCTGATGGGGGCAATCTCGAATCTCGCGCCCGAAAAATTTGGCGGCATCATCGCGGAAGTGCCCTTCGTGGATGTCCTGGCGACCATGCTGGATGACACGTTGCCGCTGACGCCTCCCGAATGGCCGGAATGGGGCAACCCGATCACCGACAAGGTCGCCTACGACTACATCGCCTCCTATTCGCCTTACGACAATGTCGAAGCCAAGGACTACCCGGCGATCCTCGCGGTGGCGGGTTTGACAGATCCGCGGGTCACTTACTGGGAACCCGCCAAATGGGTCGCCCGCCTGCGTGCGGAAAAGACCGGTGACAGCGTCCTGATGCTGAAGACCAACATGGAAGCCGGCCACGGTGGTGCATCAGGCCGTTTCGACAGGCTGAAGGAAGTCGCGCTTGTGCAGGCATTTGCGCTGATGGTTGCCGGCAAGGTTTAGGGCAAGGACCCTAGCCGCGCTCCCAGTTTCACATTTAATTGAGATTGATGCCGGACGCGCATGCGGGTCCGGTATTTCTTTTGTCCCGAAAAAGCTTAGGCTATTTTCACAACACCGTTACAACAACACCTAAAGGGGATGTCATGATGAGGTCGTTACGCCGTACCGGAGCCTTTACAGCCGGACTTACGCTTGCCGGCGCCTTGCTCTCTTCGGTTTCAATTTCAAGCGCTGCCGAACTCCGCTGGTCCTCGCCGACCGACCCGCAGACCATGGACCCCCATGCCGTCAACTCGGCCCCGGTGCTCGGGTTCCTGAACAATGTCTACGAGGGTCTCGTCCGCAGGGACAAGAACATGCAGATCGAAGGCTCCCTGGCCGAAAGCTGGGAGCCGCTCGGTGGCGAGGGATGGCGTTTCAAGCTGCGTGAAGGCGTGAAGTTCCACGATGGAGCGGATCTCACCGCTGAGGACGTGCTTTTCTCCTATGAGCGTGCGTCTTCCGAGGAAGCCGATACGAGCTCCTGGTTCGCGCCGGTAAAGGAAGTCAAGATCGTCGACGACTACACCATCGATTTCCTGACCCACGCGCCGAACCCGATCTTTCCCGATTCCATCGCGAACTTCATGATCCTCGACAAGGGATGGGCGGAAGCCAATGACGCCGTGCGCCCGGCCAAGGAAACGGAAACCTATGCGACCCTGAACGCCAACGGCACCGGCCCGTTCAAGCTCACCTCCCGCGAGCCTGGGGTCCAGACCGTGCTTGAACCTTTTGATGGCTGGTGGGACGACAAGGAACACAACCTCACGAAGGCGACGTTCCTGCCGATCGCCAATCCGGCGACCGCGGTTTCCGGCCTGCTCAGCGGCCAGGTCGACCTGATCAATCCCGTTCCCGTGCAGGACGTCTCCCGCATCGAGAATCAGGACGGACTGAGCCTTCACCAGGGCATTGAAGCCCGCGTCATCATGCTCGGCTTCGCCCATGGTCACGATGCTCTCAAATATTCCAAGGAAACGACGGACAAGAACCCGTTCCAGGACGTCAAGGTGCGCGAGGCCGTGCAGAAGGCAATCAACGCCGAGGCCCTTGTCGACAAGATCATGCGCGGCAATGCCGAGGTCGCGACCCAGCTTGTGAGCCCGCAGATGAAGGGACACAGCGATGCGGCAACCGACCGGATCGGATATGATCCGGAAAGCGCGAAATCCCTGCTCGCGGATGCTGGCTACCCCGAGGGTTTCTCGTTCGGTCTCATGTGCCCGAATGACCGCTACATCAACGACGAAGCGCTCTGCAAGGCGATGGCGGCCATGCTCACGCAGGCCGGCATGAAGGCGGAACTGAACGCAATGCCGGTCAGAAGCTACTGGCCCGAACTGCGCGCCGGCAATTTCGACATGTACCTGCTCGGTTGGTCGCCGGGAACGTTCGATGCCGAGCACCCGATCCGCTTCCTCGTTACGACCAAGAACGATGAGAAAAAGCTCGGAAGCTGGAACTTCGGCGGCTATTCGAACGCACGTGTCGACGAACTCCTTCCGCAGATCCAGAAGGAAATCGATGCAGAAAAGCGTCAGGCCATGCTGGACGAAACGGCAAAGATCATCCGCGACGACGTCGTCTATGTGCCGCTTCACATCCAGCCGCTTCTGTGGGGCTCGAAGTCCAATATCGACCTGACACAACGGGCTGACAATTTCCTGATGCTGCGCTGGATAAACGTCAACTGACGGACCAGATCCGGCTGAAGACTGGAAACCGGCGCCATCGGCGCCGGTTTTTCTTTGTTGTGAAAAGACTTGTCAAAAATACTCGAAAATTTTCCAGTAACCAAAATTCCCGCTTGAAATCTTCTCAAATATTTCAAAACACACCACACTCACATTTAATGCGAAAACCAAATTATTTCTGATTTTTAATGAAACAAATTTTAGTTGAATGCAGGTTTTCTCCCACCAATTCTCTTAGCGCAGGTTTCGTTCAAATAGAACCCGCAGGACGACATAGATTTTCGGAGAGGAACCAATATGAATACGCATACCAGATTCACGAATACGAACTTCACCAATCTCGACGAACTGCTGGACCAGAAACTCATCGACCTGGCCGCAAATGCCGTCGATGTCGCGAAGAGCGGTCCACCGGGTCATCCGGTGAATGAGCCGGGAACACAAAGCACACCGTCGTCGATTTCGGACAACGGACCGTCCGGGCAGGATCTGCCTTTCCTGAACCTCGACCCCTACAACCTTGACGGCAAGGACAATCTTCCGACCGGAGACCTGATCGAAGGCTCGCAGGGCATGATCGGATCCGCGGTCGATATTTCAGGCGGAGCCGGAGAGCAGCAGGTCAATTTCACGCTTGATATGGAGGGGTATACGTTCCGTTCGGACGAGGGACGGCTCGACATCATGGCGCTGACGGAGGAGCGCACCACCGAGATCAAGACCATGATGTTCAACGGCCAGGAAGTTCCGGCCGAATATCAGAGCGGTCTCGCCTACGGGTTCGAGGGAAGCTTCTACGACAACCAGTTCAGGGAACTTTATGTCGTGGTGAACGCCGAAGCGGCAACCACCATCCAGACGGAAGTGTATGACGAGAACGGCAATCCCGTCCTGAAGTCATTCGGACACGAGCAGATGCTCGAGGTCGAGGGCCAGGCATTCGACTACGGTATCGAAGAATTCTTCATGGGCTTCGAGTTCATGATCGAACTGGAGAAGATCGGCGAAAACCACTACCAAATGACCGTTTCCGTCATGTTTGAAGGCGAGATCGTCGACCTGAATGGAAATGCGCGCGAGTTTCTCTTCGAAGACATGTCGGTGTTCAATTTCTCCAGTCTCGACGAAATCACGTTTGACCAGCTTCCGCAGGGATTTTACGACGAGATCGCCCGTTTTGCCGCCAATATGGGCGAGGCCTGGGATGCGTTCGGGTCGGTCAACGAGCAGATCGAAGCCATTCTCCTGAAGCTCCGTGAAGACGGGCACTACCAGGGTTGGGATGATGCCGACCAGGGCCTGAACGACCCGTTCGACTTCGACCTTCCCAACATGGATCCCTTCGCCTGAGAAGCAGGTCCGGACTGCTGTGGGTAATCGCAGCAAACGAAACCGTTTATCGCCCCCTCCGTCCTGCCGGCCGGAGGGGGCTTCTTCATGCTGTTGGTGGGTTTGCCGCGCTCCTCCGTTCAGTTGATCTGTATTGCAATTCAGTTGCGCGAAGACGCGCGTCGACTCATGCGCCAGGCGATCCTGGACGAAACCCACTGCTGTCCGTTCAGAAAAATACATTCGAACTTATGTCACTGAGAAAGAGAATTAATTCCGTGCGCCGCCAAATCGCGATACGGAATTGTTTCTTCGATTTGTCGTCCCGGTTTGCCGCACACGCGGCAAGACCGGGAACCAGTACTCCATGTGGCCGAAGGTTAAAAGATGAAGGAGAAACAGATGGTTACTGGGTTCCGGCCTTCCGCTGCGCTTCAGCGGGAATGACAAGTTCATTGACCGGGGAGCGCCTTAAGAGATCATTGCCGATCTAAACCGGACAGCAGTGCACGAAACCGCGAAGATCTTTCTCGGCGCAGTCTTTTTTGCTCTGCCGCTCGTGATGCTGCCCCCTTCGGGATCGAAACCCAAAATCGACGGGACTCAGCAGACGGACAATTTCCTCATGCTGCGCCGGATCAACGTCGCCTGACGCGCCAGAATCAGCGAACCCGGAAGGCCGGTGCCATTGGCGCCGGTCTTTCTCCTTTTGACCACGCGTTCAAAGAATATGTTTCGGAGCATCAGTATTCGTAAGATTTTTTATAAATCTTCTCAAATGTTATCAAAAATCAACCTCATATATTTAATGTGAAAACCGAATTATTTCTGAATATTAATGAAACATATTTTAGTTGAACAAGATTTTTTCCTCACCAATTCTCGTATTGCAGGTTTCAGAAAATAGAAACTGCATGACACGAAAGACTTTCGGAGAGGAATATTCATGAATACGCATATCAGATTTTCGAACACGAATTTCGCCAGTCTCGATGAACTGCTGGATCAGAAAATCATCGATCTGAATACCAAATCAGCTGAAGTAACGCAGAGCGGTCCGCCTGGCCAGTTCCACATTGAGCCGGTGAGCGACGCAGCGCCGTCGGCCAATTCGGAAACCGCAGCGTCCGCTTTTGACATGCCCTTCCTGAACCTTGACCCTTACAACCTTGAGGGCAAGGACAACCTTCCGGACGGACAGCTTTCCGAAGGACCGCAGGGCAACATCACTTCCGGCGTCGAGTCATCCAGCGGTTCCGGCGAACAGCAGGTAAATTTCGAACTCGAGATGGAGGATTACACGTTCCGCTCGGAGGCGGGCCGGCTCGACATCATGGCGCTGACCGAGGAACGGACGACCGAGATCAAGACCATGAATTTCAACGGTCAAGAGGTCGCGATCGAATACCAGAGCGGACTTGCCTACGAGTTCGAAGGCAACTTCTACGACGATCAGTTCCGGGAAATGTATATCGAAATGACCGCTGAGGTCGGCACGACCATCCAGACGGAAGCGTTCGACGCAGACGGAAATCCGATCCTGACCTCCTTCGGATACGAGCAGGTTCTCGAGGTAACCGGCGAAGCCGTCGACTACGGGATCGAGGAATTTTCCATGGAGTTCGAATTCGTGATCGAGTTCGAGCGAAACGATTTCGGCATGTACGAGATGACATTCTCGGTCACGTTCGAAGGCGAAATCGTAAACATGGACGGAACCGAGCGTGAGTTCCTGTTCGAAGATGAGATGATGTTCCTGTTCTCCGATCTCGATCAGGTCAATTTCGATCAGATGCCCCAGGGCTTTTATGACGAAATCGCCCGTTTCGCGGCGCAGATGGGCGATGCCTGGGATGCGTTCGGATCCGTCAGCGACCAGCTCGAAGCCGTTCTCCTGCAGCTCCAGGAAGAGGGCTACTACCAGGCCTGGGATGATGCTGACCAGGGTCTGAACGACCCGTTCGACTTCAACCTGCCCAGCACGGACCCCTTCGCCTGAGAAGGATATCCGGACTGCATTTAGCGGTCACAGCAATCGAAACCCTTACCAGCCCTCTCCGGTCGACAGACCGGTGGGGGCTCCTTCATTCGTGTCTTGATTTTGCCGCGCTCTTCCGCTCAATTGATTTGTATTGCAAATCAGTCTCTTGGGGCACTACGGGACAAAGAAGATTTTCACGGGAGCGTTTGATGGTTCGCCAAGTCAGCACACGAGCACAGGTTGCCCGCAAGTTCGGATCATTGTGCAAAGTGTCCTTTGTCGCCCTGGCGACATTCGGCCTTGTCGCCTGTCAGTCCCAGTTCCAAACGCCGTCCGATCTCCTGTTTGCCCCGACATTCAGCAAGACCCGGCAGAACCTGCCCTACACCCGCAACACGCCCTATGACTGCCGCACCTTTACCGGTTCAGGCTGGAAAGGGATCGCGAGTGGAACGGTTTATGACTTCAGCGACCGTTATCAGACATCGCAGGCCGGCTGTTTCAAGACGCAGGATCAATGCCTCGCCTGGCTGTCCGCCATGCGATCCTTCATCGACGTTCCGCGTTTCATCAGGTGCAATCCCTATACGGCCTGACCGGTATTCAGGACGGAAGGCCGCCCTGCAGCACCGGGTCTGCCTTCATGAAATCCGAAATATGGTCACGCAGGCACCTGGCGCGCGCGCTCAACAGGCGTCCCGTCGGCCAGACCAGGTAGGCGTTGCGGTCCTGCCCTGTCCAGGACGGCAGGACAAAACCGAGCCGTCCGGACAAAAGATCGGCGGATGTCTCTGTCACCGGGAGCAGCGCGATACCGTGCCCGTCGGCAACAAGCTGCCGCGCAAGCGTGATGTCATCAACGCCAACGTCCGGACTGAGATAGACCGTTTCTTCCCGCCTCGTTTCGATATGTGTCAGGGACCAGTGCGGAAGGGATGACACCCAGATGAGCTGGTGCCTGGAAAGATCCTCCAAGGTCTCTGGGGATCCATGCGCCGCCAGATAGCCAGGCGATGCCACCAGCCTTGTCGCGACCCGCCCCACCCGTTTCTGGTAGAGACCTGTTTCCGACTGCGCCCCGAACCGCAAGGCGATGTCGACACGGTTCTCGACCAGATCCTTGTTGTCGTTGCTGAGGCTCAGCGTCAGACGGATTTGCGGATAGGATTTGAGAAATCCGGACCACATGGGCGCAAGAACACCGATGGAGGCATTTGTCGGTGCCGCGGCTGTGAGCGGTCCGCGCAGTTGATGAAGGTCCGAATTGAGGGCCTGCAGGGTGCTTTCGGCCTGCTGCATCACGTCGGCAAGGCCGGCATAATAGGCTTCCCCTTCCGACGTCAGCGAGAACTTCCGGGCTGACCTGTGTACCAGCCGGACACCCAGCGTTTCCTCAAGTCGCTGCAGGCGGCGCGTGACGCTGGCGGGCGGCAGGTTCAGCCTCTGTGCCGCCGCCGACAGGCTCCGGCACTGGGCGATGTGGACAAAGAGCGCTATATCATCAAGCATGATTTCATTTTCGGAATTTAAGATATTGCCCTTGATTATAGATTATGTTTTTCGAAATCAATAGACCAAGGGTGTCACAGCACAACACGGAGACACCCATGTCGAAATACTTCATCAGTGCCGGTATCGAACTGAAGGACGGAGCGTCGCTGCAGGAGGCCGAAAGCGGATTGCGCCTGCTTGCGGAACACACCCAAAGCGAACCCGGCTGCCTGCTGTTCGAAATCCGGCAGAACCTGAAAGAGCCCGGAAAATTCACTTTGTGGGAGTGCTGGACGGACCGGCAGGCACTGGCGGACCATTTCGAGGCCGACCACACCCGGGCCTATCTTGCGCGTGACCTCACTGAGGTGGCCTACATCGAGGAACTGGGAGAAATCGGCCAGCTAACCTCGAAATCCGCAGCCTGACCGGGCCATGAAACGCAAACTGATCGCCACGTTTTTCATGTCCTTCGGGCTGTCTTTCCTGATGTCCTGCTGGGTGACGTTCATCAATCTGGGATGGAGCGACGTCTTTCTGGCCAGATGGATGGACGCTTTCCGCCTGGCATGGCCGGCTGCAGCCGTCATTGCGCTGCTCCTCGGCCCCGCCGTTGAAAGACTCACCGACACGATCGTCCGGAAACGGCCCTGATACCTCTGGAGTACACATGACCATTGCAAGACAGAACATTGAAGCGCTCGGCCTTCCTGTCGGCCCTTATACCCATGCCGTCCGGCACGCAGATACCGTTTATACGTCCGGCTTCACGGCCTTTGGAACCAGGGCACAAAAGTCCGGTGCCGGTGAACAGACACGCGCGGTTCTCGAGCAACTGGCGCATATCGCGAGGCAATATGACGGAAGCCTTGCCGACCTGGTCAAGGTGACGGTGTTCATCACCGATGCCGCCGACATTCCTGCAATCCGCGACGCGCTTGAAGCCGGATACGGCAGCACGGTCCCGGCCAGTTCTCTGGTCATGGTTTCGGGTCTGTTCGCGCCCGAACTGCGTGTCGAGATCGAAGCCGTTTTCGGCTTCTGAATGCCGGATCTCCGCGGCGGACACAACGCCCGTCCGCCGCGAGATGCGGCACACCGAGGATACCGGCTAGGGTACGGATCCCTAAAGCACTTTCCGGAAAAACACTGTCTCGCGGATTGGCGTTTCGTAATAGGCGGGCACTTCCTCGAACCCTGCGGCCCGGTAGAGCTTTATGGCACCGGTCATTGTGGGAAGCGTGTCGAGCAGCATTTCGGCATAGCCTGCCGCGACGGCCGCCTCGATGACGCGTCCGACAAGTGCGGCCCCGGCTTTTTTGCCGCGGCCTTCGGGCAACACGTAAAGGCGCTTCATTTCGCAGCGGCCCTGATCGTCGAAAGCCCGCAGCCCGACGCAGCCGAGGATCGTTCCATCCGGCTCCTTGGCAACGAAAAGCGCACCGCGAGGCGGGGCGTATTTCCCGGGCATCGCCGCCAGCTCTTCTTCGAAGCCCTGGTAGGAGAGATCAATGCCGAGCCAGTCGACATAAGCCCGGAACAGGGTCTTGACCGTTTCAAGCTCTGCAGGGGTCTCGACCGGGGCAACGAATATGTGGCTGTCTGGTTCCATCCGGCTTCGTTAGTCCGGTTAACCAGGCCTGTCAATTTGCATCTGGGACGACGGGCGGAACGGCTTTCAGGTAGGCGGCGATCGCCTCGCGGTCGCTTGCCGGCAGGCGGGCCATGTTCTCCTGAACCTTGACCATCTCCCCGCCCACGGAGTCGTATTCCGGCGTGAACCCGCTTTCCAGGTAATAGGCAATGTCGGCGGCGCTCCAGCTGCCGAATTTTCCCTCCACCGGCGTGATATCGGGAATACGTCCCTCACCGGTCGGCGCCGGAGCGCCTCCCAGCCATGCGGGCAGAACCAGGCCGCCGGCGAAGTCGCGCGGGGTGTGGCACTCGCCGCAATGTCCGGGACCTTCCACCAGATACCGTCCCCGTTCCCACAAGGCCATGTCGACACCGTCTGCCGGGACGGGAGCCGCGATCACCGGCGATGGATCGAGGAACAGTCTTTTCCACAAACCGAGGCCCCGGCGGATATTGAACGGGAAACCAAGCTCGTGCGAAGCCGCCGCTCCGTCGACGGCCGGAAGCGTTTTCAGGAACGCGTATAGGTTGCCGATGTCGGTATCCGACATACGGGCGTAGGACGTATACGGGAAAGCCGGATAATAGTTGCGTCCGTCAGGTGAGGTTCCATGTGTCATGGCATTCGCGAAGTCGGCCAGCGACCATGCTCCGATCCCGTCGGCCTCGCTTGACGAGATGTTCGGAGACACGAACACGCCGAACGGCGTTTCAAGCCGCAGCCCGCCGCCCAGTTTGAGAAGATCGTCGCCCTTGGCATCCGGAGCTGCGTGGCAGGAAGCGCAGCCACCGGCCCAGAACACGAGCTCGCCGCTCGCCGGATCACCCGCTTTGAGCGCGCTCGCCTCCTGTTCGCTCATCCGCGTTGGCGCGGACATGACCCACGCGGCCCCGGCTGCAATCACAGCCAGGACGAACAGGACGACTATTGCCTTTTTCATGGATCTCTCCGAGGCCGATCAGACCGGCAATGTCGGAAGGTACCGGTCAGTTCTTCTTACGGTACGTCTCGTGGCACGATTTGCAAGTACCGAAAACCGGCCCCATCGCCGCCTTGAAGGCGTCGAGATCAGCGGGGCCATCCTTGCCGGAGGCCTCCATTGCCTTGCCCGTGGCGGCGGAGAATTTTGCAAGTTCGGCTGCAAAACCGTCCGCATTTTCCCAGATCGCCGGAAGAGCTCCGGTGTCACCCTGGTCGGACCCTGCCGGGAAGAAACTTCCGAACGAAACGGCTGCGGCATTCATCGCTGCGATCGCGGCCTTGCCAGCGGCAGGCGTATAGTCCAGCTGCCCTTTCATCATGCCGCCGCCGAGACCGGCAGCCGCGCCGACAGAAGACATGATGTCCTGCCGCACTGCTATCGGATCGTCTGCTGCCTGAACCGAACCTGCAATTCCCAAACCGGCCACAATCGCAACAGCCGCAACTTTCCCAACAACGCGCATGATCATCTCCCTCTCGATCAGACACCGGCACCCGGTGTGCCCGTCACAAGTACAGCCCAAGACGGGGCCAAGCATGAAATCACGCTCCCGTGATGACACCTGAAAAGTGTAACAAAGTGTGCTCCAGGCTGACAAAAACAAAAAACCCCGGCCCTTGCGGACCGGGGTTCTTCAAAACTCTAACGCAGAAATTACTTCGTCGCTTCAAAGAGTTCCAGGACGTAGTCCCAGTTGACCATGTTGTCGACAAAGGCTTCCAGGTACTTCGGACGCGCATTGCGGTAGTCGATGTAGTAGGAATGCTCCCACACGTCGCACCCCAGGATCGGCGTCGCGCCGTGAACCAGCGGGTTTTCCCCGTTCGGCGTTTTCATGATCTCAAGTTTGCCGTCCTTCACCGCAAGCCATGCCCAGCCGGAACCGAACTGGCCGATGCCTGCCGCGATGAAGTCCGCACGGAACTTGTCGTAGCCGCCAAGGTCGCTGTCGATTGCAGATGCGAGCGCGCCCGGGAGGGAGGTTCCACCGCCGTCCTTCTTCATCCACTTCCAGAAATGGATGTGGTTGTAGTGCTGGCCGGCATTGTTGAACAGCGGCGCGTTGCTGCCATAGCTGCCCTTCACGATGTCTTCCAGAGACTTGCCTTCAAGACCGCTGCCGGCGAGCAATTCATTGCCCTTGGTGACATAGGCCTGATGATGCTTGTCGTGGTGAAACTCGAGCGTTTCAGCGGACATGTAGGGGGCCAGCGCGTCGTAAGCATATGGCAGGTCAGGCAATTCGAAAGACATGACAAACTCCTCAGATAAGTCGGGGAACGGTTGAAGGGACGCCGGGTCCGCGCGACCGTCTCGAGCCGCAAAATAGGATTCTCGGCACGGTCCGGCAAGCTCGGAAGGCGAAAATAAAATAATTTTTTCTTTTTTTTTCGCCAGAACCCCGGCTTCGGATTTTTCCCGGACAAGGAACGCCGGCGAACGCCCCACCGGTTCTGCTGCGGCCGGCGGCAATTGCCCCTGCTCAGCGCGGCCGGCGGACAAGCCGTTCAGCGTGTTTGTAACGGCGCGCCGATGGCTGTAGCATCGCGCACGTCGTATCACTCCAGACCAGGCGCCACGCCGCCTTCCCTAAAAAACGCAATGCCCGCCCCAGAAGACCGAATGTCGAAGGACGCACGTTCCCACCTCATGCTTGCCCTTGGGGGCTTGCTTTCGCTGGCAGCCGCCATGGGTATCGGCCGCTTCGTCTACACGCCCATCCTTCCCTACATGACGGACGGGCTGAACCTGCCTGCAAGCCAGGCAGGCCTGATCGCATCGGCGAACTTCATCGGTTACCTGGCGGGCGCGCTGGCGGGCGCGGCCAGGTCCCTGCCCGGCAAGCCGCGGCACTGGTTCCTCGGCGGTCTCACCGCGAGCGCGCTCACAAGCATCGCGATGGCGCTGACCACGGACTTCGCCGCATTCCTTCTGATCAGGTTCTTGAGCGGTATTGCCAGTGCGTTCGTGCTGGTTTTCTCAACGACGCTCATCCTTGAACGATTGAACGCCGCCGGCCGGTCCGACCTGTCCGCGCTTCACTTTGCCGGCGTCGGCTGCGGCATTGCCTTTTCGGCACTTCTCATCGCCGCGCTGGCCAGCTACGCCCCGGATTGGCGGCTGCTCTGGATCGCGAGCGGAATTGCGACCTTCGCCTTCCTTGCCGCTGCCGTGCGTCTGGTACCTGCGCCATCGGTGCAGACCGCCGAACGGCCGCAGGAAGAGCTTATGCAAGGCGAGCCCGAATCGCTGCTGACCACCGGGCTGATCCGGCTCGTCGGAGCTTACGGCCTGTTCGGGTTCGGTTACGTGATCACGGCGACATTCGTCTCGGTGATTGCACGCTCGGAGCCCGCGCTTCAGTCGAGCGAAAAGCTGGTCTGGCTCATTGTCGGCCTGAGCGCGGCACCCTCCATCTATGTCTGGAACAAGGTTGCCGCACGGACAGGCGCGCGCAAGGCGTTCGCCCTTGCCTGCGTCCTGGAATCGGTCGGCGTAGCGCTGACCGTAATCAGCCAGCAACCCGCCCTATTTCTGCTCGGGGCCCTGCTGCTCGGCGGCACCTTCATGGGCATCACGGCGCTCGGTCTGATGGAGGGACGCAGACAGGCGGAGCGGCACGGGCAAACCGCGGTCCGCCGCATGCTCGCGATCCTGACGGCAAGCTTCGGTGCCGGTCAGGTCGCCGGTCCCTGGTTCGCCGGGCAGCTTCATGCAATGACCGGATCGTTCAATGCGGCATCACTGGCAGCGGCAGCCGCCTTGCTGATCGCCGCCGCTCTGGTCGTCCGGGAATAGTCTTCGGGCTTATTGGTGGGAGAAATCCCAGTATAGTTCGCGCGCCCGCGCACCGATCGGACCGGGCTGCAGGTCCCGTGACTCGATCCGCTTGACCGGCGTCACCTTGCTGTAGTTGCCGGTGGAAAAGATCTCGTCGGCATCGAGAAACTCGTCATAGTGCATCGTGCGCTCAAACACATCGTGGCCGTCGGCACGCAGCAGTTGGATGATGCGCTGCCGCGTTATGCCGTTCAGGAACGTTCCGTTCGGCGCAGGCGTGTGCACCTTGCCGTCCTTGGCCATGAAGATATTGGCGGAGGTCAGTTCCGCGACATTGCCGACCATGTCGCGCACAACGGCGTTGTCGAAGCCCCGCGACTTGGCTTCCAGCATGGCCCGGGCGTTGTTCGGGTAAAGACAGCCAGCCTTGGCATCGACGGGCATGCATTCCATCGTGGGCCGCCGATAGGGAGACAGGGTGATGCTCATCGCGGCATCCCTTGGCGCCATCGGGGCGTCGAACAGGCACAGGCAGAAACGTGTGCTGTCGGGGTCCCCGGTGATCACACCAGGTCCGTCACCCTCCGCCCAGTACATCGGCTTGATATAAATATGCTGGCTGCTGTCGAACTTGGCGCAGCCTTCCTTCGTCAGTTCCACCATTTCACCGACCTTCATGGTCGGTTTCATGCTGAGAGCAACCGCGGAATCGTTCACGCGCTTGCAGTGAAGATCGATATCCGGCATCACGCCTTCGAAGAACCGGGCACCGTCAAAGACGCTCGAACCGAGCCAGGAAGCATGCGTACGCGGACCCATGATCGGTGGATTGCCCTCGTGCCAGGTTCCGTCGATCCAGGTCCAGGTATCACTAATTCCGCTCATGGCTCTTCCCTTGTCTTGTTTTGGACCGAACGTCTTGGCTGACGACACAACACCGGTCTCCCTCCAAGGTCAATAGCCTACCCGAATGAACCGGAATGTTGCTTTCTTTCTTTCGGCAATGGGTCAATTTTTGGATCAAACCATTCAGCCAAATGACCGGAAGCGGAAAAAAATTTCGTGAGCGATGTGACAGGACAAAGGCGGAAAATCGGTCCGTCTGTCCGGCAAACGACCCGTGCGCGCACGCACGAGAGCAAGGGTCTTGACTCAATCTCGAATTTTGTTCTCTATATGTTCTTTTCAAAAGTGGGGATCTTTCAATGGAACAGCGTATTTCGATGACAACGCTTGCCGTGCCGGACGTCGCGGCTGCCAGGGCATTTTTCGAGGACGGTTTGGGGTGGGAGGTCAACGCGGCACCCTCGCCTGATGTCGTGTTCTTCCAGATCGTCGGCGGCGTGTTCGCGCTCTACAGCCGCGACGCGCTGGCCAGGGAAATCGGACAGGAGGTCACCCGCGAGACAACGGGCGCGATCACGCTTGCCTGGAATGCCCGGTCGGAAAAGGAAGTCGACTCGGAATTCCGGAAAGCGGTCGAGGCCGGTGCGCCTCCTGTCAAACAACCCGAGAAAGCCTTTTGGGGCGGCTATTCCTCTTATGTCGAATTGCCGGGCGGTCACCTTCTGGAAATCGCCTATAATCCGTTCTGGAAGATCGAGGAAGACGGGGCGATCACGCTGCCGCCGCCGCAGTGAAGAAAGCGGAATTGAACTTATGTCGCACAAACAGGCGCTTGACGCGCCCGTTGCTGCAAGGTTTTCTTCCGCCGTCCTGAATTCCCTGAAAAGGAACCCGTCCAATGGCGCATGCCGCTTTCGTCTTCGATGCATATGGTACCTTGTTCGATGTCCATGCAGCCGTGCGCAAGCATGCGGAAAAGCTGGGTCCGGACGCGCAGCGGCTGTCGTCGATCTGGCGTGAAAAACAGTTGGAATACTCGTGGGTGCGCGCGCTCATGGGTCAGTACAAGGACTTCTGGGAATTGACGCAGCAGGGTCTCGACACGGCATTTGCGCTCGTGCCGACTGCGGACAAGTCGCTGCGGGACGACCTTCTGAACGCCTATTGGGAGCTGGATTGCTATCCAGAGGTTCCCCAGGTCCTCACCAATCTGCGCGCAACCGGAGCGAAGGTCGCGATCCTGTCGAACGGTTCGCCCGCAATGCTCGAGGCGGCCGCGAAAGCGGCCGGCCTGACCGAACTCTTTGACGAGATCTTCTCGGTTGACGACCTGAGAACCTTCAAGACGGACCCTGCTGTCTACGAGATGGTCACGACCCACTTCCGGATTTATCCCGAAGAGGTTTCATTCCAGTCCTCGAACAGGTGGGACATTGCGGGCGCGACCGCGTTCGGTTTCAGAACCGTCTGGATGAACCGGACGGGCATGCCCGACGAATACCCGGATCTTGCCCCCAAGGCGGTTCTTGCCGACCTGACCGGCCTCGCCGCCCTGGGATAGATTTAAAGCGCCCGCTCAGAACGCGCGGGACAAGCCCAGCATCAGCCGCTGATTTCCCGCCTGCCGCCTGACGCTCGTGCCGTTGAAACGCGATGTCTGGTTGATGATGCCCGTGAGCGAATAGTCCGCGCGCACGCGCCATTTGTCCTTGAGCGCGACTTCGACGCCCGCGCCGAGAACAGGTCCGACCTGCACCGATGTCTGCCTGACGCCGCCGACTTCGAGACCATGCTCGCTGACCGCGATCCCTGCGCTCAGGTAGGGCAGGAAACTGCCGATAGGCACACCGGCGCGTGCCTTTGCCGACACCGTCCACTTGGCGTCCGCCGACATTGCTCCCAGCGTCGGATGCGTGCCCTTCTCGCTTCCACCGATATAGCTGGCCGCCCCTTCCACGCCGAGCACGACCCGGGAAACCTGCCAGTTATGTCCCGCGAACAGGCCAAAAGCAGCATCCACCCGCGACAATTCCTTGGTCCGGCTGTCTGCCTTGACCTCGCTCAAGGTGTTCGAGACGCCGCCTTCCAACCCGAGATATGGCCCGGACCAAATGTCTTGAACCGGTTTGGCCGTCACGAACAGTGGCGCGTGACCGGTTCCGACATCCGCCGCACGTGCGCCCGTCACGAGCACGGCGCTCACCGCACACAGCAATAGCGGCTTCCACAGCCAGCGCAGGAAAACCCGGCCTCCGGATCGACCGGGTGAGATAAGCGCGCAGGCGCGCCGGGCTGCAGGGGATGAAGAAAATCCGCAATCGGCAAAGGAACTTGGCATTCGTATACTCGCTTTAGGGCTTGGGGAAAAGTCGACCGTGACTCATATATTTATTATCGTAAAACGATAATTTAAAAAATGCATTCAATAATTTTTTTGTCAATAGCAATATTTCAAATTGCCAAATGGGATCGATTGCCGTAGACACGCTGACGGGTTGGCAGTTGGAGTTTGCAATGACCGAGCTGGAAGAGGTTGAGCGCGCAAAGCGTCTGTCGCGCATTCGTCGGTTGTCGACGGCGATGAAATGGTTCGTCACCGTGATCCTGATACTTGTTGCGGTGTTCGGTGTGCTTCTGGTTGCCCTGCTTATGCTGCCCGTTGCGCTCGAAGCGGCGGCGGAGTCGCTCGAGTTGACGGATCTTGAGCGACCGCTCGGAGAGATCCCGTTCGGCCAGCGCCTGGGAATGGGCGTCGTGATAGGCTGTGCCTTCTGCCTGCTCATGGGCATCTGCTGGAACATCCGTCAGCTGTTCGACCAGTTCCGCAAGGCCGCGTTTTTCGCGCCCGAAACCCTCTCACGCATGATCAAGATCGGCAGCTGGCTCCTGGCCTATGGTGTCTTCGACATTCTGAGCGACCCGATCCTGTCGGCACTGCTGACCTGGGACTTCCCCGCAGGCGAGGGAGAGATCGAGGTGGCGCTCGACGGCGGCGAGGCCTTTTTCCTCATATTTGGCGCCCTGATGCTCGTCTTCGGCTGGATCATGCGCGAGGCGGCAACTATTGATGAAGAAAACCGCCAGTTCGTGTGAAGGGCACCAACGCTTTGCAGGATGGGACTTGAATGCCGATCATCATTGAACTCGATGTCATGCTCGCGCGCCGCAAGATGCGGTCAAAGGAGCTGGCCGAGCGGATCGGCATCACGGAACAGAATGTATCCCTCTTGAAGTCCGGCAAGGTCAAGGGTGTCCGGTTCGACACCCTTGAAAAGATCTGTGAAGCCCTGGACTGCCAGCCGGGCGATATCCTGGTTTTCAAGCAGGAAGCGGACTGAAGCACAACGTGCCGACGCGCCGGCCGCAGACCGTCAGCGCGCCGGGCATGTCCCGCTCGGCTGTAAATCGTTACTCGGCAGCTTGCGCCGGACCGTATCCGAGCTGTTCGTTGAGCTTTTCGATCAAACCCACCGCCGCCTCCGCGATCACCGTTCCCGGCGGGAAGATCGCCGACGCTCCAGACTGGTAGAGCGCGTCATAGTCCTGAGGCGGAACCACGCCGCCGACGACGATCATGATATCTTCGCGCCCCTCCTCCGCCAGCGCCGCCTTGAGCGCGGGCACAAGCGTGAGATGACCTGCAGCCAGCGACGAAACGCCGACGACATGAACGTCGTTTTCGACAGCCTGGCGGGCGGCTTCCTCGGGCGTCTGGAAAAGCGGGCCGATATCGACATCGAAGCCGAGATCCGCGAACGCGGAGGCAATCACCTTCTGTCCGCGGTCGTGACCGTCCTGCCCCATCTTGGCAACCAGGATACGCGGGCGGCGGCCATCATTCTCCTCGAATGTCTCGACAAGTTTCTGGACCTTTTCCATCGTTCCGGACATGGCTCCCGCCTCACGTTTGTAGACCCCGGCGATCGACTTGATTTCGGCCTTGTGCCGGTCGAACACTTTTTCCATCGCGAGAGAAATCTCGCCAACCGTCGCCTTTGCCCTGGCCGCCTTGACGGAGAGATCCAGAAGGTTGCCTTCACCGGTGCGCGCACACGCCGTGAGTGCGTCGAGCGCCGCCTGCGTGTCGGCCTCGTTGCGCTCCTCGCGCAGGCGTTTCAGCTTGTCGATCTGCGCGGCGCGGACCTGCGCGTTGTCGACCTTGAGAACGTCGATCGCCTCCTCGCTGTCCGGCTTGTACTTGTTCACGCCGACGACGGTCTGTGTACCGCTGTCTATTCGCGCCTGTGTCTTGGCCGCCGCTTCCTCGATCCGAAGCTTCGGGATGCCCTTCTCGATGGCCTTGGCCATGCCGCCGAGGTCTTCCACCTCGCGGATATGGGACATGGCCTTCTCGGCGAGATCGGCGGTCAGCTTCTCCACGTAATACGACCCGCCCCACGGATCGATCACCTGTGTCGTACCGCTTTCCTGCTGCAGGAACAGCTGCGTGTTCCGGGCGATGCGCGCCGAAAAGTCGGTCGGCAGGGCGAGCGCTTCATCCAGTGCATTGGTGTGAAGGGACTGGGTGTGCCCCTGCGTCGCGGCCATCGCCTCCACACATGTGCGAATGACGTTGTTGAAGACGTCCTGGGCCGTCAGGGACCACCCGGACGTCTGGGAATGGGTGCGCAGCGACAGGGATTTCGGATTTTTCGGCTGGAAGTTCTCCTGCATGAGCGTCGCCCAGATCAGGCGGGCCGCCCTCAGCTTGGCCACCTCCATGAAGAAGTTCATGCCGATGGCCCAGAAGAACGACAGGCGCGGCGCGAACTGGTCGATATCCATGCCGGCGGCAACACCGGCACGCGCGTATTCAATGCCGTCGGCGATCGTGTAGGCGAGTTCCAGGTCGGCCGTCGCCCCCGCCTCCTGCATGTGATAGCCGGAAATCGAGATGGAATTGAATCGCGGCATGTTCTGCGAGGTGAACTTGAAGATATCGGAGATGATCCGCATCGAGTGCTGCGGCGGGTAGATATAGGTGTTGCGGACCATGAACTCCTTGAGGATGTCATTCTGGATGGTTCCGGACAGGTCCTTCTGCGCGACACCCTGTTCTTCGGCGGCAACGATGTAAAGCGCCAGAACGGGCAGCACCGCGCCGTTCATCGTCATGGAGACACTCATCTGGTCGAGCGGAATGCCCGAAAACAGCGTGCGCATGTCGTAGATGGAATCGATCGCGACACCTGCCATGCCGACATCACCGGCCACCCGCGGATGATCGCTGTCGTAGCCCCGGTGTGTTGCAAGGTCGAACGCGACGGAGAGCCCCTTCTGGCCGGCAGCCAGGTTGCGGCGGTAGAAGGCGTTCGAATCCTCGGCGGTCGAGAAACCGGCATATTGCCGGACGGTCCAGGGGCGCTGGACATACATGGTCGGATAGGGCCCGCGCAGGAACGGCGGCAGTCCGGGCCAGGTTTCCAGATGCGTGAGATCCTCAAGATCCCTTGCACCGAACACCCCAGGGACCACGATGTCTTCCGGTGTCCGCCAGTCAGGAGACGTGCCACCGTCGGCTTCCGTCAGGCAATTGCGGAACGGCTTTTCTGAAAAATTGGGGATCCTGCTCATCAAAGGACCTCCTGCCCTGTTGTCCCGAAGCCGTCGGCCTCGGCAAGTTTGCGATGCGCCTCGGTGAGCAAGGCCAGCAGATCGGCACCTGCAAAGAGGAAACTGTCGACACCCGCGCTCTTCAGGCCGGTTTCAAGCTCGCCCGGACGCCCCGCCAGGAACAGATGCCTTGCACCCGCTGCCTTGAGCGCCGCCGCGGCCTCGACTGCCATTGTCTCGTAGACACCGTCCGATGATACCAGACAGGCCAGCGATGCGCCGCTTTTTGTGTAAGCGGCGGCAAGATCGGTGAGCGAGGCGACTTCGCCTGCCTCGATCGCATTGAACCCTCCCGCTGCAAACGCGTTGGCGCTCCACGTCGCGCGGGTGGCGAATTGCGCGGGCGACCCGAGTGTCGCCAGAAACACGGCAGGCTGTTTCCCGGTCTCTTTTTCGAACCTGACCGACATGTCACGGAGCGCTTCGAAGGGTTCGGACAAGCGCGCACTGCTCAGATCCATTGCTGGCGCCGGTGCCGGTCCGCTCAGGCCCGGCGCGCTCTTTCCATCCAGAAATGCCTGTTTGAGCGCCCCGGACCACGACCCGGATCCGGTCTCCGGCAGCGTCGTCATATCCACGGCGGCGCCCCCGGACCGGGCCGGCGCACCGGCCGTCAGGACGGAGACGGGTTTTTCCGCGAGATTGGGAAATTCGCTGACACCGGTGACGGGGCGTTTTCTGCGCGCCACATCCTTTGTTCTTTCAGCCCGCGCCTTGGCGATCGTGTCCTGAACAAAACCCTGGTCGAGGGCTTCGGCAAGACCACCGGCTGCTTCTATTTTCTGGAAGAAGCCCCAGGCGGTCTCAGACAGCCGCTCGGTCCGGTCCTCTATCGCGCCAGCCCCGGCCGCCGGATCTAGAACCTTCGCGAGGCTGCTTTCTTCCTGGAGGATGGCCTGCGTGTTGCGCGCGAGCCTGCGGGCAGCCGCCTCGGGCAAGCCGACAGCCAGCGTGTGCGGCAGGACGCAAACACTGTCCGCGCCGCCGATCCCCGCGGCGAAGGCCGCTACCGTGTTGCGCAGAAGATTGACCCACGGATCGTTGCGCGTCAGCATCCGGTAAGACGTGCACATATGAAGATTGGCGGCAGTCTGCGGAAGAGCCGCCCCATCCAGCACACTGGACCAGAGCGCTCTGATCGCGCGTGCCTTGGCGATTGTTCCGAACTGATCCGCCTCGGCAGCCAGCGTCAAGGAAATGAACTCTGCCCATCTGTCGACAGGCACACCGGTTTCGCTCAAGGCTCTGAGCTGAGCTGTTGCGGACGCCAGCACAAGTCCAAGTTCCTGTGCTTGTGTCGCCCCGGCATTGTGCCAGACCAGACCGTCCGCCTGCATCGTCCGGACTGAGCCGTTTGCCGCGGCTGTTCCGGTGACCGACACGGCAAGGTCGGCGCATTGCCTCAGAACGGCTTCCCGGGAGCTGGAACCGGCGTCTCTCGCCGCGCTCCACGCAAGTGGATCGTGGCCGGAGGAAATGTCGATACCCGCAAGATCCGTTCCCTGGCCGTCCAGATACGCAAGCATAAGCGCCATCGCCTGGGGCGTTCCCTCGCCCGCATCCAGGCGGATCCTGACGAGATCGGGCAGGACGTTCCGAAGAAGGGTTTCCAGCTGCTTCAGGTCCGCAGCAGAAACTCCAGCGCCGCCCGGTCCCTCTGCAGCGGAAAAGACAAGCTCCAGGCCGTCCGCGCCCCCTTCCAGGTCTTCAAGTATCTGGGCATTCGCAGCAGCAGGGTCGGGAATGTCGATCCGCTGCATGACGGTCCAGCCGTCTCGGCGTGCACGCAGGTCACGGGCCGGACTGTCGGTGCGGCGCGAATAGATCGGTGCGATCGGAAGACCGTCTTCCGTTGCTCCGAAGAGCTTTTCCCTAGGAACGCCCTTCAACGCCTTGTCGACCAAGTCCCACCAGCTTTCCTCGCTGGACGGCGTGAAGTTTTCGGGTCCGGTAAAACTGAGCGGCATTGTCAGGGTCTCCCTCGGGCAACGTTTTAGTCCCCACCCGGGAAACTTGGCAACTCAGCACAAAGGGTAAGCCACGGCCTCTAAGGGCCGGATTAAGAGACAAAAGTCATCTGAATGCGGATGATTGAGCGACTGTGGCCGAATTATGTTGAGCGCATCACAAAACTCGAAAACAATCGACTTGCAACTTACGCTAGGGCCTTAAATTGGGCAATTGCGCATACGTTGGGCACATATCTTAGACAAAATGACAAATTTCTGGCGTATTTAGTCAATTCTCCGAATTTTCCCTATTGGTACGATCATCAATTGTATTGTAGCGTGAAGACGCTGACGCATGGGAATTAATACCGCCTCACAAAACGCGCAGCGCTAGGTGTCGTTTCATTCGAAAGGATCGGACGAGATCTGACTTTAACCCATCTACGGTCCGATCCGGTATGTCCGGAAAGGCCGGAAAGCAGCGGTGTGTTAGGCCGCGAAGGATGTGCACAATGCTTGATCAAGCTGAATTGAAGAGCAAACTGAGGGCAATCTCGGAAGCAAACGCCGCTCATCACGTTCTTGATATCCTGGAATCGAATCTTCGGCGCATGGGCGCTACGAACATTCTCATTACCGGCCTGCCGATGCCGAACCGGCCAATCGACAATCTCGTGCAAAGGTTCCGCTGGCCGGACCAGCGCAACGACGGCATCGAAAGCACGTCCTTGTCGGCAAACGACAGCGCGCTGATGCTCGGACTTGGCTCGAACCGCGCGCGCGTGTGGACAATCACCGCAGGCGACATGGAACACTCCGATCTCCTGGCCTCCGCCGGCGAAGGCAGCCAGATCGTGATCGTGCCCGTGACCGAACTTTACCCGTTCCAGGCATTCGTGTTCGCCAGTGGTCCTTCCTTGCAGGTCAACAAGTATGATCTGGCAAATCTTGAAGCCATCTCGGCAGCCGCGTTTTCCCGCCTGCGTGAACTCGGCGTCGTCTCCGGGCAGCGTCCTGGCGCCCTCTCCAGCCGCGAGCGCCGGGTGCTTGAACTGACTGCCTACGGCAAAACCGCTGGCGAGATCGCCGACGTTCTGGACATCTCCCAGAGAACGGTCCACGCACATCTTCAGAACGCCAGTGTCAAGCTCAACGCATCGAACAAGACCCACACCGTCGTCGAAGCCCTGCGCTACGGACAGATCAGCGTGTGAACGGCCTTGCCTTGCGCTCACTGCGCAAGGCGAGCACATCCGGCCGAGACCATGAGAAAAGGCGCGCCGCGGGCGCGCCTTTTGCATTTGTTTCAGGGTCCTGAAACGCCGGTCAGTAGGTCATCATCGGCGGAAGCTCTTTCGCCTGCTCCACCCACTTCGTCACCTGGGTTTCGCTCGGCACCTGGCGAACGAGGCTTTTCTCGTCGTTCACTTCCTTCATCTTGGCGGCCAGGTTTGCAGCATTGCGATGCTTCAGTTCCTTCACCGTGTCGACACCGGCGGCCTCGAGCAGCTCCGAATATTCCTCGCCGACGCCGCTGATGCGCATCAGATCGGCCATGTTGGCCCACTTCAGAATGCGTTTGCCCTCGATGCCGGTTTCTTCCTCGAGCGCCTTGCGCCCCTTCGGATCCTTCGCACGTTCGAGGTAGGCCTCAGTCGTCTTGATCCCCGCTTCACCCAGTTTCGCAGCGTAAGTCGGGCCAATGCCCTCGATTTCGTCGATCGAATAAGACATGCGCAATGAACTCCCTTTAAGACCGCAGCCGAACCCTGGGGCAGCTAGACGACTTGGTTCAACCCCGGAATTTGTGAAATTACTTCATCCACAACGTCGTCCCCTGCTTTTTCCTTAGCATAGGAAACCAGTTCTTTGACAACACTTTGAACACCGCCCATGTCCAGGCCCGCGCTGTTCAGTTCGCTCAGCGCTCCCATGGCGCCCATGCTGCCGCCCATCATGCTGCCAAGACCGCTCAAAAGGCCGCCTCCCGACCCGGCGCTTTCTCTCGCGCTGACAAGTTCGGCTGCGCCTGGAAGCGCATCGAAAATCAGCTGCATCTTGTCTTCCGGCCCCTCCTTCTTGAGGAAGCTCAGGATGATTCCGACGGCATTCGTCGCCAGTTCCTGATCGATGCCGGCTGCCGCCATGATGCGTTTGATGAGTTCTTCCATGCGTGTCTCCGGAAAAAATTGGCTGCAGGCTGAATGTCACCCGCCCGATTCGCCGACTATCTAAACGCTTTGGGTCCGGCCCGTCGACCGAAACACGAAAGACAGGCGCGCTTTTTCGACAGGGCTTTGTTAGGTTCGACGAAAGCCAGCGAGATTCGGGGGGCGTCGTGAAGGGTACAGACAGCATTTTCATTGGAGCGAGTACGAAGGACGAAACGCTGGCCTTGAAGCTCGCCAACCGCCACGGACTGATCGCCGGGGCCACCGGCACCGGCAAGACCGTGTCGCTCCAGATCCTCGCGGAAGGGTTCTCGAAGGCCGGGGTTCCGGTCTTCTGTGCCGACATCAAGGGAGACCTGTCCGGGCTTGCCGCCGAGGGCGTTAGCAAGGATTTCCTTGAGAAGCGCGCAAGCGACGTCGGCATCGCAGACAGCTACGAATACCAGGCCTTTCCAACCGTCTTCTGGGATCTGCTAGGCAAGCAGGGACATCCGATCCGCACCACGGTGTCGGAAATCGGCCCGCTGCTCCTGTCGCGCCTGCTGGAACTGAATGACACCCAGGAAGGCGTTCTCAACGTCCTGTTCGAACTGGCGGATGACGAGGGGCTGCTGCTGCTCGATCTCAAGGATCTGCGGGCCATGCTTGCCCATGTCGCGGAACGCGCATCGGAACTTTCCACGCTCTACGGGAACGTGTCCAAGGCATCCATCGGCGCGATCCAGCGCAGGCTCCTTGTTCTGGAGCGCCAGGGCGGCGAGAACTTTTTCGGCGAACCGGCTCTCGATATTCGCGACTTCATCCGGACCGCGCCCGACGGCCGGGGCGTCGTCAATATCCTCGCTGCGGACAAGCTGATGACGTCACCCCGGCTCTATGCGGTTTTTCTGCTGTGGCTCCTGTCGGAACTCTTTGAAGAGCTGCCCGAGATCGGTGATCCGAAGAAACCCAAGCTGGTGTTCTTCTTCGACGAGGCACACCTTCTGTTCAGCGGCGCGCCCAAGGCACTGGTCGAAAAGGTCGAGCAGGTTGTCCGCCTGATCCGCTCGAAGGGCGTCGGCGTCTATTTCGTCACCCAGAACCCGCTCGATATCCCCGAAACCGTCCTGGCGCAGCTTGGCAACCGCATCCAGCATGCCCTGCGGGCGTTCACTCCGCGCGACCAGAAAGCCGTCCGCGCAGCGGCCGAAACATTCAGGCCCAATCCGGACCTGAACACCGAGCGCGTCATTACCGAACTCGGTGTCGGCGAGGCCCTCGTCTCGACACTCGAAGGCAAGGGCATTCCCTCGGTGGTCCAGCGGACACTGATCAGGCCGCCCTGTTCACGCCTCGGGCCGCTCAAACAGGCAGAGCGGCGGGCCCTGATCCAGTCGAGCGCCGTTTTCGGCCTTTATGAGCGCGCCAAGGACCGCAAGTCGGCCTACGAGATCCTGATGACCCGTGCCGAGGAGGAACACCGGCAGGAACAGCGCAGCCGCGACCGGGAGGAAAAGCACGCCCGCAAGCACGGCGAACCGCGGCGCTCGCGCTCCGGGTTCCAGCTCCCTGACTTCGGACGGGACGATCGTCCGAAAAAGACAAGCATGGAACGGCGGTCGAAACGCAAAAGCCAGCGGGACACCGTGCTTGAAGCCGGTCTGAAGTCAGCGGCCAGAAGCCTCGGCACGTCCCTTGGGCGCGCCCTCGTTCGCGGACTGATGGGATCGCTCAAACGCGGAAACTGATCACCCATGAAGGACAGCCGGGAGATAGAGCGCCGCGCCTTGGCCGTCGGCAAGTGGTCCAATCTCTTCATGGCGTTTGCCGGCATTCTGACCGCCTGGCTGTCGCGGTCGGACGCCATGCTGGTGGACGGCCTTTATTCCGCAGTCAATTTTGTGTCCGCCATCGCGGCCGCACGGATCGGTGCACGCGTCGGATTGCCGCCGACGAAAAGCCGTCCGTGGGGCCATGACTTCGACGAGGTTCTCTACGTCACGTTTCGCAGCCTGATCCTGATCGGTATACTTGTCTTTGCCGCCATCGTCTCCGGAAACAAGATCTGGACATTCTTCACCGGCGGCGAGGTTCCGGAACTGGTCTTCGGACCGATCGTCTTCTATTCCGTCACGATCGTGCTGATCTGCCTTGCGCTCGCCATCAACTACCACCGGGCCCTCCGGAAAACCGGCAAACGCAGTGCGCTCCTGAAGACCGAGGCACGCGCTGCCCTGATCGACGGCGCGCTGAGCGTCGGCGCAGGTGCTGCCCTGCTCTCCCTACCCTTCCTGGAAGACACGCCCCTCGGCCCCTATGTGCCCATCGGCGACGCGGTCATTGTCGTTGTCCTGATCCTGGCGATAATCTGGCAGCCGCTGTCGTCCTTCCGCGCCACGCTTGCCGATCTCGCCGGCGTCAGCGCACCCGGAAGCACCTACGCAAAAGTTCTGCGTGCCGCCCGCGACCTGTGCCGCGACAAGGGCTATACGCTCCATCGCGCAGCGGTCCCGCAGGCGGGCCGCATGCACTACGCCGCGATCTATCTGGATCCCGCAAAACCTGTTGTTGCGGAAGAGATAGACGGTTTTCAGAGCGAGCTTTCGGAACGGCTGGAGCAATCGCTCGGTCCAACGCGCATAGAGATCATCGTGACCGCACGCAGCGGTTTGCCCTCTTCTCCCCCGCTCCTTCCACAGAAGCAATGAATCCATTTGCGCTTCCGGCAAGCTTGTGGCCTGTTAGGGGCTTCTGACAGGCATGTTGTGCCGGCCACTCCAATCAGTTTCAAATTCGAGGATCCGTCATGAGTTCCATCGACAAGGTCTTGTCGCGTATCGATACCAATTTCGATGCCAGCCTCGGCCGCCTTTTCGAGCTTCTCAAGATCAAGAGCATTTCCACCGATCCCGCTTTCGCCGGCCCGTGCAAGGATGCGGCCGCTTGGCTGGCGGCCGAACTCAACGCAATCGGTATCGAGGCGTCAGTGCGGGAAACGGCGGGCCATCCGATGGTTGTCGGCCATCGCAAATCGGGTAAGCCCGGTCCGCATGTCCTGTTCTACGGTCACTATGACGTGCAGCCTGTCGACCCTCTGGAACTGTGGGAAAACGACCCGTTTGACCCGAGCATCAAGACCCGCGAAGACGGCAGCAAGGTCATCATGGCGCGCGGATCTTCGGACGACAAAGGCCAGTTGATGACCTTCGTCGAGGCGGCCCGCGCCTATATCGAGGAAACGGGCGACCTGCCGGTCGACGTGAGCATTCTGTTCGAAGGCGAGGAAGAATCCGGCTCACCGTCGCTGCAGCCGTTTCTGGAGGCCAACAAGGACGAACTCTCCTGCGACATGGCGCTGGTCTGCGATACAGGCATGTGGGATGCGGAAACACCGGCCATCGGCGTCATGCTGCGCGGCATGGTGGGTGATGAAATCGTGGTCAAGGCGGCTAGCCGCGACCTGCATTCCGGACTTTATGGCGGTTCGGCACAGAACCCGAACCATATCGTCGCCAGCATCATTGCCGGTCTGCATGACGAGAACGGCAAGGTCACGCTGCCCGGGTTTTATGACGGTGTTATCGAACTGCCCGAAGACGTCAGCACCATGTGGGACAACCTCGGGTTTTCCGTGGAAGACTTTCTGGGTGACGTCGGATTGAAGTATCCGCGCGGGGAAAAGGACCGCAAACCCCTTGAGCATCTCTGGTCCCGGCCGACCGTTGAGGTGAATGGCATGTGGGGCGGTTATCAGGGCGCCGGGTCCAAGACCGTGATCCCGGCAAAGGCGCATGCCAAGTTCACGTTCCGGCTGGTTGGCGATCAGGATCCGGACAAGATCCAGGAAGCCTTCCGGGCTTATGTCCGCTCCAAGGTTCCTGCCGATTGCAGCGTTGAATTTACCGCCAAGGAAGGCAGCCCGGCCCTGCGCCTGGACCTGCATATGCCTGCCCTTGAGAAGGGCGAGATTGCACTGAAAAAGGAATGGGGCAAGGAAGCCGCGCTCGTCGGCATGGGCGGGTCCATCCCGATCGTCGGCGATTTCAAGCGCTTTCTCGGCATGGACACGTTGCTGATCGGCTACGGCCTTGAAGACGATCAGATCCATTCCCCGAACGAGAAATACAATCTCACCAGCTTTCACAAGGGAACCCGGTCCTGGGCGCGGGTCCTGGACGAACTGTCGAAAAACTGAAATGGACCCTCGTGTGCGGCTCTGACGGGCTTGCTGAAAGGGCGGACAGGAAAAAGATGAAATCCATATGTGTCTTTTGCGGATCGAGTTTCGGCACGCGCGCGAGCTATGCCGAAACCGCGGTCGAGACGGGCCGCCAGATTGCCGAGCAGGGTTTCCGCCTGGTCTATGGCGGTGCCAAGGTCGGCCTGATGGGCACGGTTGCCGATGCCGCGCTAAACGCCGGCGGCAAGGTCATCGGTGTCCTGCCCCGCGCCCTTGAGGAAAAGGAACTCGCACACGAAGGCCTGGACGAACTTCATCTCGTCGGCTCCATGCACGAGCGCAAGGCCCTGATGGCCGAGCTCTCGGATGCTTTCATTGCCCTGCCGGGCGGGGCCGGCACGCTGGAGGAGATCTTCGAGGTCTGGACCTGGGGACAGTTGGGTTACCACCAGAAGCCTTGCGGTTTCCTGAACGTCGACGGCTACTACGATCAGCTGATCGCCTTTCTGGACCATCAGACACAGGAAGCGTTCACGAAAAAGGCGATGCGGGACATGGTCCAGATCGCGGACACTCCGCAGGCCTTGATTGATCTCTTCAAGAGCTACGAGGCACCGGACACCCCGAAGTGGATCGGCAAGGACGAAACCTGAGATCGTGTGTCCGCATGGCGGGCTGCGCCTGAACTTTCCACAGGCAGGGTCTCTGCAATTGCAAAATTATCCTGAGTTGTTAAACCCTTGTCAGAACTGCGCGCAACGTGCAGCACACATAAACAGTTACGTGCTTGGATGATGGGCTTCAAAACTCCGACCGTTTTCGCGATTCTGTCTTGCCTCGCCGCAAGTGCATGTTCCCCGGCCGGCGACTATGCCGGGACCTCTGGCCGGCTGGTTCAGACGTCCAACGTGACGCTGGTCCAGATCACCGAAGACAATGTCGGCGGCATTACGCCGGACACCAGGTACGGATCCAAATCCATCGAAAGCGCACTGCCCGGCTTCACCACCGAAGGCATTCAGACAGCAGTTGAAAACAAGACCGAATGGGCGCTTGCGGCCTTCAACACGGACGGCTTTCAGGTTCTGCAGGTGTTCAAGGGTTCGAACGGCAAGGTCCGATCGGTGCACGGCGTCACGCATCACCTTCAGGGCCCGAACGGCGAGCGGATCGGCCAGACATTCTCCGATATCGGCACGGCGAGATCGGACTGCCGCGCGGGCAAGAATCTCTGGCGCGGCATGGCGATATGCGAATCGACCGGCCATCCGAATGTGGAACTCGTCTACGCCATTCCCGGATACCAGGGACCGTTTGACCGCCTGCCGCCGTCCAAGGAACTCTTCGACGCCGAACTTCAGCGGATCCTCTGGACCCCGAAGAGCTAGGGTACGTACCCTAGGGTACGGACCCATAAATGAAGCCGATTTGGCGGCACAAATGGCAAAATCTCGCGAGGAAAAGTGTGCAGAGCGGGCTTTATGCCCGGTCAAGCGCGGTGACGCTGCGAGGTAAAGCCATTTTGCCGTCCTTCGGATTTGGTCGCTTTGGCCATCTGCCGCGTCGCGAAAGGCTTGAAAATGAACCACATTTCCTGCGCTTTCGCTCCTCGCAGCTGGTCAAAACGATCCAAACCAAATTGACTTCATTTATGGGTCCGTACCCTAGAGTCAGGCACGAAGATTCTATTTGTCTTTCGTGCAACGAGATCGTCTGATCGCCATAGAAAAACAACGATCCAGGTGCCCGACAGTGCTCAAGTCCGTTTTCCTAGGCGTTTTCGCGCTTTGCGCTTTTCCTTTGCTCTCGCCGGCAGCAGAAGCGTCACCGGGCTCCGACACCGCCACGAAGGTCCTGTTTGTCGGCAACAGCCTGACGCTTCGCAACAACCTGCCTGGCATGCTCAAGGAGATCGCCGCGGCAAAGGGCATCCCGGTCGAGACAAGCACTTCCGCCAGGGGCAGTGCCAGGCTGGCCCATCATTCCGGCGACGCCGGTCTTCTGCAGCTTATGGACGAGACAGCCTGGGACTTCGTGGTCCTGCAGGAACATACCCAGCTTCCCGCGCTCAACGACACCGATGTCGCACGGGACTCCCTTCCCTTCGCCGCGGAACTCGCAACCCGCGCCAGAAAGGTTTCGGCCCAAACGCAGGTCGTCTTCTACATGGGCATGGCGCACCGGGAGGGAGACCAGTTCCACAAGAAAACCATTCCCGCGGTCGGCAGCTACAAGGGCATGCAGGACAGAACCAACGCCGCCTATCGCAAGATGGCACGGCACAACAACGCCATGCTCGCCCCGGTTGGCGAAGTCTGGGCACGCATGCGCGCCGAACATCCCGGCATCGAGCTTTATGTCGATGAACGGCATCCCAGCGTCGCCGGAACCTACCTCGCTGCCTGCGTGTTCTTCACGACGCTGTTTTCGCAGCGGTGCGATGCGGCCTACTATCCCGGGGCGCTCGAGGGAACGGTTGCGGCAACAATTCAACGGGTCTCGAATGCCGCCCTACTGCCATGAGCTGATCCGGTTACCACCCACCGGAATTCGCCAAAAAGGGACCGTGACCTTTCAACTGAGCTGGTTTAAGGCTTGGGCATGACAGCAAAGGCAAAACCGATCGATCCCGCAGCCCTCGCAGCGGATTTGCAAGCCGGCAAACGCGCGGCGCTGGCGCGCGCGATCACGCTTGTGGAATCGAAGAAGGCGGAGCACCGCCACATGGCCCACCAGCTGATCCAGTCCGTCCTGCCATCGACGGGCAAGGCCTTGCGGGTGGGGATCACGGGTGTGCCCGGCGTCGGCAAATCGACGACCATCGATACGCTCGGCTCCAACCTGACCGCCGCGGGCCACAAGGTTGCAGTGCTTGCTGTCGATCCCTCATCCACCCGCACAGGCGGGTCGATCCTGGGCGACAAGACGCGCATGGCACGGCTCGCCGTCGACCGGGCTGCCTATATCCGTCCCTCGCCGTCGGCCGGGACCCTGGGCGGTGTGGCCGCAAAGACCCGCGAAACGATGCTGTTGTGCGAAGCGGCCGGCTTCGACGTGATCCTGGTCGAGACCGTCGGCATAGGCCAGTCGGAAACGACGGTCGCCGACATGGTGGATTTCTTTCTCGTGCTCATGCTTCCGGGCGCAGGCGATGAATTGCAGGGCATCAAGAAAGGTGTGCTGGAAATCGCCGACATGATCGCCGTCAACAAGGCCGACGGCGACGGCGCGTTGCGGGCGCGCTCAGCTGCCTCCGACTACCGTGCTGCGCTGCATATTCTGGCGCCGAAATCCCCCAACTGGACGCCGCCGGTCATCACGGTTTCCGGGCTCGCCAACGAAGGCCTCGACAAGCTTTGGCAGCAGGTTGAACTCTATGGCGAACGCATGCGGGCAAGCGGCGAATGGCAGGAAAAACGCAGCCGCCAACAGGTTGCCTGGATGTGGGACATGCTGCAGCAGCGCATGATGGACGCGCTTCGGACCAACAGGAAGACCGCCGATCGCCTGAAAACACTGGAGGACAGCGTGCGGAACGGGACAACCGCAGTGTCTCTCGCAGTCGACGAATTGTCCGCACTGATGGGTTTGAAGGAATGAAGAACACCGGGAAGACCATCTTGGTCACGGGCTTTTCTCCCTTTCCGGGCGCTCCCGTGAACCCGACCCAGCAACTCATGGCGCGCCTGCCAAGGCGGCTCGGCAAGCATCAGTTCGGCATCGAATTTGTCTTCAAGGTGCTGCCGACCACCTGGGCCGGACGTGAGGAAACAACAGCCGGACTGCGCCGGGAGATCCGCCCCGACGCCATCGTCCATTTCGGTGTCGACGGCACAAGGCGAACGATCAATATCGAGACCCGCGCCGTCAATCGCGCCACGCGTGTCCGTCCGGATGCTGCCGGCGTGTCATTGGCGAAGCCGGAGCTTGACGACGTAAGTGAACGGGCAAGAACATCAGGCCTCCCGGCCCGTGCTCTGCGCGATGCGGCCAGGACCGCAGGTGCGCCTGCAAACCTGTCGACGGATGCGGGCACCTACCTTTGCAATGCGACATTGTGGGATTCCATCGGCTCCGGCATTCCGAGCATCTTCATCCACGTCTCCGCCCTGCCAAAAGGCAGGTTCGATCGCCGGCCCTCTTATCCCGTCATCGAGGAAGCCGCCGTGAGATTGCTGCAGGAAACGGCGCGGCGATTGAAGTAGACGGATGCTAAACGAGCGACCTGCCATCACCACCTCACCGAACTAACGGCAAAAACCTCGCTTGGGCTGCGTATCGTACCCTTCTGATTCTGAGACCGTGTAGCCCGCTGTCTCGTGGGATGGGTCATATACAGGTTGTCATCCCGGTTTGCCACATAGGCGGCAAGACCGGGAACCAGTAATTCGTGCGCATCGCAAATGAGAAAGACGGACAGACAAGAGGTTACTGGATCCCTGCCTTCGCAGGGATGACAAAGGAAATGGTGGCTGCGGTCTTCTGGAAACTCAACAAACCCTGATTTCGTCACCCCGGACGAACGCAGTGAGATCCGGGGCCGGAGAGCCCCGGCTTGCCGATGGGCAACCGAAACACGGGCGGGTCGGTGCTCCCCCGATCCCGGCTCGCGCTTACGCTTGGCCGGGATGACACAGCGGGGCAACCACCGCAGGCGCCGGATGACAGGTGCTTCGTGTTATTCTTGTCATCCCTGCCTTCGCAGGGATGACAGAGGAAATGGTGGCAGCGGTCTTCTGGAAACTCAACAAACCCTGATTTCGTCACCCCGGACGAACGCAGTGAGATCCGGGGCCGGAGAGCCCCGGCTTGCCGATGGGCAACCGAAACACGGGCGGGTCGGTGCTCCCCCGATCCCGGCTCGCGCTTACGCTTGTCGGAATGACGAAAAAACAGAGAGACTCGTCATTCCGGACAAGTGCAGCGCCAGCTGCGCGCTGATCCGGAATCTAGACATATTGCGCGCTGAAAGCGCGACGTCTTCCAGAAACGGAAAGACCCGGGTCCGCTTCGCTCACGCAGATTTCTGGATTCCGGATCAGCGTTCGGCGTCGCCTCACTTGTCCGGAATGACGGTTGGAGAACGTAACACCCAACCTCGTCCAGTTGCTCGCCCTCCTCAGGATGTGCGTCTCTGAAAGGAACAACCACGGGAGAGTCTATCCACTTTGGGCACCTCATCCTGAGGAAGCGCGGACGCGCTGTCTCGAAGGATGGGCCGCGGGCACCGTTGCCGCCTACAGCGTTACGCGCCCCCGGTTCCCCCGCTCCAGCAACCATTCGACCTGCCGGATACAGTCGGCCGCCATCTCCCTGGAAAGACCGGCGCGGCCCAGCACCCTGAGGCCGAAATAGGCGGAGAGGATCCCCCTCGCCGTCTCGCGGGCATCCCTCTCCTGAAGCTGATCATCGTCTTGCAGCGCCCTGTAGAAGGCGTTCTCCAGGCGGTGAACCATGGCCTGCAGCTTGTCTTCCGCTTCTCCCCCTTCCGCCGCCTTGTCGATCAGAGCATTGCAGAGAAAACAGCCGAGCCGGTCGCCATCCTGCTCCACCGCCTGTGCCACTTTTGCGAAGAGACCGAGAATACGCGTCCGACCTGAGCCCTCCGCCGGATTGGTCAGGTAGCCCACCGTTCCGCTGATGACCTTGTCGTTGTAGCGGTCCAGCGTGGCCAGGTAGATCGACTGCTTGTCCTGAAAGGCCTTGTAGAAAGACCCCTTGGTGATCTCCATGGCCGCCAGCAGTTCCGTGAGCGAAGCTTCCTCATAGCCGACATCCCAGAAAAGGCCCATCGCCTTGTCCATGGCCTCGTCGGCATCAAATTCGCGCGGTCTTGCCATTTGTCATCCTCGCCCGGCATTCACGAACACATCACCGGGACCTCACACGCTTGTGTTTTGTACCGATCGGTTCCGAACCTTATCTTCAGGTCACCGGCACGGCGTTGGGCACCTCTGCCTTATTAGGAACCGAATGGTACCGAAAAAGTCCCTTCAGAGCAAACGCGCCGTGCCGGTCCGCATTCAATGCCTGAATTCAGGCCGACTTCTGGGAGTTTTGATATGTTTAAGAACCTGATCCGCGGCTCCGTCGCTGCACTTGTCGTCGTCTCCGGTCTCGTCTCCAGCGCCTTTGCGGCAGGTTTCGATGTGAACGCAACCGTAACCGGCCTGGCGCTGCGCGGCGTCGATCCCGTTTCCTACTTCACCAATGGCGCTCCGCAGGACGGCGACTTCTCAATCACCGAAGTCCACAACGGTGCGACCTACCGCTTCGTTTCAGAGGAAAACCGTGACCTGTTCAAGCAGAACCCGGAAAAATACCTTCCCGCCTATGGCGGTTTCTGCGCATTCGGCACGGCTATGGGCGTCAAGGTCGATGGTGACCCTGATCTCTGGAAAATCGTGGACGGCAAGCTGTACCTGAACCTGTCCCAGAGCATCCAGGAGCGCTGGAACAAGGACATCCCGGGTTTCGTGAAGTCCGCTGACGACAACTGGACCCAGATTGAAAACACCGACCCGAGCGAACTCTGATCGGTCTTCTGCCCCTAAAAGACTGATCCAGACCGGCCGGGATTTTTCCCGGCCGGTTTTTTTGTCGCCCTGGCAGTCCTGTCGCAAGCGCGCACGCGGGATCACGGGCGATCCGGCACAGCCTTTGCTGATTAACGGGTGAAACCCCGATCCGCATCCCATCCCGGGACGCTTTCAGCAGGTGGCATTGCAAATGACACGCGAACTTTCAAATCCGAGCCGCAGGATGTTTCTTGCCGGGACAGCCCTGTGCCTTTCCGGGACAGCCGCTGCGGCACAGATGAATATCGCTGATCTGCGCGGATCGATCGATTCGGCTGACCTCGGTCTCGTTCCCAATGCATCGGACGATCAGACGGTCCAGTTCCAGAATGCCGTGAATCGGGCTGTCGAACGCGGCAGAGCCCTGTTTCTGCCGGCAGGCACCTATCCGGTTGCCAATCTGAGATTGCCGTCCGGAACGCTGATCGTCGGTGTTCCCGGAAGAACCCGCCTCGTCTACCAGGGCGGCGGTGGACAGCTAATACGCGCCGAAGGTGTCAGCAATATCGGCCTTCAGGGTCTGACATTCGACGGCGCGAACCGCTCGATCGGCGATTTTACCGAAGGCCTGCTGCATTTCGTCGGCGTCCGCAACCTTGCGATAGACAATTGCGACATAGCCGGATCGTCGAAGATGGGCCTCGTTCTCGACAGATGTTCGGGACGGGTCGAGAACTCGCGGGTTTACGGGGCCGCTGAAGCCGGCATCCGCTCAAACGAAGCCGACGGTCTTGCAATCACTGGCAACACGGTCACCGACTGCGCCAACGGTGGCATCTGGATCCATCGCTGGCGCGAGGGCGAAGACGGAACGATTGTCTCGGGCAACCGGATCGAACGCATCGGCGCGCGCTATGGCGGCACGGGTCAGTTCGGCAACGGCATCAACGTGTTCCGCGCGAGCGGTGTGCTGATTTCGAACAACCGCATCACGGATTGTGCCTTCTCCGCGATCCGCTCGAACACCGGGTCGAACGTTCAGATCCAGGGCAATTCGTGCCTCAGGTCCGGCGAGTGCGCGATCTATTCGGAATTCAACTTCCAGGGCGCGATCATTGCCAACAACATCGTCGATGGCGGGACGACTGGCATCTCGATTGCCAATTTCATGGATGGTGGCCGTCTTTCGGTCTGCTCCGGCAACCTCATCCGCAACATTTCCGAAGTCGGCCCCTACCCGCCCGAGGTTTCCGGTTTCGGCATCGGCATCGCTGCCGAAGCCGACACCACCCTGACCGGCAACGTCATCGAAGGTGCCCCGCGTTTCGGGATGCTGCTCGGCTGGGGACCCTACATGCGCAACATTGCGGCATCCCAGAACATTCTGCGCGACTGCGGCACCGGAATTGCGGTCACCGTGGTCGATGGCGCCGGTGCCGCCGCCATCACGAACAACATCGTGCAGGGCTCGAAAATCGGCGCCATCAAGGGCTACCGCTGGCTTGAACCGGCAACCGGCGAACTCAACGACGCCTCCCGCTACGCCAATCTCACGGTGACGGGCAACCAGGTCAGCGCCTGATGCTCAGCCTCCGGGCAAGGCAAAGCGGAGCGACAGGCAGGACAGCCCGCCGTCGATCTTGCGCGCTTCGTGGGTCGGCAACAGCACCGTCTTGAAACCTGCAGCCTGAATGGCGGCGTGCGTCTGTGGATAGCCTTCCGGCACCAACACGACATCGTTCACGCGGATCACGTTGGCGGCGTACTCCTCGCGATCCGCCACGACCACCGTTTTCCGGCCACCGAAGAACCCGCTTTCGGCCATGACCCGGGTCGCCAGGATGACGTTGTCGCCGAGCGTCGAGCAGGCGGTCTTGAAATGCAGCACCCCGTCCGGCGTTTCGCAGACTTCCGCCATGTATCCCCAATTCGCAAGAACACCTGCAAAGGCCTCTGCTCCCGCGCGGTTGGTGCGGGCGGACAGACCGATCAGAACGACATCATCCAGCATCAGGATATCGCCGCCGTCGACGCACCCGTGCCCGGGCAAGTCGACGACCGTGTCGAACCGGTTTTCAAGTGCCGGCCTGATCGCTGCACCTTCCGCCTCGCGGCTTTGAGTGCCCGGACGCAGCCGGATCGCCCCTTCCGGCAGACAGAAGGCCGGGTCTTCTACAAAACAACTGTCCGGAAACTCCTCCAGGGCGGGCAGCACATCGACCGTGAGCCCGGCCCCTTGCAGCGCCTTGACATAAAGGTCATGCTCCCGGCGGAACGTTTCGGCATCCGGATCGCCGCTGTCGACCGCCCGGATCCCCTTTGAAACACTGTTGGACGGTGTGCGCGTAATCGCGTGCGTGAAGCGATGGGACAACCCTGGCCGATGCGCCATGAAACTACTCCGGTGAAAAATGTCTGGGCCTGAAACAGTCATCAGAGAGGCGAACTTAGCGGACGCGCCGCGGCTAAAACAATGCCTGGATCGCGCCTATGCCCCCCTGAAAGCGCGTTTGCCGGATCTCCCCGATGTCTCCGGCGGACTTGAGCAGGAGATCACGGAACGGATCGTGCTCGTTGCCGAAGTCGAAGACGACGTTGCCGGCTGCGCGGTTGTGAGCATCGACGGCACAAGCGCACATCTCGTCAACATAGCCGTCGACCCGGATTTCAAGGGCAAGGGTATCGGCAGGATCCTCCTGGAAGCCGTTGAAGACCGCGCCCTCCGGGACGGGGCAACCGGCATTGCCCTGGCAACGCATGCCGGCATCCCGGAAAACGTTGATCTTTACCGGCACCTGGGCTGGAGTGAAACATCAAGAAACGGAAACAAGGTTTTCATGAAAAAGAACCTTTAGCCTTCGACCCGAGCTGTTCTCACGGGAGTGCAGCCTTCAGCTCATCCAGGAAATCCGGTCTGGGCTTGATGTGTCCAGCCTGCGCACCGCGCCGTGTCAGGACCGGCGGATTGACGAGACCGTCCAGCAGAACGGCTTCGTCCTCGTTGAGATCCATCAGCGCTTCCAGGACGGTGGCCATCATGACTTCGGCTGCCCGTGTCGCACCATCGTCGCACTTCAGCGCGACCCCGAAGCCGAGTTCGGGAATGGCCGCGCAAAAGACGCCCTCCGCGCCGGTCTTGACGAAGACCCGTCCCCTGAAGCCTTCCATGACCCTGGTGCAGAAGCGCCCTGCACCGGCGACCATGTAGGGTTCGTTGATACACGCATCGTAAATCTGCCGCGCCGCGTCCGCGCGCAAGGGTTCCAGCCCTTCACCGGTCCCGAACGTGGCAAAAGCCCCGGCAAAGCTCTTCAAGGGGGACGCATAGGTGGGGATGGAACAGCCGTCGACGCCGCACACATCTTCCGTGAGCGTTTCTCCGGTCATCTGCTCCATGGCACGACGGACTTCGCGCTGCACGGGATGGGACGGATCGATATAGCCCTGTGTCTCGACGCCCATGATCCTGGCAAGCCCGAGAAAACCGGCATGCTTGCCGGAACAGTTGTTGTGGAGCCCGCACGGTGTTTCATCCGAAAGGATCAGTTTTGCCGCATCTTCCATGCGCTGCGGCCACTGCGGACCGCATTCCAGATCGTCTTCGGTCAGTCCGGCCTTCAAAAGCATGACGCGCGCGGCATTGGCGTGGACTTCTTCGCCGTTATGCGAGGCGCACGCCAGTGACAGTTCCGCATCCGTCAGGTCCAGCGCTTCAGCCGCCCCGGACTCCACGAGCGGCAACGCCTGCAGCGCCTTGATGGCCGAGCGCGGGTAGACCCGTGCCTCGATATCGCCGATCCCGCACACGAGTTTGCCCTGAGCGTCGGCAATCGCGACGGAGCCGCGATGAACGCTCTCCGTGAGGCTGCCGCGCGTCACGTCCACAAGCGCCGGATTTTCCATGGAGTTTCTCATGCTGGTCTACTGGTCGTTAAAGGCTAAGCGGATTCGCTGCGGGCTGCAGTCAAAAAAGCTGACAGCCGCGCCAGCGCTTCGTCGATGACCCAATCCTGCTTGCAGAAACAGAACCGGACAAATCCGGTCGGCGCGTTGCCTCCGTAAAACGCCGACACCGGAACGGCGGCAACCCCGGCCTCCGTCACAAGTCTCTGGCAAGCCTCCACATCCGTGGTGCCGAGCCCGAGCCTTTCGAAGCCACAGGTCAGAAAGTAGGTCGCTGCGCAGGGCAGCACCGTGAAGCCGATCGCCTCAAGACCCTTGGCCATCCGGTCCCGCTTCTGCGCCAGGTCGAGGGCCAGCCCCTGGTAATAGCTGTCATCCTTGCGCAAGCCGTAGGCGACAGCGCGCTGCAGGTTCGGCGGTGTCGTGAAGGTCACCCACTGGTGCGCCTTGCCGATCGGGTCGAGCAGTTCTGCCGGTCCGGTGATGTATCCGACCTTCCAGCCGGTCAGCGAGAACGTCTTGCCGGCCGATCCGATCCGCACCGTTCGCTCGCGCATGCCCTCGAACGTCATCAGCGGACGATGCTCCGCACCGTCGAAGACAAGGTGTTCATAGACCTCGTCACAGATCGCGTAGGCATCATGTTCCCGGCACAGATCACAGATGAGCTGCAGTTCCGCCTCTGAAAACACCTTTGCCGTCGGGTTCATCGGATTGTTGATGAGGATGGCCTTGGTCTTGTCCGAAAACGCGGCGCGGAGCGCCTGTTCGTCCAGTGTCCAGGAAGGCGGGCTGACGCGAACCCGCACAGGCACGCCGCCCGCGCGCCGGACCATCGGCAGGTAACAGTCATAAAGCGGTTCGATCAGCACCACCTCGTCACCCGGCGACACCAGCGCCATGATGCAGTCCGCAAGCGCTTCGGTTGCGCCGGACGTCACGATCACCTCGCTCTTAGGATCTATGTCCAGTCCGTAAAAACGGCTGTTGGCTTCGGCAACCGCTTCCCGCAGCTCCGGCAGTCCCAGCATCGGCGGATACTGGTTCGGCCCCTCGACAAGCGACCGGGCTGCCTCTTCGCGGATATCCTGCGGTCCGTCGACATCCGGAAACCCCTGCCCCAGGTTGACAGCATTATGCGCCATCGCAAGCCGGGACATGGTTTCGAAAATGGTTGTTTCGATACCGGTGAAAACCGGATTGGTCGATTTCATGACGTCTCCAGACCTTGTTTCGCATGGTTCTAGTCTTCCATCGAACGACAGTCGAGCAATTTCCTTCCGCCTCGAGCCGCGTGTCATTTGACTCACTTTGGCGCAGAAATTCGCCGCAGCCGCCGTTTCCTGCATGGCAGCCATTCGTCGCCGCTCTTGCTGCATTGCAACAAATCGATTAGAAAGACCTGAATTGATTTAGGTCAGTAATTGTGTCCCAGTCCGGCTGGGCGACCGTCTCACCGAACAAAACCGACTGGAGCCCGTCTTGACAGCACGTGCCGGGGCCGCTGTGCCTGTACAATCGACCAAACTGGATGCCTCGCGCATCAAAACCGAATTGCTTGCGGGTCTGACGGTTGCACTGGCGCTCGTGCCCGAAGCCGTTGCCTTTGCCTTCGTGGCGGGCGTCAACCCGCTCGTCGGCCTGTACGCGGCCTTCTTCGTCGGGCTGATCACCGCCTGTATCGGCGGACGTCCGGGCATGATCTCCGGCGCGACCGGCGCACTCGCCGTCGTCATGGTGTCGCTCGTTGCTCAACACGGTGTCGAATACCTGTTCGCGACCGTTGTCCTGATGGGGATCCTGCAGATCGGCGTCGGCGTTCTCAAGTGGGGCAAGTTCATCCGCATGGTCCCGCACCCGGTCATGCTCGGCTTCGTCAACGGCCTCGCGATCGTGATCTTTCTGGCCCAGCTCGGGCAGTTCAAGGTTCCTGACGGCGCCGGCGGCCTGACATGGATGGGCGGCTCCCAGCTCGTTCTCATGCTCGGCCTCGTGGCACTGACCATGGCGGTGATCTGGCTGCTGCCCAAGATTACGACGGCATTCCCGGCGCCGCTTGCCGGCATTCTGGTTGTCTCGGGCCTCGTGCTCGGCTTCAACCTCGACACACGCTCGGTCGGCGATCTCGCCTCGATCGCCGGCGGACTGCCCGAATTCCACATTCCGATGGTCCCACTGACGCTTGAGACGCTACAGATCATCCTCCCCTACGCGGTGATCCTGGCCGCCATCGGCCTGATCGAGTCGCTGCTGACGCTCAACCTTGTCGCCGATCTCACCAACACCAAGGGCGGTGCGTCCAAGGAGTGCCTTGCCCAGGGGTCTGCCAATATCGTCACCGGCTTTTTCGGCGGCATGGGCGGCTGCGCGATGATCGGGCAATCGATGATCAACGTGAAATCCGGCGCAAGAACCCGCATTTCCGGTATTGCCGCTGCCCTGTTCCTGTTGTCCTTCATCGTCATTGCTTCCCCGCTCATCGAGCAGATCCCGGTCGCGGCCCTTGTCGGCGTCATGTTCATGGTCGTTATCGGCACTTTCGCCTGGGCGAGCCTGAAGATCGTTCACAAGATCCCGCTGACGGATGCGCTGGTCATGGTCATCGTGACCGCTGTCACCGTCTATGCCGACCTTGCGGTCGCTGTCGTCGTCGGCGTGATCATTTCCGCTCTGGCCTATGCCTGGAACGCGGCCAGCCGCATCAGCGCACGCATCGGCACGAGCAAGGAAGGCTGGAAGGTCTATCGCCTGTCGGGGCCCCTCTTCTTCGGATCGACCACCGGTTTCGTGGACCTGTTCAACCCGCAGAACGACCCTGACGATATTGTTGTCGACTTCATGGAAAGCCGCGTCGTCGATCACTCCGGGCTTGAGGCAATCGACGCGCTGGCATCCAAGTACGAGGCAGCCGGCAAGCGCTTGCACCTGCGTCACTTGTCACCCGACTGCAAGAAGCTCCTCGCCAAGGCGGGCAATCTGGTCGAAGTCTCGGTTCTGGAAGACCCGGACTACGAGATTGCGGTCGATTACGGTCAGACGTTCGAGGAACCTGCGAAGTCTGCCTGACGGAAATCTTCCGCCAAACCAAATCGAAAGGCTCCGGAAGACGATGTTTTCGGAGCCTTTTTCTGTGTTTCCTCTTAACAATACCCCCTATAACGCGCCTCCGGGCAAACACGGCGGCGATTTTGCGCTATTAATTTGACGAAACACTTGAATGTGTATCGGGAAATCACCGTGCTGTTGCGCAACAAGCTCTTCATTACGCCGACCCTGGCAACCGTCATCGGGACATTCGTGGTCATCACCGCTGCCGCGATCCTGATCATTCAGGCCATGACATCCGAGCGCGTCATTCGGCAGCTGGGCGGCAGCCTGGTGGATCTTGGCATGGACACCTCGGAAGCCGCCTTCATCGAGCAGCTGCATGCCGTGACCGAGACGGCGAACTACACCCGTGCCAGTTGGGAAAGCGGCGAGCTGACGTTCGACGACCCGGATCATCTGGTCGGATACATCTACGGCGCGCTGGCCCCGCAGGACCGCGTCTCCTTCATGATCATGGTCGACAGCGACGGGATGGGCGTCGATGTTGATCGCGGAGACGCCGACGGTGAAATTCTCGGCGGCGACGTGGACCTTGCCGCAGACATCCCCAGCCTTACACCGATCCTGATAGAAGCCTCGAACAGAAAGGATCCTTTCTGGAGCGAACCGCTCTACATGCCGACCCGGAACCACACCTATTTCATCTACACACACCCGTTTCACTCCGGAGGCGCTTATCGGGGAAGTTTCCTGATCGGCATGTCGCTGGAACGGATCTCGGACATCACCTGGTCGATCTCGACCGACGACATCACCGTGTTCCTCATGAAGGAAAAATCGGAAGAGGTCGTCGCGCATCCCATGCTGGAAGACCATTTCGAGGAACTGAACGAAGAAGCCCCGCTCCTGCATGTCAGCCAGATCTCGGATTTTTTCCTGTCGGATTTCTCCAGCCTGCAGATCGTTGACAACAAGGACTACAACATTCCGGACGGCATGGAGTTGCGCACGGGCCTGGATAATGACGGCGACAAGCGTTTCATCATCATCGAGCACGAAAATGACAACCTCAAGGGATTGCCGGCGCGCATCGGCATTCATTTTCCCGCGGAGTATCTCGACCAGCCGCTCCAACAGCTTCTGGTCGCCATCGTTGTCGGCCTTGCACTGCTCGTGATCTCGCTTCTGGGCGCGATCATGCTCGCGCGCAGGATTGCCAAGCCCATTCGCAGGGCAGCCGCCGCGGCAACGGACGTTGCCGACCTGAACCTCGACCGTGTGGAGCCGCTCCCCTCCTCCATCATCAGGGAGCTTGACGACCTGTCCAGCGGTTTCAACTCCATGGTCGGTGGATTGAAGGCGTTCAATCGCTACGTCCCGCGCACCCTCGTGCAGAAACTCCTTAGCGAAGGGCGCGCGGACGTCCTTCCCGAGGAACGCGAGGTCGCCGTTCTCTTTACCGATATCGCCGGATTCACGTCGGTCTCCGAAGGCCTGTCGGCAAGCGAAACCGCGGCCTTCGTCAACCACCATCTGTCCCTGCTCGGAGCGGAAATCACCAGGCTGGACGGAACCATCGACAAATATGTCGGCGACAGCGTCATGGCGTTCTGGGGCGCCCCTGATCACCTGGACAATCCGGCAGAGCCCGCAGCTCGTGCAGCGCTGGCCATGGCCCACGCCATCCGCGCGGACAACGTGGAGCGGAACAGGCGCAACGAACCGCCGGTGCGTGTCCGCATCGGCCTGCACATGGGACCGCTCATCGTTGGCGATATCGGCGCGCCCGGACGCGTCAACTACACGGTTATCGGCGACACGGTGAACGCTGCGGCGCGCCTTGAAAATCTCGGCAAGGAAATCGACCCGGAGGCAGACGTCATCATTCTCGCGTCAGGCGAGATCGCCCGCGGCCTCGGCACCGGGATCCGTCAACAGCCCATCGGGCCGCACATGGTGAAGGGCAAGAGCGCGCCGATCGACGTCGTCCGGCTGCTGCCGGATTGAACATGGCCGGCGCTGCGGGATACTCCAGGGTTCGGACCCATAAATGAGGCGGAAATGGTTTGAGGCGGATTGCTTCTCCTCAAGGAGCGGAAGCGCAGGAAATGTGGTTCATTTTCAAGCCTTTCGCGACGCCGGGGAGGCGCAATCCGTTCAAATCCGAAGGACATGGAAATGGCTTCACCCCGTGGCGTCAGTGTGCTTGACCGGGCAGGAAGCCCGCTCCGCGCACCCTTCCTGACGGGATCTCGCCATTTCGCATGCCATTTCAGTCGCATTTGTGGGTCCGCACCCTAACCCCTACCCGGAATAGGGTCGCGCTTGCCCGTAGCCGACCGATTTTTCGATTGCGCCCGCAAACGCTCCGAAGGTCCACTCGCCGTCCTGGTTCTCGATTGCGGCAAAGGTGTCGCGGGGCAGACAGCAGCCGATTTCGCGCTCGATCGCCATGATCAGTCCGATCGCGTCCAGGCTGTCTGCACCCAGCTTGCTCAATGTGATATCCGGCGTAATAACCCAATCGGCGAGTTTGAGATCCCGCGCAATAACCGCCTTAACTTTCTCAGAAATTTCCGACATTTAGACCCTAATGAATATTTTTGTGCGTACATAAAAAGAGACACGCAAAAATAGCATCGAGGTTGCAGAGGGGCAATCTCCGGGCCGGTAAAATCTTGGCGATAGACGTTACCGGGTTACAGCCGCGCCTTCTTCGGCCCGCGCTTTCGACAGTCTTGTTGCCAGAAGATGAGCGGCTGCACAGGCAAGAAACACGGCCGCGAGCCCGATTCCCAGATCGATCATTGCCGGATAGGGAAGCCGGAACGCGAATTCGAAGATTTCGATGAAACTTGCCGTGAAGGCCACGAACAGGCCACCGGCCGCCAGGAACGCGGCCCCGTCACCGGCCAGAAGGCCGCGGCGCCGTTTCGACTGGAACAACCGGGAAACCAGGTAGTAGCCGAGAACACTCAGGAAGAAAGCAGTCAGGGCTGCAAGGAGCAACCCCAGATCCAGAAAGAAGGTCATGATACCAATCCCGCCTCGTTTCAATGAAAGCAATTTTGCGCGGCATCCCGCAGAGACGTACCGATAACGCTACAGGGCGTGTCATGTTGCGGAAGCTGCCAGTGCCGCGCCCGCTTAGGTAGGTGCGCGTGGCAGCGCAAACCAGCAGCATGAATGAGATTTAATCTTCGCCGGAGGACATGCGCGCCATGGAGCCGGCCGTTCCGGTCTTGATCCAGGCGCGCGCCGGTAACTCGCATCTCCCCGTCTTGTGAGATTTCTGGAGGGGAATGTGCGTTTCAAATAGGAGTGCGCGGAACAATCTTAAGCCCTGCGGCCGCATGGCCCGATACAGACAAACCGTTCCGAACACTCCGACAGGTCAGGACAGCATGATGAAGAACCGCAGACAATTCCTCGCCCTCACCACAGGCCTGGCCGCGACCACGCTGGTGGCGACAGCAGTGCCCGGCTTCGCAGGCAGCAGCCGCTCGGGCAGTTTCTCCGGTCGAAGCAACCATGTCACGACCGGCAAAACGGAACTCAGCAGCAACAGCGTCGTGCTTCAGAGCAACTTCAGTCTCGATGGCGCGCCCGACCCGCGTGTCGGCCTCGGCAAGAACGGGAAATACGATCCGAAGGCGGATCTCGGTGCCTTGAAAAAGCTCACCGGCAAGCAGAGCTACCGGATCGGCAATGGTATCAAGGCTTCGGACTACAACGAGGTCTATATCTGGTGCCGCAAATTCAACGTCCCGCTCGGCGTCGCCAAGCTCGGCAACTGACGCCGTCAGCACATTGAGCAGCCCCGGCCCTGAGCCGGGGCCAATGATTTGCAGAGGTCCCGGATCAGGTCCGGGACTGCTCAGACTTTTAAGACGCGATCACCGGACCAGGATGTTCTTGAACTGCCAGGGGTCCTTCTTGTCGAGGTCCTCCGGGAAAAAGCCCGGACGTCCGTCAAGCGGTGTCCAGTCGGTGTAGTAGCCCTTCACGGGGCCGAGATACGGCATCTGGATTTCAAGGCAGCGCTTGTAGTCCATCTCGTCCGTTTCAACGATGCCCGCCTGCGGGTTTTCAAGTGCCCAGACCATTCCGGCAATCACGGCCGAAGTCACCTGCAGGCCGGTGGCGTTCTGGTAAGGTGCCAGCTTGCGGGTCTCCTCGACCGAGAGCTGGGAGCCGTACCAGTAGGCGTTCTTCTTGTGGCCGTAGAGCAGCACGCCGAGTTCGTCGATCCCGTCCTGGATCTCGTTTTCCTCCAGAACATGCAGCTTGTCCTGCACCTTTCCGGCCGCCCCGAAGAGTTCGTGAAGCGAAAGAACGGCATCGTTCGCCGGATGATAGGCATAGTGGCAGGTCGGCCGGTAGGTGACCTTCTTGCCGTCTTCCAGCGTGAAATAGTCGGCAATCGAGATGGACTCGTTGTGGGTAACCAGGAAACCGAATTGCGCGCCGGGCGTCGGACACCAGGTCCGGACCCGCGTGTTCGCGCCCGGCTGTTCCAGATAGATCGCCGCGTTGCAGCCCTTCTTGTGGCTCTTGGCGTTGGCAGGCTTCCACTTTTCATGCGTTCCCCAGCCAAGCTCGGACGGCTGGAAGCCTTCGGACAGGAACCCTTCCACGGACCATGTGTTCCAGAACGTGTTCGGCGGCTTCGCCTCCTTGGCCCGCTGCGTGTCGCGCTCGGCGATGTGGATCCCCTTGACGCCGGTCTTCTTCATCAGCTTCGCCCAGCCCTTGCGGTCCGTCGGCTCCTTGAACTTGACGCCGGTCTCCGTGGCAATGTCGACAAGGGCTTTCTTCACAAACCAGGACACCATGCCGGGGTTGGCTCCGCAGCAGGAGACCGCCGTGGTGCCGCCGGGTTTCTTCTTCCTTTCCTTGCGCACGGTTTCGCGTAGCGCGTAGTTCGTGCGATCGGCAGCCGGTGCATTTTCGTCGAAATAGAACCCGAGCCAGGGTTCAACGACAGTGTCGATGTAGAGGACGCCCAGTTTCCGGCAGAGTTTCATCAGGTCGAGCGAGGACGTGTCGACCGAGAGGTTGACCACGAAGCCCTGCCCCTCGCCCTCGGTCAGTAGCGGCGTCAGGATGTCTTTGTAGTTGTCCGGTGTGAGCGCCACTTTCTGGAACTTGTAGCCCTTGCCGGTCACGAGTTTCGCGTCGGTGTCGACCGGATCGATCACCGTGAAGCGGGACTTGTCGAAATTGAAATGGCGCTCGATCAGCGGAAGCGTCCCTTTGCCGATCGATCCGAGACCGATCATGACCAGCGGTCCGGTGATGGTACCGTGAACCGGATACGCGCTGGAAGCGGCTGAGGTTTTGGGTGCTGCCTTCTTTGCCGGTGCCTTGCGGGGCGCAGCGGGTTTCGCAGCCGCGGGCTTTGGTGCCGCCTTCCGGGTCGCAGGTTTGGCTGCTGCCGGCTTTGCGGCTGCAGTTTTCGGAGCCGCCTTGGCCGCAGCGGGTTTGGCAGCTGCGCTCTTCGGAGCTGGCTTGGCTACTGCGGGTTTGGCTGCTGCACTCTTCGGTGCAGCCTTGGCTGCAGCAGGTTTCGCGGTCGCGCTCTTCGGGGCCGCTTTGGCGGTGGCTGATTTTGCCGCCGCCTTGGCCGCTGCAGGTTTAGCAGATGCGCTCTTCGGAGCGGCCGCGGTTGCTGCCGGTTTTCTCGCTGCGGGTTTGCTTGTTGTTTTCGCCGCGGCGCTTTTCACAGCCGCCTTGTCTGTCGCGGATTTGGCAGCTGCACTCTTCGGAGCCGCCCTCGTCGCTGCAGGCTTTGCCGCCGGTTTGCGTGCTACCGGTTTCGCCGCCGCGCTCTTCGGCGCGGCCTTGGTTGCTGCAGGTTTGGCAGCGGCGTTCTTCGGTGCCGCTTTGGCCGCAGCGGGTTTAGCAGCTGCATCCTTCGGTTTGGCCTTGGCCGCAGCTGGTTTGGCTGCCGCGCTCTTCGGAGCAGCCGCGGTTGCTGCCGGTTTTCTCGCTGCGGTCTTCGGGGCCGCTTTGGCGGTGACTGGCTTTGCCACCGCCTTGCCCGCTGCAGGTTTTGCTGCCGCGCTCTTCGGGGCGGCCTTGGCTGCTGCGGGTTTGGCGGTTGCGCTCTTCGGAGCCGCCTTGGTTGCTGCCGGTTTCGCTGCCGCGCTCTTCGATGCGGCCTTCGCTGCAGCAGGTTTTGATGGAGTACGCTTCGTCGCAGCCTTGGCCGCAGCGGGCTTTGCCGTCGAGCCCTTGGAGGCAGGTGTTTTGGAAGTGGAAGCCTTTGATCCTGCAGATCTCGCTGCCGCTGGCTTGCGGGCTGCCCGCGTCTTGGGTGCGGCCTTTTTCGGCGTGCCGCCGCTGGATTCATCGGTCAAGTTCTGAACTCCAATTTTACGGTGCCTCATCCTTCGGAGGGTTCAACCGTCTCCATCCCTCAAAGTGGAAGCGCACTTATTGCGCTTTGATTAACCTCTGACGGTTTTTGGGCCTGATTTCAAGACCGGACAGTGCATTTTCGGAAGATGACAATGGCAATCACCCGGCCAACGCGAAATCACGTGCGCCCATATCGGCATCAACCGGCATCGTGGCAACCGTATCTTCCATGGCCTTCAGTTCTCCCCTGAGCGCCGAGGTGCGTCCGGATAGGAGATCTAGTCCCAGGAACCGGTGCCGCTCAAAAGGCCCCGGCAAGGCGGCACGATCGAGCTTGCCGGACAAGAAACCGAACCGGGCGTAGTAGGCCAGGTCACCGACAAGCACCACGGAGCCGTGTCCGAACGCGGCGGCCTGGTTCAGCGCGTGGCGCATGAGCCGGTCACCGATTTTCAGGCCCCGCACGTTCGCGGAAACCGCCAGGGGTCCCAGCAGCAAGCTCGGCTTCCCCGCCTCGTCCCCGACCAGCCAGAGCCGCACGGTACCAACAAGGGTGCCGTGCTCATCCAGTGCAACAAACGCAAACACAGGCGATCTGCCTTCGCGCAGGCGCTCACAGGTCTTGAGGTGGCGGTCTTCGCCGAAACACTGGTCAAGCAGGGTTTCGCGGGCGCTGAAATGCTCCAGCGCCTCATTCACGATCATGATCATGACTGCCGACCCTAGATGACGTGAGACGCCAGCGGTGCGAAACCGTTGAAACCCACGGACGAATAGGTCGTCGTGTAGGCTCCGCACGCTTCAATCAGGACCTTGTCGCCAATGGACAGGCTGACCGGCAGCTCGTAAGGCGTTTTCTCATAGAGGACGTCGACACTGTCACAGGTCGGCCCGGCAAGGACACAGGGTGTTGTCCGGTCCCCGTCACGAGGTGTGCGGATCGGGTAACGGATCGCCTCGTCCATGGTTTCGGCGAGACCGTGAAACTTGCCGATGTCGAGATAGACCCAGCGAATTTCTTCCTGCGCGGATTTCTTGGAAATCAGAACTACTTCGGCCTCGATCATACCGGCATTTCCGACCATGCCCCGGCCCGGTTCGATGATGGTGGATGGCAGCCGGTTGCCGAAATGCTTCGACAGCGCCTGGAAAATCGCCTCGCCATAGCGCGGCACGCCGGGCACGTCTTTCAGGTAGCGGGTCGGAAATCCGCCGCCCATGTTGACCATCTTCAGCTCGATACCGCGCAGCGCCATTTCCCGGAAGACGCCTGCCGCCATGGCGAGAGCGAAATCCCAGGCTTCGAGATTGGCTTGCTGGGAGCCGACATGGAAGGAGACGCCGTAGGCCTCGAGACCGAGCCGGTGGGCGTGTTCCAGGACGTCGGGTGCCATGTCCGGGTCGCAGCCGAACTTGCGCGAAAGCGGCCATTCGGCGCCGACACCATCGCACAGGACGCGGCAGAAGACTTTTGATCCCGGGGCAACGCGGGCGATTTTTTCGACTTCTTCGATGCAGTCGACGGCAAACAGCCGGACGCCGTGGTCAAAGGCACGCGCAATGTCCTTCTCCTTCTTGATGGTGTTGCCGTAGGAAATACGCTCCGGCGCCGCACCCGTTGCCAGCACCATTTCGATTTCGCCAACGGAAGCGCAGTCGAAGCACGAGCCGAGGCTTTCCAGCAGCGAGAGGATTTCCGGCGCTGGATTGGCCTTCACGGCGTAGTAGACCGACGTGTCCGGCAGGGATCTGGCGAAAGCGTGAAAATTGTCGCGGACGATGTCGAGATCGACAACGACGCAGGGTCCGTCGTCGTCGCGTCGTCGCAGGAAGTCACGGATGCGCTCGCTCATGGGGATCACCCCTTTCAAATCTGGCCGCAGGCGCGCGAAATCCGGTTGGCGCGCTGCAGTTCTCGTCGCAGGGTGCCGCAATACGCACCGGGCCTCCCCCGGGATGGAACCGGAGGCCGGGTTGACTGCAGCGACGGTCGGGCGAAAGCGGCATCATGAATGCACGCAAGCGCTTTCCCGCGTCGGGAATGCCGTTGATTGGATCGGAGATACCGAGCCGCACGTCGGGCAAGGATGTAACAAGTGCCTCTTCAGTGACGCCGGAGGTTGGAAACCCCGGCAGAGACCAAAAAAGCCCTCTTACGTCGTTGCTTTAAGCCGTACGGATCTGCTGCCCGCCCCTTGGCGGTTTTTGTGGCAGCAGCCCCTTAAGAGATGTTTCAACCATCCCATGAACGACCACGGGCACGTGCGAATTTGGGCGAGCGGTGTATGCGCTTCTTTCGCGTCTGGCGCAAGTGAAATCTGAGGGGAATGCGGATTTTTTTGAGATTGCTCCGGAAAAGGACGACAGGCGATGCAGCAATGCAACGGCACTTGGCGCACGCGCTCAATAGACGGCCCTGATCGTCCTGATGAGATGATCGGCGAAAGCGCGGACCCGGCGTGGCTGCGCCCGGCTTGGCGGGAACAGGACATGCAGGGGTGAATTCGGCGGTTCGAACTCCGGCAACAGGGCAACCAGACGCCCTGCCCTGATGTCATCGGCGCAGTCGAATTCGGACTTCAGCGCAATGCCGCGTCCTTCCAGCGCCCATTCACGGACCAGAGCTCCGTCATTGGCAATCAGCTTGCCGGAAACGGTCACGGTGTGCGTCACACCGCCTTGAACGAACTCCCATGTGTTGTCGATATTCTGTCCGAAACGCATCAGCAGGCAATCGTGGTCTTTCAGGTCGGCGGGCACCCTTGGCGCCGCATGTGTTTCAAGATAGCCGGGAGACGCACACAGGAGGCGCTTGCGCGATGCCACGTGTTTGACCCGCAACGAGCTGTCGCTGATCGCGCCGAAGCGAACCGCAAGATCAATGCCCAGGCCGACGATATCGACATAGCCGTCGGACAGGTGGAGATCGATTGAGATCAGGGGGTGTTCGGCCTGGAACCCCGCAATCGCGCCGGAAATGACATGGCGTCCCAGATCTTCCGGAGCACTGAGCCGGATGAGCCCGGACAGCGTGGTCGCGCCCGTCCGGATCCGGGTGTCGAGTTCGTCTACCTCGCTGAGCACGGTGCGCGCACCTTCAAAAAGCGCCCGCCCCTCTTCCGTCAGGCTGATGGAGCGTGTCGTCCGGTTGAGCAGCACGACGCCGTAATGCGCTTCAAGCGCCGCCAGCCTTTCCGACACGGTTGTCGGCGCTAGGCCTGCCTCGCGTGCCGCCGCGGCCAGGCTGCCCTTCTCGATGATCAGCACGAACAGGGAAATGTTGTCGATGAGCATTATACGGAAATTCCGGATTGTCTCTGCGCATACTGCCCGTTTATCCGAGAGCGTCAAGGAATTAGATAGGGCATCACACACCGAAATGGAGACACCGACATGACCCAACTCACCATCGTCGCCAACATCAAGGCCAACCCGGACAAGATCGACCTCGTGAAAACCGAACTGCTCAAGCTGATCGAAATAACGCGCAGCGAAAACGGCTGCATAAATTACGACCTTCACCAGGACAACGAGAACCCCGCGCACTTCATGTTCTACGAAAACTGGGAAAGCCGGGAACTCTGGCAGATCCACATGAACGCGCCGCATCTGGCCGCCTACATGGCCGCCACCGAAGGCGCCGTGGCGGATTTCACGCTGAACGAGATGACCGTGATCGGCTGAATGCGTTCTGCCGTGGGATCCGGCAAGCGGACCTCAGAAACCTCCCTTGAATCACTTTGAGAACAAGACAATGAAAGCCGTTGCACTGACTCGCTATTTGCCGATCGACGACCCTGAAAGCTTCCAGGATGTCGACCTCCCGAAACCGGTGCCGGACGGGCGCGACCTGCTGGTGGCGGTGAAGGCCGTTTCCGTCAACCCGGTCGACACGAAAGTGCGTGCCCCCAAGGGTACGGTGGAAGAGACACCGCGCGTTCTTGGATGGGACGCAGCCGGGATTGTCGAGGCGGTCGGCCCGGACGTGACGCTGTTCAAGCCCGGCGATGAAGTCTACTACGCCGGAGACATCACCCGGGCGGGCTCCAACTCGGAGTACCAGCTGATCGACGAGCGGATCGTCGGCGTGAAACCCAAGACGCTCGGCTTTGCCGAAGCGGCCGCTCTGCCGCTGACCACCCTGACAGCCTACGAATCCTTTTTCGACCGGCTGGGGATCGACCGCAACGGCGGCAATTCGGGTGAAAGCCTTCTGATCATTGGCGCGGGCGGCGGTGTCGGATCGATCGGTATCCAGCTTGCCAAGGCCGCCGGTCTGAAGATCATCGCCACGGCATCGCGGCCCGAAACCTCGGCCTGGGTGACGGAACTGGGCGCGGACCACGTCGTCAATCACAGACAGGACATGGTCGCACAGGTCCGTGCCCTTGGCTTTGAGAGCGTCGACCACATCGCCATCTTCAACGACATGCGTCACTGGGAAACGGCCGTGGAACTGATCCGGCCCCAAGGCGGCATCGTCACCATCGATGACACCAACCTGCCGATGCCGATGGACAAGATGAAAATGAAAGCCGCCAGCCTTCATTGGGAATTCATGTTCGCGCGCGCCATGTTCCAGACACCCGACATGATCGAGCAGCACAAGCTGCTGACCTATGTCGCCGGCGAGATCGACGCAGGCCGGATCCGCACGACGCTCGACACGGTTCTCTCCCCGATCAATGCGGAAAACATGCGCAAGGCCCATGCGCTTGTTGAAACGGGCACCGCAAAGGGCAAAATAGTGCTTGAAGGTTACTGACAGCAGGCTGGCGCAGCCGGGTGACCGGCTGCACCGGCCCGTTTGGGTCGTCCGCGAAACGAAAGGCAATCAGATGGCCGCACTTCAACCGCCCGTCTGCGACTTCGGTTGGCAAGCTCCCGATTTCACGCTCCTGGGCACCGATGGCAGGCATCACGGCCTGAGCGATGTGGCCGGTGAAAACGGCACGCTGGTCATGTTCATCTGCAATCACTGTCCGTTCGTACTGGCGATACTCGACAAAATCGTCCGTGACGCGCACGAATTGAAGGAACACGGCATCGGCATTGCCGCCATCTGCTCGAACGATCCTGTCTCCTACCCGGCGGACAGCTACGAGAACATGCAGCTGATGGCCGAAAGACACGGCTTTCCGTTTCGCTATCTGCACGATGCGGACCAGACCGTCGCAAAGACCTACGACGCCGTCTGCACCCCCGATTTCTTCGGTTTCAACAAGGATCTCGGCCTTCAGTATCGCGGCAGGCTTGACGCCACGCGCATGGGCGCTTCGCCCTCGGACTTGCGCCGCGACCTCTTTGAGGCCATGAAACAGATAGCTGAAACCGGTCGGGGTCCTGAAGACCAGATCCCCTCGATCGGCTGCTCAATCAAATGGAAGTAACCCCGGGCGGAAACATGCAGATCCACCAACTCAATCACGTCAACCTGCGCACGACGCAGCTGGACACCATGATTTCCTGGTATCAGGACGTCCTTGGCCTCACGTCCGGCCCAAGGCCGGATTTTCCCTTTCCGGGGGCCTGGCTCTACGCCGGCGACACGGCCTATGTGCATCTCGTCGGGCTTGACGGAGACGCCGGGACCGGATCGGAAGTGGAGCTGAAACTGGAACACTTCGCCTTTTCCGCAACCGGAGCGGAGGAATTCGAAGACCGGCTGCGCCAACGCGGCGAGACCTACCGCAAGTCTGAACTGGCGGAACTCAACCTCGTAGCGATCAATGTCTGGGATCCGGACGGCAATCACATTCACGTTGATTTTCGCACCAGCGCCTGATCAGCCCCGGAAAACGGTTGCTTCCTGCAAAGTCTGCGCTAGGTGATGGACTCATAAATGAGGTCGAAATGGCATGCGAAATGGCTAAATCCCGTTAGGAAGAGTGCGCGAAGCGGGCTTTCTGCCCGGTCAAGCACACTGACGACACGGGGTGAAGCCATTTCCATGTCCTTCGGATTTGACCGGATTGCGTCTCCTCCGCGTCGCGAAAGGCTTGAAAATGAACCACATTTCCTGCGCTTCCGCTCCTTGCGGAGAAGCAATCCGCCTCAAACCATTTCGGCCTCATTTATGAGTCCATCACCTAGCTACCACCCGGTCGATTGAACCAGCTGGACGGAGGTCAGACATGATCCGAACCCTTGCAGGCACTGCTGCCATTGCCCTTGCCGCCACACCTGCCTTGGCCGAGCCGCACCGGTATGAACTCGACCCGACCCACACGACGATTGCGTTCATGGTCGATCACATAGGCTATGCGGACACGCTCGGTGTGTTTCTCGATTTCGAGGGCGGTTTCACCTATGACATGGACACGCAGGAACTCACCGACGTCGAGATCACGGTAAAGACCGCGAGCGTCCAGTCCTTCAACGAAGCGCGCGACAACCATGTCCGCAACAAGGATTTTCTGGACGTTGAACAGTTCCCTGTGATGACGTTCACCGCCGGCAGCGGAACGCCGGCAAGCGACACGACCGGAACCGTGACGGGCAACCTGACGCTTCTGGGCAAGACGCAGCCCCTGACGCTCGATGTCACGCTGAAAAAGGCTGCCGATTACCCCTTCGGCCACAAACGCTTCACGCTCGGGATCAGCGCGACAGGCACGGTCCAGCGCAGCGTTTACGGCATGACCTATGCCGTCGATAACGGATTTGTCGGTGATGACGTTCAGCTGATCATCGAGACGGAGGCCATGCGCGTCGACGGGTAATCCGCGTCAGACGGCCTTGTCCATGAGCGGCTGCAGGGCCGGGTGAATGTTCGGGCTCTCCTCGCGAATGAACCGCAACAGCGCCTTTTCATTTTCATGAAGAACGCCGTCGCGTCCGATACGCTCGACCAGCCAGGACGCCTCGTCCTCGCTCACGGTTTCATTCGCGGCAATTTCGGCCTCCATGGATGCCCCCCGTGCCGCGAACGGATCGTTGACCGCATAGGAATCGCGAATTCCGCTGACACCGCCGCTGATCATCTTGCGGAAGAAACCGCCAAGTCCGCGCTCGTAGCCGCCGGGTTGGTTCAGCCAGTCCTCGCGGGCAAGCGCGACGTCGCGCGACGGCGGCGTGAACCCGGACATGGCCATCAAGTGATTGGCGACCGCCTTTGAGAACAACTCCGACCACGAAGGTGCGTTTTCGGCTTCGACCGTGGCATCGTTCAGATCGAACAGGATCTCCGCCTCGGCCTTCGAGATCGCGACGCCGCCGCAGCCTGCTCCGGCGTAGAGAACCCGCCGCAGGATCTCCACTTCTCCGTCCGAAATGACACCGGGTTTCAGATCATTGCCTGCCCGCGTCGCACCGCTTCCGGAGATGACGGAATGGCTCACTGTCTTCAGGGCGAACTGCTCCAGGCTCTCCGGGGCTTCGCGGGCCTTCTCCAGCACATGCAGCACCGCATCGAGTTCCGTGCGGCTGCAGACGTGGCCGTCCGCCTCGATCTGGCCGATCAGCCAGGCCGCGTTTTCATCCGAAACATAGCCTTCCGGGCGCGCCTGATTGACCAGGATGTCGGCGATGGCCTCTGGGAAGAGTTCATACCAGGTGTCCGCATAGGTCAGCTCGGCATCGTTCAGCCGGAACAGCGCGGCACCTTCCTCCAGGGAGACGGCCATGTCGCCGTAGATGAAACGCCGGAGCGTGATGACATCGTCCGCATCCACGTGCCCGGAGGCGATCTTTGCGGTGACAAATTCATTCAAATCGGGCTTGGCCATGGTTTCCCCCTTGGAGACTTTGACAGGGACTTTGGCGCGAAAACCTTGATATTCCGGTAACAAAAAAGGGAGCCACGAAAGTGGCTCCCTTATCGTCTTCCCGCACTTGGGGGCATTGAAACGCGGGAAGACAGACCGGTTTCACGTCAGGGGCAAATCAGCCGCGGTGCTTCTTGCCCTTGCCGCCTTTCTTGCCGCCCTTGAAGTCGGCTTTGGTGATCACGCCGTCCTTGTTGCGGTCCGCGCGCTTCATCAGGTTGTCGAGGCGTTTTCCGGCTTCTTCCTGGGTGATGCCGAGGCTGCCGTCTTCATCGGCACGCTGGAACATGTCGACAATCCGGTTCTCGTTGACGGCCAGCCACAGCGGACCGAAATCCTCAAGCGTGAAGGAACCGCTGGAATTCGTGTCGGCCAAAGCGAACAGTTCGGCCCGCCGCGCGTCGAAGTCTTCCCGGGTCACGGAACCGCTGCCGTCGGTGTCGAACAGCGCCATGAACATGCGGCCATGGCCGCCACGGCCGCGCCGCTCACCGCGCTCGCCACGTTCGCCGCGTTCGGCACGCTGCTGGCGTTCGCCGTTTTCTGCGGCTGCTTGATTGCGCTGGCCGCGAACACGCTCAACGGTCCCGTTGCCATCGCGGTCAAGCCGGTTGAACATCCGGTTTGCGACCACGTCGACCTCTTCCTGGGTCACGGTGCCGTCACCATCGGTGTCCAGGAACTGGAAGGCGCGGACCATCCGGTCACCGGAGCGATCCAGGAACTGGGCCTTGAATTCCTCAAGACTGATCTCGCCGTTTCCGTCGGCATCCGCCGTGGTGAAATCTGTCGTTCTGACTTCCGCGATCTCGGCTTCGGTGATCACACCGTCCTTGTTCACGTCAAAACGTTCGAACATGCGTTCGGCGCGCTGCTTGTGGCCGCCGCGACCGTGGCCGCGGCCCCATTTGCCGCGTTCACCCTTGTGCGCGACCTGCTCGCTCTGCACCTGCTTGATCTGTTGCCCCCCGTTCCCTGCCGCATCGCCGCTTTGTGCGAATGCAGGCAGGCCGGCCGTCAGCGCGGTTCCCGCGACACTCGCAGCCAAAGCGGTGATTGCAATTTTCTTGAACGGTTTCATTAAACAACTCCTTGGTTCGTCGATGAACACAAGGTAGGAGGCGTTTGTCGCAGAAATACCCGCCGCAAGGCGCTTAAGTGTCGCCATCTGTCCCCAATTGGCCCGGCGACACACTTTGTTACAAGTTCCGCTCGAAAGTTGCGCTGCCTGTTATTATTTTTGCAGTAGAAACAGACACCTTGCCGGCCGGAACGCAGCTTCTTGCGTACAGCCGGCGCAGTGCAGATGGCAATCGCAAGACAGGAGAGACGCGTGAGCGATCCCAGTCCGCATATCCTCGTGGTGGACGATCACCGCGACATCAGAGAGACGCTGGCCCGCTATCTGGTCAAGAACGGGCTGCGGGCGACAGCCGCCGAAAGCGCCGCCCACGCGCGCAAGGCCCTCAAGGCCGCGTCGATCGACCTGGTCGTGCTCGACATCATGATGCCGGGTGAGGACGGCCTGTCGCTCTGCCGGCACCTGGTCGAAACCGGTTCGATGCCCGTCATTCTCCTGACGGCGATGGCCGACGACACCGACCGTGTCATCGGCCTGGAAATCGGCGCAGACGACTACGTGACCAAGCCCTTCAATCCGCGCGAACTGCTGGCCAGGATCCGGGCTGTGCTCAGACGCACGTCCCTTGTTCCCAAGGAGCGTGATCCGATCGAACAGGAGATGCTTCATTTCGACGGCTGGGCTCTGAACATTTCCAGGCGCGAACTCGCGGACCCGGAGGGAAATGCAGTGCCGCTTTCCAGCGGCGAATTCCAGCTGCTGTGCGCGTTTCTGAAGCGCCCCAAGATGGTTCTCAATCGCGACCAGCTGCTTGATCTGACAACCGGCAGGACACCCGGTGTGTTCGACCGGTCCATCGACAATCAGGTGTCGCGGCTGCGGCGCAAGATCGAGGCAGACCCGAAAGACCCAAGGATGATCAAGACCGTCTGGGGCGGCGGCTACATGTTCACCGCCGAGGTCAGAGACCAGGTGGAATGAATTTGCCGGCCGCCGTCACCAGGATAATGCAAGCGCTGTGGCCGAAGTCTCTGGCCTCGCAGCTGATTCTGCTGCTGCTCGCCGCAATCTTTGCGGCGCAGGCGCTGAGCATCCTGATCTTCCATGATGAGCGCCGCATTGCCCTGGTCGCGGCTGCGAGAGACAACCTGCTGGCCCGGTCCGTATCGGTCGCCGAATTGCTGGAGGACACCCCGCCCGGCCTGCAGGATCGCATTCTGGAAGCCAGCAGCAGCCGCTTTGCGGTCTTCTGGCTCGGCGATACCCCGCTTGCTCCTGCCCCCGGAACCTCCGGTTTCGAAGAGCGCCTGCAGGGATACCTGTCCAGCCGCCTGCATCATGGTCAGGCGGTTCATCTCAACATTCTCGCCGACGAAAAGCGGGGCCCCAAGGCCAGACGGGACCGGGACGGCGATCAGGACGCGGCAAGCTGGCGGTCCGTTCCCAAGCGGGAGCGTCCCCGCAACCTCCGCAAGATCATGAACAAGCCGGAAGACCTGTCGCTCTCCATCCAGATGACCGATGGACGCTGGCTGAATGTCGCAACGAGCTACCGCCCGCCCCCGGGCGCCTACATCCCGCTGCTGGTCCAACTCGGGATCACTTCCGTCCTGACGGTGCTGATCATCGGCTTCGCGGTGCGCAGGGTCACGAAGCCGCTCAAGACCCTGTCCGCATCCGCCGAGAAATTCGGCCGCGGCGAGGAACTGGAACCGCTCGATCCAAGCGGCCCGCGCGAAGTCCGTGCGCTGACGTCTTCCTTCAATGACATGCAGGACAGGCTGACCCGGTTCGTCAAGGACCGCACGCGCATGCTGGCCGCGATCAGCCATGACCTGAGGACGCCGATCACCTCGCTCCGGATCAGGGCCGAATTCATCGACGACGACGAAAACCGCGAGAAGATGATCGAAACCCTCGACGAAATGGCTGCCATGACCGAGGCGACGCTCCGCTTTGCAAGGGATGAAGCCCATGCCGAAGGCGCGGAGGAAACGGACCTCGGTGCGATGCTGGAAAGCCTTGCGGGCGACCAGCAGGATCTCGGCCATGTCTGCAGCGTGACGCTCGATCAGCCGATCATGCTCAGCTGCCGGCCTGTCGCTCTCAAGCGGGCCCTGCGCAACCTGATCGAGAACGGCATCCGCTACGGCGGCGGCGTCTCCATCGCCGCGCGGATCCGGGACGGCGAAGTCATCATACGGGTTTCCGATACCGGCCCCGGCATTCCCGAGGACCGGCTGAAGGACGTGTTCGAACCGTTTGTGCGGCTGGAGGAATCCCGGAGCGAGGAAACCGGTGGCATCGGCCTCGGCCTCGCTATATCCCGCTCGATCATTCATGCGCACGGCGGCACGGTCACCCTGCAGAACGGCCCGGACGCGGGTCTCGTCGCCGAGGTGAGGCTGCCGACGCGGTAGCGCTCTATGTCGTGGGTTTGTCCCGTTCCAGAAATTCCACCTGCGCATCGACGATCTGCCGCCAGGCCGGATCCGAGGGCAGATAAACGTGATTGTTGCTCTCGACCTGAAGAAATTCCGCCCCGGCGATTCCGGAGGCAAGCAAACGGCCCTGAGAGACCGGATGAACGGCATCGGCGCTTGCGTGAATGATCAGGGTCGGCACCTTCACTTGCGGCAGGTAATCGGAAACGTCGAACTGGTCAAAGGCGGTCCTGATTGCGGCTGCATTTTCTGCTGACGTGGAAGCAAGCTGGATCTCGACCATGTTGTCCATCTCCTCCTTGGAGGCCCCGGGACAAAAGACGGATGTGAAGGCAACCATGAAGGGGCTGTCGGGTTTTCCCCACCCGGAACGGATCAGCGCCATCAGCGCATTGGCTTCCTCGCTTGCATATTGATGGTCGCGCCGCGAACGCCCCTGAACGAAACCACCATACAGAATGAGCCGGCTGACCCGCTCGGGATAAGTGGCAGCAAAGACGATTGAAATGGGCACACCCTGGGACGCGGCGATGAGCGGGAACGTTTCCAGGCCCGCAGCATCAACGACCGCCTTGAGATCGGCCACATAGTTATGGATCTCCGTTCCCTTCAGCACGGCATCCGACAGTCCGGTGCCCCTTTGATCGTAGCGCACGAGGCGATAGCGTGCGCTGAGTTCCTGGAGATAGGGGCCCCAGACCGGGCTGGACCAGTCCTTCTCCAGATGGGTCAGAAAGTGCCCGGCCCTGACGACGGCAGGTCCTGCACCCGATTGCGCATAGGCAATCGAGGTGCCGTCCTCCGACTGCGCGAAATGAATGGTCTGCATGCGTTTTGCAGTCGAGTTGCCGGAGGGCGTCTGGATTGCCGTATTTGTGCTGACCGGGGCAACCAGTTCCAGCCCCCTGCGCTGCACCGTGCGAATGACCGCCTGTGTCTTGCCGTTGTCTCCGACGGCGGTTCTCGCTGCGTTGATCCGGGCGCTGATCGTGGCCTCCGAAACGATCCTGCCGTTCCACACGCGCTCAATGAGCGCGTCTTTCGAAACAAGTTTCCCGGCGTTTTCGGCAAGCAGGCACAAGAGTTCGAACACCTGCGGCTCGACCGGAACTTCCGTTCCAAGTCTCTGAAGCTGATAGCTTTCCGTGTCCAGGACGCAATCTGCAAATTCGTAGCGCACGCAGTCCCCCAGCGGCGGTGTTCAAGCCATGGAACAGTACTGGAAGTGCATAGCCGGTGCAATTTGCCCGGCCGAAAATCAAGGAAAACACAAGGTGTTCTAAAGGTTCTCTTCAAGCAGCCACCGTCCCGTTCGCGCATGCTCCCTTCATCTGATCAAGGAGCAGCACAATGACCGAACAGACAAGCCCCTACCGGACTTTGGAAAACGGAGCGATAGACCTTGCCTATTACGACAGGCGCGCCAGACAGATCCGCAGCGCGGATGCGTTCAGCGCCTGCCGATTGCTCCGGGATTTGCTGCAAGCCTTACCGCGCAAGCTGACCGTCACGCTTGAATCGGCCCTCCGCAGCCGAGCTTCGATTGAAGAGCGCAAGGGCGAACCTGCCGCTCTCCCGGCTGTTTGAACGTCGTGGCGCTACGCCTTGGAGTACGTCGCCTCGTCCACCGGCTCGAGCCAGTCCGCCACCGCACCATCAAGGCCTTCCTGGATGGCCAGATGGACCAGCGCGGTCTGCGGGCCCGCGCCGTGCCAGTGCTTCACATCCGGCGGGATCCAGACAACGTCGCCCGGAAGGATCGGCAACTTGTCCTGGCCCCACAGCTGAACGAAGCCGGCCCCGTCCAGAACCTGAAGCGTCTGCCCGAGCGGGTGGGTGTGCCAGTTGGTGCGCGCGCCCGGCTCGAAGGTGACCTTCAGCGCCCTCACCCGCGCCGGAGCAGGCGCTTCGATGACCGGCTCCTGCCAGACCGTGCCGGTGAAATAATCGGAACTCGCGCGCTTGCTCGGCCGGGAACCGGCCTTGTAGACGGTCAGAAAACTCATCAATCCACCTCGCCCGTTAGGTCGTCTTCTTCAGGGGCTTCGAAGCCCGCCCGCTTCCGGGCCAGTTGATCAGAACAACACCTGAGATGGCAAGGCATATCCCGGCCAGCGTTTCCGCATCCAGTCTTTCCGACAGGAACACCACGCCCAGAAGAACGCCGACCCCGGCGCGAAGATAGGCCTGACTGGCCGTCCCCATCGCGCCCAGCGTCACCAGCAAGCGGAAATAGATCAGGAAAGCCAGGGCCGTGCAGACCGTTCCGAGAATGATGGCGGACGCCCAGCCGGTGACGCCCGGCTGCAACATCCACGGCGCCTCGGTGACAAGGCTCAGCGGCACGAGGACGATCGAGGAGCAGATCAGCATGCCCGTGGCCGGAACGATCGGCGGCACGCCCTTGAAGAGCTGGCCGCGCAGCGCGGCCACGCCGTAGAGCGCAGCGCTCAGGAAAACGGCAAGCTGGGGAATTAGGTTCTGCCCGAGATCCCGCAACGCACCGACGCCGATGATCAGGACAACGCCGCAAAACCCGAGCAGCGCACCGGCAAGCTGGCGCCCGCCGACGGGCTGGGACCGTTTCAGAAGGAAGAAGGAGATCGCGAACACCCAGAGCGGCGACGTGGAGTTGAGCACGCTGGAAACGGCGGTTCCGGCATATTGCTGACCCCAGGCAAGCAGCAGCCATGGCCCGGTGCCGTTCAGGAGGGACTGGACGAAGAACAGCCGCCAGCTCTTGCCGTCAAGGGGCAGCCGGATGCCTCGAAGAGCCATGACCAACAAAAGGATGGCAGAGGCCAGCGTGACGCGCAACGCCATCAGTGTCGCCGGCGGGATCGTGTCCAGCGCCAGGCCGATCCACATGTAGGAGGACCCCCACAGGAGCGCGAGAAGCCCGAGCAGCGCGTAGTCGAAACTGCGGTTTGGCATGAAGACAGCGTCAGCCGTGCAACGCGCGGCTGTCTTCCGGGGCTTCGTCACGATCCTCCATGCCATAGTCGCGCAGAACATGGGCAACACGCAGACGATAATCGCGGAAGTAGCTCGTCCGGCCAGCCTGCTGGGCCTGCCTGTGTCCTGTCAGCCTGCGCCACGCGTTGAGCGCGTCCTCGTCGCGGAAAAAGGAGATGGAAAGGAGTTTGTCCGGATCGGTCAGGCTCTGGAAGCGTTCCACCGACAGGAAACCGTCGATCTGTTCCACGAGAGGCCGCATCTTGGCGGCCATGTCCAGATAGTTCTGTTTCTTGTCGGCATGCGGAATCACTTCGAAAATGACGGCAATCATTCGGACCTGTCTCCTGTTCCATGCGGGGCGGACGCCAGTTTTAGAAAGGTGCGGTCTTCCCGCAAGATGAATTTTTCCTTTTGCGCAAACGCGTAGTTCATTTGTCCGAGAGGATCCGCCGCGAGCCGTTCCCGGTAGGCTTCGTAGGCCGCAAGACTATCGATGGAATAGACGCCGTAGGCCAGGGTCGTCGATCCTTCGTGAGGAGCAAAATACCCGACGAGATTGGCACCGCAGCGGGGAATCGCCTGCCCCCAGTTGCGCGCATATTCCTCAAACGCCGATCTTTTTGTCGGGTCGATATGATAGCGGATGAAACATGTGATCATGCTATTTTCCTTTCCGGTTGGCCTGTCAGGCGCTTTGTGCCATCTTTCGTGACATCGATGCTTCGACGGAGATCGAACAATGAAAGACGGACCGGACATTGCGCGTATAGGCTCCCTCATCGGAGACCCGGCGCGGGCCAACATCCTTGGCGCGCTCCTGAGCGGTAAGGCACTCACCGCCACCGAACTGGCGGGGGAAGCCGGGATTACCGGCCAGACCGCAAGTTCGCATTTGAAGAAGCTGGTCGAAGGCGGCCTGCTGGCACAGGCGAAGCAGGGCCGGCACCGGTATTACAAGCTCGCGGGCCCTGAGGTGGCCTCGGTCCTTGAAGCGGTCATGGGATTGGCGGCCCGCAAGGGACACCTGCGCGTGCGCACAGGGCCGAGGGATCCGGCCATGCGCGCGGCGCGCGTCTGCTACGATCACCTTGCCGGGGATATGGCCGTGCGCATTTTCGACAGCATGCAGGCCCGCGGGTTTCTGGAGGTCACCACAGACAAGGGCGGTCTTGGCCTGACGGAAAGCGGCGAGACATTCGTCTGCGACGCCGGGATCAACCTGACCGCCCTGAAAACCGCGCGCCGTCCGCTTTGCCGGGCGTGTCTCGACTGGAGTGAAAGACGGAACCACCTGGCCGGATCACTGGGTGCCGCGTTGCTGGATCGCTTTCAGCAAAACGGCTGGGTGCGCCGGGCGAGATCAGGGCGTACCGTCCACATCTCCCCGAAAGGCGAAGCGGAGTTGCGCCACCTGTTTCCCGTTGAAAGCCCCCTGCAAAGTTAGGAACGGCAACAGTCTGCCGGCATCGGCCATTGTTCGATCACGGCCGAAGCATAGGCCCCGAAGTTCCCACTATGCTGCACTGTCGCAACACCAAGGGGGCTCCGAATGGAACAGGTTTCAACATATTTGCCGGGAATTTTGCTCGCCTATTCGGCGTTCCTTCTCGGGATCATCAGTCCGGGGCCGAACATTCTTGCGGTCATGGGGACGTCGTTGAGTGCCGGGCGCAGGGAAGGTGTTGCCCTCGCCTCCGGTATCGCGTTCGGATCGCTGACCTGGGCAACGCTCACCGTTCTCGGGCTGTCGGCAGTGCTCGCCACTTACGCGTCCGCGCTCACAGCTATCAAGATCGCCGGTGGATGCTATCTGCTCTGGCTTGCCTACAAGTCGTTCAAGGCCGCAAGCACCGACAGCATCATTGCCGCGGATCAAGTGGAAGGAGAGCGGATCAGCCGGTCTGGCTATGCCCGGCGGGGATACGTCATACAGATGACCAATCCGAAGGCAGCCCTTGCCTGGATCGCCATCGTCTCGCTCGGCATGCAGCAGGAGGCACCGCTTTGGGTCGGCGCCGTCATCATCGCTGGAACATTCGCGTTATCGCTGCTCATCCACGTCTTGTATGCCATCCTCTTTTCCAGTCCCGCCGCGATCAGGACCTACTCAAAGGCCAGACGATCCATTCAGGCGGTACTCGGCTGCTTCTTTGCCTTCGCCGGAGCGAAACTGATCTTCAGCCGCTCCTGAACCTTCTGGCCGGATGACAAAAAACCCGGCATTCGCCGGGTTTTTTATAAGGTGGGCGGGCGCCAGGGGCAAAGCAGCGCCCGGGTTCCGAATTTGTCCTTTTTATTGGGGCCATTTCGGGATTGGCCCGGCTTCAGGAGACGCGCACCGGCTCCTGAAACTTCGGTGATGCTTCCCGCCAGGTACGGTACAGCCCGTTGGGTAACCAGGGAAGGCGGTCCCGATTAAAGTCCTGGCGGTGCTTTACCAGGATCGTCCTGGCTACGTGCACAGTCATTTTTTCTCCTTAAAGGGTTCTGCTTGTGTTCGAACCCATTTGATAGCTCCAATGTTAGCGCACTGTGTGCACATTTCAAGAGCGCACTGTGTGCATAATTCAAAAATATGAAAATAAAGCCCGTAAACCGCTCAATTCGTTCAACAAAAAAGTTTACCTCCTGTGGATGAACCACAGGAGGTTGAAAAGTTCCCAGCTGTTTTCGGCAGTCTTCTACTCTGCGGCGACCATGCGCGCCGGTTCGTAGTTGAGAATCGGCGCGAGCCAGCGTTCCGCAAGCGCAACGTCCCAACCCTTGCGGGCCGCGTAGTCCTCGACCTGGTCTCTCTCGATCTTGCCGACACCGAAATAGTGACTGTCGGCATGCGCGAAATAAAGACCGGATACGGACGAGCCCGGCAGCATCGCCCTGCTTTCGGTCAGCTGGATGCCGGTGAGGCGCTCGGCATCGAGAAGACGGAACAAGGTATCCTTTTCCGTATGGTCCGGCTGCGCCGGATAACCGGGAGCAGGACGAATGCCGTGGTACTTCTCCGCAATGATGTCGTCAGTGCTGAGGGTTTCATCGGCGGCGTACCCCCACAGATCCTTGCGAACGATCTCGTGCAGCTTTTCGGCAAACGCTTCGGCGAGCCGGTCTGCAAGCGCCTGGGACAGGATCTTGTTGTAGTCGTCGCTCTCCCGCGCGTAACGGGCGGCGAGTTCATCTTCACCATGGCCCGAGGTGACTGCAAACCCGCCGACCCAGTCCTGAACACCACTGTCCAGAGGCGCGACGAAATCGCTGAGCGCAACGTTCGCGCGCCCACCGGCACTGCGTGCCATCTGCTGGCGCAGCGTATGGAACGTGGCAAGTTCCCCGGTGCGGCTCTCGTCGGCGAAAAGACGAATGTCGTCCCCCACCGCGTTGGCCGGCCAGAGAGCGGCGACGCCGCGCGCGGTCAGCAGCTTCTTCTCGACAATCTCGTCCAGCATGCGCCGGGCATCGTCATAGAGTGCCTTCGCGGCCGGACCATATCTGTTGTCCGTCAGAACACCCGGGAACCGTCCCTTGATTTCCCATGTCGCGAAGAACGGCGTCCAGTCGATCACCGGCACCAGGTCCTCGAGCGGAAAATCGTCAAAAACCGTTTGACCCGGCTTTTTCGGGGCCACGGGCGGTTTGGCGGAAAAATCGCATTGGAACGCGTTTTCACGCGCTTTCACGATTGAGGTCCGCTGCTGGTTTCCACGGCTTGCGGCGTGCTTTTCCGCGATGTCGACATATTCGGCGCGCACATCGGCATAATAGGGTTCGCGTCCACCCTCGCTCATCAGCTTGGTGGCAACACCGACGGCGCGGCCTGCATCGGTCACGTAGATGGCCTGACCGCGCTCATAGTTCGGATGGATCTTCACCGCCGTGTGGATCTTGGAAGTCGTCGCCCCGCCGATCAGCAGCGGCAAATCCAGGTTCTCCCGCTCGAGTTCCGCCGCAACATGGCACATCTCGTCGAGAGACGGCGTGATCAGACCGCTCAGGCCGATCATGTCGACCTTTTCCGCTTTCGCGGTTTCCAGGATCTTCGCGGCCGGAACCATCACGCCGAGATCGATCACCTCGAAGTTGTTGCACTGGAGCACGACACCGACGATGTTCTTGCCGATGTCGTGGACGTCGCCCTTGACAGTCGCCATCAGGATCTTGCCGGCCGACGACTGACCCGTCAGCCCGAGTTCCTGCTTTTCCTTTTCCATGAAGGGCATCAGATAGGCGACAGCCTTCTTCATGACACGCGCCGACTTGACCACCTGCGGCAGGAACATCTGGCCGGACCCGAACAGGTCTCCCACCACGTTCATACCGTCCATCAGCGGCCCTTCGATCACGTGGAGCGGGCGGTCGAACGCCTGACGGGCCTCTTCCGTGTCCTCGACGACGAAATCGTCGATCCCGTGGACAAGTGCGTGCTCGAGACGCTTGGCAACGCCCCAGCCACGCCAAGTCAGGTCGGCTTCCTTCCTCTTGCCGCCCTCACCTTTCCAGCGTTCGGCGGCATCCAGCATTCGGTCGGTCGCATCGTCGCGCCGGTTCAGCACCACGTCTTCGCAATGCTCGCGCAGATCTGCGTCAAGGTCGTTGTAGACCGCGAGCTGACCGGCATTGACGATGGCCATGTCCATGCCGCGCTGAATGGCATGATAGAGGAAAACGGAGTGCATTGCCTCGCGCACCGCCTCGTTGCCGCGGAACGAGAAGGACAGGTTCGAGACGCCGCCCGATACATGCGCATGCGGCAGGTTCTCGCGTATCCATCCCGTCGCCTCGATGAAGTCGACGCCATAGTTGTTGTGCTCTTCGATGCCGGTTGCCACCGCAAAAATATTGGGATCGAAGATAATGTCTTCCGGCGGAAAGCCGACCTGTTCGGTCAGCACCTTGTAGGACCGTGCGCAGATTTCCGTCTTGCGCGCCTGCGTGTCCGCCTGCCCCGTCTCGTCGAACGCCATCACCACGACGGCTGCGCCATAGCGGCGGATCAGGCGCGCCTGTTCGATGAAGGCGTCCTCGCCCTCTTTCAGCGAAATGGAGTTGACCACGCCCTTGCCCTGGATGCACTTGAGGCCGGCCTCGATGACGCTCCACTTGGAGCTGTCGATCATGACGGGAACGCGGGCGATGTCCGGCTCGGCGGCAACCAGGTTGAGGAAGGTCACCATGGCCTCCTCGGAATCGAGCAGACCCTCATCCATGTTGACATCGATGATCTGGGCACCGTTTTCGACCTGTTGCCGGGCAACATCCAGCGCGGTTGCGTAGTCGCCTTCCTTGATCAGCCGGCGGAACCGGGCGGAGCCGGTGACATTGGTCCGCTCGCCGATGTTGACGAAATTGGTTTCCTTGGTCAGCACGAACGGTTCCAGGCCGGACAGCCGCATGTGCCGGTCGATCTCCGGGATCAGACGGGGCTTCTTGTCTGCAACCGCATCCGCGATGGCCTTGATATGGGCGGGCGTGGTGCCGCAGCAGCCGCCAACCACATTGACAAGACCGGCTGCGGCAAACTCCTCGATCAGGCCCGCCATGTGCTCCGGGCTCTCGTCATATTCACCGAATTCGTTGGGAAGGCCCGCATTCGGATAGGCGCACACAAGCGTATCGGCGACACGGCCGAGCTCGTCCACATGCGCCCGCATTTCCTTCGCGCCCAGCGCACAGTTGAGACCGACGGTGAGCGGTGCGGCGTGACGAACCGAATTCCAGAAGGCCTCCGGTGTCTGTCCGGAAAGTGTGCGGCCAGAAAGGTCGGTAATCGTTCCGGAAATCATCACCGGCAGGATCATGCCGGTTTCCTCGAACACTTCATCGATGGCAAACAGGGCCGCCTTCGCGTTGAGCGTATCGAAAATCGTCTCCACCAGAAGGATATCCGCGCCGCCTTTGATGAGACCGCGCACCGCGTCTGCGTAGGAGATCCTGAGGTCGTCGAACGACACCGCGCGATAGCCGGGATTGTTGACGTCCGGGGAAATCGACGCCGTCCGGTTGGTCGGGCCAAGCGCACCGGCAACGAAGCACTGGCGCGCCGGATCGGACTTCATGACCTGATCGCACGCTTCCCGTGCGAGCCGCGCACTTTCAAGGTTGAGCTCGTAGGCGAGCTCTTCCATGCCGTAGTCGGCCTGCGCGATCGTCGTCGAGGAAAACGTGTTGGTCTCGATGATGTCGGCCCCGGCGTTCAGATAGTCGACATGAATCTTCCGGATCGCGTCGGGCTGGGTCAGGCTCAGAAGATCGTTGTTGCCCTTCACGTCGCGCGGCCAATCAGCGAACCGCTCTCCGCGATAGCCTGCCTCGTCGAGTTTCAGGTCCTGGATTTCGGTCCCCATTGCGCCGTCAAGCACGAGAATACGGGTCTTGGCGAGGTCACGAAGGCGCTCGAAGGCGTCGGACTTGATCACGGGTTCTTCCTTCCAAAGGGTCCGGATTGGACCAGTCAGCGGCTTTTCTTCAAAAGCGCTTCAAAATTCACGTTGTTTGCAGCTGTCAGCCGGTGCTTCTCGGGACCGGCGCCCGGATGCGGCCGATGTTGCACGGCGGTTCCCGCCCCTCGTCCCCTCCCGGAAACCGGGTCGGGATCGAAGGGCTGTCACCGATCAGGCTGCCATGTTTTCCGGCGCGTCCTGTCCCATGCCGAGCATGTGGCAGATCGCGTAAGTCAGGTCGGCCCGGTTCATGGTGTAGAAATGGAAGTCGTTGATGCCACGGTCGACAAGGTTCATGACCTGTTCGCAGGCAATGGACACGCCGACCAGTTTGCGCGTTTCCGGGTCATTGTGCAGTCCGGCGAAGCGGCGCGCGAGCCATTGCGGAATGCTGGTGCCGCACTTGGCGGAGAAGACCATGGTCTGTTCGAAATTGTGGATCGGCAGAATGCCCGGCACGACCGGAATGTTGATCCCGGCGGCCGCGATCCGGTCGAGGTAGTCGTCGAACAGGTCGTTGTCGAAGAAATACTGCGTGATGATCCGGTCCGCTCCGGCATCCACCTTGCGTTTCAGATTGTCGATCTCGCTCTGCCAGCTGCCGCTTTCCGGGTGCTTTTCCGGATAGCCGGAGACCGAAATGTCGAAATCGGCGATCTTCTTGATGCCCGCAACCAGGTCCGACGCATAGGGGTAGCCGTTGTTGTGCGGCGTATAGCGCGTTCCGATTCCCTCCAGCGGATCGCCGCGCAGCGCAACCAGGTGACGAACGCCGAGGTTCCAGTAGTCCTGGACAATCTCGTCGACTTCCGTCCGGGAGGCCCCGACACAGGTCAGGTGCGCCGCCGGCAGCAGGTCGGTTTCGCTCAGGATCCGTTCAACCGTCTTGTGTGTCCGCTCGCGCGTGGAACCACCGGCGCCATAGGTCACCGAGACAAAGGACGGGTTGAGTGTTTCCAGACGCTTGACCGTACTCCAGAGCGTTTCGGCCATCTTGTCGGACTTGGGCGGAAAGAACTCGAAGGACGCCGTGATCGGCGTCGGGGCAGCCTGGTGGGAACGTCGGGCGGAAAAATCAGTCATGTCAGGCGACCTCTCGGGACGTGTCGCGCGCGGGCCAATCGGTGACGACGCGGCGATCACGGGCAAGCCAAAGCGTAACGGTAAGGTTGTTTTCGGTATCGTCTCCCGGAACGAGGTCGGTGACCTGCTCCAGATCAAGTTCCAGTTCTTCCAGCCAGCGCTCCATCTGGTCGTGGGCGAAGCCCAGCCGGCGGTGCGCGTGGTTTTCGCGCAGGAATTCAAGCGCATGGGGTGCAAAGTCCACGATCAGCAGACGCCCTCCGGGACGTAGCGCCCGGGTCGCTTCAGTGAGCGCACGTGCAGGCTCGTCCAGGAAGTGAAGGACCTGGTGGATTGCGACAACGTCAAAGGATCGGGGCGGAACGTTCAGCGCATAGACATCGCCATGGCGCACTTGCGCATTTGTCAGATTCGCCCGTGCGAGATTGGCGCGTGCCACGGCAAGCATGTCATGGGAGGCATCGATCCCCAGCGCCGAGCTGTACTGGTCCGAAAAAACCTCCAGCAGGCGGCCCGTGCCGGTTCCAAGATCGAGAAAGGACTGGAACGGTGTGTCGCCAAGTGCCGCGCGCATCGCAGCCTCGACATCATCCTCGGACACGTGGAGCGACCGTTCGCGGTCCCAGGTGAGCGCGCGTGCGGCGAAGTAGGACGCAGCTTCTTCGGCCTTCGCCTTGCGGATTGCCTTGAAGCGCTCCTGATCGGCGGCCAGCACCGGATCTTCCTTCGAAATACGTTCGACCAGGCCCCGGGCAAGTTGCCCCTCCGGGCCGTCCGCGAGGCGGTAATAGACCCACGCTCCCTCCGGGAACCTTTGTATGAGGTCGGCTTCGGCAAGAAGTTTCAGGTGCCTGGAAATGCGCGGCTGGCTCTGCCCGAGGATCGCCGTCGCGTCTTTCACGGTCAACTCGCTCTCAGCGAGCAACGCGATCAGGCGCAGCCGGGTCGCCTCCCCCACAGCACGAACGGCTGCGAGAGTGTCTTCCACGGAAAGGGTTGCATCGTCTGTCATTCGGTTGCTTCGCACCTTGCAGGCATCAATGTCAATATAAAGATATCTTTATATCATTCTGAACTCGGATGCAAGTCAGAGAACCAAATGCGACACGATTTTGTCGGTTTTCGACTAACTGGGCGGATATTCCTCATCCTTGAGCCAATCCAGGAACGCGCGCGGCAATTTGCGCGTCCGGCTCCGCTCGGGAAAAATCGCTCCAAATCCTCCGGGTATCTCGTAAAAGCCAAACGGAGCGATGAGGCGGCCGTCCACGAGTTCCTCTTCCACAAGCCGCTTTTCGACAAGTGCAACGCCGAATCCCGCAAGGGCAGCCTCGATGACAAGAAATGTGTGCGGGTAAGCCAGTGTGGAAACGGAGTTTACCGTCACACCGGTCCGCGCTGCGTACTCCCCCCAGACGTCACCGGGCAGTTCCTGGACACATCTGCACGGCGCGGTGATGCACCAGCCGTCCAGTTTGACGTCAAGCCCCGGAGCGTGGACGATGCCGAAAGCGACATCACCGAGGGCAACAATGTCGGTGCGACCCGCGAAGTCCCAGCGCAACCTGTCCCAGGTGAGGATCAGGTCGACTTCTGAGTCGGGAATACGAAACCTGCCCGTCATCTTGAAATTGACCTGGGCCTCGGGATGACGCTGGTAAAATCTGGACATGCGCGGCATCAGCCAGCGCATTGCGAATGTGGCGCTGATTCCGACGTCCAGAACCGGGCTGTCAGCTTTGGACACAAGATCCAGCCAGGCCGCTTCAAGCCCCTCAAGAGCGGGTGAGACTGCGGCGGCAAGCAACGCGCCTTCTTCAGTGGGGCGCACGCCTGCTCCCTGTTTCGTGAAAAGGGGCACGCCCGCCATTTCCGTCAGATGCGCGATCTGCTTGCTGACCGCACCATGCGTCCGGCCCAGTTCGTCCGCGGCTGCGCTCATGGAGCCCAGCCGGACCGTCGCCTCGAAAGCCGGAAGCGCGTTGAGTGGAGGCAGTTTCATCGTTCTCTCCGATGCCAAGCAGGTGGACCACCGGCCAGTGGCCAACAGGTAAGCTTGTGACCATTTCTCACACAATGAAGAAAATAACTCTTTCGACAAGACGCATTCGGAGCACCATAATGCGGCTCTATCGGAGATCAAGCAAGATTGGGAAAACGATGAAACCCGAGTGTAATCTTCGGAAATCAGCTCAGCACTCAACAACAGTGATCACACTCGAAAATACTCGCACACGTGGCAACAAATGTCGAAAAGCGGCACAAATTGTTCCGTTTTCTCACATTTTAAACTATTTGCACCTAGCCACAAACCTCTGGCAGGAATGGCGGTGCAGAAGGCAGTTTGCAAAGGAGAAGGCGCGGCTGATCGCTACGGAACCGGACAGCGTCTTTCTGGATCTCGGCATCTCGCGCCAGGAATTGCGATCCTGCACGTATACGCAGTTCGTTCGCAGACGGCGAAAGGCTTCGAACGTTATTCCGTTTGATCCAACGCCAGCATGTGGTCGAACTTACCATCCTGCACACACAGGGGAAGATCTTCTGGCTGGATGAGCTCCGTGCCGACAAGTTCGCGGTCATAGAGCTTCTGGATGTCGCTCGTGTCGACCGTCTGACCGTGAACGACGGACTCCAGCTTGGTCCTGAAGGCCTCAAGGCCACCCATCGACGAGAAGTGCCACCCCGCATCCGGTATGATCTTCACCGGCCGGCTGATGCCGCTGAGATTGTTGTTCCGTATCCTCAGAGACTGGCCCGAAATTAGTTGAGTGATCCCGGTCGCATGTGATTCCGTTTTTGCGCTAACAGAACGGAGCTTCGCCATGTGGACCGAGACCACCCGCGCCAACTATGACCGTCGCAGCTTGCGTTACGCAAGTGATCTCACGGACGAAGAATGGAGGTTCATCTGTCCCCATCTGCCAGCCCGACGAGATCGAGGTCGTCCGCGCACCACGTCGCTGCGGGAAGTCGTCAATGCCATTCTCTATCTGCTGCGCACAGGCTGTCCCTGGCGGTTTCTGCCTGCCGACTTCCCACCACGTTCCACAGTGCAGAGATACTTTTATGCGTGGCGTGACAATGCGTTATGGCCAGCGCTGAACCGGCGGCTGGTTGAGCGGCATCGCCAATCACAAGCGCGCAATGCTACTCCGACCGCCGGTGTCATTGACAGTCAGAGCGTCGCAACAATCCAAGTCGGCGGTCCTCGGGGACTTGATCCATTCAAACGCATCAAAGGTCGCAAGCGCCACATTGTCACTGATACGGACGGGCTTCTTTTGGACGTTCTGGTTCATCCCGCCAACGTCCAGGACGTCCACGGAGCGGTGCCATTGCTACGCAGCCTGCGGCAGACCTATCCCAACCTTGCTCATATCTTCGCCGATCGGGTCTACCGAGGGCCGAAGCTATTGAAAAAGATCGAGGATTGTGGACCGTGGACGATTGAGATCGTCGAACGGCCAACCGGGGTGAAAGGATTCGCGCTTCTGCCAAGACGATGGGTCATTGAGAGAACATTTGCCTGGTTTGGGCGACGGCGGCGTCTTGCAAAGGACTTTGAAGTCAAACAAGAAACACAGACCGCTTGGCTGTACATCGCTAGCATCGAACTCATCATCAGGCGCTTGGCAAAGGCTCAAGAATGAATTTCGAGTCAGACTCTCAGGAGAGGCTGCGCAAGGAAATCCGGAACGTAGGACTTCTTGGTCATGCGCGCCTTGGTCCGGCGAAGCTGCTGTGGCGTTGTCAGGTATTTTCTTTCGATCATGCGCGAACCGAGCAACCAGGTCTTGCCCGGCATGATCCGGTTCAGATGGTGCTTGTGAAGGCCCTGTTCGAACACCAGCAACCGGCCCCGGTATAGACGCTGCGACAGGACCCTCTCAAGCACAGATGCGCGAATGATCTCGTCGACATCCGACAGCAGGACCAGATCCTCCGGGCCGCTGCCTTCCAGCGCCTCGGCGATGCAGTTGCGCTGATAGTTTTCGCGCTCCCAGTCCTTCTTCCGCCGGTTCTTGTAGACCCCGAGTGCAGGCGGCAATTTATCCGGAAAGCGGACCTGAAGATCAACGATCTTGTCTTTCCATGCGGAAAACCGGTCCCTGTTTTCATCAAAGTAGTAGGGCTTGGGAGATCCGCGCTGGGTCTGATCCGCTTCAACCAGGACGAACCGGTCGACCAGATTGCCCATTTCCCGCAGCCGGATCTCCAGGAGGTCGAATTCATTGTGAAAGACAAAACAGTCGTAGAGCATCATCACCAAGTCATCCGGTCTTTACCTAGAGGCTTTTCCAGAGCCTGAATTTCGCCCTCAAGAGCTTTTCCTGCACCAGCCGCTTTGCCTTGAAGGTTTCCGGCAGGTGCAGGTCCTGCGCCGAATACGATCCCGACAGAAATGCGTTTTCAAAGCGCTTCATCACGGGTTCCGGCCTGTAGCACTCAACCGAGCTTCTGGCGAGGTCTCTGTCAGCCGGATCGGGAACATACTCGGTGAGAAGCCGCAGCAGGTCCCGCTTCGTGCGGTAGTTCCAGGTCCGCTCCGGTGTCAGGTGAACATGGTTCTGGTCCATGCCCCCGGCCCAGCTGAACACGGGCTTTCCGAAATGCATAAACTCGACGATGGCGAGCCCGAAGCTTTCACCGATCTTCTTGGCGTTGAGCCCGGCGTCACAACTGTTGATGAAGCGTGCTTTCCCGGACGGGCTGATGACGGGCGGCAGGAAAAACGCCCTGGGATGGTCCAGGAACTTTTCCGTGTTGACGAAAAGAAAGTGCAGGTTCGAACGCCGTTCGAGCGCCTCGGCAACGGCAGCCTGTGCAAAGGGAATGTTGAACTGGTCGAACCCGCCGTAGCGTCCGACCACGAACGCGTCCCTTGGTATGCCAAGATCAGGACGCAGATTTCCATCAGCCTCCGGCAGGCTGACAAGGTGCGGCACGGCCGGTGCCTGCCCGCCCGTCATCCATTCGGAAAGCCAGTCGGAAACATACGCATAGACATCCCCGTGCGGCTCAAAATGCCTGAAGACCGCATGCACGCCGGTCCGCTCCGCACTCAAGCCCAACAGCTGTTTGCGCCCGTCACGGATGAAATAGCAGAAGTCGAGTTTGTGCGGTTCGCTGAACCGGCGCTGGTCCCGGCCGCGCGGAAGCGGGATCAGCTGCAGCGTTTCCCGGTACTTTTCGACGACCGCCGCATCGCTGTGCGGTTCGCTGAAATACACCACGGCTTCATGGCCCAGAATATCCTGACAGCCTCGGGCATAGTCATAGAGCGCCACGCTCATCCCGCGCTCGTTTATGGCGCCCGCATGAAATCCAATCCGCATTCCGGTCCCGCTTCTCAAGTTGCGGGACCGATATCGGATTTAACAGGCAAGGTCCATGAATTTGCCGAACATAATGCGCAAGCCCCTTGAGATCGGCCGGAGCAGCACCCTAGGGTACGGACTCATAAATGAAGTCAATTTGGTTTGGATCGTTTTGACCAACTGCGAGGAGCGAAAGTGCAGGAAATGTGGTTTATTTTCAAGCCTTTCGCGACGTGGCAGATGGCCAAAACGGCCAAATCCGAAGGACGGCAAAATGGCTTCACCTCGCAACGTCACCGCGCTTGACCGGGCATAAAGCCCGCTCTGCGCACACTTCCTCGCGAGATTTTTGCCATTTCTGCCGCCAAATCGGCTTCATTTATGGGTCCGTACCCTAGAGCTGATCCGCGCTGCCGTCGCTGCCGCCCTCGTCCGGGTCGAAAATACCCGCCGCCCCTCCGGCAGCGGCCGCCTGGATCGCCGCCTTCACGGCAGCCTGTGCATCGGCCGGCGCAAGTTCGTCCTTTTCTCCATTCGCACCGCCGTCTCCGGCAACACGGACCGTGACCTGGCGATGAGCGAATTTGATGCCGTTCTGTTCAAAAATGTCACGCAGGCCGGCATAAACGATCTTGCGCAACTCGAACTGCTTGCCCGGTTTTGTCGTGAACTTCACGCGCGCGATCATCGCGCTGTCTTCCATCGACATGATGCCCTGGGACTTCAGCGGCGCCAGGAACATCGGTCCGTAATATTCGTCCTGCAGCAGCTCCTTGCCGAAATTCTTGATCAGCTTGCGCATCTTTTCGACATCGGTGTCGTAGGTGACCCGGAAGGCAAGTTTCATCACCGCCCAGTCTCTCGAGAAGTTCTCGACCTGCTGGATCTCGCCGAACGGTATCGTTGTCAGGGCGCCGCGGTGGTGCCGCAGCTGCATCGAGCGGATGGAGATCTTCTCGACCACGCCCTTCGCACTGCCGATATCGATGTATTCCCCTTTCCGGAAGGCATCGTCGAGCAGGTAGAATGCACCGGAGAAAATATCCCTGATCAGGGTCTGGGCACCGAAGCCGATCGCGAGACCGACGACACCGGCACCGGCGAACAAGGGGGCAATGTTCACCCCGAGTTCCGACAGCACCACCATTGCGCCAATGACAACTATGGTAATGAGCAGGAAGTTCCGGAAGATCGGCAGCAGCGTTGCGATCCGGCTTTCGCCCGCTCCGCCGACTTCGACCTCTTCGTCTTCTTCCGCCGGCGCCTCCTTCGCGATCTGGCGGTCGATGACGATCTTGACCGACTCGTAGGCCATGTAACCGAGGAAGGTGACCAGCAGCACTTCCACAAACGACCCGATCAGCGAACTGCTTCCTGCAAGCGGAAGGCCCCACCAGGATGCGAGCAGATCCACAGACCCGAAGAGAACGATGATCACCGCGCCCTTGTCGAAGAGATCGCGGAAGGGCGACCTCTGCGCCTCGCGCTCCGCGGCTTCGGCGCGTGCCTGCGCCAACACGCTTTCCGCGTCTTCCTGATGCCCTTCGCTTTCGTCCGTCCGCTGAATGTCCTCGGCAATTTTCGCCTGCGCGTCGGCGGTGTCGAGGCGCGGCAGCAGCAGCTTGTCGATGACCAGAACCAGGAGACCGTAGACGATTGCCGCCAGGAGCATCACCTGCAGCGGTGCGCCGACCAGCCCGGTCGCGTCAGGAAGGTCGAGCAGGATGCGGACTGCGGAAATGCCCCACGCGATGAGGAAATAGATCACGGCGACGAAATGCCAGACATTCGCTAGCACTTTCCGCCACATCGGGGCGTCGTTTTCCGCCTCTCCCCGGATCAGCCGGGCAATCACCTTCCGATAGGCGACGGAAATGCCGATCAGGATAATCATGGAAAGCGCCGACGCTGCGATCAGCGCGATTTTGTGGGCGTCCGGCGAAAGCCCGAGGCGCTCCATCCAGAGGCAGAAGCCGACCGCAAACAGGGAGACAGCACCGCCGACGACCAGGGACCTGTAGAGACTGCCGGCCTCCGCGCTCGTCAGGTGCAAAAGCCGGTGGCTGTCAGCGTCCGGCACAAGCACGTTGAGGAAGATGATGCGCAGAACCGCGAAGGCCGAGATGACGCTGAACACCACCAGCGCCGTCTGGTTGGCCGCCTCAAGCCCCGATCCGACCATGAGGTAGACAACGACCGCCACGCCGAAGAACAACGCCACACCGACGAGCATCAGCAAGGCACGCAGGTAGAGATAAATGATCTTGTCCGACCGGCTGTAGACATCCTCCCGGTACATGCCCATGAACTGGCGCCGGCCCCAGCGGGCCAGAAGCGTCATGGCAAGCACGCCGAAAATGACGCCTGCGGCGATATCGATCAGGGCCGTCGGTATCCAGCTCAACCCCAGGCCTTCGCCTTCGGCGCGCAAGGTGGAGAGCATCGTCTCGTGAATGTCGGGTATCTCTCCCAGGATTGTCCGGAACACGTCCCGCGCGGAAACCGCGTGATCGACGAACTCGTCGACGTTCTCCACCAGACCGGCCTCCTGTGCCTCGACAGGCGGCTCTTCGGAGGTCTTCTGTGCTCCGGCTTCGGCGGTATCTGCCGTATCCGTCCCGCCTTTGGTGTCGTCGCTGCCCGATGCGATACCCGTGACGACACCGGTTATCCCCTGAGCCTGCGCTGACGTCGCGCCTTGATGCAAGCCCGTGGAAAGGACCATCAGAGCAGCTGCAAGGCAAACCGCCGCGCGCATCATGATCAGCCGAAAAACACTCTGATGAAGTGGGATTTTGTTCTTTTGCATTTGAGCCCCATGCGAGTCGCGTTTAGTCCCCCGCCCCTGTTAAGCACGGTTCCGGCTGATTTTAAAGAATCGTTAAAACGCGCAGGGGATTTAGCGCAAAAAACCCGGCCGTTCCGCCGGGCTTTTCGTATTGCGGTCGGGAGCTGGTCTCAGGCGACGACCTTCTTGTCCCAATGCGCCATTTTCCGTTTGGCTTCGGAAACCGTCATGCGGCTGAACAGCGACATCGCGGCTACGCGCACTTCCGGCGTGAGCCGGTGCCGCCACGGACCGATGGACAACAGCCCGCTGACGGAAATGGACGAGAACCCGAAGCTCTTCGCCAGGACGATGAACGGTTCCGGATTGGGGCTCACCATGCAATGGCTGAGTTCCTCGACTTCGACACGCATCATGAACGCAAGCGTCGCCACCGCTTCCGCGAACCGGTCCTCGGAGCAGAAACGGCGCAACGCCGCTTCGTTCACCATCCCGCGCTTCGCAAGCAGCAGCACCCGCGACCTGGCTGTCTTGAAGTCGTATTTTCCAAGCCAATACTGGTTCGACATGTGCTGTGCGGCAATGTCGGCGGCCTCACCCACTCGTTCGGCTTCGGCACCGCGCCCGGCGTCGTGAAGCTTTTTGCGGACCTCTTCGCTGGCTATTGCAATCAGGTCGGCGATATGCGCCTCGGCAAGATCGCCGCGCTCACTGAGGAAATTCTGCAGTGTTGCGTCCGATGCGGCATCATTGATGAGAGACTTCATGGACGCATCCGACAGGCTGGCGCCATCGTTGCCGGCCACCTTGCGCTTTACCTTCAGATCGCCCTGCTGAACCAGTATGTCGGTGACGCCGACCGAAAGCACCTCGCGTTGTGCAATCGCGAGACAATGCGAGTTGCCGCGCTTCTCCGCAATCTTGATCAGGTCTTCGTCGTCGAGAACGGTCGAGCGGACAAGGATCGGTTCGGCGATCGAGATCTCGTCGTCCGCCAGGCGGCGGATCGTGTCGCGCGGCCCGCGCTTCAGGCCCGACATCTGCTCGGCCACATAGCGGCGAACTTCACCTTCCACCATATCCACCAGACGCAGCAGCACGCTGTCATATATTCCGACCTGTTCGTCGGAGCAGCGTTCCGATGTCAACGCAAACAGCGCGGCGACATGTTTGGCCAGTTCCGCCTTGCGGGCGTTTCCTGCTTCGCCAGTAAGCTCCGAAAAGTTCACCAGTTCTGTTTTCAACGCTTCACTCATGCTTCGATACCAATTCTTGCACAAACGCCTGTCAGGGCTCTGATATCGAAGATGATTTGGAGAATTAAAGAAGAAACCAACAGGTTTGAACAGAATGTAACTGTCTTTTTGACAAATTTACCGAAAATTCGATTTTCATTGCCCAAACCCCCCATAAATTATTGAAAAACATAAATCATCTGAATCTTTTCGATCAAATTTCACCCCATTTGAAAGAGGAAAAAAATTGTAAATTCGATCGAAAAAAAGATGCTGCATCTGCGAACACGAGACCGTTCTGTGAAAGTGCCTGCACACTTAAAATCCGTGAGAGCCCGGCACCTCCGCACTTTTGGCAATGGCTGCCGCTCACCGGCGAAGCAGTCGGGCAACCCGCCATTGTCAGGCCCGGAACAACCTGCTGGTTTCGGTATAAAAATGAATTTAAAAATATTTATCTTTTTTTATTGATTGGATCAAGACGCCCTCCTAGATTAAGAAAGAAATTTCTTTCTTAATCTAGGAGGGCCCGATGCCCAAAGTGAAACCCTTCCCGGCAGCGCACAGGGCCGGACACGCCGTGACAAGCGGGAACCTGCCTCTGGTCCTGCGGCTTTTGAGAAACTGGCTGGAAACCCGGCGGCAGCGGCGGTCCCTCAAGAAAATTCCGACGGAACTCCTGAAGGATGTGCTCCCTGACGGTGAAACGAGCACCCGAGAACAATTGCGCCGCGAACCGAAACGCGTCGATACCGGTCCCTGGTACTGACGGGCCTGCGCCGCAACCAGGACGGACTCTTCGCCTCCCTGCGCACCCCGGTCTTCGGGGCCGCTGCGGCGGGTGCGGGACGCCCCCGCCGGGACACGGAGTGAAATCCGCGCCTACTCCGCAGCCTCCAGAAATTCGCCTGCCGTGTCGCGGTGATCGTCACCGTCGCCGGTCTTGTTCAGCTGCTCCATGAGGACGCGCCGCTTGTCCATCGCCTTGTTCAGGTTGGCTTCCTTGACCGGACCGAACCCTTTGACAAGTTCCGGGACACGCGCAAGCTCCACCAGCAGTCCGTAGTTCACGAACGGCAGCCGGTTCAGGATTTCAGCAATGTCGGACCGGTACTGCGCGATCAGCGCCCGCTCAGCGCGCCTTTCCGCCGTTCTGCCGAACGGATCGTACCACCTGCCCCGCAGGCCCTTGAACCTGGCAAGGAGCCTGAACGCTTTGAAGATCCACGGGCCGAACGCAATCTTCTCAGGGCGTCCCGTCTTCGGGTCGATCCGGTTCGCCAGAAGCGGCGGCGCCAGGTGGACCTTGATCGCCTTCGGGTCTTCGAAGCGCTGGAGAACCTTCTTCCGGAAATCCGCATCCGAATAAAGGCGCGCGACCTCATATTCGTCCTTGTAGGCCATGACCTTGTAGAGCATGTCGGCGACCGTCTGTGTCAGCCGCATGGTGCCCGGGCCATTCTGCTCATCGGCGTTCCTGACGGCCTGAACGAGATCCCGATAGGATTGCGCATAGGCCGCATCCTGGTAAAGCGTGAGTTCGTTCTCGTGGAGCGCGATCTTTTCGTCGAGGCTGAGCGTCCTCGGGATCTCCTGCGACGGCAGCGCGCCCAGCAGCTTTTCCGGATCCGCCGCCAGCACCCGCCCGGCGCGGAAGGCCTTGACGTTGTTGGCAACCGCGGCCCCGTTCAGCTCGAGCGCGGTTTCGATCGCATATCCCGATACCGGCAATGCACCGCTCTGATAGGCCATGCCGACCAAAAGCATGTTGGCGAAGATAGCATCGCCAAGAAGCTTCTCGGCAATCTCCGCGGCATTCATTGCCAGGTAGGTGCCTGAGGCCTCCCGGAGCGCCTTGTCCATGCGTTGCTCGTCGAAGGACAGCGTCTGCTTGAGCACGAATTCCGCCGTGGGCGCAACCTTTGTGTTGGCGACCGTCAGCGTGTGTCCGCGCTGAGCCAGTGAGAGCTGGTCGGCGTTGGTTGCGACCACCAGATCGCTCGCGATCAGAAGATCGAGGCTCGCGGTCGGAACGCGCGGACCTTCGATCGACCGGTCGCTTGCGGCAAATCGCACGTGCGAGGTCACCGGCCCGCCCTTCTGGGCAAGCCCGGTCATGTCGAGCGTCGATGCCTGCTTGCCGTCCACATGGGCCGCCATGGCAAGGACGGCACTGATCGTTGTGACACCCATGCCGCCGATGCCGGCGACCAGTGCGTTCCGGGTGCGCTCAAGCGTCGGCAAGGCCGGTTCGGGCAACGCGTCGACCATTGCCTCGATGTCCACGTCCGCCTTTTTCGGCTTGCGAAGCGCCGCACCGTCGATCTCCACGAAAGATGGACAGAAACCCTTGATGCAGGAAAAGTCCTTGTTGCAGCTCGACTGGTTGATCACGCGCTTTTCGCCGAAAGGCGTCTGCAGCGGTTCGACGGAAAGGCAGTTCGACTGAACCGAGCAGTCGCCGCAGCCTTCGCAAACGCGGTCGTTGATGAAAAGGCGCTTGTCCGGGTCCGGGTAAAGGCCGCGTTTGCGCCGCCGCCGCTTTTCCGCGGCACAGGTCTGGTCATAGACGATGACGGAAACACCCTTGAACGACTGCAGGTCCTTCTGCACATCCATAAGTTCGTCGCGATGATGAATTTTGGTACCTGCGGCAACAGGCGTCCACGAGCCGTAGGCCTCCGGATTCTCGGAGACGACGGCGATCCGCTCGACACCTTCCGCCTCGAGCTGCCGCGTGATCTGCGGAACGGTGAGCTGACCGTCGACCTGCTGGCCGCCGGTCATGGCGACAGCATCATTGTAGAGGATCTTGTAGGTGATCGGCACTTTGGAAGCGAGCGCCTGCCGGATCGCCAGGATGCCGGAGTGGAAATAGGTTCCGTCGCCGACATTCGCAAAAACGTGGCTGTCACCGGAAAATGGCTGCTGCCCGACCCACAGAACGCCTTCGCCACCCATGGCGATCTGGCCTTCGGTGGTTCGTCCGGCCATTTCGGTCATGGCATGACAGCCGATCCCCGGCATCGAGCGGGAGCCTTCGGGTGTCTTTGTCGACGTGGAGTGCGGGCAGCCCGAGCAGAAATACGGGATGCGCGCGGCGCGCTCCGCGTGGCCCTGCGCCCACATGACCTGTTTGGTCATGCGGTTGGCGACCGCTCCCATTTCTTCCGAAACGACCTCCTGCGGCAGCCAGGCCATCAGCCCCTTGATCAGTTCGGCGACGGACAGCTCCAGAACGTCGGAGAGAAACGGCGCGCCGTCCGGGCGGCGCTTGCCCCAGATTTCGGGACGGCTCATTTCCGGCCAGTGATACGAGATCGCCTTGATCTGGGTTTCCATGAAGGCGCGCTTGTGCTCGACAACGAGGAGACGCTCTGTGCCGCGCGCAAAGTCGCGCAGCCCCAGCGGCTCCAGCGGCCAGGTCATCGCGACCTTGTAGACCGCAAGCCCGATCGATTTCGCAAACTCTTCGCTGACGCCCATCAGATTGAGCGCCTGCAGCAGGTCCCTGTAGGCCTTGCCGGATGCGACGATACCCAGTTTTGCCTGTCCCCTCGTGCCGAATGTCACCCGGTCGAGGCCATTGGTGCGCACATAATTCTGCGCCGCGGGGATCCTCAGGTCGCGCACCAGGCGCTCGGTCTCCAGCCGGTTGCCGAGAAGCAGGTCCCGGTTCTGGCGGTAGTCCTTGCGCGGATCGCCTTCCAGCGGACGCACAAGCCTCAGCCTGTCGGGAGAGACATTGATGGTGGCGGATGCGTCCATCGTGTCCGCAACGCAGATCAGCGCTGTCCAGAGGCTGGTGAAACGGGACATTTCAATCCCGTGGAGACCATAATCCAGGACATCCTGAATGTCGGACGGGTTGAGCACCGGGATCTCCGCGTGCTCGAAGAAAAACTCGCTCTGCGCGGGAAGAATGGAGGACTTGGCAAGATGGTCGTCGCCGGCAAGCGCAAGAACGCCGCCGTTGCGGTCGGTGCCGGAAGCGTTTGCCTGGCGCAATGCGTCCCCGGCGCGGTCGACGCCCGGCGCCTTTCCGTACCAGATGCCGAATACGCCGACATAGTCGGTCGGGCGGCCGACACCGCCCTCACCGCGCAGTTTCTGGCTGCCCCAGACGGCCGTTGCGCCAAGTTCCTCGTTGACCCCGGGTTTGAACACCACGTTGCACCTGTCGAGATGACGGCGCGCGCGCATCAGTTCCGTGTCATATCCGGCAAGGGGAGAACCGCGGTATCCCGAGATGAAACCACCCGATTTCAGACCGGCCTGACGATCCAGTTCGGCGCGTTCGAGTGCAAGCCGCACGAGCGCCTGAATGCCGGTCAGGTAGACCTGTCCATCCGTTGCGACATACTTGTCCTCCAGCGACACGGTGGGCATATGAACGTTCATCCAGCGTCCTCCTGAAACGTCAATCCGGGCGGCAGCGCCTGTCCGCGCGCCATCTATAGATAAATATCATCCTTTTCGCGGGCGATTTCTGTGCTATCGTTACGCTTCCAATCCCTCAGAGCGCACAAAATTTCCTCTAATCTGCAATGACCGATAAAAATCTTCTCGACCCTTCCGACATCCGCGTCCTGCGAGTCCTGCAACGGGACGCATCCCTTTCGATAGCCGAGGTTGCCAAGGAGGCAGGCATGAGCCAGACGCCCTGCTGGCGGCGGATCAAGCGCCTCAAGGAACAGGGAATCATCCGGCAGATCACGGCGATCGTGGACCGGGAATCGGTGGGGCTGGGGTTCGTGGCGTATTCGTTCGTCAAGCTTGCCGTGCCCAGCCGCGACAACATGGACACGTTCGACAAACTCGTGCATCACTGGCCCGAAGTCGTGACCTGCGAGCGCATCACCGGTGCGGTCGACTACCTCATCAAGGTGGTCACGGACGACATCAAGACCTATGACAATTTCCTGCGCCTGAAACTGCTCGACAACACGCTGGTTTCGGACGTTCAGTCGCGCATTGTGGTGAACACGGTCAAGGACACGGTCGCGCTGCCGCTCAGGGAAAACTGACGCTTTTTAAGGCTCATCGACCGGAGTCCGGCCAACAAGGCAACGGATGCCGTCATGACGGCTTCAGTCCAGTTCGACCTTGATCACCTGACCGGATTGCGGGTCCACCTTGATCTCGTACTTGGATCCTTCAAGGACCGCCTCGATCTCGATCCGGTTCCGCTCAACGTCGATTTCCCGGATTTCGTAGCCGCCTGCTTCCAGCGAACCGGCAATCTCGGAAACGGAGTGGCCGAGAGTATCTCCCACCTCGAACTGGGCGAAGGCAGCCGAACAGGCTCCAATGGCCATTGCAGCGGCGAGCAACCCGGTTTTCGTCACGCCTGGTGTTTTAAAATGGATCATGAGCGATCTCCTCACTGGTGCCGGCACCGTGCCGGCCTGCAGCCTCAAGATGGGGATCTCCCACGCAGACACTAATTAAAGATAGTCCATGAAAGTCGGGCACTTCCGACCGGATCGACAGGGTTGACGGCGCATCCTCATCCGGCTTTAGTCGGCAAATCTCGCCGCCGAAAAGGCGCTGAGATCGAAGCCTGTCTGCCGTCCCGCAATCTGCTCGGCCAACAACCGGCCGGTGACAGGCCCCAGCGTGAAGCCGTCATGGCCATGACCAAAATTCAGCCAGAGCCCGGGTGTCCTTCTCGACGGACCGCACACGGGCAGGGAATCCGGCAGACACGGCCTTGATCCCAGCCACGGCTCCTCCTGGAGAGCGCGGCCGAGCGGCAGAAGCTCGGAGGCGCGCCGTTTCGCCAGCTTGATGATGTTCGGATTCGGCGGCGCATCCCGGTCCGCAAGTTCGACACCCGTCGTCAGACGGATGCCCTTGTCCGTCGGTGTGAGCGCGAAGCCATTGTCCACGTCCACCACGGGCCTCGACAGCGACGCACCGGTCTGCGGCTGGAAATGCATGTGGTATCCGCGTTTGGCCACCAGCGGAAACGGTTCACCGAATTTCGTCAGGAGATCATTGGACCACGCCCCGAGGGCAATCACCGCGTTGCCGGCAAGAATGGTTCCCCGCTCACTCTCCAGAACCCAGTCGCCATGTTGGCGCTCAAGTTTCATGGCGTTGCCGCGAAAATAGGCGCCGCCTTCCTGGATGTAGGCACGCCAGAACGTATCGACGACCGCCCCCGGATTGGACACCGAGCAACTGTCTCGCCAGTGAACCGCCCTGACATGCGCGGATTTCAGGCCGGGCTCCAGCACGCGCGTTTCTTCTGACTGCAGTTCATCGTAGGCGACACCGAACACTCTGGCGTACCGGCGTTCGACCTCCCCGTGACGGTACGAGGCATCGCTGCGATAAAGATAGAGCCAGCCGCCCTTTCTGTAGAAACGGTCGGCGATGGTTGAACGGGCGAGATCGAGATGATCCTCCGCGGCAAGCGCTCTCAGGGGCGCGATCGCCCTGGAATAGGCTTCGATGCCACGCGGGCTGCAGGACGCATGATACTGACGCAGCCACGGCAACAGCTCGACGGTCTTTTTCAGATTGAGCGAGACGGCGCTGGACATGCCGAAGGCGATTTTCATCAGCTGCACGGGATTGGTCGGAATGGCGTGCGGCGTAAAGCCGTTGCACTGGACAATGCCCGCATTGCCGAACGACGCTTCTTCGCCCGGATGCGCCCGGTCGACCAGAGCGACGTCCAGTCCCTGGCGCCTCAGGTGGATGGCGGTGCAGACGCCGACAATACCCGCGCCGAGCACCACGACATCACAGACATGTGGCTGACCTGCCCTGTTTGTCATACACCTACCTGAAGCATGACAGGAACGCCGTTCCGACTGGTGTCGGCGCCCCCGTTCGGTTAAGTAGCGCAAGGTGACCGCCTCACCTCGCGGTTTCAGGAGACGACTTTAGATGATTCGAATGCTCGGGGCAGGATTGGCCTTTACCGGCCGTCATGGAACGACCGCACTTGCGGTGAGCATCTTCATCGGACTGGCCCTGCCTGCCTTGTCGGCGTATCTGCGGCCCTATCTCGAGTTCGCCGTCTTCGGCCTGCTGACGCTTGCCTTCCTGCGGGTTGACCAGACCGCCATCAGGACGCGTCTGAAGCGGCCTGCTCTCCTGATCGCCGCCCTCCTCTGGATGATGCTGGGGGCTCCGCTCCTCACCTATCTGCTGCTGACCCACACCGGGCTTTCGCAGTTGGGCCCGGACGTCGCGCTTGCACTGTTCATTTCCACGGCAGCCCCGCCGGTCCTGGCGGCGCCCGCCTTCATCTACCTGCTCGGTCTCGACGGGACGCTCAGCCTTGCCCTTTCGGTCGCCGCCATGATCGTCACGCCGCTGACGGTTCCCTTTGTCGGCGGCCTCATGCTTGGCGATGCCCTGCCCCTCAGCGTCGGCGGCCTGGCCATGAAGCTGTCGATCCTGCTTGCCGGGGCATTTGTGATCGCCATGATCCTGCGGCGGGTTCTCGGCAAGGAACGACTTGCCCGCAGCGGTGATCACATCAGCGGGCTGAACGTGATCGTGCTGCTGATCTTCGCGATCGCGGCCATGGACGGCGTCGCCGCAAGTTTCCTGTCGCGTCCGCTCTTCACGCTCGCCATCACCGCCTTCACCTTCGGCCTGGCGCTCACGCAGATCTGCCTGTCGCTTGTCCTGTTCGCCCCTGCCACGCGGGAAGATGCCTATGCCATCGCGCACACCTGCGGAACCCGCAACATGGGGCTGATGGTCGCCGCTTTCGGCGGAACCCTGCCGGAATTCACCTGGCTCTGGTTTGCGGTCGGCCAATTCCCGATCTATCTATTGCCGATGTTCCTCAAACCCTTCGTCCGGGTTTTCTGCCGGCTAAACGTGGATTCTGTGACGCAGCGGACCTGAATCGGCAGTCGGACATGATTAAGGTGGTCCGAGACATGCGCATTTCGAAGGACACACCCATGCCAAACGGATTCCGCCTCCCGGCACCTCTTTATCGGGCGGCCCTCTGTCTGCTGCCGATGCTCGCACTCATCGGGCCGGCAACGTCATCCGCCAGTGCCGGCGACACGGCCGAACTGGAGATCTACGGCTTTTCAAGCCACGGCGATTTTTTCGCCTTCGAACAATACGGCTGGCAGGATGGCTCCGGCTTTCCCTATTCGGAAATCTTCGTTCTCGATGTTCGGACCGACAGCTGGGTGAAACCCTCCCCCTTCCGCCGCGTGGATGAGATCGACGAGGAAAACGGCTATGATCCGGAAGACGCGCTGGCCGAAACCCGCACCTTGAACCAGAAGGCCGCGCACGCGCTTCTCGACAAGACATCCATATTCGGGATGGGAAAGACAGTTGCCTTCAACCCGGCGACGGAACTCGACTCGAACCCCTACCACATGCGGGTTGCGCCGCGGCTGCCGCTTTTGTCGGGCGAAACCTCGATCGACCTGACCTTGAACGAATACCCCCTCCAGAACGCGGAGTGCGCCGGTTACGGTGTTGAAACGAAGGGTTTTCAGCTGACACTGGTCGCAAATGGCGTGACCCGGACCCTGAACAACGACACCAGTGTGCCCAAGAGCCGACGCTGCCCGTTTTCCTATCGGATCGAGCGGGTATTCACCTTCTACCCGGAAAAGGGACCGGCGGTTTTCGCGATCTTCGTTCAGATGGAAAGCCTCGGCTTCGAAGGGCCGGACCGCAGATATCTGGCGATAACAGGCCGGTTCTGAACGCGGTGCCAATCTGGCGATCGTTCAGAAGATGCACCGGAAAAGGTTGAAGGGACGTGACGTGTCACGGGGGCACTTCCGTCTGCCTGCTATCGCGCCGGCGACCGTCTCAGGGCGAAAAAGAATTTGAAACGGACAACCTGCCGTGATAGCCGCCCACTCAGATCTGTCGGCCCGGCGCCTAGGGGACGGACCTTCGGACACAGCGGGAGCCTTGCCATGCCACGTGACATCAAAATTGCACCTTCGATCCTTGCCTCCGACTTTTCCAGGCTCGGCCAGGAAGTCCGTGATGTTGTGACGGCCGGCGCGGACTGGATCCATCTGGACGTCATGGACGGGCATTTCGTGCCGAACATCACCTTCGGCCCCGATGTCATATCGAAACTGCGTCCGCATTCGGACAAGGTCTTCGATACGCATTTGATGATCGAACCCGTCGACCCATACCTTGAGGCCTTCGCAAAGGCCGGGTCCGACATCATCACCATCCACGCAGAGGCGACCACGCATCTGGACCGCACGCTTCAGGCGATCCGCGATCTTGGCAAGAAGGCGGGCGTCTCCCTCAATCCGTCGACACCGGAAAGCGTGCTGGAATATGTGCTGGACCGTCTCGACCTGATCCTGGTCATGACCGTCAACCCGGGATTCGGCGGACAAAAGTTCATTCATTCCCAGGTGGAAAAGACCCGCCGCATCAAGGCCATGATCGGTGACCGCCCGATCGATCTGGAAATCGACGGCGGCGTGACCCCTGAGACGGCCCCCCTTGTTACCGATGCGGGTGCGAACGTGCTGGTTGCCGGCTCCGCCGTTTTCAAGGGCGGTACGATCGACAGTTACACGCAGAACATCGCTGCCATCCGCAAAGCTGCTGCAGCCTGAGGCTGCGCAAGCGCGGACTTGCAACGCTTAGACTTTTCTTCACCCTGAATGACCGCTTCTGCTCTCACGCAGAGCGCCTTAAGGGTTTGGAAATGCCGATACGACAGCTTTGCTACCCTAGAGGAACCACAGCTCTTTCAGGGTGTAAGGCAAGATGTTGCGTACTAGAAGTTTATCCAGTCTTCTGATTGACCGTGGTCTTTACGCAGTGGCAGAGGCGATGCGCAACAGGGCGAACCGCCGGAAGGGGTTCACGCATATTTGCGTGCCCATGAACGATGTCATCGGCATGCGCCTGTTCAGCACCGGAAGTTTCGAACAGACCCAGCTTGATGGTGTCCAGGATTATCTTGACGAGACGTCCGTTGACGAAGACGGCGTCTTTCTCGATGTCGGCGGCAATATTGGCGTCTATTCCATTCTGCTGCGCGACTATTTCGGACAGGTGTTTGCCTTCGAACCCAATCCGGTGACCTTCGAGGTGCTCAAGGCCAATCTGGCGCTTGCCGGTGCCGGCAACGCCACTGCGATCAACGAGGCGCTGTCGGACACGGAGGGAGAGGTGCCGATTTTCGTGCCCCGGAACGGAAACCTCGGATGGGCGACCCTTGACGAGACACATCACGAGATCCCCGTGGACCGGACCGATATCGCATGCACGACGATGGACGCATTCATTGCGTCCAACGGCATCGACGCCGCCAAGATCCGGCTCATCAAGATCGACGTCGAAGGGCACGAGACCAGCGTCATCAGGGGCGGTGAAAAAACGCTGAGCGAACACAGGCCGCCGCTCTTGTGCGAGGTGCTGAGCGATAGCAACGGCGCTGACCTGCTGTCCTACCTGCAGGAGCTCGGTTACACGCGTTTCGAAGTTTTCAGGCGCGATATCAGAAATGTCTTCTCCACGACGGTCCGGCGCGAACAGGTGGATCTGTCCAGCACCGGAAAAGCGGCACTCGTTCTCGCGACTTGAAGCAGGCCCGTCCCCGGCAACTTTATGACTGCCTGCCGGTTCACGCCGCAGTCGCATCCGTTTCGGCGATCTTCCGATACGGGAAAACCAAATCCCGGCTTCCCGTTTTGACCTTCCCTCGGCGAGGTGATGGCCCCATAAATGAGACTGAAATGGCATGGGAAATGGTGAAATCCCGTCAGGAAGGGTGTGCGGAGCGGGCTTCGTGCCCGGTCAAGCACGCTAACGCCACGGGGTGAAGCCATTTCCATGTCCTTCGGATTTGACCGGCTTGCGCCTCCTCTGCGTTGCGAAAGGTTTGAAAATGTGGAACATTTCCTGCGCTTCCGCTCCTTGACGAGAAGCAAGCCGCCTCAAACCATTTCGGCCTCATTTATGGGTCCATCACCTGAGCTCCCGGCACATGCCGACGTTTGCGGGGGAACATCTTGGCGCACATGCAACGCAGCATCGGGCTCTTGGGCCTGACCTTTGTCGCAATCAGCGGCATTCTCGGCTCCGGCTGGCTGTTCGCGCCACTCCTCGCCGCACAGGCCGCCGGTCCCTCGGCGCTGCTTGCCTGGCTGATCGGCGGCGTTGCCATGCTGTTGCTGGCCGCGACCTTTGCCGAAATTTCGGCGATCCTGCCCGTTCCCGGCGGCATCGGCCGCGTTCCGCATTTTTCGCACGGTTCCGTTGTATCCATGGCGATGGGCTGGACGGCGTGGGTCGGATACAACACCGCCGCGACAATCGAAGTCGAAGCGGTGCTGCGCTATTCGGCAAGCAACGCACCCTGGCTTTATGCGCCGGGCGGTCAGCTCACGCCGGCCGGTCTCGGCGTTGCCTGTGTCTTGCTGATGGTTTTCACCGTGCTGAATGCCTTCGGCGTCAAGTTCTTTGCGCGCATCAACACGGCTCTCACGTGGATCAAGATCATTGTCCCGTCGCTTCTTGCCGCCGTCGTCATCGCATCGGCATTCCGCCTTGAAAACTTCAGCAGCTATGGCGGATTCGCCCCCGAGGGTCTGAAGGGAATCCTGTCAGCCATCTCGAGCGGAGGCGTGATCTTCGCGCTCCTCGGCTTCCGGCATGTCATCGAAATGGCGGGGGAAGCCCGCAACCCGAAGGTCAACGTCCCTCTCGCGCTGGTGCTGAGCCTGGTAATCTGCCTGTTCATCCTCGGCGCCCTGCAGATTGCCTTCCTGGGTGCGCTGAGCGGCAAGGACCTGGAAAACGGCTGGCACGCACTTCACTTTTCCGGTGAGCTCGGACCGATGGCTGCACTCGCAACGGCGGTCGGTGCGCTATGGATCGTCAGTCTTCTGGACACCAGCGCGCGCATTTCCAGCTTTGCTTCCGGCCTGGTCTCGGTCGGGTCGAACGCGCGCCTGGGCCTTGCGATGGCCCAGAACGGCCTGTTTCCGAAATTCATGGAACAATTGTCGCGTCGCGGCGTGCCGTTGTTCGCCTTGCTGGTGAATTTCCTGGTTTCGGCGATTTTCTTCTTTCTGCTCCCCTTCAAGGAAGTGATCGCGCTCAACACCTCTTCGATCGTGTTGTCCTTCGTCGTCGGCCCCATCGCCGTTCTGGCGTTCCGCCGGCTGCTGCCCGACACGCCGAGAGCCTTTCAACTGCCCGCGGCCCCCTTTACTGGCTGCCTTGCCTTCATCGTTGCCAGCCTGATCATCTACTGGAGCGGCTGGGACACGCTGAGCCACCTCGGCATTTGTCTGGCAATCGGTTTTGTGCTCCTGCTGGTGCGCAATTCACAGGGGGGATTTGACAGTCTCGACTGGCGCGAGGCGTCGTGGCTTGCACCCTATCTCGCCGGCATCATGCTGCTTTCCTATCTCGGCTCGTTCGGCAACGGCGCGAATGTAATCCCGCTCGGCCCGGACATGCTCGCCATCGCTCTGCTGGCCGCAGTCGTCTACGTCTTCGCCATCCGCCTCAGCCTCGACAAGACGAAATTCAAGCGATACCTGGCAGAGGAATTCCTGGATGAAATCGAAGAATATGATGTACCGGAAGACGCTCCGGCGGAAAAACCCGACTTCAGGTTCTAGGGTTCGGCCTTGAGCCCCATGATTGCAGAACACAGAAAGTGGTGGTTGCTCGCGGCCATGAGCGGCGTGCTCGGACTGATCGTTCTGGACGAAACCGTTGTCACCGTCTCCCTGCCCTCCATTGCCGACGAACTCGGCCTGTCGGTCTCCGCCACCCATTGGGTGGTCAATGCCTACCTGTTGAGTTTCACCTGCGCCGTGGCCCTGGCGGGCCGTCTCGGAGATCATTTCAGCAGGCGCAGCTACTTCACTGCGGGTGCCGCCCTGTTTTCGCTCGCCCCTCTGCTTTTGTGGGGCCCATCGATGCCGAGCATCGCCATTCCGGTTCGCCGCGTGCAGATGAACTCCGTTCCCCTGGAAAAGCACGGGCAGGCAAGCGGCATCAATCTGACGCTGCAGATGCTGGGCGGAAGCATGGGGCTCGCCGCCATGAGCGCGCTCCACGCGGAAACCCCGAGCTATGCCGTGCTGTTTACCGTCATCGGCGTGACGATGCTGCTCGCAGTTCCCGTCGCCATGCGCACCATCGAACGGAGCTGACCGGCCGCGGCGCCGGACCGCGTTTCAGCTCAGCCGGGACCTGTGCCCGGTTTTCATGTCCGAACCCGAAATCCGTTCCCGAAGACCCGTCGGGTAAAGCTCAAGCCCCTTGGCGTCCATTTCGGCGAGCGAGACCCACTTCGCCATCCCATCGGTTTCGTCGCTCTCTTCAAAGACGAGGCTGTCCTGCCGGTAGAACCGGTTGTCGGTGAAATGGGCATGGCACAGAAAAACGATCTCGTGTCCCGGCACGCCATGATGCTCGAACAGGTTCTCGATCACGAATTGGGAGTCGAGCAGCGTGATCTGTGCACCCAGCTCTTCCAGGAACTCCCGTTGCAGGGCATCCCGCCAGGGTTCGCCGAATTCAACGGTCCCCCCGAGCGGCCGCATTCCCGTTGCGCGGCCGCTGTCATCGTAGACATCGGACAGGAGAAGCGCGTCATCCTGCCAGATCAGGGCAAGCGCCTTGACCGTGATTGTGTTTGCGGGACGCCAGATCGGCATGCGGTTCTCCATGGTCCTTCGGCTAAGACGAATCGCGCGGCGACACCCGTAAAGTTCACCGCCCTGATGCCGCCCGCAAGCAAAATCCGTATCAGCGCATTGAAGGGCGCGCCGCCCTCTGCTATGCCGCAGCCAGGTTTTCCCCGCATGAAGAGGTTCTGTCCGCGATGATCCCGCGCTACTCCCGTCCCGACATGGTGTCCATCTGGTCTCCGGAATCGAAATTTCGCATCTGGTTCGAGATTGAAGCCCATGCCTGCGATGCGCTGGCTGAACTCGGCGTCATCCCGAAGGAAGCCGCGGCGACAATCTGGGAAAAGGGCGGCAACGCGACGTTCGACATCGATCGCATCGACGAGATCGAACGCGAAACCAAGCACGATGTCATCGCCTTTCTGACGCATCTGGCGGAAATCGTCGGTCCGGACGCCCGCTTCGTTCACCAGGGCATGACGTCTTCCGATGTTCTGGACACCTGTTTCAACGTCCAGCTGGTCAAGGCCACCGACCTTTTGCTTGCCGACCTCGACGCCCTGCTCGACGCGCTCAAGCGCCGGGCAATGGAGCACAAGGACACGGTCTGTATCGGCCGCTCCCACGGCATTCACGCCGAACCGGTCACCTTCGGCCTGAAAATGGCCGAGGCCTACGCGGAATTCGACCGCTGCAGGACCCGGCTGCTCGCAGCCCGCGAGGAAGTGGCGACCTGCGCGATTTCCGGCGCCGTCGGCACCTTCGCCAACATCGACCCGCGGGTCGAGGAACACGTCGCCAAGGCAATGGGCCTCACGGCCGAGCCGGTCTCGACCCAGGTGATCCCGCGCGACCGGCATGCCATGTACTTCGCGACGCTCGGCGTCATTGCATCTTCCATCGAGCGCGTCGCAACGGAAGTCAGGCACCTTCAGCGCACGGAAGTGCTCGAGGCGGAAGAGTTCTTCTCCAAGGGGCAGAAGGGCTCCTCGGCCATGCCGCACAAGCGCAATCCGGTGCTGACGGAAAACCTGACCGGTCTCGCCCGCCTGGTACGCGGCTATGCCATTCCGGCCATGGAAAACGTCGCGCTCTGGCACGAACGCGATATTTCGCACTCGTCCGTCGAACGCATGATCGGCCCCGACGCGACGGTGACGCTCGACTTCGCCCTCGCCCGGCTGACCGGCGTCATCGACAAACTGATGGTCTATCCGGAGCGCATGATCGGCAACATGGACCGCCTGGGCGGACTGGTGCATTCCCAGCGCATCCTGCTGGCCCTGACACAGGCCGGCTCCTCGCGCGAAGACGCCTACCGCCTCGTTCAGCGCAACGCGATGAAGGTGTGGGACAGCTACCAGGTCGCGGGCGCGGCGTCGGTCGATTTCCTGACCGAGCTGCTGAACGATGCCGACGTGCGCAATTACCTGTCCGAAGACGAAATTCGCGACCGCTTCGACCTCGGCTACCACACCAAGAATGTCGACGTGATCTTTAAGCGCGTCTTCGGGGAAGGCTGAGCCACCTTTAGGACCGCCCGCAATGCCATTGCCGTCCCGGACTTGATCCGGGACCACTAACGGTGCTTGAAAGGAGACCCTGGTTCAGGACCGGGGCGGCATTTTGAAAATGGCCTGAATACTGATGTCTCTGCGCCGGAGTTGCTCATGAAAATCGCGGTTATCTCCGACATTCACGGCAATCTGCTTGCCCTGGAAGCTGTGCTTGAGGACCTGAAACACGCAAGCCCGGACCTGATCGTCAACCTCGGTGACTGCGTCTCAGGACCGCTGTGGCCCGAGGAAACGGCGGCGATCCTGCGCGAGACGGACTGGCCGACGGTGCGCGGCAATCACGACCGGTTTCTGATCGAGGACCCGATCGAGAAAATGGGACCGACGGATGCGTTTGCTGCCGAGCGCCTGAGCGCTGCGAGCATGGACTGGCTGAAAACCACCAGAGCGACGATCCGGCTGAGCGACGATGTGTTCCTGTGTCACGGCACACCGGACGATGACAACAGATACCTGACCGAAAAGATCGACGGTCCCAAGGGCCATCTCCCGGACGAAGAAACGCTGCTTGCGGACATCAGGTCCGAATCCGCACCGGTCATCTGCTGCGGTCACACCCACATTCCCCGCGTGATTCATCTGAGCGCAACGGGCCAGACGATCCTGAACCCCGGCAGCGTCGGTCTTCCCGCCTATGAGGATGATCATCCGCACCGGCACAAGATGGAGGTCGGCAGTCCGCATGCGCGCTACGCCGTGATGACAAGGTCGGGCAAGGACTGGAATTTTCAGGAACGAATCCTCAGCTATGACTGGGACGCGGCCAGCCTGGAGGCGGACCGGAATGGCCGGCCGGGCTGGGCTCGCGCGCTGAAACACGGCTTTTACGGCCCGCTTTCCTGACGGGAACGAACATCGGAACTTGGCGATGAAGATATCAGAGACGGACATCCTGCTCATACCGGGCTATGGCAAGACCCTGCCCGGTCACTGGATCCTGCGCTGGCGCGACAAGATGGCGACGGCCCGTGTCGTCAAACAGGCCGAACTTCACGCCCCGACGAAGAAGGACTGGCTCGACAAGCTGGTGCGTGAGGTCGATGCCGCCGAACGGCCGGTGGTTCTCGTCGCACATTCACTGGGCTGCATTCTGGTCGCTCACGGCGCCCATGTCCTGAAGGACAAGGTCAGGGGTGCCTATCTCGTCGCCCCGTCCGACTGGGACAGGGACGGCCTGGTCGAGGAGTTCGACGGCGGCGACTTCACGCCGATCCCCCGCGATCCCCTGCCCTTTCCCTCGCATCTCGTCGCCAGCCGGAACGATCCTTATTGCGACTATGAGCGCGCCGAGGACCTCGCCGGGGCCTGGGGCGCGACATTTCAGGATGCCGGCGAAGCCGGCCACATCAATGTGGAAAGCGGCCACGGCCCCTGGCCCGAAGGCATGATGTCCTTCGCCCACTTCATGAAGCGGCTCGGCTGAACCGGGTCATACCGGCCGGAGCGAAACAGACGCGGTCCGGTCAGTAGCCGGCCTCGGGTTTCCCGGCCACCCTGTCTTTCAGCCAGCTGACCTCACCGAGGGCTCCGCGTGCTGCGCCATCGACAAAGAGCGTGTCGATGCCGTGGGAGATCAGCTGGTAGCCCATGGATACGGCCTCTTCCACCTTTTCGCCGCTCAGACAGAAGATCCCGGCAAGCTTGCCAGCCGCCAGTGCTTTTTCGGCGATTTTCGCGCACGCCTCCGCTGTCGCCGCCCCGTTGGGATCAAGCGCGGCCCCGTTCGAAAGCGACAGGGAAAGATCGCTGGGACCGACAAAGATGCCGTCCAGCTCCGGCACCGACAGGATGTCGTCCAGGGCATCGATGGCCTCCTGCGTCTCGACCATCGCAAGTCCGATCGTCTGGGAATTGGACGCCTTCAGATACTCTTCGTTCGACTGGCCCGTGAGCATGACCGCACGCCTCGGCGACCAGCTTCGGTCACCGAGCGGCGGGTATTTCAGCGACCGTGCGAAGTCTTCCGCATCCGCCCTGGAATTGATCATCGGTGCGATGATGCATTCCGCGCCCATGTCGATCAGCCGTCCGGCAAGCGCGTTGTCGCCGACAGGAATGCGCGCGATCCGGTGGGCACCGCCCAGTGCGATATGCGTGAAGGCGTCCACGGTGGCATCGAAGTCGTACATGCCGTGCTGCATGTCGATCGTCACGGCGTCATAGCCCGCGCGGGCAAGAATTTCCGGGATCATCGCGGAACGCAGGAAACACCAGCTGGTCACGACCGGGGTCCCGGAACGCAGTTTGTCGGCAAGAAACGTTTTGTCAGTCACGGTTCAACTCCCATGTGTTGCCGCGATCAAAACGCGCACGGACCCGGGCCGCAAGCCCAGTCCGGAACAAAATCGTCGCAAAGGCCGCCTTTCTCGCCGTCGTTGCCCCGCGCTCATTTCGAAATGCGGAAAATGTCGTGGCTTCCGGCACGGCTTGTTGTCCACGGGCCGGGCCATGAAAGACGGATTCGTGCGCCTTTATCCCTTGACCGAACCCGGCAAGCTCCCTACCTTACCTTACGTAATTTCAAAATTTATTTGTTTAGAAAAAATGTTCAATTCTGTTGCAATGCTCGCGCTGATTTCGGCGTTTTTTTACAGTGTGGCAATGGTCGCGATGAAGTCCCTGGCGGAGTTTCCAAGCATCGGTCTGGTGCTGATCATTGGAGCCGCACTCCTGACGGCAGGCGCTTTTGAAGTGTTTGCCCTGAGGCAGGAACGATTGGGCCTGATCTATGTCGGTATTCTCGGGGCCGAAGTGATTTTCATCGGTGCGATGACTCATTTGTATTTCGGTGAAAACTACTCGGTTCGTGAACTGACCGGCATGGGGCTTGTCCTGATCGGAACGGCCATCGCCTGGACCTGACTTTCAGGTCCAGGACCAAAGACGCCCGAATCCGTTTTTTGATCGGAGCACCTGACGAGGGTGGCACCGCATGGGAATGATGTGCCCGCGAATCCGTCTGACACGCCGCCCGCTTTTTTTAAAGCGCCGCTGCAGGATGAACAGTTCCGGCAACAAGCACTGAAACAAAAACGCCCGCCGTTTCCGGCGGGCATTTTGCATTCGTATAAGGGATGCTCAGTCCCGCATCAGCCTTCGTTCTGAAGCTGTTCGATGGCCGTGGACATCAGCTCGTCCATGTTGCGGCGGATCTGATGGTCGGACTGGTCGATGTTGTTCGTGTCGAAATCCTCGCGGATTTTGCGGAACACGTCCTCATCGCCCGGCTCCTCGAAGTCCGCACGGACGACTTCCTTGGCATATTCCTCGGCCTTTTCGCCTTCATAGCCCAGCAGTCCGGCGGCCCAGATGCCCAAAAGCTTGTTGCGGCGCGCGGTCGCTTTGAACCGCAGCTCCTCGTCATGCGCGAATTTGTTTTCAAATCCCTGTTCGCGCTTGTCGAAAGTGCTCATACTCTTCGTCTCCTGAACTGCGTTCATGCACTGCACCCCATATGGGGTTTGTCTGGCCTCTTGCATATCCCCGCAGGGCCATCAAATCAACGCGATAGATACGCACATGCGCCAAAAGCGGAATAAAGCCGCGATTTCCCGTGTGCATCGGCTCGCCGGAAAAACATAAGATTGTACTTTCGTCGCGCTTCGGGTAAGTTCCGCGCCGCAAATGAGGGATTGCCGCCTTGTTGGCAGACGCCGGTCGACCGGAACAGGTCCCGCAGGGCCCGTCGCCAGGTGAGCAAGACCCATCCCCAGGCTTCACAAAAAACGGTATAGCCCATGAACCGCCGTCGGCGCATATACGAAGGTAAAGGCAAGATTCTCTACGAAGGTCCGGAACCGGGAACACTGGTCCAGCACTTCAAGGACGATGCGACCGCCTTCAATAACAAGAAACACGAGATTGTTGACGGCAAGGGTGTTCTCAACAACCGCATTTCCGAGTTCATCTTCAATCATCTGAACGCCATCGGCATTCCGACTCACTTCATCCGGCGCATGAACATGCGCGAGCAGCTGATCCGCGAAGTCGAGATCATCCCGCTGGAAGTGGTCGTGCGCAACGTCGCCGCCGGGTCCATCGCCAAGCGCCTCGGATTGGAAGAAGGCACGCAACTGCCGCGTTCCATCATCGAGTTCTACTACAAGAATGACGAGCTCGACGACCCGATGGTTGCCGAGGAACACATCACGGCCTTCGGCTGGGCGACCCCTCAGGAACTGGACGACATGATGGCGCTCGCCATCCGCGTCAACGACTTCCTGTCAGGCCTGTTTCTCGGTGTCGGCATTCGCCTTGTCGACTTCAAGATCGAGTGCGGCCGCCTGTTCGAGGGCGACATGATGCGCATCGTCGTTGCCGACGAGATTTCGCCCGACAGCTGTCGTCTGTGGGACATCGAGACCAACGACAAGATGGACAAGGACCGCTTCCGCCGTGACCTCGGCGGCATGCTGGAGGCCTACCAGGAAGTCGCCAAGCGTCTCGGCATCATGATAGCCGTCGAGCGGCCGGCCAACTCCGGTCCGACGCTGGTGCAATAACCGTTGAGCCCCCCGCAATCCGCAAGATTCGCGGGGGTTTTTCGTTTCCCCTCCCTTCTTCTCTTCCAGAACCGGACAAGCTGGTGTAAGGAGCCTCGCAGGCAGGCTGCCAGACTTTTGGAGACCAGGACACATGAAAGCACGCGTCATCGTCACCTTGAAAAACGGCGTACTCGATCCTCAGGGGAAAGCCATTGAGGGAGCGCTGGGTGGCCTCGGTTTCGGCGATGTCGGATCGGTCCGCCAGGGCAAGGTTTTCGATGTTGAACTGACAGGTGCCGACAAGGAGGCCGCCAGGGCGGAACTGGAGCAGATGTGTGAAAAGCTGCTCGCCAACACGGTCATTGAAAACTACGCGATCGAGATCGCCTGAGGCCGGTCACGGACCATGGATGAAGACACCCGCAAGGCCGTGACGTTCATGGCGCTCAAGGCGGCGGTGTTCATCCTGCTGCCAGCAATAGCGGCGCTCGTTGCCGTTGTTGTCCTGCTCTAGAACTACGGGATTGCCAAATGAGAACCGCCGTCATCGTCTTCCCCGGCTCCAATCGCGACCGCGACATGTTCCATGCGCTCGAGCTGATCACGGGTTCGCGGCCGCAGAGCGTGTGGCACACGGAGAGCACCCTGCCCGACGTGGACCTCGTCGTCGTTCCGGGCGGCTTTTCCTACGGGGACTATCTGCGTTCCGGCGCCATCGCGGCCCGTTCGCCGATCCTGAAGGACTTGGTCGCAAAGGCCGACAGCGGCGTCTCCGTCCTGGGTGTGTGCAACGGCTTTCAGATCCTGACCGAGGCGGGCCTCCTGCCCGGCGCACTCATGCGCAACGCCGGTCTGACCTTCGTCTGCAAGGAAGTGAAGATGACAACGGTCAACAATGCCACCCGGTTTTCATCGAAATTCACCAAAGGCCAGGTCTGGCGCTGCCCGGTCGCCCATCACGACGGCAACTATTTTGCGGACGAAAGCACGCTCGCCGGGATCGAGGACAATGGCCAGGTCGTGTTCCGATATGCCGACGGCACCAACCCCAACGGTTCCATCAACGACATTGCCGGCATCACCAACGACAAGGGCAACGTGCTTGGTATGATGCCGCACCCGGAAAACCTCGTGGAGCCGCTGAACGGCGGTCTCGACGGCCGGCTTCTGTTCGAGAGCCTGCTCGACCGGGCTGCTTGAGCCACTTCGGGCGCTGACAACTCCGGGGAGGACGCCATGAAGGAACTCAAGCTCGACAAGGACGTCAGGGCGCGCCTGACGGCGCAGATCCAGCGATATCTCGATGACGAACTGGACCTTGAAATCGGCAACATGGATGCGGAGTTCCTGATCGACTTCCTGAGCGGCTCGCTCGGCGCCCATTTCTACAATCTCGGACTGAAGGACGCCCAGGCGCTCTTTGCGCGCAAGGCCGATGATGTCACCGACGAGATCTACGCGATGGAGCGCAAGGTCGAGGACCGGACGTAGTCTGCCACCTTGTCCGCGGACGTTTGCCCAAAACCGAACCCGTCACGCAGCCTGATTGCGCTTCTGTTTCGGGGGATAGCCGAAACGCCGCGAAAACGCCCTGGAAAACGCGGCCGGACTGGAAAACCCGCATAGCGTCGCAACCGACTTGACCTGCCGGCCGGATTCAAGCTCCGCCCGTGCGATGTCGAGACGCCAGTTGGAGAGGTAACCCATCGGTGTTGCACCGACGAGTTCCTTGAACGTCACCGCAAACTGTGTTCGAGACATGCCGGCCGTTTCTGCAAGCCGTTCGAGCGTCCAGGATTCTTCCGGTGCCTCGTGGATCGCGACCAGAGCGGCGGCGATACGCGGATGCGCAAGACCGTTCAGGAGCCCGGTATCCGCTTTGCCCTCCTCCATGGCATGACGCAACAAACGGATCACCACGACCTCGCACAGGCGCTGGAAGGCCGCCTGGCCTCCACATCTGGGCGTGGTTGCCTCTTCGATCAGCGGGGTCACCACCGCGGTGAGGTACGGTTCTTCCGAAAGCGGGACGGAAATGCAGGCAGGCAAGGCATTGATCAACTGCCTGCCGATCCCCGAGATGGAAATATGGGCTGCAACAAGCGGCGTTTCCCCGCTCAAAGGTGCGATCTCCGGGTAGGCCTGGTCTTCTTCAGACATCGACGGACAGAAGATCAGCCGGTTGGCACCGCTGGGATCGGCGTAGATCACGAGATTGGCAAACCCGTTGGCGGGCTGATCCACCAGCGCATTTTCCACATGAACCCTCAGACGATCTATCAGCGAGGACAGCCGGTCGAGCTTTCCGCTGAACGAAGTTCGATAGGCAACCGGCAAATTCGTACTCCTGATCATCTTTTTAGGATGTTTATTCTCGTTGCGTTCGCTATTTTAAGCTCATCAAAAGGCAAAAGTGAAGCCTTGCCACCAAAGTCATGAGGAAAAAATGCTAATTCCACGTCAACAGGTACCCGCCCTGACGGTAGACACGCTTGGCTCGGGCGCCTTCGACCTTGCAGCCGACGGAGCCGATTTTGCGACACTCGTCGTGTTTTACCGCGGTCTCCACTGCCCGATCTGCGCAACATATCTGAAAGAACTCGGCCGCCTGACCCCGGACTTCGCGGAAAAGGGCGTCAAAACCATTGCGATCTCGTCCGACGACAAGGACAGGGCACAGCAGATGGCCGACAAGGTCGGACACGAAGCCCTTCGTTTCGGTTATGGCCTGCCGCTCACCGTGGCACGGGAATGGGGCCTTTACGTCTCCACCAGTCGCGGCACCACCTCCATCGGGATCGAAGAGCCGGCCCTGTTCTCCGAACCCGGCGTCTTTCTCGTGAAAGGTGACGGCAGCCTCTACTTTGCTTCCGTCCAGACAATGCCGTTCGTGCGCCCGCATTTCCAGGAAATGATCGGTGCGCTCGATTTCGTGCAGAAGAACGACTACCCGGCCCGCGGCGAATATACCGGCGCGGTCTGAGGGTCGTGCTTCCGGGCCGGGATCCCACTCCCGGCCTGGGGCGATCCCCTTTGCGGTTGACGGCCGCACGCGATTATACTCCCTGCGTCCTCGTTCCCGGTGCATGGAGACAGAAATGCGGAACGCCCATATCCTCCCTTCAGTCCCCCGCCCTTTGATCAAAACGCCCCGCGCATGAACGAGATCGACCGTGTCCGGGACTTTTACGATCGCACCGTCGAAGACGAATGGCTCCGGCTGGAAAAGAACTGGCTCGAATACGGCGTCACCAGTGCCTTTCTGAGCCGCTTTCTGCCGGCAAAGGCGCACATTCTCGACTGCGGGTCCGGACCGGGCCGCTATGCGCTCGACCTGACAGCCGCCGGCCACAGTGTCGATCTGCGCGATCTTTCACCGGAAAACATTGCCCGCGCCCGGGAGGAAGCGCATAAACGGGGCCTGACGTACAACGCGGCACAAGCTGGCGATGCGCGCGACCTGTCAGACCTGCCCGATGCCAGATATGACGCCGTTCTGGTACTCGGGCCCCTCTACCATCTGACCTTGGAAGACGACCGCAACCGCGTCATCTCCGAGACGGTCAGGGTCCTGAAACCCGGGGGCATCGCCGCCTTCGCCTTCATTTCGCGGTTCGCCGCCGCCCACTACCAGCTGAAGACCGATCCCGCGGCCATCGGCAAGCGCCGCGCCGTGATCGACGAGTTTCTGTACGAGCGTCGGCACAGGCTGGCACCCGAAACCGATTTTTTCGTCGACGCGCATTTCGTCGACCCTTCGGAAGTCGCGTCGGTCTTCCACGGAACGGGGCTGGAACAGCGTGCACTCTTCGGCGCCGAGAGCATGATGGCGCAAAGCGAGTGGCGGCTTGCCGATCTGCCGGTTGCAGCGCGGCAGCAATGGCTCGATTTCGCGGTATCCGTGGCCGAAACACCCGCCGCGCTGTACGGCAGCGAACACGTCGTGTTCATCAGCGTGAAACGCGGCTGAACAAGGTCAAATAAGCGGCCCTGCATCAAGCGGAATTAACCGTCAGCGCATTTACGTCCGATTTCAGTTAAACTTTTAGTTATATTGTCACTGTCTATCTTTACAACCCCATCACAACCCATTAATCTACGCGAAGTTGTTTCTGATTTCCTTTTATGCCGACAAATCTCAGCAAAAAATGCGTGATTCCGATGGAACTAAACGATGAAGTGATTGTTGTTTTTAAAAAAATTCTTGAGTCTCAAGGAATTAATACCAGAAAGCACGAATATATTATGCAGACCGATAGCCACATTGATACGAGTAAAGAGTTGACGGCTGAACGTTTACTTCTGCGCATCATGAAACTTGAGCATACGGTCCAGGAGCTCAGGCAGGAAAACACGTTCAAGGACAAGGAAATCAAGCGGCTCGAAGGCCAGATGCGTGACTGGCAGCAAGTCACTTTGAAGCTGCAGTCAAGGGTCGCCAAGCGCGTCTGATACCTTCTCCGTTCGCCGGTCTTTTTCTCCCTGGTGGCGCCTGTCCTTCCCGGCACCTGGATGTGGCGCGTTTCCCGCAAACAAAGTTCGTCGTTCCCCTCCCCTTTCCGGACGCAATCTGCTAAACGGCGGCAACATTGCGCGACCGCGGCTGCCCGGTCCAACCAGGGCGGCCCCAAGAAACTGGAACGACATGATCCCGAACGACATTAAGATCACGCCCGACCTGATTGCCTCTCACGGGCTGAAGCCGGATGAATACGAGCGTATCCTTGAACTGATCGGGCGCGAGCCGACCTTTACCGAACTCGGCATCTTCTCGGCGATGTGGAACGAGCACTGCTCCTACAAGTCTTCCAAGAAATGGCTGAAAACCTTGCCAACCGAAGGCCCACGCGTTCTGCAGGGACCCGGTGAAAATGCGGGCGTCGTCGATATCGGTGATGGCCAGACCGTCGTCTTCAAGATGGAAAGCCACAATCACCCGTCCTACATCGAACCCTACCAGGGAGCTGCAACGGGTGTCGGCGGCATCCTGCGCGACGTGTTCACAATGGGCGCCCGTCCCGTTGCCGCCATGAATGCGCTGCGATTCGGAGAACCCGATCATCCGCGCACGCGCCATCTCGTGTCCGGTGTCGTTTCCGGCGTCGGCGGCTACGGAAACTCCTTCGGCGTTCCGACCGTCGGCGGAGAAGTTGAATTCCACGCCCGCTACAACGGCAACTGTCTCGTCAACGCCTTTGCGGCCGGCCTTGCAAATGCGAATGCGATCTTCCTGTCCAAGGCGGAAGGCGTTGGCCTCCCCGTCGTCTATCTCGGCGCGAAAACCGGCCGGGACGGCGTCGGCGGCGCGACGATGGCGTCTGCCGAATTCGACGATACGATCGAGGAAAAGCGCCCGACGGTTCAGGTCGGCGACCCCTTCACCGAAAAGTGCCTGCTCGAGGCCTGCCTTGAACTCATGGATACCGGCGCCGTCATCGCCATTCAGGACATGGGCGCAGCCGGGCTCACCTGCTCCGCAGTCGAGATGGGCGCGAAGGGTGATCTGGGCATCGAGCTAGACCTCGACAAGGTGCCTGTTCGCGAAGAACGCATGAGCGCCTACGAAATGATGCTTTCGGAAAGCCAGGAGCGCATGCTGATGGTCCTGCGTCCGGCCATGGAGCAGGAAGCCGAAGCGATCTTCCGCAAATGGGGCCTCGATTTCGCGATTGTCGGCGTCACCACGGACACGCTGCGCTTTGTCGTCAAGCATCAGGGCGACGTCGTTGCCGACCTGCCGATCAAGGATCTGGGCGACGAAGCTCCCGAATACGACCGTCCCTGGGCCGAACCGGTGAAACTGCCGCTGCTATCGGCCGCCGACGTTGAAGAACCGGGCGACTACGCCGAAGCTCTGACCACATTGCTGGGCGGCGCCAACGGGTCCTCTCGGCGCTGGGTCTATGAGCAGTATGACACGCTGATCCAGAGCAACACGGCAGCCTCCCCTGGCGGCGATGCCGGCGTGATCCGTGTCGACGGCACACGCAAGGGTCTCGCCTTTTCCGTTGACGTCACGCCCCGCTATTGCGAGGCGGACCCGTTCGAAGGCGGCAAGCAGGCCGTTGCCGAGGTCTGGCGCAATCTGACCGCCGTCGGCTCGGAGCCGCTGGCTGCAACGGACAACCTGAATTTCGGCAACCCGGAAAAGCCGGAAATCATGGGTCAGTTTGTCGGCTGCATTAAGGGAATCGGCGAGGCCTGCCGCGCTCTGGATTTCCCGATCGTCTCCGGAAACGTCTCGCTCTACAACGAAACCCACGGCGAAGCGATCCTGCCGACGCCCGCGATCGGCGGGGTGGGGCTTCTTCCGGACGTGACCGTCCGCGCCGGAGCCTCCTTCGCAAATGAAGGTGACGCCGTGCTGCTTGTCGGCGGTTTCGGCACCCATCTTGGAGCCACGCAGTATCTTGCCGAGGTGCTGGGCCGCGAAGAAGGCGCGCCGCCACCCGTCGATCTTGCCGCCGAAAAGCGCCGCGGGACGATCGTGCGCCAGCTCATCGGAGCGGCACGGCTGACGGGCGTTCACGATGTTTCCTCCGGCGGGCTCGCCGTTGCATTGGCGGAAATGGCGATTGCCGGCGGCATCGGGGCGACGGTCAAGGTCGAGGGTCCCGCGCATGCGGCGCTTTTCGGGGAAGACCAGGGACGTTATGTGCTGACGGTTTCCCGGGACCGGGTCGATGCGGTTCTCGAAGACCTGCTGGACGCCGGAATCGACGCCCAGCAAATCGGCAAAACAGGTGGTCAGGATTTGACTGTTGAGGGCATTCTCACCATATCCGTTGCAAACTTGAAAAAAGCACACGAAGATTGGTTCCCGAACTACATGGCAGGCGCTTGAGCCGTTTGCCTTTCAGGAGCTTGACATGAGGACTGATGCACGATGCCGATGAACGCGAACGAGATCGAAACCCTGATCAAGGAGGCGCTGCCCGACGCTCAGGTGGAGATCCGGGATTTGGCCGGCGACGGAGATCACTACGCGGCAAATGTCGTGTCGGAGCATTTTCGCGGCAAGAGCCGCGTTCAGCAGCATCAGATGGTTTACGAGGCCCTGAAGGGCAATATGGGCGGCGCGCTGCATGCGCTTGCGCTGCAGACCAAGGCACCCGATTGAACTGAGAGGTATTCGTCAATTCGGGGCATTTCCTGCCCTTCCCCTTGAATTTCCGGCGTTTCGAAACACATATGCGGACAAAGTAAGGGAAATCGAATGGTTTGGCTTCTTCTCGCGGTGTTGCTCGTCATGGTCCTGATGGAACTGCGCATCTGGAGAGCGGTGGCAAAACTGATCTATCGGACCGGCCGTGACCGCCTCACGCCCGCCAATCAAAAGGACTGACATCCATGAGCATCCAGGACTGGATCAAGAACGAAGTCGACACCAACGATGTGGTGCTGTTCATGAAGGGCACGCCGAACTTCCCGCAATGCGGGTTCTCCGGCCAGGTCGTTCAGATCCTCGATTATGTCGGCGCGCCCTACAAGGGCATCAACGTTCTGGAAGACGATGAACTGCGTCACGGAATCAAGGAATTCACCAACTGGCCGACGATTCCGCAACTCTACATCAAGGGCGAATTCATCGGCGGCTGCGACATCATCCGTGAAATGTTCCAGAACCAGGAACTCCAGGGCATGCTCTCCGACAAGGGCATCGAAACGACGCAACAGCCCGCCTGATCCGGATTCAATATCTGAACTGACGACGTCAAGGGGCGGTTTTTCCGCCCCTTTTTGCGGTTGAACACCGTCCCAACAACTTTCCATCGTCGCCCCGGACGAACACCGTGAGATCCGGGGCCGGTGAGTCCCGGCGTGCCGATGGGTAACCGAAACAGCGACGAGTCAGTGCCTCCCCGATCCCGGCTCTGCGCTTCGCTCCGTCCGGGATGACGATGAACGAAAAGGCGCAACCCAGGGCCCGCGGCAATCACCCCCTCCTTCGTTACCCCGGGCGAACGATGTGAGACCCGGTGCTCACTCGCCTGTCTGCGCGCGCATGAGATGACACGGACCTCCTCTTTGCTTTTTTGATCGCTCTGCAAACGAGTAGGTCCCGGCTCTGCGCCCCGCTTGGCCGGGATGACGACGAACGAAAAGGCGAAACCCAGGGCCCGCAGCAATCACCCCCTCCTTCGTCACCCCGGGCGAACACCGTGAGATCCGGGGCCGGTGAGCCCGAAGGTGATCGGGAAGACAAACAAGAAAAATTCCTGTTATCCAAAGCAAACCCGAATCAAATCTGGCCGAAATCGGGCGCGGGCTCGGCAAATCTTGGCGAATCACCTAACATGAACCCTAGGTGAATGCGGATTTCAGGGTAAGTATAGGTGCGTTCCGCCATTCTCCGTCCATATCGAAAGGTCCGGCATGATGCCGACCGGGAAATGGGATCGGGGACAATGAACAAGTTTGCAATCGCAACCACCTCTACCTTCGTGATCGCTCTGGCCGGACTCGGCATCGTCCTGTCCGACAGCCCGGCGACCGACCGCGAGTTGCGGCGTGTCGACTGCCAGGCGATAACGATGTTCACGCCCGCGCAGAACAAAAGTCCGGAAGATCTTTGCGCCAACTATGGCGGTGTTGCCGAAACGGGCACCGAGCCGAGCAAGTCCGGACTGGTCATCCTGGTTCGCAATCAGCCGATGGGTGGTTTCGCGGGGGAAAACACGGTGCGCTGATCCGCGGCCATACAGAACCGCTTAATCCTTCCCCTTGGAACCCGTCTTGATCGCAAAGGATTCCAGGGGCTCCGCGACATTGTGCAGATCGAGACTGCCGAGCGCTTCCAGGGCAAAGCCGGATTCGCGTGCAACCTCCCCGGATGCGACGATTTCCTTCCCGTTGACCTTGCCATGCTCACCCAGACGCGCTGCCAGGTTCGCGGCGCTGCCGATGACCGTGAAATCCAGCCGTTCCTTTGATCCCACATTGCCGTAGGTCACATCTCCATAGGCAATGCCGATGGCGCAGGAGAGCGGCATGCCGCCATTCTCCTTGCATGGTTCGGCCAGGGCCTTGACGATTTCATCGGCGCTGGCCGCGGCCTGGCGGCAGGCCTGTGCATGACCGGCGCCAGCCGGAAAAATCGCCAGAACCGCATCGCCGATGAACTTGAGCACTTCGCCCTCATGCGCATTGACGATATCCGTCGCGGTTTCGAAAAACTGGTTCAGCACCGCGACGTAGTCATCGCGCCCAAGTTCGGTTTCGAGCCGCGTCGAGTGCCTGAGGTCGCAGAACAGGATCGCGGCATCGATCACGTCGCCATCGCCGCGGCGGATCTCACCGCCCAGAACGCGCGCGCCTGTGCGTTTGCCGAGGTAGGTCTCCAGCAGCGTCGTCGCGTTCGAAGTCAGCGCGAACACTTCGAACAGGCGGCTGATCAGCGCGGAACACTCGAAAATCAGTCCCAGATTTGCGGTCGTGAACCCGTTCGGATGATCGGAGGCAAGTGTCAGCACGTTGATCCGGCCATCTGAGAACGGCAGAGGCATCGCGACGTAGTCCGTCACCCCCTGTTCCTTCAGATCTTCCATGATCGGAAAGTCGAACTCGTCCGGATTGGTGTCGAGTTTCTGGCGGATACCGCCCAGCCCGTTTGCGACGTGCTGAAACGGACTGTCCCTGAAAACGGGACTTTCCAGGATCTCGTAGGACGGGTAGCGGCTGGTCACCTCGTCCTCGCCGCGGACCCAGATGCAGTTCTGCCCGGCCACCATCGGATGCAGCGACCAGATCAGGATGCTCATCCGGCTGACGGCTATTCCGTCGGCAACCAGCTTGTTGCCCAGTGCGGCGAGCAACTCTTCGGGGGTCTTGGCGAGCCAGGCCTCGCGCAGCAGCCAGTCGACGACAGGCCCGGAGATGTTGCCGGTCGGCATTTCGGCGACCGGGTCTCCGTCGTGGTCGATACTGGTGGTGACACCGGGCATGAAACCGACGCATCCATCAACCGCCTGCCCTTCGGGCAACGCCTTGGGATAGTGCCAGGCCCCGTATTGGATCGTCTCGCCGCCCACCGTCACGTGGCTGTAGGAGGCTGTTCCCTTGAAAGGACAGAAGGTCTTGTGCGCGGGCGCGGGCTCCAGATCGGCGAGCACGTCCTCGAACGGGAAATAGACAACCGGCGACAGCCGGGTCTCGTACATCACCCGGGCTTTCCTGGAACGCGCGACAATATGGGTGCCGCGCCGGGCGATCACCTCGCCGGACAGCTGTTCGACCACGATGCCGTAGTCATTCGAAGTCTGTTGAACGCGAACGGTCATTGACCATGAGATAGGTGAGCGGACAGGAACTGTCCAGACAAACGTGTCTCGCGGACGCGCGCCAAATCCCCACAGACGCCAGGCTATTGGTCCTCGAACCACGCGTTCCAGGCGGGCCAGTTGTCGACCAGGTTCGCGATCATGGCATATCCGGTCCCGTCGCAGTGGATCCTGTCGCCCCGTGTCAGGCTGGCCATGTAGTCTCGGTTGGCAAGCAGGGGCGTCTGCAGGTCGAAATAGGGAACCTCGAGCGTTTCCGCCAGCGTCTTGAACCGCGCGTTGAGTGCTGCCGCGTCCTTTTGAAAGAATGACACCTCCAGGCCTTCGCTCGGATGCATCGGGGAACAGGCTTCATTTGCAGGCGGCAGCCCGACCCACAGCGTCGGATAGGCCTCGGCGACTTCCTTCACGAAGGCCTCGGCTTCCTCGACGGAGGCATCTTCTTCGATCTGACGGCCGCTCCCGGTGATGTCGCCAATGTCGTTCATTCCGAATTGAAGAACCACCCTGTTGTCCGCGCCTTCCGGAAACCGGGCTTCGCAATCCCGCCGCCAGCGCGCGTGGATCTGGGACGTCGTTTCAGCGCGGATTCCGAGATCATAGAAGGACAGCTGCATGTCCCGGGTGAACCGGCGTTCGCACAAGCGCCCGATCCACCCCAGACAGCGTTCGTCGCCGGTCCCGTTGACGTAGCTGTCACCGACGAAGCAGATACGCAGATCGCGCATAAAGTCCTCCCAGAATTCAGAAAGACTAACCTCGCCCGATAAGTGCGGCAGGTCCAGCCCCGTTTCATCAAGGAAACCACGCCTGAACAGCAACGCCCCACTTGCGTGATCCACACCGTCAGGATTTCCGGTCAGTTTGACGAAACAAAGGTAACCGGTCTCGACGGTTCACCGGACCGGTGAACACAGCGGCTGATCACCAGTGCTCGGTGCCGGGAGCCCCCTTCGGCACTCCCCTGAGATTCGCCGTGATCCATCCGCCGTAGAAGTTGCCTGCCTGGGCGTCGACGGTCAGGTCACCGACCTGGCAGCCGTCCATCTTGTCCGCATAAAAGGCCAGGTGATGCCGGATCTGCACAAAGGTCCGCGTCGGCTCGTCGTAGCACCAGGCCGCCTTCCTGCTGACACGGTTCCCGACCCGCACATCAAAATAGCGCGCAAAGCCTTTCCATTCACAAAAGCTCCTGCCGGATGCCGGCACCAGGTCACAGACAACGTCTTCCGGCGGGATGTAGTAGGTGGGAGGATGATGCGTCTCCAGGACCCGGTAGGCCCGGAAACTGTCCACGATCAACGTGTCGGCAAAGACGATGCGGATCCGCTGCGGCACGGCCTCGACGAGCGGCGGCCGCGGATAGGACTGCACGTTTTCAACCGGCAGTGCGGGACCATCGCTGCTCATACGAACCTCGCAAGAACATAGGCGGCTGCGGCGATGTGGGCGAGCGTGATCAGAACGGACAGGCCGTGCAGGATCTTGAACCGTCCCTTGCTGCCCTCATCCGTCGCCTTGTTGATCGCCGGCATCAGGACCTGGCGTGTCGGGATGGTCGAAAGCGCGACCGCCGCCATGATCGATGCCGACACAAGGTCTCCGGAAAACAGACATAGCGCCGCAAGCGCCGAAACGCCGAGAACAAACAGATAGAAATACGGAAAGGCGCGCCGGATGGTGGGACTGGCGACGTCCGGCGGCAGGGCCGTGAACACGAAGGCTGCAAACCCGAACGCGTAAAGGACCATGCCCCCGAACAGCAGCGCACACAAAAGAAGTGCAAGTGTTTCCATCAATCAGCTTCCCTTTTTCGCGCGATGTGTCTGCCCTTGAAAGACGCGGTGCCGTCATGCCTCCGCACGGCACGGCCTGCCGCTGCCAGGCGCGGCAGCATGTAAGGCACCTGCGCACGGTAAAGCGCAAACCGCGCGCCGTAGACTGCTTGAAATCTCCGCTCCTTTAGCCTTGGGGCGAAGACGCAATAGGCTGTCAGGACCGTCGCGAGCACCAGTTGATCGGGGGTCCACACGGGCACCGCCCACAGTGTCAGCGCGAAGGCAACATAGATCGGTTGGCGTATCAGCCGGAACAGTCCCTTGTCCGGCATGTCGGGAAAGACGGGTCTGACTTTCGCCATGAGCGACATCCAACCCAGCGCTCCGGATTGGACCTCCGCCCCGGCATCGAAACTCGCCTTCATGAGGAGCAGCCAGGCGGCACCGTAGGCAGCGCTGGAAAACCAGAAAAGCACCCCTTCCGCCTGCCACCAGACAATCCCGGACGGTGTCCAGAGCGCGAACAGCGCGAGCAACTGTGCCGAGGCAATCGTGGCATAGGTCGTTGTCGACAAAACGCTGCCGTGAGGCCCCGGCACGAGGCGCTCCAGCAGTCGGCGGCCAGGCCCGGTCAAAAGGAAGGAATGCACGAGGGGAAACTGGAGGATCAACATAAGATTGACGAGCGCAGCCCAGGGCCAGGCAACCGTCCCGAAGCCGAGTTGCATGCCGCTGAACATGACGGTCATCATCGCGATCACCGCCATCGCAAAGACAAGATGACAGAGCACGCCGGAGAAAAGCGCAAGCAAGATGCGCGCGCGGCCCGGTGCGGGCTTGACTGCCCCCAGAACAAGCCGTGTGAGACCGGCGATGCGCGGATCATCAAGCATTCAGCTCCCCCAGCAGATCCTCTGCAATCGCCTTGCCGCTCATCCAGGCCGCTTCCACACGGGCATCGAGACACCAGTCACCGCCGAGATACAGCGTACCGGCCACATTGCGGCAGAACGGTTTGCCGAGCGGTTCCTCGACCTGCGCATAGCGCCAGCGGTGTGCACGTCTGTGCAGCACGCTCGACGGGTCCACCCGCAAGACACCGCAGAGACGCAGCAGCATTTCCTGCGCAACGTCTTCCGGCTCACGCTCCAGGTTCCTCTCGCTCCATTCGGCACTGGCCTGAACGACCCAGCTGTTCGTATCGGGCCGCTCCGGTTTGGAGCTGTTGAGCGCGATCCAGGCAAGATAGCTGTCTGGCGCGGAACGGCTCGTAAAGGGAATGTCATGCTGATCCGCAAAGGTCACCATCAGCGTCCAGCAGGGCGACATGCGGACACCGGCAACCGCCTTCGACAGCGGATGCTCCTCGCCGATCAGGTCGACCGTCTGCGGTTGCGGAGCCGTGATGATGATCCGGTCAAACTCAAGAACGCTGTCCAGATTGGTCGCCGCGCGCCAGTTGCCTTTGCCGGCGCTGAGTTCCGTAACGCGCGTGTTGCGCCTGATATCGAGCCCTTCGGCGAGCGCCTTGGCGATAGCGTTCATCGACGGGGTCCCGACAATGATCTCGCGGTCCATGCCTGACCAGACCGCGGCCGCACCTTCCCTGCTCAGGCTTGCAATCACGTCGCGAAAGTCGAGGCTTCTGGCAGTGATGAATTGCGCGCCGTGGTCAAACTGGAACCCCTCATCGGTCCGGCGCGTGGCAACGCGCCCGCCGACACCGCGCCCCTTCTCCAGGAGGACGGGAGTGTATCCGTGCTTTTGCAGAATGCGCGCGCAGGAGAGCCCGGCGATACCCGCGCCAATAATCCCGATCGCGTTTCTTTCCATCAGCGCACCGCCAACGCCGATTGCAAGGCAGCGTTGCGGCAAAGACGCGCCACGGGACGCGTTGCAATTGCGATCGTACGGGATCCGGATGACTTCATGGCACCACCAACCTGATTGCTTGTGTTGGTGTTACGCCTCACAAGCCGAATTGGATGGCGGCAATCGGACGCAGAAAAGCGCGCATGCAGCGAACCGGCGATCCGGTCGGCTTCACCCGGTGATCGCCTTTAGTTCCAGAAAGTCCTCGAGACCGAATTCGCCGTATTCGCGGCCATTGCCGGATTGCTTGTAGCCGCCGAACGGAACGTCCCAGTCCGGGCTCGCGCCATTGATATAGACGCTGCCTGCCCTGAGTTGCCGGGAGACGCGTCCAGCCCGTTCCGGGTCACCGGTCTGGATATAGGCGGCGAGGCCATAGGGCGTGTCGTTGGCCATCTGAATGGCTTCTTCTTCAGTTTCGAACGGGATCATCACCAGGACGGGTCCGAAGATTTCGTTGCGGGCGATCGACATCTGGTTGGTGACGCCTGCGAAGACCGTGGGCTTGACGAAATACCCCGTCTCGTAGCCTTCCGGCTTTCCCGGACCGCCCGCCACCAGCCGCGCACCGTCTGCGACACCGCGTTCGATATGCCCCTGGATGCGTTCATACTGGAGTTCGCTGATCACCGGTCCGATGTGGTCGCCGGGCTCGGACGGGTCGCCGACCCTGGTTTCCGGCGCGATTTTCTCCGCAAGCGCCACGACCTGCTCATAAACGCTGTTTTCGACGAGCAGCCGCGTCGGCGCATCACAGGACTGCCCCGTGTTGGAAAAGCAGCTTTCCAGCGAGAAGCGGACCGCCGTCTCCAGATCCGCATCCGCGAATACAAGGTTTGGTGATTTTCCGCCAAGTTCCAGGGCGACACGTTTGACGGTCGGTGCCGCGCTCTGCGTCACCGCGACCCCGGCCCGGGTCGACCCGGTGAAGGACATCATGTCGATACCCGGATGCGCGGACATCGCCGCCCCGACCCCGGGCCCATCTCCGTTGACGAGATTGAAGACACCGGCCGGACAACCGGCCTCATCCAGGATCTCCGCAAACAGCAATCCGGAAAGCGGGGCGATTTCGCTCGGTTTCAGCACCATCGTGCACCCTGCCGCGAGCGCGGGAGCGACCTTGGCGGCAATCTGGTTGATTGGCCAGTTCCACGGGGTGATGAGACCGCAGACACCGATCGGCTCATGTCTGAGAACGCTGCCGCCCCGCGGGCTCGGACGCTCGAACCGGTGCGACGTCAGAGCCTCCAGGGTCGCCTGCAAGTGCCCCGTACCGGCGGGTGTCTGCTGTTCGCGCACGAAGTCCGCCGGTGCTCCCATTTCCAGCCGGATGGCCTCGTCCATGTCCGCAGACCGGCGCTCATAGATGTCGATGATCCGCTGCAACAACGACGCCCGTTCTGCAACGCTTGTCCCTGACCAGGAAACGAAGGCGCGCTTTGCGGCCGCGACCGCGCGCTCGACGTCTGCAGCGGCACCGAGAGAGATGACGGCGACAGGCTTCTCGGTCGCCGGGTTGATCACCGCAAGGTCCCTCGCCTCTGCCGGATCAACCCATTTGCCGTCGATATAGAACTGCCGCTTTTCGATCATCAGCCTGCCGCTTTCCGCAAAAACTCTTCGCTCCCGGTGCCGCGAGTCGGCACGACCTCATATCCGGCTTCTTCAGGCTCGTCGTCAAGCATTTCCGCGGGGAAGCCCGGTGCGGTTATGTCCAGCCCCGTCGCGTCTTCAAGCCGTCGTATGATGTTGGGCGAGAGTTCCCTCGGTCCGTAGCGCCCGATGGCGTCGGCAAACAGCGTGTTGAGCAGCGGAGACAATTCCAGCGGCACGTCATGCGCGTCGGCGATCGACTGGAAGAGGCCGATATCCTTGGCCACCAGGTCCATGGTGAAGGAAATGTCGCGGGACCCGTTCAGGATCACCTGGCTCTCGGTCTCGTGGACAAAGGAATTTCCGGAAGAAATGCGGATCGCCTCGTAGGAGGTGTTCAGGTCCATGCCGGCCGCCTTGCACGTGACCAGCGCCTCGGCAAGCGAGACGAGGTTGGCGGTGGCAAGGTAGTTGGTCACCACCTTCAGGACGGAGGCGCTGCCGATCCCGCCTGTGTGCAGGACGCGCCGGCCGAGCACCGTCAGAAGCGGCAGGACCTTTTCAAACGTATCCCTTTCGCACCCGGCGAAGATGGAGATGTTCCCGGTCGCCGCGCGGTGGCATCCCCCCGAAACCGGGCATTCGATCGCCTCGCCGCCCCGGGCAATGACAAGATCGGCGAGACGACGCGTTTCGCCGGCATCGGTGGTCGACATTTCCGCCCAGACCGTGCCGGGTCCGATGCCCTGAAGAATCCCATCCGGGCCTTCGACAACAGTGGCACAGGCCGCCGGGCTCGGCAGGCACGTGATGACAATGTCGCAGGTTTCCGCCAGTTGCTTCGGACTGTCACCCCGCTTTGCGCCCGAGGCCACAAACTGTTCCATGAGATCACCGTTCAGATCCAGAACCGTGAGAGCGTGGCCGTTGCGCAGGATGCTGCCCGCAAGTTTGCCGCCGACATTGCCCAGACCGATGAAGCCGATATGCATGTTCTGCTCCTTGCCGTGTTGAAGTGCACTCAGCAAGCAGGTTGCGCCACCCCCAACCAAAAGAGAAACGATATAATCAGTGGACATTGCCTGTAATTTTTTATCAAATAACGCATGCAAGCCCTCCCGAACCTGCTCTGGCTCAGAAGTTTCGAAGCTGCCAGCCGCCTGCGCAGCTTCACCGCGGCGGGCAACGAACTCGGACTGACGCAGGCTGCGATCAGCACGCACATAAGCGCGCTCGAAACCCAGCTCGGACATCAGCTGCTTGAACGTACGACACGCAAGATCGAATTGACCGCGAGCGGCAGGGCCTATTTGCCGGCCGTACGCAAGGCGTTCCAGGAATTGGCGGTCTCGACCGAAGGCCTCTTCGGCAACCGGACGACCGGTTCCGTGACCATCCGTGCCCCCATTTCCGAAGGCGTGCTGCTGATCGCGCCCGCATTGCCGGCTTTTCGCGAAACGCACCCGGACATCGAGATCCGGCTCCTGTCCGCGATCTGGGCAAATACGGTGCTTGAGACCGGCATTGATATCGAAATCCGCCTCGGCGACGGCAACTGGCCCGGCATGCGTGCAGACTCCCTGGGTACGGAGTTCATTGTCCCCGTTTGCCACCCGGACCTAAAAACAAAGATTAACAAACCATCAGATCTTATTGAAATTGATAGAATTCACACGCTTGGATTTGACGACCACTGGTCTCGCTATTTCGACGCTGTCGGCCTTGACACTCCTCCGGACACCTCGACAATCACTGTCGACACGTCACTGACTGCGGTGGAACTGGCGGCCGCGCAAAGCGGAGTCGCATTGCTGCTGGAACGCGTCGCCATGAGCCTTGTCGCGAGCGGCCGGCTCGTCATCCCGTTCGAGGCGAAGATACCTTCCGTCCAGACCCACTACCTGCTGCAGCGTGACGCGGACCGGCCCCGCAAACCGGCTGCCCGAACCGTCGAGAACTGGCTGCGAAGGCTGTTTGCCGGGAACGGGTAGACCTAGGGCACGTCACCTGCCCGCGATCACTCGGCGGCAAACAGCTTTGCCGTCATGGCGAGACTGGCGCCGCAGGGTTCTTCCGCCTCTCCGGCCTCGTCCCCTGCCGCGCGATCCGACGGGCGCAGATTGACGAAGTCGTAGAGGGCACGATCGAGCAAATGCGAAGGACGCGTACGGCCGAGTGCTCTCGCCATGACACCAAGGCGGCCCGGTGACTGCTTTTCCCAGCCCTGCAGCATCCGCTTCACCTCTTCGCGCTGCAGCCCGTCCTGGGAGCCGCACAGGTTGCACGGTATGATCGGAAACTGCATGCCCGAGGCGAACTTCGCGATGTCGCGCTCGGCGCAATAGGCAAGCGGACGCAGGACCAGCAGATCGCCTTCATCATTGACAAGCTTCGGCGGCATGGACGCCAGACGGCCACCGTGGAAAAGGTTCATGAAGAAGGTTTCGAGAATGTCTTCCCGGTGATGACCGAGAACGATTGCCTCGCAGCCCTGCTCGCGGGCGATGCGGTAGAGAATGCCGCGCCGCAGACGCGAGCACAGCGAACAATAGGTCTGATGTGCAGGGATCTTGTCGGTCACGATGGAGTAGGTATCCTCGCGCACGATGATGTGCTCGATCCCGTTTTCCTCGAAGAACTTCGGCAGAATATCGGTCGGGAACCCCGGCTGCGCCTGGTCCAGGTTGCAGGCGACCAGATCCACCGGCAGCAATCCGCGCCAGTGGAGTTCGATCAGCACCGCCAGCAGCGTGTAGCTGTCCTTGCCGCCGGACAGGCAAACCAGCCACTTGGGTCTTTTCTGCTGCGAGGCATCCTTGGGCAGCATGCCGAAATCGTCTATCGCCTCGCGCGCCTGCCGCAGCAGACGCTTGCGCAGCTTCTTGAACTCCACGCTGGACGGCACGTTTCGCAGGAGCGCCGGCACATCCGTGGTGTTGGTATCGGTTATGTCATTCATCGCAAGGGCCCGGGCAGCAGGACGTGTCAGGTGTCGCGCTGATTTAGCCGAACAGGCCGGACTTGAAAAGACCTGTCCGAAGGCAGGCCTTCTCTTGTGCGATGGGTGATGCCGGCGGCACCGCCTTGCTGTGGGTCCGGGCAGCGCCGCCTTCTCGGCTCAGACCGCGCGGTAACGCTGGGCGACGGTGTCGAAGGCAAAACGCGTGTCGACACCCCTGATCTCGGCGATCAGGTCGAAATTGTCGCTTCCGGTGGATGAATAGCCTTCATCGACGAAAATGCGGCCAAGAGCGTCCGACGCGATACTGCCCCACCAGCGATACCGCGACCCGCCAACGGGACCCGCGATTTCGACCGCCTGGCCGGCAAGCGACGAGACCCGGAACAGGATCGCCATTTTCGACAGGATGCCGTCCGCATCGGCCCGCAGCGGCTGCGCCGACACAAGCGCCTGCTGCATAACGAAGGTCGAATGGGCAGCCACCAGCTGCGGGCTGATATCAATCAGTGCGCGCACTTCCAGAGGCCGCCAACGTTCGACCTCGCGGCGGAAGGCGACGGAACGCCGATTGCCGCCGACGCCGAAGAGCGCACCCGCAAGCGCCGGAATGTCAGGCCTGTTGCCGATACGCTGCGTTGCCGGACGTCCGGGCGCATCCTGCTGCGGACTGCCGGTCGTGCGAAGCGCGTTTCTGAGCTCGTCAGGCGTGAACACGGGCCTGTTTCTGGCACGCGCCATGCCCTGCACGCAGGCAAGCGCACCGGTGACGATCGGCGATGCACTTGATGTTCCGGAGAACGTATCCGTGTACCAGAGATCCTCGTCGGTGCCGCCCTGCAGATCGCCGTAGCCGCAGGTCGTGACCTCCCGGCCCCAGCCCTGCGCGTCCACAAGTGCACCGTAGTTGGAGAAGCCCAGCCGCGACCGGTCGGGCCCGTGGTTGCGGCCATGGGTACCGGGAGGCGGCGCACCCGCCCCCACGACGATCGCTCCCGAATCCCGGTTGGTCCTCCGGAACGGGTTGGTCCATCCGGCCGGAAAACCGAAGCCCGGTGTTTCGTAGAGGGCGTCGTCGAGATCTTCGGCGCCGTTTCCGGCAGCTTCCACCACGATGATGCCCCGCCGCGCAGCGTTCAGAATGGCAGCGAAATCATCCGGCCACCATTCAACAGCGATGTAACCGCGCTGGTCCGGCCTCAGTTGAAAATTGTGCCGTGGCCCCGGCCGGTGCATTTCCAGGAGCAGGATGTCGCCCGCACCCAGCCGCGCGGCCGCATGGTTGATCGCCCCGGCCGACCCGAGCGTGCGGTGGGAAACCGCCGTGCAGATTGCCTCGGGAGAAATTCCGGTGACACCGAACGGGTTCTCGTCACCGCCGTATTCGCCCAGGACCGCGGTCCCGTGATTGCGCCAACTCACGTCGTTGAACTCCACCCCGCCGACAACGCCGCCCTGGCGCTCGATCAGGTCTTCGTGGCTGAAGCGCCACGCCCCTTCGATGTCGGTGATGTGGATGCCGGTGCCGCGCCCTCCGGCCTGGCTCCATGCCCAGCGCGCGTCGACGCCCGCCGGTGCCGGGTCCAGATAGATCTGCCGGGCGATGAAGTCAGGCGTTGCCGGCGGCGGAACGTCCGGCACCGCAACCATCGCATTCATGGCGCCGGAGACGTCAGGTGCCTCCTCGGGCAATTCCGCGGGCGGCTTGATATAGACGGCTTCGAATATGTCATTGTCGAGAAGCTCTTTCTGCAGATCCTCAAGATCCGCATCCGGCGCGGACAGCTTGTAGAAGCCGGAGAGATTTTCCAGCGGTGCCATCGCGGACGGCGCCTGTGCCGCAACGGCCGCATCCACGCGTTCTTCGGACGGGCCGAACAGGGGTGTTGCGACACAATTGTGTTTCTTGAACGCCTTTTCCGCTTTTGTTGTCTTCGAGCCGCCGAGGGACCGCAGACTCGCGCCCGCAACGCGCAATCCGACATCCGGCTTGGCAAGCGCGATCAGTTCAGGGTGGCGCCCCTGTGGTGCAGATACTTTCCGTGTCTTCCTGGCCATGGTGTTTCCTCCTGCATGGAAGACGAACCGGCCGGCAGAATTACGGAAGCCCGATATCAGGCTTCACATAGACGGATAAAACTCCGTCGAATTTCTTGATGCTTTCAGCAAAATCACCGGCCTGTTCGTCCAGAAAAAATGTGACGAAATAACTGTCACCCGCCTCCGGATTGGGCGTTGCCAGATCAAAATTGGAACGCGCATTGCGCTGTTTGCTTTCCGACGCGATTTCAATCGCGTCAGCCCTGGTCAGCCTTTCTCCTTGCAAATCCGAGAAAAGCGCGGCGGACATCAGAACGACGACTTCTGCCAAGGGAGCGACCCGCAATACGACAAGTGACAAATAAACCACGTCAGGCTATGCCCAAAAATCAGTCAATTCAACGAACAAATGCCGATAAATTAAATTCAACCTAATGAACAACCAGAAGATGACCTAAGGTAATTTATTTAATTTAATGAAGTAATTAAGATATTAAAGCAATTAATCAAGTGATTTGTAAATACATACACTCAACCATCTAGCGATTCAGGAAAAATTGTCTTTCCTGCGCGGTTTTCTCATTCAGGTTGTATGTAAAGTTGCATCTGTTCAGGCAGTGCAGTGGCGGTGTACGCTTTTCGCAGCCTGCCCGTGAAGAAACATTTCCGGTTCGGGCAGTGCGGTACGGGAGGGTTTCGAAATGACGGTTACACTCGACATTCAGCAGCCACAGCCTTTCGATCTTGTCGGTTCGACGATCATGATAGCGGGCAACGCCGCTGCATTCGAAGGGACACTCACCATCCGCGTGTCCGAAGGGCATGATGAATATTCCTCCTTCACCAATGTCGGCTCGCTTGGCCTCCGGCAGTTCCAGGCCTCGATCGACATACCCGACACGAACACGTTCCAGCTCAACAGGCTCTTCCTGACGCTGGCGGACGACACCGGCAACGAAAACGGTCCATCCGTCGTCATTCCTGTGCTGTTCGGACCGAAGATCCTACCCGGTTACGGAGGCTGGCAGCCTTACACGGTCCAGTCGGGTGACACCCTTTCCCAGATTGCGCAGCAACAATATGGAAACTCGAATTTTCAGCCGATCTTCGAAGCGAACCGGCACATCCTGAGCGATCCGAACGTGATCTTTCCGGGCCAGCTGTTGAGAATACCGCGCAACGACATCTGACGGCACGCAGGCACCGGGGCGGCCAGCCCACTGTGTGCGCCTTCAATCGCGGACGCTGAGACGAAACCCGGCAGGCTTCACGCCTGCCGTTTTTCATGCAACGCCGCGTGGCATTCACGCTGCACGAGTTTCCTTTCACTTCAAGTTACTGACTTACTTAATTTTTTCACCCCAACCCTTCAGCTTTCACGAATTCTCGAACCGCCCGCGGCCTCGCTGCGTATCAGGAGGGAATTGAAAACAGGAACCGAGATGACCGAAAGAGGAAGGGATCAGATGAACTTCAGAGGAACGATCACGCGAAGCACGGGATGTGTCGCCGCATGTGTGTTCACGGCATTCATGACCACATCCGCCGTTGCCGACATATCCATCCGCTTCGACGAAGGCGCACCGAAGGACAGGTTCACGTTCGAAAACGTCGGGAGCTGCCCGATCAGCGCTTCAAAGCTTGTCCTGGACATCTCCGGGTCAAAAGCGGGTCTTATCTTTGACACAACCGGTTCCGGCGCCGGTGTGGAGGTCTTTCAGCCGTTCGAAATCGTCAACGGGTCGAAGTCGTTGGCAGCCGTCACGCCCGTGAAGGATGGTGACAGCGAGATCACCCTGTCCATCGCCGACCTGCAGCCCGGCGCAAAAATCGCCTTCACGATCGACGTCGACGACACGGCCGGCGGGCGCGAGATCACCGTTTCCGGATCGGAAATCGAAGGCGCCCTGGTGACCTTCAGCAACAAGGGTAAAACGGCGACCGCAGCTCTATCCTCCAGCGCAACGGCGCTGATAAAGACGGGCGCTTGCTGACACAGCGGAGTGCCGCGCCTTCGAACGCGAATATCCCCTTGAAAGGCGCGTATGTCTTCGGTGACGGAAGACGGTAGGCATTGGCGGGAAACGTTCCGCCTCCCCGAGAAACAGTGACCGGACCGCCAGACGAAACATCTTGTGCGGCCGGTTACCGCAGGGCATCCTTGCCCGGTCAGGACAAAGATCGCCGCAGCATGCCACTTCCGAAAATCGCCACCCTCACCCTCAACGTTGCAGATCCGGCCGGCCTCGCCGCATTCTACTGCGAGGTTCTTGGCATGACGTGCATTGAGACTGTCCCTTCCCTTGCCGTCGGCTATGGCGGCGAAGGTGCGCGGCTGGAGTTCCTGCCATGTTCCGGCGCTGCACCCTTTCAGCCAGGTCAAAGCGACCGCTACTGGAAGATCGCCATCACGCTTCCGGACCTGGACTGCGCTTACCGGCAACTCAGTGCAAGGGGGATACAGGTCACCGCTCCGAACCAGTTTCGGGACATCGCCTATATGAGCCATCTGGCCGATCCGGAAGGCCACACGATCGAACTGATCCAGCACACGTTCGACGGCAACGACCTGACCTGCCCGGGCAACGATGCTCTGCCCCTTGGCGGCGGGGCACGCCTTGGCCTCATCACGCTGCGCACCGACGATCTGGACACGGATTTCAGAACCTGCCGGGACGAACTCGGTATGCGTTATCTGTCACGCCAGGATGTGCCCGATCTCGATTTCTGCCTGTATTTCTTCGCATTCACCGAAGAGACCCTGCCCGTTCCGGATGTCGATGCGGTCGAAAACCGCGAGTGGCTGTGGCAGCGCCCCTATACGGTGCTGGAGTTTCAGCACAGGAACGAGGGGCATATCATTCACCGGTCCGGCGACAAACGGGGGGCTGCCACCGTCGCGATCGAAACCCTCGACGGGCAGAAAACCGCGCTGCATTGAACGGCTGCCCGGCGGACAAGGTGAAAAAAGAAAAAGCCCGCCAAACGGCGGGCTTCTCTTGAACCGTATTCGGCGCTGATCAGCGCGAATAGAACTCGACAACCAGGTTCGGTTCCATCTGCACCGGATACGGTACGTCAGCGAACGCGGGAACGCGGCTGTAGGTTGCGGTCATCTTGGCATGGTCGGCATCGACATAGTCCGGAACGTCACGCTCTGCGGACTGCACGGCTTCCAGAACCAGTGCAAGCTGCTTGGAGCGCTCACGGATCTCGACAACATCACCCGGACGCAGCTGGTAGCTCGGGATGTTGACGCGCTTGCCGTTGACCTTGATGTGGCCGTGGTTGATGAACTGACGGGCAGCAAAAACGGTCGGAACGAACTTGGCGCGGTAGATGATCGCGTCGAGACGGCGCTCCAGCAGGCCGATCAGGTTTTCCGAGGTATCGCCCTTCAGACGGGACGCTTCGGCATAGACCTTGCGGAACTGCTTTTCGGAAATGTTGCCGTAGTAGCCTTTCAGCTTCTGCTTGGCGCGGAGCTGAACACCGAAGTCGGACAGTTTGCCTTTGCGGCGCTGGCCGTGCTGGCCGGGGCCGTATTCACGCTTGTTGGCCGGGCTCTTCGGACGACCCCAGATGTTTTCGCCCATCCGGCGGTCGAGTTTGTATTTAACGCTGTGGCGCTTTGACATCGCGGTTTCCTTTGAATTCGCGTTGTTGTTCTAAAAGGAAACGCGCCCTCCTTTATCCTGACCCAAGGCATACGCCTTTTGGCCCGGATCGACAGGGGTTCAACAAGCGGCGCCAGCTGAACACCCACGGGTGCGTAGATCCGGAAGGCAAAACCCGCCGGACCGCGCGGGAGATACAGCGATCACCCGCAAATGTCAACGCCGATGCTTCGCCTGCGCCGTCCTTACCTCGACGAAGGTCGCTCCGTATGGGCCAGGGATCGCCGAAGCGCGTTGGCATCAGCGCCGTGCACATGCGCTCCGGCATCGCGCAAATCGCAGCACAGCACACAGATTCGCCGCAAATTTAACGCCGGACAGCACGCAAACGAGGCACTTTTCTGCCAGATGGCCAGAAAAAAATTCAACGAAAGACAATCGATATCAAACGCTTGAATTAACTTAATTTAAACGCGAACCGCCGTTACGGAAAAACAATGCATACATTTAGGAAAAATTAATTGCAATTTTTCACTATGCAATCAGCCCTGCAACCATGGATATTAATATCAGTGACAATTGAGGGCATGACATTACGAAAATTAGGGCTCTTGCGCCTCTGGCCTGTTTCCAGGATCCGACATGCACGCCAATATCAACCCTCCGCAGGACAAGGACCTGGGCAGCTCGGCAAGCGAATTGCAATCCGCTGACGACTGCTGCAACCAGGTCAATTTCCTGCTTCAGCCGATTGCCGACATAGGTACGGGCGTCGTCTACGGTTATGATGCCCAGCCGCAGATCGTCGACGGACCCCATGTCGGAACCTACGAAGAGCTGACTGAAATCGCGTTCAGGAAGGGTTTGCTGCCCGAACTGAACACGTTGCTCTTCGAAAAGGTTCTGACCAGCTTCAAGAAACTCCGCATTGCGCAAGGGACAAAACTCTTCTTCAAGCTGGACGGACGGGATCTCGGACACCAGCAGCATCCTGGAAGCACGTTTTCCGCCAAGGTTGTCGCCGCCGGTCTGCAAACCCACCAGATCTGCATTGCCTTTTCCGAACGTCACCGGCAGACGGTGGCGGACGGCGTCGAACATGCCATCGATGATCTGCGCGACTCAGGCTTCATGATCGCCCTGGTGGAGTTCGGCCAGGCATCCTCCGAGCTGCGCATGCTGCATGATCTGTCGCCCGATTACGTCAAGATCGACCGGTTTTTTCTCGCCAATGTCGACAGCGATCCGCGCCGGAAACTCTTCGTGACGACGGTGGCGAACCTCGCCCACGTGCTCGGCGCGCGCGTCATTGCCGAGGGCGCGGAAACAGAGCGGGAATTCAAGGCCTGCCGTGAAATCGGCTGCGACCTGGTTCAAGGCGCATTCGTGGCCGGTCCGATTTCCAGACCCGCCTCCGTGAAGCTGTTTTACGAGCATTTGAGACGGCCCGAGGCCGGTCTGAAAAAGCGCAGCGAGCAAGACAGGATACGCAGCGAACTGATCCAGCTGCCGACAATCAATCTGCATGCCTCCATGGGTGAACTGCTGGACATGGTTGTTCACAACCAGGAGGGAAACGCGATCCCGGTCGTCGACGACAACCAGGAGCCGCGGGGATTTGTTCACGAACGGGATCTGAAGAAATACCTCTATTCCGGCGCGGCCACCGACGAAAAGCCGCAGCTTGATCTGGAGGCGCCGATAAGACCCTTCGTCCGCGCCTGCCCGATCGCCGACATCAATTCCAACGCCGACATGCTGCTCGTAACATTTGCCTCGTCGATCAACTCCGACGGCATCATCCTGACCGAGAACTTTCACTATGCCGGTTTCCTGTCGGCAACGTCGCTCCTGAAGATCATTCACGAAAAGCGCCTTCAGGAAGCCCAGGACCAGAACCCGCTGAGCCGCCTTCCCGGCAACAGCGCTGTCACGCGCTATATTGCCGAAGCTGCCCGCAAGGGGGCCCACGAGCGTCATCTCTGTTACCTCGACTTCGACAACTTCAAGCCCTTCAACGATACCTACGGCTACAAGCAGGGTGACCGCGCGATCATCCTGTTCAGCGAGTTGCTGCAGCGGCACGTCTCCGGCACCGGCACGTTTCACGGCCACGTCGGCGGAGACGATTTCTTTGCCGGGTTTCAGCAGATGGACCAGACGGATGTCGCGTCCCGACTGCTCGCCCTCAAGCGCGCTTTCCGGGACGACGTGGAGAGTTTTTACGAACCCGTTCACCGGGAACAGGGTTTCATGGAAGCACAGGACCGTTTCGGCACGACCCGGCAATTCCCGCTGCTGCAGTGTTCCATCTCGATCCTCAGCCTGTCCAGGGGACTGACCATGCATCCCGATGCGCTGAACGACGAGATCAGCAGTCTCAAGCTTGCGGCCAAACGCTCCGACGACGGCATCGCCGTGAAGAGCCTTGCCGCCTAGCGCACGGACTCATCAATGCAGCCGTCCCCTAGAGCGTCAGCCCGAATCCCGCCAGCAGGCGCATCAGCGCCGGATCTTTTGGGGCGGAGGTAAACACGGCCCGGTCCAGCGCACCGGACGGCGCATGCGCGGCGTTTCCCTCCAGGACCCGGACAAGCTGACGCGCAATGGCTTCAGCCGGATCCAGCCAGTCGACCGGCCAGGGGGCAATCTTGCGGAAACGGTTCGTCAGAAACGGGTAGTGCGTGCATGCGAGCACCACGACGTCCGTCCTTTTGCCGTCCCGTTCCAGAAAACAATCGGAGATCTCGGCAACGAGCTCCTGGTCCGCGACCTCCTGGCCGCGCAGGTGCCGTTCGGACAGTTCCGCCAGCTTGTCGGAACCGACCAGACGCACGTGGCACTGGCTGGCAAAGCTGTCGATCAGGCTGCGCGTGTAGGTTCTGCGTACCGTCCCGGGGGTCGCCAGCACCGAAATCAGGCCTGAGGACGTCTGTTCCGCAGCCGGCTTGATCGCAGGGACGGTCCCGACGAAGGGTGTTTCCGGATGGGCCTTGCGCAGAGCCTCGCCGGCAAGCGTAAACGCCGTGTTGCAGGCGATCACGACCGCCTTCGGCCGGTGGTGCGCAATCAGTTCCTGAAACAGCGACAGCAAACGCGCCTTGAGATCGTCTTCGGCCCAGCGGCCGATCGGAAAGGCGGCGTCATCGGCTACATAGAGGAGGGTTTCGTAGGGCAGCAGGTAGCGCGCCTCACGCAGGACCGTCAGGCCGCCGAGACCGGAATCGAAGATCAGCACCGGGCGATCGCGGCGCGGGAGTGTATCTTCAGTCTCCACGTCCCTCACCGCCACGATCCTTGCGCGGCCGCGGCTCGCGCTTTTCCAGCGACGCGACGATGCCGCGCAGCGCCCGCACTTCCTGCTCGGTCAGCTCCGCCTTCTGGAAAATGTTGCGAAGCGTGCGCACCATGTGCGGCCTTCTCTCCGGCGGCCGGAAGAATGTCACCTCGTCGAGCGCTCCTTCCAGGTGCTCGAAAAAGCGCAGGACATCTTCCTTCTTCGCCGGCGGATGCTCCTCTTCCGACAGGATGAAGGGAAGCGCGCCGGACGTTGCCGTCTTGCGCCACTCATAGGCGCAGACAAGAACGGCCTGGGCAATGTTCAGCGATGCGAAATCCGGGTCGACCGGCAGGGTGACGATCTCGTCGGCCAGCGCCACCTCGTCATTGTTGAGGCCCCAGCGCTCCCGGCCGAAAAGATACCCTGTCGCATGGCCCTTTTCGCCGAATTCCACCGACTTCTGTGCCGCTTCGCCTGGGCCGCGAACGGGCTTTGGCACCTCCCGCGACCGCGCCGTCGTTGCATAGACGAATTGCAGATCGGCAATGGCAGCCTCAACGCTTTCGAACACCTGGACATTGTCAATCACATGGTCTGCCCGGCTGGCGGCGGCCCGCGCCTTTTCGCTCGGCCAGCCGTCACGCGGATTGACGATCCGCAAGTCGACAAGGCCGAAATTCGCCATTGCCCGCGCCGCCGTGCCGATGTTTTCCCCGAGTTGGGGTTCGCACAGGATCACGGCGGGAGGCCTGGCCGTGACGGCCCGGGCTTCGTCTCTGATTTTTGCATTCTTGCTCATGACGCGGGGTTTAGCGCCTCCTTGGAAAAATGAAAAGCACAAGCAGGAAAGATCATCGGCGAAAGGCCCGCCTGGCAACCTCGTGAAAGGCCTTGGTCTTGCGGCCAGACCGGCTTTCGGCTGCAAACACAAACCACACGGGCGCTTCCGGCGCATGCAGGCATCCCGGCAGGACTTCGACAAGCGTGCCTTTTTCCAGTTCGTCCTTGACGGCCATGCGCGATTTCACGGCGATGCCAAGCCCTTCCACCGCCCCGGCTGTCAACATGTCGGAATTCGACACCGCTATGCTTCTGCTGACCGTGAATGGACGCTTGCGGCCCTTCGCGTCATTGACGTCGAAACGGGTCTGCCAGGGAAGACAGACCCAGGGGCAGTCCCTGAGATCGTCCACCGATCGCGGTTCGCCCGTCGTTTCCAGGAGAGACGGCGATGCACAGACGATCCGGTCATTGTCGCTGAGCTTCCGGGCGACCAGCGCGCTGTCCGCCAACTGTCCGACCCGGATCGCGCAATCCTGCGCCTCCTCGACCAGCGGCACGAAGCGGTCGACGGCCAGGAACTCGATGGTGAGGTCGGGATTGGCCCGCCGAAACTCGCCCAGAACCGGCATGATGAACCGGGACAGGATCCAGGGGGACATCGTCACCCGCAAATGACCGCGCAGGCGCGCCGTGCCGCTGCCGACTTCCATCTCTGCCTGCTGCAGGTCATCGAGAATGACATCGACCCGTTCGAGAAAAATCTGCCCTTCGTCCGTCAGCCGGAAGGTCCGGCTATTGCGGTGGAACAGGGTGATGCCGAGCGCCTGCTCCAGTTTTGCGATCCGGTGGCTGGTGGTCGCCGTCGAAATGCCGAGCTGGCCGGCTGCCGAGGTGATGCCGCCGGTTCTCGCGACAGTGACGAAGGTTTGCAGGTCCGCGATGCTGTACATTCGATTTTTTCTAACGCTGCTTTTGAAAATCAGGGAGTTCTGTTCGAAATCTAGAACAATTAAACCCTCCACATCAACATATGGAGGAGCCCATGAAACGCTTTTTGGCAGCCGCCGGTCTCAGCGCAGCCCTGATCATCCCGGCCGCAGCGGACGGTATCGAAACCTATCTCGACTTCGACAAATCCATGCCGCCGGGCAACCTGGCGATCGGACCGGACGGCCGCATGTTCATGTCGGTTCACGAGTTCTACGGCCCGGAACTGCGTGTCGTCGAGGTGATGAAGGACGGCTCAACCAAGCCCTATCCGAGCGAAGCCTGGGCGCGCGCGCCGCAGGAAGACGGTGACGGCCTCAAGGGTGTTCTCGGATTGCGCGCGGACCGGGACGGCATCCTTTGGATGCTGGACGGTCAGGGCGAGAACCAGACGGGCCGCGTCGTCGGCTGGAACACGAAAACCGAGCAGTTGCATGCGATCCACTATATCGGCGCACCGGTCGCCCGGCCGACATCGTTCCTGAACGACCTCGCCGTCGACCGCGATCACGAGGCCATCTACATTTCCGACACGGGCGACGGGGCGAATTCGGCCCTGATCGTCGTCGACCTTGAAACCGGCCGGTCGCGCCGCGTTCTGGAAGGCTCGAAATTCACGACCCCGGAAGACACGCCCATGGTGATCGACGGGCGCGAGATCCTGCTCGGCGGCAATCCGGCCAAGATCGGCGTCAACCCGATCACGGTCGACCCGACCAACACCTGGGTCTATTTCGCCCCGATGACGGCCAGCGCCATGTACCGCGTCCGTACCGCGGATCTTCTGAACGAAGAGCTGACCGACGAGGACCTTGCCGAGCGGGTCGAACGGTACGGCGACAAGCCGATCTCGGACGGCTCGACAGTCGACACCGGCGGCAATGTCTACATCACCGCCATGACGGACAACGCGATCGGTGTCACCAGGCCCGACGGCAGCTACGAGGTCCTGTTCCAGTCCGATGAGGATCTGCCCTGGCCGGACGGTTTCTCGATCGGCGCGGACGGCTACGTCTATGCGACCATCAACGAACTGCACCGCTCTCCGGTTCTGAACGGCGGTGAGGATGCATCCCTCGGCACCTACAAGATCGTGCGTTTCCCGGCCCTTGCCGACGCCGTCAGCGGCCGCTAGGCACCTGAATCTGAAGTTCGACTCCTGTTGCGGCGGGCTTCGAACGAACTTCAGATTCAAGAAGGTGACTAGCAAGTCTATGTTTCTAGTGCGGTTTACGAATTTGAAGTTCGCTTCGCAGACTGCTGCAGCAATGATGCGAACTTCAAATTCACCGCACTAGGCACCTCACCTTCAATTCCGGATCACCCGGCAGGACACACAGTTGTCTTGCCGGGTTTTCTGTTTCGCGAGACGGAATGCAATATCCACCATGGACATGGTCGTGCCAATACCTGGCGAAAAAACTGCGCCGTTTTTTTGCAGCCCATCCTTGGAGGACAATAGGAGCAAAGCTCCGTCATTCCGGACAAGTGTGGCCCTGCCGAATGCAGATCCGGAACCTGCGCCCGGCTTGAACGGGTTATCAGAGATCAGCGTGAGCGAAGCGAACTCCTAAATCTGTTTTTTGGAAGATGCCGCGCCACGGGCGCGAGATGATTTCGGGATTCCGGATCGGCGTGCAGCTTTTGCTGCACTTGTCCGGAATGACGTAGAGGCGATTGCGTTGCCTGGCCCCTCTCCCATTTTGTCATCCCTGCACCCGCTTTCGCGGGCGTAAACTCCGGCAGGGATCCAGTAAACGCAAGACTTTGAACAAACCCGAGGCGCTGCAGTGTACTGGCTCCCGGATCTCCGCTGCGCTCCGCCGGGGATGACGACGGGACTTCACAACTCGTGGCTTTGCTCCGTAGACTGACGTCCCAGCACCGGCCGGGCGCAATAACCACTGCTCCCCGGCAGAAACCATTCCGGAGGCCTCGCATGTTCAAACCGCAGTTTCTGGCCCTCTTCTGTCTGAGCACCGCGTGGGCCTTGAGCGCTGAGGCGCAGGACGTCAGGTATTCAGACCAACCGCTTGAAGCCTGTCTTCAGGCGTCAACAACCGCGCGTGAGGACCAGGGCTGCATCGGTCTTGCCTCGCAGGCCTGCCAGAACGCCAATGACCTCGGCGGCACCACGGTCGGGATGGTCGCCTGCGGCGGCAGGGAGGCCGAGTTCTGGGACAGGAAGCTCAACGAAGTCTACGGAACACTCGTCAAGAAGGCCGAGGCCAACGACAGGGAAATGAAGGAAATCGGTGCGACCGTCCCGCTGATCCTGCCGGCTCTGCGCGACATGCAAAGGGCCTGGATCACCTATCGCGACAGGACATGCGACTACGAATACTCGCAATGGGGCGGCGGCACTGGAGGCGGCCCGGCAATCGTGGCTTGCCAGTCCAGAATGACGGCGCTGCAATACATCTACCTGAAACACTCCTGGCCTTTCGACAACTGACCTCGCAGGCGCGTAACGCCCACACCCCCGCCTTGTCATCCCTGCGCAAGCCGGGAACCTGTAAACGCAAGACTTTGTAAAGACCTGAGGCGCTGCGGTGTGCTGGTTCCCGGATCTCCGCTGCGCTGCGCCCGGGATGACGGTGGAGTGTGCGACGTTCCCCTGCCGTCATTCCGGACAAGTGAGGCGAAGCCGAGCGCGGATCCGGAATCCAGAATTCTGCGTGAGCGAAGCGAACACCCTTCTCAAGACCACTATGATAAGCCGCGCCTTCGGCGCGAAGTACATCTGGATTCCGGATCGGCGCGCAGCTGTCGCTGCACTGGTCCGGAATGACGACGATGCGATTGCAGAGCCTGCCTCCCCCAGCCTTGTCATCCCTGCACCCGCTTTCGCGGGCGTAAACTCAGGCAGGGAACCAGTAAACGCAGATCTTGCCTGGAACTGAAGCTTTGCGGTGTACTGGCTCTCGGATCTCCGCTGCGCTGCGTCAGGGATGACGAAGGAGTGTGCGACGTTCCCCCGCCGTCATTCCGGACAAGTGAGGCGAAGCCGAGCGCGGATCCGGAATCCAGAATTCTGCGTGAGCGAAGCGAACACCCTTCTCAAGACCACTATGATAAGCCGCGCCTTCGGCGCGAAATACGTCTGGATTCCGGATCGGCGCGCAGCTGTTGCTGCGCTGGTCCGGAATGACGTCCAGGTGGTTGGAATGCCTGCCCCTCCCCAATTGCCTTTTCCCGCCTGTTTGCTAGAACGTGGCCGATCAACAGCCTTTGTCTTTCGAAGGGCTGGCTTTTGATTGCGTACAATTGTATACGCTAGGCGAAATTCCGATCCCGGGGGCCCGATCCCGCCCCTGGCGAGCACCCGTCGAACACATCGAACACTGGGAAATGTGAGCACCATGGCCGATATCATCTACACCAAGGTCGACGAAGCGCCCGAGCTGGCAAGCGCCTCGTTTTTGCCCATCATCCGCACCTTCACCAAGGCAGCGGGGCTTACCATCGGCACCAGGGACATATCGCTTGCAGGCCGTGTCCTGGCGAATTTCCCCGAATACCTGACCGACGACCAGAAGCAGTCCGACGACCTTGCCGAACTCGGCCAGATGGTCAAGCAGCCGGATGCCAACGTGATCAAGCTGCCGAACATCTCCGCCTCCCAGCCGCAACTCAATGCCGCGATCGCGGAACTGCAGGCGCAGGGATACAAGCTGCCCGATTATCCGGCAGACCCGGCAACCGAGGAAGAAAAGGCCGTCAAGGCGAAATACGACGCGATCAAGGGCTCCGCCGTGAACCCGGTGCTGCGCGAAGGCAACTCCGACCGCCGCGCGCCCAAGGCAGTCAAGGAATACGCCAAGAAGAATCCGCACCGCATGGGCGCTTGGTCCAATGCGTCCAAGACCCACGTGGCAACGATGGGCGAGAACGACTTCTTCTCCAACGAAAAGTCGGTCACCGTCCCGGCTGTCTCCACGGGCACCGCGAAGATCGAGTTTGACGCCAAGGGTGGTGACCTCACCGTGCTGAAAGCCGACTGGCCGCTGGAAGAAGGCGACGTCATCGACGCGACCTTCATGAGCGTCAAGGCGCTGAAGACCTTCCTGGAGAAGGAAATAGAGGACGCCAGGACCCAGGGTGTGCTGTTCTCGCTGCACCTGAAAGCCACCATGATGAAGGTCTCCGACCCGATCCTGTTCGGCCACTGCGTCAGAGCGTTTCTGAAGGATGTCTTTGAAAAACATGCCGCGACCTTTGCCGAACTCGGCGTCAACCCGGATCTCGGCCTCGGCGACCTGGAAGCCAAGGTCGCGAGCCTTGCCGCCGACAAGCGCGCGGAAGTGGAAGCCGACATCAAGGCAGCGCTCGAGAGCGGCCCGGACCTTTACATGGTGAACTCCGACAAGGGCATCACCAACCTGCATGTTTCCTCCGACGTCATCATCGACGCCTCCATGCCGGCCCTGATCCGCGCAGGCGGCAAGGGCTGGGGTCCGGACGGCAAGGAACACGATGCCAAATGCGTCATTCCGGACAGCTCCTATGCCGGCGTTTATTCCGCCGTGATCGATTTCTGCCGCGAGAACGGGGCGCTTGACCCTGCCAAGATGGGCACGGTGCCGAATGTCGGCCTGATGGCCCAGAAGGCCGAGGAATACGGTTCTCACCCGCAGACCTTCAAGGCCCCGGCTGACGGCGTCATGCGCATCGTTGACGAAGCCGGCAACACGCTGCTCTCGCACGAGGTCGAGGAAGGCGATATCTGGCGCGCCTGCCGCACCAAGGACGCCCCGATCCGCGACTGGGTCAAGCTCGGTGTCACCCGTTCGCGCCTCTCCGGCATGCCGGGCGTCTTCTGGCTGAACGAGAAGCGCGCCCACGATGCGGAGCTGATCAAGAAGGTCAATGCCTACCTGCCCGAGCACGACACGTCCGGTCTCGATCTGAAGATCATGGCGCCGACCGAGGCGGCCAGGTACTCCACCGAGCGGATTGCCCGTGGCGAGGACACCATCGCGATCACCGGCAACGTCCTGCGCGACTACCTGACCGACCTTTACCCGATCCTGGAAGTCGGCACGTCTGCCAAGATGCTGTCCATCGTGCCGCTGATGAACGGCGGTGGCCTGTTCGAAACCGGCGCCGGCGGTTCTGCCCCGAAGCATGTTCAGCAGCTTCAGGAGGAAAATTACCTGCGCTGGGATTCGCTTGGCGAGTTCTGCGCGCTCGGCGCGTCGCTCGAGCATCTTGCCAACGCCAAGGACAACGCCAAGGCACAGGTCCTGGCCGATGCGCTCGACACGGCCATTGAAGGCCTGCTCGACAACGACAAGTCACCGGCGCGGCGCGTCGGCGGCCTCGACAACCGCGGCAGCCACTTCTACATCGCGCTCTACTGGGCACAGGCTCTGGCCGTCCAGGACAAGGACGCGGATCTGAAGGCCCACTTCACGCCGATCGCCGAGGCGCTGTCCGCCAACGAAGACAAGATCGTCGGTGAGCTCAACGGCGTTCAGGGCTCCCCGGCCGACACGGGCGGCTACTACCACGCCCCCCAGGCCAAGGTCGACGCCGTCATGCGCCCGAGCGCGACCCTGAACGACATCATCGGCTGACCCGCCGGTCACGACGCGGATCTCCAGGGGGCGGATTTTCCGCCCCCTTTTTCGTGTGTCTGGAAAGCCTCTGAAATCCCTACACCTTGCCCGGTCGCCACCAGCGTCATTCCGGACAAGCGCAGCGACGCTGCACTGGTCCGGAATCCAGACATCTTTCGCGCTGAAAGCGCGGCTATCGCTGCAGACGAAATTGAGGTCGCTCCGCTCCCGCTCATATCTGGATTCCGGATCGGCGCGCAGCTGACGCTGCACTGGTCCGGAATGACGAAACCTATGTAAAGTGGAAGATCACAGTTTCCGAACAGCCGCCCTGTGCGCTCCGGAATAACGTTGGGGCGCAAGCCACTAGACCGGCTCCGCTGCCAGAGGTGCCCCCAACCGCCGCATCTGGCCGGGTGTCTGGTTGAACTGGCGCTTGAACGCGCGGTTGAAGGCGGCCTCGGAGCTGTAGCCGATGTTTTCCGCAATATCGATCAGCGGCAGGTCCGTGTCGCGCAGGTCCCGGCGAGCCTTTTCCATGCGCCAGTGCGTGACATAGGCCAGCGGTGTCATGCCGACGAGATCGGTAAAGCGTTCCGCAAAGACGGTGCGCGACATACCAGCCTCCCGCGCCAGTGTCTCAACGGTCCAGGGCTGTTCGGGCGCTGAATGTATCCGGGACATGGAACGTCCCAGCTTCGGATTGAGCACGGCGGCGAGGCAGCCTGCCCGGTCGCCCTCCTGATCGACAAAGGTGCGCACCACCTGGATGAAGATGATCTCCGTCAGCCGGTGCACGATGGCGTCGGAGCCCGGCAGGCTCGCGCGCACTTCGCTGGCAACGAAGCGCATGACCGTCTCCAGCCAGTGGGCGTTCAATGTCTCGGTGTTGGGAACATGGATGACCGGCGGCAGCGCATCGAGGATCGGATGAACCGAGCCGTCCTCGAATTCGAAATGCCCGCAAAACAGCTTGCAGCTTTGTTCCTCTTCCGGTCCGCCATAGTAGAGCGCCCCCTCGCCCGTATACCCGGTTTCCTGAAGGACCTGATCGACACTTGTTGCCTCCCGCCCCAGGTCGTCGCACAGGACGTGTGCGGCCCCGTGCGGGATCACCACCAGATCGCCGGTTGCCAGATAGATCGGCGCTGCGTGGCCCTCGACCTTCAGCCAGCAGGCACCGCGCATCGCCATGTGGAACCGGGCGACATGGCCGAAGGACGGAACGGCGACCGCCCAGGGCGGTGAGAAGTTCGTGTGAAAGTAGATCGATCCGCGCAGCTTCAGGGCATCCAGGATCTGGCTAAGGGCATCGTTCTTCATGTCTGCTCATCTCGAATGTCGGCCTGAACCCTTTTTGCGGTTTCTGCTGCCGTACCGCAAGTCCGGCGGACGATCAGTCGATTTTGGGGGACTTTCGTGCATGGAACAATCACGACGCTCGGATCATCTTGAGGCTCATAGGGCACACGCCTCCCATCCGTCCCAATGAAGGAGCACGACATGAACATCCGCTTTGTCACCAAGACCATTCACGCCTATCTCGACTATCCGGTTGCCCTCGGCCTAATCGCACTGCCGATGCTGCTGGGTCTCGGCCAGTCCAATCCGCTCGCCTTCTGGCTTTCCGTCACGACTGGCTTCGCGGCGCTGATCCTGACCATCCTGACCGACCACGAAACCGGCCTGATCCGGATCCTGCCCTACTCGTTCCACCTGATCGTCGATTTCGCGGTCGGTGTCGTTTTCCTGGCAGCACCATTCGTGCTCGGCTTCAAGGGGATCGATTTCGCCTATTATGTCGTCAACGCGCTCGCGGTCCTCGCGGTCGTCTCCCTGCACAAACCCGAGACCGGCGCACCGCAGGCGGCTTGAAGACGACCCATTCAAGCTGCACCTGTCCCTCCCGGAACCGCGATCGGAAAGACACCGGCCATTAGCCGGTGTTTTTCATTTTGAGCCCCGTCCCGGACGATCTGCAAATTCAGACGATGTTTCGCGCATGGATCTGTCAATGCTCTGAACGCAAGGTGATCACGGCTGACACACGGACCAGCCACACAGACCTCAGATCCAGACAAGGAGAAAACAACATGCCCCTATCAAAGACACTCATTGCCGCCGCGTTGCTTGGCGTCGCCACCCTCTCCAGCCCCGGCTTTGCCGCGGACGAATACAACACGTCCAACGGCCTGACCGCTGCCGGAGCCCCGCTCGGCATGCACGGTGTCGACCCGGTCGCATTCGTCAATCTCGGCAACCGGATCGACGGCGCGGCCAATCACACCGCGGTTCACGATGGTGTTGCCTATTACTTCTCGTCGAAGGAAAGCATGGACAGGTTCACCGCCGATCCGGCGGCCTACCTGCCGCAGAACGGCGGCTTCTGCACGTTCGGTGTCTCCGTCGGCAAGAAGTTCGACGGTGATCCGCAATACGCCGCCATCGTCGACGACAAGCTCTATCTCTTCCTGAACGAGGAGATTTTCCAGGCGTTCCAGAAGGACGAAGCCGGAACCATCGCCAAGGCCGAAGAGAACTGGAAGAAGATCCGGTCGACCGCTGCAAAGGATCTCTGACGGGCGTGTCCGAGACCGGACGCAAGACGTGAAACAGGCATCAGGCGCATCCCGGGATGCGCCTGACTTTCTTTTCGGCCGGTCAGACGCAACTGACCAACAGCGCGTTGCAGCTTGGCAACAGGAACCGGCGAATGCCCGGACCATACGCGTTGGCGCTTGCATACTGACGCGGCTGCGCTTATCTACCCGCCACCGCGACACGCGGTTCGACGATTTTTGAAAACGGGACGAAGAGACATGACGATCATGTTGCGCGCGCCCAAGAGGGCGGCAAACCTGCGCTGATCCGCGACTGCGGTGCGGCGGAGGCATACCCGGGGCAAGCATGACCTTGCACCCGAGAGATCTCCTGTTTTCAAAAGGGTTCCCAAATGGGCACTTCTCAAAAGGAGGGGCCGGTTGCATCTGCGGATGCCGCGCCCGTCCATCGCTTTTTTTCAAGGACGACCTGGATCGAAGGTGCTGCCGAAGAGCAGCTCGACCTTGTGTCAAAAATGGCCGGTGTCACGCACGTGGCAGCGTTCCCGGATCTGCATCCGGGCAAATACGGCCCTGTCGGCAGTGCAATCCTGGCCGACCGCATCTATCCTCAGCTGATCGGCAACGATATCGGCTGCGGCATGAGCCTCTTTGCGCTCGATCTGCCGGCCCGCAAGCTGCGGCTCGACAAGGCCGCGCAGAAATTCCGGATACTCGAAGGACCGTGGGACGGAGACGCAGGCGCGCGTCTTGCCGCTTCCGGCCTCTCGCGCGACCTCCATCCCCAGGCGCTCGGCACCATCGGGGGCGGCAATCATTTTTGCGAGTTGCAAGTGGTCGGCGAGACAGAAAGCAGCTGTCTTACAGAGGATCTGGATCTGAAGAAAGGCGACCTCGTGCTGCTGGTCCATTCCGGATCGAGATCGCTGGGCATGTCCGTATTCGGGTCTGTGCGGGACAGCTTCTCCGGACTTGACCCGGAGAGTTCCGGGGGCACGGCCTACCTTGCCGCACATGGTGACGCGGTGCGCTGGGCCAGTCTCAACAGGCAGCTGATTGCCGAAAGGGCGGCGGATGCCCTGCGCACCGGTCTTCGCCTGGTCTGCGATGCCCCGCACAACCTGATTGAAGCTCACAAGGACTGGCTCCTGCACAGGAAAGGGGCTGCAAAAGCCGACGCACCCCTGGTGCCGCTCGCCGGGTCCCGCGATGCCTTGAGCTACCTGCTGGTTCCCCGCAAGAACAGGCCGGACGCCCTCGCCTCTCTGGCGCACGGTTCGGGCCGCAAGTACGATCGACGATCAATGACAGGCCGTGCCGGCAAGACACGTTCGGACCGGGAAAACCTCGTGCGCACATCGTTCGGCGGACAGGTGATCTGCGAGGACCGGCAGCTTCTCATCGAGGAGGCTCCGGGCGCCTACAAGGATCCCGGACAGGTGTTGGAAGATCTACGGTCCGAAGGGCTTGCAGAGCGCGCCGCAACCCTCAAACCGCTCCTCACCTTCAAGAAGGCAATCAGCGACGACCTTCTGTCCGCCCGGCTCGACAAGCGCAACCGCCTGAACAAGCGGAGGGCCGATCGATGACCGCGTCCCCTCACAGACATCTGCTCGTGACGAGCGGAGACGGGCCACGCGAATGCCGGCGGGCGGTTGCACATGCACTGCGCCGGATGAAAACGGAGGCGGAGGCACAGGGACTGCGTTTCGCGGCAGAAGTCTCCGAGCCAGCTCGTGGCGAGGATCCGTCTTCTGCCCTGGTGACGGTCTCCGGTACCAGGGCCGATCAGTTGGCGAACAGCTGGTCAGGCACGATAAAGTGGATCTGCAAGAGCCCGTTCCGTCCGCATCACAAGCGGCAGAACTGGTTCATCGGCGTGTTCGATGTGGTCTTTTCGGATTTGCCGGAGTTTGATCTGGACGCCGGATCGCTCAGGACCGAGACGTTTCGTTCCGGCGGACCCGGCGGCCAGCACCAGAACACGACGGATAGCGGTGTCCGGATCACGCATCTGCCGAGCGGACTTGTTGCCACCTCGACGGACGAGCGGTCGCAGCACAGGAACAAGCAGGTTGCGCTCGACCGGTTGAAGATGCTTTTCGTGCTCAGGCAGGAAGAGAGCCGTGCGAATGACCGGTCGGTGCAAAACCGCTTGCACCGCCAACTGGAGCGCGGCAACCCCGTGCGTGTTTTCCAGGGCGACCGGTTCGCGGAGGCCACAAATCGCATGGGGAAAGTGGCACGGGGGTAGCCCACGCGTGGAAAATCCATGTTGCCTCGCCGCCGTGGCTCGTGCGACTAGGGCATTGGACGATAAGCTTGAGCCGCAACACATCAGCAAATGATCGGGACCAGCCAATGACGTCAGAGGATCTGCTAACCAGGAAAACGGAAATTGAGGCGATCCTGTTCGACAAGGACGGCACCCTGCTTGATTTCGATGCGGCCTGGGGACCGGTCTACCGGCAAGCCGCAAGCATTGCCGCAAGAGGTGTGTCTTCCGATACCGAGCGCTTTCTTCTGGCCTCTGGCCTGGATCCGGCAACAGGCAAACCGGCCGCAGGATCACTTTTGGCCGCCGGCAACACGGAGGAAATCGCACAGGCCTGGATCGCTGACGGCGCCCGCTACGCGCTTGAGGAGCTGACGGCAGACCTCGATCGCCTTTTCATCGAGCGGATGCACGATGCCGCCCCCTTGCCGGGAATTCGCGAAGCTGTCGAAACGTTGCTGGCGCGCGGCCTCCGGCTTGGTGTCGCCTCCAGCGACAGCGAAGCGGCCATCCGGGCGTTTCTCGCCGGCACCGGTCTGGCGCCGAAATTCGCGTTCGTCACGGGTTACGACACCGGCCACGGCCCCAAGCCCGAGCCCGGAATGGTGCACGGGTTTGCCGAAGCGGTCGGCCTTCCCCCTTCCGGCATCGCGGTGATCGGCGACAACATGCACGACATCGATATGGCGCGCGCGGCCGGTGCGGGCCTGACGATCGGCGTTCTGACGGGCACCAGTCTGCGCAAAGACCTCGAACCGCATGCGGATGTGGTGCTGGAAAGCGCTGCTGACCTGCCCGCACTCCTCTTCGATCCCGGATAGACGGACGCCGAATCCGGGTTTCCTGCAGAAGATGATGTTGCAACGCAAACCTTAATTGTATACAAGCGCACACAATAAATTTCCGCTACAACAGGTGCCCGTACACCTCCTTTCCAGATCCCGGTTCCCGACAAAGCGAGGCAGACCCGTCCATGTCAAAGATCAAAGTCGACAATCCCGTTGTAGAACTCGACGGTGACGAGATGACACGCATCATCTGGGCGTTCATCAAGGACAAGCTGATCCACCCCTATCTTGATGTGGATCTGCTCTATTACGACCTTTCCATTCAGAAGCGGGACGAGACCGACGACCAGATCACCGTCGACGCCGGCAACGCGATCAAGGAACACGGGGTCGGCATCAAGTGCGCAACCATCACGCCCGACGAGGCGCGCGTTGAGGAATTCGGCCTGAAGCGCATGTACCGGTCCCCGAACGGCACCATCCGCAACATCCTTGGCGGCGTGATCTTCCGCGAACCAATCATCATGCAGAACGTGCCGCGCCTTGTGCCGGGTTGGACGCAGCCGATCATCGTCGGCCGTCACGCGTTCGGCGACCAGTACAGGGCGACCGACTTTACCTTTCCCGGCAAGGGAAAGCTGACGATCCGGTTTGTGGGCGAGGACGGGACTGAAATCGAACGCGACGTTTTTGATGCCCCCTCCTCCGGCGTCGCGATGGCTATGTACAATCTGGACGACTCGATCCGCGACTTTGCGAGGGCATCGTTGAACTACGCTCTTCAGCGCAAGGTTCCCTGTTATCTCTCCACCAAGAACACGATCCTCAAGGCCTATGACGGCCGCTTCAAGGATCTGTTCCAGGAGATCTACGATGCCGAGTTCAAGGACGATTACGCCGAAGCCGGCATCTGGTACGAGCATCGCCTGATCGATGACATGGTCGCCTCGTCCCTCAAATGGTCCGGCGGCTATGTCTGGGCCTGCAAGAACTATGACGGCGATGTCCAGTCCGACACCGTTGCGCAGGGTTTCGGGTCCCTTGGCCTGATGACCTCGGTCCTGATGACCCCGGACGGCAAGACCGTGGAGGCGGAAGCCGCCCACGGCACGGTCACCCGGCACTACCGCCAGCACCAGAAGGGCGAGAGCACGTCGACGAATTCGATCGCCTCGATCTTCGCCTGGACCCGCGGTCTGGCGCACCGCGCCAAGCTCGACGGCAACGAGGAGTTGGCACGGTTTGCAAGGACGCTGGAGAAGGTCTGTGTCGACACCGTGGAATCCGGCTTCATGACCAAGGATCTCGCCTTGCTCGTCGGTCCGGACCAGAGCTGGCTGACGACAACCGGGTTTCTCGACAAGATCGACGAAAACCTGGCCAAGGCGATGGCCGCGGCCTGACCGGCACGGCACAAACCGGCCAGGATGTGACCTGCATCCTGTTTCCAGCAAGAGAACGAGGTTAGGGTCAGGACACATTAATTTGTTTGAATTGGCGCAGCAAACGGCAATGAGCTGAAAGGAAAAGCGCGACAAGCGGGCTTCCTGCCCGGTTGAGCGGTTTGACGTAACAGATCGAAGCCGTTTTTGCGTCCCGCAGGGATAGGGTGAATTTGCCCGGCAACATCGTTGCAAACCTTTGGAAACCGGACGGTTTCCTGCAGCTTTGCGCCTCGTATCCGAACAAATTCATCCCTACCAATTCATACAAATTAATGTGTCCTGACCCTAGATTTCCGGGTCAGCTCAGGCGTCGCCGCCTGAGCACCCAACCAAAAGCGCGTGCAGACGCCTTGCACGAACGCGATTGAAGGACACCATGATCGAACTCTTTGGCGCCGACTATTCGGTTTACGTGCGTTCCGTGCGCCTCGCACTTGAAGAAAAGGGACTGGATTACACCATGTCGCCCATTGACGTTTTCGCTCCCGAAGGCGTCTCTGAGGACTATCTCTCGCTCAATCCGTTCGGCAAGATCCCGACGTTCCGGCACGGCGACTTCGTTCTCTTTGAAACGGACGCCATCCTGCGATACCTGGATGAGGCATTCGACGGCCCGCGGCTGCAGCCCTCTGTTCCCCGCGACCGGGCCGTCATGAACCAGATCCTTTCGATCCTCGATGCCTACGCCTACCGCACATGTGTGTGGGAGATCTACGTGGAACGCGTCGAAAAAACCCGCGGCGGCGCTGCCGCCGATGAGGTCAGGATTGCGTCCGCACTCGGAGAGGCCCGGAAGATCGTCGGCACACTTGAAACCCTGATCGCCAGCGAACCGTTCATGCTCGGATCAGATATTTGCCTCGCGGACTGCCACGCCGCGCCGATGCTGCACCTGTTGGAACAAGCCGAGGAAGGCGCAATGCTTTTGAAGAGAGCACCTAAACTGGCCAGGTGGCTGGAAATGATGCGGGCGCGCCAGAGCTTTCAAAAAACCGCGCCGGCCCCGCACACCAAATAGAAACTAGCCACCAAGCGCAAAATCGAGCCCGGCCTTCGCGTGCAGCGCCGTCGTGTCGAAGGCCGGCACTGAAAAGTCGTCTTGAGACACCAGAAGACCGATCTCGGTACAGCCGAATATGACACCGTCCGCACCGGCCTCTATTTCCTGCTCCACGATGTCCAGATAGGTCTGCTTGGAGTCCGCCCAGATCTCGCCCTGGCAGAGCTCTTCATAGATGATCCTGTGGATTTCGGCCCGGTCGTCTTCGCCGGGAACTTTCACGGAAATTCCGTGATTGCGCTCCAGGTGCCCTTTGTAGAAATCCTGCTCCATCGTGTAGGCCGTTGCCAGCAGCAGCGGACGGGAACACCCCGCTTCGCGGATGGCGGGCGCGGTCGCGTCCGCAATGTGAAGGAGCGGGATATCTATGGCATCCTGCACCTCTTCAGCCATCTTGTGCATGGTGTTTGTGCAAATGACGAGACAGTCCGCACCACCCTGTTCCAGCCGGCGCGCCGCCGCAACCATGGCCCCGGTTGCCTTTTGCCAGTCCCCTGCGGCCTGAAAGGCCGCGATTTCGGCAAAGTCGAAGGACCATATCAGGCACTTGGCGGAATGCAGACCACCCAGGCGCTCGCGCGCCATCCTGTTCAGATACTGATAGTAGGTGACCGTGCTTTCCCAGCTCATTCCCCCAAGCAATCCAATGGTTTTCATGTTAGCGTCTCCGGGTTTCAGAGAGTGGTTCTTTTCAATTGCAATGTCAGGGAAAACTATAATGCGCAAGACATTGAGGCGGCAGGTGTTCTCAAGAAATTTTCATGGCCTTGCGATTACGATGGTAAGCCTGTTTCTGTTGACGGCGGGTGCAGCGGCACAGTCCGTCTACGAGCCTGCGCGCGGGTCGGCGGAGCGGCGCGACATCCTTAACGCCATTCGCCCGATGGTGGAAGTGCGCGTCGGCCCGCCGGTCGAGTTCGTGGTCAGCTGGATGCGGTCCGGCGCAGGCTGGGCGTTCGTCAACGTCAATCCGCAGCGGCCGGGCGGCGGCAGGATCGATCCGTATCTGACGACGTTCGCCAGCCAGGCCGAATACATGGACGGCCTCTCCACCTATGCCCTGCTGCGCTACCAGTATGACCGCTGGAACCTGGTCGATTTCGTCATCGGCCCCACCGACGTCTTCTGGCAAGGTGATCCGCTCTACACACAGGTTCCGCCCGGTCTCACGCCCTATTGAGCGAATAAGTCTGTAGGTCAACGCGGTGGCGTCATGTTTGCTTGGGCGTGTCTGGTGCAGTGTCTTCGTCGAACGACAGCTCGGGCTCGTCGCCACCTTTGTTGGACGAAGCATAAACGCCTGCCTGGTGAAGTTCTTCCTCCGCCAGTTCCCCCAGCACTTTTTTGCCCTCGTGGACCCGCTCCCGCGCCTCGTCCATGATTTTCTTTGCCAGCGTGGCATCCTTGTCCATCAGCCGATGCAACGCATCCGATTCAAGAACAAGCAACTGGCAATCACGATAGGCCGTCACGGTTGCCGTTCGCCGGCTCTGGTTGATGAGGGCAAGTTCGCCGAAGAAGCTGCCCTCGCCGAGATAGACCGTGTCGTGCTTGAGATTGATGGCGACCTCGCCTTCCGAGATGAAATACATGCGGTCTGCAACGTCACCCTGGGCCGCAATGATCCCGCCCTTGCGCACCGTCTGGGCCTGCAGAAGTTTCGACACTTCGGCGATCTCGGTTGCCTTCAGATCCTCGAACAGCGGCACGCGCGCAACCATGGACCAGGTCACCACGAAATCGCGCGAGTGGATTTCGCGCGCGAAAGCCGATGCGATGATCCCGACAGGCAGCGCGATCAGGCCATAGCCCATCAGCATGACGAAACTACCGAGCAATTTACCCAGGTTGCTGACCGGCACCACATCCCCGTATCCCACGGTGGTGATGGTCGTGATCGCCCAGTACATGCCGTGGAGAATGCTGCGGAACTTCTCGGGCTGAATATTGTGTTCGACCAGATACATCAGCGTCGCCGACAGCAGGATCACACCGAAGATGATCATGCTTGATCCAAGCAGGGCCTTCCGCTCACCCACGACAGCGGAGATCAGCGACCTGAGCGCCGGCGAATAGCGCGCCAGCTTCAGGAACCGCAAGAGACGCAAGATAACGACGATCGTGACCGCCTGGTTGGGCAGAAACAAAACGAACAGCAGCGGCAGCGCGCCGATCAGGTCGATAATCGCATCGGGATGCACGGCATAGCGCAGACGCGACCAGAGCGGTCCGTACCGGCGCAGCGGCGGGTGGAGGTCGGCGACGTAGATCCGCAGCACATATTCGACAAGGAAAACGAAACCGCTGCCAAGCTGGACGAAGCGCAGGTGATGGCCGAACGTGGTGCGGACCTGCGGTACCGTCTCAAGAACGGCCAGCACGATATTCAGGAGGATTAGAAAAACCAGGAAGTGGCGCAGCGACCGCGCTGCAACCCGTCTTTTGCCTGTGTCTTCAAGCACTTCATAAAGTGCCCGTTTCAAGCTTTCGTCCTGCACCGCTCGCTCCGATCTGACAGCCTGCACGTTCATGAATAGCCCAACATCGGCCCGTGACAAAATCGGGCCCGCCGCCTGATCACGGCATTCGCGCAAAGCCGTGAGAATCCGGCGCTCCAATGTGATTGGGCAAAATTGTCGCAGAACCCATTTCTAGGGTGTGGGCACAACAGATTAGGAGAATGAGATGACAATTGAGACCAACAAAGCCCGTGCCGCAGAGACCTCGCCGCATCACGTCGTACTGAAAATGCTGATTATCTCGACATTTTCATCCGCCGCCGCATTGGCCCTGGCCGCGGCCCTGAACTGACAACCCTTTACCCTTTCCAATGAAAAAAGCGTGCCCATTGGCACGCTTTTTCATTTTTGAGCAGAAAGTTCGAACGTCACAGCCCGGCAAGATGGGATTCGATCGCCTCGATCGCGCTTCCTGCCTTCGCGCCGTCCGGGCCGCCTGCCTGCGCCATGTCCGGCCGGCCACCGCCACCGCGTCCGCCAAGGGCCTCGGACCCGATGCGAACCAGATCGACAGCGCTCACCTTCTCGGTCAGATCGCCGGTCACGGCTGTCACGATCGCCGCCTTGCCGTCTTCCGCCACACTGATCAGGATAACCACGCCGGAGCCCAACTGGGCCTTGGCTTCATCGGCCATGCCCTTCAGATCCTTCGGGTTGATCCCCTCGACGGCCCGCGCCATCACCTTGAACGCACCGGCCTCTTTCACTGGCGCGGCGCCGTTGCCGCCGCCGCCCATGGCAAGTTTCTTCTTGGCGTCGGCAAGTTCCTTCTCAAGCTTACGGCGCTCGTCGACAAGCTGCGCAACCCGGGCCGGGACATCGTCCGCACCGGTTTTGAGCAGCGCTGCGATTTCGCGCATGCGCTTGTCCTGTGCATCGAGATAAGTGCGGGCCTCGGCTCCGGTCAGAGCCTCGATCCGGCGCACACCTGCCGCAACCGCACTTTCCGATACCAGCGTGACAAGCCCGATATCCCCTGTCCGCTTGACATGGGTGCCACCGCACAGTTCCAGCGAATAGGGTTTGCCTTCCTTGTCGCCATGCAGCGCCGTTCCCATGGAGACAACACGCACTTCCTCGCCGTATTTCTCACCGAAAAGGGCCATGGCACCTGCCTCGATCGCATCGTCGACCGCCATCAGGCGGGTTTCGACGGGCGCGTTCTGCAGGATGATCTCATTGGCAAAGGTCTCGACTGTCGCCAGCTCACCATCATCCATCGGCTTCGGATGCGAGAAATCGAAGCGCAGCCGGTCTGGTGACACGAGTGATCCCTTCTGGACGACGTGGTTGCCGAGAACCTCGCGCAGCGCTTCGTGAACCAGGTGGGTCGCCGAGTGATTGGCCCTGACGGCGCTCCTGCGGCCATGATCGACCTTGAGTTCCAGCGCCAGGCCTGCGATCAGTTCGCCTTCCTCGACGGTCACGGAGTGAACAAACAGACCGTCGGCCTTCTTTTGCGTATTCGTCACGGACACTTTCAGCCCCGGGGCAAGCATCACACCCGTATCGCCGACCTGGCCGCCGCTTTCCCCGTAAAACGGTGTCTGGTTCAGGACGACGAAGCCGCTTTCGCCGGCCGAAAGCCTGTCGATTTCCTTGTCTTCGGACGCCAGCGCGGCAACCACGCCTTCCGCGGTTTCCGTTTCATACCCGAGAAAGTCGGTCGCCCCATGCTTTTCCTTGATCGCGAACCAGACGGCTTCCGTCGCAGCACCGCCGGATCCCGACCAGGCCGCCCGTGCCTCGGCTTTTTGCCGTTCCATGGCAGCAGCGAAGCCATCGGTATCGACGGAAATATCGCGCACGCGCAGCGCGTCCTGGGTGAGATCAAGCGGAAAGCCGTAGGTGTCGTAGAGCTTGAAGGCGGTTTCCCCGTCCAGCTGACCTCCGGCGGTCAGATCTTCCGTTGCGCTGTCGAGAAGGCCCAGCCCCCGTTCCAGAGTCTTGCGGAACCGCGTCTCTTCAAGTTTCAGCGTTTCGGTAATCAGATCTTCCGCCCGGGACAGCTCCGGATAGGCGCGCCCCATCTCCCGCACCAGAGCCGGAACAAGCTTGTGCATGAGCGGCTCGCTCGCGCCCAGAAGATGCGCATGTCGCATGCCGCGCCGCATGATCCGTCGCAGCACATATCCCCGGCCCTCGTTCGAGGGCAGAACGCCGTCCGCGATCAGGAAACTCGTTGACCGCAGGTGGTCGGCAATGACCCTGTGACTACCGAGCGCCTCGCCGGCGGCCTCCACGTTGGTCTCATGTTCGGACGCCGCGATGAGAGCCTTGAACAGATCGATATCGTAATTGTTGTGCACACCCTGCAACACGGTCGCGAGACGTTCGATCCCCATGCCGGTATCGATGGACGGGCTTGGCAGGTCCAGCCTCTCCTCGACTGTCTGCTCGTACTGCATGAAGACGAGGTTCCAGATCTCGATGAACCGGTCGCCGTCTTCTTCGGGTGTTCCCGGAGGACCGCCCCAGATGTGGTCGCCATGATCATAGAAGATCTCCGAGCACGGCCCGCACGGTCCGGTATCGCCCATCGACCAGAAATTGTCCGAGGTCGGGATGCGGATAATCTTGTCGTCGCTGAGCCCGGCGACCTTCTTCCAGAACCCTGCAGCTGCATCATCTTCCGCGTAGACCGTCACCAGCAGGCGGTCTTTCGGAAGGCCGTATTCCTTGGTGATGAGGTTCCAGGCAAGCTCGATCGCCCTTTCCTTGAAGTAATCGCCAAAGGAAAAGTTGCCGAGCATTTCGAAAAACGTGTGGTGCCTTGCGGTGTAGCCGACATTGTCCAGGTCGTTGTGCTTGCCGCCGGCGCGCACGACTTTCTGCGCCGTGACGGCGCGCGAATAGGGCCGCGTCTCCAGACCGGTAAAGACGTTCTTGAACTGGTTCATGCCCGCGTTTGCGAACATCAGCGTCGGATCGTTGCGCGGAACAAGCGGCCCGGATTCGACCACTTCATGATCGTTTTTCTTGAAGTAGTCCAGGAACGTGGAGCGGATTTCATTTACGCCGGTCATTCGGGTCTCGCATCGGTCCGGCCCGTTCTTGGGGCCAATTGAAAAAGGCAGCAGGCATTCAGTATCCGCATCGGGATCTGCGCCGGAACAGCCTTTTAGCTTTGACCTTAAATCCTGTCCAGCAATTGCGCGTTTTCAGGCCTTCGCAGGATGCATTCATTTGTACCGCTCTTGCCTACAGCACATAAGCAAAAGGCCCTCTCCCTTTCCGGAGAGGGCCTTTTCGACCTGTGTTTGTTCCCGTGTCCGGGAGCGATCAGGTTGCCGGCGGCATTTCCTGATCTTCCAAAGCGTCCTCGGAACCTTCCGGATCGATGATGGCCTCGGCGATCAGGCCCGCATTCTGGCGGATGGCCAGTTCGATTTCGTCCGCGATTTCCGGATTTTCCTTCAAAAACTGCTTGGCATTCTCCCGGCCCTGACCAAGGCGCTGGCTGTTGTAGGAGAACCACGAACCGGATTTCTCGACCACGTTGCCCTTGACCCCGAGATCGATCAGTTCTCCCATCTTGGAAACACCTTCGCCGTAGACGATGTCGAATTCGACCTGACGGAAGGGAGGCGCCAGCTTGTTCTTGACGACTTTCACCCGGGTCTGGTTACCGACCACCTCGTCACGGTCCTTGATCGATCCGATACGGCGAATGTCAAGACGGACCGAGGCGTAGAACTTGAGGGCGTTTCCGCCCGTGGTGGTCTCGGGAGACCCGAACATCACCCCGATCTTCATGCGGATCTGGTTGATGAAAATGACCATTGTATTTGACTTGGAGATGGAGGCGGTGAGCTTGCGCAGCGCCTGGCTCATGAGACGCGCCTGCATGCCCGGCAGGCTGTCGCCCATCTCGCCTTCAAGTTCCGCTTTCGGCGTCAGGGCCGCGACGGAATCGATCACGAGCACATCGATTGCCCCGGAGCGAACCAGCGTATCGGCAATTTCAAGCGCCTGTTCACCGGCATCGGGCTGCGAGATCAGAAGATTGTCGATATCGACGCCCAGCTTGCGGGCATAGACGGGATCGAGTGCGTGTTCCGCGTCCACGAACGCGCAAATGCCGCCGTCTTTCTGTGCCTCGGCGACCGTATGAAGTGCCAGCGTCGTCTTGCCCGAGGATTCAGGCCCGTAGATCTCCACGATGCGGCCACGCGGCAAGCCGCCGATCCCGAGCGCGATATCAAGACCGAGGGAACCGGTCGATACCGCCTGGATCTCCACGGCCTGCCCCTGACCCATCCGCATGATGGAGCCCTTGCCAAAGGAGCGTTCGATCTGGCTGAGCGCTGCATCCAGCGCTTTTGTCTTATCCATCTGGCTGCTTTCTACGAGACGAAGTGTACTTTGCGACATGGCTCACGCTCCTTATTCCACGATGGACGCGTTGTTTCAATATTGGGATTTGTACCCTATTTGTTCCAATAATACAAGTCACCGGAACCAATTGGTATTAATATAAGAATTAGGGTTTGTTTCCAATATGTTCCGCAGACGCCTCAGCAAAAGTCCCGTTACGTCAAACGAACATGGAAACATATCGTGATTCTCTCGATCCGCAGAATCGCCGGCCCGCAACGCGGTTGCCGATGACCGCATGATCTGTTAGCCGCATGCGTCAGTGCCGCCGGCCCGGCGGCGTCCTCAGGACGATGGTCTTCAGCTTTGCAAACTGCTGCCCCCACCCGTTTCGTTTCCATTGGCGCTGTCCATTCCGACACGGTCGCCCATGCGGAGGAGCGCATCCGGCGCGAGACGTCGACGCCCGCAAGGCTCTCCGCATCGCCCGGCGGGGTGGCGACCAACATCGCCCGCGCGGTCAATGCTCTCGGTATTCCGGCCCACCTGATCGGAGCAGTCGGGAAAGATGCTGCGGCCACCACCCTGCGTGAGCAGCTGACGCGGGAGGGTTTGAACCTCACATTCGTCCCCCGCCCGGGTCATGTGACCGGCCAGTATCTCGCCCTGCACGATCCGGACGGCTCGCTGGCCGCGGCATGCGTTGATGATCGTGTTCTCTCCGAGGCTCCGCCGGATGTTTTCGATCACGCGATTTCAGAACTGCGGCAAGTTCACGACACCAAGCTTCACTGGTTTGTCGACACCAACCTGCCGGAAGCAACTTTGGCACGCGTCATCGCCGCCATCGGTGGCGGCGTCATCTACGCGAATGCTGTCTCGGACGCCAAGGCCCCTCGCCTCAGACCCTTCCTGGCCGATCTGGCGTGTGTTTCGCTCAATCGCGGCGAAGCCGCTGCACTCCTGGAGATGCCGGTCCATACGCCCCCGGAGGACCTGGCGGCCGCCTTGCGCCTGGCCGGACTGAAACAATTCATCCTGACCGGCGGAAGCAGCGACCTGCTGGCCTGTTCCGATGGCCACACAGAGCGCATGAGCCCGCCCCCGTCCGACGTCGTCAACGTGACCGGAGCCGGCGACGCGCTCAGCGCGGGTTTTCTGGCGGCACTGCTTCAAGGCCTTGGGTTCTTCAAATCGGTCCGCTTCGGACTGGCCGCAGCATCATTGACACTTGAAAGCACGGGTGCGTTCGCGGACGGTCTGTCCTGGGACAAACTCGAGAAATTTGCCCGGACGGACAAAATTTGAACTTGGCCCGGTCCGGCCCCCTGCCTATAAGGTCCCTGCCGCGCGGCCCGGGACCTCGGACCTGGAAACACTTCATCAGGAAAGGCGTCGCAGGTGATGCAGTCTCTCGACGGAACGGAACTCAGACAATTGCTCGTTCACAGCGACGAGGTTCGCGATGCCTTGGCGTCGGGAAAGCCTGTTGTCGCGCTTGAATCGACGATCATCACCCACGGCATGCCCTTTCCGCGCAATCTGGAAACTGCACGGCAGGTCGAGGCGGATATCCGCAGCGAGGGCGCGGTGCCGGCGACCATTGCGCTGATGGACGGAAAAATTCATGTGGGCCTCAGCGATGACGATCTCGAGCGGCTTGCCCGCGCTGAAAACGTCATGAAGTGCTCCAGGGCCGATCTGACCTTTGCACTGGCGACCGGTACATACGGCGCCACCACGGTTGCCGCCACGATGATGGCAGCGGATCTTGCGGGCATCCGGGTCTTCGCAACAGGCGGTATCGGCGGTGTCCACAAGGGCGCGGAAGAGAGCTTCGATGTCTCCGCGGATCTTGACGAACTGGCGCGGACACCTGTCTGCGTCGTCTGCGCCGGGGCGAAAGCGCTTCTGGATCTGCCGAAAACGCTTGAGGTGCTGGAAACGAAGGGCGTTCCGGTGATTGGTTTCGGCACCGCCGAACTGCCCGCCTTCTGGTCGCGCGAAAGCGGGCTCGATGCCCCCTATGTTCTGAATACGCCGGCGGAAATCGGTGCCCTAATGAAGATGCGGGCGAATTTCCCCGATCACGGCGGCGTCCTGATCGCAAATCCTGTTCCCGAAGAGAATGAAATCTCGCGCGCGGAGATGGCAGGCTACATCGATGCGGCGATCCGCAAGGCAGGGTCCGCGGGTATCAGGGGCAAGGATGTGACGCCTTATGTCCTGGGCGCGATCCTGGAGCTCACGGACGGCCGCAGCCTTGATACCAACATCGCGCTTGTGCGCAACAATGCCCGCCTGGCGGCAAGGATCGCGTCCGAACTGGCGTGACCCGAGCCGATCCAGGCTTGACGCTGCGGGGGCGAGACGGTTTTCTCGGATGTCGACACGACACCGGGGAGCGCCGCCATGAAACTTGCCGTTACCGCAGCATCGGGCCAGCTCGGGCGCGCGGTTATTGACCATCTGAAAACGCTCCACCCCGCCCAGCACATTGTCGGTGTTGCGCGCACGCCCGAAAAGGCGGTGGACCTTGGCGTCGAAATCCGCACGGGCAGCTACGGCGACCGGGATGCTTTTGAAAGCGCCCTCCGGGGTATCGATGCCGTGCTTCTGATTTCGGGAAACGACGCCCCGGAAAAACGGATTGAGCAGCACAGGGCCGTGATCGACGGCGCACGCGCAGCAGGCGTCCGCCGTTTCGTCTACACAAGCGTTCAGGGCCCCGAACAGGGCGGCGGTTTTGCAGAGATCGTTGACAGCAACCGCCGGACCGAGGCCGATGTGCGGCAATCCGGCCTGGACTGGGTGATCGGTCGAAACGGCATCTATATCGAACCGGACCTCGAATATATCGACAGTTACAAGCGTCTCGGCGGCATCCGAAACTGTGCCGGCGACGGCGGCTGCGCCTATACCACCAGGGCCGAACTGGCGTTTGCCTATGCCTGCCTTCTTCGCGACAGCAGCCACGACGGCAAGACCTACAATCTGAGCGGACGCCCGATCACCCAGAGCGAGCTGGTCGGCTTCATGAACCAGGCGCTCGGCACGGAAATGACATACGAATTTGTCGATCCGGAACGTTTCAGGCAAGACCGGATAGCCGAGATTGGGGACTTCTACGGAACGGTTGTCGCCGGCATTTACGAGGCGATCGCAGCCGGAGCCTTTGACAATGAAAGCGATTTCCATGCCGCGACCGGGCGCGAGCACGTGTCCTGGTCTGACGTCTTCTCGAAAATCTAGGTTGCCTGGGATGACCGCCGGACGGCCCCCATGCCGTCTTTCATGCGCATGAAACGTTGCCGATGTATCCGGTTTCAGCACCGGTTGCCGGGCTTCACCGCCCAAAAAACCGTAAGCCGTTGACACAGCGGCGATAGCCTGCCCTTACTTGCGGCATAATATTTTGAATGGAATGGCCGGGCAGCATTTTTCCGGGCGCAACAAGCGTTCAACAACAGGCTGTTTCAAAGAGGAGGCTGAAAATGTCGGAAGCGCCATCATCAGAAAACAACACCCCCGAAACGGCGCCGGCAGGCAGCTTTTCGCCGCTTCAGTATCTCGATCGGGCCCTGTCCACCTTGCGCGACATCGGCATCACGCCTGAATCGGAAGCCGACGCTCCGATCAATGCCCTGCTCGAACAGATTTCGGACCTGTCGCCCGACAAGGTCCTGGTGATTTCGCGCACGCTCGCGCAGGCCTCCAACTTCAACGAGGTCGTCCGCACCCAGGTCCAGCAGATGGACATCGGTGAACGCTACGAAGAGATAACCAACGCGTTCAACTCCATTCGCGACGATGCCAAGACGCTGGTTGATCAGCTCGCGGACGGCAAGATCTCGTTCACGGAGAACCTGTCGAACAAATGGCGCGACATGCGCCGCGGCACGATTTCGGACCGCTTCCAGGATATCCGCGGGACCTACAAGGATGTCGCCCGGGCCACCAAGGACCAGATCGAGCGGGAACAGACGATCCTGGAAGCCTATCGGGACTTCCGGGGTGCGCTGAAGCAGGCGGAAGTTACCGCGCTCGAACTGTTGAACATGGCGACCGAGAAGCTGAACGGCAAGAAACTGGCTCTGGAAACCGCGTCCAAGGACGTTGAAGGATATGCCGGTGACGATCCGGCCCAGAAGGCCCGGCTTGAGCTGGCGCGCGACGAGCGGCTTCGCGAAATGCAGGACGAGGAAAAGCGCTACCAGATCGCCAAGGATCTCTCCGACAACCTGACCGTCGGCTACAACACATCGGAAGTGATCATGGCGCGCCTGGTTCAGACCACCAACGCCAAGGAACGCGTTTATGCGCAGTCCGTCAGCTTCTTCTCCACGAATGAATCCGTCCTGACGGCTCTGAATGCCTCCTTCACCGGATTGCAGGGCCTGCACGAGAGCACCGAGACCCTGAACGCCATGAAAGAAGGCATCAACAAGAGCCTCGAAACGCTGGCGGAAATAGGCGACGCGGTCCAGAAGGAAGCACTCAAGGCCGGTTATGGCCCGACGGTCGCGGCCGCCTCCGTGAAAAAGCTCGTCGATTCCGTCGTGAATTTCCAGGTGCAGTCCCGGGAGATCATCTCCGAGATGCGCGACATGTCGACGAAGAACTCCGAAGAGATCCGGAACGCGGTTGAAGAAGGCAAGCGGCGTCTTGCCAAATTGACCGCTCAGGGACAGGGTCTCTGATACCAGCCGATTGAAGCGGGCCGGGCCGGTGCCGGCCCGCCTATGGAAAACAGGTTCTGATGGCTAGCAGGGCAAACAAAACCGACGCACCGCTCGACGACCTCATGATGGTCATGGATGTGGTTGACACGTTGCGGCATGAGGAGAGCCAGGTTGCGCGCGAACTGAAGGCGGACGAGCGCGACGCCGCGATGGTGGACCGGCTGCGGCAGGTCTATGCCTCGCAGGGTATCGAGGTGCCCGACCACATTCTCAAGGCAGGCGTCGAAGACCTCAAGCGCGACCGCTTCGTCTATTCCCCGCCCAAGACCGGGTTCCAGCGCACGCTGGCCATGATCTATATCTCAAGGGGTACCTGGTCGAAATGGCTCGCGGCAGCCTGTGCCGTGCTCCTTGTCGTGGTGGTTGCCTGGTACTTCCTTGTCGTCATGCCGAAACAGCGCGCCGAGGCGGATCTGCTTGCACGTCTGGAGGCCCTGCCCGCTGCATATTCGGAGCTGGTCGGACGCATCGATTCCCTGACGGACGACACCGGCGTCGAAGCAACTGCTGCAACCCTTGCCGAAGACGGACGGCTGGCCCTGCAGGACGGCAAGAACGAGGCAGCATTCAAGGCGGAACAGGATCTGCGCGACCTGGCCGCGCGGCTGCAGCAAGTCTTCGAAGTCCAGATCGTCTCCCGCGAGGGAGAGCCCACCGGACTGACCCGGATCCCGGAAGCGAACCCCAACACCGAAAACTTCTACATCGTCGTCGAGGCCGTCGATCCGGACGGCAATGTTGTCGAACAATCCATTCAGTCGGAAGAGAGCGGGACTGCAGAGCGCGTAACCAAATGGGGACAGCGCGTTTCGGAAAACATCTATGACGCCGTCCGCCGCGACAAGCTGGAAGACGGCATCGTTCAAAAAGGTGTCCTCGGCCAGAAGCGCCGTGGAAAGTTGGACATCAACTGGAACAGCGGTGTTCAGGACGGAGCAATAACCAAATGGTAGCGGTGTTTTCCTCGACCCGGGCCACGGAGGTTTGCCAATGCTGACCGGACGGCAGACCCTGGGCACGATCGAGCATTCGATGGCGGATCTCAGGCGCGAGGAAGCCGAGTTGAGCAAGCGCATCGAACGCTCCACCCGCGCTGTCACCGACCTTCAGGAACGGCAGAGCGAGGCCTATCGCGATCTCGCCAGGTTCCGTCTCGATACCGATGCTGCCGGAACCCTGAACACCCGCCTGGACAGTGCCGCTCGCGAGGCAAGGCGGCTGCTCGACAAGCGCAACGACGACTACAAGGTCCTGAGCGAGCAACTGCGCCAGAGCGAGACGGAGCGCAATCAGAAACTCAAGAAACGCCAGGAGCTCGACGAGGCCCGCGACCAGGCCGAAAACCAGATGGACGAGTTGATGGACGCCGTCGACGGCCGCCTGGAAAACGACAGCGCGTATCTGGCGCAGCGCGAGGCCACGGAACAGGCCATCGCGACGGCCGAGGCCGCCGCCGACAAGGCCGGAACCTCGGAACAGGACCGGGAAAGCAAGGGCAAGGCCTATGATGCCGATCCGCTTTTCGTCTATCTCTGGGAACGCGGTTACGGCACCCCGGACTACGCCTATCGCGGCCTCACTAGGTCACTCGATCACTGGGTCGCAGGCCTGATCCGCTTTGACGACGCCCGGGCAAACTATGCCATGCTGACCGGCATTCCGGACCGGTTGGCAAGGCACGCGGAACGCTGCGCCGAGATTGCCGAGCAGGAAGAGGAAAAACTCGCCGAGTTCAGCCGCAATGCCATGACCGATGCAGCCGGGACCGATCTCGTCGGCACGATTGAAGCCCATAGCGACGAGATCGACCAGCTCGACACCGAAATCGAGAAGCTCGAGCAGCAGATAGACACCCTGTCAAATGCGCTTGCCGAGTTTTCCGGCGGTGAAGACGCCGGTTTTCAGAAGGCTGAGGAACATCTGTCGGAATCGCTCAAGTCGGACGACTTGAACGACCTCTGGCGCGCTGCCATCGATACTCCTTCGCCGGAAGACGAAAAGATCGTGCAACGCATCGAAGATTTCCGCGAACGCGTGGAACAGGTTGCGCGCGAGATTCGCCAGGATCGCGAACTGCAGCGTGACATCGGCCGCCGTCGGGCGGAACTTGCCGACGTGATCAAGCGCTTCCGCTCCAAGGGCTACGGCAGCTGGGAATCGACCTTCTCCGACGACAAGCTGACGACCGTCCTGCTCGGCGAACTGGTCAAGGGCGCAATAACGGGTGCCGACTATTGGGCGCGTGCGGAACGATCCCACAAGCGGCGCAAGCCGCGCGGCCGCAAAGTGGCGTTTCCGAACGGCACCGGCCTGCCGAAATCCATGGGTGGTTTCGGCCGAGCGGGACGCAGGTCCGGCCGGAGTGGTGGTTTCGGCGGCGGCGGTTTCAAACGCGGCGGCAGTTTCGGTGGCGGAGGTTTCAAGACCGGTGACAGTTTCTAGGAACGTCCGCACTGTTGTCCGGATTGACCCGGTCATGATCTATTGAGGCGACCCACGGTCAATGAACTTGTCGTTCCGGCTGAAGCGCAGCGGAAGGCCGGAGACCAGTAGCCACTGTTTCTCCTTCTTCTTTTAGGGTCAGGACCCTAGCCTCTCGTCATAGGGAATACTGGTTCCCGGTCTTGCCGCGTATGCGGCAAACCGGGACGACAAATCCGGGCAAAAAACACCGTATCCAGAATTGGTGACGATCGGAATTATGTCGCTTTCTTAAAGACAAAAGCTCGAAAATACTGTTGTAAACCGGACAGCGGTAGGACATTTGCAGGAAGATCAGGACCCGCCTTTTTGTCCCCGCCCGAAACAAGGAAACGTGAGAATCTCACAGTGCAGTTGTGTCGGGGATGCGACATGGACTAGAAACAGGTGACGCCACCTGTTGAAACACCTCTTCTGGATCTTGGACTGCTCAATGCGACACACTGTCATCTTCAGCCTTTGCGCCCTCGTTCTTGCCGCTTGCCAGTCCTCGTCCAACCAGTCGGCATCCCTGGGCAACCAGCCCCGGCTTGACGTCCCCGCTGGCGCACAGAGCGTCAATATCGGCGCCGACCCGGGAACCGTCAGGGCAGCGCTCGTTTCCAGCGCCAGGGAAAGAGGCACGGCCGTCCTTCAGGACCAGCCCAACATGGTCATTCTTGAACGGCCGATGGCGGGTGAAAACCCTGCACTGGACAGCGAATTCGGTCCCTCTGACAACGGCGACCGGGTGATCCGCATCCGTGTCCGCTTTACCGGAACCCAGTGCCAGACGCTCGCGGTCCAGGACCTTGCCGTCATCAACAATGTGCGCACCGCCCTGGAACAGAGCTTCGTGCTGCCCGGCAACCCGAACACGATGCAGAGCCTGCAGGGCCTGAAATCGCGCGCCGAGCAAAGCAGCAGCTGCCCGCCGGTTGCGTCCTGACCGGGCAGACTGCCGCTTCCTTGCCTCACCTCACCTGAATTGCAGACCCCGGCCGGCCGGTGGCGTTGCTGCCGTGCCCGTCACACGGAAACGGCTTCCGGAGCAAACTGCGCGAGGAATTCCGCGCTTGGCGGGATCGGCTTGATCACGTCGATCATGACGCCGTTGGGATCCTGCGTGATGAAGTGGCGCTGACCGAACGGCTCGTCCCTGAGTTCCAGCAGCATTGGCAGGCCGCTTTGCCGGAGCGTTTCGTAGATCGTGTCGACATCCTCCACTTCGAAATTCAGCAGCAGGCCCCCTGCTCCGCTCCCCCGCCCGCTTGCCGGGATCGTTTCATGGGTCTTGTCCAGAACAGCCAGGTTCACCTTTTCATCTTCCTCTGACTGGAGATGCACGTACCAGTCAGCTTCGAAGACCGCCTTGAACCTGAAGTGCTGCTTGTAGAATGCGGCCGTTCCCGCGACATCGCCCGTCAACAGGACGGGATAGTATTGCGTCGTTTTCATTTCATCCTCCAACCGGTTTCCTCGGGACCCAATCGCCCGATTTCCTTCAAGCAAGGCTTTTCATGCGCCTTAAAAAAACATACAGTATGTTTGTAAGTAAGATAAACATACAGGCTGCATGTATGCAAGAGGAAAAATCACGCCGGACCCAGGCCGAGCGCCGTGCGGAAACGAGAACCGCCCTGCTGGACGCCGCGAGACAGCTGATCGTGGAAAAGGGATATGCGGAGACGGCAACGCCGGAAATCGTGAAACTGGCCAACGTCACGCGGGGCGCGCTCTATCACCATTTCCAGGACAAGGCGGATCTCATGCGCGCACTTGTGCGTCAGGAATCGCGGGCAATTGCAGAAGAAATCGATGCGAACACGGACACCGGCCAGTCGCCTCTCGACGCATTCATGGCCGGGGCAAAGGCGTATTTCTCGGCCATGTCCCATCCAGGCCGCGCCCGTATCCTGCTCCTTGAGGGTCCTGCCGTTCTGGGGGTGGAGGAAATGGCGGCGATAGACCGCGAAACGGGTGGCGCAACGATCCTTGAAGGCCTGCGCCACGCAGCAAGCCACGGCGCGCTCAAGGGCGTTCCGCTGGAACCCCTCGCCGACCTGCTGTCTTCCGCATTCGACAGGGCGGCGCTGGCCATCGCAAACGGTGAGGACAGCAAGGCCTACGAAAAGGCGACGCGGCTTTTGCTCGAAGGCATGCTGAAACCGTGATGCATACAGGGGTCGGCGCTGTTCCGGCACCGGGTGGCGATCCTGATAATCGCGGAGCCAGGTCCTTTCGCAGTCCATCTGCCCCTGGGAACAGAAGGTCAATCCGCTTGCAGCCGGTTACACGAAGATGAACTGGTCCGCGCTAAGGTCCGACATGGACACCGCCTCCAGCCGCAGGGTGTCTCCGGTGCTGAACGTGATTACGGTGTCGGTCCCGGAGCTGCCGGTTTCCTCGCTCATCATCGCCTGCAGGGAAGCGAAGTCGGTCGCCTGCAGCGAACCAATCTCGATCAGATCTTCCGCCTCAAAATCGGTAATCGTGTCCTGGCCATAGGCGGCTTCAAACACAAACGTGTCACTGCCGGTTCCACCCGTCAGAATATCATTTCCGGACAGACCATCGATCCGGTTGTTGTTGTCGTCGCCCGTCAGCGTATCATCGCCATATGTCCCGAGCAGGAAGGTCTGTGAATCCGTTGCCACGAACTGGAAATTGTCCGCACTCAGCTCGGCAATCGTCAGCCCCTCCAGCAGGATCGAATTGTCTGCGTCGATGGTGATAAGCACGCCTTGCGATGATTCAGTCAACAGCAGATCGCTGAAACTCGTAAAGCCCGTGTGTTCAAAACGCAATACATCAGCGTTCGGGTTAAAATCGGTGATCGTGTCGTGACCGAAATCGCCCTCGTCGCCGCCATAGTCACGGAAAACGTAGGTGTCAGCCCCGTTGCCACCGGTCATGACATCATTGCCAGCACCGCCGACGATCCAATCGTCATAGAGGGTCGCCATGATGATATCGTCCCCTCCAAGCGCGTGAATGGCCTGTGCCTGGCTTGTAGTTAAATAATGAAAATTGTCGTTTACGTTATCGCCCGCGTGAATGTTTCTGCCATCGGCATCGGTCGTTGCCAGACTACCGCCGACGGTCCAGCCGTAGACCTCCTCCAGATGGTTTTTCGAGGTGAGGTCCGTATAGGTCAGCCCTTCTGCACCAAGGACAACGTCATCGTTGATGTTTGTTTCGCCGGCAGCCGCGTCGAGCGTTGCCCAGCCGGCGAGCAGCTTGTCGAAATTCCCGGTACTGAAGTTCGTGCTGTAGTCCAGCATTTCTTTTGCGGACGTGAGCGAAGAGATATCCCAGCCGCCTATGTTCTGGTCAAACGTGTTCTGCTCGCCGTCCGTGTCCAGGCTCTGAAACATGAGGTCCATGTTTTCAACCTTGCTGACGTCCCAGGCACCGATGTCCTGGTTGAAGCTCTTGGTGCCGGCAAACATATGCTGCATGTTTGTCACGTTGCCGACATCCCAGCCGCCGATGTCCTGGTTGAAGCTTGTCGCTGCCGCGAACATGGCGGTCATGTCACGAACAGCGCTCACATCCCAGCCGCCGATATCCTGGTCGAAGCTTGTCGCTAATGAGAACATGGAGGACATGTCACGAACAGCGCTCACATCCCAGTTCAGCACATAGGCTTCGTTGAAGTCCGTATTAAAGGCAAAAAGAGTGGAGAGATTAGAGTTTTCCTCGTCGACAAGCGCCTGGATTTCCTCGTCCGTCGGCAGATTGGAAAACCCTGTTTCATACGCAATCGCCTCTTTGATGCGCTCTTCGAGGACCGCGTTCCCCGCGCTGTCAGTGAACCGGTAAACATCGCTCGCAATCTGGGACAGCTGTTCGGCAGAGACTTCCACACCGTTGTTGCTGCCCTCGTTGCCCGCACCGTCAGAACTTGAATCCTCGTAGATCTCCTGCCGGATTTCCTCGAGCGGGTCGGATGCCTCACCCGTGCCGATCTGAATGGCTGTTGTGGTTGTGATGGTCTCCCCACGACGGGAAGCCGTGACCGCGATCGTGTAATCCCCATCCGGCAGCTCTTCAGGACTAAACCGGAAAATACCGCGCCTGTTGGCCGTGGTCTCGATCGTCTCGACCACGTTGCCCTCATCGTCTTTCAGAACGATGGTTACATCGGACCGTCTATCCGCCCGGCCAACAATCCTGCTCGGCGCGGATGAGAGGTCGTAGTCGTCCACGTATCGTCCATCTTCGGTTCTGATCCGGATGATAAAGTCACGCATCTGGTTTACTCCAACGCTTTGCCAACACCCGCATTGCGGTGCGGCTGCCAAGGCACTGCACCGGAAAATGACCTCCGCAAAACGGCGAGATGTCAGAAATATCTACGAAAAAGCGTAAAAGAGAGCTGGATTGGCAGTTATGCACCAGAGAGCCAAATTAATCTTTTGGTAAACATAAAAAGATCAATTTTTACAATAATTTAAAATGTAATTATGCTATCTGCGCAAGATATAGCCCAGAATTTTTTCCCGCTTAAGTTGGAGCGTCTCAAGTGAAACGTTTCCGGAATCGTTGATCCGGCGACGTGGAAAATCCGCGATGGTTGCCGTCCGGGATAACGAAGAAAGCCTGAAACGCAAAGGTCTCAGGCAATCCTCTTGAACGGGCAAAATCTGAACGCGGACACGTAGCGCTCGCCTGACCAGGCTGGGCCTGTCCTGCATGCCCAAGCCGCAAAGGGGACGAATCTCGCCCGTGCTGCCTAATCAAAGGAAGCTGAATTCGTCGGCAGTGAGCGTGTTTGCGGAGACATTCTCAAGCGTCAGGGTATCGCCATTGCCGAAGTCGATCACGGTGTCTGCCCCGCCGTTTTCTTCTGCCATCAGCGCCAGCAGGGCATCGAAGTCATTGGCAAGCCCGGCGTCGATTTCGATCTGGTCCTCCATGCTGAAATCGACGATCGTGTCCTGCCCATAGCCCTCCCTGAAGACAAACGTGTCCTCACCGTCACCGCCGGCAAGCAGGTCGTCGCCACTGCGACCGTCCATCCGGTTGTTGTGTTCGTCGCCGGACAGCATGTCGCCGCCGGTGCTGCCAAGAACAAATGTCTTTGAATCCGTTTCCCAGAATTGGAAATCGTCCGCATGAAGGTCGGCGATTGTCAGCCCCTCCAGCAGGATCGTGTTGTCGGCGTCGATTTCTATGAGGACGCCCTCGTCGGTGTCCGTCGCTTTTTCCAGAAGCTCGCCGAAGTGCGTCAGGCCCGTCAGTTCGAGCCGGATCACGTCACCGGCACCCGCACCAGCCTCAAAATCGGTGATCGTGTCATGACCGAAATCGCCCTCGTCGCCGCCATAGTCGCGGAAGACAAAGGTGTCGGCCCCGTTGCCACCGGTCATGACATCATTACCCGCTCCGCCGACGATGAGATCGTCATAGTCGGAAGCTATGATGGTATCATCCGCGTCGAGCGCATGGATGGCATGTGCCTGATTTGCAAGCGTAAAGTTGAAACCTTCTTCGCCGTTGTTACCTGCATAGACGATCCTGCCAATGGCGTCGGTTGCCGCCTGGCTGGCGCCCACAAAGTTCCAGCCATAGACCTGCTCGAGATGGTTCATCGAGGTCAGATCCGAATATGTCAGCCCGTTGGCGCCGAATTTGACACCCGCATTGATATTCGTCTCGCCGGCCGCAGTGTCGAGCGTTCCCCATCCGGCGAGCAGCCTGTCGAAGTTCTCCATGCTGAAATTTGTATTGTTCTCCAGAAAGCGGTCCGCATCTTCGAGCGACGAGATGTCCCAGCCGCTGATGTCCTGGTCGAAGATGTTCCGGCTACTGTCTGTGTCGGGGCTAAGGAACATGCCAAACATGGTCTTGACGTTGCTCACATCCCAGCCGCCAATGTCCTGGTTGAAACTTTTGGCATACCCAAACGTGCCGCGCATGTATTCGACACTGCCGACATCCCAGCCGCCGATGTCCTGATTGAAACCCGTCGAAAGCATGAACGTGAAGTTCATGTTCGTGACGTCACTGACATCCCAGTCGAGTACATACGATCCGTTGAAATCGCGCTGGAATGTGAACAGATGTGAGAAGTCGGCATTCGCGAGGTCAATGACCTCTTGAATTTCCTCATCTGTCGGCACTTCGGAAAAGCCGGAATGAGTTGTAATTCGGTTCTGGATCATGCGTGCAAGCACGGCGTTCCCGTCTCCATCAGAAAACTTGAAAACGTCATCCGCTATCAGAGCCAGTTGCTCGGGGGTCACCCAAACACCGTTCCGGCTGCCGGATCTGCCGTATCCGTCGGAGCTGCTGTCCTCATAAATCTCCCGCCGGATTGCCGCGATCTCCTCGCTCTCGGCCTCCGGACTCACGGCAGCCTGAGCCTCAGCCGGCACGCTGGTCACGACCGCGTCGTTCGGTTCGGGGGGATTTTCCAGAGTTAACGTCACATTTTGTGTGGCTGTGTTACCGGCGGCATCCTTGGCCTCAACGGTATAGCCGCCTGCCTGCAAGCCCTCGGCCTCGAGCGCAATTTCCCAGCGCCCTTCGGCATCGGCCTGAACTGTCGCAACCGCGTTTCCTTCATCATCGAATAGAGTGACCGTTGCGCCGGCTTCCGCCAGCCCGTCCATCACCAGCATCTGAGTGCCGTCAATGACGTTTTGTGAGACGTTTTCGATGACGGGCGCTTCGGTGACCGTATCGATCTGGATGGCGGTGCCCACAGTCACCGTCTCGCCGTCCCGCAGCGCCGTGACCTCGATCGTGTAGTCTCCATCCGGCAGTTCATCCGGGTCAAACCGGAAAACGCCGCGGCCGTTGGCAGTCCTTTCAATGGTTTCGACCACATTGCCGTCCGCGTCCTTGATGACAATTGTCACGGGGGACCGGCTGTCTGCCTGACCGAAGATCCTGCTCGGTTTGCCGGACAGGACGTAGTCATCGACATAGGTCACGTCGTCGGTTCTGATTCGGGTGATGAACTCGTCCATTTCGTTTACTCCATACTTGGCTGGCGCTAAAGTGTCAGTACCCGGACCACCGCAAAGCCCGCGTTCAGACGTCTCCCGGTCCGTTGAGCACCAAACTGTTTTCAGTCGGAAGCCGAAGCTTTGAGAACGCTCCGCAAATCCTGGCGCCGACACGGGATTGCCGCTGTTTCAAGAAACAAATTAGGGGCGAATTTCCGGCGCACGTTATGCAAATCACGCTCGTTTTAACGTTTTGGTAAACATGAAAAGATAAATTTTTTCAATAACTTAATCTTGCATTGCACATTCTGCGCAGGCCTGAACCTTAACCTTCAGAACCCTTCATGCGTGGGTGCCACACGTATTGCATCCAGCGCGCCGCCGTCGTCATGCAAGGCGCACCGGCGTGCGCGCATTTGCAGAGATGCGGCAATGGAGACCTCACCAATCACGCATTCAGGTGGGCATGGTCAATCCGGACGTCCGCCTCAGCCGCGCGCCGCCGAAATGAGCCCGGCTGTGTCGTAGAATTCGTAGAAGAATACGATCTTTCCATCCTTGAACTTCACGAAATCCAGCTTCGGCGTGTCCAGCAGCGTGCCGGTATTCCTGTTCGTCCAGGCCGTTGAGCCGTAGGCACAGATCCGGTCGCCATCGACGACATATTCGTCGATCGTGTAGTGCTGCATCGACCAGTCGGCTTTCAGTCCGGAAAGGTACTGGATCACCTCGTTCTTGCTGCAGCAGGGTTTGGTGAAATCGACGCTTGGATCCTGTGCCATGGCCAGAGAACGGAAATCAACGGTGTCGTCAAAAAGGTCCAGCCATGCATCGACGCTCTCACCTTTGGTATCATTCCACAGTTCGTAGCAGCGTTTCAGGGCGTTCAAATTGTCAGCAGAATTCATGGTGCCATCCTCCCCATCGGACAAAGCAGAAAATCCATGATCGCAAAAAATACATATGCACTTCAACCCAAGATAGATTTATTCATCTATTTCTCTCTCTACGTCACCTCCGAACAACGCCGCGATCAGGACAGTCGGCAAAAAATCCCCCGCCCGCCCCATTCCTGACTCAGAATCCGCTTATTTCGGGAGTTGGGCGTGAAAAATGGATGGCGGATGAAACGCAGAGAGTTTCTGATCGGAGCGGGGTGTGTTGCCGGAGGCGGTCTGGCGGCCACGGCCATGATACCGGGGCAGCTCGAAGCGGGCCTGCAGATTGCGCAAGACGCAATCGCTTACAACAGCCCCCCCCTTGTCCGGATCAATTTTCAGCGCGATCCGCTTGAGGCGGAACCCTGGGCCGAAAAACTGATTTCGGCCGCAGAAGACCAGATCGGCATCACCGTCATATACGACCCCGCCTATGTCGGCCTCTCCTTTCCCAACGGCGACCTCCCGCGCGAACGCGGCGTTTGCACGGATGTCCTCATCCGCGCCTATCGCGACGCTTTCGACTTTGACCTGCAGGAAGAGGTCAACGCGGACATGACGCGCGATTTCAGGGCGTACCCGAAGATCTGGGGGTTGAAACGCCCCGACAGGAACATCGACCACCGCCGTGTCCCCAATCTCAGGACGTTCTTCGAGCGCAAGGCGGCGTCGCTTCCGTTGAGCAACGACCCGTCCGACTACCTTCCCGGGGACATCGTCTCCCAGATGCTGCCCGGCAACCTGCCCCACATCGCGATCGTAACCCACTACCGCTCACAGGACGGCAAGCGCCCGCTTGTCATTCACAACATCGGAGCGGGAACCCGCCTGGAAGATCGCCTGTTCGACTTTCCCATCACCGGTCATTACCGTTTCCGGCCCGGCGTGAACAGCTGACGGTGACATCTGCTCGCGCTTCGCCTCAATACGGAAAGAACAGCGGCGCGGTGACGACCGTGATGATGCCGGTCAGGATCGTGAGCGGAATACCGAGCTTGAGAAAATCCGAAAAGGAATATCCGCCCGGGGTCACGACCAGCGTGACCACCGGCGTCGAGACAGGCGTGGAAAAGGCCGCGGAGGCTGCAATCAGCACGGAAATCGCGAAGGGATATGGCGACACCTGCACCGTTTCGGCCGCCGTGATCGCGATCGGCACAACCAGTACCGCCGAGGCGGTGTTGGACAGCACGAGACCGAGCAGAGCGGTCAGGAGAAACAGGGCTCCGGCCATGACGCTCGGGTTGGCCTCTCCGACAACATCCAGCAGGAAGCCGACGATCAGTTCCGACCCTCCGGTCACCTCAAGAGCGTTTGCCAGCGGCAGCATCCCCGCGATCAGGACAAGCGTCGGCAGGCTGATGGATGCATAGGCATCTTCCGCGCTCATGGTCCTGAAGAGGATCGCAGCGAGTGCGGCCAGCAGAACGGCGATTGTGACGGGAACGAGATTGAGCGCGCTCAGCACGACCATCGCAGCTAGGATGCCAACCGCAACGCCGTATTTCGGCAGGTTGGGCACCGCATCCTGCCGCTCCTTCGGATAGGCCAGAAGCACGAAATCGTCCCGCTGCTCCACAAGCGTGTCAAGCTCGTCCCAGGGACCGAGCACCAGGAGCCGGTCTCCCGCCTTCAACTGTGTATCCTTGACGTCTTCCACCGGTTCTCCGCCCCTCAGGAAGCCGAGCGCATCCAGTTCGCGCGCATCATGAGAGAGGGCTTCTTCCGGCTTTTCGCCGATCACCGTCGCTTCCGGGTGTACCATGATGTCGGCAATGCCCAGGCTGTCCTGCCAGTCCTCGGGCCTCACGCCGAGCGCGGACCTGCGGGTGAAATCCGGCCGCGCGGCGATTGCATCAAGGACCTCCTGCGGCCCGTTGACGAGGACCAGGTCGTCACGCCTCAGTTCCATGCCGTCGCGAAAAAGGACCGTTTCCCGCTCCCGGTTGCGGTCGCGCCGGCGGCGGGCAACAAAGTTCACGCCCTGCGCTCTGAATTCACGGATCTCGTCGATGGAGACCGGACCGCCGACCCAGTAGTCGTAGACCTCCCCGCCGATCTGGTAGGTCATCCAGAGTTCCGCCGCTGCGCGGGCCGGACGCTTGCGTTTCGTCGTCTGTGCCGGTTCGCGCGAGCCGAGCAGGTGGCGCCCCCACAGGAGCATGTAGGCGATCGTCGCCGCGAGAATGAGAACACCGAGCGGGAAAAACGAAAAGAACCCCAGTGCCTGGTACCCTTGCGCCACGAGTTCATCGCTGACGACGAGGTTCGGGGTGGTCGCGATCAATGTCAGCATGCCGCTGATCAGGGCTGCATAGGACATCGGCAACAGCAGGCGCGACTTGTCCAGGCCGGTCTCCGCTGCAATGCGCAGAACGATGGGAATAAAAATTGCGACGACGGCCGTGGAACTCATCACGCTGCCGAGAAACCCCGCGCTGACCATCAACAGGATCATGAGCCGGGTTTCGTTCGTCCCGCCCCGTTTCAGGATCAGGTCGCCGACGGACCGCGCCACGCCGGTCCGCTGCAGCATCTCGCCGACCACCAGCAGACAGGCCACCAGAATCACCACGGAACTGCCGAAACCAGACAGGGCCTGACCGACGGTGAGAACATTCCCCAGGACCAGCGAGACGACGACCAGGAGGGCGACAAGATCATAGCGCACCCGGTTGCTCGCCATGAGGACGGCGGCCACCCCGATCAGGACAAAAACGAATGCGGTATCAGATGTCATTGCAGACTGCGCTCTCTCACACTGTCGCCCAACCGACTGCCCGGGAGCACGGTGACGTCAAGTCTTCATTCTTGTCCGAATCTTGCCATTGCGAAAGCAATTTGGGCTCGAGCCGGCAAATGGTGACGACCGTGTCCGGTTTCGCGAAGAACGGCTCCGTGGACCGGACCCCATTCGGCAGGGTCAATTCGGGATGATGTAGTTCAGCCAGGCATCCATCCGGATCATCACTTTGCGAATGATGTGTGTCGACTGTACCGAACTTGTGTAGATCGCCGCCGTTCCGCCCGCCCCGGCCGGGATCTCGGAATAAAGGTCGGCGCGATCCGTAAGCTTAAGAACAACACCCATCAGTTCGTTCGGACCGGAAAGCTGCGCCAGCGAAGGCAGCACACCGTTCGGAGGGATCTGGGCCGCCGCGTTGATGGGGACGACCTCTTCGACAACGGCACCAAAAATCTGCCCCGGGAAATGAGCGAACGTAACCTCGGCTTGTTGGCCCTGGCGCACGTAGCGCAACCGGGATTGCGGGATCGCGACCACCAGACGGCGCTGTTCAAAGGGCACGAACGCCATCCAGGACCGAAGCGGCAAGTTGGCAACGCGTTGTCCGGCCTGAAGGGTCAGGCTGACGACGTAGCCATCGGACGGGGCGCGCACGATGGTCTGCTCGAGGTCGAATTCTGCCCGTCGCAGCTCCGCTTCGAGACGTGCCACGGTCGTATTCACACCATCGATGTTCGAGGTATAGGCGAGACGCGCCTGTTCCGCCGTTGCGACCGCACGCGAAAGCGTAGCTTCCGATGCGACATAGGTGAGCCGGCGTTGCTCCACATCGCTCTCGCTGAAGGCGAGGCTCCTGTTGCCCTCCGATCTGGCGCTTTCATTGGCGGTTTGATAGCGCTCGAATTCGTCCTTGGACCGGTCTCGCAGTGCCTCGGCTTCCGCGACGGCTGCCTGGGCCGCTTCAAGGGCCGCACCCAGTTGCGGTACTGCCTGCCGGGCCTCCGCCAGAGCTGCACGGCTCTGATCGACGGCCGCCTGAAACGGGGTCGGATCAATCTTGAAGAGTTCCGCGCCCGCGGCAATCGGCACCAGCGGCTCGGCCGGAACCTCTGTGACTTCACCGGTGACATTCGGAACAATCTCGACAACGTTCTGGTAAAGCCGGATCGGGCCTGAAGGCGCACCCCACTGCATCGGAATGAACAGGACCACGAACAGCACGAGCATCCAGAGGACGGGCGAGAGTTTCCAGAACGTGTTGAAGGGTATGATCTTGAACTTCACCAGGCCGGCAAGAAGGGCGCAGTAACAGAGCGTCAGAAAAACAATCATGCCTTGTTCCCGGCGTCACGCTCCGCCGCCCCGGCCGCGCCGTCCGCATAGGCCCAGATGAAGGCAAGCGGCATCAGGATACCGAGTGTCAGTGCACCCCAGTATCCGCACACCCTCACGGCATCTGCGCGTCGATGACCGCGCTGATCGGCAATGCGTCCGGGCGCGATTGCCAGGAACACCCAAATCGCAACGGCGGACAGGCCCAGAACGATCAGAACAAAAAGAGCGAAATACATCATCGTGCTGTTCCACTTTCCCCTGTCACGGCGTTCCGCGCACCCGCGAAGACGCGCTCATGAAAGTCAGGCAGTCCTCCGGTCGCACTCCCCTCGTTCCGAGGGAACACCCGCCCGAAACGCCCTCCAGGCCGTTTAGTCAGTCGTATGTTGCCCGTATTCGTGTAACGTTTTAAATACATTAGCCAACGTACGCGTGGCCCGCCACTCGTAGAATTGCCAAGCGGAACCAAGTTGGCTTCCGCACTCCTCGCGCGCACCGCTGTGGTGCGCGTACTCCAGAATCCGCTGCAAACCGGAAATACCCTGAATCCGGGATCACCTCGAACCTAAGCCGCTGACGGCTTTGGCGCCTTGTCCTTCAGCGCCACCACCAGCGTCGCGCCGATGATGCAGGCAGCCGCGGCGTAGAATGCAGGTTCGGGGAGAAGTTCGAAAAAGAGCGCATCGGCGATGACTGCGAATATCAGCGCCAGATACTCAAAGGCGGCGAGTTTCGAGATTTCGCTGTACTGATAACTCAGGGTCATCAGGATATGCGCGATCCCTCCCGCAAATCCGGTGCAGACCAGAAGGCCGAGCTGGGTCCAGCTGGGCGTTGCCCATCCGGCCGGCAGTGTCGCAAGTCCCGCGAGCGTGCATGTCAGCGCGAAGTAGAAGGCGATCGCCCCGGCATTTTCGGTCAGCGCAAGACTGCGGATCTGGATCTTGGCACCGGCGGTCAGAACCGCCATTGCAAGCGCCAGGCCGACGCCTGTCAGGTAAGTCATGTCGACATCAGCGCTTGAGGCCGTGGGCAGGATGAGCACCAGCATTCCGAGAAAGCCGAACAGGACCCCGAACCAGCGCGCGGGCGTAACTGTTTCCTTCAGCAGGATCCCGGCCAGGACAACAGCAAGGATCGGCGCCATGTAGCCGATGATCGAGGCATGGGACAACGGCAGATATTTCAGGCTCGCGAAACTGGCAAACATGGCAAGGCAGCCCAGGATGCAGCGGGCGACGTGGCTGCCTGGGCGTTTCGTTCTGAGCCCGGACGGAAACTCGCGCGTCCACATCAGGAACAGGACGAGCGGGATCAGGGCGAACGCGCTCCGGTAAAACACGACCTGACCGACCGGAACCTCGTCGGCAAGCCACTTGATGAAAAGCACCATCAGCGTGAAGAAGAACGTGGCACCGACCCGCAGGCCGATCCCCTTGTAATCAATCGACATTTCTAATCCGAAGTTGCGCTGCCGCCGAGCAGATCACGCAGCTGGTCACCGGTCAGGTTGATCGCCAGAACGGAAACAAGGATTGCAAGGCCCGGAAAGATCATGAGATGCGGCGCCGTCTGCATATAGGCCTTGCCGTCCAGCAGCATCGCCCCCCACTCGGCATCTGGCGGCTGTACCCCAAACCCCAGGAAACTCAAACCGGAGATCGACAGAATGGTTCGCGACCAGGAATTGGTCCACAGCACCAGGAGGCTGGGGCCGACATTCGGCAGAACGTGACGCCACAGGATCAGCCTGGACGGCAGGCCGTTGAGCCGGGCCTGGGTGACGAAGTCGCGGTGTGCGATCTCCACGCTCAGACTGCGAGCCAGGCGCGCAAACCGCATCCAGCCGACAAGGATCAGCGCCAGCACCATGTTCGCCGTGCTCGGCCCGAGGACACCCGCGATGGTGATGGCGGCGATCAGTTCCGGAAAGGCGAAGAAGCTGTCGGTCATGCGCATCAACGCTGTGTCGGCAACACGGCCGAAATGGCCGGCCGCGAGACCGATAATGGTGCCGGCAATCGCGCCGAACAGTGTGATCAGGAGGGCCAGGCCGATGGACCAAAGCCCGCCGTAGAGCAATCGTGTCGCCACATCCCGGCCAAGCTGGTCCGTTCCGAACCAGTGCGCCGCCGACGGCGGGGAGAGCCGGTTCAAGAAGTCCGGCGTGTTCGGGTCGTAAGGCGTGAGGAAGAAGCCGGCACAGACCAGCACAGCCACAACAAGCAAACCGCCGCACAAACGTGCCAGGAACCGCTTCAGGCTGCGATTTTGCAGTTTCTTTTTGAGGTCAACCTGCTCGGATAGGATCGGAGTGTCGGCAATTGTCATGACCGGGCCTCCTTGACAGCAGACCCCAATAGACGTGACTTCGGATCAAGCACGTCCTGAATGATCTCGATCAGGGAGTTGATCAGGACATAGGCCAGCGCGAAGAACATCACCAGAAACAGGATAAGCGGATAGTCCCTGGACAGCACGGCCCCGGCCAGCAGCGAGCCGACGCCGCCGCGGGCGAAGGTCAGCTCGACAATGACCGTTCCCTCAAGCAGCGCAGCCACATCGAGGCCGATCATGGTGAGCGCCGGAACAGCCGCATGGCGCATGACGTGACGCCAGAAGATCTCGCTCTCGCTGACACCCCGCAATCTGAGAGTTTCAATGTAAGGCGCAGATTTCGCTTCCAGGAAAAACGCGCGCAAAAGGCGTGTCTGCGACGCGGTAATCCAGAAGGCGAGCGTCACTGCGGGCAGGACGATATGAGCCGGTGTCCCGGTCCCGTAGGCGGGCAGCCAGTTGAGGTGGGCGGCAAAGAGCAGGATCAGCAGAAGGCCGAGCCAGTAATTCGGCATCGCAGCGCCAATAGAGGCAAGCGCGACCGCCAACCGGTCGGCGAGACTGCCCGGACGCCAGACTGAAACGGCGCTCAGGCAAAACGCGGCCACCAGCCCGATCACGAGAGAGACGGCGGTGAGCGTCAGCGTCTCGGCGATATTGGCGGCAAAGACATCCCAGACAGGAATGTTGGACGCAAAAGAATTGCCGAAGTCTCCCTGGACAAACCGCAAAAGCCACTGGAAGAACTGGACCAGGAAGGGTTCGTTCAGCGAGAATTCCGCGCGAATGCCTTCCAGGATTTCAGGAGGGAAACTCTGGGTTTCAGGATAGCGCGCATGGGCGATCGCAGCCGCTTTGTCACCGGGGGCGAAATAGGTCATCGTGAACGTGATGAAACTGACCCCGAGAAGGACGGCCATGAGGCCGGACAGCCGTTTAGCAAGTGAGCCAATTGGCCCGGACAGACGAAACGCCCCTGTGCTCACAGTATCGCCTCCCCGTGACTCTGGGCCTCTTCTCGTGCCGGCGGCAGGCTTCCCAGATCCCGCGCCGCCTCGACAAGATCGGCACAATACCGGCTTGCCGGTGTTTCAAAAAACAACTTCGCCGGCTGATACGCTTCCACTTTGCCGTTCCGGAGCACCAGCATCTGATCCGCAAAAGCCGCCGCGAAACCGAGATCATGGGTCACAATCACGAAGGCGATGCGAAATCGCTGCTGGATGCGCTTCATGGTCGCCGCGATCTGTTTCTGCACAATCGCGTCAAGGGCGCTGAGCGGTTCGTCAAAGAAGATGAGTGATGGCCGGGCGATCAAGGCGCGGGCAAGGCAGGCGCGCTGGGCCTGTCCCAGAGAGACCTCGGACGGTTTGCGCGTCGCCATTCCGGCAGGGAGTTCAACATCGGCGAGCGCAGCTGAAACCGCATCGGCAAGATCCGTCGCGGCCGGCCTTTTGAGATGGATGCTTTCACCGATCGACGCGCCCAGCGCCGCCTTGGGGTTCAAGGCGGCGATCGGGTCCTGCATCACCCATCTGCTGCCGTTCAATCCGGGTCCACCCTGCCACTTGCCCTTGTGGAGGACGTGTGCGTGATCCTTCGGGTGGAAGGAAAGCCGGTCGAAGCGCGCGGGCATCAGACCGTTCATCGCCTTGAGCAGGCTGCTTTTGCCCGAGCCGCTTTCACCGGCAATACACAGTGTCTGCCCCGCGCCAACGGAGAAGGAAACATCCTCAAGGATCGTTTTCCCGACAATCGTCAGGTCAAGTTTATCGACAAGCAGCATCTGCAATCATTCCGCAGCGATGGAACGTGACGTCATGGCACCTTCAAGGGTGATCCACTCCCGATGTTGCACAAGCAGGCGGCCATACTCGGATTGCGGATCCTTCAGAAGGGTGGCGGTTTCACCACATTCCGCCACACGGCCGGCATTCAGGATAACCGCCCGATTCGCGTATCGCGCTGCAAGGGAGAGGTCGTGCGTGACAATCAGAACCGCGACACCGCATGTTTCGGCGTGCCGCATCACCGCGCGCAGAACCTGGGCGGCAATCAGCGGATCAAGGGCAGACGTCGGCTCGTCCAGCACAAGCAGCTTCGGTTCGCCCATCAGGGCCATGGCCAGAAGAAGGCGCTGCTGCATGCCGCGGCTCCATTCATGGGGAAAACATCTTTCGAACGGCTTCAGTCCAAGCTCTTCAAGAAGCTGTGCCTGCGTCCCGGAAACCCTGCCACGGCCGGTGACGACCCGGGCCGCCTGCCGCCATTGCCATGTCAGGCGCTTGAGAGGATCGAACCCATGGTCCGGGTTCTGCGGAACATAACCGATCCCGCGAGGCCGCTTGTTCTTGCCGGGATCTGAGAAATCGATGTGCTGACCGTTGAATTGAAGCCGGCCGGCGAACGGTTTCGCCGGACGGGTCAGGCCCATGAGGCAACGCAACAGCGTGGATTTCCCGGCCCCTGAGCCGCCCACGACCGCGAGGCAGTCGCCGCGCGCGATGGTCAGGCTGATGTCGGACAAGAGCACCTGCCGGCCGATACGGGCCGACAGGCTCTCAAGCCTCAGAAGTTCGGTTTCATCACTCGGCAAGTATCAGATCCGGGGTCACGAGATAGGTTTCCGCAGGATGAATCCTGTAACCATCCACTTTGCCGTTTCCGACCGAAACCTGGGTCTTGTGGAAGACCGGGATCAACGGCAGGTCTGCATTGATGATTTCTTGGATGCGGTCGTAGTGCTCCTTGCGAACCTCATCGTCGAAATCCTCGCGGCCCTTTTTCAGGAGCGCGTCCAGTTCCGCGTTGGAGTAGCCGGAAAAATTATATCCGACACCCGATTCCACCAGCGTACTCGGGAAGTAGTCGGGATCGCCCTGCGGCGCGGTGCCCCAGGCCTGAAGATGCATGTCGATCTCGCCGGCTTTCAGGGCCTCATTGTTGGCGTCGTACTCGCCCATCGCGATCTCGGCCCCGATGCCGATCTGCTGCAGAAGCGCCTGCGTGATCTCAAGGGTCGGGCGCAGCGCGGCACGACCCTCGTAGGACCGGATCTTCAGCGAGATCTCTTCACCGTCCAGCTCCCTGTTGCCATCGCCATTGGTATCCGTGATACCGGCTTCATCCAGGAGCGCCGCGGCCTTCTCCGGATCGTAGTCGAGCGTCAGGTTGCCGTTCGCCCAGGAGGCCATGGTTGCCGGAAAGAGGCTGTTCGCGACTTCACCGCCGACACCGTTCAGGGACGCGGTGACAATCGTCTCGCGATCGAGGCCGAGCGAGACGGCGGTACGAAGCGTCTCATTGGCCAGTGGACCGTCAGCGGTCCGGACCTGGAAGAAAAAGAGACGTGTCGTCGGATTGGAGAACAGTTGGCCCTCACCTTTGTCCTTGAGGGCTGCAAAATCCGGCTCCGGGTAGTTGGTGACCAGGTCGACGTCACCGGCTTGCAGCGCCAAGGCCGCAACAGAGGGGTCGGACAGCGCATCCATCACGATCCTGTCCAGCTTTGGCTCCCCGCCCCAGTAGTCGGCGAACTTGCGCGTCTGGTAGGTCTTGTCTGGCTCGGCCATCACAAACACGAACGGACCCGTTCCGATCAGCGGCAAGTCATCCGTGCCGTCTTTCAGAACCGCTGCGGACGGCTCGGTCAGGGACCAGAGGAATGCCGAATTCGGCGACTTGGTCTTGAACACCAGCGTATGGTCGTCTTCGACCGTGATGCTCTCGATGCCGAGCAGCCTGGAAAGCCGCGGATTGTGGCCGGAATGGCCCTCGATGTCGAATTTCTCGAAGGACGCCTTCACATCCTGCGCGGTCATGTCCGAACCGTCATGGAACTTCACGTCCTTGCGCAGCGTCAGCTTCCATTCCGTCGGCGACAGGTTCTGGAACGTGTCGGCAAGCCGGGGTTGCATGGTCATGTCATAGTCGAGCCCGATCAGCGTTTCCGACACGCCCGCACGGTTGCTGAGCCAGCCGTTCTGGCGGGCCCTTGGATCCGGAACGCTGCTCTTCGGTCCGAACGGCACGGCGATACGCATGGTTTTCTCGGCGGCCTGAACAGGCAGCGACGGCATCGCAAAGGCTGAAAATGCAAGTACGCTCACGCCCAGCAGGGCGGCGACGGCAGATCGGTTTTTCTGATGTGACAAGGTTGAGCTCCGGAAACGGAATACATGAGAATGGAACACACCATTGGGTATATGTAACAAAATAACATTACAAGAGGATTTTGAAGAATATCCAGATCATAGGGTGAGGGAGAAAAGGGACTGGTCGAAAGTGAGGACGTCCCTCGGAGCTGGCGTAAAGACCTCCGCAATGCTGCCGTGCTGCGCGCGTCTGTTTGCCATGCTACCTGCAACAACGCGCCCCTCAACCGCTCTATTTTACCGCCTTCGGCATCATCCCCTGCCGATTGCGCCGGCATGCCGCGGCCGGACGGCGTGGCACCTACTCACAGCCATTGTGCCGGCGCCACATTTCCGGATTGTGCCCTTCCGGCACCGCCGAACACGGATCGGACGCGTAGCCGCGCAGAAGGCTGTATGTCTCGATCTGGTCCTGACTAAGGAGCGCCGGCGTCGACAGATGGCGTGACAAATGGATAAAACGGAGCTCGGCCCGTGCCTGCGCTGCGTCCGCGAGGAGTTCGCGAAGCCTCTTTGTATCCGGGCTTTTTCCGGCAAAGGCATCGCTTAGCGCCGCTTCCGCCGATATCAGTCGCTCGCCTGCGTCAATCGCGTCGGACTTCATGTCCTCGAATATTTGCGTGATGGTGTCGACCTGCTCCGGGGTCAGCGCCAGTTCGTCCTTCAACTCCAGAAGATGCACCGGGCCGGGATGTCCATTCAATTCCGCCGGCAGGGCAAGGCCCCACCCCCGCCCCTGGCGCAACTCTTCAACATCGCGGTCCGACAGGCTTTTGATCTGCCGTTCCTGCATGCCTGCATAGGGAGCCGCAGCTTTCCCGTGCCCGTGCTCCTGACCCCAGGCGGATAGGGGCAGCAGCGAAAGGGCAAGGACAAGGGTTCTAATCAGTCCAACAGGCATTTCTCGTTCCTTTCGACATCCGTGAAGATTGCCAGTAGCAGCAAGCTGGAACTGCGCATATGATCACTATCATGTCGATTGATATCGCAGACGTCTTTGCAAATGGGCGGCCCCTGATGTTGGAAGCGGGTCAGACCATGTTCAGAACGGCTGACCCCGTCCGCTCGATGTTTTTTGTGATGAGCGGAGAGCTGGACCTTGTACGCCACACCCGCATCGGAACGTCGCTTGTCCTGAACCGGGCTGTATCAGGCTTTGTGCTTGCAGAGGCATCAGCGTATTCGCAGGTCTATCACTGTGATTGCGTTGCCAGAGACCAGTCGAACCTCCGCTCCCTACCCGTTGCCGAGTTTCACGAAGTGCTGCGCAGCTCACCCGATTTGGCCGGCTTGTGGGCCGCTCAACTCGCCGTGTCCCTGCAGAAGGCGCGCATGTTGTCAGAAATCAGATCCTTGAAAACCGTGTCCCAGCGGCTCGATGCCTGGTTGACGGACAACGGCAACCTTCCACCGAAGGGGCAAATTCAGCACCTTGCGCACATGCTTGGCGTGTCACGCGAGGCGCTTTATCGGGAACTCGCCAAACGGCGTTTGTGAACAGCAGCAGCAACGGTTGCGCGCAGCCGGGACCGTGATGCCCACCCTTTACGAAACAGGGCGGCCTGTGCCGCCCTGCCCTCAAGTGTGTGATCTGAAACCGGACTACTGGTTGCCCTGCGATCCGGCCGTCATTGCTTCCATGACATTGTCAAGATTGAAACTTCCCGGCTTCTGTCGTGGCGGGAATTCCTGAAAACTGGAGAGCCATTGCGCGACATAGGCGCCAGCCGGAGCAAAAACGAACATGTGCTCGACCCACCAGCGCTGGTATCCCATCGCGTCCTCGGCTTCCGCCCGCTCGAACGGATCCATCCGCAGATTGGTGAGCGACGGCGCCCTCAGGACCTCGAAAGGTGTCGTCCAGACCTTGTAGCCTTCTGCGTGCTGCTTGAGATAGGTGAATTTCCAGTCGTTCCAGCGCAGAGCTGCCACGGACCCGTCATCGGTCCAGTAGATGAACTCTTCACGTGGCCAGTCCGCTTCGCCCCTCAGCGCCGGACCCAGGTCGTACCCGTCGAGGTGAACCTTGTAGGTGCGTCCGATGGCTTCGACACCGCCTTCAAGCAACTGGGTCTTGATATCGGGATCGCCCGCGGCAGCAAGGATGGTGGGCAGCATATCTTCATGAGCGCCGATCTCGTTGACGACGGTTCCGGGCTCGATCGTACCGGGCCAGCGGATCAGCGTCGGAACGCGGAAGCCACCCTCCCACTGGGTGTTCTTCTCACCCTTGAACATCGTGGTGCCGCCATCCGGCCACGTGAATGTTTCCGCGCCGTTGTCGGAGGAATACATGACGATGGTGTTGTCGGCGATGCCCAGTTCCTCGAGCTTGTCGAGCAACTGGCCGACATGGCCGTCATGTTCCACCATGCCGTCCGCATAGATGCCGTAGCCCGTCACGCCCTCGCTTTCCTCCTTCAGGTGAGTGAAGATGTGCATCCGCGTCGAATTCCACCACAGGAAGAAGGGCTTGTCCTGATCGACCGCGCGCTGCATGAAGTCGAGCGCGCCGCTGGTCACTTCCTCATCCACGGTTTCCATGCGCTTGCGGGTGAGCGGCCCCGTGTCTTCGATGGTTCCGTCCGCGCTGGACTTGATGACGCCGCGCGGGCCGAACTTTTCCCGGAACGCGGGATCTTTCGGATAGTCCGGGTGCTCCGGTTCCTCCTCGGCATTGAGGTGGTAGAGATTGCCGAAAAACTCGTCGAAGCCATGGTTGGTCGGCAGCATCTCATCCCGGTCGCCCAGGTGGTTCTTGCCGAATTGACCGGTGACGTAGCCGTGGGTCTTGAGCAGACCGGCAATCGTCGGATCTTCGATCTGCATGCCCTCCGGCGCACCGGGCAGACCCACCTTGGTGAGGCCGGTGCGCATCGGCGACTGCCCGGTGATGAAGGCTGCCCGCCCTGCGGTGCAGCTTTGCTGGCCGTACCAGTCGGTGAAATAGGCCCCTTCGGCGGCAATCCTGTCGATATTCGGTGTCCGGTACCCCATCATGCCGCGATTGATCGCGCTGATATTGAACTGGCCGATGTCATCTCCCCAGATCACCAGCACATTCGGCTTGGCACTGTCCTGGGCGATGGCAAGACCCGGCAACGCTGCGGCGATTGCCGCAACCATCAGTCTCCTCAGCATGAAATGATCCTCCTTGATCAGGTTAAAAATTACCCCTAGGGAAGATTATCTGCTAACCGCAGATAAAACAGTCCTTTTTCCCGTTTTCTGGCAAGAAAGGCTTCGAAGTGTGCATCACACGTCGGAATGATCGTGATCTGGCGGAATTTGCACGTTCCGAGTGCGCAGCACACTCGGCAGATTTCCCGATCCCCGGTCCGGAGCGTGCCCTTGTGGTCTTAGCGCTGTCCGCCCCCTACCCCGCCTCTCCGAAGTCACGGGCGACGTCCTGGGCGATCCGCGCGGCGCGTTCAATCAGTTCGTTCCTGGGTTCGCCGATATAGGTCGCGGTGAAGCGCAGCGGCGTTGCCTGCCAGCCCGGGTCGAACGTGGTGATCCGCTTTTCCTCCACGAGCCGCCGCCCGAGGACACGCGGCAGGATGCCGACACCGATGCCGGACGCCACCATTTCAAACCCGGTCGACAGGGAATTCGTCGGAAAGATCTGGGCGGAACTGCCGTATCTGTCGCGAAGCTCCTGCGTCAGTTCCCGGTGCGGGCGGGAGTTCCGGTTATAGGTGATGACCGGCGTGGTGCTCAGATCCGGTTCCGGCAGATCGATCGGCCGGTACCAGGACAGCTCGAACGGTGGCAGATCCAGATTGTCGACGCTGTATTCCGAGACAGGACCCATGAGCATCGTCAGGTCGAGCGACCGGTCCAGCAGCATCTCGCGCAGGTTCACGGATATGTCGACCGAAACCTCGATCTTGAGCCTGGGAAAGCGGTTGTGCAGCTCCCGGATGAAATCGGGCAGCCAGGTCTGCGCCACGGTCTCGGCGACGCCGAGACGCAAAAGACTGCTGACACTGTCATCCGCCATGACCTCTCCCTTGATGCGTTCCATGATTTCCATGATCTGCTCGGCATGGTTTCTCAGCAGAACGCCCTGGCGGGTCAGCACGACGCCTGTCGACACGCGGCTGAACAGCTCCGTGCCCAGATAAGTCTCAAGGCTGGAAATTCGTGTTGAAACAGCCGGTTGCGAGACATTCAACTGTTCCGCTGCCCTGCGCACGCCACCCATCCGCGCGACACTTAGAAAGGTCTTGAGTTGCTCAAAGGTCATGGTGCTCCCCCCGCAAAGTGATAAGAAAAATTGATCACTTTGGACAAAAAATCACGATTTGACTTGATAATAGTTAGACCGCAGCATTTTGCCACCGACTTTCGAGGTGGACATGACCAGCGAGCGCGCACAGCTTCCCGACCTGTTCGATATGGACCTTCCGGCCCAGCGCCGGATGATCCGGGACGGGCGCTACAACGGACACACAGCGGGTCTCGCAAAAGGCAATCTTCAGTGCAATCTCGCCATCCTGCCGGCCGGCCTTGCCGATGACTTCCACACCTATTGCCGGCTGAACCCGAAGCCCTGCCCGCTGGCGGGCGTTTCCCGCATAGGTGAACCCGCCATTGCACGCCTCGGCGCTGACGTCGACATCCGGGTGGATGCCGCCCGGTACAACATCTACCGCCACGGAGTGCTGGAGCAGCAGGTCAACGATCTGCACGCGTTTTGGCGCGACGATCTCGTCGCCTTCGCCATCGGCTGCTCGTTCACCTTCGAAAACGCCTTGCGCAAGGCAGGCATCGCCATGCGCCACATCGACAGCAACGTGACCGTGCCGATGTTCCTCTCGTCGATCGAGACCGCACCCTGCGGTCCGTTCAAGGGCGGCATGGTCGTGTCCATGCGCCCGATCGCCGAAAACCGGATCGGTGAAGTGTTCGATATCTGCGGGAAGTTTCCGCTTGCCCATGGCGCACCGGTCCATGTCGGCGATCCGGCCGAGATCGGCATATCCGATCTGAATGCACCCGACTGGGGCGAAGCGGTCGCGTTCGGACCCGGCGAAGTTCCGGTTTTCTGGGCCTGCGGGGTCACGCCGCAAGCGGCGATCATGAGATCGAAACCACCGCTTTCCATCACGCACGCACCGGGCGCGATGCTGATAGCAGACGTCTCGGAAACCACCGCCCCGCTTTACGCCTATAACGATAACTAGCTGAAAGATCTGGAAAAACAGAGGATGAACGACATGAACAGACTGGTATTGATGTCCGCGATCTCCATGATCGCGATTTCCGCCGGGACCAACGTCAAGGCCGAGGAACTCGCCGTTGTCGGCAGCTGGAGCGGGTTGCCGCTGCACAAGCAGTATGAAGCCCCGTTCTGGACCGAAAAGCTTCCCGAACTCTCCGGTGGTGACCTGACCGCCGCGCTGACCACACACGACCAGATGGGGATCGCCGGCGGCGACGTTTTCCGCATGCTCTCCCAAGGCGTGTTCGATGTCGGCATGACGGTGGCAGACTACGCCGTCTCGGACAGCGTTGCGCTGGAAGGTCTGGACGTACCGTTGATCGCCACGGACGCGGCGACCGCGCAAAAGGCTGTCGAAGCCGCCCGCCCGATGGTCGACGACATCTACAAGGACGTCTTCAACGCCAAGGTACTCGGGATCGCCCCCTATCCGCCGCAAGTGGTTTTCTGCAATGCCGAGATCGGCTCGCTTGACGACCTGAAGGGCAAGAAGATCCGCGCATCCGGCAGGATGACGGCCAAGTTTCTGGAAGCCCTCGGTGCGGAAGGTGTCAATGTCGGCTTCGGAGAAGTGCCAGGCGCCCTGCAGCGCGGTGTTGTCGATTGCGCCATCACCGGGGCGGGTTCCGGCTACAATGCCGGCTGGTGGGAAGTCTCCACGCATCTCATGCCGCTGCCCCTTGGCGGCTGGGACCCGGTCGTGACCGCGATCAATCTGGACAAGTGGAACTCCCTCTCCGACGCGCAGAAGGCCGCGCTGGAAAAAGGCGTGAAGGAAGGTCTCGAGGCGCCCGCCTGGGAAACCGCCCAGAATGCCCTTGAAAACGATGTCGCCTGCCTGACGGGCAACGGCGAATGCCCCTATGGTGATGCGCGCGGTCTGATCCTGGTCGAAGCCAGCGAGGCCGATCAGGCCAAGGCCAAGGAGGTTCTGATCTCCGAAGTGCTTCCGGACTGGGCGGAGCGCGCGGGCGGTGACTGGGCGGCACGCTGGAGCGACAGCGTCGGCAAGGTCACCGGTGTGAAACTGGAAACCAACTGAGGCATTTCCGATGACGTCCCTGGCTCTCGCCCTTCGGCGGATCAATGATCGCCTGGCAATCCTCGTGGGCCTGGTCCTGCTTGCCTGCGTCGCGTTCACGCTCATAGAGATCATTGCACGCCGGCTGGGCGGGTCGCTCGGCGGTGTCGACGAAATTTCCGGCTACGTCATGGCCGTGACCACAAGCTGGGGCATCAGCTACGCCCTGACGGAGCAGGCGCATGTGCGCATCGACCTGCTTCGCCAGCGCCTCGTGCCCATGGGCAGGGCGGTGTTCGACACCATCTCTCTTGCCTGCCTTGCCGGCACCGCGATCGTTGTTGCATGGCGGGGCTGGGGCGTCCTTGAAAAGACGCTGTCGACCGGCGCTCGCGCCAACACGCCGCTTGAAACGCCCCTTTGGCTCCCGCAGTCGCTGTGGTGGGCCGGGTGGGTCTGGTTCGCGCTGTCGGCCTGCGTGCTGCTTGCATCCGTTCTCGTCAGTTTCCTGAGTTCCGACTACGAAGCCGTGGATGCCGTCGCCGGCGCAAAGGGGGAAGCATGATCGCCTTTACCTCCGTCGGCCTTCTCGGCCTCCTGACGCTCTCCATTCCCGTCGGCATCGTTCTGTTTCTGCTGGCCTTCGGGATCGACGAATTCTTCAGCCCCTTCCCGCTCATGCGCGGGCTTGGCCAGATCGTCTGGTCCTCGTCCAACTCGGCAACCCTGATCGCCATTCCGATGTTCGTGCTTCTGGGCGAGATCCTGGTGCGCAGCGGCGTTGCCCGGCGCACCTACACGGCGCTGGAAAAGTGGGTCGCCTGGATGCCGGGCGGACTGATCCACGCCAATGTCGCGACTTCGACCATGTTCTCGGCAACCTCCGGCTCATCGGTCGCAACCGCCGCGACGGTGGCAACCGTCGCCATGCCCCAGGCACAGGCACTGGGCTACAATCCGAAACTCTTTTCCGGCGCAATCGCCGCGGGCGGAACGCTCGGCATCATGATCCCGCCCTCGATCAACCTGATCGTCTACGGCTTTCTGACGGAAAGCTCGATCCCGCAGCTGTTCCTCGCGGGTCTGATACCGGGCCTTTTCCTTGCCGGGCTGTTCATGCTCATCACGGTGATCATCTGCGTGTTCAAGCCTTCCCTGGGCGGCCCGCGCCAATCCAGCACCCTGAAGGAAAAGCTCGACGGCCTCGCGGATCTTCTGCCGATCTTCGGGCTCTTTGCCGCGATCGTCGGCTCGATCTACGCCGGCTGGGCGACGCCCACGGAAGCTGCCACGGTCGGTGTCGCCATCGCGCTCCTGATCGCCGCGCATCAGCGGGCGCTGAACTGGGAGATGCTGCAGGACGCGCTGCGCGGGTCCGTCAAGACCTCCGCGATGATCATGCTGGTCGTCATCGGCGCCTACGTGCTCAACTTCGCCCTGACCGCGGCCGGCGTCAGCCGCGCGCTTCAGGACGTCTTGTCCGGTTTGGGACTGGGTCCGCTGGAGACGCTGCTGGTGATCATCCTGATCTACATCGTGCTCGGTTTTTTCATCGAGACCCTGTCGCTGATGGTCGCCACCATCCCGATCGTCGTTCCGATCATCGTGCAGCTTGGCTACGACAAGATCTGGTTCGGCATCCTGATGATCATTCTGGTCGAGATGGCCCTGATCACGCCGCCGGTCGGGCTCAACCTCTACGTCGTTCAGGCCGCCCGCAAATCCGGCAGTTTCAGCGACGTCATGCTCGGCTGCATTCCCTACGCGCTGGCCATGCTGGCAATGGTGGGCCTGCTCATCCTGATGCCGCAGCTGGCCCTGTTCCTGCCGTCAACCCTCTAAGAGAAGCAGTCATGAAATTTCAGACCGAAACCGGAGTGCTGGAAGGCGCTCCCGAAAGGCTCATCGTGGCCGGCTGGACCGGCCGCGACCGAGCCGCCGTCGATCACCATATTGAAGAACTTGCCGCGATCGGAGTACCCGCACCCTCAGGCGTCCCGCTCTACTACCAGTGCGCCCCCGCCCTGCTGACGCAGGAAACGCAGATCCAGGCGCTTGGTGAGGAAACATCGGGAGAAGCCGAGCCGTTTCTGCTCAAGCAGGATGGCAGGATCTGGCTCGGCCTTGCATCGGATCATACGGATCGCGCTCTTGAAGCCCACTCCGTCGCCGCCTCCAAGCAGATCTGCGCAAAACCGGTCGCGGATGTCCTTTGGCCATTTGAAGCGGTCAGCCCGCATCTTGACGATCTTGTGCTCAAATCGTGGATCGAGGAAGCAGGAAGCTGGGTTCCCTATCAGGACGGAAAACTCGCTTCGATCCTGCCGCTTGAACAGCTCATGCAGGGAGCCCCGCTCACGGACGGCACCGCCATGCTGTGCGGAACGCTTCCGGCGATCGGCGGCGTGCGTCCCGCCCCGGATTTCAGAATGTCACTGAGCGATCCGGTCCGCGGCCAGTCCATTGACTGGAGCTACCGAACCGCTACTCTCCGCATCATCTCGTAACGCCCTTCCCGCCTTCTTCGCCACCACAGGACTGCCCCGAATGAGCGCATCATTTCCCTGGACACCAGACACGGCTGCAAGCCGTCTTGAGACCACGCTGGAACGCGCGGCTGGCGATCCCGCGGCCGAGGCGGTGTTCCTGAAGCTGCTCGGCAACCGGGCGCAGAGCCAGGCAGCCAAGGCAGCTGAAGCCGAGAGCCCGCTTGCCGGCGCCCTGATCAGCGTGAAGGCGCTCTTCGATGTTGCAGGCGAGACGACGACCAGTGCGACCCGCGTCCTTGCAGATGATCCGCCGGCAGAGGCAGATGCACCCGCCATCGCCCGCCTCGATGCGGCAGGCGGTGTCTTTGCCGGCCTCACCAACATGTCCGAGTTCGCCTATTCCGGACTGGGGCTCAACCCGCACCATGGAACGCCTCGAAACCCCGCCTATCCCGGCTGTGCACCGGGTGGGTCGACAAGCGGTGGTGCCGTTTCGGTGGCGCTCGGACTGTGCGACATCGCAATCGGCAGCGACACCGGCGGGTCATTGCGCATTCCTGCCGCCTTCACCGGCATCACCGGCTTCAAGCCGACCCAGAGTTCCGTCACGATGGTCGGCGGCAAACCGCTCTCCGACAGTCTCGACAGTTTCGGCCCCATGGCGAAATCAGTCGCCGCATGTGAGCTTGCCTGGCAGGTCATGGCGGCGAAAGACACGGTTCCCGCCGACCCCACACCGGCGCGGCTGATCGTCCCTGCCAATTTCGGTTTCACCGAGATGGATGATGTTGTTGCAGACGGTTTTCGGAAGGTGGTCAACACGCTTCGGGAGACGGGACTGGAAATCGTCGAGCGGGAGATCGCGGCCATCTCGCTCTATGACAGCGTCCCTCCCTGGCACATGACCTCGGTGGAATCGCGCGCCCACTACGAGCCGCATTTTCAGGCATCGGCTGACCAGTTCGATCCGCGCGTTCACGCACGGATGGGCCGGGCCGAAGAAATCTCGGCGGTGGAATACCGGCAGACACTGAACAGGCGTCAGCATTTCGTCGCGGCCTTCCGGGATGAGATCGGCAAAGACATGCTGCTTTTGCCGACAACGCCCAGGCTGCCGCCGCGAATTGAGGAACTTGCCGACGATGACGCCTTCAACCGCCTGAATCTGCTGGCACTTCGCAACCCGTCCCTTGCCAATGTCGCCGATGCCTGTGCCATAGCCATGCCGTATCGGCACGCGGACAGCACATTGAGTGCCATGCTCGTCGCCGCCGGCGGACGGGATGCGGAACTGCTCGCCTGCGCGAAATGTGTCGAGGCCGGTCTGCAGACCCTGTGAGAAAAGGACGAAGGCTGACCGCACGGCGCTGTCAGCCTTCTCGTGCGGCACGCTGGTTAGACGAACGCGAAATCGTCCGCCTGAAGAACGGTTCCGTTCGAAAACTCGAAATTCTCGATATGGGTGCCGAGATCGTTGATCCGCACCTGCCCCGCCCCGCTGGCCCAGGTCAGCAACATGTTGCTGTCGCTGTCGGTGGACGCCTCGACATCCGAAACCTTCAGATCCTTGAAGAGCAGCGTGTCGATGCCCTTGCCGACAAGCTCGACGATATCGATGAAGCCGCCATCGGAGGAAACGATATAGCTGTCGTTGCCCGCCTCTCCCTCCAGCTTCTGCCAGCCGCCCGAGGATCCACCTGCATCCAGCGTGTCGTTGCCCGACCCGCCGATCAGCGTGTCCGTCCCACCGTTGCCCTTCAGGAAATCATTGCCGCCACCACCGTTCATCCAGTAGTCGACACCGGCCACGTTGCCGACGACGCGGTCGTTCTTTTCCGCGCCCTGGAACTCCTCGAACCCGTACCAGGAAAGGCCGGAAGTGTTGAACTTCGAACCGGCCTCGATGATCAGCTTGTCCCGGCCACTCCCGCCGATGTCCCTGGGTGTGCCATTGTCCCAGAAGACATCTCCGCTGCCATAGTAGATCGTGTCGTTTCCCGAACCGCCGGAAACGATGTCACTGCCCCAGCCGCCGCGCAGGACATCGTTGCCGCTGCCGCCGATGAGTTCGTCATCGCCGCCGCTGCCGATCAGCGTATCGTTGCCGCCGCCGCCATCAAGGACGTAGTCGACCGTGTCGTCATTGCCGGCGACCCTGTCATTGCGCCCCGCCCCGATGAACTTCTCGAAGCCGTACCAGGACAGGCCGCTGGTATTGAAGACCGATCCGCTTTCCATGACCAGCGTGTCGATCCCGCTTCCGCCGACATCCTGGGGGGTTCCGTTCACCCAGAACTTGTCGCCGTTGGTGAAGTAGACCGTGTCGTTGCCGGCCCCGCCGGACATGGTGTCATTGCCATAACCGCCGCGCAGGATGTCATTGCCCGCACCGCCGATCAGATCGTCATCGCCGCTGTTGCCCAAGAGCGTGTTGTTGGCGCTGTTTCCGATCAGGTCGTCGTTGCCGCTGCCCCCATAGGCGTTTTCGATGATGGTACCGCGCGCGACAATCAGGTTGCCGGTCAGCCCGCCCACATTCGAAATGGCTTCCTGGTTGAGATCGATCCGCTGATTGGCGCCGTAGTGGGAAAAGTCGAAAAGATCTGTTCCACCGTTATCGTAGATCGTCATCGCAGCCGTTTGATTTGAATCGAAAAACGTCTCCAGATAGCCGCCGGCATTCGAGTTGTTTCCGTAGACCGTTGCGCCGGTGCGAATGCTGGTCGGTACGCCGTAAAGATCCTGAACCGCGATGATGTCGGCCACCATCGGCGTGATCACGTAGGCGTAGCTTGCGTTGATGAAGGTGTTCTCGGTCTGGCTGAAATAGGACATCACCGTCGCTTGCCAGGAATCATTCTGATAGTGGTTGTCGACCCCGTAGGTGGCCGAACCGTTGTAGTTGCCACCGTGGCGAAGGCCGAGCGCGTGACCGATCTCGTGGATATAGGTCTGGAACGAATAGCTGTTTATGCTCGTGCCGTATGAATTCAGCCAGCTTTTGGAAACGTTGACGTCGGCAGAAATAAGATCGCCATTGCTCCACCAGGAAAAGCTCGCATAGGCACCCGAATTTTCGTCATCGAACGTGATCTGGGCGCCGCTCGATACGAAGGCGAAGTTGAGACCGGTCACGTTTTCCCAGGCTTCGAGCGCGTTGGTGGCCAGAAACTTTCCCGCGCTCGTCAGTCCCGTGATGTCAACCGTGATCGTATCCCCCGGTCCCGCATCGAACGAGATCGGAGCCCCGCTGGAGGTCTCCCGGGTCAGTTGATCCGCAATCTGGTCGTTGCTGAAAACAGGCAATGGCGCGGATGAGACGCCGGATCCGTCCGCCAACGGATCTGCTGCCGGTCCGGTGCCGTCATCACAACTGAACCCGGCTACGATGGGGATGTCTTCGGTACGGCCGGTCGCGAAACACAATTCACACATGTCGAACTACCTCTTGGTATTTTGAACCGATGAATCGCCATTGTCGCGGCGCCCGGCCACAAGGGATGAAGCGAACCGTTTCTGAAGCGTCACTTCACCCAGCGCCACAAGTCTATTTTTGAACGGAAGTGAGGGAATTCCCCGTTCCGGAAGCGATTCACTGATCGACGCTAAATATTGCGATTCTCAATATCAAGTAAATTTCAATTACCTTTCCAAAATGAAAAGGAGAATCGAAAATAAGGCATGCAAAAAATATGAATTTATTTCGAATTTAAATTCAAATATGAAAATAAAACATCAGATGTATTGATTTTTATTTTTCAACTCGCAGCAAGAAAACCAATCGGCATACATTTCGGAATTGCACGAGCTTGCCCCCAAAAGGAGCAAGCTCACAGATTACTCAGAGAATGGCGAAATCGTCAGGCTGATAAACCGCACCGAACTGGAACACGAATTGATCCAGATGCGCGCCCGCGTCATTGATCGTCACGCTTCCGGCCCCGTCGTCCCAGGACAGGACCATCTTGTCATTCGCGTTGATCGACACGTCGACATCCGATCTTTTGAGATCCTTGAAAATCAGCTTGTCATTGCCGTTTCCCGCAAGCTCGACAATATCGACCCGGCCCGACTTCGAGGTGACCACGTAGGTGTCGTTGCCGGACTGGCCCGAGAGTTTCTGAACTCCGCCGGAAGATGCGCCCGGTTCCATTCGGTCATTGCCCGCACCGCCGATCAGCGTGTCGGTACCCGCATTTCCTTTCAGGAAATCATTGCCACCACCGCCCTTCAGAACGTAGTCGACACTGCCGCTGTCGCCCACAACCCTGTCGTCCTTTTCGGCACCGGTGAACTTCTCGAACCCGTATTTGGACAGCGCCGACGTGTTGAAGCGCGAGCCTGCCTCGACAACGAGCGTGTCGACACCGGACCCGCCGATGTTGCGCGGTGTGCCATTGTCCCAGAAGACATCGCCGTTGCCGTAGTGGATCTCGTCGTCACCGGCGCCGCCATACATGACATCCCGTCCGGCGCCCCCCTTGATGACATCGTCTCCGGCCTTGCCGAAGAGCCGGTCGTTTCCCGGGCCGCCAAGCAGCGTGTCGTCTCCGCCGTTGCCCTGCAGCGTGTCGTTGCCGCCGGCCCCGCTCAGCCGGTAGTCGACGCTGGCGTCATTGCCCACCACCCGGTCGTTGCCGTCCGCGCCGATGAAGCGCTCGAACCCGTACCAGGAAAGCCCGGACGTGTTGAAAACGGACCCCTTGTTGATGATCAGCGTGTCGATCCCGGCGCCGCCGATATCCTTCGGGGCACCGTTCTCCCAGAAGTCATCGCCGTTGGTGTAATAGACCGTGTCATTGCCGCTGCCGCCCGTAGGTGGTGGTGTCGTCCCGCCCCCCTCCGATCCGTCCTTGACGTCGAGCTTGACGTTGCTGCCGGAGATCGAAAACGACTTCTCGATCGTGCCGTCGATGCCGGTCCCGGTGTACCTGGCGGTATAGGACCCGTTTGCCAGCGCGATGCTGTACCCGCCTCCCGGATCGGTCGAGGCCGTGGCGACCGTCTGGCCCGAGGCGTTGACGATCGTGACCTTTGCTGATCCGAGTTCCTCGCCGATATCGAAGAACTTGTCGCCATCCGCGTCATCGAAAACCACACCGGTGACATAGTTTTTCGTCGTGCCGGCGAAATTCTGCGTCGCGTAGCTGGTTGAATGGTTCGGGGAACTCGGATGCCCGCCGATCGCATCGCCGATGCCGATCACCGTGTAATTCGCACTCAGGATGTTGGCCCTGTGGCCGGACGAGTTCATCCAGCCTGTATGCATTCCCTCAACGACCGCCTGGGGAACATAGGCGCCCGAAATCGGCTGATGCTGGTTGAACGGATTGTAGGCGATGTTCTCCCCCATCGGATACTCCGTCCAGCCCTCTGCCTTCATGCGGTCCCAGGGACTTGAGCCACCCGAACCGGTATGATTGAGAACCCGTCCGTCCGCCATCCATTCGGAGTGTTTCTGCGCAGCGGCATTGATCCGCCCGTCCGTTGCCAGCGGCTCAAGCCCAGCCGCCGCGCGCTCCTTGTTTACAAGCTCCAGGATCAACTGCTCGCTGGCACTAAGTGCCTTAACGGGATTGTCGACCATAGCGTTTCCTTTCTTTTCTCACATCGCGCCGGAAGGCTTGCGATGAAATCGGGCGAAAGAAACGCCGCTTTGCGGAAGGATTCTGCTAAAGATGTGTCAGAAAAACTGACCCGCGATACGGGCATCGACGGTTGTCGTTGACGCGATCCGAGACTGCCAGCACAAATGCTTTTCAACGCAGCGTCAGTTTCGTGCCGCATCGGACAATCCGGCTTGAGGTCACCGGGAAATTCTCAAAACCCGTATTGAACAATCAATTCCGGTTGTACAAAGACAACAAACAAATTGAAAGTAAACTCTTGCCAATAAACAGGAAATTTCACGATCCTGCGAAAGCAAGTTTCAATGTCTTGCAAACAATATACGTGCTGAAGCGTTCAACTGTTCACATGATCGAAACAAGCCGGACGGGCCCATTTCACGCAAAGGTAAGCTGCCGCGCCAGAGGGCTCAGCTGTGTCGCCTCAAGGTGTCAGACGGCCTTTCGCCGAACATCCTGCGGTAGTCCTGGGCGAACTGCCCGACATGGGAAAAACCCACGTCATCCATGACATCGGCGATCGTGACGTCAGCGTCCGCGGCCAATTGCAGTTGCCGCCGCGCATGCGCAAGCCGGGCCGACTTCACGAACGCTGCCGGTCCCGTGCCGAACTTGTCCTGGAAAGCAATCTCCAACGCCCGCCGCGAAATTCCTCCGCGTCGGCAGAGTTCGGAAATCCGCAGATCGGCAATGTCATCGGAGGCGACCGCAGCCACGATTTCCTCCATCACGATGCGCGACGCGTTCGGTGCAAGGCTCCGCGGCTGCAGACCGGTCTGAACGACCCAGCAATTGACAAGTTTCTCCACGAGCGCATCCAGCGCGCAAGGGTCGACAAGCGCCGGTTGCTCGTCGAGTTTTCCGAGAATGGAACGCGCTTTCCTCAAGATATTGTCCGGTGCCCTGAAAACGCTTGGAAGTTTTGCCGGATCAGGCACGGTGAGACCGCACCGATCGAAATAATCTGCAATCACCGCAACATCGACGGCGATCAGGTGTACCTCGAAGTCCTCGGCCGAGATCGATCTGAGCTCCGTGCCGGGCAGATAGACGAGAACATCGTTTTCCCCGGTTCTGTGCCCCCGCCACCAGAGTTCCTGCAGCCTCTTTCCGGGGATGGTGAACGTGACTTTCCCCTGTGGCGGAGCCCCGCGCTGGTCGAAATTCATGTGAAAGCGGGCATAGGTGCAATCGCACTGACCCGCATGTCCCTGAATGATCTTGGCGATGGTCTGCCGCGCAGGGACCGGGCCGAGCAGCTGGAACTGAAGATCCCAATTCCGGATGTCATGGCACAGCTGGTCAACGTCCGAAAATTCGGCGACGAGGCTGGCCTGAAAACCTTGTCTCTTCAAGTAAATTGCACCTCCATTTCGCAATTTCGATCATGGGAGCAGAGGAACCTCCGTAGAGTCAATTTGGCAAACATTACAAATCGATCCGGAGGTTTTCGGTCAGTTTTGCGTTTTGGCGGAGAAAACCGCCAAAAGACGGGGCCAGACGCCAGCAGCAAGGTTCCCTCTGAGCAGCGCGAATTGCGGCCGTGAGCGTCCCCGACACCTATTGGGAGGCAAGCAGATGAGATTGGCATCGGCATTTCTGCTGATATTGGCAATCGGTTACACCGGTGCGAACGCGCAGGACAATCCGATCCTCCGTGATGGCGAATTTGAATACCTGCTTGCCCAGAAGCAAGACGAGTGGGCCGAACAGGATCAGAGGATCGAAACACGGCTCAGCGAAATCCGAGAGGCGAACGGCGGGAAGCCGCCGAATATTCTCTACATTCTGATCGACGATGTCAGTTTCGGCCAGATGGGCAATCGCACCCTCAACTACGTCACGGGAATAGAGACGCCGAACATCAATGAACTTGCGTCAGAGGGCCTGTCCCTGATGCGCATGTACACCGAGCCGTCCTGTACGCCGACCCGGACGGCGATGCTGACCGGCCGCCATCCGGTCCGTGCCGGGGTCGAGGAGGTCAAGGTCGCGCTGGTCGGTGAAGGCCTTTCTGCGGAAGAAGTCACGATTGCCGAAATTCTGAAACAGGCCGGTTACAACACCGCCCACGTGGGCAAATGGCACCAGGGCGACATCGAACAGGCCTATCCGCACAACCAGGGTTTCGACTGGGCGGCCTTCCCGCTTCACCAGCAGGTCCAGCTCAGCCTCATGACCCGCGAAGCGATGACCGCGAACAACATGCTCGGCTTCCACGCATCGGGCCAGAGCAACCAGTTCGCCATCGACCAGCGTTTCAAACCCTACGGCCTTGTAACGGGTGTCGAAGCCGAGGCCGGCGGCATGGCCCGGGAAGTCGACATGGCCGCGGGCGAAGAATGGACCCAGGCAAAATACGAGGACATGAACGAGCGCTATCAGCGTCAGATCCTGCAGCAGCTCGAACGGCTCGCCGGCGAGGACGAACCGTTTTTTCTGCAGTACTGGCCGCTCTACCCGCTCAATTTCGTTTATCCGGACCAGGCAATTTCCCGGAACGGTGGCTTCCATGCTGACAAGTTGCAGCTTCTGGATGGCTGGATCGGAGATCTGCTGACAAGGGTCGATGAATTGGGGTTGCGCGACAACACCATCGTCATCCTGATGGCGGACAACGGCCTGATGTATCACTACGAAGGGCCGTCCGGGCTCAATCAACTGATCTACAGGGGTGGCAAGACACAACACCTTGAAGGGGGTGTGCGAACAGATGCCTTCATCCGGTGGCCCGGCATCATCGAAGCGGGCAGCGCCGCCGGTGACATCGTCCACGTGTCGGACCTGTTCACCACCTTCGCCCGGATTGCAGACGCGACCGAGTTCATTCCCAGGGATCGCATAATTGACGGGCTTGACCAGACGGCTTTGCTCCTGGAAGGCGAAGGCAACTCAAGGCGTGACTATGTCTACGTATACGAGGGACCGGTGCTGCGCTCGGTCGTCAAGCAGGAGTTCAAGATGCACCTGCCGGCACCCGGCGTCCCCGGCGCGGCTGCGCCCGTCTACAACATTTATCGCGACCCGCGTGAGGAGCATCCCCTCGTCGGCTATTCGCTTTGGTCCGGGGCCTCATTCCAGGACATGGTCAAGCGTCACCAGAAAACGATTGCGAAACACCCGCATCTGCCACTCGGAAAAGGCGTGCCCTACGAGGGGATCGAAAACCTCAGGCCGGAAAGCGAACTCACGCGTGAAGTCTTCGCAAGCTGGCAATGAAGGACCGTGAGCGCCCGTGACCGGCCGGTTGCGGGCTCTTGCCAACCCCAACAGGAACGGAGGAGCGACATTGCAAAACACGAAACGCCGCGCACGGCTGCTTTTCTTGACATCCCTTGCAATCGCCAGCCTCCCGGCGGCCACGCGCGCAGAACCGGTCCGCCTCATCGTTCAGATCACAGTCGACGGCCTCCGGGGTGACCTTCTGAACCGCTATCACGAGAGTTTCGGACCGGATGGGTTCCGCCGCCTGACGGAAGGCGGCCTCTGGTACACGGATGCCCATCACCTGCACGCGAACACGGAAACAATCGTCGGACATGCCACCTTGGCGACGGGAGCCCACCCGTCGGAGCACGGCATGATCGGCAATGCCTGGTTCAATCGCCTGGAAGGCCGTCTCGGCTACAATATCGAGGATCCCGACCATCCGATGCTGCCCATGCCGGGATTTGGCGGTGAAGGCGATCAGGTCGATCCGACGCAAGCTGCTGCAAAATCCAATGGCCGTTCTCCCGTGAACCTTCTGGCAAGCACGTTCGCGGACGAATTGTCCAAGTCGACCAACGGCCGCTCAAAGGTGTTCTCCGTGTCCGGCAAGGACCGCTCTGCCGTCGCCATGGGCGGACATCGCGGCAAATCGTTCTGGATGTCGACCGCAACCGGCGCATTTGAAACAAGCAGCTTCTACTACGATGCGTATCCCGACTGGGCCATCGAGTGGAACGCAGCGCGTCCCGCAGATGTCATGGTCGGTGAGACATGGTTTCCAGAGTGCCTCGATCCCCCTTATCTTTTCGACATCGAGGATCGGCCCTACGCAACGGACCTGCGCGGCTTCGGCAAGTCGTTTCCCCATCACTACGGTCCCCCCGAGGATGGCATGTATTACACCCAGGTCCTTGTTTCCCCGACCGGTGACCGTCTGGTAGCGGATTTTGCAAAGACGATCGTCACGGCCGAGCAGCTTGGTGCCGACGACTGGACAGACTATCTGAGCCTCAGCTTCTCCGGCGTGGATGCGACCAATCATTTCTTCGGCCCCTCGAGCCTCGAAAACGAAGAACTCGTGCGCTGTCTGGATCAGACGTTGGGCGCATTTTTCACCTTTCTCGACGAGACGGTTGGTGCGGATCACGTGCTCTACGTGCTTTCCGCCGATCACGGCATGCCGGAAATGCCGGAAGAGATGAACGAGACCGGGTTCCTTGCCTACCGGAATTCGACCGAGGTCCTCACGGCAAACTTGAACCCCGTCCTTTTCGAGGAATTCGGCGTAAAGGACGCGATCCAGTACTTCTTCCGCCCCTACGTCTACCTCGACCACGAGGCGATTTCCGAGGCCGGTGCGGATCGGCGGGAGATCGAGCGACGCGTCGCGGAAAACCTGAAGGCGGAAAAGGGAATCGCCATGGCAATGCCCACCGTGCCGCTGCCGGAGCAGGAAGGCGACTTCCTTCAGGCGCCGATCAGGCGCAACCATCATCCGCAGCGATCCGGCGACATTTACGTGGTTCAGACGCCCTATTCCTTCCTGTTCGAAGAAGGTGCCATTGCCGTCATGCACGGATCGCCTTGGCGTTACGACACGCATGTTCCGATCCTGTTTTCAGGCCCCGGTATCGCGCCTGCGAGGATCGCAAGGCGGGTCGCAACGATTGACGTAGCGATAACTTTAAGCACAATCTTCGGTACAACAATTCCGAGCGGAGCATCCGGAGGAGTGCTCTTCGAAACACTTGCCGATACGAAAATAAGTAAAAATGCCTATACTTCGGAAGCTAGGTAGGGGAAATGGCAATTATTGGAAATCTACTTTTCTACGCCGGGCTCGCCGTCTCTCTTGTCATCGGCCTCCTCTACTTCCGGGATCTCGGCGACGTCACGCAGATGGTTCTGAAGGTGAAGCGGGACAACATGGCCCGGTTCATCCGCAACGAGTACCGCCTTCTTGCCGTCGGACTGTCTGCGGCAGCGGTGATGACGCTGTCCCATTTGCTGTTGGGAGGAGGCCCATTCTGGCTCTGGCTTGTCGCCGTTCTGCTGCTGATCGTCCTTTATGCCTTTCCCTATGTTTGGGTGCATGTCGGCCTTAGGAACCAGAAGAATTCGGCGAAATACCTTCCCGTAAGGGACGCAATGGAATGGGTCAGCCCGTCCAGCCAGGTCCTTGTCATCGAGAACAACGGCGTCGCCCGCGCGCATCCGGACGCCCAGATCATGCGCCCGCATCTTGCCGGCAACCGGGAAGGGTTGGACGGCGAAAACGTCATCATGACCTATTGTGCGATGGCCAATCTGGGGATCGGCTACACGCCGAAGATCGAGGGACAGGAGCTGGACCTTGAGGTGCTGGCGCAACACGGCAACAATCTGATCCTGCGCGACAACCGGACCGGCGAACCGATCCAGCAGATCTACGGGTTTCGCGACCGGGACGGCACCCCTTCCGAAAATGGTGCCACCTGCCCTGTCCGGCCGCAATTGGCCATGCGTCCCTGGCCAACCTTCCGGATGACCATGCGCGGTTTCAAGAAGGCCTATCCCGACGGCAAGGTCTTCATCAACAAGCCGTCGGAAAACCCGTTCCTGTTTCTGTTCGACCTCGCCATTGAGACCATCTTTTCTTCTGAAATCTCCCGTCAGCACCGGGTGAACGAACCGATCATCGGGAACATGAACCGCACTGCCGACAAGCGCCTGCACAACAAGACCTATGTCTGGGGCGTCGACATCGACGGCGACGCGGTTTGCTGGACGGATGATTTCGTCATTGAAAACGGCAACACCGTCAATGCCCGGGTCGGAACGAGGGATCTGGTGGTCGCATGGGATCCGAAATTCGAGAGCCTCGGCGTCTGGTACAACGACACGGGCGCACCGGTCACGGAGATCGATTTCTTCGGCGTGACGCCGGCCGGAAGACTGCAGCGGGTCGAAAACGTCCGCCCCGGAATGTTCTGGCACGTATGGGCCGAATACTTTCCCAACACTGACATCAACCGGATCGGCGAGGCCTCGGGGAAAGACGAGACAAGCGGCGCTGAAACCGAGGCCGCGCAGTGAGACGCGGCGGCTGCGAAGCAAATGAAACATTGAGTTTTTACAAGAACCGGGAGCCTGAAATGAACAGACTGCTGACGGCAATGACACTCGCACTGCTGACGGTGCCCGCCCATGCGCAGAACGCACCCATTGTCCATGACGCGGAATACTACATTCTCCAGGCCCAGAACGGCGAGAAATGGGCCGAGGAAGATGCGGCCCTCGATACCGCCCTCGCCGAAATCCGCGACCGCAATGACGGCAAACCGCCGAACATCTTCTACATCCTGATCGACGATATCGGCTTCGGCGACCTCGGCAGCGCGACCCTGAACGCCATTCGCGGCTACAAGACGCCTGCGATCAACGAACTTGCCAGCGAAGGCATGCGACTTGCCCGCATGTATACCGAACCCTCTTGCACCCCCACCCGTGTCGCCTTCATGACCGGGCGCCAGCCTCACCGCAACGGCATGGGCAATACGCAGGTCGAGCTCTCCGGTTTCGGCCTTGCGGACGCGGAAGTCACGCTTGCGGAGGTCTTGTCCGAAGCCGGCTACAACACCTCCCATGTCGGCAAGTGGCACATGGGCGACATCCAGGCGTCCTGGCCGAATTTCCAAGGCTTCGATTATGCCGTCTTCCCGATCCATCAGCAGGGTCAGCTGACCATCTATCATGACGATTCAGCCGACGAAGAAATCTCGATCGGGATCGGCGACCACAACTATGATGACCGTTACACGCTTGACCGCTGGTTCCGGACGGATGCATCCCGCCTCGTCACGGGCGTCGAGGGTACCCGCAATGAACCCGTTCAGGAAGTGGAGATGACCACCGGCGAGCGCTGGAACGAAGCCAAGTATCACGAAATGAACGTCCGGTATCAGAACCAGGCGATGGAACAGCTGCGCGAACTCGCCGCGAAGGACGAGCCCTTTTTCCTGCAATACTGGCCGCTCTACCCGCTGACCGGGCCTCGCACCACGACGGATGAATACACAACCCCGAATGGCGGTGTTTACGTTGAGAAAATGAAACTTGTCGACCAGTGGATCGGCGAACTCCTGCGCGAAATGGACACGCTGGGTGTTGCCGACAACACCATCGTCATCGTCATGGGCGACAACGGCCATTTCACGAAATACTCGCCCCAATCCGGATACACCCCGATGATCTTCAAGGGCGGCAAGGGCAAGACAACGGAAGGCGGCGTGCGCGTCGATGCCTTCGTGCGCTGGCCCGGCGTCATCGAGGCAAATTCGGTCGTCGGAGACATGGTGCATGTCAGCGACCTCTTCACCACCCTCGCCCGCCTCGGCGGCGCATCCGGCAACATCCCGACGGACCGCATCATCGACGGCATCGATCAGACGTCGCTGCTGCTGAACGGTGAGGAATTCGGCCGCCGCGATTACGTGTTCCTTTACAACATCAACAAGCTGGAGGCCGTGGTGAAGGAGCAGTACAAGCTCGCGATCCCCGGCGGCAGCATCGAGAATGCCATTCTCGCCGACTTCTACGACCTGTTCCGCGATCCTCAGGAGAAGTATCCGGTGTCCACCGAAATCGGCGCCTGGGGCAGCGCGAAATTCGTGAACATGTTGCAGCGCCATCTGATGCGAAAGGAAAAATATCCGGACATGAAACCGGACGTCGGCATGCCTTATGACGGGGTGACAAACCTGCGCCCCGAAACACAGGCGATGCTCGAGGAGTGGCTGTTCATGCGGAAAACACCGGAGCAATGACGCCAGGACGGAAGACCCGGGGAAACGCGGACATCCTCATCTTTGACGATGTTGCATTTCCGCCATGCCCGGGACTTTTTGTGCTCTGCCGGTGGCGACCGCGTCACGCATATGTTTGAATAAAATCAATCAGATCAACTGATTTGAACTGAAAATGCGGCAAGAAGGCAAGATTTCATGCGCAATTTTTACAGTAATGCTGCCAAAGCGTACGGCGTGGGTCTGACTTTACTCATGGCGAGCTTGCCGTTCTCGACGTCATACGCGGCTGATCTGCCACAACCTGCAACCGAACCTTACCAGGTCAACGAGCGGGTCAACCGCGCCTGGGAGTTCATGATCGCGCCCTATTTTGTCGCTGCCAACATCACCGGCACCTCGCAGGTCGGCCGTCTGCCGAACACGGACATCGACATCAGCACCAGCGACATCCTGGAAAACCTGAAATTCGGTGCGATGATTCGTGCGGAAGCGCTCTACCAGCAGAAATTCGGTGCGATGATTGACGTCGCCTACATGGGTCTTGGTTCATCCGCCGACGTGTTTGCCGGACGGGGCCGCATCAGCGTCGGGGTTGACCAGACCATCGTCGAGGGAATGCTGTTTTATCGCGTCTACAACTCACCGCAGACCTCGGTCGACCTCTATGCCGGCGGACGCTACTGGGACATCAACCTGGATCTCAATGCACAGGGCACCTTCGTCGGCAATTTCGACATCTCCCGCGGCGACGACTGGATCGATCCGGTCGTCGGCATTCGCGCCTTCCACATGTTCAACGACAAATGGTCTGCCAACGCCAGAGGCGACATTGGCGGCTTCGGTGTGGCGTCCGACTTCACCTGGAACGTTCAGGGCGGCGTCGGCTACCACTTCAACAAGACCTGGTCGGCCCACATGCAGTACAAGGCGTTGAGTGTCGACTACGACAACGACAAGACCGGCACTGACAGCTTCGGCTACGACACCATCACCCACGGCCCGTTGCTCGGCGTCGTCGCCCGCTTCTGAGCGGTGACACGGCACGCGCCGCGCATCACCTCTTGACCGGGTAGCGGTGCGCTTCCTCGAAGACGTCGATGACCTTCGTGCCCGCCTTGATGACAGCGCCATGTTCAGCGCCGCTCGGGATGTCGTAGATGGCGCCCGGGCCGAGGGTTTTCGTTTCCCCGTTGATCGTCAATTCAATCTGCCCGTCCAGCACCGTCCCCCACTGGGCAAGATGGGCATGCGGCGGCAGCACAAAATCCTTCTGAAAATCGAAAAAGACGACAAGCCCGGCATCCGACTGGATCGCATGCGAGGTCACTACATCTTCGGGAAACGGGATGTCCAGTGCGGGAAAATTCTTGATGAAATCCGGTAACTGCATGCTTCTACCCCAAATGCGATGACACAACGAAAGCACAGTGCCCCCTCGCGACCTCCCGCGCAAGCGGCCCGCTCAAATCTCCGTTGACGGCAGGAAATGGTCTCGCAGGCATCGGGACACGGCGTGTCCGCACCCAAGCAAAGCCCCGACATTCAGATTCGAAAACAATAACTTGGAGCCGCAACCGGAATCAGTTTCTGACCTTCTTTCGCCCATGCGAACACTCAGCCGACCTGGGACAGCACCACACCTGCAAGCGCCGCCGCGAGCAAGGTCCAGATCAGGTTGACATGGAAGCGGAGCAGGAGAAGGCCGCCGAATATCGCGAGCACAGGCACCCGCCAGTCCAGACTTGCCAGCTCCGGCACCCAGAGGGTCAACCACCCCCACCGCTCGGCACTGACGGATCCGAAGACGACATGCAGTGTGAACCAGACCGAGAGATTGAGCACAACCCCAACCACGGCAGCGATGATGGCCGAAAGTGCCGATTGCAGCCTTGGCAACGCCGATATCCGGTCAATGTAGGGTGCGCCTGCGAAGATCCACAAGAAGCAGGGAACGAATGTCGCCCACAGCGCGACGAGACCGCCGGCCAGGCCCGACCAGAGGCCGCCGCTCTGAAACGCGGCCAGAAATCCCACGAACTGCGTCACCAGGATCAACGGCCCTGGTGTCGTCTCGGCAAGACCGAGCCCATCCATCATTTCACCTGCGCTGAGCCAGCCGTGCTGGATGACCACGTCTTGCGCCATGTAGGCGAGAACGGCGTATGCACCGCCGAATGTCACAACGGCCAGCTTGGAGAAGAACCAGCCGAGCTCGCTCAGGACCGGGGCTCCGCCCCACCAGTCGAGCAGAGCCAGCGGTCCGAGCCACAAGGCCAGCCAGACGGTGATACGGGCAAGGGTCCCGGCGAAGGGAACACCGGCACCGGCGTGTGAACCGGCACCGCCATCGCCCGCATCACGCCCGGCTCCCCTTCCCGTCGCCGCGCCGAACAGCGCGGCGGCCAGCACGATCAGCGGGAACGGCAGAGACAGAAAGAAAATGGCCACGAAAGCCAGACCGGCAATGATCCATTCCTTCCGCTCCTTCAAGGCCCGCCTCGAAAGCCTCAGCAAGGCTTCCAGCACGACAACAAGAACGGCAGCCTTGATGCCCAGGAACAGCTGGGACATCAGCGCAACATTGCCGAAGACGGCATAGAGGCCCGCCAGCGCGAAGATGGCAAGTGCCCCCGGGATCACGAAAAGCAGGCCCGCAACGAGCCCGCCTGCAATGCCCCGCAGCTTCCAGCCGCAATAGGTCGCAAGCTGCATGGCTTCCGGTCCCGGCAGAAGCATGCAGAAGCCGAGGGCGTTGGCGTAGGCTCTCTCGGAAAGCCAGCCGGTTTCCTCGACCAGCTTGCGATGCATCAGCGCGATCTGGGCCGCGGGACCGCCGAATGACAGAAGGCCGATGCTGCCGAATACGGCAAACAGCCGCCTCCAGGAAACCGCTATATCCTTGCACAGCGGAGCCGGCCCGGCCGGAGACCGGGCAGTTTCTGACTGTCTCGGCATGAAATCAGCCCTTGCCGCCAGTCGTGGGCCAGTCGTGTCCTTCCTCGGTCGCATCGCGCGCCCAGCGGTAGAAGGCGTCGTAAAGACCCATGCCTGCCTCGAGCTGGCGCAGGTCGTCCTTGTACATGCGCGACAGGCCGAGCGAAGCCGCCAGCAGCCCTGCGGCCTCCGGTGCCAGGTCGTGCCGATTGGTATCGGCAGCCCGCACGATGGTGGCGAGCCTTGATAGCGGCGCGCCTTGAAGCTGGAATTCCTCAAGCATCGTATCGAAGCTGCAGCGATCGCCGCGGTGGCTCCAGAAGGCATTTTCAACATCGAACGGCGTGGCGCCGAATTTTTCGGCGACCGCATCAACCTGTGCCGGTGACACGAACAGGAACCGGGCGGACGGATCGACAAACCGGCGTATCAGCCACGGACAGGCAATCCGGTCTATCTTGGGCCGATGGCGCGTCACCCAGACGGTCTGTCCCTCGGAATTCCTGTCTGGCAGACTTGCAGCCGGCACCATCGGCAGCCCTGCCTCGCGCCATCCGGTGCATCCGCCCTCCAGGAATTCGGCCTGGATGCCGCTTGCTCGCAGGATCGCCGCAACCCCTTCCGACAGCTTCAGCCCCTTCCAGCAGGCGACAACCACCCGCCTGCCCTGCAGCCGGCCGGCAAGATCGTCGGCACTCCGGAACGGGTGCCGGAAGGACGACGGGATCAAACCGGGGTCTGCGGCGAAGTCCTCGTCGATACGCACGTCAAGGATCACCGGCGCATCGGGCGAACCGACCAGTCGTGACAGCTGTGAAACGGATATGGAGTTCAGAGACGGCATGGCGCGTCCTCCCGTTGAATGGGTTTCAAGGACGCGAAACTTCAGCTTACGCCTCACGGGGTGTTCGCTCGCCCCATGGAATTTAAGTGCCAAATTGCCGGAAGCCTGTCAAGAAAACAGGCTCCGGCGGTTTGTGCTACCCGTTCAAAACGTCCTTCACGGTCGTCGCCAGCTGCTTCAGCGTGAACGGTTTCGGCAGGAAGAAGAACTGTTCGCCCTCGGGCAGGTTCTCTTCGAAGGCATCTTCGGCATATCCGGACACGAAAATGATCTTCAGATCGGGTTGCGTCTTGCGAAGCTCCACGAGGAGGGTCGGCCCGTCCATTTCCGGCATGACCACATCGGAGACGACCAGGTCGATTTCACCGCCGGCCTCTTCCATCACCTCAAGCGCTTCGTTGCCCGAGCCTGCTTCGTGAACCGTATAGCCTCGTGAGGCCAGCGCACGGGCGGCAAAGGCGCGCACCGCTTCTTCGTCCTCCACGAGGAGGATCGTGGCCGATCCGGTGAGATCGGCGACCTTTTCAGGTTCCGTTTCCTTGGGCTCGGGCTTGGGTTCCTCGACAATTTCGGGAATGTGCCGCGGCAGGAACAGACGGAAGGTCGTACCGGCATCGACTTCGGAGGTGCAGAAAATGAAGCCGCCGGTCTGCTTGACGATCCCGTAGACCGTCGAAAGGCCGAGGCCGGTTCCCTTGCCGACTTCCTTGGTGGAAAAGAACGGATCGAAGATCTTCTCCATGATTTCCGGCGGCATCCCGTGGCCGGTGTCCTCCACTTCCACAAGCGTGTACTCGCCGGGCGGCATGCCCCGCGTGTTCTCGAACTGGGTGGACTGGGCTTCCTCAACGTTGCTGGTGCGGATGGTCAACCGTCCGCCCTCGGCCATCGCGTCGCCCGCATTCACGGCCAGATTGACGATGACCTGCTCAAGCTGGTTGAGATCCGCCATGACCGGCCACAGATCGCGGCCGTGAACCACTTTCAGCTCGACCTTCTCGCCGAGCAGGCGATCCAGCAGGATCGACAGATCGGCCAGGACATCGTTCAGTTCGAGCTGTTGCGGCCGCAATGTCTGGCGGCGCGAGAACGCAAGCAGCTGCCGCACGAGCCCGGCGGCGCGGTTCGCGTTCTGCTTGATGTTCATGATGTCCTGGAAGGACGGATCAGTGGGCCGGTGGCTGGCCAGAAGAAGATCGGAAAAGCCGATAATGGCGGTCAGCACATTGTTGAAGTCATGCGCGACGCCGCCGGCCAGCTGGCCGATCGCCTGCATCTTCTGGCTTTGCGCGAACTGGGCTTCCAGGGCCCTTTGCTGCGTCGTCTCCAGGGCATAGACGATCGCCGTCTCGCCGTCGCCTTCACCGTCCTGGACGGCGGACACGTAGAAGGTCGCCGAACGCGGATCATTTCCCTCGACCAGCGGAATATCGATCGGTGCGATTTCGCCGATGCCTTTGGCTGCTGCCGAGAGGGCCTTGGACAGATCCTCGCGCCCGCTCTCCGCGACATAGGCCTCGAGTTTTGGCGATTCCTCGACCGTGTCGGCGGCACCGAACAGTTTCAGGAACGGCGCATTCGTGCGCAGGACCCGGCCCTCGTTGTTGAGCGATGCAATCGAGATCGGTGTGTTGTTGAAGAAGCGGGCGAAACGAACCTCGGCGGCACGCAGCGCCTCGGACGCTTCCTCGCCCTCGCCTCGCGACCGGTTCAGCACCAGCGTACGGCTGTCGCCAGGTTGTCCGTTTTCACCGAACGGAACCCGGTGCAGCAGCCGCACGGGCAGTCCGCGCCCGTTGCGCGTGACGAAATCGAGATCGAACGTCTCGCTCTTGACCTCGCCGGCCTGGCCCTTGACGGAACGGATCAGTTCGGTGCCGTCACCGCGCACGATTTCCGAAAGATCGAGATCGCCGGCATCGAACTGCGCGAGATCATAGCCAAGCCAGTCAGCGAGCGTCGCGTTCAGGTAGACGATGCGGCCCCTGGAATCGCTTGAGAAGAACCCGGCAGGGGCATGATCGAGAAAATTGATGACCCGCTGAAGTTCCTGGAAGGAGTTTTCCTGTTCGGCCCGATCGCGGGTGATGTCGGCAAGCTGCCAGATCGACATCTGCTTGCCGCTGCGCTCGCCGGAAGACTGCAACGGCCTGACGGAAACACGGTACCAGCGCGCAGTTCCCTCGACGCGGCCGAGGGGAAACGGCATCCGGATCTCTTCCTGGACCTTGCGGCCTTCGCGCATTGCCTGGGAGAGCCTGAAGATCGCGTCGGCGGCGTCCGGATCGGAGGAGAACACCCGTTCGACGACGCGGATGTCGGACGGCGTGTCCGCTCCGGTCAGTTCGGCATAGGCGGTATTGGCATAAACCAGGCGTCCGTCGGTATCGGTGATCAGGGCACCGTCATCCATCGTGTCGACAAAGGCGGCCGCAAGCGGATTGGCTTCCCCCGGCCGCGCAGACAGGCGCAGAAAGCCGATGGCACCGGCAAACAGGCAGAACACACCGACCACCGCCAGAATGCCGAGCAGCGCGAGGATGAACGGCTGGGCGACTTCGCGGTCCATGACCGCAAAGGCAGCAGCAGCCCCAACCAGAAGCACAGCCAGGCCTATCAGGAGGCCAATATTACCGGAGCGCTCCGGCCGGCTGATCATCGGCCCGCCCGGCGCTCCGTCCGTGTCACTCATACGTCCTGTCTCCCGGCCCGATTCGGTTTCTTTGGGGCCGTCTACAAGCATTCTGTGCTTGCCCCCCAATTTCAACTGATATGACGTTTACTTCTGTTGAAATTCACGCGTTTGAAGGCGTTTTTTGACGCGCGGTGAAGCCGTGCACCGGTCTGCACCCCAAAAGCATGTCTTCAAGAGCGATTGAGCCGGGGTCAGGACCCTAGTTTGCTCTCCAGGACGCACGTTTGCGCATTCTGAAGACGAAGCCGATGACCTCGGCAACCGCCTTGTAATGCTCTTCGGGAACTTCCTGATCGATTTCCACCGTTGCGTAAAGTGCCCTGGCCAGCGGCGGGTTCTCAACGACAGGAACCTCGTTGTCCTTCGCGACCTCGCGCATTTTCAGGGCGATCGCATCCGTGCCCTTGGCAAGGCAGAGCGGTGCGCCCATGCCTTCCTCGTACTTGAGCGCAACGGCAAAGTGCGTCGGGTTGGTCACGACAACGGTCGCCTGCGGCACCGCCGCCATCATGCGCTTGCGCGAGCGCTCCATGCGCAGTTGCCGGATCTTGCCCTTGACCAGCGGGTCGCCCTCGGTCTGCTTGAATTCTTCCTTCACCTCGCGAAGGGACATCTTCTGTTTCTTGAACCACTTGTTCTTCTGGTAGGCGTAGTCTGCCGCGGCCACAACGGTCATGACAGCAAGGATTGCCGCAAGCAACTGCAGGATCAGGACCTGAGCCTCTTCCAGGATGACGCTTGTTTCGGCGAAAATGATGATTTCTGCCTCATCGCGATGCGGCCATACGACCGCAACCATCAGCGCGCCGACGATCGAGATCTTGAACATGCCCTTGGCAAAGTTCACCAGGCTGTCGGCGGAAAACAAACGCTTGAACCCGGAGAGCGGCGAAATCTTGGACAATTTGGGCTTGATCGTCTCGGCGGTCAGAAGCGGCTGATGCTGTATGAGATTTCCGGCAACGGCCATGACAAGCAGCGAGATCAGCGGCAGACCGACGATCAGGGCGACCGACTGGCCCGTATCGCGCCAGAGCGCCTTCAGGGCGAATCCGTCCACGGGGATCTGGTGCGCGTGTTCGATATACCCCTTCATGAGACCGCTGAGCGACGCCGCCGCCCCCGGCGCGAAGATAGCGATCATCAGGGTTGCCCCGGCAAGGGTGAACCAGGTGCTGACCTCCTGCGATTTGGGAACGTCCCCCTTGTCATGCGCTTCCTTCAAGCGCTTTTGCGTGGGGTCCTCAGTCTTTTCTGAGTCGTCGGTATCGTCAGCCATGTCGACCCGTCACCCTATGATGAACTTGCCGATCGATTCCTGGAAATGCTCGAGATAGAACATCATCAGCGTCGCGATCAGCGCCATGAGAAGGAACAGACCCACGGCGATGTTCACGGGCATCGCGATGAAGAAGATCTGCATTTGCGGCATCAGCTTGTTGAGCAGGCCGAGACCGAAATAGAACACCAGCCCGACCACCAGGAACGGCGCGCTCATTCGCACCGCAATCGTGAACACATGCGCAACCGTTTCCGTGGCGTTTTGCGCAAAATCGCTCATGGGCGGCAGATTGCCGGGCGGAAAAATCGTGAAGCTGTCATACAGGGCGGCGATGACCAGGTAGTGCGAATCCGACACGAAGACCAGCGTGATCCCCAGGACGGCCAGAAAGTTGCCGTAGAGAGCCCCCTGCTGACCTTCGTTTGCGATATCCGTGCCCAGCGCGAAGGCAAGCCCGGACTGGTTCGCCATGATCATGCCGGCAATCTGGAGCGCGGACGTGATCAGGCGCGCGCACAGCCCGATGCCGAACCCGATGGCGAGTTCACCTCCCAGCAGCAAAAGCAGCTGCATCATGTTTGACGTGAGGTTGTCCGGATAGAGCGACGCCGCGACCGGGTACATCACCAGCGTGAGCGCAAGCGCGATGGTCAGCCGGAAACGCATGGGAATGGAGCTCTCGCCAAGCGCGGGAAGAAGCATCAGCATCGTTCCGAGGCGGGCGAACATCAACAGGAAGGCGGCGGCGACATCCGGCAGGAAATCTAGCTGAATGGTCATGAGGTCGCGCCCGTGAGCCCCTTCAGCCGGTAGTCAGGATCATTTCGGTGACCCGTCCCATGAACGCCTGAAGCAACTGGCTCATGAACGGCAGCGTCACAAGGATCGTCACGAAAATCGCGAGGATCTTGGGCACGAAGACCAGGGTCATTTCCTGGATCTGCGTCAGCGCCTGGAACAGAGCGATCACGACGCCGACGAGCAGCCCGATGACCATGGCCGGTGCGGCCACGAGGATCATCGTCCAAACGGCCTCGCGGGCCAGATCGAGTACTTCGCCTCCGGTCATGTCAATTCCCCCAAGGCGCGGTCAGATCGGCATCCGCATGATTTCTTCATAGGCGGAAATGACACGGTCACGAACCGCGACCATGGTTTCCAGGGCGACTTCGGTCTCGGCCACGGCCGTGACGACATCGACGACGCCGGTGTTGCCTTCGATCATCCCGATCGCTTTCTCGTCGGCCTGCTGCCCCTTGTCGACAACGGTATCGACGGCTTCCTTTACCATCTGGCCGAAATCCATCCCGGTGGCTTCGGGAGTGGTTTCTTCAATGGTTCTAGCTTGCTGCTGGAGCTTGGCTGCCAGCTGGTAGGCATTGTTTGCAATTGACGGAGTGGTCACGGCTCCGGCCCCTTTCGGTAAGTGTATTCCAGAATTCAGGCGCGCAGGATATCGATCGTTCGCTGCAACATCCGGCGCGTGGATTCGATAACGTTCAGATTGGCCTCATAGGAACGCTGGGCTTCCCGCATGTCGGTTGTCTCGATCAGCGTGTTCACGTTCGGCTGCAGCACATATCCGTTCTCGTCGGCGGCCGGGTGTCCCGGCATATGCGTCGACTTGAAATCGGAGGTATCTTCCGCGACCTTGCCGAGTTCGACGGTCTTTGCGCCGAGTTCCTTGTCGAAATGGCTCTGGAAGGTCGGGATCTTGCGCCGGTAGGGCTCCTCCTCCGGCGTGCGCGCCGTCGAATTCGCATTGGCGATGTTCTCCGCGATGATGCGCATCCGGCCGTTCTGGGCCTTCAGCCCGCTCGCGGAGACGAACAGGGATTTGATCAGGTCCAACTTGCCAATCCTCCTTCAATCTGCGGCGCGCTAAACGCTCTTGGAAAGCGCGGTCCGGATGAGACCCAGCCCCTTGGTGTAGAGGGTCGTCGCGGCTTGGAAATCCATCTGGTTCTGCGTGATTTTCATCATCTGCTCTTCCAGATTCACATTGTTGCCGTCGGGCGTTACCTCAAAGGAGTCCAGTTTCTCCACCTTCACAGGCAGGTTGCCGGACACGGCCCCTGAGATATGACCGACCCTGGTGACGGCGGTACTGACGGCTATGTTCTGAAGCCCGATATGGTCCTGAAACGAGTACGACTTGACGTCCCTGGACACATATCCGGGCGTATTCGCATTGGCGATGTTTTCAGCCAGAACGCTCTGCCGGGTCTGGTGCCACTGCATCTTCGACTTCAGCGCCTGGAAGAGCGGCAAGTCCATTGCGGCCATCTTTGTCACCATGTGTTAACCAACTAGGCAATCATTGCCGCCTAAATGGTTAACGAATAGTTAATACATGAATTCGCAAATGGCGGAACTTCTACAAAAAACAGTGGAATAGCCCGACATTCCTTTGCAATTCGCGAATTCGAGCTACCTCAAAACAGGCAATATTTGCCCACTTCTGTTAATTTTACATCGGAAAGAGATTCGGTCTCCGACAGCAAGCGAAACGGGAAATTGTGGCGAATTGCCGGATTATCGACACATTCGAAAGACGGAGAAACAGCTTCCGCAAATCGCTGAACACAGACCCGGCAGCGGCAACAATTGCTGGGGAAAAACTGGAAATACCCCAATTGCGACGACGGCGCGATGTATCGGCAAAACGAGAACATTCCGCTGGCGGGGCGGTACGAGGTCAATATGTACAACTGGATTGAATCAACGTTCAACGTAAGCGGCGGCGCAACCCAGGTCATCGCCGCCATACTGGCACTGATCGTTGTCCTGCTGCTGTTCAGCATTTTCGTCTTCGTTCTGAAGCGGCTGACGGGCTCAAACGCCCCGCAGAACAGAAGCCGGCAACCCCGCATAGCGGTCATGGACAGCATGAATGTCGACGCCCGCAGACAGCTTGTCCTGATCCGCCGCGACAATGTCGAGCATCTTCTGCTGGTCGGTGGCCCGAGCGATCTGGTCGTCGAGCAGAACATCGTCCGCAACGCGCCGGTAGCGGCACAAAGGCAGGCACCGAACGCGGTGCCCGCCAATACCGGTTCTGGACCAATGAAGATGCCAACCGCGCCGGGCCCGGACATTCCGGCCAGACCGGAAGAGACGGCACGGCAGCCTGCTGCCGCATTGGTGAAACCGGAACCGGTGCCGGCGGTTCCCCTGAAAGCCAGGGCCGAACCGGCTGTCAGACCAGCCCCGAAGGCTGCTGCTGCTCTCGGCGCGGCGGTTCGGCCGGTCGCCCCGCTGAAAAACGAGGACAAGACCCCGCCCGTGACAGCCCCCGTCCCCTCCGTGGCTGCGAGGCCGACGCAGGAAAAGGAATCAGGCACGTCCCCGGACAGGGCCGCAGACCTTTTGAGGGCGGCCACTCAGAACGGTTTCAACCGGTCCACGAGCGCCGCGCAAAATGTCAGGGAAGATACCGAAGACGCGGCCGGGATCGAAGCTGCCCCGAAGAACAGGATGGAACCCCAGATCGGCGCTCCTTCGAAAGTCAAGGAAGAGCCGGCGCTCAAACCGGCACAGGAACCCGATCAGGAAAAAAGCGCTTCGGAGAGCGATGAAGGCGCATCGGCGCCGCTCAAGAGCCTCGGACGTTCGATCGCCGCCCGCGAACGATCGTCGCAGACGGTTCACACGATTACGCCGCCCTCATCAGGCCCTGCCGCGCGCGCCAAGACCGCGCTGCTCACACCGGTTCAGGTTCCAAAAGAGCCCGACGACAGCGGCTTCATGTTCAAGGAACAGGATGCGGAGACGACGCCGGTCGATCCATCCGGGTTGGCCGTCGATGGGAGCGATGCCCCGGGCGTCGAAGTGAACCGGGAGGATGAGAAACTCAAGCTGTCTGACGTGTTTGGAAACACGGAAAGGTTCAACTGGGGTGAAGACGAGCCGGCGGAATCCGGCGAGGCGGATGCCATCAGCGACGATGCACCGGTTGAAGAGGAGACTGCACCGTCCGAAGACGCACCGGCCTCCCCTCCCCGAGAACTCAAGCTGGATCTTGAGATGGATGATCTCATCGATATCGAAACGCCGGAACCTCAAAAGACCGATCCGGTTGAAGACGGTTCCGGTACACCGGTCCCGAACGTAAAGGGCCCGGAAATGCGATCCGAAGGATCGGCCCCTTCGGCCGCGAAGCAAACGGCGACACTGGATATTATACCGGGAGCCGAGCCGGAACCACGGGTGGTTCAGGGATTGGGCGACAAGAACCCGATCGAGGACGAAATGGCCAAGATCCTCTTCGAGTTGGGCGGACAGCAAAATCGATGAGCGGAGAGCGTCGCGACGCGGGGCATCGGTGGCGGTTCTGGAACGTGGGCGTCTTTCTTGCGCTCACGGCGATCTTGTCCGCTTTCTCATCGCCGGCCCTGGCCCAGGAAATTTCTGTCGGTTTCGGGGACGACGCCAGCCTGACGGAACGCGCCGTTCAGCTGGTTATCCTGCTGACCGTTCTGTCGCTTGCGCCGTCCATCCTGGTCATGACCACAAGCTTCGTGCGCATCGTGGTCGTGCTGTCACTGTTGCGCTCCGCAATTGGCCTTCAGACCGCACCGCCCAACATGGTCATGGTCAGCCTGGCGCTGTTCCTGTCCGCATTCATCATGATGCCGACGTTGCAGGCAGCCTATGACGCGGGCGTCCAGCCGCTGATAGAAGGCGAAATCGAGTTCGATCAGGCCTATGAGCGTGCGGCCGATCCGTTTCGCACCTTCATGCTCTCGCAGGTACGCGAAAAGGATCTGGAACTGTTCCAGGAACTCTCGGGTCAGGAGGCCCCGGAAGGGCCGGAAGATCTGGCCATGGCAACCCTCATTCCGGCATTCATGATTTCCGAACTGAGACGTGCGTTCGAGATCGGTTTCCTGCTTTATCTTCCCTTCCTGATCATCGACCTCGTGATTGCATCGGTGCTGATGTCGATGGGCATGATGATGTTGCCGCCTGTCGTCATCTCCCTGCCCTTCAAGCTCATCTTCTTTGTTCTCGTCGACGGCTGGAACCTGGTGGCCGGATCGCTGGTCAAGAGTTTCGGCGGCGGCTAGCCTGTCTCTCGGGACACCGGCAGAACGTACCAGAGCCTCTCGGCGCAAAAACCGAATCAGACCCGGACCAAGCAGACCGGTATTCCCTAGTAAAAAGTCGGCGAGACTGCGATCTCGGACCAGTACTGAAGAATGACGTCCATAACGGCGACGAATTGATCGTAATCCTGCGGTTTGCACACGAAGGCGCTCGCGTTTCGCTTGTAACATTCGTGCATCTCCACGGCATCGACCGAATTCGACAACATGATGACGGGTTGGTTCCAGTAATTGGGATTGCGCGACAATTCACGCAGAAAGTCGATCCCCGGCAGCTGCGGCAACCGGATGTCCAGAAAGATCAGGTCTGGCGGAACGGTCTGGCTGCCGGGTTGACCGATTTGCCTGAAGTGGGCTTCGGCTTCGATTGCCGAACTGTAGCAGGTGACGTTGACCTCGCGGCGGCTTGCCTCAACGGCCTTCACAAACAGCAACTGGTCATTGGCATTGTCTTCAATGAGCATCACGTTGAGGCGGCGATGGCGTCTGGGCGATATGATGTCTTCCTTGTTTGGCACCCGGACCGGCCCGCTCCCGCTTATCTCAAGCGCTTCGAAAAAATAGTCGACGGGAACACCGAGGACTTCGGCGAGCTTGAAGATCTGGAAGGCCGATATCCGGGACTCGCCGACTTCCTGTTTCTGGACAAGTTGAGGTGAAACACGGAGCCGTTTGGCAAGTTCGGCCTGACTGAGCCCGAGTTGCCGGCGTCTCTCCCTTAGCCTCGCGCCAAGCCTGTCGTCAGGATCGAAGCTGTTGTTCATCGGCATGCTCTTTCGGGGTTGGCGTTGGATCCTTGGGTATCGTGAAGAAGAAGCTTGTCCCGGCGCCCAGTTTCGTCTGCAGCCAGATCACGCCCCCCATACGAAAGACAGCCTTCCGCACGATCGCGAGACCGACGCCGTTTCCGGCCGGTTTTGCCTGCGGATGAAACCGCGAAAAAACGTCGAACACAGCTTCGCGATTGTTTTGCGCAATACCCAGTCCGTTGTCGGAAACCGCGAACTCGTAAACGCTCGGCTTTTCGGTGAAACCTATCTCCAGCTGCAACGGACGATCAGGATGCCGGTAGTTCACGGCGTTCTGGATCAGGTTCTGGAACACATGTGTCATGAGCGTTGCATTGCACGTCACGACGGGCAACTCGTCCATTTTCAGAGTGTGGTCCCGGCCTCCGTCGCCGCGTTTTTCCAGATCGGAATAGATGGAATTGACGAGCTTGCGGCAATCGACCGGCTCGCTGAGATTGGCAACATGATTCAGGCTGGAGTAGATGATCAGATCGTCAATGAGACTGCGCATCTTCACGGACGCGTCCCGTATCCGGGTAAGGTATTGCCGGCATTCTTCGCGGTTTTCGGTCTTTTCCGCCAGTTGCGAGAAGGAATGGATCGTGCGCAGCGGCTCCTTCAGGTCATGTGTTGCGATGTAGGAGAAATTCTTCATGTCGGGATCGATGAGATCATAGGCCGCATGTCCGACTTCGGTCAGGTCGCCGCCCTGTATTTCTTCCGACGGGTTCAGCCTGATGTTGGTGAGCATGGTCAGCCCGCCCCACAAAAGCAGGTTGGCGAAGGCGACGACAAGACAGATCGCGGCTGAGCCAAAGATCTGTGTTTCCCAGGAAGCGTCATTGGCAAAGCTGACGACCACGATCGCCGAGAACAGCCCCGGTCCGAGGTGAACCGGCACGGCACCGACCGCGTCGTCGATCTTCAGGCGAAGCAACAGTCGATCCGTTGCAATCATGATGGCGGCGCCACATGCACCGAACACAAAGCCCATATAGGCGTGTTGCGAGTGCGGAGCCGCTGTTATGGCCACCAGACCCGCCAGCGCGCCGTTCAAAATGATCACCAGGTCCCACCGGCGAAGGACAAGCCTTGAATAGACACAGGCAAAAAGCACACCGCCAACCGCGCCCGAATTCGTAAACGCGACGATACGCGGGATATCGGCGAAACCCGCGAGATCTTCAACAGGCAGGGCGGAACCGCCATTGAAGCCGAACCAGCCGATCCAAAGCAGAAACACACCCAGCGTCGCAAGAGGCAGCGACGACGGGGAGGTTTGCCGTTTTGCACCCGGATGATCGAAGCGGTTCAGTCTCGGTCCAAGTATCAGGCTTCCGATCAAGGCGGCCAGGCCGCCTGCCGTGTGAACGACCGTTGCACCGGCAAAGTCATGAAAGCCGTTCTGCTGCAGCCAGCCACCGCCCCAGACCCAATTGCCGATCAGGGGGAAGACCAGCGCGCCGTTGAAAGCGGCAAAGATCAGAAACGCATTGATCCGCATGCGCTCCGCAACCGCACCGGAAACGATCGAAGTGGAGGAAACTGCGAAGAGCGATACAAAAAGCCAGTAGGCGGGTTGCAACAACCCGCCTTCCTGTTGATCGCCGTCACCCCAGACCTGATAGGCTGACAGGAAATTTCCCTCTCCGATGCCGAACATCAACTGATGTCCCAACAGGTAAAAGGACATCGTGGTGACGGCCAGGGCCGCTACATTCTTGGTGAGAATTGCCGCGACGGATTTGCGCGAAACGGCACCTGCCTCCAGGAAAGCAAATCCCACGATCATCAACATGATCAGGCCGGCACTGATCAGGAGCCCCATCGAGCTCAAGACTTCGGTTATGCTCATGAACGCCTGATCTTGATTGTCTCGGGATAGCGGGTTTCAAGCAACATGGCCTGCGGCCATTCAAGCCGACATCGCGGAGATGTCGGGCTCCGGATACGTTCCGGCCAAAGTCACTTTTTTCTCGGCAACGCTCGCCCGGGCGCGGTCGACAAAGTCATCGAACAGGTAGGCAGCATCATGCGGCCCCGGCGAGGCTTCAGGATGGAACTGGACCGAAAGAATTTGCTGTTTCGGAAGCTCAAAACCGGCAAGTGTCCCGTCAAAAAGGGAGACATGCGTGGTGATCGCATCCTTTGGCAGGCTGTCACGATCGACGACAAATCCATGGTTCTGACTGGTAATCAGAACCGTGTCCGAGTGCTTGTCATAAACCGGATGGTTGGCGCCGTGATGCCCGAAATGCATTTTTGAAACCTTGCCGCCGAGGGCGAGCGCCAGCAGCTGGTGCCCGAGGCATATTCCGAAAATCGGCAGGCCGTTCCGGGTCAGGCTGCGGATAGTCGGTACCGTATAGGGTGCAACCGCGACAGGGTCACCGGGTCCGTTCGAAAGCAGAATGCCGTCCGGCGCAAGTTTCATGACCTCTTTTGACGAAACGGTTGCGGGTACGACCGAGACCCGGCAACCACGCCTCGTCAGGCAGTCGACGATGTTGCCCTTGACGCCATAGTCGATGATCGCGATATGCGGCTGGGTGTTTTCCATGGTTTTCTCTCCTTGGCCCTGGACAATTCGGATTGATTTTGTCGAGGCGCCTTCAACAAGCTTTTGCGACACGAGACTGGGTTGATTTGCCGCCAGGGTGACGAGGCCGGCGGGGTCGTGGCGGGCGCTGGGATCAAAGGAAATCGCGCAATTCTGTGCGCCGTTCTCACGCAGATGACGGGTTAGTGCGCGTGTGTCGATGCCGCAGATACCCGTCAGGCCATGATCGCAAAGCCATTTTTCCAAATGGGTTTCGGACCGGTGGTTCGAGGGGTCGGTAATTTCATCTCTGAGCACGCAGCCGCGCGCCAGAGGGATCTGCGCCTCTGCATCATCGCGGTTCACGCCGACATTGCCGACATGCGGAAACGAGAAGGTGACCACTTGTCCGGCGTAGGAAGGATCGGACAGGATCTCCTGGTATCCGGTCATTGCCGTGTTGAAACAGAGTTCCGCGCTCACTATACCTTCGCGGCCGATCCCCTTGCCGTAAAACAGGGTCCCGTCGGCAAGAGCAAGCAATGCCGAGTGGCGGCACGGTGCGGGCGCGGCGGCGCTGGCATAAACCTTCTTCTCCGGCGCGGCATCGCGATCCGGGCGTGCGTCGCTGCTCCTTTCAAACTTCTGCCGTGCCGCCAGTTCGAGAAAATTCCACAACGGACGACGCAAATCGCGCGGCTTGTCGAATTCCACGTAGGTAACGTCTCCGAGATCCTCCAGATCCCGGATCAGCGTTGTCCTGATGGGCGCATTGCGCCATACGGCAAACAGCATCGGCACGTTCTCGCCGCCAAAGATGTTGTAGGCGACCTCGAAAGCCGTGCTCTCGCTCATGGCGGTGCGAATGTTGATGAAGGCATCGGCATTGCGCATGAGGGAAAGCCGGTAGTCGCGGAAATTGCGCGGCGTGAAGGGCGCGCCGATATTCTGTTCGAAGGCCTCGCGAAACGACTCGTTCGATTGGGCTTCCGCGCTTCCAAGCAGTGAAATGTTGGCGAAGTGCCCGTCAATGCGTGTGATCTCGGACAGGCACTGACTAATGACACTGGCTTCCAGTTCCGAGGACTGGGTCAGCGGTTGACGGACGAGTATGTTGAGCAGATTGTCAGCGCGATTGGACATCGGTACGCTCCTGTTGATTGAGTAGCTGAATGCATGGCCGGATCGACGCAGTGGAACCGCTCTGCGTCAGCGCCGCAACGGCGAGATCGCAAGACCGCATGGTTGTGTAGCAGGGGATGTCATTGCGAAGGGCGAACTTCCGGATACGCTTCGCCTCCGGCGCCGCGCATTCGGCTGCGTCGGGATTGAGGACGAGCCGTATCTGGTCCGGATCGAGGTCCTCAAGAGGATCGCCATCATAGGCACCGACATCCAGGCCGTGCGTCCCCAGAACCGTTCGCACAGTCTCGGGCGCGCATATGTCGATCCCCTTCTTGCGCAAGAGTTTCAGCATTTCGACGAAGCTCGCCGTATCCGCCGGCATGGCGGGAACGATTGCGGCCCCTTCCCGGTCCAGCGAGAACCCGGCCGCCTCCTGGGACTTTGCAAAGGCTTTCGGCAAGGTGCATTCAATGCCCATCACCTCGCCTGTGGATTTCATCTCCGGCCCGAGGAGCGTGTCGCAATCGGCGAAACGTTTGAAGGGAAGGACCGCTTCCTTTACCGAGTAAAGCCCGCGCGTTTCCGGGAACATGTCCGGAAATTCATGCAGTTTGCGGCCGGCGATAACCTGAGCCGCAATTTTGGCGACCGGCACGCCCTTCGCCTTTGCGACGAAGGGGACGGTTCGGCTGGCTCTCGGATTTGCCTCGATCAGGAATACCTGATCCTGCTTGACCGCAAACTGGACATTGATCAGTCCGACGACCTTGAGCTCCCGGGCAATCGCGGCAGTCTGCCGGGTGAGTTGCTCGACAATATCGGCCGGCACAGAATAGGGCGGGATCACACAGGCGCTGTCGCCGGAGTGAACCCCGGCCGGTTCGACATGTTCCATGACCCCTGAAATCCGCACCTCATCGCCGTCACACAATGCATCGACGTCGAACTCGATTGCGTTTTCAAGGTAGCCGTCAATCAGGACTGGCCTGTCATTCGAGACGCTGACCGCAGTGTCGATGTAGGATCTGAGCTCGGCGTCGTCGCGCACGATACGCATTGACAGCCCCCCGAGCACATAGGAAGGACGGATGACGACCGGGTAGCCAATTTCCTGCGCACAGCGAAGGGCTTCTGCTGCGGAACGGGCAATCGCATTTGGTGGCTGCTGCAAGCCCAGACGCTCAACCAGTTCCTTGAAGCTCTCGCGGTCCTCGGAAAGATCAATCGACTGGGGAGGTGTCCCCAGAACCGGGATACCGGCATCCTGGATGGCTGCGGCCAGTTTCAAGGGTGTTTGCCCGCCCAACTGGACGACAACACCGATCAGATCGCCGCTCGCCTGCTCCTTGCGCAACACCTCTAGAACATCTTCTTGTGTCAGCGGTTCGAAATAGAGCCGGTCGGAGCTGTCATAGTCTGTCGAAACGGTTTCGGGATTGCAGTTGATCATGATCGTTTCAAATCCGATCTCCGCGAGCGCTGAACACGCATGCACACAGCAGTAGTCGAATTCGATTCCCTGGCCGATCCGGTTCGGGCCACTTCCCAGAACCGCGATTTTCCGCCGGTTCGACGGATCGCATTCGCATTCCGGGGCAGACATGCCATCGCCCTCGTAAGACGAGTACATGAACGACGTCATGCATTTGAATTCTGCCGCACAGGTGTCGATCTTCTTGATGACCGGTTCAATGCCGGCGCTCCGGCGAAACGCCGCGATCTCGGCCTCGGAGTACCCGGCAAGTTCTCCGATGCGGGCGTCGCTGAGCCCCTGCTTCTTGATCATCAACAGCGTGTCGCGATCCTGGGACAAACGGATCTGCCCGCCCCGTATCCGGGTTTCGAGATCGACAATGGACGCGATCTGGGACACATACCAGGCATCGATCCCGGTCCGCTTGCAGATTGTCTCCGCGTCAATTCCGGCCCTCAGCGCCTGCGCGACCAGCAAGATCCGCATTGGAGCAGGCTTCTCAAGGTCCTGAAGAATGCTGTCCTTGTCCGAACCGTGCCGGGTCTCGTTGAACCCGGTGAGACCGATCTCCAGAGACCGCAGGGCCTTTTGCATCGATTGGGCGAAGTTGCGTCCGATCGACATGACTTCACCCACCGATTTCATTGATGTGGTGAGGTGCGGATGCGCTTCGCCGAATTTTGAAAAATCAAACCGCGGGATTTTGGTGACCACGTAATCTATCGTTGGCTCGAAGCTTGCCGGTGTCGAACCGGTGATCTCATTGGTGATTTCGTTCAGCGTGTATCCGATCGCCAGTTTCGCGGCGATCCGCGCGATCGGAAATCCGGTCGCCTTCGACGCAAGGGCCGAAGAGCGCGACACGCGCGGATTCATCTCGATCAGAATTTGCCGGCCGTTTTCAGGATCAACCGCAAACTGGACGTTGGATCCGCCCGTATCGACCCCAATCTCGCGAAGACACGCCATCGCATTGTCACGCATCGCCTGGTACTCTTTGTCGGTCAGCGTGAGGGCCGGTGCGACGGTAATCGAGTCGCCAGTATGAATACCCATCGGATCGATGTTCTCGATAGGGCAAACTATGATGCAGTTGTCCGCTTTGTCGCGGACGACTTCCAGCTCGTACTCTTTCCAACCCAACAGGGATTCTTCGACCAGAACCGAACCCACGGGCGACGCGTCGAGACCGGTTTCCAGAAGATCAATGAATTCTTCCTTTGTGTACGCAACCCCGCCGCCGGTTCCTCCCAGTGTGAATGAAGGCCTCAGAATTGCCGGCAAACCGGTCACATCAAGGGCGGCGTGGCCTTGCTCAATCGACGTCACCTGAACGGATTTCGCGCATTCGATGCCGATCTTCTCCATCGCGTTGCGGAACAACTCGCGGTCCTCGGCTTTTCGGATGACGTCGGGGCCCGCTCCGAGCAACTCGATCCCGGCCTCGGTGAGAAAACCGCTATCCGAGAGCGCAAGGGCAACGTTCAGTGCAACCTGCCCTCCCATGGTCGGAAGAATGGCGAAGGTCTCATTCGGATGTGCCTGCATTTCGCGCGCAATGACATCCTGTACCGAACCTGGCGTCAGCGGTTCGATATAGGTCGCGTCCGCGGTGTCCGGGTCGGTCATGATCGTGGCCGGATTGGAATTTATGAGCACGACGCGGTACCCGTCTTCGCGAAGCGCTTTGCAGGCTTGCGTTCCCGAATAGTCAAATTCACACGCCTGGCCGATGACGATGGGTCCGGCACCCAGCAAGACGATGGTGTCAATGTCCGTTCTCTTCGACAAAGAAAATCTCCCAGAAAGTTGGCTGCCTGAAACGTAGCGCCGCTCCAGTGAGAGTTTATTAGTCACTGAACAATCGACTTAACATGATTTACTTGAATGACAATTCTAATAACATTAGTAATCACAGAGTTTTTTGAGTAGTGTCATTGATAATATTTAAGTTTATTTTAATATTAAGATATACTTAAAAAAATATACTTTAAATTATTGATTTTAATAGCTTTTAAGGTATGGGATTTCACTGCCCAACAACAGATTTACAGTCGACAAAAGTAGAAGAATATTAATCAAAACATGAAATACTCTGCGGCACTGGGGAGGCCGCTCGTCGGCCGTGTTTTATTTTGGTAGTTCCGTGATACGCGATCAACTTGAACAACTTGCGAGAATCAAAGAACCGGAAGCGCGGTCGAAACTGATCCGGACGCTTGTCGGCGAGTACGCGCGTTCGGAGGAACATGAGCCGACGCCCGTCGAACGTGAACTCTTTTCGAGAATTGTGCTTTCCGTCTTTGATCAGCTTGATCGCGAAGCGCGCTATGAACTCGTGGTGCGCCTCGCCAAGACCGATCGCATCATCTCCGACCTCGCCGACCGTTTGACCCAGGAAGACTACGATCTGTCCGAGCCCGTGATCGAGTGCTCGCCGGTGATCAGCCAGACGGCTCTTATGAACCTGTCCAAGGCAGGCAGCAATGACAAGCGCCTGTCCGTCGCCCGCCGCGCGGATCTGAGCGAAGAAATGAGCGATACGCTGATTGCCCGCAGCAGCCGGAATGTCGTTCACGTATTGCTCGATAACGTAGAAGTCCCCTTTTCGGTAAAGGGCATGCTTGCGCTGCTGATTTTTGCGAACACCGAAGTTGAGGTCCTCGCGGGCATGGCCAAGCGGGCAATCAAGGACGAGGAGTTTCTGGAAACCCTCAAACTCGTGCTCGAGACCGACTGCCCTCTCGTTCCTGCTCCGCTCAAAAGAGCCGTGGATGAAGACGATCTGGAGCGTCTTGCTACCACGATCGGTGACCTTGAGCGCGAAGGCGATATCGAGATTGACGGTGTCCGCTATTCGCGGCACGAGGCCAGCATGCAGATTGCCAATGGCGAACTGTCCTTTGACGCTATCCTACGAACGCTTTTTGAAGATGAGCGCATTGATGCCGCGATCTGGCTGATCGGACGCAGGCTCAATCTTTCAGACGATGTCGTCGCAGAAACGCTCAAGTCCGATGCCGATGGCGCCATCCTTCGGCTCATGCTTCAGACCGGCATCGACGACAAGACCTACAAGGACTTCCTGAAGGCCCGCTGCCGCTGGCTGGACCGGAACACGCGCACGATCCCGGAACTGGTCATGCGCTACAAGGCCGAACTGAAAAAGCCGCACGTGGCCGCCGCGCCGCCGACACCCGCGCTTGGTGCCCTGGGCTGAGCCGGTCCGGCCGTCAGCTTCAACCGGTCTCATTCATTTCCGCGAAAGATACTTCATACCAACCGTCATAGATAGAAACCCATTTCACCGGGATTGTTTTGCCACAAGGCAAGGCGCGGTTTGCGCGCTAGTGCCGGCACTTCAAGCAAATCGCAACGCGGCATTGGGGCAAAAGAACCCGGCCTCCGGTGGCATGAAACCGGCCATCGGCTGCGTTGTGGCGCTTGCCCGATGCGCCGGCATCGCGCTGCGCACCACGCCTGACCGAGTGGACCGGTTTGATGCCATGAAATGGGTTTCTATCTATGAAGGTTGGTATCAGCCCGCCGGATCGCCCGCTGCGTTTCCGGCTGCGGCCTGGTCATCCGATGCCCGGTTGGGCGACATGTACTGGCGCCTGTATTCCTGCAGGAAGGTTTCAAGGGAATCCGTGTCGGCCAGCCGGTTGGCGACTTCCAGGAACTCCACACCCTGCGTTTCGATCGGCCGCGTCACGACCTCGAAGGCGAGCGCCTCCGGACTGTTCGCCATCTTACCGGTGTACTTGGTCTGCAGCCGCTCCAGGCTCAACTGGTCGCCGGCCAGCGAATAGGCGATGCCGGCGCGCAATATGTCGCGCCTTTCCAGTTCGTCGAGCGGAATGTTGTCCGACCAGCGCGACCCGTGCATCGCTTCGAGCTGCTCGCCCGCATCGCGCCAGCTTTCCGCCGCCCAGAAGGTATCGGCGCGCAGGCGGTCGACGTCGGAACCGCGCATGTTGCGAACCAGTTCCAGCGCCAGATCCGGGCGGCCGTTTTCCGTAAGCGCACGCGCCTCGACGATGTTCCTCTGCCGCTCGAGTGTGGACGGCAGGCTGGCCTGCCTGGAGCGGTTGAGAACCCTCAGAGCCTCGTCGGCTTTCTGATCCATCAGGTAGATCGCAGCGAGATCCGCGGCAATCTGCGCCCTTGCGGCGCCCTTCAGGCGGTTGTCCACCTGATGACGCAACAATTCCGTTGCCTGATCGAGCAGATCGATTTCCACCAAGCGCTTGGCAAGTTGGCGCACCATTTCGTCGCCCTGACGGCCGATGGGTGTCAGCTCGCGAAAGTCGTAATAGAGTGCCAGCGCCTTGACCGGTGACATTTCATCGGCCCTGCCTTCAAGAAACAGGGCATTGAAGAGACCGTTCATTTCTTCCTGCAGCAGACGCGTCGTATCCGAATCCGGATCTGCCTGAACCGCCGATTTCATGGCCTCGAAAGCTTCCCGGTACTGGCCCCGCTCGGCATAGAGCTGGGCCAGGAACCGCAGGGTCTTCAGCTCGACCTCGTCGCCGCGCCAGGACGTTGCAAGGCCTGCAAGCCGGTCGATGGTCTCGTTCATGTCCGCTTCGCCGTCCCGGTACCGGATGCGCAGTGCCCGGTATTCGGCCTCCGCCGCACGCGGCCGGTCGCTGGAACGGGTCACCAGATCGAACACGGTAAGCGCTTCCTGGGACCGTCCGGACGCATCCGCGACGCGGCCGCGGAGAATATCGTATCGGGCAGCCTGTCCCGACGTGACTTCGCTCGGCTCGATTTCCGCCAGAACCCCGTTCGCGAGCCCGAAATCATTGACCTCGACGAGTGCCTGCGCGGCGGCAAGTTTGAATTCCGTCTGGATTGCGCTCGGGTAATTGCCGATCACGGCGCGTCCGCGCGGCATGGCGATGCGCGCAGAAGTCCAGTTGCCGAGCCTGACATCCACGATTGTCTGCCAGACAGCAGCGTCGGGACTGTTCTTCAGGTCCGGCCTGTTGAGATGGGTGTAGGCCTCCAATGGCCGGTTCGCCATCGTCTCGGCGGCTCCCATCATGAGATTGAAGGACGTGTCCTCGGCCAGCGCCGGCTCTTCCTCGAGCGCAAGCTTCATCAGGCCGAGGGCTTCCTGGGCAAACTGGTGAGCCAGATAAAACCTGGAAAGCTCGATCAGTTCCTTGCGCCGCTTCCCTGCAGGCGCACGGGAAAGTTTCCTCTGCAGCTCAATCAGTCTCGAACGGTAGGCGCCCGGGCCTTCGGTGCTCAGCGACACGAACTCGACATTCGTGTTATCCGGGTCGACAATCGAGTTCAGCGCGCCCGTGCCTCCGCGCAAGTGGCGGTTTGAAAGGGCAAGGCCGCCTTCGCGCTCGATGATCACATCGTCCCCAAGCACCTGCATGTTGATGCCGTCGGACCTGGTGACGATCGCGATACCCTGGGCGGAACTCAGCGCTTCCAGATCCACGAATCTCTGGGGCTTCAACAGACCCCGCGGAGGACCGTACCCGGTAACGAGCGAAATCGTGTCGCCGACAAAGGGATCGACGATCTTCCTGATATGTTGCGGATTGCGGTAAAGGACCCGAAGCACCGAGCCGCCGTCCCCGCGGACATTGCGCTCAAGCTGCAAGGGTATCGACGGCTCCAGGATCATGTCTCCGATGACCAGGGACCAGGCATTGCCGTCGACACCAACGGTCGCCAGAACGGGATCGTTCATGTCCAGCCGGATGATCTGATAGTCATCGAACTGTTTGACTTCGATCGTATCGGCGATTTCCGCCAGTGCGGACGCCATGCCGCGCGTGTCGATCGTCGCGTTGCTATCGAAGACCAGCCAGATGCTGTCGTTCCGGCGGAAAACCGAGCTTGAAACAGGCTCCGAAAACGGGAAGACAACCCGGACGGTGTTGCCGATGCGGCGCGCCTCCGCCGAGACAAATTCGCGGATCTCCTGGGCGGCGCTTTCCGGCGGCCGTTCAGGGGAAGGCCGCTCGGGCACATAGTCGCTGCCGCCGTTCGCGCGCCAGACTTCAGGTGCCGAACTCGGCCGGTTTGGCAACTGGATCGCCATCGGCACGCCGCTGCGGCCGAACGTCTGCCCGTTTTGTATCTCGACCGTATCCGCCTGATCCGTTCCGGGCACAGCCTCCATGGCTGCATCCGCCTCGGCCGCGGGCCTGAGTGTCGGGATGCCATTGTTCGCCGGCGCCTGCGCATCGGCGGATTGCGGCGTGGGTACCTGCTTGGAGAGATCAAGCATCGGGGCCGGACGGATCACATCGGCTTCTTCCGGCTCAACATCCGCCAGGGGCAACGCGCCGGGCGAAGCCTGGACTCGCACGATATCCGGCTGCCTGTTGTTCAAAAGACGCGCGCTGGCGGAAACACCGGGAAGGATCGCCGAGGTCACCAGGTCGTCATCCGCATTTGCCGCAACGCCGGCACCGTCTGCCAGCGCGACCGTAAGCTCCGGCGCAGGAAGCGTTTCGACCGCCGAAGCGGTCGATGCCACGCTTGTCTGCAACGAGGCGGCGTCTGCCGGATCGTCCGGCTGCGGAACGGAGGCGCTCTGTGCCCCGGGTTCGGCAGGTGGATCGGCGGTCTGGGTTTGCGGCTTCAGTCTCGGAACGGACAGGCCGCCAGCGCCAGGATCAGCAACCGCAACCTCCACGCCAGTCGCGGGCTCCCCGCCGGGCAAGGGTGCGGCACTGGGCGCACGCGCCTCCTCGTCCCCCTTCGGCATGTTCTCAAACGGCACCGCCAGATAGGCTGGAGATTCGTCTGCACGCGATTCCTTCAGTGTGCCGCCCGAACTCCGTCCGACGGCAACTGGCGGCAATCCGCGCGGATTGTCGACTTCACGGGTATCGCGAAGCCCCGGCGCCGTGATCATGTTCTTGCGGTTCTCGTTGTCCGCGACCGACAGCTCCTTGTTGATCAACGCGTTCGCCGGGTCGTTGACTTCCATGTTTTCCGGCGTCACGTCGATCACGTAGGTCTGTTCCTCGCGGAACGCCCTGATGTCGACCGACGGCTCCACGCGCATCAGGAATTTCAGCTTTCCCTTGTCGAGAAACGACGTGGCGTCGATGACACCTTGCGGCAGGTGGGCGCGCAAGTGCGAGATATCGAGCTGTGCCGGGTGATTGAACGTGAGCTTGATGATGTCGTTTTCGCGCACGAACGCGGTATCGAACTTGATCGACCAATCGAAAACGAGGCGCGTGAAGGTCGGATGTTCACCGACATGCAGCTCGACCTCGGGCCCCTCCTGCGCCTTGAGGCGCGCCTGCTCGAGCGCCCTCACCTTGCGCATCGCCGCTTCGGCACGTTTTGCAAGATCGCGCACGACATCGTCGGGCAGTCCCGGCGGCAGCCCCTGCCAGCTCATCGGGAGAATGTCGACGAAGAGCTTCTCGCCGGCCTCCAGCGTGTTGATCTGGTACTGGTCCTTCAGCGCGAACCGGATCGCGCTCCCGTCCGGATCGCGCCGCGCGATCGTGACATACTCGCCGAGATCCAGCGGAACGTCATCGACCTTGATGTCGACGGGCTCTTCGAACGAAATCCGCAGGACACCGCCCGTGATCAACGCGTCATAAATGGGCAGAAGCGTGCGGTCCTTGAAGGTCAGCACCATGCGCCCGTATCCCTCTTCCGGGATGACCTGAAGATCGACCGGTTCAAGCGGCTGCTGCGCCCTGGCAGGCTGCTGGGACGACAAGAGCAGCAGGGCGAAACATCCAAGCAACAGCGCGACGGACGCCATGACCGCACGCGGACAGATTTTGCCCCCGGTCTCGCGCCACTGTCGGTATGTCAGGATGGATCCCTGCAAACTTTTCATTCCTCGGAAAACGCCAACGCTCTAGGTCAGGTTCCTAGTGTTAGTTAAGTGTTCTTAACGCGCCCTTACGCCTACTCCTCAAATCCCGCATTCCCGGCAGATTTTTCGTGAAAGACCATCCGCATCCCGTCAGAGGTATCTGCGGGCGGTGATGTCTCAATTCCCGGTTCGCACCACCTTGTTTTGAGGATCCCCCTGGCCACCATGCAAACTCCGGCAGAAACCTAGTTTGACGGTATCTTCGGAAGCGCTTCCTGAGCAGGTGCCCGGGCTTGCGCCTGCGCGGCCGGGGCCACCGGCTCGGAGGCCGAACCGCTGCTCGCGATCGCAACGGTGAGACGCTCCGCGGCTTCCGGTGACATTTTCGCCAGCACATCCGCCATCTTGCGCGGCTTCATCTGACGAACCACCTTCAGCAGAATGGGCAGGCTCAGGCGATCGAAAATCCTCGCGGCATCCTTCGGTTTCATCGTCTCGTACATGGTGACCAGCCCGGCAACCTCGTTCATTTCCTGTTGGCGCTTCTTTTCGACCGCGGCCTCGATGCGTTGCTCGAGCACCTTCAGCTCGTCGACGCGTTTCTGGATCCGTTCCTCGGTGGCCTGCAGCAGCTTCTCACGCAGATCGAGCTGGCCTTCCTGTTCCTGCAGCGACTCCCGGCGCCTGCCGAGACTTTCAAGAACCGCCCGTTCGGCGGCCGAACCGCCGATCTCGAGATTGTCGGGCAACACGGGCTGATCGGGCAGGCCGGGCTCCGCAGGAGGAGCTGGTGGCGCCGCCATGGTTTCAACGTCGGCGGTCATCGCCTCCCCGCCGGAGACGTCTTCTGACGGCGTTTCCTGCGCGACTGCGCCGTTGATGGGCAGATTGCCGCTCTCCGGGCCGAACGTGAACCCGAGCAGCTTCAAGGCAAGCAAGGCACTTGCCGATACACCCAACAATGGCAACAGTCTCAAATTCATGCAGCAGCACCATTCCGTCTGCGGAATTGTTCAAGTCTTGCAGTCGCTTCAGCCGCCGCGCTGCGAATGTCCGCCGCTCGGCTCGTGCGCGGGCGCTCCGGCTCGAACACGGGAGCCGACGTTGCGGCGGCCTGTGCAGGCTGTGCAGCCTGGGGCGGCGGCGCGGTCTGCGCAGGCGGCGCGGCATAAGCCGGCTGCGGCACATGCTCGACAGGCTCCACAGGCGACCGGACAGCATATGCATCGGCGCGCGGTGCCGGCTCCGCATGGGAAGAGGCAGCGCGCGCAGCCTCCGCAATCTGCGAAATTCTGGTAAAGATTTTCTCACCCTCGCCGATCTGTTCCGCCAGGCTTCCGGACATGGTTTCCGCTTGCTTAAGACGGGTTCCGAGAACCTTGTCCGCTTCTGCCGCGGTGGTTTTCAGGCCGAGGATCGCGCGTTCGGCGATTTCGGTCGCGGTCATGAGCTCGGAAATGGTGGCCCTGAGGACTTCTTCATCGGCTCTCAGGCGCTGCAGGCGCCGGTTCAGCATCCAGCAGTAGCCGATCGTGATCAGCAGCAGCACCGCGACCAAGCCTTCAATGATCATTCCGATTGGCAAAGTGCTCATGGCTGCTCCATTTCGTTTTGCATGGCGCGCTCGAAAGCTGCCAGGGTCATCTTCGGCTTGCGCAAATTCTTTGCGACCCGGATGGCGATGGAATCCTCCACCTTGCCGAGCGTGCCTTCCGTCAGCGGGACATTGCCGCACTTGATCGTGACCGGATCCGCCGGATCCACGTCGAAAACCAGCGTCTGGCCGATGTCCAGGCTGAGCACGCGGCTGAGCGGCAGATGGGTCTCGTAGAGAACCGCATCGACTTCGACCTCTGCGGCGTGAATCTCGCTGGCCAGGTGCCCTTCCCAGATCGGATCACGGCCGAACTTTTCCCCCATGAACATCTGAAGCAGCAGATCGCGGATCGGCTCCAGTGTTGCGTAGGGCATCATGATCTCGACCGAACCGCCGCGGTCTTCCATGTCGATGCGCAGTTCAACGAGGATCGCCGCGTTCGCCGGGCGTGATATCGCGGCAAAACGCGGATTGGTTTCCAGCCGCTCGAGGTTGAAATGAACCGGTGACAGCGGGGCAAAGGCCTGTTCGGCGTCCTGCAGGATCAGGGCGACCATTTGCTGCACCAGTCCGGTTTCAATCGTGGTGTAGGGACGGCCTTCCACGCGCACCGCGGATGTGCCGCGGCCGCCGCCGAGCAGCACGTCGATGATGGAGTAGATCAGACTGGATTCAACGGTGATCAGGCCGAACCCGTCCCATTCTTCCGCCTTGAAGACGCCAAGGATTGCAGGCAAGGGAATCGAATTCAGGTAGTCGCCGAAACGCACCGAACTGATGGAGTCCAGCGAGACTTCAACATTGTCGGAGGTGAAATTGCGCAGGGACGTCGTGGTCAGCCGGACAAGCCGGTCGAACACGATCTCAAGCATCGGCAGCCGCTCGTAGGAGACCATTGCCGAGTTGATGAGTGCCCGGATCCCGCTCTGGTCACCGGCGATCGTGTCCTCGATGTTGAAGCCGAGGAGGTTGTCGATTTCCTCCTGGTTGAGAACACGGTCTGCCCCGCGCGTGGCATTTTCCAGATCCGGCTCGCTGTCGTCGATCATCGCCGCCCACTGGGCGGCCATGTCGTCCGAGCTGCCTGCACCCTGCTCTTCTAGCGCAGCCCCCCAGGCTGCGGCCAGGTCATCATCATCATCGCCGCCGGCGCCCTGCTCTGCCAGAGCCGCACCCCACGCATCGGCCATGTCCTCTTCGGACAGATCGTCGTCGTCGCTGTCAGCCATTCAATGTGTCACTGAACAAGGATTTCCTTGAACAGAACCCCTTCTACTCTTGCCGGATAGACCGACAGATTGATCCGTCTGAGCAATTCTTCCTTCAAACGGAACAGACCGGCAGACCCCTCCAGGTCCGCGGGGCGCAACTCACGCAGATAAATTTGAAATGCATCCAGAATACGCGGAAGGAACGGCTGGATCTGATCGATCATGGCGCGGTTTTCGACTTCAAGGGCGATACGCACCTTCAGGTAGGTTGTCCGCCCTTCCGTCGCCAGGTTCACGGTCATTTCCGGCAGGTCGAAGAACACCACCGGCTTTTGAACCTCGACCGGCTCGTCCATTTCGCCCGGCACCACCATCGGAGCCTCGGACCCCATCAGGAAGTAGTAGGCACCGCCGCCTGCGGCGAGCAGGACCACAAGCCCGGCACCGCCGAACAAGAGCAGCTTTTTCTTCTTCCCACCTGCTGCGCCTGCACCGCCTTCTTCTTCGACGTCGTCGGCGGCCGCGGTTTCGTCAGCCATTTCGCACTCCGCATAATTCAGCGCTCGCGCGCGGTATTTATTACTAAAGAGTTAATGGTTAACGAATGGTTACCAGCCATTAACGCGAGTCACCGGGCAAATATTGCCAGGTGGTTAACTTCTGCCGGAATCTCTTGCCGTGCGCACCCTCGCCGCTTCGCTTTTACCCAGATTTCCCAAGGATTTAAAAACTGGCACGCGGCATGCATTAACCTTAACGAGCCCGCCGGTCTGGGGAGACAAGCTGGCTCTTCGGGGAGCAAAAGGAGCCGTTCACATGGAGAACGCACTACTCATTGGCCTGTCGCGTCAGGCCGCCTTGCGGAATCAGCTCGACGTGGTCGCCAACAACATGGCGAACATCAACACGTCAGGCTTCAAGGCACAAAACCTGCTGTTTGAGGAATACATGATGCCGGTCGCCGAGGCGACCGAGTTTCAGGCGCAGGACGAAACGCTTTCCTACGTTCTCGACTACGAGACGCACACGGACTTCACAAACGGCAGCTTCAAGGCAACAGGCAACGATTATGACCTTGCCCTTGAAGGGGACGGCTTTTTCGTCGTTCAGCTTGCAGATGGCACCGAGGCCTACACACGCAACGGTGCCTTTCACCTGAACACGGACGGCCAGCTCATGTCTTCCGAAGGATGGCCGGTGATGACCTCGGCCGGCCCGATAACCTTCACTGCGGAGGACGGCATAGTCGAGATTTCGCAGGACGGGACAATTGCCACGGAACTTGGCAACCGCGGCCAGATCCGGGTTGTCGCCTTCGAAAGACCGCAGGACCTGGAAAAGCGGGGCGAAACGACATTTGTGGGTGGAGAGCCCGAGCTCCCCGAAGACACCCGGATTGTGCAAGGGGCTCTGGAACAGTCGAATGTCGATGGTGTCTTTGAGGTGACGCGTCTCATCGAGATCACCAGATCCTACGAATCCGTGTCGAAAATGCTGAAGGACGCTGACGAACTGCGTCAGCAGGCAATCTCGACACTTGGCAAAATTCAGGCCTGACGGCACTAGGGAGCACAGACGATGAAAGCACTCCAGATAGCCGCAACCGGCATGAAGGCGCAGGAACAGAACGTCGAGGTCATCTCGAACAACGTGGCCAACATGCGCACCACGGGCTTCAAGAAGCAAAGAGCGGATTTTCAGGATCTGCTGTATCAGAACCTGCGCAGGATGGGCACGGAAACCTCGGACGCCGGCACCATCGTACCGACCGGTGTCCAGATCGGTTCGGGCGTCAAGCTTGCATCCACGGCCCGTATCATGTCGCAGGGCTCGCTCGAGCAGACGGACGACTCGCTCGACATCGCGATCAGGGGAGAAGGATTTTTCCAGATCGACCTGCCCGACGGGACGACCGGTTACACGCGGGACGGTTCCTTCGAACGGGATGCGGACGGACAACTGGTGACGGTAGACGGTTATACGGTCAATCCCGGCATATCCATTCCCGAGAACATTCAGGACCTGACCATATCGAATGACGGCTCCGTCCAGGGTGTCGACAACACGGGCACGACGCAGCAACTCGGCCAGATCCAGCTTGCACGCTTTGTCAACAAGGCCGGACTTGAAGCGATCGGAGACAACCTCTTCCTGGAAACGGACGCCAGCGGCGCCCCGGAAACGGGCAATCCGAGCGACAACGGCTTCGGCAGCCTGCAGCAATACTTCCTGGAGATGTCCAACGTGGACGCGGTGACGGAAATCTCCGACCTGATCGCTGCCCAGCGCGCCTACGAGATGAACTCCCAGATCATCCAGGCCGCGGACGAAATGTACTCGACCACCACGAACCTACGCTAACCCGGGATAGCTGAGATGATGAGACAGCTTCGCAAAGCCGCATGGGCCTTCCTGCTGACGGGTTTCGCCTGCAGTTCGGCGTTCGCCGGCGACCCGCCGGTCCTGCGGTCCCAGGTCATGACGCTTTCGGAAATCGTCACGGTCGGCGACTTCTACTCCAACGCGGGCACGCATGCCGCTAAACCACTCTTCAGATCCCCTGATATGGGCACGTCCGGTGACGTTGCGGCGAACCTCGTTGCCGAACGCGCACGCGCTGCAGGTCTGGCTTCAGCCGGAACGGACGGATTGCGCACGGTCACGGTCCACCGGGGGGCAACCAAGATCAACAGGGAGCAACTGGCCGGCCTCGTGAAGAAGGCGCTGGCTCAGCGCAATGCTGCAATTGATCACGCCAGCCTTGAGGTGAAACTGTTGCATGCGCCGTCCCAGATCCTCGCCGACCCGAAAGTCGCCGATCCCGTCCGGTTCGAAAGCATTGAATGGGCGGAAGCGAGCGGCAGGTTCATCATCCAGGCAAGCGTGTCCGTCGAGCACGGCACGGAGCAGCTCACTCTTTCCGGGATCGCGCAGGAAATGGTCGAGGTGATGGTTCTTGCCCAGCCTTTGCGCCGGGGGGATCTTCTCAAGGAAGAAGACCTGACCAATATCAGAATGGTGCGCTCCAGCGTTCCCACCGGTGCCGTCCTTTCGCCGGAAGAAATTGTCGGCAAGGAAGCCAGAACGAACATCAGGGCGAACACCCCTCTTTCCCGCAGAACCTTTCAACACCCGGTCCTTGTCGGCCGCGGCGACAAGGTGACCGTGACCTTCAACATGCCGGGCCTGAAGCTGACGTCGCGGGCAAAGGCGCTCGACGACGGTGCCAAGGGTGACGTCATCGATGTGATGAACCTCCAGTCCCGCCGCATTGTGCCGGCGATCGTAACCTCACGCGGCCAGGTGCGCGTTCAAACCGCCAATCCTGTTGTTGCAAGCCTGAACAGCGAGACCAACTGATGCTGACTTCCCGACACAGACACCTGATGGCAAGCATCGCTCTGGCTGCGCTTCTTGCAGGTTGCGGCACGGCGGACCAGCTTGCGCAGGTCGGCCAGCAACCGACCCTCAACGCGATCCAGGACCCCACTACCACCCCCGGCTATCGCCCGGTTCAGATGCCGATGCCGGAACCGCAGCAGGTGCACTACAATCCGAATTCGCTCTGGCAGTCAGGCAGCCGCGCCTTCTTCAAGGACCAGCGCGCAAGCCAGGTCGGCGACATTCTGACTGTCGTGGTCACCATCGACGATGAAGCCGAGATCGAAAACACCACGGAACGCAACCGCACCGAATCGAGCGGCGCCGGTGTGGGCGGTGCGCTCGGTACGGCGATCGACACGATCTTCCTGCCTGCCGGCACCGCTGCAAGCGATCTTGCCAATGTCGGCAGCAATTCAAGCTTCCAGGGCGCCGGCAGCGTGGATCGCGAGGAAACGCTGCAGACGCAGATCGCCGCGGTCGTCACGCAGGTGCTGCCCAACGGCAATCTCGTGATCGAGGGCAGACAGGAAGTCCGCGTGAATTTCGAGGTTCGCGAGCTCATCGTCGCCGGCATCGTGAGACCGGAAGACATCACCGCCAACAACCGCATCGCAAGCGAACAGATCGCCGAAGCGCGGATCGGCTACGGTGGCCGAGGCCAGATCACGACCGTCCAGCAGCCGCGCGTCGGCAACCAGGTCCTGGATATCCTGTTGCCCTTCTAGGCAGTCCCCGACCGGTATCAGTCCCCCGGCCTGCCCTGGGCAAAGTGTTCTAGAAACTTCGACCAGGGCGGCTGATGACGGGCACGGCATCTCGCTCCCCGAGTGCCGTGCCCGTTCTCGTTTTTCGTTTAAATCCGCTTTTCTGATATGACGCAGCGTCATTTTTCAATAGAGTAAATTTGGGTCCGTACCCTAGATCGATTCAGGTAACCGGAGGCACCATGCGCCCGCTTTTCTTGACTGTCGTTTGCTTTTTGTTTTTGTCGACCACACCTGCCCTCGCCGCGACATGCGGCAACGGGCCGAACGGGTTCGAGGCCTGGAAACAGGACTTCATTGCCAATTCCAAGCGCTACGGATTGAAGCAGAGAACCGTCAATTCCGCCTTGCAGAACGTGAAATACAACTCCAAGGTCATCCGTCTGGACCGGAACCAGAAGTCATTCAAGCTCAGCTTCCAGCAGTTTTACGCAAAGCGCGTCAACAACGCGATGATCCGCCGCGGACAGAAACTCGGCAAGACCTACGCCCGCCTGTTCAGCCGGATCGAAAAGAAATACGGCGTCCCTGCTCCGGTGATTCTGGCCATCTGGGGCCTGGAAACCAACTATGGCGGCTATCTCGGCAACATGCCTGTCCTGCAGTCCCTGGCAACGCTTGCCTATGATTGCCGGCGCTCGAAGTTCTTCACCAACGAACTGGTCAACGCTCTCAAGATCGTCCAGAGGCGCGACATGACACCCGGAGAAATGCGCGGTGCATGGGCGGGCGAGATCGGCCAGACACAGTTTCTCGCCTCATCCTACATGAAATACGCCGTCGACTATGACCGCGACGGCCGCAGGGACCTGATCCGTTCGGTGCCCGATGTCCTCGCCTCGACAGCAAACTATCTGCAGAAAAAGGGATGGCGGCGCGGCCAGCCCTGGGGGCCCGGCACGGCGAACTACCGCGTCATCAGGGAATGGAACAGGGCAAGCGTCTACGTCCAGACCATTTCGGTCATGGCGGACAAGATCGCCAACTGATCGCATCACAAGAAAAAGGCCTCCCCGTTCAGGGAAGGCCTCGAAGGTGCTCAGGCCAACCGCATCCGGCTGGCCCGCCGTTTCTGGAAATCAGTCGTCGCGATAGACTTTCTCGCGTCGCTCATGCGCCTCCTGCGCTTCGATCGACAAGGTTGCGATCGGTCTGGCTTCGAGGCGACGCAGGGAAATCGGCTCGCCGGTTTCCTCGCAGTAACCGTAACTCCCGTCTGCAATGCGCTCCAGGGCATCATCGATCTTTGAAATCAGCTTGCGCTGCCGGTCCCGAGCACGCAGCTCGATCGAGCGATCTGTTTCAGAGGATGCCCTGTCGGCAAAGTCGGGATGGTTCTGGCTTTCTTCCTGAAGGTTGGTCAGCGTTTCCTTGCTTTCCTTCAGAATCTCATCTTTCCATGCAAGCAGCTTGTCTCGAAAATACTCGCGCTGCCTGTCGTTCATAAACGGCTCGTGTTCAGAGGGACGATAGTCAGACTCAATTTCAACCGTCATCGATAGCTCCGGATTACCGTTAGGCCGCGCGCAATATATAGCTGGTTCCATCAGGCGACAACGGTTCATTTCTGAAAAATATCATTAAAAAAATGTCATAATTTTCAATTTGTTGTGCGCGAAACCACGAGTTTGACAGTAAATTAATGCCAAGTTTTTCCATCACCTGTCCGTGAAACGGCCAAGCTTTGCAAGCTCGACTTTCACGCGCAATTCGATCTCTTCAAGCACGGAATCAATCCGCTCATCCCCGCTGGATTTGCGATCTGCAACCTGCGCCGCAAGGACCTCCAGACGCGCCTCTGAGACAACCCCGGCGAGCAGATCGGCACGCACGGCCTCGAGCGAATCGAGCATGGAATGCCCGTGTCTGGCCGCTTTTGAGCGGCGTTCCGCGCGTTCGTCGACTTCCTGGAGCGCCAGCAAGGCGTCCATTCCCTGGATCGCGTTGCCGCCCGCAATCTGCGTTGACTGGGTGACTTCACTTCCCGCGTCGGGCTTGAACTCGTGAGCCCCGGACGGAGACTTCTTTCGTGCCCCCTTGCCCTGGACGCCTGTGACGGGTTTGTTGCCTGTGATGCGCATGACGATCGTTCAGCCTGGTTGGATCTCGTCTCGGCCGAAAATGCTCCGGATCTCTCGTGTCACCTGTCGAAACTTCGCTGAAGGGTAAATGAGTCCTTGCACAGGAGGCAATATTTGCCGACCCGGAAAAAGGTTTCATTAACCAGTTTCATCACGAGTTTCGCAAAACAGCGGGCTCGCATGCGATTTTCCTACAGAAAACCGGGACTTGCGCCAGACTGCCCGTGTCCGGGCGAAGATGGCACGCCTTTCGCATGAGAAAGCGCAACTTAGGCAGGCCGGCAATCAGACCGGAAAAACTGGACCGGGAACAGTGATGCGACAGTTGCGCAGGGAAATATCAGCACGGATGGCGAAGATGCTGCAGCTTGCGGGTCTTCTGACAGTCTTGGCCGCGGTAGGCCTGACCTCCGCGCAGGCGGCGTCCCGGATCAAGGACATCGCAGATTTCGAAGGCATTCGCGAAAACCAGCTGATCGGCTACGGCCTCGTTGTCGGATTGAACGGAACCGGCGATTCCCTCAACAACACGCCATTCACCCAGCAAAGCTTGCAGGCCATGCTGGAGCGCCTTGGCGTCAACACACGTAACATCGCCCTGAACACCAATACCGTGGCGGCCGTGATGGTAACGGCAAACCTGCCTCCTTTCGCAACGCAAGGCACACGGATCGACGTCAATGTCAGTGCGCTTGGCGACGCGGATTCGCTTCAGGGCGGCACGTTGCTGGTAACGCCGCTTGTCGGCGCTGATGGCGAGGTTTACGCGATCGCGCAGGGGTCGGTGGCGATCGGCGGCTTTTCAGTCCAGGCGGATGCCGCCTCGGTTGTGCGCGGTGTGCCGACTGCCGGCAGGATCGCCAACGGCGGTCTTGTCGAGCGGGAACTGGAGTTCAAGCTGGCCTCACTCACATCATTGCGTCTCGCACTGCGCAACCCTGATCTGACAACCGCGCGGCGCGTCGCCCTGTCCATCAACGAACTGATCGGCCTGCCGACCGCCGAGCCGCTGGACCCGGGAACCGTGCGCCTTGATCTTCCGATGAACTATGACGGCAACATCGTCGATCTTCTGACCGATATCGAGCAACTCATCGTCGAACCGGATCTCGCCGCAAGGATCGTCATCGACGAAAACTCCGGCATCATCGTCATGGGTCAGGATGTGAAGGTATCGATGGTTGCCGTCGCGCAGGGCAATCTCACCGTTACGATCGCGGAAACACCGCAGGTTTCCCAGCCACTGCCTTTCGCCGACAACGGCCAGACGGTGGTCGTCCCCCGCTCCGAGGTCGGCGTCGACGAGGAAGGCACAAAACTGGCAATCGTCCCGGAAACCATCACGCTGAAGCAGCTTGTTGATGGCCTGAATGCCCTCGGCATCGGTCCGCGGGACATGATCTCCATCCTTCAGGCGATCAAGGCCGCGGGCGCACTCCAGGCCGAAATCGAGGTACTGTGATGCTGGAAACGACGGCAGCCTATACCAATCGGCCCGATCCGCTGGCGGCGATCCAGGGCGTCGATACGAAGAACAAGACCGCCGTCCGCGAAGCAGCCGAGGAGTTCGAAGCGGTTTTCCTGAACACGATGCTGCAGAACATGTTCACGGGACTCAACGAAGGGGGCACCTGGGGCGGCGGAACCGGTTCCGACGCCTGGCAGGATCTCCTGATCGACGAATATGCGCGCTCGATATCCAAGTCCGGCGGGATCGGTCTGGCCGACAGCGTCGAACGCGAATTGCTGAATCTGCAGGAGGGGGCTCTATGACTGCACAGCCGAATGCCAACACGTTTCCGTTTTCCCTGGACAGACCTGCGAGCAAGCAGGAGGCGGACAATTTCTGCTCGGCCCTTTCCGGGACCATGGAGGCTCTGCTGTCCGTGATCGAAATGGAAACGGACCTCGTCAGGGCCGGCAAACTCAAGGAAGCCGGTGAACTCCAGCCTGACAAGGCACGGCTCATTCACGAATATACCCGCGGCATGATGGCGGCGAAGGAACATGCGGTCGCGCTCGGCAATCTGTCGTCGGCCGCAACACAGGCCCTGCGGCGCCAGCACAGCGAGTTCCAGCCTGTCCTGCGGATAAACCTTGCTGTCCTGTCAACCGCGCGCGACGTCGCCAACAACCTGGTTTCCACCGTTGCAAAGGCGGCCGGTGCAAAAAATGCGTCTGCGCCAACCACCTATGGGCGCGACGGCGCGGCCCCGTCCGGACCGCAATCGGCCCGCGGGATCGCGGTCAATCAGGCACTTTGATAAAGAGATCCGGCAAGCCTTGCATCGAAAGGCCTCCCGGCTCGGGAGGCTTTTTTAGTTTCCACACCCCGAGCGGAGACCCGCCACACGAATCAATGCCGTGATTCGAAAGCCGGCAATCCGGCAATTCCTAATCATTTCGTTAACAGAAGATTCATTTCCTTACGTTAAGTTGGAGTTTGTACGGGTGTTTGTTTTGAGTACCCCGGAGGGAAAGATGTTGGACACGGGAATTGCCCGGCCGCCATCGCCGACCTATACGGCGATCACGCCGGTAACACGGGCTCCGGAAAAGAACGAGCCGGCCGCCAGGACGGAGTTGCCCGCGCGGGAAACCGTCGGACCTGCCACCGATTCAAGCGAAAGCCAGCGCTCGGCTCAGAACAGCCGCGACGGCAAATCACTGTTTGAGAGCGTGACCCCGCAACTGGACCGCCGCAACGTCGTCGATCCGGAAAGCAACAGCGTCATCTACCAGGCCACCAACACCGATACGGGTGAAGTGGTTCGCCAGGTGCCGAGTGAAACGCTCCGCAGGCTGCGCGCATACGCCGAAACGATCGAGACCCAGACCGCCACGGCAGCCGCATCCAATCTGCAGCGGACCGTTTGATCCGGCGCACCCTACCCGATCTTCATTCGAAAGCCTGACCGTCAACATGCCCGTTTGGCATGTGGCGGCAGCACGCTGCCCTCTCCTCTTCGGCGCGACAGCCTGATTCCGTCATCGTTTTCAAAGCGATGCGGCGGATTGCACACGTTGATTTCAAGGTTAAAATTCAAAGTTAAAATATTACAAATTACTCCATTAACCATTTAACCAAATAAATTTACGATATTCATTCACGAATACTTTAGGTTAAATCTCACTAACCAAATAAATTATCATTTAATACAATATCGAACGTCAGAGTTCAGCTGCCATTCAGGAAGAATGGTATTCAACAGCAGAAGGAACTCTGTAATGGCTGGAATTACACTCTCCAGTGCAGTGCGCACGAACCTGAACTCTCTTCAGGCAACTTCAAGCCTCATGAGCGCGGTTCAGGAAAGACTCTCCACAGGCAAGAAAGTGAACTCGGCGCTGGACAACCCGAATTCTTTCTTCACGGCTCAGGGTCTTGAAAACCGTGCAAGCGATCTCAGCACCCTGCTCGACGACATGGGTCAGTCGATCCAGGGCCTGAAAGCCGCTGACAAGGGCATCTCCTCGATCTCCGATCTTGTCGATGCCGCAAAGGCGAAAGCCAATCAGGCGCTTCAGACCTCAAGCCAGACCGAGCGCGCTCAGTTCGCGACGGAATACAACGAACTCCTCGGTCAGATTGAAGATCTTGCCAAGGATGCGGGCTACGGTGGCAAGAACCTGCTTGGCGGAACGGGTAACGATCTCAGCGTTGTCTTCAACGAAGACGGCACGTCTTCGCTGTCGATCTCCGCGGTCGATTACACCGACACATCCCTGTCGACCGGCCTGAACCTGTCGGATCTGGCAACGGCCGTGGACGGAACCGGAACGCTGTCGTTCACCGCCGCGAGCACGACGACCACCCTGACGACGTCCACACAGTTCGCTTCGGGCGACACGCTCACGCTGACGGATGCCAACGGCTCGGAAGTTGCGTCGATCACCATCGACGACAACACCACTGTCGCTGATCTGGAAGCCGTTTACGACGGTCTTGACGGCGTGAGCGCCTCGTTCGCTTCAAACGCGCTGACGATCACGTCCGAATATGTGCTGACAACCAGCTCGAGCGGTACTCTGCCGGACGAGACGACCAACGGCACGGATTCGGGCTTTGCCACGGACACGGCAATCGAGTCCACACTCAGCTCGCTGAAGAGTGCGCAGGATACGCTTCGTGCCCAGGCGTCCACATTCGGTACCAACCTTTCCATCGTGGAAAACCGTCAGGACTTCACCAAGGCCCTGATCAACACGCTGGAAGAAGGTGCTGGCAAACTGACGCTGGCCGACACCAACGAGGAAGGCGCAAACCTGCTGGCTCTGCAGACCCAGCAGACCCTCGCATCGACCTCGCTGTCCCTGGCAGCCCAGGCCGACCAGAACGTGCTGCGTCTCTTCTAAGAAGGGCGAAATCTCGGACCTCGGGTCCGGCTTCAACCATAGATGCGGCGGGCAAAGTCCCGCCGCATCCCGTTTCTGAGGCACGAAAGACAACTTACCTTTAGTTACAAAGCGTTAAGGTTAAACCGCGCTAACCAGTTTTCTTTAGAGCTTGTTTTCAAATTCGGCCGTTTGATGAGCCTCGAACCCAGGAAGGGTTCTGTATCTCGTATTCCTAGAAGGGAAACAAAATGGCTGACATTACTCTTTCGAGCGCCGTGCGCTCGAACCTGAATGCACTTCAGGCAACCTCCGCGCTCATGTCTTCCGTTCAAGAAAAGCTTGCAACGGGCAAGAAGGTGAATTCGGCGCTCGACAATCCGAACTCGTTCTTCACTGCAAAGGGCCTCGAGAACCGTGCGAACGATCTCAGCACCCTGCTCGACGACATGGGGCAGTCGGTCCAGACCCTGAAAGCCGCTGACGAAGGTATCTCGGCGATTTCCGATCTGGTCGACGCGGCAAAAGCGAAAGCCAACCAGGCCCAGCAGACCTCAAGCCAGACGGAACGCGCTCAGTTCGCGCTTGAATATAATGAGCTGCTGACCCAGATCGAGGATCTGGCGAAAGACGCCGGCTATAAGGGCAAGAACCTGCTTGGCGGCACGGGTAACGATCTCAGCGTGACCTTCAACGAAGACGGCACGTCTTCGCTGTCGATCTCTGCTGTCGATTACACCGACACATCCTTGTCGACCGGCCTGAACCTGTCCGACCTGGCAACAGCCGTGGACGGAACCGGAACGCTGTCGTTCACCGCCGCAAGCACGACGACCACCCTGACGACGTCCACGCAGTTCGCTTCGGGCGACACGCTCACGCTGACGGATGCGAACGGAACGGAGGTCGGTTCGCTTACGATTGACGACACGACGACCGTTGCCGACCTGGAATCGTTTTATGACGGAATTGACGGCGTAAGCGCCTCGTTCGCTTCAAACGCGCTGACGATCACGTCCGAGTTTGTGCTGACAACCAGCTCGAGCGGCACTCTGCCGGACGAGACAACCAACGGCACGGATTCGGGCTTTGCCACGGACACGGCGATTGAATCCACACTCAGCAACCTGAAAAGCGCGCAGGACACGCTGCGTGCCCAGGCATCCACCTTCGGTACCAACCTTTCCATCGTGGAAAACCGTCAGGACTTCACCAACGCCCTGATCAACACGCTTGAGGAAGGCGCCGGCCAGTTGACCCTGGCGGATACCAACGAGGAAGGTGCAAACCTTCTGGCTCTGCAGACCCAGCAGTCTCTGGCATCCACGTCGCTGTCCCTGGCAGCGCAGGCCGACCAGAACGTGCTGCGTCTCTTCTAAACCAGCAAGCGTTTCAAAGACTCAGGAAGGCGGGCCCCGGCCCGCCTTTTTTGATTCCTGCCCCGACCAGCGCTGAAGTCTCTTCCGCACAAGCCTCCCTGCCCTTTCGCAATACGGTCTGCAATAGCGGATTCCTGCCGATTTCTCTTTCCTTTTCAGGGCGTTAAGTCCTCGTTAACCCTATAATGCCATCCAATTAACCAATGATTAGGGTTAACAGGAGATGATCCTAATCAACCGGCTCAGGAAGAGCGGATGTAGTTAGTTGACCCAGGAAAGGGATATCTAAGATGCAGGACATCACCCTGTCAGCTGCCGTGCGGCAGAACCTTCTCACACTTCAATCCACCGCAGACCTGATGTCCGGCGTCCAGAACAAACTGGCGACTGGCCTCAAGGTCAATTCGGCTCTCGACAATCCGAATTCGTTCTTCACGGCATCGGGCCTCAACTCCCGCGCAAGTGATCTGAGCAACCTGCTCGACGACATGGGACAGTCCCTGCAGACGATCAAGGCAGCCGACAAAGGTATTCAGACCATCACCGACCTGGTCGAATCCGCAAAGGCGAAAGCCAACCAGGCACTGCAGACCCAGAGCCAGTACGAGCGCAAGACCTTTGCAGCTCAGTACAACGACCTTCTTGAACAGATTGAAGACGTTGCGAAAGACAGCTCCTACAAGGGCAAGAACCTGCTCGGCGGCGTCGGCAACGATCTGACGACCATCTTCAACGAAGACGCCACGTCGAAACAGACCATCGAGTCCGTCGACTACACCGACACAGCCTTGTCGACCGGCCTGAACCTGTCCGATCTTGCCGAAGGCCAGGGGTCCACCAGCACGCTGCAGCTTCAGGGCGGCAAGGTGACGCTGGCACTTACAGATGGCAGCGGCGCCGCTCTGAACAGCAGCTCGGTCCTTGGAGACTCGACGGCTGTCGCGTCGACAACCACGACACTCACCTTTGTGAACAACGAAGGAACAGCCCCGGCCTCTTTGGGTGCTGTAACAGGTGCTTCCAGCGTTCAGGATCTGGTGGACGGTTTGAACGCCCTGTCAGGAGTGCGTGCCGAGTTTGACAACGGCACCGGCGAGCTGACCATCTACAGCAACGAAGACTTCTACGTTGCCGACGGCACCATCGGTGCCGGTCTGTCAGGTTTGACCGTGGCCGCGACGGCGTTCGCCACCACGTCCGCCCTCCTCGTTGACTCCGGCTCCTACGCCGTCGGCGACACGCTGACACTGACGGACGGCAACGACTTCGAGCTTGGCTCCCTGGAAATCGAGGCTGATACCACGGTCGATGATCTTGAAAACTTCATCAGTGATTTCAATGGTGTCGATGCAAGTTTCAGCACATCGTCCGGACGTATCACGATCACGTCGGAAACCGACCTGACGCTGACAAGTGACAACGCGGATTTCAATGCCACGGGCTTTACCCAGGACACGGACGGGATTGTGCTGGATGCGATCTCCGACTCGGGATTTGCAACGGACAGTGACATCAACAGGATTGTCGACCGATTAAACACGGCTCTCTCGAACCTCCGATCGCAAGCGTCCGAATTCGGTACCAACCTCTCTGTTGTTGAAATTCGTCAAGATTACACGAAGACGATGATCAATACATTGCAGGAAGGTGCAGGTCTTCTGACCCTGGCCGATACCAACGAGGAAGGTGCAAACCTGCTGGCTCTTCAGACAAGGCAGCAGCTGGCGTCGACCTCATTGTCCTTCGCCTCTCAGGCAGACCAGACAGTGCTATCCCTCTTCTAAGTCTAGAAGAATCAGTCAGACGCACGACTCACAAGCTGACAAACAGAAACGGCGGGCTCAAAGCCCGCCGTTATCGTTTTGCGCTCCTGGCACAGTCTAAATTCTACAGATTTTTCTCATATCTTTCAGCTACTTAAAAGAAAGCTTTTGGTAACTATTATTTACAGCGCGTTAATCAGTGCATGACCGATTAACTTTCCATTCAGATTTACGTCGCGCGTGCTCGCTCAACTTCAGCAGTCTCTGAGAAGCACTTGCGACGGGTAGCGAATTAGGAAAGCGGTGAAGTCTGATGTCTGATATTGTTCTATCAAGCGCGGTCCGGGACAACCTTCTGTCGCTCAAGCAAACGGCAGATCTGCAATCAATCACCCAGACACGTCTTGCCACGGGCCTAAAGGTCAACACGGCGCTCGACAACCCGAACTCATTCTTTACAGCGCAGTCTCTGAACGACAGGGCGAGCGATCTTGCGAACCTCCTCGATAACATGGGACAGGCGGTCCAGACCATCAAGGCTGCGGACAAAGGCATCACGTCGATCACGAAACTTGTCGAATCGGCAAAAGCCATTGCCAACCAGGCACTTCAGACCTCAAGCGAGTTTGAGCGGAAGCAGTTCGCCAGCCAGTACAACGACATACTCGAGCAGATCGAGGACATGGCACGGGACTCCAGCTACAAGGGCAAGAACCTTCTCGCCGGTGCCGGCAACGAACTGGAAGTCATCTTCAACGAGGACAGCACGTCCAACCTGACCGTTGAACCCGTCGACTTCACGGACACCACACTCGATGACGGCCTGAACCTCGACGATCTCAACACCGGTGGCACCGGTACAGCCTCGTTCAACCTCTTCGGCGGCACGGGATCGCTCACGCTCACCGGGCTGCAGGCATCCTCGAACCTGACAGACCTCGGCGACTGGGCGGCCGGTGACCAGGTTACGATAACCGACAGCTCCGGAACGACGACCCTAACCGTTGGAACGGACATCACGACCGTTCAGGACTATGTGGACGCCCTGAACGGCCTTGACGGTGTCCACACCAGCTTCGACGAATCGACCGACTCGATCGACATCACGAGCGGCACGTCCGGTCCGATCTACATTTCAAAGAACGCTGCGGGTGGCGGCACGGCGACCGACGGTGGTGCTACCGGCGGAACGACGACAACTCTGACGGTCTCCTCCCTGAGTTCGACCGCGACACTGATCACGTCGGGCGGCTTCCAGGCCGGCGACACGATCACCATCACCGACGGCAACGGGTTCGAACCGGCCTCGATCGAAATCGACGACGAGACGACCGTGAGCGACCTGGTCAGTTTCATCGACAATGTGAAGGGTCTCGATGCGTCGTTCTCGGGCGGCAGCATCAGCCTGATCGGCGAAGTTTCCTTCGACATAACAAGCAGTAACTCGGATTTTAACCGGACGACCCTCGGCAGCACATCAGGCACTGTCGGCTTGTCGGCAGCCGCATCCGAGTTCAAGTCCGATACGGATATTGACCGAACGCTTCAGGCGATCAACGCGGCCCTCGACGAACTCAGGACGGCGGCAAGGTCGATGGGTACCTCGCTCTCCACGGTGGAAATCAGAACCGATTTCACACAGCAGCTCATCAACACACTTGAAGTCGGCGCGGGTGAGCTGACAATCGCGGACATGAATGAGGAAGGGGCGAACATGCTTGCGCTGCAGACGCGCCAGCAGCTGTCGTCAACCGCATTGTCGCTTGCAAACCAGGCGGACCAGAGCGTCTTGAGCCTGTTCGGTTAACAGCCGGGATGAAAAGCATTAAGGTATCGGCAAGGCACGTTAACCAATTTGTTAGTGTTTGACGGCGATACTCAAGCGTGGAGGTCACGGAATGGCGCTCAAGGTCGAGCTAAAACCGGGCGAAAGGATTATCATTGGTGACAGTGTCATCACAAATGACAATCAGCGGACCCGTCTGTTTATCGAAGGCCAGGCCCCCATTCTGCGAGAAAAGGACATTCTCACGCCCGCCACGGCGGACACGCCTGCGAAACGCGTCTACCTGGCCGTTCAGCTCATGTATTTGTCCACGGATCTGGAGCGAATTCAGGAGAATTACTTCACTCTCGTAAACGACATTGTGAAGGCGGCGCCGAGTACGATTCCCTACGTTACTAGAATTAGTAACGCCATCCTAACCGGCGCCTTCTATAAAGCACTTAAAGAAGCACGCAAGCTTATCGAGTATGAAGGGACGCTGATCGGTCATGTACAAACAGGCAGCGCAAGCTTACCAGAAAACGAGCCAGGCGGCGGTGTCACCGAGGGAGCTGGAAGCGAATCTGCTGATGAAAGCCGCAGCTCGGCTGCAGCTGATCAAGGATGAATGGGAAGAGTCCTCGCTTGCCGAGAAAGACGATGCACTGGTCTATAATCGCAAGCTCTGGAGCATACTTGTAACCTCGGCAACCAGCGACGAAAGCCAGTTGCCGCAGGATATCAAGAACAACATCGCGTCCCTTGCCGTCTTCGTCTTCAAGCAGACCATCACGGTCATCACGACGGACGACCCCCAGAAAATCAACACGCTCATCAGCATCAATCGGGCAATCGCGGAAGGTTTGCGCGCGCGAGCCGAGAACGCCGATAGCACCGAATGACGGTCTGAAACGAGATCCGAATGCAAAAAGCCGGAGCAATTTGCCCGGCTTTTTTTGTTTGAGTTGCGCGGCTGAACGCGCGGCCTCGCCCTGCCCTTCAAATAGACTCTAGAGGTAGTCGGACAGACTTAGGTTGAAGACGATCGAAGACGCCCTGTAGGAGACTTCGATGTTGTTCTGGAGCTGAAGGATCTCGGCGGCGACCTGGTTCTGGTCGATACCCTCGATCTCGGCGATCGTCCCCTCGTAGGTGCTCTTCATCTGCACATGCCGTTCGCTCGTCAGCGAGACCGTCCTGTGCGTGATCGCAATGTCGGTTGCGATGTCGACAATACCCGACTGGTCGACGCCGACCGGCTGCAGGATGCCGCGCAGATTGGCCGACAGCTCGTTGTAGTATTCTTCGTCGGTCTGCGTACCGCCGGAAAAGTCGGCTGCCACAAAGGTCGCGAGAGACTGCACGAGTTCCTTCAGGGGCGTTTCGTTCGCCCTGACGCCGTAGCTCACCGTCAGACTGGAATCGATGACCGCATTCTTGTCGCCGCGTGCATCCGTCGTCGCGGTGTTACGTCCGGTGTACCATTCGACGGTCGTCGATGCGCCTGAAGTCAGCGCTGTCGCAGTGTCGAACGGAGGCCCGTCGACCCGCAACGGTTCTTCACCGGAGAACGTGGCAAAGAACTCGTCCGATGCCCATTCGTCGGATACGGCGCGCAGCGTCGTCTGGGCGTGGTTCTCGATTTCATCCGTGAGTGCCGTCAGAAGGTTCTGTGCTGTATCCTCCAGATCCACACCGATCGCGAACGTTCCTTCCACTTCGCTTGTCGAAGCGGCGGTGAGCTCAATCGTGATCGTTTCGCTGTGCGTTGGCGGAAGGCTGAGTTCGACCGTGATGCTGTCTCCGAGGTTCGGCTGACCCGTGAACTGGACGTCAAAACTGTCCGGATCCGCTCCGAGCGGCCCCGTGAGCGTCGCGTTTGTCAGCGTCGACGTCACGCTCGAAATATCGAACCCGAAGTCATGCGCACCGTCTTCCGCGATCGTGAACGTCGAGTCCGTCGGCACGATGCCCGCATAGTTCGTCGTGAGCGGGGAAATCGTCAGCCGGCCGTTGTCAGCCGCGCCGAGATTGGCCTGCTGGTATTCGCTGAGATAGGTCTCCAGGCCATCACGCCCGCCCTCTCCCTTCATGATCGCATCCAGGGCAGCGACGGGATCGCTAATCGCGTCGGTCCCACCGAAAATGTAGTACCCGGCAATCTCGGTATTCAGGATGTTGAGCGCTTCCGTCAGCAGCAGTTCGGCGCGCGTCTGTGTCTGGGTCTGGCCGTCGTCCTGAAGGATGAAGTCGTTGGAATCCAGAGCCGACTTGGAATCCTGCCGCAGCGATTCCAGCCGTTCAAGAGACATGGACAGCGTCTCCAGGTGCAGATTGGATATGGTTATCGTTTCCTGGTAGCTCTCGATCAGACTGACCTTCTGTGTCAGCTGAATGTCCAGCAGCCGGCTGTCGCCGATCTCGCCGTAGGTGGTCCCGACCTTGCCGGTGGCCAGCTGCGTGGTCTTCTCCGACAGCAGGCTGCTCAGATCGCCGAGTTGCTGCGTGAGATAGGATCGTGACGTTGTGATCGTCGAGAAAGTCATTTCGCACCTTAAACGATATTCAGGAGCTCATCGAAGAGATCCTTGACGGTCTGCATGACCCTGGCATTGGCCGCATAGGCGTTTTCGAGCTGCACCATGAAGGCAAGTTCGGTATCCAGATCAACGGCATAGCTTTCTTCGTAGCGGACAGCGAGATTGACCGTCAGCGTCTCCTTGGCCGTGGCAAAGGTCTTGGCGTCTTCCGCCTGGTTGCCCTGGAAAGCGATCGTGTTGTTGACGTAGCTGATCACGGTTCCCTGAAACGGGGAGTCCGGGCTGCCGATACCCGCCTCGGGATCGAAATACACGACGCCGGAGTTCAGGGCGTTGAGCAGAAACTCGGGCCGCGCCGGATCGTTGGACGTGTTGGCCGTTGGTGTCGTCTGGTAGTCGATCAGCAGCGAACCGTCGGCGATGAGAGCGGGATTGACGCTGATGCCTGCTGCATATCCGACCCGCTGCCCGCCGGATTCCAGCGCATCGGTGAACAATTCGGTGCCTGCACGCTGATCGACAAAAATCGCAAGTCCGAGCCCCTGGTCGCTGTCCGCTGACACCGTGACACTCGCTGAAAGGCTCTGCACGCTTGTGGGCGCACCCGTGTTGCCCAGAACACGCAGGTTGTCCGACCCGTCATTGCTGACCTGAAGGCCTGTTGCCGCAAGGGCAGCCGTTATGTTCGTGATGTAGGTCGCCGGCGTTCCGCTCGAGATGTCGATCCCGAACACGGTGTCGTTCGGATTTGCCGTCGCCGTGTCGTCGAGCGGCAGCAGGCTCGGATCCGAAACCGCCAGAAGGGTAACGGTCTGCGCGACGCCGCCGGTATCGGTGTATTCCAGGGTGATCGTGTTTCCAGGCTGCAGTCCCGAAACATCGAGATCAAACCCGTCGTCGGGTCCGACCGTGACAGCAGTGCTTTCAACCGGCACGTTCGAAAACGCCAGCGAAATCTCGGCTGCGATCGTATCGAGCTGCCTCTGGGCCTCCACCAGGATTTCGTCCCGCAGTTCGGCGGTCGCAATCATTGCGCCCGAGTTCGACGCGGCGATCACGTCGTAGGTTGAACCGCCCGGCGTGGTTGCCAGAACCGTTTGACCGGCGACACCGGGCTGCAGTGAATGTGTCGTGACGAAGCTCAGTGTGGAGGCCTGGCCGTCGGAGTAGAGTTGCTGACCGTCTGCGGTCTGGATGAACAGTGTGTTGTTGGCACCGTCCGCAACCTCGACGTCGAGATACCCGGACAATTGCTCGATCAGCCGGTCCCGTTCGTCTTCCATGTCTGCCGTCGACACGTTGGACTGGGTCGCGTCGCGGATCGCCGAGTCGATGTCTTCGATGCTTGTCAGCAGGTTGTTGACGGTCTGGGTCTGGAGCGACAGGGAATCATCGGCTTCCTGCCGCAGATCGCCTATCCGCTCGTACGCGCTGTTCAGCTCGCGGGCAAAAGCCTCTGAAGCGGCGATCACCTCCTGCTGCGCAGTGTAGTTGCTCGGGTCGTTCATCAGCGACGACAACGCGGAGGAAAGGTTTCCGACCAGCGTTGAAAGTCCGGCATTGTCGCCGATCGTTCCGAAAATTTCGTCGAGGCGGCCGGTATAGCTGGAAATCTGCTTTGCGTAGTTGGTATCGGCCAGCGAACCGAAATAGTCCGCCTGGATCTTCTCATCGATGATCCTGGTGATCTCGGTGGCGGTAAGCCCGGCAACATTGCCCTGCCCGTCGAAATACGCTTTCGCCGAGATAGTCTTCTTCGAATAACCGACGGTGTCCGCATTTGCGATGTTGTTTGCGGTCACATCCAGCTGGCGCTGATTGTAGGTGATGCCGAAGACCGCGGTGTTCAGGGCGCTTGAAAGACCCATGGCGGGTTCTCCTTTGACGGACGCTACTGCGCCGGAACCGCCAGCAGGTCAGGACCTGCTGGCGGCGAACTCATTACCGGACCATGTTCAGGGCATCGTCCAGCATCTCATCCGCGGAGGTCACGATCCGCGAATTCGCCGAATAGGCCTGCTGGGTGATGATCAGCTTCGAAAACTCGTCCGCGATATCCGCATTGGAAAGTTCGAGGTTGTTGGCGAGGATCTGCCCGCCGCCTGTCAGATCCGCTTCACCGGAAGATGTCGTCGCGGCAAAGGCGGCCCCATCGACCCGTTTCAGGTTCTGTTCGGCCTCGAATGTCGCAAGCGGGATCTCGAAGACGGCACGCTGCTGGCTGTTCGAGTAGCTTGCAATCACCCGGCCCGATTCATCGACGGCAACACCCGTCAACTCGCCGGCCGGATAGCCATCCTGATCCAGGGAAACGGAACTTGCGGCCCCATCCGGGTCGGAATACTGGGTCAGCGAGAACTGGGTCAGCCCGGCATTGGCAAAGGAAATGCCGACACCTGTCGCATCGGTCCCGGCGATGGTCAGCGTCGCGATGTCAAATCCGTCGCTCGTTCCGTTGACCGTCCCGATCGAACCAGCGGTCATGTTGGTCAGCGTACCGGTGCTGTCGAATTCGACGTCGCCGACATCGTAATAGGCGGTGGTCGCATCTCCGCCGGAGCCGATATACATCGTCCAGGTATCATTCACCGCAGGAGGCCCGGCCGCGGCATTTGCCGTCTTGGCGTAGCGGACCTCGACATTCATCGCGGTGCCGTTCTGGTTATAGATCGTGATCGAGCCGCCGGAAATGGAGCTGTTCAGGAAATCGGTCTCGTTGGCCACCGCCACGTCACCGGCACCCACGGACGAAGCGAGCAGTGCCGTGGACGCCGTGGAACCGTCATAGTCGTTCGTGTTCGGAATACGCGGCAGGTTCGCCTGGTAGTCGACCTGCGTCGTCGCGGACGCGGCAAGGGGCTGGTTGTCGATCTGGATCACGGTTGGATCGTCGCCCACCGGGTTGCCTGTCACCGCATCAAGCGGAAAGCCCTGCAGGTAGTATCCGGCGCTGTTGACCAGGTAGCCGTCCTGATCGCGCTCGAAGTCACCTGCGCGGGTGTAAAAGGTTTCGTCGGCGAACGTCGTTGATCCGTCAACCACATCGGCTGCCTGCGTCACGACGAAATAGCCCTCGCCGTTGATCGCCATATAGGTGTCGACATCCACCTGGGTGATATCGCCCTGGATCGTGTTCGTCGCCCGCGATGTTGCATACGTCGTGCCCGCAACCTGCGAGCCCTGGGTCGCTCCGCCTCCCGAGACCAGATCGGAGAAAGTTGTATCGAGTCGTTTGTAGCCGGTGGTCTGCGAATTGGCGACGTTACCGGAGATATTCTCCAGCGCGATCGCCTGCGCCGTCAAACCGGAGACAGCTGAGTTGATAGCCCCATAAATACCCATGATGCGTCCTCTTTATAGATCGGGCATTGCGCGAATGGGCTCACGCCCATGATCAGACCATGTCCGCAAAGGCCGTGCCAGTTCACCCGAAGAACTGATTTCTATAATTTTTTCAGATACTTATTTCATTTTTCGGAATCATTTCCTCACCTGAACCTTTTGCCTGGCCCACTCTTGCCGGGCAAAATCTTCCGGCCAGCTGGGCAAGACTGTCCCGCCCGGACGCTGCCGACTGTGCCCTTTTTGCGGGCTTGCTTCCTGCGGCCGGGCCTGCCAGTTTCCGGCCAGGAGTTGAACAACGGACGGCAAAATGCGCTTTGAAGGAACAGACGATTACATTGCAACGGAGGACCTTCGTGTCGCGGTCAACGCGGCCGTGGCTCTTGAGCGGCCCCTCCTGGTGAAGGGAGAGCCCGGCACGGGCAAGACCGTGCTTGCCGAACAGGTGGCAGCGGCCCTCGGAGCCCGGCTGATCGAGTGGCACGTGAAATCCACCACCAAGGCGCAGCAGGGGCTCTACGAATATGATGCCGTGTCGCGTCTGCGCGACAGCCAGCTCGGCGATGAGCGGGTCAAGGACATCAACAACTATATCCGCAAGGGCAAGCTCTGGGAGGCCTTTGAAGCGGCTGAAAGGCCGGTGCTCCTGATCGACGAGATCGACAAGGCGGACATCGAATTCCCGAACGACCTTCTGCTCGAACTCGACCGCATGGAGTTTCACGTCTACGAAACGGGTCAGTCCGTCCAGGCAAGACAGCGGCCGGTCGTGATCATCACGTCGAACAACGAAAAGGATCTGCCGGACGCCTTCCTGCGCCGCTGCTTCTTCCACTTCATCAAGTTTCCGGACGCCGACACGATGGCGGAAATCGTCGAGGTTCACTTCCCCGGCATCAAGAAGCGGCTCCTGTCGGAAGCCTTGCGGCTGTTTTTCGATGTCAGGGACGTTCCAGGGCTGAAGAAAAAGCCGTCGACCTCGGAACTGATCGACTGGATCAAGCTTCTCCTGAACGAAGACATCGATCCGGAAACCCTTCGTCAACAAGATGGCAGCAAACTGATACCTCCTTTGCATGGTGCCCTTTTGAAGAACGAACAGGATGTCCATCTGTTTGAGCGGCTTGCCTTCATGTCCCGCAGGGAGCGCACCTGAAGCCCCGGAGGGCTCGTTGAGACAGCGTATTGCCAGACTGCTCTTGTGGAGCTGCATCGCACTGCAATCCGCGGCAAGCGCCGTGGTTGCCCCGGCGCACGCCCAGGTGCCCCCGGAGAAGGAAGCGGGCTGGCAAAGCGACGTCGGCGGCTTGCGCCACTTTATGGGACTGCGCTGTCCCGACCAGATCGGCCCCTTTTTCCGGATCAAGGTTCTGGAAGGCGGGGCGACCAGTCTGGCCGGGTGCATATACACCGGCAAAGACGGCATGACTGCAGTCCTGCGCCAGCACGTCCAGGACACAGGACGCCGCGAGGCGATCAGCTTTTCAAGAAACTACAAGGCCGCCGGGTTCGAAGAAGTGCAGCTGAGCGGTGCCGCATCCACCGGGATTTCCTTCAGGACGAGAAGCTGGACACCCACCAGCCTGTGTGAAACGCTCTGGCACTTTGCCGGAGCGGACGCCGATTTCACGCTCTGGCTGTCCTACACGCTTCCCACGCAGCAGGATGAGGTCGGACCCGCGGTGACGGCCTTTACCGAAGTGCTTGCACAGCAAAACTGAAGACGGCATTTGCACAATCGCCCTCAAGTCATTTATTGAGACAGAGAACCAACTGGAACTCTGTTATGCGCTTGCTTTTGCTACGACACGCCAAGTCCGACTGGGGAGACGCGGAGCTCCCCGATATTGACCGGCCGCTGAACGCACGGGGCAAGGCGGCGGCCGTCACGATGGCGCGCTACCTGCGCGACCAGAAACTGCAGCCGAGCGTCATCCTGTGTTCCACGGCTCAAAGAACCCGTGAGACGCTGGCCCGCCTGCTTCCCCATGCGCCGCAGGAAGCCCATATCGAACTCATTTCAGATCTCTACTGGAAGAGCGAAGACGGATATGGCGCGATCATTCGCAAGCACGGCCACAGGGCACAGACCCTGATGGTGATCGGCCACAATCCGGCAACGGAGGACACCGCGCTGGATCTCGTCGGCACAAGCGCACCCGAAGCCCTCGCCGATCTTGAGGAAAAGTATCCGACCGCCGCACTCGCCGTCATCGATTTCGACATCACGGACTGGTCCGAGCTTGGGTCGGGCACCGGACACCTGGAACGATTCGTCAAGCCGCGCGATCTCTAGGATAGGCCCGGTTTCCTTACCTGGAGACGCTCGCAAAAGATCTGGGGCGGCCAACCGGCCGCCCCATTTAGTGGCTCCATCTCGTTTGCGATAGAACGGATGAGACTGCTTACGATCGGATCAGATGAAATCCGTCTCCGGGATCGCCATGCCGACGGCGCTGGTGCCATGGCCCTGGGCTGCGGCGAGATCGGCCGCAGCCGCATCGCCTTCGGCAGACCCGAACGCACCAAGCGTTTCGGCCGCACCAGCCAGGAGATCGAGGATGTCGCCGGAAGCAAGAGAGTCAGTTCCGACCGTGACATCTTCCACGGCGAAGCTGAAGTCGTCCATGGGATCTGTCTCGTTGTAGATCGCTTTCAGATCGAACTGGAAGCTGTCCGCACCCTGAACAACCTTGAGCCATTCAACCGCGGTCGCGTCCTCGTCCATGCCGTGAACGGTCGCCACGGTCTTGTCGTCGAGCTGGATCTGAAGCGCATCATCCGCCTTGACGAAATGGAAGGCATCCTCGTCCATCGCCTGAAGCGAGAAACTGCGCAGCTCGATGACATCATTGCCGTCCGGCGTTTGCGAGATATCGTCGAGAACCGGCAATTCGACACCGAAACTCTCCAGGAACGACTTCACACCGTCGGTCGCACGCTCGGCAATGGTCGCTTCGCCGTCCGCCCAGATGGTGTAGGTATCGTCGCCCGCCTCACCGGAGAGGAAGCCCTCCCCTGCGAGCACATCGGCACCGACACCGCCCATGACCACGTTCGCCTTGACTTCGTAGGCTCCCAGACCGGTCGCCAGATCGAAGTCGGGGCTGAAGTCGGTCACTGCGTCGATCAGCTTGCCGATCGGCTCGGTGATGCCTTCGATGGCGTTGACCGTCGCCGTCAGCGCCGAGCGGAAATCCTGAACCCAGGGCACGTCGGTCAGGGCGTCATGGATGACGATCTTGGTGAAATCCATGACATCCATGATGATATCCGAGCCCGAGCCGCCGGCGAAGAAATTGCCGAAGCTGAAGGAGATCTCGGCGAGGTCTTCGATGCTCGCGTCCTCACGGTCCATGGCAAGAACATCCGCCATTTCACCAAGACCGTTTGCGGTCAGCACGAGATCGTCGCCAGCCCCGCCCATGACGAGCGAGTTGGCATCTGCAAGGCTCAGCAGAACGTCGTTGTCCGCGCCGCCATGCGCAATGGCGCCGGGGCCTTCGGCCACCATCAGGTCGGCACCCTCGCCGCCGAGCTGCGCCGTGACGACGATCTCGGATGGCAAGGCGCCGGTCACGATGCCGCCCTTGCGGTTGCCGTCGCTGTCAGTCTCGGTGTTGAGCGAAACGGACGCAGCCGCATCCTCACCGAGGGAGAGGCCAAGCATCACGTCCGTGCCCGCGCCGCCATACTGGAACGAGGCTGCGGCCTTGTACTGGGGCGCGACGACCTTTGCCGCGGCAACCATCACGTCGGAGCCCTCGCCGCCGAACTGCGCGACGCCCTGGCCACCGCCGACCAGGATGTCATTTCCCGCGTCGGCATATTGAACGACGCCGATACCGCCGCCGACCATGACATCGTTGCCCTGGCCCATCACCTGGGTGGTCATGCCGCCGGCACCGAACGCATAATCCTTGCCGGATCCGCCGAATTGCAGATTGTTGGTGCCGCCACCGACAAGAACGTTGGTGCCGCCACCGTCGGTTTCGAAGTATTCATCGAAATTCTCGATCACCTCGGCGAACTTGCCGTCATCGAAGCCGAGATCCGACGGAATGGCACTCCACAGGTGATCGCCGAACTGGATGTTGTTCGCGCCACCGGCCATCAGGAAGTCATCATCAGACCCGCCGATCTGGATGTTCGCTCCGCCGACCGCGAAGAGCTTGTCCTTGCCGCTGCCGCCATGCTGCAGGTTGAGCCCCGCGACACCGACGAGCACATCCTCGCCGTCGCCACCGAACTGGCCGACATTCACGCCGAGACCGTAAAGCTGATCGTTGCCCGAGTCGCCGAACTGAAGGTTGCCGTTGCCGGCCGCCGCCAGCAGGTCTTCACCGTCGCCGCCGAACTGGATATTGGCAACGCCGAGTGCCTTCATCTTGTCGTCGCCCGTGCCGCCGAACATGGTGTTCACGCCACCGAGCGCCAGCATTTCGTCATTGCCGGCGTCACCATGGACAACGTTGACACCGCCGATCGCCTCGATTTTGTCGTCACCGGCTCCACCGTTCAGGACGTTGACGCCACCGGCCGCCTTGATCGTATCGTTGCCATTGCCGCCAAACGCCGTCGTGGCTCCGGCTTTCGCCTCGATGAAATCGTCGCCGTTGTCGCCGTGAATGACGTTGTTCACGCCGTAGCCGTACATCGCGTCGTTGCCGTCACCGCCGCGCATGACGTTGGACGCACCGTGTCCTTCCATGCGGTCCGCGCCGTCATTGCCGTTCATGACGTTCGAGGCACCGTAACCGGTCATGTCATCGTTGCCGGTTCCGCCGTGCATGACATTGGAGGCGCCGTGGCCCTCCATCGTGTCGTCACCGCTGTCGCCGTACATCACGTTGGAAAGGCCGCGGCCTTCCATGTGGTCGTTGCCGGTTCCGCCGCGCATGACATTGGAGGCTCCGTAGCCGTACAATTTGTCATTGCCGCTGTCGCCGTTCATGACGTTCGATGCACCGTAGCCTTTGAGCGTGTCGTGATCGTCGCCGCCATACATGACATTCGAAGCGCCGCGGCCTTCCAGCGTGTCATTGCCGTCCTCGCCGCGCATGACGTTGGAAGCACCATAACCCTTCAGCGTGTCGCTGCCGGTGCCGCCATACATGGTGTTGGAGGCACCATAACCGTAGAGGCTGTCGTTGCCGGAGCCGCCCTTCATCTTGTTGGTGACGCCGTAGCCGTAAAGCTTGTCGCTGTAGCTGCCGCCATCCATGTCGTTGTAGGCGCCGTATCCCTTGAGCGTGTCGTAACCGCTGTCGCCCCGCATGACGTTTTTCGCGCCATATCCGTAGATCGTGTCGTTGCCGGTACCGCCACGCATTTCGTTATAGGCGCCGTATCCGTACAGCTTGTCGGAGCCGCTGTCGCCCCAGAGGTAGTTCTTGGCACCATAGGCCTTGACGGTATCGTTTCCGGAACCGCCGCGCAGGTAGTTGAGCGGAGCCCAGCCGCCGACGAAATCATTGCCCGATCCGCCGCGCAGATCGTTCTTGATTGCCGAGTAGCCGTAGAGCTTGTCGTTGCCCGACCCGCCGTCCTTGTTGCCGTAAAGGCCATAGAGTTTGTAGGTCTGGTGAATGCTTTTGGATGAAGAGCCCATAATGAAAGGTCCTTTGTTAAATCGGAAAAAAGGGAATTACGCCGCGTAGGCGCGTGCTTTTACGGGACGGCCGTTCTGGTCACGGCCCGGGTGCTGGACGATGCGCAGGACATGTCCATTTCCATCGCGGCGGACCGACCGCAGGGCGCGGTCTGGGAAGACGGTCCGCTTGAGATCCCGGGCGGTCTGGAAACCGTCTCCGAACGGGGCGATGAAATCTATGACGACCGGATTGGACCCGTTGTTCCACTGGTCCGGTTCCGGTAGTTGATCCTGATGAAGAACGGCGTCTTCCGTTGCCGCGTCGAGCCAGGCCCATGTCGCAAGGGCGACCGGCAGTCCGCCGCGCCGCCAGATGCGCAGCTGACCGAGCATCAGCGGCGGCAGGATCAGCGCTCCGATTTCGGAGACGCTCCGGTCCCTGTGCAACGGGCTTTCGGCCATGAGCACATGGGCCTCGCCGAGCATGGCGAAGGTGGTCTGTTTGTCGATCTGAATGCCGGTCATCTTGCAGCTCCTGACAGCGTTTGTGTTGTCAGAAAGCTAGGTTCGGCCCTGTTTGATCGTTATGGGGTCAATCCCCCAATCGGCATGCATCCAGCTTTCGCAGGACGGCTGCACACGGCTTCTCGCAACTTCTCACCGAATGCTGATGCATCGTGATTGGCCTTCAATCACGCCGGACGCTCTTTATTGGACGACCAGTGTGCCGCCCGGTTGAAGCTATGAACGCGCAAGGGCCGCGCACCCAATGTTCGTCAGGTGAAAGGTGCTTTCATGGCTCTGGCAATTGCAACTCAGTCCCGCATCGCTTTCGTGGCGTCGATCATGGCGCTGTGCGTCTCCTGGACAGGCGTGTCGCAGGCCGAACAGGCGTCTGCCCTTCCCGGCTACGTGATCGAACAATACGGCGCGCCGCCCGAAATCCCGGACGGACCGTTGTCCGACAGCCTGAAAGCCGCCGTCGACGCAGCCTTTGTCGACAGCATAAAGCAGTCGGCGTGGGGACGAGACCAGACGCTGGCGCTCACCGAGGTTGCGGACTCAAAAGACCCGCGCCTTGTCTGGATCATCAGCGACCTGATGCGCTTCACCGCCGGTTCGCAACTGAGCACCGCGCTCACCGACGCGGCCTCTAAACTCCTGCAGAAACAGATCCCGGTCGACAACAACTGGGGTGTCATCACCGATCACCTCATCGCCTGGGACATTCCCGCACCGCCCGACTACCTTGCGGTCAAGCGCGGCATCTTCACCACGATCGTTCCCGGTTGGGACCGGATTTTCGTGGAAGGCGACATCGACTGGCGCCACGTGTCCTGGGGCGGTGTCCTGATCGACAACCGCGCCTACGACACGACAGACGAGATCTGCAACTGCATTCCTGCCGCCGACAACCCCGAGGTCAGCAGTGCCGAAGAAGCGACCTGGCTGAAAGACGATGATATCGTCTTCGGCGTGGGCGTGAACGGCGAGTACCGCGCCTATCCGCGGCGCATCATGGAAGTTCGCGAAATGGTCAACGATACCCTCGGCGGACGCGACCTGGGAATTCCCTATTGCACCCTGTGCGGCGCGGCGCAGGCCTATTTCACCGACCAGTTGCCGGGCGGTGTCGAACGCCCGATCCTGCGCACCTCCGGACTGCTGATCCGCTCCAACAAGGTCATGTATGACGTCAACACCTATTCGGTCTTCGACACCTTCCTCGGCAAAGCCGTTACCGGCCCTCTCCGCGACAAGGGCGTCCAGCTCGAACAGGCAAGCGTCGTGACAACGGATTGGGGAACCTGGAAAAAGGCCCATCCGGAAACGACCGTGCTGGTGGAAAGACTGGCGCTTGGCCGGGACTTCGACTTCCGCAACGGCCGTGACGCCAATGGTCCGATCTTCCCCGTCGGCGACGTCGATCCGCGCCTGCCGGTGCACGAGGACATCATCGGCATTGTCACGGCGTCCGGAAAGCCTGTGGCCTTCCAGCGCAGCAAGGCCATGGCCGCCCTGCAGAAAGGCGACGAGATCACGTTCGAGAATGTCCGCCTTGAGCTGGATGCCGGCGGGATCCGCGCCGTCGATGCGGATGGCTCCGACCTCGGCAGCCACCAGGCCTTCTGGTTTGCCTGGTCCCAGTTCCACCCGGGAACCGAACTATGGCCGGGCTGAGACGCTAGGGTATGGACCCATAAATGAAGCCGATTTGGCGGCAGAAATGGCAAAATCTCGCGAGGAAGCGTGCGCAGAGCGGGCTTTTTGCCCGGTCAAGTGCGGTGACGCTGCGAGGTAAAGCCATTTTGCCGTCCTTCGGATTTGGCTGTTTTGGCCATCCGCCACGTCGCGAAAGGCTTGAAAATGAACCACATTTCCTGCGCTTTAGCTCCTTGCTGCTGGTCAAAACGATCCAAACCAAATTGACTTCATTTATGAGTCCGTACACTAGTCCGGCATCAGCCGTTGGCGCGGTAGTCCCGCGGTGACCTGCCGAAACGTTCCTTGAACATGCGTGCCAGGCTCTGCTGGCTCGGAATGCCCCAACGATAGGCTATGTCCGCGATCGAATGGCGGGCATAGCGGCTGTCCTTCAGATCCGCCGCAATCCGGTCGAGACGCAATGTCCTGATCTCCGACGAGATCGCCCGGCCGTCGCTGCGATACAGCTCGGAAAGACGCCGCAACGACAGGCCCATGGCGGCCGCAAGCGCATGGCGATCGAAATCGGGATCCCCCAGGTTGGCGCGTATCTCTGCATCGGCACGCAGCAGGATCTGCTGCTCCGGCCTGCTGAGTTCGAACCGCGTTTCCCTGAGCGACGCGAGGCCGGTCACGAAAAGATCGACAACGGTATCCTGAAGCGAGTGCTGAACCTGCGCCGGTGACTGGTCGATGGCACTGACAAGCCGTACGGCACTGTCGTGAATGATGCGCCCCATCACGCTGCTGCCGGAGACGGATATGCCGGTCATGAGGTCGGCATCCGGCAGGCGGCTCAGCAGCATGTCGCGCGGGATCTGCACGACAAGCTGCCGGAACCTGTCCGGCAATTCGAGGTTATACCGGTCAACGCTGCTGTAGAGCGCGAAATCGCCCGGTTTCAGGCGCGCCTGACGTCCGTCCTGCAGGACGCCGCCTTCCTTCTGCATCTGCAGGCTGATCAGGAAGCTGTCTTCACCGGCCCGCGCGATATCCCGGCGCCGGCGCCGCACCGACTGCTGGCTGCCCGATACGAAGGAGGCGGAAAGCCGGGACAACCGGTTGAGCAGGATCTCGCCGCGAAAATCGTCCGGACGTTCGCATTGGCAGTCGAGGTGAACATAGGCATCGCAGACGGCTTCACGCCAATAGGCAAAGCCCTCGGTCTGCCGGACGCTTTCCGTGCTCAGCAAAATCGCCATTCACCGCCACCTCCTATCCCGACAGAATTAGCACAGCGCGCCCGTTTTGCGAAGTTTCAGCGCCTTTGTGCCCGGAATGCGCGCTTTTTCCGCCCGGAATGAGAAGTCGGCATCCCGCCGGTATGACACTGTGGATGCAAGCGTCATATCGTGGAGGACAACTCATGACTGCTCCCTTCAAGGCGGCCGCCGTTCAGGCGTCACCCGTGTTTCTGGACCTGGATGCCAGCGTCGACAAGGCCATCGGACTGATCGAGGAGGCTGCATCCCAGGGTGTCAAGCTGATCGCCTTTCCCGAAACCTATCTGCCGGGCTACCCCTGGTACATCTGGCTGGATGCAACGGCCATGTACATGCCGCTTGTTCCCCGCTACGCCGCAAACTCCATCAAGGAAGGCAGCGAACAGGACAAGCGCCTGGCGCAGGCAGCCAAGGACAACGACATGCATGTCGTCATGGGGCTTTCGTGGAACGTCAATGGAACCCTCTACATGGGCCAGTGGCACTACGGACCAGACGGCGAAGTCATTTCCCGGCGCCGCAAGCTGAAACCCACGCATGTGGAACGCACCGTCTTCGGGGAAGGCGACGGCAGCGACATGTCGGTTCACGAGACCGAACTCGGCCGGATCGGCGCCCTGTGTTGCTGGGAGCATATCCAGCCGCTGAACAAATACGCCATGTTCTCGCAGAACGAACAGATCCACGTCGCCGCCTGGCCCAGCTTTTCGCTCTACGAAGGCGGCGCCTACGCACTCGGCCCGGAAGTGAACGAGGCGGCCAGCCGCATCTACGCGGTCGAGGGGCAGTGCTTCGTCCTGGCTGCCTGCGCCACGGTCTCCGAAGAGATGTCCCAATTCCTGTGCGACACGCCGGTAAAGCAGCAGCTGCTCAAGACCGGCGGAGGGCATGCCCGCATTTTCGGCCCGGACGGCGCGCCGCTCGGAAACAATCTCGCACCGGATGAGGAAGGTCTGGTGATCGCCGATATCGATCTCAACATGATCGCCATCGGCAAGGCCGCCGCCGACCCGTGCGGTCACTACTCCCGGCCCGATGTCTTCCGGCTGATGTTCAACAGGAAACCCAGCCCGCCGGTGATGAGCTTCGACAACGAGGCCGCCCGCTATGTCGAGCAGGACGAAGCGGATGCCGCAGCCGTCATGGCGAATGCCGCCGAATGAGACTTCTGCCGGGGCGCAAGCCACGCGCTGCGCCCCGGCCAACCCGGAGGCCGACATGCCGACAGCCGATGAATTCTACACAAGCGCGCAGCGGGACCTTCAGGCCCGGTTCGGGACCGCCAAACTGGCGGATACCGTTGTCGCCGCCATCGTCCGCGACGAGATCGAAGACCCCCATGTGCCGTTCATCGAAAGCCGCGATTTCTTCTTCCTGTCGACGGTCAGCGCGGATGGCGAACCGACGGTCAGCTACAAGGGTGGCCCCGTCGGGATCGTGAAGGTTCTGGACCCGCACACCCTGGTGTTCCCGAGCTATGACGGCAATGGCATGTTCAAGTCGATGGGCAACATCAAGGCCGCCGCGAAGGTCGGTCTTCTGTTCATCGACATGGAAACACCCAACCGCATCCGGGTGCAGGGCACTGCCAGCCTGAGCGAGGACGACCCGGAGCTCGCCCGCTATCCCGGCGCGAACATGCTGGTCCGCGTGGACGTGACCTCGTGCTTCCTGAATTGCGCCCGCTACATTCACAAGCACAAGCGCATTTCGGCGAGCCCGTACGTGCCCGACGACAAGGGCGCGCAGCCGCATCCGTCCTGGAAACGGATCGACATGGTGCAGGATTCCCTGCCTGAAGATGCCAGAGCCCGCACCGCCGCCGAGGGCGGAACCATCACGATGGACGACTATGCGGAGAAGCTGATGGCCGGCGAATCCTGAACGTTGGCAGCAGCCAGGACTAGGCTACGGACCCACAAATGAGGCTGAAATGGCATGCGAAATGGCGAAATCCCGTCAGGAAGGGTGCGCGGAGCGGGCTTCGTGCCCGGTCAAGCACGCTGACGACACGGGGTGAAGCCATTTCCATGTCCTTCGGATTTGACCGGATTGCGTCTCTCCCGCGTCGCGGAAGGCTTGAAAATGAACCACATTTCCAGCGCTTCCGCTCCTTGAGGAGAAGCAATCCGCCTCAAACCATTTCCGCCTCAATTATGGGTCCGTACCCTAGCAAACCGTGCCGCCCGGATTGACGGCACGGTTCGTGCGGTCCCCCTCAGGCAGCCTTGTCCAGTTGTGACTTGATCCGGTTCATTCTCCGGCTGACATAGTCGCCTTTCTTCAACTTGCGGATCTCGTTGCTGCGCAACGCCGGCGTCGACTGGAACGCGTACCAGTCACCCTCCCCGACCTTGCGCTGGTAGATCGTGTTGCCGTCCTTGCGGTGGGCAAAGCAGGTGACAGCGGGCGCAGACCCGTCCGCCGCGACCCAGGTGGCATTGAAACAAAGGGTGCCGTCCGCCTTGATGAACCAGTTTCCCTCGCCGTAGGACGCATTCCGGCCGCGTCCGGAGTAGGCCGAAAAGGTGCGCTTGCTGTTGGCGAAATAGCCCGCGCCATCGCTCCAGATCCAGGACCTGTTGGCATAGAGCCCGAACACCTCGTCGACCGACATCGGGCTTGCGGCCCGGGCGGCGGCGTTCACCTGTTGCTGTGTCGCCGCCTCGGCGCTGTCGGACATTCCGACCACAAGACCGGCTCCCGCGATCGAGGCTGCGATCGCCAATGCTGTGACTTTCTGTTTCATTTCAAGGCTCCTCTTTGTCAGCTTGCCGGTTGGGCCCGTGCTCATGAATTCGCGGGCAGGATCTGTTCCGTGATCCGCCAGTCGGGCAGACCGTAGCCATCCGGCCAGGGCCAGACTTCCTTGTCGTTGAAATAGATTACGGTGGTGAGCTCCGGGAATTCATTGCCGACGGCGGTGACGTCGCCGGCCCAGTCGGAGACATAGGCGCGGTCGCCGACATAGCCGAGTTCGGCTACGTAAACCGGTTTGCCGAAGCCGACGACACGGTCATAGGCCGGGCGCAGGGTTTCGGAAAAAGACCGGTCGCCGCCGAACTTGTCCTTGTCCCATTGCTGCAGGCCGAAGATCGACAGGCCGACGACGTCGGCATAGTCATCACCCGGGTAATAGGCCTGCAGCCCTTCTTCACCCTTGGGCGACCACATGAAACGGGCATCGGGAGCGCTGCCGCGGCAAATGTCGACAACATGACGATAGGCGTCGATATAGGCCTCCGGCTCCCATCCAGACCATGTGAAGCGTCCGGAGGTGCTCTCCATCTCCTGCGCCCAGCGGATCATGACCGGGCTTTCCATGGCCCCGGCGACGGTGCAGATGGCGGAGATGTTCGGGTCATAGTCGCCGGCGGCGATCCCCTGGCGCAACTCGGCGGGAGAAACGTCCCAGTTCTCCCCCCATGTCCAGGGTTCGATGGTGAGAAGCACCGACCGTCCCCGCTCTTTCGCGTATTGGTCGGCAAGCAGAAGGCTCTCCAGCTCGACGTCTTCCCAGGGCAGAAACAGATGCTCGATCGAGACATCGCTTCTGTCGGTGAAGAAACCCGGCGGATCATAGGCGCCGAAGGCAATATCCGCGCTCGGTTGGGGAACGATGACACCTGCATCCGTGTTGCCGTTGGCAACCTGTGCCACGGCCACCATCGAGGCGGCACCCACGACCGTCGCGAGAATGCCGGTCCGGATCGATATCTTCGGTAGGTTTGCTGTCTGTTTCATTTCAAGCTCCAGATCGTTGTGTCGCTTCGTGCAACGCACTAGACCGGTCGCGCGGCTTCACCCGCGGCCTCGGCCTGCCGATTGAAAAAAGGATGGGACGGTGCCACGAGATGCGGCCGTATGCGGACGGTCCTGACACCTGCGCTGCCCATGCCGGCACCGGCAACCGCGTAAGTGGACCGCGTCAGCTTGACCGGCTCGGCTCCGATCTCCAGCGCTTCCATGCCGGCAGGCCCCCTCAGACCGAGCGCGGTGGCCGGCAGCACCGCCAGCAGCGCGACGGCAGCGCCCTGCAGGCAGGGACGCCAGTTGAACGCAGCGCCGGGTCGGCCGTTTTCCCGCGCATGCTGGACAATAATGACGGCCAGCAGGCAGACGTAGATCACCGCATTAAGGGTCGCGAAGAGGTAGAACCCCCGCGCCTCGCCGACCTCGGAAAACGCCAGAACGGGCAAAACGGAGACGAGCGCAAGCACCGCGTAGGGCACGAGAACGCGGACCGGCAGCTGCGCGGCGGCATCCCTACCCTTGGGTGTGACCCGGAAGTCGACGAACGAACCGGTCAGCCAGTCCCGGAACGCCGCGAGACATCCCAGCATCGCCCAGGGCCAGCGCGCGGCCTGGAAGAACAGGGCCTCCCAGCTCAGCACTTTTGCATTGTAGGGACGGCACCAGCCGTCCTGCTTCCACCAGAAGGCCATCGCCACCAGGACGGCGGAGATCGGCAGGAAATGCAGCAGGAACTGGGGATAGGTCACGTTGGCAAACGGCACGCCCGCAACAAGGGCGACAACCGGCAGGGCGAACATCGCCGTCATGAAAAACGCGAACAGCGGATACCAGATCTGCGCAAACAGAAACTGGAATTTCAGCCTCGGCGGCAGCTTGCCGATGGTGCCCGGCATGTATTGCAGAAGGATCGTGACCAGGCTTCTCGACCACTGGAATTCCTGCGTCACGAGATCCGCGAAACTGTTGGGGCCGTCGCCATGCGCGATGGCATCGATGGCATGCACCCCGCGCCAGCCACCGGCATTCATCAGAAGTGTCGTCGAGTGGTCTTCAGCCAGCTCGGGACCGAGGCCCCCGATTTCCTTGAGTGCCGCCGTGCGCACGGCGTAGTGCGAGCCGATGCAAAGCGGCGCCCAGCCGTTGGTGTACCCGGCCTGCAGAGCGCCGTGCAGCGTCCCTTCCGCATAAAGGCGTCCGCGTGCTGCCCAGCTCCGGTCCGCGTTGCTGTCGCAGATGCTCGGCGCTGACACATAGCCGACCTCCGGGTCCGCGAACGGCGCCATCACCTTCTCAAGGTAGTCCGGCTCCGGAACGTGATCGGCATCCAGTTGGCTGACGAAGTCATAAGCATCGTAGCCATGGTAATCGTAGAAGAACGCCAGGTTGCCTTCCTTGCAGCGGGTGCGGCGCGGCCAGGTCTGCAGGTGATAATCGGGCCTGTTCTTGCGCGTTGAGATCTTCACCCCGTTTTCGGCACACCAGGCGATCGTTTCAGCGCTCGGATCTTCGTCCGCAAGCCAGGTGTCATGGTCCATGGTCTGGGCCCGCATGGCCTGCAAGGTCTTTTTCACCACCGGAAACGGTTCGGAAGGGGCTTTCGTGACGACCATTGCCACGCGCGCCCCCTTCGGAAGGCGCAGTGCCGGGTTCGGCACCTTTGCCGGAATGAACATGGCCAGGAAGTAAAGTGGCAGGAACGTGATCCACGCCAGTATCACCGAAACCGCCAGGTAACGGAGCGTGCCCGCATTGTGACTCGGATCCAGCCACCAGTTCCAGAAATAGAAGATGGCTGCAATCCAGAGCCCGACGCCGGCGAGATAGCGCAGCTTTTGGCCGCGCGACAGCATCGGCACCAGGAAGGGTGCCGGTGCCTCGTTCGGTGATTTTTCAGGGCCGTTCCGCATGTCACCGTGTCTCCAGGCCGAAGAACGGAGCTGCCGTCCGCACGATCGTGTCGATGTCCGAATAACGCGCCTTGAAACCTATTTCCGTCTGTGCCCTTTGAGGGTTGGCATAAAGAACCGGAGGATCGCCGGGACGCTTATCCTGCAGGTTGACAGGGACGGGCTTCGCCGTGATGCGCTCCACACTGTTGATGATGTCGCGCACCGAAAGGCAGTTGCCCGAGCCGATATTGTAGGCCGCGCTCTCCCCGCCCGTATCCAGGTGGCGATAGGCAAGCACGTGCGCTTCGGCGAGGTCCTGAACATGGACATAATCGCGCAGACACGTGCCATCCTCGGTCTCGTAGCCGTCGCCGTAGACATCGAGATGCGTCAGCCGGCCGGCCGCAGCCATCATTGCCCGCGGGATCAGGTGCGTTTCCGGATCGTGCCACTCTCCAAGCTCGCCTTCCGGATCCGCACCGCACGCATTGAAGTAGCGCAGAATGACGAATTTCAGGCCGTAGGCATGTGCGTAGTCCCGGATCATGTGCTCGGCCATGAGCTTCGTCTTGCCGTAGGGATTGATCGGCTGCTGTTCGCTGTCCTCGCAGATCGGCAACTGGCGCGGGATCCCGTATGTCGCGCAGCTGCTGGAAAAGATCAGCCTTTCCACGCCGGCCGACCTACAGGCATCCAGAACGGAGACTGTCCCGCGGACGTTGTTGTCGTAATAGCTCGCCGGGTCGGCAACGGACTCGCCGACATAGGCCGAGGCCGCGAAATGGATCACCGCTTCGGCATCGAACATGCCGAGCGTCTTCGCAAGCAGCGCCGTGTCCCGGATATCGCCTTCCACGAACGGTCCCCAGCGCACGGATGTCAGGTTTCCCGTGCTCAGGTTGTCATAGGTGACGGGCTCCCAGCCGCTCGACGCAAGCAGTTTGCAGGTATGGCTGCCGATATAGCCGGCACCACCGGTGACAAGAATACGCCTGCGCATCACTCTGCCGCCTCTGTAAAGGCGCTTGCCGCCCGGCTGCGCAGCAGATCGTCGAAATGGGAAATGGTCAGGTCCAGTCCCTGGTCGAGCGTCACTGCCGGCGTCCAGCCGAGGCACTGCCTGGCCTCGGTGATGTCGGGTTTCCTCTGCTGCGGATCGTCGACGGGCTTGTCGAGGAAGACAAGCTTCGACCGCGAACCGGTCCTGGCGATGATTTTCTCGGCCAGCTCAAGGACCGTGAATTCGCCGGGATTGCCCAGATTGATCGGGCCAAGTGCGTTTTCCGGCGTCTGCAAGAGCCTCCGGAATCCTTCTATCAGGTCATCGACATAGCAGAACGACCGGGTCTGCCGGCCGCTGCCGTAGATCGTGATGTCCTCGCCGCGCAGCGCCTGGATGATGAAGTTCGAAACGACACGGCCGTCGTCGGGCCGCATGTTCGGGCCGTAGGTGTTGAAGATGCGAGCGACCTTGATCGGCACCGAACGGGTTCTGGCATAATCGAAGAACAGCGTTTCCGCCGCGCGCTTGCCTTCGTCGTAGCAGGCACGCGGTCCTGTCGGGTTGACGTTGCCGAAATAGCTTTCCGGCTGCGGATGCACAAGCGGATCGCCGTAGACTTCCGACGTGGATGCCTGGAAGGCCGTCGCGCCCGTCAGCTCGGCAAGATCAAGAACGTTGATTGCCCCGATCACGTTGGTTTTCATCGTCCGGATGGGGTCGCGCTGGTAATGCGGCGGCGACGCCGGACAGGCGAGATTGTAGATCTCGTCGAGACTTTCATTGATCCTGGCCAGCGGGGTTTCGATGTCCTGGACGATCAGGCTGAAATTCTGGTAGTCGGTCAGATCCGAGACATTCTCGAACCGTCCGGTCGAGAAATTGTCCAGGCAGATGACCCTGTATCCTTCGCCGAGCAAACGCCTGCACAGATGCGACCCCAGGAACCCGGCGCCGCCGGTTACGAGCGCGGTTTTCACCGGCCTGTAACGCGCAGCACTGATGTCGGACCGCAGTTTTTTTCCGGGTGTCGCACCGTCCGTTTTCATTGCATTCCTCCGAAATCGGCAGCAGCCGGCCATTCGGCAAGCCACGGGGGTTTCCCGGTGCGCCTTCTTGGCAACGGTCCGGGATGAATTTGTCAAAGCGGCACTCCGCTTCGGAGTACCCTTGAGCTTCCGGTTTTCGCAGGTGTGATCCGCCCTCTGCCTTTCGGGCTCAGGTGCCGCCAGACGGAAACAGGGCATCCGCATGCAGCGAATGATTGTATCCGGCAGGCTTCACATCCTGACACTGCAAGAGGTGGATCTGAAGGGGATTAAGTTCAACAAGAACGGCGGGACATTAAATATTCTTAATCCCGCAGCAAGATAGAAGTAATCGTAAGAAAAAGATCAGAAATTCAAATAATTCTGGGAAAGATGAATAGTTTCTGCAGCATCAGCCCTTGCCGGCACGTGCGCGGCACCTGGATTTCTGTCCGAACCCGCTCGCGGTGCAAATCCAGGCCGCATCGCCATGATCGGCCGACATGGCGGACTTCACCTTGTCTGCCGGGCTCGTTGCCGTTGCCACGGTGATCGGCAAGAAGCCGGATTTTTCCGGGATGGCCGAGGCGACCGGCGCAGGTGCCGTCCGTCCAGTGCTGTCCGCTGCCACCCGGGCATTTTCCGGAATGCCCGCAAAACTGCATGAGGCAACGAGCGCCGCTGCCGGCAGCATGGGAACCAGACGCGCGGGAAACACGCCCTTTAAGAAAGTGCAAATTCCTGAAACTGCCATGTCGTTTCCCTGCCGGTTCGGCGTGCGGCTTGTTAGCACCGCATCCCGTTCGATGTTCACCTCTCCCAAGGTCAAACACAAGTTAACAGTCAACCGCTGCAGGCTTAACAACAGGTAAACAGGTGGCAAGCCGTCGAACCGGCACCCGCTGGATCGCCTTTTCCCGGTCACACAAGTTGTCCGCCCCTCTTCCCCAATTGCACTCTTCCTGCCGCTCGCCTACATGAACGCCCTGGAGGTGCTTGTGAACACATTGACTTCGCTGACGGAAGAAACCCGGCTGACGCTGGCAAACCTGGCAGATGCCGCGACCGGCCTGACGGTGCCGAGCCTTCGGCTGGGGGTGACTGGTCTTGCCCGCTCGGGGAAGACCGTCTTTCTGACCGCGCTGGTGCACAATCTCGTTCACGGCGGACGCCTGCCGCTGTTCAGCGCCTCTGCCGGGCGCAGGATGACCTCGGCGCGCCTGCAGCCGCAGCCGGACGACGCGGTGCCCCGCTTCGACTACGAGGCCCATGTCAATGCGCTCGTCAACGAACGGATCTGGCCGGACTCGACCCGGCAGGTCTCCGAACTGCGCCTGACCATCGATTATGAGAGCGCGTCCTTTCTTTACCGCAAACTCGGCCCGGGCCGCCTGCACGTCGACCTGATCGACTATCCCGGGGAATGGCTTCTCGACCTGCCGCTGCTCGGAAAGGATTTTGCCGCCTTCTCCGCCGAAGCCCTCCAGCGTGCCCGCGCCCAGAACCGGACACAGATCGCGGACCCGTTCCTAAAGGCGCTGGCCGGGACCGATCCCGACGATCGCGAAAACGAACAGACCGCGCAGGAACTCGCCGCGCATTTCAAGACCTATCTTGCCGAATGCCGCGCGGATGCGCATGCCCTCTCGATGCTGCCACCGGGCCGGTTCCTGATGCCGGGCGACCTCGACGGCTCCCCTGCCCTGACCTTCGCGCCGCTGGATCTTGCCGCCGATGCGGGCCCGGCGCGCTCCGGCACACTGCGCGCGATGATGGAACGCCGGTACGAATCCTACAAGAACCACGTCGTCCGCCCGTTCTTCCGCGAACATTTTGCAAGGCTCGACCGGCAGATCGTGCTGGTCGACGTGCTGCATGCCCTGAATGCCGGCCCCCACGCGATTGCCGATCTCGAAATCGCCCTGAGCGAGGTGCTCGGCGCCTTCAGGCCCGGAAGACGCAGCTGGCTTTCCTCCATTCTCGCGCGGCGCATCGACAGGATCCTGTTCGCGGCGACCAAGGCGGATCATCTGCACAGCGCCGATCACGACCGGCTTGAGGCGATCCTGAAACGGCTGGTCACCCGTGCGGAGGAACGCGCACGCTTCAAGGGCGCCGAGGTCGATGTCCTGGCAATGGCCGCCGTGCGCGCAACCCGTGAGGCCACCGTGAAGCACCGGGGCGAAGAGCTGCCCGCGATCCTCGGAACTCCTCTTCCCGGCGAGCGGCTGAACGGTGACAGCTACGACGGCAACACCGAAATCGCCATGTTTCCCGGAGACTTGCCGCAGAACCCTGAATCACTTTTTCGCAAAGATGATTCTGTTTCTGAAGCAACCGGTCCCAAGATCCGGAAAGGAAAGTCGAACCTCCAGTTTCTGAGGTTCCGGCCGCCGAAACTGGACACGACCGCGGAAGGCCTGACCCTGTCCCTGCCCCACATCCGACTGGACCGCGCCCTTGAATTCCTGATTGGAGATCGTCTCGCATGAGCGGATCTGAGCCGACAAAAACCCGCAAGCCCGCCGCCTTCCGCCTTGATGACAGCAAGGTGCACCTGTCGGACGACGACCTGAGGGAGCCCGCCGCGGACGAGGCCATTGTCGCCCGCTCGGCGATCGAGGACGACGAGGTCCGGCTGCCGCGCGACGCCAGCGATCCGAAGCCCGGTTTCGGCTTCGGCAAGTGGCTCATGGCCGGGCTCGCCGGCCTGGTCTCGCTGGCCGTCGGCCTCGCGGTCGACAGCCTGATCCGGGATCTTTTTGCACGCACGGACTGGCTCGGCTGGCTGGGTGTCGGCCTTGCGGCAATCGCGGCGCTCGGATTGCTCGGGCTGGTGCTGCGCGAACTGGCGGGCCTGATGAGGCTCGGCAAAATCGATGACTTGCGCGAAAGTCTGCAGATCGCAGCAGAAGAAGACGATGCCAGGCGTGCGACCGCCGGACTGAAAGACCTGCTCGACCTCTACAGGGACCGCCCGGCAACCGCCCAGGGCCGCAAGGCGCTTGCCGGACACATGCGCGAGGTGATCGACGGACGCGATCTCGTCAAGCTGGCCGAGCGGGATCTCCTGTCGCCGCTCGACCAGGAAGCCCGCAAGATCGTCATGAACAGCGCCAAGCGGGTCTCCGTGATCACCGCCGTCAGCCCGCGCGCCCTGGTCGATCTTCTCGTCGTCCTGTTCGAGAACCTGAGGATCATCCGTCGGCTGTCGGCCCTTTATGGCGGCAGGCCCGGAACGCTTGGTTTTCTGCGGCTTGCCAAGCACGTGCTGGCACACCTGGCGGTGACCGGCGGCATGGCGGCCGGCGACAGTCTCGCCTCCGAACTCCTCGGGCATGGCCTCGCCGCCCGCCTGTCGGCCCGACTCGGCGAAGGCGTCATCAACGGTCTCCTCACGGCACGGATCGGCATCGCCGCGATTTCGGTTTGCCGTCCGGCCCCGTTTGTCGACAGCAGCGGGCCGAACGTGAAAGACTTCATGGGCGAACTGATCGCATCCTCGGAAAAGGCCGAGAAGGAAGCCAGGGAGGAGAAGTGACAGGGCCGGCTTTGAACTGCACAACCCCGCATCTTCGCAAATCCCGTCTCGACAGCCTCGACACGGCTGATTAGTTTCTTGCCATGTTCATCAGCTTCTTCTCCGAACTGAAATCCGCCGGCATCCCGGTCTCGCTCCGCGAATACCTGACGCTCATGGACGCGCTGGACAAGGATCTCGCCGAGCGCAGTGTCGAGGATTTCTACTATCTGGCCCGGCTCACTCTGGTGAAGGACGAGAGCAATCTGGACAAGTTCGACCGGGTGTTCGGCCACGTGTTCAAGGGCCTTGATCTGATGAGCGACGTGCCCGTAACCGACATTCCCGAGGAATGGCTGCGAAAACTCGCCGAAAAGCACCTGAGCGAAGAGGAGAAAGCCCAGATCGAGGCGCTTGGCGGCTTTGAAAAGCTCATGGAAACGCTGCGCGAACGTCTGAAAGAACAGGAAAAACGCCACCAGGGCGGCAACAAGTGGATCGGAACCGCCGGCACGTCGCCCTTCGGGGCTTACGGTTACAATCCGGAAGGCGTGCGCATCGGCCAGAAGGAAAGCCGGCACCGGCGCGCGGTCAAGGTCTGGGACAAGCGGGATTTCAAGGATCTTGACGACACCCAGCTTCTGGGGACGCGGAACATCCAGGTCGCGCTCAAGCGGCTCAGGAACTTTGCCCGAACGGGTGCGGCGGAGGAACTGGATCTCGACGACACGATCCGGTCAACCGCGCACAAGGGTCTGCTCGACATCAAGATGCGGCCCGAGCGGCACAACGCGGTGAAGGTGCTGCTGTTCTTCGATATCGGCGGATCGATGGACGATCATATCCGGGTCTGCGAGGAACTGTTTTCGGCCGCCAGGTCCGAATTCAAGGTGATGGAGCATTTCTACTTCCACAACTGTCTTTACGAATATGTCTGGAAGGAAAATCAACGGCGCCACACCGAACGCATCGATACGATGGATGTGCTGCACAAGTACCCGTCCGACTACAAGATCATCTTCGTGGGTGACGCGTCCATGAGCCCTTACGAAATAGCCTATGCGGGCGGCTCGGTGGAGCACTGGAACGAGGAAGCCGGATCCGTCTGGATGCAGCGCATGACGGACCTCTACAGGAGCGCTGTCTGGCTCAATCCCGTGCGCGAGGAGCACTGGCATTACACCCATTCCATAAAGATGCTGAACGAACTGATGGAAGGCCGCATGTTCCCTATGACGGTCGAAGGCCTCACCGAGGCAATGAAGGAACTTGCGCGATGACGGTCTTCACGAGGCACGCCGGATGACCGGCGAAGACACCGGCGGAAAACCTCAGAACGCCGCACAAATCGATCCGGACAGCCATGCAACGACCACCGGCATGACCGGGCACGGCTACTACGATGCCAATTCCCGAACCCAGTGGAACGCCATCGAGGCGGTCCTGCCCATGCTGGACAACGCGGCGGCGCGGTTTCCGCTCCAGGACGACGGCGTGATCACCTTCGCCGACTATGGCTGTTCGGAAGGCCGCAATTCGGTCGCGGTGATGGCGAGAGCACTGGAGACCGCCCTTCCCCGCACGGCGCTGCCGCTGCAGACGGTTCACTCGGACCTGCCGACAAATGATTTCGGCACCCTGTTCCAGAACCTGCGCCCGCACGGCCGGTCGGTTTTTGGCAGCGACCGGGTATTTTCCTCAGCCGTTGGCGGGTCCATGTACGACCAGTTGCGGCCGGACCAGAGCGTACACCTGGCGACGACCTTCAATGCCATCGGGTTTCTGTCCAGACGTCCGGTGGCGGCCCTGCCGGGCTACATTCAGCCGAACGGGCCAAGTGCGGTGCGCGGAAACGGGCGTGTCACGGATGAAGAAACGGCTGCCTTCGGCGAACAGGCCAGACGCGACGTTGAAGCGTTCCTGAAAGTCAGGGCACGTGAACTGGTGCCGGGCGGACAACTGCTGGTGCAGGTATTCGGCGCAACGGCAGAGGCCCGGACCTGCGACGGCATTTACGATCTCTTGAACGATGCCGTTCTCGGCTTTGTCGAGACCGGTGAGATCGACACGGAAAACTACGCCCGTTACTACCAGCCGGTCTACATGCGCCGGCTGGAGGAACTCACCGGCCCGGTGCTGGAACCGGGCCATGAGACGGCGGGTCTTTATGATCTGAACGAGGCAAGGGACTACGAGATCGCCGTTCCCTTCGTCGAGCAATACAGGCAGGACGGAGATCTCGACACTTACGCGGCGGCCTATGTCCATTTCTTCAGGGCATTCACCGAAACCGTCTTGACCAACGCCCTGCCCGACACGCCCGGCAGGAACGCACTTGTCGACCGCATTTACGCGCGGGTGGAAGAGATCCTGAAGGCTGCCCCGGATCTCTACCCGTTTCGTTATCTTGCGATCGCGATGCGCCTGACCCGGAAAGCCTGAGACAAGTGTCCGCTCAGCCGCGCAGAACCATGACGGAACACGGTGCGTGGCGCACGATATGGGCCGCGTTCGATCCGATGAAGTAGGTGCTCAGACCCGGCTTGTGCGAACTCATGAGAACCAGGTCGCAACCGGCCTGTTCCGCCTCGTCGATCACCTCGTGATAGACGCTGCCCATGCGCACGACACTGTCGACGGTTCCGTCCGGCAGATTGAGATCCGCACCGATCTTGTCCAGAATGACGGCCGTTTCGCTTGTCGCGCGTTTCTGCCAGCCCTCCGGCAACTGGCTGGCAACAAAACTCTGAACCTCCGGACAGACGGCCATCAGGTGGATCTTGGCTCCGTAGTCGCGTGCCATCTGGCCCGCCTTCGCGAGCGCGTCTTTTGCAAAACCCGGTTCTGCGGGGTCGACGGGAACGAGAATTTTCTCAAACATGGCGTTTCTCCAAGACTGTTTTCAAGAGAGTCTCGGATCATCCGGGGGCCGGCGCCATGAGGCAGATCAATCGATCTCGACACTGGCGAAATATCGTCCGGGCGTGACGCCGAATGCCTTCTTGAACGTGGCCACGAAGGCGCTCGGCCCCTCGTAGCCAAGCTTGTGCGACACGTCGGAAACCGTACGGCCGGAGGCCAGAAGCTCCAGCGCCCGGAACAGCTTCACCTGCCGGCACCACGTCCGGAAGCTCAGGCCCGTTTCGGCCTTCATGCGCCGTTCGAACGAACGCACGGAGACCGTGCAGCGCCGCGCCGCCTCTTCAAGCGAAGGTATGTGGGCAGGACATCTGACAATGGCCTCGCAAAGGGTCCTCAGCCTGCTGTCCTGCGGCATCGGCAGCTGCAGAGGTGCCGCCGGCAGCATCTTGAGCTGGTCGAGAATGACCGCAGCGATCCGTGCCGCCGGTCCCACTTCCGTTTCCGCACGCGGGTAGGACATGAATTCCAGGATCAGCGAGCGCAACAGGTTGGTCACCTGGATCACCTGCGGGGTCTGAGGAAGATCGTGTGTGTGCTCCATCTGGACATAGACATATCTGAGGTCGGTGTCGGTCAGATAGCGCGTCTGGTGAGCGACCCTCGGCGGCAGCCAGACAGCTCTCTCTGGCGGGGCAAAGAACGTCCCGTGCTCGGTGTCGATCGCGAGCGAGCCTTTCACCACGTGAAAAAGCTGCGCGGCATCGTGGGCATGCCACTCGTTGAGGGCGCCGCGCGGCTGCGCCTTTGCATAGCCGATCAGGGGCGCTGCGACCTCATGTGTCGGAAATTCGGACAGTTCGGGATGAATGGACATGTGTCGGCCTCTGAACAGGCGGTCGAAATCCGACCGGACAGGCAAATTCTGGCAACTCGGAGATATATCATGACAAAACAGCGCTAACACGCAAGTTCAAATCGGGACTAGAAGCTATCTGGACGGCGCTGTTCAGAAACGTCCTGATTTTACGGAACCCGAATGAGCTACTTTACACAAAGCGTGAATACGAACGAGCTGACCGGTTGGCGGTCTCCGGCGGTCCTGCTGATGATCATGGCCGGCGCCATGCAGCTGTCATTCGCTGCCTGGTGGAACCTCATGAACAACTTCGCGGTTCAGGAGCTCGATTTCTCGGGCCGCGAGATCGGGATCCAGCAGTCGATCCGCGAAATCCCGGGCTTTCTGAGTTTTCTGGCCGTTTACCTGCTGCTCCTCATGCGCGAACAGACCCTGGCCTATGTCTCGCTTCTGCTTCTGGGGGTCGGCGTCGCGGTCACCGGCTACTTTCCGACAGCGTTGGGCTTTTATGTCACCACGCTGATCATGTCGATCGGCTTTCACTATTATGAGACCATGGCGCAGTCGCTGTCGCTTCAGTGGCTGCCTAAGGCGACGGCCGCCGCCAGCATGGGCAAGATCATCGCCGTCGGCGCATTTGCCCAGCTGATTGCCTATGGACTCATCTTCGTCGCCTGGAAGACCTTTGATCTCTCCTTCACCTTTGTCTTCGCGATCGCAGGCGGTCTGACATTGGTCGTCCTGGCCTTCCTGATGATGGCCTTCCCGCATTTCAAGGAGGGGGTGCCGCAACACAAGAAGCTGATCCTGCGCAAACGCTACTGGCTCTATTACGCGCTCACCTTCATGGGCGGTGCCCGCCGCCAGATCTTCATGGTTTTTGCCGGGTTTCTAATGGTTGAACGCTTCGGCTACGACGTTCACGAAATTGCGGGCCTGTTTCTGATCAACGGCGTGTTCAGCATGATCCTGGCGCCGAAGATCGGCCACCTGATCGTCCGCTTCGGTGAGCGCAAGGCCCTGATCCTCGAATATATCGGCCTGATCGGCGTTTTCGTCGCCTATGCCTTCGTCTCCAGTCCCTGGGTCGCGGCCGGTCTCTACGTGATCGATCACGCCTTCTTCGCGGTGGCGATTGCCATGAAGACCTACTTCCAGAAAATCGCCGATCCGAAGGACATTGCGCCCACTGCGGGTGTCGCCTTCACGATCAATCACATCGCAGCCGTTTTCATTCCCGTCCTGTTCGGCTTCGTCTGGCTGATATCACCGGCAGCCGTCTTCCTGGCGGGTGCGGCCATGGCCGCCGTCAGCCTTGTCCTCGCCTCGCTCATTCCGAGCAACCCCGAGGATGGCCGGGAGGTCGATTTCTGGTTCCGCAGACCGACGGCACAGGCCGCCGAGTAGCACAGATGGAAAAGAAAAAGCCCGCCGGTTTCCGGCGGGCTTTTTTGTTCCGTGAATTGCGGTGAGTTATGCCTGACGCTCCGGTACGTGCACGACGAGGCCGTCCAGCTCCGAGGTCACCTTGATCTGGCAGGACAGGCGCGACGTCGGCTTCACGTCATAGGCGAAATCGAGCATGTCCTCTTCCATCGGCTCGGCGGACCCGGTTTTTCCGGTCCAGGCGTCATCGACATAGACATGACACGTTGCGCAGGCACAGGCACCGCCGCACTCGGCTTCAATACCCTGGACCATGTTCTTGATGGCATTCTCCATCACCGTCGTGCCTTCGGCGGCATCGATTTCGGTCTGGTTTCCATCGGCGGTGATAAAAGTGATTTTCGGCATCAGTCGCGTCCAAGCCTTGAATTGCGGGTTTCAGCTGATCCGAAATAAAGCTTCCTCCGCAAAGGTCAAGGACGATGACGTATTTCGGGCACAAACTGGCCTGAAAGCGGTCTCGGGTCAGCCCGCCAGAAGGTCCCGGATGTAGGTATTGGCCTCGTCGACTGCCGCGACCAGTCCCTCCGTTGCCGAACCGGGGGTCTGTTTCATGCGCCCTTCCAGACTTTCGCACACTTCCGCCACCCGCCCGGCGCCGATTGCACGCGCCGATCCCTTGAGCGTGTGCACGAGATCCAGCCGGACGCTCGTGTCGGTCTCCTTTGCGAGACGCTCAAGCGTCGAGGACGACTGGGATTTGAAAAGATGAAGAACCTGAACCTCGAGGTCCCGGTTCCCGAGTGTGTTCGTCGCCAGTTGCACCAGGTCTATCGGCGCTTCGGGACCGCAGCGGCCGCTGACGCGGGCCATCGATGAAGGGGCCATTGTCGGGCTCCAAGTTACTCACTACGCACCGCGCGGCACCTCGCCGGCGGCTTGGACTGCTCAAAAGTGTGCGCCCAAGACCCAAACACCCGGTTAAACAGGGCTGACAAACGCCCGACTCGACCGAATGTCCCCAAAAAACTGAAAGTTTGGTTAACGGCACAAAATCGGCGACCGGAGCCGGTTTGAAAAAAAACGTTGCCTTTCCGCCGTTTCTCAAATCCGCGCTGCCGGAGGAACCGGTATCAGCCGTTAACTTTTTTTGCGAATACGACTTGAATTGAGAACTTCAAATGCGGCAGGGGTCAGCCGGCAAACAAGCCAGTTGGGCTTGATTGGGTTGGAAAACCAAGGCTCTGCCCACCCTGCATCGATGCACGCCCTGATCGTTCGCGCCGGAACTTCCCGTCCGTTTTCATCGAAAAGAGGCAACTTGCCGCCAGGTTGTTCAAGCCCTTTTTTCAACCAGCGCTTTTGAGCGGCGGTCAGAGTTCCGAGCCTGAGTGCCGTTTGAGAAGACGCTGAAGCCGCTTCTTCCCCAACACCTTCCTTCTTCGATTTCGGCATCGAAACCGCCCCCTAAGTGATTCACGCAATTACAGTTTCTTGTTCGTTAGGAGAGATTGTGCCATTACAGTTGGTGATGCGGCAAGATGGGGAGCAGACCGTCTGGTGAATTGGTGGCGGTAAGTCAGCGGCGCCCCCCTCGGAAAAAGCAGTTCCGCGCTGTCGTGTGTCCAATGGCAGACGCGGAAAGACGCATCAGATAGACTTGGGAACGGCCGCAGCGCGCGGCTGGCAAGTGTTCCCGGCGTGTAATGAGTACGGACGTGAGGCGACCATAAATGGCAAATCCGACAAAGGCCAAGGATCCTGCGGAAGCGGCCCTGTCAGCAGTTGAAGAAGCCCTGAAGCTCGATTTCGGCGGCCCGGACGCGACTTTCAATTTCGATGACGCGGCCCCGGAAGCAAGCGCGGCAGAGGAAACGGAACCCGAAAAACAGCCCAAACCGCCGGCCTCGAGCGAACCAGCGCGCGAAGAACAACGCGCGCCGCGCCGGCGTGGCCGCGGCGGACGTCCGCCGGCTGCCAATGACGATCGCCGGAACATCGGCAACCTGATCTACGCCCTGCAGCGCCGTCCTTCCTCGGCACCGTTCTGGGGCGCATTGGCCCTGAGCGCTGTCTGGGCGGCCCTCGGCGGAAGCCTTTTCTTCTCCACGTTTTCCGAACAGGTCTCCACGCTCGACACGCAGGCCCTGCTTTCTTCGCCTGAAATCATCCTCGCCGCGGTCGGAATTCTTGTCCCGATCATCTTCTTCTTTGTCATGGCCATGATGATCTGGCGTGCGCAGGAAATGCGCATTGTTGCGCGCGGCATGACCGAAGTCGCACTGCGTCTTGCCGAACCCGAGGACATGGCCAAGGAGTCGATCCTGAGCGTCGGTCAGGCGATCCGGCGCGAAGTCGCCGCGATGGGTGACGGCATCGAGCGTGCGATCGCACGCGCGAGCGAGCTCGAAGTACTTGTTCATAATGAGGTTTCGTCGCTCGAGCGCTCCTACAACGACAACGAACTCAAGATCCGCGCGCTGATCGAGGAACTCGTCAGCCAGCGCGAGTCGATCGTCATCAATGCAGAGCGCGTGCGCGAGACGATTGCCGGCGCACACGAGAAATTCTCCTCGCAGCTCTCCGGAACGTCGAACGAGCTTGGCGAGACCGTCGATCAGGCGTCGCAGCGCATGATCGATGCAGTCAACAGCCGCGTCGAGGAACTCACCTCGACCGTCGACAGCCGCATTGAATCCCTCGGTGCGACGCTCAACGCCTCCGGCAACGAACTGGTCGACAACCTGACGGTGCGCGCGGAAGATTACGTCTCCCGCCTGTCACTGACGGGCCACGAGCTGGTCGACAACCTGTCGGAAACCGGCGCAACGATGTGGGAGACCCTGTCGGCGCGCGGCAACCAGGTGAACGAACAGTTTGCCGAAACCGCGAATGCCTTCGTCGAGACGCTGACCGCGCGCGGAACCGAGATCAACGAAACGCTGGCCTCTTCCAGCACCTCCGTTGTCGCGACGCTCAGCAGCAAGGCCGACGAATTCCGCACGACGCTGGAAAACACCGGTGTCACGGTGGGCGACGTCATCACCCAGCGCGGCGAAGAGATCAATGCCAACCTGTCCCTCACCTCGGGCCGGCTGATCGACACGATCACCTCCAGAACCGAAGAACTCGTTTCGACGGTCGACACACGTGTCACGAACCTCGACGAGTCGCTGGCTGAGACCGGCACACGCGTTGTCGAAAGCATCTCGGAGCGCGGTCAGGCCGTGACCGACACGATTTCGATCCGTGGCGCCGAGATTGTCGAGACCCTGTCGGGCCGTTCGACGGAAGTTGCTGAAATCCTTCGCGGAACCGGCGAGAGCATCGTGGTTGACCTGTCCCTTCGCGGCGGCGAAATCGCGGCGAAACTCGACGAGACCGCCGGCTCCCTCACGCAGACAATCTCTGTCCGCGGCGGCGAACTTGCCGAGAAGCTGGACAGCATCTCCGAGCGCATCTACACGGCGATCTCCATCAACGGAACCGAACTGGACGAACGCCTCACGGCGCGCAGCAACGAAATGGCGACGATGCTGGAACAGCAGACCGTCGGGTTCAGGGACACGCTGGAAAGCGTTTCCAGCCAGTTCGCGGCCGGGCTCGGAGAACAGACCGGCACCCTCACCCAGACGCTCGCCGAAACCGGCACCCAGCTTGCCGAACTCATCGGCAGCCGCGGCGACCGGGTGGCACACGACATCAACCAGGTCAGCGGTCAGATTGCCGAAACGCTGGAATTGCGCGGCGGTGCCCTCAACGAAGGCCTGTCCACGCGCCTGTCCGAGCTCGAAGAAATCGTCGGCGAGCGCGGCGGCCAGCTGATCGAGGCCTTCGGCACGAAAACCCTGCTTCTGTCGGAAGCCATGGATTCCCGCCTGTCCACGCTTGATGCCACGTTTGCATCGCGCATCGACACGATGGATGCCTCTCTCGGCAACCGGATCGCGGCGATCGACTCGGTCGTCGGCGGCCATGCCGCAACGCTCGATGCCGCCGTAGGCGGTCACGCGGCGACCCTCGAAGCGTCCCTGAGCAACCATGCTGCCGCGATCGACACATCGCTGACCGACCGGCTGGCGGCTGTCGAGGCCGTGCTCACCGAACGCACGACGACGCTCGACACGTCTCTTGGCAATCACGCTGCCTCGATCGATGCCACGCTGGGGAACCGGCTGGCGGCGATCGACACCAGCCTTACCGAACGCGCAGCGGCGATCGATGCATCGATCGGGGAGCGCGGCACGGCGCTCGACGCGTCCCTTGGCGAGCGCATCGCGTCCCTGGATTCCGCTCTCGGCGAACGTATCGCCACCATGGATAGCTCGCTCGAACAACGCTACAGCGCGATTGATGCGACCCTCACCAACCGCATCAGCTCGATGGATACGTCGCTCGAACAGAAATTCTCGTTGATGGACGAGACACTTGGGCAGAAATTCACGTCGATGGATGCAACGCTCACCGATCGCATCAGCACCATGGATGCCTCCCTGGAGCAGCGCTACAACGCCATCGATGCGACGCTTGCAGACCGCATCAGCACCATGGACACGTCGCTCGAACACCGGTTCTCGTCGATGGACGCGACGCTCACCGACCGCATCAGCACGCTCGATGGGTCGCTTGAGCAGCGTTTTGCCTCCATGGACATGTCCCTTGGCGAAAAAATTTCCTTCATGGACACGACTCTCGAGAGCCGATTCAACACGATGGATGCCTCGCTCGGCGCCCGCGTGACGACCATGGACGCAGCGCTTGAAAACCGCCTGTCCACCATGGACAGGTCCATCAGCGAGCGCATCACGGCGATGGATTCGTCCCTCGGCAATCACATCAGCACGCTTGACCTGACTCTCGACCAGAGGACGGCCTCCTTCGAGGCAACGCTCGAGGCACGCACCCAGATCCTGTCTGACGCGATCGAAAACCGCACGACGGGTATCAGCGACGCTCTGGAAGAGAAGACCCGGAACATCACCGACGTTCTGGCGGATCGCTCGGATGCCATCACGCTGCAACTTGGCCAGCGCATCGAGACTGCCGGCAAGTCCCTCGCCGAACGTGCGACGGAAATCGGCGACACGCTCTCAGAGCGCGTCGACGGCGCTGCTGCCTCCATGGCCGAGAAAGCCGAGCTTCTCTCCGCCTCCATGACCAGCGGAACCGACCGCATCGACGAAACGCTCGATGCGCGCGCGCGCCAGATTTCCGAAACGCTCATTTCGCGGACCAAGGAGATCGCCAAGGCGTTCGTCGACGGTCAGGACGAGATGACCACCGCCCTCGACACGCGCCTTTCCGAGGCCGGGGACGTGCTCGGAAAACAGAGTGAGCAGCTCACCGAGTCGCTGTCGGAGCGCATTGCCGAAATCAACGTTTCGCTTGGCGCAAAGGTCTTCGAGGTCGCCGAAACCCTCGATAGCCGCGCCAACCAGCTCGAAACCATTCTGAACGATCGCCTGGAGAGCATCTCCGGCACGCTCACCGGTGAGAGCGAACGCGCACGCGACATTCTGACGGCCGTGATTTCCGAAGCCGGGGCCACGCTATCCTCAGAAAGCACGCGTCTTCGCGACACCGTGCAGGAAGCCGTCACGGCCGCGGCGGCATCGCTCTCCGATGAGCGCACGAAAACCGTGGAAGTCGTCGACACCGCACTCAACCAGGCAACCGAGAAGCTCGCCGGCGAAAGCGACCGCATGCGCCAGATCGTGCTTGGCTCCGTGGGCGAAGCCCGTGGCGTCCTGGAAGGCGAAAGCCAGAAGGCGGCTGACGTGGTCAGCAATGCGATGCACCAGGCAACCGGGGCGATGTCCGGCGAAAGCACCAAGATCCGCGAATTGGTCCTGTCCGCAGTGGCCGACGCGGCACGTGCCATGGCCGCCGAAAGCGAGAAGGCAAGGACGCTCTATGCCGGAACGCTAGCAGAGTTCACCGGATCGCTCTCGGGCGAAAGCGAGAAGATCCGCGGCGACCTTGCCAAGGTGATAGCGGAGATTTCCGGAAACCTGTCGGCCGAAAGCGAACAGGCCCGCGCGACGCTCACCAAAACGCTGGAAGACATCCGTGGACAGATGTCGAGCGAAGCCGGCATGGTCCGTGCGCGTGTCAACAGCGCGGTTTCGGAAGCCGCCGAACTGCTTGTCGGCCGTGGCAACGATGTCGCCAACGAACTGATGGAAAAAGCGACGTCTCTGAACGAGGCCTTCGGCGAACGCAGCGGTGAACTGGCGCGTATCGTCGGAACCGATGGCAACGACCTGATCAATGCCATCGAGGCCCGTGCCAACGACCTGACCGGGCGTCTGTCGGAAGTGCATGGTGCCATTCTCGATGCCATCACGGTCAAGGGCCGCGACGTCACGGAAACGTTCGCCCATACCGGCCTTGATGCGACCCGGACGCTCGTCGAGGCGGGAGACCGGATCATTGCGAGCATCAATGAACGCAGCGAACGGGCCTCGTCACTTCTGAGCGACACGAAACAGCGGCTGGAAGCCGATGTGACCGAGATCCTCAACAAGGTCGAGGAATCCAACACCAACCTTCAGGGCATCGTCACCACGGCGGGTGAAAACCTCACTGAGGTGGAAGGCAATCTTGCCCGCCGGGCCGGCGAGTTCCGGTCCGCGGTCGACCGCGCCGTCCAGGAGACAAACCAGACCACGTCACTCATTAACGAGCAGGTGTCCAACCTTCGCGACGTCACCCAGATAACGCTCGCGGACATCCAGAACCTGACCCACCGCTTCGGCGACCAGTCGGAAGAACTGACACGTGCCGCGCGTCATCTGGAAGACACCAACAAGTCTGTTGAGGGCCGGGTCTCCGAACGCCGCACGGCGATCGAGGAAGTTGCCGATACGCTCCTGGCCAAGACGGAAGCTGTCGACACCCTGATGCGGTCTTTCTCGCAGAACCTGTCCGACACGCTCGAATCGGCCGACGACAAGGCACGCGAAGCCGCAAACATGCTCGGAGCTGCCGCCGAGGCCGCGTCCAAGCAGGTCGCCGAACAGTTCGAGTCAATGCGCCTCACGGCAGGCATGGAAGGCCAGAAGGCCCGCGATGCCATCCGTTCGGCACAGGACGACATCATCTCCGAAATGACCAAGACGGTCAGCGACGCCTCGGACCGCTTCAACGATGCCGCGGCACGGATGCGCGATGTCGCCCGCGAGGTGCACCACGAACTGGAAGCGACCCGCAACGAACTGAAACAGGGCGTTCTCAACCTTCCGGACGAAGCCGAGGAATCCTCCGCGGCCCTGCGCAAGGTCGTGAACGAGCAGATCCGTGCCCTCACGGAACTGTCGGAGATCGTGGCCAAGCAGTCCAACTCGCTTGATGTCTCGCGGCCGCAGGCCCAGGCCGCTGCCGCAAGCGCACCGGCTCCGCAGCCTGCCCCCTCGCCTCAGAACTTCGCGCCCGAACCGCTGGCACCCCAGCGGCAGGCACCGGAGGCGGACCCGCGTCCTGCACAGCAGCCGCGTCCCGCTGAAATGCGGCGCCAGCAGCCGGCACAGAACCAGGGCGGTAACCCCGCCGGCAAGGGCTGGGTCGCCGATCTTCTGCGCCGGGCATCGCGTGACGAGGATGCAAGCGCCGACACGAGCATGGCGCGCACACCGTTGCAGACCGTGGAAAGCCTCAACTCGCTTTCGGTCGACATCGCCCGAGCGATTGACCATGAGACCTTCATCGATCTGTGGAACCGGTACCGGAACGGCGAACGCAACGTGTTCACCCGCAGGCTGTACACGCTTCAGGGTCAGCAGACCTTTGACGAGATTCGTCAGAAATATGCGCGTGACCCGGAATTCCGCACCGCGGTCGAAAGGTACGTGTCTGATTTCGAACAGTTGCTGGCACAGGTCTCACGCAATGACCGGGACAACATGCTGGGTCAGACCTACCTCACCTCGGACACCGGCAAGGTCTACACGATGCTGGCACACGCAAGCGGCCGTCTCGACTAGGGACTGGCGGATAGAACATGAAGAAGGCGGCCACGGGCCGCCTTTTTTGTTTCAATCGCGCGCAGGAAACCGCAGACGCCGGGCCTAGGGTACGGACTCACAAATGAAGTTAATTTGGTTTGGATCGTTTTGACCAACTGCGAGGAGCGAAAGCGCAGGAAATGTGGTTCATTTTCAAGCCTTTCGCGACGATGCAGATGGCCAAGACGGCCAAATCCGAAGGACGGCAAAATGGCTTTACCTCGCTGCGTCACCGCGCTTGACCGGGCATAAAGCCCGCTCTGCGCACGCTTCCTTGCGAGAATTTGCCATTTCTGCCGCCAAATCAGCTTCATTTGTGAGTCCGTACCCTAATCCTGTGCCTCCCCGTCCGCAGAGAGGTTGTCGCGGATGCGCTGTGCGATCGCCAGGAAACCGTATATGTCGTCTTCACTCAATCCGCTCAGCATCTTGCGTTCGACGGCAAGCAGCTTCGGCCCAAGGTCTTCGTAAACTGCACGGCCTTCGGCGCTGAGCTCCAAAAGAAAACTTCTTCCGTCTTCAGAATGGGTGGACCGCTTCAGGTATCCGCGCTCTTCCATCCGCTTGACGGCACGGCTGACAACGACCTTGTCCATGCTCGAGCGCGACACGATATCCGTTGCCTGGAGACCGGTTCCCGCTGCTCCCAGGATTGCCATGGTGCGCCACTCGGCCGGCATCATGCCGTAGTCGCGCTGGTAGACGGCGGACAGGGCATTGGTGACATCGCTGTAGAACACCCTCACCTGATAGGGAAAAAACCTCTGCAGCTCGAAAGCAGGGCTGCTCTCACCCTCCCTGCTTTCCATCGGTTTCTTTGCGTTGCTGTTATCGGGTCTGGTCATGATGTCTCGGCCGCAATTCTCGGTTTCCCCATTTTAGGATTGACTTAGTTTCATTTGCAACTATTTTCGACCATCGAATGCCGGGTTGTATCCCGATCGGGGAGTGATCGGATCTCGGCAGGCAAGTGGGAGGAAAACCATGAAATCGATCAAGTGTCTCTCTATTCTGGCCGGCCTGACGGCGACCGCGCTGTCGGGCGCTTTTTCAAGCGCCGCGGCCGACGAACTGGTTCTCTCGTCCTGGCTGCCGCCGAAGCACCCGATCGTAACGGGTGTGATAGAGCCCTGGGCAGAGCAGGTCGCGGAGGCGACGGACGGACGGGTCACCGTGCGCATCCTGCCGAAACCGCTCGGGCCGCCGCCCGCGCATTACGATCTGGCGGCAGACGGTGTTGCCGACATCACCTATGGTCTGCATTCCTTCACCCGCGACGATCGCTTCCTGCGCTCGCGCATAGGCCAGTTTTCCTTCATGGCCGACACGGCAACGGACGGATCCAAGGCCTATTGGGATGTCTATGGCGGACAGCTCGACGCCCAGGCCGAGCACCAGGGCACGAAACTTCTCGGGCTCTGGATCCATGGTCCCGGTATGTTTCACAACAACCAGCGCAAGATTGAAACGCCGGAGGATTTCTCGGGTCTGAAGATCCGCACACCGGGTGGCTACATCGCTGATTTGTCTCAGGATCTCGGGATCACGACACAATTCATGGGGCCGGGCGAAGTCTATGAAAAGCTCTCCCGCGGCGTGATTGACGGCGTCACGTTCCCGATCGAGGCGCTCCAGGCCTTCAAGCTGACGGACTACATCACGTCCTCGATGAGCGTCCCTGGCGGCATCTACAACACCTCCTGGTTCATGGTGATGAACGAGGATATCTGGGACGGCCTGTCCGACGAGGACAAGGCGGCAATCGAGAAAGTGTCTGGAGCCGCGCTGGCTGAACTCGCCGGCAGTGTCTGGGACGGCGCAGATGCGCGCGGAAACGCATTCATTGCCGACAAGTCGGTTGAAGTTTACGAAGCACCCGCACCTGTCCTCGGCAAGATCCGGGAACTTGCGGCCGCGCACGAAGCCGCCTGGGCGGACGCAGTCAAGGAAACCGGCTTCGATGGCGCTGCTGCTCTCGCCGATTTCCGTAGCCAGACCGGCATCAGCAACTGATGACACCGACTGAACCCGACAAGGGCGCACCACGCCGGACCAGCAGCTTCCGGCGTGGTGCCACCTTCCTGCTCGGTCTTGCCTGTCTTCTGGTGCTGGCGGCCATGATCGGGCTCACCTGCGTGGACGTCGTTGCGCGGTATCTCTTCAACAGCCCGGTCAACGGTGCCTACGAGCTGACGCAATTGCTGCTGGCCTCACTGATCTTTCTCGCCCTGCCCCTCACGACAGCAGCTGGCGAACATATCGAGGTGGAGCTTCTGGACGGGCTCAAGAGCAAGGTCTTCAAGTATCTGGGCGCAATCTGCGCAGGCGTGGCGACCGTCGCCGTCTTCCTGATCATCGCCAGAGAACTGTTCGAACACGCGGAAAAACTGCAGCGCCGTGGCCAGGTGACCGATTCCCTGGAAGTACCGCTCTACCTGATCGGCTGGCTCGGCACGGCGTCCTTCGCGGTTTCCGCCGTTGTCGCTGTTTTCTGGACATTCAGCCGTTTGCGCGAAAAGGCCTGATACGTGATTGAAGCACTGATTGGATTCGTTGCCCTTTTCGGCCTCGTTCTGCTGCGCGTGCCGATCGCCGTTGCCATGGTGATTGTCGGCACGCTGGGGTTCGCCGCCCTTCGAAACTGGAACGCGGCGCTGAACCTGCTCGGCAATGCAGCCTTCGACACGGGCCTCTCCTACACGCTCTCCGTGATCCCCCTGTTCATCCTGATGGGCAACCTTCTGACCATCTCGGGCGTCAGCCAGTCGCTGTTCAGCACCGCCCATAGCTTGCTGCACAGCATGCGCGGCGGCCTCGCCATGGCCTCGATCGTTGCCTGCGGCGGCTTTTCCGCCGTCTGTGGCTCCTCGCTTGCGACCGCAGCGACCATGTCCAAGGTGGCCATGCCCTCGATGCGCAAGGCGGGCTATGCGGACAGCCTGGCGACCGGCTCCATCGCCGCCGGTGGCACGCTCGGCATTCTCATCCCGCCGAGCGTCATCCTGATCATCTACGGCCTCCTGACGGAAGCCGATATCGGCAAGCTCTTCATTGCCGGGATCATCCCCGGGCTGCTCGGCGTGGTCTTCTATCTCGCCGCCGTCTATGTGACGGTTCTTTTCAAGCCTGCCCTCGCCCCCTCCGAACATGACGACATCGCGCTGGAACGCAAGGACGTCTGGGGCGTGCTGGCCGTGCTCGGTCTCTTCGCCGTCATCATGGTGGGTATCTACGGCGGTTTCTTCACGCCCACCGAGGCAGCGGCCATCGGGGCGGCAACCGCGTTGATCATCGCGTTCCTGTCAGGCGGCCTGACCTTTGAAAAGCTCTTCACCGCCGGGCTCAACTGTGCCCGCACAACCGCGATGATCTTTGCGATCATCATCGGCGCGGAGGTCTTTTCCAACTTCATCAGCTACGCCGGCGTCCCGGATGCGCTTCTGACATTCGTCCAGTCGCTCGACGTCAACGCCTATGTGGTCATGCTTGTTCTGGTGCTGATCTACATCATCCTTGGCGCGGTGCTGGAAAGTCTGTCCATGATCCTCCTGACGGTGCCTGTATTCTTCCCGCTAGTCACGTCGCTGGATTTCGGGACCGGCATCCTCTCCGATCCGGACATGGTGCTGATCTGGTTCGGCATCGTCGTCGTTGTGGTCACCGAAATCAGCCTGATCTCGCCGCCCATCGGTCTCAATGTCTTCGTCCTGCGTTCCGTCCTCACCGATGTGCCGCTCCGGACGATTTTCGCCGGGGTTCTGCCCTTCTGGGCAGCCGACATCTTCCGGCTCGCGCTCCTGATCGCGGTACCGGCGCTGTCCCTGATGCTGATTTGATCTGAAACGGATCAGACGTTGCGGAGCGTCCAGGCGGCCATTTCGGCAAAGACGCGGTCGGCGGACCTGTTCATCGCCTCCACCGCCTTGTCCACGGACGAGCTGCCCGCCCGCGTTTCGGCGCGGAAGACCTTGGTGGCAACCGTGCGCCCGTTCCGGTCGTTGACCACGCGGGCGGAGATTTCAACCACGCCGCGGTTGCCGGACACCTGAAGCTCGAACGCCCGGATCTCGGTCTGCAGCTGATAGTCGATCAGGAGGCCGTCACCCGGCAGGCCAACACCGCGCAGGCGGCCGGTGTTCTGAAGCGTCTCCTGGAGCTTGCTCTGAACCACGTTAGGCAGCGTGTCCGCCCATGCCGACTTCGGGTAGTAGCTGTAGATCGGGCCGTCATCGACAACGGCGATATAGCTGGTATCCAGCGCTTTCAGGGCACGCGGTGGCGCGACCAGGACCTGCACCCGGCTGGACCGGCCACGCAGGCTGTCCACATCCGCCGACGTCAGGCTGTAGAACGCCGAAGGGGCCGTGCTCGCACAGCCGCCGGCGAGCGCGCCAAGGCCCATGACTCCCAGCACCCCCCGACGTGTCAGTTTGGCTGTTGCCTTTGTCATGCACCTTTGCCCTTGTTTCTTTTCCCGTTCATCGGCGCCGTCCGCCGGAATATGTCGGAACATCCTCGCCGCCGAAGATCACCCGGTTCGGGCTGCGCTCGAAACTTTCCGCGGCGCGCTGGATCGACACCAGCGTCCGGTTGAGCTGCGCCAGTGCCGCCGTGAAGTCGGACGAGCCCTGTGTTGCGAATTTGGAAAGCCCGCCGGCGATTGAATCGGCCCGGCTTTCAAACGCAACTGCCACCTTGCGGATCGCCTCCGCGGCCTGCGTCGCTTCCTTGATCAGCCCTTCGCCGTCGCCGTCGACCATCGTCGACACTTTCTCCACAAGGCTCTCAACCCGTACGGAGGTCGCGTTCAGGGTCGCCGTCATCTGCTTTGCATCGGTGATGATCTGGTCCACATCCGGCGTGCGCTTGGCCAGGTTCGCGGTCATCTCCTGAACATTGTCGGCCGCTTTCTGTGCACTCTGCAGGATGGCCGGAATTCCGTTGTCCTGGCTAGCGAGCTCCGACGCCGTCGTTTCCACGGACCCGACGATATTGGCGACCTTTTCCGGATCCACCGCCTTCAGCAGGCCGTCGGCGGTCTGAAGGGTTTCGGCAAACCGTTCGGCAGCGGCCTGTACGTCGGTGATCAGAGCCGCGATCCGGTCATCCTGATCGCGCACGGTCGCGGAAACGGCTTCGAAATTCTGGATGGTCGACTTGGTCGAAGCGATGATCTCGTTGATCTGGCTTTGCTGGTTGTTGATGTTGTCGATCACGCTGGCAACACCATCTACGGCGCTTTCGACCGTCTGGGGGTCGACGCTGGCAAGCACCTCGTCCACGCGCACGAGAGACGCGTTTATGCCCGTCGTGAACGAACTGACGGACTGGACCACCTGTTCGATCTGCAGCGGGTCGATGGCGGCGGCAATCTCGACACCGCGCGACATGATGGCATCGACCTTCACGACGACGTCCCGGCCGCCTTCCAGGATCTCCGAGATGGCGCCTTCGCGCTCCTGAACGACAGCGACGATCTTGTCGATGTTCTGCATGGTCGTGGTGGTCGAGGTGATCAGCTTGCCGATATCCTCGCTCTTGGTTTCAAGCACCCCGCCCAGCGCAGCGGCGCCCGTCATGACCTTCTCGACATCCTCCGGCTTGACCGCCTGAACGATCTTCTGAACGTTGTCGAGGCCTTCGTTGAGCTTCTTTGTAAAGGTGTCCAGTTCCTTGGCAGCGCTTTGCGCATCGGACATCAGGAGATCGATGTCCTTGCTTGCCTTGCCGAGACTGTTGGAAAACGTGGTCAGGTCATCGACGATGGCAGTGACCTTGTCGGACGGCACAGCGGCCAGAAGGCGCTCCCCCTGATCCACGAGCTTCTCCAGCCGCCCGGACAGGCTGGAAAACGCCTCGGACGCCTGGCCGATGCTTGCCATGAAGTCCTTCACGCCGTCCGAATTGGCGGCAAGGGCTGCGGAAAACGTCTCGACGTTCTTGATCGTGTCGTTGATCAGTGGCTTGTTTTCAACGAGCACGTCCTCGATCGTCTTCATGGTCGTGTCGGCGCGCTTGAGCACGTCGCGGGCGCCGTCGACAATATCGTCGAAGAAGGATCTTTCAGCGTAGAGAACAGGCACCTTGCCGTCATCCTTGCCGAGAAGCAGGGGCGAGGACGACGTTCCGCCGGACAGATCGACATAGGCAATGCCGGTCAGACCGGTGAAGTTCAGCGTTGCCTTGGTGTCTTCACGGATCGGCGTGGAGGGTTTGATACCGACGGTCGCGACCACCTTTGTGGGGTCGTCCGGTGCAAAATCGAGGCTTTTGACGTCGCCGACCTTGATCCCGTTGAACAGCACCTGACCGCCGACGGGCAGCCCCGTGACCGGGCCGGGATAGATGATCTTGAGGTCGACGTTCTGGCGGGATTCGGCCGTCGCCGCCTTCCAGTACACGAACCCGAACGCAGCCGCCAGGACGGCAACCATGAAGGAACCGATCAGTATGTAGCTCGCGCGGGTTTCCATTCAGTCCAACCTATACTCGGCGAAGCGCCCGTTGACCCCTGAAATATTCCTTAATCCAGGGATCGTCATTTTTCATCATATCTTCAAGCGTTCCGATAGCCAGAACCCGTTTATTCCCAAGAACTGCGATGCGATCGCAAATCGAATGCAGGCTGTCGAGATCATGCGTGACCATGTAGACGGTCAATCCGAGAGTTGAACTCAGGTTTTGTATCAGCGTGTCGAATGCCGCCGCACCGATCGGGTCCAATCCGGACGTTGGCTCGTCCAGAAACACCAAATCGGGGTCGAGCGCAAGCGCACGCGCCAGACTGGCCCTTTTGACCATGCCGCCGGACAATTCCGACGGCAACTTGTCCGCCGCGTCCTGTGGCAGTCCGACGAGTTCCAGTTTCAAGGTGGCCAGCTCGTCCATGAGCTGCGGCGACAGCTTGAGATGCTCGCGCATCGGCACCTGAATGTTCTGTTTCACGCTCAGCGAGGAAAACAGGGCGCCCTGCTGGAACAGCACACCCCAGCGCCGTTCGATGTTCTTCCGTTCCTTGTCGCTTGCGGTGGAGAGATCGTGGCCGAACACCGAGATCGTTCCGGATCGCTTGGGCGTGAGACCAAGTATCGTCCGCATCAGGACCGACTTGCCCATGCCCGAGCCGCCGACGAACCCGAGGACTTCGCCCCGCCTGACATCGAGATCGAGGCTCTGCAAGACGATCTTCGACCCGAAACCCACCGTCACATCGCGCACGGACAGGACAAAATCCGCGTCGTCGCCGGTCGATACCGTCTCGCTCCCGTTCTGTGCAGCCTCTGTGATGGTCATGCGGTCGATCAAATCCCGATTGCGGCAAAAAACACGGCGAAGAAACCGTCAACGACGATCACGAGGAAAATCGCCTTGACGACCGACAGCGTGGTGTGACGGCCGAGAGATTCGGAAGACCCCCCCACTTTCAGGCCCTCAACACAGGCGATCAGGCCGACGATCAGTGCCATGAAGGGCGCCTTCACCAGACCTACGGCGAGCGTTTCGTTGGTGATCGCCACCTGCAGCTGGGTGAGAAACGCGGCAGGCGGAATATCGAGATAGACCCAGGTGACCAGGCCGGAACCGAACAGGGCCGACATGTCCGCGATGAACGTCAGCACCGGCAAGGCGATCATGAGCGCCAGAATGCGCGGCAGAACAAGAACTTCCGTCACGCTCAGACCGATGACATGAAGGGCGTCGACTTCCTCCTGCATTCGCATCGCCCCGAGTTCGGCGGTAAAGGCGGACCCGGACCGTCCGGCCACCATGATGGCCGTCAGGATGACCCCGATTTCGCGCAGAATGAGGATACCAGCAAGGTCGACGACGTAGATATCGACGCCGAATTGCTTGAGGTAGAAGCCGCCCTGCTGGGAAATGATCGCGCCGATCAGAAAACTCATCAGGGCGACAATCGGCACCGCACCGATGCAGCTCCGGTCGAACTGGACGGCGATGGAGATGCTTCGCAGGCGCCGCGGGTTGACCACGACCGTCGTCAGGACGAGCCCGAGCGACCCGAGGATGTGCATCATCGCCAGGCCGTCTTTGTAGGCGTCGACCATTGTGCGGCCCGTCGCCTCGAGGAACCCGACGATGGTGAAACCGCTGCGGTCCGGCTTGTAGCTCGGCGGGTGATGCCGTTCGATCTCGTCGAAGAGCTGTTGGCGGACGGGCGTCACGCCCGTGAGACCGACCTTCCGCCCCTCGAATTCAAGACGGCCGCGCGTCCGGTGGATGAGCCATGCGCCGCTGGTATCGAGATGTTCGATCTTGGAAACGTCGATGCAGGTCAGCCGGTCCTTGGCAACGTCGAGCTGTTTCAGCCCGGATTCCGCATCGCCGATCGTGCTCACGGTCCAGTCGCCGGAGAGAGCCAGAAACTGGTGCTCGGGACCGTCGGCCTCCAGTTTCATCTCCGGATCAATCTTTTTTTCCAAGAATGCCATTCTGGATGGCTGCCCTCTTGCCGCTAGTTCGATATCCCCCGTATACCTGATGGAGAACTTTAACGTCCAGCAGCCACTTGAAAGCTTTGTCCATGGAAATCGCTCATCCTTATCTTTTGTTTCTCGGGGATGTCCCTGACGCTCTGGCCGCCAAAACCGCCATTGGCATCGTGGATTGGCGGAAAGACTGGTGTCTCGGCCAGGTCAGGCTGCAAGGTTGCGCCGCTGACACCGGTCTGCAAGACATGTCGATCGCCGAGGGCGCAGCTGCTGGCGCAAAGACAATGATCATCGGCGCGGTGAACGCGGGAGGCCGTCTGCCCGATCACTGGGTCGCTTCCGTGATCGAAGCGCTTGATTCGGGGATGGACGTGGCCTCGGGGCTCCACGTGCGTCTTGGCGATGTGCCGGCCATCCGGGAGGCCGCGGAACGCAATGGCCGCCAGCTTCACGACGTGCGCCACAATTCCATGACCTTCGCCACCGGCAAGGGCACGAAGAGGCAGGGCAAGCGGATCCTCGCCGTCGGCACCGACTGCTCGGTCGGCAAGAAATACACGGCGCTCGCCATGGACCGCGCCATGAATGACCGCGGCTACAACAGCTCGTTTTGCGCAACGGGTCAGACAGGTGTGTTCATCTCCGGCCGTGGTGTCTCCCTGGACGCGGTCGTCGCCGATTTCATCTCCGGCGCCGCGGAGTGGATTTCTCCTGAAACCGAGGCCGATCACTGGCAGATTATCGAAGGCCAGGGCTCGCTGTTCCATCCCTCCTTCGCTGGCGTCACCCTTGGTCTTCTTCACGGATCGCAGCCGGACGGCTTCATCGTGTGCCACGAGCCGACCAGAACGAAAATGCGCGGCGTTGAAACACCGCTTCCCAGCATCCAGCAGGTCATCGACATGACGATCCAGTGCGGTTCGCTGACGAATCCCGATATCCGCTGCATCGGCATCGCGGTCAATACGGCCGCACTCGACGAAGACGAAGCGCTGGCATTTCTGGCGAAAGTCGGTGAAAAGCACGGCCTTCCGGCCACCGATCCGGTGCGTTTCGGCATGGAAGCGATTGTCGACAAGGTCTCGGCAGAGTTCGGCGCGCCATGAATCAACGTGTCAGCATCGAGGCGGAGAGTTTTGAAATCGCAGGCGGTTTCAAGATCTCGCGCGAGACCCGGACACATGCGAAGGTTGTCGTCGTCACGATTTCGGACGGGCCTGTGTCCGGCCGCGGCGAGTGTGTGCCCTATCCGCGCTATGGCGAATCCCTTGAAACGGTTCAAACGCAGATCGAGGAGGTCACCCCTCTGCTAAAAACCGGTCTCTCCCGGGAAGCCCTCCTGGAAGCAATGCCGGCGGGCGCCGCGCGAAATGCCGTTGACTGCGCCCTGTGGGACCTGGAAGCGAAACGCGCCGGCAAGACCGCCTCCGACCTTGCGGGCCTGGGCACCCTCCACCCGGTGACGACGGCTTTCACCATCAGCGTGGACACGCCGGATGCGATGGCGCGCAAAACCGCTGTGGCGGCCCATCGCCCGCTCCTGAAAGTCAAGCTGGCGGGTCCTGGCGACGACGAGCGCATTCGCGCAGTGCGCAGCGCCGCCCCCTCTGCGAAGCTCATTGTCGATGCCAACGAAGCTTGGGACGAAAGCTGTTTCGACACGAATATGGCAGCTTGCGCCGAGGTGGGTGTCGAACTTATCGAACAGCCCCTGCCCGCGAAATCCGATGACCTGCTGAGTGCCTTTCAGTCTCCGATCACCATCTGCGCGGACGAAAGCCTGTCTCCGGGCAAGGGGCTGGACGGCCTCAGGGACAAGTACGGCGCGGTCAACATCAAGCTCGACAAGGCGGGAGGCCTGACCGAAGCGCTGCGGTTGCTTGATGCGGCGCGCAAGGCGGATTTCAAGGTGATGATCGGTTGCATGCTCGGAACGTCGCTTGCCATGGCACCTGCCGTGCTGATCGGGCAGACCGCAGATTATGTCGACCTGGACGGCCCCTTGCTGCTCTCTCAGGACCGCTCGCCCGGTCTGCGGTTCGACGACAGCACGCTGTATCCGCCGGAGCCCGCGCTTTGGGGATAGCCGCGCGGCTTCAAGCGTCCTGAAGACGAATGTTGCGCCGGATCACCGGCGTTGCGAACACAAGGGCGACAGATCCGGCGCAGGCCGCCGCAGCCATCAGGTAGAACGGCATATGCGGATTGATCTGGAACAGCGCGCCTGAAACCGCAAGTCCGATCGCCGTTTGAACACCGATCGATGCAGTGAGCAGTCCCTGTCCCGTACCGGACCAGCGCGGCGGCACGACCTTTGCCAGGATCGCGACGGCACCGAGATGCGCCGCGCCGAAGGTCAGCCCGTGCAGGACTTGCAAGGCGCCCATGAAGATGACTGAGTCCGCAAATGGAAACAGGCCCCAGCGAACAATTGCCGCGATACCGGCGGCAAATAGAAAGACCGGCGGATCGAACCGGAGAGACAGTTTTCCCGCAATGGTGAACAAAGCGATCTCGGCGACGACACCGACAGCCCACAGCAGGCCGATCGTGAAATCGGGCACATCGATCGACCGCCAGTAAAGCGTGCCAAATCCGTAAAAGGCAGCGTGCGTTGCCTGAAACAGACCGAGAAGCGTCAGGACCGGCCAGAACCAGAATTTTGCAAACGGGGTCGCGGCGCCTTTGCCCACGTCTTGCTTGTCGACTCGGTCTTTCTCTTGCCGCGGCAGGGACAGAACCACGAAGCCGGTGGCCACAGATGCGGCAACCGTCAGCGTCACGATAAGCCACGCCGTGCTCTCCGCCGCGAGCGCGCCACCGGCGAGATTGGCAAGAACAAAACCCACCGACCCCCAAAGTCGCATCCGCGCATAATCGGCACCGGTGTTGCGCGCCGCATCAAGTGCATAAGCATCGCTCAGCGGCAGGATCGGCGCCTTGATCACCATGTACCCGATCATGGCCGTACCGGCGAGAATCAGCCCGCCAGGCAGGTAAAACAGGGAAATGAAGCCCGCCCCGATGATTGAATAGATCAAGATGGAGAGCCGCCGCTGATCCGTCCTGTCGGCAATGTTGGAAAGTAACGGGCTAGCCGCAATCCGGGCAATCGTTCCGGCTCCCAGAATAAAGCCGATCTCCGCGGCGCTGACGCCCCGAAATTCCAGGACCAGCGGGAAAAACGGAAGAAACAGTCCGAAGCCGAAGAAGTGGCATGCAAACAGGGCCGCAACCCTTGCGCTAACACTGTTGGACAAATCTGTCATTTGACCTTCGAAACGGTCCGGAACCGCGACGGAATAAAGGGATGTTAACGAATTTCACCCTACGATCCGGGTGAAGTTGCCCCTGATACGGCAACACACGATCCTTAGGCAAGTTGAGAATCGCGTCCATATGAAAGCGGAAGCAACACAGCAAGAACCAGAGTTGATCGGCGAAGCCGAATATCACACTCTAGAGCAGACCCTGCTGGAATCCGATCGCGGGCGTCGGTTTCTGAAAGAATATCTCAATCGCCACAAAACGCCTGAGACAACGGAAATCCTCGGCGCGATCCAGCGGCTGGAGAAGGTCGTCACGCGCGAGCGCAAGGTTCCGGATCTCGACAAGATCCGCCTCGACATTGCCGAAATGCACGAGGCGATCGAGCGAACCAAGGCCGAGATCGCGAATATCAAGGCCGAGGGAGACGACGACAGCAACCGCTTCGTCGATGCCTCCCACGAGCTCGATGCGATCGTCACACAGACCGAAGGCGCGACCCAGTCGATTCTGGAAGCTGCGGAACAGATCCAGGAACAGGCCTGGGTCCTGCGCGAGAACGGCGCCGACGATGCCGCCTGCGACGAGATCGATGCCAAGGCGACGGAAATTTTCATGGCCTGCTCGTTCCAGGACCTTACCGGTCAGCGGACGAACAAGGTCGTGCAGGTCCTCAGATACCTGGAGAGCCGTATCAATCTCATGATCGGAATCTGGGGCATCGAAGGTGTTGAAGCGGAAGATACGGCCGGGCCGGTTGACACGCGTCCGGATGCGCACCTGCTGAACGGTCCGCAGAGATCCGGGCGGGGCGTCTGCCAGAACAGCGTTGATGAACTGATGTCGGTCAGCGACGATGTCTTCAATGCGGCCCTTGAGGAAAGCGGAACGGACGCCGCTTCCGAGGCACCCGCACCTCAGGACGTCGCAGCCACCGCAAGCGAGGCCGATGTCGATGCCATCATGGCCGGCGGGGACGAGCCGATGGATGCGTCCGCGATCGACGACATGTTCGCGGCGGCGCCGGCAGAACCAGCCGAAGTTGATGCCGAAGCGGAAGCCGAAGCCGGGGAAATCGACCCGGACGCCACGCTCGACGAGGCAGCGATCGAATTGCTGTTCGACACCGAAGTGGATGCCGGGGCGGACGAAGTCGAGGTTGAAGCCGAAGCCGAGGCTGACGTTGAGATTGAGGCAGAAGCTGACGCCGAAGATGTGGCCGACATCATGGCCGAGGCCGAAGTCGAAGATGAGACTGAACTCGAGGCCGAGGCCGATGTTGCCTGGGAACTGGAAGACGAGGCTGCATCGGATGAGGAAGTCACCGACGATCCGCTTCAGCAGCTCTCCGAAGCAGAACGCCAGGCGCTCTTCAACTGAGCACCCAGCCTCTCGAACCCTGATTGAAGACGCGGCCCTGAGCCGCGTTTTTTGTTTTTGCCGCCGGGCCGCATGCTAGCGCGACAGAGCCCGCGCCAGCATGTCCGGATCTATGTTCCCGCCTGTCAGCACCAGACCGACCGTTTTCCCCTGCAGCGGGAGTTTTCCTTGGAGGACCGCTGCAAGCGCGGCGGCACCGCCTGGTTCGACGACCAGCTTAAGTTCCCTGAACGCGAAGGCGACGGCGTCGAGTACCTCTTCGTCCGTTACGGTCAGTCCTTCCGAGGCAAGCTGGCGCAGGATTGAAAAGCCGATTTCGCCGGGGGTCTCGGAAAGGAGCGCATCGCAGATGGAGCCGGACTTGCGCGTGTTCGAAAGCAGCGCTCCGGCTTCAAGCGAGCGCTTGTAGTCGTCGAATTCTGCCGGCTCCACCGTGTGAAAACGCGTGTCCGGCGACGTGTGGGCGAGCGCAAGCGCAATGCCGCTGGAAAGTCCCCCGCCGCCCGTACAGGCCAGAACGTCGTCCAGGCCATGCCCTATGTCTTCGGCCTGCGCCGCCATTTCCAGACCGACGGTCCCCTGCCCCGCGATCACCGCCGGGTCGTTGAAGGGATGAACGAATGTCGCGCCGGTTTCCGCGCACAGCGCGGCAGCGATCTGGTCCCGGTCCTCCGTCTCGCGGTCATAGGTGACCACCTTCGCACCGAAGGTACGCGTGCGCTCGAGCTTGATCCGGGGCGCGTCGGCCGGCATCACGATCGTGGCATCGACTCCCAGAATTCCCGCACTGGCGGCGACACCCTGAGCGTGATTTCCTGAGGAACACGCAACCACGCCGTTGGAACGTTGCTCTTCCGGTATCAGGGTCAGGCAATTGAACGCCCCGCGAAATTTGAAAGACCCGCTGCGCTGCAGGCTTTCCGGCTTCACGAGCACGGTCGCACCGGTGCGTTCATCGAGCGCGGGGTGGCGCAGCAGCGGCGTTTTCACCGCAAACCCGGCAATGCGGTGCGCGGCAGCCTCCACATCATCGAAAGTGACGGCCTTGCCGGAATAATCCCGCAGCCCGTCACGACCGGTTTGAACAACAGCATCCGTCATCGGTGTCACCTTTGAACACGTGGAGTTGTCCGATGACTTATCAGGTATTGGGTGTAACTCAATATGCAGATAGCGTCTTTGGCAACGGATGCTCCGGGTCCCGCCCGCACGGCGCCGTCCGCCGCGTCTACTCGGCGGCTTTTGCGCGGCCTGCCAGAGTGTTGTGAATGTCATGCGCGGCAATGCAATTGTCGAGGAACTGCTGCGCGCTGGCGGCCCATGTGTAATTCAGGGCGATGTTCCGGCAATGGTCCCGCGGGATGTCCAGGGCGGCTTCAGCCGCCTCCTGCAGATTTTCCGAAAGCACGCCCGCTCCCGTATCGCCGATGACGTCGAGCGGCCCCATCACGGGATAGGCAGCCACAGGAACGCCGCAGGCCAGTGCTTCCAGCAGAACGTTTCCGAACGTGTCGGTGAGTGACGGGAAAACAAACACATCGCCTGCCGAATAGTGACGGGCAAGGTCCTCACCGAGCTTGGCCCCGGTAAAGTGGGTGTCCGGATAGTCGCGCCGGAGTGCCTCCAGTTGCGGACCTCCCCCCACAACCACTTTCGATCCGGGAAGCGTCAGGTCGAGAAAGGCCTTGATGTTCTTCTCGACCGCGACCCGCCCGACATACATGAAGACTGGCCGTGGCAGATCGTCCGGCAGAACGGAGCCCTCATACGGCTTGAACAGGTCCTCGTCGACACCGCGCGACCAGCGCATCAGGTTGTTGAAGCCGCGGGCGCGCAGATCGTTCTCCAGGGACCGGGTCGCCACCATGCATCCCGAGCCTGAATTGTGGAACCGGCGCAGCCAGCTGTAGGACCAGGACAGGGGCACCGGAAGGCGCGCGGAGACATATTCGGGAAAGCGGGTGTGATAACTCGTCGTGAAGGGCTCGCCCGCTTTCCTGGCAACGCTTGCGGCCAGTATGCCGAGTGGCCCTTCTGTCGCGATATGAAGGTGTTCGCAGCCGAAGTCCCGGATCATCCGGCGGACGATCCCCCTGTGCGTGAGGGAGAGGCGAATTTCGGGATAGGTCGGACAGGGCAATGTCTTGAAAGCCTGGGGCGTCAGGAATTCGACCCTGACACCTGTCGCGACGAGCGCTTCGGCTGTCCGCTCCAGCGATCTGACCACACCGTTGATTTGGGGATGCCAGGCATCCGTCACGATCAGGATGGAACTCATGCGGCGACCGGAGCTTCCTTGGATTTCGCCGGTGCCGGTCCCTCCTGGGCTTGATCCACCCATCGGATTACCTCAAACGTTCCATCGTGATGTTCCGCAACAGCCGTGCAGCTCTCGACCCAGTCGCCGGTGTTGATGTAGTGAATGCCGTTCATATCGCGGTCAGCGGCGTGATGGATGTGACCGCAGATCACGCCGTCGACCCCCTGCCGGCGGGCCTCGTCGGACAGCGTTTCCTCGAAACGGCCAATGAAGCTGACGGCATTCTTGACCTTGAGCTTCGCCCATGCGGACAGGGACCAGTAGGTCAGTCCCAGGCTCCTGCGGATGAAATTGACCCAGGTGTTGACACTCAAGGCGGTGACATAGGCCTTGTCGCCGAAAAACGCGAGCCATTTGGCATGGCGGATGACAACGTCGAACTGATCGCCATGAATGACCAGATAGCGTTTGCCGTTGGCGGCTTCGTGCACAATGCTATCGCTGACTTCCACACCGCCGAAATGCGTTCCGAGGAAGTTGCGCAAGAACTCGTCGTGATTGCCCGGTATGTAGTGAATGCGAGCGCCCTTGCGGCCCTTTCTGAGGACTTTCTGCACAACGTCATTGTGCAGCTGAGGCCAGTACCAGGACCGTTTCAGCCGCCATCCGTCGACGATGTCGCCAACCAGGTAGATGGTTTCGGCGTCGTGGTCCTTCAGGAAATCCAGCAGCAGTTCGGCCTGGCAGCCACGGGTGCCGAGGTGCACATCCGAAATGAACAGGGACCGGTAGTGTCGCGATGCCTCTGCGGTAGACATGGCATTTCTCCATATTCCATTAGCAGCGCTATAGACGCGATTCAGGTTGCATTATTATGACAAATGCGAAGACTTCCGTGCGAGTTCCCGAAATCTGTTTTTTTCATTAACAGCAACATAGCGCTCTCGCTCCCATATGCTATGGGTGGCAAAAATGGAGGTTTTTCATGGATCTGGGTCTCACAGGGAAAAAGGCGATCGTGTGCGCGTCGAGCCGCGGCCTCGGCAAAGGCTGTGCGCAGGCGCTCGCTGAAGCCGGTTGCGATATCGTTCTGAACGGCCGCACCGAAGCTGTTCTGGAAGAAACACGCAAGGAAATTCGGGACAGATACAACGTGTCGGTTCTCAGCATTGCCGCCGACGTTTCCTCGCCGGAAGGTCAGCGTGCGCTTCTGTCCGCGTGTCCGGATCCGGACATTCTCGTCAACAACAACGGCGGCCCTCCGAGACGGGACTATACGGAACTTGACCGCGAAGCCATGCTCGACGGCGCGATCCAGAATTTCGTCACGCCGGTCGAGCTGATTCAGGCGGTCGCTCCGGGCATGAAGGAACGCGGGTTCGGCCGGATCGTGAACATCACGTCCCTGTCCGTGAAGATGCCGATCGAGGGTCTGGACCTGTCCAGTGGTGCCAGAGCCGGCCTGACGGCGTTTCTGGCCGGTGTGTGCAGACAGCTGGCGCCCCACGGCGTGACGATCAACAACCTGCTGCCCGGCAAGATGGACACCGACAGGCTGAGAGGCGGTTTCGAGCGGGCCGCGCAGCAGACCGGCACGAGCCTGGATGACATCAGGGCGCAGCAGGCCGCGGAGATCCCGACGGGACGTTTCGGCAACGCAGAAGAATTCGGGCAGGCCTGCGCCTTCCTGTGCTCCCGGTACGCGGGTTACATCACCGGCCAGAACCTTCTGATGGATGGCGGCCTCTACCCGGCTGCATTCTGAGCAAGCCGTCGCAACAAAAAAGGCCGGGATCAGCTCCCGGCCTTCTCATTTGCAAATCCGTTCCGATCAGAACTTGTAGCGCAGCGATGCGGACAGGATGTTCACGTTGCTGTCGACGTCGCCAGCGTAGGTTCCGAAGACCGCGTTGTAGTCCTGGTGGCTCGGATCGATGTTGATTTTCGTGTCTTCGGTCAGGATGTGCGTGTAGCCGATGTCGAAAGACATGTGCTTGTTGAAGTTGTAGCTTGCACCCGCTGACAGCCACCAGCGATTGTTGTCCGGAAGCCGCGTGGAGCGGATGTCTTCGTCGATCGGGGACAGTTCATAGCCGACACCGGCGCGGAAAGTCAGCTTCTCGTTGAAGTCATATTCACCGCCGACGGAGAAGAACCAGCCGTCATCGTAGTTGAAATGCAAGGTGGTCAGGGCGGCTCCGGTGATCGTGGAGGTTGCCACCGGTGACTTCAGTCGGCTCCAGTTGGTCCACTCCACCGTTCCGAGCAACCGCATCTTGTCGGTGATCTTCTGTTTCGCCGAGATGTTGACCATGTCCGGCATGACAACACCGAGGTCGATTTCGGCACGGCTGCCGCCGGCAAAGAGCTGTCCGTTCAGGCTGTGCCCGACACCCGACCGGTATCCGATGCCGATCTCGGTTCCTTCCACCGGCTTGAGGGTGACACCGGCGGTCACACCGACACCGAAACCATCTCCATAGATTTCATTGGAGCGCGGGAATCCTGCCCCCGATGTCGCATCCGCCGATTTCAGGCTGACATCCAGGTACTGAACCTGAACGCCGACAGCCAGGGCGATCATGTCATTGACCTGATAGGCAACACTCGGATTGACGTTGATTGAAAAGACCCGCGAGGATCGCGAATAGAATTGAGCAGCCCAATTCTGTTCCGGCTTGGTGGTCAGGCCAAATGGTGCATTGATGCCGACACCAAAGATCCATTTTTCATCCGGACGGTAGGAAATGTAGGTTGCCGGCACAACGGCATCCAGGCCGATGTCACCACTTCCGATGGAAGAGGTTCCGAGGAACCCGCCGCTCAGCGTGCCATCGATTTCCGAGTTCGGGATGATCAGCGATCCGTGTGTTTCCACCGTCCAGCCCATCTGTGCGCCGATGAGCGCAGCCGGGTTCCAGTACATCGCGGAAATCGTCTCGCCCGACGTTCCATAACCCGCGAAGGATGTTCCCTGGAAGTAGGCGCTTTGCTCGCGGATCGCGAAGGCGCCCGCGTGGGCAGCGGTGGCTGCAATCGAAAAGGCTATTGCCGTGGAGGCGAATAGAATCGTGTTTTTATTTGCCCATTTCATGGTGTTTTCTCCCATCCCCCTCCCGCCGGAGGAAATCTGATTTCGAAGAACAGGTTTTTCCAAGATCGGGAGCTGTTGCAAGACAAGATTTCACCGCCGCCATGGCGCGTTTCTTCATGCTGCAACGCAAAATAATCCAATAAACTGGGGCCATCAGCGCGCAAAAGAAGCAAAATGGCGCGGAAAGGTCTTTGTTGGCGCTGCTTTGTCACGAACGCGACACACATACGTAAAAATGCCTAAAAAATAGGCAAATAATCATTAACCTTCCTTTAACGTCAATTATTCGGGGATCGTTGCTGCATTGCCACACTTACCCATGCGGAAGGCACGGGGCACTGTGGATGACTTCGTATGATCTTGCCGCTGAAATCCGCGCTTTTCCCGGCGAAAGCAGTCCTGGAAGTTGCAGGCCCGGGTGTATCCGGACCTGCACAATGCAGTCAGATTCGCTTTTTTCAGGTGTCCCTCACGCGCTTACGTGCAAGTCATGTGCGGGACGCTGACCGCACGGCCGGAAGGTTGCGTCAGGCGCTAGTATCCCGTGCGCTCAGAAAACGCCGCATTGCGACATCGCTCCACGGCGCCAACCGCGCGCGCGCGGCAACGTGGCTCTCGTAGATACGTTTGCTGAGCGGGTCCTTTTCCGCAAATTCCTGAAGCACGGCAGACGCCGTCCTGCGCAGGGCCTCAAGAACCTCGTCCGGATAGGGCTTGACCTCAACGCCGTCTTCCTCCTGAAGCAGCTTCAGGCTGCCTGCATTTTCCCAGTCGCTTTCGGCCAGGGCCCGTCCGTTCTCCGCGCGGCACGCTTCAAGCACGGCAGCGCGCAGGTCCTCCGGCAGGCCCTCAAGGGCGACCTGATTGAACAACGCTTCACCGGTCCCGTTGGGTTCGTGAAATCCCGGCGAATAGTAGTTCTTGGCAACTTTCTGGAATCCCATGGCGCGATCGGACCAGGGACCGAGAAACTCGGTCGCATCGAGCACGCCGGACTGAAGCGCCTGGAACAGTTCGGCAGGCGGCAGCCCGACCGGTGTTGCGCCAAGACGGCGCATGACCTCGCCGCCAAGTCCGGGCATGCGGATCTTGAGGCCGTTCAGATCATCGAGGCCGTTGATGTCCTTCTTGTACCAGCCGCCCATCTGCACGCCGGTATTGCCGGCCATCACCGGTTTCACGCCGAACGGTGCATAAAGCGCGTCCCACAGAGTCTGCCCGCCTCCCAGTTCGATCCAGCTGATGTGTTCATGCGGAAGCAGACCGAACGGGATCGCCGTGAAGAAGACCGAGGCCGGGATCTTGCCCTGCCAGAAGAACGAGGCCGTATGGGCCATCTGGGCCGTTCCCGACGCCACTGCGTCGAAAACCCCGAGCGCCGGCACAAGTTCGCCGGCCGAATAGAGCCGGATACGCAGGCGCCCCCCGGTCATGGCCGAAACCTGGTCAACGATCCTCTGCGCCGTGACGCCGGGCCCGGGCAGATTTTTCGGCCAGGACGTCACCATCTTCCACTCGATCGTCGCCGTGCCCTGTGCCAGGGCGGGGGCTGCCAGGAGCGCCCCGCCGCCTGCTGCCGTGGCCCCGAGCAGCGCCCGGCGGTTCAATTGCCTGTCGTTTTCTGTCTTCTTGGCGGACATCTCAAGCGCTCCACATCTGATAGAAATGGTGCACGGGGCCGTGGCCGGATCCGATCTCCAGCTGATCGGCAGCCGCAATCGCGCCGTGCACATATTGATTGGCGGCTGCAATGGCCTCTCCCAGCGCCATCTGCCTTGCCAGCCCTGCCGCAATCGCTGATGACAGCGTGCATCCGGTCCCGTGGGTGTTTAGTGTTGCAATGCGTGTCTGACGGAACCAGACCGGTTCACCCGTCGCGTTCAGGAACAAGTCGTTGCTGTCGTCGCCGGTGCCGTGCCCTCCCTTCAGCAGCACGGAACGCGCACCAAGGCCCATGAGTCGCTCGGCCTGGGACAGCATGTCTGCTTCGCTCTCTGCGATCGGTGCGTCCAGCATGCGGGCTGCTTCATGAAGATTGGGCGTGATCACGTCGACCAGAGGAACAAGCTCGGAGATGAGACTGGCAACCGCGCTTTCGGCCAGCAATGGGTCGCCGCTCGCAGCGACCATGACCGGGTCAAGCACGATCGGCCCCGCTTCATGCGCCTTGAGGCCCGCCGCGACCGTCTCGATGATGGTCGCGCTGGCGAGCATGCCGATTTTCGTGGCCTTGACGCTAAGGTCTGAATAGACCGCATCCATCTGGGCGCGCACGAATTCCGTCGGCACGTCGTGGATGGCACTGACGCCCAGGGTGTTTTGAGCCGTCAGCGCCGTCAGCACGCTGGCGCCATAGACACCGTTGGCGGAAAACGCCTTGAGATCTGCCTGTATCCCGGCACCGCCTCCACTGTCGGAGCCTGCAATGGTCACCGCAATCGCGGTCATGAGAACCTCCTCATTGTGCAATTCCGTTCAAGACGCTCAGGCGCTTTTCAGTCTGACTTCGATATCGCGTGAGGTCATCGTGTAGAGCGCGTCCAGCAATTCGGGGACAAGCGTTCCAGGACCGCGCGCCTCGCTCGCCGCCATTTCTCCGGCAATGTTGAAAACGGACAGGCCCGCTGCGGCGGCCAGAGCCGTATCGGTCTCGATGCTCGCGAAAGCGGCCAGCACCGCACCACCCGCGCACCCCGTCGCGGTGACGCGTGCCATCAGCGGGTGGCCGTTTCGAAGACGGAAATCTTCCTGTGTACTCTCGACCCGGTCTTCCTCACCCGTCACCGTCAGCACGGTGCCGTCACCGATCAGGCGTTCTACCGCTGCCCGGTCCGCAAACAGAGCCGCCTGTTCCGGTTCGTTCAGGCGGACAAGATCGGGCTTCAGGCCCAGGAGGTCGCGCGCATAGGCGCAGCGGACCGGAGATCTTTCGACAAAAACCGGGTCGAGACTGACCGGACGGCCAGCCGACTTCGCCGCTTCGATCGCGACAGGGATCGCCTGACGGCGCGTTTCGTCGAGCGTTCCCAGATTGATCAGCAGCGCGTCGGCACCCGATGCAAAGCCGGCGACCTCCTCGGGGGCGATCGTCATGGAGGGGATCGCGCCGATCGCCAGCAAGGCATTTGCCGTGAAGTGCTGTGCCACGGAATTCGTGATGGCATGAACGCGCGGGGCCTTCTCGCGCACCTTCTGCAGCAGGTCAAAGACGGTTTCGGCCGCAAGGGGCTGTGTTGAAGCAGCAACCGTAAGGCTCATGCATCTCCTCCGAACAAGGACGTTTCAATCGAAGGGATGAAAGAAAGGCGCGCGGCCGGGTGGCCATGGGTCTTATCTCAAATCCCTCCGCCGGTACCAACCGGATCAGGTTCAAGGAGTTGGCGCTTTGCCTCTCAGCCCGGTCGTGTTCGCCGGGCACCCCCATGAGACTTCCGCACTGCTAACAAGCCCGGTAACCGATTGCAAGCCCCGGACCCCGTCCTCATTGATCCGCGTGTGTCATCTGCGATTGACTGACGCGGTCAGATAGGCGATGTCCTTGGGCATTCCATTCGAATGAAAACTGCCGGAGTGTCGCATGGTTCCGTTTTTCGTGATGATCAAATGCCAGCTGGGCAAGACCTACCAGGTTGCGAACGCCATCGCGGATGCGGAAATTGCGTCCGAGGTCTATTCGACCAGCGGTGACTATGATCTTCTTGTGAAGTTCTATGTCGACGACGGTGCCGACATCGGGCATTTCGTCAACGAAAAGGTCCACCCGATCGGCGGCATTCAGGACACCAAGACCATCATCACGTTCAAGGCATTCTGACCTGTCTCCGGGACGGGTCTTTTGCTCAGGAGCCGCTTCACGGCCAGGGAGATGTTCAATGCGCTTCGTGATCTCAACCATGATCGCCGCCGGTTTGAGTGTGCTGCCACCCGTCCTGTCCGATGAGGCAAAGGCGCAGGGCATGCCGCCAGAGCAGATCAAGCAGATCCTCGACATGACCAAGACGAACTGGGTCTCGTTTCGGGACTGGCAGGGTCAGCAATTGATCTATTTCACGCATCTCGAAGCGTGGAAATGCGGCATCGATTACGTCTTCTACGGTCTGAATGGCGGTCCGCTCGATCAGATGTGGGAACTGGACCCCTGCAATCCGGACAACCCGAATGCCGTTCTGAAGGACAAGCCTTATATCGAGTTGCCCGCCGGCTCGACCCAGTCGATCAGCGTGCAGCTGATCTATCCGGACGGATCGAAAAGCCCCGTCGAGACGTTCCAGTACAAACCGCAATAGGCAGTCACTGATTCCCAGATTTGTCGTCCCGGTTTGCCGCACGCGCGGCAAGACCGGGAACCAGTATTCCAAGTGGCCAGAAGTTGAAAGGCCAAGCGGAAACAGGTGATTACTGGTTTCCGGCCTTCCGCTTTGCTTCAGCCGGAATGACAAGTTCATCGTCTGCGGACCGCCTCACGAGATCCAAGTCCGGTTAAATCGGACAGCAATGAACGGGCGGCAATGGGCCTCAGGACCGCGACGGTGTCGACGCCCTGCGGTCCTTGGTGCGGTCGAGGCCAAGCTTGTGCTCTCGGTAAATGACGAACACGCCGGCCGCAATCACGATCGCCGCGCCTGCGAGCACCTCCGGCACGGGCGCTTCTGAAAAGATCACCCAGCCGACGAGGATCGCCCACAACATGTTGACGTAGTCGAAGGGTGCAATCGTCGAGGCCTCGGCGTATCGGTAACTCTGTGTCAGCAGGATCTGCCCGACGCCACCGGCAAGCCCGATCACCAAAAGGAGCCCCGCTGTCGGCGCGTCCGGCATGACCCAGGCCTGACCCGGCAGAAGGAAACCAAGCGGCAACGTCAGGAGAGACAGGACCGTCGAAGACGCGGCAAACCAGGTGACGATGGTGGAGGTCCGCTCCGTTTCACACAGTTTCCGCACCGTTATCATCGCAAGTGCCGCGAAACCGGCGGCCATGATGCCCAGGACCGCACCTGCGGTCGATGCGCTGTCCAGTTCCTCCTCACCGAGATGCGGCGACAACACGATTAGGATCCCCAGAAAGCCGACCCCGACAGCGCTCCAACGGTAGATCCGCACCGTTTCGCCCAGCAGAAAATAGGCCAGGACGACGACGAACAAGGGCGTTGCAAAGCCAATGGCGGTCGCATCCGGTAATGGCAGCAGGTACAGCGCCGTGAACGAACACACCATGGCGGAGAGCCCGACCGCCGCGCGTGTGAGGTGACCGCGCGGATTGCTGGTTTTGAATGCCAGACCAAGCTCTCCGCGCAGTCCGACCATGAGCAGAACCGGGAACAGGCCGAAGAAATTGCGTGCGAAGACAAGCTGGCCGATCGGAACGTCCTCAGCGGCAATCTTGAGTGCGGTCGCCATGACAAAGAACGTGAATGTCGATCCGAGCTTCAGGGAAATGCCCAACAGCGGCGCATGCCTTGTCATACCGGTGGGAGCCGGGGCTCCGGTGAAGCGGGATCGCAGGCTTTTGAATGCCATATGGAACATCCGGGACCGGCGCAATAGGATCTGCTCTGCCCAGACGCACCGGGCCTGAGGATCGGGAAGAGCGGCAAGCGGTTCCTGGCAGCCGGCATGGAGCGCCGCTGTTTGCCTGTTCCAAGCCGGAAACGGGAGGAGCCGTGTTGTAGAGTGGCGCCAATATCCCGCGAAGCGGCCGACATTGCAATCGACCAAGGCGCAAAAGATGGATTTTACGCTGCATGACAGGCCTGCAAATTGAGCAGAGCCGTCAAAATCTCTTCACAAGTGGCTCATGACCCCTTACCGGTCTCCCTTTGCCACATCAGCTACCTATAATCTCAGGAAACACAGATTCGAGAGGCAGACTGCCATGTTCCGTTCGTTTTTCAAGAACCGCAAGTGGTTCCTATGGGCCTGGGTCGGCTCCGTCCTTATCCTTTGGGTAACCTGGTACAAGGTTCAGCAAAGCGTCAAGATCAACGAATGGTACGGAACATTCTTTGATATGATCCAGCGAGCTCTGCAGACCCCTGGCAGCGTGACTTCCGAAGAGTACTGGCAAGGTATCATGGCCTTTCTTGAGGTTGCCATTCCGCTCATAACTGTCGCGGTATTGCTGGAATTCTTTATTCGGCACTACGTGTTCAGATGGCGCACGGCGATGAATGACTACTACATGTCTCATTGGCATGTTGTTCGCCACATCGAGGGAGCAGCGCAACGGGTTCAAGAAGACACCATGCGCTTCGCGCGGATCATGGAAAGCCTTGGTGTTTCCTTCATGCGGTCGATCATGACCCTCGTCGCGTTTCTGCCTATCCTCTGGGAGTTATCGCAGCATGTGACAGAGCTGCCGATCGTTGGTCAAGTCGAAGGTTCGCTCGTTTTTGCCGCCCTACTTTCTGCAGCATTCGGTACCGTTTTGCTCGCTCTCGTCGGGATCAAACTGCCCGGCCTAGAGTTCAACAATCAGAAGGTTGAAGCAGCATACCGCAAGGAACTTGTTTACGGCGAAGACCATGATGACCGCGCTGCCCCAGAAACAATAACGAGCCTTTTCAGCGACGTTCGAAAGAACTATTTCAAGTTGTATTTCCACTATCTATATTTCGACGTTGCCAAGTGGGTCTACCTGCAGGGCGCCGTCCTTATCCCGCTGATCGTACTCGCACCGACGATTCTCGCTGGTGCCATTACGTACGGTCTCTTGCAGCGCATCAGTTCCGCATTCAACCAGGTAGAGAATTCCTTTCAGTTTCTGGTGAACTCCTGGGGCACGATCATCGAGTTGATGTCGATCTACAAGCGTTTGCGCGCATTTGAACAACACATAAAACAATATGAAAGCGAAGGTGGACAACCTATGCCGCTTCCAGCCGAATAAACCTCATCTGCTCTGCGAAAAGAAAAAGGCACCGGAACCGGCGCCTTTTTTTGTTGGTTACGGAGCTGTCACTTTGCCGCCTGGATCGCTTCCCAGACCCGGAGCGGGGTGGCAGGCATGTCGAGCAGTTCGCTGACGCCAGCGCCGTCCTTGAGCGCCATCTGAACCGCGTTCATGACAGCCGCGCAGCCTCCGATGGTCCCGGCCTCCCCGGCCCCTTTGATGCCCATGGCATTGGTCGTCGAGGGAACGTTCCGCGTTTCGAAATGAATATCGGAAAGATCCGCCGCCCGGAGCAGCCGGTAGTCCAGCAGCGAGGCGGTCAGAAGCTGGCCGTCTTCGTCGTAGACCGTGTGCTCGCACAGTGCCTGGCTGACCGCGTTCGCGGCCCCGCCGATCACCTGGCCTTCCAGGAGCAGCGGGTTCACCGTCACGCCGAAATCATCGATGATGACGTAGTTTTCAAGCGACACGTCCCCGGTCTCCGGGTCGATCTCCACTTCGCACACATGCGTTCCGTTCGGATAGGTCGCCTCGTTCTGGCGAACCTCCTCGCGGGCCGACAGCGTTTCTCCGGCAGTTGCGACGATTTCCGCCAGGCTGACCTGCTGGTCGGTCCCGACGACGCGCACGATCCCGCTTTCAAGTTCCAGATCCTCCACGCCCGCTTCCAGCCGGTCGGCGGCAAGCTCCTTGACCTTCTTGACCAGCGCGTCGCTTGCATCGCGCACCGAGGGCAGCCCGAGCGGGATCGAGCGCGATCCGCCGGTGCCGCCGCCGTTCTCGACGCGGTCGGTATCCCCCTGGATCACCTCGACATCGTCGATCGTCACGCCGAATTTCTCGGCAACGACCTGGCTGTAGGACGTGGCGTGCCCTTGCCCATTGGTCTGCGTGCCGATCAGAAGGGTCAGGTTTCCTTCTTCGCTGAGCTCAACAGTCGCCTCTTCACCGCCGGGAAATGCGCAGGCCTCGATATAGGAGCACAGGCCGATACCGCGGTATTTGCCCGCCTTTGCGCTGTCTTCCTGGCGGGATGAAAAGCCCGCCCAGTCCGAAACTTCGAGCGCCTTTTCCAGGTGTCCCGCATAATCGCCGGTATCGTACATGCGGCCGGTCTGGGTGGTATAGGGCAACTGTTCGGCCCTGATGAAATTCCGCTTGCGGATCTCGATCGGTCCAAGTCCCGTTTCCTCGCCGGCCTTGTCCATGAGGCGTTCGATCAGATAGGCGGCCTCGGGACGGCCCGCACCGCGGAAGGCGTCCGTCGGCACGTTGTGCATGTAAACGCCCTCGGTCTTGGCGAACACGGCCGGAATGTCATAGAGCCCGGACGACATGGCCGTGCCGACCCAGGGGATGAAGGGTGCGAACTGGCTGAGATAGGCGCCCATGGCCGCCTTCACGAGCACTCTCAGGCCGAGGATCTTCGCGTTCTCGTCGAGCGCCAGCTCGGCGGTGCTGAGATTGTCGCGGCCATGGGCATCGGTGACGAAATGCTCCATGCGCTCGCCTGTCCAGCGAACGGGCCTGCGCAGCCGCTCCGCCGCGATCATCAGCAGAGGGTATTCGCGGTAGCAGAACGCCTTGGTCCCGAAACCGCCGCCGACTTCCGGCGTGATCACCTGGATCCTGTCCTTTTCCAGCCCGAGCACTTTGCAGATGACATCCCGCATGCCGTGGCCGCCCTGCGTGCCGAGCGTGAGCTTGTAGCGTTCGCTGTCCGCATTGAACTCGGCGACGCAGCCGCGCAATTCCATGTAATTGGCGACAATGCGATTGTTCACGATTTCTATGGAAACCGTCTTGTGCGCATTGGCAAAGGCCTCGTCTGTTCTGGCCTCGCTGCCGTGGCCGAACGTGAAGGCGAGGTTCGAGCCGTGTTCCGGCCAGACCTTCACCGCGTCCGGTGCGAGCGCGTCCTCGATGCTGATCACGACATCGAGCGGTTCATAGTCCACTTCCAGCATTTCCGCCGCATTTCGCGCCGTGTTCACGTCGTCGGCAACGATGAAGGCGATCGCATCGCCGACATACCTGACTTCGTCGGTACAAAGGAGCGGCTGCGGCGGCAGCCAGTGGTCCGTTCCGTCGATCTGCTTCAGCCGCGCCATGGTCGGCAGCGTGTGCCCGTCGACATCGGCGCCCGTGAAGACCAGATGAACGCCGTCCATCGCCGCAATGTCGGCCGCATTCTCAACGCGGATCCGCGCATGCGCCATGGCGGAGCGGACAACGACGCCGTGCAGACATCCATCGGGCTGGTAGTCGCCGGTGTAAATGCCCTCTCCCGTAATGAGAGGCTCGTCTTCCTTGCGGCGCAAAGGTGCGCCTACACCGAATTTCGGAGTGACCATCTGGTTCATGAATCAGGACCTGTGTTTTGGGAGGACTTCCCTGGAAATCAGAATACCGAAGACAACGGATATGCACCCTTGTAAGTTCCGAAGGCCACCGTAGCCAGTGGTTCTGTTGCCTTTTGCGCTCCGGAACAGGCGTGCTCCCAGAAATATAACCGGTTCCGCTCAGAAGGCAAACATTGCCGCGACTGCTTTCCTTCCGGCGCAAAAGCGCTTAGCCTGAGCGCATCGCCACCACCAGACCGATCGAACGGATCCTCACGCGCGTCCCGCATCGCGCCGCTGTCCCGGGTTTCGTTCGCTCCTGAAAAAACGAAAAAGCGCATCGAGAGGACAGGCCCGGAACCGGACGCCTGACGTCAAAGGACTTCAACTTGCTGAAACGGGTCGAACAGAAGCTGACAGCGATCACCGGCGGACTGCCCTCCAATACGGTCGGCGCCCTCTGGGTGCTGCTGGCGGCCTTCGGCTTCACGGTCATGGTGACGCTGATCAAGTTTGTCGGCCAGGACATCGGCGTCTTTCAGATCCTGGTGGTGCGCCAGGCCGTGATGCTCGTGATCGTCGCACCGACCATCCTGCGCGGGTTGCCGACGTCCCTGTCGACCCAACGGCCCGGCCTTCAGCTTGCCCGTGTCCTTTTGGCGGCCACGGCAATGCTCTGCGGCTTCACCGCGTTTATCGAACTGCCCCTTGCCGATGTCACCGCAATCAGTTTTTCCCGCACCTTCTTCATCACCATTTTCGCCATCTGGTTCCTTGGCGAGACGGTGGGTGTGCACCGCTGGGGCGCAACCATCGTCGGCTTTCTCGGCGTCCTCCTGATGCTGCGGCCGGGCGCGGAAGGGATCGTCGATCCTTATGCGCTTCTTGCCATCGCGGGCGCGGGCTGTGCCGGAATGGTCATGATCGTCGTGCGCATCCTCACCCGCACCGACAGTCCGGTGACGATCCTCACATATCAGGCGCTTGGCGTCGGTCTCATCATGCTCATCCCGGCGATCATCAACTGGCAATCCCCCACGCTGCATCAGTGGGGCCTGATGATCGTTATCGGCATCGTGTCCTGGGCAGCGCAGCTCGCCAACATCAAGGGATTCAAGGCAGGCGAGGCAACGGCCATCGCCTCGCTCGATTACACGCGGCTGCTTTATGCGACCATTTTCGGTGCGCTGGTCTTCGGCCAGTGGCCATGCGTCGAGACACTGATCGGCGCCGCCATCATCATCGCCGCCTCGATCTACACGGTCCGCCGGGAAGCCAAGCGGGGACGCGAACTGGCACGCGCAGCTGAAGGACGGGGCGAATCCCATTAGGCATCATCGATGCCAGCACTTGAGCGGACGCAACCGCGTATCAGCCCCGAAAGCAAGCCACGGCGATCAAGCGCTTTTCGCCTCCGCCTGAGCGCGTTTCCGGGCTTCTTCCTCGACCAGTTCTTTTTTGGAAAGTTTCCCGACCATGGTTTTCGGAAGCTCATTCCGAAACTCAAATTCTCTCGGTAATTCAATTGCTGAGAGATGTTCCTTGAGAAATTGCTTCAGCTCCTCACCGGTCAGGGACTCGCCTTCCTTCAGCTTGACGAATGCCTTTGGCGACTGGCCGCGATATTCATCGGGGATGGCAATGACGATTGTCTCGTCAACGGCTGCATGCTGATAGATCGCTTCTTCGATCACACGCGGATAGACATTGTAGCCGGAACACAGGATGAGATCCTTGATCCGGTCGACAAGGTAGATGAATCCGTCCGCATCGCGGTAACCGACATCACCGGTATGAAGATATCCTTCCGGCGTGATCGTGTCCGCCGTGGCGTCGTCGCGTTTCCAGTAACCCTTCATGACCTGCGGGCCATGCAGCAGCAGTTCGCCCTTCTCGCCTTCAGCCACATCCGTTTCACGGTCTTCGATGCTGACAAAACGCGCGCTCGTTCCCGGCACGAGCCGGCCGATGGAACCGGCGCGGCGGTTTTCATCCAGCGGATTGACCGCGGCGACCGGGGAGGATTCCGTCAGACCGTAGCCTTCGACGAGAATACAGCCGGTCAACGTCTCGAAGCTCTCCTTGACCTCCACCGGCAGCGGAGCGCCTCCGGAAATGCACAGCGAGATACTGGACAGGTCGTAGCTTGGCGTCAGCGGCGAATTGTTGATCGCCGTATAGAGCGTCGGCACGCCCGGGAACAAGGTCACCTGTTTGCGTTTGACCGCGTCAAGCAGCGCCTTCAGCTCGAAACGCGGCTGCAGCACCATCTCAGCCGCAAGAATGATCGACAGGTTCTGGGCAACGGTCATGGCGAAGACGTGAAAGAAGGGCAACACGCAGAGCATCTTCTCCTTGCCCAGCTGCGCCTTCTCGAAAACGCACCGCATCTGCTCGATATTGGCCGACAGGTTCTTGTGCGTGAGCATGGCGCCCTTCGGAACACCCGTTGTGCCGCCGGTATACTGCAGCACAGCGATTGCCTCCTCCGGGTCGATGTCGACCGGTTCCGGCGAGGCTCCCTCCGTTTGCAACTCGTCGAACCAGACATGCGCCTCGTCGCGCGGAATGACGGCAAGTTCCTTGCGCTTGAAGAGGTTGAACAGCACCTTCTTCATTGTCGGCAGACAGAAGGACATCGGACAGACGATGATCTTGTCGAGCACCCGTTCCTTGCGGACCGCCTCGACCTTGTCGTAGATCACCTTCAGGTCCATCGTCACCATGATGCGCACATCGGCATCACGCGCCTGGAAGCTGATTTCCCGTTCGACATAGAGCGGATTGAAATTGGCAACCGTCGCCCCGACCTTCAGGATCGCGAAGTAGAAGATCGTGTAGAAGGGCGTGTTCGGCAGGCAAAGCCCCACATGCACACCGGGCCCGACCCCCATGGCCTGCAATCCGGCCGCCGTGGAATTCACAAGCTCGCCGAGCTCGTCATATGTCCAGACCTTGCCCATGAAATCGGCAGCCGGGGATCCGCCGAAATTCGAGACAGTGTTTTCCAGATATTCGTGTACCGGACGGGGCTCGAATGCCGCGTTCCACTCCTCCGCAGTCGTCATAACGTTCTCCAACGCGTTATTTTCCGCTTCAACGCGTGAGGCCCGGCCAGCCGAATTGTCCGTTGACCGCGGCACCAGCCGCGGCGGGACACCTCCATCCCGGCGCCAGGCGCATTGAATGCGTCTCTTCTTGCTTCTCCTTGACATGACGCAACCTTCCGTTCACGTCAACTCACGACGTTACGACACCCCGTCACTTTTTTTGTGCGCAGAGGCAATCCCTTCGCACCCTCCGGCAGAGCCTTCAGGGAAAGTACAAGTCGAATCAGCGTGTTGAGCAAAAGAAGTTCGTGACAGACACGGCTATCGTTTCGGCCAGTTCCACCGTGGCAGTTCCTCAACGTCAGCGACCGTTTCGCCGAGTTCCTTGCGCAGTTCATAGCGCAGGCACCCCGGAAGAACGGCCAGCGTGTCGACCAGATCGCGCGCATGGGACACCACGATGACCTGTGTTTTCTCCGCCGCTCTTGTCACCAGCCGTCCCAGCGGCTCCAGCAGGTCGGGATGCAGGCTGGTCTCCGGTTCGTTCAAGACAATCAGAGGTGCCGGACGGGGAGAAAGCAGCGCCGCCGTCAGCAAAAGGTACCGCAGCGTTCCGTCGGACAATTCGCTGGCCCTGAGCGGTCGCAGAAGCCCCTTTTGCTGCATGAAAAGTTCGAAATAGCCCTCGTTGACGCTGACACTGATCGACGCACCGGGAAACGCGTCATCGATGGCTTCGGCAAGGGCAACCTCGTCGCCGATCTCTACGATGGTTTGCAGGGCAGCCGCCAGATCACCGCCATCGGCGCTGAGCACGGGCGTGCGCGTTCCGATACGCGGAAAGCGCGCCGGCGCATCCCTGTCCGTACGCAGATGATCGTAGAAGCGCCAGGCGCGCATGCGCTCGCGCATCACCAGGAGTTCCAGCCCGTCCTTCGGATCGGCGGCGTGGGTCATCATGCTGTCGAAGCGCGCCATGTTCTGGTAGACGGGGATCCTCTGCCCCTGGGCATTGAGGACACGCACCGTCGGCCCGTTCCTGCCCGCGATCTCGTTGGAGCGCGACAGCGCTTCGCCTGCCCACAGGGCCTCGCTCTTGATCTCCGGATCCATGGAAAACAGCGAACGTCCGGCATCTGCGGGAAGCCCGAGATCGATGGCATAGCCGTAATCCTCGTCGGCAAAGCCGAGTTTCAGGCTGATCACGTTCTTGCGCACCGTTCCCTGGACCGGCACTTCGCCCTTTTTCATGCGCCGCGAGATGGCCTCCGGGCCTGCCCAGAGTGTCGATTGCAGGCCGCCTTCCGCCGCGATCGAGGCGATCGCCTGACCTTGCGCCACCTCGGCCAGCAGGCGGATCGACCTGTAGAGACTCGATTTGCCGCTGCCATTCGCACCGGTCACGAGCGTGATCCTGTCGAGCGGCAGAACGATTTCCCGTAGCGAACGATAGCCGGAAACAGCCAGCGTGAGGATCATGCGAACCGAAACCTCCCTGAGTGGACACATGCCGCGGATACGCGCATAGTCTGCGGAATTCTCTTCATGGTGGTGCAGGCATGTTGAACCCGAAAGAAGCGACCGAGGACAGTTATGCACTGAATCTCGCGATATTCTGTTTCGTGGGATTCGCCTGCCTGCTGTCCATCTACATCCATTATGACAGCGGTTTGAAATACTGGTTGCTGGAATATTTTGGTGAAGAAGATCAAGCGTTCATCCTGAACATTCATAATGCGGACGGGGACAGCCTGACACTCAAGGAAGCGCTGCACGAGTCTCCGCGCGACACGTTCAAGAACAGCAGACACTTCGAGACGCACGGGACGATGATCGTGGAGATCAATCCGACGGGCAACGATCCGCTGGCCCTGACCTTCAGGGTGCCCGACACCTGGTCCGCCCGGCTTCATTCCGAATGGATCCCTGTCACCTATCTTGGTGCCAACCCGAAAATTGCGCATCCTTCGGATCTCCTGGCTGAGTTCTGGTTCGACGCGAGGGTCCTGGTCTGGTCCGTCGTGATTGCTGCGGTTGCATTTTTCCTGGGCTACCGGTCCGCCCAGAAATGGTCGCGTTTCAGAAACCACATGCGGCACTACTGAAAAGCGGCTTACAAATTCAGCTCCCCTGATCGACCAACTCGAACCGGTCGACGTCGAAGACCCCGTGATCCGTGATCTTCAGGTGCGGGATGACCGGCAGGGGCAGAAAGGCCACCTGCAGGAAAGGTTCTTCCAGCGTGCAGCCGAGTGATCTGGCCGCCGTTCGCAGGGTCTCCAGGTCCCGCCTGACCGTCTCGAACGTCTCCAGGCTCATCAGACCTGCCACCGGCAGCGCAAGTTCGGCCATCACGCTGTCGCTCTCCGCGACCGCAAAACCGCCCTTCATCGCGATCACACGGTTGACCGCGGTTGCGATGGACGCGTCATCCGCCCCGACAACACAGATGTTGTGGCTGTCATGGCCGACCGAACTCGCGATCGCGCCGCGCTTCATGCCGAAACCGTGCACGAACCCGAGGCCGATATTACCGCTATTTCCGTGCCGTTCGACAACGGCGACCTTCAGAACATCCTGCTCAAGGTCGGGCAGCGTCTTGCCGCCGGTGGCGGGAAGACGTTTTTTGAGGTGCTCGGTAATGATCTTGCCCGGCAGGACCCCGATCACGGAGGTTTCGTCGTTCCTCGCCGGAATGTCGAAATCGCGTGCGGCAACCGGCTGCGCCTTGACGCTTGCAAGCCCGACCGGTGCAACGGAACCACGGGCTTCGAACGCGGCGTCGCTGACAAGCCGCCCTCCGCAGACGACGCGGTTGACCCGGCAATCCTCGAAATCGTCCAGCAGCACGATATCCGCCCGCCTGCCGGGCGCGATCAGGCCCCGGTCCTTCAGGCCGAAGGCATTGGCCCCGGACCAGCTGGCCGCGCGATAGGCATCCAGCGGCCGGATGCCCTTCGCGACCAGGCGCCGGACCATGCTGTCCAGATGCCCCTCCTCCGCGATGTCGAGCGGGTTGCGGTCATCCGTGCACAGCGCGACAAAAGCGGACACATCCGGTGTGAGGATGGGCGCCAACGCGTCGAGGTCCTTGGAAACCGAGCCTTCCCGCATCAGGATGGTCATGCCCTTGGAAAGCTTTTCAAGCGCTTCTACCGCGCTTGTTGCCTCGTGATCCGTGCGGATACCGGCCGCAAGGTAGCCGTTGAGGCCGAGCCCGGAAAGCAGCGGTGCATGCCCGTCAATATGTCCATCCTGAAAGGCGGCAAGTTTGGCAAGGACGTTCGGGTCGCATGCCAGCACGCCTGGAAAATTCATGAATTCGGCAAGGCCGATCACGTTCGGATGGTCGCGGAAAGGCAGAAGGTCCCCGATCTCCAGACACGCGCCGGCCGTCTCGAAAGACGTCGCGGGTACGCAGGACGACAGATTGACCTTCAGATCCAGCAGCGTTTCAAGCGAGGCATCCAGAAAATACCGGATGCCCTCGGCACCAAGAACGTTGGAAATCTCATGCGGATCGCAAATCGCGGTGGTCACACCGTGCGGCAGCACGCACCTGTCGAATTCGAATGGCGTGACCAGCGAGGATTCAACGTGCAGATGCGTGTCGATGAAGCCCGGAACCGCGACACGCCCCTCACCGTCCAGCGTTTCCCTGCCCTCGTAGCTGCCATAGGAACCCACGATCCGGTCGCCGACAACGGCGATATCCGTTTCCTTGCAAGATCCATCGATCACATTGAAAAGCTTGACATTCTTGAGGACGAGATCGGCGGGCTCCTCACCTGCCCCCGCCGCAATCGCGCGTTTGAGAAAACCTTCGTCATGTATGACCGGCATTCAGACTCACTCCACTTCCAGCATGTCATCCGACAATACGAATCCTGCCGCTTCCGGCAATGGTCATGCACACTATCGAAGTGATTGTGTCAAAGAGCGGGCCGCGGGTTTGAGTGAAATCCCTCAGATTTATTCCGAAAAGCTATATGCCCTAACGTCATTTTCTCTGCTAAACTATAGGCTGAAAACGTCCTTTCTGTCAGGATTTTGCTGCAGTACAACATCGAAACCGTGCAGTGCAAAACAATTAATGAATTGACAGATCGTTCCGGCCATCGAATAATTTCATCAAAATTAATTATTACGAAGCTGCCAGACCAGAAAGGCAGCCCCTTGGGAGGAACAGGGAAGGTGGACGAGCCGCGTACGTCAGGTCGAGGATCGAATTCCGCACAGTTGCGCCGGTACAACGAGCGCATCGTGCTGCAGATCCTGCGACGCGCCGGCGAAGCCTCGAAGGCCGAACTCGCCCGCGCCGTTCAACTCACGAACGCAGCAATCGGAGCGATCATACAGGATCTGATCGAGGCAGGCCTGATTTTCGAGGCCGGCAAGCGCCACGACGGCAGCCGCGGGCAGCCGGCAACCATTCTGAAACTTGCCCCGGACGGTGCCTATTCCTTCGGCGTTCGGCTTGACCGCACCAACATCGAGACCGTCCTGATGGACTTCTCCGGAAAGATCATCGACCGGCGCATCCATGACATGATCCTGCCCGCCCCGGAAAAGACGGTAGAGATTCTCTCGCGGGATCTGAACGAACTGCGCGCCAATCTCAGTGACGAGATGCAGGACCGGATCACCGGCATCGGTCTGGCGCAGCCCTTCAACCTCGGCGCGTGGCTGCACGAACTCGGCCTGCCGGAGGCGGACTTCAAGAAATGGGACGGCTTCGACCTTGCCGCGGCGCTAGAGGACGCCATGGCCCTGCCCGTTTTCAGCGAAAACGACGGAACGGCGGCAGCGGTTGCCGAACTGTTTTACGGCCAGGGCCGTCAGCATGACAATTTCCTCTATCTGTTCCTGGGTCCTGCCATTGGCGGCGGATTGGTGCTCAAGGGCGACGTGGTCAAGGGAATGTCCGGCAATGCCGCAGATGTCGCGTTCATGCCTGTGCCGCCCAGCGTCCTGCCGACGGCACCGAAACCGAAGCAGACCTGGGACCTCCTGCTGACGCGCGCGTCGCTGGTGTCCTTTGCCCGGCATCTCTCGCCGGACGGATTTGAGGAGCTCGACCGATCGGACTTGCAGGCCGCCGTGGAAGCGAACGATCCGAAATATGTCGAATGGCTTGATGACTGCGCCGCCGCGATCGGTCTGGCGCTGCGCTCGGCCTACGCCCTTCTGGATGTTTCGCTCGTGGTGATCGACAGCGATCTGAGAGGCTCCTTTCCCGAAACCTTCAGACAGAAGGTCAAATCCGCCGTGGAAACTGCCGCCCCCGAGGAACGGCAGTCACCTGAAATCGAAATCGGCAGCTTCGCCCACGATGCCGGCGCCATCGGCGCGGCGAGCCTGCCTCAGTTCTTCAATTTCTCGCCCAGAGCAGCGATTCTGACGGGTGGGAAAGACAAGGGTCCCGCCGGAGCAGGCAGTACGGAAGACAAAGCCAGCTTTCCGGCAAGGGCAGCGAGATTGGGGTCACATCTGGCCGAACCCAACCGCTCAAACTGAAATAGGCCAGGGAGGAAAAAACAAATGATCCGCAAATTACTTGCGACTGGTTCAGTCCTTGCCGCCATGGCGGCGGCACCGGCAGCTGCGGCAGATATTACAGCCTGCCTGATCACAAAGACCGACACCAACCCGTTCTTCGTGAAGATGAAGGAAGGTGCGACCGCCAAGGCTGAAGAACTCGGCATCGAGCTTAAGTCTTTTGCCGGCAAGGTCGACGGTGACCACGAAACTCAGGTTGCCGCCATTGAGACCTGCATTGCCGACGGCGCGAAAGGCATCCTGCTGACCGCCTCCGACACGTCCTCGATCGTGCCGGCCGTGAAGCAGGCCCGTGACAACGGCCTTCTCGTGATCGCGCTCGACACGCCGCTGAGCCCGATCGATGCCGCCGACGCGACCTTCGCGACCGACAACTTCTTGGCCGGTGAACTGATCGGCCAATGGGCTGCCGGCGCCCTCGGCGACAAGGCCGCCGACGCCAAGATCGGCATGCTCGATCTTGCCATCAGCCAGCCAACCGTCGGTGTTCTGCGTGACCAGGGCTTCCTGCAGGGTTTCGGCATCGACCTCGGCGACCCCAACAAATGGGGTGATGAGACGGATTCGCGCATCGTCGGCAACGACGTGACCCAGGGCAACGAGGAAGGTGGCCGCCGCGCCATGGAGAACCTTCTTGCCAAAGACCCGATGATCAACGTCGTTTACACCATCAACGAGCCTGCCGCCGCAGGTGCCTATGAGGCGCTGAAGGCCATCGGCCGTGAAAACGACGTTCTCATCGTCTCCGTCGATGGCGGTTGCCCGGGCGTCCAGAACGTCAAGGACGGCGTGATCGGTGCAACGTCGCAGCAATACCCGCTCCTGATGGCCTCCTTGGGCATCGAAGCCATCAAAAAGTGGTCCGACGACGGCTCCAAACCCGAAAACACACCGGGCAAGGACTTCTTTGACACTGGCGTGGCTCTGGTGACCGACAAGCCGGTTGACGGCGTGGAGTCCATCGACACCGCCAAGGGCACCGAACTCTGCTGGGGCTAAACAGGCGAAGGATCCGGGAGGCAAAAGACTTGCCTCCCGGGTTTTCTCGAAATCTGGATCATAACCGACAAGGGTGGGCGGTCGCGTGAGTGTCTGATCCGCCGCAGGAGAGGAAGAGATGTCTCAAACCAAGGAAGGGACCGAGAACTTCGAAGCTGCCGCCAACAGAGCGGACTCGGTCGCTGAATTCGAAGATCACCGCCGCGGCTTTCTTGGACAGGTGCAGCATACGCTGCACGCCAATCCGTCACTCGTGCCTCTGATCGTTCTCATCGTGGCAATTGTCGTTTTCGGTCTGTTGTTGGGGTCCAAGTTCTTCTCGCCCTTTGCGATGACGCTGATCCTGCAACAGGTGCAGATCGTGGGCATTGTGGCAGCTGCACAAAGCCTGATTATCCTGACGGCCGGTATCGATTTGAGCGTCGGTGCAATCATGGTCTTTTCTTCGGTGATCATGGGACAGTTCACATTCCGATATGGAATTCCTGCTCCGGTTGCCGTTGCCTGCGGCCTTGCCGCTGGGACCATGATTGGCGCCTTGAACGGCTGGCTGGTAAGCCGGGTCAAGCTCCCGCCGTTCATCGTCACCCTGGGGATGTGGCAGATTGTGCTTGCGACCAACTTTTTGTACTCGGCAAACGAAACCATCCGCTCGCAGGAAATCGAAGCCAACGCACCGTTTCTCCAGTTCTTCGGAACGAAGTTCAACATCGGTGGTGCCGTGTTCACGGTCGGCGTGGTCTTCATGTTGATCCTGGTGTTTGTGCTTGCTTACGCGCTTCGTCACACGGCCTGGGGGCGGCACGTCTATGCTGTTGGTGATGATCCCGAAGCTGCCGGCCTGTCAGGCGTCAACGTGCACAGAACCTTGATGTCGGTCTACATGCTTTCCGGACTGATCTGCGCCTTCGCCGGGTGGGCCCTGATCGGCCGTATCGGATCCGTTTCACCGACCTCCGGACAGCTCGCGAATATTGAATCCATCACCGCGGTCGTGATCGGCGGCATATCCCTGTTCGGTGGCCGCGGCTCGATCCTGGGCAGCCTGTTTGGGGCCCTTATCGTCGGCGTGTTCACGCTTGGGCTAAGGCTGCTCGGTGCTGATGCGCAATGGACCTTTCTCCTCATCGGACTTCTCATTATCGCTGCCGTTGCAGCTGACCAGTGGATCAGAAAGGTATCGGCTTAATGACTGACAATGTTCCAATTGTAGAGGGGCGCGGTATCGTCAAGCGTTATGGTCATGTCACCGCAATCGACCATTCCGATTTTGAACTGCGCAACAACGAAATCCTGGCTGTCATTGGAGACAACGGCGCTGGCAAGTCTTCGATCGTAAAAGCGATCTGTGGTGCCACAGTACCGGATGAGGGCGAAATCCTGATCGACGGCAAGCCGGTCCATTTCACGTCGCCGACGCAGGCGCGGGACATGGGGATCGAAATCGTCTACCAGACACTCGCCATGTCGCCGGCGATGTCGATCGCGGACAACATGTTCATGGGGCGCGAAATCCGCAAGCCGGGCTTCATGGGAAAATTCCTGCGGCAACTCGACCGGTCGGCGATGGAAAAGTTTGCGCGTGAAAAGCTTACGGAGCTTGGCCTTATGACCGTGCAATCCATCAACCAGACAGTCGAGACCTTGTCAGGCGGACAGAGGCAGGGTGTGGCCGTTGCCAGGGCCGCCGCCTTTGCAACCAAGTTCATCATCATGGACGAGCCGACCGCCGCGTTGGGTGTCAAGGAAAGCCGGCGGGTTCTGGAACTGATCCAGGACGTGAAGTCGAGGGGAATACCGATCGTTCTGATCAGCCACAACATGCCGCACGTCTTCGAGGTCGCGGACCGCATCCACATCCATCGGCTGGGCAAACGGCTTTGCACCGTCAAACCGAAGGACTGCTCGATGTCCGATGCGGTTGCGCTGATGACGGGGGCTATGGAACCGCCGAAAGACGCGGCTGCATGAAGACGAGAAAGGCGGCCCGTGCCAAGCGGGCCGCCGCAACATTCCCTTGTGAGAACGACAGAAGTCTGGACTTTGCATGTTTCTGATTTGCGGCGAAGCTCTCTTCGACCTGTTCGGCGACGAAGGTGTCCAAGATGGCGCCAGATTCGATGCGCGAATAGGCGGCTCGCCTTTCAACGTCGCCATGGGCCTCGCCCGCCTCGGTGAGGAGGCCGCGTTTTTCGGCGGTATCTCGAACGACACGCTTGGGGCGAAACTCGTCGAGAAATTCCGGAAGGAATGCGTGTCTGAGCGCTACATCCTCAGAACCGACTACCTCACCACGCTGAGCCTGGTGCAGAAGGACGATCAGGGCCACCCGGCCTATACGTTCTACGGTGCAAATGCGGCCGATCGAATGGTCACACTGGACGATCTGCCAGACTTCGACGAACCGCCGCTGTTCCTGCATCTGGGCTCCTATACCGCCCTCGTCGAACCTGTGGCGGGAACGCTAAAGGCCCTGATCGAGCGCGAACGCACCCACACGCTGGTCTCGTTCGACCCGAATATCCGCCCGACGGTGGAACCTGACCTGGAGCGGTGGCGGCAGAATACCGAAGGCCTTGCACCGCTTGCCGATGTCATCAAGGTCAGCGACGAAGACCTGGCGTTGATCGCACCGGATGAAGAAATCGCCGCGATTGCCCGCAGGTGGGTTGCCGGCGGCACCGCGCTTGTCATCGTCACCCGCGGCGGCGAAGGCGCCCTCGCCTTCAGCCGCTCCTTTGAAACAGGCTGTCCCGGTGTTCAGGTAAAGGTGGAAGACACCGTCGGCGCCGGCGACACCTTTCAGGCCGCCCTGCTGGCGGGGCTCAAAAAGCTCGGAGCAATTGACCGGACCTCACTTGCCGCACTTGACGAACAGCGCGTCAATCGTCTTCTTGGATTTGCCGTTCAGGCCGCGGCGGTCACCTGTTCGCGCCGCGGTGCCGATCTTCCGCGGATTGCGGAACTGCAAAAAGAATGGTCAAAGCTCATTTGAGGGGCTGACAAAACATTTAAATCGATTTAAAAGCCCTCCGGGTTCAGCTGGAGCCGCAAAAGGCCCGGCAACGGAAAAGCTGTTGGAAGGAGTCTCCCATGGCGGTACGCGTCATTGAAGTTGAGGAATTCGACCTGGTCGTGTTCGGCGCATCCGGTGATCTGGCGCACCGCAAGCTTCTTCCCGCTCTCTATCACCGCGATGCCGACGGGCAGATGCCGGAAAATGCCCGTATCATCTGCAGCGCACGCCGCGACTACACCGATGACGACTACAGGGACTGGGCGGAAAACGCGCTGAAGGAACACGTCAAGGACCTTGACGATGACCATCTCGCCAAGTTTCTCAAACGGCTGCACTATGTGAAAATCGATGTCGCCACGGGCACCGGTTTCGAGGGCCTGAAAACGGTCCTGGATGAGCGCGAGGATGTCATCCGCGCCTTCTACCTTGCGGTCGGGCCGGATCTCTTCGGCACCATATGCGAAAATCTCGGCAGGATCGGCGTCGTGAACCGGCACGCCCGCGTGGTGATGGAGAAGCCGATCGGCAAAGACGGTGCATCCGCCAAGGCGCTGAACGACACCGTCGGCGCTGTGTTCAAGGAAGACCAGATCTTCCGTATCGATCACTATCTCGGCAAGGAAACCGTGCAGAACCTCATGGCGCTTCGGTTCGCCAATGCCCTGTTCGAGCCGCTCTGGAACGCCGCGCATATCGACCATGTCCAGATCACCGTCGCCGAATCCCTCGGAACGGGCGGACGTGCCGGCTACTACGACACGGCCGGTGCGCTGCGGGACATGGTTCAGAACCACATCCTCCAGCTTTTGTGCCTGGTGGCTATGGAACCGCCTGAATCCATGGATGCGGACAGCGTCCGCGATGAAAAGCTGAAGGTTCTGAAGGCCCTAACGCCGATCGACGCCCAGAGCGTCGACAAGCTGACCGTGCGCGGTCAGTATCGTGCCGGCGCATCCGCCGGCGGCGCCGTGCCCGGTTATCTTGAAGAATTGGGCAACGACGAGAGCCGGACGGAAACATTCGTCGCCCTCAGGGCGGACATTGCCAACTGGCGATGGGCGGGTGTCCCGTTCTACCTGCGCACAGGCAAGCGTCTGGCCCAGCGGGTTTCGGAAATCGTCGTTCAGTTTCAACCGATCCCCCACTCCATTTTCGACACGGAAACGGGCAAGATTACCGCGAACCGCCTGATCATCCGCCTGCAGCCCGACGAAGGCGTTCAGATGCAGATCATGATCAAGGACCCCGGCCCGGGCGGAATGCGCCTCAGGCAGGTGCCGCTCGACATGAGTTTTGCCGACGCCTTCAAGGTGCGCAATCCGGACGCGTACGAGCGTCTCATCATGGATGTGATCCGCGGCAACCAGACGCTGTTCATGCGCCGCGACGAGGTCGATGCAGCGTGGGCATGGGTGGACCCGATCCTTGCAGCCTGGGCCGCATCGAAGGAAACGCCCAAGGGCTACACCGCCGGAACATGGGGTCCGTCGGCCGCCATTGCGCTCGTGGAGCGTGACGGGCGCACGTGGTCGGAAGAGGACGGAATCTAGAGCGCTCGCGCAGCCCTGACTTTAGGGCGATGCCGAGTTTAAATCGATTAAATAGAGCAAACGGGCAAAAGCCCTGTCTGCCGGCAGACACCCCACCCAGCCACATGTGGCCAGGAAAGGATCAGAACAATGACAATCCAGGATCGCATCGCCGATGTCACGGAACGGATCGTCAAGCGCAGTCACGACAGCCGCTCCCTGTATCTGGACAGGATCGGCAAGGCCGCCGAACAGGGGCCGCAGCGCTCCCGGCTTTCGTGCGGCAACCTTGCGCACGGCTTTGCGACCTGCGGCGTCTCGGACAAGCAGGCGCTTTCAGGAGATATCGTACCGAACCTCGGCATCATCACGGCCTACAACGACATGTTGTCGGCGCACCAGCCCTACGAGACCTACCCGGCAATGATCCGCCAGGCGGCGCATGAAGTCGGCGCTGTCGCGCAGGTCGCGGGCGGCGTGCCGGCCATGTGTGATGGTGTGACTCAGGGTCAGGACGGCATGGAACTGTCGCTGTTCTCGCGTGACGTCATCGCGATGGCGGCAGCCGTCGGCTTGTCGCACCAGATGTTTGACGCAGCGGTCTTCCTCGGCATCTGCGACAAGATCGTTCCCGGTCTCGCGATCGCCGCCCTTTCCTTCGGCCACCTGCCCGCGGTCTTCATTCCCGCCGGACCTATGACCACGGGCATTTCAAATGATGACAAGGCCAAGGTGCGCCAGCTCTACGCCGAAGGGAAAGTCGGACGCGACGCGCTGCTTGAAAGCGAATCCAAGGCCTATCATTCGCCCGGCACCTGCACGTTCTACGGAACGGCGAACTCCAACCAGATGCTGATGGAAATCATGGGCCTGCACATGCCCGGCTCCTCCTTCGTCAATCCGGGCACCCCGCTTCGCGATGCGCTGACCAGGGAGGCCACCAAACGCGCCCTTGCGATTTCGGCGCTCGGAAACGAATACACCCCGGCCGGCGAGATCATCGACGAAAAGGCGATCGTCAACGGCGTGGTCGGTCTTCACGCCACGGGTGGCTCCACCAATCACACGATGCACCTGGTCGCCATTGCGGCGACCGCCGGCATCAAGCTCACCTGGGACGACATCTCCGATCTGTCGGATGTCGTGCCGCTGCTTGCCCGGGTCTACCCGAACGGCAAGGCGGATGTGAACCACTTCCAGGCGGCCGGCGGCCTTGCCTTCCTGATCCGGGAGCTTCTGTCGGACGGGTATCTGCACCAGGACGTCAAGACCGTCTACGGCACGGATCTGGCCGGCTACACGGTGGAGGCCAAACTGGACGAAAACGGCGATATCCTGCGCGAAGATGCACCAAAGACCTCCGGCGATGAAACCGTTCTGGCGCCCCTCTCCAAGGCCTTCCAGCCGACAGGCGGGCTGAAGATGCTCACCGGCAACCTGGGCAAGGCCGTAATCAAGGTCTCGGCCGTTGCCGAGGACCGTCACATCATCGAAGCGCCTGCGCGCGTGTTCCATTCCCAGGATGCCTTCCTCGATGCCTTCAACAAGAAGGAACTGAAAGGCGACGTCGCCGCGGTCGTGCGCTTTCAGGGCCCGAAGGCGATCGGCATGCCCGAGCTGCACAAGCTGACACCGTGCCTCGGAATCCTGCAGGACAAGGGCTACAAGGTCGCCTTGATCACCGACGGCCGCATGTCGGGCGCATCCGGCAAGGTGCCGGCGGCAATCCATGTCACGCCGGAAGCGGAAAACGGCGGACCGATCGCCAAGATCCGCGACGGCGACATGATCCGCATCGATGCCGTCACCGGCGAACTGAAGGTTCTCGTGGATGAGAAGGAATTCGAAGCCCGCCCGGCTGCGGTTGCCGACCTCAGCACGCATCAGTTCGGCGTCGGCCGCGATCTTTTCACTGCCTTCCGCGCCAATGTCGGCACGGCGGACAGCGGCGCGCACGTGTTCGGCGCATAATCAGGAAATCCGGGAGAATTCAATGGCACAGGATATCGAAAAAATAGAAACGGTGATGTGCGCCGCGCCCGTCATCCCGGTTCTGGTCGTCGAAGATCCACAAAAGGCCGTGCCGATGGCAACGGCCCTGGTGAAGGGTGGTCTTCCCGCAATCGAGATCACGTTGCGGACGGAACGCGCCCTGGAGGCCATCGAAGCGGTTAGCAAACATGTCGAGGGTGCCATCGTCGGCGCGGGCACGGTGCTCGACGGCAGGCAATACGATGCCGCGGTCTCGGCCGGATCCAGGTTTATCGTTTCTCCGGGGGCCACGCAGAACCTTCTGGATGCGGCAGAAGCCCACAGCGTGCCGCTGCTTCCGGGCGCGGCAACGGCCTCCGAAGTCATGTTTCTTCTCGAACGCGGCTACAGGCGTTTGAAATTCTTCCCGGCCGAGCAGGCCGGTGGCGCGTCTTACCTGAAATCGCTTTCCTCTCCCCTGGCGGCCGCGAAGTTCTGCCCCACCGGAGGCGTCAGCATCGACAAGGCACCGGACTACCTTGCCCTTCCGAATGTTCTGTGCGTTGGCGGGTCCTGGATCGCGGACGCCAAGGCGATCGCTTCAGAGGACTGGGCGGGTATCGAGGAGAGGGCGCGCGCGGCGAGCGGTCTCACCAGCTGACGGCTTGATGCCGGCCTGTGGACCGGGACAGTCCGGACACTCAGGCGTCTTCGGTCTCGGCGGCAGGCATTTCCATGCTGCCGGACCTGTCCGGGGCTTCGGTTTCTTCCAGCGTCCGGTCCCACAAGAGACGCAGGCCGGCGGATTTGTCGTTGCGCCACGCAAATTCGGCAACGACCGGCTTGTTGAACTTGTTCATGGTGAGCAGCACTTCCTCGGGTAAGGCAGTGAGCCCGTTCGCCTTGACCTTGCAGCCGTTCTTGGCGGCGTCGACGATGGTGCCCTCGATTTCCGTGATGCCCTCCAGGTCGGCGATCTTCACCGGTATCTTCACGTCGTTCCGCTTCTCGCGGCGCTTGTCGCTGATCTTGCTTTCGCTGGTCACAAACACGACGGACGCGTCATTGCCCTTGACGGACGTCACCTGGGCCTTGGAGAGCTTGCGCGCACCCGAAAAGCGGATACCGATGTTCTTGTAAAGATCCTCGACATGTTCCGAGGTGACCTTGCAGCCCCATTCGTTCACGTTGGTGATCACGGCCTCGATGATGGCGAGCGTGTCGAAATCGACAATCTGAACGTCTTCGCTGGCCTCAGGATTTTCCTGAAGATGCGTCAGAGCGGGATCCGTATTCTCGTTGCTCATGGGCTTAAAACACCTGAAATCTTCTTCTGTTCATCACCTGTGCTGAGCAAGCACGCAAAGGAGAGCCCAGGCTCAGGACGCATTAGTTTGGATGAATTGGTAGGGATGAATTTGTTCGGATACGAGGCGCAAAGCTGCAGGAAACCGTCCGGTTTCCAAAGATTTGCAACGACGTTGCCGGGCAAATTCACCCTATCCCTGCGGGACGCAAAAACGGCTTCGATCTGCTGCGTCAACCCGCTCAACCGGGCAGGTAGCCCGCTTGTCGCGCCTTTCCTTGCAGCTCATTGCCGTTTGCTGCGCCAATTCAACCAAACTAATGAGTCCTGAGCCTAAGCTCAAAACTCCTAATTTCCCGTCAATCCGGCAAAGTCTCGTGACAAGGACACGCCAACGCCACACAGGTTGCCGGCGGACCGGACAAACGCTCGTCAGAAAAATCTCCACTACGTCAGATTGCTGTGCTAATTGGAGCGCTGTCTGCCGTGACCGGAATCCAGTTGGTTAAATCGATTTAAGAGGAAGTCTCATGACACTCGCGTCCCTCACCCGCCAGGCCGAAAAGCTGAACGGCACCACGCTTCGAAACCTGTTCGCCGGCGATCCGGACCGCTTCGGGACATTCTCGGCAAAAACCGGTGATCTTCTGCTCGATTATTCGAAGACGAAAATCGACAGCGACACCCTGTCCGAGCTTGTGGCGCTGGCCGTAGAGGCGGACGTCGAAGGCCGCCGCTCTGCCATGTTCGCAGGCGAAAAGATCAACGAAACCGAAAAACGCGCAGTGCTTCATACCGCGCTCCGAAACCGGTCGGACAAGCCGGTCATGGTCGACGGAGCGGATGTCATGCCGGATGTCCGTTCCGTGCTCGACGCCATGGCCGACTTTGCGGAAGCCGTCCGGTCCGGCGAGCTGGTGTCCTCGTCGGGAGCGCCCTTCACCGACGTCGTCAATATCGGCATCGGCGGATCCGATCTCGGCCCGGTCATGGCCACGCTTGCGCTGGCGCCCTATCATGACGGCCCGGAGCTGCACTACGTCTCCAACGTGGACGGGGCGCATATCGCAGATACGCTCGAAAAGCTCGATCCGGAAACAACGCTGATCATCGTCGCGTCGAAGACCTTCACGACCATCGAAACAATGACCAACGCGGCGACGGCCCGCAAGTGGATAGCGTCGGCCCTGGGTGAAGAGGCTGTCGGCAAGCATTTTGCCGCCGTGTCGACCGCGCTCGACAAGGTTGAAGCCTTCGGCATCGACAGCGCGCGCGTCTTCGGTTTCTGGGACTGGGTCGGCGGGCGCTACTCCATCTGGTCCGCGATTGGCCTGCCGTTGATGATCGCAATCGGTCCGGATGCGTTCAGCGACTTTCTGGAAGGCGCACACGCAATGGATATTCATTTCCAGGAAGCGCCGCTTCAAGACAACCTGCCGGTCCTGATGGCCCTTATCGGCATCTGGCACCGTGATGTTCTGGGATACGGCGCAAGGGCCGTGCTGCCCTACGACCAGCGGCTGTCGCGGCTGCCCGCCTATCTGCAGCAGCTTGACATGGAATCAAACGGCAAGCGCGTAAAGCTGGACGGAAGCCCGGTCGGCATGGACACCGGCCCTCTTGTCTGGGGAGAGCCTGGCACGAACGGCCAGCACGCCTTCTACCAGCTGCTGCATCAGGGCACGACGGTCATTCCCTGCGAGTTCCTGATCGCGAAGCAGGGCCACGAGGAAGACCTGCACAACCACCACGAACTGCTGACGGCCAATTGCCTTGCCCAGTCCGAGGCGCTGATGCTCGGACGGACCCTTGAGGAGGCGAAAGCCATGCTCGCGGCTTCGGGGATGTCCGAAAGCGACGTGGAGCGGCTTGCACCGCACAAGGTGTTCCCGGGCGACCGCCCGTCTTTCACACTCGTTTACGACAAGCTGACCCCTTACGCACTTGGTCGTCTGATCGCGCTTTACGAACACCGCGTCTTTGTCGAAGGGGTCATCTGGGGCATCAACTCCTTCGATCAATGGGGCGTGGAACTCGGCAAGGAACTGGCGACCGCCCTCTTGCCCATGGTCAAGGGCGAGGCTTCCCCAGAGGGCAAAGATGCATCCACGCGTGGCTTGCTTTCCGCACTGAAGATCTGATCGAAACCGCCATACTTTCGCCCAATGGGCGCTATCTGTTCCTGAGCACTCGAAGACTCTGCCCGGACAGCAAGTTGGGTTTTGTGTACTGTAGGAATTGATAGATTGCCCCGGCGCGCAAAGCAGCTTAACCTTGGCAAGACTTTAAAATATTGGAATTGCCGCACCGCGCGGTCTTGAAGGGAGTTACCTTTAATGAAGAAGTTTGTTCTGCTCGCTGCAATCGGCGTTGCATTGGCAGGGTGTCAGTCTGACAGCCAGACGGACCGTGCCCTGGTCGGTGGTGGCCTTGGTGCAGCAACCGGTGCCGCAATCGGCGCCGCAGCGACCGGCGACGTCGGCGGTGCGCTTGTAGGTGGTGCAATCGGTGCAGCTGGCGGCGCGATCGTCGGCGCGGCAACGACACCGAAAAACTGCGTGGCTTATGACCGCTACGGCAACCCGTATCGCGTCGCCTGCCCGTAACAAACAACTTACAGCCCTGACTGTGTGACAATGCCGCGGATCGGTAGGATAAAATCATGAGAAAATTGTTTTTTGTTGCTGCCGCTGCGGCGCTTCTTGCCGGCTGTCAGTCGGACAGCCAGACTGACCGGGCACTTGTAGGTGGCGGCCTCGGAGCCGCGACCGGTGCCATCATCGGTGCCGCAGCCGGAGGCGGCGTCGGTCCGGCCCTCGCCGGTGCGGCAATCGGTGGAGCGGGTGGTGCCATTGTCGGCGCCGCGACAGCGCCGAAGAACTGCGTCGCCTATGACCGGTACGGAAACCCCTACCGCGTCGTCTGCCCCTGATCCAAATGCACCTAAATGGCCCCTGCGTTAACGGGCCATTTAGGTTACGCAATCCATAATGTGACCAATTGGTATTGAGCGTCTTGACCGGCCTCGACCGCCTGAGGTGCGCGCACGTGTGCGGCGTCACCCTCGGCGATCGGCGGCTTAGGGCCTCGGCCATCAACATCGATTGACGCCGATTCGGTTGTATCTCGTAGGAGCGGCGCGCCGGGCAGATTGATTTCATCTGCCGTGGCCATCCCATGCGGACCCAGCCGAAGCCGACGCCGGATCACACGCATTTTGAGGTCGTAACCGACATGAAACAAATTCTGGTCGTGGCCGCAGTGGCCACCCTCCTCGCCGGCTGTTCTTCAAGCAGACAGACGGACCGGGCAATCATCGGCGGCGGTCTTGGCGCCGCAACCGGCGTGATCGTCGGTGCGGCCGTGGGTGCCGGTGCAGCGCCTGTTATTGCCGGCGCAGCCCTCGGAGCCGCGGGCGGCGCCGCGATCGGTGCAGCCACAACGCCGAGATAACCGGATCAAGAGTTCCTCCGAGCGCATTGAGAAAGCTTGGATAACCGGCGCCTGGTAAGAATCTGTTAACCATACATCTCCACGCTAGCAGGGCTTATTGCTTTGCTGGGGAGCATGGATGAAACCGATTCTTGCCGTTGCAGCCCTCGCCTTCCTATTGGCCGGCTGCGTCAATACGGAGAGCCAGCGCGACAGAATGCTGATCGGAGCCGGGCTGGGTGCAGCGACCGGCGCGACGATCGGTGCCGTGGCAGGTTCAACGGTCAACGCGACAATCGCAGGCGCAGCCCTTGGCGCAGTTGGAGGCGGGCTGATCGGTGTCGTCACGACACCGCGCAACTGCATCGCCCACGATCTCAACGGCACGCCTTACAAGGTCAGATGCCCTTAGGGGCCGTATCCTGGGTACGGACCCTGGACCGGCCATTCCCGATAAGCTGAATTCAGCCCTGCCGGTACTCGTAACGGGTTTCTAGATCGCAGCTTCGATCAGGAAGGGCCCGGGCGAGCCCGCAGCCATTTCCATCGCCTCGGCGAAGCTTTCCTCGCTATCGGCCCGGACGGCCTGCACACCATGACCGGCCGCCAGCGCGACCCAGTCGATCAGCGGATCCTCGATATCGAACATCGCGCGCGCATTGCGTCCGGGTTTGGGCGCCCCTTGCGCCTGCAACTCGGCATGGAGGATCTGATAGCCCCGGTTCGCGATGATCACGAATGTGATGTTCAACCCTTCGCGCGCAGCCGTCCACAGGCACTGGACCTGATACATGGCTGACCCGTCTCCGGAAACGGCAATGACCGGGCGGTCCGGACAGGCGACTGCCGCCCCCAGCGCGTTCGGGAGGCACTGTCCGATGGAGCCGCCCGTGTTGTTGATCCGGTCATGGTTCCGGGACCGGTTCACCGCCGGCCATATGCCGGGCCCGGCGGTCACCGCTTCGTTCACCACGACCGCTCCTTCGGGAAGCAAATTTGCAAGACCGCGCCCGATCCCTTCCGCGGAAAGCGGTCCGCTTTCCAGCGGCGGAACATCATGCGTGATCCTGGCAACATCTTCACTGCCATCGACGCCTGCGGCTTCGGCGAGCTTTTCGAGCGTCCACATGACATCCCAGTCGCCGAAACAAAGCTGGCCGATGGCGCAGCCCGCCGGTTCCGGTGTCGAGGGTTTGCCCGGATAGGCGAAGAAATTGACGGGTGGATCTTCCCCGACCAGAACGATGTGCTTCAGGCCGGACAGGAACTCGGAACTCATGTCGACATTGTAGGGCAGCATCTCGAACGCCACGGCCCCCTCGCCCAATGCGATGCGGGGCGCAAAGAAAGGTGCCAGCAGCCGGCATCCGGTTCGCGCCGCGATCTTGCCGGCCAGTTCGGCTCCAGCGCCGTAGAGCGCCGGACCACTGACCAGAAGGGCGGCTCCGGGAAGCGTGAGCGCATGAGCGGACGCCTTGATCCGGTCCTCGTCCGGGCGGTGTTTGCGCAGCGGCGGAAGCTCGTTCGCCGGTCCCGTCCCGCTGTCGCCCCATGCGGAGTCTGCAGGTAGGATGACCGTCGCAATCTGGCCGCTGCGCGCCATCCGGATCGCTTCGGCCCCCGCGCCCGCAACCGTGGAACTGTCCGTCGCGCGCCGGACCCAATGGGAGACCGAGCCGACGACGCCGTCGAGATCCGCCTGCAGCGGCGCATCGTGCTTCAGGTGATAGCCCGCATGATCGCCGACGATATTGACGACGCCGGACTGTCCCTTGCGCGCATTGTGGAGATTGGCCCAGCCGTTGCCGAAGCCGGGCCCGAGGTGCAGCAGAGTGCCCGCGACATTCCCGCTCATGCGGGCATACCCGTCAGCCGCGCCGGTCACGCCGCCCTCGAACAGGCACAGAATGCAGCGCATTTCCGGATGGGTATCCAGGGCGGCAACGAAATGCATTTCGGACGTACCCGGATTGGCAAAGCAAACCGAAACGCCGGAGGCCAGCATTGTCTCAACCAGCGCTTCCGCACCATTCATCCGGCATCTCCTCCTGCTTGTCTCTGGACGTTTAAAGCAGATGTAAAGGGTTGTCCAACCTGCGCAAGGCCACGGGTTGAAAGCGCGAGCCACTCCGGCCGACAACAACAAAAAAGGCCGGTCGCTGGACCGGCCTTTCATCAACTGAAACCTGCAGGCCTCATGCGGCCTGGCTGGCGTCGCTCTGTTCAAGCGCAGTCGCCGGATCGACGTAGTCGTATCCGAGCGCCTCGGCAACTGCCTCGCAGGTCACCTGGCCGCCGATCACGTTCAGGCCCGGCAGGAAATGCGGATCGTCGAGCAGCGCTTTCTTTGCGCCCTTGTCGGCAAGCGCCAGCGCGAAAGGCAGCGTCGCATTGTTGAGCGCGTAGGTGGAGGTCTTCGGTACGGCGCCCGGCATGTTGGCAACGCAGTAATGCACCACGTCGTCGACGATATAGGTCGGATCGGAATGGGTGGTTGCCTTGGAGGTTTCAAAGCAGCCGCCCTGGTCGATGGCCACATCCACCAGAACCGAACCCGCCTTCATGCGGCTCACGAGATCCCTGGAGACCAGCTTGGGTGCAGCCGCGCCGGCGACCAGAACGGCACCGACGACCATGTCGGCCTCAAGCACGTGTTTCTCAAGCGCGGATTTGGTTGAATAAACCGTCTTCAGAGCCGGTCCGAATGTCTGGGCGAGCTGGCCGAGAACGGCTGTGTTCCTGTCCAGAACCGTCACATCTGCGCCAAGACCGATCGCCATGGTGATCGCATGCGATCCGACGACGCCGCCGCCGATCACCACCACCTTGGCAGGTTCGACACCCGGCACACCGCCAACAAGGGTTCCGGAACCGCCATGGGCCTTTTCAAGCGCCTTGGCACCGGCGATGACCGAAAGACGTCCGGCAACCTGGGACATCGGCACCAGCAGCGGCAGGCCGCCCTTTGCGTCGACGACGGTTTCGTAGGCAATGCAGGTAGCACCGGACTTGACCAGATCGGCGGTCTGATCCGCGTCCGGAGCGAGATGCAGATATGTGAAGAGAATTTGGTCCGGGCGCAGCATCGCGCGCTCGACCGCCTGGGGCTCCTTGACCTTCACGATCATCTGGGCGGCGTCGAAGATCTCCTTCGCCGTGCCAAGGATCTTGGCGCCAGCGGCCTGGTAGTCGGCGTCGCTTGCACCGATCCCGACCCCGGCATTGGTCTCGACAAGCACCTCGTGCCCGTGAGCGATCATCTCGTGAACACTGTCAGGCGTCAGCCCGACCCGGTACTCATGGTTCTTGATTTCTTTCGGCACACCAATGCGCATGACCACGTCTCCTCAGGAAGCATTGTTGATTGCCTTTAAGTGTATGCCTGTTTCGGTCGAATGTGCTTGCGTTCGCACGAGACCAAAGCGGAAATCGAACAACTTAATTGCGCAAAACTGGAAACTTGCCGCAGATTCTGCGATCATGGACAAAGATTAACGCAATATGTGCGGTGCAACATAATGAAACTCGATCGCCTTGACCGGAAAATCCTCGACGTGCTGCAAAAGGACGGCCGGATCGCCAACGCGGACCTCGCGGATGTCGTCGGTCTGTCGGCATCTGCGTGCCTGCGGCGCGTGCGCGGGCTTGAGGAAGCCGGCGTCATCGAGAACTACGTAGCCCTGCTCGACCAGCGCAAGCTCGGCCGCCGCATGGATGTGTTCGTCGAAATCTCGCTGACCGGCCAGTCCAAGGAAACGCTCGAGAGTTTTGAGCGCGCCGTCGCCCGGTCGGACGAAATCATGGAGTGTTTCCTGATGGCCGGCGACGCCGACTACATATTGCGGCTGACTGCGGCTGATCCGATCGACTTTGAACGCATCCACCGAGATCACCTGTCCCAGCTTCCCGGCGTCCTGAGGATGAAATCCTCCTTCGCCATCCGCCCGATCGTGAAGCGGACAGCCATTCCGCTGGAGGCCGAAACCTGAGACAGGCAGCTGCATGCCCCACTGCCTGCCACCGAACCGACAGGGACGATTGCAGTCTCGACGGCAGGTGAAGTCGGTTATATAGTCCGCATCCGTTTATTGCTTGGCACTTCAAGGATCCTGCCACGGTGTCCCACACGATCACCCGTTTTCTCGACACAACCTATCAGCTTGGCGAATGCCCGACCTGGGATGAGCGTACCAATCGCCTGCTCTGGGTCGATATCCAGGGCCGCACCATTCAGTCGATGGACTGGGCAACGCGCGACATCACCACCTGGTACTTCGACAACGAGGTCGGCTCGTTCGGCCTGACGGATGATGACCGCCTCGTCGTCGGTGTCTGGGACAAGATCCTGCTGTTCGATCCGAAGACGGAAAAGAGCGAAGTCCTCGCCGAGGTGCAGGCGGATCGCCCGGGCACACGTCTCAACGACGGCAAGATCGGCCCGGACGGCGCGTTCTGGATCGGCACGATGGACACCGCCTCCCCGCGCGAACCGATCGCGGGTCTGTTCCGGATCGACGGCAAGGGCAACGTCGAAGAGATCCGCGACGAACTGCAATGCTCCAATGGCCTCGCCTGGAGCGCCGACGGAACCTACATGTACCACGCCGATTCCACACCCGGATGGATCGAGTGCTACGCCTTCGACCCGGCGACCGGTGCGCTCGGTTCCAAAATGCTCTATGCCCAGCAGACCAACGAGACCGGCCGCCCGGACGGCGCGACCGTGGACGCGGACGGCAATTACTGGAGCGCCGGTGTCTCCGCCGGTTTGCTCAACTGCTTCGCGCCCGACGGCAATCTTCTGGAAGCAATAAAGATGCCGGTCCCAAAACCGACCATGCCCTGTTTCTGCGGCCCGGAGCTCGACCAGCTGATCGTCACCACGATCAAACAGCCGACCGACCCCACCGCCATCGAACCGGACACACTTTCCGGCGGCCTCTTCCTCGTGGAAGGCCACGGGCGCAAGGGTTTGACGACCGAGCGGTTTAAGACTTAGTCCGACGAATTGGCATCAAAAACCGCCACCACATGACAAGAAAAGAACTGGTCCCGGATCAGGTCCGGGACGGGGCTGGGTGCTTGTTGAGAGCTTAAAGCAAACACACACCGTCACGCAATGTCACCCCGGCCTTGAGCCGGGGCCCACTCGCCGATCAGCTTGCCGAAATGTCTGAATGGCTGCAGCAGCGCAACAGATCACACCAGTGTCTCTGCGAATGAGTAGGCCCCGGATCTCCGCTGCGCTGCGTCCGGGGTGACAGCTGAAAGCTGAACAAATGCCGCCGTCCTCTCGTTGCCGCCCCGGCCCTGAGCCGGGGCCTCCTGTGAAGTGCTGCTCAGGTCCCGGATCAGGTCCGGGACGGCCCAGATGTTGAACCTGCATCCTCGGGGGGTGCGAAAGCGGAGAGACGGGTTTTACGCTTCTCTTATGTCCCTCTCCCTTGGGGAGAGGGTCAGGGTGAGGGGCAAACGTCCGAGGAGCATTGACAGCTCTGATCCCTCACCCGGCCTTTCAGGCCGACCTCTCCCACGGGGAGAGGTGACTGCGCCTGGGGGTTGTTCGGGGCATTGCGCGCATCCCTCATGGCAGCAGAGTGATGAGTTGATCCCGTTCCCCCCGGTGCCGCCCCGGCCCTGAGCCGGGGCCTCATGACACGTGTTCGGCAGGTCCCGGATCAAGTCCGGGACGGCACTGGCGGTTTTTTGAGCGCGCGAACCAAACACGGACACCGTCACCCCCGGACCTTGTCGCTCTCCCTGTTTCTCCGGTCGTCCCATGGCTCGACCATGGGACCCATGCCGTGACCTTTCCCGGATCGGGGATATGAGTTTGGGGCATCGGAACGGCTTGGATTGCCGGATCAAGTCCGGCAATGACGGGTCCTTCCGGTTTTCAGGGCAAACGGACCCTTCGCGCCTGAGCGCGTTGATGAAAGCAGAGCCAATTGCCTTGCCTTCAATCAGATGTGAAGAACATGGCTTTCGGCGTCAGTGCCGGCAGCCCCTGACCTTGACCGGTTGCCACACCGTGCGGGCCGGTTCCACCATCACCTGACGGCTGACGGTCTTGTAGACGGCAGGTTCCCTGATCACGTGGCTGGATGCCGGTTGCAGCATCACCTTTTCCTTCACGGTGCTGTAGATTGCCGGATGGCGCACCGCGACCTTGGAGGCTGCCTGCACCTGAACCCGCTCACTGACGGTCTTGTACACCGCAGGGTGCTGGACCTTGCAGAGCGTTTTGACGCCCTTGATCATCCGGTATTCCCAGCCGACGCTGGCGCGTCGCACCATCACCTTGCGGTGACGGGTCTGGTAGACCGCCAGCGTCTTCCGGTAGCTGACGCGCTCGGGCTGCACCAGAACGCGGCGCTTCTGATAGCCGTAGACCGCCGGTCGTTTGACGACCTTCTGGGTTGCGGCCCGGACCAGAACACGTTCGTGAACGGTTTTGTAGACAGCCGGAACCGTCGCCTGCTGATAGCAGGCCAGCGCCTTGCCGCCTGCATGAGCAAAAGATGCAAGAAAAGGTGTAATAGCCAGCGCGATGACCGCACTCCAGGAACTGCGACGCATAAACTCATCCCCCAGTCTGGTGCAGGAAAATGTCCTGCAACCCGATTTTAGGGAATTTTGACAAGGCATTAAAGCAAAAAGTTAACGCCCGTTAAGAGATTGCGCCCCGAACGTCTTCTGTTCAGGCCTGTTCTTTCGGGCCTTTTTCGTACTCTGTGTCTTCGTTGATGATGTGGCGCGCCTCCTCCGGCACCCACTCCCCCCAACGCGGCTGGAGCTGATGATCGACAGAAACCCGGTCGTCGAAAACGAAACACTCGCCCTTCCAGAGGCTGTTCTCTTCCGGCACCTTTTCCAGATAGTTCAGAATGCCGCCTTCAAGGTGGTAGACCTCTTCAAAGCCGTTCTTGAGCATCCAGGCACTTGCCTTTTCACAGCGGATGCCGCCGGTGCAGAACATGGCGACCTTCGGCTTCTTCTCAAGACCTTCCTGGGCATTGACCCAGTCCGGAAACTCGCGAAACGATTGCGTTTCCGGGTTGAGCGCCTTCTCGAACGTGCCGAAGGCAAACTCGTAGTCGTTGCGCGTGTCGATCACGACCACGTCCGGATCGGAAATCAGCGCGTTCCAGTCCTCCGGCTTGACGTATTCCCCGACGATTTCGTTCGGGTCGATGCCGTCGACCGCCAGGCGCACGATCTCCTGTTTCAGCCGCACCTTCATGCGTTTGAAGACGTGCCGGTGCGTCCAGGCCTCCTTGTGCGTCAGCGCCGTTAGTCTCGGGTCCGCGCGCAGGTGATCGAGCACCGCCCTGACGCCCCCTTCCGGCCCGCAGATCGTGCCGTTGATGCCCTCGCTGGCCAGCAGCAGGCTGCCACGCACGTCGTTCTTCACGCAGAAAGCCTTGAGCGGATCGCGCATTTCCTCGTAGTCGTCGAGAGGCGTGAACAGATAAAGGGCGGCAACGAGAAATTCGTTCATCGGACGTGTTCTTTTGCTTAAGGGAGCGCTTGCGGCGGAGGGAGACCCTCGGTACAGACCGAAGCTTTCGGCGCCCTCTATACAGCGAGAGCCCCCTTTTTGAAAAGTCCGCAGAATATCTGACGCCTGCCCGGTGACGAACCTGTCTCGCGGCGCTCATGTCGACTGGCGACGCAGCGCCCCAGCATCAGAACGTCACCACCGCCTTGATCAGCGTCTCGCGGTCACTGGACAGGTCTTCGAACCGGCCGGCGATGTCCTGGACCGGGATCGTGAGCGAGCAGAGCGCTTCCGTGTCGATCAAGCCGTCGCGTATGGCCTGCATCACGGTTTCGAAATCCTCGGCCGTCGCGTTGCGGCTGCCGATGATCTGGGTTTCCCGCTTGTGGAATTCCGGATCGTCGAACCGGATCTGGTCCTTGACGACACTGACCAGCACGTAGCGGCTGCCATGGGCCAGCAGCGGAAAGCCCGCCTCGATCGCGCCCGCGCTTCCCGTCGCGTCGAAAATGACGTCGAAGCCGTCGGAGAGCGGTCCGGTCAGAAGGTCCGTCCCGGCAAGATGCTGTTTTTCGAAGCCGAACTTCTCCCCGGCCTGTCGCAAGCGCGCTTCGCTGAGATCGAGCAGGTGAACGTCAGCGCCCTGAATGCGTGCGAAAAGCGCCGTGCCGAGACCGATGGGACCTGCCCCGGTCACCAGCACGCGCTCATCTTTCAGTGCACCGGCACGCCGAACCGCGTGGGCACCGATCGCCAGGAACTCGACCATTGCCGCCTGAAGCTCGCTCAGGCCGGTGGCGCGGTAAAGGTTCGTTTCCGGCACCCTAATCCGTGAGCACATGCCGCCGTCCCTATGGACCCCGAGAACCTCGATGGTCTCGCAGCAGTTCGGTTTGCCCTTTCTGCAGGCGCGGCAGTTTCCGCAGGAAAGATAGGGATTGATAACCACCAGCTCGCCGTCCTTGAAGGGACCGGTTGCCCTGGCAACCCGTCCGCTGAGTTCGTGACCGATCACCCTCGGATAATTCAGAAACGGGTGTTTGCCCTCGAATATGTGATAGTCGGTCCCGCAGATGCCCACGGCCCGGATATCGACCAGCACCCATCCCTCCGGTGCCTCCAGCGGCAGATCCTGCTCCGACAGCTGGAACACGCCCGGTTCCACGACGACGCCGCAGGGCATGCGTGCGTTGTTCTCGTCTGCTGGTGGCGCTGTCTCATGCTTCATTGCAGTTTTTCCCGGCCGCGCGGCACCCAGTCCCCGGGCAGTTCGCCCTTGATGATGAGGCTGAGCACATCGTCCTTGGTCACATCTTCAATCGGATGCGACCCGACATTCCTACCCTTGTTCATCACGACCACGCGGTCGCACAGCTCAAACACATCATGCATGTCGTGACTGACAAGCAGGATGCCGATCCCATCTGCCCGCAAGCCCTTGATAAGGTCGGCGACCATCGCGGTTTCGGACGGACCGAGCGCTGCCGTCGGTTCGTCCATGATCAGTATCTTCACATTGAAATAGATTGCTCGTGCAATCGCAATAACCTGCCGCTGGCCGCCGGAAAGCTTTGCAACCGGATCGTCAAGGTTCTTGAAATTGGGATTGAGCTTGCGCAGGACGCGCTGCGTCTCGGCCATCATCTTCCGGTCGTCGAGATTGCCGAGCCTGGTCTTCAGCTCCCGCCCGAGGAAAAGATTTGCGGGCGCATTCAGGTGATCGGCGAGCGCAAGGGTCTGGTAGATCGTTTCGATCCCCAGGTCGCGCGCATCATGAGGGTTCTGGATTTCGGCGCGTTCACCATTGACCTTGATCGTGCCTTCGTTCGCGATCATCGCCCCCGACAGGATGCGCATCAGGCACGATTTTCCCGCCCCGTTGTGCCCGAGGACACCGACCACCTCACCCGGGTAGAGGTCCAGCGAAACACCGTTGACCGCGCGAATGCCGCCGAAATGCTTTTCAATGTTGCTCATCTCAACAAGGGGCTGGGAAGCGCTATCGAGGCTCATGACGAAAGGTCCTTCGAAAAAAGTGCCGGGAACACAAGGAAGGAGTGCGTCCCCGGCAAGTTGGGATTTGTCAGTAAAGGACGTTTTGTACTTCGGGCTGGTCGATGTTTTCTTTCGTGGCCAGCACGACGCCCGTGTCGATGAAGTCGGACACGCTCTCTCCGTTCAACAGCTTCATGATGGTCTGAACGCCGAGTTCACCCATCTGAAAGGACCCCTGCACGGCGGTGCCGGCAAGCGTTCCGTCGCGCACGAAGTCCTGCAGGTCGGAATTGCCGTCAAAGCCGAGCGCGGTGATGCTGCCGGCCTTGCCGGCCTGCACGATTGCGCGGCCCATGCCGATTGCCGTCGGTTCGTTTGCGCCGAAGATGCCGACGAGATCGTCATTGGCGGCCAGAACATCGGTGGTCTGGTTGAGAGCGGTCGCCATTTGCGACTGCGAATAGAATGGGCCGACGATTTCAATGTCGGATTTCTCGTTGATGTGCTCGACGAAGCACCCGACCCGGCCGATCTCGGACCCGACACCCGCAACGTAGGACATCACGGCAACCTTGCCCTTGGTACCGACTTCGGACAGCATCTTGTCGGCAACCAGCTTGCCGGCTGCGCAATTGTCGGTGGAAAGGAAGGCCTGGTAATAGTCCTTGGCGTTGTCCGCAAGGCCCGAGTCGATGATGACCACCGGGATCTGTGCCTCGAAGGCTTTCTTGACAACCGGCGTCAGCGCCTCCGGATCGGACGGGGCAAGAACGATCCCCGAAACACCGCGGTTGATGGCGTTTTCGACAAGGCTCACCTGATCGGCAATCGCGGACTCGGACGCCGGACCGTTGAAGGTCATCGTGTGCGCTTCCTGCCCCTTGATCGCGGCGCTGGCGCCCTTGTTCACGTTCTGCCAGAAATTCGAGTTGGTCGTCTTGACGATGACCGCGATTTCACCGGCCTGTGCCGCAGCGCCCGTCAGCACCAGTGCACTTGCCATCATCATGGTCGAAATCAGCTTTTTCATGGATTATTCCCTCCGGTTGAAGACACGTTCGTTGGTTGCCCGGCTTGTCAGCGCCGGTTTCGGATCTGATCGATGTAGACCGCCAGAATGACGATCACGCCGATCACGATTTGCTGGATGAAGGCGGAGACCCCCGCCATGTTCAGGCCGTTGCGCAGGACGCCGATGATGAATGCGCCGATCATGGTGCCGGATATGTTGCCGACGCCGCCCATCAGCGAAGCGCCGCCGATCACCGCCGCGGCGATGGCGTCAAGCTCGTACATCACGCCTTCGTTCGGCTGCACCGTCACGAGGCGCGACATCAGGACATTGCCCGCAAGCCCTGCCAGGGCGCCCGACAGCGTGTAGGCAAAGATTTTGGTCCGGTCGACCAGGACACCGGCAAGCCGCGCGGCTTCTTCATTCGACCCGGTCGCGTAGATATGCCGCCCGGCCTGGCGCCTGTTCAAGAGATAGGCGGCGGCGATTGCAACCACCGCAAGCAGGATCGCGGGATAGGGAATGCCGGGAAACACTACTTTCGGGAAGATGCCGCCGGTCTTCTCGACGATCCTGAAAAGGGACCCGTTCCCCAGGATGCCGAAGGCTTCCCCGAGCCTCGAAATCGGTGCTGCGCCCGTGAGCTGCAGCGCAACGCCGCGCGCGATCAGCATCATTCCGAGCGTCGCGACAAAGGGCGTGATCCGCATCTTGGTGATGACGAACCCGTTCAGGAACCCGCAAATCGCGCCCGCGACAATCCCGAGCGCCATGGCCGGCGCGGTCGGAACACCGGCCTTTATGGAAAGACCGGTCACGACGCCCGACAGGGCCAGAACGGAGCCGACACTGAGGTCGATCCCGCCCGTGATGATGACCATTGTCATGCCGATGCCGAGCAGACCGATCACCGACGTCTGAAGAAGAACCGTGAGACCGTTGTTGACGGTCAGGAACGCATCGTTGCCGAACGAAAACGCGATCACCAGCGCCAAAAGGGTCAGAACAGCCGATAGCTTGTGAAACGACCCGGCCGAAAGTCTGAAAGCCGCAGGCACCGGATACGCCCCCCTATCAAGATTCGCCATGTGTCCTCCCGGGCGAAAATTGAATTTAATTATTAAAAACAGAATTACATTCGAATTCTCGATCGTCAATTGTTTTTTATTTTTTCATACTGAATTTCGGGAATTGTTCTTCGTCAAGGATGTGCTAATTTCGCGCCATGGCCCGTACAGACGAGCGTTTTCGAAGCGCTTACAACAAGTTGCTGGATATTTGCGCCACAATGGATGTTGGCAGCCAACTGCCTGCGGAGGTCGTTCTGGCCGAGCAGATGGAGGTGAGCCGCACCATCGTGCGAACCGCGCTTCAGAAACTTGATGAAGAAGACCTGATCGATTGGGAAGGCAGGCAGAAGACGCTCATCAGGCGCCCCGAACAAAGCCATCGCCTGTCTCAATCCGAAAGCGCGCCTTCGGACGAGGAACTGGAACAGCTGTTCTTCGAGTGGATCCTGCGCTTCGATGTGCCCGCCGGCACGTCCCTCAACATTGCCCAGCTGTCGCGGCAGTTCGGTGTCCCGGCACACAGCCTTCAGGAGTTCCTGTCCGGCCTGAGCCGGTTCGGGCTTGTCGAGCGGCGCGCCAAGGGAGGCTGGATCCTGTCCGGTTTCACGGCGGAATTTGCGGTCGAACTCTCCGATTTCCGGCTCGTTCTGGAAATGAATGCCGTCAGGCAACTGTTGTCGCTGCCGGAAGATCATGACATCTGGTCGAAGCTTAAGGAGCTTGAAATCGAACACGAGGAACTGAAAAAGGACCTCAAGACCCGGTATCACGACTTCTCGACACTGGACGAAAAATTTCATTTAACGGTCAACAGCGTGGTGAAAAACCGCTTCGTTCTGGAAGCCCAGAAACTGATCTCGCTCATCTTCCACTATCACTACATGTGGGACAAGCATGACGAGCGGGAACGCAACGCGGCGGCGATCGAGGAACACCTGGAATGGATCAGGGCCATGCTCGCGCATGACCGTCTTCACTCAGAGGAAGCCGCGCTCAAGCACCTGCGCCGTTCCAAGGAAACACTCCTTGCCTCCCTGAAAGACCACAAACGCGCCTGATACCGAACGCCTATCTGGAACCTGTGCCGGCTTGCTCGGGTATCCGGAAATCTGCGTGGGCAAAGCGAACACTCTTCATGATACCACCAGAATAAGCCGCGCCCTCGGCGCGAACTACGTCTGGTTTCCGGATCGGCGCACAGCTAGCGCTGCACTTGTCCGGAATGACGAATTCTTCCAGCCGTTTGTCATCCCGGACGAGCACAGCGAGATCCTCGACCCACTCGTTTCCAGAGCTCTCAAATGGGAAACGGAGAGGCGGACACAATCGCCCGATGCGGCAAGCTGAAAGGCGAGTAGGCCCCGGATCAGCGCTGACGCTTGTCCGGGGTGACGCAGAAGCGGTTGGACGGCAAAAATGTTTCACCTTCCTCATCCTGAGGAAGCGCGTCAGCGCTGTCTCGAAGGATGGGCGGCAAATTTAGTTTCCTGCGGCCCATCCTTCGAGACGGACCTGACGGTTCTCCTCAGGATGAGGTCTTACGGACGCGAGGTTGCCCCGATAGTCAGGCCTCACCTTGTCATCCCGGACGAGCACAGCGAGATCCGGGACCCACTCGTTTCCAGAGCGTCGGTCACTTAACCGAAAGCGGGGCCAAAACTCCCTGCCCGCGACACGCAATCTGCCGCAAAGTGGATTGGGTCCCCGATCAAGTCGGGGATGACACCCAGGGAAGAGACCTAGGTTGTGCCTCTCCCTGTCATCCCGGACGCAGCGCAGCGGAGATCCGGGACCCACTCGTTTCGGGAGCCCTCGAGTGGAACACCGAGAAGCGGACACAATCGCCCGATGCGGCAAGCTGACAGACGAGTAGGCCCCGGGTCAGCGCTGACGCTTGTCCGGGGTGACGCAGAAGCGGTTGGACGGCAAAAATGTTTCACCTTCCGCATGCATGCGCTCAACCCTCTCCCTCATCCTGAGGAAGCGCGCGAGCGCTGTCTCGAAGGATGCGTGGCAAATGCGGTGCCCAGCAGCCCATCCTTCGAGACGGACCCTATGGTTCTCCTCAGGATGAGGTCTTACGGACGCGAGGTTGCCCCGATAGTCAGGCCTCTCCCTGTCATCCCGGACGAGCACGGCGAGATCCGGGACCCACTCGTTTCCAGAGCGTCGGTCACTTAACCGAAAGCGGGGCCAAAACTCCCTGCCCGCGACACGCAATCTGCCGCAAAGTGGATTGGGTCCCCGATCAAGTCGGGGATGACACCCAGGGAAGAGACCTAGGTTGTGCCTCTCCCTGTCATCCCGGACGCAGCGCAGCGGAGATCCGGGACCCACTCGTTTCGGGAGCCCTCGAGTGGAACACCGAGAAGCGGACACAATCGCCCGATGCGGCAAGCTGACAGGCGAGTAGGCCCCGGATCAGAGCTGACGCTTGTCCGGGGAGACGCAGTAACGGTTGGACGGCAGTGGGTCCGGCCATTGCTGTTTCGAATGACCTAGAGCATGTGGACCTCGGCGGGCGCAGCGGAGATCGCGTCCAGCCTCGGCGCGGAAAATGACGCATCCGCCTGTCTCGCCCAGGCCAGGAATGCACCGATCCTGCGCTCGATTTTCTCCGGGTGGTTCTGGGCGATATCGGCAAGCTTGTGGTCGAGAAACGGGTTCCTGAACCTGTCGAGCGTGGTCTCGACATAGGCCTCCGCCTCCTCTTTCCGGCCATGGGCCGCAAATCCGGGCACGACCTCGCGGGCATAGAGATCTTCAAGATCCGCGGCAGCTGCCGGGTCGGCGAGCATATCCCGAACAAACTTGTGGCACGTTCTCTCATCGGCAAGCCAGCGGGATACCAGATAGGTGTGGCCGAGGTTCAGAATGAAAAGCTTGAGCGTTTCATAGGGCTCAAGGCCCGGAACAATGCGCACGTCCGGATGCGAACAGGGCACCACGAGACCGGGCTGATCCTCGATCGCCCAGAGAGCATAGGGTTCGGCCACCGCACCTGCCGGTTCGAGCGGTTCGGACACGATGCGGTCGACAAGCGAATTCACCCAGGTGACCTCTGTCTCCAGCCACTTTCGGAAGGCTTCGGGATAAAGATCGCTGATCCCGAAGACGAGATCGCGCAGCACGTCACCGTTCTGCGGCACCAGTTCCGTCGGCATGACCTGAATTGTGGCGGCATTTTCCCGGAACCGCTGAAAGAGCAGCCAGGTCAGCTTTGCCGGATAGGACATTGCCTGGTCGTAGGTTGCGAGACGGTCCGCCTCACGCGGGCGGAAGCCTGCATCGGCCGTATTCGACAGGATAATCCGTGCCTCGTTGACCGCGATGTCCCGGACCCGCTCGAAATCGGCGGGCAGAGACAGCGTCCGCGCCACGCTGGTGACCCGCGTCCGCGTCTCGATCAGCTGACCGCGATCCACGCCCCTCACCTGTACCTCAAAGCCTTCCGCCGCCGAAAGGGCGGCGAGCCGGGCTGCGCGGCGCGGATCGCCGCTCGACTGAACCACTGTGATCGGCCCGACCGCCGCGCCTTGCCGGAGCGCCTCGGAAACGAACAGATCAACATGTGCCTGAAGAAACCGGCTGGTTCCGAATTGCAGGATCGGGGTTACGGACATCTTGCCTCCAAACTTGTTGTTTTGTTTATTATTAATTAGAACAATTGCGGTCAATTCCCGGGCACGTATTTTTCCGTAAATCGGGCGTTTGTCGGCAGCTTCGAGTGCAAAACAGACCAAAAGCGTTGAGGGGCCAAGCGAATTGGCGGAAATCTGTTGAGCATTTCATGTTCGATTTGACTTGACGCGCGCGCGCATCATCCTAGTTAAAACTGGAATTCTGGTCAGAAAATCGATATTATTTACCCATGGCTATACAAATGCAGATGGACGCATCGCAAGAACCTTCCTCTACGCAACGTGCGTATCTCGCGATCCGCAGGATGATCCTGGTTGGCGAACTGGCGCCGGGCGAAAAACTCAAGATCGAGAAGCTGCGGCAGATACTCGATATGGGTGGGTCCCCGATCCGGGAAGCCCTGACACTGCTTGTGTCGGACCTTCTCGTCGAGCGCCTGGATCAGCGCGGCTTCCGCACGTCGGATGTCAGCCCGTCGAACTTCGCCGAAATCCTGAACCTGCGCTGCCATCTGGAGGAAATGGCGCTGCGGGAAAGCCTTGCCAATGCGGACCACGCCTGGGAAGACCGGCTCGTGATCAGCCACCACCGCATGATGCGCGAACCGCGCGCCAACGTGGAGCGCTTCGAGGAGCTGCACAAGGCCTTTCACATGAACCTTCTGAACGGCTGCCATTCACCGGTGCTGCTGAAGTTCTGCAACCAGCTCTATGACCTCAACATCCGTTACCGCTACCTCGCAGGGCAGGCCCTCAACTATTCGGCCCGCGACATCGGCAGGGAACACAGCGACATCATGAACGCCGCCGTCGACAGAAACACCGACCTTGCCTGCAAATTGCTGCTCGACCATTACCGCAACACCGGCGCATTTCTGGAAAAACACTTCTCCGTTGAGGCTGCCGAATAGGCTCTGCACTGTCCGGGTTCGCCTTCAGCGAGCGCGCACGCTTTCAGCACGAAATTGCTCCGGCCACCTGTTGGTGGCGAAGATGGTAGCTGGAGGTGAAAACGGGCCGGGGCGCAGGTTGCTTCCTCAGTTTGAAGCCAGGCAAGCCGTGTCATCCCGTTGCGTCATCCGGGACGCAGCGAGGCGGCGATCCGGGATCCACTCGTTTCCAGAGCGTCTGCTCAAGCACAGTCAGCAAAGCCTTTCGCTTCAATCCACTTTGCAACACATCCTGGCGCAAAGTGGATTGGATCCCCGATCAAGTCGGGGATGACGATTCGAGGCGTGTCGAACCACTCGTTCTTGAAGACTTTCCTTCATCTTGAGGAGGATGTATTTGGGGCCAAAGTCGTGCATTCATCCCCTTCCCATCGGCTGTCATTGCAGGGCTTGACCCTGCAATCCATGCCATAAACTCTCAACAAGGCGGGCTGTGTAGCTGGAAAAGGAGCGGCATGGATGCCAAGGTCAAGCCATGGCATGACCAGCGGAGGGCTTCTTTCCTGGCCCCTCCTCCACTGTTCGTCATTGCAGGGCTTGACCCTGCAATCCATGCCATAACCTCTCGACGAGGCGGGCTGTGTAGCTGGAAAAGGAGCGGCATGGATGCCAAGGTCAAGCCATGGCATGACCAGCGGAGAGCTTCTTTCCTGGCCCCTCCTCCATTGTTCGTCATTGCAGGGCTTGATCCTGCAATCCATGCCATAACCTCTCCACAAGGCGGGCTGTGTAGCTGGAAAAGGAGCGGCATGGATGCCATGGTCAAGCCATGGCATGACCAGCGGAGAGCTTCTTTCCTGGCCCCTCCTCCACTGTTCGTCATTGCAGGGCTTGACCCTGCAATCCATGCCATAAACTCTCAACAAGGCGGGCTGTGTAGCTGGAAAAGGAGCGGCATGGATGCCATGGTCAAGCCATGGCATGACCAGCGGAGGGCTTCTTTCCTGGCCCCTCCTCCACTGTTCGTCATTGCAGGGCTTGACCCTGCAATCCATGCCATAAACTCTCAACAAGGCGGGCTGCGTAGCTGGAAACGGAGCGGCGTGGATGACATGGTCGAGCCGTGGCCTGACCTGGAAGTGTTCTGGTACGCCGGTCCGTATCCAATGAACTTGTCATTCCGGCTGTAGCAAAGCGGAAGGCCGGTACCCGGTAGCCAGCTGTTTTTCCGTCTTCTAAAAGCCCCCGGCCACAAGGGTTACTGGCCCCCGGTCTTTCCGCTTTCGCGGCAAACCGGGACGACAAATCCGGTAAACAAGCCGCATCCCGTTTCGAAGGATGGGCGGCAGGTTCGAGGAACAAACCGCCCATCCTCCGCACCTCGGGAAGAGGAGCTTGCGAAAGGGGAAAAGCGCAGGAGCCGTTTCAGGTCCCCTCGCGCACCAGAACCAGGTCGAAGTCGGCCAGCAGCCAGGTGCCGTCGACCTTGCCGGACAGCACGTAGCCATCGGACGGGAACGAGCCGGCCGGTTGTTCGACATAGGTCATGACGAGATCATCGCGGACACCGAAGACCGTGTCTTCGTCGAGATACGGATCATCATCGGGGAAGATCTCCGTCACCAGCGTCCGGAAACCGGGCGCCTTGACAATGTAATGCAGATGCGAGGGACGCCAGGGATGGCGGCCGCTGCCTCTCAGGATGTCGCCGACCGGCCCGTCGCTCGGCACGGTGTAGCTCACCGGCTTGACCGTCGTGAAACCATAGTGGCCATCCGGACCCGTCGTCTGGATGCCGTGGAACGAATAGGTGTCCTGGTCCGGGTCCTGGCTGGAATACATGCCGTTCGGAGCCGTCTGCCAGATATCGAGTTCGGCCCCCTCGATCGGGTTGCCGTCCTCGTCGCGGATCGTGCCCTTTGCGAGCAGCACCTCGCCGTCAAAGTTGCGGCGCATGTCCCCGCCGATGGCAAGGGGCGGTGCACCGGTGATATGGAACGGCCCGAGCACGCTCGACGATGTTCCCTTCGGGCTGGAATGCAGCATGTCCACCAGCGAGGACAGGCCGAGGACGTCGGAAAGCAGAACGAATTCGTGGCGCTCGGCGTCGGAGATGTTTCCCGCCGCTTCCAGGAATTCGATGCCCTTGCGCCATTCCTCGTGCGTGAGATTGGTCTCGCGGGCGAAGTCATGCAGATGCGTGACCAGGCTCTTCAGGATTTCCTTCAGGCGCGGATCGGTGTCCGGGCCGAAATATCCCATGAAAACATCGGTTATGTTGTCTTTCGTGACGTGACGCATGGGACACCTTCTAGTTCAGGATAGCCAGGCTCAGCGACGGCCAGCGGATCAGTGCGACCAGCACGATCAGCATGACCAGCGCAAACGGAAAGGCCCCGACAAAAACGTCCTTCAGCGAGATGCGCGGATCGTTCAGCGTGGCCTTGATGACAAAACAGGAAATGCCGAGCGGAGGCGTCAGCAGACCGATCTCCGCACCGACAACGGTGATGATGCCGAACCAGACCAGGGAAAGCCCCATCGGTTCGACCAGCGGCAGGAACAGCGGCACGACGATCAGGATGATGGAGGCCGTGTCGAGGATCGTTCCGAGGAAGATCATCATCGCGACGTAAATGACCATGATCCAGAAGAAGGTCAGTTGCGTGTCGGTCAGAAGATCGCCGAGTTCGTTCGGCAGGCCGGCAAGTCCGAGCATGCGGCTGTAGATGGAGGCCGCCGTGATCAGGAACAGGATCGAGGCGGTGATGTGGCCGGTCTCCAGAAGCGCATGCCAGAGCGTCTTCAGGGTCAGCTTCTTGCGGAACGCGGCGATCACCAGCCCGAGCAGCGACCCGGCCGCCCCGGCCTCGACCGGCGTCAGCCAGCCCGTATAGATGCCGCCGAGGACGGCAACGATCAGGATCAGCGTCGGCAGGGTCTTGTCCGCGATCTCCATCGGGGACATCCACTCGGTTTCTTCCGCCGGTCGGCCGCCAACATATTTCGGCGTGACCCGTCCCATCAGGAAGATCGCAATCACGTAGGCGGCGGCCAGCAGAAGGCCCGGCACCACACCGGCAAGGAACATGTCGCCGACGCTTTGTTCGGCAACGAAGGAATAGATGATCAGCATCGCGGAGGGCGGAATGATCATGCCCAGAACCGACGAGCCGGCAACAACACCGACCGCAAAGCGCGGATTGTAGTCGAAGGCCAGCATCTGGGGCACGGAGACCTTCGAAAACACCGACGCGGAAGCGATGGAAGATCCGGTCACGGCCGCAAAGACGGCATTGGCACCGACGGTCGCCATGCCGATCCCGCCCTTGACCTTGCGAAAACCGGAATTCATCACGGTGTAGATGTCGGCGCCGAGCCCCGCCTTGGAGACGATCAGCCCCATGAAGGTGAAGAGCGGGACCGTCGCGAAGGTGTATTCCATCACGCTGTCGCCGATCGCGATCTTCAGAAGGTTGATCGCGAGGTCGAAATTGTCCCGCATCAGGAGGATCGAGACGAACGAGACCAGGCCGAGCGCGATCGGGATATAGACGCCGACATAGACAAGGACGACGATCGCGATGACGGACAGGATGCCGATTTCAAAAGGTGTCACGCGTTTTCCTCGGCATGTTCGTTAAGGCGGACGGGCTCGACGGCGGGATCCGGCATGATGACCTTGATGAAGAACAGGATCATGCACAGGGTGGCGCTCAGGAAGATGGCGAGTTTGATCGGCCACCAGGGCGCGGTGAAGATACCCGGCACACCAAAAAAGTCTTTTGTTTCATACATCTCGACGAATTCCGGCCAGATCGCATAAGCCACGAGCAGCATGAACACGCCCGACACGAAATTGATCGTGCGCCGGATCGTTCCGGCGGACCGTGGCCGGGACGTCGACAGAATGGTCAGGAACCCGTCGGAGCGTGTCAGCCGGTTCATCCGCACCACGTCGGGCAGCTGCAGAAAAACGATGAGCACCATGGAGAACTGGACCACCTCATACGCCCCCCGGAAGGGGGCGTTGAAGAGACCGCGCGCGACCACGTCATAATTCACGATCAGGACAAGGCCGAGCACGATGAGGGTGCCAACCGCGTTGGCACCCATGGCAACCCAGCTGGCGAGGTTTGAAAGGGCGCGAACGCCAGTACGGATTGGTCGCAGCATTCCGGCGCTCCCGCTTGTTGTCGCTGCCTTACTGCGAAAGTTCCGCAGACCAGTCGCGGGTCGGTGTGAAGCCCGAGTCCTGCAGTTTGGTCATGTAGGCTTTCAGCATGTCACTGCCCGGCTCGCCCTTGGAATCAAGGTCTGCGGCCCATTCCACGGCAAGGTTCGGGATCGCGGCCGCCCAGGCTTCGCGTTCAGCCGGGTCCATTTCCACGATGGTGCCGCCGGCTTCGACATACTTGTCGCGGCTGGCTTGCGCCCGGTCCATTGCAATGCCTGCGACATGGTCGCGGTACTCGACGGCAACCTCCTGCAGAACTTCCTTCACCTCGTCGGGAAGGCCGTCCCAGTAGTCCTTGTTCACCGTGATCGTTTTGGAGTTCACCGCGCCGAGATCCGCCTTCAGCATGTAGGGCGCGACTTCGGCGATCTTGAAGGTACTGGCGGCTTCCGGCCACAGCATCGCCTTGTCGACGAGGCCGGTCTGCAGCATGTTGTAGAAATCTGTCAGACCGCCGCGGACACCGGCCGCACCGTCAATGCCTTCCAGGTATCTCAGGTTCATGCCAGCGCCGGCGACCTTCTTGCCTTCAAGGTCGGATATGCTGTTGATCGGGTCCTTCGAGAACACCTGGTAGGTGTCGAGCACGACGCCCGTCGCCAGATACACCTGGTTCTGTTTGTCGAATTCCTTCTGCATGGTCGGGAATTCCTTGGCGATCTCGTCAACCGCCTTGGCGACCGCGCGCGAATCCGGTGCAACGAAGGGTGTCACCGCCGAAATCGCCTGGCTCGGCAGCTTCGACGAATGGAAGATCGTCGTCACGATGCCGATATCGCCGAGGCCCAGCTTGATGCCTTCCAGGACACCCTTCGGCTTCACGATGGACCCGCCGTAGCTTTCCTGCCAGTCCATCTTGTAGTTGCCGGTTTCCGCGAGCCGCTTGTCGACTTCCGGAATGAAGAAGTTGGTGAATTCCTTCACCCACAGGGCACGCGCCGGATAGCCGTCGATGACGACGGCCTTGATGGTCTCGGTCGCGGACACAGGCAGCGAGGTTGCACTCAAAAGCGCAAGAGCAAGCGCGCCCCGTCTCGTCATTTTTCCAAACATGGCATTCTCCTCCCAAAATCAGAGCGGTCAGGCCTTTTGCCAGACCGTCTCAAGTGCGGTCCCCGACTGTTCGAACAATTTCGACAGGGGACAGTATTTGGCGACTTCCCGTGCAACGCGTGCGAGATCATCATCCGTTGCGGTCCCGTCGCTCGTCACCACCTGGCTCAGCGCGACAAAGGGAACGTCGATTTCCTCCTCCAGGGTGACGCCCCTGCGGTCGAATTCGCAGGTTATTTCTATCGACAGGTGTCCGATATCGACGCCCAGTTTGCCGGCACACTTGTTGCCGATCACGTTGGTGCATCCGGCGAGTGCGGCCAGCGCCGCCTCCGTCGGTGCGGGGCCGAGATTGGTTCCGCCCCGTGCCTCTGGTTCATCGATCGAAATGGTCAGGTCGCGAATACCGACATCCGTCCTGGAATGGCTGATCCCCTTCGCGGAGGACCGAAGCTTGACGACTGTTTTTGCCTTCAGCGCCATTCGTCTGCCTCACAGAAACTTGCAGGCTTTGTCGAACGGAAGACGCGGCAGTTTCTGGAACAGCGCGGTCTCGTCGGCATAGCCGAAGTTGCACAGGAAATTCGATCTGAGCGTGGTTCCGGCAAAGAACTCCTCGTCCACGATCTTGTTGGAAAAGCCGGACATCGCCCCGACATCAAGACCGAGCGCGCGCGCCGCGATCATGAAATAGGCCCCTTGAAGCGTCCCGTTTCGAAAGGCGGTTGTCTCGGCGTGTTCCGGCTTTCCTTCAAAATGCGGCCGGCGGTCCTCGTGGGGAAAGAGGAACGGCAGCTCCTTCCAGAAATCCAGGTCATGCGCGATGATCACCGTTCCAGGCGCGGACATCATCTTGTCGATGTTCTTGTCTTTCAGCGCCTTGGCAAGCCGGGTCTTGGCCTCGGGGCTCTCGACGAAATAGAAGCGGGCCGGGCATGTGTTCATGCTTGTCGGACCTGCGGCCGTTATCTCGTAGATCGCCTCGAGGACCTCGCGCGGCACGGGCCTGTCCTGCCAGGCGTAATGCGACCTGGCGGTCCGCAGGATCAGGTCGATGCCGTCGTCGTCCAGCTTGCCGATGCGCGCGCGCAGATCACGGATATGCGCATGCGCTTCCGCGCGCAGCTTTTCCAGCGCCTCACCGGTCGGTGCATGAGAGACGGCCATTGTCATTCCGCGGCCTCCGTCGCGACCATGTCTTCCTCCGCGACGACGGGATTGGCACAGATGCCGATGCCCTCGATCTCGACTTCAACGACTTCGCCAGGACGCAGCCAGCGCTGGGGGGTCTTGGCATGCCCGACCCCGGGAGGCGTTCCCATGGCAAGCAGATCACCGGATTCGAAGGTGGTGAATTCGGAAACCGTCGCGATCGTGCGCGCAACGCTCCAGAGCATGTCGGAGGTTTTTGCGCTCTGCAGGATTTCCGTCCCGACGCGGGACTCGATCTTGAGGCCTTCCGCGCCCTCGGGCAGTTCGTCAGGCGTTACGATGAGCGGGCCGATGGGGCCGGTGCCGTCAAAATTCTTGCCGGGTGTCCACTGGTGGGTCTTGCGCTGGTATTCCCGCACCGACCCGTCATTGAAGATGGTGTAGCCGAACACGTGGTCCAGCGCGTCCTGCTCGCTGATATGCTTGCCGCCCTTGCCGATGATCACCATCAGCTCGGCTTCGTAGTCCAGCTGCTCCGAGCAGCTCGGGCGGACCATCGGCGCGCCTGCCGGGATCATGGACGTGTTGCAGCGCATGAACAGCGCGGGATAGGAGGGAACCTCGTAGCCCCCTTCCTTGATATGGTCGACATAGTTCAGACCGAGGCACATGATCTTGCCGGCACGCTCGATCGGAAGGCCCGGCGTGATCGAGGAAAGAGGCTCCGCGTCCACGCTGTCCTTCATTGCTTCCAGACTGTCCATGGCGATGCGGCCTGCCGCCATCGCGCTCAGATCCGTTCCGACACTTCCGTTTGCCGCCGTCAGGTTCCAGCCCCATTCCCCTTCCACGAGAAAGACACCCTGCCCCGACGAACCTGTCCCAACTATGAATCGCATTTTTGCCTCGGCGTTTCCAAATTTTTTCTGACTTTGACGACTATTTTTAAGATTGTCAAATAATATCGATTTTTTTAATGTGAGAAAAATTGGAGGTACCGCATGCCGAAATGGAACGACTACAAACGCATGGCCAGGGAACGGGGCTCGCTCGCGCTCGAACTCTATGTCGTGAACACTGTCCCCTCCGGACCGGACGCAGATTTGCCCGGCACCCTGCCCGATCATCTCGCCTACCAGGCCCGGATGGAACAGGAGGGCAAACTCGTTTTTGCGGGTCCGGTCTCCGATGCATCCGGCGACAATCTGGAGGGTGAAGGGATGATCATCTACAGGGCGCCCTCACTGGAAGAGGCAAGGCGTTACGCAGCCGAAGATCCGATGCACGCCAAGGGTGTCCGGACGTTCACGGTTCGCCGCTGGCTGATAAACGAAGGCAGTTTCACCTTGTCCGTCGGCCTGTCCACCAAGCAGGTCAACCTGTCCTGAGGTGAAGGCATCCGCGCCGTCGGCTCGCCAAAAGGACAATTGGGCAAGGCGCGAAGCACGGCATATGATTTGTGTGCATGCTTCCGGCGCAGCCGGAAGGATGCACCTTGAGACTTCACCGCTGCGGCGTCGGGACGTTTACGGCCCTTGGAGAAAACAATGACCATCCTGGGAGATTTGCTGTCGACAATTTTCGAACGCAGGTATCTGGCTGCTGCGCTCGACAAGCCGGACTCCCGCTCGATGGAGGAACTGATCACGGCCCTTGTCGGCGCGACCGGGGAGATTACCGGGCTCTCGGCCGCAAATCACATCCTGAAGCGCTACCAGGCGATGACAGACGAGGAAAAGCTCGCTTTCTTTCAGCATCTGGCCAGCGACATGAACATTGATCCCGACAAGGTGCGCAGCACGCTCGACGCTTATGAGAAGAACCCGAGCAAGCAGAGCTACCGCGCCTTCATGACGGCTGTCGAACCGGACCGGCAGGAACTCATCAGGCGGTTGAACCAGACCCCGGGCGCCACCGAAATCCTGGTGCGAATGCGTGCCGATCTTCTCACCCTCGGCGGCAACGATCCGAAACTGCAGGCGCTCGACCAGGATTTCAGGCACCTGTTCGTGTCCTGGTTCAACCGGGGTTTCCTGGTTCTGCGGCCGATCAGCTGGGAAAGCCCGGCACATATCCTGGAAAAGATCATCGCCTATGAATCGGTGCACGAAATCGCCAGCTGGGAGGACCTGCGTCACAGGCTGGTGCCGGACGACCGCCGCTGCTTCGCTTTCTTTCACCCCACCATGCCGGACGAACCGCTGATTTTTGTCGAGGTGGCCCTGACGGGTGAGATCCCGGGTTCCATTCAGGATCTGCTCACCGACGAACGCGAGATCATTGCCGCGGACACGGCAAAAACGGCCGTCTTCTACTCGATCTCCAATTGCCAGGCGGGGCTCGCCGGGATCTCGTTCGGAAATTCGCTGATCAAGCAGGTCGCATCCGACCTGGCGGCCGAACTCCCCGGCCTGAAGGCCTTCGTCACCTTGTCGCCGATCCCGGGCCTGACGAAGTGGCTGGATTCGGAAGATATTGCCTATGAGGATGCGGACACCAGGCAACTGAGGCTCCTTGCCGCCTATTACCTGATGTCGGCAAAGCGGCCCGATGGTGAACCCCTGGATCCCGTTGCCCGTTTTCACCTTGGCAACGGGGCGATGATCCATGCTGTCCACGCCGTCGCGGACACGTCCGCCAAGGGACGCGCACAATCGGCCGGGGTCATGGTGAACTACCTCTACGACCTTCCCAAGGTTGCCCAGAATCACGAACGGTTTGCAACCTCGCATGAGATCGCCGCATCGGGCGAGATCCGCAACCTGAATGCGGCGGCAAAGAAGCAGGACCTGCACCGCCCCGAGCCTGAACAGGCAAGCGCCTGATCCCCCCTTAATCGTCAGAAATTGACCGGGATTGGCCGCAGGCGGGGCCGATTGTCGGCCAGACGTCATCATTTTGACGCAACAGGCGATCAGGAGGGGCCGACTTTACGACAGAGCGTGCACTTGACCGGCGGCCAACCGACCTGACCGGCAATGGTGGCGCGCCAGGCAAGACAAAAACATGACCATCGATTTTTCGCAGATCTTCCAGCAGGATTCCGTGCTGGTCATCTTCACGATCATCGCGATCGGGTACCTGATCGGCAACATCCGCATCGCCCGGTTTGAGATCGGCGTGACCGGCGGCGTGCTGCTCTGCGCGCTCATGTTCGGCCACTACGGTTACAAGATCGACCCGATCGTTCAGGCGATCGGCTTCACGCTGTTCATCTATTCCGTCGGCTGGCAGGCCGGACCGCAGATCCTCAACGTGATGCGGCAGGACGGGCCCAAATACCTTGTACTGACCGTGTTCATGGCGGGCGGTTCCTTCCTTCTGGTGCTCGGTCTCGCCTGGCTGACCGGTCTTTCCAACGCCTTTTCCGCCGGTTTGATGGCCGGCAGTCTCACAAGCACACCGACCCTTGTCGGCGCTCAGAACGCGGTGTCCTCCGGTCTCGTGTCGCCGGCTGCCGGACAGACCCCGAACAGCCTCATCGAACACATCAGCGTCGCCTACGCGATCACCTACATCTTCGGAACGGTTGGCCTGCTCCTGGTCGTGAAGCTGCTGCCGAACCTTCTGCGTGTCGATCTCGCGGAAGCAGCAGAAACCTTTGCCAGCGAGCGCGGCTTCAAGCAGGAAAATGTTGACGACACGATCGACCGGCCGATCCTGCGCGCCTACCTGATCGACGACCTGGAGGTCAGCGGTTTGACAATCGCGCAGGCGCTGGTCGCCCGCTCCGCAAAGGACATCAGCGTCAGGTCGCTCTACAAGATCAAGCGCGGGACCGAACTGATCGACCCCCAACCCGATACGGTAATCGAGGCGGGCGACAAGGTCGCCGTTTTCGCAACGCCCGAAGAACACGCGAGGGCAAGAAGCCAGTATCGCCTCGGCGCCGAAGTCCTGGACCGGGATCTGATCGATGCCGTTGTCGATGTTGCCGAGGTTGTCGTGACGAACCCGAACGCAGTCGGCAAGTCGCTTGAGCAATTGGGCATTTACGAGCGTCATGGCTGTTATCTGACACGCATGACACGGTCCCAGATCCAGCTTCCCCTGGCGCCCGGAACCGTTGCCCAGCGCGGTGATGTCATGATCCTGACCGGCGAACGCCGGGCGCTCGACAGGGCCATTGCCGAACTTGGCGCGGAGGACCGGAAGGCCGTCGAAACCGACCTGCTGACCTTCGCCGCCGGGATCGTCTTCGGCTTGTTGCTCGGTCAGATCACCGTCAAGGTCGGCGACATCGATGTGGGCATCGGCACCGCGGGCGGACTGCTGATCGCGGGCATCTGTGTCGGGTTCCTGCGCGCCAACCGCCCTACATTCGGCCGCATGCCGGCTGCAGCCCGGTTCATCATGATGGAGCTCGGCCTGCTCCTGTTCATGGTCGGGGTGGGGCTGAACGCCGGTGGCGGCATCGCCGCTGCGATCGGGTCGGTGGGCCCGGTGCTGTTCCTGTCAGGCGTTGTCGTGACTTGCCTGCCCCTTCTTTGCGGTTACGTCTTCGGGCGGCTGGCCCTCGGCATGAACCCGGCATTGCTGCTGGGTGCGCTGACCGGGGCCATGACCAGCACGCCGGCCCTGGGGATCGTGCAGCAGGCGGCAAAAAGCACGGTTCCCGCACTCGGATATGCCGGCACCTATGCCCTTGCCAACGTGCTGCTCACACTCGCGGGCACCCTGATCATGCTGCTTTGACGCCCGCCCCGCCCGTGCGCGCAGGACAAAAAGCCTTCCGTCAGGGCTTCGGCCGCCCGGAAAGCGCGGCCGTCAGGCGAGCGTCTTCCAGGTAAGGGTCGTTGCCGAAGCGGATCAGGCCCTGTCTCTGGACCCAGACGGACTGGTGCGAAACGACGGCCATCAATCCGCCGCGGGCCGGGAACGTGACCGTGTCCTGTCTGGATATCCGGTCCTCGATGCCGTCGGCAGGCAGCACGCGCGGCTCGATGATCTGGTCCAGAATATCCAGCCCGTTGACGATGCCGAAGGCCGTCTTCGGCAGGTAGGGATTGCAGAAAAGATCATCGTCCGGCGTGGCCTCGAGATCGAAGAGCTGCAACCTCTGCTCCTGCCGCAGCCGGTAGGCATATTGGCCGAGCGGGTTCTCGCTGGACGCCGGCAGATAAAGCGCATACTGCTCCCGGTTGCTGGCCCGCTCGATATCGCGCAGGCTGGCCTCTTTCCACGGAAGCGCATCAAGCGGAACGTCGGCACCGCTGCGTTTCAGATAGTAGCCGGCGGCCTCGACCTGCTCGGGGTCCTGTTTGAGGCGCGGCAGCAATTCCTTGCCGAAAAACTCCCATGGCACCTGCCAGGTCGGGTGAAAGGTCACTGCCTCGATTGTCGTCGCCAGCGTCGTGTGGTTCCTGTCCGGGCAGTTCGGATAGGCTTGGCCTTCCCGCACGACCCGCCCGTTTTCCAGGAAAACGTAGGTGTTTTCGCCCTTGTTCACGTAAAGCTGCAGCCGGGAATACTCGTTCGGAAGCCATCGGATGCGCTCCAGGGCGTTGGTGAGCTGCTCGATCCGCCGGTCCACGGGTATGTTGAGCGCACGGATCAGTCCGGGCGTCACCTGGCCGGAAATCTCAAGCCCGTAACGCAGATGCGCCTGCCCCACCGCAAAGGCCAGGCGTTTGTCATAAACCGTATCCCCGGACGCTTCCGCCAGAAGGCCGTCCTCGAAAAGCCGCCGGCGCAGATCGGGGACCGGTACGGAGGCCGGATCGAGGAAGGTAAAGCCACCTGAATCCTGAATGTCATGAAGGTGCTGCAAGTGCTCCTTGAGACGTCTGTACGTATCGTCCTGCGGTTGCCAGACATCGATAAACGCGGACATTTCCTCCGATGATATCAGCCTCGACAGGGCGTCGATCGTGTCGATCGAATTGGACGGCATGTAGGCGTCCGGATAAAGCACGCGCGGAGAGACCCGCCCTGCCCTCAGATCATGTGCGTAATCCAGAAAGTGACCGGTGTAGAGCAGCTCCACCCAGGCGATGTCGGCTGCCGAGGAAAGGCTGTTGAGCGAAGCGGCTGCGTCCTCGAGCACCGCGGCCGGATAGTCCTCCGGACGCAGACCCTGAAGATAGGCCAGCTGCATTTCGCTGATGAGTTCGTGGCTGCGCGGATGGTCGAGCCAGAGCAGTTGTGCCTCGTCGGAATTGTAAAAGGCGGAGATTTCGTTCCGCCGCTTCTCGACGATCAGCGGCAGTCTCTCGGGCGATGACAACAGCCAGCGGACATTGTCGAGCATTTCATCGGCGAAGGCTGCCGCCGGCAGCAAAAACACAAAGGAAACAACAACTGCAAGTCTGGCGATTACACGCTTCATCCGGTCAACCCTCGGGATGTCGTTGGCCTTTATCATCACATCTTTCATTGAGGCCTGCATCCGATTTTTGTCCATCAGGATACGCATCCGCAGCGCGGGTGGATGTCCGGCCTATCCGTGAACCATGAGCAATGAGCCACGAGCCGTCTGAATTGCCGTGACCGGCATCAGGACCGGCGGATGTGCCCTCTCCCTTGCGCACTGTGCCGCCGAGGACGGCTGTCAAACATGCTTTCCGGCCGTTAAGCACAATCGCAGATTCTCCGGGGATCAGCTTCCGCAAGGAGAGTCTGTCGTTGCATTTTATGTCGCATCACGTAATATTCGTTAAGAGTTTGGTAATAAATCTTACGGGACGCGTAACATGGAATCACCTGCGGGTGAAAACGGCTTCGACGTTACAACCTGGGCGAACAACGCCATCGAAGCCAGTGGCATGAAGAATACCGAGGTCGCGGATCTTCTGCGCCTGACACCGGCATCCGTGTCTCGAATCCGCAAGGGAAAACAGGCTCTCAGCGCAGAACACATGCTGTTGCTGTCAAGGGAATTGAAAGCGCCGCTGCCCGGTGAAGTTCCCCAGGAACCTGGCCGGGATCGCCAGAGCCTGGACAAGGAACTCTATCTGAAGGCTCTGGAAAGCGTTGTTGAACAGAACAACCGGAAACCGGAACATCAACGCATGAACCAGTTCGAAATTCTGGAAAGCGTTTTCTTTGTATATGAGGCTCTCGTCAAACTGAAAAAGTAAGTGGTACAAACCATGAGTGTGCAGGAATTTACGAAGGAACAGCTCGAGTTCCTTGAACTGTTTGAAATTGCAGCAAGATACGACTGCCTGTATCTGCTGGACTTTCACTGTTTCAACATGTTCAATCACGACCAGACCAGTCTATTGACGGATGCGGAGCGTGCGGAACTTGCTGTTGAGGCCCGAGGCGACATTTTCGCCGAGGCAATCCAGCGCGGATTCCAGCGCAACCCGGGACCCTTTGGACAGATAGATGAGCAAGAATACCTTTGTTGAGCCACTTCCGCTCTCAAATGTAGAGAACGGACTGGCCGGTGAGCGGGCTCAGTTCCTGCTGAACACCTGGAAAGAAAACCGTGGCGTCATGATCCGGGACAGCCGCATGACGAAGTTGAGCCCGTGGCTCCTTCTCACGCTGCCCTCCGCCAACCCGGGCGACGTTCCGACGATCACCTTTGCGGGCAAGGAGACCACGTTCAGACGGTTCTTCCCGCACGCGCTGGATCCTGAGGCGCAGAAACCGGCGACCAGTTTCCTGCCGCAGGTTTACCGCAAGGGCGTTGCAGACGGTTATCAGACAGTCTTCAAGGGAGATCCGTGGCTGGATATCCAGCGGACCGGCAACCGTCTGGGCGCCGGCGTTCCCGACATGACGCTCCAGCGGCTTCTGGTCAGGTTCGAGACCCGTTCGGGGATTGTGAGAATATTCTGTCTGATGGAATTGCTGGAAATCCACGAGCGACGCGATCTATCAGATCACACACATCATCAACGCTATTGCCGGCAAAAATCAGATTGGCATCCAGCGTACCAGGCAGCGGCTCAGCCCAGCGCAATGCATGGTGGGAACATCTGGTAAAGCCGCATTCGCGCCAGAAACCGTCCAGGAATGTGTGCCCCTGGATCCAGCCATAGTAAAAACCGGCTCCCCAGTCGTGCAAAGCCTCGATCTGGGCGAGCTGGTTCAACAGACCTCCAAGTTTGTGGCGTCTCCAGTCACGCGCCACATAGGTGCCACCCAGATAGACGACATCACCCGTGATGCGCCGTCCGACACGCGGCTGATCCTCCTCCAGAACGACCTGTCCGCCCAGGGCATTCGGATAGCAGCGGTGAAAGTACTTGCGCCAGAAATCCGTGAGCGTCATCGGATATTCCATCCTGTCGAAACGCGCGCAGACCCGCCCGACCATCTTGCCGTCCTTGTCGGTCAGGGCGAGCCAGAAGGCCTGCGACGGCGTATAGGTGTTCAGTGTCGGCGTGAAATGGCCTTCAAGCGGCGGAAACCCGCTTTCCGCGGCCATGGCTTCGACCAGATCGAAATCGGAACCGCGCCGCAAGACAAGACCGAGAGACTGGAACTCCCGGTCGATCACGCCCCAGGCGCGCTTGACCTGAGCCTTGTCCAACTCAAAATCCAGTCTTTGCATGGATCTTTCAGCCCGATTGACGTCCGATTACACGATCTGCAACTCGGTATTGCGCGTCGGTCAACAACCGCCCCCACCGTGGAGGTTGCGACGACAGGGCGGGATGGTATCAGAGTCGGTTCGGGAATTGACGCCAACTCAAGACCTTAAACAGGATTTTTTTCCGTTAAGGCATGTTCAATGCATACATTGCGTCAATCCTGGGTGGTCATTCCCGACGGTCAGGATCGCGCGTCGCGAAAATGGCATTACGCCAAAGTTAATATTGGCACGGATGTCAGCCGAGGACGCTCTTCGGGAAATAGAAGGAAACGGTCCAGTTAGGCATGTCGACGATTTCCGAAATGCGCAGGTCACCGCAGACCGAGCACAGCATGTACGCATCGAGCGCGCTCATGCCGGTTGTCGCGGAAACCCAATCGACCATCCCCGACACCGCGTCCCGGGCCGTCTGCATCAGGTCCTCGCCGACACCTGTCGTCGCCTTGTAGCCCTTGGCATCGAAATGCCGGGTCACCGGCCCATCCGTCTCAAAACGCGGAAAGGCGTAGTTCGCCTGCTTAATCAGGTCCACCTTGATCGCGACATCCATCGGACTTTCGATCGCCGTTCCGCAGATTTCACCGTCGCCCTGAGCCGCGTGCGTGTCCCCGAGCGACAGCATGCCGCCGGCAACCTCGACCGGCAGATAAAGCGTTGTTCCGACACAATTATCCCGGATGTCCAGGTTCCCTCCGACCCGGCGCGGCGGCACCACCGAATGAAGCCCCGGTTCGGCGAGCGCCAGCCCGATCGTGCCGACAAAGGGTTTCAGGGGAACGGCCCCGCCCGGCCCGTAGAGCGCCGGTTTCATGGAGACGGAATCGTATGTCCAGATATGCAGCGCGGGGTCCGGAAACTGGTCGGTCAGCAGTCCGAAGCCGGGAATATTGGCGGTCCAGCCCCAGCCGGACGGCTTGAAATCCAAAAAGGTGATCGCAACTGCATCCCCCGGCTCCGCGCCCTCGATGAAGATCGGACCCGTGACCGGATTGACCTTGTCGAAGCTGAGGCTGCCGAGATCGGCGACTGTCGAATGCGCGTTGAACTGGCCACCGGAGCTGTCGATCGTTTCGACCTCGATCGTTTCGCCGGGTGCGACGCTGAGGATCGGATCGATCGAATTGTCCCAGCCGAAATGGTGTGCGTGCTTGTGGATCGTGTGATTGCAGGCCACGTCTTCCTCCTAGAAAGTCTTGCGGGCGAACAGCGTCTCGATTTCCCGGTTCCCCATGATACCCGTCGGTCTGAGCGCCATTGTCAAGACGATGACCGCACCCAGCGCGATCCCCGACAGCCCCAGCGCTTCAGGCAGTTCGATACCGAGCAGCACGGGTCCCGTTTCCAGATACCGGACGCCTTCCAGTCCGAACGAAATCAGGAATGTCCCGAGAACGGCCCCGGTGACCGTGCGCATACCGCCGAGGATCAGCATCGCCAAGGTCAGGAAGACGTGGTTGAAATAGAAGGGCCGCGCAGAAATCGTGCCAAGGAAATAGGCATAACAGATACCGGCGACAGCCAGGATGACCGCACCCAGCACCCAGGCGATCAGGCGCAACTTGTAGATCTCGACGCCCATCGCGGCCGCGCCGACCTCATCGTCGGCACTGGCCCTGAGCTGGATGCCCCACCGGCTTTCACGAAACAGCCGGCACACGATCACCGCCAGGATGGCGATCCCCACCACCCAGCTCAGATCGAACACCTGAGGGATGCCGAAAAACGCCTGATTTCCCTTGAAGATATCGGTCCGGTAGAGAAACACCGCGTGTACGATCACCAGAACCGCAAGCGTCACGATGGTCGCGCCGATACTGGTCAGCCGGACAATGAAAAGACCAAGCAAAAACGCCAGAACCGCCGTTATCACGAGGGCGATGGCAGCGGAAAGGACCGGATCGAGCGAGAAGTCGGCAAGACCCCACGGTGCCGCCGGCAGGGAAATCTTCTTGATGTTTTCGGGCGTGACGCAAAGGGCGGCCGCATAGGCCCCGATCCCCATGAAGGCACTGTGCGAAAGATTCGTGATCCGGGCGTTTCCCATGAAAACCTGGAGACCCAGAACGACAATCAGGTTGACATAGGCCGAGTAGACCAGGCGGATCTGGTAGCGCGATCCGAAATAGAGCGTGACGATGCCGATCACGACCAGCACTACCGCCAGCAACGCGGCCCCCACCAGGCCGGATCTCTGGCTCTGGCTCAGCCGGATCACAACTTGTCCCCTTTCTCGATGGCAGGAGACAGGATGCCGTCCGGCCGCCAGATCAGTATCAGCGCCACGATCATGAACACGAAGGCGTCGGTCATCCCGCCGAGGCTCTGCGGCAGCATCACCAGCATGGCCACCTCGACGGCCCCCAGCAAAAACCCGCCCAGCACGGCTCCCGGAAGACTTCCAAAACCGCCGACGACGCAGGCGACAAACGCTTTCAGGACCGGGTCGAACCCAAGATGCGGATCGACACTGCCACGCCTGGCCATGATGAAGATGCACGCCAGTCCGGCCAGAAGACCGGAGATCAGGAACGCCATCGCAAACACCCTGTTGGCCTTGATGCCGGTGAGCCGCACCATTTCGAAATCGAGCGACGCAGCGCGCACGGCAAGCCCGAGAACGGTGCGCCGCAGGAACAGCATCAGCGCCACGATGACAATGATCGTCGTCAGCGTTTCGAAAACCTGAAGCGAGGCGAGCCGTATCCCGCCGATCTCGATCGGCCAGTCGAGGAAATAGAGCGAGGTCACGGCAATCGGACGCGGAGACACGAACATCAGGAAAACGTTCTGAAGCACGATCGAGACACCGAAGGCGGTCAGGAGACCGGTGGTCGGATCGGCTTTGCGTACGGGCCGGAAGGCGACCCGCTCCAGGGTCAGCGAGGCCAGCATTGCGGCAATCACAGCGCCGCCCATCACGATCACCGGATTGCCGATGGCGAGCGCGGCGAAGGCGACCATCGTGTAGCCCCCGACCGCAATGATCTCGCCATGGGCGAAATTGACCAGTCCCATGATCGAGAAAACGATTGCGAGACCGAGGGCCAGCAATGCGTATTCGGCTCCGAAGCTGAGTGCGTTCAGAACCTGCTGAATGACATATTCCATATCAGGCGACCCCCGTCAGCTCTGCCATCAGCTTGTCGCTCCTTCCCAGTTCGTCCGCGGTTCCGTGGGCGACGATCCGGCCCGAGCTCATGAGGTAGGCGTAGTCTGCGAGCTTGAGCGCCTGCGTCGCGTTTTGTTCAACGAGCAGGATCGTCATGCCCTGCTCCTTCAATGTGCCGATCAGATCGAAGATCCGCCGGACGATCTTGGGCGCAAGACCCAGGCTCGGTTCGTCCAGAAGCAGGATCTTGGGTCTCGCCATCAGCGCCCGGGCAATCGCCAGCATCTGCTGTTCTCCTCCGGACAGTGTCCCCGCGGCCTGGTCCCTGCGCTCGGCAAGAATGGGGAAGAGCGAAAACCAGTGTTCGATGTCCCTGCCCTTTTCGCTCTGATCTTTCTGCAAGGCCGCGCCCAGCGTGAGGTTTTCCAGGATTGTCAGGTTGGAGAAGATGCGCCGTCCTTCCGGGGAAACCGCAATGCCCGAGGCAATGCGCGCCTCGACGCTGTCGCCGGAAATCTCACGGTCCTCGAACAGGATCGACCCGGTTGCGCGCGCGATGCCCGTGATGGCGGAAATCGTTGATGTCTTCCCAGCGCCGTTCGGCCCCAGGAGCGAGATGCACTTGCCCCTTTCCACGGTGAGGGAAATGCCGTGAACCGCTTCGATCGGCCCGTGATAGACATGGAGATCCTGGATGGTGAGCATACGTTCCGCCTGGCTGGCGCGGCCTTCTTTTACAGAAGGCCGCGCCGGGGTCGTCAGTTCCAGTCCGTCGGAACGTTGGCCGGGATCTCGTTCGTGATCAGAATACGCTTGCCGTCCTTGTACCCGATGACCGGGATCGTTCGCTGAGCGTAGGTCTTGGTATCCTTGAACGAAATCGAATCCACGGTCAGAACCGGGACGCTGTCGGCGGACCGGATGGCGTCCGAGACCGCTGCCGGATCAAGGCTGCCGGCCGTTTCCACGCCGAATTTCACCGCCATGATCGTGTCCGCTCCCGTTGCCGGGAACAGGCCACCGACCTCAAAGCCCATGTCTTCGCATTCCTTCATGAATTTCACGACCGCGCTGTCCGCGTGGCTCGGTGCGAGCGTCGCGAAGAACACCTTGTCCAGAAGGCTCGGATCGTCCGACCCGATCGCGTCTAGCGAGGGATCGTCGAAACCGTCCGACCCGATGACCCAGGCATCGATGCCTGCGCTGCGCAACTGGCGCACGAGAACGCCGACATCGGGCATGATCGAGGAGATGTAGACCGCGTCGGGCGGTGTATCGAGCGCCTTGATCTCGGCGATTTGCGGCGACCAGTCGGACGTTCCGAAGCTGAAATTGAGCTTGGCCTGGACCTTGCCGCCATTTTCCTCGATCACGTCTCCGAACCAGAGCGGCGTGCGCGCCGACCAGGAGCCGCCTTCATCCGATGTGAACAGGACGACATTTTTCACACCCTGCTTGAGCGCATGATTTGCCGCCGCGGTTGCCGTGAACGGGTCGGGTGACACGCCGGTAAAGAAGTTGTCGACGATGCCCGCATGCATTTCCACCTGCGTTGACTGCGGCTGGAAGATCGAAACACCATATCCGGCGGCGACCTGCGCGACCGGGATCATCGTGTCGGAGAACGGGATCGTGCCGAGCATGACCACCCCGTCGTCCAGGAACTTCTGCGCGAGCGAGACTGCCGTCTGCGTGTCCGAGCCCGTATCCTGGATGAACAATTCGATCGGCATGCCGTTGATGCCACCGTCCGCATTGATCTTTTCCGCCATACACTTTGCACCCTGGAATTCCGAATAGGGTGCGTAGTCGCCGGTCATGGGAACCGCGAGACCGATCTTGACCGTATCCGCGGCGAAGGCCGGGGTGGCAGCAACTGCGAGCCCGGCGAGTGTTAGTCCGATTTTCTTCACTGTCCCTCTCCTGTTTTGCGCCGCCTCACGCGGCATTGGAATGGTCCTCGCCCAGATAGGCATCTATGACGTCCTGGTTTGTTGTTATCTCTCGGGGCGTCCCTTCAGCGATCACGGCTCCCATGTTCAGGACCGTGATCCTGTCGCAGAGCGTCATGATGAATTTGAGATCGTGATCGATGACCAGTGTGGCACAGCCGAAGCGGGTCTTGACCCAGTCGAGTGCTTCGGCCAGCTCGTGTGTCTCCTGCTCGTTCATTCCGGCTGCCGGTTCGTCGAGCATCAGAACCTTGGGATTGAGCGCCAGCGCGCGCACGATTTCCAGCCGCCTAAGATGACCGTAGGAAAGCGCGTTTGCCGGCATGTGCAGTTTGCCAGCAAGATCGAACCGCCCGACAGCCTCGCCGACGGCGGCACTGTCGTCGTGGCCTTCGGACCGGGCGGTGATCTGGGCAACTTCGATGTTCTGTCCGACCGAGAGGTTTTCAAAGATCCGCAGGTTCTGGAACGTACGGGCAATTCCCCTGCGGGTTCTGGCAGCCGCTCCCGTGCCGTCCAGAATGTCGCCCTCGAGGGACATGGTTCCGCTTGACGGCGTCAGAAGCCCGGAAATCAGGTTGATCAATGTGGTCTTTCCGGCCCCGTTCGGACCGATGAGACCGCGCACTTCGCCCGCAGCCACCTCGAAACTGACATCGCTGACGGCTCTGACACCGCCAAACTGTTTCGAAATGTCATTGAGCACGAGCATCAATAGGCATCCTCGTAGGCGGCACATTTCTGCGCCGTGTCCATTCCCTGAACAAAGGCCGCTTCCGCCGTCTTGTGCGCCACGTAAACCGCCGCGAAGTCAGGGTCGAACCAGCCGGTCACGATCTTGTTCGCCGCAAACCGCTGCAGCGCATCTTCCAGCGTTTGCGGCAGGCGCACGAAACCCTTTTGCTCAAGTTCCGCGGCACTCAGGAGCGAGAGGTCTTCCTCTGTCACCTGCGGCGCCGCGAGGTTTTCCTCGATCCCCTGACAGCCCGCGTGAACGATTGCGGCAAGCGCCAGATGCGGCGACGCTGCAGCGTCCGCGGCCCGGTACTCGATGTTGAACTGGCGCGCGATCGCGTCCGGATCCTTCGCAGTCACGGGGCAGATGCGCAGGCTTGCCTCACGATCCTGAAGACCGAGATTGTTGTAGGCCGCGCTCCAGCGGTGCGGTGTCAGCCGTTCGTAGGAAATGACGGACGGCGCCGTCAGCGCGAGTATGCTGTCCATGTATTTCAGCACACCCGCAGCGAAAGCGGCCGTCAGCGGCGAAAGTCCGTGCGCACCCGCCGCATCGTAGGTCAGCGGCCCGTTATCGCCCAGGAAACTCATGTGGATGTGAACGCCGTTGCCGACGCTTGCAACGTCGCGAATAGGCGTGAATGTCGCCTTCTGCTCGAACCTGCGCGCGGTCATGCGGGTCAACTCGCGCGTGATTACCGCTGCATCTGCGGCTTTCACGCCCTCTTCCGGTGCGACCGTCACCTCGAATTGGTCCGGCCCGTATTCGCAGATGAAACTGTCCGGCCTCAGGCCGGCCTCATCAAGCGCTGCTGCAAGGGTTTCGGCAAATCCGGCATGTTCGGCATGGCCTTGCAAACCGAAGCCCTGATGCGGCAGGGTCGAACCGCCGGCGAACTGGAACTCGTGCTCGAACGCGGCCAGCAGCCGGGCACCGGTAAGCTCCTTCAGGCGCGACAGGGCAGCGCGCAGGATCGAGCGCGTGCAAAACCCCCAGGGCCGGCCGTCCAGCGTCCGGATGTCCGACAGCATGAAACGCTCGGGCGGCGTGCCGTCCTCGAAATCCACGGTGACATCGGCTGACTGATCCGGGATCAGGGCCAGATCACCGAATGAACCGAAAGGGCTGTCTGCGATGGTGTCGAAGCAGGTGATCTGAACATTCGTCGGCACCCAGCCCATGCCGCGTTCGCGCCGCTTGTTCAGCTGGTCCGCCGGAAAGGCCTTTCCGCGCGTCTTTCCCGACAGATCGGATGTCGCGGCGAATATCATCGGCTTACGTATCATGTCTGAGTTCCTGCCTCCCCTCCGTCAGAGCGTCCCAAGCCGACACGCGCTTGCTGTGCTTGGTCCAGTCCGTCTCGGCAACCCGCGTCATGATGGCCTCCATCAGCGTGAAACCGGCAGCGTAGCTGTCCCAGACAGTTCCGCTCTCGACCGGCACGGCGAGCGTTTCGCTTGCGTGGGTCACGGCCGGCGACAGCCACTTGTCCGTCAGCACGACGACATTCGCCTTTCTTTCGGTTGCCGCCAGCTTCGCCAGATCGGTGACGGTTTTCTGATAGCGGCGGAAATCGACGACGAAGAGCACATCCTTGCCGCGCATCCTCAAGAGACTGTCGGGCCAGGTTTCCGGGTCCGGGTCCATGTGAAAGACATCGTCGCGCAACCGTTTCAGATGGCGGCTGAGATGCTGCGCCACCAGGTCGCTCACGCGCCCGCCCATGACGAAAATCCGCCGCCCCGGATCGCTTAGAAGGCCGCAGATACGTTCGAACTGCGCATCGGTGATGCTCTGCGCCATCTCGTCGATAAGCGCATTTGCGCGTCTGGTGAAATCGCCGAGAAACGAGCCGTCGACCTGCCGCTCCACCACCATCAGTTCGATCGGTGAACGCTGGCTGGCCTTCAGTTCGCGGATGAGCCTGCGCTGAAAGTCCTGGTAGCCCTGAAATCCCAGTTTCGACACGAACCTCGAGATCGACGGAGACGAAACGCCCGTGCGTTCGGCCAGAACCTGGATGGGTTCCAGACCGGCAAAGGGGTAGTCCGACAGAAGTGTCGTCGAGAGCTTGCGTTCCGCCCCGGTCAACGCCTCCGACGTCCCGGTTATCAGATCACGGATTGTGCTGTGAGCTACCATGCCTAGCACAGTGATCTGATAAAAAAATCTTGTCAAGTTTTCCCATTTGTGACGAAATGAAAAAAGATTATCAAAACCCCTGTGGAGTTCCTCATGCTCAAGGAAGCGGCATATTCCGCGGAAAATATGGGCAAAACCCTCCTCGCCGGCACGGATCCCGAACCGGTCGACTGCATCAGGGGACCGGAAGGCGCGGACATTGTGCTCGTATGCGAACATGCCGGCCGCGCCATACCGCAGAGGCTCGGGACCCTCGGCCTGACATCAGAAGATCTGGACCGGCACATTGCATGGGATATCGGCGCTCTTGCCGTCTCGGAGCGGATCGCGGCAAATCTTGGCGCAGATCTGGTAAAACAGCGCTATTCACGCCTTGTCTATGACTGCAACCGTCCGTTCGAGGCACCGGACGCAACGCCCGAAGTCAGCGAGGACAGTGTGATCCCCGGCAACCAGAACCTCTCTGACGAGGAACGGTTGATCCGCAAACGGATGATCTTCGATCCCTACGATGCCGCGCTGACCGCGATCCTGGATGAACGGCCGAAACGGGCCGCATTTGCGATCCATTCCTTCACGCCGGTCTATCTGGGCAAACACCGCCCCTGGCACCTGGGTCTCCTTTCAAGAACGGACCCCGAAACCGCCGACATTATTGCGGCAACCATGCAAAGGCGCGACAACCGGATGCTTGTCGGCAAGAATGTGCCCTACATGATCGAGGAAGACAGCGACTGGTTCATCCCCCGTCATGCCGAACCCCGCGGTCTCGCCCATTGCCTGGTTGAAATCCGCAATGATCTTATCGACACCGAGCAAGGCCAGGATCTTTGGGCCGGTCATCTGACCGCCGCTTTCAAGGACGTCCTGGAGAAAAGGAAATGATGCTCACACGCGAAGTCCCGCTTGTCCCGGAGCAATCCGGACTGCTCTTCATAGACGTCCAGAACTTTGCCGCGCATCGCAGGGGCGCTGAATTCGAGGGCCTCTCCGACGAGGCGTTCGACCGGAAATACGGCTGGTTCTTTTCGCAAATGAAGACCCGCGTGGTTCCCAACATGCAGCGGCTTCAGAAAGCCTGCCGCAAGAGCAACGTCGAAGTCATGTACACGACGATCGAAAGCCTCACGAAGGACGGACGCGACCGCAGCCTTGACTACAAGATCACCGGGTTCAATGTGCCAAAGGGATCATGGGACGGAAAGGTGATTGACGAACTGGAACCGGGCGAGGATGAAATCCTGTTTCCCAAGTCCTCCTCCTCCGTCTTCGTTTCCACCCATATTCACTACGTGCTCGGCAATCTCGGCATCCGGCAATTGGTGATCAGCGGCATCGTTACAGATCAATGCGTTGAAAGCGCCATCCGCGACGCCTGTGATCTCGGCTACCTGGTCACCCAGGTCACCGACGCCTGCCTGACCTACACCCAGGAAAGGCACGACAATTCGCTGAAGACCATCAAGGGTTATTGCCGGCAGGTCACGACAGATCAGCTGATCGCGGAATTGGAAAACGCGTAGTCGGCGTGGCATTGAAAGAGCCCGGCGCTGAATTCATCGCCGGGCAGATGAGCAAAGGAATACTCACCTTATCCGAAAAGGTCCTTGAACCGGTCGATGCAGAGCCGGAAACCCGCCTCGAAATCCCCGTTGCCCGGATGGTAGACGCTCTCGAAGGAGATCACGCCGTTATAGGCATCGGCCTTCAGCGTCGCTGCAATCGGTTCAAACTGATCAGCGAGTTGCCCCTCGCCCATGCGCCTGACTTCAAGGGTCGCCCTCGGCGTGTCGACAAGCACGTCCTTGATGTGCACATGGCCAAGATAGCCGCCCTTCAGTTCCTCGTAGCCGTCCGGATAGGCCCGCTCGTGGCACCAGCAATTGTTCGCCGGATCCCACAGGACCTTGAGCACATCCCTGGCGTCGAGATCGTCGATCAGCCTGCGCGCGGTGTAGTTGGAGTTCACCATCGTACCGTTGCCGGTTTCAACGACAAGCGTCAAACCTTCCGATCTTGCCAGGTCAACCGCCGGAGCGATCAGGGGAAGCGACGCCTCCCATGCGCCCTTGGCGACGTTCCATTTTTCGGCACCGCCCTTGCCCCAGAGGATCTGTTCCTTCTTGTTGGTCATGATCCGGACCAGCGGCGAGCCGAGCGTATGCGCCATGTCCATGACACGCTTCAGGGCGTCCATATGCGTTGTATGGAGTGCATCCCCCGGTTTGTTTGCCGTTGTCATGCCGGCAAAGACATGCCGGGACAGACAGCTGACCGGCTTGCCGTGCTTTTCCAGCAGGGCCTTGATCGTGGCGATCTCCTGGCTTGAGTGTTCGCCGACCTCTTTCTCTCCGACGAACTGCAGCTCGGCATAGTCCAGGCCGAACTCGTCCATCACGGTCAGCGCGTGAGCGAGATCACGGCTGATGCCGTCGCAAATGACACCGAGTTTCATGCTTTCTTGGCCCCCTTGCGATGGAGTTCGGCCCCGATGATCTCCTCGATCACCCGTGTGCAGATCCAGTTGTCGCCATTCGGGTATTTGGTCTTGCCCGCGTGGAAGATCTGCATGGCGGCGGCCGCCGTGTGAAGCGGCACACCGAGTTCCTCGCCAAGGTTCATCGAAATGGTAAGATCCTTGTGCATGGTATTGATATGGCTGCCGGTTCCCTCGAACTGACGGTCTATGATTTTCTGCAAGGCGTTGTTGACCACCCCGCATCCGGCAGAGGACGTGGAAAACACGTCAAGGATCACCTGGCCGGGCACGCCCGCCTTAGCCGCGAGCGCCGCGGCCTCGAATGTTGCCGAGAACTGGGATCCGATCAGCGACTGCAGGCAGGCCTTGACCGTCTGGCCATCACCCGCGCGGCTTCCCACCCGGTGGATGTTTGCCGACACGGCCTCCATCACAGCCTTGTATTCGTCAAGGACCGCATCGGGAGCAGCCGCCATCATGGTCAGCGTGCCGCCCTGCGCACCCGGAAATCCACCGGAAACGGGACTGTCGATCAGGTGGATGCCGCTGCCTTCCAGCATCGCACCGACTTCGCGCCCCTCTCTCGGCTTGATGGTTGCCGTCAGGATGATGACACTGCCCGGCGCCATGGTCTGACACAGTCCGCCGTCGCCGAAAATGACGTCCTTGACCTGGTCACCATTCATCACCATCACGAAGACTGCGTCTGCACCCTTGCCGACATCGCCCGCGCTTTCCGCGAGGGTTCCACCCATCGCCTCGAACGCGCTCATTCTGTCGGGGGAAAGATCGAATCCCCTGGTTTCAAAACCGTTTGCGATCAGGTTCTTCGCGAGCCCAGAGCCCATGTCCCCCAATCCGATCACACCTGTCTTTTGCATCCAAAATCCTCCGGTTGCACAACGAGATAGGCCGGCAGGACAGACCATGCCGGCATCGATATGCGGGATTTCAAGCGGCGGACCCCATGGAGAGCGACCGGCGCCGGGCGGGTCCGGAAGACACCCGCTGCCCATGTAACGTCGTCATGCCGGCCTTGGCCAACGTCATTGCGACGCTGGTGCACATCAGCCGGCATGCCTCGGCTCTAGAACGTCTCCTCCACGTATTTCCACGCTGCGCTCAGATGCGCGACAAGGGCTTCCTCGGCGCGCGCCGGGTCTCTCTCCAGAATGGCGTCGTAGATGGCCTTGTGATCCAGATAGACGGATCTGTTGTGGTCATCGGACCGCGTCATGCGCGCCCAGTTCGGTGACAGCCAGGCTGTGAAGCCCTCGTGCAGTGCCGGGAAAATCGGATTGCTGCCGATGCGATACAAAACGCCGTGAAAGGCAATATCCGTCCGGAAAAACTCTTCCGAATTATCAAGCGCAGCTTCGTTGGCCTGCAGCGCGGCCTTCAGATCGGAGATGTTGTCCTTGCTGGCGTTGAGGGCAGCGTCCCTGACAAGGCCGCGCTCGATGAACACCCTGCTTTGGTAGAGATTCTGCACACCGCCGGGTTCGTTCAGAAGATAGCGCACGATGGTGCCGGTCGCATTGAGCAGCGTGCCATAGTCGGGCCTTCGCACCACGGGCCTGAATCGCGGCCGCAATTCTATCAGCCCGCGATTGGCAAGGGCCGAGATCGCCTCGCGCACGACGGTCCGCGACGTGCCGAATTCCTCCATGAGATCGCGCTCGGGCGGCAATGGCTTGTTGTTCGCCAATTCACCCGACGCGATGCGGGCTTCCAGCGCGGTCACGATCGTGTCCGCAGCCCGTTTCTCTCCCTGTTTGTCCGGCATCGTGGCGGTAGCCAATTGGTTGTACCAAACTCTTGTTTGCTTTGACCACAATGCTATGCCCCCATATTGGGCGAAAGCAAGCGTTTCCGCACATCATTTGATCACTATAAAAAAAACGTAGAAAAAACAGATGGTTAAAATATTTTTTAAATCGATTTAAATGGATTGACGGTAAACGCTCTTGACTCACCTTTCAATTCGCGCTCTGCTCCCTGCGTACTTGGTCGAACCAAAACAAATAACATAGTGTTCTTGGCATCTTGGGAGGGATACCTTGACAACCATCGTCAGCGTATCCGCCAGGCTGTTCCACATACCGCTTGCCGAGATACTTGTTGATGCAAAGCACGGCGATCATACCCATTTCGAGCTGGTGACCGCGACCCTTGCACTTGACGACGGGCGCAAGGCAACCGGCTATACCTATACCGGCGGCAAGGGCGGTCATGCCATTGCGGCGATGATCGAACACGATCTCGCGCCGTTCCTGCTTGGAAAAAGTCCCGAAAACGTCGAAGCCCTCTACGAGGAAATGCAGTGGCACGTCCATTATGTCGCAAGGGGTGGCATCGCGTCCTTTGCCATATCGGCAGTGGACATCGCCCTGTGGGATCTGCGCGGACAGAAGGAAGGTCTCCCCCTCTGGAAGATGGCCGGCGGCAAGGGAAGAACCTGCAAGGCCTATTGCGGCGGCATCGACCTCGGCTTCCCTTTGCCGAAGCTTCTCGACAGCGTTCAGGGCTATCTCGACCGCGGTTTCAACGGCGTGAAGATCAAGGTCGGTCAGCCGTCCCTGGAAGAGGATGTCGCCCGCGTTGCTGCCGTTCGGAACCTTATCGGTCCGCATGTCGCCCTCATGGTGGATGCCAATTACGCAATGAGCGTGGAAGAGGCCATTGCCGCGGCAAACGCCTTCAGCCCGTTTGACATCCTGTGGTTCGAGGAACCGACCATACCCGACGACTACAAGGGGTACGCGGTGATCTCCGAGGCGACGGGAACACCGCTCGCAATGGGCGAGAACCTGCACACCATTCACGAGTTCGGCTATGCGCTCGAACAGTCGAAACTCAGCTTCATTCAACCCGATGCATCCAATTGCGGAGGCATCACCGGTTTCCTTCAGGCAGCCGAACTCGCCGGACGTCATGGCGTCCCGGTCTGCAGCCACGGCATGCAGGAACTTCATGTCAGCCTGCTCGCCGGGATGGGCAGCGATGGCTGGCTCGAAGTGCATTCTTTTCCGATCGAACAATACACGAGGCGGCCCCTGGTGGTTGAGAACATGCTGGCCGTTGCACCCGACCAACCGGGCATCGGTGTCATTTTCGATTGGACAAAACTGGGAGCAGAGGATTTGCTGTCCAGGGAGAGACGGGGAGCTGCATGAGGCAGAGCGGTGCAGGCGCCGCGACGCAGGCAGCTTTCAAGGCCGCATCAGGATGATCGGCCGAGGGGGAACAAGCTTCGTGAAGGCCGCCCGGCCGAACGGAGCAAATCGCTGGAACACCAGCAAATACGACCGGCGCAGACTAAATCGCCGGTCATTTGGAGCAACTTGGGAGGAATAAGGAATGCTCAAGAAACTGACGAGAACCATGCTCGCAGGCGTGGCAACCGCCGGCCTCGCCCTTTCCATGGGCGCTGCAATGGATGCCAACGCTCAGGACAGCACGAAACTTCGTATCCAGACGCACTTCTCCACGGAAACGCTTTCCGGACAGATGGCTCAGGAGTTCATCGACGACGTTACCGCGATGTCGAACGGTGAAATCGAAATCGAGATGTTCTTTGCCTCTTCCGTCGTCAAGTCCGCTGAGACCTTCGACGCCGCAGCAACGGGTATTCTCGATTGCGACATGACCGGCGGTGCTTACCAGACCGGCAAGAACCCGGCATTCCAGTTTGCCGGCGACCTGACCGGTGGTTACCAGAACCCCTATCAGCAATATGCATGGCTGCTGCATGGCGGCGGCTATGAAAAGCTGAACGAACTCTACAATGCCAACAACATGGAGTTCATCGGCTGGTGGATCCCGGGCCCCGAGTCCCTGTCCTCGACGAAGTCCTTCAAGGGCGTCGATGACCTGAAGAACTGGAAGTTCCGTTCGCCTCCGGGCGTGATCACGCTGATCTTCGAAAAGCTCGGCGCATCGCCGATCGTGATGGACTTCAACGAGATCTTCACCGCACTTGAAACCGGCATCATTGACGGCGCCGACGCGGCCAACATCACCAACAATGTCGGCCTCGGCCTTTATGACATTGCAACGGAAACCAACTATCCCGGTTTCCACTCCATGCCGGCTGACCACCTTGCCTGCCGCAAGGACGTCTGGGACGCAATGCCGGATCACCACAAGGCGATCCTGAAGGTTGGAATGCAGGCACTGGCCCTGAAGAACTCCACCATCAACGAAGTGAAGAACGCCCAGACGGCGAAGGAACTTCGCGAAAAAGGCATCGCTCTGAACACCTGGTCCGACGAAGATCTGGCGATCTACCGTCAGGCCGTTCAGGACAGCTGGAAAGAGTTCGCGACCACGCCTGAGTCCCAGGAACTGCTGCAGAGCCACCTGGACTTCCTGCGCGATCTCGGCGCAATGAAGTAAGACTGGCATCCAGTCGACAACACTGTGGCGGCGGAGCACGGCTCCGCCGCCATACCCACCCCCGGATGCACTTCGAAAACCGGTCAGAAAACCAAATGCCGGGGTTGGTGAGGATTGCCGGAAGCACATGGCAATTCATCTGATTTTTCTGTTTCTGGCACCGGCGCATGGCGCTGCGTGACAAAACATCGGGGAAGACTAAGGGGCAGCCCATGCGCGCGGATCTACGCGTTTCCTATCGGGGGAAAAGATGAAAGAGCAAAAGTCCGGCGGATTGCGGGAATGGGTCATTCCCGTCGCATTTGCGGTTTGCGCAGGCTGGGTCATCTGGCACGGTCCTGCCTACATTCTCGATTTCTTCCCGCATGCGAATGAAAGCATGACCGCGCAGATCACCGAACTGCACGAGCGCAAGGATGTGTCTCCGGGACTGTCGGGCATGTTCGGCGGCATCATGGACATCATCGACTGGGCCGCCCTGTTGCTTCTGCCCATTCTGCTCGTGGTCGGCATGCGCAGCGTCGTTCACGCCCAGATGGAATACCCCGATTACACCCGTTTCGACTATTTCGCGCTGTTCATCGGCCGCGTGGTCATGCTCCTGATCATCATCATGACGCTGGTCATGCTCTATGAGGTGTTCCTGCGATACGTGATCGAAGCGCCAACACTGTGGGCCAATGAATTGACGCTCTGGATCGCCGGCTTCGTGTTCCTGCTGTCAGGTCTCTACGCGATGCAGCAGCGCTGCCATATCCGCATCTTCATTCTTTACGACATCCTGCCCAGACCGCTGCGCCACGCCTGCGATGTCATTTCGGTGCTCATGATCTGCCTGTTCGCCTTCTTCCTTGTCTACGGCAGTTACAAGCAGGTCTTCGCCATCAAGTTCCACCGTTGGGAAATGTTCGGGACGGCGTTTGATCCGCCGATCCCTGCGACGATCCAGCCGATGATCCTCATCGTCGCCGTGCTCGTCGCCATCCAAGCCGTCGCCAATCTGATTGCCGATTGGGACAAGCAGCCTACCGAAATGGAAGAGCCTGACATCATCGACGAAGAAGAGCTCGAAGCAATCAAGAAAAGCGTGGGTGCAAAGTAATGGACGTCGGCACGATCTCTATAGTCCTGGTTTTCGGACTTCTCTTCCTGCTCGGCATCGGCATGCCGCTCGGCTTTGCCTCGGCCATCTTGGCCGCGCTGGTCATGATCATGAAATTCGAGCCGACGCTGCTCACCGACCCGACGAGTTTCGGCACGGGCCTCCTCACAAGCAATCCGGGCACCGGCCCCTTGTATCTTCTGACCCAGAAGATCTTCGACCTGATGACCGAGTACGTCTTGATCTCGGTACCGCTCTTTATCTTCATGGCCGCCTTGCTGGAACGATCCGGTATTGCCAAGCAGATGTATGACAGTCTGGATTTCTGGCTGAGCAGGGCGCGCGGCGGCGTTGCCATCGTGACCTCCATCATGGCCGTTCTGATGGCGGCCATGTCCGGCATCATCGGCGGCGAGGTCGTGCTTCTCGGCCTGATCGCCCTGCCGCAGATGCTGCGTCTCGGCTACAACCAGAACCTGGCGATCGGTACGATCTGTGCGTCCGGCTCACTCGGCACGATGATCCCGCCATCGATCGTTCTCATCATCTACGGCCTCATCACCGAAACGTCGATCAAGGCGCTGTTCACGGGTGCCTTCATTCCCGGCTTCATGCTGGCCAGCTTCATCATGATCTATATCGTTGTCCGCACGCAGCTGGACCCGTCCCAGGCTCCCCTGCCCGAGCCGCGCGAAGGCGACCCGGAAGGCGGCGAAAAACTGGTCATGTTCGGCGGGTTCGTCAGTGTCGTCGTTGCCGGCATCTCGGCAATCCTGCTCGCGCGGATCGCCTTCCTGACGGTCATGGGCCGGAACGATCCCTCTGTCGAAGGTTTCGAGCCGCCGCCCCTCGGGATGGTCTCCGACCTCCCCTGGCTGATCGGCATCGGCGTTCTGGCGCTGCTGTTCATCTTCCTGGTCGCCGGACGCCAGAGGACCGCCTCCGGCTGGGAGCACGGCAAGGGCCTGGTTCCGCCGCTCGCCGTCATCGGCATCGTTCTCGGATCGATCTACGGCGGCGTCACGGGGATCACCGAGGCGGCCGGCATGGGCGCGGTCGCGGTGTTCCTGATCGCCCTCTTCCGCGGCGAAGCCTCCGTTGACCTGCTCTGGGTGTCCATGATGCGGACGCTGCGCTCTACGGGCACGATCATCTGGGTGACCATCGGTGCGGCCACGCTTGCCGGCGCCTATACGCTTGCCGGCGGCCCGACCTACATCGCCCAGCTCATCATCGGCGCGGAAATGCCGACGATGCTTGTGATCCTGACAATGATGGTGATCCTGCTGTTCATGGGCGCGTTCATGGACTGGGTCGGCATCGTGCTGCTGATCATCCCGGTGTTCCTGCCGATCGTGAAGCGGCTGCCGATCGACGAGATCGGGTTCCTTGGAACGTTGTCGCCGCAGCATGTCGCGATCTGGTTCGGCGTTCTTTTCTGCATGAACATGCAGGTCAGTTTCCTGTCGCCGCCCTTTGGCCCTGCCGCGTTCTATCTGAAATCGGTCGCGCCTCCGCACATTTCGCTCACCGATATTTTCCGGGGCTTTCTCCCCTTTATCGGTGTACAGTTGGTTGCGCTCGCCGTGTTGCTGATCTGGCCGACGATTGTCACCATTCTGCTTTGAGGACCTCACATCATGCTTAGTCAAGGCGATGTCGATCTGTTCCGTAAACAAGGCTACCTCGTTGTCGAGGGCCTGCTGGATGAGGATGCCCTGACAAACGTCCGCAGTGAGTACAGTTCCCTCATGGACGATCTCTACGGCTCGTGGCAGAAGGACGGCAAGGTCCCGCAGCCTGACGAGGGAATGGGCTTCTGGGACAAGCTGGACAGGGCCTACAGGGGCGGGTTTGAATGGTATCAGCCCTTCGACATCAGTCTGCCGCATTCGGGCATTTCGGACGACACGCCGATGCATTTCGGCCCGGCCGTCTTCGACATGGCAACGAACGCCAATATTCTGGATTGCGTCGAAGCCCTGATCGGACCGGAGATCTCCTCCAATCCGATCCAGCATGTGCGCATAAAGCCGCCGCAACACGCCGTGGCGGCATCCGAGAACCGCGCCCATGTCATCGCGACCGACTGGCACCAGGACCAGGGCGTAACCCTGGAAGAAGCCGACGAAACCACCTTCGTGACGGTCTGGCTGGCGATCACGGACGCCACGATCGAAAACGGCTGCCTACAGGTTGCCCCCGGAGCCTACCAGGAAATGCTGCCACATTGTTCCAGGTCCCAGGTCGGGATTGCCGAGCCGTTTCTCCCCAAGGACCAGGCCACGCCGGTTCCCGTGAAAGCCGGCGGTGCCGTCATCTTCCACCCGCTGACCCCGCACGGATCGCTCGCCAACAAAAGCGATCATTACCGCTGGTCCTTCGATCTGCGCTATCACGTAACGGGACAGCCGTCGGGCCGGAGCCATTTCCCGGAATTTGTGGCGCGCTCGCGCAGCAATCCCGGCTCCGAACTCAAGGACTGGCGTCTGTGGAAGAAGATGTGGGAAGACACCCGCCATCATCTCGCACACAGCGAGCACATTCCCCAGCACCGCTGGGGCAACGACGCGCCCTACTGCGCTTAAGAACACACACCAAGCAAACAACCGTTCTGGTTGGAGACGGGAATTGAACCGTAATAATCCCATTCGCCTCGTGGTCATCGGGGCCGGCCTTGTCGGTCAAAGGCATGCGCGCCATGCAGCCGATCACCCGGACATCGATCTTGCCTGGATTGTCGACCCCAATCCGGATCAGCAAGCACTGGCACAGGAGCTGAACTGCCGGTGGGCGCCGGACATCGACACTGTGCCGGCTTCCGATTGCCACGCCGCTGTCATCGCAACACCCAATTCCGACCATCTGCCGAGCGGGCTGGCCTGTCTGGAAAGGAACTGGGCAACCCTGGTTGAAAAACCCGTGGCCGATACCGTCGAAAACGGCGAGAAGCTCGTGAGCGCATTCGAAGCGCGCGGGCTGCCCCTGCTGGTCGGTCACCATCGCCGCTACCACCCGTCCGTCGAGAAGGCGAAGGAACTGCTCGACACCGCGGCCCTCGGCAATGCCGTGTCTGCCTCGCTAATCTGGGCCGTGCGGAAACCGGACAGCTACTTCCAGGCCGGGCTCTGGCGGCGCAAGAGCGACGGTGGACCGCTGCTCATCAACTTCATCCACGAGGCGGACCTGCTGGTCGGTCTGTTCGGTCCCGTGCAGGAAGTCCAGGCGATGGTATCCCACCATGCCCGCGGGAGCACCGTTGAGGACAGCGCCGCGATCAACATCCGGTTCGCAAGCGGCGTCATTGCCACCGCCATATTGACCGATGCGGCCCTGACCCCGTGGAGTTTCGAAGGCGCCAGCGGTGAAAACCCGAATATCGCGGAGACCGGGATTTCGTCCTGGCGCATCGGCTGTACGGCGGGCAGTTTCGAATTTCCGGCCCTGCGTGTCTGGACAGATGCGAACGGCGAGGAAGGCGACTGGTCGCGCCCGCTCAAACACGAGGTGATCGCAACCGAAAAGGTCAATCCGCTTCACGAGCAATTGACACATTTCGCGAGCCTCGTCCGGCAGGAAAGCACTATACCGAAGGTCTCCGGCCGCGACGGGCTCGAAGCGCTGCGCCTTGTCGAGGCCGTGCGCACGGCGGCGCGCACCGGCCGTCCTGTCGTGGCGGAAGGCCCGGCGCAGAACGCAAACAGTGTCTGACAACTTTATGAATTGAGGAACGATCATGAGCAAACCGAAGATTGGCTTTATCGGCATCGGTCTGATGGGCGCTGCCATGTGCAACCGCCTTCTCGACCAGGGCTATGAACTGACAATTGTCGCCAACCGGTCGCGCGAGCGGGTGGACGCGCTTGTCGGCCGTGGTGCAGGTGAAGTGAAATCCGCACGTGAGGTGGCAGAGGCCAGCGATGTCGTCATGCTCTGCGTCGACACGTCCGTCTCGGTGGAAAGCCGGATGTACGGTCCGGAAGGCGTGATCGCCGGGCTGACGCCGGGCAAGATCGTGATCGACTTCGGCACCTCCCTGCCCGCGTCCACGAAAACGATCGGCGCAGCCGTCGCCGAAGCCGGTTCGACCTACCTAGACTGCCCGATCGGGCGCACGCCCTCCCATGCCCTGGAAGGCAAGCTCAACCTCATGTGTTCCGGAGACGCGGCCGCTTATGCGCGCGTGGAAGCGGTTCTGAACGACCTGGGCGAAAATGTCTTCCACCTCGGTGCACTCGGCACCGGTCACACGATCAAGCTGATCAACAACTTCTTTGCCCAGGCGGTCGCGAACGGCATGTCGGAGGCCTTTGCCATGGCGGACAAGGCGGGTGTCGACCGTCAGAAGGTCTATGACGTGATGGCGGCCGGTCCTCTGCATTCCGGCATGATGGATTTCGTCAAGGCCTACGCGATCGACAACGATCCCAACAAGCTCGCCTTCTCGATCCGCAATGCGCGCAAGGATGTCGGCTACTACACGGATATGGCCGAAAGCCTTGGCGTGGAGTCGATCATGGCGGCGGGAGCCAAGAAGGCGCTCGACCTCTCCATTGAAGCCGGCAGGGGCGACGAGTTCGTTCCCTTGCAGGTCGACTTCTTCGTGGACCACTTCAAGGCGGGCAACAAGGACTAAGCCGGTAGGGCATGGCGCGATTTGCTTCAAGGACCGTCGAAGACAAGCCGTTTCTCGGCATCGTCCTGATCCTCGTCGCCTATCTCACCTTTGCCTTCATCGACACGGGCTCGAAATGGCTGGGCGTCCTGGGTCTGGGCGCCCTGCAACTCTCGTTCATGCGCTATTTCGGCCATTTCATGATTTCACTCGGCCTGTTCGCCGCAAGTGATTTCGACTTCCGGCAATTGCGCTGCGAGCGGATCTGGCTGGTGCTCCTGCGCGGCGCGCTCCTGACCGGATCGACGGTCTTCAATTTCGCGGCCCTGCGCTACCTGCCGCTGACGCTCACGTCGACCATCCTGTTCTCGTCACCAATCATGATCTGCGTCCTGTCCTGGCCCTTGCTGCGCGAGCGCGTCGGGCTGCTCCGCTGGTCCGCCGTCGCGCTCGGGTTCGCAGGTGTCGCCGTCGCCATTCGGCCGTTCGACGAGGACTTTCACTTTGCCGTCCTGCTGTCACTGGCCGCCGCGTTCAGCTTTGCCCTTTATTCCATCCTGACCCGGAAACTGGCAGGCGTCGTCTCGCCGGACACGATGCAGTTCTACACCGGGTTTGTCGGAACCTTCGCGCTGGTGCCGTTTGCAATTCTCGAATGGCAGAACCCCTCGACCGGATTTCAATGGTGCGTTCTGGTCGGGCTGGGCATCCTGGGATGGCTCGGGCACCAGTTCCTGACCAACGCGATGAGCTTCGCGCCGGCCAATCTTCTCATGCCCTTCGGCTACGTTTTTATCCTGTATCTGACTGTCGCGAGCTATCTCGTCTTCGATCAGCTGCCAGATCAGTGGACGGTCATCGGCGCGGCCATCATCGTCGCCTCGGGGCTGATCATCTTCTACCGGGAACGTGTTCTCTACGCACGCCGGCTCAAGGCGGCCCGGCCCGGTGGGCCAGACGTTTAGGGCGGTGAATTTGAAGTTCGCATCATTGCTCCAGCAGTCTCCGAAGCGAACTTCAGATACCAAAACCGCGCTAGAAACGGATACTCTAGGTGATGGGCACATAAATGAGGCCGAAATGGTTTGAGGCGGATTGCTTCTCCTCTAGGAGCGGAAGCGCAGGAAATGTGGGTCATTTTCAAGCCTTTCGCGACGCCGAGGAGGCGCAATCCGGTCAAATCCGAAGGACATGGAAATGGCTTCACCCCGTGGCGTCAGCGTGCTTGACCGGGCAGGAAGCCCGCTCCGCGCACCCTTCCTGACGGGATTTCGCCATTTCGCATGCCATTTCAGTCTCATTTATGGGTCCATCACCTAGGTTGGCGACGCAAAACACCACTGTCAAAAGTGTGTCCAGATGCCGTTATCCGCCTGTGAGATTTTCCGGACTGCACTGTGCCCGTCTGCCTTGAGCCAGTGGTTAGCCAAATCGAGGAGCAGGCCATCCACATTGCTCATCGCAGCATGCAGCTTGACAAGCTGTTGCGAGACACCGGGCTTGCCCAGTTCGTCCGCCATTTTGCGGGCGTCCGCTTCGGTGATCGGAATGCCCGCCTTCGCGAAGGACGTGGTCAGCGAGTTCACGATCTCCTGCACATTTCTCGCAGTTCCAGTGGCTGCAACGAGCGGCAAGGTGGTTGCGAGCACTATTCCCAGAACCTTCAACGTGGCCGTGACGGTGACCTCTTCCGCCGCGCCAAGCCCCCCCATCATCTTGCCCATGAACATGGCGACATGCTGGGCGGTGAAGCCTTGGGGTACCGACGAAAGAGCGGTCGAAAACGCCGTGCCGAGACCTCGAAGAAGGTGGGTCCAGAAGTTCGGACATTTGTCTTTCAAGAACTTGAAGCCCTCAACGATATCCGGCATCACCGCGGCGACGCTTTTCACCTGCTTTTCTCTGGTCTTGTAGAAGACAAGGCCCTTGGTAAAGACAATGATCGCCGTCACGGCAAGACCTGGCGTTCCGATGATCGTCGTACCGAAGCCCATGACAAAGGCCCCCATGGCGTTGCTGGCCGGTTTCACTGCCCGTGTCTGGTTGTTGATCTCTCTGAAAAGACCTGACGATTCCAGGTTTACGATGAAGTCGAGCCCACGGCTGGCGTAAAGCGTGTTGCCGCGGATCCAGAATACCTTGCCGGTATCGCCGCCGGTTTGACCCACAATCACCTGTTTGAGTTTAAGATCGACCGTGCCTTTCGGAACGGCGTAGCTGCCGCCGATAAGGCCGGTCGTGGATCCCCGTACGTCTTGGAGCCAAGAGAGATTCCCCTGAGCGACCCGAAGCGCCTCCGCCCCCTTGGCAACAACGAGATGTCCCTCCTTATCGCGGTAGGGTTTGTTCTTGGGAACCACCACTTTCGGCACGCTCCCGTTGCCTCTGCCACCGTTGGCCTGGGGGCTGCCCTTGCTCCCGCCCGAGCCATGACCGGTTGATCCGCCGCCCGCCGCCCGTCCACCGGCCTCGGTATTCCCCTTTGCCGCATTCGCCTTTTTCGGCAATGTGGGGATGTATTGCTGGGGGTCATGACTCGGATCGGTCCAACGCCATGCCGCAGCCGATGTCGGATTGTTCAACCCGCGTTCCGTACGCCCGCCTGGATCCACCCGTGCGTCGGGCCGACTGAAGCCCAGCGCGACGGCCTGAAAGTCGGCGATCATCCCCTGGGTCAAGGGCCCTGCGATCCCGTCAACGGAAAGCGGCTCACCAATGCGGGGCATCAATTCATTGATACGCATTTGAATGGCCATGACGTCGGCCTTCTGGTTTTTGCCGCTGAGGCCTACAGATTTCTCAATGCTTAAAGTAAATGTGATGATCATGGGCAAGGCGCAGCTGGATCAACTACCTGAGTAGCCACCAGAATTTTACAGATTCTGAATCCAGTAGCGACTGGTTGCCTAGCATTCCAATGTAAATTGATCCGAGCTGAAGAAAGAGTCCGTGCTGTCATAGGAAAATTTCCTTCGCTTATTCTGATCACCTGATCACAACAGCTTCTGGTCGACAAGCTATGGATAAGCATAGGTCTGCAAACGCTTACGTCCGGCATGGACGCCATTACCGGATCCATCAAAGCAAGCGGCTTATCGGCCTCAGGAACCTGAGAAAACTAATTTGAAACAAGGTTTTATCAGAACTGCCCGATCAGAAACCATGAGACAGTTCGGCGAAATCGCCTGAGGAGGTTTTCTGGTACATCGTAGCCCGCCAAGTGCGCGAAGATGAGACAGAAATCCGGACCACAAGATCCGGCCAAAAAGCGCGTAAAAGGAGCCAAACTTCAGATTCAGGTGACTAGCAGGGCTTCCCGTTCACTTCACCCCGTTCACGTTCAGATAGACCGAATAGAGCGAACTCGTGCCCGCGATGAACAGCCGGTTGAGTTTCGGGCCGCCGAAACAGACATTGCCGACCATCTCCGGAATGCGCACCTTCCCGATCAGAACGCCATCTGCGTTGAGGCAATGAACGCCGTCGGCGGCCGAACTCCAGATGCGGCCGTCCCGGTCGAGACGGAACCCGTCGAAAATGCCGGCCGAGCAGGACGCGAACACACCACGGTCTTCCAGTGACTTGCCGTCGCTCCCGACCTTGAACTTTTCGATATGCGCCGGTCCGTCCGCGTCATGCGTGATGCCCGTGTCGGAGACGAACAGCCATTCCTCGTCCCCGGAGAAAGCAAGACCGTTGGGTTTGAAGAATCCGTCGGCGACAAGCTCCACGGCGCCGCTATCCGGGTCCACGCGATAGACATTGCAGCTGCCGATCTCGCTGTCCGCGCGGTCGCCCTCGTAGTCCATCAGGATCCCGTAGGACGGGTCCGTGAACCAGACGGAGCCGTCCGACTTGACGACGACATCGTTCGGTGAATTCAGCCGCTTGCCCTCCCAGTGCGAAGCAAGGACGCTGATCGAGCCGTCGTGCTCGGTCCGCGTCACGCACCGTGTCAGGTGCTCGCAGGTCACGAGCCTGCCCTGCGTGTCCACCGTGTTGCCGTTGGCATTGCTGGACGGGCGCCTGAACTCCGAGACCGATCCGTCGGTTTCGTCCCATCGCAGGATGCGGTTGTTGGGAATGTCGGACCAGACGAGGTAGCGGCCCGCCGGAAACCAGGCAGGACCCTCGGACCAGCGCGCCCCCGACCAAAGGCGCTCGACCCGCACATGCCCCACGAAACAGCCTTCAAATTCCGGTTCTATGACTTCGAAACCGGTTCCTTCCAAAACGCCAAACATCATGTTTCCCGTTGCTTATCAAATGCCTGTTGCGGGAAGTCGGGCCGCCGGGTCCCCCATCCCTGTTGTTTCATTCTGTTTCCCGGATGCCCCGGGTCCGGCCCCCAGATGGCCTGATACGTATCGACCGCGCAGCCGAGCCGCTGGAGATAGACCGACGCGGCAATCAGAATGCCCCACCAGCAGACCAGGCTGAGCCACATCCAGTTGGGGGCGTTTGCCGTCCAAAGACCGCTCGCGATCGCACCGATCATAAGAATGAGGGCAAGGTAACCGCAACCCTTGTGAACCGCCTCGAAAATCAGCCGGTGCCGCGTCATATCGTAGTGATCGCCGTGCAGAGAACCGTTGGCCTGCCGGTCTGTCGGACCGCCCTTGCTTCCGCGCAGGAGACCGGAAAACGCCTGCACCATCGCCAGCGCCAGCACAGAATAGCCGAAGAGGCGATGAACCAGGGCCGTGCCGGTGTTCTGTGAGGACATCAGGACAAGCGCGAGCCCGGCGGCGGACAGGGCAACAACGAGCGTCTGGGAAACCCAGTGCGTGCGCCACCAGACCTTGCTGTCCAATTCGCGCGGCCAGTCCTGACCGGGCAAAACCTTGAAAAAACGTGCCATCATGATCGCCAGCGGGGCAAGTATGCCCCAGCCGAGGACCATGAACCGGGCATGCCAGGACAAGGCAAGGCCGATTTCATGAGGTCTGGCCGCATCCATCGGGGATATCAGCCACTCCATCATCATCCCTTCACGGCCCCTGCCGTCATGCCGGTGATGATCTGCTTGGAAGCAACGAACGTGAACAGGATCGGCGGGATCGCCAGCAGCATGCCCGTTGCCATGATCACGCCCCAGTTGATGTCGTACTCGGTGATCGAATTCACGATCGTGACGGGCACGGTGCGTGTCGAACGTCCCGACAGGGCGTTTGCCAGAAGAAACTCATTCCAGGCAATCCGGAATGTGAAGATCGCGGCGGCGGCAAGGCCGGGCTGAATGATCGGCAGGACGACCAGAAAGAACACCTGGAACGGATTGGCGCCGTCCATGCGCGCGGCCTCTTCGAGCTGAATCGGCACCTGCACGATGAAACTCTGAAGGATCCAGATCACGAAGGGCAGGTTCATCGCCGTGTAGATCAGGATGATGCCGGCATAGGTCTGGTCGAGGCCGTACTGGAAGGTCCAGATACCGAAGACCGGGACGAGCAGGACAGCGGGCGGAACCATGCGCATGAGCAGCGTCGTCATGGAGACTGCGCCGCGTCCCATGAACTTGAATCGCACGAGCGCGTAGGCTGCCATGCAGCCGATGGTCAGCGTCAGCCCGGTCGAGATCAGCCCGACGATCAGCGAGTTGACCAGCGCACGGCCAAAGGTCGGGTCGCAATAGTCAACATGCTCCGGTTCGTACCAGAGGAAATTGCACAGCACCGTCTCGTAGTTCTTGATCGTCGGCGAGAAGAAGAAGGCCGGCACCGAGGCGTCATAGACGTCGACATTGGTCTTGAACGAGGTTGCCAGCATCAGGGCGATCGGGCCGACACTCATCACCACAAGCGCAACGATGAGGGCATAAAAGGCCGGGTTCTGTTTTTCCGATTGCACGGACATCAGGTGTCGTCCTTTTCGGCGGCTGCGCGTTGGCGGGCGGCACGGGCTTCCTGAACGCGGTTGTACAAGAACATTCCGATGGTCAGCGCCATCAGCAACATGAGCAGCAGGTTCGACATCGCGGCCGCTTCTCCAAGCTCCTGGAACTCCTGCGCCGTCCGGAAAATGCGAAGCGCGAGGATTTCCGTGGAGAGACCCGGGCCACCATTGGTCAGGACCAGGATCACCTCCAGCACCTTGAAGGCATCGATCAGGCGCAGCAGAAGCGTGACGATCAGGACGGGCATCATCAGCGGCAACTTGATCAGAAAGATCTTCTGCCACTCGTTGGCACCGTCGATCTCGGCTGCTTCAAGCGCCGAGCGCGGCAGCGACTGCATCGCGGCAAGCGCCAGGATGAAGATGAACGGCGTCCACTGCCAGACATCGGCAATCACGATCGCGATGAACGACCAGGTGCTGTCGGAGAGCCAGGGTATCCCCTCGAACCCGAAGCTCTTGAGCGTGCGGTTAAAGATGCCGACGGTCGGGTGATACATGTAGCGCCACATCAGACCGACCACGATCGGCGCGATCATCATCGGTAGGATGAAGACGGTGCGAAGCACGGCCATGCCCTTGAGCTTCCGGTCCAGTAGCAAGGCAAGCCCGACACCGAGGATCATTTCAAGCGTCACGACGATCGCGGCAAACCGGATGGTCACCCAGAAGCTCTCCCGGAAGGCATCGTCGTTCCACAGGTTCACGTAATTGCGAAACCCGATGAACTCGGCCTGGCCGATCCGCTGGCTCGGGCTCCAGTCCAGGAAGCTGGCATAGACCATGTATCCGATCGGATAGAGCAGCGCGAAAACCAGGATGATCCCTGCCGGCGCCAGAAACATGTATGGGGTCAGCCGATTGGCCTTGATCGCAACGCTCATTGCGGATCGCTTTCAGTGAGAATCTCTGAGAGCCCCGCGGCAAGGCCGCGGGGCAGCGTCTGGGTTACTGGGTCCAGGTGTAGTACCCGGCATCATCCATCAGCGCCTGCGTGCGCTCGGCGACACCGTCAAGCGACTCCTGAACCGGTGCGTCTTCGGTGATGATCTTGGAGAGCGTCGTGCCGAGATCGGCATTGATCTTGCCCCAGACCGGGATGATCGGACGCCAGTCCGGATCTGCGTTCTTGAGTGCTTCACCAAAGGTTGCCATGTGCGGGAACTTCTCGTTCACGTCCGCGTCGGCATGGGTCGAATAGCGGGACGGGTTGCCGCCGGCCATTGCGATCAGCTTGTCGGCTTTCTTGCTGGTCAGCCATTGCATCAGCAGGAAGGCCGCGTCCTTGTTCTGGGCATTCTTCGGAATACCGATGCCGAAGCCGCCCGTCTGGGAACCGGCTCTCACACCGACGGGATGCGGAGCCCACTCAACCAGGCCGACCACCTTGGACTTGTCGGGATTGTTGACCTGACCGGCAAAGACCGTGGAATCCAGGAACATGGCCGAGTTGCCCTGCAGGAAGGACGCGCCCGCTTCGGCAAAACCGAAGGTCTTGGAACCTTCCGCACCGCAATTGACGATCTTCTTCAGGGCTTCCGCTGCCTGCACGCCTTCCGCGTTGTTGACGATCGGCTTCCACTCGTCATCGAAGATCCGCCCTCCGAGCGGTGCCAGGTGCAAAAGGAACGCATGGCTGGCGTGGTGGCCGGAGGCCGCGCGTGACGCAAGACCACCCATGCCGGGTTCCAGTTCCGGGATCAGGCAGACGAGTTCCAGCAGTTCCTCGTAGGTTTCCGGCACCTTCAGGTCGTGCTTGTCGAAAATGTCCTTCCGGTAGCCGAGGATCGAGGTCTCAGAGCCGAAGGGCAGACCGAACAGCGAACCGGTCGGGCCCGGAAGATAACCCTTCTTGCCGCCGGCAACACCGATATTGGCGACGTAACCGTCAATGAGGTCTTCCGCCTCATAGTTCGGATCGGCCAGTTTCGGGTTCATGAAGAAGCGCGCCAGGTTTTCCAGCTGATCGGCATAGACATAGTCGGCCTTGGAGAACACGACATAGGCGATCAGGTCATAGTCGCCGCGGTTCTTCGTCAGCTCAAGTGTCTGGCGCTCACGCATTTTCAGATATTGCAGCTGGTCGACTTCCACCCGGATCCCGGTTTCCTTCGTAAACTCCGGCAGGACCTTCATCACCGCATCAAAATGCGGGTGCGCGGGGAAATTGACCACAAGCGTCTCGCCGGCAAACTCCTCGTAAGGATTGGCGAGCGCGGCCGTTGCGCCGAGCGCGAGGCCGGCGACGGCACAAACTGTCGTTTTCAGGTATTTCAGCATTCATTCCTCCCTTAGAAGCAAGGTTCAGATCACCTGATGGCAACCTCTGTCTCGCGGTCGAACATGTGTATGCCCTCCCTGTTGACCGCAAATCTCAGTGTTTCGCCCAGGGCAATGGGCGTTTCGGACTTGAGTTCGACCTCGACCTTCTGGCCACCGCAGTCGCACAGGAGAACGGACTGGGCGCCGATGTATTCGGAGACGATCACCTTGAGGTCGATGGATTCATGATCCGGCGCGTCCGGGCTGTAGTGCAGGTCGGACGGACGGATGCCGAGAGTGATGGCATTGGAGGACAGCGATGCGACGGCGGCCGCCTTGTCCTCCGGCAGAACCAGTTCGAAGCCGTTGCCGGAGACGAACGATCGTCCCGAGAGATCCTGGACTTCGGCTTCCAGGAAATTCATCGGCGGCGAGCCGAGAAAACCGGCGACGAATTTGTTCGCAGGCCGCTTGAAGAGCTCTTCCGGGGTGCCCTGCTGCTGGATGTATCCGCCATGCATGACGACGATCCTGTCGCCGAGCGTCATCGCCTCGATCTGGTCATGCGTCACGTAGATCATGTTCTTGCGGACTTTCTGGCGCATGAGCGCCAGCTCGGCACGCATCTGTCCGCGCAGCTTCGCGTCCAGGTTCGACAGGGGTTCGTCGAACAGGAACGTACCCGCATCCCGCGTCAGCGCCCGCCCCATCGCAACGCGCTGCCGCTGCCCGCCGGACAGCTCACCCGGTTTCCGGTGAAGGAAATTCGTCAGCCCGAGCATGTCGGCCACCTTGCCGACTTTCTCGTCGATTTCCTTTTTCGGACGCCGCTGAAGACGCAGCGCGAACGACATGTTCCGGGCGACATTCATGTGCGGATAAAGCGCATAATCCTGAAACACCATCGCCAGATCGCGCGCCTTCGGCTCGAGCTTGCTGACCGGTTTGTCGTCGATGAAGATCTCGCCGTCGCTGACGGTTTCCAGACCGGCGATCATGCGCAACGTGGTGGACTTCCCGCATCCGGACGGGCCGACAAGAACCGTGAACTCGTTCTCCTCCATATCCAGATTGATGCCGTGAAGCACCTCGAAGTTCCCGTATCGCTTCACGAGGTTTTCAAGTCTGATGCGCGGCATTTTTCCTCCCGGGGCACCGAATTGACGATGCAAGCGCTATGTGACCGGTCACATTTCCAATTTGTTACCGGTCACAATATCACATGTGTTATCGGTAACAAGAGAAATTTTGTTAAATTTTCATCTGGATCCGGCGACCGCTTAGCAATCAGGTGCTTTCGCGGAATTCAACCTCGGCTGGAACGAGGATCTGCTGGGCGGGGGTTTCTAGAGATTGATCGGAAACAAGGAGTCTTTTCAGGAGCTTGCCTGTTTCGCGTCCGATCCTGACCGGATCGACAACGACGGTCGACAGCTTGGGAACGGCGAAACGCGACACCTCGAAATTGCCGAAACCGGCTACCGCAATGTCGTCCGGAACCTTGTACCCTTGCGAGATCAGCCGGCTCTGCACACCGAATGCGGCGATGTCGGAGACGCAGAACACGCAATCCGTATCCGGATAGTCCTGGAGGATCTGGCCGGCGGCCTCCGACCCGGCCTCGATCGTCAGGGGCGGAATGCCGTACTGGACCATGCGATGCGCCGATAGACCGGCCTCGCCCATGGCCTTGAGATAGCCGTTCCGCCGGGCGGCCCCGCGTGTCCAGTCGTCCTGGCCCTCCCCCAGAAAAGCGATCCGCTCGTATCCCGACGCGATGAGCCGTTCCGTCATCTGGCGGGCCGCCTCGAAATTGGAGAAACCGACCGTGTGTTCAATCGGGTTCTCGGGCGTTTCCCAGATCTCGATAACGGGAACGTTTGCCTCGCGCATGAGATCGACGGTCCGACGTGTGTGACCGTCATAGGACAGGACGATGGCTTCCGGGCGCCGGCGCAGCATCGTTTCGAGGATCTCTTCCTCGCGTTCGGCGGAATAGTCGGTATGCCCGAGCAGGATCTGCAAACCGATATCTTCAAGCTCTTCCGTAAGCGACTGAACCGTCAGGGCAAAGTGAAGGTTGTTCAATGACGGAAGCAGTGTGGCGACAAAGCCTGACTTGCGTGTTGTCAGACTGCCGGCCATCTGGTCGGGCACATAGTTCATGTCCCGGACCACCTTGAGGATATGTTCCCGCGTCTTCAGGGAAACGGGGCTGTCCTTCCGCAGGGCGCGCGACACGGTCATCCGGGACACGCCTGCAGCCCGGGCGACATCGCGCATCGTGACCGGTCCCTGTTTTCCGCCGTCCCTTGCCAATTGAATTCCCTGTTCGGAGCCTGGGGCTCAAAAGAGTCGCGCTACCGGCGAGGAGTATACCGGTAGCGCAACGTTTTGCACGTCTGATCAATCCGTTAGGTCAGTTTCTGACCGGATCGCCGGCAGAACGTGCGGACTTGCTAGCGCTCAAGCGCACCGACGCCGGAGAAGCGGAAAGCCTCCGTCTGCAACGCATCAAGCTCTTCCGCGCTCAGTTGGTCATGGGCAACGGTGATCCGGCCAAGGAAGACCAGCGGCAGCTCTTCCGCCCTGCCTTCCAGGTCCGCCTTGATGGCTTCAGCCGTTGCCGCGCCGACATCATCGCCCATGCGCATCGGGGTGGCATCCAGCTCGCCGCGGCGGATCGCGTCAAGCTCAAGGCCCGTACCGCCCCATCCGGTCGAGAAGACTTCCTTTTCCTTGCCGACCGCAATCTGCGCTTCGACGCTGCCCATCGCCATCGCGGTGTTCGCGTTGTGGATGATCGTGGCTTCCGGATAGGCCTGCAGGATCAGGCTGGTGCCTTCATATCCGCCCTCGCGCTGATATTCGCCGTAGTGCTCGTAAGCGACCTTCCAGTCGCCCTTTTCCATCACGCAGTCCTTGAAGTCGCCAGAGCGCTGGTTGTCCGTGATGCCGGGAATGCCCCGGTTCATGGCCATGGTGACACCGTTGCCGAGCCGCTCGAGCATGTAGTCGCACATGACCAGGGCACCGGCTGCCGAAGAGAAGTCGAACCAGACGTCCGGCTGGTTCTTCAGATCCTTGAGCGGCGTGTGGAACGCCCAGACATAGGTCCTGAAGTCGTCATTGCCGGCCAGCTTGTCGATGTTGTCGGCCTGGATGGCGAGTTCCGACGGGCCGAAGATGACATAGTCGTAGATATCACCGTCCTGCAGAACCTGGTTCGCATAGGTCGACTGCAGCGAGTGCTCGATCTGACGGCTGGCAAATTCGGTCGTGTTGTACTCGATCCCCAGCTCTTCAAGCCGCTTGGTCAGTGCGAGATAGTTGCGGGCCCAGAAATCGGACGTGTCGGCAGACGGGTAGATCAGTGCGATCTCGACCGGCTTGTCCTGCGTTCCGGAGAACTTCACGCCTTCGCCACCGACAACGGCTTGCAGAGCTTCAAGCTTGCCGTCCGCGTTCACCTCGCCCGGCACCCAGTAGTCCCGGTCGGCATGCCCCGGCAATTCCTTGAGCGGCAGATTTCCCTGTGCAAGGGCACTCGTGCCGGTCAGCAACAGGACGCAAAGTGTAGATTTCAGCAGTTTCATCTCAAATTCCTCCCTTTGATGAAGTCCGCGGTACGGGAACTCAGCCGCTGGCAACCGGAGCGCCGGCAAACAGAGTTCCAATGAGAAGCAGAAGTGCAAGTGCGGCGATCAGACCGCCGGACAGGCGCAGCAGCCTGATGCTTTCCGGCGTCTTCAACGCATCCAGAATGCCCTTGGCACCGTCACGGTCCTTTTTCTGCAGCCAGGTGTAGAGCGCGACCGAAGACACGATCACCACGCCGGATGCGACCGACTGCCAGAAAAACTCGATCCTGAGTGTCACAAGGGCATTGATCATCATGGACAGAAGCAGGACACCGGCCAGCGAGCCGAGCATCGAGGCACGCCCGCCGAAGAGCGACGTCCCGCCGACCACGACGGCGGCGATGACATGCAGGTTGAAGTAGGGTGCGGAGGTCGCCTGTATCGCGTTGAGTTTGCCGGTCAGCATGACGCCGGCAAGCGCTGCACAGGCGCCCATGAGTACGTAGGCATAGATCTTGTAACGGTCGACGGCGATGCCGGTCATCTCGGCAGCTTCCGGATTGGAGCCGATCGCAACGGTGTAGCGGCCGAAATAGGTCTTCTTCAAAAGCCAGTAGCCGAGCGCCATCGTCAGAAGGCCGATCACCACCGGAACCGGAATGAAACCCGGGATCTGGCCGCGGCCGATTTCGGTCATGATTTCCGGGAAGCGCGCCAGCACCAGTCCCTTTGCGATCACGAGGGCAAAGCCTCTGTAGACCAGATCCATGGCAAGCGTGCCGATCAGGTCGGGCACCTTGAACTTGGTGATCACCAGACCGTTGATCAGGCCGAAGATCGCACCGAGCACAAGCGCAATGATGATCGCGACAGGCGCGGAAAATCCGTATTGCTTGATCAGGAACGCCATGATGATCGACGTCAGGGCCGCAACGGAGCCGATCGACAGGTCGATCCCGCGCTGGGTGATGACGAAGGTCATCGCCATGGCCATCGGCATGTAGAGCGCTGCGTCAAGCAGAATGAGATTGAGGTTCGAAAGCCGGAAGTAACGCGCCGGTTCCGCGACCCCCATGAACAGGAGAATGGCGAGGATCATCACCATGGGGCCGATGATCGCCAGGAACGGTTCGATCCTGTCGGAGAACCGCGTCGGTCCGTTTGACTGTGCTGCCGTTGTCATCTCTACCCCCTTATGCCGCTTCTTCCGCGCCCACGATCAGGGCGAGAACGTCCTGCTGCGAGCTTTGCGAAACGTGAACGACACCGGCGCATCTGCCGCGCCTTTGCACATGAACCCGATCCGCGACCTCGAACACGTCGTCGAGCGAATGGGAAATCAGGATGACTGCAAGCCCCTGCGCCTTCAGCGCCTTGATGAGTTTCAGGGTCCGTGCGGTTTCCTGAGGTCCGAGCGCCGCCGTGGGTTCGTCCATCACGAGGACCCTGAGGCCCTCGTGATAGACCGCTCGCGCAATCGCAACCGCCTGCCGCTGGCCTCCCGACAGGCTTGACGTTGGAACATCGAGCGAGCGAAGCCGGACACCGAGACGCTCGAACAGGACACGTTCCGTTTCGGACCGCATCCGCTTGTTGTCGAGCACGGTGATGCCCAGGAAAGAGCGTGTCAGCTCGTTGCCGAGAAACATGTTCGACGCCGGATCGAGATGATCGGCGAGCGCGAGCGTCTGGTAGACGGCATCGATCCCCTCTTCGATCGAATCCGAGTGGCTGTTCATGACGAGTTTCTTCCCGCCCACGAAGATTTCGCCTTCGGTCGGCTGGTAGACGCCCGTGAGAATTTTGATCAGGGTCGACTTGCCCGCGCCGTTGTCGCCGACAATCGCCAGGACCTCTCCTGCATACGCATCGAGATCGACTTGTGTCAGCGCGTGCACACCTCCAAAACGTTTGGAGATATTGCGCATCGTCACCAAGGGATCGGAATTTTGCTCGCCGGAAGACATGTTTCCACTCTGCTTTTGGATAGACCTCTCCCGTTCGCGGGGATCCGCGCCAGGGAGACAGTCCGTTACTCGGTTTCGTTCAGTCAGCAGGTCGCCCGGGGCTGCTCCAGGCGACCTGTTTTGCGAAGACTTACTTGCCCCAGATCTTGGAGTAGGCTTCGCGGTAAGGCGTGTCCGGGTCGAACGCGTTGCTGTCGCCCATCTTCTCCAGACCTGTCTGCGTGACCAGCGCCGGAGACGTCACGTAGCCGGAGCAAGGTTCGCCCTGGACGGCGCGATTGAGTTCATCGACCAGCTGCCATCCCTGGAGATTGAGCGGTTCGGCAACCGTGATCGTCTGGTAGCCGCCGGTGCGGATACGCTGGAATGCGGCTTCGGACCCGTCACCCGCGGAACCCGCCTGGGGCCCGTCCGCTGCCGAGATCCCGGCAGAAGCCAGGGCCGGTCCCATGAAGTCGAAATAAAGATCGTTGATCGCCAGCGCGTGCGTCCAGCTGTCCCCGTATTTCTGCAGGAGGCTGGTTGTCAGCGGTCCCATGCGGGTCGACGTGTCGGCGATCGGCGTATCGACATATTCAAGCACCTTGCCACCGGCCGCCTCGACGGTTTCCTTCAGCCGGTCGGCCTTGTCGATCGCGATCTGGTAGGTGGAATCGGTGAAGATGATGACGCCGATATCCTGGCCGCCGTCCTCGATCGCCCAGTTCGCGGCAACCTCGGACACCGTCATGGCGTCAGTGGAGATGTTCGCGAAAATTCCGCCCGGCGCATCACAGCCGATCTTCGGGCCCGAATGCCAGGCAACCATCGGGATGTTGGCCGAAACAACGCCTTCCAGCGCCGCCTGCTGTTCCACGGCATCGAACCCGTTGATGACGATCCCGTCCGGCTGAAGTGCAAGCGCCTGTCCGATGGCGGCCGTACGCCCCTGGATCGACCCGGCACCGTCAAGAACCCTAACCTCCCAGCCGATTTTCGCCGCGGCTTCCTCGACACCGTTGGTCACGCCGAGGATGCCGCCGTTCTTCAGGTCGGCCGCGACGACGACGACGGTCTTGCCGTCCGCTGCCGCCGGCCCGGTGGTCGGCCCGTCCCAGGCTGTTTCGGCGAATGCCGGCCAGCCGAGGCCTGCGAGCATGGTTGTCGCCAGAACCGTTTTCAGAAAATCGCGTTTTTGCATCGTTTCCTCCCTTTGCAAAAAACCTACTTTTTCGCAGCGCCTTTCCGGCGCTGCGCATAGCCTGCGATGCCGATTGCGATCAGCAGCGTGACACCGTTAAAGAGGGGTTCGACCCAGAAAGAGCCGCCGAATTGCTGGATGCCGGAGATCCCGACGGCCAGGATCGCAACACCGACGACCGTGCCCCAGACATTGACGCGGCCGGGTTTGATCGTTGTCGATCCGAGAAATGCGCCGACAAGTGCCGGCAGAAGAAACTCAAGTCCGACACTCGCCTGACCGATCCTGAGCTTGGACGCCAGCAGGACACCCGCGAGCGCGGTCATCGTGCCTGAGGCCATGAAGGCGCCGATCACGTATTTGCGCGTCGGAATACCGTTGAGCTGCGCCGCGCGCTGGTTCGCGCCGATGGCATAGAGATAGCGGCCGACCGGGGTGTATTCGAGAATCAGCCACATGCACACGGTGATCGCGATCAGGTAGTACCCCGTGATCGGAAGCCCGAAAACGAATGTGGTGCTGAGGGAATAGAACCCGTCGGGCAAGACGCCGACCATCTGGCGGCCTCCGGTGTGCCAGAGCGCGATTGCGTAGAGCACCGTGCCGGTTCCGAGCGTCGCGATGAAGCTGTCGATCTTGGCGACTTCAACCAGGAGACCGTTGAAGAAACCGGTCATGGCGCCGAGCATCAGCACGATCACCACGGCCATTGGCCAGGGAATGCCGAGCAGGGTCTGCAGGCTGATCGCCAGAATGTGCCAGAGCACGATGCCGTAGCCGACGGTCAGGTCGATGCGGCCGGCGGCCATCGGGATCATCGCCCCGAGCGAAAGCAGCGCGATGATGGCCTTGTCGGAAATGATCGCCCTGAGGTTCAGCAGCGTCGGAAAGGTCTTCGGCAAAAGAACCGAGAAGAGAAGGATCAGCAACAGCGTCAGGATGACCAGGCCGTAGACCGGAAGGAAACGCAGCAGCTTGCCGCGGATCGAAAGACCTTCGATTTCCGATTTGGTTGGTTCCAGAGCATTGGATTCAAGTGACTGCATTTTCTATTCCTCAAGCAGCAGCGACGTTGCTGGCCGACGCGGCCTGGATAAGGTTTTCCGTCGACAGCTTGGTCCCTGCCAGCTCGCCGACAATTTTTCCCTGGCTGAAGACGATTGCCCGGTGGCAGATCGTTGCGACTTCCTCGAAGTCCGTCGACACCAGCAGGATGCCGACCCCCTCAAGAAGCGCCTTGTTCAAGAGCGCGTAGATTTCCGCCTTCGCGCCGACATCGACACCGGCGGTCGGATCCTCACAGATCAGCAGCTTCCTCTTGGTCGCCAGCCAGCGCGCGATCACCACTTTCTGCTGATTGCCGCCCGAAAGAGCCTCGATCGCCATGGTCTGATCATTCGGGCTGAGGGCGACTTCCTTGCCGATTTCCTCCGCCATGCGGGTTTCCTCGCCCGGCGACAGGATCGAAAACAGGCCGCGTCCCGTTGCCTCGGGATTGAGAAACGTATTTTCACGGATCGTCAGCGGCATCGCGACGGATTCTTCCGTCCTGTCGCGGGCAACCAGTCCGACGCCGGAATCCAGCGCGGTTTTCGGTGAGCGCAGGTCGGGCGCGCCAACCCCTGCAAGGTCGATCTCGCCGGCATGCTCTCCAAGGCCGTAAAGTGCGCGGGCAACTTCCTCGTGCCCTGCCCCGCGAAGGCCGACCAGCCCGACAAGTTCGTTGCGGTGAAGTGTGAAATCCACCGGACCAGTCGAACGCGTCTTCAGATCGCGGACCGTCAGAACCGGCTCGCCCGGAGCTTCGTTCAGCTTGCTGACCTGCCGGGTTTTCCGCCCGACGATCATGTGCACGAGTTCTTCGGTGGTGGTGTGCTGAATGGCCCGCACACCGACGAGTTCACCGTCACGCAAAACCGCGACGCGATCCGCGATCTGGAAGATCTCGTCTAGGCGGTGGGAAACGTAGATCATGCCGACGCCGCGGTCGCGGAGCGGACGCAGCGCGTCGAAGAGCCGCGCGACCTCGTCGGTCGGCAGCGACGCGGTCGGTTCGTCAAGAACCAGAAAATCGCAGTCGACGGCAAGTGCACGTGCAATGGCAACCAGGGACTTCTCGGTGCGCGACAGATCCTGGACACGCGTTGTCGGGCAAAAATCGCAGCCGACCTTGGCGAGCGCTTCCGCCGCAAAGGTCTCCGCGTCGTTCCACTTGATCAGCCCGAACTGTTTTGAGAACCCGAGCGCGAGCGCCATGTTCTCGGCAACCGTCATCCATTCGATCATGCCGAGATCCTGGTGGATGAACGCGACCGCCTGACGCTGCCCGAAACCGCCCGGCCGGTGCTCGTAGGGTTCGCCGTTGATCAGGACACGTCCTTCATCCGCCTTGTGGATACCGCCAAGTATCTTGATGAGGGTGGATTTGCCCGCGCCGTTCTCACCCAGAAGCGCAACAATCTCGCCCCGATCGATCGAGAGCGAAACATCGCGGACGGCATAGGTGCCGCCAAAGTGTTTCTGAATGCCGTCAAAGAAGAGACGGTTTTTCAAACTGCCTGGCACTGTTTCCTCCCGATCGCTACCTGCCCCCTGACCTCCGCCTTGTTGTCATAACGGAGTTGAGTTACCGGTAACGTAGGACTATCATCCGCCTGTCACATATCGAAGTCAATAAAAAAGTTATCGATAACGTAAAAATTAACGAGACCCGAAATAGCAAGCAAAACCAACAAGATAAGCCTATCGGAGGTCGCCAAGGCGGCAGGCGTGTCAAAAATGACCGCCAGCAGGGTCCTGCGCGAGGAAGGCGGGTATTCGGAAAAGACCCGGGTCAGGGTCATGGCCGAAGTGGAGCGCCTTGGATACCTGCCCAACCGGATCGCGACCGTCTTTGCCGGCGACAAGAGCACGACCTTTGTCGGCGTCAGTATCCCCGACCTCGGCAACGAGGTTTTCACACATGTGCTGGAGGGGATCGACCGCAAGCTTGTCAGCTTCAATCATCAGACGGTTCTCGGCATGACACAGCATGAACTGGGCGAGGAAGAAAACTGGATCGAGACCGTTCTGTCGTGGAAACCGGCCGGCCTGATCCTCACCGGGCGCGCGCACACGCCCCGCGCCGTACAGCTCCTGCAAGGCGCCAACATCCCCCTTGTCGAGATCTGGGACCTCAATTCAAGCCCGATCGACATGAGCGTCGGACTGAACCACTTCGATAGCGGCTACGACATGGGCCGTTTTCTGCTGTCAAAGGGGTATGCGCGCTTCGGATATGTCGGCACGTCCCACGATGCGGCCAATGCCGCGACATCCCGGCTGAACGGCTATGCAAAGGCCATTGAGGACGGCGGCGGAAAACTCACGAGACAGCTTTGCCTGAACGATATTCCCGGGTTCTACCCCGGGTTCTACGGTACGGAACAGCTGCTCTCGTCCGATCCGAATGTCGAGGTCATTTTCTTTCAGAACGACAATATGGCAATTGGTGCGGTCCACTTCTGCCAGGCCCAGGGCATCCGCATTCCGGAAGATATCGGCATTGCCGGGTGGGGCGAGTTGCCGATTGCCTCTGTCCTCCCCTACCGGCTGACGACGGTCCAGGTGAACCATCTGCGCATAGGGCAGCTCGCCGCGGAAAACCTGCTTTTGAAGATATCCGGAGATACCGCCAATGCCGTCAGCGATGTCGGCTTTCGGCTCGTGCCAGGAGACACGGTCTGACGGACCGTCCTGCGCGCGGATCAGGTGCTCGATTCACCGATGCTCAATGAAGGCTCGATGCCGATCCGCACCGGAGCCCCGTCGCCACCGCCCTCACCTCTCAGCAGTTTCCGGATCAGTTCCCCGGTTCTGCGGCCGATTTCCTCCGGACGCGGATTGACCGTCGTCAGCGTCGGCACGCAAATGGACGAAATGTCGTAGGCGCCGAAGCCTGCAACGGCAACGTCTTCGGGAACGTTCACACCCTTGCGGGCACACTCTGTCAGCGCGCCGAAGGCGGACAGGTCCGACACGCAAATCACGGCCTGCGTATCGGGGTATTTCTCAAGGAGAAGCGACATTGCGTCCGCACCTTCGCGCATGGAGATCGGAGGATCGCCCGCACCGATCAGCCGGTCCGCGGACAGGGATCTTTCCTCCATGGCCCGGATAAAACCGCGTCTGCGGTCGGCGCCGCGCGTGTCCCCGTCTGTATCGCCGCCGATGAAGGCAATCCGTTCGCGTCCGCTTGCAACCAGGTGTCCGACCAGGTCATGCATCGTGGCCGCGTTGGAAAACCCGACCACGTGGCCGATCGGGTCTTCCGGCAGATCCCAGGTCTCGATCACCGGAATGTTGGCACGATCGAGCAACCGGCGTGTGCGCTCGGTGTGCCGTCCCCCGGTCAGCACGATCGCTTCGGGCCGCCGCCGCAGGAACTGTTCGACGATGACCTCTTCTTCCTGAATGTCGTAGTTGCTGTATCCCAGAAGGACCTGCAGGTCAGCTTCCTTGAGGACTTCCGACATCGCCCCGACCGTGTCGGCGAAGTTGGCGTTGTTGATGGACGGAATGGCGACGGCCACAAATCCGGTCCTTTGCGAGCGAAACGTCGCCGCGTTGCTGTCGAAGACATAACCGAGGTCTTCGGCAATCTTGAGGATCCGCTTCCGGGTCTCTTCACCCACGGAAGCATGTTGCTTGAAAGCGCGGCTCACCGTCATCACGGACACGCCGGCCTGTTGCGCAACATCCTTCATCGTCACAGCGCGCTGCATTCATCCCTCACACGATTCTTGTTGACCCAAAATACGCAAAACGGGCCCGCCGCCGCAATCGCAGCGAGGGACCCGCCAGGGAGAGACACAGGATTTGGAGTTGCCGGCATGATGCCCGTCCGTCGTTACCCGGTATATTCGTTTGCCTCGGTCACATGATGATGGATGCGCCCGTCGAAGAATTCGGCGACGATTTCACCGGTCACGTCGCGCGACTTGTTTCTGGCGTCGCTTTGCAATGCGCCGGCCATGGCCTCCTTGTCCGGATAGGTGATGGCCAGTATGAGCGGAAACTCGGGCGCTCCCTCGTCCCGCTCTTCACCGAACATCACCCGCACATCACTGTTGCCGGGAAACTGCCGCCAGAGCGGCACGAGCCGCTCGGTGACGGCGGCCCGGAACTCGGGCGTCTTGCCGGATTTGACACTGCCTTCGAACAAGGCGAAACGCGTGATCATTTGAATTGCTCCTTATCGGGGCCCTTGAAAAACTCCATCAGTACGGCCTCGTCTTCGCCCCCAAGACCGGCTGCCGTCAGCATTCGGTGGATCTCCGCGCATAGCGACGTCAGCGGCATGGCCGTGTTGTTGATCCGTGCAAGATCGAGCGCACCGTTGAGGTCCTTCACCATGTTGTCGATCCGGCCGGTGCGGCGGTAGTCGCGTTCCACGTAACGCGGCATGTACTCCTGAAGCAGTGCGCTGTCGGCGCGCCCCCCCTTGAGCGCGGTCGGGATCTTGGCGGCATCGACACCGGCGTCGAGCGCAAGCTGCGTTGCCTCGGCAACGGCGAGGAAGCCGAGCCCGCACAGGACCTGGTTGATCAGCTTGGTCGTCTGACCGGCACCTGAGGGCCCCATATGCGTGTAGTTCGAACTGACATGCCGGAGCACCTTGTGGGCGTCTTTGACGTCCTGCTCGGCGCCGCCGGCCATGAGCGTCAACTCGCCAATCAGTGCCTTGGGCGCTCCGCCGGACAGGGGACTGTCCACCCAGCGGATGCCGCTGGCCGAGGCTTTTTCCGCAAGGGCCTTGGTCGCTTCGGGATCGATCGACGACATGTCGATCACCAGCGTGCCCTCCTTTGCCCCTGCCGCCACGCCGCTATTGCCGAAAACGGCAATGTCGACGATCCGCGCGGAGTTGAGGCTCGTGATGACGAAATCGGACTGCAGGGCCGCATCGGCGGCAGACGAGGCGGCAACCGCCCCTTTTGCGACAAGCACGTCGACTTTCTCCTTGTCGAGATCGAAGACGCACAGCCTGTTTCCCGTTTCCAGAAGACGCGTTCCAATGGCACCGCCCATGGCGCCGGCGCCTATCAAGGCGACGTTTTCACTCATTTTGCTTCCCTTTGAAGTTTCAAAAGCAGCTCTGCAACCACCGCTTCGGGGGCTTGATCGATCGACGCCTTGACCGTCAGTTCATCGGCATCGGGCGGTTCCAGCGTCGCAAGTTGGCTGTCGAGAAGGGCGACCGGCATGAAGTGGCCGTCGCGATGCTTCATACGTTCGCTCAACACCTCACGCGTCCCTTCCAGGTAGAGAAAGGTGACCGGTTTGCCGGCGCTGGCGCGGATGCGCTCGCGGTAGATCCGCTTGAGTGCGGAGCACGCAATCACCATCGGTCCGCGCGCTCGCGCCAGCTGGTCGCCGACCTTGTCCAGCCACGGCGCACGGTCGGCGTCGTTCAGAGGTTCACCCCGGCTCATCTTGGCAATGTTTTCAGCAGGATGCAGATCGTCCCCGTCGAAAAAGTCGGCACCGGCGGCCTCGGCGAACGCTTGTCCGATCTTGCTCTTGCCGCATCCGGACACGCCCATGATCACGTAGACATCGCTCACAGCGACACCGAGATACCACCGTCGACAAAGACCGTGGTTCCGTTGACGAAGGACGACGCGTCCGAAGACAGGAAGATGCAGGTTCCGACGAGTTCCTCCACCTTGCCCCAGCGCCCGGCAGGCGTCCGTTTCTCCAGCCATGCGCTGAATTCCGGGTCATTGACGAGGGCTGCATTCAGCGGTGTGTCGAAATATCCCGGCGCCAGGCCGTTGCACTGCAGGCCGTATTTGGCCCAGTCCGTCGCCATGCCCTTGGTCAGATTGGCCACCGCACCCTTGGTCATCGTATAGGGCGCGATCCCGGGACGGGCGAGCGCGGTCTGGACGGAACAGATGTTGACGATCTTTCCACGTCCGCGCTTGATCATGTGCCGGGCGGCCGCCTGCCCGACATGGAAGACAGAAGCGATATTGGTCTGCAGAAGCCGTTCGAAGGCGTCCGCCGGGAAATCCTCTAGCGGCGTGCGGTGCTGCATACCGGCATTGTTCACCAGGATGTCGATTGCGCCCGTTCCCGCCTCGAAATCGTCGATGGCGTTCCGTGCGGCATCGTGATCGGTCACGTCGAAGGCCAGTTCTGAGACCTTGAAACCTTCCGATTTCAGCGTTTCGGATGCTGTCGCCAGCTTCGCGCTGTCGCGTCCGTTCAGCACGATTTCCGCACCGGCCTGCGCCATGCCGCGGGCGAGCGCAAAACCGATCCCCTGGGACGATCCGGTGATCAATGCCCGTTTGCCGGACAGGTCGAACAAGGCGAGACTCATCTGAATTCCTCTACAGAAACAATTGACACTTTCTTTTGTTATGTTATCGATAACATAACTTGTCAACCCGAGAGTAGCCAAAATGAGCAAGCCAGACATTCTTCAGGTCGGCCCCTACCCCGACTGGGATCAGATCCCGCTGGAAGACGCGTTCAACATGCACAAGTACTTTGAAGCGCCTGACGCTTCCGCCTTCCTGCAAAGCGTCGGCAATTCGATCAGGGGAATCGCGACGCGGGGTGAACTCGGGGCGAATCGCGCCATGATCGAGGCCTGCCCGAACCTCGAGGTCGTTTCCGTCTACGGTGTCGGCTACGACGCCGTAGACCTCGAGGCCTGCCGGGAAAAAGGCATCCGCGTCACCAACACGCCCGATGTCCTGACCAACGATGTTGCCGACCTCGGCGTGGCCATGATGCTGGTGCAGTCGCGCGGCATGATCGGCGCGGAAACCTGGGTCCGGGACGGCAGCTGGCAGGCAAAGGGCCTCTATCCCCTGAAAAGCAGGGTGTGGGGCAAACGCGCCGGCGTTCTCGGTCTGGGCCGCATCGGCTTCGAGGTCGCCAAGAGGCTCGCCGGCTTCGATCTTGAGATCGCCTATTCCGACATCACCGCAAAGGACTATGCACCGGACTGGACGTTCATTGCAGATCCCGTCGAACTCGCCAAGCGGTCGGATTTCCTGTTCGTGACGCTGGCGGCATCCGCGCAGACACGCCACATCGTCAACCGCGAGGTCATCGAGGCCGTCGGCCCAGACGGCATGATCATCAACATCAGCCGGGCATCCAACATCGATGAGGCTGCACTGCTGGATGCGCTGGAAAACAAGAACCTGGGCGCAGCTGCGCTGGACGTCTTCGAGGGTGAACCCGCTCTCAATCCGCGCTTTCTGGAACTGGACAACGTGCTTCTGCAGCCGCACCATGCATCTGGAACCGTGGAGACCCGCAAGGCCATGGGCAAGCTGGTCCGCGACAATCTCAAGGCACATTTTGCAGGTGAGGACCTGCTGACCCCGGTTCTGTGAGGCAGCCATGAAATCGATCGTCATTCACGCGGAAAAAGACCTGCGGATCGAAGAGCAGGAAGAACAGCAGCCCGGTCCGGGAGAAGTTCAGGTCAGGCTGGCGGCGGGCGGCATATGCGGCTCGGACCTTCACTACTACAATCACGGCGGGTTCGGCCCGATCCGTCTCAAGGAGCCGATGATCCTGGGGCACGAGGTCTCCGGCCACATCACCGCGCTCGGCGCCGGCGTTACGGGGCTTTCGGTCGGACAGCTTGTTGCCGTCTCCCCGTCCCGGCCCTGCGGCAATTGCCGTTTCTGCAACGAGGGCCGTCACAATCAGTGCCTCAACATGCGCTTTTACGGCAGCGCCATGCCCTTCCCGCATATCCAGGGCGCGTTCCGTCAGGTGCTTGTGGCCGACGCAGCGCAATGCGCCCCCGCAGACGGCCTGACATCCGGCGAGGCCGCCATGGCCGAACCCTTGTCGGTCTGCCTGCATGCCGCCCGGCAGGCCGGGGACATGATGGGTAAATCCGTGCTGGTCACCGGCTGCGGCCCCATCGGCATCCTCTGCATACTGGCCGCCCGCAGAGCCGGTGCCGACCTGATCGTTGCAACGGATCTCAGTCCGTTCACGCTGGACATGGCCAGAACCGCCGGTGCGGATCTGACGATCAACATGGCTGAAAATTCAGATGGCCTGGACCGCTTTACCGCGGACAAGGGCACTTTCGAGGTTCTGTTTGAATGTTCCGGCGCCACCCCGGCGCTCACGGCAGGCATTGCTGCCATGCGGCCCGGCGGCAAGATCATCCAGCTCGGTCTCGGCGGCGACATGAGCCTGCCGATGATGGCGATTACCGCAAAGGAGCTGGAGCTCAAGGGGTCCTTCCGCTTTCACGAAGAGTTCTTCACGGCCGTGAGCCTGATGCAGAAGGGCCTGATCGACGTGAAGCCGTTCATCACCCAGACGCTGCCTCTCGACCAGGCCGTGGAAGCGTTTGAACTTGCGAGCGACAGAAGCCGGGCCGTCAAGGCGCAGATCGCGTTCGCCTGACAATCACCTGCTTCAACGCCACCGGGGCTTCGCGCTTTTGGCGCTAAGCCCCGATGGCGGCCAGCCCGGCCCTCGCCACCTCGATGTCCTGTTCGCCCGATCCGGACCCCACACCGATCCCGCCCAGAAGCACGCCGTCAAGCCGGATCGGCAGCCCCCCAGGCAATCCGGTGACCCTGCCTTCGGTGGCTAGCCCGATGGCAGTGCGCACAGCTTCCGGGATACTCAGGGTTTCGTTGCCGATCGAGGCTGCCGTCAGCGCCTTCGCTAGCGCGCTTTTCCGGCTCAGAAACTTTGCGCCCGTCATGCGGATTTCCGCCAGAACCTCGCCGTTTGCATCGACGATGACGATGCACTGGGGCTGCCCCATTGCCTCCGCCTTTTGTACCGCCGCCAGCAAGACCGCCAGCGCACCTTGGTGGGTCAGCACTTTCGTTTCCCGGACAAAACTCATGTCAGCTCCTGATAGATGATTTGTTATCGATAACATATCAAGACTGCTTCAGAAATCAATCCATCCGCTCCGCATCGCTGGTGCCAAGAACCCGGACATCGAAAACCGGACAGCAAAAAAGCGGCACGTGGTGCCGCTTTTTCTTTTTCTGGATTGTCCCGCCCGTCTGAAAGGACAGTGCAACGGCTGTGAATATGTCCTTAGGCCGCGGCAACCTTTGCCAGGAAATCGTCCACGACACCCTTGAGGTGACGCGCATGATCGGCGACTTCGTTGGAGGCCACTTCCACCTGGCCGGCGGATTGAGCCGCCTCGGCAACCGCGTTCATGACACCGGAGATGTTGTTGGCAACACCCTGCGTTCCTTCCGCCGCATCGCGGACATTGCGGGAGATCTGCGCCGTGGAGGCATCCTGCTCCTCGACCGCTGCAGCGATGGCTGACGTTGTTTCGTCGGCCTGCTCCATGGTGTCGCGGATTTCCTGGATGGCGACAACGGAGTCGGCGGTGGAGGACTGGATCGCTTCGATCTGGGTCGCGATTTCCTCGGTTGCCTTCGACGTCTGCGTCGCAAGTTCCTTCACCTCGGCAGCGACCACGGCAAAGCCTTTCCCGGCCTCGCCGGCCCGTGCGGCCTCGATCGTGGCATTGAGGGCCAGAAGGTTGGTCTGTTCTGCGATCGCACGGATCAGGGTGACCACCTCGCCGATCTTGTTCGCCGATTCCGCAAGCTCGGACACCTTTTCGGTCGTCATGCGGGCACTGCTTGATGCGTTGGTGACGATCTCGGTCGCCCGCGAGACCTGCTCGCCGATTTCGGCGATCGATCCCGCCAGCTGCTCGGTGGCAGCAGCGACGGATCCGACATTGTCGGATGCGGCCGTCGAACTGCTTTCCGCCTCGGATGCCTGCGACGTCGTTTCGCTGGAGATCTGGCTCAACACCTGGGCGGTGGCCTGCATCTGCTCCATATTCGCAGTCACGTTTCCGAGAACGGATTCGATCTCGTCGCGGAACTCCGTGATCATCGTGTCGATCCGCGCCTGCCGCTCCAGCTGTGCGTTTTGCTCTTCGCGTGACACGGCCTCAAGGTTGCTGCGCTCGATGGCATTTTCCTTGAACACCTCGACCGCTTTGGCTAGATCCCCGATTTCGTCATTGCGCGTGGTGCCGGCGACATGAACGTCAAGATGACCGTCGGCAAGATCGCGCGTGATGTTGACGAGACCCAGCAATGGCTTGACGAGACCTCGGTCGACGACGAAAAGCCCGATGGCAGCGGCGATGACAAGGCTCGCGATTCCGATCCCGATCAGAGCCATCGATCCGTTGTCGAGAAGCGCGTTGATCTGCTCGGTGGCCTGGTCGACGGCCGCCAGTTCCAGCTCGATGAGCGAGGCCACCGACTGGCCGATGCGCTCGACCGCGGCGAACATTTCCGTTACCTGCTCATTCGACTTCTGGGTGCTTCTGAGCTCCTCGAGGTGATCGCTGAGAAGCCCGTTTTTCGGATCGCCATAGGCAAGCAGCTGTTCAAGCTGCGCCTGGATATCTGCGGACCCCAGCGCATCCAGCCCGTCGCGCATGTGTTTCGCATCGGCGGTGACCTTCTCCTGCAGCGGAACGAGCAGGGCCGCGTCTTCCGTGAGGCCGCCCTGAACGAGGGTCGCGACGAACTTGTTTGCAAATGCCTGCGCTTCGAGCGTGGTTTTCAGCTGGCCGACCTGGTTGTTCAGGAGGTCGGAGATGATCGCCGAATTCTCCGTGACAGCCTCTTCGGTATCGATCGTCAGCGTGAACAGCTGATCGTCAATCTGCATGATCAGCGCATCGTCGATGGCCTTCTGCAGCCCGATGGCTTCATGAAGCGTCTTTTTCTGCTGGTGCGACGAGATCGTTCCCGAACCGCTCTTGGCAAGTGTCTTTTCAACGAGTGCGGTGAGCTGGTCGAAATTCTCTTCTGCGCCGGTGACCAGTTCCATGGACGCAAGCTCGTCGCGGTATTCGGCTATCTTGGTCTGAGTGGCGATGATCTTGTCTTCGAACAGCGTCAGCAACGCCGGATCATCGACAAAGGCGACCGTTTCGGCGAGGCCGACAAGCAGGTTTGTCTCAGCGCGCAGCTCGAGATAGAGCCTCAGCTTGGCCATTTCCTTGTTTGCGAGATTGTCGACCAGGTCCCTGCTCTGCGCTGCGGCATCCTCGCCGCCCAGAACAACCGTGAAATAGGCATCGTCCACGATCGGCGTGATCGCGCTGTTCACGCCGTCATAGGCTTTGAACAGGGCCGCCATGCGCGCATCCTTGGCTTCGCGGGCGGCAATTTTCTCTTTCGTCGCCTCGTCAAGAACACCAAGGCGCTCCTGGAAAGTCTGGCTCTGCGAAAACAGCTCGTTGACGATGTCCCGGTTCGCGTCCGACGCGATAAAACTGGATTCGATCTGCTCGATCAGGGACACCGAATTCTGAAGGGCTCGGAAAGAGACTTCCTGTGACTGGAGCGTAACGCTGTTGGCGACAGCGGCTGCCGCCGTCGCGACTTCCGTACTGGTGAGCGCCAGCTGGGCCGCGTTTTCGATCGAGGGCAGTCTGTTTTCAGAAAGGTCCGAAAAACCGCTCTCCACCCGCTGAAACGAAAAAAGCCCGATGCCGATCGCTGTCGCGGTCAGCAGGACCAGACCTGCAAATGCGGAGAAGAGCTTGCCCCGGGTTCTCAGCTTCATCGCCGAACCCTTTGGAAGCAAACCCGAAAAGATGTTTCTGTACCCAGCCATGTCCCCGACAGTCCTCTCAGAACAAACGTCTGCCCTATTACCTGACCCCAGATGGAAAAATGAGATTCGCTGGCCCGGGCATCCGGGCCAGCGAACACCTCCGGCTTAGCTGGCCGGCTTGTCGATCGGCGAGAAACCGCCGTCTTTTTGAATGGTCGTCAGGAACACGTCGTTCATGCCCTGATTGTCATCCTGACCGAAGGACAGCGTTACGCCACCCATTTCGAAGTCACCGGTGTTCCAGTAAGCGTTCAGGAAATTCTCACGGGTCACGTCCTTGCCGGCTTTCTCAAGGCCCATGACAGCCAGGCGACCGACAACGTAACCTTCCAGCGTCACGAACCCGGGCTCAGCGGACGGATCCTTTGCTTTCAGCGCAGCCTGGTATTCCTTCACGAGCGGAACAGTCGTGTCCCACGGGAACGGGACGACCTGCGAGATGATCACGCCTTCGCCCGCATCGCCGAGCTCAGCCGACAGAGCTTTCGAACCGACGAAGGAGATGTTGACGAACTCGGCGTCCATCTTGACCTTCTTGGCAAGCTTGATGAATTCGGCAATCGGCTTGTAGGCGCCGACCATAACCACGGCCTGCGGCTTTGCCTTGCGGATTTCCAACAGGGCGGACTTCACAGCCGTCGTGTTGCGCTGGTAGGTGCCTTCTGCAACCAGGTCCAGCCCACGCTTTTCCATGGCAGCCTGGACACCGGCGAGACCGACACGGCCAAATCCGTCGTCCTGATAGAGAATGGCGATTTTGTCGAGGCCGAGCGCACCATGCAGATGCTCGATCCATGCCTCGGTTTCAGCGGCGTAGGTTGCGCGGACGTTGACGATGTTGCCATGCGCCGGATCGCGCAGGAAGCCTGCACCGGTAAAGGGACCGACAAACGGGACCTTGGCGGCGGTCGCAATCGGCTGGGTCGCCTTGGATGTCGGCGTTCCGACAGGACCGATCAGGCCAAAGACCTTCTTGTCGTTGATCAGGGTGTTCACCGCAGCGATGGAACGATCCGGCTCGTAGCCGTCATCCATGCTGACCAGTTCAATCATGCGGCCATGTACGCCGCCTGCAGCATTCGCCTCTGCAAAAGCTGCCTCAATGCCAAGTTTCATACCGGTACCGAGTGCTGCTGCCGGGCCTTCGAGAGCAGCCGCCTGGCCGAACAGGATCTTGGTATCACTGACACCATCTTCAGCAAGCGCCGGACCGAACGACATCATAAGAGATGCGGCCAGCGTAGAAACAAGTGCATTTCGCAATGTAGACATCGTTTGAAGTCTCCCTAGAGTGTGCAGCGCACAAACAAGCGCCATGCACCCAAGGTAGTACAAAAGTATTAATAACCTGTATTTGAGAAAATTACACTTCTGTCGTGAAATATTACGATATCAAAACAAGAGAAAAATACGGATGGCTGGAGTTTAACTAAACCGTTCTGCCTTATTAAGAAACGCGGAAAAACTTTTCTCGCGGTAATTATAGGAATCTTAAGCTACGCTTTTCTGTAAGCCGACGTTATATGATTTACTTGACTATGGGTAATTTTTTGCTTGAGATTACATTTCATGGTCTCTGCTCATCTAGGCCAGCCTCGACGTTTCTTGCATCGTTGCTGCGCGGCCGTGTAGTCAAAACGCAACGTGCGGTCGTTTGCAGGTTGTATTCTTTGATCTGATCTGTCGGCGGTTCTTGCCGTTTTCCGCGAAAATTTATTGGCAGCGTTTACCCAGTCTCATCCCGAGCGTGCCTCGATTTCCTTTGCGTAATATTCTAAAAAAAAAATGAAAACAAAAGTTCCGAAGCTCTATTGCTCTCAAACGTGACGAAAATCACGCCTTTGATTCAGTAACTGAACTAATGCGATCCGGAAATTCATTGAGGAAACGCTACGATGCCACTCACGAATCCATTGTTCCGGGACAATCAACGTATTCGCAACGCTGCGGAAAATGCACCTCCAATGCGCCGTGGTGAGCGCGATACCGAGGCAGTCCGCATTTTGCAGAATGCACTGATAGCCGTGAATGCCGCCTCCATGCGGCGTTCGATCCGGTCGGACGGAACGCTTGACGGCGACTATGGCGGCGAAACCGTTGCCGCCGTTTCCAGGTTCCAGGAAATGCAGGGGCAGGCTGACGAGGGCCGAGGTGACGGCATCGCCGGACGCCTGACCTGGCAGGCGCTGGACCGGGAAGCGCCGCACCAGCCGGTGCCGGTCAGCATCACGCCTGCACCTGTTGTCACGCCTCCCGCCGAAAGCCCCCAGACGCTGGGACCCGGCTCGGTCAGAACACCGACGGCAGCCGTGCTTCTGCGCGAATACCGCCGCTTCAGGGATGTCAACGGCTTGCCCTGCGGACAGGGGATTACCAACCAGTGCGCCATCCGCATGAGCGTCGCACTCATGCGCAGCGATATCGGCTTTCATTTCGACCGCACAAGGATCCGTTATACGCATACCGCGTCGAACAGGAGATGCGGCACCGGGGTGGCGCACAATGCCAGCGCGTCCCGCCTGATCGCCTATCTCCAGGATTTCTGGACCTTCCGGCGGTACTCCAAAGCCGGCTCCAACGCGCTCACCGCCGCACAGATCGAGCAGGCGATCACCGGCCGTCCGGGCATCATCTATTTCGAGGATTGTTTTCAGCGAACGGACGGCTCCGCCGGAGACCATATCGACTTCTGGGACGGGTCCCGTGTCATGAACGACCGGCTCGACTACAACGGCCCGGGCGAGCGCGAACCGGGCGAAGGCCCCTCGAGCAGCCGCTGGTTCCGGAATATCCGGCGGGAACTCTTGTTCCTGCAGATCCCGGCCTGACCCGGATCAACGCGCGAAAGACGTTCAACGTTGTATGAAGCATCGACTCCGGAGGCCGCGAGGCCCCCGGATGTTCACAGCGCAGCACACCCTTGTGCGGTGAATCTGAAGTTCGTTCGAAGCCGAAGCCCGCTGCAAATGAGCCGAACTCCATATTCAGGCGGCTAGAGCGTGCCTGCACTCATTTCCCTGGCAATGTGATCCGCCTGCCGGATCGCCAGCGCAACGATGGTCAATGTCGGGTTCTCGGCCGCACCGGTCGTGAATTGCGAGCCGTCCGAAATGAACAGGTTGGCGATGTCATGGGTCTGCCCCCACCTGTTCACCACCCCGTCCCGCGCGTTTTCCGACATGCGGTTGGTGCCGAGGTTATGCGTCGACGGATACGGCGGCGTTGGGAATGTGCGCGTCGCGCCGACCGCTTCGTAAACCGCCGCGCCCTGCCGGTAGGCATGATTGCGCATCGCGATGTCGTTGGGGTGGTCGCTGAAATGCACATTGGCGACCGGCAGGCCCCATTGATCCTTGACGTCATGGTTGAGCGTCACCCGGTTGGTCTCCTGCGGCATGTCTTCACCGACGAGCCACATCCCGGCCATGTTTTCATACTGGTCGAGCGCAGAGGTGAATTCGCGGCCCCAGGCGCCCGGGTCGAGGAACGCGGCCATGAACGGAATGCCCAGCGCAAGCGTTTCCATCTCGTAGCCGCCAACGAACCCGCGTGACGGGTCATGGCGCGATTCATCCTGGATGATCCCGGCCATCGTGGTGCCGCGCCACATCCGAACGGGCTTGTCGAACACGGCATAGACGGACCCCGTCATGTGCCGCATGTAGTTCCGGCCGACCTGCCCGGAGGAATTCGCCAGTCCGTCCGGAAACAGCGTCGAGGCCGAATTGAGCAGCATGCGCGGAGATTCGAACGAGTTGCCGGCGACGCAGACAATGCGGGCCTTCTGCATTTGCAGGTTGCCGTCCTTGTCGAAATATTCGACCCCGGTCACCTTCCCGTCCGGATTGTGCAGGATCCTGGCAACATGGGCGCGCTCGCGCACCTCCAGGTTCCCTGTCGCCTCGCCCCGGGGAATGTCGGTATAAGCAGCGGACCATTTGGCGCCCCACTTGCAACCCTGGAAGCAGAAGCCGGTTTGCTGGCAAGGCAGACGCTCGTCGAAGTCCTCGGCGTTGATCGCCATCCGGCCTGTATGAACATCCTTGTAGCCGAGTTCCCGGGCGCCCTTTTCGAACACGAGGTAGTTGTTGTTTCCGGGAAGGCCCGGCCTGCCATTCGTGCGGGTCACCCCGAGCTTGTCTTCGGCCTTGGCGTACCAGGGTTCCATCTCCGCGGCATCTATAGGCCAGTCGAGCAGGCTTGCGCCCTGGACATCGCCGTAGGTCGTCGCGGCCTTCCATTCATGCGGCTGGAAGCGCAGGGACGCCCCGGCCCAGTGCGTGGTCGTGCCGCCGACGGCCTTCACGATCCAGGCGGGAAGGCCCGAAAAGTCCTTTGAAACCCGCCAGTCGCCGCTGGTCGTACGCGGATCCACCCAGGCAAGCTGTCCGAAACTCTCCCACTCGTCGTTGACGTAGTCCTCCGGCAGGTACCGTCCCCCCGCTTCCAGGGCGACCACACTGACGCCTTTTTGTGCCAGTTCATTGGCAAGAACGCCGCCGCCGGCGCCGGTTCCGATGACAACGACAACGGTGTCGTCGTTCAGATCAAATGGTGCAGCCATAGTTCTGTCCTCCCCTACGGCTCAAAGCCAGTTGATGTCGTTGAAACCGCGGTCAATGTAACCGCCCTTGGAGTAGCTCTCGCCCTCATATCCGAAGACCGGCCAGACCGCTTTCTGGTTGTAGAGCCCGGTAACAAGGCCGCCGCGGATCTTCTGGAAAAACGCGCTCTCTTCCATGTTGCGCAGGATATCCACCCGGTCGCGCTCCCATCCGGCGCTGAGATACCCGTCATGCCCCTTGCCCTGTGCTGCCGCGTCAAGGGCCGCAATGCCGGCCTCGACCTCCTCGGCAAGATCCGCATTGTCGTAGCCCTGGACCGCGATCACATAGAACTCGTCGGCGATACGGTCATGCGGGTAGATGTCCCGGGCCATCTGAACCAGCGTTGCAAAGGTTTCCGGCTTCAAGGTGGTCACTTCAGCCGCCCAGGCTGCATCCTTGGCAGCGATGAACCCCGATCCGATCACGAACGAAGCGCCCGCCGCGCTTGCGCTCAACAGCAATTGCCTGCGGCTGAGGCCCCTCGGCCCGTCTGCCTTCCTCATTTTCTCTCCTCCCTCTTGATCGTTATTTGAAGCGGCCGCCCCGCTCGAGCACCTCGATCTGGTACCCGTCCGGATCCGCAACGAAGAAAAACCGGGCAATCAGCTCACCGGCCGGCGCGAATTCGACAAGTTTTCTCGGATTGAGACCCTCGGCCTCGAAGCGCGCGTGTTCGGCGGCGAGATCTTCGACGGAAACCGCGAAGTGGCCGTAGCCGTCGCCGAGCTCATAGGGGGCGGTCTGCGACTTGTTTACCGTGAGCTCCAGCTCGAATTCGCTCTCCGCATTGCTCAGGTAGATGAGGGCAAATTCGGGGAAATCCAGGCGATCCTTGACGGTCAGACCGAATGCCTTCTCGTAAAAGGCAAGCGACCGCTCTTCGTCCAGAACGCGGATCATGAAGTGAATTGCTTTGGCCAAGAGACCGTCCTCCCGCTGCTGTGACTAAGCGGAAGGGTAGAAGGTGCCTGTGCGGGTGGGTGGTATACTTATACCACCTGGAATTTTTTCTCCGGCTCCGGGTCTTCAAAGCTCGTCGGCATCATGTCCGTAACGTTGATGCCCGGGTTGATTTCGATGAATTTCAGGCAAGCACAACGCAACAGGGACGTGAAGTTCGTCGGTTCGCCGCGCAGCTCCAGGACTTCGGAATGCAGCGTGGAAATGAACGTCGGTGTCGAGACATTGTCCCGCCGCGCGATCTCGTCAATGATTTCCCAAAAGGCGTTTTCCAGCCGGATGCTGGTGCTTTGCCCGTTCAAACGCATGCTGCGTGTCTGCGTGGCATAGCGTTCGGGATCCTGTCCCGCAAAGATCTGACACATGTTGTTCCTCCCGGTGTCAGTTTATTGGCTCGCAGAGCAAAATGCCCCGCTGGCTGCCGTGCGTGCACGAACCCGTTCATTATGATCCAGAGACCGGCGAAGCGCCAGCCACCGCATCGCGGTGCTCCTGAACAGGGATGACGCAGGTGGGGCGGCGCGAGAAGCGCGCGTCGTTCCGGACAAGGACGGCGAAGCCGGACGCTGAGCCGGAATCCAGATATGAACGTGAGCAAAGCGAACCCCAAAACAACATGCCCCCTCCTGGCGCAATCGCAACGGCATGGATCCCGGATCAAGTCCGGGATGACGCTGGTGGGTGTGGGGCACCTCCCACCCCTGACCTTCACCCCTCATTTGAAACCAACCTCATCCTGAGAGACTGGCCCGAAATTAGTTGAGTGATCCCGGTCGCATGTGATTCCGTTTTTGCGCTAACAGAACGGAGCTTCGCCATGTGGACCGAGACCACCCGCGCCAACTATGACCGTCGCAGCTTGCGTTACGCAAGTGATCTCACGGACGAAGAATGGAGGTTCATCTGTCCCCATCTGCCAGCCCGACGAGATCGAGGTCGTCCGCGCACCACGTCGCTGCGGGAAGTCGTCAATGCCATTCTCTATCTGCTGCGCACAGGCTGTCCCTGGCGGTTTCTGCCTGCCGACTTCCCACCACGTTCCACAGTGCAGAGATACTTTTATGCGTGGCGTGACAATGCGTTATGGCCAGCGCTGAACCGGCGGCTGGTTGAGCGGCATCGCCAATCACAAGCGCGCAATGCTACTCCGACCGCCGGTGTCATTGACAGTCAGAGCGTCGCAACAATCCAAGTCGGCGGTCCTCGGGGACTTGATCCATTCAAACGCATCAAAGGTCGCAAGCGCCACATTGTCACTGATACGGACGGGCTTCTTTTGGACGTTCTGGTTCATCCCGCCAACGTCCAGGACGTCCACGGAGCGGTGCCATTGCTACGCAGCCTGCGGCAGACCTATCCCAACCTTGCTCATATCTTCGCCGATCGGGTCTACCGAGGGCCGAAGCTATTGAAAAAGATCGAGGATTGTGGACCGTGGACGATTGAGATCGTCGAACGGCCAACCGGGGTGAAAGGATTCGCGCTTCTGCCAAGACGATGGGTCATTGAGAGAACATTTGCCTGGTTTGGGCGACGGCGGCGTCTTGCAAAGGACTTTGAAGTCAAACAAGAAACACAGACCGCTTGGCTGTACATCGCTAGCATCGAACTCATCATCAGGCGCTTGGCAAAGGCTCAAGAATGAATTTCGAGTCAGACTCTGAGGAGGACCGTGAGGTCCGTCTCGAAGGATAGGCGGCAGACCTAGGAACTCGCGGCCCATCCTTCGAGACGGGCATCCGCGTTCCTCAGAATGAGGTGGTTTGGCAGCACCGTTCCCTGCCCTCCATCGTCACCCCGGACGAACGTGAGTGAGATCCGGGGCCGGAGAGCCCGTGGCTCTCGACCTGCAACGGGAAAACCTGCGTAACGCACGTGCCACCCCTTTCCCGGCGCGCGCTCCGCTTCGCCGGGATGACAAACAACAGGTGTCGATCCAGTACATTTCCCTCTCCGTCATTGCCGGACTTGATCCGGCAATCCATGCCCTGACGCTTCAACAACGCAGTCCCTGACAAGCGGACAAGAAACGGCATGGATCCCGGATCAAGTCCGGGATGACACCGGGGTTCAGTACCCCTCTTTTCCGGTCACCATCACTTCGAGATTGTCACCATCCTCATCCTGCGGAGAACCGCCAGGTCCGTCTCGAAGGATGGGCGGCAGGCGCAACACTCGCGGCCCATCCTTCGAGACGCGCATCCGCGTTCCTCAGGATGAGGTGGTTTGGCAGCACCGTTCCCTCCCCTCCATCGTCACCCCGGACGAACGTGAGTGAGATCCGGGGCCCACTCATTTCCTGAGCAAGTGCCGGAAACCGCTGCGGTTCACCCGGAAGGAGCTATACCCTAAAGCGCCAGTTTGAGTTTGCCGCCGTTCGCCGACCGTGAACAGCAGGACATCATGCGCCGGTTTTCGGCGCGTTCGGTTCGCGTCAGCACCTTGTCCCGATGGTCGACCTCACCGTCGAGCAACGTAACTTCACAGCTGCCGCACAGTCCCTCCCGGCAATCGCAGGCCACATCGATCCCGGCCGCGAGAATGGCGTCGAGCAGCGTCTCGTCCGCGGCGACCGTGATCTTCAGTCCCGAGTCCGCCAGATCGACCTCGAATCCTTTTTCTCTGGCGGGATCGAGACCGGCGCTCCCGGCGGCGAAGAATTCGAAATGAAAGCTGCCGCCGGGCAGATGCGCGGTCAGCTGTTCGAGCGCGGCGATGAGCCGCTCCGGGCCGCAGACGTAAATCTGCCCACCCGCGGGCAATTCATTGACGATCTGCTGCAGATCGGCGCGTTGCCCTTCGTTGCCCGCATGGATCGTAAGGCAGGAACCGTGCTCCCGCTCGAGCCGTTCGACAAACGCCATCGTCTGCCTGGAACGCCCGCAATAGTGAACATGATAGGACTTGCCCAGCGCCTGCAGGCGATCAGCCATGGCGATGATCGGCGTGATGCCGATGCCTCCGGCAACAAGGACATAGGCATCCGTGTTTTCATCGAGGCGGAAGAGATTGTGCGGACCGCGCAGCCGCAGCTCCGTGCCCTCTGTCACCGCATCATGAATATGGGCGGAGCCTCCGCGCCCGTCTGCCTCACGCAGGATCGCAAGATCGTAGCCGCCGTTTCCCGGCTTCCCGCAAAGGGAATACTTGCGGTCGAACCCGCCGGCCACGAGCTCGACATGCGCTCCGGCGCTCCACTTCGGAAGTGCCCGGCCGCGCGCATCCACAAGCGTCAGGCCGACAACACCCTCCGCTTCCCGGCGAACCGCGGCGACCTTGACCTTGCGGGCAATATCCCGCCGGAGCGGCGGACCCACCGGGAAATGCCGCTCGCCCCGGGACAACAGTGAGGGATCGCGCCGCTCGGGATTGCCGGCGGGGTCCCAGGCGACCCAGACCTCTTCGGGTCCTCGGAAAGACGTGCTCGGAACATGGGCGAACGTCTGCTCGCAAAGCTTCAGATGCGGCAGGCGGCGCGTGAATTCCTCCAGGAAGATCCGCATTTCCATGCGACCGATATTCTTGCCCATGCACTGGTGACTGCCATAGCCGAACGTCAGGTGATCGACGGCATTGTCCCGGTAGATGTCGAACCTGTCGCCGTCCTCGAAATGGCGCTCGTCCTGGTTGCCCGAAGCCTGGACGATGAGAAGCTTGGCCCCCGCCGGCAGCTCCACTCCCCCGAGACGGGCGGGTGCGGTTGCCTGCCTGCGCCAGGCAACGATGGACCCGGCGTAACGCAGGCATTCCTCGACCGCGTTGGGAATGAGGCTGGGGTCATCGCATATGTCGTCCCATGCCTGGCGGTGGCTCAAGAGCGTCCTGAACATGTTGGCCGACGCAAGGGAGGTCGTCTCATGCGCGGCGACGATGATCGCCATCATCATGGAATGCACGTAGCTGTCGGTCACCACATCCGGCATTTGCGCGTTCTTGCGGATGGTTTCATGCATCCAGCCGGTGCCGTCCGGCTCCTGCTTCATCCGATCGATGATCTTGCCCGCATATTGCCAGAACTGCCCGACGGAATGGGCAACCGCGATCTGCTGTTCGTCTGTCGGCTTGCCCCAGGTGTTGACGGAATGGGCAACGGAGAATGTCTTGAAGACCGCGATCTCATCTTCCGGCACGCCCAGGAAATGCAGCGCGACATTGAGCGGCACCTCATAAAGAAGCGCGTCGACGAGGTCGACACGGCCGCGATCAATGAACTGATCCATTTTCTCGCGCGTCAACCGGCGCACCATCTCCTGCTTGGCTTCCAGATTTTCCGGCAGGAAATGATCCATCAGGACGCGCCGCCGTTCCATATGCGCTGGTTCGTCCTCGTTCACCATCGTCCGGTTGAGCTGATAGCCGTAGCTCTTCAGAACCTCCATCGCCTCCGGCGGCGCCGGCGTGATTTTCTCAAGGGCTATGCAGGGCGAATAGAGAATGTTGTCGCGGAAAACCGCCTTGATGTCCTCGTACCGACTAACCACCCAGTAACCGAGTTTTTCGCTGAAGAAGACCGGCAGCTGCTCGCGCGACCAGCGCAGCGCCTCGGCGGGATCCGCCTGGTAAGGCGCGTCGAACGGATCGAACTCGGCGGCCGCACGTGAAAACGGGCAGGCTGCCTCGTCCGCAGTGCCCGTTTCCGCATCGCTCAAACCCGTCATGTCCCCCCCTCGTCAAATCACGTCTTGTGTGTTTCACGGTCATTATAGGAAAGAATGCAAGCCCGCGCGACAACTGGGCTGGCCTGTTACCCGACCGGTTGCAAGCGGCACCTGACCCATGTTCCCCGTCATCCCTGCAACAGTGGGGATTGCACCGGTGGGTGTGGCGCGGGATGAGGTAAGCCGACAGGGCCGGCCACACTCCCCCTTTGTGCTTCACCCCGGACGAACGTGAGTGAGATCCGGGGCCGGAGAGACGCCGGTTTGGCCAGTTTCCCCGGCAAAAGTCCTGACGCCTGTGCCTCCCCGGTCCCGGCGCGCGCTCCGCTTGGCCGGGATGACGAACGGAAAGTTTTGAAAACCTTGGCCTCCCCTCCGTCATTGCCGGACCCGATCCGGCAATCCACGCCCTGACGCTTCAACCGCGTACGCCGTGACAAGCGGACGTGAAACGGCATGGATCCCGGATCACGTCCGGGATGACGCCGGCGGGGGTGGGGCACCTCGCCGTTCCCCGCCATCGTCACCCGGATTTGACACCAACCTCATCCTGAGGAGGACCGCCAGGTCCGTCTCGAAGGATGCGCGGCAGACCTCGGAACTCGCGGCCCATCCTTCGAGACGCGCGTTCGCGATCCTCAGGATGAGGCAGAGAACAGGGCTGACCGCAGTGGGTGCGCGGCACCGCGCCGTTCCCCGCCATCGTCACCCCGGACGCAGCGCAGCGCAGATCCGGGGCCGGAGAGCCGCTGGGCTGGCCAGTTACCCCGGCAAAAACCCTGACGCCCGTGCCTCCCCGGTCCCGGCTCGCGCTCCGCTTGGCCGGGATGACACCGGTGGGGGGGTGGGGTCGCTATCCTTCTACTCAGCCTGCGAAGTCGACGACGATCGTGCCTTTCGCGCGGCCCTTTTCCTGGTATGCGAGGGCGTCGGTGGCGCTGGAAGACACGAAACCGGTCGCGTCGACCACGGGCCTGAGCCTGCCCGTCTCAACGAGGTCCCTGAGTGTCGCAAGATGACGGGTCTCCGGCATCATCGGAATGAACCGGTACCTGGCGTTTTTTTCCCTGGCCTTGCGCCGGAGCTCGCGTGCCTTGAACCAGAGCACTTGCCGCACGAGCGGATTGAGACCCAGCCGCCTTGCGGCTTTGTCGTCAACCGGGCCAAACAGGCTGATGACGGTCCCGCCCGTCCTGATCACGTCAAAGGCGGAAAAAGTCGCGTCTCCGCCGAGCGTATCCAGCACGATGTCCAGATCGTGCACGATGTCCCGGTAGTCCACGAGCTGATAGTCAAGGACGCTGTCGGCGCCGAGCCCCCTTACCCAGTCCGCGTTTTCCGTGCTTGTCGTGGTGAAGACCGTGGCGCCAAGGAATTTTGCATACTGGATTGCAAATGATCCGACGGCACCGCCGCCCTCGTGAATGAGGACGTGGTCGCCTGCCCTGAGCCCGGCCCGGTCGAACGCCTGGATGACCACGCTGCCGACAAGCGGAAGACCGGCGGCCTCGCGAAAGCCGGTATTTGCCGGCATCTCCCTGACGTGCGACGCTGGTACCGGCACGAACTCCGCGCAGGTGTCGAGACCGACTTTCGGCACATGCCCGAAAACCGCGCTGCCAAGATCATGCGTCGCCACGTTTGCACCCTTCGCGACGACAATGCCGGAGACGCAAAGCCCGCGGCCATGGGGATACTTCGTTTTCACGACACAGGACTTCTCTCCGTCTTCGGCAAGAAAATCGGCCGGATTGACGCCGGCGGCATGCACCCTGATCAGAACCTCGCCGCGGCCCGGCTGCGGTTTGTCGGGCCGGCCGCCCACAGGATTGGCCTCGGAGGTCCGAACGCGGCGTGTTTCGGATTGAAATTCAATCATAGGCTTGACCCGTCAGCGTGTTTGCCGCCTTGTCCAAAGACGCAAGACGTTTCTTGCGGACGTGTTGTTTTGCGCGCTGCCCGGAACCGGAACACCGGTGTGTCTGACCGCCTTGCGATCTTGCGGCGTAACGCGACACCATCCTTGCCGCGCACGCGAGGACGGGCCTACCCGGTGTAGTATCTGCGTCAGAAGACGGTGGCAGGTGCGGCAGAAGGGGCCAGGCCGGAGCCCGAAACAGCGGTGTGCGACCACCGCCTGCTTCCTGCGCGGGCCTCAAGTGAAGCCAGCAAAACTCTGTCGTCATATTACGGACGCCTCAATTGACAGACGCCCCCACACACGCAAATTCCTAGCAAGAAAAAGGTAAAAAAGATGTACACGTAGAACTATATTGAATAGACGGGATATGTTTTCGGATAAATTATTTTTGGATTTATTATTTACTACAAATATATAGCTCCGATTTACTGAATACTCGAGGGGTGTCCTGATCCAGGCAGGTCTGAACGGTGCGCGTACACGCACTGGGCACAGACCTTGTTTGGCACGGCTGCAATTGCTCGAGCCCGGCGGAAAAGCGAATCATGGGCGGATGGAGCGGCAGCCTGATGCAGTGGCAGTCGGGAAAACAACCGACCGGTGTCGACGACACGTTTTCCATTCCGTCCTTGCCGGGCTTGCCCCTGCTATCCATCCCCTGACCTTTCAATCGCACACGTCCCTCCTAGCGCAAACGGGACGGCATGGATCCCGGATCGGGTCCAGGATGACACTGAGTGGGCGCGGGCACCTACCGTCCCCTGACCGTCACCCCGGACGAACGCGAGTGAGATCCGGGGCCGGGGAGCCAGTGTCTCACCACCCGCACCGGGAAAACCTGCTCCAAAGCCTGTGCCTCTCCGATCCCGGCTCGCGCTCCGCTTGGCCGGGATGACGAATGACAGGTGCCGATCACTTACCTTTCAACCTCCGTCATTGCCGGACTTGATCCGGCAATCCATACCATGACCTTTCAATCGCAAACGCCCCTTCTAGCGCAGACGAAACGGCATGGATCCCGGATCAAGTCCGGGATGACACTGGCGGGTGTAGCAAAAGTTGCACGCCTGTCATTCCGGACAAGGACGGCGAAGCCGGACGCTGAACCGGAATCCAGACATGAGCGTGAGCGAAGCGAACACCAAAACCGCAAACGCCCCCACAAACGTATGCGACGCGGCATGGATCCCGGATCAGGTCCGGAATGACGCCGGTGGGTGCGGGCACCTTCCGTGCCCGCATTCGTCACCCGGACAAACGTGAGTGAGATCCGGGGAGCCACAACGCAAGCGACTGGTCAGGGCAGAAACGCCAAAGCCTGTGCCTCTCCGATCCCGGCTCGCGCTCCGCGTCGCCGGGATGACGAATGACAGGTGCCGATCACATACCTTTCAACCTCCGTCATTGCCGGACTTGACCCGGCAAGCCATACCCTGACGCTTCAGCCACGCAGTCCCTGACAAGCGGACAAGAAACGGCATGGATCCCGGATCGGGTCCGGGATCCATGCCGAGTGGGTGCGGGCACCTTCCGTGCCCGCATTCGTCACCCGGACAAACGTGAGTGAGATCCGGGGAGCCACAACGCAAGCGACTGGTCAGGGCAGAAACGCCAAAGCCTGTGCCTCTCCGATCCCGGCTCGCGCTCCGCGTCGCCGGGATGACGAATGACAGGTGCCGATCACATACCTTTCAACCTCCGTCATTGCCGGACTTGATCCGGCAATCCATACCCTGACGCTTCAGCCACGCAGTCCCTGACAAGCGGACAAGAAACGGCATGGATCCCGGATCTAGTCCGGGATGACGCTGGCGGGTGCGGGCGCAGGTTGCACGCCTGTCATTCCGTACAAGGACGGCGAAGCCGGACGCTGAGCCGGAAACCAGACATGAGGGTGAGCGAAGCGAACACCAAAACCACAAACGCCCCCACAAGCGGATGCGACGCGGCATGGATCCCGGATCAGATCCGGAATGACGACGGGATCAGGGGTCACGCTCTTCAGTCCTCACCCGGTCGCGAGCGCCACGTCTGCGTCGGCGGTGGGCGGATACGTCATCTCCGCGAAGTCTCGTTCGAAGCTGATCGCCCTTTGAATGCCCTGCTCGACAAAGTCCAGGGCCATGGGGCATTGAACATTCGGCAGCACGGCGACGTCGTAGAGTTCATCAACCTCTCCCTGAATGCGCAGCCATTCGACGGTTTCGCGCGATTGAAGATTGATGATCTGGAGGCCGCACCAGGGCTCCGCGTCCCGGGAGGTCAGAGCCGCATCGAGATCAAGCCCGGCAAAGGAATTGTCGCGCGGCAGCGACAGGCCGACAATGGCGTTGTTGTTGTGGAAGGCGAGCCCGCGCAGGAAACCCGGACAGAAGGCGATCCGATCAACCGCGCCGGTCTTGCGGTCAATCTGGCACAGGTGGCCACGCCCGGCGTCGAGGACATAAAGGTCATTCCGGTAAAGCCGCGGCGAATGCGGCATGGACAATCCCTCGGTGAGGATCGTGTCGGTGGTGACATCCATGATCAGGCCGCCGTCGCTGCGGTGTTCCCGCCAGCCCGCAGCGGCATCCGTTCGGGAAACGGCGGTCACGTAGCGCGGGTGGCCATCTTCCATGGCAAGCCCGTTGAGATGACAACGGTCTTCGACGGCCAGTTCGGAAATGAAGTGCGGTTTCCACAGCGGACGGAAGGAATGCACAGGATCCGTCACCGCGAGGCAGGAATAGGCCGTGTTCACGAAGATGATCCGGCCGCCGGCGTCAAGGGCAATGTCGTGTGCCAGCACATTTCCGGTCACGAAGGACTGGCGGGGAACGTAGCACTTGTCAAAGGTATCGTCGGCGATGTTCCCCGGCAGCAGGATGTTTTCAAAGCGCCAGAACTGATGCAGTGTTCCGAGGTAAAGGCGTTGAGACGCCGGATCGGTCCAGAGCCCCATGGCCCTGTCAAAGTTCCGCTGGTGAAACGAGAGCGCCCCGGTTTTCATCACCCCGATCAGAAACAGCTTGCCGGTCTTGTAGGACGTAAACGCCAGCGAGCACTTGTTGCGGATCAGCCAGCGGACAATGCCGGGCGAACAGGTGATGTCCAGCTTTGTTTCGGATTTTTCCGGCGCAGCTTTGTCGGTGTTTCCGCCCTTTTGCGGTGTTGCTTTGCCAGCGCCCTGTGCGCGTTTGGTTTTGAGCTTGCTCGCCTTGATGTCTTTTGGTCCGGACACTCTGCGTCTCCTCTTTTTGTTTTGCTCCAAGGGCGCTTTGCCGCGTTTTCGTCTTCCCCTGACCTTGACCCCACCTTTGCCACCTCATCCTCAGGAGGACCGGAAGGTCCGTCTCGAAGTATGGGCGGCAGACCTCAGAACTCGCGGCCCACCCTTCGAGACGCGCATCCGCGCTCCTCAGGATGAGGTGGGTGGCAGTTCCGGTCTCCTCCCCTCAATATGTCACCCCGGACGCAGCGCAGCGGAGATCCGGGGCCTACTCGTTTGCAGAGCCCGTATTGCCCTGCGCGCAGCTCGCATCTTGCGTCTACAAGCCACCTGCCGTTTGCGGCACCCTGGATTGGATCCCGGATCTAGTCCGGGATGACCCAGGTGGGTGCAGGCACCTCCCTCCCCCTGACCTTCACGCCGGTTTCAACACCACCCTCATCCTGAGGAGGACCGGAGGTCCGTCTCGAAGGATGGCGGCAGGCGCAGGCGTGTGCGGCCCATCCTTCGAGACGCGCGGTTGCGCTCCTCAGGATGAGGGGGGTGGCAGCTCCGGTCACCCTCCCCTTTGCTCGTCACCCCGGACGCAGCGCAGCGGAGATCCGGGGCCGGGGAGCCACAACGTAAGCGACTGGTCACGGCAGAAACGCCAAAGCTCCTGCCTCCCCGATCCCGGCGCGCGCTCCGCTTGGCCGGGATGACAAACGGGGAGTTTTGAAAACCCTGGCCTCCCCACCGTCATTGCAGGGCTTGACCCTGCAATCCATTCCCTGACCTTTCAATCGCACACGTCCTGATCGCCGGAACCGAAACGGTATGGATCCCCGATCAAGTCGGGGATGACATCGGTGGGGCGGCACAGCTTGCGCACTTGCGTCATTCCGGACAAGGACGGCGAAGCCGGACGCTGAGCCGGAATCCAGACAGGGGCGTGAGCGAAGCGAACACCAAAACCACGAACCTTCATTACGCGCCCCGTCCGGTCGAAACGGAAGGGCATGGATCCCGGATCAGTTACGGCATGACGCCGGTGGGTGCAGCGGCTCTGGCCCAAATAAACCCTCCCTTGAAACAGAAGAAACTGACCGCCTGGAGGTCCGCCGGCGGCCAGTTCTTTCAAGCCCCGCGCAGGCGGGACCGGTTGTAGGCATGAGCCGCGCGTCAGAACCTGAATTTCAGACCTGCGCTGACGGAAACCTGCTCGTCCGTGTTGTAACCGGCCTCGATAAATGCGGGTCCGAAATCCAGGGCCGCAAAGCCGCGGGCCGTAAAGCCGTCGTCATAGGGCGTGCTGAGGCCCTGGTAGTCATTGAAAATATTGTAGTTGCTGAAGAGCCCCGGGAGCTCGGGCACGTCATTGACCTCAGAGTCGATGTCCTGGCCATTGGCGTAGCTTCCCTCCACGCCATATCGCACGCGAACAGGGAATGTCTGACTGATTTTCGGAACATCATGCGCCATCTGGAACCTGGCTCCGAAAATGTTGCTGAACCGGTTTTGCACTTCAAGCTTTTCGCCTTCGGAAAGCTCGTAGGAATGGCTCTTGGTCCATCCGCCGAGATAGTTCAGCCGCAGGCTGCTGCCCCATGGCCCATTGACAAGCAGCGAGGGCGACAGGAACACCGAGGCATAGTTGGCCGTCGTTGTGTCGATACCGTCGGGAACACGGTTGTCGGCGATGTCCCGGTCGGTCTGATTGAAGGACACCCCTGCCGTTACTGACAGGTTGAACCGTTCCCTGAGCGTGGTCGCGATCCCGCCGAAAAGCGTACCCGAATGGGTGGAATAGCCGGTGTCGTCGTCCATGTCGTCGATGCTGGACACCTGACTGTAGGCAACACCTGCAAAATAGCTGCGCTCCGGCTTGTTCACGCCGATGACTGTGCCGGCCGAATAGCCGGAATAACCGCCGTCACGCTCGTCGGTGGTTGCATCTCCCACGCTGACAGCGCCATCGCCCGGATCCCGCACCCAACCGCCAAAGGCCCGCGCCCAGTTTTCAGACAGCCCTGCTGCGCTGCCGCTGAAGGCATAGTCTCCCGCCGGAGGACGGCTTGAGGTCCCGTCGTCAATGGCATCCTGGATCATGGATACCAGTGACCATGTCGCCTTGTCCTGCTGGGAGTAGGACTCCAGATCGACCACGTAGACCATGTTGCCGACAAGGGCAAAACCGTTCGGTGACGTGATCAGGTCTTGATTGGGCGTGCGCGGAGTATCGATGTTTTCGGTACCGAAGGTAAAAATGGGATTTGCGACAAAGTAATTGGAACTGACATCAAAGCGCAGGGCGGCATTGTATCCGTCTCCCAGGTGAAACCTCGTACGATCCCTCCAATCGTAGTGCAGGAGGATGTCCCCGACAAGGATGGAGCCGTCGAACAAATAGACATTGCCATAGCTGTTGAGGTTGGGGCTTCCGTTTTCCCCGAGCAAAAGCGAGAAGCCGTTCCAGGCCCGGATCGTGCCGTAGTTGTAGACATCATGACCCGATTCGCCGAGTGTCCATATTCCGGCAGACAACCCGGTACCGAGCGGATTGTTCATCTGGATCAGGCCAGCGTTCACAATTGTGTTTCTGACACTGCTGTCCCTCGAGCTGGTCGCAGTTCCGGTTGAGATGTCCAATTCCAGGTCCCTGTCCAGCAAGCTTTGCATGCCGGCAGCCACGACATCAGTTGTGTTTGTCACCGCACCACCAGTAGTTACCCTAGCGTCAACAATGATACTGCCGTAGTTGTAAAGCTCAAGTCCGGACCCGTCTGCTTCTATGCCGAACCCCCTCGACTGGAGGTATATGGACCCGTAGTTGTAGATGTCGACGTCATGCGCGCTTGATCGAATGCCTGAAGCTTGGAAGATGCCCCCCGTCCCGTCACCGGGCAAGGGGGTCTGAATCACCTCAATGGACCCGTAATTATACATCGCCGCATCGGCGATGTAGCGGTAGGCGACCCCTCCGGCGGTCTGATAGCCGGCAAGATCCATGCCGATGAGGCCCGTGCTTGATGTGTCTTTTGCGAGCCTGATCAAGCCGTTGTTGACCATGAGATGGCCGGTCTTTCCGGCGTCTGCCTGAGAGGCGCTCGCAGCCCCCGAGTCAAAGGCGGCAAGGCGCATCCCCCGCAGATCGCTCACATAGTAACTGTAGATCGACCCGTTGTTGATAAGCGTCGCTCCATCCGAGCGCGTGGTAAAGAGACCGTACGTACTGTCGTTGTTCAGGTTGATCACGCCGTTGTTGATGCTAATGGAGTTGTCCGCATAGAAGAGGGACGTAGCCGCGGCATCATAATCGCCGACATCGATCAGGCCGTTGTTGATGACGATCGCGTTGGTGGCGTTCCAGACAGATATGGCGTCACCGTAGCCGAAGCTTCTTAAGCCGGAAGCGTTTTGGGCAGATCCGCCAGCCGGGCACGTGCCCGCTCCCGGGCCATAGTACCCGCAATTGTCAGCCGTCCCGGTTGTGTAGATCGATCCGTTGTTGGTGATGACGACGTCGGCCACACCTGAGACAGACAGACCGGCGCCGTCCTCGTCGATCGTCATCGTGACGCCTTCGTTCACAGTAAGGGTGTCACCATCCGTGACCGGTTCGTTGCCACCCCCCACTGCATTGTTTGTTTCCGTCGTGTCGACATCAACGTAAAAGTCAGTTGCATTCGCCACACCCGGCGCGACAACAAGCGCGGTGCCCAGAAACAGCGGACAAACAGAGCGCCCGAACAGCGTTGCAAGAGACGTTGAGTGCTTCAGCATTGATATTAATTCCCAGCCGGTAACAGAGGTTGCCTCCAATCTCCCTGATTTCCCTGCACCCGCGTTATGCCAGTAAGCGCAGGGGATGATTTGAAGCCCCGGATGGTCAAGCTATTGATATCAATGATTTATTACTCGATCAGGAATTGCTGTTGCGCATTTAGCGAAAGTTTTAAGGTCCCAAAGCGCCGCCAATTGCACGCGCACGGTCCTCCACCTGCGCGAATCCCGTTGTTGGAAATGCCAAGAGAAGACTGGACTTTGAGGGCAGAAAACCAAGTCAAATATCTGAAAAATATGATATTTCAGGAATGAGAGCGACCGGGTTGCGCAATGATATCGGAGCCCTGACAGGCCCTGTTTTCATCGCACAAAGTTTGGCACCGTTGCAGATTTGTCACCCGTCCCGCAGCGTTACCCGAGGTTCGATGCGCGAATACCGCAATATCAGGGCCATCGTTCGCCTCGATCGCCGCGACGGTTCAGGTCCGGGATGACGCCGGTGGGGGTGCGGCGTGGACTGCAGATGGCTACACTCCCCTCTGTTCGTCACCCCGGACGCAGCGCAGCGGAGATCCGGGGCCGGGGAGCCACAACGCAAGCGACTGGTCACGGCAGAAACGCCAAAGCCCGCGCCTCCCCGATCCCGGCGCGCCCTCCGCTTGGCCGGGATGACGAACGGAGGGTGTCGATGACCTTGGCACCCGTCATTGCAGGGCTTGATCCGGCAATCCATTCCACAAACCTTCAGCGCGCGCCCGGTCTGGTCGAAACGCAACGGCATGGATCCCGGATCTAGTCCGGGATGACCCAGGTGGGGGTGCGGCGTGGACTGCAGATGGCTACACTCCCCTCTGTTCGTCACCCCGGACGCAGCGCAGCGGAGATCCGGGGCCGGGGAGCCACAACGCAAGCGACTGGTCACGGCAGGAACGCCAAAGCCTGTGCCTCCCCGATCCCGGCGCGCGCTCCGCTTGGCCGGGATGACGATGGCTGATTTCGACGTCACGTTGCCAACCCTGGTCATTGCAGGGCTTGACCCTGCAATCCATTCCACAAACCTTCAGCGCGCGCCCCGCCAGGCAGAAACGCAACGGCATGGATCCCGGATCAGGTCCGGGATGACGCTGGTGGGTGTAGGCGCGCGCGGGGTGAGCACATCCGTCATTCCGGACAAGGACGGCGAAGCCGGACGCCGAGCCGGAATCCGGATATGAGCGTGAGCGGAGCGAACACCAAAACCACAAGCGTCCTCACAAGCGGATGCGACGCGGAATGGATCCCGGATCAGGTCCGGGATGACACATGTGGGGGTGCGGCGTGGACTGAAGATGGCTACACTCCCCTCTGTTCGTCACCCCGGACGCAGCGCAGCGGAGATCCGGGGCCGGGGAGCCACAACGCAAGCGACTGATCACAGCAGAAACGCCAAGCCTGTGCCTCCCCTATCCCGGCGCGCGCTCCGCTTGGCCGGGATGACGATGGCTGATTTCGACGTCACGTTGCCAACCCTGGTCATTGCAGGGCTTGACCCTGCAATCCATTCCACAAACCTTCAGCGCGCGCCCCGCCAGGCAGAAACGCAACGGCATGGATCCCGGATCTAGTCCGGGATGACGCTAGTGGGTGTAGGCGCGCGCGGGATGAGCACATCCGTCATTCCGGACAAGGACGGCGAAGCCGGACGCTGAGCCGGAATCCGGATATGAGCGTGAGCGGAGCGAACACCAAAACCACAAGCGCCCTCACAAGCGGATGCGACGCGGAATGGATCCCGGATCAGGTCCGGGATGACGCAGGTGGGTGTAGGCGCCTTCCTCCTCCTGACCTTTACCGCGGTTTCAACATCCCCCTCATCCTGAGGAGGACCAGAGGTCCGTCTCGAAGGATCGGCGGCGGACCCCGGGACGTGCGGCCCATCCCTCGAGACGCGCGTTTGCGCGCCTCGGGATGAGGTGCGTTGGCAGTGCCGGTCGCCCTCCCCTCTCAACCGTCAACCCGGACGCAGCGCAGCGGAGATCCGGGGCCGCAGAGCCGACACGCAGGCAAAGGCCTGCGGCAGGAACGCCAAAGCCTGTGCCGCGCCGGTCCCGGATCATGTCGGGGATGACGATGGGTTAGCCTGCATCGCGCCGAAATTCTCTCAAAAGTTGCGCAAATTGCATAATCAGTCTTTGTGCGCGCATTTCAAGCGAAACAGATCCGGCCGGAGGCGACGCGAACAGATCACCTAATCTCAATCTAGAGGCTTGATTTCAAAGCATTATCAAGAGAAACAACTACGGACTTCAGCAGGTAACGGATCGGAAAGTGTGCAGCGTTCGCCGAAGCGCTGTCACGCTTAAAAATTGCGCTATTCGCATAACTTTCAATTGATGGTTGAGATACCAATAAAATTGCGCCAGGCAGAATCGGGGGACGCCGGCACGGGAAGCAAACCGGGAAGCAAACCGGTAAGCAAATCTGGGGCCGTCACGTTCGGCAAGGCCTCGGGGATATGACGAACCCGTGCATGCCAACCTGAATCTGAACGGCGCGTGCGGGCACGATGCCCGATCCGCGGTCTTCAGGCCGACCAGCACCCCCCGGCGGTTACGTCAGGACGCTCGGCCCGGATGCCGCATCCATTTTTGCCACAAGGAAGGCAAACATCCAATGAACAGACTTAAAACTCTCGCATTTTCCATCCTGTTCGCACTTGCTTGCATGACCGGCGCCAGTGCAACCAACACGATCAGCTTCCCGGTTCCCTCCGGCGTGCCCCAGGTCAAGGGCGGTTTCAAGAACGAGGCGGGCGTCGTCGTCACCAAGGTGAAGGTCAACCAGCAATCGCAGAACGGCTGCGACCAGATCGACAAGTCCAATGACGCCAACCTCTCGGAAGGCAACGGCTTCTACGTCGAATACAACCCCATGTGCGACTACGAATTCCACATCGAGGTCTCTGGCTGCCCCAACAAGGAACAGCATGTGTCTTCCTCCGACATCCAGAGCGGCCAGACCGAAGTGGTGCTGAAGGGCACCTGCGTCAATCTGAAAACGAGCCGCGAGGTGCCGTGAGCACATTCATCTGAGTGTCGGAAAAGCTGTGGGAGCGTCCCGATCCGCTTCCATTCGGCCGCTTTGCGGGAAACGGCGATGTTTCCCGCACGGCGGTTTCGCCACGTCCGGCAAACACGGTCGGGACCGGGCGCCAAACACGTCCTGCAAAGGGAACCGTCACCATGAGAATGCCCGCATTTACGACCGGCATCGCGGCCGACAAGAACGACTGCCATGACATCGACCTTCGCGACAGCCCTGAAAACTGACCGGGCCCGGGAACGGCAGCAATTGAGAATGAGCGGAAATCCAGACGTAACGAACCACCTGAACGGGATCCGAAAGCTGTTCCAGTTGCGGCACGGACCTGAACGGCAACGGCTGCGTGCCTTCCTGCCGGGCCTGCTGGCCGCCTCTCTCTTCCTTGGCGCGTGCGCCGGCAATATCGTCACCGACAGCGGGGTCTACTATAACCGCGGCCTTGAGCAGTCCTACAACGGCCTTCTGCTTGCCAATGTCATCCGCTCCGCCAAGGGGCTGCCGACGTATTTTTCCGCCGTCGGCGACTACTCGGCCAATGCGGATATGTCCATCAGCAACGACTTTTCCATCAGCGGAGAGCTGGGGGAGCTCCTGCTCAGCGAACTCGACCTGAGCGCCAGTACGAGCCGCGACTTCGGCCGCAATGCGAATGTCTCCTCCCTGGAATCGGAAACATTCGTGCAGGCGATGCTGACGCCACTGAGCCCGAAGCTGTTCTTTCTTCTGGCGGAAGGGCGCTCGCGCCAGCGGCTCGATCTCCTGTCTGTGCTCGCGGTGAAGTGGATCCTGATTCCGGAGGCAACCGTCCTGCGCATCCGGACATCGGCGCTTCAGGCCTGCAGCCGGGAAGCACACACCTATTCCCGGGAACTGCGTGCCATCTGCGCGGCCTATCCGCAAACGGTGGCGGATGCCGCCTGCGCGGGCCCACTACGGGCGAACAGCCGGGAAAAAGTGCTGCTGCGGAGCGATCCGACCAACCCTTGTTCCCATGTCCGCTTCCGGCATCTGATGGAAGCCATCACGATCCTGCAGCCCGCCCTTCTGCGCAACAGCGCTCCGGGGTCCATCACGCTGATCGCGCAGGAGCAGCTGCACCAGGAGAAGACCGCTGGGAACGCACCGGCAACTGCTGCAGCTGCAAAGAGCGGCACAAACAAACCGGCGTCCAGGCCAAGCCGGCGGGACGCGTCCTCGACAACGCTGATTTTCGGCAAGGACAGCGACTATGCGCTCCGCTCCCCGAACGAGATCCTGCAATATCTCGGCAGCGCCGTCCGCGCCATGCACCGGCACAAATCGGGTCCGCGGCTGATCGGGCCGGACGGGCGCAAGATCCCGGTCTTCGAGGTGGTGACCGGCCCCTTCGGCCTTGGCAACGCGATCGAGGTCAAGGTCGACGGCGAGCGTTTCGGCATTCGAACGCACGGATTGCGGGAAGATCCGCAAAGCTTCACTCTGCAATCCCTGGCCATCCTGAAGGACATCATCAGCATCAACACGTCCCAGAACGTGCTGCCGAAAAACCCGACGGTGTTCCTGCGTTAGAGGGGGCCGTCATGGCTTGCGCCCGGCATCCGTCGCGAGCACATCTTCTTCCAAGTCGCGGCGCGCCGGATTGGATCCCGGATCAAGTCCGGGATGACGAACGAGAGGTGCCAATCACAGACCGCCCCTCGCCGTCATTCCGGACAAGGACGGCGAAGCCGGACGCTGAGCCGGAATCCGGATATGAGCGTGAGCGGAGCGAACACCAGAACGACAAGCCCTGCCAGGCAGAAACGCAACGGCATGGATCCCGGATCAGGTCCGGGATGACGCCAGTGGGGGTGGCGCTTCCCTCTGAATCCACCCCGGTTTCAACAACCTCCTCATCCTGAGGAGGACCAGAGGTCCGTCTCGAAGGATGGGCGGCGGGCTCAGAACGCGCGGCGCATCCTTAGAGACGCGCATCCGCGCTCCTCAGAGTCTGACTCGAAATTCATTCTTGAGCCTTTGCCAAGCGCCTGATGATGAGTTCGATGCTAGCGATGTACAGCCAAGCGGTCTGTGTTTCTTGTTTGACTTCAAAGTCCTTTGCAAGACGCCGCCGTCGCCCAAACCAGGCAAATGTTCTCTCAATGACCCATCGTCTTGGCAGAAGCGCGAATCCTTTCACCCCGGTTGGCCGTTCGACGATCTCAATCGTCCACGGTCCACAATCCTCGATCTTTTTCAATAGCTTCGGCCCTCGGTAGACCCGATCGGCGAAGATATGAGCAAGGTTGGGATAGGTCTGCCGCAGGCTGCGTAGCAATGGCACCGCTCCGTGGACGTCCTGGACGTTGGCGGGATGAACCAGAACGTCCAAAAGAAGCCCGTCCGTATCAGTGACAATGTGGCGCTTGCGACCTTTGATGCGTTTGAATGGATCAAGTCCCCGAGGACCGCCGACTTGGATTGTTGCGACGCTCTGACTGTCAATGACACCGGCGGTCGGAGTAGCATTGCGCGCTTGTGATTGGCGATGCCGCTCAACCAGCCGCCGGTTCAGCGCTGGCCATAACGCATTGTCACGCCACGCATAAAAGTATCTCTGCACTGTGGAACGTGGTGGGAAGTCGGCAGGCAGAAACCGCCAGGGACAGCCTGTGCGCAGCAGATAGAGAATGGCATTGACGACTTCCCGCAGCGACGTGGTGCGCGGACGACCTCGATCTCGTCGGGCTGGCAGATGGGGACAGATGAACCTCCATTCTTCGTCCGTGAGATCACTTGCGTAACGCAAGCTGCGACGGTCATAGTTGGCGCGGGTGGTCTCGGTCCACATGGCGAAGCTCCGTTCTGTTAGCGCAAAAACGGAATCACATGCGACCGGGATCACTCAACTAATTTCGGGCCAGTCTCTCAGGATGAGGTGTATTGAAAGCGACGGTCCCTTCTCTCTCGACCGTCACCCCGGACGAACACCGTGAGATCTGGGTTCGGCGCGAGGCACTCGGCAGGAACCCCATCGCCGGTCGCCCTCCCCTCAGCAGTCACCCCGGACGCAGCGCAGCGGAGATCCAGGGCCCACTCGTTTCCAGAACGGGTACCGCAATGCGCACGGCTTGCGCCATCACCCCGCCGGCCGTCTTGCGGCGCGCAGGATTGGATCCCGGTCCTGCACCCGGATGCATCAATTTGCAAACGCTTCCAGCGATGACGCAACCGCCGGCGCACTATGTGCCGCGTCCATGAACGTGACCGGCAAAAAGCCCTTTTTGTCGCCGATTACCCCACCGGGCTCGAGGGCCTGTGCCGCGTATCGGAAGGCAATTCGCCGAACTGCCGGCGATAGTGGGACGTGAACCGGCTCCAGTCCCAGAAGCCCTCTTCAGCCGCAATGTCGCCGATACTCACGCCTGCGTGGTCTGCGTTCAGCAACTTTCGCCGCGCGTTGTTCAACCTGACAACCCTGGAATAGGTGAGCGGCCCCATTTGCACCTGGCTCGAAAACGCCTGTTCGAATACCCGCGGAGATCCAAGCTCCTTCAGTGAAGACCTGTAGGACGGCGCCAGGTCTTCCTGCGCCGACAAAAGCAGTTGGCGGGCCTGCATAAAGCGCTTGCGTGCGCGGGACGGCTTTAATGTCGCGTAGCTGTTTTGCCGAAGCCACTCGAAGTTGAGTCCGACCGCGAGCCCGAGCAGAAAGGCGTTATCCACCAGTTTGCGGATCTCAGGTTCCGAACGTGAAACCATCGCTTCCAGCGCCGCGAGAGTGTCCTCCCGGAACCGTTCCGTGAGCTGGGAAGAAATCACCGAAACCGGACGGCGGCGCAGGCCGCACAACCAGTCGGCAACTTCGGGAAGCAAGGCGGGTGAGCGAGCAAGGCGTCCTTTTGCACTTGTGCCCCAACACACATGAAAACAGGAGACTGAACGCCTAAGCCTTCCGCAAGGGGTGGTGCGACCATCACCTGGTCGGTATCGCTTGCCGTGTCTGCACCCCAGGCAATGTCGGCGCGTCTGGGGATGGCAGCACCAAAGGTGAAGCAGTCGCCGGGCAGCATCCCCGCCGTTTCGAGCACCTGATTGTATTTCTCGACCACAATCAAGACCCAGCCGGTGTAAATTTTGAGAACGCGTCCTGCAAATCGGCCGGGGCTCAACTGATTGAAGCTGCAATTGCTGCCGACATTGGCGAACACGAGATCCAGTTCCGAATGACAATCCGTAAATTCGAAGTTGGAAATAAATTCGTGCCTCTCCAACATTGCCGAGGGTGGAAACCAGATGTCGCTCATGGCCAGGCGCTCCCGGCCTGCGCGCGCGGAACCGGCAGGACCGAGCGGTCTGCTGCCGGTCCACTGCCCGCCGGGCCTGCCACACAGCGTTTTATCCCGGTGCCGGGGTTCCTCCGGCGCGACGGCGCGTGAGCGATCGGCTCAAAGTGTTAAGTGTGCAGCATAACTCTTTTCATCGCCGAAGCTTGCCCGGCCGGCGGGTCACCTTTCTGGGAACAGGTCTGCCTTTGGAACGGAAAGGTTTCCTAGCCGACCGGGAAACCGGCCCTCATACGCGTTTCGGACGGAAGCTCGTTGAACTGGCGGCGATAGTAGGACGTGAACCTGCTCCAGTCCCAAAAGCCCTCTTCCGCTGCGATGTCGCCGATGTTCTCCTCCACAAAGGCCTTGTCGAGCAGTTTCCGCCGGGCATTGTGCAGCCGCATCACCCGCGAATAGGACAGGGGCCCCATGTTCACCTGATTGGAAAATGCCTGTTCGACGAGCCGCTGCGAACCAAGTTTCCGTGACGCCAGCCTGAAATGTTCCGTGACATCTTCGTGCGCCTCCAGCAGCAATTTCCTGGCAAGCAGGAAGCGCTCACGCGCGCGGGAGATCTTGTGTGTCGCAATCGTATTCTGCCGCAGCAGTTCCATGTTGAAACTGTTCACCAAAGCGCAGACGAATGCCTTGTCGGCCGCAGCGCGGCAGATCCCGCCCCCTCCGGAAATCACGCACTCCAGTACCACCTGCACATCGGCTCGGAAGCGCCTGGCAAGCCAGGGTGAATTCACGAACACGGGATGTTTGGGCAGACTATGGAGCCAGTCGGCAACCTCGGGCAGCAAGGCTGAATGCGAAAGCAGGCGGGACTTTTCAATCCGCGCGAGCACAAGCACGCACTCGGACGGCACAAGCGCGACATGCTCCCCACCGGGCGCGGCGACCTGCAGCCAGTCGGTGGACTTTGTCACGCCCCCGAATGCGACGTCCGGCTCACTCCGGCTTATGGCCGTAACAAAGGAAAAATGATCCGGGGAGATCAGCACCTCTTTTTCGAGGGGCTGATTGCTGTACTCGACATAGATCGAAACATCACCGACATCCGCCGAAAAAAGCCGGCCGCTAAACGGCCCTGCACCCAGCTGCACGTAGCCGGATCTGTTCCCGAAACGAATTGCCTGTTCGTCGCAGTCAAAATACTCTTCATTGTGAATGAAGTCGTGTTTGTCTGTAAATTCGGTTGCCGGAAACCAGTTAGCCAACATTGTCGTTCCCACAGTCGATCAGTCGCTTGCGACAGTTCTGCGGAACGCTCAAAACTTAACTCTGGCCCAATCGTGACCGATCCGGCCGCATTCTCACACAACATATCGCTCATCAAAACGGCACCACCGCCTTCAGAAGCTCTGTTTTTTATAAATTATTAACACCAGAATAAGTCGATACAGGCACGCCGGTTATGCAGTTAGCGCAAAAAAATCGGCCATAATCTAAAAATACGACCGAAATTAAATCTGTGGTTTAGGACCCCCCCTTACACACCTGAAGAAAACAATCGACATGCATGCCGCCGGGAGACCGGGTCCGATTCTCACAAACAGGTTTCGCGAGCCGGCCCGCACCCCGCCCCGCCGGATTCTGACATGTTGACACCGGCCGGAGGATAGGACCGCGCATTCCCCTCTTAAAACGGCACCGCAGTGCAGCGCATGACACGGCTCCTGCGCCAATACTGCGCTATAAGCATAACACTCAAGCAGGTTTCCATGCTCCGATACGGTCTGAACGAGCCAGAGATTCGCGTTCTAGTTACGGAGATTGTTGTGACGGGTATAACTCCTAAGCAAAAGGAATGTCTTGAGTGCATCTCTCACTACATCAGCCAGAATGGTCACAGCCCATCGCTGGCAGAGATCGGAGAGACACTCTCGCAAAGTGCCGTGGCGATACATCACAAAGTCAACTCCCTGGCGGAGCGGGGATATCTGACGAAGACCCGTGGCAAACGGACACTCGCCCTGACGCGGAAGTCGAAACAGTTACTTGCACATCTGGCGCTAAGTGACTGAGCCCGTGAAACCGGGGCTTGCAGGCCGCAGGAGACTGCACGCCGTTCGCGGCCGCAGCGGCGTTGCCTGGTTCAGGCGGAACAGGTTCCAGGTCACACAGAACCTTGCAAAGAAGCTCCGAACTGTCTTTTTCACACTGGTCTTTTTTCTCGTAACCCCGGTCGTTGCAGATCAGGACCCGAACCGGCCGACTGACAGGATCGCGGCGGATCTCGGGATCGAGGAAGACGTTTTCATCGAATGCTTCAAACCGGTCAATCCGGAGCCCGACAAATACCCCTCCGGGCAGGAGCAGCGCGCCAACAAGGCAATCCTGTTGCCGTGTCTGCAAAAGGCCAATCCGGCCATCAGCAACGAGCGGCTCGACAGGGTGATGGACAAGTACCGGCCCGAGGGCGCCTTCCGCAAATAAGTCGCCTTTTCGGATTGGACGTTAGTCCGGCGGAGGCACGCGCGGGACAGGACTGCGGATCCAGGTGAACATCATACCGGTTCGCCGGGACGGCGCCTCGAACGTGTCCCTGCCGTGGCGCTCTCGAAAGGCGGCACTGCGGCTGGGAAGACCTGTCGATAAGACTTCAGCCGGAGTTTGTTTGCGCCCGATCGCCATCCAGTCGCCGGCCCGGGAATACGGAAACATTCAGGAAGCCCGGCAATTCCTTCTCCTTGACCTTCGACGCCGCACGTCGACAGGCGCGGCTGCAACTCCTCTGGTTCAGTCTTCGAGAACGACGTCTCCATCTTCATGCCGGCGTCGGCGTCCGTTGACGGGAGCACCGGGTACATGACGGGCTGCCCACAACCGATCATCCTGCGGCGCGCGAAAGCCGGCCCCCGGAACCCGGACTGAAGGGACCATCGGAAGCTCAAGCGGAAAGCGCCACCGGGCGAACTGGATGCCGATCTCGCCGCTTTTACGGCAAACAGGGAAACACTTCCGTATCCCGACCTGGCGCCGGGCGGAACGGAACTGCCCTGTCACCAACGTAAATTCGACAGTGTTTGCCGAACCGGACGGCACTGGCCCCTAGAAGCGGATCGCAAAGCGCGCCGTGCCCTGCAGAACGTCGGCATCATTTGAAAAGGTCCCGCGGCCGTCCACGGTGAAACGCGCCTGCGATCCGAGGTCGACATCGATTGTCCCCCCAAGGCGGACGGCGGAGCGGCCCGAGGGCGCGACTTCGACGGGATTCGAGATGCCGAGGAGCGTGACCACGACATCGTCATTGCCGATGGGGCTGCGGAAAAGATAACCGACGCGGCCAGTCAACGTTGCCGGACCGATGTTCCTGGAGACCGCGACTTCCAGATCAGCTTCGATCAGTCCCAGCGTATGCGCGCCAACCGCTGCATTGGCGTCCGAACCGTTCTCCGAATAGGCGCCAGTGTACTGCAGGCCGAGGCGCCCGCGCAGACCCGGGATGACGGTGAGACCGGTGGTTCCGAGGTCGATATCGGCGGATAACGTGGCTTCCGAGGTCAGGAACCAGCTGTCATAAGAAGCAAAGGCACTGCTCTCACCGACGGTGCGCCCACCTGTCGTTGCGGTGTTGTCATTGATGAAGCGGTTGCTGTCGTTTTCCTGCCAGCCACCGGCGACACCGGCGCCGAAAGAGACCGCACCGAAACGGTGATCACCAAAAACGCCGGCAAAGACGCCATGGCTCTTGATATCCTGTGCATCTGCCCATTGGCTTTGCGCGGTGATCGTTCCATTGAGGTAGCCGGCCAGCACACCGAGGCGCGTCGCAGGTGCGTTTTGCCACGCATATCCGGCTGCAGCGCCCATCTGGCCGATCGCCTGATCGAGAGTGGTGTCGTCACCACCATAGTGAGCGGTACCGCCGAAACCGCTGATCCAGAAGCGCCCGGACCGAAGACCGTAGCTGGTTTCTAGCCTTGGATCTGATGACGGCAGCGCACCCGGCGCACCTTTGGCAATCCCGTCCGTGCCCGCCATTTCCAGACCGTCCCGTCCCAGCCGCGCCAGGGTATCTGCCGTATCGGCGAATTGATTGAAGCGCGCCGTCGGACCGGTCGGATCGAAAGTGGCGAACTGTCCCGTCGCCGGATTGTAGAACCAGGGAACCGGGCCGGCCGGATTTGCCTGACCTCCGGCAAGATTCGTCGGCAGCTTCCAGAACACGGAGTGAGAGGCACCGGTGGTGATGTCGAGCGACGCGGTTGAATTGAAGGTAATCGCCCCGCCGAGATAACCGGGAGCTTTCAGGGAAACGGAAGTCCCCGTCGAGACGCCGTCGATCTGGATGGCGCTTGCCCGTTCCGAAATGATCTGCCCGGAGTTGATTATCTTGTTGCTTGTGCCCTGGCTGAAGATCGCAGAAGCGGCGCCCCCCGAGGTTCTGACCACACCGCTGTTCGCGATTAAGGTATTGCCGCCAAAATTCGTTATTGCGGACGTGTTCTCTTCAACCGTCACGACTGTACCAGTGTTTATGATCCTGGCGTTGCCGCCGAAATTCACGATGCCGAACCCGTTCAATCCAGTTGCCCGGACTGTCCCGTTATTCAGTATCGTAACGTGGTCTCCCACGCTGAAGATCCCGAACGAACTCACTCCGCTTGTTGCAATGTGTCCCAGATTGGTGATGACGTTCCTGTCGCCATAGCTTTCGACGGCATTGTCAAGCACGGCAGTCGTCGCAATGCTGCCGGTCTCCGTGATCACGAGGCGCGTATCGCCGAGCAGAATCTGGGTGTTTGTGACGGGCGACGTGATGACCTCGCCAGCGCGTGAAAATGGTGCCGGGGCAATAAGCAGCGCTCCGGCACAAGCCGATGTCAGCCAGGGCCGACATAATATTTTTGCCATTCCGGACGTCTCTTGAGTCGGACGTCCCCCACACGTTTGATGTGAGAATTTTTGTTCGTTATGGTTAATAAAACATATACTTAGGGTCAGGACCCCTTCATTTGGATGAATTGGTAGGGATGAATTTGTTCGGATACGAGGCGCAAAGTTGCAGGAAACCGTCCGGTTTCCAAAGATTTGCCTCGACGTTGCCGGGCAAATTCACTCTAGGGTACGGACTCATAAATGAGACAGAAATGGCATGTGAAATGGCGAAATCCCGTCAGGAAGGGTGTGCGGAGCGGGCTTCCTGCCCGGTCAAGCACGCTGACGACACGGGGGGAAGCCATTTCCATGTCCTTCGGATTTGACCAGATTGCGCCTCCCCGGCGTCGCGGAAGGCTTGAAAATGAACCACATTTCCTGCGCTTCCGCTCCTTGAGGAGACGCAATCCACTTCAAACCATTTCGGTCTCATTTATGAGTCCGTACCCTATCCCTGCGGGACGCAAAAACGGCTTCGATCTGCTTCGTCAAACCGCTCAACCGGGCAGGAAGCCCGCTTGTCGCGCTTTTCCTTGCAGCTCATCGCCGTTTGCTGCGCCAATTCAACCGAATTAGTGAGTCCTGACCCTAGAAACAGCTCTCGGCAGCACGCCCTTAAAGGCGTCGTTAAAAATCACGAGAAATCCCCGGCAAAACAGGAAAATCCGGGCCTGCCGCAAAGGATGGCAGCAGCCCGGTCATTTGCCTCAATCAGCAGAACGGGAGCATACGGGCCGGAGCGCATTCCGGAACCCCGGACTGCTAGCGTCTGTTCAAGCGTATGGAAAAAAACAGTTTTCCCGACCGCTCGTGCGGGCAGCGGAGCAGATTGACAAGGCTCGTCCAAAAATCAGGAAACGCGCACAACCCGATGGTTGCGGCCAGAGATCAGCCGCAGTTGCTTTCCCCGGCTCAAATCGCGACCTTTTGCATCTTTTTGCGCCTGATCCGGCCGTAGCCTGTATCAAGCACCGACTTCTTGAAAACCTTGAACAGGTTGGCATCCAGTTTTTCCGGCATTTTTGCCATCTCCTGGATCGCCTGGCGCGGAGACATGCCGTCCTTGCCACCCCTGGTCTCGGTGAGACCGGCAAAGATGTCAGACAGTGTGAGCAACCGCACCAGAAACGGGATTTCGTCGCCTTTCAATCCGTCGGGATACCCCGTCCCATCCAGCATTTCATGGTGCCAGACCGCAACATCGACCACGGCTTTCGGAAGACTCTTGTTCGTTTTTAGGATCTCGCGCGTGAACTCCGGGTGCCTTTTGATCAACGCTTGCTCGCTGTTGGTTGGCCTGCCGGGTTTATCGAGGATCGACAAGGGTATTCTCACCTTCCCCAAATCGTGGACAAGCGCGCTCAAGGCAACAAGCATCTGTTGTTCCCTGGAAAGGCCCAAGTCGCTTGCGAACGAGACCGCGTGTCCCGTCACCAACAGAATGTGCCGGTAGTTGTGACTGTGATGCGTTTGCGCGGCTTCCAGCCATGCTCCGACGCCTTCTTTCGCGATCGTCTCAGTGACGCTCCTTGCCGCGTCGGTCAGTTTGGCAATTGGCAGATCCCTGCCCAGAACCGCAGAGAGGGATACCGTGGCAAGCGTCCGGCACGCCCCGTCCAAGGCTTTCCGGATGTCTTCGGGAAAATCGGCCGACAGGTTTGGCTTGTAGTAGTCGCCAACGGCTTCCCGCAAAGTTGCAAGCAGCACGGACAAACTCTCTCGCCGGTCCACCAGCTTTTGACACCCGAATTCGTGCGCCTGGAACACCTGTTTCCGGTTTCGCTGGTCCAGAACCGAGATCGACAGCTTGCCCCCCGAGGCAAGCGCTGCCTTGAGGGACTGAACATCGTCTTCGGTAAGCCCAAGAAAATCCACGATCAAGACAGTTCCGGGGTGCACAGGAGAAGAGGCAAGCCCCTTCACGTCAAGAAAATCAATCGGAAAGAGGGAGGCGATGACCCCATAGCGCCGCGCTGCCTTGACACGATCAGCCGAAACGATTGCGATCCTGCTCATCTTTGCCCCACGCCAGGTCGACACTCGCAGATTGGCAAGATCGCTCGTTCGGGGCCCTGCCCGTTGGGCCTGCCCCCCTGTGCCCGCATACCCGAGACAGGTCTCGGGTCACAACCGGAAAAGGCGTGGCGACAGCAGCTGTTTTTTGCCGCATTCAGCAATTCGCGCGGTACGCGGGCGCATAGCGCAAGCCCGGCATCGCTAACAAGCCCGCAGCGTCCGGCCAAAAGCAACCGGAACATCCAGGGATTGAAGTGACGACAAATTCGGGAGATCTCAGACATGCCCGGACGCCTCTATTTTCAGACGTCCCCCACACATCTTGAGATGTACAACGTCTATATTAATACAGGTATAATACATGGGCGCACTGCCTTGAATTTTATCTTGATTCTTTCGAATACTATGGACACTGGATTTGAGACTGCGTCTCTTGTCTTTCCGTTTCAGTCTTCGACAACGCGCTCAATCGTTCGAGCGCCGAGGTCAACATCACATCTTGACCTTCAGTTCCTGGACATGGCCTTGCGTCGCGTCGCCGAAGGCAATTCGCCGAAATGCTTGCTGTAATAGGCCGTGAATCTGCTCCAGTCCCAAAACCCCTCCTGCGCGGCGATGTTTCCGATCGATTCATCGAAGTAGCGTTCTTCCCTCAGTTTTCTCCGTGCGTTGTGCAACCGCACAATCCGGGCGTAGGATCGCGGCCCCATGTTCACGTGCTCGGAAAAAGCCTGTTCGACTGATCGTTTTGAACCGAGTTTCGACAATGCGTGATTGCCTTCGCTGCCCTGATAGAAATCACGCGCGGCGAGCAGATTCCTGGCCTTCAGAAAGCGGTCCAGGGCCGGTGTCCGATGGATGACGGCAAAGCCTCCCCGCTCCAGCCATTCCAGCGAAAATCCCGCCGTGATGCTTGATATCATCGCCTGGTGAATGATCTTGGCGGTTTTTGTTTCATTGGCAGGAGGTATGCCCTTCGCACTTTGCAGCGTCATAAGCGCGTCATCCTGGATCCGCCCCGCCAGTCTTCGAGACTTCACGAATTCACCGTCCTGCTTCAGTTTTTTGAACCAGTTGCTCACTTCTGGAACCAGATTTTCGTTTTCGAGGAGCGCTTCGCATTCCACTGTCATCAGAAGCAGCGGGCACTGTGTCGGCGTCGGCGCAATCGCCTCGCCGCCCGGCGGCAGGACATAGACCCAGGAGCCTGCCCCCTGAACGCCAAAGACCGTTTCCTCACAAGCCTCACACAGGCAAATGCAGAAAAGAAACTTGTCGGGATCGACCTTCAGGCATTGTTCGATCGCCTGCATGCTCTTCGACACGTGGATCGAGATCCGATCCACGACAGCAAAAATGACGCTGCTTTCAAAAGCTCCGGGGCTGAGCTGAATACTCTCCAGTTCGAGCCCGTTGAACAGGCTCGCATGGTGCTCGAGATCATTGCTGTCGCACCTGTAAAGAACAGAAGAATCGACATTCAGCTCTTCGAACTTTTCAAGTTTATTGAATTCAACCAGCTCATTCATCGAACCACTTTCGGAATGACGTTCTTCACCTCATCGGGTTTCCTTCGGATCTCCAGACACCGGGTCTTTCACGCGAAACCGGATCTGTTCCGGCGCAGAAAAGGGTCCGGCCCAAGGCGGACAAATGCACAGGCCGACAGGCGTGCCGGCGACATTTCAGGCTGACGGGATCGAAGGAAGCCGCTGTGCGGCGCCTTTGCCTTCACGGCAGCCGTTCTTCGCCGCAGCTGGCCGGAAGGCGGGAAGGCAAGGCAGTTGAATGGACCGCCCACCCGGGCAACACAGGACCTAGACAGGTGTGGGGGACCTTTCTCATGAGAGCCTGTGCATTGCCCGGATGGGCGGCGACATCCGACCTGACGCCCCCCGCACGCCCCCCTTACGAGAAGGTCGCAACGGTCATGCAACGCCATGTCGAACCTCGGATCGGCACTCGAACGAGTGCGCCTCGTTTCAGCACCCGCCGCCGGAACGTGAGGAGAAGAAACGGATTCGAAGCAAATTTGATTGACGTCGGGTGCGACCGCGTCCGGGCACGTGCGCCCGCGAAACGGACCGGTTTTTTCATGGTCACCAGAACAGGCACGAACACATCGGACCGTCTCTCCGATCCGCGTATTCCTGTTCGTAACAAGGCTTCGTCTTGCCGGTGCCACAATCATTCCCCGATTCGACAATCGATAACCTATCGATACGAGATGGGGGGTCCTGGCTGTTAGGCAGAAGTCGCAGGATTTTCAGATATAATTTTTTTGGATTTTGATTTAAAAATCAAAATAAAGATTAGAACAATAGGCACATAGCGCAACGCAAAATCAGATTGAGAAAAAGAAGGGTTGTTTTGTGTCGAACCGCTTCGACTTTAGCATCGAAGTAACAAAAATTTAACTGCACAACCTTGCACGAAAAACCACGTAAGTAACACTGCTTAAAATCTGCAGTTTTTACGGTCTCGATCGCATTTCATCGATTACTCTATCTGCTTGGATTGCTGAAAGGAAAAATTCAACCTAAACTTGAAAATGTGATGCGCCGCTCGGAAAAGGCAAACCCGCTTCCCGTACTGTGCCTTCACCAAAAGACCTTGTAACAACGGACCAGGTTCCGCGGGCAACTTTGCATGAAAGCGTGGGATTTTGCGATCTGGATTCAACGCAGACAGAGTTCTTTTGAGAGCCTGCCTGCACGCGGTGAACCCGGCCTATCGCTTGGCAACCGCCATGCGGCCCTTCAGATACTCGCCGTACTGGCTCAGCGAGAAGATGAAGATCCAGTAGATTGCACCGACGAAGGCATAGACCTCGATGTAGTAAGGGGCCCATTCGACCGTACCGAAGGCTGCATTTGCCGAGGCGAGCACATCGAAAAATCCGATGATGATCACAATCGCGGTCTCCTTGAACGTGACGACGACCATGTTGATGGTCGACGGCAGCGCATGTCGAAAAACCTGCGGCATCACGATCCGCGAGAGGATCTGGAACGAGGTCAGGCCCAGAGCCTTGCCCGCCTCGAACTGGCCCTTTGGAATGGCCTGGAATCCGCCCCGGAAGACTTCCGCCTGATAGCAGGCGAAAAACAGCGCGAAGCCGACGATGACACGCCAGATCTTGTCTCCGTTGAGCCAATCCGGCAGGAGCAGCGGAATGACGACCGCGGCCGCGAACAGCGTCGTCAGCAGGGGCAATGAGCGGATGAAATCGATCAGAAGCGAGGCCGCGCCCTTCACGGCCGGCAGTTTCGAGCGCCGGGCAAGCGCAAGCAGCAATCCCATGGGCATGCCGAGCAGCACGACGGCTGCAAACATGAAGAGCGTGAGAGCCAGACCGCCCCACTGATCCGTGGTGACCTGCGCCTGCCCGATGAGCGTCCCGTCCATCAGCAGCACATAGGTTCCGAAACCGGCGATCCAGAGCGTTACCAGCTTGCCCATGCTCCAGAAATACGGCAGGCAGGACAGCACCACGGTGGCGATGATCGCCACACAGGCGAGCGTGGACCGCCAGTGCTCATCGAACGGATAGAGACCGAACAGGATCAATCGGTGCCGCGCCGCGATCACTGACCAGCACGCACCGCCCGCGTCCGCGCACTGGCCGACATCTTGAGCGCGCCAGACTGCGCTGAAGAGGGCCCAGTCGAGCAGCAGCCAGGCCATGTAGAGCATCAGCCCGAAAATGAAGACGCTCGTGAACGTATCGCTCGGGCTGCGAAATGCGCGTCTCTTCAGGGTGTTGGCGAGCTGACCCCACCGCCCGGGCGATCCGGGATAGTCGATTGCCATCGCCATGTCAGTGACCTTTCAGCGCCAGGCGCGCGTTCATGAAGTTAACGATCTGCGCCAGCGAATAGTTGATCAGAAGAAACGACAGCATCAGCAGCCCCATGAGCTCCAGCGTTTGGCCGGACTGGGTGATGGATGTCGACACGATATAGAACAGATCGCTGAAGCCGATGGCGACACCAAGTGTTGTCGCCTTCATGATGAAGATCCATTGATTGCCGAGCGGCGGCATGATCGTGCGCAGCGCCATCGGCATCTTGATGTGGAACCAGATGGATCGCGCCGACAGGCCAAGGGCCTTGCCCGCCTCGGTCAGGCCGCTCGGAACCTCGTGAAGCCCGCCGCGAACGACTTCCGCGATATAGGCGGAGCCGTAGAGCGTGATCGCGACGATCATGGCGACAAGCTCGATCGAGACGGTCAGACCGCCCTGGAAGCGCAACCCCTTTTGCGCCGGGATCGAAAAGACGGACGCATCCGCGGGAGCGAACATCGTTGCAACAACCAGCGTCAAGCCGGCAGAGGCCGCGAGCCACAGTCCCAGCTTGCTGAGAAACTGCAGGCTCTTAAGCCGGAAAATGATGATGCCAAGACCCACGATGGCCGCGAAAATTCCCAGAACGACACCGGGGGCGACATTCAGCGCCGGCAGCATCAGGCCCCTGTTCGATAAGAAGACGGTGTCGCCCAGCGAAAACGCCTGACGGGGACCAGGCATATGGATGAGAACGGCATACCAGAACACCAGCTGCAAAATGAGCGGCAGGTTGCGGAAAAGCTGGATGTAAACCGTCGCCAGCGTGTTGAAACCAAGCTGGCGGGCGTCACGTGCCGTTCCGATTGCAAACCCGAGAATGGTGGAAAGCACGATGCAGATCAGCCCAAGGAACAATGTGTTCATGAACCCGATCAGAAGCGTTCTGGCGTAACCGTCGTCAATGCTCCGATCGATCAGTGAAAAGGAATAGGCCCAGCCGGTCGCCCGTTCCAGGAAACCGAAGCCGCTCGCCATGTTGAGTTCGGTGAGCTTCGTCTGCGCGGTCGTGACCGCCACCCACAAGACCAGCACCACTGATGCAATCAGCAGCAACTGCAGGGACAGATCGCGTCGCTTCCGCTTCGCCTTGAGAGCCGCAGCATCCATTTCCGAAGCCTCCTGAGCGCAACATGGGTGTGAGACGGCGAGGGTTCAGCACCCTCGCCGCACGGGGAGTGGTGATCAGTCGAGGATCGGTGCGTAAAGGACGCCGCCATGGCTCCAGAGATTGTTAAGGCCCCGCTCGAGCTTGTAGGGAGATCCCTCGCCAAGGTTCCGGTCATAGATCTCGCCGAAATTGCCGATGGCGGCGATCATCTCGCGTGCCCAGGTATCGCGGATGCCGAGACGCTCGCCCATGCCCGGATCGACGCCGAGAAGTCGCGCGATTTTCGGGTTGGGGGGATTTGCGGTCATTTCCTCGACATTTGCCGATGTCACGCCTTCCTCTTCCGCAATCAGAAGGGCAGCGATCATCCAGTTGACCATGTCGACGAATTCCTCATCGCCCTGGCGCATGGCAGCCGCGATCGGCTCGTTGGACAACTGGTCCGACAGGATGACATGCGCATCCGGCTTTTCGAGTTCGGTTGCCCGCAACACGGCAAGAAACGGTCCCCACGCCGCAAAGGCATCGCAGCGGTTCGCGAGATAGGCAGCGCGCAATTCGGACGCCTTTTCATAGGACACCATCGTGTGTTCGACACCGATGGTTTTGAGGTAGTTGCCGGCAAGCCTCTCGATTGTCGTGCCGGCCTCCACGCATATCGTGCCGACTACGGTGAGCAACCCCTCTGGATGACGGTGGCGCTTGCAGCCATGCCGGGGCAGATCGGATTGCCCGGCGGCGGGTTCACGATCGGATATGCCGTGAATGGCAACATCGGCAACATCGAGCGCCTGTTCCGGCCGGGAGCGATGCCGCAGGGCAAAAACCCGGTACCGGATTTCATACTGGTCGGCATGATTTCCGAAATGCTGTTGAGTCCGGGCAAGGGCTATACCTACCTCGGAAAGACCCGCACGCTGCCGGACACGAAGATGGTCTGGTGGGCAGGCGGCAATCCGTTTCACCACCACCAGGACCTCAACAGGCTTCGCATGACCTTCGCGCAGCCGGACACCATCGTCGTCAACGAGATCAACTGGACAGCCACCGCGCGGCACGCGGATATCGTGCTTCCCGTTGCAGCGCCGCCCGAACGAACCGATTTCGGCGCAGGCAAGTCCGACAACGCCCTCGTTCCGATGCCCGCCTGCGTCGCCCCGCCCGGCGAAGCCAAAACCGAATTCGAAATCTACCGCGCGCTTTCAAAACGCCTCAGCAGCCTGGATACCTTTTCGGACGGGCTGGACGAACGGGGCTGGCTGTTGCGGCTCTGGGACGAGACCGTTGCTGCCGCAGCCGAACATGGTATCGCGCTGCCGGACTGGGACACGTTCATTGCCGGTGACGTTGTCACCCTGCCGACCCCCTCCCCGGATCAGGTATTCCTCGCCGGGTTTCGCGAGGATCCGGACGCCGCTCCGCTACCGACGCCAAGTGGACGCATCGAACTCTTTTCAAGGACGATCGCAGAGATGGGTCTTGCCGATTGTCCCGGCAACGCAAGCTGGTTCGAACCAAGGGACTGGCAGAGGGCCGGCCTTGACGGGCATCCGCTTGCGCTGCTTTCGGGACAGCCCGGAACGCGCCTGCACAGCCAGCTCGACAACGGCGCGACAAGCCTTGCCGCCAAGGTCAGGCAGCGGGAGCCGGTCCTGATAAATCCCCTCGACGCGGCCGAACGCGGGATCTCGGACGGCAACGTGGTCGAACTCTTCAACAATCGCGGCCGGTGCCTTGCAGGCGCACGCGTCACGGACGACATCCGGCAAGGATGCGTCTTCCTGTGGACGGGTGCCTGGTACGATCCGGATTTTGCCGAGCCTGATCACCGCGACCGGCACGGCAACCCGAATGTGCTGACGCATGACCTGCGGACATCATCCCTGACCCAGAGCACCGCAGCGCATTCGACGCAGGTCGGATTGAGACGGCTGGACAGTGATCCAGGTGACGTCGAAGCGCACGAGCCGCCGAGATTTACCTTTGCCAAATCGTCCGTTACATTGCGCACAAACGCCAACGAAGACTGAATATGTCCGAAAAAAAACCGACTGAAGCAAAAGTTGATTCAACGCTTTCCAAAGGCCTGGCGATCCTCGAAAAACTCGCCGAAGCGCGCAAGTCGCTCGGTGTAACCGAGATTTCGCGGTCTCTTGATCTCACCAAGTCCAATACCTTCCGCCTTCTGCAGACACTTTCAAGGCTCGGCTACGTTTCGCAGAAGGAAGACGGCGGCTACGCGGCCACCCTCAAGATGTGGCAAGTGGGACGCAGCACCGTCGACAGTCTCAACCTCAGGGAGCTGGCCGCGCCCGAGATGGCCTACCTTGCCGACGAGACCGGCGAAACGATCTACCTCGCCGTCCCGGAACAGTTCAACGTGGTCTATATCGACAAGATCGAAAGCAGGAAACCGATCCGTTCGTGGAACCCGATCGGGGGATCGGCGCCGATCCATTGTGTCGGCACCGGAAAGGCGATCCTTGCGGCAAACTACATCAGCCTGCGCGAGAAGCTTTCCGAACCCTTCGAGGCCTTCACCAACAAGACGCTGACGACGTTGAGCCAGCTGGACGAGGACATCGAAGCCACGCGGATGAGAGGGTATGCCTATGATACCGGTGAGTTTCGCGACAGGATCCTGAGTTTCGGCGCAGCGATCAAACTCCCCGACGGCGAAGCCGTCGCCGCCATCGGCATCTCGGTTCCGAATGTCAACTTGCCCGACAACGGGGAAGAACGGTTCGGCTCGCTATCCGCACACGCAGCTGAAGCGATTTCCCGCAAACTTTCGAGGGTGTAGTCCCATCGAAAACACGGAATACCCCGCAGCCGGCCGGTGAACCCGGTCAACTGGCACCGGGTGAGAGAGACCGGGCGCCTCTGGCTAGGCCGCCCTCCTCTGCCGACGTTAGGATCAGGACTTCGGCTCAGGCATCTCGACCGGACCGCCCTGCTTGACCCACTCGGAAAATCCCTCGCGCAGATGCGCCGCGTCAAAGCCCATGTCCTGCAGCGTTGCCACCGTCAGCGCCGACCGCCAACCGGAGGCACAGTGGAAGACGAACTTCTTGTCCTCACCGAACACCTCCTTGAAGTAGGGGCTTTCCGGATCGACCCAGAACTCCACCATGCCTCTGGGTGCATGTACACTTCCGGGAATGAAGCCGGATCGTTGCCGCTCGCGCACGTCGCGGATGTCGACAATCACGACACCCGGGTCGTCCATTGCCGCAATCAGGTCCTGAACTTCGACTTCTTCAATGCGCGAGCGTGCGTCCGCAACCATGCTCGCTGCACTTCTGGCAAGTTTTTTCATACTGCTTTCTGTTCCGATATATAAAACATTTATTTCTTATATTGACACGCAGTGTGGTTGTTTGCAAGTAATCCAGAAGGCCCGAAATTTCGAAGGCTGCAAAACGGAGGCTGTCGCATTGACCCGGACATTGCCTGTTTCCCTTTGGGATGTTTCTGCCGAGGAACGCGACCTCGAAGGCCAGTTGCCGGAAGGAGAAAGGTTCGACGTCGTGATCGTCGGCGGCGGCTTTACCGGCCTGTCGACTGCCCTTCACTGCAGCGAGGCCGGACTGTCGGCCTGTGTCATCGAGGCCAATCATGTCGGCTTCGGCGGATCGGGCCGCAATGTGGGTCTTGTCAACGCCGGAATCTGGCTTCCTCCCACGCAGGTCCGTGAAAAGCTTGGCACCACCTACGGCCCGCGTTTCCTGCAGCGGTTCGGCAACGGGCCTTCGATGGTGTTCGATCTGATCGAAAAATACCAGATCCGCTGCGAAGCGACACGCAACGGAACCATTCACGCAGCCCATGCCCCCTCCGGTTTCCGGGATCTGGAAGCCAGGTGGAAGGAATGGAATTCCATGGGCGAACCGGTCGATCTGCTCGGCCGTGAGGAAATTTCGGAAAAGATCGGAACCACTGCCTTTCACGGCGGACTTGTCGACCACCGCGCCGGCACAATCAATCCGATGGGATACTGCCGCGGTCTTGCCCGGGCAGCCAAGGCCGCGGGTGCGTCCATCAGCACAGGCGTCAAGGTGACATCCTTGCAGAAAACGGCGGACGGCTGGGCCGTTCTCACCGACAAGGGACAGATCAGCGCCAAGGCCGTTGTTCTTGGTACGAATGCCTATACGGACAGTCTCTGGCCCGGGCTGAACAGAACCTACACGATGATCCATTACTTCCAGCTGGCCACCGAGCCGATGGGAGAACGGGCGGCGCACATTCTGCCCGGACTGCAGGGGCTTTGGGACACTGCGCCCATCATGTTTTCGCTGCGGCGGGACAACAAGAACCGCCTGATCATCGGATCGATGGGCAAGGTACATGGTGACAAGTCCAGGGGGCTTTCACAAAGGTGGGCCAGGAAGCAGCTTTCCCGGCTGTTTCCGGGCCTGGGCGACATTCGTTTTGAAGAAGCCTGGCACGGCCAGATCGCCATGACACCGGATCACCTGCCGCGCATTCACGTGCTTGACGAAGGCCTCTTCACGCCGATCGGTTACAACGGCCGCGGCATCACCACGGGAACCATTTTCGGACAGGGCATTGCAGGTCTCCTGACGGGCATGAAACCGGAAGACTTGCCGCTTCCGACAACCGATATGGCCGCTGTCGCCAACGCGCCGATGATGTCACGTTTCTACAATATCGGCTTCACGGCCAACCAATTCATCAAGGGATTCTGACAAGCATGACCAGGTCCGACATTCGCGTTGGCGTGGATATTGGCGGCACGTTTACCGACGTCGCGCTCGACCAACCGGGCGGCACCGAAACGTGCAAGGTCCTCACGGACTATGCCGAGCCGGAACGGGCGATCCTGAATGGCATTGAAAAGGCTGCCCGAAGCGCGCGGATCCCACTGTCCGAGATCGGTCAGGTCATTCATGGAACCACCCTGGTCACGAACGCACTGATCGAGCGCCGCGGCGCGGACATGGCCTTTATCACGACGGAGGGATTTCGCGACGTCATCGAGATGCGGTCCGAGAACCGGTTCGAGCAATATGACCTGAACCTGCAATTGCCCAGACCGCTGGTGCAAAGGAAACACCGTTTCACCCTGAACGAGCGGATCGGACCGAAGGGAGACGTGCTGCTCGCGCTTGATCCGGCCGAGGCGAGGCAGATGGCGCGCCGCATCGTGGATGGTGGTTTCGAGGCGGTGGCGATCGGCCTCATGCATTCCTACGCGAATGATACGCACGAACAGATGATGGCGGAGGCCTTGAAAGACCTGTCTCCAGACCTTTCCGTTTCGCTGTCATCCGTGATTTCCCCGCAAATGCGCGAGTTGCCGCGTTTCAACACGGTGATTGCCAATGCCTATGTGCAGCCGCAAGTCTCGGCCTATCTGAACCGGCTTGTCACCAGGCTCCGCGGCAGCGGCATTGCAGCGCCGGTCTTCATGCTGCACTCGGGCGGCGGCCTGATTTCGGTCGAGACGGCGTCCGATCAGCCGGTGCGCCTTCTGGAATCCGGGCCGGCCGGCGGTGCCATCTTCGCTGCGGAATTCGCACGTGCGCATGGGCTCGACAAGGTCATGTCATTCGACATGGGCGGAACCACCGCAAAGATCTGCCTGATCGAGAATGGTTCGCCGAAAACAGCGAGCACGTTCGAGGTCGCCCGAACCTACCGATTCAAGAAGGGCTCCGGCATGACCGTCTCCACACCTGTGGTGGAGATGGTGGAGATCGGTGCCGGCGGCGGATCAATCGCGTCGATCGACCAGATGGGCCGCATCCAGGTCGGACCGCGTTCGGCTGCGTCCGAACCCGGACCGGCCTGCTACCAGCGTGGTGGCGTCGAACCGACCGTCACGGATTCGAACCTCGTTCTCGGCAGATTGGATCCGGACAATTTCGCCGGTGGCGCAATCCCCCTTTCCGTTGAGAACGCAATATCCGCGCTTTCCGGAAGGATCGCCTCGTCGCAGGACATGGACGTCGCCGAGGCGGCCTTCGGCGTGACCGAGATGGTCGATGAAAACATGGCCAACGCTGCGCGGGTCCACACCGTCGAAAATGGCCGCGACATCGAGCATTTCACCATGATCGCATTTGGCGGCGGCGCCCCGCTGCATGCCTGTCGGCTTTGCGAGAAACTGGGGATCCACGCCTTGCTCATTCCTCCTGGGGCGGGTGTCGGCTCCGCGATCGGTTTCCTGCGCGCTCCATTCAGTTACGAGGCAACGCGGGGCCTCTTCCAGACCCTCACGGATTTCGATGCAGAGGCGGTGAATGCCGCGCTACGGGCCATGGAAGCCGAGGCAAGAGCGTTCGTGGAACAAGGCATTCGAGAAGGCCGGACAACCATCCGCCTCACCGCGTTCATGCGCTATGCCGGACAAGGCTGGGAAATACCCGTGCCGCTGCCCTACAGGGCATTTTCCGGCAGCGACACACCGGCCATCCTTGCGGCTTTCGAGGAGGCCTATCGCACGCTCTTCGGCCGCACCATTGATGGGCTTACGCCCGAAATCACCAACTGGTCGCTGATCGTCACTTCCGTGCTGCCGGAACCGGATGCGGTCCGCCGCCGGGACGGCTGCAAGGAGGCTGAAGCCGTGCGCACCAGATCCATCTTCGATGCTGCCTTGCGCCGGAATGTCGACGCACGGGAGGTCGAGCGCCAGTCCATGGAGACCGGAACGGTGGTTGACGGTCCCGCGGCAATCGTCGAGGCCGAAACCACGACGATCGTCACATCCGCCTATCGGGCAATCCGCCAACCGGACGGCTGCCTCCTCCTGATCCGAAAGGACGTTAGCTGATGCCGAGCGCAATCGACTACCAGATCATGTGGAACCGGCTGATCGCAGTCGTCGAAGAACAGGCGACAACGCTCATAAGAACTGCTTTTTCCACCTCGGTGCGCGAAGCCGGCGATCTGTCGGCCGGTCTGTTTGACCGGAAGGGCCGGATGATGGCCCAGGCGGTCACGGGCACGCCAGGACATGTCAATGCGATGGCGGAAAGCGTCACGCATTTCGTTCGCGAGATCGGAATGCAGAACATCTTCGACGGAGATGTTTTCATCACCAACGATCCCTGGCTCGGCACCGGCCACCTGCATGATATCACCGTGGTCACGCCCGTTTTTCGCAAGGGTCTGCATATCGGCTTCTTTGCCTGCACGGCGCATGTCGTCGATATCGGCGGGCGGGGGTTCGGACCAGATGCGGGCGAGGTCTACGAGGAAGGCCTGCTGATCCCGATAACCAAGTTCGCGGAACGGGGAACGGTCAACCCGCTTCTGATCTCCATCATCCGGGCCAATGTCAGGACCCCTGACCAGACGGTCGGCGACATGTACTCCCTTGCAGCCTGCAACGAGGCCGGAGACCGGCGTCTGCAGGCCATGCTTGATGAATTCGGCATTGATGACCTGGAAGGCCTGTCCGGCTTTCTCACCGACGCCAGCCGCAAGGCGACCCGGGAAGCCATTTCCAAAGTTCCCGACGGGACTTACCGGCACAGGATGACGGTTGACGGTTATGACCGGCCGGTCGAACTGGTTGTCACGCTCAAGGTGGAGGGCGACCGCGTCAGTGCGGATTTCACCGGCACGAGCGGAATGAGCGCATTCGGTGTCAACGTGCCGGAAGTCTACACCAGGGCCTATGCCTGCTACGGCTTGAAATGCGCCATTGCCCCCGGGGTTCCCAACAACACGGGGTCCCTCGAGCCTTTTGAAATATCGGCGCCGGAGGGCTGCATTCTGGCGGCGAAACGGCCGGCCCCGGTTTCCGTCAGGCATGTTCTGGGACACCTCGTGCCAGACGTTGTCCTGGGTGCTCTTCACCAGGCCATGCCCGGCACGGTTCCTGCCGAGGGCGCCTCAGCCCTTTGGAACGTTCAGATTTCGGCCCGCTCCAGCGATCCGGACAGCGGATTGAACAGCGCCGAGATATTGATGTTCAACTCCGGTGGCACCGGCGCCCGTCCTTCCGTGGACGGTCTTTCCGCCACCGCGTTCCCGTCCGGTGTGTCCACCATGAGCGTCGAGGCGACGGAGCATGTCGGACCGATCACGGTCTGGCGCAAGGATCTGCGCGAAGGCTCCGGCGGCGCGGGCGAGACCCGCGGCGGCCTTGGTCAGGTCATCGAAATCGAAGCGCGCGCGGGATACGACTTCTGGTTCAACGCCATGTTCGACAGGGTCGACAATCCTGCCCGCGGACGCGACGGAGGCGGGCCGGGTGCTCCCGGGCGCGTGGAACTGACCGACGGCACTCCCTTGAAATCCAAAGGCAGGCAATTGGTGCGCAACGGCCAGCGGTTGCGGCTCAGCCTTCCCGGAGGCGGCGGATTTGGCGACCCGGCAAGACGGGACAGGTCGCAGCTGAAGGCAGACGTCGAGGCAGGACTGGTCTCTGCCGGCCAGGCTGCCGAAGACTACGGATATTCTGGAGAAAACTCATGAGCGAGAAAATCGCCCTCATAACCGGCGCTGCCCAGGGCATCGGCCTCGCCTGCGCCCAGGCGCTCGCCGAAGACGGGTGCAGGGTCATCCTGTCCGACATTCAGGAGACCGTGCACGAGGCGGCCTCAAAACTCGACGGCCATGCATATGTCTGCGACATGGGTGACACGACCCGGATTGCAGGAATGTTCGACAGCATCGAAGCCGAGATCGGCCCCGTTTCGGTGCTTGTCAACAACGCCGGCATCGCGCAGCCCGGCGATTTCCTGACCTATGTGCTTGAGGACTTCAACAGGGTGATCAACGTGAACCTCGTCGGCGTCTTCGTCGCCACCCAGCGCGCCGCCAGGACCATGGTCGCGAACGGCATTCACGGTTCCATCGTCAACATGTCGTCGATCAATGCCCAGGTCGCCATTCCCGCCATTCCGGCCTATTGCGCTTCCAAGGGCGGCGTGAACCAGCTTACCAAGGCGGCCGCACTGTCGCTGGCGCCGCACGGTATTCGCGTGAACGCCGTCGGTCCCGGCTCGATCGACACCGACATGATGGCCGGTGTCAACGCGAACCCGGAAGCCCTTGCCAAGGTGATGTCCCGCACACCGATCGGCCGGGTCGGAACGGCCCGGGAGATCGGCGACACGGTCGCGTTCCTGGCGTCGGACAAGGCGAGCTACATCACCGGCGAGACGATCTATGTCGATGGCGGCCGCCTTGGCCTGAACTATACGGTCTGATCCATGAGCCGGTACAAGGAAACCTACGCCGCATGGTCCGCCGACCCGCACGCGTTCTGGATGAAGGCAGCACAGGATATCGACTGGATCAGGAAGCCCGAAACGGCCTTCGATCCGGATGCCGGTGCCTATGGGCGATGGTTCCCGGACGGCGTCTGCAACGCCTTCTGGAATGCGGTCGACAGGCATGTCGCAGCCGGGCACGGGGATCGGCTCGCCCTGGTCCACGATAGTCCGGTCACCGGAACCGTTCAGCGTTTCAGCTTTTCGCAGCTGCAGACGGAAATCGGGGCGCTGGCCGAGGTTCTCCGTCGGAATGGCGTCGAAAAGGGCGACAGGGTCATCATCTACATGCCGATGGTGCCGGAGGCGATCTTCGCCATGCTGGCCTGCGCACGGCTGGGCGCGATCCGCAAGGAGGATCCGGACGGCGCGCTGATCGGCCGTCACGACCTCAGCCGGTTCCGCACGCTGTTTCTCGCAGGCGAACGCTCCGACCCGGCAACCATAAAATGGGCGCAGCAGAAACTGCAGCGTCCAGTGATCGATCACTGGTGGCAGACCGAGACCGGCTGGCCGATGTCCGGCAATCCGGTCGGCCTTGGTGCACTTCCGGTGAAACCCGGATCGCCCGGCGTTCCGATGCCGGGCTACGAGATCGAGGTTCTCAGCGACGAGGGACATCCCCTGCCCGCCGGAACGCTCGGCAACATCGTCTGCAAACTGCCGCTGCCCCCTTCGGGCACGCCGACGCTGTGGAATGCCGAAGATCGTTTCTTCAAGGCCTATCTGGAAGAGTTTCCGGGCTACTCCGCCACGTCCGATGCCGGGATTATCGATGAGGACGGCTATGTTTTCATCATGGCCCGCACCGACGACATCATCAATGTCGCCGGGCACCGCCTGTCCACGGGCGCGATGGAGGAAGTCATTTCCGCCCACAAGGACATTGCCGAATGCGCGGTGGTGGGTGCCGCCGACGCGCTCAAGGGACAGATGCCGATCGGGTTCTTTGTCCAGAACGACGGTGCCGGGCGCGATCCGGGCGAACTGGAACGGGAACTGGTTGCGCTGGTGCGCGAAAAGATCGGCGCGGTCGCGGCTTTCAAAACCGCGATGGAAGTCGAAAGGCTTCCGAAAACCAGATCCGGCAAGGTCTTGCGCGGCACGATGCAGAAGCTGGCCGACAACGAGGACTTCAAGATGCCCGCTGCGATTGACGATCCGGCCATTCTCGACGAGATATCCTGCGTACTCTCAAGACGCGGTTATGGAAAGGGAACGGCATGATCGAACGGCTTCATACCGGCAAGCGCATGAGCAAGATCGTCAGGCACAACGGCACTGCCTATCTGTGCGGCCAGGTCGGCGCAGGCGAAACCGTGGCGGACCAGACACGCGACTGCCTGTCGCGCATCGATGCGCTTCTCCTGGAAGCGGGGTCGGATCGCGAACACATTCTCCAGGCCATCGTCTGGCTCGCGGACATGGCCGACTTTGCGGAGATGAACGCCGTCTGGGACGACTGGGTTCCGGAAGGGTTCGCCCCGGCGCGCGCCTGTGGAGAGGCGCGTCTCGCGCGCGACGTGCTCAAGGTCGAGATTATCGTCACGGCTGCCATCAAGGAGGGATCATGACATGGACATGCCGGCCGTCGAACTCCGCCAGGTGAACAAGTACTGCGGAGAGTTCCATGCCCTGAAGGACATCGACCTCTCCGTCACGAAGGGCGAGAAAATCGTCGTGTGCGGCCCGTCCGGGTCCGGAAAATCGACCATGATCAGGACCATCAATCAGCTGGAAGAACACCAGTCCGGAAAGATCCTGATCCACGGCGACGAGATTTACGCAGAGGCCCACAACATCGAACTGCTCCGCCGCGACGTCGGCATGGTGTTCCAGCATTTCAACCTGTTTCCGCACATGACGATCCTGGAGAACTGCACGCTCGCGCCGGTCCTGGCGCGCAAGGAAAGCAAGGCCGATGCCGAGGCACATGCCATGCAGTACCTGGAGAAAGTCCGGATCACCGACCAGGCGCAGAAGTATCCGGGGCAGCTGTCGGGCGGTCAGCAGCAACGCGTCGCGATCGCGCGGGCGCTGTGCATGCGGCCGGATATTCTCCTCTTCGACGAACCGACCTCGGCGCTCGACCCCGAAATGATCGGCGAAGTTCTGGATGTCATGGAGACGCTTGCAAAAGAAGGGATGACGATGATTTGCGTCACCCACGAAATGGGTTTCGCAAAACGGGTCGCCGACCGGGTTATCTTCATGGATGCCGGTCAGATCGTCGAAGAGGCGGATCCCGTTTCCTTCTTCGATCACCCCACCAATCCGAGAACAAGGACCTTCCTCGAACAGGTGCTGACCCACTGAACGCCCGACCCCTCTCGAACAAACCCGCCTCCCAAGGCAGCCCACCTGCACCCGGCCATTTGCCGGGTTCTTTTTTCCGGCTGGGATTTGAGTTCTGCCGGCTCGCAAAGACGGCCTTCGGAAAATGCAAACCGTGTCGCTGACCCCTTTGTCACGCAACTGTCTCCCAAAGATTGTCGCACGCCGAAATCCGCAAACGCCGGTGTGAACACATCAACGCACTGGCATCTGACAGTATTTGTGAGCGCGTACTGCTCGACCACGCCCCAATCCTTCTGGTGGGGAACCGACATTTCCCGGCCGCGACGTGAGTGCGGCCAGCTCGGCGAAAATTCTCACTACAAAGAATAGACTTCATTCCGCGCTCAAAATGTGTCAACTTATATTGACACTCAAGACAGGCGGGAACCATGTCCAAACCGTTTCCCTTTTCGGCAATCGTCGCCCAGGAGGATATGAAGAAGGCGCTGCTGATGGCAGCGGTTGAGCCCCTTCTTGGCGGCGTCCTCATTTTTGGCGACCGGGGCACGGGCAAATCGACTGCAGTCCGCGCCCTTGCGGAGTTGCTTCCGAAAATCGAGACCCGTGCCGGTTGCCGGTTTAACTGCGAGCCCGGGCGCCCGCAGGACGCCTGCCCTGTTTGTCATGCACCAAACGCCCCAAAAGCGCCGAAAGTGATCAAAACCCGAACGCCCATGGTCGACTTGCCGCTTGGGGCAACAGAGGACAGGATCTGCGGCGCGCTCGATCTGGAAAAAGCACTCGTAGCGGGCGAGAAAGACTTCGAACCGGGACTGCTCGCAAGCGCCAACCGGGGCTTTCTCTACATCGACGAGGTCAACCTGCTGGAAGATCACCTTGTTGATCTGTTGCTCGACGCGGCCGCCTCAGGCGTCAACGTTGTTGAACGCGAAGGTCTCAGCATTCGTCACGCTGCTCGCTTTGCACTCGTGGGCAGCGGCAACCCGGAAGAAGGCGACCTGCGGCCGCAATTGCTGGACAGGTTCGGTCTCGCCGTGGATGTGCGCACCATCGATGATCTGAAACAGCGGATCGAGGTGATCCGGCGCAGGGACGCCTTCGAGGCGGACACGGATGGGTTTTGCGAAAGCTGGGCCCGCAAGGATGCCGCCATCAGGAACCGTGTCGTAAAGGCACGCAAGATCCTGCGCGACGTAGACATTCCCGACGATGTCCTGACCCGCATGTCGCAATTGTGCATGGGGCTTGGCATAGACGGCATGCGCGGTGAATTGACCCTGATGCGTGCCTGCAGAGCCTCTGCCGCACTTGGCGGGCGTCTGGAAGTCTCCTGGAACGACGTGTCCGAGATTTCTCCGCTCGTGCTTTGCCACCGCCTTCGCCGCGATCCACTTGACGATGCCGGCAGTGCGCCACGCGTGGAGCGGGCTATTGCCGCTGTCGGCGCGGACGCCGTCCATGGCTGAACCCGGCGCAGGACGCGGCTTTGAACCAGTTCCGGACCCCGATCGGTCCGGTGCCTGGGACGACGCTCTCCTTGCAGCGAGGCTTCTCAAAACCGGTGGCCCTCAACTGGGCGGCCTGTGGCTGAAAGCGCGTGCCGGCGGCGTCCGTGACGCTTACGTTGCGCACCTGAAGGAAATTCTCGGCTCGAGAACGCGCTGGATCAGGGTTCCCAATTCCGTTGGTCATTCCGCACTCCAGGGCAGCATCGACATCCCGGCAACTGCCAAGACTGGGCGGGTTGTCACAATACCAGGCCTGCTGGCACGCGCAGACCAGGGCATTTTGCTCCTGCCCATGGCCGAAAGACTGGACGCGGCAACTGCAGCCGTCATCGGCGACGCAATCGACACGAAGATGTGCCGCTCGCCATTGCAGTCGAAAGATCGTGGTACCATGCAGGTGAAAACACGCTTTCAGGTGATTGCACTTGATGAATCAGCCTCACCCGAAGAGCACCTGCCTCACGCGCTCTCGGATCGCCTCGGCCTGATCGTGGATCTGAATGCGGTTTCATGGAGCGAAGTATTCGAGACAAGCCCGGGCGCGCGGCAAGATGCATCGCTGACCTGGCAAGACGTTGAAATCTCGATCGCAATCACGGAGCTGCTGGCCCAGGTCGCCAGTGCGGCCGGCAGCTCTTCTTTACGTCGATTGCGCCACCTCACCATGGCCGCTCGCATGCTGGCGGCGATGGAAAGCAGAGGAAGTGTTGTCGAAGCAGATGCGCTTGGAGCTCTGCGCTTGTGCCTTGGTGTAAATCTGCAGGCACAGCCGGTTGAGGAAGAAGGTCAGGTTCCCGAAGATTGCGCAAAACCATCTCCCGATGGATACCAGGCAGAACAGCCTGAACCGGCCGAGCCCGAGTTGAAAGATAAGGACCGGACCAAGTCGCCGCGGGACCTGACCGAATTGACTGAGTTGCTCTCCGCGGTTGAGGCCGGAACCATCTCTGGACTGCCGGAGCTCGCGTGCAAAAGTCCGGCGCGGTCCAGCACTTCCAGGACCGGGAAGGCGGGAACGCCTCAGAAGAACGCCCGCCGCGGCCGGCCGGTTGCCGTTTCCCGTACAGCGCCCTTCCCGGACGCGCGGCCGAGCATTATTGCGACGCTGCGTGCTGCCGCCCCCTGGCAGGTGATCCGCAGCCAGAACCGGGCCGTGTTGCTCGCGCGTCTGTCTGATCAGGACAAACGGCATGTGAAACAGCCTCGCGCGCTGATCACACGGGAAGACTATCGCTTCCAGCGTTTGCGCCATGAAACGCCGTCAACCGCCATCTTCATGGTGGATGCATCAGGATCAACGGCTCTGGAACGCCTCGGAGAGACCAAAGGCGCGATCGAGCAGTTGCTGTCCAGGTGCTACGTGCGCCGCGATGAGGTTGCCATGATTGCATTCCGTGGCAGGAGCGCAGAGACGGTACTGCCGCCGACGCGTTCGCTGGTCATGGCAAAACGAAAACTTGCGGGTCTTCCGGGTGGAGGCCCGACACCCCTGGTCTCCGGACTGGAAAAGGGGCTGGAGCTTGCCTTGTCCGTCCGCCGGCAGGGCAGCACACCGGTGATGGTGTTGCTGACCGATGGCCGCGGCAACATTGCGCGCAATGGTGAACCGGACAGGAACCGCGCAGAAGAAGAACTCGGGCTTGTCGCCGGTCAATACCGGAGCCTGGAAATGCGCTCGATCTGCATCGACATTGCCCGTCGCCCCCGCGAGTCCGTCGCCTCACTCGCCGAAACCATGGGAGCGGACCTGCACTTTTTGCGCCACGCGGATGCCGGATCGATGTCGGACGTCGTCAATGCTTCCCTGCAGGAGGCAAGAGGATGACGCGGGATCGTGACTGGCTGGATTGGGAAAGAGACGGAGCCGATTGGCCGTTTCGCAATGCCAGCCGGTTTGTCGAGGTTGCGGGGTATCGCTGGCATGTTCAGGATCTTGGGCCGCCGAACGCGCCCTGTGTCCTTTTGATCCATGGCACCGGTGCTGCCTCGTTTTCATGGCGCAATGTGGTGCCGCTTCTGGAGAACCGTTTCCGGCTGATCGTACCGGATCTCCCCTGTCATGGTTTCACGCGCCCGACCGCGACCCCGGACCTCTCCCTTGAAGGCATGACGACCTCGATCCGGTCTCTCCTGAATGAGCTGGCTTTCCAACCGCTCACCATCATCGGCCACTCGGCTGGCGCGGTCATTGGTGTCTCGCTCGTTTCTGCCGCTCAAAAATCCATGGAACACGGCCGACACTCGCATCGCGTCCTTGGCATAAACGGTGCGCTCAAGCCGATCCGTGGAAATCGTGTCCTGTCTCCTATGGCAAAAGCGCTTTTCGCGAACCCGCTATCGGCCTCGATGTTTTCCCTTTTGGCAAAGTCAACGCCACTGGGTCACAACCTCTTGACGGCAACCGGGTCTCCGATCGATGCCCACGGTGAAGAAATCTATCGCCGGCTGCTGGGATCGGCCGGACACGTGCGCGGCGCGCTCGGCATGATGGCCTCCTGGGACTTGTCCCATCTCAACGCCATGCTTCGGCGCCTTCCAACGCCGCTCGATCTGTTTGCGGCAGAAGACGACCCGATGGTTCCGGCCACAAGCTCGAAGAGAGCAGCGGGCCTTGCAAAGCACGGCAGTCTCACCCTGACACCTAAAGGCGGGCACCTGGTACACGAATGCCACCCGGAGACCGTTGTCGACTGGATCGAAACCATCGTCTCGAACGGCCACTCGAATGGAGCGGACGCAGCATGAGGCGCAAAGGCACCCTCTTCGAAACGCCGCTGAAAAGAGCCAGATCTTCCGGGCGCACTCACTGCTGGAGACATGCGTGATGCCGCGCGGCAAATCCATGACCGTTCTGCTGACGCTTGGGCGCCTGCCGAAAGCGCTCGAACTTGCGCGGGCGCTCACCGCAGCCGGGTGCCGGGTGCTGGTTGCCGATCCTTTCGGCTTTCACCTTTGCCGCGCGTCGAACGCTGTCGAAAGGTCCTATAAAACGCCTTCGCCGCACAGCCATCAGGAGCGATATCTTACGCACCTGCTCGACATAGTCGCGCGCGAGAAGGTCGACCTTGTCCTTCCCGTTTCAGAAGAAGCACTCCATGTCAGCCTCCTGAAAAACAGACTGCCGGACGGAACCCGGCTCTTCGCTTTATCGAACGAAGTTCTTCAGGCCCTCCATGACAAATATACCTTCACCCAGATCGCTGAAAACGCAGGCTTAAAAGTCCCCGAAACCTACCTTGCTTCAGACGCTCAGGCATCGCGGCTCGCAGAATCTGGCGACACCGTCCTGAAACCGAGGCTCGGCTGCTCCGGACAGAAACTGCGCATGCTGACCCCCGACAGCCTCCCGAAGGAGCCGCTAGGGAGCGCGGACACCATCATTCAAAAGCGGATTCTCGGGCGGGAGGTCAGCACCTTGAGCCTGTGCCGAAATGGCAAGGTGCTCGCGCATGTCACCTATGAAGGCCTTGTCTTCGCCGGCACGGTGGCGGTCTGTTTCCAACGCGTGGACGATTTGCCTCAGGTGGAGCAATGGGTCGCGGACTTCGCCCGGTCCGGCAACTCCTCCCACTTCCTGGCCTTCGACTTTATCGTGGATGAAGATGGGAGACCCTGGCCGCTGGAATGCAATCCGCGCCTCACCAGTGGAATCCACTTCATGGAGCCCGCCGATATCGCCGAGGCGATAATCGGATTCGAAACAGCAGCAAAAGTCGGGCTGAGAGCAGAAAAGCGGTTCCAGGAAGGACACACAACGCTTCTTCAGGTTTACGGAAACATCTTCCGGCCAAAGAAGGCTCTGCACCATCTTCGGGCGATGCTGGGCGCAAGGGACGTGCTCTGGTCGATAGCCGATCCCGCCCCTTTTCCGCTCATGACACCTTACTCGTGGCCCGTTCTCAAACAGGTGATGTTTCGAGGCCGTACCTTCGGCGAAGCTGCAACACGCGACATTGCCTGGCCGCCGCAAAGGACCGTCCAGAGCGACGCGTCATCACCAGCAGTCAAACCGGTTAGTGCCCATGGTTCCTGTTCTTGACCCGCACCTGGATTTCCTGGGACGGCCGCGTTGTCAGGCGCGCCGCCGGCCTCACCTCTCCAGTTCCGACCGGAGAAAAGTCGAACGCGCGCGTCAAGCGGCCCAGGATCAATGCGCTTTCAATTGCCGCGAAGCCGGCACCGACGCAGGTGTGAGGTCCGGAACCGAAAGGAATGTAGGTTCCGGGCAAAACCTCCTTCTCCCGTTCCGGCATGAAACGATCGGGATCGAAGCGATCGGGGTCCTTCCAGTATCGCGTGTGCCGATGCAGCGTCCAGGGCGAAATCATCAGGAGCGCGCCTTTGCGCACTTTGTAGCTGCCGATCCGTGTTGCCTTGAGAGCAACGCGAGGCATGAAGGTGATGGGCGGGTAAAGACGCAGAGATTCCCGGAAAATGGCCCTGGTGTAGGTAAGCGAGCGCGTCGCCTCGAAGGTGAGTTCCCGGCCCTCAGCGGCAGCGTCCACTTCACACCGCAGCCGCGCGAGCACGTCAGGACACATCGCGAGCATGTAAAAGGCCCATGTGAGCGCACTCGCCGTTGTTTCGTGCCCGGCGAGGAAAAAGACCCCAAGCTGGTCGATAAGCTCGTCACGCGTGAAGGGCTCGCCGGTTTCTGCGTCCCGCGCGGAAATGACCGCGCTGGCGATGTCATCGAAGCGGTTGGCATCAGGGCCGGTATGCGTATCGATCAGACCGCCCAGATGATGGCGGATGCGCTTGCACGCGGCCAGCACCTCGGAGCTTTGGGGCACCTTTGTCCAGGCCGGGTCCATGATCAGCCGCCAGATCTTCACTTGTGCGACGCCGCGTTCAAAAACCTCGAAATCGTCAAAGACGTCTCTGGAAATCTGGGTGTCGAGAGATGTCGAAAACACCGTCCTGCAGATGATGTCCGCCGTCAGCTCACTCATGATCCGGTCGAGCGACAGGACCTCGCCGCGTTCGGCGCTCGATCGCAGGCGTTCGATGTAGGCGTCAACGGCCTGCTGCATCGCCGTGAAGGCGTGTGTCAGGCGCATCTTGGAAAAGGCCGGGTCGATCATCGCCCGCTGCCGCCGCCACTTGGCACCGTCCGAAACAAAAATGGAGTCGCCGATCAGAGATTCCAGCGCCCCCACCATGAGGTCGCTCTTGGGAAAGATGCCGTCTGCATCGTGAAGGATCTGACGCACAAGTTCAGGATCGTTGAACAACTTGATCGAACGCCGCGAATAGCCGAGTTCCCCCGCATCCATGGCAAAGGCGGCACCGGGCAGAAGACTGAGAAGGTCTCCCTCCCCGTTCCAGACCGTGCGCAAAAGCGCCATGACGGGCGGCAAACGCGACGGGCGCGGAGGAACATAGATCTCAGCTGCCGACATTTTTTCCTCCGCCCCTCAAGGTGTTGCAGGCCATCACGGGAGATCCGCACCCATGACCGTTTATGACCTCTTCAAAGTGTTCATCGCCCTTCATATCGCGACAGGCGCGCCCGGACTGATCGGTTTCTGGGTTCCGGTTTTTGCCAAGAAGGGCGGGGAAAGACACCGGTGGTGGGGCCGGCTTTTCGCCGCAGCCATGCTGTTCACCGGCACGGTCGCCATGCTGATGGCAACGCTTACGCTGATTGCCCCGATGGCGACCCACCCGCATCTCGTCCACCACGAGGAGTTCTCCGATCCGGTTCTGGTCCGCGGGATATTCGGCTGGATGATGCTTTATCTCGGGCTTCTGACAGTCAACCTTGCCTGGTACGGCTGGCTTTGCGCGGTCAACAAACGGGACCAGCGCAAAAATCAGACGCCTTTGAACTGGGGCCTGCAGGCCGCGCTGTTCATCGCGTCCGCCAACTGCGCGCTGCAGGGTGTCCTGATTGCGCAACCCATGATGATCGGCATTTCCATGGTCGGATTTGCGACGGTCGCGACGAATGTCTGGTTCCTGCTCAAGCGCAACCCGGGCCCGGTCGAGTGGCTGCTGGAACATATCAAGGCGATCGTGGGCACCGGGATTTCGGTCTACACGGCCTTCTTTGCATTCGGCGCCGTGCGCCTCATGCCGGAACTCGCGCTCGCGCCCGGGCTCTGGGCGATCCCTCTTGCCACCGGTCTGGCACTGATCTTCTACCATCGCTATCAAGTCAGCCGTCGTTTCCTGAACAGGACTGCAAGACCTCCCAGCGGCAGGCCTCTCGACCTGGATGCCGCAGAATAATCTGAAAGGGTCTTCTTTCTGAGACAGAAAAGTGTAAACTAAAATTTACACAAAGGAAGAGCCTGATTGACATGCAGTTGTCCAGCCAGGCCGGATCGATGGGGAAAGGAGCACAAACGTGAACATTGCCCCGGACATTCCATCAACGATCACGGAACCGGACAGGGCACGAGCGCCCCACGCCGTCGTGATCGGGGCGGGCGTCGGCGGTCTGTCCGCCGCGGCCCTCCTGGGCAGAAGGGGTTACCGGGTAACGGTCTTCGATCCTCTGGACGCGCCGGGCGGGCGCGCCTACGCCTACCGGCAGGACGGGTTCACCTTCGATGCCGGCCCGACGATCATCACCGCGCCATGGCTGTTCGAAAAGCTCTGGGAGGATTGCGGTGGCAGATTGGAAGATGATCTGGACATTCGCGAGAACAACCCGTTCTACAAGATCCGTTTTTCCGATGGCTCGGTGTTCACCTATTCGGGAGACAAGGCTGCCATGGAAGCGGAGATTGCCCGCTTCGAGCCCGATGATGTGGCCGGATACCGCACGTTCATGGAAGAAAGCCGCCAGATCTACGAATATGCTTTCCTGGAACTTGCAGACAAGCCGTTTCACAGCCTGGCTTTCACGCTGAGCACATTTGCGCAACTGGTCAGGCTTGGGGGATACAGATCGGTCTACAGCGTCGTCAAGAAGCACTTCAAGAGCGACAAACTGAGGTCGGTCTTCTCATTTCATCCGCTTCTCATTGGCGGCAACCCCTTCACCACAACGTCCTTCTACTGCCTGATCGCGCATCTTGAGAGCAAGCACGGCGTTCACTATGCGATGGGCGGAACGAACAAACTCGCCCACGGAATTGCAGGCCTCGTTGAAAAGAACAACGGCACCCTCCGTCTGAACGAGACTGTCGAAACAATTCTGACCGACGGCAAGAGGGCGACGGGTGTCCGTCTTGCGTCCGGCGAGACTGTGTCTGCGGATATCGTCGTCTCCAACTGCGATTCCGCGATGACATACGGCAAGCTCCTGAAAGACCACCCGCGCAAACGCTGGACCGATCGCAAGATCAAACGCGGCGACTTCTCGATGAGCCTGTTTGTCTGGTATTTCGGCACCGACCGCCGCTATGACGATGTCGGTCATCACACCATGCTCTTTGGGCCCCGGTACAAGGGGCTGCTGGAAGATATCTTCATCAAGAAACACCTGGCTGAGGACTTCAGCCTCTATCTTCACCGTCCTTCGGCCAACGATCCGTCCGTCGCCCCGGAGGGCTGTGACGCGTTCTATGTCCTAAGCCCGGTTCCCAACCTGGCGAGCGGCACGGATTGGGCGACATTTGCCGAAACCTACCGAAAGAAAATTGAAGCACAGCTTGAAGAAACGGTGTTGCCGGAGCTCTCCAAGCATGTGGTGAGTTCGCGTGTTCTCACTCCCGTCGACTTTCGCGAGCGCCTCCTGTCCTGGCAGGGCGCTGCGTTTTCCTTTGAGCCCAAGCTGCTCCAGAGTTCCTGGTTCCGGCCGCACAACAAAAGCGAGGAACTTGAAAACCTCTACCTGTGTGGCGCCGGAACACATCCCGGAGCAGGATTGCCCGGCGTTGTCTGTTCGGCGCAAATCGTGGCGGATCTCGTGCCTGATCCCGCATCGTTGGTTCAATCCGGGCAAAGCGCGGGGGAACCGCAATGAACAAGGTCAGCCAGAGTGCACTGGAAGGCTTCGAACCCTTTGCCCTTCACGCAAAAAGCGCACTGGACTCCTCCGACAAGCGCTACGGTCTCTCACGTTACCGGAGCGACCTGAATGCCTGCACCGCATCCATTCGCAAAGGCTCCAAGTCCTTTCATCTTGCCTCGTTGCTGCTTCCTCCCGAAACCCGAAAGGCAGCCGTTGCACTTTATGCGTTCTGCCGCCATTCGGATGACCTGATCGACGACCCCCGCTCGGACAGGCACTCGCTTCAGCAACTGCGAGAAAGGCTCGACCTTATCTACCGGGGGACGCCGGCAGACTATCCTTGCGACCGCGCTTTTCAGAAGACCGTCAGAGACTACGCCATACCCAAGTGTATTCCCGCCGCATTGCTCGACGGCTTTGAAATGGACATTTCCAAGCGAACCTACCGGACACTGGAAGACGTAAAGGAATACGCAACAGGCGTTGCAGCGACCGTCGGACTGATGATGGCACTTCTCATGCGCACCGGCGAGCCGGAACACCTTGCCCGGGCCGCAGATCTCGGCATTGCGATGCAGCTCACCAATATTGCCAGGGATGTCGGTGAAGATGCGCGAAACGGGCGCATCTATTTGCCGATGGATTGGCTCGACCAGCACGGGATCAATCCGCAGACATTCCTCGTGTCACCCCGGTTTTCCCCCGAGATAGGTCAGGTCGTGAAGCGCCTGTTGCAGGAAGCCAACCGTCACTACCGCCTGGGCCATACAGGCATTTCCGCTCTTCCGTCAGATTGCCGGCACGCGATCCGTTCTGCAGCTCTCATCTATGAAGAGATTGGCACGGAGATCGTGGCGAACGGGTATGACAGCGTGACGCAAAGGGCGCACACAAGTCTGATGCGGAAAGTCTCGCTTCTGGCGGCTGCGCGCAGGCCCGCCACAGACCGAAGCGCTAGCGCAAAGCAAGCGAGGGAGGCAGCAGCCGATCCCGCGGCAGCCGGGCTCGTCAATGCAGGTGCCCGCTCCTTCTCGATCGCCAAGGCCAAAAAATCGTTTCAGTCGAACGGGCTGCCGGACGCTTCCACATCTGAACGGTTGTTGTGCCTCCTGATCCGGCTACAAAACGAAAGCCGTCAGGATGTACGCTTCCATAAACTGGCGGCGCGACAGCGCGCGGCAAGGCTGACATGAGGCGCGGCAAATCCAGCCCTGACAAACTTAACTCCTGGTGTTTCTGGGCATCCTGAAAGGCAGCATCATCCGTACGAACGGATTGGCCAGACGCGTACAATCAAGCGTCTCATGCACCATCTTGACCCTTTCCCCTCCAAGCGTCGTCTCGACCAGCGATCGCGTGTAAAATGGTGTGTCCTCCAAACGCCTCGACCTGCGGGGCTTTGCCGCTTCCTCGCAATGTATGTTGCCGCGTATGCCCCATGCCCCGCGTGGCAAGGATCTTCGGGGCGGCAACTCGATTGCTTCCGCGTCGCGTCCGGCGGAGAAAGACAGGCCAAGTGTGCGTTTATCGCCATTGCGCATCTTGGCGTCGTAAAGCACGAAGGTCTTCTCGCCCTGCGCCCGTCCACGCGCCCAGTCCCAGGACGTGAAATCGCTTTCGAGCGGACGGGATCCGAAGTTGAGATCGTGGTACGCCTCCCCTTCCCAGCCACCGCCCGGAAGAAGATCGCACTCGACCTTGAGCCGCGCCTGCGGAACCAATGGCCACCACACGTGACGGCCATCCGCATCCAACTCGAACGGTTTCAAGTGAAGAAACTCCGGCTCCAGACGAATCCGGCCCGTGAACCGCCGGGGCATCAGCCGATGTCCTGGCCAGGGAAGCGCCGTTTCTTCGAACTCCAGGTCCAGTCCGCCATTGGACCAGCCGAGGCCGCTGTTGCCGACCCAGAGGCTTTCGGAACTGCGGACCAGACTTTTTGAGCCGCGTTCGGTCATTGCCCAGATGTTTCCGGAGGGCTGATAGAGCGCCACGTTGAATGCCACGTGGTTCTCCGGTCGTTTGCGGCCGGAAAGATGGTAGTAAGGAGAGAATACGGACCCTATGAAGGCAATGACCGTGAGGGCGTAGGTGCCGCAGTCGCTGGTCGCGTCGACATACCACCACTGATAGCCGCCCGGTGGAACCGGCCGGTCATAGCGGTATCCGCCATCACCTGTTCGGCTGCCAGTTTCCCCGACAGAGCCGCCATCGGGATCCCCGGTCCCGGATGCACACTGCCCCCGGCCAGATAGAGCCCCACCAGCTTGCCCTTCGCCCCCAACCGGCTGAATGACGCCATCCAGCCGTGAGAGGCCTGACCGTAAAGTGCGCCTCCGGTTGCCGGGAAAAGCTTGTTGAAACCGTCCGGCGCTGTCAGAACCTGCGCTTTCCGGTCTCGGTGAAGCGTCAATCCGTTCTTCGCCAGCCGGCGGTCCATCGCTGTGAGGCATTGCTCCAACTCGCTTGTCGAATAGCTGTGGGTGTCGCCGTCGGCCGGCAGATTCATGAGGCAGTAAATGCGCTCATCGCCTGATTGCAGCCCAGCGGAATGGATATCGCCAGAGCTGTTGCGATCCTGTGCGCAAACATAGACCGTGGGATCTGCCGGGGCTGCGCGATCGCGAAAGACGGCTTGAAACTCGGCGTCGTAATCATCTGAGAAAAAGACCGTGTGATGTGTCAGCGGCACACCCTCCGTTGCCGCCAGGCCGCACGAAACCAGGGCCGACTGGGAGCGCTTCGCGGCAGGTACTCTTTTATGAGCCTTTCCCCGCGCCGGCGTCAGAAGATCCTGAAGGGCACTGACATCGCCGTTGAAGATAACCCGATCTGCCTCGATCACCTCGCCGGATGACAAGCGAACACCCGTGACCTTGCGTTCAGCCCCATCTGTTTCGATCTGATCGACGCGCGCGCCGAAACGAAACAGCACACCGTAGGATTCTGCCAAAGCCTGAAACCGGCGCGCAATCCCGTGCATGCCGTCTTTCGGGATCCAGACACCAGCCTGTTCAACATGGGCGACAAGCATCAGTGTCGCTGGCGCCGCATAGGGAGAAGACCCGCAATAGGTTGCATAACGCCCGAAGAGCTGCCTCAGACGCGGATCGGAGAAATAGCCGCCCAATGCCGTCCACAATGTCGAGAACGGACGCAGCGCCAGCATGTCCGCAAACCTGTGAAATCCGATCCGCCGGGACAAGGTCACCGGATTGGGCCTGGACGCGCTGATAAATGTGTCCTTCAGGGTCTCGAAGACCCGTTTGCTGTCCGCGGCAAACGCACGATAGCCCGCTGCATCTTCCTGTCCTGAAAACGCTCCGATCGCACCTGCACTTTTTTCCACATCGGCATAAAGGTCGAGAGCGGCGGCATCCGTCCAATAGTGCCGGGCAAGAAGATCCCCGCGATCCAGTTTCACTTCGTCTTCCAGACTGGTGTCCAAACCCGACAGCAAGTCGTCGAAAACCCATTTCATGGTCAGAACCGTCGGTCCTGCATCGAAGGCCTTACCACCCGCCTCCACCTGACGCATTTTCCCGCCCGGCGCGGCCGCAGCCTCAAGCACGGTCACGGAAACACCGGTATTGGCCAGGCGCAATGCCGCCGCAAGGCCGCCCATACCGGCTCCGATGATCACGACCCTGGTTTCCGGCATATTGCCCACAACGCGGTCCTTGAAGTTGACATTTCAATGCAATGTGTCACTCTTAATTGACAGTATAACGTCAAACAAAATTGACATCCATGCTAAATTGAGGAGTGGCTCCATGGACCTGTCGGATCGCATCGAAACCGGGATGCAAGCAGCCATACGCTACGCCACCGCGAACGGGTGCCCTCAAAAACTCTCCGATGCTTTCCGATATGCTGTTTTCCCTGGAGGCGCTCGCATACGCCCCAGACTGTGTCTCGCCGTCGCGCTCGCTTGCGGCGACCGCGACCCGAAAGTGGCAACGGCTGCCGCGACGGCGATCGAACTCTTGCATTGCGCCTCTCTTGTCCACGATGATCTGCCCTGCTTCGACAATGCGGCAACGCGGCGCGGCAAACCGTCGGTTCATGTTGAATTTGGCGAAGAGATTGCGGTGCTGGTCGGCGACGGCCTCATCGTGAGTGCCTTCGAAACCGTTGCGCGGGAAACCCAGCACGCACCGGCCCTGACTGCGCCCCTCATCTCGACCATCGCGAACGCGGTCGGCTCCCCCTATGGGCTGGTTGCGGGCCAAGCTTGGGAAAGCGAACCGGAAATCAACATAACCGCCTATCACCGCGCCAAAACGGCGTCGCTTTTCACCGGCGCGGTTGCAACCGGCGCACTTTCCTCCAATGGGAACCCACTGGAATGGTACGCCCTGGCCGACGCCCTCGGAGCCGCCTATCAGGCAGCCGACGATCTATACGACGCCATGGATGACAATGGCAGCATGGGCAAACCGGCGGGACAGGATCAGGCGAACGGGAAGCCGAACCTGGTGGCGGAACTGGGCTTGGAAGGTGCGATGAAACAGCTGCACAGCCTCGTTTTGCAGGCCGCTGACAGTGTTCCCGACTGCCGTGGGTCGGACATGCTCAGAGCCATGATCCACAAGGAAGCGAAGAGACTGATGCCGAAGAAACTCGCGGCAAGCGCTGCCTGAGGCCGCCAAACGGAGCAGAAAGTGGCAACAAGCAGAAACGACGAAGGCACAGCCCCCGACTTGAGCCTGCCATCCGCTGCACCCCTCTATCAGGAGGCAGAAAAGCGCTTGTCCCAGCGTGCCGTTCGCTTTCGGAACTGGCGCAATCGCAAAATCGCATCGACGAGCTTCCGGACTTGGATCATGCGCATCCCGGGCTTGCGCTCCATTGCCAACCGCAAGGCCGCGGCGCTGTTTCGTCTAACGGCAGGTTTCGTCTTCAGTCAGGTGCTCAGCACCTGCGTCAGGCTGGGTGTTTTCGAGCAGCTTGAGAAAGGTCCCCGGTCAGCAGAGCAATTGGCACACGCAAGCGGGATCCGGCCCGACAAAATGCAGCTCCTCCTCGAACAAGCGGAGCGGCTGGATCTTGTAACCCAAGTTGAGCCGGGATCCTGGATGCTCGACGATGCCGGTGCGGTCGTGGCCGGCGATGAGGGTATCAGACAGATGGTCCTGCACCATGAGATGCTTTACAGGGACCTTGATGCGCCCGAAGACCTTCTGAAAAACCCGGAAAAAGAGACACGCTTGAAGTCGTTCTGGGCGTATGCACGCGGCAGGCAAACGCTCGACCTGAACGAAGATACGGCACAGGACTATTCTGCCCTGATGCAAAGCAGCCAGAGCATGCTCGCCGATTGCATTCTGGATGCGCACGACTTCGGCCGATATGGATCGATCCTCGATGTCGGAGGCGGAGATGGCAGTTTCCTTACGGCCTGTGCCGAGCGGCATCCGGACCTGCATCTGCATCTGTTCGATCTGCCGGTCGTTGCCGATCTGGCACGCGAAAACCTGAAAGCGAATGGACTTGCAAACAGGGCCAGCGTGCATGGCGGAGACTTCGTAAGCAATCCGATCCCGGAGATGGCCGACTGCGTCAGCCTAGTGCGCATCCTGTGCGACCACGATGACGATCGCGCTCGGGACATCCTCAAGAACCTGCATGCCTCGCTCCGGCCCGGCACGAAACTGATGATTGCCGAGGCAATGTCCGGTCCATCTGAAGGCGCCCGGCTCGCGGCCGTCTATTTCAGTTTTTACTTTCTTGCCATGGGGTCCGGGCGCTGCAGGAGCGACGCGGACATCAAGGCCATGCTCGTCGAATCCGGCTTCAACAAGCCCCGCACCATCAAGACCAACAATCCCCTGCTGGCAACTCTGGTGGTCGCCGAACGCTGATTTTCAAGGCCATTGTTGCAAAATGTGTAAATATTAATTGACACTTTTGAGCGTCAATTTAAAATGACAGTTGTATCTGCTGGATCCGATGTGCGGGAGGCACAAAGATGGACACCACGGCAATTGTCTTTGAAGAGCCAGGCACGCTGAGCGTGAAGCAATTGGCACTGACACCGCCGGACACGTGCGACGTGGTTGTCGAAACTCTTTTCAGCGGAATATCCACCGGCACCGAGAAAATGCTTTTCGAAGGCTCCATGCCGCAGTTCCCCGGCATGGGATATCCGCTCGTTCCCGGATACGAATCGATTGCCACCGTCGTTGAGGCTGGATCGGGGTCCGGACGGCAGCCGGGCGAGACCGTATTCGTCCCCGGAGCAAACTGCTACGCCAATGCCGCCGGCCTTTTCGGAGCCTCCGCGGACCGCCTTGTTGTGCCCGGCGATCGGACCATACCGGTGCACGATGATATTGCGGAAGATGCCGTTCTGCTCGCCCTGGCCGCGACGGCGCACCGCGCCCTCAGCCGGGCGCAGGAGCCGGTCGATGTGATCATTGGCCACGGTGTCCTTGGACGTTTGATGGCGCGGATCGCCATTGCGCAAGGCCAAACGCCACCGCGTGTGGTGGAGTCCAATCCCGAACGGCGCAGGGGCGCGGAAGGCTATGACGTTCTGAGCCCCGCCGGCAACGCCTCGAAAGCTGCAAGCTATTGCACCATCGATGCGAGCGGTGACCCCGACGCCATCGACAGCGCGATCGCAGGATTGCACCGGAATGGCATTCTGGTGCTTGCAGGCTTCTACGGCGACAAGGTGAGGTTCGCTTTCCCGCCCGCATTCATGCGCGAAGTGACCATCGCACTCTCCGCCGAGTTCACGCCGGAAGACACCCATGCCGTTCTGGATCTTGTCGCAGACGGACGCCTTTCGCTGAAAGGCCTCATCACCCATCACGCACATCCGAAGGAAGCTTCGCAGGCCTATCGAACCGCCTTTGACGATCCTTCCTGCCTGAAAATGGTCATCGACTGGAGGAAGCCCTCATGATCCTCGAAAACCAGCCCGGTCAGCGTTACCGGATGCAGGACTTTCTCCGGGAGGAGGCCGCGGTAGAACCGGATGCCCCGGCAACAGGACCGGTTACCAAGGAAACGCAGATCATAGCGATTTACGGCAAGGGCGGCATCGGCAAGAGCTTCACCCTGGCCAACCTGTCTTACATGCTTGCACAACTTGGCAAGAAGGTCCTGTTGATCGGTTGCGACCCCAAGAGCGACACCACCTCGCTCCTCTTCGGCGGACGCGCCTGTCCGACCATCATCCAGACCGCATCGACCCGCAAGGAAGCCGGGGCTGAGGTCGCAGTTTCAGACGTCTGTTTCAAACGGGACGGCGTCTTCGCGATGGAACTCGGCGGTCCTGAAGTCGGACGCGGTTGCGGTGGACGCGGTATCATTCACGGCTTCGAGACGCTCGAGAAACTCGGCTTTCATGACTGGGATTTCGACTACGTCCTGCTGGACTTCCTCGGTGATGTTGTCTGCGGCGGTTTCGGACTGCCGATCGCCAGAGACATGTGCCAGAAAGTCGTCGTTGTCGGTTCCAACGATCTTCAGTCGCTCTATGTCGCCAACAATGTCTGCTCGGCCGTGCAGTATTTCCGCAAGCTTGGCGGCAATGTCGGTGTAGCCGGGCTTGTCGTCAACAAGGACGACGGCACGGGCGAAGCCCATGCCTTCGCAGACGCCGTCGGCGTTCCCGTTCTGGCGTCGATCCCGCAGGACGAGGACATCCGCCGCAAAAGCGCGAACTACCAGATCATCGGCATGCCGGGCGGGACCTGGGGACCACTCTTTGAGTCGCTGTCCATCAACCTGGCGGAAGCGCCGCCGGTGTTGCCCGACCCGCTTGATCAGGACGGTCTGCTGAACCTGTTCGATTCCAGCGAAACCGGCGCCGACTATCAACTCGAACCCGCGACGCCCGAAGACATGTGTGCGGCCGGCGCGGCCGACAAGCCATCTCTCGAGGTGGTTTACGACACGATTTAGGACCGGACAGGATCATGAAAACGCACCCGAAGGAACGCGAGCCGGATCATGCAGGAAGCGCTGACGCGACCGGTGCTGACGAGGCCGCGTGCCCGGATGCGTCCCCGGAGCTCAAGTCTGAGAGTGCCGGTTGCCACAGCAAGGCCGAGTTTTCAAAAGCCTCCGCACGCTCTCTCGGAAACGCGGACCTCATGGATCGGCTGGAGGCAGACTATCCCAAGGGTCCACATGACCAGCCACAGTCCATGTGCCCGGCCTTTGGATCGCTGCGGGTCGGTCTGCGCATGCGCCGGGTTGCAACCATACTTTCCGGTTCTGCCTGTTGCGTTTACGGCTTGACCTTCACGTCCCACTTCTACGGTGCCAAGCGGTCCGTCGGGTACGTGCCGTTCGATTCCGAAACGCTGGTGACCGGCAAGCTTTTCGAGGACATTGTCGAATCGGTTCATGCAATGGCGGATCCGAAGAAATTCGACGCTGTCGTGGTGACAAATCTCTGCGTTCCGACGGCTTCCGGCGTTCCGTTGCAAATGTTGCCGCGCCAGATCAACGGGGTGCGCATTGTCGGTATCGACGTGCCGGGATTCGGAGTGCCGACGCATGCCGAAGCCAAGGACGTCTTGTCAGCTGCCATGCTTGCCTATGCGCGGCAGGAAGCCTCCGAAGGCCCCGTCCTGCCGCCGCGTGACGGATTGAAGGACAAACCGACAGTAACACTTGTGGGTGAAGTTTTCCCGGCCGATCCCGTTGTTATTGGCGGCATGCTCGAGCCCATGGGACTGGCCGCCGGACCAACCGTTCCTGTTCGCGAGTGGCGCGAACTCTATTCGGCGCTCGACTGTGCGGTGGTTGCCGGAATTCATCCGTTCTACACCGCAAGTTTCCGGGAATTCAAAGCCGCGGGCCGCGAAATCGTCGGCTCTGCTCCGATCGGCCTTGAAGGCACCGATGCCTGGCTTTCGGCGATTGGCGATAAGTGCGGCATTGCTGCAGACAAGACCAACGCCAGCCGCAACGCGATGCGCGGCGCGATATCCGCTGCCCTTGGTGCCAATCGGATCGACGGACGTATCACCCTCTCGGGTTACGAGGGATCCGAACTGCTCGTCGGCCGTCTGCTCGTCGAACTCGGCGCAGATCTGCGCTATGTGGGAACCGCCTGCCCCAGAACCCCCTACAGCGAAGAAGATGCCCAGTGGCTGGAACAACATGGCGTCGAGGTTCGGTTCCGCGCGTCGCTGGAACAGGATCTGGAAGCATTCGAGGCGTTTGAGCCTGACCTGGCAATCGGCACGACGCCTGTCGTCCAGAAGGCCAAGGAAGGTGCAACACCCGCTCTGTACTTCACGAACCTCATCTCGGCCCGGCCGTTGATGGGACCGGCCGGCACCGCCTCGCTGCCCGGCGTCATCTCCACCGCGATCGCCAACAAGGACCGGTTCCTGAAGATGCAGGACTTCTTTGAAGGGGTTGGCCGCGGGGACACGTCCGGTATCTGGCAGGGCGTACCGGAAGACAAAAGCGGCTATCGCCAGAAATATGCGGCCCGCCTCAAGAAGTCTCAGAACGCGGTCGATAACGGGGAGAGCGTCGGATGCTGATCCTCGACCATGACAGGGCTGGCGGCTACTGGGGGAGCGTGTACGCCTTCACAGCCATCAAGGGGCTTCAGGTCATCATCGACGGTCCGGTCGGTTGCGAGAACCTGCCCGTCACCTCGGTCCTGCACTACACCGATGCACTACCACCGCACGAGTTGCCGATCGTGGTCAGCGGCCTGTCCGAGGATGAGCTCGGTCAGCATGGCACCGAAAGTGCGATCAAGCGCGCACGCCTGGTGCTCGATCCGGATCTTCCGGCTGTCGTCGTGACCGGCTCCATTGCGGAAATGATCGGCGGTGGTGTTACGCCGGAAGGCTCAAACATCAAGCGCTTCCTGCCGCGTACAATCGATGAAGACCAGTGGCAAAGCGCGGATCGCGCCTTGAAATGGCTCTGGACCGAATTCGGACCCAAACGTGTTCCGAAACCGCGAAAGCGCAAGGAAGGTGCAAAGCCGAGGGTCAACATCATCGGTCCGATCTACGGCACCTACAACATGCCTTCCGACCTTCACGAGGTCCGGCGGCTGGTTGAAGGGATCGGAGCGGAAATCAACATGATTTTCCCGCTTGGCAGCCATGTTGAAGACCTCCGGAAGCTCGGCGATGCCGACGCAAACATCTGCCTCTACCGCGAATTCGGCCGTCTGCTTTGCGAGGCAATGGAGCGGCCCTACCTGCAGGCTCCCATCGGCATTCACTCCACGACCGCCTTCCTGGAAACACTCGGCGAGATCCTCGATCTCGATCCGCAGCCTTTCATCGAACAGGAAAAGCACACGACGCTCAAACCCTTGTGGGATTTGTGGCGCTCCGTCACCCAGGATTTCTTCGCGACCGCCAATTTCGCGATTGTCGCGAATGAGACCTACGTTCGCGGCGTCCAGAACTTCCTTGAAGGCGAGATGGGACTTCCCTGCACGTTTGCAGTCGCCCGCAAGGCCGGCACAAAGACGGACAATCCGGAAGTTGCGGAACTCACCGCGAGCAATGCCCCCATGATCATGTTCGGCTCCTTCAATGAACGCATGTACATGGCGGAAGCGGGTTCGCGCGGCAAATTTATCCAGCTTTCTTATCCGGGCGCGATTGTGCGCCGGCATACCGGGACGCCTGTCATGGGCTACTCGGGCGCCTGCTGGCTGATCCAGGAAGTCTGCAACGCCCTGTTCGACGTGCTTTTCGAAATCCTTCCGCGCGCCGGTGAACTCGACGCGATCGAGGCGACCAGCGCGCGCCAGATGACAGAATACCAGTGGCATCCCGATGCCCTCGCCGCACTCGATGCTCGGATCAACCGGGAACCTGTGCTTGCACGCATATCGGCTGCCAAAAGGCTGCGCGAGGCTGCCGAACTGGAAGCGTGGGCCGACAACTCAACCGAAGTCACATTCGCGCATGTCGCAAGGATCGCAAAGACGGCCGGAGCGCCGGCATGAGAGACGCAGTTTTATATCCGGTTCAAAAGACCAAGGAGAAATAGCATGGTTTCGACAACACACCAGGAACAGGTTGTCCGCAGCCGGTATCAGGAGCGTGAGGCCGACCGTCTCATGATGAAGCGCCTGTTTTTCCTTGTTTTTCCGATTTGCTTCATCGCGATCGCACTGGTCCGCATCAGCACCGTATTCAGCGCGCGGGACGGCCGCGCAGAAGGCTCCGTTTTCGAGGAAGCCAAAGCATCGGCTTATGCAGCCTTGGGTTACGCCTTTCACGTGTAGCCCCCCACTTTGCCGGCGCTACGGCGTTGGCAAAAGCCCAGAGGAACCGGTTTACCGACTTCACTGGACCCCTGCCGCGAGGGTTGTGCGCGGTAACCGCCGAAAGGCAAGCATCGGAGGTCATTTCAATGGCTTCAGACAAAGAGTCCCTGACGGGGATTTCGCACGAGGAGGCGCAGGAGTTTCATCGATACTTCGTCAAAAGCGCGATCTTGATGTCGCTCTTTCCCTTCCTAGCCCACATTTCGATGTGGCTCTACCAACCGTGGCTCTAGGGTCCACACCAGATAAGGATGTGAAGACATGTGGAGAGTTTGGCTCCTCTTCGATCCGCGTCGAGTGCTCGTTGGCCTCGCGGTGTTCCTTTTCACCTTGGCAGTGCTGATTCACTTCATCCTGCTGAGTTCGGAAAAGTACAACTGGCTGGACAACGCCGCTCTTTGGGGACCCGGATCGCAAATCGAATTGCTTCATCCGGACCAGAACACCGCCTTGGTCTGAACGGCCAGGACGGTTCAACATCATCGGTGGCGGAGGGTCCCGCGGTCCCTCGCTCACGCGGCGTTCAGCGTCTTCCGCCACCAAGCCCTGCTTCAAGAAAGTAGCTGCGCTGATGCACCGTTATGCAGCGGCTAAGGAGGACTTCATGGCTTTGCTCAGCTTTGAAAGAAAGTACCGCGTACGCGGCGGAACGCTGCTTGGCGGAGATCTCTTCGATTTCTGGGTCGGCCCGTTTTATGTCGGCTTCTTTGGTATTACCGGTGCCTTTTTCATTATTCTCGGCACAGCCCTGGTGATCTACGGCGCAGCGATCGGACCAACCTGGAACATTTGGCAAATCTCCATCGCCCCGCCTGATCTTTCCTATGGCCTCGCCCTCGCCCCCATGAAGGAAGGCGGCCTCTGGCAGATCATAACGATCTGCGCGATCGGGGCCTTCGGTTCCTGGGCACTACGCGAGGTCGAGATCTGCCGCAAACTCGGGATGGGATACCATGTTCCGATTGCGTTCTCCTTCGCGATTTTCGCCTATGTGACACTTGTCGTCATTCGCCCGCTGCTGCTCGGCGCCTGGGGCCACGGCTTTCCATACGGCATTTTCAGTCATCTCGACTGGGTGTCCAACGTCGGCTACCAGTACCTGCACTTCCACTACAATCCGGCCCACATGATCGCCGTGACGTTCTTCTTCACGACGACGCTAGCGCTTTCGCTTCATGGCGGCCTCATTCTCTCGGCTGCCAATCCCGGCGCGTCCATGGAAGGCGGCGGCCAGCAGGCCGAGGTGAAGACACCCGAATATGAAGACACCTTCTTCCGCGACATCATCGGCTACTCCATCGGCACGCTCGGCATTCACCGGCTTGGTCTGATCCTGGCGCTGAACGCTGGATTTTGGAGCGCTGTCTGTATCGTCATCAGCGGGCCCTTCTGGAATCAGGGCTGGCCGCAGTGGTGGAACTGGTGGCTTGACCTGCCGATCTGGAACTGAGGGGAAACGTTATGACCCAATACCAGAACATTCTCACGATCGTTCAAATCAGCGGCCCGGCCGAAGAGGGCATGCCGCTCCCCAAGGATGACAGTCCGCGCACCGGAACGCCCGTCATGTCGAGACTGCTGGGCTGGATCGGGAATGCCCAGATCGGTCCCATCTATCTCGGCTACCTGGGGACACTGTCTTTGGTTTTCGGCCTGATCGCATTCGAGATCATCGGCCTCAACATGTGGGCGTCGGTCGGCTGGGATCCCATCCAGTTCGTCCGCCAGCTGTTCTGGCTCGGGCTTGAGCCGCCGCCCGCCGAATACGGCCTGTCCATGCCGCCCCTGAACGACGGTGGCTGGTGGCTGATCGCCGGTTTTTTCCTGACCGCGTCCATTCTGTTGTGGTGGGTGCGCGTCTACCGGCGGGCCCGGCAACTCGAGATGGGAACGCACGTGGCCTGGGCCTTCGCCTCGGCAATCTTCCTGTTCCTCGTTCTGGGCTTCATCCGGCCGATCCTGATGGGCAATTTCTCCGAGGCCGTGCCCTTCGGGATCTTCCCGCATCTTGACTGGACCGCCGCATTCTCGATCCGGTACGGCAATCTCTACTACAACCCGTTCCACTGTCTTTCGATCGTCTTCCTCTACGGCTCGGTGCTGTTGTTCGCCATGCACGGCGCAACCATCCTGGCTGTCGGAAAATACGGCGGTGAACGGGAGCTGGAGCAGATCACCGACCGGGGCACCGCCTCTGAGCGCGCAGCGCTTTTCTGGCGCTGGACCATGGGTTTCAACGCGACCATGGAATCCGTTCACAGATGGGCCTGGTGGTTCGCCATCCTGACACCTCTGACCGGCGGCATCGGCATTCTTCTGACAGGCACCGTCGTCGACAACTGGTACCTGTGGGGTATCGAGCACGGCATCGTCGCACCCTTGCCGGACATTTATCCGGACGTCGTTGACCCGATGGCGCAGTAAGGAGAGGGAAAATGCAACTTTGGATACCATTTGCAGCATCCGCCGGAACGCTCCTTGCCATCGCCAGCTTTGTCGGCGCGGATTGGGACGCTCCGCCGGTTGAATCGGTCCAGATCGGTTACCGAGGCACCGGCATGTACCTGGAAAAGGACATTGAAAAGGAAAAGGCGCTCATGGCGGCGAACGTCGTCCCCGAGGCTCCCTGGGAGGCTGATCCTGAAGGAGACCGCGCGAGCGAGCTTTACGAGAACGTCCAGGTCCTGGGGGATCTTTCCGATGATCAGTTCAACCAGTTCATGGCTGCGATCACGGAATGGATCTCACCCGAGGAAGGCTGCGAATACTGCCACAATGCAGAGAACTTCGCTTCGGACGAGGTCTACACGAAAGTTGTCGCCCGGCGCATGATCCAGATGAACCAGACCATCAATGTGGACTGGGGCGATCATGTCGGCGATGTCGGCGTGACCTGCTATACCTGCCATCGCGGTCAGCACATACCGGCAAACTACTGGTACGACGATCAGGAGCCGAAACCGGCGAGCGCCATGAGCCGCCACGGCGGTGTCGGCAAATTCGTCGGCAACACCTCCATGCCGCAAAACGCGCTCATGGACTATCTGCTCGAAGACAAGTCGATCCGCGTGCATTCGCTGACCGCCCTGCCCGATCCGGACAGTCCGAACCCGGCCGGCACAAAGGAAACCGAGAGTACCTGGGCCCTGATGATGCACATGTCCGAAGGGCTCGGGGTCAACTGCGTGACCTGCCACAACTCGCGTGCCTTCAATGACTGGGATCAGAGCCCGCCCCAGCGCGTCACAGCCTGGCACGGGATCAACATGACCCGGGCCTTGAACGTCGACTACATGGTCGGGCTGACACCTGTCTTCCCGGAGAACCGGCTGGGGCCGGAGGGCGACGTTCTCAAGATCGGCTGCTCGACCTGCCACAACGGTGTTCAAAAACCGCTCTACGGCCAGTCGATGCTGCAGGACTATGTCGACGCGCTCGACAAGAAGGGACCGACCGACGTACCTGATTTCTCCACATATGTTCCGGGGGAAACCCAGGTCATGGGTGCGGGAACGCCGGCAAGTTCATCCGCGCTGCCTCTCCAAACCACAGTCGCGGATGCAGGAAACTAACCCCGCGCCGGCGGGACCGTTACTTGAAAGGGAGCCACTCCGGCTCCCTTTCTTTTTCGCCTTCAGTGTGAACCGGTTTTGGCGCAATGGCAAATGGCAGCGGCAGAACACCGGCCTGCCGCTTCTCTGCGTCCGTGATGAAAACAAGTGACGTTACGCGCTGAATTTCAGGTCCGGAAAACGTTCCAGATAGATGCGGAACCAGGGCGTGAAGGCGTCCGGGGTCTCGGCGACTTCGGCATGCAACGTCTTCGCATCAACCCAACGAACGTCATCGACCTCTTCGGGATTGGGTTTAAGGTCGAGCCTCGTCCGGTCGATTTCTGCGGTGAACAGCGTCACACGCTCATGCTCGCTCAGGCCGTTGCCAACGCTGGCTTCATATTCGACCGTCTGGTGCCGCGTCAGGGACAGCGAAAACCCGAGTTCCTCCTGCAGCCTGCGTTCCGCGCAGGCCTCGACGGTCTCGTCCCAGTAGGGATGGCTGCAACAGGTGTTGGCCCACTGCCCGCCGCAGTGATATTTCATCGCCGCACGCTTCTGAATGAGAAGCAGGTCCCCGTCAAAGACAAACACCGAGACAGCCAGATGCAGCAGGCCCTGGACATGCGCGGCCATTTTTTCGACCGGAAACAGCGAGCCGTCATCGGCGACCGCCGGAATGATTATGTGCCTGTTCATCTAATCCAGAATCCACCTTCAGGTTTCAGGCAACCGCACGCGCCAGGGCACATTGCGACCAGAGCGAACACAACGCCTCGGAGAGCTGCCGGATATCGGCATCGCTGTGAAGGGGTGTCGGCGTGATCCGAAGCCGCTCGGTTCCCACGGGAACCGTCGGATAGTTGATCGGCTGCACGTATATGCCGAAGCTGCTCAAAAGAACATCGGAAATCCATTTGCATTTGGAGGCGTTTCCGACGAGCACCGGAACAATGTGACTGGGATTGTCCATGTGCGGAATGCCCCGTGCATCAAGCGCCGCGCGAACCTTGGCGACAACGGCCTGGTGCGCTTCCCGTTCCCTGGTGCTCTCTTTCAGGTACCGGATCGACGCGGTCGCGCCGGCAGCAAGCGCCGGCGGCAGTGCGGTGGTGAAAATGAAGCCGGACGCAAAGGAGCGCACGAAATCAATCAGGACGGCCGGTCCGGTGATGTAGCCGCCCATCACTCCGAAGGCCTTGCCCAATGTGCCTTCGATGACCGTCAAACGGTCCATGAGGCCTTCGCGCTCGGCAACCCCGCCCCCGCGCGCACCATACATGCCGACGGCATGGACCTCGTCGAGATAGGTGATGGCCCCGAACGCATCCGCGACATCACAAATCGCCTCGATCGGCGCGATATCCCCGTCCATGGAGTATACGCTTTCGAAGGCGACGAGTTTGGGCGCATCTGGGTCATCCGCCGCCATCAGCTCCCGCAGATGATCCGGGTCATTGTGCCGGAACAGGCGTTTCTGGCACCGCGAGTGGCGAATGCCCTCGATCATCGAGGCATGGTTGAGCGCATCCGAATAAACGATGATCCCGGGGATCTTTGCCAGCAGCGTTCCGAGCGCCGCCCAGTTCGAAACATAGCCGGACGTAAAGATCAGCGCGGCTTCCTTGGCATGCAGGTCAGCGAGCTCGTGCTCCAGCAGAACGTGATAGTGGTTGGTCCCTGAGATATTGCGTGTTCCACCGGCTCCGGCACCGCATTTTTGGATGATCTCGGTCATGCGCTCCGTGACCACCGGGTTCTGCCCCATGCCGAGATAGTCGTTGGAACACCAGACTGTCACGTCCCGTGTCGCCCCGTCCTCGTCGTAGAAGGTTGCCCTCGGGAAAGCAGAGCAATGCCGCTCCAGTTCTGCAAAGACCCGGTAATTTCCGGCAGAATGCAATTCGGAAAGGGCGGTCTCCATGTGCTCAAAAATGTTCATCACTCTCTCCTCTCCCTGAGAAAACGTTCCGGTCATTGCGCGTCGGAGCGGCCCTTGGCCGCCACATGCACGGATGACAGGTTTGACTGTGTTGCATTTGTTGAAACGGCGTCGGCCGGGACCGCCTTTGGCACCGCCCAGCGCCAGAGCGCCGTGTCGGAAACGGGCAAAACCAGCACAAGATGCTCGAAGATTGCCAGCGCCATAAACGTTGCGAGCAGAATATGGCCGACAATTGAATAGTCGAGATTGGCCTGCGCGGCGCCCACCACCAGAGTGGCGAACAGACCTGTGGCGATGGCCAGGAGGACCGGAAACAACCGTGTCGTCCGACCCGTGTTGAAATAGCTGCGCAAGTGCAGGATCGCCGGCGGCATCAAGCCGCTGACCGCATGGCGCGCGCCCAGAAAGATCAGAACCTTTGACGAGATGCGCATGCCCCACAAAAGGCCGAAAGTGGCAAGCCCGAACAGGTTATCTCCGCCTGACAGCGTCGCCCACAGGAAGACGCCCGTCACGAGGATGGCGATTTCGTGGTCGCAGACCGCTTTCCAGGCCGCCTTGAAACGGTTAAAGCCCGTCAGGCCTGGCGGACATTCCTCCTTCCGGCGGCCGGTGACCATGCCGGTCAGGAACGTGGTTTCGTGCCAGGCCCAGACAAGCAGGGCACCGAAAAAGCCCGCATAAGATCCAAGCGGTGTCAGGCTGCGGCTGCCAAAGAGCATGAGCAGAAACCCGGCAACGCCGAAAACGGTGACCATCGGCAGCAGCTGCCAGGGCTCGAGCTTCCGTTTTGCCGACCAGTGGACCATCGCCAGCACGAGCCCGGTCGACAGCCACCAGACGCCGATGGCTACCAGAATTGCCGTGACCGGGTTCGCAAGGTTCATCGCGGTTTCCTTACCAGACGGGCTGCAGCCGGGACGTTTCCGGCAGGTCGTTCTGTTTCGCCGGTATCATGTACATGCGCAGGAAATTCAGCCCGGCCGCCGCGCCCCACCAGGCCTTCCCGGCAGCACCGGTCAACCCGCCCCTTTCGGTGGCGGCCTGCATTTTCCGGTTGATGCGTTCCATCCGCCGGAACCCTTCGACCAGCGACGGATTGTCGAGATCCAGCACAAGCGGAAAACACTGCCGCGAGATTTCCGATGTCAGGCGGAAGACCTTCATGTCGTAGTCGTCGATATCCACGCCCAGCGCTTCGTGAAAGGCCGGTCTCATGTGATCGCGCACATACATGGTCGCAAACACCGCAAGCAGGAAGAATTTGATCCAGAGCTTGTTCCGGCCTTCAAGCAGCCGCCTGTCCGAACGGATGATCAGCGAAAACGCCTCTCCGTGGGAAAACTCGTCGTTGCACCACTGCTTGAACCACTTGAAGATCGGGTGGAAGCGCTTGTCGGGATGCTGCTCCAGATGCCGGTAGATGGTGATGTAACGCGCATAGCCGATCTTTTCGGAAAGGTATGTCGCGTAATAGATGAATTTCGGCTTGAAGTAGGTGTACTTCTTCGCCTTGGCGAGAAAGCCCATGTTCACGCCGATGCCGAAATCCTTCAGCGCATCATTGATGAAACCCGCGTGACGGGATTCATCCCGGCTCATGTAGCCGAACAGTTCGCAGATCTCCTTGTTCTTTCCGCGGCGCTTCATCTCCTTGTAGAGAACGCAGCCTGAAAACTCCGATGTCAGCGATGAGACGAGGAAGTCGATCAGCTCCTCGCGAAGCTCAGCCGGAAGAGCATCGATGTTGATATCCTCCCACTCCTCGTTCCGCTTGAAATGACCCCGGTTCGGGTCGCTGCGCATCTGGGAAATAAGCGCATCCCACTCCTCACGCACCGGCTCGACGTTGATCTTGTCCATCTCGTCAAAGTCGGTTGTGTAGAAACGCGGTGTCAGCATGGTGGACACCATGGCGCTGCGTGTCGTGTCGTTCTGGGCAGCCATGCGTTTTTCAAGCGTCGGTTCGTTGGCGGCCAGCTCCTTCGGCGATACGGTCTTGTTCATGACAATGCCCTTTCTGTGAAGCTGAATTCGCACAATTCCATGAATTCGAAATCGCCCGTGGCACGGGTCCAGGCGCGCTCAAGCGCACCGGCACGCCGGATGGTCGCCTTGCGTCGGAAGCTCTCGCTTTCGCCGTAGGGGATCGAGATCGGAGCGCCATGCACGAACACTTCGTCTCCCGGGTGCACGACAACACCGTTGTCAAAGCGGACATGCGCACCTAGCTGATCAAACGTGTTGTTGATCTCAACGGTGCAGTCGACGTTCTCCTTCCATCTCAAGAATGCAAATATCGGTTTCATTGGCTTGCTCCTCTCCTTTGACCAAGCAGCACCTCGAAGGCTGCGGCATTGTCCTTGCCGAAGGCCTCCAGGTAGATACGTTCGCCAGTTGCCGTGTCCGACAGACTGACGGTTCCCGCCTCCCATTTGATGATCCGGTAGGGAGCGGTTTCCGAGACCTTGGCGACCATGCGCATGCGCTCGAACGCCCGCAGCGAGCCGCGCACGAAGCCACCCCTGTCTTTTTCATAGGCAGCGATCAGCGCACCGTTGCGTGCGTCCTTGACCATCACGCTGTCGTCGGCGGAACGCGTAATCGTCACGTCGCGGATTGCGACGGGTGACCCGGCGCGATGCTTGATGACGCCGATACCGGTTGTCTGGCCGAACACGATGGCTCCTGCCGCGAAGACCAGCAGCGCAACAGCACCCAGCAGAACGCCCTTGGGAAACGTGTTGGTGCGTTTGCCTTTGCGTTCACTGAAATAACCAAGCTGCGAGACCGATCCCATTTCCGCCTCCTACTCCGCCGCTTCCACTGCCGCCGGTCCGGCATGCGTCCCCTTGGCGGGGCCGGCCTGTGTCAGCCGCGCGTGTCCTGAATGCACGGAGGCATGCTGACTGAGGGCCAGCGCCAGAACATCCGAGGCTTTCTTCGCGTCCGTCAGGCAGATCAGGCTGGGTTCGACGTTGGCAAACCGCCAGCCGCGCACATGCGGCCATTGGACCAGCCAGGACAGGCGGTGCCCGGGTAACAGCTGGATCGCCACATTGCCCGCGCCTTTGCCCTGGTCAGCCAGAGCGAGCGCGCCAATCTGCTTGAACGGCAGATTGAGCGTGATCGAAAACGCCACACCGAACCGGAGCACAACCCGGCTTGATGTGATCGTGTAAAGCGTCGTCTTGTGAACTCCCCAGGCAAACAGTTCCAGCATGCCGATCACGATGGCTGCCAGCGCAGTGAGCACCGCAACGGAAAACACGATGCCGGCAAGAGGCCTGCCATCGTACAGCCCGCCGACGACGGCCCAGATCGCAAGCACAAGAAAATACCCTGCAATCCAGCGGTTCTTGAGAACGTGCCTTGCCACAAGGCGCGCGGACGGGCGGCCCTGCCAGAGCATTTGTTCGCCTTCCGGAAGGGTCCCCGGCAAACCCGGCACGGGCTCAAGTTCATGTTCCCGGGTGACAAACTGTTTCACAGGAACGCCTCCTGACGGTCACGCAGCGCATAGAGAAGGCCCGCACCGAAATAGGCTGCGATCTTGTCCTCCTCGAGCAGCGTCACCGTTTCGTCCTTGGCCCGTGCAGGAACATCCGCGAACTGTCCGGACGTGATCGCATGGACGTAAAGATGAGGCGCCCTTCCCCGGGCATTGCCGCCCTTTATCACGACGAAATTGTTCGGCAACAGCGTGCTGGCCGACCCGCCCTCAACCTCGATTTCGTAGTAGCGGATCAGATGTTCCGCGCGGTCGACCCAGACATCCCTGACCGTTCCGGCAGCCTTGCCGTCGCAGCCGATGACCGTGAGCCCGATCGGATTGGTCTCGCCTTCTGCGATATCGAAGCCTTCCGCCGTGCGCATCGGCACGATCCGGGCATCGCCATGGGCGGTCAGATCGGGCGTATCGGAGCGTTCGGCCCATGATCCGGGGCCAACACCGGCTAGAAGCGGATTGCCTTCCGGCACGAGCGGGTAACCCGGTCCTTTCGCCGTTCGCTTGGCGTTGAGGGGGCGTTCATCCCGCTTCAGATCCGGGACTTTCTTGACGCCCTGTCCGTGCGGCAGAACGAAGGTCTTCTTGTCCGGCACGAACAGCCAGGGGTCCTTGCTGTACTTGCCGGTGAGATCGTCTTCCAGCGGATAGCCTTCACGACGGTCTTCCTGGCGGATGTACCAGATCAAGCCTGCAAAGAAGATCCAGAACGCATAGAGCACCACTTGCGCGACATCCAGGCTGCCGCCGAGGGAACCGGTCATGTCAATTCCTCCATTCAGTTCTCGGCCGTGCGGGGTCACCCCGGCAGTTCGGCCAGTCCAAATCGCGTGTCACTTTCCTCGGTTTGCCTGTAGCGAAGGCCAGTCAGAGGCCCAAGAACCGCCAGGCAAAGAAACAGAAGTCCGATTTCAAGGTGATAGACAAAGAGATATCCGGTACCGGCGCTGTTCATCGCCGGACCGAGAACGCCTTCGAAGGCAAGCGCATTTACGACGTTCTTGATAACCCCGCCCAGAAGCAGACTGACGCCGATGGCGGTTGCCTGAACCGCGCTCCAGGCCCCGACAAGGACGCCGCTGTCGGATGTCTTGCAGATTCCCATTGCCGCCAGCATCGTGCAAACGGCAAACAGGCCACCGCCGAGCCCGACCCCCGCCGCGCCTGCGAAGAACAGCGCGTCCACGCCAAGCGGCGCAGCGAGAATGATGGCTGAAAACGCGGCTATTCCGATGAGCAGCCCGCGCGCTGCCACGCGGTACATGTGCGCGCCATGGTTCAGGCTGTAGGCGGCCCAGGCAAAACCGGCCATGGTTCCGGCAGCCCAGAGGCCTGTCAGCAGCGTCGTCTGCGCAACGCTCATTCCGAGGATTTCGCCGCCATATGGTTCAAGCAGGATGTCCTGCATGGAGAAGGCAGCGGATCCGAGCGCCACGGCCAGCAACAGCCGCATGGTACCGGGGTGTGCGCGATAGTCCGAGAGAGCTTCGAAGAACCCGGCCAGCTTCCTGTCGGACGCGGTCCGGCTCGGGTCCCGTGCTTCCTGCTTCCAGATCGCGATGACATTGAGCACAAGGGTCAACAGGGCCGTCCCCTGGATCACCTGAATCAGCTGCTTGTGCGAGAAATCGACCAGGAAAATGCTGTAGAAGACCGAGGCCAAGATCATTCCGACAAGCAGCATGACATAGAGCAGCGCGACGACCCGGGGCCGTTTCGCGGACGGCACGATATCCGTTGCGAGTGCCAGACCCGCTGTTTGTGCGGTGTGGAGCCCGAACCCGGTCAGAAGGAACGCCAACGCTGCACCGGCTGGTCCGGCCCAGCCGGGACCGACGGTCTGCGTGTGCAGGAGCAGCAGCACAAAAGGCATGATGGCGAGACCGCCGAACTGCAGCAGGCTACCGAACCAGATATAGGGGACGCGCCGCCAGCCGAGCACCGACTTGTAGGTGTCGGACCGGTATCCGATCAAAAGGCGCAGCGGGGCTGCGAGCACGGGTATCGCGACCACGGCGGAGACAAGCGCAACCGAAACGCCGAGTTCGACGATCAGAACCCGGTTCAAAGTACCGGTCAAAAGAACAAGCACACAGCCCGCCGATACCTGGAACAGGGCGAGCCGCAGCAAACGGGAAAGGGGCACGTCTTCCGAGGCTGCATCCGCAAACGGCATGAAGCGCGTTCCGGCCTTTTGCCAGAGCGCGATCATCTTCCTGTTTGCGGCGTTCAGCATCATGACCGGACCACCTCCATCGCTTGAGAGGTGTAGAACCCGACGGAGATCCGATGTGTGCGGCCTGCGTACCAGCCGGTCATATGCGGTTGCTGGACGAACTGGTGCACGAGCCGTTCGGGATGAGTCGGATAAATGGCAGGCGCCCGGTCTCCCCTCGGAAAGGCCTTGCCAACCATCAGCATGGCCCGCAGCAGATGGGAGCTTGGCGCGAGGGTGAACAGCAGACTGCGCCGGGTGCGCATCGCCAGGCTTTCCAGGACCCGCTTGGCATCTTCCGGCGCGTAATGGATCAGGACATCCATGGCGACCACGGCATCGAAAGTGCCGAGAGTCAGGTCAAGCATGTCGCCGCTTCTGAATTCGACCGAGCCCGCCTGCGGCAAGCTGTCGGCAGCGCGCTGGTCCGCCACCCGTTGCCGCGCATAGGAAATCATGCGGGCGGACAGGTCGATGCCAACCACATCCGCCCCGCGGGCCATGAGCTCGAGCGACAGCACCCCGGACCCGCATCCGGCATCCAGAATGCGCCAGCCGGTCAAGTCCTGCGGCAGCCAACAGGCGAGCGTGTTGCGCATGTCTTCCCGGCCCTGCCGCACGGTTGCACGAATGCCGCTAACAGGTTGATCGCCCGTCAGCTTTTTCCAGGCATCCAGCGCGGTGCGATCAAAATAGTGTTCGATCTCACCGATCCGCTGCAGGTAGTTGGCCCGTGTCATCGTCGTGTCAGCCCTCTTACTCGAATCCGAGAAATTCAAAGATCTCCCGGTCCTTCATGGGTTCAGCGCTCAAGGCCTCCGTACCCGCCCAAAGCTGTTCGGCGAGTTGGAGATATTCCTTCTGAATGGCGGCGATTTCCGCCGTGTCGCCCATCTCGAAAAGCGTGCTTTTCTTGAGACGGCTCAGGCGGACGTGATCGGAATCGGGCACATGCGCCAGTCGCTTCAGCCCGACGGAAGCGTTGTACCGGTCGATCTGATCCGTTTCGCGTGACCTGTTGGCGATGACGCCGCCGAGGCGTACCTCGTAGTTCTTCGCCTTCGCCTTGATCGCCGCAACGATGCGGTTCATGGCGAAGATGGAATCGAAATCATTGGCGGCGACCACGACCGCGCGCTCGGCATGCTGCAGCGGTGAAGCAAAGCCACCGCAGACGACATCGCCAAGAACGTCGAAGATAACCACGTCGGTGTCGTCCAGAAGGTGGTGTTCCTTCAAAAGCTTGACGGTCTGGCCGACCACATAGCCACCGCAACCGGTCCCGGCAGGCGGCCCACCGGCCTCGATGCACTGCACGCCGTTATAGCCTTCCACCATGTAGTCCTCGGGGCGCAGTTCCTCCGTGTGGAAGTCGACCTGTTCGAGAATGTCGATGACGGTCGGGATCAGGCTTTTCGTCAGCGTGAAGGTGCTGTCGTGCTTTGGATCGCAGCCGATCTGAAGCACGCGCTTGCCGATCTTGGAAAAGGCGACGGAAAGGTTTGATGAAGTCGTCGACTTGCCGATCCCGCCCTTGCCGTAAATCGCGAAGACCTTGGCCCCGTCAATTTCCATCGTCGGATCGAGATGCACCTGGACACTGCCTTCGCCGTCCGCGCGTTCGCGCAGTTTCGCGGCCTGGCGCGCCTCTTGCTCGGCGGTCTTCGGATGGGTGTAGATATTCATTCGGCTGCCTCCGTCACCAGGCCTTCCAGCCGGTCTTCCAGTTCCTCGCCGGCCCGTTGCAGGGCTTCCAGCGTTTCGGCATCCGGTTGCCAGTAGTTGCGCTCATGCGCTTCCATCAGCCGTGACGCGACACGCGCCGCCGAAGCCGGGTTGAGGTCTGCGAGGCGCCGGCGCATGTCTTCGTCGAGAACGTAGGTTTCGGTTATCTTCTGATAGACCCAGGGATCGACACCGCCGGTCGTTGCCGACCAGCCCAGCGTGTTGGTCACGTTGGCCTCGATGTGGCGCACACCTTCATAGCCATGCCGAAGCATGCCTTCGAACCATTTCGGGTTGAGGGTCCTCGTCCTTGTTTCCAGCGCCACCTGTTCGCCCAGGGTTCTGACCTTGGCGTCTCCATGTGTCTGGTCAGAAATGTAGACCGGAATTTCGGCACCGCCCCTGGCTTTGGAAACCGCCTTGGACAATCCCCCCAGCGTGTCGAAATACTGCTCGATGGTCGTCACGCCGATTTCGACCGATTCCAGGTTCTGGTAGGCCATGTCGACCTCGCCCAGTATGGCGTCGAGCAACTCTGCCTGATGACTGGTCTTGCCCTTGCGGTTGATCGCAAAGCTTTTCCGGCTGGTGTAGGTCTCAGCGATCTCCTCGTCGTCGGTCCAGGCGGACGACCCGATCAGCATGTTGACATTCGACCCGTAGGCACCGTCCGCATTGGAAAAGACACGGTAGGCGGCGGCCTCCAGATCGCAACCGTTGGCCTCGCAATAGGCAAGCGCGTGTTTGCGGATAAAGTTCTGGTCCGAGGGCTCGTCCGCCGTCGCTGCGAGATAGCTTGCCTCGGCCAGCATGCTTGCCTGGATCGGTAGCAGGTCGCGGAAAATGCCGGAAAGCGTCATGACTGCGTCGATGCGCGGGCGGTTCAGCTCTTCAAGCGGGATCAGTTCCGCGCCGCAGACCCTGTTATAGGCGTCCAGCCTCGGCCGCGCACCCATGAGCGCCATGGCCTGAGCGAGCGGTGCACCGCCGGTTTTAAGGTTGTCGGTCCCCCACAGGACAATCGCAATTGTTTCAGGGAGCTGGCCATCACTCTTAAGGTGTCGATCGAGGATGCGAGCAGCCTGTCGCGCGCCGTCTTCCAGCGCGAATTTACTCGGAATGCCGAAGGGATCAAACCCGTGCAGGTTCCGCCCGGTCGGCAGCAGGTCCGGTGTTCTCAACAGATCGCCTGATGGCGCAGGCGGCACAAAGCTGGCGTCCAGCGCACCCACCAGGCCATCGAGCTCTTCATTCGATTTCAGGTTATCGTTGATTGCCTTCAGGTGCCGGACGGTTTCGCTTGCCTGATCGTCAAGATCCGACACGGCTTCCTGAAGCGCCGCATCGTCGTCGGCAACAATCAGCCTGCAGAGCTTGGACGCGTCGCCGATGCGTTCATTTTCCGGCATCGCGGAGGCGATATGGGCAAGCGTTTCAGCACGCTCGCTTTGTTCCATGCCGCGACCGGCGACATGCAATCCATGCGGAATAAGTGCGTATTCCGTTTCCGTGATTTCATGCACGAGGTGTTGTACGAATTCCTCGGTAGAGAGCCCCTCTGCGTCTCCCCCCAGATCCAGTTCCTCCGCCTGAACACGGATCACGTCGAGCAACCGCTCGCGCTCGGCATGCGCATCCGGTGCTGTTGAGCGGTATTGGTCCAGGCTCGCCTTGAGACTGTGCAGCCCCTTGTAGAGACCGGCTTCGGTAATCGATGGCGTCAGATAGGAAATCAGCGTTGCGGCCGAGCGGCGCTTGGCAATCGAGCCTTCCGAGGGATTGTTCGACGCATAGAAATAAAAATTCGGCAACCTGCCAAGCAGACGGTCCGGCCAGCATGTTCCGGACAATCCGGTGTGCTTCCCGGGCATGAATTCCAGTGCGCCATGGGTCCCGAAATGAAGAACTGCGTCCGCGCTGAATGTCTCCCGCAAATAGGTGTAATAGGCGGCGAAGGCATGGTTCGGTGCAAAGCCGCCTTCAAAGAGGAGACGCATCGGATCGCCCTCGTACCCGAAGGGTGGCTGCAGCGCGATCAACAGATTGCCGAACTGACGGCCGAGAATATGTATGCCGCGGCCATTGCTGAGGATACGTCCCGGTGCAGGTCCCCACTGGTCCTCGATATCGGCAAGAAACGGTTCCTGTCGGACGTGATCGTCAGCGCTGACCGTGGCGTGAACGTTGGCCTCTGTCCCGAAACGATCCGCATTTCCGGTCAGCAGCATGTCCTTGAGCGTCTCGGCATCTTGCGGCACCTCGACATCGTAGCCTTCCGCCTTCAGCCGCTTCATGGTTTCAAGAAGGCTCTCGAAAACGGCAAGAAAAGCCGCTGTGCCGATGTTGCCGCCATTTGGCGGATAGTTGAAAAGTGTCGCGGCGATCTTGCGTTTCGCGCGCGGCGTACGGCGCAGCCCGGCCATTGCCGCTATGCGATCAGCCAGAAGACCAACCCGTTCGTCGTCGGGACGCATGCAGGCCCGGCCCGAAGGGCAGGTTCCCAGCTGGCGTGCGCAAATACAGGTTTCCGTAGACCTGGTCGAGGCTGCGCGTCCACCGATGACCATCGATCCGACGGCACCATCAAGTTCGGGAATCGCGACCATCAGCGTGGTCTCAATCGGCGTCAATCCTTGCGTTGACGCCTGCCAGCCATCCCGCGTCTGAAACTCCGTGACGCAGGCGGAAAGATAAGGGACATTGAGTTTTTGAAGCGTATCTGAAGCTGCGGCGGCATCGCTGTAGGCCGGGCCACCGACAAGCGAGAAACCGGTCAGGGAGCACAAGACGTCAACGGTCGAATTCCCGCTGCCATCTGTCATGTATTGCTCGATCGCCGCACGCATATCGAGCCCTGAGCAGAACACCGGAACCACGTTGAAGCCACGGGCCTCCAGCGCTGCAATCACACCATCATAGTGGCCGGTGTCTCCGGAGAGGATGTAGGTGCGCAGCAGGAGCAGACCGATCGTGCCTTTGGCCTGCGAAACCCTTGCCAGATCTTTCAGCTCTGTGACCACCCTTGGCGTTGCCCTGGGGTGATAGAGACCCATGTCCGGATACTCTTCAGGCGACTTGGCGGAAACGGACGACCGCAACGGCTTGCGCTCGCCGGACGCGTATTTGCTGACCAGCAGGCGCACCATGTTGGCGATGTTTTCATCCGAAGCCGCGATCCGGTATTGCAGCGTCAGGAAGTAATTGCGGACGTCCTGTGCGGTCCCCGGAATATACTTCAGGAGCTTCGGCAAGCGCCGCAGCATGGCAAGTTGCCGCTCTCCGGCCGTCCGGCCGCTTTCCTTGCCACCGCGGGAACTGCTGCCGCGTAATTTCTTCAGCAGCGCGAGCGGGCCTTTCTGCTCGCCACTCATGCGGAACCGGCCCATCGCCGTGTATTTCATGATCGTGCCGGCGGACATGCAACAGACCATGGCGTCGCAATTCAGATGGCGCTCCTCGAGGACATCGGCGATAGCCTTGACGTGTTCCTCGACGAAAATCATGGAGACGATGATGATGTCGCCGGTCCGGATCGCCTCTCGGCACGTGGCCAGGCTTTCGGGATTGTCAGCCCAGTCGGTCGCCGCATGAACGGTGAACGAGAGACCCGGGAGCTCTTTTTTCAAACGAGCGCGTGCGTCATCGACCGCAGCAACGACATGATTGTCCAACGTCACGAAGACCACCCGAATGGAGCGGCCGCTATCGGGCGAAATGGGCTTTCGCATCGTACAACGTCTCCACGGTTATCGGGTGAATGCCTTTGTCAGCGGCAAACGATTCTGTGTTGCGGCGGGCCTTGCCACGTACGAAGAAGGGCACTTTCTTCAGCTCGCGTTCGGCCTCGTCGGTCCAGAGCGACGCCGTGACAGGAATGTTGATCGCCTCTTCGCCAACCGCTCCGGTCTCAAGAACGTCATGCCCTGCCCGAACCTCGTCCGTGGCAGGACTGTGCGCATGAAGATGCGACGCAGCCGCACCATCGTTGAATTCGAAATCATCACGGAACATCGACAGGAGGTGTTCCTCCAGGCCCATCATCAACGGGTGAACCCAGCTGTCGAAAATGACATTCGCCCCTTCAAGGCCCATCTGGGGCGAATAGCGTGCGGGAAAGTCCTGGACATGCACCGGCGCCGAAATCACCGCGCAGGGAACACGCAACCGCTTTGCAATGTGCCGTTCCATCTGCGTCCCGAGCACCAGTTCGGGACGGGCCTCGACGATTGCCTCTTCCACTTCAAGATGATCGTCTGTGATCAGCGGCTCGACATCGTATTCCCGCGCCGCGGCCCGGACATCGCGCGCGAATTCGCGCATGTAGGTCCCGAGACCGCAGACCTTGAAGCCGAGTTCGTTGCTGGCGATCCGGGCTGCTGCAATGGCATGTGTGGCGTCACCAAAGATGAAGACACGTTTGCCGGTAAGATAATTGCTGTCGATCGACTTCGAGTACCAGCTCAGCCGATCCGCCTCGAAACCCTTGAGCGGCATGTCATCCAGACCCGCAAGCGCACGCGCTTCGCCGATGAAACGCCGTGTTGCCTCAACACCGATCGGCACGGTCGAAACGAATGGCATGCCGTGCGCCTTCTCAAGCCAGCGCGCCGCCGTTTCGGCGATTTCCGGATAAAGAACGATATTGAAGGCAGCGTCCGGCAAATGCGCAAGATCCGCGGGCCGCGCTCCAAGCGGAGCGACAAGCCGGACATCAAGGCCGTTTTCGCTCAGCAAACGCGTGATCTCGCGGACATCATCCCGGTTGCGGAAGCCCAGCGACGTCGGCCCTAGAATGTTGCAGCTGTTTGGAGCAATGTTTTCAGGCCGTTGCCGGTTGCCGGCGAACGCACGGACCAGGCGGTAGAATGTCTCCGACGCGCCCCAGTATTCCTTCTTCTGGTAGGACGGCAGCTCGAGCGGCACGACCGGGATGTCGAGATCAAGCGTTCTGGCGAGCCCGCCAGGGTCATCCTGCAGGAGCTCGGCGGTGCAGGATGCGCCGACCAGGAGCGCCTCCGGCATGAACCTGTCCACGGCATCATGGCAGGCCGACTTGAAAACGTCGGCCGTGGACGCGCCCAGATCGCGCGCCTGGAACGTCGTGTAGGTCACCGGCGGACGGGATTTCCGGCGTTCGATCATCGTGAAAAGAAGATCGGCATAGGTGTCGCCCTGCGGCGCATGCAGGACGTAATGCAAACCCTCCATGGAGGCTGCAATGCGCATCGCACCGACATGCGGCGGGCCTTCATAGGTCCACATGCTCAGCTGCACGGCGCGCCCTCCTCTCTCGCGGTTTCGCCAGCCAGGGCGGTCCTGCGTATCAGAGGCCGCGCAAAGAGCTCGGCCAGATCGCCGGCCTGCTCGTATCCCTGAATAGGCGTGAACGCGAACTCGATCGACCATTTCGTGAGCCGGCCCTCCGCCTCGAAGGGATTGGCAAGCCCCATACCGCAAACGATCAGGTCCGGGTCGGCCGCGCGGCAGCGGTCGATCTGCAGGTCGACATCCTGTCCTTCGGAAAGAGAAACGCCCGGCGGCAGAAGCGCAAGCTCGCCCGCAACATGGTCACGATGCAGGTACGGGCTGCCGACCTCGACGATCTCCGCGCCGATTTCGCGGCTCAGAAACCGGGCCAGCGAAGGTTCGAGCTGACTGTCGGGAAACAGGAAGATGCGCTTGCCGCACAACAGATGCCGATAGTGATCCAGGGCTGACCGCGCACGCTTGCGCGGCGCTGCGACAACGGCCTCGAAATGCGCATCGGAAACACCAAAGGCATCGGCGATCGCTTTCAGCCAGCAGGTGGTTCCCTCTTCCCCAAGCGGAAAAATGGCATTGATCCTGCGCGCCCCGCGCGACTCCAGTGCGTGCGCGGTCGCCCCGAGATAGGGCTGCGCGAGCACGTATCTTGTGGACGCTTCGATGACCGGCATCTCGCCGCTTGTCCGGCCAGGCAGGAAATGGACATGCTCGATGCCAAGATTGCTGAAAAGGCGCCGGAACTGGTCTTCGACAACATCGGGCAGACAACCGGCGACAACGAGCGGAGGTCCGTCTGTCCGCGCACCGGAGGCAGGTGCATCGCGAACGAGAGCAGCCAGGAAGTTGTCTTCGCCCTGAGTGAAGGTCGTTTCAATTCCGCTGCCGGAATAGCAGATCACCCGGTGCTGCGGCGCGTAAACACGATTGAGACGTTCCGCGGCCTTGCCGAGGTCGAACTTGATCACTTCCGACGGACAGGAGCCGACCAGGACAAGCATCTTGATGTCCGGCCGCCGCGCCAGCAGCTTTTCGACAACGCCGTCGAGCTCGTCGTGCATGTCGGCCATCCCGGCCAGATCCCGCTCTTCCATGATCGCGGTGGCAAAGCGTGGTTCCGAAAAGATCATCACGCCGGCAGCCGATTGCATCAGGTGGGCGCAGGTCCTGGATCCCACAATCAGGAAGAAGGCATCCTGCACCTTGCGGTGCAGCCAGATGATCGAAGTCAGTCCGCAGAAGACCTCGTGCTGCCCGCGCTCTCGAATGGGCAGAGGCCTGTCGCATCCAGGTCGGAAGGGCTGGTTCATTGCACCGACCCCGCAACTTGCAGGCCGCCCGGGGCGGAGGCGTTTTCACGCTCTCTGGCCGCCTCCCGCGAAGCCTGATCCAGGCGGGCCAAACGCAATTTCCAGACAAACTGACCTGCATTAACGATGTAGGTCGCGTAGGCGGCAAGCGCGAGCCACATCAAATGCGACGGGGCAAGACTGCCGGTAAAGAGCGCCACCAGATAGGCTGTGTGCAGCGCCAGCACGAGGATCGAAAAGACATCTTCCCAGAAGAAGGGCCGCGCGAACAAATAGCAGCCAAAGACATGCTTTTCCCAGATTGAGCCCGTCACCATGATGGCATAAAGCGTGAGCGTCTTGATGACGACAGAGATCTCCGCGGGCCCCTGTCCTTTGCCGGTTGTCAGGAAATAGAGGATCAATCCGAGGCTGATCAGGAAGACGAAGAACTGGACCGGAGCGAGTATTCCCTGAACCAGTGTCCAAACGCTCGCGTCACGCCGTTTCCGCTCCTGCTCGGTATACAGCACCGTAGCTTCGACCGCCTTACCTGCTTCGCTTAACGACATGTGCTCCTCCCCCCGAACCCAGAAAGCAGGGTCCGGCAGATAAGGAAGCGTAACGCTTCTGGCGCAAAAGTGTCAACTAAACATGACGTATATTTTTATTTACACTCACGCATAACAGAGTCATGCTAAGGCCGCTCGCAGTTGCAGCAAGCAAGAGGGGCAGACTTGCGTGCATGTCCCAACGGCAACGGTCAGGGAGGCCCGATGCAAAGTGAGGATAACCGGCACAATTGGTTCCACATCGGGTGAAGAGCGCGAACAGTCGAGAACTGACGCCTGCACTGAAACTTTTGTCAATCGTGACGCACAGGTGCTAAAACGAAACCGTTTGCACAGAAGCGACAAGAACAAGCTTCGTCACCTTATTGAAGGGCCGGTGGCAGCTATGACAGCTGAGCAATTGTCTGTTGACCTGGACACAGGCCTTGAAAACCACCCCCGCTACGAGGATGCGCTTGCCGGTCTCCACCGACTCATTCTGGAACCTGGCAACCGGCTCGATCAATTGCTCTCCTGCCTTGAAAACGCACTGCCGGCCAATTCACCGCCAGCGCTCAAGGTCCTTGCAGTTGAGGCCGTTGCGAGACAGCTTGGCCGGGAATGGTCTGAGGACACATCCAGTTTCATTGATGTCACAATCGCCTCCACGAGATTGCAGGATCTCGCTCAAGCGCTGGCCTTGGAGGCCGCTGACCGTATCAGCGCCCATCCCGCTCCATTCGCGGCGATCCTTCTTCCCAAGGACGAGCAACACAGCCTGATGGCCTATTTGACGGGCGCGTTTTTTCAGGCATTCGGGTGGCAACATCAGGTGCTTACGCACGATCAGCCGTCGCGGCAGGAGTTTGCAGGTGTCGTTGGCAGGGCCGACGCGATTTGTATTGGCTGGAGCAACACGCGCCTCAGACCACAGGTAAGGCAATTGGTTGACGATATCAGGTTGTATGCACCCGATGGAAATCAATCCTTGATTGCAGGTGGAGTTGCTGCACTCGAATCGGTTGAGTTCCTTGTGGAAATGGGGATTGACTGCATTTGCGATACTGCGTATTCAGCGGTTAAAATTGCGGATAATTTCAACAATTTGGAAAAAATGGATTTTGTCCCGCCCAAGGTCCACAGCGGACACCACGCAAAAACAAGAAGGATTGATTGGCGAAACCCATGACCCCACGCGCCCCTAATAGCGGACAGCAAGGTATTGAGGTCGCGGGTGAACTGCAGAAAACACTCGAGGCCGAAGGGCTGGTTTCGCTGATAGGGCTGGGAACCGATATTGTTTTCCTGGTCGACAAGAACGGAAAGATTACCCACTCACATTTCGAGAACCCGGATTTTGACGCCTATGGACTTGATAGCTTCGTGGGCAAGACGCTCCGTGAATGCGTTACGATCGAATCCGTCTCCAAGATTGACGCCATGCTCAAGCCGGGTCGGAAGCGGCCGGCCCGCGGGTACCAGGTCAACCACAGCGCTCCGGGCAAACCGGATTTGCCGGTCGCCTATTCCTCTTTTTCCAAAAAGGGACTGCCGTTCACCATCGTCGTTGGCCGCGAGATGCAGCAACAGATGCAGGACCAGCAGCGGCTGGTAGAAGCGCAGATCGCCATGGAAGCCGACTATCGTGATTTGCGGCAGGCCGAGGCAAGATACAGGACCGCATTCAAGCTCGCGGAAACCGCCGACATCATGCTTGACGGTGAAAAGAGGACGGTTCTTGAAGCCAATTCCGCCGCAATTGCCCTCTTGGCCGGCAACTCCGGCAACCTGATCAACAAGCCCGTGCGCGAATTGTTCAACAAGCAGGACCGGGACAGGCTGGGAGATGCCATCGGTGAGGCAAGGCACAGCGGCGAAACCGTTGTCGTTGACGCGTTGACGAGCGCAAGAGGGACGAAACTGCAGGCAAAGCTGCGCGCCTATCGGGAGAACGGCGCGGCCAACCTTATTCTGACGCTCTGGTCTGAGGATGACGCCGCCCAGTCGGAGCGCCATGCAGGCGAAAGCGTACCCGGCTTTGCCGCTGTCGATCTTGACGCCCTTCCCGAAGCTGCAATTCAAACCGACAATGACGGCAATCTGATTTCGGCCAATGCACTGTTTCTGGATCTCGTTCAGGCGCCGACGCTCAATCAGGTTCTCGGAAGGAATGCCAGCAACTGGATTGGCAAGTCCGCTGTGGACCTGAACGTGCTTTATGCCAGGACGAGCGACGAGAGGACGGTGCGTGGATATACGACTGTGCTGAATGACAGCATTGGCGGCGAACAGACGGTGACCGTCTCCGCTCATGGCGATCCGAAATCGGAAACGGTGCAACTGATAATCGTCCCGCACGCGGCCAAGACCGAGCGCGTCGGATTGCGCACCCCGGCAACCCCGGAGCAGGCCGAAGGCTTTGCAAGCCTTGTCGGAAAGGTTCCCCTCAAGGAGCTGATCAGAGAGTCCCTCGACGTCGTTGAGAAAATTTGCATCGAGGCGGCCCTCGACCAGACCAACAACAACAGGGCGAGTGCGGCCGAAATGCTCGGGCTCTCCCGGCAGAGCCTTTACATCAAGCTCCGCAGGCACGGACTTGAAAACTACCGCCCCGGTTCCTAACCCGGAACCTGCTGCTCCAAAGATCCTCACCGTAAATTCCATATGACAAAAGGCAGAATGCCTTGCCCAAAAGTGTCAATTTTAATTGACACTTTTGGGCGGCGAGCCTACCATTCTCGCCATGGAACTGACCCGGCACCGACCGCAAGACAGCTGGCCCTCATCGGGCGCTGTCATTGCCTTGCTCAAGCCAATCACTTGGTTTCCGCCGATGTGGGCCTACGCCTGCGGCGCGATCTCCACCGGTGCAAATTTCGGTGACCGCTGGTTTTTCGTTCTTTGCGGCGTTCTGCTCGCAGGTCCGCTTCTTTGCGGAACCAGCCAGGCCGTCAACGACTGGTTTGACCGCCATGTCGACGCCATCAATGAACCTGATCGCGTTATTCCCTCTGGTCGCATGCCCGGCCAATGGGGGCTCTACGTCGCCCTGATCATGTCGGCACTGTCGATGATCGTCGCCGCGATGCTGGGCGCGCTCATCTTTGCAGCCGCGCTGATCGGATTGTGCTTTGCCTGGGGCTACAGCGCGCCACCCCTGCGTTTCAAACAAAACGGCTGGATCGGAAACGGTGTCGTCGGCTTCAGCTACGAGACCTTGCCCTGGCTGACGGCGGCAACCGTCATGACCGGACTGTCCCCGAATGCACCGATCTGGATTGTCTCGCTGCTTTACGGCATCGGAGCGCATGGCATCCTGACGCTGAACGATTTCAAGGCAATCGCGGGTGACAGGGAAATGGGCATCAAGACCCTGCCCGTTCTCCATGGCGCGCGGCCGGCCGCCACGATTGCCAGCATCATCATGGCCGCGACCCAGGCAGGTGTCTGTGCATTGCTGGTGTTTGTCGGATTACCGCTCTTCGCGATCGCGATCGGGGTGCTGCTGGCATTGCAGATCGTCTGCATGGTCCGGTTTGTACGGGATCCGGTCAGGTTTGCCGTCTGGTACTCGGCGATCGGCGTCGGACTTTATGTCACCGGCATGATGATTTCGGCTTTTGGACTGCGCACGCTCACGCAACCCGCCTTTCTGTGATGTAGGGGAGATTTCCGATGTTTCGCCAAGTCGCCAGTCGCGCAGCGTCGCAGCAAAAGGTCCAGGGATTAAGCTGGTTTGCGATCGTTCGCCTTGGCCTGGTCCAGGCATCGCTTGGCTCGATTGTCGTGCTGACCAATTCGACGCTCAACCGGGTCATGGTCGTGGAACTGAGCCTGGCAGCGATCATCCCCGGCCTGTTGGTCGGCATTCATTATGCGGTCCAGTTGTCCCGCCCCTTGTGGGGACACCGGTCGGATGTCGGACGGTCAAGAACGACATGGATCCTTGGCGGACTGGCTCTGTTGGCCGTCAGCGGAACGGCCGCTGCCGGGACAACATTTTTGTTCGAAACGTCTTACGCCGTCGGGCTTGCCGCAGCTATCGCCGCCTACACCCTGATCGGCATTGGTATCGGGGCAAGCGGAACATCTCTTCTCGCCCTGATGGCAGCCAAGACCGCGCCTGAACGGCGCGCGTCGGCGGCGACGATCACGTGGATGCTGATGATCGCGGGAATTGTCGTCACGTCGATCTTAACGGGCATCAATCTGGATCCCTACACCCATGTGCGCCTTGTTGCCGTGACCGCGATAACCGGGCTGGTCGTTTTGTCGATCTCCGCACTCGCAATTGCCGGGATCGAGAAGCAGCCGACACTGATCAGCGACCAGGATCGAAGGAATGCCGGCAGCTTCAAGGAGAGTATCGGGGAGGTCTGGAACGATCCGGAAGCACGTCTGCTGACGCTGTTCATCTTCATGTCGATGCTCGCCTACTCCACACAGGATCTCATTCTGGAGCCCTATGCGGGTCTCCTGTTCGCGATGCCCCCCGGCGAAACAACCAAACTGTCGGGAACCCAGCACGGTGGTGTCTTCTTCGGGATGGCACTCGTGGGTATTGCAGGCGGCTTGTTTTCGAAGCGCAAACCCGGTCTGATCAAGTTCTTCATCGTTTCCGGCTGTCTCGGCTCCGGCGTTGCACTCGCCTTCCTGTCGATCTCCGCATCCTTCGCACCGGCCTGGCCACTGGAAGCGAACATCTTCGCTCTCGGTTTCATGAACGGCGCTTTTGCGGTCGCCGCAGTCGGTACGATGATGGTTCTTGCAGGATCTGGCAAAACCTCCAACGAAGGTGTGCGCATGGGCGTTTGGGGAGCAGCTCAGGCTATATCATTCGGCCTGGGTGGCGTGGCCGGCACGATCGTTTTGACACTGGGACGATGGTCCACAGGCAACGATGCGACAGCTTTCACATTCGTATTTGCGCTGGAAGCAGTGCTGTTCCTGATGTCGGCGCTTGTTGCGCTGCGCATCGGCGTCCGAACGGCGCCCCGGGCCGAGATCAAACGTGGCACGTCACCGGCTGTTGTGCCTGCCGAATAGACCGGCAACCGCACTCTACCGAAGCAAATCTGGGAGGTCAGGCATGGATACCATATTCGACGTCGCGGTTGTCGGCGGTGGTCCGAGTGGAGCGATTGCAGCCGAAGCGCTTGCAGTTTCCGGCTATTCCGTTCTGCTTGTGGATCCCGACAACCGGATCAAGCCGTGCGGCGGCGCGATTCCCTCGCGCGCGCTGAAGGACTTCTCGATTTCCCAGGACATGCTCGTTTCAAAGGCGAACGCGGCGAGGGTCATTGCCCCGTCCGGGAAATCGGTGGAAATGCGGATCGGCGATATCGGCTTTGTCGGCATGGTGGACCGGGCAACGTTCGATCCCTACCTGCGTGAACGTGCGGCAGACGCAGGCGCGACGCGGCTGACCGGCAAGCTGGTAGACATGCAGGAAAGCGGCGATGGCGTTCTGTCACTCACCGTCGAACCGACAAGGTGCGGGACCGCGGCGGCAAAGATCACGCATTCCGCGAGATACGTGATTGGCGCAGATGGCGCAAATTCCGCCGTTCGACGCTTCATGTTCCCCAGGAGCAAGAAACCGCCTTACGTGTTCGCCTATCACGAAATCATCGAAAGCCCTGAAGACACCACGTCCGCCGGGTTTCGCGGCGACCGGTGCGACGTCGTCTATGACGGCCGGATCTCACCGGACTTTTATGGCTGGGTGTTTCCGCACGGCGAGCACACATCCGTCGGAACCGGGTCCGCCGTCAAAGGCCACAATCTGCGCTCCGCGACGGCGGAGCTTCGCAAGGCATCAATGCTCGAAGGACAGCGTATCATTCGCCGCGAAGGCGCTCCCTTGCCTCTCAAACCCATGCGCCGATGGGACAACGGCAGAAATGTCCTGCTGATCGGCGATGCGGCAGGCACCGTTGCACCGTCCTCAGGCGAAGGTATCTACTACGCCATGCTGTGCGGCCAACTGAGCGCGGAGGCCGTTGCGTCCTGCCTTGCCACCGGCAAGGCATCGAACCTTCGCCAGGTCCGCAAGCGCTTCATGAAGGATCATGGCCGGATCTTCTTCATTCTCGGGATCATGCAAAGCGTCTGGTACCGGAGCGATCGCTTCCGGGAACGCTTCGTGACCATGTGCGCCGACCCGGACGTTCAGCGCCTGACCTGGGAATCCTACCTGAACAAGAAACTCGTTCGGCGTGATCCGCTCGCGCACATGCGCGTTTTCTTCAAGGATCTCGGACAACTGCTTCGCATCCCGGCAGGTCAGAAATGAGTGTGCTGTTTGCCTGGCTCGAAACGGGATGGCTGGCCTTCGCGGCCATCGCGATCCTCTGGCTGGAAACCCTGCTTCTCAGCATCCTGTCGCACAGGCCGAAGGCTCGGTTCAAGGCTCTGGCAGGCGGCGCTCTTGCCGGAACCTTCCTTCTGGCAGCACTGGCTTTGGCGCTCCGCGGCGACTCGCTCGGCTGGGTGCTTGTCTTCCTTACTCTTTCACTCTTTGCACACCTGCTCGACGTCAACGGCCGCTTGAAGGATCAATCCGCCGCATTGAGCCGCAACACCGAAAAGTTGAGCAATCCCGCCGTGCTGACCCAGAGAAGGTAGGGAACAAACAGGAGCGACGCGAGCGTGGAAATCGGCCAGGCCGCAAGGATGAAACCCGCGATCGCGAGCCAGAGCAGGCCCAATTCGAACAGCGCCAGATCCATGCGCTTCAATCCGAAAAAGATCCAGGACCAGCCGCCGTTCAATATCAGCTGCGCGGCCCACAACAACAGTGCGAACGACCAGCCGGCCCTGGTCCATATGTCCCATCCGGCATAGGCGATCATGACATAGAGAACCGACCAGACTGTCGGAAAGGCCCATTTGGGCGGGGTCCAGGAGGGTTTTCGCAACGTGTCGTACCAAGGTCCTGGTTTGAACACGGCGCCGCTCATCGCAGCAAGGAAAACAAGGAATGCAAAAGTCGCCGCAGCCATTCATGGCCCCTGTCTGTCAACAAAACAACTCGGCGCAGCATATGTCCTATCGCTCTTGTGAAACAACAGCCGATCGGTGGGCTGCGCGGAAGACAAAGACTGATCTCAATCGGATCAGGCTACGCAACAATTCATCAAGAAACACAGAGAGCATTCCTGTCGGCAGGAATGGCAAGGTCTCCCGAGGAAATGCTGACAGTCTATCTCGCCAAACCCTGCGAGATGGGAAAACGCACCAGAATGGGATTCGCAGGACTGAGGAAAGACGAAGAGATCTCCGACAACATCGCCTACCTCAAGCAACACGGCCGCTCCGAATAATCTGCGGGGCCGCACGCATTTCCCGGTTTGCCGGCTCGCACATTTTTGAGGCAGAAAGTGTAAAAAAAAGTTTACACATTCACCAAGGTCGTCAAGAATAGGCGACAGCTGAGCCGTCCACCGGTGAAACCAAACTGCTCCGTCCTGACGCCCCGATCGCGACCGGGTTCAAGAGCAGAACGGTGCCGACGGGATGGCGACAGGCGCGGGAGGAAACGATATGAGCTTCATATCCAGGAGAGTGGCTGCAACGCCATTGCTGGACCAGGTCCAATACCCGCAACATCTAAGACACATGACGACTGATGAGCTGGCCGCGCTCGCGGACGAGCTCAGAACCGAAGTAATTTCGGTTGTTTCGGAAACGGGTGGACATCTTGGTTCCAGCCTCGGTGTGGTCGAACTTACAGTCGCCATACACGCCGTCTTCGATACGCCCAGGGATACGCTGATCTGGGACGTCAGCCACCAGTGTTACCCTCACAAAGTTCTGACCGGCCGGCGAGACCGCATGCGGACGTTGCGCAAGAGAGATGGCCTCTCCGGCTTTACCAGACGCAGCGAAAGTCCATATGATCCCTTTGGCGCGGCACACTCCTCGACATCGGTATCGGCCGGTCTCGGCTTCGCGGTCGCCCGTGATCTGGCCGGCGGGTCCGAAGATGTGATCTGCGTTGTCGGAGATGGCGCGCTCACCGCAGGCATGGCTTATGAAGGCCTCAACAATGCCGGCGATCTCAACCGGCGGATGTTCGTTATTCTGAACGACAACAACATGTCGATATCACCGCCGACCGGAGCCGTCTCCGGTCACCTCAACGACCTGGCGTCCCGGACCGACACGCTCGCAAAGGAGCGCAGCCTCTTTGAACATATGGGCTTTCAATATCACGGGCCCGTGGACGGGCACGATGTGAAGGAGCTGGTTGCGGTATTGCGAAAACTCAAGAGCGAGAGCACCGGCCCGGTTCTGCTTCATGCCGTCACGCGCAAAGGCGCCGGCTACAGCTTTGCCGAAACCTCGCACGACAAGTACCACGGCGTTTCCAAATTCGACATTTCGTCGGGAAAACAGTCCAAGGCAAAGGCCAAGGCACCGAGTTACACCAAGGTCTTTGCAAATGCGCTCGTTGAAGAGGCGAAAAGAGATGACCGGATTGTTGCGATCACGGCAGCCATGGCGGCCGGTACAGGCGTCGACACCTTCGCAAAGCAGTTCCCCGAACGCACCTTTGATGTCGGCATCGCCGAACAGCACGCGGTTACGTTTGCCGGCGGGCTTGCCGCACGAGGCATGCGCCCGTTCTGCGCCATCTATTCGACCTTCCTGCAACGGGGATACGACCAGGTTGTCCATGACATTGCGCTTCAGAACCTGCCCGTCCGCTTCGCGATCGACAGGGCCGGTCTGGTAGGAGCGGACGGGCCGACACACGCTGGCGCATTCGATGTCGGCTATCTTGCGAACCTGCCCAATTTCACCGTCATGGCAGCGAGCGACGAGGTCGAGCTCACCCATATGGTCGCAACAGCTGCCGGCCATGACGCGGGTCCGATTGCGTTCCGGTATCCGCGTGGCGAAGGCATCGGCCTTGAAATGCCGGACAAGGCCGTTCCCCTTCCGATCGGAAAAGGCAGGATTGTCGAAACAGGCAATGGCGTCGCACTCCTGTCTTTCGGCGCAAGGCTTTCCGAATGCAGGCAGGCACGCGCGCAGCTGGAGGCAGAAGGAATTTCCGCGACCGTGGCGGATGCAAGATTTGCCAAGCCGCTTGACCAGGATCTGATCCTGGACCTCTTTTCCAGTCATGAGCTTCTCGTGACGATCGAGGAAGGGGCCACCGGCGGCTTCGGCGCTCTGGTGCTGCATTTCCTGGCCGCGAAGGGCATGCTCGATGGCCGCTGCGACATCCGGACCATGACCCTTCCTGACAGGTTCATCGCCCAGGCTGCACCTCGGGAAATGTATGATGAAGCGGGTTTGAACGCGGCGCAAATCGCTGAGACCGTACGTAACGCGCTGTCGGGAAAGCCTACCGACGCACGGCGCTTGCATGCAATTCCGGGCAACCGGGACAACTACGTTCAACTGGCGCATCGCGCCGAGGATCGTTGATAATTGGACCCCGCTTTTTCCGGGCAAGCGTACGCAACGGAATATGCTGGTCGGGTCACGTAGTGTAGGGTTGAAATGAGTGGAGGAGCGCCTGACTTCCTGGGCCGAGTTTTCGGGAGGGGGGAATTGGCCTACAAGGAAAACGGTGAGAACGGAGCGACCGGGAACAACGTGTCGCCATCGATCGCCGACAATGGCCAGCCGTCAAAGGCAGACGAAAAGAACCAGCTGAACTCTCAGGATCTCTCGATTCTGGAGCAAGCTATTCGCGAGCGTGTTTCCGGCCTCGTCAACAACCTGCACCCAAACGTCAACGGTCAGGCAACGCCGCTGATTTCAGAGACGGATCTCGATTTCCGCCTGCATCCAGAGTTGGACGAAAAGGCGCGCCAGCTTCCCGCCGCCGACAAGGCGATTTCGTTCCGCGAGAGATTTCTCAAGTCCCTGATCGACCCCGACCCCAGACATCACCGGGAGATCATCGAAGAGTTGCTCCAGGCGAGCATCCCGATGCAGACCCTGGCAATTCATCTGTTTTGCCCGGTGGCGACGCAGCTCGGCACCTATTGGTGCAACGATGAAACCGACTTCATGCAGGTCGCTGTCGCATCCACACGATTGAACACGATCGTCAACCACGCGACCCATGCCGGCGCCCAACTGGTCAACCCGCATCCTTCGGCGAAAAGAGTTCTGCTCGCCCGCTCGCACGGCACCAAGCATACGCTCGGTGTCACGCTGGTCAGAATGTGTTTTCGCGATATGGGCTGGATCGTTGATGGCGGTGCCGACATGGAGATCGGCGACACCTTGTTCATGCGTCTTTCCTCACGCCCCTATCATCTTCTGGGTCTGTCGATCGGACAGATCGAGGAAACGGCGGACTGCAAGGATGCAATCGAGCGCTGCCGGTCGGAGCCGGCGACACGCGACGTGAAAATCGCACTGGGCGGCGCGGCGGTCGTCACCCGGCCCGACGAATTCCAGAACACGGGCGCCGACGTCATCGCACGCTCGGCCCTCGAAGTCATGCACCTGGCGGACTACGTTCCCCGCTGACGGTCCCGGCGACAGCACCACGAGGCAAAGAAGGAAAATGGTGGGTGAGCACGGACTCGAACCGTGGACCCGCTGATTAAGAGTCAGCTGCTCTACCAACTGAGCTACACACCCATCAAGGCCGGCCGCATTGGATGCGGCACGTGCGGAGAGCGCGGTATATAGGACCGGCCAGCCGCTTGCAACAACCAGTGTGACATTTTTCGCTCATTCGTGCCATGACGTTTTTGATACCCCGCCCAAGGCCTTGTTCCGGCGGCCGGAATGACCGGTTGAGGTGGCTTTCGAGAAACATTCAAAAACATTGCGCATCTTTCACGCAATAATCGAATTTAAGGCTTGACCGGTTCGAACCGTCTCACTAGTGTGCGCCGCGTCAAGGCCGGACGGGCTTGGCGCACGTTCGAAAGCAGAGACGGAATTGCTTGCTTTTGAAACCGTAACAAGTAAAGGTCTTCACGACCTGCAGTATCGAAGGACCGGGACGACATGATGATGTCGCTCATTCTAGTAGTGGTAGGAAAGCGCGCCTCCAGGGCGGGATAAGACCCGCTTGGACAGGATGGCGCGCGACCAAGGCTCCCCGAGGGGCCTTTTTTTGTACCCGCCTCCTCATTGCGCTGCCCTCCTCCCGTATCTTCGATGCCGCAGGGCGGAAAACGGACAGAATTCGTAAATGAGCCATGGCCCGAAACCGGGCCGCGATATGCAAGGACGAGAAAATGACACGGGAAATGACCGGCGCCGAAATGGTCATACAGGCGCTGAAAGACCAGGGAGTTGATACCATCTTCGGCTACCCGGGTGGTGCTGTGCTTCCCATTTACGACGAGATCATTCAGCAGGAAGGCCTGGAGCACATCCTCGTGCGCCACGAACAGGGTGCCGGACATGCGGCAGAGGGCTATGCACGATCCACCGGAAAGCCCGGTGTCGCCCTCGTCACCTCCGGCCCCGGTGCCACCAACATGGTCACCGCCCTGACGGATGCGATGCTCGATTCCATCCCGCTCGTGTGCATCTCGGGCCAAGTGCCGACGCACCTGATCGGCAATGACGCCTTCCAGGAATGCGACACGGTCGGCATCACCCGCCCCTGCACCAAGCACAACTGGCTGGTCCGTGATGTCGATGACCTTCCCCGCGTCCTCCACGAGGCCTTCTATGTGGCAACCTCGGGCCGTCCGGGTCCGGTCGTCGTCGACATTCCGAAGGACGTCCAGTTCGCGACCGGCACCTACCAGGGCCCGACGCCGAACCCGGCGGCCGCCCACAAGAGCTACCGGCCGCAGGTCAAGGGCGACGCGGCCTCGATCCGCCAGGCAGCGGAAATGATGGCAGCTGCCAAGAAGCCGGTCCTTTATACCGGCGGCGGCGTGATCAATTCCGGCCCGCATGCGTGCCAGCTGCTGCGCGAACTGGTCTCCCTGACCGGCTTTCCGATCACCTCCACGCTGATGGGGCTTGGCGCTTATCCGGCCTCCGGCGAGAACTGGCTCGGCATGCTGGGCATGCACGGCACGTTCGAGGCCAACATGGCCATGCACGATTGTGACCTGATGGTGTGCATCGGCGCGCGCTTCGATGACCGCATCACCGGCCGGACCGACGCGTTCTCTCCCAATTCGCGCAAGATCCATGTCGACATCGATCCGTCCTCGATCAACAAGACCATCAATGTCGACCTGCCGATCATCGGCGATGTCGGACATGTGCTGGAAGACCTGGTTCGCATCTGGCGGTCCTCTTCGCTGAAAGCGGATGCTTCCGGAATGAAGGCGTGGTGGCAGCAGATCGACGCCTGGCGCGCCCGCAACTCGCTGGCCTACAAGCCCAACTCCGACGTCATCATGCCGCAATACGCGATCCAGCGGCTTTATGAACTGACCAAGCACCGCAAGACCTTCGTCTCGACCGAGGTCGGTCAGCACCAGATGTGGGCAGCCCAGTTCTACGGTTTCGAGGAACCCAATCGCTGGCTGACCTCCGGTGGTCTCGGCACGATGGGCTACGGCCTGCCGGCAGCCATTGGCGCGCAGGTCGCGCACCGCGATGCGCTGTGCGTCGACATTGCCGGCGATGCGTCCATCCTGATGAACATCCAGGAGATGTCCACCGCGGTCCAGTTCGGCCTGCCGGTCAAGGTCTTCATCCTCAACAACCAGTACATGGGCATGGTCCGCCAGTGGCAGCAGTTGCTGCACGGCAACCGCCTCTCCCATTCCTACACCGACAGCCTGCCCGACTTCGTCAAGCTGGCCGACGCCTATGGCGGCGTCGGCATCCGTGTCGAAAAGCCAGGGGACCTGGACGGGGCGATCGAGGAGATGATTTCCGTCGACAGGCCGGTCCTGTTCGACTGCCGGGTGGCGAACCTTGCCAACTGTTTCCCGATGATCCCCTCGGGCAAGGCCCACAATGAAATGCTGCTGCCGGACGAAGCCAATGACGAGGCGGTCGCCAATGCAATCAGCGCCGAAGGCAAATCGCTCGTTTGATGCCGGGCCAGAAGGAAATATTGAAATGAACGCACAGAATGTGGATGCGCCTTCCGCCTATTTCCTGGCAGAAGTCAGCAACGAAATCGAAACCCACACCCTATCGCTTCTCGTCGACAACGAACCGGGCGTGCTTGCCCGGGTGATCGGGCTGTTTTCCGGCCGCGGCTATAACATTGACAGCCTAACGGTGTCGGAAACCGAGCATGAAAGGCACCTGTCGCGGATCACCATCGTGACCACGGGCACGCCGATGATCATCGAACAGATCCGTCACCAGCTCGACAGACTGGTGCCCGTTCACCGGGTGACCGATCTCACGGTGCGCGCGCGCCGCGCCAGCCAGGACAAGCCGCTCGAGCGTGAACTTGCCCTCATCAAGGTGGCCGGCGACGGCGACAAGCGTCTGGAAGCACTGCGGCTGGGTGATGCGTTCCGGGCGACCGTCATCGATGCGACGACGGAACATTTCGTCTTTGAAATCACGGGGCGCACGTCGAAGATCGAGCAGTTCATCGCGATCATGAAACCGCTCGGCCTCGTCGAGGTCTCCCGCACCGGCGTCGCCGCCGTCCAGCGCGGCCCCGAAGGCCTTTAAAGACCAGCCAGTCTTCGCGGAGTTCCAGCACCCGCCGCTGCCTCGCGGCGGGTCTTTTTTTACACGAAGAACACATCGACCTCATCCTGAGGAAGGCCAAGGGCCTGTCTCGAAGGATAAGCGGCAAAAACCGAACCTGCCGCCCGTCCTTCGAGACGCGCATGCGCGCTCCTCAGGATGAGGTCTTCAGTACATGAGCCTCACCCCCAAGAACTAACCCCGGCCTGACCGGGGACCCAATCCACATTGCCGCTCGCTGTGTCCGGCGCGACGATTGAAGGTCCGAAACCACAGCGCAGTCCCGGACCTGGTCCGGGACCTGCGACAGCCCTTTCGTGAAGCCGTCATTGCACCCTGCCCCTTTACCTTCACCAGCCAATTCCCTACATCCGACAGGCCTTTTCACTTGCCCGGATCGCGTCATGCCCTTTGATCTTGCCACCTATTTCGACCGCATCGGCCTCAAGAGCTGCCAGGCGGATCTCAGCGGGCTGAAGCAACTTCAGACAGCGCAGATCAGTGCAATTCCGTTTGAAAACGTCCTGCCCTTCTCAGGACTGGTGCCGGACCTTGATCACGCGGGCCTCTGGCAGAAGCTCGTCCTTGCCAGATGCGGCGGCTATTGTTTCGAAGTCAACGCGCTCCTCGGCCAGGTGCTTGATGCGCTCGGTTTTCCAAACCGCCGGGTGCTGGCACGCGTGCGCATGGGCGAAGCGCAAGGCGGGGCCAGAACGCACCTTGCCTTTGTCGTCCCGCTTGGCGGCGACGAATGGCTGGTCGATGCCGGCTTTGGCGGTCAGGCACCTGCCGAACCGGTGAAAATCGCGCCGGACCAGGAGCAGCCGATCCGTGATCAGGTCTACCGCATCCGCTTTGAAGACGCTTCCGGAGAACACGTCCTGGAAAGAAAGACGGACACCGGCTGGTTTCCGCTCTACGGCTTCGACCGCGTCGACGTTCGTGACGAGGATATCGAGGCAGCCAACTTCGTCTGCGCCCTCTCGCCCATGCAGTCCTTTGCCGGCAACCTGAAATTCTACCGGCTTACCAAGACAGGTTTCTTCAGTTTTCTGAACGGACGTGCCCGTCGCGTGGAAAACGGCGAAAGCCGCGAGTGGCAGATCCGGGAGCAGTCCGAGCTGAAAGACTTCATGAAGAACGACCTGAGGCTCGGCTACGACAACGCGACCATAGAGGTCGTGGCAAGCAGGTTGAAGACACTGTTCTGACCTCTATTTGCACCGGAAGAAAGACGGCCAATTTGCGCCCTGCACGCAACAACGCGGCTAACGTGGCAAACAGTCTGTGCAGGATGGCCGAAACAGACAAATTCCGAACCACCAGAGCCTAGACGCGACACGGATCAGCGCGTATACGACACCGGCGCTTCCCGCCTCTCAGGCGCTGTAAGCATCCCGATTTCAGAAAAAGGCTTCAAGCCCATGATCCACGGTCTGTCCCGGCCGAAAAACCACATCCGCTGGCTTCTGCTGGAGGGGATATCGCCAACTGCCCGTACCGTTCTCGAAAAAGCGGGCTATAGCAACGTGGAAGTGCTGCCCGGCGCGCTGGAGCAGGATGCCCTGATCGAAAAGCTGCAGGACGTGCAGATCCTTGGCATCCGTTCAAGGACACAGGTGACGGAAGAGGTCCTGAAAGCTGCAAAAAGCCTCGTCGCGGTGGGCTGTTTTTCTGTCGGCACCAACCAGGTCGACCTGGCCGGAACGCTGAACCGGGGCATTCCCGTCTTCAACGCCCCCTTCTCCAACACGCGCTCGGTTGCGGAACTGACGATTGCAGAAATCGTCATGCTGATGCGCGGTGTCTTCACGAAATCGGCAGCCGCCCACGAGGGCCGCTGGCTGAAAAGTGCGGCCGGATCACACGAAATACGCGGCAAGACCCTCGGTATCGTCGGCTACGGCAATATCGGCACGCAGCTCTCGAACCTGGCCGAAGCCATGGGCATGCGCGTCCTGTATTTCGACATGGTCGACAAGCTGCAGCACGGCAACGTGACACCGGCGGACAGCCTGGATGCCCTGCTGGCGCAGGCCGATGTCGTGTCACTGCACGTTCCCGACACGCCGGAAACCCGCAACATGTTCCGCGCCGAACAGATTGCCAAGATGAAAAAGGGCGCGTTTCTGATCAACAACGCGCGCGGCAAGGTCATCGAAATCGAGGCCCTGGCCGAAGCCCTCAGGTCGGGCCACCTGGCAGGGGCCGCCATCGACGTTTTCCCGGTGGAACCGAAATCCAACAAGGACGAGTTCATCTCCCCCCTGCGCGGCATCGACAATGTCATCCTGACGCCGCATGTCGGCGGGTCGACCGAGGAAGCGCAGGCCCGGATCGGTGAAGAGGTCTCCAAGCGACTCGTCGAATACTCCGATGTCGGCTCGACCATCGGCGCCGTCGCGTTCCCGCAGGTACAGCTGCCAAAGGGCACGGAGGCGACCCGCTTCATTCAGGTGCACCACAACGCCCCGGGCGCGATGCGCACCCTGAACGACCTGTTCACACGGCACAACCTGAACATCCACGCCCAGTTCATGCAGTCGCATCTCGATATCGGCTACGTGGTTCTGGATGTCGACAGCCCTGTCGAGGATCCGGTGCGCATCCTGGAGGAAATCCGAGCCCTGCCGAACACGATCCGCGCAAGACTGCTCAACCGGGTGTGACGGCGGAGCCCCCTCATCGCGCAATCCTTCCAAAATGCCGCGACGCTGGATTGAATTCGGTGGGCGGCATTTCCTTTGTTTGAGGATCCGGCGCGCGCATTGCGCCGCGCCTTTCCACCGCCGCCGCCCCCCGTGAGGGTCGAAAAGTCAGCCTGCCACGGGCACCGCGCGTGAGCCTCCCCTGGCAAAGCGACATGAAATTCGGCTACCCTGCAGACCGCTGGAAGAGGGGCCGAAACGCATGCAAAGCCGGTCTTCGTCGGAAGACGTCATTCCGATCAATTCGAGGCGCGCCGCAAATGCGCTTGCTCGCAAGCTGCGTCTTCAGGGCGGATCGGCGGCGGAGTGGTACGATCTGGGAACCTTTCTTTCCAGGTCGAAACAGTTTGCAGATGCGAAGCAAGCCTTCGACACGGCGCATCGCAAGGCCCCGTGCAATTCCCAGTATGTGCGCGCGCAGGCAAATGCCCTGAGCGGGATGCGCCGCTACGAGGAGGCGCTTTCGGTTCGCCGCGCAAGGCCGTATTCGCTGCCCATGGACATCGCGGTGATCGCGGACGATCTCAAGAACCTGAAGCGCTACGAGGACGCCATTGCGCTCGTTCAGCAAGCGCAGGAAACTGGCAAGGGATCTGCCTGGTCCCGTGCGGTTGAAGGCTTTGCCCAGCTGTATCTGGGAAACTATGCCCGCGGCTTCGCGCTCCTGGAAGACCGCTTCGAGGCCGATCTGACGCCCGCACCCCGGAATGTACCGAAGAAAAGATGGGAACGTGATCTCACGATCGGATTGCGTCTGCTTGTTCTCCCCGATCAAGGGCTCGGGGATGATCTGCTCATGCTGCGCTTCGGGCGCAGTCTGGCCGGGGCCGGTGTTATCGGCACGTTCGTTGCCCGCAAGCCCCTGAAGCGCCTTCTGGAAGCCTCCGATATCGGCCTGAAGGTAATCGGCGAGCCTTATGGTGCGGCTGACTTTGACGCGTGGTGCCCCGTCTGCAGTCTGCCGCATGCCCTGCATTTCAATGCAGCGCCCCCAAAACCCCTGACCCTCACCGTGCCGGAAGACGCATTGGCGCGCGGAAAACGGATCGTCGGGACGAGCGGCTCCGCCTTCAAAATCGGGATGTGCTGGACCGGCAACGCCAAATATCCCAGAAACGAAATCCGGTCCGTGTCTCCGGAGGCCTTCTGCGGGATCGCTGCGCGGCCGGATGTCCAGCTATTCAGCCTGTACAAGGGACCCGCGATCGACGAACTGCGGCAGTCCAGCGCGGGAGAACGCATCATCGATGCGGCGTCGGACGATCAGGATCTGGCGGACGCCGCCGGCGTGATATCAGCGCTGGATCTGGTCATTTCAACAGACACCAGTCTGGTCCATCTTGCGGCTTCGCTCGGCAAACCGGTCTGGAACCTTCTTCCGTTCGAGAGTTTCTGGCAATACGGCCCGGAGGGCGACAGCACGCCATGGTACCCGTCCATGCGGCTGTTTCGGCAACCCGGGCCCGGCGACTGGGACAGCGTTTTCAGGAAAGTCGAGACCGAACTGGACGCCCTTCTTCAAGCCAGGTCCGGTGGCACATAAAGGTCGTCGTCACCTATGCGATCGAGCCAGACGAAGCCGCGTTTTTCCATGACCTCATCGATGGCCGGCTTGTGCTCGAAGGCTTCGATGCTCCAGCACGTAACGGAGATCTCGTCAAAGGGGAAACTTTCGATCACCTGCAGCTCGGCGCCTTCGATATCGAGACTGAGAAAGTCGATCCGTGTCATGCCGCGCTCCAGCAGAATGTCCCCAAGGCGCCTTGTCTGACAGGCCTCGATGCGCATGGATGTCTTCGGGTGCTCCTCCACCCATTTGCGTTTGACATCGTGCAGGCTTCCGGTCAGGCCGCTCATCATGGTCGGGCCGCCGTCAACGGTCATGAATTCAGAACTTGATCCGTCGCCGATAAAGGCTTGCAGACACTCCCCTTTCCGGAAGTCCCTTGCAATGTCCAGCTGTTCCTCGACGGCATCGATCAGCAGGCCAGACCACCCCCGGAAGACTTCGAAGAAGAGCGTGTTGGAACCGGTGATCCCGTCATAGGCACCAACATCCACGAACACGCCGCCGCGTTTGCGGCCGAAGACATGCGTGTCGAGATAGGCGTCTTGTCCGCATTGGGAAAAGTACCGGTCGCGGCTTGAACGTCCGGCAGCACATTGCCAGATCATTGCATTGACCGCTCCCCGGCTTTCGGGATCATCAAGCGTATCGATCAGCCTGGCCAGTTCGCCATAGGTGTCCTGCAGGACCCGATTGGCGGAATCCAGTCTCGCGCGCAAACGCTCCACGGGTGTCTTCAATCAGGCCGGCCCCTGCTGCTTCCTGCGCCGGCGGCGTGCAAAGCCGCTTACCGCCATGAGAGAAAGAACGGACGTGCTCGCCAGCAGCAGCCCGGCCGGGACCGGCACGGGTGCATAGTTGTATGTCAGGGCCAAAGTGCCTGATATCGGTTCGTCGGGTGACAAACCGATGCTGCCCGGCCGGACACCGAGATTGAATCCAAAGCTTACGGAAACCAGATCGGCGAGAAAATCATCGAGCGGTGTAATCGCCCCGATCGTCACCATGCGGTCTTCCAGTAGATCAAGCGCAAATGTACGGCCGAGGTCCAGTCCGGCAAAGTGGCCGTCAAATGTATTGAGATTCAGAGCATCGATCGTAAATCCGGTGAGGGTGGCCGTGGCGGCGACGGATTCCAGCCTCCCGAGGCGCGGATCGAACCCGTCGAACAGGAACCCGTCAACCAGGTCCGGACAACAGGTCATGCCGATAAAGTCTCCCGTATCGGCGGTGTTCAGTTCGAAGAGAAAACTTCTTTCCTGCGTGATCGAGGAAGCATCGGCTTCGTTTATCGCACCATCTGAAGCAAGAATGGATGCACCCGAAATCAGCCCGCCGGCGACGGAATTCGCAACGCTTTTTCTCACAATAAATCCTCCAAATAATTTACCTAACGTAAACTATTTGGAGGCCGATTTCACGCCAAAAGTGCATAAGATCAGGTGAAGAACTTGGCTTCGGCCGACTCTCCCATCGTCAGTCGGTCGATCGCCGCCTTTTCATTCGACCGCTGTTCGTTGAGCTTGAATATGCGCGTGGCGCAGGCCGCAAACGCCGTCCCGGATGAATGTGTTTCCAGGTGACGGCGAACGTCGTTTTCCAGTTCCCAGAGCGCGGCGTTGATCTCCGCCAATCGCTCAACATGCCTTTCGACAGCGTCGGTCTTGTCGAGCAGACCCTTTGCCAGGGCTTCGAGGTCCCGCAGATCCTGCTTGAGCACCTTTGCAACATCACCGCCAGAACCATGTGCCACCTTGAGCCGAAGGATCGATATCCTGTCCGCCAATTCACCTGGTCTGATTTCGATGGCTATCCGCATGAGCACTCCAGTTGCATCAATGGATACTCGCTTGAGGCACCGGCTGTCTGCAAGCCCTGCTCCGGCTTTGCCGCTCAACAGGGTGTAATCTCGGCGCACCGTCACGGTCTTCGGCGTCAGGTCGCAGCAACCGCGCCGGAAAGAACGCTCCTGCGAAGCTTACCGATGTTTCATTTGCATCGACCTGGCGCACCCCCATCTGACGGATGGGGGACGACCTCCAGAACCTTTCACTCAATCGGGACGGCCCGCTATGGAGAATAGCCATGGCATGGATATTCCTGTTTGCCGCCGGTCTTCTTGAAATCGTCTGGGCCTTTGCGATGAAGGAATCGCAGGGTTTCACGCGCCTTGCCCCAACCCTCGTCATGCTGGCTGCTATGGTGGCCTCATTCGGGCTCTTGTCCCTGTCCATGCGGACACTTCCGCTCGGAACCAGCTACATGATCTGGACGGGCATCGGCGCCGTCGGCGCTTTTGTCGTCGGATTCTGGTTTCTGGGCGAGGCAGTCAGCCTCCAGCGCGCCGTTGCCGCCCTGCTGATTGTTGCGGGGATCGTGACGATGAAACTTGCCTGAAACGGCGTGCTGCCCACACCGGCACCGGATCGCTCAGGTGCCGGTCAAACGTTCAGGCCCGCGGCACAGGCCCGAAACTCCTGCACGGCCGGGGCAGCTCCGGCCAGCGGGACAGCGACCGACTGGTCACCAAGGAGCGCCGTTGCGGTGTGATTGAACTCAAGTCCGTTCAGAACATTTCCGAAGCCGCTGTCGGTCACGGTCAGGGTCGCGCCTCCCCCTGAAAGAACGTGCCGGTCGGTCGTGATGGTCAGCCCGCGCGGCCCGTCGAACCGCATCGCGAAAAGAGGCCTCTGTTTCCAGGCCCCCTTCGGCGTGATGGCAATCGCGTATTCGGAGATCGCCGGATCAAAGGTGACCCGCACGGACGCCGTGTCGCCGTCGTGGATCAACTCGCATATCTGGCCCAGCCTGGCTTCCCAGGCAAAAGCCGACGATGTGGTCAGCAGAAGAAGGACGAAGGCGCGCAGTATTTGGTCAAGCATGACTGATGACCTAGCGCCGCGCGCAGGAAAGTCCAGAATTCGTATCTGCATAGTCCTGCTTCCCCGCCGACGGCTGCAGCGAACCCCGAACTTTCATTTAGCCTTGGACATCCAGCCTGGATCGGACGACTCTGAACCGGACAATCACGGGCAGCGTTACGGACTTGCAGGATGCAGAGCGAAGAATTTTTCGGAAATGAGGATCAGCGGGCAGTTTTGAAACGCGGGCGCGGGATGGCCGAGTTGCTCGGGAAGGATCCGAGATACAGCTACTACGGCCGCACGGTCGGGCTTGTGAGCCCGCATGACGGCGACATTGACAAGCTTGCCGCACTTGCAAAGGTTCAGGGCAACTCGAACTACGCGGCCGTTCCCCTTGCGGATACGGACGCGGTCGAGACCGCGTTGCAGAAACGCGGGCTCGTTCCGATGCACTACGCAAAGTGGGAAGGCGCCTCACCCGTCTTGAGCGCAGCGCGGGATGTGCTGAACGCCTTTTCCCTGCCCGATGGTCTTCGTCTGAGGAAAGTCGATGCATCGACGTCTGGCACCGTCATGGCGTCGATGGCCGAACTGGCGCTCGGTTGCGGCGTGCTGCCGCCGAGCGGCGAGGTGCTCCGCGGTCTCCTGAGGCCTGCAATCTGCCTTCTGGCGCTTGACCGGGAGGAGAAGGCCGTATCCTGCGCAGCGTCTTGCGCCTTTGCACACGAAAATCATCCAACGCTTGCACATCAGGCCTGGTGGGGAATGCTGGCAACGGACGTAGCGCATCGCGGCCGTCATCTTTCGCTGATCCTCGGGGCACATGCGGTTCTCGAAATGAACGAGAAATTCGGTTTCGGCAATTTCATGACCGGCGTGGAACCGGGCAATTCCCCGTCCGAGGCCGTCTGTACCCGCATGGGCCTCAGCGCGGGGGAGTATGCCATCATCGGCTGCGCTGACCCTGAGGCCCTGAGCGGCGGCCGGATGACCAAGTAGCGGTGCCAACCAGCCCGTGACGTCCGGAGGCCCGGCCTTACGCCACCGGGTCAATCACCAGCAGCAAACGGGTACCCGTACCGGCGGCCGGATCGGGTGAGCGGTGCAGAAGTCCGGTGTGTTCGTCTCCGGGCCAGGCGCCGCCGCGGAACAGACCGACGGCACCGCGCCCGAGCTGGCCTATGCGCCGGGGATCGTTCTCCGATCCGGCCGGAACATATTCCGTCCCGGCGCCACGATAGGTGCACAGCAGGCGAGCCGGCACATTGTCGACGTGGAACTTCGGGCACATGACCTCGTCGGCAACATCGAACCGGATCCTGACCTGCCGTACATTGAGCGCCTTCGAGACGATCAGTGCCAGTGCGCCGACATCCCCGGTCAGCAAGCTCCGCATCTTCGATGCCGGCAGTTGAACGCGCTCACAGGCCGCAATTGCGGCCGCCTCGGCAAGGTGAACGGGAACCACCGTGCGCAGCTCCGGCAGTTGCTCCATGGGCAGTGCGTCGATCCAGTCCTGAAAGTCAGGTCTGCATTTGCGTGTCCAGATCGCCGCTGCCACGCCGGCCTTGTTGATATCCTCAAGGATGTCCGGTTCCCGCCCCATCAGCACATTGCGTGCGAAGACCTGCGGCTGATACCGCGTTTGCGCCAGGCTCATGCCGCTTTCTCCGCCATGCGGTAGACGGGAAACGGATCCGGAAGGTTTTTGAACCGGCTCAGATCATCGCCTTCTTCTTCAGCGATGAGGCATTCATCGAGGTGGCACTTCAGCGCCGGCCAGTCGATCCCGGCTCCGATGAACACAATCTCCTGCCGCCGGTCCCCGAAGGGCTCGACCCAGTGGGACCTGGCATATTCGATGGCCCGTTCGTCCTGCGGCCAGCGGTTCGGCGGCACTGATGCCCACCAGGTCCCGATCGGAGAGACCCCGGACAGAGCGCCTGCGAGCGAAAACTCCAGAACCCATTCCGGACGGCTGCCGATCCAGAAATGGCCCTTCGCCCGGATCACACCGGGCAAGGCCCCGTTCAGAAATGCGTGGATCTTCTCCGGATTGAACGGCCGCCGCGCCCGATAAACGAAGGAGGCGACGCCATATTCCTCGGTCTCCGGAACATGATCGGCAAAGCCGTAGAGTTCCTTCGCCCACATCGGATGTTCATGTGCCTTTTCGAAATCGAACATCCCCGTGTTCAGAATTTCCGCCGGAGCAACTTCGCTGAAGTCCGTCTCGAGAATTTTGGCGTCCCCGTTCAGGCTGCGGATGATCTTCCGCGCCGCATCCACTTGTCCCGGCGAGGCCGCACTGACCTTGTTCAGAATCACGACGTCGGAAAACTCGATCTGGTCGGTCAGGAGATGGACGAGCGTGCGTTCATCTTCTTCGCCCAGCGTTTCGCCCCGGTCATGCAGGAAGTCGTGGCTTGAGAAGTCCTTGAGCAGATTGACCGCATCGACGACCGTGACCATGGTATCCAGACGCGCCACATCCGAAAGGCTTTGCCCGTTCTCGTCCCGGAAGTCGAAGGTTGCGGCAACGGGAAGCGGTTCGGAGATCCCCGTGGATTCGATCAACAGGTAGTCGAACTTGCCTTCCTGCGACAACCGGCGCACCTCTTGCAGAAGATCGTCCCGCAAGGTGCAGCAGATGCAGCCATTCGACATTTCGACAAGCGTTTCGTCCGTGTGGCTCAGCTCCGCCCCGCCGGATCTGACGAGGTCAGCGTCGATATTGACCTCTGACATGTCATTCACGATGACGGCGACCTTGAGATTGTCCCGGTTGTTAAGCACGCGGTTGAGCAAGGTGGTCTTTCCCGCTCCGAGAAATCCGGAGAGAACGGTGACCGGCAAACGGGTATCTGGCATGGAAGCTCCTGGCTCGATATCAGTAATGTAATAACATAACCAGACAACATAGCCAGATTTCGATCTCTTACAAGCCTCCTTTGCCGGGAGTGGAAAACTGCACGGACGCACAGTGGAAAAAGCCGCTGCTGTCCGGTTCAGAAAATACACTCGAACTTATGCCGCTGAGAAAGCAGCATCATTCCGATCGGTGGCAAATCAGGACACGGTGCTTTTCCCGGATTTGTCGTCCCGGTTTGCCGCATGTGCGGCAAGACCGGGAACCTGTGTGTTTGAAGTGTGCTTGGCTGGGTTGGGCGGGAGACCGCCGGGAACCGGGTCGTGTAAGACCGCTTACTGGCTGGGGCCCTTAGCCATCCAAGCGAAACCGCACAGCAGAAGAAAGTTGGCAAAGGCCTCACTCTGAGAAGGGGCGGAGAACTGTTGCACACGGGCCGAACAAAAGTCCCCCTCTCCCGCCGGGAGAGGGTTAGGGTGAGGGATCAAAGGCTTGTAACACTCACGATGGTTTGTCCCCTCACCCGGCGCATTCGCGCCGACCTCTCCCGATGGGAGAGGTTACCGACGCCTGGCAGGACCGGAAACCAGCATCCCCAGTGGCTGAAGGTTAAAAGAAGAAAGAGAAACAAGTGGCGACTGGTTTCCGGCCTTCCGCTGCGCTTCAGCCGGAATGACACGTTCATGGACCGGGGATCACCTCAAGAGACCATTACCTAGGGTCAGGACAGCAGCGGGAAAAAGCAACGAATGACGTCTGCGACGAAACGCGGCTGGATTGAAGGTTCCGAATACGCCAGTCTGTCAAAGATCCTCGAAAGGGATCGCAATTGGAGCACATCGCTTGGCGAACGTTTCAAACGACACCAACCTGATCGTTTTCGATGCCGACTGCATCTTCTGCTCCGGCTTTGCACGCTTCATGGCAAAACATGACAGAAAGGCAGGGTTCCGGTTCGTGAGCGCCCGGTCCGGCCTCGGGCGGAGCCTTTATGAAAGGCATGGCCTTGATCCGGACGCGCTCGAGACGAACATCGTCATCTTCAATGGCCGTGCCTACACGAAAATGGCCTCATTCGCCGCGTCCATGAAAAGTCTTGGCCGGCCATGGTCCCTTCTTGCTGTTGTGAACCTGTTGCCGGTTTCTGTCGCCAACTGGATCTACGACCGGATTGCGCGAAACCGTTATGCCTTCGGCAAAAGGTCCTGCCCTCTTCCGTCGAGCGAATTGAAGGACCGGCTGATTGACTGACGGGACCAAGACGGCTGTCGACGTGCGGCCATCCGATAGCGCGAACAATTCGCCCTGCCTGTTCCAGCGTGCGCTCGGAGCGCGTTTCGGCAAGTTGCCGCGTGCCGTGCGTGATCTTCACGCGGTCACGGACAGGAGCACATGGCAGGGACGTGCCAGGGTCACACGCGGAAGTTCGGCGATTGGCAACCTGATCTGCCGCCTCGTCGGGTTTCCGCCGGAAGCCGACGACATCCCGGTTTCCGTGACGATCCAGCGCCACGGCGACACGGAAGTCTGGTGCCGCGATTTCGGCGGCAAGTCATTCGCCTCCGTCCTGTGCCTGCGGGACAGTTCGGAGCGCGGCCATATCACCGAACGCTTCGGTGTCATGGCCTTCGATATCGACCTGCAACTGGTGGATGACCGGCTGGAGTTTCCCGTTACCCGCGGCAGGATATTGGGCGTCCCGCTGCCAAAGGCGGTCCTTCCGGTCAGCGAGGCCGGCGAGTTCGAGACAGATGGCCGCTTTCATTTCGATGTCCGGGTATCCTTGCCCGGCATTGGAGACCTGGTGCGCTACCAGGGGCATCTGAGCCACGTGGACAGCGCCGATGGCACGCGGGCTTGAGCGGCCCCTTTCCGGGCAACAACGCCTCAAGGCGGTGCCAAAAAGCACCTGCACGGAAAATGCAGAAGATCTTCGCACCAGCACCTGAAACAGGACCTATCCATGGAAAGCCCAAATTCTCTACGGGAGGTCTCATGCCGACAGATCCTTCAATGCCGACAAACTGGCTCAAGCACGACAGGTTCCGCTTTTTCATTTTTCTGGAAATAGCTGCCGCAGGGTTTCTGGTTGCTTTCACGCTGGCACATCAACTCGGCTTTGGCAGCAACGAAGATGACCCGAACATCGCACCGATGGTTGTTGCGGCCCTTGCCGGTGCCGGTGGCATTGTCCCCGGTCTGTTGCTGTCCGGCTGGTTCGGACGCCCTGGCCGCGACGGATGGGTCGTCGCGTTGATTGCGGCGGTTTTGTCGCCTGCCATGGCCGGTGCAATCGTCGGCACTTTTCTGGCCCCTCTCGATGGCACGGTTGTCGGTGCAGTCCTGGCATTGTCCCTGTTTATGCATGCAAAGTCCTTTGCGGTTTGGCTCGGCTGTTTTCTAGTGATCCATCTGCATTTGCGTTTTCTCCGTCAGCGCGTTTTTCAGGAAAGGAGGCTTGCTCCAGACGTCTTCGAATAAGAAGGTGGCGCAGCACGCCCGCCCGGGCCAGCATCTCCCAATCGCGTCCGGCTTTGGTGCTGCTGCGGATGGCATGTGCCATCTACATTGTCTCTAGAGACAATTTCCTGTTTGACTTCAATGACTTTTACGATAATTCTGGATTCTCGACCCAACTTCCTGAATCAGAATGTGAACCGTTTCAACCGGAACTTCAGTCATGTCCGCCGTCTCCCGCCTGTCCGTCAATGTCAACGCCATCGCCATGCTGCGCAACCGGCGGGATCTGCCGTGGCCGAGCGTGACGGGACTTGCGGCGATTGCGATGGAAGCCGGAGCAAAAGGCATCACGGTGCACCCGCGTCCCGACGAGCGGCACATCCGGAAAGGCGACGTTTTCGATCTTGCCGAACTGATCGAAGACAGGTTTCCGAACAAGGAACTGTGCCTGGAAGGCTATCCGTCGGAGGACTTCATGCGGCTGGTGGAAGAAGCCCGGCCGGAGCAGGTCCTGTTCGTTCCGGATGACCCTGAGCAGACAACTTCCGATCACGGCTGGGACTTTTCCGGAGATATCGGCTTCCTTGAGACGGCGATTGCGGCCTCGAAGGAATGGGCCATCAGTGTTTCGCTGTTCTGCGACCCGGACCCGGCTGCTCCCGAGCACGCCGCGCGTGTCGGCGCCGAACGGATCGAGATTTACACCGGTCCCTATGGCGCCTGCTATGACGACAAGACCACGGCGGAGAAGGAACTGGAACGCATCGCTCTGACCGCGTCAGCCGCCCGCGAATGCGGCCTTGGCGTCAATGCCGGCCACGATCTGACCGTGGACAATATCCCTGCCCTCATCGCCAAGGCACCGTTCATCCGGGAAATGTCCATCGGACACGGCTTTACCGCCGATGCGCTGATTTACGGATTTGCCGAAAGCGTCAACAGGTTCCGCAAGGCGATGGGTGAAATCTGAATGCCCGATACGCTTGAGCGTCAGGTCGCCTTTCTGCTGGAAGCCGACAAGCTGAAGGAAGTCGTCCGGCTCAATCAATTGGCCAGCGGTACCCGACGGGAAGGCACGGCGGAGCACTGCTGGCACGTGATCCTGCAGACGCTGACATTCGCCGATCATGCCCCGGGCGGCACCGACATTCATCATGTCGTCAAGCTCCTGACCGTCCATGACCTTGTCGAAATCGATGCCGGCGACCACTGGGTGGACGAGAGCAACTTCTCGGACGTCAAGGCGCGGGAGAAGGCCGCTGCAGAGCGTCTGTTCGCCCTGCTCCCGGAACCTCAGGGGAGCGAGTTCAAGAAACTCTGGCTCGAATTCGAGGCCAACGAGACTGCCGAGGCCAAGTTCGCCAACGCCATGGATGCCCTGCATCCGATGGTTCTGGTGTTCGCATCCGGCATCGACGACCCCACTCATGCACCAATTTCCGCAGCAGACTTGCGCCAAACCAAGGAAGCAAGACTGCGCCCGTTTCCCCGCCTCTGGGACTATGCCCAGAGCCTCCTGGATCAAGCTGCAAAGGCAGGTCACCTTCTGCCCTGATCCGCTCCTCGACTGCCGCGTAACGCGGTCCCGCCTGATAGAGGAAGTCCATCATGTCGTTTGAACTCTGGCTTGTTTTCATCGCCGTTTCCCTGTTGCCTGCCGTCAGCCCCGGTCCGGGTGTCATGCTCGCCATCAGCAACACGCTGCGGTTCGGACGGAATGCGACGCTTGCGTCGGCAACCGGCAATGCCGCGGGCCTTGTCATCATCGGTTACGCAGTTGCCTTCGGCTTCGGCGCGCTGATGGCAACCTCCGCACTGGCCTTCACGGTGCTGAAATTCATCGGCGCGGCCTACCTGATCTACCTTGGCCTGAAAATCTGGCGCGACAAGTCGGGCTTTCACGTCACGGACACCAGCCAGGCGATCGGCAAGAGCGGCTGGAAGCTGTTCCTGGAGGCTCTGCTTGTCTCTGTCACCAACCCGAAGGCGATCCTCGTAATTACCGCCCTCTTCCCGCAATTCATGCGCTCCGGCAGGATCGACATGGTGGAGATCAGTCTTCTGTCCTTTACCTACGCGATCCTGTGTTTCGCCAACCATGCCTTCATCGCCTTTGCGGGCGGGCACCTGCGCCGGTTCCTGACGTCGGCGAAGCGCGCCAGATGGGTCCGGCGCATCACGGGCGGGCTGTTTGTCGGCTTCGGCTCCGCTTTGGCGACGGCGAGCCGATAGCTCGCCCGGGGTCAGGACCCTAATCCGTCCCTAGAAGAAAATCCCGAAAGGCCTCCACCGCTGGTGACGGCAGCCTCCCATTGACCGGCTGGTAGCTTAACTGCGCACCTTGCAGTCGAAGGAGGTGCCCTGCGGCCACTCGACCATGGCCTCGTCACCCTTGATCCAGAAAACGATGCCGAAATTGCCCTGGTAGCGCGCACCCGATCCTGTCGGTCCCTCGACAACAATTTCAGTGCTATCGCCGCGCTCCAGTCGCGCGGACGGCGGCGTTGTCGGGAAATAGGTTGCTACGATCTCGTCTGCCGGGTTGTCATTGCACATGTAGAAGACCGGTTTCTGTCCCTCGATCAAACCGTATTTGGCCGTGATTTCGGCAATCCGGTATTCGTATTCCGACTTGATGCAGTCCAGTTCGTTATCCGCTTTCCAGCACTCGTCGCGGCCCTTGATCCATCCGCGCTGATATGCCTTGAACTCCTTGAGCGCGGTGTCCTTGTCCGCGAAGGTTCCGATCGCCTTGACCGCCTCACCGTAAACATCGGCCAGCGTCCGGTCGAGCTTTGCAAGGTCGTCGTTGGCGCAGATCAGTTCCTCCGCCGAACTCTCCGCCTTTGCGCAATCAAAGGCCGGATCGGCAGCAGGCGACACGCCCGTATAGAGGACAAGGACGGCAAGAACGGTTCCCCAGAATGTCAGGCGGTGCATTTGCAAATCTCCTCCGGTTGACCGGCATCATCGCACGTGTGTTCTTGCGGTCAATTGTCAGGATGTCCAGCACCGGAAACGCCCTGCATCCGATCAGCACCGGAGGACAGCCCGGACAGGAAACGCCGATGCGCTAACCCGGTGCTGTATAGGTTCGTCCGTGTTTTTCGAGCTCGGCCAGAGCCTGCGGCCATGACGGAATTTCATCTGCTCCATAGCTACAGGTGGTTCCCGTCGCGATCCGGGGAAAGGTCTTGATCGCCTTCCTGTGCGCGCCGCGATAGAGAAAGCGCTTCATGGCCGTCTCGCTCTCCCAGACCGTCAGCGTGTGATGTACGCCCTTGCACTTGAGCACGTCCGTCAGGACATTGCCCTCGGCTTCCCTGGCCTGGTTGTAGCTCGGCATGGCGTGACGCCAGAACGAGACAACATGGAACCAGCTTTTCAGACGCAGTCCCGTGACGGATACATGATACCGAGCCATTTCAAACCTCCGGCTACAAACGGCTTACGCAGCCCGTGAACGGACGGATTGGCGGGAATGCTGCCGGCAGTCGAACCTTTGAAAGAAACATCGCCAAGGCACACTGCCTTGCGGCAATTCGAAAAACTTTACAGCGGGTGTTAAGCCAGTTTTTACAATCTGTAGTTTAGGTCGGGTGCTGTTTGGAGTATGCGATGTTAGCGCTTGTCAATCCGTGCCACGGCAAGATCGGCCGGACCCACTGGTGGTTGTCCCAGATTGCAATTTTCTGTCTGGCGATCGGCGGTCTGGTCGCGACGATTCACCTTCCGATGGGGGGGCGGTCTCGCGGTGCTGGTCATCATGATAATGTACATGAACCTGTGCACGTGCCTGAACAGGCTTCGCGATTCCAGCCGGCCGGGTATTCTCTATCTGAGCTTCTTCCTTCCCAGCATCGGAACCGCCCTGATGTTTTACTTTTGCGGCATTGAGAAATCGCCCGGCCGGTTCAGATCCGACAGGTCTCATTTGCCGGAGGACCGCTTTGTTCCCGCGACGCCGCCTCTTGTCCGGCCTTCGCCGCAACCTCGCGTGCTGTCTCCGCCACCGAGAGAATTCGGGCGCCGAAACCGCGATGCCGTCTGAGCAGCCGCGTCCACCAGTCAGGGCTTGCGACCGGGGTCAGGCCGCTTCCGCGCGCTTCATCTTCTGATGCTCGTCCTCGACAAGACCGATCTTCCAGTAGCCGGAGATATAGGTGTCCTTCTTCGGCACCTTGCGGTCGTTGTGAAGGTAGTCTCGCAGCGCCCGGATAACCGAACTTTCGCCGGCAATGCAGGTCTGCAAGACGCCGCTGCGCCAGTCGATCGACTTGACGAAATCGACCTGCGCCGTTGACGGCACATGCGGGTCCTCGTGGATGAGCCAAGTGATGTCGATACCTTTCGGTGCCTCGATCTCGCGAATGTCTTCGGCTGAAGGCACTTCAAAGACGGCAACTCCGCTTGCATCGGCCGGCATGGCCTCGAGCGTCGCCTCGACAATCGGCATGGCGGAAAGATCGGCCGCGAGAAGGTACCAGTCCGCGTAGAATTCGGCGACTTTCGTCTGGCTCGGACCGAAAAAGCCCAGATAGGACCCGGGACCAGCATCCTGGGCCCAGCGTGTTGCCGGGCCTTCGTCGCCATGTACGACGAAATCGATGTCGAGTTCGAGTTTCTCCGGCCTGTGGGACCTGACAGTGTAGGTCCTGACGGGATGAACCTTTTCATCAGGTCCGTCCGGCGCGAAATACGCCTCGAAGTCGGCGCGGCTTTCGCCGGTACGCGGCAGGACGAGCTTGCAGTTCGCGCCCTCATGCTTGAGCGGAAAGCCCTCCAGTTCGGGACCGGCAAAGGTCACGCGGAGCAGATGCGGGCTGAGCTGACGGGTTGATTGTACGGTCAGGATGCGCGGACGCCGCTTTAGTCGCTTGAGCACGGAAAATCTCCAAACATGAATTCTCAATTCAAGATTTAGCGATTATCGGGCGTGTTTTAAAGATGTTATCGTTCGCGATTAACGAACAGTGCGTCACCTGCGAACAGCGCGACAAATGCCGCGTACGGCAAGTCAGTCACTCGTCAGTGGCTTTACCCAGCGAAGACGGTTCAGCGTATGCACCTCCTTGCCTGGCCCCGGAAAGCGCGTATCCGAAAAAGCGCCAACACCGACGGCGACCTTGTCAGGTTTGCTGAGCGGGTACCAGAACACCGTGGAGCCGCAATCGGGACAGAAATGAAAAACCACGTCACAGCCGGATTCACCCGGTCGTCTGTAGGTCTTGCTCTGGCCGGTAATCTTGACCTTTTCTTTGAAGAAAAACGCGGCAATGCCGAAGGCGGAGCCGGTTCTGCGCTGACACATGGTGCAATGGCACAAGGAAACGGATGTCGGATCGCCAGTGCAGTGCGCTGACAGCGCACCGCAACAGCATTCAGCCAAACGCGCCACTCTCGTCTCCTTGTTTCAACAACGGCTTCAATCCTCCGTCCAAAAGGACAGGCACTTGCCACCTCAGCCTATCCGACTGCCGGGGTCCCGGGCAAAAAAAGCCCGCCGGAAGGCGGGCTGAACAGTTATGGGAGATAATGGCAAGTTGATATTCGGAACAATCAGTTCCGGATGATCGGCTCTTTCAACTCTTCCGGCTTCTTGTCCTTGATAATTTCCCAGTTGAGCGTCGCATTCTTGATGTGACCTGGAACATCCTGTTCGAAACGTTCCTGAACCTTCATGGAGTTGTTCAGGTAGAGCTTGCCGTCGACGATCGACCACGCTTCCGGCACCACCGGAACCTTGAAGCCCATGGCCGCACCGAACGCGCAGAAGCCGCCATATTGCGGAGCGAATTTCGCAGGGTCGGCGGCGAACTTGTCGCGGTTCTCGGCGGAAGAGAATTTCCAGGTCACCTCGTCATATTCGAACGTGAATTCATCCGAACCGGCAACGGGCTTGCCTTCGGTGAAATAGGCGACCGGGTCGGTGCCGCCGATGGCAGCGCCGCCCTTGGTGAAGGTGGTGATTTCGTCGGCGGAGGCGGTAAAAGCAGCTGCCGAGAACAGGGCGGTCAGGCCCAGCAGGACGGATTTGGAGGTGTAAAGCGGCATGGACGTCCCCACGAGTGTAAGAGAAGGCATTGCGCGCGGCGCGTTTTCGCACCGTGCTGGTGCAAACATGTGGCTTGACGCGGTAAATGGCCAATAACCTTTGATCACAGAGACGAGCGCAAGGCGCCAGATTTTGTGACTTGACGTTACTTCAGGTTCCCGGCTGACCGGAAAGAGGCGGCGGATCGCGCGGCGCAACAAGACCGAGCGCCAGGAAAATCGCCCTGTCGATAGCATCTTGCGGAACGCCGGCATCGGCGAAAACAAACCTGAAATAGACGAAGCCCAGAAGCAGGTCGATCCGTATTTCCATATCTGTTTCAAACGGCGTTGCAATAAGGATCTGCCGAAGGGCAAGGCGCTGGTCCGCCTCCAATTCGTCCAGGACGGCAGCGAACTCCGGGGTCTGCCTGTGGGCAAGCAGCGTTCTGAAAACCGGTGCGAACGGATCTTTCCGGAAAACGACTGCCAGATGCCCGAGATACCGCCTGAGGTCGTCGGCAACGGAACTCCGCAGCGGGGCCACGGGCTCAATCAAAGCGATCCGGTTGCGGACCGCCGCCGCAACCAGCTGATCCTTTGTCCGGTATCGTCTGTAGATGGCCTGTTTGCTGGTTCCAGCCGCCTCGGAGATCGCCGCGATCGTCGCCGCATCGATCCCTTTTGACGCCACTTCGGCAAACGCGACGGCAAGAAGCCGGGCGCTTAGGCGGCTCTCCCTGGGGCGGCCCCGCCCCTTTTGCTGTGCCATGGGGATCCTGAGTTCATGTCCGGCGAATATTTTCGGTTCCAATTGGTACCGTATATTGGCTTTTTTTGCCAGGGCGATGGCATTTTTCGTCCCGCTTGCCGGAAATACGGTCTAGAAGCAGGTCACATGAAACCAGCCGGATGGCGTGATGCCGCTGGCGGCAAACAGTGTTTCCGGCGCTCGCAGCGCCAGTCAAGACGAGGACCAGATGTCAGTAGATACCGAGACGGTGAAACGCGTCGCGCGCCTGGCGCGCATCAAGGTGAGTGACGACGATGCCACACGCATGACGGGTGAGCTCAATGCTATCCTCGGTTTCGTCGAGCAACTCGACGAAGTGAACATCGACGGTGTCGAGCCGATGACCTCGGTCGTCGAGCAGACCATGAAAAAGCGCGTCGACGGCATCACCGACGGCAACAAGGCCGGCGACATCACCCTCAACGCACCGGCTTCGGAAGACAACTTCTTCATGGTGCCCAAAGTCGTCGAATAAGGACCCTGCCCGGATGACGCAGTCCGAACCGACCATCGCCATCGAGACCCCCATGTCGAATGACATGGGTGCGATGATCGGCGAACTCAACGAACTGCTTCTGACGCTGTCACCGCCCGAGGCGTGTTATCACATGACGCCTGAAGACATGGCCGGCGCAGCGACAACGGTTTTTGTTGCCCGCGTAGATGGGAACGCAGCCGCCTGCGGTGCGCTTCACCGCCACGGCGAAGGCATCGCCGAGGTCAAGCGCATGTACACCCGCCCCGCCTATCAGGGACATGGTCTCGGCAGAAGGATCCTTGAGCAGATCGTCACGCTTGCAGAGCGCGAAGGCTACGCCTCGCTTGTCCTGGAAACCGGTGACCGGCACCCCGCCGCCTGGCGCATTTACGAGCGCGCCGGCTTCACCCGCTGCGGCCCGGTCCTGGACTACCCCGACAGCCCTTATTCCGTTTTCTATTCCCGGCCGCTCGCGGCCAGCCAAGAGACACACAAATGACCGACCTGACCAAACTGACCATTGCCGAGGCTCGCGAAGGCCTCAAGAACAAGGACTACTCGTCGCTTGAGCTGACCGATGCGTTCCTGTTGAACATTGAAGCGGCCAATGCGCAGCTCAACGCCTATGTTGCGGTAACGCCGGACAAGGCCCGCGAGATGGCGAGGGCCTCCGACGACAAGCTTGCCAGGGGCGACGGCGGCGCGCTGGAGGGCATTCCGCTCGGCATCAAGGACCTGTTCGCGACGAAGGGCGTACACACCCAGGCCTGCAGCCACATCCTCGACAGCTTCAAGCCCGCCTACGAATCCACCGTCACCACCAATCTGTGGTCCGACGGCGCGGTCATGCTGGGCAAGCTCAACATGGACGAGTTCGCCATGGGCTCTTCCAACGAGACGTCCTACTACGGCGACGTGATCAACCCCTGGCGCAAGACCGGCTCGAACCAGGATCTGGTTCCGGGCGGGTCGTCCGGCGGCTCGGCAACGGCCGTCGCCGCGCGGCTGTGCATGGGTGCAACTGCAACCGACACCGGCGGCTCGATCCGCCAGCCCGCTGCCTTCACCGGCACCGTCGGCATCAAGCCGACCTATGGTCGCTGCTCGCGCTGGGGCATCGTCGCCTTTGCCTCGTCGCTCGATCAGGCCGGACCGATCGCCCATACAGTGCGCGACAGCGCGATCCTTCTGAAGTCGATGGCATCCGTCGACCCGAAGGACACGACCTCCGTCGACATCGAGGTTCCCGATTACGAAGCCGCCATCGGCAAGTCGGTCAAGGGTCTGAAGATCGGAATTCCCGCAGAATATCGCCTGGACGGCATGCCCGCCGAGATCGAGGAGCTCTGGCAGAAGGGCATCGCATGGCTGAAGGATGCCGGTGCGGAGATCGTTGAGATTTCCATGCCGCACACCAAATACGCCCTGCCCGCCTATTACATCGTAGCCCCGGCAGAGGCGTCCTCCAACCTCGCCCGCTATGACGGCGTCCGCTACGGCCTGCGCGTGCCGGGCAAGGACATTGTCGAGATGTACGAGAACACCCGCGCGGAAGGCTTCGGAGACGAGGTCAAGCGCCGTGTGCTCATCGGCACCTATGTCCTCTCCGCAGGCTACTACGACGCCTACTACCTGAAGGCCCAGAAAGTGCGCACGCTGATCAAGCGGGACTTCGATCTCGCCTGGCAAAACGGCGTCGACGCGATCTTGACCCCGGCCACGCCGTCCGCTGCCTTTGGTGTCGCGGACCAGGAACTGCATGCCGATCCGGTCAAGATGTATCTGAACGACATTTTCACCGTGACCGTGAACATGGCCGGCCTGCCGGGCATTTCGGTGCCCGCCGGCCTCGACAAGGACGGCCTGCCGCTTGGGCTGCAGCTCATCGGCAAGCCCTTCGATGAGGCGACGCTTTTCCAGGTGGGCCAGGTCATCGAGGATGCCGCCGGGTCCTTCGAACCACAGAAATGGTGGGGCTGAGCCTTTCCGCAAAACTGGCGGCCCTTGCGCCGTCCCGGACCTGATCGGGGACCAAAAGGCCGCAACAAACAGACGTGGCCCCGGCTCAAGGCCGGGGCAGCCAAGAGGGTATGAACCCCTCCAGTCCCGTTCCAATCGCTCTGACCATGGGTGACCTGAATGCATGACATTGAAACCGTCGTCATCGGTGCCGGCGTTGTCGGCCTAGCGATTGCACGGGCTCTGGCGATTGCCGGGCGCGAGGTCATGGTTCTGGAGCGTCACGGGCTGATCGGCTCGGAAACGAGCGCCCGCAACTCCGAAGTCATTCATGCGGGGATCTACTATCCGCCGGGCAGTCTGAAGGCAAAGCTGTGCCTTCCCGGCAAACATCTTCTCTATCAGTTCTGTGACGACAACGGCATCGCCTACAGGAAGACCGGCAAGCTGATCGTCGCTTCGAGCGATAGCCAGTTGCCGGAGCTGGAACGTCTTCATGCCCAGGCCGAAGCGACGGACCTGCACGACCTTGAAGTTTACGATGCAAGGAAACTGAAGGAAGTTGAGCCTGCGCTTGACTGCATCAGCGCGCTTTATTCGCCCTCGACCGGCATCATCGACAGCCACGCCTACATGCTGGCGCTGCAGGGACATCTGGAAGCCCATGGCGGCCAGGTGGTGCTGGGCAGCCGCGTCGACCGGATCGAGCAGGCAGCAGCGGGCTATGCTCTTCGCGTGACAAGCGCTGACGGCGACAGCATGCACCTCACCTGCCGCGAACTCATCGTCTCGGCCGGACATGCGGCGCCCGGCCTGATGGCGGAGGTGCCGGGCGCGAACCCGCCCAAGGCTTATCTCGCTAAGGGAAACTATTTCAAACTGCAGGGCAAGGCGCCCCTGTCACGGCTTGTCTATCCCGTTCCCGAACCCGGCGGCTCCGGCGTCCACATCACCCTCGATCTTCAGGGCCAGGCCCGCTTCGGGCCGGATGTGGAGTGGATCGAGAAGATCAACTACGACGTCGATCCGGCGCGCGGCAAGAAGTTCTACGCCGCGATCCGCACTTACTGGCCCGGCCTTCCCGACAATTCCCTCGTCCCGGACTATTGCGGCATCCGCCCCAAGATCGTCGGCCCCGGCGAACCGGCTGCCGATTTCCGCATCGACGGGCCGGAAGCCCACGGACTGGGAGGGCTTGTCGCCCTTTACGGCATCGAGTCGCCGGGCCTCACATCCTCTCTGGCGATTGGTAACGAAGTGCTGGAACGGCTGAGCTAGAGCATTTTCCGACCAATTTGAATCATTTGATGCGGATATCCGGTTCACTCGGCCAGGCGGGTCACGAAGCGCGATGCGGTGCATCGTGCAAGTGGCACAACGCAGCCGATGGGCTGGATATCCTCACCCTTTGTGGAACGCATTCAAGCGACAAACATCAAGATTGGCCGGGCCCTTTTCCGCTCTGGCGTCGTTGGTTCACCCTTGTGGTCGGCAACACCACGGCGGGCGAACCGTCTCGCCAGCGCGAAAAAGGGCCTCGGTCAAATGATCCAAATTGGTCGGAAAATGCTCTAGCGCCCTTAGTGCACCCGCGTGCTTTCCGCCTCCAGGATCTCGTCCGCATCGAGCGTTGAACTCGGCAAGCGCGTGTCGGTCGGAACGTCACCCGACAGCTGCAGCGCAAGGTAGCGGCCGCAGCAGACCCGCAGGAAGCTCGTGAAGTTTCCAAGGTCATGCCCGGCATCAATGCTTTCATGGTGCAGCCGCGTGATCAGCTGAACGACATTCATGCCATCGCGCGCCGCGATCTCGTCCAGTACGTTCCAGAAGAACGATTCCAGCCGCACGGACGTCACCATGCCGTCAATGCGCAACGACTTCGTGCTGCTTTCCCAAAGCGCCGGATCAGCTTCGATAAAGAGTTTGCACATGGTGTTCTCCCATTTCCTGTTCGGCACGTCCTACCGCCCGCTAGACGACCCGATCTCTGTCGAACTGAACAAACGTCCCGCTGCAACATGCTAGGAACAACGTAATTTTGCCAGACACGTTTTGGTTTGGCAGACATCGGCCGAATTGCACGAACCCCTCCACGGTCATCCCGGACGCAGCGCAGCGGAGATCCGGGACCCACTCGTTTCCAGAGCCGGCGTTGGGGAGAGCAGATGGTATCCGTTCGTTTCCACGTCCTCTTCACGCATCCGCTGCATCGTGGAATGGGTCCCGAATCAAGTCCGGGATGACGCCGGCGGGTGTGGTCCGAACAGACCCAACCAGACCCAGAGCCTCATCCTGAGGAGGACCGGAAGGTCCGCCTCGAAGGATGGGCAGCCTTTCCTGGCATCGCCTGTTGAACACGACCCGATCAGGCCGCGAGCGACCCGGTCGCAGTGCCGCCAAGCAGCGCTTTGAATTGCGCCAGCCAGGCCGGGTGCGCCGGCCAGGCCGGGGCGGTCACGAGATTGCCGTCGGTCACCGCTGCGTCAACGGCAATGTCGGCATAGGTGGCCCCGGCCAGTTCCACTTCCGGACGGCAGGCGGGATAGGCCGACACGGTGCGTCCCTCGATCACCCTGGCTGCCGTCAGGATCTGGGCCCCGTGACAGATCGCGGCAACCGGCTTGTCGGCGCGCATGAAGTGGCTGACGGCGGCAATCACGTCGGCATCGAGCCTGAGGTACTCGGGCGCGCGCCCGCCCGGGATCACCAGCGCGTCGTAGCTGGTGACGTCGATCTCGGCGAAGGTCGCGTTCAGCGTGAAATTATGGCCGCGCTTTTCGGTGTAGGTCTGGTCGCCTTCGAAGTCGTGAATGCAGGTCGCCACCGCCTCGCCTGCCTTTTTGCCGGGGCAAACGGCATCGACCTGATACCCCATGGCAAGAAGTGCCTGGAACGGCACCATCGTCTCATAGTCCTCGGTGAAATCTCCCGTGATCATCAGGATCTTGGCACTCATCTCATATCCTCCCGGAGCCTTGAAAACCAATGTGAGCGAAAGCTAGCAGGCAATGGGCCGGAACGGGTATTAGGCGGGTACTACAGCGCAGTTTTCTGGTTTTTCGCAGAGAAAGCGCAGGCATTTGTGCGCAGCCCATCCTTCGAGACGCGCTGCCGCGCTCCTCAGGCTGAGGAAAGTTCGCGCCGCCGGTCACGCGCCCCTTCACCGTCATTCCGGACGCAGCGCAGCGGAGATCCGGGATCCACTCGTTTCCAGAGCCGATGTTGGGGAGAGCAGGTGGCATCCGTCCACGTCCACCTCCTCTTCACGCATCCGCTGCACCGTGGATTGGATCCCGGATCAAGTCCGGGATGACCCAGGTGGGTGCCGCCTGAACAGACCTAACCGAACCCGAAGCCTCATCCTGAGGAAGACCGGATGGTCCGTCTCGAATGATAGCGGCGGTCATTTGTGCGCAGCCCATCCTTCGAGACGCGCTGCCGCGCTCCTCAGGCTGAGGTAAGTTCGCGCCGCCGGTCATACGCCCCTCCACCGTCATCCCGGACGCAGCGCAGCGGAGATCCGGGACCCACTCGATTCCGGAGCCGATGTTGCAGAGAGCAACGTGCGTCCGTCCACGTCCACCTCCTCTTCACGCATCCGCTGCACCGTGGATTGGATCCCGGATCAAGTCCGGGATGACACCGGCGGGTGCCGCCTGAACAGACCTAGCCAGACCCAGAGCCTCATCCTGAGGAAGACCGGATGGTCCGTCTTGAATGATAGCGAATGCCTGCGCTAGGAACCGTGCGAATGCACGACCGTCTTCCGAAAGTCAGACTTAGAGGCTTTGATCGAGATCTTGTCGCCGACAGAAATATCCTGATCTTCAAAGATAGCGGATCCGATATGCATGTGATTGTCGGCAGGAGATTGATACCGGAATTTTACTTCACTTGTCATGACGAGCCGGTAGTCGTCTTCCCGAAGCCCCTGGTCGACCAGCGATCGAAACCGGGCACAATCCAATGTGATTTCTCCGTGCACCAAGAGGTCGTCCGAGGGACTGGCCGAGAGCTTTTTCTCTGCTCTGCAGACTTCGCTCACTTGGGTCACCGTCGCAGGGATATCGACAAGATCTGAATGATCAAAGATATGGTGTGCAAACCAAAACAACCCCACCAGTCCAGGCAGAATTACGATCTGCAGCACTGCTCTGGCAGTTATCCACCCGGCAACCTTTGCATTATGATCGTACAACCTCTGCCTCCAAGAAAAACCGCTACACATATTGCAAGCAGTTTGTGTCCTTTCAAGGAGACTGTGTGACGACGCTCCCACCGCCCCCGAAAATTCTCATTTCACCCTTGACCCGCCTCTTCCGCAATGCCATAACCCTCGCCGAACCGTACCGTACGGTTCCGTACAAATCGTCATTTCCCTCGAGCCAAGACCAAGCACATGCCCGCTGCCGCATATGACATCGCCACCTCCCGCCCGGACGCTGCGCCCGAGTTTTCGCCGCGTCAGCAGGTGGTGCTGCAGCATGCCCTGACGCTTCTGGTGGAAGGCGGTGAAAAGGCGCTGACGACCGCCGGTCTTGCGCGCACCGCAAGCTGTTCGAAGGAAAGTCTCTACAAGTGGTTCGGGGATCGCGACGGCCTGCTGGCCGCTGTCGTTGCCTACCAGGCAAGCCAGGTTCAGTTTCCCTCCGAGGCCGGTGCGACGGCCGATGCGGCGACCTTCCGCGCCCATGTCACGGCCTTCGTGGAAGCCTTGCTGGGCGTGCTCTTTTCAGAGACCTCGCTCGCCCTCAACCGTCTGTCCATCGGCCAGTCCAACACCAATTCCAACCGGCTCGGCCACCTGCTTCTCGTGCGTGGCAAGCACATGATCTCGGCGCGTGCACGCACCATGCTGGAAAGCGGGCGCCGCCACGGGCTTTTGAAATTCGACGATGCCGAAGAGGCCTACCAGGTGCTCTACGGCCTTGCCATCCGCGACGTTCACATCCGGCTTCTTCTCGGCGAGAACGCAAGCGCGGCCGAACAGGACCTGGCATCCCAGGCGCAAAACGCCGTTGACCGATTTTACCGGCTGTTCGGGGCCTGACCCCGGCTTCCGGCCGACTGGAGACCACCAGCCAACGAAGACCGGACATCAACTCCGGCTCCAAACATGAATAACGAGAATGCAAACGGGAGAAAGGAACCCATGCGCGTTTATTACGATCGTGACGCAGATATCAATCTGATCAAGTCCAAGAAAGTCGCCATCATCGGCTACGGCTCGCAGGGCCGCGCCCATGCCATGAACCTGAAGGACAGCGGTGTTCCGGACATCGCCGTTGCCCTGCGCGAAGGCTCCACCACAGCGCTGAAGGCCGAAGCCGACGGCTTCAAGGTCATGACCGTCGCCGAGGCGGCCGCCTGGGCCGACCTGATGATGATGGCAACGCCCGACGAACTGCAGGCGGACATCTACAAGGACCACATTGCCGGCAACATCCGCGATGGCGCAGCGATCGCCTTTGCGCACGGCCTCAACGTCCATTTCGGCCTGATCGAGCCGAAGTCCTCCGTCGACGTTCTGATGGTCGCACCGAAGGGTCCGGGCCACACCGTGCGCGGCGAATACGAGAAAGGCGGCGGCGTGCCGTGCCTTGTCGCCGTTCACCAGGACGCCTCCGGCAACGCGCTCGATCTGGGTCTGTCCTACGCCAGCGGCGTCGGCGGCGGCCGGTCCGGCATCATCGAAACCACCTTCCAGGAAGAGTGCGAGACAGACCTCTTCGGTGAACAGGCTGTTCTGTGCGGCGGTCTGGTCGAGCTGATCCGTGCCGGGTTCGAAACCCTCGTGGAAGCCGGTTACGCGCCCGAAATGGCTTATTTCGAGTGCCTGCACGAAGTGAAGTTGATCGTCGACCTGATCTACGAAGGCGGCATTGCCAACATGAACTACTCCATCTCCAACACGGCGGAATGGGGTGAGTACGTCACCGGCCCGCGCATCGTCACCGACGAAACCAAGGCGGAGATGAAGCGCGTCCTGAAAGACATCCAGACCGGCAAGTTCACCTCCGAGTGGATGCAGGAATACCGTGCGGGCGCTGCCAAGTTCAAGGCGACCCGCCGCCTCAACGACGGTCACCAGATCGAGGAAGTCGGCGAGAAACTGCGCGGCATGATGCCGTGGATCAAGTCCAACGCGCTGGTCGACAAGACCAAGAACTAAATGTTTGCCTGATCAACGATACGGAAAGGCCGGGCAGCGACGCCCGGCTTTTTCTTCTTGTGGCACGGAACAGTCTTTCGGGGCCGCCTCCAGACGTTGCACGGCCTCTCTGGCCGGGAAGAAACCACGTTCGGCGGCAATCCCGTAGAGTTCCAGCGCTCTCCCGCGATCCTGCGTAACGATGTCCCCTTCTTCCAGCAGCTTTGCCAGATAATAGGCTCCATAGGCGTCTTCCTCGTCCGCTGCCGCCTCGATCCGCGCGAGTCCCTCGGAGGCATCTTTCGGCAGGCCCAGGCCGTGCAACTGCATCCAGCCGATATTCGCGGCGCCGCCCCTGATTTCCAGCTCAACGGCCCGCCTGAAAAGCCGGATTGCCTCCTCATGGTCCTGTTCGACACCGGTGCCGTCGCGATGAAGGATGCCAAGGTTGGTCAGCCCGCCAAAGTGCTTCGCGTCGATAGATTTGCTGTAGTGGTAAGCGGCCTTTGAATAGTCCTGTTCAACACCGAGCCCGTACTCACGCATTTCGGCAAGGTGATAGTGAGCGCTGGTGTTTCCCGCCTTTATCGCCTTGCGGAAATGGTCAAGTGCTTTCTCGTAGTCCGGTTCCACGCTCTCACCCGCAAGATAAAGTTCGCCGAGTGTCACGTGCGCGAAATAAGGCTCCTTTTCCGCCAGCTCGAAATAGATCGAAAGACCCTTGTCGACATCCTTGGGCACCGGTTCTCCCACCATATAGGCGCCGGCAAGCGCATACATCGCGAAGAAGTCGCCTTCGCCGGCAAGACGTTTTATGTCTTCAATGGAACCGGAAACCTTGTCGGCACTGAAATCCTCCGGATGAGCAAAATAAAGCAACGTGAGGTTGAGCTCGGTGGCTTCATCGCCCAGTTCGATCACCTTCAGGAACCAGCGTTCCGCGGCTGGAAGATCCCTGTCTGTTCCAAGACCGATTTCGAGCAGGGTCGCCAATTGATGCATCGCGCCGATGTGGCCGCCCTCTGCTGCCCGGCGGTAATAGTCATGGGCCGTCTTGTAGGTATGTCCCTCGACCGACGCGCGAAGATGCAGATCTCCGATGTCGTAAAGCGCATCTACGCTGCCGAGCTCCGCGGCCCGCTCGAACCAGTGCAGCGCCTTCTCCGGATCGTAGCGCTCTTTATTCTCACGTCCGTTGTAGTGTTCGCCAAGCCACCTGGCGGCGGTCGCGCTTCCGGCGTTGGCGGAGATCTCGAGCACGCGCGGATCGGTCACCACGAACAGAAAAAGCACTGCCGCGATCAGTGCGCTGGGTATCCAATAGAGAAAAAACGCTTCAACAAACCGTCACCTGTTTGACCAACTCCAGTTCAGGCTTTTCTTTTGCCCATTTTTCGCGGCACCAGGCACCCTTGCCGCGAGCGCGTTTTGCGTCGATCCCGCACAACCGTTTCAACCGTATCGGTGCACCCATGCAGCAGCCTGGATGGTCATTGCCGTCCAGTTCAGTCGCCACAAGGGAATCTGCAATAGACGCCGCCCGCAATTGCCAAACTTCCATGGACGCATCAAGCGGTCCAGACCTTAACAGATGACGTTAGTACACAACAAAACGGCACAATCCCTTGGTCCGACTCCTGATTTCCCGTCTTGCCACCGCCACTCGATCAGAACTTTTCGATTTTTTCGAAAAATTTTCACTAAATGCGCGAAAGGGCCGAGTTTCGGTGATTGAATTCAGGAATTCTTAATTCGGGCATGTCTGTTTGAAGGTTCCCACGCATTCCGGTGGATATGTTTTTATTAAAATCCACACGCCTACAATTTGATGAAAATCTCTTAACCAGCCCTAACAGCATCTAAAAACATTTCAAACTAGGCTGCCTCAATTGGTCGTTTTCGACGAGTAGCGCGTGGAGTGCGTCTGCATGGATTTATTGACGCTTTTTTCGGCAAATCTGCTCTTGTTGCTGATTTTCGCCATATCCTTTCAAGCGATGTCGCTTCGGGTGACGCCAAGCGTGCACTGGCGCAGCTGGGCGGCCGCGAACGCCATTCTCGTGCTCGCCCTCGTCTGCTTTGCCTTTGAAAACGTCCTTCCCCGGATCGTTGCGTACATCCTTCCGAACACGCTGCTGCTGCTTGGTTTTGGCTTTCATCTTTATGCCGCGCGCGTTCTCGCAAAACTGCCGCACAGGCTGAGCGACGCATTCGCACCTGCCGCAGCCTATCTGATCGTAGGAGTGATCGCGTTCCTGCTGTCGGATGCCACGCTCGCCTATGTTGGCGGCAACTTCATCTTCACGGTCCTGTGCATCGCCACCATCGTCGCCTACACGTCGAAGAATTTCCACGGCCTGATTTCCGTCATAGGCCTCGTGCTCGCGTTTTTCTTCCTTGCCGCTGTCGGCGGACTGAGAGTGTTCCACGGCGTCACCGGTGCGGGCCCGGCCGGCCCCGGCATGATCAACGACACGATGCAGGGTCTGCACCTGATGAGCGCGATGCTGTTCGTCAGCCTGACGGGCGCATTCTCGACAGCCCTTTCCTTCGAGCAGGTGGCCCAGCGGCACAGGGAGGCTGCAAGACGGGATCCGTTGACCGGGGCATTCAATCGCCGGGAATTTCAGGCCCGCCTGGAAGACCTTCTGCATGAGCCGTCGGAGAAGACCTTCGGCCTGCTCAACTTCGACCTGGATCATTTCAAACTCGTGAACGACAATTTCGGACATCTGTCCGGTGACCAGGCGCTGGTGAAAATCGTGGCCGCCGTCAAGGCGCAGCTGCGGAAAGACGATTGCTTCGCCCGCCTGGGCGGTGAGGAATTCGCCGTTCTGCTGCCCGACATCTCCCGTGAAAACGCGGCCAAGGTCGCCGATCGCCTCCGGCAACTGATTTCCCGGATCGAGTTCGACTTCGCACCCGATAATTTCAGGATCACCGCGTCCACCGGTATCTACCACGGCAACGGGACCGAACTGGCGATGGAAGACCTGCTGCAGGCCGTGGACGACAGCCTCTACCGGTCGAAGAAAAACGGGCGCAATTGCGTCACGTTCGCCGGAGAACTGACCGCAGCTTCCTGACAGCGGACGGATTGATGGGCTTCACGAATAGGTCTCGATCAGCCGGGTGACCTCCTTGTCGCGGGCGCTTTCGCTTTTCCCGCCCATCACCACGACAATCAGCTGCTTGCCGCCACGCTGCGCGGTTGCCACCAGATTGTATCCCGACATGCGGATGTATCCGGTCTTCAGGCCGTTCACGCCGGAGACCTTTCCCAGGAGGTTGTTCGTGGCCTTGAACGTCCTGCCATTGTAGGTGAAGGACTTCGCCCGGTAATAACTCGCGTATTGCGGAAACCGGCGTTTGAGCGCCAGGCCGAGCTTCGCCATGTCGCGCGCGGTGGTCACCTGGCCCGGATCCGGCAGCCCCGTGGCATTTACGAAGCGCGTCCGCGATAGGCCGAGCGCGCGTGCTTGTTGTGTCATCTGGCGGGCAAAAGCTGCTTCACTGCCCGCAAGATTTTCGGCGACGGCAACGCCGACATCGTTGGCGGACCTGACCGAAAGGGCACGCGCAGCCTGCTGAACGGTTATTGTCGTTCCTGCCTTCAGACCGATTTTTGCAGGCGGCTGCGAAGCGGCATTCTCGCTGACGGTCAGAGGAGAGGAAAGGCTGTAGCGTCCCTCCGCGACGGCTTCGAACAACAGGTAGAGCGTCATCATCTTGGTGAGCGAAGCCGGGAACCGTGCCGCATCCGCATCGACGGCGTAGAGCTGTTCACCCGTCGAGGCGTCGAGGACCAGAGCTGAAAACCCACGTTCCTGCGCGGTCGCCGGCGCATAGCCGACGGCCGGCAGGGACGCAGTTTGAACGGCTGTGCTCGCAGCAGGGGTGCCTGACGACGCTGACGGTGAAGGCGCTTGCGCGGTCTGGCAGGCGGCGAGCAGCAGGGCGAGTAGAACCGCGCCGACTTTTCCGGTCAGTTTAACCCCTTGAAACATATGCGGTCTCACTCTTGTCCCAGCCCTGAATTCAGGCCTTCAACCGGTACCCGGTCTTGAAAATCCAGTGAACGATCGCCAGAGACACGAACAGAAAGATCATGGTCGCAACCAGCGACAACCACAGACTGACATCCGCCTGGCCGTAAAAGCTCCAGCGGAAACCCGATATCAGATAAACGACGGGATTGACCAGTGTCACTTTCTGCCAGATCTCCGGAAGCATGTTGATGGAATAGAAGCTTCCACCGAGAAAGGCGAGCGGTGTCACGATCAGAAGCGGCACGAATTGCAGCTTCTCGAAATTGTCGGCCCAGATGCCGATGATGAAGCCGAGCAGCGCAAAAGTGACGGCCGTCAGAATGAAGAACGTTGCCATCCAGACGGGGTGCTGGATCTGGATATCGACGAAGAAGTTCGCCGTGATCAGGATGATCAGCCCCACGATAATCGACTTCGTTGCCGCCGCTCCGACATAGGCGATGGTGATTTCCAGATAGGAAACCGGTGCGGACAGGACCTCGAATATCGTGCCGGTGAAACGCGGAAAGTATATGCCGAACGAGGCGTTCGACAGGCTCTGTGTCATAAGCGACAGCATGATCAGACCGGGCACGATGAAGGCTCCGTAGCTGACCCCGTCGACTTCCGAGATCCGCGACCCGATCGCCGCACCGAACACGACGAAGTAGAGCACGGTCGAGATGACGGGCGAGACCACACTTTGCATCAGCGTGCGTTTCGTACGCGCCATCTCGGAAATGTAGATCGACTTGACTGCGCCCAGGTTCATGCGCTCCCCTCTTTCAACAGTCCCTGCCTTCGACCCGGCAGATTTTCAAACGAGGTCCATTCTCATTCTCGGCAACGTCCTTCCGGGGATCGAACCGGACGGCGACCGGCCGGTCGTCGCAAACCCCATGCGCGCGTAGAAAGCTTCGGCAAATGGATCGGCATCGAGTTCAATATGCCCGAGCCCGATTGTTCTGGCCCGGTTCTCAAGCGTCTCGAACAAAGCCCGTCCGACGCCTGTTCCCTTGTAGTCCGGCGCAACGAAGCAGGTTTCAAGTTCACCGCCGGATGACTGGTCGCGGGACAGCCGGATACAGCCGACCAGCGATCCGTCAGCGGCCTCGGCGACCCAGAAATCGTCGTCCGATATCCAGCTGTCGCGCACCCGCAATTCGTCGAGGCAGGCGTGCATGAATGCCTCGTCATAGCCGTTCGACTGCTTGGAGCGCATGCAAAGCTCCGTCAGGGCGTCCCTGTCGGCCAGCTGCGCGGATCGGATGGAAAAGTCCTTCGTCATGTCGGCTCAACTCTTCTTCACAAGGTCCACGAAAATGTCTTCCAGAGACGACTGGTCGGTTTGCAGATCCTGAAACCGGACCCCGGCATCCGCCAGGTCCTTCAAAAGTGCGGTAATGCCGGTTCTTTCCGCGTGCGTATCGTAGGTATAGACCAGCTTGCAGCCGGCATCGGCAATTTCGAGGTTGTGCCGCGCAAGACTGTCGGGGACCGCTTCCAAAGGTTCTGTCAGATTGAGGGTCAGGAGTTTGCGCCCGAGCTTGCGCATCAGTTCGGCCTTGCCCTCCACCAAGACAATCTCGCCCTTGTTGATGACGCCGACCCTGTCCGCCATCTCCTCGGCTTCCTCGATATAGTGGGTCGTCAGGATGATCGTGACGCCTTTCTCCTTCAGCTCGGTGACGATGCGCCACATGTCGTGACGCAGCTCGACATCGACGCCGGCGGTCGGTTCATCGAGAAACAGAACCTTCGGCTCGTGCGCAAGCGCCTTGGCGACGAGAAGCCGGCGCTTCATGCCGCCGGAAAGCGCCATGATCGGATTGTTGCGTTTGTCCCAGAGCGTGAGGTCCTTGAGAATGCTTTCCACGAACCCGCGATCGGCTGGCAGGCCGAACAAGCCGCGGCTGAAGGCAACCGTGTCGCCGACAATCTCGAACGGTGCCGTCGGCATTTCCTGGGGCACCAGCCCGATCAGACGCCGCGCGGCCCGAAAATCCGCGATCGCATCGTGACCGCCGACAGTTATGCTTCCCGATGTCGGGCGCACGAGTCCGCAAATCGTGCTGATCAGAGTGGTCTTGCCTGCCCCATTGGGGCCGAGAAGCGCAAAGACCTCTCCTTCCCGGATATCCAGCGACACCGATTTCAAGGCTTGGAAACCGCCTTCATAGGTCTTTTCCAGATCGCGGACAGAAAGAATGGGCGCCATGAAGACCTGAGCTGACACGATGATTGAAGGTTTGACCAGACGGCCGAATGAGAGGGTATAGCAACATGTGGGCCGTATGGCTGCAAGATGCAAGGTACCACGGTATGTCGCCGATGGAACCGCGCGGAAGAGGTCGGGAGGTGCAGACAGCGATAACTCTGCCATGGCTGGCCGGGTTCAGCCTGACGCCGGGAAATTGCGCGAAAGTGCACCGCCCCTCTCCGGTGTACCGGTCCTGACCCTAGTAAAGCGTCTTGCGATAACTCTCTTCCAGCTTCTCGTCCAATGCGGTGAGTTCCTCGTCGCTCGCAGGTGTTTCGGCTGCCTGGTCCGTGATGATTTTCATCAGGGAGGGCATGTCGCTGCGGTCCTGGAACCTTTTCGGATCCCACAAATGCGACCGGCGGAACGCTTTCGCACAATGCATGAAGACACTGGTCACCCGGACGTGGATCGCGACTGTCGGACTGCGGCCCTTGACGCTCATCGCCTTTAGCAAATCGGGATCGACGACAAGCGTCGCCTGCCCGTTGACGCGCAGAGTGTCGTCAAACCCGGGAATGATGAACAGCAGTCCGACGCTTGGATTGGTGACGATATTGACCAGGCTGTCGAGACGGTTGTTTCCGGGACGGTCGGGAAGGACAAGCGTTTGATCGTCGAGAACCTTCACGAACCCGGGCGGATCGCCGCGCGGGCTGACATCCGCCTTGCCGTCCGCATTCTGCGTTCCAAGACAAACGAACGGCGACCGTTCGATGAAGTCGCGGGCATGCCTGTCGAGCGTCGTCAGGCACTTTTTCTTTGCCAGTTCGTGCGTCGGCGGAAACAGTCCTCTCAGAGCTGCCTCGTCCCTGATCAGATATTCCGGATTGAGATCGAACACCGTCATTTCCTCTCCTCACCACGAAACATTTTCAGAACCTGACCGGCACGAACCGATGGCCGGATGCCGTTTTCCGCCCGCGCCGCTCTCGCGCGCCCTGCAGGCCTCGCCCCAGTCAACTACGGCCGGCTTCAGGTAATGCATCTGAGGTACGTACCTCACACTTTGTTCGACTGTCAACGCGGGTGTTCCCGGTGTTCCGGTTTTTGCAATCGGCCCTTCGACGTCGGCAACACCGGGACAGATCCGGAACACGGAAGCCCGGCATTGTTTCCACATCGGAAACACTGCGTCTTGCGCCACGAGGCTGGGTTTCCGGCGGATCCGCGCTATCTTGCAAATGAACAAACAACCGATTGGCGGGCTTACAGCAGGTCCGTCCGAAGCAGGAACGCAATCCATGTCCGTCCGTCCGGTAACTCATATTGGATCAACGCAGCCGACACTCGAGGGTGCCGGCGTCAAACTCGAGCGCGTGTTCGGTTTTCAGGACCCTGAAATGCTGGATCCGTTCCTGCTGCTCGACGATTTCCGCAACAACCGCCCGGAAGATTACCTGGCGGGCTTTCCCTGGCACCCGCATCGCGGCATCGAGACGATAACCTACGTCCTCGCAGGCACGGTGGAACACGGAGACAGCCTGGGCAACAAGGGAGACCTTGGTGCCGGCGACGTCCAGTGGATGACCGCCGGTCGCGGCATCATGCACCAGGAAATGCCGAAGGGAGATGCGCAGGGCCGGATGCACGGTTTTCAACTCTGGGCGAACCTGCCCTCCTCGCTGAAAATGACGGAACCGCGCTACCAGGATGTCACCGCCAACGAGATCCCCGTTGTCACGGACGACGACGGCACCTCCGCGCGGATCATCTGCGGTGAGTTCTGGGGCAAGAGCGGCCCGGTCGACGGCATTGCGGCGGAACCCCAATATCTGGACATTCATGTGCCTGCCGGCCGGAAGAAGCGCTTCAAGGTCGACACCTACAAACAGACCTTCGCCTATGTCTTCGAAGGATCCGGCACATTCGAAGGGGCCTCCGATCCATTCGGTGTCCTGACAGAAAAGGAATTCGGCGGTGAGGAACTCAAGATCCGCGATCAGACCGGTGACCGGACGCTGGTGATTTTCGGAACCGGGGACGAGATCGTGGTGCAGGCGGGCGACGAAGGCATCCGTTTCCTTCTGGTGTCCGGCGCGCCGATAAAGGAACCGGTCGCCTGGCACGGACCGATCGTCATGAACACGCGCGACGAACTGGTGCAGGCGGTGACGGAACTGCAGAACGGCACGTTCATCAAGTGAGTTCCGGGCCGTCTGTGTCTCCGCGCAAAGGCAGGGATTGCAGGGACTGAAAGAGCTGAGTTATCCCGCTTGATCTGTTCAAGGTGAAGCTGACAGGATCTCTCACGGCCTGCCAGGTTCGGCGGTACCTCGCCTCCTTGGACGTCGCCCTGCCTTGCAACCTTCACAATCTCCGGTTAGGCCTGTCCAGCATTCTACCTGCCGGAGCCTCATGCCTCTCAAACTCAGACCCGCCACCCCAGCCGACGCCCCTGCCCTGACCGGTATTCTTCACCGCGCAAAGGCTTCCTGGGGATACCCGGAGGACAAGATGGCGGAGTTCCGGGAAGCCTGGGGCATTCGTGATGCCACGATCCGATCAATCCGGATAACCGTTGCCGAAGACGAAAGTGGTCCAGTCGCCTTTTCAGGCGTGATCCCGGAAGACGAAGACACGCTCCTTGTCGACTACCTTTTCGTCGATCCGCCGATGCATGGAAAGGGAATCGGTAGTCTTTTGCTGAAACGCGCCGAGGACATTGCCCGTCAGGACAGGCGCACCCGCCTCCGCCTGGAATCGGACGCCCATGCTGGCGCCTTTTACGAAAAACACGGGTTTCGCACCTTCGGCACCCGTCCGAGTGAAATGTCGCCCGGACACGATATCCCTCTCATGGAAAAACGGCTTCCCGCATGCGTGCACGCACTCTCGCGTGTCGATCTGAGGGTCATCGACCGGCCCTGGCGTTTCGAGACTGAAAACGAGAATGAAATTGCGGCACATTTTGAGGAGGCACGGAAACGGATCTCGCTCCTGTGGAACGGCCGGACGCTGAAACTGACGGAATTTTCGTTTCAAAACGGGGTCTTTGAAGGCTGCTGTTCGGAAAGCTCCTACGCGGCACACCTTGCTTGGCGGGACTGGGGCGCACCTGATGCCTCCGCATTCAATCTGTTTGGCTCAGCCATCATCCGAAGCCGGTGCGGTGCGCTGCTCTACGGAGTGATGGCGCCTCATACGGCGACCGCGGGAATGATTTATCCACCGGGAGGCAATCTCGATCTGAGCGACGTCACGCCGGACGGCAAGGTGGACGTGATCCGGGCAATTGACCGGGAACTGGAAGAAGAGACGGGACTGCGTGGTGAAACCTTGCGGCGCGCCGAATTGCTCGCCTCCTTTGACGGACCGCGCATTTCCATCGCACGCGTGTTCGACTGCGACGTGGACGCCGGTGATCTTCGCGGCAGCATTCTGGCGCATTCGGCCGCATCGGACGAGAAGGAATTGTCAGATATTCGCGTCATATGTTCGCGCGCCGATCTTGACGACCCGGCGATCGTGCCGTTCGCCCGCGAAATCGCGGACTATCTGTTGCGGTGACACGGGACCTGGAGACCGCGGCAATGTCCGGACCGGAGCCCCCCGGTGAACCGTCAAGGGTTTGTTCACCAAGAACACGCTCTAGGGACTGGCGGGACCCGGCAAGAAATGCAAAAGTCCGCTCACCCCGGCATGAGGGGTCAGGTTATTCTCCAGGGAGAACAGAATATGGGCCGCCGCTACGCGATCTTGGATGTCTTCACAAACACACTTCTGGCAGGCAATCCGCTCGCGGTGGTTTTGGATAGCGAAGATCTGAGCGACGCGCAGATGCAGAAGATCGCGGGTGAGTTCAATCTCTCCGAGACGGTGTTCGTGTTTCCGCCCGAAAACCCGGGCCAGACCGCCAGCATGCGGATCTTCACCCCGAAAATGGAACTCCCCTTCGCGGGACATCCGACCATCGGCACCGCGATCCTGCTGGCGACAGAACGCTTTGGCGAGGTTGACGGCGAACAGGATGCGGTCGTCGTTCTGAAACAGAAAATCGGAGCCGTGCGCTGCGCCGTCATCCTGAAGCAGAATGCGGCCGGCTTCGCCGAATTCGACGTGCCCAGCCTGCCGGAACCGGCCGGACCGACGCACAATATCGAACTCATCGCTGCAGCGCTGGATCTCGAGCCGACCGATATCGGCTTTGAAAACCATGCGCCGTCACGCTTTCAGGTCGGTCCGCCCTTCAACTTCGTGCCGGTGCGCGACCTGGATGCCCTGTCCCGAGCAAAGCCGGTCAGCGCCATGTGGAAGGCCGGTTTCGGCAAGGACAACCACAACCACGCCTATATCTACTGCCGCGAAACCCGCTCGCATGACAGCGCCTTTCATGCGCGGCTGTTTGCCCCGGACATGGGTATTCCCGAAGACCCGGCAACAGGTTCGGCGGCCGCGGCCTTCGCAGGTGTCGTCAATTTCTATGACGGCCTGACGGAAGGCACGCACCACATCCGTATCGAACAGGGCTTCGAAATGGGGCGGCCTTCGCTGATCGATCTTGAGATCGATATCGAGCATGGCGGCATGCACGCCGTTCGCATCGGCGGTCAGGCGACCCTCGTGGCCAGGGGTGAGCTGTTCGTCTGACGAAGCCGCTCAATCCGCTTCGCTGCTGACTGCAGGCGGGGTCTCGCTGACTTTCCGTTGCTCTCTCGCGTTCACAATCCCCGGCAGCACGACGCCGGTGATGATGAGCGCGCCTCCGATCAGGATATCCGGGGTCATTTCTTCACCGAGCGCCACATAGGCAATCGCGAAGGTGAAGACCACCGACAGAACGGCGAGCAAGGCCGCCGTTACGGTCGAAACGGTCGCCATCGCCTCGTACCAGAGATAATATCCGAATGCCGTGGACAGGACGCCGAGCAGGACGAGCAGGAACGCGTCCGTCGCGCTTGCCTCCAGAGGATAGAGCAGCAGGCTGGGCGACAACACGACGGCGCTTGGCAGGAGGATTTTCAACAGAACTTCCATGCGGTCCATGGTCGAGCGGGTCTGCTTGACCGCCCGCGCGCTTCCGACAATGAATATTGCCCAGGATATACCCGCACCGAGTTCCCAGAAATCACCGATGAGGCTCTCTCCTGCTCCCGCGTCGAAATCGTGGCGTACGGTGAGGTAAACCCCGGCCAGGGCCAGACACGTCGCAAGCACATCGAACCATCGCACCCGTTCGACCCCGGCGATCACCAGGAACAGCAGCACGAAGAAAGGTGCCGTGTTTTCCAGAACCATCGCGTTCGTGGCGCTGGTATGTTCAAGACCGATATGAAAGGTGATGTAGTTCAGCGTGAACCCGGTGCTGGCAAGCAGAGTGAACCGGTCCAGCCGGAAGAGGTTCAGCCGCCGGCCGGACAGTTTCAGCATGACAAAAATGACCGAGCACGCGATCCACAGGCGGAAGACGGCGATCTGAAGTCCATGCAAATCGCCCGTCAGATACCTCACGATCACGGAGTTGGCGCCCATCAAAAAGGCGGCAATAAATCCAAAACACAAGGCGATTGCATAGGGTCTCGTCATCGCGAGCCATGGTAACGCCTTGCCAGAGCCGCGGCAAACCGGCTGGCAGATGTTCGCGGGAGCGAAAGCTGTGTTCCGGGCTGTCTGGCGGCAACGGGTGTCCTGCCGCCAGTCTGCTTATCCAGGGACGGAAAGGTTACTCCGCAGCCTCTGCCGGTGCCTGTGGCGCCGTCTTCTGCCAGGCCGGCAGCGCTTCCATGCGTTCCAGCCAGGCCAGGACCCTGGGAAACTCAAGCAGGGGCACCTGGGACTGCGGATGGAGTGCCAGGGCCGAGTGGCTTCCGACGGCAAAGTCGGCAACAGTCGGCGTGTCTCCCAGAATGAATTCGCGGTCAGCCAGATGATCTTCCAGAACGGCCGCGAAACGGCGGAAATTTTCCTGTCCGGACGCAACCTTCTCTTCATCGACGGGACCCAGACCGAACACTTGTTTGGCGACGGTTTCCCAGACGATCTCGCCGAGCGCCCGATTGAAATGCTGCACTTCCCAGGACATCCAGCGAAGCACTTCGATACGCATCGCATTGTCCGACGGGCAGAACGTCTCCGCATTCTGCCTGTCCGACAGATAGATCATGATCGGATTGGCTTCCCAGAGCTTGAGGTCACCGTCGACGAGAACGGGCACTTTCACATTCGGGTTGATGGCCTTGAACGCCTCGGTCTGATGCTCTCCGGCAAACAGATTGAAGTTTTGAATGTCGGTTTCATCCTCCAGCCCGAGATGATGGATTGCAGCCAGAACACGGCGGCAATTGGGGGACAGATCGGTCAGATAAAGTTCCATGATTTCAGCTCCTGTGTGCGCCGGACCCAGGATCATCCCGCCGGCCATGTCGAGCTCCTCACCCCCGGGGCGACTTTACTCAACCATTTAGTTGACTATAATGGAATTCGATGATAGTCAACCAAAAGGTTCACTTTATGACTGTGCAGCAAATGGCCCAACTGGACGCGACATTTTCGGCATTGAGCGATGGAACAAGACGCGCGATCGTCGCCCGTCTTGCGGATGGCGAGACGACCTTGTCGGACCTTGCCGCTCCCTTCGACATGTCGCTGACGGCCGTGTCCAAACATCTCAGGGTCCTGTCCGATGCCGGCCTTGTCGATATCGAAAAGCGCGGCCGCACCCGCCATTGCCGTCTGCGCGGGGCCCCCATCAAGGAAGCCGTTGACTGGTTGAGCAAGTACGAATCTTTCTGGATCGACCGGTTCGACGCCCTCGCCCGTCACCTTGCCAAAGAGGAGAGCGACACATGAGCGTTCAGGAGATCGACAAGCAGTTTCTCAAATCGGAACCCGGCCAGGAGCCGGTCATTGTGGAAGGCCTGTTCCGGGCCGCGCCTGCGCGCGTGTTCCGCGCCTTCACCGAGCCCGACGAAGTACAGAGCTGGTTTGTGCCGAAATCAGGCGGCCTCGTCTCGGTCGACATCGATCTCAAGGTTGGCGGCAAATGGTGCTTCGTCATTGAAAAGACGCAGGAAAAGCAAATCCACTTCGAGGGCGAATACCTGACCATCGACGCCCCAAGGCGGCTCGAGTTCAGCTGGCGCCACGTTCAGGAATTCGCCGACGGAACGCGGGAGGCGACCGACACCTCTCAGGTTGCGATCACGTTCACCGAGGCCGGCAAGGCAACCGAAGTGAAGCTGCGCCACGAGGCGATCAAGACCGAAGATGCGCGGCGCGGCGTCGGTGGTGGCTGGGACGGCTGCTTCAGACGGCTTGCCGAGATCACGATCGCGTAGCATCCATTTCCGAGGAGATAGACATGACACATCCGCAATTCGTCAACCGGCAGGACTGGCTCGCCGCGCGCAAGGCTCTGCTCGAAAAAGAAAAGTCCTTCACCAGGGAACGCGACGCGCTGTCCGCAGCCCGCAGAAAATTGCCGCTTGTTCTGGTGGAGAAGGACTATGTCTTCGATACGGAGGACGGCCGGAAATCGCTCGCGGACCTGTTCGGGCCACACCCGCAGCTTGCCGTCTATCATTTCATGTTCGGGGAAACCTGGCAGGAGGGCTGTCCGAGTTGCTCGTTCTGGGCAGACAACTACGACCGCCTCGACACGCATCTGGCTGCCCGCGGAACGAGACTGATCGCCGTTTCCAATGCGCCGCTGGAAACGCTCCGCGCCTACAAGTCCCGCATGGGCTGGAGCTTTGACTGGGTCTCGACTGCTGGAAATGGCTTCGGGGTCGATTTCGGCGTCACCTTCCCGGACAAGAAGGACCCGACCGGCCGGGGTTACAATTACAGCGGCAACGACACGGTGCATTCCGAAGAGCTGCCCGGCGTCAGCACCTTCCTGAAGCTCGACGACGGCCGCATCGGCCACAGCTATTCCACCTATGGCCGGGGTCTCGACATTCTGAACATGGCCTACAACATCCTGGACCTGACCCCGATGGGGCGGCAGGAAGACGAGCTACCCTACCCCCAGGCATGGGTGCGCCGGCGGGACATGTATGGCCGGGATGCCTAGATCGGTTTCCGAAGCCGCTCCACGCCTTTCGCGTATCGCATATAGCGGGCTGCACGTTGCTGCAGCCGCTGTTCCGCGGGGAGGCAGACAGCCGACGGGCCACGAGCCGCGCCGGCAATGCGAAATCAGCATCTGGCAGTTGGCCTGAAACCAGAAGTCGCGTACGCTTTGGCGGGTGGTGGCGCACCAGAAACTGCAAATCAACCGTTTTTTGAGTTGAAGCGTCGCGTATGATTGAACACCGGATCTGATTTCAGGGAACATTCGACAACGGAAGATCTCGGTTTGCTTAAAAGACAATTGGCATACCGAACACTGTTTTGAACGATTTTGTATGAAGCATCTTGTTTTGGCGACAACGCTGTTTTTTCTGACAACCGCTCCGATCCATGCGGATGACATCAATGATGATGTCAGGTGCTTGCGCGCGTACAACGGCTGGAACGATGTTCAAAGTATCCTGAACCAGGACGTGAAGGGATTTTGTTTCCATTACAATGCGATGGAATTGCCCAAGCAACCCGGCGTTCATGTCTTCGATCTGACAACGGAGCGCGCGATACTGTCCGTGGAGTGCGAAATCGACGACTTGACCAATATTGATCCGCGTCCCGGCATCTGCGCTCATGTGGTGGCAGGTGGTGGCTGGGGTGGCGTCAGGGGCAATCACATCCTCATGGTCAAGTCTTGCCGCATCGAAAGCACCCACCCGTGCGATGGATAACGCCAAGAGAACCTTTCCGGCTGATCCTCGCCGCCGCGGGATCCACTCGATCCGTCACGTGTCCAAAGAAAGAGCAAGCACGGAGCCCGGACATCAACTGATTTGAACTCGACTTCACGTCTTGTAATGCGGGCGAAATGCTTCAGTGCCGGTTAATCTTCCCCGGCCACCTTCTGCTGATCCAATGGTATGGAATGGACAAAAGGAGACGGTCATGGATTTTGGACCAGCAGGTGCAGTACCGGCCAGCACACAGGCACTGAAATCGGAAGCTTATACATCGAACCCGACCGCGCCGGGTCAAACCGAAACGCCCGAAAGCGAGGCGTCCACGGCGCCAGGCACCCCGGCGGCTCCACCGCCAGGTCTTGGCGAGAGCGTCGATATACAGGCATAGCCGGCCAACCGGACACCGAACCGGGGGCCGACAGCTTCGTGGACCCTTGTTGTTGGGAAGAAACAGAAAAGCCCGCCAGACCGGCGGGCTTTTTTCTTGAGCCTAGGCTCGGATCACGAAGACCGAAACTAACGCGCTCCACGCAGGTACTTGTTGGCATCGCGAAACGAGCGATAGAGCTTCGATGGGAGCCAGCTGAGACGCGACCGGTTATAGGTCAGGCCGTCGCGGACAAGCAGGCAATGTGCTGTGTGTAAATTCATTTTATTCCTCCTTGTGTCCAACAATAGCGCACATAGTGCGCCTAAGCAAGAAATTCAATATTTGACGGTTAATGAAATTCATTAAATTTTATCAATGAGTCAGCCAAAGAAACCGTTAACAGGCGGGAAGCTGCCGGGCGTTTGCCCCGCCGTCATGCATGCGGTACCCGCGCATTTCGTAAAGCTCTCCCCGCTCCGTTATTCGTGCAAGGCTTCCATTCCGGCCGGCAAGGACAAGCCGATCGGGTTCATGACCGAAAACCTGCCGTGGCCTCATTCGAAAGATCCGGTTCTGCCGCCTCGGGAGACGGCAGCATGGGAGAAGATCGCGCTCAAAAAGTGATCGGCTTCGCTCCTGAAAGCGAAGCCGCCATGCCTAGGGTACGGCCTCAAAAATGAGGCCGTACCCTAGCGACCGCAGACTATTTTTCTATGACGCTGAGCAGGTCCGGATTGCGCACGAGGTTCCTGACGCCATGCGCGTATTCCTCGTTGAAGATGTTTCCACTCAGCCAGTAGTCCACGGAGGCGATGGACACTTTGGCGACCTTCGGTCTCACGCTCCAAGTCACCTGGAAGGGTGATCCTTTTTCGTTATACCCCGGCCCTGTCGTTGACCCGGCATACTGCACAGGCGCGCCCGTGTCGGACGGAATGTTCGGCGCCTGATGAAAACCGTCCACGACACCCACCGCGGTGAGCTTGACGAAGTCGAGCGCCTGATCATCGTTGACCAGGACATAAACCTGCGCCTCGACGCGCAGCTGCGGGTTATTGACCGCTTCGCTCAGGCAGGAGCCAAGTGTCGGGCCCGGATCGACCTTTGCGGTCGTGAAGACATAGTGAACCTCGATCGTATCGCCCGGCTCCAGGTCGCCGTGATCACTGGACCCGACCTTGTAGTCAAGCGGTTCAAGTTCGGCATCGCTCAGGGCACCGTTGTACTTGTAACCGGTCCCGTAGCCGTGTCCGTCGCCGTTGCCGGCATAGGTCGTGAATTCGCCGCCCCGGTGTTCCGCGCTTTCGTGAAAGTGAATGTTGCAGAGATTCATATGCGCCCTGGGCGGCGCGGCAACGAACAATCTCGGATTGGCCCCGTCAACGGCACCGATGTCGCGCGGAGACTGGGGTCCGAACCCGGCACCGCTGGTTTTCTCGGCCAGTGCCTGTCGCTGATGCGCGATGACCTCGTTGGAAGCTGCGGCGCTGCCGCCTTCGGAAGCTGTTGCACCGTTGGTGATGGCGCACGCGCAAACGAGTGCCGCCATCGTGGCATGGGATATCTTCATAAGGACACCTTTCAATGTCCCCCACACGAATCTAGTTATAATTGCCAGTGACGAAAATTCCAATTACCAAGTTGCGGCGCTGGCGCTGAAACGAAGGCCACGGCCTTCAAATACCCATAACATCTTGCAACCGGCTTCGACCTGCCGTAAGAACGATCCCGTTAACCACCTGCTCACGCTTTTCCGTCAGGCTGGGTGGCTAAAACGCTGTAACGACCGAAGGCCCCGTTAAGACCCATGATCGCGCAACGCGACATCACCGGTTCTAGCTTCGACGCGCTGATTGAGCGCGGCGGCCTCATTCTACTTGGCGATCTCCTCCTTCTTAGATGCCCCTGAGCGTCGGCTGATCCGTGTTTTGAACGAGCGGAACGGGCACTTAGGGGAGAGACTTCAAATCACCGCCTTACGAATTCCGGATCGCGCCCGTGTTCAAACCTGCAAGAGCCATTTGGAACCGCCGATCCAAGCCAGGGACGAAATGACATGACTGCCACCCAAGAGACGGACCATATCCGCATCTTCGACACCACCTTGCGCGATGGCGAGCAGTCGCCGGGCGCCTCCATGACGCTGGAGGAAAAGCTGCAGATCGCGGAGATCCTCGACGACATGGGCGTGGACATCATCGAAGCCGGTTTTCCGATCGCCTCGAACGGCGACTTCGAAGCCGTCAGCGAAATCGCCAAGCGGTCCAAGAACTCGGTGATCGCAGGTCTGGCCCGCGCCATCCATGCCGATATCGACCGGTGCGGCGAAGCGGTCAAACATGCCGACAAGGGCCGCATCCACACCTTCGTGTCCACCTCGCCGATCCATCTGAAGTTCCAGATGAACAAGTCGCAGGACGAGGTGATGGATATCATCACGGACACGGTAACCAGGTCCCGGAACCTGATCGACGACGTCGAATGGTCGGCCATGGATGCCACCCGCACACCGATCGATTACCTGTGCCGCTGCGTGGAAGCCGCGATCAAGTGCGGCGCGACGACGATCAACCTGCCCGATACGGTCGGCTACGCCACGCCTGACGAATACAAGGCGATGTTCGTAGAGATCCGTGAGCGTGTGCCGAACAGCGATCAGGCCGTCTTCTCCGTCCATTGTCACGATGATCTGGGCCTGGCGGTCGCGAACTCCCTGGCCGGCGTCGCCGGTGGCGCGCGGCAGATTGAATGCACCATCAACGGACTGGGCGAGCGGGCCGGCAATGCGGCCCTGGAAGAGATCGTCATGGCGATCCGCACCCGCGGCGACATCCTGCGCTACACCACCCAGATCGACCCGCAGTTCATGGTGCGCGCGTCGAAGATGGTTGCCGGTGCATCGGGTTTTGCCGTCCAGTACAACAAGGCGATCGTCGGCAAGAACGCCTTTGCTCACGAGAGCGGCATTCACCAGGACGGCATGCTGAAAAACGCCGAAACCTACGAGATCATGCGTCCGGAGGATGTCGGCGTCAAAGCAACGTCGCTGGTCATGGGCAAGCATTCAGGCCGCCATGCCTTCCGCGACAAGTTGCGCGAGTTGGGCTTCGAATTGGGTGACAACGCCCTGCAGGACGCCTTCCGCCGCTTCAAGGATCTCGCCGACCGCAAGAAGCATGTCTATGACGAGGACATCGAGGCGCTGGTCGAGGATGAAATCAACATCCTGGGCGAAAGCACCAAGGTGATAGCCCTGACGGTGATCGCCGGCACCGGCGGTCCTCAGAAGGCGATCCTGACCATGGATGTCAACGGTCAGCACATCACCAAGGAAGCCACCGGAGACGGTCCCGTGGACGCGACGTTCAATGCAATCAAGGCGATCGTGCCCCACGAGGCGACGCTGTCGCTCTATCAGGTCCATGCGGTCACGGAAGGAACCGACGCGCAGGCGGAAGTCTCCGTACGGCTGGAAGCCGAGGGCCGGATTGCCACCGGCAAGGGCGCGGACACCGACACGCTGGTTGCCTCCGCCCGGGCCTATGTCTCCGCCATGAACAAGCTGGCCTTGCGTCAGCAGACCGGCAACCCCGGAGCGCTGCAGGCTGTTTGAGTCTTAACGCGCAGCGCTACCGGCAACATCAAGTCAAACCGCCCCGGTCCAGGGACCGGGGCGGTTTTTTTTTCCAAGGTGAAAGGGTCCGCATCGGCTCGGGAACGCTGAAGACAATTGCCCTGTCCGGCGAAGCCGATGCCTTCCCTTTCTTGTCTATTTACAGAGCTTGCCTGAGTACCGCACGAGCCCCTGAAGGTCGTAGGGATCTCTCAGATCGACGAGGCCATAGCTCTTGAAGGTGCCGCTATAGTCGGCGAGTGTTCCCCGGCCCATGTCCTCTTGAACATCATACGTGATCTCGATCATGTAGCGGCCCGGCCTTCCAGGGACTTCCGTCAGCACACCGGTGTCCTTGGTAAAAATGGCACCCCCGTCCGACCGGCCGAAGTAATGCTCCAGTTCCATTTCCAGACCTGTTTCCGTGACACGCTGCGACAGGATCTTGCCGGCGGCATTTGTCACCGTGCCCATCAGGGTCGCGGATATGATCACGGGTTGCCCCCTCCCTTCAGAGAAGAAGTTCGGAATCGCCACACCGCCCATATCCAGACACTCCTCGGCCTGAGCGGTCGACGCCAACAAGATCAGGCCCACGGTCGCCAGGGATTTGCGTACAAGTTTCATATCAATGGTTTCCTGCTCTATGCCGCAAGGGGATCAACCCCGGGCGATCTCCGCGTTCAGTTGTGCGTTGGTCATGGCCTTGCCGTCGAAATTCCAGGTCCCGTCCACGGTGTGCACGACGTTGGAAAAAATGCGCTCGCGGGGCACATTGCCTCGCGCCTCATCAGAGATGATTTCCGTCGCTTCCTTGAAAAAACCCACCTGGACTTCACGGTCCGCAAAAGCGAAGGACGGCGTTTTGCACTCCAGCCAGACTGCTTCGACCGGCTTACCGCCGGACAAGGCGCCCGTTTTTGGAAGGGACTGGATCTGCATGGTGACGTTTGAAGACATCGCACTGTTGTCTGCAAGGCCGTGCCATTTAAGGAAGGCCTCGGTGATCTTTCGCCCCGCGCGCAAACCTGCCTCCGGTGTCAGCACACCTTCCGTGTAGCTCAATGCAAGTGGCATGATTGTTTCCTTTCTTCTCATTAATATAACGTTCGTTATATTTTTTGACAGACCCTATTTATGTAACGATCGTTATTTTGTCAATGTTATATAGCGATCGCTATATTAAATGAGAGAAGTGATGGCAAAACAACAAGCTAGAAAAGCCGAGACCCAGAAGGCACTGATAGCGGCGGCAAGCCGCTCCTTTCGCGCCAAGGGTTTTGCTGGTGTTGGTGTCGACGGGATTGCAAATGAAGCCGGGGCCACCTCCGGGGCTTTCTACGCCCACCTGGGATCGAAGGATGGTGCTTTTCTGGCGGCGCTCAAGCTGGGTCTCGATGAAGTGATCGAGGCGGTTCCGGACTATCAGAACCGTTTTGGAAAGGACTGGCCGGAAGCCTTTGTGCAGTACTATCTGGGGAGCGCGCATCGCAAGGACCTCGCCTGCGGCTGTGCCATGACCGCCCTGTCACCTGACGTTGTCAGGTCAAGCGTTGAAACCCGCGAACTTTATGAGAAAAAAATGCAGACGATCGCGCGGCTCGTTGGCAGCGGATTGGAGGGTAGCAACGAGGCGGAGCGCCTTCAAAAGGCATGGGCTTTCTTGAGTATTCTCATCGGAGCCCTCACGACGGCCCGGGCCATGGCAGACGAGAAATCAGCGGAAGCCGTCGCCGATGCCGCACGCCGTGCAGCGCTCGCCATTGCAGGGTAAGGCGATTGCAGATCACGAGCGCCGGACACCCCTTGTTCAAGCGAAGCGTCTCAATCAGGAACCACTTCAGCTTTCAAGCGCTTGTTCAACAGGGCTCCAGATCAACCCGCTCGATCCGGTAAAACGAGCACGGAACACCGTGTTTTTCCCTGTCGAACCAGTGCCTGAAGCCTGTCTTTTTCATCACGTGCTGCGACGCATGGTGATCAGCATGCGCATAAGCGATCAGGAAGCTGCTGTCCGAGTTTTCGAAAAACCAGCGCGTCAGCGCTCCGGCAATCTCCGAGGCGTAGCCTTTGCCCCAGGCGGAGCGTTTGAGGCTGTAGGCAAGTTCATACCCGTCGGGATCGCTCATCCAGTCTATGCCGGCGCGGCCGACATATTCGCCCGTGCGTGTGATCAGCTTGCGCCGGCCAAAGCCTGAACCGTCATTTCGGTCGATGAATTCAAGCAGCCGGGTCTTCACCTCTTCGCGGGTCATTGGCCGCGGACCGGGTGAATGGTAGCGGTTCACGTCCGGATCGGAATGGTGCTCCAGCAGAGAGGGAAAATCCGCCAATTCGAACGGCGCGAGCCGGAGACGTTCCGTTTCAAGAATGATGTCTGACAAGACGGTCAGTCCGGTTGGAGGCAGTGCACACTCGGATATAGTGCGCTGTGGGCTGATTAATACCGGCCTGCGGACGGAAGCGTTCCGTACCCGTCAGGCACTCATGAGGTAGGATTGCATCGACGGGCTGAAGAGCTGGAAGACGTCGGCCTGCATGCCTTCGATCTTCTTGCTTTCACGATGATTGAAGCCGACATCCTGCACCACATCACGCATGGCCCTGTTGTCGGTCCGCACGACTGCAACAAGATGTGAGAAATAGGTGTTTTCGAAGAACCAGCCGGTCAATGCCGTACAGAGCCGTTTTGCGATCGTGCCGTCCAGATCGAGAATCTCGTTGGAAAGGCAGTAGTTCAGACTGATCTCGGAAGTTTCGCTTACCGGCGTGAAGCCCGCCCATCCAAGGAAGCGCCCATCTTCTGCAACGGCCTTCCACTTGGCAAACCCGAGTTCAGCCTGGTTCTGAAGCGCAGAACGGACAAGTTCGGCGGCGTCGGCGGACAGGGACCCTGTCGAGAATTCCGTATAACGATTTCCAAAGAGGTCGGAGCGAAGGTTTTTGACGAGATTAATATCGGACGGGGAGAAGGGAACAAGCCGCACTGAGCCGCATTCGAGAATAATCGTCTGCACCATGGTCCTCCTCTGAGATCAGATCTTGTCAAGCGGTTTCCTGCCAGGGCGAAGAAACTTCCGGAAACGAATGCCGGACGCCTAACCCTGAATTGTGCCAACTCGAAGGCATACAAAAGTATAAGGTCAAAAAGGGCAAAAATATATGCGTATTCCCAACAGGTTACCGTAAAACTCCATGCTGCAGCGCACCGCCTTTAAGTTGACTAGGTTAAATTATGGCTGCGCAATGATCTCATCTGCCCCGATTCCCTGCGATGGATCAACTCGTTGCCAGTCCGGCATCTGGTTGCGGAACCAGGTTTCCTGACGCTTGGCGTATTGCCGCGTCGCAACAGTGAGCCTGTGGACGGTTTCTTCAAAACCCGTCTCTCCGGACAGGAAGTCTCGAATCTCGCCCACGCCGATCGCCCGCATGGCAGGCAATTCCGGTGACAATCCCTTCGCCAATAGCGTTCGGACTTCACCGATTCCCTCATCGCTCAGCATGAGGCGGGCACGCTGCTCGATGCGCTCATGCAGCCAGGGGCGTGGTGGCGCCAGAACGACCCTGACGCACTCGTCCCTGGCAAGAAACGGCGCAGTCTGGGCGGACACCTGCCACGCGCTCAGCGGTTTGCCGGTCGCGACGATCACCTCCAGTGCCCTGGAAAGACGCTGCGGGTCGTTGAGGGCTGCCGCAGCCTCCCGGTCCCCTTCCCGTATCAGGGCATTGCGCAATCCTTCCACACCTTCGCGGTCACCAAGCGCGCGGGCCTCCCGGCGAACCGCCTCGGGTATTTCGGGCATATCCGCGAAGCCCTCGGTCAGCCCCTTGAAGTAAAGCCCGGTTCCACCGACGACGACAGGCACCTTGCCTTCGGCTCTCAGCCCGGTGATCTCGTCCGCAGCGAGACGCAGCCAGGCCCCGGTCGAGAAAGCCGTCGACGCAGGCAGGATGCCGTAGAGCCGATGCGGCACCATCTTCTCTTCTTCCGCGCTCGGGCGAGCGCTCACAAGGCGCAGATCTTCGTAGAGCTGCATGGAATCCGCATTGACAATCACGCCATTGCACTCCGCCGCGACTTTGAGCGCGAAAGCGGACTTGCCGCTCGCGGTCGGTCCGGCTATCAGGATGGCGCGGCCGTTGCCAGGCTGTTTGCTTTTGCGTTCCAGGGATGCGTCCATGTCTTTTGTTGCCACTTTGGTGTCTACCCCGACGGCCCCGGCTGTCGATCAGGATCTTGTCCGCCGGGCCTCGAAGGCGCTGGGACAGACAACGGCCGAGACGGTCCTGAGCCCCGGTGTCGCGGCCGACATCCACTTTGAGGCCGCCGACGCAACCGCGATTGCCGCCGCCGAATCCAGAATACGAACTGTCATCGGCGCGGCGCCGGTCGACGTCTTTGTGCAGCCAGAAACGGATCGCCGCAAGCGCCTTTTGATCGCCGACATGGATTCCACGATGATCCGTCAGGAGTGCATCGACGAACTGGCGGCGGAACTCGGGCTGAAAAAAAAGATTTCCGGGATCACCGAGCGCGCCATGCGGGGCGAGATCGATTTCGAGCCTGCCTTGCGTGAAAGGGTCGGCCTGCTTGCAGGTCTCTCCGTTTCCGCGATCGATACCGTGCTCAGCAACAGGATCGTGCTGATGCCAGGTGGCCGGACATTGGTTCAGACGATGAAGGCAAACGGCGCTTATTGTGCGCTCGTGTCAGGCGGCTTCACGCACTTTACCAGGTCCGTCGCCGCCATGATCGGCTTCGACGAGAACCAGGCAAACACGCTCCTTGAGGAAAACGGCAAACTGACCGGCAAGGTCGCCGAACCCATTCTCGGACGCGATGCCAAGCGCGAACGCCTGGAAGAACTTGTTGCCGACAAGTCCATCGAATTCAGCGAGACGCTCGCGGTTGGCGACGGGGCAAACGATCTCGCGATGATCGAGCGTGCCGGTGCCGGTGTTGCCTATCGCGCCAAACCCGCCGTCGCCGAGGCCGCCGATTTCCGGGTTGACCACGGTGACCTGACAGCGCTCCTGTACCTGCAGGGCTACGCGGAAAAGGACTTCGTTCTCAGCTGAACGAACCGGATCCGCCCTTGCACTAGCGGCAAGTGCCGGAAACAAAAGGGCGCCTCAGCGGGCGCCCTTTCTCTTTCCAAAACCGTCAGGCTCTATTCGTCTTCGATCCGCACCGGTACGAAACGAACATCACCCGTGGGGTTTGACAGAAGCAGAAGAGCGGAACGCCGTCCGTCATCCTTCAGCTTGCCGATCTCCGATGCGACGTCAGCCGGTGTTTCGACCGGTTCCTGCGCGACTTCCTTGATCACATCGCCGGCGGTAATCCGTTTTTCTGCAGCCGACGTGTCCGGCAGGACTTCGGTCACCACAACACCGGTCACATCGGCATCGATGGAAAACTGCTCGCGCAGCGCGTCGTCCAACTCGGCCAGCATCATTCCCAGAACCTCGCTTTTGGCTGCAGGTTCCTCGGCCGGCTCTTCGTCTTCCGTGACGCTTGCCTGTGTCGGCGTGCTTTCTTCCAGGCGCTCGAGGATCACGTTGATCGTGACTTCCTCGCCCTTGCGCAGGACGACAACCTCGACTTCTTTGCCGATCGCGGTTTCAGCCACCATGCGCGGCAATTCACGCATTTCCTCAACTTCATTGCCGTCGAACTTGATGATGACGTCACCGGCCTCGATTTTCGCCTTTGCCGCGGGACCGTCCTCGGTGACGCCGGCCACCAGCGCCCCCATTGCCTCGTTCATGGCCAGGCTTTCGGCGATTTCGTCTGTGACTTCCTGAATGCGGACGCCCAGCCAGCCGCGCCGGGTTTCACCGAACTCGCGCAACTGGTCGATGACCCGCATGGCGGTCTTTGCCGGGATGGCGAAGCCGATCCCGATGGAACCGCCGGACGGCGAAATGATCGCGGTGTTGATGCCGATCACGTTGCCCTGCATGTCGAACAGCGGGCCACCCGAGTTCCCGCGGTTGATGGAAGCATCGGTCTGGATGAAGTTGTCGTAAGGGCCGGAATTGATGTCCCGGTTCCGCGCGGAAACGATCCCGACGGTCACCGTACCGCCGAGGCCGAACGGGTTGCCGATCGCCATCACCCAGTCACCGACGCGGATCGTGTCGGAATTGCCGAAATCGACGGCTTTCAACGGGGTTTCCGGCTCAACCTTGAGCACGGCCAGGTCGGTCTTCTCGTCCGTTCCGATGATCTCTGCCCGCAGTGCGGTGCCGTCATTGAAGTTGGCGGTGATCTCGTCGGCACCTTCAATCACGTGATTGTTGGTGATGATGATGCCTTCGGTCCCGTCGATCACGAACCCGGAGCCGAGCGACTGGACCCGGCGCGGCGCCTGTTCGTTGTCCCGGTTCTGCCGATTGAAGAATTCCTCGAAGAACTCCTGGAACGGAGATCCGTCCGGCACCTGTGGCATCGGCACCGACCTGCGACCCTGTACGGTCTGGGCGGTTGAGATGTTGACGACCGCGTCCGCGAGATTCTCCGCGAGGTCCGCGACCGACACCGGTCCCTGCGCCTGCGCGGTCTGAACGGGCTGAAACGCGATCATTCCGCCAAGCACGAGACCCGCCGCGGCAAACGCGATCCGGGACATGCGACGGCGAACAAAATTTGGAGCCATAGGGCTTTCTCCTCATCCCTTCCGGTACAGCTGCCTGACCATGAAGACAGCCGGAGCTTCTAACGATGTTTAGTCCAGAATATAGAACGGGCGGGAGATTTTTGCCCCTCCCGCCCGGAAACTTTTCGTTATCCGCGTATGATCCACACAAATATGAGGCCCAGAACGGCCACGACAATGCCTGCAACGCGCAAGGTCTGATCCGATGTTTCCAGAGCGCTCCGCATCATGCTCTTCATGCCGCCGGGCATGAGCGCATAAAGAACGCCTTCGATAACCAGAACCAGGCCAAGCGCGGTTACAAAGTCATTCATTGCGCGGCGAGAGAGGGCGACCGGGTCGAGATCCCTGTCCCGCCGTCGTCACCGCTTCCGGCCGGCGCGTTCACGCCCGTCGGGTCCTTGAAGAACCGGAAGAAGCTGGAATCGGGAGACAGCACAAGGCTGGTATCACCCGACTGCAAGCCGGCTTCATAGGCCTGCATGGACCGGTAGAAGGCGAAGAACTCCGGATCGGCACCGAAGGCTTCCGCGAAGATCCGGTTCCGTTCCGCATCGCCGTCACCGCGGATGATTTCCGCATCCCGGTTGGCTTCAGCTTCGATGACGGTCGCATCACGATCGGCACGCGAGCGGATACGGCGGGATTGCTCTTCACCCTGCGCGCGGATTTCCGTCGCTTCCCGCTGACGTTCCGTCTGCATGCGGGCATAAATCGCCTGCGAGTTGGCATCGGGAAGGTCCGCGCGGCGGATCTTCACGTCGATCACCTCGATCCCGAGTTCTTCCGCGTTCGCACTGACGTCGCGGCGGATATTTTCCATCACGCCGGAACGGTCGTCACGCACCAGCGCCACGAAGCTGGTCCGGCCGACCTCGGAACGAAGCGAGGACTGCAGCAGCGTCGACAGACGCCGGTTGGCCGTCAGTACGTTCTGGACACGCTGGTAGAACAGGACCGGATCGGAAATCCGGTAGCGTGCGAACGCATCCACAATCAACCGCTTCTTGTCCGAGGAAATCGGCTCGAGCGGCGGCATGTTCAGGTTCAGGATACGCTTGTCCAGGTAGACAACGTTCTGAACGAACGGGATCTTGAAATAGAGACCGGGCTCGGTCTTCGGAGCTTCCGTGATCTGACCGAAGCGCAGGACAAGCGCCTGCTGGGTCGGATTGACGACATAGACCGACAGGTAGCCGACAACGGCAACGACGGCGAGGACAATTACAATGATACCGCTACGCATGATCAGTTACCTCCTGTCCGCGTGGCGGGCGCACTGCCGCCTCTGTTCAACTCGTTCAGCGGCAGGAACGGCAGTACGCCGGAGCCTGAGGATTCACTGTCGATGATGATCTTGTTGTTGGATCCGAGGACCTTTTCCAGGGTCTCCAGATAGAGACGCTCACGCGTCACGTCGGGAGCCTTCTGGTATTCCTCGTAGATCTTGCTGAAACGCTGCGACTGACCGGTCGCTTCCGCGATGGTCTGATCCTTGTAACCGTTTGCCTGTTCCAGAACGCGCGCAGCCTGACCGCGGGCTTCGGGAACGATCCTGTTGGCGTAAGCTTCCGCCTCGTTTCGGATACGCTCCTGGTCGGCCCGGGCCGCCTGAACGTCACGGAACGCCTCAATGACCTGTGCCGGCGGGTCAACCCGCTGCATCTGCACTTCCGAGATTTCGACGCCGGCACGGTAGGCGTCGAGTGTCGACTGCATCAGCGTGGCAACGTCGTTCTGGATGGAGACGCGGTTTTCGGTCAGGATCGAGTCGATGTTGGACCCGCCGACGACTTCACGCATCGCGCTTTCCGCGACCGCTTTCACCGTGGCTGCCGGTTCCTGGATGTTGAACAAATAGTCGGTGATCCCGTCGGTCGTGTTCTTGACACGCCACAGCACCTTGAAGCCCACGTCGACGATGTTTTCATCGCCCGTCAGCATCAGGCTTTCCTCGGGAATGTCGCGCGCGCGCACCGCACCGGACGTGGAGAAAGTCTCGTCCACGCCGACCGTGGTTTCACGCTGGAGTTCGACCGCCGGCTTGTAAACGTCACCAATCGGGTAAGGAAGATTGTAGTTCAGACCCGGAGAGGTAATCCCGACAACGTCACCGAGCACCAGCTCGACGCCGCGCTCGCCTTCGTCGACCGTGTAGATGCCCGTGGCCAGCCAGCCGACAATGCCGATGCCGATCACGATCAGGACGCCCGCAAAACCGATGCCGCCACCGCCGCCGCCCGGAAGCACGGTCTTCATGCGGTCCTGGGTCTTTTTCAGCAGCTCTTCAAGGTCTGGCGGGTTGCCGCCGCCGCCTCCGCCCCGGTTCGGGCCACCGACCCAGGGGCCGTTGTTGTTACCGCCGCCGCCGCCGCCCCATGGGCCGCCATTGTTTCCGCCACCCTTCCAGGGGCCACCGCCGCCTGACTGATTGCTCCAAGGCATCAAGACTTCCTTCTGTGAACTCCGGCGTCAGCCGCCGGACATGGGCTTTCACCCGTTCTGACTCACCGTTGGTTATAGGGAGGTTACCGGATGCTTTCAATGCGAAGACCGGCATACTTTCCGCGTAAAACCCATGTGTTTTCCCGTGCCGCAGGTGGTGCGCAATTGTGGCGGTGTCAAGTCGTTGCTGCCGAAAGATCTGGGCGAAGGGTTAATTGCCCGCGCCGCACCTGCGGGTCATGTCGACATGTGGAATGCCGTCTTCGAGATATTCCTCCGAAACAGTCTCAAAGCCCAGCGACCGGTAGAAGCTCTCCAGATGCGCCTGCGCAGACAGATCGATGACACCCGAGGGCAGGATTTCCTCGACTTTTTCGATCCCCGCAAGCATCAGTTTCCGGCCAAGTCCCGTTCCACGCGCCGACGGCGCGATGACCACCCGTCCGATCCTCGCCGTTCCGGCTTGAACATCTTCCGTGACACGAACGGTCCCGATCAGCGCGTTGGAGGACCCGTCACGCACGAGCAGGTGCAGCGCCTCCGGATCCTTGCCGTCAATGTCCGGATAAAGCGAGGTCTGTTCGATGACAAAGACATCCTGCCGGAGCTTGAGCAGGTCATGCACATCGAGTGGCGACATCTGCTGCAACCGGCACCATCTTGCGCTCTGGGTCGTTTCGAATTCCATTGTGATACTCAGTTTGCGCCGGATATGCGGCGATAGGTCACGAAGGTGAAGCCGGCACTGTCTTTGTCCGTGCGCTCTCCGGGGACCCGGTTCACCTCTTCCCAGGCCGCAGGGTCTATTGACGGGAAACGCGTGTCACCGACCGGTTCCGCATCGACTTCGGTTATCTCCAACCGGGCCGCCTCGCCGATCGCCTGTCCGTAGATCTGGCCGCCACCGATGCAGAAGATCTCGTCCACTCCAAGTTCATCGGCACGCCTTTCCGCCGTTTCAAGCGCCATCGGCCAGGATGTCGCCGTGTCGACGCCCTCGGGTGCGTAGTCTGGATCGCGCGAGATCACCACGTGGGGACGCCCCGGCAAGGGACGCCCGCCAAAGGACACAAATGTCTTGCGCCCCATGATCACTGGTTTTCCGAGCGTGAGGCGCTTGAAATGCTTCAGGTCGGACGACAGCTGCCAGGGCATGTCGTTGTCCGCGCCGATGACACCGTTCCGGGCAACGGCTGCAATGAGAACCAGGTCAGGCAAGTGGGTCTCCGAATCCCGTTTCCTTTTCCAAGTGCGCCTCCTAGCATAAATCGCAGCACGCGGAGAGTTTTTCGCGCTCTCTTTTCCAGGGCCTGTCGGATATCACGGTCCGCGCGCGTCCTCGGTGAGAAACTCAAGGGTACGGACCCAAAAGGACAGGAAGCTTCAAATGTCAGAACTGATGGAAACCGTATTGATCGAACGCACCCGGGCCCTGATCCCGGACAAGAATGTCGAACAGAAAAAGATGTTCGGCTCCACCTGCTTCATGGTCAACGGCAACATGCTTGTGTGCGCATCAAAGCGCGGACTGATGGCGCGTGTGGGCAAGGAGCAGGAAGCCGAGGCCCTCGCCAGGCCGAATGCCTCGCCCTGCAAACCGGCCGGACGGCCTATGCCCGGTTTCATCAAGGTCGACCCGGATGGCATTGAGAGCGACAACGACCTGAAGTTCTGGGTCGACATGGCGCGCGCCTATGTCTGCTCTCTGCCCGCCAAGGCACCCAAACCGAAACAGAAGCCCGCCGGGAGGAGAGCCTGATGCCGTCACAAGGTTTTTCGCCCGAGACATTTGCGTTTCTGGCCGATCTGAAGGCCAACAATTCGAAGGAATGGTTCGACGCCCACAAGCCGGACTATCAGCGGGCCGTGAAGAAACCCGCCGATGCCCTGCGCGCCGATCTCGCCGAGAGGCTGTCCGCGCTGACCGGTCTTGAAACCGCCTCCAAGCAGTTCCGGATCAACCGGGATCTGAGGTTTTCAAAGGACAAGACGCCTTACAACGCACACATCCGGATGGCTTTCTGGCCGAAGGGCAAGGCGTTCGAAGGCAGGGATGCGCAACCGCCAAGCTTTTTCGTATCCTTCGAACCGGGCCACATCCGCCTCGGAACCGGCTGCATGGCGTTCTCCAAGGCAGCTCTCGGCTCCTATCTCCACGCCCTTGAAAGCGGCGGCGGCGAAATTGCCGGCCTCCTGTCAGACCTGGAGGAAATCGGGTTCGAAAGGTCCGCGCCGGATCTCGCCAAGCCACCGCGCGGGTTTCCGAAGGACCATGAACACGCCGACCTCGCCCGCCACAAGGGCCTTGCCGTCTGGACGACGATCGCGGACACGGCTCCCGCCACGGGCGACAAGGCCGCAACCTTCCTCGTCGACGCCTGGAAACCCACACTGGCCTTCTGGACCTGGCTCCTGGACCTTTCCAAGGCCTCGTGATCAGGTGGAGCCCAGCGGCCTTGCTGACGCGACCTCACGCGTGGCCCACCCTTCGAGACGGACCTGACGGTCCTCCTCAGGATGAGGGTCTGAATTAGCTGCCACTTCTGCGGCTTCACCCCGCGAAAACCTCATCCTGAGGAAGCGCGTTAGCGCTGTCTCGAAGGATGGGCCGCTTGCCTAGCGTTGCGTCTTTCCTCTTCGAGCAGCCAATTCGGGAAGCAGCTCATAATCGCCGCGGATGAGCGCTTCCTTTTTCTCACGCCGCCAACCTTTTATCTGGCGTTCGCAGGCAATTGCATCGGTAATCCTGTCGAAAACGCAGTTGAATACCAGGGTGACCGGCCTGTGTCGGGCTGTGTAGCCGTCGTGAATGCCCTGCTGATGTTCACTGACCCGGCTTTCAAGATCTTTTTGGGTGATGCCCGTGTAGTAGCTGCCGTCCGAACACCTGAGAATATAAACGATTGCCGCCATGCACTTTCATTTCTGATTGCATTACAAAGATAAAACTATCTGGAATTGAAGATGTCAACAAGCAGCTCATCCTTCGAGACAGGCCTGCGGCCTTCCTCAGGATGAGGTCGTGTATCGACAAACTCTGCTGCATCAGCAACAAAATAGCACCTCATCCTGAGGAGGACCGTCAGGTCCGTCTCGAAGGATGGGCTGCACACTCGGTAGAACCCAGAACCTGCCCGCCCCTCAAGCCTTCTGCAGGTTGGCGAGGATGATTTCCAGCCAGACCCTGGTGGGCGGGATCCAGGCCATCCAGTTGTTGTAGTTGCCGGAATAGATCACTGCGGCTACGTCGGCCTTCGGGCAGACGAACAACCTCTGGCCGCCATTGCCGAAGCCACCGAACCAGGGCACCGGGCCGCCAAGCGCCGCGTTCTGAGCCTTTCCGCAAAACCAGAAATAGCCGTAGTCGACGCCTTCACCGGTCGCCAGAACGGGACGGAGCGACGCCCGGAGCCAGGCTTCGGGAACAATGCTGCGCCCGTCCCAGACGCCGTCATTGAGCACGAGACGGCCGATTTTCAGAAGATCTGGCGCGGTCAGCCGGACGCCCGAAGCGGACGAATGGGTGCCATCCTTGCCCGCGGACCACTTGAACGTCTTGATGCCGAGCGGATCGAACAGGACATCTTTTGCGAAATCCGGCAGCGTTTGCCCTGTGCCCTTTTCGATGATCCTGCCGACCAGAGCCGTGGCTCCGCCGCTGTAGATCCAGCGCGTTCCGGGCTCCGACACGAGATTTCTCTCCAGTATGTAGCGGTAGCGATCCGCGGCGAGCTCCATCGCGATTTCGCTGTTTTCCGGGTCCGTATAGGGCTTCGTCTCGTCCCATTCCATGCCGAGGCTCATCGTCAGCGCATGCTCGATGGTCCGTTCCATCCGGGCCGGGTCCGCGGAAAGGTCCGGATAGTCGGCAAATTCGCTCAGGATCGGCGTGTCGATGCGCGGCACAAGCCCCTTCTCCAGCGCGATACCGTAGAGAAGGCTGACCAGGCTTTTGGTGATCGACCTGAGGTCATGCAGCGTGTCGGGTCCGAAGTCCACGTCACCGATTGGCCGGCCCCAATCCTCGTCCGGTCCGCTCCCGTAACTTTCCAGAATAGTCTCGCCGCCCCGCTCGGCAAGCACGACATGCAGGTGCCGCAAGAGGCCCGATTCCACGCCGGCAACCAGCTTGCGGCCGATCATCGGATCGAACCCGTTGTCTTCGGCGGCAACCGCGTGAGGCGACAGGGAGATTGCATCGTCGTGAGAGATCATGAGCTTTGTCCTGATGGGAAGATGCCGATGAGCGCAACCGAAAGTGTACACAAGAAAGCGCACATTTTTGCGTCTGACTTCTAATCAGTCTCCCGGACTTGACCTTCCAGCTGCTGGAAACATCATATCACCACACGAACTCCTCCCTGATCAGGCAACCCGGAGACGGATTTGGATCGCAGGTCATTCTTGAAAACCACGCTGGCGGGCAGCGCGATTGCAGCTTTTCCGAAGCTGACACTTGCAAAGACATCGGACGATTTCCTTGAGCTGAGAGCCGCAGCCGGCGAAGCGCGCCTTTATGGCGACAAGGGCGGCGCCTCTCCGCTGTGGCTCTACAACGATCGCCTGCCGGGACCGGAAATCCGGGTGAAACAGGGGGAACGGGTCAGGGTTCGCTTCATCAACGAGCTCGACGAACCGACCTCGATCCACTGGCACGGCATCCGTATCGACAATGCGATGGATGGCGTGGCAGGCGTTACGCAACCGGCCGTCGGACCTGGCGAAAGCTTCGACTACGATTTTGTTGCACCGGACGCCGGAACCTACTGGTACCACGCCCACAACATGAGCTGGAACCAGGTTCCGCGCGGTCTCTCCGGGCCACTCATCGTCGAGGACCACGACAACCTCTTCTCCGGTGACGCCGACATCAGTCTCGTGCTGAGCGACTGGCGCCTGGACGAGAACGGCGTACTCGACACGGCCAGCTTTGGCGCACGGCACGACTTTTCGCATGCGGGACGCCTGGGCAACTGGCTGACGGTCAATGGCGTTTCCCTGCCGGATATTCCGTTGCAAAAGGGCCGCTGGCACAGGTTGCGCCTCATCAACGTGTCCGCCTCGCGGATCCTCGACCTCGCCCCGGAGCGCATGGGCGCGAAACTGATCGCGCTGGACGGCCAGACCTTGAGCGAACCGCGGGAGGTCTCGGGGATTGTACAGCTGGCTCCGGCACAGCGCATGGATCTTGCCGTGCAGCCAACGGAACCCGGAACTTTTCCTCTCGAAATGATGACCGGACAGCCCTTCGCGTTTGCCAACTTCCAGGTCTCCGATGGAGGTGGGCGGGACGGTCCACTCTCGCTTCCCCCGGTCAACCGGTTGCCGGAGCCGGATCTTGCCGACGCGCTCGAACTGCCGCTCGTCATGCAGGGCGGCGCCATGGGTGGAATGCGCGCCCTGATGGAGGACCGGTCGGAAGACGAGGTGCGCAAGATGGTGCAGGACGGCCAGTTCTGGACCTTCAACGGGGTCGCCGGCATGCAGGGCGAGCCGATGTTCAATGCAAGGCGCGGCGAGACAATCGTTCTGGAAAGCCGGAACGACACCGGCTTCCCGCATGCGATGCACATTCACGGGCATCACTTCCGCCTGCTGGAAAAGGACGGAGAGCCGCTGAAACACCAGGACTGGCGCGACACCTTCACGACGCAGCCTCAAGAGACGGTCAAGATCGCGTTCGTCGCCGACAATCCCGGCAAGTGGCTGATCCACTGCCACATGCTCGGCCACGCGGCCTCGGGCATGATGACCTGGTTTGAGGTGGTGTGAACGGCCGGTACCGGAGACCCGATGGCGCGTGTTCTGCTTTTGTGAACCGGCTGCGGTTTCACGCGCCTCAAAAATCCAGCAGCCGTCAAGCCATGGCATGACCTGGTTGGAAAGGATTGCCGAACTTGTGCCGTAGACAAAGCAGCATAATTCCGGCCGCCGCCATGTCTGGATGTGAACTTGTTCCCTGGATTTGTCATCCCGGTTTGCTGCGCAAGCGGCAAGACCGGGACCCAGTACTCCATGTGGCCGGCGGTTCTCAGAAGAAGGAGAAACAGGTGGTTACTGGGTTCCGGCCTTCCGCTGCGCTTCAGCCGGAATGACAAGTCTCCTGCCCTGAGATGGCCTCACCAACCAGTGTCATTGCAGGGCTTGACCCTGCAATCCATGCCGAGACTTCTCCACCGCCTCAAGTTTCAGAAACGAAACGGCGTGGATGCCATGGTCAAGCCATGGCATCACCGGGTAGGAAAGGATTGCCGAACTTGTGCCGTAGACAAAGCAGCATAATTCCGGCCGCCGCCAGGTCTGGATGTGAACTTGTTCCCTGGATTTGTCATCCCGGTTTGCTGCGCAAGCAGCAAGACCGGGACCCAGTACTCCATGTGGCCGGCGGTTCTCAGAAGAAGGAGAAACAGGTGGTTACTGGGTTCCGGCCTTCCGCTGCGCTTCAGCCGGAATGACAAGTCTCCTGCCCTGAGATGGCCTCACCAACCAGTGTCATTGCAGGGCTTGACCCTGCAATCCATGCCGAGACTTCTCCACCGCCTCAAGTTTCAGAAACGAAACGGCGTGGATGCCATGGTCAAGCCATGGCATCACCGGGTAGGAAAGGATTGCCGAACTTGTGCCGTAGACAAAGCAGCATAATTCCGGCCGCCGCCAGGTCTGGATGTGAACTTGTTCCCTGGATTTGTCATCCCGGTTTGCTGCGCAAGCAGCAAGACCGGGACCCAGTACTCCATGTGGCCGGCGGTTCTCAGAAGAAGGAGAAACAGGTGGTTACTGGGTTCCGGCCTTCCGCTGCGCTTCAGCCGGAATGACAAGTCTCCTGACCTGAGATGGCCTCACCAACCGTCGTCATTGCAGGGCTTGACCCTGCAATCCATGCCGAGACCTCTCCACCGCCTCAAGTTTCAGAAACGAAACGGCGTGGATGCCATGGTCAAGCCATGGCATCACCGGGTAGGAAAGGATTGCCGAACTTGTGCCGTAGACAAAGCAGCATAATTCCGGCCGCCGCCAGGTCTGGATGTGAACTTGTTCCCTGGATTTGTCATCCCGGTTTGCTGCGCAAGCGGCAAGACCGGGACCCAGTACTCCATGTGTTCGAAGATTTACGGAATTCGGAAGAGTCGAAACGATCACACCGCGATCGGTGCCGCGATATGCGGGTGCGGGTCGTAGCCGACCAGCTCGAAATCCTCGAACTTGAACGCGAACAGATCCGTGACGTCCGGATTGATCTTCATCTGCGGCAGGGCGCGCGGGGCGCGGGTGAGCTGTTCGCGCGCCTGATCGAAATGGTTGGAATAAAGGTGCGCATCGCCGAGCGTGTGCACGAAATCACCCGGTTTCAGGCCGGTGACCTGCGCCACCATCATGGTCAGGAGGGCATAGGAGGCGATGTTGAAGGGCACACCGAGGAACACGTCCGCGGACCGCTGATAGAGCTGACAGGAGAGCTTGCCCTCCGCGACATAGAACTGGAACAGGGAGTGGCACGGCGGCAGCGCCATCTCGTCGACCAGTGCCGGGTTCCAGGCCGACACGATCAGCCGCCGGCTCTCCGGGCTCTTACGGATCATCTCAAGCAGTTTCTCGATCTGGTCGATCGACCGGCCGTCCGGCGCAGGCCATGACCGCCACTGGTAGCCGTAAACCGGACCGAGTTCACCGGTCTCGTCCGCCCAGTCATCCCAGATCTTCACGCCGTTCTCGTTGAGATAGCGAATGTTGGTATCGCCCGCGAGAAACCAGAGCAGTTCGTGAATGATTGACCTGAGGTGCAGCTTCTTGGTTGTGACCACGGGAAAGCCGTCGGCGAGATCAAACCGCATCTGGTACCCGAAGACCGACCGTGTGCCTGTTCCGGTGCGATCGCCCCTGTCGACGCCCTCATCCAGAATTTTCGTCAGGAGGTCGAGATATTGCTGCACGGCAACGCCTTTCGGACGCGGATTTGAGTGGACAGGCTAACTTCGCAGATTCTGCGAAAAACACATCCCCTGCCCCGCACTTTCCCCAGATCCCGGGGGCGAGGCTGTGGACGATAGGCAACGGGCGGGACCTGCGAAACGGCGCTACGAGCGCAAAACCACTTTCAATTCAGGGCTGAAACACTTATATCAGGCAGGCTGGTTCGCCAGCTATGGCAATAAACTGTCAGTGCAATAAACCTATCGGACCCGGGGGCGGTACCCGGCGCCTCCACCCAAGCCCACGGGGCATTCCACCCGAAGTCACGTGGGTTTCGGCGGGGGCGAAATAGGATCGACGAGGGCGTAAAGACTGTGCTTTTGCTCGGCATTGTACCACCGTTATCGGGCTGTCTTAATAGTTGCAAACGACAACTATGCTATGGACAACGCTGTCGCTGCGTAATGCAGTGCCGGTAGTCCTTTAAAGCCCTGCTGGATTAGCACCGGCAGGCGGGGTTGGAAGGCACCTGGCAACAGAAGCCTTCACCTTTCCGACACCTGAAAACCTGAGGCAAAGCCCGCAAATCGCGGCTTTATGCATGCATTGACTTGGCCTTCTCAGGAAAGACGCATTATTCCGGTATCACTTGGAAAATTGGCTTTTCTTTTTGGCGCCGGGCCGTCAATGTGGGTTATAAGGCACCAAATCAAAGCAAGATTCGACGAGAACTGATGTCTGAAGACCTTCTGCGATACGATATTTTGATCCAGGACGCGCTCAGGGGCGCAGTCAAGAAGATTCTGGCCGAGGTCGGGCGCACCGGACTGCCGGGCGAGCATCATTTCTACATCGCCTTCGACACGAATGCGCCGGGCGTCCGCATCTCCCAGAGACTGAAGGAACGCTATCCGCAGGAAATGACCATCGTGCTGCAGCACCAGTTCTGGGATCTGGCGATCGGCGAACATGCCTTTGAGGTCGGTCTCTCCTTCGGCGGCGTGCCGGAAAAGCTTCTTGTTCCCTTTTCGGCGATCAAGGGGTTCTTCGACCCATCCGTCCAGTTTGCGCTTGAATTTGATCCCGGCAAGACAGCCGAAGAATTGCCCGAGGAACTGCTCGAGGCCGTCGAGGAACTCGCAAAGGCCGAACAGGAACAGTCCGAAACCGCGACCGGGGGAACCGGTGACGTCAAGGAGGCCGATGCCTCACCACCGGAAAAGGACGATGCCGAGAAACCGGCCGCCAAGGCACCCGAGGGTGATGGCGGCGGAGAAGTCGTATCCCTTGATGCCTTCCGGAAAAAGACCTGACGATCGGAGACCCAAATGAGCGCGGAAATCGTAAATCTGCGCCAGGCTCGCAAGCGGAAGCAGCGCGAGACCAGGGACAAGGAAGCCAAGGACAATCGCCGGAAATTCGGCCGGACAAAGGCTGAGCGGGACGCTGCACGCAGACGGCGCGACGAACTGGAAAAGAAGGTCGACGGTCACCGGCTTTCCCCTTCCAGCGACGACGGCACCTGAACCTGATGCCGCTTGTCAAACGGTCCCTGACCCTTCACGGTCACCGCACAAGCCTGGCCCTCGAACCCGAATTCTGGGACGTCGTCGATGGTCACGCACAGGCCGAGAAACGGTCGCTTGCCGGCCTGATCGCCGAAATAGACGACAGCCGCGATCCCGACGATCCGCTTTCTTCAGCCGTCAGGCTTTGGGTTCTCCGGCAACTGAGAGCGACCTGAAGGAAGTCCCTCCGGCCTACTGAGCCCCAGGCAACACCAGCGGTGCGCCGACGTCCTGTGTGATCAGGTCTTCAATCGAAACCGGCGGATCGAGCGGCGGCAGATTGCTGCCCGGCTTGGAAGGCGGCGCCGTGCTGGGGACGGACTGCGTTGTCTGCGGGCCATCGTCTCCCAGAAGCGCCCTTATCCGCTCCGCGAATGCTTCGTCATCCCCGTCCTGCTGAAGGTTGCTCTGCTGTCTCGGCAAGGGAGCGGGCGCGCTTGGCTGGCCGGCTTCCTCTTCGATCCGCTGTTCAGATTGCTCTTCAAGCGCCCTTGCCTCTTCTTCGAGCCGCAGCCGTTCGAGTTCTTCGGCTGCAAGCGCTGCCGCCTCTGCTTCGCGCACGCGCCGGTCGCTCGCCTGCCTCTGACGTTTCAGTTCGCGCACCAGCCGGTCCCGCTCCAGGATCTCCGCCTGGAGTTTCTCCACACGCTCAACCTCCTGTTCGAAGGCGCGGAGGGTGAGATAAGCGGTGAACGGTGCAATATCGACGCGCCGTTCCGGTGCATCGACAGGCCCCTCGAACAGCAGCCCCACCTGGGGTTCGGCGCCGGTGACCGCGTCCTCTCCCGGATCGATCTTCAGCGAGAAGTCAGCGTCGAGATCGTAGGATCTGAGATCGACCTCGCCTGAGCCGAAGATTTCCGCACGGGCGGAATCCACCACGACATTGCGGGCACTCAGCCGCCCACCAACAAGGGTCAGTGTGCCGTCAACACGGTCGAAGGGCAGGCTGCCCGCGCTCATGTGGTTGACGAAGACCTCCCTGATCCGGTCGTCCTGAAGCTCAAGCCCGGCATCGGCCGCACGCGTGACAAGCGGAAAGGCCTGCGGATTGAGACCGCGGAAATCGCCCGCCTCCATTGAGAACGTACCGCCACCGTTGAGACCTGAAACGATTGCGGAAATCGACCGCCCTGCCCCTTCGAATTCAAGAAACAGATCCAGCGTTCCGGACGCGACCGCCCGGTTGTCCGGTCTCCAGACCAGTTGGCGGATATCCGCGCGGTCGAGCTTCACCCGCCCGGAGAACGCTGCCTCCGCATCCGAGCGCTGGACCGACAGGCTCCCGGTCAGACCGCCTCCGGCAAACGCACCGCTCAAGCCATCAAGGCGCAGCAGTGCCGGTGAGAGCCGCATTTCGGCGCGCGGGTTGGAGATTTCAGTCTCCTCATCCAGCATCAGGCGGTCCGCTTCGAACTGAAGCGTCACGTCGAGCCGGTCCAGAAGCGGTGCGCCGAACGGTACGGTCGGCCAGATGCTGGAACCGTCACCGGCCGCAAACCACTGATCGGGGCCCAGAACCAGTTCGGTCAGGCCAGTCAAGTCCGCCTGACTTGCCGCAAGACGCCCGCTGAAACGGCGATTGCGTTCGCCCGGCGCTGGTTCAAGATCACCGGCCAGAGCGCCCTCGAACGTGGTTTCGCCGACAGTCCCCGTCGCATCGCTGATCTCAAGCTCGCTCCCGCGCCCCGCGAGATTGAAGGAGATTTCGGCCGGGAGGGTGCCCGTCATGACGGGCAGAACCCGGCCGGCCATCAAGGCAAGCGGCGCCAGGTCATCGGTCTTTGCCGTGACAGCAGCGTCAAACTCCGTGTCGGTGTTTCGCGCCATGACCAGAGCGCCGTCCGCCGACAGCTCGGACGTCCCGATCGTCGCATCGACCTCAACGGTCAGCTTTTCCGATGGAACCCCTGACGCGATCACATATAGCCGTCCGCCGTCATTTTCGTTCAAGGGGATGATGTCGAAACCCAGTTGCTGCAGCAGCTTGCCGCCATCCGGTCCCTTGAGCCCGACCGAAAGCTGCAGTTCGGCGTCACGCCAGTCGTCGACACGTCCTTTCAGTCCGGCACTGAAAGCCGCTTCCGCGCCACCGGCAAAACCGTCGAGCGTGAGTGTCATATCCGTCTCGCCGCCACGCGCCGCGGCCTTGAGTTCGCCCTGGAAATTGGCCGGCACCAGGCTGCCGGCTGCCTTCTCAAGACGGCCTGCAAAGGCGCTTTCCGGAAACACGCTTCCCGCCAGCGCGACCAGGCCGGACAGGTCCCGTGCCTCCAGTTCACCGGCGATAGCACCTTCAGGAGCGGAAAAGAGGTTTTGAATTGCCCCCGTCACGTCCAGGCGCGCGCCCGCAAGATCCTCTGCGAAGAGCCGGTCGATCCGGACCCCTCCGTCTGCATAGTCCGCTTCGAGGGCCAGTCCCTTGCCGTCGACCCCGCGCGCGACGACTTCCTTGGCGCGCAGACGCACCGAAACGTTCAGGTCGGGCGTGTTGGCGGATGCGCCGCCGGCGTCCGCCTGGGGCCGCATGATGGCAGCGATGTTCTCGATCGCGTCGAGATCCAGCCTGTCCGCTTCCAGGTTCAGAGAAAATTCGTCGGCACCGCTCCGCGGCTTGCGGTAGGCAAGACCGCCCCGTGCTTCCGACCCGGCAAGCGTAAGCCGCAGATTGTTGAGCGCGGCGCCTTCCGGACGAAGGTTCAGCCGTCCCTCAAGCGCAATCGGCTCCATGGCGGAGGCGCTGCCCTCCTTCTGCCGCCACCACCCCAGGAAGGAACCGGGCTGATCGGAACTTATGGACAGGGCACCGCGGTAGCTCATTGCCGGCTCAAGACCGAGATCTCCCTGGGTCGCAACCAGGGTTCGCCCGGGCAAGCGGCCGGCAAGCCGCGCAACCCGCCAGCCGCCCAGCATCGTTTCCAGGTCGAGCCGGACATTCTGGATAATACCGCCGCCGGCAACAACTGCGGGCACATCAAGCGAAATCGCGCCGTCAATGGGCGGCAGAGGCACGGCGCGCAGCGCGGATATCAGCTGCCCACCCGCTGAATTGATCTCCACGGGGTCCTGCGGGCCACCGCCAAGGAGGCGGTCGAGATCCACCTGCTTTGACCGCGCCCGAACCTCAAATCGCTTGTCACCGGCATAGACCAGATCGGCGCTGCCGCTGACACTGAGACGCCTGTCCTCCGGTCCGTATCTGAATTCGAATTCAGGCACGGCCACCTCGGCGATGTCCGCCGTGAAGCGGCCTTCGGACGACCAGCTCTTGCCGGTGTCTTCATCGAGCACGATGGAAGCGATGTTGAAGGTGCCGTCGAACGCCGGGGCTGCATCTGTTTGCTGCAACATCCCGTCAAAAGCGAAGTTGACCGCCCAGTCGATCGGCGTCAGTTCGCCCTTGATCCGGATCCCGAAGTCTTCCTGGGCGCGGCCCGTGGCGATGGTCAGGTTATAGGGCGCGCCTTCGAGCGTCAGGCTGCCGGTTGCCTTGAAAGGTCCGGCAAGAGACCGGGCACTGACGGCAAGATTGCCGTCGTCGATCCGGTGGGTTTCTCCGGACCGCGCATCGACGATGGAAAGCGCACCGTCGCGAATGGTGATTTTTTCAAAGGCAACGTCTTCGGGCGGAAGGTTGGCCAGCGCGCCATCCGACGTGCGCGCCGTCAGCCAGTCCAGCCGGCCGCTTTCATCGAGCGAGAGGGCCAGATGGGGCCTGTCCAGCTCCATGTCGATGACCCGGATTTCCCCTTTCAGAAGCGGCGGCAACTCGATGCGGACGTTGAATTGCGACACGACGAGGAGCGGATCCTCGGCTTCGCCGACGCGCACATCGGAAAAACTGAGCGACGGCGCGGGCAGAAGGCGCAGATCCGCTTCCCCGAGCACGGTGACCTTGTGCCCGAGCGCTCGCTCCGCATAGGTTTCGAACGTGGATCGGTAAACAGTCCAGTCAATAAAAAACGGCCCTACCAGCGCTGCCACGAGCACCAGAATGACGGAAATTCCCAACGTGATGTAAACGGAGTTCAGGCCTTGTCTCCTTGCTCACCAAAGTCACCGGCCCCAGCGCGGGGCACCTTTTGCACCTTTCCTCTTTCGCAAACAGTCGGCCGGAAAGCTGCAATGACCCCCTTACACATAAACCATCGCGGTTAAAACGAGCTTATTGAACTGATTCGATACAATATCATGACTGCGGCAGGATCTTGCCCGGATTCATCAAATTGTGCGGATCGAGCGCCTCCTTGATGGACTGCATCAGTTCAAGTGCGTCTCCGTGTTCACGCTTCATGTATTTCTGCTTGCCCTGGCCGACGCCATGCTCGCCCGTGCAGGTGCCTTCCATGTCGAGCGCACGGATGGCGAGACGCTCAATGAAAGCCTCACACGTCTTCATCTCATCCGGATTGTCCGGATCCACCAGCACCTGTACGTGGAAGTTGCCGTCGCCCACATGCCCGACAATGGGCGCAAGCAGCCCTTCGGCCTCGATGTCGGCGGCAGTCTGGGTGACACATTCGGCAAGCCGGGATATCGGTACGCAGACATCCGTCGCGACAACCTGCGCCTCCGGCCTGAGCCCGCGACCTGACCAGTAGGCATCATGCCGGGCTGCCCAGAGTTTCGAACGGTCTTCCGCCGCCGTCGCCCACTCGAAGGGGCCGCCGCCGAATTCGTCCGCAATGGCGGAAAAGGTTTCCGACTGTTCGTTGACGCCGGCCTCCGAGCCGTGAAATTCAAGGAACAGCGTCGGTGTTTCCGCGAGGTCGAGCTTCGAATAGGAATTGCAGGCCCGGACCTGCATGCTGTCGAGCAACTCGATCCGCGCGACCGGCAATCCCATCTGGATTGTCATGATGACGGCCTGGCAGGCGGATTGCACATCAGGAAACGGGCAGACCCCGCCCGAAATCGCTTCCGGCTGACCGTGCAGGCGCAGAGTCAATTCGGTAATGACCCCCAGCGTTCCCTCGCTACCCACGAACAGCCGCGTCAGGTCATACCCGGCCGACGACTTCCGCGCGCGGCCGCCCGTGCGGATGATGTTGCCGTCTGCGGTAACCACCGTGAGCGCGAGCACCGCATCCTTCATCGTGCCGTATCGGACCGCGTTGGTTCCCGACGCCCGCGTTGCCGCCATGCCGCCCAGACTGGCGTCGGCGCCCGGATCGATCGGGAAGAAAAGTCCGGTGTCCCTGATATAGCTGTTGAGCTGCTTGCGCGTGACCCCGGCCTCGACACGGCAGTCAAGATCTTCCGAATTCACTTCAAGAACACTGCTCATCCTGCTGAGATCAATGGATATTCCACCCTCAGGCGCATTCACGTGACCTTCCAGCGAAGTGCCCGTCCCGAAAGGGATGACCGGCACGTTGGCCGCCGCGCAGATCTTGACCGTTTCGGCGACCTCTTCCGTCGTTTCCGCGAAAACCACGGCGTCCGGCGGCTGGTTCTCCAGCCAGGTCGTCGTGTGACCGTGCTGCTCCCGGAGCGCCTGCGAGGTGGCACAGCGGTCCGCGAACCGGGCCTTCAGTTTTTCGATCACGCCCGCAACGCTTCCGCTCGGGTCGTCTGAGTGCATCACATTTGCTTCGATCGCCATCGCTGACCGTCATCCTTCCTGCGGGCCGGACCTTGGCCCCCGCGTCAGGTGTGAATATGTTAGCGGAACACAAAAAGGTCAAAGCCAAATCCGGCTTTTGCCGCAGAGCGTTGCCACGCATTCGCAAAGGAGAGCCGAATGACCGCAGATTGGGGTGACGGGCTGGTCAGGAGTGCCGTGATGACGGTGAAGGATGACTGGATCGACTATAACGGCCATCTCAACATGGCTTACTACAACGTTCTGTTCGATACCGCCGTCGACCAGGTCTTCGAAAGGTTGGGGATGGGGCCGGAGTATCTGAAGGAACGCGGCGCGTCGTTTTTCACCGCCGAGGTTCACGTGTGCTACCTGCGCGAACTCAGCGCCGGGATGCCGGTTGTCGGAACCCTTCAGCTGCTCGATTTCGATTCCAAGCGGGCCCATTTCTTCCAGGAGCTGCGCCACGCCGACGAAGACTGGCTCTCGGCAACATCGGAACAGATGAGCCTGCACGTCGACATGGCGGCCCGCAAGGTCGCTCCCTGGCCCGAGGACATACGCGCCAATCTGGCCGCGCTTGCCGGCGCCCAGGCCGCGCTCGGAAGACCGGAAAGGGCCGGCAGGCGCATCGAGATCGTGAAAAAGGCGACATGAGTACAAATTAGGGTGATTTTCGCCGTTTGAAGCGCAAGTAGACCTGTTCATTAACGCCGACTCGGGCAAAATGGTTCCCGATAGGCAATGCGATCATATTCCCGGCCCTACTTATGCGCAAAATAATTGAAACTGCGGGTCAACTACCGGAAATCCTTATCAGCTGGATCACTCCCAACGTGCGCCAGTTCAGGGCAAACAAGCTGCCGCTGGTCTGGCTGCTGGCGATCCTGGTGGGGGCCCTGGTGGCTCTCGCGGCAATTGCGTTCAGAACGGCCATCGGGCTCATCCAGTGGCCGTGGCTGAGGACGACCACGGAGTTCACCATTCACGCGGCGCTCCAGCAGCCCTGGTATTACATCCTTCTGGCGCCGGTCGTCGCCGGCGCGGTGGTCGGCTGGATCCTGCACAAATATCACCCGTACCAGCGCGCAGGAGGTGTCGCCGACGTCATCGAGGCACGCGCCTATGGCGGCCGCGGCCTGCCGCTCAAGGCCGGTCTCTGGTCTGCGCTGGTGACCGCCATTTCCCTTGGCGGAGGGGCCAGTGCAGGTCGCGAAGGCCCGGTCGTGCACCTGGGTGCGACCCTTGGCACCGCGGTGTGCCAGTTCTTCAACCTGCCGGATTCTGCGCGCCGCATGCTGCTCGCCTGCGCCGTTGCCAGCGGCGTCTCTGCGTCGTTCAACGCCCCGATCGCAGGTGTCCTGTTTGCCCATGAAGTAGTGCTGGCCCACTATGCGGTGTCCGCCTTCGTTCCCATCGTTCTGGCGTCGGTCGTTGGAACGCTTCTCTCGCGGCTCTGGTTCGGCAATGTGGCCGCATTCGAAATCCCGCAATACACCATTACGTCCTATCTCGAGATCCCCGCCTTTGCGCTTCTCGGCCTCACCTGTGCAGCGGTCGCCATCATCTTTCAGTTTGCGCTGATCGGGAGCGACTGGACCGCGCGGAACATCACCATGCCGTTGTGGTTGAGGCCGGTCATCGACGGTCTTGCGGTCGGCGCCATCGGCGTCTTCTATCCTGAAATTCTCGGCGTCGGATACGAGGCAACCGATCTCGCCTTGAAGCAGGAACTGACGATCAACACGATGCTCACGCTGCTGGTGGTCAAGACAGCGGCAACCGCCATCACGCTGGCATCGCGCTTTGGCGGCGGCATATTCTCGCCCTCCCTCTATCTCGGGGCGATGACGGGGGGCGCGTTCGGCCTGATCGCGGCCTCGGTGTTTCCGGAGATGGCGTCCAGTCATGGGCTCTATGCCATTCTCGGGATGGGCGCTGTGGCGGCTGCCGTTCTCGGCGCGCCGTTTTCGACCACGGTGATCGTCTTCGAGCTGACCGGCGGGTATGCGCTTTCAATCGCCCTTCTGCTCTCCGTTTCGATCGCGACCGGTTTGACGCAGGCTGTCCATGGCAAGTCCTATTTCCACTGGCAACTCGGCATGCGCGGCTGTTTCGTCAATGAAGGTGCACACCAGTTCCTGAGCGAAACCGTGAAGGTGCGCGACTTCATGGATCCGCCGCCCGAAACGGAAGATGAGCGGGTGTTCAACCCGGGCGAGGACGGCCCGTATCTGCATGACACGGACACACTGGAGAGCGCGCTGAAAAGCTTCGATTCCTGCGGCAAGGCGACCCTTCCCGTCGTCCGTCAGGGAGACGCGAGCAAAGTCATCGGTCTCGCCCGGCACGTCCGGGGCCTGCGCTACTTCAACGCCGCCCTCATCAAGGCCACCAAGGAAGAACATCACTGATCCGCGTTTGCACTTCCGCGATTTCCCTCTCCCGCTGGAGAGAGGCGATCACGGCTGCAGCCGGTTACGCGCAGGATGCAAATCCACCATCGCTGCCCCGGCCTTGAGCCGAGGCCGCCTGCCAGCCGTGTTCAGGTCCCGGATCGAGTCCGGGACGGCGCGGGTTGCGAGGTCATCGACCGCCGCCCGGTTCCCCTCGCCCCCCGGGAGAGGGTCAGGGTGAGGGGTGAACGTCTGAGATGCGCCGACGGTTCCGATCGCTCACCCGGCCTTTCAGGCCGACCTCTCCCACCGGGAGAAGTGATCACGTCTGCGGGCAGTTCCGCGCATGATCCAAATCCAACCTCGTCACCCCGGGCGAACGAAGTGAGACCCGGGGCCTACTCAAACCACCGCTTGCGCAAGCAACTTGTTCCGGTTGCGCTCTGCTCGTTTCAAGCCGCTCTGGAAACGAGTAGGCCCCGGATCTCCGCTGCGCTGCGTCCGGGGTGACATCTGTGGAAACACCTCATCCTGAGGAAGCGCTTCAGCGCTGTCTCGAAGGATGGGCCGCACGGCAGGTGTCAGCCGCCCATCCTTCGAGACGCACGCAGGCGTGCTCCTCAGAGACTGGCCCGAAATTAGTTGAGTGATCCCGGTCGCATGTGATTCCGTTTTTGCGCTAACAGAACGGAGCTTCGCCATGTGGACCGAGACCACCCGCGCCAACTATGACCGTCGCAGCTTGCGTTACGCAAGTGATCTCACGGACGAAGAATGGAGGTTCATCTGTCCCCATCTGCCAGCCCGACGAGATCGAGGTCGTCCGCGCACCACGTCGCTGTGGGAAGTCGTCAATGCCATTCTCTATCTGCTGCGCACAGGCTGTCCCTGGCGGTTTCTGCCTGCCGACTTCCCACCACGTTCCACAGTGCAGAGATACTTTTATGCGTGGCGTGACAATGCGTTATGGCCAGCGCTGAACCGGCGGCTGGTTGAGCGGCATCGCCAATCACAAGCGCGCAATGCTACTCCGACCGCCGGTGTCATTGACAGTCAGAGCGTCGCAACAATCCAAGTCGGCGGTCCTCGGGGACTTGATCCATTCAAACGCATCAAAGGTCGCAAGCGCCACATTGTCACTGATACGGACGGGCTTCTTTTGGACGTTCTGGTTCATCCCGCCAACGTCCAGGACGTCCACGGAGCGGTGCCATTGCTACGCAGCCTGCGGCAGACCTATCCCAACCTTGCTCATATCTTCGCCGATCGGGTCTACCGAGGGCCGAAGCTATTGAAAAAGATCGAGGATTGTGGACCGTGGACGATTGAGATCGTCGAACGGCCAACCGGGGTGAAAGGATTCGCGCTTCTGCCAAGACGATGGGTCATTGAGAGAACATTTGCCTGGTTTGGGCGACGGCGGCGTCTTGCAAAGGACTTTGAAGTCAAACAAGAAACACAGACCGCTTGGCTGTACATCGCTAGCATCGAACTCATCATCAGGCGCTTGGCAAAGGCTCAAGAATGAATTTCGAGTCAGACTCTCAGGATGAGGTTGAGCATCGATACGGTCGTGCTCAGTTGGTTTGTGTTCCGGGTTCGCTGCGCTCACTTTTATGTCGGGTTTCCGGGTCGACGTTCAGCATCAGCTGCACTTGTCCGGAATGACGGCAGGAGCGTGTTGCACCCACCATCGTCGCCCCGGCCCCGAGCCGGGGCCTCCCGCCAGCCGTGTTCAGGTCCCGGATCAAGTCCGGGACGGCGCAGGTTACGGGGTCATCGACCGCCGCCCGGTTTCCCTCTCCCTCCGGCATAGGGCCAGGGTGAGGGGGTGAACGTCTGAGGAGCATTGATGGCGCTGTTCCCTCACCCGGCCTTTCAGGCCGACCTCTCCCGCCGGGTGAGGTGACCGGGTTGCGGCAAGTTCCGCGCATGATGCAAATCCGCCATTGTCACCCCGGGCGACCAAGAACGATGCGGCAAACGGCTCAAATCGCCTCTGTCGCCTTTTCCAGCCAGACGCGTTCCTTCGCACCGACAAGCGGGCCGATCTCTTCCCGTACGCGGGCATGATAGCGGTTCAGCCAGTCGCGCTCGGCGCCCGTCAGAAGAGACACATCAACAAGACGGAGGTCCATCGGCACGAGCGTGATCGTTTCGAAACCGAGCATCGGCCGCTCACCGCCGGCAATATCCCGGGCTTCGGTGACGATCTCCAGGTTCTCGATGCGGATGCCGTATTCGCCTGCCGGGTAGTAGCCCGGCTCGTTTGAGAGGATCATGCCGGGTTTGAGGGGCACGGTGCCGGTCTTGGCGATGCGCTGCGGACCCTCGTGGACGCCGAGATAGGCTCCGACACCATGCCCGGTGCCGTGGTCAAAATCGAGACCGGCCTTCCAGAGATCGATCCTGGCGAGCGTATCGAGTTGCGCACCGCTCGTTCCCTCCGGAAAACGCGCCGTCGAGATTGCGATATGCCCCTTCAGGACAAGCGTGAAGTGCCTTTTCATGTCTGCAGTTACGTCGCCGACCGCAAGCGTTCGGGTGATGTCGGTGGTCCCGTCCTCGTATTGACCGCCTGAATCGATCAGGAACGGCTTGCCGACGGGAACCTTCAGGTTGCTCGAATGGCTGACACGGTAGTGACAGATCGCGCCGTTGGAGGCCGCCGCCGAGATCGTGTCGAAGGAAATGTCCTTCAGGACACCGGTTCCGCGCCGGAATTCTTCCAGCTTTTCCGCAACCTGGATCTCGTCGAGGTCACCCTTCGGTGCCGCCTCATCGAACCAGCACAGAAATCCGACATAGGCCGCGGCGTCGCGGAGATGCGCATTTCGCGCGCCTTGAAGTTCCGTTTCGTTTTTGACCGCTTTCGGCAGCAAGACCGGGTCCTGCGCCTCGATCAGGCTGCCGCCGGCCTCCGTGATCGCGTCGGCGATCCCGATACCGGCAAGCGCCGGATCGATCATGACCTTTGAACCGGCCTTGCCGAGGTCACTCAGGCCCTTGTGGAAGGCCGCAGGTTCGGAGAGGTCGGTGAGTTCGGAAAGCGAATCCCGGACGGAATTGGACAGTTTCCGGCCGTCGATATACAGCGACGGCTTTCCGGACGCCGGCACGGTCGCGAAGGACAGCGGCAGAGGCGTATGATCGACGTCGGACCCACGGATGTTGAACAGCCAGGCGATGGAATCGGGCTGTGTCAGAACACAGGCATCGGCTTTCTTGTCGTTGAGAACGGCCTGTATTTCCGAGATCTTGTCTCCGGATGCCTTGCCGGCCAGTTCCAGCGGATAGAGCGACACCTGGCCGACCGGTGCTGCGGGCCGGTCTTCCCAGACCGCATCGACAGGATTTTCATTCAGCGTGACAAGTTCGGCGCCCGCGTCCTCGCAGACGGACCGCAGCCGGCGCACCTCGCGCACAGTATGCAGCATCGCGTCTATGCCGAGCTTCTGTCCAGGCCGCAGGTTTTCCTTCAGCCACTCGGAAACCGGCTCATTGATGAGATGCCGGGCTGCAAAGACATCGAGATCGACCTGGTCGCGCACCTGGATGGTGTAGCGTCCGTCGACAAAGATCGCGGCAGCATCGCCCAGGATCGCCGCAACACCGGCCGAACCGGTGAATCCCGTCAGCCACTGCAGGCGGCAATCGTTCGGCGGAACGTATTCGCCCTGATGCGCATCCGCGCGCGGGATAAGAAAGCCGTCGAGACCGAGGCGGGCAAGTTCGGCCCTGAGAAGCGCTGCATGCGGCGCTCCGCAGGAGGGATCACTGAGATCGTCGAAGGACTGAAACATGCCCGGCACGGTAGTGTGCCCCTCACCCGGGATCAACCCGGATATTTCTCAGAACGCTTGCCCTTTCAATCGGCTCGCAAATCCCTTGTGCGACGCAGCATTTCTTCTCGCATATGCGAAATATGCAAGCCTGTCATGCGTTTGGAGGCCTACCCGAACGACCCGGCAGACTGCATATAGGGAGCAACAACGAATAAAGACGTTTCTCCCTAGGGAAGCTCTTGAACTTCAAATGGGAATGATCACGATGACTATCGCAACCACGACTTCGACCCGTACCGGCAGCAGCTTTGTCCGTCGCGCTTTCGACCGCATGGTCGAAGCCCGGTCCAACCAGGCGCGCCGCTATGTCAACGGTTACCTGCTGTCCCTCGACGACGCAACGCTCGCAGCGCACGGCTACGACCGCAAGCAGCTGGAACGTGAAGGGTCCCTGACCAACCCGTTCTAAGGGGCTCAGGCGCTAAACAAAGCACTGTGCACACGAAAAGGGTCTGCCGATCAATCGGCAGACCCTTTTGTTTTGTCCATCTCACGCTGGTCGTCAGGCCTGATTTCGTCCCCTGACAAGGGTTAGTGTCAGCCAGCCGTCTTTCTCGCGCCGGCGATCCAGAACGAAGCCCTGGCAGCGATACGCGGACAGGATGCGCGCACCGTCTTCAATCCGCAGACCGGACAGAACCAGCGTCGAGGTCCGGGTCATCTGCGCCCCGATGGATTTCGACATGCGCATGAGCGGCCGCGCCAATATGTTGGCTATCACGAGGTCAAATGGCCCGTATTCGCCGAACCGCCGGTCCTCAACCCCGTTTGCCGTAAAGGCGGACACCAGATGACCGGCCCCATTCAGTCTTGCATTCTCCAGGGCGGTTCTGGTTGCGACCGGGTCGATATCGGTTGCCAGCACGGTCTGTCTGGCCTTGAGCGCAGCGGCGATTGCCAGGACCCCCGTCCCGGTACCGAGATCCAGAATGCGATCGTATTCACGCAACGACAGCAGCCGGTCGATTTCCTCCAGGCATCCGGCAGTGGTGCCGTGGTGGCCCGTCCCGAAGGCGAGCGCCGCCTCGATTTCAAGACCGATCGCGCCCGGCGGCACCTTGTCCCGGTCATGGCTGCCGTGCACCAGAAACCGTCCCGCGCGCACGGGCTTGAGGCCCTCCAGGCTCTTTTCCACCCAATTGATATCCGGCAGTTCCTCTGCCTCGACCGGTGCCGCGAACGCGTCGCTGCCGACCCGGTCGAGAACCAGTTGCCTCGCCGCGTCGGCTTCCATGTCGAACAACAGGATTTCGGCTGACCAGAACTTGCCGTCCTCGGACGCCTCATAAATCGTGACCGGGTTGCCTTCGTCTTCGAAAGCCTGCGCGAGGATCTCCGAAATCCGTTTCGCTTCAAGTTCTTCAGCCACGATCTGAACGCGGATGGTTTTCATGCCGGTGTCTGCCAAGATGGTTTGATCAAGGCATGCGGTATAGCCCTGCGGATGGAAACACACTAGGGCCAGGACCCATTTATTTGGTTGAATTGGCGCGGCAAACGGCGATGAGCTGCAAGGAAAAGCGCGACAAGCGGGCTTCCTGCCCGGTTGAGCGGTTTGACGAAGCAGATCGAAGCCGTTTTTGCGTCCCTGAGGGACAGGGTACGGACTCATAAATGAGGCCGAAATGGTTTGAGGCGGATTGCTTCTCCTCAAGGAGCGGAAGCGCGGGAAATGTGGTTCATTTTCAAGCCTTTCGCGACGCCGGGGAGGCGCAATCCGGTCAAATCCGAAGGACATGGAAATGGCTTCACCCCGTGGCGTCAGCGTGCTTGACCGGGCAGGAAGCCCGCTCTGCGCACTCTTCCTAACGGGATTTTGCCATTTCGCATGCCATTTCAGTCTCATTTGTGGGTCCGTACCCTAGAGTGAATTTGCCCGGCAACGTCGTTGCATATCTTTGGAAACCGGACGGTTTCCTGCAGCTTTGCGCCTCGTATCCGAACAAATTGATCCCTACCAATTCATCCAAATGAATGGGTCCTGACCCTAGTGCGGTGAATTTGAAGTTCGCATCATTGCTGCAGCAGTCTGCGAAGCGAACTTCAAATTCGTAAACCGCACTAGAAACATAGACTTGCTAGTCACCTTCTTGAACCTGAAGTTCGTTCGAAGCCCGCTGCACAATGAGACGAACTTCAGATTCAGGTGACTAGCGTCAAAAACAATTGACTGGCCAAATTCGCGAACTGCGCCATGATTCCGGTAAGCGGAGGTATGTGATGATCGGGAAATGGCTGGAAATTTCAACGCTCCGGGCAGGACAGCTGTTTGCAGTCCTGCTTCTGTGCATTGCTGCGGTCTCGGTTGGTGCCCGCGCGGACACGTCCAACGACGACCTGTTCGAAGCGTTGAAAAACGCGCCGAACGAGAAGGAAGCAAGGCTGATCGAGACCGAGATCTGGGAAGCCTGGATCGACGCGGCGCCCACCCCTGAACTGCGTGAGCAGGTCGAAAGCGCCATGCGCATGCGCGGTGAATACAACTATCAGGGTGCGCGCGAAGTGCTCGACAAGGTGGTGGCCGAGGCACCGGAATATCCCGAGGGCTGGAACCAGCGGGCCTTCATCCTGTTCCTCCAGGGTGACTACGAAGCCAGCCTGGCGGATATCAAGCGTGTCCTGGAACTTGAGCCCCGGCATTTTGGCGCGCTTTCAGGCCAAGCGATGATCTACATCACCCAGGGCCGCGCCGAACTCGCCCAGAAAACACTCAGAGACGCCGTCAATGTGCATCCATACCTTAAGGAACGTGCACTGCTGATCAAACCGAAAGGCGTTGATCTCTAAGGGGTTGGCCGGAATTGTCCGGTCTCAGTGCCGTTCGACGAAGCTGTCGATCACCTTTTTGACGCCGGCCTTCTCGAAATCGATCGTGAGCTTGTTGCCCTCGATCGAGGTGATCGCGCCATAGCCGAACTTGATGTGGAACACGCGTTCGCCGAGAGAATACTCCGACGGTGTCTCGCTGACGGACTTGGCGACAAGCTCCCCCTCGATCGTGAGAGGTCCCTGACGCTTCATGCGGGCGGACTTGTAGCCCCTGCCGCCTTCGGAAAACCCGTCATCCGATTGCCGTGCCCGCTGCGCGCGCTGCCAGCCGGGGGTCGAATAGCTGCCGCGCTCGAACGGATCGTTGCTGTCAAAGCGCGAGGGTCCGTAGCCGCCGCCGGCATAGCCGCCATAGCTCGAAGAGGGTTCGGCAATCTCGACATGGTCCGGCGGCAATTCATCGAGAAAACGCGACGGCACGGTCGATTGCCACAGTCCGTGGATTCTCCGGTTGGAGGCAAAATAGAGCTTCGCGCGCTGCTTTGCCCGCGTGATGCCGACATAGGCGAGCCGCCGCTCCTCCTCAAGTCCGGCCCTGCCGCTTTCGTCCAGAGACCTTTGATGCGGAAAGAGCCCCTCCTCCCACCCGGGGAGGAAGACCGTATCGAATTCCAGACCCTTGGCCGAGTGCAACGTCATGATTGACACAGCGTCGTTGGCATCCGCGCTGTCCCGGTCCATGACGAGCGAAATGTGTTCCAGGAAACCCGCCATGGATTCAAACTCTTCCATAGAGCGGATCAGTTCCTTCAGGTTGTCGAGCCGGCCGGGCGCTTCGGCAGACCGGTCGAGACGCCACATTTCCGTGTAGCCGCTTTCGTCGAGAATGATCTCCGCAAGCTCGGTGTGTTTGAGCTGGTCGAGCTGACGGCGCCAGCGGTCGAAATTGTCGAGAACGGTCTTGAGCGCATTGCGCGGCTTCGGTTTCAGCTCCTCGGTATCGATGAGCTGCTGTGCGGCCTGCATCAGGGGAATGCCCTCCGCGCGCGCCAGCCCGTGGACGAGCTTCAGAGTGGCGTCGCCCAGACCCCGCTTCGGCGTGTTGACGATCCGCTCGAAGGACGGGTCGAAGGCCGGCTGCGTGACACAGCGGAAATAGGCTAGCGCGTCGCGGATTTCCATGCGTTCGTAAAAGCGCGGACCGCCGATCACCCGGTAGTTGAGACCCAGCGTGATGAAGCGGTCCTCGAATTCGCGCATCTGGAACGAGGCCCGGACAAGCACCGCCATCTGGTTGAGCGTGTGTCCCTTGCCTTGCAGCGCCTCGATCTCGTCGCCGATCGTCCGTGCCTCTTCTTCCGAATCCCAGACGGACGCGACCGAAACCAGATCGTGGTCCGGCTCGTGAAAATCGGTGAACAGGGTTTTGCCGAGCCGCCCCTCATTGTGCGAAATCAGCTGCGAAGCAGCGGCCAGAATATGACTGGTCGAGCGGTAGTTCCGCTCCAGCCGTACCACCGTCGCGCCCTTGAAGTCGTGCTCGAACCGCAGGATGTTGTCGACCTCCGCGCCGCGCCAGCCATAGATCGACTGGTCATCGTCGCCGACACAGCACACATTCGGATTGCCCTGCGCCAGCAGGCGCAGCCACAGGTACTGGGCAATGTTGGTGTCCTGATACTCGTCCACGAGCATGTAGCGGAACCGGCGCTGATATTCCTTCAGAACGTCGGGCTGGGTCTTGAACAACGTGATCACGTGCAGAAGCAGGTCGCCGAAATCCGCAGCGTTCAGGATCGACAGCCGCTCCTGGTACTCCTCGTAAAGACGGCGTCCCCTGCCATTGGCAAAGGCCCGGGCCTCGCCTTCGGGAATCTGGTCCGGCGTCAACGCCCGGTTCTTCCAGCCGTCCAGCATCCCGGCGAAGGTCTTGGCCGTCCAGCGCTTGTCGTCCAGGCCTTCCGCCTGGATGATCTGTTTGATCAGCCGGATCTGGTCGTCGGTGTCGAGAATGGAAAAGCTCGATTTCAGCCCGACGAGTTCAGCATGCTTGCGCAGGATCTTCACGCAGATCGAATGGAACGTGCCGAGCCAGGCCATTCCCTCCACATTGCCGCCGACGAAGCCGGAGATGCGCTCCTTCATTTCGCGCGCGGCCTTGTTGGTGAAGGTGACCGCGAGGATTTCCGATTGCCGGGCACGCCCCGTCGCCAGGATATGGGCGATCCGTGTCGTCAGCACCCTGGTCTTGCCGGTTCCGGCACCGGCGAGAACAAGAACCGGCCCCTCGGTTGTCTCGACGGCAAGCCTTTGCTCCGGGTTCAACCCGGTGAAATAGTCCGGCGCCTGCCGCGCGGCCATCGCCCTGGCGGCAATTCCCCCGGACGCACGCGGCGGCACGGGCTCTGCGCCCCGGCGCGACTCGGTCGGCTGAAAAGGATCGTCAAAGGAATCGTCGTACCCGCCCGGGTCTGCCATGATGCGCTGGTCCAGTTCCACAAGAGACCGTCAAGTTTGCCGTGTTCCGGCCCTGAAGAACAATATAGCAACAAAATGTTTCTGGCGAGGCAGGAAAACATCAATAAGTGGGGACAAGGAAAGGTGTTCGGGGACTGGCTCCCGGCCTTGCCGCGAAGTGCAATTCCCGTAGGCCTCTGCAGCAAGACGCACAAGACAGCTGTTTTTGCACTGTGCTCGACAACGCCAAATCTTGTCATCCCTGCGCCCACCTTCGCGGGCGTAAACTCCGGCAGGGATCCAAGTGTAGCAGGCGCCTGCGGAGCTAACACCCACCGGGGGTACTGGGTCCCGGTCTTGCCGCTTGCGCGGCAAACCGGGATGACAACTCTGAACGATGCGCGAGACGGGATGCATTTAAGACACACGGACAAAATCTAGACTTGTCATCCCCGCGAAGGCAGGGATCCAGTAACCACCCGTGCCTGCATATCCAAGCTCCGCCGGACCACTGGCTCCTGGTCTTGCCGCTGCGCGACAAACCGGGATGACAACTCTGATCGAAACGCGAGACGGGATGCATTTACGACACACGAACAAAATCTAGACTTGTCATCCCTGCGAAGGCAGGGATCCAGTAACCACCCGTGCCTGCATATCCAAGCTCCGCCGGACCACTGGCTCCTGGTCTTGCCGCGTACACGACAAACCGGGATGACAAAAACGTCTAAACAAGCCTGGAGAAGAGGTCATCCCAGTTGGGGTTGCACTCCTCAATCATTCGGACTTTCCAGGCGCGCTTCCAGCGTTTGATCTGCTTTTCGCGCCTTATCGCCTGTTCGATCTCTTCGTGCACTTCGTAGTAGACGAGAGTACTCACCTTGTGTTTTGCCGTGAAGGCAGCACCCAAGCCTTCCCGGTGCAGACTGACCCGCCCCATTAGATCATTGGTGACGCCGACATAGAGTGTGCCACCCAGCTTGCTTGCAAGGATGTAGACATAGAACTGCCGATAAAGATGCATAAACGGAAAATACAATCGATAAGCGAGTATCGCAAACCTTCCAAAAATTGTCATCCCTGCACCCGCTTTCGCGGGCGTAGACTCCGGCAGGGATCTAGGTGTCGCAAGCGCCTGTGGATCTAACACACACTCGCGAATACTGGGTCCCGGTCTTGCCGCGTGCGCGTCAAACCGGGATGACAACTCTGAACGATGCGCGAGACGGGATGCATTTACGACACACGGACAACATCCAGACTTATCATCCCTGCGAAGGCAGGGATCCAGTAATCACCCGTGCCAGCAGATCGAAGCTCCACTGGGAATACTGCGTCCCGGTCTTGCCGCTACGCGACAAACCGGGATGACAAAGCAGGAGAAATCGCGAGAAGGATTGCGATGTCGACAAGCAATTAGCCTCAAGACTTGTCATCCCTGCGAAGGCAAGGATCCAGTAATCGCAGGCGCCTGCAGATCCAAGCTCCCACCTGGGGTACTGGGTCCCGGTCTTGCCGCGTGCGCGTCAAACCGGGATGACAACTCTGAACGATGCGCGAGACGGGATGCATTTACGACACACGGACAACATCCAGACTTGTCATCCCTGCGAAGGCAGGGATCCAGTAATCACAGGCGCCTGCAGATCGAAGCTCCACTGGGAATACTGGGTCCCGGTCTTGCCGCTGCGCGACAAACCGGGATGACAAAGCAGGAGAAATCGCGAGAAGGATTGCGATGTCGACAAGCAATTAGCCTCAAGACTTGTCATCCCTGCGAAGGCAGGGAACCAGTAATCACAGGCGCCTGCAGATCGAAGCTCCACTGGGAATACTGGGTCCCGGTCTTGCCGCTACGCGACAAACCGGGATGACAAAGCAGGAGAAATCGCGAGAAGGATTGCGATGTCGACAAGCAATTAGCCTCAAGACTTGTCATCCCTGCGAAGGCAGGGAACCAGTAGTCGCAAGCGCCTGCGGATCTTGACCCCACCGGGGATACTGGGTCCCGGTCTTGCCGCTACGCGGCAAACCGGGATGACAATCGTATGCTCGGGATGAGGTCATTGCGCCGCGGGTAAACCAGAGAGAAAAGCAAGCCCCGAAAAAAATCCCGGCTTGCCGTGAAGCGAGCCGGGATTTTGAAATGTCGGACGGAAACCGCGGGAGGCTTACGCGGCCTCTTCGCCGCGGTCGTCTTCGTCGCGGACCTCTTCGAGGAACGTGTTCACCGCCTCGGAGAGGCTCGAGGCCACCTGGCCGAGCTGCTCGGCGGAGACACTGAGCGTTTCCGACTTCTGCCGGGTCTGGTCGATCGATCCGGAAACCCCGGAGACGTTGGTCGCAGCCGCCTTGGCGCCGTCGGAGGCGAAGGTGATGCTCTGGGTGATCTCGCTGGTCGCGGCATTCTGCTCGTCGACCGAAACCGCGATTGTTTCGCTGACGGACCGGACTTCCTCGATCTTTTCAACGATCGAGCGGATCGCGGCGACGGACTTCTGCGTCGAACTCTGCACACCGGAGATCTGGCTGGCGATCTCGTCGGTCGCCTTGGCCGTCTGGGTGGAGAGTTCCTTCACCTCTGCGGCGACAACCGCGAAACCCTTGCCCGCCTCACCGGCCCGCGCCGCCTCGATGGTCGCGTTCAGGGCAAGAAGGTTGGTCTGTTCGGCAATGGCGCGGATGATCTCGACGACTTCGCCGATCTTGTCGGCGGTTTCCGCCAGGAGCGAAATGTCCTTGTCGGCGGCAACAGCCGTTTCCGCGGCAACGGAGGATATCTCGGTTGCCGAGGAGGCCTGACGCGAAATCTCGCTGATGGAAGCAGACAGCTCGGCGGCGGCCGAGGCGACCGTCTGGACGTTGGTCGTTGCTTCCTCGGTTGCCGAATTGGCCGCACGCGCGCTTTCGTCGGCGTGAAGCGCGATCTGCACCATGTCCTGGGCGTTGCTGCTGACGCCCTCGGTTTCCGAAGCAAGTTGCGTCTGGATGGTCAAGACCGACGATTCAAAGTGATGAATGGCGTTTTCCAGCTGTGCCCGGCGCTGCGCGCGCAGGATACGGCCGGCCTCGGCCTCCTCTTCCAGTTGCTTCTGGTGGATCAGCTTGTCGCGGAAGACTTCGGACGCCCTGGCGATGTCGCCGATTTCATCGGGACGATCCGTGTCCGACACCTCCACATCGAGGTTACCCTCGGCAAGCGCGGAGATCGCGTCGCGCTGGCGGCCGAGCATTTTGCTGATCGCGAAGACCTGGAAAACGGCAAGCGCAAGAGCAAAACCGGTCAGGACAACCGCGACAACGGTCAGCCAGAAGATCTCGGAATTGAGCTGCGCGGAATCGGCATCGGCTGCTGCTTCGGCCCGGTGAATGAGCTCGTCTGAAAGCCCCTTCATGAGATTGAGACGCTTGGTCGCCATCGCAAACCAGACACCACCTTCAAGACCTTGAGCATCCTTGGTTTCCGGCAGGCTGTGGATCAGTTCGCGCCACTCAAGTGCCTGGTCGACGTCCGGCCCCTTGACCATCTCCTTGAGCATGGCCTTGTGCTCGGGCAATGCGACGGATTTGAACTCCTTCATGAACGCCGTTTCACCGCCGTAGTGGGTGATGACCTTCTTGAACGTCGCGAGGTTGACTTCACCTGTCCGGTTGAACTCATTCAGCAACGCGGCACCATTGGCGCGTTCCAGACCGCCGGACTCCATTGCCTCGACGATCGTGAGATATGGAAGAAGTTCTGCCGTGATTTTCTGCGACGGACTGGACTCCGTCGTCAGCCCAATCACGTGGACGAGTTCGTGAATTTCCGCAGTGTAGCCCTTGATAACATCACCAACGGAAAACTCCTTGGCATCGATCGCCTTGCGAAACCCGCCCGTCTTGTGAACCTGCTCAGCCGTGTGCTGGAGATCTTTCAGCATGGCTTCGTTGTTGAGGTCGATTGCGGCAAGATGCTCGTCGAAAATCTTCAATGCCGCATCGGACTTCGGCCGCTGCGCATCAAGCTTGGCCCTCACATCAGGGTCGTAGTCCGACTTGATCAGGCTCACGCTCATGCCGCGTTCTTTTTGAAGTTCGTGGATGAGATTGCCGCTGTCTTCCGCGATCCGTGTCAGCGGGCGCATATAGTCATGATGCGCCAGCTCAACGATTTTTTCATAAACACTGAATGTCGCAAAACCGATAACCGCAAGCATCGGCACACCCGCAAGCGCCGCAATCTGCAGCTTGATACGTTTCATTTGTGAGTCCCCTCAGGAGCAGAGATCTTTCCTCCAAACTGCCGGGGGGGCATTACTTGTTACTTAACGTCAGAAACAAACTTGACCTTTTGCGACACTATTTTCGTAAAATGTCAACTTTATCAATTTCAGGTAGTAGTGCCAATTTTCGTAGAATTGTCATTTTTTACGAGTAAGGGTATCCAGCACACAAGAACCGACCGCGAAGAAATGACAGATTCGATCCGGCGCGGCACTGGGGAGCCGGACGCGACTGCACCCGTTCCAAACGGACCTTACGTCAATTTTTGTGCGGCCAGGCCCCCCGAGGCGCAGGTTCAGACCCCCACCAAGTCGAACCAGCCATCCTCCGAAATCACCTCGACCTGAAGATCCTGGGCCTTTTTCAGTTTGGATCCTGCGCCGGGACCGGCAACAACCAGATCGGTCTTCTTGGACACCGAACCGGACACCTTGGCTCCCAGACGCTCCGCCATCGCCTTGGCCTCGTCGCGCGTCATCCGTTCCAGCGACCCAGTGAAGACCACCGTCTTGCCGGCGACGGGTGACCCGGACGCGTCGATCTTCTCCGCTTCCTGCGGCTTCACCTCGGCCAGTAGCGCATCCAGCTGTCCGCGATTGTGCTCCTCGGCAAAGAACTCGATCAGAGCTTCTGCCACGATGTGGCCGATCCCGTCGATATCGTTGAGGTCCGCCCAGGCATCGCTCTCAGGATCATGCGCAGCCGTCATGGCGTCATAGAAAGTGGCCCAGGAGCCATAGGCACGGGCGAGCAGCTTGGCGTTGCCTTCACCGACATGACGGATCCCGAGCGCAAAGATGAAGCGGTGAAGCTCGATGTCGCGGCGTGCCGTGATCGCCTCGAACAGGTTCTTCGCCGAAAGAGCTCCCCATCCTTCCCGGTTCCGCAGTTTGGTCAGCGCGCGCCTGTCGCGTTCCTCGAGCGTGAAGATATCGGCAGGCGCCATCACCAGGCCGTCCTTGTAGAAGGCATCGACCTGCTTGTCGCCGAAGCCCTCGATGTCAAACGCGTTTCGGGAGACGAAATGCTTCAGCTTCTCCGTTGCCTGCGCCGGGCAGATCAGCCCGCCCGTGCAGCGGCGCACCGCGTCGCGTCGCCCCGTCTTTTCGTTTTCCTCGCGCACGGCGTGACTGCCGCAGGCAGGGCAGACGGTCGGAAACGCGAAGGCGACGGCGTCCGCCGGCCGTTTGGCGAGATCGACGTCGACGATCTGGGGAATGACGTCGCCGGCCCGCTGGATCTTCACCGTATCACCGACACGGATATCCTTGCCGTCGCGGATCGGTTCGCCGTCCTGGCCTATGCCCTTGATGTAATCCTCGTTGTGAAGCGTCGCGTTGGAGACAACCACCCCGCCGACCGTGATCGGCTCAAGCTTGGCAACCGGTGTCAGGGCGCCGGTCCGTCCCACCTGGATCTCGATGTCGTTGAGAACGGTATAGGCCTGTTCGGCCGGAAACTTGTGCGCGATCGCCCAACGCGGCGATCTTGAGACGAAGCCGAGGCGTTCCTGCAGGTCCAGCCGGTCGACCTTGTAGACGACACCGTCAATGTCATAGTCGAGCCCGGCCCGGTTCTCCTCGATCCCGTGATAAACCTCCAGCAGTTCCTCCACGGTCTCGCAGCGCTTCATCAGCGGGTTGGTCTTGAAGCCCCAGGAGGTGAAGCATTCCACCATGCCGGATTGGGTGTCGGACGGCATCTCGCTCATCTCGCCCCAGGCATAGGCGAAGAACCTGAGCGGCCGCGATGCGGTGATTTCGGACTTCAGCTGTCGCAGCGACCCAGCGGCTGCATTGCGCGGATTGGCGAAGACCTTGCCGCCATTTGCCTCCATGCGTGCATTCAGGTCCTGAAAATCCCTGTGCGCCATATAGACCTCGCCGCGGATCTCCACCACGGCCGGAATCTTCCCCTGAAGTTTTTCGGGTATGTCCTTGATCGTTCTGGCATTCGCCGTGACATTCTCGCCCGTTGTGCCGTCGCCGCGCGTCGCGGCGTAGATCAGTTCGCCGTCCTCGTAACGCAGGGACAGGGACAGGCCGTCGATCTTGGGTTCGGCCGTTACTGCCAGAGCGCCCATGAGCGGATCGAATTTCAGGAAGCGGCGCACACGTCCGACAAAGTCCCGGACATCATCGTCGTTGAAGGCATTGTCCAGCGACAGCATCGGCACGACATGCGAGATCTTGCCGAAGCCGGACGCCGGCGCAGCGCCGACTTGCGTGGACGGGCCTTCGCTCAGAACAAGATCCGGAAAGCGTTCCTCGATCGCAAGGTTCCGGCGGCGCAGCGCATCATAGTCGGCATCGGAAATTACCGGCGCATCGTCCTGGTGATAAAGCCTGTCATTCTCGGCGATCTCTCCGGCGAGACGTTGCAGTTCCTGCCGGGCCTGGTCGGCGGTCAGATCCTCGACGCGGATGGTTTTCGCGTCCCCGGTGCCGGTCGCGTTTTCACTCATGCGGGCCCCTATTCGGCTGCGGTCAGAAGCCTGCGCGCGGCCGCCCGGGCTTCCTCGGTAATCACGCTGCCCGCAAGCATGCGGGCAATTTCCTCGCTGCGGTGATCCGCGTCAATCTGCTTGACGCGGGTTGCCACCCGATCCGGCTGTGTCGCCTCCTTGGCGATGAGAAAATGCCCACCGGCCCGCGCGGCCACCTGAGGCGCATGCGTGACGGTCAGGACCTGGACATTGCCGGCAAGGCGGGCAAGCCGAACCCCGATTGCCTCCGCGACGGCGCCACCGACGCCGGTGTCGATTTCATCGAAGACGAGTGTCGGCGCGGAGCCCTTGTCGGCCAGCGACACCTTGAGCGCCAGAAGGAAGCGGGAGAGTTCCCCGCCCGACGCAACTTTCATCATCGGCCCGGCGCGTGTTCCGGGGTTGGTCTGAACGTGAAACTCGAGCTGATCGATGCCGGTGCGCGCGCGCATCGCGGGATCGGCGGACATTTCGACAATGAACCGGGCGCGCTCCAGTTTCAGGTCGGGCAGTTCAACCTCGACCGCCTTTTCCAGGGCCTTTGCCGCCTTCGCCCGTCTGGCGGACAGGGACGCGGCCGCGCGGTCGTAGGCAGCCCGTGCCTTTTCCGCGGCTTCGACAAGCGCCGACAGTTTGTCTTCACCTGCATCGAGATCGGCAAGGTCCGCAGACATGCGCTGACACAGCGCCTCGAGCTCGTCGACGGGAACGGAGTACTTGCGGGACGCCGCCCTCAGCGCGAACAGCCGCTCTTCGACGCTTTCCAGCTCGCGCGGATCGAACTCCGTCTCGCGCAGCGCGCTTTCCAGTCCGCTGCGTGTTTCCTCAAGCTGGTCGAGTGCCTCCGCCAGCGTTCTGACCGGCTGTGCGAGCAATTGGGGAACCTGATCCGATTTCCGTTCAAGCCGTCTCAACAGGCTTGCGAGTTCGGGGATCGGCGAAGCGGTGCCGTTCAGCGTTTCAAAGGCCTCGTTGAGATCTCCGGCGATCTTTTCCACCTGCATCATGTCGGTGCGCCGGGCAGCCAGGTCCTCCTCCTCGCCCGGTTGCGGTTTCAAGGTGCGGAGTTCGTCTGCGGATGATCTCAGATAGTCCGCCTCGCTGCGGGCGGTCTCGATCCGCCGTTCGTGCTCGATCACCGCCTTTTCCGCACTCTTGAACGCGCCATGCGCGGATGCGACCTTTTCCGCGTCGCCGGTCAATCCGCCGAACTCGTCGATCAGGGCCCGATGGCTTTCCGGATCGACAAGCGCCCGGTCGTCATGCTGGCCGTGGATCTCGACCAGCAGGCCGCCTGCCTGCCGCAGCAGCCCGGCGCTGACCGGCTGATCGTTGACGAAGGCCCGCGTGCGTCCGTCGGAAGTCTGAATGCGCCTGAGGATCACGTCGCCATCGTCGTCGACATCGTTTTCGCGCAGAAAGGTCCGGACCGGATGCTGTCCGTTCACGTCAAAGACCGCGGTCACCTGTCCTTGTGACGCCCCTTCACGCACGAGATCCGCATCGCCGCGGGCGCCGAGTGCAAGTGACAGGGAATCAAGCAGGATCGATTTGCCGGCGCCGGTTTCACCGGTCAAAACCGACATGCCGGCGGCAAAATCCAGATCGAGACGGTCAATGAGAACGATGTCACGAATAGACAGCGTGACCAGCATAAAGGCGAGCTCCCCGGACTAAGTTGCGATCCACCATATAGGAGGACCGAGTCGTCTTTCCAGAACCCGTTAGATACTCCTGAATGCGCGGCTAATCCAGCTGCCAGAATCTTCAGATGGCTGGTATCCGCCCTTGTTCAGAAGAGAATAGGCGTCCTTGTACCACTGCGTATCCGGATAGTTGTGGCCGAGAACCGCGGCAGCCGTCTGGGACTCGTTGACAACGCCGAGGGCGTAGTACGCTTCGGTCAGGCGGAAGAGTGCTTCTTCCACATGCCGCGTCGTCTGAAACTCGACGACCACCGCACGGAAGCGGTTGATGGCGGCTACATAGTTGCGGCGCTTGAGGTAGTAGCGGCCGACCTGCATTTCCTTGCCGGCAAGCTGATCCTCGACAATGCGGAGCTTTTCTTCCGCGTCGGGCGCGTATTCAGACTCCGGGAAACGCTGGACAAGTTCGGTGAACGCACCCGCGGCCTTTCGCGTCACGGCCTGGTCGCGCGTGATGTCAGGCATCTGGCGGTAATAGCTCTGTCCGGCGAGGTAGAGCATATAGGCCGAATCCTCGTCTCCGGGATAAAGCGTCACGAAGCGCCGGGCTGCCGTCACGGTTTCCGGATACTTGCCGCGCGAGTAATTCAGGAAGGCGAGGTTGACCAAAGATTTCTTGGAGTATTCGGAATAGGGGTAAAGCTTGTCGATCTCTTCGAACTTGGTCGTGGAATCGCGCAGTTTGCCCTGGGCACGCAGGGCCAGCCCCTCGTTGAACAGCACTTCAGGTGGCGTATCGTTGAGCGCAAGCTCGTCAAGATCTTCCTTGCCGCTGCAGGCAGCCAGCAGGATGGGCGTCGTGAGAACGGCCAATCTCAAAAATGTTTTCATGCTCAAGGTCCTGCTCGAACCAGAAACAAGTCCAATTCCGTTCACACCCAAACTCCCGAGCCGTCTCCGGCCCCTGTGGCCGGGCAAGATTTCCGGCCTGATTTAACTGACAGGAGTGTTTACCGGACTTTACCGGTCCCCGTCACGCCCTTGCAGGCCATCTGACGGTTTTTTTGAGCATTTTTATGGCAACATGCCCAAATTGCAGTGAATTCCGAAGAATTCGCCAAATTGTTGAACCAGATGACGGGATTGATCAGGAGACGTCCGGTCCGAAAGCCGCGGCGGCTGCCAGCCCGCCCTTGCTGACCTGGCCAACCTGGCGGAAGGCCGGTGCTTCGACGATTTCGAAAGCACTCGGGTCTTCGAACAGCTTGACCAGAATGGAGTGGTTCATCTTGTGACCGCCCTTGTAGGACCGGTACATGCCGAGAATGGGCAGTCCGGCAAGAGCCAGGTCCCCGACCGCGTCCAGCGCCTTGTGCCGGGCAAACTCGTCCGGCCAGCGCGTGCCTTCCGGATTGAGCACCTTGTCCTCGGAGATCGCGACTGAATTGTCCAGCGAGGATCCGAGAGCGAAGCCCATTTTCCAGAGCTGTTCCACGTCCTTGACGTTGCCGAAGGTCCGTGCACGGGACAGGTCGTCGCGGAACACGGCCGGCGTCATTTCGGATACATACTGCTGCCGTCCGATCACGGGTGTTTCGAAATCGATCGTGATATCGAATTTGGTTCCCTCATGCGGGTGCAGTTCGCACCACGCGCTGCCGTTGTCGACGCGGACTTTCTTGTTGATTTTCAGGTAGCGGCGGCCACGGTCGAGTTTCTTCAGACCGACCTGTTCGATTGCTTCGACAAAGACGGCGCTGCTGCCGTCCATGATCGGCATTTCGGGCCCGTCGATTTCGACGATCACGTTGTCCACGCCCATGCCGAAGAGGGCGGCCATGAGATGTTCGACGGTGGATATGCCATCCCGTGTGGGATCGCCCAGCACCGTGCACAGGGCCGTTGCGGTCACCTGATCCCACATGGCGCGCACCTCGGTGGCACCATCCTGATCGGTCCGCGAGAAGACGATGCCGGTCCCGGCATCCGCAGGCACAAGTGTGATCGACGCCGGCTTGCCGGAATGAACGCCGATGCCGGTCAGTGTCACCTGCTCGGCCAGCGTCGTCTGTCGGTCAACATGTGTGGTCATATACCCCAACCCTTCCGGTTTGCGAACGCGAAGCCCAAAATTTGCCCCAATGCACATACGGGCTATTAACGATCACCAGTTGGCCGCGAAGATAGTCGCGATCCCTTGCAGAGCGAAATAAAGCTTTATTACGGTTTGTAACGATTCACAGGCGCGCAAATTACTGAATTAAAAGGGGAATTTCTTACCTTACGGAAGCGGCCCGGAACATGGGTTCCGAGCCGCTGCGATCAGGGAAGAAGATCGCGAACGAATCAGTTGGCCTGGCGGCGCAGGAACGCCGGAATTTCCAACTGATCGTCTTCCGCGGCACTCACCGGCTTGGGCGCTGCCCGGCCGGTTTCGTCCAATTGTCCGGCTGCGCCGGTCGCCGATGTCCGTGCCTGGGGTGCGCGCGGCGCGGACATCGGAGCAGGCTGGAGCTGCGGTGCCTTGCGGACGACGGGCGCTTCCGCTTCCTGGTCTTCCTCGTCTTCCCGGCGGCCAAGGCCACTGGCAAGACGGCGCAGAAGACCCATCGGGCGGCGCTCATCGTCACCGAATTCCTCACCGGTATCGTTCTGGGAAACAGGGGCCGGTGCGGCAGGTGCCGGTTCGGCCTGCTGCGCGGCGGGTTCCGACTGTGGTGCTGCAGCCGGTGCCTGCTGCGCGCGGATCTCACGCTGTGCAATCGGCGGGAAATCCTCGACGCGCGGCATGCGCGGCGCCGGGCTGTGCTCTTCCGCAACCGGCGGGATGTACGGCTGGCTCACCGGTGCGTCCTCAACGACCGATGTCGGCGTTTCTTCCTCGATGTCGATCATCGGGCTTTTCGCCGTCATGGAAGCACTGGCCGGCTTGACCCGCTTGATCTGGACATCCGGATCGCTTGCAACGGCAACCGGAGCGGGCTCCGGAATGGCGAGCTCTTTTTCAAGATTGGCAACCGCCTGCGCGGCGGCCGTCTGGGCACCGGATTTTTCCGCTGCCGGAGCAAGCTTGGCCTGAGCCGTTTCCGTGCTGCGCACGACGGCCGGCATATCGGTTTTCAGGGCCTGCTCAGCCGGTGAGGGAAAGGGTGCGGCTTCGAAACCCGCTTCCTTGTCGATCCCCGTTGCCACCACGGACACGCGAATGATGCCGTCCAGCGTCTCGTCGAATGTCGCGCCGAGAATGATGTTGGCGTCGGAATCGACTTCCTCGCGGATCCGCGTTGCAGCCTCGTCGACTTCGAACAGGGTCAGGTCATTGCCGCCCGTGATAGAGATCAGCAGGCCTTTCGCACCCTTCATGGACGACTCGTCCAGCAGCGGGTTCGCGATGGCAGCCTCGGCCGCCTGCTGAGCGCGTTTTTCACCGCTCGCCTCGCCGGTGCCCATCATCGCCTTGCCCATGCCGCGCATGACCGAGCGGACGTCGGCAAAGTCGAGGTTGATGAGACCTTCCTTGACCATCAGGTCGGTGATGCAGGCGACGCCCGAGTAGAGAACCTGGTCGGCCATGGCAAATGCGTCGGCAAACGTGGTCTGCGCATTGGCAATCCGGAACAGGTTCTGGTTCGGAATGACAATGAGCGTGTCGACGTTGCGCTGCAATTCGTCAATGCCGGTATCGGCGATGCGCATGCGGCGCGCACCTTCGAACTGGAACGGCTTGGTGACGACGCCGACGGTCAGGATGCCCTGCTCACGCGCCGCGCGTGCAATCACCGGGGCTGCGCCGGTGCCGGTGCCCCCACCCATGCCGGCGGTGATGAACACCATGTGCGATCCGGACAGGTGATCGTTGATTTCGTCGATCACTTCCTCGGCCGCGGCCGAACCGACTTCCGGCTGCGAACCGGCACCGAGACCTTCGGTAACGGCCACACCCATCTGGACAAGGCGGTCCGAGTGGTTCATTGCCAGCGCCTGGGCGTCCGTGTTGGCTACGACGAAGTCGCAGCCCTGGAGGCCGGCTGTGATCATGTTATTGACGGCGTTTCCGCCCGCGCCGCCGACGCCGAAAACCGTAATGCGCGGTTTCAGCTCCTGAATGTCGGGCATCTTAAGGTTGATGGTCATATTATCCTCGCGACCCATTGGCTCCCCCGATACGGGAGACCCCTCTTCTTCCCTAACTTCAGCTGCCATGCCTGGCAGCTCCAATTCGTGGCTGTCGTCTTCTTGGCTCATGTCGTCAGAAGCTTTCCCTGATCCACTGGCCCACACGGGCCAGGTAACCAGATTGTCCGCTCCACCCGGTTCGACGGTTCTTGTGCTCGAACTGTTCGATCTGGGCGACCTGCGGATAAATCAAGAGACCGACAGCGGCGGCAAAAGCCGGACCTTTGGCAGCCTCGGGAAGACCGGCGACGCCTAATGGCCGGCCAAGACGGACGTTGCGCCCCAGAATGTGACGCGCAACCTCTCCAAGACCCGTGAGCTGACTGGCACCCCCTGTCAGGACGATCTGTTTGCCGACCCGGCCTGCAAAGCCGGACGCGGTCAACCGATCCCTCACGAGTTCAAGGATTTCTTCCACGCGCGGCCGGATGACACGGGTCAGCGCCGAGCGGGGGATTTGATTGGGCAGTTCGTTGTCGCTTTCAAGCGGCGGCACCGTCAGTAGATCGCGCTCGTCCGAACTGGAGGCCAGCGGCGATCCGTAGAGTGTCTTCAGGCGCTCCGCGTCCTGCAGCCGGGTTGCGAACGCCCGCGCGATATCGGTTGTGACGTGATTGCCGCCAACCGCGATCGCATCGAGATGCACCATGTGCCCTTCGACAAAGACGGACAGGGTTGTCGTTCCGCCGCCCATGTCGATACAGGCCACGCCGAGTTCGGCTTCATCATCGACAAGCGTCGACAAGCCGCTGGCAAACGGTGTCGCGACCATTGTCTCGACATGAAGATGCCCACGGTTGATGCACAGTTCGAGATTGCGGACCGGTGGCACTTCGGCGGTCACGACCTGCATGTCGACACCGAGCTTGTGCCCCATCATGCCGCGCGGATCGCGGATGCCGCGGCTGCCATCGAGGGAATAGGAAATCGGCAAGGCATGCGTCACCGCCCGTCCTTCGGTGACGGAGTGACTGGAACCCGCCGAAAGGACCCTTTGAATGTCGGCTTCCGAAACACTCTCGCCCGCAAGCGGCACGCCGGCGCTGTAGACTTCGCTCTGCAGCCGTCCGCAGCTGATATTGGCAATCAGCGATTCAACCGTGACCCCGGCCATCCGCTCGGCGCTGTCGACCGCGAGCCGGATCGCCTGCTCGGCTGCGTCCATGTCGACGACGACGCCCGACTTGATCCCGCGCGAACGCTGGTAGCCGTAACCGAGAACCTCGACCTTGTGGGACCGGCTGGACAGCACGGATTTCTCGTCCTGCGGCACGAGCTTCGCGATCAGGCAGCAGATCTTGGTCGAGCCGACGTCCAGGACCGACATGATCACGGAGCGCCGCGTCGGCAGCGGGCGCATTTTCGGCAGGTAAAGGTTCTTGTCGGAGCGGCTCATGTGTCCTGCTCCTTCTTGCCCGAACGGTTGCGGCCGCCCGTCATGATCTTGCGTTGTTCGGCAGCCTCGTCGGACAACCTCACAGTCACCCTGTCGGCAAGGCGCATGTCGATGGCAACGATATCCCGGGAGAGCAGACCGCTGTCTTCATCCATTTCGACAAGGTCGGCCAGGGCCGCCTGATAGTTCTGCTCAGGCAGACGGATCGAAATGCCGTTCTCCAGCTGCAGATCCCAGCGCCTGTCGCTGACGAGGAACGCCGCGCGCACGCGCGGGCGCAGCGCAGGCACCGCTTCCAGCGCCGAATTGATTTCGGAAGCCCTGCGCTGTGCACCGTGATTGACGACCAGCAGAAGATTAGCATAGCGGCCGTCGACATCATCCGTGATCACGTCGCCTGCCTGATTGACGATCGAAACGAGGTCGCCGCGCTGCCAGAGTGCATAAGGCACCCGCTCTTCGATCTTGATCTGAAGCGTGCTCGGATAAAGCTTCATGACGGACGCGTTCTTGACCCAGGCCATCGCGTTGAGCCGCTCGCGCGCTCCGACCGCATCAAAGAGCGCCAGCGACGTGCCTTCATGAATTTCCAGCGCTTCCAGGATCTGGAACTCGTTGATTTCACGCTGCCCAGACAGCTTGACGGCTTCGATGCCGAAGCCGGCCGCCGACAGGAGCGCATCGGACACGACCCGGCCGTGTCCCCCTATGACTATTCCATAACCAATTGTTAAGGTTAAGAAACCCAGCGCAGCTGCAGAACCCGTCCACCTGGGAAGCTCGGCCAATCGCCCTGCCGAGCGCCAGACAGGCTGCCTGTGCAAACGCGAAACACCACGGCCGCGCGGAGCCAGTTCGGCTTCAAGCGGTGTCAGCGTTTCCCTATTCCATTTGCGACCTAGCGACAGCAACTCGCGTCCTCAACCATCCAACTGACCAGATCCTTGAAACTCATCCCCTTGTGGGCCGCCATTTCCGGCACAAGAGAGGTTGGCGTCATGCCTGGCTGTGTGTTCACTTCTAGGCAGATCAGGGTCCCGGATCCGTCTTCGCGCTCGTCGAATCGAAAATCGGCACGCGAAACACCGCGGCATCCCAGGGCCTGATGCGCCTTAACCGCTAGTGTCTCTATGGTTTGGTAAACAATCGGTGAAATTTTTGCAGGAAGAATGTGTTTTGATCCGCCTTCAACATATTTTGCGTCGTAATCGTAGAAGCTGTGCCCCATCGGCACGATGTCGATCACACCCAGGGCCTTGTCATCCATGACGGCACAGGTCAGTTCCCTTCCGTCGATGAACTTTTCGCACATGAGAACATCAGGATAGGGCCAGTCCTGCCGGCTCAGCTCCTGCGGCGGAAACTCTTGATCTTCCTTGACAATCAGGACTCCGAAGCTGGATCCCTCATTGATCGGCTTAAGCACGTAAGGCGGTTTCATAGGGTGTTCGCGCAAGATGTTGTGACGGTTGACGATTATGTCTTCCGTGACCGGCACGCCGGCGGCCTGCATCACCGCTTTCGCCTTGATCTTGTGCATCGCAAGGGCTGATGCCATGACACCCGAGTGCGTGTAGGGAATGTTAAGAAACTCTAAAATTCCCTGAACGCAGCCGTCCTCGCCGAAGGGTCCGTGCAGCGCATTGAAGGCGACATCCGGTTTCAGATTCTGGAGTACCTGCGAAATATTCCGGTCGACATCGATCCGGGAGACCTGGTAGCCGGCCTCCTCAAGTGCATCGGCGCATTCCCGGCCGCTGGTCAGACTGACCGGGCGTTCATTGACCCACCCGCCCATGAGAACGGCAACGTGCTTCTTGGCCATCTACGCAGCCTCCCCTTCCGGTCCTAGAAACGGTTCGACCACGCCGGTATCTCCGAACAGGCCGAGACGCTTGATTTCCCATTCAAGGCGGATGCCGCTGTGTTGCAGCACGCGCGCCCTCACGGTTTCCCCAAGCAGTTCAAGATCGTGACCTGTTGCCGACCCCGTGTTGATCATGAAGTTGCAATGCATTTCGGACATCTGCGCCCCGCCGACGCGAAGCCCCCTGCAGCCCGCCGCATCGACTTCCTTCCAGGCAGATGTTCCTGGCGGGTTCTTGAATGTCGAGCCGCCGGTCTTCTCCCGGATCGGCTGTGCTTTTTCCCGGTGGTCGACGACATCGGCCATTTCCTGACGAACGGACGCCTCTTCCTGGGGAACGCCTTCAAAGACGGCCGACGTGAAGATGAGATCCCGTGATGCGGAGGAATGCCGGTAGGCATAGCCCATGTCGGCATTCGACAGGACATGCCTGTTGCCGTCGCGGTCGATCGCGGTCAGCTCCACCATGCGGTCGCGGGTTTCCGTGCCGTGCGCGCCCGCGTTCATGCGCAGCGCACCGCCGAGACCACCGGGAATGCCGGTATAGAAGGCAAAGCCGCCGAGCCCGGCTTTCGCGGCCGCTTCGGACAGGCGCTTGTCCGGCACCGCGGCTCCCGCCCTCAAACGGGTTTCACCGACCTGCTCGATCGCCCCGAAGCCCTTGGCGCTCAACCGGATGACGACGCCCTCGAGGCCGCCGTCGCGGATCAGAAGGTTGGACCCGAGCCCGACGGGCAGGATCGGGATGTCCTTGGGAAGTCCGGCAAGGAAGGCGGCAAGATCGTCTTCATCGGCCGGCTGAAACATGAGCTGGGCCGGGCCGCCTGTCCGGAACCAGGTCACAGCCGACATGGGCTGGTTGGAGGTGAGTTTGCCGCGCACGCCCTCGCCCAGGCTCGGATGGATTTCCAGAAGATCGGGAAAACGCATGGAAAACCTCTAAAGCTCTTCGAGCTGCTTGGGCAGTGCATAGGCCCACTGCGTGATGTTTCCTGCGCCCAGGCAGACAACAAAATCGCCCGGTTCCGCGAGTTCTTTGACCGCCTCGGGCAGTTCCTCCGGACCTTCGATCGACCGGACATTGCGATGGCCGCGGGTTTTCATGCCCGACACCAGGTCGGTATGGGAGGCCCCCTCGATGGGTTGCTCTCCGGCTGCGTAAACCGGCGTGATGATCACCGCGTCCGCGTCGTTGAAGCAGTTGGAAAAGTCATCGAAGAGACTTTGCAGCCGGGTGAACCTGTGCGGCTGCATCACCGCGATCACCTTGCCGCTTGTGGATTCCCGTGCGGCATGAAGAACGGCCTTGATCTCGACCGGGTGGTGTCCGTAGTCGTCGAAGATCTGCACGCCATCGACCGTGCCGGTATGCGTGAAGCGCCGCTTCACGCCGCCGAACTCAGAAATGCCTTTCTTGAGGTCTTCCGGCGCGACGCCGAGTTGCGAGGCAACGGCGATCGCCGCGGTCGCGTTCGAAACATTGTGCAGCCCCGGCATCGGCAGGACCAGATCCGTCAGCTCGACCACTTCCTCCGTGCGCCGGTCGCGGATCGACACGGAAAATGTCGCCTTGCCGCCATCCATGGAGACGTCCGTGTAGCGCACGTCGGCCTGCGGATTGGTGCCGTAGGTCACCACGCGCCGGTCCTCGATCGTGCCGATCATTGTCTGGACTTCGGGGTGATCGAGGCACATGACGGCAAAACCGTAGAAGGGAACATTCTCGATGAATTGCCGGAATGCGGCCCTGACCCCGTCGAAATCACCGTAATGGTCGAGATGTTCCGGATCGATATTGGTCACGATCGCGATGTCTGCGGGCAGCTTCACGAACGTGCCGTCGCTCTCGTCGGCTTCGACAACCATCCAGTCGCCAGCCCCCATTCGGGCGTTCGTCCCATAGGCGTTGATGATGCCGCCGTTGATCACGGTCGGATCGAAATTGCCGGCATCGAGCAGGGCCGCGACCATGGAGGTGGTCGTCGTCTTTCCGTGCGTGCCGCCGACGGCAATGGCCTGCTTGAAGCGCATCAGTTCGGCCAGCATCTCGGCGCGCCGCACGACGGGAATGAGTTTTTCGCGCGCGGCGATCAGCTCCGGATTGTCCTTCTTGATCGCAGAGGAGACCACGAGGACTTCGGCGTCGCCGATGTTCTCGGCGCGGTGCCCGACCTCCACCGGTATGCCGTGTGAGCGCAGACGCTGGACATTGGCGTTTTCCGCCATGTCCGAGCCTTGCACCTGGTATCCGAGCGTCTTGAGCACCTCGGCAATCCCGCTCATGCCAATGCCACCGATCCCGACAAAGTGGACCGGTCCGATATCGTGCGGCATCTTCATGGCCGTTCTCCCTTGTTTGCCGCCACCCGTTCGACCAGATCAGCCAGTCGGCTGACCGCATCGGGTTTGGCGACCCTGAGCGCGTTCGCGGCCGCTTCGGTGAGCAGGCCGGGCGCGTGCATGAGTTTGGTGAGTTCCCCGGCGAGCCGTTCCGCACTCAGCTCCGACTGGCGGATCGGCCAGGCACCGCCGGCCTGTTCCAGAACCTTGGCATTGGCGGCCTGATCCTGGTCGATGGCACCGGGCAGAGGCACCAGGATCGACGGCCGGCCGAGCACACTGAGTTCGCTGACCGATGACGCTCCCGACCTGCACAGGACAAGATGAGAATCTGCAATACGCCGGGGCATGTCCTGAAAGAACGAGGCGCATTCGGCCTTGATCCCGAGCGTGCCGTAGACCTTCTGCACCCGGTCCATGTCTTCCGGCCTGCACTGCTGCACGATGGACAGCCGGTTTCTGAGGTCTTCGGGCAGTTGTTCGACGGCAGGCGGCAGCAGGTCGGAGAAGAACCGCGCGCCCTGCGACCCGCCGAAAACCAGAAGCTTGAACTCCCCTTCCGCTTCTGGAGCCACGTAGGGTTGGTTTGCGGCCTCCAGGACCGCATCGCGGACCGGGTTGCCGGTCTCGACCTGCTTTTCGGCAAGACCGCCCGGCAAATTCTCCAGCGGAACGCTCGTCGCGATCGCGGTGACGCCCTTGGCCAGCATCTTGTTGGCGCGCCCCATGACACCATTGGCTTCATGCAGGATCGACGGCGTACCTGTCAGGCGGGCTGCGTACATCGGCGGAAAGGTCGGGTATCCGCCGAACCCGGCGACGACATCCGGTTTGAGCTTCTTGATGACGGAGCGCGCCTGAAGCGTGCCCAGAAGCAGGCTGAGCCCGGTTTTCGCAAGTGCGACCGGGTTTCGGCCCCGGATCGTTTCCGAGGCAATGATGTGAACCGCACGCGCCGGAAAAGCCGTGCCGTACTTGTCGGCGCGCTCGTCGGTTGCCAGTTCAACCGTCCAGCCGCGCCTTTCAAGCTCGGAGGCAAGGGCCTGCGCCGGAAACAGATGGCCGCCCGTGCCCCCGGCGGTAAGAAGGACTGTTTTGCTCATGTCTCGTGGCAACTTGGGTTACATCAACGACGAAGGCGAAAGCCGGCTGACAGTTACGACTTCGGAACGCGATGGCCGGGGTCTCCTGCGCGTCAGCGCAAGGATGGCACCCGCCGTCATCGCCGAAGACAGCAGCGACGAACCACCGTAGGAAATGAAGGGCAGCGTCATGCCCTTGGACGGCATGAGGTGCAGGTTCACCGCCAGATTGATCGTCGCCTGCAGACCGAAAAGCACGACAAGGCCGGCGGTGGCAAGCCGGCTGAAAGCGTCCTGGTCCCGGCTTGCGTGGCTCAAGCCCCGCAGCACAACGAACGCGAACACGGCAACCACGAGCAGACAGACGATCACGCCGAACTCCTCGCCGACAACGGCAAAGATGAAATCGGTATGGCTGTCGGGAAGAATGCGTTTGACGGTGCCCTCGCCCGGCCCGCGTCCGAACCATCCGCCCGCCAGAAACGAATCCATCGCCGTATCGACCTGGAAGGTGTCCCCGGAACTGGGGTCCAGAAACCTGTCGACGCGGTTTGTCACGTGCGGCAGGAATGCATAGGCCGCAAACAGTCCGAGCACGCCGATCAGGCCGAGTGCCACGATGATCAGCCAGGAAATCCCGTTCAGAAAGAACAGCCCGGCCCAGACCAGTCCGAGCAGCATGGTCTGACCGAAGTCAGGCTGAGCGATCAGCAGTGCTGCGCAAACGGCAAACAGAACGAAGGCGAACAGCACGCCTGGAACCTCGCGCCGGCGGCCGCTCTCGGACAGGAGAAACGCAATCAGGACAACGAAGGCGGGTTTGAGAAACTCCGACGGCTGCAGGGAAAAACCCGCGATATAGATCCAGCGCCGCGCGCCCTTGGCTTCAAACCCGAGGAACAGCGTCGCAATCAGAAGAACGAGCGACACCACGAACAGGATCAGTGCCGCCCGCCTGACCATGCGCGGCGGCATGAGCGACCCGGCCAGCATGATCGCGACGGCCGGAATGAGAAACAGCGCCTGCCGCTTGACGAAATAGAGGGTGTCGATCCCGAGCCGTTCGGCAACCGGAGGGCTGGCCGCAAACGACAGGACCACTCCGCCCACCATCAGCAGGCCGAAGGCGGCAAGCAGGTAATGATCGACGGTCCAGAGCCATTCGGCGAATTTGCTGCGATCCGCGCGAGATACCATTATGCGACCTCCTGCGAGTTTCCAGCGCCCGGCAGGGCGCGCACCGCGTCCACGAAGGCCGCGCCGCGCAGTTCAAAATTCGGGTATTGATCGAAACTCGCACAGGCCGGAGAAAGGAGAATTGCGATTTCCTCCGCCCCGTCCTCCGCTGCTTCGCCTGCCGCGTCCACAACGGCCTGCGGCAATGTTCCGCTGATCCGGAACGGGACCCGGCCCTCCAGCACCTTGACGAAATCTTCCGCCGCTTCCCCGATGAGGAACGTTTTGGCGATCTTCGGAAAATATTCGTCCAGCGACGAGATACCGCCCTCCTTGGCGCGCCCGCCCGCGATCCAGTAGATCCGCTCGAAGCTTGAAAGGGCCCGGGCCGCGGCGTCTGCGTTGGTCGCCTTGGAATCGTTGACGAACAGCACGCGCCCGCGTTTCGCAACAATCTCCATGCGATGATGCAGCCCCGGGAAGGTGGTGAGCGCGGCGGCGATTTTCTCGGACGGCTGCTCCAGGGCACGCAGCGCCGCAAACGAGGCGGCGGCATTCTGGCCGTTGTGGTCTCCGCGCAGGCTGTCGACCCCGCCAAGCAGGGCAACCTGGCGCTGCGTTCCGCTGTGCGCTTCGATCAGGAACCCGTGCGATGCGTAGATGCCTTCCGTCAGCTCCCGCTCCCCGGCGATCCTGCACACCGGCTTGTGTGCGAGTTCGAGCCGGTCCGCGATCTGCGAAGACAGGCGATCGTCGACACCGATGATTGCCAGCTTGGACCCGGCCACGAGCCTTTCCTTGATCGCGGCATAGTTTTCCATCGTGCCGTGCCGGTCGAGATGATCCGGCGACAGGTTCATGTGCACGCCGATGGTCGGGTCGAGCGTCGGCGACAGATCAATCTGGTAGGACGAGCACTCGACGACATAGTGGCGCCCGGGCACGGGTGGTTGCAGCTCAAGAACCGGCGTTCCGATGTTTCCGCCCACCTCGACGTCAAGCCCGAGTTCCTTGAGCAGATGCGCGATAAGCGCGGTGGTTGTCGACTTGCCGTTCGTTCCGGTGATCGCGATGAATGGAGCGGAAAGGCACTGTTTGCGCCGCTCCCGGCAGAACAGTTCCACGTCTCCGATGATCTCGACACCGGCCTCGCGCGCAAGATCGACGGTCCAGTGCGGCACAGGATGCGTCAGCGGCACGCCGGGAGACAGCACCAGCGCCGCGACGCCGTCCCAGTCAAGCACGCGCAGATCCAGCGTTGCAAGACCCGCGTCGGCCGCCTGTCGAACCCGCGCCTCGTTGTCATCGTGACACACGACCTCCGCCCCGCCCGCCTTTAGGGCACGCGCGGTCGCAAGGCCGGACCCGCCAAGCCCGAACAGCGCGACCTTCATGCCTTGAAATGTCGTGACGGGGATCATGCGGCCTACCTCAGCTTCAGCGTGGCAAGGCCGAGCAGGGCAAGGACCACGGCAATGATCCAGAACCGGATCACCACCTGGCTTTCCGTCCATCCCATCATTTCGAAATGGTGATGGATCGGGGCCATGCGGAACACTCTTTTTCCCGTCAGCTTGAAGGAGATCACCTGCACGATCACCGAGACGGCTTCCAGCACGAAGAGGCCGCCGATGATCGCAAGGACGATTTCGTGCTTGGTGGCAACGGCGATCGCCCCGATCATGCCGCCGAGCGCCAGCGACCCGGTGTCACCCATGAAAATCGCGGCCGGTGGCGCATTGAACCAGAGAAAGCCGAGCCCCGCACCGATCACCGCGCCGCAGATGACGGCGAGCTCACCGGTTCCCGAGACATGGTGGATCTGCAGGTAGTTCGCGAAAACCGCGTTGCCCGACAGATAGGCGATCAGCCCGAACGACGCACAGGCGATCATGACCGGGACGATCGCAAGCCCGTCGAGACCGTCGGTCAGGTTGACGGCATTCCCGGCCCCGACCATGACAAAGGCGGCGAAGGGGATGAAAATGAGGCCGAGATTGAGCGTGAAGTCCTTCAGGAACGGAAAGGTGATCGCCTCGGAATATTCGGAGGTGTCCAGGATCGTCACGGCATAGGCCGCAAGCGCCGCAATCAGGAATTCCAGCCCGAGGCGCGCCTTGCCGCCAAAACCGGTATGGGAGGATTTCGTGACTTTCAGGTAGTCGTCATAGAAGCCGATCCCGCCGAAACCGAGCGTCACGCCGATCACGACCCAGACATAGGGGTTGGACAGGTCCGACCACAGCAGCGCCGCGACCATCGCGCCCGACATGATCATCAGGCCGCCCATCGTCGGCGTGCCCTGCTTCGTGAGAAGGTGGCTTTCAGGTCCGTCGGCCCGGATCGGCTGGCCGTGGCCCTGACGGATGCGCAGGCTTGAAATGATCTTCGGCCCGAACAGGAAAACAAAAAACAGTGCGGTCATGATCGCACCGCCCGTGCGGAACGTGATGTATCTGAACACGTTCAACGCCGAAATCTGCTCCGCAAACTGCCCCAAAAAATAAAACATCAGCTATCCCTTATGCCGCCGCGGTGTCGTCCGCGGGCGGGTATTCCTTTTTCAGGGCCTCCACAAGCGGGCCCATGCGGGTCCCGAGTGATCCCTTGATCATAACGACATCGCCGGCACGGACGTCCCTCAAAATGACGTCTTCCAGATCTTTTGCGTCTTCGCTGTAGTGAGACCGCAGCTGTTGCGGCAACCGCTCCCAGAGCGCGTGCATATGCGGGCCTGCGCAATAGACCGCGTCGATCTGTGCCTCGGTTATCGGCGCCAGCAGGTCCGCATGCAGCCGGTCCGCCTCCGGCCCCAGTTCACGCATGTCGCCGATCACCGCAATCCTGCGGCCGGGGCGCGTGACCGGTGTCTCGCCAATCACCGAAATGGCTGCGCGCATGGAGGCGGGATTGGCGTTGTAGCTCTCGTCCACGAGGTCGAATGCGCCTCCCGGTGCCACGAGGCGGCTGACTTCGCCGCGCCCCCTTGGCGGCTTCATGCTGTCGAGGGCAAGCCCCGCCCGGGCAAGGTCCGCGCCGACGTCTTGAACAGCGGTCAGGACCGCCAGGCTGTTTTTCACGACATGTTTGCCGGGCGCACCGACCTTGTAGGTAATCTCGATGCCGAGAATGGAAGCATCCACGCTCGATCCACCCGCATAGCTGACAACATTCTCCACGTGGCTGTCCGCGCTTGGGTCCAGCCCGAACGTCTGAACTCTCGCGACGCCGGCGGTGGAGGCAAGAAAGCGCAGGAGATCATATTGGCGATTGTCCTTGTTGAGGATCGCCACGCCGTCCGGCTCCAGTCCCTCGAAGATCTCGGCCTTGGCCTGCGCGATCTTTTCAACCGAATCGAAGAATTCCAGGTGCACCGGCTGAACCGTCGTGATGATCGCGACATGCGGCCGGACCATTTTGACCAGAGGCGTGATCTCACCGTGGTGGTTCATGCCGATTTCGAAGACACCGTACTCGGTGTCGGCCGGCATGCGTGCAAGCGTCAAAGGCACGCCCCAGTGATTGTTGAAAGACGCGACGGACGCGTGCACCTTGCCGGATTGCTCCAACGTCAGCCGGAGCGCTTCCTTGGTGCCCGTCTTGCCGACGGAACCGGTGACCGCGATGATCCGGGCGCTCGTGCGCGCACGCGCTGCTATCCCGATCCGGCGCATGGCCTCCAGCGGATCGCCGACAACCAGGTATCGTCCGTCCTCGGGCAGGTCAGGAAGTTTGCTGTCTGCAACGACAGCAACGCTGGCACCTGCCTCCAGCGCGGCTGCAACATAGTCATGCCCGTCGAAGCGGTCTCCCTTGATGGCAATGAAAGCATCGCCCGGTTCCAGCGACCGGCTGTCGATCGAGATCCCCGTAATCTCCACGTCGGCCTCACCCTTGACACGGCCGCCAGCAGCCTCGGCAAATGCATCCAGTTTCCAGAGAGGGTCGCTCATGGTGCTCCTTGAAGGCTTATCGCACGCTGGACGGCGTCGTGATCGGAAAAGGGAATCACTGTGTCGCCAACAATCTGGCCGGTTTCGTGGCCCTTTCCGGCAACACACAGGATATCGCCGGTTTGAAGCCCGCGAACCCCTTCGGCGATTGCCTCCATCCGGTCGCCAATCTCAATCGCGTCGGGCGCACCGGACATGACCGCCTGGCGAATGGATGCCGGTTCCTCAGATCGCGGGTTGTCATCCGTTACAATGACCAGATCCGAATGGCGTGCAGCCGCCTCTCCCATCAGCTTGCGCTTGCCGGGATCGCGGTCTCCTCCGGCACCTATGACGACGGCAAGCTTGCCGGTCGCGATCGGCCGGAGTGCGGCAAGTGCATTGTCGAGCGCGTCCGGCTTGTGGGCATAGTCGACGAAGACCAGTCCGCCGGCCTCTGTCCTGCCAGCCAGTTCCAGCCGCCCCGGAGCGCCCTTGAGATTTTCGAGCGACCGCAGCACCAGACCCATGTCCGTGCCCGCGGCAATCGCAAGCCCGGCGGCAATCAGGGCATTGGAAACCTGGAAACGCCCGATCAGGGGCAGCGTGACCCTGTATTCCCCACGATCGGTCTGCAGCGTGAGTTCCTGACCCGCACCTTCGGTTCTAAGACCGGTCAATTTCAGATCGCGCCCCGTTTCTCCGACCTCGAAAACCGGTAATCCGCGTTCTCCGGCGACATCGATGACCCGGTCGGAATATTTTTCGCCCGGATCGACAACCACCGTTCCGCCCGCAGGCAGCAGATCTGCAAAGAGCCGGAGCTTGGCGCGCAGATAGTCCTCGATGCTCGGATGGTAGTCCATGTGATCCCGGCCGAGATTGGTGAAGGCAGCAGCCGTCAGGCGCACACCATCCAGTCTGTACTGGTCCAATCCGTGAGACGAGGCTTCCAGGGCCGCATGGTTGATCCCTTCCGCTTCCAGCTCGCTCAGTTCCTTGTGGAGCGCGACGGGATCTGGCGTGGTCAGGCCGCCATAGGTCACGCCGTCGGCCTTGACGATACCGAGTGTTCCCAGGCTGGCCGCCGGATGGCCCGCCGCCTGGAAGATCTGCCGCACGAAATGCGCAACCGAGGTTTTGCCTGCAGTGCCCGTGACCGCAACGATCACGTCCGGCTGCCTGCTGTAGAACTTGGCCGCAAGACGGGCGAAGACCCTTCGGGGTTCGTCGACCGCGATGACGGCAATTTCATGGGGTAGCTGAGCCTTGACGGCATCCGCTGCATCGCTGGCGCACAGGACCGCGACCGCGCCGGCCTGAACCGCGCTGGGGACGAAACGGGTCCCGTCAACCGCCGTGCCCCTGAAGGCGGCAAACAGGTATCCTGGCTGCGCAGACCTGCTGTCAGCCGTCAGTCCCGTTATTTCAAGACCGTTTGCCTGAACCGGCAAGGGAATGCCGTCGGCAAGATATTCAAGATCCATTGCGCCTGATCGTTCGGTTTGTGCGTCGTCCTTGAAAGCCCTGGCACCGGTAAACGGCTGCGACCCCGCCGGCACCTGGCTTTCTATGTCTCCTTAATAGGAAATCTCAATCGGTTCATCCCCCTTGCCGAAACGCGGCATCACACCGAGCATCGGCGCTGAACGTCTCACGATCGCTCCGACCGTCGGCGCCGCGTTCAGTCCCGCGGTCGCCCCGATGCCCTTGCGCTCGGGTTTGGGTTCGTCAATCACCACGAGAACAACGTATCTCGGGTCATCCATCGGAAAGGCGGAGAGGAACGAGTTCCGCCGCTTGTTGCTGACATAACGGCCATTTTCAATTTTTTCCGCGGTCCCGGTCTTGCCGCCGACCGTGTATCCGGGAACATCCGCGCGGCGGCCGGATCCATTGAGAACATTCAACCGGAACAGGTACCGCATCATGCGGCTCACATCCGGAGAAATGACCTGTTTTCCAACAGCTTGAGCCTGCTCCTGCGACCGCGGCAGGAAGGTGGGCGGCAGCAGCTTGCCACCGTTGACGACCGCGGCCGCAGCCACCGCCGTCTGCATCGGAGTGACCGAGAGACCATGGCCGAAGGAGATGGTCATGGCCGCCAGCTCGTTCCACTTCGGCGGCAGCAGCGGGGCGGCGTTTTCGGGAAGTTCCGTGCTCAAACGTTTTGTCAGGTGGAGGCGCTCGAGGAATTCCTTCTGCCGCGAGACCCCGGTCGCCAGCATCATCTTGGCGGTGCCGATATTGGACGAATAAATGAAAATCTCGGGCACCGACAGGATCCGGTTTTTCCCGTGGAAATCGGAAATTGTCCGTCCTGCGGCACGAATCGGGCGCGTCGCATCGAAGCTGTCGTTGATGGAAACGGCTCCGGAATCGAGCGCCATCGCGGTTGTGAACGCCTTGAACACTGAGCCCATCTCGAACACGCCGCCGGTCGCCCGGTTCAGGCGGTCCCGCTCAAGGGCCTGCGCGCGATCGTTCGGATCGTAATCCGGCAAGGAGGACATGGCGACCACTTCGCCGGTCTTGGCGTCCAGGACAATGCCGGCCGCTGCAATCGCGCGGTAGCGCTCCATTGCCTTGACCAGTTCGTCGCGCACCACGTGCTGCACGCGCAGATCCACGGAAAGCCTGACAGGCTCCATCGACTTGTCCGACGCAAATCCCAGCGACTGCAGATCGGCCAGCCACTCGTCGTCGATATGCTTTTCGATCCCGGCGAGGCCCTGGTTGTCGACATTCACCGACCCGACGATGTGTCCCGCCGTCGGACCGCCCGGGTAGAACCTCTGATTTTCCGAAAGGAAACCGATACCGGGCAGGCCGAGATTGTGAACCTCATCGGCCTTTTGCGGGGTCATTTCACGCTTCAGCCAGACGAACCCGGCGCCGCTCTCCAGGCGCCGCCGCACCACCTGCTCGTCGAGCTCCGGTAGCGCCCGGATCAGGCCCTCGACCGCTTCGTCGACATCAATGATCCGGCGCGGCTCCGCGTAGAGCGAAGCGGTCTTGATATCGGTTGCAAGGATTTCCCCGTTCCGGTCGATCAGGTCCGGCCTGGAGGCGGACACCGAATCCTGTGCGGAAATCCAGGCGCGTGACGGCGCTTCCTCCATCTGGGCCAGGTGAACGAGCCGTCCCGCGATGGCGGCATAGACGCAGGCAAAGGCCATCATCGCGACGATGACACGCGACCGCACGGCGCTGGAAGACACCGAGCCGCGCGCGCTCCTCGGGCTGGAGCGCCTGACCTGAAGAAAGCTTGCCGGTTCGCTTACGATCGTCATCGGAGCCCCCTACTGGATCGCCGCAGATGAACCGGCATAACCGCCCATCTGGTTGGAGCCGCCGATCGGCTCGAGCATGACAGGGCGCGCAGGAAGCTCTTCGGGGCCAACGATCTGTTTCACGTCAAGAGCATCCAGTTCGAGATAGGTGTTGTAGCGTTCGACGAGGCCTTGGAGGCGGTCGGGCTTGTTCAGGAGGCTCCATTCCGCCTTGAGGTTGCGGATCGCGTTGCGCTCTTCATCGATCTGCCGTTGCAGGTCCGCGACCTTCGCCGCCGACTTGGTCGCCGCGAGCTTCATGTCGTAGACGGTCGCTGCGCCGATCACGACGGCGAGAATGAACAGGATGTTCAGCGTGCGTACCATTATCAGCCCCCCAGCCCGTGAAATTCTGCAAGCCGCGGAACACCCGCCGCGTGAATATCCAGGTCGCGCGCCGGCGCACCGGTGCGCCGCCCTGCCCTCAGCTTCGCCGAGCGCGCCCTCGGATTGCCTGCCGTTTCTTCCGCCTTTGCCTCGACCGCCTTGCGCGTCAGAAGCTCGAACGTCGCCGGGGGAACTTCCTCCTCCGGCATGTGGCGGGACCCGCCGCCGCGCGTTCTGGTCCGGTCCTGGAAGAACCGCTTGACGATCCGGTCTTCCAGCGAATGGAAACTCACGAGCACGAGACGCCCGCCCGGGCGTAGGATGCGCTCCGCCGCGCCCAGCGCTTCGGCCGCCTGGTGCAGTTCACCGTTCACATAGATCCGAAGAGCCTGGAACGTGCGTGTCGCGGGATGGATCTGAGCCTTCTTCGGAGAGCGCCCGAGAACCTTTTCGACGAGGTTCGCCAGCTCGAGCGTTCTGTCGAACCGCTTTTCCTTGCGGGCGCTGTCGATGGCATGTGCAACGGACGTCGCCCGCTTTTCCTCGCCAAGCAGCCCGATGATGCGGATAAGATCCCTGACCGGCAGATCATTGACGACGTCGGCCGCCGACGGGCCCGCCTGCTCCATGCGCATGTCGAGCGGGCCATCGCGCAGGAAGGAGAACCCGCGCTCGGCTTCGTCCAGCTGCATCGAAGAGACCCCCAGATCGAGAACCACGCCGTCGACGGCATCGAAGCCGCAGCTGTGCGCATGATCTTCAAGGTCGGAAAACTGGCCGGACACGAGCATCAGCGCACCCTGCGCCTTGTCTTCCAGTGCCCGTCCCGCGGAAATTGCGTCAGGATCCCGATCGACACCGACCACCCGCGCGCCTTTCGCCAAAATGGCACGGGTGTAGCCACCAGCCCCGAATGTCCCGTCGACAATCACTTCACCGGGCTTCGGATCGAGCCATTCCAGGACTTCACTCAGGAGAACCGGCACGTGGCGCTCGGGTCCGCCAGCGGCAGAAGCAGCGTCTCTGTCGCCGAGCGCCATCATGACGGCTCTCCCTGTGAAGGCGCGGGGCTTTGCCCCGACAGCATCGCGAGCGCACGTCTTTGGGCCTCAGCGCGGTACTCGCGAAACTTTTCCGGCTCCCAGATCTGAAACTTGTAATTCAACCCGACGAAAGTGACCTGGTCGGTTATCCCGGTATGCTCCTTGATCATGTCGGAAATGGTCACGCGGCCATCTCCATCGATCTTCGGGTTTTCGCTTGCACCGAAAAGGGCGACCGCAAGAGCGTCATGGTCGGGTGACAGCTTGGCAAATGCCTCGGAGCGCTTGCTGATTTCCGCAAGCAGATCGTTTCCGCCGGCGTCGACGGCATCGCAATGTGCGGAAGTGATGCAATACAGCCCCTCAAATCCATCTCTCGCCAAGACCGACCGGAAGGGTGCCGGGATCGACACGCGACCCTTGGCATCCAGCCGGTTGGTAAAGTGAGAAACAAATCCGGCCATAAATCCCCTTCAGACAGGTCCCCACCTGTCGAAATCCCCAAATCACCCTTCGAAAGAAACGGTCAACGCGACCAAGGACATGCAATTTGCAAAACCGGCTCCTGCCGAGCCGTCAATTTATGCCCCGGACCGCGTTTATATGGGCCCGCATCCCCCGCTCTGGGTCATTATGGGATACCATGGGAAAACATGGGCAGTCAATGGAATCTCATGGATTCTGGCTGGATTTGATCGCTCACGACCCCATCGCATGACGTTAATCGAAACATGCTTAATGAAGCCTTGACAGAATAGAAGAATCAGATTCGCAGGATTACGGAGGTTTTACGTTCCACACCCCTGCAACCCGGCAAAAACTGCCGCCCGAAACAGCCTGTGTGAATGACCTGTGGAGAACAAAAACGCCGCGCAATAGCGCGGCGTTTTCACGGCTCCAGCACCTGTCCGGATCAGCTGAGCAAGTCGGTGTTGCCGAGACTTTCGAGCTGGTCGGCAACCCCGCCCGGGTCCGTGACAACGGTGTTCCAGCCGGCCGCGGTCAGGTTGGCGAGCGACAGGTCTTCTGCCTGGACCCCTTCCAGAAGCAGACTGTGACCGCCATTGTTCTCGACCGTGATCTGAAGCCCGTCGGCAACTTCCGAGATGGAAATGTCAGATGCCCCAAGACTGCTGAAATTCAGACTGTCTTCCGCCGGGTTGAAGGCCTTGACGGCGAACTCCCGCCCCCAGTCCCAGGTCACCAGAACCGTATCCGCGCCGTCCTGGAGAACGATGTCATCGTCGCCGGCCGGTGGAACGACCGGCTGGTCCGGGCCATCGGGCGTATCCGGCGGCGCGGGCTCGGAGACAACGCCGACGCCGTCCCTCACCTGATGACCGTCCGTTGTTGCACCCGCAGGCGCGTCCGGGGTCAGAAGCGCGCTCCTCGACACCAGCGTCACATCATTCTGATCGAAGCCGAAAGGCGCTTCCAGATTGTCTTCCATCACCTGGTCATGATGGAACTCGACAAGGCCGGGAATGAGATCGGATTTTGAGACGCCGGTGAAGACGAAACTCTGGCCGCTCGGCAGGGAACTGATCACCAGACCTTCCGGGGTATCCTCCACGCTCAGGCGCTCGCGCGTCCCGAAATAGAGAAAGCTGATCTTCTGCGTCGCCGGATCGAACCCGTCAATCACTTCGCTGACGCCGTATTCGTGCGAGCGGAGGTAAACGGTATCACTGTCGCGCGGCCCGATATTTGCCTCCCAGGAAAGGATGCCGCCAAGGTCCTGCCGCAGATGCTCGTTACCGACAATGCCGAAATTCTCGATCGACAGCTCGGAGAGCTGAACGCCCTGAAGGATCTGCATGTCGGGACCCCAGGGATTGTCGATCACCGGCTCGCCCGCAGGCGTCATCGTCAGGATGAGACCATGAACCGAGGCGTTGCCGAAATCGATCTCGTCCGCTGCCGGATCGAAGCCGACAATGTCGTCCGCGCCGAAATCAGCCGGCCATTTCACACCGCCCAGCGCGCTTGCGCCGGAGGGAACCGGCGGATTGGAGCCGTCCGTGTCGTAGACCACGTCGAAGCCGCCCGTGTCGGGCGTTTCAACCGATTGCCCGAGCAGCGTTGCAACTTCATTGAGCGCGGATTCCTCGGCAACCATGAAGTTGTTCATGGTGAGGTCCGAGGCATCGACGCCGACAAGAACCGTCTCGCTGGCGATTTCTCCCGTCGGCGTCAGAACACGCACCGTCAGACCGGCGGAAACATCCGCAATCGTCGACGGATAGTCCGCGAACTCGAGCCGTTCCGCGATGATGCCCGCTTCCAGGTGGATCATGTCGGTGGCCGGATTGAAATTGTCGATCACGCGTGACGGGCTGCCCGGCATGATCATGATCATCTGGGGGCCGTCCGGCGTTCCGGGATCGACCGGGTCTGCCGGATCCGGGTCAACGGGATCGTCGGGACCGGAGGGGTCAGTGGGGCTGCCACCGACTTGCGCGAGGATCTCCTGGCCGGTCGCCGCGCTCATGATGGTGAAGTTGGCGGGAGAAAGGTCTCCCGGCAGAACGCCTTCAAGGGTCAGAGTCTGGTTGTTGGATGCCATCGTGAAGACGGTGTTGCCGCCGTCCTCCGTCATCTCGATCGCCTCGGGAGCGAACCAGTCGATGAAGATCGTGTCGGTCTCAGGGTTGAAATCCGCAAGGCTCCGGTTCGTTCCCCAGGCCCAGGTAATCACCACACTTGCGGTCGCAGCTGTGACACCTGCCGTGCCGTTCCAGCTGTCGGGTGTTGCCGGCGGCAACGGCGTATCGGGGACATCAGGTTCGTCCGGTGCGTCCGGCTCATCGGGCGTACCTGGATCGTCCGGTTCATCCGGTGTCTCCGGTTCATCGGGGACATCCGGCGTAACCGGTGCATCGGGCACACCGGAGCCGCCGCCCACCAGGGCCAGAACCTCTGCCGCCGCCGTTGCATCCAGGATCGTGAAATTTGCGCTGCTCAACTCGCTCAGCTGAACACCTTCAAGTGTCGTCGTCTGGCTGTTGGAGGGAACCGCGAAGACGACCCCTTGGGCCGTTTCGGAAACCACAAGATCCGCGGCTCCGATCCAGTCAATGAAGATCGTATCGGCGGCCGGGTCGAACCCGGTCACGACCTCGTCCTGGCCCCAGGCCCAGGTAATGACGACGCTGGCGTCGGTCTCGGAAACACCGGCATCACCGTTGCCTCCCGGGGACCCGTTACCGGGCGTGCCGCCGGGCGTATCCCCGGGTGTGCCGAGCCCTTCGTCACCGGTGAGCCGATCTTCATAGAACGCAATCATCTCGACGATCGAAGGCGAAGAATAACCACCGAATTGATCGATATATTGCAGGATGGAGGTGCCGTACTCGTCCGTACTGACGGCTCCGCCCTGAAGCAGGGACGCCGTGCCCCACGCGCCGCGCAGGTGCGCCGCCGCGAGAATGCCGGTCAGTGTCAGTTCCACGGTGACGGTCACGCCGTTCTGGACATAGCTGGCAGTCTGGCCGATGAAATCGCTCAGGGACTGACCGCTGCCGGAAAGCTGTGTCTCCAGAACCTGAAGATTGTAGCCGAAGGCTTCCTGAATCGCGACGTCTTGAGCCTCCTTCGTCATGAAGTCTTCGAGCGATGTGACGCCGTTCTTGCCGGTCCACGCCCCGTCCCAGGTGTTCGTGGCCGCCCCGTTGCCGTAAAAGACGGTGTCGTCGTAGTAGCCGAGATCGATCAGCAGCGCCTCGCCGAACTGGAACCCGACGAACCCGAGCGAGTTCATCGACTGGTACGCCATTGCCTCCCATTCGGCATCCGTGAGCTGCGACCAGCTGGTATATTGCGGAAACCGGGTCTCGACGCCGCCCCCGGCCCATTCGTCCAGTTGCCAGTCCTGAATGATGCCGGAATTGTAGCGGTCCCTGTCCCAGCCCGACTCAAAGGCAAGCAGCGCCGCCAGAAAATCCTCGAACGTGCCTTCCATCTTTCTCCCACCTGTATTGATTGAATCGAATCAAGATTAGGCACGAAGAAAGATAGTAACATGGACAAAACATTAAATGTTCAAGGCAATAAAGTGTTCGCTGAGTCACATTTTATACATATTCAGGCGAAAAATATTTGGTAGAATACATAAAACACTCAAGATGAACAATTCTTCCATCAATTCGAGAATTTTCTCTCCGAAAGACGGACCTCGCAGACGGGCGGGAGCGTCAGCAGAAACGGCGGCGGTGCAAGGTGTCCCTGGGTGTCTCCCCGTACCGTGCCTTGTAGGCCTGGGAGAACCGTCCCGCATGCCGCTGTCCCGACCTCTCGGCAATCTCCGAAACCGAGAGATTGCCGCTGCTCGACAACAACAGGTGCCGCGCGAACTTCAGGCGGATGTCCTGCAGTTTTTCCATCGGGCTGCATCCGAGCTCGCGTTTGAACACCATCTGCAGATTGCGGGGGGTCGTCCCGGCAAAGGAACAGATATCCAGAAGGCTTATGTCCCGGTCGAACCCGTCGTTGATAAAGGCTACTGCCCTCTTCAGGATCGCCGGGGTGGCACCCGTGACGCGATCGCCAACGATGTGGGAAACAGTGCTGGTCTGGGCGTCCAGCAAAGAAGTCACGAGCGCTTCTTCCAGCTGCTGCTGCCGGGGATCATCCGGTTCACGGAAAACCTGCCCGGACGCCGCGGCGCCGAAAAGACCGCGCAGGCGCTTCGCCCACACTGAGACCGCAGCACGTCTCAAGTCCAGACCTGGATCGAAACGGATCGTATTCACGCCAAGACCTGTCATGCGGGTGGCAATCTCCGCGACGTAGGATCTTTCGATCTGTACCAGAACCTGTTCGCACCCGGCATGCCAACGCATCGTGGTGTGCCGGTCCGGATTCAGGACCACGCCCATGGACGTCGTCGACTGGACCGACCGGGTGCCGTTACGCACGTCCGCCGTGCCGGCAATCGGTATCTGGATCAGAAAGAAATCGGACAGTTCGCCCGGGTCGATGGTCACGTCCGCGCCGTATCGGATGTAGTTCAGCGAAACATGTGTGCCGTCGACCCTGTTCTGGCAGGCGTTGAAGCGATCCGCGGCTGACATCCGTTCAAGCCTGTGGCTGCAGAAATTGCGCGCGACGATTTCCCGGGCTTCGTCGACATCGAGCGTGTCGAAGCACCTGAAATCACTGAGCGGCGGTCTGGGCGCGGATCGGAGCATGACAGATCATGCCGCGTGGCTTCGGTCCGTTCAAGCATTCCCGCCCGTCAAGGCGGCGAATGACTGCACCTGGTCGGATTTTTTCGCAATCTGGATAAAGCATTCCGAAGGCCGCAGGTAGCATTTCTCTCACCAATACACTGCTTCACGGAGGGGAACAGAATGCAAAACGGAGCCGGCATCACATCCGCGGACGCGGGCCTCGACGACATCAGCTGGAATGTTGTCGGTCAAACCTACAAACCGAAACTCCACAGCGCCAACGCCTTCATCTGGCACGCCGTGGTTCCGGCGGAAAGCTTCGTCCCGCCGCATGTCCACCCGACCCAGGACGAATGGATCGTCATGCTGGAAGGCGAGCTCGAAGTTGAAATGGGCGGCAGGACACATGTGGCACAGGCCGGTGACACGGTGCGCATGCCGATGGGAGAGGCGCACGGGATTTTCAATCGATCCGGCAAGACCGCGACCTGCGTCTTCGGTGTCGCACCGGCGCGCAAGCTGTTCGACCTGTTCATCGCCCTGAACGGTGTCACGGACCCGCAGGAGCTCGTCAGGTTGTCGGCTATGCACGAAGTCGATTTCCTCCCGCCGCCGGATCAGGCTTGAGCAGGTCCCAAGGCGACAGGAGGAATGTGACATGACCAAACGCAAGAACGTCGCGATTATCGGCGGCGGCGTGAGCGGCCTTGCCGCGGCCAAGGCGTTCGATGAGCGCGGCCACCGGGTCTTCGGCTTTGAGCGCAGCCACGATTTCGGCGGTGTATGGGAACTGTCCCGGTCCTATCCGGGCGTTCAGACCCAGTCGCCCAAGGATCTCTACCGGTACACCGATCTTGCCATGCCGGACGACTACCCGGAGTGGCCCAAGGGGCCTCAGGTACATGCCTATCTTCACGCCTATGCCGACAAGCACCAACTGGCTCGACTGTTTCAGCTGAACACGAATGTGCGCTCCATGGATCGCAGGAAGGACGGCGAACCCGGCTGGACACTCACGCTTGAGGCCGGCGGCAAGGTGCGGACGCAGGACTTTGATTTCGTCGCCGTCTGCACGGGGCAGTTTTCGGACAAGAACATCATCACGCATCCAGGTCAGGAGGCATTTGAAGCCACGGGCCGCAGCGTCATTCACAGCTCTGAATACACCGACCCGGCAACGGCGGAGGGCAAGGATGTCGTCGTCCTCGGAGGTTCCAAGTCCGCGACGGACATTGCCGTCAACGCCGCCGCCAGCGGTGCGCGCTCGGTCACGCTGGTCTACCGGGAGCCGGTCTGGCGGGTGCCCTATTTCGTCGGCGGCATCAATTTCAAACGGCTCCTCTATATGCGCGCGCAGGAACAGCAGTTCAACGGATGGGGACGCTCCCCTGCCGGCAAGGCGCTCTTTGCCGCCTTCAAACCCTTGATCTGGGCCAACTTCCGGGGTCTCGAAACGCTGCTCAAATTGCAGCTCGGACTAAAGAAATGGGACATGGTGCCCGACGCGCCGATCGAGAAGGATGCGTCCTGTTCACTGCCGATCGTTACCCCGGGCCTGTTCGAAGGTTTCAACGACGGATCGATCCGTCCGGTCAAGGGAACCATTAAACGCTACGAGACCGACAAGGTCGTCCTGACGAACGGAGACACGGTGCCCTGCGATCTGTCGATCCTCGCGGTCGGCTGGAAACTGGGCGTCCCCTTCCTCGCGCAGGAGTTTCAGGACAAGCTGATCGAACCGGACGGTCAGTACCGCGTCTACAGGCTGGCCGTGAACCCCGACCTGCCCGACATGGGTTTCGTCGGTTTCAATTCCAGTTTCTGCACGATCCTCTCCGCGGAAATGATCGCGAACTGGCTTGTGCGATATGCGGACGGCAAACTGGCGAAACAGCCCAGCGCAGCGGACATGACACGGAACATCGAGGAGATGCTCGAATGGCGCCGCAAGGAACGCCCGGCCGCCAAGGTCTATGGCGGCTTGTGCTCAGCGCCTTTCCACTTCCGGCATTTCGACGAGCTGCTATCGGACATGGGAGCCGGAAAAACCAAGCGGGCGAATCCGTTGGCAGAACAATTTTCCTACCCGAACGCGGACGCCTACGGCGAATTTCTGGCAAGCGCACCGCAATATGCGGCGGGTTGAAATGGAATTGCCAGCCGGCCTGTAAGCCGGGTTCTGTATGGCCCGTATCGACGGACGCGACAGCCATTCATCTGGGATGCCCGTTGCCGGGCACCTCTCGCAACCAACCCGGACAGCCGGCCTGGAAACCGGCCTGTTCCGGGATTTCTCCCGGCCCGTGCTGTCCCTATTCGGTCTTGCTCCCGGTGGGGTTTACCGTGCCGCCACTGTTACCAGCAGCGCGGTGGGCTCTTACTCCACCCTTTCACCCTTACCCCGGCGGGCCGGGGCGGTTTGCTTTCTGTGGCACTTTCCCTGAGGTTGCCCTCGCCGGGCGTTACCCGGCACCGTGTTTCCATGGAGCCCGGACTTTCCTCTCCCGCGGCCTTTCGGCGCTTGCGGCAGCGGCTGTCCGGCCGACTGGCGCTAGCGGCTTAAGTGGCTTTCGGGTGAAGGTCAAGCAACAGCGCCTGCCAAATCTCCCCATTGACGAATGATCCGGATCATTCGCCCGGATTTCCGGGACCTGAGCGGGCGCTCCCGGCCCGGACATGGGCCGGCACCGTAAGCCGGTTTCGGTTCCACAGGGCTTCACGGGGGCTTCCGGGCGGTGATTCACGCAAGTGCATCAGTTTCCCGCTTCGGTGACGCGGGTTTTCACGTTTGGGTGAACGGGTCCTAGAAGCGCGGATTTCCGCAATTTTGTCCTTGAACTTAATTTTTGACTACTCAGTACAGAATACCCATATGCCGTTTGCAAGAGATTGGCATCACGGGTGCTGACCACCCTGAAAATGGAGATCAGAGATGACGGAATTTACGCTTCACACGCAGGAAACGGCCCCGGAAGGCAGTCGTCCGCTTCTGGACAACTCGCTCAAGGCGTTCGGGATGATACCGAACCTGCACGCCGTGATGGCCGAGTCGCCCCAGCACCTGGAGGCCTACCAGAAACTTCATGAACTGTTTCAGCAGACAAGCCTGTCGGTCGTCGAGCAGACCGTGGTCTGGATGACGATCAACGTGGAACACGCGTGTCACTACTGCGTGCCGGCCCATACCGCCATCGCGCACATGCAAAAGGTCAATGAAGGTGTCATCGAAGCCCTGCGAAATGCGGCTCCGCTCGAAGACGACAGGCTCGAGGCGCTGCGGCAGTTCACGCTGAAAGTCGTCCGTCAGCGCGGCGTCGTCTCCGATGCCGACGTCAACGCGTTCCTGGCGGCGGGCTATACAAAACAGCAGGTCCTCGACATCATTCTTGGCGTTGCCCAGAAAGTCATGTCAAATTACGTGAATCACCTGGCTGACACACCGGTTGACGCCCCATTCCGGAAATTCGAATGGCAGCCGGCGGTGGCCGCAGCAGAATGAACGAACGGGCTCCGGCGGCACGCTGCCGGAGCCCGTCGCAAACAGAGGCAAGATGGCCGGACGCCCGAAAACATTTGACACCGACAAAGCCCTTGACGCCTTCGTCGACGTGTTCTGGACGAAGGGATACCAGGGAACCTCGGTGGATGATCTGCAGGCCGCCGCCGGGATCAAGCGCGGCAGCTTCTATGCGGCGTTCGGCTGCAAGGACGATGTTTTCGATGCCGTCCTTGAGAAATACTGGCATGAGGCCACCGCGCTGGGTTTGAACCAGATGGACCGCGAAGAGGACCCTTTGAAGGCGGTGGCCGCGCTTGTGCGCCATGTCGGCATCTTCATGACAAGAAACACGCCGCGCGGCTGCCTGTTGCTGACGTCTTCGGCAACAGTGCCCGATCAGCGCGGTGACGGCGCCAACCCGGTTCGCGAGCGCATGAAGATGCTCGAACGCAGGATCCACGGCGTGCTTGCGGGCGAGAAAGGCATTCAGGACGAAGCCGCGGCGCAGGAACTCACCGCATTTGCGCTCACGTGCCTGCTCGGGCTGAACGCGCTTGCTCGCAACGGCCAGGACGGGGACAAGATCCTGGCAGCTGCGAGCCATGCAGCGGACTGCATCGAAAGGACCGCAGCCTGACAAGTGCGCACGCATGCGCCGGTTCCGCAATGCTAGTGCGTCGCACAATATTCATTTCTCATGAGCCGCGGCAGACGCTAACCTTCGCAGCACGGATTGAACTGCGAGGACGCGCTCAATGAAGCAGGCCATCAAGGCGGCCCAGGCTGCCGAACTCATTCCGGACGGATCGACCTTGTTGATCGGCGGGTTCATGGGGGTTGGCTCCCCCCACAGGCTGATCGATGCAATCGTCGCACGGGGCACGAGAGACCTGACGGTCGTTGCCAACGACACGGCAATGCCCGGGCGCGGCATCGGAAAACTTGTCTCTGCAGGCGCACTTTCCCGAGTCGTCGCATCTCATATCGGGCTCAATCCGGAAACCCAGCAGAAAATGATCTCCGGCGAAATCGACGTCGACCTGGTCCCGCAGGGCACACTCGTGGAACGGATCCGTGCGGCAGGCGTCGGGCTGGGCGGCATCCTGACGCCCACCGGCCTCGGCACGCTGGTCGAGGACGGCAAACAGATCGTCACGGTGAAGGGACAGAAGTTTCTGCTGGAAGAGCCGATCCACGCAGATTTTGCTTTGATCGCAGCGCATCAGGCCGATTATGTGGGCAATCTGGAATATTCACTCACCGCACACAATTTCAATCCGATCATGGCGCTTGCCGGGAACACCGTCATCGCCGAACCGCAAACGATCGTGCCGGTCGGCGTCATCTCACCCGACAGTGTGAAAACACCCGGTGTTCTTGTCGATCATCTTCTGGAGAGACAGCCCGATGGAAGCTAAGGAAATCATCGCGCGGCGCGTGGCACAGGAAATCGAGCCGGATTCGCTTGTCAATCTCGGCATCGGCCTGCCGTCCATGGTGGCCAATTATCTGCCCAAGGAAGTGCATGTCTTCTTCCAGGCGGAAAACGGCGTCATCGGCCTCGGGTCGCGCCCCCCGGAAGGCATGGAGGATCCCGATCTGACCGACGCGGGCGGCGGCTTCGTGACCGCCGTTCCCGGCGCCGCCTCGATCGACAGCGCGATGAGTTTCGGACTGATCCGCGGCGGACACCTCGACATGACGGTTCTGGGCGGGCTGCAGGTCGATGAGCGCGGCTATCTTGCCAACTGGATGGTGCCGGGCAAGATGGTCCCCGGAATGGGCGGCGCCATGGACCTTGTTGCCGGCGCGAAACACGTGATCGTCGCGATGGTCCACACGGCAAGGGGCAAGCCGAAGATCCTGCGCGAATGCACACTCCCGCTGACCGCCCAGCGCCGGGTGAGCCTGATCGTGACAGAAATGGCCGTCATCGAGCCTACCGAAGACGGGCTGGTTCTGAAGGAAACAGGCCCCGATGCAACCATTGACGACATCATCTCGTCGACGGAGGCCAGCCTGATCGTACGGGGTGACGTGCCGAAGATGCGTCTGTGACCGGCTGCGAAAAGCGGGCAGCGATCAGACAGGTAATTCCTCCATCAGATCGCCGATGGTGCTCACACCGTCCTGGATCTGGCGTGGCGTCGCGTCGGCGAAGCCGATGATAAGGCCTGGCTGTCTGACGTCGCCCTGATAGCAGCTGCTCAGGGGAGAAACCGAAAATCCGCGCTCCTGCATGGCCTGGGCGAAGGCGACATCGTCGACCGGTTCCCGGAACAGCATGGCAACCTGAACATTGCCGTTCGGCAGGTCGACGGCGACCCGGTTGCCGAGGCGGTCCTTCAGCGTTCTGACAAGCAGCGTTCCGCGCTCCTCGTAGATCCTGCGGATGCGCTTCAGGTGTTTCTGATAGGCGCCGCTGTCGATGAACTGCGCCAGCGCGACCTGGACCTGCACGCTCGCCGCACAGCCCATGTTGCGCATCAGTTGCTGCAAGGGCTGCGCGAGGCTTGACGGCACCACGCAAAAAGACAGCCGTAAACCCGGTAAGAGGCTTTTTGAAAAAGTACCGAGATAGATCACCTGCCCCTCCTCCGCGAGACCGTAGAGCGCTGCGACGGGTCTGCCTTCGAACAGGAATTCACTGTCATAGTCGTCTTCCAGGATGACCGCACCTGCGGACCGCGTCGCCTCGAGCAGGGACAGCCGCCGCCCGAGGGGCATGCGGGTTCCAAGGGGATACTGGTGCGACGGCGTCACGTAGATCAGGCGGGGCTTCGCACCGCAGGACAGGAGATGATCAACGTCGGCGCCCATGTGGTCGACCGGCAGCGGGTGCACGTTCAGCCCGGCGACATGAAACGCGGTCCTGGCGCCGAGATAACCCGGTTCTTCCAGCCATGCGTTGTCACCGGGCTCGGACAGCGCCATAGACAGCAGCGACAGGCTCGCCTGCATCGAACTTGTCACGAGGATCTGGTCCGGCCGGGCCCGCACGCCGCGTTCTGCCGCAAGGTGTCGTGCCAACTGTTCCTTCAGTGCCGGAACACCCGAATAGTTTCTGTATTGCAGATCCGGGCCGCGTTCCATGCGTGCAGCCCGGCGCAGGTGCCGCGCCCACTCCTCATAGGGAAAACAGTCCAGCGCCGGAGCGCCGGGCTGAAGTGCACCATGCCGGGTCGCCCAGCCGTCGCCGCGTACATTCGCCGACATGTGCAGGCCCCGGGCCGAAAGATCGAGCGCAACCCCGGAGCCGGCTTGAGGCCCGTAGCGTCCCTCCGGCGGGAGATCCTCGGTAATTCGGGGCGCGGCCCCCGCCCTCAGCGTGATGACGCCCTCGGCCTGCAGCAATTCGTAGGCGGCATTCACCGTGTTGCGTGCAACGTCCAGCGAGGATGCGAGCCGCCGTGTCGACGGCAGCTTCGCGCCCTTGGCGAGCAGTCCGGCGCGCACGGCATCTCGAAACCCGCGGTAGATCTGTTCCGAAAGGGGGATCGGCCCGGAACGATCGAGTGACAGGATGCCTTCAGGAAAAACTGGTTCTTTCATTTTTCAAAAACCGGATCTTTTGAAAATCCAGTTTATCGGGGAAACCGTGGATTACAAGATCCACCCAACCTGGAGCAGACCATGTCCACACTGGAAAGGCGGCAAGCCGCGGACAAGCCGCGTTATGCCAAGATCCGGCAAATGAACCGGGGCAGCTACGATCGGGCACTCGCCTACGAAATCCTGGATGCCGGCCTCGTCGCCCATTGCGGTTTCATCCATGAAGACCGGCCGATGGTCATCCCCATGGTCTACGCCCGGATCGGCGACCGTCTCTATATTCACGGAGCCAGTGCCACGCGCATCATCAAGAACAATGCGAAAGGCGTCCCGGCAAGCCTGACCGTGACGCTGCTCGACGGTCTCGTCGTGGCGCGTTCCGCCTTCCATCATTCGATGAATTACCGCTGTGCGATCGTCCATGGGACCGCGCGTCTGGTGGACGGAAAGGAAGAACAGATCGAGGCGCTGGCCGCCATTACCGATCACATGCTTCCGGGCCGCTGGGACGAATGCCGCGCGATGTCGGCGAAGGAACACAAGGCGACCGGCGTGCTGGTCCTGGACATCGAAGAGGTCAGCACCAAGGTGCGGACCGGCGGCCCTGTCGACGACAAGGAAGATCTCGGCACCGCTCTCTGGGCCGGCGTTGTACCCGTGACCACCGCGCTGGGGCAGCCGTTTGATGCCTATGACGTACCTGAAGGAACACCTGTGCCAGCCTCGATCCCGGCAGCCCGGCGCAAGTTCGCCTGAACGGAAGAACCCCGCTGCAACGCAGCGGGGTTCGATATTGCCCACGGGAAAGCCTGGCTTTCCCTGATTGATCGTGACCGCCCTGTCACAATCAGCTGGATGACATGATGCGCTTGACCTTGCTGCAATATTTGCGGCTGACCGGGTTCATGCGCTTGGCGTAGTGACCGGCATTGTAGCGAAGGATCGTGCCGCACAGGTCACCATTGGCGCGCTGGTGTGCACCGGCCAGGTATTTCATGCCCCATTCGATGTTCGTTTCCGGATCGTAGAGCGCTTTGGTGGAGCCACGGTAGCCGATGCCCCGAGCGGTTGCCGGCTTGATCTGCATGAGACCGACTTCGCCGGCGCGGCCGCGTGCACGCGGGTTGAAGTTGCTTTCGACTTCCACGACGGCCTTGGCGATCTTGACCGGGACCCCGTGCTTCGCAGCGGCCTTGCGGATCAGCCCGGCGAAGTCATCTTTCTTGGCTGATGTGCTTTTTGCCTGAACGCTTTTGGTTCGCGTTTTCGGCTTGGTCTGCGCGGCCTTTGTGACGTTGGTCTTGGAAGCGGACTTTGCCTTTGCCGTCGACGATTTTTTAGGTGCCGAAGTCTCGGCTTTTTTCTTTTTGGTGTCCTTGTCCGGTTCGATCACGTGCAGGATGGGCTTGGACCCGGATCCGACTTCTTCTCGTGCCGCGATCTTCTCCGCGTTCTGCTTCCTCTTTTCCGGATCAATGACATGGAGGATCGGATCCGATCCCGAACTGGCAGCCATCGCGAACGGCGCTACGGTTGATGTTGCGAAGGCGAAAAGACAAAGCGCCCCAGTGAGTTTCGTAAATGACCGTAACATGCGTCCAGCCCTTTTGGTTTTGTTGCGGTTGAATTCGGGGCGGAGAATTGCCGGACCGTTTGGACAAAAATGCGCGCAGGAAAATCACGATTTATGTCTGATTATTTCAGGATTTTACCGGAAAACTGGCTCGAATTTGTCAGCTCGACCGGTTTGTGACCAAACCTTGCCCGGTTTCCGGCATTTTACCGGCGCTGAAGAGAAAATCTGTGACGTGTGAAAAAAATTTCGCCCAGTTTGCTGCGATGCAAAAAAGCCTGCGGACAGCGCGAAATCGAAGTTAACAGGATGAAAGAGCTAGCAATTACAACGTCTGATTTTGTCTACGGCGCACCAGCCGCATTGGGAACTAGACGGAAAACGAAGGGAGTTTTCGCAGGAGCGAAGTAAGCGTTTCTATTGTCGAATGATCGGCCACGCCATCAAGCTTTTCTGGCCGGAAGTGGCGCTGAAACGCCATCACTGCATGGCGCGTCTTCGCATCGAAGGTGCCGTTGATGTCGACATCATATCCGTAGAGCCCGAGCATGGATTGCAAGGCCTCGACCGGCTGACCCCGGTCCCCTTCCTGCATGAGCAGCCCCGCGACGATCGGATGCGGCTCGACATGGAGCCCGGCGCCGGCCGCCGCCAGGCGCTTCCAGGGAAAAAGCTCGCCGGGGTCTTCCTTCCGGTCCGGTGCAATATCCGAATGGCCGAGCACCATCCAGGGCAGGATGTCATGGCGGCTGCAGACATCCTTCGCCAGCGCGGCAACGGCTTCAATCTGGACATCCGGAAACGCGCGATAGCCGAACTCGTGACCCGGATTGACGATTTCTATTCCGATGGAACGGGAGTTCACATCCGTCTCCCCCTTCCAGAAACTCCTGCCCGCGTGCCACGCACGCCTCGCTTCTGGAACGCATTGAAGAATTTCACCGTCTTCATGCACCAGATAATGCGCGGAGACTTCCGCACGCGGATCACACAGCCTTTGCAGCGCCTCTTCGGCGCTCTGCATCCCCGTATAGTGAAGGATGAGCATGTCGATCGGGGCGCCGGGTGATCGCTCGCCGTGATTGGGCGAAGGATGAACGCGTGCCGTCACGCCGGTATCCGTGTCTACGCTCATATGCCTCTTTCCGCGCGGATCTTTGCCCAGGCGTCGTTGAGGGCTGCCAGCCTGTCGTTTGCGATCCTGACGAATTCTTCCGGAACGCCCCTTGCCATCAGCCTGTCAGGATGGGTTTCCTGCACTTCGCGGCGATAGTGTGCCTTGAGTTCGCTATCGCTTGCCTCCGGCCCGAGCCCCAGAACTTCATAGGGGTTTCCGTCCTTGCGGACGTGCCTTGCAAGAACTTTCGAAAACTCGCGCTCATCGAGGCCAAAGACGGAAGCCACCCGGGAGAGATAGCCGACCTCGCTCTCGTGAACGACGCCATCCGCCTTGGCGATGTGGAAAAGCCCATCAAGAATGTCGAGCAGGGTTTTGCGGTCATACGGAAAGAGATCCGCGAGTTTCTTGGCGTAGACTTCAAACCCCGCAACATCTTCCTGAGCCAGATTGAAAAGCCGCGTGACGTTGCGTTCCTCTTTCGGGGGAACCTCGAAGAGTTCGCGAAACGCGATGATTTCGTCGGTCGTGACGACACCATCCGCCTTCGCCATTTTTGCGCTGAGGGCAATCATCGCCACGGTAAAGCCGACGCTGCTCGTGCCTTCCGGACGTGCCAGCACGAGCTGAACAAGCCGATCGACAACTTGTGCACCACCGGTTCCGATAGCACTCACGATACTGCCGATGCTGCTCCAGACGCTCACCAAAAGCTCCTGATCTGCTCAAACCGCGAAACGGCAGCGCGCCTGCTCCGCTCGGAATCAATTCCGGTCACGAGTCTTATCGGCAGTCGCCGTCTTTGACTAGGAGTGACCTCCCGCGAAACAGAACATTCCTCAGGAACGGTCCGGATTGTGCGCAAGGTCGCCCGCAAAAAACACTAAGGACTTCTTCCGAGGATTCATGATGGTTAAAGGATTTCCGCTTAAATTGGTCAGATATGTGTTCGTATGACGGTACTGCGCCGGATGGCAATTCCACTCGTTAGAAGCAACATTGTCATATTTTTCGTGTCCATGACGCTGGTTCTGACGCTGGCGTTGGGCGTCTACGTGAGCAATCGCCTGCTGACCCATTGGCTGCTCGTCGGAGGTCTCGAGCAGGACTACATCCACCAGAAATCCGACATCCAGAGCATCCTCGCGTCCCATGCCGTCGAGACGCAGAAACACCCGCTTCAGGAATTACAGGGACTGCGCCCCTCGCTCTCCAGCGAAACGCTGGCCCACTCACCGGTGTCTTCTCGGACAATCGCGGAAATCCGGAAGGTTCTGGAACACAAATATGTGGACTCGACCATCCTGGACACGAGTCTCGTTTATCCGTCCAAAGACGTCAACGACAGCTCCGGCCTGCCGAGATTTGCACAAATTGACTGGCTGGCAGAAAACAAGCTGACCTCGGTCCGGACATTGAACCACGCCTGGGCGGCCTTCAACTCCGACCGCCCCCTGACCATTGTGCCGGACATGACCTGGTTCGGCGCCTTCGGCTCCAACGCCATCGTCGTTTTCAATCCCGACAAATCCCAGGGCGTGTCCCCCAGCCTTGTCCTGCTGGTGACGCAGTCCGGAATTCTGAAAAGCCTGTCTGGCCTGATCTGGTCGATCAGCGCCGCGATCGGCGTGCTCTGCCTGATTTCATTTGCGTTCGCGGCGATCCTGTTGTGGATGCGCTTCTATGATCAGGTGCGCACCAACAGCAATTTTCAGTATCTCGCGCACCATGACACCCTGACCGGCCTGCCGAACCGGGCCGTGTTCAATGCCAAGCTGGCAGAGGCGCTGCGCCTGGCGCAGGCCAAGGCCTCCAATGTCGGCGTCATGCTGATCGACGTCGACAAGTTCAAAGAAATCAACGACACGCACGGTCACGGGATCGGCGACGTCTTTCTGCAGGTTGTCGGGGAAAGGCTGCAGACCGTCTTTCACAAGCATCTTGTCGCGCGTTTGTCCGGCGATGAATTTGCGGTGCTGATGACTTCTGTCTCCGATCCGGCCCGCATGACCCGGCTGGCGGCGGACATGATTGCGGCAACGACCGCTCCGTGCATCATCGACGGAAACGAAATCAAGCTGTCTCTTTCCATCGGGATCGCGCGCGCAACCGACGGCTCCTGGCGTGTGTCGCGCCTGCTGCATTGCGCGGATCTTGCGCTCTACAATGCCAAGCACAGCGGCCGGTCAACCTTCTCCTGGTACACACCCGGACTGGATGCGGAAGCCCAGAAGCGCAAGGAAGTCGAGAACGGGCTGGTCAAGGCGCTGAAACTCGATCAGTTCAAGCTCCTCTATCAGCCGCAATACGCCCTGCGCGACGGCACGCTGCGCGGATACGAGGCCCTGGTGCGCTGGGAGCATCCGAGCAAGGGGGAAATCAGACCCGATCTGTTCATTCCCATTGCCGAAGACTGCGGCCTGATCGACGAGATCGGCACCTGGGTGCTCAACAATGCGTGCCGGGAAGCGATGCTGTGGGAAGACCTGAACCGGCGCGTTGCCGTCAACGTCTCCGCTGCCCAGTTCGTCGCCGGGGAAACCCAGAAACGGGTTGCCCAGGCACTCCACAATTCGGGACTGGATCCGAGCCGCCTGGAGATCGAAATCACCGAGAGCCTGCTGATATCGAATACAGAAGCCGTGATCGAGACGCTCAGGCAGATCCACGACATGGGCGTGTCGATCGCCATGGACGACTTCGGGACCGGCTATTCCTCACTCAGCTATCTCAGCCTGTTCCCCTTCGACAAGATCAAGATCGACCAGACCTTTGTCCAGAACCTCGGCAAAGACCCCAGCACCGACGCGATCGTCACATCCATTGTTGGGCTTGGCCGCTCCTTGAATGTCACCATCACGGCGGAAGGCGTGGAAACGGAAGAACAGGCCGTTCTCCTGAGCGCTGCCGGGTGCGACCTCGTCCAGGGTTACATGTTCGGCAAGCCGGACAGCGTCAAGCGGCACGAGTCCGACTTCCCGGTCTTCCCGCACAACGAGGACGGCGGCTTCTGGTTCCCGCAACAGCGGAAAAAGGCACCCGAAGCCCCGAAGATCACGCTGTCACCGTCCCTGGCCCAATACGCCACGATCTCCGACACCCCGGAGTCCGACAAGGCGGAAAGCGTCACCGGCTGAGGCCGTCAGGTGAAACCCGACCGGATGCCCGGCCCGGCGACTGACGTCGCCTGATCAGAGAACGGCACCCTGGGCCGCCCGCGCGACCGCATCATTCGCCAAACTTTCCGCCTTGCGTTCGGAGTACCGGTCGACGAGATAGTCCGAGCGTCCACGCACGAGCAGCGTGAATTTCATAAGTTCCTCCACCACGTCGACAACACGGTCGTAAAGCGGCGATGGTTTCATGCGACCGTCATCGTCAAATTCGAGATAGGCCTTGGGGACGGAAGACTGGTTGGGGATCGTCACCATCCGCATCCAGCGGCCGAGAACGCGCATCTGGTTGAGCGCGTTGAAGGACTGCGAACCTCCGGAGACCTGCATCAGGGCAAGGGTTTTCCCCTGGGTCGGCCGTACCGCGCCCGTGCTGAGCGGGATCCAGTCGATCTGCGTCTTGAGAATTCCCGTCATGGCTCCGTGGCGTTCCGGCGAGCACCAGACCTGGGCCTCCGACCAGATGCTGAGATCCCTGAGTTCCCGGACCTTGGGATGATCGGGATCGGCATCATCGGGCAACGGAAGTCCCGACGGGTCGAATATTCTCGTTTCCGCACCGAATGCCGTCAGCAGCCGCTCCGCTTCCTGTGCCAGAAAACGGCTGTAAGACCGCTCCCGCAAGGAACCGTAGAGCAGGAGAACGCGGACGGGATGGGTCGGCGTATCGTTCTGGTCGAGCAAGTCCTGCGAGACCGGACGAAAATCTCCGCTGCTCAGATTGGGCAGGTCATCCAGCTTCATGTCCGTCTCACTCATTTGCCGCCCCGGTCCCGACAACCTGGCCGTCCTCCTTGGTGAAGGTTCCGATATCGGTGGGCAGCAGGTCCATGACCTTTTCGGACGGACGGCAGAGCCGGACACCCTTGTCGCTCACGACAATCGGCCGGTTGATCAGGATCGGATGCTCCATCATGAAGTCGATCAGCTGATCGTCCGTCCATTTTTCCTCGCCGAGACCGAGTTCGTCGTAGGGCGTTCCCTTCTGGCGCAGAAGTTCACGGACCGAAATCTCCATCTTCGAGATCAGGTCGACGAGCCTTTCCCGGCTTGGCGGTGTCTTCAGATATTCAATGACCTCCGGTTCGACGCCGGCCTCGCGGATCATGGCAAGCGTGTTTCGGGACGTTCCGCATTTCGGGTTGTGATAGATCGTGATCGTCATCTTTAAGGTCCTGTCAAAGGGAACTGGATCGCGGCGGCTTGATATCGGCAAGCCCGCAAATCTCGGGATTGTTTGCGCAGCAGTCTTCCATGAGGAAAGCCAGAAGATGTCTCATCTGACCGAAATCGACCGCATAGCGGATATGGCGGCCTTCCCGCTGCGCGCTCAGCAGCCCTGCCCGTTCGAGCGTCGTCAGGTGAAAGGACATGCGTGTCGGCTGAACGTCGAGCTTTTCCGCGATCGTGCCTGAAGGCAGCCCGTCAGGTCCCACGCTCACCAGCAATCTGAATGCGGCGAGACGATCCTCCTGCGCGAGAGCCGCGAGCGCGGATATGGCCTTTGTCTGCTCCATATTTCGATACTACAAGAAATTTTGTAATATAGAATAGCGAAAATAGCACTGCTGATATCTGAAAATCACATGGCTGCTGCAGCGCGTGCGGCCTGGTCGTAATTTCCGGACACCAGCCGCAATGTCGCGGCCAAGCGGGACAACTCGTTTTCGTCGAGGCCCAGCGCCTTCATCGGTTCGACCAGCAATGCCTCGCGCAAACGCCTGTATTCAAGACAAGCCGTTTCGCCGGCCGCGGTGATCTCGGCCGTTTTCTCCTTGCCGCGGCGGCCGGACGAGATCAGGCCGGCCTTTTGCAGTTTCTTCATGGCGTAGGTCACGGTGTGCGTGTCTTCGATATTCAGAACCAGGCAGATATCGGAAAGTGTCTTTGCGCGCCCGCGGTGATTGACCGTATGCAGGACAAGGACATCGAGCGGGCCGAGCCCTTCCGAGCCGCTCGCCGCGATGCAGCGGACCATCCAGCGGTGATAGGCGTTCACCATCATGGTGACGGCAAACTCGATTTCAGAGAGTGCCGGCATTGCCCCGGACGCAAGATGCGCAGCCGATACGACAGGTCCGATTGGACTGTCACTCTTGCTTTCAGACTTTGCCGACACTGTCTTGACCTCTCCCTAAGGCATCATCAATTGCTCAGCATCGACTGCGGAAGCCAAAGAGCCAAGCCCGGGAAGGCAACAATCAGCACCACGGCCAGGATCATCAACAGGAAGAATGGCAGCGCCATGCGCGCGACCGAGAATATGTTCCGGCCCGTCATGCCCTGCAGCACGAACAGATTGAAGCCGACCGGCGGGGTAATCTGGCTCATTTCGACGACCAGGACCAGATAGATGCCGAACCAGATGAGATCAAGCCCGGCTTGTTCCACCATGGGCAGGATCACCGAAGTGGTCAGCACCACGACGGAAATGCCATCCAGAAAGCAGCCCAGGACAACGAAGAACAGCGTCAGTGCGATCAGGAGCGCATAGGGCGACAGTTCCATCGCTCCGATCCAGGATGCCAGTTCGCGCGGGATCCCGGTATATCCCATGGCAACCGTCAGAAAGGCAGCACCCGCCAGAATGAAGGCAATCATGCAGGAGGTGCGTGTTGCGCCAGCAAGGGCGTCGACGAAGCTCGCGCGGGTGAGCGTACCCGAGCCCCAGGACAGAAGCAGCGACAGGGTCACGCCGATTGCGGCCGCCTCGGTCGGAGACGCAAGTCCCGCATAGATCGAGCCGATCACGCCGGCAATCAGGCCGATGACCGGGAAAAGGCGCCGCGTCGCCTTCAGGCGCTCCAATAAAGGAATGGTGTTTTCCCTGGGCGGCATTTTCGAACGGTTCAGCAAAGACCAGACGGCCACGTAACCCATGAAGAGAACACAGAGCATTGCGCCCGGCAGAACACCGGCCATGAACAGGCGGGCGATGGATTGCTCCGTCGCCGCCCCGTAGACGATCAGGATGATCGACGGCGGGATCAAGAGCCCCAGTGTTCCGGACCCGGCAAGCGTGCCGATGGCGATCCGCTCGTCGTAGCCGCGCTGCTTCAGCTCGGGCAAGGACATGCGGCCGATCGTGGCCGTTGTTGCGGCGGAAGACCCGGAAACGGCCGCGAAGATGCCGCAGCCGAGAATGTTCACGTGCAGAAGCCGGCCTGGCAGATTGCGCATCCACGGCGACAATCCGGCGAACATATCCTCGGACAGACGGGAGCGGAACAGGATCTCGCCCATCCAGATGAACATCGGCAACGCCGTCAGGTCCCAGGAGTTCGCCGCTCCCCAGATGGTCGTTGCCATGACCGGCCCGGCCGGGACGGAGACCAGCGCCAGCATCGCGGCCAGCGCCACACCGAGAAGCGCAACGGCGACCCAGATCCCGGTTGCCAGCGCCGCCAGCATTCCAAGGCCGAGAAACAGTGCGATCAGGGAGAGGTCCATCATTCGCTCCCCTCGATCGGGTCGTCCTTGACGACGGTTTCAAAGCTCGGGCGATGTCCGGCCAGGATCTGCACGAGATCGTCGAACAGTGACACCGAGAACACCGCCAGCCCGAGTGTCATCACGCTCTGCGGATAGACGAGCGGTATGGGAATGATGCCGTAGGAGGTTTCGTTGTAGCTGTAGCTGTCAAAGGCCAGCCATCCCGCGTGCCAGGTGAAGTAGGACGCCAACGCACATGCCACGGCAATGGCCCAGACATTCAGAAAACGGGAGATCCCGGACGGAACGGCCTGAAGCAGGATCGAGACACGGATGTGATCGCTGTTGCGCAGCGTCCCGGCCAGCGCCAGAAACGAGGCCCCGACCAGAAGAAATCCGGCAATTTCCGCAAGCGATGGCACCTGCAGTCCCCACGGCTCGAGGCCGAAGAGCTTCCTTGCCCCGTCGAACAGTCTTCCCAACACCTGGAACACCACGAGACTGGCGATCACCACGAGGCAGCAGGCAGCCAGAGCCGTTGACGCCTGATAAAGCGAATTCAAAGCCTTGCGCATCGGTTTCCCCTACCGGATAAGCAGCTTGTCATATGAAAACGCCGGGCATTCGAGCCCGGCGTTCGCGCTGTTTGTTTTAGTTTTTGTAAGCTTCGATGACGGCAGCACCGGCTTCACCGGCGTTGTCCTGCCACTCGGCAGCCATGGTTTCGCCGATCGCCGCAAGATCCTCGATCAGCTGCTTGCTCGGCTGAACGACCTTGATGCCGTTTTCGATGAGAACGTTGGTCTTGGTTTTTGTTTCGACCTTCGACGCTTCCCAGCCGCGCTTTTCGGCAAGTTCGGCAGCTTCAAGAATGGCGGCCTTTTCGGCGTCGCTCAGACCATCGAACGCCCGCTTGTTGACGATCACCATGTTCTTGGGCAGCCAGGCCTGTGTGTCGTGGTAGTGAGTCAGGAAGTCCCATGCCTTGGAGTTCGCGCCGGTGGACGGCGACGTGATCATGGCTTCCACCCGCCCGGTGGAAACGCGGTCGCGATATCGGGAACTTCAACCTGGGTCGGCACGGCACCGGCAAGCTGCGCAAGGCGCTCGGTGGCGGCATTGTAGGCACGGAACTTGAGACCCTTCAGGTCCCCGCCGCTGGTGACTTCCTTCTTGGCATAGATGCCCTGCGGCGGCCACGGCACGGCAAACAGCAGCTGCAAACCCTGTTCGTCCAGCTTTTCTTCCAGGCCCGGCTTGGACGCCTGATAGAGTTTCCATGCCTTGTCGTAGGACGGCGCCAGGAACGGAACGGAATCCACACCGAAGACTGCATCTTCATTGGCAAGACGGGAGACCAGCACTTCACCGATCGGCGCCAGGCCCTTGCGGACGGAATTCTTGATTTCCGGATGCTTGAAGAGGGACCCCGCGGAATGAACCGTGATCGTCACGGATCCATCGGTCTTCGCTTTGACGTCGTCGGCAAACGCCGCAATGTTCTGAGTGTGGAAGTTGCTGTCGCCATAAGGCGTCGGCATGTCCCACTTGGTTTCGGCAGATGCCATGGCAAGACCGGCAAGACCGAACACGGCAGCGGTCGCCAGACGCGCGCCGGCTTTGTTCAAAATACGTGAATGCAGCATGAAATTCTCCTCTTGGAAGCCGGACCCATCCCGGCCTGATGCTGTTTCCGGTGCCTTGTTCTCAACACCTCTAAAAAGCGCATCTGCCGCAAGGCTAGACTCAAAAACTCAAAACATCAACGTTTTATCGATAAATTATCATCGAAAAGTCAGTGAGAGAACCGTCTTTCTTCTTCGAGACGAATTGGATAGCGTCGCTAATTCATTGGGGGAGAACAAAAAAGTGCTGCAGACGACCGCCGAGAGCCGCTCTATGAGGATCGCGAGTACTTTGCTTCTTGTCGTTGTCCTTGCCGCGGCTGCCGCGCTTCGGCTGCATGATCTGGACAGGACAAGCCTCTGGTACGACGAGGCTGTCAGCTGGAGCCAGTCGAACGGTTCCCTGGCGGCTCTCCTTGCCTCGGTCGCGACCGACAACTACCCGCCGCTCCACAACATCATCTTGTGGCTGACGATACCGGTCATCGGCGACAGTGAAACGGCACTGCGCCTGCCTTCCGCCGTCCTGGGCGTCGTCGCGGTTTTGCTGACCTATCTGATCGGCAAATTACTGGCTGGACGGATCACCGGCCTGACCGCGTCGATGCTGCTCGCCCTTTCACCCTTCCACATCTGGTACTCCACCGAGGCCCGCATGTACGCGCTTCTGGCGGCATGCGGTCTCGCCTTCCTGCTTGCGACCCTGAAGGTTCTGAGAAACCCGTCCGCGCTCTGGCTCACCTTGCTCGCGGTCTCGGGCGCTCTTTTTCTCTACAGCCACGTTTATGCGCTCCTGGCTTTCGCATCGGTCGGAACCGTCTGTGCCTTCCTCACCGTGTGCGACCTGGTCTCCCGCCGGCCCGTCCGCCGCTCGAACGCCCTTCGCGCCTGCCTGGCGATGGGCGTCAGCACCATTGCTTTTCTACCCTGGCTCTACCTTCTGGCAATCCGCGCGAGTTCCGTCGCCGAAGCCGGTTTCTGGATCGCCTTCCCCGATATCCCCTTCCTGACGTCCATGGTTTTCGGCATCACCGGATCTCTGGTTCTCTTCTGGTTGCTGATTTGCCTTGCCGCCTTCGCGGCGGTGCCGGCCACCCGGCCGGGACAAGCGCAGGCACCGCCCTCACCCGCCAGCGCGCGCGTTCTGGCGATATGCTTCGCCTATACGTTCGGCCCCGCGCTGCTTGCCTATCTCTATTCGTTGTTCGTGCAGCCGATCCTGTTCGACCGCTATCTCATCGCATCCTGGCCGGGCCTCTTGTTGCTGGCTGCCGCCGGCGCGGAACGCCTCTCCCCGAGATTCGCGCCTGCGGCACTCGTCGCAGGCGCGCTCGTCCTCACGTTTCCCGAACTCAGGTTCAGCCTGACCCAGAAAGTCCGGCCGGACTGGCGCGGCATTACGCAGGCCTATCATTCGGAACGTTCCCCGAATGACCGGCTCACCCTGTTCAAGGGGTTCGCGGCGCCCGCGCTGGACTACTACCTGCGGGCACCGGACAGCTTTGCGATTGCGGACACACCGGAAGACATCGCGAGGCGTTCCTCCCCTTCAGAGACAGGCAACGACTGGCTGCTTGTGGTACACACCAACCCGCAAGAGCTGGAAGCCGCCAAACAGGCGTTTGATGCGCGTGAAGATGAACCTGTCGCTCGCACCTTTGGCTGGGGCGCCAGCGGCCTGTCTCTCTTCAGGAACCAGACGGACAAAACCAGGGGAGCCGCACCGAAAAAGGACAACTAGAACACTGATGTCTCTGAAGTTTTGCATTCATGACAACAAATTCAGAAAATTCTCATCGACAATTTATCGATAAAATGTCAACATAAAACCACTGACCTAGAAATCACGCCATGCCGAAGCTGACACGCCGCGCAGATGACAGCTCGAAACACCAGAGGAAAGAAAATGACAGCGAAGTGGGACTTTTGGATCGACCGGGGCGGCACCTTCACCGATATTGTCGGCCGCTCGCCTGACGGAACGCTGCACCCCCACAAAGTGCTGTCGGAAAACCCGGAAGCCTATCGTGACGCCGCGATCCAGGGCATCCGCGAGCTGCTCGGCGTGGAAAAGGGCGCGCCCATACCCTCCGACAAGGTGGCAACGGTCAAGATGGGCACCACGGTGGCAACCAACGCCCTGCTGGAACGCAAGGGCGAGCGCACGGCGCTGTTCATAACGCGCGGGTTCCGCGATGCACTTGAAATCGGATACCAGGCCAGGCCGAAGATTTTCGCCAAGGAAATCGTCAAGCCGGAACTGCTATACGAGCGTGTCCACGAAATCACCGAGCGTGTGCGTGCCGACGGCACCTTGGAGACAGCGCTCGATGAAGCCCAGGCCCGTACCGAAATGCAGGCAGCCTGGGACGCGGGGATACGCTCCATCGCCATCGTGCTGATGCACGCCTACGCCTACCCGGCGCATGAAAAGGCGCTCAGGAAAATCGCCGAAGAAATCGGATTCCCGCAGATTTCCGTTTCCCACGAGGTTTCGCCGCTGATGAAGCTGGTCGGGCGTGGTGACACCACGATCGTAGACGCTTACCTGTCGCCGATCCTGCGCCGTTACGTGGACCAGGTTCAGGCGGAGCTCGGCGAAGGTCCGCGGCTCATGTTCATGCAGTCTTCCGGCGGATTGACCGCTGCGGACCTGTTCCAGGGTAAGGACGCCATCCTGTCGGGCCCGGCAGGCGGTGTCGTCGGCGCCGTCGAGACGTCCCGCATGGCCGGATACGAAAAGATCATCGGCTTCGATATGGGTGGCACATCAACGGATGTCTGCCACTTCGAAGGCGACTACGAACGCGCCTTCGAAACGGAAGTGGCCGGCGTGCGCATGCGCGCGCCCATGATGATGATCCACACGGTGGCAGCCGGGGGCGGTTCGATCCTGCACTACACCGACGGCCGTTTTCAGGTCGGTCCGGATTCGGCAGGCGCCAATCCCGGCCCCGCCTGTTACCGGCGCGGAGGCCCGCTGACGGTCACCGATGCCAATCTCATGACCGGAAAACTCGCACCCGCCTTCTTTCCGAAGATCTTCGGCCCCAACCAGGATCAGCCGCTCGACGGAGATACGGTCAGGGAAAAGTTCGAAGCGCTTGCCGCCGAGATCGGAGATGGCCGCACGGCGGAGGAAGTTGCCGACGGGTTCCTCAAGATCGCAGTCGAGAACATGGCCAATGCGATCAAGAAAATTTCTGTTCAGCGCGGTTATGACGTCACCGAATACGCCCTCACCTGCTTCGGCGGGGCCGGCGGTCAGACCGGATGCCGGGTCGCCGACAGCCTCGGCATGACCACCGTCATCCTGCATCCCTTCTCCGGCATCCTCTCCGCCTATGGCATGGGGCTCGCCGATATTCGCGCCGACCGGCAGAAAGCGGTGGTCAAGACGCTGACGGAAGACCTGCTGCCGGAACTGGCGGCGCTGAAGGAAGAACTGGCAACGCAGACGGAAGCCGAACTCGAGCGGCAGGCAGTCCCGGCCGGGGCCCGCCGCTCCATCGCGACGGCCCACTTGCGCTACGACGGAACGGACACGCCCCTGCCCGTCCTGCTCGACGGCGTGTCCGAAATGCGGGCCGCCTTCGAAGAAGCCCACAAGAAGCAATTCGGCTTCGCCTACGACAACAAGCCGATCGTCGTCGAAGCGCTTGAGGTCGAAACGGCGGGCGGTGGCGCCGGGCTGGTCGAACCGGACCTCAGCCTCTCCTCGGACAGCCCGCAGGCGACTGAGACGACCCGCCTTTATTCGGAAGGCACGTGGCACGACGCGGGAATCTACAGGCGAAACGTTCTGAAACCCGGCACGCGGGTCACGGGACCGGCGGTCATCATGGAACCCCACGCAACAATTGCAGTCGAGGACGGCTGGCAGGCAGAGGTCAATTCCAAGGACCATGTCATCCTCAAGCGTGTCGTCCCGCTCAAGAGGGCGAGCGCCGTCGGCACCCATGCCGATCCGGTGATGCTGGAAGTGTTCAACAACCTGTTCATGTCCATTGCCGAGCAGATGGGTGTCACGCTTCAGAACACCGCCTATTCCGTCAACATCAAGGAGCGGCTGGACTTTTCCTGCGCCGTATTCAACGCAGACGGTGCCCTGGTCGCGAACGCGCCGCACATGCCTGTGCACTTGGGTTCCATGGACCGGTCGGTCGAAACGATCATCAAGCTGAACAGGGGCAACATCAAACCCGGCGATGTCTTCGCGCTGAATGCCCCCTATAACGGTGGCACGCACCTGCCCGACATCACCGTCGTGTCGCCGGTTTTCGATGACGACGGCAGGGAGATCCTGTTCTGGTCCGCCTCGCGCGGTCACCATGCGGATGTCGGCGGCTCGGCACCGGGCTCGATGACCCCGCGCGCCACCAATGTCGATGAGGAAGGCGTGCTTTTCGACAACTTCAAGATCGTCGACGAGGGCCGGTTCTGCGAGAGTGAACTGGTGGACCTGTTGACCAGCCACGCCTACCCGGCGCGCAACCCGCATCAGAATGTTGCCGATCTCTCGGCCCAGATCGCCGCCAACGAGAAGGGCATCCAGGAACTGCGCAAGATGGTCGCCCATTTCGGCCTGGATGTCGTCCAGGCCTATATGGGCCACGTTCAGGACAATGCCGAGGAAAGCGTCCGTCGCGTCATCGAGGCGCTGAAGGAGTCCGAGTACGAATATCCCACCGACCAGGGATCCGTCATCAAGGTGAGGATCTCCGTCGACAAGGACAAGCGCGAAGCGACCGTCGATTTCACCGGGACATCGGGCATGAAGCTGAACAACTTCAATGCACCCGAACCGGTGACGCGCGCCGCGATCCTCTATTGCTTCCGCGTCATGGTGGAAGGCGACATTCCGATGAACGCGGGCTGCCTCAAGCCGATCAATATCGTCATCCCGGATGATTGCATGTTGCGTCCGTCCTATCCGGCCGCCGTGGTCGCCGGAAACGTCGAGACTTCGCAGCACGTCACCAATGCCGTGTTCGCCGCGCTCGGTGCAATGGCCAATGCCCAGGGAACGATGAACAACCTGACATTCGGCAACGACACCTACCAGTATTACGAAACCATCTGCTCCGGGTCTCCGGCCGGGCCCGGTTTCAACGGAACCGATGGCGTGCATACCCACATGACCAATTCGCGCCTGACCGACCCGGAAGTGCTCGAGTTCCGCTTCCCTGTCCTGCTAGAGGACTTTCACATCCGCAAGGGCTCGGGCGGCAAGGGAGCCTGGTCTGCCGGTGACGGCACGCGCCGGACCCTGCGTTTCCTGGAAAAAATGGACTGCGCCATCCTGTCGTCGCACAGGACCATCAGACCCAAGGGCATGAACGGCGGCGAAGACGGGGAACTCGGGCGAACGGAAGTGCGCCGTCTCGATGGCGCCATCGAAGTGCTGGAGGGATGTGACCAGACCGTGCTTGAACCCGGTGAAGCCGTGACTGTGATTACCCCGACTGCAGGCGGCTGGGGTCAACCCTGACCGTCCAAAACACACCAAAGGTGTCCGGCAAGCCGCTCTCTTGGAGAGCGGCTTTCTTTTTTGCAGGTCAACTTGGCAGTCGCTATTTCTATCAATAAGCGAAATTTACAACTAAGTCCTGAGGGAAAAGATTTAACCGAATCTTCAACGGGCAATCGCCTAAAATAAATAAATTACGTCACGTTTTCAGGTAATTCAGACGAATTGCGAGACAAACATGCTACGACTGCCAAATCCGGTTTCACATTCGGTTGCCGCCAAAATTCTCGCATTGATTGCATTCTTGTGCATCGGCCTGGTTGTCGTGTCCGCGGTCTCGATCTTTCAGATGAACCTTATCGGCAGAGAACTCGCCAACATTGCCGAGAAGGACATTCCCCTTACCGAAGCCATCAGCCACGTGACCAATCATCAGTTGGAGCAGGCGGCGCTGGTCGAACGCATGATGCGGGTTGCCGGTGTCCGCTCCGAGACCGAAAAGGCAGGTTTCAAGGCGATGAAGGTGCGGCTTCAAAAGCTCGAGCTCCAGGTCGCCGACGAAATCCTGAAAGCGGAAAAACTTGCCGAATACGCACTGGCGAACAGCAGCTCGGAAGCCGAGCAAAAGGAATTTGCCATGGCGGTTCGCCAGCTGAAGCGCATCGAGACGGAATACGCCCAGTACAAGGACCACGTCGACGAGATCATGCATCTCGTCGAGATCGACGATTTTGAGGCCGCCAATACCCTTCTCGTGACCCTGGAAGAAGAACAGGAGCGGCTCGACCATGAACTTATCGCGCTTCTGGAAGAGATCGAACGGTTCACCCTCGCAGCCGCAGTTGCGGCGGAAGAACATGAAAAACAGGCACTTGAACAGATCACGATCGTGTCTGTGGTAACGTTCCTTTTTTGCATCGTGGGATCGATCCTGTTTGCGCGTTTCGTGATTTCCAAACCGTTGAAAGAAGTGTCGGGCGGCCTTTCCGAACTCGCCAGGGGCAACACCGAGGTCAATGTGCGTGTGCGCTCTCGCGATGAAATCGGCCAGGTGGCGGAGGCATTCGAGGCCTTCCGGATCAACATGATCGAGATGAAACGCCTGCAGGAACAGGCCCGCGAGGAAGAGATCCAGGCGGAAGCGGACCGGCGCGACACGCGCCTGCGGCTTGCCGATGAACTGGAAGGCCAGCTCATGGCAAGTTGCGAGGCGGTGGTGCTGGTTCTGAAGGACCTGACCGAAGGTGCGCACGAACTCACCCGCAACAGTGACGAAACCGTGGACCGGTCCAACACCGTGGCAGCGGCTGCCGAAGAATCGACGGCCTGCGTGCAATCCGTCGCCTCGGCGTCTGAGGAACTCGCAAGCTCCATTCACGAAATCAGCCGCCAGGTCACACTGGCCAGCAGTTCCACGTCGCAAACCACCGATGAGGCGGAGACTTCCAACGAAACCGTCGGACATCTGTCCTCTGCCGCCGAAGAAATCACCGAGGTTCTCAAGCTGATCAGCGACATTGCCGACCAGACAAACCTTTTGGCCCTGAACGCGACCATAGAGGCTGCCCGCGCCGGTGAAGCCGGCAAGGGGTTCGCAGTGGTCGCCTCTGAAGTCAAGGCGCTTGCCACCCAGACAGGACAGGCGACCGACCAGATCGGGACGCAACTGACCGGTGTTCAATCCGGCGCCGCGACATGCTCGGAGGCCATCCACAAAGTGGTCGCGTCCGTCAGCGCGATCCGGGAACAGATTTCCGGTATTGCCTCCGCGATCGAGGAACAGAACGCCGTGACCTCTGAAATCGCGAAAAACGCGACCGAAGTTGCTCACGGAAGTGAGGACATCTCGCGGAACATCATCGAGGTGAACCAGGCCGCGCAGCTTTCCGGTTCACGGGCGAAGGAAGTTGCGGATGGGGTCGACAATGTGTCGAAGCAGATCGCGACCATCCGGAACGGGCTCTCCGATTTTCTCGGTCATCTGCGCGCAGCCTGAGCGCAGCCGCGTTGGCTGGAAACAGAGGTCCGGCCAAAGGCACATGGCAATTTCATTCACCCTGAGTCTGGCCTTGCCGGAGCAGTCTCTCGTGCAGGTCAGGAAGCACATGCTGGTTCAGGCCCTGCATTTCGAGCACGCTTCGCTCGCGGATCGGTTGCCTGAGCACTTTCCTGGACATCAACGGCGAACGAAAGACGCTGGTCGCCGCAAGCTTATGCACCGTCGCCCTGGACACCGCCAATCCTTCGGCAAGCACGCGGTCGAGCCGGACGTGCAGGTTCGCCGGATTCAGCAGGACCAGGTCCAGGGTGTCGTCAACCGACCTTGCAAGGGACAGGATGGTCTTCTCGATCCTGAAGGGGCCAGCCGCGCCGCGCCGGAAGCCGTCGGTGCGCCTCGGCGGCTGCGCCGCAAAAGTGCGGGCGAACCCGGCATCGTTTTCCTGAAGGGCGTCGATCGTCGCCTGTGGCAGCGAGCGGACAGGGCGGCGCTCAAACAGCGTGCGGTTCCAGCGATTGCCGCAGGCAGGACAAGCATAGACCAGCCAGGCATCGAGACGGTTTCCGTTGGCATTCAGCCGGAACTTGTCCGTTGACACGAAAGGCGTGTTGCGGCCACAGCCGGCGCAGTGGCGTTCGATATAGAGGGTGTTTGCGCCCAGGATTTTCCACTGGACATAAAGAGGCAATGACATTCCGTCGGCCTTCCTTTTGAAGGAAGTCCGCCACCGGTCAGTCGGGAGCCTGCAGGCAGAAGCACCGGCAGACATCGGTCTGGCTGTCAGGGGAAATCAGTTGAGTGGACGTATCGGAAAATCAATACGGCAGGGCCAAGCCACACCGGTCCCGATCCGCCGCATGACGAACAAGTCAGAACGTCGCTCAAAAGAGCGACAAGCGGATACGAAGACCGGTCAGAGCGTAGGCAAGATAATCGTCCTGATTGAAACGAAGGTTTTTTCTAGCTGATGCCGCCGGCCTGAACAAGGCCCTAGGGTACGGACCCATAAATGAAGCCGATTTGGCGGCAGAAATGGCAAAATCTCGCGAGGAAGCGTGCGCAGAGCGGGCTTTATGCCCGGTCAAGCGCGGTGACGCTGCTAGGTAAAGCCATTTTGCCGTCCTTCGGATTTGGCCGTTTTGACCATCTACATCGTCGCGAAAGGCTTGAAAATGAACCACATTTCCTGCGCTTTCGCTCCTCGCAGCTGGTCAAAACGATCCAAACCAAATTGACTTCATTTATGGGTCCGTACCCTAGACGTCGCGCGCCTGCTTGGCGAGCTCGACCAGGACCTTGCGCAAGTCTTCGGGCCTTTCGAGCGCAGTCTCGAACCAGAACCGCTCGATCCTGTCGCCCGAAACAAGATCCAGTCCTTCCGGATCAAGACCGGACAAGCGCCAATTGGCCGCCTCGCCCTTGCACAGAACCTCCGCGTAGAGCTTGATTGCATCCGCGTGGTCGTCATTCATGTGCTCGACCGCGCCTTCCTCCATCGCCTGCCAGCTCTTCTCGTCGCCGAGCACCGTTAGAAGATCTGCCTGCTGCAGTTCAAAGGCCTTGCCGAAACCGCCGTTCAGGCTCGCCCGCTTGAGCTCGAGCCTGAAAAAGGCGAAATCGCCAAAATCGGCGTAAAGCTCAGCCTTGGGATGGCGCGCGAGATAGCGCCGCCTCAGCCGTTTGTGCGTCTCGCTTTCCCGCTCGATGCGTACCGCCGTGCAAAACAGGGAGATCCTCGCATGGGCAAGCGGGTCCCCCTTGCCCGGCTCCCCGACCAGCAGCGAACAGTCCGGGGTTTCAAGGATCGCGGATGTGTGGCCCGACAGGGTGCTCGTGAGGATAATCGGCGTTCCGTCGAGATCGGTCGCGAGCGCCACCCGGCTGGCGAGCGGATGACCGGTGCCCGCCTCGATCGCCGCCAACGCGCCGAAGCGCGCGGTCCGGACCAGGTCCTTCGCCAGGCGGCGCGACTGGTCGTCGGTTTCGCGGATGGGCGACATCGGTTCCTTGGCATTCTCGTTGGGCGTGTTCACACCTGTCTCCTGGGTTCGCGGACAGCCGGCTGTTCCTCTGCACGGCAAGAAACACCACAGCGCGAACCTGAACGCAAGATGAACGGGCATCTCAGAACCCGTTCAGGGCCGGTATGCGAATGTCCCCTCATCAGATACGGCGCCGGACACAAAAAGGCGCAGGCACCTGGAGAAGAAACAGATGAAAACCTTGAGCAAACGCCTGATTGCCGTCGCCCTGTCCGGCGCCCTTCTCGTTCCGACAATTGCAACGGCCGAGGCCGGCCCGAAACGGGGCTGGCAGGGCCACCATCACGGCGGCTACCACTACAACCACAAGCGCCACAGAAACAACAACAATGTCGGCGCAGCCGTCGCCGCCGGCGTCATTGGCCTTGCGGCAGGCGCCATCCTGCTCGGTGCGGCCAACCGCCCGGCCTATGCAGGACCGCCGCCCCCGCCGCCGGCAACCTACTACCCGCCTGCCCCTTACCCGGGACAGGTGCACGGCGCAGTCGGATACCAGCCCTGGAGCCCGGCCTGGTACCAGTATTGCTCCTCGAAATTCCGGTCGTTCAATCCCTCGACCGGCACCTACACCACCTATCGGGGCGAGCAGCGTTTCTGCCAGTAACTTTCCGAGTTCGCCCCGCACCTTCCGGCAGCAGGCACCCCGTCAGCCGAACTGACCTTCGCCTGCTGCCGCTTTTTTGAAGATTTCTTGACCGTGAGTGCTTCCCGCACCTTCCTCAGGACCCCAGAGCAGGTCAACGTTTGGTCACAGTGCCCAAGCCTCTGATACCACACAGGGTTCGTTCGGATGACAATCCGCACTGACCCGAGATGGGCACTGTGGCCGCCCGTTTAAAAATTCCACTCACTGGCAGATCAGATACGTACAGGTCTTGCCGTGGCAGCCGATGTCGACATGCAGGTGGGACTTGTGGAACTCGTCGCCTTCCGGACTGAGCACGGTCGTGAACCGCGCGCAGGCGCTCTTGTGGATGTCCGTCAGAAAGCGGCCCTCCGGTGTGTCCTTGCCCCAGTCCGTCTCCACGGAAACGGAGCCCCCCTCCTTCATCGCAAAGCCGGAGAGATCAACCGCCTTACCCAGCGCATGCTCGGACAGTTTGCCGTCCGGCTGGTTGTTGCGCCGGCGGCATTGATATCCCGGTCCGGTGGTGATCGACCTGATACCGCCATCGAAATGCGTCTCGGCTGCCGGAAGCACATCGCTCTGAAGCCATTCGGAAAAGGTTTTCGCAAACGCGCAGGACACCGTGACCGCCCCTTTAAGCGGCACCTGAGTGCCTTCCCGCTGGATGCCTGTCAGCCTGACCGGACTTTCGATGCCGCAGCCGGCGTCCCCGGAGAACTCGCCGCGAACCGGGGGAAGGATCTCGAAGACCATGCCCGGCAAGTCGCAGGCCGCAGCGTCTTTTGAAGGCAAGCTGCCCACTCCTGGAGCCTGTCCGGGCTTCGGCGTCGGCACGGGCGAGGCGATCGCGTTCCCGGGCTCCGTCTTGTCTGTCTCTGCAAGCGGCTTGGGTGCCGGGACGGGTTCGGCGGCCACCGCAAGAACCGAAGAGGTGATCAAAAGGACAGTTGCCGAAAACCCGAAGCGCAGTCTCTTGTGCATTCGCCCCTCTTGACTTGCAGGCATGATTCAAATGTGGCTGACTGCCGGCCAGCATCCCTCAGCGCATTTCGAATGTCGAGACACACGCATGACACTTGAACTCTTTTCCGCCTATGTGGTGGCAACCCTCATCGTCCTCGCGATCCCCGGGCCAACGATCATGCTCGTGGTCAGCTACGCCCTGACCCAGGGACGACGCTCGGCCTTTGCAAGTGTTCTCGGGGTCGGGCTCGGCGATGCAACCGCCGCGGCGGTGTCCCTGCTGGGCCTGGGGGCAATCCTGGCGGCCTCCGCTACGGCGTTCTCGGTTCTCAAATGGGTTGGCGCCGCCTATCTGGTCTGGCTCGGGATCAAGATGTGGCGCAGCCGTCCCGCCGTGCAGAACGTGCAGCAGATGGAGCATATTTCCGCGCGGAAGATCTTCTGGCATGCCTATGTCGTGACATCGCTGAACCCTAAGGGCATCGTGTTCTTCATGGCATTTCTGCCGCACTTCATCGCACCGCAGGCGTCCGTGGCGCCGCAGCTTTTTCTGCTCGGAACGACATTTGTTGTGCTGGGGATCCTGAACGCGGCTGTTTATGCGTTCGCTGCGGCGGCGATCGGTCAGAAGCTCAGGAGCCCGTCCCTGCTTCGACTGGTCAACAGGGTCGGCGGAGGATTTCTGATATCGGCAGCGGCCATGACGGCAACACTGCAAAGATCGACCGGTTAAGAAGGCAGCACGCCGTTAGCGGCTGGATGCAAACGCCGTTGCGCGCTTGACCTTCGGCTTGGGCCGTTTTTTTGCCTCTTCTTCGGTCTTTAGGCCGAAAGAGGCCCCGGATTTCTTCAGCGTTTCCAGGGAGCGCTTGGCGCCTTCCTCGCTGAGCGCGGCGTAGCGCTTGATCGCCGCGTTCAATTCAAGGCCACCGATGCGGAGCCGGCGCGCGCGCATGGTCAGGATGTCCTTGTAGGCCTCGGCCGTGACGCCGTTAGCCCTGCACAGAATGATGAGCGGCTTGTCGCTCGCACTGAACAGCAGTTGCGAGACCGCTGCCGGCGGCAAATCGCTGACCCTGGCCAGCAGCATTCCCAGTTCGGCCGTCCTGTCCGCGCGGGCGAAGGACGTGACCGCATCGTCGATCCGGGTCTTGTTGCCCAGGACGTCGTTGATGAGGGCATTGGATTCCTCGCGCGCGTCGTCCAGCTTGTGGGCGCGCGCGGCAACCTCCGTGGCGGCACGCTGCGCCAGCAGGTTCACCAGCGTATTGTCGGCCCCGAGCGCGGTGATCCGCTCCTTCAATGCATCCGTGAGAAACGGCAGCAGGGCATGCGCAGCTTCCTCCGGCAAGTCCGGACGATTGACCAGCGCGGATTGAATGGATTCGTCGGAGCGGGCTTTTTCGACAAGTCTCAGGAAGGAGGATTCAGCAAACTCCGCGCCTTCGTTCTCGGCAACCCGCTTCAGGACTCTGCTGTCACCGCGATCGACGAGCACCGTCGTGACAGCCTTGTCGACGGTCTTCCTGCCGGCAATCGCTCCCAGGTGCGCCATTGACGCGTTGGACGCGATATCGACAAGGTCCTCGCTGGTCAGCGCCAGACTGTTTTCAAGGACCGGTTCGGCGACGGAAATGGAGTCGTTGGCCAGTTTCACCATCAACTCATGCGGTGCGTCGTTCTCATGACACACCCTTTTGGCAAGGATCATGCGGGTTTCTTCTTCAAGCTGCCCGAGAACCTTCAGAACGATGTCACCGAAGAGGAGGCTGATCTGCTCGTCGCGGTCCTTGCCGGCACCGACAAACATGTCCGTCAGCGCACCGATGAGGCCTTTGCGCCCGGTGGCACTGGAATCCTTTGCCAGCTCCGCAAGTTTCGACAGATTGATCATTGCTTCTCCGAAGCGCACGACACGCCTTTGCGGACCGTAGCAGAAGCTTCTTAACAGGACGCTACTGGTTTTTCGGTGTGCCGAGCGGGGAGCGATGACTGGTAGACCGGGATTGATATCGATAACAGGCTGTCAAGGCGAATGGCGAAATCAAAAAAGATCTGGCGCTCACAGACAAACAATGTCTCATTTTTTCGACATCTAGTCGTTCGTTATCAAGGCGTTAAGGAGAGGATTGGTCAAAAACACAATCTATTGGTGTGAGACCTCCGCCGCAATGCAGCATCTTTTTTGCTTCGTTTCGTCGATTCACTGGCCTAAGATTACCGGGTCAACGTGAGGTAATCGGGAGCGGACAGATGACTCTAGCGCGGAACCTGAACAGGATTGCCTTTGTCGCAGCATTTGTATTTCTAGCTGCAATTGTTGTCGGGATCATTTGATTCGGCAGCAGGAAACGAGTAAAAACAACGCCTTAGAGCGAAACTCGGAAATGTGTTGATAGACAATTTTGACAGTAACTGACATTCGAGCCCGCCGCACCAGAAGGTGTCGGCCGGCGTCGGCTGTCAGTGTTGTCTTGTCAATTTCGACGTTCGCGTCGGGCATCATGTCCGACGCGACGCGGTGGCCAATTGGCGTGAACACTTTAGCGAAATGCCTCTACCTGCAATTAATGAGTGCAGAAATCTCATTGAATGAGACGGTATCGCGTCATTTTGTCCACATGCCCCTCTGTCAGGGCTGGATCACGCTGCAAGTGCGAGCGTTTGTGCCAGGGCGTTCTCCCTCTTGGACGGATCCGCCATCAACTGGTCTGCAGCTATGATCGTGACATCCTTGATCCCGACGAAACCCAGCACTTGCTTCAGATACGTGACCGCGAAGTCGATCTCGGAGCCCACCTTTGTTCCTCCGGACGCAACAAGCACATAAGCCTTCTTGCCCTCAAGCAGACCGACAGGTCCGTTTTCCGTGTACTTGAACGTTTCACGTGCGCGCGCAATCTGGTCAATCCAGGCTTTGAGTGCCGCCGGGACCGAAAAATTGTAGATCGGCGTTCCGATGACAATCGTGTCGGCGGATTTCAGTTCATCGACAAGGGTATCGGACAAGGACAGTTTCGCCTGTTGTTCCGCATTTCTCTGGGATGGATCGGTGAAATTCGCCCCGACCCATTCCTCATCGAGGAACGGCAGCCCCGTGGAAACGTCGCGGGTGAGAACCGTGGCGTTCGGGTTCTTTTCGGTCAGGCGGGCGACCAGCGCACTGGTCAGTTCCCGTGTCACCGAGTTGGTTTTGCGGGCGGAAGCGTCGATATGAAGAATGGTGTTGGCGTCGTTCATCACGTTCGTTCTCCTGTTCAAGACGGACCAGCGGTTTGTTCCTGATCAGGAGATAATAAGGGAGAAAACGTATAACTAGGCTAATTTTAGTGAACAGTCTGTTTTCCGTGAGTGCTTGCCATTTACAGAACCCCTTGTCGGAACCACATCCGACGCTTGAGCCGCTAGACACCTAGCCACGTTGCGCGACATACCGTTGTGCGCCTTCCGGCATCTCCATCCGAGCGTGTGTCTTGGCATATTGCCCCAGTTTTTCGGCAACCTGGTCACCCGGCAGGGAGCTTCCTCGCGTTTTGAGATCGACATGAAGCAGGAACGTCTCGACAGTCGCGACCAGCGTGCCGTCCACCTTCCTCAGGAAGTGGAACAGATGCAGCTTCTTGCCCTCGCCCTGCAACACCTGGGTCGTCACGATGAGACGCTCGCCAGCGAGCATCTCGTCGAGATGGCGGATATGCGTTTCCACGGTGAAATAGCTGCGTCCGGACGCGATGTAGTCTGCATCGGCACCGATCATTTCCATGAACCGGTCCGTGGCAGCCGCCCCTGCTTCAAGGTAGTGGGTCTCGTTCATGTGGCCGTTGTAATCCACCCAGCTTTGCGGAATGTGCCTGCTGCCGGTGACCGGCAAGACGGGGTCTTCGTGAGCGGACAACGAGGCTTCATGCCGGTTGATTACGCCACCTGCCCCGCTGTCCGTCTTCTTCAGGGCACGCATCATCCCGACAAGATTGTCGTCGCGCTTGCGTTCAAGCTCGCGAATGCTCATGTGACCTGACTGGGCATCGGATTGTCCGGCAATGAGATCCACCAATTCGTCCGTGAATTCGGGAACATCCATCAGCTTTGTCCAGGGCCATTGCAGTGCGGGGCCGAACTGGGCCATGAAGTGCTTCATGCCCGCCTCGCCGCCGGCAATCCTGTATGTCTCGAACATGCCCATTTGTGCCCACCGGATGCCGAAGGCCATGCGAATGGCTTCATCGATTTCCTCGGTGGTCGCAACGCCGTCCTTGACGAGCCAGAGGCTCTCGCGCCAGACCGCCTCCAGCAGTCGGTCGGCGATATGCGCATCTATCTCCTTGCGCAGGACAAGCGGAAACATGCCCAGGCCGCGCAAGACGCCGGCAGCCTTGGCTGTGGTCTCGCCATCGCCCACCAGTTCCACGAGCGGAAGCAGGTAGACCGGGTTGAAGGGGTGGGCGACGATCGCGCGCGCGCCCGCGCTATTTAGTTCCGAGGGCTTGAAACCGGATGTCGATGAGCCGATGACGGCGCTTTCCGGCGCCAGATCACCAATCTCGCCAAGCACCTTGTGCTTGAGCTCAAGCCGTTCCGGGATGCTTTCCTGTATCCAGTCGGCACTTTCGACGGCGCTGGCAAGGCTATCGTGAAATGTTAGCTTCCCTTCCGGTGGCAACAGCCAGTCGTACAGGGACGGTAGGCTTCTGCGCGCGTTGCCCAGAACCTCGTTTATCTTGCGCTCGGCCTCGGGGTCGGGGTCGTAGACCGCAACGTCCCAGCCGTTCAACAAAAACCGGGCCGCCCAGCCACCACCGATCACGCCACCGCCGACAATGCAGGCTTTCATCTTGGAGCCCTCTTCGTCAGCCCGAGAAGGGAACGAACCTCCTCAGGCCCCATGATCTTCGCTCCCATTCCTTCGATGATCTTCACGGACTTCTCGACCAGTTGCGCATTGGTCGCAAGAACGCCCTTTTCCAGGAACAGATTGTCTTCCAGACCGACGCGAACGTTCCCGCCGGCCAGAACGGCAGCAGCAGCATATGGCATCTGATCCCGGCCCAGGCTGAAGGCGGACCAGGCCCAGTCGGACGGGATGGCATTCACCATCGCCATGAGGGTGTTCAGGTCGTTCGGCGCGCCCCAGGGCACGCCCATGCACAATTGAACAAGCGCGGGAGATGCAAGGGTGCCTTCGCTGACCAGCTGTTTGGCGAACCACAGATGCCCGGTATCGAACGCCTCGATTTCCGGTTTGACGCCGAGTTCGGTCATCATGGATCCCATCGCCCTCAACATGCCGGGCGTGTTGGTCATGACATAATCCGCCTCGGCGAAATTCATGGTCCCGCAATCGAGCGTACAGATTTCCGGGAGACACTCGGCAATATGCGCCATGCGCTCGGTCGCACCGATCATGTCGGTTCCGGCCGCGTTGACCGGAAGAGGCGCTTCCGTTGATCCGAAAACGATATCCCCGCCCATACCGGCGGTCAGGTTGAGCACGACGTCCACGTCCGCTGCCCGGATACGGTCCGTCACTTCCCTGTAAAGCTCCAGGCGCCTTGAAGGTGCGCCGGTTTCCGGATCCCGGACATGGCAATGAACGACGGCGGCACCCGCCCTTGCCGCATCGATCGCGCTGTCGGCAATCTCCTTTGGGCTGCGCGGAACATGTGGTGACTTGTCCTGCGTCGACCCGGAGCCGGTGACGGCACAGGTGATGAAAACATTCCGGTTCATTTGTAGCGGCATTGTTCGTCTCCTAGCGGCCCTTCCAGACCGGATCTCGTTTTTCTGCAAAGGCCTTGGCGCCTTCAAGCTGGTCTTCGGAACGATAGAGCGTCTCGACGGTTTCGAACTGGCTCTTGGTGATGCGATTCATGGCATCCTGGAAGGTCATCGCCTCCGCCTCCCTGACAACTTCCTTGATCGCGGCATAGACCAGCGGCGGTCCCGACGCCAGCAACCTGGCAAGTGTCCACGCCTCCTGCATGAGCTGACCGGCGGGATGAACATGATTGATCATCCCCCAGCGCGCTGCTTCCTGCGTATCGATCCAGCGCCCGGTCAGCAGCATTTCCATCGCGATATGGTAGGGGATGCGTTTTGGCAGCTTGATGCTGGCGGCATCGGCCACAGTCCCGGAACGGATTTCCGGCAACGCGAACTCAGCGTGCTCAGCTGCCAGGATAATGTCTGCCGACAGCGCCAGTTCCAGACCACCGCCGCAGCAGATGCCGTTGACCGCCGCAATGACGGGTTTGTTGAGGCCCCGCAATTCCTGCAGGCCACCGAACCCGCCTTTTCCGTAGTCACCGTCGACCGCGTCACCGTCAGCGGCCGCCTTCAGGTCCCAACCGGGGCAGAAGAACTTTTCCCCTGCACCGGTGATGATTGCGACGCGCAAGTCCGGATCGTCACGAAAATCGGTGAAGACGTCCCCCATCAGCCGGCTCGTCTTGAGATCGATCGCGTTGGCCTTGGGACGGTCGAGGACAACCTCGAGGATCTGGTCTTCCTTACGGATTTTCAGCGGGCTATCCATTGCTCATTTCCTCACCTCTGATCAGCGCATCTGCCGCGATTGCAAAGTTCTCGCCGCATAGCAGCGGATTGATTTCCACCTCATCGACCGGCCCCGACAGAACAAAGGATTGCACTGCCATCACGGCGTCGACAATTGCCTCGCGATCACACGCCGGCTTGCCGCGATAACCGTCAAGGAGACGTGCGATCCTGAGACCGCCCAGCGCATCATCCACCTCTTGCCGGGAGACCGGCAACACGAGTGAAACCGAGTCCTGAAGAAGCTCCGTCAGGACGCCGCCCGCGGCAAGTGTCAAAACATGACCGTGGGCCGCGTCCCGGACAACACCGACAAGCATCTCCGCAACAACATCACAGACCATTTCCTCAACAAGAAACGTATCAGACGTCATTTTGGCGCCTGCCCCCAGAACCTCTGTTGCGCAAGTCAGCCGAAGTGCAACGGCACCGGCTTCGGTCTTGTGCGCAACGCCGGTTCCTTTCAGAACAACCGGGTACCCGATCTTCTCGGCCACCGCGGCCGCATCTTCCGGACTGTTCGCCAAACCGCTTTCAGGCACGCGCACGCCGTGTTTTTGAAGAATTCCCTTGGACCTTTCCTCGCCGAACTCGACTGATATCGTCGGCTCGGCGGGAATGTGCACCGCACCTGCCCTTCGGGTTCGACCTGCCCTCGAGACAGCCGCCAGGGCCGCGAGCCCGTCATCCATGCCGATCATCGGAACGATCTCGCGCGCCAGCAGATCAGCGGCAATGTCTTCCGGCATCGTCTCCGGCAGGGAGCTGAGTATTCCCATGGGTTTGCCGCATTTGGCTTTTGCCGCTTCCACCGCATCGATGACCTTGAGCCATTCGTCGGCCGAGCATCTGTCGCCGCGCGGAAAGTCGAGTACAACGATACCGAAGGCCGCTTCTTCTTCCAGCATCGCGGCGAACACGGAGCTCATCGCCTCCGTGTCTCCCCAGATGTAGGTGTGGTAGTCCAAGGGGTTCGCCAGGGCGACTTTGGGGCCGAGCAAACCTTGCAGCTTGTCTTTTTGGGAGAAACTGAGCGCCGGAAAGGCGACCGGCAGATCGAGGGCTGAATCGGCGATCAGGCTCGCCTCTCCGCCGGAGCAGGACATTGAAACAATCTTGTTGTCCGAAAGGGACCCCACGGCGTGGACCAGCTTGAGCGTTTCCAGGAAAACGGAAAGACTTTTGACCTCGGCAATGCCGAGCTTCGCAAGCAAGGCACTTGCTCCCGCAGCGCTGCCGGCAAGCGACGCCGTATGTGAAATCGTTGCAGCACGCGCCTGCTCCGAACGGCCGATCTTCAAGACGACGACAGGTTTGCCGGCGTCGTGCGCCCGGCGCGCAAACCGCACGAATTCGGACAGGTCATCCAGGCCCTCAATGTGCAAACCGATTGCGGTCACCCGTGCATCGTCAAGCAAGGCATCTGCCACGGCGGACAGTCCCCGTTGCGCCTGGTTTCCTGCAGTAACAAGATAAGCGACCGGGAGCCCGCGTGCTTGCATCGTGAGGTTCAGCGCGATGTTGGACGACTGCGTCAGGATCGCAACGCCGTTTTCTGCTGCTTTCAATCCGTGCTGATCCGGCCAGAGCGCCGCTCCGTCCAGCGCATTGATGAAACCATAGCAGTTCGGACCCAGGATCGGCATGTCACCGGCAGCCGCGATCAGGGCATCCTGCAGTGTTTCACCGTCTGCCAGTTCGGCAGCCGCTTCGCGAAATCCGGACGCGAAGCAGACAGCCCCGCCTGCCCCCATTCTTGACAGGGATTGAACGGCCCCGACCGTCGTGTGCCGGTTGACGCCGATAAAAGCTGCATCCGGAACAAATGGCAGCTCCTCGATCGATTGCACGGCCGGGCATCCGGCTATCTCCGCCCTGGTCGGGTGCACGACACAAACCTTGCCGTCAAACCCGAGCTTCCGGCATTCGGCCACGACATTCGTGCACCAGAACCCGCCACCGATAACAGCGATGGTCTTGGGACGCAGAAGCTTCTCGAGGCCCTGCATCGACTAGGCTCCGAGCGGTCTGAAAAGATCGCGGCTGATGATGTGGCGCTGGATTTCGCTGGTCCCATCCCAGATCCGTTCCACACGTGCGTCGCGCCAGAAGCGTTCGATCGGAAAGTCATCCATTAGGCCCATGCCGCCATGGATCTGCAAGGTCGCGTCCGTGACCCTTGCAAGCATTTCGGTTGCATAGAGCTTGGCGCTGGCAATTTCCCTGTTGGCAGGCAAGTGCTGATCGAGGCGCCATGCGCCGGCGAGCGTTAGCCAGTCAGCCGCGTCGATTTCGGTGATCATGTCCGCAATCTGAAAACTCACGCCCTGGAACTTCGCAATGGCCTGGCCGAATTGCTCGCGCTCGGCCGCATAGGAAAGCGCGTGATCGAAGCAGCGGCGCGCGCGTCCAACGCTCATCGCCGCAACCGTCAGCCGGGTCGCATAGAGCCATTCATTCATCACGGCAAAGCCGCCGTCCACCTCTCCGAGCACCTGTGCATCGGGAAGCCGGCAGCCGTCGAAATAGAGAATGTAGTTCTTGTAGCCCCGGTGACTGACGGAATTGTAGCCCTCCCGCACTTCGAAACCGGGCGTGCCGCGATCGACAAGGAAACAGGTGATCCGCTTTTTCGGCCCCTTCGGCGTTTCGTCGACACCGGTCGCGACAAATACGATGAAAAAATCCGCGTGTTCTGCACCGGAAATGAAGTGCTTCGACCCGGAAACCACCCAGTCGCCACCGTCCCGGACCGCCTGACACTTCATGCCTCTGACATCGGACCCGGCATCCGGTTCCGTCATCGCAAGGGCATCCATCTTCTCGCCGCGCACGGCCGGTAACAGGTAACGCTCCCGCTGCTCGCCCGTACAGGCCATCAGAATGTTCTGCGGCCGCCCGAAAAAATGCGTCAGGGCCATGGAACCGCGGCCGAGTTCCCGCTCAACCAGCGTAAAGTCCAGGTGGCTCAAACCGGCACCGCCGACTTCCTCGGGAAAATTGCAGGCATAGAAGCCGAGATCTAGGCATTTGCGCTTGATCTCCTCGCCGAGTTCCATCGGAACCTGCCCGGTCTTTTCGACAAGCGTTTCATGAGGATAGATTTCGTTCTCGACGAAAGAGCGCACCGTCGAAACGATCATGTCCTGCTCGTCGCTCAAACCAAAATGCATCTCGTCCTCCTGTTGTCACCCGTGATGAAAGGTGAGACAACAGGCAGAAACTTGATATGCAGTTTTGGTAGAAAACTATGCAAAATTCGAACAAATTGTCCCGGAGCCGGTCGATCCATGTTCTGCTGTTCGACAATTTTTCAAATCACTGTCTGGCGAACGCAATCGAGCCCTTTCGCGCCGCCAACACGATCGCGCGTCAAAAACTCTATGTCTGGGAACATTTCAGCCTGCCGGGTGGAAAGGTAACCTCATCAAGCGGCTTGCCGGTGGAGACAAGGCCGTTGGCCGGTGCAGACCAGCGCGGCGACTACCTTTTTATCATGCCGAGCTACGGTTATGGCGAATTGTCAAACCCGAAGACGAGCCAGTTGCTGCGCGCAGCACACCGGCGTTACGCGACGGTTGCCGGAATGGACACGGGCGCATGGCTCCTGGCCAAGGCCGGACTGCTGGACGGCCGCAAGGCAACGATCCACTGGGATGAATACACAAGCTTCATGGAAGCGTTTCCCGATGTCATGGCGGTGGAGGACAGGTTTGTCATTGATGGCGGCCTCGCAACATGCGGCGGCGCTTCGACCACGTTTGAACTCACCCTGGAACTGATACGCCGCGAACACAGTCCGATGTTCGCGCTGGAAATTGCGGCGTTGTTCATGCACGGAGACAAATTGGATATGCGGGACCCGCTGCAACGCTGGTCGGCCGATGCGATTGTTCGCAGCGCGACGGCACTCATGCGAAGAAACCTGGAACAGCCTTTGACCATCCCCGAGCTGGCAAGACAGCTCCGCTCCGATCAGAGGTCCTTGGAAAAACGGTTTCGGGAAGAAATGCAGACCACACCACTTTCCGTGTACAGGGGAATTCGACTGCGCGAGGCCCGCCGTCAAGTGGAGTTGACTAGGTTGAGCATAGCGGAAATTTCCGAACGGTGCGGATACCGGAACACGAGCGCGATGATAAGGGCCTTTCGTCAGGAATTCGGACATCCGCCCGGGCACTACCGGCGCACATCTTGAACAACCGCGTTGCGCCAGGCCTCGGACACAGGTTCGAGCGAGCGCCGCGTCGAAGGCGGAATGTCCGGGAGCGCACCTTGACAAAACGCGCGTGACGATACCCGATGCCTGAGAGCGAGCAGGCAGGGTATTGGTCAAACATCATCCATTGACACGCGCTTTGTGCTGAATTGAGCAACGGTCAGACCGGGATAAACGAGTATGTCGGCAATCATGCGCAGCGTGGCAATTCTCCTGGCCCTCGTCGGGCTCGCCAGCACAGGACATGCACAGGACGACAAGGTTCCGCAATTCGTTGGCACCGGGATATGCGCGGATTGCCACGAGGCCGAGGTGAAATCATGGCAAAAGTCACATCACGCTCTGGCTTGGACAGAGCCCTCAGAGGAAACCGTCGACGGCGACTTTGAAAACGCCGAGTTCGTCCATGACGGCCGCAAGAGCAGGTTCTTTCAGAAGGACGGCGCGTTCTTCATCGAGACTGACGATTTCCGGGATGGGACAACGACGTTCAAGGTCGCAGGCGTCGGGGGGATTGCGCCGCTTCAGCAATACCTGATTGAGACGGAGCCGGGGCGGTTACAGTCTTTCGATGTCGTTTGGGATCAGGTCAGGAGGGAGTGGTACCATCTCTACCCGTCGCAGGAATTGCCGCCTGAAGACGGTTTTCACTGGAGCGGTCCTTACAAGAACTGGAACGCTCGCTGCGCGGAATGCCATTCAACGGATTTCCGGAAGAACTACAGCCTGCGCGACCGGCAATATCAGAGCGCGTGGAGTGAAATCGGCGTGGGTTGTGAAGCATGCCACGGACCGGGCGAAGCGCATGTGGCCTGGGCAAAACCGGAAACGCCGGGCGAGAGCGCGTTTTCGGGCGTCAATGAATTGGGACTGCTCGTCGAGTTTTCTGCCGATCATGCACAGACCGAGATACAGCAATGCGCCACGTGTCACGCGCGCCGCGAACCGTTTCAGGCGTCAAGCCCCCTTCCGGGCACGCCCTTTCACGACGCCTACCGTTTGGCGCTTCTGAGGGAAGGTCTCTACCACCCGGACGGGCAGATCCTCGACGAGGTCTATGTCTACGGTTCGTTTCTGCAGTCAAAAATGCATCAGACCGGTGTGCGGTGTTCGGACTGCCATGAACCGCACAGCGGTGAACTGAGGGCTGACGGCAACGCGACGTGCACACAGTGTCACTCGCCCGCCGGCAACAGCGATTTCCCGAGCCTGACCTTGAAAGACTATGACGACGAGGCGCATCACTTCCACGAAACGGGATCCGCAGGCGCGCAGTGCGTCAGCTGCCACATGATCGAACGCACATATATGGGTATCGATGGCCGGCGCGATCACTCGTTCCGGGTTCCGAGGCCTGATGTCTCATCCAGGATCGGAACTCCGAATGCCTGCACTGACTGCCACGAAGACGAGACAGCCGAATGGGCGGCCGAAATACTGAAAGCGCGCTTTCCCGGCAGTCGGCATCGGGAGCCCCATTTCGGCGAGGTCTTCTCAGCCGCTCGTGAGGGGACCACCGGCATCGGTGATAACCTCCTGGCGATTGCAAATCAGCCCACCTATCCGGCAATCGTCCGCGCGACGGCACTCGACCTTTTGATGCGAGATCCGGATCCGGCGCTCGCACAGCGCACCGGGAACCTGCTGGACGATCCGGACCCGTTGGTGCGAAGTGCCGCTGTCGCGGCACAGCGCAACGCTCCGGCAGAAATTGCGAACGGGAATATCCTTCGTGCACTGGAAGATCCTGCAAAGGCCGTCCGGATCGCGGCAGCGCGACAGCTATTGACGCTTCCCCCCGGACCATCGTCCGCGCATGCCTCGCCTGCAGCCCGGACAGCGTCACGCGAATGGCAACAGTCGCTCGCGGCGAAATCCGATTTTCCCGAGACTCACATGAGTCTCGGCGGCACCGCTCTGGCGATGCGCAATCCCCGCGCAGCAGCGTCCGCCTTCGAGGAAGTAACGCGGCTGGACCCCCAACTCGTGGAGGCCTGGATTTTTCTCGTGCGGATTCACCTGGCACAGCAAGACCTGGCTGCTGCAGAATTCGCCCTGCAAAAGGGCCTGATTCTCAACCCGGAAAACGAAGACCTTCTGGCGTTGAAAAATCAGTATTTCAGGTAGGGTTTTCTGCGTTCGTTGGTCTCGCGCTCCGTTTGCAGCAGCGCTCTATAGCCTGAAGGAGCGGCGTACAGAAATCGGCGCACGCAACACCCATCGTGGCGCAGGTACGTATTTGTGAAAAACTCACAATCGGGAAGAATGTGTATGTTCCTGATAAATTGCGCAACGCACCGTTTGCGCGAAGCGCAAGGATCAGAAGCGAAGCACAACCCGGATGCAGAGTGAACGTCCTCCGAGCCATCAAAGGTTACGGTCTGCTTTTGGCGTTCGTTCGATTGGGAATGCAAGGCACGCTTGAGTTTTCAACCCCATGCTTGATCCGTCGCAGCGCTCTGCACGCAAAACGAGAAATGCTGGGTAACGAATTTGCCGAGCCCGCACCTCCCTTCGCGATTGCGGGAGCCAGCTCTACATTGTCATTTTGCGCATTGTGCATAACCGCATGAGTGCACATCAAGCTAAGCGTGAGAGGCAGGACATCGAACACAACTAGAAAGCGATAGCCGCATGTAAGCGGGAAAACCCATGGAATTTGACCTCCTTGACCCTCTTATCATCGCACATAGAAATCTCACCGAAAAAAAACTCAAACTGTCTTGGAAAGTCTCGCGAGTTAAGGAAAAAAAGTCCTTTAAGGTGATACAGTTTTCTCCGGCGCGTTCGGGCAGCACGCTAGTTTTCAATGCAATCAAATACATACTCCCGAATACTAAGATCATAAAAACACACACAATGAGCGATGAGTTTTGCAACCTTCCCATAATCACAACAAAGAGAAACATTTTTGATTGCCTGGTTAGCCTAGCAAATGCCCATGGCCAAGAAGTCAGCGACGAAAACATCGCTCACTTCGCAAATATACTTAGGAAAAGCGGGCACTCGAATAATAAAATCAATTTCACAAACAAACTTGAGCTAGAATACAATATTTTTTACAAAAATTATGATTATTTATTCAAACAAATTTCAAATTTTTTCAATGTGCATTACACCAGAAATCAGATCGAGACCTTCGAGCGCGAGTTTAATGTGAAAAAAATAAGATCGAAAACTCAAAATCATGTCTTTGAAGATTACGACAAAGCAACACAGTTACATGGAAGGCACGTATCGTCCAATCTTGGAGAGCCAGGGGCAGGCTGTTCGCTGACCGACGCACAAAAACAAATCGTTCTTAAGGTTGTCTCAGGTAAATAAAACCGTATTGAAGACCAGAATGCGAAGCCTTCTCGCAGCGTAAATGTAGTTTTAGTTTCGTTTCGAGGTGTGATTTCAATTCCTACAGAGTAGACCACGCATGAAGGAAGGTCTCCTCGTTACAACGAGGTTCCCATCCTCGACGTTCCCGATCTCCTGAGCCGAAAGTCAAGCAATCTCATACCAGACCTGACCGGATCCCGGATGACTCGCGGGACTAATACCAACCGTCATAGATAGAAACCCATTTCACCGGGATTGTTTTGCCACAAGGCAAGGCGCGGTTTGCGCGGTAGTGTCGGCACTACAAGCAAATCGCAACGCGGCATTGGGGCAAAAGAACCCGGCCTCCGGTGGCATGAAACCGGCCATCGGCTGCGTTGTGGCGCTTGCCCGATGCGCCGGCATCGCGCTGCGCACCACGCCTGACCGAGTGGACCGGTTTGATGCCATGAAATGGGTTTCTATCTATGAAGGTTGGTAAAAGACGGCGAGGTTGTGTCCCGCAATGGTAAGAATACCCGTCAGCCATATACTCGATCCACAGACATCAAAAGCGCCTCTTAAAAAGGCCTCCACGAACACAAACGCGGTATGAAGCTGGCAGAGCAGGTCATGAACCGATTGTGCGCCGCGGGTATAGCTTGCACCAAATCGTGTGGACGGCAGCAGCGCAATAGCTATCGACGCTTCCGCCCGGACCATCGTCCACGCCTGCCTCGTTGGCGCCGCTTTAGTGACGCGGATTCCACGCACAGCAGCTTCCGCCTTCGAGGAAGTAACCCGGCAGGGCTCCCAACTCGAAGAGGCCTGGATTTTTCTCGTGCGAGTTCACCTCACGCAACAAGACCTGGCAGCTGCAGAGTTCGTCCTGCAAAAGGGCCTGGTTCTCAACCCGGGATTCGAAGACCTTCCGGCGTTGAAAATCCAGTATTTCAGGTAATATTTTGTGAAACTGGATCTACGATCAAATCCTTTACTTGAAAAACTCTAAGAATTTTCTTGGCGGCCACAACGAATAGCAGTGCAATCATCAACATGATTGCGCACCTCCAAAATCGCCGTCAAACTCCTGTGCAGCAATGGAACCTCTGCGCCAAAAAAGTCAAATTCCGAAACTAAAAATGATAATCTCCAAGTTTAATTTCAAACTTATGTTTCTTCTCAACAAATTCTTTTAGCCTCTTATCAAAGCAATCCCTGTAATCAAGACGAGAGAATGACTTATTCCTGTGCTCTAGATCAACACCACTAATATTTAATTCGTCACACACAGACAAAAAATCTTCGGAAATTTTTTCAAATCGCAGAAATTTACTTACCAACTCCTTCCCGAATGAACGGGAAAAAAATAAACCCTTCTTTATGGTTAAGAAGTCTTCTAGCGTTGGTGCCTTCTTGACCAGTTCAACAAAAGACTTTTCCGACCATTCGACAGTTCCTCGATGTGGCGAAAAATACAAACTTACCAGTTTGTCAAAAGGATTTCGGATGCTTGTAAATATGTAGTAATTCTCTATCTCCCTTCCAAGGGCGTTATAATACTCCCACATGCGAGAATGCTTCGACAAATTCTTATAAATACTACTTTTAACTCCAAATCTATCGATGCCATCTTGCGTACGGCTATTAATTACAATCTCATCTTCGGAAAAATCACGCAATGCATCTTGTATGCTATTTCCAGCAGTTTTTGGCACATGAATAAATATAAATTTTTTTTCTATAGATATCATTTATATTCCCGTTGCAGAAAATACGGCTCGACACGAGTTCACAAACATCATTTTCGAACAATTTACTTAGAGTTGGCTGCATCGAGCACAAGTCTTTGTATTTGCAGGATAGCTAATTGAATACCCTGTGCGTTATGTCATTTGCGAAAATCAACTCGCTTTGCGTTGACAACATTGGAACGTGTGCATTTAGTCAACTGTGAAATGAACGCATTGCCAAGATTAAAAAATCAGAATAAGCCGACTGACGTATCTCAAAGGATACATATAATTAACTTGCTACCGTGAACATTTTAAGTACTCAAATAACAACTTCAATTTTGAAACTTCTATTATTTGGCGCCGCTACTATTCCACCTGACAGTGCTCGTTCATAGCGTTCTATTTAGATCATTGCTTTAGACTTCCGCGTAACATAGCCACTCCAAAATCTACGAGAAGATCCTTCAAGTGAGTGGATTCTAGTCTGTTCTCAACGCGTTGGTTAAACGAATTCGAAGGACTCGACTTTAGTATAGCGCAGAGTGCTCACAAAAAAGTACACCAAGCAAGACAAAGAACTCATAGCCCAAAAATTACTGCGCTTACTGCATAACTCCTCTAACTACAATCTCAATAGGTTGCTCACTCACGTTCTTGAAAAAACAACCATGAGTGAGCAGAGTCTGTTGTTTAAGAAAATTCGTCGGAAAATCGCCGTCCGGTTCAAACCTCCCGTTTTGATTGCTGGAATAGGCCGATGTGGAACGACACTTGTGCGTGACACGGTCGTAAACTCGAACAAATACTATTCCAAGGCACCGGGTTTCGTTGTGACGATCAACGGGACAGATTTCGCGAAAGGGAATGTTTACAAGACGCACGATTTTCCGCCGCGCTCGCTGCACGCAGACGTCAAGGTCGTATTCATGTTCGGCAACCCGATGAATGCGGCAGTCTCATCTTTCAAGGCGTTCGCAGGACCTGGCAGGCAGCACTATGTCCACGCACATTCGCCGTTTGCCGACGAACACGAAAATCTGTTTGAGCGCGATGTCCTGCTGATGGAAAGGCAGTTTCGCGCATGGATGCAACCTCAGGAGTTTACGCTCTGCGCGGTGCGCTACGAAGCGCTGTGCGACGGCTCGGTTTGCGATCAGCTGGGACAATTCCTGAACTGTGAAATGCGGTTCCCTGAGTTTAGGGAAAGACAAAGTTCGTGGCTGAGCCATGAGCGCAGGCCCGAACTGGAAAACACATATGGGAAACTTGCGGAAGAGATGGAACGTTTCTCCGCCCTAACAATCTTTCCCGCCAAAGAGGTGCCTGGCGGCCGTCTTAAAGCGGAATTGAATCCAGCTGGTTGAGGGGCTCTCTTCAGGTGTCTATCTCTTACCCGGCGTCCCGCGCCACAAGTCCAGCAATTGCTTTCCCGACCCCACCGGATCACGGGACGCACGCAGGATGAAGACAGCCAGATTCCGGCCGGTCATGGCGAGAATGCCAGCCATGCCGAACGCCCAACTGTCCGACATTGACAGGATTTCACGCAGCGGTTCACCAAACACCAATGCCGCCATGAAGCCGACAAAGAAGGTCATGAGCCGATCACGCGGTGACAGGTCCTTTGGCAAAGCCGCTCCAATCACGGCGAAAATGGCAATGACGGCAACCTTTGTGAGCGGCATTGCGAGTAACCAGTCAGTCACAGTCTTCATTTCCGCCCCCTGATCGCGCTTGAGATTGCCTGGCTTGCGAGAACGACGCCGCCAGAGCCGAATATGGATGCGAAGATAAGATCAGCCGTCGGCTGTATGCTTTCGGGAAGGTCCGCAATGCCGAGCCTGACCTGAAACACACCGGTCAAGGCCGTGTCGAGCAGAACAAGTGCCCACCAGCATCCGAGCGGGAAAACGAAGAGCCCCCACGCCATCCAGAACACCCGGTATTTCCGGGCATCCGCACGGTCCATTGCTGCAGATTCCGCGTAGCGGTTGAGCGCATTCGCGCGGATATCCTGACGCTTTGTTTCATTGTCAACGGCGTGATCGACGGTATCGAAGATCCGTTTGAAGGGACCGGCGAGGAACAGCTTCATGACACTTGCCAACATCACGCAACCTCCCGGCCGGTCTGCGTGTTGATCCGGCGCGCGAGAATGTCCCGATACTTCCAGGCGAAATAGAGGACGGCAAGGACCGCAACGCCTGCAGCAACCCATGCCCACCAGGGAAATCCGGAGAACAAGGTACCGAGACTCAGGAGACAGGTCACCCCTCCCCCCTTCGCCAGAGCATCCTTGGCTGCAAGAACATCCCGTCGCAACTGGGCAAGCGTGGCCGGTCCAAGGATCCCGTCATTCTCCAGGTGCGGATGTCTCTGCTGATAGGCAGCAACCGCCTGTTTGGTTCGTTTGCCCATCCAGCCATCAATGTCACCCGGATCGAAACCGAGGCGTTTCAAGGCATCCTGCGCTTCCTCGACAATCGGATCGGGACGGGCCGGTTTGTGATCCGATGCCGAGTGCGGCGAACCTTCAGCAGAAACGGGATACACCCCGGTCCTGAACAAGTGGGCCTCTTCTTTCCGGCGGCGCACCAGGCCCGGAAGCACACGGCCTCCAGCCCTGCAATAGTTGCTTTCCCAGTGCTCGGCCGCAGCTCTGCGCTTACCCGCTTTCCAGAGCGTGGCTGCCTTCCAGCGCATGAAACGGGCGCCGAGATTGAAAGTCGCCGATACGGCCGCGTCGAACTCGTGCTGCTGCGCGTCCAGTGGCATTCCGGCTTTGACTGGCGGCTCATATTCGTTTGCCAGTGCGGCTGTCAGTATCCGCCGGTTTTCTTCCCGCGTGATCACATCGCCGGACTTTAACGGACGGCCGTGCTTGCGAATCCAGTATTCTCGGAAGACATCACTTCGATTGGTGAAACCGGTCCCGATCGTCAGCACGCCGGCTGGATCAAGATATGCACGCGCAACAAACCCTTCATGCGCCTCAATAAAGGCGATTCCCTTGTTGCTGATTTGCATGTGATTTCCTTTCAGGCACAAAAAAACCGCCACGAATGGCGGGCGGTCGTCACAGACTGCTTTAACTTTTTCAATCGTTGGCGACGGCTGCCAATTGTATTGCGTAGTCGGTGGGTATCGGGCTCTGAGCAAGAAGGCTTCCCTGCTTTGCCAGAACGGCCGACACGCTGGCCTTGTAGGTGGCCTGTTTTGCGAGGACGAGATTTGCGAAGTCCGGCAGCGACATTCCGCGGCCCGCAGCAATCGCGCTGATGAGGGGTACCGGCGACGCGTCGTCAGCCAGGTAAGCACTTGCCTCGACGACTTGAAGCGGCCAGGTTTCGCGTTCCTCGCCCGTATAGCCTTCCACAAGCTTGAGCAACTGCCGTGCGGCTTCTTCGCGTAAAGACCGGTCTCGACATCGATATCGTCAAAAATCCACCACGCGCCCGGCCCACCTCGAATTATGAACTCTTCGCCGGAGGCTTTGGTGTAGATGATGAAGAGATGCCCGTGAAAACGATCTGCTGAGGGCGCAATTCGAAGTTCAATAGTTTCCATTTACCCATCTTTCAATCTGTCTGGTTCCAAATGTAGTTTTGGCGCGCCGCAGACCAGGTAACGTCAGGGTGTCGTCTTGTTTGCGGAAGACCGTTTTGTCAGGTCAAAGCGTGTTGAAAAATCGGCAGCAGATCAGCTTTGATCGAGCGCTGGTCGTATGGTGTGATGCGGTTGCCGGCGTCCCGGCAATGCGAAACTTGGGCGTCGCGGCTCAACCGGGAGCGCTCTTTTCAATCAGTCTTGTTCCACAGAGACCGCCATATTGCTTGCCGCACAACAGTGCATCGCAAGGCAGTGGTCAGAACGGAAAGCAGTGTATCGACCTATACCGTGGGCCCAGATAGCGGCTCGGATTGTCATGCCCTTCCGTCCCCGCCATGACCTCCACAACAAAATTCTTATGCAACAGCCGGACTCCGTGCGATGCCCAAATCCGGCTGAACTATCCATTCTTCAGCCGTTCGGCTTCGACATCAGAGTCCGTTATTTCGGGTCAAGCCAAAACACGATGAACATACCGGCATTAGCCGTCAGATATATCATCGCGAGCGACAGACATCTGTAGATGCGAACCCGAATGCCAAATTTGAAAACAAACACCCTGACAACTTGAAAAATGCTGAAAAGGGAATCGAGAATTAGAAAACAAAGTCCTGTATAGAGTGCGTAAACACTGAGATACTCTTGATCGTAGAAAAAAGTGCCCGCAAGAAAGACTCCGGCGAAGAAATAAAATGATGAAGTGCAGATAATAATCAAAGAAACATAATTTAAGAGTGTTTTAGAATCTCTTTTGAAGGCATAGATATTGAAATAGATTCGAAGTGCCAGGGTAATTGCTGACACCAGAAAGCCTAGGAACACTTACCTATCTCCTTGGCAGGAAAACTGGACACTCACAAAAAGCATATGTCATTTTGTTCTTTATATGTTCCATATGTCAAGAAGAAACTCTACTTAAAATTGCATTCCTTTTTGAAGCTGTACTGAAGGACATAGGTTGCTCAGCTGCCGCAGCTTGGACATGTCGCATGGACTTCGAAACGGCAACGGCCGCACTTTCCCAATGTACCGTGATGAGGAGCGTTTTAGCCCCGATTTGACGAGGCGTCCATCAAGCGTCCGTGTCTGAAACACCGGTTCAGACCACACAGATTGAAAGTGGATTTGCAGTCAGGGGCTTGAACCGGGGTTCAGATTGAGCGCTCACGGAGCTTTTTCTAGGGTCAGGACTCATTCATTTGGTTGAATTGGCGCAGCAAACGGCGATGAGCAGCAAGGAAAAGCGCGACAAGCGGGCTTCCTGCCCAGTTGAGCGGTTTGACGAAGCAGATCGAAGCCGTTTTTGCGTGCCGCAGGGATAGAGTGCTTTTGCCCGGCAACGTCGTTGCAAATCTTTGGATACCGGACGGTTTCCTGCAGCTTTGCGCCTCGTATCCGAACAAATTCATCCCTACCAATTCATCCAGATCAATGAGTTCTGACCCTAGACCCGCCAACCCAGCAGCCGCTTTTCCAGGAGGCCGATCAGCGCACTCACGAGAACACCCAGAAGCGACAGGATCACGACGCCGGCGAACAACCGCTCCAGATCGTAGAGCGAGCCAGCCTCGAGGATGTACGCCCCGATGCCATACTCGGCACCGAGCATTTCAGCTGCAACAAGCAGGATAATCGCGATCGCGAGGCTGATGCGCAGACCGGAGAGAATACCCGGCATGGCGCCGGGCAGCACGATCTTCCGCACGATCGACGACCAGGAAAGACCGAAACTCTGGCCCATGCGGATCAGCGACCGGTCGACATTGTCGACCGCGCCATAGGTCGCCACAACCGTCGGCGTAAACGTGCCGAATGCGATCAATGCGTATTTCGATCCTTCATCAATCCCGAACCAGATCACGAACAGAGGAAGAAGCGCGATCTTCGGGATCGGAAAAATCGCGGCGACCAGCGGTACCAGCCCTGCCCTGACATAGGAAAACAGTCCGATCAGAACCCCGATCGCGATCCCCGTGCTCGCCCCCAGCGCCGCGCCGATCACCAGCCGTGTCAGGGAGGGTTGCAAGTGTTTGAAGAGAAGGCCGCTCTCCCAGAGCTGGACGAAAGTCGCCAGCACGTCGGTCGGCTTGGGCAGGGTCAACGCGGAAATCCAGCCGGTCTGCGTACCCCACTGGATCAGGCCGATCAGGACAACAAAGACGGCAACGCCTACCCAGCGAAGCGATCTGGGGGCAAAGCCACCGCCGCGGAACCGGACCTCGATCGGCTTGTCGTCCTCCTGGCGGCTCGTCGCCTCTGTTTCAGCCATCGATCAGTTCCTCGTCCGCGGCGCGGGCCTCTTCGCGCATGAGTTCCCAAAGCAGGTCATGCTTGGTCTGGCAGACCGGATCCCCGGCGCGGCGCCCGCCGATCGGTGTGTCGATGCGGACGATCTCGCGGATCTGACCGGGCCGTCGCGACAGCACCACGATCGTGTGCCCGAGACGCACCGCTTCGGCCAGGTTGTGGGTGACATAGACAGCGGTAAACGGCTGGCGGGTCCAGAGCGCCACCAGATCGTCCATCAGCAATTCACGGGTCTGGGCGTCGAGCGCCGACAGGGGTTCATCCATCAGCATCACCGCCGGGTTGACCGCCAGTGCGCGCGCGATGGCAACCCTCTGTTTCATGCCGCCGGACAGCTGCTTCGGCAGCGCATCCGCGAAATCGGCAAGTTTCGTGCGGTTCAGGACATCATCGATGATCGCCTTGGACCGTTTGCCCCGAATGCCATGATCTTCCAGGACCAGCGAGATGTTGCCTTTCACGGTCCGCCAGGGCAGCAGGGCGAAGTCCTGGAACACGAAGGTCAGCGGATTGAGGCTGTCGGCGGGTGGTGCACCAAGCTGCAGCACCCGTCCGCTGCCCGGGCGTTCCAGGCCGCCGATCAGCCGCAAGAGCGTCGACTTTCCGCAACCGGACGGTCCGACAAGGCAGACAATCTGACCCGTCGGAATATCCAGCGAGATGTCCCGAAGGACTTCTGTCTCGCCATAGGAATGGCTGATGCCGTCCAGTCTGATATCCATGCCCATGTGTGAACCGCCTGAAGGGACCCGGAAAAAACGGGGCGGCGGCCTCCACTTCGGACCGCCGTTCCACCTTGAGACTTAGCCTTCGTAGGTTTCCACGTAGCTGCCGTCCACAAGGGTGTCGAGCGTGATATCCTTGCCGACGAGGTCTTCGGACTGGAACCACTCCAGCTGATCCTTGAGCGAGGCAATGTTCAAACGCGATCCTTCGTTGATGCGCATCGTGCCGTTGATGATGGACGGCGCCGCCTTTTCGCGGGGACGGTCGGTGTAAACGTATTTGTGGATCAGATCGACCATCTCGTTCACGCCGTCGTCACCGCCGGCCTTGTCGATCATCGTGGAATTGTAGTCGCTGACGCCCTTGCCGAACCCGGACAGGAAGTCCTCGGTCTGACCGCGTTCGTCGGCGGCATTCTTGGCCGAGGTGAAGACGGTCGTCACCTGGTAGCCCGGGAGATAGTCCGAAATGTCGCCGATGATGTGGACAGCTCCGGAGCCGGCAAGCGGTTTGGCGATATGCGGAACGATGGACCACGCATCGATCTGGCCTGATTTGAGCGCCCCGATGATCGCACCGACCTTCTGCAGCGGCTTGAACGACATCTCGACGCCTTCGGCCTTTGCGACCTTCGAGCCCATGTAATGGAAGGAAGAGCCGGCCGTGGACATGCCGAATGTCTTGCCGCCGAGTTGCGCGGGCGACGTCAGCCCCGCCTTGTAAGCGGCGTCGGACGCCAGGATCTTCTGCCCGTCAATGCCTTTCTCTTCGCTGAGAGCACCGCCGATCACCTTGATCGCACCCTTGTCGGCCAGCGAAATCAGCCCGCCGGACACGGCGGTCACGGCGTAGTCCACGTCACCTGAGGCGATGGCGACGGCCATCGGCTGGGCAGCCTGAAAGAACTTCAGTTCCACGTCGAGACCGGCATCGGCGAAGTAACCGCGTTCAACCGCAATGAAGCTGCCGGAATGCGACGTGAAGCGCAGCGCGCCCACCACGATTTTCCTGTTCTGTGCAATCGCGGGTGCGGCCAGCGTTGTTGCGGCGGCGGCTCCCATCAGACCGAGGGTCTGGCGTCTGTTGAATCTCATGTTCTGGTCATCCCGTTTTGTTCCGTTCAAGCTGTTATTCGTCTTGCGCCGAGGTCGGCGCGGATATCGTCTTCAAGCAGGGTGAGAGCTGTATCCTCGTCTCTGCCGAGTACGGCCTTTTGAAGCTTTTCCATTCGCTGCGCCCGCGCTACAAAATCGATCCGCCCTTCCCGCAGGAGCGCAAGACGGAACCGCCGTCCCTGATTGTAGAATTTTCCGGCCATCTGAATGAGCCGCCGTGAGCCGCAGGCGGACACAAGCGTTTCCGACAGTGTGCGGCAGGCCTCGTCCCACTCCAGTGCCGTCATGTCGTCAGGTTGAGCCCGGACTGCCGTTTCCGCGCGGCCGAGCGCGTGAAACGTGGCGACCACCCTGGATTCCCAGGCGACATCGCCGCGCTCCATGGCCCGCTTCAATCCCAGCTTTTCGGTTTGAAGCCGCATCAGCAAAATGTCTTCCAGATCTTCCTGCGTCGCCGACATGACCCGGAACCCGCGCTGGCTGGTCGCCTCAACCAGCCCTTCCGCCGCCAGCATCCGCAAGGTTTCGCGCATCGAATGATTGGACCCGCCATAGGCCTGGCGCAACGCTTCTATCTTGAGCTTTTCGTCCGGGGGCAGAACGCCGAACGAAATGTCGCGGCGGATTGCGGACGCAAGCATCGCCACGACCGTCTCGTCATCCTTGATGCGTCCACCGAAAAGCATTCTGTGCCCTTATTTAAAAAAAGTTGGATATTTTTCCAATAATCGACAAAGCAGTGTCAAGTGCAACAGCACATGACACCGTAAAGATGGGCATTGCAAATTACGGTTTCGACAGAATGGACCGCCGGTCAACGCCGCTCAGTCTGCCAGGAACTGTATCTTATGGTGCAATCTCCACTGAATGGACTTGTCCTCCCGGCTGAAGCGCAGCGGAAGGCCGGGATCCAGTAGACGCCTGCTTGACCGTTTTTCGGATCTCAGGTCACACAGAATACTGGCTCCCGGTCTTGCCGCACAGGCGGCAAACCGGGATGACAATTTCAGGAAAACGTCCGGTATCCAAACCACGCACAGTGCGAAATTTGGGCTTTGACTCAGCGGCAAACACCAAATCGCGTTGCCCAACCCGCCTTGCGAGCACCGCCGGTCAGCGCATGACGAAGGGATTGCTCATCGGTGCGTCCGACATGTTGATCCAGGTGGTCTTAGTGCGTGTGTAGTCAAGGATCGCCTCGAGACCCGCTTCCCGTCCATAGCCGGACTGGTTGAACCCGCCGAAGGGCGCGATCGGAGACACGGCGCGGTAGGTGTTCACCCAGCAGATCCCCGCCCTCAATCGCGTTGAAACGCGATGGGCACGCGCGACATTCTGCGTAAAGACGCCTGACCCGAGGCCATAAGGCGTTTCATTCGCGAGCGCGATCGCCTCCTCCTCCGTGTCGAAAGGCAACAGAGACATCACCGGGCCGAACATCTCGACATGCAATGTCGCCGTCTCCGGGGTCGGGCATTCCACCAGTGTCGGAGCCATGTAGTTGCCTGGCCGGTCGAGAGCTTCGCCGCCGAAACGGATCCGGGCCCCCTGCCCCTTCGCGGTCGCCAGTGTCGCCTTGATCCGCTCGACCTGTGCTGCTGTGCAAAGCGGACCGACATGCGTAGCCGCCTCCAGGGGATCGCCGACAACGATGCCCTCGGATTTCTCGGCGATACGCCCTGCCAGCTCTTCGAAAACAGACCGCTGCACCAGACCGCGTGTCCCGGCAACGCAACTTTGCCCCGACGCGCCGAAATTGCCTGCGATCAATCCATTAGCAGCACCTTCCAGATCCGCGTCCTCAAAGACGATGATCGGAGACTTGCCGCCAAGTTCGAGCGTCGTGACCGCAAAGTTCTCAGCTGAATTGCGCACGACGTGCCGGGCCGTTTCAGGCCCGCCGGTAAACGCGATCCGGTCGACATCCTGGTGCCGCGTCAGGGGAATGGCGCAGTTCTCCGCATCACCTGTAATCACCGATACCACGCCGGCAGGAAACCCGGCTTCCTCGACCAGCCGCGCGAATTCCAGCATCGGCGCCGGAGCGATCTCCGAAGCTTTCAGGACAACGGCGCATCCCGCCGCGAGCGCGGGACCGAGTTTTGTCGCCGTCAGGAACATCTGGGCATTCCACGGAACGATCGCCACAACGACACCGATGGGCGCACGCTGTGTGAAGACATGCATGTCCGGCTTGTCGATCGGAAGAACCTGACCTTCGATCTTGTCTGCCAGTCCCGCATAGTATCGATAATAGTCGCCGACATACTTGGTCTGGCTGGCGGTCTCCGCGAGCAGTTTGCCGCTGTCCTTTGTCTCGATCTCCCCGAGCTGCGCCGCGTTGGCTTCGATCAACTCTGCCAGCCGATAAAGCAGTTTGCCACGCGCGGTCTGGGTCATGTCCCGCCACGAAGGGTCTTCAAGTGCGCGTCGGGCAGCGGCCACCGCCCGGTCAACGTCTTCAGGCGAAGCACAGGCAAAGGTCGCCCAGTCCTTACCGGTCGCGGGGTTCTGCGAAGACATCACCTGACTAGCGCTGCCTTCTGTCCAGGCACCGTCGATGAAAAGCTGGTAGTGCTGCATCTTCTTCCCTCAGCTGAATGCCGGCATGACGTCATCGATGAACCGGCCAAGCGAAGCGCGTTTCCGTTCCGCGCTCATGCCGCTGTCGATCCAGAACGAAAACTCATCATAACCGAGATCCTCATAGCGTTTGAGCCGGTCGATGACCTCGTCGGTCGTGCCGATCGTCAGGTCCCGGGCAAGGTTCTCCGGCGCCATCATCTGGTTCCCGGCGATTTCCTCTTCCGAAAGCTCTGCAATCAATCCCTGCGAGACGGGCCGCTTGTTCTGAAACCACGCCCCGAAGTAGCAATAGAACCGGGAGAGTTCCTGCGTCGCCCGGTGAACATCATCGCTGTCCGCACCGACATATGTGTGGTGCAGCAGCATGATCTTCGGCCGTGGTCCTTCATGCGTGGCGCAGGCGTCGTTGAAACGCCCCATCAGGGTTTCCACCTCAGCGTGACCCTGCCAAAGCGGGGTGACCTGGATATTGAAACCGTTATGCACTCCGAATTCGTGACTGTTCGGATCCCTGGCTGCAATCCAGATTGGAGGGCCCTCTTCCTGGACCGGTTTCGGCGACGCGGTGGACTCGGGAAACGCGAAAAATTCGCCGTCATGTGCATGGTCGCCCTGCCAGAGCTTCCTCAAGAGAGGTGTCGTTTCGCGCATCCTCTGCCCTGCTTCCCACGCGTCCATCCCCGGCATCATCCGCTCGTACTCGTAGGAGTAAGCGCCCCGCGCGATCCCCAGTTCGATCCGCCCGCCGGTCATCAGGTCTGCGGCTGCCGCCTCGCCCGCGAGCTTGATCGGATGCCAGAACGGAGCAACGATCGTGCCGGTGCCGAGACGCACATTTTTCGTATGATGCGCCAGGTCGACCAGCGACAGAAACGGGTTGGGTGCGATGGTGAATTCCATGCCGTGATGTTCACCGGTCCAGATCGCGCGCATCCCGCCCTCGTCCGCCATTCTGCACAGGCCCAGAAAGTCCTCGTAGAGCTTGGCATGCGGTTCGTCCGGAGAGAGCCGTTCCATGTGCGCAAAAAGGGAAAACTCCATGATCAGGCCCTTTCCTGAAGCCGGTGCGTCTCTCCTGAGACCGCGTTGCCGAGATAGAGATTGAAGTTGCGTGTCCGAACCTCTTCCGCAAACCGCGCCACCATGCGTGCGGTCGCAGGCGAATTGAAACGAAGACCGCTCAATTCGGAAAATGGGATGCACTCGCAGCCCGCCGCCGCATCCACGTTTGCAGCCCTGGCCAAGAGGTAGGCAAAGTGAGTGCCTTGGTCCTGGTCGTCGAAGACGGAAAAGACAGGCCCGAGTTCGACGTTCATCCCGAGTTTCTGCAACTCGCTGCGAAGGCAGTCTCTGAGCGACGTTCTGTCCGGCGCGACACATTCCGGCAAACTGTATCCCTCAGGTGATGCCTTCAAGAGGACGCCACCGTCGGCCTCGACAAGGGCGCCGCAGATGTTCTTTCTGGCACCGGGATCGCGCGCCTTGTGTTCCAGGCCCAGACTGAAGAACCGGCCGCCCGCATAACCGAGCCCGCGCCCCTCGCTCTGCGAAAACTCTGTAACCTCACCGATCAGGATCACATGGTCTCCGGCCGGCATGACCTGATGGGTCCGGCACGAAAAGGACGCAACAGCGCCGTCGATAACCGGAACCCCTGAAGTGTTGATGGCGTGGTCCACGCGCGCAAACCGGTCGCCCTTGTAACCGGCGAAAATGTTTGCAATGTCCTCCTGGCCCTCGCTCAGGACGCTGACCGCGAAGCTCTTGCAGGCGCTGAATGCCTTGAAACTGGAAAGGAATTTGCCCGGGCAGACCAGCAGCAGCGGCGGGCTCAGCGACACGGAGGAAAACGAGTTCGCCGTGAAACCGACGGGCCGGCGCGTTTCATCCAGGCACGTTACGACCGTGACGCCGGTCATGAACCGCCCAAAGGCGTCCCGGAGCTCGCGTGGTTCGATCTCGCTCATTCTTGGCACCTCTCTGCAAATTCAAGCAAGGTCCGGTTGATCTCCTCGGGATGCGTCATGGGCATCATGTGCGCCGCATCTTCGACAATCTCCACCCTGCCGTCCGGCACAAGAGCGGCCATTGCGCGGCTCATCGCCGGAGTGGAATTCGGCTCACGTCCCCCGGTCATGAAAAGCGCCGGGCATGACAGTTTTCTGAGTGTTTCATCTGCCGGACCGTCTTCGCTCGCAAAAACGGAGTAGGCGGCCTTGTAGCCGTCCGGGTCCATGTTGCTGAGCCAGTCATGGCAGGCGGCGCGCTCCGGGCTCAAATGCTCACCGAACCAGCGGGCGAGTGTCGGTGACGGATCGGCAGCACTTGTTCCGCCCATCTTCGCAGCCCGTTCCCTGACTGCGGCCCGGGCTGCGGGGCTTCGCCGGAATATCGCATTCAGGGCCGCGACGCCTTTCACCTGATCCGGGTATCGGCCGGCGAGGTCCAGCGCGATCATCGCCCCCATGGAGTGGCCGACGACAACGGCTGGCCGATCGAGCAGGCGCGCGATGCGGTCACCGAAAACCTGCAATCCGGACGAAGCGGGCAATGCGGCGCTGTCCCCGTGACCCGGGAGGTCGGGGACCAGGACCTCGAAACGCGCGGACAGGGCGGCGGATTGCCCGTTCCAGGCCTCGGCCCGAAGTCCGACGCCGTGGATCAGCACCATGCGCGGACCCTTGCCGGAAGAGGAGACGGCAAGGCCGTTGACGTCAGACCGCGGCCGGGTTGTCCAGGTCATGGCCCATCTCTTCCAGATCCTGATACCTGTCGCCAATCCGGTGAAAAGGCCGGCCGCTTGTAGCACCGCCAAGGACGACGACGATCTCGTCGGCGCGCGGTGCATCGGCAATGGCAAACTGAATGGTCAGATAGTGTGACCGGCGACCGGCGTCGTTCTTGTCCATCAACGGCACCATGATCGGAGCATTGGCAGGACCGCGGGTGTTGGTGAAGGCCAGGTAGGACTTCGCGCCGACCGCTTGCCGGTAGTGATTGCCGAACCGCAAGGTGTGGATCAGGCCGGACGCATGTTCCACCTCGCCGTCGAGCCCGACGACGGCGGCTTTGCCATAGGCCTCGATCGCCGCGCCGCTCCCCGCAAGCTTGATCATCCTCTCGGTCATGAGTTCACCGAGGACCGGACCGAAACTCCGGATTTCCGGACGCAGATCCTCAACATAACGGCCGGCCCACGGATTTTGCACCACGGCTGCCACCGCGAACATGCGCCATGGCACATCCGCCTTGCGGAAGCCTTCGATGAAGACTTCTTCGTCAAAGGTCACGATTTTCCTGATCTCAGGATCCATTCCGTCCTCCGAAATCCCCTTCCCGACGTCCTGCGCCAGTATCGAGCGCCTTGACTTTCCGGACAAACGAATGATTTTCAGTCTCAGGTATTAGTCAGACCAATAGGTAACTTGATCATGGCGCCGGTATTGCCCCCTCTGAACTGGTTTCGCGCGTTCGAGGCCGCGGCGAGAAACCTGAGTTTCACGGCCGCGGCCGGCGAAATCGGAATGACCCAGTCAGCGGTCAGCCAGCAGGTCAAATCGCTGGAAATGCGTCTCGGTGTTTTGCTGTTTGACCGCAAGGCGCGCGGCCTCGCCCTTACGGATCATGGCCGCCGTTTGCTGCCCCAGGTGGACACGGCGCTGGCCACCCTGACCGGAGCCACCGCAGCTTTCGCCGCCGACCAGGCGTCTGACCATCTGACGGTATCCGCTTCGATCAGTGTCATTCAGTGGGTCATTGCTCCCAGACTTCCGGAATTCACCGAAAGACATCCCGATGTCGTTCTCCGGCTGATCGGGGCTGTATGGCCCGACGAATTCACACAAACCGCCGCCGACGTTGAAATTCGCTTCGGATCCCGCAAACAGGCCGGTTCCGACGCTGAACTTCTGGGCACCGACAAGCTGGTTGCCCTGAAATCTCCGGCTCTGGCGGGAGATTTCGAACACCTGCCCCTGATTGAGGCGGTCGGAACGTCGGACGGCTGGAAACCCTGGGCATTGGCGGCCGGCATGTCATCGCGCCCGCCAGGCCTTCTTGTGGATTCCTATGGACCCGCGCTGCAGATGGCCATTCACGGCAACGGCGTCTGTCTCGTTCACGAACACCTTGCCATCTCACCGCGACAACAGAACCTGATCGAACCCGCGCACGCAGCCTCTCTGACGGCTAACGAAAACTACTACCTCTCCATCAAATCGAAGACGGAAGCAGCGGTCGCGTTCAGGAACTGGATCGTCGGATCTGTCGGCGCAGGCTGACTCGAGGGCCTCAAACCGTCAAATGGCGGCAGTACTTATTTGTGGTGGGGCGCAGGGAACAGAATGCGCTGACGGAAGCCTTACCTGCGCACCTTGTATCCGAGACTGGTAACATAGGTGCGCTTTCCCGTTTTCTCGAATGTGAAACAACTCACCCGTCCACCGCGGAAGTTGTTGTCGAATTTAGTGCAAAGCTTGTTGCCCTTGAAATGCCAACGGCCCGTGAGTTTCTTTCCGCTCCCGGCGGAATAGACAAAACCACCTCCCGGGCGATAGGTGATTTTCCCTGAGAATGCACCGCTATATGAGAGTTTCTTTCCGATCAGTTCACTCTTTATCTGTTTCTGGGAAAGCGTCTCGGCCGAGACGGCCGGTACAAAAAACATCGACGCAAAAATTAGTGTGAGGATTGGTGTAGTCCGCATTCGCCCCTCCGGCTTGAGTTTCAAACCCTTCTATCATGCCGCAAATCGCCCTGAAATCAGAAATAGAGACTTACCTTGCAGCAATCAAAACTTGCACGATATGTCCATGGCCCGTTTTGGTCAGGCCGCCTCTTCAAGTTTCCGGGCAATCTGTTTCAGAACCACCCGGTTTCGGCTTGTCACGGTGGATCTTTTCCAGCCGTACTTTTCACATGTCCGGCTGAAGGGGCCACCGCCTGCCTTGCACATGACCTCGAATTGCAAGGCGCGCCGGCTGTCCAGATCATCAACAAGAGCGAACCACGTCAGTGCCTCTTCCGCTCTCGATATCTGCCGGGGCTCGAACGTTCGCTTCCGCCGCGCGACCTTGCGCCGGAAATCGGGCCAGGCAGACAGGATGGACTTCGGACCGTCGCCTTTCGCCGTGCAGGCGACGACAATCATAGCCTCGACCAATCGCGACATGATCTCCTTGCTCTCCGGGCAGCCGCTCATCTTTGCGCTCCCGTCCGGGGCCCGCAGCAAGGCAGCGCCGATAGTCGGTCCGTCGCGGCACCGGAACGAGAGCGATCACGCTTAAGCCGTGAAGCCGGTTTTATGCCCGGTGCTCCGTATCGCTGTCCTGTTGTCGTGCCTCCTGGAAACCCTGTTTCCACAAGGTGAAATAGTCGGCTTCGCGCGGATAGGGATTGTCGGATTGAGACTTTCCCTTTCCATAGGCCTGGAAGCCCCGCTCGAATGCATGAACCTGCGCCTTTGTCTGATAAACACCCATTTGCCCCACCAAAGATCGTTGATTTTTGCCCGACTAAGTCACCCTGCCTGAGTTCCCGCCCCGATCCGCACCACAAGAATGGCGCGCATTGCCACATTTCTTCTACACACTCACTGATTGTCGCCGCGAGTGTAATCAACTCAGCCCTCATAACAAGCACCCTCACGCTGCTTTCCCCGGCATAATTGCGGATACAGATGCATCCAACTCATGCGCGAGAAGGACGGCTAAAGTTATTGTCGGAGCTGCCGGATTGATATCCTTGGCGCGTTGCCGCATCTCATCGAGCTTGAGCAGGTCGAATTGCGCCACGAAAGCCGGATGCGCGACGAGGTCTGATTTGTTCAACACCAGCCAGGAAACGGCAGACAGAACTTGCGACGACCAGTTGCCGCGGTTGGCGGGCGTATTGATCAATCCGAAAACGAGACGCAGATGCCCCGGCCCGTGTTTTTTCAGCAGCGCCTGACAGGTACGGCGGGCCTTGCACTGGTTTCTCCCGTCAATGCGCTTGGCCGGAGCTACGAAATGGATGCCGAACTCGGCTGCAAGCCTGTCCAGATGCGCCCCTGATGCCATCAGCATTCCTCCGATGTTTCGGTCTTCTCTTTCTGGAGAGCCGCAAAGGACGCCTCCGCCCGTGCGCGCGTCCCAAGACGCAAATGTTTATGCTTTGTTCTCATTGTATTGCTGGCCCCGGCTTCGCAGGGCGTGCGTTGGCCGCGTTCTGCATTTCGGCCCCGAGTTCGTTTCGCGGCGTCCTCATTGGACTTCATCTGCGATCTCGCGCTTTTCAGCTCGAGTGTCAGCAAACGTGTCCTCGCCTTCTCCAACGCATACTCGTCCTCCAGACGCGCACTCGGCCTTTCAGCGCGCAGTCGCAAGTGAGCCACCCGGTCTCTTGCTTCCTCGATTTGATCCTTGAGCACGTCCACCAAATCCACCCTTTCAAGTTCCGAACCGACCGTAATCCGCGCATCTGCAGCGCATTCGCAATATGTACGTATTTTGCGTATACTTGTCAACGCAGATTTCATACGCTAAAAGAGAAATCAACTTGGCAGACATGACGGCACCGGCAACATGGACCAATCCGAAACAACGCTCCGAGACAAGCTTCAGCTGCTGAAGGAAAGGTCCGGCCTCTCGCTGCGGGCAATTGCGCGCGAGATGGGATACTCGCAAGCCTCTTCGATCCAGCGCTACTTCTCCGCCGGCTATCCGGAAAAGGGCCTCCCCGCAAACTTCATCAGCAAGCTTCTCGCGGTCCTGCCGGGAAAGGGAGATCCTGCCATCACCCGCGACGAGATCCTCGCACTGGCTGACGGCTCCGTTGCCGAGATTCAGAAAAAACTCCCGGAACTGCCCAATTCCGGCGTACCGATTGTCGGTGAGGTCGCCGCCGGCCTGTGGATGGAAGCAGCGCTTTTTGAAACAGAAAATTCATTAGAATCAACGATATCTTATGATGTACGCTTCCCGGCACAAGCCCAGTTTGTTGTCAGGGTGCGCGGGGAGTCGCTCAACAGGATTGCCGGCAACGGTGATCTTCTGTTGTGCGTCGACTACCTCGCCGCCGGCATTGAACTGAATGAAAATGACCTCGTCCTCGTCGAGCGATCAAGGGACGAGGGCATGACCATCGAGCGAACAGCCAAGCGCCTCATCAACGTGAACGGACAGTCGGAACTGATGCCGGAGTCGGACGACCCGAGGTTCCAGGACACGATTGTCTATCGCGAAGGCGACGCCGACCACACCGAAGTCAAGATCAAGGCGAAGATCGTCATGGTCTTTAAGCCCTTGTAGCGTGGCAATATCCTGAAAACCCGCAAGAAACGCGGCGCATACACCCTTCAGCCCCAACATGAATCGTACGCAGAAGCGTACATTAAGTTAAGTTACGTTTGATTTGTACGCAAAAAACGTATAATTTGAAGTTGGTTTTGAGGGAGGAGCTTGATGAGACCAAATCTGGACACGTCCATGTTCTCGGTCATCTGCGAAATTGAGAATTGCCTTTATACACCCGAGGTCGAGTTGGCAGACATGCGCAGACACAAGCTTGTCGAGGACATCCGGACCGGGCAACTCGAACAGGTCAGGGCCGTCCTGGAATTCAACCCGGTCGAGGGCTGGTGCAACGACATCACGGAAGATGTGATGCGCACAGCCTTCCCCGGCCACGATGACCTGCCGGATCGCTCCCCGGAAGACTGGTCGGATTATGAAGCGGAACGCGTTGAGTGCCGGCGGGCCGGCATAACCGCCCGCGTCGCTGCGTAACACCGGTCAAGCTCGCGCGCTCAACGCCACGGGATCGGCCTGCTCAGACCAGCTTGAGCACTGCCGCGCGCGCTTCGGAAAGTTGCTCCACCAGACTTTCCTTCAGACCCGTAAACCGGTGCGTGGGCACAGGCACGGAGATGGCATAGGTCAGGCCGACCGGATCCTGAAAGGCGAAACCCGCGGCTGAAATACCCTTCGTGTGCTCATCCAGATCCCAGGCGATTCCCGTTTCCCTGATGTCCTCGATCTCTCTCAGAAAATCGGACAAGGGCCGCTGGCTCTCGCCGCTTCCCTTCAGCTCCCGGCTGGCGATCGCGACGACGCGGTCATCTTCAAACAGGGACAGCGCAGCCTTCCCGTTCGCCGTGTCTGTCATAGGAAACACTTCCCCGACCGCCGAAACCGTCCGCAGGCGATGCGTGCCGACGACCTGGTCCAGAAAAACCATGTGATCGTCGCGGAAAACCGCAAGGTCGACGGTCTCCTTCGTGCGCTTTGCCAGATCGGTCAGGACCGGATGAACCAGTTCCGTCATGTTCACCCGCCCGGCAGCGGCCAGCGACTGGATTTCGGAACCGAGGCGAAGGCCTCCCTCGGCTGAGGACGACATGACAAGGCGCTCGGATAGCAACGCATTGACGATCCGCTGTACCGTAGAACGGGGCAGTTGTACGCGCTCAGCTATCTGTCCAAGGCTGAGACCACTGTTGTCATTTTTCAGGACGCGGAGAATTTCGGCAGCGCGCGATATGACCTGAACACCCTGACTTGACTGGACTTTTTTTTCAGATTCCATCGTCAGAACCATTTTTTGCCCTCTTTCACCGACCCCGGATTCGCCTCATTTGCGCAACGCTAGCCGCAGCATATAGAGCAAAAAATTAGCCGTGTCGACATTCCTACTTGACCGCATTATGATGCATCTGTACCGTTTAGCAATACAGTGATACACTGACTGACGGGAGGAACACATATGTCAGTGACTATTCGCGGCATCGAATTTCAGGACAATCTGAACAACGATATGGGCGTGGAATTCTACAACCTGTCCCACCGCTACGGCTTCCAGTGTCCGAACTGGCCCTACTTCGCAGACGTCCAGATCGACCGGAAGCACTACATGGCAAAGTCCGGAGTGCTCTCGCAGACCATCACGACAACGATGCACGTCACGACGCATATCGATGCGCCGGCGCACGTCGTCCAGGGCACGCCGTTCATCGACGAAGTGCCCCTGCCCCACTTCTTCGGCTCAGGTCTTGTTGTCTCCGTTCCGAAACAGAAATGGGAGCAGATCACGGCCGACGATCTTGAAAAGGCCTGCGGCCACGCCATTCGCAAGAACGATGTCCTGATCATCAACACCGGCTGGCACAAGCAGTATGAAGACGGCGACTATTTCGCCTACTGCCCCGGGCTCGTGCCGTCCGCGGCCGACTGGATGGTCGAAAAGGGCGTCAAGGTCGTCGGCCATGACACCCAGGCCAACGATCACCCGCTGGCAACCGCGATCGGTCCCCAGCGCAACGGCCCGATCCTGCCGCATCTGGAAGCGGAGTACCTTGAGTGGTCCGGCGGGCGCGATTGGAAAGACGACTTCCCCGAGTGGGAACCGGTCCACAACACACTCTTTTCCAACGGCATCCTCGGGATCGAGAATGTTGGTGGAGACCTTGATGCGGTCACCGGCAAGCGCTGCACGTTCGCGTTCTTCCCCTGGAACTGGGATCGGGGCGACGGCTGCATCATTCGTCTCGTTGCCATGATCGACCGCGGCCAGCAGTACCGCATCGAGGCCGGCGAAGACTTCTGATCACCTGAAACCCGGGACCGCCGCCTGACGGCGGTCCGGTATGCCGCGTCTGGGAGGAAGCGATGCATGTGAAGCGTTTTGAAGACGCGCAGCCCTATGAAGCGCCCAATCACCGTGGTGTCGTCGGCCTGCGCCTGCAGGGCTTTGAAGCCGGCGGTCCGGAAAACCAGTGGATCGGCCTGAGCCAGTTTCTGCCCGGAGGCGGCGCTGGACCCGATTCAACCCCGTTCGAGAAGGTCTATGTCGTTCTGGACGGCGAAATGACCGTGGAGAGCGGCGGGGGCACCACTGTCTTGAAGAAATACGACAGCTGCACGATTGCGCCGAACGAGGTGCGCACGATCGAAAACCGGTCGAACCACGTCTGCACCATGCTTGTCGTCATTCCCTATCCGCCGGAGGCAAACTGATGGCTGACGTCTGGACCCATCCACTTGAACTATTCGACATCAAGGGCAAGGTCGCACTTGTCACCGGGGCAACGGGCGCATTCGGCGCGGTCGCCGCCAACGCGCTCGCCGGCGCTGGCTGCGATCTCATCCTGGCGGCCGGAAACAGGGAAGCTCTTGAGAAAGTCGCGGAAGAGTGCCGCGCGAAAGGCGCTGCCGTCGAAACGGTGAACAAGCGACCCGCCGATGCTGCAACCTGCGAAGAGATGGTCGAGAACTGCGTCAGGCACCACGGTTCCCTGGACATTCTCGTCGTCGCCTCCGGCATGAACAAGGTCGCCAAGATCAACGACATGGCACCGGAAGACTTCTCCAATGTCATGGAAGCGAATGTCACCCAGTCCTGGCTGCTCGCCCGCGCGGCAACCGCGCAGATGATGACGCAGCCCAGCGGCGGCAAGATCGTTCTGGTCTCCTCCGCGCGCGGTCTTCTTGGTCATCCGGCGGGGTATACCGCCTACTGCGCGTCCAAGGCGGCGGTCGACGGCATTACCAAGGCCCTCGGCTGTGAACTGGGCGCTGACAAGATCACCGTCAATGCCATTGCACCGACCGTGTTCCGCTCGCCTCTGACGTCCTGGATGTTCGAGGACGATGAACTCGCAAAGGGGTTCCGGGACGGCTTTCTGGCGCGTGTGCCGAAGGGGCGTCTCGGCGAACCGGAAGATCTGATCGGTCCGCTCCTGTTCCTGTCCTCGAAAGCGTCCGACTTCTACACCGGACACATTCTTTATGCCGATGGCGGCTACACGGCGGGTTAGGTGATGGGCGAAAGCAGAAACATCGCTGTCCTTGGGGCCGGTCTGATGGGTCACGGCATCGCGCTCACCTTCGCGCGTGCGGGCCACCAGGTGCGGGTCTACGACGCCTTCCCTGCCAGTCTGGACACCTTGCACGAACGGGTACGCGCGAGCCTTGCCGCGCTCGGAGCCAACGACGGCGAAACCGAAGCATCGCTGGCCCGCATCGCACCCGTCCCGGATCTGGCCGGCAGCGTCCTTGATGCCGATTTCGTCTTTGAAGCCGCACCTGAAAAACCGGAGCTGAAACGCGCTCTTTTTGCTGACGCCGAACGCCACGCGCCGGCAGGTTGCATCTTTGCGTCCAACACATCGGTGATCCCGATCACGACGATCATGTCGGATCTCGCCGAGCGGTCACGGGCGCTTGGTACCCACTGGTGGAACCCGCCCCACATGATCCCGCTGGTCGAGGTTATCCGGACCGAATGGACTTCCGATGACGCTTTGACTTCGACGATGGACCTGCTGGCCTCAGTCGGCAAGACACCGGTGCGCGTCGAAAAGGATGTCGCCGGTTTCATCGGCAACCGGCTGCAGCACGCCATGTGGCGCGAGGCGATCAACCTCGTTGAAAAGGGTGTTTGCACCGCCGCCGACGTCGACACCGTGGTCAACACGAGTTTCGGCAGGCGCCTGTCCGTGCTGGGTCCGCTGGCGAACGCGGATCTGGTCGGCACCGACCTGACACTCGACATCCATGAAAACGTTTTGGCCGATCTCGACAATCGGCCGGCACCTTCTCCTTATCTGCGCGATCTTGTGGAGGCAGGAAAGCTCGGAATGAAGTCCGGTGAAGGTTTTCGGAGTTGGACGCCGGAGGAAGCGGACCAGCTCCGCCAGCGTGTCTCAACGCACTTGCGCAAGCTGGACACCATCTTGGGGTGACACGGCCTGCGGCCATGTAAAGCGCATCTGGGAGGATAGACGATGACGCTCATTGGAAAGAAATTCGGTATCACACGCCGCGGCTTCATTGCCGGTGCAACGGCAGGACTGGCGGCACCCGCAATCCTGACCAGGACGAGGGCATATGCAGCCGACCCGGTCATCAGGATCGGTCATGTCAGCCCTCGCACCGGTCCCCTCGCCGGGTTCGCCGAAGCGGATGACTATGTTCTTGCCGGCATTCAGAAGGCGCTCGCCGGCGGTGTTGAGAACAACAACAAGTCCTACAAGGTCGAAATCATCTCCAAGGACAGCCAGTCCAATCCGAACCGGGCGGCCGAAGTCGCATCGGAACTGATCCTGAGCGACGAGGTCGACATTCTCGTCGGCGCCTCGACCCCCGACACCACGAACCCGATTTCCGATCAGGCGGAACTCAACGAAGTCCCCTGCATCACCACCGATTGCCCGTGGCAGCCCTATTTCTTCGGCCGCAACAGCGATCCGGCCCAGGGCTTTGACTACACCTATCACTTCTTCTGGGGCCTGGAAGACGTCATCAAGGCGTTTCTGGCGTTGTGGGAGGAAGCCGGTGTCGAGCGGAAGGTGGGCGGACTGTTCCCCAACGACGCGGACGGAAATGCCTGGGGCGACGACAAGGTCGGTTTCCCGCCGGCTCTTGTCGGGAGCGGTTTCGAACTGACCGATCCGGGCCGCTACCAGCCGTTGACCGACGATTTTTCAACGCAGATCTCGGCCTTCAAGGAGGCCGGATGCGAGATTGTCACCGGCAACATGATCCCGCCCGACTTCGCGACGTTCTGGTCCCAGTCGGCGCAGCAGGGCTTTCAGCCCAAGGTGGTCACCATAGGCAAGGCGCTCCTGTTCCCGTCGGTCATTGAATCTCTCGGTGATCGCGGCGACGGACTGACTTCGGAAATCTGGTGGACCCCTGAACATCCGTTCTCTTCATCGCTGACGGGTGAGAGCGCGAAACAGCTGGCGGACGGCTATGTCGCCGCTTCCGGACGCCCCTGGACCCAGCCGATCGGCTTCAAGCATGCGCTCTTCGAAGTAACGACCGATGTCATCCGGCGCACCGCCGACCTTGAAGACCCGAACGCGATCCTGGAAGCCATTCAGGCAACGGATCTGCCGACGGTGGTCGGACACGTCAACTGGAGCTTCGGCCCCGTGAAGAACGTCTCCAAGACACCGCTCGTCGCCGGCCAGTGGCAGAAGGGTGCCAGTGGCATGGAACTGGTCATTACGTCCAATCACAGTGCGCCGGAGATCCCCACAACCGGCAAGCTGAAACTGCTGGCGTAATGCCCCGACGGCGCACGGCTTGACCCGCCGTGCGCCCCCCGGACTTTCTCACCCCGGAAGAGGTGCCGATGGCCCCAGTTCTCGAACTCAAGGACCTGTCCAAGTCCTATGGCGCGATCACCGTCGCCGATCATCTGTCCTATCGGCTCGACGCGGGCGAAGCCCTTGGCGTCATAGGGCCGAATGGTGCCGGCAAGACCTCCATGTTCAACCTGATCACGGGGACGGTCCGGGCCGACAGCGGACAGATTTTCTTCGGCGGTGAGGACATCACGCGCCACTCGGCCGCGCGCAGATGCAGGCAGGGCATTGCCCGTTCGTTCCAGATCCCGCAGCCGTTTTCGGGCATGACGGTCTTCGAAAACGTGCTGGTCGCGGCAACGCACGGCGCCAAACTGCCGGCACAAAAGGCTGATCGGCACTGTCTGGAGATGCTGCAGCTCACGGGTCTGATCGACAAGGCCAACGATGTCTCTGGTTCGCTTACGCTGCTCGGACGCAAGAGACTGGAACTGGCCCGTGCGCTTTGCGCTCAACCGAAGCTGTTGCTGCTGGACGAGATCGCCGGCGGCCTGACCGAGAACGAATGTCATTCGCTGGTCGAAACCATCAACACGATCCGGGCGACCGGCATTTCCATCATCTGGATCGAGCATATCGTTCACGCCCTCCTGTCTGTGGTGGACCGGCTGATCGTGATCGATTTCGGCCGGAAAATCGCCGAGGGCAACCCGAAGGAAACGATGGCAAGCCGGGAAGTCCAGGAAATCTACATGGGAGTGGACGCCGATGCCTGACGCCCTACTCGCCACGCAGGCGCTCACGGCCCATTACGGTGATTTCCAGGCCTTGTTCGACGTCGACATCCATGTTGAGCCCGGCGAGGTCGTCGCGATCATTGGCGCAAACGGCGCCGGCAAGACGACGCTGATGCGCTCCATCACCGGCCTTTTGACCAATCAGCCGGACATGGTCACGTTCAACGGCGCCCGGATCGGGGCGATGCGCGCTGATCAGGTGGCCAGGACGGGCATCGCCATGGTGCCGGAGGGAAGGCAGCTGTTTCAGTCTCTCTCCGTGGAGGAAAACCTGATCATAGGGGGACAGATGGGCCGCAAAGGCGCGTGGGACCTGGAAAAGGTCTATGCGCTTTTCCCGGTCCTGAAAGAAAGACGTCTTGTCCAGGCGACGGCGCTGTCCGGCGGTCAGCAACAGATGGTGGCCATTGGGCGTGCTCTCATGTCCAACCCGGAACTCATTCTGTTCGACGAGATCAGCCTGGGCCTCGCACCGATCATCATCAAGTCGATCTACGACGCCCTGCCCGGCATCATCGGTCAGGGCATGAGCGCTGTCATCGTCGAACAGGACATTGCCAAGGCGCTGAGTGTCGCGGGCCGGGTCTATTGCATGCAGGAAGGCAGGATCTCGCTTGAGGGGCGTTCCGACGAACTGACCCGCGAACAGATCAGCGCTGCCTATTTCGGGGTGTAGAAAATGAATGGCCGCACCAGACAACCGCGCCGGAAGCGCGCACTCCCAAAGATCGGAACGGACGGTTTCAACAACCGCGGAAAGGCACTTGGATGGAATGGATAAACGCCATCTTGCAGGGTGTGCTGCTGGGCGGTCTATACGCGCTGTTCGCCGCCGGCCTGTCACTGATTTTCGGCGTCATGCGCCTGGTCAACATTGCGCATGGCGACTTCATCGTCTTAGCGGCCTTCCTTGCCCTCACAACCACGACCTCGCTTGGAGTCAGCCCTTTGCTCGCCCTCGTCATTGTCGTGCCGCTCATGGCCCTTCTTGGCTACGTGCTCCAGCGCGGTGTCCTCAATCAGACCCTCGGCGATGATATCCTACCCCCGCTGCTGGTCACGTTCGGCCTATCCGTGATCATCCAGAACGGGCTTCTTGAGATCTACAGCGCCGATCCGCAGAAAATGAACGCCGGCGCGATCGAAACCGCCAGCCTTGCCCTTCCGGGCGATCTCAATATCGGCGTGCTGCCGTTGCTCATGTTCCTTGTTGCGGTCGCCGTTATTGCGGCCCTGCAGTGGATCTTCTACCGCTCAGCCCTGGGCCGCGCCTTCCGGGCGGTCTCGGACAAGCAGGACATTGCCCAGCTGATGGGGCTCAACAAGGCCCATGTGTTCGGCCTCGCCATGGCACTGTCCCTCGCCGTCGTCGGTATCGCAGGCGTTTTTCTCGGTATTCGCACCAGTTTCGATCCGTCGATCGGACCGGGCCGGCTCATCTTCGGCTTCGAGGCCGTCATCATCGGCGGACTGGGCAATCTCTGGGGCACACTGATCGGCGGCATCATTCTCGGCGTTAGCCAGAATATCGGCGCGCAGATCAATCCCGGCTGGCAGCTGCTGGCCGGTCACATTGCCTTCCTGATCGTTCTCGCGGTGAGACCGCGCGGCCTGTTCCCACGGATAGACTGATGACATCGGCAACCTACACCATATCAAGAACGTCGCCCGCGAGCCGCGCCGCTGCGCTTATCGGCCTCCTGGTCCTCGCCGCCCTGGTCGCCGCACCCTGGTGGGCGGGCCGAGCCGACATGCGGCTCCTGAGCGAGATCTTTCTCTACCTCTCCCTCGCCTGCCTCTGGAACCTGCTTGCCGGCTATGCCGGCCTTGTCTCGGTGGGCCAGCAGGCTTTTGTCGGCTTCGGAGGCTACATGCTGTTTGCGCTGGCGATCTTTGCAGGTCTGTCACCGCTGGCGGCAATCCCGATCGCCGGGCTCCTCGGCGCGCTGGTCGCCGTCCCCGTCGCCTTCCTGATCTTCCGGCTGCGCGGGGCCTATTTTGCCATCGGCACCTGGGTGATCGCGGAAGTGTTCCGGCTCAGCTTCGCGCAGATTTCCGCTCTCGGTGGCGGGTCCGGCACCAGCCTCCCGGTCGCGATCGTGCGGTCCATGGCCTCCAGCCGGTCCATGCGCGAAGCGACGACCTACTGGCTCGCCCTTGGCATGGCCGTTCTCGTCCTCGCCGTGATCTACCTTCTCCTCAGGTCGCGAAACGGTCTTGCGCTAACTGCCATCAGGGACAGCGAGGTCGCCTCCAACAGCTTCGGCATCGATATCTGGCGGCACAAGTTCATCGTCTATGTGGTGACCGCGGGCCTTACCGCTTCGACAGGCGCCCTGATCTTCCTTCAGAAACTCCGGATTTCGCCTGACGCCGCCTTCAGCGTGAACGACTGGACTGCCTTCGTGATTTTCATCGTCGTCATTGGCGGCATCGGCACGCTCGAAGGACCGATCATCGGTGTCATCGTTTTCTTCCTGCTGCGCGAAACCCTTGCCGACCTCGGCACGACCTACCTGCTGCTGCTGGGGCTTGTCGCCATCGTGGTGATGTTGAAGGCACCAAGGGGGATCTGGGGCTTCGTCAGGGACAGGACCGGTCTGGAACTTTTCCCGCTGTCGCGGCGGGTCGTGGACGACAATCAGAAAGACAGGACGTAGAGATGGCTCGCAAACGCAAAAAGACAATCATTACCTGCGCCGTGACGGGTGCCATCCACACCCCGACCATGTCGGACGCGCTTCCCTTCACCGCCGGGGACATCGCCGATCAGGCCATCGAAGCCGCCAAGGCAGGAGCGTCCATCCTTCACCTGCACGCGCGCAATCCGGAAAACGGCTCCGTCTCGATTGCGCCTGATCACTTCAAGGCTTTTCTGCCGGTGATCAAGCAGGCGACAGATGCTGTTGTGAATGTCTCGACCGGCGGCAGCCTGGTGAACACCATGGAAGAGCGGATCGCCCCGGCCAAGTGGGCGTCTCCGGAAATGTGCTCGCTCAACATGGGATCGATGAACTTCTCGTTCCATCCGATCGCCGACCGGATCAAGGACTTCAAGTACGACTGGGAAGAAGACTACATCCGCAACTCCGAAGGCTACATTTTCAGGAACACATTTGCCGACATCCGCTACGTCGCAAACGAACTCGGCGGATCGCACGGCGTCAAGTTCGAGCACGAATGCTACGACGTCGGGCACCTCTACAATCTGAAATTCTGCATGGATGCGGGCCTCTTCAAGGCACCCGTCTTCATTCAGTTCATCTTCGGCATCCTGGGCGGCATCGGACCGGATATCGACAATCTTGTCTTCATGAAGAGAACCGCGGACCGCCTGTTCGGCGACGACTATCAATGGTCTGTCCTCGGGGCGGGCGGTGCCCAGATGCCCTTCGCCACGACTGCCAGTCAGATGGGCGGCAACCTGCGCGTCGGGCTGGAAGACAGTCTCATGATCGCACGTGGCCAGCTCGCCAAATCCAACGCGGAACAGGTCACCAAGATCCGGCGCATTGTCGAAGACCTTGGCTGCGAGGTGGCAACCCCGGACGAGGCACGCGAAATGCTGGACCTCAAGGGCGGAGACCGCGTCGCGTTCTGAGATCAAGCGGCTTCCATCCAACGCGACTGCCGGCAGCGCCTTGGTTGTCAAAAAGGTGAAACGAAATGCCTTTGGACAAACCGCGTAAGCTGACCCGTTGGCAAATTGAAGGCCTTCGTCCGCGGAATGCCTCAGACGAACAAATCGACCTTTTCGAACTTGGTCACATCAATGATCCCAAGGTCCGAGATACGAATTTCCGGGATCACCACCAAAGCCAGGAGTGAGTGCTGCATATAGGCATTGTTGAGTTTGCAGCCGCATTCGGCCATGGCCAAAACCATCTTGGCAGCTTTTTCTGCAACGATTTCAGCGCGTTCCTCTGACATTAGTCCGGCGATGGATAGTTCGACCGTCGCCAGTTCGCGCCCCTGCAAAAAAACGGTGATGCCACCGCCAATTTTTCCCAGATGGTTTGAGGCGAGTGCCATGTCAGATTTCGATGTTCCGATGGTGATCATGTGATGGCTGTCATGGGCGACAGTTGATGCAACGGCACACGGCTTGTCGTAGCCAAATCCGGAGACATAACCATTGATCACCGCGCCAGTGCCCCGATGGCGCTCAACCAGGGCAATTTGGCAAACATCGTTTCGCGCATCCATCTGTACAAGCCCGTCCTTTACGGCAAGCACGCTTTCGAGCGCCTTGGTGGGCGCCTGATTTTCGATCACCCCCAAAGTGCGTACACGCACCTCTTTGTGACCGTCAGGGGCATGAATGTCAAAATCCGCTGCACTGAGCTGTTTACCGAGCTTGACGGTATTTTTTGCAAAATCCGGATAGCTCGCTTTTTCAATATCGGCAATCAGCGCGCCGTTTTCCGCAAGGACGTCGCCTGCTGCCATGACCCATTCGACGGGCAACTCGACCAGATCGGATGTGAGGAAAATGTCTGCACGTCGGCCTGGTGCGATCGAACCGATTTCGCGCTCCATGTTGAAGTTTTGTGCAGTGTTTAGCGTCGCCATCTGAATTGCAGTGATGGGTTTGAGGCCCTGGGCAATGGCGTGGCGTACAACCCGGTTCATGTGGCCGTCCTGCACCAGCGTGCCCGAATGGCTGTCATCAGTACACAAGATGAAGTTGCGGGGGTCCAGTCCGTCTTCCGTGACCGCCTTTATCTGTGCGGCAACATCAAACCATGCGGACCCCAGACGGAGCATGGAACGCATGCCTTGGCGCACGCGGGCAATTGCGTCTTCCTTTCGGGTGCCTTCATGATCGTCTGCAGGTCCGCCCGCCACATAGCCGTGGAACATGAGACCCAGTTCCGGCGACGCGAAGTGACCGCCGACGGTCTTGCCTGCATTTTGGGTTGCAGCGATCTCGCCAAGCATTTTCGGGTCGTTCATGGCGACGCCCGGAAAATTCATCATTTCACCCAGACCGCAAGTGTTGGACCACGTGAGAGCCTCTACGACGTCCTCAACGGTGAATTCTGCGCCAGCGTTTTCCAGACCTGGTGCCGAAGGCACGCAGGAGGGCACCTGCACCTGAACATGGATGGGCAGACTTGCTGCCTCGTCGTGCATCAACCTTACGCCCTCAAGTCCCAGCACATTCGCAATCTCGTGTGGATCGATGAACATCGAGGTCGTGCCATGGGGAATGACGGCGCGAGCAAACTCCGTCACGGTTACCATACCGCTCTCAACATGCATGTGGCCATCGCACAGGCCAGGCACCATGTAGCGACCGTTGGCATCGATCACATCGGTCGTATCACCGATGGCGTGTGCGGCGTTGGGGCCGACAAAAGCGATGCGCCCTGCAACAATGGCAATGTCAGTAGCCGGAATGATCTCACCGGAATACACATTGACCCATTTCCCGTTCCTGATCACCGTGTCTGCTGCGGAGCGTCCCATGGCGACATCAATGAGTTTCGGAGCGCATTGTGCCCAGGTTGCGACAGGCATATCGGATCCATCCGTTGGCATTGGGCGACACTGGTGACTAGCGATGTATCGAAAGCACCGGAGAGCCGCATATTGACGAAACCGTATCAGATGATCCCGGTCAGACAAGTGCCCGTCACAAGTAAAAAGTGCAAATAGACTGGATAACACCGGACTGATTGAAGAGTCACGGCGATAGTACACGAACATCCTGAAAGTCAGCCGCGGTCAAGGTCACATCAACAACAGCATTGCTTTCCACGCACGGCAGGCGAGATGCATTCCCGGCCTCATGCCGTTGAACTTGAGACAATATTCCAAAGATGCTTCGTTTACAGTTGATCGGGCCGGCAGACTCGCAGCCCGGATCAACCGGCTCTGCACATGCAAACCTGGCTCTACGCGGCAAGCGCCTGGCGCGCCCGTGACAGCCGGCTCTTCACGGTGCCGATGGCAACACCCATCTGGCTGGCGATCTGGTCATGCGACAAGCCCGAAAACACGCAGAGCTCCAGGACGTCTCGTTCTTCCGGCCGCAGGTTTTCAAGGCTCTTGGCGACATCGCCAAGCTCGACATGTTTTTCCTGCGCCGGCGCTGCGGTGGCCTGCTCATACCATTCCTCGATCGGAACATGATGGCCCCGGCGTTCGACCTTGCGGAACTCATCCAGTTGCGCATTCCGGGCGATGGCGAAAAGCCAGCTCCTGAGTTTCGTACCGCGCACATATTGGCGCCGGTTGCGCAAGGCACGTTCCAGGGCTGTCTGCATCAGGTCATCGGCCGCTTCGGACGAAGTGGAGATGGATCTGGCAAAACGCCACAAGTGCGGAATTTCGGATTGCAGGTCTGTTGCAAAGCTGTCTTCAAATCGGGTCATCTGGCCCTCCCTGCGGCTGTTTCGATGACCTGCATCTAATGTTGAGCGGGATCTTGTTTTAGATGCTTCAAAGGAAGTTCATGGCGAGTTGATAGTCCGTGCGCCAATTCCACCGGACACACGCAGACACGCAATATTGACTTGTAGTGATCCCGAAAAAACCAAGATCTCTAACACGTGGAAACGAAACCGGAATTTCCGGCCATGGTTGCCTTGAGCGCCGCAAATCGGCCAATCGAAAGACACCGGACAAAAATATCAAGAAGTAACGCTTAAGTTTATATGTGATGAATATCACTAAACAATCCAGAAAATTATAAATTCCTCCTCTAAAAATATCTCTTATTTTCCATGTATATTATAAAGCGTATGATTTTTTCTAATTTTCTTGGAACCTATACGCACCCTGAACGTTCATATGCTGTAACCGAGGTGCAGACACGGGGCAAACACCGGCACCTCCACTGGACACAACATACGAAAGGAACATTCCCATGCGTACCAGCAAGAAAATCATTTCGTCCGTCATCGCGGCAGTCTTTGTTTCCGGCGCATTTGTCGGCACGGCAAGCGCAATCGACTTCGGCGGTCTTTATGGCGACTCAAACGGTTCCGAGCCGGTGTTCTTCACAAGCAACCAGCAGAACATCAACAACAGCCAGCTCAGCCGCTCCACGAACCGCGCCAAGCAGCCTGACGCCCGCATTTTCGCCGACTACGCCGACCAGGCTTACGGCGATCTGAACGGCAATCAGCCGGTCTCCGTCCGTCGCCTGCAAGCCGACAACGCTCGCGCGCTGCGCTGATCCGATTGCAAGCGGCCTGACTGTCCGCATCAGCTGAGATCAGCGAACAACGAGTGACGGTCCCGGAACCGGGAACCTGTCGACAGAAAAGGGCCACGCATCGCGCGTGGCCTTTCTGTTTTGCAAATCAGTGCGCCATCTTCGCAACGGGATCCGCACTGCCGGGCTCGTACGTCAAGATGCGTGGACTGATATGGGTCTGTTGGCTTGCCGACTGCAGCTGCGCACCGCAGCAACGTGCCGTAACGCTAGACACTAAGTTAAATTTACCCAAAGAAGGAGGTCGACAAATAAAGTCAGCATATTGATACTTCAGTCATAAAGAATTTATCTAGCTAACTAAAAAATTAACTCCATTTTCTGCTGTCATTAACCATTCATAAACATGTTAAAATCGGCTGTTACCACGCGCCTCTAGGTATTTTCGAGGCCCGTTTGAGTAAATTAGCCAGCTATCCAGTTAGTTTTTCTAATCGCGAGATAACTCCCCGCTGAATTGCGCAAACTTGGTTCTCCGTAAATTAGTGACTTTGATAAAGGGTGAGGCAAAGCAATGGGTTATCATTATGGTCCTGACGGAACGCTGATTGGCGACGAAGACCAGAACGAGGATCTTAACAAGAACGACCAGGCGCTTGAAAAGGCCATCGAAAACCTGCAGGCCAATCTGGAGGACTATGCGCTTACCAAAAGCGCACAATCGGTGAATTTCCTGCATGACGCGCTGCTATCCAGTTCTTCTCCGCTAACCATTGCCAACAAAACCGCCAATTATTCCAGCGCGAGCGAGGGCGTGTATGTTCGCCTCGATCGCGGTTGGGGCACGGATCTTTCCAACAAAGCACTCGGATGGATTCCGCTCACGCAAGGAATTGCCAACAACACCGTGGACCACGACGATCTTGACGGGATCGCCAAAATCATCGGCACCGATTTCAAGGATCTGATTGTAGGTGACAAGCAAGACAACGTCATCAGAGGCAAAGGGGGCGACGACCTACTCAACGGCTTTGGAGGCGACGACAAAATCTTTGGTGGAAGAGGTAACGACAAACAATTTGGTGGCGATGGCGACGACCGCGTAAAAGGCGGCAAAGGAGACGATACGTCAGATGGCGGCGACGGTGTCGACACGCTTGTCTTCTCCGGAAATCTTGAGAACTACGACATTGACCTCGAAGCTGGCATCGTGCGGGACCTGCGCAACAACAAGGATGGCACGGACAAATTCGTAAACTTCGAATATCTTGAATTCAAGGACCAGACGATCAGCGCTGTCGTAACGGTACCCGAGGTGTTCACGCTCGAGCTTTTGCATTTTGCCGATCAGGAGGCCAACGCGGCGACGATCGACAACATCGACAATCTGTCCGGCGTTCTGAACGCCCTGCGTGCGGAAGATCTCGGCGATGACGGCGTTGCCGACAACACCCTGACCCTCAGCTCCGGCGATGCCATCATCCCGGGCCTCTTCTTCGATGCCTCCGAAGCGGTCTTCGGGTCCCAGGGCATTGCCGACATCCAGATCCAGAACGAACTGGGCGTCCAGGCGATTGCGCTTGGCAATCACGAATTCGATCTCGGCACCGGACTGCTCGCCGGCCTGATCAGCGGCGACGCGGCGGGCGGCTTCACCAACGATGCATTCATCGGTACAGATCTGGAAGGCGCCGATTTTGAAGGCGCGCTCTTCCCTTACCTCTCGGCTAACCTCGACTTCTCCACCGATCCCAACCTTGCACCGCTTGAGGCTGCCGGCGGACAGGACACGGCCACGCTCCAGAACGTTGTCACTTCCTCGTCCATCTCCGATGTGAACGGTGAGCAGATCGCCATCATTGGCGCAACCGTTCCGACAATCCGCTCGATCTCCAGCCCCGGAGACGATCTGGGCATTGCCCCTGCCTGGGCCAGTGGTTCGCCGACGGACACGGAACTCGACGCCCTTGCGGCCATCATCCAGGCCGAGGTCGACCAGCTTCTGAGCGACAATCCGGAGCTCAACAAGGTAATCCTCTTGAGCCACATGCAGCAGATCAGCATCGAACAGGATCTGGCAACACGGCTTGAGAATGTCGACATCATCGTCGCCGGCGGCTCCAACACGCGCCTCTTCGACGAAAATGACCGCATTCGCGACGGCGACAGCAACCAGGGCGAATACCCGCAGTTCATCACCAACGCGGGCGGTACGACCACGGCCGTCGTCAACACGGACGGCAACTATAAATATGTCGGCCGCCTGGTTGTCGATTTCGACGAAGACGGCAACATCATCGCCGACAGTTACGACGCGGACGTATCCGGCGCCTATGCCACCGACGACCAGGGCGTTGCGGACCTCAACGCGGAAGGCCTGATCGATCCGGAAATCGACGCGATCACGGATGCCATTCAGGCCCAGATCGTGGCGACCGAATCCAACGTCTTCGGCGTGTCGGACGTGTTCCTGAACGGTAATCGCTCGGGCACCTTCGCTCCAGACGATCCGGACGGCGTGCGCACCCAGGAGACCAATCTCGGCAACCTGACCGCAGATGCCAACCTGGCCTATGCCAATGAGATCATTGCGGCCGAAGGTCTTGGCGACGAAGTTGTCATCTCCATCAAGAACGGCGGCGGCATCCGCGCCAATATCGGCCAGATCGTCGTACCGGCCGGCGGAACGGAGGCCGTGCGTGTCCCGAACGAGGAAATCCTCGACGAAGACGGCAACGTGGTCAAACCGGAAGGCGGCATCAGCCAGAACGACATCGCCACCACCCTCGCCTTCAACAACGGCCTGACGCTGCTCGACATCAGCAAGACCGAGATCAAGGCCTTCCTGGAAGGCGCGGTCAGTGCCCTGCCCGATGGCGTCTCCGGCGGCTTCCCGCAGATCTCCGGTCTGAAGTTCTCCTTCGACGAAACCGGAACCGCGCAGACCTACGATGTCGACGGCAACATCGACACGGCTGGCGAGCGTGTGATCAACGCAGGTATCTTCGATGCCGACGGCAACCTGATTTCCGCTATTGTCCGTGATGGTGAGATTGTCGGCGATCCGACGGAAAGCTTCCGGATGGTGACGCTGAACTTCCTCGCCAATGCCGGCGACGAAATCCTGTCCACCCTGTCCAATCCGAACCGGGTGGACCTCATCGACCTCGATGCGGACGGCAACAACGACAACGCCTTCACCGGCGATGCCACCTTTGCCACCGACGGATCGGAGCAGGATGCTCTTGCCGAATATCTGGATGACAACTTCAACCCGGACAATGGCGGCACGGCCTACGACGAAGCCGACACAGGCCCGAAGGACGACGAACGCATCCAGAACCTCACATTCCGCGAAGACACAGTCTTCGAAGGGATTGTGTTTGACGACGAGAAGGCATTCGCAATCGTCGCCGAGTTTGAAGGCGACAGTGGCGATCCGGACGACCCGGAAGGCGCGTCCGAAGTGGTCGCACACGAAGACGGCCTGCTCTACGTCACCAACGGCGCCAACGACCGGATCGACATTTTCGACATTGCCGGTAACACCCTGACGGACATGATCCCGCTTGACGGCCTCGACGGCTATGACGGCGTGCAATCCGTCGCGGTCAAGAACGGTCTTGTCGCAGTGGCCATCTCCCGTGCGCCGGTCGAAGTTACGAATTTCGGCGTAACCAAGCTTGTCGAACAGCCGGGCTTTGTTGCTCTGTTCGACGCCGAAACACTTGCGCTGGTCACAACGGTTGACGTCGGCAACCTGCCCGACATGCTGACATTCAACAACGACGGCACAATGCTGCTCGTCGCGGGTGAAGGGCAGTTCAACGAAGACAGCATTGACGACGGTGTTGCGTCGAACCCGCTGGGTACTGTCGCCCTCATCGACGTCAGCGACTTCAGCGCACACATCCTCGATTTTACCGCCTTCAACGGCTTCGAAGATGCGGCACGCGCGGCAGGCCTTCGCATCCAGGAAGGTGTCGACTTCGCAAAAGACGTCGAGCCGGAATACATCGCGGTCAGCCCGGATGGAACGACTGCCTTTGTCTCGCTGCAGGAAAACAATGCGATCGCCAAGATCGATCTTGCCTCCAAGATGATCGTTGACATCTTCGACCTCGGCGTCACCGACTACAGCCAGGTAAGCCTCGATCCCCTCGACGACGGCAACATCGACATCCGGACATTCGACAACCTGGTCGGCTTCCGCATGCCCGATGCGATCGCGACGGCCGAGATCGGCGGCCAGACATATGTTCTGACGGCGAATGAGGGCGACAGCCGTGACTTTGACGAGGCCCGTGTATTCGACCTCGCACAGGATGGCCTTCTCGATCCGACGGTACAGCAGCAGCTGATCGACTCCGGCCAGTTGGACCTCTCGAACGAGGACTTCGGCCTGGGACGCCTTGAGGTTTCCACGTTGGATGGCGACACGGACGGCGACGGAGACATCGACGTCCTCCACACCTTCTCATCGCGCTCCTTCTCGATCTTCGACGACGAAGGCAACCTTGTCTTCGACAGCGGCTCGGAGTTCGAAGAGAAAATCGCAGAAATTGCGCCTGAGCGCTTCAATTCCGACGACGGCGACGACAGCGAGAACCGCTCTGACGCCAAGGGCCCCGAACCTGAAGCCATCATCACGGGCGTTGTCGATGGCAGCGTTTACGCCTTCATCGGGCTGGAGCGCGACAGCGGCATCATGATCTACAACATCGATGATCCGGCCAACGCGTCCTTCGTCGACTACATTCAGCCGCTCCATGTCGACAATGCCGGTGCGGATGAGGTTGCGCGCCATGGACCTGAAACGATCGCCTTCATCCCTGCCGAGGAAAGCACGACCGGCAACGCCCAGATCGCCGTCGCCTACGAAATCTCCGGCACGACAATCGTCTACGATCTGACGCTGTCGGAAGATGACGGCGAGCAAGCGCTTGTAATCAATGAAGTTCTTGGCAGCACGACGGGCACCGACAGCGAGTATATCGAACTGTTCGGCACCCCGGGCGAGTCGCTCGCAGGCCTCAGCCTGATCGTTGTCGAAAGCGATGATCAGGCATCGAACGGCACCATTGACAGCCGCTTCGACTTCGGTGACGACGCGGTCATCGGAGAAAACGGATATTACCTTGTCGCCAACGACCTCGCGGAAACGACGTACGGCGTCAATGCCGACGACAGCATCCCGAGCAATTTCATTGAAAACAGCTCCTACACGATTGCGCTTGTCGAAACCGCCAGTATCACGGGTTCAACCGTGACCGGGTCGGAAGCTGTCATCGACACGGTCGGTGTCAGCGACGGCGGTGAAACCGACAGCTTCTTCTTTGGAGCACCGGTCCTCGGCCCGGATGGCTCTTTCTTCCCCGCGGGTGTGGGCCGTATCACGGACGGCGTCGACACGGATACGGAAGCCGATTGGGAATTCCTCGACTTCTTCAACGATCCGTCCGTTAACACTCCAACACCGGGTCACGACGACGATACCGGCGGTGGCGGTGGAGATGAAGTCGCAATCTACGAGATCCAGGGCGCTGGTCATACATCTGCCTTCGAAGGCCAGACCGTCATGACCTCCGGCGTGGTTACGGCGGTCGACTCCAACGGTTTCTACATGCAGGACCCGGATGGTGACGGCGACATCGCGACCTCGGACGGCATCTTTGTCTTCACCGGCGGCGCCCCAACGGTGGCCGTTGGCGATGCCGTCGATGTCGAAGCGTCGGTGGCTGAATTCACACCAGGCGGTGTGAGCACACGGAACCTATCCACGACCCAGTTGGTCAGCCCGGTTGTTACAGTCACGGGAACAGGCGCTGCAATAGCTGCAACGGTCATTGGTCAGGGCGGACGCGTGCCGCCGAGTGAAGTCATCGATGACGATGCCTTCGGCACGATCGCCGGAAACGGCGGTTTTGATCCGGAAACCGATGGCATCGACTTCTTCGAGAGCCTCGAAGGCATGCTGGTCACGGCGCAAGATTTCATGGCGGTTGCCGGCACCAACCGCTTCGGCGAGATCTTCGGTGTTGTCGATGAGGGAGATGATGCCACTGGGATCAGTCAGCGCGGCACGCTCAACATTTCCCCGGACGATTTCAATCCGGAGAAAGTGCAGATCGACTTCGACAGCGGCATTCTCGATTTCGATTTCCCTGAAGTGAATGCCGGCGACCTGCTGGGCGACGTGACCGGTGTTGTCACCTACAACTTCGGAAACTTTGAAATCGCGCCGACCATCGATTTCACGGATCAGATTGTCTCGGCCGGTCTTGAGGAAGAGACAACCGAAATCACAGGTTCCGAGGACCTGTTGACGATTGCAAGCTACAACGTTCTGAACCTCGATCCGAACGATGCCGACGGTGACACGGATGTCGCCAACGGCCGGTTCACGAAGATCGCGGAGCAGATCGTCAACAACCTTGCAACGCCGGACATTATCGGTCTTCAGGAGATACAGGACAACAGTGGTTCCGTCGACGACGGTGTCGTGTCGGCCAGCCAGACCCTGCAGCTTCTGGTCGACGAAATCGACAAGGTCGATGATGGGCTCGTCAACGGCAGCCTGAATTACGAATTCATCGACAACACCTTCATCACCGACAACGCGTCCGGCGGGCAACCCGGTGGCAATATCCGCACGGCGTTCCTCTACAACACCGATCGTGTTGAATTGGTCGAAGGGTCCGTAGTGCCGGTCGGCGATCAGAGTGAAGGCAGTGCCTTTGATGGGGCAAGGCTTCCGTTCGCGGCGACGTTCGACTTCAGTGGAGACGAAGTCACCATCGTCAACAACCACCTGTCGTCCAAGGGAGGCTCAGCACCGATCCTCGGCACCGAGCAACCTTTCGATGAGCGCCAGGAAGATGTCACCGTGAATGGCAGCCTGGATGAACGTCAGGCGCAGGCGGCAGCCGTCGCCGGATTTGTCGACGCGATCGCCGATGATGACCCGAATGCGAACATCGTTGTTCTTGGCGACATGAACGAGTTCGAGTTCATCTCCCCGCTGGAGACCCTTGAAAACAGCGGAGGCGGCCTTGTCAATCTGACCAACACGGTCGATGAAGACGAAATCTACAGCTTCGTCTTCCAGGGCAATTCCCAGGCACTTGATCATATCCTCGTCAGTGATCACCTCGCCGATGGTGCGTCTTTCGACTTCGTCCACGTGAACACCGAGTTTGCCGAAACGGATACGCGCGCCAGCGATCATGATCCGCTGTTGGCCCAACTCGATCTGTCGGGCACCGATCTGTTCTCGAGCTGACCTCAAGACCCAGGGGATCATTGGGAAAACGACACGAGGGGAAGCGGCCATCCGCTTCCCCTTTTCTTTTCGCCCCTGCCACGTTGCAAAACGGTCATCTGCAATCGATTGACGGGCAAAGGGTGATCCGGCCTAATGAAAGCGCCAATAAGGCGATCGTGATTCACCGGGGACCTGAGCATCATGGACGCGCTGCCATTCGACTATTCCGATTACCAACCCAAGGGTGACAAGAAGAATTCGGAATTCTTCGAGGAGTATCTGCCGAAGATTTACGACCGCCGGGCGAAGACCGGCGTGAACGATCTCGTCGGCCGGATGAAAGCGGTGGTCATTCAGGTCGAGGCGGGCGACGGCGTTGCCACCATGGCCGAACTGCACCGGATGACACCGAACCGGTATCATTCCAGCTACATTTCCGGCACGCACAAGTTTCATGTCCTGCACAACAAGCCGGAGTTTCCGGCGGTCATCCTGATGGAGCCGCTTTCGGATACTTACGAGGACTATATCAAGCGCCTCAACGTGCTTTACCCGCTGTCACGCCAGAAGTCCAATACCCGCTATGTCGGCGAAGTGTTCCATTGTCCCGACACCGCAGAACTGCTGAAAACACTGGAAGCTCAGAGCATCCGCTTCGACTATCCGGGCGATACGGAGAACGCCTTCTATACATCGATGGGTATCGTGTTCTCGACGCCTTCCGATTTTACCGGCAACCGGATCGGTTATTCCGGCCACGATTTCAACGATCCGGAAAGCCTGGCGCTCGGGGAACGGGTCACATTGACCGACGCAGAAAACGCGCTGCTGCAGGACGGTATCGCCTTTGCCGAAGAACACGGCCTGAACGAATTGATGCTTGGCTACGACCACATGGCGACACGCATCCTGGCCGGGGAACGGGAAGATGCGATCCTCGAGTTTCAGACAATGGTTCCCTACTATTTCTGGGGCGCCTACAACATCTCCGACATGAATTCCTCCACCAACGTGAACCGGTGCCCCATCGTCAGCGACGACAAGCAGTCACCGGCAAAGGTGTTCACGGCCAACAATACGCCGTCCTTCGTCAATTCCTTTGAAAACCTGCCCATGCCGACGGAAGACTTCGTCCGCAACTACGGGCGCAGGATGCATCACATGGCGGTAGAGATCCTGGACGGCGACCATCCTTCGAACCAGAAGAACGTCGACTATGTTGTCGGCCTGCTCGGGCAGCAGGGCATCCCGTTCCTTGCCCATGTCGTGGGCGAGTGCAAGGATTCACCCGATCTGAAGCAGATCTTTTCCAAGCACTCGAAACACACGCTGCTCATCACGGAATATATCGAGCGCTGCAAGGCCTTTGACGGCTTCTTCACCAAATCGAACGTCGCCGCCCTGACCGAGGCCGCCGGCAAGGACGAGCGTTATCAGCACGGTCACGTCTTCGACTAGCGCTTGTGATGGCTGCCGGTCAGTTCAGGTCCTTCAGCAGCCTGCCGTGTTTGCGGGTCTGCTGAATAACCTCGCCGAATGTCCTGTAACCGCGCGACGACAGGATCGGCAGCATCTTGCACAGCGCTTCGGCCGTTGCCTGGGCGTCTCCGAGTGCCGTATGCCGGTGCTCGGGCGCAATCGTGATGTCGAGCCGCGCGCACAGGGCATCCAGCGAATGCGCCTCCGTCTCGCCGAACAGGACAGCGGACAGCAGAACCGTGTCGAGCATAGGGTGATCCCAGGAGAGATCACACAAGCGTGCGTGTCGGTTCAAAAACGCCATGTCGAAGGGCGCATTATGCGCAACCATGACACAGTCGCGGGCGAATCCGTGGAACTGGGTCACAGCTATGCCTGCATCCGGAGCATCGGCGACCATGTCGTCCGTGATCCGGTGGACCTTCGTGGAAGCCGGCGGTATGGCACACCCGGGATTGACCAGTTGATCCACCATCTCGCCGGGGACGATCCGCCCCCTGACCACACGAACGGCACCGATCTGGACGATTTCGTCCTTGTTGGGCATCAGGCCGGTGGTTTCGGTGTCGAAGACGACGAATTGCAGATCCTGCAGCGGCGTGTTTTCGATCTCGCGTTCGCTGACCTGCTCAGTGAGATCGAAGTCGTAGATCAGCGGACGCTCCGCATCCGGCTCTATCCGCGCTTTCGTTCCGTCCACCAGGATCATGTAGCCCGGCACCTTTTTGAGTTTCTTCAGGCGAAGCTCGAAACTGAGTTTTCCCTGACTGCCCTTGACCTTGGCAACAACCTCCGAGCGTCCCTCGGAGAGTTTCGTTTGAGCGGCGAGCAGTTCTTCTTCGTTGAAATAGTCGAACACCGAAGCGCTGAGGCGCGGCACATGCACCTGTCCCAGCACATCGGCCGCCTGTCCGTCATAGAGCATGATCCGGTGGTTTGGACTGACCAGGATGATGGCGACCGGAATTTCGGTCAGAAGCATGGAAAGATGCGCTTTTTCCGCCATGATCCGCGCTGTTTCGCTCGCGACCATGTCATCGGTTTCCGCCGAAACCCTGGAAAGCTTCCCTGTCACGGCCTGAATGGCAGGCCCGAGATCTCCGAGAAAACGCGATCCGTGCAGGTCCACCAGCGCATCGACACCGGCATGCGCACGCGTGCGGATCGTGGCCGCGAGATGATCGATCGGCTTGGCGACATTTTCGTCGAACAGCAGCCAGACCCTCGTCGTCACGGCGAGAATGGCGAAGGCCGATAATGAACCCGAGATGAGAAAAGAGGACAACGCTCCGCCTTCGTCGAGCCGGTTGAACGCGAAATAGTGCGACAGGACAACAAGAACCGAACACACCGCCGCGGAACCGAAAAACAGCAGAAAGGTCCGCAATCTCAGACTGAGCGACATCAGCATCATTCCGCTCCGCAGATAGTTGAAACGATCGGGTCGTCCTTGGGCACGTGGATCCAGTCCGCGCCGGAGACGGCACCGCCCTGTTCGAACACGACGGCATCGGCCAGCGCAGCGCGTCGGCTGCCTGCGCAATCCGCCAGAACGGTGAGCTTGTTGACCGGCGACCATCTGCCGAAGAAATAGGTCTCCCCGAGACGTTCGCCCGGCCGGTCCGGATGCGTGCGAATGGTTCCGACATCGACCGCGACGAACCGCTCCACAAAGGGCTGCACATAGGTCCAGGGCCTGTAGAACACCCTGTTTTCGATCGTCTGGGCAATCACGATGCCCTCGGGTAAGGCTTCCTTCGTCCGCGAGAACCAGCCGTATTCGTTGGCGATCGTGGTGACGATCATCGCGGCACCGGCTGCCACAGGTGCAAACCAGCGCGGCAGACGGCCACCCAGCAAGCGGTTGACCAGCATGACGACACCGGCTGCCGCGATGGCGGCGACAAAGGCTGCAATCAGCTCGACGAACATATCTTTCCTCCCGGACGGGTTTGCGTCCACCCATCCATTCCGCTTCTGCTGTTTTTAGCCCAGCATTCCGCGACCGTGCCCAATTGAGGACTGCATCGTTTTGACCACGACAAAGGCGTCCCGCAAATGACTTCGCTCAAAATCCGACAGTGACGATGGTTGCAGGAAGTTGTCCGGCTTCTGACCGAGCTTGATCAGACCGGCCTGATGCAGCAAACGGGTTTCCGCAATCAGGTCGTAGGCGTCCAGCAGATCGCTGCCCCCTGACTGGCTGAGCCGGCCGCTCGCGCGCGCCTCCAGCAGCCGCGCCTTGGTGTTCACCGCCGTGATCTGCCCCTGCAGCGCATAGATCCGCGCAAGGTCGACGATCGGCACCACGCCGTTCAGCTTGGTATCGAGCGCATTCTTGTTCTCGCCGGACCGTATCGTGGCCAGGCCGCGCAGAAGGTTGAGAGGCGGATGGTGCTTGAGCGAATTGCTGACCATGTGCGCCACGAAGATCGAATTCGATGCCGCGGCCTTGAGCGTTTCTTCCTGGAGGTTTTCAAAGAGCTCCTTGCGGCCGCCGATGGCGCGCAGATCGAACATCACTGAACTCAGCATCTGCGCTTCCGGGTCCGGTTTCCGGATCCAGCCCTCGAAATAGCTTTTCCAGACACGAACCGGCCGACACCAGCGCGGGTTCGTCGCCATCATGTCACCCGGGCAATAGACATAGCCGCACGTGTTCAGGCCGTCGCAGACGAAGCGGGCCAGATCCGCAAAATAGCCGTCCCTGTCGCTGTCACTTACCGCATCATCAAGAAACAGGCAGTTGTCCTGGTCGCTCACACCCGTCTGTTCCTGGCGCCCCTGGGAGCCGCAGGCAAGCCAGAGATAGGGCACGGGGGGCGGACCCAGCTTCTCCTCCGCCAGAGCAAGCAGCCGGCGCGTAACCGTGTCGGCAATGTCTGTGATCAGCCGCGTGACCACCTCGTGCGGACTGCCTGAGGCCACCAGTTGAAGCAGCAATCGCGGGATGTGAGCAGTCACCGCCGCCATGTCCTCAGCCGTCGCCGCACGCGTGATCTGGCCGACCATGTCAGCAGAACTGATCGCCTGGAAACGCGTCAGATCGGTCTGCGTCACCATCCCGGCCAGGCGGCCGGCTTCGACAATCGGAATGTGCCCGATCCGCCGCTCCATCATCAGGTGCAGGATATCGGTGCCGATCGCCGAAGGCGCCAGCGCCACCGGCTCTTTCGTCATGACGTCGGCGACTCGCGTCGTTCCGGGCAGACCTTCGGCAAGAACCTTTCCCGTCAGGTCCCGCGTGGTCACGATTCCAAGCAGTGTTTCTTGCCGGTCCGTCACGCACAGCGAGGAAATGTGCAAGTCGCGCATTTTACGCGCCGCGTCCTGGACCGAGGCATCCGGCGCACAGGTGACCGGGTTGCGTGCCATCAGCGTTTCTGCCTGTGTCGTGGCAAGGTCCTTGCTGCGAACGCTTGCCTTGCGCGCCCGGTCGAAAAATCGGGCGACGACCTGCTGTTCGTCCATGAGCTTGCGGAAATCGGCCGGTGGCAGCATCAGGAGGACGGACGCTTCGTCTGCCTGCGCGGACGTGGCTGCCGTCCCGTCTTTCAAAAGCCCCCGCTCACCGAATGTGTTCCTGTGTACCAGGTGGCTGACGATGACGCTGTTTTCGTCCCGAATCTTCACCCCGCCTTCGTAAATGACGAACAGACCGGGCAGTTGTTCCCCGAACTTGTAGATATGGGAATCTGCTTCGACGTGACGGACCTGGAACCGCTCGGCCAGCTTTTCCTGCACTTCGTGCGAAAGCGCATCATAGGGGTGCAGCGATTTCAGGAACCCCAGAATCTGGCCAACAGTTAAAGACATTCTACCCGCCTCGTCCTGACACAAAGTCCTGCCCGGCAGATAACCGGGCAGGACTGGATCTTACGTAGGCCGGCGGCTGGAAACCAGCCGCCCGCCGCATGGATCAGTGGTCCTGCGCGACGCCGGCACCACGTGGGATGCGGACGCTCTCGACCAGTTCCTTGATCGCCTGCGGCGTTTCCTTGCTCATGCCGGAGACGACATAGGCGACCAGGAAGTTCACCGCCGCACCGATTGCCCCGAAGGACGTCGACTTGATCGGGCCAAGCAGCGGATCCGCATCCGTGAAGGTGTTGGTGCCCGGGATGAAGAACCAGCCCTTGTGCAGGAAGATGTAGACCAGCGTCACGATCAGGCCTGCCAGCATGCCGGCAACGGCACCGGTGTTGTTGATGCGGGTCGAGAAGATCCCCATCATCAGCGCCGGGAAGATCGACGCTGCCGCCAGTCCGAAGGCGAGTGCCACGGTTTGTGCGGCAAATCCCGGTGGATTCAGACCCAGATAGGTTGCCACTACAATGGCGACCGCCATCGCAATCCTCGCCGACAGGAGCTCGCCCTTCTCCGAGATCTGTGGATTGAAGGCACCCTTGATCAGGTCATGACTGACCGCTGAAGATATGGCCAGCAACAATCCGGCAGCCGTTGACAGCGCCGCGGCAAGACCGCCTGCTGCCACCAGGCCGATGACCCAGCTCGGCAGGTTCGCAATCTCCGGATTTGCAAGAACGAGAATGTCGCGATTGAACTTCGTCAGCTCGTTGCCTTCCCAGCCTTTCTCGGCGGCCAGGGTCTGCATCTCGGCATTCTTGTCGTTGTAGTACTGGATCTTGCCGTCGCCGTTCTTGTCTTCCCAGTCGAGAAGACCCGTCTTCTGCCAGGTATCCATCCAGTCATATTTCGGATCTTCGGCAATGGTCTCGACAGCTACAGCACCGCCGTTGATCCCGCCGTTCGGCCACATCATTTCCGTGATGTTGAGGCGCGCCATGGCACCGACGGCCGGAGCGGTCAGGTAGAGCATCGCGATGAACACCAGCGTCCAGCCCGCCGACCAGCGTGCATCGGAAACCTTCGGAACGGTGAAGAACCGCATGATCACGTGCGGCAGACCGGCCGTGCCGATCATCAGCGACAGCGTGAACAGAACCATGTTCAGCGTATTGGAATGATGCGCGGTGTAGGAGTTGAACCCGAGTTCCGTCACCACCTGGTCCAGCTTCGTCAGCAGCGGAACGCCGCTGGCAACGTCATTTCCGAACAGGCCGAGACCCGGTATCGGGTTGCCCGTCAGCTGAAGCGAAATGAAGATCGCAGGGATGGTGTAGGCCGTGATCAGAACCACATATTGCGCGACTTGCGTATAGGTCACGCCCTTCATGCCGCCAAAGACGGCATAGGCGAAGACGACGCAGGCGCCGATCAGGAGACCGGTCGTGTTGTCGACCTCGAGGAAGCGCCCGAAGGCGACACCGACGCCGGTCATCTGACCGATCACGTAGGTCGTCGAGGCCACGATCAGGCAGACAACGGCCACGATCCGGGCGGTCTGGCTGTAAAACCGGTCACCGATGAACTCCGAAACGGTGAACTTGCCGAACTTGCGCAGGTAAGGCGCAAGCAGCAGCGCCAGCAGCACGTAACCGCCGGTCCAGCCCATCAGGAAGGAGCTGTTGTCATAGCCGGTGAAGGCGATCAGGCCCGCCATGGAGATGAACGAGGCCGCCGACATCCAGTCAGCCGCGGTCGCCATGCCATTGGTGACCGGGTGCACCCCGCGTCCGGCGGCGTAGAATTCCGAGGTCGAGCCCGCGCGGGCCCAGATCGCGATGCCGATGTAGAGCGCGAAGGAGCCGCCCACAAACAGCAGGTTGATAGTAAACTGATCCATTTGTCAGGCCCCTATTCTTCGTCGACACCGTGTTCGCGATCGACCTTGTTCATCCAGAACGCGTAAAAGAAAATGATCGCGAGAAAGACAAGGATTGAGCCTTGCTGGGCGAACCAGAAGCCCAGATCCGTCCCGCCGACGGAAATCCCGCTCAAGAGAGGGCGCAGCAGAATGCCGAACCCGAAAGAGACCAGCGCCCATATGACGAGGCTGATCGATATGATCCGCATGTTCGCGGACCAGTATCCGTTGTTGGATGAGTTTTCGGACATGGCGTCTCCTCCACTTCGTCCTGCTGCAAGCCGGGCCCGGTGATGCCAGCGGCACCCTGCTTCTCCTTCGATTTGTCTCGACTTCCGACAGAAATTCCCGCATCGCACAAAACGAAAGCGGAACCTGAGCATGAGGCGGGGAAAATTCTTGATCCGTTTGCAGCAGGGATTGGCCGAGGGCTAAACAAACCGAACACTCACCAAATCCTGACAAGACAAACCAGAAACTATACTCAAATGTTTCTTCGAAGTTCTGCAAAACCTGCCTCACAAGGCTTCGCACTCCAGAAACAACTTTGATGAGCAAGACTGAATCGATCAGAATTGAGATCAGGACACTAGCAGCGCTTTCTTGCGTTACAACACTACTTAGGAATTACGCGACTTAGGTATAATCATACGTATGAACACTATTGTTCTGACGAATTAATACTTAGGTCTAAATGCTTAAAACCGCAGAATTCTCCCGTTTTGAGAGAATGGCAAAGACGCCGCACGTTGCGTTGAACCGGAGTGCTTGCCGAAAACGGCGTGTTCGCCGGCACCATGAGGTCGCGCATTCAACCAATTGATAATGCACTGCAGCAAAACCGCTCTGCCACGTCATGGTGGTGGCATGTTAGTGATGACTTCAACATCAACGATACGGCTCGAATTGCACAGTATCGATCACTGCTGTCCGGTTTAATCCGGTAGGGGCCTATTGAGGCGCTCCCCGGTCAATGAACTTGTCATTCCGGCTGAAGCGCAGCGGAAGGCCGGAAACCAGTAGCCGCTTGTTTCTCCTTCTTCATCTAACTTTTGGTCATAGGGGATACTGGTTCCCGGTCTTGCCGCATTTGCGGCAAACCGGGACGACAAACACGGGAAAATTACCGTGTCCTGATTTGCCACCGATCAGAGTCGTGCTGCTTCCTTAAAGGCATGAATTAAAATGTATTTTCTAAACCGGATAGCAGTGGGTATGGATAGGCCATGACCGGCGGTCGTCATGCCGGTGTCCGGGTGCTCCGCATGGCTTGCCTTGCAACGGCACACACTTTTTTGATCACATCAGCAGTCGACTGCCGGACCGAACCTGAATATCTCAAACGAGGTGCTATGAAATGCTGGAGAATACCTGCCGGCTGGACGTCGCACGCAACCAGAGTTTCTTTCATGCGTTCATCGCTCACGACTTTCCTGATACTCATTGGCAGCTTCGTCATCGTCGCGAATGTCTATCCGCTGCTCTTCAGCAGCGACCTGCCCGCGGGCCGCTTCACCCTGCTGGAGACGCCGAGACAGGTTCCCGAAACCGCTTTTTTCGATGGTGCGGGCAAACCTGTGTTCCTGAAGGACTTCGAAGGGGCATATCTGGTCGTCAATGTCTGGGCCACATGGTGTGAACCCTGCCGGGAGGAAATGCCCGCGCTCGATCAACTCACGCGCAATCTCGGCAATCGCAACATTCGTGTGCTGCCGATTTCCATCGACACGACCGGGGCTGGAAACATCGAGAGCTTCTACCGTCTCCACAAATTGACGGACCTGCCCGTCTACCTCGACCCGTCGCAGAACACGATGCGGACGCTCAATGTCTTCGGAATACCGACAACGGTCCTGATCGACCCGGACGGACGCGAGATCGGACGCATGGTCGGACCTGCGCAATGGGACAGCGACGAGAGTCTTGAGCAACTGTCCGAGATTTTGGGATCCTAGCGCCGACGCACGGACGAACATTCCAACCTGTTATGCACTAGCAACGCGCGCCCGTCAGTGAGGCGGTTCAGGACCTGAAATCTCTCTTGAGTTGCATGAAGGTTGCAGAAATAGAGTGCCGCAGAATACAGACATCATTTGTTGACTGACCTAGGGATATGCGGTAAGTGACATAGTTAAAATTTACATAAGATTTGTGTTTAGATATAGCAATTAGAGGGGAACCCCATGATACGAAGTGCAATCGCAGGAGCGGCGCTCCTAATTGTCGGCGTTTCGGTTGCATCCGCTGCGACCGTGGTTGAAAAGTACAACGTAATGAGCTACGCGCCGAACCAGCACAGCCTTTACATGAACGGTCAGAGTTACCACTTCCAGTCTGGTGCGATGTTCACAAGGTACAGCGACGATACCGGAACGCTGATGGGAACCGCCACGAACAACCTTGGTGACGGTTACGACGTAAAACTGAGCTTTGCCAATTTCAGAAACTGGACACAACAACAGGCGGCAGGCCTCGGCGCAAAGGGCGCTGGTCTTGGCGACAAGACAACCTGGACATTCATGGACCTCGTGGACGTGTCCACGCTGACTGGCGTTGGAACGTTCACAAGCATGTATGAGCTTCTCATGAAGCCGCAGAACGGCCCTTACACGTTCCAATACGGTGTCGGTGCGAACGATAAGCAGCAGAATGTACTCGGACTGTCAGGTTGGTTCTTCACCAAGGGACCCAGCGGCGGTCCGGGGGCTCCGTGCGGCAGCAGCTCGGTTTGCGATTTCAATCTCAAGCTCACCGCTGTACCGCTGCCCGCTGGCATCGCTCTTCTTCCCATTGGGCTCGCGGTCCTCGCCGGAGCGCGGATGCGCAGGCGCAAGGCGGCCTGACAGAGGCCTCGTTGCTGCATGACATCATGAACAAGACCGGGCCAATCGGCCCGGTTTTTTTTTCAATCTAGCGTCAGGACGAGCTGTGTTCGTGCGGCCCGTCTGCAATACGCGTCTCGACGGTCGCAGAAACTGAACCACTCGGTTCCGGCCCTTCAAGCTCGGAAGCTCCCCGCACCACCACGGTCTCGCACAGGCTGGCGATCGCCTCGGCCGCCGCAACCGCACCGTTTGCCGCAAGGTGTTGCCCGATGCCTGCATGCGCCGAACGCATTTTCCCGCGGTGTTCCGGATCAAGCATCCGGTCGAGCGCGCGCTTCAGGTCGAAGTCGGCTCTGTGCCGCACCATCTCGCCGAGCTCCCGGGCCACGGCAAAACGCGCCCGGAGTATCTGCCTGTCCTGCTGCGCATGCTCGTTGGGCACCCAGACGGTCGGAAGCCCTTCCGCCATATGTTCGGTGAACGTGTTGTAGCCGGCGGCGGCAACGGCAAAGTCGAATGCGCTCAAAAACTTGCCGAACGGATAGCCCGTGAGCCGCTGGACACCCGCCGGAAGGTCGGATGTCTCACCCGCGATGCGCCATTCGGCAACAGCCGTCCCGACGTCCGCACGCCCGTGGAGATGGGCAAGCGTCCGCGCCGTCATGCGACCGGTATCCGTATTGTTGCCCGAGCCCAGCGCAACAAGGACGTTCAAGCGCCCCGGATCCAGACCAAGCTGTGCGCAAGCGGCCTGCCGGTCCAGAAGCTGGTTCCCGTCCAGAAGCCTCACGGGCGGCACCGGCAGCGCCTCATGCCTGTAGTCCACCGTTGGGCCGTCATCGCGTGCCCATGCCAGTTCACCCGGTTCCACGACGAGATCGAATGCCGTGCCGCGTTCCAGGGCGTCCAGATCCCGGTTCGGCCCCCAGAAGGCGCGCCGGACCCAGACCCGCGCCACATCGGGGCAGCTCTCCATCGCCCTCATGAGCCCCAGGAACGGAACGTTGCCGTCGAAGACCAGGGCGCTTGGGCGATAGAAGTCCAGAGCTGCGGTCAAGGCATCCGAAAGCGCCACGTCCCAATGTTCCTTGCGCGCGCCGTAAGCCGAATGATACGGCAGATGCTCACCCGCATATCCATATGCATGGACAATATCGACGGCCTTGGAGTGGCTTACGAAAACCGGCGTGAGGCGGGAAGGCAGGCGCTGCGCGATCGCGAGCTGGCGCGTCAGGTGCCCCAGACCGATCCCGTTGGTCGAATAGAAAAGCACCCGCCTTGGGCGCGCTGCGTGAACGGCCGGCGCATAAGGATTGTCGCGTGGTTTGCCGATAAGCTTCCGTATTCTGGAAACTGCGGCCTGCGGCAGGAACAGCTTCTCGACCAGTTCCTTTCCGCTGGCCCGCAAGTCGGCGCCGAGAGACGGGTTTTCGTGAAATTCCAGCGCGCGCTGGGCGATCTCGGAAGGACGTCCGTAGATCGCTGTTCCGGCAAACACGGATCTGTATTCGGGCTCGAGAAAGGGAACGACACCGCTGCGCAGCGCATAAAGAACGTCCACCGGACACGGGTCATCCGCCGCTTGACCGTCATGGGCAAGGATATCGACCTTGCCGAGAAACTCGCAAAACCCGACTTGATCGTCCGGCCAGATTTCAACGGGTGCCGGCTGCGGCCAGGGTGGCCGCTCGGCCTGCGGGGGCGCAAGAAGCCGCCATTGAACATTGGCGGCGCGGAACGCGCGTGCCCCTGCCTCTACGGAAAGCATCCAGGGTCCGGACCGCGCACGCGCAAAGTGGCCCATTCCAACTGTGGGCCGGGCACGCTCGACCCCTTCACTGCGTACAACACCCGTTGGCGGCACGGTCGGCAGCCAGTCGACACCGGTTGTCGGCCAATGCGGCACACAGGAGGACAAGGCATCCCTGCAAATCCGTGACGTGGGGTCCCAGACCACCGGTCCGCCCAGCACTTCCCCGGCGTGTTCGGCGACGCGCTCCAGTTCTCCTTGTGTCTTCGACGCGAAATCGGCCGGCCGCTCGAGCGTCACGATACGCTGGTCTGCCGTGATCGAACACACGTTGCCGGACGGCAATGCAAACAGCCGGGCATCGAGCCCGAGCGCAAGTGCGCATTCGGCGTGCACGCCGGGTGCGAGCCGCTTTACGCGGCCGTCAGCCAACAGCCTGCGCCACGTAGGTTCGATCGAGTAGGGATCCGCCTTGATCGCGGCAGGCGCGACCGGAAGCACACCGACCCGGTATCCGGCATCGGCCAGTCCCTCGATCATCGTCGCATGGCAAGGTGCAGCGACATCCCCGATACGGATATCGGCCAGAACACATATATCAAGCCGCAGGGCGGAAGACCGTGACAATTACAACTGTCCGGTCAAGCAGCACGGCATGTCAGGCCCGACCTGAACGAGGCCTGTCCGCGTGGCCCGAACTTGATGCCGGTCAGCGACGTGTTTCCGCCGCGGCCGCGCGTTTTGATCGTCACGATATAGATGCCGTCGCGCCCCGAACTCCTCAAAACCCCGTCTGATCCGGGCGACAGTTGCAGGTAGGCATCAAGCGTGACGGTTTGCGTCTGTCCGTCCGCGGTTCTGCGCCTGGAAGGAATGGGCGCGAAACTGTTCGAGCTTCTCCTGCACTCGACCGCCGAGGTTATCCGGCCGCTGTAGCGCAGGATGCGCGTTCCGTCCGATGTCCGGGTAACCTGCCGGAATCCCTGCTTTTTCAGACGGGCGACTTCCTCTTCGATGGAAACGTCGGGACGGTTGACCGAGGAACTGACACAGCCTGTCAGGAACACCGTCAGGACGATTAGAGCTGCAATGCTTTTGACCATTGGAATCCCGCCTGTCTCTCAATCCATTCGTGTCAGTCTCGACAGTACATCGAGGGTGATTTCATCACCGGGCGGTGTCAGCCCGCGTGACGTGAAGGCTTCATTCACGGCCCGGCGCGTTGCCGGTCCCAGTTGCCCGTCGGCCGGCCCGGACAGTACACCGAGTTCCGACAGGATCGATTGTGCCGCGGCGACAAATTCTTCCCGGCCATAGGAAGACGTGTTCTTGGCAACCGTCTCGGCCAGATTGGCATTGTCACTCAGTCCCAGTGCCGTAGCATACCAGATCAGCGCGGCCTGCCTGTCTTTTGGAACGCCGCGTCCGGTTTCCGACAGCCGCGCCAGATCAAGCGCCGCCCAGGGAACACCGCCCTCGGCGGCGACCCGGTACCAGCGGGCAGCTTCGGCGAAGTCGGGTTCAGCTCCGTCCGCTGATGCCCACGCGCGTCCGGCGTCACGCGCTGCCCAGGGGTTCTTTTCCGCTTCTGCAGCGAACAGTTCGCGGGCGCGCGGCACGTCCTTGTCAACGCCACGCCCTTCAAAAAGGAGACGCGCCAGACCGCGTTCCGCCCCGAAAACACCTTCCGTCATCGCCCGTTCAAAGAGCACCGCAGCCCGTTCCGGGTCGTCGAACAGCGGATGTTTGGACGCATACACCCGGCCAAGCCGGAAATAGGCCTCTGCGTCGTCCTCACGCGCGGCCCGGGTGAACAGCCGCACGGCTGCCTCCACGTCCTTGTCGAGCCCTTGCCCGTTTTCGTACATGATCCCGAGCCGCGTGAGCGCATTCGGCACGCCCCGTCCCGCAGCCGTTTCGAACCAGAAACGCGCCTGTTCGAAATCCTTCGGAATACCATCTCCGATCTGGTACATCCGCGCCAGGCGCGTCTGTGCGGTCAACTCGCCGCTTTTCGCGGCGGCCGTGTACCAGGTGACTGCCTCGTTAGGGTCTTTCTCGACGCCGATCCCCTTCTGGTAGAACTCGGCAATATTGGTCATCGCCCAGTCATTCCCGAGATCCGCACCTTCCCGGTAGAATTCCAGGGCCTGAGCGTAGTCCTGCGGAACGCCGACACCGGCACGGTGGACATAGGCGAGCGCGGTATATGCGGCCGTTTCGCCGCGGTCCGCCGCTTCCTCGAAGAGTTCCTTCGCCCGCGGATAGTCCCGCGGCACTGCCTGGGCGTCGAGATACATCTGGCCGAGATACACCATGGCGGAAGCATAACCGGCATCAACGGCCTTCTGCTGCCACTCGATCGCTTTTTCATAGTCGCCTGCCGAACGATAGGCACGTGCAAGCTGCGCCCAGAACCGCTCGACGTCGGGATAGTTCGCAACGGCGATTTCACACACCTCGATGGCGGCATCGAAATTGCGGTCGATGATGAACTGCCGCGTTCCTGCTGTGACGCGCTGGCTGTCATAGGGATTGCCGGCCAGAATATCGCACGCGTCCACGTAGACATCGAGCTGTGCCTCGATCGGAGCAGTGTTGCCCTCCTCTCCCAGGGCAAGACTGCGGAACGCGTCGCGGCCACCATTGGAACCGACCTGGGGGGTGTAAGCCAGCTCGTCCGTGTCGGAAAGCCAGTGGACCGTGCCGCCATGCAGCGCTTTTCCGGAGCTCTCGGTGACGACGCCGAGGCGGGAGGCGCTTTCGACATAGACCCAGCCATTTTCACCGGCCTTGGTGTCGAGCCGTTTCTCGCCAACGCCGATCGGCACGTTCAGGCGTGCACTGTCCAGCGCCGAAATGATGTCGTTGCGGCCATTGTCTCCGGAAATCCCCGCCCGGACGGGAGCGGCGTCCGGGAGCGCCGTGTCGGAAACCAGAATACTGTCGGGATCGCCGCCCAGTTGCCTGAGCTGCTCTTTCGCGTCTTCAACGAAGGCTCCCCGCGGCATCGTCCGGATATAGGAGGTGAAGGCTTCCGCCCGCTCACTGTCCCGGATGGAACGCCAGAACGTCCGGTCGATGATACGGCGCGGCGGCAGCCCGCCCAGCGTGTCGGAGGCGATGGACATGCCGGTCGTCGCTGCGCGCAGATCGTCAACGAGCGGGATGAAATAGAAGCGGCTTTCGAGCGTGCTCGTCGTCCAGGTGATCTGTTCCCCGGCCGTGTTTTCGCGCACGCTGCCGCGAATTCGCCGGAAAAGATCGATGATCTCGAGCCCCGGCTCGCTGATGTTGTCGGCAATCGCCTGGGTATAGGGGCTGTGCCGGCCCTCGCCGTCATAGGCAACCGACCCGGGCGCCGTCGCGAAGCTGATCACGGTTTCCGTGTCGCCTGCCGTCATTTCCGCAAGCCCGCCGCGGCTGGATTGCGACAGCTGTTCCAGGCCCCGTGAGACCTCTTCGCGCGAGGCTCCGAGACTGATCGCACGCGATGCGATCGTCTCCGATTCCGCATCCGTGATCTCGCCAAAGGGGTTGTTGCGGCAGGCATCCAGCAGCACGATGTTCAGCTTGGCGCCGGAGTTGGACATGATGTCCACGAAAAGCTGCGCATCGATCGACTGCTCGATCAGTTCTTCAACGGACCTCGGTGCGACGGAGACAGGCAAAAGGTAGTTGCGGCCACCGATCTGAACGCCATGTCCGGCATAGTAGAACAGCGCCTCGCTGCCTTCCCGGAGGCGGCTGCGGAACGTTGCAAGATCGGCGAGCATTTTCTCGCGGTCGCCATCGAGCGTCTCAATGACTTCGAAACCGGCTTCCCAGAGTTTTTCGGCCACCAGCTCCGCATCGTTGACCGGGTTGGGGAGCGGCGCAACCGACTGGTAAGCCGAATTGCCGATGACAAGAGCGACGCGGGACGTCGACCCGGCAAGAGCATCAGTCGTCTGCGCCCTGGCAGGCGCAAGAAAAACCACCGCAGCAATCGCAATGGCTCCGGTTGACTTGAACAAAACCCGAATTGGCCAACGCATGTTTTTTTCTCAATAGAGGCCTGGCGACGGAGCCTGACGCGCTCCGGTAGAAGCGGATGCGTTCCGGTTGAAAATCGACATGATTTCGTCTCTCGACAAACCGGGGTTCTCCCGCATCAGGCGAAATTCCACCAGCGCCAGAAATGCCGCATTGGCCTGTGGTCCGTCGGGATTTGCGCGCAAATAGGCACGAGCGGCAGCCGGCGAGTCGAACTGAGCGGAATTCTGCGCCGCGGCGCTGCTCAGCGGAATGCCGAGAACGCTCAGCAAGGCCAGGACTTTTCCGAGAACCCAACGTGGCATGGCTGCCTTCACCCGAATTTTTGACATTAAAAAAAATATGCAAAAGATTAGAAGCGACCCCGGATAAGGTGTCAAGTCAAACACTGACGAGTTTGACATCGCCCTATGGTCACCGACCCGGCCGCCCTTGCCGCCCAGAACAGCAACCGTGATGACTGCCCGACACCTAACCTCACAGCGGATAACGTTTTTTCCCGACTACAGGGGGACCAACCCCTACCAGACGCTGCTCTATGAAAGTCTGGAACCGGCTTTCCGCGCAGAGCCGGGATCAATCGCGGACGCACTGAGCCTGCAGGCCGAGGCGCCGGACAGGCCGCATCTGTTCCATTTGCATTGGGAACATGCCGTGCTCATGGGGGCTGGTGCGCCGAAATCCGTTGAAGACTTCCTGGACGGCTTAAGCCGGTTCCGCGGAGCTGGCGGCAAGGTGGTCTGGACACTTCACAACCTGGCCCCTCACGACGCGGAAAAAAATGCCGCAAATGAAGACCTCCAGGCCGGTCTGTGCGCGCTTTCCGACATACTCCACGTCCACTCGCTCCACGCGCTCACGGCAGCGCGGGCAGTGATGCCATTGCCCGAGGCAAGGGTCCGCGTCATTCCCCATCACAACTACGAAGGCGCTTACCCGGTCTATCCGCGCGGTTCTGCGCGCGACGATCTGGGACTGTCAGGCGCGCGCAGGATTGTCCTGTCGCCCGGACGCATCGCCCCGTACAAGCAGCCGGTGGAGCTTGCCGAAGCCTTCCTCGCGACCGCCGGCCCGGACGACCGTCTGATCTTTGCGGGCGAACTGGCAAGCAACTACGATCTCGATTTGCCAGCTGATGACCGCCTGGTGCTGAAGGAAGGGTTCGCAAGCCAGGCGGATGTCGGCAAACTGCACGCGGCCGCCGACTTTGTCGTGCTGCCCTACCGGGCGTCGCTGACGTCCGGTTCGGCCATTCTGGCGGCAACCCACGCACGCGCAGTTCTCGGACCGGACACGCCAGGGCTTCGGGACGTCATTGACCCTCCGACGTCCGGCCTGATCTACGAAGACGGCGATCTTGCCCACGCCTTGAAAGGCGCTCTGGAAGAAGATCCGGCGTCCTGGGAAAACCGTGGACGGGCCGCAGCGGCGTCTGCGGCGGCCCGAAACGGGAAAATGCTGGCGGCGACGTGGCAGGATGTGCTGACATCGCTTACCACATCACCAGTGAGCAGGCTTGGAGCCGGATGAAGGATATCTCTTTTCAGATAAGCTGGGGCGGCAAGGGTGAAACCCGGAAGCTGGACGCAGGCGAGGCCGCCTGGCCGTTCAACAGCGACAGTCCCGTCATCGACGGCATCGTGCGACCGGACAGGGCGTTGTCGATCATGCTTGTGAACCTGTGCGGTCTCGAGTGGGAAGACATCGAACCGCTGTTGCCCGCGGCCACCAGGGGCGCGAAAGACCAGGGCATGCTGCCGGTCATCATCGTGGATCTGACCGACATGGTGCCACTTCAAAAGGCCGGCCTTGCCTATGATTGCCTTCCCAATGTCACCGCAGGTTCCCTGCAACAGCCCGATCTCGATTGGCGCGCCTATTTCGTCAGGCGCAAGCACCTCCTGATCGAAAAGTGGCGGCCGGAAGCCATCGTTCATCTCGGCAACGACCAGGACTGGTGACACAGTGCTCGATCTGTCGACATGCGATGCGGTTTTCCTGAGCATTGACGAGCCGAACGCCGATGTGCACTACGCGCGCGTTCTGGAAATCCTGCCGCACGCCCAGCGCGTGCACGGCGTCATGGGCTTCGACGCGGCGCACCGGCAAGCGGGTGAGATAAGCCGGAGCGATCACGTCATCACCATAGATGCCGACAACTTCCTGATCGACGATCTCTTCTTCTCCGGAACATTTGATGTGTCGCCGAGGGATCGGGGCGCCGTCTTTTCCTTCAGCGCAAGAAACGTGTTGAACGCCCTGGAATACGGCAATGGCGGCGTGAAGATCTGGCCCCGCGAAACACTGGTGACACTGCGGTCACACGAAAACGCCCGGCGCCGGGAAGCCGCCGTCGACTTCTGCTGGACGACGCCTTACTTCCAGGCCAACCGGGTCCTGTCAGAGGTTCACATGACGGCAACCCCGTTCCAGGCGTTCCGGGGCGGTTTTCGCGAGGGGGTGAAATTCAATCTCGCCGACGGTGTGCTTGCCTACGAGGCCTGGCCCGACCTTCCGAAGAGCGAAGCCCTGTTGCAGCATATCGGTGCGGCCAACCATGAGCGGCTCAGGGTGTGGTGCAGTGTCGGCCTCGATACGCCCAACGGGGACTGGGCCATCCTCGGAGCGCGTCTTGGCTGTGTCATGACGGCACTTGAAGACTTCGATCATGTTCACGTTGCCGACTACACCTGGATCGAGACCTTCTGGCAAAACGAGATCCTGCCGAAGTGGCAGGACCCGGACGTCAGGCGCGAAGGCACGGTCGAACTGGGCAATCGGCTGAAGGAGAATCTGAAGCTGGAGATTGCAGATCTCGATGCGGCTGCGTCCCGCTTCATCAAGTCGACATATCGCCTGCAGCGCGCCTTCGGGATGACGATGACTGTCTGACGGCATGCCGCAACGCGGGTATGGCCTAGAGCATTTTCCGACCAATTTGAATCATTTGATGCGGATATCCGGTTCACTCGGCCAGGCGGGTCACGAAGCGCGATGCGGTGCATCGTGCAAGTGGCACAACGCAGCCGATGGGCTGGATATCCTCACCCTTTGTGGAACGCATTCAAGCGACAAACATCAAGATTGGCCGGGCCCTTTTCCGCTCTGGCGTCGTTGGTTCACCCTTGTGGTGGGCAACACCACGGCGGGCGAACCGTCTCGCCAGCGCGAAAAAGGGCCTCGGTCAAATGATCCAAATTGGTCGGAAAATGCTCTAGCCGTCGCCGTCTCTGACAACGAACACCGAGCATCCCGCTCTCCGGACGACCCGCGACGCGGTGGACCCCAGAAAGTAATCCTGGGCAGACGGATGATGGGAGCCGACCAGGATGAGATCCACGCTCTCGCTGTCGGCATATGCCGCGATCTGCACGCCCGGTTTTCCGGTGACGACCTTGCAGTTGATCCGTGCGTCCGAACCGGCTGCCGCCTTGAGCCGGTCCGCCACTTTCTGGGTCAGATGGTTGTCGATCTTGAGGTCGACAAATTCGGACACGAAGCCTGGAATATTCTCCAGCACGGTCAGCAGCGTGATCTTGCCATCTTCGGCCAGAAGGTGTCGCGCGATTTCAAGTTTCCGGTCGACCAGCGTTTCATGATCGAGCGCGACCGGAATGAGGATGTGTTTGTACATGCGAGTATCGTGCCTCCGTTTTCCTCTTTTGGCCGGATCAATCCGACGGGTATCCGGCGGATCTGTTCCCGGTCAGGCTCCGCCTTCAGCCAGCTTCCGCAACGCGTCGATATAGCGGACAGGGACGTCGATCCCGTTTTCTGCCGCCGCGCGGATCGCGGACGACCGCCGGCTGCCCGGCAGGCGCGCGCCCTCCAGCGTTTCAATTGCGCTGAGCAACTCCTCGAGGCGGCCCGTGAAATGGCTGTCCTGCGGTTTCATGGCAATCAGGAACTGGCCGACACCCGGGGACGGGCCGTCGGCCTTGAAGAAGGACGTCGCCTGTGAACTGAACGACGCGCCGGTCATCACCGACGCCAGGATCTCCACCATGAGGGCGAGAGCCGTTCCTTTCGCCTCGCCGATGGGCAGCATCGTTCCGCCCAGCGCCTTCTCCGCATCGGTCGTCGGTTTGCCGTCCGCGTCCAGGGCCCAGCCTTCCGGGATCGGCTTGCCGGCCTTGTGCGCGCTCATCACCTTGCCGCGCGCGACCCGGGACAGGGACAGATCCATCACAAGCGGATCGCGACCGGCACGAGGTGCCGCGAACGCGATCGGGTTGGTGCCGAACACGGCTTGCTTGGCTCCGAAAGGCGCCATTGCAGCCGGGGTGTTGGCCACCATGATGGCGACAAGGCCTTCACGCGCGAGCTTTTCGACCTGTACCGACAGGGCACCGCAGTGGTGTGAACGCGTGACACCCATGGTGACGCATCCGGTGGACGGCGCCAGCTCTATGCCTTTGTCGATAATCTGCTCCAGTGCGGGATAGGCAAAGCCGAAACCGGCATCCGCCAGAAGACTGCCCGTTCCTAGTTGGTTTATCTCGACTACCGCATTCGCCCTGATCTTGCCGGTTCGAACTTGCGCCGCGTAGTCTTCGACGCGGGAGAAACCGTGCCCTACCTGTCCTTCCGCTTCGGCAGCGACCAGCGCTTTTGCAACGCATAGGGCGACGTCATCCGAGACGCCGACACCGGCAAAGGCCGATTGTATCAGGCTGGTCGCCTCGTCAAGACTAAGTCGATTGCTCGGTTCCACGCGCATTCCTTTCCGTTGCAGGCGGCCGGATTCCCGGCCGCCTACTGACTGCAATTAGGCGCTGCGGTAGAGCTTGGTCATGGAGAATTCTCTGTGACCCAGCGCTTCAGCGGCCGTGTTCCGGCCGTTGGCCGTGCGGCGGATCATGTCGATCAGCTCATCGCCAGCCTCATCGATCGTCATCTCACGCCGCAGAATGCCGGAAACATCCACGTCGACATGTTCGCTCATGGTCCGCACGGTGCGCGGGTTGGCGGTGATCTTGATGACGGGTACGATCGGATTGCCGACCACGTTGCCCTGCCCGGTCGGGAAGGTGTGGATCACCGCCCCCCCGGCCGCCATCAGCGTCACGCATTCCGCTGCTGCGGAAGAGGAATCCATGAAATAGAGGCCTTTGCCGGACTTCGGTGCTTCCGCGGGCTCCAGGATATCGATGTACTGCGACGTGCGGCCGATCTTCTCCAGATTGCCGAGCGCCTTTTCCTCGATCGTGGTCAGGCCACCCTCGATATTGCCCTTTGTCGGCTGGCTGTCGGACAGGTCATCGGTCTGGTGCGCGAAAATCACGTCATCCTGATACGCCTTCCACATCTTGTACCAGCGCTCGCCAACCTCTTCATTGATCGCGCGTTTCTGGCAAATGTGCTCGGCGCCGGTGATTTCGGAGGTTTCGCCGAAGAACCCGGTGATGCCTTCCGGCAGCAGCTTGTCATACATGTTGCCGACGGTCGGACAGGATCCGAGACCCGTGGTGGTGTCGCTTTCGCCGCATTTCGTGGAGACCCAGATATCGGAGATCGAGCACTCCTCGCGCTGCAGCTCGGTCGACCAGTGCACGAATTCCTTCGCTTTCCAGGACGCCGCGCGGATGGTTTCGAAATCGCCGTTCTGCTCGATCGAAAACTCGGCAACCGGTTTGCCCGTTTCCCTGATCCCGTCTGCGATCCGTTTGGTCCAGCCGGGTTCGATGCCGATCACGACGACGGCGGCGACATTCGGGTTCGCGCCGGTGCCGATCATGGTTCTGAAGTGCAGCTCAAGATCCTCGCCGAATTGCAGGCGGCCATAGGCATGCGGGATCGCAAGCGTCCCCTTCACGTTGTTGGCAACCGCTTCACAGGCCGCGTTCGAGATATCGTCGACCGGAAGAATGACGACGTGGTTGCGGACACCGACCCTGCCGTTTTCGCGCCGGAACGCTTTCACCGTGATGTTTGAGTATTTGGAAGACATGGACACGGCTCCTTACCAGCGCTTGGTTTTGCAGTTATGCGTATGGACGTGGCCGCCCTTGGGAATGTCGGCAATGATCTTGCCGATATCCTCGCCGTATTTGATGGCCGTATCGCCGTCGTTCAGATCCTTGAGGGCAATCTTGTGTCCGATCGGCACGTCCGCACCCGCGGTCAGCCTGAACGTGGAATTGTCGTGCGTGACACAGCACAGCATGTCCGTACCGGCGGTCAGGCCCTCCACGACGACCACACCGACATTGTCGGCATGCTCATGGACGAGAAGGTGGGGAATTTCAGACATGAATGTCTCCTTAAGCGTCTGGTGTCAGTAATATCTTCGGAACCGCGACATGTCCGGCGCGCAGATCGGTGAAGGCGCGGAGGCCTTCCGAGAGCGGCCGGCTTTCAACCCAGTCGAGTGCGCCGAGCCGGCCGTCGAACATGGCTGCTGCGGTGTCGCGGAAGTCTTGTGCGGTATAGGTGTACGTGCCGATGAACTGAATTTCCTGAAGCGTGATCCGTCTTATGTCAAGCCCGCCTTCGGCGGAACCCAGGCCGATATGGGCGATGACGCCGCCGGGCTTGACGCAGGCTGACGCAGAGGCACGTGTGGCAGGATATCCAACCCCGTCCACCACGATGTCGTAGAGCCCGCTCGCCTCCGCCTCGTCCGGGCTCAAGACATCCACGCCACAGGTCGTCGTCAGAAACCGCGCGCGTTCCGCGTTCGGCTCCACCAGTTTCACATTCTCGATGCCCTGCGCCTTGAGACAGAGCGCGGCGCCCAGCCCGATGGCCCCGCCACCGATCGCCAGTGCATGTGCGTTTTGCGGATCACCGGCAAGCGCCTTTATTGCCAGCCGGACCGCGTGCCAGCCGCAGGCAATCGGTTCGGCAAGCGCGGCCTGCGCGTCCGTGACATGATCCGGCACGGTCACGAGATTGCTTTCCGGCATCGCGAGGTAATCGGCGAAGCCGCCTTCGCGCGGCGGCATCGAAATGATCTGGCGGTCGGCGCACAGGTTGTCCCGGCCTGCCAGGCACGCCTCGCAGACGCCGCAGCTCACCAGCGGGTTCACGGTGACGCGGCGCCCGGTCTGGGGGCCGGACACCACCGTACCCGCGACTTCGTGGCCGAGGATGAGTGGTGCGGGCCGGCGCTCGTCATGCCCGAGAAAGGCATGCATGTCCGAACCGCAGATGCCGGTATGGGCCACCCGGATCAGCACCTCACCGTCCGAGGGAGCCGGATCGGCAACCTCCATATAGGCCTGGTTCTCCGGCCCCGTGTAGACTAGCGCTTTCATTTTGCCGTGAAACCTCCATCGACCATCAACACCTGGCCGGTCACATAAGCAGAGGCGTCGGAACAAAGAAACAGCAACGGCCCGTCCATGTCCTCCAGCGCGCCATTGCGGCCGATGCAGGTCTGCGCCGCGTTGCGTTTCGCCCGTTCATCGTCGCCGAAGACAGCCGCCGTCAGTTCCGTCGGGAAGAACCCCGGACCGATGGCATTGGCGTTGATCCCGTCCTTCGACCACGCCTCGGCCATGGCCCGCGTGAGCTGGCCGATGCCTCCCTTCGACGCGCCGTAGGCAATGCCGCCGGGAAAGGCGCGCGTCGTTTGCAGGGACGCAAACGTCACGATCCGGCCCCAGCGCTTTTCGCGCATGGCCGGCACGAAGGCCTGGCTCAGGAAAAACGGCACCGTCAGATTGAGCGACAACGTTATGTCCCAGCCCTCGGGTGTGACCTCGTCGGCCGTCTCACGCGTGTTTATGCCGGCAGCATGCACCAGGATCTGCGGCGGTCCGAATGGACCGGCAATGTTTGCGGCCAGCTTTGCAAGGCCGTCGCGGTCGGAAAGATCCGCCGTGACCGCTGCCGTCTGTCCGCCGGCTTCCCGTCTCCAGTCCTCCAGATCCGCCGACCGTCTCGCGACCCCCACCACGGACGCTCCGGCCCGCGCGAGCGCGGTCGCTGCGCGCCGGCCGAGACCGGAGCTTGCACCGGTGACACAGGCCACCTTGCCGGAGACGTCAAACAGGTTCGACATGAGGTCAGGCTCCTGGATCCGCAGTCAGGTCGAATGTTTCCTGCGGGAAGTACTTCTTGAGCCGGATGTCGGCCGTGCGGGCGTGGCCCTCCATGCCTTCAAGACGGGAAATCCGCGCCGTTGCCTCCGCAATCGGCTTGGCGCCGTCACGGGTGGCGCGCTGCCACGTCACGATCTTCATGTATTTGTGGACCGAAAGCCCGCCGGTGTAGCTGGCCGCTCCGGAGGTTGGCAGCACATGGTTCGTGCCCGACGCCTTGTCCCCGAAGGCAACGGTCGTTTCCTCGCCGAGGAAAAGCGAGCCGTAGCAGGACAGCCGGTCGAGCCACCAGTCGAGATCCTCGGCCTGAACCGTCAGGTGTTCGGGCGCATAGGCATCGGACGTAGCCGCCATTTCCTCGCGCGTGTCGCAGAGGATGACTTCCGCGTAATCCCGCCAGGCGGCCGTTGCGTTGTCCCGGTTCACTTCGGGGAGATCGTCGATGAGCTTCGGCACCAGCGCCATGACCTCTTCCGCCAGGGACCGCGTGTCGGTCACCAGCCAGACGGGCGAGTTGTAGCCATGCTCCGCCTGCCCGACGAGATCCGCGGCCACCACCATTGCATCGGCGCTGCCGTCAGCCAGGATCAGGCTGTCGGTCGGCCCGGCGATCATGTCGATGCCGACACGGCCGAACAAAATTCTCTTGGCTTCTGCAACGAACTGGTTGCCCGGCCCGACCAGAATGTTCGCCTTGGGCAGACCGAACAGGCCGAATGTCATGGCGGCAACGCCCTGGACCCCGCCCATGGCGAGGATCTTGTCCGCGCCGCACACCTTGGCCGCATGGATGATGGCCGGGTTGATGCCGATACCTGGCCGCGGCGGCGAACAGGCGATGATGTTCTTGCAGCCGGCAACCTTGGCCGTCGTCACCGTCATGATCGCACTGGCGATGTGACTGTAACGGCCACCGGGAATGTAGCAGCCCGCCGTTTCGACGGGGATGCTCTTCTGGCCGGCAATCAGGCCCGGGATCACTTCGACCTCGATATCCTGGCAGGTCTCCTTCTGGGCCTCCGCGAACCGCTTCACGTTGGCATGGGCGAACTCGATGTCCCGCTTCAGTTTTTCCGGAACCCTCGCCGCCGCTTCGGCGATCGCGGCATCGTCCAGGAGAATGTCGCCTTCATACTTGTCGAACCTAGCCGCGTAATCGAGCGCCGCTGCATCTCCGCCGGCCTCGATCGTATCCAGGATTTCCTGCACGATCTTGGTGGTTTCGGAGGCGTCGGTCTTCGACGTGAGGACCGCTTTTTTCAGATACTCTACAGTCATGGTGAACCTACTTGTAAATGTCAGGTAGCAGCGTGGTGGAGAGCGCCGGCACATAGGCGATCAACAGCGTCACGATCAGCATGAAGAAGACGAACGGAACTGCTTTGGCAGCAATCTTCAGGATCGACTCGCCGGTCAGGCCCGAGACCACGAACAGGTTCAGTCCGAGCGGCGGTGTGATGAAGCCCACACCCAGTGCAGTGATCATCATGATACAGAACTGGATTTCGTTCATGCCGATATTATCGGCAAGCGGCTTCAGGATCGGCGCCAGGATCACGATATTCGGCGTGGTCTCCATGACGCAGCCCGCCGCAATCAGGATCAGGATCATCAACAGGATCAGCAGCGCCGGTTCATTGGTCAGCGACGTGACCGCGTAAACGAACCCTTGCGGGACCCCGAGAATGGCGAGCGCCTGGGCGAGCGGCAGGGAAAAGGCGATGATCGGAACGATGACGCCGTTCACCTTGGCCGAGCTGACCAGCATGGCCGGAAAGTCCGACAGCTTCAACGTGCCCAGCAGGAACCCCATGCCGATCGTGATCATGACCGCGACGGCACCCGCCTCGGTCGGTGTCAGGCGGCCGGAAAAGATGCCGTAGAAGATCACGCCAGGAACGATGAACGCATACCAGCCGGACTTGAGCGCCTTGCCGAGATTCGCAGCCCATTCGCCGAAGGTCATCAACCCGCCGCCCTCATAGGCATAGATGCGGTTCATGACGATGTTGGTCACGAGGATGGAGACGAGAATGGCAATGCCGGGGATCAGCGCGGCGAGGAAAAGCGTCGATGCCGAAATTCCAAGCACGAGACCGATGATGATATAGGCAATCGACGGCGGGATCAGGATGCCGGTACACGCACCGGCCGCAACCAGGGCACAGGCATAGGGACGCGGATAGCCGCTTTCCACCAGCCGTTCGATGGTCATCCGGCCGACGGCTGCCGCACCGGCGGCATCGGAACCGGAGATCGCCGAGAACATGCCGCACACCAGAACGGTCGCAGACCCGAAACCGCCCTTTGCCCAGCAGGTCAGCGCTTCTGCGACATCGAGGAATTTGCGGCTGAGGCCGGTGCGCACGAGCACGTCACCGGTCAGGATGAACAGCGGCACGGCGGTCAGCGCGAAATGGTCGATCCCGTGAAACAGGCTTTCACCGACCAGCGACAGCGGCAGCGCACCGGAGATCATGAGCATTGCGATGGCGGCCGCGCCAATCGCGGCCCAGACCGGTACGGCGAGCGCGACCAGGATAACGAAGATCAGAACCGGGCCGTAAAAATCCCATCCCAGTTCGACGGTCTGTTGCTGAAGTTGATTCCAAAGCATGGCTGTCTCCTTCAGTCGAACAGTTTGTCGCCTTCGTAGACGGGACGTCCGTCACGAAAGTCTTTGATGTCGCGCAGGAGGGACTGGGCCAGGCGGAACAGGACCAGGGCGAAGCCGAAGGGAACGGCGGACAGGAACCAGACCTGGGAAATCCGCAGGCCATGGGTTACCGAACCGAACTTGGCGGAGACGAGAACCGTCTCGAGAGACCAGTAGAAGGCGATGACGGCAACGAAGGCCATGACGAGATCGCCGAATATGTAGAGCACCGCTTTCACCCGCGGACTGACATATTGCATGATCACGTCGATGCGGATGTGCCCGCGCTCCTTGACCGCGGCTGCGGCACCGATCCAGGCGAGGTAGATGAACGAATACCGGACGATTTCCTCACCCCAGATGGACGAGTAGGCAAAGACCTCACGCCGGACCACTTCAATGAACATGGTCAGCACAAGCATCACGTAGAAGACCAGCAGGAGCCAGCGCTCGCCGTTCCGGTCCAGGGCTTGAAGTACATTCGACATGGGGCACTCCTCTGCCGTTCCCATCAGAAAGGTCTGATGCGGTCATCGGGCGTGGTGATGTTAGAAAAGGGATCTGGCCAGCGCCATGGGCGCTGGCCGATCGACGCACTCTTATGCGTCGTGGACGTAGTAACGGCCCATCGTGTTGGCGGCTTCTTCCAGGCGGCCGAAGGCATCCATGGAACCGGCCAGTTCGACCTTGAACTGATCCCATTCCTCGCGCTGGTATCCGCCGGCTGCCTGCCACTCGGCGAGCTGGTCTTCCGACAGAGAGTGGAATTCCACGCCCGACTTCACCAGTTCGGACATCGCATAGGCGCGCGCCGCCGGAACCTTGGCAAGGTTCTGCTGAGCGGAAATCTCACCCGCGAATTCGATGCCTTCCTGGACATCCGCTGGCAGAGAATTGAACCACTCCAGGTTCATGGAATAGACCTGACTGTCCGGCACCGCCTGCGTGAACGTTACGTGGCTCAGGATGTCCTTGAAGCCGAAGACGTAGAGAGCACCGACGGACGGATCGAGCGCATCGGCAACACCCTGCTTGATCGCGGACGGCGTTTCGCCCCAGGCAACCGGTGTCGGGTTTGCGCCGACCATGCGGTAATACTGCTGCAGCATCGCCGAACCCGGCACGCGGAACTTCACACCGGACAGATCGGAAGGCGTGATCACCTTGTTGCCGCCCTTGCGCACGGCCACGACACGCGGGTCGATGACGACGTAGAACAGCGCCTTGAAGCCGGAGGCTTCGATCTTCGGATGCACTTCCTTTTTCCAGGCATCGGACGTCACGAGGTTGGTGAAGCGCTGGTTCGAACCGCAGAAATACGGCATGTTGATCAGGTCGACAGCCGACGCGAACGGAGCGAAGTTCGACAGGGAATGCTGCGCGGCCTGAATGGTACCGCCCTGAACGGCCTGCGCCAGAGCGCCGCCGGCACCCAGCTGACCGCCCGGAGCAAGCTTGACGTAGACCTTGCCGTTCGTCGCGTTCTGGATGTTTTCCTTGAGGTCGAGCTGCATGATCGGATAGCTGCGCGACGCGCCCAGCACGTAGGCCGTTGCAAGCGTCATGATGTGGTCGGCGGCCTGCTCGCGGGCCCGCTCTTCCTGGGCAGTCTGCGCCACTGCCTCATCCGACCAAAGCACACCGGCTGCGCCCGCAACGACCGCCGCCGTGAAACCGCCTGCACTGGCGAGCTTCAGGAAATTGCGGCGCTCGTGCGATGCGAGATCTTCTGTTTTCTTCATGTTTTCCTCCCAAAAATTCCAAAAGGGTCCGTTATTCGCCGGTTCTTTTCTTTGCTTCTCTCTTCAGGACTGCTGCGGTGAACGAAATGGAGACGGCAAACAGCAAGATCATCTCGCCGACATTGCCAAGCAACGGCGTTCCACCAATTGAACCGATCGAAACATTGATCACGAAAGCGGCAAACAGGACGGCCGCCAAAGCCAAAAGCATGATCACCTCCCAACGATCAGATAACCCGGCTTTCAAAAATGTAAGCGCTTACATTTTTATTTGCAAGCAGAAAAAAGCGTTCTCTGAAAATGAAAATGCATGTATGGGAGTCCGAACCTTTGACACGTGCTTCGCTTCAACGCTGAACTGGACAGATGGAAGAAGTCTCGAATTCACTGAAAGGAGAAGTGCCGACGCTCGCTGATGTCGCCGCGACAGCCGGTGTCTCGACGGCGACGGTTTCCAGGTGTCTCAACACGCCGGACAGGGTCACGAAGAAAACACTGAAGATCGTCATGGATGCGGTCGATCAGCTGGGATATTCGCCGAATTACAGCGCGCGCGCGCTCGCGGCCGGTCGGACCAACACGATCGGCGCGATCATCCCCACGATGGAGAACGCCATCTTTGCGCGCGGCATTCAGGCCTTCCAGGAAGAGCTCCAGCAGAACGGCTGCACGCTTCTGGTCGCGTCCTCTTCCTACCGTCAGGATCTTGAGGAAGAGCAGATCAAGACGTTGACGGTCCGGGGCGCGGATGCCCTGCTCCTGATCGGTTATCAGCGCAATCCGCAGATCTACAACTATCTGGCAAAACGCAATATACCGACGGTGCTGACCTGGGCGTCCAATCCGGACAAACAGCACTTGTCGGTGGGCTTCAACAACCGGCTCGCAATGCGCTCCCTGGCTGAACTGGTCATTAGGAACGGTCACACCGTGATCGGCTGCATCTCGGCCGATACCGAAGCGAACGACAGGGCCCGTGACCGTGTTAGCGGCATACGTGATGCCATGGCAGAGGCGGGTCTCGACCCGTCCGACCTGATCGTCCAGGAAACCCAGTATTCGATCGAAAAGGGCGACATGGCCTTTCGCAGCCTCATGTCCCGGGACGTTCGCCCGACCGCCGTCATGTGCGGCAACGATGTTCTGGCAGTGGGTGCCCTGCGCGCAGCCACCGCCTTGAACATGAGTAGCCCGGATGACGTCTCCATCACCGGTTTCGACGACATCGAGCTGGCCAGCGTCGCACCGGTCCCGCTGACCACCGTTCACGTCCCCCATCGGCGGATGGGTCAATGCGCGGCACGCGCGCTCATCAGCGCGATCAACGGCAAACCTCCGGAAAGCGTGGAACTCCCAACCACGATCTGCCGCCGGAACACGCTTGGACCGGCGCCGCAAAAAGGCCCCTCGAGACGATAACGGAACGGCGCCGATACCCGGACGCCGGCCTCAGTCGCGATCCTCGATCGGATTCGGACCGGTGTATGTCCAGCGATAGTCGGGAGGTGTCGGCCCCTTGTTCCGGCCGCCCTGCTGCATCTGCTCCCAGGCATGGGCAAGCACGCCGACAGAGCGGGACAGGCAGAACAGGCCGCGGGCGAGCTGTGGCGCAAACCCGAGTTCCGCGTAGACGACCGCCGTCGCTCCGTCGATATTCATCGGCACCGGCTTGCCTTTGCGCGTGTTGAGGATCTCTTGAACGGCGCGTCCGATCTCAGCAAACCGTCCGCTGACCGTCCCTTCCTCCGCCGCAGCGTCAACGAGACCGAGCAGCCTCGGTGCGCGCGGATCCTCCGGCTTGTGGAACCTGTGTCCGAAGCCTGGAACAAACCGGCTACGTTTGGCCTGCCAGCGATCGATCTCCTGCGCTGCCGCGTCTTCCAGCGCCAGCCCGCCGTCAGCCGCCCTGTCGATTGACGTATAGAGTTCCACGGCCTGCTCACCGGCCCCGCCATGAACGTCGTCGAGCATGTTGACCGCCGACGCCATGGCGCCGTTCAGGCCGAGCCCACAGGTGACCGCCATGCGTGCGGCAGCGATCGACGGCGCTTGCGGCCCGTGGTCGACCGCCGCGACCAGCGCACACTCGAGCAGCCTTGCCTGCCCGGCATCCGGCAGGTCGCCGCGTGTCATCAGCCAGATCATCTGCGGAAACGAGACCGTGCCGATCAGCTCTTCAATCGGGTGCCCCCGAAACCGGATCTGACCCGGCACCATGTCGATGATCTCCGTCGACCACCAGTCGGAGACGTCCTTGCCCGATGAACTCATACCGCACCGTCTTTCTGAAGCTCGATCAGCTCTTCGTCGGAAACGCCGAGATCCCGCCAGATTTCGCCATTGTGCTCACCGAGCAATGGCGGCGGAGCATCGACTTTGGGTGCCACGCCATCGAGCTTGATCCCGGTTCTCGTGACCGTGATATCGCGCCCCACACCGGGGACATTCTCATAGCTTCCCAGGAAACCGCGATCCGCGACCTGAGGCATCTCTAGCACTTCGGGAACGCTCAGCACCGCGCCCGACGGCACGCCGATGCGATTGAGCTCCTTTGCCCAGTCCCGGGCGGGCCGGGTCTTGAGGACCGTTTCCAGTTCCGCCTTGAGTGCGAGCCGGTTCCGTTTCCGGTCTTCCCGCGTTGCGTAGTCGGGCCGTGCGCGCAGTTCACTCAGGCCCAGATGATCCGTCAGCAGCACCCATTGCTCGTCCTTGTTCGCGGCAATGTTGAGGAGGCCGTTGCCCGCCTCGAACGCGCCCGACGGTGCGGACGTGACGTTCTCGTTGCCGTTGGCTGCCGGCTCGACACCGGCATTGAGATAATTCGACACCACCCAGCCCATCGTCGCCAGAACGGATTCCAGCATCGACACGTCGATGAAGCTGCCCCGTGGCTTGGCGTTGAGGGCGGCGGAAATGGCAAATGCCGCCGTAATCCCGCCGACCGTGTCCGCAACCGGGTAGCCGACCCGGAGCGGCGCACTGTCACTGTCACCGGTGATCGACATGACCCCGGACGCCCCCTGGATGATCTGGTCGTAGGCCGGCCGGTGGACCCAGGGCCCATCCTGGCCAAACCCGGAAATCGCGCAATAGATGAGCCGCGGATTTTCCGCTTTCAGCGTCTCGTAGCCAACCCCGAGCCGGTCCATCACGCCGGGACGGAAGTTCTCGACCAGCACATCTGCGGTTCCGACGAGCTTCAGGAACAGCGCCCTGCCCTTCGGGTGCTTGAGATTGACCGTAACGGATTTCTTGCCGGCATTCTGGGCGAGAAACGAAACGCCCATGCCCTTGTCGTTCAGCTCCGGATCGGCCCCCAGCTTGCGCGCCAGGTCGCCCCGGCCGGCAGCCTCGACCTTGATGACCTCCGCCCCCAGATGTGCCAGATGGTGGCAGCAAAAGGGGCCGGCGAGCACGTTTGTCAGGTCAAGAACCCTGATCCCTTCAAGCGGTTTCGACACCTGGCGCGTTCCTTGATCCGGCCACCCTCAATCGCCGTCGGCAACGCCTTCGGCGCGCAGCCGTGCGCGTCTGGCGCGGTATCCCGGCAGGACCACCAGCACGACGGCAAGGATCAGCAATCCGAGCGTCATCGGCCGTTCCCAGACGAAGCCCACGCCGTCATAGAGCTGCATGGCGCGTGAGAAGTTGTTCTCAAGCAACGGTCCGAGAATGAACCCGATCAGGAGCGGAGCCAGCGGGTAATCCGCGAACCGGAACAGCGTCGCACAGATCCCGAACCCGACCAGAATCAGGAGTTCCGTGGCGTTGTTCTGCCCGATATAGGCGCCCATCAAGGTGAAAAACAGGATGAACGGGATCAGGTAATTGCGCGGAACTGCGAGCACTTTCGCAATATAGGGGATCAGCGGCAGGTTCAGGATCAGGAGAACCAGATTGCCGAGATACATGGAGATGATCACCGCCCAGAAGATCTGCGGCTCGTCGACCATCAGGCGCGGACCGGGACTGACATTGAGGGCGATCAGCGCCCCAAGCAGGATCGCCGTGGTGCCCGAACCGGGAATACCGAGCGTCAGAAGCGGCACGAAGGACCCCGTACAAGCCGCATTGTTGGCGCTTTCCGGCGCGGCAATGCCCTTGACCGAGCCCTTGCCGAACTGCTCCTGCTCCTCCTTGGAGGCAATGTTGCGCTCCACCGCATAGCCGAGGAACGATGCGATTGTCGCACCTGCGCCCGGCAGAACGCCGATGAAGAACCCCTGGAGCGACTGGCGGCCGATGACCGGCGTGATGCTGCGGGCTTCTTCGCCGGTGATGCGCAGGTTCTTGATCTTGCCCCCGTCGCTGCCATCCCCGGTCTTGGACCGGTTCGGGTCGAGCACGAGGAAGATGGCTTCCGGCAGCGCGAACATCGCCATGGCCAGCGTGATGAAGCCGAAGCCCGACTGCAGGTCCATGACGCCCATCGTGAAGCGCGGCGCATTGAACAAGACGCCCTCCCCGACGGTGGCCATCATCAGCCCGAGGAACGTCATCAACAGCGCCTTGCCCACCTGGCCTGTTCCGGCAAAGGCGGCAATCGCCGACAGGCCGACGACCATGAGTGCGAAATATTCGGACGAATGGAACAGCAGTGCGACCGAGGCGAGCGCAGGCGCAAAAACCATCAGCAGAATGGCGCCGATCGTCCCCCCCGAGAACGAGGCAATCGCCGCAACCGTCAGTGCCTTGCCGGCCTGGCCCTTGCGCGCCAGCGGATAGCCGTCGAACGAGGTGGCGACGGTGGAGGCAACACCCGGCGCGTTGATCAGGATCGACGATGTCGAGCCGCCGAAAACGGCACCGTAATAAACGCCGGCCAACAGGATCAGCGCTGCGGACGGATCGCCGATCGTGATGGCGACCGGGATCATGATGGCGATGATCGACATCGGGCCAAGCCCGGGCAACATGCCGATGAAGGTGCCGATCAGGCAACCGCCGACCACCATCAGGATGTTCGTGAAAGTAAAGGCCGTTGAAAGGCCTGTCAGAAGTCCTTCAAGCATCTCAGCCCCCGCTCACGAAAAAAGGGAAAGGACTCAGGAAGATCCCGAGCACCACGTCCACCAGGTACCAGACCGTGCCGGCCGCAATGGCGGCAACGAGCCCCATCGTGACGTAGCGGCGCTCACCGAGGATGAAGCTGCCGACCGTCAGGAACAGGAAGGTGGATGCAAGAAAGCCGAGCGGCCGTAGCAGCAGCGCATAGGCAACCATCAGGGCGAGCAGCAGCACCGCCTGTCCGACCTTGTATTCATGCAGGCGCGACAGATTGATATCTGCGGCGTCCTTCTTTTCGGGAGACTTCTCCAGGCCCAGGAGAACGGACAGGGACAACAGGATGCCTCCGATCACCAGAACCTTCGGAAAGCTCGATGGCCAGATCGGACTGCGCTTCATGATCGGCGGCAGCAGCGCGTCCATTGTGAAATAGGCTGCATAGCCATAGGCCAGACAGATCAGCAGGATGACTAGGGCCAGCCAGCGGTCGAGCGCCATCGTTCCCCCCCAGGATTTCTTGATTGGTTGACGCGTCCGGGCGAACCCGGACGCGCTTGTCTTCGTGCCGGTTTGAACCGGGGCTTAGAGGAAGCCGAGCTGCTTCATCAGGTCGCCGATCACCTGCTCCTGTCCTTCCAGGAAGGTGCGGAAATCATCGCCCGGGTTGTGGATGTTGACCCAGCCGTTGCGTGCACGGACTTCTTCCCACTCGGGGGTGTCATACATCTTGGCGATCGCGGCCTGGTAGGCAGCCAGCTTGTCAGCCGGCAGTCCGGGTGCTGCGAAGAAACCGCGCCAGTTGACGAAGGTCGTGTCGTTGCCCTGCTCCACCATGGTCGGTGCATCGGCATAGGCGTCCACGCGCTCGGGAGCCGTCACGCCGATGATGCGGACTTCACCGGCCTTGGCCAGTTCAACAGCTTCGGAGAAGCCGGTGGAAACAGCCTGGACTTCGCCGGAGAGCAGGCCGGCCATTGTTTTGCCGCCGCCGTCATACGGAACGTATTTCAGCGCGACCGGATCAGCACCGGCTGCCTGGAAAACCATGGCTGCAACGAGGTGGTCCATGCCGCCCGGAACGGAGCCACCGCCAACAGCGGTTCCTGCCGGATCCGCCTTGAAGGCTTCGATCAGACCGTTGACGTCCTGAATTTCGCTGTTCGCAGGCACCACGAGTGCCGCGTAGTCACCGATCGTGCCGGCAACCAGGGTCAGATCGCGGAAGTTCTGCGGGAACACGCCTGTCAGCGAACGGATCACGATCGGGGTCGAGTTGACCATGAGCGTGCCGTGGTTGCTGTCGGCGTTTTCGATCAGGTAGCCGATGGCCTTGCCACCACCGCCGCCGGACATGTTTTCATAGGATGCAGAGCCGACAAGACCGGCTTTGGTCAGGGCTTCGCCCGTTCCGCGCGCGGTTCCGTCCCAGCCGCCGCCTGCTCCGCCCGGGATCAGGAAGTGGATGCTGTCGACGACTTCTTCAGCGAAGGTCGGTGTTGCGAATGAAAGAGACGCGGCAGCAGCCGCCAGAACGACCCGGCGGGTCATCTTCATAAGTGTCATAATATCCTCCCAGACACGCAGAGGCTTCACGAGCCTCTTGCAAACCACAAAAGAAGTGGGAAAGCTGACAGGAACCTGTCACATCATCAAAAACATTGGCAAACGGCTGAAAACATGCGCTTCCTGCTGATCGAGGATAACGAAAAACTGGCAAAAGCGATTGTTGATCGGCTGAGTCTGGACGGGCATGTGGTCGATCACGCACCCGATCTGGAGACGGCCGCGGACTGTCTGGCCTCGACGGCATACGAATTGATTCTGCTCGACATCATGCTCCCGGACGGGGACGGCAGAACCTTTCTCGAGACCCACCGCACGGGCGACAACGACACCCCGGTGATCGTCCTGACCGCGCGCTCGGAAGTGTCCGACCGCGTTCGCATGCTCGACCTCGGCGCCGACGACTACATCACCAAGCCGTTCGATTTTTCCGAACTGGAAGCCAGGTGCCGCGCCGTGCTCCGGCGCCGCCAGGGGGCGGCCCGGAACCAGAAGACCTTCGAGGACGTGGTTTTCGATCCCTTGGCAGGGACCGTCGCGGTCGCGGGAGAGGTCTCTGATCTCAGGAACCGCGAATTGCGGCTGCTGGAAGTCTTCTTCTCAGCACCGGACATGATCTTTTCAAAGTCGCATCTGGTCGACCGGCTGTTTTCCTATGACGAGGACGTTTCGGAAAACGCAATCGAGGTCTACGTCGGCCGGGTCCGCAAGAAATTACAGGGCGGCCGCGTCAGGATCGAGACGGTGCGCGGCGTCGGCTACCGGATGACCGCCACATGACAACCGTCCGCGCGCGTGGTTCCCTTCGCAGACGCCTTCTGCTCCAGCTTCTTCTGGTGGCGGCAATTCTGTCCGTCGCGCTTTACTTCACCGTGCGCGCCCTGGCCCAGCAGGCTGCAGAGACGACGCAGGACAACATTCTGATCGCCTCGGCCACTGCGATTTCGGAAGCGGCCCGGGCCGAACGCGGCCAGATCCTCGTGGACGTCCCCTATTCCGCCCTTTCCATGCTCGGTTCCATAGCGGAAGAGCGGGTGTTCTACCGCGTCACCGCGGACGATCTGACGGTGACCGGCTACGATGACCTGCCCATGCCGCCAGCCGCGTCGGAAGTCGGCGCACCGGTCTTTACAACCACCATCTACAAGAGTGACGAAGTACGCGTCGCCGCGCTTCCGCGACGCCTCACAGTGGGCGACGAAACCGTGATCCTGACGGTTCTGGTCGCCCAGACCCGCCTGGGGCTCGCAGCCGTTTCACTGCAGATCTCCATCGCTGCGGCGGCCGCGGGCGTCGGCTTCTTCCTGCTGTCGGGCGCGCTCAGCTGGTTTGCCACCAACAATGCGATGCGCCCGCTCAACAGGCTCGCGCAGTCCGTCGAGCGCCGCGGCCCGCAGGATCTCAGTCCGGTGGAGACATCCGCGCCGACCGAACTGGTTCCGCTGCTTCAGTCCCTCAACACTTTCATGGCCCGCCTGAGCGCGTCTCTCGCCCGGACGGAAGACTTTATCGCCGAAGCCGCCCATCACGTCCGCACGCCGCTGGCAACCGTGCGGACACAGTCCGAAATCGCCATGCGCAGCGTGCGCAAGCCGGAGAACAAGCAGATCCTGCGCGAAGTCATCCGCGCCGCGGACGAAAGCTCGCGCTCTGCCGGGCAGCTCCTCGATCATGCCATGGTGGCTCTGCGCTCCGACAACCTGGAAAAGGAACGTCTGAACATGAAGGATCTCGCCCAGGACGTGATCCGGTCGATCAGCCCGACGGCCGATCTGAAAGACATCCGCATCACCTGTTCCGGCTCCGACACCACAAGCTCCGTCGAAGGGGACCCCATCCTCCTGCAGAACGCCCTGCGCAATCTGCTCGACAATGCGGTGAAATATTCGCCCGAGGACAGCCGGATCAAGGTCGAGATATCGGAAGCCGCAACCACCGTTCAGGTCGATGTGCTCGATGAAGGCAGGGGACTTGGTGACGGCGACCGGCAACACTTGACGCAGCGCTTCGGGCGGGGAGACAACGTGAAGGACATCATCGGATCGGGCCTCGGCCTGACGATCGTGGACGAAGTCGTGCGGGCACACGGCGGAACGCTGGCTTTGACCGACAATCCGGAAGGGAGAGGAACGTGCGCCTCCATCACCTTGCCTTCAGCCTGATCGCAGGCCTGATCCTGCTGGCGACCACGGCGCATGCATTCGTCGCCGAAGAGGAACGTCTGTTCGAGGTCGACAATCCGTCGGCAACGCTGAACATCATTTCAACGGCCGACCTCGACATCTTCTCCCCCCTTGTCGATGCTTTTCAGGAGCGCAACCCGACAATCCGTGTGCGCTACGTCACCGCGTCGAGCAGCGAACTCATGAAGGCCCTTTTCGAGGAAAGCGCCGAATTCGACATCGCGATCTCTTCCGCCATGGACCTGCAGACCAAGCTCGTCAATGACGGCTTTGCCGAACGGCATGTTTCCGCCGAAACCGGATCCCTGCCCGCCTGGGCGAAGTGGCGCGACCGGCTGTTTGCCTTCACGCAGGAACCCGCGGTTCTGGTCTATTCGCGGGAAGCCTTTGAAGGCCTTCCGCAGCCCACGAACCGGGACGAGCTGATCGCGCTTCTGCGCGAAAACCCCGACAGGTTCAATGGCCGGGTCGGCACCTATGACATCCGGGAAAGCGGTGCAGGATATTTGTTTGCGACACAGGATTCCCGGCAATCGGAATCGCTCTGGCGCATGGCCGAAGTCATGGGGAGACTGAATGCCAGGCTCTATTGCTGTTCCAGCCAGATGATCGGGGACGTCGTCGATGGCCAGCTGGCGCTGGCCTACAACGTTCTCGGCAGCTACGCGGCCGCGCGGCTGGAAGAGCATCCGGATCTGGATATCCTCCAGTTCAAGGATTTCACGACCGTGATGCTGCGCACGGTTCTGATCCCGAAGACTGCCCGGGATACGGATTTGGCCGGCCAGTTCATCGATTTCCTGGTGTCGGCGGACAACCGGGATCTCATCGAGGAACGGACAGGTCTGCCGGCCATTGACCCGGCCGTCTTGCAAAGGGAAGCCGCCTTCCGTCCGATCCGGCTTGGTCCGGGCCTCCTGGTCTACCTGGATCAGCTCAAGCGCAGAACCTTCATCCGCGCCTGGCTGAACGCCATGGTGCAGCCATGAGACCTAAATGGCTAGCGGTTCGTCGGTGACAAGCACCCCGTCGGCGTCGCAATAGATGAACATGCCCGGCTCGATGAGAACGCTCCCGAAGGCAACGGGCACATCAATTGCACCCGTGCCCGCCTTTGCGGATCTGACGGGGCTGGTTCCAAGCGCCTTGATGCCAAGATCGAGACCCGCCAGCATTTGCGCATCCCGGACAGCGCCGTTGATCACGATCCCGGCCCAGCCGTTGTTGATGAGCCGGTCGGCCATCCTGTCGCCGAGCAGAGCCGTGCGCATCGAGCCGCCGCCGTCCAGCACGATCACCCCGCCATCGCCCTTGGCCGAGAACAGCTCTTCCTGCACAAGCTTGGTGTCCTCGACCATCACCGCTGTCCGGATCCTTCCGGAAAAGAAACGTTTCCGGCCGAAATCGAGAAACGGCAACTGCACGAGGCGCACCTTGTCCGGATGGGCATCGTTGAGGTCGCATGTCGGATGAAAGGTCACGGTCGTGTTCACGAGGGTTCCTCCAGCAGTTTGGCAGGATAAAGCACCGCCCCCTCCATGAGGCGCCGCTGTGTCCGGAATGTCCCTGCGCTCAGCGCCTCCGGTCCGTCGGCGCCGCGACGCACATTGGCCGTGACCATCAGGACGCCCGACGGGGTTCCAACCCGAAGATCCTTGCCCTCGATCCCGGCAGTTTCCTGAACCAGGGAACCGGGCACCTGTGCCGCAACCGCCGTGCACATGCCGCCGGTCAGCGTGATGGCCCGGTGGAAATTGCCCATCGAGACGAGACGCACGTTGAGGTCATGGGACGCCGTGTCATGGCGTACGCCGTCAAGCGAGGTGAACTGTGATGCCCGCCCGAGCATGGCCACCTTGGGATTGGAGCGTTTCACCTCGTCCGGCGTCACCGCCATGCCCATCGCGACGGCTCCCGCCCGGCGGACAGCCTCGATGCGCGACATCAGGTCCTTGTCACCGTCAAGGACGCCCGGCTGTTCCGTTGCCGTCTTGCCGAGATCTGCCGCACGCACATAGACGACGGGATTAGCGGCATCGATGAGCGAGGCCCTGATCGGTCCAAGTCCTTCGACCGTCAACGTGTCGACCGCATTGCCCGTTGGCAGAAGTCTTCCTGTGGCAGCACCGCCCGGTGTCAGGAACTCCAGAACGACCGGAGCACCGGTCCCCGAAACACCCGGTATGGAAACATCGCCCTCTTCGACGGCCTTGCCGTCCGCGACCGGGAACCGGCTGTGGTAGATGCGCCTGGTATTCGTGTCATAGATCCGGACAAGCGCACCGGTCTGCGCGGGCTCGAGATCGATCATGCCCTCATCGACGGCGAAGGGACCGACACAGCTCGCCATGTTGCCGCAGGCCGATCCGTAATCCGCCAATGGCTCGTCGACCGCGATCTGCACGAACGTGTAGTCGACATCGGCATCGTCACGATCGGACGGTTTGACGATCACCACCTTGGACAGCGACGACAGTCCGCCGCCCATCCCGTTCAGCTGACGGCCATAGGCGTCGGGGCTGCCGAGCACATGCAGGAAGATCCGGTCCCGGACGGCCTGGCCGCCCGGCAGGTCCTTGCCGTTGAAAACGACCGCCTTGGATGTTCCGCCGCGATAGAAGGCGGCACGCAAGCGGTTCGGCATCAGGCTGCTCCTTGAAGGAAGTTGCGGAACGCGCGCGGCAGGAGACCGCCCTCGGCAAAGGTTGCGCGTTCACCGTCATTGTAGAGACGCAGATCCAGCGGTGTCATGTCGTAGCTGCCGTCCTTGCGGTGCACCGTCAGCATGGCGCCTGTCAGGTCCGCATCGAAGTCGATGTCATAGGTCTCGCTGCCGTCCAGGCCAAGCGTGTGCCGTGTGACGCCTTTCGGGAAACAGAGCGGCGCGATCCCCATGTTGACCAGATTGGACCGGTGGATGCGTTCGAAGCTCTCCACGATCACAGCCCGGACGCCGGCGAGCCATGGCGCTTTCGCCGCCGTGTCGCGTGACGATCCGCAGCCATACTCCTTGCCCCCGATCACGACGAGTTTCTGCGCCCGCTCGAGATAGGTCTCGATCGCCTTGTAGATCGAGGCGACATTGCCCTCGGGCTCGATCCGGGTCCAGGACCCTTCCTTGTCCGGCGTCATCTCGTTGCGCAGCCTGTAATTGGCATAGGTCGAGCGCACCACGACATCCGAACAGCCGCGCCGGGTGCCGAAGGAATTGAAGTCGCGCGGCGAGACGCCGAGCTTCTGCAGGAACTGTCCGGCTTCCGATTCCGGCGTGATGATCCCGGAGGGCGATATGTGGTCCGTGGTGACGCTGTCGCCGAGTATGACCAGCGGCCGCAATCCTTTCAGGTTGCTGAGGGGCGGCGTCTTGGCGTCGATCTCGCGCACGAAGGGCGGAAACGAGATATAGCTGGACGGCACCCATTCATAGGTCCCCTGCCCGGCCTCAAGGGCATTCCAGTGCGTGTTCACGTCGCTGATCGCAGCGTAATTCGTGCTGAATTCCTCCGGTGTCACGAAGGTCTTGACGATCTCCGTCACTTCATCCGCGCTCGGCCAGAGATCCGACAGCATCACCGGATTGCCATTCTGGTCGGTACCCAGCGGTTCCGTCGTGATGTCCTTGAGGATCGTCCCCATCAGCGCATAGGCGACCACGAGCGGCGGCGAAGCGATCATGTTGCGGGAGGCAAGCGGATGGATGCGCCCTGCAAAGTTCCGGTTGCCCGACAGAACCGCGATCCCCTTGATATCGTTTTCCTTGATGGCGGTTTCATGCGCCGGATCCAGCGGCCCGGACATGCCGTTGCAGGTCGAACAGGAAAACGCGGCCACTTCGAACCCGAGCGCGTCCAGCGAGGTCTGCAGCCCGCTCTTTTCAAGATATCCGGCAACCACCCTGGAACCGGGTGCGAGCGATGTCTTCACGTGAGGCGGGACCTTCAGGCCGCGGGCAACGGCATTGCGTGCCATCAGGGCCGCCGTGACCATGTTGCGGGGATTGGCCGTGTTGGTACAGCTCGTGATCGCGGCAATGATCACGTCGCCGTCGCCGATGTCGTGCTCCTTGTCCGGTACGTCGACACGCCGGACGGTTTCCCCCTCAAGTCTCAGCCGGTCGCTGGCCTTCGCCAGATCGATACGCTGCTCGGGACGCGAGGGGCCGGCGACCGACCGGCCGATGCTGCCGAGATCCAGCTGGACCACCTCGTCATATTCGATCGCCGGATCAGCGCCCGTGACCCACAGGTCCTGCGCCTTGCAGTAGATCTCCGTGTTGCCGGCCGCCTCACCGCGCCCCGTGTCACGCAGATAGGCCGTCGTGCGCTCGTCGACCGGACAGAACACCATCGTCGATCCGTATTCGGGCGCCATGTTTGCGATGGTCGCGCGGTCCGCGACGCTGAGCGTTCCGTATCCGGGACCGAAGAGCTCGACGAACGTGTCGACGACACCGAGCGCGCGCAGCCGTTCCGCGATCACCAGCGCGATATCGGTCGCCATGATGTCGTCCGACGGCGCGCCGCTGATCTCGAGTCCGATCACGCGCGGAACGTTGACGGGCGTGGTCTCGCCGAACAGCACGGCCTCGGCTTCTAGCCCGCCGACGCCCCACCCCATGATGCCGAGCGCGTTGATCATCGGCGTGTGGCTGTCCGTTCCCAGACAGGAATCTGGAATGAGAAGTCCCGGGTCTTCGTTTGAGGGCAACACGGTCTGTCCGAGATATTCAAGGTTCACCTGGTGGCAGATGCCTCCGCCCGGCGGCATGACGCGCAGGCGCGGGAACCGGGTTTCGCATGCTTTCAGGAAGGCGAAGCGTTCGCGGTTGACCTCGAATTCACGGTCCATGTTCTTTTGCAGGGCGAACCTGTCCGCCCAGTGGTTGATCGACATGGAGTGGTCGATCACAAGGTCGACTGGCAGGCTCATGTCAACGCTGAGCGGATCACCGCCCTGCTCTTCCAGCAGGTTGCGCATCGCCATGATGTCGATCAGCGCCGGGATGCCCAGCATGTCATGCAGCAACAGCCTTGCCGGCCGGAAAGGCACCGCCTCGCCATTGCGCGCAAGCACCTCGAGCGCCGCCGCGCCCTCTGGCGAATGACGCGCGGCGTTTTCGGCCAGGAGCCGCAGGGAATACGGCAGGCTCCGGTATCTGTCACCCAGAATGCCCCTGTAGTCTGCCGCCTGAAATGATGAATTTGCGATCGGATGGGTACGCACTTTGCCTCTCCTCGGTTGATGCAAGGTTAGGGTCAGGACTCATTAATTTGTTTGAATTGGCGCAGCAAACGGCGATGAGCTGAAAGGAAAAGCGCGACAAGCGGGCTTCCTGCCCGGTTGAGCGGTTTGACGTAACAGATCGAAGCCGTTTTTGCGTCCCGCAGGGATAGGATGAATTTGCCCGGCAACATCGTTGCAAATCTATGGAAACCGGACGGTTTCCTGCAGCTTTGCGCCTCGTATCCGAACAAATTCACCCCTACCAATTCATACAAATTAACGGGTCCTGACCCTAGACAGTCTGTGGGGATTGCAGCAAGGTGCATCTCACATCGTTTCACCTGACAGAACGCTTATGGCCGCAAATCGCACCGAATCCGTGGAAAGGGCACTCTCCATCCTCAACGCCTTTTCGACACAGAATCCCACCATGACCCTGGCGGAGATCGCCGAGGAGACAGGCCTGTACAAGAGCACGATCCTGCGCCTGACGAATTCGATGCAGATCTACGGGTTCATTCAGCGCGACGACGACGGCCGTTACAGTGTCGGTCCGAGCGTCTGGCGTCTCGGCCTGATCTTCCGGCGGGATTTCACCAGGCGGGAACATGTCGCTCCCTCGCTTCGGATCCTGGCCGAAGCGACCGGCGAAACGGCTTCGTTTTACGTGCGTGTCGGCAATGAACGCGTCTGTTTATACAGGGAAAATTCTCCAAACCTGCTTCGCTTCCATGTCGAGGAAGGCATGCGGCTGAAGCTCTCGACCGGTGCGTCCGGCCTGGTGCTGCGTCACTTCTCGGGCGACGATGTCGGCGATCTCGGTCTCTTCAACAGGAACGGCACGGTCAGCACAGCGGGTCAGACCAATCCCAACATCTCGTCCGTCTCAACACCGGTTTTCAAAAGCACCGGCGAGCTTACCGGAGCGCTCACGGTTTCGGGCCTCGCCACCCGGTTCGACGAAGACGCGCGCGCCAGCGCCATCCCCCTCCTTGAGAGCCTCGCCAAGAGCCTCATGACGGCAGACTGACCGTTTCGCCTGACAGAACGCCCCCCGGCGCTGCTTGCCAATTGAAAGGCCGGGGCTTAGTCATGGCACAAGGCAACCCAACCGGAGTTCGCAAAGATGATGAACCACGAAATCAACAAGGCGTTTCGGGAACGCCTCGCGCGCGGCGGCGCCGTGCTGATGCCGGGGGCAGCCAATGCCCTGGCCGCTCGGGTCATCGACGGGCTCGGGTTCAAAGCGGTCTATATCTCCGGCGCGGGTCTCACCAACACTTATCTTGGAATGCCCGACCTCGGGTTCATTTCGCTGCCAGAAATCGCGCAGCACACGTCGGCCATCCGCAACGTCACCAGCCTTCCGATCGTTGTCGATGCGGACACCGGCTTCGGCAATGCGCTCAACGTCACCCACACGGTGCGCACCCTTGAGCGCGCCGGGGCCAGCGCCATCCAGCTGGAGGATCAGGTCAATCCGAAACGCTGCGGGCATTTTTCGGGCAAGGACGTGGTTGACCTCGCTGAGGCGCGCAGCCGGATCAAGGCCGCCGCCGACGCCCGCATCGACCCGAACTTCCAGATCGTCGCACGTACGGACGCCTGCGCAACACATGGCTTCGACGCCGCGATCGAACGCGCCGAAGCCTTCATCGAAGACGGCGCGGACATCACCTTCATCGAAGCACCGCGCAACCTTGAGAACATACGCGCGATCCCCGAAAGGCTCTCCGGCACTCCGCAGCTCATCAACCTTGTCGTGGGCGGCAAGACGCCGATCCTGGATTTCTCCGACCTCGACAACATGGGTTTCGGACTGGTGCTCTACGCCAACGTGGCGCTACAGGGAGCCCTCAAGGGCATGCATGACGCTCTGGCAGTGCTGAAGTCGGACGGCCGCATGGATGAAGGCGACCTCGTCGCAAGCTTCGAAGTCCGCCAGAAATCAGTCCACAAGGATTTCTACGACGATCTCGAGAAACGGTATGCTGCCGATTAGGGTCCGGTATCGTTGATTGATCCAAAAAATGGCCCCAAGGCGACATTCGGAGCTGGTCCACGAATGCCCACAGTGCGGACAAACCTGCCGTTTGATTGGAAGAAAAGAGTGTCCGCCTGGTTTTTACCTACGCGTTTATATAGATCCGGATTTAGCTCGCGGCGTTTCAACGTTCCGGTTATCGCAGTGCGATGGCTAAGTGGCTGCCAAACAGCGCGGTCGCTAAAGCCGGGAAGAATTCGTGAACTTCCGGACCGAGCGTGATGCAAACTGGCCATGCCAAAGCTGATCATCCCAGCGCTCAAGGTGCCGCTTAACGCGCTCTAGCAAAGTAGAATAGGGTGCGGTGACCGGCGCTTACGCTGTTGTATTAACAAGATCGGAAAACCGAACTGCATCAATGTTACCGCCGGTGATCATGATCCCAACCGTTTTTTCCTTAATCGGTATTTGACCATTCAAAACGGCGGCAAGACCGACGGCGGCGCCCGGTTCTATGACGGTTTTGAAGTATTCAAACGCAAATCGCATGGCTTGGCGCGCTTCATCATCGGTCGCAGTCACTCCGCCAGCCAACAGGCGTCGATTGATATCAAAGGTCATCTCGCCCGGAATCGGTGTCATTATGGAATCACAAATGGTGCGTCTTCCTTTTGGATTGGGTACCCGTTGCCCTTCAATCAACGAGCGGCGCGTGTCGTCAAAAAGCTCAGGTTCAGCCGCATAGACCTTTGTGTCTGGAGACGCTTCTGCCATCACGACCGCTGTTGCTGCTGTTAAGCCGCCGCCGCCGCAGGGTATCACTACAGCGTCCAACGCTCCCCCGGCATCCTGCAGCAATTCCAGTGCAGCCGTGCCAGCGCCAGCAAGAATTTGAGGATGCGCGCTCGGCGGCACTTCGACCCTGCCAGATTCCAGTATGATCTGCTGCACCACATCAGCACTGTTTTGGGTGTCCCGATCATAGGTGACGATTTCTGCGCCCATGGCGTGCACAGCCGCCTGTTTGGCAACGGGTGCATCTGACGGCATGACGATGACCGCTGATGTGCGCATCATCTGGCACGCTCTCGCCAATCCAAGTGCGTGGTTTCCGGAAGAATAGGAAACCGCCCCTCGGGATTTTTCTTGTTCGGACAAACCGAGGAGCCGGTGATAGGCGCCACGTATTTTGAACGCGCCCGTGCGTTGCATGTTTTCAGCTTTGAGAAGCAATCGCCCGCCGAGCTTTTTGTTCACATCGGCGTTCTCAAGCATGGGTGTTCGAACAACAACACCCTGGAGGGCTATACTGGCCGCACGTACATCGTTCAAGGAGATCGGATAAGGGGTCATTTGTGTTGAACTCTGAAGGGTTGAAAGAGGTAGTTGAGATATTATTCGCGAGCGCGCCTAAACCTGCCTGAAAAATGTGTTGCCCGAGCCGGACGACGTTGGCACATTTTGCGCCCACGAAAGTCAGGTTGACCACCAGGAGCTTCAGCACTCGCCTGATACCCGCCGGAGCCTGCGAACTCTATCATCACGCCTGCTTTGAAGGTCCGGACCTATTGGTTGTTTGCAAATGCTTACCCTTCATCTCACTGTTGGTTTTGTATGGTGTCTCCGCTCGGCAGGAACAAGGGCAAGGCAGCTTGGAGCAGCTCGTTCGAAATGAAAAATGCGATAAAAATGAACGAGCTTTTTCGCCTTTATGCCCCGATTGTGGGCTTAGGGGCCACACAGATCATCGGGTACGGCGCGCTGATGTATGCTTATGCCATTCTCCTTCCCCGGATGGCAGATGATCTCGGGCTATCCCTTTCGACTGTCTTTGGAATCCTGTCGCTCGGCCTGTTCTTCGGCGGGCTTGTTTCACCGCTCGCCGGACACCTCGTGGACCGCTATGGCGGGCGTTGGGTGATGACGGGTGGTTCTATCCTGGCAGGCCTGGCTGTGGTGGCTATGGCTTGGACAAAGGGGCCTGTTAGCCTCTTTGTGTTCATCCTGATTGCTGAAGGCGCGGGCATGTTTGTGCTCTACAATGTCGCCTTCGCCTCAATCGCACGGTTGGAGAGCTCGGTGCGTCCCGCACAGGCAATCTCCATCATCACCTTGTTCGGCGGTGTTGCCTCCACAATCTTCTGGCCCCTGACACTGGCTTTGGAAACGGCTTTGGGCTGGCAGGTGACTTGGATGGTGCTAGGCGCCATGGTCTTGTTGGTTTGCGTACCAATTCATTTCTTTGCGTTGGCTGGACCTCAGCGTGATCCTGAGACGGTGGCTAAAAATGCGCAGCAGGACTGGCCGCAACTGAGGGGTTCAGACCGCCGCAAAGGTATGATCTGGATGATCATCTCCTTTGTATGTTCCGGCTATCTGATGGGGGCCGTGATGACGCTTTGGGTGACAAATGTCCAGGATCTTGGCCACACGGCGGCCCTGGCGGCGTTGGCAGGGGCCATCATTGGTCCTTTCAAAACAATAGGTCGTTTCCTTGAAATGGTGGTCAGCCGCAACCTCTACCCGTTAACGACCTATGCATTGTCGATGGGTTTGATGCTGGCTGGCTTCGGCGTGTTGCTTACGGTTGGTTTCTCAGTGCCAGGGATCATTCTCGCGGCGGCTCTTTACGGCATGGGGGATGGGATCAAGACCATTGCCAGAGGCACGCTCCCCCTCGCGCTGTTTGGCCAGAAGGGGTATGGCGCTCGACTGGGATGGATTTCGTTCGTTCAGATGGGTGTGAACGCCTCGTCCCCCTTCATCTTCGCCTGGATGACACAAACATATGGCGGATGGTTCTCCTTCGCGACCATGGCAGGCGTGTTGAGCTTGGCGGTCGGCGCCTACTTCTTTATCCCTGATCCAAGGAAGCGGGTTGTGTTAGCCTGACCAGCGGTCGGCTCAATTGCGCAGTGTAGCCATTCGCCAGGGGACGGACTTATGCGGCGGTCGATGTTTATGAAAAAGAACCGCCGACCGGCAACATCCTGCTCACCCACAAAAACGTCCTGCCGACACCCCATATCGGCTATGTCACCGAAGACGAATTCGACCTGCAATTCTCCGACATCTTCGACCAGATCAACGCCTACAATGCAGGCGCCCCGATCCACATGATCAACCCGGAGGTCCGGACGGGATGAGGAGGGAGAGCACGCTACATGAAGGGCGGGTTCAGGTCATTCGCTGCACCGGAAACCAATGGCGGCAGTGCGGACCTAGTTGTCACTGAGCGTTTGCCGGAATCCCGCCATTTTCCGTGTTCACCAGCCGCATGCTAAATTTAGGTGATGGTACAGCTGGGAGGCGGACAATGAAAATTGAAGACACGGATTTCATCGAAGCAGGAACTGGCGAAAAAGTAATTCTTATTCACTCAAGTGTTGCAGGTGCCAAACAGTGGCGACGCCTGATGGAGACGCTAGCTAACGATTTCCATGTCATTGCAATAAACCTATTTGGCTATGGCGATACCCCCGCGTGGGAAGTTGATGGCACACAAAGATTGACAGACCAGGCAAGGCTAATCGAACCGTTTGTGCCCGGAGGAGCCGACAAAATTTCGATTGTTGGACACTCATTCGGTGGCAGCGTTGCAATGATGGCGGCCGCAATGTTCAAAAAAAGAGTCCGCCGCTTGGTCCTCATTGAACCTAATCCATTTTACCTTCTGGAAAAATCAGGGCGCTCTGAGGCTTACGGGGAAGCAATCATCTTGCGGGATGCGATCAAGTCCAACGGGAAATCTGGGACCTGGGAAGCCGCCGCTGAATTATTCGCGAATTATTGGACAGGTCCAGGGAGTTGGGATGCAATGACTGACGATCGCAAAGCCAAATTTGCGCGCGCGTTAATTCCAAACTTCCATGAATGGGATGCTGTGATGAATGAGATTGTGTCATTCTCGGAGTGGCAGCGGGATTTGCCCAGTGATACTACAGTCGTGTCAGCAAGAGATACCGTCAGGTCCATTCGTGAGATAATCGAGCTGATGGAAAAGCAGGTTCCTGAATGGCACTATAAGCAGATTGATCACGGTGGCCATATGGCGGCGATGACCAGACCCGACATAATCAATCCGATTGTCCAAAGTGCCTTGACATAGCGTCCAAGTAGGGCTCAATGCCGACCTTCGCTGCGGCTTGAATGGACGTCCGCACTTGGCAGGATTCTCACTTTGTCGGATGTCGCTGACGGAACACGCGAAGTCATTGGCGATGTCCGCATTCCGTCAATTGTTTGGCAAGTGACACGTATCGACTAAGTCGGAATCAATGAGTCGGAACGCTAGACCGCCTTCTAGTTAAAGAGGCAACACGACATGCGCGGAAGACTCGGACCGTTTACTCCAGCACGATCTGTTCGAGCCTTGATGCGGCATCCTGAAGCTTCGGCAACTGGGTGATCAGGCTTTCGATGTTGTGCCGCTGTCTCGGCGCATGAATCGACAATGTCGTCATCAGGCGCCCCCTGTCGTCTCGGATCGCAACGGCAACGGCCGTCATGCCGTCCATGAATTCCTCGTTGTCGACCGAAAATCCGCGCGTCTTCGTCTCCGCCAGTTCGCGTTTCAGCGCGTCGGGGTCGACCAGCGTCTGCTCGGTCCGCCGCTCCAGCTCCACCGATGACAGGAGCCGGTCGAGAACCGAACCCGGCAGTGTCGAAAGATACATCTTGCCGCTGGCGGTGCTGTGAAACGGCACCTGCGTTCCGATCGGCAGCTGAATGCGCAGGGGCCAATGCGTCTCGACGCGGTCCAGATAAACCATGCCGTCACGGCCGGGTGCCGCCAGGTTGCAGGTCTCGCCCACATCCGACGCAAGATCCCGCATCACCCGGAGGCGCTCCGTCCGGATGCGCTGCGACGACAGCGTGTTCGTCGACAGCTTTCGCATCCGTTTTCCCGGACCATAGGACCGCCCGTCAAGGCTGCGTTGCAGAAACCCCTCGGTTTCGGCGGTATGAAGCAGCCGGTGAACGGTCGGCTTCGGCAATCCGACCAGCTCGCAAAGCGTCGAGGGAGCGACCGGAACCCCGGCTCTCGCGACCTCCTCCAGAATGACCAGCAAACGCAGGTTCGTCGGTATTTTTCCTGCTTCTTCTGTTTCGTGGTCGTCTGACATCTTCGGCAATCATCGGTTCGGCAGCAGCATCAACGCCAGTTCAGGGGTCAGGGACACGACGATCCAGACACTGATCAGGGCGACTAGGTAAGGCACCGTATAGCGAAGTAACCGGAAATAGGGAACTCCCGTGACGCCGGACGCCACATAAAGGTTGAGCCCGTAAGGCGGCGTAATGAAACCGATGGATGCACCGACAAGGAAGATCACGGAGAAGTGGATGGGATCCACCCCGACCGATGCCGCGATCGGAGCCAGGATCGGCGCCAGGATGATCGTGACCGGAAGGCTCTCCAGAACCATGCCCGACACGAACACGATGATCATCGATGTGAACAGAACGGCATGGTAGCCGCCCATCGATGTCACGAAATCGCCGATCGTCGCCTGCGCGCCCAGAAGCGACAGGATCTGCTGCATCACGACCGAGATGGCGATGAGCGGTGCGAGGATCCCCGTGATCTGGGCCGAGCGGATCACGATGGACGGAACCTCCCTGACCGTGAAGCCCTGAACCACGAACATCTCCGCGTAGCTCTTTTCGGCAACCGGCCGATCGCCGCGTTTGCCGAGGATCTTGTTGAGCGGGTAGCTGACGAAACCGGCCAGCATGCAGAAGCCGACGGTCACGCCAGCCGCTTCGGTCGGCGAGAACTTGCCCGTGTAGATGCCCCACAGGACCAGCCCGATGGCAAAAAAGCCGAGCCAGGCGCCGAAGGCGGTTTTCAGGATCCGGTTCAGGTGGAACGGGATCAGGAACCCCCACCCGTTCAGGCGGCAGATGATCCAGCAGGCCACCTGCATGCCGATGACCATCAGCGAACCGGGGATGATGCCCGCGACAAACAGATCGGAGATCGGCAGGTTCATCAGGAAGCCGTAGACAATGAAGATGATCGACGGCGGAATGATGATCCCGACCGTGCCACCGGCCGCGGCCGTTGCAGCCGAGAAGCGCTCGTCATAGCCGCCCTTGACCATTTCCGGATGAAGCATCGACCCGATGGTCGCGGTCGTCGCGGAATTCGATCCCGAGATCGCCGCGAACAGCCCGCAGGCGCCGAGCGAGGCCATCGCCAGCCCGCCCCTGAGCCAGCCAAGAACGGCATAGGCGAAATCCGATAATCGTCGGGCAATGCCGGAACGGTTGATAAGGTCACCGGTCAGGATGAAAAGCGGCATCGCCAAGAGCGCGAAGCCCTTGTTGAAAACGTTCAGAAGCTCCGCGCCGAGATTGTCGAGCGTCAGGCCAAGCACGAAGGAACAGCCGATCACCCAGTAGGCGATGACAAGCAGAACCGGGACGCCGATCATGAACAGGATCGTGACGCCAATGGAAATCAGGGTTACCCAGGTTGCATCGGTCATCAGGTGTCCTCCCCGATCACGGCCTGCTTGATCAGCGGCTGGTTTGTGCGCCAGTTGCGGATGTCGTCGAAGAGGTTTTCAAGCACCCTGGCCGCAAGCAGCAGGAAGGACAGCGGCGCGGTGAGCAGGAACCACCACTGCATCACGTTGTCGGTCCCCAGCACGATCTGGAAATTCGAGGCGGACAGCGCCGTCAGCCTGAGGGTCGTCACCAGAACGATCACGGCGAAGATGAACCAGAGGACGGCATCGAGACAGAGGCACGCCATCTGTCCCCATCGCGGCATCACCGATCTGAATTCGGAGAAACTGAGATGCGTGCGCAGGCGCACGTTAAAGGCCGCTCCGAACCATGTCATGATCATGAACAGCAGCGGCGGAATGGTGGTGGACCAGGGTTGCTGGTTTGCAAACACGAACCGGTCGATCACACCCCAGAAGATGATGAAGGCAATCGCCAGATAGCTCCACACCATGATGGTGCGCTCCAGATGCCGGTCGAGAAAGGGCACGAGCCGGTAGATGAGAACAATGAGCAGGCCGCCGGCCAACGTCACAAAGGCGCCCATGACCCAGGCAGCTTCCGATTTTAGTGCGTTGCGGATTTCCCAACTGTCTTGTGATGCTAAAGCGCTCAGGATCGCGCCAAGATCCGACCAGATTGCCATCTGCCCCTCCCTGTTCCGCCGGTTTTCCCGATCTGAAGACGAATAGGGCTGGCGCGTGATGCACGCGCCAGCCCGGTCAGCTTAAAGGGTAATCAGCCCTTCCACCAACGCCGTGGTTCGACGTTCTCGGGCTTCATGTCGGCCGGAATGCGGCGTGCGATGTCGTAGATCTCCTGGTAGGTGTCGATGCCACCGGCCCAGCCGTTCAGACGGTCACGCCATTCCTGCCACAGCTGCGGCTGGAACTCGGGCGAGCACATTTCTTCCGCAAGCTTGATCTCGCTATCCGGCAGGAAGGCCGGACGCACGTTGTTCTCGACGAAGATCGTGTCCGGAAGCTGCGGATCGGAGAAACCGACCGTTTTCACGAGCGCGGCCTCGTTGGCCGCCTGCACGTGTGCCTGTGCCCAGTAGGCGGACTCCATGACAGCGTCCTGCAGATTGCCTTCCAGGCTGTCGAAAACGCTCGCCGACATCGACGTGTGCTCCGTGCCGCAGAAGAACTTGAGGTCGACCGACTGGCTGACAACCGGCGACATGTTGGCATAGGCCACGGCACTCGCCCAGGTCTCGGCACCATCGATCAGGCCCTGCTTCAGGCCATCGAGCGTTTCTTCCCAGGCAACCGGAACCGGGTTCAGGTTGAGCGCCTTCATGGCAATGCGGCCAAGCTGGGTACCGGTCACGCGGTTCTTGGTACCGAACAGTTGCTCGAGCTTCGTGACCGTCGGGCGGTCTTCCCATCCAAGGCCAAGCTGGATACCGCGCAGCTCGCAGTGGCTGAACAGGAACTTCAGGCCGTGGCGCTTCTCAAGCGGGTCACGCAGGATCTTCTGCGATTCCGGGCTGTAGAGGAAATAGTACTGCGATGCCCGGCCCGGGAACATGAACGCATAATCCAGAACGTTGAGATAGGGCGCGCCGCCGGCCGAGTTCTGGGTCGAAGCGGCATAGATGTCGATGATGCCCTGCTGGGTCTTTTCCACGCAGGAAAGCTGACCGCAGATCTGGTTGTCGCCGATGAACTCGATACGTATTTCACCGTCCGTGCGTGCTTCCAGATCCCGCGCGAATTCAAGTGCGCCGGCCCGCTCGATCAACAGGTTCCGGGCATTGAACCCCGCCGCGCCGAACTTCAGCGTATGCTTGGCCGGCTTGGAAAAGCGCTTGTCGTAGGTTGATTCTGCCGCCGAGGCGAGGTTGGCAAGGCTCATTGCACCGCCGAAGGTACCCGCTGCCAGCAGCGTCGAGCTCATCCCGTAAGTACCTGCAACGCGGAACAAATCGCGCCGAGAAATCCTGCTTAGTTTATTTACCACACTCATTGCTTCCTCCCAGTTCGCAATTTTTGAGACGTTTTGTTTCAAAAAAGGCTAGTTTATTTTGTCCTTTTTGCATAGGCTTTTTTCAAAGAAATAATTGGGAGACCAAAAATGGAGGCAGATTTCGTCGTAATCGGGGCCGGTTCGTCCGGTTGCGTTATCGCCAATCGTCTTAGCGAAAATCCCTCCAACAAGGTTATCCTGCTGGAGGCGGGTGGCCGGGACATAAACCCGTGGATCCACATTCCGGTCGGATATTTCAAGACCATGCACAATCCGTCGGTGGACTGGTGCTACAAGACGGAGCCCGATCCGGGACTGAATGGCCGGTCGATCGACTGGCCCCGCGGCAAGGTGCTTGGCGGATCGTCTTCGCTGAACGGTCTTCTCTACGTGCGCGGGCAGAAAGAGGACTATGACCGCTGGCGCCAGATGGGCAACGAAGGCTGGAGCTGGGACGACGTCCTGCCGCTGTTCAAGCGCTCGGAGGACCAGGAACGCGGTGCCGACGAGTTTCACGGAACGGGCGGCCCGCTCTCCGTGTCCAACATGCGCATCCAGCGGCCCATCTGCGATGCCTGGGTCGCAGCGGCGCAGACGGCGGGGTATCCCTTCAACCCGGACTACAACGGCGCGACCCAGGAAGGCGTCGGCTATTTTCAGCTGACCACCAAGAACGGCCGCCGCTGCAGTTCCGCGGTGGCATTCCTGAAGCCGGCACGCGCACGCGAGAACCTGCAAATCATCACCCATGCGCTCGTCAGCCGCATCAACCTGGATGGCAGGAAGGTCACCGGGATCACCTACCGGGACAGGTCTGGTGCCGAACAGACGATCACGGTGCGGCGGGAAGTCGTTCTCTCCGGCGGCGCCATCAACTCGCCCCAGGTGCTGATGCTGTCCGGCATCGGCGATCCGGAACAGCTGCGCCAGAACGGCATTGAACCGGTGCACGAACTGTCCGGCGTCGGCCAGGGCCTTCAGGACCATTTGCAGGCAAGGCTCGTCTTCAAATGCAACGAGCCGACACTCAACGACGAAGTGCGCAGCCTGTTCAACCAGGCGCGGATCGCCCTGAAATACGCCCTCTTCCGGGCCGGGCCCATGACGATGGCGGCAAGTCTTGCAACGGGGTTCCTGAAGACCCGGCCGGAGCTGGAAACGCCTGATATTCAATTCCACGTTCAACCCTGGTCGGCTGATTCGCCCGGCGAAGGCGTGCATCCCTTCTCGGCCTTCACCATGTCGGTGTGTCAGCTGCGCCCCGAAAGCCGCGGCGAGATTCGCCTTTCCGGTCCGGACCCGCGCAGCTACCCGAAGATCATTCCCAAATACCTGTCGACCGAAACCGATTGCCGGACCATTGTCGACGGCGTCAAGATCGCCCGCAGGATCGCCCGACATGCGCCGCTCACATCCAAGATCGCCGAGGAGTTCCGCCCGGCGGCAACCCTCGACATGGAGGACTACGACGGGACACTCGACTGGGCGCGCCAGAACAGCGTCTCCATCTATCATCCGACCGGGACCTGCAAGATGGGGACGGATGCCGGCGCCGTGGTCGATCCGCAGCTGAAAGTGCACGGCATCGACGGTCTGCGCGTCGCCGACTGCTCCATCATGCCCGAAATCGTGTCGGGAAACACCAACGCCCCCGCCATCATGATCGGTGAGAAGGCCTCCGACCTGATCCGCGCAAACGCTGCTTGAGGAGACAGCTACGCCGTCGCGCCGCGCGTGTTCGTCTCGTGGATTTCGATCAGGCCGGGTCCTTTCCGGTCCGCAAACCGCCGCAGCGCCGGGGCAAGCTCGTCAACCGCGGTCAGCCTCACGGCGGGAACGTCATAGGCTTCGGCAATCTTCAGGAAATCCGGCGCGGATGGCGTCACGCCCTCCGGCTCGATCCCGCACTCGATCATGTAGGTACCGATCTCGCCGTAACCGTCATTGTTCCAGACGAGAAAAAGGACGTTTGCCCCGCAGTCTTTCGCCGAGCCGATTTCGGCAAGCGAGAACTGGAACCCGCCGTCTCCGACAAGGCAGACGACCGGCGTATCAGGCTCTCCGAGACTTGCACCGATCGCGGACGGCGGCCCGTATCCGAGCGCACCGAAGCCGGTCGCCGCGTTGAACCAGCCTTTCGGGCGCCCGGCCTCGAAATAGAGATTGCCCGAATAGATCGCCTGGGTGGAATCGCCGACGATGACGCAGCCCGGCAGCGTGTCCCGGATCTTTTCCAGCACGCCGATCTCGGCCCGCATCTTCGGGGTGAGGCCAGACAGGACCGCCTCCCGGCACGTTCGCGCCCGCGCGGCACCGTCTCTGTCCGCGTCGCGCTCATCAAGTTCCTGCAGAAGATCATCCAGCAGCAAGTCCACGCTCGAAAGAATGCGCAGCGACGCAGCCGGACCGCGCGTGAGTTGATCCGGATCGATATCGACCCGCACGAGATCTTTCAACACCGGGAAACCTCCGTCGGAATACATGTCGAAATCCGTCGGTCCCATTTGCGTTCCGAGCGCAATCACGGTGTCGGACGCAGCGAGAAGCTCGCGCACCGCGGCAAGGCTCGGGCTTGCGGGGACGGAAAGAGGATCGCCGGCCAGCAGCCCCCGGGCGTTGACCGTGGTGACGACGGGCGCGTCGAGGCGATGAGCGAGCGCCGCGATCTGCTTGGCCGAGGCAACGGCCCCGCCTCCGCACACGATCACCGGTGCTTGCGCGCGCCGGCATTTTTCCGCGAGCGCCACAATGTCCGAGGCAGGTGCGCGCGGTCCGCTCAGTCCCGTTGCCGCAGACGCTTCCAGGTCGATGGGACGGTCCATGACATCGGTCGGGATCTCGATATGCACCGGTCCGGGCCTGCGGCCCTGCATCACCGTGAAGGCGCGTTGCATGACCGCCGGAAGATCACGCGGCTCGTGCAGCGTGTGCGTCATCCGCGAAACGCTTGCCATCGTCGCCCTTTGATCAGGCAATTCATGCAGCCAGCCTTCGCCGTGTCCGAGGCTTGCCCGCGCGTTGACGCCGGAGATCACCAGCATCGGCACGGAATCCTGGTAGGCCTGTGCCATCGCGGTGATCGCGTTGGTCACGCCCGGGCCGGTGATCAGCAGCGCGACACCGGGCTTTCCGGTCATGCGCGCATAGCCGTCCGCCATGAAACCGGCACCCTGTTCGTGGCGTGGCGTAATATGCCGGATGTTCGAAGCCGCGAGCCCCCGGTAGAGCTCCACGGTATGAACGCCCGGAATACCGAAGACGACATCGACGCCGTTGGCTTCCAGTATGTCGATCAGCGCCTCGCCGACCGTTCTTGTCACGACGCCCATTTTTGCGTTCCCTCATCATTTTCCAGCTTGTCGGCGAACGCCGCGATCCGGTCCACTGCTTCTGCAAGAACCTCGTCCGGCACGGTCAGGGACAGGCGAATGTAGTCTGCCGCCTGATCGCCGAAGGAAGCTCCGGGCATCACGGCGACCTCTGCTTCCTCGAGCAGCCGGTCCGCGAAACCGGTTCCGTCCAGTCCGCTCGCACCGACGTCGATCAGCAGGAACATGCCTGCCTCCGGCATCATCGGCCGCAAGGCAGTGTGCCCGTCGAGGCGATCCATGATCAGCGCCGCCCGACGCGCATAAAGCGCACGCATGCGCTCGGCCGTGTCGAATTCCTCCGTCAGGGCCTTGGCCGTCATGTCGGCGATGAACGGCTGCCCGCCGAACAGCATGGTTTCGGAGACCGCCAGAAGCCGCGTGCAGAACTCTTCCGGTCCGATCGCCCATCCTGAACGAAAGCCCGGCGCCGCGTGGGACTTCGAAATCGAAGACACCACGATCGTGCGGTCCGTCAGGTCCGGCAGGTCGAACGGCGACGCAAAGTCCCCGTTGAAAATCAGGTCTTCGTAGACTTCGTCGCAGACAATCCAGAGATCATGCCGTATGCACACTTCGCCGATAGCCGTAAGTTCGTCCCGTGTCAGCGTTGCCCCGGTCGGATTATGCGGCGTGTTCAGGAGCAGCACCCGGCTTTCAGGTGTCACGGCCTGTTCGAGGTCTTCGGCCTGAAGATGAAAGCCCTTCTGCGCGCGCAGAGGCACGGGCACCATCGCAGCCCCTGTCGCCGCGATCACACCTTCATAGGTCGCATAGAGCGGATCGCAGACGAGCACCGCGTCGCCGCCCTCCACGAGACCGAGCATGACGGCAAAAAGTGCGGTTTGGGTGCCAGGAAAGCACAGGATATTGCCCTCCCCGATACCCGCCTGCCTTCGTCCGTATTTTTCCACGAGGGCTTCAACGACACGCGGCTCGCCGCGCCCGTTCGAATAGCGCGTGCGTCCCGCCTTCATGGCCCGGCTGGCCTCGTTGAGCAGAGCCTCGTCGGGCGGAATATCCGGCTCGCCGATTGTCAGTTCGATGACGGGAATTCCTTTGGACGCCATCTCGCGCGCCTTCAGGTGGACGGCCCATTTGCCCGAGCCCAGGTGGGCCAGACGGTCGGTAATCGACGCGTATCGCATGGTCAGGTCTTTCGGATTGGAGGAGAAGTGTTTGCGTCCAGGCTTACTCCGCCCAACAGGGCTTCGACAGAGCGGATCGCAATGTCGGATATCGGCGTGTCGGCAAAGAGCTCACCCGCCAGCGTGCCCTCAAGCCAGAGACCGTCGATCAGACCGTTGATGGCAATGGCGAGCTCGCGGCAGCCCGCCGGATCCGGATCGCGCTCCGCTTCTTTCAGCACATCGGTCACGAGGTCCTCCAGCACGGCGCGGAAGGCGGTGTAGCTTTCCAGGTGGATTTGCGCGAACACGGGATCGACGCGGACGCGGCTGATGAACGCCGCCCACAGGGAGAGCCGCTTGGCATCGGCGACAGGTGTGCTCAGATTGGCGACGATGAACGCACGCAACCGGCCGCGCGCTGTCGCATGAACACCCTCGGCAGCCTCCATGACACCACCGATCAGGCCGGCCATCAGATCCCGATAGGCGGCATGAAGCATCTGATCCTTGCTGACGAAATAGTGGCGTATCAGTCCCTGCGTCACGCCGGCGCGGGCCGCGATTTCACGCACGGTCGCGTTTTCCAGACCGCTTTCGGCGATGCAGTCGAGGGTCGCCGCAATGAGATCCCTCCGCCGGTCAGCCTCGCTGGCACGGTGAAACGCGCGGCGGCTCATCGAAACAGACGCCCACGGCGGTGTTGCCGCACGAGAACGTGTGCATTCGAAGCGGCCGGCGCGCCTGGCGCCCTGAATGCCTGCGCACCGTCACGCGACATGGCAAACGTCCTCTGGAGTGAAAGTCCGGTTGGGGTTGATTGAGCTTATTATACGCTTGAATAACAAGCAGGCAAGTGCAAAACTGCGCGCATCGTCCTGATCACGGCCGCTTGGTGATACCAGCGAAACACGAGCCCCACCCGAAAGACCAAATCCAATTCGCAGTAGACAAACATGACCCTTCACACCCTGAACAGCGACCCGGGCCTTGTCGCGATGCGGCGCCGTCTCCATGCCATCCCGGAAATCGGCCTGTCGGAATACAAGACTTCCGATTTCGTTGCAGCGGAGCTCAGCCGGCTCGGATACGACGTGACCCGCGGTCTGGCAAAAACGGGGATCGTCGCGACCTTGCGCAATGGCGACGGCAAGCGGAGCATCGGCATCCGGGCCGATTTCGACGCCTTGCCGATCGAGGAACAAACCGGCGCGGACCATGCCAGCACCCACCCTGGTTGCATGCATGCCTGCGGCCACGACGGCCATACGGCGATGCTGCTTGGGGCCGCGGCGCTGCTCGCCGAAAGGCGCCGGTTCAACGGCACTGTTCATCTGATCTTCCAGCCGGCGGAAGAAAACTTCGGCGGCGCGAAACTGATGATGGAGGACGGTCTCTTCGACCGGTTTCCTTGCGACGCCGTCTTCGGGCTCCACAACGAACCTTCATTGCCGTTCGGAAGCTTCGCCTTCAGGGAGGGGGAAATGATGGCGGCTGCCGATGAATGCAGAATCACCATCGTCGGCAAGGGTGGGCACGGTGCCGAACCGCATCTGGCAGCAGATCCGATCGTGTGTGGCGCGAGCATCATCATGGCGCTTCAGACCATCATATCCCGCAACACGCGGGCATCGCAGCCGGCCGTCATTACCGTCGGCACATTCCATGGCGGCAATGCCAGCAACGTCATTCCCGAGCGCGCCGAGATGTGCCTGACCGTGCGCGCGCTCGATCCGGATATCCGCGACGACCTGGAAAACCGTGTGCGCACCGTCGCCGAGGGCCAGGCCGCAAGCTACGGCATGCATGTCGAGATCGACTATGAGCGCTTCTATCCGCCATTGATCAATCCGAAGGCCGAAACCGACTACATCCGCGCTTTCGCGGAGCGGTTTGCCGGTGCGGACAAGGTCCACGACATGCAGCATCCGATCATGGGCAGCGAGGATTTTTCCTATTTTCTGCAAGAAAGGCCCGGTTGCTACTTCCTGCTTGGTACGGCCAGGACGGAAAACGACCCGCCGCTGCACCATCCGCAATATGATTTCAACGACGACGCCCTGCCGATTGGAGCCGCATTCTGGACGGAGCTTGCCGAGGACTTCCTGGCGCAGGCGTGACCCCATGTCGCCGGGACAATGCCGCCCCTTCTATCGCAAGCCCCCCCGCGCAACGGCTGCAATCCCGTTTCTTTGGAGCATTCAGACCGGCCGGAGCCGATGATAGCTGATGAAGAACTCACAGACTCAATCAAAACTATAAATAATATTGAACAATTAGTGCGTATTAATAAATAATAATGAAAAAGTGATTGATATCACAAAGCAGAAAAACAAAGATATTATTTAAAAGTGATCGTAATCACAATAATTATCTTAAATTATTACTTTGTGATTTGAATCACGCTCACAGAAATAGATAATAATTCTTTAGTGACGCACGTCACTACAGATTAACCAAAAATGACCCAAGGTCACCTTGTCACGAGGCGAAGGCTCATGGAGCTGACCGGCACGTGACGGGGGCTCAGAGTTAAGTAACCGGACCGACCGTCCGGCATTTCCCCCAAGAGATTTCCTGGCCGCAACTGCGGCCTGACAGACGAATTCAGCGGCTGAAGGTCGCTGCAGTTTTGCGTGTGGTTTGAGTTGGATGCGGGCTTTGGAAAACCCGCCTCCCGAACAGAGACCGCCGGTCAGTTACGACCGCCGGAACGGATACGTGCGGCCATTTCTTAATACACGCCGCGCACAGGCAAGAGGGACGAACAATGAACGAGAATGTTGATACCCAGGAATACGGTCTGCCGGACTTCACCCTGCTTGGTGAGAGTCTCGCGCTGATGGCCCACTGCGACCTCTACCGGTCCCGCAGCATCGACCAGTTCGGTGCACTGATCCTTCCGCCGATGCGATTGGGCCAGTTCAGGATCTGGCGCCGCAACGGCGTGGCGGTCGCGCTGGCGACATGGGCCTATCTCGACGAACGCACGGAGCACGCCGTTCTGGAAGAGGACGAGCCCCTGGCCCCGGAGGACTGGGCTTGCGGAGACCGGCCCGTGGTCATGGATCTCGTCGCGCCCTTCGGCGATGGCTTTGCCGCCTCAAGGGATCTGGTCCGGACGATTTTCCCCGGCATCGCCTTCAAGGCCGTGCGCCGCTCCCCGGAAGGCGATACGCGCCGCATCGTGCAGTTTGCCGGCCTGACCGCCGACGGCGAAAAGGTTGCTCCCTCCTCCCGGATCGCAGCCTGATTTTCTAAGAAACTACTTTTTTAATAATAGCTTGGACAAGGAATTCGACCCATGGGAAGTTCATCGAGATCAATTCATCAGACCTATAAGCTCTATGGCATCAGCGTTTACAAGAATGCCGGCAGCGGCAACGACAAGCTCTATGGCTACGCCGCAAAGAACCACCTGCTCGGTGGCTCCGGCAATGACACCGTCTATGGCTATGGCGGCTGGAACAAGCTCGACGGCGGCTCGGGCAACGACCTGATCAAGGCATGGGGCGCGAGCAACTATCTCTATGGCGGATCCGGAAGCGACCGGATGTACGGCTACGGCGCCTACAACTCCATGTCCGGCGGATCGGGCAACGACTACATGTACGGCTACGGTGCGAAGAACAAGATGTGGGGCGGCTCCGGCCACGACTACATGAAAGGCACCGGCGCCTACAACTACATGAGCGGCGGCGACAACAATGACCGGATCTACGGACACGGCGCCCGCAACGAGATGTATGGCGGCAACCACGACGACAAGCTCTACGGCTACGGCGCGTCCAACAAGATGGACGGCGGTGCGCACAACGACAGGCTCTATGGCTATGGTGCGCATAACGACATGTATGGCGGCAGCGGCAACGACTATCTTGAAGGCTGGGGCGCGGTCAACAACATGCGCGGCGGCAGCGGCAACGACGTGATCAAGGGACGCGGCGCCCTCAACAACATCTACGGCGAAAGCGGCAACGACACGATCGAGGCCATCGGCGGCGTCAACAACGTTCATGGCGGCACCGGCGACGACAACATCAAGGGAATCGGCGGCACCAACGTCCTCAGGGGCAATGAAGGCAACGACACGATCACCGCGGTCGGCGGCGTCAACACCGTCTTCGGCGACGCGGGTGACGATCACATGGTCAGCGCCGGCGGTGTCAACGTCATGTTCGGCGGAACCGGCAACGACAAGATGATCGCAAGCGCCCTGCTGGCAACCAGCCAGAGCGGTGAAGCGGGCAACGACACGATGGTTGCCGTCTCCAACGCCAACCTTCAGTGGGGCGGCGAAGGCAACGACACCATGGTCGGCATCGGCAACCTCAACATCCAGTCCGGCGGCAATGGCGACGACCTGCTGCTGGCCGCCGGCCAGACCAACGTTCAACTCGGCGAAGACGGCAAGGAAAAGATGTTCGCCGTCGGCAGTCTGAACGTCCAGGTCGGTGGTGACGGTGAGGATCTGGCCGTCGCGGTCGGCAGCACCAACATCCAGTATGGCGGCAACGACGCCGACATCCTCGTTGCCGGCGGCGGTGCCAACATCCAGATCGGCGGCACCGGCAACGACTGGCTGATCGGCGCCGGCAAGGGCAACGTCCAGTTCGGTGCGGAGCTCTGGTCGACCATCCCGGACGGCGTCAACCTCGCCGGTTTCGATCTCGACGCTGCCAAGGACAAGCTGGCCGAGTACGCCAATTCCACGGGAACGGACGGCACCAACGTCATGCTGGCCGGCGGTGAGCTCAACATCCAGCTCGGCGGTTCGGAGACCGACATCGCCATCGGAGCCGGCAAGGGCAACATCCAGGCCGGCGGCGGCGGCACCGACGTTCTTCTCGGCGGCGGCAAGGGCAACCTGCAGTCCGGCGGCGACGGCACCGACCTGATGATCGGCCTCGGCCGGGTCAACGTCCAGGAAGGCGGCGACGACACCGACGTCATGATCGCCCTGGAACGCGGCAAGGATGCCGGCGTGCAGCTGCAGTTCGGCGGCGATGCGACCGACTTCATGATCACCCGCGGCGGCGATGGCGAAGCCGATCCGTTCAAGGCCTTCCTCGATCATTTCAAGGACAAGATCACCGACAAGATGAACGAGAACAAGGACGGCCAGGAAGAGGACACCGCGGAGACGGACACCACCACGACCGAGACCGAAACGGCCTCCACCGAATCCGACGACACGAAAAAGCAGAGCCTCAAGGAGAAGATGCTGGAAAACGCACCTTCGCTGAACCTGCAGTTCGGCGGTGACGGCGGCGACCTCTTCAATACCGGCGGTGATCTTGGCTTCCAGATGGGCCAGGAAGGCAACGACATCTTCCTCGGCGGCGGTTCCTTCAACTTCTCCTTCGGCGGCACCGGCGACGACCTGATGATGATGACCGGCGAAAAGACCAACTTCGTCTTCGGTCAGGACGGCGGTGACTGGCTGATCGACACCGGCGCATTCTCCGACCTGTTCTGGTCGGCCGTCTTCCCGCAGCTGCCGGACTTCGGTTCGGGTGACGGCTCAGACGCAGCGTCGCTGCTGCCCTTCGACCTGTCGGTCACCGAAACGCTGTCCGACCTCAACGGCAAGGTCGACGAGGTCAAGGACTTCCTCGATGCGGTGAACCCGCTGGACGACATTGTCGAAGCGGTCGGCGAGGTTGTCGACGAGGCCAAGGAAGCGGTCGAAGGCATTCACGACACGATCGCCTCGATCCTCGACTATTCCAGCACGCAGTATTTCGGCGGCGACGGCAACGACTTCCTGACCGGCGGCGAAGCTGGCGGGGATGCGGTCGGCGGCAAGGGCGACGACACCTACCTCTTCACCTTCGGCTCCACCGGTGAGATGGATGTCGACGAGGCCGGCCTCGACGCGGCCCGCGAACTCGGCGACTTCGTCGGCTTTGCCAGCGACAAGCTGGACGCCATCTCCGGCGGCGGTGGCGGCTCGGATGTTCTGGAACTGCGCAATGCCGGTGACATGGATGCCAGCAGCCTCCGGTTCTTCGTCGAAGGCGGCAAGGACCTTGTGATCGAGGGTGACGGCGGCAGCGTCCGCATCAAGAACATGCACGAGGAAGCCACCAAGGTGGAAACGCTCCGCATCGTCGGCGAGAACGGCACGCAGGACATCGATATCGGCGCGGCCTTCGACGACGGACTGTTCGTCTTCACCTGGGCGGACCGCTCCGGCGACACCGGCATCGAGGCGCTCGACGACTTCGAAACCAGCTTTGACGACCCGGACGCCGGCCTGATCGACTTCGACGGATATTTCGGAGCGTTCAGCGAGGAAAGCACGACCGAACAGGCCTTTGCGGCCGCCTTCGAGGGCTGGATGGACACCATCGTCGATGCCGGCTCCAGCCTGCCGCTGGTCGGCGGAGCAATCGGCACGGCGGGCGATCTCGCCGAAAGCGTCTTCGCCTTCCAGACCCCGGAAGTTCCGGACGAGTTCAGCTTCCTCTGATCCTCAACCTTGACTGACGAAGACTGTAAGCCACGCTGCCCGCGCAGCGTGGCTTTTCTATTATCCTGTTAGAGAAGGCTGTCGGCCATTTTCTGTTCCGCCGCCGTATTCGCCCTGCGGAAGATCAGCGTGACCAGTGTCGACGTGATCACGATGAACAGCGAATAGAGCGCGCCGACCGCCATGATCGGTTGCTGTTGCTCGCCCGGAAAGGTGAGCACGATGATGGCGATGCCGAGCGGCGCGTTCTGGATCCCGGTTTCCAGCGCCACGGTGCGCGCGTTGCGCGGATGCAGCTTCAGCGCCCGCGCGAACAGGTAGCCGATGGTGATGCCGAAAACCCCGAGCATGATCGCGACGAAATAGGTCGACGGCGCGGTCGTCATCAGGAACTGCCAGTTGCGCGGGATCCAGGAAATCGCGATGAACGCGATGAAGACCAGCGCCAGCACCGACCCGAAGAACTCCGTCACCGCACCCGCATTTGCATTCACCCGCCTGAGGGTCATGCCGATGGCAACCGGCACTAGCAGGATCACCAGCGTCGCGATGATGTTCTCGCGCGGGATCTCCAGATCGAGCGCCGAAGCATAGATCAAAAGAACCAGCGGGATCAGCACCACGCCGAACACGGTCGAGGTCACCGTCATCAGGACCGACAGCGCCAGGTTCCCCTTGGAGAAATAGGTGAAGATGTTCGACGTCGTCCCGCCCGGCATGCACGAGACGATCAGGAGGCCGATCGCGATCGGCGCCGGCAGCGCAAGCGCAATCGTCATCAGGAAACCGATAAGCGGCATGAAGCCGAATTGCGACACCACGCCGATGCCGAGCCCGTAGGGCCGGCGCAGCGCCAGCAGGAAATCACGGGGTGTCAGCGATGCGCCCATGCCCAGCATGATGACGAAGATCATCGCCGCCAGCAGGGCCTGTTCCAGGGGTCCGACCATGGCTCACTCCGCCTCGCTGGTGCGCAGCTCTTCCGCGCGCAGGTCTTTTCGAAGGATCTTCCCGACAATCGATTTCGGCAGCTGCTCGCGCACGGTCACGTCCTTGGGCACCTTGTAGGCCGTCAGGTGTGTCTTACAGAAGGCGCGAATATCGGCTTGCGACAGGCTCTTGTCGGTCAGGACGACGAAGGCCTTGACTGCCTCCCCGGTTGTCTCGTCCGGAACGCCGATCACCGCCGCCTCGAAAATCCCCGGATGGGATGTCAGGCAGTCCTCGACCTCGTTCGGATAGACATTGAAGCCGGATACGACGACCATGTCCTTCTTCCGGTCGACAATGGTGAAATAGCCGTCCGCGTCCATGACGCCGATATCGCCTGTCAGAAACCAGCCGTCGCGAAAGACGCCGTCCGTTTCCTCCGGCTTGTTCCAGTAGCCGGACATGACCTGCGGGCCCTTGACCGTGATCTCGCCGCGCTCGCCAGTTGGCACGACATTGCCGTCATCGTCCTCGCAGCGCATCAGCGTCGACGGCAGCGGGATGCCGATTGCCCCGTCCCGTGCCTTGCCGATCGGGTTGAAGGATAGCACCGGCGATGTCTCCGTCAGCCCGTAACCCTGCACAACAGGTCTTTGCGTCACCTCTTCCCAGCGCGCCGCCACCTCGCTCTGCAGCGCCATGCCGCCGGCGGAGGCAAATTTCAGGTATTTCGGCGGGCTGTCGCGGAACCAGAGCTCGTTGTTGAGCCCGTTGAAGAGCGTGTTCACCCCGCTCATCCAGGTGATCCTGTAGTTCTCGAAGGCTCTTTTCAGATTGCTTAAGGGTCTTGGATTGGGGATCAGGATGTTGCGCCCGCCGATCCAGTAAAACGCCAGCAAGTTCAACGTGAAGGCGAAGATGTGATACATCGGCAGCGCCGTCAGCGCGACCTCCTTGCTCCGCTCGAAGGCGGGGATCATCTCCAGCGTCTGCTCCATGTTGACAATGAGATTCCGGTGGCTGAGCATCGCGCCCTTGGCAATGCCGGTCGTGCCGCCGGTATATTGCAGGCAGGCGGTGTCCCCGGGCGCGACCTGCTGGTGATAGGCATCGACCTCGATGCGCTTTTGGCCGAGTTGCGCGCGCCCCGCGTCAAGCGCGTCCGGAAAGCGAATATGCGAGACATCGATCGGCTGCACCGAGCGGTCCCAGTATTTCTGCACCAGGCCGATGATCCCGCGCGGCAGCACGGGAAAAAACTCCGCCACCCGCGTAACGATGATATTGGGGATCGGATGGCCGCGCGTCGCTGCCGGGATCTTGTCGGCGAACATGTCGACGATCACGAGGGCTTTCGGTTCGGCGTCCTGGAACTGGCGCGCCATTTCCTCCGCCGTATAGAGCGGATTGACATTCACCAGCACGCAGCCCGCCTTCAGAATGCCGAAGGCGGCGACCGGAAAGGTCAGCCCGTTGGGCAACTGCACCGCCACCCGGTCCCCCTTCACCAGTCCCGCCACCTCGCGCAGGTAGACGGCAAAGGCATCGGACATTTCGTCCACCTGCTCGAAGGTGAGCGTGCCGTTCATGCCGTTATGCATCACGGTGGTGAACGCCGGCGCCGGGCCGAACGTGCCCGAGGCCGAGCGGATCAGGTCGGGGATCGTCCGGTAGGACGCCTCCTCGATATCCGCCCGCATCTCCGGCCCGTAAAACGCGGTCCATGGCCGCTCGTCTGTCGTCACGCTCTCCTCCAGGCCACCACCCGTCTCGCCCCCTTGCGCCGCCAGTCTCGTCCCCGTCTCGTCTTGAGCCAGCTTAACCGCACCCCCACCCCGGCGCGACACCCAGTTTCACCTGTTCACAACTGCGCGCGGACGCCGGTGCAGAGCGGAGCGGGTGGTTTGGAAATCGTAGGTAGGTCGGAAGGGGTGGATGGGTAGGGGGGATGGGTCACGCTTCTCGAAACGAATCTTGAATGCAGTACCGCAAATTCAGATGCGTTAATTTGGCAAAAAATCTGTAGTTTAATTATTTTGTCAATCACCAATAGATCTAAACACTTACCCATCTTCACAAAATTTTCCTTGAAATATCAATTATTTAACTTGTAAATTCTGTCGAAACCCCAGAATGCAATCTAGAATTGTTAAAATTACAACAACTGTGAACACCTTCGCGATGAAATGGGATGAAATCGTAGGAAACATCGGCACTACTCAGTACCGCGACCGAATTAAAGCCCTGAAAGCCGAAGGGTTAGATGTTGCGTCGATTGAGGCGACAGTTGACAGGACCGTGTGCAATCTCAAACAGAACAACTCGCGATCTTTAGTTCTATTTGGAGAACCTCAGAGCGGCAAAACCAAAATGATGATTGCTCTGAATGCAAGACTTGACCTGCTCCCCTGAAGCCACCTGATCTTCGGCGCGTCTTTTAGGAAAGTATCCACTTTGCACAATACAATGGAAATGGAGGCAACGACATTTCGGCCCACATGGGCATTGACCCAGCTACCTGATCCGGGATGCTCCAATTCGATTTAAGATTGTTCTTCCTTTTCTCGGTCGGAAATCAGCCTATCAAGGATACCAAGAAGATACATCGGCGATTGCTTCTAGAGTTTCTTCGACGGCGGCACTTCCTCCAAGACGAGTCAATGGGCTACCCTTAAGTAGGTTTCCTGCCAGATTTGGTCGGTGTCTTATGATATTCGCAAAAATGCCGTCCATTACCGCTAGGCTGAAGAGCACCAAATTGCGCGGGGCTTGTTGAGCAGCGTCTAGCCAGATTTCTATACACTTGGCAAGTTGATCACCTTCAAGATATGGCGCAATAGCGGCGCTGGCTAAGAGCCGCTCTTGGTATTCTTCATCGGATTGAAGATTTTCGATCGCGTCTAGGCCAGCCTGCTGTAACACGTCAACTTCTTCTTGCGGAAGCCTCTTTGCAAACATTAGTGGCAAAATATGTGACCATGCATCTTTAGTAGCTTGATTGGAAGTCCCCTCCATTTCCTGGACCAAATCAGCGATGTCAGTGCGCAGTTTCGGTCCAGCATCACCCGAAAAGAGACCGCGAAAGATTTCAATAAATTTCTTGGCTATTTTCTGTTCGTCGTGGTTTACGTGCTTTTCAATTGAGCGCTCGGCTAACGCTAATATTGATAGAAACTCCTTGTCGGTGTGAAAGAATGCCACTGAGGCAAGTTCGAGGAATGAGTCTCGTGCGCCCTTATTTTGGGCGAGGGCGACTGCCTCGGTTAAGTGTTTCGATCGCAATTCACCTTCGAACTCCATTGAGTAAAGAGCGAGCAAAAATGGTTGGGATTCGTCCGTCACAGTCCTTATAGCTGCCAAAGCGCTAGCTAGAAGATCTACTCGTTTATTGCCTTTAACGATCCCGGCTCCTTCTAGTGCTGCTAAAACATAAAGCGGGCGTGTTTCAGCTGTGAGGCTTACGTTGCTCTCGAGAGTATCAAACGCAACCCTTATTGCTGGCTCAGTCATCGAACCAACGGTTTTCGTCGCGAGCGCAAGCTGGCATAGTGCCCTATTAATACTGTCTCCGATTAATAATGAGGCCTCGTATGCCTGATCAACGAATTTTGTATCTTTGGCGTCGTGGAACCGAGGCAAAACTGCTGCGACGACTTTCCCTCGTGCCTCAGGATTAGAAGTGTCGTGGATTACTTCTATACAACTTTCAAGTGCATCAAATGGAATACTAGGTGCCAATTCTTCCATAAATTTGGCTACAATCAACTTATCGTCAATCTTCTTTATCATATCTAGAACAAGATAAAATTCCTTATCTTTGATACTTCTAATTAAGCCTAGCGCAATTTCAACCCTAACTGTTGCATTATTGTTGTTTTCAAGAACATAATCTAAGATCCCCATAACTTCGTCGGAATTTAGATTGTGCGACAATTCATGGATCTTTGAGCTCAACTTATAACTTGGAAAAATTTTTGTGTCTTGAATTAGTAGGCGAATGAATTGATTTAAAGGAAGCCGCTCTCCAGCCACTAATATCACTTTACCTCTATCATGATCGTCATCTATTTGTTTGATTTTCTCAAGAACTGTCAAAAAAGCACTATCAGACAGACGCGGGATGATTTCGCTTAAACCTTCCTCAATGTCTATAGGAGATTTTTTGATCAAGTAAGCGAATTTTTGGAGCAGCTCATCATCATCAGTGAGAAAACGTGACAGAGTTGCTACAATTTTGCCAGAAAAAATAAATTTAGGGCTGCTATCGAGAAAAGAAAAGACTTTCGATATAAGCTCTTCGTCCAACTTTTCTCCAACAAGTTCTATAATCTCTCGAACTTCGACTTCATGAGAGTTTGGTAATTCTTCAATAATATTTCTGAGGCGTCTTTTTGACATTTGATCGACATGGAGTCGACCAGTCAGTAGAGCAAGGATATCATACCTTGCCTCACTGAATGAAGAATTTGTCGGAGATTTGGTCGATCCGGTTGACTGTGAATTTGATTTTTCTGTTTCCCGCCTAGATTTCCGAGTAACGAGTAATTTAAGTTCCTGAAGTGAACCCTTTATCCAAGGTTCTTTCGTAGCCCAATCATCCAATTCTAGTATGATTCTATCAGGAACGAACTGGTCTTCAATTTTGGGAAGCAGATCCAGTATATCTTGGAGGGCATCCTTTCTTCCTTGAATAGAAAGGCTCGCGACAATCGACATAAGAGCTTTTGCGCGCCAGGCTGGGTTTGCTATCTCGCGCGCAGCAGCATGAGCCTCGCGTCTTAGTTCGTCGGGTAAGTGCTGAATGATTGCTGCAATAGCTTCCCCCCGATCATTATCGTTCTTGAGCTGTGCGAAATGCAGCGCTTGAACTGGAGTAAGTGACTTAAGACGGATGAATTCCGCTAAAAGCTCGTTTGGAATGCCCTTACCAATGCTTCTCAATGTGCTAAGGATTAGGGCACTCCGCACTCGGGCACCAAGACCGATCCTCGGAACTCGCAGACCGGTACGATCGTCCTTTGTTGCGCCCCGAAATGCTTGAGCCGAAAGATCAATATCTCGCGTAAAACCGAGGGTACCTCCATCTTCATATTCAATCCAAGCATTTCGCCAACCGCCTTCCAGAAGGGAACGGAAGTGCGGTAAGGCATCGCCAACAGGCAGTTGCTTTAGGTGTTGGCTAAAGTATAAAAGGGCGTAGGGCGGTGTATCTGATGGATCTAATAAATTTTTATTCAGCTCAGACAGTATAGATGACATCCATCTCAAAAATGCGTTACTTGTGCTTTTTAGTATTTTTGTATCTTCAAAGTACTCTTTGCGCAGATACTCTGACAATTTAGGGTGCGCGAGTGCATAACCTTGCTTTCCTCCCTCACCAATAATGAACCGGCTAATCGGTTCCAAAATTCTAGTCGAAAAATATCTGTTGTTTGGTGCTATAATGTTTACTAGAGCTTCTATGTCGGCTAGTCGGAGTGGGCCTTCGGCAGTAGCAAGTACGGCGAAGAGCGTGTCAATCAACTCCTCATTTATGGGTGTACCCATCGCTTGCCACTCTTTGCGTTGCTGATTTATCCAATCACGGAAATATGCACCGAAACCGGGTTCGCGTTGCGCGAGGTCCTCAGGTTTGAGTTTTTCGACACCTTCCCGGTCGGCGAGAAGGTCGTTCACATAAAGCGTGAGAAGTAGCGGATCACCTTGCTCAGTCAATCGATAGAGCTCTTCAATCACGTCGACGTTTTGGGAGAGTCGTGCTAGCGGGAAACGCATCTTATCAAGTACGTCAGCTACTCCTTGAAGTGAAAGAGGGTCTACCCGAAATGATGCTCCGCAGCTGTGAGGAGGCGTCCAGCCTAGAACGCTTAGCCAATCGGCGGACCCCTTGTGTCCAGCAAGTTCACGAGCCGAAATCACAATACGGAGATTATCGGCAGGACTGCTTGGAAGAATGGTTGTGTCAATACTCCATCCCCGCGCCTCATCAAGGCCATCAATTACAATGAGACATGGTATTTTTTCTTTTTCTATGCGTCCCAGGTATTCGATAGTCTTTTCGCGATAATAGACTGCGGGATCGGAGCGTGGTTGAGGTAGTTCCTCTCCAACAATCTCCGCAAGTCGAGCCCCAAGAGCGTTATAGAATGTTGATTCGAGGTTTGTCTGATACCGGATGCTTATGGGCACAAAGACAAGGTGAAGATCAGTTTTCAGCTGGTCGATCCACCGAACCAGGAGAGCTGTTTTTCCGCGACCGGCCGGTGCGGTCATAAGAAGGTTATTACTGGACGCGTCATTCTCGAGAATTGTATTATGTCCCGATCTAACTGCGTCTGTACGGGATATACCGTCGGTCCGAAGCCACCAATTGAGATCCTCGATTTCGTTACAGCGCCCTCCAAAGGGAACCGGTCGCGTATCCGATCCCAAATAACCTAAAATAAACTTTTCGATCGATGAACTTAACGAGATCGCCTTAAGCGAGATACCAAAGCGAATGTTAATATCACGCCCAGCGTTAGCCGTTGTTATATTGACGGCAGATGATGACGTCGCACCATCCGCCGTTATTTCTTTGGGTCGTTGTAGCCCTTTGACCTACTAACGATATTGTCTGCGATGAAGTCCTGTCCGATGTTTACTTCTTCAGCCTGCATAATCTGACCGATTGAATCGATATTAGTTAGTTTCATATCTCTTGCTACTTTGAGAGACTGAAAATCAAAGAGTGGTGCCGCCTTTGCGTCTTTTTTCAACTCTGATACTGCGTCAAGGACCGCTATGGCGAGGCCCTGCAGCTCTTGGTCGGTGTCGGCTCCAGTCTCATTCAAACGTTTTGCGAGGACGGCTTGCTCAAGTTTGTCGTTTGGATCTTTCTCGATATTTTGGGTGGCTATAGTCGCTGGTTCATACCTTTGAACGATTATGCTTTTCAGCGCGCTGTAGGAGTCTTTGATCGCCGATGTGGCAACATCCTTTGAAGCGGCGACTGCACCCGCAACGATTGCTGCCACAATACTGGTTATGACTGGTTCCATCATTCGCTCCATAGTGTTTCGCGATCTTCGCTCTCATTACAAAACTTTTGAGAAATAATTTCCCTCGTAAATTGCATGAACAAAAAATATATCCGTCGTCATCGAAATTGCACGCGGTTTTTGAGAGTGAGCAGCGGAGAGAAATTTTTTTAAGTCAAACGCAACAAGACGGAACACTGTTTTGGAATCGGAGCTTCCCCGCTGTGTTGGAAGCGGTTTTTATTGGAAAGGAGACTTTTTTCACATCGAGAACAAGGAACTCAGCGCTTTGTCCGGACCATTCAAGTGAAGATCCATTCACGCTTCTTTCTGATGTTTTGGTGCAGGCAAAGGCCTGGCAGCGGACGGGCTGCTTCTGGCATTCTGAATGGCCAATGCGGTCGTGCACGCAATCGTGCGGCAACCTAGCTTAGACCAGCGGAGACCTATGGTCCGACATCTCCGAACTGGCCACTTCCGGCGCGCACCGGTCATTTTTTCGATTGCTGCTAGGGCCTAGAGTGAGTCCAATCGAGGCCTTTAATTGATATCACAATCACGAAGGCTCGATTCATATTGAGCGAAAAGGTTTGCCCTGATGTGGCCACGCTGCCCAATGAGTCTTGTTGTCGATTTTGAGTTCCAGGAGAGTACTTCAGCCGTCCTTCGCCATGTATGCTGCGCAATTCGAGCAAAGGCTAGAATCGGACAATCCTCCGGCATCGACACCTAAGCCAAGGATCGCACTTTGGATACGATCAGCTGCGTCGATGGCATCAGAATCGCTCAGTGCATAATGATCGCTAGCGGCCTCGGCGAAGCCGTAGGGGTCGATTATCTCGGTCCGGCAGCACGCGCATTTGTCCTCTATGCCCAGTGCTTGCGCATAAAGGCGGAAGCGTTACTCGCCACCCCATCCTTCGAGGTTTTCAATCAGTTCGTTGGTGGTGCCAGGAAGCTCGGCCAGCATCTCACGCTGGGCGATCGCGTCGACCTCGTCAAAATCCCGCTTGGCTTGTGCGCGGACGTGGCTGATCGCCTGCTGTTCGCCGCCCGCAAGGGAATAAAGCACCGCTAGCGAGAAGGTCTCATGATCGATGTGGAGCGGCAGCCTTTCGCTGTAGACAGCATTGAGCTTGTCGCGGAGGTCCTGCGGCGGCAGTCTTTCGGAAATCGAGGTGAAGTCGACCATGTCCGCGAACAGCACCGCCACGGGGCGGTTGCCGGGTTCGTCCGGCTGCCAGCGGCCTTCGGCAAACTCCCGCACGATGTTGGGAGAAAAGTAGCGCGACAGCATGGCCCGCTGCGCTTCCGCCGCCACCTGCCGGCGCACCAGCGCCCGCGAGCGCACCACCACGATGGTGAGAATGACGGAGATCAGCACGAGGAACACGACCTGGTTGGAGAGCCGCGCAAGACCGACGGCATTCGGATCAAGCACCTTGGCAAGCGCCGCCGCCGCCCCCATGCCCTCATCAAGCACGTCGCCGGAGGTGAACGGGATCGCGTCCGGACGGGTCGCGACCCACAGATAGCCGAGCGTCCAGGTGGCCGCTGCCGCCAGCCCGGTCCAAATGACCAGCGCGGGCTTGTAGCTGAGTGCCATGCTGACCACGAACACCCCGAGATAGAGGAATGCCGGCGTCCTGAGGTTCATCTGCTGCGTCCAGCCCTCGAAATCGAACGGGGTCGGCACAATCAGCACAAAACTCAGCGCCGCCGCATCCAGCAGGACGAAGCCCGGGAGCAGCCACGTATGCGCCGCATACCGGTGCCGCAGCGCATAAGGCACGGTGCCCAGAACCGCGAAGGCCGTGATCGCGGCAAGATAGAGCTGCGCACGCTCGAAGGGGAGCGTGAGAGACACCCAGGCAGCCAGGATCAGGAGAACCGCGCTCCGCCCCCAGAAGACATAGGCGAGCCCGGGCGCCTCCTCGCGCGCAATCGCCTCGCTCACGGATCGGGACGTCATCGGCGGGCGCGCGACTGGAAAAAACCACATCTGTCAGTCCCTTCGCGACCCCCGCTGCGATATCGGCGATGAAAGAGCGCGGGACGCGCAGCCTGGGCCGGCGTCCCGCTTCATGGATCAGGAATTATGCTCCGCATCAGGAGCGCGAAACGTCGTATTTGCCCTCGGCGCTCATGTAGAAGACGCACGCCTCCGGCCCGCTGCAGGTCACGTCATGCGCGGTTGCGGACCCGGAGCCGAAATAGCTGCCCGGGTCGAGCGGCGTGACCTCGGATGCACCAGGGACCTGATGGCTCGCGGCACCGCTGATGACGACGGCCCGCAGCCGGGCACCGCTGCCGGTAATCGTGCCCTCGAACCCGGCCGGCAGTTTCAGGAAGGTGCCGTTTTTCCCGGTGTTTGACGGATCCCCCCACAGGAATGCCATTTTCGGCCGGTCCGCGCCTTCGGCTGCCCCCGGCGCGTCGACCCAGGCGACATCCGCCGCGTCGATCCACACGATGTTGCCGGCTGCGACATTCACCGGAAACTCGCCATTGGCGAAGGCCCGGTCCTTGGGCTGAACGAGATACGGCCCCTCCTGGATCTCGAGGAAGGCAGTCGACAATCCGGCATCCTCGCGCGCGGCGGTGATGTGGGTCGCCCCGGCGGGCTGGGTCCAGAACGAGCCCGGCCCCATCCACATGGGTTCGGCGGCCGGGTCGTCATTGTGAACCGCACCGCTGATCACGACGGCCCGGTAGGTGATGTTGTGAATATGCGGCGGCGAGCTGAAGCCCGGCTTGAACCGGATGAGGGTTCCGGTCGGAACGTCTTCGCGGATGTCGCCCCACAAGACGCCCGCCTGCGGGCCGGCATCGCCGCGCGCCGGGTTCAAAGGCTGGAAGGTGACGTCCGAACTCGGCACCACTTCGAGAGCGCCTGGGGCTTGCGGGTTCTGGGACGCCGCCGGCCAGGCGGCAAGCGCAACGGCGGTTGACAAGGCGAGGACGAGGCTGGAGAGGCGCATCTTGAAACTCCCGGGTCTTGGCGCGGCGCGCGGGGCGCTGTTCTGTCTGTCTCGCCCTTTAAATAAGCTTCGCTTTTCGCTAATAATCGAGCGGATATCAAAATTACTATTTGGAAAAACAAAAGAATGCCTCTCGACCTGAAATCGCTGGAACTGTTCGTGCGCGTGGCCGCGCTCGGCGCGATCGGCAAGGCCGGGGCGGAGTTCGGCCTGTCCGCGACAGCGGCGACCCAGCGCCTGCAATCCCTGGAGGCGGCGGTCGGGACGCAGCTGTTTCACCGCACCACCCGGGCGGTGTCCCTGTCGACGGACGGCGAGATTTTCCTGGCCCATGCCAAGCGCATTCTGGGCGATGTCGAAGAAGCGCTTGCGGACATCCGGCCTGATCCGCGCGACATCAAGGGCGAGCTGCGCATTGCCTGTTCGGCCTCCTTCGGCCGCCTGCATATTGCACCGCACGTGACGGAGTTCCTCGACAGTCACCCCGGCGTGTCGCTCCAGCTCGCCATGAGCGACAGCGTCATCGATATCGTGGAACAGGGCTTCGACATGGCCATCCGCATCGGCGCGCTGGCGCCCTCGACGCTCAAGGCGCGCAAGCTGGCCGTCAGCCCGCGGATCCTTGTCGCCGCGCCCTCCTATCTTGAAACAAACGGCGTGCCCTCCGCCCTGGACGACCTGAAACAGCACAACTGCCTTGCCCGCGAGGACATGCGCACCTGGTCGCTGAGCGCGCCCGACGGCACGCTGCACGATGTCAGGACCAACGGCAACTTTTCCTCAACCAGCGCCGAGGCGATCACGGAAGCCGCGCTTTCAGGACTTGGCATCGCGCGCAAATGCACCTGGGAGATCGCCGGACACCTGGCAGCCGGAACGCTTGTGCCGGTCCTGGAGGACTACGCCGTCGCACCGTTCTGGCAGGTCTTCGCCGTCCGCCCGCCCTCCCGCCTGCCCCCGGCACGCGTGCGCGCGTTCACCGACTTTCTGGAGGCAAGGTTCAGGAAGGTTCCGGCGCTGTGCGGCGAACAACCCTAAGCCGCGTTCGCAAGTCCCTACGTCCCGGGTGCAAATTTAAGGAAAACAGGCGCATTTCCCTTGAAACGGCACATTTCAATTGTCATTTGAAACTAAAGGTGTATTTTTATGCCAAATGAGGAAAGGCGAAATGAACTTACAGCCCATAACCCCGACACCGGCACAAACGCAAAACCCGGTCATCACAGACGATGAAGCCGGCGCCCTGGCACGTGCAACGGTGAACCTGTTCAAGCTATGGGGTTTGAGTGACGCCCAGTCCCGGACATTGCTGGGCGACATGTCCCAAAGCACATGGAACCGCTGGAAGCGCGGTGACATTGGCCGGGTAGACCGGGATCGCAAGATGCGTATGGCGCACCTGATGGGCATTCACAAAGGGATACGCCACCTCTTCAGCGACCCGCAGCGAGGTTATGCCTGGGTGAAAAAAGACAACGCCGCATTCGAGGGTAAATCCGCCCTTGATGTCATGTTGCGCGGTGAAATGTCAGATCTTGAGACCATGCGTCAATGGCTGAACGCAGAACGTGGCGTATGGTAATCGATGCCTCACATCCGGCGCGTAACGTGGGCGCGGACATTCCGCATTATCCGTTCCATCCATCCACCCATTGATCTGTTTGAAGACATTGCAGATCCGAAAGACTGGGAAGCGCTTGCCTCGGTAGAAGCCAAGACAAACCCCCGTGTGCGCGGAGAAATCGGAGACCTGGGCAAAGTCCCGGTTCATCGCCGTGTGGCAGGCCCCGGTGCCAGCTATGTCATGGCCCCGTTTGTTCATTGCTCTCCGCTCTGGCCGGGACGTTTTTCGAACGGCAATTACGGGGTCTACTACGCAGGGAATTCCGAGGAAGTCGCACTCGCCGAAACCATCCACCATCATTCAAAATTCATGGCGTCGACACATGAGGATGCGGGATGGACATCGCAATTCCGCCTGTTGATCGGGGCTATTGACGCTGACCTGACAGATGTGAACGATTTGCCGGACGTCCTGCATGTCTCCGATTATAGCCACTCACAGAAGGTCGGCGCAGAGATCAGAGACGCTGGCGGCAATGGCCTTGTCTGGAACAGTGTCCGCTGTCCGGCTGGAGAATGTATCGGCGCATTCTGGCCCGATGTCGTTTCGATCCCCGTACAGACGTCCCATTTCAGTTACCACTGGAACGGCGTCCGCGTGGATTTCATCAAACGCCTTGATACGGGTGACGTGCTGGAAGTGACTGACGCGTGAATGATCCCGGATATCGCGATATGTCGAGAAACGCATTCCCTACAGCCGCTGAAGCGTCAATCGGCTGGTCCATCGCCTCCGGTGCACCAGCCTTCTTGTGCGACCGAACCGCCAAACTTGGCCACGCGCCTTCCCGTTTCCGGAGCGATTTGGCGCAAGCCAGGCCCAAAAGGTCCGAAGAGCTCGAACAAAATTCTGACCTGAAAAGGAAAAAACGAGAAAATGGTGGGCCCGGAGGGACTCGAACTCTGAGTTATTTAATATATATTTCAATTGGTTAACTATGATTTAGCTTTCGATTTTACTCAAAAACTACTCGGTTTTACTCAGTTTTGAACCGTGTTTCCCGCCTGGCGAAGATTTTGCACCAACAATCAAGAGAGTCCAATTGCTAGCACTTACGCCAAGTCCTTCTTTGATAGCAAAGATAGCGGGTTTCAATGCAGGTATGCCAAGATAAAAAAGACATTGCGTCATCAAGCTGTCACTGTGCAAAGGGTCACGTGTGAATGACTGGTTGCTTCAATTCAACCTTGCTAACGCATCCCCGTCACGTCGGCTCAGGTAGTACATCCTATTGCAATTGCCATTGACTTGTGAAAACTGTAGGTAGTGAATTTGACGCTGGGTGATGCAACCGTCATTCTAGGTGTTAGCGATGGCACTTCATGATGTCTCAGATTGGCTTGAAAGTATTGGCCTCGGTCGGTACGCGCCGTTGTTTCGTGAACAGGAGATTGATCATGAGGCATTGCTTCAGCTGAACGAAGCAGATCTGAAAGGACTTGGACTTCCACTTGGGCCGCGCCGCTTGATATTATCAAGACTTTCACAAAATTCCAGGGCCATCAACGGTTCTACTGGCTTTCGGCAGGCGAGCAATGATGTCACGATCGACACTACGATCAGCGCTAATCCCCTGCCTGCATCCGCGGAGCGGCGGCGTATCGCAATAGCCTTCTTTGACATGGTAGACTCCACGCCGCTTGCCGTCCGGCTCGACCCGGAAGAGCTGCTTGACGTTACGCAACGTTTTCTGGAACGGGTTCGCACGGCAATTCTGCGCTACGATGGCTATGTTGCCCGGTACCTGGGCGATGGCATCCTGGCTTTCTTTGGCTGGCCTGAAGCGTTCGAGGATCAGGCGGAGCGCGCGGCGCGGGCCGCTCTTGACAGCGTTGCCGCCGTGCGTGCACTGCAGTTCGAAAGCGGATTGCAGCTCGATGTCCGGGTCGGTATCGCGACCGGCTTGGTCGTCGTGGGGGACCATGGTCATCGTGGCTCAGACGTGTCTGGAGACACACCGAACCGTGCCCAGCGACTGCAGAGCATGGCATCACCCGGACAGATCGTGATCGACCGGGCAACTCAGGTTGCGTGCGCCTCCAACATCGCCACGCAGTCGCTCGGCAGCATGAGTGCCAAGGGGTTCCCGGAACCACTTGCCGTGTGGACCGTCGATGGTGTTGCACGCACCGGGGAAATGGACGAAAGCTCCCCCGATACGCTGACCCCCTTTGTCGGACGAGAGCATGAGTTCGGAATGCTCCAGGACCGGTGGGAGACTGTGAAGTCCGGCGAAGGTCAGCTGATGCTGCTGACGGGGGAAGCGGGCATCGGCAAGTCCCGGCTCGTAAAAATGCTGCAGTCCCACCTGGCGGGCGAGGCACATACGCTCGTCCGGCTGCAATGTGTCGACTATCAGGTCGGAAGCGCGTTTTATCCGATCGCACAGTTCTTCCGGGATTTGGCGCAAATCACCACCGGGGACGATGACGCCGAACAACGCCGGAAGCTTGAAGCGTCAACGCTTGAGAAATTCGCCGCAACCCCGAAAGACATCGATTTGATTGCCCAGCTCGTCTTGCGGGTTGATCCGCGCGTCAGCCTGTCCTTCACCAGCGCGGATGACGCCTATGATCAGGTCGTCGACGCCATAATCGGCCTGGTTCACAGAGCAGCCGCGGCAGGTCCGCTCCTGATCGTGGTGGAGGATGCCCACTGGATCGATCCGAGCACCGAAGACGTCTTGCGGGAATTGGCATCGTGCCTGGATGGTTTGCCGATCATGCTGCTCGTTGCAAAGCGTCCGGGCTGGCAGTTTCCCGGTCCAGTTCACACCCCGCCAACGGAAATTACGCTCAATCGCGTCACCCGGGATCAGGCTCTGGAGATCGCCGCGGCGAATGGCGGCGACGGCCTGGGCCGCTCGCTCGTCCGGGCAATCGTGGAGCGCGCCGGCGGTGTTCCCCTGTATGTGGAAGAATTGACCAAGGCGATGGTCCAGTCGCCGGACAAGCAGGAACTGCCCGACTCGGTGCAGTCCCTGTTCGTTGCGCGCCTCGATTCCCTCGGCCAGGACAAGGAACTCGCTCAGGTCCTGTCCGTCCTCGGCCGGTCTTTCGACCGGCGGTTCATCGAGGCCGTCAACGACAATGCCGATCTTGACGAAAGCCTGCAGCGCATTGAGACGTCCGGCCTTGTGGTTCGTCAGGGCAGCGGCGCCAAGGCCGTCTACGGCTTCAAGCATGCGCTGATCCAGGAAGTCGCATACGAAACACTCCTCCTTAGCGCGCGCCGGCAGGTACACAGCCGGGTTGCTGACGTCTTGCTGACGGACTTTGCCGATGTTGCCAAACGCCAGCCCGAGATTGCCGCGCTGCATTTGTCGCGGTCCGAACGTCACGAAGAGGCAGCGGCTTGTTTTCTGGAGGCGGGCCAGCGGTTCGCCTCGCATTCAGCCCACATTGAAGCGGTGGAGCAGTACAAGGGCGGCCTGCGGTCACTGGGCATGACACCGCAAACACAGACCCGCGACGGTGCCGAGCTTGACCTGCGCATTGGACTGGGCGCCTCGCTTCTCATGAAGGAGGGATGGTCGGCACCGGAGGTGGAGGAGAATTACGACGTCGCGCTCAAGCTGAGCCGTCACACGTCGGACAACCGCAAGCTTTTCGTGGCACTCCGCGGTCAGGCCAACGTGCATTTCCTCAAGGGCGAGTTGCGAAAGACGCGCAGTATTGTCGAGCAGCTGATTGCGATGGCCGAGGATGACCGAAGCGAGGACCTTCTCATCGAGGCATACCGGTCAAACGGCATGTGCTCCGTCCACGAAGCCGAGTTTGAACGTGCGGTCGAATATCTGACCCGCGCGCACGACATTTACGACCCGGTCCGCCACGCAGGCCTGAAGTTCACCTATGGCACGGATCCCGGCGTTGTCGGCATGTCCGGGCTTTCCTGGGCACACTGGCTCATGGGGAACCATGAGACGGCCGAGTCCTATCGGGACCGCGCCGTTGCGCTCGGAAAGGAGCTCGATCACCCCTTCAGCCTGATCTACGCCGAGGGGTTTGCGGCCTGCCTTGCCCAATTCAAGCAGGATGCGGCGCTTGCCATGACGCATGCTGAGAGCGTGATCAGCATGTCCGAGGAGCATGACTATCCTTACTGGACCGGCTGGGGCCGCCTCGTCAGGGGTTGGGCGATCGCGGTTCAAGGCGACCGGTCGGCCGGTCTCGCCGAACTCGCTGAGGGCATCGCAACCTACAGCAGCACCGGCGCGACGCAAATTCTGCCTTATGCAGCATTTCTTGTGAGGAATGCCGGTCTGAAGCTCGGCCGGTCTGCAGACAGTCCGTCGGACACGGATGAAAGTGGCGCCATCTACACCGACCGATCGGAAAGCAGGTTTTTCCAGGCGCTCAAGATTGGCGGTTGACCTAGCCCGGCTGCGGCGGATAACTGCCGCCGCAAGCCCCGTCAACGATTTGCCTGCTCAGAGGCCGCTATTCACGATCGCCGGATCCGTGCAGCGCCCCATGCAGTACCTCGGGCGCCAGTTAGGATCCAGCGCATCAATCGGGTCTCCTTCTCGGAAGAAGATATCAATACACCCGTCTACACCAATAATCGTGAAGATCGTTGGCATAAATGGATACCAATCAGTTTTAACTCCATTCACATTTGTTTCAATATGTATTGCGGCTACTGACATTCGACCTGGAGTGTTATTTCTAACATTGCGCGCTTCCAATTTCTTGTCCGCCCATTTCGGAACCATTGCCTCACTGAATTTCATCAGTGACCCTGGAAAAATATCGCGATCATCATATCCCGCATCCACAGGCTTGGATCGCGGCGTAATTTCAAATCCATCAATTTCTACTTTGATTTCGACTTCATACCGAATATAGCCCTCCTTTTTAAGATTATTGTTTCCGTCAAAACTCTTTATTTCAAAGCACATTTCTGTTGTTATTTTGCCACTATTATCGCTATTGTAAGTGTATCCGTTTTCAACTATTCTACCGTGTGGAACAATTTCCATGTATGGGAAGAAATTCCCGTTTGGGCGAAGTAGAAATTCTTGAGCGGCTCTAACCCATGTGTAGTAAAGCAGTCCTTCTGTGCCTATGAACAAGTCGTAATCTTTCACGTCATCCGCTTTTGGCGGCGTTTTGCTAGCTGGTTTTCCTCCGATGATGTCAGCAATCCATGCTTCTGCTTTTACTGGTTCTGGTTCACCTGTATCTGGGTTGATTGTATTGGGGTCAACTTGACGAGGTGCAATCGAACGTAGCAATCTTCGCATATGCCGCCTACTAACCTTTGACCCCTGCTTAACGACTACGGCTTTTCCATCAAAAATCAGGGTCAGTGGTCCATACTGGTATGCTTGGCTCAGGCTACTTATTTTTACGCCCTTATTTAATCTCGGGGCCTGATCTTCACACAACAAGCTGGTAGGTTGAGCCTCGGCGGAGCCACTTGCGAAAACTGTAAATGCCCCAAGCGCCGCGAGGGAAATGGTTAGAAATTTATTCATAGCCCCATCCATGTTTCATGATTGATTGGTGTATCAAAAAGGTGACACAACCATAAAACACTGCCATAAGTTGCAAAATGACGCAAGGGAAGTTTAAGCTGTTGTTGGTTAAATTTTATGCCTTTTGAGGTGAAAACGGCATTGAACCGACCCCACGAGTTTGTTTACTGAAGTGTTCGCCTAGGGTCAGCTGTAGCACCGGCACTCGCCTTATGGCTGGAGCTAACATTCAGCGCGAACTGGGCCTGTCAGAGGCAAGTTCACCAGTGGCCGCATGATGTGCTCGCACAGAAACATCTGCGTGTCTTCGAAGTGCTTGCCGAGCGCAATTCCGCCTGTAACTATCCTTCGGACTTCGCGCCTGATCTCGTGCAAGAGCTTCAACTCTTGCCCACGTGCACCGGTTCCGAACGGTATCTTGAACTTGGGCGACGTCTGTTGTGAATCAGCCCCGCTCGGGATCGACCAGCGGAAGTAGAAGATGCCGTGGCGGGAAACGCTGAGATAGCTCGGAATGAACACCATAATTGTCTCACCAGAATGTCCCACCACGGCATTCCAGTGATTAAGGCATTGATTTTAAAAGAAATGGTGGGCCCGGAGGGACTCGAACCCCCAACCAATCCGTTATGAGCGGACGGCTCTAACCAATTGAGCTACAGGCCCACGGCCCGGCAATCATGTGGCTGGTTGCGGGGCACACAGTCCCTATACCACGGCGAACCGGCGGGGCAAGTGCTTTGCGCGGTCAAACCCGAAAAGGTCTTGGAAAGACGGGACATGGCGCGCCACCGGTCCCGGTGGAAAGGCGGGTCCGCCCAACTGCCGTCTGCTCTCGCCGAGTGGATCCTCTTGAGGCAACGCCAGTCAATGAAAGCGTCATTCCGGCCAGGCACCACACACGCCGAGGATCAAGGCGTCAGTGACTCGGCCGGTGTTCCCGTTTGATACGGCAAAAGCGTGGCTCTCCGGCCCCGGATCTCCGCTGGGCTGCGTCCGGGGTGACGAAGGAGGGTGCCCCCGGTCGTCATTCCGGACAAGTGCAGCGGGAGCTGCGCGCCGATCCGGAAACCGGATGTTTTTCGCGCCGAAGGCGCGGCTCATTCTGATGATGTCGACAAGAGTGTTCGCTTCGCTCGCGCAATTTTCTGGATACCCGATCAAGCCTGGTACAGGTTCCAGATCGGTGTTCGGCGTCGCCTCACTTGCCGGAATGACCGTGGAGGAACATCACACTCTCCTTCGTCACCCCGGGCGAACACAGTGAGACCCGGGGCCGGAGAGCCGGGTTCGCCGGAAATGGCTCTGCACAAGTATCGGCTTTCTCGGCCCCTGACCCGGGGTCCGATCCACCTTGCCTCAAGAAACCTGCGCTTGGGAGGGAACCGGCACACCGGCAACCGCGGCGAAACGCGGAAATAGTTCCGTTCCCTTAAGGCTTCGGGTGTAGGGTCAGGAACAGCTGACAAACCCGCCGATCGACCAAAAGCCGGAGCCGATATGCGAAGCCCCCTTCTGACCGCAACGCTGACGGTTCTTCTCGTCTGCATGATCGGCTGGCTGCTGGTCGTCGGGCGTTCGCTGCTGCTGCCTTTCGTCATCGCGCTCATCGTCTGGTACATGATCAATTCGCTCGCCCACGCGTTCCAGAAGATCCCGATCGGACCCTGGCGCCTGCCCGGCTTCGTCGCCTTCACCTTTGCGCTTCTGGCAATCTTCGCCGCCAGCACGGTCGTGCTCGACATCGTCACGGTCAATCTGGCCCAGCTCGCCCAGGACGCGCCCACCTACCAGCGGCGCCTTGAGGAAATCTTCGACCAGTTCTCGTCCCATTTCGATCTGAATGATCCGATCGAACTGAAGGACCTGCTGCCGGACAGCGTCGTCCCGCGCATGGTGACCGCCGGGGCCAGCCTGGTCACCACGCTGGCCGGCTCCGCCAGCCTCGTCTTCATTTATGTTCTCTTCCTGGTGCTGGAGCAATCCACCTTCGACCGCAAGTTCGAGCGCCTGTTCGCATCGCCCGAGCGCGCCCAGTCCGCCTTCGCGATCCGGGCGGAAATCAACCGGTCGATCATGCACTATTTCTCGATCAAGACCGCCGTTTCGGTCGCGACCGGCGCGCTCACCAGCCTCGTCCTGATCCTGATCGGCCTGCCCTACGCCGCGCTCTTCGGTTTCATCGCCTTCCTGCTGAACTACATTCCGACGATCGGCTCGCTTATCGGCGTCATCTTCCCGAGCCTGCTCGCCGTCGTCTATTACGACACGCTCGGCCCCTTCTTTGCCATTGCCACCGGCCTCGGACTGATACAGTTCGCCATCGGCAATCTCATCGAGCCGAAGCTGATGGGCTCCAACCTCAACCTCTCCGGCCTCGTCATCATGCTTTCGCTCGCCTTCTGGGGTGCGATCTGGGGCATTGTCGGCATGGTCCTGTGCGTGCCGCTCACCGTAATGATCGTGATTGTCTGCGCCCGGTTCGAAAGCTCCCACCCCATCGCCGTGCTCCTGTCGGAGACCGGCGACGTCGGCCTGGCGAAATAGGATTTCCGCTCTCGCGGTTCGCGAGAACCGCCGCGCCCGGGCCAAGCCCTTGAAAATGAACGGAAGCTGAACCGGCAAGCCTTATCCGCGCCGCAATGGCCACCCATGTTCACGCACAAGTGAAATATAGCCTGAAAGGATTATTCAATGACAGGTTTCATCGCCGTCCTGCGCGGCAAAAGAGTGGCTTTCGTGCATGGCTTCGCCCTTGCGGTGGGGCTTGCCCTGGCGCTGTCGGCCACCGTTCCCTCCTCCGCACAGGAAACCGTGCCTTCCACCGGCACGATCACCATGGATGGTAGAGGCACGGTCACCGTCGCCCCCGACATGGCCGTGATCACGACCAATGTCGCCACCACCGGCAAAACCGCGGCAGACGCGTTGTCGGAGAACTCGGCGGCGATCGCAAAGGTGATCGACGCCATCAAGGGCGCCGGCATCGAGGCGAAGGACATCCAGACGCGCGGTTTCGGCATCTATCCGCGCTACGAGCGCATCACCGACGGCTCGAACCGCCAGCCCAACATCACCGGCTACGAGGTCCGCAACGGCGTCGAGGTCAACATCCGCGACATCGCCAAGCTCGGCGATATCCTGAGCCTGGTCGTCGACAGCGGCGCGAATTCCGTCGACGGCATCCGGTTCGATGTCAGCGATCCGGCCGAAAAGCTCGACGAAGCGCGCAAGAAGGCGGTTGAGGCCGCACGCCACAAGGCGGAGATCTTCGCAAGCGCCGCCGGCGTCGAACTCGGCGAGATCGTGTCGATTACCGAGACCGGCACACAAGTTCCGCGTCCCCAGATGATGCGTGCCAGCGCCATGATGGCGGCCAGCCCCGAATCCGTGCCGATCGAGGCAGGGGAAGAGACCATCGGTGCCAATGTCACCATCATGTGGGCGCTGAAATAACGCGTCCACCCTGCCCCCGGCCCCTGTTGACGGGGCCGGGTCAGAACTTCCGATACCAGACTTGCATCGGTTTTTCGGTCTCGGCCGTGTCGCCGATATCCTGCCAGGGAAAGGTGACGATGACCCCGTCTAGTTTCTCGTAGCCGCGCTTCTTCCAGAACGGGTCCAGCGGCCGGTAATCCGCCGGCCGCATCGGGTGATCCTCCGGCCGGATGACACCGCAGAACATGGCTTCGCCGAAACCGAGCCTCCTGGCATGCGCTTCGCGCTCGTCGAAGAAACGGTGGCCGACACCTTGTCCGCGATAGGCCGGGTCAAGCACCGATTCGGCAAGATAGAAGATCTTCCGAGGATCAAAGCCGCGCTCGCGGAGCGGTTTCTGGAACGCCTCGTATTCGTCGCCGAGCGGCTCGCCGGTCGCGGCCCCTACCAGCTTCGTCCCGTCATAGGCACCGACGATCACGGCACCGTCCGTCTCCGCGTAGCGCTGCAGGTATTTTTCCTCGTAGTCCATCGACCCGTCGTAAAGATACGGCCAGTCGTGAAAGACGGATATCCGCAGCCGGGCGAGATCCGCGAGTGCATTTTTCAGGGCGTCGCCCGTTAAGGTTCTGATTTCGACCGGCACACCTAACCCTCTCAAATGTCGGCATGATTTTCCGGACCCTTGCCACATGATCCGGTCATTCACGTTTGCAGTGCAAAAACGGTAGGCGAATTTTGCAGATTTCCCATTGAGATTAAACACTCTTTTCTGTATGGAGTGCCGTCCGGAAAATACCGGGGACATCTGCTGGTTTGGGAGAGCGACATGGAAAGCAACGCCCTCTTCGAACTGGGGATGGACTTGGAGGCTCGTGTAGCAGAAGACGCGATCAGCGTTGCCGAGCCAAGAAGCACCACCCAGAAGGAAGAAAACGTTTCTAACGCGGCCGCTGGCGTTTACGCTGATGACCGCCTGGATCACTTCATTCAGAAAGAAGGGATCCACTGCGCTGGTGCGCATCTGATTATTGATCTTTACGACGCCGAGAGGCTCGACGACCTGCCGCATGTCGAACAGGCCCTGCGGGCCTGCGTCGAGGAAGCAGGCGCAACCCTCTTGCACATTCACCTGCACCCGTTCGAACCGACCGGTGTGTCCGGTGTCGCCGTGCTCGCGGAAAGCCACATTTCCGTGCACACCTGGCCCGAGGCCGGTTACGCGGCCTTCGATGTTTTCATGTGCGGCGATGCCCAGCCTGAAAAATGCGTCGATGTGCTGCGCAACGCCTTCAATCCGGGCAAGACCGCGGTTTCCGAATTGCTGCGCGGACGCGAAGTCGCCAACCAGCTGTCGAAGCCGCACACGCTGGAAGCCGCAGAATGAGCGACGGCCTGGTCTTCAACGAAACCCTCTATCCGGGGGTTCAGGTCAGCTACGGCTGCGACCGCATCCTCTACCAGGAAAAGACGGAGCACCAGGATCTGGTGCTCTTTTCCAACCCGGTCTTCGGCAAGATCCTGATGCTGGACGGGGTGACCCAGGTCACCACGGCGGACGAATTCATCTATCACGAGATGATGTCCCACGTGCCGATCATCGCCCACGGCGCGGCACGGAACGTCCTCATTGTCGGCGGCGGCGACTGCGGCCTCGCCGAAGAGGTGCTCAAGCACCGGACGGTCGAAAGGCTGGTCCAGGTGGAAATCGACGCCTCCGTGGTGGAGTTCTCGAAGGAACACTTCGCGGACTTCAACGATGGGGTGCTCGACGATCCGCGCTTCGAGCTTGTCATTGCCGACGGCATGAAGTTCGCGGCGGAAACAGAACGGACATTCGACGTCGTGATCGTCGACAGCACCGATCCCCACGGACCCGGCGCGGTCCTCTTTTCCGAGGAGTTCTACCGCAATGTTCACCGCATGCTGACACCCGGCGGTGTCCTGGTGACGCAGAACGGCGTACCGTTCCTGCAGCGCGATGAACTGGTGACGAGCATCGAGCGCTTCTCCCGCATCTTCCGGGACGCAGCTGCCTATATCGCGGCGATCCCGACCTATTTCGGCGGCCACATGACGCTCGGCTGGGCAACGGACAATCCCGACTTGCGCCGGCAGGCGGCAACGGTGCTGGACGAGCGGTTCAACGCGGCCGGTTTCAAGACCCGCTACTATACGCCGGACGTCCATGCCGCCGCCTTCGCCCTGCCCAGGTTCATTCTGGATGCTGTCGAGGAAGGCCGCAAAAGGGCCTGAAGACGAGTTCGGTCAGGAGTTGGCGGGCGTTCCCGGATGGTCACCCGGCATCCTGCCAACGCGTGTCGCCGCGCTCTTCCGCGGTTGCTCCCGACACACCGGCGGCCTCGATCGGCACGGCATCGGCGTCCCTGGCGCCGTAGCGCGAAGGCAAGTCGATTCTGGACACCACCTGGATCAGGATGAAGCAGCTTGACATCAGGGTGAAGACGACGAGCACGTGGTCGTAATCGAAGTGGCCTGCCAACTGGCCGAAGATCGCCGACCCGAGAATCTGCCCGACGGGCAGCATGAAGAACAGCACGGCGACCACCGTCGGCGCGTGGTTGCGGGAAATCCGTCCAGCCCAGATCAGGTACATTGCCGTACCGGTCATGTAGAAGATCCCGAACAGGCACGCGGCGAAAATGGCAAGGGTGGCGGAGTGCTCGGCCATCGTCAAAAGAAGCGCGGACGCGCCAAGCCCGACAAAGGAGACCGAATGCATCTCGGCAAGCGACAGCTTCGCGACGAGATCCCCGCACAGCCCACCCAGAAGCCCGGCAAGCCCGAGCACTATCCAGAACAGGCTGATCTCCGCAGCGCTCCAGTCGGCCAGACCAACGAGGCTGAGCCCGCCACCGGTCCAGATCGCTGCGCTGACCATGCCGAAGAGCAAGGCACTCGAGGCAGCCTGATGCAGGCCTGGCGACTTGAAAACCTCTCCGAAGGAACCGGATCGCGCGTTGGCGACCGGCCGTCTCGGCACGGCAAAAAACGCGGCGAGTGAGAGCGTCACGGAGATCAGCGCGAACACGAGAAAACACGTGCGCCAGGTCTCCGCGAACTGGAGCGCCGTCATGCTTGCCGCGACGATCCCGGCGCCCGTTCCCGCGTTGATGACGCTGACCGCACGCTCCTTGTACCGGCGGCACAGGACGCTGACCCCGGCAACCAGCGGGGGCATGGAAAGCCCCGACCCGATGCCGATGAAAGAAAGCGATGCGAGCAGATAAGCTTGCGACTGCGCCAGGCTGACGGTCAGCGCACCCAACGCCGCAAACGCCATTGCCGCCATCACTGTCACGCGTGCGCCCCACCTTTCGGTCAGAAACGCCGCGACCAGCAAGGCGGCACATGTTCCGGCATAGACACTGCAGGCAAGCAAGGCTGTGTCGTCATGATCGAGCCGGAACTCACGCTGGATTGCGGGGAGGAATTGACCGAAGGCGAAACGAACGCCGTACGTGATTGAAATGACCCACGCACCGACCACGACAAACAAGTAGCCCCTCATGACAACATCCCTATGGAAATCTGGAACTGTATGAATTCTGAAAAACGGCCTCGCACGCGCGGAACCAAAAACACGCCACGCGCACACCCAACCGGGCTACATTTGGATATGTGTGCGAAGTATTTTGATGAAACAGTAGAAAGAGACGGTCGGCAGGAAATTCTGAAAAAGTGTGATTTACATCTCAATATTATTTGGATTTACAATCGAGCACACACGCAAAGGTAATAAATCACTAGAAAATTCCGCAGAGAAAGTCAGGCAGCATGCAAGACGAGCCTTTTGTCTGGGCCAGCGGCGGTTCACTCTCCAAACCCTTTAGAACGGCGCGCGCAAAACCTGGCCGTCTGCCGCGTTATCTGGCACGGCCGTCTTTCTGACAGATTTGACAATCAGTAGATTGCGAACAATATGTGCATTATTGCGGATGGATTTTTACATTGAAACATGAGTAAATGGATAGGACTTCCGAAGAGGAATTCTCGACGAAAGATCAGTAATTTAACATTTAATATTATTAGTATTGCAGAAAATTTTTACGCGCATAAGCTGCTAAATATCAAGAATGACACGGACGCTGTAAATCCACCCATGGCTTAGCGCATAGCCAAAGGTTTCAGCAATGTACTACTGTTATTACTCGAGCCCGGATTTGCGAGGCATCTCGCAATGATCTCGACCTCGTACAAGGACATTTTTACGCTCGGTACGGGGCTTTTGCGCGTGAACAGAGCGGTTCTGTTCGCTGACGTTGTCGATTCAGTGCGTCTTTTCGAGGTTGACGAGGAAGGCACGATCGTCCGCTGGGTCGGGTTCGTAGACGACCTCGAGCGCCGCCTGGCGGAGTCGGGACAGGGCCGCCTGGTCAAACGCATGGGTGACGGGCTGCTGGCGGAATTCGATGATGCCGGCTATGCGGCTCGCACGGCACTGGACATTCAGGCTTCAATTGAAAAGGTCAACGAGAACCTGGACCCGGACCGCCGGATCGAATTGCGCATAGGCCTTGATATCGGCGAGATCCTGCACAGTGCGGACCAGGACCTGTACGGCCAGCACGTCAACACGGCGGCCCGCCTGTCGGCGGCTTCGCGCGCCGGACAGATCGTGACCAGCGCGGCGATCCGCAATGAACTGGCGAGCGACCCCGATGCGGAGTTTGAAGACATCGGGGAATTGCACCTGAAGAACCTGCCGCGGCCGGTCAGCGCCTACGTGCTGCGCAACCGCGATGAAACCCAGAGCGTGACCCCCAGGATCGCCGCGAAGGACCTTCAGCCGACGATTGCCGTCTTGCCGCTTGTTTGCCCTGCGGTCTCCCAGGAAACGATGGTCTGGTCGAACCTGATCACCGAAGACCTGGTCGGGGCCTTGGCAAAATCTCCCGCGCTGAGCGTGATTTCAAACCTGTCAACGGCGAGCTTCCGCGCGAAGGCCCTGGAGTTGGAGGATATCCGCACGAAGCTGAGCGCGGACTTCATCGTGACCGGCTCCTTCCGCCAGTCGCCCGACCAGACAATTCTGGACCTGGAACTGATCGAGACCCGCACCGGTCTGGTCGTTCTTGCTGAACGTCTGGAGTTCGAGACATCCGAGCTTCTTCAGCGCAACACCATTTTCAGCGATCTGGCCAACAGGATGCACGGCGCGCTTTTGAACAGGGAGATGAAACGCGCCCTCACCGCCCCGCTTCCAACGCTCGAGGGATATGCGATCCTGTTCGGGGCGATCGCGCTGATGAACCGGTTGTCGCGACAGGATTTCGAGCTGGCGCGGGAACTGCTCGACGGTTTGATAGAGCGCGTTCCGCATGCCCCCGCCGCCCTTGCCTGGAAGGCGCGCTGGCATGTCCTCAAGGTTCAGCAGGGTTGGGCGGACGATCCCGGCCTTGAGGCCAAACTTGCGTTGGACTGCACCGAACGAGCCCTGGACATCGATCCGCAGAACTCGGCGGCCCTGGTCGCCGAGGGCTTCGTGCGGAACAACCTGCTGCACGACCTGGATGAGGCGGAGGAACTGTTCGACAGTGCACTTGAGCTGACGCCGAACGACGCGACCGGACGGGCATTGCGGGCCGGGCTTTACACCTTCCGGGGAGAAGGAGCCAAGGCAGCTCAGGATGCGGAATACGCGCTGCATCTGGCGCCGCTCGACCCGAACCGGTTCTTCTTTCAGGCGATGGCAGCCGGTGCAAGCCTTGCCAACAAGGACAATGCGCGTGCCCTGGAACTTGCCGCCAGCTCGCTGCGTCTCAACCGGTCCCATACATCTACGCTGCGCGTCAAGACTGTTGCCGAATGGCGGTTGGGCAAGCATGAAGACGCCAGAAGGACACTCGCCAAACTCCTGAAAAAACAGCCGAATTTCTCAATCAGCTGGTGGCAGAAATCCTCGCCCGCAGCGGATTTCGAGATGGGTCGGGAGTTTGCCCGATCTCTTAGGGACCTGGGGGTACCGGAATAGTCGCACAGAGCTTCGAACAGCATTGGTGAAAGGAACGCACGATGGCGAATTCAGGCGGATTTGGACCCGAAGGCAGCCTGGGAAGTCTGGGGAGCCTTGGAAGTTTGGGCAGTTTGGGGAGCCTCGGCAGTCTTGGTAGCCTTGGAAGTCTCGGCAGCCTGGGAAGCCTCGGGAGTCTCGGGTCCCCAACGGCCAACCCACCCCTTGTCGTGCAGGCGTTGAACACCAACCGCGACGGTATTGCCGGGGCATGGCAACCGGTTCCCGAGTCGGCCGTTGTGGAAAGCGATCAGGAAAACACCGAGTATCTCGACCGCCTTGCTCCCTCGGTTCGCGCCAGTATTTTCGCACTCGAGATCGGCTCGAGGATCGGTTTCCGCTTCGACGCCGACACAGCAAGCGTCTTCCATCTTCAGGCGAATTTTGCAACGCCTGAAACCAAATACCAGACGCTGATGGAGATGAAACGGCCGACGCCGAAGATTTTCGCGGATCAACTGACGATGGTCGCCAACTACGCGGACCTGCGCGCCGACCGCTCGGGCGAGATCATCGCACAGCTCGCAACCCCGCTTGAGTTCCTGCGCTCCATCGCTTTCGTCGATCCGGAGCGCACGCCGTTCACCGTCGAATTGCTGGGCATGTCGCTCTGGATGGCGAACTATGTGGAAATGCGCCTGAAATACGCGCTCGCCTGCAAGCGGCCGATCGAATGGTCCCCCCAGATCCAGCCCATGATCTGGACGCCCACGCATGGCAGTCTGCCGAGTGGACACGCAACCGAAGCTTTTTGCATGGCCCAGGTGCTCTGGCGGCTTTTGGGTGTATCGGGCACGAAACCCTATTCCGGCGAATTGTGGGGCGAGATGATGATGCGCCAGGCTGCGCGGATCGCGATCAATCGCACGGTCGCGGGCGTTCATTTTCCAGTAGACAGTGTGGCCGGTGCCGTACTGGGCCTGAACCTCGGCGAGTATTTCGTCAAACGCTGCATGACCCAGGCTCCGACAACGGGCTGGAAATTCAACGGACCGGAATTCAAGGATGGAGCCGGTTCGGCCGCCAACATGGATTTCGATTGGCGTGACTACTACGACTTTTCTTCAGACCCGCCAGGTCTGAAGGACGCCATGGACTGGGTTGACCGTAAAGCCTTCGTGGATCCGATCGATGACGCGCACTCGGAACCGCTCGATTGGTTATGGGGCCGGGCGATTTCGGAATGGGAAGACATAACCTGACGCAACCGAAGGAATGAAAGGGAGACTGATATGGTCTTTACCTGGCACGAATTCGACGATGGTGACGTCGTTCTGAATCCGGAAGCGGACTTTCGCGTGAACACGTTGAGCCGAGCAATCGCCGCGGAACTTGCAATCAAGGACAGCTCGGATCTGTGGTGGCTGCTTGTCCTGAACCCTGCTCTGAAGGACCGGGACACGAACACACCCTACTCGCTGGAGGAAATCTGGCAGCTGGCCGCGGGCCTCGGCCTGGGTGACGACCCGAGCGCGTTTCTCGCTATACCGCCGGAGTATCCTTCGTCGCTCCGCGAAGCGCCGGCGCCGGCGACAGTGACCTTGTATGCAAGAACCGACTACATAAACGCGGCCAACGCCAAACCGGAGGCCGCCGGTATTGGCTGGCTCGAGGTTGGCCCCAGCTTCCTTAGAAGCGAACTGATACTCCCGGAAGATCCTTTCACGATCACAGCACCCGAACGCTTCAAGGTTCCCGAAGGCTCCGTCGTCATGGCAGTCATCGACAACGGCATGGCCGTCGGCCACGAACTTTTCCGGCGGACGCACGATTGCAAGGCGGTTTCGCGCGTCAAGTTCTTCTGGAACATGGACGGAGTTCCCAACAATCCATCATCTTTGCCGGACAACACCGAGCCGGCGAGCATCGGCAACGCCTGGACGGGAACCGGCCTGTCGGAGCAGTTGAACAAACACATGCATCACGGGTTGCTCGACGATCCGGCCTTCTATCGCGCCATCGGAGCGACGGACTGGTCCACGCGCCGCCATACACCGATCGCGCATCGCCTCTCGCACGGAACCCACGTCATGGGGCTTGCCGCCGGCTACCCGGCACACGGGGTGTCGGATCCCGACGAGGCCAAAAAGCGTCCGATCATCGCGGTGAACCTGCGAACCTCAGATGTGAAGGACCCATCGGGCAGACTGTTCTCGCTTTGGCTGGAACAGGCGCTTTTCTACATCCTTGACCGTCACAAGCGCATCGAGATCGAGGGACAGCCCGGCGTCCGTCCGCCACTCGTCATCAATTTCAGTTTCGGCAACTACGCCGGCCCGCACGACGGGACCGGGCTCGTGGAAGCGAAAATCAGAAACGCTCTTTCGACGGCAACGAAAGATGCCATCAAGTGCCAGTTCGTGCTGCCTGCCGGAAACGGCAACGAAAGCCGGTGCCACGCAAGGGTCGAGTTGCACGAGGGCGCGCGCACACAAACGCTGAACTGGCGCGTCCAGCCGTCCGACGGCAGCATGTCAGCCGTCCAGATCTGGCTGGACAAGGAAAACAAGGTCAAGGACGATTATGCCGTCCTGACCGTTGACGGTCCCGGTGGGATCGCGCCGGCAACCATCTCCTCGCATCATCCCCTGGCGTGGCAGGAACTACGGGACGAGAACGATGACAGCATCGGGCTCATCTATTTTGCCGGTGCGAATATCGGACCCTACAAACGCGGCAGATTCGGCATCTTGCTCTTTGCGACAGACAGCCCGGAAGATGTGGGGCCCTTTGCACCTTCCGGCATTTGGACGTTGCAACTGACTGCCCCGAATCCCACCGGCAATGTTGGTATGAAGGCCTGGGTGGTGCGGGATGAGACGTTGCCTGGCTTTCCCGTTTTCGGCCGCCAGTCCTATTTCGACGACCCCGAATATGCACGGTTCTACGAACCCGGTCTCGACATCTTTTCGCTGGATCGGCGGCTGATCGGCGGACGCCTGGGCTACGACCCCGATGTCACTTCCGCGCTCGTCCGCCGGCAGGGCACACTGAGCGGATTTGCGACAGGCGACATGACCGTCGTCGTCGGCGGATTTCGGGATTCGGAGCCGAAATATGATTGCCCGATGGCGCTCTACTCGGCCACCGGACCGACAAACAATCCCGCCAAGACCGGACCGGACGCCTCGGGTCGCAGCGATGACAGCCTGCTTCTGCCCGGTGTCGTAAGCGCAGGGTCGCGAAGCGGCTCCTTTGTGGCAATGCCGGGCACCAGCGTCTCCGCACCCCAGGTTGCCCGGTGGATTGCGGGCGAACTTGCAAATGGCCAGCCGGCCGGTCCGGAGGCTGTCCGCGATGCCGCCGATACCATGGACCCGTCGGGATGGGTCAACCCGCGCAAACCGCCGAATATCCGCTCAGGAGGTGGCCGGATGCTGGATCTGCCCACCCTGTTCGGCCAGTCACGCTGGCCCGGCCCTTCCAGGTAGAACAGGAAGAGCGGCACCAATCGGCGCCGCTCGCCAGCAACGTCCCGTCAGCTGTTGCCGTCTCCAAGCGCGTCGAGCAACGTGCCGAGATTGTGCTGGAACATGGCGAGGTAACTGGTGGCCGGTCCCCCGCGCTCCGACAATGCGTCGGAGTAAAGGCGGCCACCGATCCCGATACCCGTTTCGTCCGAAATCTGTTGCACCAGCGCCGGGCTGGTGATGTTCTCAACGAACAGCGCTGCCGCCCCCTCGTCCTTCAGCTGCGCGATCAGAGCCGCGAGATCGCGGGCGGACGGTTCCGCTTCCGTGTCGATGCCGACCGGGGCAAGGAAGGTCAGACCATAGGCATCGGCAAGATAGCCGAAAGCATCATGTGCGGTGACGACTGTTCGGCGGTCTTCCGGCAGTGCGGCCAGCCGTGCACGCGTCTCCGTATCGAGGGCCTTGAGCTTGGCAATGTAGGCATCAGCGTTTGCCTTGAAATCATCGGCATGGTCCGGCATGGCCTCGGCCATGGCATCGGCGATGTTGCGCACGTAGATGACCCCGTTCGACAGGGAATTCCACGCATGCGGATCGGTCTCGCCGCCGACCTTGACCGGCATCACGCCCTCGGTAGCGATGTGAACGGTGGCCTCGGTGCCGGATTCGGAAATGAGCGTATCAGACCAGGTCTCGAAGCCGAGACCGTTGACGAAAATGACGTCGGCTTCGGCCACTGCGCGCGCGTCGGCGACCGAGGGCTGATAGACGTGCGCGTCGGCATCAGGGCCGACAATTGTGGTGACTTCGGCATGATCACCAACCACCTGTTTCACCATGTCTCCGAGGATCGAGAAGCTGGCGACGATCTTGACGTCGTCATGTGCACCGGCAGGCACTGCGGCGGCGATCAGCGATGTCGCCAGGAAACCGGCTGCCAGGCTTTTCAGAAGGGTCATTGGGTTCTCTTTTCAATATAGGTTTGTTCGACAGACGTCTTTTTTCCGGGCGACGGTTTGCGGAACCGGCCGCCGAAGCCGAGCGGCCCGAACAGGGCCGAAAACACGAAGAAGCCCCCGGCTACAAGCACGATCGCCGGGCCGGACGGGGTCTCGGGAAAGAGATACGACAGGGTCAGGCCGATCCAGCAGCTTGCCAGGGCAAAAAGGAAACCGAGCACAAGCTGACCCGTGATGGTGCTGGCCCAATAGCGGGCAGCCGTCGCCGGCAGGATCATCAGGCCGACGGCCATCAGGGTCCCGAGTGTCTTGAATGCGGCGAGCAGGTTCAGAACCAGCAGCAGCATGAACCCCTGGTCGACGAGCCAGGGCCGCTTCGTCTGTGCCTCGAAGAAGACGGGATCGCAGGTGCTGACGATCAGCGGCCTGAGAAGCACGGCAAACGCGGCGAGCGTCACGGTGGCGACACCGCCGACCAGCATCATGGACGCGTCGTCGATCCCGAGGATCGAGCCGAACAGGAAACTCTTGAGCGGCACCGCGGACCCGGCCGCGGACAGGATGAAGATCCCGACGGCAAGCGCAATGAGGTAAAGCGAGGCGAGGCTGGCATCGCTGCGCAGGATGGTCTTGCGCGCGAGCAGCGCCGTGAGGATGGCAACACCGACGCCCGCGACCAGACCGCCAACGAGCAGGGACATCACGGACAACCCGGTCGCCACGAACCCGATGACGATTCCCGGCGTGATCGCGTGGGCCATGGCCTCGCCGGCAAGGGACAGGCGCCGCAGAACGAGAAACGCGCCGATCGGCGCAACGGACGCGGACAGCACCGTTGTCGCCACGAAGGCGCGCCGCATGAAGGCAAAGTTCCACATTTCGGCAAACAGCTCAAACATGGGCGCGCTCCCCTTGATCAAGGGGACCCCTGAACATCCAGGACGCCTGGCTTTGCGACAGGTACCCCTGCGCCACGAGCCCGTCCGGTGTCAGGACCTCGGCAACGGGGCCATGCGTTGCGGTTCCGTTGCCCAGCAGCAGCGCGTGGCTGCAATGATCGAGAACGGAGGAAAGATCATGAACAACGAGGACCACGGCCCGGCCTTCCCCGCGCCAGCGCTGAATGATCGACAGTAGGTGTGCCTCGGTGCTCTGGTCGACCGCCGCAAAGGGCTCGTCGAGCAGGATCAGGGGGGCGTCCTGCAGGATCACGCGGGCGAACAGGGCCCGCTGCAGTTGCCCGCCGGAAAGCGTGTGGAGCGAACGCTCCGACAATTCGAGAATTCCGGCCTCGTCCAGGGCTGCATCCACCCGGTCCCGGCCTCGCCGCCCGAGGCCCGACCACAAGCCGAAACCGCGCCACGCGCCCATCGCGGCGAGATCGCGCACACGAATGGGAAAGCGCCGGTCGAACTCCGTCAGTTGCGCCAGGTAGCCGATCTCGTCCGGCCGGCCGGACGGCCAGGTCAGGCGCCCGGCAAGCGGGTCCGTCAGTCCGAGCAGCATCTTGACGAAGGTGCTCTTGCCCGACCCGTTCGCTCCCAGAACGGCGAGCGTCGTTCCGGCCTCGATGTCCAGCGACAGGTGCCTGAACAGTGTGAGGCCGGGATAGCCTAGCGCAAGGTTGCGCAATTCCAGGACAGCCGCCATCAAAGCACCGCCAGGATCAGAAGCCAGAAAAGGCCTGACGACACGATCGCGCCCGCGGCCAGGGCCGCGACGCTCAGTTCGCTGAGGCATGACGGCCGGCCGTCCCGGATATTGCCGTGGGGATGGGACCGCGCCATCAGTCCGCTCCGGCGCATGATGCAGTGATCAGCGTCCGTCTTACGGCGACCCTAGGTCTGGCGCAACGGTCCCGAGATTGGGTTGGTCGAGTGGTCTGGCGCATCGCCCCCTCCGATTGGACGGGGATCTGGCAGAACCATATTTTTGAACGGCAGCACCGCTTTGCACATGGACGTCTCCCACCGGGACACCCCGCCCGGTCAAGTTAAGATTGCGATGGCAGGTCTCCTGACTCGCGGGTCCAAGCTTTCCCGTTCCTTCCCGGGCCGTTGATCACACCGGCCCAGTGGCGTTCACCGGGGTCGCTCACCGCTCACAGTTGCGGGGGCAGTCACGGATTTGGCGCCCTTTCGGCTCTTCCTCACCGTGTTCCCTTTTCATCTTGCGGCCGTTTTCATTCCGCAAGAACCATCACCGGCAAACCTATTTTCTCGGCCTGAAATAATCAACACGTATTTGTGCCTGAAGCCTGCTCCACGTGTTTCACCTGATCCGCCTCTTCCCGCCGAAACAGAATTTCAAAGCGAAATCCGGACGAAAGCATCGGCCAGCTTGCGGGTCTCTTTCAGGCTGGATGCCTGTTCGGTGTGGAAAGCGGCCTTTGGCGTTTCGCCCTGCCTGGAATAGAGGGCCGCCAGCACGGAGTGAACGCGCGGCGCGAACCAGCTATCCTGATTCCCTTCCGCGATCGCCAGGGCTTTTTCGCCTTCCTCTATGCCGGCCTGCACCTCGCCGGCCCGAAGGTGCGTTTCCGCTTTCAGGCCGAACCAGTTGGTGAATTGCACACCGGCCCCGGTGCGTTGGAAGACACTGATCCCCTCCTCGATTGCCGGAAAGGCCGCATCGAACCTGCCCGCCATGCCGAGTGCCCAGCCTTCGAGCACCAGTCCGGAAGCAAGCCAGAACGGGAACCCGTGCTCCCGGCTGACCGAAATCGCCTGGCGCGCCAGTTCGGATGTCTTTTCAACGTCATTGAGGAACATGAAGACCTCTGCGCAAAGCGCAAAGTGGATGGCCTCAGAAAACAGGTTCTCGCGAACCAGGCTCAGTTTGCGCGACGTAACGACGTGCTTGAGCAAGTCGTCCTTCCGGCCTTGCAGGCCGGCAACCCAGGCCGCATAGGCAGCGCAGGTAACCGCTGAGTTCTGATCCGTGATCGTCTTGGCGGCCACGTCTGGGGCATGGTCGAGCCCCTTCTGCAGGTGCAGTCCCGCCTCGTCCAGGCGCCCGAGATGTGTCAGGACTTCGCCGGTTGCCGCGTGCGCCTGAAGACGCAGCGACGGGTCTGCGGACCGTTCGGCCCGCTGCAGCAGCTCCGTTGCGTACTGAAGCGACGTCTCCAGTTTCCCGGCAACCCATGTGTTGACCCAGAGCCCCATCAGAACCCTGACTTTTGCCTTCTCCGATCCCGCCACGGTGCTGAGGAGGAGCGCGCGTTCGAGTTCATCGCCGACCTCGGGTGCACCATACCCTTTCGCGGCCATGAGTGCAGTGGCCAGCGCGAGCCGCAATCGCAACTCGGCTTCCTGGTGGGACGCGTTCTCCGGGTCGATCTGCGCAAGGCCGGACCTGGCGAACGAAATCGCTTCCGGGCGTGCAGAGCGATGGATGGCGGCATAACTCGCCTTGGTCCAGTAGCCGATCGCAACTGCGGTATTCCCGGCTTCCTGGTGATGCCACGCCTTTGTCTCGTCACGGCTTGGATCGTCCGAAGTCTCCAGGTAGCGCGCAATCTCGCCGTGAAGTCGCCGGCGATCCTGCTGCGCGACCATGGCATAGGCCGCGTCACTCAACAGCACATGGCGAAAGGTGAACCCGGCATCGTCCTCGAAAAGGAAGCCCAGTTGGACCAGGCTGACGAGGTCATCTTCCAGCGCGGCCTCATCGCGTTGAGTGAGCAGCGCGAGCAACTGAGGCGTGTTCACCTCGCCGGTGATCGCCATCACGTAAAGCACGGTTCTTTGCGCCGGAGCCAATGCGCCGATCCGGACTTCCATCACCGCCTGAACGGTGTTGGGCAGCTCCAGATCAACGGCCGCCCCCGACCTTGCTGCCAGCACCAGCTCTTCCAGAAAAAACGGATTGCCGGAGGCACGCGAAGAAAGAACCGCTGCATCGTCGTCGCTGATCCTGTCGTTTCCGGGTACGGCGCGGATCAGCAGCAGACTGTCTTCCGCGCCGAGCGGTGACAGGTTCAGGACCGAGTCCGGAAGCGGCGGATTTTCGGTGGGCCGCGTCGTCATCAGCAGGAATACGCGCGGTACCCCGCCCTTGCGAAGCAATGCCCCGAGCGTTGCCCGGGAGGTGGCGTCCAGCCAGTGAACATCTTCAAAGACGATCAGAAGCGGGTCTTCCTCGCTCGCCAGGCGAAGGACCTGCTGGATCAGTGAAAGCGTCCGCGCGTTTCTCTGTCTGTCGCTGATGCCTTCCAGAATGGGCGAAGGCTGGGCGTCTTCATCGATCAGGAGCTCCAGCAACGCCGCGTCGACCGGGTCCGTTGCAAGTCCCTCCGCGCCATCCTGCAACAAGGCCGAACAGATCTGCCGGATGGGCGCAAGCGCCGAATTCGTCTTGTGCGCAGAGCAATTGGCCATGCAGATGCGGGCGTCTCCGTCACCGAGCGATTTCAGGAATTCGCTTGTCAGGCGCGACTTGCCGATGCCCGCGGGGCCGGACAGGGCCGTTGCCCGGAAACTCCCCGAACTCGCTTCCTTGAAAAAGCTGTTCAGAAAGGCGAGTTCGGCAGCGCGGCCGACAAAACCGGTCGGGTTTTTGCTCGGACGCGCGGGTATACCTGTGCTCAGGACGGCAATATCCGTGAGCGCGTAACGATCGCCGTCAGACGAGACGTCCACCTCGTCGCGCAATTGCTGGAAGGCTGTATCGGAAATCAGGACTTTATCCCGCGGAACCGCGTCAGCCAGGGCCACCGCGCCGATTTCAAGCGTGCTCGGTGCCTGCCATGCGCTTTCATCTCCGCTAAAGGGCATCGGGCCGACATCTATCCCGAGGCTCACGTGCCCGCCGGCAGAACGAATTGCCCTGATCTCGTCCGACCGGGAAAGCTGCCATGCGCAATGGGCCGCCCTTCGCGCACCGTCTTCAAAGTCGGGGGCGACACCGAACGAAGCGGTGAACTGGTTCACCATCATGTGCAGCAGTTTGCCCTGATAGCTTTCCACCTGCAGACGGGCCTTGCGCAGGCACGAATCGATCGCTTCCGGTTGAGGTTGACGTCCTTCCGGACCTGAAATCTTCAAGCAGAGCACGGCAACGAGACGCTGTTCCGCCACTCCTGCCGTTTTTACGGGAGTGCCGGTCCCGGTGTCCGTGTCCTGCCTCATCACGTCCACAACGATGCGAAAACCGCGGCCATGCACGGTCTTCAGGATGGGTGTTTCAGCGTCTTCTTCATCCAGAGATTTGCGGAGCAGGGAAATGGTTTTCTGAAGCGCCGCTTCCGAGACATTGCGGCTCCAGAAGGCATCCATCAGTTCGGATTTTGAGACCAGCCGGTCGCCGTTTTTCAACAGGTAGGTCAGAACACCGAAGGCCTTGGGCGTGATGGATACAAGGTCCCCGCTCCGCCTGAGCTCTTGTCTGCCTTCGTCCAGTTCAAACTGCTCAAATCGGTAAATCACGCATGCTCGCCATGTTGCCCCTGGCAAACATTAGCAGAATTGACAAGCAATCTTCCAGACCTGATTTCCCTAAGGTCATCACGGCGTCAGGATTTCGTCAGAACTTGCTCAGGACTTTTGGGCGCTCCGACACATAGGCTCCGGATTGCCCCGGTGTTTCATTTAAGCCGGGACAATTGTTTTAAGGAGTTTTCAGATGAAAGTGTTTGCAGCTGCAGTCCTTGCGGCCCTCGCAATCGGTCTTGCTTCACCAGCCCAGGCAACGCCCGTCCAGGCCTTGAGTTTTCTGCAAATGGAGTATGACTTCGTCATCATGGGGGATTTGCCCTTTGACGGCCAATCGCCCGACGGCATCACGTCCAGCGTGGGCGGCCCCGATTTTTCAACGTCGATCAACAGTCAGATCAATGCTCCTGACGCCGTCACGGCGATTGACCAGACCACGACCCAGATCGGATGTTCAGGTTGCGAACCGGAAATCCCGTTTGTCAGCAATCGCCAACTGCGCACAAACCGGGCTGATCCGACGGAATTCGCCGATGCACAGTGGAACGTTGAAAGCGCCATTTCTCAGGACCAGGGCGCGGACGTCACAGCGTTTGCGATCGGACGCCAGACAATTGACCGCGACGGTCTCGCCCAGCTCCGCATCACCTCGTCTCCGGCGCCGGCAGAAGCGGAATCAACATTTGGCATTTCCCGCCTGACCACGTTCGAGAACACGACCGACGCCGAAATTGTTATCCCGATCCGCGCCGAAATCGGCGGCGATCTGCTTGCCCGGTATTCGGGAGACGACGGACTGGCGCGCACAAGCGCAACGCAGAGCATCATTTTTTCCGGCCTGTCCGATGGCAATCTCACGACGGTCACAACGGCTGACACGGAAGAAACCACTGAAACCGGCGCCGGTACGGCCGTGACGGGCGGTGTCTTCAACTCGGGCGACGGGATTGCCGGGCTGCTGTTTTCCGCCAGCACGACAGCCATTGGTGACGGTGGCTTCAACGAAGCGATGTACAGTTTTTTTCATCGCGTCATTTTCCTGGTGACGATCGAGGCCGGACAGAGCATCGGGATGGAGACTGCCTTTTCCCAGGCGAACTATGTGGAGTATGCGCCGGCGCTGATCTCGGAAGTGCCGTTGCCCGCCGGGGTCTTCCTGCTTTGCAGCGGTGTCGCCCTGCTCGCGGGCCGCAAGGTCGTCCGCAGGAAACGCGCCTGACCGTAACTCGCAGCCCTCGGACCGCAAGTATGCGCAGCAATGCAGCGGCCCGTCAGACCGGCTGCGATCCCTATTTTGTTCGCTTTTTCAAGGATGATTCCGATGCCTGTTATGTCCTCAAAGTGGGAAGTCGCCATCAAGAGAAGTGCCAGTGGCGGGCAATGGATCACCGGTGGCGTGATCCAGTTCAAATTGCGCAATCTGGAATCGGGAACGCTGGCCAACATGTGGTTTGTCGGCGCCGGAGGCGGAGGTTCACTTGCGCCCATTTCCTTCTCCGACACGATGAAGCCCGGCTTCAAGGCCGTTCGGAGTGCAAAGCAGACGAGCTTTGAAGACATCGACAGAAAGTCGGCGATCATGCGAACCGCGTCTGCGTCGAACGGTGTTTCGAATATCGGCGCTGTCTGGTTGAAAATTTCGACCGGCCACAATCCCTATGGCGCGGCTCTTTTCGACTTCAAGATCTATTCCGCGCAGTTCGGTCCGAACGTCTTCAACCCAAGCAGCACGACCGCCAACGTCGGCATCGACCGGCATTGGGGAAAGGTGCTGATCCAGTATCTTGACGTCGAACCGGAGGTTCTCCCCGACACGCCGGATCCTCACGTCTGGCCGGGTCCGATACCGTTCATTCCCGACGCGCCCCCGCCACCGGCCCCTCCGGCGCCACCCAAGCGCGTCACGCTGGAGGCCGACGTGCTGTTCGGATTTGACAGCGCGGCCATCAAGCGGGACGCCGAACACCAACTGCACAACCTGATTTACGAGATTGAAAGGCGCACCGTGCCGCATGTTGAAATCGAAGGTCATGCCGATTCAAGCGGCGCCGACGCCTACAACCTGGATCTGTCCAGACGGCGCGCCGATGCCGTGAAAGACTGGTTTGTGAGGGCGGGCGCCCCGAACGCCATCCGATACAGGGTGATCGCCAAGGGAGAACGGGAACCGATTGCGGACAACAGGACGCGAGAGGGGCGCGCACGAAACCGCCGTGTGGAAATCGTCATCCGGTAGCGTCGTAAGACAGCTGTTTTCCGGCTTCAAGTGCAGGGCGCTGACGGTCAGCGCCTTGGAGCGCGCTCAGCCCTGAGGGCAATCGCGGCGCCGAAAACCAGGATCGTCAGTCCCGCGCTTCCAGCCAGGTCTGCGCCGAAGCCATATCCCTTGAGACGATCCCGTCCGCAAGCTTCTGCCCGACGACAGCACCGAACTTGTAGCCATGACCGGAGCAGGCCGACACGATGGTTGCCCTGTCCTCGCTCGCCGCAAAGAAATGCTCGTCGGCCGTGAACGTGTAGGCGCAGGTTACGACGTCGTCGACACGGTATTCCCCGATGCGCGAAAACGGCGGCGAGAAATAGTCGCGCAAGGTCTCCCCCTCCTCCGCTTTCGGAACACGGTCCTGGTTCGGGTCAGCCTTGTACTTGTGAATGCCGGCACCGAACTTGAGCCCCGTCCCGGCGACCGGCGGCAGAATGTAGCCGTCGACGGGGCCACCCGGATCGAGGATCGCAGGCGCGCGTTCCCAGGCTTCGACGAGATCCTGCGGAGGCGTCAGATAGACGACCGCGGTCCGATAGGTCGTCAGTTTCAAAGCCAGCTGCGGAAACAGTCTGAGCGTCCACGCTCCGGCGGTGACGATGACATGATCTCCCTGCAGGACCTGACCATCGGCAAGCGTCACGGAACCCGCCGCAGGATTGACGGCTTTGACTTCGGCGTTCTCGCGCACATCTGCTCCCTTGGCACGCAGCCAGTCGCGAAGATCCGATGCGATCCTCTGGCACAGAAGAACGCCGCCTTCGTCGCTGACCAGGCCATAGCGAATGGTCGCAGGGTCTACGAACGGAAACCGGTCTGCGGTCTCGGCGGGCGTCAGATCCTCGAAAGGATAACCGCCCGCGACAAGCCCCTTCCGGTAGTCCTCGCCGCCATCATCTTCCGATTGCGACATCACCATGAACCCGGTGTCGACCAGGTGCTTGCTGTCGAGGTCCTCCCACATCTCGTCCCAGGCCGCGTAGGCGTCCCCGATCCGGCGTTGATACCCACCCTGCCCGCCATAGGCCCGGCGGATGATGCGATGCTGGTCGCCCGAAGCAGACAGCGGATTGGGGATCGGTCCCTGCTCGAGCAGCGTGACCGGGACGCCCCGCTTGGTGAGCGCCCAGGCAGTGGAGAGGCCGGAAATTCCGGCACCGACGACGACTATTGTCATGAAGATTGTCCTGCGGTTTGGACCCGCAGATTACTCCGTGCACAAGGGGAAGCAAGGGGTGATTTGCCGCTCTGCCAGCATACCGGTCATGCGCGCGTAGGCGCCTTGAATCGCTTGTTTAAGCCGCTCACAAATCACATGAACCCAGTCTACACGTTCACGTGCGACTTCAAAGGCACATGGAACGAATTAGACTTTTAATACAGATGTTTAGCCGAAACTCCGGAATCAGTTTCACAGCACGGATCCAACCATGGGGCCGCGACCGCCCGATTGCAGAAAACGCTGTGGAGTACGGCAGCGGGGTGTGTCGCGGCAAGGTGTTCCTGGCGAAAGGACCTCGAAGAAGCCGGTCGGCAAAAGCCTTTGGTTCAAACAAGATGTTCCGGCAGATTACGCTGGCGGTGAGGCTCGGATCAGTGTGGACTTGGCATGGATAATGTTGTCTGGCGATCAACTCCAATATGCTGGAGAATGACCTGATCGGACGGGGGAATGACACGTTCCGGAACGCCGCCAAACAGAGGGAGAGCCGACATGCGGATTGGAGTGCTTGGGTGCGGAACGATTGCAACTGCAGTCGTGCATGGCATCGCCGGGGACGGACACCAGATCACCGTATCGGAACGCAGCGCAAGCCGCGCCCGTTTGCTGGCCAATGCCTATGACAACGTCACCATCGCCAGCAATCAGGGAGTGGTTGATGCAAGTGACGTGATTTTTCTCGGCCTGATGGCGGACGTCGCACCCGAGGTTCTGGAACCATTGACGTTTCACGAAGGTCAAAGAGTGATCACCTTCATGGCCGGCGCCACACTTCAGCAGGCCGACGCGCTGGTGCGCCCGGCAAGCGCAGTCGCGCTCATGATGCCGTTTCCCGCCATCGCGAACGGTGGAACGCCGGTGATGATGCAGGGTGATGCCGAACTGGTGACTGAAATTTTTGGAAATCGGAACCAGATCTTTGCGCTGGCAAGCGCCGGCGAGATGGCCGCCTATCTGTGCGCCCAGGCGGTATTGTCACCGGTGGCTCGGATGGTCAGTGACGCGGCAGACTGGCTGGGAGAACGGGTTGCCGACAAGAAACAGGGTGAGGCGTTTCTGAGAGAACTCGTTGCGTCGAGCCTGGCGGACAGCGAGTGCGGACCGCTGATCGAGGCCTTGAACGCCCCTGGAGGCTATAACCAGCGCCTGCGGCAGCACATGGAGGCCAGAGGAATGGGTGAGACCTTGAAGGCCGGTCTGACCGCCCTGGAGTGAACAGACGCCGTTGCGGGCACGCGCAGCGCCCTGAGGGTCGCCCGCTAATCCCCGAGCGGCTGAGGCCCCGTGCGTCCGTGATAGGCCGTCAACGAAGCCCGGATGCGCCGCAGGTTCTCCGTCGTGTGGTCGGATCTCATCTGGGCAACCGCCATGGCAAGGGCGTCGATAATGACCAGGTAAGCGTAGCGGGACGCCGTCGGTTTGTAGATGTCCGGATCTTCGGGAAGATCGATCTGCAAGGCGCAGTCGACGGAGCGCGCAAGCGTGCTGCCAGATTTCGTGATAGCCAGCGTGGCGGCGCCGTAGCCGGCGGCAATTTCAGCGGCACTGACGATTTCATCCGCCTCGCCGCTGGAGGAAATCAGCAGGATGACATCCGATTTGGAAAGGGTCGCGGCCCGCATCTGCAGGAGATAGCTGTCGGAGACGGCGACCGCGGACACGCCGAGCCGGAACAGCCTGTTGGAGGCCTCCTGCGCCAGCATGGAGGAACCGCCGCCGACACCGCCGACAAGCACCGTGCCGGCACTGGCGATATGGTCTTTTGTGGTTTCGAACACCTCCCCGTCGAGTTGCTTGCGCATGACGTTCAAGGAGGCGGAAAGGGCGCCGATCACCTGGTCGAGAACCCCGGAACTCGTCTCCGGTTCCGGCCGCTCGCCAACGTCGAGATACTGCAGGCTGACCGCCAAGTTCTGCGCCAGCCTGATCTTGAATTCCCGGAACCCGTCACAGCCCATCGTCCGGCAGAACCGCACCACTGTTGGCGTGCTGACGTCACACGCCTTTGCCACCTCGGCAATGGTCATCGCGCTGATGCGCTCCAGGTTCGCCGACACGAAGTCTGCGACCTTCTGTTCCCTGGCCGAGAGTTGGCCGTCGGATTTCCTCAGATTGGAAATCACGTCGACAGCCGCATGTCCCAATCCCTCGTCTATCTTCAATCGTGCCTGCATGATACCTCGCCCCCATTCTGTAACTCGGTTACAAATTTCGGTCAATAATCACGCGCGCCGGGTGTGTGATAGGGCTATATTTGTAATTAAGTGACAAATTTTGCTTGACTCATGGCTCATTCCGACGAAATTATCTAACGGAGTTTCATGCGGGAGGGGCAAAGTTGAAAATCCTTGCAGAAAGAATCGGTGGCACGCTGAACCGGCTGATCGAAGCGGTCGTCGCCCTGCTGATGCTGGCGCTCGTCCTCGACGTCTGGATCGGTGTCATCGACCGCTACTGGTTTCACTGGCAGTTGCCCTGGCCGGAAACACTCGCCCGGTACCTGATGATCTGGGCCGCGCTCCTTGCCGTTTCGTCCGGCATCGCCCGCCGCGAACATATCGGCCTGACATCGTTCCTGATGAAGCTGCCCTTTCCGGTTCGGCGCGCTGTGCTCATCGTGATCGACCTGCTCGCAATCGCGCTCTTTGCCTATGTGCTCTGGTTCGGCGTCGGCTTTGCCCAGAGCGGCGCATCCCGGCAGGCGATGATCTTCGGCGCAACCCTCGAACCTTTCTTCTGGGCCGTGCCTGCGTCCGCCTTCCTGGCAATCGTCCAACTTGTCCTGGTCCTGTTGCGCGACCAGGGTCTTCAGCTCGACGCATCCGTGGAGGCAAGCGCATGATTGTCGCCGTGACTTTCGTTCTCCTGATCCTGTTCGGCATGCCGATCGGTTTTGCCATCGGTCTCGCGGGTGTCGTCGGACTGATCGACATGGGCGGCGGACCCAACTTCCTGGCCATAGGGCCGAGCAAGATTTTCAACGGGCTGAACATCTTCCCGTTTCTGGCCATGCCGTTCTTCATTCTGGCCGGCGAGATCATGAACGGCATCGGCATTACCGACCGCCTCGTGAAACTGGCGCAGGTTCTGGTCGGACGCTTTCGCGGCGGCCTCGCCCACACCAACATGCTCGCCTCCGTCTTCTTTGCGGGCCTGACCGGTTCGGCGACCGCCGATGCCGCCGCCTTCGGCCGCACGCTCGTCCCCGCCATGGAGAAAGAGGGTTACGCGCGCGACTACGCCTGTGCCGTCACCGCAGCAGGCTCGATCATCGGCCCCACGATTCCCCCGTCAGGTCTCATGGTGGTCTACGGATCGCTCATGGGCGTTTCGATCGGCGGCCTGTTCGCTGCCGGCATCCTGCCGGGCCTCGTCATCTGCCTTGTCTGCATGGGTGTGATCGTCATCGGCGGGAAACGCGAGAACCTGCCCAAGGCCGCGCGGGGCGCTTCCCTGCGCGAGGTCTGGGACACATTCGTGTCGTCTCTCACCGCCCTCTTGATGCCGATCATCATTCTGGGCGGCATTCTCGGAGGCGTTGTCACGCCGACGGAGGCCGCATCGATCGCGGTTGCCTATGCCATGTTCATCGGCATCTTCGTCTACCGGACGCTCAACGCACGGGACTTCTATTCCATGCTGGTGCGCACGGCACGCATCACCGGCGTCATTTTCGTGATCATCGCCTTTGCCGGCATTCTCGGCTGGTGGATGAGCTTCGAACGCATCCCGCAGATGCTTGCCGGAACGGTTCTGGGCATCTCCGAAAACCCCTACGCGGTCATCGCCATCATCATCGCGATCCTGCTGGTCGTCGGCATGGTGATGGACATCACCGCCATCCTCATCATTCTGGCCCCTGTTCTCGTCCCGCTGACGGAGCAGATCGGCCTGGAACCGATCCATGCGGGCACCATTTTCGTCCTGGCGCTGAACATCTCGCTGATGACACCGCCGGTCGGGGCCTGCCTGTTTGTCCTGTCCTCCGTGACGGGAGAAAAGCTGGAACGGATCGCGGTCAAGCTGACTCCGTTCCTGATCGCCGAAATCACCATCCTGTTCCTGTTCGCATTCTGGGAGGACGCGGCACTGTTTCTGCCGCGCGCCTTCGGATTTGCCCAATAGGCCACGTCTTCAACTGAGGAGGTAATCATGAAGACTTTGAAGAAGGGCGTCGTTGCAGGCGCCGTGCTCGCACTGACGGCAACCACCGCACTGGCCGAAGGCGGCGTCATCCGCTTCGGACATGACAACAAGACCGACCCGTTCGAAAACCCGGCGCACGCCTGCACGGCGGTCTTCTCCAACATCGTCACCGCCGATACCAATGGCAGCGTCACCGTCGAGGTCTTCGGTTCCAACCAGTTGGGCTCGGCGGCCGAGCATGTCGATCAGGTGCGCAACGGCGTCATACAGGCGACCTTGACGTCTACCGGCGCGCTTGCCAGCTACTATCCGCGCATCGACGTTCTGAACCTTCCCTTCGCTTTCGCTAACAATGCGTCCACTTATTCCGTCTTCGACGGCCCCTTCGGTGAAGCGCTGGCAGCCGACATCGAAGAAACGCTCGGCGATGTCGTCGTTCTCGGTTTTCCCGACACGGGCGGCTTCTTCGCCGTCACGAATTCCCAGCGCCCCATCGCGGACCTTGACGATTTCGACGGCATCCGCATCCGGACAATGACGCTGCCCTCGCACCAGACGATCGTCCAGGCTCTTGGCGCGGAGGCTTACCCTCTGAGCTGGGGCGAGGTCTATTCCGGGCTGCAGACCGGCGTAATCGACGGACAGATGAATCCGGTACCGATCATTTCCTTCGCGAATTTCGCTGAAGTCCAGAAATACATGACGCTGACCAACCACCTGTTCTCGCCCTATACCTTCATGGTCAACCGCGCATTCTTCGAAGGATTGAGCGAAGCGGAACAGAACACCTTGCGTGTCGCAGCGGAAAACTGCGTTGCCGCCAGCCGGGGCCTGTCGCGGATCATCGAGGCGTCCGACCGGGGTCTTGCCGGCCTCATGGACAAGATCGAGGTGACCGCCCTGACCGATGACCAGCGCAAGGCCATGGCGGATGCAACGCAGCCGGCCTTCGAAACCCATGTCGCGGAGAACCTCGATGCCAAGGCGACCGAACTGCTGACCCTCTTCAAGAGCGAAGTCGAATCCGCCAACAGCAGCAGCTACCTGAACTGACCAAGGGTATGGACTCATAAATGAGGCTGAAAGGGTTTGAGGCGGCTTGCTTCTCGTCAAGGAGCGGAAGCGCAGGAAATGTACTTCATTTTCAAGCCTTTCGCGACGCGGAGGAGAAGCAAGCCGGTCAAATCCGAAGGACATGGAAATGGCTTCACCCCGTGTCGTCAGCGTGCTTGACCGGGCAGGAAGCCCGCTCCGCACACCCTTCCTAACGGGATTTCGCCATTTCGCATGCCATTTCGGCATCATTTATGGGTCCGTACCCTAGGGTCCTCCCTGGCGGGGGAGCTGCGGCTCCCCTCGCCGCCTTTTCATTCTGACCGGGGTATTCATGCGCGTTTTTTGTGCGTCCGTCGCAACCGAGACCAACACTTTTTCGCCGTTGCGCACGGACTTTTCGGACTTTGAACAGAGTTTCTACGCAAGGCCCGGCGAGCACCCGGAAACGCCGACGCTGTGCAGCGCGGTTTTCCCGGCTCTGCGCAAGCGCGCCGCGCGCGGTGAGATCGAGCTGATCGAAGGCACCGCCACATGGGCCGAGCCCGGCGGTCTCGTCAGCGGGCCGACATGGCAGCGTCTGCGCGCCGAGGTTCTCGACCAGTTGAGGGCGGCGCTGCCGCTCGACGCCGCGATCTTCGGTCTGCATGGGGCGATGATCGCCGACGGCTGTGTCGATTGCGAAGGCGATCTCCTCGAAGCCGTGCGGGAGATCGCCGGACCCGGCTGCCGGATCGGAGTCACGTTCGACCCGCACAGCCACCTGAGCGAAAAGCGCACGGCACATGCCGACATCATCACAGTCTTCAAGGAATTTCCGCACACGGATTTCGTCGAAACCGGTGAGACCTGTGTGGAACTGACACTGCGAACGGCACGCGGCGAAATCTCGCCCGTCACCAGTGTCTTCGACGTGCGTATGATCGACGTCCTGCCCACCAGCCTTGAGCCGATGCGCAGCTTCATCGACAGGCTGAAGTCGCTCGAACGCTCGGGCGAGGTCCTTTCAGCTTCCGTCATTCACGGTTTCATGGCCGGAGACTCGCCCGATCTTGGCGCGAAGATCATCGTGACAACCAATGGAGACCCGGCACGCGGCAAGCGGCTGGCGCGGGATCTCGGGATGGAACTCTTCGGGTTTCGGGGCCGGGCGACCCCCGAGTTTCTCCCGCCGGTCGAGGCCTTGACGCGCGCGGACAAAAGCCTTCATGCCCCTGTCGTCATCGCGGATGTCTGGGACAATCCCGGCGGCGGTGTCGCCGGTGACAGCACCATTCTTCTGCAGCATGTTCTCGACCTCGACCTGAAAGGTGTCGCGCTGGGCACGATCTGGGATCCGATGGCGGTGCGGCTCTGTTTCGCCGCCGGTGAAGGCGCCGAGTACGATCTCCGTTTCGGTGGCAAGACGTCGGCCCATGCCGGACAGCCGGTCGACGCACGGGTCCGCGTGACCCGGCTGGTGGAAAACGCCGTCCAGAGCTTCGGCGCCTCCGTCGTTCCGCTCGGAAACAGTGCGGCAATCCGGATCGGGGATCTGGATATCGTTCTCAATACCAACCGGGCCCAGGCGTTTTCGCCCGACCTGTTCACAAATCTCGGCATCGATCCGGAGGCAAAACGGATCCTGATCGTCAAGTCGACCAACCATTTCCACGGCGCGTTTGCACCTCTCGCGGGAGAAATTCTTTATGCTGCCGTCGATGGGCCTTATCCTAGTGATCCGTGCCGGACCGCCTACACCCGTTTGAAACGCGAGATATGGCCGATGGCAGACAATCCCCATCACGAGGAACTCGCATGATTTTCCCGACCCTCGACACACCTTGCGTCCTGGTGGATCTGGACATCGCCGAGGCCAATATCCGCAAATACCAGACCCATTGCGACCGCAACGGTCTGAGGCTGCGCCCGCACATCAAGACCCACAAGCTACCGAGCCTCGCAAAATACCAAGTCGAACAGGGCGCGGTCGGCATCACCTGCCAGAAGGTCAGCGAAGCCGAGGCCATGGTGGCCGAGGGCGGCATCGACGATGTCCTGATCACCTACAATATCCTCGGGGACACCAAGACGGCACGCCTGCGCGCCCTGTCGGAAATGGTCCGGCTGTCCGTTGTTGCAGACAATGATGTCGTGGCGGGCGGTCTCAGCCGCGCCTTCGCGGACGCTTCCGGCCCGCTGACCGTGCTTGTCGAATGCAACACCGGCGCAGACCGGTGCGGCGTCGCCTCTCCGGCCGCGGCCGCAGATCTCGCCCGCCTGATCGGCACCCTGCCGGGGCTGACGTTCGGCGGCCTGATGACCTTTCCCCCCGTTGGACGGATGGAAGAGGCCGAGGCTTGGCTGAACGAAGCGAAAGCCCTGATCGAAGCTGAAGGACTTGAGGTGAAGGTGGTTTCCTCCGGCGGCTCTCCCGATATGTGGCGCACGCACGGTGACGGGCCGGTGACGGAACACCGGATCGGCACCTATGTCTACAACGACCGCTCGCTCGTGGCGCACGGCGCCTGTGGCTGGCAGGATTGCGCACTCACGGTGCTGGCAACCGTCGTCTCCGTGCCCTCCCCGAACCACGCGATCGTCGACGCCGGGTCGAAGGTGCTGACGACGGACCTCTTCGGTCAGGTGGGCCACGGTCATGTGCTCGGACGCGACGACCTGGCGATCGATCAGCTCAGCGAAGAACACGGGCGCATCGTCTCCGACGGCCCGATCAATCTGAAGGTTGGCGAAAGACTGCGGATCGTGCCCAATCATGCCTGTGTCGTCGCCAACATGCTCGACAGGGTCGAGGGCGTGCGCGGTCCGGATCTCGCCGGATCGATGCCTGTAGCGGCACGCGGACAGGTCTGGTGACGCAGAGGTCCTTTCGCCGGAACTCAACCGTCTTTTCGAACAACACGACAATGGAGATTTGAATGCCTATTGAACGCATCGGCGTGGAACGCACCGGAGCCGGCGGACAGAACCTGCCCTTTTCCCCTGCCGTCAGGGCGGGCGATTTCGTTTTCATCTCGGGCCAGGTGGCCATGAAGGAAAACGGCGAGATCGAGCCCGGCGGGATCGAGGCCCAGACACGGCGCACGATGGACAATGTCGTCGCCGTTCTGGCAAAGGCAGGCTGCACGCTCGAGGATGTCGCCAAGGTCAATGTCTGGCTGGACGACACGCGGGATTTCTGGACCTTCAACAAGATCTACGCCAGTTATTTTCCGAACGGCGCGCCTGCACGCTCAACGGTGAAGTCGCAATTGATGGTCGACGCCAAGATCGAAATAGACGTTGTTGCCTACAAGCCCGTCTGATCGCCCCAATTAGTCGCCTGTCCGGAGCAACGGCCCGGGGCGCTCACCAGCGCCCAAAGCCGCTGACGCCAGCACCTCCGGCAGTCTGCGGCCTTTTGTTGCTGGCATTCTTCGATTGGCGCGGAATCTGCTTGTTGATTTCCGCTGCATCGGTGCTATGTCCCGCGCAGCATCCGGAATTCGGCAAAGAGGCGGAAGCGTGCTGGAAGAAGACAAAACATCAGGCGAGAACCTTGAGCAGGTGGACCATCTGTCCAACTACCCGGACTGGGGTTATCTGCTGCGTGAATTCTACGAAGCCTACCGCTTCCTGTCGTCCGGCGGCAGCGACAAGATACGCTCGCACCAGCGCTCCGTTCGCGAGGCCATCAGCCGCGTCAGCAAGACCAAAACGGTGATAGAGTTCGGCGAACCTGCCCAAAAACCGGTCACGGCGCATCTGAAACGGGCGCTGGACGAAGGCCGGCTCGAGAGAACGGCGCCCCTGATCCGCGCGATCGAGAGCGTCCAGGGCCAGTTGGCCTGGCAATATGGCTACGAAAAGGTTCCGCGCGGGCTCAGCAAGAGTTACGCCTATGCGGAACTCTGCGGTCCCAACGGACCGGTTCTGACAACCGAGGTCATCCTCGGTCTCGTGCTGTTTGCGCCGGGCTGTGTCTATCCGTCCCATGCCCATAGCGGTATCTCGGAGAGCTACATCTGCCTGTCAGGTGCCGTCTCGGAAAACCATCAGGGCGTCTATGCGCCCGGGTCGATGATCTTCAATCCGCCCGAACACACGCACCGGATCACGGTGTCGAAGCTGGAACCGGCCCTTCTCGCTTATGCCTGGACCGGCCCCCAGGACAAACTCGCCAGCCAGAAGATGGTGTTCAGCCGGAAACGCAAATGAGCCGTCACGCGGCCGCGGCACTCTTCCCGATCACGCGGCTGATCGTGAGCTTGGCGGGTTGAAGACGGCCATCGTCCGAAATCCAGCCCGGTTCGCTGATCAGTTTTTCGCATTCTATGCCGAGCGTTGGAAAACTGAGCCCCATGGAATGGGCGAGTGCCACCCGGTCGCCGGGTTTCGGATTGAGACCGCAACAGACCTCGCGCGTCCCCATCTTCAGGTGATGGGCAATATCCCATTCCAGCACGACGCCATTGTGCCGCGTGACCACCCAGCAATGCGCGTCTTCGCAGCACCCGTTCTTTTCCTGCGGAAAGAAATAGCCGGTCAGGTAACCTGCTTCGAAGCCCGCTGCCCGCAGGGAGGCGATCAGATAGGTGTTGATGTCGACACAGGACCCTTCGGTCAGGCCACAGGAGAGATACGGTACCTCGTCACAGCCATCGTTGAAGCGCACGTCCGCATGCCCGTAACGGAATTTTTCAGCGCAGGAACTCACCAGCGCCTGGATTGCCGCGTGTCCGTCCGGCTGTGTCTCGGCAATGTTGATCGCATCGAAGACAAGCGCCTCGGCAGCCTGCGTGTAGCGGTTCCGGTGCGGCGTGAAGATGCTGTCCGGGTAACCGGGCCCGCCGTCCGCGTAGCTGTAACGGATTTCCACTTTCTGCCCGGGCTCCGGGGTGACGACCGCAACGATCTGCCCCGTCGTTGTCTCCCCGGTCAGGGAGAATGTTCCTCCCGCCACATCGAAGTGAACCGGCATCTGGTGCGGGGTCGGCAGACCGACCGGAACCAGAAACTTGCGATGTGCATCTTGATGCGGGGCGACCGTGACCGAAACGTGCGTCTGCATCCTGTGGTCCTCAGATGGCAAGTTGGAAGATCAGGCCGGACAGCACCGCTCCGGCAAAGCCCAGCCCGAGATAGGTTGCAAAGACCTGCGGCTTGACCAGCGACCAGACGGCTGCCATGGCGGGGATCGAACTGACTGCACCGGCGATCATGAAGGCCATGGCAGCCCCCGCGCTCATGCCCTGTTCCATGAGGCCTGCCAGCAGCGGCGGCGCGACATAGCTGTTGAGATAGGCGGGCATGCCAACCAGGGCCGAGATCGCAATGGAGCCGATGCCTTCACCGCCGACGACACCGGCAATGAGGTTGGCCGGAACATAGGTGACCAGTGCGGCTTCAAGCACATAGGCGAGCGCAAGCCATTTCACCAGGAAGAAGGCGTTTGCCTTGAGCTCGGTGCCAAATTTCTGCGTGCGCTCCGCCTCGCTCCAGAACTTCCAGACGGGACGCCCCGTCAGAGGGGATGCACCGCAACCGCAGCCGCTTGCGGAAGAACCGATCTTGACCGGGTTGGAGAATGCCCCCGTCTTCAGGAGCATCGAGACGAGGAAGCCGCCGAAGAGCCCGAGAGCAACGGCAAAAATCGCCTTGCCGATGGCAAATGACCAGCCGAGTGCACCGGCCGTGATCAGCAGCGTCGGCGGGTCGATCAGCGGCGACGACAGCCAGAATGCCATGATGGCCGACAGGGGTGCGCCGACGGCCAGCAATCCCGCGATGAAGGGAATGACCTCGCACGAGCAGAACGGCGCCAGCCCGCCGAAGAGAGCGGCCAGCACGATAGCCTGCGTCTCGCGCCCCTCGAAGGCGCGCGCCACATAGGATTCGGCGCCCGCTGCCTTCAGCCATGCGATCAGGGCAACGGCGAAGGCGATATAGGGCAGCGTGCCGAGGAAAGCCTTGACGGCGAAGGTAACGAAAGGAACGAACTGCGCCTGGTCAAGCAGCAGGACCAGCAGCGGTCCGCCGATGACGATCGTCCAGGTCGAGAAGATGTACTCCCTGCCCGGAAACGACTTCCAGCTCCATCTCGGTTTCGGCGGCGCACTGCCGTCGGATTTCGGTCCGCAGCAACGCGTTGCCCCGCTGTCCTTGTCAAGCTCCATACGATCGATCGTGTCCGACATCTGCCTAATCCTTGTCGCGGGCGCTAACGTGCGCCTTCCTCCACGCAGCATTCCTTGAGGATGTAACCGGCGAGCCCTTCCAGATGGTCGAACGCCGCACGATTGACGACCGACCGGCCATCCTTTTCCTGAAGAACCAGCCCGGCGGAAGACAGAAACTTCAGGTGATGCGCGAGCGTCGACGCGGCCATGCCGGTCCGGGTCTGGATATCCCCGACGGTCAATCCGGTCCGGCCGGCCTTCACCAGCGTCAAAACCACCTGCAGCCTCGCTTCCGAGCCAAGAGCCGCAAACCCCTGAGCAACTTCTTCCAGATCCATTTTCTCATCCAATATAACTATATTTCTAGTTATATAGTTTTAATGAGCAAGTCAAGTGCATCAAGCCGTGATCTTCGGGATCCCGCTCAAACGGCCGATACGAACCTCAATGAGTAAGAACCTGTTCGATGGTCTTTTTCAGGTTCGCCGGCAAGAAGCAGTGCGCGGCTCGGCCTTGTTGGCCGGTCAAGCGCCGCGACTACTCGATTTCGATGATAAACGACCGAACCCCATCGCGTTGACCTATGTCGTTCCACACAGGTGCGGGCTCAACCCGCGCGGACGGCCCGCCATAGGGGGCATTGTTGTAGAAGATGGCGTGATGCTCGCGATTGGCATAGTTGTCCGGGTTCGATCCCTTCCAGTTCGTATATGCGAGCGGCTCACCCGTGACCCAGACCCAACCGCCTGCAGGCTCGCGCGATCCGGGTTTCTGGTACAGTCCGATGTTCGGACCGATCGCCTCCGACAGCCTGGTGCCGACAGTCCCCTTGATCCACAAGCGGTCATCCCCCCGGATGAGGTTGTAGACAAAGTCGTTTTCCCGTCTGGAGGTGATCGTTACCAGATGGCCGCCGGCACGTTCGGAAAGAGCCACAGCCTTGTCCCAGGCCATGTGGCTCCAATTCAGGATCGCAATGTAGACACGTCCCTCGAAGAACCCGTAGATCACCTCCTTGCCGGCAAGCACATCCAGCGCCTTGATGAGCCGCTTGTCGCTTTCCACCTTGGCGATCAGGGCGGGATCGTACCGGCGCGCATCGCGCGACGACACCACCGGCTGTTCGGACTTTTCCGTTCCCGAAAGCGACAGGCCAAGTGCTTCGGCCGTGCCTTGCGAAACAACGCCGGTCGACGGTATCCCGAGCGCCTGCTGGTAGTTGGCGATGGCGCGCCGCGTACGGCTGCCCATGACGCCGTCCACGGGACCGGCATTGTACCCCAGATCGTTCAGCGCAGCCTGGACCTTTCTGTTGTCCTCTGAAGACAGGCCCAGCTTTGTCTCGATATCCTGAGCCGTGTCCTGCTCGACGGCCTGCGGACCAAGGTCCGCGACCCCAAGCCCTGCCCCGGCCGCAATCTGCTCGGCTTGCAGGGCTTCCTGTGCGGCCAGTGCCATCTCCCGCATCAAGCCGTTCGGGTAGCGCTCCAGAAAGATATTCCAGGCGCGCAGGCTGTTGAGATCTGATGCGGCATCAAACAAGGCCTGTTCCTGCTGCAGCAGCAAGGCATTGCCTGTCCCGCCTTCGCCGAGTTTCAGGTAGATTTCGTCCGTCAGATCGTTCGTGACCATGGGGATCTGGCGGTCGTCGGTGTCAACCTTCACGTCCCTGATCACCCGTTTCATCAGACTGAGAACTTCGAGATTTTCGGTCGGGAAATGCCGCGCGAGCGCAAGGGCAAACGGAGAGTTCTCGCCTTTCCCGTCATAGGCCACTTGTCCGGGACTGGCGGAGAAGGTGATCATGCTGCCCTGAAACGTGCTCTGCAGCGCCGCCAATCCCCTGTTGACCGCGGCCCGGGTCTCGGAAAAGTTCTCCGCGTAGAAGCGATCTGCCAGGGGATTGTTGCGGCACGCGTCCACGAACACGAGCGCAGCCCGGGAGTTTCGCTCCAGTAGCCGCACGATCTTGTCGAGTTGCAGGGCCTCCCCATCGATATCCAATTCGGACTGCAGCTCGGCATTCGTTCCGATCAGGTAGTTCCTGCCCTCGTATTGCATGCCATGCCCGGCGAAGTAGAACAGCGTCACGTCGGCATCGCTCGTGCGGCGCAGGAAGGCGGACAGTTCCCGTCCGATCTGCTCGCGATTCAAATCGCTCCGCTGCGTGACTTCGAAACCCAGTCCGGTGAGCGTTTCGGCGATCAGGATCGTGTCGCGGATCGGGTTCGCGAGCGCCGGCGCATGTTCATAGTTCGAATTGCCGACAAGAAAGGCGACGCGTTTTTCAGCCCATGACGGCGTGGCAAGCACCAGGAAAAGAACAAACAGGAAGCGCAACTTGAAAACCCTAAACTGAAACACTTGCCAGCAGGATAGGGTGGGCTTGGAACAAAGGTCAATTTTTGAGCGCAGCAGGCGTCCGCCGAGGGTCCGGATCCGGCCGGCAAGCGCACGGGTCTTCGGGCGTATGTGCATTCACTCGCTTTTGCCGGGACCTATGGATGGGCCTCGGGCGCGTTCCGCCGTTGCAGCACAGGGCAAAACCCGCGGCACCGGGCGCCGCCGATCCGGTCCACGCAGCTTTACTTCCTCGAAGAGGCGCGCCTCATGTCTTTGGGAAACCGGCTTCCGCGTGTCTCGGACGGCAGCTCGCCGAACAGCTTGTGGTAGTATTTGCTGAACCGGCTCCACTCCCAGAAGCCTTCCTCGGCGGCGATGTCGCCGATGCTGTCGTTGACGCGGCTTCCATCGAGAAGCTTTTGTCTCGCGCTGTTCAGTCTCATGATCCGGGCGTATGTCGCCGGGCCCATGTTGACGTTGGTCTTGAAGACGTTTTCGAGCGTTCGCCTCGAACTCAGCGTCGTGAGCGATTGAAAGGTGTCGGGAGCCAGGCCCGGCTGCATATGCACGAGCAGTGCATCGCGCGCTGATACGAACCTCTCGAACGAACGCGACCGTGTCAGAAAATCCGGGTGGCGCGGAGACAGCCACTCGAAAGTCAAGGCGTTTGCAAGGCTCGCGATTGCCAGATCGCCCAACAGCGGCTGATGCCCCTTGTCCTGCATCGCGCCGGCACATTCGATCAGTACGCGCGTGTCCTGTCGCAAGCGCTCGGTGAGAGGTGCAGATCTTATGAATTCGCTTCGACGTCCGCGGGTTCCAAGCCAGTCCGCAACCTCGGGAATGAGCGATTCATGACTCAGGAGCGCGTCCGCGTCGACACCAATCAGAGCCACCGCCTCACCGGGCCGAAAAACCTCGAAACAATCCGCGTTGGATGGCGAGATCCTGAGGATCTCCGACCCTACATCCATTCCATCGACGATCAATGACGATCTGGATCCCAGACCGAAGGAGAACAGGAAGGAGTTTGGGGGAATGTTGCCGTCGATTTCAACAACATGGCTATGCTCTTCGACCAGGATGACCAGTTTGCCGAGGTCGAGCATTTGCACCCTGGTTCTGCGTGGCCCGTCACCCAGCTGCGCCAGGTTTATGGCGCCACCTCCTTGCTCAAGGAGTGCAAGACAGTCTTCAATGTTGTTCGCCGTGAAGAGGTTGAAGTTGGCGCTCTTTTCTATTGCCAGCTCCGGCAGAAACCACCACGCCATTCGGCCCGTTCCTCTCTCATCTTGGCGCACTTAATCTGAATTCAATTTATCATTACTGAGACTTTTAACAATAAGAGAAACGAAAATGCATCGAAAATTTATATTATTGTCATTTATACTGATGTAATTAACTTACGAATTTCGCGTCGAATATTGGAAATTGCTACAGGTCTTCCCGCTTTTTCTTTTGGCGCTGAGCACCAATTCGCATCAAAGGGGCCTGGCGCCGTGACCGGTTTCCCGCCGGGATCCGAAACGAAAAGCGGCCCGGCGGGCCGCTTTCGTGCTTCCGGGAAAGGCGCTTCCGGTCGGCGGACGCGGCACAATCGCGGCAGACCGGACATGCTCCGGTCAGACGGAAATCATCCCCTCGACCGCGCGCACGAGGTCGTCGGCCTTGCGTTCATTCAGCGCGTCCGGATGCGGGTTTGAAAATCGACCGCTGTCATTGTCGAAATACTTCCCGCTGGCGGATGCAAACTCCTCCGAGAGCGCCGCCCGCAGCAGGATGTCGACACCGATCGAAAGATCGTTACCGGCCACTCCGAAACCTTCCTTGACCATCTTGCTGGCGAGCAGCGAACCCGGGTTGACGGCAACGATGACGGGTCCGCCTGCCCCGAGCCGCGACGCCAGGTGCCGCGACCACATCGTCAGGCCCAGTTTGCTTTGTGCATAGGCGTCCATGGCAGACAGGCGCACCTTGCCGGCAAGTGCGTCTGGATTGACAGGCGCCTGTGCCGCGGATGACAGGTTGACCACCCGGCTGCCGGTATCCATCAGCGACAGAAGGCGGTTTGTCAGGAGTACGGGCGCCAGCAGGTTGACGGCAAAGCGGATGTCGAGACCGTCTTCCGTCACTTCGGTTCGGCTGCGCAGGATGCCGGCATTGTTGATCAGGACATCAAGCTTCCCATGCCGCTCGGCAACCTCGGCAGCGAGCTGTGCAACATCATCGAGCCTTGAAAAATCGGCCTGGAAAGTCTCCACCTCACCACTGCCGGCAATCGCCAGGACCGTATCTCTGGCGGCGAGGAGCTTTTGCGGGTTGCGCCCGTGCAGAAGCACGGTGTGCCCCTGTTCGCGCAGTGCCTTGGTTGTTTCGAGGCCGATCCCGTCCGTGGCCCCCGTGACCAGTATTTTTTTGCTCATGTCTGTGTGTCCTTAAGCCGCGAAGTCGGTGATGACTTCATCGGAAAGCCGTTTCAGGGTTGTTTCGATATCTGCCTCGTTGAAGCGCAGATTGAGGGCGACGTGATTGACGCCAATCGCCTCGAGCGTCTTCAGATAGGCACGCAGATGATTGACGCCCGACCGGAAGCCCAGATGGATCGGCCGCGGTGCTGCATCCGGCTCCGCGGCAAGATCAACGTAGAGCGGCTGCATGACCGGCTTGTCGCAGGCATCAAGCGCCTTCACCTTCTGCCGGTAGTCCCGGATAACCTGCTCCTGCGCCTGCATGTTGCGCGGGTAGGTCATCCAGCCATCGCCGTTCGCGGCAATCCAGTCCGGGGCTTGCTGACTGCCGCCGGTGATCAGCATCGGCAGTTTGCCGGCCGCCGGCTTCGGCAGCATGTCCATGCCGGGCTCCGGTGTCCCGTGCGCGTTCGTGAATTGCGGCCCGCTGTCGGCCATCTTCCTGATATAGGCGAAGCTCTCCCGGAATCGCACGCCCCTGTCCTCGAAAGACATGTTCAGCGCAGGATACTCTTCGGGCCGGTCTCCGGAGGCAACACCGAGCAGAAGACGGCCAGCCGACAGGACATCGGCGCTCGCAGCGGCCTTTGCGACATGTGCCGGATGGCGCAGCGGCAGAATGATGCTGGCGACACCCAGGCCGATCCGCTCCGTTCCCGCTGCAAGATAGCCGAGATAGACGAACGGGTCGTAGATCTGTCCGGCATCGCCGAAGGACGGCACATTGAAAGGCACGTCCCGCAGCCAGACTGACGAAAACCCGAGTTCTTCCGCAAGTCGCACAAGCTCCAGATGCCGCGCCATCGCGGGAACCGCGCCCATGCCGTAATTCTCGAGCGGCACGACCAGTCCGACAGACAGCCGGTCAGGCTTGAAGACGGTGTTGTATGACCGGTTGATCTGTTCAAAACCGGTCCGATCCGGACGATTGAGCATCTTGGCCTCGCTGCTCCCGAAGTCCGGAACGTTTTCGCTTGCTTCGAGATGAACCTTGACTGTAACCCAGCCGTCCCGCGTCATCGCGGGACGGTTTCTTTTTCACCTGCCCTCAAGCCAGGTCGTCTTTCCCTTCGATCAGGAAGTGGAAGCTTTTCGACCCCTCGGTTCGGGCCTTCAGAAACGGTGCGTACTCCGCATCCTTCATGAAATTCATCGCAGCATCCCTGGACGGCCACTCGATCACGATGCGCAGTGCGGCTTCATCCGTCGCCCCCTCGACCTGCTCGTGAGACACGGTCCGCGCCAGGTATTTGCCGCCATGCTGGGCAACCAGCCTGTTTGCCGGACCGATATAGCCGGGAATCCAGTCTTCTGCCGTAGGTGTCACAGCAAGCACGGAATAATATGCCATTTCAATTGATCCTCGATTTGCCCGGACTGCGCGTCCCGCAGCCCTGACCCACAGATAAAGATCTTGAAATTCAGCATAAACAGGCAATTTTAGAGTACATAATTCGGATTCTGGATATAATAATATGGACACCGACAGCCTTCGGCTTTTTGTTCTGGCAGCAGAAAAACTGAACATCAGCGCGGCGGGACGCGAACTCGGCATGCCGCCTGCCGTCGCGAGTAACCGTCTGGCCAAACTGGAGCAAAGTCTCGGCTCGGATTTGATGCACCGCTCGACGCGAAAAGTGGCCCTGTCCGTCGAAGGCGCCGAGTTTCTGCCCTTTGCCCGCGAGATTATCGCCCAGGAAGATGCCGCAAGAGCTGCCCTCGGACTTTCCAGTCCGCAGGTCAGCGGCCTTCTGCGATTTGCCGCCTCAAGCACGTTTGCGCAGCTCTACATTGTTCCGTTGTTGCCGGAATTCCTTGCGCGATACCCGGAAATCAAACTCGACCTCAAGCTCTCAGACACACGATTTGACCTGATTGAAGGCAGCTACGATCTGGCGCTGCGCAACTCCGCGCTCGAAGACAGCAGCCTGAAATACCGGAAACTCTCAGACGATACCCGCATTCTGTGTGCGTCACCTGACTATCTGGACCGTTACGGGCATCCGGATACACCCGCCGACCTGCTGAACCACCAGCTCATCGCCTTCCAGGACCTGACGCCGAAACCCTTGATCGGGCCGGGTCAGGCGACGCAATACTTCGACCCGCGCGCGTCCGCGAGCCGTCTGGTCATGGACGACGGCCGCTCGTTGAAACTGGCGACGATCGCCGGCGCCGGCATTTCGATGAATTCCCTCTGGAACACCCATGCCGACCTGAAATCGGGAACATTGGTCAGGGTGCTGCCCGATTTCGAGGTGGACGACCAGTCGGTGCTCTGGCTCGTCTATCCGAAATCGAACGTCCTGACGGCTAAGGTCAGGGTCTTCATCGACTTCCTGCTCGAAAAGATCGGCAAGGCGCCCGCCTGGAGCGCCGGCTGACAGGGACGCCGTCAGCCGCAGCAGGCAGATGCGGCAGAGCCGCAGCAAGCAGGAGCATCCGCGCGCCGCGTGTGCGCAAGCGCAGGTTTGCAATTTGCCCGGACCTCGCTCAGGCGAATGGACACCACGCCGTCATCCAGCACCGGCGCGGCTGGTTCGTAGATCCGCATACCCCTGTTTTCATGAGCAAATTCCACCTGCAACGGGCTTTCGCCGAGACCACTCACCCTGGCAATGCTCTGCTCGAGGATCGCATTGAACTTCCCGAGTTTCATGTGATTGCCGCCCCGCCCGTCGAGCAATTGCAAGGCGGCCTCGGTCCACGAAGCAAGGCGGCCGCCACAGTCGATGCTGTTGACGTCGGCGAGTTTCAACTCGGTCACGTGATATCCCTCGCCGATGGCACCCTCACCGGTCCGGAAGACCAGGGGCAGATCGGCAGGCATTTTCCGCATGGCGTTCAGAAGCGACAGGGGTGTCATGGTGCGAACCTTTCATTTCAAAAAAAGTTGAAATATAGTTCAAGCACAAACCAGCAAACATTTCAAGAAAGTTTGAAATATGAATGAAGCCGACGCCCTCGCCGCCTTTGCATCGATCTCCAGCGTGACGCGGTTGCGTATTCTCAAGCGTCTCGTTGAAGCCGGCAGCAGCGGGCTGACGGCCGGCGACATCGCGGACGCTGTTGGCGCAACGCCATCCAGAACGTCGTTTCATCTGTCCAACATGTCGGATGCGGGTCTCGTGACCTCAAGCAGGCAGGCGCGTCGGATCACCTACCGGATCGACTTCACGGCTGTCGGTGCCCTGATGCGCTACCTGCTGGAGGACTGCTGCAACAACAACGCCACCGTCAGGGAATGTTGCCTGCCGGGAGGCTGCTGACCGGCAGGCAGGCCAGCCTAGAAACGCTCGACATGCGGGCGCAGTTCAATTTCGTTGGCCCAGATGCTCCGGTGCTGACGGGTCATGTCCAGATAGGTCCGGGCAATCTCGTCGGGGTTCAATGTTGTTTCCGGATCATTGTAGGGCGCACCGCGCCCGGCACTGTGAATGGCGCCGTCAATGACAAAATGGACCACGTGAATGTTCTTCGGATGCAGTTCTCGGGCCAACGACTGGCAGAGCCCCCTGAGCGCAAATTTGCCCATCGCGAACGCGGCTGATTGCGGAAATCCCTTGATGCCCGCGGAGGCACCCGTGAACAGCATCGTGCCCGCCTTGTTCGGGACCATCCGCTTCGCTGCTTCGTGCGCAACCAGGAAGGCGCCCCAGACAGTAACGTCGAGAGCGGCGCGCACCCTGTCGGGATCAAGCTGCTCTATCGGACCCTTTGTCCGGCCGCTGGCATTGTAAACGACGACGTCCGGGGTCGCCCCCTCGGCGTCGAGCGTCTCAAAAAGCTGCGTGACGCCGGCTTGACTTGTGGCATCGCAGGCATGCGCCCGTGCGCCGGTCTCCCGGCAAAGCCCGTCCAGCTTGTCAGGCTTGCGTGCCGCCAGGCGGACTTGATAACCATCCTGGGAAAAAACACGCGCCAAGGACGCACTCAACCCTGTTCCAGCGCCAACAATCAACACACTCTTTGCCATGAACCTGCTCCTTCACTCCGGCCTCAGCCCTTACTTGGGGATGCGGACGCTCGTTGCCCAGTCAAGCGCCTGTGTTCATTTTCCGGACAAATCGGTTGTCAGCGACAACCTGTGGAAGCTTCGCGGACCGTGCCAGCTACATGGCGACTGCAATCCAGGGAGCGACGCGAGGCTCGGCTCCTCGAACACTTGAAAATATGACAAGTGCACCTCGGCAGATTTCACCGTTAAATTGACCTCGGACCGGAAATTCTAATACCGTTCAATATTGCTTCTGACCGGAAAAAGCATTTCGAGCATTTTTTTACCTGACTGCCCCCGAATTGCGGGTGTACGCCAAGGCAGAAACCGAACGGGATGCATAAGAAAAAGGGTCTTCGAAGTAGACAGAATCCGGGTCTTTTGCAGGACAACCGGACAGAATTCGAAAATGACAGTGCATGCCTGGAGAGGTGTTTATGACGTTGATTTTATTTCGGTTTTCTACACCTCAACGGGTTTTGACCCAGGCATGGACCCCGCTCCGTCCCGTGCCATTGACGGGTGCCGCGTCATGGAACGGCTTGCGGCGATGATCAGTAGCTCGAGACGACCGTTCACCTGTCGCCGGCGCGGCGCGGCGCGCTCGATGCTTGCCAATCTGCTTCTGGCGTTTTTCCTCACCCTCATGGGCACCGGTCTCGCACTTGCCGACTGGATCAATCTGACCGCCGCGGAAAAATTGCCGAATGTCGCCGAGATCTTCGTACGCGAGGATCGGGTCCATATCGTTCTGCAGCTTTCCGAAGACAGCCTTGAAAACGTCGCAGAATTGCTGCCAGAAGACATGCTGCGTGAGCGGGGAATAGAACCGGAACCGATCGAACAGAGAATGGAACAGTTCGCCAGGGAGAAGTTCCAGGTGATCGCCGACGGCGCGATCGATCTTTCCGCGACATTGCGGTTTTCAGAACAGAGGCCGCGAAAGGATCGGTCCTCTCCCGTCAAGGGCATCGTCCATCCCCTCACACGTCAAAAGGCTCCGGACCCGCCCGACAAGGTCCGCGTGCTCCATGCAGAACTCGATTACTTCTTTGACCAGAAACCGAAAACACTGACATTTGTTCCACCCTTGGATGGTGATGGTAATCCCCTGCTTGAATTGGGTTTCATCGTCTATCAGGAGAGCGTTCCCGTCATCGACTTCCGAGAACTCACCGGCCCCGCGACCCTCACGCTCAACTGGAACGACCCCTGGGTATCCGCATTCGAGGACCCGAACCTGGCGCGCCATCATCGCTGGCCGATCATGTCGTTCATCTATGTCGAACCGCGGGAGGTCAGGCATGAAATCGTGATCAGGCTGCGGGATCTTGAAGACTGGGCTGACCTGAATTTCGATCGAAACGCCCCGATTGCTGATGACGGCCGAAGGAATATACTGGAAGCCGCCAGCCGTTTCTTCGCAGACAAGAACCCGGTCATCATCGATGGGACACCTGCCGAACCGGCAAGCGTCGGAACGGAGTTCCTGGACCTTTCTCTGGCAGGCATCGAGGTTATTGAAGACGATCGGAACCTTGACCCGGTAACTGCGGTCCTGGGTGTGACGCTTTCCTATCCGGTCGGCCAGATGCCTGCGGAAGTCACGACAATCTGGCAACTCTTCAGCGACCGCATAGAAACCGTACCGGTGACATCCATTGACCCGATCGGACCGTTTCCGGCCGAATTCGGCGTCACCTATCCTTCGCACACTTGGACCAACCGTCTTCTGAGATTTGAAGAGCCCGGCGTCGCCACGGTGCCTGTCACGGACGAACGGTCCCTGAAACTTCCCTTGCTTACCATCGTGCTTGCCGTATTTGCCTTGAACGCGGTTGCCTTCGCACTCAAGGCCAGCAGATGGGCCAGGGGTATAGGGTTTGCCGCAGCGCTCATTTTTGCGGCGGGTGCTGCCACGACGAGCGACCGGTTTATTGCGACCCTGCCCAATCCGTTTGCCAACTTGCCGGGCGACAACGAGGCGAAAACGGCAATCCGGGCCATTTTCGCCAACGCCAACGCGTCGTTTTATGAAATCAATGAGGACCAGCTTGAGGTGGAGCTTTCAAAGTTCGTCTATACGGGGATGGCGCCGATTGTGTACACGGAACTGGAACGGGCCAATCGCGTCGAGTTGCCGGGGGGGATTACCGCACGCGTGGGCGACATAAATGACGTCACCATAAGCGAGATACGTCCACTTGATGCAGGCCGCGGTTTCTCGGCGCTCGCCCAGTGGTCAGCCGAAGCCGTCGGTCAGCACTGGGGCTATTTGCACTTGAGAGAGCTCGACTTGCAGGCGCGCGTTGAAATGATCGAGGATGATCGTGTCTGGCGCCTTGCCGGTCTGACCGACCTCTCGATCGAGATCAGGGAGTAGGCAGAGCCGGAAATCTCAGCTATCGCCGGACGTGTCGCTTATGCCGCCTTCTTCAGGGCCCTGAACCTGATCGATCCAGGTCTGGAGATTGTAGTAGGTGGTGATGCGGGCAATCTTGCCGTCGCTGATTTCAAAGAAGCTTCCCGCCGGAAGATCGTAAGTCTGCCCGTTGGCCGCCGGCAAGCCCTCGTCGGTGGCGATATAGGTGCCGTGCACGATGAACTCCGCCGCTGCACGTGTGCCGTCTTCGTTGACGAAGAGAACGATGTCCGAGAGGCGCTCCTTGTAGCAGCGCGTCATGTGCACGTTGAAGGACCAGAACTTGTCCTTGCCGACACGCCGCTCTCCCTGATTGACATCGTGCACCAGATCTTCGGCGACGAGGCTCTCCATTTTCTTTGTGTCGCCGGCGTTGAAGGCAGCGAAGTAGGTGTCGATCAAAAAGCGGGATTGCTTGTTCGGCATGTCGTCTCGCACTTGTTGGATTGCAACTCACCGGCGAGTTTGCCCGCGACGTGAATACAGCGCAAGCACTGCTGTCCGGTTTGACCCGGCAAAGATCTAATGAGGCGAACCCCGGTCAACGAACTTGTCATTCCGGCTGAAGCGCAGCGGAAGGACGGAAACCAGTAGCCGCTTGTTTCTCCTTCTTCTTTTAACCTCTCGTCATAGGGAATACTGGTTCCCGGTCTTGCCGCATATGCGGCAAACCGGGACGACAAATCAGGGAAAAACCGTATCCCGACATAGCACCGATCGGAATTGCACAGCTTTCGCAAAGGCATAAGTTCGAATGCATTTTTCAAACCGGACAGCAGCGCAAGGGCAATTCATCTGCGCGTTGGCAACGTCCGCGCAACCCCGAAGGCCTTGTGGGAAGCAAGGCCTGCGCATATGCGAATGCGCCTGGCGGCCCCAATCCGCAAAAGTGTGACGTAGCGACATTGACGGAATCGCGGAAACGGCGGAAAATTTCTCAAGATTTTTTTCAAGAGCTGGTTTGACAATGAAGTTTCCTGCCTCCCGAATTATTGTCGACATGCATTCGTGCCCGATGTGCGCAGGCACACCCCTGCCGATCGCCTGGAAGGGGGCCTGGACTGTCCTGACAGGCATGTTTCCGCAAGCCCGCGTGAAGGATATGTGCGTTTGCGCAGGCCCTCCCCCTCCGTTCGGCGGCGATCCCATCATCACAGGAGCCTTCAATGTGCTGGTGGAAAAAATGCCGGCAGCGCGCATGACGGACCTCACGCTGAAAGCGGGCGCGCTCACCACCGGCTATCCAAGGGTACTGATCGGCATGGCTGGCGCGTCCGGCGCTGGCGCCGGCGGCGCCGGCGGCGCAGCTGCCGGCCTGTCGCCTAAGCAGATTGCAGATCTGAGGCGCAACGCCCTGATGGACAAGATCAAGGAAGGCAAGTCCTCCATCAAGATCAAGGGCTCGGATGAATTCAAGGAGAAGACGCTGGCGGCACTGGACCGGCTGGCCCAGTCACCGACCGGTATGAAACTGTTGCAGGAACTCGACTCCAGCAACAAGACAACAACGATCGTCGAGGCCGGCCCCGGCAAGGGCAACACGGAGACCGCGAAAAACTGGAAAGACGGGCTCTACGACACGACCAACGACAAGGCTGGTCCGGGCACGGACAGCACGGTCAAGTTCAATCCCGACCGCGACAAGCTGAATTCCGAGGACTGGAAAACCAGGGACCCGGCAATCGGCCTGGGACACGAGCTGATCCACTCGTACCATGATGGCAACGGCACGACGGACGGGCGCAAGGAAGTCGAATACACGGGCAAGGACGGCAAGAAGCACAAGGCGCCCGGTTACGAACTGCAGACGGTCGGCCTTGGAGAATACGAAGACAAGGAACTGACGGAAAACAACATCCGAAAGGATTTTGATGATCTGGGAATCGGCAAGAATGACGAAGAGCACCAAAGACCCTACTACTGATCACGGTCGGCCTGGCGCTTCGCGTCGGCGCTGCCGTGCTACCTACAGGATTTCATCGAGGACCGCCTGCGCATGTTGACTGTTTCCATCAAGGCGATCACCGCCGCCTCTTTCGCCCTGGCCTATCAGATCACCAACACGGATCAGGCCGACATCTACGTCGCCGATCTGGTTTACAAACCTGCCGCAGACGGCAATCTGACGGTCGACCCGAAGACCGCCTATGTCATTCCGACAGATGACGGGACGCTCTATGTCGGCAAACTCCTGTTAAAGATCCCGGAGGGCATGAAGGTCGAAAGCACGGAAAAGCCCTACTACAGACGCCTCGCACCCGGAGAAAGCCTTGCAGGTGAGATCGTGTTTCCAAACCCAGCGGTCGCGTTCCACCCCTATAACAGCTACGAGCTTGGCGAGAACCCGTTCGCCGCACGCCGGATCGTGGTCCAGATCGGCGTCATCAGCGCGCGGGACCTGAAACCGGACGAGGCAACGCTCACGCCCGCACCGGACTTCGGCCCCACCTATTTCAAGGCCGACTACGGCTACGGCCTGCAATATCAGACGGTTCTGCAGGCGGAAATCGACGTCACCAATTCAGGCGCCGCATTCCTGCCGGTGACCGGTGTCGATTGATGAGACGACGTTTCGGATCAAAAGCCGGACAAACCGCGCGCGAGCCACTGTGACCGGGGGATCTCTTCCCCGATCTTGAAGCTGAACCGCTCGACCCGCGTCACGCCCGCATTCGTTTCGCAACGAAAGGCGACATCAAACCAGCGCCCGAGGCTGCGAAATGCGACGCGCTGGTATTCAAGCACGGTTCCTCCACGCGCACGCGCACGCGGCAGTGCTTCGGGCGGCACGGGGCTCACTGCCGTTAGCTGCGCGTCGAGCTCGGTCATGCAGAGAAGGCTCAACCGTTCTCCTTCAGTAAGGCCACGTATCCGGGATGTGATGCGCGGGTTGTTGGCGGAATAAATTTGCCTTGCCTGGATGTGGCCCGGACGGCGCACGGTTCCGGCAGAGGATGACGCCGATGATGAAGCAGACGGCGTGGCACGGGCAACCTGGCGTGCCGGTTTCGGTGCAGGCGGGGCCGCGCTCAAAATCGGTCCGACCGTACCAAAGTCATCGGGTGCGATCTCGTCCGCGTTGCCGACATCCGCGGCAGCCTCCGTTCCGGCCTCGGCCAGTTCGGCCGGCTTCGGCTGCGGTTCGGGCGTGACATCCGTTTCCGTTTCGCTCACCGGCCCGGCAAGGGGGTCGAAGTCGTCCTCAATCTCGGTCTCCGACGGGGCTTCCGGCGTGGTTTCCTCTGCAGCCGCGATCTGTTCTTCAGGCACGTCTTGTTCCGGTTGATCCTCTTCCTGAACATCTGCCTCGGCTGTATCGGCCTCGGCAACCTCCTCTTCGGTGACCGGTTCGTCAGCCGGTTCGGAGGTCACCACGTCCTCGTTAACTTCCTCGGTGACGTCCTCTGCAACATCGTCGTCCCCGGTGCCCGCGTCTGCGATCTCCTGCGCCTCATCCAGGGCTTCTGCGGCTTCGGCTTCCTGTGTGTCTTCCGCCTCTGCGACCTCCTCCTCCAAAGAGTCTTGCAGCGGCAGCAGTTCCGTTTCCTGCTGTTCGGGCTCTTCCTCGGCAAATTCCTGGACAGCCTCCTGAATGGACGGCGGAGGCTGGTCTTGCACCGTCTCTTCTTCTTCCGGGGCAGGCGCCGGTTCGGGAGGCAGCTCTTCCACTTCTTCCTCCTCGGTTTCTTCCTGCTCAGGCGCCGGCTCGGGCGGGAGGTTTTCTTCCTGCTCGTCCTGTTCTTCCGGTTGCTCCTCGCTCTGGGGCTGGTCTTCGGCCGATGCTTCCGCGGCGGCGTCCTCTTCCGCCGGGGCGGGCAGCGTGATGATCTCCACCTCGACGGGGTCCTGGCCGGGCTCGGTCACATAGCCTGAAATGCCGCCCAGAAGGACAAGCGCAAGTGTTCCGTGAAGGACAAGCGACGTCGCGAGTCCCCAGGTAAATGTCTGCCGGTCGTCTTTGGCCGTCTCGATCATCGGACGGTTCATATCTGCGATTATGGCCAAAAAGGCGCCCTCGACCGAAATTCCGCGATCACCATTTCTTCAAGAAGGGTCCGCATCGTAAACAAAAAACCCGGCATCGATGCCGGGCTTTTCGCAATCCACTCGAACTGGCCAGCGTCTTAGCTGTCCAGGAAGGACCGCAGTTTGCGTGACCGGCTCGGATGCTTGAGCTTGCGCAGCGCTTTCGCTTCGATCTGGCGGATACGTTCGCGGGTCACCGAGAACTGTTGCCCGACTTCTTCCAGCGTATGGTCCGTGTTCATGCCGATACCGAACCGCATCCTGAGCACGCGCTCCTCGCGCGGCGTCAGCGAGGCAAGAACCCGCGTGGTGGTCTCGCGCAGGTTCGACTGGATGGCCGCATCGATTGGCAGAACCGCGTTCTTGTCCTCGATGAAATCGCCGAGATGGGAATCTTCCTCGTCGCCGATCGGTGTTTCCAGCGATATCGGTTCCTTCGCAATTTTCAGGACCTTGCGGACCTTCTCCAGAGGCATCTGCAGCTTTTCGGCCAGCTCTTCCGGGGTCGGTTCACGGCCGATCTCGTGCAGCATCTGGCGCGATGTGCGCACGATCTTGTTGATCGTCTCGATCATGTGCACCGGAATACGGATGGTACGCGCCTGGTCCGCGATCGAGCGGGTGATGGCCTGCCGGATCCACCATGTTGCGTAGGTGGAGAACTTGTAGCCGCGCCGGTACTCGAATTTGTCGACCGCCTTCATCAGGCCGATATTGCCCTCCTGGATGAGATCCAGGAACTGAAGGCCGCGATTGGTGTATTTCTTTGCGATCGAGATCACGAGACGCAGGTTCGCCTCTACCATCTCCTTCTTGGCGATGCGCGCTTCGCGCTCGCCCTTTTGCACCATGGCCACAATGCGGCGGAATTCGGTGATCTCAAGGCCGGTTTCGGTCGCAAGCGTCTGGATCTCCTGACGCAGCTCGCGCACGGTCTCTTTTTCCTTGGCGATGAAGTTCTTCCAGCCGCGCGTCGACAGGTTGGCAACCTTGCGCAGCCAGTTCGGATCCAGTTCGGCGCCCTGATACTGTTTCAGGAAGTCGGTCCGGTCGACATTGTAGCTGTCGGCAAGACGCAGCAGGCGGCCTTCATAGCCCATGAGCCGCTTGTTGATGTCATAGAGCTGGGCAACGAGAGCGTCGATACGGTTCTGGTTGAGCGACAGGCTCTTCACGTCGACAATGATGTCTTCTTTCAGCTTCTTGTAGCGGCGCTCCTGGCTCGGCGACAGGGTCTTGTTGGCCAGCTTGTTCTCGACAAGCTGGTCCTGCAGGCGGCGCAGTTTCTTGTAGTTGTCGGCGATGTTGTCGAAGGTCTCCAGGACGCCGGGCTTCAGCTCGGCTTCCATGGCGGACAGGGAAACGTTGGATTCGAACTCGTCGTCGTCCTCTTCTTCGCTCTCGCCTTCCGCATTCTCGTTTTCCGTGTCCTCCGAAGCGCCCTCGGCAGGCTTCTCCTCGCGGGACTCGCTCGGAGCGACGTCGTCATTCGCCACCTGGGGACCGGCCTTGGCATCCGGACCGGCATAAGTCGCTTCCAGGTCGATGATGTCGCGCAGGAGAACCTGGGCTTCGTTGAGTTCGTCGCGCCAGATGATGATCGCCTGGAAGGTCAGCGGGCTTTCGCAAAGACCTGCGATCATGGCCTCGCGGCCGGCCTCGATGCGCTTGGCAATCGCGATCTCGCCTTCGCGCGACAAAAGCTCCACGGACCCCATTTCGCGCAGATACATGCGCACCGGGTCGTCGGTCCTGTCTGCGGGCTCCTTGGTGTTGGTGGTCTTGGCGACTGCTGTGGTGGTCGTCGTGGCCAGCTCACCGCCGTCGACTTCTTCAGGACCGTCTTCCGCTTCGTCGGAATCGATCACGTTGATGCCCATGTCGGACAGCATCGACATGGTGTCTTCGATCTTTTCGGAAGAAACCTGTTCGGAAGGCAGGACCTCGTTCAGCTCGTCATAGGTGACATAGCCGCGCTTTTTCGCGGCCTTGATCATCTTCTTGACGGCGGCATCCGACAAATCGAGAAGCGGGCCGTCGGGGCCGTCCGTGCTTGCTTCCTGCGTTTCGTCTGCTTGCGTCGCTTTGGCTACCATATTGTGCTCCAGTTCGCGACCGTCGTGGTCGCGCAGCGCTCTATTTCCGGTTTCAAACCGACCTGCCCTTTGCGCGCCGGCAGTGCCTGCGGCGGCGTCTGAAGGAATCAGTCATGTTCGGTTTGTAAGCCGTGTCCCTTAAGTCCCAATTAACCGTGCGCATTTCGACATTGATATTTCTTGTCATCAATGAAGCACACGGCCTTTGTTGAGGCACACGCGGATGCGCATGCCGAAGCGGTTTTCAAACGGGTCTGCAGCGTTTTTAGACTATTGGCCGCGGGCAGGCTTGGGCTCCGGCGCTTGAATGCTGCAAAACCCCTATTTAGCTCGGTGCGCACGATTCGCAAGTGTGATTCGTCATCGGTCAATCGGAAAATGCCGTTTTTTGGTGTCTCGCACACGTTTGGAGACGCATTCGGGAAACCCGGACCGGCACTCACGCTCGTCTCGGCGCTTCGGCGGCACATGCGCGGCCGCCGGCCGTTGCCGTTACGGCGACGCGGCCACCGGCGGTGCCGTCCTGATCTTTTTCGCCCGTTCGGCGAGATCCGCCTCGTCGCGTGCACACTCTTCCCGTCTGCGGCTCAGGTCCTGCGTCAGGGCTTGAATGCGCGCCCAGGAATGTTCGTCCAGCTGTTCGTCCGCGGTCTCCAGCTCACCGGAAAGCTCCTCTTCAAGCGCATTCAGTTCAAGCTGGTCCAGGAAATGCAGATACGCCGCCTCGACAAAATCCTCCGGCGGATTGGATTTCAACAGAGGAAACCGGTGGTTCAGTGCGGAGAACTCCGCCATGCGCTGCTCCTGCAGGCCAATCGTCTCCAGCATCATTTCGTTCATGACCTCGCGCAGAGGCGCGTCGAAAGAGCTGGTCAGCTGCGCAATCGGCGATGCTTCCAGGTCGTCGACGATCCGGCACAGGACATCTCTGAGCTGAAGATGCAGATCGTTCGTGAACGGCAGTCCGGAAAAGCGTTCGAAGTTCCGGTCAAGCAGATGCGGAAACCGCATGCACAGGCCGAGAACCAGCCGCTCCGTGCCGAACGCATTGCTGGTCGCCACCCGTTCCCGTACCAATCCGAGGCCGGCAGGAACATCCGAAGCCGTCTTGCCGTCCCGGCGGTTCTGCCGCGCCTGTTCGAAAAACAGGTTCGACAGCTTGAACTTGAGGTCGAGCTGATAGCGCCGTCTCACGCGTTCATCGCGGATGGTGCCGATCAGGTCATCGAACCGTTTTTCAAGCGCGGCCTTTCGTTCCGGCGTGTCGATCCGCGAAACTGAAATCTCGCGTTCCCATACGGCATCGAAGAGCGCCTGGGCCTTGCCCACCTCCTGCCGGAACCCGTCCAGACCCTTTTCCTTGACAAGGTCATCGGGATCCATGCCGTCCGGCAGAAAGCAGAACTGGAACGAGTAGCCGCTTCGCAGGACCGGGAAAATCCGGTCGATTGCCCGATGGGCGGCAGAGACACCGGCCGCATCGCCGTCGAAGCAGATCACAGGCTCGGGCGCGAATTTCCAGAGCCGGACAACCTGGTCTTCCGTGAACGCGGTGCCGAGAGACGCCACGACATGCCGGATGCCCGCCTGCCAGAGCGCGATGGCATCCAGATACCCCTCCACCACGACCGCTTCCTGGGATTTGAAGGCAGGCTCGCGGGCCCGGTGCGCGTTGAACAGCATGACGCCCTTGTGAAAGAGCGGCGTTTCCGGCGAATTCAGATATTTCGGCTGTCCGTCCGGCAAAAGCGTGCGTCCGCCGAACGCCACGACCCGGCCGCGGTCATCCTGGATCGGGATCATCAAACGCCCCCGGAACCGGTCGTAGGCGGGCCGCCCGTCATCCGGACGGATGACAAGACCCGCTTCCACCATGGCGGCTTCCGGGATCTCCCGTCCGGCCAGGTATGACTTGAGCGCATCTCGGCTGTCCGGCGCAAAGCCGAAACGGAATTCGCGAAGCGTCTCCGGTGCCAGCCCCCGCTTCGCGGTGTAGGCCCTGGCCTGTTCGCCACGCGGTCCGGCATACTCGTTCTGAAAAAACTGTGCCGCCATCTCGCAGATATCCGCAAGCCCGGCACGCTTCTTCTCGCGCCGCGCGGCCTGCGGATCCGGCGCAGGCAAGGCAACGCCCGCCTGCTCGGCAAGGCGCTCCACGGATTCCGGAAAGCTCAGCCCTTCGGTTTCGCACAGAAAGGTAAAGTGATCGCCCGAGGCGCCGCAGCCGAAGCACTTGTAGCGATTGCGCCGGTCATCGACGTGAAAGCTGGGGCTTTTTTCCTGATGGAAGGGACAGCAGGCCCAGTAGTCACCCTTGCCAGGCTGCGTTTTGCGGCGGTCCCAGGTGACCCGCCGGGCAACAATGTCCGACAGCGTCAGCCGGGCACGGATTTCATCAAGGAGACGCGGTTCAAAACGCATGAGCAAATACGAACGATCAGCTGTTTGCCTGGAGGCTTCCGGCAGTCGAGGCATCCACTGCCGGACCGGTCAGCAAAGATAGAATGAGTTTCCAGGCAGCGCCAGTGCCGTCACACGGCAATGCCCACATTCGCGCAACCTGTTGATGGCCGTTTGAAAACCGTCAGGTTCCGGAGTTGCAGGAACAGGCGTGCGGGCTGTCGGCAGGTGGCTCAGTTCTCGGCGACATCATCGGCGCTTTTTGATGCGTGATATCCGTTCGCCTCGCTGCGCAGCATTTCCTTCACGAAACAGGAGGCCTGCACAAAATCCATTTTCCCCGGATAGCGGCTTTTCAGGGCGCTCATGCAACGGCCGATATCGCGAAGCCCATGGGCATCGATATCCTTGACTGTCTCCTCGCACAACGACCGGATTTCGTCATCGCTCAACTGAACGGGGAGAAACTCCCGGATGATGTCCTGCTCGACACGTTCCTGCTCGGCAAGATCGAGCTGTCCGCTGGTCTCGAATTCTTCCGCGGAGGTTTCCCGCTGCCGGACCATTTTCTGAAGGATTTCGACGACTTCCGTTTCGCCGACACCGTCCTTGCCGTTGTCGCGCGCGGCTGCCTCTCTGTCCTTGACTGCCGTCTGGATCAGGCGAAGCGTTGCGCATCTGCGCTTGTCGCCGTCCTCCTGCGCCAATTTCAGCGCAGAACCGATTCTTTCGCGCAATTCGTCGCGCATGGTTCACCCTATCCCTGCCGCACTGAGCCAACGGGCGGATTGGCGCCCTTCCACAACACTCAGCCAAGCTATTGAATTTTAACGATCTTTTTTCAAAGGATCAATATTGACGATCCTGGTCGCTTCCCATAGAGTCCCGCGCTTGATGCAGACGGCCTTGAGCATGCAACTTTGCCTGCCGTAGACGCCTATCCTGCAGCGCATGATGTCACCAACAGACTTTGGATACAAGACATGACGACTGCAGACGCATGGTCTGAGACCCCGGCGACCGCCCTGCTTGTGCTTTCAGACGGCAGCGTGATTGAGGGTCAGGGTCTCGGTGCCACCGGCCAAGCCGTTGGTGAGATTTGCTTTAATACCGCGATGACCGGATATCAGGAGATCCTCACCGACCCGTCCTATTCGGGCCAGATCATCACTTTCACTTTTCCGCATATAGGAAATGTCGGTGCGAATGACGAGGACATCGAAACGGTCAACATGGCGGCATCGAGCGGCATTCGCGGCGTTGTCCTTGCGGCATCGATCACGGACCCGGCCAACTACCGGTCGGCCAGACACCTCGACGCGTGGCTGAAATCGCGGAACCTGATCGGCATCTGCGGCGTCGACACGCGCGCCCTGACCGCCCTGATCCGCGAAAAGGGTGTTCCGAACGGTGTAATCGCGCATGCGCCCGACGGACGCTTCGATCTCGCGGCTCTCAAGACGGCCGCGGCGGAGTGGCCCGGACTGGTCGGCATGGATCTCGCAAAAGACGCGTCGACAACGCAAACCCATCCCTGGTCGCAGACGACATGGAAATGGAATGAGGGCTACGGCGAGGCGAAGACAGGCGACTTCAAGGTTGTCGCCATCGATTTCGGCATCAAGCGCAACATCCTGCGCCTTCTGTCGGAAGCCGGCTGCGATGTGACGGTCCTGCCTGCAACCTCTACCGCGAGCGACGTGCTTGCACACGCACCGGACGGTGTCTTTCTGTCGAACGGTCCGGGCGATCCGGAGGCGACAGGCGAATACTCGGTCGAGATGATCAGGGAAGTGGTTGAAAAGGGCGTGCCGACATTCGGCATCTGCCTCGGTCATCAGATGCTCGCGCTCGCACTGGGCGGCAACACCGTCAAGATGCACCAGGGTCACCACGGGGCCAATCACCCCGTTTTCGATCACACCACGGGCAAGGTGGAGATCACCTCGATGAACCACGGCTTTGCGGTGGATGCCGAAAGTCTCCCGGACAATGTGGAACAGACGCATGTCTCGCTGTTCGACGGGTCGAACTGCGGACTGGCCATCAAGGACAAGCCGGTGTTCTCCGTCCAGTACCACCCCGAGGCATCACCCGGACCGCGCGACAGCCACTATCTGTTCAAGCGGTTCACCGACCTGATGCAGGCGTCCAGGACGGCCTGACGCCATTCGTTTACCTTCAGCCGTTCATCTTCGCACAGCGCGATCATGACGTATGATGCGCAGAGCACCTGCTGCGGCCTGTGTTCAGACGGCGCCTCGCTTGGGCAATAGCAAACACCCCGGCCCGCTCCGCGAACCGGGGTTTCTGCATTCTTTCCTGCGCGCTTAGGCGATCAGTTCGTCGAACGCGGACAGGATCTGCTCGACTTCGGCAACCTGCTCATCGAGCATCTGCTTCTGTTCGACAAGAATTTCCTGTTGTCCCTTGCAGATTTCCTGCAATTCGCGGAATTGATCCTGCTTGCTTGCGCTGCTTTCGACCAGTTTGATCACGCGCCGGATCTCGGCAAGCGTCAGACCGATCTTCTTCGCCTGGGCGATCACGCGCATCCTGGAGACATCCCGGGTGCCGTAGAAGCGGCGTGCGCCTTTGCGAACAGGGTTCAGCAGCCCCTTTTCTTCGTAGAAGCGCAAGGTTCTGAGCGTGACGTTGAAGCGCTCAGACATTTCAGAGATCGCGAGGGAGCGATCTTCAAGGACCAGTTCGTTGTCCGGACCGGCTATGTCCGGAACAATGACCATGGTGGTAGCGACATTGTTCATAATGTTTAGCCCGATCTTTTTCTTTTGTTTCGAGTTCCACCGTTGTTTTCCACGCTCCCGATTTGCCGGTCCCACCTCCGGCGCGTCAGGTCCCACTAGCGTATCGACAACGGTCGCTCGATTATTGCCATTGCACACGGCACGAAGCCTAAGCCTTTTGGCGGCCACGACTTACAGCCTAGACTAATACACCTGTTCGATAGTTAAAATCTAGGTAAAAATCAGAATTATTGGTAATTTTTAACATAGGTTTCAGATTACAAAAAAACAAAACGTGACCAATTATAGAAAGACTAGGGCGCCGACAAACATTATTCACAGCGCCAAACTTCGATAGTTACACCAATATTAATTATCGATAATCTGGTATGAATAAATCACGTTTTCTATAACTGCGAATTCCTGTTCACGCTTATTTACGTCGCGGCAGGAAGAGGATGGAAAACTACTTAGTTTTCCTTGCCTTGCCATGCTTTTTTGTTTTGGCCACCTAATCAATTTTAGATGGTATGTAGGAGAATCATCGTGATGAAGTAGCAAAGGAAAAGAACAACCCTGAATGCACCGGGACCAAAATCACTTCCTTAGCGCGATTACTGTCGAAATTTAATACAGATCGGTATTTTTTCGCAAATTGACGTTGGTGAAAAACGCGCCTGTGGACAACTTTCCTTGACGACGACTGCCGATCACGATGCCCTGGTATCCAGGCAACTGAAAAACGGCGCTTGCGGTGCCCAACGAGACCTTCGGGATTTGAGACAAACCCAGCGGTGACAGCCCGTTTACTGCGAACATCCTTCCCTGGATGACAAAAAAGAGCACATTGTGCACTTCTTGATTGACAAAGTGCAATCCAGGTTATTTTTCTGAGGTCGGTCGGCGTGCGGCCCGCAATGCGCTCACGCGAAACTATCGCCTTTGGAACAATCGAAATATGGCCGAAAACAAAACAAAAGCCGCCGCGTCGGGCATGACACCGCAACAGTTCCGTCATTGGAGACGTGCGCTCGGACTGAAGCAGAAGGATGCCGCGGAGCGGTTGGGCCTCAAGAAACGAATGATCCAGTATTACGAAAAGGGCAATCGCGACGGCCGGCCGGTGGAAATACCCAAATCGATACGTCTGGCATGCTATGCCCTGTCGGAGGGAATCGGCGATTTTGACGGCCAGTCGACAACACCGCTCGGCCCCGATCTGCTGGATGCGGACTGATTGGGCAATTTTCGTTCCGGAAAACGACCCGATGTGGCCGGCCCGGGGTTTCCTAGCGATGCGCTTTTCCCTATAAGACGCGCTCAGCCAACATTGACACTTACCGTCAGACCGAGCCAGACCGGAGAGCGCAAGCGCTGATCGGGCTGGCCGCTGCGAGCTGCGAGCCGAGATGCCCAAACGCACAGATATATCTTCAATCCTGATTATTGGCGCCGGTCCGATCGTCATCGGACAGGCCTGCGAATTCGACTACTCGGGCACCCAGGCCTGCAAGGCACTGCGCGAAGAAGGCTATCGCATCATTCTGGTCAACTCGAATCCGGCGACCATCATGACCGACCCGGACCTGGCGGATGCGACCTACATCGAACCGATCACCCCGGAACTGGTGGCCCGGATTATCGAAAAGGAGCGGCCGGACGCCCTGCTGCCGACGATGGGCGGTCAGACTGCCCTCAACTGCGCACTTGATCTGGAACAGATGGGTGTTCTGGAAGAATTCGGCGTGGAAATGATCGGCGCCCGCGGCGACGTCATCGAAAAAGCGGAAGACCGCGAGAAATTCCGCGCCGCGATGGACTCCATCGGCCTGGAAAACCCGCGCGCCTGCATCGCGTCTTCCCCTGCCATTCGGAGCGAGGACGGCCGGATCACCGGATACGACCGCAACGCCGGTTACCTGGAAGCCATGCGCGCGCTGGACGAAATCGGCCTGCCGGCAATTATCCGTCCGGCATTCACGCTTGGCGGCACAGGCGGCGGCGTCGCCTATAACCGGGAAGAGTACGAGACGATCGTGCGCTCCGGCATCGATGCCTCTCCGGTGGGTCAGGTCCTGATCGACGAAAGCCTTCTGGGCTGGAAAGAGTACGAGATGGAAGTGGTTCGCGACAAGGCGGACAACTGCATCATCATCTGCTCGATCGAGAACGTCGATCCGATGGGTGTTCACACCGGCGACAGCATTACCGTGGCCCCTGCGCTGACGCTGACGGACAAGGAATACCAGATCATGCGGGACGCCTCGATCGCGGTCCTGCGCGAGATCGGTGTGGAGACCGGCGGCTCCAACGTTCAGTTTGCCGTCAACCCCGACAACGGCCGGCTCGTCGTCATCGAAATGAACCCGCGCGTCTCGCGGTCCTCGGCCCTCGCCTCCAAGGCGACCGGGTTTCCGATCGCCAAGATCGCGGCGAAACTTGCCGTCGGATACACGCTCGACGAGCTGGAAAACGACATTACCGGCGGCGCGACACCGGCCTCCTTCGAACCCACGATCGACTACGTCGTCACCAAGATCCCCCGCTTCGCCTTCGAGAAATTCCCCGGTTCGGAATCAAACCTGACGACCGCCATGAAATCGGTGGGCGAGGTCATGGCCATCGGCCGCACGTTCAACGAGAGCCTTCAAAAGGCGCTGCGGGGCCTGGAAACGGGTTTGAACGGGTTTGACGAAACCGACATTGCCGGCCTCGATCAGGGCGACGACAGGAACGCCCTGCGCGCAGCGGTTTCAAACGCGACACCGACGCGGCTCCTGAATGTCGCGCAGGCCATGCGCCTCGGCATGTCGATCGAGGAAATCTACCAGGCGAGCGGCATCAACACCTGGTTCCTGGAACAGATCGCCGACATTTTGGCAATGGAAGCCAAGGTCAGGAACATTGGACTGCCGCAGGATGCTGCCAACCTGCGCAAGCTGAAGGCCATGGGCTTCTCGGACGCAAGGCTTGCCAGCCTTGCCGGTCTCGACGCAAACGATGTGGTGAAACTGCGCGATGAGCTGGGCGTTCACCCGGTCTACAAGCGGATCGATACCTGCGCGGCCGAATTCGCCTCTCCGACTGCCTACATGTACTCCACCTACGAAGCGCCCTTCATGGGCGCGCCGGCCTGCGAGGCCGCGCCCTCGGACCGGAAGAAGGTCGTCATTCTCGGCGGTGGTCCGAACAGGATCGGCCAGGGCATCGAGTTCGACTATTGCTGCTGTCATGCGGCCTTCGCACTCGACGATGCGGGCTACGAGACCATCATGGTCAACTGCAACCCGGAAACCGTCTCGACCGACTACGACACCTCGGACCGGCTCTATTTCGAACCGCTCACGCCCGAGGACGTTCTGGAAATCATCCGCAAGGAAAAGGAGAACGGCACGCTCCACGGGGTGATCGTCCAGTTCGGTGGACAGACGCCGCTGAAGCTGGCGCAGGCGCTCGTCAAGGCGGACGTGCCGATCCTGGGTACGGCACCGGACATGATCGACCTTGCCGAGGATCGCGACAGGTTCCAGAAACTCCTGATCAAGCTCGGTCTGAAACAGCCGGAAAACGGCATCGCCTACTCTGTTGAGCAGGGCAGGCTGATCGCCGGTCAACTCGGCCTGCCCCTGGTGGTGCGTCCGTCCTACGTCCTGGGCGGACGGGCGATGCAGATCATCCGCGACGAGGAAGCCCTCAATTCCTACCTGCTTGGCACGCTGCCGGAGCTTGTGCCGGCAGAGGTGCGTGCCAAGTACCCCAATGACAAGACCGGCCAGATCAACACGGTTCTCGGCACCAACCCGCTGCTGTTCGACCGGTACCTGGAAGGCGCGATCGAGGTTGACGTGGATGCGCTTTGCGACGGCAAGGACGTCTTTGTCTGCGGCATCATGGAGCACATCGAGGAAGCCGGCATTCACTCCGGCGACAGCGCATGTTCCCTGCCGCCCTTCTCACTTTCGGACGACCTGATCGACGAACTCAAGCGTCAGACGACGGCGCTGGCACTGGCCCTTGAAGTGGGCGGTCTCATGAACGTCCAGTACGCCATCAAGGATGGCGAAATCTACGTTCTGGAAGTCAACCCGCGCGCCTCGCGGACCGTGCCCTTCGTCGCCAAGACCATCGGCGCGCCGATCGCCAAAATCGCCAGCCGGGTCATGGCCGGCGAGAGCCTGGCATCCTTCGGACTGGCTGAACCGAATGTGGACCACATCGCGGTCAAGGAAGCGGTCTTCCCGTTTGCGCGATTCCCCGGTGTCGACACGATCCTGGGACCGGAAATGCGGTCCACAGGGGAAGTCATGGGTCTCGATACCGCGTTCGGCACGGCCTTTGCGAAGGCGCAGATCGGCAGCGGCACCGGTGTACCGGACCAGGGCACCGTATTTGTCTCCATGCGCGATGCCGACAAGGAAGGCGTCGTGGATGCCGTGAAGAGCCTGGAGGCGGCCGGTTTTGCCATCATCGCTACGGGCGGCACCCAGAAGTATCTCGAGGACCAGGGCATTTCCGTCAGGAAAATCAACAAGGTGCTTGAGGGCCGGCCGCACATCGTCGACGCGGTTAAGAACGGCGAAGTGCAGCTTGTCTTCAACACGACCGAAGGGGCACAGGCGATCGCCGACAGCCGGTCAATGCGGCGGGCCGCGCTCCTGAACAAGGTTCCGTACTACACCACACTGGCCGGGTCTGTTGCAGCAGCCAAAGGTATTGCCGCCCGCAAGGCGGGGAGCCTTGAAGTAAGACCTTTACAATCCTACTTCGGCTAGGGCTATTATACTCGTTGACCGGCCGGGAAAGCGCGCCTTTCCCGGCTTGGTTTGTTTTTGTAAATACGCGGTCCTCGAAATCGGCGGGATAAGCCCACGGGACCCAATAAGCTGAAGGTCTGAGACCAATGGAAAAAGTTCCGATGACCTCTGCCGGTTACAAAATGCTTCAGGACGAACTGAAGGAACGTACCACGGTTGAGCGTCCGCGCATCGTCGATGCCATTGCGGAAGCACGTGCACACGGTGATCTGTCGGAAAACGCCGAGTATCATGCGGCAAAGGAAGCGCAGAGCCTGAACGAAGGCCGCATTGCCGAACTCGAGGACAAGCTGTCGCGCGCCGAAATCATCGACGTGACCAAACTGTCCGGTGAAATCGTCAAGTTCGGCGCGACCGTGTCCCTGATCGACGAGGACACGGAAGAAGAAAAGAAATACATGATCGTCGGCGACGTGGAATCCGACGTGAAGCAGAACAAGGTCTCGATCTCGTCTCCGATCGCCCGCGCCCTGATCGGCAAATCGATCGGCGACAGCGTTGAAGTGGCCGCCCCCGGCGGGGCCCGGTCCTACGAGATCGTCGACGTCAAATTCATCTGAATCTCTGACATTCCAATCGGATATGGTCTGACGCTCGGAAAGAACGCGACCGTTTTCCCTTTGACGCGTCCCGGTCAGCCGTTAAGGTGAGAGCCGGAATTTGTCGGAGGTCAGGTGATGGTCTTTCATGCGATTGGGATGTGGCTCTTGGTGGCCGCCATCCCGCTTTGGATCTATCGCTGGTATGTGTTTTCCAAGCTTGATGCGCGCGAACGCAGGATCTTCAAGCGCATCGTGAAGCGGCGGCACGAAAACGCCTACGCGTTTGCGCTGCAGATGTTCGGTTACCTGATTGCCCTTGCGGCGGCAGTGATCCTGCTTGTCGTTGGGCTGCGCTACATCAAACACGGGTCCCTGGAATTCGGAGCATATCGTGAAGTTATTCGCAACCGGATCTATTCAGGGGTCGATCCGATCGACTATGCACTCGACACCTATCACTACGATCAGCTGCTTCCCATTGCGATCATCACGACCTGCGCGCTTCTCAGTGTCAGCTTCACGCTCGTCGCAACGGCGCTCAGGGACGTTTCTTTGATGTCGCGCCTCAACAAGAAGCTCATCGGCATGAAAGAGCGGCAGGAAGCTCTCAACTAAAACCGCGTCCGTCAGGTTTCAATCGGAACAACCGGTTCGTCCTTGGTGCGCCGGATGGTCAGCGCGGTGCGCACGCTGTCCACGTTGGGCGCCGCGGTCAGATCCCGGATGACGAAGTTCTGGAACGTCTGCAGGTCCGGCGACACGCATTTCAGCAGGAAATCGACCTCGCCGGACAGCATGTAGCTCTCCCGGACCAGCGGCCAGTTCTGCACGGTCTCCTCGAAGGCAATCAGATCGGCTTCCGTCTGGCTGTGCAGGCCCACCATCGCAAAAGCGGTCACATCGTAGCCGAGTTGCTTTTCATCGAGAAGCGTCCGGTACCCCTGGATGAGACCCGCCTCCTCGAGCGCCCTGACGCGGCGCAGGCACGGTGGCGCGGAAATGCCGACACGGCGCGCCAGCTCCACATTGGTCATCCGGCCGTCGTCTTGCAGTTCTTTCAGGATGTGCCAGTCAATGGCATCAAGCCGCGCTTTCAAACCTGTCTCCTTTGAGTCTCGCCTGTCGGACCCGCCTGCAAATAGGTGTTGCTGACCGAACCGGACACCTTGCCCGGAATCGGGTCGCCACGCTAGGGTCAGGACTCATTAATTTGGATGAATTGGTAGGGATGAATTTGTTCGGATACGAGGCGCAAAGCTGCTGGAAACCGTCCGGTTTCCAAAGATTTGCAACGACGTTGCCGGGCAAATTCATCCTATCCCTCCTGGAGCAAAAACGGCTTCGGTCTGCTTCGTCAAACCGCTCAACCGGGCAGGAAGCCCGCTTGTCGCGCTTTTCCTTGCAGCTCATCGCCGTTTGCTGCGCCAATTAAACCAAATTAATGGGTCCTGACCCTAACTTGTCGACCAGTGACGAGTTATGATTATTTGCGCGTTTGTGCAAGACTATAACAAAATTGCGCACGATTCTGAAAGATTACGATAGGGGATGTTCTCCTTAGATGCACGATGAGCCGGAGACCTCTCCCGCATCCGTCTGGGTGCTCACCGATGGCAAGGCCGGTGACGTCGCCCAGTGCGTCGGCGTCGCCGAGGCGCTCGGAGCTCCTTACACGGAGCGCACGGTCGCGCCGCGCCCGCCTTTTTCCTGGTGGCTTCCGTTCGGACCGACGGATCCGCGCGAATGGGAATCGCGCCCCGGCAGCCCGATCGCACCGCCTTACCCCGATATCGCCATTGCGTCCGGCCGGCGCGCCGCTGCCTATCTGCGGCGTATCAAGCGGCTTTCCGGTGGCCGGACTTTCACGGTCTTTCTGAAGGACCCCAGAACCGGGCCGGACGCGGCGGATCTGATCTGGGTGCCTGAACATGACCGCCTGCGCGGCCGGAACGTTCTGACCACACCCACCTCGCCGCATCGCTTTTCCGCCCGGAAACTTGACGCGCTGCGCGCCGACAAGACCCCAGATATCGACAGGATCGCGCACCCGCGCGTCGCCGTTCTGATCGGTGGTGACAGCCGTCATCACACGTTCACCGAAAAAGACCAGCATCGCCTCTTGAACGGATTGCGGACGATGGCGTCAGAGGACGGCGCCGGCTTCATGATCACGGCCTCGCGCCGCACACCGCCGGCACTTGCCTATGGCCTGTCGAGCCTGGCCAAGTCCGGCGGCCACCTGTTCTGGACGGGCGAGGCGCCAAATCCGCTCGGACATTTTCTGGCAAAGGCGGATGCGATCATCGCGACCGCCGATTCGACCAACATGATCGGCGAGGCAACGGCAACCGGAAAACCACTTCACGTCTTCCATCCATCGGGCGGTCACAGGAAAATCACCGCCTTTTTGACGCCTTTGGAGCGCATGGGGGTCATTCACCCCTTCCCAGGCCCGCTAAAAACAACTACCTACGAGCCGATAGATGCCACACCCGTAATCGCAGATCGGATCAGGACAGCCTTCAGCGCATCCCGGATGCACGAAACAGGGACCTGAACGGCCGGCGGCCCCAACGGGCGGGCACAACAAGAAGACAGGAAAAGGTGTCTCATGAGCACGGAACACAGCAAGCTCCTGATTGTCGGATCCGGTCCCGCCGGTTACACCGCAGCAATTTATGCAGCGCGCGCCATGATCGAACCGACACTGGTCGCGGGCATTCAGCCGGGCGGTCAGCTGACAATCACGACCGATGTCGAGAACTACCCCGGGTTCGCCGATCCCGTCATGGGACCGTGGCTGATGGAGCAGATGCAGAAGCAGGCCGAGAATGTCGGCACCAAGATCATCTACGACACCATCATCAAGGCCGACCTGTCGCAGCGGCCCTTCCGGCTCGAGGCGGATAGCGGCACGGTCTATACCGCCGACACGCTGGTAATCGCGACCGGGGCACAGGCACGCTGGCTCGGCCTCTCCTCCGAGCAGGACTATATGGGCGCCGGCGTTTCCGCCTGTGCAACCTGTGACGGCTTTTTCTACCGCAACCGGGAAGTCGTCGTGGTCGGCGGCGGCAACACGGCCGTCGAAGAGGCGCTGTACCTGTCGAACCTTGCGTCCAAGGTGACGCTCGTTCACCGCCGCGACAGCCTGAGGGCGGAAAAGATCCTGCAGGACAGGCTGTTCCAGAACCCGAAGATCGAGGTCATCTGGGACCATCAGGTCGACGAGATCCTGGGCGGCGGCACGCCGAAAGCCGTGACAGGCGTGCGCCTTGAAAACACCAGGACCGGAGAGATGCAGGAGATCCCGACGGACGGTGTGTTCATCGCGATCGGGCATGCACCGTCCGTTGAACTGTTCAAGGACCAACTGACGTTGAAGCCGAACGGCTACCTGGAGACCGCGCCGGACTCCACGCGCACGTCGATCCCCGGCGTCTTTGCCGCCGGTGACGTCACCGACGACATTTACCGCCAGGCGGTCACCGCCGCCGGCATGGGCTGCATGGCCGCCCTTGAAGCGGAGAAGTTTCTGGCCGAACATGAAGCGGCATCCACACAGCAGGCAGCCGAGTAAGGCTGCCTGAACGTCCTGCGGAGGGGCACGCATGGATTGGGACAAACTGCGCATCTTTCATGCAGCCGCTCAGGCCGGCAGCTTCACCCATGCGGGCGACACGCTGCACATGAGCCAGTCGGCCGTCAGCCGGCAGGTCAGTGCGCTGGAACTCGATCTGGGGGTTCCCCTGTTTCACCGCCACGCGCGCGGTCTGCTGCTGACCGAACAGGGCGAACTTCTCTACCGCACGGCGAGCGACGTGCTGATGAAGCTGGAATCCGTCCAGTCCAGCCTCACCGACAGCAAGGAAAAACCCTCCGGCATCCTGCGCGTAACGACGACGGTCGGCCTTGGGTCGACTTGGCTGACGTCCCGCATCAAGAGCTTTGTCGAGCTTTATCCCGAAGTCGATCTGCATCTGATCTTCGATGACGACGAACTGGACCTTGGCATGCGCGAGGCCGATGTTGCCATCCGTCTGCGCCAGCCGACCCAGCCCGACCTGATCCAGCGAAAGCTGTTCACGGTGCATTTTCACGTCTATGCGGCCCCCGAATACATCCAGCGGTTCGGATCCCCCTCCTCGATCGAGGACATCGACAACCACCGGATCATCACCTTCGGTGAACAGGCGCCGGCCTACCTGCGCTCCATGAACTGGCTGGACTCCGCCGGCCGGCCCGCAAACGAGCCGCGGCGCTCGGTCCTGAAGGTCAACAATCTCGTGGCGATCAAGCGCGCCGTTCAAACGGGCGTCGGCATCGCCATCCTGCCCGACTACATCATCGACCAGGCAACGAACCTGGTCCCCGTCCTCACCGAACAGGAAGACAAGGTACCGTCCTTCGACACCTATTTTGTCTATCCCTCGGAGCTGAAGAACACCGCGCGCGTCAAGGCGTTTCGCGAATTCCTGCTCAGCAGCGCCGAGAAGTGGGTCTACTGATCCGGTCACCACGAACGAAGCCTGAACTGCCTTGATAATAATTTGGGCAGCACATTTTTTGATCAGAGAATACTTTTTCCACGAATACGCCCCGGGCAATCGGCGACTTGAATCGGATTATTTCGAATAAATTTAGCTGATTAGCCTACAGCCGCCTAAACAAATAATTGTAAAGAAACGCTTTTCGCGCCTCGATTTGTATTCATGAGCCAGCATTGCAGAAAATGCATAGCAGATTTGCGCACCTGCCACTTGTTTATGCAGCTTGTGCACCGCATATAAGCATCACTGTTGGTCAGACGGGGATCACATCCTCCTCCCAGTGATGCCCAGACCAGCTGTTCCCCTCTGGAAGGTGATTCCACTGTTTTCAGTGAATCAAAATAAACTGCCGGGTCCTCAAAGACCCGGCTCTTTTTTTGTCCAGTTGATTTTGCAGCGCACAAATTGAGGCGCGTCCGGGTTACATGAACAGGCTTTCACCGCCGAGATTCTTGTAGAGACCGGCGACCTGCTCTTCGTAGCCGTTATAGAGCAGCGTGTCCCTGCGTTCGTCGGTACCGAGCAGCTTCTCGCTCGCCTGTGACCAGCGGCGATGCGGAACCTCCGGGTTGACGTTTGCCCAGAAGCCGTACTCCTTCGGCTGGATTTCTTCCCAGAAACTGACGGGTCTTTCCTTGGTGAAGGATATCCGAACCACCGACTTGATGCATTTGAAGCCGTATTTCCAGGGCGTGACCAAGCGGATCGGAGCGCCGAACTGCTTGGCAAGCGGCTTGCCGTAGATCCCGGTCGCCATGAACGCCAATTCGTTGGTTGCTTCTTCCAGCGTCAGCCCTTCGACATAGGGCCAGGGATACCAGCTCTGTTTCTGGCCGCTGGCGATGGACGGATCCAGGAACGTTTCGAACCGGAGATATTTCGCATCAGCCTGCGGACCCGCCAGTTTCACGAGATCGGCCAGGGGGAAACCGGACCAGGGCACGGCCATCGACCAGGCTTCCACGCAGCGATGGCGGTAGAGCCGTTCCTCGAGCGGCATCTTGGCAAGAAGCGCGTCTATGTCGACGATCTGAGGGTTGTCGACCAGACCGTCCAGCGTCACCGTCCAGGGGCGGATCTGAAGCTTCTGGGCCGCCGGCCAGATCTGCTTGTGCGACCCGAACTCGTAAAAATTGTTGTATTGCGAGGCAATGTCTTCGGAGGTGAGGTCACGGTCCAGCTTGAAGGCCGGATTGCGGGTGACCGGATAAAGCCCCGCACTCGGATCTTCCTCCGCGAATGCCGGACGCACACCGAGACCCGATCCCATGAGGACGCCGCTCCCTGCGAGACCGGCCAGGATCTGGCGGCGATTCAAAAACACGTGTTCCGGTGTGGCCTCACGCTCTGGAAGTTCCCAGCTGCGCTTCTTCAAGATGTTCATGTCGTGGCTCCTGTTTGCCAAAGAAAGAACCGGAATCGGGCTTCAAAGGCAAATAACGCCCTAGTGACCGGGAGCAACAGGATCGTGAAGGAAAAAAACGTGCCGCAGCAACAGCCGAAATTCAAAGATCTCATATGCAGTTCGCTGCCAGGCGCGGAACTGAATTCTTCCACGATACGGCGGTTGCATTCCGCGCGGGCGTTTGCGGCGCGGTAGTACCGCAAATTCAATGGCAACCAGGGCGATTATGGGTCTATTGTTTGGGTGTGGGGGAAACGACAAGAGCGGGGAGGACCCACATGTCGATCGAGAACGTACTGAAAAAGGCCGTCGATGAGGAGAAGGTGCCATTCGTTGTCGGGATGACCGCAAACTCGGATGGGGTCACGTCCACCCATGCGGCCGGCAACGCAACCGCTTCGAAAGCGGTCGATGCAGATACCGTTTTCCGTATCTTCTCCATGACCAAGGCCGTCGGCGGCCTCGCCGCCGCCATCCTGGTGGACCGGGGCAAGCTGACGCTCGACACACCGGTCGGCGATCTCCTCGGCGCCTGGAACGATCTGAAGGTGCTGGAGGGTTTTGACGGCGACACACCGAAACTGCGCGACCCGAAAACCCGCGCCACCCTGCGGCACCTGGTGACGCACACGAGCGGGATGGAATACGAGTTCTGGAACACGGACGTGCCGCGCTACATGGAACTGACCGGCCATCCCACGATCCTGTCCGGACTGAAGAGTTCGCTTCAATACCCGTTGACCACCGATCCCGGAACCCGCTGGGGCTATGGCCCGAGCACCGATTGGCTGGGGCAGATGATTGAGGCAGCCGACGGCAGGCGCATCGACGTCTTCTGCCAGGAGGAAATCTTCGAGCCACTCGGCATGACCAGCACGGCGTTCGAGCCCGAGGGGCTGCAGGAGCGGCTCGCCGACGTCCATATTCGCGGCGAGGACGGCAAATTCGCGCCAATGGAGATCGCCCCGCCGTCTTTGCCGGAAGTCTACGGCATGGGCCACGCCCTCTACTCCACGCCGAACGACTACATGCGGTTCCTGCGCATGATCCTGAACGGGGGACAACTGGACGGAAATCGCATTTTGTCGGAGAGCGGGCTGGCGACAATGCTTGGCGACCAGATGAACGGCCTGACGTTTCAGACGATGGTTTCCTGTTCTCCGATAACCGCCGATGTCGTTCTTCCGGAGGACACGTCTCACAGCATGATCGCGGCCCTGCACACCTCGGATGTCCCCGGAAAGCGGTCGGCGGGAACGCAAAGCTGGGCGGGCGTCTGCAACACCCATTACTGGGTCGACCCGGGCAAGGACCTCGCCGCCGTGATCATGACCCAGTCCCTCCCCTTCGTGGAACCGGCCTTCATGGAAACCTATGACGCCTTTGAGCGCGCGGTCTACGCGGCGCACTGAGCAACAGCTGCGTTCTCGCAGACACGGATCTCGCCGCCGGCCCAGACCCAGACAAACAAAGAGGGACCTTCGGCCCCTCCCTGGAATGCGTGTTTCGGCCGCAAGGGACGGCTCAGGCCGCCTGTTGCTTCCCGGACTTCTGCAGCGCCTGCTCCGCGGCCTTGCCAGCGAGCTCGGCCATGTGGTCGAACTCGGACGTGTAGCTGGCGACCCCGGCGGTGGCGGACCTGAGCTCGACGATCAGATCGCCGATCTCCGCTTCCGGCATCAGCGCCTGCACCTCGTCCCAGCCGGGCCAGTTCGGCCTGGCATCAAACCCCAGAAGCTGGCCGCGCCGCGCAGAAACGATGGCGTTGACCTTCGCCGTGGCATCGTTCGGACAGGCAACGACGACCTTGTGGATCGGCTCGAGAAGCACCGGTTTGCATTCCGGCAGCCCCTCGCGGATCGCCAGAATGCCGGCCATCTTGAACGCCTGGTCCGAGCTGTCGACCGAGTGATAGGAGCCATCCGTCAGACACACGGCGACATCCACCACGGGAAAACCGAACGTGCCGCGTGTCAGCGCATCGAGGACACCATCCTTGACCGACGGAATATACTGCTTGGGCACGACACCGCCGGTGATCGTGTCGCTGAACTGAATGCCCTCGCCTCTTGGAAGCGGCGAGATTTCCAGAACCGCGTCTCCGAACTGGCCGTGTCCGCCGGACTGTTTCTTGTGGCGTCCGCGCACCTTGGTCTTGCCTCTTATCGTCTCGGCATAGGGCACATGCGGCGTGTGCACCGCCACGTCGAGACCGTACTTTCCGGCAAGCCGTTCCTGGGCGACCCTGAGATGCATTTCGCCCTGGCCCTCCAGAAGCGTTTCCGCCGTCGCCTGGTTCTGGCTGATCGAAAGGCTTGGATCTTCCTCGACCAGTTTCGCCAGTGCCGTTGAAAGCCGGACCTCGTCCTTCCTCTGCGCTGCCGAGACGGCGGTCGCCAGCACCGGACTGCGCCGTTCGCCAGCATCCATGCTGACCAGGTCACCCTGATCATGGCTGAGGAGATCTCCCGTTGCCACGTCGTCGAGGCGGCCGAGCGCGACAAGGTCGCCCTTGCTTGCTGTCGCCGTCTTGCTGGCATGCTGTCCGAAGATGGAGAAGAGGCCGGAAACCTTCACCTCATCGCGGCCGTTGCGGAACAGGCTGTCGCCATCCGACACCTCGCCTTCCAGCACCCGCGCAATGGAAAGCTTGCCGCCGTGCTGGGTATGCATGGTCTTGATGACCTGAAGCAAAGAGCCGGTTTCCCTGTCCGTTGTCCGGTATTTGAGGACATCGACACCCGGTGCTTCATGGCGCAGCGCCTTCAAGAGACGGCTGACACCGTTGCCGTGATCAGCCGACCCGAAGAACACCGGGCAGATGAGCCCGTCGCGCATTTCCTTCACGAGATCGGAAAACACGAGGTCACGGTCCGGCGCGATGTCCTCCAGAAGCGCTTCCATGAGGTCGTCGTCGTGATCGGCCAGAAGCTCCAGCATCGTGAACCTGGCTTCCAGTTCGCGCGCCCGGTCCTCATCGGACATGTCGACCTGCGTGCTTGCTTCCTTCTCGTGATAGACATGCGCACGTTCCAGCGCGAGGTCGATGAAACCGGTCGCCTGACCGTCCTCCCAGATCGGGATCTGCCGCAGCACCAGCGGCACGGCGGAGGCCGGCTGCAGCACGGACAGCACATCGCGGACGCGCCGGCTGCTCTTGTCGATCTTGTTCAAAAACAAAACCCGCGGAATGGCGCGGGCTTCAAGAGCTTTCAGGATGAGCTGCAAGGCCGGAACCTTGCGCTCGTCGTCCTCCGCGACAACGATGGCCAGGTCGACACCGCTTAGAGCTCCATCCATTTCGCTCAGGAATTCCACTGAACCGGGACAGTCGACGAAAACGAACCGGTCGCCGAGATAGTCCGTTTCGGCGATGTTCACTTCAACGCTCATGCCGTGCGCGCGCGCTTCCGGCGAGGCATCGCCGACGGTGTTTCCGTCGGTTACCGTACCCTGCCGTTGAAGCTTGTCCGTTCGCGCAAGCAACGCCTCCAAAAGACTGGTCTTTCCGCTGCCGAAAGGACCGACGAGGGCGATGCAGCGCGGCGTACTGCCGGCAGCTGATCCTTTTCCGTTTATCGTGTTTTCCATAATGAGCCTCCCGTGTGTTCGGGGATATCCCCGTAACAACGCGGCATGGCCGACGAGGGACGCGGGCCTGCCGCGTCGCACCCTCAAGGATCTTTGCCCGTTCCGGCTGCATGGCTCTTTGCCCTGCAAATCGGGCATTCGATCTGGGGCGGACCGATATCGTCGCGCCGAATGAGGCCTCAAGGCAAGGGAATTATGCACCGCAGCGCAGCAATTCCGCTGCCCGCACCGAAACACCGCTCAAAAACAAGATCTTGCCGTGTTGGTCGCCGAAACCTGCGCCTCGCGCCAAATCGCCCGGGACACGACATCCTTTTGGACCGTTGCCCAAAGCACAAGGGAAGCGCTAACCTATGGTTAGATGTTAGGGTCGTCCCGCTACCGGGATGACAGCAGAAATCGAAGGTTTCCTTGATGCATATCGGCAAAAGCCTCTTGCTGGCTTCCCTCTGTTTCTTCTGTGTCCAGCCTCTGGCCGCGCAGAACGTCCAGCTCCGCGGCCTGCCCAACGCCGGTGGCCTGCCTCCGGCCGAGCAGATGCTCAATCAGAACCTCAACAATCAGAAGAACAATTTCTCGACCCGGACGCAGATCGACCAGGCGAACCGCCTGAACCGCACCGAGCAGATCAACCGCCTCAATGCCAGGCGCGAGAATTTCGCAAACCCGTGTGCAAGCCCGGGCGCACCCTGCGACATCGAAAAGAAGTAGTGAATACGAAGAAGTGCGCGAACTCAAGCACCTGACGTATTTGTTGCTGCGGTCCGACTAGCCCGGTTTAGCCCGGTTTAGCAATATTTGCCGAACACAACCAAAGAGGATTGTGTTGTGCTCGCTTCCCCGCCTCCCCGCCACCGCTAACACTGTTATTTTCCCAGACGTGATCTCGACGAGTAAACCCGCGGCAGTGCACCAAGAACTCCAAGACACATTGGAGTTACCGCGCAACGAAGACCCTGCGGTAGCCGCCCTCGCCTAGCAGTCCTGGCAGACTCTTGGCAAGCCCGCTCACCCGCGCGTCGAACCGCAGTTTTGATCGGTCCGTTCGCGGTCGGTCTTCTGCGCCATCAGCATAACTCCCCAGACTCAATCGCGGATAAAGGCCGAACCGATGATAACCAGAGGCCTGGATGATGAAACGATCTGAGTGGTACGCGGCATTCACATGGGGCGGCCTGACCGGCGTCGCGGTCACGCTTGCCGCCGCCGTGGTGCTGGAGGTGCCGCTTTTTTGGGTCGACTCGGTGTGCGGCGCGGCGTCGCTTTACTGTTTTGTCTACACCTGGCAGGGCCTGCTCTCGGGCATCATTGCCGCTGCTGGCGCGCTTCTGGCCGCTCTGCGCGCGTGGCGGGCCGCGATGAAACAAATCAGGGTTACGGCGGACATCCCGATTGAGCTGCGCAAATCCGAGCTTGCCTGGGAAGGAATCCGGCTCACCCAAGTCGGGCAACGGCTCGACATGTATTACCAAGCGGCGAGCGCCTATCTAGAACTTTTCGCGGAAACGAAACGGCTCGACACGCGCGCGTTTCAACGCACTCTCTTGAGTACAGAACCCTTTTCCCGACCAACCGCGAGCATCCTAGGAAGCATGGCCGAAACGTGCCCGCTGCCTGGGCTTCGGTCAGAACTGCTGAACACAGAGCGCAACGTCCAAGCCTTGAATGACACGGCCGCGGAGCTGGACCGGCGCTGCCGCGGCGTAGAACGTCTTACTGACGAAGATGTCAAGCGCGTCGACGAAGACCGAACCAAGACCAAATCCAATGCGCGGACTGTGATTGCGAGCGTTGAGGCCGTCAAGGAGTGCATCGAGCAGGACCAGGAGCTGATCAAAAAGGAAATCGCCCGGCTCGACGGGCTGAGGCATTCGGACTGACCTCATTCGGACGCCTCCCCGTCTTGCGCCAGCCGCCTAACGCCACGTGCGGTTTCTCCGGTAAGGGCCGAACCGATGACAACCGGAGGCTCTTGGGATGATGAAAAGGATTTTGAAACTCGCTGCGCTGCTGCTCTTCGGCGCGTTTTGCCTTGTGGCCGGCTTGTGGGTTCCGGACACCGGCTGGCCGTTCTGGATGGAAAACAAATGCAGAGGCGCCGGTGACTGGTACTGCTTCATTTACACGTGGCAGACGCTGATCTCGGGCGGCTTCGCCCTTGGCGCAGGTCTGCTTGCCTGGATCGCGATCAAGACACAGACAAAAGCCTCGCTCAAGTCGCCCTGGGATGTGCGGCTGGTGGAAATCGGTAAGGAGCTTGGAGACTTCTACAGCGCTCGAACGGCCATGACCAACATCCAAGAAGCGCTCCTGCCGAGGGCACGTTTTTTCGAAGAACACGCCGACCTCTCGCCGGAGGACTTTGCCGAATTGCTTCCCCAGCTCAAGGATTTTGACGAGGGCCTGATTGATCCTCTCGAGTATTTCCTGGAGAAGTTCCAGGGCATCCTTCACTATCGCATGAGGGAGCTGCTGACTAACCTGCGCAGCGATAAGTCCAGCAGGCGCGGGCTTATCACACGCATAGACCACGGCCCCCCAGAAAACGCGGATGCTGTCGCCATCAACAAATACCGATCCAAAGTAACCAGTCTCAAAGCAGCGGTCGTGAGCGCCACTCTCCACAACGAGACTCTGCTCGAGGAATATATTGAAATCCTCGACCGCGCGATTGAGGCGCTTCACACCGAGAAGATGGGCATAGAACTCCGGCTGAACACGCTTTAGCCTCATTCCACCCCCTCCGCCGTCCCGGCCCCTCCCGGCTCACAGGGCGGGACAGGCGAGCCGGGACCACCCGCGCACCGGGCCGCATATTTCGGGAGCACGTCCGCGTGGCAGGGCGCGCCCTCGGCGCACCAGCAGTCGAGATCCTTGCCGGCCAGTGCGCAAGTTCGACCGTCCCACTCTTCATTGGCACATTGTTTATCCACCCGGACGCAGATCGATCAGGCGAACCGCCTGAACCGCACCGAACAGATCAACCGGCTCAATGCCAGGCGCGAGAATTTCGCCAACCCGTGCGCGAGCCCGGGCGCACCCTGCGACATCGAAAAGAAGTAGAGGCGGACCGGCGGACGTCCGGTTCGGGAGGCCCGCCCGTCAGTCACTTGAGGCCGACCTGGTGCGGTTTACGAATTTGAAGTTCGTTCGAAGCCCGCCGCAAATGTGCCGAAATTCAGATTCAGGTGACTGGATGTGTTCAGACCTCAATCCCGGTGCCGGACAATTCCCCATCCGCCAAGACGGCGGGCAGCGCAATGGCGGAAGCGCCCGAATTGTCCTTCTGGCGCGCCAGCAAGAACCTACGTCCGCCGATCAGCGCCGTGAGCGTGACGATGACGGGCACCAGGCTGCTCTCGGGCGTCGACATGGCCCACATCATTCCCGAAGCAGCAGCTGCCAGCATTAAAAGCGAATAGAGTCTGTTCTGCAGCGCCGGCAGTCCGGCAGATCCGATAAACCCATGTTTAGTGAAGACGGTCAGGCAAAGCCCGGCCACGAAAACACTCAGCAAAACGGCACTGTGGGCATAAGCGGCAAGGAGCGTGCCCAGATCGGTGAAGCCCAGTTGGAAGGTGCCGACAATCAGGGGTGTCACGATGAGGAGATGCAAATTGACCCCCAGCAGCACCGGGTTCATCTTCGACTTGACCATGTAAAACAACAGGAACGAAATCAGCGCGAACAAAGCCCCGCACCAGCCAGCCAATTCCAGATCCCCGCTCTGGCGCCACACGAGTAAAAACGCGACAGAGGGCAGGCCTTCAAAGATATCCTGAAGCCATTGTTGCTGATGCGATTTCATTCTCGCAAACCTCTTGCGTTTTCCGCCTGGCACCACACGATTTCATCTCGGCTCGTCACCGTAGACCACGCCAAAACAGCCAAGGATTATCATTTTTTTAAAGTGTAAGTGGTACTTTTCAGGAAGAAAAGGTCAGGAGATTTTTTGCGGAAACGGGAGCTTTTTTCAGAAGTCTTCCGCCCCTCAAGCGCTCAACCTGGTCAACGGCGTAACAAACGTAAACCAGTCTGAAGTCTTGCGTTTTCAATGAAACTGATCGTCCAAATTCCCTGCTACAACGAAGAAGCCACGTTGGCTCTGGTCGTTGCCTGTATCCCGAGATCGATACCGGGGATCAGCAAGGTTGAAATCCAGATCATCGACGACGGATCGACCGACCGGACCGTTGAAATCGCCCGGTTGTGCGGCGTTGACCACATCGTTCAGAACGGCCGCAACAAGGGTCTTGCGAGAAGCTTTCAGAAGGGCATTGAATCCGCGCTCGCCCTGGGGGCCGACATCATCGTCAATACCGATGGCGACAACCAGTATTCCGGTGGCAGCATTCCCGATCTCGTCAAACCGATCCTGGAGAAACGGGCCGACATCGTCGTCGGCGACCGCAAACCCGGCGACAATCCGGAATTCTCCTGGCTGAAACGTCAGCTGCAGAAACTGGGGACGCGCGTCGTGCGCAACCTCTCCGGTGTCGACGTGGGCGATGCGGTTTCCGGTTTCCGGGCGTATACCCGCGAAGCGGCCTTTTCCATCAACGTGATGACACGCTTCAGCTACACCACGGAAACGCTCATCCATGCCGGGCAGCACGGGCTGACCGTCCTTTCGGTTCCGGTCGAGACAAATCCGACGACACGGCCGTCGAGGCTCGCCGGATCCACCTTCCGTTTCCTGAAGAAACAGATCGTCACGATCCTGCGAAGCTACTTCATGTACCGCTCGCTGAACGCATTTCTATGGGCTGGCGTGATCATGATCACGGTGGGCCTGCTGCCCGTCGTGCGGTTTCTCTATTTCTTTTCGATTGGTGACGGCGAAGGGCGGCTGCAGTCTCTCGTTCTGGGCAGCATGTTCCTGCTGGCCGGCTATATAACGGTCGTCATCGCGTTCCTGAGTGATGCGCTGGCAACCAACCGTCGCCTGACAGAGGCTGTTCTGGAACGCGTGCGCCGTCTTGAACAACAGCCCGCCGCGGAGAAGCCGTCGGATCTGAGCGAACCGCTCCGCATTGTTGGTCAATCCCATGACCCAGTCTAGTTCCGCGGCGGCTCCGGCTGAAAACATCACGCTTTTCCGGGCGATCGATCTGATCGCCATCGGCACGGTGTTCTACGGCACTCTGGCCAGCGGCGTTCTGCAGGGGCCAGGTGCCTTCCCTCTGGGTCAGAACATCTATGACGAATACTATCTCGCCATCCTGTCCGGCCATCTCGACCTGCCGGCAAGGGTCGTCCAGATCGAAGGACACTACACGGCCGACGGGACTGCCTATCTCTATCACGGTGTCGGGCCGCTTCTGACGCGGTTCCTGCTCGGCTGGTTCTGGCCGTTTCAAAGTGTCGGCCTTGCCCAGTTCTCCATCTGGACCTGGGCGTGCCTGGGAACGCTGTGCTACCACGCGGCATTCGTGAAGGTATGTGCAAGGGATCTCGCGCCGCTGGGAAGCCGCGGGGTGTCGCTCAGCCGGCTGCTCGGCATTGCCATCTGGTTCAGCAGCCCGGGTTTCCTGCTGGCGGCAAACACGTCCTTCTACCATGAACCGATCGCGCTCGCCTACGCGGCAACCGGCGCCTTCGTGCTGATCTGGACCCATGTCGGTTTCGGCAACTGGCCGCTCTGGCGAACCGCAATTCCGTGCGCGCTGCTGGCCGCCCTCACCCTTCATGCCCGCCCGAATATCGCGATCGGTCTTTACCTCGCCTGCACCTTGTGCCTGCTTGTCCTGACCGCCACGTCGCTCCGTCAACATTGGCTTCGCATCGCGCTTGCCTTTGCGATCCTCGGCGCGAGCGGCATCGGCTATCTGGGGCTGAACATGGCCCGTTTCGGCGACGCCACCCAGACCCATGGCAGTTTCGCGAAGACCGAGGTTCAGTACGGTTTTGTCTTCTGGGGCTTTGAAGAGACCGACAGCGCACGCGCCGAAGCCTTCAAGACCCACGGCAAGTTCAACATCAAGCGCATTCCGCACAATTTCACGGTCTACGCCTTCGACCCGCCGATGGTCAAAACTTATCTGGACCCGATTTCCGAACGTTTCCACGCTTTCACGAAGCAGGTTCTGGCGGGCGACCTCGGCTTCATCAAGATCGAACAGCCCTATGTCGGGATCGTGTTCCTGTGGCCGCTCTGGATCTTGTTCGCCGTCTACTCAATCTCGGCACCACGTGCGACCTGGAGGAAAATGGCAATTCCGGTCGCGGGCGGACTGGCAATCGCGCTGCTGACGCTTTCCTACGGCACGGTGACGCTGCGGTATCGGGTCGACATCTGGCCGGCCCTGAGCATCTTTGCGCTTATCGGTCTCGCGGCGCTCTTGCCGAAATTCGCCGCCTCGCCGGAACGGGCAGCCTGGAAATGGGGCATCGGCGCCTGTTTCATCGTGGGTCTTCTGTTTTCGGCCAACAGCGCGGGGCAATTGAGATATTTCCAGGTCAATGAGCAAACCAGACCTGTCTGGACGCTTGATCAGTGCCGGTTGCTGACCGGGAAGAAAGGGTTTTCGGAGGCAGACACGAACAGAATTTGCCAACCCCCCAGGATTGGCGGATGACGGCTGCGATGAACCTGAACCCGCTACCAGGAGCCAAACAGGCATATGTCGGAACGGTGCGTCTCGCACGCCCGGTCGCCCGGAGGCTCGGCCTGCTTGGCTGCCTGAACTCGGCAGCCACGGAAAAACGCTGGGCCCATTGGCTGACAAGTCTCTTCGCCATTCATGATATCGACGGGCTCATCGACCTGGACGTTCCCTGGTGGACCTACGGCGCTATCGACAGGATCGCTGCATTTCTGAGGGAACACCCGCGAGCGCGCGTGTTCGAATACGGCTCCGGCGCCAGCACGGTCTGGCTTTCCAAACGGGCGGGTGTTGTCAAAAGCGTCGAGCACGACAAGTCCTGGCACGCTCTGGTAAGCGAGCGTCTGGATTCTGGAAAGCCTGGTGGAACCGGCGCTTACAGACTCATCGAAGCCACGCCGGCATCGCCCGGCACCGATCCGGTTTACCTGTCTGAAAAGCCCGGATACGCGGGTCTCTCGTTTGAAAGCTATGCGAAGGCGATCCTGCAGGAAGACGGTCTGTTCGACGTGATCGTCATTGACGGCCGCGCGCGCGGCGCTTGCCTGCTGCATGCAGTCGAAAAACTGTCCGAGGACGGCATCATCGTTTTCGACAATTCCGGGCGGCAACGCTACCAGGAAGCAATGGGAACGTGCGGGCTTCAGGCGCAGCACTTCCGGGGCCTGACCCCATCCCTACCCTATTCTGAAGAAACAACCATTCTTCAAAGGCTGCCCGGACACCCCAAGGAGTGAAAACGGCTTGGACGCACGATTGAAAAGTGTTGCTGTCTGGGGCGGTCGCTTCCTTCTTCTGGTCGCACTGGTCTTTGTCGCGTTTGAAATCCAGCGGCACTGGAACGGCATTTCCGGCTGGCGGCCGAGCGCAAACCAGGTGGCGCTGATCCTGGCCCTTTCGGCTCCCTATGCCGTGTCGCTCCTGCTGCTCGCCGAAGGCTGGCACCGCATCGTGAACCTGTTTGCATCCGAGCGCAGATCGCGGACTTATGCATCCTTCTGCGTGACTCAGGTCGCCAAGTATCTTCCAGGAAATGTGGCACACCTGATCGGCCGGGGCCTCTATCTGCGCGGCGGTGCCGCCAGTGACGGCGCAATCGTCAAGGCGACACTGCTTGAACTGGCCGTCATCCCGCTCGGGGCTGCCGTGACCATCGTGTGCATGGGATGCCTCGGGTTCTTTTCGGATCTGCTTCCCTGGCTGCCACGCGTCGCCTGGGTCGCCTTGGCCCTGATCCTGTGCTGCGGTATTGCATTTGCGCTGCTCGCGCCGGCTCGAAGGCCGGACATTCGCGCATTGCTGGCGGCCGGAACATTGCCCGCCGTCGCGCTTGCCGCGCTGTTCATGCTGTGCCTGGGCGGCACATTTGCCGCCGTTTTCAACCTTCTTGCAGAAGGGCCTGTCGCCGTATTGGCGGGCGCCGGCATCATCGCCTGGCTTGTCGGCTATCTGACACCCGGCGCGCCTGGAGGCATCGGCACCCGTGAGGCGACCCTGATCGCGCTCCTGTCGTTCCTGAACCAGGAAGACACCGTTCTGATCGCAGCCGCCCTGTTCCGCGTCGTGACGACCCTCGGCGACCTGCTCCTGTTTCTGGGAAGCTGGATCAAACTGCCGCGCCGGGCCTCGCTTAGCGAGACCCCCCACAACTGAAAAGGGGCGGTCCATGCCGCCCCTTCACCCCTCAGCCGACAGGGATGCCGGCTATTTCAGATTGCCGCAGAACCGCTGGATGCGCTGGCAGGCTTCTTCCAGCGCCTCGGTCGAGGTCGCGTAGGAAATCCGGAAATTCGGCCCGAGGCCGAAGGCCGACCCGTGCACCACGGCGACACCTTCCGTCTCCAGAAGCTCCGTGACGAAATCGGCGTCGTTTTCAAGAACCTTGCCGGACGGGGCCGTTTTGCCGATCGTGCCGGCACAGGACGGGAAGACGTAGAACGCCCCTTCAGGAACCGGGCATGTGATGCCGTTTGCCTGGTTCAGCATGGAGACCACCAGATCGCGGCGCGCCTTGAAGATTTCGTTGTTTTTCGGAATGAAATCCTGGGTGCCCGAAAGCGCCTCGACGGCTGCCCACTGCGCAATCGAACAGGGATTTGACGTCGACTGCGACTGCACCTTGGCCATCGCCTTGATGAGATCGGCAGGTCCGCCGGCATATCCGATCCGCCAGCCGGTCATCGCGTAGGCCTTGGAGACACCGTTGACCGTCAGCGTACGATCGTAGAGCGCAGGTTCGACCTGGGCCGGCGTCGTGAACTTGAAGTCGTCATAGACCAGATGCTCATACATGTCGTCGGTCATGATCCAGACCTGCGGATGCTTCATGAGCACGTCGGTCAGGGCCTTCAGTTCGGCCTCCGTGTAGGCAGCCCCGGAGGGGTTGGAAGGCGAATTGAAGATCAGCCACTTGGTCCGGGAGGTGATGGCGGCATCGAGCGCTTCGGGCGTGATCTTGAACGTGGACTTGTCCGCTTCGACGATCACCGGTTCGCCGCCGGCGAGCAGCACCATGTCGGGATAACTGACCCAGTAGGGGGTCGGGATGATGACTTCATCACCCGGATTGATGGTCGCAATAAGGGCGTTGTAGAGCACCTGCTTGCCACCGGTTCCGACCGTGATCTGGTTGGTTGCGTATGTCAGTCCGTTTTCCCGTTTGAACTTCTCGGCGATCGCGGCCTTGAGCTCGGGAATACCGTCCACGGCAGTATACTTCGTCTTGCCTTCGTTGATGGCCGTAACCGCGGCGGTCTTGATGTTTTCCGGTGTGTCGAAATCCGGCTCGCCAGCGCCGAGACCGATTACATCGCGGCCAGCAGCTTTAAGCTCGCGCGCCTTGTTGGTGACAGCGATGGTCGCAGAAGGTTGTACACGCGCCAATGCGTCAGCAAGAAAGCCCATAATGTCCTCCAGGGGGAAACGGGATTAACAGCGCGCGGACCGTAGAACCGTGCGTGTCAGATGACAAGACACAATCGGCACGGACCAAGACGGCAAAGCAATTTTTTTGCCGCCCGGCGCTCCGCGCAAACCGTCAGCTGCGTGTTTCCAGAATGAGCTTCGGCTCGTCCGTCTCGCTGTCGATGAGGCTGCACTTGAACCGCTTCTTCTTCTTCCCGGTTTTGGTTGTCACCTCGACCGCGAGGGGAACATCGGAATCCTGCTTTGCGGCTCCGAGCATCGACTGAAAATCGGTGTCTTCGAAAAGGGAATCCGTAACGGCCCGGTCTTCCAGGCTTTCAGAGGTCAGACTGTAGGTTTTCATGGCAGCGTGATTGGCGGCGATGATTGCGCGCGACTGCGAGTTGATGACCAGCATGGGCGCGCTGCAGACTTCAAAGACTTCGGCAAAATTGACGTCGCCGCCGATGTGCCCGGCGGAGAACAGAACACCGCCCACGGTTCCGCCCATGCGGAAATACATCGCGTCGTATTTGAGATCGATGCTGTCGCTGGCCGCGAGCAGGAACTTTCCGCGCCCTGTGGCGCTCGCGCGCCGCGTCAGGGCCGCCAGCGTCAGCGACACGATCGTGCGACCCACCCGGTTCTGGATGTGGGCGACGTTGCGCCCGAGGATCAGCCTCACATCCTCGATCTGGAAACTTCTGAGGAAACCGTCGCTTGCAAAACGGACATAGCCGAAATTGTCGACCAGAAGAACGATCCGGGAAGACGAAGCGACAAAGTGCTGAAGGATAGGTGCAATTCCGAGAGCGATCTTGCCCGGATTGTCGTCGGATTCGCCAATGGACGGAAAGCAGATAGCAAGAATGCGCCCGTCTCCCAGGTCGTGGCGGTAGGCGACAATGGGAATTCCGGGAATACGATGGTCAGGCCCGCCGCCGACGTCAAACGGTCCGGCTTGCCCTTCCCTGATCGCGCCCTGCACCAGCCTCAGGATCGTCTTCTTGTCTTCAGGTGCCAGATGCCGCAGGGCATCGTTGGACGAAGCTTCCTGCAGATCCTTCACTTGGCTGTCGAAATTCTGCGAGCCGACTTCGTGCCACAAGATGGTTTTCTTGTTGATGTCGGCAATGAAGAATTGAAGGCCGGACAGCGACAGCGCGGGCGCTTCACCCTGCACTTTCGGCGATTGCGCCTGGCCTTTCGGCGGCGCGTCGGACTCCTGCGACTGTTGCGGCAAAGCGTTCTGTGCTTCGTTGAGTGTCATTCTGTGCCCGACCTGTTTTACCGGCTTTTCCAGCCTCGGACCCTCGCACAAAAAAGCAAACAAAGACTAAAGCTGGGAGGAATACCGGTGGCCTGCTGGAACGTTCCAGATTGGGAACAGGCAGCCATGCCGTTCCGGCGTCAATCCGGCTGCCGCATTGTCGTCACGAAAACACACGCTGATTGCCCGATTGCGGTCCGTCTCAGGGCCCAATTTTTCCATCATATGCAGTCTGGAAGACGACAGGAGTTCACATGCCGTTCGTGACGTCATCACACACGCAGGAAAAGGGCCGGAAGATCGGCCTCTCACCCGTCCTGCTTTTCATGGTGGCGATCGCATTGCTCATGCTGATGTCGTTCGCGATTGCGCCCTCCCTGCTGCTTCCGCTTTCGGCTTTCCTCGCGATGGTGGCCGTAACCCATCTGCTCGGTGTGCGACTCTATGAAGACCTCAGGCAGGCAATTGATCGCAACGGTTAGAAAAACGACAGCAACAAGAACAAGAACAAGAAAACCGGTTTAATTCACCATGGCGAAAACAGAACATCTGGGCCGACGGGACAACCGCTCCCGCCGAAGCGAACTGCGCGATGCAAAGCCGTTGCTGCAGGCGATCTTTCTTGGCATGACGCTCGCGGTCGGGCTCGTCGTGGCCGCGGCCATGGCCAACTCGGATGCCGAAAACGCCATTGAGTCCGGCGTACCGGCGATCGAACAGACGTTGCCGCCCGGCGAAAGGCAGCCGGCAGGGAAACGGGTTACGCCTTAGACGAACTGCGTTGCCAGCAGCGCGACGAGAATGTAGCGGCCCGTTTTCGCGACAGCGACCAGGGTGAGAAACACCCAGAACTTCTCTTTCAGGACACCGGCGGCCAGGGTCAACGGGTCCCCGATGATGGGCGCCCAGCTCATCAGCAGGCTCCAGCGGCCGTAACGGCGATACCAGGCCGTTGCCCTTTCCAGTTTGTCCGGCTTGACGGGAAACCATTTTGCATCGGCGAAACTGACCGCGCCGCGCCCGAGTGCCCAGTTCACCACGGAGCCGAGCGTGTTGCCGAGGCTTGCCGTCAGAACAAGCAAGGCGACCGGTGCCGTTTCCAGATAGATGAGACCGGAAAGGCCAAGTTCGGACTGAACCGGAAACAGGGTGGCGGCCAGGAAGGAAATGCCGAAGAGACCGAGAAGACTGCTGTACATGACACGGCTTGCATATACGCGCCGGGCCACATCCTTCAAGGCCGCAAAAAGCTGAAAAAGTCCGGTTGTCCGGTCAAAGCGGCCCGTTTACGCCCGGGCGCTCGCAAACAGCACCCGGGCGTTGATTTTCAGGCTTGGAAGGTCAGGCAGCCGCCAACACCGAGTTTCGGAACAGGGCACTGTTGGCGGCGACGATGGCAACGGCATTCATCCGGTTCTTTGCTCCAAGCCGCGTGATGGCGTTGCGGATATGAACCTTTACGGTGGCCGTCGAGACGCCGAGATCATAGGCAATCTGCTTGTTGACCTTGCCCTCGCAAAGCATGAGCAGGATTTCCAGCTGCCGGCGTGTCAGCTTTTCGGCAAGGTTCAGCGGCCGGCGCATGGGCTCGATCATGACCTGTGCTGAAGGAGCGTTCTGGGCGTCGAAGGAAAAAAGAGCGTTCATGGCGAGGGTCCAACTTGGTGCGTTTCCGTTCTTGTCGGATCGACTTTCCCCCAAAGTGATTATATTGTAAAATGTTAAAGAGCATACAGAATAAAGCTAAATTTTAGCAATTGACTGACGGATCCAGCGATGAACAAGAAGCTCTATTCAGGCCACACCCTTCGGCAGATCAGGTCCGACTTCGGCCTGTCGCAGACAGAATTCGCCCGGAAGATCGGACTGTCCACCGCCTACGTCAATCAGATCGAGAACAACAACAGGCCGGTGACCGCCTCGGTCCTTCTGACGATCAACCGGATCTTCGGTGTCGACCTTGCCGCGTTTGAAAAGAACGACATGGACCGCGTCGTCCAGGATCTGGAAGAAGTCTTCGCCGACACCCAGTTTCACACGTCCTCCGTCGGCAGGCAGGAGATCCAGGAACTCGTTTCCAGGGCTCCGGCGGTGACCCAGGCCATCATGGATCTCTACGGCGCGCTGCGCAGCTATCACGACCGGGACGTTCTGGAAGACGACCTCGTTCACATGAGCGGCACGGACGAAACAACGACAAGCGTGCGCAAGTCCGCGTATGACGAAGTCCGCGACTTCTTCCACTACACGGACAACTATGTCGACGCGATTGACAGGGCGGCTGAAAAACTCTCCTACGAAATCAGCCTTCATACCTGCGAAAGCAAGCTGGACCGGCTGACCGGTTGGCTCAAGAAACGGTTCGACATTTCCGTCGAACAGGTGTCCGGCTATCAGGGCACGCTCATCCGGCATCAGGACTACACGAGGAAAATCTCGATCTACCGGGCCGTGCCTCAGTCGACCAAGAGCTTTCTGCTCGGAACGGTGATCGCGGACCTGTGCGTGAAGGACCTGATCGCGGAAGAGGTCAAACGCGCGAACTTCAGGACGGGTTCCGCGCAGGGGATCGCAACGCTGGCTCTGCGCAACTACTTTGCCGGAGCACTGCTGCTGCCCTATGACGATTTCCTGCGCACGGCGACGGAATGCCGGCATGACATCCAGCTTCTGTCGAACCGTATGGACGCCAGCATCGAAACGGTCTGCCACAGGTTGTCGACGCTGCAGCGCCCGGGTGCGAACGGACTGCCGTTCTATTTCGTGAAGATCGATCGCGCCGGAAACGTCGTCAAGCGCCACAGCGCGACCCGTTTCCAGTTCGCCCGGTTCGGCGGCTCGTGCCCGCGCTGGAATGTGCATCAGGCCTTCGAGCAGAACTCGAACAAGTTCACCGCGCAGATCGCGCAGATGCCGGACGGCATCGAATATCTCTGCATCGCGACCAGCATCACCAAGCACCAGACCGACTACCGCACCGGAGAACGAAGATACGCACTCGGGATCGGCTGCGAGCTCAAATATGCCGACGCGATCGTCTATGCCGACGGACTGGCCGTCAATGACGTTTCAACGCCTGAACCCATCGGGGTGAACTGCCGCATCTGCCCGCGCGACGATTGCGACCAGCGCGCCTTCCCGGCCATCGACAAGGAACCGCTGATCGATCCGGCGCAACGCGGCATCGTCCCCTACCGCGTCAAGGCCACCGGATAAGTGAGCGCGACATCCATCTTCGGATGGATTGTGCACCCATTTGACCGTGTCTAAGGTACGGCCCGTCTCGAAGCCGCCATGACCGCGCCTCGCGAAGGCAGGTTCAGCCGTTGCAGAACGGCGTGCACATGATCCTTCACGGTCGCAATGCTAATGCCGCAGGTCTCCGCAATGTCCCGATTGGACTTCCCCTCGATCACCAACAACGCGATTTCTTTTTGGCGCGGCGTCAGCGGCGCAAGCAATGCCGTCACCGACGGTTTCTCGAACACCGTCACCAGCGGGGCGCCAAGCGTGCGGCTTGCATCCAGATCGACCCTCAACCGCCGGCCGCCGGTCGAGAGCGCCGAAAGCGCCTTGATCGTGCGCGTCGGGACCGGTGCTTGCGGGCCTTTTTGCAAATCCTCCAATACGACGGCCAGGGCTTCAATTACCTCCGCATCGACAGTCATTGGAAAGGACCTCATATGAGCAATCTGCCTCTGAACATTGCAAACTTCTTTCTGGCCATGCAAGCCGGCCCCTCCGGTGCGGACCTTCTGGGTGAGATCTTTGCAGATGACGCAGTCTATTCCGAACCCTTTTCCGGGCAGGGCGAGCCCCACCGCGGACGCGACGCCATCCTGGCAGCGTTTACAGCCAGCCGGAGCGACGACTTCGACGATGCCGTGATCGATCTTGGCGCAGTCGAAATCGATGGCGACACGATCACGGTCAAGTGGACGTGCTATTCCAGGGCCATCCCGGGCGGAAGCGGCAGCGGCACGAACGTCTTTACCCTTGCAGGCGGCAAGGTCGTGTCGCTGGTCACGACGTTGGACATGCCGTGACCGCGGCCCGGCCGCCGCTTGTCAGCCGTCCAGCAGTGCCTGGAAATGGTTGCGCAACTCATACGCTCCCCGTTGCCCCTGCAGGACCTCCTGCAGGTCACCCTTGCTGTCGAAGAGCAGCAGCGTGACATGTGGAACGCCGTACCGGTTCTGAAAGGTCTTGCCCTTTGCGGTCCGGATATTGGCGACCACGTAGTCGAGCTCACCGTCCTCGAACATGTCGAGCGCCTTGCGCGTATCGGCCTGCAGCGAGCGGCACAGGGAGCATTGCGGATCGTGGATCTGCACGACCGTCGGCCGGCCGTTCCCGACCCGCGTCAGATCATGCTCATGGCGCATGCTCGCGAAGTTCTGCGCGAACACGTAGCCGGTACCACCCAGAAGCACGGCAGCGATGCCGATATTCCGTCCCAGGCGCAGGAATTTCCTGCGTTCCGGTGAGACACCGTTTGCCTGCTGCTGTTCCGTGTTGTGCCGGGACTTTTTGTCCTTCGGTCTTGAGGATTTCCGTTGTTTCTTCATAAGTCACCCGATTGACTGCACGCGCTGCGGACCTTTTCCGGCCCGCGCGTGACATGTTCAAACCACCACGATGGACGCGCCCGAACGGACCCGGTCGTAGAGATCGATGACATCCTGATTGATAAGGCGCACGCAGCCCGAGGACACCGCCTTGCCGATCGACGCCGGTTCGTTGGTGCCGTGCAGGCGGTACAGCGTGTCGACATTGCCCTGGAAGATGTAGAGAGCCCTGGCACCAAGAGGGTTGCCCAGACCGGGCTGCATGCCGCCGTTTTCCGCACTGTACGGTTCCAGGTGCGGTTCCCGGGCGATCATCTCTTCCGGTGGTGTCCAGGTCGGCCAGGGCCGTTTCCAGGCAATCCGCGCACGCCCCGACCACTCGAACCCCTGACGGCCCAGACCGACGCCGTAGCGCATCGCGGTGCCGCTCGGTTCAACGAGATAGAGGTAGAAGCTGCGGGTGTCGACGACGACCGTTCCAGGCTCCTCATCGGTCCTGTAAGCCACCCGTTGCCGCCGGAACTCGGGTGCCAGCACCCTTGGATCAATCCCGGGAAGCGGAAACTCCTCCTGCGGGCGCGGTCCGTAGTTCTGCAGGAAGGATGCATCCACCTGCGGCTGCGGCTGCACGGGAACGGGTGCGCGGCTCGTCGTTGTCGAACATCCGGCAAGGGTCAGGGCGGCTATACCGAGGCCACCGGACAGGACCTGACGCCGTGTCACGTGGTTTGTCATCGATGTCGTATCCGGATCGCGCTAGAGAACCACGACCTGTGTCCCGAGCGGAACGCGGGCATAGAGATCGATGACATGATCGTTGATCATGCGGATACACCCGTTCGAGACAGAACGGCCGATGGACCAGGGCTGTGTGGTGCCGTGGATCCGGTAGTAGGTGTCACGCCCGTTCTTGTAGAGATAGAGCGCACGCGCTCCGAGCGGATTGTTGACGCCTCCCGGCACACCGTCCGCATAGCGCGCATATTTCTGCGGCTCGCGGCGGATCATGTTCTTGGTCGGGGTCCAGCGCGGCCACTCGGCCTTGCGGTCAACGGTCGCCCTGCCCTTGAACGCGAGGCCCGCCTTGCCGACACCCACACCGTAGCGGCGCGCACGTCCCCAGCGTTCCGTCAGATAGAGGAAGTGGTTCCTGGGGTCGACGACAATGGTTCCCGGCGCATAGCTCATCGACAGGAAAACGCGCTGCGGTGCGTATTTCGGGTCCAGTTTGAAATTCTTGTATTTCGCGGTGTGATGCGCGTTTGCGGCGCCCGGCACGGCCATCACAAGGGAAGCGGCACCGCCAAGCAACAGATCTCGTTTGTTCAACACGAGGATATCTCCTGATTTCCAATAGCATTCGGGCGGACCAGACGTCCGCCGGGAAAGTCGGCTGATCAGGAATTGGGCGGTTTGGGTTCCAGCCTCTTCTGCACGGAGGCCTGGTGCCCCGGCGCGATCCAGTCCGGATGATCCTGTCCCGAAAGCGAAACCGCAGATGCAGACGCCATGACGGCCTTGCACTCCGAGTTCTTGCAGAAGGAGGGCTTTGTCTCGGCGACCGATTGCTCGTCATCCGGCTCGCTTGCCATGAGCTCGGCCACCGCCTGGTCCATCGAGACGATCGTCTGGAGATCGTCTTTGGACACATCTGCGGCGCCGCGTGCAAATCCTTGCTGCACGCCCGCGACGAGAAGACCGATGATGAGTAAAACCCGGAACATGCACAACAATTTACCGAACCGGGTTAACGAAACCTAGACACGTGACTTCACACTCTTGTGAAGCTGCCGGCCGCACGAGCAAAAAACCTCATGTCGCGAGGGCGCACGATCACGTGCCGAAATCCAGCTTGGTATCCCGCGTTCCCGGTTCACGCACGCCGCGCCGGGCGATGTCGAGCGCGACTTCTGCCAGCCGCACGGCTGCGGCAACGCCATCGACCACCGGAATCCCGAACTCGGCGCTCAGGGCATGTGCCAGATCGGCCATCCCGGCGCACCCAAGGGCAATCGCCCCGGCCTGGTCTTCGTGGAGCGCAGCCTCTATCTCAACCCGGATCTTGTCGATGGCGGAAGCACTCGCCTCTTCAAGCTCCAGAACCGGCACCTCCGAGGCGCGCACCCTGCCGCAGCGCGGCCTGAGGCCGTTCCTGTCCAGGTTTTCTTCAAGAACCGGGACGGAGACCGACAGGGTGGTAACCACGGAAAAACGGGAAGCCAGCAGGGCCGCCGTGTGATAGGCGGCTTCGCCGATGCCGATGACCGGCATGTTAAGTTTTTCCTTCAGCGTCCAGAGCCCGGTATCGTCGAAACAGGCGATGATCAGCGCGTCATACTGCCCCGCGCCGTTCAGAACCTCGTCGACGAGGGAAAAAAGGCCGGGGAGAGCCGCGGCACCATCATCCGCCCCCTGGATGGCTGCCGGACCGTGCACCGGATTGATGGCCGTAATCCGGGTGCCTTGGTCCGCAGCGGCGCGCGCGGCCTCCCCGATCTTTTCGGTCATGGCGACCGTGGTGTTCGGGTTGATGATCAGGAGATGTCTGCCTGCCGCGGTCATGCCTGCCTCACACCAGTCCCTTGCCCGCATCCGAGCCCTGCCGCGCCTGCCGCCGTCGCAGCAGTGCCAGCACGGTCAGGAACGTGCCGATGATCAGGAGCGAAAACAGGGTGGTCAGAGTTCCCAGCGCATAAAGGACCGGCGACGTCACGTTGGTGGTCATGCCGTAGATTTCAAGCGGCAGCGTGTTGTAGGAACCCGCTGTCAGCAATGTCCGGGCGAACTCGTCATAGGACAGCGTGAACCCGAACAGGGCCACCCCGATCAGCATCGGTGCGATGATCGGCAGCACGACATATCTGACGGTCTGCCACGGGCTGGCACCAAGATCGCGCGCTGCCTCCTCGTAGGACTTGTCGAACCGGTTGAAGACCGCGAACATGATCAGCAGCCCGAACGGCAAAGTCCAGGTGAGCTGGGATCCGAAACCTGACGTCGACCAGTGCACCTCCCAGTCCAGAATGTTGAAGATCAGGCCGACACCGAGCGAAACAAGGATCGACGGAATGATCAGGCTGGCAACGATCACGTAGAACAGGAGGCTTGATCCGCGGAACCGGTTCCGGAAGGCCATGCCGCCCATTACCGCAACCACGACGGTGACGCACATGACCATCAGCCCGAGCGCGAAGGACCGGCGGAACGACCCCCAGATGTCACCGACCGCCTGTTCCTCGAAGAGATCGAAGAACCAGTGCAGCGAGACACCGTTCATCGGAAAGGTCAGTCCGCCTTGCGGTCCCTGGAAGGACAGAATGCCGATGGTCACGACCGGCCCATACAGGAACAGCAGGAACAGCGCGAAAAAAGCAGCCAGGAAATAGAAGGAACGGCCACGTCTATCCATCTTTCTCAGAGCTCCTTTCTGATGTCGACGAAGCGCATCATGATGCCGATCATCAGCAGCACCGTGCACAGGAGCACGACGGAAGACGCGGCAGCGGCCGGGTATTGAAGCAGCGAAATCTCGTTGGAGATGATCCGCCCGACCGAGGCACTCTGGCCGCCGGACATGTGCCGTACCGTGATGAAGTCGCCCATCACCAGCGTGACGACGAAAATCGAGCCGATCATGATGCCCGGCTTGGCAAGCGGTAGAATGACGTTGGTCAGGATCTGAAATCCGTTCGCGCCGGCGTCGCGCGCGGCCTCGATCAGGGACTTGTCGATCCGCATCATGGTGTTGAAGATCGGCACCACCATGAACAGCGCGTAGAGATGGACGAAGGCCAGCACGACGGCGAAGTCAGAATAAAGCAGCCATTCCAGGGGCTCATCGATCACGCCGATCTCTATCAGCGTCGAATTGGCGATGCCGTTGCGGCCCAGAAACGGGATCCACGAGATCATCCGGATGATGTTCGACGTCCAGAACGGGATCGTGCAAAGCAGGAAAAGCGCCACCTGCATCGGCAGCGTGTGAACGTGAAAGGCAAGGAAATAGGCGATCGTGAAACCGATGGCCGCGCAGAAAATCCAGGTCAGCACCATGAATTTCAGCGTCTTCAGATAGGTTGCCCAGGTCACCGGCGATGTCAGGTGAAAGGCATAATTGTCCAAAACGAAATCTGGAAAGAACGACCACTCATTGTAGTTCCAGAAACTGACGACCACGATGATCGCAATCGGCAGGAGCAGAAAGAAGCCCAGAATGCACACAAGCGGGATCGACAGCAGCCAGCTGACCCGCTCGGCCTGCCGCGACGGATCGAACCGGCGCGCCTTTCCGGTTTCACTTCGATTGGCAGTTTCCGCCCCTGCCCGGCGTTCCGCCGGGCAGGGAGCAACTTGCGAGGTCATCATGCTGCGATGAACTCGTTCCACTTGCGAACCATGTACTGGTTTTCGTCCATGACGGCGTTCCAGCAGGCAACTGCGCCCATACGCTCCAGGAACGCACCGCCGTCGCGGACCGAGCCCGCTTTTTCCATCACGTCGCCAAACGGGTTGACGATGTCCTCGGTGGCCGGCTTGCCTTCGAACCAGAAGCCCCACTCGTTTTCGCTCATGTAGTTCTTCGAGGTTTCCGGAACGGCGGAATAGTAACCCTGCCGCATCAGGAAGCCGCCGACCCAGCCGTCGAGATACCAGTTGATGTATTCATAGGCCGCATCCAGTTCGAGACCGGAGAGGTTCTTCGACAGTCCGATGCCGCCGCCCCAGGAGCGATAGCCCTCTTTCAGGGGCTGGTAGACGCACGGGATGCCCTTGGAACGGACCGCCGTGATGGCCGGTGACCACATGGACTGGATCACCACTTCACCGGACGCCATCAGGTTGACACTCTCGTCGAAGCTCTTCCAGAAGGCACGGAACTGGCCGTTCTTCTTCGCCTCGGTGAAGATCGCCATGGTCTGGTCGATCTCTTCCTTGGTCATGTTGCCCTTGTCGCCATAGTTGATCTCGCCCATGGCTTCACACACCATCGCCGCATCCATGATGCCGATCGAGGAAATGTCCAGAATGGAGGCCTTGCCCTTGAATTCCGGGTTCAGCAACTCGGTCCAGCTTTCGATCGGACGGCCGATCAGGTCGGGCCGGATGCCCAGCGTATCGGCGTTGTAGATCGTCGGGATCAGTGTCATCCAGCCCGTCTCTTCAGGCGCGAATGTCTTGCTGTCCGGTCCGTCGACGAAGCCGACAGTGTGCGGCGCGGTACCCTGCGCGATAGTGGATTCCGGCGTCAGCTTGCCGCTTTTGAAGATGCCGACGATCTTGTCGTAGTTCTTGATCTTGGACGTGTCCATCGGCTGCAGGTTGCCCGCACCCCAGACCTTCTTGCAGATCCAGTACTCGATGTCGGCAATATCGAACGACTTGGGCTGGGTCGCCGCACGCTGCGTGACGCTGTCACTGTCGAGGGCGGTCATCTCGAGCGTGAAACCGAGATCTTCCTTCACCTTGGCCGCGACTTCATTGAGGTTGGAAACGCCCGTGCCGAACTGACGCAGTGTCACGTCCTTGATGTTCTGCGCCCAGATGGTCGGAAAACCGGTGACGGCTCCCGACCCGAGTGCGGCGCCGGCAGCCGCTGCGCCGCCCTTCAATACGCTGCGGCGGCTCAAGCCCTTCCTGTCTGTCGTGTTCTTCATGACTGCTACTCCTCATCCCCTTGGAGGTTTCGGCCCCTTTGACCGGGGCGTTGCAGCGGCGCCTTAGGCCGCCAGATTGTGCGCGTCCTCAGGCTTCCAGGACAGGAAGACAGTCGCGCCAATTTCAATTGGATCGTTGAAGAAGACCTGGTCCGGCAGCGCTGCCGTCAGTTCGCCGATTTCGGGAACCGCGAGCGCGACATTGACCGACGAGCCGAGATATTCGACGTCCCTCACGCTGGCCGCGTAGCCGGAAGTGTCGCCATCGGATTTCATCAGCTTGAGGCGATCGGCCCTGATGGCGACCGGACCGTTTTCCATGCGCAGCACGTTGTGGCCGCCGATGAAGCGGGCAACGAACTCGGTCAGCGGTGCATTGAAGACATCCTTGGGCGGCCCCGCCTGCTCGATGATGCCGCCGTTCATCACGATGATCTCGTCGGCGAGCGCCAGGGCTTCGTCCTGCGAATGGGTCACGTGAATGAAGGAGATGCCGAGATCGCGCTGCAGCTTCTTGAGCTCCAGCCGCATCCGGACCCTGAGAAAGGGATCAAGGGCCGACAGCGGCTCGTCCAGCAGCAGCACCGAGGGCTCGGTGATCAGCGCCCGTGCGAGCGCGACCCGCTGCTGCTGGCCGCCGGAAAGCTGGGCGGGCAGACGCTGCGCGTAATCGGCCATGTCCACAAGATCAAGGCGTTCCAGCGCCCTCGCCCGCCGCGCTGCCTTGTCGACGCCGCGCATCTTCAGCGAGAACGCGACATTGTCGACCACGCTCAGATGCGGAAACAGCGCGTAGTTCTGGAACATCATCGCCGTCCCGCGCTTGGCGGGCGGCAGGTCCGTGATGTTGCTGGAACCGAGGAGGATGTCACCATCGCTGACATGCTCATGCCCCGCGATCATGCGCAGGGTCGAGGACTTGCCGCATCCGGACGGCCCCAGCAGGCAGGAATAGGTCGCAGCCTGAAAGCGGTGATTGATCGCATCGACGGCGATGGTGTCACCATAGCGCTTGGTCGTCGCGACGAGTTCGAGGTCTTCGGTATTTGTCATGCGGTACACTTGCGAATTCGACGAAATCGTTGTCGTATTTGCATGAGCCGTGCCAAACTCGAAAAATGGCTGAATTCAGCGATTCTTGAAAAAAATCTGTGCAGAGAGCTTCACAAAAGTGCACAAAAATTGGTCAAAATAAATACAGTATGATGAAAAATTGTATACGATCTTGTTTGCGATTGAGCACATCAAGAGATATAAACGAATACGAAACAGACACATGATGACGACAGCATGGCCCGATCGATAACAGCACCGGACGGATTAGGTGCCGCCGCCACGCACGAGACCTTCCAGTTGCCTCCGGGCCGGACGCTCGACATCTGCCTCAACCTGCACAACGCGATCCTGGAGCACCGTCTCGCGCCGGGCATGAAGCTGTCGGAAGATGAAGTGGGAGACATCTACGGGGCCAGCCGTACCGTCGTGCGGGCCGCCCTGCAGGCGCTCGCCCACTCCGGTCTCGTAACGATTGCCAGAAACCGGGGCGCCTTCGTTTCACGCCCCGGCATCCGCGAGGCCCAGGAGGTGTTCGAGGCGCGCGCGCTGATCGAACCGCGGATCGCACGCCTCGCCGCTGACGCGATGACAGCATCCGATCTGAAGAATCTCAAGAAACACCTGGACGCTGAACACGCCGCGCTCGCCTCGGGCGACAAGGGCAAGGCCCTTGCCCTGTCCGGTGCCTTTCACATCGCGATTGCGGACATAGCCGACCAGCAGGTTCTGTCCCAGATGGTGCGGTCGCTGATCTCCCGGTCCTCACTGATCATCGCCCTCTACTGGCGCCGGGCGGACACGACCTGCGAAAGCCACGCGCATCATGCCCTGATGAAGGCCTTCTCCGAGAAGGACGGTCCTGCGGCTGAGGAAATCCAGAAAAGCCACATCATTGACCTGCACTCGGGGCTCGATCTGCGCGAGAAACAGGACCCGAAGTCCTCGCTGGCCGACGCGTTGAAATCCGGCTGACGTGGCGTCCCGTTCTCCGGTTCGCTTTTCACTGTAGTCCCGGCCCGCGCTGATGGACGGACGATCTTCGGAACTTCCTCCGCGTAGAGCCCATACCCCGGCTCGCATTCGTAACTTGACCTTACGGCACTATAGCGTCTGAATGGAGCTGCTGAACAAGCCGGTGCCGCCTTGTGGCGGTCAACACCGGAGAACGTCGGGGGGAGCGACATGGATTTTGATCTCGGGACCTATTCAAGAAAGATCACCACACAATCTCCGGAGGCCCAGCGCCAGTTCGACGATGGGTTGATCTGGCTTTACGGCTACAACCATGAAGCGGCGGCGGTCTGCTTCGAAAAGGCGCTTGCCAGCGACCCCGGCTGCGGAATGGCCTATTGGGGTTTGGCCTATGCCATCGGGCCGAACTACAACAAACCCTGGGAATTCTTCGAACCCGACGAACGCGTTTCCATGTTGACGAAGGCGCGCGAAACCGTGGCAGCAGGGCTGGCGCTGAAAGACAGTCTGCAACCGGTTGAAACGGCGCTGATCGAGGCAATCGGCAAGCGCTTTCCGGAAGATCCGGAGGTCGAGGACTACCTTCCCTGGCACGATGCCTTTTCAGATGCGATGCGGATCGTTCATGCGACGCACGGCGATGATCTCGACGTCGTGACTGTCTTTGCCGAAGCGCTGATGAACCGGTCGCCCTGGCAGCTCTGGGACCTGAAAGAGGGTAAACCCGCCGAAGGGGCTTCGACGCTGGAGGCCCAGGCCGCGCTGGAACGGGTCTTTGAAGACCGCAGGGATGCCTGGGACCATCCGGGCCTCCTGCACATGTACATCCATCTCATGGAAATGTCGCCAACCCCGGAAAAGGCGCTGAAACACGGCGACCGTCTCGTCGACCTGGTACCGGACAGCGGACATCTCTGCCACATGGCAACGCATATCGACGTCCTGTGTGGTGACTATCAGAATGTCGTTTGGCGCAACCACCGGGCTGCCGAAGTCGACCGCAAATACGAAGAGGTCGCCGGACCGCAGAATTTCTACACGCTCTACCGGATCCACAACGTGCATTTCGAGGCTTACGGCGCCATGTTCCTCGGCCAGCCGGACAAGGCGCTTGCGGCATCGGAAGAACTGATGCGCATGCTGCCCGACGAGGTCGTGCGTTTCTTCCCCGACCTGTTCGAGTCCTTCTACGGCAAGAAGATACACGTCATGGTCCGGTTCGGTCAGTGGCAGGACATTCTGGACGAGCCGCTTCCCGGCGATGTGGAGCTCTACAGTTACACCACCGCTGCGATCCTGCAGGCACGCGTGGTCGCGCTTGCCAATCTGGGCCGTCTTGAAGACGCGGCGGTGGAACGGGAACGTGCCCTTGCCGCGCGCCGCGCGGTGCAGGAAAGCCGCATGGTCTTCAACAACACCGCAGACGATGTTCTTGCCATCGGCGAAGCCATGATGGACGGCGAACTTGCCTTCAAGTCGGGCCAAAGGGACGAGGGCCTTGATCACCTGCGACGGTCCGTCGAACTCGATGACAATCTCATGTACGACGAACCCTGGGGCTGGATGCAGCCGACCCGTCACGCGCTCGGCGCATTGTTGCTGGAAGACGGCCGGTTCGAGGAAGCCGAAGGCGTCTACCGCGCCGACCTCGGCCTTGATGACACGCTCGCAAGGGCCTGCCAGCATCCCCAGAACATCTGGAGCCTGCACGGCCTGCATGAATGCCTGGTGAGACGCGGCGCGCTGACGGAGGCCACGCACGTGAAACTGCTGCTGGACAAGGCCGCGGCGCGCGCGACCGTTCCCGTGCACGCATCCTGCTATTGCCGGAGCCGGGCGAAGGCAGCCTGACGGGCGCATCCGGGTCGCCCGATGCAGCCGTTTTTTTGCCCGGGCGAAATCGCCACGGATCGTCTGCAAAACAGTGAAAATTCAAAGGAAAACGGTCCGGCTCCCGACATACGTCGGGAAACCGGACCGCGTGCCCGGTCCGCCCCCGGAAAATCGCCGCCTGCCCTTTTGCGCACTGAGGCCCGTGGACTTTCATCCGCGGTTGCCTTTCAGCGAGCGTTGATCCCGGTCAAGGACAGGCGTGTATTTGCCTGCCAAGTAAAGCAAGTGAGGAAACCCGCCGCAAGAGCACTGGCGTCCGGGAACGAAAGTTCGCGTGACTTAACTTGTTTGCCGTTAACGCAGCTCGGGATTCCGTGGATAACCCTGGGGGTAACGTCCCTCATCCCGGACGGGAGCGAAACAAGGAATTCGTGACATGACCATTGCCAACGACACAAAGTGGACTGATAAAGAAAGGACGGGTTTGTCGGAGGCAGCCATGGACATCAACCTCACACTCTCAGCGGACACGATCCGCATGTTCGTGCAGAAGGCGCGCGCCGCTGCGTCTTCGATGCGCGACACCTTCGAGGACGGCCACGACGGCGAAGTTGAATTCGATGCGGACACGCTTGAGGAAGGTCACAATCACGACGGTCTCGCGGAGGAGGAAAGCACGGACCTTTCCGACACCGAACTGCGTGAACTGATCGAGGACCTCAACGTCGACGAAGCCGCCGGACTTGTCGCCCTTGCCTGGGTGGGCCGCGGTGACTTCGACGCCGAGGATTTTGATCAGGCCGTCGAAGAGGCAAAGGAACGCGCGGTCGGATCAACGGCGAAGTACCTTCTGGGCATGCCCTTGCTGGCGGACTACCTTGAAGCGGGGCTCGACGCTCTGGATTTGTGAAGCGGGCCGGCGTTTCGGAGCCTCACGCGCACGGGGCCGCTTCTGTAAAAGGTGCGCGCCGGCTTTTTCCGAAACCCGCATTTCCCATTTTTTTCAAAATCTTATGGACCCAAAGCGGAAAGAAAGGCATCGCCGGGTGGTCCACACCCCCATGTTTTTCTTGGGAAAACATGCCCGGGAGTCATTTCGGGGCTTTTCGCTCGCGCCAAATTGCCCCACTCTCGCCCAAGTTCATGGTGGGACATGGGAGTTGAGGGCAATGCTGCAAGACCCGGCGAACCGCGATGTATTTACGGTGCATCGCCCGTCTCCGTGGCCGTATGTCGGCGCAATGATCGCCGCAACAGCTTTGATAACGACCTTGGTTGTCGCGTTCAGCAGCGCATAACCCCGAAATCTTGAGAATGCCCGTCTGATCCTGTAGCGATCAGGGAATGTCGGCAGTCCTTTTTCAGAAAGCCTCTTGATGGCGATCAAACGCTTGGCCGTGCTCGATGTTGCCCGCGGCCTCGCGGTCATCGCCATGGTGATCTATCACTTCTCGTGGGATCTTTACTGGTTCGGGTTCGTTGACTGGCCGGTCGCGGAGGGGCGCGGCTGGAAAACCTTTGCCGGAACGATTGCGGGCAGCTTTCTTTTTCTGGCCGGGGTGAGCCTTGATCTCGCCCATCACGAGACGATCCGGTGGCGCTCCTTCTGGCGCAGGTTTTTCCTGATCGCCGCAGCCGCCGCTGGCGTGACGCTGGTCACCTATTTCACCTTCGCCGGCAGCTTCGTCCGCTTCGGCATCCTGCACTGCATCGCAGCCGCCAGCCTTGTGGCACTGCCCTTCGTCGGCCGTCCGTTCTGGATCGCGCTCATCGCCGGCGGTTTCCTGCTGACGCTGCCCTTGTGGGCAAGCTCCCCCGCCTTCGACGGCCAAGTCTGGCTTTGGACGGGTCTGGGAACACCGGAATTCGGCAGCGTGGACTATGTGCCGCTGGCGCCCTGGGCCGGCGTCACCCTGACGGGTCTGGCTCTTTCCGGAGCCTTTCGGCAGTCCGGGGCCTGGGCGCGATTGGGCCGTTTCTCCTTTTCCGGAACGATCGGCCGATCGGCACGGTTCCTGGGACGGCATTCGCTTTCGATCTACCTGCTGCACCAGCCGGTTCTCTACGGCCTCGTCTGGCTCGCCGCTTCGCTCGGACCGGAGCTCGACCGCGCAGGTGATGCCTTCATCAGCAACTGCGCGAGCGCTTGCCGGGACACCCTCGGCACAGCCGAAATCTGTACGGCCGCCTGCACATGCACCCTTGAGCATCTGAAAGCGGACGGCACCTGGGATCTTCTTGTCGTCGAACCGGCCGACCAGTCGCTGCGCACCCGCATGAACGATCAGTATCTTGTGTGCCTTGCGGATCCGGAGCTGCGCCCGCCCGTCAGCCAGTGACTTTGCGGACCGCGGCAAGGGCCCTGTCCCGGCGGGCATGCGCAAAGGCAAGAAAGTCCGTCTTGTCGCTTCCCTTGAGAAGCTGTTCCAGGCCCCAGAGCGATGACACAATGTCACATTTGGCTTTCATGATTTCCAGGTCCCGCTCTGACGGACACAGCCGGTCTCCCGCGCGATGCCGGTAAGCCTCCAGAAAACGGCTTTCCTGCACAAGCGAAAACCCGTGTTCAAGGCTCGCATAGGCAAGGTCCCAGGCAGGCTCCGCCATGGCCGAATATTCCCAGTCGATCAGCCACAGTCGGCCGGGCGCCATCAGGCAGTTTCCGGGAGACGGGTCACCGTGGCTTGGAACCGCAAGGCGGCCGGGTCCGCTCCGTTCATGCGGCTGCAGCTCGCGAAGGGCCCGTTCCAAGAGGGCGACATCCGCCTCCATTTGCCCTCCGGACCCGAGCGCCGTTCTCTGGGCGGCGATCACCTGCCCGGGATCCAGTGTTCCCCGAAACACCTTTCCCGACGCATGAAGCTGTCCCAGCGCGTCACCGAGATGCCCACACAGAACCTCGGGCGGCGCGCCGACGGTTTCAATCGCACGGGTCAGAAGTATACCGCTGGCCGGATCGCAAAAGAGCGGCCCGAGGGCAACACCGAGATCCGCGGCGCACCTGATATTTTCCGCCTCGTCGTCCCGGTTCACCATGCCGGCGGTCTCCGCGCGTGGAAGACGGAGGAAAAAGACCCCGCGCTCCGTGTCCAGCCGGTAGACGCGGTTGCTCAACCCGGCCTGGGACACCGCGCCCAGAACAGCGCCGCAAATGGCGCGAAGCTCCGGATGCACCGCGAAGGCGTCCTGAATGTCTGGCGTCGGAGAACCTGGTTGTGGCAAAAGCGGGTGTGTTTCGTTAGCTCACGTGGAAAGTCAGACGCCATGGCGGACGTCCCCTCGCCCCATATCATCATCACCTATTGCCGCCAATGCAATTGGCTGCTGCGCAGCGCGTGGATGGCGCAGGAAATCCTCACGACATTTTCCGAAGAGACCGGGGCTGTCACGCTGGTTCCCGGCACTGGCGGCATCTTTCAGATTACCTGCGACGGACACATGATCTGGGATAGGGTCCCGGACGGCGGGTTCCCGGAGGCTAAGGTTCTCAAGCAGCGCCTTCGCGACCGCCTGTGGCCGGACAGGGACCTGGGACATGCCGACCGGGAAAACCCCTGATCCGGTTGTTCACCGGCCGGCTCGTGCGAAACCGCCTGCGCTAACGGGACGTGTCCTGGGCCTCGAAAACCTCTTTTGCCGCATTGAGCCCGTTGATTGCCGCCGGCAGGCCGCCATAGACGGCCATCTGCCAGATCGCTTCGATGATTTCCCCGCGCCCGGCCCCGGCGGCCAGCGTGTGTTCGATGTTGACCTTCAGCTGCGGACCGGTCTGCCCGCCGAGGACCGTCAGCGCGGCGATCGTGCACAATTGCCGCGTCTTCAGATCCAGCCCCGGCCGCGCATAGTGACGGCCATAGGCCCACTCGATCAGGCTTTCGGCAAAGTCCGGAACGAGGGCGCCGTATCTGTCGTCAAGGACGGTTTCAAGTTCGGGGTTCAGTCGCCGGGTCACTGCACGACCCTTGTCCAGTGTGTTTGTCATCGATGCGGCCTTTCAAACCTGGCGGTGACCCATGTTCGGTCCGGGCACAGCTTTCAAAGGCGGGATCGACAGGCTCGCCTGCTTCCATCCTCTGGTAGAGATCGATTTTTTCGTCCAGCACAGTCAGCATGTCGGTGAGCACTGCAATGTCGTCCGACACTTTCTGCCGGTGCTCTTCAAGCATGGTTCTGCGCGCTGTCAGGGACGCTGCCCCCTTGGCGCGCAGCTCGGCATATTGCTGCCGCTTGCTGATCCCCATCCCGGTGGATTTGAGCCTGGCGAGAAAGTCGATCCATCTGAGGATCGTCTCGTCATAGACACGCCGTCCGCCCGCATCGCGCAACGGTTTCGGCAAAAGGCCGATCTTCTCGTAGTAACGCAGGGTGTCGGTGGAAAGTCCCGACTTTTCAGCAAGATCACCAATCCGCATGACAGTCTCCGAACAGAACGATTTCACCCACTTACAGGTTGGAGCGCACTCCAGGTCAAGACCCGGATGTCGGAATTCGGCAACAAACATCCGCGTTTTTGATTGATCGCCCAATCAAGAAAAAGCTACGCTTCCGCCAGTTACAGATCCGGCCACGGGGAAATGCCATGACGTCTCGCAAGAACATCCTGATCCTGATGGTAGATCAGCTGAACGGCACCCTGTTTCCCGACGGCCCGGCCGAATTCCTGCACGCCCCCAACCTGAAGAAACTTGCCGAGCGCTCGGTGCGGTTCCAGAACACCTATACGGCATCGCCGCTCTGTGCCCCGGGCCGGGCAAGTTTCATGTCCGGTCAATTGCCGCGCCGGACCGGTGTTTATGACAACGCGGCCGAGTTCGCATCCGACATCCCGACTTACGCCCATCACCTGCGCCGGGCCGGTTACACGACGTGCCTTTCGGGCAAGATGCATTTCGTCGGCCCGGACCAGATGCACGGCTTCGAGGAGCGCCTGACCACGGACATCTATCCCGCCGATTTCGGCTGGACGCCGGATTACCGCAAACCGGGTGAGCGCATCGACTGGTGGTATCACAACATGGGATCGGTGACCGGTGCGGGTGTCGCCGAGATCTCCAACCAGATGGAATATGACGACGACGTCGCCTTCCAGGCCATCCGCAAGATCTACGACTACGGACGCGGCAAATACGATCGCCCCTTCTGCCTCACCGTGAGCTTCACCCATCCGCACGATCCCTATGTCGCCCGCAAGAAATACTGGGACCTTTATGCAGACTGCGCGTACCTGGCGCCGCAGGTCCCCGCGAAGGCCTACGAGGAGCACGACCCGCATTCGCAGCGCATCTTCGATGCCAATGACTGGCGCAGTTTCGATATCGGCGAAGACGACATCCGCAGGTCGCGGCGCGCCTATTTCGCCAACATCTCCTATCTCGACGACAAGATCGGCGAGATCCTCCACGCCCTGGAGGCCATGCATTTGGCCGACGACACGACCATCCTGTTCGTGTCCGACCACGGCGACATGCTCGGCGAGCGCGGGCTCTGGTTCAAGATGACCTTTTTTGAAGGCTCCTCCTGTGTGCCCCTGATGGTCGCCGACGCGGATCTGACCGCCGCCCGCATCACCGCGCCGGTGAGCACGCTCGATGTGCTGCCGACCCTGTGCGATCTCGCCGGTATCGACATGAGCGAGATCATGCCCTGGACGGACGGCGAAAGCCTCGTGCCGCTGGCAGGCGGTTCGGACCGAACCTCGCCTGTCCTCATGGAGTATGCCGCGGAAGCCTCCTACGCGCCGCTGGTCGGCATCCGGGAAGGCGACTGGAAATACATTCACTGCGAGCTCGACCCGCCGCAGCTCTTCAACCTGGCAGACGATCCCTACGAGCTCACGAACCTTGCCGGTGATCGCGATTACGCGGACGCAAGCGCCCGTTTTGCCGATGCCGTCCGCGCCCGCTGGGACATGGCCGCCTACGACGCAGACGTGCGCCAGTCACAGGCCCGGCGCTGGATCGTCTACGAGGCCCTGCGCAACGGCGCCTATTTCCCCTGGGACTACCAGCCCCTTCAAAAGGCCTCCGAACGCTACATGCGCAACCACATGGACCTCAACGATGTCGAGGAAGGGCAGAGATTTCCGAGAGGGGAGTGATTAAAACCATCCTGGGTTGTATTTCTCGCGTTTAAATGAATACTAGACAGCCCCAGAAAGTAACACTGAAAAATCGCACATGTCGCAAGCAGTTTTCTATCACAATCCGGACAGCATCTACGACGACGATCCAGCCAGCAAATACCACTTTCCAAAATCATATCTATCAAGGGTGAAAAAAACGCTCGACGACTGGATTGTCTACTACGGGCCGATGGAACACGAAAAGGGAAGGTTCTACAGCGCGATTGCACGGACAAGTCACATTGAACCTGACCCGCGGAAAACTGATCATTACTATGTCTTCCTGAAAGACTATATCGATTTTGATCGCCCCCTCCACTATCGCGAAAATGGTGGGTACGAAAAGAAGCTATTCAAAGAGAACGGCCTACCGAATGGAGGGTACACACAGCAGTCTGTAAGGCATTTGGAATTCAATGAGTTTCGGGCAATAGTTGAAGCTGGTTTCTCTGAAGAAGACGAATGGCCAACGCGCACCGATTTCACGCCCGCAGGTGATCGTGAGCTTCCCGGCCTCGGTGAAGGTGCGCAGTCGCCGATTTCCGGAATGTTTGTTGAACGGCCAATTGTGCAGCAAATCGTGAACCGCCCCTTTCGCGAGGCGAAATTCCGGCAACATATTCGACGGCTCTATGATCGCACATGCGCCTTTACAAGCCTCCGTTTGATTAACGGAAAAGGCAGACCCGAGGTGGAGGCCGCCCACATAATCCCGGTTGAATCTGGGGGCAACGATTCAGTCCAAAACGGAATTGCGCTGTCAGGCACCGTACACTGGATGTTTGATCGTGGCCTTCTGAGTCTGACGGACGACTATCAGATCCTCGCGTCACGACATCTGAACTACGATGTCTCCCATCTTCTCAACGCGGATATGAAGGCAATTGTGCCTGAAGAAAGATCAAAACGTCCGCATGCCGATTATCTATCCTGGCACAGAAGGGAAAGATTCAAAGCTTGACGGCTTTGAAACGTGGATGGCTGGAAGAAGCGCCACGAACGTCTACTTCTTCAAAATCTGTCCGGTCCTGCTCACCGTCCGTTAACCCAAACTGTCAAAACCCCGCCCGGCCTCCCGCTTGAAAACCTGATTTTCACCGGCCCCGTGCAACGCTTAGCCACTGAAGACAAGGTTTCGGCAGTGTGGGGGCATGCGCTTAATGAAACGGGACAAGACGACAAACGGCACAGCGCCGGCGGCAGCCGGAGAGGCAGCACAGAGCGTCAGGTTGCGCCATTTCGCTTATGCGTCGATTGCCCTGCTTCTGGCAGGCGGCGTCTTTGCCATGGTCTATCTCTTCATAAGCACCACCCACCGGGCGGACCAGCTGGCCCTGCGCCATGAACGCGCCCTGGTGACAGAGGCACTGGAACACAGTCTCGAACTGGAAGCCCGGCACCAGACCTTCATCGCCGTCAACGACAAGACGGCACGGGAAGTGCAGATCAATGACCGCATCGACGATGCGTTTGCCCACGAAATCGCCCGCCAGATGTGGCTCGACTTCCATCATGACTGGACCCTGATCGTGGACGGCCGCAACGAGGCCATCCTGGTGGCGGCGGAGGACGAGATCGTCCCGCCCGTCGCCGGCCGGGATGTTCTCGACGCCACCCGCGATCTCATCGCCAAGGCCCGCATCGGCTACCAGACCGTCCGCCGTCCCTCGGCCGACGGCTACAAGGTGAAATACGTCGAGAAGGGCGAACTTGCGCCGATCTACGCCACCGATGTGCGCGACGTGGACGGAAAACCGGCTCTTGTCAGCGCCATGGCCATCGTCCCGGAAACGGCGAGCCTGTCCCTGCCCGACGGCCCTCCGGGTGTGATCGTGTCGGTCGCCCTGATCGAGGAGGCATTTCTTGCCGAAATCGGCGAGACGCTGCTGCTGCAGGATTTCACCTATGTCGCCGGCAGCGACCATCACGCCGCCAGCGTGCCGGTTGCCGCGCACGGCCACCGGCCGATCGGCTATTTCGAGTGGACGAGCGCGGCGCCCGGCAGCAAGATCCGCAACACCATCGGCCCGATCGCCGTGCTTCTGGTCCTGATGTTCGTTGCCATCGGCATCGTGTTCGCGCGCAAACTCGCACAGAAGTCAAAGGCGCTGGAGGACAGCGAAACCCTCAACCGGCGCATGGCGACCCATGACCTGATGACCGGACTGGCCAACCGGCCGCGTTTCCACGCCGTCTTCGACCGCGCGATCGAGACCTGTCACGAGACCCCTTGCGCGGTCATGGCCATCGATCTCGACCGGTTCAAGGCGGTCAACGACACCTACGGTCACGAAGCGGGTGACATGGTCATCCGCCAGGTTGCCCACCGCCTGCGCAAGGTCCTGTCCGGCCATGCGCTGATTGCAAGAACCGGCGGCGACGAATTCATGGCCCTGCTGCGCGGCCCGGTCGACGACAACCGCATGCGCTGGCTTTCCGACAACCTGATCGAGGCCATCGCCCAGCCCATTCCCGTATCCGGCGGTCTGGCCCAGATCGGTGTCAGCATCGGCTGGGCATCGGCTCCCAAACATGCCGACACCGCCTCCCACCTCCTGGCGCTCGCCGACCAGGCGCTCTACTTCGCCAAGGAAAACGGGCGCAACATGTCGGTGTGCATCGAAGATCTCTACCGCCAGAACCCGGTGGTTCAAACCGACGGAAACGGCCGCGTGCAGCGTGCGGCCGGGTAAAAACCCGGTGCCGCAGACGGAGCATTCAAACAGGACGCCGCGCGGTTTGGACGATTCGGCGGAATCCTACCGGATCGGCAAGAGTGACAGGTTGCCGGCCCGTTGAACGCCGTTGTTGCGTGGAAGTGTCCACACATAATCTGACGGACGCAGCGGCAATCGGCATCAGTCCGCTCTCCGTAAATGCGGCTGGAAAAGACCGTTACTTCAGGAATTTATGCCCTCGCGCCTCCAACCTGGCGGCATCACCTGGCTGCACGCGCACCCGGGGCGGGCAAACCCGGCCCGCAAATGGTTAACAAACAATTGACAACATGAAGACGCTGTCGGGATAGTTGACCCAGTGACGTGTCCGCAACCGGGCGCGATGGTATTTCAGCGTATTTACGGAGTGGTCGTATGCTGACCCGCAGGAGTTCGCGTTCGCGCGGGCACCGGGATTTTTTGCGCCCGATTATCGGCATCTTCGCAGCGCTGCTCGTTGCGAGCTGCGGACCTGCGGGCACGAACTATCTCACGGAAGGCATCGGTTCCAACCTGGCGACATCGGAAGCCGACATTGCCACGACCAGCAACCTGCAGAACCGGTATTTTGCCTATCTCTGCCAGCAGGCGGGCCTCGCGGCCAGCGTGTCGTCCTACGCATCGAGCACATGCCATCTACACCCGATCAACGATCCCAAGTGGCTGATCGTCGTCGCGCAGGGCATGAACGACATCGACCGCCGCTGCGATGCCTATCTGCAGTGGCTGGACAATCAGAAACGCTCCAGGGGTCCGATCCAGAGCCAGATCGGATCGATCCGCGCGGCAACGACGGGCATCATGGGCGTCGCCGACGCCTCCGCGACCGCCCTGACGGTTGCCGGCCTCGCCTTTGACCTCATTTCCAAGAGTGTCGAGAATTACCACAGCCGCCTGCTGCTGGAGGTGGAATCCTCCACGGTCAACTCCATCGTGCTGAACACCCGCCGGAAATTCAGGGCGGACTTCCGGACCAACCGGATCCAGGTCACCGACAGGCCGCAGGCCGAATTCGTGCTGAGATCCTACCTGCGTCTTTGCCTGCCCTTCGCGATCGAGGCCAACATCAACAACTACTCGACGCTTGGCTCGAGCGGAATTGCACCGACGCCGGAAAACTCCATCAACTGGTCGCCCCAGAGCGGCCTGACCATCGGCGCCGCCGGCGGTGGCGTGGAGCGGACGTTCACCGCCCGTGCACCGGTCACGGTTGACCCCGGCCTGTCGGATGAACAGCGGATAAGCGGTGCCGTCACGCCCTGGGAAGAACAGATACAGGAAGCCGATCTGACAACGGTTCAGCAATTCCTTTGCATTTCGTCACCTGCCAACAACTTCGGCGACAGGACACGTGCCGGAATCCTGCTGTGGTCCCAGAGTTCCTTCCGAGATGGTGACATCAGCACCGAATTGAACCGCCGGAGCGGACCGGCTATTCTTGACCAGGCGAGAAACAACGCCTGTAACACGTCGAACTACAAGAATTACTACGAACGCTTCCGCTTCGCCGACGACGCGGCAGCCGAAGCGACCTTCGTGCAGAAGGTGCTTGAGATGTCCGGGTCGTCCGATACCAGTAAAACCCGGATCAACGAGATCAGGGAATTGATTATTGCCCTGAAAGACTCGAACGCGTTTGAAAGCGTGGACCTGTCGATGACTGGCGTTTCGAAGGACGAAGTCACGCCGACGTTCTACAAACTGGTATCGGACTGACCCGACAAGCGTTTTTTCGATACGCACAGCGCCTGGGGAACTGCCATGTATCACAGGGCCAAGACAGGTGGAGGTGTCTTCCTCTATCCGAACGTGCCATCGGATCCTCTGACCATCGATGACAAGCTGCAACGTGTCGATCTCGTGCCGGATGTGCCATTGAAAGCCATCGAGGAAGACGACACCAAGACCTGGTTCAAGGTGGAAGCCGAGTTCACGGGCGGCGACGAGGAAGGCTGGGTCCGCGCGACGGACGTGGAACCGATTGATCCGCCGGAGCCCGAACCGCTGGATCCATGGTCCTTCGTCAAGAACTGCACGCTCGCCGCTCGGGTGATCAACAAGGCGGCCGAGGCGGACGGCTACGGCATCAACCGCGACTTCCTGATCGCCTACGCGCTTGCGCACACGGGCACGAAAACCGACTCCGTCCCGCAGAACACGGTCGAGACCGTGGACGGCGTCGAGCGCCACGGCCCCTTTGCGCTGACTGCGGCCGAGTGGAAGAGCTTTGTCGACAGTCCCTGGAATGAAGCGGGCTACATCGAGCGGGACATCGATGTGCCGGTGTTCCAGTGCTACGGCTTCGGCTACCGGACCTTCGAGGCGACGAAAGCGCTCAGCGAGCACTTTTCGACAGACGACACAACGGTCGCGAGCGGACCCTGGATGCCCACGACGATCGAGCTTTTCCTGTGCCTGGCCTGCGGCAAGGATCTGGCGGTCGCCTATATCGACAAGCTGGAGAGCGCACCGGATACCAAGTTCATCCCGATGCTGACGGCCGCGAACGCGGCCGAGGCACCTTCCATTTTGAAGCGCTACCGGAAATTCTTCGGCACGGAGGCAGACGATCACTCGCTGAAGGAAGTCGACGACAAGATCTTCGCCGTTTTCGATGCCGCCCTGAAACGCTCCTTCACGCTCGTCCGCGAACTGACGCCGGAAGACCTCATCTACATGACGGTCGACAAGCTGCCCTGGTACGTCAAGGCACGTGAGGAAATGGTGAAAGGCGTCAAGGAGACCGGAGCCCCGCCGAACCCGGATGTCCTGAAATACTTCAAGGCGACAGACTATTCGACCACCCGCGAAGACCCCTGGTGCGGCGCGTTTGTCGCCTGGTGCCTCGCCAATTCGGGATCGGACATTGCGGCGAAATCCGTGGTCAAGGCAACGGCGGCGCGGGCGGCCAGCTGGAAGACCTGGGGCGATGTCGAAGTCCCGGTGGGCGCCTGGGAAAAGGCGGCCATCCCGGTGGGCTCCGTCGTCGTGCTCAGGCCGAGAAGCGGCACGACCGACTCGTCCGGCCATGTCGGTTTCTTCGTCGAAGCCGATGGCGACAAGGTCTCCCTGCTCGGCGGCAACCAGAGCGACAGCGTCAAGGTGTCAAAGTTCGACAAGCGCCAGGTCGTGGCGATCCGGATGCTGCTGGGCTTCGATGCGGAACCGTCCCAAAGCAGCGGTCCCGGCACCGAGGACCCGAATTTCGGCGACGGCACGCTCGGGCCCTTCACCAAGGCCGACTGGAGCATGTACACCGACGTTCTGGGTCTGCGCGAATCCACCAACAACTACGCGGCGGTCAACTCGATCGGGTTTTCCGGGCGCTGGCAGTTCGGCGCGCTGGCACTGATCGATGGCGACTACGTCAGGAGCGGCGCGACCACACGACTGCTCGCCGAGAACCGCTGGTGGCTCGGCAAGAAGGGCGTGGCCACGCGTCTCGACTGGCTGGAAAACAAGAACAGCTGCCAGGACCTGGAAATGATCGCCTACACGCGCAGGAACTACCGCAGTCTCCTGAACAACCGCGAAACCAAAAAGGTGATGGAAACCCTGATCGACAACGCGGACAAGGCTTCCCTGGCCGGCATTCTGGCCGCATCCCACCTGCTCGGTGCGGGTGGTGCACGCAAGATGCTGAAAGGGGTCGACGGTTCCGATGCCAACGGCGTCAAGGGCAGCCAGTATTTCGCGCTCCTGTCCAATGCCTTCGGCGGCGGCTCCACACCTCCGCGGATCTGACAGGTCTCGTTTGGAAAACCGGCGCAGTAGGCCTCCAGATGTGTCCTGGCCGGTGCCGCCGCTTGCACGCTCCTGACACCCTTGTGTCAGGAGACTGACAGGAAGTCCTGAAAACCCGTCCGAAGTGACCGCCGCCCCCCTTTCCACGCGCGTGGAACCGGACCATATTGCAGCCATGCAGAAGCGTTCCCCCAAATCCCGTTCCGAAGACACTGCCACGCCCGAAGGCTTCGGCGAAGCGCCGCAGAAACCTCTGTCCGGTGCACCGCTCTCCGGCTCCATCAGCGACTGGGCCGCCGAGATTGCCGAAGAGGCCGACAAGCCGGCACCGAAAGCAAAATCGAAGATCAAGGACCCGGCTGCGCCACAGGACCTGGCCCCCGGCGCCCCAGGCACGATCAGCCGCACCGCACGCACCTCATCGCGCGAGCGCGAGCGTGCAGGCGGCGACGGCGCGGTCGCAAAGGATGTTCAGGAAGGCCGCAAGGCGAAGCTGTCGCCCAAGGGCGCGAAGGCCAAGGGGAAGTATCCGGAGCAGAGCGAAGGCAAGCGCGAACGCGCGCCGGCCGGTCAGGCCGCCCCCGCGGAGGCCAGTGCGAAAGCACGACGGGCCGTGAGCGAAAAAAAGCCAAAGCCCACTAAATCCGCCCGTGGCACCTCCATAGGAAAAGCCGACAGTGCCCGGGAAAGGGCCGCCGGCGGACTGAACCCGGTGGCCGGTCTGGACATGTCACTGGAGGAGGCCGAGCAGCTCGAGGAAAAGCTCAAGCAGCACAAGAAGGACAACAAGAAGAAGTCGGCGGCGGACGGCCGCTACGGCGATCTCGGCGGCAACCAGGGCGCAACCGCAACCGTGGAAGCGCTGTCGGCGCTGATCGAATCCGGCAACCCGTTGCACAAGAACGGCGAATTGTGGGTGCCGCACCGGCCGGACCGTCCGGCCAAGTCCGAGGGCGGCGTCGAGATCGTCCTGAAATCGGAATATGAGCCCCGGGGCGACCAGCCGACCGCGATTGCCGAACTGGTCGAGGGCATGGAGACCGGCGAGCAGACCCAGGTGCTGCTCGGCGTCACCGGATCGGGCAAGACCTACACCATGGCGCAGGTGATTTCCCGCACCCAGCGCCCGGCGCTCGTCCTCGCGCCCAACAAGACCCTCGCCGCCCAGCTCTACGGCGAGTTCAAGGCCTTCTTTCCGGACAACGCGGTCGAGTATTTCGTCTCCTACTACGACTACTATCAGCCGGAAGCCTATGTCCCGCGCACGGACACCTATATCGAGAAGGAAAGCTCGATCAACGAGCAGATCGACCGGATGCGCCACTCGGCCACCCGTGCCCTGCTGGAACGCGACGACGTCATCATCGTCGCCTCCGTGTCCTGCATCTACGGTATCGGTTCGGTCGAGACCTACACGGCGATGACCTTCGCCATCGAGGTCGGTGAGCGCATCGACCAGCGCCAGCTCATCGCGGACCTCGTCGCGCTGCAGTACAAGCGCAACGATGCCGCCTTCCAGCGCGGCGCCTTCCGCGTGCGCGGCGACACGATCGAGCTGTTCCCGGCCCACTACGAGGACCGCGCGTGGCGCATTTCCCTGTTCGGCGACGAGATCGAGTCGATCACCGAGTTCGACCCGCTCACCGGCAGGAAGTCGGGCGAGCTGAAAAGCGTCAAGATCTACGCCAACTCGCACTATGTCACGCCCAAGCCGACGCTGAACCAGGCGATCAAGTCGATCAAGGAAGAACTCAAGCACCGCCTGGAGGAGCTGAACACCCATGGCCGCCTGCTAGAAGCCCAGCGCCTGGAACAGCGCACCATGTTCGACCTGGAAATGCTGGAGGCGACCGGCTCCTGCGCGGGCATCGAGAACTATTCGCGCTACCTGACGGGCCGCAAGCCGGGCGAACCGCCCCCCACCCTGTTCGAATACCTGCCCGACAATGCCATCGTCTTCGCCGACGAAAGCCACGTCACCATTCCGCAGATCGGCGCCATGTACAGGGGCGACTTCCGCCGCAAGGCGACGCTGGCCGAATATGGCTTCCGCCTGCCATCCTGCATGGACAACCGGCCGCTGCGCTTCGAGGAATGGAACGCCATGCGGCCGCAGTCGGTCGCCGTTTCGGCGACGCCCGGCTCCTGGGAGATGGAACAGTCCGGCGGTGTCTTCGCCGAACAGGTGATCCGGCCGACGGGCCTCGTCGATCCGGTGATCGACATCCGCCCGGCCTCCACCCAGGTGGACGATCTCCTCGGCGAGGTGCGCGAGGTCGCCCAGAAGGGCTACCGCACGCTGGTCACCACGCTGACCAAGCGCATGGCCGAGGACCTGACCGAATATCTCCACGAAAACGGCGTGCGCGTGCGCTACATGCACTCCGACATCGACACGCTGGAGCGGATCGAAATCATCCGCGACCTGCGCCTCGGCGCCTTCGACGTGCTGGTCGGCATCAACCTCCTGCGCGAAGGTCTCGACATTCCCGAATGCGCGCTTGTCGCCATTCTGGACGCGGACAAGGAAGGCTTCCTCAGGTCAGAAACCTCGCTGATCCAGACCATCGGCCGCGCGGCCCGCAATGTCGACGGCAAGGTGATCCTCTACGCCGACAACATGACCGGCTCGATGGAGCGGGCGATCGCGGAGACCACCCGCCGCCGCGAAAAACAGCTCGGCTACAATGAAGAGCACGGCATCACGCCCGAAAGCGTCAAACGCAACATCGCCGACATTCTCGACAGCGTCTACGAGCAGGACCACGTCACGGTGGACGCCGGTTTTGCCGAGGAAGGCTCGCTGGTCGGCCACAACCTCGCCGCCCATATCGAGGACCTGGAAAAGCAGATGCGCGACGCCGCCGCCGATCTCGACTTCGAGACGGCCGCCCGCCTGCGCGACGAGATCAAGCGCCTGCAGGAGACCGAGCTCGCGGTGGCCGACGACGCCATGGCCCGCCAGTCCGACGTCGACGACCGCACCGGCGGCTTCCGCGGCGACCGCAAGTTCGGCGCCGGCGGCACCAAGGAAGGCGCCAGCGGCAAGAAAAAGGAAACCGCCCGGGACCGCGCCCGCGCCGCCAAACAGAAATCCGCCCTCCCTTCGCCCAGCGCCAAGGTCCGCAAGAACACCCTCGACGAAATGACCGTCGGCCGCACCGAAGTCCCCTTGGGCTCCGACGACCCGGTCAAACCCGTCCGCCGCGGCAAGATCGGCGTCGGGTCCTACGAGGACCCGGCGGAGGAAAAGAAACGGAGAGGCAGACCGAAGAAGAGCGGGCGGCCGGGGCGGTAGCCGTTCCGGGCACTCCGGAAACGAGTGGATCCCCGATCAAGTCGGGGATGACCGCGGAGTTTGACGTTCACCCTGTCTAGGCAATCCCCCCCGTCATTCCAGACAAGCGCAGCGGAGCTGCGCGCTGATCCGGGATCCAGATATCATCGCGAGCGCAGCGAGCTCTATAAACTCGAAAACGAGCTGTTCGATAGCTGGGAACTTCAATTCCAGAATGTGGTCATCCCCGACTTGATCGGGGATCCAATCCACGCAACAACTGGCTATGGCGTTTTACGTCTACATGCTCGCCAGCCGCCGGCACGGAACGCTTTACACCGGCGTCACCAATGACCTGGCGCGACGGGTTTACGAACACAGGGAGAAGGCCGGAAGCGCGTTCACCCGGCGATACGGAGTGACCCGGCTGGTTTACTACGAGACCTGCGACACGCCCGACGCAGCCATCGCCCGCGAGAAACGTCTGAAGCGCTGGCCTCGCGCCTGGAAGGTGCAGGCGATTGAGAAACACAATCCGGATTGGTGCGATCTTTATGAAGATCTGAACCGGTAGTCTTCTGACCGCGGTTGGCTTTGGTGGATCCCCGATCAAGTCGGGGATGACTGCTGAGGTGAGTTGAGAGGCTGCCTCACCGCGCCCCCCCGTCATTCCGGACAAGCGCAGCAAAGCTGCGCGCTGATCCGGAACCCAGATGTCAGCGCGAGCGCAGCGAGCTCAAAACCAATTGCGTACGGTTGGGTCGTGAAAGACGCGCCCTTGGCGCGAAAAACTTCTGGATTCCGGATCGGCGTTCAGCTGTGCTTAACTTGTCCGGAATGACGGCCGTGGTTGCGCTCACGCCCCAACGACAAACGCCGTCCCGGACCCGATCCGGGACCGCCTGCAATCGAGGCAAACAGGCCCCGGCTCAGGGTCGGGGCAGCACGGAGCGTGGGGCGGTCCTCAACCCGGTGCAAACACGTCCACCTTGCCGGCAAGCCCCTTCAACTCCTGCCCGTCGAAGCGTTCCAGCCCGGCACCGGCGTGTCCGGCCACCGCTGCATCCATCAGCACCGCCCTGCCGAGCACCTTGCCGTGGGCCTCCAGCCGGGCGGCGCGGTTGACGGTGTCGCCGTAGACGGTGAAGGCCTGGCGGCTGGAGGAGCCGATGCTGCCCGAGGCGACCGTGCCGGCGGCAAGGCCGATGCGGATGGCAAAGCTGGAAGCCTGCGCTTCGCCGAGAAGCCCCTGGCTCGCGGCGATCGCTGCACTTTCCGGCGCGTTGCTGTCGATCGGCGTGCCGAAGGAGGCCATCAGGCCGTCGCCGGTGAACTGGATGACGACGCCGTCATGGCGGGAAATCACCTCGGCGCATCCGGCGAGAAACCCGTTGAGGTGGTCGATCACCTCGCCCGGCGCGCGGCTGGCGGCATAGGCGGTGAAGCCGGCGATATCCATCACCAGGATCGCCGCGTGCCGTTCCTGCGGGGTGAGTGCGTTCGGATCGTCGATCAGGCGGCGGGCGACCGCTTCGGGCACGTAACGCCCGAGCGTTGCCGCGACCTGTTCCCGCTCCGCCTGCGCCCTCACCTGCGCCCGGAACACCCGCCTTGCCCGGACAACGGCAAGCGCCAGGATGCCCGTCGCGATGAACAGGAACCCGGTTTCCTCCACCCGGTTGCCGTTGCCGATGAAATCGGGCGACAGGAACACCTCGACATAGGCGTCGAAGCCGGCCCCCGGCGTGAGATCACCCCAGGAGAGCGTCCGTTCCATGCCGGACACGACGATCAGGAAGGCCGCCCACCAGCCGGCGACAACGGCCGCCCCCGTCCACAGGACCAGGCGCGGCGACAGCGACAGGGTCGCCATGGCAACCAGCGGAAACAGGTAGTAGATGCCGTAGGCGCGGAAGGCGAGGATCTGGGGCACGTCGCCGCTCCGGCTGATCGGGAAGAACGCGAAGGTCTTGCAGATCCCGATCGCGTCGACAAAATAGATCGCGTATTTCATCCACCAGCGGTCGAAGCGCGTGCCGATAAGGCTCGCATGGCCGATGCCGATTGCGGTGAACGCGCCTAGCCCGACAAAGATCCACGGATTGGGATAAAAACCGGTAAAAGCCCAGGTTCCGCCGACCCAAAGGAAGGCCGCACCGACAGCAATTGTCCGGCAGATGATCGCCAGCCGCAGCCCCCGCCGTTCCGCCTGTTCCAGGCGGTCTTCGCCGGGTTCGGGCGCTTTGGTCGGCTGTGCGGTTGCAGAAGAGGTCAACGGCAGGAGGTCCTTTGGCGGCAAACGGTCCGAAAGACACATATAGGACGGTCACGCACATCCGTCGTCCCTTGCTTCCGGCTTATCGCATTTCCCGCCGGGCATAAGGAATTCCGACACCATTCCATGATACCCGTGGAAGCGCCTGAAACAACGCGCTTCGGCCCGGGGGATTTCGTGACGAGACTTATTATCAGCGCCTTTGCCGTACTGGCCTTCACCGGCCCGGCTGCGGCGGAACTGGCCCGCACCACATTCGGCGACTGGTCGGTGCGCTGCAACGACAAGAATTACTGTATCGCGGAGACGGAGGGCGAAAGCTCCAACGACGAGGCCTTCCGGCTGAAAGTGGAGCGTGGCGCCAAACCCGGCAGCGACGTCTTCGTCACCCTGCGTCCGACGACGAAGCTGGATGTCGGCATGCGCGCGCGCATCGAGATCGAGAGCCTGGAGGAAGACAACTACGGCTATTTCGGCACGGCCTCGAAGATCTATACCGGCAACGAGATGACCTTCGGCGGCGATGCCCACCGGGATCTCATTGAAAAGCTGCGCCTGGGCGAAGACGCCCAGATCCAGATCGACTATGGCGGATCAGCCGGCACGCTCACTTATTGGGTGAAGCTCTCCGGCCTGACCCACTCACTGCTGGCAATGGACCGGGAACAGGGCCGGATCGGCAGGCTGGATGCGGCCGTTGCCTGGGGTGGCCTGCCGGCCGACGGTTCGGTTGCCGTCGCACCTGCCGCGGCAGAACCCAGCGCCGCACCCAAGGAAACACAGGCTGCCGCACCACCGCCGCCGCCCGCGAACGATCTGCCGCCGCCGGTCATGCCGTCGCAGGATGCTGGAGCGCGCGGCCTTGTCTACACGGTCGATGAACTGCCCGAGTCGGTCCAGATGATGGGCTACCGCACGCTCGATTGCCGGCTGGACGAAACCCTGCCCGCCTATGGCGCACAATTCTATGCCGAGGGCGACGTGGAGACCTGGGTCGTGCCCTGTACCATGGCCGATGCCAACGTGCCCTATTTCATGGCGGTCCACATTCCCTTCAATCCGTCCCTCGACGAGTGGAAGGAATTCGAGACACCGCCGGACTTCAACCAGCCCAATCAAGCACTGGTCAACAATCTGTTTTTCGACCCGGACACGGGCCAGGTCACCGGCACGACCTACTATTCGCCCAACTATGATTGCGGGGCCTTTGAACGGCACGAAATGATGGCCGAAAGCGGCGACTACGAGCTTGTCGAATATCTGGAAAAGTCGAATTGCGACGGGGTGACCGGTCCGGCCGAGGGCTGGCCGCTGAACTGGACCATCGACGAGATGGGCAATTGACCGGACCGCTGGCAAGGAAACGGGAAACGAATGCCGATGCGCAGATTGCCTCTATTCGGAGCAGCACTGACAGGCCTGCTGGCTGTGTCCGTGGCTGAGGCGGCGTCCCCCCGGGTGCCGGCGGAATGGGAACCACAGGCGGCCATCTGGATGCAGTGGCCCGGCCGCTACGAAAAGGAGATGCGCCCCGCCTTTGCCGACATCATCCAGGCAGTGCAGAAGCACGAAAGCGTGCACCTGCTCGCCAACTCGGAAAAGGAACAGCAGGCTGCCGCAAGTTTCCTCGTGAATCGTGGCGTCAGCGTCGCGAACGTGACCTGGCACATCGTCCCGATCGACAACGCCTGGATGCGCGACAACGGGCCGATCTATGTGACAGACGGCGAAACGCTCACCATCCAGAACTGGGCCTTCACCGGCTGGGACGGCTCCACGGGCGCCACCTATCACAAGGACGACCGGGTTCCCGTCCGCCTCGGCACACTGCTCGGCATGGAGGTCGCCGACCGGACGGACTACGTCCTGGAAAAAGGCAATCTCGAGGTCAACGGCGCGGGCATCGCCCTTCTCAACTGGGACTGCCAGAAACAGCGCAATCCGGGCCTCGGAAAGGAAGAACACGAACAGATCCTGAAAGAGGCGCTGGGCCTGACGGAGATCATCTGGTCCTACGGCCATCACCCGGACGATATCACCACGGGCCATATCGACGGCTCCGCACGCTTCATCAACCCGACCACGGTTGCGATTGCCGACACGGGTGAAGACACCGAAACGCGGCTTGCCGAAGATCTTCAGACCCTCGGCTTCAACGTCGAATGGTATCCCGGCGACGTGAACTGGCTGGTCGGCGACGGCTACGTCGTCGCCATGAGCGAGCTTGACGAAGATCTCGATGCCACCTTGAGACAGGAACTCCAGCGCTACTTCCCAGCCCGCGAGGTTCATCTCGTCGACGCCTGGTCGATCGCCGACGGCGGCGGCGGCATTCACTGCGTCACCAACGACCAGCCGGAACTTTGACAAACGGACTGCCTTCGGCAGCATTAGTTCTGGATTCCGGATCTGTGCACAGCAAGGCTGTGCTTGTCCGGAACGACGAGTGAAGGCAACTAGGCAATACTCACTGTCGTCACCCCGGGCGAACAACGTGAGACCCGGGGCCGGAGAGCCACGCGTGTCGAGAGGTCGTTGTCAAACGGAGCGTAGTTGCCTCCCCGATCCCGGCTCGCACTCCGTTTGGCCGGGATGACGAAAGAACATTCGACACGGTCATTCCAGACAAGTGCAGCAGCGCCGCACGGCCAGATCCGGAACCTGTGCCCGGCTTGAACGGGTATCCAGACATCAGCCTGAGCGCCAGCGAAGTCCGAACCAAAAGAACAAGCCTCAGAAAAGCCCTCCTTCGCTCAGATCGCTCCACTCCGGATTGCTTTCTTCGATCAACGCGATCTTCCACGCCCGCCGCCAGCCCTTGAGCTGCTTTTCCCGCGCGATCGCATCGTCCACTCGTTCATGCTCTTCGGCATAGACAAGGCGTGTAACGTGGTAGCGCTTTGAAAAGCCATCGAGCAGACCATTCTGGTGCTCGAACAATCTGCGACTGAGATTTGAGGTCACCCCCAGATAGAGTGTGCCGTTCCGTCCGGAGGCGAGCATGTAGACGTGCGCAGGCATGTTGCTACTTTTACGTGTAAAGATGATTTGTTCAAGTGGTGCTGACTGCCCGCGGCAGAAATACCTCTGGATTCCGGATCTACGCACAGCGAGGCTGTGCTTGTCCGGAATGACGGTGGTGGTAGTTGCAAAGTGCCCCCCAACTCGTCATTCCGGACGGTCTGCAGCGCAGCTGCATGGCCAGATCCGGAATCCAGATATCAGCCTGAGCGAAAGCGAAGTCAGAACCCAATGTTTGAGCCTCAGGGAATGAGGCCCTCTAACAGAGACCGGAGCAACCTCCTTTCGCCATCCGCATCAGCAATTCTTCCAGTACCTTTCCCCTGAAAACACAACCGGGCAGTGGTGATTTTTTAACCATAGGTTTAAACCTCGGGGCTTGCCGGGGACATTTCGCTTTTTGGGGTTCCGCCTGCCGATATATTCTGTTTGCCAAACCGTCTGAGTCGTTGAAACGCCCACGACACATGAGTTAAGAAAGAGTAAAGAGTGCGTAAATTCCACCGGAGCGGCACCGGTGGGAAATTCAGGAGACAGGAATGGGCATTTTCTCGAAGTCCCCGCGCCCGGGCAGCGGGCAGGAGCAGCGGGCCGAGAGCCAGAACGAGGCAACAGTCACACAAGAGACATCGGAAACGCCGGATCAGACCGGCAACGTGGAAAAGCTGTCTCCCTTCGCGCTCAAGATGCAGGAAAAGATGAACCATCTGGACGGCCTGAAGTCGCGTGTCGGCGGGCTCAACCAGATGTTCGACCAGATGGCGGCCTTCGCTTCCGAAAGTCAGACCAGCATCCGCATGATGTCGGAATATATCGAGGCCTCGCGTCACAGCGTGGAGACCGAAGTCCGCCTGAAATCCGAAAATGCCAAGATTTCCACCGATCTTCTGGACGCCGAACACAAGGTGCGGTCACTGACGACCCAGCTTGAAGACGCCCAGGCGGAAGTGCATTCCCTGCGCAAGCGCGCCACCGAAACGCGCACGGCGCTTGAGACCGCGCGCAACGACATCGTGTCGATCCGCGACAACAACAAGAAGGTCAACGAGGAGTACCGCCTGCAGAGCGCGAAGCTGGTGGAGGCGAACACCCAGATTGCCGACATCAGCGGCAAGTACAACGACCTGCTTGCCAAGCACGAGACGCTGGAGCGTCATGCCGATAGCCTCAAGGAGGACCTGGAAGCCGTCAAGCACCGGGAAAAGGAACTCCAGCAGAACCTTGCCGAGAGCGCGAAGCTCCTGGAAGACGAGATCCGCAAGAACAACCAGGCGACCAGCGAGCTGGAATCCGCCAAGCGCGAACTGATCGAATTCAGGAACGACAACATCGACCTGAAGTCACACCTGGACGTCGCCAACCAGGAGCTGATCTATGCGAAGACGCGCCTGGAGGAAGAGCAGCGCAAGCATGACAACGAAGTCTATGCGCTGAACGCGGAAATCGAGAACCTTTCGTCCCAGCGCCGGGTCGGTGCGCAGTCGCTCCAGGAAATGGCCCGCGAGAACTCTGCCCTGAAAGAGCGCGGCCGCGATATCCTGAAGCGCATGCAGGAGGTTGAGCATCTCCTCGACAGCGCGCAGAAGAACCACGAGAAGGACCGCAACGAGCTGATGGCGACGTCGGCCAAGCTGCGCGAAGTCAATCTGCGTTACAATTCGGCGCTCACCGACCTGAACCACCAGCGCAGCCAGAACCAGAAATTCGCCGACAATCTGGAAGACCTGGTGGACGAGAACAAGCGTCTGCAGCGCTACAAGATCCAGGTGGACACGGCCAACGAGCAGATCGTCCAGCTGAAATCCGTGATCGCCAACTACCAGATGGCCATGGAAGGCAAGGGTCCGGCCGAGGAACTCGGCCTGACGGAGAGCTACGATCCCGCCGCCGATCTGGGCATCACCGAACCGCTTGAGCCGGAAACGGAGACGGTCGAGATCGACGTCGACGAAACCGTGGTGGCGGAAACGGACGGTCCGGACGACGACGCACCGGGCGGCGGCGACGACAAGATCGTCAAACTGCGCGATTGATTGATCAGGGGCAGGCCGGCCGGAAGGCACACCTGCCCGCTTTTCAAGCGGTTGATTATCCTGCAAGATCACGAAGAGGAAACAGTCGGCTGTGCTCATGCAAAGATGAGCATGTGCGATGGTTTCTGTGCGAAACGCCGTCAAGCCATTCTGGGTGAGGAGCGCTCTTTGTGAATAGCAAGCTGCTGCCTTTGCTGGTGCTGATCGGCGGCGCACTCGGGATCAGCATCGGCTCCTTCAGCCCGGCACTGACGGCTTTCCTGCAGCCTTTCGGCGATGCCTATATCCGGCTTATGGAAGTGGTGGTGCTTCCCTATCTGATTTCCTCGCTGCTTCTCGGCCTCGGCCGTCTCTCGCCGGCGACTGCGCTGACGCTGTTTCGTAAAAGCTGGCCTGTCTACCTGCTGCTTTGGGGCGTGACTTTCGCGTTCCTGATCGTGGCGGCCTCCACTGTCCCGCTTGTCGGCACCGCGACCGTTGTCGACTTTTCGGCAAGCTTGCCGGACGAAAAGGGCTCCGCAGTCTCCCTCGTCGAACTGCTCATACCGGACAATTTCTTCGAGGCCCTCAGCCAGAACTACATCCCCTCGGTCGTGCTGATGGGCGTGATCTTCGGCATCGCGATCCAGCACAGCGTCAAGCCGACACCGCTCTTGGACATACTGACGATCATCCGCAATGCATGCGTGCGCATATGGGGCTGGATTGTCTACCTGGCACCGGTGGGCGTTTGCGCCCTGTTCGCTGAATCCATCAGTTCCGTCAGCCTGACGGGCTTTGCCGCGCTGTCGATCTACATCGCCGTCGTGATGTTGAGCTCGCTGGTGCTTGCCTTGTGGGTCTTCCCGATGCTGTTGACCGTGTTTCTGCCGCTCACCTACCGCGAAATACTGTCCGGTCTGCGCGACGCCTTCATGGTCGCCGTTGTCACGTCCCTGTCGGTGGCTTCGCTGCCGCTGATCCAGCAGGCCACGCAGAAACTCGCCAGGAAACTGAATGAGAACGAGGGAGAAGAACAGCAACAGAAGGAAATCATCGAAACAACGCTGTCCGTCAGCTACCCGCTGGCGCAGATCGGAAATTTCTTCATTCTGGTCTTTCTCGTCTACGCTGCCTACTACTATTACCTGCCGATCGAAAAACAGCAGCTGCTGGAACTGCCGTTCGTGACCCTGATTTCCAGCATCGGCTCGCCCACGTCCTCAATCGGCGCCGTCACTTTCATGGCGGACTGGCTCGGCCTGCCTGCCGGAACAACGGATCTTTACGTGGAGACGATGGCCATCACCCGGTACGGCCAGGTGATCACATCCGTGTCCGCATTCGCCTTCGTGGCAACCGCCATCACCTTCGTCTTTCATGGAAAGGTCCGGTTCAATCCGCGCGCGCTTGTCGTGACACTGGCCGTTTCCGGAGCGGCGTTTGCCGGAATCTGGGCCATCGGCAGTCTGGGCGGAACCCATGTTCCGCTGCATTCGGAAGTCAGCTACAAGGCGGCCGGCCTTCCGGACTACGTCCAGCAGCTGAGCGACGCAAACCGGCTTGCGACCGTTGAACCGGCGACGGAAACTGAAGCACCGCCGGAAACAGCGGCACCGGAAACTGAAGAATTGTCTGCGCGCAACACGATCGACCGGATCGAGACCACAAGCGTCCTGCGCGTCGGCATCAACCCGAATGTCATGCCGTTTGCCTACCGGAACAACGACGGCAGGCTGGTCGGCTACGATGTCGAACTGATGTACCGGTTCGCGCAGAGCATGAATGTCCGTCTGGAGTTCATACCCTATGACTGGCAGAACCTAGCGGACGATCTCAAGCAGCAAAAATTCGATATCGCGGTCGGCGGACTTTACATCACCGACGAACGCCTCAACACGCTGACCGTCAGTGAACCCTATTTCGAGAGTCCGCTCGCGCTCATTGTCAAAAGCGATCGCGTCGACGAGTTCAAGTCGAAATCGGTCATTTCACAGAACAAGGATCTGACGATCGCCGTTTTTGACGATCCGGTTCTGATCCCGCTCGCGAAGCGAACGTTTCCCTCGGCAAAACTGCGTGTCCTGCCAGACTACAGCAAGCTGCAGCACCTTGAAGACGTCGACGCGGCGCTCTGGACACGTGAGCAGGCCCGCGCACTGGCCATATCGCTTGACGGCTATTCGGCCGTTGTCCCGGAAAACACGGCAAGCCGTTTCCTGTTCGCCTACCTGATGCCGCCATCCTCTCCGGGTCTGGCTGCCTATTTCGACTACTGGATGGATCTGTCACGCAAGGCCGGTGTCATTCAGGACATGCACCGGCGCTGGATAAGCCCGGTGAACACGGTAACGACCGACTAGGTACCAGGTGTTTGCCTTCCCGGCACGCTCACTCCGGCTCGACGGTGAATTGCAGCGGATAGCCCAGCTGGCTGGCGGCATCGATCGCCCGTGTCGCCTTGGTCTCGGCAACATCCTTCGGATAGACGGAGACGACGCAGGCGCCTTTCTGATGGGCGGTCATCATGACGACCTCGGCCTGGGAGACGTCAAGGCGGAACTCGGCCTTCAGGATCAGCACGACGAATTCGCGCGGGGTGAAGTCGTCATTGAGCAGAATGACCTTGTAGAGTTTCGGTTTCTGGACCTTTGTCTTCTGCTTCAGTTTCGGTTTCAGATCGGAGTCGGTCATGACACTGGTCCAAACTTGTGCTCCGTTCAGCAGACGGAAGCAGGATCGAATTGGCTGAGTTGCAAACGCGCGGCCCCTCGGCCACGCACCCGAACCCAGAAATGGCGCCTGTTTCCCGAAACGCGGGGAGCCATGCACCGATACGTTAGAAGCTGAACCGGGTCTCTCCCGGCAGGTTCGATCACCGGCGCCAAAGCAGCGCCTATGGGTCAGCAAAAGTGATCGTTCAGGTGATTATAATGCATCGCACCATCAAAGGGAACATCGCGGGCGCGGAAATCGGGTTTGCGGGCTTGAGTTTCGCCTGGCGCGCATGCGTTTGAACGCTGCAGATGACTCTGCGGCAAAAAACGGAAATCCGACCTCCGGCCCCCTGCGTATTGAGGCCGTGGTAAGTGCATCAATTACCCGGAGGGTTGTCCTGTGACTTCGCGCATCATGTCGGCCGGTCTGAACTGGCCCGTTCTTTCGTTCCTGTGCCTCTTCCTCGCGTTCGCCGGATTGGCAACGTCACCTGCTGCGGCAGACATTGGCCCGGCGGCACGCACCGTTCCCTCGGCGGAACTCGTCGGCAAGGGGCGCATGACCTATCTCGGCTTCAAGGTCTTCGATGCCGAGCTTTATGCACCCAACGGTGTCTACAGTGCATCCGGCCCCTTCGCGCTCAAGCTGAAATACCTGCGCAACTTCAAGGGCAAGACGATCACGGAAAGCTCCGTGAAGGAGATGAAGCGCCAGGGTGGCGCGACCGCGGCACAGCTGGCTTCCTGGGAAAAGCAGATGAGCGCGATCTTTCCGAACGTTTCGGCAGGACAGGCCATCACGGGTGTCAGGACCGCAAACGGAAGCACCGTCTTTTACCTGGGCGGGCGCAAACTGGGGACGATCAGCGATCCCGCGTTCACCAAGAGGTTCTTTTCGATCTGGCTCGGCAACAAGACCCGCAACCCGCAACTGCGGGCACGCCTGGTCGGGGCGGGTTCGTGAGCAGCGGGCGATAGGACCCGGTTGCAGTGTCCGTTGACGAAAGACACGCGTCTTCGGACCGCATTGATACCGGTCTTCGAGATGCATCGGTTCCCACGTCGAAAAGGCTGAGCGTCAAAAGCCTCGTTGCCTATGGCACCATGGCGTTTCCGCTCGCTTTCGTCGGATTGCCGATCTACCTGCATGCCCCGGACTTTTATGCGGTCACGATGCAGTTGCCCTTGGCAACGCTCGGGTCTGTCCTGCTCGCACTGCGGCTGGTGGATGCGATCCAGGACCCGATCATCGGCGATCTCAGTGACCGGTTCCACAGCGCACGCACATTGATCCTGGCGCTCGGCGCAGTCATGCTGGGCATCGGTTTCTGGATGCTGTTTCATCCGGCCGAGGCTTTTCCGGTGCTTTGGTTTGCTGCGTCGGTTTTCATCTGCACCACCGGGTTTTCCGTCGTCTCCATCAATTTTCAGGCCCTGGGCGGGTTGTGGCACACGACATCCGCGCAGCGCACAAGGGTCACGGCGAGCCGCGAAGCGATCGGCCTCGTCGGTCTGCTGGTCGCCGCCGTCACACCACCCGTGCTCACACAGATCGTGGGGCCCTCCAGGGCCTTTCACTGGCTATCGCTCGGATATCTTCCGCTGCTCTGCATTGCGCTCTGGCTTCTGGTGCGCTGGATGCATGCAACACCGCTCGACCTGCCTGCGCGACGGGAGAAGCAGGAAAGCTGGGCTTCCCTGATGAAAAACCGCTGGCGGGCGATCTTCTTCGGCCTGGTGTTCCTGAACACATTCGCGAGCGCGATACCGGCGGTGCTGGTGCTGTTCTTCATTCGCGATCGTCTCGGTGCAGAAAGCTACACCGGGCTCTTCCTGCTGACCTATTTTCTGTCCGGCGCGCTGTCGATGCCGATCTGGACAGCGGCCGCCCGCAAATTCGGCAAGCTGCGCGCGTGGCAGTTCTCCCTCGCAGCCGCGATCTTCACCTTCTGCTGGGCAGCGCTCCTCCAGGAGGGGGATCTTGCCGCCTACGCAGTGGTGTGCGCCCTGTCCGGACTGGCGCTCGGCGCGGATCTCGCCTTGCCTCCCGCCATTCTCGCCGACCACATCGAAGCGGATGGAAAGCAGCAGCAGGCCTCGCGCCTGTTTTCGGTCATGGCGTTTCTTTCCAAGTCGGCACTCGCGGTCGCGACCGGTCTTGCGCTGCCGATGCTCGGCTTGTTCGGATATCATCCGAACATTGCAATGACACCCCAGCTGAATTTCGTGCTAAGCGTGACTTACGCCGGGTTGCCGTGTGTGTTCAAACTGGCGGCGCTCGGTGGATTGCTGCTTTTTGAAAACGACCTGAAAGCCCGGCGATCCGCCTGATCCGCAATACGCCAACAATAGTTTCCATCACGATCCGGACGATTTCGGGAACCGATCATGTCAGTTCGACCGCCTCAATTTACCAAAACCGCGGACCAGGATCCGCTGGCGGCTGCGCTGGAACAGGAAATTTTCAGCGAGAAGGCCTCGACACTTTCCCGTCTGATCAAGAAGCTTGAAAAGGCTCTGGCCCTGCTGAGCGAGGCGAACGGCGACCCGGACGCGACCGAGGACCTGAAACGCGAGCGGTTGGCCCAGGCCGGCGAAGCACTCTGGCATGTGACGATCCAGCGGGAACTTTGCGGTCTGCGGCGCCACCGGGAATTCAACGATCATCTGGATGTTCCAAAAGCAGTACGGCTCTGCATGGGTCCGGCAAGTATTATGAAAGACCGCATTCTACGGTAGATAGCACCTGTTCCATCGGGAAATCTTGCGCGTGATCGCGATCACTTCTTTGTTGATTGGACTGCCGTAACGATAGGAAGCTGTTGCATCTGCGCCATAGCAATGTTTTTTACGGGTGGTTATCGATATGTGTGTTATTTACCGGCGCATAGTGTGAACTATGTAAATCCATGCAAGTTGACTGGCGTCCGGGGCCTGCCCGGCTCCGCATTAAACAAAAATGCCTAGCGCAGAGCGACTAATATGTGCAGAAAGACTGGCCCCTTGAGCGTTTTTCCGAATTTATTGACCGGCATTCTTGCTCTGGGCCTTCTGCTCGCCCCGGCCGTGCCGACAATCGGTTTGACGCAATCCGCCCACGCCCAGTCCGTTCGCACGGTACCTGAAGGCAACAGGTACAAGAACCAGCCGAAGATCCCGTATGCATCCGCGCGCCGCACCTCTTCGGCGAAATCCAGCTACGATGCGAAGTTCAACAAGGTGCTGGCCGTCCTGAAGCGCGACCGGCGTCTCATGGGGTCGATCAAGCGTGTCGCGCGCAAGTACAACATTGATCCGATCCACATCATCGGCGCAATCGTCGGGGAGCACACCTACAACTACGACACGCTGGACAGCGCCCAGTCCTATTATGTCAAGGCGCTGGCCTATGCCGGTATCAACTTCGATTTCGAACTCAACGGCGAACATGTCGACAAGTTCGTCGAGCGGCCGCAATTCGAACGGTGCCGCAAGGAGCACATCCAGAAAAGCAGCGACCGACGCTGGTCCTGTTATGAAAATGTCTGGAACAGCAAGTTCCGCGGCAAACGGGTTGACGGTGTCCGCTATCCCAAGAAGAACTTCAACGAAGCCTTCTTCCAGCCACTCTACGCTGGCCAGAGTTTCGGGCTTGGTCAGCTCAGCCCGCTCACCGTCCTGAAAATGACGGATCGCGTGTCGCGCCAGAGCAATTTCCGCAAACTCAAGGCGTCCAATTCCGACGCGGTCTACAAGGCGACAATGGATCCGAACATCTCGCTGCACTACATGGCCGCGATCATCCAGGACTCCATTGCAGCCTACAAATCCGTCGGCAAGGTGGACATTTCCAAGAACCCCGGTCTCACGGCGACCCTCTACAATCTCGGCGATCCCTGGAGCCGTGCCGCGAAATTCCGCCGCACCGGGCGGTCGTGGCCGCGTGAGAACTACTACGGATGGCTGGTCAACGACCGGATCGACGACCTGCGCGCACTGCTTTGAACAGGCACGTCAGGCCACTCGCAACTTTCAGCTAAACACCGTCAACCTGCCGCAACTCAGGTGAGGAACGGGTTCGTCTCACGTTCGTGACCGAGTGTCGATGCCTGTCCGTGTCCGGGCAGGAAGGACACGTCGTCACCCAGGGGAAGCAGCTTCTCGTGTATCGAGCTGATCAGCGTTGCATGATCCGCAAGCGGCAGATCCGTTCTGCCGATGGATCCCGCGAACAGGACGTCACCTGAAATCGCGAACTGCAGTTCCTTGTCGAAAAAAACAAGATGACCGGGCGAATGGCCGGGACAATGCAGAACCTCGAACGTACGGCCGGCAATCTCGACCTCGTCCCCGTCCTCCATCCACCGGTCTGGGGAAACGGGCTTTGCCTCCGGCACGCCGAACTGGGCCGCCTGGTCCGCCACGCGTTCTATGAGCGGCTTGTCCGCTTCGTGCGGTCCTTCGACCGGAACGCCGAGTGCAGCGGCAAGATCGGTGGCGCCGCCGATGTGATCGATGTGGCCGTGTGTGAGCACGATCTTTTCGACGTTCACGTCGTGCTTGCGGATCGCCTCCTGAATATGTTCGACATCGCCGCCCGGATCGACAACCGTTCCACGCATGGTCTGCGGATCCCAGATGATGGAACAGTTTTGCTGAAACGGCGTCACCGGTACGACCATGACCTGGATCGGCGGCATGTCGTCCGTTTCGCTGCTGTTGGTTTCTTCCGACACACCTGTCTCCTTTTGAAACACCCGTGCATGACACGGCAACAAATGCGGGACAATCGGAGCCCGCGCCGACTTAATGTACCTTATCGGCTTCACCTTGCGGCCTGCATTTCGTACAAGAAGTAAAAGCCTCTGAGAAGATGGCAATCAAAATCGGGTAACCGGATAGAATGACGCGAAGATTGCAAACTTTCCTGACGATTGCGGCGATCAGCTTTCTCAGTTCAACCGCAACCTCTGCACAGCCCGGCCGCACGGCGCCGAGCTTCGAGGGATGGACTGTGGATTGCGGCAATACCGGTGCCTGCTTTGCGTCGGCCTTCACGCGCAGCCAGTCTGTCTGGGTGGACGTGCGCATTGTTCGCGACTGGCAGGCCGAGGCGCAACCCCTCGTCCGGCTGACAACGAACACGCAACTGCCGCAGGAAGGCATGCTGCGCTTCGACGTCGACGGGTCGACGATCGAGGAACTGCCCATTGAGCAATTGCGCGAAATGCAATCTGCGATCACGCCTCCAACCGGCTTCCGGCCCCTCGGAGGCGACGGTTTCTGGTATCCGGCAGGCCCGGCCTCTGTGACCCTTCTGGACGCAATGCAGAAGGGACAGGTTCTGACCGTGCATTTGCCGGCAGGCGAAAGCACCGACCCGACATCCGTGCCGGTACCGCTTCAGGGCCTGAAATCCAGCCTGCTCTGGCTGGACAATCGCCAGGATCGCACGGGAACGGAAGCGGCCATCGTCTCGCCCGGAACCAATCCGGCCAAGGATGCACCACATGCCCTGCCGATCCTGAGCGCCGATCAGCTCCCGCCCGAGGTCGCAGCCATCTGGTCTGCCAACCGGCTTTGCTCGGCGATCGATCCCACCATCTTCGCAAGCCTGAACGCGGTGCGCGTCCCGCTCGCGGAAAGTGCGTCCCTCTATATCATCCCCTGCGGTGCGCCGACCCCCTACAACAGCCCCTATGTCGCCGTGCTGTCGGGCAAGGACGGTGCCGCCCGGCAGATCCATGTTGCCCGCATGTCGGAAAAGGGACCGATCGCCTCGGACCTGATCTACAACGCAAGGTGGGTCCCGGCGGATCAGCAACTCGTCAGCTATTTCAAGGGATCGGGTGTCGGCGAATGCGGCCTCTGGAACAGATGGTTCTGGAACGGCACCGGCCTTGTTCTGATGGAGGAAGCGACTCGAAAGACATGTGACGGTACGGAACCTGACTTGTCCAATTGGTCAAGCACCTGGCCTTTAAAAAACACGGCCGATTAGCCCGCCGACCAAGGAATTTCTTGCGATTTCATGCCTCACGCCCTTATGATGGTGCCGCAGCGGCTGGTGAGGGATGCGGCAAAAGTGTTTCAGCCCGATCCCAGAGTGTTGAATAG